>NZ_JAAIKC010000009.1 GCF_010820665.1 Paenibacillus sp. SYP-B3998 | reverse complement strand
TTTGAAAGCTTAATTGCTCATTTGCGTTGCTAGCGAGATTTGCATCTCTTTTTTGGTCGATTGCTCGACCGTGCTTCTTTCACTCGTTGTTCAGTTTTCAAAGATCAATTTCTTTCGTTTTAATCCTCCGCCCTTCAAAGGCGACTTGATTAATGTAACACATTCGCCCAGTTAATTGCAAGCTTTATTTTATATTTTTCATAAAATTTCGAGCTCTTTTTTGGCCGGATCAACAATATAGCACGCCAAAATAAATAATGCAACCTTTTATTAAAATACAATTAAGTAAGTGTGCGATTCAGCAAATGCTCAACCAACTCTTGCTCGAATTGCTCTTTAACAGAATCATTACTTGGACTAATGGCAAGCTGTATATTTTTAAACTCACGCACCAAGGTTTGAATTTCCCCTAACTTACCTTTATCTGCAAACTGACCTGTTTGTTCAATTACATGATAAGCGAGCGCTTGATAGGCATCACTGAAACTTTGATCCACATTAGTTGCCGTACGATAACCTGCATAGTAATTTTTAAACGTTTGAATAAGCGCTTCATCCATAAAACAATCATCTCCCTTTTCAAGATAGGTGTCAGTTTGCCTCCAAAATTAAAAAATATGCAAGCATACAAACAACAACCCCAACTGTTAGCAGCTGAGGTTGTTGCAAAATCTAACCTTTTATATCTAATTTTTATGTTACTAAGCTTTTACATCAATTGAAGTGACAACTTGGTTCTGACCTTTAAGTTCAACCAAATGCCCTTGTGTAAACAAAGACAAGTTCCCAGTTAATGCTACATCAGCAGCAACGTTGTAAACTGCTGTTTGATTGACTCCATTAACATTTTGGTTAATCGAAATCGTGGCAATCTTACCTTGAGCGTTGAGAGTTGTTCCATTCAATGTACCAACTACGCCGAAAGATTGGTTAACTTGCGCCAATTTGGTTACTTCAATAAAGACAACTGTATTGTTATAAGAACGAACCTTCACTTCATCTCCAACCTGCAGAGCAGATACGCTTACTTTCACTCCGTTTCTCAAAACAAATGCATCCGGGTGAAGAACATATTGCGTTGTAGCGCCTGATTTCGTTAATGATAAAACATTATTATAAACCGCAGTGCTTACTGTACCCGAGCTAGCATTTTGATCTTGGTCAGGTAGTTGATTACCTGTGCGATCAAGCAAAGCTGCAAGTTGAGCGCGTGTGACAGATTGACCTGGTCTAAAAGTATTGTCTTCAAAACCATCAACGAGCCCTTTTTCTATGGCTACTGCCACATAACCTACGGATCCAGCAGGAATGTGCTTCGCATCTTTGAAAGTAAGGCTTGTATTCATTTTCGCTTTAGCTTCAGTTTCCAATTTCAAAGCTTTAACCAAGAGTGTAGTTGCCCACAGACGGTCTGCATCTTTTTGTGGTTGAACAGCGTCATCATTTTCTGTGAACAAATCGTTCTCTAGCGCTACAGCTACGTAACCTACTGCCCATGAAGGAATTTTATCCGCGTCTTTAAAATTTAGCTTCGTTTGCATTTCAGTAGAAGACTCGGCTTTTTCACGCAATCCCATCAATCGTACAGCTGCTGTAATCGCTTCGATACGAGAAACACTGTTATCAGGTTTAAATGTTCCATCTTCGTATCCTTCAAAAACACGCTTGGAAGCCAAACTTGCTATGTAGCGCATTGCCCATTGAGCACTTTTCAAATCATCGAAATTAATACGTATTTGGATGTTCCCTTTTACATCAAACTTGTCCATGCTATTGTTATTGTAGTTATTGTTACTATTATAGTTCCATTTATCGGAACCCTTGCCATGATCATTGCCATGCTCATTACCTTTTGCAAAAGCTGCAGTCCCGCCCCCCATTACCATTGTCAGTACGAGACCGGTTGCTACCACTTTTTTGAATAATTGTTGTTTCATTAAATTCTCTCTCCCTTATTCATAATTTCATAAGTAATGTGGAGCCTTCGCGAAGGGTTCCTGGTTATGCTACAAAAGTTCGACTTGATGATTTTATTTCGGGGGGTGAATCATAAAATCCCTGAAACCAAGATAGAATCTCTATTAAAAGCACAATGAAACTGATAGACTGGGAGGGTACAAAACTACCCGTTAAAGGAGCTCACGCATGCGTTTATTCAGTACACGAGTACGGCTCGTCATCGCCCTTGCAGCTTTAGTTATTTTGATTTCGGCTTTCTCATTAGGAAAGACATGGTTTCAGCAAGATAAAAGCTCTCCATCCGGCGCGCTAGACGGTTCATCCATCAGCGCTACACCATCTCCACAGTCACAACTCATAAACAATGGAAGCAAAAGTAGTCTTCCCGTCGAGTATACGGATGTTGTTCTAATTGGTAGTGAATTAGAAGGACTATATTTAGCAAGGGCAGCAGCGGACGAAGGATTGAAAGTAAAAATACTGGACCCACGCTCAGCTTTTGGAGGACAAGTTCTACAAAGTCAAATGCTTTTTCTTGATGAAACGAGAGACGAGCATGGGAAAATACTCGTTCAAGGTCGTGCAAAGGAACTCTTCGACGGCTTCAGAAATGCTAAAATACGTAAACTATCCGAGTTTTCTTCCTATATGAATAAATTAATTAAAGATATCCCATTAGAGTCAGGAATTGAGATTAATGAAGTCGAGCAAACAAAAAGCCCTGACAGTTTACACAAAATCAACTCCATTACCTACACGAATCAGCAGCATGAGAAAAAGAAGATTTCCGCTTCCTATTATGTAGAAAACAGCGACTTCGCAGCGCTTATCCATCATTTGGATGCTAAACGACTACCGGGTCTAGAGAAATTCTATGGACAAGATAATATTGAATACATGAGTGCTGGCATGATGATGAAATTCAAAAATGTAGATTGGAAAACATTCAACACTACATTTAATCATTTGAGCAGCGCTGAGAAAAATAAGCAGTTTGGTGGGGGCTATGTTAGCGATAGCTTCGCAATTGGGCTTAGTGGCATGACAAAAGCTTATCAAGCTTCCAATGATCGTGTTTTCCTAAGAGGATTAAACGCCGTCAATCAACGAGATGGAGAGGTCGCTATCAACGCTTTACTCGTTTATACCGTTGATCCCTCCAACCCTGATTCGATCAAAGAAGCTGTAAATTTAGGTAATAATGAAACGCCTCTCATTCTTAAACATTTCCGCAAAACGTTGCCCGGCTGGCAGCATGCAGAATTGAGCGAGCTGCCGACTTACCCTTACATACGAGAATATAATCATTATGAAATGGACTATGTGCTGAAGCCATCTGATCTACTCTCTGGCAATATGTTTTGGGATAATGTAAGCATTGGTGGGTATCCGCTTGATTTGCAAGGCACGAGTGCGAACAAATGGGGAATCGAAATGGGAAGGCCTGATAAATATGGCATGCCCTTGCGAAGCTTCTTACTTAAAAATTATGACAACGTCATCGCTGCCGGTAAAAATGTTGGCTCCTCTGCCATTGCTTATGGTAGTACAAGGATTCAACCTAATACAGGTTTGGCTGCAGAGTCAATCGGTATCATCCTCGGGCAAATAAACGGTAAGCAAAAGCTCAGAGAGATTTCGCCAGAAGAAATGGCTAAACTACAGCTGTATCTGGCCAACCATTATCAGATTAAACTGACAGGTATTACTGGAGTGAATAAAATTAGCGGCTGGAACGATGAAGAAATTAGAAAGCTAGACACCGGTGAGATTACCTATCCAAACTATATTCTTACTCGGAAAAAGACAGCAATAAAATAATGAAAAGACCGTACATTCGCTTACTGAGCGTGCTGTACGGTCTTTATTTTTTTACGAGAAGCATTATTTTTTTCTCTTCACAAAATTTTTATTATTGAAATAACCACAACCACTCTATATAATAAGCATAAATACTTATAAACACTTATTAAAACTTAAGTTAAAGGAGAGTCAATGAATTGTTTCAAGAAGAACGACTTATTTCTATTGTTGATTACTTAAAATCAAATAAGCGAATCACCGTTGATCTTATTTGTGAGCTTTATGATATTTCCCGCGATACCGCAAGACGCGACATGGTTAAACTTGAGGAGCAAGGTCGGATTATCCGAACCCGCGGAGGCGCGATTCTTCCAACACTCTCTAAGGACGTAGGTAATTATGATCAACGGCTGCAGGCCGAATCATCTTCCAAGCTGACGATCGGAAAAGCAGCCGCATCCTTGATGCAAGATGGTGATTACTTAATGATGGATGCCTCTACAACCGTTCTTCATGCCGCTGCAGCGTTGAATTCCAAGAAAAATGTGATTGTCACTAATTCCATTGAAATCGCAGCGATTCTGGCGCGCAAAGAAGAGACGACTATTCATATATTAGGAGGCGTACTCGACAATAAGCATCACAGCGTTTATGGAGCTAAAGCAATTGAAATGCTTAACGATTATCACGTCGATAAATTATTTATCGGAACCTGCGGCATCACAGAAGAAGGTTTATCTGCACCAAACGAAGAGGACAGCTACCTAGTCAGAGAAATGATGCAGCACGCTGATCAAGTCATCGTACTTGCCGACCATTCCAAGTTTGGAAAAAAACTATTCCATCGCGTAGTGGGATTCGAGAGTATTGACATTCTCATTACCGATCAAGATCTAAGTTCTGAAATCAAGGAGAAGCTGCTTGCTTGTGAAGTTGAGATTGTGCTAGCTGGAGGGGAATGACGACATGATAAAACTTATCGTAAGTGATCTGGATGGAACGTTACTCGATCATAGCAAGAAGGTTAGCCCCAGAGAACTAGCTGCCCTAGTGAAAGCCAATGAGGCGGGTATTCAGTTGTGTCTGGCATCAGGGAGAATGCATACAGAAATACAACAGGTCATGAAAGAAATCGGCCACAAGGCATTTTCTGTCTCGCAGAATGGAGCCTTTATTCACTTGGATGACGGTACATTCTTACAATCTAAGCTGTTTGATCCTGATTTAGCCCTTCAAGTCTACCAACTACTTAAGGACTTCGAGCTTGTCAAGTTAATTTGCTCGGGAGATGCCAATTATATTGAAAATGTTTCCTCAGCATCTAACAAGGTTGAAGCGAGAATGTTTCAACCTTTCATTGTGAAAGAAGACGCGGAGCATGCGTTTAAAACAAATCTTCCCACCTGTAAATTTACTCTTCTTGGGGAGCTTGAGATTCTCATGCAAGTCATAGAGGTAATGAAGCAACATATCGGTGACCAGGTAGAATTGTTCATATCGGATACGGATTGCCTCGATATTATGCCGCGAAATGTTTCAAAAGGCTCTTCTCTGCTGGTTCTACTTGAAAAGCTCGGATTGCAGCCTGAGGAGGTTGCTTGCTTTGGGGATTCGTTTAACGATATATCCATGTTCGGTATTACGCCTCACAGTTTTGCTATGAGTGGTGCTCATCCTGAAGTTAGGCAGCAAGCCGCCTTTCAAATTAATTCCGTTTCTGAGGGAATTATGCACGTTTTGAACCATAACGAAAAGCTGTCATTACCAGAAAAAGGTAGCATCGGATAATGAAAAGATTACTCATAATGGGCTGCCTGTCCTATCTGCTGACTGGCAGCACACATGTTATTTTCGGAGCCGTATTACCTGAATTGTTAGCCTATTACGGGCGCAGCTACAGTGACGGCGGCCTCTTGGTCTTTATGCAATTTGGCGGCTTCCTTCTTGGCGTCCTTAGTATGCCCTTTCTCATTCGCCGCATAAATCGCAGAAGTACCATTACTACAGCCTTCGCTCTGCTTGGAATTTCCATGTTCGCAATCGTCTTATTGCCACCATGGCCGCTTGCTGTATGCCTAACTTTCCTTGCAGGAGCCTCGTTTGGTCTCGTTGAATCAAGCATTAGCACTTTTATTTTGGTAGCAGCCAAAGATAAGCAAGCAGCTGCCTTCAGTAAGCTTGAAGTTTTTTTCGGATTAGGCGCACTCATCATGCCCCTTATATCAAGTATCTTAATTGCTGGCGGCGCTTGGAAGTATTCCTTCCTCTTGCTCGGAGCTAGCGCATTAGCTACAGCGCTCATTTGGTCAAAACTTTCTTTAGGCGAACATGATCAGTTGCTAGGCCACCGAGCTAATCTAGCACAAAAAGAAGAAAAACCTCCGGCGCTAACAAAAAATTCATTCGCCTTTCTGTTCCTCTTCATGATTGTCTTCTTTTTTTATTGTGGGATGGAGAATTCAATCGTTAATTTTCTGCCTTCTATTTTTATCGATCAGCTGAAAGCCTCTAGTTCCCTTTCCTCCCTATCAGTGACCGCTTATTGGCTGACCATGGTAGTCGGACGCGTATTTGCGGGTGTACTCGCAGAGAAAATGACTTACTTTCGGTTCCTAGCTGTTTCTTTTGGAGCAAGTCTCTTCATCGCTTTTTTATGGATGTTTAGCTCACAGGTCTGGAGCAGCTTTGTCATCGTGCTACTGCTCGGTTTTTTCATGTCTGGGATATTCGCCGTTGCACTGATTTACGCCAATCAATTGCTTCCCGGTCGAACAGAGCAATCAACAAGTACACTGATTGCTTCAGGCGGCTTGGGAGGTGCCGTTCTTCCCTTAGCTGTGGGATGGGGCATGGATCATCTCCATGTCGGGGTTGCAATTTGGTTTATCCTTGGGGGCATGAGTTTAACCCTTGCTATTATTTTGTTTTCTTATCGTTGGAAAATACAGGATCTGAGATCTGGCTAATTGAACGAAAAGCCAACTCGATGGACTCTAGTCGCTTGGTAGTTCTACCAATTACTTAAGTCCATCGAGTTGGCTCATCACTTTTACTTTTTTTAGTACATGCATACACGGAAGCCATCTTTAGCTACTTTAAAAGTTTTAAATCAATTTGAATAGCGCGATCTTCAAAAACTACGGTTTTAACACCAATAAGCTTGGGCAAATGTTGTTCAATTGGAATTTGAAACGGCGCTAATTGCAACCACGCATTAGGAAGTTTGAATCCCTTAATTTGTGTAGCAACATGTTCAATTTGAAGGTTAGGGTTGTTCCACGTTAAATTGAACCACATTTTGGCGCCTACGGGCACTTGATCGTGCCAACGAATATTCACATCAGCTTCGAGCATGGTTCCATGAACGGAAATTTTAGCTCCTTCGATACGAACGTCGTTAGGAAGTGTTTGACGCGCAGCAAGCTGCTTCTTCACCATATTATTAACGTCTTGTTCCGTTAGCACAACTTCAAGTTTCCGATTCTTGATAATGTCCAGAATTTTGTTTGTAATCTCCAGCTCTTTGTAGTTAAGATCTAATACTTCCGTTGGCTTGATATACCAGAGTCCCCCTGCTAGAACAACTATTAAGAGTACGATTGTCATTGTTACTATGACTAAAATCTTTCTCATCCGCAGCTGTTACGCCCCCCATCTTCCATGATGTGCCGGAACGTTTATCTTCAAATGGCTCCAGAGTCGACTAGCGGCACTGTCCGCTGATTTCAGGCTATTCTTTGTCCTGCTGCTTCGCTTTGAGCCAGCGCGGCGCGCCTTTGCTCTTGCGGTCCCGCTCACGCTGCGCCTTTTGAGCTGCTGGGCTCAAGGTCCTCCCGCTACCGCTTCCGTTTCCATTACTGCGAGGAGCTGACGAGCTGGGATCAACGCTTCTGACTGGCGCCGCGGAGTTGATACGCGCCTCAGGAGCTGAAGCCTGCCGCGTGCTAGGCGAAGTGCCGCGCACAGGCGCTGCGCCACGTGGCGAGCGTGCAGCTTCTCGGCGGGTACGCATTGTAGACGCACTACGGTCCTGAGAAGGGTCGACGATCTTGCCTTCATACATTGCCTTTGGAGCAATCGTAATACCAAGCTGCTTCTCGAACTTGTCGAGAATGAACAATTCCTTCGGCGTCACAATAGAAATAGCTGTGCCTTTGCGGCCCATGCGACCAGTCCGTCCGACGCGATGGAGATAATACTCCGCGTTTATCGCAGGATCCAGGTGGAAGACATGAGTAACGCCTTCGATGTCTAAGCCCCTTGCCGCAATATCCGTAGCTAGGAGGAGTTGGAACTTCCGCTCACGGAAGTTCCCCATCACTTTGGCTCGTTCCTGTTTGGCAGCTTCCCCATACAAGGCTTCTACAGAAAGCCCCACGTACTGAAGCTTTCCGACAACCTCTGCAATGTCAGCTGTTGCATTAATGAAAACAATCGCTGAAGCAGGATTTATTAGACGAACCAATCTTCGCAGCGTATCGATTCTCTCTCTTTCTTCACACACGAAATAACAATGCTCCAATGTTTCAGCCGTACGCTGACTCGGATTGATTTTCAGTATAGCTGGCTCCTTCATCCACTTCTGCGCCGCTTGTTCAATACTAGCTGGAATCGTGGCTGAAACGAACACCGTTTGGCTTGAGCGCAACATACCTTTTAGGATCGCTTCAACCTCGTTCATAGAGCCTAGCTCAAATACTTGATCAACTTCATCAACGATTGCCATCCTCACATGATGTAGGGTGATCTTACGCATCTTGATAAGCTCTAACAGCCTCCCAGGCGTACCCACTACAATATGCGGATGGAGTTTAAGCTTCTCGACTTGTCTGACAACAGCTGCACCACCAATAAGTGATTGCGAACGTAACTGTGTTCCTTGCGTCAACTTCTCAATCTCTTGCAGAATTTGCATCCCGAGCTCTCTAGTCGGCACCACTACTACGACTTGGAGCTGCTTTTGCAACGGGTCGATTTTTTGCAGGGCAGGCAGCAAATAAGCAAGTGTTTTCCCAGTTCCAGTCTGTGACTGAATAATGGCATCCTTCCCCTGCAGTAGCGTAGGAATCGCTTCCTCTTGAATCGGCGTAGGCTCCCCAATGCCCATCTCATTTAATTTATCTACATAAGACTGCTCAACAAGCAGTTGTTCGAAACTTGTCTTCACTTCTACAAACCCCATTTCGTCATTTCTTTAATCCAATTATAAGACACATCGCATAGTGAAACAAACACACAATGAAAAAGCTCTGTCCCTAGGGAACAAAGCTCGGTGTGCAAGAAATGCTCTATTTGCTGAGCGAAATACACTTATCGCTCTTCCCTTTAACAATTTCTTGCTGGGAAGCACTATGCCCTAGTCTATGCCAATACGTAGTAATATCTTCTTTCACATGATAAATAAGTCTTGTGAAAGGGTGAATTGTATTCGTTTCCATAGGTCCTGCAAAGACGAGAGTAAAAAGCATGAAGGAGGCAATGACAATCCCAGTTGATTGTACGCGATATTTCCTAACTTGTCTAACGCGCTTTTGATCAAGCCTTCGCTTCATTGTAGACCATGAGTCTGGATTGTAAGTAACATTAGCAGCGGCATCCGCATAGTGCTGAATCACCGACCGCTTCAATATCTTTTCCAATTCCTTCTCATCCGTCTTCCAGTTACTCATGCAAAGATCCCCATTCCTCAAGCAACTTCTGCCTGATAGCTTCACGGGCGCGGAACAATCTTTGTCTAATCACACCTTCGGTAACGCCAAGCTCACTTGCCATCTCTTTATACGATAAATTATGTATCCACTTCATCGCTATAATTTGTCGATAGGATGGGCTTAATTGATTAATGTATTTAATAATCGCTTCACGCATGTGCTTTAACTCGACTTCTTTTTCAAGAGGAACCAAATATTCCGAAGTCGGTGCTGCTTCTTTCGTAACGAGAATGAGATCCGTTTCAAGCTCTTCCCGGTTCCTTTTGTGCTTACGTAGATGGTTGAGTGTTACATTTCTAGTTAACTTTTTCACCCAGCCCTCGTACTTGTCAATTTCCTTTAGCGTAGGGGCCTTGCTCACAGCGCGCAGGAATGACTCTTGAATAATATCTTCAACCCCGGCGTGATCTCTTAATATAAAATAAATCATTGGGTATACAAGCAAATAAAACTCCTGGTAAACCTGCTCTTGTACGCCCTTATCCAAAGTATAAAAGTCACAAGTAAATATTAGCGTCAAATACTTCGACATAAAAGCCCCCCAACCACAATCGGCTCAAAAACCTTCTGTGCTCCCTACTTCATATTAGGGCATTAGAGGACAGTAAACAATATTAAACAGAAAAAAAGTGGAATTTGCTTCCTAGTTCATAAGCCTGAGCTTGGTATTCAGCCATAAAAACATAGTATCAAGCGCTTTTTCGTCTTCTTTTTTCGGAAATCGATGATCAAGCCCTTCATATAATACCATTGTATAATCCTTACCTGCACGCTCAAGAGCCGTACCCAGCTTCTTTGCATGCTCAACGTGGACCTGGGTATCTTGTGTACCATGAATGATGAAAATTGGCGACTCCACCTGATCGACCCAATGGATAGGTGAACGTTGCAGATATGCGTCTATTTGTTTCTTGGGATGTCCGACAACACGTTTGAGCATTCTTCTCATGTCTACCCGTTCTTCATAGGTAGCAAGCATATCACTTACACCGCTCCATACAACAACAGGCCCTACACCGCTGCATTCTTTGGCTGCAAGCATCGCCATTACCGCGCCTCTAGAAAACCCAATTAAGGATACAGGCCCGGGAAGCACTTCATCCAATGATTGTACCAACGGGATAGCGTGAAACACATCGTACCGATCCTCGCCACCAAAATCCTCTCGTCCTTCTCCCCCTTCATTGCCTCGATAAAAAGGAGCAAACACAACATATCCCCTCTGTGCCATCGAGACAATTCTCCGCTTTCGAACCATGCCAACTCGTCTAATCCCACCGCGGCAATATATGACGGCAGGCCTCGGATTGTCACCTTCGGGAACGGCTAAAAAGCCTTTCACGCGTAAGCCCTGACTACTGTAAGTAAGAAGATAGAGCGATACTTGTTTGGTATAACAACGCAATTGTTCCCGCTCTAATAGTTCACCGTCTTGAACGATTGTTTGTACACTTGACATGAGAACCTCCATTTTTGACAGTCGTGGCGCCTTGCGTTAGACTGGAATTACTCTTTAATATTCCATCCGAAGGGATGAAACTATGAATACAGAATTTGAGAATGAATTCGATGCTTTATTGTTGAAAACAGCTGAGTTAATTACAGGCGATACTTCACCAGAAATGATTGAGAAAATCAAGATTTGGGCACTTTATAATCACATTCATAAATCGCTCCCTGCTCTTGCTTCCCATTGGAACCAAACGCATCCAACTGGAAAAGCTGAAGTTCGTCGGATTTTTGAAGAGATTCGCGACTTGAATCAAGCCTTGAAGTCAGGTACGCCAAACCCATAATAAAAAGCGAATCTCAATTTTTCCCGAATTGAGGTTCGCTTTTTTATATTTCACTGCTCCCTATGTAAAGAGCTTGGATAATCTTGATAACGTTTTTATTTCTTATTTAACATTTTTGTTGCTATGCGGTCAAAGATTCTTGGGAACAAATGAAATAGCTTGACACCGACTCCAGCAATAAACGGCAAATTCTTTTCGGGCACATTTCTTTCAACCGCATCGATAAGCTCTCTAACAACTTTCTCAGGCTTCAGCATGAACCACGAGATATTTTTCACATAGTTGCCGCTTGGGTCTGCCTTGTCGAAGAAAGGAGTAGCAATTGGACCGGGGTTAATCGCGGTAATTGAAATACCTGAACCGTTGAGTTCCTGCCTCAAACTGTTCGTAAAGCCAAGAACCGCATGCTTTGTTGCTGAATAACCGGTGGATTTGGCTGAACCTATTTTGCCGGCCATAGATGCGATATTGACAATGTGACCATTCCCAGCTTGAAGCATGTGCGGCAAAACTGCTTGCGTACAGCGAACCAAGCCCAAGTAATTAACGTTCATCATATCTTCAAAGTGCTCAAAAGGAGCCCCTACAAATGACTCAAATATGCCGTAGCCGGCATTGTTAATTAGAATATCAATACGACCATATCGTTCGATGATCAGCTTAACAACATCGCCTACTTGTTCTGTATTCGTTACATCTAATGGATATACAGCGTGCTGCCCAGGCAATCCTGCAGCGATCTCCTCTAATTTATCCGTGTTTCTAGCTGTAAGAATCGGTACCGCACCCTTAGCCGAGAATTGATACGCCATTACAGCACCAATCCCGCTAGATGCTCCTGTTATCCATACAATCTTCCCTTTAATATTCAATGTAGACTTCTCCTTACTACTGTCAGATCATATAAAAAAATGGAGCCGCCGCTTCAGCAGCACTCCATCGATTCTAGCATATTAAAACTCCGTGCGAAACGGATGCTACGTAATGAGAACTTGAATGTCCAGCTCACCGATACTATCCATAATTAAAGGAATCGTCAACGCTTTCTTAGGTACAAAGCCTGCAGCCGTTGCTGACTGTACGATCTTTGGAGGCGTAATATCAACCCGAACTCCTTGATTGAACAGCATCGTGCTTGCGTTCCCGCTAATCATATTTCCAAGCTCAGATATGGCACTTTTGCCCATTTCATCCATTTCTGTCACTGTAAATCCACCCATCATAGCAGAAACCATCTTCAGAGCAACCTCTTCGGCTAAGCCAAACACAATATCGCCTTCCATTTGTCCGGTCATCCCAATTTGAATCCAGATGTACTTTTCCACAAATTTGACGTCTTTGACGCCGAGCTGCCCTGTTGTAGGACGAATGTTAGCTACTTGCTCGATGACGATTCTAGCCGACTCTAGAAAGGGATGAATGTACTCAGCCTTCATAAGCTCCGATCTCCTTTGTGAATAAAATCCGCAGAAAAACGACCTTTTGTTACATTATACCTAAATTTCCGGGACAAGTACACTTCATTTTTTCTAAAAATAGTACCAACTACTTACTTTTTATCCTCCTCAGGCTCCCTAAAATGTAACCTTGAAGGGCTCATTTATATGTTTCCGAATAGACCTATGAGACTGCCCATTGGAATTTCTCTTTAAATTTTCACAATTATATCACAAGGAAGATGCTTCCAACATGATCTATTTTGAACAAAAGGAAGGTAAAATGTATAATTTTCTGTCGAATCCTGATACACTTATGGGAGAAAATGACTTAAAGGAGCGCTGAAAGTCAATCATGTTCAAAAAACAGACAACGACTCAACGTTGGACTTTATTTCAAATTGCGCTAGTTTATCATACCCTCGCTTTTCTTTTGCTCTTGATAGATTCGATCGTGCTGCATCGCGTTGTTTTTTTACAAAATATTAAGCATGTAGGAATTGCCGCAGATATATTAGTTATCTGTTTCATCGTGGGACTTGCCTTCTATTTCTTCAAGCAAATTAAAGAAAGAGAAGTGAAATTAAAAGAAAGCGTCGAGCGTTACAAGTCTCTTTATGACAATCACCCGGATTCTATTATTTCCTTCAGCTTGGACGGCGAGGTGCTTACTTCAAATCACGGTTTAGAACATCTGCTCGGTTTAAGCCGAGAAGCTTCCCTGCTTACTTCATTCATACCCATGATTAATCCTCCTGATTTACTCAAGGCACTGCATCATTTTCAGGTTGCTTCTGCCGGGATGCCACAGCATTTTGAAGCTGCTTTCGTTCACCAGAAAGGGTTTCCTGTGCAATCCAACGTGACTTTCGTACCAACCATGGTCGATGGACACATCGTTGGTGTTTATGCCATTCTAAAAGACTTGACCGAAGTCAAAGAACAAAAGAAAGAAATTGATAAGCTACATAAGCAAAATCAACTCATTCTTAATTCTGTTTCTGAAGGTATTTATGGCATTGATATGAGCGGTAGAACAATTTTCTGGAATAAAGCTGCTGAAGCGATCACAGGCTGGAAAGTGGATGAAATGCTAGGGAGACAAATTCACAATCTCGTCCGGCCGGAAAAAAGTGATGGGAGCCTTTACTCGAAGGAAGAAAGTCCAATCCTAAGCACGATTTTGAATCGAGAAGTGACTGTGGTGAAAGAGGACCTCTTCTGGAAAAAAGACGGAACCAGCTTTCCCGTAGAATATATGTGCAGTCCCATGTTGGAAGGAAAAGCGCATCTTCTTGGTACCGTCATCACGTTTCAAGATATAACAGAACAGAAAAAAACCCAAGAACTACTGATCAAATCCGATAAATTATCCGCAGTTGGTCAATTAGCCGCTGGCGTGGCTCACGAAATTCGCAATCCTCTGACTGCCTTGAAAGGTTTTTTACAGCTTTTGAAGACAAATAGTCCCAAGGAGCAATATTATATAGAAATTATGCAAAAAGAGCTTCAGCGCATTGAATTTATCGTCAATGAATTTCTATTTGTGTCCAAGCCCCAGGCTATTCTTTTCGAGGCTCGTAGACTGGATTCAATTGTAATGAGCACGATTGAGCTGTTACAGCCACAGGCGCTGTTAGGTAACATCGAAATCGAAGATGAGATCGCTTACTCACTCCCACTTGTTTCCTGCGACGAACACCAGCTTAAACAAGTATTTATTAATATCCTTAAAAATGCACTGGAGTCGATGACGCTAGGCGGCATTATGCTTATCCAAGCATTACCTGCGGAAGATGGGCAAAACTTGATCATTCGGTTCATTGATCAAGGCTGCGGAATAGCGCCTGAACGACTGCCAAAGCTAGGTGAGCCTTTCTACAGCACAAAGGAAAAAGGGACTGGACTTGGTCTCATGGTCTGTTACCGAATCATTGAAGGCCATGGTGGTACAATGAAAATTCGAAGCAAATTAGGGGAGGGAACCACAGTAGAAATAACGCTCCCTTCTATGTAATAACAGGGTAACTCAGCACGAATGAAAAAAGACTGTGATAAGGAAGTGCAAAATAATGATCGGATTCCTGATTGATTTGGATGGAACTTTATATCGTGGACGAGAGCCTATTCCTCATGCAGCGGCTTTCATTCGTCTTCTTAACGATAACCACTTGCCGTACCTTCTCGTGACCAACAATTCCTCCCGTACTCCCCAGCAGGTAGCGGAACACATGCATGAGCTTGGTATCGAGGTAACACCTGATGCCGTGTACACCTCCTCCCAGGCGGCCGCGCAGTACATGGCCGAACAAAGGCACGGAAGCCGCGTGCACGTAGTAGGCGAAGCTGGACTACAAATAGCCCTCGAGGCTGCCGGCTTCCTCTTGACAGAAGAGACGCCAGACTTCGTCGTCCAGGGCATTGATCGCAGCTTCACGTACACGAAGCTGACGGAGGCAGTTCGCCATATTAAGAATGGCGCAGCCTATGTTTTAACGAATCCCGACCGCATGCTGCCGTCGGATGGAGGACTTATGCCGGGGGCAGGCTCCCTCGCCGCATCGATTACTTCGGCATCGGGCGTGGAGCCGGTAGTGATCGGCAAACCGTCGCCGATCATTATGAACTACGCCATCGCGCGGTTAGGACTTCCTCCCGCGGATGTCTGGGTCATCGGCGACAATGCCGCTACCGACATCCGTGGTGGCGCAGTGGCTGGCTGCCGTACAGCACTCGTGTTAACAGGCGTTGCTACGGCCGAAAATGTTCAAGCGCAGCTTGAATCTGCTGGCGTGACGCCAGACATGATTTGTGAAGACCTGCAGGACTTCATCAGAAAAGCTATGCCGCAGGATGGAGCAAATGCTGCCAACCGTCCATAAAAATTTTCACTGTCAGAATCAAAAACAAAACCGCGGAGACCAGCGACATGATACGTATGAATCGTGCGCTGGACCACTTCCGGGAAACGCCGGAAACTAACGCAATAAAACCTGACCAGACTACGCTAGCCGCAAAAAAACCAGCAATAAACACAGTCGTTGTTGTCATGTCGTGGGTACCGAAGCTAGCAATTATCGGTCCAGCGACAACTGCAAACCATAGAATAACCGTAGGGGACGATAAAGTTAAACCAAGCCCCCACCAGAATTGTTTCCCCTCCTTCGTCGGAGCCCCCGAAAATGCCAGCTCCTCTTGCTTACTTAGTGATTTGCGGAGCATTTGAATCGTCATCCACGCAAGTACCAGCGTACCACCAATCCACATCACCCACCGAACGACGGGAATCTGAAAAATGACCGTTACACCAAGAAGCGCTAAAACCAAATACGTCAAATCCCCAAAACATGAACCGAACCCCAATTGAAATGAACGCTTAAACCCTTTATCCATCCCCGTCTTTATCATCGCTACATTTACAAGCCCGAGATCGCAACACAGCGATAATGAAAATATAAAGCCTTTAATAAACGCAGATAAAAGCACACTCGTTTTCTCCTTTCTTTCTGTACGCGCTTGTTTAGTGATTTCAGCTTAATCGAATTGGCCGACACAGTCAGGAGCCAATTGGCAGTTGATTTCACAAGCCAATTAACGGAAGATAAAAGTAAGAAAGAGCGTTCATACAAAGGATTGAAATAAACGATGAATATTGAAATCAATCGAAACCGAGATCATAAAGAGTCCATCCCTATGCAAATCACAAGGCAAATCGAGACCATGATTGTCGAAGGAACCCTTGCTCCAGGCAGTCAACTGCCAACTGAGCGGTATTTATCTTCATTGTTAGGTGTTCATCGCAGCACCGTGACCAAATCATTCGAGGAGCTTCGCGCCGTCGGATTGATTCAATCCGCCCAAGGCCGTGGAACTTTCGTTAGCGATAGCCTATGGAACATATCTGCTTCAAAGTTCTCCGAATGGCGCAGTTATATGGCAGCTGGACTTTTTCGTCCAACGCAAACTCTCCTGCGTAAAGTAAGAGAACTGACAATGGATCCTATCTACTTGAATTTAGCTGATGGCGAGATGTCACCCGATCTCCTTCCCGCCGACCTGGTTGCCGATATGCTGAAGAAAAGCAATCTTCCCTTACCACTGCATTATCCAGATTCCAAAGGAGAAATTTCTCTGAGACAGGCGCTGTCTTCTCACCTTTTTCGTACTTCCAGTATCAGCTGTCGGCCTGAGCACATTTTGATAACGTCCGGCGCCCAACAAGCCTTACATTTAATTGCCCAATGTCTCTTAAGCCCAGGCGATAGCATTGCTATCGAGGGTCCATCGTACCATTACTCTCTACCGTTGTTCGGCGCATCCGGCATTCGTTTACTGCGTATTCCCGTCGATCAAGACGGTCTCTTGCCCGACGAACTGATTTCTCTACACAAAATGCATCGGATTAAGATGGTCATTACGAGCCCCACTTATCAAAATCCGACGGGAACTGTCTTGCCCTTAGCAAGAAGGCAGCGATTGATTCAGATATGCGAGGAGCATCGCATTCCTATCGTCGAGGATCAGACTTTTGGTTCGATAACGTTGACGGGCGAACCTGATCCACCTCTTCCCTTATTAGCGCTTAGTGGAGCGAAGGAGTCTATCCTCCATATTGGCAGCATGTCCAAGACGACTGCTCCCGGTCTGCGGCTTGGTTGGTTGGTCGGTCCTAGCTCCGTTATTGATAGATTGGCGGATGCCAAGCAGCAGATGGACTTCGGAACGAGTCCACTCCTCCAACATCTCGTCGAGACCTTCATTACTTCTTCTGCCTGGACGGAGCAGCGCGAGAAGGTACTGCTTGGCCTCACGGTAAAGCGAAACTATATGTTAGCAGCCATGGATAAGCATCTAACAGGCAAAGCGGAATGGGTGAAACCGACCGGAGGTTATCACATTTGGTGCAAGTTATTACAGCCTATTGCAGAAACGGAATTGCTTGAACGAGGCATTCGGCAAGGTGTCCTTTTCGTTCCAGGCGGGGTGTACGGCGCAGATAAAGGCTATGTGCGCTTTTCATTCGCTAGAGCAAACCGTCAGGAAATCGAAGAAGGCATCGCCAAATTTGCGCGCATTTTGGAGCCGTAGCACGCTAAAAAGCCGTAGCTCCTTCATCCTGTGAAGGTAACTACGGCTTTGTTCATTCGATTCGATCCCAGTCGACTTCAAGCGGTGTTCCTCTTTCTTGAAGGCGCCCCTCTTTGGCATCAATATGCAGCTGTTCCAGCCATTTCAGCTCCATAAAAGCACGCTTATACGAGCCGACCATCATCTGGAGTACCACACGCGGAACGGTTCCAATATGCTCCTCGTAAAGACTTTTCGCTCTTTGCATGACTATTTTTTGGGCCATAATTTTATGTTCAAGAATCTCTGCTATTTTCCCCTGATCTCCATGCACGGTAAAGGGCAATGCTACATAAAGCGGATGGTGATACCAGATTTCCTCGTGCAGCTGCTCTAAAAGCATTTCCTGGAATTTTTTGCGGCCTTTATCCGTAATGTGATAGATCGTCTTTTCCGGGCGATTCGTATCCCGCACAACCTCGACCGCTTCCACGAGCCCATCCTTCTTAAGCTGATCCATCGCATAATACAAGGAGCCGTCCTGCAGCTTCATGTAATTATGCATGCTTCTTTCTTTCATCGTCTGCCGGATCTCATACGTATGCCGATCGGCCTCCATCAACAGTCCGAGAATGACTAGCTTTATCGACATTCCTTACACCCTCCCTAGTGCCCTGAAGGCATGCTATCTTTGACAGGCGCATTGCCGACTTCCAACTTAGCATTGCCCATAAAGAGGATGAAAATTAAGCCGATAACGGCTAATACAACTGTTGTTTGGAAAACGACCGCGATAGATTCGGCCAATGCCGTAAGCAGCTTATGCAGCACATCTGGCGGGATTTGTGCACGAACTTGCGGCTGAAGCAACACACGAGCATCATGAAACTTTTCAGCCATCGTTGGGTCTTGAACGGAAGCTCTAATTTTATCAGTTAAGGAATTCACCTGCACACTACCGAACACAGCAACCCCAATTGCGGAGCCTACGGAACGGAAAAAACCAACTAATGAAGTTACTGTTCCTCTGCGGCGAAAATCAACTTTATGCAAAGCTGACATAGAGGTGATCGGGAAGCACGCACCAATACCCAAGCCTAAGAGAATCATATAAATTGTGATAAGCCAACGTTTAGAATCAATCGAAATTCCGCCTAAAAGCGATGTCGCGATGATCAGTAATACGACAGAGACAATCATCACATTCCGATAGGAGAATCGCCCAATGAAGCGCCCTCCAAACGCACTGCTGACAACAACCCCTAGCATCATCGGCGTTAAAACAGAACCTGCACTCGTAGCTGAACCTTCAAAAACACCTTGAATAAATAACGGTATGTACGTACCTGCTGAGATAAGAACAGCACCGTAGGCAAAACTTACACCCATACTTGAGGTGAACAGCCGATTTTTGAACAAATCGAGGGGAACAATCGGCTCTGCAGCATATTTCTCCACTAGGATAAATATCCCCAAAATCACAACAAATCCAGCGAATAGCCCAATAATTTGCAAGGAATTCCAAGCATATTCTTTGCCCCCAAGTTCCAAGGCAAACATCAAGGACATAATCGATGCGGTTAACAAAATCGTGCCGCCCCAATCAATCTTCGCTTTGCTGTGCTCCACCGACTCATGATAAGAAAACATGATTAACAATAGAGCGACAACCCCAAGAGGGAGGTTAATGAAGAAAATCCATTCCCAAGTCACGTGATCCGTGAAGTAAGCACCAATGATAGGCCCCAGGACGCTGGATAATCCAAAAACTGCTCCGAAGAGCCCTTGCATCTTCCCACGTTTCTGTGGAGGAAAGATATCGAAAATTATTGCGAACGTAATGGGCATAAGCGCCCCGCCGCCAATACCTTGGACAGCGCGATAAATAATTAATTCTGTCATGGAAGTGGCCGTTCCACAAAGAGCAGAACCAATCATAAACACAATAATCCCAATTATGAAAAATAATTTACGCCCGTACATATCTGATAATTTACCAAATATCGGCATTGCCGTCACATTGGCGATCAAATATGCAGAAAAGACCCATACGAATTGATCGAAACCTCCTAATTTTGAAACGATAGTAGGCATTGCCGTAGAAACGATCGTTTGATCAAGCGAGGCTAGCAAAAGACCTAGCATCAAGCCGACAACGGTCCAAGTTGTGTTTGACTTACGTGTTAAAGACATCACTCTAGCTCCTTTATTATTTAATGATGCTTATTCGTGCAGATATATAAATTATTATATTCAAATTTGAGTATATAGCAATAGAGAAAATCATTATAGTCATTTATTCCCTTACGTAGATTGCACTTGCTTCATACGCTTTATGCCAAGACATTGCCGAGCACAGCCCAATTCATATATAATAAGGTTAGAAAAACTTTTTATGCCCTTTACAATTTCGATAAATTTTATTTGTATCCCAATCTAAGAATGCAGGAGGTATGCTCATGAATATGAACCAGTTGGAGACGTTGCTAACGATCTCCAAAACGATGAGTTTTCGTAAAGCTGGGGAACTTCTTAACTTGACCCAACCTGCCGTTTCCGCACAGATAAAGAGCTTAGAAGACGAATTCGGCACGATTCTAATCGATCGAAATCAACCCGTGACTTTAACGGACAGCGGAAAGTTGTTTCTTGAACATGCAGAAAAGATACTGCGTATCTCCAGCGATTTAAAGCAGCGGCTTGCCGATTTACATCAAACACCGCAAGGGCATATTCATATCGGAACAACGACATCGATAGCCATGCAAATTTTGCCGAGGGTCCTCTCCTATTTTCAAGATCAATTTCCTCTCATCAAAACGACGATTCATTCCATGACGTCCTCCCAAATTATGAGCAGTGTGGAAAATAGTCAGATTGATATTGGGATTACGTATTTATTCGAAAAAAATCAAGCACTAGAAACGTCCGTGCTCTACTATGACACGTTTGAGCTTATCGTTTCATCCCAGCACCCACTAAGCCGTTTCAGTCATTTATCCATTGAAAAGCTTCGAAATATCCCTTTCATTATGCTTTCGCCTGAAACTGCAGGGCGAAGATTCGTCGATCAAGTTTTTTCTTTATTTGAAGTATCTCCGCATATTGTGATGGAGCTAACAAGCAGCGAAGAAGTGAAACGTATGGTGGAGTTAAATCTCGGTGTTGCTATCATCTCCAAACTATCTGTCGCTGACGAGCTTCGCCACGGCACCTTAAAAATGTTGAAAGTAAGCGAACTGGATATTACCCACCCAGTAGGTGTAGTATATAAAGCAGGACGTTACTTGAATTCAGCCATGCAGCAGTTCTTGGCAGACTTAAAAGGGATGCCAGAAACCCAATTTCTCGGTTCGGAATAAGATTCGTTTCATTCAAAGGCCAAATCTCAAGAAGCCAGTTTGCTGGCGAAAACTCTAAGGAGGCTCCTTCACATATGAAATTCGATCTCCATACCCACCATGACCGTTGCGGACATGCGCAAGATACAATTCGCGACTATATTGAAGCCGCTATCGCAGGCGGTTTAGGCGTAATTGGCATCTCAGACCACTCGCCTTATTTTGGCAGCTCCGAAGATCAGGCGCAGCCTTTGATCGCGATGGCCAAAAGCGAGTTTCCTCGTTATATAGAGGAAGTACTTCAGTTGAAACGAGAATATGAAGGTAAAATCGATGTCCTTCTCGGCGTAGAATCGGATTTTTTCCCGGAATTTGTGGACATCTATCGGCAAGAATACGCAAAATATCCTTTTGACTACATCATTGGCTCCGTGCATTTATCTGGCGGCGTCAGTATCTTCAATCGCAAACGTTGGAATGGACTTAACGACGCGCAGAAGATTGAGCAAAAGGAAGAATATTACCGCCTCATTCAGGAATCTGCGCGCTCGGGTATGTTCCAAATCCTTGGTCATATCGATGCGATGAAAGGATTCTATCCTGCTTTTTCAGACATCGCTACTCCAAAAGTAGACGAAACTTTAAAAGTAATCGGTGAACATGGAGTTGCCATTGAAATCAATACCTCAGGTAAGACCAAAGACGTCGGTGGTTGGTATCCGACAGATGAAATCCTCGAACGAGCGTTACATCACGGCGTAGAGGTGACTTTCGGTTCAGACGCACACCTCCCAAGCCGGGTCGGCGACGATTGGGACCAAGTGGGTGCCAAGTTGAAAGAAATTGGGTTTCAGCATTGGGTTTACTACAAAAATAAACAAAAACAAATCGTTAAGCTTTAAGTACATAATTAATAAGTACCTTTAAACGCAAAAGAAAAATCTCCCTCGCTCAGCTCAGCGAATGAGATTTTTCTTTTGTTTAAAGTAATGAACGCTCTACAATTTATTTTTGCTTTCAGTTACCGCTTCCATAAAGACCAGCTTTGGCTGCAAACTTTGCCCAAGTACTTGGACAATTTGATCGGCATTCATGGGCCGGAAAAAATAGTAGCCTTGAATTTGTCTGCACCCATTTTCTACGAGAAAGCTGGCCTGCTCTTCCGTTTCTACCCCTTCAGCGATAATTTCGAGTTGGAAGGAGTTAGCTACAGAAATTATCGCCTTAATCATGGCCCTATCTTTATCATCGGATTGAACGCCGCGTACAAAGGACTGATCTAGCTTAATTTTGGTAACAGGAAACCTTTTCAGATAGCTGAGTGAGGAATAATGCGTCCCGAAATCATCAACAGAAATAGCAATACCTAAATTGCGCAGATGGCGCAGGGCGTCTACTTGCTCATCCTGCATCGCTACATTCTCAGTAATTTCCATCTCCAAATACTTAGCTTCTAAACCCGACTCCTCTAAAATATGACAAACTTTATCCACAAACCGTTCGTCTTGCAACTGTCTAACTGAAAGGTTCACAGAAATCGCTAAAGGTTGCTCAAGCCTATTATGCCAATCTTTCATCTGATTACAAGCTCCGCGTAAAATCCATTCACCGATAGGGACTATCATCCCCATCTCTTCAGCCAATGGAATAAATTCTGCAGGCGAGATATAACCCTTGGTCGTATGATTCCAACGCAGCAAGGCCTCCACGCCAATAATTTTGCCAAGTGTACAATCTACTTGCGGCTGATACACGATTTCCAGTTCATTTCGTTCCATCGATTGCCGCAAATGATTGCCCATCTCCAGCTTTGTAAGCGAATTTGTTTCCATCTGCTTATTAAAAAATGTATAGGAACTTCCCGTTTCCCTCTTGGCAACATACATGGCCATGTCTGCATTTTTAAGCAACGTCTCCCAAGTTACTCCATCATGCGGATATTGTGCAATTCCAATACTGATGCTCACAAAGAAAGAACGGTTCGCAATAATAAATGGATCCTTAATTAAGTCCAGTAGTCGTTCACAAAGGTGTTGGATTGGGTTCTCGCCTGTGCAATCCTTCAGCAACATGGCAAACTCATCCCCACCAAAGCGAGCTAATGTATGGTAAGGGAGTTCCGCTCTTTGAATGCGGCCTACAACTTCTTGAAGAAGCATGTCTCCTATATGATGGCCATGAGAATCGTTGACCATCTTGAAATTGTCCAAGTCAAAAAATAGAACCACTAAAGATGACGTTTTCGCATAATCGTATTCCATCTGCTCTTTCAGCAGCGTTTGAAAATGAGCACGGTTATAAATTCTTGTTAAAGCATCATGATAGGCTAAGTAAGATAGCATTTGTTCCGATTCCTGCAGACGCCTAGTGTATTGCTGTAGCTCCTGCTCACCGGCTGTTAGCTCTTCATTGACTGCCGTTAAATCCTCATTAGCCTCAAGCAGCTCTTGTGTGCGTTCTTTAACCACAATACTTAGGGTATTGCGTTGTCTCATAATGTACAAATAGAAAAGCAGCGCAAGCATCAGCACCATAGAATAGGCCAAACGTATAAGTCCAATCTGTTGATAAACGCTTTTCAGCACACTACTCTGTGGGAGTGCTGCAAGTTCCCATTCCAATTCCGAGAGTTCCACCGTCGCCAGCATCGGCTTGCTCTGGAAAACCCTATCCTCTCCATAGAAAGCCGACTCTCCAGGGGTGCGAATTGCGACCTGTAGAGCCTCATTTCCTTTGCCTTTAATACCAGAATCAAATAAAAGCTTGTCTAAATCCAATCCCACGGATACGAATCCCCAAAAAGTTCCATTTTCATAAATGGGCTTCCGTGCGACCAAACCATTATTGCCTTGCAGCAGCTCAAAGGGACCGTCTACCGTCATTTTTTTGGATTGAACTGCACGCTGAATTTGCAATTGAACATTGATCCGCGGATCTGTGAGTAGGTTCCAATTCACAAGACTTTCATTACCCTCAGCGGGATATACGTACTTAACGATGCCATTGGGCGCAATATATAGATTATAAGCAGAACTTTTATCGCCGTTATAAAGCGAGGCTATGTATGTCATAATTTCTCGGTCTGTTTTACCTTGTAGATAACTTGAATCGACATAAGCCTCTAAGCTTGCCATAAGATTGAAGTTACGGTCTACGACCGATTTCAATGCCAGAGCTCGTGAGGACAATTGGGACTCTTCCGATGTTCTTAGCTCATGGAGTAATGAATTTTGGTAGCTCTTAAGAACTACCTCTACGGAAAATACCAGGGTGACAAAAATTAGAGCGATTATCATGTAGTGTATTATTCTCATTTCATTCATTCTGCTCCTTGCCAAAACAATCTCTATTGTTACTTCATGTTATCGACCAAATAGTCCTTTGTTTTAAGACATAGATGAAAAAGATCAAATTTGCTAAGACTATTATTTCATTCCTAGTCCAATAGTTGCAATCTTTTTATTCGAAAGGTCAATTTAACACAGGATCAAAGGATCAAAGGGTTCATCTATGAAAAGATTAGCTCGGTCTGCTGCGGGATCGATGACCAGTGGAGCTTATACAAGGGGATGATCGAATTTGAATATAGTGCTCATCTAGAGCACTGATAAGAAAAACGCCTAACGGCGTCCTTGTCTAAACCCATAAGTTTATGCATGGGGAGGGGATTGGGTATGGGGCTCCAACCGCTGTTAAAGTCGTGTTCCTTGAATTTACAAGGTGGTGTGAACACGACTTTAAAGGCACCCGCTAACGCTTCTCCACCCATACCCATCTCCTTTTTTGTTCTACTTGGAGCTGCCTTCTACTTCTCTTTTTGTGTCTCTTTTAGGTTTGACGCTTATCGATAATTTTGTACTCATATCCATAAGGGGGACGTTTCGCTCACCCAAAAGCATATAAATTCTTATATCTAAAAAAAAGAGACATGACCCAATAAGGTCAAGTCTCCTGCATTATCCATACTAAAACTGCGAAATAATCGAACGAATAATATCAATAATAGCCTGCTGCTCTTGTTCAACAGCCTGTGGGCGCTGCTCTTTTATAAAAGAGAATAACGCTTTGCGCACCTGTTCATCCAGTTCGGATGGGAATTTACCTCTTCCTTCCCATTGTGGATGCTGATCCCAGAAATTCTCTCTCCATTCCTTGCTCAGCTCCGTTATCGAATCTGGACGCTCTATGAATACACCCAGTTCCTCACCCGTTTTGTTAAAAAACACATAGGTCGGAATGTGATTCGTTCCATCCGTATGTAAATACGTTTCCCCGATATCCTGATTGTCTGGGTCGCGCAGCAAAATATGGAGCTTCAACCCGCCCGTTTCCCGTTCAATTTTACCGAAAAGCGGTAAATTCGCCACCACATCGCCACACCAATCATGTGCCAGCACCAGCACATCAATGGGCTCGGAAAGCCCGGTAAAATAAGCTAGATCCCGCTCTTTCAATTTGTAAAGCTCATAATTGATCTGCAGCCGTTCCACATTGACCTCAGCTCTACTCACAAACTGTTGGTACGTTAGCGCTTCCTGAAAAGCTCTCTGCCTTCTTTCCTGTGTGATACCTCCGACTTTTTGAAAACTCATAATCTGCATCCCTCCATCCAACACTTGAAATGATTTTGAAAATAAAAAAAGACGCAACAATTGAATTGTTCGTCTCCGGTCGTCCGGTATACCATTATTCACATTTAATTACTTGGTATTAAAAGGATAACATGCTTACTCTTTGTTGTAAAGAGTTATAGAAGTTGAGGTTGATAATGTCTATTTCTTGAGTCGATCATGGGCTGACAGAAGGCCTGCAATAATGGTCTTTATTGCGCACATTCAATAGTATTCAAACAACTTTATTAGAAAACCCGCCCTTAAAAAAGGTCGGGTTTTCTGCTTGTATATGCCTATTTTCAAACGTCTTTTATTAGTCAATCAGCTCAACGTACAAAGAAATTCCTGTCCATGGATAGAGTCTATAATGACCTTTATTTAAGGAAGAAGTATCTATTTCATACGTTTCGTCTACTCCATCTTTAGGGACGATTATCTTTTTCCCATGATCATTGGCTTCTTTATCGAAATCAGCTTCGGTTCCGACCGTACTATCAAGTACAAAATAGATTGAATCGTCTCTTTCACTTTTAAACTTTATTTTTGTGCCAATTTTAATTTTCATATTATAGGTATAAGTAGGAGAAATCATAAATACTTTCCCAAATGAATTCAACGTATATGGCGTAACGTAACCTTTATTCGCATATTTCCCATCTAACGTTTGGATCGTATTCGTTGCAATCGCCAACTTATATTTTTTGCCATATGGTTTTTTAGGGGTTAATATAATTTTGTTCCTAACAATTTTCACATCATCGTCCATGGACAATGGGGCGAAGGGTTGATTGTACGTCGCAACTGTAACCGATGTTCTTAGGTCTTTACCCTCAACGATTTTAATATCACGATTGTAGATAAATTCCAGGTACTGTGGATCTGCACCTACACTAACGATACTTGGTTCACTATTTAATGCTTTTGTTTGATTATCCAGTACCGTAACGTATCTATAAGAAGAAGGCTTATGATCTGAGTCGAAAACAACTAACCCATAGAACGAATTAAAAGGTAGACCTGTTGTATCCATTGCCGTGCGGACACCAGCTTGTATGCTTGTTTTTCTCACGGTTCCTGCTGCTACTCCTGCCTCTAATAACACTTGATCGGTTGGACTTATACCAGATTGGAATAAATAAAAAGTTCCACTTCGTGTACTAGTAACATAGACTGACTCACCAACTGTAACAGTATCGGAAGCAAGTCCAAGATAATACCAACTTCCTCCCTCTAATGCACCATCTTTATCTTTTCCATTTGATCCACCAGTGTTTCCGCCATTGCCAGAATTATCGGAGCCACCAGTGCTACCACCACCGGAGTTATTAGATCCTCCACCACCAACTGGAGAGTTGTTTGAGGAAGAAGCCGGCTTATCGTTACCACCAATATTGACCTTAACATCACTTGGTACATTACTACCAATGGCCATATTTTTCGGTTGTTGCTCCATTGAAATTCCAGTTGAGTTGATTGTAGCCTTATCAATGCTTCCGCTGCCTAATACTTTTGTAGCAGCATCGAGGACAAGAGATAGGATGCGAGATTCTTTACTTGTTTCAAGCGTAGTTCCTTCCGCACCTTTACTTACATTTAGTTGGTTAATATTCCCTTGAGGAATTTGAACTAAGATACTTTTCGCTTCGACATTGACGGTATCGAAACTACCATTAATCATGACACGCGATTTTTCGGGAAGGTCATTGCTTAAGGTCAGTTTATTTATACTCGTTCCTTTGCCTGCCTCAATGTTTGCACTTGTCTGGATGGTTATTTCCTTCACACTAGTGCTACCAGTAGCAACAAGCCTTACGGTGCCGTCTACTTTGTTAATAATAACTGTAAGAATAATACTATCTTCTAAGTGGACGCTATGCTCACCGCCCCCGTAAACATAGGTTTTCCCGTGAACAGTAACATTTTTCAAATAAATATTACCGTCACCAACTTGCTTTCCAATAATTAAATCGCCGGCAATATCTAAATTTTGGAGCTTAGCGCCTGCGTGATTAATAATCACACTGCCTGGTAGTTCATCTTTCCCACTTTCCGGACCATAAGTTCGCTCTTCGTCATACCAGTTACCATACGTTGTAAATGCACGATCCAACAGTAACATAGCCTCTGCCCGAGTTATCGCTTTAGTGGGCTGGAAGCTCTCGTCTTGAAATCCTTGAATGATTCCTTTTTGGTATACAGCAGAGATTGACTCTCTAGCCCAAGGCGCAATAAGGTTTCCATCACTAAAGGAAGGGGCTTGATCATCGGCCTTAAGGTTAAGAACGCGACTAATCATGGCAGCTGCTTCTTGCCTTGTTAAAACTGCATTTGGTTTAAAGGTACTATCCTCATATCCGTTTATGTATCCCGCTGCGGTGGCTACTTGAACATCTTTTGAAAACCAATCATTCACTTTTACATCAGAAAATTTTGTTGGTTTTAATTCCTGGTACTGAAATAATCGATTAACTAAGGTTACCCATTCAGCGCGGGTTAGTCCTCGTTCAGGTTCGAAATTCCCATTTTCTACCCCTTGAATAATCCCTCTTTTGTTCCAACGTGCAATTTCTTGATTTGCCCAATGCTCGGTCACATCGTTGAGCTCGCTTAGATTTGTGTTAACCTTTGATGTCACACTCTTAACCGTTTCAGGATTTTTAAGAGTATCCGCATTGGCTACCCCTGCTAAAAGCGACCCAAAAACCATGATGCCAGCAAGGAAAGCGCTTAATTCCTTTTTCATTTCATATTCTCTCCTAACAAATGAAATAGTACTTGGGTTATTTTTCTAATCACCCTTCGCTCATTATACACAACTTTACAAAATACGACATATTTTTCTTCGATTTTGTAAACAGCATATATATATTATCCTATTAAGATGATCATTGCCCCGGACAAAAAAAGGGGACCTAGCCAACGGGGCCAGATCCAAATTATATATTAAAAAAAGGGGGTCTTGTTTATTATAATACCCTGTGAATGTTATGGGACGATAACAGGAATGTTCCAATTGTGTTACAAATTTTAGAGAAGATTCTCTATGTGGACTTGTCATTTCAATAGATCCGTTCGGTCGTGGTACAATAAAAGAAGAAATATAGCGCTCGAGGAGTAATTACATGATTCGTTCATTAGGAATAACAACAGAATATGAAATACTTGAGCATGTGTCGCTTGATCGGCTTTCACATGCTGACATCCGATGGTATTGGGTAGACTTTAACAACCCCACGGAAGAAGAAGCCGAGCAATTGAAGACGTATTTTCATTTCCATTCGCTTGCCATTGAGGATTGCTTTTATTTATTGCAGCGGCCGAAAATGGATCATTACGAAGATGTCCATTTCTTTGTAATGCACGCGATTAATACCAAAACCTTAGCTGCGGAAGAAGTGGATATGTTTTTGGGGCCGAACTTTATGGTGACTTTCCATTTGCATGAATCGAGGGAGATTGAAGACGCCTGGGGCCGAATTAAAGAGCAAGAAATGATCCGAGATAAGGGGCATATCTATGCGGCCTACCTAGTTCTTGACAACTTGGTCGATCAATACTTTCCTAGCGTATTTCAATTAGAAGACCAACTGGATGAGATCGAGAGCAACGTCAACTCGGAATCGACTCAAATGTTGATGAAGCATATTTTTGAAATTCGCGCCAAGCTGTTAAAGTTACGCCGCACGATCGTGCCGATGCGAGATCTTTTGTACCGGCTTATTAATACCGATCGTATTACAGAGATTAAAGAGCATGTTTTATTTTTCACGGACATTCACGACCATTTGCTCAAGCTTTCTGAAATGATCGAATCCAATCGCGACATGACGGCAGATATGCGGGATAGCTACATCTCGTTAAATTCAAATCGCATGAATACGATTATGAAAACGTTAACTGTTATTACCACGATCTTCATGCCTCTAACCTTTATTGCGGGTATTTATGGAATGAATTTCAACTTCATGCCGGAACTGCAATGGCAATGGGGATACTTCGCCGTCTTAGCGCTGATGTTTGGCATTGGATTCGGGATGTTTACTTGGTTTAGAAAAAAAGGGTGGTTTGATTAACGCTAGTTGGCTTTCAGCGATCTTATAATATGAAAGAATATCACAGCTAAAAAAATAAGAACAGATATGACTAATAACCAGGCTTGGGGCTCATAGCCATAAGCGGCTTGAATTATATTCCATTCTACAAAGCCAAACAAGGCAACGATTAGCACCTTCATCCAGCTAAGCATCTGAATGGCAATGACATATTGCCGCTGCGCATTTGCTTCTGTAATCTCCCGAAGATAGTTGAATTTATGCGGAACTTTACGCAGTAAAGTTAGACCCGCATATATAAACACACTCAAAATTGGCAGCAGAAGCAAGTTCCCCCGGCCTCCCCATCCATTTGGTTTCCCTGAACTATCAAAATGGGTCGGAAACTGGTCAGGCAGCGCGGCCCACACAAAAGCTGTATAAGCCATGATCCCAAGCAGGATTACGATGGCTAACGCGTCATGAACAACCTCTAGTTTCGATTTGGGAATGTGCAAAACAGGTCGATTAAACATTCTCGCCAGCTCCTTATCTTATCTGCATTCGATATTGGTAATTCCCCCCATTGTATAATGGAATAATCCAAGTTACTACTCCGATTTTCGGGGACTGACCGCATACAACAAGATGAAGGATATGAGAATAATTGCCCCCGCCCAGCACCAAGCAAGCGTCATATTCCCAGATTCTACGGCAATATAGATTGCTGTGGGCAGCGTCTGCGTGCGATGAGGGATATTACCTGCAATCATCAACGTTGCGCCGAACTCGCCAAGACCACGAGCAAAACCAAGTATAAAGGCAGTGAGAATCGAGCGCCAAGCTAGAGGAAGTGTAACGAGGCGTAGGACTTGCCACTCACTCGCTCCGGCAGACCTTGCAGACTCCTCAATATCGCGGCTAACTAAAGCGAAGCCCGTCTTCATTGTTTGGTAAACAAGAGGGAAAGCCACCACGATCGATGCGATCACAGCAGCTCCCCATGTAAAAATAATCGGTTGTTGAAACAACGCTTCCATAAGCTGACCAACCCAGCTCTTCTTTCCTAGCATAACAAGCAGCACAAATCCTACAACCGTTGGCGGCAGTACGAGCGGCAGTAACACTACTGTCTCCAGCAGTGTTTTCCCCTTAAATCTGCTCTTCGACATTCCCCAAGCCAGCCATACGCCTAGGAACAACACTACGATGCTTGAAACAATTGCAACCTTTAGTGAAAGCAGAATAGGCGCTGCCAATTCGCTCCATTGCATCTGTGCGGGCATCATTTAGGCAAGGAGAAGCCATAGCGTACAAATACATCTTGTGCTGCTTTTGTATGCAGATAGGCATAGAAATCTGCGGCTTCTTTGGCATGTTTCGTTGCTTTCACAATCCCTGCAGGATAAGTAATGGCTGCATAGGTTTTAGGATCAACGCTGAAGGCTACTTTTACTTTCTTAGAGGTAAGCGCATCCGTTTTATAAACGAAACCCGCTTCGGCATTACCGGACTCTACATAGGTCAGCACTTGTCGCACATCCTTACCTTGCACAAGCTTGGCTTGGAGCGGATCCCATAACTTAGCGCTCGTCAACGCTTCCTTCGCGTAATTGCCGGCCGGCACGGTTTGCGGCTCGCCGACGGCTAAATGCTTGATGTCGGCTCCGGACAAGTCATCGATTTGTTGAACAGCCGCTTTGCTATCCGTTGGTATGACGACAACCAATTCATTGATCAACAGATTCTTTTGCTGCGACTCTTCGATGAGCTGCTTATCCACAAGTGCTTTCATATTTTTCGAAGCTGCGGAAATAAAAACATCTGAAGGGGCTCCCTGTTCAATTTGCTGCTGGAGCGCACCGGATGCACCGAAATTATAATTGAGCTTTATGTTTTTATTTGTTTGCTCGTAAGCGGTTTGAATCTCTTTTAATGCGTCAGTCAAGCTAGCAGCTGCTGAGATGGTAAGTTCTACGGTTTGTTGCGGTGCTTGCGTCTGTGGAGCACTTACTGATGGGGATTCCTTCTTCTCGCCACAAGCTGTAAAAACAATAACTAACAGAATGAGAATAAATGAAACCATACTACTTTTAATAAGTCTACTCATGATAAGCCCTCCATAGCCTAATTAAATATAATTAGATATAATTAGATATATAACATGGGATTATTATACTTGAATCCTTCTATACTAGTAAACAATTGCAATTGAAATAATTGATTTAAGCGCATATGATACGTATAAACCTACGCTGGAGGAAACGATGACATCCGATATTTCCTATACAACTGAAGAAATTGCCAAGCTGCTCAAAATATCCAAGCTAACCGTTTATGATCTTATTAAAAAAGGCGACCTCCCCGCTTATCGTGTCGGCAAACAGATGCGTGTCGATGCGACGGATCTTGATGCTTACAAAACGCGAGCTAAAAGCGGACAGTTCGCTGCTGTTCATAAGGTAGATCCGAAAACGCCCTTCATACCAAGCGAGACCCCACTACTCTCTTCCTTAAACCGCTCCCTGGTAATTACCGGGCAAGATGTTAGCTTAGATATATTGGCTAAGCACATCGAGAAAAAAATAACGGGCATCCGGCCTCTTCGTTCCTATGTCGGAAGTCTCGACAGCTTAATCTCGATGTACCGCGGCGAATCTGACATCGTCAGCACGCATCTGCTAGATGGCGATACGGGGGACTACAACCTCCCTTATATCCGCAAACTGCTGATCGGCTCCTCCTATGTCGTCGTGAACCTAATTTCGCGCGCGGCAGGTCTATATGTGCAGGAAGGCAATCCGAAGCAGCTTAACGCCTGGTCCGATCTCAAGCTCGCTGGCTTGCGCATCGCCAACCGCGAAAAAGGCTCGGGTGCCCGTGTTTTACTCGACGAACAGCTCCGTCTTCACCGTATCGCGCCTCAATTGCTCAGCGGATATGAAATCGAGGAAACGAACCATATGAGCGTAGCCGGTAAGGTTGCTTCCGGTGAAGCCGACGTCGGCGTCGGCATCGAAAAAGCCGCCAATCTTGTTGGCGGCGTTACATTTATTCCTCTAATCCAAGAACGCTACGATCTTGTGATGCTGAAAAAACCGGAGAATCTCGCATGGATCGAGCAGATTAAACAGATTTTGCAATCGGATAGCTTTCATAACGAACTTCGCTTCATCCACGGGTACGACTTATCATTGACGGGGCGTATTCTGTTGGAAACGTGACTTGATTACATAAATGATGTATACGGTCAATGAAAGAAACGGAATTACTGTAAGATCCATACTGATCCAATAGGGGTTAACGGAGTTGAAAAACACAATATTAGGGTAAATCAGCATTGCGTACCCGAAAGCCACAACCCCTAGCGGAACCGTTAATGTACGATAGTCCTTTAAATGGAACATTTGTTCTATTCCCCGAATAAACGCGTAACCATAAATAATACTCCGCATAAAAGTGGATAAAATCCAGGTGATCGCCAATATCGCTTCAATTCTTTCTATAAAATGGCCAATGCTGATTTTTTTGGCTAACGTATACGTCGAATACATTTGATGACTAGTTAAGTACGGTCCCAGGACGAGTAAAGAGATCATTAAAACGGAAAAAATTGTTGCTCCTCCAATTAAAGCGGCGATTACATAATCTCTCCGAAAATGCTTGTTTTGATTGACGTTAGGAAAAATCATCCAAAATACAAACATTTCACAAAAAGGAAAGCTGATATAGAATAAGACCCCTTCCGCAAGAGGCTTAAATCCATTTTCCAGCACAGGAGTAAGATTAGCCAAATGGGACTCAGGAAGTGAAGATACCATTAATAGAGCCAGCATCAAAGCAAACATGGGGAAAAATGTTTCTGCAAAACGCGCTATATTTTCCAATCCACTTCGAAGTGCGATGATATATAAGAAAGTAAACAGCAAGCAAATGACTCGCATGGGCGTTTCAGTCATCATTTGGGTGGATACGAAATCGCCAATTTCTCTAATTTGAACAATGGAATTATTAAAAAAAATCACCACATAAACAAGGGTAACTCCCCCTCCAAACCACCGACCTAGCACCAAATTATGGATTTCAACAAGCGTTAGACCAGGGAACCGTTGACTATACCAATACACATACCAAGCTATTGCTACGCCAATCGCCAGTCCAATCAGAGCAGATATCCACGCATCTTGATGCGCAGTATTTGACAAATTAGAAGGAAGAAACAATAGCATATCACCAATAATAAAATAGATGACCAAGATAGCCATCTGCCTCGTTCCTATTTGCTCCTTACTCTGCATATGCCTCACCCTTTGGCCTAAAATAGAGAACCAACCCATTCATTGATCGGTTTATATATGAAAACAAGGATTTCAAGCGGGCTTCGAACCGTTGCCTTAAAGGCAATTATCGTACTCAAAGTAACACCAAGAGTTAGAAGAGCCACATACAGATAGAGCTCTTTTCTCCAACCTTTCTTGTACAATCTGGGCATTTCTATACTCGCAAAGCAAGCTGCTACTGATACGACAAGAACGGTTACGCCACCTAACATCCTGGTTACTCCTTAATATCATTTTTAATGGAATTGACCGTCGTGCCAATTCTTTTTAGCGTAATCTGGACATCATACTCAACTTTGAGATGAAGAAAAATTTCATCCCAATCTGCTTTAAGTCGATTCCACACTTTAGGGTTCGCCTGGTGAATGGCTTGACCGAAACCAAAAATATCCACGTTGTATTTCTTTCTTACATCCTCGATGGACAACCGCATCAGATCAATGAGGTGGTCCTCTGATTCCTTTTCCAATAAGGCAATGGTTTGAGGATCATCCAAATTGATTTGACACTCCGCATCCGTGACGTTGGATTCATTTCTAACCGTGATGTGTATGACAGGCTCGCCCTTCACGATTGTGCCTTTCAGCTTCGTATGGGATCGGATAGTCTCGATACCAATAAGTCCCCCTTTCGGGCAGCTTACATGTCCTGCTGAGCTTTTCACATTATCCCTGATATAATTGTACCCCTTGCTTTCATCTTCGTTTAACCAACCGACCAAACGATCCTTTTTAAACACGGCAAGCCCGACATTACGCAACATGGCTGCTGGCTTAATCTCTTCTACACTTTTTTTCTCCTCACCTACAAGTTGATCGCCGAGCAGCTTCACACCAGTCAATACGGGATTAAGTCCTTCGGTAACTAACTGATCTATGAGCTGATCCAACGTTACAGTCGTCGTTGGAGACCATGTTTTAGCTGAAGTATCGAGTGAATAAAACAGATGACTGGCAGGTATTTTCTCAAGTGAAGTTAAAATTTTAAGCACTTTCTCAGCAGGCACATCTCTAGCGACTAGAATATAAAAGTCCGTTCTAGCTTCTGGATTACGGGACAGGATGTCGAGGACATTTGTAATTCCATCCTTTACCAAGGATTCACCGAGAATTAAAACACGAATATGCGCGGAATAAATTTTGCGGGGGCTTGTTTCTGTCAGCTTTCGGAAGGCTTCGAAAAGGGTTGGAGCGGTTGCCTTGTAGCTCGTAACCGTAGAACGTCCGCTAGATTGACGCGTGGATACTTCACCGGGGACAACAACCTGCACCGTGACCTGATATTGGTCCCCCACCTTGTCTATGGCCGTCCCCATTTGAATGCCTAATTCATTAAGTTCCCTACGGTTCCAGCAACCCGTTAAAGTGGTTAACAAAACAAGGAGGATAACAAAAGAAACGCCAGATTTCCACATAATGGATGACCCGCCTCATATTTTTGATTTTGAAGATTCGCTTTGACGCACCTTATTTCGCTTCCCCGTTTCCATCGGCCTTGTCAACATACGTGTCCATGGCACTCGAAACAGGGAATCTTTGTGATTACTAAAGCTGAATGGGGCAAAAGTGCTCATATAAGGAACGCCAAAGGAACGCAAACTATTCAGGTGGAACATGAGTGCAAACAACCCGATCATAATCCCAACCAAGCCAAAAGACGCGGCCAGTCCCATCAATACAAAACGGATCATACGCACCGATATGGAGATGTTATTGGCAGGTAAGACAAAGCTGGAAATCGCCGTTATGGCTACGATAATGACCATTACTGCGGAGACAACCCCTGCTTCCACGGCCGATTGGCCGATAACCAATGTACCCACAATGGATACGGCTTGACCTACTGTTTTGGGCATACGAACGCCAGCTTCACGTAAAATTTCGAACGTGATTTCCATGAGCAAAGCTTCAATGAAAGCGGGAAAAGGGACCCCTTCGCGCTGCGCCGCCAAATTGATAAGCAGATTAGTAGGTAGCATCTCCTGATGAAAAGTCGTAACCGCTATGTAGAGAGAGGGAGCCAGCATCGCAATCAGAAAAGCTAAATAACGAATCAGGCGCATTAAGCTGCTGACATCAGAGCGTTGATAATAATCTTCCGACGATTGAAAGAATTGGACAAAAAAAGCAGGCACAAGCAGCACAAAAGGCGTACCGTCTACCAAGATGGCCACTCTTCCTTCCAGCAAACCTCCAGCAATCGTATCTGGCCGCTCGCTATTGTATACCGTAGGGAAGGGCGTCCAAAATTTATCCTGTATGAACTCTTCGATATAACCGCTTTCTAAAATACCGTCGATATTTATCTTGTCTAATCTTCGAAAAACTTCCTGTACGATGCCTTCATCCGCAATATGGTTAATATACATAACAGCCACATTCGTCTTCGTAACCGTTCCAACCGCCCTCATATGAAGCCACAGCTGTGGGTCCTTTATTTTACGGCGAATGAGTGCTGTGTTCGTACGGATGTTCTCCGTGAATCCTTCCATCGGTCCCCGTACAACCGCTTGAGAAGTAGGCTCGCTTACATTACGATCCTCCCAACCGGCTGCGCCAATATTCAATCCTTCCGCATAACCTTCCATCAGGAGGATCACATCACCTGACATCAAACGATCAAATAAATGATCCATATTTGTAAAAAAGCCAATTTCGCCCACTGTAAGCACTTCATCCTGCAGATAAAGCAGTGGACTGGTTCTTGCGGCAGCTTCTGCCATCCAGGTTGATCGATTACGGGCTAATAAGGAGTGGACGATTGATTGGTTCACGACCTGCGTGTCTACAAGCCCATCCATATATAAAAGCGCAATGGTGAAACGGTCACTGTTTGGGATTATTTTGACAACGAGATCTTGACTATACCCAAGCCGATCTTGCACAGCCGTTACGTTTTCTTCAAGTTCCTTCAATAAATCCGTCTTTTCAGAAGTCATTTCTGGTGCAGTTTCGTGATAGCTTTGCATGGTCAGACCTCCATTTTCCAGCTACCACCCATTGTTACCATGCACTCATTATTTAAACGGACAAAAAAAAGAAACAGGCGCCCATCCAAGCGCCTGTTCCTCCATATAATTTGTTGAATCCTTTAGTATCCTTCGCCTTGACCGCCAGTCACGATAGCAATACTTGCGCTTGCGCCGATACGCGATGCCCCGGCAGCCACAATTTTAAGCGCAGTTTCCTTATCTCTGACACCGCCGGAAGCTTTCACGCCCATTTCCGGGCCAACCGTCTTTCTCATTAAGGCGATATCATCCACCGTAGCTCCACCATGACCAAAGCCTGTAGAGGTTTTGACAAAGTCCGCTCCAGCCTGCTTGCAAATCGTGCAGGCCTTCACCTTTTCTTCATCTGTCAATAAGCCTGTTTCGAGGATCACTTTCACGACAGCCTGCCCGTTTGCAGCCTGAACCACGCCTTCAACATCGGTTCGCACAGTTTCTAAATCGCCGGATTTAAGGGCTCCGATATTAAGCACCATATCAATCTCAGTCGCCCCATTGGCAATCGCATCGCGCGCTTCCGCCATTTTGGAAAAAGTTGTTGTCGCCCCTAAAGGAAAACCGATAACAGTCGTAATCCCAACCTCAGTACCTGCAAGTTCCTTGGCAGCCAAAGTTACCCAATGCGGGTTCACACATACGGTTGCGAAGTTGTATTGCTTCGCTTCGCCACAAAGTTTAACAATTTCATTTTGTGCAGCATCAGGTTTCAATAAGGTATGATCGATGAGTCGTGCAATTTGATTTTGTTCCATGGTATTCTCCATTTCCAACTCGTTATTTTTAATATTCAAGCAGATGCTTGGCTGTAAACTGATCCGTAACTAATGTATTGGTGTATCTCCCACGTATAGCCCCATAGATGGACTCAATCTTCTTCCTGCCCCCAGCAACAAGAATCGCCTTTTCTTTATTTCTCAGCTCGGTCAAATGGATGCCAATCGTGCGGCGATCCAGCTCTTCACTACAAATCGAGCCTTCCAGATCAATGTAGCGAGAACAGATATCGCCCACGCCCTTAGCGTGAATGATGTCCAAATCCGCCGGAGAGAAATAATTAGCTTTGATCAGGACAGAATCTTCAGATGGACTTCCAACCGTGAATATCGCAATATTGGCTTTCTTCCCCATATCCAGAATTTTGCGGATATGCCGATCAGTCTCAATAGCTTCCCTAACGACAGCGTGATCAACGATTGCGGGTAACGGCAGCAGATGCGGATTCGTATTATAGGCAGCTCCAAAGAGATGGAGAATCTCTGAAGCGTATGTATTTGTTTCCGAATAACTGACACCGCCGTTAAGCTGGACAACAGCAACATCTTTCACATGCTTATTTTGCAACTGCACAGCTACCTCATAGAGCGTAGTCCCCCAGGAAGTCGCAATTGTGTCTCCATCTTTCACAATTTGATACAAATAATCCGCCGCGGCCTCGCCCAAGTACTTCTTGACGATAGGCTCCTCATATTGTGGAACCGATGCTACGATGACCTTCTTCAGGCTGAACTTCTGTTCTAACTCGGCGGCTAGATTCTCATTATTTTCAGTAGGGTCCATAATCTTAATTTGGACAATACCCTCCGTTTTCGCTTGCTGCAAAAATCTTGAAACCGTTGGGCGTGATACTCCTAATTTCTTGGCAATATCCTGTTGGTTATAGTCTAATTGATAGTACATCCTTGCTGCATCAATGATTTTATCCAGCTTGTCTCCACCCATATGTCTCCGTCCTTCTACATCGTTTGAAATAACGTTCAAAACAAATAAACATAATTTCATATATAATTATACGGAGATTTTATAAAAAAGACAATGCCTTTAAACAGATTATCAATCGTTCAAACAGATTGCAAAGTATTGATACTAAAAAAGGAGCTGTTTCCCCTAAGAACAGCAAAGCTAAGAAACTAGCACGTTGTGAAATTTAGAAAAAAGCCATCTTTACATTTGTTTATTTTTTCAGCTATTATGAGAATATATAAAGTTGTTATTATAAACCATTTAAACAAATTCTTGTTGAGGTGAATGCACATGCGTATGGTAGACCTAATCGCCAAGAAAAGAGATGGCGGAATCTTAAGCAAGCAAGAAATTGATTTCATTATAAAGGGATACACCAAAAGTGACATTCCGGACTATCAGCTGTCCGCATGGGCGATGGCGATTTATTTTAAAGGGATGACTTCCGAAGAAGTTGCCCATCTAACCATGGCGATGACGCTATCCGGCGATATGGTCAATTTATCCGAAATTGAAGGCGTTAAGGTAGATAAGCATAGTACAGGTGGCGTTGGCGATACCACAACGATTATCCTCGCCCCGCTCGTCGCAGCGGCCGGCATTCCCGTAGCCAAAATGTCAGGAAGAGGCCTCGGCCACACAGGTGGAACGATTGATAAGTTGGAGTCAATTCCAGGCTTTCACGTGGAACTCACCCCCGAGGAATTCATCCACAACGTGAACGAATTCAAGATAGCTGTCATTGGCCAAAGCGGTAACTTAACACCTGCTGACAAAAAATTATACGGTCTCCGCGATGTAACGGCGACTGTGGATTCCATTCCGCTCATCGCCAGCTCAATTATGAGCAAAAAGATCGCCGCAGGCGCAGACGCCATTGTCCTGGATGTGAAAACGGGCGCGGGCGCCTTCATGAAATCGCTTGATGATGCCAAAGCGCTTGCCTCGGCGATGGTTGACATTGGACGCGAGCTGGGCAGACATACCGTTGCGATCATCAGCGATATGAGCCAACCGCTTGGCTATGCTGTGGGCAATTCCTTGGAAATCAGAGAAGCCATTGACACCCTGCGTGGTCAAGGACCTGAAGATTTAACCCGCCTCGTCCTAACGCTAGGCGCGCATATGGTTGTTCTCGGCGGTAAAGCCGATACCTACGATCAAGCGTACAGCTTGCTTGAAGAGCTCATTCGTAGTGGCAAAGCGCTAGAGGTGCTTAAACAATTCGTTGCGGCCCAAGGCGGCACCACCGATGTGATCGATGATCCTGATAAACTGCCGAAGGCACCTTACCAAGTGAGCGTGACGGCTCCCGTCGACGGTTATATCCATGCCATCCAAGCTGAAGAAATTGGCATCGCAGCTATGCTATTAGGCGCTGGAAGACCGACAAAAGAATCTTCCATCGACCTTGCTGTTGGCGTCATGCTTACGAAAAAAGTCGGGCAAGCCGTTCGTCAAGGTGAAACGATTGCCATCCTACATGCGAATCAGGAAAATGTCTCTGCGATTGCCGCTAAAATTGAGCAAGCTTTTTCTATTCAAAATGAAGCTTGTGAAGAGCCTGTTTTGATTTATGACATCATTCATTAAATCGCGTTGAACCGCAAAAAGAGAGAGATTCATGTATACATGGATCTTTCTCTTTTTTTATACAATTGATCATGCATATAGAGCCTATCTAAGGTAATCGAATTTCCATTTTACTTAAAAATCCCACATCTCCTTGATAACTTAATTTTCTTTGTTGAATCAACTGTTGTACACGGAAAGTTAAATACGTATCACCTATACACTGTTCAATTTTCCCCATTACTTCTCCTACAACATAAGAGGCTCTTTGATATTCATTCGGTGTATTCTCTAAGATAGATGCATCATAATAATCTTCAGATACAGCCACTACTTTCCCATCTAGTAATATCCTTAATATCCCTTTCGTTTGAGACCATTCTTTCCAATCATTTATTAAAATTTCAATTTTTATATTAGATACACTTTTTTTCATTTGAAGAGCATCTAGAATCAGATTTGGAGGCATCTCACCTAAGCTTCTTATCACATCTGGAACTTCTTTGTTCTGTAAGTCCCGTACTGTGAATCCTATATAGCGACTGTATACTGTAACATTAACCGTTTCAAATTGAATGCTTTTGTTTTGAAGCAAAAATGCGACAAACCTTAACCCGATTTCATCAGATGTATTGTCACCATGCCATAAGATTACTTTACTATTATTTGGAATTCCAATTGCGACTTGTAAATTATTTTTGAGAGTTGTTTCAATCCAATCTAAGTAATCTGTATCTGAGACTGACCCTGTTTGTGTTAATAATTGTTTCAACCATTGCTTTCTTTCCTGCATTCCTTCTTCAGATTCTAATTTATAAAGAGGACCGATTGAAAAATCTTCATTGATACAAATGATTTGTTCATTTTGGTGCTCCTTACTTTTTTGAAAAACATATTTCAAATTCCCATATGCAGAATCCCCGAAGCTCATGTGTATAACATCCATATTTTATAATCCCCTTAAGTACGTGTTCATTGCGCGCTTTTGGGCTTTATTATATACGTTTCCAAAAGAAGTCGCCTTGGAAATACATGTAAGTTACGTTTTTGGGGATAATGGTAAAAATTCTATAAATGCCAAAAATGAGGTGGGTTCAACTATGATTTATATTTATAATGATTTCGGCGGAACGCATACGACTGTTTTAGCAGCAGCATATCATCTGAATAAGTTGGATGAATCTCACGAGCCCACGAAAATCGAAATATTAAACACGCATAATTTCAATAAACTGATTTATAAGGATAGAGGAAAATTGTACTTTCACGGTAAAGACGAAGATGGTAATAAAGTTTATACAATGGGCCGGGGAAGATCCAAGATTCTAATTCCAGGCGTTTTTAATTTAATTGATATGCTGATCGAAGAAGAATTGCTTCATGAAAAAATCATTCTATCCAATACGTCCCCCACCGTGCCTTTTACCATGACATGCGGAGGCATGCTTTCTCGATGGCTCAAGATTGATTTCATTGGAGTACCTTTATTGGTTATTGGGGCGAAACAAGCCTATCAAGACATTATTCATCTCGTTCACCATACCAAAAAAATCGCGAAAACTTCGACCTCACAACAATTAATTATGTTGGATAATAAGGAATTCAAGTAGCCGAATATTGTAATCAAATTAATTGCAGCAAGGCATTCGTAACTAGAAGGCTTGCGACCCGATTGCAGAGTAGTTGCAACAACTTCATTGAGAATGGCCTCAAAATTCCACTTATCTGATCATCGTGCATCATCGGATCCGCTGCTGCGTTTATTACCTTTCAGTCCCCCATTTCTGTCGGGTCATATTGTTACTCTTGCCCCTTACCCCACAAGGGTTATTCGCGCTGCACAAAAAAAGGAACTCAGCCAACGAGGCATGCGTTCCTTTTTTTGGTGATTTTCGGGTTAAAACCATAAGCGAGACTAGTCCGTAAAGCCTTGTAAAGCAACAATTTTGTACGTTGTTCGATAACCCATAGACCATCAGGTCAGTTCTAGCCCTCTCGCTCGCTCGGCCTTATCGAATCCGATGCGCTCTACTCGAAGTCGCTTATCGAGAGTAGTTCATCGAAGCCAATCGTTCGTGTGGCTGCCTTCCCTACAATTTGTCCGATCAGCCTCGGAGACAGTCCTGTTCCCGGCCGCTTTGTATCCAAATCGTCATAGTCGATCACTTTACCTGCTTGAATCTCCCGTGCGGCAACGACGCTTCTGCGAAAAAACGCACGATTTCGCTCCTCCTCTTCGCTCAACCGGCGATCAAAGCTGCCGAGTGCGCTTTGAATGCGCCCAACGTCCGTAACAATCTGTGTCATTTCCTCCGGAGTTGCCGATACTTGATGATCCCAACCAGGCAAGCCTTTATCTAACGTGAAATGCTTTTCGATGACCCGAGCCCCTTTGGCGGCAGCCGCAATCGGAATGGCCGTCCCAATTGTATGGTCAGAGAAACCAATGGGATAGGGATACCTCGCACGCAGTCCATCCAAATTGTTCAAATTAACGTGTTCGTCTTTCGGCGGATATACCGACACGCAATGAAGTAGTACGATTGAAGTATTTCCTGTTTGTTCCAGCACGCTTACGGCTTCGGCGATTTCTTCCGATCCCCCCATTCCTGTCGACAAAACGATCGTAAGACCTGTAGCGCCTGCATACTGAAGCAATGGAATATTGGTGAGCTCTGTCGATGAAAGTTTGATAAAAGGGACACCTAACTGGACGAGAAAGTCAATTTCTCGCTTAGAAAATGGGGTGCAGGCAAATTCGATCCCTATCTGATTGCACAACTGCTTCATATCAACCAGCTTCTCTTCGGTCATACTAAATTGATCCAGTGTACGTTCCAACTCATTATCATAATTCGATTGGATCATGAGGCTGATCTTTGTCCATGATTGAAACTTTACGCAATCGACCCCGGCTTCCTTCGCCTTGTAAATCAGCCGCTCGGCCAATAATCGGTCTCCATTGTGATTAGCAGCAATTTCAGCGATAATGTAAGGCTTCGCCGAATTAGAAAGCCGCTCCCATAATTGCATCATATCCTACCACTCCTGTCGCTTTGATTATAATCGCCTAGGAGCTGCCGCTAGCAATCCGCTTAATCACTCGCGCGGGAACCCCTACGGCAAGACTATAGTCGGGAATATCAGAAATAACGACAGCTCCGGCTCCAATTACGCAATGCTCGCCAATGCTCACTCCTGGAATCACTACCGTTCCTGCGCCCAGATCGCTTAATTGAGCAACCCTTACCGATCCCGATAGTCTGCATCCAGGTCCTATATTCACAAAGCTTTCAATCACACAATCGTGATCCACACTGGATGCAGTATTGATAATGCAGCCCTGGCCGATAACCGCAAAGGGATTAACGACGGCTCCAGCCATGACGCTTGAACCGATGCCGATTTCCGATTGCTCCGCGCAAACACTCCGGTCATGGATCGCGTTAATGAGCAGCAATCCGTTAGCAAGCATCCATTCCGTTTTGCGCTTACGAATCAGCGTGTTTCCAATAGCGACATGCCACCCCTCTACGGATGAACGAAGGCTCCTATAGGACGGTTCGGAATCAAGGTAACACGGCATATCCTCATACCCTGTGCAGGATGCATCCGCAGACAAATAAACAAACCTCATATTCCGGTTTGTACGTCTGAGCAGATCCGTGACCACTTTGGCGTGACCGCCAGCTCCGACAATACCAATCATCATGAACGCTCCTTTCCAGAGGAGTGAAGCAGTTGTTGGATCAGTTGATAAACACGGAATCCGGGCTGAGGCTCATCGGGATTCAACGTTAAATCTTTGAAAACTCCGCCTTTTTTTTGCAGCTCGCTACGAAAGGACTCCTCCTCCAGCCACCGTCGCAAGCACTCCGTCAATTCACTAGAGGATGACACGACGGCGCCGGCTTCCGCCTTGGCTAAGTGACGGGCATATCCGTTATAGTTCAAATGATAGTCGTAAGGCATATCCGGTTGAAGCACAACGACTCCCCGGTTAAGCATCGCTGCTTCAACCCCTGTTGTAGACGATATGGTAAGAATCAGATCGGACGCCTGCAGAACCTCCTGCAAATGAAACGACTCAGGAACCATTCTTATGCGTTCGTTGATAAAACGATCATAAGCTCCTGTGTCATCAGGATGTGGCTTGATCAGCACCAGAATCGGTAATTGACGTACAGCCTGGACAAGCCAATCCATCACGATAGCGTTTATGCCAAAGCCATACTGCTCTGTCATGTAAGTAATAACAGGCACAGTTTCTTGCCAGCCTAATTGGGAAAACAGATCAGAGCGCGTCCGAACAACCAACTTGGCGCTTAGTTCAAGCCTGACGCTTCCGGATTCCGTGATAAGGGCAGGATCTACGCCTCTGTTTATCATCCAGTTGCTCATATGTTTTCCCCATACAGCGTAATGACTGGCTCTTGCGGGAATCATAGAGGCATCGCTGGATAAGTGGTGCTGTACGAGCAAAAACGGCAGCCCGTGTATTCTTGCAAGCAGCGAAAGAATACTCTGCCGAGGCAGCAAATCCGTATGCTCTACGATTAATTTAATCGGTCGGGTTCGAATCAATTCGTGCAGGGCATGGATCAATTCCGTCATGAGCGGAATTTGCACACGCATCCATCGGCGAAACGACGGACTAGTCAGTATATCATGGCGCCGCGTTTGATTACGGGAAGAATGATACAAACGCTCGAATGTCTGAAAAAGCTCTTTTCGCTTGTCCCTCACCCGCTTGGGGACATCGTCAAAAAGTAGCTTCTCCCCTAACGCGTACACCTCAAACTGTTTCGGCATAGGTTTATTTTTCAAACTTTTACGCTCATAAAGATAGTGGGACAATAAAATAACTTTTTGCGACGAGAGGTACTTCAATGCATAATCCGCATAATTACCACACAAAAGTATGGTATCCCGCCCTTGTTCTGAACCCAAGCTATATAATGGCTTTGGAAGCCTCTGCAATCGAGCCTGAACATCGTGCATGGAGCGTAGGCCCCACAAGTGATTTCTCTTCTGCAAATAAGCAGATTTGAACATATTCCTGTCAACATGGTGGCGGATAAACTGATGATACGGCCTGATTAACGGCAGTGGGATTTCGACGCCATGAAACCGAAGCGGGGCAAACCGTTCGAAAAAATCTAGCGTATAGCCGTAACGCAAAAGCAGATGCGAATTCCATTCTTCACCGCCGTACACGGCTAACGCCTCCCCAATCAATTGAAGATTTTCAATATCAGAAGCTGTCCCCGTTTTCTAAATCGCGGATGAGGCGGATCAAGAGTCTTCGGTTCGCCCGGATGCTTCGTCTCAAAAGCCTAAGTTGAAAAAGCAGCAATCTTCTCATGCATAGACACCTCCCAGTAGCACTAACAATTATTTTCCAGTTGTTGTTTGATTGGCGATTGTTTTCGTAAATGAGTTAACGAGAATACGCAAATTAATGACTGCCGACACATCTTTCGGTCTGATTCTTTTGCAAAATAGCACTTTCCTAATTAATTGATCTACGATGTCTAACGCCACATTCATTACATTTAGTTCCATTTCCAAAAATTGGATGAGACTAATTTGAATTGACTTCCGATTAGCCATTCGAAATATCCCCCCTTCATTGGAATCCACCTTACACTAGTAAATGCATCCCTTCGCCAGTTGGTACTAGGCAGCTGTCATAGAGAAGAGAGAATCTGCTTTCGTTGACTCACTGATTTCTTCCCAATCATAGGTTTACCCCCGTAATTGATCGATAAACCGGCGTAAGCGCTCGCTCGGGCTCTCCGTTCCCATCACCATCGTATGGTTCAGATACATCTGCCCTTTGTCGACCACCTGTTGATAGTAGCCCGATTCTTGCAGCAATCTTCCAGCTTCCGAGGAAAGCTCTTGCGCCGACTTCGCTATGATGCCTGCCCCTGCTTTCGACAAATGATAGGGATATCCGTTGTAATTAATATGGTAATCATAGGGAAGTTTGGGCTGCAGCGCTAATATGCCTTTCCCAAGCATGGCCCCTTCCAGTGCAGTCGTTGACGAGATCGTAGCAACGATGTCAGAAGCGTTCAAAATCTCCTGTAGATCAAACCCATGAGGAGAAAGGAGAATTCGATCCGATAGATAATCATCATAGGACATCCGGTCGGAAGGATGCGCCTTCACAATGACGATCACGGGCTGCTCTTTGACCAGTTGTTCGAACCATGCCATCAATTGATAATTGATCTCAGAAACATAGCATTCCGTCGTGTAAGTGATAAGGAGCCGCTGCTCTGGCAACTGGTAATAAGCCAAAAGATCTTCCCGCGTTTTACCGATGGATTTGGCGTTATTCTCCAGACGTAAGCTCCCGATCTCCCATATTTGTTCGCCGGATACCCCCCGTTCGCTTAACCATTCCCTCATATAGGGGCCCCAAACAGCATAGTGGGTCGCTCGCGAAGGGATAATCGAAGCGTCGCTTGTTAGATGATTCTGAACATTGATAAACGGTAGCCCATGTTTTCTTGCTAAAAGCGCCAATATACTGCCTGGATAAATTAATTCGGAATGGTCAAGAATCATGCCAATAGGGTATTTGACCAGTAGGTCGTCCAGTATTTTGACGAGAATAAGCGCCTGATTGGTCTGGCCTCGCATCCATTCGTTGAATCGGGGATGAGAAAAGACCTCATGCTGTGCCGTATATGAATCTCGGGAAGTAGCTCTATTCATTAATATTTCCTCTACGGAAATTAGCACATCCTTCGGCATTTTCCATTGTAAAAGCTGTTCATGCACGCTAAAAACGGAAAATCCGGGAGGCAATTTCTTGCCTTCAAGCGCTCTTAAATCGTAAGGATTGGAGTGAAGCAGCATCACCTTGCGGTCGCTGTACTGAGATATCGCCATATCGACAAATTGGCCGCACATCAAAATGATATTTCTGTCTTTAGCCTGCCCCCAGTCTCTTACTTTGTCAGGCAGGCGCTGGAGCGCCACTTGTACCTCCTTCATGGATTGAAAGCCCCACTCTTTCCGCTTTCTTTCCACAAGATTGTGATTTTCCCGTTGTTTGTCGACGATATCCCGTATGAAAACATGGTATGCCCGAAGCATATTTAACGGCAGTTCTACTCCCCTATAGACCAGAGGCGCGAACCACTCTACAAAATCCTTCGTATACCCGTATCTAAGAAGCAGATGCGCGTTGAATTCATCCCCACCATACATGATTTATACCTCCTCGTTACCCTCAAGCCATTTACGACTCATAATTTCTTTCACCAGACGATACAGTCTTTGTGAGGGAAGTAGCTCATCGACTACCATAGAGGAGTGCAGAAAATGGCTTCCCCTGTAGAGAATCTCCGCTCTCTCTTTTTCATTATGCAGAAGCTTGAGCAGTCCACCTCGCAATTCCAATGAAGAACGGACGATCAAGCCAGCTTCAGCCTGGGCAAGATGCTTATGATAATCATTATGATTCAGGTTAAAATGATACGGGATCGGAGGCTGCAGGACGAGCAGCGGTTTACCATAGAATGCTGCCTCCAATGCAGTTGTCGAAGAGATTGTCGCAACGAAATCGCTGACCGCCAAAAGATCCTGAAGCGTAAAGCCCAGAGGCATAGAGCAAATGCGAGTATCAAGCCACTTGTCATACGAAACAAAATCGTCCCTATGCGGCTGGATAACAAGCACTACGGAAAGATCAGCAATCGCTTCGCGCAGCCACTCCATGATAATACCGTTGGTCGACTCTGAATAAGGCTGGGTTGTCAGAGCGAGAATGGACATCTTTTCGCCTATTTTTAGTTCGTCCAGCAGTTCTTGCTTCGTCTTCCTTGCTTTTTTCTCATCATGTTCAAACCGCAAATTCCCGATCGATCTGACTTGATAAGGATCAACGCCTTTTTGGATCAGCCAGTCTTCCGTATAACGGCCCCAAACACAGTAGTAACTGGCCCAGGAAGGAATGATATTGACGTCGCTAACCAGATTGTTTTGAACATACAGAAACGGCAGATTATACGTTGAGGCCAGGAGCGAAAGTGCATTACCCGGATAAATCAGTTCGGAATGATCGAGAATGATGCCGATCGGGTATTGGTGCAAAAGCATATCGGCCGTATCTAGCAAGCTGATGCTTTCGATTACCTGATTGAGCATCCATCCCTTGAACAGATTCCTAGCAAACAGCGGATGCTCCTTATGTTTAACGATGATTTCCTCAATCCTGGGAAGCCACTCTTCGCGTAGACTTGCTTTGTCTCTGCGTATGCGGAGAAACTCAGCTGTAAAGTCGAACAGCACGAAAGTCTCTGGCATTTCCTTTCCGCGAATCGCTGCGGCATCTAACCCATTGGTCAGCATGACAAGCACATGCTTGTCATGCAACACCTTTAGAGCGGTATCAATGAACTGTCCGCAAATGAGAACCATCGTTCTCTCTGGATCGTAACCGAAGCTGCCCTGCCTATTCACACATTTTTGGAAGCCTTTTTGATAATCACTCATTGTTGTTTCATGACATTCAGCCCGCTTCCGGGAAACGTATTCCGTAGATTGCAGCTGTTCATCCACCGTCTCCCGCATAAAGCGGTACCAGGCTTCAATCATAAGCAGAGGAAGTTTAATATCTTTATAAATAAAAGATTCAAATGCGGTCAGCAAATCTTCCACATATCCGTATCTTAGAAGCATATGATCGTTGATCGCATTCTCTCCGTACATAGGTACGCCTCACCTCACTGACTACTGTTTTCGGACGTGCTTCCAGCAGAATGCTTCGTCTGCATGGATTTCCTGAAGAAGCGTTTTGCCAATAAGCTCTGTAAAATCTTTCTGCTCCATATCGCCCTGAGCTTTCGTTCTCTTGAATTTGATATGCTGCTCGGTAAGAACAGTTCCGACAGGAAGATCCTGGGCGGCCAGCATACACTTGCGCACTTTCGCAAAGTACTCCCTTTCTTCCGCCTTCAAATCAAACTCCGTATTGCCCGTCATCACTGCAACCAATTCGAGCTGTTCCTTGAGCTTCGCAACCCCGGCTACCTCGATGGCCGCTTCATCGTCCTCACGTTTTGTCGCGAGATCCAATGTCACATGCTGCTCGAAGATCCGCACTCCCAAACCGAAAGCAGCCGCATACACGAGAGACCGGGTCCGATCTTCTTCGCTTGCCGTATGATCGGCATAACCGACAGGAAGCCGAAAATGAGTCTGATACAACAACAGCTTATGGAGGTGAATACTCTGGGGAGGTGTCGGATAATGCTGGATGCCATACATCAAAATGATTTGGTCGCTACCTGCCAGTAATTGCAGCGCAAGCTCAATCTCGGAAAGTTGAATCCCGCCTATTCCAATAAATAAGGGCTGCTTGATTTCGGATAATCGCTTGAGCATAAAATAATCATTGATACAAGTGGCATGAATGCCAATAGCGTCCACCTTTTCTTCAATGAGGAAATCCAAAGCTGGCAGCTCATCAGCCAGTCCTACAATTTCCACGCCTCCCCGCCGGCAGCGGGCAAACACTTCTCTCCATTGTTCCCGGGTAAACAGCCATTTCTGCAAGTCCGGATACAACGGATGCTCCGATACGATATATTCGTCGAGATCCAGCATAAGATGAAATTTGACGGCATCCGCTCCCGAATCAATTAATGCGTCAACGAGCGCGAGCAAATATTGAAAATCCCCTTGGTGCGTGTAGGCCGGTTCGGCAATCCAGTACATCTCTGAGGAATCACGGTGAGCTCCATCAAACCATTTGTGTATTCGAGTCATACGCTTGATCACTCCTTATCTCTTGTCATTCGCCGCCTTGATGCGTAAAAACTGATTCCGCTCCTGTTGATAGTGCGACTTGATCGCTTCGATCGCTTCCGACGGCAGATTTAACTGAACGATATGCTGATTGACAAATGCTTCCTCTGGAAGCTTGTCGATTGCTCTTAGCAGCGCAGGATAGCTCATTCCATCCTCAGGCCGCAGCAATGGTTCTATTTTTTGAAAAAATGCCAGATCTTCCTCTGTATCCAGGGTAAGTCGAACCTTTCTGGATTCTTCCTTTCGTGCCTGAAAGGTGTGAATACGGAATAAGTCGGGATGGTTGAACCAGTATCCCCAAATTTCCGTATCTGTCCGATTTTTAAATTCAATAACGGACTTGAGCGCCTCGTAGCTGATTCCATAAATACCGACTCCCAAGGGAAGCCCTTCCGTATACATATAATCCGGTTTCGTCAACAGCGCCTGATTGGCAAAACGGTTCGCGTATTCCACAGAAAAAAACAAATCGTCGGCGGTTATGCTCAATATATAATCCAAGCGATAAAAACAGGCCGCATCATACAACCGTTTGAGAACATCGTCAGGGTCTCCTAAGAAATAATGAATATGATGATCATATGCGGCATTCACAAGGGGAGCATCTTGCGGATTGGGCGAAGTACAGAGGATAACCTGATCTACCAGACTTACCGCCTTGCATCTCTCCACAACATGATCAATAACACGCTTTCCCTGGATGTAGGCAAGCAGTTTAAGCGGCAACCTGGACGACTTTAATCTTGCTGTTATTAACATGCCAATTTTCACAAAGAATCCCCTCTTTCAATCGATTACCAGGCTCCGAATCCTCCGTCTACGACCAGGTTGTGACCATTGACATAGGAAGAGGCATCGGATAGCAAATAGAGGACCGCGCCATTCATCTCATCCTTCCGCGCCATTCTTTTGACGGGAGTGTGTTCGCTATAACGCGCGATAAACACGTCCGGCTGCCCATCCTCTACACCGCCTGGTGTGACGGCGTTCACCCTGATATTACGGTCTCCCCAATAACAAGCCAAATACCGGGTTAATCCCAGGACCGCAGCTTTGCTTGCAGCATAAGAGGGAGGCGTGTTGAACGGTAATCCTTTATAAAGTGAGAAATTAGCTCCATTCATGCCATAAATAGAAGAGATGTTAATGATGCTCCCGCCACCATTCTCCGCCATTTCTCTGCCAAATACCTGCGAACAAAGAAATAAACCATCGAGATTGACAGACATCACTTTGCGCCATGTTGCCAAATCGTAATCTTCAACGGTATCGCAGAACCCTTTCGGTTGAATGCAGGCATTGTTTACCAAACCATAGCTAACACCCCAACGCTTCCGAATCTCCTCGGCTGCTTCTTTCATTTGTTCAGGCTGAGTAATGTCTACAGATAGGTGAAGCTCGCTATCGGAAATCAGCCTGGAAGAAGAGTAAGACAGATCCAGCATAGCCGCCTTCCCGCCATGCTTTTGAACCACATGGGAGAACTCTGAGCCTAACCGTCCGCCTGCGCCCGTAATGACGACAACTCTTTCTTTTAAGTCGAATTCATTCACGAACAAGTCACTCCAATCTTCGTAAGGTGCAAACCTGCGGGGACATTCATTGGCCTCAAATTTTGCCTTGTTCGAGCCGCTCCAATTTCTCCAGCAACGAAAGATCCGTCGGGTAGTCGTGCGGAAAAGGATTCCCCCCGGCCAACGCCTGCAGAAAAGCGCACATCTCACTCACATACATGTCCTCGTATTCGAAGAGCCTGTCACCGCTCGTGATGGGTAATCGTTTCGTTACTTGCCGCTCCCCGTCGTACACCTCAAGTGCGGAATCGAAAAAGTTCCATCGCGCCGTTCCCTTTTCTCCGATTAAAGCGAATGTTCTTGTAGCCATACGAGACACAACATCGACGGTAACTTGCCCTTGTATACCGTTCTCAAATTCCAAAACCATCTGATACACATCGTCGATATCCACATCCAAGCTGCTAACCTTCCGTTTCATGGATATACCCTTGCTGATTTCTCCGAATAACGAAGTCAGCCAGATCCATTCGAAAGGGACGATCTCCCGGCAGCCGCCGGTTTCTCTCCGGGACACATAGAATTGGCGGTAATCTTCATACGGATGCCAATCAGGCAAGTATTGCCCGGAATGGTACGTGAAAAAACAGTTCTCACCCAACATTCGATCCTTCACGATCTGACGAAGCAGCGCAACGGCAGGATGAAAGCGCATGGTGCAGGATGGCGCCGATACAAGATCAGGCTTTGCCTTCAGCTTGCCTATCAGCTCAAGCATTCCTTCCTTCGTAACACTGGCCTCCGTGAAAAAAGGTATATTCAAATCTGCCGCCAAGTGAGCATAGCGCATATGGAGATCAGGCGGGGTCGATATGATAATCGCCTTCAGGTTGTGCTGCAATGCTTGTTCTACGGAGTCGAAGGTAACGATGCCGAATCTGTTTGCTACCTCTCGCCGCCGATCCTCACGCAGATCGAAACCAAGGACCTGATCCTCGCTGAGCGCGATTAAATCCCTTACTCTGCGTTTACCCATCGATCCGAGCCCGATTACCAAATAAGACATATGCGCCCTTCTTTCTAATTGAATTTACGAAATACAGGTTTGACCGGAGGCCCTGTCAGAACGGACTGAAACCCTTGATCGAGAGCTTGATGATAGACTGCGCATGTCCTATCAAGCGCTTCAAGCGTTTTCGTCACTTCCCTCTCGCCATGTGAGTAACTGATCGAGATATAGGGAATCAGCACGCCTTCACGGATCATTTCCTGGAGAAAGAGAGTTCGGAATGCCGCAGAGGGGATCAGTTGTTCATCCTTGCATACATATACCGGGCTGTTCGGGTAGCCCCCGATCTGCAGGTGCTGATCCAATCCGTGAGCCATGACGGTTTGCCGCCAACCTTCCTGCAGCCGTTCTCCGATAAGTTCAATATGGCCAATAACGTTCTTTTCGCGGAATTCAAGCACCGTCTCTATGGCCGCTGCGAGCGAATGGGTTTCCGCTCCGTTGGTGGCAGACAATAAGAACAGACGTGGCTGTAAATGTTCAAGTCCCCCAAGTGACATGATATCCCGTTTGCCAGCCAATACGGCGCAAGAGAACCCGTTCCCTATCGCTTTTCCAAATGTGGATAAATCCGGATGGATACCGAAAGTCGTCTGCGCTCCCGGCAGTCCGAATCGGAATCCACTGATCATCTCGTCGAAGATCAGCACGGCTCCGTGCTTGTGCGTGAGCTCACGCACGCGCTTCAGAAACCCTTCCGCTGGAGGAATACTGGTAACAGGTTCCAAAATAACCGCCGCCACATCGCCGGGATACAGCTCAAAGATTCGCTCCAGGCTTTGCGCATCATTATACTGAAACGATACCGAGAGTTCCGACACTTGTTCCGGGATGCCGTTATTGCATGGCGTAGTCCCAATAAACCAATCGTTAAAACTGAAGAAAGGGTGCTCCTTGCAAAAGGCAATCCGCTTGCGGCCTGTGTACGCCCGGCTTAGGCGAATCGCAGCTGACGTGACATCGGAACCGTTCTTGGAGAACTTCACCATTTCTGCAGAGGGAATAAGCTCCACCAATAACTCTGCCAGTTCCACTTCGACCGGAGCGGGTCTTGTAAAATTAGGCCCCTGACCCTTTTGCACATAGTCAATCACTTTTTGCGTGACGCGAGGATATCCATACCCGAGCGACACGGAACGCAAGCCCATTCCCCAATCCAGAAAGGTGTTGCCGTCCATATCCGTCACCCACGCTCCGTTCCCGCTTTGAATAAAGCCCGGGGCAAGCTGAGGAAACTGGTCCACTCCTTTGCTGTAGGTATGGCAACCTGCCGGAATCAACTGGGACGCTTTGCTCTGAAGACGATTAGATTCTACAAATCGATTGTCTGTCATAGCGTTCCCTCGTCTCTGTACAGCAAACTCCGTTGATGTAAGCTGGCTACTATACTTTTTAGTTCGCTCTGGCCGACCCGCACATCCTGATCGGAACGATAAACTTGCACGGAAGACGGCTTAAAGTGCAGATACGGCACTTGAGCATGGGGACCTCGTATCATCAGCAGTTCATCATCTTCATACAATTGTTCGCTTTCGTTATCAAAGATCAACTCCTCATTCATTTTCTCCCCGGATCGCATTCCCACAATCTTGATTGAGGTCACAGTTGCCCGTTCATTGAAATAGTCGCACACCACTTGTGCCAAATCGCCAATGCGAAATGCCTTCATTTTCAATACAAAGGTTTCTCCACCCTGGCAGTAGCAGGCCGCCTTTACGATGCGATCCACCGCATCAGGAATGGTAATGAAAAAGCGGGTCATCTCCATAAGAGTGACGGTTAAAGCGTCCCCCCGAAGAGCCTGATCAAAAAAAATAGGCAGCACAGAACCACGGCTTCCCATAACATTGCCGAACCGGATCGTGCACAGCTTGGTATGCCGATTCATCGGATGGCTGTTACCTTGCGTGAACAGCTTCTCCGCAATCAACTTGGAAGCTCCCAGCGTATTATAGGGATTGACCGCTTTATCCGTACTGATGTTCACTACCGTCTGCACACCATTTCGTATGGCTGCACGAACGACATGTTCACTTCCGATAATATTCGTCTTCACCGCCTCAAATGGGAAGCTTTCGCAAATGGAAACATGTTTTAACGCAGCTGTATGAAAGATGATATCTACTCCCACAGTTGCATCCTCTACGTCCGCATAATCCCGAATATCGCCTAAATAAAAGGATACGATAGGTTCATGTTGATACCGAAGCTTCATCATATATTGCTTAGAATCATCTTTATTAAAGACCACAATTCGCTTTGGCTTAAAACTCAACACTTTTTCAACAATACCTTGACCAATCGAACCCGTGCCTCCTGTTACTAAAACAGATTTATTAGAGAAAAAAGCATGCAATTTCTCCGTAGTAGCCGTCATGAAGCACACCACCTTTCTATCCTTATAAATATGTAAAATAACATCACGCCGAACTATTCACATACCTAATTGCTATAAATTGGGTCATCGTGGAAAGGAGAGAATGTACCTTTCCATGAATCAAACATACAATAAGTTACCAATGATTTTCATAGAGAGGAATGGAGCCTTTATGTTTATTCCATTAGCAAAACCGGACATATCGGAAGTGGAAAAACAATATGTCATGGAAGTGCTAGACTCAGGTCAGCTTAGCTTTGGCGATAAACTAGTGCGGTTTGAACAAGCGTTCCGGCAAGAATTGAGCATTCCCCACGCCATCGCCATGAACAGCGGAACCAGTGCCCTGCACGTGGCCGTGAAGGCGCTCGGACTTCAGGCTGGAGATGAAGTCATCACCACGTCGTACAGTTTTATCGCCTCCAGCAACTGTTTATTGTACGAGAACGTGAAACCCGTGTTCATCGATATCGACCCGTTCACCTTGAATATGGACACACGGGCAATCGAGAATGCCATAACACCCAGAACCAAAGCTATCCTGGCCGTTCATGTATTCGGACAAACTTGTCAAATGGACGACATCATGAGAATTGCGAAAGCACATCATTTATATGTAATCGAAGACGCATGCGAAGCCTTGGGGGCTGAATGGAAAGGCAAAAAAGCAGGAACTTTCGGAGATGCCGCTGTATTTGCATTTTACGCGAATAAGCAGGTAACAACAGGAGAAGGCGGAATATTGGTAACCTCTCAGGAAAGCATCGCTAATACCGCCTCAAGCTTACGGAATCAAGGTAGAGGCACGGATAACGCTTGGTTGGAGCATGTGCGAATCGGCTATAACTACCGGATGTCGGATCTGCAAGCAGCCGTTGGCCTAGCGCAGATGCAGAGGCTGGCCGAGTTGATGCGGCTTAGAGAGCTTGTTGCTCAGCGCTATAAAGAGCTGATCCGAGCCTATAACGTTCCCGTGACCCTGCCAGCTGTGTTAGAGGATTGTAAAATAAGCTGGTTTGTCTTTATTGTTGCACTACCGGAAGGTGCCAGTCAGGCAGATACCATCCGCTTTCTGCAAGATCAAGGCATTCAGTCTAAGCCCTACTTTCCCGCGATCCATCTACAGCCATGCTATCGGGACTTGTTGCCCTATGCACCTGGCTCATTACCCGTTACCGAGCAGATGTCTCAGCGCACGATTGCCATTCCCTTCCATCCTCGTCTGTCTCCCGAAGAGCAGGAATATGTCGTAAGTGGTCTATCTCAGGCATTGCAGAAAGGATGAGAGTCCATTAATGCATATCGTATGCTTTACAGGAACCAGAGCCGACTATGGAATACTGCGACCCGCGCTGCGTGAGCTTGATCAAGACCCGCGCTTCTGTCTGGAACTTGTCGTAACGGGCATGCATCTGCTCCCCGAATATGGGGAAACCATACGAGAGATTGAGAAGGATGTCTTTGCGGTTATTGCCACTCCATCCATTCTGTTGAAGGGCGATTCGCTTGAGGCTATGAGCAAATCAGCTGGACTAGGGATACTTTATTTCTCGGACATTCTGCAACGCAGCAAACCCGACTGCGTGCTTCTGCTCGGCGACCGCATTGAAATACTGTCCGCAGCGATCGCTGCTCATTATCAAAACATCGGTATCGTGCATCTACACGGCGGAGAACAAAGCGGATCCGCCGATGACGCCGTGCGCCATGCCATCAGCAAGTTTGCGCATCTCCATTTCGTTGCCTCACTGAAAGCGAAACAGCATTTGCTTCGTCTAGGCGAAGCGGATTGGCGAATCGTTCCGATCGGTTCGCTGCGCAAACAACAAATTGAACGCATCCGCAATTTAAAGGATGCAACAGCATGCCTATGGAGCGAAGCCTTTGGCATCCATTCGCCGCGAAGCAAAATTTTATTATGCATTCACCCTGACTCCAAAGATCCTTTGAACTACGAAGAACAAATCAATTCAGTCTTGAATGCCCTTCGCCCTTATGCCTGCGAAAGCGACATCTACGTGATTGGACCCAATAGCGATTCGGGAGGGAGCTTGTTCCGCGAGAAGCTCTTGGCCTTTGTCAACGAGCATCCTCTGGCCCGTTATATCCCGTCCATCCCAGACGATCAGTTTCTATTTCTTATGAGTAACGTTGATTTAATGATCGGAAACAGCAGCAGCGCCATCATTGAATCTCCCTTCTTCCACCTGACAGCTATCAATATAGGTAATCGTCAGCAAGGGCGGGAGTCTGCTGACAATGTGATTTCTATCCCTTTTGACACAGTGGCCATTCAACAAGCCATTCATCTGCAACTGAACACGAAGGACAGTCTGCAATGCGCCAATCCTTATGACCTTTGCGAAAATCCGGAACGGGAATTTATCGAGCAGCTTGCACGATTTGCCTCTAGATTAGATATATGGGAAAAATCACCATAAAATCTTTTTGGTGGTTTTCCGCTAATTATCTGGCATTTCGTGTACGAAAAAAGGAACCTAGCCAATGGCGTAGATTCCTTTTTTTGATGATTATTTAGGATTTGAGCGATGAAGGAAGTTGGGGCGTAAAGCCTTGTGTGGCAATCTTTTTTGTTAAGTGCGGAGATGAGATAAACCTGGAATTTGGAAAGCAACTTATCTCAATAAACGAAAAAAGGGCTCGGAGAAAGCAATATTTCCTTCTGCACCTTATTGTCGGTTGGATGCTTGGCTGCCGTGATATCTGGGTCAGACTCCTTGAAAAGTCAGGATTACGATCAATCCGATTCCACGATTTGAGGCATACATGCGTTTACTTCTTTTTGGATTAAGAATTTGCTCCGAATTGTCCAAGAAAGATGGGGACATTCCTCGGTATAAATAACACTAGCGCAAATAACCCTCCTCACAAGGGTTATTTGCGCTAAAAAAAAGGAACCCAGCCAACGGGGCCAGGTTCAAAGTTTATATATTAAAAAGGGGGTCTTGCTTATTATAATACCTTGCTAACATTATGAAACCATAACAGGAATATTTCAATTGTGTAACAAATTTGAAAGCGCTCTCTTCATTTGCTAATTAATTCTAACAATTTCGGTTGCACCTTGGAGAAGTGTGGCATATAATAAAACTATCTTATTTAGAATAATTCTAATTAAGCGAATGATTCTCACTATCACTCACAAATATAAAAGGAGGGGAACCGTATGGCTATCGAATACGACTACCATCATCTACACCATGTAAAGGAACAATCCAAATCCAGAAAAACGTTATGGATTACCCTCATATTAACGGCTTTCTTCACGTTAGTTGAAATTGTAGGGGGCGTTTTGTCCAATTCTCTTGCTTTACTTTCCGATTCTGCGCACATGATTTCCGATGTTATTGCCCTTGGGTTGAGCATGATTGCGCTGTATCTGGCTACGCATCAGCCAAATGCGCGATTTACGTTCGGTTTTCTACGATTTGAAATTATCGCTTCTTTTCTAAACGGTTTGGCGCTCTGTGTCATTGCTTTGGGGATTTTTATTGAAGGGGTTCAGCGTATCCTTCATCCGCAGCCGATTCAGCTTGGTTTGATGCTTGGAATTGCGTCCATTGGCTTTATTGTCAATCTGGTTCTCACCTTGGTGCTGCATAACAGTGTAAAAGAAGAGGACAATTTGAATGTTCAAAGTGCGCTATGGCACTTTTTCGGTGACTTGCTGAGCTCCGTTGGTGTTATCGTGTCCTCGATTATTATTTATTACACAGGTCTTCTCTGGTTTGATCCTCTAATTAGTATGGTTATTGGTGGGATTATTTTTATCGGAGGCAGCAAAATTATTCGCGAATCCTATTTGATTCTAATGGAATCCGTGCCGGAACATTTCAATCTGGATGAAATCCGCAGTGCCATCCGGAGCGTTGAAGGCGTAGAAGATGTGCATGAGATGCATCTCTGGGCCATTTCTACCGATCATTATTCTTTGACCGCGCATGTATTCATCGATTCCCATATACAACCGTTCTGCGTTATTCTCGCTGTCAATGAGACGCTGAAAAGCAAGTACGGTATCGAGCACTCAACGATTCAGATCGAACACGCCAATATTAACCCTCATGGGGAGTATGGCAAAGAGTTTCTCAAACATAAAGAAGAAACCAGGCGCAAGGAGCTTCTCACTTAATATGAACAAAAGAAAGACCGTTTGTGCTCTATGAGCTTAACGGTCTTTCTGCATTTGCTGTAGATTGGCGCGCAATCATCTTGAGCTCAATAAGCAGCTCGTGTCCTTTGGTTAATGCCAGATGCTCGTCCAGCAGCTTGACGCTGTCTTCGGTCAATTCTTCACCAATCTGCTTCATCAAAAAGGCTGAAACGAGACTGGTTTGCAGCTCCACCGGCATATCAAAGCTTGTAATAGCGGGAAAGCTCGCTTTGGAGTATAGCTCATTGTCCATGCCAATGAGTTGGACCTCCTCAGGCACGCGAATACCGCGAGCATGACACACCGCGAGAATCTCTAATGCCAATGCATCATTGAAAGCATAAATGCCAAGTGGCTTCTGCTCGCCACTCAGGCGCAATGCTTCATCTAGCGTACCTTCAACGCCGAGCTCTCCGGCATCTAGAATCGCATGGATGCTGTCTTCCGCATAGCTGCGAATGCCTGCTGTAAACCCCTGTATCCGCTGCTCGTTTGCACCGAGCCCCTTGCGTCTGCCCGCATAAACAATCGATCGGCAGCCATTCTCCTGTAAATGACGCACTGCTTCCTTGGAAGCTTGAGCGAAATCCAAATTAACCGCTAGCTTGACCGTATCGCTCGGCCACCCCCAGCCATTAAAGATCACTAGCGGTGTCCCTTCACCCACAAAATGCTGTGTAGACTCCATACTCATCGCCAAACCATGGCACACGAGCCCGTCCACTCTTCGCTGCAGCAGAAGCTCCAAGTGCCGCCGCTCAATCTCCGGGTTCATGCCAGCCGCTGAAAATATAGATAAATGATAACCGAAACGATGCACCTTCTGCTCCAGCAATTCCGCGAATCTACCGTAGTAGCCTCCAAAGTGTGGAATGATGAGCCCAAGCTCGTAGGAGCGGCGACGGCTTAGATTCGTTGCCATGACATTACGACGATAGCCAAGCTGCTCTACCGCTTCCTCTACTTTACGAATCGTCTCCTTGGCCATTGGTACCTTCCTGCGATTCAGCACATTAGAGACGGTGGCAATGGAAACGCCAGCTTCCTTGGCAACCTCGACAATTGTGGGCAATTTATTGCTGTTTTTCATGTATCTACCCTCTTTATCCTTCTTAAAACGCTTTAATTTGATTTTATCGGTAAGCCAAACTCTCGTCAAATAGGATCGTATACAAAAGGCCCGACACCCTGGAGCTTACACAGGGTACCGAGCCTTATTTTAATGGAGCTGCACGTCTTTAGCTTACACGCCCAGCCATTTTTTGAACAAATGCTTCGTTGTATCGGCATTCAAAGCTGCGATCGAAGTTGTAAGCGGAATGCCTTTTGGACAGGAGCGTACGCAGTTCTGCGAGTTTCCGCAGCCTTCGATACCGCCATCGGTCATCAGCGTATCCAGACGCTCATCTTTGTTCATTTCACCTGTTGGGTGAGCATTGAACAGACGAACTTGAGAAAGAGCAGAAGGTCCGATAAAGGAGTTCTTATCATTTACATTCGGGCAAGCTTCAAGACATACACCGCAAGTCATACATTTGGACAGTTCGTACGCCCATTGACGTTTAGACTCAGCCATACGAGGACCAGGTCCAAGATCATAAGTTCCGTCAATCGGAACCCATGCTTTGACTTTCTTCAGTGCGTTAAACATGCGTCCACGGTCGATGACAAGGTCACGCATAACCGGGAATGTGCTCATAGGAGCTACACGAACCGGCTGTTCTAGTTTGTCCACAAGTGCAGAGCAAGCTTGACGCGGTTTGCCATTGATGACCATCGAGCAGGCGCCGCATACTTCTTCCAGACAGTTGGATTCCCAACATACTGGCGTCGTTTTGTCGCCCTTCGAATTTTTCGGATTCCGTTGAACCTCCATCAGCGCACTGATCACGTTCATATTCGGACGGTACGGAACTTCAAACTCCTCTGTATAAGCTTTGGATTCAGGACTCTCTTGACGAGTCACGATAAACTTCACTGTTTTTTGTGGGGTTTGTGTCTCTGCCATGATTTAATGTCCTCCCTTTTTCTTTTCTGTGGAGTAGTCACGTTTACGTGGCGCAATCAACGAAACATCGATTTCATCGTAGCTGATTTTCGGGCCGTCTGGCGTCCAATCGGCAATCGTTGTTTTCATGAAGTTATCATCATCACGCTCTGGGAAGTCAGGCTTGTAATGCGCTCCACGACTCTCGTTACGCAGCAACGCACCGACAGTCATCGCCTCAGCCAGTTCGAACATATTCCACAACTGACGTGTAAAGGCAACACCTTGATTGTTCCAACGAGCGGTATCCGTGATGTTGATATTTGCATATCTTGCTTTCAAATCTTTAATTTTGTTGATCGTATCTTGCAGACGATCGTTATAACGAACAACCGTCATATTGGAATTCATCATATCGCCAAGCTCTTTGTGCAGCACATACGCGTTTTCCATACCGCTGTTCATTTTGAGCAAGCTTTCGTAACGGTCTGTATGACGTTTTTTCTCACGGTCATAGATCGTGGAAGAAATATCGTCAGCATGTTTTTCAAGGCCACGGATATACTCAACTGCTTTAGGACCGGATACCATACCGTCATAGATCGCGGATACGAGCGAGTTTGCACCCAAACGATTTGCGCCATGATGCTGATATTCACATTCGCCCGCAGCGAACAAGCCCGGCACGTTCGTCATCATGTTGTAATCTACCCACATACCGCCCATGGAGTAATGAACAGCCGGGAAAATCTTCATTGGAATTTTACGCGGGTCATCGCCCATGAATTTCTCGTAAATTTCCATGATACCGCCCAGTTTAACGTCCAACTCTTTCGGATCTTTGTGAGAAAGATCCAAGTAAACCATGTTCTCGCCATTGATGCCGAGCTTCTGATCCACGCACACGGAGAAAATTTCACGCGTTGCAATATCACGCGGAACCAAGTTTCCGTAAGCAGGGTATTTTTCTTCAAGGAAGTACCAAGGCTTACCGTCTTTGTACGTCCAGATACGTCCGCCTTCGCCACGCGCCGACTCGGACATCAAGCGAAGCTTGTCGTCTCCAGGAATCGCCGTCGGGTGAATTTGAATCATCTCGCCATTGGCATATTTGACGCCTTGTTGGTAAACCGCACTTGCTGCCGTACCCGTATTGATAACGGAGTTCGTCGTTTTACCGAAGATGATACCAGGACCGCCAGTCGCCAAAATAACCGCGTCAGCCGGGAAGGTTTGCACTTCCATGCTGCGCAGATCTTGCGCTGCGATACCACGGCACACGCCATCGTCATCGATGACGGCACCCAGGAATTCCCAGTGCTCGAACTTCGTTACGAGACCTGCTGTTTCCCAGCGGCGCACTTGCTCATCAAGCGCATATAGCAATTGTTGTCCAGTCGTCGCACCTGCGAACGCTGTACGGTGATATTTCGTTCCGCCGAAACGACGGAAGTCTAGCAAGCCCTCTGGCGTACGGTTGAACATAACACCCATACGATCCATGAGGTGAATAATGCCAGGCGCTGCATCGCAAAGCGCTTTAACTGGCGGTTGGTTGGCCAAGAAATCTCCACCATATACGGTATCATCAAAGTGCTCCCATGTGGAGTCGCCTTCACCTTTAGTATTAACCGCTCCGTTGATGCCACCTTGCGCACATACGGAGTGAGAACGCTTCACCGGAACCAAGGAGAACAATTGCACGTGAACTCCGGCTTCCGCTGCTTTAATTGTCGCCATGAGTCCCGCAAGGCCTCCACCGACGACGATAATTTTCGAATTTGCCACTTTAGTTCACCCTCCCTAATGCCCGGTATGCGCTTCCGCAGGAAGCTGCTGAAATTGCGGATCTGTAAAAGCTGTCAAAGACATAATAAACATAACGGCCATAACTACGAATAACGCCATCCAGATGTATGAAGAAAAGCGTTGTGCACGCGGGCCAATTGTGATTCCCCAACTAACCAGGAAGGACCACATGCCGTTACAGAAATGGAAAGCTGCTGATACCGTACCAATAACATAAATCGTGAACATCACCGGATTCGTTGCAATATCATGCATCGTCATCCCTAGATCTCCATGCCCTACGTTACCCAGAGCAACCTGTAACCGCGTTTCGAAGAAATGCCATGCAACGAACAAAAACGTAATTACGCCTGTCACACGCTGCAGTAAAAACATTTGATTCCGGAAATACCCATAGCTGCTAACGTTGTTGCGAGCTTGATAAGCTACATACAAACCATAGACGGCATGATAAAGAAGCGGAAGCCAGATACCGAAGATTTCAAGAAGCAATACCAGCGGTAAACCGTTCAGCCAATTAATCTGATCTACGAAGGCAGCGTGACCTTTTGTCGCCTCATAGTTCGTGAGCAAATGCTCGATGAGAAAGAAGCCCACTGGAATTACACCAAGTAAAGAGTGGATCTTTCGAAAGTAATACGAATTACCCGTCATTAAACCTATTCCCCCCTAAATAATAACATCCGACATATTCAGACAAGCCACATATCATTGTACTCTCGCCGCAAACGAGCGTCAACCCAGAATCATTTACGCCTATTTTGCCAAAATCATGAACGTTTATGCAGGATTGACCCAAAAAATGTGAACATGAAAGTCACATATACATCGTACATCTTTCACGCTTATAATGGAAGTGCCGATTATTTATATACACTTATAATTTACACGCATATAGAAGCAAGGAGCTGCTCCCTATGGAACTTTTGGATGTTTTCGCCATTGTTGTCGAACAAGCAAGTTTAAATAAAGCTTCACAGATTTTAAACCTCTCGCAGCCAGCTCTTTCACGCAAAATAATGAAGCTGGAAGCTGAACTCGGACTCGAGCTCTTCATACGTAAAGGGAAGCGGCTAGAGCTGACGAAGGTAGGTCAAATCTGCTATGACCATGCATTGGAGCTGCGTCATATGGAACGCAAATTCATGCAAACCATTCAGGCTTACAGAGCGGAAGGCAATCATGTCTCCATGACGATCGGTGCTAGTCTGACCACGCTGCAAGCCACGCTCCCCGATTTAATTACGGATTATTTAAAAGATTTCCCGCTGACGGAGATCAAGCTGCTGACGGGCAAGACCCATGAGGTGGTCACCATGGTCAAAGAAAAAAAAGTCGATATCGGGATCGTCGCTTCGCTAATTAATAGCCCAGGGCTAAACTGCAAGCCTCTATTCGATGATCATCTATGTCTCGTCCTGCCATACGGGCATCCCTACTTTGATCGCCCTCGCATTGCCATAAGCGACTTGAATGAGCTGCCCATGATTCTCTTTTCCAAAGGCACTTGGTATCGCATTCTCATGGACGAATTGTTCCATCGATATTCTATTTTTCCCAATGTGCAAATGGAAATTGACTCTTTTGAAGCGATTATCCGCCTAGTTTCTACGTGCAAAACTGCAACCCTGCTACCCAAGTCCTATTTGCGCGAAGACCTCATTCAGAATAACGAGTTGATTCTACGCAACTTAGTCGAGCTTGAGCAAACGAAGCGGACAACGTCCCTCATCTTTTCGGAGAGCACTTCAGAGAATGTAGCCGTGATGAAATTCATTACACAAGCGATGTCCTACTTTGCTAAGCATAAATAAACCTCTAATCAGCTGCGCACGGTAAGAGAACCGCGCAGCTACTAGAGGCAGAGGAAAGCACTTACAAAACAAACTTATACCCAACCCCCCACACGGTTCGAATCCGTTTGGGCTCCTTTGGATTAACTTCAATTTTCTTACGCAGATTTGCAATGTGAACATCAATGGCTCGATCGGTTACGAAAGAATCAAAGCCGCGAACCGTTTGTAAAAGATCTTCCCGACTAAATACTCTGCCAGGATTTTTCAAAAAGCATTTCATGATCTCGAACTCAGAATAGGTTGTTTCGATCAAATCGCCGTGTACCCACATCGAGCGCGTATCCTGGTCAAGACTGACCAAATTGTCAGCGTCGCGTTCAGCAACCATAACGGCCGTATTTGATGATGGAGCGTTTGCTGATCGCTTAGGTTGGTATAGCTTGGAACGGCGAATCAACGCATGCACTCTAGCACTCATTTCATGCATGCTAAATGGCTTGCACATATAATCATCAGCACCAACTGCTAGGGCATTAACCCGTTCAACCACCTTATTTTTCATGGATACAATCATAATCGGTATTTTTGATATTTCACGAACTTGTTGACACAATTCAAGCCCATCCATATCCGGAAGGATGAGATCGAGCAAAATAATGTCAGGCCCGAATTGGTGAACAGCTTGAAGCCCATCTCTACCATTTTCATGACGAATAACCTTAAAGCCTTCCTCTCCTAAATACATCGAAACCATATCGCCAATCATCGCGTCATCTTCAATAACTAATACCTTATACATGCTGAGCCCACCCTTATCTTCGAAGTCCTCTATTAGAAATTTGCAAGGAAATCGTTAGGTCAGCTTTCGCTGAGTATACACAAGAAGAGATATTGTCGAAAAATGTTTGTCATAACGTTAATATACTATAAAAGTTACGGGCTCAACAAGATGAAATGTTAGATAACTGTTAAACACAAAAAAACGCTCTTTTCGACCCATTTGGTTGAAAAGAACGTTTTTTTTCGATTTATTTCCCTAAGTATCTATGCGGCCCCAGAACTTATCTCATCTTCATCCGCTTTAACTTCCAAGCCGAGTTTACGAGCGACATACGCTGTTGTACTTGCTTGAAATAAGATAGTAATCAGCACAGCTAGGAACGTGACACTGGCAATTAATTCACTGTGTTCCACACCCATCCCTGCTACCATCCCACACAAGGCCGCGGGAATGACCCCTGTTTCTCGAACCCAGAACATAAACACAATTTCATTCCATTTCCATTTTGCTTTACGATCTGGCAGCGTACAAACCAATACCGTCAGTGGACGTGCAATAAACATAAAGACGAAAATAACGCCTAGGCTTGTCCAGAAGTGCTCCAAGATTACAGTGAAATTTACTTGACTGCCCAGGAGGATGAAAATAAGCATCCGCATAATCACCGTAATATTTTCCGAAAAGTGTTCCATCTCATGCAGCTTGTCATTCATGTCCAGCTTGAAGGTTCTCGCATTCCCCCAAATGAGGCCTGCTGTAAAAGTGGCCATGAAGCCGCTGAAACCAAGCAGTTCTCCAGCTATGTACGCCCCCAAGGAAGTCACGACCATGGCAATGGTTGCATAGTCCCGCAGAAATCCGAGCTTCATATGCGCCGTAATGTAAGTCATGACATAGCCAATCACGCCACCAAGAAGCAGTCCGCCTAACGCTGTTTTCACAAACTCACTGACGCCAGATGTGAGGGAAACCCCTTGGGTTCCTAAAATAACAGCTAACAGTGAAAAGGTAAGTATCGAACCTGTCGCGTCATTAAAGGCAGACTCGCTCTCTACGGTTTCCCTTACTTTCGTGCGAATACGCACTTGCTTAAAGACTGGAATGAGGGTTGCTGGATCCGTAGAACTGATAATAGCCCCAAGTAATAACGCATAAAGCCACGGGAGATCTAAAAGTAAATGAGCTGTAATTGCAACAGCCCCACAAGTGACAATCACCCCTGGTATGCTGAGCAAGCTCACCGTTAGCCATACCTTGCGCAGACCGGATAGCCGGATATTACGACCGCCATCGAATAAGATTAAGGTAGAGCCAATAACAAGAATAAATTGATTCGTAAAAGAGGTGCTGGCCTCATCAATCCAGTGAAGACCTTGTCCGATTAGCATACCTGCTACCAGGAAGAGCGCTACATCTGGCAACTTCAGTCTTTGAGCGATCTTACCAAACAACATGCCCAAACCGAAAATTAAAACAAGCAGAATGATGACATGGTCAATTAGAAGTGAAGTCGCATTTTCCATTAGCGAATGACTTCATTCTCAAACTCATCAATTTGATCGTTTGTACCAATGATAACCATAATATCATCCTCATTAACGACATCCGTTGCTGTAGGGGCAATGATGACGCCTGTTTTTTTATTAATTGCTACGACACTGCAGCCATACTTTGCGCGCGGATCCAAGTCTTTGATGGAATACCCACAGATCCGTTTAGGAACGGAAAGCTCAGCAATCGTATAATCCTTGGATATCTCGATGTAATCCAACAAATTAGGAGAAACAAGTTGATGCGCTACGCGAATGCCCATGTCCCGCTCCGGGTAAATAATACGATCTACACCGATTTTGTTCAAAACCTTACCATGCAGCTCAGATAACGCTTTGGCAACAACCTTCTTAACACCTAAATCCTTTAGCACAATCGCCGTTAAAATACTAGATTGAATGTCATCTCCAATCGCGACAACCGCGCAATCAAAATTACGCAAACCGAGCGACTTCAGAACTTCTTCATCCGTTGCATCGGCCACGACAGCATGGGTCAGCTCGGAGCTGAGCTCGTCTACCGCTTCTTCATCCTTGTCAATGCCAAGCACTTCATAGCCAAGCTTGATAAGCTCCTGCGAAATACTTGCCCCGAATCGGCCCAAACCGATAACTGCATATTGATTTTTCATGTTTCTTTTTCCCCTATCCAATGGTAATTTTCCCCTCAGGGTATCTATATAATTCTTTCTCTTGCTTCGGTTGTAAGGCATACGCAAGCGTAATGGGTCCCAGACGTCCAGCGAACATCGTCAAGCTGATCATGATTTTGCCGAATGTCGTCAGATCCGGTGTAAGTCCCATCGTCAAACCTACCGTACCGAAGGCAGAAGTGACCTCAAACAAAATTTTGAGGAACTGCGAGGACTCGGTTGTAGAAAGCAGCATCGACACGAATATAACCAGGATTAAGGCAATCAACGTAAGCGTAATCGCTTTGAGGATACGATCCTTCGCCAAACGGAAGCGGAAAATCACGATGTCTTCTTTCCCTCGAACCATAGTCACAATCGCGCTTATCAAAATGGCGAAGGTCGTCGTTTTGATCCCACCCCCTGTAGAGCCTGGAGAGGCGCCAATGAACATAAGGATAACGATGAAAAATTGTGTTGCTTGACGCATCCCACCGATATCAACCGTATTCGGACCGGCCGTTCGCGGCGCAACAGATTGAAAGAAGGAGGCAAGCACCTTGCCGCCAAAATCAAGTGAGCCTAGCGTCTTGGTATTCGTGTACTCGAAAATAAAAATAACAACAGCACCTAAAATAATCAGCAGCCCGGTCATGCTGAGAACGACCTTCGAATGCAGGGTAAGCTTCTTCGTTTTCCTGTAATCCATGACATCGGACATCACGATAAAGCCGATACCCCCAAGCACGATAAGCGCCATAGCCACGAAGTTCACTACGAAATCGTTCGCATAGCCAGTAAACGAGACGAAAGGCGCATCAACCGTTCCAAATAAATCAAACCCGGCATTATTAAACATCGAGATCGCATGCCAAGTTCCGAAGTACAATGCCTTAGAAAATCCTAAATCAAAGGTCCAACGAATTGTAAAAATAACTGCTGCGACAGCCTCAATCACAAGCGAATAAATAATAACCTTGCGGATAAGCCGCACAATGCCTTCCATGCTTCCTTGGTTAAAAGCCTCTTGCAAAACGAGCCGCTCTTTGAGCGTGATTTTTTTGCGGAATGCAAATGCAATGAGTGTGGACATGGTCATAAAGCCTAACCCGCCAATTTGGATCAAGCTAATAATAACGACTTGCCCAAATGTCGTATAAGCGCTTCCCGTATCCACCACAACAAGCCCTGTTACGCAAGTTGCCGAAGTCGCCGTAAACAATGCATCAATGAAAGCGATAGATTGTCCAGTTGCTGAGGCAAAAGGAAGTGTTAGGAGCCCCGCTCCAATAAAAATGATAGCAGCAAAACCAAGCACCAAAATTTGCGGCGGTGTAAGCTGCCAAATGCTGACCTTTTTCTTCATAATGCCCCCTGTGCATGCAAAAAAGACACTGGAAATCCAATGCCTTAATCGGTATGGTTCCTAACGTAAAGCCTACGAGGTTAGCTGACGGATTCGGATGCGCGGACCACCCTATTTGCCAGACCTAGGCCTGAAGCAAAATTCACCCCATTTACATGGTTCCCCCGTTTTCATAAAGAAATTCGGCTTTTTATTCAATTGATATGAATTATATAACTGTTTTCGTCTACATACAAAGTTTATTTCAGCCGATTTAAGAGAATATGCCAATCCAATCGAGCTCTTGCCCTCATTTCCAGTATTTTTGACCGAATTGGCTTTCTTTTTAAACTGTGATAACTTTGTAGTAACTCATTGTAAGGGGACTGATCTATGCTTCAACCGAGGTTGAATCGATTACTGCTTCTACTCGCTTGTATAGGTATCGTTATGTATGTCGGTGTCAATGCGTTATATGGGCTTCGAGCCGAAGAAACAACATCCACAGAGAACCCTTCAATAACGAAGCAGCAAGCAGCGGATAGCGCAGTACAATTTATTACTGATAGATACGGGGCTCATAGCCCGAAAGCCTTTGTTGTTTACCAATCTAAAAAAGGGAGAAGCGGTTATTTACAAAAAGAAAATCTCTCCGAAGCCTACGCAAAAAAATATGGAGAGCGCTTCCCTATTGATTATTATCAAGTTAGTGTTGTAGATCCCGTCTCAAAACTACATTATGAAGTCGAGGTTAACTACACGAATGCCAAAATCATCGGTTGGAGCGAAACCAATACGGTGAGCACCGCGATGAGCAAGCAGAAGGCCGATATTTTGGCGAAACAGGAAATCCGCAGCCAAGGGCTCAATCCAGATGATTTCATCGCGATCGAGAAGCCTGCGGATCAAGAAGCAATAGGCACAACACTGTTTTACGAGAAACAAACGGATCCTGTTGGCAAGGCGAAATTGCAAGTGCGCCTCGATTTCAATGATAAAGCTTTAATTGGTTTTAACATCCTTTTCAGTGTGCCCGCATCCTATCAAGCTTGGCTTGATCAGCAAGACCGTTCAGCTGCTATCATGACCTGGATTTCTATGGGCTTCACACTGCTCATGTCTCTTGCGGCCATTATTTATGCTATTAAATTTCGTAAACAAATTGACTTTCGTCGCGGACTACTCTTGACGCTGATTTTCATCACCATCTATATCACGAATAACATCAACATGTACCCAGCGTTTAAATCGATGGCCGGTTCTGTTAATGGCGACATGGCAACCCTTGTGGCATCGTTGTTCATGAATTTAGTCACTATGCTGCTCGGCATCTCGCTTTATCTAGCCCTAGCCGCTGGTAACGGGCTCTGGGAATCGATTGGCTCTAGGCCTTGGCCATCATGGAAAGAGCGCGCTTTTGGCCAGGAAGCTTTCTACGGAATGGGTCGTGGCTATTTACTTGCGCTCTTCATCTTAGGCGTTCAACAAGTATTGTTCTATGCAGGCGAGGTAAATTTCGATGTGTGGGCGGTGAATGATCCGTCTGACTCCATGCTGAATATGCTGGAGCCCCGCCTGTTCCCGCTTATGGCGTGGGTCGCGGCCATTTCAGAAGAAGCAACTTACCGACTTCTTGGCATCATGTTATTCAAAAAATTATTCCGTTCTAATTTTATCGCGATCATCGTGCCAAGTATCATTTGGGCGGCAAGCCACACGCAATACCCGATCTATCCGGTTTATACCCGTCTCATTGAAGTAACAATCATCGGCATCATTCTCGGTTACGTGTTTCTAAAGTATGGCTTCATAACAGCCGTATTTGCCCATGCTTGCATGGACAGCATACTGATGGGCATGTCCCTCTTTTCCTTAGGTCGGGTAACCGATGTGTTGGCAGGCATTTTCTATATTGCACTGCCTGCGCTTGTCGGACTTGCGCTCGCTTGGCTGCACGGAAAAAGGCGGGGCCCCCTTACTCCTGGGGAGCCGCCGCCTCGCCTTGAAGCGCTTTGAGAATCTCGCTTGCCAGCTTTTCACCAATACCCAGAGGCTTGAAGTCTGCGACTTCAGCCTCTTTTATTTTACGTACCGAGCCAAAATGCTTCAGCAGCGCCTTTCTCCGCTTCTCTCCAATGCCAGCAATGGCATCAAGTTGGGAGACGACCATAGATTTCGCGCGCGTCTCTCGATGGAACGTAATCGCGAAACGGTGAACTTCGTCCTGGATGCGTTGGAGCAAATAGAACTCCTGACTATCCCTTGGCAGTGGCACGATTTCGGCTGGGTCTCCGATCATCAGCTGAGCGGTTTTATGCTTCGCATCTTTCACAAGGCCGCAAATGGGGATGAACAATCCTAACTCATTTTCCAAAACATCAATGGCTGCCGAGATTTGCCCCTTTCCACCATCGACTACAATGAGGTCCGGCATCGTAAGATGATCCTTGAGCACTCGTTCGTAACGGCGGCGAATCACTTCACGCATCGTTTCGTAATCATCGGGACCCTGCACCGTTTTCACTTTGTACTTTCGGTATTCCTTCCGATCCGGTTTCCCATCGACGAAAACGACCATGGCTGAAACCGGATTCGTTCCTTGAATATTTGAGTTATCGAACGCCTCGATGCGGCGAATTGTGCCCGTACCCAACCATTCGCCAAGATTCTCGACGGCTTTGATCGTGCGACGTTCATCGCGTTCCACTAAACGGAACTTCTCATCAAGCGCATTGCGCGCATTGTCCTTGGCCATATCGACCATTTGCTTCTTCAAGCCGCGCTGCGGGAAATGAACCTTTACCTTCAACCAAGATTCCAACGCATCGCGTACGTCCTTCTCCTCGGCTTCGACGCTTGCTGTGCTCTCCGTTAAAGGTGCCTCTTGAGCTTCGTCAATTTCGGATTCGGGGGCGGCGTTATTTAAACCCGTTACCTGATCTGCATATTCCGCAGCTTCCATTCGTGCAGCAGGCGCTTCACCATTCCCCTCGCCGACTGCTGCCTCTACACTGGCTGCAGCAGTGGCTTCTGCGCCTGGTATGCCTGGTATGCTCGGCAGAAAGATTTCCTTAGGCAGCGCAGGGTTATCGCTGTAAACCTGCGTAACATACGTGATGAAATCATTGTATTCATCACCATAGTAAGGAAACAGCGATACGTGCCGCTCGATCAGCTTGCCCTGACGCATATATTGGATATGCACAGCCATCCAACCCTTATCGACCGCGTAACCGAACACATCGCGGTCCACGGCATCCTTCGTCGTGATCTTCTGTTTCTCCATCACGGCATCGATATTCATGATATGATCGCGAAGCTCCTTCGCGCGCTCGAAGTTCAGTTCCTCGGCTGCGACAAGCATCTTTGTCGTCAGTTCATCTTTAATCTCGTTGTGTCCACCGTTGAGGAAACGAGTGATCTCCTGCACCATCCGCTCATTGGTCTCCGCGGATACCTCATACTCGCAAGGGGCCAGACACTGCCCGATATGATAGTATAGGCATACTTTATCGGGTATCGTCTTACACTTGCGGAGCGGATATAACCGATCCAGCAGCTTCTTCGTCTGCTGAGCTGCGAAAGCGTTCGGATAGGGGCCGAAGTACTTCCCCTTATCCTTATAGATACGCCGCGTGACTTCCAGACGCGGCTGCTCTTCATGCGTTATTTTGATGTATGGGAATGTCTTATCGTCCTTCAGCAGTACATTATAGCGCGGATGATGCTGCTTAATGAGGTTACATTCCAGAATCAAGGCTTCCATATTACTGGAAGTAATTATATATTCAAAGTCGCGGATTTCGCTGACTAGTCTTTGCGTCTTCGCGCTGTGGCTGCCTGTGAAATAGGAGCGCACTCGATTTTTCAACACTTTAGCCTTGCCTACATAAATAATGGTACCTTCGCGGTTTTTCATTATATAGCAGCCAGGTTTATCTGGAAGCATGGATAGCTTGTGCCGGATAACTTCTAAGCTCTGCTCTCGAACTGCCTCGTCTTCTTGTTCGTTCACGAAACGATACCCCTTTCCAGCGAACCTATCCCCCATAAGCGAAGAAATCCTTAAACTTCCTAGTCTCTCAAATGGGAATCCGTTATTCACGAAAGCTCGCCCGCGTAATATTGTACAACAAAAAAGCTCTTTCTCAGCATAGCAGAAAAAGAGCTTTTTCTCACGTTATTTCTAGAACAAGTGTTTGATTATTCGATTATTGGTGACGAGTTACTACATTTTTAAGAGCATCTTTGGATTGGAAGCCAACCACTTTATCAACAGGCTGTCCGTCTTTGAAAACGATCAGTGTTGGGATACTCATAACGCCAAAGCGAGCAGCGGATTCCGGGTTGTCATCCACGTTTACTTTTGCGATTTTCAAAGAATCTAATTCATTATCAAGTTCTTCCAGAACTGGAGCGATCATTTTACAAGGTCCACACCAAGGTGCCCAGAAGTCTACAAGTACTGTACCTTCTCCTTCAACTTCTGCTTTGAAATTGTTATCAGAAACATTCACGATTGCCATGATAGTTCCTCCTTCTAAACGTAGATTTGATTTATAACATCAAGTAGTTAAGAGCTACCGATGAACGTTAACATGTAAAGTATACCACATTAGTGGGTCATTTCAACCAAGCCGCTGGCTATGGATGGCTGGCATTTCCGCTAATTCCCAATCGGACTCACAGGCTGTCCATGAAGCCGTTGGTGATCGATATAAGCGATTCGATCCTTCAGATTCGCTTGGAGCAGCTTTAGCATTTCCATCTGTTGCTCGATCTCTTTCAGCTTTTCTAAATAAAGAGGCAGCAGATCATCGCACAGGGACTCTTGATTTTTCATTACACAATTGAGAAAGCTCTCAATCTGCTCTGTAGTAAACCCCAAGCTTAAATAAAACTGGATGGTCTTGACGCGTTCCACAGCCATCTTGTTGAACACCCGATAACCGTTATCCTCTCGCTCCGTTACAATTAACCCTTTTGTCTCATAATATCTCAAGGAGCGAATGCTGGCGCCGGTAAGCTTGGATAACTCACTAATTCTCATGGTGTTCACCTTTTTCCTTTTCCCTCTTGATCAAGTAAGGATGCTTTTATTGTAAACCATGACACTAATGTTATAGTCAAGCGTTTTTTTCTTTTTTTCGTATTTATCTGTTCATGTTTACACAATTGTCACTTCAACCGCTTTACAACTTTCGAGAAATTTGGGTATACTAAGCTTACGAATGTCGGACATAGGGGGTAACACTCATGAGCGATTCTAAACACCCTGAGCTTCATGTATATGAAGAGCCGCGTAATGATTTCATGGATGTAGGCATTGGCTTTGGCGCTTTTTTCGGAGTGCTTTTGCTTGTCGCAGTCATTGCGACTGTTATTCAGGTTATGAAGTAAAAATTTAATATTTATGTAAAGAACCTCTTTGTAATTGATGCAAAGGGGTTCTTTTTAATGTAAAATGTCCTTACGAGAACTAGACCATCAGAAGGAGACTACTCACACCTATGATTCAAGTCCAAGCGGAACGACAGAAGTTACTCACCTACACTGGTCTAACGAATGAAGACCTCCAACTGCTGAAAAGCAAAAAAGAAGAGTTCATGAAGATCGTTGATGTATTAGTGGACCAACTATATGCAGACATTATTTGTGTTCCTGAATTAGTCGCTATCATTGAAAAGCACAGTACCATCGAACGATTGAAAGAAACCCAGCGTTGGTATTTCATGTCCATGACCTCAGGAGTGATTAACGACGAGTATATTAGTAAGCGGCTTCATATTGGCAAAGTACACTCCCGGATCGGTCTTACGACTTCATGGTACCTAGGCACTTATATGAAATATACGGATCTTGCTCTCATGCACTTCAAGCAGATAATGCCTGAGGATTGGGGCAAAGTCATCCACTCCCTTAGCAAAATGTTCAACTTGGATTCTCAACTTGTGCTCGAAGCGTATGAACACGACGAAAAGCACAAGATCCAAGCACTTGCTGACCATCAGGAAACTATACTTGGCACGATCAGCCGCGCCGTTCAAGACCTTGCTTCGATGATGGTCGAGCTCAATGGAAGCAGCCAGTCCGTGGCAGACACTGCGATTCAGACCGCCGAATCCCAAGAGTCCTCCAACCAACACATCGATGATTTGCACAATGAGATCAAGGATATCTCCAAAATGGGCTCTGTGATGAAAGAGATTTCCGATCAGACCCACTTGCTCGGGCTCAACGCAGCGATAGAGGCTGCTCGTTCAGGCGAGCATGGCCGTGGCTTCGAGGTAGTCGCCAATGAAGTCCGCAAGCTAGCTTCCCATTCAAGAGAAGCATTGGATCAAATTCAAACGAAGCTGAAGCTGATCGCCAAAAAGCTTGAAATCGTCAAAAAAGGCTCCGAGGAAACTACACTCTATGCCCGTACGCAAGCGGCAAGCGCACAAGAATTAACTTCCTTCGTACAAATGATCGAAAATGTTACAGCCGAGTTAGAGCAGCTTAAGAAGAAATAACCTTCAAACCAATAAAAGCTGCACCCTGTGAGAGTAAACTCTCGTAGGGTGCAGCTTTTATTTCCCTCGTTTGTTTGTGCCTGTTACATTCACCACATCCACAAAAGGGCGAATTCGATCCATAATCCGCTGTCCTTTGTACTCTTCATCTCCGTCTTTGTTGGTGAAGCTAAAATGCTTCTCCAATCCAGAGAGCTCATAGTTGGAAGTAAAGAACGTCGGCTTCCGATTCATCCGGTAATTTACTATCGCGCCAATCACGTGGTCGCGCAGCCATGGATTCAAGTTCTCCGCGCCAATATCGTCAAAAACGAGTAAATCTGTATCCTTCAGAAGGTCAATGGTTTCCTTGAGCTTATAAGGCTCTTGAAACATCCCCTTCAAGTCCTCAGCAAAATCGGGCATATAAACGATAGCGCCAGTCATACCTACTTTAGCAAGCTGATGCAGCATATACCCCATTAAGAATGTCTTCCCCGTACCGAACGATCCGGACAAATAAAGTCCTCGCGTCTGTAGGCCTTCTTCTATGGTCAACGCTACGTAATCATTGATTTGAGTAACAGCCTTCGAGCGGTCCAAATCCATTTTAATAATGTCTCCAAAGGAGTAGCTTTGGTTGATGATGCTTGGATCCACATGGAAAGTACGTATCCGGCTGTTAATCGCATCTTGGATTAGCTTCCCGGTAAATTTCTTGCAAGCCACTTTTTCTTCATGTATGAATGCTTTTTCATTAACCGACTGAGCCGACAAGATCGTGTAATGGCCCGTCATATCATTCGGACACCGTTCCAAGCCGGGACAGTTCGAACAGCTTTTGAACTCAGTCACATGCTGATACAGCTTGTTCATATTAATTTTGATCGTATAATCATCGACAAACGGGAACTTTTGGCGAAATTTATGAATGAGGGGGTCGTCCATGACCAGCCTAATCTTGGTTTCCGCTTTTCTTCTCCATTCCGTTTCGGGCATCGATTTCAGTAAGTGAGATAGGGACTCCATGCATCAAATACCTCCTAAGCATGTTGCTTATGGCAAGCATAACCGAGTGTTCCGTAAATAACGTACACGAGGGAACCATCCGGGCTGTACCCCTAGCTTTTACGGTTAAATCGCTCATCCAGCTTTTGGGCTTTCCTCAGCGCTGCTTCCATCTCTTCATCTGTCAGCCTTGAGGAAGCTGCTGCTCCCGCATCAGGCACCACAATCGGGATGTGCGGCTTCTGCGTTTTACCTTGGCGTCCGCGTGTTACGCCACCGCCACCCGCTTTAGCCGCCTCCACTTTGGACGCAGCCTTCTGCTTGTAGCTGATCTTCTCGCGCACATATTCAACCGCTTGCTCGTAGGTGACGATTTGTTTGCCTAACATATCCGAGGCTACGGCTTCTATAGACGACTTAGCCCACGAACGACGATCAATATGCAGAAAATGAATCAAAACATTAATGACTTCTTCATGCAATTTATAATTCAAATCAATTTTCTCAAAAATATTAAGTACGCCGTCAGGGATCGAGCCCTGTGTGAAAAACATTTTTAGAACAGCCGTGTAGGGTTCGTTACGCATGATGTAATTATACTGATGATCTGTGCATTCGCCCCGCAGCTGCTGCGGCACTTCCAAATAATACTGCATTTCTACCGACTTCTCGTCAGCATGCTCCTCCGTACCTGCATGATCCTCGCCCTGCCCTCTTTCTTCCGATCGAGCCAAGGTACGCTCCCGCTCCTCGCCGCGCTTCTTGGTTTGACGGTAGAACAAGTTCGCATTATATTGCAGTAAATCCATCTGCAGCTCGCCATCTTCAGCAAACACGCCATCCTCGTCGAGCAAGCGGCACGTCTCCTGCAAGGACAAGTTATACTTCTTCGCAACAATATTAATAGCCGCCATCTGTTCAGGGGCATGCTTGAGTGCCTCGACGAATACTCGATTACTTGCACCTCGGGGAAACCGCATAATGATGTCGGCATACTTGAAGCCCTTCGTTGTTACATCGAGCTTTGCATCAGGCTGCTTCGTTGCAGAAGCCTCATAGAGCGCCTGTTCCAACTCATAATCAATCACCTGCGTATTGAGGCGAAATAGGTCATAGAATGGCACTGACAAATTCTCTTCACTCGCATCTTGGCACTCTTCCGGCTCTGGGGAAAGCAGCTCTTCTCGAAGGGAAAGCAGCATGAACTTTCCGACCTTATCGCGAAGCAGCAGCGTTAAATGCTGATTCCGGAAAAATTCGTTCGGTCCTAGCGGCGCAGACAAGGTGTACTCAAAAATATAATCTTCTTCGCTTGCTAGAAACTTCCGAGTCGTCTGAAGCAGTCCAATCGCCTCCAGCTTAGAGGATTGCTCGATTAAGTACTTGCGTCCTCTCTCGCCATGCTCTAGCTCAAGCAGCATAAACAGCTTCCGCTGCTGCTCCAACGGGGAATACCCTACTTTCTCAGCGCTAATCTGCTGATACAGCAATTGATAGAGGCTTATTGCGTAGCCGCCTATCATCGGTTGATACATAATAGCAAGCATTTTATAATCTAGGCTGCTCAAAGAGAAATCCCTACTTACGCAAAAGCGGTGATTTTCCGTAAAATGCAGCATATTGGTCATTCGCATCCTGTTACAGCACCATCCTGCCTTGATCCAAATCAAGCTTAGCTTTGCAGCTTTCTCTTCTATCAGTCTACCACAAAAATCGACACGCTTGGAATGAATCAGACAAAAGATAATTTTTCCTGAAAGGAGAAAAACCAAATAACCATCTGTTTTTATACGAAAAAAACGCCAAACATAGGTTGGCGTTCGTTGTTAAATCAACTGTTTTAAGTCTATAGACTTGTGCTGTTTTCAAGCTCACTCTGCACGTACAGCGCAGGATTCAGCTTCTTAGCAATTTCCAAGTCGAGCTGCAAACGCTCCGTCTGCGGTTCATCCAAGCTTTCGATCCATAAGTGAATCAAACCATTCATTCGCTCCGCCTCTTTGGTCGGAATCTGATGCTGAGCATCCTTAATAAAATATAAGGAGCTGTGAGGAAGCCCGCTATGAAGCAAGTTCGCATAGCGAGTAAAACGACGGTCCTTCTCGCCATAAATGAGCAGTATCGGCGTCTGTATACGTCCGAGCCGACTTGTGCAATTATAAGTCTGCGAACATCTGTAATAGGAGCTGACCGTTCTATCAGCATCCATCAAAGAATCCTCATATAGATGTTGGAACGTTGCTTGCTTATCTGCGTTGCCATAAGTAATCGCTTTTACCAGCAACTTATGAAAGAGTCTTGAACCAGCCATTTGCGAAGCAAGCCAAATCAAGCTTTTGTTATAAACATCGCTTAGCTCCGACATGCCGCTTACTACGATGCCGCCTAGAAAACGCTTTGGCTCGTTAAGGAGCGCCTCTAGTACAATGGAGCCCCCGGTAGAATAGCCGCACAGGAATGCTCTTTCAATACCGAGAAAATCAAGCAATTGCCGAATATCTTCGACAATGAGCGAGTAGCTAAAAGCTCGCACAGTAGCCTCGCTTCTCCCATGACCTCGAATATCAAAAGTAATCACTTGATATTCCTTACAAAGCCGTTCATGCTGATAGGCAAAGGTCTGGGAGGTCAGCAGCGGTGGATGAATGAAAACGATCGGCATTCCTTCTCCAGAAATGTTATAGTTCAATGTCGTGCCGTTAACATAGGCATAAGGCAAAATAGATTCCTCCGATAGGTGAAGTTCATCTTCCCCCATAGCGTGACCATTTCTGCCGATATGTATGTTTCACTAGAACATTTTGAAGCCTCTGGTGCGAAGGGCCTTAATAGCAGAGCCACTTAGCACGGCACCGACGAATCCGCCGATAGCAGGAACAATATCAACGACCGTAAAGCTGTCACCGCTAGATAAGAACGAGGCTGACCCCATATACCCATAAATAACAACCCCTATGATCAAGGCGATATAGGCATAAAGCGGAAACCATGTTGTCTTCATCAACATATTCAAAATAAAGCCAAGTCCGAAAAATAACACCATCATCAAGACTGTGGCGATGACCATTTGCAACAAAAAATTCTCCCCCTTTGGATTATGCGCCAGTAACTAATCAGCTTCAAACGTGTAAGCGACAAGCTCTCTGTTGTAAATGCTTACCTCCCAATTGTAATCCACCGATTCTCGCAGGTAAAGTGTACACAAATTGAACATTTAAAGCTTCACCCTTTGTACATTTGCCCTTTCCCTATGAATTGGATACAATGTAGGAAAATCTCGAGCATAGGCTTTGCGTCTGTGCTTACGACCAAAGCTTCCCAAAGGAAGCTCTTAAGGAGGACTTTATATGAGTGAAGCCGTACAAACGCTAGAGGGCTGGTATGCGCTCCATGACTTCCGCTTAATAGATTGGAACGCATGGCATGCAGCAACGCCTCAGGAACGCAGACACGCAACCGAAGAGCTAAATACGTTTCTATCACAGTGGCAACAAGTTGAAAATGACAAATTAGGCAGCACTGCTGTTTATAGCATTGTAGGCCAAAAAGCCGACTTTGTATTCATGCAGTTACGCGAAACTCTAGAAGAATTGAATGATCTTGAGAACGCCTTTAATAAATCAAGCTTCGCGGCATTTACCATTCCTGTTTATTCCTACGTATCCATCGTAGAATTAAGCAGTTACTTGGCCAAACCTGGCGTTGATCCAGCGGAAGATCCTGAGATACAGGCTCGCTTGAAGCCTATCTTACCTAAAGCCAAGCATATTTGCTTCTATCCGATGAATAAGCGTCGTGACGGCAACGATAACTGGTACATGCTCCCTGCGGATGATCGCAAGACGCTGATGCGCAGCCATGGCATGATCGGTCGTACATATGCTGGTAAAGTCAAACAAATCATCACAGGTTCCGTTGGGCTGGATGATTGGGAATGGGGCGTTACCCTGTTCGCAGAGGACGCGCTTCAATTCAAAAAGCTTGTCTACGAAATGCGCTTCGATGAAGTCAGTGCTCGGTATGGCGAGTTCGGCGATTTCTACATTGGCAACCTGCTTACACCTGATAAATTCGCCCAATTGATTCAAATTTAATTGGCATCCCTTAAGAGTGAAGGACAATGTTCTTCACTCTTTTTAATTCCTCTTATTTGTTGCTCGTTACGGTATCGTCTAAAAAAAGACCGCATCCAGTATTTCGGACACAGCCTTTTGGCGTATATGTTAACTCATTATTCCTCATCTTCATCGTCACGAAGCGCAGCGGTTAGTTCAGCTTCCATCTGTGCCTTACGGGCCAGATACGCTTCCGTATCCCGATCACGCTGACGACCTTTTTCTTTCAATCGCTCAATCGCTGGCAAAATCAGAATATCAATTTCTTTTTGTACAACAGCAACATGATCGTAACGCTTCTCAGTCTCTAGAAAGTGACCAACTTCGATCAGCGCGTTGTAACGGTCCAGTTCATCACGGGTAAGAAGTCCTCTTACTTGGACACTGCAGTGCCTCATGGTTATTCCCCCAGTTGCTGATCGTAACTAGAAACGTCCTTTACGAATAACGAGCGGAATACCGCCGATGATATAGAGGTATCTCATATCGACCACTTTTTTCATCATTGCCGCAACATTTCCTTTAAGCTTGCGGGAACCAACAATACCAATCGCTTGGCCTTTACCCAAAGAAGCAACTGTTCCTTTGTTCGAGAACTTGAATGATTTCATTTGGGAACCGCGAATGGAAGCAATCAGGTTATGAGCAACAGCTTCCCCTTGCTGCATAGCGATCTGTGCAGTTGGAGGGAACGGTCTGCCTTCATCATTCATCACGATGGAACAATCGCCTACGACATAGATGTTATCGAATTGCGGCGCACGCAGGTGCTCATCCACTTTAATTCTACCGCGCATTGTTTCGAAGCCAGCTTCATCAAGCATGTGGTTACCGCGGATACCGCCTGTCCACACGACAGTAGCTGCTTTAATGAACTCATCCCCGGCAATAAGGACGCCTTCTGGTGTACATTCTTTAATCGCCGTACCGATTTTGAACGTAACACCTTTGTCAGTCAGGACTTTCATTGCGTACTCAACAAGCTCAGGATCAAATCCTGGTAGTGCCGTTGGTGCAGCTTCAATATTATAAATCTTCACTAAAGAGGGATCAACGTCAAATTCTTTGCAAAGTTCAGGAACGCGATCAGCTAATTCCCCGATAAACTCAATACCAGTAAATCCTGCTCCGCCGATTACGAAAGTCAGGTAGTCTTTACGATCCGGTTCACGCTTGTATTTAGCAAATTGATACTCAATATGCTCACGGATGAAACGAACGCTGTTAATACTGCGAATGTTTAATGCATTTTCTTTTAAACCTGGAATTCCGAATGTTTCTGCTTCGCCGCCAAGACCGATGACCAAATAATCATAGGAAAGAGTTCCGTCTTCCAAGATGACTTTCTTCTCGTGAGGACGAATTTGAGTAACCGTTGATTTCACGAAATCCACTTTAAATTCATCGATGAGTTTTAAAATGTTCACGCGTGCATTTTCAGGATTATCTGTACCCGCAGCAGGCATGTGAAGGTGGGTTGTAATGTAGTGATAGTCATGTTTATTGACGAGCGTGACATCAGCTTCATTGTAGTTCAATTCTTTCTGCAAACGAATTGCCGAAAGGATTCCGCCATAACCGGCTCCTAAGATGACGATTCTTGGTATTCTACTCATGTTTCTCTCACTTCCATATCCGATTTTATAGTCTCATGGTTTCTCTCTATTGTGAAAAATTACACAAACGGCTTCAAAAACAGCATATTGCCATTAGTTTGCGCTCGGCAAGATTAATTTATGATGAAATAGACTATATGTAACACAACTGCGCAAAGGCATTCTCATGATATAATATAATTTTCATAAGTAAATATCAAGTGCTATTTTGGCTTAAAATGGGACATTTCAGCGAACTTTGCTTGTTCAAACAAAGTAAGATTAACTTATCAAATCTATAAGGGATTTATATAAAGAAATCGCACTTTTCTGTTTCTTTCAATAAGCAGTCCGTTTATAATGGAGAAATGATTGTGGATGAGACCAAAACACATCAAAGGAAATGAATCGGAGGAGACGTTCGAATGAGTGAGAGAGAAGTAAATCAAGAAGTTGTTGACATTATTGTGATCGGCGGAGGTCCCGCAGGTATGTTTGCTTCTTTCTATGCAGGCATGCGCCAAGCTTCTGTTAAGGTTATTGAAAGTATGCCCCAGTTAGGTGGCCAACTTGCAGCCTTGTACCCAGAGAAATATATTTATGATGTTGCTGGCTTCCCTAAAGTAACGGCTCAAGAATTAGTCAATAACTTGTTAGCTCAGATGAAGCACTTCCCCATAGACGTTCGCTTAGAAGAGAAGGTTCATCAAGTCAACAAGAAAGAAGAACGTCTCTTCGAAGTAACCACAGATAAAGGCGTACATTATAGTCATGCGGTTATCATTACAGGGGGCGTAGGCGCTTTCGAGCCTCGTCGACTTGAATTGCCTGAAGCTGCACAATTCGAAAAGAAAAACCTTCATTACTTCGTTAGTGATTTGAACGCATTTGCCGGTCAAAAAGTGTTAATCAGCGGCGGCGGCGATTCCGCAGTGGATTGGGCTTTGATGCTTGAACCAATCGCAGAAAAAGTTACCCTTATCCATCGTCGTGATAAATTCCGCGCTCATGAGCATAGTGTTGAAAACTTAATAAATTCCAAAGTTCATGTTGTTACTCCTACAGAAATTACAAAACTGCACGGCAGCGACCGTATTGAGCAAGTCACTTTAAAAGATATTAAATCCGGTGAAGAAACCATTCATGATGTTGATGCAGTTATTATCAATTTCGGCTTCGTCTCTTCTTTGGGACCGATTTCCGAATGGGGATTGCAAATTGACAATGGTTCAATCGTCGTTGATTCACGAATGGAAACGAACATTCCGGGTATTTTCGCGGCTGGAGATATTACGACTTATCCTGGTAAGTTGAAACTGATTGCCGTTGGCTTCGGAGAAGCCCCAACAGCCATCAACAACGCCAAAGTATATATTGACCCAACAGCTAAACTTTCACCTGGTCACAGCAGTAACTTGAAATTTTAATCTTAACAAATAAAATGGGGTATTCTATACCTAATCTACGGATTAGGAGGAATACCCCTTTGTCTTATATATGTCCAGTATGTAATGGCCTTCAGGCGATAGATATGGCTTGTCCCGTTTGCGCACATCCAGTTGCGGATTGCGGCAAATTAGATGATTACCTTGGACCTTATTCCCCTTACAAGGAAATAGGCGCTTACTCGATGGTAGACGGGGCGCAGAATGAACCGTACCTGTGCATTCACCTTGTTAACTGCACCATATGCGCTCACAACTTTACCGTTCAATTGGATTAACGAAATCACTTTCCAGAGCCGGTTAATTCAGAGGAGCTTCGTCCTTCACATATACGCTTAGTTTCAAATCGCGTCTCTTTATTTCTGCAAGCAGTAGGTCGACAAAATCAGACTCTAATCTCAAATCTAGTGCTTTGTAGTAGGAGTCAATCAATGTTTCATCACTAATAAGTCTCACTTGATATCACCTTTATCCTAGAATTTGTAATTATATTATCATGCACGAAAAATTAGAACAAGCGTTCCGTTATCCACAGACAACTGTGTATATCTTGTGGGTAAAATGTTGATATGTATCATAGGCTGGCTATCTATATAGGGGATAATGTGCATAAAGTTATACACATGCTGGCAGCCAGGCTATCCGATAAAAAAAATTGATCAATTTTTGTTGGAATATTAATGCTCCGTTAACATTTCTTTAAGCTTGTTCACACAATTGAGAAATGAAATTAATCGCCATTTAATATTCGCGGCGTACACTATATCTATAACCAATAAACAAAGGAGTGTGAAACACGATGATCGTTTATGATATCGTAGTCAATGGAGAGATTAAAGAAACAATTAAACCTCGCAAAAATCGCTTAAAAGAGATTTATGCTTATATGCTCGAGCAGAGCAAACTAATGAAGGTTAAATACGGTGAGAACGTCAAAATTAAAGGCCGCATGGTGTATTAAGGGAATCCCCTCACCTGTGGCCTTTTTTTTCTTTGACTGCTCAGCAGCCAACTAAGCTAAACAATGCCTTTACGATGGAGGACCGTAAGCAGCCTATAGAAATCATGACTGCCCCCAGACGGCGTATCGATAAGGCCAGCTGAAGCTGCAGCGTCCACGGCCGCTTGAGCCCATTGTGGAATCGTATCAAGCGATGTCATCCTCTCTAATGCTGAAACCTGCTTCTGTAAGGCTTCAACTTGCTTCTGCAGCTCCTCCAGCATGTGAATAACCTCCTCGTCATATCGTTTTAATTGATATATCTGAATCATCCTGCTTAACTTGGTGGCATATGCTGGGTCTGTGGCATACCCGCTGCTCTGCAGCGCGGCTGCTTGGGAATCAGGATCGGCTGCCTGTCTTACACTTGAATAACGAGACGATTGGAAAAGCAAATCTTGATCCCGAAAGCCAGCCTCTATCGTCGGATAAGCGCGAAAATCACCCGGCACCTTATCGTAGCGAGCTCCATTCACAACTTCCCAGGTTGTCCTTGAGACCCAATCCCCGTTCCAGTAAGGGGTAAGCTTGCCGCTTCCCACTTTGTACCCAACTAAGTTGTTCCACGCATTCACATTGCCGCCCGTTTCGAGTATCGCTTGAGCAATTCGGACAGAAGGATAGATCGAGGAACCGTTCAGACGCAATTTAACCGCAATTGGCACTAGCAATTCAATAAACTGTTGTCTTGTCATCTATCACCCTCCCTTCTGATCTCTTCTACTATCTTATTCTCTAACTATTAAAAGCGTGTGCTTTTCCATTGGAAATCCGCCGAAAGGTCTGAATATAGCAAAAAAACCCAACCTGTATCATAGAAGATACAGATTAGGATTTTCAGTAGAAAATATGCCTTGTTAAGCTTTACGCTTCATCTCGTAGCTGTTAGCATCCTGCAGCATGAAGTCTCTCAGCTTCTGATCAGCCAAATCATGGCTCAACCGCATGATGTCCTCTATCTCCTGGATCGACAAAGGATGTGCTTCATCTGTTACCTGCTGCTTCGAGCAACTCAGGATTTCATATAACATGCCCAATGTGCTTCACCCATTCTTCCTCAACGAATTCATAATCGACAGCCAACATACCGCTGGTATGTAGCGTTGTAGGTAAAGGCAAGCCCGCCTCTTCTTCAATGAGGCCCTTGCAATTGAACCTGATTTTAAACGAGGAAAAACCGAGCGCCACAGCTTTATTTCTCAAAAATTCACGAACAGCATCAAGCAATTTCTCATATTGTTCCCGAGACTCCACTTCAAGTAAGAATAAATCGACAAGCAACACTAGTTCTCTCTGCACAGTTGTAATTTGCCCGACAGCCGCCCATGGCTCCAGATAACCTTGCTCTAACTGAAAACCATATAAATTATCAGATATACGAATCGCATTCCACATGTCTCATCAATCCCCCTTCGGTTCTATCATAAGTTCAGGACGAACTAAGCGATCAAACTGCTCTTCGGTCAATAGATTGCTTCTCAGAGCAGCTTCCTTTAACGTAATGCCTTCTTTGTGAGCGAGCTTAGCAACCGCAGCAGCGTTATCGTACCCGATATGCGGGTTTAGCGCTGTGACAAGCATAAGAGAACGTTCCAAATGTTCCCGGATAACAGTGAGATTCGGCTCAATTCCGACCGCGCAATGGGTATTAAATGAGTTGATGCTATCCGTGAGCAGTCGTGCGGATTGCAAGAAATTATAAATAATCACAGGCTTGAACACGTTCAACTCGAAATTACCTTGGCTAGCGGCAAAGCCAATCGTTGCGTCATTGCCCATAACCTGACAGACCACCATCGTCAGCGCTTCACTCTGTGTCGGGTTCACTTTACCCGGCATGATGGAACTGCCCGGCTCGTTCGCAGGAATGATCAACTCACCAATTCCACTGCGCGGCCCGCTGGATAGCCATCTAACATCGTTGGCAATCTTCATCAGATCGGCCGCCAATGCTTTGAAGGCCCCATGTACATACACAAGCTCGTCATGGCTCGTCAGCGCGTGGAACTTATTCGATGCGCTAATAAAGGAGGACCCTGTTAGCTTGCTAATCTCGTGGGCTACACGATCACCGAACTCAGGATGCGCGTTAATCCCCGTTCCGACCGCAGTCCCGCCGATAGCCAACTCTCTGAGCGATTTGGCACTCTGACGAATCATGGCTCCAGATTTATCTAACATGCGGACCCAACCGCTGATCTCCTGCCCTAGTGTTATTGGCGTTGCATCCTGTAAATGTGTTCGTCCAATTTTGATGATATCAGCGAAGCTTTCGCACTTCTCACGAAACGTGCGCTGGAGCTCTCCAATGGCTGGCAGCAATTCTTCTTCAACTGCAAGTAATGCAGCTACGTGCATCGCCGTAGGGAACGTATCATTGGAGCTCTGCGAACGATTCACATCATCGTTGGGATGAATGCGCAGATCGCTACCCTGCTTCTCCAACAGTTGGTTACCGCGATTGGCGATCACCTCATTCACGTTCATGTTCGACTGTGTGCCGCTGCCCGTCTGCCATACAACGAGCGGGAAATGCTCGTCCAGCTCTCCTCTAATAATTTCATCCGCAGCAGCTTCAATGGCCTGCGCTTTCTCCGGCAATAATTTGCCTAAATGATGATTAACCGTCGCCGCACTTTTTTTCAAAATGCCGAATGCTTTAATAAGCGCTATTGGCATTCTCTCGGCGCCGATCTGAAAATTAACGAAACTTCGTTGGGTCTGTGCAGCCCACAATTTATCAGCAGGTACTTGAACTTCCCCTAATGTATCTCTTTCAATGCGATAAGCCATCTTCAGCCTCCATCATCTTTTTCCAATTGAAGTATTTGCTTCCTCCTCTATAATAAATGAGAATGATTATCAATGTCAATTGAATAAATGACTATAGCTGCATAGAATTCCTTTTCGATTTGCCATGCTGGTTTTGGCTTACTGTACCAATAGCCTTGAATATCGTCGCAACCCAACTGTTGAAGCATCATTAGCTGATTCTCTGTCTCAACCCCTTCTGCAATGATCGTCAAGTGTAAGCTTTTCGCCAGCGCGATAACAGCTTTAACAATGTAATAATCTTCTTCGCGTTCGGTCATCTCACGAATAAAAGATCGGTCGATCTTCAGCTTGTCGATCGGATACTTTCGAAGATAGCTCAAAGAGCTATAGCCCGTGCCAAAATCGTCAATCGCGATCTGGATCCCAACTTGCTTAAGAGCGTCTAGCTTTTTTTGTACAAAATCAAATCGATACATCGCTATGCTCTCAGTGATTTCCAACTCCAAAAAATTCGGGTCCATGCCGGATTCTTTCAGAGCAGATACGATCATCTCTTGCAGCCCCTCATGTTGGAATTGGCTGGCTGAGAGATTAACCGCTATATGGACGGGAGGGTAGCCCTTCTTTTTCCAAGCCATGTGCTGGAGACAGGAAGAACGCAAAATCCACTCTCCTATTGAAATAATTAAACCTGTTTCTTCTGCTAGCGGGATAAAATCCACTGGCGAGATCATCCCTAATTCCGGATGCTTCCAACGAATCAACGCTTCCATACCAGAAAGCTGCCCGTTCTTAGCGCTTATTTGCGGCTGATAATGAATTTCCAACTCGCCCCGTTCCAATGCTTTCCTCAATTCACTTTCAAGCAGCATTTTATGATGAACATGTTCATTCAGTTCGGGCTTATAAAATTGAAAGTTGTTACGTCCCTTCTCTTTGGCACGATACATTGCCAAATCGGCATGGCGAATCATCGTTTCGGCATCGACACCATCCTGCGGATATAAGCTGATCCCAATACTCGGGGTGATATGTAGATCATGGCCCTCTAAAGAAAAAGCAGGTGTCAAACATTCGAAAATCCGTTGTGCCATTCCCGTAATTTGCCGTGCAGACGATCTACGAACAATAAATGTGAATTCGTCCCCGCCAAGACGGGATATCGTGTCCGTTTCATCCTGAAGAAGCAAGAGCCGTTCAGAAATGTTTTGCAGCAGCTTATCACCCACGGAATGCCCCAACGTATCGTTAATCCATTTAAAACGATCTAAATCCATAAAAATAACCGCAACTGTCGAAGCCTCTTCATCTGCAGCCTTGATCGCATCCTGCAAACGTTCCTGAAACATTCGACGGTTCGGTAAATTTGTTAAAGTATCATGATAAGCTAGATAATGGTTCATGATTTCGGTTCGCTTCCGATTCGATATGTCCTTAGCTATAGCATATACGCCTATGATTTGGCCGTTAACGACAATAGGTAATATTGTGACATGCAAATCTATGAGACTGTCGCTCCGATGGATAGCCTTCATTTCAAAGTTTTGCGGCTTTCCTTTGCAAGCAAGAAAGAATCTTTTCTGTGCCTTCACTAAATCATCAACCGCAATAAACTTCATGATGTTATGGCCTTGTATGCTTTCTGAAGAATGACCAGCCAGCTTCTCCAACGCGGGGTTCACTTTTAATACCGAGCCTCGGAGATCGATCCAGCACACGATATCAGGGTTATGCTCAAATAACGATTTGTATCGTTGTTCACTAACCTCTAGCCTCTGCTCAGCCCACTTACGCTTTGTAATATCATGCGATACGATAAGCGAACCAACTTGTCCATGGCCTTCCGTATAAATAGGACTTCCATTTACGAGTTGAATAGAGGCTTGGTTTTTTTTAACATAAATCCAAATCTCTTCATTATGAACCTGCTCACCCCGTAAAATCTTCTGGAGGGGCGCCTCCCCATTGGCAATAGGCGTCTGCCCATCTGCATGCAATAATTGTTGCTGATTGGAAAAAGCATGAACTAAGCCTGATTTATCGGCAGCTGAATTGTAATAAAGCAGAGTGCCTTCCTGGTCGTACACCGTTATACTTTCCTGCATATTGTCCAAAATGGCATTCATAATGAGGTTGGCAAACACCCCTCCTTCTTGTAAGAGAGGGTTCAATTCTTTATCCATATGTGACCACCTTAGATGTCGTTCCTGTTTGTCCCCCTATTATATTGATAATGATTCTCATTGTCAATATTTGCAAGATGCACGCCCACATTAGCTGTCGATAAACTAACCTATTTTCCTATTCACACCAGAAAAATAAACAAAAACCCTTTGAACTTGTGAAATTGAATCACACCTAAGTTCAAAAGGTTTTATTAAAAAAAATCTAAAAATAGCTAGTATGGAGCAAACACATTCTCAATCCTCACAAGGTTGAGCCAAGCCCTCTTCTTCCTTATGCTTGAACGACTGACCGCAACCACAGGAAGCAACAGCATTCGGGTTGTTAATGGAGAAGCCTCCGCCCATGCCCGCGTCTGTGTAGTCAATCTCAACGCCGTATAAATATTTGGAGCTATCTTCGTCCACAACGACCTTCAGGCCGTGAATGGTCAATATTTTATCGTCATCCTTCTGATCATCGTCGAAGCCCATACCGTAAGAAAAGCCGCTGCAACCTCCGGCCTTTACGCCTAGACGCAGAAACAAGTTTGGTGATTCTTCAGAAGCCAACAGCTCCTTGATTTTATCGCAAGCCGATTCACTAATCGTAATCATAAGGAAATCCCTCCTCAAAGTTCTCCGTATGGGAAAACTCCATCTTAAGTGCAAATAACACTTACTATTAGTATACCCCTAATCATCTCATAGCTCAAGGGCAGTCACATAGCCTTGCATTATTGCCTGCGGTTGATTTCATAAAATTGCAAAAGCAGCTGATCTAGCTGTCTGCTGCATTGCTGCACGGCAGGATGAAGAAATCCGTGAACATTGCCTAATAAAATCATCTTGCCACGCAACTGTTCAATCTCTATGTTCAATTGTTCCTGAGGTTCGGTCACAAATATAGGTAGCACGATTTAATCACCTTTTAGTCCTACGGAATCACATTGGAATAGTATACAGGAAATTGGCAATATTGGGAATATGTTTTACTAGATTCTGTCATCGATTTCTGGAATTGTGTCGAATGTCGATTTATCGTCGTGTATATATTGCCCCTCCCAACGCGTAGGTTTATAATAGGATGGATTGCTTGCGCGTTTTTTATCAAACAGGTGTGAATTCCTGAACCGAAATGGATCACTGGTACGCGAGCGACTCACACCACATGACGTATTCATTCCTTATTTTATCGAATTCGTCGATTTTTTGAGTTTAACTTAAACTTTTTCAACTTAAGGAGGAAGTAATCATGAGTTTTGTGATCACAGACCCAGACAAACGAATGGCTGAAATTGCCGATAAGGTTGAAAATGGTCAGCGTCTGTCTCTTGAGGATGGTCTGTTCTTGTATGAATCGAACGATTTGCTAACCATCGGTCAATTGGCGAACAAAGTAAATACGCGAATGAACGGAAACAAAGTTTATTTTGTGCAAAATATGAGTTTGTATTTTACTAACGTTTGTGAGGAGCACTGTGCCTTCTGTCATTTCCGCCGCGATGAGGGCGAAGAGGGTTCGTATACGCTCACTCCAAGTCAGATGCTAGAATATGTCGCTGAGAATTATCATCCGGAGATTCGTGAGTTTCATATCAGTCAGGGACACAATCCGCATTTGCCTTTCGAATATTACGTAGACTGCATCCGTCAGCTCAAACAAGCATACCCGGACGTTACGATTAAAGCTCATACCGCTGCTGAAATTGAATTTTTCTCTCGTATTAGCGGACTGAGCTTTCGAGATGTACTGAAAACACTCATGGACGCGGGTCTTTCTACTCTCCCAGGCGGAGGAGCGGAGATTCTGACGGAGCGTTACCGGTCTAAGATGAAAGTGGAAAAAGCATCGTCCGAAGAATGGCTGGACGTGCACCGGAGTGCCCATCAACTCGGTATGAAAACACATGCAACGATGTTGTATGGTTCCATCGAAACAATGGAAGAACGGATCCGCCATATGATACTACTGCGCGAATTGCAGGACGAGACAGGCGGTTTTCTTGTGTTCATCCCAAATTCAATTCAGCCAGCTAGCAAGAACGCTGGGCTCAAACGCCGGGTTCCGGCTTTCGATGAGTTGAAAACCATTGCGATCAGTCGCTTAATGTTGGATAATTTCCCACATATCAAGGCTTATTTCATTAACATCGGCACGAAGCTGACGCAATTGTCTTTCACCTTCGGCGCATCAGACGCTCACGGCACGATCATCAAAGAGAAGATCTCTCATGCAGCCGGGGCGCTCTCACCTGAAGGGTTAACTCGCGATGAGTTGGTCTGGTTGATCAATGGCGCAGGACGCACGCCTGTTGAACGAGACACTTTTTATAATGAAATTAAGGTTTATTAGTCATACTATATATAGAGATCAAGATCAGAAGGGATTTTGAGTGTAATGAAAAAGTTTGTCATTCTTGGAGGAGGTTATGGCGGTTTGACCATAGCCTTAAACATGCTGGAAAAGGATTTGCCTGAAGATACGATGCTAGTGCTAGTGGATCGGAGCCCTTTTCAAGGGTTAAAGACAGAGTACTATGCCTTGGCTTCAGGCACAATTGCTGAGACTCACATTCGTGTTGCTTACCCCGTTGACCCACGTTTAGAGCTTACGTATGGCGAGGTTACCGAGGTAGACCTGCCTAACAAGCAGATTTTATTTGCAGATAAAGAACCCCTTACTTACGATTGGTTAGCCATCGGTTTGGGCTGCGTGGATAGTTATCACGGTATTGTTGGAGCCGAAGAATATTCTCATAGCATACAAACGCTCTCCCAAACTCGTGCTACTTATCAACGTGTGAATGATATCGCACCTTACGGCCAAATTTCCATCATTGGAGGCGGCTTAAGTGGCGTCGAAATGGCCGCTGAACTGCGTGAAAGCCGCCCTGATTTGAATATCAGGCTGATTGACCGCGGCCCAAGCCTGCTTTCATCCTTTCCCAGCAACCTTCAGCAGTACGTGCGCGATTGGATGGTCGAACATCATATCGAGTTGCGTCCACAAGTCTCTCTTGTCCGTCTAGATGGAGGAGAGCTTTACAATCAAGAGGAGATTATCAAAACGGATGTCACCATCTGGACAGCGGGAATTCAGCCTACGCCTATCGTACAAGCATTGAATGTGCCCAAAGATAAACAAGGGCGCATCCTGCTCAATGAATTCCATCAAATTCCTGATTACCCGGAAGTCTATGTCGTTGGTGATTGCGCTTCACTGCCGTTCTCTCCAAGCGCACAAGCGGCTCAAGCACAAGGCAAGCAGATTGCCGAAGCTATGCAGTCTATCTGGAAGGGTGAAACCCCTCGCCTCGGTAAAATCAAGCTAAGAGGAACTCTGGGTTCCCTCGGCAAGAAAAGCGGCTTCGGCATCATGGGCAAACGCACGTTGATGACGGGCAAAATTGCTCGTGCCATTAAAAGTGGCGTGCTTTGGAAATCCAAACGCCACTTCGGATAGAATTTTTTAAAACTCAGTCGCCAAAAAGATCATACATAGCTTCAATTTCCTTGATTTTCTCAAGGATGCGCGCTAGAAGATGATCAGCGCTTTCGGCTGCTAGGATTTCACCATTTAATAACGCGAAGGGTTCCATATAGCACTGGCCGCAATTCCCGAGACAGCCGTATTCGATAACGTCAAAGTCGGGATTCTGCTCCAAGTTTTTCATTACTTTATCCGTTCCATGATGCATATTACTGGCACAAAATTCGATAATTGGTCTCATGATAAAAATTCCACCTTATGATCTATAGTTTCACGTTGAAAACCATTTTCATTTATTAAGTATTGTACTATAATAATAAAAGAAAGGAGATGAATCAAATGACTGAAAAAACGAAAGAAGTAATTTATGATGAAGTCCTTGAGGTTTTGGATAAACTCCGTCCTTTTCTACAACGCGATGGCGGTGACGTCGATCTTGTTGATGTGGAAGATGGTATCGTTAAGCTGAAACTTATGGGTGCCTGTGGCAGTTGCCCAAGCTCGACAATCACGCTTAAAGCTGGTATCGAGAGAGCGTTGGTTGAAGAAGTAGAAGGCATAATCGAGGTCGTTCAAGTATTCTAAGACGACTATATCATAAGAAGGAGCTTACCATGCGGTAAGCTCTTTTTGCTATACTTTTATATAGTTTGGCTATTATTACATACTAGGATTCTACTGAATACTCGTGTTTGCGTTGTTTAAGCACAGGTAAAGGTTGAATCGGGTCCAGACCGCCAGAAATATCCATAATATTTCCCGTTATGAAGTCTGATTCAGGCATGCATAAAAAGGCAATAACTCTGGCCACATCCTCGCCTGTGCCTGGCCGCCCTATCGGCGTTTCCCCATCTGCTTCCAGACGCGCCTCTTCTATCGTGCGTTCCTTATTCATGCCACGTATGTCGCCTGGGCAGATCATGTTAACCGTGATGCCATTACTGGCTTCTTCCTCAGCAAGCGTCTTGGTAAAAGAGACTAAACCAACCTTGGCAGCTGCATATACAGCACGATGTGTCCACCCTCTCGCTTCAGCTGCCTTCCCGAAGCCAAAGTGAATAATGCGCCCCCATCGTCTTTCTCTCATCATCGGCAGTACCAGATGATCAAGTTCCATAACACCTAGTAAATTACCGCGTGTTAAATACTCTATTTCATCAATCTGATAATCGGCAAAAAAACGCCTTTCTCTAAAAAAAGGACCGGCATTATTGACAAGAATATCAATCATTCCTAGCTTCGAGGTTGTCTCTTCCACCATTCGGATGATGTCCTCGCGCTTGGCTACATCGCCTTGAACAGCTATACTTCGCACACCGAGCTGCTCCAGCTGCCGTACAAGTTCGCTAGCTTCCTTTTCGCTGTTGACATAATTGACAGCCACATGACAGCCTTTATTCGCAAGCGTAATCGCGGTCATTTTCCCTAAACCTTTGGCACTGCCTGTAATCAGAACCGTTCGGTTTTTCAAATCCATGCTCCTTTTACCCCTTTGCGTTCTTCGCCGTAATATAACTAAAGGCTACTGTTAACGTTCGGCACGCCATGTCAAATCCCTGCTGCAAATCAGCAACATTCATCTTTACATTTTCAACGTGGATGCGTTCACCAGGTACAGGTTCTTTTTGCATCAGATCATCCAGCATTTCTGCATTAATATAGTGAATCTCCATATTACGTTGATTCCGAAGCCGATCGAGAGCAGATTTATAGTCCATTTTAAGATTATAGAGCTGAAGCTCAAGCGAGCTGTGAATGTGATGTTCATGCATTCGACGCAGTACGGTAAAGTAAGAAAAGCGCGACTTAACGGTTTCCGTTTTCATTTCAAACAGATCGTTCATGAACGTTCCTAGCTTATCCAAAATTGAAAACAAACGAATAAAAGCATTTTTATAAAAATAAACGAAGCGGTGATACGCTTCTATCTCAGCAGGATTCATTTCCTCCAGAAACGCTTTATTTATGTGCTGCGCGTAACGTTCGCAACAGTATTTGCTTTGCTCAAGCTCGTCGAGAGCATCAAGAAAGCCTTTGCTCCAGATGGCCAATCGATGCTGCTTCTTATATTCTGACGCGGGGTGGCTGCGGCCAGTCGCTTCCAATGATGCGATATATGCTCTCACTGCATGGCCTGCTTCCAGAAGGTGACCGCTATCCGTTCGCTTTGGTTCGTTAAACAGAAATCGCAACATGAGCGCACCCCCTTTTTTTGAAACATGGTTAATTACTGCTGGATAGTTGATCCACTTAGCGCAATGGCTTTTGTCGTTCGCGCGCGGTCTCGATGTACCCAATACATCGCACATAGAACGCCTATCCCCAGATGCATGGATAGAACGAAATCGATTGAATCCTCAAACGCGATATAAGGCTTACGTGTTCGTGAGCAATAATAGAAATAAGTATAGACCCACAGAATGCGAATCATACTTGCCATCAAGGCCAGATTGATTCCCCAAAGCATATAGACGGGAACAAATCCCTCTATGCGGATATAGCTTGCTTATGCCATCCGAACTCATGCAAAGTATTCCTTCCAACGTGTATCGACAAGTTCTACGATATCCTCCCGCGGGAAGAGTTCATCTGGATAACCTGGCTTCATCCGAGCATCAATAACGATCGGAAGTTCGTATGAAATATGATGACGGCTTACATTCGACTGGGCATACATATCCGTCGCTGGATTAAAGCGTGTAAACACCGTCCATAGGAATTTAGTTTGGTCATGGGCAATTGCGCTAGCGTCGTCAACTAGAATGACGAGTGGCCACTGCGTCAAACGGCTAGCCGCATTCGCAAGCAACCGCTGCGGCAGCTCCGGTTCAGCCGCATAGGCTGCGCCAGATACAAGCAGACAACCGCCGCAATAGACAGCAATATCCTGAATCTCAGGCAGCTCGCCTGCTGTGTAGGCTCTTGGTAATTCACGCACGGAATCACCGGTACCGAGCAGCACCGCTTTACTGCCGTGGTTGAGCTTGCCCCCTGTATAGTCAAGCGTATCATGCGATGTTTTATTGAAGATGAACAGATCACGCGCTGGGTCAAAACGTTCCAGTACGGTTTCAAGCAGTTGTGTAAAATTCGCCAACACAACGGGTTGGTCGGTCAGGACAAGGAACTTGGTCAGTGAGAGCTGGCCTTCGCCAAGTATACGGAACGCCGTTCCCAAAGCTTCACGGCTGTAGCTTTCGCGGACGACGGCAGCAGCAAGCGGGTGAAACCCGGTCTCTGCATACGTCCATAAGTCTTTTACCCCTGGCATGGCCATAGGAAACGCAGGCTCAAGCAGTCTTTGCAAAAACTCGCCAAGGAAGTAATCCTCTTGGCGAGGCTTGCCTACGATTGTCGCAGGATAAATCGCATCTTTTCGATGCCACACATGATTCACGTTGAAAACGGGGAAGTCATGGACAAGCGAATAGTAGCCAAAGTGGTCTCCGAATGGCCCTTCTGGGCGTTTGAGATGCGGAGGTACGGAACCGCAGATCGCGAACTCTGCCTCGGCGACGAGGCGATGCCCGCCATGGGGATTATCCACCATAGGGAGCTTCTTTCCAAGAATGAGCGATGCGAGCATAAGCTCAGGCAGGTGTTCGGGTACCGGCGCAATCGCCGAAGCGATGAGCGCGGGCGGGCCCCCGAGGAACACCGTGACAGGAAGCGCCTGATTGCGTTTCTCGGCTTCGTGGTAGTGGAAGCCTCCGCCTTTATGTATTTGCCAATGCATGCCGGTTGTGTTGTCATCATACACTTGCATGCGGTACATGCCTAGATTATGGTGACCCCCATCCGGATGCTCCGTGTACACGAGAGGCAATGTGACGAATGGACCGCCGTCTTCCTGCCAGCTCGTTAGAACTGGCAGTCCTGCAAGTGGGTTTTCTTGCTTTAAGCCCCCGAGAATAGGGGCTTGACTTGGTTGGATTCGCTTTGTTCCGACCTTCAGCAGATCGAGAATAAGCTCACGCTCACCCCAAAGCGCTTTAGGCGTAGGCGGGAGCAGTGTGCTTGTCGCATTGACAACCGCTTTCATGAATAGCTCCGGCTTCGGACCGAAGGCCAGATCCACGCGGCGGGTCGTTCCAAACAAGTTCGAGACAACGGGAAACGAGCTGCCTTTAACGTTCGTGAACAGCAGTGCAGGACCTTGCTCATCAATGACACGTCTGTGAATTTCCGCAAGCTCCAAATTCGGATCAACTGGAGCCGATATTTCAATCACCTGATTTTCCTTACGTAGGATTTCAAGAAAATCTCTTAAATTCGTTGGTACCATCTACGTTCCACCTCTGCTAAAAAGAATAAGGGTCTAAATAAGGAAATAGCCTTCTGCTAGAAGGCTCTCCTATCCGCTGTGCACTTCTTCGCCAACCGCGCTTAGGGAGCTGACACGGCACGAAGGGCATTAGGCTTTGCGGTCATATAACGTTAGTATGCATAAATAACATAAGAATCCAAACATGCAAGCAACAATCATGGCATGAATCATTGCTGTAAATAAATAGGCCACTTCATTTCCCATCGACCAGGTCACAATCGCCCCGCTAACAATTTGAACAAGAACAAGAATGAGCGACCACTTGCTTCCAAAAACCAATTTGTCTGAAGCGTTATATTGACGTTTGGCCTGCAAATAGAGCAGCAAAATGAAGAAAAACAACAGTAAGGCAGCTATACGGTGCGCAAATACAATGCCTGTTGCTCCAGTCAATTCAGGAATGACTTCCCCATTGCATAGAGGCCAGCCCGAACATCCCCCCGAGGAAACCGTGTGACGAACGAAGGCGCCTAGATACACAACTACGTAACTGTACACCGCTGTCCCCCATACCAGTACCTTGAAACCCGTGCGAATCTGACGATCCGAATGCTGATACTGCCCCCATGGTGTAAAGGTGATTGCAAGAAGCAGCGCAAAAGCGAAAGCAAGTAATGAAAGTCCAAAGTGAAGCGCCAGCACGAGTGAGGATTGTGGCCATACAACCGCCAACGCGCCCATTGCTGCTTGAATAAGTGTCATAACAACGGTTCCTGTAACGAACCATTTGGCATCTTTGCGTTTTACATAACGAAACACAAGAAAAAACGTGGCAATAAGAATGATCGTTACAATGCCCACGACTAATCGATGACTGTATTCGATAAAGGAGGAAATCGTGTGTGCTGGCACAAATTTACCGTTACACAGCGGCCACTCATCTCCACAGCCTCTGCCCGCGTCAGCCTTTGTCACGAGCGCACCCATTGCCAGGATAAGAAACATCCCGAAAGCCGAAAGATTTGCTAATCTTGGTATCCATTTTTGCATGTTTGCACCTACTTTTATGTCATGACTTCTGTATCAATTTGTCGAAATGGTTCTTTCCGTTTCAATTATAGCCGTAAATGGGGGGCAAATCCATTCGCAAATGTTACAAAGCTCCGAAACCGCAACTAACCTGGCGAAGAACGAAAAAGTGGCCCCAAAGGAGCCACTTTTTCGCAACAATTTTGCCACTTATTGAGCAAGTGCGCCGGACACTTCGATAGCCCTGTCCAGGAATTGCTCGATTTCTTCTTTCGTCTTGCGCAGCTTACTTACGAAGCGCACCAGTTCTTTGCCTTCACGGAAAGCAATGAAGCTGGGAATGCCCAGAATATTCAATTGTTCGCACAGATCTGGCACTTCATCACGGTCCAGTTCAATGAATGTAAGGCGGTCTTTATACTCTTTTTCCAAATCCGGCATAAAAGGCTCGATATAATGACAATCTTTACACCATGTCGCTTTGAACACCGCTACAGTCATTAGCGATTGTGAAATTTGCTCTTCAAACTCTTTTTCATTCGATACTTTGCGCATGTCTAACACCTCACTGCTAGGGAATTTATTCACTTATAGCATGCCCGAAATAAGGTGTCAAGGTTTGTAAAAGAAAAACCTATGTTCCCTCAACCTATTTACAGTAAAAGTAAAAAGTGATATCATATGAATATCAAAACAATATACATGAATGGAGTGTTGGTTTTATGAAGGAAACGAAAGCTTGGTCAATAAACGGATTTCTTGGTTTGTTTTTATTTATTATAGGTGCTGGACTAGGCGCTTTTCTGCTCACTCAGGAACTCATTGTTCCCGGTGTTATTCTAATCGTGCTTGGTTTCGTGTTTATTTCAGTCATAACAGCTGTTCAACCAAATGAAGCTTCTGTTATTACTTTTTTCGGCAGCTACTTAGGTACGATTCGGAAAAGTGGTCTTTGGTTAATCGTTCCTTTTTCCAGCCGCCGGAAAATATCCCTTCGCATCCGTAATTTTAACAGTGTAAAACTGAAAGTTAATGATGTGGAAGGCAATCCGATTGAAATTGCAGCTGTTGTCGTTTTTAAAGTTGTCGACACGTATAAAGCGCTGTTTGACGTGGATAGTTACGAAAAATTCGTTGAGATTCAAAGCGAGACCGCTTTACGTCACGTTGCAAGCAAATACCCGTATGACCGCTATGAGGGGGAAGGGTACTCCCTGCGAGGCAATGCCGATGAAGTAGCCTCCGAGCTCAGCATTGAGCTGCAGCATCGACTCGCTGTTGCTGGGGTTGAGGTGATTGAATCTCGCCTCACCCATCTCGCGTACTCAACGGAGATTGCCAGCTCCATGCTCCAACGTCAGCAAGCATCGGCTATATTGGCTGCCCGTCAGACCATAGTTGAAGGTGCTGTCGGCATGGTGCAAATGGCTATTGCCAAGCTTGAAGCTGAGGGCCTTCAGTTGGATGAAGAAAAGAAAGCGGCGATGATTAACAATCTGCTTGTTGCGATTGTATCTGACCGCTCAGCGAGCCCGGTCATCAATACCGGTACGCTGTACTAACGGGACTCTTACTATGGCACCAAAGAAAAACTTTCCCCTGCGACTTGATCCCAAGCTCTATGAAGCACTGGAGCAATGGGCTGGGGATGAATTCCGCAGCGTAAATGGTCATATCGAGTATTTGCTTCGGGAATCGCTTCAACGCGCTGGTCGGCTGCCTAAGGCTGTTTTAACAGGCAGTACACCCGAAACGCCCCCATCTGAAGGATCTGAAGGACTTGAATCTCCCAAACACTCCGATTCATCAGATTGATTAATAAGCCATGCAAATAAACATCTCTACAGATTAATCCTCTGTGAGATGTTTTTTCGTTTGTGGATGTACAGCCATAAAAAGCTTCCTCCTCACATACCTGTAAGTGAATAAGCAAACACTAGTTGGAAACGAGGATTTAACAAATCTGGAAACAGGAGGGGCCAAGGGATGACTAACGTCAAAACCAGGGGAACAGGAAGCTTCCGACGTATCCTCGGTAAAATAGGTCAGCTTCCACATGCATTGCTCCAGCTATTTAAACACCAGTCTGCCTCACTCGTCGATTTTACAAAAGTAACCGATTCATTCAAACCGATACCTCTACCAGCTGAAACCATTCGGCGATTGGAGCAAAGCTGGATTCAGCAGCTTCAGCTGCAGCAAGTGGGGATCGCAAGTTCTCCACTCACTTCAGAAGAAAAGCTGCTCCTACAGCAGATTCAAGAAAAAACAAAACGTGAGAATCGGAACAACGTTACGCGCACCAAAGCTTACTGGTCTTCCTACCTAGTAAATCCAGAGCTGCATTGGGCATTACTAGCTCATATGGTTTCACGTAATGGTGGTTGGTGCATGACCGATCTTCAAGGAGACATGCTGCCCCACTTGATGAACGAGGAGCAAAAGGAGCATGTATTTGCTTTTCTAGAACGAGCCAACGGTCTTATTTTCAAGGATGCCTACTCTCAGCTTCTCCTTTATGCAGAAAGTAAGAAAAGAAAGCGAAGCTTGTTTCATTTGCTGCCTTTTCTTGGTGTTTCCGCTTGGATGGAGCCGGTATGGCTTGATTTTTGGACACAGCGGGAGTCGGCTGCGCTCACGATTTCACTTATTATAAATGAGCAAAATTATATAGAGAAACGCATTGTGCAGAATCATCACTACCAAACGAGCGTCCTGCATACGCCGCTTTTCAAAACGCAAGCCTGGCTTCAGCTTAACCAAGTCTGCTTTCCCTTTGGCTCATCTTCTGTTGCTCCCACAGATCCTAACCATGACATGGCATCCCCTTCTCTGCCTCTTGCCGGGCTTATTCTAGAAAACTTCGCAGATTTAACCGAGCGGATCGCGTTTGGAAAAAGCTTATATGCCATTTTATTTGGCATTCCGGCTGTTTTTCAAGGGGTGGTAAGCTTCGCAGAAGCCACTCCTCATACGGGGTCCCGCTCAGACTATTGGCCGCATCTGTATGCGCCCATACGAAAAGCCCCTCCTGAGGTAAAGTATCAGGAGAGGCTTCATGGTTGTGTATTGAAGAAAGACGCTGCCCCGTTCTATAGCCCTCCGCTCGATCAGGCCTGGCCTGATCGAAACTTGGCCTCTGTAGAGCCCGGGGACTGGTTCGTTGATGTTAAGAAACCACTGCTGCATATGCGGCCGATCGCCGTGCCGATCCCCTTCGACCTAACGAACGAAGCCTGCGTCGCGTTAAATAAAATCGAACTCGGCATTCTCGCCTTACAGACAATTAAGCTTCCTTAAGAGCGACCCAGCAATCGGCCTGCTTTGGCAATTAGCTTCTGCAGCGGCGCCGGGAAGTTCTTGACGTCTTCCTTCGTTACGACACGAGTTAGCATCAACATCAAAGGATATAACGCAGCTGTGAAACCACAAACGAGCACAGCATTGACACCTTCATTAAGACGATACCAAGCAAATGGATGTACGTAGGCGTGCGTAAGCCTTTCAACGGTTAGACCAAGTACGATAATAACGATAACAGAACAGAGAAGTCCGATGAATCGGCGTCCTAGTATCGTGAATTCCACTTCTTTACGTAATACGCGCAAATTTAGCCATGACATGACAAGGAAACAAAGGCCAGTTGCAGCGATAATACCGTAAATGCCAAACCATTGGCTTAGCAGGAAGCTTCCCGCTAGCTTAACTGCTATCCCTACAGCCACATGAACCATTAAGGGCTTCATGCGCCCCATTCCCATGAGAACAGCACCGGAGGTCTGCATGATAATTTGAAACATCGCACCTAGCGTAAGCAGAGCGATCATGTTAGGTCCATGGCTTAAGCCATAGGCTGAATCCTCATGTCCGAACAAGAAGAAGTCCAACGGGCGAGCTGCGATACTGATTGTCAGGACTGCAGGAAGCCCGGATAAAATAGCCAACTGAAGCACTCTCGTGGTCTGAGTGCCCACCTGCTTCAAATCCTTGCGAGAATAAGCGGCGGAAATGATCGGAACGACAGATTGGCTCAGCGCGATCGCGAGAATGATCGGGATGCCCGCCAATGACTGTGCTCGTCCACCGATAATACCGACAAGTCCTTTCGCTTCCAAAGCGCCAATACTTCCTTCTAATAATCGAATGATAATGGATGTATCAATAGCATAGACGAGTGTCACCGCCACGGAGAAGACAACAATAGGAATCGAAAGTTTCAGAAGACTTTTATAAATATCTTTATAGCTTGTCAGCACAGGAGCGGTGTCCCCTGTCCCAGTAGCTGCTGTTTCCTCTGTGACTGCCCGTGAAACTCTTTCACTAGCTGACAGCGCGTCCTTACGTTTAAGCTTTAAGGCATAAACAACCATGATCGCAAGCGCGGCAGCTCCGCCAATAACGCCTCCGAAGGATGCTCCGGCAACCCCCCAGCCCAAGCTGATGTTTAACAAGAAATAAGCCAAAGCAATGGAAGTAATGAGCCTGAATACTTGTTCTACCACTTGCGAGATCCCATTAGGCATCATATTGCGTCTACCTTGGAAATACCCCCGCATGATGGCAATGAGCGGGAACAATAACATCGCAGGAGCAATTGCTCGTGTAGCTAATGTAGCGTCTGGCCCCCCATGCGAAATCGTTTCCGCATAGAGCGGAGCAAATACATAGAGCAGTGATGTCATCACGACACCAGCCACGACTGCGAACCAAATCGAGGCGCGATAGATGCGTTCGGCTTCCTCATGTCGGCCAAGGGCATATTTTTCCGACACCATTTTACTTAATGCGCTTGGTATACCGGCTGTTGCTACTACGAGTAATATGGAATATAAGTTAAATGCAATCGTATAGCTTCCCATTCCTTCTTCATGGAGCAATTGCACCAGCGGAATTCGCTGAAAAACGCCGAGAAACCGCGCTATAAGCGCGGCCACGGTTAGAATGAGGGTTCCTTTTACCAGAGAATCTTTCGTTTCTTTCGTCAACGTCCGTTCCTTCTCTCTTCTTACACTTTAATCTGTTCCAATGGCTTGTGATTGCCGTAATAATGGCGAACCCCATGGATAGGCGCAGCCCATTTGACGCCGTTGGAAATTACTTTGAGCACATTTTTGTTATAGTAGGTTGGGTGGGTTTCATGACCGGGCCGGAAATAAAATACTTTCCCATTCCCACGATGATAGGTGCAGCCACTGCGAAATACTTCCCCGCCTTCGAACCAAGAAACAAAGATCAATTCGTCAGGAGCCGGTATGTCGAAGTGCTCGCCATACATTTCTTCATGCTCCAGTTCAAAATACTGATCTAATCCTTCAGCAATTGGATGGGCAGGATCAACGACCCAAATCCGTTCCTTCTCGTTTGCTTCCCGCCACTTTAAATCGCATGAGGTGCCCATCAGCTTCTTGAAAATTTTGGAGAAGTGACCCGAATGCAGCACAATGATACCCATCCCCTGCCACACTCTCATCTGTACACGATCCACGATTTCATCAGCGACTTTGTCATGGCCCATGTGCCCCCACCAAATAAGGACATCTGTTTGATCGAGCACCTCTTGCGTTAGTCCATGTTCAGGCTGATCCAGTGTAGCGGTACGAACTTCGAACTCAGAGCTGGCAATACCCTCGGCAATAGCAACATGAATCCCCTTAGGATAAATCTCTTGCACCTCTTTGTGTGTTTGTTCATGCAGATTTTCATTCCATACCGTAACACGTATCATAGCGAGAGCCTCCTTGTAGGTTGCTTACTAGGCTTGCCTTTAACGGTAACTTCTTTTTAGTGATAAAAGACCCAGATGAAGAAGAGGATGATCATAAGCAGCTGCAGCACGATTTTGACCACTAGACTGGAGAAAAATCCAAGTACGGAACCAATTCCGGCGCTGAACGCCTTTTTCCACTCCGTACCGATAATCAGTTCGCCAATCACAGCGCCCAAAAATGGGCCGATAATCAAGCCGAAAGCCGGAATAACGAAAGGGCCAATAATTAAGCCAATCGTGCTTCCAATTACAGATGCTTTGGAGCCTCCAAACTTTTTCACCCCTAGCGCGCTTACTGCGTAATCTGCCACGATAATAATGAGAACAATTATCGATTGGATGAGCCAAAACCAGATACCAAATGGTTCAAAACTAACCAGCCAACCATATAGGAAAAAAGCTCCGTAAATTGCCAATACACCCGGCAGCACAGGATAAACGGCACCAATCATACCTACCACAAATAATAGGATAACCAAAACCCAGCCTAAAACAACCATGTTCAGCATCTCCCTCCAAACATACAGATATGAATACTACGGTGTTAACAAATAGTCATGAATGACCTTAGCCACCGCATGCTCTTCGTTGGTAAGCGTTGTGAGGTCAGCAACTCGTTTAACTTCCTCTTGTGCATTTCCCATAGCGACTCCTAAGCCCGCAGCTCGAATCATCGAGATATCGTTCTCGCTATCACCCATAGCAATAACTTCGGACATCGTGATGTTAAGAAGCTGACACACGGCTTCCACTCCGCTTGCTTTGCTTACGCCCCGTGGATTCAACTCGATGTTGCACGGATGCGAATTCGTTATTTCAAGAATGCCCCAACCTGCTACCGTTGTTCGAATCAACGCCAGTTTTTCGAGATTTTCGGTGTAGTAGCCGAATTTCAACCAATTTAGATGATCAATGTCCATAGACTCGCTCTCACGGTTGAAAATACCTTCCACAGCGTAGGCCCACCACCACGAGTCATGCTCCAACGCTAACGCGTGCAAACGATGTACCGTTTCCGCTTCAAGCAGCGTACGGCTAAGCAGCTTGTCTGGCGATTCCCACACCTCGCTGCCGTTCACGGCAACGATGGGGGTGCAAAGCCCTAGCTCCTTCACGTAAGGCATAGCGCTCTGCACACCGCGTCCTGTGGACATAATAACCGTCTTTCCTGCTTTCAGCGCGGCAAGAATCGCTTCGCGATTCTCTTCAGAGATTCGTTTTTCCTCGTTCAATAGGGTCCCGTCCATGTCCAGTGCAATCAATTTAAATGAGCTCGAATCCATGGATTCCATCCCCTGTCTCTCCTTAGTATGCTGCGAGAATTTTCTTCGGCAGCTCTTCCATAAACGTCACATGCCATAGGGCGAATACATAGATCGTCCAGATCCGACGGGCATAATCACCTTGCCCATTACGATGCTTCTGCAGCATTCGTTCAACCGCAGCGGTATTAATGTAATCTTCAATCCCGCTTGACTTGATTTGTTCCACAAGCATGTCCCCCATCGGGCCCTGCATCCATTCACGCAGAGGCACAGGAAAGCCAAGCTTAGGACGATTCAAGATGAAGTCAGGAATGATCCCTTCCATCGCCTTACGGAAAATATACTTCGTCGTGCCGTTTGCGATCCGGTATTTCGCCGGAATTCGACGAGCAACGTCGAATAGCTTGGTGTCCAAGAAAGGGACACGTAATTCTAACGAATGGGCCATCGTCATCTTGTCCGCTTTCATCAAAATATCGCCAGGCATCCATAGATTCATATCAATATACTGCATCCGACTGACGGGATCGAGATGTCTTGTCTTGTTATAGTAATCGCTCGCGATTTGCAGCGGATTTTTGTAAGCGCGCAGCATCTCGCTATCGAGACGCAGCACCTCAGCCTTCATATCCTCGGAGAAGATTTTGGCGTTTCCGATGAAACGCTCCTCAAGCGGCGTCGTACCTCGCAGCAGGTAGTTGCGCCCTTTCATTCCGCTTGGCAGCATTCTTGCGAAGCTGTTCAGCATGCGCTGGACCGAGAGCGGCAGCCGCGAAATGGGGCCGAGTGACATTGGCTCGCGATAGATCCGATAGCCGCCGAACAACTCGTCCGCACCTTCGCCGGACAACACCACTGTCACGTGCTCGCGTGCGAGCTGCGCGACATGATAAAGCGCAATGGCTGAAGGATCGGCGACCGGCTCATCCTGATGCCAGATCGCCTTCGGCATCGTATCGAAGAAATCATTGCGGGTGATGATTTTGTCATAATGCTCGGTGCCTAGCGCTGCCGCCGTTTGCGCCGCAATCGGCGTTTCGTTGTTGGCTCCTTCGAAGCCAACAGAGAACGTGCGGATCGGTTCGATGTTGCGCATGTGCGTGGCAATCGCCGTAGAATCGATGCCGCTGGACAAGAAGCAACCGCGTTCCACATCACTAACCATATGATGCTCTACCGAATCTTTCAATGTTTCGCGAATTTGTTCGACGTACTCGTCGAATGGACGTTCTTCCGGTTCAAACATCGGGTCCCAATACTTATGTATGGACATCTCACCATCAAAGCTCACTTTCACATAATGAGCGGGAGGCAGCTTATAAATGCCGTGAAACATCGTATTCGGTTCAGGCACATATTGAAAGGATAAGTAGTTCAGCAAGCTGTCCGTATGGATTAACCGGTTCATACCATCCGCAGCCAACAGACTCTTGATTTCTGAGCCGAACAAGAACTGGCGGTCATTGACATGATAATAAAACGGCTTAATGCCGAAATGGTCTCTCGCTCCGAACAGCTGCTTTTTCTTTTTGTCCCAAATCACGAAGCCGAACATCCCTCGTAAATATTTGACGCATTCCTCTCCGTACTCCTCGTAGAGATGTACAATCACTTCCGTATCGCTATGCGTGCGGAAGTGATGCCCACGATCTTGGAGCATTCCGCGTAAAGATTTATAGTTATAAATTTCGCCATTAAAAATGATCCAAACCGAATCATCTTCATTCGCTAAGGGCTGATGCCCTTCTTGGATGTCGATAATCGACAACCTACGGAAACCGAGACCAATTCGATTATCTGTCCAGAAGCCGGAATCATTCGGTCCTCGGTGATGAATGACATTCGTCATTTGTTCTAACATCGCAATTGTTGGTTCTCTATCTTCAAAATACATAACACCCGTAATACCACACATGGTGAAACTCACTCCTCCGCGCCATCATCAATCTATCAGTTGGACTTTCGATACATTAGTATACCATATCAGATGTCCATACTGGAAATGCGATGCATACGAGGATTCAACCGATTCCTATAGAAAAATAAAGGTAATGATGAGTCTTCTCAGCGATGCTGATAGGCGAATTCTTTTCATAACGCGCTCACCGCCTTTCCTTTGCGCACAAAAGTTTGCCTAGAGCAACTTTTAGGGTAAATCGCTTTTAATTGCCATATTTTAGCATATGCCTAACCCTAGCTTGACGTTCCTAAATAAAAAAAGAGCCTGCCTCAGCAAGCTCTCTTTATCTAATCGGTTTACCAAGGCTTTTTCCCTCCGCCTGCCTTGGTCAATACGCCATCATTAGCAGCATCATAGGCCTGGAAGATTTTGGCCGCGATCGGAGAAGCTCCATAGCGTCCAAAACCGCCTTCCGGCACTACGACTGCAATAGCCAATTTCGGATTCTCAACTGGCGCGAATGCAACAAACACAGCATTATCAATCGTTCCGCCTGAGACTGCTTGCGTGGACGTCCCTGTTTTCCGTGCAACATTATAAGGCAATTCTTCAATGCCTTCCGCACCACTCTTCATTCCGTGGATTATCGTGTTCCAATCCGCCTTCGCGAATAAAGCTGAATTATCATCAAGGACTTCCGGTTCCACTTTTTTGACAAGCGCTCCCTCGTAGCTTTGGATTTCGTCAACAAATAGGGGTTTCATTCTTTTGCCGCGGCTAGCCAGTGTTGCCGTGAATTGCGCTAGCTGCAGCGTCGTCGTCTTCTCATTTTGCCCCCAAGAAGCATATACCATCGCAGATTGGTAACTATCCTTCTTCGCATTTTTAATAAAATCGTTACCACCAACATACTCTCCTGGTAGGCCGCTCCCTGTCTTGACACCAATACCGAATTTGGCTAAATATTCAGCCCATTTATCCGTAACGGCTGGATTTTCTCCGCCATATTTCGAATAAAAGGGAAGGCCAACCATCGCAGACATATACGTATTTGATGAATGCTCGATGGCAGAGTCCGCATACAACGTACCATAAGCCGCCTTGCCTGAGTTTGTAATCGTACTTGCGCTGCCCGTTTTCCCGAAGCTAAAAGAACCATTATCATTGTAGGGATCTCTTGATGAGAACAATTTCTCTGTCAATCCAATCAGAACCGACAACGGTTTGATCGTGGAGCCCATGAACACAATAGAAGATGGGTGTTTAGGCCGCTCCTTATCCGTGTATTTCGGATATGCCGTTGTTATCGAACCGTTGGAGATATAAGAACCGATTTCATCTAGAGTGGCTTGAGAAATACCCCCGGTCCAGTCATTTGAGTTGTAGTCAGGAAAGTTCGCCATCGTTACTACACGGCCTGTTTCTACTTCCATTGCAACTGCGTAACCTGCTTGCGCGTTAGATCCATATTTAATAAATGAGTCATTCCTTGCATAGGAGGAGTGCAGGAAGTCAAGCTGATCCTTAATCGCTTTTTCTGCGGTTTTTTGAATATCTTTATTGATTGTCAGATACAAATTATTTCCTTTGATCGGAGCCGTCACCTTGGCTCTTCCGATAATTTTCATCGCGGCATTGACAGGATATTCTTTCGACCCGTTTGTACCCCTAAGTTCGTCCTGATACATCCGCTCAATCCCATCAAACCCGACATTTTCGCTATCCAGGTACCCCTTGCTGTTCGGATTATCTTTATACATGTCTTTGGCTCGTTCAGTTGAATAAGGTTTGAGGTACCCAATTAATTGAGGTGCAATCGTGCTTGGGATCGTACTTGCATCGTCCATCTCATAGGTGCGAATACTTTCTTCCGTCACTTCCAACCACTTGAAATCGTCGCGATGCTCCAACAAAATCGCAATTTCTTCCTTGGACAGATCAGATTTAATTCGACGTGGTACCCAATAATAGCTCGGGTCTTTGACCTTTTTCTTATCAATATCATAACCTAAGTCCATCGCAAGTACGATTTCGGCTGGCGTCGGTTTCTTGGAATCCGGCTTTCCGTACTTGTCAAACAACTCTTTTAACTTATAAGCTAAGCCAATCACTTCGTCTTCTTTCTTGGATTGCGACGGCTCAATTCGGAAAAATAACGACTGTACAGGAATCGTGTACGCGATCGGTGAACGGGCTGAATCATAAATATTGCCGCGAATCGGAGCGATCTTCGTCGTTTGATTCGTATTTGTATTCTCTGCTGCTTTCAGATCTTTCGCTTGCACGAATTGAAGAATGGCCAACCGTACGATCAAAATGGAAAATAGCACAAAGGTTAAAAAGAAAAAAATATTGATCCGAAATGAAAAGTGTCGCTTTTTGGTAATTTCATTTTTCTTCGGATCATCCATCATGGACGACTTCATCGGTTCTCAATTCCTTTCTCAGCCTTTTACCTGGTTGTCGAACAATTCCAGTAAAGAGTGTATGCCTTCTCCCGTGTGATAAGAATACCGAAGAATCCGAACCGCATCGATACCCACTTGATTTGGAGCCCATATATCGTTCGTCTCATGATCACCTATATAAAGAATGTTCTCTGGTTTTAGTTCTGCCTGATTCAATGCTAACTGAAAAATAGCCGGGTCCGGCTTCTCCAAGCCGACTTCCGTTGACACAATAACCGGTTCAAAATAGTGTAGTATACCTTTGCTTTCAAGAATCGTTTTGAGTGTCGGGGCAAAGTTGCTGACGATTCCCATCCTAAAGCCCATACGTTGCAAGCGCTCTAAGCATGGTTTCACATCATCAAACAGCTCGTAATATTCAGGTGCTGTATAGATGTCATAAAGCTCATGACAGCAAGCATGAATCTCGCTTTCCGTCCATTCTTCGTGAATCCCCAATTTATGCAGGACATATTTATATAGATTCACCCAAAATTCACGATCTGAGTCAGGGGTGCATGCTTCGAACGAATCTTGCTTATTTACATAGTAAAATAGACGAAATGCTTCTGTAAAAAGTTCACTAATATGAGTCTCGTCCCTGTCCAAATAACGCAATTGCAAATATTGCTTCAAAATGGTTTGAGCAGCCGGAATGGTAAGCAAGGTGTCCCCTGCATCAAAATAAATCATTTGGTATTGTTGAAGTGGTTTACGCATAAATTCTCCCTCATATCATTAAACTGCCTATTTCAGTTTACCACATTTACTAAGGAAGAAAAAAGAAGCCATCTCCTTTTCTCGTCCAAGGAATGACTTCTATAGGTGAAGCTGATCTTTCTCATGCTTCTTTAATATGCGTTTGATCAAAGTTAGGGGGATTGAACCAATTACCTCCGCTCGCCACCCACGTTGAATCCAGCGGTACCCAACGGTCAGTCTCCTTCAAATACACTTCGTTCCACGCATGAGGTCCATAGCTGCCTTGGCCATCATAACCAAGCCCAGTCACGACCTTCACATCAAGACCAGCCGATCTGGCCATGAGGGCATACAAACGGGAGTAGTCAATACATACACCTTTGTGCGAATTAAACGTATCCTCAGGTGTTTGCTCCTTCCAAATTCGTTGTTCCTCATAAAGCTTCACCTTATCCCAGTCATACTGAACCCTGGTTCCGACCCATTTATACAACAATTCGGCCTTCTCTTCGTCCGTTTTACCTCTTGCAGTCACTTCTAAGGCAGCATCCGAAATATTTTCTGGAATTTTGGCATCCAGAACCTCATATTTCCGTTGGAGAATATTCGTGAATTCCTGCTCTACTGCCCGTGTAAACACAGGCGCTTTATCGGCAATAAAATCACCGGTAAACGGTGAAATCACTTCTTTAGCCCCTTTTTGATACAGCTGTGATGATTCAATATAAGGTGTAACTAAGGAATGAGGAAACAGCGTCACATAAATAAATAATATAGCGATAAACATAAGAGCTCTGGCAAATCCCGCAATAGAACCAATCATTCCACCAGTTATAGAGCTAATAAACGAGCGATTCCGAGGCTCATTCACGCTGCGTCTAGCCAGCCAATGACCAACCCAAGGATCAGACAAGAGATTAAGCACATGCTTGACGATCATATAACCCAATAGAAATACAACACCGAACCGCAATAGCGGAAAATCTCTAATACTTGTCATACACGTAAAGTAGAGCTGCTTCATCAACCCAATATCGCCGATCGGGATTTGCAAGTTTTGTCCCTTCAACCAGGTTTGAATCAGAGGTGAAATCAACAAAACACCACGCCATGCTAAAAACATTGAGAGGATTACAATGATAGCTTCTACCAACATCGAGATGAGGCGCTTGGCTGAACCAGATCCTCCTTGAAAAAAACCCTGGATAATCGAGCCTGCAAACGTAAGTACGATCACGATCGATATGAGATTGAATGAAAGACCTTGCGTCCAAGTCATATCCGTCATGATTCTCCTCCTAAGACTTAGCGCTCTTTTGAGCTTGTTCAATAAATGCGTTAATAGCTGCGGTTGCGTTCATCTTGAAGGTTTTACCCAAAAAGGTTACTTGCACTTCATCCGTTCCGGCTTTACCCTCTACCTTCAAACTCTTCGTTGTAATGAGGAAGGAGCCATCCGGATTCGCTTTGAACTGGGCATCCTTCGCTTCCGATGTTAAAGCGCTCAACGCTTTCTCCTTCACTTCATCGCCCACTTGCGTCACTACACTGGCACCTATATCTTGCAGTTTATCCTTATAATTGGCCCCATATAATACTAATGCCCCTACAATCACAAGGATAAGAATCCATTTTACAACCGTTTTCACGATTCCGATGACAATAAAAAGCACAATGACAGCTGCTACAATTAAATACCAACGATCTTGAGCAAAAGAAATCCATTGATCCAAAATTAAACGCCCTCCTAATAAAAAGTTCATTCCTATCATACTACATGGACTCGTTATTCTTCATCTCTTTTTTTCCTTAATTGTGCGAGCTTATTTTGGATTTCCTCGGTTTTATCCAGTTGCCCTCTCGTTTTGCGAAATGATTGTCTTAAACGAAAAACAAGGAATACAGCAACAGCTGTCAGCAGCATGATGACATAAGCGTCCAACTTTTGGCCTCCTAACTTTAATTGTGTCATTTATACGGAAAGGTCATAACCGCAGGACGAGCAGCGTACATCTTAAGAAGAGACAAGACTATAAGGTAGGCGGTGAGACATGCGAACAGCGATCTGGTTGTACTTGTTTATGTTTGTCGCTTTTTTTGATTTACACGCACAATATCCCATTTTATCCCCCTTTGCCTTATCTCTAGGCGCAGCACCTTCATTTATCGGCTTGATTATGGGGGTGTATTCCATTACCCATCTGCCAGGAAATCTGATCGCAGGATATGGCGTGGACAAATACGGCAGCAAATTTTTCATTGTCTTCAGCCTGATTGTAGCAGGGATTATCCTGCTTTTTCAATCTAACGTCAAAGATCCATGGCATTTGCTGTATATTCGCTCCATTAGCGGGTTCGTGTTGGCCTTCCTATCGCCAGCCTGCTTATCCTTATTGGCCCGAATTGCCCGTGACCGCGTTCATCAAAGCAAGCTTATGACAGGCAATGGCCTAGTGCATACGTTGGCTTCTGTCGTTTCACCTGCCGCTGGCGCTCTATTGGTTGCCAAAATTGGCTTCAGTACCGCCTTCTCCGTACTTGGTTGGATCCTCATCGTGACAGGCATTCTTGCTATATTCGGCGTAAAAGAGAATCGGAGCCTGGAACACACCTTGGACAAATCAGCGTTGCTAGATCACCATGGTCATGCCATCTTAGGCGGAGAACTCGAATCGACCTCAGCTTTCTCCATTCCCTGGTTGTTCTTTCTCATCCCAGTTGCCCTTTCCTGCTCGCAGGGTATTCTATTTTTCGAACTCCCTCTCATGCAAGCAGCGCGCGGCTCTATTTTAACCTCTGGTGTATTTTTCACCTTAGTCAGCCTTGGTGCGCTCTTAACAATCAGCTTATGGTTTTTAAATAAAATCTCTCCCTTTATTCGCACCGTCGGCGGCAGCTTATCACTCGCAATTGTTTTCTTCGGTCTAGCAATCAATTGGCCAATTCCCCTATCCGTATCGCTCTTCATGATTGGGATGGCCAAGGGAATCATTTTCCCTTCCTTAGCTGCGCTTCTTGCAAGTATTACAAGCAGTAATCGTTACGGTCGCGTATTTTCTCTGCTCTCCATTTCATATTCCATTGGAGCCTTTTTCGGTCCTATGTTGGCTGGACAGCTGCGAGATCATATCTCTTCCTACTTCATCGCTTTTTTCATCTTAATGTTAGCACTTTCGTTACTACCCCTGCGTACATTTAAAGTTCCTGTGACGATTTAAACATAACATGAATCATAAACGGCTTGAGTCTTTCAAGCCGTTTTTAGCGCTGTCAATGTATGTCATTTCCCGGGAAATCACGGTTGTATGCGATACTCCTTCGTCGAATAATAGCTTGGAACACTCGTTAAAAGTGGTTATACTACAAAAAAAGAACTTGAAACGAGGGGTTCGCATGTCGATTGTCATTATTGTAGAAGGAAAAAACGACAAAAGCCGTTTAAAGCGCGTCATCCAAGAGCAAATCACGATTCTATGCACGTTCGGCACTCCGAGTTCAACAACACTTGAAGATTTGAGAAAGAAGGTAGGAGACAAACAAGTCTATTTATTTACGGACAACGACGCTTCTGGCAAAAAAATCCGCGGTCTCCTATGCGATACCTTCCCTGATGCCGAACAAATTTATACGCGAAAAGGATATGCAGGAGTTGAAGGCACACCCGAGGAATATCTCATTCAGCAATTAGAAAAAGCAGGACTGGAAGCGTATATCATATACCCTGCTCCAGACCCTGCTTTTGAATAAATATTTAAATTCGATTTAAAGACGCTTACTTTCCTTTGGATAACGTAACCACATCTTTAACAATATGGTCTACATCAAGCTCCGGATTACCTGCATCGTAGTAATTTCGGAGCATCCCTTTAGGATCTACTAGTAAAATAGCGTTGGAATGCGAGAAGTTCCCGTCCTTCTCTTTAATAACCATAATGCCAAAGTCCTCAGCAAGCTTATGAATCTTAGCTTCATCACCTCGTAAGAAAGTCCATCCGCCTGGAACCGGCTTCGACTCGAAACGGCTGCCAAATTCCTTGAGAACTTCCGGCGTATCACGCGTAGGATCAACCGAGATAGAAACAATCTCTGCTTTAGTGCCAAGCAATCCTTTTTGCTGCAAAGAATCCTGCACTTTAGAAAGCAAGAATGAAGTCGGCATGCATACATCCGGACAGAAGGAATAGAAGAAATAAACAAGTCTTACCTTTCCATCCATATCTTTAGAAGAAACAGCTTTACCGTCTAGATCCTGCAATTGAAAAGAAGGAGCTTGCTTCATCGCCTTCAATCGCTCATCCGGCGCTCCGTCTGTAAACCACAGCTTATAGGCAAATGAAGCAATCATAGCAATCAAGATAGCTCCAATTGCAAGCTTAAACCAATTTTTTTGAAAAAAAGTACTCATCATTAACTCCCTCGCTTTATGTATATAATGACGTTAAAAGAAAATCCCATGTCGCCATGGGATTCGCAAGATGCAACAATGATTTAGCTAATCCTCATGGTATCAATCACCATCAGGATCGAAAGAAGCGTTAAATAAATAATAGAGTAAAGAAATATCCGTTTGGCCCATACTACTTCAGCCTCGCCCGTAGCCTGAAAACCCTTGACACTCATGTAAGCCCAGATCAAACCCAAAATCGTCGAACCGAACAAGAATAAATAGCCCACATAACCGAAAGCAGTCAGCATCACCGTTACGGGAACTAACAAAACAATGTAGCGAATCATGCTAATTTTGGTGATATATGAACCTTTCACAACGGGAAGCAATGGGAACCCTGCAGCACGATACTCTTCCATGCGGCGAATACCGAGTGCCCAAAAGTGAGGCGGCTGCCATAGAAACAGAAAGGCGAAGAGCAGAAGACCTCCCACATCAATGGTTCCGCTAACCGCGACATATCCAATAAGTGGTGGTGTCGCACCGGAGAATGCACCTACGAACGTACTCCATACGGAGGTTCTTTTGAACCAAGCAGTATAGAGCCATACATAAAGGAACAATCCAATAAGTCCTACGAGCGCCGCCAGCGGAGAATTCGCTCCGAAGTACAAGACCGCTAAACCGATCACTCCAAGTGTAATTCCGTACCTAAGAACGACATTCGCGCTCATTCTCCCGCTAGGAAGAGCTCTATTCTTCGTACGTTCCATCTTGGCGTCCATTTCACGGTCTAAGTAGTTATTAAGTACCGTACCGCCTGCCATCACGAGCGCTATGCCCAGCATGGTTATAATAAGATGCGTCCAAGTCACTTGCCAATGGGCTGCTACCCAATAACCGGCAAATGCCGTCATTAAGTTCGAATAAATAATACCTGGTTTAACCAAGCGATAAAAGTCTTTCAACGTCACTGGCTCTACCGAATCCGTACTATTCTCTACTAATTCCGATGCTTTTGGCGAAGCGCTCGAAGCGGATTCGTAGCTAATTTGATTTTCCAAGTAATTGCCCTCCTGTATGTCTTACTTCCGAGCAAATCGAATTGATGAACATTCTCATCATACCAACCCAAACACCGTTTGACAATGAAGTCCAGCTAGTTGTCATCATATTGTCGATTCTCCTACCAGTATGCGTGGAAAATGATCTCCCCATTCGATCCCATACAAAAAGGAGCCCAAGGCTTGTCAAATGATCCTATTATTTACTCACCCTTAATGGGGTTAAAGATAATAGCCTGCGGCGTATGTCATTCCAGACTGTCGCTAGCATGTCGCAGGCTCCCGCGCATACGTTCCCAAAACTGTAACAACTAAACCATACTTGCCCGTAGACATAAGGGGGTTGGACATGACATTTAAGCGATCGAGCAAGTTCGAAATCTTCTTAATTGTATGATTTATCATTTGGCTTGTTAAAACTGGACGTCACAAAATGGATAATGATAACATGAGTACATTAGGATCGAATTGCGTCTGGCATACCCGAGCACCGAACCTTTTGAAGGAAAAGGAGGGAGACGTTTATGTCTAAAATTTTGATTATTGAAGATGATTTAAGCATTGGCGAAATGATGGCCATTTATTTGTATGAAGATGGGTATGAAGTGAAGCGAGCGGAGAACGGAAGGCAAGGAGAACAGCTCTTTCATGAATTTATCCCCGATATGATCGTGCTTGATATTATGCTTCCTGACGTTGATGGTATACAGCTTTGCAGCTTCTTCCGAAGTGTTTCTACTGTTCCTATTCTCATGATTTCAGCAAAAAGTGAAGTTTCCGACCGCGTTAAAGGGTTGCAAACAGGTGCAGATGATTATTTATGTAAACCATTTTCCATGCGGGAGCTCGCTGCGAGAGTACAGGCCTTATTAAGGCGTTCACAATCATTTCCTCCCTCCCAAATCGCCTCAACTGTCCAAACCCAGCAAATGGTTAGGCTGGATCTCGAGAAAAGATGCCTATTCGTTCATAACAAAGTTATTGAAACGACGTTCTCTGAGTTTGAGATCATGAAGCTGCTCTGGCAAAATCAAGGCCGCGTGTATAGCCGAGAAGAGCTGTTAAATCGCGTACGTGGATTTGATACCTACGTAACGGAGCGCGCCATCGATGTTCATATCGCCAACCTGCGCAAAAAAATTGAAGCTGACCCAAAAGAGCCGAAATATATTAAAACGGTTTGGGGAGTCGGCTATAAATTCCTGCCTATGTAAGCTCCTTCGGGAGCTTTTTTTCTTTCCCAAAAAAGCATTCGAAAACAGTCACCAAATAGGCGCCAGCACAATATGATGATTATGAAAATGGCCCATCAGCTCTAACCTGAAGAGAAGGGAGTGAAACAAAGCGATGGCGGTCATCAGGGCAATTTCGGAGGATAAGAACATTCTGGCCCGTCTGCTCCGAGCCGAAGATGAGGGTGATGGCGAGAGATGGGTATGTTACTCGTCGGCAACGTCGGAGTTAAGCTTATGATATTTCAGACCGACTGGCGCCTATCAAGACTCATGGAAACATTAGGCTGATTGCTGAAAAAAGAATTAAAAAATGCAAACAAAGATAGCTTTCCGACTGAAAGCTTAGGGAGGATTTACAATCATGATGAATAACCCTTACAGAATTGGGAATCAAGCACCTTACGGCTATCCATACCCTTCTTATCCGGCTCCAACCCCGATTACCAATAAAATGGTACCAACGACACCAACCGGCACTTATTTGCCATCAACAGGACCATCGATGCAACCAGGAGCCAACGTTCCAGGTCAGCTTCCCATTGAGGAATCCTACATTGAAAACATTCTCCGTCTGAATCTTGGTAAAATGGCAACGATCTATATGACCTATGAGAATAATTCCCAATGGAACGCCAAAATCTTTAAAGGAAAATTGGAAGCTGCTGGACGCGATCACATCATTATTAGTGACCCTACAACTGGCATGCGTTACTTATTGCTCATGGTTAACCTCGATTACATCACTTTTGATGAAGAGCTCCAGTACTTACCTTCATTTGCATCTGGCCAGATTCCCATTCCCAGATAAGTGCAACATAACCAAAAGCCGCGGCTCAAGTTTCACTTGAGCCGCGGCTTTTTGTCTTCCTACACTTGTTTGAAGTGCCACATATGAAGCTTGCCTAGCCCTCCTGTGATCCACTGCCCCCAAGAGGCTTTCCCCACTGATGTACTTGCCTCTTGCAAGCGCTCATCTTTCATTTGTTCATATTCCTCATAAGTAACCCCATCCCAAATTTCAACGAAAAGTCCAGGCTGATCTGTCCCTTCCAACAGTTCCAGACGCCCTTCCCTGCTCTGAAGTTCCCGCATATAGATGAGATAAGAATCCCGCCCTTCAGGTTTTATGGCATACTCCACAAAAACTTTGAACATTTTTAGATCTCCCTCTGATTTATTTTTTGCTCTAAAATGGTAAACTAGACATAATACTTACAAAGAAAGTTTTCAACAAAGAAAACACAGCTTAGGAGGAACCCCATTGGACACAGGCACACATCTTGTTATTGGATTAGGGTTAGCAGGACTGTCGCAAATCGACCCCGTCATTGCCGTAGATTCAACAGTAACAACCGCTGTTTTCATCGGAACTGTTATTGGTTCTCAAATTCCTGATGTGGACGGGCTGCTACGCTTCAAGGGGAATGCGACTTACATTCGCAATCATCGCGGTCGCTCTCACTCATTGCCTGCCTTACTTCTCTGGACGCTGCTCATTACGGGTGCACTTTCTCTCTTCTTCCATGCGCTACCGCTTCTGCATGTAGGCATGTGGGTCGCTATCGCCGTTTGCTTTCACGTCTTCACAGACTGCTTCAACACCTATGGGACACAAGCCGCAAGGCCATTTACGGAGAAATGGGTGTCATGGAACATTATACACATCTTCGACCCTTTTATCTTTATCAGTCATCTCGCTGCGATTTTCATGTGGTCGTTTCATGTTGCAAGTCCGAAACACATCTTCCCCACGTTGTACATCATTATTGCGCTTTATTACATTTGGCGCTCTCTAGACCATTATATACTTGAAAAGGGACTCTATCGTAAAGACCCCACCTATCAACCCGGCGATAAATATACGCTCATCGTAACCTTCAATCTGTACGTCTGGAACGTCGTCAAACGTAGAACGGATGGCAGCTACCAGCTAGGGGAAATGCGCAACTTAAAATTAAAATGGATCGACACTGTCAAAAACGAAAGCCATCCGGCGATTGAGGCCTCCAAGAACCATGAGGATATTCAAGCTCTGCTCTACTTCTCTTCCTATGCTTGCGCAGAAATCAAAGAGCATCGTTGGGGCTATGAAGTCAGATGGGCTGACGTCAGGTACCGTCATCGTAAACAGTATCCTTTCGTCGCTGTTCTCTTGATGGATCACAATTATCAAACGCTCGATTCTTATGTAGGTTGGGTTAACGATTCTCGTCTGGAGAAAAAACTGCGAGTCGATTTATACTAAAGAAAATGACGCGTTGTCAAGCTAACGCGTCATTTTTTCTATTCTATACATTGAAGGAACTACAAAAGCCCAGAGGAATCATCCCCTGGGCTTATAGGTTTACATCAAATTAACGGAGATTCCCTTGGCCACCTGCTAATGTTTGCTCGGCGATTTGCACCAAGCGACGAGTAATGTTACCACCGATTGCGCCGGTGTCACGAGTCGCCATGTAACCATAGTAACCGTCTTGAGGAATTTGGATGCCCAGTTCTTGAGCAACCTCATATTTCAATTGATCTAAAGCTTGAGTGGCTTGTGGAACTACCAGCGTGTTACTACTACGAGATTGTCCTGTACCCATAAGGATCAGACTCCTTTCAGTCAGCTATAATCTTTGATGTATTTGCAAGCTTGCAAAGATAGTATGTGGAGGAAATGAAATTATATGCACAGCGATAAAAAAAGTTTAAAATAAGAAGAATACGTTTAATTGAAGAAAGCAGGTGACATTCTTGAGCAAACCGCTCGCACTTCTATTCGCTGTTATCGGCACCTTGTTATTAGCTGGCATCAGCTTATTCATCGCCCTAAGACAGCCTTGGATGATTCTCCTATTCACAGTCATTTCTTTAGGATTTATCGGATATGGCTTCGTCGTTAAGGCCAAGCTGCGAAAAAGGAACAATCAGAACCGTTGACACAGGCTTGACTAGAAAGCTATACTTTTCACATGACTAGCTAGAGAACCTGGTACAGAAGAAAGTAGTTGTCTTTCCGCACTACTTTTTTTCATCGTATTTATTACCAAAATGAAAATATATTATTTTAGAAATAGTTTTAATAATTTGTAAACCACGAGGTGAATCCGTTGCTAAAAATCGGAATTTCCTGTTACCCGACACTTGGCGGATCCGGAGTTGTGGCTACAGAGCTTGGGAAAATGCTTGCCGAAAGAGGTCATGAGGTCCATTTCATTACGGATCGGATGCCCTTTCGACTTGGCCAATTTCATCCCAACATTTTTTTCCATGAAGTCGAAGTTAGTGATTATTATGTGTTTCGTTACCCCCCCTACGATCTAGCGCTTGCCAACAAGTTGGCCCAAGTCGCCAAGCAAGAGAACTTGGACCTCTTGCATGTCCACTATGCAGTACCGCACGCCATATGTGCTTATTTAGCCAAGCAAATGGTGGGTCAGCATCTGAAGGTCGTTACAACACTGCATGGCACAGATATTACGATCTTAGGCCATGATCCTTCACTGCGCGATTTGATCCGCATGGCCATTCATGAGAGCGATGCCGTGACCGCTGTCTCCCAAGACTTAATCACGGAAACCTATGAAGTGCTGTCTGTAGAAAAACCGATCGAATTAGTCTACAACTTCGTCGATCCCCGCGACTACATAGCGCCCGCGAATCCGCAGCTGCGCGCTCAATTCGCTCAGCCTCATGAGAAAATTATGCTGCATATGTCAAATTTCCGACCCGTCAAACGGATCTGTGACGTGATTGATATTTTCGCTGACGTCAATGTTCAAATGCCTTCTCACCTCATCTTTGTTGGAGAAGGCCCTGAACTGGCCAAAACGGTCAACCGCGTGAAAGAACTCGGGCTGACGAACCGAGTCCACTACCTTGGCAAGCAAAATAACGTCGCCGAAGTGATCGGGCTCGCCGATTTGCTTCTGCTTCCCTCAGAGAAAGAAAGCTTTGGCTTAGTCGCTCTTGAAGCCATGGCTGCTGGCGTTCCTACGATTGGTTCCGACGCAGGCGGTATTCCTGAGGTCGTTAAGCATGGCATCGATGGATTTCTCGCTCCTGTTGGCGATACGAAGCTAATGGCCGCGTACGCCATTCAGCTTTTAAGCAATCCGCAGCTTTACAGCGAGTTCTCCCTAGCTGGCATGCAGCGCGCCCGCTCGCAATTCTCTGCGGCTACTATTGTCGAGCAGTATGAAAATATTTATTACAAAGTTGCACAAACCGACCAAATGAAAACATCCGTCAATTTGTGAATCGTGACCTACTAACGCAAAAGGAGCGCAAACAGCTTATCCAACTGTTCACGCTCCTTTTATTGTCACTCTATTACAAAACGAAACCCATCCGTTTCTTCACTTCAAGTAACGTTTGATTTGCAATCTCAGCAGCTTCTTGCGCGCCTTTTTTCAGCACATCATGAATCTCGCCTGAGCTTCGAATCTCACGGTAACGTATTTGGATCGGCTCCAACACGGCAACAAGGTGCTCTGCTAAATCCTTTTTAAATGGCCCATAACCTTGGCCTTCATATTTTGCTTCAATCTCGGCAATGCTCATATCCGCAAAATGTGAGTAGATGCTCATCAAATTACTGACTTCGCGCTTGTTCTGCGGATCATATTGCACTTCGCGCCCAGAGTCCGTCACCGCGCGGCTGAGCTTCTTGCGAATAACGTCCGGCTCGTCAAGCATCCCTATGAAGCTTGCTGCGTTCGGGCTGCTCTTGCTCATTTTCTTCGAAGCATCGTCAAGAGACATAATTCGCGCTCCGATCTCAGGCGTGTAAGGCTGAGGCATTGTGAACATTTCGCCAAATCGATTGTTAAACCGATTCGCCAAATCACGCGTGAGCTCTAAATGCTGCTTCTGGTCATCCCCAACTGGAATCAGATCAGCGTTGTACAACAAGATGTCAGCTGCCATCAGAGATGGGTACGTAAACAAACCTGCACCTACGGATTCTTTTCCTTCGGATTTGTCTTTGAACTGTGTCATCCGCTCTAGCTCGCCCATGTTGGTTAAGGTCGTCATGATCCATCCAAGCTCGGCATGAGCGTGCACGTGAGATTGTAGGAAAATGGATGCTTTATTCGGATCCAAGCCTGCTGCTACATAGAGGGCCGCTGCGGATTCTGTTTGTTCTCGCAGCGCTGCCGGCTCCTGAGGAACTGTAATGGCGTGCATATCCACGACCATAAAAAAACATTGATGTAAGTGCTGAAGCTTCACGTAGTTGCGCAAAGCGCCAATATAGTTACCAATCGTCAGTTGGCCGCTAGACTGCATGCCTGATAATACTCTTTTCATCTTGGTATCCTCCTATATAATCATCTACTTTAAATACGAACAAGCCGTTTCGGCATATTCAGAAAACACAAAAAGCCTCTCTCCGCAAGGGACGAGAAACCGTGGTACCACCCTAATTTGCCTCTAATATGCAAGATTACATGCACAAAAGCGACCTTCAGACTCCGATAACGGGGAGCTGCCGTTTAGCATACTTGGACAGAAGAGGATCACTAATCCGGCCTAGGTCCGGTAACCTTCATCTGCGTTCAGCCTCAAGCTCAAGGATCCATTCAACTTGTTCGTTTCACCGGTTCACACCATCCACCGGCTCTCTGAGAAAGGGGACTCAAGTTTACTTGTTCCTGTCATCACTTACTGATTTTCTATCATTATACACCCTCCCCTTGCAATGTCAATAAAGCAAGTTGTCCTATCCTACACTCTTGCCACATAGGATAGAAACAGATTAAATCCTTGGGACAAAGGGGTAATGCAAATTGGCTTCAACTTTATATCGGTGGAGCGTTCCTGTCACCACTGCCCTATGTGTGCTTTTGTTAATCTTAATCCTGACAACGAGACAACTTCCTGACCTTACCTTACTCGCTCATGAATTCATGCTTATATTTCATTCATTTATGGGCATCTTCCTCGACGCTCTTCCCTTCATGCTGCTCGGTATTGTCCTATCCACCGTCGTAGAAAACTACATTCCCGAGGCATTCATTCGCCGTATGACGCCAAAGCATCCGCTTGGAGGCGTACTATTCGCTTGCCTGCTCGGCATCATGTTCCCACTCTGTGAATGTGGGATGATCCCATTTGTTCGCCGTCTAATGAAGAAAGGAATGCCTATCTATATTGCCGTCATCTTCATTCTTGTCGGGCCAATCCTCAATCCGATTGTATTCGCATCAACCTACATGGCCTTTCGCAGCTCGCCATCGATGGCTTACTCCCGTATGGGTCTCACCTTCGCAGTTGCCCTTGTAATCGGCTTTGCGCTAACCCGCTTTTTAAAGAGCAACCCTCTGCGTCACGCCGCACAGAACCACGCGGCGGATTCCCATCGCGATCACACTCCAGCGCTGCACAAGAACGCTCACAACGGCATTGACCGACACGACGATGAGCATCACCATGTCCACGACAGCCACGATCTTGACCAAAATAATAATTACCGTCATGTACACAATCACGACTATGTACATGACCATGACCATGACCACGTTCATCATGGTCATAGCCATAGTGGCGGACGCTTATCCATTATGCTTAGTCATGGAACCTCCGAATTGGTTGAAATGGGAAAATATTTAATGCTTGGCGCTTTACTCACTGCGCTCATTCAAACCTTCGTTGCCAAAGACAGCCTAACCGCAATCGGTCAAGGTCCCTTTATATCTCATGTATTCATGATGGGCTTTGCCTACCTGCTCTCTCTCTGTTCGACAACGGATGCTTTTGTCGCTTCTTCCTTTACCACAACCTTTTCGTCAGGCTCCCTGCTTGCTTTTCTCGTATTCGGGCCGATGATTGATGTCAAAAGCACGTTAATGCTGCTTTCCGTTTTCAAAGCTCGCTTCGTGCTCGTTCTGTCTATTCTTGTAGCCGTTACCGTGCTGGCTGGTTCGCTGGTATTTAAGCACTTCTTTTTAACATAAAGAAGCCTTGCCAAGAAGCAGCATCTCCACTGCTTCCTTGCAAGGCCCTATACGCTAACTAGAATTTAAGAATTGCGCCTGCGCTAGCATTCGTTACCATTTTCGTGTAACGCGCCAAATATCCTGTTTGGATCTTCGGTTCAAAGCCAGTCCAGCTCTCACGGCGTTTAGCAAACTCTTCATCGCTGATTTGCAGCTCAATTTTGCGTCCGTCCATATCCACATCGATGATATCGCCATCTACAACGAAAGCTAATGGTCCGCCCTCAGCCGCTTCCGGAGACATATGACCGATAGAGATCCCGCGTGATGCCCCGGAGAAACGTCCGTCTGTAATCAGAGCTACTTTAGCTCCTAGTCCCATACCTACGATTTGTGAAGTTGGCGCTAGCATTTCTGGCATACCAGGTCCGCCCTTCGGACCTTCATAACGAATAACAACAACATGGCCTTCTTTGACCTTGCCATTAGCAATGCCATAGAGAGCTTCATCTTGCGAGTTGAAGCATATCGCTGGTCCAACGTGACGGCCGCCAACTGATTTATCAACCGCGCCAACCTTAACGATACTTCCCTCAGGAGCGAGGTTACCGAACAGAACAGCAAGCCCGCCTCTCTCACTATGCGGATTATCAATTGGACGTAGAACTTCATGATTCGTGATTTCACAGCCCGCAACATTCTCACGCAGCGTTTTGGCTGTTACTGTCATACGATCTCCGTCGAATGCGCCCGGCTTTTTGAGCAGTTCATTAATAATCGCACTCACACCGCCAGCCAAATGCACATCTTCAATGTGATAGTCAGACGCAGGGGCAATTTTCGCAAGGTGAGGAACACGCTCTGCTACTTCATTGATCCGTGCGATTGGGTATTCAATACCTGCTTCTGCAGCGATGGCCAAAGTATGAAGAACGGTATTCGTCGACCCGCCCATTGCCATATCCAGTGCAAACGCGTTGTCGATCGCTTCGATCGTTACGATATCACGAGGCTTAATGTCTTTCTCGATCAAAACCATTAGCTGCTTCGCGCAATCTTTTACAAATTGTTTACGCTCTTCAGCAACTGCGAGAATCGTACCATTCCCTGGCATTGCAAGACCAAGACCTTCAGCTAGACAGTTCATGGAATTCGCTGTAAACATACCGGAACATGATCCGCAGGTCGGACAACCGTACTGTTCCAACTCTTCTAAGCCTGCCTCGTCCAATTTACCAGCTTGGAACGCTCCAACGCCTTCGAATACGGAAGATAAAGAAATAGATTTACCATTTTTATCTTTACCGGCTTTCATCGGGCCGCCGCTCACTAACATCGTTGGGATGTTAACACGGAGAGCACCCATAATCATGCCTGGTGTAATTTTATCACAGTTAGGAATACAAATTAGGCCATCAAACCAGTGCGCGTTTACAACAGTTTCCAAGGAATCTGCAATAATTTCACGACTGGGCAGGGAATAACGCATACCGATATGTCCCATCGCGATACCATCGTCGACACCAATCGTATTGAACTCGAAAGGAACCCCGCCTGCTTCACGGATCGCTTCTTTAACCAGCTTGCCGAACTCCTGCAAGTGGACGTGGCCGGGAATAATGTCTATATAAGAGTTACAAACCGCAATAAATGGTTTGCCGAAATCTTCCTCTTTAACGCCGGCTGCACGCAACAAACTGCGATGCGGAGCGCGGTCGAATCCTTTTTTAATCATATCGCTACGCTGTTTTGGATTAGCCATTCTTGTTCCTCCTAAATTTCGTTTCTTTTCGCAAATAATGAATCTATCATACCACACTTTTTTTGTTTTATCTCCCTTTAGTGTGTTCCCGCGTCAACGTACCAAATATGTAAAGAAATACCACATGGAAGACCGTAGTTCAACGACTTCATGCGGTATCAGGTGGATAATCATTGATCAACAGCTATTACGCTTTCCGACGATTCAAATGAACGAACGTAATTGCCAATGCAAGCACTAACACCCCGCCTTTGACAATATCAAAGCCAAAATAAGGCACGTTCAACATCGTTAAACCATTGAGCAGCACGCCGATCAGCACAGCGCCAAAAAACGTACCAATCACATTCGGCTTGCCTGCGCCAAGCACGGAATAACCAACGAACACAGAAGCCACAGCTTCCATTAAAAGCGGAGCGCCAGCATCAATTTGACCTGAACCCACGCGTGAAGCATACAGAATGCCGCCAAATGCAGCGAAGATACCGGAAAGCACGTAGGCTGCTAAACGAATTTTGTTCACAGAAATCCCGGAGAGACGAGCCGCTTCACGATTGCCGCCTGTGATGTACAATTGCCGTCCCCAACGCGTATAGGTCAAGAAAATATGTACCGCAATCACAGCAACAATCATAAGAATAACCGGGACAGGCACACCCAGCAGCTTCCCTTGTCCAATCCAAAGAAATTCAGGCGTAAATTTCCCTTTCGCTACGGTTCCATCTTGAAATCTCATATTGTTATAAATAGAAAAGCCTTTCGTAAACGTCTTTTGAACGCCTCCGATGATGTACATGACTGCCAAAGTAGCCAACAAATCGGGGATTCGAATCCTTACGATAAGCAGAGCGTTTAAAAGTCCGATAACAGCTCCGATAAGAATAGGTACAATAATGACTAGAACAAGAGGCTGCTCGTACCAAACCATTAAGGCCGCTGCAGCAACGGTCGATAAGGAAACCGTCGAGCCTACGGATAAATCAAACCCATCAACAATCTGCGATAACGTGACGCCAATCGCCACGAACATGACGATTGAAATCGACCGCAGAATGTCGGCGATGTTATCATAGGTCATGAAATTCTCATTAATGATAGAAAATACAATAACAACAAGTGCAATCACAAACAACGCGCCATATTTAAACGAAAAGTCCAAGCTTTTTTCCTTCATGCTATTCTGCCTCCCCCGCGCTCGCATACGTTAAAATGAGATCCTGCGTTGCCTCCGCGCGGGAGAGCTCCTTCACAACAGAACCATAACTCATAATCAAAATCCGATCGGCAATTCCAATAATCTCATTCAATTCGCAAGATAAATAAATAATACCTTTACCTTCTGCTGCTAGCTGGCCGATGAGTCTGAATATATCGCTCTTCGCGCCAACATCGACACCCTTGGTCGGCTCGTCAAACATATATACATCCGCATTCGTCGGCAGCCATTTGCCGACAGCTACTTTCTGCTGATTGCCGCCACTGAGATGCTTCACGATCCGATTCGGATCATTTGGCTGCACGCCAAGCTGCTCCACCATTTTCGCCGCATGCGCACTTTCTGCGCCACGCCTCACAAAGCCGAGCGAGCTCAGCTTGCGCAATATCGGAAGCGACAGATTACGCTTCACGGTCTCCTCCACAAGAACGCCCTGCTTGCGGCGTTCCTCCGGCACAAGTGCGATGCCTGCGCGCACGGCATCTTCCGGCTGACGCAGCGCAAGCTTGCGCCCGGCGAGTACGATCTCGCCGCCGTCCGCGACGTCAGCGCCGAAGAGCAGCCGGCTGAGCTCGGTCTTACCGGCGCCGACCAATCCCACGACGCCGAGAATTTCACCTCGGCGCAGAGAGAAGCTGACACCGCGCACCTTGGTGCCGCGGCGCAGCCCTTTCACCTCGAGGAGCGTGCCCCCGATGGGCACATCGGCCTTAGGAAACTCCTCGGTGAAGGTTTTACCCAGCATCGCCTCGATGACTCCGGCGATGTCCATGTTCGCAGCCGCACGCGATAGCACGTGGCTGCCGTCACGCATCACTGTGATCCGATCGGAGATACGGAACACTTCCTGCAAGCGGTGGGAGATGAAAATGAGCCCTACTCCCTCTCGCTTCAGGCTGTCCATAATTTGGAACAACCGTTCAGATTCTTCTAAACTAAGCGGCGCTGTCGGCTCATCGAAAATAATAATCTTTGCCTTGTGCGCCATCGCTCTGGCAATCAGTACAAGCTGCTTCTGCGAAATACTCAGCTCATCAATCTTGCTGCGAACCGAGAAGGAAGCGCCGATCTTCGTAAGAATGGCCTCCGCTTCACGATGTAGCTTTCGCCAGCTGACCCAAGCTTCCCCTTGGACCAGCCTGTCCATCATGACATTTTCCGTAACCGTAAGCTCAGGCACTAACACCGTATCCACTTCCTGATAAACACAATAAATGCCCTGCGCCATAGCCTCTTTCGGTGTCCGTATGACAACAGGGAGACCACTAATCGATAGATGCCCCTCGTCATGGGTATAAGCGCCAGATACTATTTTCATCAAGGTGCTTTTCCCTGCTCCGTTAGCTCCCAGCAGCGCATGGATTTCTCCAGAATGAAGATCAAAGTCAACCTCCTTCAGCGCCTTCACGCCAGGAAACGATTTGGATATGCCCTGCATCTGTAGCAAAGGCGCATTGTTCACCGACATCTTGACACCTCATCTGTCAATCTGAAAGTCCCATCGCTTAAAGCCGATGGGACCCATGTTGACCGTTATTTTTTTTCTGCTGCTTTCAACCAGTCTGTGTAACCTTGTTGACTGCCGCCCCAACCTTTTACATACTCGCTTAGCTGTGTCGTATTCACTTGCTTGTCCTTCGGCAATTGATCTCTAGACACATAAACAGGATCTAGCACAACTTTCTCAGGTGTTTGATCACCGTGTAGTTTTTGATACAGATAACGAACTTGAACGCGTCCGATATCTTTTGGATCTACAGCAGCGGATGCTACCCAAGGGCTCTTCGGATCTTGCAGCAATTGCAAATCTTCATCGCTAAGGTCAATACCATAAACTTTGATTTCTGTACGTCCCGCTTGCTGGATTGCGCGAGCAGCGCCTTTAGCGAACTCATCCCAAGCTGTCCATACCGCTGTAATATCACCTTTATTCGGATATTTCTTCAGAATCGCTTCCATTTGCGTTTGCGTATCTAATGCAGGATCTTTCGCCGTTCCGAAAGCAGCCACTTCTTTAATATCTGGATATTTCTTTTGGAATGCTTGGTAAGCAAGTTGTCTACGCTCCATCGGTGCAAATCCGGCTACCCAAACTTTCACAATGTTTCCTTTGCCGCCAGCGTCTTTAGCCAACTGCTCCAATGTTGACTCTGCCATCTTCTGATCGCCTTGTTCCAAAGAGGTCACGCCTGGTACTGTTAAAATAGAATCGAAGCTAACGACCGGAATTTTCTTTTCCAACGCTTTCTTCACGCCAGCTTCCAAGGCTTCAGCCGTTCCATGATCGATAAGGATACCGTCGAACTTTTGGTTAATCGCCGCATCGAGGTTAGACGCCATTTTAGCCAAGTCCGTATCTGCAACGAATACAGTTACTTTCCCGCCAAGCTTCTCGACTTGCTCTTTCACGCCCTCCACATACTGAGAGGAAAATGTTCCTGTATTGAATTGCATGATGAGTGCAATTTTCTTTCCGCTTAAATCAGTTTTAGCAGCTTCAGTCGGCTTCGTGGATTCCCCCGCTTTCGCGCTTGCTGCAGGTGTCTGCGATGCGTTGTTGCTCTCTTTTTGTCCGCATGCTGCTAAAAAAGTTGCTACAAAGGCCAAAATAATAAACACACTTACTAACTTCGTCTTTCTCATGGTTACCCTCCCCAATCAAGTGCTAAACTAAAGTCCCATCTATTCTATCGGATTATTATACCCAGTCGTTTAGTAGGAATTATTATTCAGTATATTAGCATTAGTAGGATAACACGTCAATCACTTTTTAAATTTTTCGACTTTTTTCTACTTTCGCCCGAAATCAGCTTTGATTTCTCCCCATTTCTTCGTATCCCATTTCACAATTTTGTTTGTATAGGAGTTGGTTTTAAGCCACTTGATCGCACGATCCACAAGCAACCAAATCTCTTCTGTGGAAGCATCTCTCACCAGGTTCGTCGACACTTCTTTTTTCCGCAGCCAACTTAACGCAGTAACCGAATCCGTATAAATGGTTTTGTTGCTGCCCATCTTTTGCAGATACGCCAAGCCGTGGACGATGGCCAGAAACTCACCCAGATTATTCGTCCCTTTCGCTATAGGGCCTTGATAGAAAATGATTTCCCCAGTTCTCGTATCGACGCCTTTATATTCCACGATACCTGGATTACCTGAGCAGCCAACATCAACAGAAATACTATCATAATCTACTTCTGGTACGGCTTCAGAACCTGATGTTTTGCCCGTGGAACTGGACGTACTACTTTTTCCCGAGAAATCAAGCGACTTCTGCCAGCCTCTTTCTAGTGCCTTACGAGCCTCTGTCTCTGATTCATAGGATTTGAATCTCGCTTGCGGATATCCTTTGGTCTGCGCCTGACAATCTGCCCATGTACGATAGATCCCAGGTTGCTGTCCTACCCAAACTACATAAAATTTCGCTTGTGCCATCCTTACACGCTCCGTACTTGTTGTTTTATTTGATCAACCAACTCTGAGACAACGTTGACTGTATCGGCAAAATAGGGCCTATAATCGAGTCCCTCAATATATTGAAGAAAGGCTTGCCCAATTACAAGAATTTGTTTGCTGTAATCTATACTTGGAATGATATAGCTCTCCAACTCCCGATAGGTGTCGTTCCCACGCTCTTCCACATAGCTTAGCTCTACTTGCTTTGCGTCCAAGTGACGCACTGTGAATGAGAACCCACGACATTCAGGATCTCCGCAACCGCAAACAAAGAACGGCATCCGTTCCCATTGATCCGCAGGTGCGAAACGATTCGGCTTTGTATCGTGAAGCGCGCTGTATAGAAATGCTGGCAAGCCTACGTCCACACAAAGCGGTTCATCAACAACGATATTGCCCTCTACGGTCAGTTGCACATCTGCTTGAATAATTTGTAAATCTTTATCTAAAGACCAACCCTTTACGGATAGATCAAACATGCTTCCACCTCACCCTCCATTGTTCGATTTATTCATTATAGCAAAGAGAGATATCTCATGCCTTGAACACTACTGCAAGCGATCAAAATTTTCAATAATTCGATGAGTAGAATTTGTCAAAAAGTTTATACTACCTATTACTGGAGGTGATAACAGATGGCTACAGGACAATCTCGCAGCAGTAACTCCTTAGTTGTTCCACAAGCTACGGCGGCTCTAGATCAATTGAAATATGAAGTTGCTCAAGAATTGGGCATCCAAATTCCTCAGGATGGCTATTATGGCTACATGGCTACCCGTGATACCGGCGCAATCGGAGGTAACATCACTCGTCGTCTCGTCCAAATTGCTGAGCAGCAACTTGCTGGCAAATACAGCAGATAGCAGCTTTTCCCTATACTTAACTTACAAGGGCTTTCTCTTCAGCAGCAACTGCTTAGAGAAGGCCTTTCTATATTATGAGATGCGTATTCGTAAATGTTCAAAGCAAAAAGCCCCCGTTCTGAGGAACGAAGGGCCTAATCCATTGATTACGGCTTTACATCATAAATTTTGTAGAGATCATCAAGCATCAAATTTGCTGCTTTTACGCCCCCTGCTGTATTCCATGTAGCGTCATTCACTTTAATCAGCTTATTTTCTTTAACCACTTTGAGGTTTTTCCAAAGCGGATCGTTCATCCACTCTTGCTCTTGTTTTGTGCCTTTGCCATCTCCAAGTTCATACGTGAAATAAAACACTTTATCCGCAGCATCCAGTTCCGTTAAACGCTCTTTCGTAATGTCCTCGAACGATTTTTCATCACTTTTTGCATCGGAACGGACAATACCGATTTGTTTAAAAATAACGCCAGAAAACATATTACCATAATAGTATCTCGTTTTGCCGCCCATGAAACGAACAACAGCTGTTTTTTCTTTCAACTTATCGCCAGCTTTGCCTTTAAAATCTTCAATGCGCTTATCGAATGCAGCAATAATTTTATCGCCTTCCGCTTTCTTATTCACCACATCCGCATATAATTGGAAATTGCTTTTCCATTCGCCGCGTAAGGTTTCGGAGTAAACCGTTGGCGCAATTGCTTTTAACTGTTCATAAATTTTCTCATGACGCATTTTATTACCAATAATTAAATCAGGCTTTAAGGAGGCAATAAGCTCCAAGTTTGGCTGTGCTTCTCCGCCAACCACCTTTACACCCTGCATATCCGCTTTAATATGTTCAAACCACGGACTACCGTAGTACGACTCTACGGCACCAACAGGCTTAACTCCAAGTGCCAATAGCGCTTCAGTACCTTCGTTGGTCAAAATAACGACACGCTGCGGGTTCGCAGGCACGGTGGATTCACCCATGATATGCTTGATCGTGCGTGAACCTTCCGCTTTCGCCGATTCCTTAGGCGCTGCAGATGCAGATGGTTGGGCGCTTGGTTTCTCACCGCATGCAACCAAAACTAATGAAAATACTAACAAAACAGCAAGAAGCGTCCAGCCTCTTCCTAGCTTCAATTTCTTTGTTCCTGACATGTCTGTTCCTCCAAAGTTGTCTCGGTGTGTTGCACACCTTTTTATGTAGGCCATCAATGATAACGATTATCATTACCTTGTATAATACTTGAATGAAAAGGAGCCTGTCAACTATTCGTGATAATGATTCTCATATTCGTTGACATTCTGTCGTCCAACTATTTAATATTAGATGAGCATCTACAAGGGAAGCAGGCACCTATCTATGAGTTATTCGAAAAAAAGATCACTTCACCACTTCTATAGAACGATCGGACTACTAGCAGCTTGTTGCTGCCTTGGCTTAATGATGGTTGGCAGTGTGCGCTTTGGGCTCCACAATTACTCGTGGGAGCAAGTCATTACTACTTTTAAGCATTTTGATCAGTCCAACGACGCTATCATTATTCAATCCGTCAGAATCCCGAGAGCGCTAATTGCAGCACTAGTGGGAGGAAGTTTAGCTGTTGCTGGAGCACTCATGCAAGCAATAACCCGCAATCCACTTGCCTCGCCGAGTATATTCGGCATTAATTCAGGAGCTGCCTTTGCTATTGTTCTGTCCGTTAGTTTCTTCAATGTTACTAGCTTAACTGAATATGCTTGGATTGCTTTTGCAGGGGCAGCTGTCAGTTCAGCCCTTGTCTATGGTCTAGGATCATTAGGTCGCGATGGACTGACTCCAATGAAAATCACGCTCGCCGGTGCGGCCATGACCGCTTTTTTTGCAGCTTTAACACAAGGGATACTCCTCGGAAACGGCAAAGCTTTCGATCAAGTGCTGTACTGGCTCGTTGGCTCGGTTGAAGGACGTACAATGGCCATGCTGCAATCCGTTTTTCCTTATATGCTGCTTGCGTGGATTGGCGCTCTATTTCTTTCCCCTCATATGAATGTCCTTTCAATGGGCGAGGATGTGGCCAAAGGACTAGGACAACGAACTGTTTTTGTTAAATTTATTACGGCAGTCGTTATTGTTGTGCTTGCTGGCGGCTCTGTGGCTGTTGCCGGCCCTATCGTTTTCGTAGGCATTATCATCCCTCATATCGTCCGGTTTATCGTCGGTGTCGATTATCGGTGGGTCATCCCGTACTGCGCCATCTTAGGCGGCATCCTGCTAGTTGGTGCTGATATAGCCGCAAGGTTTATCATCATGCCCAAAGAAGTCCATGTCGGTGTAACAACCGCGATACTCGGAGTTCCCTTCTTCATCTATATTGCTCGTAAAGGGGGGCTACTGAAATGAATCATCCAAATCGTTATATAACAATACGAGGTAAAAATTTTTCCTATCTCATTAGTAAAAAAGCAATTGTTGTTTCTCTGTTCTTACTCTTAGCTGTCATTGTTGTCATGATACTTAGCACGGGGATTGGCAGTATTTACATCAAACCGACAGAGGTCGTTCGCGCCATTTTTGGATACGGAACGGATCCAAGTAACCTGATCGTTCGTTCTTTACGACTGCCTAGGGTGATCGTTGCCGTGTTAATCGGTGCTTCCCTTGGCGTTGCGGGTTCCATTTTGCAGGGCATCGTGCGCAATTCGCTCACTTCACCAGATACGATTGGCACAACAGGTGGAGCTACGCTTGGGGCTGTATCCTTTTTCTTTTTTTTCTCGGATAAAATCAGTATTCATTGGCTTCCTGTTGCCGCTATTGCCGGTGCATTCGGCGCCACTTTGTTCGTTTATACGCTATCCTGGAAGAACGGCATCACTCCGCTGCGGCTTGTTCTGATTGGGACGGGCTTCACAGCCGCAATGAGCTCGATTTCCTATCTGATGATGCTTTCTGGGCCAATCATTCTTGCGAATCAATCTTTAACGTTCATGACGGGAAGCATTTATGGCGTCTCGTGGGAGAAGGCCGTTTATCCGCTGCTGCCATGGGTTTCGCTATTAATCCCTGTTATTTTTCTGCTTGCGCGACATGTTACAATTCAATCATTAGGCGAAGATATCGCCCGCAGTGTGGGCAGCCATGTTCAACGTCAACGCTTCCTTTTAATTATGCTCAGCGTTGCTCTTGCAGGGGCCGCTGTTGCTTTTGGCGGAGCCATCAACTTTATCGGACTTATGGCGCCCCATATTGCCCGCAAATTGGTTGGCCCAAGCTTCGGTGCACTCGTTCCTGTCTCAGCCCTTACTGGATCTCTCTTATTGCTTTTAGCAGACCTAGTGGGGCGCTCACTATTTCATCCATTAGATATCCCGGCAGGTGTTTTCACAGCAGCGATCGGGGCACCTATCTTCATCTATTTACTCTATCGCAGTAGAAATCGCGGTTAACCTACAAGCTTTACAAAAAGGAGAGCACATTCATGATCAGCGACACGGCTCTGGAAGCACAATCGCTTCAGTTGACATATGGCGACAGCACCATCTTCAAAAGCTTAAATATCCGAATTCCAAAAGGGAAAATCACGGTATTCATTGGCAGTAACGGATGCGGCAAATCAACGCTGCTTCGTTCACTTGCTAGACTTTTGAAACCAAAATCAGGTACTATTCTACTGGATAGCTCAGAAATTGCCCAGCTATCAACCAAGGAAATAGCCAGACGTATGGCTATCCTTCCGCAAGGCCCTTCTGCTCCTGAAGGATTAACCGTGCTTCAACTTGTAAAGCAAGGCCGTTATCCTTACCAAAGCTGGCTGCAGCAGTGGTCCGCTGAAGACGAGAATAAAGTCCAACATGCTCTCCAGTTAACGAATATGCTCCCTTACGCGGATCGAAGCGTAGATTCCTTATCTGGTGGACAGCGCCAAAGAGCTTGGATTGCCATGACACTAGCGCAAGATACGAACACGATTCTGTTGGATGAGCCTACCACCTACTTAGATTTGACGCATCAAGTTGATGTACTTGACTTATTATTCGATTTAAACCAGAACGAACAGCGTACGATCGTGATGGTGCTCCACGATATTAATCTCGCTTGCCGTTACGCGCATCATATCGTCGCGATCAAAGATGGTTCTGCTTATGCCGAAGGCCCTCCAGAAGAGATCGTGAACGAGGCCTTCATTCAAAATGTATTTGATATGAAGTCTCGTGTTATCCTTGATCCTATCTTCGGCACACCCATGTGCATTCCATACGGCAAGGGACGCACACTGTCCCTCGTATAAAATAAAGCATCCCGCAGTCATGTTCTGAACTGCGGGATGCTTTTTTCGAATAAATTTTATCGCCCAATTTATGTAAACCATGTTATGATATAAGCGTGATACAAAAAGTATCAAAACAGTGAATTTTGAAGGAGAGGATCGCTATTTTGAGGAATTTCATTCAGAACCTGATCGGCATCCTGTTGGTAGGATTTTTGTCGTTTCCGCTAACTATATCAGCCTATGCAGCAGATGGACATTCTGCCGTTTATTTAAATTGCGAACATACACGAAGCGATGGAAATGATACCGCCGCAACAGTTGCATCCCCACACCTGCCATGGTTCCCTAATTTAGTAATTACTCCCTCCGAAATTACATCAACGAGCATTAAATTAACTTGGGACGCTGCACAAACTGAGGGCGATTCCAGAGTAGCACTCTATGAAGTCCATAAAGTTGAAACGAACTGTTCCGATACAAGTGTTCCTGTACCAAATGACGATGACGTCATTACTTATGTCGCGAACAATCTATCTCCGAATACTTCTTATAAATTCTACATCGTTGCAATGGATTACGACAGTAATTATTCAGTTATTAACCCTTCCATAACTGTGAAAACAAACCAATTACCAGGGCCATCAGGTAAGCTGAATTTTGATTCCAAATTGCAGTTCGTCAACGAACACTCGGGAACAGCAACGGTTAGTGTGATTCGTTCTAGCAGCGACAACGTCGCAACTGTTAAATATACGACAATCAATAGATCTGCTATCGCAGGTGAGGATTTTATTGCCAAACAGGGTGTGTTGACATTCGCGAAGGGCGACACACGTAAAACGATTCAAGTACAGCTAATTAATGACGCAAGGAAAGAACGTCTAGAGACGTTCTCCTTGAAATTATTCAATTCGGATGCAATTGGAACCGATAATGAGACCACTTTCATCATTAGGGATGATGACTAGGATATAAAAAAATCCCCTTACACGAAACCTATGCAAGGGGATTGCTATTTTAGTATAGGCCCGGTGGGGGTCGAACCCACAACCTACCGGTTAAGAGCCGGTTGCTCTGCCATTGAGCTACGGACCTGCGTATGACCGTTAAAATATTGTAACACATTGGCTTATTTGGGTCAATGTTAAATCTTATCAAAAGAAAATCCCTTTTAAAATGATAACAAATGAATTTTTTGTCATAATTTACATCTAAACGACGAAACTTTAAATTGAAATATATACAATCTATTCTTCATAATGGTATATTTATGAAAGGGATTACATAAACAAAGAAAGTGCTGGCCAGCGTTCTGCCTACTAACACGACTCATTCCCTTTTATTTCAATTAATTGGACGAGAGGATGAATTATTGTGAGAAAAAGAGCGATTACTATTCTTTTACTTTGTTTAGCTATTTTTAGTGTACTCCCCCTAGCAACAGCGTCAGCATCTACAAGCAGTGTTCAAATTCATGGCCAAGGAACTCTTCACTTTTCTGGCAACCTTTACGGAGGAACTCCTGGCTTATATGGACCAGAAGGTAGCTTCAAAGTAACAAATTCAAGTGGACAAGTTGTTTTCTCTGATTACAGAGCAACGAGTTCTTCACCAGGATATTTCTCCTTTTCAGTACCGAATTTGCCTTTAGATACTTACACCATTACAGGTAAAGGTGAAACGCCTAATACATCAGTTACGTTTTACCAACCGTCATTCTAATATTTCTCTAACACACGTTTCCTTTGAGGGTATCTCTTAGAAACGAAAGTAATAAAGCCTTAGGAGAGTTTCAGCCCCTGAGGCTTTTTACTGTGTGGAATTATTGGTTTTAGTGGTTATCACACCTGTTTAGTCGTCTCATTATCAAGACTTATAATCCAAACGCTATCAATCATGTACTCGCACTATTTAACAAAAATATAGTTCGTAATGTAAGGCTAAAGAAAATCCCTATTGGCCTTAGCCAACAGGGATATAAAAACGTACATTTAGTTATTAGGCGTATAGTTTGCATTATTGATCATTTGATTAGCAATAAATACAAGGTCTTCGTCTTTTACATATTCGTCTCCAGCTTGGTTGGCATCATATTTGGATGGATCTGCGTTTGAAGCTAGCTCTCCAAAATAGTATGCATCAATCGATAGATCGAGCAGCGTGTACTCACCTGTTCTATTAACGTCCTTTACACCCTCAACGGTTACTGTGTCCTCAGAACAAGCTCCCTCAACTAAATCAAATTCTTTTTGCGTGTCTGCTATTCTACACTTAAGTGCATCCACTTTACCTGTTCCAGCAGCTTTCGCTTTGAATTTCAGTTTGAGGAATGTTTTTTCACCAGTAATACCAAAATTCTTTCCTTGGCTCGCAACGATGAATCGAAGTTCCCCATTTTGATCCGTTGGTTTGTTGTAGATTTTGTACCCAGGGACTTCTTCTACACCAACATAATCAAATAATTTATTATCATATTTCATTGTGAAATCTTCTGCATAAATATCTTTTGCATTTTTCAAGGCAATGTTTGACGTAAATTCTTGTCCAATTTTAACTTTCTCTTCGGCGATAATTACGTTTAAGGAGGTTATTGGTGATTGCGGTGTTGCCGATGCTTCATTTGAATTTCCGCTTTCTCCACCTGCATTAACTGCCGAGACGACATAATAGTAGGTTGTTCCGTTCGTTAATGCTGTATCGGTATAAGAAAGAGAAGTATAGACGTTATTTGCAACGGTAGTATACGGGCCACCAACAGTTGTAGACCGTTTAATGTTATATCCAGTAGCAGCAGGAACCATGTTCCACGACAATGATACTTCCGCATCTCCAGCCGTTGCCACCAATCCTGATGGATTTGCAGGTATCGGGACAACAGGGGTTGCGGATACTTCATTAGAATTGCCGCTTTCCCCGCCTGTATTAACTGCCGAGACCACATAATAGTAGGTTGTTCCGTTCGTTAATGCTGTATCTTTATAGGGAAGAGAAGTGTATACATTATTTGCAACGGTAGTATAAGGACCACCGACAGTTGTAGATCGTTTAATGTTATATCCAGTAGCACCTGAAACCATGTTCCACAAAAGTGAAACCTCTCTATCGCCGGCTATTGCTGTTAGTCCAGAAGGATTTGCAGGAAGTGGGGAAACTGGGGTTCCGTCAACGATTACTGATTTTATTGATTCAGCACCCTTCTTATCAACCGCTGATACTTGAAAACCATACCCTCTTCCATTGATCAATCCTGTAACATTGAAGCTATTTGTTGCTATCGGAGTTGTATTTAACTTAATACCATCTACATAGATGTTATATCCGCCAATATTAATTTCTGTATTGGCTGTCCAATTCAACTTCACTGAGCTATCCCCTGCGGTTGCTTTTAAGTTAGTCGGTGTACTAGGTGCTGCTGCAGCAATCCCCCCATACAAACCAATCTCTTCTACGGACACTACACCTCCAAAGGTTTGTGTCACCCTTACTTGATACATTTTGTAATCAGTGATATTCGGAATTTTAAATGATCTTTTTTCTCTTCTAGCCCAATTCGACACATTCGTTTGAGTATCCAGCACATCCCACGAAATCCCATTATCAGAACCCTCAAGAACCCAGGATTTAGGGGATTGACTTGTGTATGCTTCATGGTCTTTAGATGTAACTTCATATCTTGTAACAATTGATTTGGATGAACCAAAGTCATACCTGATCCATCCTGTAGCTTCTTTTGCAATCCAAGGGGCTGGTGCACCAGTTCTTTTATCGAATGCATACCAAGCTGCATAATCAGATGCATAGTACACACTACTCGCTGACACGGTTCCAGATGGTGACGTGTTCGAAGTCATTGCTGGTGTCAAATTTACTTCCTCAGCAAAAGCAACACTTTGTATAAACAACAGTGTTAAAAATAAAGTACTGAATAATAACTGAATGATCTTTTTCAATCCAATCTCTCCTTCATATGTCTAATCGACATTGATCATACATTTAATGTCATATTATGTCTAAACATATCATGGAATACTATCTATTATTTTGATTATAAGGAAATATAAAATTATTCTTCAATTTAAAAATGAAGACTCCTGATAAATTCAGGAGCCCACTTTTGTTATTTAAAATTAATAATTATAAGTGCTAAACCGTTCTTGCGAAATTAGCCATATTGTAGTTACTCTCAAACATTATACTTGCGGATAGCATATTTTGCTTAATTGTAAAATCAAACATCATTTCACCATGGGTCCAATTTTTCTTGTACTTAAGCGATTCGATAGCCATCTGTCGGAAGGATTGGTATTGTAACTCGGTTAAACCTTTAGTACTAATCTCTGGCAGCACTCCCCCCTTACTTTCCATCGGCAAATGTTTTATACCAAACTTACCAACTGTATTGTTACGAATGTGCATAAATACAGTACCAGAACTCACATGAGATAGCTCATGTTTAATCTCCCTAAATACCCAATCAATCTGTCTAGATAATGGAATTTGATCCAAATTCATTACTTCACTCCTCATTCTCATATTTTGTCATATTATGTAATATATGACTATAGGCCTATTATACTTTACTACTTATTAACATTCAACACAATTTTCCCGAAATTTTGAATATTTTTCCTGATAATTAAATAGGTATTTATATCTATCCCAAAGATGCACAAATTTAACTGAATATGTTGTCGAAATGTTGTAGAATGTTTCCAGCTTCAGTGTTATAATTTCAAACAGACACCTTAGATTCTTGCATAAATTTACAATTTTCGCAGAGGAGTCGGTTGGCCAAATGGGTAATTTATCGTCTATGTCGTTTAGAAAGAAATTACAGCTCGGTTGCTATGCGCTAATTGGATTGAATTCCGTATTTATGTTAATTGTTACGTTCGCGACAGATTGGAACCGCTTACTCGGTATTATTTTTCTATTGTTATTTTGGGGAGCAGCTATCCCTTCATCAAATGGTTTGAAGGGCAGTTAACAGAACCAGTGACCGAATTATCTAGAATTGCGCTTAACATTTCCAAAGGCGACTTCTCTCAAAAGGTAGCTGTTACATCCGACGATACATTGGGGCAACTTGGGCAGTCTTTTAACAAAATGATCGATAAGCTTCGTGACATTCTTAGGGATACCGGCTCGATTTCAAAGCAGGTATTTCAAACAAGCCGGGATATTTATACGAAAAATGAAAGCTTCCGAACCGTGCTTGAACAAGTTAGCATCTCTGCCCATGAACTGGCCTCAGGGGCGGGACAAATATCGGAAGAAGTGTCCGGAGTATCCATAACGACTAAAAACATAGAAAGTAAAGTCGTTACTTATTCAGGCTCAGCTAAAGAAATGAAAACTCGTTCTGATCAAATGATGGCCCTTGTGGAAAAAGGACGCACCTCGGTCGAGAGCCAAGGCGCTGGCATGAAAAGAAACGTAGAGGTCACTCAGCAAGTATCTGAAACGATTAATTTATTAGCTCAACAAGCCGCAGGAATTAGCAGCGTTACTCGCTCGATATCGGAAATTGCAGAACAAACGAACCTGCTCTCACTTAATGCTTCTATTGAGGCAGCACGTGCCGGTGAGCATGGTAGAGGCTTTGCTGTAGTTGCTCAAGAGGTGCGCAAGCTTGCTGAAGAATCGACTTCGCTTACGCGTGAGGTATTCGGCTTCGTGAAGAGCATTGAGCAAGGCATCCGGGATGCGATTCATAGCATACAAGTGAATGAAGATGTTGTGAAAAAGCAAACACTCTTAATTGATCAAACCGAAATCGTGTTTGCCGAAATTGTTGGCAGTGTCGGTTTTATTTCCGAGGAAATTACCCGCTTCGCCGAAGAAAGCGAGCAAATGCTTACGAGTTCTGAGCAAATAGCTTCAGCGATGGAAAACATATCAGCAATCACAGAACAATCCGCTGCTGGCACGCAGGAAGTATCGGCATCAATGAACGAGCAGATCGCCACCGTTAAAGGCATCGTTATTCAAGCAGAAGAAATGACACGTGTCGTTACTCAGCTTCAACAAACGATTCAAATATTCAAGTTGTAAATCAATAGAAGGCTACCCCTTATGACAGGGATAGCCTTCTTTATGATTATACCGAGAAACGCCATTCTCGATGTGTTAAACCTTGTCTTCCGTGAGTGCCATGAATTGCTTAACATCTTCTATGGCCATGTCAACTGCACTTTGCCAGAAATCGGGCTGTGTCAGATCAACACCCAGATGCTTCTGTCCCAGTTCTTCGACAGTCATACTGCCAGTGTCGCGCAGCAGGGCCACATATTTATCTTCAAAGGCCGTACCTTCTTGAACCGCTCTTGCATAGATGCCTGCACTGAACAGATATCCGAACGTGTAGGGGAAATTGTAAAAGGGAACATCCGTCGCGTAGAAATGCAATTTTGCCGCCCAGAAATGAGGGTGGTAACTGCTCAGCGCATCTTTGTAAGCTATTTTCTGCGCTTCTACCATCAGCTCATTCAAACGCTCGACACTAACAAGACCTTGTCGACGTTCCTCATAGAAATTCGTTTCAAAGATAAACCGCGCATGAATGTTCATAAAAAACGCGATGGCGCGTTGGATTTTGTCCTCGAGCAAAACAATTCGCTCTTCATCGGAGGTCGCGCTCTTTACGACTGCATCAGCAACGATCATCTCCGCAAAAGTAGATGCCGTTTCTGCGACGTTCATCGCATACTCTTGTGCTAATGCAGGCATATCGTTCATCACATGTTGGTGATAGCCGTGACCAAGCTCATGAGCAAGCGTGGAAACATTGTTAAGCGTACCGCCATAGGTCATAAAAATACGAGTCTCGCCTTTTACCGGGAAGGACGTACAGAATCCTCCAGGTCGTTTGCCCGCTCGATCTTCGGCTTCAATCCATCGATTCTCAAAGGCTTGCGCCGAGAACGCCGCAAGCTTTGGACTAAATCGATCGAACTGATCCACAATGAGGCCAGCGCCCTCATCATAAGAGATTTTTTTCGAAGAATCGCCCAGTGGCGCATCCACATCGACCCAAGAAAGTTTTTCAACGCCCATCAGCTTCGCCTTACGGTTGAGATAATCAACGAAGATTGCTTTGTTCCGATCAATGACATCCCACATGACATTCAGCGTTTGCTCTTGCATACGATTAATGGCAAGCGGTTCTTTATGTATCGTTTTCCAGCCTCTATATTTATAAACTTGAAGACGAAACCCAGCTAAATGATTCAAAGCTTCTGCGCAGTAATCGGCTTTGTCTGCCCATGCTTGTTCCCATTTCCCGAATAGCTCGATACGCTCTTCACGGTTCTCTGTGTGAAGCTTATTGAAAGCTTGACCTGCGGATAATTCCACTGTCTCGCCATCAACTTCAACAGGCATCCGGAATTGGCTTACCGTCGTATTGTACAGATCGCCCCAACCATGGTAGCCATCAACGGCTAAATCATTGATTAAAGCTTCCTGCTCTGGGGATAGCTTCTCTTGAGCCAGCGCACGGCGCTCGCTCAGCGGGAACGCCAAAGCTTGAAAAGGCTCTTTTTCCAACAATACCTTCCATACAGCATCTGGGATACCAGCTAACACTTGATCAAAATTCGTTCGTGAAGATAGAAACTCAGCATATAAACTTTTGACCTGACCGCCAAGAGCTGCCGCTTTCTTATCTTTTTGATTATCAGCAAGTAAACATCCTACGAAAGAATCTGCCTCGCTAATATTTTTTAGAATTTGTTGAAGTAACTCAACTAGCTTCGTTAAGGAAGCAGTATCATCTGCATGTTGGGGTGATTGGGTACGTCCAATTTGTTCTTGAAATAAGGCAATAGAAGTTTGTAACTCCTTTAGAAATGAAGCGAACGCAGGAGATTCACTGCCACCTACGAAAAAAGAGTCCAAATTCCACGTTTGACTAAGAGGTAATTTCAACAAGTTTATCACCTATCCTTTCCTTCTATTATTAAATCATAAACAACCTATGATCGCCAATTATCCTCAATGTCAGCATTGCTTATAGGTAAAAAGTATGATATCAATTAAGTATAGTTCTATGAGGACAATCCGGAACAGGAAGGTGTATTTCATTATGAAACCGTTACAAATTTCTCCAGAGACAGCAATTAAGCTAGCCGAACAGCTCAAAGTGCCGCTAGAACATTTGATGCATATGCCACAACACATTTTACTGCAAAAACTAGCCGAGCTTGCCAAAGCTTCGTCATCTGATGTCAGTAACCCAGAAACGAAGTAACCGTTGATACCTTTCTCAAACACTTGGCCCTATGAGATTATAATGAAGGACGTCTATGTGGCGGAATGTCCCTTTTGCCATAGCTCCAATGTGCTGTTACCACTCAAAATCCGCGAACTGACATCCATTCACGAAGGCATGAAAAAACTGCTAGTGTTTCCTTGCTGTTACAATAAGCTAACACTCGTCGATACAGACCGCGATTATTTATTAGCGGACTGCCCTATACGAAAGAAATAATCGTAGCTTACGGGCTAAGGAGTAGAGAAAGCCCCTATGAATGAATATCTCATTCCTCTAACAAGCGCATGTACGTTAGTCACCCTAAACTACATCGCGATAAAGGTGCGCGGCAAGATGCTCATTGAGTCGTATGAGCACCTTCTCGCGCCTCTGCTTACGGGTTTGGCGAGCATCATTATGATGCTCGAACCACTTCCCCAAACACTTGGCTTGATTGATTTACGATCCTTGCCGATGTTTATGGCAGGCTTGCGTTACGGACTTCCTGTAGCATTACTATCCACTATACTCCCTGCTGGCTACAGTTTTATCCTCCATGAAAACCATGGCATCTTCATTGTTGCCCAAGATCTTATAGCGCCTGCATTACTTAGTTCTTTGTTTCATAATAAAGAATACCGGAATGGTTTCTTGGACATTCCTATTCGTCATGGCCTACAAATATGCACCCTTGTGTTCATCGTGCGATTGGTTACCCACGCCTACCAAGCCCATAGTCTCTCCTTGGAATACGCCGCGGACCAGTTGTTTATGCTTTTTATCATGATGGCTGCGTTCATCCTCATTGTTGCGATGGTCAATGATGAAAATAAGAACTGGCGGCTTCAACGACAACTAGAGCTTCAAGCGAATCAAGATGGATTAACTCACTTGCCTAACTTGCGTAGCTTTATCTCAATAGCCAGCAATGCGATGCGAAAGCGCAAGGTATCTATTATGATGATTGACATCGATAACTTCAAGCTATATAACGATTACTATGGACATTTGGAAGGCGACCAGCTGCTTCGGGATATTGCCAGTGTGCTGAGGCATCACATCAATGAACAGGATTACGTTGCTCGTTATGGTGGCGAAGAATTCGTACTTCTGAGCACAGAGATCGATCCTTTACAACTTGCTGTGTATGCTGAGCGACTTTGCACGTCTGTAGCCGACCGCTTTCTCGATAAGTCTAACCCCAACAATAAACCATCAATTACCATCTCAATAGGAATCTCTATCACACAAACGCCGCAGGCAGAGCTGCAGCATATCATCTCTGAAGCTGACTACGCACTGTATGAATCCAAACATAATGGTAAAAACCGTTTCACTTTTTACAACGGTGCTAACATGGATAATCAAAAATGAACGCTTATTAGTTCTGGGTACAAGCTCGCATCCCAAAATTGATAAGCGTTCATTTTCATTTATGTAGCCTTTTTCATTTCTTCAGGTAATTCCAATCGAGAGGCCAACATATCCTCTCTTGTGACCATCCACTGTTCACGACTTGCTCGTATCATACTCGCATCCATGATCTTACGATCATTAATTATACGAGAAAACCACTTTACCGCTTCCTGATAATTACTCAACCTACGATTCAACTCACCTATAAGATACATTAAGCGGGCGTTATTGATATCCGTTCCTTCGGTCTCATAGACACTCACATAAGCATCAAGCGCAAAATTCAGAAACCGCTTCTCCTGCTCCCAATTGTTGCAATCGCGATACAGCCACGCGATATGATGAAGGAGTCCAGCCACAAGCCTCGGCTTTTCCTCCTTAATCTGCGCACTGAGCAAAGCAAGCTTATAGCTTTGCAGCGCAACTTCCCACGTGCGGTCCTCGCAATAATTACGCATGCTCCAGTTCTTCGCCACTCTAGAACTGAACATTTCCTTCTGCGCAGGCTTCCATTTATCAGAGAAGTTCTCCGTGTGCGCGTATCCACAGAAGGGGCAAATTCGCACGATATAATAATCAGGATTGATATCCTTGTAATATAAGCAGAAGTCGGCGTCCGTTTTAAACGCTTTCTTGAAGCTGGGGCGAACTTTCTTCGTCTTATAAATGCCAGTACAATATGTGCAGGTCACCGATATATCGTATAAAGGTTCAAACATGATGAAACCCCACCTTATGTAAGAAGTAGTTAGTGTAGGTGTATAGAACTAGTCCGTTTCAGGCGTGTTCACAAAGTGATAAGCGGAACCTTTCAATCTTTCTAATAGAAAATCTCGAAGATCCTTAGGTAAGCCTACTTCCTCCATTGCCTCTGCCATGCAACTAAGCCATGCATCTGCGCGCTCCACTGTAATTGGAAACGGCATGTGCCTTGCCCTCATCATGGGATGCCCATAGTGATCGGAATATAAGGAAGGTCCGCCAAAAAATTGGCTTAGGAACAAGCTCTGCTTTTCAATAACAGGTGTAATATCTGAAGGAAACAATGGCGCCAGCAATGGGTTTTTCTGCACTTTCGGATAAAAGGCATCCACAACTCGGCGAACCGCCTCGGCTCCCCCCATTAATTCAAATAACGTAGTGCGAGCACTGTCTGTCATGCTGCATATCCCCTCTAACTGCGTTCACTTTTAGTAGTTTTCTAAATCCTCTTCAGCCGCGTTCATTAATGTTTCTCGAATGACAAACACAAAAGCACATACGAGGAAACCAGCAATCACACCAGTCATAAGAATCACTCCCGCTGCAAGGATATAAGAACTTAACTTAGTTCTATTTTACCATAAAAATAAATAGTGAACAGTACCAAAGACCAAGTTTTTCGGGACGGCATGTATGTCCACCCCTTTTCATATAGTGAAAGAAGGAGGTGTCCCCTGCTATGCCGAAACGAAACTTTACCACGGCTTTATTAAACGTTTTCGTTATTGTTGCGATCTTCATTTGTTTGTTTCTTTTCCCTGATGACGGTTTGAACGCTGCCTTGCGCGGTGTTTCTATTTGGTGGGATGTTTTGTTTCCCGCGTTATTCCCTTTTTTCGTTATCTCTGAAGTGCTGCTCGGCTTCGGGATCGTTCATTTCTTCGGAACGCTGCTCGATCCGATGATGCGCCCCGTTTTTCGCATCCCAGGCATCGGAGGCTTCGTCATGGCGATGGGATTTGCCGCTGGTTACCCCGTTGGCGCCAGATTAACTTCCCAGCTCTGGGATCAGAAGCTGGTGAATAGAGAAGAAGGTGAACGACTGGTCGCGTTCACTACAAGCTCCGATCCGATTTTCCTAATTGGAGCGGTCTCAATCGGTTTTTTCCATGATGCGTCGCTAGCCATTATCCTCGCTATTGCCCATTACGGCGGCTCTGTGCTCATTGGGTTAATCATGCGGTTCCACGGCAGGAAGAGCATCCCTACCCTGCATACGGCCCCCAGCAAGGGCTTGATCTGGAAGCGAGCCTTCCATGCGATGCACACAGCTAGGTTGAGCGATGGCCGAGCGATAGGCGCGCTGCTTAGCCAATCGATTCTTCAGTCCCTCAGCTTGATTTTCGTTGTTGGGGGATTGGTTGTTTTCTTTTCCGTTGTATTGGAAGTGTTAACCGCGGCGAAAGCCATGAATCTGATGTATGTCCTCATCCAGTCCATTCTGCAAGTAACAGGTCTCCCCAACGAACTATCGCAGGCAGTCATGAATGGATTGTTCGAAGTAACACTTGGTGTGAAGGCTGCCGGCTCATCTGCTGCCTCACTTGTTCTTTCCAACAAAGTTGCCATCGCTGCTTTTATCCTGTCTTGGGGCGGTCTTTCCGTACATGCTCAAGTCGTAAGCCTCTTAAGCCAGACGAATCTGCGATACTTCCCTTTTGTAACGGCACGTTTTGTACACGCTCTTCTCTCCGCTGCTATTGTGCTCGTATTTTGGCACCCTATGCAGCAATTGCGAGGACAAATGACCGTATTTCTGCCGGAATACAACGCCGCATCTCCCCTGTCAAGCTTTATACAACTCCTGCTACCTGTCAGTGGGATGATTATTCTGACCTCGGTTTCTGTCATTATGCTTCTCTTTTTCGCATACTCCTTTCTTAAACTTATGTATGAAAAGGCTGGTGGAACAAGATAATATGGGTATTCACGAAAATCCAGACAAAGGAAGAGGACACCAAGATATGCAAGCTGCCTTAACGAAAGAAACGAGACCCTTGCCGCAAGCGATCGAGCGTCTGACGGATCTTGCCCACAATCTATGGTTCAGCTGGAACCCAGATGCGTTGAAGCTGTTTGCTCGTATCGATGCATCGTTATGGGAACAATCCGGTCATAACCCTGTGCGATTGCTTCATGACTTAGATGACTCACAGGTAGAAACCCTCGGTAATGATGAATCGTTTCTAACTGCTTATGGTAAAGTAATTTCTCAATTTGACTCGTATATGAGTGAAAGCACATGGTTTCAAAAAAAACACGCTGATCGTAGTTACGTTCAAATTGCCTACTTTTCAGCGGAGTTTGGCTTCCATGAATCTTTGCCTATTTATTCAGGAGGACTCGGCATCCTTGCTGGTGATCACTGTAAATCAGCAAGCGATTTGGGTATTCCTTTAGTAGGCGTAGGTCTTTTATATAAAAAGGGATACTTCACACAGAAAATTGATGCTTCAGGAGGGCAACAAGCTGAATTATTTCAATATGACTTTGCAAAATTACCTATTCAGCCTGTTTGGAAAGATAATCACCCCCTCATTGTATCTATTGATATGCCTGGTCGAACAATTTCTTTACAAGTGTGGAGCGTTCAAGTAGGAAGAACTACCGTCTATTTGTTGGATGCTGACCATGCCGCTAACAATGAAACCGACCGCGAGCTCACTGCTCAGCTATATGGTGGAAATCATGATACACGAATTGCGCAAGAAATCGTGCTCGGTATCGGCGGTGTAAAAGCGCTTCGGGCCATCGGCTATTATCCGAATGTGTATCATATCAATGAAGGCCACGCTGCCTTCCTCACCTTGGAGCGGTTAAAAGAGCTGCTGCATCTTGGCCTTCCTTTCCATGCCGCTATCGAAACGATTCGATCTGCGACAGTGTTTACGACACATACACCTGTACCCGCAGGTCACGATACATTCTCAATCCGTACGCTTGAGCATTATTTAGGTCCATTGCTTCAGGATTTATCTCGCTATAAACAGCAAATTGTTGAGCTCGGTTTAGATCATCATACGGGCCAATTCAATATGACCCACCTTGCCATGCATACAGCAGGACTTCGCAATGGCGTTAGTAAGCTGCATGGGCAAGTTTCTCGTGAGATGTTTCGCGAATTCCATGGCAACATCGATGCTAGCGAGGTACCCATTGACTCGATTACGAATGGCGTACATTTGGACACATGGATAGCGCCCGAATGGAAAGCACTTCTCGATCGCTTTCTCCCTGGATCTTGGCGAGAAGAACAAGCAAATAAGCATCAGTGGCAAGCGGTCGATGTGATTCCTGACGAATCGATTTGGAAGGTTCATATGCAGTTGAAGGAGAAGATGATCGTCTTTGCAAGACGCAACCTGCTTGAGCAGCGCAGACGCAACGGAGAGCCCGAGGCGCGTTTAGAAGAAATCAGGCACTATCTCGATCCCAAAGCGCTGACGATTGGATTCGCTAGAAGATTTGCTACTTATAAGCGAGCTAATTTAATTTTTAACGATGTGTATCGACTTAAAAAGCTCATTAATGATACCGAACGACCCGTGCAATTTATTTTTGCTGGGAAGGCTCATCCCGCTGATCAGCCAGGGCAAGAGCTTATTCGTGAAATCTACCGCGTTTCGCAAAAGAAAGAGTTTCTCGGGAAGATCGTCATTTTAGAAAATTACGACATGAATATGGCTCGCTACTTAGTCCAAGGAGTTGATGTGTGGCTGAATAATCCGCGCAGACCTTTGGAAGCAAGTGGAACTAGCGGCCAAAAGGCCGCGTTGAATGGTATTCTGAATTTCAGTGTGCTGGATGGTTGGTGGGAGGAAGCCTACAATGGGAGCAATGGATGGGCAATCGGATCAGCGGCCGCTGCTGATTGGAATGCTCAGGAAAAAGAGAATACAGAAGCCATTTATCGTATTCTGGAGCAAGAAATCATTCCCCTTTACTACAATCAGGGCTCGCTTCCTCACCAATGGATTAATCGAATGAAGCGTTCAATGGAGTCACTAAGTCCTGTCTATAATACACATCGCATGGTTCAAGACTATACCGAGCTGACTTACCTGCCGACCGCCGATCGAGCTCGTCGTTTCGCGCAAAATGGATACGATGTCGCTACCAAGGTGGCCGATTACAAAAGGTTTATCAGCAGTAATTGGTATCATGTAAAAATAACTGGCATTGATGATCGTTCCGCCAAAACCTCAACCCAACTCCCTGCTGTTCAGGATCAGCAAACTACAAAAGAAATTACAGCAGACATTTTATTCGGTCCTATTTGGCCCTTAGATACAATCGTTGAAACTGTTTACTATTTAGAAAATAGCGGCTCCTGGCAACAAGTTATTGTTCCTATGGACCCCACCGGTGAGCTTATCGATCAAACACAGAAATATACAGCCACGATTCCATCACACCTCGTGCATGGCCCCCACTTCTCCGTACGCGTTCGACCCATTAGTTCAAACTTTGCTCATACCTTCGAACTTCCTCTGGTTACAAGCACTTTAACATGGCAGTAAGGAGCAACTTCTATGACAAAGCCCCGTTTGGGGCTTTTCTTATTTTCTTTTATTGATTATTATGAAAGAAGAAGTCACGTTCTGTTTCACGGTTTATGAATGCAAATCTATCCAATTGGTGATGCTATGGATTGGAATAAAGCGCTAAAACTAGAGTTAATCGCACCAAAGGCCAACTGCCGACTTATTATCGTCGGTGAATCGAAGGATGGACAACCCTTCTGCTATGAAGACCATTTTACAATAGACAAAATCTCCGATTCCTCATTTACGGTCACCTTGGAACTACCAGGCATGTACCCTTTTGAGAAGCTTGAGCACGTGTCTTTTATTGAATTTTCGTTTAAAGACCGGGGCATTTTATATTTTTCCTACGTCGAACTTATTCAACTCGAAATAAAGAAAACGCACTGCTTACTCACGCTCACAATACCAGAAGAGATGCAAAGTTATCAAAGTCGACAATTCAACCGTGCTAAGGTGTCCGTTCGTACACCCATCACGCTACAAATCGTTGGTATTCGTGGGCTATCTTCACACAAAGGGGTTGCATTCTCTGGGCAACTGCTCGATATCAGCGCAGGAGGTCTTTCTTTCATTACAACAAGCAGACTCATTTATCCGTTATTTTTGGAATTAAGCTTCATCCTGCCACACTATCCGCTGCCAATTACCGTCTATGGTAAAATTGTCCGGGTTACCAATTTTAGTAACGAATCCTACAAGGCTGCAGTCGAATTCAGGCATACCCCCGAAACGATCTTGCAGGAAATTGAGAAATACTGTTCAACCGAAACCGTCACCTAATATTTAATTTAGAGTCAATGCTTACGATGCCAGTTTTGCTAAAGCAAAACTCTTAGGAGGAAAAACATTGAAATACAATGTGATTGAACGAGGGGATGAAGTCTCCAAGCAGTTAACGGAGAGGTTCCACACTCTCGCAGCCGCACATGGCATGCCTAGGGACGAAGAAAATCCCGATATCGTCCTTTCGATTGGCGGAGACGGTACGATGCTTCAAGCATTTCATAAATATGTACAGCAGTTAGATCGTATCGCTTTTGTCGGTATCCATACTGGGCACTTGGGCTTTTTTGCCGATTGGAAGCCTAACGAGCTGGACGATCTAGCCGCATTGATGTTTAGTGTTCCAACCCCCGAAGAGCTACGTGCAGTACAGTATCCGCTAGTTGAAATTGAAATCACAACCGAGACAGGTGTCGAAACGCATCTTGCGCTCAATGAGTTCACACTGCGCGGTGTTGAGGTATCCCTTGTAGCGCAACTCGACATAAACGATGAAATGTTCGAAATGTTCCGGGGTGACGGCATCTGCATTTCTTCACCTGCTGGCAGCACAGCTTACAACAAAAGCCTCGGCGGCGCGATGGTGCATCCGTCCCTCGAAGCGATTCAGATTGCAGAAATTGCATCGATCAATAATCGTGTATACCGGACATTGGGATCTTCGATCATTTTACCTAAGCATCATCACTGCGACATTTACCCGAAAGCGCATCAGAACATGCTCCTTTCGCTTGATCATCTGTATATGCAGCGTAATGATGTCGTCTCTATCCGCTGCCGTGTAGCTTCCAATACGAAGGTGAAATTTGCGCGGTTTCGCTCATTCCCATTCTGGAATCGGGTCCGAGAAGCGTTCGTCGGTTATGAATTAAAATAAAAAAAATACTCCCTATTCGCTATTTTAGCGGATAAGGGCGTATTTTTTTAGCTTGCTATGGAACGGACACGCCGCTAGTTTCTGCAGGCGCTGGCTGCTTAGCATTTACTTTTTCAATAATGAAATACGCACAACCGAAATTACAATATTCGTTCATATAATCCTGAAAAGCAGCAATGGAGCTGTCCTTCGTGGCTTTGGGATGATTTTCTTTGAAGAATCCCCTGAGCCTCAACTGGCTATAGCCCCAGTCTCCCACGATATAATCGTAGCGCTCCAACACTTCGCTAAAGCGATCCCGGAACACTTCAAAGTTCCAGCCATTTTTGTGATCAGTCACTAATTCGTAGGTTTTATTTGCGATATGGATCATGTTGTTAGGAAGCTCTCCTTTCTAAGATCCGTCTAAAGTGTTAAGCGTTCGTTGCAGAGGCAGATTGCACCTGCTCATGAGCATGATACGAGCTTCTTACCATTGGGCCTGATTCCACATGCTTGAAGCCTCGCTTCATGCCCTCTTCTTTAAGTACGGCAAACTGCTCTGGCGTGTAATACTTCTTCACGGCTAAGTGCGTTGGCGATGGCTGAAGATACTGACCGATCGTCATAATATCACAATGAATCCCTCGCAAGTCATCCATCGTTTGCAGTAGTTCGTCCCACTCCTCTCCAACGCCAATCATGACGCTGGATTTGGTCGGAATGTTCGGAGCGATTCGCTTGGAACGCTCAAGCAATTCAAGTGAGCGACGATATTTCGCCTTAGATCTCACTCGATCGGACATCCGCTCAACCGTTTCAATATTGTGATTTAGAATGTCCGGCTTCGCCTCCAGAACAGTGACCAGCGAGGCCTCTCGACCAAGAAAGTCAGGAATCAGAACTTCGACGGTGCACATTGGCATTTTACGACGAATTGCTTTGATGGTTTCCGCGAATATCATTGCGCCTCCGTCTTCCAGATCATCGCGGGCAACAGATGTTACGACACAGTGCCTAAGCCCCATTTGAAGGGCAGCATCTGCAACGCGCTCCGGTTCTTGAAGGTCTAGTTCATTCGGGAGTCCCGTTTTGACCGCGCAAAAACGGCAAGCTCTTGTACAAATATCACCCAATATCATAAAAGTTGCCGTGCGATTCGCCCAGCATTCATGTATATTCGGACATTTGGCTTCTTCACAAACCGTATGCAGCGTCTTGGAACGCATCATGGACTTTATTTCTTTGAAATTCTCACCTGTGGTGAGTTTGATTTTGAGCCAATCCGGTTTTCTCTCAAGTGGCTTAGTAGGCACTATAAATCCCGCCTTTATATAGTTTCTCATTGTAGTTATTATAACATGAATGCTTGACAAAACAATCCACTTTGCCTTTCAGTTGTGATACACTTGAACCTAGATGTACCAAAGCAGCTCAGCATATATATAGGCTGTATGGGAGGGAATACAAATGAGCATACAAGAAACTACACGCGACAAGGACAAACGGTTAGGAGAAATCCTTAGAGGAATGGGCCGTGTACTTGTTGCTTTCTCCGGAGGCGTAGACAGTACATTCGTCTTAAAACGCGCGCAGCAGGAGCTTGGCGATCAAGTTTTAGCAGTGACTGCGGCGTCTGAAACCTTCCCTTCACGGGAGTTCGATGCAGCCATTGAGCTTGCTGAACAAATTGGCGTTCCCCTGTTTAAGACTGAGGTCAAAGAGTTGGAGAATGCAAACTTCGTCGCTAACAATCCTGACCGCTGTTATCATTGCAAAACGGGACTTTATTCACATTTGCAGCAGATAGCCAATGAATTAGGCTACCCTTATATTTTAGATGGTTCCAATATGGACGATCTTGGCGATTATCGCCCAGGCCTCCAAGCCAAGAACGAGCAAGGCGTTCGCAGCACCCTGCAAGAGGCCAGTCTGACGAAAGATGAGATCCGACAACTTTCCAAAGAGCTTGGGCTTCGAACATGGAACAAACCTTCATTTGCTTGTTTGTCATCTCGTATTCCTTATGGCACCCAAATAGAGAAATGGAAAATTGATCAATTAGACGAAGGCGAATATTTCTTGTCTCAACTCGGTCTATACCAAGTACGCGTTCGTCACCATGATAAAATTGCCCGCATCGAGGTTATGCCTGATGAAATTCATAAAGTTGTCGAACACCGCGATGCAATCTATGCAAAGTTCAGCAAGCTCGGCTTTGCCTATGTAACGTTAGATTTGCAAGGCTACAGAACCGGCAGTATGAACGAAGTTTTGTCCAAAGAAACCAAAGAAAAAGTGAAAGAAGCATCCTTATGATGGATTTGGAAAAGATATTAAAGCTCGTCCAGACGGGTGACCTGGACGTAGAAGAAGCGAAGCAGCAAATCATCAAGGATGGCATCGGCGCAGGGCCGGGTAACCTTGATCTTGGATTTGCACAGCTAGACATCGAGCGTGAAAAGAGAACGGGCTTCCCCGAGGTTATCTTCGGGGAAGGAAAGACGCCCGAGCAGCTCGAGGTCATTTTCCGGAGGCTCATGGAGCATACCGACCGCGTGCTAGCCACGCGGATCGACGCGGCCAAAGCCGCCCATGTTGTTGCTACCGTGGGAGGGATCACCTACCACGAAACCGCGCGGGCGCTCACTTGGTTCAAGCGCCCGATGCTTAGAGTCCACGACGGCTACATCGCCGTCGTCTGCGCCGGCACCTCCGACCTTCCTGTAGCGGAGGAGGCTGCCCTTACAGCCGAATGCCTCGGCAGCCATGTCGAACGCGTGTTCGATGTTGGCGTAGCTGGCATTCACCGACTGTTCCGCCGGCTGGATCTCATTCGCGGTGCAAACGCGATTGTCATCGTTGCCGGCATGGAAGGCGCGCTCGCCAGCGTCGTCGGCGGACTGGTTTCCAAGCCGATCGTTGCCGTGCCGACTAGCGTCGGTTATGGCGCAAACCTGGCAGGTATTGCGCCGCTCTTGTCGATGCTCAACGCTTGCTCACCAGGTATTTCCGTTGTCAACATCGACAACGGCTTTGGGGCTGGATATTACGCAGGATTAATCAATAAAAATATGTCAAAACGAACGTGAGGTTCCCAGAATGCGAATTTTGTACTTGGATTGCTTCTCCGGCATCAGCGGAGATATGACACTTGGTGCCTTGGTCGATGCTGGAGCAGATCGTGCTTACATAGAAGATGAGCTTACCAAAATCAAGCTTGAGCCCTACCTGTTAGAGTGGAAACGAGTCGTTAAACGCGGGATTTCCGCTCTGAAGCTTGATGTACTACTTGATCCGCAGCACCCTCCGAAGCATCATCGGCACTACTCGGAAATTGTGAAAGTTATCGAATCCGCTGGGTTCAATGAACGTGTTACTGCCCTTAGCTTAGCGATCTTTCAAAAAATAGGCATCGCTGAAGCAAAAATCCATGGAATCCCTGTTGAAAAGGTGCATTTCCATGAGGTTGGAGCCATTGACTCCATCGTTGATATTGTTGGTGTGGCCCTCGCCATCGATTCCCTCCAAATTGAGCGTATTTATGCTTCACCTGTACCACTAGGCTCGGGTACCATTCACATCGATCACGGCATTTACCCAGTACCCGCTCCTGCTACGCTAGAGATGATGCGGGGTGTGCCCATTGCATCAACGAACTATAGTCTGGAACTAACCACTCCAACGGGAGCAGGCATTATTTCTGGTATTGTTGACGAATTCTCCAAGAGCTTTCCACCGATGATCGTTGATACGATAGGCTATGGTGCAGGAACAAGAGATTTGCCTAACCAGCCCAATGTACTGCGCGTCGTCGTCGGCAAAGTCGATCCGTACATCGGCAAATGGCAAGTCACCCATGAACATCTTTCACATGAACATGGGCATCCGCATGCTCACGAAGATCATCACCATCATCATGAGCATGAACATCCTCATACGCACAACCATACACACGAACATGACCGTAATCATGTGAACCGGCATCCACACAGTGAGCATACGCACGATCATGTGGACCATTCGAGCACCGATCCAGTCCCTCAATAGGGCTAATCAAAACGCCTCTTCCTGCAAGTCAGGAGGAGGCGTTTTTTTGACTTTCTATAAATTGTTTTCTCACTTCGTCATACACCTGTTTCAGCGGCACTTGATACTGCTTAGCAACCTGCTCGCACTCTTTGAATTCAGGAGCATACTGCACTAGCTTTTCTTGATGGTAGCCTACCTTCACCTGTAGAGGTCCCCACCGCGTATGCACTTGCTGAAACTCTCTGGCTAACCGATGACAGGACGCATGCAGATAACGGATGCCGAGCGTCGTCGTCTCACTGAAAATAACTTCCTCCACCTTAGTGAGAAGCTCGGCTTCTACCAATACATTGAGCATAATGCCCGGCCTGCCTCTTTTCATAATAATCGGCACAATATAGACATCATTTGCTCCATAATCGAAAAGCTTGTCCATAATGTAAGAAACCCACTCTGGATTCATATCATCCAAATTAGCTTGAATTAATAGCATTTCATGATCGATGTGCTCTTCCCTATGATCAAAACTCACGTTCCCCACCTCAAAAGGAATCATAGCAAAAACGAGCTGTAAACGAAAGATAGGGGATAAATATCACTTGAACGGTACATGCTAAGCACTAACATTTCAGGAAGGATGATAGCGATGAATAGCAGATCCTTTTGGCCGCGGGTTCTTGTTCTTAGTTTCCTCCTAGTCGCAGCAGAGCTGGAGATTCATACCGTCAGCGCTGCCTCTCAAGCCGTATCCTCTGAACAAGGGCTCGCGCCTGCCCAAAAAGATAAAAACCAATCCGCTGAGCGCAAAGATCTATTTGAGAAAACAAGCACGCTATCAGGTATTCCATGGGCCTACCTAGCGGCAGTCGACCAGTACGAACGAACCATGAATATAGCTAAAAAAAGAACGATCCAACCAACTTTGGTTAGCATTTATTTCAGCCCGTCAGATTGGACAGGCATCCTAAATCCTAATCAACAAGATACGAATCCAAAAAGTATTGCCTTCTTCCGCGGATACGGTAAAGATGGCTCAGGTGATGGTATTGTTGATCGCAACAATGATTTGGACGTACTTGCATCTATGGCTTTTCTTATGAGCAAAGGAGGCCTTCGTGAAGAAAATATACAAATAAGCTTATGGAATTATTATCAAAATTCAAGGAGCGTCGAGCGCATTAAGCAATTTGCCACTATTTTCGCTTCGCTAAATACCTTGGATTTGGCCGAGCACGCCTTCCCATTGCCTATTCAGGCTGACTACTCCTATCGAAGCACTTGGGGGGATAGCCGCGGCTGGGGAGGACACCGAATCCATGAAGGTACAGATTTATTCGCCAGATATGGAGTCCCCGTCCGCAGCACTTGCTTCGGCATTATTGAAGTTAAAGGCTGGAATCCTTATGGTGGTTGGCGAATCGGGATTCGCGATATCAATAATGTGTACCATTACTACGCGCATTTATCCGGGTTTCAAAAAGGAATCAAAGAAGGCGATATTGTAAAGCCCGGCCAAACTATTGGGAGGGTAGGCAGCTCTGGTTATGGTAAACCTGGTACATCCGGAAAGTTCCCTCCACATCTGCATTTTGGCCTTTACCGCGATAATGGCCTCACAGAATGGAGCTTCGATCCTTATCCTTCCCTGCGTAAATGGGAGCGCGAAGATCGTGTCAAAGGAACAAGCAAATAAGCCGCCCCTTATTGGGTCGGCTCTTCTTGTTTGTTTTCCTTTGATTTTGGCACCACGTTGTCAATATTGGGAACAGTCGCACCCCCATTCGGTAAACTTGGAAGTGATAAGTTGGGGGGGACACTATCCTTATTGCTTCCAACTGGATTCCCCTTACTATCAAAATAATAAGTAGGAACATCACCAACAACAAGCGAGTAAGAAATTGGAATTTCGGTTTCTACGATTTCCGTATCCGAGTCAAACGGGATTATCACCGAAACCTCTGCAATAATACGCACATACACCTCAAATAAAACCATATTAATCCCAGCGTTCTGGGAACGTGTATTAAGATCCACTTTCACATTACCAACCGGGAGCAGCTTAATGGGAACATCTGGACCAAACGATGCCAAAATAGCACTATTCATCGCCTGCCCTATAGGAATATGTTCATTAATGCTTTGCAAATTATTAAGTTCACCCTGGACGGTTTTAATGGTATCGGAGGTAATCCGCATGTGCTCCGCATAATTAAGCATGAACCCGGTAATTTTCCCGTTTTTGTCCGTTTTCCAATCAATAAGCTTTTCAGCATTCGTATTACCTGCAATATGATTCGCGATCGCACTATTGATTGCTTGTGTAGCAATCTGCTTAATACGAATTTTAGCCAAATTCATGAGTGGTGGACGTAAATTACGTTCCACGAACATAAACGACTGTACAACGAACAAGACTAAGATGAGAAGGCCGATGAGTAGAACCCTTTTGCGGCTTGTTTTCCCCGTAGGTCGGCTTCTCCACCGTCGTCTTCGCAGCATCCCTTTTCCCCCTGTCTGCTTGTCATTACTACAACCTTATGCATACAAAGGGTAAAAAAGAAGACGCTACCGGAACCTCGGCTCCATACATACAATTTCCACATCTACGAGCCTATACATACTACCCCCTAGTCTCAGATTATTGTACTCACCCATAGCGAATGTCTCCTTCCTTCAACAAAAAACCACCTTTTTTGGAAGGTGGCGAGTTGTATCAATTTTTGTGTCGTAGATTCAACGTTGTTTTATCTTCTTAATTATTTATTTTTCAGTTCGCTCATAATTTTGCGCCCCGTCGGTGTTTGGGCAAGACCGCCACCTGCTGTTTCGCGGTGTTTGTCGGGCATGGATGAACCGACTTCGAGCATGACTTGAACGACCTCGTCAGAAGGAATAACGCTGCGAACCCCAGCTAATGCCATATCTGCTGCGGCTAGAGCGGTCACCGCTCCGAATCCATTACGGACGATACAAGGTATTTCTACGAGGCCGCCAACAGGATCGCAGATGAGGCCTAGCGAGTTTTTGAGTGCAAGACCGACTGCATGAATGGCTTGTTCCGCTGTACCGCCACGCAGCTCCACAAGAGCACCGGCAGCCATTCCAATAGCAGAACCAACCTCTGCCTGACAGCCTCCTTCTGCTCCAGAGATAAAAGAATTATTGGCAATGACATAACCAATAGCACCAGCTGCAAATAGCCCGTAGACCATATGCTCATCGTCCCAACCGAAACGTTGCTGACAACTAACGAATACGCCGGGTATGATGCCGCATGATCCAGCAGTTGGCGTCGCTATAATGCGCCCCATGGACGCATTGACTTCAGAAACGGCAAGCGCATAAGCCATGACCTCGCTTGCTGCACCACCCAGATTAGACTCAGCTTGGTCTCTGAAGGTCATGACACGCTGCGCATCTAGTCCAGTCAGCCCACTGCGGGATGTTGTGTTTTCATGCAAGCCCCGTTCAACAGCACTCTTCATAATCGTATAATAATCAGCCATCTGAGCGAACTCTTGTTCCGATGGACGACCTGATTCTGCACTTTGTTCTTCGAGCATTACTCGTCCTATGCTCATATTTCGTTGTTCGCAAAGAACTTTAAGCTCTTGCAAGGTTGTAAAATTCATTCCGTCTCCTCCTCTAAGCTACTATTTCTGCTCAAGTCAATGACATCCACGGATTGAATTGCCGGAAATTGCTCTAGCTCCAAGATTAATTCGGAGGTAACAGGTACATCCAACTCCATCACCGTCAATGCATCACCGCTACGGCTTTTACGATCTACGGACATATGTCCGATATTCGTTTGTCGTTGTTTGAGCAACTGTGTGACATCCGCTACAACGCCCGGCCAATCATGATGCTTTATAACAATGGAAGGGTATAATCCCGATAATTTCACACTAAATCCATTGATTTCAATAATCTCGATGTTACCTCCGCCAATCGAAGTTCCGACAATCGATAATTGTTTGGATAATGCAGAGGAGGATAGCACGATCTTAGCTGTATTCGGATGGCTAAATAATCCTTTTCCTTGTTCAAATGAGACTTGCATGCCAGATTCATTCGCGATATCTATGGCCCGGGTAATTCTTGGGTCGTCAGTCGGCCAATCTAATAAGCCGCCTACGATCGCCAAATCGGTTCCATGCCCCTTATAAGTCGCTGCAAAAGACCCATAAAATAGGACATGCGCGAGCTCAGGCTGCGAACCGAACAACTGGCGAGCCGCTTTGCCTATGCGAACTGCACCTGCTGTATGAGAACTAGAAGGCCCGACCATCGCCGGACCGATAATTGAAAATACGTCTTTAAACCTCATAGAGGAAGCCTCCATACCTGTATATAAATCCTAACCTATACTATTTCGCTACAGGCTGTCTCTGCTCCTCCTCATATAGACGTAAAAAGCCCAACTTCCTCAGGACATCTGACATTCCGATGATCCCGATCCAAATGCTCTAGACAATCCCACTTTAACTTTCAATATTCATTTGGGATCACCTGTCCGTGTAAGTTTTTCCAATGCATCCATACATTTATTCATGACACTTGCGAGTATTTCAGCAGAGCGGACATTTGCAAAGGATTCCTACCTTCTTAGGGTTCCATCTTAAGTTCTTCTAAAGTCGGCATCCCATCTTGCGCGCCGAATCGGGTGACGGATAGAGAAGCAGATTTGACAGCGAATTGAACAGATTCATTCAATTCTTTCCCGCTTGCAAGCGCAACGCTGAATGCGGCGTTAAACGCATCGCCAGCTCCAGTCGTATCCACTACGCTGACTTTAGGAGCAGGCACCGTATGAAGGCTCCCCTCATATAGGAACGATCCGCCGTGTTTCCCTCTTGTTATTAGCAGTTGCGGACCGAACTCATCCTGCCAATCCCTCATTCCTAACCGTAGATCCTCGTCGTTTGCGTAAGAAGCACCGCTTAGCAGCTCAAATTCTGTTTCATTGGGTGTGAGGTAATCGACTAAATGAAGCAGTCCCTTTGACAATTTTTGAGCTGGAGCCGGATTCAATACGGTACGAACGCTACATTTACGTGCAATTTCTAGTGCTTTCGCAACCGATTCTATAGGAATCTCCAATTGTACTAGCAGCACGTCTGCCGTTAAAATAAGCGATTCATAAGCACTGACGAACTCTGGTGTACAGTTTCCATTCGCACCCGCAACGATAACGATGCAATTATCCTCTGACGTATGAAAAATAGTAGCGGTGCCTGTCGGAACATTATCCATGCGAGAAATACAGCTTGGTTCAATACCATGATCCTTCATCTGACGAAGAATCTTATCGCCAAATTCATCTTGTCCTACGGCTCCGATCATCGTAACCTTAGCGCCTAGTTTGGCACAGCCTATAGCTTGATTGGCTCCCTTACCTCCTGGAATTGTATGTATGTCTGTTCCACTGACCGTTTCGCCCAATTTGGGCATGCGCGGCATGGAGACGACAAGATCCATATTTAAGCTTCCGACCACAACGATATGCGGTTGTTTCACGTATTCTTCCTCCCTTTTCGTTCACATTTTTCATGATGATGCAAAATGTTCGTTTTGGCAATATGCAAGAAAGAACCTCGCGCCCACTGTTCGGTGGATATCGAGGTTCTTCTTATGATAATTGCCAGTGTGCCAATGATTGTAGGCTCCGTCGAACCCGCATCAACAGCTGAGGAGGTTGGTTTGGAGACGCAAGTCTCTTGTAGGTATGCTGACGAATTTAGGCTCGATGAATCCAATCGAGCGATTGGCGTATACCTCAACCTTGATCATTGCCTGACAGCATCATCTATCGTCGTGTGAATAGCAACTTGCTGTTCCTTACAGGCTTGCTCAAACCAGTTCTCCGGCTGCTTGTTCGTGATGACTCCCGTTGCTTGATGCAAAGGAATAATCGTAAACAACGCGCTTTTCTCCAGCTTGCTTTGGTCGAATACCGCGTATACTTGACTGGAGCGTTCGATCAGCAGCTGAGCGATGCGAGCTTCCAATTCGGAATGCATCGTGAATCCGTGATCCAGCGAAACGCCGTCCACGCCAAGAAACATTTTGGTAACGTTAATTTTATCAATCACGCTTTCGGCAAGCGGACCGCTAAGCTCATAGCTCTTAGCACGCATGACGCCGCCAATGACTACAACTTGGACGCCATCTGCATCTGCCAGCTCAGAAGCGATGTTCACAGCGTTAGTGACAATCGTTATATTGCGATGTTTTTTCAATGCTCTAGCAATGAAAAATGTTGTGGTCCCCCCGGTCAGACAGACGATGTCCCCTTCCTCAACCAGCTTCGCAGCCACTTCGGCGATTCGTTCTTTGCCTTGCCGCTGGAAAAAGCGTTTGTCCGCAAAGGGAAGCTCGGAGGTTGATTGCATGAGCGCTCCTTCATAGATCGCTCCACCAATGGTACGAATAATTTGTCCAGATTTCTCTAGTAAATCCAAATCGCGTCTTGCAGTAGCTTCCGAGCAGCCGATAACTTCGATAATTTCTTGAATCGATATTTTTCCATGCAATTTAATAAGCTCCAGAGCCTTCGATCTGCGCAGCTCGCTCTTTGAATATTCCATAACTCTCTCCTTTGACGAATCGGAGTCCGTCATCCATGCTAATCCTAATTTTGGAGGATGAAGGGCTGGATTGCAAGCGGACTCGAGTGAACTGCAATTCTATTGTGCCAGCATCGATAATTTCCTTCGCCAAGGTCACAAGTGGAGAGGGACGTAAAGGGAAACTAGCCACAACCGTGCTGCCACGCTTTCTCTAGGCTTCCGCTAACAAAGCTAGATCCTGATCGTTAGTCGCCACGAGCTTCTCCAAAAACAGAGGCAGGTTCGTATTCCCCTCTCCCCTTCACCAAACGTATCCCCTACAGAGCAATGACTTTCACTTGCTTTACGTATTCTTGGAAAAGTTGATAGTCAATATGACCAGCTTTATCAGACATCGCATTCGCAGCTGCAGCCGCTGAAGCGATTCGCAGTTTCTCAGCAGGATCAGCTCCGCGTTCTTCCGCGAAAGCCATGCCTGCAACGAACGAGTCGCCGCAGCCAACCGTATTCACAGCCTGAATCTTTGGAGGAATAATTTGATACCCTTCCCCATCGATGAAGGCTATGGCTCCGCGACTGCCAAGTGTGACGCACACTTGGGCTATGCCTTCGCTTGCGAGCTTCTCGGCTGCTGCTGGCCATTCGGCTTCATCCAAGCGGTCACGTCCTAGCCATTGAGCCAACTCTTGTTCATTCGGCTTCACAAAATGAGGCTTAGCTTGCAGCCCACTGCTCAGCGCAGCTCCGCTTGTATCCAAGAAAGCGCGCGCGTTCGTGGATTGAATGATGCCGATCAGCTCGGCGTACAATTGAGCAGGCGCACCCGGAGGTAAGCTGCCGGACAGTACGACAACGCTTGATTGCAGAGCCAACCTGTGCAAGGTTTCTTTGATCTCAATGATTTGAGCTGCGTTAATATCGGGTCCCTGCTCAAGCAGCTCTGTCGAGGTCCCGTTGGACTCATCAATGATATTCAGACAAACGCGCGATTCTCCTGGCACACGAACGAAAGAAGTCTGAATGCCCCGTTCCATCAGACTTCCCTCAATAAAAGAACCGCTGCTCCCGGCAGCAAATCCAGATGCCGTTACGTCACCGCCAAGCAGTCGGATGACCTTGGCTACGTTATTGCCTTTACCACCCGGTTCGGCGATTTGCCGGGTGACGCGCTGAACGTCACCCAAGCCAAACTGCTTTACATAGTACGTTTTATCGATGGCCGCATTAAGCGTAACCGTTGTGATCATCGAATATCGCCGGCTTTGCCGATACAGCCGCAAAGCTGCATTTTCTCAATGGCAAGTCGCTTCACAGCTTCTTTCGCAGGAACCATGTATTTCCGAGGGTCATTTTCCTCAGGAAGAGCAGCGAACACCTCTTTAATGGCATCCGAGAACGCGATGCGCAATTCTGTAGCAATGTTCATTTTAGCCATCCCAAGAGCAACCGCTCTTTTCACCTGTTCAGCCGGAATACCTGACCCGCCATGCAGAACCAAAGGAGCTTCAACGCGATCGGCAATTTGACCAATTCGTGCGAAGTCGATGTTTGGCTCTCCTTTGTAAATACCATGAGCCGTACCGATAGCCGGGGCTAAGGTAAACACACCTGTGCGCTCAATAAACAGGCTGCATTCATCTGGATCGGCTAATAGCGCATCGCGTTCGTCCACGACGATGTCGTCCTCAACGCCGCCAACCTTGCCAAGCTCTGCTTCCACATTCACGCCTGCGGCAGCTGCCACTTCCATCACTTTGCGCGTGCGTTCAACGTTCTCTTCAAAAGGATACATGGAAGCATCGATCATAACCGATGTGTAGCCTGCACGGATACACTGAACGATCGTCGGGAAGTCTGTACAATGATCCAAATGCAGTGCAATCGGCAGTCCCGTGCGATTAGCAGCAACCGTAGCTGCAGCCGCGATGTAGTCAGGGCCTAAATGTTTAACCGTCCCTACCGTCGATTGAATAATAAGCGGGGATTGCGTTTCGACCGCAGCTTCAACGACCGCTTGAAGCATTTCCAGTGTGTGTACGTTAAAAGCACCAACGGCATATTTGTTTTTTCTAGCAATTCGAAGCATTTCAGTGGATGAAATAAGTGGCATAATAAGTTCCCCCTAAGCGTTTTTCGCCAGAAAATTGGCATCGTAATCGTAACTTTGGATCTCTTCCATAAAATCGATCCCTACAAGCGTTACTGCGTATTTCGAAGATTATCAGCACCGTAAGTTGTGCTGAACTGATATCGTTTTATGAAACAAAGGAACGAGCAGCACTCATCTTTGTTTATGGCGATGCAGCGCCCATAGCGCGCTTCCAATAATGCCCGCATCGTCATTGAGCTCTGCGGTCTTGATTACAAAATGATCGCGGTAATCTTCGAGCAGTCTCACATTCAATTCTTGCTTCATCGGTTCAAAGATCAGTTCGCCCGCTAAGGCGCCTCCTCCACCGATAACAATGGCATCCGGCGAGAGGATCGTCACGACCCAGGCAAGCGCGCGTCCAAGCGTGCGTCCAGTCTGTTCAAGCACATCTCGCGACAGGCTATCGCCAGCCAGACAAGCACGCGATACATCACTTGCGCGAATGTTCTTCACGTCGGGAAACCACTCGCGGAGCATACTTTCCTCGCCTTGCTCTATTCGCGTCTGGGCTTGTCGCGCGATCCCTGTCGCAGATACGAACGTTTCGAGACAGCCAATTCTTCCACAGCTGCACGCGAAGTTTACATGGTCTATCGGTACATGCCCAATTTCCCCCGCCATGAAGCGATTTCCATAGTACATCTCCCCATGCTGCACGAAAGCTGCAGCCAAACCTGTACCGATCGTTATCCCATATACGTAATCGTGCCCGCGCCCAGCGCCTGCAATCGCTTCGCCGTATACATACATGCGCACATCATTATCGATAAAGACAGGCTTCCCGGTCATTGCGACAAGCTCCGCAACGACAGGAACTTGATGCCATTGCAAATTTACCGCTCGACGGCTAATCCCTGCCTCGGGATCAACGAGACCAGGAATGCCAAGACCAACTACCTGCACATCTTTAGAAGCGATTCCCGCTTCTTCTCTTAGCTCTTCAAGCGTCATCGCGATTCCCTCTAGAATAGCGCGAGAGCCTTTTTCAGGAGCCGTCGGATATTTCCGTTTAACAAGAACGTTACCGCGTTCATCCAACAAGCCGCAAACAATATTCGTGCCGCCAACATCAACACCTGCTGCATATTTCAAGGATATCCCCTCCTCCTCTACTGCCAATTATGCCTCCCGGTCATAGACCCTGCGGCCGCGCACAAAAGTTTGGCACACTTGAAAGTGCTCATTCACAATAATTAGATCTGCATCCTTACCTAGCTCAATCGTTCCTTTAGTGTTTTGTAAACCGATTTGCGTGGCAGGATGAAGCGTGAGTGCGGGAATTATTTCTGCAATATCCATCCCTGTGAACGCGACGGTGTTGGCCAAAGCTTCGATCATCGTCAGCGAGCTTCCGGCCAGACCGCCTTCTGTCCCATCTTCTTGCTTCAAATAAACCTTGCCCTTGTTCATAATAACGGGCAGCTTGCCGAGCACATATTCGCCATCCGGACATCCAGCCGCGCACATACTATCGGTGATCAGAAGAACCTTTCCTTCCGGTTTTACAGTGAAAGCCCACTTGATCAAACTCGGATGAACATGATAGCCATCGCAAATCATTTCAACCGCTAATTGATCCAACATCAGGGAACCGCCAACAGCTCCCGGTTCTCTATGGTGCAGAGGTCTCATCCCATTGAAAAGATGCGTAACCTGAGTAGCTCCCCACTCCACCGCTCGCTGCATCGTTTCGAAATCGGCGTCCGTGTGACCTAAGGAAATGACGACTCCTTTTTGAACGGCATGACGGATAACTTCCTCGGCATGATTCAATTCCGGAGCAATCGTCATCAACTTGATCGTTCCCTGCGAAGCTGACCAAAACGCTTCAAATTCTTCAATAGAAGGTTCCCGAAGATCCGCTGGATTCTGAGCCCCACATCTAACCTTATTCAGAAATGGACCTTCAAGATGAACACCAAGCAGGTTGGCGCCGTCGGGCTCGCGTTCCACCTTCATCGATTGTGCAGCGCAGTCTAGCGCACGAATGATCTCTTCATTGGTTGCGGTAAGCGTTGTTGCTAATAATGAAGTTGTTCCATTCGAAGCATGAAATCGGCACATACCTTGAAGGTGGTCAACACTTCCCAGCATGGCATCATAGCCCCCGCCGCCGTGAACGTGAATATCAATGAACCCTGGCAGTAAAAGCTGCCCGCAAGCATCCATTCGATCCTGCGCTTCTGCAAACTCGTCTAAGATAGTCTCATAAGAAGCAATTTTAGCAATAAGGCCATTCTGGATGAGTAAGCTGCCGTTCTCAATCCAGCCTGTAGGCGTTAGAATGCGTGCGTTATAAATGAGTGTCGCTTTATGCTGCATCAACATCTCCCCTTTTATATGTAAGCAATTTAAATTGATTTTTTATTTCATATTCATGATTATAATAATCTTATCAAATGATTTTTTCAATCTTTTTTTGATTCATTTCGTTTAATCTATGAAATTGTAGCAATGAAATATCAATTAAAGATTGTAAAAATCATTAATTGATTGCAAAAATCATTTTATGATTGAAATAATAAATTATTTGATTTAAAATGACACTACAGACACATCCCTATCTAGGAGGTAATTATTCATGAGCTTAACTTATCGTGAAATTAAACAGCAATATACAGCATTACAACACACCTACGACTACTTGCAGGCTAAGAGACAAGAAATCGTTGCTTTTGCCAAAGCGCAATCCGTCACTTCCATCACATTCGTAGGCTGCGGCTCCAGCTATTGCTTAAGCGAATCCGCTGCGTTTTCCTTCCGTTTACGTGCGGGACTACCTTCAAGCGCACTCGCAGGCGGCGATCTGATGCTAAATCCAGAGCGCTATCGCTCTTTGCTTGCAAACACCTTGCTAGTAGCACCATCGCGTTCGGGCAGTACAAGCGAAGTTGTCGAAGCGGTGCGCCTGATCCAAACCGACAAACATATTCCTGTGTTGACACTCTCCTGTGTGATGGATTCTCCGCTTTCCCGACAAGCTGATTTTTCCCTTGAATTGCCTTGGGCATTCGACCATAGCGTTTGCCAGACTCGAACTGTGAGCAATCTCTATGTAGCTAACCTCATGCTGGCTGCCTTCCTTGGCAACGACGAAGAATTGATCGCTGATATCCAAAAGGCCATCAGCCAAGGCGAAGCTTTCATGACACGCGTTGAAAGCGGCATCCGTAAAGCGGCCGATTTCGCATGGACGAACGCCGTAGTTCTAGCCGACGGCGAACTGCAAGGCCTAGCATCCGAAGGGGCCATTGCTTTAACTGAAATTGCCAAAGTACAGGCGCATTCATTCCATCTGCTGGACGTTCGCCACGGTCCCATGGTAACCGTTGGAGCGGACACGCTCGTCATCGCGGCAATCTCTGGTGATGGCACAGCGCATCAGCGTAATCTAATGCGCGACATCAAAGGCAGAGGCGCAACCATCATCGCCTTCGCTGATCGGGCTGAGGCCGTTCCAGCCGAGTACGTTGATCTCGCTGTCATCTCAGACAATGAATTAGATATTGCCGCCCAAGGCATCCCTTTTATATTCATTCCCCAAATCGTCGCTTTGACCAGCGCAGAGCGTCAAGGTATTAATCCGGACCAACCGGATGGCTTGGTGGCTTGGGTTAAGCTGTAAAGTTAGCAGTACGTATATATTTAACTTGAGAAACCTCTTGGTTCGCACATGTTTAGAGTGTGCAAACCAGAGGTTTTTGTGTTTTCATTACAGGCCGTTAACCGCTGACTTGGCCCTACTGCCTCATGCGCCATTTCACTGTATACACAATCCAATCATGCTACTGTACTTTCCAGCACGTAAAATACGAGATCCATGAAATTAAAAAAAGGTAGCCCGACTGCCTGTTAGCAGCTGGACTACCTTTCTGTTCTTCCTTACTTATCTGAGTAGAATCAGGCTTTTTCTACGCCATTGACACCACACACACCATCGGTACACATCTCGTCTGCTGAACCAGAAGATGGAGTCAAGTCGATGAGCGGATGTGCTTCATACCAGGCCTTCTCCAAAGTATCCAAAAATACGGCCGGAGACTGGGCACCAGAGATCGCATATTTACGGTTAATCACATAGAAAGGCACGCCCTGAACGCCAAGTCTCGCCCCTTCCTCCTGATCGGCCTGCACCTCTTTCACGAACTGCTCACTCGCCAGCATCGCAATAATCGCCTCTGAATCAAGACCTGCCTGAGCCCCGATCGCCGCTAATGTCGCAGCTTGGCCGACATGTTTGGAATCTGTGAAATAGGCCTTAAACAACAGCTCTGTCACTTCTGTGCTTTTCCCGTATTGTGCAGCGTAGTGAATAAGTCGATGAGCATCTAATGTATTCGTCAGGATCATCGTATCAAACTGATAATCCAGTCCCAAGGCTTTCGCTTGCACGGTCAATTGATCGTTCATACGGATAGCCTCCTCACGGCTCATTCCGTACTTATTGGCAAGCATGTCATGCACATCATGTGCTACATCTTTCGGTGAACTTGCATCCAATTGAAAGCTTTTATAAACGATTTGAACCTGATCTCTTTGAGCAAATTGCTCCAGCGCTTCTTCAAAACGACGTTTACCTATATAACAAAACGGACACATGATGTCCGACCAAATTTCTACTTGCATATGAATGCCTCCTCGGTTAATTTAGAAAATTTATATAAAAATTGCCGTGATCGAGTCAACTGCAATTCGTATAAGCACATTATAGGTTAACAACAGCAACTAGGCAAGTCCCCGCCGAATAACAAAAAGATTGCTGCTCATCCAACTTTAAAGTCAGATAACAGCAATCTTTTATTTCACTACGTTCAGGGAGCGTAACGGTCCATAATGAGACTCGTCTTCAAAACGTCAGATTCAACAAGCCAGCCTTTGCTGCGCAGCAGATCGATCAATTCCGTGCGAACACTAGTCGCTTCGCTTAAGCTATCGGATTTGAAAGACGCTTCAACAATATCTTCCGTACCGGTTTTGCTTGCATTCAGAATCGTCCATACCTCGATGTCTAACTCCAATTCCTCGAAAGTTCCCTTGTATCTTTTGAAATCAATTGGACCATAAATAACCGCATTGTTCAGTTGGGTTTTTCCCCAACCTGAACTCGTCCAGTTGGCTAATTTACTCGGCGCGTTACTCACAGACAAGCTACGGGATGCACTTAGATTCGGTAATTTCAGACCACTCCCGCTGGAGCCGGAAACCGTTAACTCTTTCTCATATTGAACGCTCAAGGTTTGTTTGCTGAAGGTCCAATCAACTTGAAATTCAAAACCGGAAGCCGAGCTGTCTAGACCATCGTTTGCCGCGGTCGTTAAAGCGGCGTCAATGTTGCCATTTGCAATGGGATAACGCTTCTTGAACTGCAGTTGATGTGTGCTTTGATCGCTTCTTTTGCGAATGCGATCACTCCAACCTTGAGCGTCCAACGTGCGTGAAGCTGTATCCATATACTGAACGCGATAGCTTTTGGAAGATGAGCCAGTGTCGAACTGACTGCGAACCGCGCTAACCAAGTTATGACTGGAGTCTGCTACCTTGCTTGGAGCCAAATTTAATTTAACTTCATAACTCGGTTTCCCATTCTTGGCAAGCGCCTGCTGGGGGGAGAACACCGCAGTCAAGAGCACTGCCGCCGCCACCGTCATCAAGCTTAACTTCATTCGCTTATTTCTTATCAACATACCTTCATCTCCTAGTCAATTTAGATTGTTAGCTTGGTATTAGTAACGGTCCATAATCAGTTGTGTCTTCAAAGAATCTTGTGCTAAGAACCAGCCTTTACCCTGCAAATAAGTGATTAACTCATCATGCTTAGTAGATGCTGTAGCTTCGCTATCTGTCTTGAATGAAGCTTCAACGATATATTCAGTTCCAGTACCCGCTGCATTTTTAATCGGCCATACTTCAATATATACTCGCAGGCCGTTCCATGTACCAACGGAGCGCTTAGCAAGTACGGGACCATATACGCGAGAGGAAGAAATTTTACTGGCGCCCCATCCGCTGGACACCCAATTATTAAATTTATCTGGCGCGTTATTAATGAGCAGACTGCGGGAATCACTTAAAGATGGCAGATCCATTCCACTGTAACCCGATTTAGTGCCGCTTTTGGAACGGGTAATGCTCAGGGTTTTCTTCTGATAGCCCCACTCCACTTGCGCTTCGTAATTCGTATCGCCAGAATCGAATCCCTCTTGATTCGCTTGCGTCAATGCCGCATTGATATCGCTGCCTGTAATTGCATAGCGCTTCTTGTAGCTAAGCTCGAAGTTACTCTCTCCTTCGGTTTTACGAATCCGCGGACTCCAGCCGTTGTTGTAGATATCCTTTGCGTTCGTGTCTAGAAACTCCACATTCATCTTCGTTACAGAATCGGGCATTCCGAAGGCAGTTTTGACGCTGCCAGCCAGTTTAAAATCAGAACCGAGCACAACACTTGGATCGAGCAGCAGCTTCACCTCGTAGTTTGGCACCATGTTGCTTGCAGCCGCTGCGGGCTTGGGCGCTCCAGACAATCCCACTAATAGACTGGAACCTACAATCACTGCGAGAACGGCCGTGCACACGTTTTTCTTGCGCATCATTCATCTCCTTTTTTTCCGTCTGGAAAGTTTTTCATTACAAACTAGACACTAAAGGAGAAATGTCATGGGATTGTTTTCTTCATATGTGGTTTTTGTAAATAAAATTAAAACATTCGGACAGAATCACGTAAATGATCAAAGAAGCTATCGAAGAAAGAGGAGCGAAGTCGGTCCTCGTTATAGGTGAAGTAGATGTACCTCTTGAATGGGTTCAGCGGAATCGGACGATACGTCAGCTCACCGCGTTGAACCTCTTTAGCAATGGCAAGCTTCGAAATAAAGGAAACGCCATCTCCAGCCATAACCGCTTGCTTAATCGCCTCAAGAGAGTCCATTTCCATAACCGGTCTCAGCTCAATACCCTGACTTTTGGCCCATTTCAACGTCATAGAGCGCGTTGTGGATTCTTGGCCGTGTAGAATAAAAGGGACATCATTCAACTGATCCGGATACAACGTTTCCAAACGGGACAACCGATGAGCAGGGGCAAAAAAGATAACAAGCTCATCCTCGCATAACGTTTCCCCAATAAGCGGCGCCCACTGAAACGGCTCAGAGGACATGATGCCAATATCGATTTCGTGATTCAACAGCATGTCCTGAATAACGGGGGAAGTCCGTACAGTTAACGAAATTGAGATCTTTGGATATCGCTTCGAGAATTGGCTCAGAATGGCAGGAAGCACATAAGTGCCTGGCACGTAGCTTGCTCCTATTTTGAGTAAACCGCTGCCCCGCTCATCGAATTCTTTCACAACTCTTTCTGCTTCCTGAGCAAGTGCATTAATCTTCACAGCATAGTGGTGGAGGGATTGTCCCGCTTCGGTCAGATGTACTTTTCCTGCTTTTGCATAAAACAACTGCACCCCCATGTCCTTCTCCATACTTTTCATGTGAAAGGATACCGTCGGCTGTTTCAAGTCCAAGTGATCGGCTACGGCGGTTATTCGTTTGTGCTTGTCCAGCAATTCAATGATTTGAAGCTTGGTTAAATTCCAGTTCATCATGGGCGGCCCCTCTTCACAGGTTCTTGTCGCCCTCATTATAGAAAAAATCTATGAAGAATAATAGATTACCAATAAAAATTTAACAAAAGATTTACATCCCCATGACACTCTATTAATTGTGCATCGCTAGACTAAATCTTGAGTTCCTAAACACGGAAGGTAGCCTAAGATGACTTTACAACTTCGCGAAATTAACAAATCATTCAGCTCCACACCAGCGCTGGAAGCCATTGATCTCTCCCTGACGAAGGGGAAGTTTACTACCCTGCTCGGTCCATCGGGCTGTGGTAAAACAACCCTTCTCCGTATCATCGCTGGACTTGAAACGCCGGATCAAGGAGAAATTCACTTCGGGGATATCTGCTTATATTCCAAAGTGCGCCGGGTCAACCGTCCCGTGCATCAGCGCAATTTCGGCATGGTCTTCCAAGACTTCGCGCTTTGGCCGCACTTGAATGTGCTGGAAAATGTCGCCTTCGGTCTAAAAGCTAAAGGGGATACTGCGGATTGGCGCAAAAGATCCATGGAAGCCATTGAATTGGTTCGCTTGAACGGGATGGAAAAACGCTACCCGCACCAGTTATCTGGCGGTCAACAGCAACGCGTAGCGCTCGCCCGCGCCGTAGCGGTTCGTCCGCAGCTTGTCCTTTTCGATGAACCCATGAGCGCTTTGGATGCCCTGCTGCGCGACGAGATGCGTCTCGAAATTCTAAACCTTGTTCGCAGCATCGGTTTCACCGCTGTCTACGTGACCCACGATCAGACGGAAGCGATGTCGATGTCCGACGAAATCGTCGTGATGAATAAGGGGCGCATTTTACAAAAGGATGCTCCTGAAGCGATTTACCGAACGCCTAATCATGCTTTTACCGCTCGTTTTATTGGTAAAACGAACTGGCTGGAGCCAGAAAAACGGCTCATTCGTCCAGAGCATGTGCGATTGACGCCACTTTCTACGGAAGTTGATTCACCCTTAGAGCCTGCAAATGAGCTCTTCTACGATGGTGTTGTTCAATCCGTCAGCTATACCGGTGAACGTTACGAAATCGGTGTGGACTTGGGTGGTTTAGGGGTATGGATGGCCTATCATTCCGCACGAAGATCGATTGGAGAACACGTACGCTTGTACGTTTCCCAAGTACATATTCATCACATTGAACGCAAATAAGAGAGGAAGATTGCCACTATGTCTATCAAAATGAAGAAATCTTTGAAAACAAGTACATTAGCTTTAATGTCCGTTTTAATTGGTGTTGGCTTGAGCGCTTGCGGGACTGGGACAGCAACAAAGCAATCAAGTGCAAGCGCCACCCCTTCGGCTGCCACTCCAGCAGCTACGACAGCCGCCTCAGCTGACCCTAAGAAACTAAGCGGCAAGCTTGTTGTCTACAGCGCTGGCCCGAATGATTTGGCTGTGAAAATTCAAAAAGGCTTCCAAGCTAAAACCGGCGTAGAAGTCGAAATGTTCCAAGGAACGACGGGTAAAATTTTGGCGCGAATGGAAGCGGAGAAAGCGAACCCAGTCGTTGACGTTGTGGTCCTTGCTTCCCTGCCAGCTGCGATTGGGATGACCAAAAGTGGCCTTACTCTCCCTTATAAAGAAGCAAAAGGCGCCGACAAGCTGCTTCCTGCTTATTCCGACAAAGAAGGCAACTATTTTAGCTACAGCCTATCAGCTCTAGGCATTGCTTATAACACGAAGCTCGTCACCACCCCTCCCAAAGAATGGAACGACCTGACAAAGCCTGAATGGAAAGATAAAGTAAATATTCCCGATCCTGCTCAATCTGGTTCAGCACTAGATTTCATGACGGGCTATGTCAACAAAAACGGGGATGCCGGTTGGGATTTATTCAACAAGGTGAAAGCTAACGGCGCAATCATCGCCGGCGCTAACCAAGAAGCGCTAGATCCCGTGATCTCTGGTGCAAAAAGCATCGTCATGGCAAGCGTAGACTACATGACTTATGCATCCAAAGCTAAGGGAGAGCCCATTGATCTAATTTACCCAGCTGGCGGAACCGTCATTTCTCCACGACCGGCTATGATTATGAAGGCAAGCAAAAATACGGACAATGCCAAAGCTTTCATAGATTACCTTATTTCCGATGAAGCGCAAAAATTAGTCACAGATGCCTACGTATTATCTGGTCGCAGTGACATTCAAGTACAAGGTAGACCTAGCGCAAAAGACATTCCTGCTCTGCAAGTGGATTGGGGCTGGATGAACGACAATCAAACCACGGTTTCACAGAAATTCACGCAACTGTTTAAAAAGTAAGCACTGGATGAGGATGACAGCCCGATGATCATAAAACGTACGGGGACGGTTTTAGCCTTGCTGCTTCTGGCAATGCTAATCGTCCTCCCTCTTTTATATGTATGTATGACCAGCATATGGCCGCACGGCTCGCTCGATTTGCTCGCGCCAATTCGCACCGTGCTGGAGAAAGATTTAACTTCCTTATTCACCCATTCCTTGATGCTTGGTGTATGGGTTGTGGTCGGCAGTACGCTGCTGTCGCTTCCTTTAGCTTGGATCATGGCCAAAACCCCGCTGCGCAAGCATCGGTGGCTGGACATCGTGCTTCTGATCCCATTTATGACGCCTCCCTACATCGGATCGATGGGTTGGATTTTATTTATGCAGCCTCGAGGCTACCTTGAGCAGCTTTGGCCTGCAGGTCAGTGGATCAGCAGTCACTTCTTCAGCCTCTTCGGCATGGTGACGATTATGAGTCTACATTTATTTCCGTTCCTGTACTTAATCTTGCGAAATGCCATTGAACAAATTGGCGGAAACAAAGAAGAAGCAGCAGCCATCCATGGAGCAAGCTTCTTCTACTCGGTGCGGCGCGTTATGCTGCCGCTCATTTTCTCTAGCTACGTGATGGGCGCACTGCTCATCTTCGTGAAGACATTGGCCGAATTCGGCACGCCAGCGACGTTCGGTCGCCGCATCGGCTATTTCGTCCTTACGACGGAAATTCAGGCTTCGATTTCTAGTTGGCCGATTGATTTCGGCAAGGCAACCTCTTTAGCTTCCTTGCTTCTCATGGTCTGTCTAGTGCTTTGGTACGTTCAATCCGTCGTCGTACGGCGGCATTCCTATAACTTAGTCAGCGGTAAAGGCTCGCGCGAGAAAATATATGCCCATCGCAGTTGGCAGCAAGCCATCGCATGGGGGTATATCCTTATTCTACTTGGCGCTGCCATTGGTATTCCTTACTTCTCCATCGTTTCTGCTTCGCTGATGAAGCTCCGTGGAAACGGTCTGGCTTGGACCAACCTTACACTCCAGCATTACGGAGAGCTGCTGGCTTGGGGATCCCCAAGTATGAAAGCGCTGCTGAACAGTATGGGACTTGCCCTGCTCGCCGCCTGCTTAGCAGCGGCACTTGGCACTTGGTTTGCACTTACGATCGGCCGCTCTCGCCGTCTGCCTCAACGCGTGACGGATATGCTGAGCTTGCTGCCGAATACGGTTCCCGATATGGTCATGGTCGTTGGACTCATCATGCTGTGGAACGCACCTTGGATGCCAATTCCACTCTATAATACGTATGGTATGGTCGTTCTCACCTACGTTATCTTCTTCCTTCCTTACACCGTACAATACGTGAAGGGACGGAATGGTCAACTCGACGAATCCCTGCGTCAGGCTGGGCAGGTTTTTGGCGGCAAGCCCTGGTATGTACTCCGGCGAATCATGCTGCCGCTGCTGCTGCCTGGTATTCTGGCCGGTTGGATGATGACGTTCACAATCTCGCTTCGGGAACTGGTGGCTTCACTTATGGTGCTGCCACCCTCGATGCAAACGTCGGCCACCTATATTTTTGCCCAGTTCGAGCAAGGACAAATCTCTCTAGGCATGGCGATGGCCGTCGTTTCCGTCGGCTTAACAACGCTGCTTCTGCTTCTCGTGAACAGCATGAATTCGAATAGAAAGTGGAATGCGTAATGATGCAATTGAAAGTCTGGGGCGGCGCCGGTGAACACGGTCGCTCCTGCTATTGGATAAAAAAGGGGAAGACCAGCATCCTTCTGGACTGTGGTGTTAAACGCGTTGGCTGCGGTGAATATCCCCTGCTTGAATCGTCTGAAATTAGCAATTTGGATGCTGTGTTCCTTTCTCATGCCCATGAAGATCACTCGATTGCCCTTCCATTGCTGTACAAGTATGGCTACACAGGGAAGGTATGGACAACACAAATAACCGCAGAACAACTGCCTATTTACTATCGTTCTTGGAGCAACTACGTCCAGCAGCAAAGCGGCGAGCTACCTTATGAAGAGAAGCATATCTCGCAAGTAACGTACGCCTTCTTGGAGGAAACAGTCCGACCTCTTAGGTGGATGGATCTCTCCCCCACGATTCGCCTGTGTTGGGGCAGAAGCGGTCACATGCTTGGATCGGTCTGGCTGCTGCTCGAAATCGAGGGCAAGCGATTATTTTACTCGGGCGACTATAGCGAGGAATCGCTCCTGCTCGGAACAGATTCCTTGCAGGATTTACCCGGCGGCATCGGAGGGCTCCATGGCGCCATTATTGATGGCGCTTACGGGGTAGACGCCGAGCCGCAAGCCGAAAAGCTCGCTAAGCTGTACTCGTCAGCAGAGAACGTGCTGACCAGCGGCGGACATCTCTTACTGCCAGTACCCGTTAGCGGCAGAGGGCAAGAGCTTATGCTGCTCATGCGCCAGCAATTCCCGACTGTGCCGATCCGAGTCGAGCAAGAGCTGCTGGGCGCAATGGAACTCATGTGCCAGCAACCGGAATGGCTGCAGCCAAAGGCAGAACGCTTCATCGCTGAAGCGCTGAGCAACGGAAGCTTCGAGGTTATCCGGGATGAGGTTGAGCGCGAGCGCCTGCTCACAGAAGAGCAGCCAAGTATTTTCTTCACCAGCGATGGCATGATGCAATCTCCAAAGGCTAGGTGGTACTATGAAAAACTACGAAGCAAACCAGCTAACGGCATCCTCATTACCGGTCACGTCGCCAAAGGCAGCTCGGCTCATCAACTCCTTGCTCAGTCCGAGGAAGTGCGAGGCTGCCAGATGATGGCCGTTCGTTACAAAATCCATCAAGGACTGCCAGATGTGCAGACGATGCTTCAATATTTGCCAAGCAGCTGTCCTAAGCTGCTTGTACATGCCCCAAAAATAGAGACTGACTTACTGATTCAACAGTTGTTGACGGAAGGCTACTCTGACCTGCTCTCCTTACAACCTGGAGATCGTGTCTTCTTATAAAGCCATGAGTGTACCGCTACTACAAAGTTGGGTAGCTCAGCCGATTAAATTCATGTCTTCATCGTTATTAACTACAAAGGAGCTGTCTTCCCATCAATTGTTGATGAGTGAAAACAGCTCCTTTTTGAGTGTATTAAGCTTGTCCTTTTTCTAGATCAGGGGCCTGTTCTTCCTTTAACTTGTACCACAATAACACACCTAGAGAACACAAGCTTACCAAAAATAAAACTCCGTAAACGTCGCGATAAGCATGAACAAGTGAAGCATTCTTCTCCAGCGCAAGAAGAATACCGCAAGCGGCAACGGAGATTGAACCTCCGAAAAACTGAATCAGCTGCATAAGTCCCATCCCTGAGCCTACGAATGATTTGGGAAGAATGCGTGATGTCTCGTTGTTTAAGGACGCGATTGTCGCTGAAAAAGCAGGTGAGAAGCATAGATATCCACAAAGGATGATTGCGGGTGAGACGCCAAGAATGAAATAAAAAGCAGCCATGACGACCGTCAAAATCCCATGACCAATAAACAGAAAACGCAAGTTCCCGTACCGATCAATCCACCGTCCCACATAACGCGTTAGAAAAGCAGACAGAATAGCACCGGGCGCTATTGTCAAACCAATTGTCAAAGCGGATTGGTGGAACAAATTCGCCAGTGCAAGCGGCATAAGAAATAAATTTCCAAGATTCATGACCAAGATACAGAATCCAATCGCCAAAAGCTTGCGATAGGCGGATTTCGTCAAGAGATCGGGATTAATAAATGGTTCTTTCTTATGCTTCATATGCCAAGCATGCGCTAATATAGATAGCACAGAAATGCAAAACCATACCAAGGACCTCTGCGTCACGGCTAGAAGTAATGTCCCCGCGTTGACAATGGTCAAGAACGCGCCAAGGCCATCGAACCGAAAGGGCACCGCGTTTTCTTTGGGTAACAGGTTGAGTAACACGGGGAGAATGACGAGGACAAGACAAGTTATGGCGAACAAGCCATTCCAGCCAAAATACTCACTAATGAGTCCACCCACAATCGGACCGAGTCCGAAAGCCATCGCACTTCCCGCAGAAATCATAGCGATGGCGGATCCCCTTCTTTCGATAGGAATATACCGACTTGCCAGAACTAGACCAAGCCCCGCCATGACACCTGCTCCTGCGGACTGAAGAATGCGCGCTATAAGCAAAGCGTTGAAATCCCGAGCAAATAATCCGAACACAGACGAAAGACCAAGGACAAGAAGCCCGATAGTAAGCAATCTACGCAGGGACACAACGTCTGTGAGCCTGCTATAAATAACAGTGGCTAAAGCATAACCAATGGAATAGCTAGAAATAACCCACGATCCCATATCCGCGGAAATGCTTAGCTCTCGGATGATACTAGGGATCGAAACATTGAACATCGTCGTGTTCATTACAACGATAAAAAGACCGATCGTCCAGACCGGCATGACAACCTTGTCGTTCATTCGCATTACCATCCTGTCTTGGCTCGAGATGAGTTCATTGTTAGATTCCCTTATTATACAAAATTGCGCGCAAATATTCGTGTTCATTCGCCACGCTGAAACAGCAACCACTGATAGCAAAGCTTTGTTTACGTTCATGCTAGAGCCTACGTTTGGCATTTAATTACAATTCATGCTCGTATTGTCTGCAATTTTTTGTTGGCTTATGCTCTAATCTATGTAAGAAGACAAAAGCCCTCCGACCCATGTGGTCTGAGGGCTTTCAAGTATTTATTTACTAGATAGCTTCATAAAAAGGCGAATCCATCGGAGCAAATAAAATAACCACTTCATATAATTATAGTATGAATATCTATTCATGATAAATGCTAGGGAGGGATTAGTATGGTTGTATTATTCATTATCATTTTATCTGGATTTCTTTTGCACCTGTTATTACAACCACCTGTTGACACGAATGAAGAAGACTCGAAAACAACTGATATTTTTGCAGAGCTTCATTTAAACAGCGTGAGCGTTCCCGCTCAACCTCAACCTCAACAAGCACTCACTACGAATTTGACGAAAGAGGAGTGAGTGCAGAATGCTAGGGTCCGGTATGGTGTCTCTTACAGTTATTGCATTTTTGCTTACAATGATTTTGGTTCTTTGGCGTCCAAATGGTTTAAATGAGGCCATACCAGCTACCATTGGGGCTGCATTGGTGCTTTTAAGCGGAAGTGTTTCCATATTCGATTTAGCAAAGATTGGAGCAACAATAAGCAGTGCCGCAATAACCATACTGGCAACAATCGTTATGGCTATAATTTTAGAAAGCTTCGGTTTTTTCTCTTGGGCGGCTGAAGGACTAGCCGCTAGAGCTAAAGGTTCCGGCATACGCCTTTTTTGGTATGTCAATTTAATATGCTTTCTCATGACCCTATTTTTCAACAATGATGGGAGTATTTTAATTACAACACCTACGCTGCTCATTCTACTAGAACGTCTAGGTTTAAAAAATCACGAAAAAATTCCCTATCTTCTTTCCGGCGCATTAATAGCCACTGCATCCAGCGCTCCTATCGGCGTAAGCAATATCGTTAATCTCATCGCACTGAAAATTGTTGGAATGGATCTCTACATGCACACACTCATGATGTTCGTTCCCGCTACGCTCGGATTACTATTTCTCTTACTTTTATTATTTCTATGTTTCTACCGACAATTGCCGCGTAGACTTCCCAAAAAATTAAATATAAAAATGAGCCTGGGTAAACATCCCCTTTCTACAGACCTCCCCCCTCACTCATCGATAAAAAATCGCAATAAATTTATGCGAAATGTCCTTCTTTTTGTATTCTCGGTTCGTGTCAGCCTTTTTATCGCTTCCTATATCGGTATTCCGATAGAAATCGTAGCTGTTCTTGGCTCCACTCTTTTACTTGGATGGCGATGGATCGTTTTGAAAGTTTCGCCGTCCGATATGCTCAAAAAAACCCCTTGGCATATCCTTGTTTTTGCTTTTGGCATGTATGTAATCATTTACGGTTTAAATAATATTGGACTGACACACTGGCTAGTAGCTGTCTTTCAGCCTATTGTCTCCGGGGATTTGGTCAATGCCAGTTTATTAATGGGGTCTCTCCTCTCATTCATGTCTACTTTCTTTAACAATCACCCTGCTTTAATGGTCGGGACGTTGACGCTAACGAATATGGGACTTGACCCATTAACATTAAAAATCGCTTACTTGGCAAGCGTAATTGGAAGTGACGTGGGCGCCTTGCTTCTACCTATGGGAACCTTGGCTTCGTTAATTTGGATGCATATTCTCAAACAGAACAAGGTAAAAATTAGCTGGAAAGATTACACAAAAGTTACTTTGATCGCTATTCCCCCAACCGTCGTTTTTACATTGGTCTTGTTGGCTTATTGGGTCAAATGGATTTACTAAATCGTAAGAGAGAAGGTGAAAACGAACATGGATTTTTTAAAACCATATCTTGATAAGCAAATTGCGATTGATATACCAGGAGATAGTAGACATACGGGAATTTTGGTCGATGTCGGGTCGGATTTCCTTGTCATTTGGGAAGACTCGAAATATCTATACGTTCCCACTCCTCACGTCCGCCATCTTGCGCTTCATTCGAAGCTAGAATCAGGTACCTCCAGTCTCCAACCACCTTCAAATAATTATCATGCTTCCATCTCATACGCATCGACTTTAGCTCATGCAAAAGGATTATTTTGCGACATTTATTTAGCGGAGCATCATACGATATCCGGCTATATAACAAATATACAAACGGACTATTTCATCTTTTTCTCTCTAAACAAAACCATGCTGATTCCTTTCTCTCGCTTGAAATGGATAAGTCCCTATGATAATCATGCAAACCCTTATTCTTTGGATCATGTACAGCTTGCGCCTCAGAGAGGCGAAGCGACTTGGGCCCCAACTTTTGGCGCTCAGCTGCATGCGCAAGAAGGCAACCTGATTTCAATGAATGAAGGATTGAATACGCACCAAATCGGGCTGCTGCTTGCCTTTGAAAACAATATGCTAGAGTTAGTTACAGCAAATGAAACGAAGCATTACTATCACCTTCAACATGTCATTAATATTTGTCTAGTTTAAGTTGATATAAAGAAAAGAAAGAGGTTATCTGTGGATAACTTCTTTCTTTTTTGATTGTTACGCACATAGATTAGGAAGCAATAGGATCAGGTAGACGTTAGGAATCGCTGACAGTCAATCGCGGCCATACAGCCGGAACCGATTGCATTCAAGATTTGCCGATATCGGCGATCCTGAACATCGCCGCAAGCGAATATGCCAGGAATGTCGGTTTCCGTTGTGCCAGGCTTCACCTTTAAATAACCATGCTTGTCTATGGGCAGTTGATTTGCAAGAAATTCCGTGTTTGGCTTGCTTCCTACTGCAACAAAGACTCCCTCAGCTGCAAGGTTTTCTTCTTGGCCTGTTACCGTATTGGTCACCTTCAATCCCTTAATTCCCTTCTCGCCGGCCAAGACCTCAATCGGTGTCCGATTCATTAACCAGTTGATCTTGGTAATCTCTCGGGCTCTATTCATTAGTGCTAGGGAAGCCCTCGGTTGATCGCTCCGATTAACAATAGAGATTTCTGACGCATAATGAGATAAATAGATTGCCTCCTCCATAGCTGAATCCCCTCCACCAACAACGATAACCTTTTTATTACGGAAAAAGAATCCGCTGCATGGAGCGCAGGTGCTTACCCCAAGCCCCAAATGATCCTTCTCGCCAGGTATGCCGAGCAGCTTTGCAGTTGTGCCAGAAGCAATAATGAGTGTGTTTGTTTGCAGCTCTCCCCAGCCTTCTAGCCAAACCTTAAAAGGGCGCTTGGCGACATCAATCCTGGTGACATCACCGATTTTCACCACGGCCCCGAACTCCTCGGCTTGTTTAAACATATTATCGAGCAGCTCCGGTCCCTGAATGCCGTGGAGAAACCCTGGGAAATATTCAATTTCCATTGTCGTCGTTACGTGATAACTTGGGCTTTGCCCTTTGATTACTAGTGGCTTTAGCCCTGCCCTAGCTAAATAAACGGCCGCTGTGAATCCAGCAAATCCAGCCCCGATGATAATGCTTTTGTGCGTCATATTAGCCTCCTGCAAGATCAGACTCCGGCTATTCACATTTTTTTTATTATGACTCTTTAAACGAAGCGCTATACCTTCCATTAATATTCAGATTCGTTTGAAACACACTAGCAGGGGTCTCCTCTCTTCGGCCCAAGTGTGGTCGCCCATTTTGGACGGTCCTGCATAAACAACAAAAAGAATAACAAAAACCGCTCAACCTGTGCAGGTTCATGAGCGGTTTTGTTATTTGAAATACGTACTTACTTATAAGTTAATCGCTTCTTTAAGCTCTTCCCATGAAGTAATCCGTGGAATATCCAAATGCTGGTTATACGATCGGTCTCTTACGTAGACGTTCAGCGCCAAATCTGACAACGTTTCCAGAACCGCAGGCTTATCATCAAAGTAATAATCCAATTGGAGTTCTTGTATGATATGCACCTTGTCTTTATCATCCATACCGCAATAAAAATGGCCTTTTGCCACTGGAAATCCATGCTCGATCAGCCAGTTTAACGTGCGTTCACAATGTCCCGGAGGCCTTGCGGTAATATAGAAAACCTCATGACCATTATTAACCAGATCATGCAGCGTTTCCAATGCATTCGGAAACAGGGGACATGCTGTATAGTAGATCTCATCACGATGGCTGGCCCACATCTTGCCGCCTTCTTCTTTGGATAAACCAAAGGCTTCATGAATTTCAAGCGTAGTTAATGCGTTGAATATGTCTAGTCCGACATTTTGACTAAGTTTCTTGTTGTAAATATGAAAGGCGTGTTCTCTTAAATTAATGAGCGTATCGTCGATATCGAAACCAAATTTCATTATGTATGCCCTCTTTCATCGATCCATTACTTGATATCGGATAGCCAACAAATCTGGAATCTACTCCGACTGGACGCATGCTAACATCCCCAAGGATAATGGCATCTTTCATTTTATCCACACCTATCCCTTCAACGAAGGCGGTACCTGTCCTTCTGTGATAAGAGCAAGGTTCCAGTGTAACATAAATCGTGCCTCCATGGGTCTTCTCTCCCTCTATTCGAATCGCATAAATCACGGTAGGAGGTTCCCCTTCTCTCCGATGAACGCCAATCCCAATGATCCGATTTCATTCACAATCACAACTCCGACTAACGGATTCGGATCGGTTTGCCCCTTCATGGCCTGAGCGAGCAATTTTAGTTTGCAAGTACTTTTCATTATACTCAGAAACATCTCCCCACAATTCTACACGATTGGCCACATTTAATCCTGCTTGCTTCAGCGCTTGTACTTTTTTGGGATTGTTAGTCATCAGAGTGACTGGCTTTGTGCGCAACTCTTTTAATACGTGAATGGCATCACTGTAGTTTCGTGAATCGTCAACGAATCCAAGCTTCAAGTTGGCATCAACCGTGTCGAAACCATTCTCTTGCAATATGTACGCCAACGCTTTACTGAATAAACCTATGCCTCTTCCTTCGTGATTAGCTAAATAAAATAGGGCTCCCGCTCCATGCTCCGCAATCTCTTTCATCGATGTTTTCAGTTGATAACCACAATCACATCGTTTAGAACCAAAGATATCTCCCGTGTGGCAAATGGAATGCATGCGGATTAACGCATCCTCAGCATGCTTGAAATCTCCATGAACCAAGACGCTGGACTGTTGAAATTCAGCCAGATTAGCGGAAGATAATTTATCTATGATGCGTTCAAAATCCTCCGTGATCTCGGTGCAATTCAACCAACAGTACCACTGAAACTGCACCGTATCCTCGAATAGATGAACAGGCAATTTAATAGGACCGACGAGATAGATAGCCCCCTCTCCGGTTTGAATCAGCTTTATCTTATCTTTGAAAATAGGCATCACACTGGGGTCTATCTGCTTCGCTGCTGACATTTGCGCACTCCCTTAAGTTCCTTGTTGGTGGTCATTTTCCCTTATATATAGATTGCTCATTAATCGTAAAATAAATATAAGATTTGACGTAACTAAATAACTAATATAAACTAAGTTACAAATAGTAAGTAAAAGGAGCGAGAATCCATGTCCCCCACTTTACATCCCGACATCCGACTCGGTATCATCAAACTGAAGGTTTCCAATCTCAAACGATCCATGCAATTTTATAAAGATATCGTTGGCCTCAAAATATTACAAGCTACCCCTACCCAAGCAGAGCTAACCGTTGATGGAAAGCATCCCTTTCTCATCCTTGAAGAACTTTCAGATGCCCAGATTAACCCTCGAAGATCAGTTGCAGGCCTTTATCACTTTGCCATATTGCTGCCGACTCGCAGAGACCTAGGCGCTTCCTTACGCAATCTGATACAATCAGGCATACACATCGGACAGGCCGACCACTTGGTCAGCGAAGCCTTATATATCGCAGATCCTGATAATAACGGAATCGAGATTTACTGTGATCGCCCAAGGGCAACATGGCGCCGCGATACGGAGGGCAACTATATCATGGCGTCGGACCCTATCGATTGGGAGGGATTGCTCCAAGAAGCGGAAGGGTTCGATTGGTCTGGTTTACCGATCGGCACAACAATGGGCCACATTCATTTTCATGTGAAAGATTTACAGAAGTCCAAACAATTTTACTGTGATATTCTAGGCTTTGAAGTCGTTTCCGATGCCTCAGCTACGATGAGCGCGATGTTCATTTCAGCTGGAGGCTATCACCATCATATCGGGATGAATATATGGGCTGGTCAAGACGCCCCTGCGGCATCAGCAAACGCTGCGGGACTCGACTATTTCACCATCGTATTCCCAACTGCAGACGAACGGCTGCATGCCGCCGAACGCTTGCAGCGTGCAGGATTTACAGTCAGCGAAGGCGATGGCGGCTTATTCGTAACCGATCCCTCCAATATTCGTTTACGTATGACCGTCGCCAAGTAATGGAGAGGATGTTGAAGATGAACAAGAAAATCGCTTTAATTACCGGAGCCAATAGAGGATTAGGACTAGAAATCGCTCGACAACTTGGGCATGGTGGCGTTACCGTGCTTCTAGCAGCGCGCACCTTAGCCAAAGCTGAGAAAGCAGCCGCGATACTCCGAGAGGAACAGATCAATTGCCACGGCCTAGAGTTGGACGTTACAAACAGTGAACATATTGCTGCGATAACAAAAGTAATAGAAAAAGAATATGGACAGTTAGATATTCTCATTAATAATGCCGGCATATTTCTAGACCATTTAGGCTCCAGCTTGGACGTTATGCGTCAGACCTTTGAAGTGAATGTTTTCGGAGCCCACACGCTTACCGAGGCCCTTCTGCCTCTGCTGAAGGCTAGCCCTGCTGGCCGCATCGTTAATCAATCAAGCATCATGGGATCGGTGACCACAATTCTTGCCGACTCACAGTTAGGGGACTCGTCCCGACCAGCCTATTCAAGTTCCAAAGCCGCCCTTAACATGCTGACAGCCCTGTTGTCTGTTCAGTTGAAAGAAACGAATGTGAAAGTCAATGCGACCCACCCAGGGTGGGTCAAAACGGATCTTGGCGGCGAAAACGCCCCTATGGACATTGAAGATGGAGCCAAGACAGCCGTTCGCTTAGCCACGCTCCCGGACGATGGGCCGACAGGCGGCTATTTCCATAACGATGAAGCTTTGCCTTGGTGATTCGTCTCTATAAATAAAAAAATCCCTGGATCCCAGGGATTTTTTTATTTATAGAGACGATTTCATCGGCCGAACTGCATATAACTGGCCAGCCCCTTAAAAAGGGTTCAACACATGGAAAAAGACATTTGGCGACGCCATTCGGTAATAATAGCTGCACCAGCCTGCTCCCTTGTTGTTAAATCGGTTGACAGTACTATACAACAAACGTTCCTGCTCCAGCTCTTCGATCTGATCAATCCGGCCCTCCACATAATCGAGAAGTCGTAGCGAAGCCGTATCCAATCGGTTGACGACACCGCCGTAACGAATGTCGATCACTTCCCAGCCAAATGGCTTGTACATACTCAGCCACTGGGTGCGATGAACCGCGCGCAGCTCTTTCACCGCCTCGGCGATCACAGGAAGCTCATCTGTCGCAATGCGTCTGAGCGTCGCCAAATCCTTGACATCGTAAGCCCTCTTCAATGCGATGCCGATCTCGCTTTTCAGCTTCAACACGCCGCATAGCTTCTCAGGCACATCAAACAAATAATCGAGCTTGGCGTCTTTTACGCGGCGGCTGCGGATTCCTTGCTCCACCTGCGCATAATGAGCCGACATCTCCAAGCCTTCAATTTGCTTATCGAACAAACCGAGCAGCACATCCTGATACAATAGAAACTTCGAAGGATTGCTTTGTTTCCGGTTGTCAGGCTCAGCACCAGGCGTCTCGTCCAAATATTTGAGCTGTAGAAAAGCGTCAGCCTCAATGCCTGTGCAGAACTTAACCCGCTCTGCTAGTCGATCCCAAGTCGGCTTTTCTTCGGAGTATGCATGCTCTGCATAAAGCTGTAAGCCTAGCAGCGCGATAAACGGGTTACTTTCCATGCCGTCGTCGCCCCACATTGTTGCGTACACCTCGCGAATGCCTTCCTTCTTGCACACTTGAAGCGCAATATCCGAAGCGTTCAACGACAAACCGTAGTTCACTCCAAACGTGTTAAATACCCACACCGCTCCGGCAAAAACCAAATTACAGCCAAGCGGCCGATGCTTGGCAATTAGATTTTCATACTCTTCCCGCTCCGTATGGACGTAATCCCAGTACACCATATCCACATCTTTAGGGATGCGGCGCGCCATCTCCTCCGGAATTTGAGTATGTTCATCGTAATACTCGTCCCCGCCCGTAGAAGCAAGCTTTAAAAACATATCGCTCCACATCATCGGCTTCAAGCCGCGCCCCCTAGCGATGTCCAGCACTTTCTCCAGATGCGTTGTCATAATTTCAAAGCGGCTCACATATCCATTTTGATCCAAATATTTCCCGCGGCCAAGCTCTTCTGCTTCATCCATGCCAATATGGATTTTGCGACTGCGAAAAGGAGCACTGGCGGCCTCGATCATTTTCTCAACCAACTGATCGGTCTTCTCTCCCCCAACCAATAGTGCCCCTTTTGTATCCTTATAATGCTTGACAGGCTCCCATTTTAGAAACTCCTCTAAATGCGCAAGGGTCTGAATACTTGGAAAAGCCTCAATGCCGAATTGATCCGCATAGTCGTCAATCTCTTTCAGTTCCGCTTGCGAATACCGACCGCGCATATATCCGAAATAAGGTTCCCCACTGATCTCATATGTATCTTCCAAATATAGCATGACGGTATTCAGACCCATCAAAGCCATCTTATTCAGTAATAACTTGAATCCACCAAGTGTCAATACCGCGTTGCGGGACAAATCAAACATAGGTCCGATGGTATCAAACTGCTGTTTTTCCCGAATTTGGAACGCTTCTCCGCTGCATCCATGCTGCACAAGCAGGCCAAGTCCGCGGAAAAATTGATGCCTTTGTCCATAACGAATGTAGGCTTTTCCTTGTTCCAGTCCTACTTCCAATTCGCCTGTCGACTCTTCGACGAAGACGGGTAGACCATCCTCATCTTCAGTGATCTGAAGCTCTTGCAACAATGCCCGAATACCGGGCATTAAAACGTTTAAATTCCCATGAAACCGCAACTTCATTTATGTACTTCCTCCTAGAGTAGAGAATCTTTTCACTACCCTGAAGCTTACACCATCTGGGCCTTATTTTCTAGTTATACGTTTAATCAATTATGCCTCTAGCTTTTGCGTCTAGTTTATTTAGTAAAATTCCTTTTTTAGAATTCACTGCCCGAATAATCCCTTTATCTGTATACAAAAAAACAGGCTCTAATTTGATTACATCCTTTAATGGGGAGGTATCAAGCTTGGTTAAAGCCCCTTTTAGATCCGTTAGCGGCATCCATTCGTCCTCGATGGGGAATTCCAGGTTTTTTATTTTAGATTTATTAACATAAATATTATTTTTATAAACTAAAACAGAAATTTTCCCGTTTGATTTGGCATAGTGTTTAGGCACATCTCCGTCTTTGTATTGCTCTTCAAATGAAAAAGGAAACCCTACGCCATAACTACCTAACGTTAGGCTTGTGGAGAAGCTGTCACTAGCTAATGAAGCTTTCATATCGTTTTCCTTATAAAAAGTAATAAGAGATTGAACTTCAACCCACTCGGATAAATCTGGGACTTGGGTTAATACTTCATAACGCTGCTTCGTGTCATTACGTTTGTCGTCAAAATTAATTGTTCTTGTTGTTTCGTCATACTGCAGTTGATAACCAAATAGCGTAGCCACTTCCCGCACAGGTAAGTAGGAGGTACCTTCCACGACCAAAGGATCATTTGTAAGAACCTTCTCTTCCCCCTTCACCTTGAATACGAACTTCGCAATGGTTGCTTGTACAGATTCTGTAGATGATGCTGCTACCGTTGCCGTTGCCGTTGCCGTTGCCGTTGCCGTTGTACCGATCAGCATGCCAATTGAAAGCGCAAGAACGATCTTTCGCAAGTTTACCAACTCCTCTTTTCTTCCAATAATAACATAAATAGATAAATGATATATTTGTCAATCTAACTCCAACAAAACAACCCCAACCTTCTCAAGTTGAATATCTTTAACTATACCAAATGAGAGACATTTACAATCAATATATTTTCACATTCATCAATATTATATGGTAAAATATGCTATGCATATAAGTAAAATCGTCGCATTGTATTGGCAGGCCCCCTCCTGTTCAATGGTTAAAGCGGAGGATTTAAGGAGTAGATAATCATCCATAAGAAAAAGTTACTGATTATCTCATTAACTACACTTACTATTATCTTGATCTATACTGGTTATTGGGGTTTCCAAAACATTGTCCAAAATAGTCAGCTTAAGGCCTGGCGTCAAAATTGGGAATTTGAAGCACCAATAGCTGAAATAAATCTTACCATTTTTAATAATGGAGGTCGGGATCCAGATCTCTATTTAATATCAGAATACAGTGAAAAAGGACTTCAAGCACTTACAGAGTTAACGATTTGGAATAAAGTTGACACCAATTATGACTACTTATCAACTTCTATCTCAGCATACAAGCAGTTAATACAAGAGCTTCATGTTGAAGATAGCAGTAAGTACAAAAAGTTGTTTTCGGAAAACCCTATTGAGTTTACCAAGGACTCCCTGTATTTTACGAAAAGCAAGGCTGATGGCAGCTATATAATCGCTGTCCTTCATATAACTCAAAAGAGGCTGTACACCTTAGAAGTTTTTTACTAGTTCTTTTATCTTTTATATAAAAGCAGACCTGTTTACACTGAAAAAGTCCGTTTTTAAAACAATTAAAATAACATACAAAAACGAGCCTTAGAATCTCTTCTATGGCTCGTTTCGCTTTTAGGGAGACTTCTTGTCCCCCCTAATTTCTTATTTTTCAAAACATTACTTTGTCAATGCTCTCCCAAAGCCTCTTTCACCAGCTGCACATGGATCTTCGCTCCGTAAAGCAGAACCCTTTCATCCACATCGAATTGGGGATGATGAAGCGAGTGAACAAGACCTCTGTCGGAATTGCCCACGCCGATAAAGGCGAATGCGCCAGGCGTTTGTTTGACGTATAAGGCAAAATCTTCGCCCCTAAGCTTGGCGTTTCTAGCAGCAACGTCTGCTCCTCGCCTAATACTTCCTTACCTGCTTGGAGTACGAGTTGGACAGCCGTCCTATCATTCTTAAGCGCCGTACCCATCCGAAAGCTGAATGAGCAAGACCCTCCATAGCAATCCGCGATGGCGCACGCTCGTTTTTCTATCATCTGTCTGATTTTATCCACAACAGCATGATCGAACGTCCGATAGGAGCCCGTTATTTCACTCTGCTCCGCAATTGCATTCGTGACCGTTCCTGCCTGCAGGGTACCGAAGGAGAGTACGGCAGGTTCAAGCGGGTCGATTTCAGTCGACATCGCGACCTTCATCTCTGTTGCGAACTGCGCTGCCATTAAGAGTGCATCCACAGCCAAATGAGGCGTGCTATGATGCCCCGATACGCCCTGAAAAGCCACCTTAAAATGCGTCGATGCCGCCATCGCATATTTGGGATGTACGCCTATTGTGCCTATTGGCAGCTCAGGCCACACGTGAAGAGCAAAGCATAGATCCACCCCATCCAAAATGCCTGCTTCCACCAGATCAGCGCCGCCGCTAAGCAATCGTCCGTCGAGCGGACTCGCTTTGGCGCCTTCCTCCGCAGGCTGAAAGACGAACTTGACCGTGCCTTCAAGCTCATCCTTAAACATACTAAGCGCCTTGGCTGCACCAAGGAGCATCGTGGTGTGGGCATCATGACCACACGCATGCATGGCGCCTTCTTTTAACGACTTATAAGAAGCGTTCGTCTCCTCCTGTATGGGTAGAGCGTCCATATCCGCACGCAATACAATCGTCTTCCCAGCCTTCAGACCGCGAAGCGTTCCGACAACGCCCATCCCAAAATGCTTGCCTACATGGCGTTGAACGTCCAAGCCCCACCGTTTTAATAGATCAGCAACTTTCCCCGAGGTTCGGATCACGTCGAATAGGATCTCAGGATGCCTATGAAAGTCTCTACGAATCTTCACTAGTTCATCTTCTAACGTGTCGATATAGGCATTAATCGATGCCGTATCCATGCACCTCTCACCTCAACTGTTGGCTTCCACCTTCGTATAGCGATTTACAGGAATCGGCAGCCCTAAGTTGCCTCTGAGTGTGTCCGCTTCGTACTCGGTGCGGTAGATACCGCGTTCTTGTAAAATCGGCACGACCAGATCAACGAAGTCATCCAGTCCCTTTGGAATGGCAGCAGCGATAATGAAGCCGTCAGCGCCGCCTTCCTCGAACCAAATCTGAATGCGATCCGCGACATGTTCAGGCGTGCCTGTGAATTCAGAACGCGGCGTTGCCACGCTTAATGCAACTTGACGCAGGGTCTGGTTTTTCTCTTTGGCATTTTGTTTAATTTTATCCGTGCCACTGCGGAAGCTGTTGCTGCCGATATCGCCTAAATCCGGAAACGGTTCATCCAGCGGAAATTGCGAGAAATCAAAATGTTCAAAGAAACGGCCTAAGAAATCAAGCGCCTTATCAATTGTAACCAAACTAGCGACCTCTTGATATTTACGCTCTGCTTCTTCTTCTGTTCGCCCAATAATCGGGCTAATACCTGGCAAAATGACGACCTCATCTGGGGAGCGACCGTATGCAGCAGCTCTGCTTTTAATATCCTTATAATAAGCTTGGGCTTCTTCAAGCGTTTCATGTCCTGCAAATATGGCATCAGCCACCTTCGCTGCGAATGCGCGACCATCCTCTGAGGCTCCCGCTTGGAAAATGACCGGCTGTCCTTGCTTGGATCGAGCGATATTCAACGGGCCTTGCACGGAGAAAAATTCTCCTTTGTGATTCAACGTGTGCAATTTACTTGGATCAAAGAACACACCGCTCTCTTTATCGCGCGTAAACGCATCATCTTCCCAAGAATCCCATAGCCCCCGCGCTACTTGGAGGTATTCGTCCGCAATGCGGTAACGTTCGGGGTGTGACGGATGCTGGTCTTTGCTATAATTTTTGGCTGAACCTTCTAATGGCGAAGTCACAATGTTCCACCCTGCGCGCCCATCGCTGATCAGATCGATCGAGGCAAACTGTCTGGATACCGTGAACGGTTCGCTATAAGAAGTAGATAGTGTGCCAACTAATCCAATATTGGAAGTCACGGCTCCCAGCGCAGACAAGATCGTAATGGGTTCGAAACGATTCAAAAAGTGAGGGATCGATTTCTCTGTAATATAGAGACCATCTGCAATGAACACCAGGTCAAATTTACCCGATTCCGCTTTCTGCGCCTGCTGTTTATAAAAGCCAAAGTTCACGCTAGCGTCCGTAATCGCATCGGGGTGCCTCCAACCAGACACATTACCACCAACACCATGAATGATTGCTCCCAATTTCAATTGTTTTTGTTTTGGCATGTTTGTTCCTCCTTAGAATTCTTCACAGAAAGCCTGCAGCGCAAGCAGCTACTTCCTATTTTTGTTAGATATTTTTTTGGAAATCGATCCCGACCGCTTTCCAAGCCTGCTTTTGTTGCTTGTGCTGTGTAGCTCTAACTCGAAAGAATAGCGGTTTCTTTTAAATTAAGGCGGTAGCTCTTTACAAGCGTCTCACCCTTCTGTATATCCTTATCAAAGGCACGTTCAAAGCCTAAGTATTCATAAAGCTTAACGGCAGAAGCCATCATGTCGGAGGTATGCAAATGGAGCGTAGCCGCACCCAATTCAAGCGCCCGCCTCGCGCTTTCTTTAATAAGCTCCGTAGCGATTCCTCTTCCTCTAACTTTTGGAGAAACGGCGATTAGCCGAATAATCGGCGAGTGAATCTCAAGCTCTGGAAGTCCATAGGCGACTTCTGATGATAGGAATAACAGCGAGCTGCCTACGATCTCACCCTCGAATTCAACGATAATACGTGCTTTAGGACCTTCCCCATCCACAGAGGCAAGAATCGATGCTTTATAGGCGTCCCAGCCGCCAGCCGGAAACACAGCTTCATACTGTCCGTAGGCCTCAAGGAGCAGCGTTTGAATCGCTTCCCGATCTCTTTCGTTTGCTTCACGAATCCGAATTTCGCTGACACTCATTGGTATTACACCTCTTTTTTCTTTTACATATCGGTTTACCCGGTTTTCAAATTGTAAATGACCGCGCAGCGTATCGGATTCATAAATCCGTACGATAAATTCCGCGTTCCTGAAGAAGCGGTACAACAAGCCCAACAACTTCATGACTCATTCCGCAGCCTTCTTTGTGATGTTGGCTCCAAGCTGCTGCAAGGCATGCTCAGCTAAACCAGCAAAATACTTCGCACTAATCGGAAGAGCGCGCTCATCTGAATCGAAGGCTGGATGGTGCCATTCTTGCGGCCCATCTGTGCCCATAAACACGAATACGCCAGGCACACTCTTTTGATAAAAAGCAAAATCTTCTCCCGCTGGCGAAGGCTTTGGCGTGATCACAGTCAAACCTGCTTGATTCGCTGCCTGTGTAGCCACCTCCGCTAATTCTCCATCGTTCGAAACGGATGGCGGCCCCTTGATCCAACGCACAGTTGCTTTCGTCCCGAATGCAGCAGCAACTCCATCCACAACTTGCCCGAATCGAGCGATGACCTGCGATCTAACGCCCTCTTCAAAGGTCCGCAGAGTACCGTCCAAAATCGCTTTATCCGGAATGACATTCCAAGCGGTTCCACTGTGAATGCGTGTGACACTAATCACTGCGCTTTGCAGTGAACTTATATTTCGGCTAACAATGGACTGCAGCGCCGTAATAATGTGCGCCCCTGTGACAATAGGATCAATTCCCGCTTCGGGAACAGCAGCATGTGTACCAAGCCCCTCAATTTCTATGACAAACCCATCCGCTGCAGCCATTAACGGGCCAGACTTAATCCCAATCGTCCCGACAGGAAGATCTGGTTTATTATGCATACCAAAAATAGCACGCACGCCTTCAAGCGCTCCGCTTCTTATCACCTGCTCGGCCCCCTGCGCTTTCTCCTCTGCTGGCTGAAAAATAAAGCGAATCGTGCCTTTCAGCACGTTCTCCTGCTGCTTTAGCAAGAAGGCAGCTCCAAGTATCGCTGCTGTATGGAAATCATGACCACATGCATGCATTTTCCCAGGGGAGAGGGAAGCATAGGGTAACCCCGTCTCCTCTTGAATCGGCAGTGCGTCGATGTCGGCACGCAGAGCGATAATCGGCCCTTCGTTCTTTCCGCCTACCTCAGCAATGATTCCCGTCTTCAGCGGAAAATCAGCAATTCGAATGTCAGCTTCCTGTAGCCATGCACGAATGGATGCTGTAGTTTGAATTTCTTCGTGGGATAACTCCGGATGTTGGTGTAAATGGCGACGGATCGCAACCAGCTTGTGATCAAAATCAGTCAATAATGGTGCCAATACTTCATTGCTCATGGATTCATCCCCCCTAAGACTTTTGCTTTATTTCCCTTATACGAGCAATTCAGAAAAAGCTTCCTTGAGGAGCTCAAATGACCGAATGCGCTTCGCGAAATCTTTGACGGATGTGGCTACGATGAATTCATCGACAGCGTATTTCCCCTGTATATCTAAAAGTTGTTGACGTACGGTCTCTTTCGTACCTTTTGTAATCTCCGCTTCCTTCACTTCAACTGTGAACTTAGCCTGCGTTTGGCGCCCGTATTCTTCTGCTTGCTCGATGGTTCCAACGGTTAATGTTTTTCCATTTTCCAAATGAATCTTCACATTCTTGTATTCGCCCGCCAGTTCTTTTGCTTCTTCATCGCTATCCGCTACGATCAAAGAGAGCGCAAGTATTAACTTCGGCTGTGTTCCTTTGTCAACATTGAATCCTGCGCGATATGCTTCGAAAGCTGCCTGAGCGACGGCGTGATCGCCGTTAATAAATAGGGCAAATACATACGGCAGCCCCGATTCTGCAGCCAATTCGGCGCTAGCTACACTTGTTCCAAGTATATAAATATCCGCTGGCTGACTAGGGATCGGCGAGACACGTAGGCCTTTAAGCGGGTGTTCGTCATCCAAACGATTATGAATGAATTGCTGAAGCTCATTCAGCTTATCGGATAAGGAGGGAGCTTCCGTAAGTCCCTGCTGGAGTGCTTTCGTTGAACGAGGAAGGCCACCGGGTGCTCTTCCAATACCAAGATCGACCCTGCCCGGAGCGAGAGAAGCCAGTACATTGAAATTCTCGGCCACCTTGTATGGACTATAGTGCTGTAGCATGATGCCGCCAGAGCCGATACGAATGCGCTCCGTTTTAGCTAACAAATGAGAAATCAGCACTTCTGGCGAAGAACCCGCCACTTGTTCCGAATCATGGTGCTCAGACACCCAGAAACGATGATAATCCAATTCTTCTGCTTTTTGCGCGAGCTCAATCGTGTGACGAAACGCATCGGTTGAATTTTCACCCGGAAAAATGACACTTTGATCCAAAATACTAAGTTTGATTCCCATTTGCTCGGGCACCCCATCCTATTTTCTAGTTATATGTTGCAGCTCCATTCTGGCGTAATCCTCTTCAAAAACGGTCTCGTCCGTTTCATCTGATCATGATTTATTATGTTTATAATTCCTACCTGTTTTGTATGAATTATAGATATGGATTTAATTTATCATCAAGTATACGAACTGGATAATAGAGTTTTTCTATATGCATATTCAATGTTTGAATATCAAGCTTTGGCTGGCTGCGATAAAATTTTACAATTTTCCAGTATACTATTGAAAAATAAGGTACTCCCGCCATGAAGTGAAATTACATTCGTTTGTAAGGAAATGCCCGATGTTTCAGGGAAATCGATAGGAAACAGCTTCTTCTCCCTTACTTCTTGACTCACACATAGACTAGGCAAGAAGGCGATACCCACTCGCTGCATGACCAACTTCTTGGCCGTTTCCAAATTATCTATCAGAAATTCAATATTTGGCGGCCGTTTCAAGCTTGCAAATATCCGGTGAATGCGCATCCAATCCAGAGAACCACATTCAAAAAATACTAAATGCTGATCCCCAATGTCTTCAATAGATCGTTTATCGTTATTTATAAATGGGTGACCTTCATGCACATATAAACGAATTGGATCTTCATAAAACTTAGCCGAAAGAATGTTAGGATGGCTAATATGACGAACAAAACCTACGTCCAACTCTCTGTTCAACACCCGATTTAAAATATCATCGGTTACCGCAGTTGTTAATTTAAAATTAACATCTGGATATTTGAGCTTCATTTTCGGAATAATTTCCGGAATCATGTAGTTAGATACTGACACCGTGGAACCAATTCGCAGTTCGTTAGGCAGCGTTCTTTTTTGCTTCAATTGTATTTTACCTTTCTGGAACGTCTGCAAAAGCTGCTGTCCATATGGCAAAAACTTTTTCCCCTCTTCCGTCAAATGAATTTGCTTACCAATTCGATCGAAGAGTCTACAATCTAATTCACGTTCGAGGGATTGTATTCTGGCTGTTACCGAAGGTTGAGATAGAAATAATATTTCGGCCGCCTTGTTAAAACTACCATAATGGATCACATAAACGAACGCCTCAATATTCTCAATGTTCATTGTGCTAGCCTCCAACTACCTAGATAAAAAATATTATAATTATTCCGATATATTAACTAGGTATTAAAAGATTGTTATTACTATAATTCATCTCAAATCCACTGTCAACAACTTCCTTTAAAATGGATAATTATAGGTAATTTCCGTTTGACCTTTAACATTTGTGGCTCCTCTTGCTATGAAATCAAGCTTCCTCTACACGAGTAGCCGTCATTAGATACGTAAGCCCCTCATATTGATAATAAAAGGATGATTAATAATTCCCATAAAGTAGAGAAAATCACCCTGACTGATTTTAAAAATGAGGAGAAGTCCATGATTGTAATCGCGCGTAACCGTGCAGCGGCCTTCGATGAAGGAGCCTTGTCCGGCTTTGAACTAACGATTTATCAAAAAAAGAAAAATAGCTCTGTTGAATACGAATACGATTCCGATAATACGCTATTGTTTGAACTGCAGATGCGAACCCACATCATGGAGTCCTCCCTGGCATTGAGTCAGAGCGGCGTCTATTTTGCTGGGTTCAAAGATTCCCAGTGCAACGAGGCGTATTGGCACCATACACATCAAGGTAGATTTCAGCTGAAAGCAGGCGTTTCTGCGCAAGATGCGATAAGGGATATTTTTAGAAACGGAAACTTATATGCCTTTGAATGTTCAACAGCTATCGTCGTTATCCTATACAAAGCCATATTAGAGTCCATTGATCCCAAACAATTCGATAGATTGTTTTCCGATCTTTTATTATTTGATAAAACCTACAACAAAAACCTGCATCTGAACGACCGGACAAATATAGAAGAAGCTGTGACGGGCGATGTGCTTTATTTTGACAACCCTGAGTTTTCCCCCCTAACCCCTTGGTGGAGAGGGCAAAATGCCATCAAAATAGAGAATGGTCTATACTACGGACACGGACATGGCACCGGAATCGTGTCTGCTGAAGAAATCATTGCCGTTCTCAACTTATTTAGAAAACCCGATAGTACGCAATCGGCGTTCCTAACGCAAACATTCGTTCATCCAAACTTCTCCTTCTTTTCACGTTTTCAATCAAACATTCAGGAAAAACCAATGATTGCGAAAATAGGGGCTTGGACATTTGTCGGGTAAACCGTGTTTTCTAAGCCTGCTTCAAATCAAGCAGCCACAGATGTCTCGGTGGTTGGCTTTCTGACTTCGGAAGATACGCCCAATTTTTATATAGACATGTGCCCTTCTTTCTCAGCCTTGCATAGGATGGTGTATGCCTATATCTGAAAGGGGAACGAACATGAGACAGGAAATTTCATTGAGTGAAGATAACCTCGGTGTGCAAGTAATTCCAACCAGAACAGAGGGTAACCTCGCTATCCAGCAAAGTCCAACATGGACGCCGAGTAACCTCCCTGTTCAACAAAGTCCAGCATGGACGGAGGATAACCTCCCTCTCCATCAAAATCCATCGCAAATATCTATGGGAGAGCATGTGTCTATGCATCACCAACAACACCATGCTTACCACCCACACCATCATCTTGTCCACCATCCACACCATCATCATGCTTACCATCCACACCACCATCTTGCCTACCATCCACACCATCATCATGCTTACCATCCACACCATCATCATGCTTACCATCCACACCACCACCATGTTAGCCATCCGCATCATCACCATGCTAGCGATCCACACCATCATCACGCTAGTCATCCGCATCACCACCATGCTAGCCATCCACACCATCACCATGCTATGCATCCACACCATCACCATGCTATACATCCACATCATCACCATGCTATGCATCCACATCATCACCATGCTATGCATCCGCATCATCACCATGCTACCCATCCACATCATCACCATACTACCCATCCGCATCATCACCATACTACCCATCCACATCACCACCATACTATGCAGTAAAATCACTCCATATTTTGCGCACGTAATCAGGCAATTTGAGTTCGTCAGTCCTGTTTTTAAAGGTAAGCGTAAAATGGCTCCTTCGCTTCAATGCGAAAGAGCCGTTTTGCATTTCTTGTTCTACTTAGAAATCCTCTTCAGCAGAGGGTTTTGTCTTCTTTCTTGATTCCCATTGACCCGCCCATAGAGCATCTAGAGGTAACACTGGAGAACCACCCGGATACGAATATTGTTTTGGGATTTGTACATGGATTTTGCAGAATCTACCGCTTACTTGGCTAGGATTGATTTTTACGATATAGCTCACGACTCTTATAACCCGCCTGAAGAATCATCTTCATTTCCGCTCGACGCTTTACCCTTGTTTCCTCTTGTGTAGTACTATAGACATAACGTGCCCAATCTTTGCGATAACCTGGGGTAAGCGATTGGTAAATGGTAAGCAGCTCTGCCGTATCCTTCAAATCCTTTTCCACACTTGGAATGAAGGAAATATAATCATCTACACATTGACTTGGTTTTGAAGAAGTCTTGTTTTTACTCTTCGCGTCCTCTTTTAGCCCTACAACTGTAAAGATATCATCGAGTCCTACCATTCGTGCAAATTTAATATTGCTTGTCCCGATATACCCATTCTCATCGCTGCCTAGACCCGCTAACAAGTCATCACGATGAATAAATGTTGAGTAGACTTTGTTTCCTTTTTTGGGATACGCCGCAAATAAATAGCCATTCTTATTAAGATGCTGATGTTCAATCACACGTTCAACCAGTTTCTTTAGTGACTCCATATCTAACACAAAAGCAAATATGAGATCATACGCACGATCGCTCAGCGTAGTAGTGTAGCCTGTCAATTCCGCTAAATAATCTGTTCCTTCAGGTTCATTCAGGACTGCTGCTTGATCGTATTTTTGTAAATTCAGCTTTTCTACTATCGATTTAGTCATGCTTCATCCCCCAAATGTTTTCGGATTCTCTTCATTGATTCATGCTAATTATAGTCAAAAACCGAAACTAAATAAATCAAGGAAGAACCGTTGTCACATAGGCTCTTCCTTCATTTCATCTTTTGTAGAAACCATTTTTTTATCCGCGCGTTTGATCGAATCGGTAATCTGTTCATCTTGATCACAATCATACACACAGCATATCCAATCGCTACCTGTTCCCAATGATCCAGGTCGCAGATTTTCCTGCTGGCTAACAATGTTCCTGAATATATCATAGCTGTACGAATTAAGCTTCGTCTTCCCCATACTATCCATCAAGTTTGTCACCGTGTCCGTTCTATCTGTGGTATTACTGTAAATCAAAAAAAGTTAAGCGATGCTTTTAAGTAAATCGGAAATAAAATAAGATAAAATCAAGTTTATAACTGCTACAGCAACAATAGTTATTGGAATAGAATGCGATTTAATAAAACTTCCATTAAAAAATCTAACTTTTTTAAACTGAAATTCCTTTACCTTTTGCAAACAATCATTTATGTCAAAAAGTACCTCTAGGTAAATGAATGCAAACCCAGACAGTACTATCCAGACACTTTGATCGAGTTGGTCTAATTTGGAAAATTGAATGAGTATAACAACCCATCCAGTTAATAATATTTTTAATAAAGATCTAGTAAAAGAAGTGACAAATGGTATATTTGCTGAGCTTACTATTATAAACAAGCCTAGAATCGATATGTTGAGTTCAACAATCGGCTGGAGCAAGTGATAGTACGATGAACCTCGTAGATCGTATATCCATAACAAAAAGGAGCTAAAATAAACTATAACACTCGGTATTAAATAAATCGGTGTCGTCATCACACGAAAGACGTAAAATCTGGTTTCTTTCTTCTTTCTAGCAAATCTTTCTTGACGATTCTCCTCACGAATATTTGTAGTGTTCATAAAAACTTCCTCTCTGAATTAATATGGAATTAATACGCAATATACGAACGTATGGTTTCATTGGGAATTCTTAGGCACGGTTATCTGCTTGATTGCTAGCCTGTAGAAAAGAAAAACCACCAAGCGATAGTTGCAAGGCGGTGGGGGCAATTAAATCCTATGTATAAGTCTCAATGAACAAATGTTTGCTTTACCCTTTTTGACATTAGGAAATAACAAATCCACAAGCCAATCCAAAGCACTTTTATTGAAACACCTGTCATAAGAGAACTTTGAGCAGCGACTTTATACGACAAGAAAAAATTAACACCAAATGCAATTAAATTAAGAACTTCTAAGCCAACAATGACCTTTGGAACATGCTTTTTCTTGCTCATAATCAATATTAGAGAAGCTATCAAACAAATTAAATGAAGTACATTGTATGAAGTTAACAATAGCAGTTGATTCGTCCACTCAACATTTGATATGCCAACTTTGATGATTAGTAAATACGAATAGCAAATAAAGAAAATAGCGATTATACATGTTGCACTGTAAATCAATAGCCATCCTCGTATTGGCAATGAATCAACACTATCCTCTATGCTTAAATCAAATTCCACAATTTCGTTGTCACATTTAGGACAATGACTTATTCCTGATTCTAACTTACTTTCACACCAAGGACATACAACACCTCTGTCTTCCTTCACTTTATTACCACTTTCTATTATTGTATCTTCACTTCCTAACTCCTTGAGCAACAAAGATACTTCATATTCCAAATTAGGAAATTCGACACTTAGCCACAAAAGCCCGTTTTTTGATGGGATGTACATGGCTTTCATATTATCCTTATAATGACTCACCCATCGCATAATTCCTTCTACATCACTAATTCCCAGGAAATAAAGTGGTTCTAATGCTTTTACCAGTAAAGGTTGAATGATTGTGGGTCTAAAGTAAGCAATTGATGACATAAAAGAAAAATACCCTTGAGCAGCTGCTTCACAGGTCTGACTTGGTATCCAGTTATTAAACTCTTCAATTATTTCAGCATCACTTAATAATGATACTCCTAGCTCAATTTCTCTTTGTATGAGTGATAGATCCTGAAATTTTGTTATTACAATACACTCCTCACAAATAAGGCTTTCCTTCCATTGCTGATTAAGACCTCTCCTTGCCAAGCAATTCAATTACCCTATCCAGTTTCTTGCCCATTTCAACATCGTGCTTCCTCTTCCAATCAAAGTATCTAATGCCGCTTATCAACGCAGCGAACAGCAAGATAACCATCAGTAAAGAAATTAGTTGCATTACAGCAGTTGTTAGCGAAAATGAATACTCCATCTCATATTTCTCCTTCTCGACATACTTCTCCATATCTAATGTTTCAATGCATCCTTGTTCGCATTCTGGACACGTAACACTTTCATTTGAGTTGGCACCTAGAACTTGCCTTCGATTTTTCCAAATATAACTACAATATCGCGCAACCATTGATCAGTAGAAAGCTTATTAGGGTCAATAGTCCACTCAATTAGGGCACTAACAGACATTCTTTCCGTAACTTCTTAGTGTGTCCGACTTGTTAGTTGAATCACTTTCTCTCTAGGGAGCTTCCGCTTCTCAATGCTTTGACCACCAATATTAGCGTAAATACTGCAATGCCAACAAAGATAAATATTCCAAGGGAAAAGTATGCGTAGCCAAGGAAATTGTTGGGTTCCTCACCTTCACAAGCACAGGCAAAGGATGGTATCGCATATGTGAAAGTCAAAAAGCATACGAACATAACAATGAGTACAAACCAAGCTGATCTCTTTAGACTCAATTCTCTTCTTCCTTTCCCCTCCAAGAGTCTCTACTCCCTTTTTATCCCTATTGTACCATTGGCGTTTCTATGTTGGTGATAAAGGATTATTACTAACACACGTATACAAATTCAACAACAGCGGATTATCAATCTGCCTCTCATAGCCATCCTCGTTGATGAACCGTCCCATACTCGGGTCATACCAACGCGCACGCAAATACTGCAAACTGGTCGTGTCATCGTACACCTCACCGCTATACTTAAACGGTTGCGGCGTATTCTCCTGCTGGCTCACAATATTTCCAAAGATGTCTAAGATTAAAGACTTAGATATCGAGATATCGACACTTATTAAGCCATAAAGAAAAGCACTGTACTTTACGCAGTGGTCACTGAAGGAGTCCGCTTTTCTTAAAAAAATAAAATATCAGAAAAAACGAGCCTCTAGAATCGCTTCTAAGGCTCGTTTCGTATTAAGGGAGCTATCTTTGCCCCTAATTTCTGAGTTTTTCAAAACCATTGGGTTTTCAGTGGCCTCTTCGGAGATAGGGTCTTTTTTTTTATATCCATTAGTTTGTTAAGCATCGTTGTAGTACTAGTTTGATTAGTTATAGATTAGTTCATTAACAAGGACCAACTACAGTCCAGACATCGTTTGGACCACTTTTCAGATCCGGACGCTCGTTTTGTGTCCACCATTTCGCTTGATATTTCACTCCGTAATAAGCTACAATGTCACCTACCGAATAAGCGGTTGAAGCGTTCCACGGTGCAGGACAATTAAGAATTTGAACAGTTACTGAGTTGCTTGCGGCTGATAAATTATTAAATCCATCTCGCGCCTTGGCCGTAATGGTATGCGAACCAGGTGTTAATCCGCTGATGCTGGCCGAAGTGTTTCTAGCCCTTAATTTAGTGATTGGATCGTTATCTACGTAGACGTCGTAGCCGATCAGACCGACATTGTCTGTAGAGGCGTTCCAAGTCAGGTCTATGGCGTTATTGGCAGTATCAGTTGCAACGAGGTTGGTCGGTGCAGTCGGTGCACTCGTATCGTTGGGTACATTTCCCGGTGTAGGCAGATTCGTTATAATCTCCTGTAAGTTAGGCAGGGAGCCGATTCTATCACTCGCTGGATCTGACGTCGGCACATTGTACGGCAGCCATCTCAGTAGTCGACGAATCTCCGCAGGTGTATACGGCACACCAAATTTAGCTTTAGCGATCCCTTGCAACTGGATGATTGTGCCTACAACGACTGGTGAAGCGGATGATGTGCCGTTGAATGTGTCTGTATACCCAGTTGTCGAATTAACACTGGTCGAATCTAAGGTGGCGACGTTCTCACCATAACCGTAAGCGTCGATCCGGTTCCCCTGGTTACTGAAGCCGAGTCTATGGTGAGGCACCGTCGACGAGCCTGCGCCAACCAGTATGGATCCGGAGTCTTTGAAATCCGGATTATTCGGGTTGAAGGTGTATTTGTTATCCCAGGTTTTGTACAGGTCAAGATCCACATTGCCGTTACCTGCAGCGGCTACTACAGTAATGCCAAGGCTCGTTGCGTACTTGATCGCGTCGAACTCTGCGGTCTGCACTTCAATTGGCATCCAAGCATTGTTAGAGCCGACTTGTATTTCGAGCAGGATAACGTCACCCGCCGATAGCACTTGCGTTGCGGACAAGATTGCTTCAGTTGTACTCCAATTACCTGCGACACGAACTAAAGATGATGCGTATGGCTGTGCTTTGCTGGCCATCCCGATATTGCCGATAGTATTGTCAACCGCTGATACGACGCCGAGTACGGCAGTACCATGTCGGCCATCCCCGTCATTGGTGGAACCTGGCAGCAACTGCATCTTGTGGGCAGCCAGATCTTCGTGATTTAATGCCCAATTCCACTCGACATCGGCCCACTTGATGCCTTTGCCATCGCCGCCTTCAAATTGCCAAGCGTAGGTAGAGTTAGTACCTGTCGGTGCCGACTGCGCATATCCTTGCAGAGAATAACGCGGATCGTCGCCCGATAGGACTGGTGTTGAGTTCGGAAGGGGTGCGCTCGCAGTCTGTTGAGGTAATCCCGGCTTCTGACTCAAATATGCGTCCTCGACGAGCGAAGAGCTCCGCAGCTTTTGCAACAATTGTTGAACGTCAGCGCCTGCCGGGACTTTCGCCGAGTAGTAGCGTTCGAATACGGCTGCATTCTCATTGGTAGCAAAGCTTGCACTAGGTCGCGGTACGAATTGCGAGAATGATCGACCAAACGATAATTCCGGAACGAACGACAGCGATTGGAGCGTTCCTGCTTTATTTGGAACAGGGGCTTGTGCTCTAAGCTTGACAACAATTTCTTCATAGAATGCTGGAGATACGGTGGAAGTGACTGACGAATTCGTTGGAACGGTCTGCCCTCCCTCTGAGGCGTAAGCTCCAGTTTGCCAAGCGTTTAACGACAATAGCAAAGACGAGACGAGGGCGACGGACAACGTGCTTTTGAGACGGAAATACCTGTGCATCATTTCATCCCTTCCAATTCTATTATTTTTATCAGCTATTAAACGAGTCTGACATTCCTTTAGTATAGTTTTAGGTAAATTTCGGGTCAAAGCTGAAGTAAGCGTAAACAACAATAGAAATATTCATCTATCAGAGTCATGCTTCTAATTGCTTTATTTAACACAGATTTAATTGGGATAAATTAGTTTAATATACTATTAAATTATATTTTCTTCAAATCGTCCTTGCTTTTACGCTCTTTAAGAACAGAAGGCTCGATCGCTCGTTAGATGAAGTCTAATAAATTATTATTTCTGAGTAAAAGTCACGAAATTCTATGAAAAATGATCTTTACTATGCCCCTGTCTTAGAGCAATCAACAACTTGCCTCCAAGCTATTGCCGCGTCACACAGTAACGTAAGAATCACTCTCAAGCCCAACCAGTGAGTGGAGCAGGGAGAGGCATGGGCAATTATTACTCCATTGATTACCTCCGCACATACTCTCTGAGCGGTTATTTACGTTGTTAGTGATACAGCGGCAGAAAAAGAGGAACCGCCAAGCGATATTCGCAAGGCGGTAACATTGTAAACTGCGCATCTTTAAGATTTTTTAAAGCATCAGCTTACTTTGGCGCCCTCTAAAATAATCCATTGGTTAACTTCATCAAAAGCTTTAACTCTAGCTTTGACACTATATCCTGGATATAAGTTTTCGGGAGATGTACTGGATTTGCATTCTGAATAATCAGCTATGCCCATTGCATTCAATTTGTTAAGGTTAATAATCACACCTTGTGGATAGAAGACTTCAATAACTCCATCCACTTCAGTCCCAATTACAAGTAAAGATTTTATTCTTTCCCATTCGAGAATATTACATTGAAGAAGATCAGACCATATTTGTTCAAACGTATCCTTTGTTATTTCCAAATAGACAGAATTTTTATTGTCGAGACCTTGATCAGATAAGAAAAAACCATAACTTTCATGTTTTTGATTTGAAATGATAAAGTCACCCGCAGCCTTCACTACGATTTGCCTAAAGACTGTCCCCTCTTCATCTGCCTCGAAATACCAAGTTTCTATTGGTTGACAAAACTCAAAATAGTTCATAGCATTACTCCTCGTATTGATCAACTTAAATCAGTTTTTACTCAGTAACAAAGTATGAGGCACAACATACACATGTGGTCTTCTTGAAGCATTTGATAAATCTGCATGTATTCCTAACTGTTCGCTTGAACCTAATTTAGATATGATTACATTTACCTTATCAACCACTTGTTTATCATGTTGTGGCGACTCCAACAAGGAATTGATTCTATGTTCAACTCGTCATACATTCGTAACCACACCTCCTAATAAAATTGCTCTTTCATGGAGGTATGAAACTTACCGTACATGGCTAGCAATTTCTTTTCAGTTATAACTTGGTACATCTTTCGTTGTTAGCGATACAGCGGCAGAAAAAGAACAACCGCCAAGCTATACTCGCAAGGCGGTTTAAAACCATCAAAATTTAAAGAAAAACACATTTATCAACCATATCAAGCAGATTTTCTGGACGACTTGTAGGTATAATGACTATTCCTCCATCATTCTTGATTACCTCTAAGATTCTTTCTAATCTAGGTCTTAATTTATGAATCCAATCCTTGTTCAACCAAGGGAAACAGTAAATTTTTTTGTTTTGCGCAAAGCCAATAGCTGCTGTTGCATTCCATCTGTCATTACCAATATGTTTAATTAAATTATCTAGTTTTTCGATAGGTAATCCAAATTGATGAATAATAGAATCAAGCTCAAGCTGCCCTTCTATCAATCTACTCCCACGTAATAGTTGCTTCTTCACAGAGCTTGATTTCTTTCCAAAAATATTGGTAGGTTGCGTATCTTCTCCAACATAACAAGACAATGCTTTCAACATCTCTTGATTCAAAAGAGTATTGTTAAGTTTCGCTTCCCCACTGAGTATACTCCCTAATCCAGAAAGTGCATAAGAAAGCCCCCACCCTCCTGCTCCGCAGTCACTTATGATTCCATATGCATGGCCTCCGATAAAATCATAGGAAAAGTCATGACACAAATCTCTCATTTTTCCGTAATTACTTAATATAGGATCATCAATGCTACATAAATTATGCACGCTTACTTGAACCAATTCCAAGTCGCTGGATTCCACCATACCGATCCAAACCCCACTTCCTGTGCATTTAGAATCTCAAAAGATCCTGGCCTATTACTCACTCTTGCAATATATCTAAGACTTTCATCAACGCCGTTATCTACTACATTAAAGTAATCTATCTTTGTTTCAAATTTTACAATGGTTTCAGCTTTGCTTCCTAAGCCTGCCAATTCTGCTTGAGCTTTTGTAGGAAGTTCTTTAAACACATACTGATATCCTGCTTCCCACATGCTCTTGGTATAGTCCCCTAACTTACCAGAACTGATTATTGATGCAGCATTTGTTTTAGTTGTGACATGATAGAAGGTAAATGTGGCACCAGACGCAACTCCTGAAGAAGTAGTTCCAATAGCAGCAGTATCAGCCGCTGCAGCAACAGCAGGCCATGAAAATACAGCCCCTACAAGCCCAGCAAGAAGCCCTCCATTAAATACAACTTCATTTGTTAAATTAAATCTCGAGCTCCCTGAATCGATTTCTGATAAAGTGTATACTTTCTTAGACTCATTTGGATCGATAAAATACCTTTGATCACTGAGTTGTTGTTTTGCCCAGGCTGCAGTACCATCATTACCTTTTGCTAAATTAATTAGGTAGTTATATTGGTTCTGATTAAAGTTTGCATTATATCGTAGGGTCAACATGAGTCAGAGGGTTATTTTCCACATAAGTAAACCTATTCAAGCTCAGTGGATTATTAACCTGCCCACCATACGAATCCTCCCCAACAAACCTCCCCATACTTGGATCATACCAACGAGCCCTCAGATATTGCAACCCAACCTTGTCATCCATCATCTCGCCGCTATACTTGAACGGCTGTGGTAGATTCTCCGTCTGACTTACAATATTCCCGAATATGTCATACGAGTACGAATTAAGTTTCGTCCTCCCCGTGCTATCCATCAAGTTTACCACGTCACCGTGTCCGTTTTATCTATGGTATCTTTAAAACAATCAATACCGCGGCAGAAAAAAGAACCGCCAAGCGATAGTCGCAAGCGGTTGGAAAATAAGTTCTCATTATAACTGTTTTGTATATTTACTCCAAGCATCTTCAAATTCTGAATGTTTAAGTTCTTTAGCATAGAAGCCCGGTGTCTCATTAATACTCTCGACACTGGGAATAGGCTTATCGGATAAACCAGTTCCGCCAAATTCCAATATTTCTGTGGCAAACCCAGTATGTCCATTGGAGAAAATTTCAATCTTTCGAACTTCATAGTGTTCCGAATCAATTTCTGAATAGATTATCGATGGAACGAGCATAGAAGTTTTGTGAATTTCGACTATCATATATCTCATTGTTTGACCTCCTTTACTTTGTTTGAGCCCCAGAGTCTACGAGTCGCCCCTCTAATGGTAACGGCAATGGGTTAAGGTGTACATAAACATAAGGTCTTCCATATTGAATAGGTAAATCTGTAACATCAACAGCAATATAATAACTGACACTATCTGTTTGATACGTATTTCTATATAATGCTTGCGACAAATCTCTTTTTGTCATTGTATTAGGTGCAATATCTGTAAAGTATTGACCGTCTCCATAAGCCGCGTCTCTAGGCCGCTTAGCTTTTGTAGAAGGCCACAGTACCATTGAACTTAATATTCCTTGGTATCCAGCAAGATCTGTATAATGATAAAGTATCCTTTTTTTCTTTTCCTCTTCATCTTTATTTGGCTGAGCGTCAGGAAAAACTGGTGGCGTTACTCTTCGGTTAGGTTCAGGTTCAGGATCAGGTGAACTGCTTTTCCCTCCTGGTATTACCTTTAAGTCTGGCTTAGATGGCACAGAAACATCAGGTACTTCTTTTGGAGCTGCTGATCCAAAAGCTACACCTGCTCCCACAGCCGCTGTTCCTATTAATGCATCAATAAGTGCTTCTAATCCCCATATCACACCAACTACGCACCAAGGGCAATGACCACTTGGGTCAGTTTTCGTTAAAGGATTATTCTCCACATAAGTAAACCTATTCAAGCTCAACGGATTATCAACCTGCCCAGCATACGAATCCTCCCCAACAAACCTGCCCATACTAGGATCATACCATCGAGCCCTCAAATATTGCAGCCCAACCTTATCATCCTGCATCTCGCCGCTATACTTAAATGGCTGTGGTAGATTCTCCGTCTGACTTACAATATTCCCCCAAATGTCATACTGGTACGAATTGAGCTTCGTCTTCCCCGTGCTATCCATCAAGTTTACCACGTCGCCATGTCCGTTTTGAAGATAGTACGCCTTACCTTGACCATCCTCGCGAGCTACAAGTCCTTGTCCACGAATGTAACGTGCTTTCAGCGTTGCTACTCCACCTGAAACGTTACCTTCCGCGATAACCTGTGAACCATCCCAATAGTATCTGGTTGTTTGCCCATTCTCCGTCCGCTCCCACAGCAACCCGTCACCGTTGTACTTATAAGATACGTTGCCTCCGCTCGCCAAAGCAACGTTATTCAGCATGTCCCTTTTATCAAACGTACGAGTTGAATCCGGACTATCAAATGGATTATTTGTCGTCATGCTGGTACGGTCACCACGATTATCGTATCCATAATTCTCATTAAACTGATCCGATGTTGAGATACGATTAAGTGCGTCGTAGTTGAAGTTATTCGTCGTCCCATTTTCTGTTTTTGTCTTCTGATTTCCGTTGTTATCATAGGTATAGGCGAATGTATTCAGCGTTGTTCCATCAGATTTTTTCTCAATTAGAGACCCAATTCGCAGCCCATCATATCCAAATTCTGAAGTAACTCCATTTCGCTGTGTAATCTGCTTCAGCAAGCTATTGTTAGTATACGTGTACTTTGCATCGTAATCTGTTGTCTTAGTTGTCTCCGTATCTTTTAGGAAATCAGCAGATGGCGCAACGATATCCAAACGATTGCGTGAATCATAGTGATAATACGTATTCACACCAAACGGATCGTTCATGACAAAGCGATTGCCTGCAGCATCGTAATCATACTTGATGGTTTTTCCATCAGGGTAGGTTTGTGTATGTAATGCACCCGTTGAAGAATTAAAGGCATATTTCGTCGTACCAGTACCATCGTTCATTTCTGTGCGGCGGCCTGCTAAGTCGTATTTGAATCCAATCGTTTCTTCCCCAGCTAAGGGATTCCAAGCGGCATCCGTGACTTCTTTCTTGCTGAGGAAGTTCCGATTGTCAAATGTATACTTAAACCCATTACCATTACGATCTAACAGTTGAGTCTGATTCCCGTTCGCATCATAGAAAAACTTTTCCACTTTACTATTGGCATCCGTCGTTTGAATCAATCGGCCGATCTCATCGTACTTCTTAAGATTAATTTTACTATCTGGATAAGTTACTTGTAACAAATTGCCAAGATTATCGTACTGATACCCTGTAGGCTCATTCTTCGCATTCAAAACACTTGTCAGACGACCTATCGTGTCGTAGCTGTAGGTGGTTGTGTTCTGCGGCGTTACATAATCTTTGGCTGTAAGCACATGACCCACATGATCAAAGGTGAACGAGCCAAGCGTCGTTGTTTTGGTTCCGCCAGCGAGCTTTTTCGTTTCTTCCTTACTTGTTGTGCGGCCACCTTTATCGTAGTACTCCTTGATTGTGTATCCTTCTGCATCGGTGCTTGCCTTGGTGTTGTTAATGTCATCATATAGCACACTTGCTGTAGAAATGTCTGGGTAGGTAATCAGATTCTGACGACTCCACTGATCATACCCATAGCTTGACTTGTTACCTAATGCATCTTCTGTCCACGTTAAACGGCCAAATTTGTCATAACCATATTTTGCTTTAGACTTGTAGATACCACCCTCGTTTAAACCCGCATCCACTTTCCAACCGATCGGATTCCATTTTGTGAGAGTTTGAATACCTGTTTCATCTGTCTGTTGAACCTGATTCTGGAAATCAAAGTAATCCACTTTTACGAAACTGTTATCTGGATGAATAGCTTTCGTTACGCGACCAATCGCATCGTACTCATACGTCGTCCTGAAGGTTTTACCATCAATAAACGTTTTGAGTTGCCCATTAGCCGTATTGTAGTCGTACTGCTTAATGATCGTTGACGGAGCACCATTAACGTCTTTTACGGCAATGGTCTGCTTGGTCGGATAGGCTCCAGAGTAAGGAGCAGCCGCATTGTACTCTGTTTGGAAACTGACATAGTTTGTCGCGTCCTTCTTAACTCTTGTCTGCCAAGCATTACCGAATGAATCATAATTTTCGTTAATGGTTTCTTGTAGCACTGCACCTGTTAAACTGCCATCACGCACACGAACCGTTGTTACATTACCATGAGTAGCATCTCGGACATATTCCGTGTATTGCGTCTGAGTTGTCGATACGGGTTTGGACACACCGACAAGCAAATGGGATGCTGCATCGTACGTATACGTCGTAGTAACTCCTAACACGTCCACGGAGCTTATGACATTCCCATAGTCATTATAAGACAGGGAAGTGTTACTAATATTGGAAGTGGCATTTCCAGAAACAGCTTTCGTCACTTTTGTAGAGATTGGTGATGTCCAGCGTCTGGCCTCGTCATAGATATAGTCTGTCGTGTTGGTATACGTCTGTCCATTGGAGGAAGACGTAGTAACCACGTTAGTGTTATAGAAAACAGCTGGCGTATTCTCATCGATGTAAACTTTCTTGTTCGTAAATGCGGTCTGTGTAAGACCATCATTTACAGCAACGGAGAAAGAGAAGCTCGTATTATAAGAACTGCCAATGTCACTTAATGGGAATGTAATATCTTTGTGATTAACCGTTTCGAGCGTATTATCACTTTTTGTGAATTGGTCTTCACGTGATTTTACCCGGTATACTTGGTTAACTGAACCCACACCTGTGAACCGAGTCATTGCGCCATCTTCGTAGGTGTAGATGGATTTGGAACCAGTAGGATGAGTAACTCCTGTAAGTAACGCATAAGGATTGCTTGTATTAGGTGTCGTTCCAACTAAGTTAAATTGAGCGTCCTTTATGCTGTAATCAAACGTCGTTGCACGTCCAACCGCGTCTACAACTTGGCTTAACAATTCTTTGCCATTCATAGATGTTTTGTAGTAAGTGACGGTTTGTGTCCCTTTCGTTATGACAACAGATGATGTGCTATAAGTGATGGTAATCGTATTGCCAATCGCATCCGTGATTGTGCTAAGTACAGACCCATAACTGGCATCATTGGTATAAGTAAAGTTAATTACATTCTCATAGGCATCAGCAATTTGGATTAACTGACCTTGCGAATTAAAATACTGACTAACTTTCTGTAGGGAGGTTAGCACATAAGCAGCAGTCTGGCCATTCCTTGAGGCTGAGCTCGTTGCAAAAGTAAGGTCTTTCCATGGATAACCAACTAAGTTATTAGTGGCATCGATTTTATAAACCCCTGATCCTCCAAGGTGGAGGAACTTATTACTTCCGCTAGATTCTACATAGGAGATATTCCAAGTCCACCCTTTACCAATTGGAAATAGCTTTTCATCATTAGGTTGCAGGGTTCCGTTGGAACTTCCATAGCTAACCATTTGGTTAAACTGTGACGAGGCACTATCGTACGATCTGGCTAAGGTAAATCCAAGTCCATTACGACCCGGCAGGCTCATATCAGCAGCCTGCATGGAAAGTCCGCCAGAAAGCGTAGATACGGTTTCCTGATCTAGTTTAACCGAGTATGGAGCTTCATCAGGATGTGTGTTCACGTAACTGTAATCAGGCACAGGATTTGGGTCAGACATTGCAGCCAGTGACCTGCTGAGGACTGGAACTGATTTTACATTATAGCTCTTATCTCCAAGTTCACTTTTTACGATACTCTTAGCTTGCTTCGAGTTATTTACGCCACGAGGACTGACCTTTTCTAAACTCGCCTGTAAATCGCTTTTCGTGTTTTTCTGATCTTTCAGTGCCTTTTCAGCATCGTCTAACGTGTAACCTTGATCTAAAATGCCTTGAATATCAGCATCTGAGATGGAGTAGGAGTCTTTCAGTTTCTTTTTCCAATTCTCAGTCGTGTCGAACTGTTTCTTCTCTTGCTTATCAGCAGCCGCGGCGTAAGAAACTACGCTTTCAAGCGGTAGACTTGATAGTAATAGAGTTGAGAGCACGGTGATAGAAAGTACTCTCGTTAATAGTTTATTCAAAAGGTTTGTTCCTCCTTAGTTGGATTTGGTAGTGGTTTTATTGATAATGTTGCCGTTTGAATCAAATTGGTAATTAGATTGGAACTGCATGGATAGCTTATTGACGATAAAGGAGTAAGGGAGTGTTGTGCTGTAGTTACCTCCGACACCCACGATTTTAATGTAATAAGTGCTTCCAGCAGTTACATCGTATAGGATATTTTCAGCAAGTCCTGCTCCTCGCCCCGTTAAAGCTATTAGATTCATATTAGAATCGTAAATATACGCATCGTAGTTTAATCCAGCAGGGACATTGAGAATGAATCTATCTAAGCCAGTAGCTGACGCCACATACTTGTAGAAATCAATATCCGTTACTGACGAAATCAGTGAATTATAATTTTGCGAGTAATTTATAGCAAACGCTTGTGCTGAAGTGTCATTCGGTTCATATGCATTAGATAATGTTAAATTGCTTCTTATAACGGGATTCGACCATTCAACTCCATCATTCACCAAAACTTTGAAGCTCCATATACCACTCGCTAATGCTGTTGTTGACTTTGTTGTAGCGTTTCCGCTAATAATCCCCGTGTTGTAACCGACTGTAGCCCAATTATCTTGTGAACCTAGAATTTGATATGAGGTTTGTACTTGTCCATCTACATCTGCATATGTCCATGTGAAGTTTAGCACGTTATCAGGTATCTGTTGTCCATCTACATATGATGTAAGGGATAAGGTTGGTTGACTATTTATTTTAATATAACTGCTTGCTGTATAAGATGAGTCAGCTCCCTTGTTATCCTTGACTCTTACTTGCCAGTTATATAAATTGTTTCTACTTAACTTGCCGTTCGGCACTGTAAAGGTGTTAGCACTTGAATTTACCCATCCAGAATCATAGATATTTGTGCCTGACGAATTGCTAATAATGACTTCATATGCGGATTGTGTATTTCCTGCATCAGGATCAGAAAAAGTCCAGTTCAGGATTGGCGTGATAGTTGCCAATGCAGGTGCAATTGAAGTACCTAATGGGTTTATATTACTCGGGACATTTGGTGCATGATTATGAGCTATTCGAAATTGTGCTGATTGCCCCCAAGCACTGTACAACCCACCGTCATAACCACGGACTCGAACTAGAGCATTCGTTGATTCAGCGATAGACGAAAAGTCATAGGAAAACGTGGTAACTCCCGCATTCGTTAATGCAACTATATCTGACCATGTTGAACCACCGTTTGTTGATAACTGAATGTGATATTTCAATTGGCTCTGTGGTGTTTCACTATCGTTAGCAGCTGTCCAAGAAATTGTACTTGTCCCATCCCATACATCATTAGAGGATGGTGATAATATTAGTGGAATACTGGATGGTTCATTATAGACAATCGTGATTTTAGGTATTAATGTGGGTTCATTATAATGATAGTCAGAAGCGTAGAATGAAGTTAATCCATTAATAGCATTTTCTCCGATGATTTTCACCCCGTAATTTGGTGATGTTCCTGAAACCCATTGTTGTACAAGATTAGTTATATCCCAGTTGTACCACCCATTTCCACCAACCCAAGTTCTGTCAGAAACATTTGGATCATGCTGTGGTTGGTTATCCCAATATGCAGTATCAACAGCCCATGAAGAGATGTTTTTATAAAAAGCTATTTGCCATCCATCACCACCAGTAAAACGGTACAAACTTACATTTGCAGATTTAATAGTGATGTCACTCTTAAAAGAAGATAAGTCAAATTGAAGAAGTCCCCTACCTTCAGTAAAATAATCTTTATTTATAGAAATCGTAGAACGAGGAGAACCTGGCGTGGGAGGTGTACGGTTTCTACTAGTAATAGATGTATTCATTCCCTTAACTGATGGTTGCATTGTCACTGTAGGATCGACCTTAACGGGATAGACTAAATTAGAGACATCTGCAAATAAATCAATAAAAGTCTTATTTTCTTCCACTCTTATTTTTTGTACAACATCCCTGTGAATACCAGAACTATCTTCCAACCAAGCGGGTTCTAGCTGTAAATTGCCTGACTTAAACTTATCATCTAGTTTTCCTTTAACTTCAAAAGAAAAAAGTGTTGGTGCGGATGAATCCTTTAAAACAAGCGTTTCTTTAACACCCGTCTCCGTAATCTTCAATTCAACATCAGTTGAATTCCAAGCTTTCGAATACAAAATAGTACCTTTACCATACACAGTTCCAACAACAGAACTTGCTCCTACTGGAATAAAAGTAAGTTTGTCATTTCCTTTTCCAATTGAGTAACCCTTATTATATTTTTTCGGAAGCTCTGCTTGAAATGGAACGTGAAGTGGGCGATAAGCTGTTTCATCCTTATCCACCTTTTTAGCAAGGCTTCTTTTCATTCCATCTTGAATCAGAGATTTCACTTTCCCAGATGATTCCTTTGAAAAAGACGTTATCGATTTATCAATTTCAGCCTCATCGGTTAAATCGATTTGTATATCTTGTAATTGACCATTCTCATCTTCATAGTGCACATCTTCTCGACCAATAACAGCTTGGTATGATCCATCCTCCAAGAGATAGTGTTTGCTATTACTTGTTCGCTTCTCCTTCACCTCTCGAATAACTTTCTTATTAGATTGAACGTTAGTTTCTTTTCCAAGCATTCCGTCTAAAAGTGATTGACTACCCGTGTAAACATTGGTACTCACAGTAGAGTGAGTATTAGAATCTTGTTGAACTGTGGAGGTTGGCCAAATATCGGTTACTTGTTGTGAGACTGGCTGATTTAAAGCCGATTGGCGAAGTAGGCTAGAAGTAATACCTGATGATTTATAAGCTGGGTGTGTCATTTTCACTGCATTCGAGCTTGAGTGTTGAGTTCTTTGCTCCAGAGCTATGTCATTGCTTAGCTCACTCCCTCTAATAGTTGGCGAAGCAGCAACACCTCCAAAAGGTAGTGAAGTTAATAGAACTGAACTAATTACTAATGTTGATGCTCTCTTTTTCCATTTCCAAGTCATATAACGACTCCTTTCAACAATTAATTCCAACATACTTAAATATATCTTAGAAAGTAATTATTTTCCATGGTAACTTTTGTTTTAAAATATTATAAATTTAAAATTTTCATCCGCATTTCAGAAATAAAAAATAACCCTCTCTACCACAAGAGGGCTATCCTATCCGATACATTATTCGATTGTTTCACTCCGATATACCAGCTAATTAATTAAATCGACAGCTTCCTGCGACAACCAAATCTTGCCGTTTATCGATAGCGTGAGCGCGTTCAATTGTATGGTCTTTCCATCGAGCACCGCGATATTCTTATCAACCGGAAGCTTCAATAGGTTCGTGCCTTTGGTTACAGTAACAACAGGATTCAATGCATCGGATTTATCTACAGTTACAGTAGCTCCTTTGGCTGTAAAGGCATCGCTCGATGCGAATAATGTCTGGCCTAACGGCTCCAAATCGAGGTTCATTATCGATTGAAGATACTTATTCACATCAGTATTTTCAATCACCCCGCTTTTCGCATAATCCGTTGGCTTGAAATTGTTCGGGTGATAAGCGACTAGCAGCACCTCTTCAGCCGTATGCTCTTCCGTTGCAAAGGAGATGCCGACCTTCTCACCTAGCATTGGGCCGACTACTTTGGAAAAGTTGTCTTCATCGATGCTTTTCTTGATCTGCTCGATGTCCTCTCCTGTCAAATCTGTAAGCCCGTAATCTTGCGCCAGCACTTCCTTCAGATTGGATTTATCCTCATTGATCTTATCTTTTACTGCGTGAGAAGTCAGTTTAGCCTTGCTTAAAACAGCGTTCATTTTCTCCATCGTGTCATCGTAATTGCTTAAATACAAACCGCCCGTATTGTGGTCCGCAACGGATACGACGGCTGTATGGCCATCCTTTTTCGCGAAATCAATAGCAACTTTTAATGCGCGATCATAGGCAAGCGTTTCACTAATCATCCCTATCGGATCGTTGTCATGACCAAACCAATCAATATTACTAGCTTCAACCATCAAGAAAAATCCTTCTTTGTTGCTGGATAACGTATCAATCGCTTTTTTCGTCATTTCTGCTAGATTGGGCTGAACCTGCGGATCATGCTCGATGTCGGCATCTAAGCCTTCAGGTGCGAACAGCCCCCACAATCTATTCGCCTTCGTGTTTAACATCTCTTTCTTCGTTGTCACATAAGTATATCCGTTGGTTTCCAATACCTTTGTCAGATCTTCTCCATCCTTGCGGTTGCTGCCTTCTTTACCAGGGATGAGGTAGTCGGAGCCCCCGCCTAGTACAACGTCGACCCCGCTATATACCATCTGCTCGGCAATGGATTCCGCCTCATCGCGTTTAAGCGCATGACTGACGAAGGCTGCTGGCGTCGCATCGACGAGCTCGCAAGTGAAAACCAAGCCTGTCGACATGCCATTTAATCTAGCCGCTTCAAGAATGGTTGGGATAGGCTTATTCACCTCGCCTGGTTTAGGAGTGGCAATGCCTGGCATTGCTACCACAGACGGGAGGACGGCAAGAGATTCGCTGACCGTTTTATAGCCTGTGGCATAAGCAGTTGCAGCAGCAGCCGAATCGGTCGTCAAAGATTCCGTCGGATAAGTCCTTACTAATCCTGAGACATATTTATCCAAGAAAAGCGGCTTTCCACCTTGATACCATCTGGCTAGATTGGTTGTGGTTAAACCCAGACCGTCTGGAATAACCAGAATCACGTTTTTGACGGTATGCTCCGCTTCATTTGCGCTAACGGAAGACATACCGCCGCTTGTAGCGAACACGCTGCATAGCAATACAAAGCTATTGATGCCGTAGATTAGCCTTTTTCTCATTTTCAATCTACCCCATTTCCAAATGTATGTAACTGCTTACACCTTACAGTCTATCGTAAGATTTAATGAATATTCTGCACGTATCGCATCCAAAATTAGTTTTTTCAACATATTGCATCCAATTTGCAAATCCTTTATATTCGTCTTGAGGTGTTATGGATGGAATCTACTTTCTACAGCAGTCCCCCTTTTAATATTTCTCGCAAAAAATTAATCCATACGAGCATGCCGTCGCATCATTACCATGATGCCTATGAAATTCTTTATTTTATTTCCGGGGAAATCTATTATTTTGTTGAAGACAAAACCTATCCGATTGTCAGCGGCAGCCTATTATTTATTAATATCAATGATCTTCACAAATTAGTTAATTCAAGCGGCAAACCATTTGAAAGAATTACCTTGCTCTTTAAGCAGCAATTTTTTAGTAACTTTATGATCAATAACGACAATTTCGATCTCTTCTCAAGCTTTACTTCTAGTTCTAATATTCTCCGATTAAAAGGCTCTGAACAAAGTTTTATTGAGAATTTGTTTGAGAAAATGATTCATGAGGAGTCAAGGCAGCCGCCGGGGTTTGTGCACTATCAACAGCTTCTACTTATTGAACTATTAATTTTTATTAAGCGAAAAGTCGATGCTGGAGAAAGCAGTTCATGGGAGGAACCCCATCGTACCCACAAAAAGGTATTTGAAATCATTGATTACATCCATAGCCACTATAATCAGCGCCTAACATTAGCGTGTTTATCCAAGAGATTCTTTATTAGCGCTTCCTATTTCAGTCGAATTTTCAAAGATACGACGGGTTTTACGTTTATCGAATATTTGAACAATGTCCGAATTAAGGAGGCTCGTTTACTGCTTCTGGAATCCAAATTCAACATGACTCAAATTTCCGAAAGCGTCGGGTTCGATAGTTTAACTCATTTTGGGCGAACATTCAAAGAGATCACCGGATTGCCCCCGTTGCAATATCGCAGATTGCAGAGAGAGCGTAACACGTAACTCTACACCTCGGGGTTTGACCTCAGCCATGCGTCGGCGCCACAACGCGCGAAGCGTTCTGACACACCCTTATATACATAGAAAAATCGCCCTCCCTTCTTGACGAAGGAGGGCGATTAGATAGATTTATCAACGTAGCCATTCATCACTAGCATAGCTGCGCCTACAACGATAGATTTGGCTTTCAATTCGGAAGTCAGGATTTTAAACGTGTCACGAAATGGTTCCCATACCACCTGTGCACACTGCTCCTCGATTAAAGGCACAATTTCACTGTGCTTTTCCACCAAATCACCGCATAAGATAACCGCGTCGGGATTGTACATGCAAACGATATTGTTAATGGCTATGCCAATGTAAAGAGAAGTTCTGGAAATAATATCTTGAGCCCAATTCTCTTCGTTTTGTACAGCCGCAAACAACTGCTCGATATCGGTGGTCTCCTTGATCCGGTTTGCTTCGTGCAAAATGGCTGACTCGTCAATATAGGTTTGCAAGCAACCCCTTTTGCCACATTCGCACAGGTTGCCATTGGGATCAAGCGTTGTATGTCCTAACTCCCCCGCACTGTTCGAACCCCCTCGGAAAATCTCACCATCAATGATCAAAGAGGAACCGACTCCGCTGCCCAGTTCAATCAACGCTGTCTTTTTCGAGCCGCGGGCAGACCCAAGCAAAAACTCGGCAAGTATTTTCACTTTCAAATCATTATCAATGACCGTAGGAATAGGCAGCTTGTCCTGAATGAGACGGGCAATAGGGACTGCTCTCCATCCCAATGTGGACGAATATTGGACAATTCCCCGCTCATGATCGATCACCCCAGGTACACCAATGCCGATGCCAATAATTTTCGACTTGTCGAGTTGCTTATTCTCAATAATCAAGTTGATCGTTTCGAAGATGACGGACGCTGTCACCTCAGGGGTTGTCTGCAAGGCGATATGCTCCACCCGCTGTTCATGGAGCAGCTTCCCGCTGAATTCCATGACGCCGAACTTTATTGCCTTTTTACCGATGTCCACCCCGAATGTATAAACGGCTTGCGGATCGATATCTAGCATAATAGCCTTTCGTCCGACACCTACCGAGGTTAACGCGGTTTCCCTTACCAAGCCTTGTTCACATAACTCGGCAACGATGCGACCAACGGATGTAGGACTTAGCTTCGTAATTTTGGTAATTTCAGCACGGGAGATCGGCCGCTTTTTTTTAATGATTTCCAAAATCATCTGCTTATTGTGGAGTCTGATCACATCTTGGTCATGCTTCTCAATTTTTTTCATGTACTTGATTCCTCTTCTTTATTCCACCCATGTTAATAACTTTAATGTTATCAAGCCAGCAGACCGCAGTCAACCTGTAGAATCATGATCCTTAAGTAACCTTTTTATCGTTTTAATTTTGTTTGGATCGATATCGTTTATGGGATTATTATCCACTCGGACACCTCTGCCAAAATGAATTTCTTTAACGCCTGTCGCACGAAGAAAGGCGGGAATTGTATCAACCGACAACCCGCTTCCGGCTAAAATTTGCAAGTGTGACTGATTGGCTTGTTGGACAAGCTTCCTTATTTCTACTTGGGCATCAAGTACGCTGGACTTCCCTCCTGATGTGAGTATTCGGTCAATCTGGCGATAAGAACGAAGCTCCTCTAGCGCCATCTCCTGAGCGCTTACTTCATCAAAGGCGCGATGAAAGGTCACGGATAATCCCTCAGCTTCATCAAGAAGTTGTCGCAATATCTCATGATCAATGCGGCGATCTGCGGTAAGCGTCCCAAGGACAATACCATGAGCGCCAATGTGTTTCACGGTCTGTATATCTTTAATCATCGTTATGAGATCACTTTCGTTATAACAAAAGGATTGACTGTGAGGGCGAATCATCACTTGAACGGGAACGCTCGTGCGATGGACAACCTCCTCAATTAATCCATAGCTGGGCGTTAATCCGCCCTCCAGAACCCCGGTAATGAGCTCGATGCGATCTGCACCGCTCTGTTCGGCTAGCACCGCATCTCTCACTGTAGTTGCAATCACTTCCAGCAGCATGGCTCTCCTCCTTAATCGTTTGGGATGTCGTCACCCTTTGACGGCGCCCTCTGTAAGACCTGATACAATGTATTTTTGAGCAAAGGCGAATAGGATCACAACGGGAATCAAAGATAAAATACCGGCTGCACTCATTTGCCCCCAGTTGATATCAAATTTTTGCACAAAATTACTGAGTCCAACCGGGACTGTTTTGGTACTTTCGCTATTCGTGAACATAACCCCAAAAAACAAATCATTCCACGCTCCTGTAAACGCGAATACAAGAGTTGCAACAATGCCGGGTCGCATAATCGGTAAAATAATTTTTATCATCGTTTGAGCCTTGTTACATCCATCAATAAGAGCCGCTTCCTCCAGAGATACGGGAATTCTCTGAAAGAAACTCGACATAGTGAGTAAACAAAAAGGTATGTTCATAGCTGTATAGGTAATGATCAACGAAGGCAGCTTATTCAACAGCTGGAAATGGCTGAAGGTGATGAAGAGCGGAACTAATATGACCATCACTGGAATCATCTGCGTAGCCAAGAAGGAAATAAGAAATAGCTTCTTCCCTTTAAACGAATATCTGGCCATACTATAGCCACCAAGAATGGACACGATCAGCACAAGCATCGAACTGCTCATACTAACAATGAAGCTATTCATAAAATACTGAGGAAAATTAGAATTTTGAAGGGTGTCCCAATAGTTCGAAAAGGTTAAATTTTGGGGCCAGAGCGTTAAATGCCCGCTATATATTTCCTGTCTATCCTTCAGGGACGTTACGAGCATCCAGTAAAAAGGAAATAGTGAACCTATCAGAAACAGGATTAATAGAAGGATTCTAGAAAATGTAGGGAACACGTTCCGCATAGAGGAGACCATTAGAAATCACCTGCATCATCATATTTAGTAGCTTTCAAAAAAAGCAGCGTATAAACAATTAGAATCGTTAGCATCAGAATTCCTAGCGCAGAGGCTTGACCGTAGTCCGTCGTATAGAAAATTTTATTAAAAATATAAGAAGGCAAGTTGTGAGAAGTATTGGCTGGCCCTCCATTCGTCATAATGTAAATCAAATCAGCTGAATTGAATACCCAGATCACTCGAAGCAAAATCGTAATAATCAGCGTCGGCTTGATATAAGGAATCGTCACTCGAAACAACTTGGTAAATCGGCCTGCCCCATCTATATCAGCTGACTCATAGATATCTTTAGGCACGTTCTGTAGAGCAGCAAGAATCATAATTCCGAAAAAAGGCACTCCATACCATACCATGGCCGCGATGACTGGGAATATAGAGACATGTGGAATAGCCAAAAAGGGGATGCCTTTTTCCAGAATTCCGAGTTTCACCAATAGGTAGTTAATAAGTCCATTTTGTTCATTAAACATCCATTTAAAGATCATACCGATTAAAAAGGCAGAAACCGCCCAAGGTAGAAAAACAATTGATTGGTACAGATCTTTCCCTTTAAACTTTGTATGAAGTGCTAGTGCTAAAATAAATCCAAGAACGAACTGCAGGCCTACCGTTAAGATGACCCAGAGCAGCGAATTCCCTAAAATCTGGGGGAGATTCCCATCTGCCAACAAGGAACTGAAATTTTCAAATCCTGAAAAGTGGATATTCCCTGGCTCAAATAACACATAATGCATAAAAGCTAGCTTAAACCCTTCTACCAATGGATAAGCAAAAAAAGCGAGTATGATAAGAACTGCAGGAGCGATTAATAAATAGGGCTCGAATGATTTCCATCGATTTGCGTTTAGCATGTTTGATCTCCCCGCCTTTTCGATACGTTAGAATAAATAACCGGGGATTAATTGATATCCCCGGTCACTTTGGCTACTTCTAAGGATTTTCCTTCATATAAGCTTGCTGTTCTTTCGTTAGGAAATCGGCAAGATGCTTCGTCGTCTCTTCAAGTGATTGAGCCTTCGTCAAATACTTTTGCGTTTCTTCCACAGCGAACGTTCCTGTGAATTGACCAAGCTTCGTTAAATAACTCGGAGGGCCAGCAAACACAATGTTGGCATCCGCCATGGAACCTGCATACCCGGCAATCGGCCCTTTGCTGAAGAACGGATCCTTCAAATTATCTTTATAAATAGGAATCGTAGAATTTTTGATGCTGTACTCCAGATTGTTCTCAGGTGAACTAAGGAATTCAATTAACTTCCAGGAAGCCTCTTTATTTTGCGATTTGGAGGACATTGCGTAAGCGGCTGTGTAGCCCCAGAAAATATAACGTTTTCCATCATCCGCTTTTGGCATTGGAACGACATTCCATGTGCCTTCCTTCATATTTTTCTGTGCTGTAATAATCACTTCAGGCGTTTGATTTAATATAGCAGTTTGACCGTTTAGGAAACCTTGCACCATTTCGTTGAAACCCCAATTGACGGATTCTTTGGGAGCGTTCCCATTTAAGTAAATATCATAGAATTTCTTAAAAGCTGCTGCGGCCTCTGGCTTATACAGGATCGATTTCCCATCTTTATCAAACCAGCTGTCAGAGTGAACCGCAGCCATTACGTACTCCATAGCCCGAATAACGCCGTTAGCTCCTCCCCTAAAGGAAATGCCGTATCTCCCTTTCGAGGAATCCGTTAATTTCTGCGCTAAATTAAAATAATCATCCCAAGTCGCGATTGTCTCAGGCATATTTAGTTCTTTAAACCAATCGCTTCTTATAAACAGGCCTTGAAGCAAGAAGCCGTCTGGAATGGCATAGACATTCCCTTTGAATTTATTTCTCGCTTGCTTTGCCGCTTCCGTCAAATTATTTAATTGATCCCATTTGTCATAAAAGGGCTGCAAATTCTCAATATAGCCAGCGGAAGCCATAGCTACCAAGGAAGTATCATCAATGCTTAATACATCAGGAAGAATGCCTGCTGCACCCATCGTCATCCATTTCTTATTCGCATCGTCCCAAGGAACAGAGGTATATTCCACTTCAATATTAGGGTTTTTCTCTTGGAATTTTTTCAAAAGCCCCTGCATGAGAGCTGTTCTTTCCGGACTTGGAAGCGGATCAAGATAGGAGATTTTCGCTTTCTTTCCCTTGGTATCTGCCTGTTGACCGTTATTCGAACAGCCCGTTAAAGCAAAAGTCAGAAGAAGAATGGAACATAGCGCTAGAATCGTAATTTTTTTCTTCATTTTAACCCCTCCTGTAATTTGATCTATGTTATTAATTAATAACCTAACCAATTGTATCTATAGGGCTTGTAAAGTGAAAACCGCTTTATTCGTTCCAATCGTTTTATGATTATCGTTCTTAATCTCAGTTGGAGAGAGCTGATACATACGATCAATCGTGCTTTGGTTGCTGTAACCAATTTGCTCAAGAATCGAGGCCGTAATAAGTGGCCACTCATCCTCAGAACCATCCATCACCTTAAGCGCAAAGCCTAGCTTTTCTTTTTTTAAGCCAAAACAATAAACGCCTTTAGCTCCACCCTTAGCAACAATGTTGGGATCCATAAGTAAACTGGAACAAATGCGATTCGAACCCGCAATCATCTCAAAATTCGCGTTCATAAGACCCGTTATTTTGATAACAGCCGATCGAATATCGAGATCATCAATCGTCTCTGGACAGGCCAGTTTCAAGAAGGCGATTGCTAAATGCTTCAGCGGAATAGCGAATACAGGAAAGCCGCAACCATCCGTACCTATGTGAATCTGTTCTCTTGCGCATTCGGATAAGTAGGCTAGCGTGTCTACGATCTCAGCTTGGGCAGGATGGTTGGGTTCCCAGTAGCCCTCCGTCGGATATCCCATTGTTTTACACAAAGCAAGAATACCAAGATGTTTTCCAGAGCAATTATGATAAATCGAACGTTTAGGCTTTTGTGCTCTAAGCATGGCTTCCGAAGCGGGAACGCTTAAGGGGTATGTGGGGTGACATACAAGCTCATCCTCTACCACCCCAATTTTGGTAAGCATAGATTCCAATGCTTCAACATGGAAGGTCTCCGCGCGATGAGAGCCGATCATAATTGCAGCTTCTTTATCAGAAAGGCCAAACGCTCTATCTGCGCCATGCCTAATGACAGGTATAGCTTGAAATGGTTTTCCGGATGATCTCAAATAAGTTAACGCATCTACATCCCCCACTGCATACTTAACAGCGCCAGAAATGGAAACTCCGCAAATATGACCTCGATGCACACATTCTAGTGCGCCTCCGCGATATTCTTCGACTAATATTTTATCCATTGTGTCTTCCCCTCTTCTGAGTTAATTCCCAAATCATTAACATTAGTGGAATAATAATTCCGCTAATGTTATTAAAATCGCAAAAAAAACATAAAAACGGGGTAAAAATTCAATAACTAAGCTGAATCCATCACTTATCCAATTCATTTATTCCAGTGATGTTAATAAATAAATACTAACAACTCACCGTTATGATGTCAAACAATTTTTATTTTTTTGTCAAATAAACTAACAGGTAGCGCTTTCTTATGGGATTTTCACAGAATAAACTGCATTACGAACAACGTTCATGTCATATAATATGACTTCAATTAAAAGCAATGGAACCCTAACTGGATCAAAGGGTTTTGCGCATGGGGAGGGATTCACTAGATGGAGGTAGCGACCACGTTCCGTGTACTACACGACAAAAAAAGATCACCCGAAAATAGCTTCGGCGTGATCTTTTTTTTGTCTAATCGTTCGGTACCAGCATGTTGTATAGCATGGCGGACTCTTCTTGTTTCGTCAAGGCTCGTTTCGAACCAAAGTCGATTGTGCCATCGGTCGTTGTCACTTCGGAACCATACAGCTTTAATGCTAGTATTGTCTGAATATCTAGAAACAGGTGTTAGACTGCCATCCACCATGAAACTATTTGAAGACTGATCGCGAACTTCAAAACCCGTCGAATGTGTTAATAGCATTTCGACCGTAACGGGAGTTGCAAAGGGATTGTTGACTTTGTACCCATCCAAGTATTTCTCGATATTGTCCTGCAGCCCTATCTTTCCTTGGTCTACCAACTGCATGATGGCCAGAGCCGTAAACACCTTGGAGACCGAAGCGACGCGGAACACGGTTTGATCAGGCTGAACCGGGGTGTTGGTGCTTCGATCCGTAACGCCATATCCCTTCCTGGCTAACACTTGGCCATTCTGCACGACGGCGACAGTGAGTGCGTTTATTTTCTTTTTGATTGGATCTTGGGAAAAATAATCGTCTAGGAACTTTTCTACTTCTTTAGCAGATTGTGGACCTCTAGCCATATTTGCTTGGGCTGAGGCCGTTGTCCCCGCAGCCGTGGCCGCTTGATCGATAGACGTGCTTAAAAAGAGAAAGGCTAGCATGAGAATCGAATGCTTATGGAAAATTTTTTATTTTTTAACTAAACTTATTTCCTCCTCTTTATCATTCCATTTAATGGAAAGCGTAAAACGATCTTCCTCTACATAAGGGGTATCTAGCGTAGATTTCCCGCTTATTTTCAAGTTCGATGAGTGCGTTTCACTTTTCCCGCTGAATTTGAAGTTTTTGCTATTCACAAAAGAGTAACTGACATTTTCAACAGACTTGCTTTCTTTTCCGATATACTTTATCACAAATGCTTTTTCATTAGCTGATCGATCAAGCGAACAGTCTACACGCCAAGATTGATTTTGCCCATTAAAATCTATTGGCTTTGAGCATCCTATCAAGCCGATTAGACTTAATAGGATCAGGCTGACTATCCATTGTCTCATAGCGATGCCCCCTTATGAGCTGTTCACATCTTCTTGCTACACGAGCTTTAATTTCACATAAAAATGGATCTGTCCACCGCTTTGCTCCACCCAGATGGAGCCTTCATGCGACTCCACAATACTCTTGGCAATGGCGAGCCCAAGGCCCGAACCGCCAGTGTCAGAGGAGCGAGAAGCGTCAACCCGATAGAACCGTTCAAACAACTGCTGCAAAACGTCATCGGTAAGAAGCTCTGACGGGTTGCTAACTTGCAAGGTAACATAACGATGATCATGGAGGACTGCAACCATGATCACACCTGGCATCAGGCTGTACTTGATCGCATTGGTTAACAGGTTCTCGAATACACGAATCATCTTATCTACATCGATGCGTACCAACAGCTTTTCCTTCGGGATGTTGCGTCTGATGGTAAGGTGATGCTCCTCAGTTGTTGTAACAAATTCCTCAATCAGCTGCTCCAACAGCTCGTTGATCGCAACCCCCTCCTTGTGTAAAGGGACTTCGCGATTAGATAGCTTCGTGTACTCGAACAGGTCATCGATGAGCGACTTCAACTTTTCAGCCTTATTGTAAGCAATACTAACGTAGCCAGCCGCCTGCTCCGGCGTCTCGTAACCTTTGTCATGCAGCAGCCGCAAGTAACCTATGATGAGGGTAAGCGGTGTGCGCAAATCGTGAGAAACATTCGTGATCAACTCGCTTTTCAAACGCTCGTTCCGGCGTTCTTCCTCAATCCTCTGCTGCAAATCCTCCACCATCAGGTTCAAATCTCGGGCGAGTGAGCCGAGCTCGTCGGAGCTGCGTTCTATGACACGGTAATCCAAATTTCCCTTTGCAATAATGCGTAAGCCTCCAGCCAGTTCTTCGACGTGCCGCATTTTCTTTCGCGTTAAGAAGTAGAACAAGAGAATGAACACAGCGATAGCGCTTAGCAAGGACAGCGGACTTTGACCTTTCAGATACGTAATGTGCGGTTCAGGAATACCGGAGACAATCAGATACGATTTTTGTTGATTATAGTTAATCGGATAAAAACTGGAAAACTCCTTTCTTCTATAATCCTGATCCGTCCGGGCATTCATTGCGTTGCCTATCACATTGTGGATTTCGACATTCGTTTCTGCCGCGTTGCTGCTTCGAAATAGGACCTTTCCTTCCAAATCGGTTACGAGAACTTTGAATTTCTGATCATTGGACATTCTCTTTACATGTTCTTCAAAGTTTCTCATTCTCGCCGCTGGATCCTCGCTATCTGGCACATTGCTTTCGTTTGACCAGGTCTTTAGTTCATTAACCAAGCTGAGCGCTGCATCATCGATTCTTTCGATACCGTACTTATAGTCAATGACGGCTACCCGCCGCATTTCATTGAACACGTTAGAACAGATACCATAGGCTAGGGATGCGACCAACAAACAGATGGCAAAGGTAAGCATTAATTGCAACCGAATGCTTCGTTCCACATGGCTCATACCAAGGACGTACAATCTCCGAACCAGTAAGATCAACTTTCGAAGCAAGTTAAACGGGAAGCGTGTAAACGGAAACCTGTTCAGTCTAGAGTACGGATCGAAATCATATGGATTACTCAACTTTGTAGCCGACCCCCCAAACAGTTTTTATAAACTTCGGTTTTCTTGGGTTTTGCTCAATTTTTTCGCGAATTTTGCGAATATGCACCATCACCGTATTGTCAGAGTCATAGTACGTTTCCTTCCAAATCGTTTCGTAAATTTTCTCTGTGTTCCACACCATCCCACGGTTACGTACCAGAAGTTCGAGAATGGCGAACTCTCTCGGCGTTAGCTTAATTTCACTGCCTTCCAGCTTAACTTCATGCGTCTTTGTATTAATTGTCAATTCATCGACCTCAAGCTCGTGATCCTTGCTTACATGCGGTATATTAAGCCGCGTGTAACGGCGAAGTTGAGATTTAATTCTAGCGATAAGCTCTAGGGGGTTAAACGGTTTGCTCATGTAATCGTCAGCGCCTGAGCTTAAGCCCCAGATTTTGTCCATGTCTTGACTCTTGGCGGAGAGCATGATGATGGGCATATTTTTATGCTCTCGAATTTTGAAACATGCCTCGATCCCATCCATTTTCGGCATCATAATGTCGAGAACGATCAGATCCACCTCTTCCTTCTGAAGGACTCGCAATGCTTCCGCTCCATCGGCCGCTCGGAGTAACTGATATCCTTCATTTTTTAAGTATATCGCCAGCAAATCTATGATTTCTTTCTCGTCATCGACAAGGAGTATCGTAGGTTGTGCCATCACGGTAGCCCCCTTTGAATTTTGGTATAGATGAACTAATTTGAAAGTATGCACGTAGTTTCAATACACTTTCATAAACGTACCAAGACGGGAAAATAAATACAATAGCTTTATTCGTAATCCATGGTACTCAGTATAGCCGCAGAATCTTAACAGATTGTAGAAACCTTTCTTAAGATTTTCTTAACGTACTGATTTTTGTCTGCGTCCTAACCCTCACAAGTTGATTCAGTCGTTTGACCAACCATAACTAATCCCGTAAACAGCTATGGACTAACATCATGCAAATCAAGCTGCTTGGGCGTTTCCAACACACAAAAGACCGGAAATTGATCGGAGAGTTAACCGAGCAGTTTCCAGTCTTTTGTACGTTTATGGACCGTTATTTGTTATATGTTTCTTCTACTTCACTACCTTTATTGATTTATCCTCCGCAGAGATAATTAAAATTGCATCATTGTATGCATACACATTTGAAACCTGATCTGCAATTGCTAGATTGAGTTTACCTGATTTGTCCAAAACTTTTACGCCATAATCTCCACCCGCTGCGAGCTTGCATATTAGTTTGTCATTTACTAGTTGGACACTTTCTAATGGATCTATCAATACAAGCGTATCTTCTTTAGACGGCTCTGCCTTGTAAAGATTGAATTGGCCCTTAATATCTGCAACGGTGTAGTATACATGCCCATCTATTTCGCTATACCAACTTGCAGCTTTGTTATCAGACAGTTTGTGTTCATTTGTTCCATCTAGGTCTGAGGAATACAAGAGATGATCAGCATCTTTTACATAATATAGCTTGTTATCTATAATCTTAAAATTGGCCAATTCTGAATGTGTAATCTTTTCAGTTTCATTTGTTTTTAAATTTATTTTGTATACGTTATTTAAATCTCCAGTTTCAACAGGATAGGGTGAGCCCAGTAGATATGCATCGTCGCCGATGATTGTAGTGGAACGATCACCGCCAAAACCTCTACCAGGTCTGTTGTCTACAATATGCCATCCGTATATGAGATTGGGATCTCCCACTTTTTTACCATGTGCAGGCTCTTCTCCTTTTGGTATCCAACTAAGATTGTTACCTCCAGGCGGTACGGATTGATTTATAATTAAGGATCCATAAGATGAATCTTTGAAATCGAGATACCCCCGATACTTATTTTCAGCTTTTCCATCGTCGTTTACCTTGCAATATACATCCGAACCCATTGTAGCTCCTCCAACATGATAAGAAAACCAAAGCTCGTCATCTCTTATTTCAAATTTCAGAGACTTATTAATTCCATGTGAGGTATCCAAATCATAAGCATACACCAATTCTTTGTTTGATGTGTTATTCTCAGGCACTCTATATACTTGGTTCGTATGCTCAATCGTTTCTGTAAAGTAATAATAATTTTTAAACACAGCAACACCATTTTCGCCCGCATCTGATGTAAGATTCACCGTTTTTAACTGTGGGTTATCGGAAGTAATCGCCAGCCCTTTGGAGGGATCCCACTCATACTCCCATCCAAACTCATCATGAGCAAATTTCCATGTGAGAGGAAAATAAGTGACTTGATTAAAGCTTAAAAGTGGATATTCTTCATGAGAATTATCAACTAATTTTCCATTTACCTTAATCTCAGCTGTTGAAACTTTAGCCTTGTAGCTGTTCGAATTTTTTTGATTTGTTTGGTACGGCATAAACGACGAGGCCACTTTACCTTTAGCGATGTTAAGACCATCTTTTGGGTTCCATTCAGCTTCTAATCCCAAAAGCCTAGAATCATACCATGTTATTGGAAAATACGTTGTATCCTTATAGAGTAAAAGTGGGTATTCTCGGTACTCATTTTCAACTCTATTCCCATTTAGCTTAACTTCAAAGTTAGGCAGTGTGACTCTTACACTTTGCTCCGCAGCGACACTCTCCTCAAAGTATATTGAACTCAAACTAATCATGAACAAAGCAACCAATAATACAATCTTATAGCCCAAACAAATCATCTCCTCTGCTTATTCGGAAATCTATAGTATTAGACACAGCTAAATCGAATTGGTTTCATCACAAATGTTGTAATATATAACTGGCCAGCTCCGCGCTCCCCCTTACTGTCAGCGTTTTTGTTTTTTCGACAAACAGTGACGATTTGTGAGAATCTTGTGAGACTGAAATTGTATAATAGGGCCGAGAACGCTAGGAAGGTTCGAGTAGAAGCGTACAGGAAGGGGACCGTTGCGATAACGGAGCATTTGGGATTGCAGAATAGGCCAAAGGTCAAAAAAACGTATATTACAGAAATGGAGAGGGTAGTTTTGAAAAAAAGAAAAATTTTAGCTTTCACGTTCATCATAACATTACTGGCGCCTTCGGTCATACTGCCGAATCACGCTCATGCGGCTTTACCTGGCGCAAAGCATCAAAAAGTGGGCGACGATGTATTTTTGGGCGGGAATTATATTGAAATGGGAATCTCGAAAAGCGGCTCGTTTGGTTCGAAAAGCGCAGCGCCAGCCAACTTCCATCCTGCGGGAGGCAGACCTAATATCGGGTTTAGTGTAGACGGGGATGGCTTCGATAACGGCGACCCGATGACTAGCGGCGATTTTTTTCTTCCAGGATCTCCTTTTGAAGGGTTTTTCGTTGGAAGTCGAACAGGATCAGAGACAGGCGTAGTCACTAAATTTTTTAATTCAGAACGAACAGGAAGCATCCAAATTCCGAGTATAACAAATGAAGATTTATCCAGCGGCGATACGCTAAGCGTCAAGACTACAGGTATAACACAAAATGGGAAAATCAAAGTCGAACAAACGATCTCATTTGGCGTGAATGACAAATACTTTAAACTAGCGGTTAAGCTAACGAATTTGAGCGCAGAAACACTCTATGACGTTCGCTATATGCGCATTGTAGATCCGGACATTGATGCAGACTTTAAGGGCACCTATGCAACATTGAATTCTGTCCCCAAAAATCCGCCGTCCGATGCACAGGCGATTGTTATCGCCAAAGGGCCAGTCACAGGCAACCCCTTCATTCTGATGTCTGCGGACAGTCGGGCAAGAGCTGCGATTAATGCTAACGATCCTTACAGTAATGCAGCGTATCAAGCTGACGGAAGTAAATTGAAATCAGCCGAAGTCACAGACGACCAAAATGTCGGTATAACAGGAGCGCTCGGTAATCTAGCGCCGAACGCGTCAGCAACATTTGATATTTTTGAAAGTCTTGATCCTGACCTTAAAAAAGCATTAGATTCTTTAAACAATGCCACGCCTACTAATCATCCGCCAACAGTAACGGACAATACATATAAGACAACAATAGGAACTTCGGTAAGTGGAGCCGTGTACGGTTCGGATGCTGATGGAGACGCGCTGACATTTAGTCTTGTCACATCTCCAGCCAAAGGATCCGTAGATTTGGCTGCAAACGGGGCGTTTACTTATAAGCCTAAGCCGGACGCACTGGGGCAAGACAGCTTCACATACAAGGCTAACGATGGGAAGGCGGATTCCGTCTCAGCTGCCGTATATTTGACGATCACTCGCGTAGAGGCAGAAACGCCAACTTCTTCTCGTTCTTCAGGCAGCTATGGCGAAACCATTACAGTTAACGTGGAAAATTCGGGGACGAATAGCGGAGTCGTAGTAGCCTCTGCCGTGATTAACCGCACGATGAAATCAGACGGCACCAAAAAAGACCAAGTGGATTTTTCTGCCGAACAGGCAAAGAAAATGGTGGACAACATCATTGCGGCGGGTTCGACCTCTGCGAGCATCGTCATTCCGGACGCGAAAGATGAAGTGTCGGAAGTTCATGTGACCGTTCCGAAGGAAGCGAAGAAAATTGTTTCCGATGCCAAAATCGAATTAGGCATTGCTACGGAGAACGCAAAGATTAAGATTCCAAGCGATTCTTTGCAGAGCTTAGCAGACGAATTGTATTTCCGCTTTTTCCCGATTAAGGATGAAACGAAGAAAAAAGAAGTTAACGACCGCGCCAATAATGAAGCGATCGTGAAGGTAGCGGCAGGTGATAAAAAAGCAACAGCTGTCGGTCGTCCGATGACGATTGAAACCAATTTGCAGAACCGTAACGTTACATTAGTGATGCCTCTGAAAGGCGTAGCTTTAAGTCAAGCTGAAATGAAAGACTTGGCCGTTTACATTGAGCACAGCGACGGAACGAAGCAATTGCTGAAGGGTGTACTTGTTCCTTACAATAATAAAGGAGATATGGGGCTTCAGTTTTCTGTCAATAAATTCAGTACGTTTACGCTTATGCATGTGCCAGGTTTAACGACTAAAAATCAACATACTGCGTATATGAACGGCTATGAAGACGGTACTTTCAAGCCGGAGAATAAAATTACTCGTGCTGAAATGGCAGCCTTATTGGCGAGAGTCGTCACGCGGGATACAAAGTCAGCCAATCTGGCCTACAGTGACGTTTCCTCCACGCATTGGGCAAAAGACGCAATTGCCAAGGCAACGGCGATGGGACTCATGCAAGGCTATGCCGACGGGACATTTAAAGAGGAGCGATCTATTACACGCGCTGAAATGGCAAGCATAGTTTCCTCTTTAACAGGCAACGAGCAGCGCACAGGTACCGGGTTCACAGATATTGCGGGCCACTGGGCGCAAGCGTACATTGTGAAAGCGCAAGGCGCGGGAATTATTAACGGTTATCAGGACGGATCATTCCAACCTGAAAAAACGCTGACGCGCGCCGAAGCAGTCACGATGATCAATAAGGCGCTTGGCAGAGGACCGCTAAGCGGATTCGTGCAGTCGCCTTGGAAAGACGTTGCAGAGACGCACTGGGCGCTCCGTGATATTGAAGAAGCTTCCGTAGACCATGCTTTTGAGAATAAAACAGATGGCGGCGAACAGTGGGTTCAAAAACCTTAAGCCAAAATTGAATATGTAAATTTAAAAAAGGTATAGCCCTGGGCAGATAACTGCTTTAGGGCTGTACCTTTTTTAGGCTTACCAACTACTTGCAACTTTATTTGGCATGGTTTCGTCGTTATCTAGGGAACAAGGAATATGAGAATACAAAGGCGAGTAAAAAGAATATGCTGATTATACCCTTCCTGTACACCGTATCAGCAACGAATAATAATTTGTGTCAAAAGGGAGCGATTGTATGAGAAGAACTTATTTATTCCCCGTCTTTCTTTACATTGATTGTAATGATGTCTTGTTTAGGGTGCGAAAAAGCTACCAAAAAAGGTCTCAAATTAACAACTAAACAATTACAAGAATTTTATCCTGGTGACATATCAAAAGTTAATCATATCGAGATTCGAAGCGGTTCAACTGGCGAACTCAAAACATTTACTAACAAACAACAGTTACAAGATTGGCTTAGTGGGGTACGTAATTTAGAATTTAAGCCTGACCCAAATCAAGAAAAGAGAGTTGGTTATTTATTCTTTGTGGATTTTTTTGAAGGAAATGATAAAAAACTCCGACTCACTCCTGGTGATGTTGAAGGAAATTATTATATTTACAACAAGGATTTAGAAAAGCAAATTCGAAATCTTTTTGAAAGTAAGTAATGATATATCCATCAGGGGAGCCAAAATAACTTCCTTTTTATACGAAAATGATGTTTAAGGTTGGGTTTGCACGGTTATGGTACCATTTGACCCACTTCTCGGGATTTTTTAAAAATTAGGCAGTTGGGCTATCCTGTAAATGGATGTTATAACCTGAGTCTGCCGAGCTTCTGATTTTCATATACAAGAATGATTCTATTTGACGAGTATCACCCCTAGCATCTGATTATTTCAAGGTTGAGTAGAATTCTTTGTACGCTAATGTCACAAATCACTCGTGTTTGTCCACGATTGCGACCGGACGGCTCCAGCCCGCACTCGCCTTTTCCACTTTGATCGGAAAGCAGCATACTTTGAAGCCGAACGGCTTCGGAATTTCCTCCAAATTGGCCAGTTTCTCGATCTGGCAATATTCCCGATCCTTGCCGACATAATGCGCTGCCCATAGGACGCCTTCTCTAGGCTGTTTTTTATACGCTTCAGCCTGCAGATTAAGTGGAATATCCCACCCCCAGCCATCAGTACCGACTACCTTGATACCCTGGTCAAGCAGCCATAGCGTAGCATCGGCCGATACCCCGACGTGAAGGAACGCATAATGTTCGTGGTACAGCCGTTTATCCGCATCGCTTCGGATGAGAACGATATCGAATGGTTTCAACGTATACGCAATCCGTTCCAGCTCGGCGATCAGATCGTCTGTCGTAATCTCGTAACCTGGCGGCTTCATGCTGAAATCGAGCACCACACCGTCGGAATAAAACCATTCGAGTGGTAATTCGTCAATCGTTCTTGCCTGCTTCCCTTCCGAAGTTGGCCAGTAATGCCATGGCGCGTCAATATGAGTACCCGTATGCGTATTGAGCGTTACCGTTTCCGTCGCCCATGCCTGGCTTTCCGGAAAATCATCCTGCTTGAGGCCGAGTGCCGCCGCCGCTTGCTGCGCTCCAGCCTCATGGTTCGCATACTCGATCTTCGCCGGTAACGGCTCTCGAATGTATGGACTAATCGGCACGCTTAGGTCAATAATCTTCATTACATATTCCCCTTCCCTCGTCACTCATTCAAACTATTCATACCATATTATACCAAATTTTGATTGTCCACATGTCTATAATTGGGATCTGATAACGTTTTAATTATATATAGTGCAGTCACTTTGTAGCCGATGATTCCACCCTTTTCTAAATAAATAGTTTATTTGGAGTGGTAACAGGACTCCTGATTGCTTCATCAGTTTCTGTTTATGCGTCAGATGAAATAAAAGCGTTCTTGTTTCCTGTAAGTATTTCAGTAAAATCAACAGGATATTAACTATTCAAAAGATTATGCAAAATTGAATTATCAGGGTTCTGCATATGTTCCGTTGAGGTTCTTTTCAGAATACATGGGTGCAAAAGTAGAATATAACGATTTTAATCAAAAAATTAACATCTATGCTAACGAGCAATATAAAGTTAAATCCATGATAAATTCGAAGCAGAAAGATAACTTATTTGAATTAATTACCTACTCTAATAAGAGAGAATATAAGGAAAATGAAACAACTGATATTTGGAGTACATTGAATTATTTGGATAAATCCTCTTTAAAAATAACACATGGAAGTTATAAAATCAGCGCACATGTCACATATAAAATAAATGGCCAAACTAATACGTTAATGAATGAAATTACTATAATAATAAAATAATGAAAATAGTATACCCGATTTGCAAACGTTATCTCCTATCACATCATCCTTATCTACTTCTGTAAACGAAGTATCGTCATATAAATCCACCCTTTAAATGCCTAGTGTATGTATCTCTAGCATCATTGGAGACCAGTTCTACTTTTCAACTTTTAATAACAGAAGTTTTAATTATATTTATCAGTCAATTCTTTTTTCAGAGATTCATCATCTGTTTTGAGACTAATTACAATAAACGGTATGGCCGTAAAAAACAAAACAACCGCGCATCAAGCTTTCGCGGTTGTTTGGACTGACGTAAATATTTATTTTTTATCGGATAATCGACTTAGCAACAAGGTGTATAGATCTACCAGATCCTCAGACGGACGAATACCGAGCTCCCGACTGAGAAGCCGAACATAATCGGTATACAGAGCCGTCAGTCCTTTTTTGTCCCCGGTCATCTCGCGTATCGTCATAAGATGACGCATAACCGATTCATCCAACGGATTGCGCTCCTTCACCTTGAGCAGCAGCTTCGACGCCGGGATCGTATCCCTCATTGAAATAAGCGCTGCGGCAAGCCGTTTTACGAACGAGGCATACAATTCCGCATAGCGCTCCGTTTCGTGAATGGCCCACACATACGCCCTATCCCCGAACAGATCGCCTGTATACAAACGCTCGATTTGCAGCGCTCTCTCCACATTCCCGGCTTCAATGGATTTCAGCTGCTCCGCTTGCTTTTCGAATTCCACATAATCGATAACGGGATCCTTCAAGTCGAGCGCGTAACCATCGTTCTCCGAGCGTACGACCTCGCGCATGCCAAGCGGTTCCAAAGACTTGCGCAATTGATAGACGGTCGTATTCAGGTAGTTCTCCGCACCCGTTTGCTGCATCCCTCCGAAAATATCCGTAACCAGCCTGGAACGAGGAATTCGTTTGCCGCGGTAAAGCAGCAAATAAGCGAACACCTCCGCGCATTTCCGCGAAATCCACTTGGTGCGACCCACTTCATTACTCACGGCGACGTCGCCGAGCATCGTTAGGACAATTTTTCCGGGCTCTGCAGAAACCGGAGCTGACAGCGATGACGAGCGGATGATCCGCTGGTTCGCCAGGGCACGATTTACCGCCCGCTCCAGTCGCTCCTGGGACACGGGCTTAACCAAGTAATCCAGTACGGACAATTCATAAGCTTCCAAGGCAAATTCCTTATGCGACGTGACGAAAACAACTTGCACCGAAGAATCGGAAGCTTCTATCTTGGCGGCGAACTCCATTCCGCTCTCGCCTGGCATAGAGAGATCTACGAACGCCAGAACAATATCTGTGTTCTCTTTTAGAAAAGAGGCTGCGGACTTCGTATCTGTAAATGCTCCCGCCACGTGAACCCCAGGCAGCTTGATCAGCATTTCACTCAAAATCAAATGCATCATTGGCTCATCGTCCACCAAAATCACTTTCATCAACCCGCTTCCTCCTCCATTCCACAGCTGTCGAACGCGTTACGTCCATCAACGGAGCCTGGCAAAGTGAATGAGAAGGTCGCTCCAATGCCCAGCTCGCTCTCGAACCAAAGACTGCCACCGTGGATGTGAACGAATTCGCGGGTCAGTGCCAATCCGAATCTCGTATCCCCTGAATCGCCCCCGGCAACCATAGCCTTTAAGAACGGCTCCTCCAGACGCAGCGCTTCCGATGTCTGATCGTCGATGCCTACTCCGTTGTCGCGCACAGAAACAACGATCAGATCGCCGTCCATAACGGCCCCGATCTCAATCGCCCCGCCAATGCCAGTAAACTTAATCGCATTCGATAGCAAATTTCGCAAAATGAGATCCAGCATCTCTTTATCGGCTCTAACCGTAAGCTTCTCGTCGATTCGCTCCGTCATCCGAATCTGCTTCATACCGGCCTTCGTGCCGGAAATCAGTAATGCCTGCCGGACAACCTGCTGCAAATTCCAGCCAACCGGGCGAAATACGACATTCCCTTTCTGGCTGCGATACCAATCCAGTAAATTTTCGACAAGATAGAACGTGTTTTGCACTTGTCCTTTAAGTTCCCTCACTAATTCGGCATGCTCGAAGTCGGCGGCGGTCAGTTTATCGCCCAGGAGCTCGGTCAAGCTGACGAGGAGTGCGATCGGATCGCGAATGTCGTGCGCCACGACGGTGAACAGCTTGTCCTTGAACGCGTTCAGCTCGGACAGTTGCCGGGCGTTCTCGCGCAACCGGGCCTCGCTCTCTTTCAACTCCGTAATATCGTTGAACATCAGCATCTTACCGATCAGGACCTTACCTGAATCGTAAATGGGTGACAAACTACAAGTGTAATACCGTTTCCGGTTCGCATCGAATCTGTGGAACGGGAAGCGTTCGTCCTCGTCACTTGCGGTGCGAATGCGTTCAATCAGTTCCGGACTGGAGGGCAAAACCTTCCCCATATGGACGGGGTAGCGTTTCGTCAAACCGAGTTCGGGAAGCACCTTTTCGGCTGCGTGGTTGTAACTGACGATCTGGTCCTCATAATCGATCAGGACGACTCCGTCCCGGATCGTTTCGAACACCTTGGCCATCGCAAGTGGCGTTAAGCGAAGCAAATTAAACCGTAAAATCCCCCAAACGTAGGCGACACCCGATACGGCGAACCCGAACGGTGTTAAATCAACGCTCATGCCGGTCCATAAAAACAAATTGAAAAACATAGGCGCGATCGCCCCCAAAAGAAGGACGGCAATCTGCTTTCGCACGATCGGCAAAGCCCGCCAATACATGGGAATAAACAGCAATATCCCGCACAGCAAAACGAAATAATTATAAACGGTATGCACCTTATACCAGGGCCCTTTGACCGTCGTATATAACGAAACCACAGAATCCGTGTTCAGACTATACCGCTCATAAATCAGGTGATGCCAGTCGTTGGTCAAATGGAGGAAAAAGACCGCTGCGGGCACAGCAAACAGCACTAGCGCGAGAAGCTTGCGATAGCGGGCCGCCGTCCCTGTAAATTGAACGACCTGAAAGAACCAGAGCGTAGTGATGAATGGAATACCCAAATATTCGATTTGGAGCGACAGCTTCACTTCGTTTAGGTTTCGGCTCAACACCTCAAATGCGTAGCCAAGTGCATAGCAAGCCGCTGCCAGCATGATCAAAACCATCGTTTTTGCAACTGGCAGATGGCGTTTGCGGTAAGATAAGAAAGAGACGAACACCATCAGCGCCGTTGCGAGAAAAAGCGTTATCGCCATCCACTGTCTTGTGTCCACGGCTGCGTCTCCCTTTTATTAAAATGTACTAAATTTAGGATATCATCTTCTCTATTTTGTGTCCACGGCTTCGGCTCCTCCAACGTTTGCACTCGCTGCACTCAGCAACTTTAACGAGTTGGATCCAAATCGCACATGTAAGTTCAAGTCGTTAATTTAGCATATACAACAAAGAACACCATCACTTCTCCAATAATTATGTAATTTGGTATAAAGAAAAACAAATCCACTGTAAAAAAAACGCCAAGTAATCCTAATAATAAGGCTAAATGAGCTATCCCCAATCTTAGATGTATATGTCTATATTTATTGAAGACCAACGAGGTTGAAAAAAAGTAAAGCAATACAGATCCAAAAATAAAGCTTAACATAAATGAATAATTTAATTGTTCCAAAAATAACAATTGAATCGAAGCTGCGATCATACACATTGATAAATAAATGAATAAATGACCATAAATAATAGTTTGCCCTGCAGTCTCTATTATTTTGTTCACTTTCTTTTCGACATTGTCAAAATATTGCCACCACATAGCGATAATTAATAAAAAAGTTATTGACGCAAATAAAATAGATTGCCACGTCCAGTAGCTAGACTGCAATACTGTTAGTATACTGATTACTGCTTCGCCAAGAAGAATAAGTGCAAACAGTGAGAAGCGTTCTAATAAATGGTGAGTATTTATTGGGCTTTTCACCAAGTATTTCCGACCAATTAATGGGAGCAATATGTCTACAGTTATTCCCGCATACAAAACTACATAACGAATCCACGAGTCAAAGAATAGTGATAAAGAAGATATCGCCAAACCAATCCAAAAGCGACTCCCCAAATAGCGGGCAGTGATCTTTCTATGTGCTTCTTCTTTCTTATGTACCGCAAGATATTGAATGGCAGTCATAGCTCTTAAACCAACATAGCCTACTAAAAATGGAATATAGTATTGATCAAAATTAACTGATAGGCTTGCTGTCATTATTAATACAAAAAATAGTTGTAGAATCAGAAATATTCGGTGAGAAATGATATCTTGTCCAAACCGATTTACAAAGAGCGATTGCCCTACCCAAGCCCACCAGATCGGAACAAATATTAGGACGAATTTCGTTAAGTATTCTACTGGAATTGAACCATATTCGACATGTAACAAGACATGACTCGCTTTTGAAACAGCTGCTACAAAAAGTAGATCATAAAATAGTTCCAACCAGGTAACTTTCTTCTCAGCAAATGCTGTAGTGTGTTGAAATTCCGATGCGTGTTTATTCATCATTGTACTCCTTTGCTTTTGATGTGTTGGATCCCCTATCACAATTTATTTGAGTACTAACCCATCTTATCTGATGTGATCGATTACGAATAGGGTAATATGATTATTCTATGGGAGAATGTCATATGTTTGAAATATCTGCTGATAGAGTGAATCTGAGGATGGAAGCAAATTAAATTGAATTATTTCGCGTTAATCTGCCCGTTATCTTAATAAAAACAAGGAGCAGCTCCCTCGACAAATCTGCTCCTTGTTTGTTCAGCTATCGTTTCTCGTTAGCTCAACTCCCAACAACATACCATGACAGTGTTTATATAACAAAAGCCATCAAAACAATGACAAGAAGTATGAACAGTACAAGAACAGCGGCACTCGAAGTACCATATCCACCAGCGTATCCACTCATATAAAACACCACCTTCCCTTATGGGAATTGAATATAGGAGGAACAGTTATAATTTATTAAACTTAACCTGTTATTGATTGGACACACTTTGTATTTGGTCTTTCGTTCGGGTTGTAACGAATAACCCGAACAGTGCTGATCTGATCGACCATTTACTCCAATATCCTATTGATGTTTTTTTGTTAATCCAGTCAATGTTGTGTATGATTATTTCTCCAATGAATTTATCCGCAACAAATATCCCACAATAAAAGCCTTTATTCTCTGCAAACCCCTTAAGTTCTGATTCAATAAAAGACTTTACATCCTCCACAGTGCTCAACGTCAGTAGTTAATAATACTCTCCAAATTCCATTATTATTAGTTAACCCTGAACTTATTAATTTACCTTTATTGTCTACAATTAATATTCGTGCATTTTGGGATCATCAACGGAAGAAGCGAAACAATATAGCGCAGCTCTTTATAGCATGCTGCCACGGGTAAAGTTGACGGACCTACTTTTAGAAGTAGCGAGTTGGACTGGGTTTGACGAGCAATTCATTCATGCTTCAACCAATCGTCAACCTAAGACCGAAGAAAAACCGATTGTTCTCGCATCGCTCATGGCTATGGGTACCAATATTGGCTTAACAAAAATGGCGGATGCAACGCCTGGTATCTCGTATCATCAAATGGCCAATGCTACCCAGTGGAGAATGTACGATAATGCAATGAACAGAGCACAAGCAACACTTGTGAACTTTCATCATCACCGTTCTTTAGCCTCCTACTGGGGCGATGGAAGCACTTCCTCATCTGATGGTATGCGTGTGCAAGTAGGCGTTTCGTCTCTCAGTGCCGATCCTAACCCCCATTACGGATCAGGCAGAGGGGCTACTATTTATCGATTTGTCAGTGATCAATTTTCATCGTTCTATACGAAAATCATCAATACAAACGCTCGCGATGCGGTGCATGTCATCGATGGCCTACTGCACCATGAGTCGGACTTATCAATTGAGGAACATTATACGGATACCGCTGGCTATACGGATCAGGTCTTTGGTTTGACTCATAAATATATATATCAATAAAACTGCTATAGCTATTAAATAGTTTGCCTTCTTAGAGTTCATGTTATAGATCCCTTCCCTAATAATCATAAAACCAATTCACTTGCTTGAACTAAACTACCGATAGCGGGGAAAGGCTTCCGAGCGTCCGCATCAGCATCGTGGTATTGTTAATGAACTATCGTTTCCGTTAGCTCAATGATCCGGAAATCTACTGGTTCATCGAGAACATAACCTAAACACAAAGCACAGAGTTCGCTTGTGATGCGAGGTCATTGCCTCTACCCCTCAAACATGGTCATTGGAGGGTAGTGAGAGAACAGTTTTTTTGACGGGAACTGCGTCCCTAAGCCACCCTCGTTCTCCCGGCTATCACCATCTTAAGATGCCTACACAAAAATAGGCCAGCCAGAAATCTCTGGCTGACCTATTAATACCAAAAATCCACCCCAAAAAAGGCGGAAAGCGGAAACAAAGAGCATTATTACGCGATAGGGGTGCATAAGCTCCTGTATAGCGCTAGTTTCCGCTCTCGTTTTGAGAGGGATAAGGGCTTTACTGCGTGACACACCCATAGTAAAAGTGGGGTACGGTTGGTCTATGAATGACCGTCGCGCCCCGTTCTTTATATTATTATGCTGTTTTCTCTTTCTGACTAATTGCGTGTATATATTTAATAGTAAGCTTCCATAAGACTTTCCCAAGCCAAAACATTAACACACCAATCACAATAGAAATTGGCAAAAACTGCACTGGGCTTGGTGTAAATACTCCCATTTCGATTGTTATTCCGGCAATATCATATCCCATAAGATACCCGACAAATTTAACAATTCCGCCTATCGGCGTAATAACTCCACCAATCATTAAAGCAATGGAAAGAGTACTGATGAACGGCAAAAGTAACATACCGTTGATGCCTGCAAAGTTGCTAAAAAATGCAAATATTGCGCCGAATTTACGCCAACTAAATTTACTGTTCTTTGAAATGGCTTCACCTAAGTATGCTTTCGCTAATTCTTTTGGGTTTCCTAACCGTTCGATAATTTTCTCAGAAGATACACCATTATTTTGCAATTCAAGCATTACACTTTTGATTTCTTTTACAATGTCAATACGCTCGCAATCGGACATAGATTTCAAATACTTTTCAATTTTTATAAAATAGTCATTCATAATTTTATCCATAATTTAACTCTCCTTTAATTTCCGATATAGCTGTTAATAAATTATCCCATTCTAAGGACATCGCGTTTAAGTATTCGTTTCCTTTTTCTGTAAGGGTATAACATTTTCTTGGGGCAAGCCCTCGGTACTTTCTTGCCAAGATGAAAAAATATATTCTTCTTTCAATAATCTTCTAAGTAGTGGATAAATTGTATTTTCTTTTGCAGAACAATAGGATACTGCTCTAACTTACTTATGATTTCATACAAAAATCAAGTGTTCCTCGCTTAATTTGTGATTTCCAATCTTCTACATTCATGTATTGTACCTCCTGCATATATATCGTACAACACAGTACTTCATGTAAATTCAGTACCAGCAACCGCCGAACGCAAGCAGAAACAGCGGGCAATGTTACGCAATAGGGGCACCCCCCCTTGTATTGCGCGGGTTTTCCGGGCGTGTTTTGAGGGGGGCAAGGTTTAAAAAGTTGCTGCCATAATTCCATAAAAGCCCCAAATTTATTTTTAGAAGTAAGTTGGGGCTATGACAAAATTTATCACTATTTTCCGTTTTTCCTTTTTTCCTACTTGTTAAATTCAGCAAGTAAAATATTTTTAAAAGGATTAGGACTGTTATCTCTACCCAAACTGTTCAAACTGACGACCAACGTATGATTTCCTCCAAGTGTACCTCCAGCAATCGTAGAAAACCCTAGAATGCCACCTGTGTGTCCCCATATCGAGACACCATTTGAAAGCTTAAATTCAGAGATTCCAAGACCATATCCTTCGATTCCTTTTCTTCCTACAGGAACTGTAGTAAGCATTTGTTTTAGTTGCTCTTCCTTCAGTAATTTGCCACCGAGCAAGTAAGAGAAGAATTTATTTAAATCGTCAGCATCAGAAATCATATCTCCAGCCGAGCTACCTGCACTTGGATTATAATAAGTAACGTCTTTTATCTCACTTGCTTCGTCTGGTTGGGAATATCCCCGAGCATGCTTGGTGCCTGGAATAACGCTTGAATTGCCAGGTAGGAATGTATCCAACAATTCAAGCGGTTCAATAATCCGATTTTCAATCTCTTCCGCGTAGCTGTTTCCGGTTACTTTTTCAATAAGAATACCCAGTAATACGTATCCTGTGTTTGAATAAGACCAGCCCTTTCCTGGAACAAAGTCTGGGGGCAGAGAAATCCCCAACTTCACTATTTCTTCAGCCGTATACGATTTTTTTGTATCCATAAAATCAGCGTCTTTGGATCTTGAGTATTCAGCGATACCACTTGTATGGTTCAATATCTGCCGGATGGTAATCTGATTACCATTATAACCGTTTCCTTGAATGACACCAGGCAGCCATTTTTCGATGGAGTCGTCTAGATTCAAGCGGTTCTCTCCAGCTAATTGAAGTACAACCGTTGCGGTGAACGTCTTCGTCACGCTACCAATGCGAAAGCGATAATCTGTTTCCATTGGTTTCTTTGTGCTCAGATTCGCTATCCCAGTGGCATAACCCCACTTTTTTCCCCCCTCAGAAGTTTTAGCAAGTATCCCCGGGAATCCAAGTTGCAATGTATCCCCCATAGCTTGCTTGACGGAATTATGATCTTGTTGAGTGCTTGTTTGTAAAGAACTAGATTCATTTTGAATGGGCTCTGCTTTTACAATTGAGGTTGGCGATGTGTATAGCAGGGAACTTCCAGTTATCAAAAGGGCCAGACTTGCAAATGTAATTTGACTACATATTTTCATAAGGTATTCCTCTTCTCTATTAATATTATAAGTTTGTAATCATCTTCATAATTGTTGTTTTACCAACGCCATTCTGTCCTAACAAGCGGTAAATTCCTCTTTTTTTCGCATCCCAGAAATTAATTCTTTTCCTTAAAATACTCTGTTAACTGGTTTGTTTTTCATATATACGGCATATCTGTTCCGCCTTTCACACCTACCTCCTGCATATACATCGTACAACACAGTACCTCAATAATCGTTAGTATATCAACCAAAGTTGAGTAGTCTATTTATTCTTCAAATTAATTTTAAATACATCGCCCTCATTACCACCAAAAACGATCATCCCACCTTCAGGTAGTACTACCGTATGATTGTTGCTTGCCTTTGAAAAGTTCACAACCATCCCCTCCGCGTCATAAACGGCAAATCCCCCACTTACTGGAGTCTCAACGTTCATGACGCGATTGGCTGATTTATCATCAATTTTATACCATACAGCCTGACCACCCGATGGTATGATGCAAAACGAGTCGTTCCCTTCATAAATGGATTGAATAGCATCTTCACTGATATACGATTGTCCATTGATCTTTAAATACTCTTTATGGTTCTCGTTATAGAAATTCAAATCAAAAGCATCTCTTCCGCTCGAAATAGGAATTTCAATTGCATTTACTGCTTTATTCTCGTCAACAATTTTAGTGCCTGATGCGTATCCATGGTTGATATCAACGGATATATTTTTGGCCAAAAGCGTTTTGATCAGATACATTATTGAAGTTATCTTTTCATCCAAAGCGTAGTAGTTTTTTCCATTTCTATGTTCCCATACCGTTTTAGTTGACTGATTTAGAGGATTGGAATCTAACTTTTGATATTCATAGGTTACCGTAACCGCTTGACCTAATCCTGGAGTATTTATATAAGTGTCAAGTTTTAAATAGGTTTTTCCATTTTTCGGTTGGTCAAAGCTTACGGTTGCACTCCCATCGTTGTTTTTGAATTGTCCATTGCCCGTATATACATATTTTTGAGGCGGTAACAATCCAAATCCTAGAGCGGGTAAATCAATCTCTCCGTTCTTTATCTCCAGATTTACCGTTTTACCTACAGTACCGTATAATCCAGAGTAAGCAAGCAAATCGGATGGCATGTCCACTTTCAATGGAGGTTCAAATGTTTTTTCAGGTAGGATTTCTTTAATGATGCCTTTGGCTCTTATATATTCCAATAAAATATTAGATGCAAATATACTATTGTAGGTTCCACTACCTCCCGATGAAAGCACAGCTATAGAAATATCATGTTCGGGTAGGGTAGTCAAAGCAGCGTGATACATATACGTATCTCCACCTTTAAATAATGCGGTTATTCCGTAATCACTAAATGGTGCTAAACGGACAGCATCCCAACCAAGACCATAATTAATGGTGTTTGTCTCTTCAGAAACCCACACTCCCTTTCTATACTCATGACTTTGCATAGCCTTTGCTGACTTCTCAAATAAAATATCCGTTCGATTCCCGATTAATACTTCAGCGAACTTACTTACTTCTTCGGCCGTGGAGTAGAGGCCTCCTGACCCAATGAGATTGGCATTCTCTACGGGTAAAGCCTGATCTATCGCAGGAAAATAAGTTTTTGCGAGCCTGTCTCTATCAAATGAATCACGTGGTGTTTTGGTAGAGGTTAAATGAAGAGGCTTGCTAATAAAGGTTTCAAAAAAATCGCTGTAACTTAACCCGCTTACTCGTTCGATCAAGATTTCAAGCAGTTGAAAACCATCGTTACAATATACCGAGGATTCGCCTGGGTTTGACTTTAACCTTTCTGATTGTAATTTGACCAATAATTGATCATGATTTTTCGTATCATTGTCATCGAACAAAAAGCTATTCTCGTAGTGACTACCGTAAAGTCCTGAAGAATGATTCATCAACATGCGTGGCGTAATCTCTTTATATCGCTCATCTGCCATTTTAAAGTCCTTGATATACGTGGTTAGTGGTTTATCAATATCAATTTTATTAGAATCAGCTAGCATCATCGTTGCAGCAGACACATACGTTTTACTTACCGAGCCTATTCCAAACATCGTGTCTTTGGTTATCGGACTCTTGGTCGCTTTATCGTATACACCAGCGCTATCCGATAAAACAATGGATCCATGATCCATAATTGCATACTGCAATCCACTTACACCATAATCGGACACGATCTTCGAAGCCAGCTCCTGTGCCTTTTCTTTTACAGTATCATGATTCGTAAGAGCAAAAGCAGGGGTGACCGGTATTGCAATAAGCATAGCGGTCATTACTATAGAAACCATCTTCTTCATTATTAATTCCCTCATCATTCTTTCTAGATTTACTTGCTGAATTCATCATACAAGGAAGAAGGCTGTTATATTAAAAATCACCCTGAAACGAAAAAAACAATCCCTAAACAACATGTTGTTTAAGGATTGTTGGTTTAAAATGGCAGCAGAACCATATTATTAAATACTTTAAGTTTTGTTTCAAAAGTCATATGACCACCGTACTTGTCGCAGATTCTAGCTATATTTGTTAATCCAATACCATGAAATTCCGGGTTTGGTTTTTGGCTGTGCAAGTCGGTTACTTCATTTTCCATATGATTCATGATGTGAATGAGAAGATTAGACTCGGTAGAATGTATTTTTATAAGAATGTACCTATCTTCTGCGATTTTTAACTTTTTAGAAGCTTCTATTGCGTTATCTAGCATATTTCCAATGACAACACATAAGTCATAACGGTCAATATGGATTTCTTGTGAATATAAGTTAAGCTTCGTATCTATTCTTATGCCATTGGCTTGTCCAATATTAAGCGTATTTGTGACAAGGGCATCTATAACCAGATTCCCCGTATTTACCCTTTGGTAGGCTCCTTCGACTTTATTTAATGTCGTCTTAATATGTTCCAGTGCAGTTGCTAACTCATTTCGCTTAATGCACTCTTCAATATACAAAAACTGTTGATTCGTATCATGAATGATTCTTTTAATGGATTTGAAGCTGTGAACGACTTTTTCGTAATTCGCATCCTGATAGTCCATCTGATGTTGCAACTGAGCATTCTCATGCATGAATTGAAATTTATCAATGATCGTATCAAAAATATAGACAATCATAACGTTTAAAAATAGTAATACAATGACGGATATGAAAGAATAGGCGTCCTTATAAGTTAGAATATTCAGTTGGTTTATACTTATGATAGGAATAACCGAAAAAAATATGTAGTAACGATAATGCAAAGAGTAACTTCTACGTTTTGCAAGTAGTCGTATGATCTGAATGATAGCAAACATGATCATGCAACTGAGTAAAATAGCTTTTGTGTAGGCTATTTGATCATGTTCATTTACAGGGTCAAAGCTAAACTCAACTGAATATAGGGTATAAAAAATATAAAGGGATATAAAATTAACGAGAGATATTAAAACACCGTATAACATAGAAAAAATGATCTTGTCTTTAATTTCTACTTGATAAGATTGTGCAAAGCTAAATATCATGAGCAAGGATAGAATCAAAGATAAAATAGGAGAGATGGGAATAACCAGATATAGGTAATCAAGCAACCCAAACATAATGAAATAAATGAACCGGTTATGTTTTTTAGCTGATTTATCAAACACCGAGTTGAAGAAAAAATTAATTTGAACGCCCATCACAAGTACAATGCTAAAGACAATAGGAAAATTATTTTGAATCATATCAATCGACCTTCATAATCATAAATTTGGTGTAAGTATCTTTAACCTCTTTAATTTTAGAACGACCTATGGGTAATTCCAACCCATTGGACATTAGAACAACTCCGCTAGCAAATTTCTTCACATGAAGCAGATTAATAATAATAGAACGATGGATTTGCAAGAAGTTACTGTCTTTTAAGGCCAAAGCATAATCTGAAATGATGCCTTTGCTTTCATAGGTTTGATTAGTGGTCGTAAAATGTAGTTTGCTTTTTATAGTTAAGCTTTTGGCAGCTTCAATACTAATGAGGTCATCATATTTTAAAACGATTTCTTCATAGGTTGACTTGATAACCATAAACTTTTTATCAAGTGCTTGAAAGTATTGGCATATCTTGATCATTTTCTCCTCCAAGATCGAAGGAGCAATGGGTTTTATCAAATACTGGAATGTCATGACATCAAAACTTTCCACCATATATTCAGGATAGCTTGTCAGAAAAATAATTTGTTCATCCAGGTTATTTAACCCTCTTATTGTACGGGCTGTTTGAATCCCGTTCATCCCACCCATTTCAATATCCAAAATTAAAATATGGAATGGAGTTTCATGGCGCTCATAATAGGATACCAACTGCTCTCCCGAGCCGAATAATTCGATTTCAAAATCTATATTTGTTTTTATCGACAACGTAATCAGGATGCTTTTAACAAGCTCTCTTTGTTTTTCCTCGTCATCGCAAATAGCCACTCTATACAAAAATGATACACCTCTCATTTCCAATACCTTTATTCTAAAACTCTATATAAGCATGATACAACCTTTTGACTTTGTATAGATAGCTTTTGGATGAAATGCAAATTAAAATCCCTCAACACCAAATGAACGAGCTTCTTTTTCGGAGTTTCTTTGCATACTTATCCCCCTAAATATTTCCTTGACTGTACCTTACCAATTTTCGGAGGTGTTTTGAATGTCTTTTTTATTACATCCCTATGGAGTTATGTTATAAATTTTTACTAGAACAAAATTCTACTGACAAATAATTTAATGGCTCATCACGTTATCCTACCCGTCAATGATCTGGTCACAATCCGGTTGGGTGTTGCGTATATCTCCGACTGAATCTGCTTCCTGCTTAGATGGAAGTGCAATTAAAAATACTTACAAAATCTGATATAGTCTTAATAGATAGCATAAACCCTAAGGGTAAACCTCCAATTAGAAAGAAGTATTAAACAATGTATGTAAAAATGGTTATGCAGGAGCTTGAAGCTCTCGGCAAGGAACGAACCAAGAAAAAGTACGGATCCAATGGCGCGTACGAACCGCTTTTTGGCGTGGCTGCATGCGATATGAAGCCCCTCCATCACCAAGAAAATTAAAATAAATCAACCTTTGGCTGAGCAGCTTTTGCGATCGGAAATCCGCTGGGCGCGCGTTGTGTCGCCGCCGCATGGCGGCTGTCAAACCCCACATTTGGAATAGTCCTAAATCGTTAAAGTCATCCCCGAATACCATTACATTTTCTGACTTCACCCCGATATCATTAAGCACCCATTGCACGGCTTCTTCCTTTGATGCTGATTTTTGCATGATTTGAACCATGTATACCGATTAGTTCTGCTGTACCATTCGTATACTGAAACATCCGAAGAGCAGCTTAAGGCTCTTACCGAAAGCAAAATCTGGCAAGGACCTCCGGCCGTTAAGAATGGCAATGTCATTCCGCTGGATTACAAAACACACTTCTACTTTGATGCGAAATCCATTCTTGGCCAGATCGATACCTTGACGGAGACGATGCTGGAGCAGACAAGTAAATAAGTTTACTAAGGAAACCGCAAGGTATGTCATACCTTGCGGTTTCTTTTATAAGATTCGCTTCTGCTGCCAGAAGTAGAGTATAGTAGAAGTAGTTGAATATATTCCAGGAGGCTACAGCCATGTCACAGGAGATTTGGATTAACCTGCCGGTCAAAGATGTTGAGAGGTCAACTGCCTTTTTCAATGAGATTGGATTCCATGCGGTGAGCGTTGGTAATGAAAGAGCCAAGCTTGCCATAGGCCCAACAACGATTCTGCTGTTCCCGGATGCGGCGTTTGAGAAATTTACAGGTTCAAAAACCGCAGATACTTCCCATAGCGCAGAAGTAATATTTTCCATTGGCGCTGAAAGCAGAGAAGAAGTAGATGCCTTTATTCAAAAAGTAGAGTTTGCCGGAGGAAGCATCTTTAGCAAGCCGAGTGAAATTGACGGCTGGATGTACGGCGCAGGATTTGCCGACCTGGACGGTCACCGCTGGAACCTGCTGTACATGGATGAGAGCAAAATGCCGAAACGCTAATATGGAAACGCCGGTCACCTGCTTAGGGTCACCGGCGTTTTTTTACACCCCGTATAATCTCATATCTGTCATTCAAATTAAAATCGTTGCTTAGAAGGAAAAATTCGTGGGTTAAACTAATACAAATCACCTGGGTTAGCCCGTGTTAATTTATTAGTCTTACATAAACTATATTAACACATATTGGAACTAGCCTGACCGTTACTTTAATAAACCAAAAGAAAGAGCTGCCACGCGGCAAGCTCCTCCACTATCGTTTTCCTTTAGCTCAATGGCGGACATCTGTATCTAACATCCTTTATTGAGCTCTCTATCCCGTTAAACTTTTTGAATTTTCTACGGAGGCGTCGCTCACCTCCTCATTTTTCCATTAATTCCGGTAAGTTAATTGCTACAGCAATGTTGCATAACAATCCTCTGGCTAGGAACAACATAGTTCTTTCTTCGGGCTTCTGGATTCCTGCCTGATGGAATGCATGAAGTACGATTTGTCGCACCTCCCGGAATGCAGCATAGGAATGAAGTGCGTGGCACTGGAAACATCCCAGATGTATGCTGAAGTCGTTATGAACATCATTTCATACTTCAACGAAATATTCCCAACTGCAATTCCTTTGTTTCAGTTGCGTGCGTTGATGAAGCAAGATGTCTGAGCTTCTCCAACGTATTTCCCTGTGGAAGTGGGGTATACAGCAAAATTTTAAGCTCAGGGAACTCAGCGATCAATAACGTTGTTTGTCTCAGGGACAAACTTCCTACAACAGGATGATTCAGCTCTTTGTTGCCATGAGTGATCCGGATATCGTGCAATGCCCACCATTCCCGAAACTCCAAACTGGCTTCGCTTAAGTCGTGTATAAACTGGCTAAACCACGGGTTATCTGCGTATTGGTCGCTGGTCGCTCGAAACAAGGCCTGACCGTTTTTCGCTTCTCTTTCCCAGTTTACAAGCAGCATACGCTGTGAATGATTGGTAAAAACATACCATATCAAGTTGAGATCCCTTTCAGAACGCTTAGAATAATCACCAAAAACCCGGCTCGCCAAAGAGTTCCACCCAACAATATTCCATTTGTAATCAACTGCATACGCCGGACAGGTATCCCAAGAATCCAATACACTTTGAAGCACGTTATTATAATCCGATGACTGTTGAGGCAAATACTGAATCGTATCCGTGTCCAACGCCAAATTGAACAGATGCCTTCGTTCCACCCAATCCAATCGCAGCGCTCTAGCGATGCTCTCCAACACTTGCGACGAGACATTTATATCACGCCCCTGCTCCAGCCACGTATACCAAGAAACGCTAACTCCGGCAACTTGCGCCAACTCCTCTCTTCTTAACCCTGACGTCCTTCGTCTTGTCCCTATCGTAAATCCGTGTTCCGAAGGATCCAGACGCTCTCTGCGCGTCCGTAAAAAGTCTCCCAATTCCGAACGCCGATTGTTCGTACTCATTTAATCCACTCCTTATAAGGTAAGGGTAATCCCTTTAACCTGGTGTTACTGCACCTATGATAACTAAACTCATCGTTATCCAGTTGTATCTGTGGCATAATCATACCACAGCACAGGTAACGCAGTGCAATTCAATCAAATAGGAGGAGAGACGATAAACATGAAATATCGGAAATTAGGGAAAAACGGACCGGAAATCTCTGTGATCGGTTTTGGAACTTGGGCAATTGGCGGCGGAGACTGGGTGTTCTCATGGGGCGAACAAAACGATCAATTGTCGCAAAATAGTATTCGTGCTGCGCTTGATGCTGGCATTAATTTTTTTGATACGGCTGCTGTTTACGGCATGGGTCACTCCGAAGAAGTGCTCGGTAAGGCGCTTAAAGGCAGTCGCGAGAAAGCCGTGATCGCTACTAAGTTTGGTCTAGTCTGGGACGATAAAAACAATATAACCCGCAACGGAACATACGGTTCGATCATTCGCGAAGCGGAAGATTCCTTGCGCCGTCTCGGTACCGATTATATCGATTTGTACCAAATGCACTGGCCGGATACTGACGTTAAAGCACCTGTTGAAGAAACAATGCGAGCCATGGAGAAGTTGGTTCAGGATGGCAAAATACGTTATGTCGGAGTCAGCAACTTCCCCATCGCACTTCTTGATGAGGCTTTGGCGGTCAGACATATTGATTCCCTGCAACCGCCTTACTCAATACTTGCCCATCAGGTGGAGTCCGATCTTCTGCCGTATTGCATAGATAAAGGAATCGGCGTACTGGCTTACAGTCCGCTTGCATCGGGACTTCTCTCGGGCAACTATACTTTCGACTCACGTTTCGACGAGCAGGATTGGCGATCGAAATCCCCTTCCCATACCGGGGAAGGTTTCATGCAAAATATCGCCATCGTCGAACAACTCAAAGACGTAGCCGCACAACTCGACATCACCGTTTCCCAATTAGCCATTGCTTATGTTCTGGCGAATCCTGCCTTAACAAGTGCTCTTATTGGCGTACGTAAGCCCGAGCATATTTTGAATGCATTGGCAGCTGCCGAAGTAAAACTGAATGAATCTGTGCTTACAGAGATAAAAAAGATTGCCAAAAGCGCCCGAATCGTAATGCCTATCAATGAATAGTGTATTCAAAAACAACACAGGCCCCAAACCTCTTGTGTTGTTCATTTCATAAAAATAATTGGCGGAAAAATTGCTAACCGCAATCCCATTAAATGCGCTGTTCTACATGTGGCTTTCATGAATGTGCCGGCACTACAAACCTATGTCCAGATGCTGGCTAAACGTTATGTTCCGGCGTTAAACGCGGCAATATTGATGTTGTATCTGCGATCAATATTGCCGCGTTTAACGCCGGAATTGCTATCGGATCGTACCTGGGATGCGTGATTATAGATTCCATCGGACTTATTCATTTGGAAGTTTCAGTATAACGTCATAATTGTTAAGACACTGAAACCCTGACTAGCAACACGTAGCACTCCACATGTCTGGAGACTTCATATTTGAAATAAGGCACTATCAAAGAAATACTAGACCAATTCGGTAGCCTTGAATGGCGTAACGAAGGGGGATTTCTTGCGTAACATTGATCCGTTATTTTCTTTAACGTGCCTTAACACAGCGGAGGATTCTTCTCGAGGAGCACTACAAAGAAGTGCAGCAACATATGCTTGAGCTTAGCCATAATCTGAATTTACTTGCAGATAAGATCGTGAATTATAAGGCAATGGTGGAGAATTACTTACTTAACAAAACAAAATAAGTCTGATCCAAACAACCATAAGTCAGTATGGGTGTTGTTTGGCATCCCATTTTTCGAAACTAAGGAGAATCCGATCGCTATGAAAAAGTCATATATATCCTATATAATCGCCATCGGCATATTTGGAATTATTAATACCGAACTTGGCATTGTGGGTACTTTACCGCAGATTACTCAGCACTACCAAATCACTGTCTCGCAAGCAGGATTACTTGTTAGTTTGTTCGCTCTAGTCATAGCTATGTTCGGACCCTTTATGACTTTACTATTTTCAGGGATAAATCGTAAAAAAATATTGGCCGGAGTGCTTGTCATTTTCGCAATTTCCAATCTGGGATCAGCATTTGCTCCTAACTATACGGTTCTATTACTTTTTCGAATACTACCGGCCTTTCTTCATCCTGTTTACTTTTCAGTCGCATTTACAGCTGCTGCGAGTTCTGTCCCACAAGATCAAAGCACCCAAGCGGTGGCCAAAGTATTTACAGGTGTGACGGTAGGTATGGTTCTCGGTGTTCCAATCACATCATTTATTGGAAATCAATTTTCGCTTGAATCAGCATTTCTATTCTCAGCGGTGATTAATGTGATAACATGTATAAGTATTTTAGGTTGGATTCCTTCTATGCCAGTCAAAGAAAAAATATCCTACGGGAGCCAATTAAAAGTATTAGTAAAACCTCAATTATGGCTGAATATCGCAACTGCATGTTTCATTATGTCAGCTCTATTCGCTGTATATAGCTATTTTGCTGAATATCTAGGCAAAGTGACAAACATGAATGGGACAACGATAAGTGTCATGTTAGTTGTATTTGGCGCAAGTGGTGTCTACGGTAATCTTCAAGCTGGTAAGCTACTAAGTAAAAATATCGTTAAAACGACCTTAGCGTATCCTTTGGTATTGGGAATGATCTATTTAATGCTATTTTATGCGGGGACCTATACGATACCGATGATTATTATGATCATTGTATGGGGAGCTGTTTTCACAGGCGGTCTCATTATAAGCCAAATATGGCTAACATCTGAGGCTACTGAAGCGCCTGAGTTTGCAAATAGTTTGTTTGTATCTTTTAGTAATCTGGGTATTGCGTTGGGTACTGCTTCGGGGGGCTGGTTTTTATCCAAGATAGGCACACATCAAATAGTATGGAGCGGTTTACTATTTCTGATGCTTGCATTCATCTGCATTGGGCTAAAAATCAAACTTTTTGATCGAAAAAAGAATAAAATTTCATGCCCAAAACAAATACCAGCACTTGAAGAAATAAACATAGGTTAAACAAGGAATCAGCGTCTTAAAAAGCGTCAAGTCCTCTTTAATAAGTGTCAGGGCAATCACATTGGAAAATAAAGGTATTAAAGAAACAACGATGAAGCTGTATAAAAAAGAAAACCTGTAATCGAAAGTCTTTTTAGGCTCCACACTAGACTCAGTGGTTAACTGGTACCAATATATATTAGTACTTTTCTCTAAAGTAATAATAGTTCCTCGTTGAGCTATCGTATCCCGTTAGTTTAGTAATGTTTGCTTCTTATGTGACTTTAATTCTTGATCGATAATTTTTGAAGTAATAGCTCTCCAGCAGATTTAAATTCTTTATTACTGCTTATAAACTCTTCAACTTCTGATAATT
>NZ_JAAIKC010000039.1 GCF_010820665.1 Paenibacillus sp. SYP-B3998 | reverse complement strand
CCCGGATCAAAGCCTGCTTACGGCTCCCCGAGGCATTTCGTCGTTCGCCACGTCCTTCTTCGGCTCCTAGTGCCTAGGCATCCTCCGTGTGCTCTTTCTAGCTTAACCAGCTAAAAATAACTTCATGCTGTCATAAAACAATCATGAATTGGATTTACGTGCGATCGTTAGATCCTCACGCCTAAGTTTCATTCTTTACGTTTCGTTTCGTTATCTAGTTTTCAAGGAACAAAGTTATTATCGTTAGTTAACAGTTCAAGACTGCTAGCTTATTCGATAATTATGATGGTTTGCTGCATCTACTTAGTGTCAACAACACCGCCTTATCGGCGGCGGAAGTTTGCATAAAGTTAGTGGTGGAGCCAAGCGGGATCGAACCGCTGACCTCCTGCTTGCAAGGCAGGCGCTCTCCCAGCTGAGCTATGGCCCCATTGAGCAAGCTCCATCAAAACTGAACAAATAAAATGAACAATCAGCTAATTGTGTGCTTGCGCACTTGACTGGGTCTATCAGACCCGAGTCTCCATAGAAAGGAGGTGATCCAGCCGCACCTTCCGATACGGCTACCTTGTTACGACTTCACCCCAATCATCTACCCCACCTTCGG
>NZ_JAAIKC010000008.1 GCF_010820665.1 Paenibacillus sp. SYP-B3998 | reverse complement strand
AAGAAACCGTCTCCTTTGAAATGGTTGGGTGGTACCTCCATTTTACCAAAGAACGGTTTCTTTTTGTTGCATAAAATGAAAAAGAGGCCCTCCCTCAGTCATTATTCATGACTTTTGGGACAGCCTCTTTTGTATATAACTTAAAATGTTTATGGAATGATAATTTGCCAAAAGCACTGAAGCTTTCTCAACTAAAAGGTAATTTTGAAAGTGAAAAGGCTAAGTTCGAGGCTATGCCGCAAAGTAAATCCGCTGAGGATTCTGCTAAAATTGAGGCACAAGGCAAAAAAGTAAAAGAATTAGGATTGGAAGCAGGGCAGTTACAAGCAGAATTAATAGCTCCTGATACTAAAAAAGAACTGGAAGATAACATTCGCGGCTTAAAGGGAGTTTTGGCTGAATCTGATTATTTTAAAACAAAAGTTGATGACCCAACTTATGGGGAAATGTATAAAAAGGGAAGAGATAAAAGAGTGTTAGCATAGCATCCAACATCAACTAATAAACCAATATTGTATTCCGTAGCGGAAGCTCAGGGGGATCTCATTTAAATTGTCCACAAGTAGGGTCACAGTTCTTAACCACTTACAGAGCACCCTTTTTTCTTCGTTCACTTCTGCTCATATCCTACGAATATTCCGAGAAAAGTCTCATAGACTAATAGAGAAGCGAGATAATTTCAAAGAATAGGAGTATCCCCCATGCAAACCTTTCGAGCGATTAAAGTGAACCCCAACTCCCTCTTAATCTATGTCCTAATTATGCTCACTAGCTTCACCTTAACGATTATCCTCCTGACACGCACGCAGCACACGAAACCTCCAATTCGACCGGCCCCCTTATCCGAATACAAGATCAGTCAAGGGAATAATGGGGTGCTGCTTCACACAATTCGAACATCGCCAGCAAATATCGGACTAAAAGCCATTACTTCGAATGTTACCGAGCTCCAAGATAATGGTATTAACGGAGGATTTTTCTGGCAAGGAAATCTGCTCAGCATAGCGGTTATCGATGACCTTCCCGTCAAGGGAAAGCCTGGAGACTATGGCTCTGGCTGGTTCAATATTGATCGTAAACGGGGGACTCTTGTTTGGGATGAGAAGTCCAAAACCTTTACCATTCAAGTAGTCACGGCTGCAGAGGAATTGAAAATTTCAGACCGGAAGCACTACTGGGCACAAGGTGGGGTTAGTATGGGGATTCGTAATCCCGATGGTTGGGCTAGTCAAGCCGTTTCCGAAGAAATGCCCGTCATCAATGAAAAACGCATGCGTTCAGGGATCGTTTACGATCAGCAAAATAACGTCTACCTCGTCGTAGCCCCAACACCTTGCACGGGGGAACAGTTCCGTTCAGCTGTGATCGAACAGATCGGAGCTGGACAGCTCGTCGATGGTTTATTTCTGGATGGAGACGGCTCGTCTCAACTTAAAGTCGCAAACCATGTGCTGCCTGGGGATCATCGCGAAGTATTTCAGATGATATCTCTATTGAATTAAAGCATTACAAGCGTAAACCATGCACACAAACAAAGAAAAACCCCCATGACTGGAGGCTTCCTTCATTAAAAGGTTACATTATCGGGATCTGGACCGATTCGTTTATTCTCATTGAGCGTATCGATCTGAGCGATATCCTCAGCAGACAGCTCAAAATCGAAAATATTCGCATTATCGCGAATACGCTGCTCCGTGACCGATTTTGGAATCGTCACTACCCTGTTCTGAATATCCCAGCGCAGCACGATTTGTGCAGGAGACTTACCATGTTTGGCAGCAAGCTCAGCCAGCACCGGATGATCGAGCCGTCCTTGCATAAGCGGGCTCCAAGCTTCCAGCTGAATGTTATGCTCACGAGTAAACTGTAGCAGTTCTTTTTGTGCCAACTGCGGATGGTACTCTACTTGATTGACCGCCGGCACGATGCCTGTATCTTCAATAACTTGTTCCAAATGATGAATTTGAAAATTACTCACGCCGATTGCCCGGACATGTCCTGCTTTGTACAAATGAACGAGCGCTTTCCACGTTTCTCTGTAAGTTGCGGGAACGGCCCAGTGCACGAGATAGAGGTCGATCGTTTCGAGACCTAGCCGTTTGCGACTGGCTTCAAACGCTTGCAGCGTAGACTCGTAGCCTTGATCTGCATTCCACACTTTTGTTGTGATAAAAAGTTGTTCGCGGGCCACGCCGCTTTCTCGAATACCTTGACCTACGCCTTCTTCATTTCTATACACGGCTGCTGTATCGATACTGCGATACCCATTTTGAATCGCTGTTTTTACTGCCTGAATAACTTCTTGACCTTCTTTGGATTTGTATACGCCGAGTCCCAGCCAAGGCATATTTACACCATTATTCAGTGTAACGCCAGCTGTTAATGCTTGTTTGGATTCAATTGTCACGAGATGTACCTCCTTAATTTGGTTGAAGAGATGGATAAATCCTCGTGTGATCACGTATGTCTATCATAACACTCGGAATTAAAAACTCATAATTATGGCAGGTACTTCCACGTTTAATTTAAATATCCTTTACGCTCATGTTTGGATGATAATCAGCCACAATGAGAACATCCATATGCCTCGAAAGCCGCAGTAATTTTTTTATAACTGACCCGTGCCTTCGTTCCTCCCAGAAGGAAATCTTCGATTGGCCGACAATTAACTGAGTCGTCTGTTGCTCATTTGCTTTAGCTGCGAGAACCATGGGGATCTGCTTCATGTTATCTGTTTCATGGATGGCAAATTTCCCACCTAACTGCAGTGTTAGCTTCTCTAAGGCTTGGAGTCTCTTCCGCAGTTCTTCCGACAGTGTGCCTTTCACATGAACAAAATTAACGACCCAAGTGGCCTTCAGCCTAAAAGCGATTCTGAATCCTCTTCGAATCAAACGGTAGGCATGCTCCGTATTATTAATACATACGAAGATCACTTCTTTACGCCGCCATGGCCCGCGCAGTGAGTTTTTTCGTTCCAAGGATTCTAATCTTTCATCCACGTCATCAGCAATTTCACGCAAGGCCAATTCTCTTAAAGCGATTAAATTCCCCGTTTTGAAAAAATGGTTTAAGGCCTGATCAACCTTGGCCATAGCGTACACCTTACCGTCTCGCAGCCTGTGCTGCAGCGTCTGAGGCGCAACATCAATTAACTGAACCTCATCGGCTAAACGAAGAATGCTGTCTGGCACAGTTTCTCTAACACGAATACTCGTGATTTGTTCCACGGCATCGTTTAGGCTTTCTAAATGCTGCACATTGACCGTTGTGATGACCGAAATACCCGCATCTAAGATCTCTAACACATCTTCATATCTCTTCTTTAACTTGCTTCCCGGGACATTCGTATGAGCAAGCTCATCTACCAATACAACTTCAGGGCATCTGCGGATGATTTCCTCTGTGTCCATCTCTTCTAATTTAACGCTTTGATACGCGATTATTTGCCGAGGAATCGTTTCTAGGTTCCCGACCTGCGCGATTGTCTCCTTGCGTCCGTGAGTTTCCAGAAGTCCAATTTGGACATCGATCCCTTTTTTCAGCAGATCATTGCCCTCTCTGAGCATTGTATAGGTTTTACCTACTCCTGGCGCTGCACCAATGTACACTTTAAATTTGCCGCGTTTGATTTTCCCGATCTTTTCCTGGACTTCCTTCTCGCTAAGACGTCTGTATTTCTGCGGCTCTTTGGGCCCTTTCATCTTGGCCGGCAAAATCCGCTCCCCTTCATGTTCCGCGCTATCAGCGACGAGAAGCACATCAATGTTCTTCGTCTGCCTCAGAAGATCATTCACAATTGAGCCCTGGCTGAACTCTTGCCATCTGGACTGCTTAGAATGACCGAGCACAATCCGGGTTACATTATTCCGAGTGGCATATTTGACCAAAGTTTTGGGGATGGAGCGGCGAGAGGTGAAGGGCAGCTCATTGAATTCCCCACCCACTTTATCCACAAGGTCAATAATTGATCTCCTAAACGTAGCTGCTTCCTTGGACAGGGAGCTTTTCAAGTTACGAAATGTAACGACTAATAAATCGCCGTTCAGCCTTTTGGCGACTTGTTGGCCTCGACGGACATAAATTGAACCATTCCAATGATACTGCGAGGATACGAGAATTCGCTCCGTAACGCCAGATGGCCCGACCAGCCCCATCTCTTCACGGTACTCCTCCAGTGTCTCGTTCACATCTTCCGCAACTAGGCGGAGCGCCAATTCTCGTAGAACGCCCAGATTTCCCTGCTTAAAAATGGTTGTGTCCTTGTTTCCTTTCAGATTCCCTTCGGCCAACCGATTGAGCAGAGTTTCCGGCGTTACATCGATTAAACGAACCTCGTCCGCTATTTCCAACGTATCGGCAGGAACCGTATGTTTCACCGTAATCCCTGTTAACTTTTGAGCAATCTCCATAGCCCCTTCAAGCTCATATACGTTAACAGTCGCTATCACGCTAATATCGTGACTTAGTAGAAATTTAATATCTTCAAGGCGTGTCGGGAAACGCGCATTCGCTCGATTCCTATGGGCAAGTCCGTCGACAAGAACCACCTCTGGATTGCGTTCAAGCAGCGCATCTAAGTTCAAATCCTTATACGCACAATCCTTTTCAGTCCAATGAATGCTTGGAACCCGCTCTAAATCACCGAGTTGTTCCACCGTTTCCGGTCTTTGGAGCGTAGAAACGGCGCAAATCACAACATCAATGCCTTGCTCTTTAAGCGTATGACCTTCCCTAAGCATATGATAGGTTTTACCTGAGCCGCTAACGGCACCGATATAAATCTTTAATCTACCGCGATGGAGCTTGGATATCGAATATAGAATCTCCTCTGGAGATTTACGTTTAAAGCTGTCCAAGGGCAAACGCTCCTGTCATTGAATAACTTCAGCAAGCCGCCCCTACTTAGAGGAAGCGGCTTGCTGGATGACTCATTTCGACTGTTTCAGCAGTTCGATGTTTAGCTCGGTCACATTCACGCGCGGTTCACCGAATATTCCTAATTGACGACTCTTTGTATGCGTGTCGATTAATGCATGGAGCTGCTGCTCGCCAATGCCTGATTCCCGGCTAATCCTTGGAACCTGTGCTCTAGCGGCATCCGGCGACAAGTCGGGATCAAAACCTGAACCTGACACTGTAACCAGATCAGCTGGAACCTCTTTCAGCTTCGGATTTTCTTGCTTCAACGCTTCGATTTGATCGGCAATCCCTTTCACATAATCCTCACTGGCTACAGCTGTGTTCGATCCAGCTGAAGATGTAGGATCGTACTTGGCATTGGAAGCCCTAGGATGAAACAGCTTCGGCGATTCAACGTTTTGGGCAAGAAGCTCGGAACCTACCAAAGCTCCGCCAGATTCAATCAAACTACCGTTAGCTTGTTTAGGGAATAGCACTTGGGCGACGCCTGTTGTAACTAACGGGTAGATAAGCCCACAGATGAGCATCAGCACGACGGAAACTCGAATCGCTGTTAAAATCATTTTCATAAAAACATCTCCTTAAGCGTTTTCCTCAGGAAAACCTTCTTAGTAAACAGTTACACATTGTCTGTATTAAAAACGATCTTGTAAGCCTATTTGCTGATTAAATTAAACAATATTTAAGCCATGAATGAGCATATCAATCAACTTAATGGCTATGAACGGTACAATGACACCGCCAATTCCGTAAATAAGCACATTGCGCGACAGCAGTCTATCTGCTGACATGGATCGATACTTGACGCCTTTCATCGCAATTGGAATCAACAACGGAATGATAATGGCATTAAAGATCAACGCTGACAATATGGCGGATTCCGGAGAAGCCAAATGCATGATATTGAGTGCTTGCAGCTGCGGCATAGCTAGAATAAACATCGCAGGAATAATGGCAAAATATTTCGCAATATCGTTAGCAATTGAGAATGTCGTCAAGGCGCCGCGCGTAATTAGCAATTGTTTGCCGATGGAGATGACTGACAAAAGTTTGGTCGGGTCAGAATCCAAATCAATCATGTTGGCCGCTTCCTTGGCAGCCATCGTACCCGAATTCATCGCCATGCCCACATCGGCTTGAGCAAGCGCAGGCGCATCGTTCGTACCATCGCCAGTCATCGCAACCAGCTTGCCTTCTTGCTGCTCTTTCTTGATCGCAGCGATTTTATCTTCAGGTTTCGCTTCTGCGATAAATTCATCCACGCCCGCTTCCCTAGCAATCGTCGCTGCGGTTAAGGGATTATCTCCTGTACACATTACCGTTTTGATCCCCATCGCTCTCAGCTCGGCGAATCTTTCTTTCAGACCTGGCTTCACCGTATCCTTCAAATAGATAACCCCATAGATTCGGTTGTTCACAGCGACAGCCAGTGGCGTACCGCCCGCTTTGGCGATTCGGTTTGAGATGTCTTCAAGATCATCTGGGACATTACCGCCTTTTGCGGTTACATACTTTTTGATCGCATCGACAGCACCTTTGCGAATGACCGTACCGCTGCTCAAGTTCAATCCAGACATCCGAGTTTCGGCTGTAAACTCAACAGCTTCGGCTCCTTCATATTCGCTAGCCGCCCATTGCTCGCCTTGCTTATTCGCCAACTCGACAATCGACCGTCCTTCTGGCGTTTCATCTTTGACAGAAGCTTGCAAAGCAACAAAGGTTACCTCTGTCACTGTAACATCCGAGACAGGAATAATTTCAGACGCCATACGATTTCCATATGTGATCGTACCCGTTTTATCCAGAATCATCGTATCGATATCTCCGGCTGCTTCTACCGCTTTCCCTGACATGGCAAGCACATTAAACTGAGTTACCCTGTCCATCCCGGCAATCCCAATTGCTGACAATAGCCCGCCTATTGTCGTAGGAATCAAGCAAACCAACAGAGCAATTAAAGTAGCCACTTCTAGCTGAACACTCAAATAGCTTGCCATAGGTACCATCGTCATGATAACAATCAAGAAAATTAATGTAAGTACTGCAAGCAGCGTTGTTAACGCAATTTCATTCGGTGTTTTTTGACGCTTCGCGCCTTCAACCAGCGCAATCATACGATCTAGGAACGATTCGCCCGGATCAGTCGTTACTTTCACAACGATATAATCAGAAGCGACGCGCGTACCGCCAGTTACAGAGGAGAAATCTCCTCCCGCTTCCTTAATGACAGGCGCGGATTCTCCTGTAATCGCCGATTCATCAATAGAAGCAAGACCTTGAATAATTTCACCATCCGTAGGAATAATTTCCCCTACTTCGATACGGACAATGTCGCCCTTTTTCAGTTGGGTAGAGGACACTTGCTTGTAAGTACCGTCTTTTTGAATCAAACGAGCCGTTGTATCGGACTTCGTCTTACGCAGCGAGTCCGCCTGCGCTTTGCCGCGTCCTTCTGCAATTGCTTCAGCAAAGTTAGCGAATAAGACCGTAAATAAAAGGATAATAAACACCGCGATATTGTAACCCCGACCTACGTTCGTAGCGCCGAAAAGATCCGGTTGAATCGATAATAACAAGGTAATGAGCGTTCCCACTTCAACAACAAACATCACCGGATTTTTGATCATAACCATCGGATTTAACTTCTTGAATGCATCAAGGAATGCCCTCGATACCATTTCACCAGATAATGTATTCTTACGTTCAGCAGCCATATAGATCCTCCCTCAATATAAAAGCCAGGCCTCAGCGAGGCATCTGCAAATGTTCAGCAATCGGTCCAAGTGCTAATGCTGGGAAAAAAGTGAGCGCCCCGATCACGAGAATGATCATGATCAATATGCCCGAGAATAAAGGCGTGTCAGTCCGCAGCGTTCCAGTCGTAACCGGAACTACTCGCTTCGTCGCAAGAGAACCCGCAATAGCAAGCATCGCAATGATCGAAATGTAGCGTCCGAACAACATAACCAAACCGATACCCAAATTATAAAAATTGGTATTCGCGTTCAATCCTGCAAATGCCGAGCCGTTGTTCGCCGCTCCTGAAGTAAAAGCGTATAAGACCTCTGATAAACCGTGCATTCCCTGATTGGAAATGGACGCAATCGATTCAGGACGCAATAGCGCTAACGCCGTCGGGACTAATATAATAACAGGGTGAACCAGAAGCGCAATGGAAGCTAATTTGACCTCTTTTCCCTCGATTTTCTTCCCTAGGAACTCCGGCGTACGTCCAACCATGAGCCCGCAGATGAAAACCGATAGAATGAGATACATCAATCCATTTAACAAGCCCACCCCTTTACCGCCAAATACGTTATTCAACATCATTTGAGCGAGAGGAACGAATCCCCCCATCGGTGTGAGCGATTCATGCATGTTATTGACAGAACCCGTGGTAGCCGCCGTAGTTACTGTTGTAAATAGTGCGGTTTGTGCGATACCGAATCGGACTTCTTTCCCTTCCATATTGCTGTGAACACCCATCGCATCTACGGCTTTGACACCGTTATACTCCGAAATGAAAACCGTTGTCAGCATGACGACAAAGATACAACCCATGGCGGCAAAGATCGCCCAGCCTTGTTTTTTGTTTTTGATCATTAAGCCAAATGCGTAGACGAGCGCAGTCGGCAGCAGCATCATACACATGATGTGAATAACATTAGAAAGTGGTGTCGGATTCTCAAAAGGATGCGCGGCATTGGTACCGAACCAACCGCCACCGTTCGTGCCCAAATGCTTAATCGATTCGAAAGAAGCTACCAGTCCACGAGTAATGGTTTGCTTCGCGCCATCAAGCGTCGTTACATCAACTGCGCCTTGGAACGTTTGCGGAATGCCTTGGAACACAAGGAATAAAGCAACAAGAAAACCGAGCGGTAGAAATACGCGTGTGATACCGCGAACCATATCTACATAGAAGTTACCTAAGTTATCTTGACGGCCAATCAATCCACGAATGAAAGCAACTGCTACGGCAAATCCTGTAGCCGCTGAGGTAAACATCGGGAAAGTGATCGCAAGCAATTGAGATAAATACGACAAAGCGTTCTCGCCGCTATATGATTGCCAGTTCGTATTTGTAATAAAAGAAGCTGCCGTGTTGAAGGCTTGTGCCGCTGGCATGTTCGCAATGCCATCCGGATTCATCGGCAAGTACTGCTGAAATCTCAAAACCATGTACATTAAAATCAACATAATAAAGTTAGTGAGCAGCATAGCGCCCAAATATTGCTTCCAGCCCATGGATTCATTTTCGCGAACGCCCATGATCCGATAGGTAATTCGTTCAAAAGGTCCAAAAACCCGGTCAACCCCAGTTTTATTATAATCGAAAACTTTCACCAGATAGTGCCCTACCGGTTTCACTAGTAACATGATCAGCACCAAGGTGATGACTACTTGTAACAATCCCATACCCATATCAGGATATCCCCCTCATATCAACAATCATCGTGTCATGATTCATTAAAATTTTTCTGGTTTTACTAATACGAAACCCAAGTAAACTATTAATATAGCAGCAATGATACCTATAACAACCATGGAGCTTCCCCCCAACCTTTTTCCTTATGCTTTTTCAGTAAATTTCATAAAACCCCAAAAAATAAGAAACGAGATAACGAACAACAATATCGTAACGAAATCGCTGGACATGTCCAGACCTCCTTGTTAACACTTAATTAAGTAAGAACACGACATTTCCGGTATTCGAGTACACGACGAAATCAGCGCCTAGTCCTTTATAGACCATTCTTGGCTTATCGCTTGTTGTAATGACATAAATAGGCTTAATTGTCCATTTGCGACTCATTTTCAAGTACCGACAACACAGCGTCAGGCTTTTCTCAAATATGAACACTTTGCCAATCTCATACGGTGGTAATGCCCATGTTTCATGATCGGACGTATCCACTTCAATCATATGCTCTACGCCGATTTTGTTCATTTGCTCCCGCTCTTTATCATTGTTTGTCAAAACAACGAATGGCATCGCTTTGAACTTGAGATATTGAATAAATTGCTGTGCCGCGACTGTCGAGCCGGAGACTAATATATATTCGGATTCATTCATCAACTTGGTCCTCCCCAAAATTTGAGGCAACAAAAAAGAAGCCAGGAAGAAGAGGTCTCTTCACGTGGCTTCCTACGCACGAAAAAATAAACGTGCTAGTTTACACGATAACAAGTGCCTCTCTCGTTACGCTTACGAAGTTAGCTGTCGGATTCGGGCCATGAGAGTAGCCCTACTTGGCAGTTGCCAAGATTCACCCCGTAGATCAGCAAAGTCTGATCTTAATGGGTCCCCCGCCCTCTGAACATTCAGAGGTTAAGCGAAAAAAGACGTATTGTTTTCAATTTTAGACAACAAAAAACCACAGGTGCATTCACACTCTGTGGTCAGCTAGCGATCACAAAGTTTCATCATCCCTCTCTCCAACTTACGCTTACGAGGTTAGCTGACGGATTCGGACGGTGAGAGTCGCCCTACCTATAGGCATGCCGGCATGCCCAAGGATTCACCCCTGTGATTCCTTGCCTGGCTCTCACACCAAACGCAGAATCATCTTTTTTTTGGTTCCCCCGTTTTCCCAGAAAGGAAATTCAGCAATCAAGAATTTGGAAACTTTTTAATAAGAATCATGAATCGTATATTACGCTCCAGTGTTAGGTTTGTAAAGCTTGCCAGAGAGTGATATAACGCCATATCTGATTCATTCCGCAAAAAATAACGCTTACTTTTCAATATATCTCCATTATTCTATTATATACTCACTATCTCTCCCGTTTTCAACTTTTCCACTTCTGGTTAAAGAATGCCTACCGAACAAATCGTAAAACGACGAGATTGGGAGATTAAAAGAGTACATACGAGTAGAATGAGCCCTATTATGCCGTTGAAATTCACGTTTTAGGCCAAATTCTGTCAAAAATAACCTAAAACGAATTTTATCGCATTTTACAATAAATAGTGAAAAGCGTATGATTCATGTCATGCCATTTAATCGTTGCATACAAATCGCTGAATTCCTGAACCAGGAAGCGGGGGAACCAACTTGCAATCACGTTTGAAGCGTAATTGCCGGGGTGAATCCTTTATGAAGTAGCCATCCAAGGTAGGGCGACTCTCACGCCCGAATCCGTCAGCTAACCTCGTAAGCATATAATTAGGAGACAAACAAGCTATCGTGTAGACGCATAGTTTCTACTGCTATGCCTATTAGAAGCCACGACTAGAGCTTATCTCTGCTCGGTAAGGCTTCTTTTTACTATCCATTTTTGTAGAATGGTAACCCATTCATTGATTAAGCGAAGAGAGGGATCTGTATGGAACAAACGGTTTTCCGCGGCTGTGGTTGCAACTTCTTAGATCCGCTAACCTTGCAGCATCGATGGTTCGGAGCTGTCTGGACATGTAAAAATAAAGCTCAATTCCTGTTGGGCTATTGGTTTGCAGACAATCGAGATAAGCTAATGGCACTTATGCAGCTTGAAGGCTGGGGGAAGACCTCCCTTGAAGCAAATCCTCTTGAGGTGAAGAAGGCCTACCAAGTATTCAGAGCCGCTCAGCACAAGCAGGACTGGGAGCACAGATCCTTGCTGCCATTGCGTCTAGCCTTCATAGAACCTTGGAAACGCGTGAAGTTGGGCTGGTATATCGTAAAGTCCAATGAAGGCTATCCCGCCCACGTGTCTGCCGTTCAGAAGAAACGCCTTCTTCTATGGCTGGAGCATGTAGCCTTATGCGAGAATGAGGAGCAGCTGGAGCAATTTATTCATCAAGTCAATTTGAGACATCAGATCGCCTTAAAAAATGTCCCTTTTCGCACATGCAAAAGGTGACTATCTACCAAAAAACGCCTCCAACCCCACACTTGCTTAGTGGTTTTGAAGGCGTTTTTGCACATTATTTGGAACTCACTCATTTACTGACATCCTTTTTAGACAGCCCCCAAGCAGCTTTTTGTCAAAGCCCTGTGCGTGGCACAAAGCCTCCTGAAGACTAAACAATCGTTCTGTCATCAACTTCGCAGGGAGGGGTTTACTATAGAAATACCCCTGCATTTCATCGCAGCCTTTGCTTTTCAAGAAGTCGTATTGCTTCTCGGTCTCGACGCCTTCCGCAATAACCTCAAGGTTCAAGCTTTGGGCCATGGCAATGATGGACGTCGCAATGACAGAGTCGCCATTATCCTTCGTAATATCGTTGACGAAGGATCGATCAATCTTCAAGCGGTTAATGGGAAAGTCCCGCAAATAACTGAGCGAAGAATAGCCCGTACCGAAATCATCGATCGAGATTTGGATGCCGAGCCTTTTTAATTCTTCGAGTGTGACGATGACTTCATCAGCGTTCTGCATCGCGATGCTCTCTGTAATTTCGAGCTCTAAATAGGCGGGATCTAGCCCTGTTTCCTTCAAGACATCCGTGACGACCTGCACAACATTGGATTCCTTGAATTGATAGGCGGACAAATTCACGGCGACACGCATCGGGGGGAATCCCGCTTCCTGCCAGGCTTTATTCTGACGGCAAGCTGTTAGCAGCACCCATTCGCCGATCGGGATTATCATGCCGGTTTCCTCGGCAAGGGGTATGAATTCTGCGGGTGAAACCAGCCCCCGTTTGGGATGCAGCCAACGCACAAGCGCCTCCACCCCCGTAACCTGGCCAGATTGGAACTGCAGCTGCGGTTGGTACATCAACACGAGCTCATCTCGCTCCAGCGCCTTGCGCAGCTCCTGCTCGACGTTAAGCCGCTCAGTGGCTTGCACACTCATAATCGGCGTGAAAAACTCATACCGATTGCGGTGGCTTTCCTTCGCGCGGTACATCGCGGCGTCCGCGTTCATCATAAGCGTCTGAGCGTCTGGGCCATCGTTGGGATACAGACTGATACCAATACTCGTAGTCACAGAGCACTCATGACCTTCAATACAAATGGGTTGACTAATCGTCTCGATGATTCGCTCTGCAATCTCAAGAATAACACTTTCTTGCGTGACTTCGGGAAGTAGTATAGTGAACTCATCCCCTCCCATACGGGCAATCGTCCCCTGCTGTCCTACACAGCTTATGAGGCGCCCAGCAATTGTTTGCAGCAGTCTATCTCCGAAGGCATGTCCAAGTGAGTCGTTAATGTATTTGAATCTGTCTAAGTCTAGAAACAGAATCGCGAGCTTATGTTGGTCCTGCTCCGCCTTTTCTAATCCTAGGTTCAAATCATCGATGAAAAGCCGGCGGTTGGGCAGATCGGTGAGCGCATCGTGGTAGGCCATATGGTTGATTGTTTCTTCCGCTTGCTTGTGCTCGGTAATATCTTTGCCCATAGCAAACACACCGACCACTTGGCGGTTGATAATAATCGGAACGAAGCGAATTTGCAAATCGACGAGGTACCCTCGTCGATGAGAAATGGAGAGCTCGAAGCTGGAGGAAATTCCTTGTTTAGCTCGGATAAAAGGCTTCAAATACTTTAGTTTAGAGCCAATTTCCAACAGATGCGAGCATGACGTGCCGATTAATTGATTGGCTGAATAACCCGTAATTCTCTCCGTAGCTGGGTTGACCGCATTGACGTTACCGTCAAGCTCGAAGGAACAGATCAGATCGGGGTTATGATCAACTAAAGATTTATAACGGAATCTGCTTTCCTCCAGCATTCGTTCGGAATCTTTTCGCTCTGAGATATCGCGGATAATACCTCGATAGCCCGTTGGCTCAGAGGACTCCGAATCTTTAATAAGGACAATCGACCCTTCTACTCGTTTACGTGTTCCGTCCCCTCTGACAACTTCCCATTCAACGCAGTTAACTGCTGTTCCCGAGTGCGCGACCCACTGGTACGTTTGCTTCAATTTCTTAGCATCCTCCGCACTCATGAAATCCGCCATCTGGCTTCCCAAAAGCTCATCCTCCCGCGTCCCCAAAATGTCGACGAGCGAGTGATTGTATATCATAAGGTTTCCCGTCATATCCATTTCATAATATCCATCTTGAATACTTTCTAGAGTGGAGCGGATTTTCAATTCTTCCTGTAATAGCTTAGAGCTATCAAGACGGTTTACCTTCTCCATATGACGTTGAATCATCCTATATAACAGATAGGCCGTCACGATCATGATGATGCTGAAAAGCACATGCGAAATCCCTATTTTTAAAGCTACTTGCAGCATAAAAGCGAGTAGTACATACATAGATACGATACGTAGGGACAACTTTCTTCCCTCCGCTTTTTTTCTGATCTCTAGAAGCTTATCCATATATGTGTACCTCAATTCTTTGATTCTATAGAAGTTAAATGAACATAACGATACAAAGATCAATCAATTTAATCCCGACGAACGGGAATATCACGCCTCCCACTCCGTAGATCGCCAAATTACGCGTCAGCAGTTGATTAGCGCCCATAGGCTTGTAAATGACTCCTTTAAGGGCTACTGGAATCAATAAAGGTATGATGATGGCATTAAAAATCAATGCAGAAAGCACCGAAGTCGTAGGCGATTGCAGATGCATAATATTAAGAACCTGCAGCTCAGGCAGATTCTTGGCAAACATAGCAGGCAAAATTGCAAAGTATTTGGAAAAATCGTTTGCAATACTGAACGTTGTAACCGCTCCACGTGTAATTAAGAGCTGCTTTCCGATAGAAATAATGTCCAAAATTTTGGTTGGATCGGAATCGAGATCGACCATATTGGCGGCTTCTTTGGCCACCGTTGTCCCACTATTCATCGCAATGCCCACGTCCGCTTGGGCAAGGGCAGGAGCATCATTAACACCATCTCCAGTCATCGCGACTAGCTTGCCATCGCTCTGCTCTTCCCGCACAATGCGTATCTTGTCCTCGGGCTTGCTCTCTGCATAATAGGTATCAACCCCAACCTCACGAGCAATCGTAGCAGCAGTTAAAGGATTGTCTCCCGTGCACATAATCGTTTTGATTCCCATAAGACGCAAAGCTTGCAACCGATCCCGTATGCCCGGTTTAATCGTATCCTTCAAATAGATAAGGCCAAGAATCTCATTATCCTTGCTCACAGCTAGTGGGGTTCCGCCTTGTTTGGCGATGTAATCGCTTGTTTCCTGCAAACCATCGGGGATATGACCGCCTCTTAGTCGAACATAGCTGCAAATAGCGCTGACTGCGCCTTTTCGATATAAGCAGCCATTCAAGTTTAAACCACTCATCCGTTCTTCGGCTGTGAAAAAAATCACTTCTCCTTGATAAGCTCGTAGATCACCCGTCATTTGATAAGTTTTGGCTAGCTCTACAATAGATCTGCCTTCTGGTGTATCATCGAACACGGATGTGAGAACAGCTGCCTCCATCAACGCCTCTAAGGAGATGCCAGCGACAGGATGAAAGTCCGCAGCCATACGGTTGCCGAAGGTAATCGTTCCGGTTTTATCCAATATGACTGTATTGATGTCGCCAGCTGCCTCTACCGCTTTCCCCGATTTGGCTAGAACATTGATGCGCGTGACTCGATCAATGCCAGAAATTCCAATCGCTGAAAGCAGACCGCCAATCGTTGTAGGTATTAAGCAAACAAGCAGCACAATTAAGGTAGAAATCTCCAAATGAACGCCTGCAAAAGAAGCCAATGGATACAAGGTGACAACAACAATTAAGAATATAAATGTAAACACGGTGAGGAGCGTCGTCAGCGCGATTTCATTCGGAGATTTCTGCCGCTTAGCCCCTTCCACCATCTGAATCATACGATCAAGAAAGGATTCACCAGGGTCAACCGTAATCTCTACCTTGATCCAATCGCTTATAACGAGCGTCCCCCCAATAACGGAGCTCGTCTCCGAACGCGCTTCTTTAATTATGAACGCCGATTCGCCGCTAATCGCCGATTCATCGATAGCCGCGATGCCTTCCACAATGATGCCGTCTCCTGGAATGAGATCCCCCATTTCCACGAGCACAAGATCCCCCTTCCGCAGCTCACTGCCACTAATCACTCTTATCGTCCCGTCCTTGGAGAGTAGCTTAGCCATTAATTGCTTTCTTGTCTTCATTAAGCTATCGGCATGCGCCTTACCTCGTCCTTCCGCCAAAGCCTCCGCGAAATTAGCACAAAGAATCGTAAACAGCAAGACGAAGAACACGATCAGGTTATACGCTGACTGATGCGTTGTATGAAAATACTGCGGAAAGAAAATCAATAATAAAATGAGTAAAGTTGCGATTTCGAGAACAAAGAGTACTGGATTCTTCATCATCTTCACTGGATTTAATTTCAAAACACTTTCAATAAGTGCTCTAGCGATTAGACTAGGATGGAACGAATACACAAATTTCGACATAAGGAATCACCTCAAAAAGAGATGTAGGCTTGTGAGTGGTCAATTAGATAAGAACGATTCCAGGTTAAGTTCAATTCTTTCAATTGTTTCGCACGATGAGAGGATTTCTGAAGCTTATGAGCTAAATCGATTAGGGCAGATTCAATTAATTGTTGTCTGACTGTCCCCCATGCCTCCTGCTTCTCACGTACATAACGGATGCCTTCCATGATCGTAAGCCCCTTGATGCGTTGAAAAACAGCGGCCCAAGATACGACATCACCCTTCAATTCGCAGCATGGGATCGCATATTCCCCTAAACCGCAAGTTCCGTTACTTGTAGAAATCGTAAGCAAGCCACACTGGCAATCTTCGCCGTGTCCAGGAAGCCATGTATCAGCAAGCTCGCAATCGAATCGGAAACATTCGATACGGGCAATCTTACATGCTTGCAAATCTTCTTCTTGCCATAGGGGTAGGGGTTCTGGATACATCATTCTTCACTCTCCTGATTGGTCTATTCATTTCAATACCATACTTGAAACAAACAGAAAGAAGCCTAAGAGTAGAGAATCTCTACTCTCGGGCTTCTTTGTCAACACGAAGAAACGAGCTGCTAAAGGCACGATCGCAAATGGTTCTCTCTCAATACGCTTACGAGGTTAGCTGTCGGATTCGGGCTTGAGAGTGCCCTACCTTGGCAAGCTGCGCTTGCCTAGGATTCACCCCTAGAAACCATTCCTGTTGCATGCTCTGGTTTCTTATTGGTTCCCCCGCTCCCCTGTTGGGGACTCAGCGTTTTGACTTACGTTCTGAAGTTGTTGAGACGAATATTACTCCTATTAGCAACCTTTGTAAAACACGTTGGCGAGACCTATTCCCGTTTTTTCGCCGTAATTCCACCTATGAAAGCGGACCCAAAGGGAGGCCCCTTTTATTTTTGATAGAAATGCTTCCGATTGCTTCCGTTCTCATCATTCTTGCGTAAAACGAAGAAATAGCGAGATAGGTTCAGAAAATCAAAGAATGACTAGACATATATAACATCAAATGTTAAATATAATCTAATTTGATCGCCTGCTTGCCTATACAAAATTTGCTAACAGGTATATGATACCAATCGCAGTGACTAGACTTGATATCTGTGAATTAAATCCATTTTCAGCGTCCATACTTCCGTGCTTAAATTAATACGGTACACTTCAGGATTCAGCTTCCGCAAATACTGCGGCCAGAACATCTGCATTTGAGCGGTATGATACGTTCGAATCTGCTCTAGCGTCGGCAGTTCATACACCATTTCCCCCTGCGCATAAATAGCCTGAAGCAGCGGAATGGCTTCGTAATCATCTATATATTTATGGATATACGTATGCGTCGGGTCAAACAACTTAATGCGCTCCCCCTTCTTGACATCCACTTCATGCTTAAGCGCTAAGTAGTCAGCTTCAGCCTTACCTGTCTGCTTATTCATAATACGATAAACTTCCTTGAACCCGGGATTCGATACTTTTTCCGGATTTCCCGATATTTTGATGACAGGTACATAGTCGCCATCCTTCTCTCGTGCAACCAGCTTATAAACCCCGCCTAGCGCAGGTTGATCGGCCGCAGTGATGAGTTGGGTACCTACCCCCCAGACGTCAATCTTGGCATCTTGCCCTTTTAGATTGAAAATGATATTTTCATCCAAATCGTTCGATGCGACAATTTTCACTTCGGGAAATCCCGCTTCATCTAGCATTTTTCTCGCTTGCTGCGATAAATAAGCCAAATCGCCGCTATCCAGTCGGATGGCGTTCATTTGCTTCCCTAGGCTCCGCAAGTAGCGCGCCGTCTTAATGGCGTTTGGCACGCCGATTCTCAGCGTGTCGTAAGTATCTACGAGCAGCGTCACTTGGTCTGGAAGCGCCTCAGCATATTTACGGAACGCCTCTTCTTCGGTATCGTGTCCCTGCACCCAAGCATGAGCGTGCGTCCCTTTGGTCGGGATGCCGAACAGCATGCCCGCGCGAAGATTAGAGGTCGCATGGAAGCCTGCGAGATAGGCCGCCCGCGCGCCCCAGATTGCCGCATCGGCTTCTTGAGCGCGACGCGTGCCGAATTCCAACAGCACATCATGAGGCGCCACTTGCTTGACGCGCGAAGCTTTCGTCGCAATGAGCGTCTGGTAGTTCAAGAAATTGAGGATCGCAGTCTCAACGAGTTGCGCCTCGAACACGCGAGCCTCGATGCGAACTAGCGGCACATTCGGGAACACTAGTGTTCCTTCGGGAACGGCATGCAGATTCCCAGTGAAACGGAATTGCTGCAGCTCCGTCAGGAACTCTTCCTTGTAGTTCTCCTCCTGCGTGCGCAAATAGGCAATCTCCTGTTCGCCAAAACGAAGGTTCTGGATATAGTGCACAATCCGTTCTAAACCAGCAAATACGGCATACCCATTGCCGAAAGGCAGCTTGCGGAAATACACCTCGAATATGGCCTTCTCGTTCTGCGAGCCCTGTACCCAGTGAGCATACATCATATTGATCTGATATTTATCCGTATGGAGTGTTAAGTTGTCGTAGTTCATCGCGTTCATCCCTTCCACCATTGATCATATACCGTAACAGGCCCTTGTCGTTTATGTGCTGTAGCCGCATACCCCGCTTCTATCAATCGCACAGCTTCTTCCGGCAAATGCCTACCTTCCAAATAGTCATCCAGTTGCTCATATGTAAGGCCTAGCGCCTCTTCATCAGGCAGCCCCGGCTTCAGATCTTCAAGATCGGCCGTTGGCTTTTTTGAATACAAATGCGCTGGACATCCGAGCGTTTGCAACAGTTGTTTGCCTTGACGTTTATTGAGTCCGTAAATGGGAGCGACATCGCATGCACCGTCCCCATGCTTGGTGAAAAAACCCGTAATGGCTTCCGCCGCATGATCCGTTCCCAGCACGAGCAAGCGATAATGCGCAGCCAAATCATACTGCACTTTCATTCGCTCGCGGGCTTTCACATTACCTTTATGAAAGTCGCTCAGCTTCTCTCCCGTAGCTACTAAGAATTGCCCAACAGCTGCATCTACTGCTGGCTGAATATTAACCGTTACTACGCGGGTCGGTGCGATGAATCGAATTGCATCCTGCGCATCCGCTTCATCCTGCTGCACGCTGTAAGGCAGCCTTACAGCTATGAACTGAAACGCCTCCTCGCTGCTTTCCTCGTTCAGTTCATCCATGGCCATCTGCGCCAGTTTGCCCGTTAAGGTCGAGTCTTGTCCGCCCGATAGTCCAAGCACATAGCCTCGGGCCCCTGTATGTTTCACATATTGCTTGAGGAAGTGAATTCGCTTTTCAATTTCTTCCTTGGCATCGATGATGCTTTTCACATCCAACTTAGTTCGTATACGTTCCTGCATAGCGCCTCCCATTCTCTCCAACTCCTTCCCTATGTGGGTTAAGCGTTTGTGACAACTGCTGCTCCAAGCGAGCCCTGAAAATGCTGCAAAGCCCACTGATGACCCTGCGGGTTAAAGCTAGCGACTGCGTCACTATGAACAACGACATGAAATCCTTTATTGTAAGCGTCTATCGCGGTATGAAGCACGCAAATGTCTGTGCAAACGCCAACCAGATGAACCTCATGGATGCCTCTTGCTCTTAATCTGAGCTCCAGATCTGTCCCACAGAAGGCGCTATATCGCGTTTTATCCATCCAATAAATCAAATCCTGCTTGTGTTCATACACGGCTTTCAGCTTCCCGTAAAGCTCTCGTCCACTCGTGCCACGAATATTATGCGGAGGAAACAACTTTGTCTCAGGATGATAAGGATCTTCTTCATCATGGAGATCGACAGCCAGAATGACCTCATGCTGAGCCGCAAGGAATTGCTCCGTAAGCTCACATATTCGATCCTCAATTGCGATACCCGGCTCCCAGCATGGAAGTTTCCCAACAACAAAATCAACCGTATAATCAATCACGATTAAAGCTTTCATCACCAGCACTCCTTCATAAAGTATTTATAATACTATTAAAAAGACAATATCAATATTGAAAAGAGAAGCCTAGCTGTAAATAGACAGCTGAGGCACATAATCTGTAAACCGATACAACTGTGCGGCGCGTTGGGAGTAACGGTTGGACATTTTGCTTTTCCCATCGTGCCCCATGACTTCCTCAATGATCCCGCTCCGGCTTTGGGTCGACGTAATTTTTCGAATGAAATTCCGCTCTTGGAACTCCGGAACAACCGTTTGAATGACTTGATACAGCTCGCTGATCGTAAATTCTTCTGGCAGGAACTCTTTGGCGATCGTCGTCGTCAGCATCTTTTGCTGAATGTGGACCAGCGCATCCCTTAGGATCACTTCATGGTCAAAAGCGAGATCCATCGCCAACGCTTCTTCGACGGGGAACAATCGGACATCGGCCGCATCGTCAGCGGCTTTGCGATTCTCCAGGAGCTGCTCATGAACAAGCGCAAAAAATGCATGAGAAATGATCCATCCCCGCGGATCGCGCTGAGGGGTACTGTACACATTGAAATATTCGATGTGCACATCGGCTACTCCCGTCTCCTCCGTTAGCTCGCGCCGAGCGCTCTCTTGAATCGTCTCCGTTTCCATGGAGAAGCCGCCAGGCAGCGCCCATTGGCCTGCATATGGCCACTGCTTCCTTTGGATCAAGAGTACTTGCAGCTCTCTTGTCGGCAACGATTTCTTCACTGAGGCTTTCTCCGAAGTCGTTATTGTGAAGATAACGATATCAGCAGGTGCGCCATCGGGAGTACGATATTTGCTTGCTCGATAGTTAGATTCGTTCTCAACTTGCTCGTTCAACGGATCACCTGCTTTTCCCTGCATTCCATATTATCATTTTGATATTTTCATTATGACATATATACATTTCAAAAGTCAAGCAGCTCTTACCTTATTTTTCAATTACAATTAAACAGGTGCTGTCTGGTAATGGAACCATGAGACCCTCTTCATTCATAATCCTTACTCTATCTCCCAGCGCTTCTGTATATCCTTCTTGAAGGAAATGACGGTTCTCTATAATTTTGGCCTCAGGCCCTAGTGTCTCATGAATAAACGCGATGTACTCGCTTGGTGTGAAGTAACCGAACTGCTCTTGAATTTCATGTACGTAAGCTTCTTCTCCCCAAGTATAGGTATAAAGAAATTCCATCGCATCGTTGACTGGCATCCTGACTTCATCGACCGATAAAACTTCATATTTAATTGCCCTACCCGCAAAATCTTTGGCATATCGCTCCAGCCACCCCATCGTATCCGGCTTCAGGAAGCGAATTCTCCGCGTCTGATCGCGGGGCTCCGTCATAATACCGTCCCTGATGACAATTCTGCCTCCTGGAGAAAGTACGTCGAAGGCGCTGCGCAACGCCGCTGCGACAGTCTCATGATTGAATTTCTTTCCATTGAAAGGAATATAGGAATACAGCTCATGCAGAATAGAGGAGAAAATAACTGTGCCAATACTGCCTGGCTCCACATATTCTCTCAGGTTCAACGCATCTCCCTTCCTCACTTCCCACTTGTGGCCTTCCAGCTGCTTCTTGCGCTGCAGGGCTTCAATTACATTCAAGGAAATATCGATGCCGATGGGATGCTTGTCCGGCAAATGCTGTTCAATCAGATCCAGCATGACACCGCCGCCTGGCCCGATATCCACAACGCGCTCCCCAACGACATAGTCGAGCATCCGTTTTTTATAATCCGCAGTTTGATTCATTGTCGCCAAATACGCTTCCTCGTTATGGAAACGGTCATAGGCATCTCGGCGCAGCTCGAATAAATCGAACAGGAGCAGAACTGCTTTCTCATAAAGCGGGGATTTCTCCGCTTCAACGCAGAACGCAATTAACTTCTCCGCCGCCGCCGAAAAGTCAAATGTAAAAAAGATCGTATCAGGCAGCTTGGGCTTGATTGCTATAAGATGCGTCAAATGGGCATTTCCGCTATGTTCACATCCCTCTTGAATATCCGTCCAAGTCAGCTCGCTTAAATACTTCTCAATCATTCGTTTCTTATACACATTAACCTTTTTGACGCCTTTATAATCATAGTACATCAAACTCATCAGAGGCTCGAAGCTAATATGCCGGATTGCAGCCGTGTGCTGCTCTTGCTGCATGACAAGCAAGAATACCTTTAGCAATTGCTCGAAGGAGAAGTCTTGAAGCGCCGATTCGACGAACCACAATGTTTTACGCTCCAAAAATGCAGCTAACGCTTCGATAGAGAATTGGGGTGCCAGCTTTTCGAATTCAGCATCGAAATTTTCGCCTTTCTTTATAGCGAGGTCCCTGAGTCTTGCTAACCGTTCCTTTAGAGGAAATTCAACAGCAAATGAACCTGAAACAATTTGTTCCACAATGTTCCCGACTTCCGCCTCAACCGAATGCCATAACGTTTGTGAAACGGCACCGATAATACACTGGTTCAGCGGCACCAACAAGCCACGCAGTTCATCCTCCGTAAGTTTACCGCTCGTTACTAGTTCGGTTAATGGGCTATGTTCATGCAAAGGCACTTCACCGCGAATGGTTTGACCTATTAGACCATGTGTTTCAATCAGTGTATGTATGACTTCTTCCTTATCGCCCGGAGAGGACTGGCTTTTCCAATAAAGTTGACTTGAGCCCCTATTATGAACAAATAAATTAATTCCCTGCTCCTGCCAAATCATGCGTTCGCGCGAAGTTCCTCCTTTCGCTGCTTCCGACCACATCAGTACCTCTTCCAACAATTCTTTTTTCCAAAAAGAAAGCGCTAAACGATCTAAAATCATTAACGTCCGTTCTACATAATCAAGTACAGGATTGGCTAGCGCTAGTTCCTGAATCGATTGAATTCGCTCAAAATTAACGATACGCTCCTCAGCAGAAACGATAATCTGCAACCATGGGTGTTCAGCGGCAACTTGAGTATCCCCTTGCCGATAATGATTGATGAATGCCAGTGATTTCAGCATGAATCCGTCTTCCTTTCTGTTTTAAAAATAACGGGAACACAAATAAAGAACCTAAGCACTGTGCTTAGGATCGACGACATAAGAATTCATATGCTCATTATAAACGAATAGGCTCCAAATCTCACGTTTCGATCCGGCTGACCTGCTTCATTGATAGTCCGAATACAGATTGGAATAGTTCAGCAGCAAGGTCATAAAGCCCAGCACGACAAATATGAAAAATTCCAGTATACTCCACTGGTACAGATTTGGAAGCACAATAAAGACCGCCCCTGTGAGAAAGCAAACCCAATTCTGCCACACCTTATGTCCTGTTTTCCCTCCGGCAAGAAGCGAACATATCACTTGCAGACTGCCTAGAAAAATACAAACTAAGTACGGATTAATCTGATCTGTAAAACCAAACACCCAAGGGGTTGCAATAAACCAGATACCTATTAATGCGGACAACACATTTTTGAAGATCATCGTCCACGCTCACCTCCATAAGGCTATTTACCTTACTATATGCAAACGTTTCCAGAAATGTGTTATGCCAAAAGCCCCTAACTTCCACAATCCTGTGGAAGCTAGAGGCTTTCTGCGTTTATACATTTCAGCTTACTTCTGTTCGATATGGATAACTCCCGTATCACCATTCTTAACTTCGGCATGCAAAATGTCAGAGACAAACTTTAGTGGCACGTATAGTGTTTCATTCTGAATGACAGGCGCTGCGCCCAAAGCGACAGGCGCCATTCTAGCGAAGAAATACGCATCTTTACCTACGGTAACGCTTGTCCATTGTGTGCCTTTGTTCAGTTCAGCAGAGCGCGTATCTTGGTTCCACTTCACCTTATAGCCTAGCGCTTCCGCTACTTGGCGGAAAGGCACCATTGCAATGCCGTCCGTATTATTGAAACTGTCCGCCGCTTGCAACTCTAGCTTAACAGTTGGGTTAGCCTGTGTTGAATCCGCAGGCTTCGGCTTCACAATCAAGTTTGCCGGCAAGCTAAAGTTAAACCCAGGAGTTCCCATGACACCTGGCGCAATGCTATATTTCGGGAAAAGGACGACAACTTCGCCTTTATCTACAAAGAAATCTTGTTCTTCGCTGATGCCTTTAAAGTCATCTTTAAAATAGTCCTCAGGCTTTTCATTGATCTTCGCCAGAACCCCTGCATTCACGGTTTCCTTGAAGTTATCGCCCAATAAATCCGCTAAAGTAACGCGCTGCGCTTGCGCAGCATTCAGTACGTTGTAAGTATCTACACGCGGCATCCCTGTCCCGCCAGTTGCTCCATAGGTAGTAACTTCCAGAGATACCACACCTGCCAGGTTTCCGGTTCCATCGGACTTTAAGGCGTATGTTATAGTCAGCTCATAAGGACGATACTCGAACCCGCTTGCTTTCGCATCCGCTGACGCTTCGGTCGCCTCGTTCTCCCATTCCGCAAGATCCTTATTCGCATGGGATAACAGAATGTCGTTCAATTCGTCCTGATAGTTGGTATCCAGCAGGCCAGTCAACTGCGGCACTTTTATATTGGTTTTCAAATTCTCCGTTGAAGAAGTGAGAATCTCATCTTTAATCTTAATTTGAGGGTTAAGTGTTACAGAAGTAGGCACCGCTGTAAGTGGAGCATTCATGGGAACCGCCGTAATATGCTCAGCTGCGGCTGCAGATGCGCTTCCTGTTACAGGTAACACAGCAGCACTCACGCCAACCAGAATTGCACATCCGACCACACCTATTTTCAACATGTTAAAAGGTTGTTTTTTCATCATTTCATGTTCACTCCTCATCTAGTCATCGAAATATGTCTTGGCCTTACCCGATAAAATAGACGTGGCGAAGTCACAAAAAAGTTCATTGTTCCATGGTTTTCATTAAACCTTGAAAGAATTAACAACCTGATGAAGTTCTTGAGCTATCTCCGAAAGAGATTTGGCTGAAGCGGTGATTTCCTCCGTCGAAGCAAGCTGTTCTTCCGTTGCCGCTGCTACCGTCTGCGCAGTTCCCGCTGTTTGCTGCGCAACCGATCCAACGCTCGCTACTGTCGCTGCGACTTCTTCCGAACTAGCTGCCATCTGCTCTGCTGCCGCTGCAGTTTCTTGAATTTTACTAGCGACTTCTTCGGAGGCGCTTACGATCTGATGAAACGCTTGTTCTGCAACACCAACTTCTTTTAACCCATCTTGTACCTCGGACAGACCTGTGTGCATAACTTCAGCCGCACGTACGGAATCCCGTTGAATATTGCTAATCAATTCAGAAATCCCTCTCACGGATTCATCCGTTTGAGAGGCTAATTTACGCACTTCTCCTGCGACTACTGCGAACCCTTTACCGCTTTCGCCAGCGCGCGCCGCTTCAATAGCCGCATTCAAAGCAAGTAAATTCGTTTGCGAAGCAATGCTGCCAATTAATGTGGAAATCTGACCAATATTTTGAGAATGCTTCTCTAGTTCTTGAATAACCTTATGTGCAGCTTCCACTGAGTGGCTGACTGTTTGCATTTTCGTTAGTACACGTTTCATGGAAGTAGTACCCTGTTTGGCAAGCTCTGTAGCGGAAATGGATAAATCCGACACATCAGATGTCGTCTCTGCAATACGTTGAATGCCGACAGACATTTCTTCCATCGCGCGGCCGCATTCCATTGAACTTTGCGCTTGCGCATCGGCGCCTGATGCGAATTCTTGAACCGCTTGAGAGACATGATTCGATGCCGAAGCATTCTGATCGGAGCTCGCAAATAACTCCTGCGAGGAGGCGGCTACGCTATTTGACGCTTGCAGCATTTGGTCAACAGATGTACGCAGATGAGCAACCATGCGGTTCACAGCTTGAATCATCGTACCTATCTCATCTCGGTTCTTCACTTGCAGAGGCTCATCTGTCAAATCGCCATCGGCGATACGATTCAAGGCTTCAGAGGCTTTACGAATCGGTACAGAAATATTCCTCACAATCACGATACATACAATCAACATAAACACAATAATTAAGCAAAGCACAATCACCGACTGTGTAACACTTTTCTTGTATAAATCAGCACTGGCTTGCTCAGCGAGTTTACCACCATCTTGATTGAACTTCACCATAACAACCAATTTCTGCTGTAACTTGCCGAAAGCAGCTGACATTTGCTGCAAACTGTCTTGGGCTTCTTTCAATTTACTTGGGTCGGTTCCAATTTGTTGACTTTTGGCGAAATATACTTTGAATTCTTCCCAATCCTTTGTCAATTCACTAAAGTTTTTTTCATCTTCAGGACCTGCTACGGATTCCTTATAATTTACTAACAGTTTATCGATTTCCTTTACCGTATTAGCTAATGCTTCATCCAAGGATGCATGCTTTTTAACATCTTGCTCTAATTGCTTTTGATAATAATTCGTCAGGAGATGCTCGGAGTTATAATGAATCTCTTCAATGACTTCAATACCCATCAGCCAGTTCGTTGCCAGATCCTTCGTGTTCGTCTTTAACACAGCCATTCGGCTCATATCCGTCCAGCTCAACCATCCTATCATCACAAAAATGACCATAAATACGGCTATCAATTTTTTCCGAACTGTAAATCGCATCGTTGCTCCTCCAAATCATTGAATGAATGATTGAACTCTGTCGTATACTCAGAATATCTATTTTATTCATATTAATTCATATACATTAAAACTATTACGATATAATAGTTATAAAACTATGAGTTTCTCTAACACTTTCATCATATCCGGAGGACTACCCAATGACTTCATCGCTCCGCTTTAAACTAATTGCTGTACTCGTTCTAATTACATCTGTATCCTTGTCGCTGGTCGGAGCTGCCAATTTCTTGCTCTCGAAGAACAAATTAATCCATCAAATGGAAGAGCAATCCATCTCTTCCGTCAAAAATTCAGCACAAAACCTATACGACTTTTTGTCCATTCGACAGGCGGAAGTCGAGCTCATCAGCCGAGTCAGTGTTATGAAAAAGGGGACTATGGAAGAGCAGCTTGATTTCCTAAAACAAGAGCTGAAAACAGGAGCTAACCGCTACTACTCCATGGGCGTCAGCGACCTTTCCGGACATATGGTATTCACTTCCGGCAGTACGCTGGACATATCAGGAGACAAGAGGTTTCAAGAAGCTCTAAAAGGAAAAACCTTTATTTCCGATCCTCATTTGTATAAATTATCCAATAAATACATTATATCCATTACCGTTCCTGTGTTTAATGACATTAATTTAGTGACGAGCATCGTCGATATTTCCCTTGACGCGGATCAAACCTTTCGTCAGCATCTTCATCCTCCTTCCGAGTTCAACAAAACGATAATTATTAATAAAGAAGGGCTTATGCTGTATCACACGGATCCTGCTCAAATACTCATGCTAAATATTTACACTAAATATCCTGAATTTGCTCCTACGTTCGCTGAGGCCATTTCCAAAGACAGTGGATTCATTGATGAAACCTATGAAGATCAAAAGGTTCGCTTGTTTTATGCCCGCATTCCTGATTTAGACTGGTATCTTTCGTACTCGATGCCGATCGCCGCCTTTGAAGCTCCTACGTGCCTCTTGCTATGGTGGACGGTTGGTATTCTTGTAGTCACCGAACTTGTGCTTGTCTTCCTTATTTATTGGACTACGCACACGTTAGTCATCACAAGAGTGAGACAAATTCTGCGGGTAACAGAAGCCGTTGCAGACGGGAATTTCTACATGCTGCCCCTCAAGGTTAAAAGCAAGGATGAACTGGGCTCACTGGCCCATTCGGTCAATGGGATGATCGAAAATTTACGTGAATTGTTTGAACCGTTTGATTCGTTCATTCATCACAACCAATATGCTATGATCGTCACTGATCCCTCATTTAAAGTGAATCATTTCAATGCGCGCGCAGAGGAAATGTTGGGTTACACCTATGAGGAAGTTCACAAGAAAGCAACTCCCACACGCTGGTTGGATGCTGATCAATTGAAGGAAAGAGCCATTCAATACAGTGTCGAATTACAAGAAGATGTACCCGCAGATTGCACAGCTCTTGTGATCAAATCCTTACGTCATCTCAAAGAAGATACCGAGTGGATCTGGCATCACAAGGAAGGGCACCGGATTTATGTGCAGTCCAATGCAAGCCTTATCACGCATCCCGATGGCAGTCTCAAAGGCTATGTCTTTATTGCCCGCGATATTAGTGATATTAAAGAAAGCGCGGAAACAAAAGAAAGACTGTTAGCGATTGTCGAAAGCGCGCATGATGCCATTCTCACCTTTGATCATGAAGGTAACATTTCCTACATGAATCAGGTGGCGAGACACTCTATTGGCGTCCACGAATTGCAAATAGAGCATAGTCATTTCAGTAATTTTGTTGATATTCTTAGCAGCAGTAAGTTAGATGAGGGCTTAGCTATCGCAGCCGAACAAGGATTTTGGGAGTTCGAGGCTGAGATTATAACGAAGCAACAAAGGAAGATTTTCAGTTCATTGACCATTGTTCCACACTGCCCCGCCCAAGGGGGAGACTGTTATTATTCAGCGATAGCAAGAGATATTACGGATCAAGTTCGATCCAAAGAAGCGCTGATTCGCGCCAAGCAAGAGGCTGATGAAGCCAACTTGGCCAAAGGGATCTTCCTTGCTCGCATGAGTCATGAAATTCGAACACCCCTGAATGGGATCATTGGATTATCCTACTTAATGGAACGGACAAGCATGACCCCTCTGCAATACGATTATATGAGCAAAATAACCAGATCTTCACTCTCGCTTTCTGAGATTATCAATGACATTCTGGATTTCTCCAAACTCGACGCAGATCGAATTGCAATTGAGCATATCGCGTTTCAATTAGACGAAACGATCGATCACGTTTGCGAAACACTGAGCGTGCTTCTTGGACATAAACCGATTGATTTCATCTGTGAGATCGACGAATCCGTTCCTTTAGGAATTATTGGAGATCCTCTTCGTATGTATCAGGTACTGCTTAATCTAACGAGCAATGCGATTAAATTTACTGAGCAGGGCACAATTACCTTACGTGTAGAAATGGAGTATGACGGAGAAAAGGCGGGAGAAGAGAGCGTCAGACTGGTCTTCAGTATCATCGATACAGGTATAGGAATGAGTGAAGAACAACTCGCTAAGCTGTTTCAACCTTTCGTTCAGGCAGAAGGTTCAACGAGCCGAAATTACGGTGGAACAGGACTTGGACTTGTCATTGCAAAAAACTTGATTGAGAACATGGGTGGTCATATTCAAGTGTGGAGCGCCACAGGGCTCGGAAGTGAATTCCGCGTATCCATTCCCTTCATCTTGTCTTTCCTGCAGCCGAAAATGCTGCCTGTTCTTCCCTTACGGACATTAGTTGTAGAGGATCATCCGAAATTAATCCAGGTACTCGTCAATATGCTTCAAAACATCTGTCAAGAAGCCGCAGGCGTCCATTCGTGGAAGGAAGCGCGGAAAACAATTGATGACACCCCGCTTGACGTCGTGCTGCTTGATATGGAGGCGCCGGATATGTATGGCGAAGAAGTGTGGGTGGATATGCTACGCCACTGCAACAGCAAGCAGATTCGCACAATCGTATGCACAACGCTTCCCGGCCGCGACGCGCTTGAAAAACTGCCTGAAGATGCAGCGCCATGCGCGATTTTGGTCAAACCGCTCTCACGCGGGGTATTGTATCAAACCTTGCAGGAGATGACGATAAAGTCTGTTGAAAATACGCACAAGCACCCGACGACACAGTACCCAGTAACCGTCTTTAAAACACTGCACCGCATACTACTTGTGGAAGATAACGAAATCAATCAGACGGTTGCTCGGTCGCTCCTCGAAAGCAGGGACTGTATAGTTCACATTGCAGCTCACGGCTTAGAGGCCCTAAGTCTATTAAAGAATGAATCCTATGATTTAATTCTAATGGATATTCATATGCCCATGCTCGGTGGCATTGAAACAACGAAACACATCCGCCAAACGCCTGAAGGAAAACATATCCCTATCATTGCTGTCACAGCAGATTCCACGCTGGAACAGCGAAATGCTTGTATCGAAGCTGGCATGAATGACACCGTAACCAAGCCCATTATTCCCGAGCATTTGTTTGAAATCGTAGACCGTTATGTGAGGGAGAATCAAGTAACCTCCCCTCTTATTTTAGATACGAAACAAGCTTTAATGCGGTTTGGCGGCAAGTCTTCTCTTTATCATCAAATGCTTAACAAGTATCGAGAACAATACGCTGCTTGCGTCGATCAACTGGAGACGTGGATTCGCACAAAAAATTATGAGGAAGCGGTTCGATTTACTCATTCTTTGCGGGGAGCTTCTAGCAACCTTTCCGCGAATCGCGTATTTGAAACAGCGACAGCTTTAGAAGAAGTACTTGAAGAAGCGCTCAAAAATACGCTGGAGACTGTAAGCGATTCTCCCGATAATTTAATTGCAACGAGGCTGCACAAGAAGCTTAAGGCTGTAGGGGACGCGTTGGAGGAAGTATTTCACACCATCACAAAAACGGGCGTTTGATTGAAAATTGAACCGATTTATGTCACTATTAGCTTATGTCAACATCAAGCATGTAATTTATACGTATAGGTGGTTAACGCATGATAGCAGCAAACGCTCCATACCGAATCTTGTTGTACTATAAATTTGTTACCGTTGAGGACCATGAGGCACTGGCTAGCGAACATTTAGCTTATTGCAAAAAAATTGGCGTCAAGGGCCGAATTCTCATTGCTCCAGAAGGAATTAACGGAACCCTCTCGGGTACCGTAGAACAAACCGAAGCCTACATGGCCATGATGCGCCAAATTCCGCTTTTCAAGGATATGGTTTACAAAATAGATGAGAGCGAGAAGCACGCGTTCCATAAAATTTTTGTCCGCCCTAAAAAGGAACTCGTAACGTTCCGTCTTGAAGAAGATGTGAACCCTAACGAACTCACAGGTACGCATCTTAAACCGAAGGATTTCTATGAAAAACTCCAGCAAGACGATGTCATTGTGCTTGATGGACGCAATCATTATGAGTTCGATATTGGACATTTCCGCGGCGCAATTCGTCCTGAGGTTGAAACGACCAAAGAGTTTCCGGAGTGGATTCGCAATAATCTGCAAGAATTTAAAGACAAGCCCATTCTTACCTATTGTACCGGCGGCATTCGTTGTGAGAAACTGTCTGGCTTTTTAATTAAGGAAGGCTTCAAGGAAGTCTACCAACTTGACGGGGGCATCGTCTCATACGGCAAGGACGAAGATGTTCAAGGTCGCTTATTTGATGGCAAATGCTACGTCTTCGATGAGCGTATTTCCGTGCCAATCAACCATACGGAAGAGGATATCGTTGTAGGTAAATGCTATCATTGCGGCAAAGCCGAAGACCGTTATATCAACTGTGCGAACGACGCGTGCCACTTGAAACATATTTGCTGCGAAGCTTGCGAAGAAGATCATAATAGCTTCTGCTCCAAGGAATGCGAAGAAAAGACACTAAGCCGACTAGAAGCTTAAGTTAATACAAGATGAGGGTTCCCGTGAGATTTAGATCGATCTCAGGAAGCCCTCTTTTTAATTTTTTATAGTTAATCCAAATTTTCCAAAATTCGATCCGCCAATGGGTAAACTAATTCTTCTTCCAACGTAAAATGCTTAAGCAAAATCAAACACGCTGTAACAAGCTCGGAAGTCATGAGATGTAGAAATTCCAAATCTATCGGCACTCTCATGCTATTCACACCGTCGACATAGGATTGAACGACCCTTTTGGCCAAATCATGATCTTGCTCCAATACGGTCACCGAACGTGAAATGGAGAGAGCCGTCGTTGGATGCAGATACGTTTGCAGCAGAGGGAAAAGCTCCATCTCTTCCCATTCCGAATGCAGCTCCAAATCCTCAATGAGTGAAAGCATGCGATCCTGCAATTCTATGAGCTTGCACATCCCTATTGAGCAATCCTCAAGGGAATACATGGAAGCCGCCATCACCCGGATTTCTTTTAACTGATTCCGCATCTGCAGATGCTCTTCCTTCCATCGCTCCACCATCGCTGGGAAAAGGGTCCCATGTGAAGCATACTCCCTATTCGTCTGAATGCTCAAACGGTATTCCATCAGGCTTCCTCCTTCATTCATAGCTACTCGCGCAACATTACCATTGTATGCGCAACAGGGGAGCTCTCATGCGAAGGAAATTTATCAGGAAAATCACTATCACCTATTTAAGATTCTTGCGATTGCTTCACACGTTTGAGCTGCCCAACGATCATGAAACTAACAATAACCAGCAGCGACCAAGAACTTATTTTACCAAAGGAGACTAAGCTCCAGCCAGCTTCTTGATTAGGGTATTGCCAAGCTCCTAGGAGCGTAGCGATATTTTCAGCAATCCAGATAAAAAATCCAATAAGCAGAAAAGAAACAACCAACGGCATACGATACTGCGCATTCCCAACCCGAAAAAGGACCCAAGTGCGGAAATACAAGATGAATAAGAGTACTGTAAGCACCCACCTGAAATCATACACATAATGATGGGTCATAAAGTTCAAATAAATGGCTATCCCTAGTGGAACTGTCCACACCGTACGTGGCCAACCAACCAGGTTTACTTCCAGTCGCCTCCAGGCTTGACACAAGTAACTGGCTACACTTGCATACATAAACCCACTGTAAAGCGGCACTCCTCCTATTTTGGTCCAAGCTTCCTGCGGATACTGCCACGAGCCCATATGTACCTTGAATAACTCTAGACCTAAACCAATCAGGTGAAACAAACAAATAACTTTAAGCTCATCCCAGGTTTCTAGTTTCGTCCAAATCATCACTACCTGAATCACGATGCAAACAATAAGGATCAAATCATATCTAGGTATGTATGGCACATGAACAATCTTAAGCACAGCTAAAGTAAGAAAAATAAGTGCAGGAAACAAGCACGAAAGTGCTTCTAAATAAGTAAAGCGAAACAATTGACGAATAGCATACATGATGAACCTCCCAGAGTTGGCTATTTTCTTTCTCTCATTATCGCTTCTTTTCACAGTAAATAAAAGGGATTCGTGTTCATATGTGGAATATAAGATTAGGACACGTTCATGTTCCACGATTAGGGATGAACAAGGAGGGGAAACGGATGAAATCGACAGGAATTGTAAGAAAAGTAGACGAATTAGGCAGAATCGTATTGCCTATTGAACTACGACGCACGTTACGTATTGATATCGGCGATGCCATTGAAGTTTACGTAGATCCGGAACGCATTACACTCAAAAAGTATATGCCGGCGTGTATTTTTTGTGGAAACTTTGAGAACATGACCTATTTCAAAGGAAAGCTCGTATGCAATAGTTGTATCGAAGAAATTGAATAGCTTTCCCTTGAATTACCAGAAAGCCTCCGTTCCTTGAAGCTGTTCACAGCAGCTCCTTCCGAACGGAGGCTTTTCCCTTTATTTGACTTCTATCTGTACTTGGCGTGGTCGGTATACAGTCAATACATTACCTTGTCGATCAGTTGCAAACATGACCGTTCGCTCACTTTCGAGCTCGAACTCATAGCTCTTTCCGGTTACTGGATCTTTCACTTCTACATGCGTATCCACGCTGTATTCCGAAACAAAAATATACAATGCGCCTTGCTCAAATGTCAGCTTGCGCCCATAAACGCCCGGGTACTCTCCGCCATGCAGCCATTCGAGTTCAGACGCCACACCGGCTTGCTGTAAAGCGTACGTATAAAGTGCCTGCAACGATTCGCTGCGTTCATTCAATTCAATCGGCAGCGGGCACCAAATCAGTTGACCTTGACCAAGCTCGTAGCTTTTTACAGCGCCAACTTGCCCGCTTGTTGAGCCGCCGTTGCTGGATCCACCAGACAATATGACCTCCTTGTTCAATTGAGCAATGCGCGCACCACCGAAAGATACCGGATACAGATTACCGTTAAGCGCCATCATTTCTTCACGCAGCACGTTGCTCAGTACGGTCTCGCCAGTAATCTCAGTAAGCCTATCCACAGGTGTCCAGTACTCATTCAAGCCTAGAGGCCCCGTAACCAGAAGCGTTCCTCCATGTATCCGCACGTGCGAAATCAACTTGTCTAGTGCGCTGTCACTAAAGTTATGAGCACTAGGTACGATAATGAGCTTAGGGATTTCTTGCTCCAGATGCGCCAGATGATACTCACCCAATGCACGGAAAGGGATGTTCATTTCATAAGCGAGCGTGCGTGTGAGTTTGGCCGTTGCGCCACCAGCGAATTTTCGTGTAGAGAAATCATTGGAATAAGGAAATATCGCCACAACTTCTTCCAGTTTTCTACCCACAAACAAATCGCGAATGCTGCCCATAAAGGCTCCAAAATCGTATGAAACCTCCGCCTCTGGCTTTTCCGTTCCATCCGCTCGCAGTGCTCCGATATGAGATTCATTGATATTATTCATATAGAAATTGATATTCCAAATCCATTGAACGGCGCCAGCCCCGCCTGTTGAAAACGCGTAAGCATATTTTCGTTCCAAAATATTACGCAGCTCCTGCTCGGAGCGTTTCGCTCGACCATCAGGCGTCTCTACATACATGATGCCTGTTTCTTGAATCAGGCTTGGCTTATCCGGGGCTTTGGAAAAAATACCGTCCCACACCAACTGATCCATTAACCACCACGTATGGACCGTTGTATAATCCACAACTTCGGCATAAAAGAAGGGTGACGGACGCTGCGCTCCAAGCCCTTCATCCTGACCGACTGTCGCCAACTGCTTCGGATTGTAGCTGCGTATCGTGGCAATTAATGCCTGTGCCCAGCGATTGTGCATATCCATCGTGAACAACGTATAATCGAGCCATGGCCCGCCTTTTTTCTCATGTACTTCAGTCGTATTCATGTTCATCTGAGCTTCATCAGGCAGACGAACGCTGGCGAAATTAGGCAGCTCGCCTGGTGTCATATTCCAACGTTCCTGCAGCTTTCGAATGCTGTCGTGGCGCTGCTGAAGCCATGCCGCGAAGGCTTCTTGCTCAAACTTATCATGGGCCGATTGCGGGCCGGCAAAAGGTTTTTTGGGGTTAAACATGGACGGCTCATTGATCAAATCCCAGTGAATGTTCGTCGTCTCCACATGTCTGGACACCACAGCTGCAATGAAACGCTTCTGAGCTTCGACACTGCGTGGATCCAGATAGGGATTCACGCCTTCCCATAGCTCTGGTGTAAACGCGAAGAAATTAAACGTCACTTCCATGTTGTGCCTTTTGCACGTAAGAATCATAGCATCGATAGCTCTCAGCACTTCCTCATACGGATGGCCGTCGACGAACATGACTTGTCGCCACGCCGACCAGATTCCCGTGCGAATCAGGTTAATGCCCGCCTTAGCCATTTGAGCGATATCCCTGTCCCAAACGGAAACATTCGGCAAAAATAAAAATTTGCGCGCCACATCGCTCGTCATATAAGTCATGCCAACAATTGGCATCGGTCGCCCGTCTTTGATGAAATAATCGCGATCACAAGACATCGGCGTCCCCTGTCGAAGCAGTCCTAGATCATAGCACCAGAACCCTTGACGAAGCAAGCGTACCTCACCCGTGTTGGCTGTTGCTTTACATAAAGCCGTGTAATAGCCTGCTTCCAAATCTACAGGCACCAGCACCTTTTTATAGCTTAGTTCGCGTGATGCGTTCATCTGGAATTGTGTGGACCAGCTTGGCTCCGTTCCCGCTTCCTTGCTTACCTGTATTCGAAATGTCCATACTGTATTCGTTGAAGGAGCATCCTCATTGTTAGCCAATGTCTGCAATTGAACCGTTAGCGCCGCGCGATCCCCTGGATCGTAGCAGGCATAATTCGGTTTAAACCAAAGTTCCGTCACGCCTCTTCCCGTATAAGCAGTCAAATCGGCAAGCAGCGAGACGCCCCCCTGTGTCCAGAACGTCTCATCCGTCACAACGTTAGCTAGAATCCAGCGTCCTCCAGCAAAAGCCCCCTTGGTATTTTCAATAAGCACGATTGGCGCTGCAACTTCACGCCCTTCAATTGAAATCCCTTTAAGCAGAGGCAGGATATGCGCATCCATTGGCCCGCTGGAACCCATTTGCCCAGGTTGATCATCCGCTCGAGTCACGTGGAGCGCAAGTCCCACTGTCGGTTGTACACGGAAGATCGCCTCTTTACCATGTAAGATGGGCAATTCAACGGACGCGGAGTAATGGTCAATTGCCTCCGGATCTACAGGCAGGGCCTCGTGGATTTGGAGCTGCTGATGATAACCAGTTTGCTCGGTCTCCAACTGCCACCCCTCTTCGCTGCGATATACCGGAACTTTGAACGGCGCGCTACCTACATGTACGAGCCCTTGTCCCCTGCTCACATGTGCGAGAATGCTTGTCCAAGCTTGCTTTGGAAAATAACGTCCGTGCAGGTGAATGAAATTGTCGGCTCCCCGCAAGGCCTCCTCCAGTGCGTCTGCTGTCACGATTCGTCCGAACTTTGCCAACTCGTCTAATTGCTTGTTATCAGGACGGATACCTTCATAAGGAAAGCTCACATCATAAAAAATGATCGTTTGACTCATAATCATCCTCCATCTTCATGTATGATCGGTGCAAATCGTTCAAATTAGTTAGTATTGTTAGGCTAACAATTGTAGTATATTCCCATAATGTAAACACTTTCACCCTTAAGGTCAATGTTATTTTCATTAATAATATTAGACACTTTGTATATTGACATATCGTTCCATCTATTCGACAATTAATTTGTTAGTTTAGTTATGTTAACTTATCCAAGCAAGGAGGTGATAACGTTGAGTAAGAAAGTATCTATGCAGCAAATTGCCGACCGTCTCGGCTTGTCTAAATATACCGTTTCCCAAGCTTTATCCGGCAAATCCGGTGTTAGTGACAAGAACCGATTACGGATTGAAGAAGCTGCCCGCGCAATGGGATACCAAGTCAAGGTGACTAAATCCTCCTTCCCTGACAGAGAAGCGTTTACAGAAGCAGCGACGGAAGAAGATAACCCTTCAAGACCTCCCGAAATAACACCTTATATGCTTGTTTGGATTCAAACCATGTACCAACAAGATAATACCTTCTGGGGAAAAGTTCTCGCCGGCATCGCCACTGCAAGCAAAGAGCTGAGGTATGATCACCTTATCGTACCTGTCCCACACAATACTTCTTACCAATTGCAGATTCCTGCTTACGTCAATCAAGCGCACTGCATAGGCCATATTCTTACAGGCAAGTTTCCTTCGCTGTCTATCATTTCCTTGAAGCAAACGGGTCTTCCTATTGTGCTCATCGATCACTACGAGCCGCTCGTTGATGTCGATTGCGTATTGAACAACAATATGGATTCTGGCAAAATAGCTTGTCAGCGTTTGCTTGCCCTCGGTTGTAAGCGGATCGTTTTTATTGGCGACGATTCTTATGCTGTCAGCTTCAAGGAGCGTTGGTGGGGCTGCCGATTAGCCATGGAGGATATAGCAGGATCTATGGATGAGTTTTCCTTGAAGAAATGGAACATTCCTTATTGCCAGCCATCAATGATCCCTAGCCTAGAACGAAAAGTTTCCACCTTTCACCCCAATGCTTTACCTGATGGCATTATTTGCGCAAATGACCATATTGCTCTTGAGCTTATACCTTTGCTAAAGCGCAGAGACTTCGAAATTCCCGAGCAGATCAGGGTCATTGGCCTAGACAATATCGATGCGGCCGCCTATTCGCACCCGCCATTGAGCACCATTGAGCTTGCGAAAGAAGCTCTTGGCATCCGCGCCGTAGAGACACTGCTCTATCGTAGAAAACACCCAGGCAGACAAACGGAAAAAATCATGCTAACCTCCAGCTTTATAGCGCGTGGTTCCGGCTAGCTACGTGTAAGATTGGCAAGGAGATTACGATTCCCCTTTTTACGAATAGGCCTATGTACATACAAAATAAGGAGTCTGTCGTTCATCCTGAACGCCAGACTCCTTATTGGTTTACAAATAGGAAAGACCGATCGACACCACAATGCCTGCCACAGCAATCCAAAATAAATACGAGCGATACACTCTTCCCAAGCTCTTGTCTTGTCGGGCGATTATCGCTTTCTTCCTCGAACTGCTGCTCTTCGTTTCTCCTTCGACCTCGTCTGAAACCTCTGAACGCCAATTTACAAACTGAAAACCAATTCCGCTTATAACCACGGAAATCATCAGGAGGATTAATGAACCCATAAATAGCTTGTCTGATACCGCATGCAGCATATCCCTATTACCCCACCGTCAATAAAATAAGAAGTCGTTTCTTATTATACTGCAAACCTAGGCGCAAAAACACATTGAAAAGCCGCAACCGAGTGAGAGTCGGCCGCGGCTGAATTTTACGAGAAAGAAGTAACCTGCTTCCATGCATCGCAGTTAGCTTCAAGCATTTGTAAACATTGGCTTATAACGTTTTATCGCCAGGTTTCCAGTTCGCTGGGCACAATCCGCCAGCTTGAAGCGCTTGAAGCACACGAAGTGTTTCCTCGACGGAGCGCCCTACGTTCATATCGGTAACGACTTGATAACGAAGAACACCCTCAGGATCGATAATAAACAAGCCACGGTGCGCAGCTCCGGTTTCATCGTCCAGCACACCGTAAGCGTGTGCGGTTTCTTTGGAGAAGTCAGAGACCAGAGGGAACTTAACTGGACCGATCCCGTTTTGCTCACGCGGCGTCTGGGTCCAGGCTCTGTGTGTGTAAATACTATCTACAGATGCGCCGACGATCTCCGTATCCAGTTCTAAGAACTGCTCGTAATTGTCGCTGAATGCTGTGATTTCAGTAGGACATACAAAAGTAAAATCAAACGGCCAGAAGAAGAATACAAGCCATTTCCCTCTGTAATCCTCCAGAGATATTCTCTCCTCCAGTGTCTCCATGTTTTTGGTTGATAGCAGTGAAAACGCAGGCGCAGGCAATCCGATTTTGGCGAATGGATACGTTTGTAGCAAGGTTGTTTGTGTCATTGTTAGTTGTTCCTCTCTTATTATCCGATTTAGACATTTATCTATTTATGAGTTCGTCTAGCTTATCGTTAATTAGCAATTTCAGCTAATGCTTTTTTCAATTTGGTTACGTTGAGCCCTAAAATTTTATGTTCTCCAATCACTGTCACAGGCAATGACATGAGTCCCATATCGTGGAGTTCTTGTCCGAATTGATCGTTCAGATCAATGTTTCTTTCTTCATATGCCACATTCTGCTCGGTTAAATACTTTTTTAATTGCTGGCAATAAGGACAATTCGTGCTGGAATAAACGACTACATTAGACATAACTATTCATCTCCTCATTAGATGTAAAATTAATTATTTATATTGTGGAATTAACTGTGAGCGTTTGTTAATAAATTTATCGACAGCCATCGCTGCGATAGCTCCGTCAGCAGCGGCAACGACAGCTTGTTTCACTGGCGTACGTCTGACTTCCCCCGCTCCAAAAACGCCAGGCACGGGCGACTGCATAGAGGTATCAAGCACCATGAATCCTTCCTCATCGAGCGGAACTTGATCTTGTAGAAAATCCGTGCCGGGTTTACTGCCAGACAAGAAGACGAACACGCCGTCTACGTTCAGCACTTCCTCCGCGCCAGCTGCTGTGCGAATTTTCAACCCATTCACATGTTGATCGCCAAGAACTTCAAGCGCTCTTGTTTTGTAAAGCAGCTCTGTATTGCGTAGTTCAGGAACATGCGGGACACCCTGTAACTCAGGCCGCGGAATAACGAAGTAGATTTTTTCCGTAAACTTGGTCAGCGCCTGGACTTCCTCCAAGGCTTCTTCGGAATCACCAATTACAGCGACCGTTTTTCCTTCAAAGAAGGCGCCATCGCAGGTTGCGCATGTGCTCACGCCTCGTCCTAACAAGTTCTCCTCACCCGGCAGCATCCGATTGCGACCTTTGGATCCTGTCGCGATGATGATCGACTTGCCTTCATAAATGCCATCGGCCGTAAAGACGTATTTCGTATCGCCCTCCACATCAACAGCAGTTATCGTCGTTTGCACGAATTCTGCACCGAAGCTCTTCGCTTGATCGCGCATCGTGTCCAATAGTTCTTTACCGGATAGTTCGCCAGTAACACCTGGATAATTCGCAATCTTGTGTGTAATTGCCAATGCTCCTGTATTGGGAGCCTTATCAATAACCAATGTCTTTAAATTCCCTCTTGCTGTATAGATGGCTGCAGAAGCGCCAGCGGGACCCGCTCCAATAATAATGACATCGTACATTTCTACCATCCTCCCCTTTATTCAAGTGCATTCATTGAGAACCTCTATCAGATAATAATTATTATAAATAATGTTTTATTTAAAGTCAATACTACTTTATAATTATTACAATTAAAGACTGAGCCCTTTAGCCGTATGATTATCCGGCTTTGAGAAACGCAAAGAGTCTCCTTATAAGGAGACTCTTTGCGATAAACATCTAACTTTTTCATTTAGATTCCAGGAAGTAGAGCAGCTACTGGATAGACACCATCACCCATAGTATGGGTATGGTGGATACGGACATGGGTACTGGTAGGGTGGATATGGACATGGGTAAGGATAGTAGGTTGGATATGGAGGATACGCATAGGGAGCTACAATTACTGGAAACAAATCAATGTCATGAAAGTGACCATGCCCATGGCCAAACCCGAGACCACCGTGTCCAAATCCATGACCTGGACCGCCATGCCCAAATCCAAGTCCATGACCGATACCGCCTACATGGCCAATACCTCCGCCATGTCCGATGCCGCCGCCATGAAAGCCACCTACTGGTGGACGAAATTCTTGTTCTTCTGCTTTCGTCATTGTTGGAATCACTCACATTTCTGTATAGGTTATTTGCCTAATATACTGTATGTGCACTGCTGCCTAATTGGTGAATACTCTCTCAAAATTGGGCGCTTAACTCGGTTCCCACACCTCTTATTTATGGCGCCCCTTCCATAAATCTCCAAGTCCAACGAAAAACACAACGATTGTCGTAACCAAAATGAAGCGAAAATCCCACGCATTAGGAAACTCGTTCACTTGTGTACCAGAAGCACGAAGGATAAGCACAAATAATAACAAGATGAGATCAAAGAACATGCAATACGCCATTCGAGCAGATAACTTATAAAGCGGAAGCTTATCCAAAATCTTGCCAAAGCCAAACAAGTCTGATCGTTTTACAGTATTATTGGAAGGTTTCTGGGGGGATTTTTCAACTTCTGGCTCAGCGGTCTGTTTCCGCTCTGTTGGCATTCTTTTTCCTACTTACTCGCACGGGCTCTTCTTCCCCATCCAGCCACATGAGAATAGCAATGCCAATACTGACTCCCACGATACAGATCCCCCCCAAGGGCGACAGCAGCTCCACGAACCAAGTCATCAAATACGCCAGGAAACTCACAATAAACAATAAAAATGATCCTACTTTTTTCAACCTACTTCCTAGCCTCATAACTAGCACCTCCCTATACGTTGATGAAACAATATATGAGAGTTTACTAGATTCGGTGATAGACAAAAGACCGTTCCTTCTCCAATATCATAGAGAAAGGAACAGTCTTTGCAGTAACTATCTGTTGAGCAAACTTCCTACATAGCGCAGCAGTTCATTGGCACATACGGGGCAATAACCATGACCGTCGATCAATTGCTTCGTCACATCATTGATTCTCCTCAATTGCTTCTCATCCGGTGTTTTTGTGGATGTGGTGATCTTCACTATATCTTTCAGATCAGCGAATAACTTCTTCTCAATAGCTTCCCGCAAGCGTTCGTGGCTGCTGTAGTCAAATCTACGTCCTTTTCGCGAATAAGAGGAGATTCGGATTAATATTTCCTCACGGAATGCTTTTTTTGCATTTTCCGAAATGCCAATTTGCTCTTCAATCGAGCGCATGAGCCGTTCATCCGGATCCATTTCATCCCCCGTCAATGCATCTTTAATTTTACCCCAGTTACAATAAGCCTCAATATTATCTAAATAGTTGTCAAATAAGGTTCTAGCCGACTCTTCAAAGGAATATACAAACGCTTTCTGTACTTCTTTCTTAGCAATATCATCATATTCTTTGCGTGCAACGGATATGAAGTTGAGATAGCGCTCTCGCTCATCCTTCGTAATCGATGGATGCTGATCCAGACCGTCCTTCAAGGCTCTGAGCACATCTAGCGCGTTAATACACTGGAGATCTTGACGAATCAAAGCACTGGAAATCCGATTAATGACATAGCGAGGATCAATCCCGCTCATGCCTTCTTCGATAAATTCATTTTGCATTTCCTTCAGGTCAGCTTCTTTGTAGCCCTCAACCACTTCTCCATCGTACATACGCATTTTTTTGACCAGATCCATCCCCTGCTTCTTCGTTTCCTTAAGGCGGGTGAGAATCGAGAATATGGCCGCTACACGCAGAGCATGCGGGGCGCTATGGATATGCGACATGTCACTCTGACCAATCAGCTTGAAGTAAATTTTTTCTTCATCCGAAACCCGCAGGTTATAAGGAATTGGCATCACGATCATCCGAGATTGGAGCGCCTCGTTTTTCTTGTTGGCAATAAACGATTTATATTCCGTTTCATTTGTATGGGCGATGATGAGCTCATCGGCGCTGATCAACGCGAATCTTCCAGCTTTAAAATTGCCTTCCTGCGTGAGCGAAAGTAGGTTCCATAGGAATTTCTCATCGCATTTGAGCATCTCTTGAAACTCCATAATACCGCGATTCGCTTTATTCAGCTCTCCGTCGAAACGGTAAGCACGCGGGTCTGACTCCGAACCGAATTCAGTAATGGTGGAGAAATCTATACTTCCCGTCAAATCGGCGATATCCTGTGATTTGGGATCGGATGGGCTGAACGTACCGATGCCTACACGCGCTTCTTCTGAAATTAGCACACGTTCTACGAGCACATCTTCAATACAACCGTTATATTCTGTTTTTAAGCGCATCTGACACGAAGGACACAAGGTTCCTTCAATTCTCACACCAAGCTCTCGTTCAACCTCTGAACGGAGATCCTGGGGAATCAAATGAAGTGGATCCTCGTGCATAGGACAACCTTTAATGGCGTATACAGCACCAAGATCATCTTTGGAAAATTGCTCAAGTCCTCGCTTCAACATCGTCACAATCGTTGATTTACCACCACTGACAGGTCCCATCAGCAGTAAAATACGCTTTCGAACATCCAGTCGACGAGCCGAGGAGTGGAAATATTCTTCCACAAGCTTTTCAATAGCCCGATCAAGACCAAATATTTCCTTGTTGAAAAAGGTGTACGACTTGTTGCCGCTTTGGTCATTGATCCCTTGGGAAGCAATCATTTCATATACTCTTGCGTGCGCGGTTTTCGCGAGTCCAGGATATTGACGAACCAAGTCTATGTACTCCGCGAACGTACCGGTCCAGGCCAGTGTTTCCTTCTCCGTTCGATGCTCCGTAATTCTTTTGAATATGTCCATGGGTACCTCCTTTCACTGCCACCTCTCATAGATCAGGTCGGCTCGTGATGGTGAATTGTGTATTACAATCCTATGCGCCCATGGAGGATAAGTTGCCCGAAATTTTTTAAGAGAGTTTGAATTCTCGTCTTCAAGATTTTTCAAAACCGTATTGAAGCAGCGCCTTCGAATCCAGCCAAACATCCGTTTCTGTGGAATGAAGGACAACCGCGATGAACGGTTGGTTCTTCCGGGTTGCAGAAGATACTAGACAATATCCGGCCTCGTCCGTAAAGCCGGTTTTGATACCGTTTACGCCTTGAAGAAAGTACTCGCTATCAGGCTGAAGCAGCTTATTCCTATTCTCAAAAACAAGACGGGTCGAAGATGTCTTAACCGTATACTCACCTTGATTAACTAAATCACGGAACGTCGTTTGACGCATCGCGGCTTGAGCAATTAACGCCAAATCATGAGCTGTCGCATAATGCTTAGCATCATGCAGCCCATGCGGATTGACGAAATGAGAATCTTTCGCCCCAAGACTCGTTGCCTTCGCATTCATCATCTCAGCGAACCTGTCAATGGCTTGCTCTGGTGTGAGCTTCTTCCCCGTCTCTTTCTGAGCAATATACACGGCTACGCTTCTGGCAGCGTCATTGCCAGAGGGCAGCAGCATTGCAGCCAGCAAATCCCGTAAGGTCATCGTTTGCCCTTGAACCAATCCAGCACTACTTTCGCCTGATGTGCGTTCATGAATTTCTTTACCTACCTTCACTTGCTCCTCTGGCTTAGCTCTTTCCAACGCGACAAGCGCTGTGACAATTTTCGTCGTGCTAGCGGGATAAAGACGTTTGTTAGCATTTTTACTCCATATAACAGCTCCTGTATCTGCTTGAAGTAGAACAGCAGCTTCTGCTTGCAGAGAGGGTATCCCTTGTTGATTAACACTTTTTAACAATGGTAGATTAGACAGGGGATGTCTAAGGGCATACGCAGCTATCACAACAAGGATCAACATAAACAAAAATCTTCCCTTACGTTTAAACATGATCGGTAACTCCCTTCATGTTCTTATCATAAGGAAGATTAATTAAAAGCTTTATAAGTAATCTTAAAGAAAATCTTAAGAATTCATGCCCTTCTTCCAAATAGGCGTCCATTTCAGTGGATGATGTCCACTCCTGGCTTCCCCTCTGTTATTCGTCTAGTTCATTCAGCATGTTAGATAAGTTACTTCACCCCTATTGGAACAAAAGCTATGCTATAATGAAACACATTCTACTTAGCATGCCATAACGATAGGGGAAACGGATTAACATGCCAATCAAGAACGAAACGGAGCTGTATGCTCCGATTAAACAATATTTCGAAGAAAGAGGCTATACCGTTCGCGGTGAAGTGAAGCACTGCGATATGGTAGCGATTCGTGGCGAGGAGCCCCCCGTCGTTGTCGAACTGAAGAAGAGCTTCAATATTCCGCTTCTTGTTCAAGGCATTGAACGGCTGCGCCTAACTTCGGAAGTCTATGTCGCTTTCGAGCTGCCTAACAAGGGGCGTGCCCCTCATCGACTCCAATGGGACGATTTACGCCGATTATGCCGTATGCTCGGTTTGGGCATCATGACCGTGCAATTCTATAAACGCAAAAAGCCCGCAGTCGATGTTGTCTGCGAGCCTACACCTTATATGCTGCGCGCCAACAAGCGCGCAGCCCTCAAAGTCGTCAATGAATTTCATGAACGCAGCGGCGATTACAATGTAGGCGGAAGCTTTCAACAGAAGCTGATGACAGCATACCGAGAGAAATCGCTGCACTGTGTTCAGCTTCTTATCACGTATGGCCCCCTAAGCCCTCGTCAACTGCGCGACTACACGGGCAACAAAGCGGTCAGTTCCCTGCTCCAAAAAAACTACTACCGTTGGTTCGTCCGTCAGAGCCGCGGCATTTATCATATCACGCCATTAGGAGAGAAGGCACTGAGCGAGTATGCTCATGTTGTAGCCGCATTTCCTACCGCCTTAGTTCCCCTTGCTGTTGTCCAAAACATCGTCCAGGATGAGCTTGTTCCAGCTGCAACCCAACTTAATACCCCAAACGAAAGCCACGATTGATCTTCTCTTCACTTTGGGGTGACTATGACCGAACAATTGCCTGATAAGCGGTTGTTTCTTCCTTCATCATAAGAAGCGCTTTATTCATCCATATCGCCGCCTGGGAGCCTTCCCCCATCGCAATCGATACTTGCTCCGCATGAACACCGACATCTCCCGCAGCCCATACGAACGGTACACTCGTCATCTTGCTGCGGGAATCGGTTACGATGTGTCGGTTCTCCATACGCTCAGCTCCAAGCTGCCTAGCTAAATCCGATTTCACTTCGTTGCCGCCAAATGCGATAAAGCCTCGCTCCGCTTCGATTTGCCTGCCGCTAGCTAAGCGAACGGCCCGTATTTTGCCGTCCGCTCCAGCGATGACCTCGTGGATGTCTTCGTCCACATACAATATCCCTTTATGCTTTAGTTCAGACATATTTTTGTTATGTATGGGTCTTTGCTCATGATTTATATACGTAAGATACGGAGTGTGCCTGCTCAGCATTAGCGCCATACTTGCTCCGGCATTTCCCGAACCCATTACGATCGTTCGTTTATCTTTGATTTCATAACCATCACAATCTGGGCATACATAAATAGTTAACCCCAAACAGCTTTTCAACCCTGGTAACTCAGGCATGCGATCCATCAGTCCTGTCGCAAGCAGCAAGGTTAGAGCTTCATACCCTTTACCTGATTTTCCCCACAGCTCGAAGCCTGTCCCTAATTTTCCTTTTGCCACCGCTTGCACAACTTCATCCTCGGCAAAAATAACACCTAACCGCTCCGCCTGCTGTCGGCCAATTTTGCGTAGCTCTTCGCCGGATACGCCGTCAGGCCATCCTAATAGGTTGTGATAGCTGCGACATAGCGTAGAACGCCCTGATCCTGCATCAATCACAAGCACCCGATATTCATATCTGCCTAGTTGAATAGCTGCTTGAAGACCGGCAATGCCCCCACCTACAATGACGCAATCATAATGCTCCATCGCTTACACGCCCTCTTTTCCCAAACTTCCTCCTTATAAGAATACCCGCGAGTTCACACTCTCATGCTATATATTCGAACTTAACGCTATAATGATTGAGTTTGCGTTCTGACGGACCATACCAGAGCTATTTGCGTAAAGGAAGCCGTAATCAAAATCCATGGGATCCAGCCACCATCGAGCTCGCTGCCAAAAAATATTAAACAGAAAATTGAAATAACCCTGCCAACATTTAAGAAAAATTCTCGAACAACGACGCTTTCGACCTTTAGTTCTCCTTTTAGCGGAAGCTTTGAAATAAGCCCATAATAATAGCCCGTCATCGTATTCCCCTGCAAAGGAGCGAAAATCGAATACAAAATCATAAAGCTTACCACCGACCATACATTAATACTTCCTAACAATAATGAAGCGCCTATCAAATATCCAATCGTAGAAATGGCCAAATACATACGCGCTTTGCTTGCTTGAGCATATTTGGAAATAAAGACCCCCATTACGATACTTAAGCTTGAGTAAAGTACGCCCAAATAACCTACAATATCTTCTCGCGGCACTACTTTAAATAGAAGAATGTTAGGCAGAAATAACATCGTTCCTTGAAGAAGACCCATTCCTGTAAAACCTAACAGTGACTTCAGCCAATCCTTGTCCTTTTTCATGATAAGTCCCGTATATTTTAAATAGTACACTTTATGATGACTACTGAACGCTTTGATCTTCAGAGAGATAAGAGTTGCCAATAAAAACATAAAAAATGCAATCGAGAAAACAATTGTATAACCGCGAAGGCCCTCCTGCAAACGGATGATGAATCCAGCCAATGCAGGTCCTGCTAGCGTAGCTACCGTGAAGAAAATCATGTTAAAGGCCAAATAGCGAATGCGATTCTGCTCTGTTGAAACATCATACATCAAAGTAAGATAGCCCACCCAGTAAAAAGCCGAGGCTAGTCCATTAAAGACGGCGAAGAGGATATAGTACTCGACTAATTTCTCTTGCGCAATGATAACGCTTAAATAAAACAGTGCGACCAGCACGATCCCTAACCTGTAAGAAACCATCCTGTCTTTCTTCTTGATCATCCATCCACCAATGGCGAATCCAAGCGGTGTTAATAGGTAAACAATGAGATTATAAGTACCGTTTACTGCCAGACTTTGCGTGAGACGCCACAAATACAAATTCAAGAATACACCTGACATTGAAGCTCCGAATTGAAAGGTTGAATGAATAATTAGCGAAATAATCGCCTCACGAGATAATTGTTTCTCTAATGGAAGCGGATTTCGTTTCACTTGCAGCCAGGTTCTAATTCCCATGATTATCGTAAACCCTCCAGTCCTCCTCATTGTATCAGCCCCTTCCCCTTCTGTTAAACGGCAAAAAGCCTCAGCATTGACGCTGAGGCTTTATTTTGGTTCATAATGGTGTTACTTCTTAAGACTATCCCACGTTTTCTGGAATTCATCCAGCATTTGATCCTTCGTATACTTCTTGGCAACATAACCTTGCATAATATCGCCAAATTTTTTGCTAGAAGCTTCGCCACCTGGGAATTTAAACCAGTTCCAGCTGAGTGTTTTGTTGTCTTTGCTGTATTTGATAATATCTGCTGCAAGCGGTCCAAGCACTTTCTCATCTGCTGGGATCGTAGTGAAGGCAGGAATGAATTTAAATTCGTCCGTGATGTATTTTTTACCTACGTCCGAAGTTACCATCCAGTTCAAGAATTTCTTAGCTTCCTCTTTGACAGCAGAGTTTTTGTTAATAACCCAGTTATTCGGTACGCCTACAAACAACTTATCGTTTGCTGCTGCATCGTCACTGATCGGCATTGGCAAGAAGCCAATTTTGATATCAGGATTTGTTTTAGAGATTTGAACTTGCGTCCAGTTCCCTTGCTGGGTCATCGCTGCTTTACCTGTAGCAAAATCAGTAACTTGCGTGTTGTAGTCGGTTTGCAATGGGTTCTTGTTGCCGTATTTCAATTGCAAGTCGAACAAATTGGTCCATTTATTGAATACTTCGTTACCTGGGATTTTCGCCGTGCCTTTGTTCAAGCCATCGATGAAGGCATTCGGATCAGGTTGGTAAGCAAAAGGTAAGTTTACGAAGTGATTACCAAGGACCCACCATTCGCCATAGCCTGTTTCGAAAGGTGTAACTCCGCTATCCTGCAATTTCTTAGCAGCCGCTTCCAATTGCGTATAAGTTTTGGGAAGCTCAGTAATACCGGCTTTTGCAAACAAATCTTTGTTATAAATAAAGCCATAGCCTTCCAAATTCAAAGGTTGACCGTACAGCTTGCCGTTCTTGGTCATCGGCTCTTTCGCAACGGTTACGAGATCCTTCACCCAAGGCTGATCGGAAAGATCCTCGAGATTGTCAATCCATTTATCCAGATCTGAGAAACCGCCATTGTTGAAAATATCCGGTTTATCGCCTGAATTAAACTTAGCGAGCAATGCTGCGCCATAGTCTGCGCCGCCGCCAACTGTATCCACTTGAATTTTCACGTTCGGATTTTGCTTCTGATATTCTTGAATGAGTTTGCCTAATTGATCAGCAATCTCTACTTTGAATTGGAACATTTTTATTGTAACTTGTTTACCGCCTGTAGCTGGCGTAGTTGCTGTTGTACCTGCTGAAGCCGAGGGCGCCGGAGTTGTTTCTTTTTTTGCACAACCCGCCGCGACCACAGATAGTGTGAGTACAGCCGCCATGCTGAGCATCGTCAGTTTTTTCATTGATGTATTGCCTCCCTTTTTTTGGTTTAAATCCGTCAATCGCCAACAGGCAATTTCTTTGGACGAGCTGCTTCTTAACAGCTTACATGGTTTATTGTAAACACTTACTTAAACCCAGAACACAGAGAATATTGAACATAAAGGTGGAAGATCTTGAACTATTTCGCAATAATTTTAACCTTTTACGGAACCCGCAGTTATCCCTTCAACGATGTGCTTCTGCATCGCAAGGAAGAAAATAACGATAGGCAATACGCCAAGTGTCAAGCCTGCCAGGGCCAAATCCCATTGCTTCGTGTACTGACCAAAAAAAGAAAAAGTAGCAAGCGGAATCGTTCGCAGATCTGGATTATTCAAGACAAGCGAAGGCAGCAAGTAATCGTTCCAAATCCATAAACTGTTTAGGATGATGACCGTTGTAGACATGGGCTTCAAAAGCGGAAAAACAATTCGCCAGAACACACCATACGGCGAGCAACCATCGACAGTGGCAGATTCTTCAATTTCTAAGGGAATAGACTTAATAAAGCCGTGATATAAAAACACGTTCAGCGATACGCCGAATCCAAAATAACAAATAATTAAACCGTACTTGCTGTCCATAAGACCGACTTGACTTGCTACACGCACAAGCGGGATCATAATGGATTGGAACGGGATTACCATGGCAGCAACGAATGCTAGAAATACAAAGTTGTTGAATTTACTTGTTTTACGCACCATACGATAGGCCGCCATGGAGCTAATGACGACAAGCCCAACATTACTAAGCACCGTAACAACTAAAGAATTAAAGAAGGCGCTCGGAAACTTCATAATCGTCCATACCTTCATATAGTTATCGAAGTATAAACTTTTGGGAAGCTTTGCCGTATTGGCTGCTAGCTCCGGAAATGTCTTTAGTGAGTTTACAATCACGAAGTAGAAAGGAATCAAGAATAGAATGCCAAGCACGATGCCCAAAACTTCGAGCGTAAACAGTCGTCCTGAATATTTCTTAACGTTCTCCATTACACTTCAACCTCCTTGCGTTTCGTGTACATGACTTGGATGGTCGATATAATGGCCACTACAATGAAGAATACTAACGCTTTGGCTGTACCTAAACCATAATGATTGTTCCGGAACGCTTCTTGATAAATATTGATAGAAACGGATTCCGTCGAATTGAATGGTCCGCCTTTGGTCAAGGAGAAGTTCAGGTCGAACATTTTGAAATTCCACGAAATGGTTAGGAACAAACATACCGTAATAGCGGGCATAATGAGCGGAATGATAATGTTCTTCAGCACTTGAAGACGCGTAGCACCGTCAATATAAGCCGCTTCAACCATATCCTTGGGCACATTGGAAAGTGCCGCGATATAAATAATCATTAAGTAACCGGAGCCTTGCCATATACTAACGATAGCGATTGCCCAGAAGGCAGTAGGCGCATCACCGAGCCACGGCAGCTGGAAGAAACCGATATGCGTCAAATCGCCTAACGTCCCAAAGCCTTTGACGAAAATAAACTGCCAAATGAAACCGAGCAAAAGCCCACCGATTACGTTCGGCATGAAGAAAATGGTACGTAGTACATTTCTGGTTTTCAAAGCTTGCGTGAGCAAGAGAGCGAGAAGAAATCCGACGAGATTCGTAAGAATCACATCCGTCACGGTTATACGTGTTGTAAACCAGAACGCATTGCGGTAATCCGTATCCTCAAACAGAATGTGTTTGAAATTGTCCAAGCCGTTGAACTTCACAGTTGTTGTCACACCATTCCATTCCGTAAATGAATAATAAATACTCATTAGAAAAGGAACGACGACAATTAGCGCGAAAAAGATCAGCGCCGGGCCAACGAATACCCATTGCTGGAGAAGTCCTGCTATACCTTTGTTGTTTTTCATGGGAATTTTCCCCCTTACGATTAGGTAACTTTATACTAAGTATAAATACCTTGCTTCTTCTAAAACACAGATAATCGTGACGCATTAGGTGGAATTTGTTGACCTCTCCTGCTACAATGTAGGGAAAAAACAACCCATAAGAAACCGAGTTGATGTTCCCTGATCCGCAACAGCATTCGAAATAAATTGATTCTTTTTTTACTGTTTGCCACTTTGATTCCGTTCCTGACATCCATTGTCGTTTCCTATTTTTTCACGAAACAGAGAGTAACAGAGGATACAATCACGAACAACGCCGTATTGATTTCACAAGGCAAAACCAATCTCATTAACTACTTGAATAGCGTTACCCAGGCATCCCTTACCCTCTATACAAATGAAAAGCTATACAACTACTTAGAGAGACAACGGGAATTCGATATTTCGGATGAAAAGGACATCAAGGTTGGGCTACAAGTAATGGCCCATTCGATTAAAGAATTCAAACAGGTTTATCTTTATGCAGGTGTGAGTGACCGTTCCTATCTTGTCGTTAATGAAATAACTAAAAGTTCAAGCGGTAAATACGAAAATTTACGTCCTTTTCCCGAAAATAAGGTCGTTTATTTCGAAACTACCCATGAAAGCAATAACTATGGCATTCCACTTACTGTCTATTTTGCTCCTTCACCTGTTCTATCTATGCATCGGAAAATCATGTATTCACCGAACAATAGCTCAATCGGCGAGCTTGTTATCGATCTCGATCTCGATTTGATTTCTGAAATATGCAAAAATCTGTACACCCATGACCAAGAAGAACTGTATATTCTTGATGATTCCGGCCTCGTCGTATTCGGTCCTGATCCCTCTCAATGGGGCCATCCTTTAGAGGGCAACTGGGGAAATGAGGCCATCCATAGCCAGACTGAAAATGGCAGCTACGAATGGACCAAAGGCATCTATGCTGGCGTAAATGTTTACGAGAAGATGAAAACCGATTCTGTGGATTGGATCATCGTAAAAAGGCTTCCTTATGAGCAATTAACGAAGAACGCAAGACAGTTGACTTTGATCAATTCCTTTGTTTTGACCCTGTTTCTCGTGATTGTGATTGCAGGAACCATTTATATTAGCATTCGTTTCACAGCACCCATTAAGAAGCTTATTCGTTACATTACACGTATCCAAGCCGGACAGATGAACGCGGATATCGAGCTTGCCCGTACGGATGAGCTAGGTATTCTGGCCAACCGATTCCATGGCCTTATGCAGGATTTGAATCAAATGGTCATGCGCGAATACCGGCTAGAGCTCGCCAATAAGTCGAATCAACTTATGGCCTTGCAAGCGCAAATCAATCCGCATTTTCTGAATAATGCCCTTCAGTCCATTGGAACACTAGCTTTACAGCATGATGCGCCAAAAGTATATGGATTAATCTCATCCCTAGCGAAAATGATGCATTATAGCATGAACACAAGTGATTCTGTCGTTCCATTACGCAAAGAGATCGATCATGTTAATTCTTATTTGGAGTTGCAAAAGCAACGTTTTGATCACCAGTTTGAAATCGTCTTTGAGATTGAAGAAAGCACCAAGTCAATTTCCGTACCCAAAATGATCCTGCAGCCCCTTGTTGAAAATTATTTCAAGCATGGGTTTAAACCTAGCCAAAATACGGGCTTATTATGTATACGTTCGGCGAACATTTTAGAGGAAACTGGAAATATTCTGATGATCGTTGTTGAAGATAACGGAATTGGCATGACAGAAGAACGAATGCGTGAGGTGAGAAGCCGACTTCATGCGCCTTCCATCACGGATGAAGCCTGCATCGGCCTCAGCAATGTGCTAACGAGGATACAATTGTATTTTACCGATGATGCCAAGCTAGAGATCAGTCCAACCAACCCACATGGCTTGAAAATCACCATCAAGATTCCCATGCAGAAGGAAGTAAACGAATGAAAGTATTAATTGTGGACGATGAAAGACACGTACGCGATGCAATCCGCCTGCTCGTCAATTGGAAGCATCACGGGATAGTGACAATCTTAGAAGCCTCTGATGGCGAAGCAGCTATGGAACAGATCGTACGTGATAAACCCGAAATCATTATGACTGATATGATGATGCCCGTTATGAATGGGGTTCAGCTTCTCGAGTGGCTGCATGTCAATGCCCCTAACAGCAAAACAATCGTAATTAGCGGTCACGACGACTTCTCCCTGTTGCGTCACACGGTCAAATATGGCGGCACCGATTATATCCTCAAGCCTATCGATGCCGATCAATTGAATGAAGCCTTGGCTAAAGCTATACTCGCCTGGACCAAAGAGGAGGAACATCGACATGTAAATCGTGAGCGCAATATTGAAATGAACCAAATTAAACCTGTCTATTGGGACAAATTGCTCTCGAATTTGATTGCGGAGCCCTCCACCTATGACGGTTCTGCTGATCAACTAGACAAGGAGCTTGGCCTGTCACGCAACATCACGCAATGCCGTGTAGCGATCCTTTCACTGGATACGATGGAACGCAGCTTGAAGAACAAGTTCAGCCATAACCTGGACCTCCTTCTCTTCTCGCTGGTCAATATCTGTAACGAGTTTCTGAGCAGCAAGCAGCGAGGCTTCGCCTTCCGTTACTGGAACAGTGATAACGAGATCGTATTGTTTCTATGGAAGGATCAGCAAGAGGCTGAAGCGATCCTTACGAAGATTAATGAAGGTATGCGCGTAACGCTACGAAGTCGCGTAGATTTCGGCATTGGTCGCTCGCACCCTTTTCCATCTGACTTGTTGCTATCCTATCAAGAGGCGAGGGAAGCTTTACGCCAGCGAAATCTCATGAGTAAGGACACTTGGATTCACAGTACACTTACACCAAGCGCTAAGTCCGTGCATCGCGCTCTCGCCTTCAGCCATTATGAAGAGCGAATCCATCTGGCTATTCGCAGCGGCAGCATGGAGAAGATCCAAGAATCTGTTCAACAGTGGATCGACGCCGTCAAACAGAGCGATACCATTACGTTTGAGCAGTTGGATCATTGGTGGCGTGAATATACTGTAATGAAGCGTCGTTGGGTGCAGGAATTTTTCCCGCGCAAAAATGAGGACGAGGTTAAAATGATGCTCGCAGATGAGCCGTCCAGCATGATCGTTCCACTCGATGAGCATGGGATATTGTCGCTGACGCTTTGGCAACAGGAGCTCACACGCAGCATGCTGCAGCTGTCCAAATTACTGCTTCAGCATCAACAGAAGGATAAAAATATCATTTTCGAAATCGCTGCTTTTCTTGATCAGCATTACCACGAGGATATTACGCTTCAAGATATCTCCAGCCGCTTCTTCCTCAGCCGCGAGTATATCTCAAGAAAGTTCAAGCAGGAGTTTGAAGTCAATTTATCCGATTACTTAGGTCAAATACGTATGGATAAAGCGAAGACACTGCTGCGCAATCCTCATCTTCGGATCTCACAAGTCGCCGAAATGGTGGGCTACCAGGATGAAAAGTACTTTAGTAAAGTATTCAAGAAACAAGAAGGACTCTCTCCTAACGAATACCGAAAAAGCTCGAAATCCATCTAAAATTCTGTAAAAAAATTGGAATATGGTATACTAGCAAATAGAGGTGATTTACATGAATATGCCCATCGAAACGAATACAGCAACGTTTCCGCGCACGACGAAAACCACAAAAGTAAAAAGGAAAACGTACTTGTATTTATTCATGGGCTGGGCCCTGCTAATCGCAATCGGAGTGGCAGCAGCTATGCTATACACTGAGCATTTGAGACAGAAAATCGCAGCCGATATCGCACAGCAAACCCAGCAGCAATTAACCGTTATTCAAGAAGACTATCAAAAGCAAGTCTCGCAATTGAAAGAAAGCGTTACGACTGACATGAAAGCCCTGCAAACCAAAGTGGACTCACTCAACGAACTGCTCGCTTTCACCAAGGATAGCGCCAACAGTAAGACCGATAACAGCAACCAGCTTTATACTCAGCTTGCTGATGTGAAAAAGAAACTCGAAGAACTGCAAAAAAATCTGGATGTGTTGAAATAATGACTTCCATCCAGCAAATAAATCGTGTCTTCTTACTAGCTTGTGCCCCTTTTCTCGGCATGCTCATTTGGTTGCTCTTCGCTAGTGCGAGCGTACCTATTACTACCTTCAAATTGGGGGGCTCCGCTACATTCTCGTTTCACCAAGAGGCGTCTACCTTAGACAATAAGCTGGTTAAAGCAAATGTCGAAGCTGTTCAGACCAAGACGATTATTCAGCAATATTTTGAATTATATGAGAAAAGTACCGCAGAAGTTTCGGGTATGCTTCAAAACGCTGCCGCACAAGCAGCCAGACCTGGTCTTATCTATGATTCTCGTATTACAGCGAAGCTAGGCAGCCCAATGAAGCAAGCTGCCTCTGGGAACATCGACCTTAAATTGTTTACACTGAGCGAAAGCAACTACAAAGGCTATGCGCTTAAAGTAAACCTCAAGAGCGATAAAGGGATTAAGCTTGTTCTTGGTAAGGACAAAATGGGATCGAGCGAAACAACCTTGGATGCTGTTCAACGATACGGCGCCGTCGCTGGGGTGAATGCTGGCGGCTTCGCGGATGACAGCAGGGGTAGACGCTTTCCCCTTGACACAACAGTCATTAACGGTAAATATTTGAATGGCTTTTTTCCAAGCAATAACGATACAATCTTTATTGGTTTAAATAAAGATCGTAAGCTGATCGGCGGTAAGTTCGCAAGCCAAGCCGATTTGGACAAACTAGACCCGTTGATGGGTTCGACCTTCGTTCCTACCCTGCTCAAAAATGGCAGCAAGACGTCGATTCCTTATCAGTGGCAAAGCTCGCCAGCCCGCGCTGCCCGAACCATTATGGCTAATTATAAGAACGACCAACTGCTATTCATCGTCACAGATGGATATGACGAGAGCGGAAATTCCGGCGCCACCCTAGCAGAGCTGCAGGACAAGCTGCAGCAGTTAGGGATAACCGACGCTTATAATCTCGATGGAGGCGGCTCCTCTACCTTGATTTTCAATGGAAGCGTCATTAACCGTCCATCTGATGGAAAGCTGCGGCCCTTAGCGACACACTTCCTTTTCTTCAAATAACGAAAATTCACATTTTATTTGTTTCTTTTTATTCGAGCATTGGGGTATAATAAATTCTAACTATATGAATTTTCGTTCTTCAAACCCTGTAGGAGGTGCAGCACATGTTTGGATTATCAACAACATTTTGGCTCGTTAATACCGTTTTCTTGTTATTTATCGTCGCTATGATGACGGCTTCCTATAACGAAGATAAGACAAAAGGGCTGTAAGTCAAAACAACATGCTATACACCAAAAAAAAAAAGCATCGCCTCTCCCTAGGGAAAAGCGATGCTTTTTGCTTGTTGCTTATACTCTGGCTTTCAGCATATTCATTTCAGCACTACACATACTACAAATATGGCGCTCTTTGAAATCGCTGACCCCATCCATGTTCCCGCAGAACACGCACTTAGGACGATATCTTTCTAGAATAATATGGTCGCCTTGCACGAGAATTTCTACTGGATCACCTTCGTTCATTTGGTATCGCTTTCTTAGCGATTTAGGCAACACAATACGTCCTAATTGATCTACTTTACGAACAACACCGGCTGGTTTCATCACAGGACTTCACCTCTCTTCCGCTCACGTTTTCCATGCTTCTAGAACTATAATAGCATATCTATACGCATTATACCGTACCTATTCGCCGTTTTGAAAGAAAATCCTTCTATTTTCAAAATGAAACTTTCTCTTTTTAAAGCGTTACCTCGATTTAAACACTTTTTTTATCCGATAATCACTCATGTAAGTCCAATAAAGCCTGTTTGACGCAGCCCTTCGTACAACATAATGGCTGCGGAGTTGGATAAATTTAACGATCTTACCGCATCGGACATCGGCAATCGCAGCAGGGTATCAGGGTTGGCGCGGAGCAACTGTTCTGGGAGTCCTTTGGTTTCTTTACCGAACACGAAGAAATCACCATCTTGAAATGTAAAATCAGTGTAACACTTCTCCGCTTTCGTAGTGGCAAAGAAAAATCGATTCTCAGGATAAGCCTGCCTCACTTCCTCAAACGAATCATGATACTCAAGCTTAACGGAATGCCAGTAATCCAGTCCAGCCCGTTTCAACGTCTTATCGTCCGTTAAGAAGCCCAAAGGTCTAACTAGATGCAAATGGGTTCCCGTAGCCGCGCAGGTACGCGAAATGTTGCCTGTATTGGCTGGAATTTCAGGTTCTACTAATACAATATGAAAAGCCATAGCTGTGAATTTCACCTCACACTCTATCCTATTATAAGACAACTTGGAAATCAATTTTACACTGCGTTAACTTTATCTTAATATGTCGATGATAGAGTCCTGCGATAATAGAGTTATCATTCGATAAAAGGAGCTAACCAATCGATGAAAAAGAAAATATTAGTCGTGGATGACGAGCCTTCAATCTCCATGCTCATAGAATTTAACCTAAAGCTTGTGGGCTTTGAGGTGCATTGTGTATTTGATGGAGAGGCCGTATTTGAAGCTATTCAAACGTTCCGTCCCGATTTAATCGTTCTCGATTTAATGCTGCCTAAGATGGACGGCTTCCAAGTATGCCGTAAACTTAGAAATCAGAATAACCTCGTACCGATTATTATGTTGACGGCCATGCAAGACCTTACGGATAAAATCGCTGGACTCGATAACGGAGCCGACGATTATATGACGAAGCCTTTCAGTCCTCAAGAATTAATTTCACGCATCCAGGCGATTATGCGTCGTATTCAAACACTGCCTTCTACAACAGAGAACGCCCCTATCACGATTGGTCAAATCGCAATTAAGGCGGATCAACGGGAAGTTACCGTCAATGGCGCTCCTATTGAGCTAACACCAAAAGAATTCGAGCTTCTGTTATTCCTATGCAAGCATCGCGGGAAAGTACTAAGCCGACAGCAATTGCTTCACGGTGTGTGGGATTACCATTTCTTAGGTGATACGCGTATCGTCGATGTGCACATTTCTCATTTACGCGATAAAATTGAGAACAATGCGCGAAATCCGGAATATATTATGACGATCAGGAACGTTGGCTACAAGCTAACCGAACCTGCGGTCAAAGAGTCCCTTGCTTGATTTGTCGCTCCTCTCCGCATCCGGCGGAAATCATGATAAAGCCCCTACGTAGGGGCTTTTAGTGTTGTTTTCACAAAAAAGCAGGCCATTTTCATGCAAATGCCCGACATAAGAAAAAGGACTATCCCTTTGACCGTTTCAGGTCCTTTTGGGATAGCCCTTAAACACAGGATTCTTTCGGGACAACTCTTCCAAGTTGAACACCTTTTCATTCTTGCGAGCATTGGTTACTTAAGGTGCGTTTGGTCCAACCTCTGTGCTCACCAGAGGATGATTCGCGAAAACTGTGCTTGATGAGCGCTCGTCCGCTCCAATATCATTGGTAGAGCGAGCTTCTCCATCCATATCCCCCGTAACATACGTGTAGGTTCCTTTGGCAGCGTTGATCGCTGGGCTCGTAGAGGATAATTTTTGCAAACCGTTTACGGTTGTAAATAACGGATTTATCCCCCAAATCTCGGAAGCAGCTCGGGATTTATTACTCACTGTACTGCCGAACCCGATGTTTCCTTCGAAAATGGTGTTGGTGGTTACAACTTCGTTATAAAGGGTACCTGCCGAATTTCGCACGATATTATTAGCCACTCTGCTATCCTGCGGAGCATAGGCTTTACCGGAACCAACAATAATACCCGTCGAGCTGTTAACAATCGTATTGTTGACGACCTGTGCGCGGTAAATTTTCCACTGCGCTCTCAAATCATCGGGTGTTGGATTTGGAGGATACCCGCCCGAACCGCCGTCAAAATTACCATTATCAAGAATGATAGCGCTAGCAGTCAGATTTTCCATGTAATTGTTGTAAATCTTATGGTCGTTTCCGTAAATCCGAATACCTGCCTGTTCCGTTTCTACGCCATCACCAAGGAAGAAGTTCCCGTAAAATGCGTTGTTATGACCGTGTCTTGAGGTAAGCCCTCCTTTCGAGGTTTTGAACGTATTATAACGTACCGTGTTGTTGCTGCTTTTCACAGAAACGATTTCAGGCTCGCCATCGCAGTTCTCAAACAGATTGTACTGGATGGTATTGTCCCCGTTAGATAATGAGATTCCCGATAAACCAAGGCGTATCGTTTCTTTACCGTTAGCAACCCACGGACCGACATCATGAAAATAGTTGTATTCGATCACGTCATGCTGCGAAATGTTCCCATCTCCATCACCTTGATAAGCAATGAGCGGGTCCGTGTCGCTCTTTGGACCGAAGTCATTGTGGTCGATTTGATTATGGTGGCTATTGACCCCGCTAACCTGAAGCCAGATTAAGGCTCCTCCAGATGCCTGTAGGGCAAATAAATTACGGGTAACCCGAATGTTGTTGGATCCATCTAAGAGGAGGCCCGTATGACCTGAATTCGTAAACTTCAAACCCTCGACATGCACGTAGGACGAGTTCTGAACTTGCAGAGATGCCCCGCCTGAAATAATTGCCATTCCCCGATTAGCTGCTTTAATTGTAATGGGGCTATTTGCTGTGCCGTTTTTTCCGCTCACAATAAAGGGGCCGTTTTGTGTGTAGGTTCCGTTAGCAAGCACAATCGTTGTTCCAGCACTCGCTTTGCTAAGAGCAGAAACTAATTCTTGGGAGTTGGAAACTGGAACTACACCCGTGTCGACGCCAACACCGTAAATTTCTACCTCGTTATAACTGTTCCATGTGTTGACAGAGTTCCCATGTCCAACAACGCGCACATAACGGACTTGGTCGACATCAGGAAAGTCAAAGGTCTGTAAATCTGCCTTTAAGCTACTAGTCACGTTGGCTTTAACTGTCGTAAAATTCACGTTGTCAACGGACGTTTGAATATCGAAGCTGGATGTTCTCGTATCCCCGGATAAAAAAGCTATTTTAATAAAAGCAGCCTTCTTATTCGAACCTAAATCGAACTTGATCCATTGTCCATTACCGTTAGCAGACCAACGTGTGGTTAAGCTTCCATCTACCGTATTGGCCGGCACGTTCCCATCATCCGCGCTAGCAGTAACGCCAGACGGTGCGACCAACAATTTGGTGTCTGCCGCATAGCCAGAAACAGGGATCATACTAAACAATAAACAAATGAACAAAATGACAGCGCCTGCCTGTTTACCTTTTCTCATTGTTACACGCCCTCTCTTTACATGAATTCATAAGTCCTTTAACCAATACTCTCATATTTAAAACGTTTCAACTCGTAGAGTGCGCACTCTACGTCCAATTGTATATGAACCACTGTGATTGTAAATCTTCATTAATGTTAATTATTCATTAAAATCGAAACAGCACCCCCTCATAACCCAAAATAGCCCTGCATTTTCATTTCCTCTACAATTCATAAAGACGCCAAGGCTTATGTCCTCCGAAATAACGAACCACCTTTCGTTCGGATTCTACGGGGCGAATTCGCAGATCGGGTGCCACGTTGCCCTGGTACATGATGACTTCTTCTCCTTTTCTCAAATCCAATACAATTTCGTCTATGCTTGCATTTAAATAGGTAGTTTGCTCCACTGCGTTGGCCCCCGTTTTCTTCCAGCGGACAACACCCTTCCAGCCCGTCCTCATTACGCATGGCTCTCCGGCCAAGCTCTTCACTCGGATAAACTGGGTTTCACCATCAAAGCGCATCGCGCTGACCAAGAAAGCCCCCTCCGTTCGCAGGTTATCAAAAGCTGCCTCACGCCACTCGTGTGGCATTGCCGGAAATACCCGTATCTTTCCGCCCCAGCTCTGAAGCAGCATGTCGTGGATCGCTTCTGCGCCAGCAAGCGGCGTTTCGATAACCGGACCTGCTTCCTTGTACATCGTGTTCGGCTTAATGATCAACATCAGGGCTTGCAAATACCGTAACGCCTCATTGCCCCGACCGAGTGTGGCTGCGATGGAAGCAGCACCTGTAAGACTGAAGCCCCGCAAGTCGCCTTCCTTCCCGATCCAATGACGAAGTGAGGTTGCGATCAGATCTCGGTCCTCCTCACGGTCACAAGCGATCAAATGCAGCGGAAAAATGGCTAGAAGATGGCTAAAATGCCGGTGTCCGTATGCGAGCGGTGTGTCTTTGCCGATCATATAGCCAGATTCATCAACAGGTAACGGAGTCAGTCTTTCCAGAACTTCCTTCCACTTGCCGATAAGTGGATCGTTTTCCCCTAGCCGATCACAGATTTCCAGAAGCGTTGCGCAGCCCCAGCGCAGCAAAGCGAGATCGTAGTGGCAGTCGCTTACTCTCGTCTGCATAAATGAGCCGTATTCAGGTGATATGGTCGGCGGCAAATGCAGACAACCGTCGTCTCCTTCTTCTAGGATGTGAAGATAATAATTCACGCTTCTGCGCAATAGGGGGAATAAGACGTTATTCAGCATCACATCGTCCATGGAGTACCGATACTGCCTCCATACATTATGACAAATCCAGATCAAATTTCCAACTTCATCATCCACCTCGGCCCGCAAATCATAGCTGCAGCTGCGGCCGAGTCCTGCGGAGTCGTACCGGCAGGACTCCGGCACATTGTTGATTAGATTCTCCTGGTTCTCATCTAATGTACGAACAAGCGATGTCCCTATATCCAGTCGATTGGCCGTATAGACTGGCGAATAACTCATTTGTGCATTCATATTGAACCATACCCCCGGCCAAGGAGTTGAAGTAAGCCATGGTCCTTGATTATCGATCATTGGCTTATCCGCTCTCGTAGCTGAAGCCAATTTATACATTTGAATCCAGTAAAAGCTTTGGAGACGTTCGTCTGGTATCGAGACGAAGCTTTGCTGGTAATATTCTTGCCACCACTGACGATGAGCTTGTACCCATTGGTCGAAATCTGCGTCGGAAGCCTGAATAACCGTTTCCACAGCCTCTATAATCGTGGCTTCATCATGGCCTTTGGAGATCGTCATAAAGCAGACCTTACGATTCGAAGACGTTTGAATTTCCTTCCACGCGCTCACACATCCTTCCTCTGGCGAATATCGCTGAATGCATACGTTCACTCCGTGCACATCCAACTTTTCCACTTCTACAGGAGGCATATATTGATTTAAATTAAAACCGTCTGCATTTTTCAGCACATGATCCACTTCTGAATAGGCGTACCATGCATACTGGGTACCGAGCTCTCCTTCCGATGTCTCGATCTCGACGGCCATAATCGGTTTCATGCTATGGACAATAGAACGGAGCCTTACCTCCCCCCGTGTCGTCGTCAAAGTCGCGCGCAGCTCCGCGTTCCATAAGTCCACCCGGAGGCTCGTTGGGTGATAGATCATGCCTTCCATCTCGAGGTTAAGCTCACCGATCGGTACGCGCGGTGGGAATCCCGGTCTGTCCGTTCGGCTTGCCGTCACATCTGTGCGACCCGTAACAAAGCGGAGCACATGACGTTTTTTCGCATTTTCCTCCCCATAAACCATCGCGCCGATCGAACCATTGCCAATAAAGGCGCCTTCATCCCAGCTGACTGGCTTAACGACCCACTCCATGTCATTGTTGTCCATAAAATGCTCCCATGGTACATCCAACGCCATTTTTGCTGTCTCCACGTCGTTCATTGCATGCTCCTTCCTTTATCCGTTATCCGTTATCCGTTATCCTTTAATCGCTCCGATAAGCGCGCCTTTAACGAAATATTTTTGAAGGAACGGATACACGAGCAGAATCGGCACCGTCGCTACAATGATGGTTGCGTACTTCAGTGTAACCGACAGCATCGCGGAAGCTCCGTCGGAGGCCCCTAAGTTCGAACTCGCTTCCCCTTGAAGCAAAATTTCGCGCAGCACCAGCTGAAGTGGATACAGCGATCGATCCTGTATGAAAATCATCGCGTTGAACCAAGAGTTCCAATGGCTGACGCCGTAATACAGCAGCATAACAGCAATAACGGGCATAGAAAGCGGTAAAATAATCCGGAACAGAATAACAAAATCGTTCGCCCCATCTATCTTGGCCGATTCTTCCAAAGCATCAGGAATCGCTTCGAACGCCGTTTTCATGAGAATGAGATTAAACGTGTTGATCGCTTGAGGGATAATGAGCGCCCATAGCGAATTTACCAGTCCTACCCCTTTGATCGTCAAATATAAAGGAATCAACCCTCCGCTGAAAAACATTGTAAACACGATAAACAGCATAAGCGGCCGGCGGTATGCCAAGCTTTTGCGCGATAACGCATACGCCCCAAAAGCAGTAAGTACAATATTGAGCGCAAGACCGATCAGTACGACAAAAAACGTGTTCCCGTATCCTCTCAGGATCATGGCGTTCCGAAACACATTTGTATAGGCATCGAGTGAAAATCCGAGTGGTCGCCATAATATACCTTTATGACCCATCAGAGCTCCAGCGTCGCTAACCGAAGCCAGCGCAACATATACAAGCGGATATATGGTTATGACCATAAGAAAGGTCAAAAAAATCATATTCATATAATCGAAGCTTTTCTCCGAAGCAGTCACCCGATTCAGCATGTAGACCCTCCTCCCTACCATAAGCTCGTATTGTTGAATTTACGGCTTAACCAGTTAGAACAAATTAGCAGAACGAAATTGATCATAGAGTTAAACAAACCGACCGCCGAACTAAAGCTGTAATTGAAATCCTGCAAGCCAACCCGGTACACATAAGATGAGATCACATCTGCTGTTTCATACGTGCCTGGATTATAAAGCAAAATGATTTTTTCGAATCCGACATTCATCATCCGTCCGATCTCCAAAATGAGCAGAATAATGATTGTCGGCATCAAACTAGGAAGCGTCACATTCGTCATTTGCTTCCATCTGCCGGCACCGTCTATTTTCGCCGCTTCATACTGCTCCTGATCAATTCCGGTCAAAGCAGCCAAAAAGATAATCGTTCCCCAGCCAATATGCTGCCAAACACCCGAGGATATGTACACAGAACGAAAAAAGCTCGGTTCAAGTAGAAAGGTGGTTCGTTCCCCACCGAAAAAAACAACCAGGTCGTTAATTACGCCATCGCTAGTGGTGAAATCTTTAATGATGCCACAAATGACAACAAGTGAAATGAAATGCGGCATATAGGTAACAGTCTGCACCGTACGTTTAAATAAGGCATGTCTCACCTCATTAAGAAGAAGGGCCAATACGATGGGCGCCGGGAATCCGAACACTAGCTGGTAGACGCTGATCAGAACCGTATTTTTTATCGTCCTCCAAAAATAGGGGCCAGTAAAGAACGTTTGAAAATGCTCAAATCCCACCCACTCGCTCCCCCATATACCTAGTCGCGGAGAAAAATCCTTAAAGGCAATAATGGCTCCATACATCGGTGCATAATGGAATATCACATAATAGAGCAGCACGGGTAGCAGCATGACATAGAGCAGTTTATTTTTTCGAATATCCGTCCATATCCCAAGTTGGGATCTCTTTTTAGGTATGAAAGAGATGACAGCTTCATGGTTGATTGCTTTCATTGGATCTCTCCCTCTCTATCCATCGGCTAGCTCCTTGCAGGCAATTATGGCTGCCAACCAAGCGTTCTTATTGACCTGCAAGACGCCATGATGATTTTTAGCGCTTATTATAGCGATCGAATGCCTCTTGATTAATTTTCGTTACTTTGTCGATACCCATTTCTTTAATCCGATTTACATACTCATCGAATTTCTCGATGGGCTCTTTACCCATTACGAACTTCACGAACATTTCTTCTTTATAACTGGTAATCGCCGTGTTCAATTTGGCCATTTCCTTGCTCTCTTCTACAGTTGGTGTGATGAATAGGGGCATTACATGTTTAACAGCGTCAGTTGCACCCCAAATTTGGATAGCTTCATCCTGCTCCTTGAACGTGTTGAAGTTCTTTCTATTATCTCCGAGAAATGGACCGTTCGGCTTCGTATACTGGGATACCATTTGTTGAAGATTAAACTTCTCATTTTTGGTAATTTTCTCGCTAAATTTAGGCACGCCGTTGTCCATCTTGTAGCTTTCACCTTCAATGCCGAAGTTGAACAGCAGGCTGCCTTTTTCACCGTAAGCATAATCCAACCATTTAACCGCGAGCTCGGCGTTCTTCGTATCACCCGAAACCGCTTTACTAGCGAGCGGATTGTACTTGAAATCACGTTGTCCAATGAAGGCGCGTTCTCCTTGTTTCAAGGTCGGATACGGGGCAGCAACCAGTTGGAATTTCGGATTTTTCTTCTTCCCGGTATCCATCCATCTCCCCATACCTCCACTTAATAGACCTACGGTTGCTCCCGCACTGTCACTCATTAACTTGTTATCTAATGATTTGGAATCCGTGTTGAGTGCAAAGTCTTTATCGAGCAGCCCTTCCGCATACCATTTACGCAGCAAGATCAAAGCCTCCTTGAACTGCGGATCGATGGGGCCGTATTTTACTTTCCCTTGATCATCGATATAGAACCTGTTGGCCGTTTTGTAGGCGCCGATGAATGCATCCTGTATATTCAGCTCGTTCGTATACTGGGCGGTAAATGGTGCGGGCGCACCTTTTTTTTCTTTGAACGTTTTTAATACCGTATACCATTCGTCTATCGTCGTCGGAACCTGAAGATTCAATTCATCAAGCCAATCCTTGCGGATCATTGGACCCCTGAATACTAATCCATTGTCAGGACGGATCATCGGAAATGTGTAATATTTCCCACTGTCCGTTTTGATCATCTTGTCTAATTCCTTGTCTTGTTGGAGCAATTTCTTCAAATTGGGCGCATGCTTGTCAATCAAATCATTGAGCGGAAGAATAACCTTGTCTGTGATCGCTTTCTCCGGCCCCCCCGGATAAACAGAGCTCCCGCTCCCTCCACCGCCGCCGCCCCAGTTGTATTCGATGACATCAGGCAATTTATTGGATGCGATCAACAGATTGAATTGCTCCTTCGACTGTCCGTCAGCCGGATGTGTATATTTCACTTTAACGCCCGTTTCTTTTTCCAACTGTAGACCGAAAGGCGATTCAGCTAAATTAGGAAAGAACGAAGACAAGTTCGTGTCCATCGGCTCCCAAGATGTTAACGTTTCTTGCGTGCTGATCGGGTACTTGCCTGCTGTCGTTGGCTTCGACGAGGTCGATGCAGATGTGATCGCGCTTTCATTTGTAGGTTGATTGGAACACGCGCCGAACAAACTGGATGCTACTACCACGCTTAATACAAAACTTATCGATTTCTTTTTAGCATATTTCTCCATGTGAATCCCCCTCTTGTAAATGGGTCCAACGCACTTCGGTGAACCGTGGTTTTATTATCGATTGAAAACGGTTGAATCCGATAGCGTTAAAACCTAAACTGCATCATTAAAATCGATAATGCCCACCATTCATTCATGAAATCGCTATCTAAAAACGAAAAAGTCGCGCAAGCATGCTTGTACGACTTTTCCGTTTGGGATTAACATCATTGAATATCCTTATACTTGCCCGGCGTTATCCCTTCAAACTTCTTAAAGATTCGATTGAACGTATTGATATCGGTATATCCGACCTTTTTTGCAATTTCCGCCACCGTCATTTTTTGCAGCGAGAGCAGCCTCTTCGCTTCCGCCAAACGCGTTCTGCTGATAACATCTAAAAGCGCTTCACCTGTCTGTGCTTTAAACTGCTTGGATAAATAAGAGGGTGTCAGCCCGAACTTTTCTCCCACCAGCGAGATGTTAAGATTTTCGTCACTGTAATTGTTCATTACGTACTCGATCACATGCTGACTAAGCTGATTATGCTCCTGTTGTCGGTCTTCTTGGATGGATCGGCACACCTGATTCAGCACCTCTCGGATTTGCAACTTCATTTCCTTGATCGTTTGGCAGCCTATCAACCGATCAACCTGATTCCCACGCTCTATAAATTCTCGTTTGTTGCTGCTCGCCCCGATTTCATCCATCGTTTTCAGCAGCGTACTGATCAAGTCGAACATGAGGCACTTAGCGAGCGATACGGACAAGGAAGCATCCGACACATTTATTTCGATAATTTCATTGATAAGCGCATTCGATTTTTCATAATCGCCACTCTTAACGAAATTAATCAACTGATGCTCCACATGCAGCGGATAGTAATAGCTCCTGGATTGCCGTACTGTTTCAGAGCTCGGTAAATCATCGTACCCGATAATTTCCCCGCTTCCCATAACAAGTCGGTACTCCAATGCAGCCAGCGTCTCCTGATAGGCTGTCGGAATCCCATAGATCTCTTGGTGAATGCCGCTAATCGCCACCGTCAAGTGAACATGGAAGTGATCGAGCAAATACGATTTCACCTGCATGGCCACTCGTTTCAGCTCTTCCTTATCCGGCTCTGACCCGAAATTAACGATGCATGCTTGCAGATCGTCCATCTCTGTAGTGAAGGCGCGATTGTGATTACCGATGACTTCCTCAGCCACGTTCATAATAATGAAATGAAGCATCCTTACCTTCTGGGGAGCGGCATAATCACTGATTTCAAGCTTACCGAAATGTTCGATTTGGAACAGCAGCACAGCGAAATGCGGCGAAGCCAAGCGAATATCATGGGCAACCAGCGATTCGTGCACAGGAACATTTTGTTCCAAACGGCCTTTCAGCAGTCCCTGAAGAAAATGTGAACGGATGGCATCCCGATGCTGATGCAGCCGTCTATCAATTTGTTCTTTCTCTGCGAATGTATGATTCAATGTATCTTGTAAAAATCCGTATTCGTTGGAGCCTTCATGAAAGGAAATACCTGATTTTACGGAAAAACTCCGAATGAGGAGATGAATTGGCATATAATTTTTTCTCAAAAACAAGTAAGTAACCACTCCGCCCATGAAAAGACTTAATAAAATACTGGCGTAGATTAGCTTCTTCATGTATTTCATTTTGTCGTCAAACAGCTCAGCAGGAATCATCGCTATGTATTTCCACCCCGTACTGCCCGAGGTTATGTAGGAAACGGCCGCCCGTTTGCCAGAATCGGTGCCGATAAACAAACCGTTTTTCCCAGAGAACTTATCGTAATCCAGAAAGTCCGGTCTATGTTTGAAGCCAGTCGAAGCAACCAGACGGTTTTCCTTATCTAGAACCGCTATCGAGGTCTTATTAGAGGCAGATGGAATATTCTCGAGCAGTTTCGAATCTTTCATCACAAATAAAATGACCGCACCTGGATGATCTGGATTAGCGAGAATGACCGATTTGGCATACATCACAGCTTTAACTGAATTGCCATCCTCTCTTAACGTGATGGGCGCATATTCTTGAATGTATGGCTTTTCAAAAAATTGCGCCCATTCCTCGTAGCTAAGCTCATCCTTCATACGTATCGCTTCGAACAACTTGCGGCTGTCCGTATGATCGCGAGTGGATATAACCGTGTCGCTGTTCCGGTAGAAGATGTAAATTTGCTCGATAAAATCATTCGCTGTTTGGTATACCCGCAGATCGTTAGCGATGCTGACCAAGTCGTAGTAGTCGCTATCCGTCAGCGGCTTCACCGTATTCATGAATCCTGTCACTTGTTTGCTGAGAGCGATTTCTACACTTAACCGCTCGATCCCTTTAAGGCTGTTGTCAATCGCCTGCTCCATCTGCTCTAAAACTGAATTGTTCGCACGATTGACTTCCGATTCCACGACATGCCAGGCAGCAGCGTATAAAACACCACTAATAATAATCGGAACAAACAGCACTGAAATATAAGATATAAGCCAAGTAACCATGACACTTCGTTTGTTAAAACGAATTCGAGCAAGACGCATCTGAATGACCCCTCATCACCATGTTGTAACTGCTTTCATCACCATTATACCTAAATTGTTACAGTAAGAGGTACATTTCTGTTTTAGCGCCTCAACGAATCGGGAAATACGCGACTTCCCGTAAGTATAGCTAACGTTTAGCGCGTCTATGGTAATTCGTGCGGAAGAGGGTGCAATGGGTTGATCAGATGCATGGAATCCCTTCATATTTTGGGGTTTTTAATGCTTTTTAATAAATTCAATAATCGGTTCAGGATCTTCTAAACTATGCGGATGGTGGTCGATACCCGGTTTAACAAGTACTTGAATGTTGCCCTTTAAGCTTCGAATACGCGCTTCCAATATAGCTGTATTCTCCTCAAAGGGAACCACTCGGTCCCGATCTCCAACTACCACCATAATCGGGAGAAGCGCACTCGCAATTTTATCTATATGATCAAGCGGATTACCATAAAAACCTTTAGCCGTCTCATCGTTAATTCCATAAATAGCAAGGCATTTTTCCCAATCCTTCGGTGAGCCTTGACCCTGCCCCTTGCCGCCAGGCCAGCTTCGAATATCCAGAACCGGCGCATCCAGATATAAGAGCCGCACGTTGTTCGGATAGGCTGCCGCGTAATTCATCGCATACAGGCCCCCTCTGCTGAACCCGAACATAACTGCTCGAGGAGACAGGTTGTAGCTAATCTCCAAATGCTGCTGAAAGTGATGCATGAGGCTAATTGCATAGGGACAGCCAAACATATGGCTAAGCCGATAATACGCGAGGTGCCAACCTTCCTCAAGCAGCGCCCTGTCAGCATAGTCGAAAGCACCTAGAAATTCAGCCCGCCATACCCAGGGCCTGCCTGGGGCTGGCGTTTGGGGGCAAATCAGCACGGCTTCGCGACCGTTCAAATAAAAATCTTTACGGACTGCCCCGTTCTCAAAGGGCTGCTCCATAATAGCGTCACTTTGTTCTTTCAGCAAGTGACCTATTTGCTCATCCATCTCCGCGCTGCGAAGGATCGCTTCATGAAGCGGCAGAGCCTCGTCTTTGTTCGGATTCGTATGCCCAACGTGTTCTTTCCAAGCAGCGCTTAAGATCGAATGCCGATTTTGTACAATCGTGAAAAAAGCGTCTTCCTCCGGCTTCTCCACATAGGCGGGTTCCCGTGCGAGTGTAATATTAAACAGCTCGCCCAGCAATATTTTGGCCATAACCCAATGCCCCTTGGCGTTAGGATGTATCCCATCTCCAGACAGATAAGAGGGATCTTTCCTTCTTTCAGCTTCTACGCTTTGCAAGAGCGGTTGATAGATATCAACGATTCCATCCACCTCGTTTCCAAGAGACAGCAGCCAATCTGCGTATCGTTTCAATACCTCGTTATAGCTCCGATAAGGCGTCTTCCAGCTATAGCTGCCGGACAAAATCAATTCACCCTCAAAGGAAGCCGCATCAAACGGAGGCGGTGTCATCACTATCGCTTTAACACCCCTGCGTTTGACCTCGTAGACAACCTTCCTTATCCCTTCCTGGTAAGCCTTGAAGTGATCTTCCGAATATGGAGAATAAATCCCATCATTCATGCCATACCCAATAACAACCCAGTCCGGCTTACTTTGCTCCAAAGCCGTGGATAATCGGTCCTGTAGACAGGGCCGTGGGAACGGATGGTCGGGTTCGCTTAGCCCTGAAACGGTTTCGCTGTTTACCCCCAGGTTAATAAGCGTGATGTTTCTCTCAGGCATATGCTGACGAAAATAGGCGTCCATATAAGCAATAAACAAGCCGGAATTCGTTATGCTATCTCCCAAAAAAGTAAGACGTTGTTTCTCAGGTACAAGTGAGTTGAAGTTAATCAACGTAGGCATGAATATATCCTCTCCCTTCATACAACGACGATTGAACATACAATGGGCCTGCGATCTGCTAATTCATAATGAATTTAGCTTTTCACAGGCCTTTTTCTAGAAAATACGATTTTTCCAACCAAGCAGCTTCGCAATGGCTTCCACGTAATAATAATCCCCGTAGATCAATGAAACATCAATGTTCTGACTGGCTGGGAAATTACCCGTACCCTCAATGAGAATCGCCTCGTGCTCGGGTTGATCCCATGTTGCATAGCTCTGGGTTAAGGAAAACAGAATACGTTCGGCTGCCCGTCGATAAAGTGCGCCCTCCGCAGATGGAACCGCATCAGCCAACTCAAGAAGACCGGATGCGGCGCAGGCTGCAGCCGATGTGTCCCGCGGGATGCCCACAGGCGATTCGTCTGCGCGGAAGTCCCAGTGAGCCACCTGATCATCGGGCAGGCAGGCTAGAAAATAATGCGCTACTCGCTGAGACGCTCTTAAATAGTTCACATCCCCCGTGAAGCGGTACGTGTTAGCCATACCATGCAGCGCCCATGCCTGCCCGCGACTCCAGGAAGATTGGGGTCCTGCCCCCTGCCCTCCAAGCGATTCAATGAACTCGCCCGATCCAGGATCGAAGCTAAGAATGTGATTCACGGAACCGTCCTCACGGATAAAACGGTCCACTACCGTATTGGCATGCGCCCTGCCTATCTGTGCAAAGCGCGGGTCAGCAGTCTCCTCCGCAGCCCAAAATAACAGCGATAGATTCATCGATGAATCTACAATTGACCAACCTATCTTATCCTGATTCCAGGCCCGGAGAAATCGCCCTGCCAAATTAAAACGCCCTGCCAAGAAGTTTGCCGCGAAGAGCCCTCGGCGCATTGCGTCCTGATCACCAGTCAGCTTATACTTGATAACCGCCGTCGGCAGAAATTGAAATCCTACATCGTGATGATAATTGTTTGCTTCAATCATCTTTTTTTCAAATTGCTCATCCCAACTCCAAGCCGCATCTTTGTAATGTTCTTTGCCAGTCATATCGTACATAATCCACAGGATTCCCGGCCAAAAACCAGACGTCCACCAATCGATCCGCATATCATCATAGATGCCATCTGCCTTAGCCACATGCGGTGATTTGGCGCCAATTTGCCTGATCATCCTATCCACTTTAACCTGCAGCGCTTCCCATACTGAGGGCAGTGCTTCCTTCATACTTGCCGCATTCTTCCACTTCTCAGAGTGAATCGGTGTCTTGTTCATCATTGGTTAGCTCCCTCTCTTTTACTATATGTTAATAAAGGCCGTAGCCATGCCTTCGCATTTTGCGCTCAAGACAGAAACTGGCTTATAAGCATGCGTGCTTGCTTTTACAGCAGCTATTGACGGCCCGCCCGCAGACACGAACGCAGTCTCGCCGATCGCGGCCTGTCTTCCACCCTGCGGATCGACATAAATACCTGCATGTCCGCTTGCCAGTTGAACGAGCCGTGAACCATGAATCGTGCCAAGGCCATCCAGAAGCCTGCCATCTCCACAAAGCCCGAATCGAACAAAATGAGCAGCATTCGGACAAAAGACACCCTTCTCGTCGAACATACGCGCCTCCACATAGATACGGCCATCATCCTGCTTCTCTGTTGTTAGCTTAAGTTCCGTCGGCTCTCCCCATGACTCTGTCTGATAGTTAAAGACCAGCTCATCTTTCACGATGATGTCGTCCTTCTCAGCGATGACTTGCACATGATTAATGCCAGGATTAAAGGATGTATGCCAACGTAGACCCGCACATGGAAAGTCATTAGAATCCCGCTGCCTCACACCTAAGCTAACCCCGTTAAGGAACAACTCCGCCTTCGAACAGTTCGAGTACACCTTCAGGCACTTCAGCTCCTCTTGTGTACCCCAGCGAACTGGCATGGTGTGACCATAAATGCGTACCATAGGGTCCTTCGTCCAATAGGATTGAAATACATAAAAGGCTTCTTTCTTCGTCCAATCTCGTTCAACGACTCCCTTCATGTTCAGATAAGGAATCGGAGAATCCGGACGGACAGGTGTAGCAAAATCCTTAAAAGACCATTGGGCTGCCCCTGTCAGCCAATCCATTCCCTCTTGGCATTTCAAATACCAATCGATCATTTCACAGAAGTAGGTCTCTGACCAATCCCCATCCCTAGAGACACGCGAATCGCCCCCAGTGAGCAAATAATCTCCGTCCCGCTCCTCTGCAGCCCCATCGCCCCGAGGAATATACGCGAAGCCCGTGTAAGTTTGCTCCACATGGCGTGTTGCCAGATTATCCGCCCCCCACTCCATGTGGAAAAAGGTATCTACCTGTTCGAAAGCCGTCCGGCAGCTTCCCTCGTAGTCTGTGTATATCCCCCGATACCACCCTGCCCATATTGAAGGCGAATAGACATCAATAATGTCTTTGCAAAACTCGCATCTTCGTATCGCGGTTAGACGCCCTTCATCCAACTGGTGTGACAGATCATGAAGCTGCTTCATGAAACCTCGGATTTGTTCCTGATCAAAATAATCAAAATCGCATTCCCAATCGTTTTCATTGCCGAGTCCCCAAAGAATAATGGATGGGTGGTTGTAATGCTGAGAGATCATCGCGCTTAACATATCACGACATTGTTGCCGATAAGCCTCGCCTCCAAGCCCTCCACGGCACCATGGAATTTCCTCCCACACAAGTATGCCGAGCTCGTCGCATAAATTCAGTACGATTCTCGATTGCTGGTAATGACCAAGCCGAATAAAGTTTGCGCCCATACTCTTAATCAAAAGCATTTCTTCGCGAATCATCGCTTCTGTCATCGCGGGTCCAACGCCGGCATGATCTTCATGCCGATGAGTACCACGCAGCAATAACCGTTCGCCGTTTAGCTTGAAAGGACCCTGCTTGATAAACGCAAAGAAACGCACCCCAAATTTCTCTTTCACAGCCGTTTCTCCATAAACGCTCGAAAGTGCCACGGTACAGCTATACAAGACAGGTCGATCCGTCGACCAAAGCTGTGGTGAATCAAGTTCGATGACTGTTAACTCTTTATCCCCTTCCCAAGGCATACAGCTCACGTTCGATACGGCTATCACCTTACCCGTATGATCCTTTAGTTGGATCGTCAACTGCACGTTATCGCTCAGCAATTCCGGATTATACAACGCGGCGCGAACTTTCACACTGCAGGTTGGTTTTGAATGAAAGCCCGCTTCCGCAGTTTCTTGCAAATTGCTCGTGTTTGTCTCGATATGCACATGCTCCAGCGATACCGCTGGCACATAGACCAGGTTAAGGTAACGATACACACCGCCATATAGGTGAAAATCATTGGCATCTGATGGAATCGTCTCAAGCTCACGGGTGTTATCGCACATAACGGCTACTGGAACTTTACCGTCATAGCGTTCGATTGTCTGCGCCTGAGCCGTAGCCTCTGTAATATCGATCGTGAACTCGTCATACCCTCCTAGGTGTTCTCCTACCTGCTGGGTATAAACATATACGTTAGAACGCTGTCCAGCCCCTTCGAAGTGCAGCAGTGTTCGTCCTCTCGGATACGGATTGTTCACCTCCAGCTTCGTCCGATACCAGCCCTGCCCTTGATAGTACTTGTTGTCCGGGTCCATGGTATCCAAGGCATTATAAGAATGTGGAAGCTCCGTTTCCTTCCATGGCACGTTATAGTGATTTTGAAGCTTTTCGCCCCGCCATACCTCCCACACGCCTCCCAAACTCCCACAGTAGTGCTCCCAATTTTGAATCAAACGTTGGCCAAGCAATGCCCATCACTCCCGATAAAATTGTTGCCCTCAGTATAGCAAAAATCAATCGAACAGAGTGTAGTGATCTTATGATAAAATGTTGTTAAATTATGATTTAGTTACTTAAGAAGAGGGGAGTCATTCGGAGCATGAAGGTCATGAATTACTTGAACCTTAATCAGCACCCTGCACATCTTCAATTTTATCGAAATCGAACAAATGCATTCGCTGAAATCTACCACGCACACCAAGGTATGGAAATTCTCATTGTTCACGAAGGCACCGGAACAGTCGTTGTGGAACAACAAATTTTCGATTTGGTACCTGGTAGACTCTTTTACTTCAAGCCTTTCCAGCTGCATCGAATACGCATGAACGAACTAGCCCAGCAGTCGTATATCCGATCTTTTTTCGTCTTCGAGCCCGCGCTGCTTGATAGCTGTTTGGTCGCGTTCCCTTCCACACGCGAATTTTTCCAGAAGCTTTGGAAGGATCCCTTGTCCATACAAAACATAAGCGGATTAAACACGGATGCTTTGCATAACTTACTCCATACGCACCAGCAAAATATTGAGCATGCCAAGCCGGAACACTTGCTTGAAGAGCAGTTGTTCTTCTTGATCAGCTTGATGCATCATCTGAAAACTTCCTATCCATTAACCAATTATGAACGATCGGCTGAACGTACTTCCCAAGTAAAGTCCTCTTCCCTTGCAGAGAAGGTCATGGAATGGATCGAAATCCATTACATGGAGCCGTTTGAGCTAAGCCAGCTCGCACAGGCTATTCATTTATCGCCAAATCACATATCCGCGGTTTTTAAGCAAATGGTAGGCAGCAGCATTATTGAATATTTGACTGCTCGACGCATCCGACAAGCTTGTTGGCTGCTCAAATCAAGCGACCTTCCGATTCAAGGAATCGGACGGGCTGTGGGGCTGGGCAACTTCTCTTATTTTTGCCAAATGTTCAAGAAACACGTTGGTATGACACCGTATCAGTTTAAAAAAACACCTCGTATGTAGATAGATAAACTGCAAATCATCTACGCCCGTCAATACAAGCGTCAGATATCTAGTGCATCTACAATCGCCCTTCATTTCTAAAGAAACGATATACAAGGATAGGGCGTCCGTCTGGCTTTCAAAAAAAGACGACCTTCAATTCAAAAATCGAATTGAAAATCGTCTTTTTTGCTGAGTTTCCTCAAATAATTTTAAGCTTCAACCTTCTCCTTCAGCTCTTCAAAGCTGAAATCATCATCCGTCAGCGGTTCAACATGGATCGTGCGTACATAACCGTTTCCTTTTTTGGAGAAAAAGTCATGCTGCTTCGTCTTCGTGCTTAGACCGTTAAGAACAATCGGGTTGATCTCCTCTTCCTCAAACATCGGCTCAACACCCAGGTTCATGAAAGCTTTATTCGCATTATAACGCAAGAATGCTTTCACATCTTCCGCCAGCCCAAGCGTGCCGTATAGGCTCTCCGTGTAGCGCTCTTCATTCGCATGCAGCTCTTTGAGCAAGCTGCACAAGATCTCGTAAGCCTCAGCCTGTTCCTTGGCGCTTAGCTCTGCGTAAACCTCTTGTGCTAAGACACCAATATAAAGTCCATGGATACTTTCATCACGCAAAATCAAGTCAATGATCTCGCCACTGCTCGTCATTTTACCTTGTCCGGCCAAATAAAGGGGGTAAAAGAAGCCGCTATAGAACAAATAACTCTCAAGCAATACGGATGCTGCCATAGCCAAATACAGCTCTTTGCGTGTATGAATCGACTCATAATAGCGGGAAATCGTGTTCGCTTTAAACTGTAAATGCGGATTGCGCTCCACCCATAGGAAGAGCTCGTTAATCTCCTCCGTCGTTGAAAGCGTCGTGAAGATGCTGCTGTACGACTTTGCGTGAATTTGCTCCATCATCCCCATAAAGCTAAGTACCGCTTTGCGCTGAAGTCCGTCCACATGCTCCAGAATCTTAGGCATGCCAACGCCGCCCTGCATCGTATCAAGCAGCGTAAGTCCGCCAAGCACCTTCATGTACAAGTCGCGTTCCGCGTTATTCAGCGTCATCCATGACATTTTATCATCGGATAGCGGAATTTCCTCGTCCGTCCAAAACTGCATAATATTTTGATTCCAAAAAGTAATCGTGAAATCATCATCAGGCCGGTTCCAGTTAACGGCTTTTTTAGTAGAATGGATGATGGTGCTCATCTATGTTCAATCCCCTTCCGAATTACACCGCGCAGCTGACGCACTCCTCGACGGAGAGCTGATTCGTTCGCGTGTAGTAGAGCGATTTAAGTCCTTTGTGCGCCGCATATAAGTAAAATCTGGCAAGCTGTCGAGTCGAAACGTCACTATTCACATGGAGTATCGTTGAGATACCTTGATCTACATGCGTTTGAATTTCGGCAATGAGATCGAGGATCTTGAACTGATCCATTTGGTAAGCAGACTTATAGTAGAAGAAATTATCCCTTTCCATGAAAGGCATTGGATAGTACGTAGTTGAGTTTGCGTACGTACGCGTCTCGATAGGCTCAACAATCGGCATAACGCTGGAAGTCGCATTTTGAATATAGGAAATGCTTTGCGTGGGAGCAATCGCCAACCGATATGCATGGTACAAGCCGTGTACACGCACCTCTTCTTTCAGCGCAGCCCAGTCGCTATGCGAAGGGATGTGCATACCCTCAAATAATGCTTTTACTTTGTCGGTAACAGGTTGGTAATCCGTAGTCAAGTACTTGTCGAAATAAGCGCCATTCGCATACTCCGAAAGCTCAAACCCATCGAATTTCTGGCCTTTCGCTCTAGCAATTTCTTTACTTTGCTCAATTGAATAGTAATTCATCGCCATGAAGAACGTACGAACAAAATCCTTTGCCTCATCGCTCTCATAAGCAATCTTATTCTTGGACAAGTAACCGTGCAGGTTCATAACACCTAAGCCAACTGAATGCAGCTCACGGTTTGCTTTGGCTACGCCTGGCGCATTCCCAACCGTTGTCATATCACTAACAGCAGTCAGAGCGATCATACCTTCGTGCACCGTTTCACGCAATTTTTTGCGATCCATTACATTGGCGATATTCATTGAAGCCAGGTTACAGCTGATATCTCTAAGAATAACGTCGTCTTGCCCGTAATCGTTAATTTCCGAAGTCTCCTGCAGTTGGAAAATTTCCGTACACAGGTTAGACATTTTAATCGTGCCAATCCCCTTTAAGGCGTGATCACGATTCGCATTCGTGCGGTTCATCATATATGGATAGCCGGATTCCAGCTGGGTAGTCGCAATTTTGACCAGCATATCGCGCGCGCTCATGACAACCCTTTTCTTCACACGCGGATTAGCAAGTAATTCTTCATACATTTCATCAATATCCATATCATCCATATGCTTGCCGTATGCTTGGAATACAGTGTAAGGCGCAAACACATGCAGTGGTTTGTTTTCTTCTGCGAGCTTGTAGAACTTGTCCGGAACGATTAAGCCAATCGATAATGTCTTCAATCGCGACTTCTCGTCCGCATTGATTTTCTTACTGTCTAGGAACTCCATAACGTCCCAACCGAAAATGTTGTAATACGCTGCTCCTGATCCTTTGCGCTGACCCATTTGGTCTGCATAAGAAAAGGCGTCTTCCATCAGCTTCAGCACCGGCATAATTCCTTTGGCCGCATGTTCGACGCCTTTAATGGACTCTCCACGTCCGCGGAGCTTAGATAGGTTGACAGCTACACCGCCACCGATTTTGGAAAGCTGCATACAAGTGGCTAACACATAATTGATCGAGTTAAGCGAATCATCCATTTCTAGTAAGAAACAAGAAACCATTTCACCCCGTCGGCTCTTCCCTGCATTAAGAAACGTTGGTGTCGCTGGCTGCAAACGTTGTTCCATCATCGATTGAGCCAATACGCGTGCTGTCTGCACATCACCGCGTCCCAAATAGAGGGCCACAATCGCAACGCGATCCGGGTAGTGCTCTAGATATAGCGTCTTGTCGTCACTGCGCAGCGCATAGTCTGTATAAAATTTCGAAGCCGCCATATAGGAGGCGAATTCAAACGTCGATTCATGAGTTACTTGATAAATATGCTCAACTTCCGCTTCTGTATAATGTTTATATACGTCCTCATAGAAGTTATTATCGATCATATAACGCACCTTGGAAGTGGTGTCAGGAAACGCGATGCTGCTGCCTTGAACTTCCTCCATAAATACTTGAACAGCTTCCTTATCCTTCTCTAATTGAAAAAAACCATCCGCTCCGCGTTGCATTAATTGGTTATTAAGCTCAATGTGCCGCAATTGCATTTACCCCCTGTACAAAGCGTTCTACGTCATTTTTGGTGCCGGATAATTCAAATTTCGTTAACACAGGTACATCATATAGTTCTGAGATCGTATCTGCGCTTTTCGCAAAACCATCTCCCCAGTTGCGATTACCACTGGCTGCTACGCCGATCATACGCGGGTGATTTTGTTCTAGGAATGAAGCAACCTTCTGTGGAATTTGACCAAAACCAGTTGTGTAGGTTACGAGAACAAATGGCTCGTCCATCTTCAAGGCTTCCTCGATTTGAACCGCTGGCATCTGCAGCTTGGCGATAAATCTACGAACATTACCCGTTTTTGAATCGTACGCAATCAGCATAGGAATTTGTCTCCTTCTCTATCTTAAACTTCTATCTTAGTGGTCTATGTAAGCAAAGGTATCATGAACAAATAAAAATGACGCACTCGGCATAAACAAGGACCGAATACGCCACAGAAGACATGCGAAAATAAACGCTTGCCGCGCAAGTGGGAGTCGTCACAGCCGCCTATCTGCCGTAGGGGATATGTCACAAGAAAAGGCAGGTCATCTGGCTCGGAATCATCTACTTCTTCCATCTTTTCAGGCCGTCTATTCGACAAGACCTGCGGATTTTCGAAGAGGTGTTTTTCCTTACAGTGGCGGGACCGCGCAGGCTTTTAACCTGACTTTCCCTATTAAGTAGTCACGATTCTTTGAAACGTGATCACGCCTTTTCATCACGATATGTAGTTGATAGATTCAAATTTATATCAATATATTGTGTTTGTCAATGCATAAAAACCGGCAACACTCACCTTCTCCCTGCCCTCTAAACACCAAAACCTAAGCAGGATGCGGCTCTCAAGGTTTGCAACAAATCCAAAAATTTTTTACTTGCAAATTCCTATTTGTCGAATGTCACAACATCTAGATGGCTCTCCATAATATCCCCCTAATCAACAATAGTCAAGTACATTTTGGTAACCTTCGAACCCTAAAAATACAACCTCTAGCCCTTACATTAAACGAAGGATGATGATGTCTATTAGAGTCTCAATAGGGCCTCTAACCGATCATTTTTTGTTCTATGCCTACATATTCATCCAGCACCAAAAAAGCCATTCACGAGCACCTGAGTGCGTCATGAATAGCTTATTAACGAAGATCACAAACGGATTCTATCTACTAGCCGTTTCGTTTTTGGAAATCGGTCATGAAATCGGATAATGCTTTACATGAGGAGTAAGGAACTGCATTGTAGGTCGAGGCTCTCAAGCCGCCTACACTGCGATGTCCTTTCAAACCTATAAAACCATGTTGTTCTGTTTCCTTAATGAATTTCTTCTCAAGCTCTTCGTCCTGCAGGCGGAAGGTAATGTTCATCGTCGAACGACTGCCTTTATCAACTGGTCCCCTATAGAAGCCACCGCTTTGATCTATAGCGTCATAGATTAGGCCTGATTTTTCAAGATTATTTTTCTCAATGACAGTTAGGCCGCCTTGCTCCTGAATCCATTTCAGCACAAGGTTCATAATGTAAATTGAATACACTGGCGGCGTATTGTACAAGGAGTTATTTTTGCTGTGCGTTTCATAGCGCAGCATTGTAGGAATCGTTTTTGGTAAATCGTGCAGCATGTCCTCTTTGACAATAACGACAGTAACACCAGATGGACCAAGATTCTTCTGAGCCCCTGCATAGATCATGCTAAATTTGGACACATCGACTGGTCGGCTCAAGATGTCGCTGGACATATCTGCGATGAGCGGAATATTGCCTGTGTCCGGGTAGCTTTGGAACTGTGCACCCTCAATAGTTTCATTGGAAGTCAGATGGAGATAAGCGGAATCCGAACGAAGATGAATCTCGCTCAGATCTGGAATTTTCATAAATTTTTGTTCTTTAGAGCTAGCCGCGATAGCAGCTTCACCAAACAGGCTCGCCTCTTGCACAGCTTTCTCAGCCCATGCCCCAGTAAGTACATAGCTGCCTACTTTGTCAGGTTTCAAAAAGTTCAGCGGAATCATGGCGAATTGCGTGCTCGCGCCACCTTGTAGAAATTGCACTTGATAGCCATCTGGAATGCCAAAAATTTGTTTGAGCAATTGCTGTGTTTCATTATGTACTTGCTCGTACTCCGCGCTGCGATGAGAAATTTCCATAATGGACATGCCGATTCCTTTGAATTCGACAAGCTCCTCCTGTGCTTTCCGCAGAACTTCTAGCGGAAGTGCCGCTGGTCCTGCATTGAAATTGTAGGCCCGATTACCCATGATTCACCACACCTTTGCTTTTTGTATTATGGCTATGATAGCAATATTCTCACTATGCATCAAGTAAAACCTCAGTTGGCAATGCTAACAGAAGATTTGACCAACGGTTTATTACTTCGCAAAAAAAGGAGCTTTCAACAACAATGAGATCCTATCCATCTTCTTCAATGACCGCTGACACTTATCGGCTGTTCGTTGGACTCCAGCTCACGCAAGAAGCCCAAGAGGTGATGACGATTTGGAAAGACACCCTTGAGCAGTTACTGCCTTTCAGTAAGTGGACCCACCCGCTGGACGTCCACATTACTTTGAAATTTCTTGGGAATACGACCGCTGAAATTGCGGATCTCCTCACATCCGACTTACGTCAGATGGCCGCCGCTTCATCTCCACTCGTTCTTCATGTTGAAGGCCTGGGTGTATTCGGCCCTCAGGCAGCGCCATCGATTCTGTGGGCAGGTGTGGGGGGAGATCTCAGTGCGCTGAACAAACTTCAACACAAAGTCGAGGATGCCTGCAACCGCAGAGGTTTCGCTACGGAGGCTCGCCCCTATCGACCGCATCTTACACTAGCCCGGCGATTTCGAGCAGCATCCGGTCCGTTTCAGCGATCATGGCTAGAAGTAGAAGCACCTACTGGTGGATGGCCCACATGGCAGGCAGGAGACATCGTCCTGTATCGAAGTCACCTGGGACAACAGCCAGCTTATGAACGGCTAGACGTATTTCCTCTTGGGGATCTTGTCCCGTCTAATCAAGCAATACCTGTGAATTAGCGTTTCGCGCGAGTTCAAACATCTTTTGGAGCTGGCCAGCCGTATTCCGCTCCGTAGAGAGCGTCGGCAGCCCGCTCATGTCGAAGAAACCGACACCGGTCGTCTCCAGACCGGTCTCTAGTGCCTCCCCGCCTACTAACTCGCACAAGATGAACATCTTGTACACATGGTTAGGCGAGGGAGGATGCGGATGGCGCTTCTTGTCGAGAACCGCTAGTAAACGAACTGGCCGCACGTCATACCCAGCCTCTTCTTTGGTCTCCTTCACGGCGACCTCAGAGGGGGTATATCCAATATCCGCCCAGCCGCCAGGCAAAGACCAAGCGCCATCAGCTCTTTCCCTCACAAGCAGTATGGTATTTTCTTGAATAACGACAGCGCGAATATCGACCTTAGGCGTGGCATAGCCCGTCTCGCTAGCGAACAGCTCTCGCACCTTGTCGACGGGTGTGTCGGTAAAATAACTCATCATCTCAACGCTAATCGTACGCAACGCTTCGTATCGCTCTAAGTCATACCCATTTTCACCATATTCAAGACCTGCTTGACTAATCGCTTGAATTTGCTTCGCCCACTCCAACCATGGCATATTCATCATGTGCTCCTCTCTGCTTGGCTATACGCCAGCAAACCGCTATAAATCGCAACCAGTTCCTCCAGTTTCATTCGGACAAGCCCACTGGAAGAAGGACATACGTATTCGATGACCCCAGTCACAACAGGCTGTGGTTGAACCCCCCATGGCATCCCCCGTTTGTCGCTATATTGTTCGTAGACGCCCTTCCCGACAAAACAAACAACCTTTGGGTGATAGGTCTGTATTTTATCCCTCAGAATTACGCTTCCCTCACGATACTCATCAGGTGAAATCTCAGCAGCAGTCAACGTTGGACGGGAAACAATATTTGTAAAACCATAGCCTAGCTGTAGTAAATCACCATCTTCTTGAGGCTTGTATAAACGTGGTGTTAACCCTGTTTGAAACAAAATTCGGTAAAATCGATTGCTTGGACTCGCATAATGATGACCGGTTTCTCCAGAACGAAGACTCGGATTATAACCTACAAACAGGATGCTTAAGTTCTCTTGCAGATGATCTGAAATAGGTTTGATTTTCAAACGATATACTCCCTCCGGCTACACAGTAACTCACTGTATCTTTTCTACATATTACCATTATTTCCCTCAGCGTGCTAAACTGAAAATAGACTCTAATTTGACTAGGACGAAAGGCGTGATCCACCTTGATTACCTTCCATACGTTTAGCGAACTATCATTAAAAGATGCCGTCTCTCTCTGGAACAAGGGCTTTGAGCACTATTTAATCCCAATAACTTTGACTGTAGATACATTCGTACAGCGCACTGCCAATGAAGGTATTTCCCTTGACCACTCTATAGTTGCATTTGATGAAAAGACACCTATCGGCTTTGTTGCCAATGCTTTCCGCACCTACCAAGGACAGAAAATTGCTTGGAACGGAGGTACCGGTATCATCCCTGATTATCGTGGCAAGGGAATAGGTAGGCTCCTTATTGAACAAGCAATCAGCCTATATCGTGAACAAGCAGTACATGTGTCAACACTGGAAGCGCTCTCTGAGAATGAACGAGCGATACGACTTTACGAAAACATGGGTTACCAAACAAAGGATCGTCTCCTTATGTTCCAAACGACTGATGCGCTACTGTCTAATGCTTTCCTACCCAGATCCAATCATGAAGATTATTTTACACTGAAAAAAGCATCCCCTGCCGAGCTCGGATTTCTTCCTATATATCGCAACGATCGTGCTTGGCAAACGCAGTGGGAAAGTCTGCGCAGCGGTGAGCTCGTGCTTGCTTATAATAAGCACTCAGGTGAAGTTATTGGATATTCCCTTTATAGAAGTATCTATAATGAACAAGGTGAGCTTAGTACCATCATCCTATATCAGTGTGAAGTTGACCCTAGCGTAAGTAACGCTGCTAACATCATTAATGAGATGTTAACTGAGGTCTACGCACCACATAGAGGCGCGTGCAAGCGAATGACTATTAATCTTTCTAGTACAAACCATCTTGTCATTGAAGCATTGGGCCGCGCAGGCTTCACCTTACAGTTGGAACAAGTGTATATGGTTCAGCATGTCTGAGAACCGTAAAAAGCCGAGGCGCGTCCCTCGGCTTCCTTCTATTATATAAATCTTAAGTTCTCATACGATTTACCGAGCACACCAGGAGCATCCCCATCCAACCAATTTTCAATGATCGTGCTGTAGACAGACCGAAAGTCCACTTCATATTTCAAATCGCCATTGTCCAGATTCGACAGATTCGGATAGGCGCCGTAGAGCCCACCCTTCACTTTGCCGCCAAGCACGAACATTGGAGCTGCTGTGCCATGATCCGTCCCGCCACTGCCATTCTCTTTCACCCTACGTCCGAATTCCGAAAATGTCATAACAACAACGCGATCCTGCAAGCCTTGCGACTCCATATCTTTGTAAAAGGCGGTCAACCCTTCATCTAATTGCTTCAATACTTTGGCATGCTGCACTTTCTCATCCGCATGATCGTCAAATCCGCCTAACTGGACATTGAAAACTCTTGTTCCTGACTTCCCCGCGAGCAATTTGGAGACAAGCTGCAAATCCTTTGCAAAACTTGAGTTCGGATATTCAATCGCATTTGAATAATTCGCGGATAGCGCTTGAATGGCCTCAACGCTCTTATAAGCGTCGCTTCCTCGCTGACATGTAATGCGTAACTGCTCCATTTGATCTTGCGGACCATACATGTCCTGAAAAGCTTTCAGGATTCGACTCTTCTCCTGTATCCCTGTTTTGGAATCAATTAAATGATAGGTATCAAGTGATTGTATCACCGGAAAACTCATCGTATCTGAATGGAAGGCTTTGCTGCCAGAATTGCCTACTTGAACAGCTTTAAGTGGATTGCTGCTTTGCCTTAGGGAGGATTCGACATAACGCGCCAGCCAGCCGCTATGGCTTATCTTATCAGGCTCGGCCGTTTGCCAAATCTCCATCGATCGAAAGTGGGAATGATCGGGCTTGGGGTATCCAACCCCTTGAACAACAGCCAACTTCCCTTGCTTATACAGCGCAGCCACCCCCTCTAGGCTTGGATGGAGACCTACGCGATGATCAAGTGCAAGCACTTCGCTTTGCTTATAGCCTAGGGTAGGTCTTGCATCGAAGTAGACGCCTTGCCCATATGGAATTAATGTATTGATCCCATCATTTCCGCCACTTAACTGCACAACAACTAGTACCGGATCATCGATTTCTTGTTCGGAGCCAATTGCGAATATAGACTTCCCAGTCTGCGTATACAACAACCCGCCACCAAGCCCTAACGTAGCGAACAAGGCTGTACCCTTAATTAGAAAATCTCTTCTTGTCAATTTCATCATCGATCTCCTCCCCTATTAGCTATTTCATTTGAGCTTCCGGACTAATAAGCACAAGTTGAAGCAATCCGCGTAAACCTGCATTTTTTTGCTTTTTATGTAATAAGGTGTCTTCCACATATGCCCGAAGGCTTCGCATGGTTTGATCCGACACTTGAAGCAATCCCAGATTCTGAGTCCATAGCTTAACCCATTCCTCTGAGGAATCCCCCAGCTTCGGCGTGTACATGGTTGATGTTAAAAAGGTCCCATTTAATTGCTTGGCGATAGACTCTGCAAATTGATACCTAGCAAGCAGGGAGCTTGTACTAAGCCATGTTACGCCACCCCTCCAGCCTGCAACATCAGGTGGGGAGTAGAGCTCCTGTCCCATCTTTCGCATTGCCTGTGAGTATCCTTTGGATACAGGGATCTGACATGATTTTATAATGTTCGCCACGTATTCGGCTGGCGTTCTAATTAACGACATTTGTAACTTTTCATTATAAAAGTCCTCCGATACGAACAAAGCTTGAAGGACTTCGCCAATCGTTTTCTTCGTCTCGATATCCTCGGCAACTCTACGAATCCACATCTGAGTTGGGTTATCAACAGCAAAAAAAGCTAACAGCTTAGCAGCTAGAAAGGTAGAGAATGCTTTTTGACGGGAAATGACATCAATCGCCCCAACTGCATCCCATTTCCCTGTTTCGCCAAGAAAGGTCTTAGACTCGTTATCATGCTGCTTGAGATTGTAGCTGGTCTTATTCTCATTCTTATCATATGTCCAGCCCGTAAAGGCACGCGCAGCTTCCTTCACATCTTGCTCCGTGTATTGACCGATACCAAGCGTGAATAGCTCCATAACCTCTCGCGCATAATTTTCGTTAGGTTTTCCCTTTTTGTTCTTATTCACATCCAACCAAATCATCATCGCTGGATCCTCAGTTAATGCAAGGACAAGCTCCTTAAAATTACCAAGGGCATGCTTACGAAACAGATCGTTTTGCTGAACCATCAGCGATACATCTCTAACTTTGTAGTTAGCCGTGGCAAAATGCCCGTGCCAAAACAAGGTCATTTTCTCGATTAGCGGCGCTCCAGAATGGACCATTCGATATAGCCAATACATCTGCTGGTCTCCGAGTTGTGTAGGATCAAGTGCCTTCTTGCCATCCGCCGTCACTTGGTCTATCGAGACAAGTAATGGTTGATCGTTTATTAAAGGTTCGCCCTCAATTAAACGCCTTACCGTCTCCTCTCGACCCAGCTTGACACATACGGCAATCTCCTCTTGAGTCGCACCAAAGGCAGCTCGATTTAATAAATGAGTCACTTCCTTGTAAGTCCACATCATCGACATGATCCCACCTCTCTCCCTGATTTCCATACCCTAACATAGAAATATGTCATAAGTATGTATAAACGAAAAAACCGCTAGGCAATAAATCCCTACGGTTAATATCGGAAGAATGATAACAAAGATTGAAGTTATAAAAATCAACCTACCTGCAGCCTTGTCGCCAAGTTTCATTTAATTTTCAATTATGTCTAGCAATAAATGAATGAATTACTTGCTACTTACAAGCCCCACCAGTTGAAGGAATGCAGCAACAACACGGCGAACTCGTTTTTCCAAATCTGGATGGATCTCACTACCATGAACATCGGACTGGAGGCTCTTTCTTTGATCTCCGCCTATGGATATCCATTCAGGGCTGTTAATTCCATGTAAATTGCGGACAATCGTTTGCAGCTGCGTTAAAGAACTTACAGCTACTGCACCTCCAGCTGAACTGACGGATAGCACCACTTTTCCTGAGAAATGCTCCTGCCCCAAATGATCCAGCGCATTTTTCAATACACCAGATATACTACTATGGTACTCTGGTGTCGCCAACACAATCGCATCGGCAGCATTCATGACTCGCTTTAAGTTGATCAGCGCTGGATGCTCTTCATAGTCCTCATCTGGATTATAGAATGGTACTGGTGACTGATACAAATCGACGAATGATACTTGAACTCCTTCTAACTCCATGATCGTTTGGATATAATGGGCAAGACTTGTGCTAGTTGCTGCTTTTCGGTTGCTTCCTGCTACAATAGCAATTTTCATATCATTTTTCCTTTCTAAACCTTATTTATAAGTACATTATATGACATCTTTCTACGCTGGACATCAGCTGGGAGAATGATTATTTCTCCCACTAATTTTTGATGGTTTTCTACAAAAAACAAGCTGTTTCTTCAATAGATATCTATTGAAGAAACAGCTTGTTGGGTACATAGAATAAGTGCTAAAAATTAGCAATCAAAGTACAAGTTATACTCGTGTGGGTGAATACGAATTGCAACGGCTTTCGCTTCGCCACGTTTCAAGTCGATGTAGTTATCAATGAAGTCTTGTGTGAATACGCCGCCTTCAAGCAAGAAGTCAGAATCAGCTGCAAGAGCATCCAAAGCCTCGTCTAGTGTACCAGGCACGCTGCGGATTTCCGCTTTTTCAGCGTCAGACATTTCATAGATGTTTGTATCGAAAGGACCATATCCAAGAGCGCGTGGATCGATTTTCTTTTTGATACCGTCAAGACCTGCCATCAACATAGCCGCGAAAGCAAGGTATGGGTTCGCTGTGCTATCTGGTGTACGGAATTCGATACGGCAACCTTTAGGTGTCACAGCCGCAATTGGGATACGTACTGCTGCAGAACGATTACCTTTGGAGAAAACAAGGTTAACCGGTGCTTCGTAACCTGGAACCAAACGTTTGAAAGAGTTTGTGCTTGGGTTCGTGATTGCAATCAACGCAGGAGCGTGATAAAGGATACCGCCGATATAATGGATTGCTAATTCACTAAGATTTGCATAGGCACCTTTTTCATAGAACAAAGGCTCGCCTTCATTAAAGATGGACATGTGTACGTGCATACCGCTACCATTGTCACCAAACAGTGGTTTTGGCATGAAAGTAGCTACTTTCCCATATTCTCTAGCCGTGTTAGCAACAATGTATTTGTATTTGAGCAGGTTATCTGCTGTTTTAGTCAATGTGTCAAAACGGAAGTTGATTTCAGCTTGACCAGCTGTAGCTACTTCATGGTGGTGACGCTCGATACGCAAACCGGAATCTGCAAGTCTGTTGCACATTTCGGAACGAATATCTTGTTGGGAATCAACTGGTGCTACTGGAACATAACCGCCTTTAACTGGCACTTTATAAGCAAGGTTCCCGCCTTCTTCTTTGCGGCCTGTATTCCAACCCGCTTCTTCGGAATCAACTTCGAAGTACGACTTATTGATACCATTTTCATAACGAACATCATCGAAGATGAAGAATTCGGATTCTGGAGCGAAATATGCAGTTGTCCCAACACCTGTAGTTTGCAGAAACTCTTCTGCTTTTTGAGCGATGCTGCGAGGATCGCGATCATAACGCTCGCCTTCAGGCGTATGAATGTTGCTCATGATAACCAAAGTTGGATGCGCTGTGAAAGGATCTACGAATGCAGTTTCTGTATCTGGCATCATAACCATGTCAGATTGTTCAATACCACGGAATCCCGCGATGGAGGAACCGTCAAAAGCTACCCCATTTACGAAAGTTTCTTCATCTACTTCTGTTGCAGGCAGAGAAATATGGTGGGCTTTACCGGAAAGACTAACAAAACGAAAATCTACCCACTCAATGTTTTTTTCCTTAATAATGTTCAACACATTTTGAACTGACATTTAAAAACCCTCCCATTTCCGTACATTCAACGTACTTAACATGATTATTGTTCATCTTTTTGGTTGTTATCTTGCACATATTATATAGCTAATTTGCTAACACAGTCAATACTTATGTCAGGTATTTTTTATTTAGGTGTGAGCTATGCTCACATTCTTCACAATTTCGACCTAAATATACCAAAAAGGAGACTGGCTCTTCTTGTTAGAAGTAACCAGCCCCTATGAATGACTAACATTAAGCAAATATGGCTTCTTTTTTCGTATCGAATTTCTTTCCGAGAAGCGGTGACAGTTTCTCCAAGTCAACTAACAGCTCTGCAAATTGGTTTGGAAACAGGGATTGCACGCCGTCGCCAGTCATGGAATTGTCCGGATCTGTATGCATTTCAATAATAAGACCGTCTGCTCCTGCTGCAACTGAAGCTTTGGTCATAGGCACTACCAACTCTCTGCGTCCAGTGCCGTGACTTGGATCAGAGATAACAGGAAGGTGACTCAATTGCTTAAGGACTGGAATAGCGGACAGATCCAGCGTATTGCGTGTATACGTTTCAAATGTGCGAATACCGCGCTCACAGAGCATTACGTTCGGATTGCCACCAGCTAGGATGTACTCGGCAGCATTCAAGAACTCATCGTAGGTTGAGCTGAACCCCCGCTTCAGAAGAACTGGAGTTTGAATCGTTCCTAGTTTGCGGAGTAGATCAAAATTTTGCATGTTACGTGTTCCAACTTGAAGAATATCCGCATACTGCGCGCACACGTCTACATACTCTGGCGTCATGACTTCTGTGATCGTAAGAAGCCCATGCTTCTTACCCGCTTCTGCCATCATTATCAACCCTTCAATCCCAACACCTTGGAAGCTATAAGGACCCGTTCTTGGCTTAAAAGCTCCACCGCGCAGAACTTGACCGCCTGCCGCCTTGACAAGACGAGCGATCTCGTCAATTTGCTCCGGCGTTTCTACCGCGCAAGGACCACCCATTACTACGAGTTCCTCACCACCGATTTTCACACCTTTAATGTTGATTACAGTATCCGCCGGATGAAAATCACGGCTTGCTAATTTGTAAGATTTTGAAATTTTCAAGACTTGCTCCACTCCTGACATTTGTCGCAGTTGTTCTGCTAATTTAGGATCGGCTTGGCCAATAATACCGATAACGGTGCGATCTTCACCTTTGCACACATGAGCTTGCACACCTTGCTTTTCAATAAATTGGGTAAGCTCTTGAATTCGCTCATCAGAAATTTTGTTGGATGTAACGGCAATCATGTATACACGCTCCTATATAGAAATTTAATTCCACTTGAACACTTCAACGCTTTTATGCTTCTGTGCTTCTGCGCTTTTAATCGTTAAAGTAAATATACAACGCTTGACGAATTTTCGTCAAGCCCTAATTTATTTCATTATTCATTTGTATCTGACGCAACCAGCTGAGCCTTACGAATTCTGCGTTTTTCTTTACGCCGATTAGAATGATACCTAAGCAACAGCATAACGGGGAAGTATGCAATGATACCTAGGGCAGCACCAACAACCATACCGCCAACAATAAGATCCAAGCCGCTTCTGATAATATTCGAGAGCACATGCGGCAAATGATGAATAAGGTACACTTTGAAATGCTTCGGCACTAACCAATTGCCGACTTGTTTATTCAAAATAGAAAAGGGAATGTAGATCACTTTACCGAAAACAAATCCAATTAATGCACCAGCAAAATTGGCTCTTAACAAATAAACGAGCGGGAATATAAGGAGGAAAGCGAATCCCGCAGTAGGTAACGTGAACATTTCAACAGCCAAACCGATTGAGAAGCCGCGAGCTACCTTAGAAGGGCCTCCTTTGGCACGTAAAAGTAGCAAGTATTTAAACTTGAACCAACGTTTGGTGCTATTCCAATCGTAGCGAGCTTTTTTAGTTTTCACCTTCTGTAAGCTTCTTTGCATGCTGGGTCTCAATCCTATCGGGTAGAATGGTTAAGCAGTCACTCACTGCTCGCAGCTTTTGATTTTACAGCCGGAATGAGCTTCTTCATATTAATGGTACGTTTGATTTCCCAGCTGGTTTCATCTTTCGCATCGTAACCTTCCAAATAGGTGATTACCTCTTTAGTGATTGGAGTAGGCGTAGAAGCCCCTGAGGTAACACCCACCTTGCGGACGTTCGCGAACCATGTCCGATTAAGTTCAGTAATATCGGATACTCTATACGCTCTCACACCTGCAATCTCCTCTGAAACTTGCGCCAAGCGATTGGAGTTGTTACTTTTGGGATCGCCAACGACGATAACGAGGTCAACTTCCTTCGCCTGCTCTGCCACAGCTTCTTGCCTAACTTGCGTGGCAAGGCATATTTCATTATGAATTTCTGCTGTAGGGAATAGCTCCAGTAAGCGATTCATAATGTGTCTAATATCCCATTGGCTCATGGTTGTTTGATTCGTAATGATGATCCGTTCAGACTTCAAATCCAGCAGTTCCGCTTCTTCTAGCTTTTCTATAAGATGTACACGTCCAGGAGCTACGCCCAGCGCACCTTCCGGCTCTGGATGTCCTTTCTTTCCTATATATAAGATTTCATACCCATCGGCCACTTTTTCACGAATCAGATCGTGCGTTTTGGTGACGTCCGGACATGTAGCATCCACGACGGTCAGCCCCTTATCTCGCGCTATCCGGCGCACTTCTGGGGATACGCCATGAGCCGTGAAGATAACCGTTCCTTTCTCAACCTGCTGAAGAATGTCAAGTCGGTTTTCTCCATCTAATGTAATGACGCCCTCTTCTTTGAAGAAGTCAGTCACATGGGCATTATGGACGATCATGCCTAATATATAAATGGGCCTAGGCAAATTAAGATTTTTAGCGGTTTGCATGGCTAGCGCCATAGCATCAACAACCCCATAACAGTACCCTCTTGGGGATATTCTAAGAACTTCCATCTTTTCACCTGCTCCGAGAAAAATGTTTAATTGTGTCTTCTCTCCATTATAGCTGATTACATAGATAGAGGAAAGTTGACTGGCAACCAGATGATAAACGTACTTCCTTCCTCTTTCCGAGTCGTCACCTCGATGGATCCTCCGTGCTCGTCGATGATCCATTTGGCGATAGATAACCCTAGACCGGTACCCGTCGTCTGACCTCTGGATAGATCAGCACGATAGAATCGATCAAAAATATGGGGGACGTCTTCTTTGTCCATACCGATCCCTGTATCCGCTACACGAATACCGATGAAGGCCTCTCTGCGCAACGCATCAAATAGGACCTTGCCAGTCGGTGTGTACTTGAATGCATTTTCGATAAAAATAAAAAGGAGCTGCTGCAAGTAGTCTCGATTTCCAAAAATAAAAATATCTTGTATAGCATCAAGATCTCCAATCTCAAATTCAGCCGAATGCGCAAGAAATTGAGCCCGTCTTACGACTTCCTGTACAAGAGGGAGCATCTCAATTTCCGTCTTCTCCATCAATACGCCGGCATCCGCTCTAGCCAGAGCGAGCAAATCGTTGACCAACCGGCTCATCCGCTGGGCCTCACCAGAAATATCGTGCATAGCTTCCAAAGAAAGCTGTATTTGATCAGCAGTTGCAAGCTGCGCGTTGCCTGAGGTCATCTTCCACATTTTTTCCAGTAAATCCACATTACCACGAATCGTCGTTAACGGTGTCCGCAGCTCATGAGAAGCATCGGATACGAATCGCCGCTGTGTACGGTAAGCTTCATCAAGCTCCGTGTACGTAACTTGGATGCGAGAAAGCATCCCATTAATCGTGTCCGTCAATCGACCGATCTCATCTCTAGGTCCGTCATACAGAATGCGCTTTTCCAAATCATCGCCGCTTCCGATTTGATTGGCCGCTTCGATGACTTGGTCAATCGGCTTAAGCGCTTTTCGCGCTAAAAACCAACCTAGAGAGCCCGCAACAATAATCGTCAAAATCGCCCATATAATCAATGTATAGCGCAGCACGACCGAGGTTCTTTCATAGCTTCCAATTGGAACCGCAGCCTGAAGAATACCAATGAGCTTCTCAGGGTTATCTGGCGATTCATAAATGCCTTGATGATAGATCAAAAAGTCCTGTCCTACAACCTTTGTCTTCTCAAAAAGAGCTGTTTCTTTTTTTAATTTATCTATGGTCGTATTTGTAATTGGTAATGTAACATTATAGTACTGAAGATTTGCAGAACGATTAAACGTTTTGAGCTGAACATTATATAATTGCAAAAACGTATTGGTTGAATAAAAATCTCGATTCTCCAGTTCCAGATCGATAACAAGTCCTTTGAGCGAAAGCGCAAAACTTTTCTGTACACGAGAATAGGTAACATCCGCTTCTCTTTTCAAATCCTGACGGATTTGATCATACAAGAAATAATTCAAGAAAAAATACAAAAGAATCCCAAACAACAGCATCGTTACTGCCAGTATGCCGGAGTACCAAAGTGTTAGTCGTAAGCGAAGAGACATGCTTTAGGAATCTCCTCTCAACACATATCCCGCTCCTCTGACAGTTTGAATGAGACGCTTGTGTCCAAACTCTTCCGTTTTCTGACGAAGCAGCGCTATATAAACCTCAAGGACATTAGACTCACCACTATAGTCGTAGCCCCAAATTTTCTCCATAATCACATCTCGCGATAACACTCTCTTCGGGTTTAGCAAAAAGAGATGAAGCAAATCGAACTCTTTCGTTGTTAACTCAATGAGCTTGTCTTCGCGGAATACTTCCCGCGTATCCAAATCCAAAATAGTATCGTCATAGCTGATTCGGTTCGTTGGCTGCTCCGGTCTTTCCGCTCTTCGACGCAAAAGAACGCGTACACGCGCAAGTAGTTCTTCCAGTGCAAATGGCTTGACTAAGTAATCGTCTGCACCAAGATCGAGTCCTTTGACTCGATCACTAATTTCATCCTTGGCCGTGAGCATTAGGATAGGGACTTCGCTTCCGCTTTCGCGAACGCGTCGAACAACTTCCCATCCATCAATGTGCGGCATCATAACATCAAGAATAAGCAGATCAGGTTCGTTACCAAGCATCTGCTTCAATCCCTCTGCACCATTTCCTGCAGTTGTAACTGTATAGCCTTCAAAGGCGAGTCCGCGTCGTAACATGGACGTAATCTTCTCATCATCATCTACAACCAATATTTGTTCTCTCATCCTACAACCGCCTCTCTCACTTCATTGTATCAAAAATCGTCAAGAAGCAAAAAGAAGTCGAGCCTGCAAGCTTGGGGCCGCTGGACTCCACTTCCTTTATCTGCAATTTGCTGATTTTACTTCGTTGTTTTCTCAGTCAAGGCATTTTTATCTCCGATAGCAACAGGTACTTCCACACGCTTCCCATCGCGAATGATCCCTAATGTTACTTTATCATTCACTTTGGCCGCCTGAACCTTCGTGATTAACTCTTGCGAATTTTTCACTTTGGCTCCATTGATATCAACAATTACATCGTATTGGCGCAGACCCGCTTGGAACGCAGGGCTCTTACGTTGCACACTACTTACTAATGCACCGTCTGTGCTTGAAAGTTTCAACTCAGTTACCCAATCCTTACCGATATCTGAAAGCCCTACACCCAGATATGGAACTGGCTCTTTAGGAATTTGAACGTTGTTTTTGAGGTTTTCCAGAACCGATGAAATCGTGCTCGTCGGAATAGCGAAACCAATACCTTGCGCCTGCGAACTGACTGCTGTATTAATCCCAATCACTTCACCGTTGAGATTAAGAAGCGGTCCACCAGAGTTGCCTGGATTAATAGAGGCGTCCGTTTGCAATAAGTGTTTGTATTCCCGTGTACCTTTGGAATCCGGAATGCTGATCGGACGTTCTTTGGCACTCAATACACCTACCGTCACTGTGTGGTCAAATCCATAAGGGTTCCCGATAGCTACAACCCAATCACCTACATTGACATCCTCAGCTTTGCCAAGCGGCAGAATCGGAAAATCTTTATCACTTTCAATTTTGAGCACAGCCAAATCTAGATCGTAACTATTTCCCAACAATTTGGCTTTGAACGGTTTATCATAACCTTCAACGGTCACCTGAACTTCATCGGCACCATCCACGACGTGCTCATTCGTTAAGATATAGCCTGATTTCTCGAAAATAAATCCGGTTCCCATCCCCGCTGCCTGCATGCCTCCGCTGCTTGAATCCTGTTGACCTTGATTCTGGTCGTTGTTCCCGCCGCTGCCTCCACCATTATCGCCAAAAAATTGACGGAAGAACGGATCGTCGAAGAGTGAGTTTCCGCCGCTGCGACTAGACTGCTTCGCTTTTACTAACGATTCAACCTTAACAATTGCAGGCCCTGCATTTTGCGCGATTTCCGAGATGTTGTTCGGACGAGCGATATCTAATCCGACATTTTTCACTTCGCCGCCATTACTGCTTGAGCTTTTCGTCGCTATTGGTGAAGAAGAACTGCTGGAAGCTAATGGTTGATGACCTGTGAATAGGTTCATTTTATCAGCGCTGAACATCAATCCGCCTACAACCAAGGCACCAGCCATAAAAGCTGCGAAAACACTTTTCACAGAGGTACGCTTTTTCGCGTTGTAATCCCATGGACCCGGACCTTGTTGTCCGCCATCAGATTGAAAACTGAAAGGACGTAAATTGGGGGGCGGAGTAACTTCAACACTTGAGGTTCCTTCGGAACCCGATGCAGAAGTTGTTGTCATGGGCTCTAATTCGTTCTTTTCACTAAACGCTGATTTGTTTGGCCCATAAGAGTAATAGTAGGAAGGTTTTTCTTGATTTGCATCCTGTGAGTTTTCGTTCCTGTTTTCGTTCCTGTCATTATTGCTGCTATCATTGTTCTGCGGCTTGAAGAAGTCGCTGTAGTCTTTTTTGTTATTGTCTTCCATTGTTTTTACCTCCATATTTTCGCATTTTTCGATAAAGTTATAAGTGCATGCATGGTGGTTCTCGTTGAAGTAGTAGGTCTTGTTGTCTATGGATCTATCATGCACCTACAACCTTAAACCAATATTAAAAAACGATAAAATGGAGGTAAAAAAAGTGCTCTAATAAGATATTTCTTGGAATACTAAATTTAGAACGAATTCATTGAACCCAAGCTTGTTCGACTTTTTGCAGCAATTCAGTCGCCTCTGTAACCCACTTATCTTCAATTTGAGCATCAGCATCGAGTGGGGTCTGAAATTGATCAATCAGTGCTCCATAGGTCTCCGCTTCCGCCTTATAATCAAGTCCCTCATTATAGACATGCTTTAATAGGAACGGCGTTCCCACTTCAACAATAGCATCTGTCGACTCCGTATCCCCATCAATTCTCCCAGTCACTACTTGAAAGGGAATTCGCAACCACACCTTGTGGGCCTCATCTAAATATCGATCAAAATAGCCGTGATCATAATCCCAGTTCCCCCCCAGGGAAAACTCAAACTCATGGAGTTGGTCACGAACGTTGTCAAAAGACTCCTGCACACGTTCCAATGATGATGATAATGTTTTCATTCCAGACACTCCTTAGCCGTTTGTATTAGTTATTGCTTACGGTTAGAGTGTGCCAAAATATAGTTTTTATGTGTTAGTTAGACCCATCCTTTGCGATGCGCAAAGATAGCCAGTTGAGTGCGATCTTCCAATTCACACTTCATCAATAAATTACTAACATGCGTTTTCACCGTTTTGATACTAATAAAAAGCTCCTCCGAAATGTCTTTATTCGTCTTTCCTTCCGCGATAAGAAGGAGGACTTCTTTCTCCCGCGTGGTCAACCCCTCTTCCTCAGGCTTTGCGTTGCGCTGCCGAATCCCTCTCGTCAGAGCTAACGAAACTTCTGAGTTCATGACAGGCATCCCGCGGTAAGCGCTTTGGATCGCATGAATAAGCTGATCAGAGGAGACTGTTTTGAGCATATAACTAATAGCCCCCGACTCTACAGCCTCCACGACCTTGGCCTCTTCTAAAAAACTGGTCAGCATGATGACCTTGATCGCAGGGTACTTCTCGCATATAAGCCTCGTAGCGGCAATTCCATCCATAACGGGCATCGTCAAATCCATCAGGACAATATCCGGCAAGGTATCGAATTCCTTTTCCAGCTTCTCTAGCGCCTCTTTGCCATTACTGGCTTCTCCGATAACCTCCAGATCTGGCTCTAGAGAAATATAAGTTCGCAATCCGACTCGAACCATATCATGATCATCCACAATCATTACTTGAATATTGTTACTCATTCGACTCTCCCTCTCTACCCGCAATTCATCCATTTATTAGCCCCGTGAAACGTGGAATCCTCACCCGCACTCGCGTACCCGTTCCAAGCTTACTATCAATCTCTACTTCCCCACCCAGTTTCTGCGCTCGTTCCCTCATTGTCGAAAGTCCGTGCGAAGCCGATGGGATCTCGCTCCGCTCAAATCCTTGACCATCATCTTGCAGCTGAAGCACGTATTGATGCTCTCGTTCGTAAATTGCCAGCCTTACCTGATTTGCCGAGGCGTGTTTAACCACATTGGCAAGCCCTTCTTGAATGATAAGAAAAAATTGATGCTCGATCGCTTCGGATATCGCTCCAGTGAGAACAACATCAAGTTGGCCCTGAAGCTCATGAGCCCGGCAATATTCCGGAAACCATTTCTCCAGAGCTTCTTGTAAGCTCATATCATTCAATTCAATCGGTCTTAGCTGGGAGATCAAGCCGCGCATCTGCTTTTGCGCGTGGTGCGACATTTGAATCAATTGATTCATAACATTAGGTGCGGCATCCGGGTTTCTCTCCAAAATTTTGGGCAGTGAAGAAGCCGACATATGGATCGCAAACAGTTCCTGACTAACCGTGTCATGAAGATCGCGCGCCAAGCGTCGTCTTTCCTCTGTAACCGCGCTCTCCGTAAGCTCCTGATCCCGAATCGCTTCGGCTTCACCAAACTTTTGCAATAAGTGAACTCGTTCTTCAACAGCAGCTGCCATGGTATTAAAAGCTTCGTAAAGGTACAGGAAGGGCTCAACTGGTTCCATCTCAATTCGACTTGAGAAATTCCCCTTTGAAATTTCTAACATTGCTAAGTGAAGTTGATCCACTTTACGCTGCCATCTTCGCGTTGCAAAGTAGCCAATTGATAAGCACACAATGAGAATGGCAGCAACAAACCAGAGTCTGAATTCCCACGAATTCAGCTCGTCTTTGAAATATTCGAGGACAACATAAATGCTAGATCCGGTAATCAAACTGGATATGAGAAAATAATTGAGCAGTTGCCATTTCATATTATACATTCGCAATTTGTACATGCCGCTTCTCAACCTATCCTTTTTATCGTGATATCTCCAATAAACATGCTCGTCGTAACGATCAGCTTCCGCTCAGCTTCTTCATAATGTGAGGTTTGCGTTCTAACGTTCCGTAGAAATCCGCTCTCGCGTCGATCCAGCACCTTCATGTCGCCAATAAATGAGCTCGCCATGACACGAACCTCCACGTCGATATCATTCGGAATGAATATTTTCACATCTCCGATAAAAGCTGTTATATGAATTGGCGTTTCTCCCAATGGAATTGAAGCACGAGTCAAGTCAATGACTGAATCTCCAATAAAATGTGAAATTTGCAACGGTTTCAGTTCCCAAGGATCTTGACCTAAGTGAACATCTCCAATAAAGCCGTGTCTATGCAGCACATCCCCAGAATCATAGTTACGAACGAAATCATCATACTTATGCGCATACTTATTTTGAGCTCTACGTGGTTCTTCAGATGGTTTCGGCGTTTCTGGCTGCTCCCAATGCGTATGATGATTACTCACGAACTCACCATGAATATCCTTGAGAACCGCTTTCTCCTCCTCGCTCAATTCTCTTTTCAATTCCGACGGTTTATCATCGCGAGTCTCCGTTGTCTTCGTCCCCGACCACTGATCTGCGTCCCATGGATTTCTATGTTTTTGATGCTGCTCGCGTCTGATCGCATGTCTGGCTGCTCTTGCTTGATATTTCGCTTCCTTCGCTCGATCCTTTGCTTCCTTGAAAGATTCCCAGTTAGGAGACTCTTTTCTCCCAGGCTTGAAAATGACGCTTAATCCAAACAAAATAAGCGCTGCTGGGCCGAGATATTGAAACATGTCTCTCAGTGATAAATCCGTTAAATTTAAGTTTCTTAATAGAAATATCGTTCCAACTCCAGAAACTAGAAGACACCAAATCGAACCGCCCCAATGATATTTACGCTGCCATACGAAACCTAACAGACCATAAATAATAAGAATGACCGGCCAATAAGTGCTAACCAAATAGCGAATACTAATTTCAATAAGCCCCATCTGATTGAGTAGAAATAAAACTCCTGCTGCTACGAGGATCAGCCCCCAGATAATGCGCTTAAACATATGCGGATTCATACTTACTTCCTCCATTTGAGTAAATCATTTGTTAAGTTACTTCTAGTCTATAAGATACAGACAAGATTGAAAAGAGACGAGAGATTGAAGCTGTCCTCGGTCTCAAGACTGAGTTTTCATTCTTCCGTCCAGAGGTTAATTCACATCCTTTAACCAAACTTAACCCATTCGATTCAAATGTTATATAATCTCACCTATTTCGTTGACATGCTTATCATGAGAACCGTATAATTGTTGCAACTACTTGCTAGCCCATTAAATCTAACTTAAGAAACTGCGTTTATCCAGCTAGAAACTCTAAGGAGCGATAAAGAAATGGATGCAATTCAACAGCTATCCAGCGGTCTAGATACCATATGGGTAGTCCTGACAGCAGCTATGATTTTACTTATGGAAGGCGGCTTCGCGCTATTAGAAGCAGGCTTTGTAAGGCAAAAAAACGCAGTAAGCATCATTATGAAGGTATTTGTCGACATCTCGTTCGGAGCACTTATTTTTTACTTCTTCGGTTTCGCATTGATGTACGGAAAAGATGCAGGAGGATTGATAGGTACATCTGGTTTTTTCATGGGAGGAGACTTGACACACATCAGCTTATCGATCTCACATGAAACCTATTGGTTGTTTCAATGTGCCTTCGTCATTGCCGTCATTTCCATAGTCTCTGGAGCCGTAGCGGAGCGGATTAACTTCCGGGCTTATATTTTATATACAATCGCCATGACTGGTATCATTTATCCAATTGCGGGACATTGGGTATGGGCTGTTAATGGCTGGTTGGGAAAGCTAGGCATGGTTGATTTCGCTGGATCTGCCGTTATTCATGCACTTGGTGGTTTCTCTGCATTAGCGGCAGCTTTAATAATCAGACCACGCATCGGTAAATTCTCACCAGACGGCACGGCCAATATTGTACCACCTTCCAATCTACCGTTAGCTTCAGTGGGAGCATTTATTTTATGGTTCGGTTGGTTTGGTTTCAACTCAGGAAGTACGTTAAGCGCCACTAACACCTCCATCGGTCATATTGCTGTCACCACGATGCTAGCTGCCGCAGCCGGAAGTGCAACCTGTATCCTATTCACGATGATGCGCTATCGCAAAGCCGACCCTCCAATGGTTATCAACGGCGCACTAGCAGGGCTCGTAGGCATTACAGCAGGTTGTGCCTTTGTTAGTGATGTAGCCGCTATCATCATCGGAGCCATTTGTGGTATCGCTATGGTCTATGCAACTGAATTTCTTGAATCCAAAGGTATTGATGACCCTGTAGGCGCGTTCCCTGTCCATGGAATTAGCGGCAGTATCGGCACGATTGCGGTAGGTTTGTTCGCACAGCCTGATGCCATTAAAAAAGGGACAGCTGGATTGTTTTATGGTGGTGGCATTGAACTGCTTGGCGTGCAAGCGCTCGGACTTATCATTGTCTCCTTATGGGGATTTTTGCTGACATGGGGATTCCTTAAGCTTATAAAGCTCATCATACCTTTACGGGTAAGCAGAGACGAAGAACTTGTCGGACTCGATGTTGGCATACACGGCGTACCCGCCTATAGTCAAGAAGAGGGCTTCATTGATTTAGGCCAACTAAAAAGCCGCAAATAAAGAAAAAAAGGCTTAGCTAACAACGAATAACCCTTCCGATACGGAAGGGTTATTTATGATCAAATTCCAATTAAACGAAGTCTTGTGCAATCTCTTCTGGAATGGAAATAACATCATTCGGCTTGGATTCATTCAAAATAGTTCGTGCCTGCTTAATCTCAGCGCGGAGCTTTTTCACTTGCTCCATCGGCTTCTTTACATAGTGAATGTACTCAACCGCTAGATGATGATCGGGTTTCTTACCTGAGAACATGCGACGCAGCGAAGACATCGACTGATAAGCGCGCTCTTCTTTCATTCTTTTCACTTCGTAGCGCTCAACGACTTGCTCAATTTCTGCAGCTTGCTGCTCCTTCCGAGCGATATAAGCTTCCAAGAAAGGGAACACCTCAGCCGCTCTTCTTTGTGAACCCTGAGGGTTACCATCCGATCGCAAAACATTCAACATGATAAATCACCTATCTCCCCATGTTAGCATTCATAACAGTAATCTTATTTTACACTAAAATAATTTTTTTGAGAACTATTATTTCATCATCAAATCAATGCCTATAACGTTCCATCTGCCCAATTGGACCTGATGTCAGGTATGAGGACAAGCGAGCCAGCCATTTGAATAGCCTTACCTGAATGTTGAAAAGAAAAAAAGAAGAGACCCCTGTGGTGGTCTCTTCTTTGGCTTACTTTGTTCTTTGGATTACTATTTGTTTGGATTTTGCGTATTGGTTTGTTGCTGCGTGTTAGGTACTGATGTTTCCGTAGCAAATTCTACATCTTGCGCTGGTTTTTTGTTGCTTTTGTTCTTTGCCATGTTCAATCACCTCCCCTACGAATAGGATTACCCAAACAGGAGAGATTATGTTGGAAATTTTAGGACGTGTATGACAACTTAAAGCGCTTGGGTAGGCGCAATTATTTCATCTTTCAGCTGCTTCCAAATTAGCTCCGTTACTTTGCCAGTCCCTTTCTTCACGATGAACACCTTAACCGTCTTCTTGCCCCATTCTTTATAAACCTGATCCTTCGTGTCAAAATAAAGATCAATTTTCTTTCCCTTAATGGCACTCCCCGTGTCAGCGACAACACCGTAGCCATAACCAGGAATAAACAAGACCGTTCCAAGCGGGAAGACAGATGGATCCGCAGCAATGGTCGATAATGCTTTATTGTCCCGCTTCACTTTAATACCTGAGAAGGTAATCCCGTATTCGGGATGATCCGGGTTCTTGCCTGTCGATTCCTTACCCGCAGAATAGCCAGTTGCCACTACTTCTACCGCTTTTAATTTGGACAAATCAGAGTCCAGATTTGGAATATAGCGGTAGTTAACTTGCTGCAGTTGCTCTCGAGCTGCAGGCATCGAAAAAGGCCCCATTTTTACTACGCTACCAACTTCTTGTGGGGCTTGTATGTGGGTGACGGTTTCTGCCGCACTGTTATGACTCAATTCATTGATTACATTGGGACGGGCCAACGAATCGGCCGACTCACTCGAGGCAGTTGGCGGCTCGGAAGTTTCGACTGCTTGCACCTTCTGTTGTGGCTCCATTACTTTGACTTTGACATCATCTTGTCCAAAAAAAGCGAGCAAAACGTTAACAACCATCAGCATACTGAACCATTTGGACTGGCTAAACAATTCGTTCAACATAAATTTTTCATACCTCCCCCTACTATAGCAGGTTGTCCAATTCCTACCTTTTTTATACGTCTGGAAGCAGACTCACAACTTAAGGTTTCCCAAATATACTGACTTATGCATGCCCATCTAGCTGCGAAAATTAAAAAAAGCAGAGGAGCTGATGCTCCTCTGCTTAAATGCGATATTGACGCCCTAGGGCTATTGTTTTTTACGAATTTCCTCATTAATCATTTCAATCACTTGGTCGATCGGATGAGTGCCCAAGTCGCCTTGCCCCCGTTTACGAACGGAAAGACTTCCGTTGTTCACTTCATTTTCCCCAACGACGAGCATATAAGGAATTTTCTCAAGCTGAGCTTCTCGAATTTTGTAACCGAGTTTCTCATTACGGTTATCGGCTTCCACTCGAACGCCAGCAGCACGCAACTTCTCCGTCACTTGATTCGAGAACGCCTCAAATGCAGGAGAAACCGGAATTACTTTAGCTTGAACCGGCATCAACCAAGTTGGCAATGCGCCTGCGAAATTCTCAAGCAAGAAGGCTGTCATGCGCTCCATTGTACTAATAATTCCACGGTGAATAACGACTGGACGATGTTTTTGACCATCTTCGCCCGTATACTCAAGCTGGAAGCGCTCAGGAAGCAAGAAATCGATTTGTGCGGTTGAGAGTGTTTCTTCTTTCTTAAGCGCTGTTTTGATTTGAACATCAAGCTTAGGACCGTAGAAGGCAGCTTCGCCTTCGGCTTCGAAGAATGGTAAACCAAGCTCCTCAACAACTTCGCGAAGCATACGCTGAGACGTTTCCCACATCTCATCATCTTGAAAATATTTTTCTGTATCCTTAGGATCTCTGTAGGAAAGGCGGAAGCGGTAATCCGTGATTCCGAAATCCTCATACACTTGGCGAATTAGATTGATAACACGGGAAAACTCTTCTTTAATCTGATCCAAGCGGCAGAAAATATGGGCGTCATTCAAAGTCATTGCCCGAACACGATGTAGACCTGTTAAAGCGCCTGACATCTCATAGCGATGCATCGTTCCAAGCTCAGCAATCCGAATCGGAAGATCGCGGTAGCTGCGCATGTCGCTCTTATATACCATCATGTGATGAGGGCAGTTCATTGGACGAAGAACGAGCTCTTCGTTATCCATGATCATTTTCGGGAACATATCTTCACTGTAGTGCTCCCAATGACCCGATGTTTTGTACAGCTCAACATTGGCAAGAACAGGCGTATAAACATGTTCATAGCCAAGACGTTCTTCCAGATCGACAATATAACGCTCCATCGTACGACGCAGCTTAGCGCCATTAGGCAGCCATAATGGAAGACCTTGTCCTACCTCGCGAGAGAAAGCAAACATTTTGAGCTCTCTACCCAGCTTACGATGATCCCGTTTCTTCGCTTCTTCAAGCAAGTGAAGATGCTCCTCAAGCTGTGCTTTCTTGGGAAATGCTGTCCCATAGATACGCTGAAGCATTTTATTTTTTGCATCGCCTCGCCAGTAAGCACCTGCTACGCTTAGCAATTTAAAGGCTTTGATTCTACCCGTGGAAGGGAGATGAGGTCCACGACAAAGGTCAAAAAACTCACCTTGATCGTAGATCGTCAGTACGGCATCTTCTGGCAGATCGCGAATCAATTCAAGCTTGAATGGATCTTCCAATTCTGTGAAAATGCGAATCGCTTCCTCACGAGAAACCACACGGCGAGTAATCGCCAGATTTTCTTGTGAGATTCGTTCCATTTCCTTCTCGATCTTCACCAGGTCTTCAGGATTGAGCGGTGTTTCTAAATCAATATCGTAATAGAAGCCGTCTTCAATTACAGGTCCGATTCCGAGCTTAACGGCTTTTTCGCCATAAATCCGTTTAATCGCCTGTGCCATTAAATGAGCTGTACTGTGACGGTACATCTCTAGCCCATCATCGCTGTCAACAGTCAAAATTTCAACGTCTGCATCTTGTTCCAAAGCAAAGGTCAAATCAACGGATTTCCCGTTAACTTTGCCACCGATCGCATTTTTCTTTAGTCCGGATGAAATGGATTCTGCTACTTGCTCGATGGTCGTTCCAACCGCATATTCTCTAACTGCTCCATCTGGTAATTTCACCTGTACAACCATGTTTGCCATCCTCCTGAGTCTCTACTTAAACGCAAAAAAGCACACTATATCCCATAAGGGACGAGTGCGCTTAGCTCGTGGTTCCACCCTAGTTCGACTCGCCAACCTATCCCAATGGATAAGGCGAATCCTCATCAGCATTCGGTAACGGGAATGATTCGGTGTTGTATACTAGTGGCCTGCAGCAGACCAAGTTCCACATCACGGCTACAAAGGGGTAAACGCACCGTTTCACTGAAGGAGATTACAGCCAAGTCTCCTCTCTCTGAGCAGCTCTTACAGGAAGTTCATGTCTTTGATCTTAACGCCTTCGTTCACTATTATAATTGCCTCTTCGTACGAGGTCAAGGGTATAGTTGATCCTGCTTTTTCCCCTCGCCTAAATACGTGTGGCATGTTCGACAGTAGGAGCAGACTGTCGTCCTATCCTCAAATATTTGTCTGATCGTTTTGATGACCGTCATATCTGGATCCCTTGTATGAATATAAATGTTGGCAGGTGATACCGTAATAAGCGTACTCACGATCATATCTTCGAAATTAATGTCTTTCTCAAGCACTTCCAATTTAAATGTTGCATCGAATTCATTGGCATCGATAGGCTCCAACCGATCATTCAAAATTACAAATTCATGGCCACCTTTATGGATAAGGTGCGCAGCCGGAATTTTCGCCTCTTGAATATACACAAAGTATTGCAAAAGAGAAATAAACTCCTGATATTGACGATCCATCATATATTCATCAACGGCGTATTCAACAACTTCTCGAAGCTCTTCTATATAATCCTGTAAGCGGAACTTGAGAAATCCATCTAAATTAAGATTTGATTTCTCTTCAAAATAGAGCGCTAATTGCTCGGTAAGCAACTGTTTCCGCCGAAGCCTTCCCGCTTCTGCATTCGCAATGGAGGCCTCTTCGATTTCCGTTTCACCATACATAAACTGCTTGCAATACCCTTCAATTCGTTCGAAATCTTCCTTGCCTTCATACTTATACTCTTTGATAATGAGATGACGAAGAATGAGCGGTTCTTTCTCTGCTATAATATGCTCCGCCAATACGTCAGCCAGCCTCGCTTTCATCTCTTTCTCTAGAGATTCAGATAGAGGTTCCTCAGCTAAACCAACCGCTTCGCCACGAATATGCGCGTAATTTTCATGCCAATCAGCCTGAAAGATCAAACCGTCTCCAGCGATATGTAAAAGCCGCAGCTCATGCTCAATTTGAGCACTTAGCGAACGAACACATGATTCATCAACATTCATCATAATGATTGTAAACAATTCCATGGGCTCACTCCTTTCCATCTGTAGTTGGATCCTTTTAAGAGTATATGGTCGAACAGAATCAGATATACAACGAACAATTTGCCATTTCCAATTATGTATTCCTGTCGAATCTTTACGGAAAGTTATTCCAATTTCCAGGATATTCATGTTATGATACAGATACACTAGTGCTTAAGTAGGATATTTGTGGAGTGAGTATAGATGCAAACTAACGCATATAGTCAGGACAAACAGATTTGGAACCGCAAGCTGCTTCATCTCTATTGGGGTCTCGTTTTCGTTCAAATTCCGGTTCAGTTCCTTTATTATCTCTCTGGTCCGAATAACGAGCATTTTATTGTCAACCACATCGTCATTCCACTTATAATCATGGTGGTTGTTATGGGCTTATTAGAAGTTGTCCACAAATTTTCAAAGCGAAGGTTAGATTATTACATCATAAGTGGTGGTGCTCTGCTCTCCTTTTTAATTATTTATTTCAATTACAATGTGAGAATGGCGCCACTCCATGCATTGCTACCTATCATCGTATCGATTTATTATTTTCAACGCTCCAAATTTTTATTTTCAGTCGCATTATCGCTTGTATCCATCCTCATCCTCTTTACCGTCAACGATCTATTAGCAGCGATTCCTATCTTAGGTATTGCTACCTTCATTGCATTCGGTATTATGAAACGCGGCGTTGAAATATTGATCAACCTCCGCGCAACGACTGAGCTGAAGCAGGAGCTAATGATCAAGAATATTATTATGGACAAATTGTCCAAAACCGATGCATTAACAGACCTCTACAACCACATAACCTTTCATGAATATCTCGAAAAACTAATTGAACAAAGCGAGTACGGGCATCTAAACATTCATCTTGCTATCATTGATATTGATAACTTCAAAAAAGTGAACGATACCTATGGCCATCGAGCTGGCGATGCCGTGCTTACGAAAGTTAGTGCGATTTTGAAAGAACGAGTAGGCCTGAATGATTTTGCCGCTAGGTATGGCGGTGAGGAGTTTGCTATCATTTTCACGGAGAAAAGCACGGAAGACGTATACGAAATTTTGGAACGCATTCGCTGGTACATCTCACAGTCAAAGTATGAGGAGCTGAGCGGACACGCAGTTACAATCTCCATCGGACTTTGCGAATACCTCAAGGGAACTGGTAAAGAAGTTTTCTTCGCTGGAGCCGATCAATCCTTATACGCAGCGAAAAAAACAGGCAAAAACAAAACAGTCATTCATACGCTTTCACTCAAAGAAGCAAATTAAAAAACGCGCTTTCCGCCTTCAGGTTTGAAGGGGGAAAGCGCGTTTTCTGATTTGTCCGTTAGTTCTGCATCACAAAATCTTTATTCACTTTGACATTCTCATCATTAAACACGCGTAAAATCTCATACTTCGTATTCCGTTGAGCAGGAGTCTTACCTGCTTGACGAATGATGTCAAGTGTGGAGCTTACGTTCACTTTGTGCGTCGTGCCCGCAGCCGAAACCACATTTTCTTCGATCATCGTACTGCCGAAGTCATTACAGCCATAGCTCAGCGTCATTTTACCGACTTCTGGTCCCATCGTCACCCATGACGACTGGAAGTTCGGAATGTTGTCGAGCATGATTCGGCTAATTGCCAGTGTCTTCAGGTACTCCTCAGACGTTACTTTCTCCGCCTTCATGTTCGTATTGTCAGGTTGGAAGGTCCACGGAATGAACGCCAGGAAACCTGGGGTTTTCAGCTTCTGCAGCAATACATCATCCTGAGCATCACGAATGCGCAGCATGTGAAGCGCTCGTTCTTCCATGGACTCACCGAAGCCAATAACCATTGTACCCGTTGTATGCATTCCGATTTTATGAGCGGTTTGCATAACGTCCATCCAATCGCGCCAAGATCCCTTGAGCTTGCTGATCTTACGTCTCGTACGGTCATCCAAAATCTCAGCGCCGCCGCCTGGAAGAGAATCCAGACCCGCTTCATGCAACTGACGTACAACTTCTTCCAACGACAATCCATCCGAAACGTCTTTCATCTTCATAATTTCAGCAGGTGAAAAAGAATGCATGGTAATGTTAAATCGTTTCTTAATTTCACGTAAAATATTCGTATAGTAGCTAAATGGCAGATCTGGATTCGTTCCGCCCTGCATAAGAATTTCCGTACCATCTACGTCAAGCGTCTCTTGAATCTTTTGGAAAATCGTTTCATCGGGAAGTACGTAACCTTCCTTAGATCCTGGAGCGCGATAGAAGGCACAAAATCTACAATACACATCGCAGATGTTCGTATAGTTAATGTTCCGACCGATGACAAAGGTCGTGATCGGATCTGGATGCCATTTTTTCATAATTTGATTGGCCGTATCGCCAATTTTTTCTATTTGATCGGATTCGAAAAGTGTGATGCATTCCTCTACATCGATTCGTCCACCCGAAAGTGATTTATGTAAGATACGATCAATAGGCTTCACGACTACTCACTCCTTTTTTACTATATACCTTTATCTATCTATGGTACCATATTCACCGCGCAGCGTCACGGCTATTCCCTTCTTTCTAGAAGGCAAAACGGCCATCTGACACGAAAACGGCAAAAAAAGCAGCTGTTCGCTGCTCTGTTAACCTTCAGACCTCGTTTGTTCATTAGCTTCTGAGCGCTTGTTCAAGATCTTCAATAATATCTTCAATATCTTCAAGACCTACTGAATACCGCACTAGACCGTCTGTGATGCCGCGCTGTAAGCGAACCTCTTTAGGCATTGCCGCATGAGACATCATTGCTGGATAAGAGAGTATGCTTTCCACAGCCCCTAAGCTCACTGCGACCAACGGAATCCGCACTTTGCTCAAAAGCTTTTTCGCCTTCTGGCCAGAACCGACATCAAAAGAAACGACCGCCCCATAACCAAGCGACTGCTTCTCGTGAACTTCTCTGCGAGGGTGATTCGGCAAACCAGGGTAATACACATAATCAATATCAGGCTGCTCCGAAAGCCACTGAGCCAATCTGCGAGCGCCTTTTTCGGACATTTCCATACGGGCTTGCAAGGTTTTCATACCGCGAATGAGCAGCCATGAGTCTTGAATGCCGAGGACATTGCCCATGCCGTTCTGTATTTGCTTCATCTGACGTCCTAGACTAGAATTGGCGACTACAGCCAGTCCAGCAAGAACATCGCTATGTCCGCCCAAGAATTTGGTTGCACTATGCAGCACAATATCAATCCCTAGCTCAATAGGACGCTGATGGTAGGGCGTCATAAAGGTGTTGTCCAGCATCGTAAGCAAATTGTGCTCTTTAGCCCAAGCAGCCACTTCCCCGATATCCGTGATTCTAAGCGTAGGGTTAGACGGCGTTTCAATAAACACCGCTTTCGTATGCGGACGCAGCGCCGCTTTCACCTGTTCGATATCCGTCATATCAACGAAAGTGGATTCAATCCCCATCCGATTCATGATTGAAGTAAGCAAACGGTATGTACCACCATAGACATCTTCTGTACAAATGACATGATCGCCCTGAGAAAGAAGCATCAGCGCTGATGAAATAGCCGCCATACCTGATGCGAAGGCGAAACCGCGATGGCCGCCTTCCAAAAGTGCAATATAGTCTTCCAACGCTTGACGAGTCGGGTTACCTGAACGTGTATAATCATAGTCCGGAGTGACTTCTAAATCCGATTGATGAAAGGTTGATGCTTGATAGATGGGCACGCTGGAAGCTCCTGTTGTCTCATCAATCTCAGCTCCAAAATGAATCAGCCTAGTAGCGAATTTGCCATGTGGATGGCGCTTATCGTCTTTGGAATAACTCATTCGAGGAGGCCTCCTTCCAGCTCGGCTTGCGCCTGATCGATCGCATTGGATAGATCCGCAATCAGATCATCAATATGCTCGATGCCGACGGAGAATCGGAGCAGACGATCGTCCACACCTACCTGCTGACGAATTTCTAATGGAATATCCGCGTGTGTTTGCACGGCAGGATATGTCATCAATGACTCAACGCCGCCTAAACTCTCTGCGAAAGCAATCAGCTTGATGTGACGCAGGATCGGTTCAATTAATCTGGCGTCTTTCACCTTGAAGGAAAAGATCCCGGTATTCCCGCTCGATTGTTTGTTCTGCACCGCGTAACCTGGATGGGATTCCAATGCCGGATAGTACACTTCATCGATCAGCGGATGCTCAAGTAGAAATTTGGCAATAGCCGTAGCATTGAACTCATGGCGCTCCATACGAAGCGCTAGCGTCTTCATCCCTCTCATGAGCAACCAGCTATCTTGCGGCCCAAGTACAGCTCCAATGGAGTTATGCAGAAACGCCATTTGCTCGGAAAGCTCCTTGCCTTTGGTTACAATAAGACCAGCGAGCACATCATTATGGCCACCCAAATATTTGGTTGCGCTATGAATGACGATATCAGCGCCCAGCTCGATAGGGCGCTGCAAAAATGGCGTTAACAACGTGTTATCGACAATGGACACGATGCCCTTTTTACGGGCCCACGTACATACGAGTTCAAGATCTGTTATCATCATTAAAGGATTCGTTGGCGTCTCGATAACAATCCCCTTGGTATTTGACTGGTAGGCCGCCTCTAACCCATCCAAATCATTTGTGTCTACATAAGAAGCAGTCACACCGAAACGCGCCATGATTTTCTCAAGCAAACGGTAGGTCCCGCCATATAAGTCTAAAGAAACAATTAAGTGATCGCCTTGGCTAAAATAGGCGAATATCGTTTGCAACGCCGCCATACCTGAAGAACAAGCAAAGCCTGCATCGCCTGACTCAAGCTCGGCAATCGCATCTTCAAGCACTGTGCGGGTTGGACTTTTGGTACGCGCATAATCAAATCCTGTGCTTTGTCCAAGCTTCGGATGGCGGAAAGCTGTAGCTTGATAGACTGGAAAACTGATAGCTCCAGTTCCTGGTTCATTTTGCGAGCCGATTTGGGCGAGTTGGCTTTCGATTTTTAACAAAGGGAATTCCTCCTTCATAAGTTCCAGGTTTGACTTACAATTGTGAGCCTGCCAGACTTTTATTGACATTCAGGTCGAATGGCGTCTGTTGATAGACATAATAGTTCAACCAATTTGAAAACAACAAGTTTGCATGTGCTCTCCATGTATTGTATGGCTGTCTGCTCGGGTCATCGTTAGGATAATAATTGCTAGGAATAGCGATCTCGAGTCCCTTGTCAGCATCACGGTCATACTCCCACTTCAATGTGCACGCGTCATATTCCGAGTGACCCGTAACAAAAATGTGCTTGCCGTCTGGCGTTGCAGCAATATAAACGCCTGCTTCCTCGGATTCAGATAAAATCTCCAAATCTGGACATCGAGAGATATCTTCACGGCGAACTTCCGTGTGACGAGATTGAGGGACGTGGAAAACTTCATCAAAACCGCGCAGCAGCTTCGTATTCGGTACGCCCACTGTGTGTGGGAACACGCCGAACACCTTATTGTCAAGCGGGTACTTCGGAACACCAAAGTGATGATACAACCCTGCTTGAGCAGCCCAGCAAATGTGCAGCGTCGAAGTAACATGCTCTTTGCTCCAGTTCATAATTTGCGTCAATTCTTCCCAATAATTCACGTCTTCAAATTCCATTTGCTCAACAGGTGCGCCTGTAATAATCATGCCGTCCAGCATCTGGTCTTGAATATCTTCAAATGTTTTATAGAACGTATCCAAGTGCTCAGCGGATGTGTTCTTGGAAGTGTGAGTTTTGGGATGCAGGAGCACGAATTCCACCTGCAGCGGCGTATTACCGATTAAGCGCAGCAGCTGCGTCTCAGTCGTCTCTTTCGTAGGCATTAAGTTCAACAAAGCAATACGAAGTGGACGAATATCTTGATGATACGCGACGGACTCATCCATCGTGAAAATGTTCTCTTGGTTTAAAATTTCTTTGGCTGGCAGGTTGTCTGGAATCTTGATCGGCATCCTGTTCACTCCTTTTTCGCAATTTTTTTAGTGGAAATGCAAAAATGACCTTCTCTGAGATCAGAGAAAGGTCATGTAAATTCCAAAAAGATGTCCTCACTCTTATCTCCCAGATTCGCTTGTGTTGCAGCGTTTCCGCAAGAATTAGCACCGTGCATTCCTTTGTTTTGCAAAGGTTTGTCGGTTGCCGGGTATCATCGGGCTAGTCCCTCCACCTACTCTTGATAAGTATTTGACTATTTAGTTAATCTTAATATTACGGGTTTTTCGCAAAATGTCAACACGTAAAAATTCCATGTTATGTTTACGATTGAAAAAGTAAAAAAAAGGGATAACATGTACATGTAGAAGCGTATGAACCGCCTTCTTTACATGAACATCTTATCCCTCATTTTAATATCAAAGCCCAGTTCAATTTCATTCTTCTGGTCTACCTACTGCCCTGCGCAACGAATTTGAAACCTGATGCGTATATTCCTGAACATCCTTATTACCTTCCATATGCTTCCAGTAATCTCCCAATACATCTAAGATGTAGTCCGTAACCCGATCATCCAAAGAAAATCCATTTTTTGCAACAGCCATACCTAATTTCCAACCTCCTGCATCGCCATTAGACTCATCTAGGTCGATCCCTATTTGGTTAACAATAATGTCATTCTGATACTGATAAATACCAATAGGAGCAAATTTCTGTCCTCTACTCCAAGCGTAGGTTTGCATCAATTTCGTCGCTACCCCACGTTCATACATCGCTTTAACGACTGAATATGAGCCATAGATTCCAAGCTCATACCCATCAATCTCTTTATCAAATGCTCTCATATACGCCTCTATCGCGTTGAAGTCACGACTTGGAGCATCGTAGTCTACCGCAGCATAAATGGCCGATCCAGCAATCTGACCGACTTCTTTGGCATACTGGAGCGCTAATTTACCATCTTCTGTACCAGCAAGAGCCCCCTCCTTCACACGGTCAGATGAACGTTCAAAAAAGGAAACGATGTATAACCCGGCAGCAGATATGATCTTTACTTCATTGGGGGATAATCTTTTCCAAGAACCTGCATCAGCAAGATATCTACCAACGAATTTAAATCCTTGCGTAGCAAATGGTTGAATTGTGGAGGAAGTTAAGGCTGTCGCACAGTCAAATCCTTTAGCCATTAAACGCCACTCTTACCCTTAAACAATAAACGAATTGCTCTGGATTCAATTGTAATGCCAAAAAGAATAGTAGCAGCATAACTAATCAAATTTGCATAAAAATCAATTTCCCCTTCAGGCAGCCCGTATCCATAGTGACCAGCTATCATATTACTAATTCCAAGCACAGCAAAAATAAGCGATACGTATCGTAACACCTTAACTTTATCAATATTCATTTTCAATTCTCCTTATCAGTTTGTAATTTAATTTATAAATCTCCATTTTTCTTCTCATGTCTAGTTAAGCGTTAATTTCAGGGCATATTGCACTTTTTGTAAACTATACAAATATTGTTACTTCCACGAAGCAACAATCGCAACAATTACAGCAGCTAACGCAAAAACAACCTGCCCCCAAGCTGGAGCAAGTTGCTTATTGGATTTATTGTTATCACGTATCTCATTTAGTCCACGATGTAATCCTTCGATTTCCTTATCATGCAATTCAAGTTTGCTTTCAAGAATATCCTTTGTCACATAAATTTCTTCTCTGATCAATACGATCTTTTTCAAATCATACAAAGCTTCTTTGATAGCAGTTAATTCTGTCTCTAGTTTAGTCTCTAACTTTACGAGTCTCTCACCTTCGTTCAGTTCGTTTCCCATTGTTTCTACACAACTCCTAATAGACCGTTTATATAAAAACAGCCCAATCAATAATTACTTCACCAGTATTTGGATGATACTTGGAGTTACTCTTTTCATTACTTTATAACCAACATTTGATTTGGTTGCTTCGCCATTATCGTTTGACTTGCAATATCCATTGACAACACATGTTCCATCGTCACGAACAAGCAATTTCCCCATTAAGCCAATTGCCGACCACTCTGGTCTTGTAGAACGTTCAACATAGTTTTCATCATTTATCCAATTTGGATTAATTTTTGGTTGCCATTCTAGACGTTCAGGAATTTTGACATTTCCTTTTTCGTCCAACTCTTCTGGAATTGTTACAAAGTGATACTGCGTTCTTCCCCAATCATCAGCAATGTACTTACCTTTCCAACGCAAACCTCCAGCGTCACCAACAATCGAAGGGTTAGCACTAACAACACCAAGAATGTAACTATCTTGCGAATTTGCTTTACGGATTTTTTCTCCATCAAGAGTCACAAAATGTCCCACTCTATCTTCATTGGAAAGATTACCATCTAGCCACTCGAACATTTCAGCGTAATCCGCACCTGATGATGCATACGCACCATCTGCGTATGTTGAACCGTTACCCAAGATTTTAAATGCGCTACCTCTTGATCCAGTACCAGTTCCGTTACCAATGATAAACAATTCATTCGTATCTGAGTAAGTATCGTCTGCGGCAGATGAAATTGTATTGTATCGACCAATAACCGTTTGGCAGTATTTAGCGGCAGTACCTAACCCTGATGTGTGAGAGAAATAGCCAGATGCTGTTGTTTGACTACCTTCTGCGTGAGAACCTGAGCCAGATGCAGTTGTACCCTCCCCTTCAGCATGTGAGTATGAACCACTGGCAATTGTACCTTTTCCCTCAGCATGTGCTTGAGCACCTTTTCCAGATACTGATCTTCCCATTAAGAAAATATTTTTAGAGTAACCTGTAGGATTAATGGTGAATGTAATTACATTATTGGTAATAAGAGAAATTTTAGCTCTCCTCAAATACGAATCAGATATATAAAAGGCTACATCATCACCAACTACAAAAAAATGATTACTAGCGACTAATGTTGCTGTTGCAGATGTATATGAGGCTACCGCTTCTTGGTATCCAACGAATGTATCCCTACCTTCAGCATGACTAAAGTCTCCTAATGCTTTTCCTGATCCTTCTGCATGTGAAGCAGTTCCAACAGCAATCGCACCCAAACCCTCTGCGTGTGAATAGTCGCCAGATGCTGTTGTATCATTGCCTTCTGCATGGGAAGATGTTCCTGATGCTGTTGTAGCGTGACCTTCTGCATGCGAACTGCTTCCACTAGCCAATGTATAATCTCCTTCAGCATGCGAATCTGCTCCAGATGCAATTGTTACTTTCCCTTCTGCATGTGAACAGTCGCCAGACGCTGTTGTTTGATAGCCTTCTGCGTGAGAGTTGTTGCCAGAAGCCGTAGTTTTTTCCCCTTCTGCATGGGATGCAATACCAGATGCTATTGTATTCAATCCCTCTGCGTGTACTGGAGTTATTGTTCCTGTAGCCTTTCTAATTACATTTGAATAGCTACTCGTTGGTACATTCGCTGTTAACGTTATAACATTTCCATTAATAGCAGTAATTACATCTTCTACAGATATTGAGTCTTTGACTTTAATAATAATATTGCTACCAACTACTAAAGTGCTGACTGAATCCAACGTTAAGGTCTGTCCTACACCATCGTATGAGGTTACATTAAAAATTTTCCCTTGAGCGGCTAATGCATATCTTCCTTCTACATGAGCATAATCTGTGTACGCCATTGAGCTGTCGCCTTCTGCGTGAGCGGCAACACCTGATGCTGTTGTTTGATAACCCTCTGTATGTGATGCATTTCCATCTGCCACTGTATTACTTCCTTCTGCGTGAGAACCAATACCAGATGCGACAGTATTATAACCTTCTCCATGAGAGTAATTTCCTACCGCATTATTTTTACTACCTTCAACATGAGAACTTATTCCTCTTGCAATGTTATAACTTCCCTCTACATGCGCTGAAACTCCATTTCCATTTATTGTTCCACCAATTCTGGCTATAGAATAGTAGCCAGTAATTGAACTAGAGAGTGTTAAATTGTTTCCATTCACAGCAGTTACAGTCATTGACGTTGGATAGTCATAACTATCTCTGTACGCATATACTTCTTCCCCAACACTGAAAAGTAAACTGTTAGTGCTAAACGTAGCCAAGTTTCCACTTGTACTTACAATCTTCTCAGCGTAACCAGACACGTTATTTAGACCTTCTGCATGTGAGTACGCTCCAGAAGCAACATTCCCACTACCTTCTGCGTGGGAAGCAGAAGAGCCAGAATAGGTAAATTTCCCTTCTGCGTGAGAGGAGTCACCTCTTGCTTTTGTTAAGAAACCTTCTGCGTGAGAGTAGTCACCTCTTGCTTCAGTCTGCCAGCCTTCGGTATGTGAATTCAATCCAGAAGCAGTTGTTTTATAACCCTCTGCATGTGAATAGTCGTTAATTGCCCTAGTCGAGTATCCTTCTGCATGTGAACCATTACCAGATGCGATAGTATTATAGCCTTCTGCATGTATCGCTTTTGGTGTTGTATTTAGAGCGGAAACGCCTTTCTTCCAGAGTAGTACATATTCATGTGTACCGCCGAATGTATTAATTGGCTTATCAAAAATAAGGTTTCTTACATCTACGCTGGTTATAACAACAGGGTTTATTGAGTCAGCATCTTGATCTGGTATACCGAACACCATATCTCCAACTTCGAATTTATGATCTGCATTAACCAATGTACATGATGTGATACTTGATGCACTCAATATCTTTTCAGCATATCCAGAGTACGATAAAATACCAGAAGCAGATGACCCTTTTGTCGCCGCAACGGTGTTTAGTCCATCTACATGTGTATTTGTGCCAATACTAGTGTTAGAGCCAAAATCAAGTTCATACCAAACTGGTGATTCAGGTGTGTTAATATTTATTTTGTATTTACTCATTTCATTTCTCCTTTTAGATTGGATAGAGGACAATAATATGAATTCTCTATCAATTAAGACTTAATATGTTGTATCAATCCAAATCATATTTGGAGTAGGATTCAGTGGTGCAGTAGTTCCAATGTAAATGTTATTTTTAAACTGAAAATTCCCAGAACTCATAACATTACTTAACTCAGTTGGAGATAAACTATACGCCTTTTGATGTAGCGCTCCATCAAAATAGTACATGGAAGAATATTTATTTTTGTAGGCTGTGTTTACAGTTGGTGGGGATTCGTTTCCTTTCCAAGAAAAATTATAGATGAAAGAATCATAACCACCAGTTAAAACACCTGCCAATTTAAAGTTAGAATTTGAGGGTGTAACCTCACTGGAAGTTACTGTTGCATAAACTCTAATGCCATATGAACCACTAGGATATATATCAGAAACATTGATGGTAGCAATAATGTTTCCTGAACCGCTTGGAAGATCAGCTTTTGGAATTTTCACAAATGTTGCGTCTGTTTCACCTACATCTGTGAAAGCAGTAAATGCAAAATGCAAGTCCATAGTTGATCCAGTTCCAATTGAAGAAACGATGTTGGCATCTCTTGAAAGTGTTATGTTTGAAACAGTCGCTAGTGGTTTTGGAATTTGCACTTCTTGACTTGATGCATAAACTACTCCAATATCACCAATATTTGAAACGCTGCTAATACTAGGCAAATCACTTGGAAGGAATACGTTAATAACTCTTGATGTATTACTGTCCCTTATCCATGATTGAATTGTACTGTCATACGTGAATGTAGATTGTTTCACGTATAAATCGCTTGCATTCGCTGTAAATGTTTTCGTTAAATTGGCAGTGGCAAATCCTGAATCTGTTGTTACCCATTGTCCTAAAATGATAGGACTAGATTTAACCAGATACCAAAGAACTCCTCCATCTGTACTTCTTAATACAGTTACGTTTTTTGCTCTTGAAAGAAGCTTATGCCCACTAAAGTTAATATCAACACGTGCATTTGAATAACCTCCAGATGGTATTGCAATATCAACATAAACAGGTGCGCTTTCTCCCAAGTCAGTTGTTGTGAGAATGGCGAACTTAATGTCTGAATTAAATCCACCACGATCATTTTTAACAGTGAAATATGCTTTAAGGTCGCTTGTTAAAGTTGTATACGTAGAAGAAGATGAGATTTTCTTGACGTAACCTCTATCTCCATTGTTTAAACCCTTTATGTTATTTAATACAGTCATACTATCAACAATATAAGTCTGCGCAGGGTAGTAACCTAAACTAGCGGCAACTTTTGTTTTCGTCACATCTTGTATAAATAAGTTCCCATTCCAAGTAAAGATTGTTGTTTCTGGAGGTTGCACAGTATTGCTTGTTGGCAACGTTGAACCCGTAAATCCTGTTGTCCAACTACCTACTGTTGGATCAAATATATATTGAGTATTAGGAGTTACAGGAATACTATTTACACCTGACAACGAAAATGTTTTTGTAATTGATCCATATTTTACATATACTTTGATAGTCACTACATTTGCAGGAATGCTAATAGTCATTTGCAATGTGTATGAACTACTTGGCGTTGGATTAGAACCTTGAGGAATTGCATAAGCCGCTGTAACACCAGAAGTTTTCCCATCAGAGTTAAGACCTTCCACATAGAACGTGGAAGTACCCGCTGGAATATACTGACTTCCACTACCAGTTACTACAGTGGATGATAAAATTTTTGGTACATCAAGTCTATTAATGAAGTTTTTAACCATAACAGCGTCACCTACTGAGTGTGCTTGTGGTTTTAGAGCTTCAAATTCTTCGTTTGTATTTACAACTGTCAATGAAGAAATCTTTGGTAATTGACTTACAGGAACTAACCCATCTGAACCTAGTGTTGCTACACCATTTGGCACAGCAAGTGAAGTCTTAGAAACAGAATCGGCAATTCTATCCCATTTTGTTTTATCCATTGAGGTTACAACAAGGTTCGTGTCACCATCCTTAAGAATATCCGCAGTTACTTTGCCACTGCTATCTTGTTTTACGATCTTATTTGCCCCAATACCTGTGTTTAAAGCAATTTGAACAGCTGATGTGGGGTTGGCAACAATTAAATCGCCTGTACCGTCACCATTTACGCTGCTAACGTTTCCACTACCCGCCTGAGCGATCATCGTCCAAAAAATCTGATTGCTTGGCAACGTTCCTGCTGTAGTTTCTTTAATACATACATAAGAACTTCCACTATACGCGACTTTATTTAAAGGATAATAAACCTTTGTTCCGCTGAAGTTCTCAAATACTGATAACCTGACAGCTACATCATTAGAGTTACCAATAGCACTATTCGTATTATTAATCGCAGTAGTCATTTCGCCAAGCTTGGAATCAACTTGTTCAATTTTATTTTGACCTGCAATAACGCTACCATTTAACGTAGTATTGATTGCTACTGCATTAGTCACAGTACCATCTAATCCAGTTTTCAATGTGGCTCCAGTGCTAATAGAAGCATCAAGATTCGTCTTTAGCGTAGACGCAGCAGAAACTGAAGAATCAATCCCTGCTTTAGCAGCGGCAGCTGACGCTACGGAAGCATCCAAGCTATTCTTGCTTGCTTCTGAGCTTTTGACACTTTCATCCAATGCTATTTTCTTATTAGTAGCAGTCGTTATCACCGTATCAAGATCTGTCTTTTGGGTTGTCGCTGTATTTATTAAAGTATCTAAATCAACCTTTAACTTATTACCCTGCGAGAGATCACCATCTAGTCCTGTTTTTAAAGCCCCACCATCGGTTATAGCTGTATCTAATGCTAGCTTTAGTGCAGATCCTGTTGTTATTGACCCTTCAAGATCGTTTTTCTTTGCGCCCGCAGAAGTAATACTTTCGTCTAACGCTGTTTTCAAAGTGTTGGCAGTAGTTACTGAAGCATCAATCAACGATTTTGCTGGAGCTACATCTGCTAGCAATTTAGATAGTTCCATTTTTATGCTATTTGCATCGGAAATAATTGATCCTAAGCTAGTCTTTAATGCATTACCAACCGTAATGTCTGTTTCCAGTTCACTCTTGGTAAGTTTTGCACTAGCTAATACTTCTGTAAGGTTCTTTAGCGCATCTGCAATTCCCTGACTGTTATTAACTACTTCTTGCAACGTTTTGAAAATATTTGGGACATCAGTTTCTACATAAATGCGTGACGCTGGATATAAAATGATCCCTTTACCCTTATATTGAGCAGAAATTGTTTTTCCATTTTCACTCGCATTAAAAGTAATCATTCCGTTTTGGTAATTTACGATAAACTGGTTTGAAGCTGGGATGCTTACATCTTCACTTCTCACCTCTGTGTACCCAGATATAACAACATGATTAAATTCATCTGGAATTTCAGCTAAAGTTACTACATTATTTATTACTTTCCATGACTCAGACTTATCTGAATAGGGATCACTTGCATCGCCTTTTCTCCATACAATAATTAACGGATCACTATAGTTTAAATAATTAACCATTTTGACCTCCTTTTAATAAAAAAACCTTGCTACCATGCGGTTTTAGCATGTCAAAGTTTAAATAAAATCCGTCTTTTATATAAGTCTCATACGAACTATGAAACAGAATTTAATGATCTTACAATATCAATTAATAAACTCGCATATATGATTCCACCACTACTTTGTGAAGCAGGAGCGTGTACAGGTGGATTCATTTCATTAATCGCTGCTACTGCTTGATTAAACATGAACGCATAGAATTTACCATCTGAGTAAGGCGCAGTTGTAAAACCATAGCCCTTCAACCCTTTGTAAATCCTAAATTCATTTATCCTGCCAATAAACCTATTCCATTCACTAGAGGACACATTAAATCTTGCACCAGAGGCTTTACTATTATCCCAACTAAAATCATATGGTCTGTTTTTGAGTGTTCTTGCAGAATAATTCGACCCAATTGAGCCATAATTTAATTGATTATCAAAAGCTCTTACTTTAAATACATAGCTAACATCTGGCGCAAGACCTGTAAATGAACAATACGCTGAACTCCCATATTTCGTCGCGGAATTAATAAGCGTGTTTCCGTCGGAACTATAACAATAAAAATCAAATCCGTTCATTCCAGAGCCGCTATCTGAACCGCTGGCATACATCGTTATATAATCTTTTTGTATGTCTGTTGCATAATAACTATTTACTATTGGTGCTGTAATATCTCTTGATCTTACATTTGTACTACCATAATTCCCGTTACCGGAACCATTATATGGAATTACTTTGATTGTATACAAAGTGTACTCAGAATCAACTGAAATTTGTTTATATGTTTCATTTGCATTTGCAAAAGCCTTATAGTTATCATTTGCATATATGTAGTAACCTGTTTCACCAGAAACGTCACTCCAATAAACGTTGATATAATGAGTTCCACCAGAATATGCTGTATCTGCACTTACGCTTGGCGTTCCTTGCGGGGGAAGTGGTGCAGCTTGCGTTGAGAAATAAGTTCCTCCTGATTCGACTGGTGCAATTTGACCATTATATTCATATGAATATGCTTTTAGGTAATAGCTTCTACCTGCTTGAAGTCCATTGAAAGTATAACTATATTGGTAATAACCTGCTTGCGATTGTTGCCATCCACTATAATAAGTTGTTGAGTCCCAACTACTATCTTTTTCGAATCTAAAGTAAGAAGCATTATAGTAATTGCTTGTAACAACAATTGTAATACTATTCTGGGTATTGCTAGACATGTAAACATTACTTGGCATTACTTCATTTCACGGCTTTCTGTTGATTAAATGTTTTTATACTAAAAAATTGCTTTTCACTGGACGATTTACTGGACTCCAGTGAACATTATATTCCAAACCACTTTGTGCCATGCTATACTAAATTCATACATATTCTGGATATCGGAGTTGACATATGAAAAAATTCATTTCAGGAATCACAGTTGGATTAGTTGCAGGAGTAGTTTTAACGATTGGTACGAGTTCATTTGCTGATAGTGTAATCTCTAAGGTAGAAGCGTACATTAATCCTTCTATTCCTGTGACACTAGATGGCCAAACAATCAGCCTAGACAAGCCAGTTGCGATTATCGATGGTAGTAGCTATCTTCCTGTTAAGAGTATTGGGCAGGTAGTTGGCAAAGATGTAAGTTGGAACGATAAGACAAAGAGTATTGAGCTTAAGTCGGTCATCAATCCTACTGATACAGTCCCCAGTAAAGATGTTGGGCAGGTAGGCACTCAACCTGAAGATAAGGCAAAGGAAGGCGTAACTCACCTAAACAAAGATTCGATTCAATCATTAGTACTATTGCAAAATTATTTTAATGGTAAAGATGCATACAAAGATGGAAATATAGTTTATATGAATTTATCAGCAGGTGGATCTAAATACAGTATTAGGGATAAGATTGTTTATAATAATTCAGACAAGTCAATAACATTCAAAGGTAGCTCTATAAAAATTAACTACAACGATTCTTATGCAAATGGCTGTGAAGCTTTTAACTATGATGGCTCAACATATGTTAAAGAATCTTTTTTTGTAGAAGCCAGTAAGGATATTAAAGGGCCCCAATAAAGGGCTTTTTTATTTATCCAAATGTTGCAACAACCCCAGATACTGAGCCAGTGAAAGTTACCGCCCCACTAAAATTCCATCTTCCTTTAGCGTAAATCGGGTTTCCAGAGGGGTTGCTAACAGATGAGTTGCCGTTTGTCTCATCATAGACCTGAAAGATATTCATATTTGCACTGTTAAAACAGTTAATATCACCGTAGTTTGACGATAGAACTACCCTTGCTCCACTAGCAGCAGTTTTTATTGTTCCTTGGAAGGTGCCATTTGTAGCTAATAGGTTCCCATTTTTATCTACTGAAAAGACGTTACTACCACCATTTGTAATACTGAATCCATTGCTTGCATTTACTGTAGTTACAACGTTTCCCGAAGTTACCTGAACGCCAACACTCGTATTGATTATTACTCCGTTATAGGAATTATTCTGCTGTACAGAGTTAGCAGCTACAGCAGCACTATTGTTCCATGTCCCTGCTGAGTTAATGGCATTATCACCAAGCTTACTTGTTACCACCAATTGACCTGTCGTAATGGAGTCTACGTAGGCTCCATTAATTTTATTTCCGTTGAGTATACTTGTGTTATTAATTTTGAAGTCTTGAGCATTCACAACGCCATTGAATGTACCTGAACTCGCATTCACAATCCCATTAAAAGTACCACTGTTAGCCGTAATGTTCCCTGTGATATTCAAGTTACCATTCGCATCTGCATAGAATTGGTTTGACCACACTGGACTTGCTTGTGTTCCAGTGTTTTTTTGTATCTTAAATCCTCCCGAATTCATTAACGTCTTGCTCACAACAGTGGAATCTACGACACTTAATCCTTTATCTACTCCAGTTGATCTGATTACAACGTTGTCATAGCCTGTTCCAAGTTGAACTGAATTACTTGCTTGGGTAGCCGCTGTGTTCCACGATCCCGAAGAAGTAATTTGACCGTCCGGCAAACCACCAGTAATGGTCAGTGAGGTTCCTGCAATTGTAACCCCATTCTGATTTACAAGAAACGAACCTCCACTATTAGTAATAGATAAATTGACCCCTGCAACAATCTGGCCGATTAGTTTTTTGGCATAAACACCTGTTTCATCAATTGCTGTATCAATTGTATTTAACCCATTAGTCGATATGCCTATTCGAGCATCTTGCAAAATTAATAACCGATCTGGATTTTCAGTTTTACTAACTATGACACCTTTTCTTCCAATGGATACTGAATTTGAATTAGCTGCAACGATCTCTCTCTGTGCAGCATCCCATTTATTCTTCAGTATCGAATTAACATCGTTTACATCTGCATAAGCCGAATCCCATTTATATTGACTCATATCAACACTTGCTGCAGTAGTCGTCGCCTTATATAAATCTTTCAAGAAACGGGCTTTATCTGTAAGCAATTCCTTGACATTACTTATGGTTAGTTTAATATCACCTGATTCGTAATCAAAATTCATTTCGATGATTTTAGCTTTAACGTTCAATCCAATGGTAGAATTTTTAATTATAATCGTGTCGCCTAAATTAAACTCACCCCATCGTTTATACTCTTGAATACATTCGAATAGGTTTACCATATTAATTTCAACAACAATTTTAGGTTGTTTTAGCTTCTCGAACGCTTCTTTTCCCAAAGCTAACAATTGTGCAGCATCTTCAACATTATTATTTTCAAACGTTCCAACTAGAATAAATGGATTCCATTCCTTAATTTGCTCAGGAGTAAAATTTTTTGAAATGGCAAAGTTATTTCTCAAAGTTGAAATATTGTTAGTAACTGTATCTATTTGAGACTGCGCTGAAGCAATTAATGCATTTTGCGATTTAATTTGTTCATTCTTTGCATTTTTCTGAGTTACTAATGCTGCTGTGCTTTGCCCCGTATTGTTTGCAACAATAATAGAATCTTCGATAATAGCAAGCTCATCTGTATAGCTTTTCAATTTGGTTTGAAGCGATGTCCGTGTTGTTTGATAACTTGCCAGTTGTGTCTGTAGAGTCTGATACGAATCACCTGAGCGAAGCAGTAACGCCTGATAATCGAGTAGCGCATGACACAATGAATCGCTCATATAGTCAGAATGAGATAGTACGCTTTTGTTAGCATCACGTTTAAACGGAGAGATGAAATATGAATAGTCTTCAATATAGTTTTGGCCCGTAATATTCGTTTTCAAAATCCCTGTATCACTCTTGCCAAACACTTTTAACCGAGTGTAAAACTCATCTGTGTTTTCTACTTTGGTAGCTGACTTAAGCAAATTCCCGTAGGAAACTGTCGTCCCTCTATCTGCCCCATAGTTCTCGAAAATCAAGAAATTTATCTGTCTTTTGACTGAATCAAAATCAACCAATGCATGGAAAGTTGAAGCAATCTGAAAAATAAAATCCAAAACACTACTCGATACTGAACTAAAACTCCGATACATTGTATTAAAGCTTGCATCAACGTTACCAATATTCCATATAGTATCACTTAGCGCAGTTTGTAAAGCTTGGGAAGCGTTTATGCTTGTTCCAGAATAGTTTCTAATTGTTTTATCTGCTAATTCATACGCTAATCCATAGGCTTCAATTGTCTTATGATCAAAAGACTCATCCATTACCTCTGAGGGAGACTTAATCAGATACCACTCAACAATATCTCCTTGAACAAACTGTACTAAGTATCTGTTCTTAGTGTTATTTATATTAGGATTCCTTGTATGTTTCTTTTGAATATCTATATAGTATGGCAAATCAAATGAAAGCGTAGGAACAGTTCCAAGTTTAGTTTCACGCTTGATGTTGTAGGCTTCATTAAGAACACCAATAATTTCACGATTTGGTTTTGCGATAAATAGTTTAGGTTTTTGAGTTTTAACATGTTCATAACTCTCGTACAACTTTCTCACCTTATTTCCTATTGTAATCTCTTAAATTGATAGGTAAACTTCAATTCGCATGTTCCTTTAATTAATAAATTGCTAATACTCCAAGCTCGTAACCCTACAAAATCACCTTCTATATCTTTATATCTATTGGTTAGTGGTATATTGCTTTCAATTATTTCGGCTTCTGAATCGACTACAATTATTTCTTTATTCAGCAAATTATGAATAGCAAACTCCGTTCCACCATCAGATAAATTAATAAAACTTACACGACCATCACCAATTTTATTAATATGAATGATCGGCTTACAAACCTCATCGCCTAAATTTTCAAAACTGTAAATTGTGCCTGTAGATGGATTTGCAGATAAATCAATCGTTTTATTGTAGTAATGAGTGTAGGCATATGCATCTACACAGCGAAATTTCAGATTAATATACCCTTGCGACAAACCGTTATGGATTAGCTCAGGGCTGTCCACACAGAGGCAATAATATATTTTACTTACATCATCGTCTTCCATGAATATGAGAGGGACATAATACTTCGGACTTAGCAGCCATCTGGCTACTTCGCGGATTTTATTCGAATCCCACCTATCTTCAAAGGCAAAGCATACAGTTAATACAAGTGGTTGAAGTTCGATTTCTTGGAAATAGGGTTTATCATTCCCTCTAATTTTTTGTTCCTTAATCGTCCTATTAGCTGAAAAAGGCTCTTTTTGCATGCCGCTTTCCATGTTGACGTTATAAATACCCATAGACTCAGAAGTAACACCATTAAAAATAAAATACATACTTGATCCTATTGTCATAAGTTCACCTCCAAATGAAAAAAAGACTAGATTTCTCTAGCCTCCGATAATATCTACCTATGCTTTCCTGTCTGAATTCCTTTTTTTATCTCCGCAAAGAAAGTATGCGCTCCTTCTTGACCACCCAACAACTTATCAATATTCACATTAAAATGATAGTTAGTATCTCCACTCGCTCCAGCGATTGCAGACTTCGGAGCAATATTGGTGAAATCAGCTAACTTAATATTATTTAGTAAATTATTTATTGCACCAACGGGATTTTGTAGTACTAACTCACCTTGCTTCAAAATTGTTGGAATTTCTCCAATACCAAGATTAAGCAATCTGTGCAACCAGTTTCCAGAGGATGTGTTTATACCTACTTCCCCACCGTTATGATAAAGCTGCAAACCACCTTTATACCAAATCCCATTGCTATATGTTACGCCAGAACCTAGCTCAGAAGCCCAATCTCTATTTGATTGTTCAAGTTGTTTACGTTTTTCACTATCCGTCGTGTTCTTCCAAGAATCACTATTTCGTTTCATCATGTCCCTAATGTGCGATTCTCTATCGTTGGTAGGTACATAATATCCTGATGAAGTCGATCCAGAAGAATTCTTAGGATTTGAATTCAAACCATCACTAGTTGGATTTGAACTGTATGCCTTAACTAAATTTATAGCATTCTGTAACTTTTCAGTAATACCACTTGTAAGCGCATCTCCAATAATCGAAGATATACTGGATATATTGTTTTTAAATCCTTCCATTTTACCAGTAATTTCGTCAAAATGACCGCCAATAATATCACTTTGAAATTTACTGAATAGAGCTGTGTCATTGACGATATTCTGCCAGTATAATTCAGATGCTTTCTTTTGTGCGTCCAAAGAATTCTTCTTTGTAATGTTCTGAGTATCTTCAGTTTTCTTAGCTGCATCCACTTTTTTCTTTTCAGCTTCCAGCATATCATCCAAGTTGTCTTCACGGAGTTTCTTTGTTCGATCATTTTGCATCTTCTGGATTTCATCTTGCTTATCCGCATACTGCTTATCAATATCCTTAAGCTTTGCCTGACCCTCTATTGAATTATCCAATGAAATAAGATTTCGTTGGTTTTGAATATCTTGTGCTTCTGCCTGGGCTTTAGACAACGACTTGTCGTACTCTTCCGCATTAGATTCACGGCTCATTGATTTCTTAATGAGATTTATACTTTCCTCATACTTAGACATTTCATCATCGAGATTTTTATTAACTGCATCATGTCGCTTATTTTCCGCTTCGATCAGGCCATCATAATAATCGTTGTAAGCATCTTTAATTTTACTAACTACATCTTTTGCATTATTAGTAACTTTATCCTGATTTGTCTTTTGTAAATCATCTAACTTCTTACGTGCTTCATAAACTTCTTTATCTGCTTTCAGTTGTTCAGAAGTAGTAAGCGAAGTTATTTCTCGTTCCTTTGTCCATAGATCATTCGCCATACGTTTACGTGAATCTAAAACCATTTGAGCAATTTCAAGCTCAGACTTTCTAGCAAGTATCATGCGATCAGTTTCTTCGGAAATCCATTTCTCACTATGATTCATTTGAGATTTCTTTAATTCGTTATTGGCTCGCACAAGATTTTTGTTGATTTCCTCTCTTTGATCTTGCGTGTACTCATCACGATTATCTCTAACACGTTTCCAAGCATCATAAACCATTTGAGCGACTTCGACTTCGGACTTGCCCAATAATTCCATTGATGCCTTTTCGTTGCTTATCCAATCTTTTGAAGAGTTAAATAAAATCTCTTTTAGTTTTCTGTTAGCATCAGAAGCAGATTTTTCATAATCGAACCACGCGGCTGAAAGATCAAAAATCTTATTTTTATTATCATTAAGCTGCTTATTTAAATCATTTTGTTGTTTTTGAGTGAGCTTTTCAGCTGACAACCGCTTTTCAATTTCAACATTAGAGCTGCGCAATGCAACAGCTTCCTCATGAACAAGCTTTTGCTTTTCTTTGTATAAGTTAATTTGTGTCGCTAATTCATCTCGGAATTCCTGTTGTGCATCGGTGTAATTATTCTGGATAGCTTGAGATTCTTTGATTTTAGCATCAACAGCAGTGAGTTTCTGCTCATATACATCAGTAATTTTGGGTTTATCTGATTCATCTACGGAAGAAGATTCAGATTTAGGCTTGCTTGGCGATTTCCCATAGGTGGCTAAATTAATTGGCTTGGAAAGAAGCTGAACTTTTAAATGAGCATCCTGAACTACTTTCTTTTGTGCAGCAATTTCCTTATCTAGAGCGTCCTTTTCTTCTACTGACAATTTTCCAGTATATTTTTTATCTAATCCGAACTGAATTACGTCTATATTTATTCCGGCATCTTTCATTTCATAATAGTCAAGATACATTTTACGTTTAGCTTCAAGAGCGTTATATGTATTAGTAACACTATTCTCTAAACTCACTGCTTCTGCTAAATTTGCATTATTCTCCTTATTTGCTACTATTTCTAGAATTGCGCCCTTATCTTCAATAAGTCCATTATGTTGAACAAGGTATGCCATTAACTGAGGATACTGTTTTGCTAATTTAAGTGTCTCATCAACTGATAACTGTTCACCGCTTTGCAGTTTCTGGTACGAAGTAGCTAGGGTAGCAATTGATTTTTCGGCGTTAGCCATGTTGATTTCCAACATACTTGCATTATTAATTGCCTTTACAGTTTCTTTGTTCCCTGTAGATAGACCTCTTTGAAAGTCATCTATTGATTTATTGAAAATATCAAGAGGTATCCCATTTTTACTGAATATTTTACCTAACTCATCAAAGTTACCTATTTGGATCATCTTACTCAAATCAATCTCTTTATCTGTAACTGCTGTACTTATATCTTCAGCTAGATTGCGGTAGTTTCCTATGATCTCCTTATAGTTATCTTTGTTGACGCCACTCGATTTAACAAAACTGTTTGAAAATTTATCGAGAAATACTTTAACGTTTTTATCTTTTATTCCATATTCTTCAACTAAAACATCGTTTATTACTTTAAATCCTTCTGAAAATTTCTTTAAGTTCTCTTTTATCTTTGCAGTCTCATCCACTACAGTTGAATTAACTTTACCAAGTTTATTTCGAGCATCCTCAACAGCATTTCCTAGGTTTCCATTGAAATTTATAAGTTCGGAGGATAAAAAAGTATCCGAATTAAATGAGTTGTTTTTAACAAATATCTCTCGTATGTTTGTTTGTAAAGCATCCATTTTATCGGTATATCCTTTAGAAAACTTATCCAAACTCATCAGACTATTTTCATTTATGTAGTCTTCAGCATATTTCAATGCTTCCAACCTAGCTTTTAGGTAATCAGAATTTTCTGTGGTGTCAGCAATAATACTATAACTTTTACTAATATACCCTGCATTGGGTTTTAGATTTTCCGTAAGAGTATCGGCAAAGTTTTTCTTTCTTTGTAGATGAAGTTCCTTTTCTTTAGTAATAAGCTCATCAATTTCTTGACCTGTTTTAAATACTGCATTACCTTCTGAATCGTAGTGATCAATAACTTCAGGCATTAAAGATATCATTTGTTGTCGAACATTATTCAGTTCTACTTGAGATGTTTTATTCGACTTGTACTGATCATTCAGTAGTGAAAGTTTAGTTGTTGCTTCTTGAGATTTATTAACATTTTCCTTTAAAGATTCAAACGTTTGTGTTTGAGCCTTGTCAGTATCGTAATACAAACCGATCAATTTTTCTAAAGCAAAACTGATAGCAAAAATTCCAATCCCAACAAGTGTAGAAGTTAAAGCTACTCTTGTAGCTTTAGCAAACACTTCAGCAGAAACTGCTAAACCTTTAAAAATGGAATCAAGTAGTTTACCTTCAACTACCGTGGCTCTAACTTGACTATTTAAAGCTATTGTAGCTGCTCCTATTAGTCCAAATGAAAGAGGAATTGCTCCAGATGCCTTCACAAGGGAGTCTATTCCTGTAGTGAAACTGGTTAAAACACTAATCGCTGTGTTAATTGAACTAGATTCAAATGAAGACTGGAATATACCAGTGAATGCATTATTTAGTTTTGTAAGTTTCGCTTCTGTGCCTTCTTGGTAGAGATTAAATTTCTGTTGGGCAATTTCAGCAGAGTCAAGTGATTTTTTATATAAGCCAACCGACTCTCCGTAGCCATCCATTAAGCTTGAAAATTTACTTTGTTGTAAAGTTCCTGCTCCTATATTTGCAATAAATTCACGCTGTCCAACAGACAGGGTGCTCCATTTAACTCCAATTTCATCCATCACATTGCCAAAGTTACGGAAATTCCCATGTGCATCGATAAGTTGGACTCCGATTTCATTAAACGCTTTAGCAACCTGTTTTGTACTTGTGCCATCAGAATTGTCAATTCCACGCTCTTTTAATGATTTAAATCTCGCTAAGATTGATTTAATCGAATCACCAACGGTTGATGCCGACTCACTTGTTCTTGACGAAATTGTAGCTATCCAACTTGATACTTTCTCAAACTCAACACCGACTGCCCCTGCTGTACCACCGACTCTTTGTATGGCAACACCAATTTTATCTGCGGAAGTAGCAGTGGCATCACCCATATATGAAAATACGTCAGCAGCCCTATTAATATCAACCCCCATTGAACTAACGGTTGCTGATAATATCTTATTTGATGTGCTGTAATCAAGGTTACTTATCTTAGCAAATTGAACAGTTGCTGCCATCCTCTTTTTAGCTTCTTCGGGTGCCAGACCCTGTCGAGCAAACTCTACTCCAACTCGTGCTAATTCTTGAGTTGAAATCCCCATTTCCATACCCATTGAATGGAACTGCGTACCGTATTTAGCTACTTCAGTTTGACTCTTCATCGTAACAATAGATAATTCAGTTAAGGATTTGTTCAATTCGTTTACATAAGATATCCCGTCTTTTATGAATTGATAAGGTGCTGTGCTTAAGCTTCCACCTATAATAAAGGTAGACACCTTAGTCATTGAAGATTTCAGCACTTCTCCAAAATTAATAGCATGACCAGAACTAACTTGAGCAGATGCGCCTACTTTATCAAGCTCATTTGTTAGACGTGAAGCCTCACTCCTAAAGTTCTCTGTTGCAGGTGTCAATGCTTTAATCTGGTTAGTTGACTGTGTAATTTTATTAATAATCTTATCAAAATTAGATAACGTCTCAAAAATCCTCGATTCAATATCAATTTTAAGTTTAATCTTAATCCTCTGTAACTTAGGATCATTCTCAATCTGCTGTATTGCTTTATTTATATCAGTAATTAAATCTGCCCTATTTAAACTAGCTTGAATGGATATGCGTAGATTTTCCTCTGCCATTATTGTTTCTCTCCTTTTTAGGATAATAAAAAAAGGAACAGTCAATAGACTGTCCCTATAGTAAAGCAATACTTGGTTGTTGCCGTAATTCTTAACCCAATGTCCTACACCATTGAAATGATGTAGAATGTTCGATCTAGAATTTATCACTATTTATTCTTCGTTAATAGGATTCGATAATACCTGAATAATCTTATTAAATTCCGAGACTTCTGCACCAGTAAGATTCACTCTTGCTAAAAACACCGTCAAATTTTTCAATGTTGCTTCATCAAATTCGTATTTCATTAATCGGTTTCTCCTTAATTAAATTTCTATATTATTGAAGTCTATTAGCTTCAGCCTCTTTTATTGTGTCTCCAAAGTCATTATCTAGTTGCTTCTTTACAAGTTCCATTGAGTTACTCAGCTCACTGAACATTTTCTCTAGTTCGATTTGCTCAAACGATTCAATAATTTTCGGAGTGTACTCACCGTCATTTAACTGTACTAGCATATCAAGCAAACCGTTATACCCTTGAGCATCCGTTTCAATGGAAGTGAAGTGCTTGATAATCAACATTGTACTTAGTGCAATCCCTTTTGCAGAATCAATTTTTTGATTCTCTAACATAGCTTCTTTTAGAACATCCAGCATTTCAGCAATAACTAGGCTTTTTTTAGACGGACGAAATACAATATCAACAAGCAGCTTTGCATTCTCAAAGTGAATCGTTTTCTTGTCTTTATACATTTGTGCATTTTGTTTCTTAACTACTGCTACTGACAGGTTCTTTACATTTTTACTCAATCCAATCTCTCCCTTATATCGTTTTAGAATTATCATTTTCAAAAACCCTTATTGTAAGAGTCACTCAATAAGAAAATCCTTATTAAATAAAAGGCAGAGGAGCTTTAATCCTCTGCCTTCGCATGTTTACTCTTCTAGCAAATCAATAAGAATCATGGATTGTGATTTGCTGTCTTTCAAAATCGCCGCTTCGAAGTGGAACGGTTTAGGCTCGCCGTTCATAGCCATCGAGATGACAAAGTTTGGCGAAATCTTTAGCTTGGGAATCGTGTAAAGTGCAGGTACATCGTGTCCTGCTTCATTTCTCCAGATCGTTTCTCCCTCAAGCATGTAAGTGCCAGGGAATTTATCTGCATCAATCGAGATGGTTTGTGACTTTGCAGGAGCATCTACATAATAATCAACAATGACAATATCGCCAGTAGCTAACACTGGAGCGCCTGTAAACTTAGCTTTGGTTACGGCTGCCGCGCCTGTTCCAGTTGTAGTTACAGTAGCTGTCAATTTCTCCCCGATACTGGAGCCGTCATCTGTTTTATAAAAGAAAGTAAGGTAACCCGCTGTCGCGGTTGGCTTTGCAGAAAGTGTTACACTCTTATCCGTTGCATCATCAACGACGGTTAGGACCTCTTTTTTATGAACCGGCTTCGTAGTTGCACTAAATTTACTGCCTGCTAGTACTCCGAAGGCCTCTTTAGTAATTAGCGCCGACTCCATTTTCTGCGTAATATCTTTCTCAGAATCCCAACCAATTCTCTTGGGTGCGCCTCTGCCGCCCTTCGCCCAAACCGTCGTTCCCTTTACATCAATATCAGCTGTCGTTAAGCTCTCAAGATAGACTACCGGTTCTTTCGTTTTAATATCCTTCAAAACAACGTTGCAAATCTCGCGTGATCCGTATTGCATAATAAATAATTCCTCCTAGTAGTTACATATAATAAGCAGGATTTTCTCCTACTTTAATTTAGATATCCAATGCGTGAATTGTATTCCTTTTGCGTCCGCCCCATGCAGCAATGCTTGAATATTCACTTCATATTCATCAAGTAATTTCATACGATTAAATTGATCATTGAACTGAAACATATTTAATTCGAAGACATTTAACAGATGGATGCCATTTGCATTCGAACATACGATTGAAATTAAATCCGATAGATGTAAGGAATCATTTTCAGGAGCTTCCCTGTTTAACTCTTGTATTTTCCTTCTATTCTCAAGCATTTTCTTTCTGATTCTAGCTGCGTGTTCATTTAATGGAACGAATGTCTCTTCCTCTTTTGAAATGATGCAGTTTTGAAGCTTAATGACTCCGATCATTTCTTGAAAATCCTCAAAACTTACTCGCTTATTGAAAACAAATAACCCTTTTCCTTTAAAGTAAGTAACCTCTTCCGTTTTTAAAAACAGCTTTAGGCCATCAAGGAAAATATTTTGAAAGTCCGTGTCATACAACTCAAAAATAATATCAACTACCCCTACATCCGTTGGAATCTGGGCTAGATAATCTGGATTAATTAGATTTTCTCTTTTCAAAGTAATCGCACTCAAGGAGCGATTATATGCTGAGTAGCCATAATCAATAATTTCCCTTAATCGAATTGGGTGAATATCAATTCCATTCACTTTTGTAGGTGCATTTGCTAAGGTTCTTAGCTTCATATCTTCAATATTCATTGCTTATCACCACTACCTAAAATTAATGACGGTGTAGTCCAGCCTGTATCCAGCATACTTTTCATTTGCAGTCATAAATCTCGCTCGATCAAACTGCACTTTCCCGATACCAATGACTTTCTCGTTGTTAAATAACTTATCAATTTCACCTAATATGGAATAAGGTCGAATTCCACGATCCAATTGCCAATTATCGATATGGCATAAAATATTGAAACTAAGCGTAGTCTCCCTATATCCAGCATTCGATCTACTCAATTGACTTTTGTTAAAAATGACCGTCAACAACGTGTCAGACGTCATGAGTTCAGGAGCTTTAGGAAATGGACATATTTTCTTAAATAGTAATTCAGAAGGTTTCGAAATATCATTTTCACTTAAAGGATTTTTCGAATTATATTCGATTAATTTACATAAATCTTGAGAGGAAACTAATCTCAGTAATGTAGTCACCATTTGTTCATTTAACTCTGTAAATTTAGCAAAAACCTTCACATCCCCTCTCAAAAAGCGTTCATTTACATCCTTACTTCAACTTTCAATCTTAAAGTCTCTTCGCACAGCACACTCTCCTTTCCACATAAAAATCCATGCGTACAAGCTATTTCATGAATTGCCTATACACATGAAAACTTACGCTGTAAATTCACCTACATTTAGATGCGCTTAAAGCGTAAGTCTTTAAATGGCACAGGTATAACTTTCATTTCTTTTTCCCAACATCATAGTCAATAATTTTAACGACACCGTTCTTATCCACTGTGTATGTAAGCATTCCTAATCACCAATTCCCAATGAATGTCCCCTTCGTTCCGATATTTTCCCACCCTATATCTATCACATTAGTCTTTTATGCAAAAATGCGATTTCCCCTTTTAAACACTGCGTATTTCGAGCTTTTTATTTTTTCTTCTTGGCTATTTTTTTGCTTTTCACCGTTTCTTTTTCAAGATTTCCCCCTCTCCTCCTATGAGAATGACAAAAGGCCACTCTGATGGAGTGGCCCATTATTCAATCTATATTTATCACTTCTCTTCTTGCAACCATTTTTCTTTTTTCCAATTATTTTTTTGTTCTTGCTTCACTTTTTTAGAACATTCCGCACAATATTTATTCGTCTTGTATGTTTTCAGAATACGTAAATCACATCGCAAGCAATTCATAATATCCTTATGGCCTTTCCATCTTAGGTATTCATAAACATAATTTCTAAGATCTTTTATAATTATTTCTGTATCCGACTGGTTATTAACATATAGAATCTTAATCTTGGTGTTTTTGATACCTACTGGATTGTAGATTAAACCTCTACTGGTCAACTCATGAATGACTAATTTCCGTTCAGCTGCCTTTATACTTAGATTTGAATCTCCATATACATCAGCTTGACTACTGTTCATCCAGTCATCATTGCTTGGTTTGATATAGTTATAAATTTTGGTATGTACAAGCAGCGCAAACGCAATTTTCTCATATTCCAAATTATCAATTGCCGCTATCTTTTTTAATTCATCCAGAGAAATCCTTATTTCATCCACTACATATAACTTGTGATCCGATTTCTCAAGCTGTTTCACATTTCGATTAAGTAAAGCATCCCACTTCATTGGATCATAGTGTTGGTATTTAGCAATAATGAAGTTTTCAAGCGCCTCTTTAACTTGTTTCTTCGTTAATCCTTCCCCATAATAAAATTTAGTCAGCGCTCTAATCGTATCAGTCACTTTAGGGCTCATATATCTGTCATTCAAAGCCTTACCTACTAATTCTTTCTCATTCAAAAGTATTTTCATTCAATCACTCCTCGTTTTTTAGAATATGCCTGCTTTTCATTGAAAATCTCTTTCCTGCAAATTCAATATCACCATGCACATCGAATTCTGGATATTTTAAGACATAATTGTTTCTTTTGAGTAAGTTTTTAATCATTGTTTCACCGACGATATCCCATGCAAATTGCTTGGAATTCGTATTCGTATAGCAAAGTGTGACAATGATATTACATAACTCGTCTTCATTACTACATAATTGATTAGCTAATTTCTTAAATCTCTCTTTAAATAATTCACGTTGAGTAGATACCTTTTGGTCATCTTCGACATGAATATCGCCTGATTTGATGCTCTGCATATAAGCTTGTGTCATATACTTATATTCATCATATAATTCTTCTATAGCTTCATATGTCTTCTTTTTAAACTTTTGATCTAGAGACATTAAATTTTGATAATCCATCTCTTTTTTTACAGATCTCTTCTTTCGTTTCGAAAAATGTTCTTCAATTTTCCAACATATTTTATTTACAACTGATTTTTCTTTTGAAACTGGCATCTGATTGTGATAAGACGTCACGAATACTTCCTCGGCTTCGCTTCGATCTTCTTTTACAAGTAATTCCTCAACCTCTATACCAAATCTGTTCCGACAGTTTTGGCTAGTATCTGCCATATACTTCTTGTATGCACTCAGTAATTGCGGATATCTATAAATCATAAAATACGGTTTTTTATTCGCCAATAAACGAAGATTGAATGTGTCTTTGCTTATCACTTGCCGCGTCTCTTTGTCGATCACAACATTCGATTCATAACTGAACCAATGCTTAGGCATTGGATTGCTTTCAATCCCTTTAGCCTTATCAATTGCATTTTGCTGATAATGTTGACAACTACGTATCCGATATTCCAATGTTTGATACTCTTCACTGTCTGGATGAAACTGTGCCAGCTTATCATACATCGAAGTCGCTCTATTCGTGATTGCTCCTATATCGTCGCCAAAACTGTTTTTATTCGCTTGGATGAAGTCCTCTTCTGTTGCAATCTTCTTCCCAGCAGTCTTTTGTTCACATACAATAGCTTTAAGCTCACGAATGGCCTGAACTACAATTTGATTATCTGTTGTCAGGATGGCATCTCCCGTTTACACCCCTGTTTTCACAGTATTTATATGGGGACTAGACTATCTCATCAACCTCTAGGGTTGCTCGGCACTTCACAAACAGGAATTTCACCTGAAAGCTACTTCCTTGCGGAATAGTCGTTACACCTTCCTAAATGCTAGGCTTGGCACGGTATTGCCCTCGACTTCACGTTAGGGGTTTCACCGTTAGCAGCGTGAGCCACACCCTGCATATGCAGGTTCACCGAGTTTGCAGTATAGTATTACTACTATATGGGACTATTTATTAATCCATATCACAGCCATTTAATGCATGAGTTGTTGTATCCCAGGCGTTTAGAATAGTTACCGTGTTCATATAACGAAACCATTTTTGCATTTCTTCCGTTTCCTTCAACCTAAGAATTCTATTATTATTATGGGAAGTCATAGGTGCTCTAAACGCAGCGACTTTATCTACATCCCTATCCAGCCAATATTTAGAATAAAATTCGCCTTCTTGCAATAATCCTGTAACCTTTAAGCTGAACATTGCTTGGCATAAAGCGTACGGATCACCAGCAACAAAGCTATAGTTCCCTCGTATCTTGAGATCGCCAATTTTCGCATGATTGATACGCTCATCAATCATTTGATGTATTTTGCTTTTCACAAAGGGATCGTTGATCATTTCTTCATCTATCATTAAAGCTTGGGCAAAATCATAGGTCAAAGATTCAATGTTCTTATCAGTTAGATGCGTACCTTTTAAAAAGAGAAGGCTCTTTCTCCAATCTTCGCCAAGCACCTCTTTAATCTCATTCACAGTGGGTTCAATCAGTTCATCAATAGCTGTATCTGATAAATCTAATGATTGAATGAATTGATAATTGAGATTCCTTTCATTTTCTAACACCTCTGGTGTTACTTTAGTTACTCGAAACGTATACCCATGCTCTTTGCAGCTACGCAAGTAATGCTCCATATTTTCATAACTGTCCCACAATTTCAACATGCTTGTCGTTAGAATCATTTGAGCCTTAGAAATATCCTTTTTCGTTTCCCATGCGTCAGAAATCTCATTGGTTCCAGCTACTTCCTCTGCCCAAAGCTTAAAATCATAGGTGAATAGGCTTCCTTTGCAAAAACTATTTCTAACAATAAAACCACTCGGAATATAATCAAGCCCTAAATGTTCAGCCCACCTCTTACTCAATTCAGGGGATATTAAGCCGTATCCATCGTTGATATTTAACTTTACCTTGCTTCTTACTTCAGACAAAACAGGCTGTTGGCTATGCTTATCATCACTAATTCTGATAATATCTGCTTCAATTTCGTGTACATAATCATTGACAAGTATAACGCCATCAGGACAAGGAACAGGCGTACTTGCACTGCTCACAAGCGATTTGTAAGCCTCTAGTCTAGCTGGAACCGTTTCTATATGTAAATTTCGATTGTTTTCAATTTTCACTTTTAATTGCCTACTAATTTTTTCACTAACATAGACAATCGTTTGATTTTTAACACCACCTGTAGTTCCATACAACCTTGTAAATCTCATTTCATTGAAATAAAAGCCTTCATTGGCACGGTCAAAATCTTTATCTTTGTTATCCATAATTACGCAAATATAGTCCTTAATAAACAATAATTCATCTAACTGCTCAAACAGCCACTTTATTTTTTTGAGGTGAGGTTTACTTGTTTTTTCTCTTTTAAGTCGTTTAATTTCACTTTTCAACTCCCTCACCCTTGTTTCCGAAAATCCGCTGCCTGATAGTTCATCAACAAAATCAATCGCTTGGCTGCTTGCTAAAGATACTACATCTCCACTTCTTCTTGCCTCATAAGGACTGAGCGTTAAACTCCACTTGTTGTTTTTCAGAAGAGAACTATGAATTTTATACACATACCTTAAACTTTTTTTATACTTAGACAATACGTTCCTCACCTCAGATAAGTATTTTTATGCATCTATATAAATGACTAGCTCCCCGTTCTTATTGGGTGTCTATTTGTGTGGCACTACAGAACGGAACTGACTCAATTCCACATACCTTACGTTTATTCTGTTAAATTAGTAAGCTCTATTTTCCATATCGATCTATCCCCCCACAAAAAAAACAGAACATAAGTTCTTATGTATGGATTATAATACCAAACGCTTGTGTTGTAAATCAAAACATTTGTTTTGATTGTTGAAACATAAATACCCCATGAAATAACTTGCCATTCACTGACCATATGTCTAAAGCTACAGTTGGTGTTGGTTTAAACAACTAAAAACACACCTGCCTTAACTGTCTGAGATTTAGTTTAAATAATTGGACTTTGAAATTCGAGAGAAATAAAAAAAAAGCACCGCTTATTCGATGCTTCTCCTTTTTGAACCTTATGCTTTCATGCCCATTGCTTTAAATGCATTCATCAAATCACTAGAAACTAACGCTAGTACTTGCTTTGCAATTTCCTCATTATTAGCTGAGATAGCTGTTGCTATTGCAGCCCTTGCCTGCTCATCCTGGACGCCTGTTAGCAAGGCTTCTAGTTCAGCTTGACCCAATCCCAATTTAATCATTCAATTCCCTCCTCTCTTACACACTAACATAATACCAAAAAGATAGGAAAATTAAAAAGAAGCTTCAAAATTCGAATATTCAAGTCAAAAAATAAAACCCTTGATTCTCAAGGGTTCGCTTATATGTTCATGTCATTTTAGCGTTGTTTATTTCTACGTATACCAAGGAATCCTTGTAGGAAAATGTCAGCGATAAGCGTATCCGTTTTACGAATTTCTTCCCCTATGCGCCGAAGCATATGCAGATCTTTTTTTAGCAAACATCGTTCAGTACCCCTCAACTCTGTGTTGTGATGCTCGATCAGCAGATGAACGACATTTTCCTGCATTTCGATATCAACATTAGCGTTCACATAAATGTGAAAACTATCTGATGTGGTTTGCTTATAAAGTCCGCATATATCGCCAAGATCATCGAGATACGTCAGTTTGACTCCTTGATGTTTGGCTAATTTATAAGGGCAACGCTCCCCAATCCCTTTGTACAACTCCTCCATATGATCCAAACAAATCAACTCCCTCAAAAATAGGACATTACTGGAAATAAGTATATCACGAAAAGTTAATAAAAAAATGGAAAAAAATGAAATTTCGAGAACATTTTCATTCTTTTTTTACGTTTACATTCTACAAAATCCTCTAAGAACGTAAATTCCATAAACTTTAATGAATAGGCTAGCTTGTCTCATTCAAATTCGCTTTTTCACGCAGCTAGGCTTCGAAGCTCATGAATTCGATTCCGAAATATCGTCATGTTGTTGAAATTTTACTTATATGCAAAGTTACTTAACAATTATTATAAATTAGATCATACAACGGTTACCTTACTTTGGGCAACCGTTGTTTGCAGCAAGCACCAAACATGCCTTTTTTCCATACTGTATCCTAACCATAGAAACCTACTAGCTTTCTAACTTTTCAGCTTGAAACACGCTATATGAAGGGGTATACTAGACAAGTATTCGACATGGACGGAAAAGGGGGGCATACGCATGGACGGAGACCCAGGTAGTAGAAGCTGCACAATAAGCAAACAATTTCATAGGCAGGACAGCAGTCGGTTCTCCCTCCATTCGTAGTCTCATTACGATAGGGATATTTCACTGGCTGCTTCCAATCAAAGGGGTGGATCAGATGAAAACACGATGGGTACAAGACGGCGTATTTACTTTGATTGAGGATGTGACCGCCGCACTTACACCGCCACAAACCGGCTTTTATTGGATAGACGCGGGGGTAGAAGATTTAGAAATTTTGCAGCCTATGTTTCATCTTCATGATCTGGCTGTAGAGGACTGTTTAAGCGAAGAAGAACAACGTCCTAAAATTGAAATATATGACTCGCACTATTTCATCGTTATCAATAGCATTCGATTCGATGACGAAGAGATTTTCCTACGCGCTCTTAATATTTTCTTAGGTAAACACGTAATTATTACCGTGACTCGGCAAAAAATTAACGAGCTTCGCGCCTTGAAGCCTTTTCTTTGGGAAGAAGAAGTCAACACAGCCGATCGATTTTTGTACCATTTGGTTGATCTTGTCGTCGATAACTACGTTGCAGTCGGTGACCGTATCGAAGCGAAAATTGAGAAACTGGAAGAAGATATCCTGATGGCAACGAAAAAGACGCATTTGAATGAAATCATCGGACTTCGATCAGAAATTCTTTGGCTCAAGAAAGTGTTGGTCCCGCAACGGGACGTCATCGGCACGCTCGGCAAAAAGGATTTAAGATTAATTGACAATCGACTGCAAAAATATTTTGGTGATATTTATGAAAATGCGGTAAAAATCGTCGATACATTTGATACGCTTCGAGATCTCATGGGCAACTTGCGAGAAGCCTACCAATCCAGCGTTGCAAACCGAGCGAATGAAATCATGCGCGTGTTCACCGCACTGACTACCATCTTTATGCCGTTAACCTTCATCACCGGTGTGTTCGGGATGAATTTCGATAATATACTCGGCCTTCATGTGGCCCATGGCGATGAAATTGTATTAGCTTTTATGGCGTTTTTGGGAATAGCCATGTACTGGCTGTTTAAGAAAAAAGAATGGTTGTAGATTATGTTGTGTTCAGGGGCTATCCCGTTAGCAGTTATACTGCCAGCAGGATGGCTCCTTATTTTTAATTCAACTAAGTTTGATTTTTACAAATTTACGTTTGCCAACCTGCACAATATCGCCATCCTTCAGGACAATTTTCGCATGTATATCGTTGATTTTGTCCTCGTTCACCCTTACTGCTCCTTGTTCAATACTTCGTCTAGCTTCTGCGTTAGAAGCTTGGAGACCAAGCGCAACCAATAACTTAATCATCGCAATACGACCTTCCTCTAATTGCTCCACAGGAAGATTAACAGCTTCAATTTCATCGGGCAAAGCTCGCTTTTGAAAAACCGTTACGAAATGCTGTTCGGCTTCCTCGGCTGCTTGCTCGCCATGATACATGGCTACATATGCTCGAGCTAATTTCATTTTTGCATCTCTTGGATGTACGGTTTCTGCTTGCAGACCATTCTCCAGCTCTTTCAGCGCTTCATTTGAAATCCCTGTTGTTAATTCATAATATTTGAGCATCAAATGGTCAGGAATAGACATCGTTTTACCGAAAATTTCAGTCGGCGACTCATCGATACCAATGTAATTCCGCAGACTTTTACTCATTTTCTGAACGCCGTCCAAGCCTTCGAGAAGCGGCAACAGTATGGCAACTTGCCCATCCTTGATCTCATAGGAGCCTTGCAAGGATCTTCCCATCAATATATTAAAGGTTTGATCGGTTCCGCCTAGCTCAATATCACTTTGCAATGAAACCGAATCATATCCCTGCATAAGCGGGTAAAAGAACTCATGGATATGAATCGGCTGATTGCTCGCATACCTTTTAGCGAAGTCATCCCGTTCCAGCATTCGTGCTACAGTTACTTTCCCGGCTAATTTCAGAACATCATCAAATTTCAGTTCGCCTAGCCAGGATGAGTTGTAATAAAATTCAGTTAGTTTTGGATCTAATATTTTATAAAGCTGTTTCTGGTAAGTCTCTGCGTTTCGCTGGACATCTTCCTCAGACAGCTGTTTCCTTGTTTCTGACTTGCCACTTGGGTCGCCAATACGCCCCGTGTAATCGCCAATAATGAGCTGAACATGGTGTCCTAATTGTTGAAATTGGCGTAGTTTTTGTAATACCACGGTATGTCCAATATGAATATCTGGTGCGGATGGATCTAAACCTAGTTTCACCTTTAAAGGCTCACCTGTGACTACAGCCTTTATTATTTTCTGTTTCAACGCTTCTACTGGAACGATTTCGGCGACGCCGCGGCGAATGATTGATAATTGACGCTCAACTTCTGCCTGTTGCCCTTCTGTTAGTTGATCCCATGCATGCATACGAAATCCTCCTCTGTTTATCTATATATAATAAAAAAAAGACAACATCCACGCCCCATAAAGGGACGAGAAGGTTGTCTCGCGGTACCACCCTAATTAAAGAGAATCATCTCTTTCACTTAGATATATAACGGCATATTACTGCCGGGTAAAAGCTACTTATGCCAAGTGCAGCATGTTCCCTTTTCCAACTCAGGACTGTAATTCAGATCTATGCATGCGTCGGTTCGCACCTTGCACCGACTCTCTGTAGCAGCGGCATTTCTCCTACTAGGGTATCCACCCATATCCGTCATCGCTTTGGTTGATATGAAGATTAGAGTTCATTTAACCACAATCCAAGCGACCTGTCAATGCTAGCTCGCCGCCTGCGAGGCGATACTTTCCTTCTCCCGACGAAAGCGCAACCTTAGAAGACGCAGCCATTCATAAGCACGATCCAGTGCCTTGCCCTTAAGCTCCTCTGTCGTATTGATCCGCTGCAACACAGGCTTTAGATAGCGATCACCTTCTGACTCAAAGGCGTTCCATGCCTTAATCTGCTCTTCCTCAGAAACAGAAGTAAGCTCAGTATCGACGAGCGGATCCATATCATAGCCCTCTCTTTCGAGCTCTTCTACCCACATCAACAGTTCCCTGCGCGGCATGGATATGGCAACTTGCAAATCATCCAGATTACCTCCCTTGGCTACAATTTCGAGCAGCTTACGCTTACTCACTTCCCGATCGAGCTCCATGCGAAGCTTTTGTTCTTTCTGAGCAATTAACCATGCTTCAAACTTAGCGATATCCACAGTTCTCGAAACCCAATCCAGTGGAAAACCATGCATGCGCCCATGTTCAGCAGTTAGCTTTAATACATCAGCAGCATACATCGTTGTCTTTTGCTCACCAAAGCCGGGAATTTGCAGCAGCTCTTCGGGCGTCTGCGGCAAAAAAACAGAAATCATACGAAGTACACGATTCGTTGCAAGGATATACGGTGCCCTTCCCTCGCGCGCAGCCTGCTCCTTTCGCCATGCTCTTAAGCTTTCGAATACCTCTTCATTCGGAATCTCTTCACAGTAATAAGCGAGCATCTGAGTCATTTTCGCTTTACCCGAAAGTCCTTGTGTGGATTCCCAGTCTGTATTAACTAGCGGACGAAATCCGAATCGCATTTTTTCGCGAAGACCTTGTCGGAAGGCACCCAGCATCTCATCCCAGCTAATTCCTTGATACCACTGATCTTGACTGACTCTGCCCTGAGCATCAGGCTCACTCCAAAACACATTCCAAATCCCTTGCGACTCCCCAATTGATACTTGTGCTGATGTAACTCCATGATCCCCCGCTTCCTTCTCTAAGGTGTTTAAAAATACAACATTCATCCATTCTCCTCCAATCGTCGACTCAAAATTAGGTTCAAAAAAGCAAAAAAGCACCTCTTCTACGCGTACGTAGAAAAGGTGCTTCCCTTTCGAATATCCAAATCATACCATGTTTGTAAGACGCGCGCAAGATGTGTTTTGTTGATGAGCCTTTTTCAGGTATAATGAATGCATACTAGGAAGAGAATGGAGGGCCATCATGTCTGATTTTGACTTTTTATATGACCATTCGGAGGAAACAACGACTCGTTTTGTTTGTTTTATTGGAGAAGCGCTACATCGCTTCGATCTAGCAATTATGACAACAACCCGTTACTACGGCAAGAAGCTCGTCATCGATCTGCAATCGGGGCGCAGCGCTGTAATTGGACCCGATGATCTGGCAGAGGAAGGTTATTTGGAACATGTTTTCAAAGTCACTGAGGAACAAGCTCAAGAGCTTGTTGGTTTCTTATCGCAAGTCATTGGATCGATCCATTTCACGGATATTTAATTACGCGGAAGGGGAAACTGGAAAAAGCACAGGCAGCTTGAGCTGCATCCCCCTAAAATAGACATTAGAAAAAACCCCTTGGATAGGAGGATTTTTCCATGACCAGTGACTTTGAAGAGCAAGAAAAGCAACAGCCCCATGGGTTCATCCATGAAGAACGGGATGCTTACACCGATTTGGAAACGGTCGAATCGCAGCGTAACGACCTCATTCCCGAGGAATTCCCTGAGGGTCCCTATGGAACGAGTTTGAACACCGAATCCCTTGGCAAAAGCACGCCATGGCGGAAGGATCAGCGCTCACCCAACAGTTTCTCCTATGAGAATCGTGAGCTGCATGAGGGTTTAAAGCGAGACTATCCCGGTGAAGATGATCTGCAAAATGACCCCCACTGAGGACTCCCTATTTAAGCCAAAACAACCCGTTGAACACTTGTTTCTCAAGTGTTCAACGGGTTGTTTTGCTTCTAGCTTAGTACTGTTCCTCAAGAAGCTTAGGGGTGAAAGCTACCCTTGCGGGCGCTGCTCGTTTCCATAAATTTTTCCAAAAATGATTTGATCGCATCAGCGGCCGTCCCTTTTTTGGAAAAATAACTTCAATCAAACGCAGCACGCATTGAGTTCTAGTCTTTTTGTCTGCCTAATTTTTACTAATATAAGTTCAACTTGAAAACGCAACAGATGAATGAACTGGAAAAAGATATCACGAAGCATTATTTTAGAGATGATGATATCATTAAGAGAACTCTTCGTTCGTGCATCATCAGACGAAAGAACGACTTACAACCTGAAAGATGGTACTATGTAACATAGCGAAGTTTATACATAGTGTTGTTGTTGAACGAATCAAAACATGAAGAGCAATGTGATTTCCATCAAGAATGGTACCCACATCGTCACTGGAGGGTTATATGAGTTTCTTATTATTAATTGACGGTTCATCATTGTTGTCTACTAGCTTCTTCGGTACACTGCCTTTTGAATATAAAACCGCGAAGTCAGAAGAAGACTATGCAAGAGCACGCAAAAAGATTATGCAAGCTAGCGAAGGCGTGTATACCAATGGAGTCTATACCATGGTGAGAACATTGCTTAATTTAATTAAAAACCAAAAGCCATCGCATATTGCAGTCGCCTGGGATTTGAGCCGCGAAACTTTTCGAAGAGAGCTTTACCCGCAATACAAAGCACAGAGGGGTGAGTTGAACTTTGAACTCGGCATGCAATTTCCGATGGCTCAGAGAGTTCTTGAACAAATGAATATTATTCAGTTTGTATCGAGCCGCTACGAGGCAGATGATCTTATTGGCACATTACGATCCAATCTCAGCAATCAAATTCCGGTAGTTATTCTTACGAAAGACCAAGATGCATTACAATTAGTTAACGAAAATGTTCGTCACTGGTATATTACGAATAAGGCTAAAGAAATGTATAAGGAAGTTAATATAAATCCTAAGAACCTTAACTTACCTACTGGAGTTTTCGAATTCACCCCTGAATTAGTAGAGCATTTCTATGGAGTCAATCCCTTACAAATCATTGATCGAAAGGCGATTGAGGGAGACGTATCAGATAATATCCCTGGTGTGTCTGGAATAGGAGAGAAGACATCCGTTCCGCTTTTAAAACATTTTTATTCAGTAGAAAATATCTATGATTTTATTGAAGCAAATTCCCAAGAAGTAGTTACAGACCTCATCAAATCACTAAGTATAAAACGTTCGCCACTGAAAAAGTTGATCGAACATAAAGAACTGGCTCTCTTGAGCAAAAAACTTGCTACGATTTGTTGTGAAGTAGAAGAATTGTCTACTGTAACTTTGGAGAGCCTAAAACTTAATATTAATAGCGTAGGTAAAAGGCAAGCTTTTGAAGAGTTAGATTTTGAACAATTGTTAGAGCCGGATACAGTGGCTTGACATCAGTTGCATGTATAAGAAAAGCAGAAGACACAGCTATGCAGAAAACGCATGTAGAGCTCATCATCTTTGCAAAAACCTTACTTTAAAACGCAACCAATCTTCTTAAACTGAAAAAAAAAGGATGAAAAGCAGTCCGTTCCTTTGAGCTGTGACCCGAGAGATGAACACTTTGGAAGAAGGTGCCCACTCTCGGATCACTGTTCGCTGCTGCCGTGAACAGATTCATCATGAGCCCCGTTTCATATGGTCTGCTTTGTTTGGTAAATTGAAAATACTGCGTCAAAAACAGCAGCCCGTTCATTACAAACATAATGACACACACTGCAAGCGTCCAACAACCACCAATCTATTTTTTCTCTAAAGCCTCATTCATTCAGATTGTAAGTTGCGTGTGAAGCTCTCGCAATTAACGGATTCATTTCACCGTTGAAGCAGATATGTAAATCATGCATGGCCCTTGTACAGGCGGTGTAGAATAGCTTTCGCTCGCTCGATCTGCCATATTGTGTTTGAGAAGCGTCGAAAATAATAACAGCATCGAATTCTACCCCTTTGGCCAAATAGGTTGGGATAACCAATATGCCTTCCTGGAAGGAAGCCGTCTCTTTCTCGATCAACCTTACCTTAACTTTATCTTTTAATGCCTCGTTCGCTTCGCTACTCTCCTTAGCGGTTTTACATATGACAGCTATTGTCCTATGACCGTCTGCTTGCAGTTCTTGAATACTGTTCACAACATGGGTTACGAGCTCCGCTGTGTCGTTGGCTTTTTTTAAAGTCGGTTTATTACCTTCACGATTGAACGGCTTAATCGCCTCCCCTCCCTCGATTAATGCACGCGTAAATTCGATGATTTGTCGTGTCGAGCGGTAGCTTCTAGTTAGTGTGAGGCTTTCTGTGGCCTTTTCCCCGTACAAAGCATTCAATGTGCCCATGTTGGAGCTTGCCGTATCATGAATGAATATTCTCTGGTTCCAATCCCCGAGCACAGTCATTTTGCTCCTTGGAAACAGCCTCTTGATGAAGACAAATTGGAATGTAGAGAAGTCCTGCGCCTCATCAATAAAAACATGCCGAACCCTATTATTGACTTGAAATCCTTCTATACACTCCGTCAGGTACAGGAAGGGCGTAGCATCTTCATAAAACAACTCGGAACGCTCCAATTTTTCAATCGTTAATTTACAAATTTTCAACCAATGTTGCGGGAACCTATTGTTAACCGTAAACCAGGGGACATATGCGGGATTTCTGAACAACTGCTGGTATATTAAAGGTATATTCACATACCTGAATTGTTGGATCCCCTGCCGAACCGGTTTGAAGAATAGATCCACAACCTTCTCGGCAAGAAAACCCCTTTCACTGTTATAATCGTCGAAAGTATTTCCAGCGAACCGATTTTGTTTCTGAAGCTCTTTGAACGCCCAAAGGTACTCTTCTTTGTCGAGCAGTTCAATTTCGTCTTCAACCCAAGGCTTAGCCATTTCTTCAACGGCTTTTTTCTTCAATTCTTTCAATAGCCACTCCGAGAGAAGCGCCATCCGGTTCGGAATCCGCATAGCCGAATCATGCGTGTAGAATTGCTCCCTAATACGCTCAGCCGGAAAAAGAACTTCGTCACGGAAAGTGATATCCTTAAATTCCATCCCTTCGCTACCTAAATCTACGATATATTGCTCAATTAACTGCATGAACTCCTGTGAAGCTTTAAATCGAATACCCTCGATTCGTTCTTCATATCCGACTTTATCCATTGCTGAAAGGGTATATTCTATTTGGCTGAAAGAATCTTCCATCTGGAAGGTCCCTCCTAAACGATGATCCAAATACGCTTGAAACGTTGTCTGTTCCATATTTTCTTCGCCCAGTTCAGGAAGAACGGTAGAAACGTAGCTGTTGAACATCGGATTTGGGGAGAAAAGTATGATCTGATCTGCACGAAGTGTCTCCCGGTATCGGTACAGCAAATAAGCTACCCGTTGTAGTGCCGCTGAGGTTTTTCCACTGCCCGCCGCCCCTTGCACGACAAGCATTTGACTGCTCACATTACGTATTATAAGATTCTGTTCTCTTTGGATGGTCGCTACGATGCTCTTCATTTGAGAATTAGACTGTTTGCCGAGCACATCTTGCAGCAACTCGTCTCCAATCGTTACGGCGGTATCGAACATACTCGTAATGCGGGCGTGCCGAATTATATATTGTCTTTTTACTGTCATTTCACCTGAAATGATTCCGCTGGGCGTTTCGTACTTAGCTGGGCCAGGGGAATAATCGTAGTACAAGTTGGACACTGGCGCGCGCCAATCATACACAAGAAAATTAATCCCATCATCATCAACTAATGAAGCAATGCCCAAGTAAATTTGCTGATCTTCCTTACTAAATGCATCAAGAAAATCAATACGTCCGAAATATGGCGACTGTTTAAGCTTTGCTAACGTCTTCAGTTTCTTCTGCGCTTGGTGGTAGGTCCGTTCTATCTCCGACAAGACCTCGGTCTGCTGCTTCAAGCTCGAATAGGTACCCGCATCATCAAAATTTACGGAAACGTCCCCCCAGAAGTTTTTCCGGAATTCCACGATATCCGATTTTTTTTCGTTAGCGTCCCCTTGGAGTTCGATTGTTTGTTTATCGATTTCGGATAAAACCTTGTCGACACGCTCTTGTTCCTCTTGCCAGCTTTCATACTTTACGCTCATCTTAAACACTCCTTTATGCGGAATTAATTAAGAAATTGAAAGGCATCGAAATTGCAGTTGACAACTCAATCCATTTTCGATAAAGTTAAATTATAAAAATGTAATTTATTATTATAAATGTAAATAAATACCTCATTCATGATTTTAGCATAAGCGTATCTTCATTTCAACCATATATATGAATTATCCAATTCTCTATTTTTATTGACTAGGAGAATTGGTTATTTTTGTTTTTTAATATAATTTAATGCAAGTACAAAAAAACGCTCTCAATGATAACGGATGTGTGATCCGTTACCATTAGAGCGTTTTTTTGCTAAACCAACTTGTTTACGCGACTTTTAGTGAATATATTTCCTTAGCGGCTTGTATGCCATTTGATTTCTTGAATGAATTCAGAAACAGACTCATGCAGACGCGTAGAGATTTCATCGTCCAAAATTGCTTGTCCTTGATCGCTCCAAGTCACTTGTTTATCCAGCACGTACACACCTTGAAGGATGTTTTGCGCGCCAAGTGAGGAGAGTACTGGCTTTAATGCATAATCAATTGCGAGCAAATGAGAAATCGTCCCGCCTACCGCAAGAGGAAGCACGATTTTGCGTTCAAGCCCTTTTTGTGGAAGAAGATCCAGAAACGCTTTAAGAACGCCTGTGTACGAAGCTTTGTACACAGGTGTAGCTACGAATACGGCATCTGCTTCAGCTATTGACGCATTTGCTTTCACAATGGCCTCACTGTCAAACTTGGCATATAGAAGATCCTCTGCAGGGATATCGCGTACTTTGATCCATTCAACTTCAAGACCTGCTTGAAGCAGCACCGTTTTGGCCACTTCGATAACGCCATGCAAGCGAGATGTTGGTGTTGGGCTTCCTGAAATAATGACAACTTTAGGCATGTGATTCACTCTCCATTTTATAATTGAAAAAAAAGACTCCGCTACCCTTGATTTTCGAGCAAAGGGGGAGTCTCCAGCAATCTGGTCAACTTGTATAAATCCATAGTAATTAACTTGGATTTATCTTAACATCGCCATTTCCTATCGTCAACCCTAGTTGATCAAAAGAAATTCCAACCAGGTAACCAACGAAGGAAGAACGAATACGCCGATGGAATCATCATTCCAGAAAGAATGGGATAAAACATAACGAACATAACAAAAACTGCAATCAAATATCCAAGCACCCATCGCCGCTTATGAAGCGGGCCTTCCTCCAAATACGCCTTCACATAGTAGGTCAAAATGAGAATGAGGAACGGCACCATCGCAAAGTAATGGTAAATGAAAGTCAACCTTGGAACAAGGATCCAGGGCAAATACTGTGAACAATAAGCGATCAGCAGCATGCGCAACTTGTGATCTTTCCTACGAAAGGCCACATAAAACGAAAAGATAACTGCTACTAATCCTGGCCACCAGACGAGTGGATTTCCAAACGATACGATACTAGATAACATGCCCTGCGGCATCAATTTTGCTTGATAATACCAGATCGGCCTTAGCATCATCGGCCACTCCCACCAAGGCGAAGCGAACGGATGCGTCGCTACGAGATCTTTGTGATATTTGTACATATGGACCTGATAGGTGACTACATCTTTCAAGTTGTGTCCTGGACCAGGCACCATCATGAAAGGGATATAAGATAACATATAGACGCCAAGTGGGACGATAACAAACATCAATACGCACCAAGCTAGCGTAAGCAGCGTGTTCCTTATAAAGAGCCGCTGCACGAGCTGAAGTCGGCTGCGCTCATCCTTCTGAAGTGGAAGGTGTTCGGATATTTCTATATCCTTATCTGACTCCTCAGGAGGAATAGCTGATATTGACCTATCTTCACGCAGCAATCTACTAGCAAATCGGTATTCGCTGAAACGCTCTAACAGTGACAAGAGCAAAAGCAGTGCAAGCCCGGCGCCTCCGTAAATTACAATCCATTTCGATGCTGCGCCGATACCGAAGAACAGTCCGGACAGCCCAAGCGGAAGCAGGGTTGTCCAAAGTCGTTCCCTGTAGAAGCTAAGCGTTGTATAGCGATACATGTAATAAAACATCAACATGATGAAAAACACGCCGTACACATCAATCGTAGCAATGCGAGTTTGTGCGAAGTGCATGAAGTCAAAGGTAAGCAGGAATGCTGCGATGAAGGCATACTCCGATCGCCCGAACATGCGTTTTGCAAACACATACATGAGCGGAATCATAGCCACCCCAAATAATGTGCCTACGATTCTCCAACCAAACGGATTCAGACCGAACACATAAATACCAATCGATATAAGAATTTTCCCAAGCGGTGGATGCGTGCTCTCATAAGGTTCAATCTTGTTAAGATGCTCATAGGCTGTTCGCGCATGATAAATCTCATCAAAATAAGTACCTTCCATATATGTAGGTGTATAGGGAACCACACGAGGTTCATCAAATAAAAACGCAGGCTTCCCCTCATCAGCAGCACTCACTTCTTGTTCCGTCACCAGGGCTACCCTTAGAATTTTGTCGCTTCCATCACCAAAAATACCCACTTCGTGCAGATGAAGCGCAGCACTCTCCTGCGTATCCATCGTGATCTTCACATATCTTGCTTCATGCTTGGGTTCTACCGTATTCCAGGTTAAAACCTTTGTATGATCGGACTTTACGGTAATTTGATCTTTCCATTCCTGACCATCAAGGGAAAACCAGTACGAGTAAGAACCCTCCCCTACACCAGCAAAACTGTTTATTCTCGTAATAGTGTGCGGCGCGCCCAAATCGGCGATGACCGCCTCTCCTGCTTTGGCAGGCTTCCAGAACGTTGTAGGATCTTTGAGTCCACCCAGATGGAACAAAGCAATACATGTATAGACAAGAACCAAAGCGCCTATATACAAACCATCTTTTTTGGAAAAAAAGCGCCCCTTTTCACTTCGCTCGATCACATCTTCACTGGGTTTAAAAATTGCGTTCCACCGCTCAGTGAAAGCAACCTTCTTTTTATTCGGCAGATGCGGAGTTTCATTGTCCGATCCCTGATCTTGTTGTGGTTTCACGAAAAGCCTCCATCCCAATAAACATGCATAACCAAACATAACGACATTGATCGCGGAAATCATCAGCATTAACGAATCGTAGCGTGGAATGTGGTAATCTTGATGGAAACTTCGTAAGAGCACATCCGCCACATTAATAAAATGCGTTATACTAAACCCAATAAACAAACCTAAAATTCTTCGATCCTTAATAGATAGAAAACTCATTAAAGCCAGCAGCAGACCATAGTGTAAATAACGCTCATGCATTTTGGTCATGCACATGAATACAGCCGTGATAAAAAGGAATGCGAGATAAAATAGGGCTCCGCGTTGTCCTCGACTGCGAATATACAAAAAACAGGTGTATACGATTGATAGCGCCATAAGCACCCAACCTATCAGTTGATAGGAAACAGGACCAACGCCTGTCGTCATATCCATAAAATTACCACCCAACAGCGCCATGAGATTGAAGGCATTCAGTGAAGCGTACGGATAGGAAGCTAATGTCCCCGAATAAAGATCGATCAACCAGCCATATCCTCTTCCAACCGCAAAAGGAAGCGTAAATACAGCGATGGTAGCCACACCGCTCAGAACACATACGATAAATAACATAGCATTCCGTTTACGGATGACATCGATAAGTAGAAAAATGCCAAATAACAAAGCCTGGGGTTTTAATAAAATCGATAAGGCCATGAACACAGAAGCCTGCGGAAGCATTCCCTTTTGCTGATACAAGAAAGTAATGAGAATAAACAACATGAAAAACGAGTCCACTTGCCCCCAAACGGCAGAGTTCACCCAGATTGCCGGATCAAATGTGAACAAGGCAGCAAATCCCAAAGATTGAAGCCACTTTCGGCTGCTAGCGTTCTCGCTTTTAGCTATCCCATATACGATACAGGCTGTTACCAAATCAGCTAAAATGGCAGGCAGCTTTAATAAGATTAAGGATTCCGAGCTTACCCAAGGGATGGCGAGCTTGTGATGCAGCATGCCAACCAAATAAAGGACATACATATAACCCGGCGGGTAATCTAGAAAATAATCTTTGGCATTCGTATACAAACCGGATAAACCTACTGTGTATGCGCGGTCTGACCATGCTAAGAACGTTCGAACGTCCGTATCGTAACCTACCCACATCGGTGCGATAACGAGCCGTAACAGCAATCCTGTCAATAAAATAATTCCTAGGAGCAGCAATCTTCCAGGGGGTCTCCCTAGTTGCTTGAACCAGCTAACCATGTAGAAATCTCCTTTTCCCAAAACATGACTATTCCCATTATACTCGCCCCCCTCTCCGCAGAAAAGGAAAAAAGCACCGACCGGAAGGGTCAGTGCTTTGGTTCAAGCTTTTCAATACGCTCACATATTTCATGTAGCCAATCATAATCGCTTGTGAGCGATGCGCAAAGCGATAAATTTTCTAGCTTTAAGCGATTCCAGACATACGTCGCATTTGCTTCCAAGCACAGCATCAGTTCATCTTGCTCCGCCCGTGTGAGCTCCCTCGCTCTGCGTAAAGTCCATAACTCTGCCATACGTTGATGAACGGCCAACATCGTCCAACTGCCTCCTGCATGTGTATTGGCTAACATTATGCAGTATGGTCAAAGAATGGATTTATAAAACCGTTTCTTAGGATTGCCTATGTAAAAGGGAGTGATCCCCATTCAAGATATAGAAGATGCTGACTCCGTAAGTCCTGAACAGCTGGCGTTCATTCCAGAAAATCATATGGAACAAGAGGATTTTATTATAACCAAGACCTATTCCAAATGCTTTCTGAAAAACGAATTTAGAGCAACTATTGGTCGAGCGTGAGATTAGTCTTGTTGTCGTTACAGGTTTCGCTGCAGCATTATGTTCTGTAAGAAAGAGACAGAATAGTTACTTTGTTCTTCAAAATCAAATTCAATATTTGCTTGGAAAAATAACGACCAAAACACATATATTAGGATGTATTTATAATATGACAATCTGTTCAACGATGATATGTAAACATTTTATTCTTCTAGAGAATCTTGGTGGCATCGGGTAAAAACACGCATGCTGATACCAGAAAAATATGGTTTACCTAGTGAAATTATCCAATACTTACTCATTGTAGAGATGCCATAGCAAAATACTTGAAGGGATCAAATTAGTCTTATAATCAGGTTATTGTTTCATCAGAAGACGAGGATGTTGAATGTTAGATTCATTTAATATGTAAATATATGTAAAAAAACAAAGAAAAAAGCAGCTCCTCAAGTGAGATACTTTTTTCTTTGTTGATACAAATACACTTTTCTTTTAATTCAGCAGAGACCAATTATCTACTGCTAACAGCAGATGTATTAAAGTGATGCTTGTTAGATTACCCTCAGCTATCTATTGCGTGATAAATTCGAATTATGAATGACTATAATTCCAAGCATATGTCCCGTTATAACGGACCTTATGGGAATTAATAAGTGTTTCATTTGAAATGTCAATTCCGCCTACAATAATTGCAAACGAAGCAGTTCCTGTCCATTGATGCTCTCTCCCGTTATCATTAATACCTGGCCCACCTGAAGTGGAACTCTTGTATGACCAACCAACTCCATTATCAACAGAAGCATAAGAGTAACTACTTACAACTTTATCATAGTCATATGTCCACACGGTCGTATAATCTAATTTATACAGTGTAAAACCAAAAGCATTTTTTGCCCCTTGACTAGAAGTCATGGTTTGAGTTGCCTGATCTTCACTAGTGGAAAAAGATTTCAAGTAAGAATTCTGCTTAGTTACGGATATGCTTGCGAATAAAACGGTACCATCCTCAAGTGTTACTTCTTTATAAGGATTTTGCTCTGTCACTTGAAGTTCACTAGCATGTTGCGTAATCTGTTTGTTGTAATTAATGACTTTTGTTGCATTTAAACTATTTGAACTTTCATTAGTTGCAGCCATAGCACTAGAAACAAGGGTGAGACCAACAACAGTGGAAAGTAGTGTTGCTACAATTTTCTTTTTCATATTTTATCATCTCCTAGAATTATTGTATAATAATGTAAATGAATAAAGGTGGTGTGGTGAATGGTTAAAATGCTAATAACATCCTTTCTAATTATTTTGATTATATTAATTATTGTTGGGATAGCTCACTTCGTCGCGACTCAAAGTTAATTTTTTCCAACTATTAGGATTATATTAAACTATTTTCCATATGTCAATTTTATGGAAAATATCAAACTATTACTACATTCAAGAATATGAGTATGAAAATTGAGTGCCTCAAAAACCAATTGCCTGCGTTTGAGAACGAGATCGAACAGCATAAATAGTGAAGCTCGAAGCAAGTGTTCTGTCCCAGACTATAGAAAGAATGTTAAGCTGGTCGATTGAAGCTTACCGAATTTTTCGCGTGCAAGGGTGACCCCAACTGAACGCCTTGCTGACTTTATCCCTTGAAACATAATATTACATTTCTGAGGAAGATCATCAATTCACGAAAAACTTTTTGGAACATTTCGGAAAAAGGTAGAAAGTTTTTTATGTATTATGATCTGGCCACTTTCTCAAGGACACTTAAAAAAGAGTAGTTTTTGAATGTTTATGCAGCCGACAAATTTGCTCAGTGCCTTTTTACTTTAAAGAACCAGGATTCCATTACATTTTGTAGTGGATCCTGGTTCTTTAAATTGGATTGCTTTTTAATATAAATACCCCCGCAGGGTATATAATATTCTACATAAAAGATTCGTATCGTTGAAATCTCCCCCTCGTATTCGAGAGGAAAAAGGTTAAGATTAACGAATCATTCTACATAAGCATAACAAGCTTTAATTTTCAAAATGAGAACATTTGTGTTGATTTGGAGAGGAGTGATCGATGTTTATTCATGGTCTAACAAGCCCATTAACCAAGTTTTCTGGGAGGTGAGGTGAGCATTCGCTTATTATTGCATCTAGTTTCTGCAATCACAACCTATTGAGGAGAGTGAATAGACGAATGAAACAAGTCAAACAAGTAGGAATTTCCCTACTTCTAGCTTTCATGCTTATAATGACTGTATTGCCGCTTACTGCACTTGGCGCAACACCGTGGGCGCCGAATACCGCCTATAAAACAGGTGATGTGGTCACTTACAGCAATAATACTTATCAGTGTGTTCAAGGACATACCTCCCTTAACGGGTGGGAACCGCCGAACGTGCCAGCGCTTTGGTCCAAACAAACTAGCGCGCCAGACACTCAGGCACCTTCAGCTCCAACCGCACTCGCGTCAAGTAATATAACTACAGTGTCCGTAAAACTCAATTGGACAGCGTCCACGGATAACATTGGCGTAGTCGGCTATGATATTTATAACGGAACAACGCTCGCAGGCTCCTCAGCTTCCGCATCGTATACGGTTACAGGTCTTACCGCCAATACAACGTATTCGTTTACGGTAAAAGCCAAAGATGCGGCAGGCAATGTGTCTCCTGCAAGTGCGGCATTAGCCGTGCTCACAGCTTCTCCTGTTATTGACACGCAACCTCCTACCGCACCAACAAATGTTAGCGCGGGAACGGTCACATCCACTACCGTTGCTTTAACTTGGACTGCATCTACCGATAATGTAGGCGTTGTAGGCTATGATATCTATAGCGGTGCGACATTAGTAGGGTCATCGGTATCAACTGCCTATAGCGTTACCGGTTTAACGGCTCATACAACTTACACATTTACAGTCAAAGCCAAAGATGCAGTGGGCAATGTATCTCCTGCAAGTGCAGCATTGAGCGTACTGACTACATCCCCAGATACACAAGCCCCTACGGCTCCTTCGAATGTTACCGCAGGGACAATTACAACCGCTTCAATCGCCTTGAGCTGGACAGCGTCGACAGATAATGTAGGCGTTGCTGGATACGATGTTTACAATGGATCTGCTCTGGCTGGTTCAACCTCCTCGACATCTTTTACCGTTTCTGGACTGACAGCCAATACGCCATACACCTTTACGGTTAAGGCTAAAGATGCGGCAGGTAATATTTCCGCTCCGAGCGCTTCTGTCTCAGCAACAACACTCCCCGTTAGCTCAACGAAATATGAAATTGTTGGCTATTTCCCTAGTTGGGCTGCCTACAATACCCCTGCCTACACACCTGCAAATGTTGATGCTTCTAAACTGACCGTCATTAACTACGCTTTCCTAGACATTTGTTGGAATGGCAGGCATGGTAACCCATCAACTGATCCAGGTAACCCGAATTCCGCTACCTGGACTTGCCAAAATGAAGACGGCCAAACGATTAGCGTTCCTAATGGCTCAATCGTGCTTGGTGACCCCGTGACGGAAGGCACAGGCGGGGGAGGCGGATATGAAAACCTCAAAAAATTAAAGCAACTCAAAACTACGAACCCGAACCTCAAATTATTCGCGTCCGTTGGGGGATGGACGTGGTCCAATCAATTTTCCAACACGGCAGCCGATCCGATAACAAGGGCGAACTTTGCAGCTTCTGCCGTCAGCTTCCTGCGCCAATACAATTTCGATGGAATTGACATTGACTGGGAATATCCAAATAACATCGGAGTGCCTTGCGCATCCGGTCAAACGTGCCAGCGTACACAAGATAAAGCCAACTATTTATTACTGCTGCAAACCTTACGCCAAGAACTTGATAAAGCAGGACTACAGGACAATAAACACTACTATACGACAATCGCATCTGGCGCAAGCTCAAGCTTCGTAGCCGAGGCTGGCGGTACGACAAATTGGATCTCCAAAGCAGCGCAATCCTTAGATTGGATCAATATTATGACTTATGATTTCTATGGTCCATGGGATTCTTCCAGCAACATGGTAGCCCCACTTTATCACGACCCTAGCGATCCGTCAGGAAACACGCAGTTCAGCGTCGATTACGTTGTTAACATGTACTTGAATAAGGGTGTTCCAGCGAGTAAGCTTGCAATCGGCGAGCCATTCTACGGTTATGGTTGGAAGGGCTGCTCAGCGGGCCCTAATGGTAACGGACTGTATCAAAGCTGCTCAGGCGAAGCAACTGGAGGCTCTTCCGGCTCTACCTATGACTTTGCTTTCTTACAAAGCAATGGCTTCTTGTCGAAAGATGTAAGCGGTTACTATACGATCGGAGGCCAAGGGTTCACCCGTTATTGGAATAACACCACCAAAACACCGTTCTTATACAATTCCACAACTCAAATTTTCATCACTTATGACGACGAGCAATCCATTCATTTGAAAAATGAATATCTTAAAACCAAAGGCCTGCGTGGCGGCATGTTCTGGGAGCTTAACGCCGACAGCAATAAAACACTGCAAACCATCGTCTCCAACGATCTACCGCACTAAGGTTAGCTTAAAAAACAAGACGGAGTCACCCATCGGGTGGCTCCGTCTTGTTTTTTAATTCCTAACTACCTCTATTACGCTGGAGATGCAACTTCTGCTTCACCAGCACTTTCGTTATCCGTGCCTTCCAAAAAGAACTGAACAAGCTTTACATGCTTTTTCAATGACTTCTCATGAATAAGATTGATTTTGCCATTGTCCAAAGAACCGAACACATAGATCAACTCTTCATTATCGTGTGACCAATCAAAGCCGTCAAGGATCTGCAGTGAATCTGTCCATTCTTCATTGTATTGGCCGTTTGGAAACAGGAAGCGATTCGCATAAAGCGCGATGCTTTCTTGAACGACTCGATTCGCAGAGGAATATTGTGCTAAACCGGGTTGCTCAGGCATAAATGGAAGCAGGGTATTGAAAAATTGATGTAAGATTTCCACATAAGTGGAAGGGTCATGCCGAATTCTACGCTGCAATTCATAAGATGGCTGCATTCTTCCAGAGAACAACATCGTAGCCGTCGCGTACAACCAACTGAAACAAGTAAAATTACGGTTGAACGAGGTCAAGTTACTGCGGCGTTCAACACCTGCTGCTTTTAAGTACACATTATGATCCACAACCTGTTGAATGACTAGGTTAAGTGGATCAATCGAGTCAAACGAGTGCCCCAACTCCTTGCTCACAAGTTGTACTTTCGAATTAATATCCCCGAACAACTGCTGTTCTTCTTCCTCTGTTAAGCCGATATAGATTTGCACAGCCAGCTGTGTCTCCATCAAGTCCAGTCGTCTGCTCTCCAGCTGATTGACTGTTCCTTCCGCTTGCTCAACCTCTTGCCTCAGTTCAACATCTTCTGGAAATTTCCGCTGCTTGATCTTTAGCACCGTTAACTTCTTCTCATAACGCCGAACTTCCTTTTGCATCTGTTCATTCACATAACCAAGAGCCAAGATACGATGCTGACCGTCCAGAATACTTAGTTTGGCGCCATGCTTGAGCAAAAACTCCTTTTCGCCCTTGGACAGCTGATTCACTTCTCGTAAAGAAAGGGTTACAGGACCAAAGAACACATGATCGAGTTCTCGCTCTTGCAAATACGTGGATATTTTTCGCCTTTGCATATGGCTGAGCTTACGCTGCACCATGGGGTCGATCATCGTGTAATTGAGCAAATCCTGTACACGTAGAGCTACCGTGGAGAGTCCGAATTTGTCGCAAAACGGGTGAATCGTCATCTTTAAGCGTAATCCTTCCATTAGCCGACATCCTCCTTATCACTGATGAGAAACATGTTCTTCTCTTGATAAAAGTTTTTGATGTGCTGATACGCTTTCATGATGCGGGTTCGTCTTGGCAGGCGGTCTTTCTCATCACCAACATAAATGCTATTCCAGTTCATATGCGGAATAATTTTGAGCGCGTGTTCCAGTGCGTAACGGTTGAATCTGCCTGTCTTGGTCGACTCTTCATGAATGAACAACGCTAACGCGATTTGAATGTTTTCGGACCAGACAAGTTCACCTTTGGCTGGGGTTGGCAAATAATTCAGCAGCCCATTGAAATAAGTACTGGCCAAAAATATTTGCTCTTGCAGATCCTTGTCTTCATATTGATAGCCGTTATTACGGGCTGCCGATTTCATTCGACCTTCAAACAAAGCCACCAATATTTCAATTAACAAGTGATATGAAAACAAGTATTCTGGCGATTTGCCGCGCTCAGAGAACATATCGACCGTTAAAGTTTGCATAGCAGGCGCTTTAGAAGCAAGCTCTGTTGCAGCAACATGATAGAACCTGCGCTGATCGCGAAGCACCGCCAAATTCCCGCCAAGTTTCCGAGGAAGCTTGTTAATGTCGGAAAATAGCTGACGCTCTTGTCTAGCGTTAATGTCCAAATAAGTCATCGTAGAGATGGGGAATGCGTACAATCTACGTAATTTCTCCGTGATGTCTTCCATCTTCTCATACTCACGACGATCTTTGGCACGAGCCATCTGACTCTGCAGAGTTTCCATAATACGTTGGAAAGCAGCCAAGCGATGCTGACCATCTACAACATACAGCTTTTCAATCGGTTGCAAACGCAGCAGTTGATGCTCTGCATCATAATGACCAGCCCCTCTTGCGGAGAAGATGATGCCCGGGAAGTAGATCGGCTGCCGATTTTCCAAGTACAAGTTGACATAATCAATCAATTTCGAAAGATTGCGTGGAATAATCGCACGCTGCACTTCCATATCAACTTCATAAATAGAGAACAGCTTGCTCATGGGTAATGTAGCAGCAATTGTGGATTGACCAAAAGTCTGCCCCATAACTCCCGGAATTTCTACAAACGATGAATGTTTTTGCTCAGCTAAGAGCTCGGATAATGAGGAAATTGCATCCATATGTGTACCCCTTTCAGATGAAAGATTTGTGAACTTATGTATACCAGTCGATGTCTCTCATTCTCCTATTTTTACCAAAATCTCTTTATTTCATTCTATTGTACGAAGCCATTTGCCAATTCGTTTTGCAGCCTCTAATAATCTGCTTTCTTCTTGTACTAAAGCGATCCTTACAAAGCCTTCTCCTTCTGCTCCGAAAGCGTCACCTGGAATTGCGACAACACCTGCATGGTACAGCATTTCCCGGGAAATTTGTCGAGATGTCCAACCTCTTGGTATTGGCGCCCATATGAACATCGTCGCTTTTGGCGGGGTAATATTCCATCCTTCTTGCGCCAAAGCTTCCAGGAAGACATTACGCCTTCTTTCGTAGACGCCAGCAACGGAGTGGTCACTTTCCATGTCTTCTTCTAGAGCTGCAACTCCAGCGGCTTGTATCGCCTGAAATACGCCATAGTCAATATTCGACTTCAGTGTTTTCAGTGCCTTCACAGCGTCGGCATTTCCAGTTAGGAAGGCAATTCTACAGCCTGCCATGTTAAAACTTTTGGATAACGAATGAAACTCGACGGCTACCTCCTTCGCTCCATCTACTTCCAAAATACTCATCGGCCGATAACCATCAAACGCCATTTCGGAGTAGGCGAGATCATGTATGACAAGCAAGTCTTGCTTCTTGGCATATGCAACGAGATGCTCAAAGAAAGCTCGATCTGCAACAGCAGACAACGGGTTGCTAGGATAGTTAAGCAAGATGAACTTCGCTTTTGCAGCCACGTCTGCCGGAATGTCCTCTAATTTTGGTAAAAAGTCGTTTTCCGCCCGCAACGGAAGCAGGTATGGCTCAACCCCTGCCAATACTAAACTTGCCGAATATATGGGGTAACCTGGATCTGGAACGATTGCTATATCCCCAGGATCACAGAGTGAAAGCGCTAAATGAGCAAGCCCATCTTGTGAACCCATCAAAGTTAAAATTTCACTTGTCGGATCAAGTTCAACCCCAAAACGATACTGATACCACCTAGCAACCGTTTCTCTAAAAGTCAGGCTGCCTTCTGAAGAAGGATATCCATACAAAGAAGGATTGCGAACAGCTTGCGTAATCGCTTCAATTATTCGCTCAGATGGAGGCAAATCAGGGCTTCCTATACCTAAATCTATGACATCTACCCCTTGATTCATAACCTCTCTCTTCCACTCGGCCACTTCTGAAAAAATAGCGGAGCCTAACTGACTTAACCTCTTTGATCCTGATAGTTTCATTGTTCACAACCTTATTGTAATAATTAATGACATTAATGATTAGCACTCACGTTTGTTACATGACAGCAGTTTGATGTACAAGTCGAATCATACATAGAAGATACAGCACGAGCCCAATATAAGCGCCACCGAATTTCCAGCGAGTTTTTGTCGGAACCTCATAGTACGAATCCTGTTGGCCAATGGGTGCAAAGTCAACTTGTACTTGCAAAGCCAAATTGAGCCCATTCCCTTTTTGAATTCGCTCCACCTTGACGACTTGAACTTTCTTAATAAGCGCTTGTTGAGGTAAATAGGCGTGGCCTTCGAATCCGATAGCTTGCCAATACATAACAATCGTTTGACGCCCCTCTGTCGCTCCGGTTAATTCCGTATATGTTGTAAAATCAAGCTCACGGCTGTGGTTTTCACCTGGAATCATGTAACCCTGCTGAAGAAGATGCTCCGCGTAAAACTCAAACCGAGATGAAACCGAGATGATTTCTTCACGATTTCTATATTTCACATACTTCTTGTACAAATCCCAGGCAAACAGAGCCCAGATGATAAAAAAGATAACTCGGTTTACGGTGTTCCCCAAATAGTAAATAAACACAAGACCGCCTATCAAACCTACGATCCACAACCAGCGTGTAACAGCCGTGGATATACGACCTCCATCCAACGGATGAATGGGCAGCAAATTAATGAGATTCAGATAAAAAGCGGCATACGCAACTGAAACAATGACCCCAGAGTCCGTATAAACGCCCAAAGCAAAGGCTGCTGTTGCTCCAACTGTGCCCAGAATAGGACCGCCAATCCCGATAAACGCTTCTGTAGCCGCATCAGTGGGATGTTTCTTCATCGTAATCAGCGCCCCTAGAAAGGGTATGAATACTGGCGCTGAAACGGGAAGCCCTTTCATCTTAGCGGCAATGACATGTCCGAGTTCATGTATCAATATCATGACAACAATACCAATAGCAAAAGGCAGCGGAGCAATATAAGCATAGGCCCAGATTGTAATGAACATGCTGATTACGGCTCCGCCAATTTTCCCAAACTTTAGTGCTGCAAAAATTAACTTGGCTTGAGATAACAGCACAGCAACGAATCCACCTAGTGCCCAAGATGATTTCTTACGTTCAGGTCTTTGTTTCTGTTCCAAACCTTATCCCCCCCTTGTCCATACTTTCTCGTACTCTGCTTCTTTAAAGCCCACTGTAACATGAGTTCCGTCCGTCACGATCGGTCGCTTGATCAGCCTCCCATTTGATGCCAACAGCTCAAGCTTTTGTTGCAAAGTCATCTCAGATAGCTTGTCCTTCAAGCCCATTTCCTTATAAACCTCACCAGATGTATTGAAAAATTTTTTAATTTCCAAACCGCTATCCGATAACAATTTTGTTAGTTCTGCCACTGAAGGTGGCGCTTCAAATAAGGGAATATTCTCAGTTATTTCTACATTATTTGCCTTTAACCACTTTACTGCATTGCGACAAGTGCCGCATTTATCGTAACCAAATACTTTAACTCCCATGGAAATTGTTCTCCTTTATAAATAAAATAAAAAGTTGCATTCCTTAAAATTTTGGGCTAATCCATACATAAAGTCAAGCTATACAGATGAGCTATCCATTGAGTGGTACATAATAATTCGGGAAAATTGGTTCTTTTTATCTAACCACTCTTTCGGTATGATTTTTTTAAAAAGGAGGCGTCTGAAATGAGAAGAAAAGAATTTGCTGTTCAAGAACAGGAAGAGGTGGAACAATTTTTACAGGAAACCTCTTACGGCTATTTAGCAACAACAGGAGAAGAAGGTTGGCCGCATCTAACACCAATCAATTTTGTATATCTGAATGGTCATATCTATTTTCACGGATCCAGAAAAGGAAGTAAAATGACTGAAATAGCAGCTTCCAAGAAAGTCAGTTTTGCTGTATCCAAAGAATATGCCATCATTCCCTCCTATTTCACTGATCCTCGCCAAGCTTGTCCGGCCACCTCTTATTTTAAATCCGTCCATATCCGAGGAGAGGCAGAGCCTGCAGATGATCTAGTTGAAAAAGCCGAGGTACTTGCAGCGTTGATGTCGAAGCTGCAGCCAGAAGGAGGCTATGCACCAATTACACCTGACGACCCCACTTACCGAGCAGAACTCAAAGGCGTATCTGTTGTGCGTCTCTCCATCCAAGAACTAACTGCAAAGTTCAAATTTGGTCAAAATTTAAAGGAAGAACGCCGTGAAAGCATCATTCAAGATCTTTCTGAACGCGGGCTTCCCGATGACCTTGAAACAGCCGAGCTGATGCGTAAATACTGTCCGTTCCACCAAGAGTCTTTTAAGGGAGATTGATGGACATTGATGTTGGCTCCAGTGATGAATGGTTAACCAGTTAGATTAATAAATCAAAAAACCATTCAGGATACCCTAATGGTTTTTGATTTTCTACATGCACGACCGTAACCAGCCTTGCAAAGCTGCCAAATCAGACGGCAGAGGTGCGTTATATTCAACCCACTCCCGTGACCCCGGATGCACAAAGCCTAGCTTGAAAGCATGCAGCGCTTGACGATCAAGATGTTCGAGAATCTTAGAAGCTGCATCCGTTTTTTCGAATTCAGGCAGTGTGTACATTTTATCCCCGATCAACGGGTGACCCAAATGCGTCATATGCACACGAATTTGATGCGTTCTACCTGTTTCCAACCAGATGCGCACTAACGCTGCTTGCTTATATTGTTCCACCACTTCGTAATGTGTCACTGCCGAGTAACCGCTTGGCGTAACAATACGAATGTGCGGTTGGTCAGGATCGCGGTCAATTGGCCCATCGATTGTGCCTGTTTTCTCAGCAACGACACCCCAAACGAAGGCCAGATATTCTTTTTTGACCGTATGCTGAATCATTTGTTCAGATATCTGTTGGTGCACGTAAGGAGTCTTAGCAATGGCAAGCACACCCGAAGTTTCTTGATCTAATCGATGAACAGGACGAAAGCGACAAGTGGTGCCTGCTTGCTGCCAATGATAAACAACTGCGTTAGCAATCGTATTTACATAATGACCGTGCGTCGGATGCACAATGATGCCAGCATCTTTGGCGAGGATGATCAAATGCTCATCCTCATGAATAATTTGGAGCGGAAGCTCTTGAGGCAGTATATCTTCAGACTGCTCCTCTTCCATACGAAGTTCGACCCGATCTCCTGCATTGACCTTCACGCTGATGTACTGCCTTATTCCGTTAACCGTAATGCCTTGCTCCGTTAATTTGACACGCGACAGCAGCTTGCGGGAAACCATTAATCTTTTTTGCAAAATCGTCTTCAGAACAAAGCCTTCTTCTTCAGGCGGAACGATATAAACAAGGGGTTCGTAGTAACTCATGATTTACGTCTAAACACCTCAGCACTGCGCGCGTACTCAACATCAGCAACACCTTCGCGATGATTAGCTGTCCGAGCTATCGTAAAGAAGAGATCCGATAAACGGTTCAAATAACGGCGTACTTCAGGATTAATTTCCTGGGTCCGAGCCAAAGTAACGACACGTCGCTCCGCTCTGCGGCAGACCGTGCGGCAAATATGAATAGTGGACGATACTGTGCTGCCACCTGGGAGAATAAAACGAGTAATATCGGGCGTTTCGGCATCATACTTGTCGATCCAACCCTCAAGAGCATCCACCATCTCTGCGGATACTTTATATGGACGAAGTTCTTGCTTTAATAGCGCCAAGTCAGAGCCGCAATCGAATAGCTCATGCTGTACTTGAAGCATATCGGCAAGCAGATCAGGGTATTTCTCTGGATTCATAAAACTCATTGCTTGACCTAAATAACAATTCAGCTCATCAACCGTTCCATAAGCTTCTACACGATCATCATCCTTATCGACTCTTCCTCCGATCACGCCAGTTTGGCCAGCATCTCCAGTACGTGTATAAATTTTCATCAACGGTACCCTCCTATATTCTGGTCTTTATTACTCCCATAATCTCATAAACTTGCTTCATATCCAAGTGATTGCGCACATGTTCAGCCAATCGGTCGAAAGCCGATTCCCTTCGTTCCTTGAATCGAAGTCCACCCACGATTGGCATCAAACCCTTTTGGGTACGAATTGTATTTAACCAGGCCCTGCGAAAATCATCATTATGTAAAATACCGTGTAAATAAGTTCCCCAAACCCGACCATTTTCAACAGAGGCCCCATCTCCATGAAAATCAGTTCGTTGATGCTCACTGTCTGTCTCCACTTGAGCCTGAATATTGAAAGGAGCTTTAATCGGCTCGATATAGGTAGTCCGCCCCATATGGATCTCGTAACCGTCTATCACAATGTCAGATCCTTCATCAGCAAAAAGTGTGCTGATTCCTTGAACCTGAACAGTTCGTTTATCCGATGTAAAAATCGTTTCCGTGGGCAACAGCCCTAAACCCTCTAGCTCCAGATGATCCGATTCGTACCTATGCGGATCCAAGAGCTTCTTACCGAGCATTTGATATCCGGCACAAATACCAGCAACCCACCCAAGCTCATCTTGCGAAAAAGCAGCAATGCGCTCTGCAAGCCCAGATTCCTTTAAATATCGTAAATCGTCCATCGTGTTTTTGCTTCCCGGAAGTAACACAACGTCTGGTTGTCCCCATTCTGACAAGTTGGAAATATAACGAAAATGGACGTCTTCTTCTTCCTGAAGAGGGTCAAAATCCGTGAAGTTCGAAAGCCGTGGGAGCCTGATAACGGCAATGTCGAGTTGATCTTTTGCTCGAATACGCTCATTCTCGTTCCACTTACGCTGCACTCTTTTAGAATCCAGCGAAGCCGAATCCTCATCTTCAATCCCAAGCTGCGGCAAATAAGGAATGACGCCAAGCACAGGCTTACCCGTTCGCTCTTCCAGCCAATCCAATCCTGGCTTCAGCAAGCTTACGTCTCCGCGAAATTTATTAATAATAAAGCCTCTCACACGATCTCTTTCCTCCGGCAGCAAAATTTCTAATGTGCCGACAATCGAAGCAAATACGCCACCGCGATCAATATCCGCAACGAGAAGAACTGGAGCATCGGCCCAACCCGCTAGCCGCATGTTAACGATATCTCGATCCTTCAGATTAATCTCCGCCGGACTTCCCGCACCTTCCAATACAACAACGTCGTATGAACTCCTTAATCGAGTAAGCGCATCCTTTACAATGATTTCCGCTTGAGGCAAGTAAGTCTCCCGATACGTTCGCGCATCAAGATCAGAATACGGCTTGCCGTGCACAACGACCTGTGCGACCATATCCTGCTTGGGTTTTAATAAAATCGGGTTCATATCCGTCGTCGCCAATATTTTACAAGCATCAGCTTGTACTCCCTGAGCGCGACCAATTTCTTTACCGTCATAGGTAACATAGGAATTCAGAGACATGTTCTGGGATTTGAAGGGCGCTGTTTGCCAGCCATCCTGAACAAGAATTCGGCACAGAGCAGCCGTTAGAATACTCTTACCTACATCCGAAGCTGTCCCTTGAACCATAAGGGTGATAGCTTGCGCATTCGTCTCATTCGATTCATTCATTTTCATTCCCTCGATTCCGTCTGACGCCTAAGTCGTGCATCATGATTCGTATGCCTTGAACAAGCTGCTCATTTTCTTCGCGAAGCTTGATCGCAACACGACAGTAGCGACGATCGAGGCCTTCGAACAGAGAAGCGTCTCGAATTAAAATCCCTTGTTGACCCATATGCTTCTGAGCTTGCTTCACGTCAATCCCCGCCTCCACAGGGAAAGCGAAAAGCAAGAAATTCGCATCACTCGGGATAACTTCTAGACCTAACCTTCCAAGCTGCTCAATGAGCCAAGGCTTTTCTTCATAGAGCCACTGCCTGCTTGCATGCTCAAAGGCTAGATCATCAAGAACCGCTGTTCCGATTCGCTGAGCCAAATAATTAACGCTCCACTGAACCTGAAGCTCCTTTATTTGCTCAATCCATGCTGGATGTGCCACCATAAACCCAAGACGAATACCGGGGATGGAATAAAATTTCGTCATTGAGCGAATCACGAACACATTTTTGCTTGCAGCTGCGTAGTTGAGCATGGAATATTCGGTCTCATTCGGAACAAAATCCATAAAGGCTTCATCAATCACCAAGTTGCGTCCGCTTTGTGCGATGCGACTTAATAATCGCTGAGGGATAAGCCGTCCTGTTGGATTATTCGGATGTCCCAAAAAGAGAAGATCGCTTGAAGAATAGCTTCCCTCCACATCTTGCTCTTGCAAAACGAATTCGTGCAAAGGATCTAGCGGAATGGAATAGACCCTTCCACCCGATTTGGTTACCGCTTCTTCATACTCGCTAAAAGAAGGCCTCGCCAAAGCAGTCACAGAGGATTTCAATACTCTTGCTGTCAAATCAATCAGCTCAGCGGCTCCATTTCCAACTAAAATACTTTCAATAGGAACTTCGTATTTCATTGCTAGCTTGGCCCGCAGCTCCCGCACAGCAGGGTCTGGATACTTCACCATATCACGCCATTGATGCTTCAAAATCTGCTCTACAACTTTCGGTGGCCCAAGCGGATTCATATTAGAACTAAAATCTAAAAATTGCTCCTTTGGACGCCCATACGCCTCTTCTGCTGTCCATAAATCTCCCCCATGTCCGTATCGTTCCAGCATGTTTCTCTCTCCCTTTCATGTTATACATACTGCAACTGCCACGAGAAGCAAAAAAGCTTCAAGCAGTTCATTCAAAGCGCCATATGTATCGCCTGTTAAACCGCCTAACTTGCGGCTAATATACACCGCTGCTAGATAACCTCCAAGGAAAGTTAGAACAAAGAATCCAATAACGAAGCTCCACGCAGGAACGGCACCCAAAAGAGCAGTTAACCTGCTATGTCCTATCGCAGCAGCAATCGTCGTGACCAATAGGGCTCCGACTGTTGATAATGCTACGTACCCCTTGGTCACTCCGTGAAATAAGCTCCCGAGACCCGACTCCCTTCTCGCATAAGGCCACCCATAAATCGCGACAACCATAAACCAGCGACTCCAGATCGGAATCATCACAAGGAAGAAACTTGCCGCTTTCCATCCTCCTTGTTCACTGCCCAACATGCTGAATAGGAGCGAAAACTTGAGAAGCAGATGCAGCACACATACGATAACGCCCATCGCCCCAACTCGACTATCTTTCATGATTTCTAGCATTTGCTCGAGAGGTCTGTGGCTTAAAATACCGTCCGCTGTATCCATTAACCCATCCAAATGCAATCCGCCTGTTAAAAACACCCACAAACCGAGCAGCAGCACTGCTGCTGGCATTGCGGGCATCATAAATCTCAACCCTTGTCCTGCAAAAAATAAAATAAGACCAATGACAAGACCTGCCAAGGGATAAAAAACAACGCTTCTTCGAAATACTTGTCCCGTATATTCAATTTGCACGGGGATTGGCAATCTCGTTAAAAACTGAAAGGCTGCTATCCCGCCATGCAGCCAATTATTTAGAGCCATGCGAGTAGAACGCATAGGAGGCCTCCCATCACCACAAAGCTGACGCCGTAGAGCATCCTTACGACGAGCACAATATCCCGCTGCGATCTCTCCCGCAGCGGCCAACCGAGTCGGGCGCGTTCGCTTGCAACGCCCCCATAGACATTCAGCCCACCCAGCTCAATTCCCAACGCTCCGGCTACCGCCGACTCTGGAATTCCGCTGTTAGGGCTGGGGTGCAGGTGTGCGAAGCAACGAATCGCTGTCGCTGATCGCTTCGCAGAGAGCCCCGGCTGCAGCAGAGCGACGAAAATAAGCAGGAGGCCGGTCAGCCGGGCTGGAATCCAATTCATTACGTCGTCCCATCGGGCCGACGCCCAACCGAAATGACGGTACTTGTCATTTCGATAGCCAACCATCGAATCTAGCGTATTCGATGCCCGATAGAACATCGCCAGCGGGGCGCCACCGATTAATGCGTAAAACAACGGCGAGATGACGGCATCCACGATATTCTCCGCGACAGTTTCCACAACCGCCCGCGTCATCTCTTCCTCGCCGAGCTGCTCTGTGTCTCTACCTACGATATAGCCCGTATATTTACGGGCTTCAACAAGATTGCCGCTGCGTAAAGGGGTAGAGACGAGAAACGCCGCGTCTTTCAATCCCTTAATGGCTATTGTTGTAGAGATGAGCCATGTAGAGACGATGTAGCCCAACCACTCGTTGATCGAACGAGCGGTCCAAACAAGTGCCAACACCATCAAGAAGCTGAGAAGAACAGTGGATACGGCTAGCACAACGCCCTTCGCCTTAAGTTGAGAGCCGCTATCGCTAACTGCCCGCCCCTCGCTCTCCTTACGCAGCTTGCTTTCGACCCAACGAATCCAGCGCCCTATGAAAATGACTGGATGTGTCGGCCACTTGGGGTCACCTATGATCCAATCTACACAAATAGCAGCTGCCGTCATCGCAACAATTTCCTGCCAAGAATACAACCACATTGCCATCACCGTTTCATACCTGCCGCTCTAGTCCAAGCGGTACGCCCATCTTTTTAATTCAATCGGTATGCCTGCCGTTACGAGAAATACTTCATCACAACACTCAGCCAGTCGCTGATTCATTTTTCCGGCTAAATCGCGAAAACTCCGTCCAAGTGGATATTCAGGTACGATACCGCTGCCCACTTCGTTCGTGACGAGCACCAAATGTCCACTGTAGGTGGACACTGTGTCAACAAGCGCATCGATCTGCTTGATCACTGAAGCGGCAGTATCTGGCTCAACTTCAAAGCGAAGCAGCCAATTAGAAAGCCAAAGCGTCAGACAGTCGACCATCACCACAGCTCGCTCGCTGCTGCCTGTCTCCTGTAATTGGAGCAAAAGCTCCCGCAACGCATACGGCTCCTCTCTGGTTTCCCAAGGGTACCCCGTTTCAAGCCTCATTTGCCGATGTAGATCGACCCGCTCCCGCATTTCCTCATCGTAGATTTGGGAGGTCGCAATATAAATCCCCTGCTCACTGCTGCGCATCGAGAGCCTTTCGGCGAAAGAGCTTTTACCACTTCGCGCGCCACCTGTAACTAGAATCGCCATGGCTTCCCTCCTACGAACTTTCCAGTTGGATACTCGATTTGTTAGCATCCATTAACCGCGCGAAACCCCTGCGCTTTCGAATGTAGCCATTTCCTTCATGATCTTGCCTGCGGCGTCGATCAGGTTGAAGCAAAGCACAGCACCTGTGCCTTCTCCTAGCCGCATGTCCATTTGTAGCATCGCCCCTAGGCCAACAGCTTCGAGCAATTTCGCATGTCCCTGCTCATGTGACAAGTGAGAGGCGAGCATATAGGAAGCGCTTAGCGGGGCTAATCGGCTCGCCACAAGCGCAGCTGCCGACGAGATGAAGCCGTCGATTACAACCGGACATCGGTTCTTCGCCGCGCCAAGAATCACCCCAACGAGGCCGGCGATTTCGAGTCCGCCGACTTTGGCAAGCACATCAAGTGCGTCCTCAGCGTTAGGCATATTCATTTCTAACGCCTTTTTCACCACCGATTGCTTATGCAGCCATTTCGCATCGTCAATACCTGTTCCCCGGCCTACGGCGGAGCCAACGTCAATACCTGTCAGCGCGCATAGAATCGCTGCGCTGGCCGTCGTATTGCCAATACCCATGTCTCCCGTCGCAAAGAGACGGTATCCTTTTGCAGCCAGCTCATCTACAACCTCTAAGCCAGCTTGAATCGCCTGTAGAGCCTCTGTTCGAGTCATGGCTGCTTCGCGAGCCATGTTTCGAGTACCTTTTCTAACCTTCCTCGATACGAGAGCAGGGTGCTCCATATCCGCATTTACCCCGACATCTACGCAGACAACATCAGCCCCTGCATGTCTGGCAAGAACGTTAACGGCAGCACCGCCGTAAACGAAGTTAAACACCATTTGCGGAGTCACCTCCGCAGGAAATGCGCTGATGCCTTCCTCGCAGACACCATGATCACCAGCCATAACGATAACAGCTTTTTTCTCAAATACAGGCATGATTTCTCCAGTAATCCCTGCCATTTGACGAGCGATGTCTTCCAGTTTACCTAAACTTCCCGGCGGCTTGGTTAGTTGATCCAAATGCTGCTCAGCTAAATGAACAAACGCTTGATCTATCGGCTTAATGCTTGCAATGATTTGTTCCATATGACTCACGTTTGCGTCTCCTATCCTATCCATTATTTGCCTGGCTGCAGTAAGATTTGTGGGGCTTTATTTACGGGGTGCCTTAAAACAATAGGTTCCGTTCCATACACCCTAGCAATTAAAGAGCTCGTAATGATTTCCTCAGGCGTCCCTACGGCTACTACTTTTCCTTGATTAACAACCATCAATCGGCTGCAATACTGCGCGGCCAAATTCAAATCATGAAGCACGGCAACAACAGTCAATTCCGACTCAAGCTGCCATTCCTTAATATAGTCCATCATCTGAATCTGGTAACCAATATCGAGAAACGTCGTAGGTTCATCAAGCATCAGGAGTCGCGGCTGCTGAGCCATGACCTTGGCAAGGGCAACACGCTGGCATTCGCCACCGCTCAGCTGCTCAATCGTTCGCTGGGCTAATGGAGCTAAATTTAATTTATCAATTATGCTTGCAATGAGCGTTTCTGCATCTAAGGAGTCTTCACCCATCCAGCTTTGGAAGGGGTAGCGTCCCATTTCTATAACTTCTCTAACCGTAAAACCTACGGGAGGCAAGGCATTCTGCTGAAGGACAGCCAACCATCTAGCTAATTCCTTCCGAGAGTAAGAAGATACGGCTTGCCCATTCAAACGGACACTTCCGCTTGCTACAGGATCGATCCCCGATATTAAACGGAGCAGCGTTGATTTCCCGCTGCCATTTGGCCCGATAATGCCAAAAAACTCTCCTTGCTTAATCTCAAAACTAATCTTATCTAGTACTTGCTGTCCTCTGAAGCTTCTGGACAACTGCTCAACTTCAATCATCCTAATCAGCCTCTTCGTATTTTCTTATCCTTATGAAGCAGGTAGGCAAAAAACGGAGCACCTAAAAAAGCCGTGATCACCCCAAGCGGAATTTCCGTTGGACTCAGCAGCGTGCGAGCTAACGTATCCGCCCATAATACATATATCCCCCCGCCTAACGCGGACAGCGGTATGATTAAACGATAATCCGGCCCTACTAGTAAGCGTACCAAGTGCGGTACGATGAGCCCGACAAAACCGATAATCCCAGCTACAGAAACAGCAGCTGCTGTGAGAAAAGTGCCTACGATGAGCACGATAAGCTTCGTTCGCTCTACATGCACCCCAAGGTGAGCCGCCTGACGTTCGCCAAGCGCCAACAAGTTAAGAGGCCTCGCATAACTGATGAGCATGACAAAGCCAATCAAAATGTAAGGAGACATCAGCGATGCATACGACCAACCACGCATAGCCAAGCTTCCCATTAACCAAAACACAATCTCGTTAATCACTTGATTTGAAAGAGATACCACGAAAGAGACAATAGCCCCTAAGAAAGCCTGCATAACTACGCCGGATAAAATCAATGTCTCCATTTTCAACTTTCCATCAATCTGAGCAAGCCGCAAGACAAGCAGCAGAGAAATGAGTCCTGTTCCAAAGGCTACAACAGGTATAGACCATTGACCGAACCAGGCATATTGCAATCCGAAGTAGATTAGAATGGATGCACCCACCGACGCGCCTGATGATACGCCAAGCGTATAAGGATCAGCTATCGGATTTCGTAGTACTCCTTGAAACGCCGCCCCAGCAACGGAAAGCGATGCGCCCACTAGAATGCCCAGTATGACACGCGGAAATCTGACCTTCATAATAATCTGGTCAGAGGATTGCGGCCAACTTATATGAATGTGATCTCCCAACAAGGGGATATGTTTAACTAAAATACTGGCAATCTGAAGTATGGGCAGCCTTGCTGTTCCAAGAGATAAACTGACTAGAATAGAAAGAAGAAGGAGTATAACGCCTACTCCTCCCCATAACATTAATTTTCTTTTCATTTATTTCACCAGTTCAGGATAAATGCCTTTCGCCATTTCAAGCAATCCTTCTGTCATTCTTGGACCTGGACGGCTTAGTAAATTTTGGTCAACGCCAATAACTTTCTTATTTTTAACTGCATCGATTTGATCCCATCCACTGCGTGAACCAATAATTTCATCCAGTGGTTTTTTTGTTTTATCATCTACAAACCCTTTTGCATACAAAATAACACTAGGGTTTTGTTGAATAATTTTCTCTTCGCTGATTTGATGCCAGCCGCTCGTATCGCTAGCCACGTTGACACCGCCAGCAATCTTGATCAGCTCATCCATAAATTCCCCGCTGCCCACAGTCCAACCTGGACTGAACTCAATGTATACCTTTTTCTTTAGATCAGCCTTAACATCTTTCACTGCGTCAACGACCTTTTGACGATCCGCTTTCATCTTAGAAACAACCTTATCCGCTTGCTCCTGACGGTCAGTAATAACTCCAAACGTCTGAATATCTGCAATCGCATCATCCAATGTTTTGGGCTCCACTTTGAACACATTAATGTTCATCGCGCGCAGTTTCTCCACCGTGTCGGCTTTCATTGATACGCCAGCAAAAACCACTCCAGCGTTCGCAGCAATTAATGCTTCTTGGTTAGGCTTAACAATCCCGCCCATTTTCGGCTTGGATTTGGCTGCATCTGGATAATCATCGAAATCCGATACCCCTACGATATTGTCACCCAATTCGAGTGCGAACAAGCCTTCTGTTTCTGCCGGTGACACAGACACAATACGGTCTGGGGCTTTATCAAACTTAAACTCTTTACCTGTTGCATCTTTAATTTTCAATGGATATTGTGTTTTCTTCGCAGCTGCCGTTGGCGCCGCTGTTCCCGCAGGAGCCTTAGTCGTTGTCGAACCGAGTTTCGCCGGATCTGAGAGTTCAGGCTGAGCTTCTTTCTTGCCGCAGCCTGCTAGACTCACCGCTGCTGCCAAGGCTGTCGCTAACAATATCGTTTGTTTCCAATTTTTACTATGTAACATTCATTTAATCCTTCTCTCATCTTTTTATGTTCAACTTGCCGTCCCCAATCAAAAAAGCCCCCTGGGTTCCTAAGGAACAGAGGGGACGATAAATCACGGGTTGCAAAACAACGAGCTGTTGCCTCCTGATTTAACGCAATCCTTTTCCACGAAGGATGTTGTAGACGGCACCACAGGCAGGTCTCCTGACTTTCGGGCATTAGCTTCCTTGCCTTCCCATTCCGCATGAAGCAGGACAGTGGCATTTCAAGGACATTTCCCGATTACAGTGGCGGGACCGCGCCGGATTCAAACCGGCTTCCCTATTAAGCGGCATGCTCACAAAGATGAGCTTGCCAACACCTATGGCTGCATAAATAAGTACGAATCTAATCTTATTGTCGATTATAGATGAGTTTCAACTGTTGTACAAGGTTCCTGCCCGCTACTTTTGAGCAATTACCTTGAGAACCTGTTTAGCTTCATTGATTTTCTCTGCATTTTGCGGAATGAAGGCAACAAGTCCTTTACCATCTAATCCCTGTTCTTTCATCCACTTGTTACCTGCAAGGGGAATCCCATAGAGGTGTTTCTCTGCTGGCTTCCCATCCTCTGCAATTTCAACGACACCATCTGGATATTCCTCTGGTTTAATTGTATCATCCAAAGGTACAAAACCAGCTTGCTTTGTCAGGGTTTGGAATTGTTCATCAGCTAGAATGAAAATGCCGTTGCCGCCAGCTGCAAGCTCAACAATCATTTTCTCCATCGAAAATATCGGTGAAGAAACAACTTTCACGGTTGGAATTTCACCGACCTTCGATTTGAGTGAAGCTCCCAACTTGTCCCCTAATTCACTAGGAAAACCGTTCTTTCCCATAATGAAAATAGATACATCTGGCTTTGGTCCACCGCAGCCAACTAGCATTATCATGAGTGCAATCATCGTGATGAGCAGCAGTTTCACTTTCATGTTGTGACAGTCCCTCCGTGTACGATCTCTAGCGTTCGATAGTCATGAGAAAAGTCGGCTCATCACCGACTCTTTTTCCCTTTATTCATATATTCGTTTATTTTGTGATCAAGGACAGTGCTTAATTCAACTACGGATGCCGATGTCATTTCTCTTCCATCCATCACCATCTGTTCTAGCATTCGTCTCAGAGAATGAATCTCTTCCTCTAAAGAAGTAAGGGAGTTGGATTTCTTCGCATGCTTGAACAACCAACGTCGTTCGGACTCATTTTCACGTATATGCAGATGGTTTCGGTACGTTGACAATTGATATTCCATAAAAGCCATGCTCACCCCTCCTTACTTCAAGAATACCAGTTTTTGTCTCCAATGAACATATTTTTTTACTGGATTTTTACAATTTTTTGAGGAAATTTCCGATTCTTTCGAGCGCTTCGTTCAATTGTGAGACGCTATATGCGTAAGAACATCGTAGAAAACCTTCTCCCCCTAATCCGAACACATCTCCAGGTACTGCAGCTACCTTCGCTTCGTACAACAAACGCTGTGCGAATTCGTCCGAAGTCATACCCGTCTTCACGATGCTCGGGAATGCATAGAATGCGCCTTGCGGTTCATGGCACTCTAACCCAATTTCACGGAAGCCTTTGACGATCAACCTGCGTCGCTGATTGTAGGACTCTATCATTCGATCCTTTTCTTCCAAACCGTTTGTCAACGCTTCATGTGCAGCTACCTGTCCCATAACAGGTGCGCACATTACTGTATACTGATGAATTTTGGTCATCGCTGAGATGAGCTCTGGGTGACCGCATGCATAGCCCATCCGCCAGCCTGTCATCGCGAAAGCTTTAGAAAATCCGCTAACCAAAATCGTCCGATCCTTCATCCCAGGAATTGAGGCGAAGCTAACATGCTTCTGACCATAAGTAAGCTCTGCATAAATCTCATCGGAGATGACGATCAGATCCTTTTCCTCAACAACCTTGGCTATAGGCAGCCAATCCTCATACGTCATGATGCCGCCAGTCGGGTTGCTTGGATAACAAAGAATTAATATTTTGGAACGTGGGGTCAACACCGCACGAAGAGACTCTTCAGTAAGTTTGAATTGATTTCCAGCCGATGTCTCAATCCCAACAGGTACACCGCCACTAATGCTTGTAATCGGTGAGTAGGAGATGTAACAAGGCTCTGGAATAAGAATCTCGTCTCCCGGTGTGACTAAAGCGCGAAGGGCCAAGTCAATGGCTTCACTTCCTCCAACCGTCACAAGCACTTCATCCCTAGGCTCATATTTCACCTTGAAGGAATTGTCTAAATAGTCGGCGATTGCTTCACGAAGCTCTGGAATCCCGGAGTTCGGCGTATACTTCGTGCGGCCGCGCTCCAACGAGTACACAGCTGCTTCACGAACATGCCATGGTGTCGAGAAGTCCGGCTCCCCTACACCAAGTGAGATGATGTCATCCTTGCTATTACTGACCAAATCAAAAAACTTGCGAATGCCCGACGGCTTAATCTCACGCACCGCAGGAGCGAGATAATCCGCCATCGACTTTGCCTTTACTTGCGGAATCGTTATGTCATCTTTGATCATAGCGTTATCTCTCCCTTACGGTGAGACGAGCATTCGGTGATCATCTTCCTGATCCTCGAAAATAATGCCGTCTTGTTTGTATTTTTTTAATATAAAATTCGTTTTCGTTGAAAGCACGCGATCAATTGGCGAAAGCTTATTGGATACAAAAGAAGCAACTTCTTTAAGCGAGCTTCCCTCAATTTCGACAAGAAGGTCATAAGCGCCAGACATTAAATAAACCGATCTTACTTCCGGATATAAATAAATCCGTTCCGCAATCGCATCGAATCCGCGTCCGCGTTCCGGTGTAATTTGTACTTCAATCAGGGCGGTAACCTTTTCGTCATCCACTTTGCTCCAGTTGACCACTGTCGCGTATTTGACGATGACCTTTTCCGCTTCCATCTCGCTTATCGCTCGCGCCACCTCGGCCTCCGCCGTTCCTAGCATCGTGGCGATCAGTTCCGCACTCCTGCGGGCATCTTCTTTCAGTAGTTCGAGAATTTTAAGCTTCAAAGCATCCATTGGTTAAACCTACCTTTCATTGATTTGTTAATCTGTCATCCTACAATCTTACAATGAACTGCTGTCCGAATTCAATTAGTGTGCTACCTAATAAGCAGATTATTTTTATAAAACAGATTTCTCCTCTATAAGCAAGCAAAAAAACCACAGGAATTAGCCCCATGGTCATTACAAATTACTTTAAGTTACTTCGCTAGCGCATGCAAAGACTTAAACTCGGCTTGCAGCAGCTTATGAACAGTCGTTTCAATTTGGCGATGACGGTATGCAGGACGCACATGAACATGCATGACATCGTCCATACAACCAATTCCGACAAGCACATTATCATCGTACACCGAAATTACACATTGTGGACTTTGAATATGCAAACTAGTTGTTTGAATACCAAATTTTATGCATTCATTTGTATAGATCTGTATAAATTCAGCAAGTTGATCTTTCTGCGGGAGTTCATTCACATAGGCTAACTTCAACGAAACAACCACCTTTCATCAATAACCTCTTTACCCTTATAATTATACTTATTACTGAATTTTTATGCAACATTCAGAATGTAAAAAAACAGTAAAGTCCTGTTTCTCCCTCAAGAGGGTACGGTCTTTACTGCATCCAGCAATTCCTTAAAAAATATCCATACTTAAATATCTTTCTCCTGTATCCGGCGCGATGCAGAGCACTCGTTTGCCCTCTCCAAGCCTGTGAGCCACTTGTAAGCCCGTCCATACCGATGCTCCGGCAGACGGACCAACCAGTATGCCTTCCTTGCTAGCGAGGTCTCTTGTGGTTTGTAGGGCATCTTCATCGGATACCTGAACGATTTGATCATATACGCTTGTATTTAAGTTCGCTGGCACGAAGCCTGGACTCGTTCCTACCAGCTTATGCGGTCCTGGGCTGCCGCCTGATAATACAGGAGATCCCTTTGGTTCTACAACGTATATCTGAATGTGCGGCAGCCTTTCTCTTAACACCTCGCCAGTTCCGGTTATGGTACCTCCAGTTCCTGAGGTAGCAACAAACGCATCGAGCCGCTCTTCCATCTGCTGGAGGATTTCAAGCGCTGTCGTAGTCCGGTGAATGCTCGGATTCGCGGGGTTCTCGAACTGCTGCGGAATATAGCTGCCAGGGATTTGATCCCTCAGCTCCACCGCTTTGGCGATGGCCCCAGGCATGCGCAGCGCAGCGGGAGTTAACACAACCTCTGCTCCATAAGCTTTCAAGAGGTTAATCCGCTCTTTGCTCATATTGTCGGGCATGATGAGAATAGCTTTATAACCTTTGGCAGCCGCATTCATTGCTAGGCCGATGCCCGTATTACCGCTTGTCGGTTCAATGATGGTAGCCCCAGGTCGAAGCAGTCCTGCCTTTTCCGCCTGCGTTATCAAATTATATGCTGCCCGATCTTTCACGCTGCCGCTGGGATTGAAATATTCAAGCTTCACATAAAGTTCAGCATCGCCTTCCTGCACGAGACGGTTAATTCTAACGGCTGGCGTGTCCCCAATAAGCTCTGCAACACTGTTAACCATTTTTTTATTTTTATGCGTCACGGGCCACACGCTCCTTTTCCCAATAACTTACTCTACACACATTTTTATCGGGAACGTTACGGATGTCAAGGTTTAATTAGCGTTAGTTGTTTTCTCATAAAATACCAGCTGATCAAAGGTGAACTTCCTATGATGAGCAAAAGCAGATTGATAACCAGTGGTGTAGTACTCCAAGATACGACGCCTATAAATAACAAGACTCCAAGCACACGGCCTACGTTCAGACCTAATTCTCGAAGTACAACATACTCTTCCCGCTGTTTTGCACTTGCTTCATCCGAACCAATAAGGTCAAAAACGGCTGATACCATAGGAACCGTATACAACGGAAGAAATAAAGAAGCACCCACGCCAAATAGTAAAAGTGTGGTAAAATTCACTTTCCAAAAAAAAGGCAAGATGACAGCTACCATCATCAATGCGCCTAAGAGCATCGAGCCTTTGCGAAATCGCGGTTTAATAAACTTCCCCACTACCCAAAAGCTAAGTAGTGAGACAGCCGACGTTATGAGCACAAATTTGCCTAAGCTCGCTTCACTGGACGTAGCTATGTAGACTAAGAGAGCAATCATGAAGCCGAATACGCCTTCCCTGAACCCTTGCGCGGCTAAAGCCAAGCTGACTCGCCTCCAAGGCGTTCCCGATTGTTTCAAACAACGAACGGGTAGTAACCATTCATAAGATCCTTGTACCTTTCTCTTTTTCAAAAAAAAGCTGACAATAACACCAAGAACAAAGATGCCTAATGAAATCGAAAAAATCAGGCGGTAGCCAACAATATCGCCAAGTCCCACAATGAGTAAACCAGATATCCACGGAGCTACGATCCCAGCACTAGAGCCTAATAAGCCCATCCACCCATTAAATCGATCTCGGTTATCTGGGTCTGTAACTTCAAAGTAAACAACATTAAATGAGATCCAGAACAAACCAGCTGATATCCCTTGCACGATCCCAAGCCAAATAAAATAATGAAAGCTGTTGCTGCCTAACCATAGTACAAGCATGTAGAAACACGCAGAAACCGCCATACCTACTCGCAGGCAGTTCATCTTATTATGTTCTTTGACCCATTTGCCGGCCAGCCAGAATGTAATGGCCATCGTTAAATGAGTAGTGAGCGTAAACCAGCCAATTAATGCGTAATCATTTTTGGCCTTCCACAGATATACGCCAACAAAGGTCCCAGATAGCGCATTCGCAGTTCCGAATAAGGTATGCATAACCAATAACAAGATGGCTTGCGCATCAAGTCTCCCCTTTCCTTTTGAATCCTGCTCTTTGGAGGCTTTCCCTGTCGGAACATTTCCCCGATTTCCAAAATAGTTAGTAGGGATCGCATCCTTTGTCCTCCCTCGATGAACTCGCTGCCCATTCTGATCCTGCTGCATTCGTCTACTCACCTTTCCCCTGGATAGAATCATTCTTGTTAAGCTTCCCCAACCAGGTGAAAATATAACGAACGCCACATAGAAAAACCGAATCCACGAGGATTCGGCTTGGCTTACTTGTCTTTAATTCGTTCTACCATCAAAAGGCGATCGGTATCAGATAACACTTTTTCCACTTTGAAGCAGGACGGGCATACGTACACGTGAAGTGTTACCGGAGCGGTTAGAAAAGCATTTCCTAAAGTTTTAGGAATGTGAGGTGTAAAGGAGCCTTGACTGATAACCTCTTTGCCAGCTAAAAGCAAAAATTCGTGGCAACCTGAACACTCTGGCGCTTCTTCCTGTTCATCCGAAATCCGTTGAATGGCTTCTCCATAGCTATCGAGAGGCTCATCAGAGTCATCCCAGGCCAAAGATAGATCTTCATCTGGCTCTGTTTGCTCATTCTCCTGAAAACGAAGCGGTTGGCCTGTTTGTTTGACAGTAAGTTTAATACTGCGATAATCGTTTAATTCATTAAAGCAGTGCGGACATTCGTCCTCTGGCCCTATCTCAGGGTCCCAAACAATCTCTGTTTGGCACCAAGGACAAACGACTTCCTCATTGGTACTCATTGCTTAATCCTCCACCTATTTCATGCATACTTCAATAAATAATAAACCCCTGCCGCCATAAACACAACTGCAATAGCAAACAAGGTACCCCAGAGGTATTTCATTGTTCAAGCCTCCACAACTTAATAGGGATGTGGTCTCTGTGTAGTTTGACTATTAGGTTACGCAGGCTCCAACTACATAGGAGAGAGAAATCGAAATCATCATAGAAAGCAGACCTACCGCTTTGTTGTCATTTTTTATTTCCTCATCAATTTTGAAATAAGGCGTTAAAAATTCAAATATGAAGTAAGCCACGAGAAGTAATACAAACCCGTACCCTGCCCAGATGAGCGAATGAATCATCGTGTCATTGTTCAAAATAGCAAATCGGAATAAATTACAGATCCCAAAAATCTTACCACCCGTAGCCATTGCCACGGAGATGTTCCCTTTTTTAATTTCAGCCCAATCATCATACTTGGTTACCAACTCAAACAGAGTAAGGAATACCACGAGTGCGATAACAGCTACGGTAAAAAAAGCGAGCGTAGACAAATACGGGTTGCTGAGCAATACATCCACCTCTTCGTTCATATCGACTCCTGCCTTCCCTTACAAAAGGTAGAAGAGACTGAGCTATACTCAGTCTCTCGCAGGTGCATACACTATTATATCATTAGGATTGTTTTTTTTCAGCAAGCTTTGCTTTCATAGCAGCTAACTCATCATCCACGCCACTATCGGATTTGTTAAGTTGATCAAGCTCATCATCTAGGCTGCGGCTTTTAGCGCGAATTTCTCCGCTAGCTTGTGCTTCAGCTTCCATTTGAAGAACTTTCTCACTCATGCGATCAAAGCCTTTAGCCGCATTGTCTGTACCGAAGCCGGACATTGCTTGATTGATTTGCTTTTGTGCTTTGGCTGTTTCAGCGCGAGCAATTAACAAATCTTTCTTGTTTTTCATTTTACCGAATTCATCTTTCATCTCAGTCAACTGATTGCGAAGTTGATCCGCATTCGTTTTGGCCATATCATATTGACGCTTAAGCTCATCAAAACGCTCTTGGTGTTCTTTTTTGTCTTGAAGCGCGCGACGAGCCAAATCTTCATTGCCTTGCTCCAATGCTTTAAGTGCTTGCTCCGAACGCTTTTCAACCATCTCTTGTGATTCTTCAAATTGTTGCTTGAATTTTTTCTCAATAGCGATTTGTTTCGCTACTGCAGATTCCGCTTCAAGGATGTCCTCTTCCATATCGCGAAGAAATTGGTTTAACATTTTTACTGGATCTTCTGCTTTGTCTAGCAAGTCGTTAACCGAAGCCATTGTCATGTCGCGTAATCTTTTGAAAATTCCCATTTGTAATTTCCTCCTAGTTTTGAACATCTATGATTGGGTGTTGCAAATTCTTTTTTGTTCACCGGTGTTTACACACATTACATACGTGTTTGCAAAGATAGGGTTTCAAAAAAGATCATAATTTTTTTTGTTATTTCATTTCGACGACTGTGACCCCGGCCCCGCCTTCGTTGTAATTGCCCATTCGATAGCTCTTCACATGCTTATGACGGCGTAAATATTCCTGCATCCCCGTGCGAAGCACGCCCGTCCCCTTGCCATGAATCAAGAAAACTTGACCAAGATTGCCTAAAAACGACTCATCGAGAAAGCGGTCTGCTTCTATCAGCGCTTCCTCCATGTTAAGGCCGCGCATATCCAATTCCGAACGAATGTTTTCATCGCGAGTTCGCTTCACGGTTGTTGCCGTTTGGTGCTGCTGCTTTTTCTGTGAGGCAGCGCCTATTTTTTCAAGGTCAGACAGGTTGACCTTCATCTTCATAATACCAAGCTGCACAGTTGCTTCTGTACTGCTGACGATCTCAACCACGTGACCTTTTTGACCAAGGTTCACGACACGCACTTCATCACCGGCCGCAATCTGCTCTGGCCGTTTCTTCACTGCGCGAGTTTCACGCTTCTCGCGCAGCTCCGGCGCCGCCTGATCCAGCTTGCGGCGCGCCTCTATCAGCCGGTGGTCCTTGACTCCACCGGCTTCCTCTTGCGCCATGCGCCGCAGATCGGCGATGACCTCGTCCGCCTCGCGGCGCGCCTTGGCGACTGCCTCGCGCGCTTCGCGCTCGGCCTTCTCGAGCAGCTTATCCTTTTGCTCGTGGAACTTGTTCGTCTGCGCCTCCAATTCAAGACGCAATTCTTCCGCTTCCCGCCGCAGCCGTTCTGCGCTTAAGCGCTCGGACTCGGCGATCAGTCGATTCTCCTCAAGCGAAGCGATCATGGATTCGACACGCAGATCCTCCTCGCCTACTTGACCGCGGGCGTGCTCAATGATTCGGCGAGACAGGCCGAGACGCTCAGCGATAGCAAAGGCATTGCTTCGTCCTGGAACGCCTACAAGCAAACGATATGTCGGACTAAGCGTCTGTACATCGAACTCCATACTTGCATTAATCGTGTTTTGTTTTTGATAGGCATACGCCTTTAGTTCAGAGTAATGCGTCGTTGCAATAATGCGACAACCAATTTGATGCATATAGTCCAAAATAGAAATCGCCAAAGCTGAACCCTCCGCCGGGTCCGTCCCAGCGCCGAGCTCATCCAGCAATACCAGGCTTTTGGGAGTCATATCTCGCAAAATGCTTATAATGTTCGTCATATGGCTGGAAAAAGTACTTAAGTTCTGTTCGATGCTTTGTTCGTCCCCAATATCCGCATAAATGGCGTCGAAAACACACAGCTGGCTTCCCTCCTCCGCAGGCACAAAAAGCCCAGACATCGCCATCAGGCTCAGAAGACCTACTGTTTTTAGTGAAACTGTTTTACCGCCTGTGTTAGGACCCGTAACAATAATCGCCGAGTAGTCATTCCCTAGCTCCAGATCAAGAGGTACGACCGCATCTGCTGCAATCAGGGGGTGGCGACCTCGCTTGATTTTAATGAAACCACGATCGTTAAGTCTAGGCTGAGTACCTTTCAGTTCTCTGGCTAAGCCAGCCTTGGCAAAAATAAAATCAAGCTGCGCCAAAAGCTCAACATCCATTACAAGCAAGTCGACTTGCTCCGCGACAAGCTCGGTTAGCGCGCGCAAAATCTTCTCAATCTCAACTTCTTCCTTAAGTTTGAGTTCTCGAATTTTATTATTCAACTGAACAACAGATTCAGGTTCGATAAATAGCGTTGCACCAGAAGCCGATTGATCGTGAATCATACCGCCAAAACTGGAACGGTATTCGGCTTTCACAGGGATGACGTAACGATCGTTACGAATTGTAATCAGTACATCCTGAAGCATCTTTTGAACGGATGAATTTCGAATCATCTGCTCTAGGCGTTCTCTAACTCTAGCCTCACCTGTTCTAAGTTCATTCCGCACACGTCCCAGTTCAGGACTTGCACTATCAACCACAACTGCGTTCTCATCAATGCAGCTGTTGATTTTATCTTCCAACTGCTTGTTTTCCGTCAGGAGCTCTACTTGATCCTTCAGCATCGGAACCGGATATTCCTCATGAACAGCAAGGACGAATCGCTTTAATCGCCTTGAACCAAACAACGTGGTAGAAATATCAAGCAGCTCTCCGGGGTTCAACATACCTCCGATTCGAGCACGATGCAGAGAAGCTCTGATGTCCCGAATCCCCCCAAAGGGCGCGTTACCTTTAAGTCTCTCCACGTTAACAGCTTCATCTGTAGCTTGTAAACGCAGTTTAACTACTTCGAACTCTCCGATGGGTTCAAGCTTCTCAGCTGCCTCTTTACCCAACGAAGTCTCTGCATGCTGACTCAATTTATATAAAATCTTCTGGTAATCCAATGTTTTAATAATTTTCTTGTTCAACGTCCTCGACCTCTTTTCTCTAGCTATATTATAAACCAAAGGGAACTGGATTAGCTACGGAGACTATCGTTTATATGGAAGATGCTGCCTCCCATATTATGAAAAGACGTAGGACACACTAAGCTGTGCACCTACTTCTCTTGCCAAAAAGGAGTCGCGCAAACCTTCAAAAGCACCAAATCCTGTTACAAAACGCTTCTTGTCGTGAGAAAAGTCTCATCACAAAAGAGGAGGTACCAAAGATGCATCTTCTTGGTCATGTTGTCAGGTTTATTGTATCTGCTTTGGTTTTGATGTTTGTCAGTTGGCTCGTGCCTGGATTTCAGGTCGGTGGATTCTGGAGCGCATTTTTCCTTGCCCTGGTAATTGCCGTAGCCGCATGGATCATTGAAGGGATCTTTGGCAAAAGAATTACTCCATTTGGCAGAGGAATCGTTGGTTTTCTTGTGAGCGCGCTGGTCATTTGGACAGCTCAATTCGTCGTTCACAACGTTTCCAGTAGTATGATAGGTGCAGTATTAGCCGCTTTGGTCATCGGGATCATCGATCTGTTTATCCCTGTCAAGACCCCTTTCGAGCAAGGTCTCACAGGTAAAGAAGATCATCATTGACCTGTACGCTTACGGGAAAATGATACCGATGGCAAAGCCCTAAAAAAGGTCGGCCTGCAGCGATTCTAATCGCCGGGCCGATCTTTTTCCTATGCATGTATCTCCTCATTCACTAGTTTGTCACTGCTTTTTTTTGAGCAGTCGTGTACAATGATGTTACATTTAAAATAGGATTTACGGAGGTTATCTATAATGAAAAAATTACTCGTTCTCCTAATGGGTATTGCTTTGGTTCTGGCCATTGCAGCTTGCGGAAACAAAGATAAAGCCGCAGCACCCAATGCAACTGCTGCAGCGCAAGCAGGCGGACAAGCAGTTACGCTTAAAGCCACTAATTTCAAATTTGATCAACCCGAATATAGAGTTAAAAAAGGGGAGCCGGTAACGATTACCCTTGACAACGCTCAAGGCATGCACGGTGCTTCAATTAAGGATTTTAAAGTAAATTTAAGTAATGGTACCAAAACGGTTACGTTTACACCGGACAAAGCAGGCTCCTTTCCCATCATCTGTTCCATTATGTGTGGATCAGGACACGCAGATATGAAATCCACACTAATTGTTGAATAAACTCGACTGCAACCACCTTTTCGCGGCATCTGCGTTGAGGTGGTTTTTTGTGGACTATAATATTTTCTCCAATTGTGTATAAGAAAGTCTAATTTCTCTTCCCGTTCCCCTTCTGCTACGATGAAGCTAATAGATTATGTATCGAGGAGGAGCATAGGCCATGGGGAAATTGAATGGAAAAACGGCCATTATCACTGGAGCCGGAAGCGGTCTTGGTCGGGCAATGGCACTTACTTTTGCACAAGAAGGAGCACATGTCGTTCTTTGTGGTAGAAGACTTCACAAGATCGAGGACGTTCATGAACAAATTACTTCTTTAGGTGGAAGCAGCCTTGCCGTACATGCAGATGTTTCTCAAGAGCCTGATGTAAAGAAACTTGTTGCCGCGGCCTTATCCTTCACGGGACGAATCGATATTCTTATCAATAATGCCGCTGTATTCGAAGCGGGACAAACACAAGAAACCTCCCTAGACAGCTGGAACTACCATATTGTAAACAATCTGACAGGCGCATTCCTTTTAATTAAACAGTGTTTGCCAGTCTTCGAAGCCAATAATTATGGACGAATCATTAACATTACTTCCGGGCTTGCTGTCAATGGAGCAGGCGGATTCGTAGCCTATAGCGCCAGTAAAGCAGGTCTGGAGTCTCTAACTCGTACGGTAGCAGATGAGATGAGCAGCAAAGACATTCTGTGCAATATGTTTAACCCAGGTACAATCCGTACGGAAATGCACGCAACAGGACGCGACCCTCTCGAAGTAACTTCGGATCTCATTCAACTTGCATCCCTTCCAGCTCAAAGCATGAACGGAGCACTCGTTGAAGCCGGTGCCTTCATAAATTCCTAGAACAAAACAAAATCATATACACAAAAAGAAACAAAAATAAAAGCTACCTCACCTTTTTAGAAAAAGGAGGGTAGCTTTTATGTGTGGATGCCTTGTTTCCAAAGCTCATGGAGCTTCCCAGCCACATTGGGCATTTCGTTGATTAAGTACGGGGCTATGGTCGAGCTTGCGAGGAGCTTCTGCAGTCCGTCCGAAGGAACAATTGTTATAATATTAATTGCAATAATTAAGATTAGGAGCGCTTCAGCCAGGCCTAGAAGAGCTCCACTCCATCGATTGATAAAGTTAAGGCCAGGAACTTTGGCGATCATGTTCAAGGCTCTGCCAATGATAACAAGTGCAAATTTGACCCCAAAAAATAAAATAGCAAAAGCAATCGCATTTAAGATATAGGTGTCTAAATTAAACCCTTTAACAATGAACTCATATTTCTGGTAATTCTGATAAGTAGGAAGCGAAACCGCATTGCTCAGCAGGGGCGCGAAATCCTTATAAAAGTAAAAGGCCACCAGATAGGCAAGTATGAAGCCAGCTAATGAGACAATTTGAGCAATAAAACCTCTTAAATAACCCAGCAGCAACCCTAGTGCTACCGCGGCCAACATCATATAGTCTAAGCTATTCATTGTCACTGGCGGTTACCTTCCGGGTGCATCAATTTCTACAAGTTGAATCCATTCGTTGTATTCGGTCTGCAGCTTCGCATATTCTTCGCGTAATTGACGATATTCTTCCTTTACGCTGTCTAGCTCTTTCTGTAATTCCTCATCATGAAGCCCTTGCTGCATGAGCTCCTCTTTATCTTTCCGAACCTGCTCGATGAGCTGCTCTTTTTGATCCAAATATTGCTGAACGAGGTTTGTTTTATCTTTTTTATGCTGTTCGACCAATGATTCGATTTGTAATTGAAATTGCTGAATGATATTCGTTTTCTGGATTTCATACTGTTGAAAAATATTCGTTTGTTGTTCCTGATACTGTCTGATAATCACTAGATTTTCGTCTTGAAGCTGTCTGGCATGTGTCGCTTTATCTGCTTCATAATCTTCTAGAAGCATTTGTTTTTCTTGTTCGTACTGCAGGGTTAATAAAGCTTTGTCCTGCTCGTACTTCTGAGCTAATCTTTCTCTATCTTCCTCATGCTGTTGAATGAAATTCGCTTGCTGTTCCTTGAACTGATTAAGCAAAGCTTGTTTTTCTTCTTGAAGCGACTTCGAATAAGCTTCTTTATCTGCTTCTTGTTGGACTAAGCTGCTTTGTCTATCATGTTCAAATTGTTGATTCAGAAATTCTTTCTCTCTCCGATGTTTTTCAGCTAACCGCTCTAGCTCATCATTGTGCTGTTGAGTGATCATTGTTTGCTGTTCTTTAAGTTGATTTAAAGAGCTAGCTTTTACTTCTTGAAGCTGCTTCGTGTAAGTCTCTTTATCTGCTTCTTGTTGGGTTATGAGGTTTTGCTTTTCTTTTTCGTATTGTTGTGTTAAAAGCTCTTTGTCCTTCTGATATCTTTGAGCTGCTGCTTCTTTATCTGCTTGATGCTGTTGCATCATACCGGCTTGCTTTTCCTTGAGCTGATTAATCGTATTTGCCTTATCTTCTTGAACTTGCTTCATATAGGCTGCTTTTTCAGCCTCATACTTAGCTAACATATTTTGCTTTTCTTGCTCATGCTGTTGGAAAGCTAATTTCTTGTCCTGCTGCTGCTTTTGAAGAAATGATTCTTTTTCAGCCGCGTGCTGCTTAGTCAGCGCATCACGTTCTTCAAGCAGCTGTTTTTTGCTAGCTTCAAATTGTTCGAGCTGCTCAGCGGCAAGATTAACTTTGTTTGCATGCTCCTGTTTCAGCTCATTATAAGCTTGCAGCATATTCTCATAGCTTGCTTGCACAGCTTCTTTCTCTTTTTGAACTTTAGAAATATCCTCCATGACCTCATTTTGGCGGAAGTATTCATCGGCCATGTTCACGGCAGCAAGCACAGCAATTCGTTGAGAATCTAAACGAGGATAGCCCTTTGCAATCCGAAACATTTGATCGTTTACATATTCAGCCACACGCTTCATGTAATTTGTACTTGTACTGGCCATTAATTTATATTGATTTCCATATATTTCAACAGTAATTCTTGTTTTATCTTCAGTGCTCACTCTTCATATCCTCCCTTAGATGAAAGGCTGGTCCTATCGACATCAATTCGATAAGACCAGCCTGTTTTCCTGCCAATGGGGTGAAATTCACACTATTTTCTTAACTCAGCTTCATATTGCTGCTCAAGCGCAGCAACAACTTTGGCATGAAGCTCTGTTACTTCCTCATCAAGCAAGGTACGCTCTGCATGACGATAAACAAGTGCGATAGCTACGCTTTTACGATCTGCGCCCAATCGCTCCCCGGTGTAAATATCGAAAACCTGGATGGACTCGAGCAATTCTCCAGCTTCTTGACGGATCGTCTGTTCCATGTGACCAACAGGCACATTTGCATGTACAACAACGGCCAGATCGCGTCCAATTGAAGGATAACGAGGTAATAATCTGTAAGCAATGGTTTCGTTCGCTGCAGCCATCAGCGGAGTTAGTTCAATTTCAAGTACATACGTATCATCAAGATCACGTTGTTGTTGTAGTCCTGGATGAAGCTGCCCGATACGGCCGATAAGCTGCTGTCCATTCCCATTGTTCAGATAAAGCTCAGCTGTGCGCCCTGGATGGAAGCCAGCTGGAGCCGCGGACACATACTCAAGTCCTTCAACGCCCAAATAGCTTACAAGACGGTCAAAAATCCCTTTAATATCATAGAAATCAACTGATTCTTCTTTTTGCGCCCAATGCGATGAACGACGTTTACCTGTCAATGCGATAGACAGAAGCAGCTTCTCTTCAGGAAGAGCGGACAGGGTTGATTCTTCCGTTGTATAGATTTTAGCCATCTCGAAAATCGCTACATTATCCATGCTGCGATTACGATTGTAACTAATTACTTCCAGCAGGTGCGGAAGCAAGCTCGTACGCAGTTGGCTTCGATCCTCACTCATCGGCATCGCGAGGGAAATCGACTTCGCAGAAGGATACAAGCCAGTTAACAGTGTATTTTGATCTGGCTGAGTGAAAGCATAAGTAATGACTTCATGCAGCCCGCTTTGAGTTAACAGGTTCCGCGTGATACGACGGATCGACTGCTCTTTCGTTAGAGAGCCGGGCGTCGTCACACCGCTCATCAACGTTGTCGGGATGTTGTCATAACCGTACAGACGCGCCACCTCTTCGATCAAATCGACATCCCGTGAAATGTCTCCGCGACGGCTAGGCACGTGCACGAGCAGTTTGTTGTCGCCTGCTTGCTCATAAGTAAAGTGCAAGCGTTCAATGATTGCCTCAATCTCAGCTAACGATAGTGACGTGCCGAGATAGCTGTTCACACGGTTCACTGCAAGCTCGATGTGAACCGATTCGTTAGAGCCAGCAACGGCTTCTACGATGCCGTCTGCCACTTGCCCCGCTGCGTATTGGGCCATTAAGGCCGCTGCGCGGTTCAGCGCCGGAAGCACCGCTTCCGGGTTCACTTCTTTCTCGAAGCGAAGGCTTGCTTCCGAGCGAAGACCTAACTGGCGTGAGGTGCGGCGCACCGAGCTACCTGCGAACTTGGCAGATTCAAGCAGAATCCGTGTAGTTCTCTCAGTCACTTCGGAGTTCGCACCGCCCATGACACCAGCGATTGCCACAGGTTTCGTGCCGTCAGTGATAAGCAGCATGTGAGGCTCCAACGTACGCTCAACATCGTCAAGCGTAACAAGCTTCTCGCCTGGCTGGGCCAGGCGTACGTCGATGTGGCCATTATTCAATTGGTCCGCATCGAAAGCATGCAGCGGCTGTCCGTATTCCAGCATCACGAAGTTCGTGATATCTACGATGTTGTTGATAGGGCGAATACCGGCCGCCATTAAGCGGTTCTGCATCCACAGTGGCGAGGTGCCAACCCGTACGCCTTCGATCAAACGAGCGGCATAATGCGTGCACTGCTCCGTTGCCGTAATGTTCACGCTGATACTTTCAGCGGCTTTGCCTGCTGCTGTTCCAGCAGCTTGTAGAGCTGATTCCGTATCCGGCAGCTTAACGCTGCGACCCAAGATCGCGGCGATTTCATAGGCAGCTCCAAGCATGCTTAAGCAATCCGAACGGTTAGGTGTCAGGTCAAGTTCCAGCACTTTATCATTAATAGCCAGTACATCAAGAATGGATTTGCCCACTTCCGTATCTTCTGGAAGAACTAGAATACCTTCTTGGATCTCCTTTGGCAGCAGCTTGTCGTTAAGTCCAAGCTCCTTAGCTGAACAAATCATTCCCTGTGATTCTACGCCACGCAGCTTAGCGCGTTTGATGTGCAAGCCATCAGGCAGCACAGCGCCAACAATAGCTACAGGAACCTTTTGTCCCGCATCCACATTTTTAGCGCCACACACGATTTGTAAATCTTCGCCTTGTCCGACATCTACGAGACAAACGCTTAGTTTATCTGCATCAGGATGCTTTTCGCGAGATTTCACATAACCGACAAGCACATTCGTTACACCTTTATTTCGGTTTTCTACAATATCAACTTCAATACCGCTTCGAGTTAGCTTTTCGGCTAATTCCTCTGCTGTATGGCCTGATACATCTACATATTCTGACAACCACTGATAAGATACCTTCATGGTTTCAACTCCTCCTTAGCGTTTTGCTTTTGCAAAACTGTGTTCGTAAACGTTATTCCGTTATTCTATGAAAACTCCTTGGCAAGCTTGAGTTTGTGGTTACAGATGCAAGAACTGTTTCAAGAAACGCAGGTCATTCGTGTAAAAATGACGAATATCCTCAATGCCATATTTCAGCATTGCAATCCGTTCAACACCCATCCCAAAGGCAAAGCCTGTATATTCCTTTGGATCAAAACCGCCCATCTCAAGCACGCGAGGATGCACCATACCTGCTCCAAGAATTTCGAGCCAGCCAGTTTGCTTACAAGTCCGACAACCTGTACCTCCGCACATAGCACAGCTCACGTCAACCTCAACGCTAGGCTCTGTGAAGGGGAAAAAGCTTGGACGCAAACGAATTTTCGTTTGATTGCCGTACATTTCTTGCACGAATTGGAGTAACGTTCCTTTAAGATCACTCATCCGAATATTCCGGTCAATAACCAGACCCTCGATTTGTGTAAACATGTGAGAATGTGTCGCATCGTCATCATCGCGGCGGAATACTTTACCTGGACAAATGATTTTAATCGGCACTTCGCCTTTGCGTTTTTCCATCGTTCTAACTTGAACAGGGGAAGTTTGAGTACGCATAAGAATCTCGTCAGTTACATAAAAAGAATCCTGCATATCGCGAGCGGGGTGATCCCTGGGCAGGTTAAGCGCCTCAAAATTGTAATAATCATGTTCAACTTCAGGTCCTTCTGCTACGGAATAACCCATTCCGATAAAAATATCTTCGATCTCCTGAATCACTTTGCTCAAAGGATGAACAGCGCCTTGCTCGGATGGTCGCCCTGGTAGCGTGACGTCAATCATTTCTGCGCGTAGACGATTTTCTGTTTCCTGCTGCTGGTAAGCAGCTTGCTTCTCTTCAACAACCGATTCGATAGCTGCGCGCACATCATTAGCAACCTGACCGATAACTGGTCTCTCCTCAGCGCTTAAAGCGCCCATGCCGCGCAAAATTTCTGTTAAAGGACCCTTTTTTCCTAAATACTTAATGCGCAGATCATTCAGTTCCTGCTGACTTTGTACGCCGCTCAGCTCCTGCAGTGCTTCCTGCTTCAACGCTTCTAAACGTTCTTTCATCGAAATCCCTCCTGAATTTGCCAAAAAATAAACGCAAAAAAAAGACTTTCCCTCCCCTGACAAGGGACGAGAAAGCCGTGGTACCACCCTAATTAGATCCGCCTGAGTGCCACGATGGGCAAACAGAAGCGTATCTCACTTCATTCCAGATAACGGACGATGTGTCCGGTTCCCTCTACTTAGAAGCGGTCCAGCCGCCTTCTCTGTTCAAAGGACTGCTCAGGAGCGAACTTCGGCAGCCTGATTCTTGGGGATAGCTCTCAATCTTCGGCTTTCCCTCCCTGTCAAGAAGCACTGCGTACTCTTCTCCGTCAAAGCATTTACACGTATAGTTATCAGTTATTATATGCAAGATACGCTAGAGATGCAAGTTAGCTGAGGTGTTCCTGAAAATGTCAGTTGACTTCACCCCTAAATCCCGTGTATATTTTATTTAAACAATTTAATAATTATCTTATGTAATAATAATACAATTTAATTATTTCTTTATTTAAATTATTCTCTCAACTTATGAATGAAGGAGGCTTGCTATGAGCGACCAATTAAGTTCTTACACCGACCGTTTTCGGACGGCCTTTGAAATCACCCATCGCAAATTGGGGCAGGCTGTTTTCGCTAAGCTGGAATCCGATTTAACGATGCCGCAAATTTTCATGCTCCATATGATTCGCAAAGAGGGTATGCCTAAGCAAACGCATCTCGCCGAGAAAATGGGCGTGAAGCCAAGCGCCATTACGGTCATGATCGATCGACTCGTACAAAGCGAGCATGTCATTCGCAAGCATCATGAATCAGATCGCCGCATTGTACTGGTTGAGCTGACCCCGCTTGGCGAAGAAGTTCTAAAGAAAGCCGAGGAGGTTCATAAAGAAGTAACCGCTCGAAGCTTATCACAGCTTCCTCCAGAGGAGCTTCATATCCTCGTAGAAGCTTTTGAGAAACTAGCTTCCTTTTATTAATTAAACTAATAAGATGACATCACATCAAAGGAGTGGTACTTGTGGAAAACAATAAAACGACATCTGAAGATTCACTCGAGGCCACAGCTAACCCCGAGCTTAAAAACAGAGGGCTGCTGCTGACAGGACTCATCATCGCCATGCTGTTCGGCGCTTTGGACGGCACCATTGTAGGAACGGCTATGCCGCGTATTGTCGGTGAATTCGGTGGACTCGGCCTAATGGCGTGGTTAACAACTGCCTACATGCTCACTTCAACCGTTGTCGTGCCCATAGCGGGTAAACTGGCTGACTTAATCGGCCGCCGCGTGATCTATGTAACTGGACTCGTCATCTTTATTGGAGCTTCAGCGCTTTGCGGGATGGCCCAAAACATGACAGAGCTTATATGGTTCCGCGGCTTACAAGGTATCGGTGGCGGCATCATGATGCCTATGGCGATGATTATTATCGGGGACTTGTTCACAGGTAAACAGCGTGCCAAATGGCAAGGGGTATTCGGCGCAATCTTTGGTTTATCGACCGTTGTTGGACCGCAGGTCGGCGGCTGGATCGTCGATTCTTTGAACTGGCGTTGGGTCTTCTACATCAATCTTCCGGTTGGCATTCTAGCTGTGATTTTAATTGCAATCGCCCTACCTAAGCATAAAGCAGTTGGCCATGTAAAAATCGACGTTCCCGGCATTCTAACAATGATTATCGGGGTTGTCAGTTTATTGCTTGCTTTGACATTCGGCGGTAAGGATTATGCATGGAGCTCATGGCAAATTATTAGCCTATTCGTTCTCGCTGTGGTCTCGCTCGTTTCATTCGTCTTCATTGAGAGCAGAGCCAAAGAGCCGATTCTTCCCGTTCGTTTATTCAAAAGTAGAATATTCACAACGATTAACGGTATCGGTTTCTTGATGTCCGTGGGCATGTTCGGAGCTATTATGTTCGTTCCACTCTTTATGCAAGGCATCGTTGGTATTAGCGCTTCAGAGTCCGGTACGGTAATGACACCGATGATGATCACGATGATTGTAGCTAGTATCGTATCCGGTCAGTTCATACAAAAACTGGGTGTCCGCAAGCAAATGTTCACTGGAATGATTATAATGGCCGTTGGCTTCTACCTGCTTAGCACAATGGGAATTGATACAACGAAACTGCTTGCCTCTAGTTATATGCTGATTCTAGGTTTAGGTATGGGCCTTGTCATGCCGATTCTGACGCTTGCTTTACAGGAAAGCTTTCCGAAATCCGAGCTTGGTGTGGTTACTTCCTCCAGCCAATTTTTCCGTCAAATCGGGGGAACCTTCGGTATGACCATTCTTGGATCCGTCATGAATCATAAATCGTCCGTACTACTGGAACAAAATTTAACGCCTGTCGTGAAACAACTGCCAGAACAAGCAAACGAAATGGCGACTGGGCTCACGAATATGATTCATACGAACCCGCAAGGCCTTTATTCATCGCTTCTTAGTCCTGAAACATTAGCCAAAATGCCGAAAGAATTCGTAGAACATATGCTTCCTATTCTAAAAGACGCGCTCGTGACTTCACTTCATCAAGTTTTCGTTATTGGTTTAGCGTTTGTTCTGTTAGGCGCCTTGCTCACCTTCTTTATCGGTAACATCAAATTATCTGACCGTAAATCCAAAAAAGACGAGTCGGAAACCGAAGTCTCCACGGGACTTGCATAAATCCTAACTAAAAAATGCTCCCAATCCTCTTCATCTAGAGGCTAGGAGCATTTTTATTATTCAATTTTGCCTATATGACTCAAAGGAAACAAGCGAAAAACAGCTTTACCGATCAAGTCTTTTTCAGGTACAAAAGGTGTAGGCCACAAATGAGCGTCATAGCTTTCATTTCGGTTATCCCCAAGAAAAAAATAGTTTCCCGCAGGAACCGTAACTTTATTAAATGTGTACGTCATTGGCGTTTTCACATAAGGCTCATCAACCTTTTGGCCATTCCTATACAAGGCTCCATCTTTAATCTCAATGGTATCACCGGGCAAGCCAATCAGACGTTTCACATAACGATCTTTGTTACCAGGAATAGGAGGCCAGAAAACAACGATGTCACCAACTGCAAAGTCAGTGATCGGCTTCATTTTCTCCACGATCAGTTCGTCCTTCAATTGAATCGTAGGCAGCATTGAACCTGTAGGAACAGTCATAGCTTGGGCCACATACGTATTGATTACTAGTGCCACAATAACAGCAACGGCGATGCTAGGCACCCACTCTTTCATAAATCTTAGGATGGATTTCATCGTGATCTCCCTTCTTTCTTCTTCCTTATCGTTTATTTGACTCTATTTATAACAGTAGAGGATTTCACAAGTTCTAACCTTAATATAAAATAAATAATTAGACTTTCCTGTTTCTTTTGACATGGAGCATGCTATAGCGTTTAATGATGTTGGATACCCTAAAAGGAGAGTGATCATCATGAAATATCGCAGACTCGGTAAAACAGAATTAAAAGTTTCCATCGTTGGTGTCGGCACTTGGCAATTCGGCGGTGAGTGGGGAATTGAATATACGCAAGATGAGGCTGATGCTATTTTGGACCAGGCCGCGGCGTTAGGTATCAATCTGATCGACACGGCAGAATGCTACGGAGACCATTTGTCCGAGTCTTTCATAGGAAGTTATTTATCACGACGTAAACGTGAGGACTGGATCGTTGCTACGAAGTTCGGACATCACTTTCATGAGCGTTTCACCAGAACCGATACATTCAGCGCTGAAGAAGTGGTAAAACAGCTCGATGCCTCTCTCAAGGCTTTGCAAACGGACTATATCGATTTATATCAATTTCATTCCGGGCCCGATTCCTTATTCGACAATGACGCTCTCTGGACAACACTAGACAAGCAAATTCAAGCAGGGAAAATTCGTCATTTAGGAACTTCAATTGCAAGTAATGCAAACATTCACCAAACAGATAGCTCTGATAAAGTAAATGCCAAAGTGATCCAAGTGGTGTATAACCGGCTGGACCGCGCCCCTGAAGAGCTTGTGTTTCCCTCTTGCAGACAGCAGGATCTAGGCGTCCTCGCTCGTGTCCCACTGGCTAGCGGCTATTTAAGCGGGAAGTATAAGCCAGGCGCTATCTTCGATAAGACCGATGTGCGCCATCGCCACGATCAAGAAATCACGAAGCTAAGACTAGAAGAAGTCCAGCTGATTAGGCGGGATGAAGTTCCTGCAGGTATGGATATGGCTAAGTGGGCTCTTGCCTGGTGCTTGAAGCATGATGCGGTAACATCCGTCATTCCGGGCTGCAAAAATCCCGAGCAGGTCGTCGCTAACGCTAGCGCAGTTGAACTCATCAGTGATAACCATCCTCAAGCTTGGAAAGCCTAATAGGTAAGCTTACTCGCATGGCAAAGGATCGAACAGGAAGGAACGGCTTTATATGAGCGATGATAAGCAGCAAGAAAACACATGGAATTACTTAAATGAAAACTTAACTCAGTGGGTCATGGAAAGCAAATCGCATAGTATGGAAGGAAATGTTGCTTCCTATATCCCTGAGCTAGCCAATGCCCCCAAAGACATATTAGGTATTTGTATCATGGATTCACAAGGACAAACAGCCTTAAGTGGAGATCATGACTTCCGTTTCACGCTGCAAAGTATATCCAAAGTGTTCACGCTCATCCTAGCGTTGATGGATCGCGGTGAAGAGGTTGTATTCTCCAAGGTTGGTATGGAACCCACAGGGGATGATTTCAACTCCATGCTGAAGCTGGAGCTTGTGGAGCCCGGTATTCCCTTCAATCCACTCATCAACGCGGGGGCGATCGCCATATCTTCCTTGATTGCCGGTAATAGTCCCGCCGAGCAGACGGATCGAATGCTCCATTTTTTCCGGGACATTGCCGATAATTCTACACTGGATATTAACCTAGATGTTCACCAATCCGAATCCGATACAGCGCACCGCAACCGCTCTTTGGCCTATTTTCTCAAAGACAATGGCGTATTGGACCAACAGGTGGATGATGTGCTAGAGGTTTATTTCAGTCACTGTTCTGTGGAAGCAACCTGCACGGATTTGGCACGAATGGCGCTCGTTCTAGCTCATAACGGCGTCGATCCGATCAGGAAAAAGCAGATTATCCCGCGCCGCTTTGTGCAAATCGCCAAAACGTTTATGTTTACCTGCGGGATGTACAATGCTTCTGGTGAATTCGCTATGAACGTTGGACTGCCTGCCAAAAGCGGCGTGTCTGGCGGGATACTCTCCATGGTGCCTGGACGATACGGTATAGGGGTTGTCGGCCCCGCACTGAACCGTAAAGGGAACAGCACCGCAGGTGTACACCTCCTAGGAACGCTGTCCCAAAAGTTTGATTGGAGCCTGTTCTAAACGTCATATAGGAGGCTGTCTCAAAAATCATTTCCAGATTTTTGAACCCCCACTCTGACATGAATAAACCTATCTAAAAACGCCTTCATCCCCACTACTTAGTGGTTTCGAAGGCGTTTTTTCACATGATTTGGGACTCACTCATTTACTCAACCCCTTTTGGGAGAGCCCCTTTTTAACATCTGGCTTCACATTCAACTGCTCTCTGTCTAATACGTTGTACCAAGCCATTAGACACCCACCTTCATCGTCTCCAGTGAGTTGTCGCTAGTACACTAAAAATGTTTTATGATATACCGTCTCATTATCATCGGAATCCATAACGCGCATCTCTAAGTCCCAATTTCCACGGAACGGCAAGTAAGCGCCTACCCCTTGATAACTGAATTTCTTAAGACCGTAAGATTCTTCTTGAACCTTATCTACGAACGCTGCGAGAGGCACAGTAATTGGCGCAATCTCTTCATCATCCGTATAGTGGAGAATCATTTGAACTTGTTTCGGTTTACCTGTTTTTTCAGGAAGCCATACTTTAGCAATAAATGTGTTTGTTCCCTGCACTTTGGGCGTTATGTCTGCAGACACATGCACCTTTTCCCCCATCTGATGCCACTGTAAAGGTTGATTTTCTGGAATCGGCGCCATATAGGTAATGAGTCCAACCAGCAGCATAATAATGACCATTAGGGAAACATCAATTTTGACCCACAGGTACGCCTTCTGCTCTTTCTGTTTGCGCATGTACAGTCGGAGTATAAAACCAACAATCGCGACAAACAGCACGACACCAACTTTCACTATTAACAAAATCCCCCATGAAGCGTAGAGTAAATAGTGCAAGTTCGGTAGAAATAACAGCACGGATGCAGAGCCTGTTAGCGTCAAAATGATAATGGATAAGAAAGCCATCTTCGAGAAAGCGCGCAGAAAGGAGCCCATTTCCTGGCCTTGCTTACGCCACTTCACAACTAACAGGATCAAGCCACCCACCCATAGGGCTGATGCCGCTAAATGAATGAAGTTCAGCCCAATCGTTGCCCATACTGGTGAAAAGGAAGCCGCGTGGCCGCTGAAACTTTTGACAGCTAGAAGAGCTAGTGCCCAAACCACATCCAGCCAGGCAACTTTGCCTACGAGTACAAAACCAATAAAGGTTAGCACTAAGAGCAGCACCCAGGATATACCGATACTCGTGGCGCTAAAGAGCTGCCATATTTCTTCTGCGCCTCCGCCACCCAATAAATCTTCGATATGCGTGAAAATAAGCAGCAGCAGAGCGACCAGCTGTGCGCGCTGCAAGTTCAGTGTCCACGAAGACATGGACTTCCTTTCTTCTGCTCCGCCAGCCCTGGGGAACCTTAACCAGCAGACCCAACCCGCTAACACTAACACCATGAGATACCAGAGCCCTCGAAATGTATACTGAAGCAATTCTTTCGTAGTTAATGAGCTTGATAAGCCGTGTTGATGACTCGTTTGAATCGACGGCACTTCCAACCTTTGCTCTTGCGGGGGATTACCGATCGTAATCGGATAACTACCGCCAACAGGGTGTCCATCTGCTGAAATGACATGATAACTAATTAAATAGATGCCTTCAGGCAATTTGGGTAGCGCCAAATCCACCCCGTTCTCTTGCGCATTCATTTGCGCCTTGTTGCGTGTTACTTCGTCTCCGGTATGATCAAATACTTTGATATAAAAAAGTCCTGCATCTAAACGTTCATTAAAAGTAACCGAAACCCCAGCTGGCGATTCTTCCAGCTTACTATCCGCCTCTGGTGTTGCCTGAACCAAAGAGGCATGCGCTGAAGCCGTCTGAGGTGCGATTACCGCACTCAACATGACAGAAGCAAATACGCACAACACAAGGACCAGTTGCACCTGGAAACGTTTCAAACCTCGATACATTTGCATAATGTACTCCTCTATTCCGAAATCGGCTTACGCCCAGCAAAACCTTCGTGCCTGCTATGGTAATAACGGATCGCGTCTTCTCCCTGTTTCCAACAGAGAAGCACTTCTTGTCCGTCAATGATACAAGGGAAATCTACTAGGCCCGTATCGATATCTTTAAGTTCCACACCTTTGAGTTGAAAACCTTGGATCAGACTTTTAGCCTCGATTTGCAGAAATTCAAGCTCCGTCTCCATGAAGAAGAATGGATCTTTCTCCCCACTAACCTGTTCAGCCTGTTCATTCTTCAGTCTGCGTAGATCCATATATTTTGCCTCGAAGTCACGTTTCAATGTTTGAATTTTCCGTAGCTCTTGATCTACAGTCGTTAGCATCGCGTTGGCTTCTTGTACCGTGAATAATTTACTAGACATAAAGCACCTCCCACAACTAATTCTACCAAAAATAAAGAGCAACTACGAATCTGCCATGCATATCCGATTCCTGCCTAACTTTTTGGCCTCGTAGAGAGCCTCATCGGATCTTCGCAGCGCTTGGTGAATATCATCTTCATCCGTGCCCTTCCATACGGTAATACCAATGCTCACCGTACAATTCATTCGTTGACCAGCAGCCTCAAAGGGGTAGCTTCGTATGGAATTTAATACATATTCTGCGGCCTGATGGGCCTGTTGGATATTCGTATCAGGCATTAAAACGATAAACTCTTCTCCGCCAAGTCTGCCAATCACATCATTAGAGCGGAAGCATTGCTGTAAAAGAGCAGCTATTTTCTGTAAGACGCTATCCCCAATATCATGCCCATACGTATCATTGATACGCTTAAAATGGTCCACGTCCATCATGAGGAACGCCATGGTGTTCTGACTGCTTCTTCCTAGTACAGAACTGAACGTTTTCATAATGTAGCGTCGATTGTACAGTCCAGTCAAAAAATCGGAATCTGCCAATTTCCTACTTTCTTCCATTTGCTCAATAGCGAGGTCTTTCTCTTTCCTCATCAAGTGAATACGATTGGCGAGTCCCCAAGACATTATGAGCGCCTCTAGCGTCGAACCAATCTGAGAACCATAAATACGCCAACGATCCATTGGTGTCCATCCGATCTCAGCAAGTGTGGTCAGCATAGCGCCAAGCATAAAGATTCCCCAGCCCAACAGGTAGTACCTTGCAGGTTTGAACCCTGCTTGAGTGCTTCTAATTCCTGGAATGAGCATAAGTAAATGAAAAAAAACAAATTTAATCATAGCAACTTCCAAACCCAACGAATAATCTAATACTAGCAATAAAATGTTACTCAATTCAAAAATAATAAAGAGGTTATATAAGCCATTCAAACGGGTAGAAATCGATTTTATCGGTAAAAAATTTCTAGAAAATAGGAGTGCTGCAATATCGCTCAAGCACATAAATATGATAACGGCACGATTGTTCCACTCTACTTGATACGGCCAGATGAATTGAAAAGAAATGCCGTTCATTGTTGCAAAAAACAAAAAAACGGAGGCGCAATATAACGCAAAGTACAAATATGCCTTAGCCCGGAAAGAAAAAGCCAAGTAACAATTGTATACAGTCATAATGAGCATGATGCCGTAAAAGCCCCCTAGCAATAAATAAGAAGCTTGTTCCTTTTCAGCATAATGGACGGGCAGAATAAGATTTAACGGCATTACCATGGCGCCTTGCGTCTGAAACCTCATGTACAACGTTAACGGTTGATCTTGCTCAGCATGAATTTTGAAAACAAGCTTACGATTATTCATTTCTCTGTATGGGAAAGGCGTATCATCGCCTGTATGCTTCTGCACGACCACGTTGGATCCATCCATAACATACAAATTAATCGAATCAAGCGGTGGGTACGCTATTTCCAATAGCCAATCCTCTTTGCTTGATTTATTTGTCAGTTTCAACTTTGTCCAGTAATTGGAGGGAGTGAAACCATAATTCGGCGTTTCGCTTTTCACTTGTACGAATTTATCAGACAGCTCTGGTTGAATAAGATCATAAATAACCAGCCTGCCGCTTTTGTCCTCTAAAACACTTGTATAAGGAATCAACTCGTACTCATTTTTCGAATCATTGATTTCCAACATACTGCTTGCTTCTGCCTTCGAAGAAACGATTACATATAGGCATAAAATGAGTACACAGAGTAATAGTAAACGGAAACGGTTTAGATGTACTTTCATTGTTATCAACTCCACTTAAGTAACAGGCTGGTGATGTAGGAAAGGAGTTCCAGACAACTTAACTTTCATGATGGTTGTGAGGATGCCTATGCGTATGGCTAAGATGTTCTTGCTGCTCGTCCACATGTGTAACGGATAGCTCGGCATATCCAACACCTTTAAGCACCTGTATCCGTTGTTGGAGTTCCCTGAGCTGATGGACTTTGCCCCGAACAACAAGTATTTCTAGACACTGCTGATGATTCAAGTGGATATGCATCGTAGAAATAATTTCATGATGGTAATCATGTTGGAGATCCATCAATGTGATCGGCAAATCACGAACATGATGGTCGTACACCATCACAATGGTTCCAGCGACAGTTTCATCAAGTTTCATTGAACTGGAAGTAAGCAAAGCTTTACGTGCCAAATCACGAATGGCTTCTGAACGGTTATCATAGCCTTGCAGGGCGATTAGTCGGTCATATTGTTCAATTAAGGATTGCGGCATCGAGATACCGAATCGAACGAGAGCATCTTTGTCAGACAACGGTACTCCCCCTCTCCTGAATAGGTACGCAACAAATTTGATTTTACTTACAATCCTTACTCTAGCAGAAAGTTAGCCTGACGAATACCCATACAATTGGTAGATTCGCCTGTCCTTAACGATAGAGCTATATGTACATCAATCAAACTTATATATAACAAAAAATCATTAACCCACGGGGCTAATGATTTTTTGTTTATTTGGTTAAACTCCCTTTCCAGGACATAATCCCGCCCTGCAAATGAGATAATTCGTTAATACCATTCTTCTTTAGAATCCTTGCTGCTTGTTTGCTCCTCATTCCACTCCGACAATATAGATATACACGATCATTTTTTTTAATTTCTCCAACTCTTTGTTTCATTTGGGATAAAGGTATATTGATCGCACCTGGGATGTAGCCTTGCTTTACTTCGCCGAGTTCACGTACATCAATCAGAACACAATTATGGTTTCCCTTCAATTCATCCTCAAGTTGATCCGACGATAGATTGTTTAGACCTTTTACGCTTGCAAACCTGGAATAAATAAACCAGACTAAAAACGCTAACGCCACAATATTAAAAATGGATGTATACGTCATATTCTAACCTCTTTCCTGATTCTCTTAACGGCTTTTAACTAACAATTCAACAGCCTGTTGGACCATTTTGCTCGAATCTCTTCCAGCTTCCTTCTCTTCAAGGATACACTGCTCCAAATTGACCGCAACAATGTAGGCAATCGCTTTATCCGCGGCGCTTCTGACTACGGAAATTTGGCTAACAACATCCTTGCAATCCTGTTCTTCCTCCATCATCTTTAAGACGCCTCGGATTTGGCCTTCCATACGCTTTAATCTCTTTTTTAGATCATCATCGTATTTCATATTCTTCCATCCTTTTATTATACTATAAAGGCCAAGGAATCCCTTTTCCACCGCAATTTTTTTGATCTTTACGAAGTACATTCAGTCCCCAAAAGGTAAAGAAATCGTAACTTCGTGATCATAGGCGGCAGCTCCATTTGTGATAATGAATGCGGCATTAGCTTTATCTAGCTCTCCACTAAAAAGGATTAATTACCTATACCCGTATAGGTATATAGTTACTATAATAAAGATTTCCGTTTGCCTCAACCCCTGAAATTACAAGCTCATTTGAGTGATTGTTTGACTTAGAGAGGGGTAACCTAGTCAATGTCTGCTGTAAACGTATGAACATTACTTGGAGGTTCTATTATGCAGTGTAACGTTGGGAAAACAGAGCAATTGATAAGAATTACAATTGGGTCCGCTATAATTCTCGCTGGAGCATATTACAAAAGATGGTGGGGCTTTATTGGAATAGCACCTATTGTTACGGGAGCGACTCGTTATTGTCCACTGAATGCTGTTTTGGGAATATCGAATTGCAAAGCTAATCGTAAGACTTGAAACAAATTGTTAAAAAACAGAAGAAAACTCTAATGTCTTTGACTTTGGCAGATGATAAAGATGGTTTAATGTCGTAACCTAGATCATCCAGAATTCAAAAAAAGAGAAATAGTGCATATCAATTTTGATATGCACTATTTCTCTAAAATTTACAGATGCCCTATCTCATGCTAATTTCATCAAACGCTTGACTCGAATTTCAAGTTCTACCAATGAGAACGGCTTCGTCATATAATCGTCCGCCCCCATTTGAAACCCTCTAACCAGATCGTCTTCCTTCTTCTTGGCTGAGAGCATAAGAATCTTCATATCCCCTTGAGCCATGCTTGGATTCTTTTTCAGCTTCTCAAGCAAGTGAAAGCCATCTACCTTGGGCATCATGCCATCAAGAATGCACGCATCGTAAGAGCTCTCTTCCAGTAAACGATACGCTTCTTCTCCATTAGAAGCATGCGTAATTGTAATCGGCAAATGCTCCAATTGTGAAGTTAAGATGGCTCGCAGAATAGAATCGTCATCCACAATAAGCAGCCGTTTCTTCTTGTCTGCACTGCTAGCCCCGTTGCTTGATGGGGTTGTAGAGATATCATCTTGGGTACCTACTACGCGATTGCGCCCCTGCTGCTTGGCTTGATACATCCCGTCATCGGCTTTGCTAATCCACTCCGCTACGGATTGTCCTGCCTGCCACTCTGCAACACCCGCAGAAAACGTAACAAAGAAAGGTTTCCCTTCGTACTGCGCGACAGGATTTTGACGCGCCTTATCGAGTATATGCTGCACGATCCTCATCGCTTGCGCTGCCGTCGTATTCGGCAGGGCAATCACAAATTCTTCACCGCCGAAACGGGCCAACAAATCAGTCGCACGTAAATTAACTTGCAGCAAGTGAGCCAATCCTTGAAGCACCAAATCCCCGACATGATGCCCAAATCCGTCATTAATCCTTTTGAATCGATCAATATCGATGAAAACAAGCGAAATAGGCGCGGGATAGCGCTCGATTCGCTGCAGCTCCAAACCGATCTGCAAATCAAAATAACGCCGATTAAATACGCCTGTCAATGGATCGCGAAAAGCAAGCTGCTCGAAATTTTTTGTCCTTTTTAACAACCCATAGATCCGTGCGGCTAATTCTTCATATTGAAAAGGCTTCGTAACATAATCATCGGCACCAAGATGGAAACATCGAACCTTATCATGCAAATCATTTCGTCCTGAAAGAACAATAAGGGGGAGCCATTTCAAGGTTGGATCTTCTTTAAGAAATTCGAACAGCTCATAACCTGATTGGGGATGCATCATTAAATCGAGTGTCACCAGATCGTACGTATGCTCTCTAAGCAATTTGACCGCAGATTCCACATCTGCTGCTTCATCCACTACACAGTCATCTAACTGGAGCCGACGGGTCAAATAGGACCTTAGCACTTCATCGTCATCTACAAGCAGCAGTCGACTCTTTAACGTCCCGAGCAGAGAACCTCCACTTGGACTTTGCTGTTCGTCCATGTGAAGTTCAGTCACACAAATATCGTATTCCATGTTCATTTGTCGTAAAACATCCTGACTATAAGCTGCGCTTTCTTCCAGGGGAGTTACAGCCAAGAGAGCAGTTTCACTGCCCTTGGCAATCGATTGCGTCCACTCCCAAGCCCGAACTAGCTCTTCCGCTAGCTTACCAATGCGTTGGTAGCCGAATATCGGCGCGCTTCCCTTCACCGTATGAACAATCCGATAAAATTGCTGCACATCATCGGATATAGGTGAAGATTGAATGGTCGTAAGAAGCAACTGAAGCTGTTGAATTTGTTTGTCAAACTCCCGAACGAATAATTTCCGTCCTTGCCTCATAATTCTGGCATCTTTATCGGCGTCCAAATCCTTGTCCTTTATGTGTTCTTGCTTATCATTGTTCATTTCAGACAATCACCCTTTGTAATAAAGAAATCTTAATCTATACGGACGATCAGCCCTTCAACAATTGTTGAACCGTATCTAACAGCTGTAGAGGACTGAATGGTTTCACAATATAGGTGGTGACCCCTGCGGCTCTTGCCTTCTCTTTATCCTTATCCAGTGCTTTGGCCGTCAATAAAATAACGGGTAAGTCACGATTGATGTTATCGCTTTGTCGTAACCATTCACAGACTTCAACACCCGTGCGTTCAGGCATCATATAATCAAGAATAACGAGGTCGTAAGCTTGTTTTTGCAGTTGGTCTATGGCTTGCTGACCGTCTTCTGCTTCTGTAATTTCGCACCCCTCATCGGAGAGTGTTTCCGTCAACAGAAATCGAAGGGCGATTTCATCATCCGCAAGTAATATTTTATAAACAGACATGAGTGCTTCTCCTTAACCTGTGTGAAATTACACTTAATTATAACATTATGCGACCACGCAAGAAACTATCTTGTCGAGAGACGTCGAATGCGCTCGCAAGAAATGCCCCGTAAACAAATATTGAAATCAAAGTTCCAATGAAACCACAAAAAACTCTCATCCTGCATGAGCAGTTTGAGAGTTTCTTGGCATGAGCATCATTTATTGGGAGCGATTAACTCCGATGGTTATAATTTCACATGGTCCTGCCTGCAGAGCCAATTGGCTCTCTGCATCAACATCGATGCGTGTTCCATGCTCTTCAAGTATCGTACTCTTGTAGAAATAGTAGTACGGGATGTGCGCATGAAGTTTCAACTCCGTAGGCTGAGCGTTCATGTTATACCAACGAAGCAGTAAATCCCCAGTGCCTTCATTCATTTTCAGAGATGAAAAGGCCATATCACTGCCTTCCCACTGGAATGGTGTATAGACTGGAGAGATACGTCCGGTGTGTAGACCCGTTTGACACAACGTCCATGGAATTTGGAATTGGTAGGCGCGTGAGTAAGCGCCGGATTGAATGCCATTCTCGCTATACGCAATAACTTCCATGCGAACGGTGTGCTCGCCTAAACATTGCGCTTCTGGTGTTGGGAACAAGCCCCAATCTCCAAGCTCGCCAACAGCTCGAAGCAAGGTAACCGCAATTGTATTGCGTCCGTCTTGTAGGACCTCGTACTCATTCAAACCAAGGTTCGTAACGAGTAGTCCCGCCCCACCTTCATTGACATCTACGAATGCCTGCTGATGCTGCGTATTGCTAGGATTTTCCCATTCGGATGATGGTTTATTATCACGCTGTGGAATTTCAAACATCGAGTCCACCTGATGAACGCTAGTCGTCAAATCAGTTGGAAACAACATCCGAAGACGATGATCTTTGGCTTTGTTATTGAATGAAGCTTCAATCTCCACGCCTTTGCCACTGCGGCTTAAGCTAACAACTGTGCGAATGCTCATAGGCACGAGCTGAGTAGAGCGTTGTGCTTTCCGGTGAGGGAAGTAAACCAAATCGCGCTGCTCTTCCTCCAATTTCTCATCGGCCGAAACTGGAATTTCCCAATCGTGGATGATTTCAAAAGCTGCCTGATAAGGCGTATCCTTTAAAACACGAATTTGGGCTGGTACTCCTTGCGTTGTTCGTGGTGCTTCGCCATCTGGCTGTTTGTACATATATTCGTTGCCGATATCGCCGGTATTCTCATATACGCCCAAATTGCTGTACATACGGCCGCTCTTCTTATCGACTAAGGTAAATGAGCCATCATCGACGATTTCGATTTTTAAAGAATCATTTTCTATAACACGTTCGCCCGTAAGCAGCGTAGCTTGCTCCGTTATCAAATCGCTTTGAACCCACGCATACGTTTTCAATCCTAACGCAGGAACCTTCTCCGCTTCGAAGGTGAGCTTCACTTTGCGGCACATGTACGGCTGACGGAACTTATCGTCTGGCAAATCATAACCGAATTGCAGTCCGAGATCTTCCACCGAACATGAAACTACAGCTCCTTCTGTGTCAACAAGCACGCGCCCCGTTAGATCCGCTTCTTTCGCAAGACGACTCGCTTCTTCTAGCGTATAGCCGTCACGGAAATACAAACGCAAGGCATCAACCTCGATACTAACAACACCAGAACGCTCCCAGCCCGTAGTATTAAAGACGACCACAGGCAGCGCGTCCTTGCCTGCTTCAGATAAGCTCGACGTATCGATCGCTTCCGCAATCGCAGCTTTGCTATCATCGACAATTGCTTCGGCGACATGTCTGCTTTTCTCAAAGCGCGTCACCATTTCCCGGTGCACTTCATCCACGCTACAGCCGCAAATACTGTCATGCGGATGGTTCTGCATCAATGTTTTCCAAGCGTAAGTAAACAAATGATGCGGGTATTTTTCTCCAACTTCAAGAACATGCGCAATCGCTGCTAGCGGTTCGGCCACTTTTTCCAGCATCGCTTGTCCAAGCTGGTTCATTTGCTTCAAATAAACGCGCGCAGACGCCGTGTTCACAAGCGTTGACCATCCGTCGGTGCGTTGACTGCGAAGCTCGCCTTTTACCGTAGAAAGTTCGTGTCCTAATGTACGCCACAAGGCCTGCAAGTAATCGTTAAAATTGGAATGGATAAAGGTCGTATCCGGATAAAGCTCGCGAGCGACTTGAATCGCTTCTGGTAAATCAACCTGAATCGGTTGATGATCGCATCCATTCATGAACAGCAGTTCACCCGTCGATGCGTATTTCTCTGCATCCGCCAGCTTGCGTTCCCAGTAAGCCTTTGCTTCTTCTGGATTCACAGGAATCTCATTTCCGTTCGAATACCAATTCGCAAAAAGAACCCCAAGGACTTGAGAACCATCTGGTCCTTCCCATAGAAGCTCGGAAAAGGAGGATTCATAATCGCCATCAGAAACTGTATTATTAAAGCCTGTTGGCTTGACGCCCCGACCAAATAAGGCATTCGTAATGCCTGATTGCTGCATCAATTGCGGCGTTTGCCCTACAAGACCAAACGTATCAGGGAAATAGCCGACCTTCGCAATAGCCCCGTACTTTCTCGCATCTTGATGCCCGATCTGCATGTTACGCACATTAGCTTCACCGCTAGTTAGAAACGCATCCTGCAAAATGTACCAAGGACCAATCAAAATACGTCCATCCTGGATATATTTTTCCAGTTTATCTTTTTGGTCCGGCCTAACTTGCAGGTAGTCCTCTAGAATGATCGTTTGCCCGTCCAAATAGAAGCTGCGATAATTCGGGTCATTATCCAGCTTATCCAGTAAGGTGTCCACCAACTTCACGAGACGAACATGATGCTTCTCATAGGGTAAGTACCATTCTCGATCCCAGTGCGTGTGGGAAATAATATGCGCTGTTCTCTTCGTATTCATCGCCTAACTCCTCTCAATATGAACTTCATGCGGACGGTAAACAGAGAGGAGCTTTCCTTCTAAGTCTGCTGCAAAGAGCACAGACCGCTCCTTCTCTAACGTGAAAGCGTACGTGGCATCACTGTCTGTATCTTTCACTTCCACCTTCACATTCCAAGCAAATTCAGAAACGAACACATATAAAAAACCGCTCTTAAAGCGTAGTTTTCTTCCATATACACCTGCAATATCGCCGCCTTGAATCCAGTGCAGCCCACTTTGACAGCCAGCCTCTTGGATAGCGTAACGATAAAGCTCCATCATCGTATCTGTCCGTTCGTTTAACTCCAGCGGTAGTGGACTCCAAATGAGCCTGCCTTTACCAAGAGCTACATCAACAACAGCATCGCCTCTTGTAACTGCTTCTGAAGAGGCGCCCTCACTTCCCGTCCTCACCTCTTTGACCACTTGGGCAATGCGGCGTTGACCGAATGACACGGGCAGCTCAGTTCCTTGCAGATGAAGAAGCTCCTCGCGACGCACATTCTGAAGTTCACTTATTCCCAGCTCATTGGTTAAACGCGGCGTTTGCTTCCAATACGCATCCAGGCTGATCGGCCCTGTTGCGAGCAAGATGGCCCCCGTGTGCTTCACGATATCCACAAGCTTATTCCAAGCTTGTTCATCGATGTTATGCGCGCTTGGAAGCACAATCAGCTTCGGCGGTTGATCCTCTAGTACATCCAAGTGATATTCCGATGCCCCGCGGAACGGCATATTCATTTCGTAAGCTAATACTCTAGTCAAGCGAGTCGTTGCATCGAAAGCTAATTTCCGATTGGACAGATCATTCGAATAAGGGAAGATCGCCACGATATCTTCCAGCTCGCGTTCCTGGAACAAATCTCTGATTTCTCCCATAAATTGTCCGAACGCATAAGACACATCTGCCTCCGGTTTCTCTGTGCCATCAGCACGAAGTGCACCGATATGCGATTCGTTGGCATTGTCCATATAGAAGTTCGTGTTCCAAATCCAGTGAACAGCCCCAGCGCCACCCGTTGAAAAGGCATACGCATATTTACGCTCCAACATGCTGCGCAGCTCATGCTCCGAACGCTTGGCGCGTCCATCTGGCGTCTCCACATACATGATGCCTGTTTCTTGAATCACATTAGGTTTATTGTGCGTTTTGGCAAAAATGCCGTCCCAAACAAGGTTATCGTTCAGCCACCAAGAATGAACGGTTGTATAATCAACCGCTTCCTGATAAAAGAATGGAGAAGGCCGCTGCGCGCCAAGCGCTTCATCCTGTCCAACCACAACGAGATGCTCCGGGCAAAGCTCCTTAATCGTATCATAAAGCTCTTTGGCCCAGCGGTTATGCATATCCATTGCGAATAAACAATAGTCCAGCCAGCGTGTTCCTTTCTTCGCCCGATGCATATCCTGTACGTCAAAGTTAATTTCTCCCGCTTCAGGAATGGTCGCCGCCGCGAAACTAGGAAGCTGCTCTGGCGACATATTCCATCGCTCCTGTAGGAGTTCAATGCTGCCGTGACGCTGTTCAAGCCACTCCACAAATGCCTTTTGTTCGAAGGCATCCTTACAAGAGCGGGGGCCGTCAGAAAAAATTTGCGCAGGATCAAACATCGATGGTTCATTAATTAAATCCCAATCCACATGCGTCGTCGTGCGATGACGCGACACGATTGAGCGGATAAACCGCTTTTGCGCCTCTACGCTTTGTGGATCCAAATAGGGATTAACTCCCTCCCAAGTCTCCGGTGTAAAGGAGAAAAAGGTGAAAGTCACCTGCAAATTATGCTTCTTAGCTGTTAAAAAGAAGGCATCAATGGCTCTCATGACTTCTTCCGAAGCATGCCCATCTACCTGCATGACGTTACGGTATGCTGTCCAAATACCAGTTCGAATCCAGTTAATACCTGCTTTAGCCATTTGGGCCATATCTCGATCCCAGACGTCAGCATTAGGTAAGAACAAAAATTTGCGAGCTACATCAGAGGTCATGTACGTCATCCCAACAACGGGAAGCGGGCGTTCATCCTTGATGAAGTAATCTCGGCCACATGTAATTGGATTGCCCTGTGCTAGCAAAATAGGGTCGTGTCCCCAAAAGCCCTGACGGAGTACGCGAATCTCTCCATCTTCCGCTTCCGCCTTACAGGTCACACGGTACAAGCCGCTTTGAATAGCTTCAGGTACATGAATACGCAGCACATTAAACTCTTTATTTACTTCAGCCTTCAAACGATGCGTCCATGCCGTCTGCACGCCATCCACATGTTCGACTGTAAGATCGAATGTCCATAATGCAGAATCTCCGCTCTGTTCCATTACTTGGGTCTGGAGCGTTAATACGGCGTGTTCGCCCGCCTCGTAGCTTGCATAATTGGGCTTGATCCAAAGCTCAGTAACCCCTTTGGCGCAAAATGCCGCCCACTCAAGTAAGGCCTGAGCTCCTCCATCCTGCCAAAATGATGCATGCAAGGAGACATTTACAAATATCCAACGAGAACCAACGAACGCGCCTCGGGAATTTTCCCAAAGGACAACTGGCGCAGCGACCTCACGGCCATCCGCACTTATTCCCTTCAGCAGCGGATGAATTTGCGTGCTCATCGTGCCTGCTGCACCCATTTGATGAGGCAAATCACTATTGCGAGTCGTATGAGGCACTAGGTTCCATGTATCTGCAATCGGGAACAACGATTCATACCCATTAAGCAGTGGGATGGTCTCTAGGGCTTTGTACGTGCGAATCGGAGCAGCTTCGACATGAAGCATTTCATGAATGTGCAATTCCTGATGATAGGCCGTTTGCTCGGCTTCCACATGCCAACCGTCCGCTTCGCTTCGCACGGGACGCTTGAAAGCTGCGCCGCCGATGCTCAGCAGCCCGCCGCCTCGCTTCAAAAACGCAAGGATTTCCGGCCATACCGACTTCGGAAAATAAGGAGCATGCAGATTAACGAAGCATCCGCCCTCGGCCGTTCGCAGCGCCTCGCCTAGCCCGTCAGCGTCTACGACGATCCCATCCTTTGCTAATATGTCGCTAGGCGCTTCAACTGCCATGCTGCTTGGAAAGGATGGATCATAGAAAATAAGGATCGGGCGACTCATAGCAACCCTTCCTTCATCGCCTTATACACGAGCTGAGAAAACAAGCTATTCGACCAAGCGAACCATTTTCTTGTAAAAATGGATGGATCGTCGACATGAAAACCTTCATGCATGTATCCGGTGTCTGCATCGGTCGCTTCCAGCATGGCGATCATCGCTAGCTTCTCTTCAGCTGTAGAAGCCGTCAATCCTTGCATCGACAAAGCCATATGCCAAATAAAATCGTTTGGCGTATGCGGGCTTCCGATCCCCTTTGCAACCTTGCCTTCAAAATAGAACGGATTTTCTTTGCTTAGCGCAAAGCGTCTTGTGTTCTGGTAGATTGGATCGTCAGCAGACACATAACCTAGGTAAGGAATAGACATGATTCCTGGCGTACCTGCATCATCCATGAGGCAGTAGTTGCCGAAGCCGTCTGTTTCGTATGCGTAGATCGGTCCAAATGTCGGATGGCGATAAATGCCGTACAACTGGATACCATGATCGATATCAGCTTCCAAATCTTTCAGCTCTTTTAAGAAGTCCATATCACGGAACACCCATTCCGCGAACTCTTGCATATGACGCAGCGCAACAACCGCGAACATATTTGCCGGAATGTTGTAATGGAAATCACAAGCATCATCGCTAGAACGAAAACCTGACCATACCATTCCTGTATAATTCACTGGCATACCAAGACCGTTATTGCGCAGTGAGTCCGTAGGAATCCCATTATCCCGGATGAAGCGATAAGGGGATTGTTCAAAGTGATGCTGCTCTGTCTTAAACAAATCGGTAATTTTGCGCATGGCCGCTTTGAAACCAGCATCGAAAATATCCGTTTGCTCCGTTTCTTTCCAATAGGCAAATGCGAGGCGCATCGAGAAGCAGAGTGAATCAAGCTCAAACTTCCGCTCCCATACCCATGGCGACATATCCGTTTGGTCTGCTTTGTTCCAATGCCAATCGTTGGCTGATTCGTTAAATGCGTTGGCATAAGGATCAATATGAATATATTGAATATGCCGTTTAATCAATCCGCTAATAATGCGCTGAAGATCAGAATCATTTTTGGCAAAAGGCACGTAATGCATCACTTGCTCAACCGAATCACGCAGCCATGACGCAGGAATATCCCCGGTAATAACGAAGGTCGTTCCATCCTCCATCAGTTTGGTCGTTGTTTCTAAGGTGTTAGGAAAGCAATTTTTAAATAATTGTAAAAGCTTCGGGCGATGAGCCAGCTTCTCCTCGGCTTCGTCCAATACTTCTTGAATCGCCTTTGGCAGCTCTAGCTTCGGCATCGGAATTTTCGGCAGTCTGAATTGTTCCATGGTAAGTCCTCCAAGTCTATTTAATTAATGAATGTCTAATGAACTACTCTTTCACAGCTCCAATTGTCAAACCTTGAATAAAGTAACGTTGGAAAAATGGATAAGCAAAAATTATCGGTCCAGTAGCTAGAACAACCATCGCCATCCGCGACGTATCTTGAGGCAGTGATTCCAGCAAGCGAATACCAATGGACGGATTGCTTGTGTTCTGAAGCAGGAACTGCATACTGTTCTCAATTCTCATCAGCATCGACTGCAGCGGCACGAGATTTGGCGTATCAATGTAAAGCAGTGCATTAAACCAGTCGTTCCAATAACCTAAAGTACTAAACAAACCTATTGTTGCTAGCCCTGGAAGAGAAAGCGGCAGCACCAATTTTATGAAAATCCCAAATTCGCCGGCTCCGTCGATTTTCCCCGATTCAATAATCGCGTCAGGAACAGACGTACTGAAGAAAGTACGCATAATCATAATGTAAAAAGCATTTCCCGCTAAAGGTAAAACCAAAGCCCAAAGCGAATCTTTAAGTCCCATCAATTGGGTAACGACGATATAGGTTGGCACAAGACCACCATTGAACAGCATCGTGAAAAAAGCGAAGAAACCAAAAAAATTGCGAAATTTAAAACTTTTTCTTGAAATTGCATACGCAAATGTAGCGGTCAAAAGTAAGCTTACGATCGTACCGACCACCGTCACGAGAATGGTTACACCGTAAGAGAGAAGAAGCTGATCCCCTGCTTTAAACAAATATCTGTAGGCTTCCAGACTCCACTTCTCAGGGAAGATCCGATAACCGTTCGTACTCAAAGTTTTTTCATCTGTAAACGAAATGATCGTCACAAATAGAAAAGGAAACACACACGCCAACGCGAAAAGCGCAGCAACTAGATTAAAAAGCACATTCAACACGGGTGGCAATTTATGAAAATCACGACTTTTAATCGATTTTGCAAATACAGACACGATAATTTCCTCCTTTCAATCGAAGAATTTAGAACAACGCATTGTCTTTATCGAATTTTCTTACAATATAATTCGAAGTGATGACAAGAATAAAGCCAATAACCGATTGATATAAACCAGCTGCCGTACTCATACCAATCTCCCCAGTGGATTTAAGCCCACGATATACATACGTATCAATAACATTCGTTACAGAGTACAGGGTTCCTGAGTCTCTAGGTACCTGCAAGAACAATCCGAAATCCGCATAGAAAATGCGCCCAATAGCTAATAGCGTCAGAATCGTCATCAGCGGTTTCAACATTGGGAAGGTGATATGCCTAATTTGCTGCCATTTACTCGCGCCATCAATCATCGCAGCTTCATAAAGCGATTTATCAATCCCCATGATCGCAGCCAAATAAATGACGCTGCTATATCCGACCGACTTCCATAAGTAAACAAGAATAATAATAAGTGGCCAATACGTCTTGTCGTTGTACCACTGGACTGCATCGACGCCAAACCATGCAAAAATATGATTGAGCATCCCTTTATCGAAGCTTAGGAAACTGAACACGAAGTAACCAACGATAACCCAAGATAAGAAATAAGGCAGGAACATTCCCGTTTGGTATACCTTCGCCAGCTTCTTATTGGCAATCTCAGAAAGCACAATAGCTAAGCCTACTGAAAGCACAAGCCCAGCAATAATGAACACAATATTGTAAAGGATTGTGTTCCGGGTAATGATATAAGCATCATTGGTACTGAATAGGAATTGGAAGTTTTTAAGCCCTACCCACTTACTTTCTATAATACTTGCCCAGAATCCATCTCGGCTGTATCGGTATTGCTTAAATGCGATCACCATGCCGGCCATCGGCAAATAAGAGAAGAACAGAAACCAAAGCGTTGCTGGCAATGCCATGAGCAGCAGCACTCTACTTTGTTTGACATCTTTAAAAAATGCTCCTATCCGATTCATAAAGTCACCCCTCACGATAAGATTAAAAGGATCAGACGAATGTTCAACATTCGCCTAATCCAAAACTTGATTTATTTCTTATTTGCTGCTTTCCATGCATCAACCTGACTTTGTGCTTCAGCCATGATTTTATCCAGTCCAGCTGCTTTAAACTTATCATTCGCTAAAGGAATGTATTTGTCAGGATCAACCGTTCCTGTCATCAAGGTAGCCCAGAATTCTTCTTTCACGTTTTGAACCGCCGCGATCTCATTGATCACTTTGGAAGGATCGAAGTTGAAGCCAAGAAGAGGTGCAGCTACACCAGTATCGTTAAACTTTTTGAACTCTTCCCATTTGTTTTCTGGATCTTTTTTATCTTTGTACGTAAGCAAGACGTTACCCAATGAGAAGGTTGGCATATCATAGTTTTTGGACTCTGGCAGGTTTTCCATTTTGTCGTTGTCTACTTTTTTGAAGTGAACGCCTTCAATACCGGAATCGACCATATTTCTAAGCACTGGATCTGTATTCAGCAGGTTCAAGAATTCCATAGCTTTCTCTGGATACTTGGAGTTCGCCGAAATCGCTTGCATAGAGCCCATGACGGACCAGTTGTAAATATAAGCTGGACTTGCTTGTTTGGAAACAACCGGGTAGCCATAGCTAGCAGACCAAAGGTTATCCGCGAATGGTTGGTTCGTCGCTTTGTCAGAGAACCATTTGCCAGTCACTTGTACATCATTTAAAGAAGTAAGTGTTGATGCTTCTGTTGGGATGTAACCAGCTTTGTAATATTTATTCATTGTTTTAAGCGATTGCTTCATTTCAGGCGTATCCAAAATGTTAACCACTTTATAATCTGTGTTTTCTATTTTCACAGCCATCGGCATTTTTTCGATGATGTAGTCATAAGGAACAAACGGCATATAGGTTTTGTCCACAGCTAATCCGTAAATGTTCGGTTCTTTTTCTTTGATCGTTTTAAGCAAAGGCTCCAAGCTTTCGATCGATTTTACGTTATCCAAGTTCAAGTTATACTTATCGACTAAATTTTTGTTAAAGCGCCATACGTCCTGAGCTGGAAGCTCTTTGTTCGCGGGCACGCCATAGTTATGACCATCGACTTTGGAACCGTTCAAGAATGCAGGATCCAGTGCTTTCACGATGCCTTGTCCATTTTTTTGGAGAAGTTCGTCAATTGGCTTGAATGCGCCTTTACGAGCATTTTGTACATAATCAAAAGCCCATGATGAGGTGAACATAATGTCCATTGGAGTTCCTGAAGCCGTCATAACCTGCATTTTTTGCGGATAGTCGCCCCAGTCCGTCATATTCATTTTTACGGTTACACCGATTTTTTCTGCTGTGTATTTACTAACTTCCGCCATTACGCGATCAACGTCTTTTTGTGGAGTTCCGATTGTGTACCAGATTAACTCTACTGGCTTAGCCGACGTTCCCGCTCCTTTAGCATCGCTGGTTTCTTTGCTACCGCCACATGCACTAAGCAGCATGGAAACTGCAAGCACGGGTGTAAGTGTTCTAACAAAATTTTTGGTTGCCTTACTCATAGTAATACCTCCCTGTGTTGATTGCTCTATTGTTTCTGCCCTAAGGGCTATCCTTACAGTACCGCATGAAAGCATTTACAAATAGACGATAAATTAAATGTACGCTGTAAAAATCAAAGAAAAAAACGCTATCATTCATAAAAACGATACAAAAAAGGACTAGCTCTCCAGTTTTCCCTAGAGCAGTCCTCGATAATCCAACGGGGAGATCCCCACATATTTTTTGAATTGTTTATAAAAATACCCGGCTTCCCAATATCCGACTTCTCTGGCGATGACATGCACCTTCGAATGTGTCGTTTTGAGCAGCTCTTTCGCCTTCTCGATTCGGTACCTGTTGATGTACTCCGTAAACGATTCATTTATTTCCTTGTGGAACAACTGCCCTAAATAGACGGGATGAATATGATAGTGCGCTCCGAGCATTTTAAGGGATAGCTCCTCCGCATAGCTTTGATGAATATATTTCAACACCTGTTGAACAATCGGACTTCGAACATCTGAAATTAAAAATCCAATCGTAGTGTCTGCCATCTTTTGGATCGCAGCTTCTAGATTTTCTATCGTCTCAGCGCGCCTTATTTGCTGAAAGGCTTCATTATATACGTCGTTTTCCTCAGTATGGCGTATCGCTTTTAACTCCATTTTAAAACGGATCACCATCTCGAACGCAATATCCCGAAAATCCTGGGGCGTAATTCCCGCCAGTCCCTGAATCCGTTTGAAATCCCCCTGAATCTGTTGGCGCAAGTTCTCTTGATCCCTGGCAACAATGAGTTTGGCATAGATAGCCCACTCAATCATGGAGAAATCCACTTTTTGATTGCCCTGACTAAAAGCAAGCTCACTAGCATCTATCAATTGCAGCTCCGGATAAATCCAGAAATATTCTTGTACTTTCTTAGCGCTTGCATAGCTTTGTCCAGCCTGCTCGGGAAGATGCTCCACATTGCCGATTGAAATACGGAGAGGCTGATCCTGCATGCCGACCTGTAGCTCCTGAAACAAACGAATCAGTTCCATTTTACCATGCTCGACCTCATCCATCGCAGCAAGGACGATGACGTCCCCATCCATATCACAAAATGAGGTAATCCAGTCGTACGGCTCCACCTGAGCTGAAATGTGCTCGAATATCTCCGCAGTATCGGACTCACTCCTTAACACAGAAGCCGCCATAAAGGCGCGGTCGAGATCGATACCCAGCAGATCCACCCGCTCGTAAAATTCCAATGGCGCAATTTGATGAGTTAACCAGCGATGCAGCGTGTTATCCTTCAAAACTTGCTTATTGAAAGCCTGAGCTAAACTAGTTTCTTTGAACGTATTGAGCTTCTTAATCGTATTGTGAAGCGTTGCTTTAAGTTCCTTAATATTAATTGGCTTCAATAAGTAATTTTCGATCCCGAGCATCATGCCTTCTTTTAAATAAGAGAACTCATCGAATCCGCTCAGGACAATCACTTTTAAATCAGGGTGAACCTTTCTAGCTTCTCGAATCAAATCTAGACCATTCATCACTGGCATGGATATATCCGTCATTAAAATATCCACTGATGTTTCTTGTAAGGCTTCCAACGCCTTCTGTCCATCGCTGGCTTGTCCAACAATTTCAAGCCCCACTTCGGCCCAATCGATTATGTCATAGAGTCCTTCTAGAATAAAAGGCTCGTCATCAACAATAAAGACCCTAAACATCGTAAACCCCTCTCCCATCGTCCATTGGCAGCCACACGTCCACCGTGGTTCCTACCCCAGGTTCACTATGCAGCTTAATCCCGTACTTACTGCCATAGAGCAGCTTGAGGCGTTGATTGATACTGCGAAGACCGAAAGATCCCTCTTCAGTTTCCTCGGCATGCAAGGATTGCTCCATAACAATTAAACGGTCAGCTGCAATGCCTTTTCCGTTGTCCTTCACTTGAACATGAAGAAAATTTTCGACCTGCTTCACTCGAATTTGAAGCTCATTATCAGTGAAATCGTTTCGTAAGCCATGCACAATATAATTTTCAATAATCGGCTGCAGCGACAATTTGAGCACGCGAATGTGAGCCAACTTCCGATCCCACTCGATCGAATATGTAAACTTATCCTTATAGCGTATCTGGAATAACTCCAAGTACAAGCGGCAAGCTTCGAGCTCATCCTTCAGTGTATATATTTTCTTCTGCTGGACAAAGCTTCGGAATAATGCAGATAAGCTATAAATCATTTCACCAACGTCATGGGCGCCTTGAGAAATGGCCCGCATGCGGATTACTTCGAGCGTGTTGTATAAAAAGTGAGGGTTAACGCGGGCCTGTAGAGCTGACAACTCTGTATGCTTCTGCTTAATATCCGCCTTATACACCCGGTCGATGTATTGGTTCAATTCATCAATCATGTCATTAAAGCTGCGGGATATTTGCCCAAGTTCGTCCTCGCGGATATCTGGAATCCGTGCGGTCAGATCCCCTTGTTTGACCTTCCGAGTAAAGCGAATAATCAAATTCGTTCGTTTCGCAACGTTCATCATGACGAGTGAAGGTAATAGTATCGCGAAAAAAATGCAAATCGCGCTAATCATAAAAATGGTACTCCCTATGCGCCGGGAGGAAGCGCCAAGCTCCTCTTTGGGCATTATCCCAACAACGATAAAATCCCCTTTATTTTGCGTCAACTTGGTCACATAGTCACCATTCTTGTAATCACTATTCTCATACAGCGAGTTAACTTGATCCATGTAAGGATAAGGCTTCCCATAGAAATGGTCAGAGGAATCGAACAATACGCCGCCATCAGGAGTTAGAACAAGAATCGTCCCTTTCAGATCCTTCTTATCTGCGGATAATACTTTCCAAATGCCATCGGAGCTAAAATATACAACCTGTTGACCTATATTTTTTAAGGTTTGTTTATCGTTAATAGGCGAACGTATCGAATACAAATGATTATCCCACTGGTTGGCGGCTTCTCGCAGCCAAACATTCGGCAACGACACACTCTTATTATCCAACGCCATTGCTTCAGGAATGTAAGAATGCGCCGCGTTGGCAGAGGCTATCCTTAGCTGCCGATCTTGACTTAACACATACAAAACCTGTTGATCTACGCTGTACAGCATCAAATTGCGAATATCTCCATCGTCTTCCAAACGATTTTTGAAATATTGCAAGCCATCCTTCCACGTGCTGTTTCCGCCTAAATTATACTGTTCGAGACCATGCTGCACATACTCCTGGAAGGGATGCTGAAGCATAAAGGACACTCCCGCAGACAGCGAGCTATCCCGATATAAGCCGAACAGAATCGATTGCGCCGCTTCATATTTATCGCCCAAATAATTAGTTACGTTAGCCATTGCTTTCTTCTGTGTATCCAGTTCTCGATTGAGCGCAGCTTGTGACATGGAGTGATACATGAAATAGGAGAACGAAATAATTGTGATCACCGTAATTAGAGAGAACAGAAGTAGCAGCCTCATAAACAAATTATTTTTTAAGTAGTTCCGATAGATCTTCCCGAGCCCCATACAATCAACTCCTGCTGTTAGTCAGGTTTCATTATAACATGTCATGTACGACGCACGAAAATATGTTAGGTTAAAAAGCTATATGAACTAGATATTTCGATATTTGAACATAAAAAAAAACAGCAACCCTATGGTCGCTGTTTCTACGCTTGATTTGCAGTTAGTTCGCGAGTTTTCACGATAATTTTGCGAATGCTGTCTTCAGAAAGATGAAAGACTTTGATCAGTTCCATCACTGTGGAACCATTCTGATACAAACGAAAAATTTCACGATTTCTACGCTCAATAATAACTCGAGTTCCGTTGTTTTCTCCCCATCCTGCGCGTTTCTGCTCTTTCTTAGGGATATATACAATTTCACCTTGGATATATTCTTGTAATTGTTTTAATAGGTTTGGGGGAAGAACGTCCTTCCCGTTCTTGTAACTCATGGATGAGAACCTCCTCAAATGTGTAGATCAAAGTAAACTTTGTCTGATTTGCAGAGAGTATCTTCATCGCCCCTAAACCTCCTACCATTCTCAAAAAATGGAATAAAAAAAACACGATCATAATCGTGCCTGCCGGTTGTATATGCAATTATACAAAATTCAGGTGAACGGTTATTCCACGAATGATATTCAGTTAGGAGACGAGTACCTCTGCGGCTGCCGCAATCATCGCTACTGTCATTGTGTTCATCTTGTTCATTGAAATACACTCCCTTCACTTTGTATTGGTTGGTGTTCATGATGGTTCATAATTCTCATTATATGTAAAAAGCTTCTTGCTGTCTACTCGTTATGTAAAAATTATTGGGAGGCCTTTCGGCCTCCGTAAAACGATTGCCTCCGCTTACGCAGAGACCACCTCTGTTGTTGTTGTAATCACTTTGATCACTCCTTTCCTCAGGAATAAGCCGGCCGGCTACATCTCTATTTACTCATATTTCCAATCCTTCCTCAAGTGAAAGAATGGTTATATTGATTCTCTCCTAAAGAGAAAGGACTAAGAGTAAGTGATTTTGGGGGCCAGTCGTCGTCATCTTCCTGGACTATCCTTGGCAGGTCTTAGAATCTTCACTTCTCGTCCAACGCTTGATGACCACACCACTGGCGCCAAGCAGCGCGCGGATATCGCGCGCGAACTCCACGGTGTGCTTCCCGTCGCCATGAATGCAATTGGATGCTTCAGGCCATAATTCAATCATGTTCATTCTTGGAACCCCCTGCTTTTTCATTCGTACTAAGTTAATACTATCTAATCCCCTAGCCATGGAGCATAGACTATTTTTTTATTAAAAAGGAGCGATTTAATCATGATTGTAGCTACAACAGAAGGCATTGCGGGTTATGAGGTAACTGAGGTGCTCGGAAGCGCATTCGGAGTCGTTGTTCGCGCTAGAGGCATTGGCGGAGATATTCTGGCTTCTCTCAAAGGTCTTGTAGGCGGAGAGGTGACTCAGTACACTCAGATGGTTGAGGACGGACGTCGTCAAGCCATGGATCGGATGGTCAAAAATGCAGCGGCCATGGGTGCCGACGCTATTGTTATGATGCGTTTTGACAGTGGCGATATCGGCCAGAATATGAGTGAGATCGTCGCTTACGGAACAGCCGTTCGCACGCGTAGGTTATGAACAGCCTCGCCCCACTTGTTCTTATGTATGGATTATGGTTCATCGGCTTTATTGTTCTACTTCTTCTTGGCTGGTTCGTCTATGATAAACGATACCAAAGCAAGGAAACGGCGCATTCGAATAAGCCATCTCATGGCTTCGTGTGGACCGCTGAAGTATTTATTGATCCCAAGGACGGATTAACCTACAGAGTATACTACAACCCTCGATCTGGCGATCGAGCATACATTCGTGAGAACGAGTAAGCACCATGCCAAAAAGCCGCTTACAAGCAAGAGCAGATGCTCCAAGCTTGTAAGTGGCTTTGGCTGTTTAATCCCAGATGACTTCCCAATTGTTATTGATCGTTGCTTCAATCGTGCCTCTTTCCATGATATAGCTTGCAAGAAGCTCAGCTACATCTGTCGGAATATCTTTAACAACAGGCTTGTCCTGGAACATGGCATAGTTTCCGCCGCCACCGGCGCGGTAGTTGTTCATGACCACCTCAAACGAAGCGGATAAATCAAGCGGTTTACCAGCATAATCAAGCTCGATAACGCGAGTGCCAACAGGACGGGATAGATTGATTTTATAAGAAATCCCTTCCCACATATCATAGTTATAGTGCTGAGGCTTCGGGTCTCGGAATTTGGCGCTTACCTGGATCGCCCCATCCGGTGCAAGTTCAAAGTACTCCGCCGATTGCTCTAATGCATCTTTGATGTCTTGTCCTGTAATGCGAATTACCTTCAGTGTGTTCGGATAAATATAGTTAGATACGATATCTCTCATCGTGATATCCGCGGGAAAGCCAGGCGATATGTTATCAAACAGAGCTGTATTGGAAATAGTCGCGCCAGATAACTCCATCTGAACCTTATTAATGAATTCTATGAGTGCACTATCTTTCAAACGAATTTGCATCGGGTCCTTAACCAGCATATCGCCTGTTAGCTTGCCAATCGGTTGATCGAGCCACTTCTGCGTCTTTGCCTCGTACTCACTAACAAGCTCAACCAGCTTCGGATCCGCATCGACACCCACGACTGAAATCAATTCGGACTTCTTAGCATTAAGCAGCCACTTTCCATCGCTTTGGACCAGTTCCACCTGGACTTTGCCAAGTGTGGCGCCCAAGCTTCCCGGCTGTACAATCACAACGCCATTGATCTCGATATCAGCGATACTCCGGTGTTGGTGTCCCGTAAGCAAAACATCGATTCCTTCCACTTCTGTGCACAGCCGATACCCTTGATTTTCGCCTGTTAGCGGTTCGGTTGGTGCGCCTGTCCCAGGATCTCTTTCAAACCCTCCGTGATAGGAAACGATAACCACATCCGCATGTTCTTGCTCCTTCATTATAGGAACCCACTTCGTTGCCGTTTGTACCGCATCTTCAAATCGCAGCCCTTGAATATGATTCGGATTTTCCCAATTTGGAATATAAGGCGTTGTCAGACCTAAAATTCCTATTTTGACGCCATTGGGCAGTTCTTTGATCAAATAAGGCTTTCCTAGAAAAGGTTCTCCGCTTGCCGCATCCACAACGGTTGCGCACAACCATGGAAAGTGTGATTCTTTCACTGCTTTCCCTAATACATCAAGCCCATAATTAAATTCATGATTGCCAAGAACCGCTGCGTCAGCTTGCAAGTAATTAAGGCCCAACACCATGGGGTCTATCGGCGTATTGTCCAATCTTGCATGATGATAAGCAAGCGGAGTTCCTTGAATGAGATCACCGTTATCAATATAAATCACATTTTGTTCTTTCCTGCGTTCGTCAGCAATTAATGTCGCAATTTTCGACAGACCTACGTCGTTAGACTTATTATTTGCATAGTGGATGGGCAGCATGCTGCCATGCAGATCACTCGTTTCTAATATTGTAATTACACATGTCTCAGAGCTCTGTTTTCCGACCATTTTTTCACTCCTAAATGCCATTATTTTGTAACAATTCACAGGGATTCTGTCACATTAACAAATACTTTACACCATCTTCCATAACTACTGTGTTAATGTTATATTACTTCTTGTGTCATTGTAAATAATTAAACGGAGGTCAAAACATGATTAAAAAGTTTGCAGCAATTAGTTTGTCTTTAGTGGTGGTAGCTGGTTTAGCAGCTGGGTGTGCAAAAAAAGAAACATCCGCTAAAAATTATGCGCCAAAAGAACTAAAAGTTCAATTCGTGCCATCCCAAAGTGCTGAAACGCTGGAAGCAAAAGCAAAACCGCTTGAGAAACTTTTGACTGATCAATTGAAAATTCCTGTAAAAGTTAGTGTATCTACTAACTACAACACAATCGTAGAAGCTATGGCATCCAAACAAGTAGACGTAGGCTTCTTGCCTCCTACCGCATACGTACAAGCCAAAGAAAAAGGCGCAGCTGAAGTTATTCTTCAAGCACAACGCTTTGGTGTAGACCCAAAAACAGGCGGTAACACAAAGGATCTCGTTGACTTCTACCGCGCAATGATCATTACAAAAGCAGATTCACCGATTAAAGATGTTAAAGACCTGAAAGGCAAAACTATTGCTTGGCAGGACGTTACTTCTTCCGCAGGTTATGTATGGCCAGCAGCTGAAGTCAAAAAAGCTGGCGTAGATCCTGAGAAAGACGTAAAAGGCATCACAGTTAAAGGCCACGATAAAGGCGTTCTTTCCGTTCTGAACGGTGACACAGATGCAGCAGCGATCTTTGAAGATGCTCGTAATACTGTGAAAAAAGACAAGCCAGACATTTTCGACAAAACCAAAGTTGTTCTTTATACACAACCTATTCCTAATGATACGATCTCCGTTCGTTCCGACATGAGCGCTGAGTGGGTTAAGAAACTTCAAGATGCATTCATCGCAATCGGTAAGAACGAAGAAGGCAAAAAAATCATTCAAGAAGTTTACTCTCACCAAGGTTACGTAGTATCCGATGACAAGAAATTCGATATCGTTCGTGAATATGGCAAAGCAGTAGCAGGCGAGAAGAAATAATAATTTTCATTATAAAAAGAGCGTACCTCCAGGTCTTTCGTGACCAAAAGGTACGCTTTTTTGTATTTATGAAAATTATTTTTCGCCCTCATGTGACGAATACACACTTCTGCTTGTCATAGTATAGTAGAGAGGTGAATTTTGATGTTTGAATGGCTCATTATTTGTAAGGAACAGGTTAAAATTACTTGCGGGGCACATACCCTTGTAGGTACAATCTCAAATTATTACAAAGCCTTCCAGCTCATCAAAATCCAGAATGTATTAATTCCCATTGAATGTATTAGAGAAATTGAAGTGCTGGAGAGCAGCGCCTCATCCACCCTGCATGAACCTGAAAGCACAGAAGATAGACGTTCAAATCCTATTGATCTGTTCGCCAAGAGGCTAGCCCGCACTTAATGTAGTCACATTTGGGGGAAAAGAAAAAAAGAAGCCACCAACTTAGGATGGCTTCTTTTATGCTGCTCGCTTAAACGAGCTTTTTACGCAAGTAGGAGGAAATGTAATCGATAATGGTTACCGTTACAATGATACCTAGAATAATGATTCCTACACGTGGCCAGGAACGGGCTTCCAGAGCGAAGATGAGCGGTGTACCGATCCCCCCTGCTCCAACGATTCCAAGAATCGCAGCGGAGCGAACGCTAATTTCGAAGCGATATAAGGTGAATGAGAAAAATTCAGGCAGTACTTGTGGAATAACGGCAAACCATAACATTTGCAGCCGATTCGCGCCACAAGCGACCAGCGCCTCTGTAGGTCCTTTGTCCATGTTTTCGATAGCCTCAGAGTACAGCTTCCCCAGCATTCCGATAGAATGCAATCCAAGTGCCAGAACACCCGCGTATGCGCCAGGTCCGACGGCTTTAATGAACATTACGGCAAGTACGAGCTCCGGGAACGTTCGGATAAAAGTCAGTACAAACTTACCCGAGCCAGAAATCCATTTTCTTACACTCATATTTGTCGCTGCCCAGAAAGCAAACGGCACGCATAGGACTGCTGAAATGAATGTTCCTAAAATCGCGATAGCCAGCGTGTCTAAGATACCGCGGAGCAAGTCCTCTCCCTCAGGCATATATACATAACCCCAGTCGGGATGAAACAAGCCTTTAAAGATGGCTACCGTAAATTCACCAGCTGTTTCTTTAATGGAAGAAAAGTGAATTCCCTGAATAGACCAAACATAAATAATTACAATAACGATTGCGATGAGCCAAAAGCGAATTCGTTCGCGAGCCGGTTTTACAGGGTTCATAGCCATTTCTCCCTAATTTTATTGCTGACGTAATCAATAATCATTACGACGATAAAGGTTACGAGGACAATCATCGCTGTATTATCGTAGCGGAACTGATTGAGGGATCTCTCAAGCAAGAAGCCGATGCCCCCTGCTCCCACCATACCAAGAATCGCTGAAGCTCTGATATTCACTTCAAATGTATATAGAAAATAACTGATGAAAGCCGACGTAACCTGCGGGATAACACCGTAATGTATCCACTGTAATTTATTTGCACCTACGGCTGTCATCGCCTCTAGCGGTCCTGGATCGATAGCTTCAATGGATTCATATAGAAGCTTGGATACAATACCAAAAGAGAATACAACCAACGCTAGCACCCCTGCCAAAGGTCCGATACCGAAGATCGTCACAAACAAAGTTGCATAGAGCAACTCAGGAATCGCTCTGAACAAGTTCAATATGAATCGAGCCGGATAATAGAGGACTGGATATTTCGACACATTTTGAGAGGCAAAAAAAGCAATTGGAATGGCTAGTATCGCCCCAATGGTTGTACCAATAATCGCCATTTGAATCGTTTCCAGAATCGGTTCCCAAATGGTTGACATGTAGCTAAGGTTGGGCGGGAGCATCTCCCACACAATTTGGAACATTTGATCTGAATTCGTGATCAAATTGATCAAGCTTGCGTCTGTCTTGTAAGCGCTCCAAGCGAGCAGCAGAACGACTATCGTCATGTTCAAATAGAATTTAGTACGATCGGGACGCTTAAGAGGGGCTCCCTTCATTACGCGTTCCCTCCCAGAAGCTCGTCTTCATGAATGGCACGTCCATAAATTTCTGAGAATTTGGCGTCTGTCGCTTCAGAAACTGGGCCGTCGAACACGACTTGTCCAGCGCGTAGACCGATAATGCGAGTTGCATACTCTCTCGCCAAATCAATAAAGTGCAAATTGACAATCGTTGTAATGCCTAGCTCTTGGTTAATCCGCTTCAAGTCATCCATCACTTGTCTCGTTGTCAATGGATCCAAGGATGCCACAGGCTCATCTGCCAATATGATTTTGGCCTCTTGAGCAAGCGCTCTGGCGATGGATACACGTTGTTGTTGACCACCGGACAATTCATCAGCGCGTGAATAAGCCTTTTCGCGAATGTTTACTCTCTCCAGTGCATTCAGGCACAAATCAATATCTTCTTTTGGGAAAAGTCCCAGGAGTGTTTTCAATGTCGAATGATAGCCTACACGACCCGACAAGACGTTACGCAAGACAGAAGAACGCTTGACTAAATTAAAGTTTTGGAAAATCATTCCGATGTCTCTACGCATCCGACGTAGTTCCAAACCTTTTGCAGAAGTAATGGATTTACCATCAATTAGAATCTGACCGTCTGTAATCTCATTCAAACGGTTAATGGAACGAAGCAAGGTGGATTTACCGGCGCCCGAAAGCCCTACGATAACCACAAATTCACCGGGGTGAATCGTCAAGTTAATATCGTTCAGTCCTACCGTTCCGTTAGGATACACTTTGGAAATGTGCTGAAACTCAATCATATAAGTCCTACTTTCTTTAATGGTGTTAAAAAGATCAGTAGACTACTTTCAACGTAATTCGGCAAAATCCTTTTTTTAGGTTCCCCTTAACGAAATATTAACGTTCCATTATTTGACATAATAAAAAACGATAGCCTTCAGTATGTTAACTGCGGCTACCGCTCTCCTTCTTACACTTTGGCATTCCATCGTTCTTCAATTCTCATCCATTTCCAAATACCAACCGAAATCGCCCATGCCAAGACAAACAATCCGACAAGAACATAACCCAGGGTTCCAAAATCCAAATCCTGCAGCCACGTCCAGAAGGTACCCTCCATACCAATCTCTTCGGAGAGAACCTGAGCTAACTCGACTACACCGATAATAAGTGCCGCGATGACAGCCAAGGTGGTCACTGTTAAATTATAGTACAATTTGCGAACGGGCGTATGAAAGGCCCAGCGGTAGGCCCTAGTCATGAACATGCCATCGGCTGTATCAAAAAGGCTCATTCCCGCAGCGAACAGCAGCGGAAGTGAGATTACACCGATGAACGGAATCGCATCTTTAGCAGCATTCGCTGAGATCGCAAGCAAAGCGATTTCACTTGCTGTATCAAACCCGAGACCGAACAAGAAACCGAGTGGATAAACATGCCAACTTTTCCCAATAAAACGAAATAACGGTTTCATCATTCTTGCAATGAATCCTCTGGATTGAAGCAATTCCTCAAACTCATCGTCGCTATGTTCCCCATTGCGAAATTTCTTAAACAAGCGATACAAGTTCATAAGGATAAGTAAATTTAGAATACCGATTATAACAAGAAAGCAACCGGACACTGAAGCACCGATAACCCCACCGAATCGTTGTAACCAAGGAAGTTCCCGCGCTGCCCACTGGACGGAGAATGCGGTTGCAATCGCCATCAGGAAAACTACCGAAGAATGTCCTAGCGAGAAGTAAAAACCAACACCAAGCGGATTTTTCTTTTGCTGAACAAGCTTGCGCACGGTGTTATCAATAGCGGCAATGTGATCAACATCAAAAGCATGACGTACACCGAGTGTGTAAGCAAGCAAACCGATAGCCCAGAAAGCAGGCGCTGTCTTTGCTACCGTATACAAACCAATGAGTCCCAGAATGTGCAGGAGTATAATGAAACCAACATACCCGCCCCAGCTTTTTTTCTGCTGCATGATCGCTTTCCACATAGAATTCCCTCCAACTGCTTTGATCTCGTGCCACGAATTACTAATAATGTAGCACACGTGTGCATGATTGAGAAGATGATCCCTTGTTTTTTGTGAAGAATTCTAATTTTTATCCTGTTATAATAGAAACCATTCCAACTACTAGGTCTATTAAAGGAGCAAATGGATACGATGTCGCTGCGCACACTGAAATTGTTTACCATCTTATTGCCTGTCCTCATAATCGGCGGCTTTGAGTATATACGGCATGAATTTCTATTGAATTATTTAACGATGGAAGCAGGAAATTTCACGATTACAGTCATTACCTTCCTACTATCCTATCTTTTCGCTTCATGGATGTTTCAGAGCATTGAACGTACGAACGAAAAATTGGCTGCGGGGGAGGCTCGCAGAGCTGTTTACGAAGAGCGTGAGCGGCTAGCGAGAGAACTGCATGATGATCTGGCTCAAACGCTTTTCTTTCTTAATGTGAAATTGAAACAAGGTCATCTGGAAGAGGCAAGAGGTGCCGTCTCGGAGATTGATAACTCGCTTCGCCAAGCTATTTTCAATTTACGGACACCTCCTGAGGAAGGCACGGGCTTCAAACAACGCATTCATACCTGGCTGCAGGATTGGCAGCTTGTGACGGGAATTGAATTGCAGAAGACGATTACGCTAACCGAAAATAGCTTTAGTTCAGCAGAAGAAGTACAGCTGTTCGGTATCATTCAAGAAGCCTTCACGAACATTCGCAAGCACTCCATGGCAACATCAGCCACGATTGTGTTCGAGGTCTCTCCTATGGGATGGAGGTTAACCATCACGGATGACGGCTGTGGGTTACTTGAAGACGCGTTGAGTAGCAAGAAATATGGCATCGAATTAATGCATAAGCGAGCCGCTGAACTTGGCGCATCACTGGAACTGCGCGCAAGTGGAACGGAAGATTTGCCTAGTGGCACTAGGCTTGACGTGTATAGTTTAAGGAGGAAAGCTTAATGGTAGCCAAGCAGCCTTATCGCGTTCTTATCGCAGACGATCACCCCTTAGCTCGTAAAGCCATCCGCAGTATGCTAGAACCGGATTCCGCCTTTTTCATTGTCGGTGAAGCTTTTAACGGTGAAGAAGCCGTTCTTTTATGTAATGAGCTCAAACCCGACGTTGTCCTCATGGACATTCATATGACTCCTGTAAATGGCCTTGAAGCCACACGCCGCATTAAACAATTGCATGCATCGACTCGCATCGTCATGCTGACCGTTTCTGATGACGTAGCCGACCTCTTCACAGCCCTGCAATTCGGGGCACAAGGGTATCTCCTCAAAAACATGGATCCCGACGAGTGGCTTACTTATCTGCATGCTTTGCTGGATGATAATTCGGAAGTCGCCCGGCTAATGGCGGACAAGCTATTCCATCGCTTCCGGGCACCAATCCGAGCCGATTCGATCGGCCCCAATCCTGCTATGCTCACCACACGCGAACAAGAAATCACCACTTATGTGGCAATGGGCAACAACAATCGACAAATCGCTGAAATTCTTCTGATCTCGGAACACACCGTCAAAAATCACATGAAAAATATTTTAGAGAAGCTTCAATTTGAAAATCGTGTTCAGCTCACAGCTTTCGCTATTAAATTCGGTTTGACACGAAAAGGACAAAATTAGTCGAATAAATAGCCCGTTCGAGTCATATGGTTTTACTTGTCGTTCAGGTAAGATGGACTTCATGATATAAGCTATTGATTCGAAAGGGGAATACAAACTGTGTTAAAAAAATTAATGTTAAATCTATCTCTTTTACTTGTTTGCTCCATGTTGCTTGCTGGAATTGCAAGCGCCCATGTCGTGGTATACCCGAAAGAAACAACACAAGGCACTTACGAGAAATTCACCGTGCGTGTTCCAAGTGAGAAAGAAATTCCAACTGTTAAAGTAGAAGTGAAGTTCCCATTAGACTCCGTTGCGATTTCCCGCTTTGAACCTAAAGCAGGTTGGACTTATGAAATTACCAAAGATACCTCAGGTAAAATCACAGGCGTCATCTGGAAAGCTGCTGGAGACGGATTAGCTAGCACGGAATTCGGCGATTTCAATATGCAAGGTAAAGTAGCGGATGCTGCTACACAAATCGTCTGGAAAGCCTACCAAACTTACAAAGATGGCAGTGTTGTCGAATGGGTTGGCGCTGACGGAGCAGATAAACCTGCATCTGTAACAACGGTTAAAGCAAAAGCAGCTGGCGGAACAACTACAGACAGCCATGGTCAAACAAAGACTGGAAAAGCAGCTGAGGGTAGTAATTCTTCCTCTTCTTCTTCCAATACGGCGCTGTATCTGTCAATCGCAGCAGTCGTATTAGGCGCTTTAGCCTTAATCGTTTCACTCGTGAGAAAACGCAAATAAAACAAATCCCCGAGAACCCTCTGCTCAGGCAGAGGCATCTCGGGGATTTTTGATTTTAAGCAATAACCAGTTCCCATTCATGAATTTGGCAATGTCTAGCTCCCACTTTTACAATCGGATCTTCCTCAGCGAGTATCTTCGCTTCCTCCAACGTCTCGGCCTTATAAATCACAAGACCTCCCCAGCCATCTACAAAGCGTCCATTCGCATATATCTTCCCTTCATTTCTGAGCTTCTCTAAATAGACGAGATGCTCGGGACGATACTGTTTACTCAACTCTTCATCCTTCATTTGCAGGAATACAGCGAAATATTTCATGGACTAAGCCTTCTTTCTATCATAGATTCGGAAGTAATAGTCGTATGGATTTTTCTCATTGCGCTCGCCTTGTTCCGTAGAAACTAATGTCCATTCCGATAAGTCTGTTTCAGCAAAATAGGTATCCGCCTCAAACTCATCATCAATGTAAGTAACATACTTACGCTCTACGTTGACAGCCAACAGCTTGAAAATTTCCGCGCCGCCGATCACGAATAGCTCTTCGTCACGGAACATTCCCACCACTTCATCAACGGAATGAACAACCTCGCACCCCTCCGCTTGGAACTCCGCATTCTGTGTCAATATAATATTGCGTCTGCCAGGTAGCGGTTTACCGATGGATTCATACGTTTTGCGCCCCATAAGGATGGGATGCCCCATTGTAACTGATTTAAAAAATTTCAAATCCGCCGGTAAATGCCAAGGCAGCTTATTGTTGATACCAATCGCTCGATTCCGATCCATCGCAAAAATAAATGAGATACTCATAACAAGCTCACGTCCTTCCGTTCATTATAATTATACAGCTACGGGAGCTTTAATCGTTGGATGTGGATGATAGTCGACGATCTCAATGTCGCTCATTTCAAACTCAAACACCGAATTCACATCTGCATTCAGCTTGAGGGTTGGCAGATCTCGCGGTTCGCGACCGAGCTGCGTCTGAATTTGTTCAAGGTGATTCGTGTAAATATGAGCATCTCCGATCGTATGTACGAACTCTCCAACTTGAAGGCCGCACTCATGAGCAATCAGATGGGTTAAAAGCGCATAACTGGCAATATTGAAAGGGATGCCAAGAAACGTATCTCCGCTTCGTTGATACAATTGACAAGACAGCCTGCCCTCCGCCACATAAAATTGGAACAACATATGACATGGCGGGAGCGCCATGCTCGGCACATCTTCGGGGTTCCAAGCCGATACAAGGATTCTACGGGAATCCGGATTCGTCTTGATCGTGTGAATAGCCTCTTTCAGTTGATCAATCGTTCCTCCCTGCCGCGTTGTCCAATCTCGCCATTGTTTACCGTAAACGTCCCCTAATTCACCATATTGCCCCGCAAAGACCTCGTCTTCCAGTATACGCTGAACGAATATGCTCATTTGCATGTCATATTCCTGCTTGAACGACTCGTCCTGCTGCGAACGAAGACCAAAGTTACTCATATCCGGTCCAGAATAATCAACGCTTTCTACCCATTTCTTAAACGCCCATTCATTCCAAATATGGTTGTTATGCTGAAGCAGATAGCGAATATTGGTATCGCCTTTAATAAACCACAGTAATTCACTGGCAATTAATCGAAAGGGCACTCTTTTGGTCGTTAGTAATGGAAATTCTTTGGATAGGTCAAAACGAAGTTGCCTTCCAAATACCGAGATCGTTCCGGTTCCTGTACGATCTTCTTTTCTCGTGCCGTTGTCTAAGATGTCTTGCAATAGCTCTAGATACGCCTTCAACCTTTGTTACCTCCATCTCACTCTCACCTAATCTACTTTCTATTTTACACGCTAACCGAACAGGCATCAATGCGAATCCCCGGAATCTGAACCTACACGAGGCAGCTTAATGGTGAAAGCGGCGCCCTGATCGGGCATATTTTCAACGGAAATCGTCCCTCCGTGATTTTGAATAATTTTATAACTAACAACAAGACCCAGGCCTGTACCATTTAGTTTCGTTGTAAAAAAAGGCTGTCCGATACTGCTCAACTGATCGAAAGGAATGCCAGGACCTTGATCCGTAATGGTCACTTTAATATTTCCTTCTTCTAGCTCGACTACAATTTTGATTTCTCCACCGCTTGGCATCGCTTCGATGGCATTCTTAAGTAAATTGATAAACACCTGCTTCAACTGATTACTATCGCATAGAACAGCAAGGTGATTTGCCTTGAAATCGCGTACGATTTGCACATTATTCAGCATCCCTTGTGTTTCTACTAGAGGACTCACTTGATTAATGATTTCGCATAAATCCATCGCTTGTTCGGTCTTAAGACTGGGCTTCGCTAAAAGAAGGAGCTCCCCCGTAATAAGTTCGATGCGCTCTATTTCTGATCTAATAATGTCAAAATAATGATGGGAGTCTGGGTATCTGATTTGCGTAAGCTGAACGAAACCTTTAATAGCCGTTAACGGATTACGGATCTCATGAGCGATGCCAGCCGCCAACTGTCCGACGGCGTTAAGTTTATCCGATACACGCATTAGCTCTTCGGTTTTGATATGTTCTGTCACATCGCGAAGCAGCAGATGAAAAGCGGGCTCATCCTCATAAACAGCAGGTATACTCGTCATTTCAACGTGGATGGTCTGACCGTCCAAACGTGTAAATTTCTGAAGCTGCGCACGGTAAATTTTACCTTGATGGCCCTTTGCTAACCGCTTCTGAATATCCGGATGTTCTTCGGGATCATGGAAAGTACACACAGAGTGACCTATCACTTGCTCGGCTTGACTCGCTCCAAGCAAGGCTAGACCTGCCGGATTGCTATATACCCAGACGCCTTTTTTTACAATCATGAACGCATCCGGCCAATTTTCCACAAGATGTTTAAATGAAGCTTCATGCTGCTTGGCTTGACGAGATAACGCTTTCTGTACAGTCAAATCGCGCAAAATAGCCGCCAGCATAATGACATCTCCATGCACATTTCTGATGGGCGAAACGGACATACTCACCTCTATATCCGTTCCATCCTTATGTTTTTGTACAGTCTCTAAATTATGTACGAATTGGCCAAGAATTACTTTATGAATAATCCCTTCAAACTTTAATCGTTGGTCCGAAGACGTTATTGGCAGCTTCACACCCATTACTTCATCTTCCTGCCAGCCAGATAATTGCGTGAAAGCCTTGTTAACTTGCAGCACATGGCCTTCTAAATCATAAATCATAATGGCATCGGATGAGTTTTGAATGAAAGATTCGTATTTCTCCTTCGTTGCTCTTAACTCTTCCTCTTGTCTTTTTATCTGGGTTATATCTTGAATCAATGCTATGTAGTTAGTTGTATGTTGTTGTGAAATGTCGCTGTTTTTGCTTAATCCCTGAACAAGCCCCCAAATAATATGCCCTTCTTTATGCAAATACCGTTTCTCCATGTGAAAAGTGGCTGGGGCTTGATCGATAAAGGTAAGACGCTTACTTGTAATTATGCGATCTTCAGGATGCGTAAACTCATGAACACTCATTTGAAGTAATTCTTCTTCTGTATAGCCAATAAATCGAGAGAAAATGGCATTTACTTTTAAGATTTGACCATTTTCCTCAATCATCACTACACCGATTGGCGCAAGTTCAAAAAGGGCAGTCACTGGATCTTTAAGAGAATTTCCTTTTACAATTGTCATGGTTCATTTCACCCTACCTACCCAATTCGGATATTTAAAAAACCATTTTGAACCTTCTTACGGAATCCTAATTATCTTGCTGCAAAACAGCGGAAATAAAGCTTATAGACAGTATACAATGGCGCTCCTCGACTTGGCTATAAGCACCCTCCGTTTCCAAATAATGTGTATTAACATATTATTGATGCATTTTTTGAGTGGTTGTGGTAGAGTTTCTAGTGAAAACTAAAGAAGACACATCTACGAGTTATTAACGCTCATAGGAGAGGTTCGCAAATTCCCTCTATAAAAAACTAAGGAGAAACGTACCCTAGGTATCGTTTTTTTCGTGTTTATTAGTTTGAAACAGAGCCGATTTCAAGCGTCTGAGTCTTCTTTTCGTTTAGAAAAGAAAGGGGATTTTACCCATGTCAGCAGGAAGAAGTCACGCAGATTTGAAAGACATTACCTTGTTAGGTAACCAAGGGACCCAGTACATTTTCAACTATGACCCGAAATTATTGGAAGCCTTCGATAACAAGCACCCTGACCGCGCTTATTTCGTCAAATTCAACTTCCCGGAATTCACAAGCCTATGTCCTGTAACGGGACAGCCGGACTTCGCAACGCTCTATATCTCCTACATTCCGAACATTAAAATGGTTGAGAGCAAATCGCTCAAACTGTATTTGTTCAGCTTCAGGAACCACGGCGATTTCCACGAAGACTGCGTCAATATCATCATGAATGATTTAATCGACCTTATGGACCCGCGCTACATCGAAGTATGGGGAAAATTCACGCCACGCGGCGGTATTTCCATCGATCCTTATTGCAATTATGGACAGCCTGGAACCAAATACGAAGCTATGGCTGAGCATCGACTCATGAACCATGACCTGTATCCGGAAAAAATAGATAATCGGTAATCTATAAAAAGCTAATAAAAAAATCTTCCTCAGCATGAAATGAGGAAGATTTTTTTATTAAACACAGGTTCGATGCTCATCTAATGAACCGTGTCAGGGCTGCGAAACGGGGCCTGAGGAAACCGCAAAATAACTCTCGTCCCCCTGCCTATTTGGGACTCCACTTTGATCGTGCCATGATGTGCGGTAACAATCGCATTGGCAATGCTCATGCCAAGTCCCGCTCCATCAGTGCCTTCCTCCGTATTCGTACCGCGGTAATATCGTTCGAACAAATTCCGTTTCGTCTCCTCATCCATCCCCTTGCCGTTATCTTCCACGACGATGAGAGCAGCATCCCCCTCTTTTCTCATCTTTACCTTAATCAGCGTACCTGCTGGATTATGCTTGACCGCATTCGTAATCAAGTTGTACAACATCCGCTGAAACCACTTGGCATTGGCTTTCACGATCAAATCCGTTTCTTCCTCTTCAAAAACAAAGGAAACGTGCTGAATGGTTACATCATTCACATACCTGAGCACGACGCGACGCACAAATTCATTCAGTTCGATGTCTTCGAGTGGAAAGCTAATCGCTTTATTTTTTAATTGGAACGTTAAGGAGAAGTCCTGAAGCAGATCAAGCATGAAGTTCCCTTTCTCTCTGATCATCTTTCCCATCTCTTCCAGCTCGGCATCCGTCCATTCAAATTGACCGCTTTCTAGCAGGTGTCCATAGCCTTGTATCGTCGACAATGGCGTTCTAAGATCATGCGAGATGCCCGTCATCCATTCCTCCCTCGTCTTCTCTAAACGCCCCCGTTCCTGCTCCGAAGCGTCCAACTTTGTAGCCATGTCATAGAAGCCAGCAATGACTTCTTTATACAGCCGGTAGCGCAAGCGGATTGTGCCATTTTTACGAAACACCTTCTTCCGGTCCTTCTCGGTTAATGCTTCATGATAGTGTCCCTGTCCCATCCGCTCGAACCAATCTGCAAACAGCAGCAACGGCTGACCGTAACGGTAACCGTGCCATACTGCGAAAGCGAAGGTCAGCAGCAGCACGAATAGGCCCGAAATGACAAGCACTAGGATGACATCATGAAGGATGGGCTGGCTGGCAAAAGCGCCCCCTTCCTTGGGAACTTGCAGAATCCAGATATATCCCGAAGATTGGTCGTAATAAAAGGACATGTTCGATGGATAGCTACCAGGTTCCGACTGCATCGAGATCAAGTCCAGAGGACGGTAAGGCTCCTGGCGCACCGAGGGGCCGACCGTTTGAACAATTTGTCCCCCAGCATCAATAATTTGTAAATTTTCTTTGGACTGCGTAAGCTGTGATTCAAGCTCTATGACTGCATCAGAACGGATCAGCCCATTCTCTACATAGGAGCTTAACCAGGCCTGCAGCCTCTCCGCCCCGTGATCCTCGCTTCCGAGCATATAAAGAAACGGCTTACCTTCTGTCGTATCCAGCTTCGTCATTACTCGAAATACCTCATAGTGTCCTGTCTCTTGGATTTGGAGAAGATCGCTTACACCATAAGATGTTTTTAACTGTGCAGGCACGTTTGCCGAATAAATAACTTGTCCGTTGCCGTCTAAGACTTGCAGCCAGTAGCCCCGCTCAGTAAGACGCGAAATCCACCGTGAAGGGATTGTTAGGTCCCCGCCTTTTAAGACAGTTTCCGTGATAATGGTATCCATGGCCCCTGAAGGAAAGTTTCTTTTCAAATCTTGATTCACTAAATATTGAATGATCAAGAGCAGGGCTGCTATCAAGGTAACCATAACAAACACCCATAAGAAAAAAAACTGAACAGTGAAGTGAATGGCAAGCCTCCTTCTGATCTGTCTCATCCGTTTTTTTCCTTCATTAATTTATAGCCAAGCCCGCGTACCGTTACCAGATAACGAGGCTCGCTTGGGTCCGGTTCAATCCGCTCGCGAATTTTGCGGATATGAACCATCACCGTATTGTCGTCTCCGACTCCCCCGATTCCCCATACCGCATCATATAATTGCGACTTGGAGAAAACGATATTCGGATTTTTACACAAAAACTGCAGCAATTGATACGCCTGGGCTGGACAAGGAACCGAGTCGCCATTCACTAATAGCTCCCCTGCATATTCGTCCAACACGAACGCTCCAAAGTCATATCGGTTCCGGGTGTCCTCTGTCCGCTGTATCGAAGATTGAACGCCTCTTCGCAGCCTTGCCTTGATTCTTGCCGCGATTCCGAGCGGATTGAACGGTTTGGTCACATAATCATCTCCACCAGTAGCAAAACCGGTCAGTACATCAAGATCGGACGTTCTTGCTGTTAAATAAATAAGGTGCGCATCCGATAGCTCACGAATTTTCGGACACAGTTCGAATCCGGTTAGGTCGGGCAGCATAACGTCCAACAAAATAATATCCGCCCCGTGCTTGGCAAGCAGCATGAGCGCTTCCTGCCCCGTCCCTGCTGAATAAATATGACGAAACCCCTCTTTGCGCAATACCATTTCAATCAATTGAACAATCGACTTCTCATCATCGATCAATAATATTTTTGCGTTGTGCATGAAATCCCTCCAAAGGTATTATACCGAATAAACCTTAATTCGAGCTAAACGCTGCTCCTCCGTGTTAAGCCAAAATTAAGATAAGCTTTAGCTGGTCTTCAATCTGTCATGTTATATTATGGTCGAGGTGATAGATTTGGTTGAACGACAACACAGAATGCGAATCGTCGATGGCATGCGGGGATTCAGCTTATTGGGCATTTTGATGGCAAACATGCTTATTTTTCAATATGGGATATGGGGAAAGGACGAAATGCAGTTCTATTCCTTATCTCAACCAGATTCGATTGCAAAAATTCTCGTAAACATTCTCGTCGAGGGCAGTTTCATGCCGATTTTCACATTCCTATTCGGCTTTGGGCTTATTAAGATGAAAGAGAATCTAGAGCGCAAAGGTTTGAAACCGAAACGATATTTGTCCCGCCGGTTTCTTCTCCTGTTCGCTATTGGCGCTGTGCATGCCAACTTTTTGTGGGAAGGCGATATCTTAACCTTTTATGGCTGCATGGGCTTTTTTCTGCTCCTATTTATGAATCGGAAGGCCAAAACGCTGCTAATATGGGGGCTGATCCTATTGTCGCTGTCCGGCATGCTCGGGTTTGCGCCTGAAGATCCAAATCATCCTTCCACGAAGGATAGCAGCACTCGTATGGAAACATACGTCAAGGAAACAATCCATATTTATGGAACGGGCACCTACGAAGAAATCAAGCACCACCGGAATACTTCAGATCCGCTTGGTATGGATGGCTTATTTATTCTCATCGCGCTGCTGTTCGCTCCACTCATTGCTGCACCATTATTTCTATTTGGTATGTATGCCGCAAAGAAACAATGGTTCCAGAATCCGGATGACGAGCGGCTCGTTTATTTAAAACGAATGTTGCTCTTCCTTCCCGCAGGACTGCTCCTGAAATCCCTAAAGCACCTATTTCCAGGGCAAGGTTGGAGTGCAGCAGGTGAGATGATCGGCGCGAGCCTCTTATCATTTGGATATATATTCGCCTTTGCCGCGCTATACATGGCAGCGAAGTCTTCGCCTTGGCTTCTACGCTTCGAAGCCGTCGGGAAGCTATCCTTGACGAATTATCTGCTGCAAACGATCATCTGCACGACGCTCTTTTACGGCTACGGGCTTGGATGGTTCGGCAAGATCGGCGTTATCGCAGGATGTGCGCTCGCACTTGCTATCTATGCGGCACAGCTCTTTGCCAGTCGTTGGTATTTAACACGCTTTGACTCGGGGCCAGTTGAGCGGCTGCTGCGCATGTGGACCTACTTTTCCTTATCTGGAGAATCAAAAAGAAGTGCTGCGTCCAAGTCCTCCCCAACCTCAGCTTCATAGCTCTAAGATCAGACTTGTACGCAGCACTAACTTCAATAAGTTTCGCATTTTCACCATCCTGCCAAGGGTGGTTTTTTCTTTTAATACAATTCAAGTTATAGGTGCTTGCCTACTCTGCTCATCAATGCTTCTAGATTTGCCTTGCCAGGACTTTTGCTACCCAGAGGGAAACCTGGAGAATCGGTATAAAAGCCATGAAAGTCCGAACCTCCCGTTTGTAAAAGATTAAAAGCGTCCGCAGCATCTTTGGCTTGCTGTTCCGCTGCCTGATTATGTGAAGGATGCCACACTTCAATTCCTTGCAAGCCTGCGTCAACTAACTCTGGAATTGCTGGGAAATTGCCCATTTGTCCAGGATGCGCGAGAACAGGAATTCCTCCAGCCTCGGCTATCGCCTTAATCGCATCAAACATATTGATGTAGGTGATGGTTTGGTAGGCAAGACCTCTTGCGATCCCCTTGGCCTGATCGCCACGGGCGAATAGCTTTTTATATAATTCACCATAGATGGTTGATGTATAACCAGCGTCGAGCAAAGCATGCATAATATGCTGCTTGTACACGCCAGTACCTCTGGCGGAATACTGACCAACCTGCTGCCATGAAATGTTGTAGCCAGCGGCTATAATTTGCTCTACCATCTCATAGGAGGCCTCATGCCTTCGTTGGATCAATGGATCGCACAGCTGGGAGAGCGCCGAATGTCCAGGTGTAACAAACAACCCCAAAATATGAGCGCGTACCCCGCGCTTATGATCGTAAGCGGAGATTTCAATGCCAGGAATAATATTCACGCCATATTTCGCTCCATGAAGAATGGCGCTGGGTAAGCCTATCGTCGTATCATGATCTGTAATGGCCAGATGCTGGACGCCTTGCTCCTTGGCCAAGCCAATAACCTCTTCGATCGAGTAAGAATTGTCGGAGATATGTGTGTGACAATGAAGATCAATCATCGTAGTTCCTCTCCCTGCACTTGAAAATAATCCGACTGGTATACGAACTTACCTGCGATTAAGGTTTTACGCACGAGTGGATAACCGTTTCTCATTTCCACCAAAACCAAATCCGCTACTTTTCCAACCTCAATTGAACCAAACTCTTGATCGATGCCTAACGCCTGTGCAGGATTCAATGTAACCATTCGAACCGCTTGTGCCAACCCTACGGCCGTATCACTGATTTTGCTTACTGCAGGAAGCAATGATGGCGGATGGTAATCTGAGCACAGAATGTCAACGGCGCCTGCCTCAATGGCATCCATGGCTCGTAAGTTTTTGTTATGTGAAGCGCCTCTTACAATATTCGGCGCCCCTACGCTCACGTACATACCCTGAGCTTTTGCGGCTTTTGCGGCATCTAAGCTAACCGGAAATTCACTAATCCATATACCAAGCTCTCTCATAAATTGAACTTTATCTGCTGTATCGTCATCATGCGACGCAAGCTGTACACGTTTCTCTTTAGCCAGTTGGATTAAATCCTTGAGCTTCTCCCAATCTACCTGCTGCTGGCAGGCAATCAGTTGATCGACGGTAGCTTCCGCTTCTTCCGTGCTCATGTGCTCCGTTCCGATGAGATAATCGCGCAGCGTTTCTCTCGTCTTGTATTGACCCTGCCCTGGCGTATGATCCATGAAAGAAAGCAGATCAACTTGACCTAGCTCCAACATCTCTTGCACCATCGGGATGCCAGCCACATTCGTCACTTCATAACGAAGATGAACACGATGTCTTAGCATAGAAGGCTCCTGGCGTCTGCGGGCAGCAAACTCAATGATATCGGCAACCATTCTATCGTTGCGAACAGGCGTACCATCTGACGAACAGATAGAATGATACAGGGTGGTAATGCCAACCGCAGCCATCTTTTTTTCCAGCTCATGCATCGCCATTTCTAATGGAAATACAGAGTTCGGACGAGGCTGGATTTCTTTCTCAATCGCATCGCTGTGGGTTTCGATAATCCCAGGCATCAGATGAAGTCCAGCCGCATCAATCACTTGAACATAAGACGTGCATTCAACCTCATTCATCTCCCCTGTCACAATGGCTGCTATCTTGCCTTGTCGAATATGTACGTGTCCCTCTATGATTTCTTCAGGTAAAATCAGCTTGGCGTTTGTTATCCATACTTCATGGGTTCTCATTACGCATGTCCTCCCACCATGATACCATTTCTCATATTAAATTCCTTATCTACAACAGTTTCCATAAAGTCCAAATCATGAAAAATGCCAATCATGCTCGTACCGCCCTTTTTCAATTCAATAATCATGTCTCGTACCGATGCTTTAGATCCTTGATCTAACGAAGCCGTGGGTTCATCCAAAAGCAGGAATTTAGGACGTTTAACCATCGCTCTGGCAAGATTCAAGCGCAGCTTTTCCCCCCCGCTAAACGTATTGGGATAGGAATCCCACAGAGATTCAGATAATTGAAAATGACGTAGTATTGTTCGAGCCTCCGCAACAGCCGCTTCTTTATCCGTTCCTGTTTCTACGAGCACTTCTACTACGCAATCCAAAGCCGTCACACGAGGCAAGACCTTAAGAAACTGGGAGACATAGCCGATTTCTTTTTGTCTGATTTCGAGAATGTCGCGCTCCTTGGCCTCCGCCAAATCAATAAACCCATGCGTGTCTGAATGATAAATCATACGGCCTGAAGATGGGATATACGTACGGTAAATACATTTCAAAATCGTTGATTTGCCAGCGCCGCTTTTACCTGTAATGCCTATAAATTCGCCATGCGCCAGCTCCAAATGAATATCACTGCAGCCCACGATTTGCTTGCCGCCAAATTGGTGGAGCGTGAAAGCTTTCGTTAGGTTCTGAATATGCAAATGAGGTCTCGTCATGCTTATCGCTCCTTTCGCTTTTTCGTTACAAAACTGATTCCGTAAGCTTCATCCCATTAAATCAACGAGTTGATCAATAGCTGGGTGTAGGCATGCTGTGGGTCTTCCATGATTTGATCCGTCAAACCTTGCTCGACGATCCGCCCGTTCTTCATCACAATTGTGCGATTCGTCAGCATGCGAATAACCGAGAAATCATGAGATACAACGATCATGCTGATACCTAGCTCACGTTGAATCTGACGAATCAGATCGAGCACAGACGCTTGAACAGAAACGTCAAGTCCAGTCGTTACTTCATCGAGCAGCAAGAGCGGCGGATTGTTCGCCAACGCTTTGGAAATTTGCACCCGCTGCTGCATGCCTCCGCTGAAGTATTTGGGTTTATCATCCATCCGCTCTACCGGGATTTGTGTCTTCGTCAAAAGTTCACTAGCACGCTCGCGAATGTCGCCAACGTGGTTCCAATCGGCCATAAGCAGCTTCTCTGCAATATTTCCCCCTGCGGAATAATCAAGACGCAAGCCAAGATGAGGATTCTGATACACCATGCCCATGAGATGATTGCGAATGTAGCGCTTTTGCAAGGAGTTAAGCCCATAAATATTACTGCGCCCCTCTTCAAAATCTTGCAAATAAAACTCCCCAGTAGTCGGGACTTCATCGAAATAAAGCGTCTTAACCAGTGTGCTTTTGCCAGATCCACTCTCGCCGACAATCCCTAGCACTTCTCCAGGGTACACGTCAAAGCCAATGTCTGCGCATGCGACGATCGTCCCACATACGGGACAACGATTGCGAGCGTACTCAGGGCCCGTGAGCGCTACGCAGCTGCCGCAGCCTTTTCCGTAAATTTTACTAACATTTCGAATCGTTACCCGATTATCCATTCCAACCCACTCCTATTTCGACTGGTTGATTGTGCGCTCGAAGCTGTCGCTTCCCACAATAGCTTGTATCCGAGCAATACAGATGCCGCTGACCTGTCCCTGCACCGAACGATTCCTCCAAATAAGTGTGCGTGCTGCTGCATTTCTCGCAGCCTGTCTCGTAGCTCTCGACTTCGAAAGGGTAGTCCTCGAATTGCAGCGGGACAACATCCGTATACGGCGGTATCGCGTAAATTCGCTTCTCGCGACCTGCTCCGAACAAGAATAATGTCTCGGCTTGATTCAGCTTCGGCACGTCAAACCTTGGGATTGGCGATGGATCGCAAATATAGTGACCGTTAACGAGAACGGGATAATCATAGGAGATTCGAATCTCTTTCCATTGCACAATGTCCTCGTACAAGTGAACCCATAATCTACTGTAATCTCGCTCTGCATGCATGCGGCGGGATTCCTGCTCACTGGGCTCCACGGTTCTCAAAATTTCCGGTGTCGGCACCTGAAATACAAGAATCTGTTCTGCCGTCATCTTTTCCTCCGGGATACGGTGACGAGTTTGAATGACCGTAGCCTCCAACGTATCGATTGTCGTTCCCACTTCGCTCGTTTCACTGATGAGATCCCGAAGATTGCACGCGTTAACGCTGTCATCGCTGCCCTGATCAATGACTTTCAATATGTCTCCATGACCGATTAGCGATAAGGTAACTTGAAGTCCGCCTGTTCCCCATCCGCGTGCCACGGGCATTTCGCGAGAGCCGAAAGGCACTTGGTATCCTGGGATCGCTAAGGCCTTCAGCGTTTTTCTGCGCAGCTCGCGCTTGGTATTCTCATCAAGGAAGCCATAGTTGTACATGCTCATCCTTCGTTCTCCTCCTGCCTGTTAATCGAGCGAACTCGTTGTAACTCCGCTTGAAAATCAACGTAATGCGGCAGCTTGAAGTGGGAGATGAATCCAGAAGATTCAATCCCATCGATATGATAAAGAACGAATTCCTCATCCTGCGCGGGCGAAGTCGGGTTCTCAGCCTGCATCGTTTGATCCAAAATCCCCATTGAAATCGCCTTGTCCTCGTTATGTCCGAAGCATAGGCCATAGCCGACTGCGAACTGCGCTGCGCCGTCCGTCGTTTCATCCTGCTGTCGCACAACGATCTCTGCCTCGGTCACAAGCACAGTTCCTAGCGCAATTGTCTCCTCTGTGTAAATCGGATGCGGCATATACACAGGAACGTACCCTACGCGAAGCTCTCCAATCGTGGGATGCACGTCACCGTAACCTCTCACGCTAGAGTAAGCAAAAGCGAGCAAGGCGCCCGTTTCACCGCGCGACATCGCTTGCAAGCGAACGGAGCGGGAGGCCGGGAAGGAGATCGCATCGCGGGTAATGTCGTCAACACTTCCCGCTGCGTTGGACGTCACTTTTTGAGCCCCCGCAATCAAGCCTTCCTCTTTTAGCAAATCAATCACACGAGGGAACGTAGGAACTTCTTCAGAGGCCAGTGCGGCCGCATCAAGATTCAACTCTTTCAAAAACACAGCCAACCTTTCCTGCGCCTCGGTATCCGTTTCTTCCGTCAACTCCATCCGCAGCAGGCGCTTGGTGTAATCCCGCGTCGGGCCCAAATATTGGCCGCCTGGCACTTCCTTGAAGGTCGCCGAAATACGGCGAACAATTTCCATCTGTGAGGTATCTATAGCGAGCGTATACGCTTGGCGCGGAAGCGTGGAGCGAAACGCACGAAGCAGGAACGACGCTTCGATCGCATCTCCTTCTGCTTGCTTTAAAGCAAGTGCAGCTAGATCAGGATCGTACAGCGAGCCTTCACTCATTGCTTTATCTACGGCAAGCCGCATCTGTGTGCGAATCTGGTTAATCGCGATGGGCTGTTCCCCATCCTTTAAGCGATAATAATGAAGCAGCTTCTCCGCCTCTTTAATCGCTTGCTGACCGCCTTTAACTGCTACATAAGCCATACCTTACGCCTCCTTCACGATCTTGGTGCTTCTGGGTAAGCAACATAATCGCCCCTCAGCATCCACAAGAATCCAATCCAAGCCAAGTGGAAACTGCTCGCTACTGGCTATCAATTCAGGCAGCAAATCGGGGCTAAATCCATCTAAACTGAGCTGACGAGCTGTTTGTATGCCTGGCCCTTTGAGCTTTAGTCTGACTTCGCCGTTGCCATCCTGAGCAATTCGTTTCACCTGACAGACGATCGTCGCGCTTTGGTCAGGATACAAATCTGTGCCACGCTTCGCTTCCGTCAAGTCAGGAGCTTCGCCACTTTGTACAAATATATAATCGCTCTCGCTAAGCGGCTTTGCCGTAGAACGGGTCAACAACTGTAAGTGCTGCGTTAACTCTTTCTCCGTTGCTGTCTCATGAAAGCTGACTTCTTGGTCCAATAAGGTAAGTGCGATGCCAATCCTAAAGTAATGCTCACTCGGACAGCCGCTATAGGCATAAGGTTCAAGTTGAATGAGGCTCCCTGGTCTAGCCATCGTATCTAGCAGTGAACGATACAAACGCTGTGTATAGTGAATTCTTTCGTCATGCTGAACTGTACCTGTACCCATCGAAGCCTCCTATTCGGCATCCATGACTTCAAAATTAACCATGGTCCGCTTTATCAGTTGATAGTGGCGCTGCTTTTGCTGTTTCTGTTCTTCTGCTTGCCGCATCAGTTCGGCATCGATTCCCTGCTTCGTGATTATCCATTTCTTGTCCGTACTATGGTAAAGGGCATCGAGAAGAGCGAACGTAAACGCTTTGTCTGGATGATTGCCCATAACGATGCCATACCCTAATACCCCATCCAGTGTTAGCGTAGCATCCGTCGTCAAAATTTCCCCAACATGGAACACTTCTTTCGCCACGGATTCCTCCGCTTTCATCATGACCAACCCCATGCTGGCTGGATGAATGACTTCAATCGTTCCCAGCGCCTCTATCCGCTGTTTCCATGACCCCCAAATTGACTCTGGGACTGTGGCGGCAATCTCCGTTCGTTCCCTCATGTTCAAGCCTATTCCCCCTCGGCAAGTTTGAATTACGCATCATTTCTGTGACTCACACGTCAAATATACAAGTAAAAACAACTAAAAACACGTTAATTTTGTGTAAATGTCGTAATTAAAGTGTTTTTATGTTGTTTTAAACAAAACAAATACCCCTCCGTATTCCAGGAGGGGTATTTGTCATGTTACTTGCCACTGATGCCCGCTGTAACTTGTTTATGATCGCGTTCAATTACATAGCGGAACCTGTCGGGCCGATCTCACGCCTTCTTCATGCTTTTGCAGCCGACCTGCTAACATTCAAAAGCACTTAAGTAGCCGCAACCCAAGTTACGTCTTTTTTCGATAAATAGGTTTCCCATTCCTTAGGCGCAGGAACATCGCTTACGATCAAATCAATTTCTTTCAAATCGGCGATTTTATAAAATTGCACAAGTCCAAACTTGGAGTGATCCGTGACGACGATACTCGTCTTGGAATGCTCCATAATCTTCTTAGCTAACTGGCCACGCTCTTCGTCAAAGCCAGTAATGCCTTTATCCATCATGATGCCATCGATAGATATGAACGCTTTATCAGCGTAGAAATTTTCCACCATTTTTTCGGCAAGTGAACCCGCAACCCGCGATTGCATTGAGCTTACTTTACCTCCGATAAAGAAAATATCGCCCGAGAACAGCTCCTTATTCTTGTAATCAATCAATAAATAAAGGGCCGGAACAGATATCGTAAGAACCGTAATGTTCTTCTTGTTCAGCAAATAGTCAATCATATGAAGCGTTGTCGTTCCATCGTCGATGAAAATAACGTCATTATCCTCAACCAGCGTTGCTGCGGCCCGGCCAATTTTGCGCTTCTCATCCGCATACAGCACTTCCCTTTTCAAATGAGAGGGCTCCTCGCGAGAAAGATTGATCTTCACGGCGCCGCCGTACACCCGCTTCAGCTTGTTCTCCTCTTCGAGGTCTTCCATATATCTACGAATCGTCTCCGAAGACACGTTCAGCTTCTCAACCAAATCGTTCGTTCTTACCTTGCCTTCCAAATTGAGCTGGTTCAGGATATAATCCTTCCGCTCTTCGCCAATCAAAGACATCTCTTTTCAAGCCCCCAGTTCCTATGCAATATCCTAATGTAATTATATGGTTTTACTTATGAATTTGCCAAGCTGAGGTTTTTTTCTTCACTTTTTTCAAAATCAGTTCATAGATCATGCGGACGATAATATTCGTCACGACAATTAAGGTAGACATCGCTGCAGCGGCAGCTACATCCCCGGCATCCTCCATGTTCACCAAGGCAACGGCAGCCAAGTTCATATCCGCAGACCGCAGAAAAACAACCGCAGAAACGGTAACCATCGAATTAACGAAGAAATACATCGCAATCTCAACAATAGCTGGCAGGGACATAGGTACAGTAACCCGCAAAAACGTTTTGTAAAAAGGAACCCGCATCGATTCGGAAACAAGCTCGAACTCTTTATCGAGTTTTTTGAGCGCTGTTGTGGCTGTAATGAACGGCACCGCGTAGAAATGGGTAATATTCGCAAGCACGATGATAGCAAGCGTTCCATAAATCCAATTCAAGGGATTGCTTGGATCGTTGAAGAAGAAGATGTAAGCCAACCCAATAACCATCCCTGGTAAAGCAAGCGGCAAAACGGATAAGAAGTAACCGACTTGTCGCATCCCTTTCATCGTACGTGACTTCTCAATCAGGTAAGCAAATACAAAGGTAATGATCGTACCCACTACTGCGGTAATCAGCGATACCTTTATGCTGTTCCAAAATGGCTCAAGACCTGATCCCGCCACATTCGAAAAGTCATAGTGTTTCAAACTCACACTTAAATTGTAAGGCCATACCTTGATGAGCGAGGCGAACAAAATCGTGATTAAAGGAATCAAAATCGCAATCGAAATGACCCAGCAAAACACACGATAAATGCGATCCCGTAGGCCGCCCGCAGGAATCTGATAGGGCGTAGACTTCGATGAAAGCATCGAACGCTGCTTCCGATCTACGAAACGGTCCACTGCAAAAGCAATAATGGCCGGAATGGTCAATAAGATGCCAACCGTCGCACCCATGGACATATTTTGCTGGCCGATAACCTGCTTATAGATGTCGGTAGCCAGTACGTTAAACTTCCCGCCGATCGCTTGCGGCGCTCCAAAATCGGTGAAGCTTGCCGTAAAGCAAACGAAAATAGCACTGATTAAGCCATATTTAACGGACGGCAAGGTCACCGTCATGAATGTTTTGAATTTACCCGCGCCAAGCGACTCCGCCGCTTCATAAAGGCGTTGATCGGTAATCGATAAAGCGGTGATAAAAATTAGAAACGCCTGCGGAAACAAGTAAATAACTTCCGAAATGACAATGCCGACAGGCCCGTAAATCGGAATGTGCAAGCCCGTAGGCAGCAAGCCGAAGAATCCTGTTGTGAGCAATCCTTGATTGCCGAACAAATAGGTCAGGGCGATACCGTGCATCATGGTAGGCTCGAATAGCGGAAGCAGCGCGATGTAATGAAAATAGCTTTTGCCGCGAATTGCTGTCCGACTTATCCCGTAAGCATAAACGAAAGCGAGTGCAACGGCCACCGACGTTGAAAGAACTGAGATCCAAATCGTATTCGTTAACGATTGCGCCAATGAAGGCGTCGAGAAGTATTTAATAAAATTCGCGAATCCAACGAATTGTTCATTGGTATTCTGAAAGGCTTTGCTAAATAACAAAATAAGAGGGATGAGCGTACTCAGCGACAAGGTCAGAACAAGCACGACGATGAGCACATTTTGCAAGGATAAAAACTCTCCCCAACTGCGTCGAATGGGCGGATTCATGATGACGGCTTGTTTTTCCATTAGACATTCACCATCGCTTGCGAGCCGAAGTTAATCATCTTCTCCTGCGGAAATTCCACCATAACTTCCGAATGCTTCGTTAATTGGAGATGATGCGATACGTGGGCTGATACGTCGACAGTAATAAGTTGATCACCCGCTTCGCTGCCGTAGCCCCGTGAAGGCTGGAGGAGCAAGCGATAGAAAGCCCCCCTGAATTCCACATGCTTCACAATCGCAGGAATCCCAGTCGCTGAGCCAGGAGCAGATATGCGAATATGCTCAGGTCTAACGGCCATGTTCCTGTGAGCGCCGTTACTGCCTTGTCCCTTCTCTCCGGCCAAGAAATTAATCGAACCGATGAAGTCGGCAACGAAGGGGGAGTTGGGCTCATCGTAGACTTGTTCAGGCGTTCCGATCTGCACAACTTCCGCGTTCTTCATAACGACGATGCGATCCGCCATCGTGAGCGCTTCCTCTTGATCATGCGTCACCATAACCGTTGTGATGCCTAGCTTTTCTTGCAGATCGCAAATTTGCTCGCGCAGCTTGCCCCGAACTTTGGCGTCCAGAGCAGATAAAGGCTCGTCTAGCAGCAAAAAATCAGGAGACAAAACGATGGCTCGAGCCAGCGCAATCCGCTGCTGCTGTCCACCGGAAAGCTGCGCTGGATACCGATCTTGCAAGGTCGTCAGATCTACAAGCGCGAGCACTTCTTTCACTTTCTCGTCGATTTCTTTTTTCGAGAATTTCTTGCCTTGCAGCCCATAGGCGATATTTTGATACGCAGTTAGGTTTGGAAATAGCGCATAGGATTGAAACACCATCCCGAAATTTCTTTTAGCTGGGGGCAGTGCCGTGATGTCCTTACCGCCTACAGTGATGCGACCATACGAGGGCTTCTCAAGCCCCGCGATGATACGCAGCAGCGTTGTTTTGCCGCACCCGCTTGGACCTAACAGGCAAATGAATTCGCTCTTTTGAATCTCAATGTTAATCTCTTTTAAGGCTTTAAAAGAGCCAAATGATTTATCTACGCCTTGTATGGTCAGGTAAGCTTGTGTCATCACAAGAGCCTCCTTTTTCTTAGTCGTTTTCGTATAAGATCCCTGACGAGGTTGCCTATTCTCATCGTCTTCATGATGCCCTTCCTGCCTCTTCAAAGAAAAACAGCGGGCTGCAAAGCTTGGTTCGCAGTCAGCTGTTTTATTGGTTTTACGCTTATTTTTTCGGTTCGCTTTTCGCGTTAAAGCGCTTGTCCCACTCAGCTAGAACGCTATCACGATTTTTCGCAGCATCATTCAAATCGTTTTTGATCAATTGTTTCACGGGATCAACAGAGTAACCGTCTGGCGTTTTGGCTGAATCTGTTTTAATCGCTAGAATCGCGTAGTTTTTGTTGTATTCTTTCATCACATCATCTGTAATAGCCCAGTCAAGGAAGTCCTTAGCTACTTGTTTAACAGCTTTCTTTTTCAGCAACGCATTCGCTTCTACGTCCCAACCAGAACCCTCTTTCGGGAATACCACTTCAACTGGCGAGCCATTCTTCTTCTCTTGAATACCGCGGTAGCCGAAGGAAATACCGATTGGATATTCGCCAGTGCCTGCTAATTTAGCTGGCTTCGACCCGGAGTGAACATACATCGCGATGTTCTCATGCAATTTACTCATATAATCCCAGGCTGCATCTTTGCCTTTCAGTTGAACAAGACCAGATACAGTCAGGAAGCCTGTTCCAGAAGACGAAGGGTTTGGCATCGTGATTAGCCCTTTGTATTCTGGTTTAGCCAGATCCTCATAGGATTGTGGAATCGCTAGTTTACGTTTTTCCATTTCTACTTTATTCACGATAAAAGCTGTTTCCCAGGCATCAATACCTACCCAGTGGGTTACTGCATTTTTATCTTTAAATTCCGGAAGAATGCGATCCACACCTTTTGGCGCGTAAGGCTCAAGCATGCTTTGTTGATCAAGAACCAACAAGCTTGTTGCCGCTAGCCCCCATACAACGTCTGCTTGTGTGTTATCTTTCTCAGCAAGCAGCTTCGCTGTAACGATACCTGTGGAATCACGCACGATGTTTACTTTAACATCCGGGTATTTCGCTTTAAAGGTAGTGAGATAGGTTTTGATTTGATCGTCTTCCAAAGCTGTGTAAACCGTTAAATCTTTGCTAGTTGTATCTACACTTGCTTGTGTGCTTGCGCTTGCAGCCGGACTTGGCGCAGCAGTTCCTTTGGATGCATCTGCTGGATTCGCTGCCTTACCTCCGCATGCTGATAAGGACAGTACAACCATCGACAAGGCAATTACATTTACGAATGACTTCTTCATTTCTTTTCCCCACTCCTTTTCCTATGTATCAGTTGGTTAACTTCTTCCTGATACCTTAACTATAAAATAGTTTTGTAAAATGAGTATTAAATACAAGTTAAGATATTGTTTTTATATTTATTTAGTTGTTTTTTGTTGTTTTCCAGAAAAGTTGCTTCTCTACACCTTGCAGAAGACGTTGAATATCCGCTAGATGAACATCGCCAATATTCCCAATACGGAACGTGGCAGCCGCTGTTATTTTGCCCGGATAAATAACGAACCCCTCCTGTTTAATACGCGCGTAGAACTCATCGAATGAAAACACAGGAGAATCAGGGTATAAGAAAGAAGTAATAATCGGCGATTGCAGGTCAGTTGACAGCAGGGTCTTGAAGCCGAGTTTCTCCATTCCTTCGACCAATGTCCGCTGATTAAGAGTGAACCGATTAAATCTTTGCGTCACGCCGCCCTCATCATCCAATTCGGTGAGTGCTTGATCAAATGCGCGTACAGTATGCGTAGGAGAAGTATAACGCCACTTGCCGTTACCTTGCTCCATTGTTTCCCACTGATCATACAGATCTAGAGACAGGGAACGTGCAATGCCTTTGCAGCTGTGAAGTGCCTCTCTACGAGCAATAATAAAACCAAATCCTGGAACGCCTTGGATGCACTTGTTCGCGCTGCTAATTAAATAATCAATTCCCAGTTCAGCAACGTCCAGAGGAACTCCACCGAAGGAACTCATCGCATCGACGATAACTGTCTTGCCATATTTCTTAGACACTTGCGCCACTTCCGCAACCGGATTTATCATGCCTGTTGTCGTTTCCACATGAACGACCGCTACGTGTGTGATGGATGTGTCTACCTTCAAAATCTCATCTAGTTGTTTGACGCTAACCGGGCTCGTTTCTCCAGCATCCAGCACAATGGCATATATGCCGAGTACTTCCGCCATCTGCGCAATCCTTTTACCGTAGGCTCCGTTCGTCATAATAAGGATCTTGCCGTTTCTAGGAATAACGGAGCCAATTACGGCTTCTACACAAAAGGTGCCGCTTCCCTGCATCAATACAGTCGTATAGGCCTCTGGGTCGCTTGAAGCCATATGAACGAGCCTGCTGCGAATCGACTGCACAAGTTGATTATAGTCTTGATCCCATGTACACCAGTCGCGGAGCATGGCTGCTTTTACTTTTTTACTTGTGGATAAGGGGCCAGGTGTTAATAAGATATAAGGGTTATCAGGTAGTTGGCTTACATGCACAGTTGCTTTCATCATCATGGTCTTTCTCCTCTTTCTATGCGTTGATTAATAAGTTCAATAACCGCATCCAAATCGCCAACCGTATCGATCACATAGTGAGCTCCTTCAGTGCGGAACTTGGTCGCTACCACATCCATTCGCTTCTGGAGAATGTCCGCTCCGCAAGTCGCCACTTCTTCTTCGCTCATTCCCAGCTCGCTGCCGCCTTTCACAACGCCGACTGTCCAAGCGCCCGCATGAACACCTTCCTGCACATCGCTAACCGTATCCCCAACCTTGACCATCTTAGACATCGGATAAACGTTCAGCGCAGTCGCGTTCTTGTACATCATCCATGGATAAGGACGCCCCGCAGGCACGTCATTCGGCGTGACCAGATGGTCTGGCGAGTAGCCTCGTTTCTTTGCTTCCATGGTCACAATCGCCATCATCTCCGCGGTGTAGCCCGTTGTGGAGCCGATGCGTATCCCCTGCTCCCGCAGACGCTGAACAAGCGCAAGCGCTCCTGGAATCGGTTCTGCATATTGATGCACAACCGCAAGCATCATCGGCTCGAAATCGGCATAGAGCGCATCGACATCAGCTTCCTGCGGAAGTTCACCATAACGCGCTTGCCAGAGGCCAGCGACTCGCTCCATGCGCAAAATCTCGCGGATATGATCACGTTTGAGCAGCCCCATCGGCGCTCTAGCTTCTTCGATCGTAATCGCTATCTCTCTTTTACGAAAAACTTCCATGAACACATTCAACGGTGCAAAGCAACCGTAATCTACCATCGTACCAGCCCAATCAAAAACAACTGCTTGTATCATCTGTCTGCCTCCAGTTTATCTGTGTTTAAAGTTTGCTCGACCTAGCGCAAGGTAAGCTTCCATTAATATGAAGCACCTCATGAATGAAATAAGCTCTTTCTAAAATCTATGTTACAGGACGTTTGTAATCATAAGATTAAATACACGTAAAATCTATGTATTTTCTTTTTTTTGTATTGTTTTAATTGTTTTTATTGCATAAAAAAGACGATTACAAGCCCAGCAGCCCTTTCAGCCGTGCTTCTAATCGTCAATTCCACATTTTATTCCTAACACATACACGTCTTCTTCTTTGTTCCAACCCTGCCCATTGCCTTTACTTTATCAATCGATTCGACAGCCAACGGAACTTTGCACGCCGTTTGCCCAACATCGACGTGAATGGTTCCAATCCTACGAGCTACATCCATCGCTTCCTCATGCAGCGCTTCACAACAGCATCCTACTGCGATAACAAAACTGTTCATTGCATAACGAACCCGATTTTTCTCCGTATGAATGGTTGTTTGCACTTGCTCTAAGAGAAGGCGAATTTCCGTAAAATCCAACTGCTCATCCGGTGTCATGCACACGTAGTTCGCATAGGTGCTCCATCCACATACAGCGATCATTTCATCAGATGAAGCTATCCATTCTCTAGCTAATTCAAGCGCATAACCGCTTTCTGCTGCTACACCTGCTACCGTATACTCAGCAAGCAAATGCCAATAAGCTTGCTTCGCCCATTTCTGAAGCTCATCTTTACTAAGCGTCTTCGGCTGAACCGAAAGTCCAGCCAAATACATCGCATCATGATTGCCTGATTCATACAGCGCTAACGCTAGCTCACGATCTTTTTTAACGAATTTCACTAGCTTCTTAAGCTCGCCGACTTTTACGCCGAAAAACGGTTCCCTTGCACCATGCCTTAGAAAAGTCTTCTTTGTTTGCTCGCTTCCTAGTTCTTCCAGCTTACTCATAACTTCTTCAAATGTCATAGGTTCACCTACATCGAATTACTTTTCTATAGTGTACCACGATTGAACTCATCGATATGCATAGCAGCAGGTTCAATAGGCTTTAAGTAGTGACGGCCAGTCCGAATAAAAGCAATTCCACACAAAACCGCAATCGGGCCCGCATTCAACAAAAACTCAGGGTGAAACACCGGGCTTCGGTATTTTGGGAAGCAGCGCCAAGATAGCAAGAAAAGCGATAAGCATTAACACACCTGCGCCAAATAACGGCCCACGCCAAGAAATAGATCCGAGCTCGCCGCCTGACAGCAGTCCAACTGCAATGCAAAGCCAAGGGCAGCTTCATACAAAATAATAACCTCAGCAGGGCCTCCCCCGCTCACTAAGTTGATTGTCAAATCACCATCACAAGGTAGTATAAGCAATCAAATAGTTATATTTGCATTACACAATTACTATTTTGACTGTCAACCCCCCAAAATTACGTTACAATAGAGACAATATGCCGAAAAGGTGGACATGAACATGAGCATGGAAGACAACGATCTGAAAGCAATTGACTATGAACTAACTTTACTCGTACGCCGAGCTACCTCAGCGGCTATCGATAAGAGACTCGGGAATCTGGAACGCTCCCATTACCTTATGCTTTATGAGCTATCCCGAAATGGAACGATGGGTGTAAAGGCTCTCGCTGACGCTTTTCATTTGGATATGTCTACAGCTAGTCGCCAAGCCGCAGCATTAGAAGCCAAGGGTTACGTTGAGCGATTGCCCGATCCCGAAGACGGGCGTGCCAGCTTCTTTCAATTAACTGAATACGGCGAACAAGAGCTGCAAAATACGAAGCAAACCCGATTAGATCGCTTCAACAAACTACTGAAGGATTGGTCAACGGAAGATCGACAGAAATTCGTTGAGCTGCTTAGCCGCTTAAATCGAACTTTCATTGATTGAATACGGTAGGACAGTTAGGAAGCTATGCCCATCACGAAACTGCCTTATTTATTGCACAAAGGAGGCTGTCCCAAAAGTCATGAATAATGACTGAGGGAGGGCCTCTTTTTCATTTTATGCAACAAAAAGAAACCGTTCTTTGGTAAAATGGAGGTACCACCCAACCATTTCAAAGGAGACGGTTTCTT
>NZ_JAAIKC010000007.1 GCF_010820665.1 Paenibacillus sp. SYP-B3998 | reverse complement strand
CTTGCATGTATTAGGCACGCCGCCAGCGTTCGTCCTGAGCCAGGATCAAACTCTCCATAATAGTTAAACCTATTTGAAAGCTTAATTGCTCATTTGCGTTGCTAGCGAGATTTGCATCTCTTTTTTGGTCGATTGCTCGACCGTGCTTCTTTCACTCGTTGTTCAGTTTTCAAAGATCAATTTCTTTCGTTTTAATCCTTCGCCCCTCAAAGGCGACCTGATTAATGTACCACATTTGCCTATTCGATTGCAAGAACTTTTTTTGTTTCTTTACTTTCTTTTGTTCTGCCTCCGAAGCGACAAGGAGTAATATATCAAAATCGAAATAGGAATGCAAGCTTTTTTTAATAATTAAAAAAGAGGCTATGAAATGCTTCCACAGCCTCTTTTTCATATACTCATATTATCCTTGGCTTCCAATGTAGATATAACGTGCTAGAACTAGAACCGCTAGCACCCACATCCACCAGTGAATGGGATAACGCGTTTGACTTTTGCCGCTTAAGTTAGATGCTGAAGCAAGCACGACATAAGTAACGATTCCAAAGGAAATCCCATTTGTAATATTATAGGTGAAAGGCATTAAACGATAGTAAGGAATGCAGGGATCGCGAGAACGAAGTCTTGGAAATCAATCTCTTTAATCGATTGCACCATTAATACACCAACTACAATAAGAGCTGCTGCTGTTGCGGAACCAGGAATCAGCATAGCAATTGGCGCCAAGAACAGAGCAAGCAAGAAACATACCCCTGTAATAACTGTTGTTAAGTCCGTACGGCCACCTTCTGCTACAACCGCTGCACTTTCTACGAAAGCAGTGACTGTGCTCGTCCCAACCAACGCACCACCGCTCACGCCAATAGCGTCTGCGAACATGGCTTTACCTACACGTTTATTGCCCTCTTCTTTGTTCTTCATAATTCCTGCGCGACTCGCTGTTCCAACCATCGTTCCAAACGTATCGAAAAGCTCAACAAAGGTAAAAGTTGCAATAACAGAAATAATTCCTGTATTCATTGTTCCTGCAAAGTCAAAATCAGCAAACTTAAGCTTCGTCATATCCGGAATCCAAGTTGTGTCCGAGCTCGTAAGGGAACCCAGATTGACAAGTCCCATGAAGTAATCGACAACAGTAGTCATCAAAATTCCGATCAAGATCGCACCACGAATGCGCAGTACCATAAAGATGGAAATTAATAAAATTTCGATTAACGTCAGGATCACGCCTTTGTCCTGAAAGGATCCCAGATGAAAAATAGTTTCAAAAGAAAGGACCTCTGTGTATTTATGTGCGGCAATATCTTTGGAGCTTTCCACTGCGACACTTAAAATACCGCTGTTCTTAAAGCCAATCATCGCGATAAACAAACCTATACCTACGGTAATTGCATGTTTCAAGCTGTCAGGAACCGCGACAAGCAGCATCTGACGGATTTTCGTAAAAGTCAGAATCAAGAAAATAATTCATGAAATGAAGACGGCCGTTAATGCCTTGGAGAAAGTAAACTTGCCTTGCGAAGATAAAATAATTGTTGCGAAATAAGCATTTAAGCCCATACCAGGCGCAAGTGCAACAGGAAAGTTAACAAACAACCCCATAGCTATTGTCATTACACCCGCTGCAATAGCTGTAGCCAAGAAAATAGATGTCCAGTCAACGCCAGTTGCCCCTGATTTAAAGGCACTATGAACATCCGGATTCACTGCCAGAATGTAAGCCATCGTCATGAATGTAGTGATACCGGCCATGATTTCTGTTCTTACAGTTGTACCGTTTTGTTTCAACTTAAAAAAAACGATCCATCGACTTATTCCCCCTAAAGTTTCGCCAGAAAGCTAGCTTCGTAAGCAAATCCCTCTATGTCGGAACAGAAAAAAACCGAAATCCTCTAACTTGATTCCGGGTACGAAAAAGGAGCTATCCATATGAGAGCTGCCTTTGACGTGCAGATGCAAAAAGAAATGCTCATACGGATTCCGTTCCTTTTTTTTCGTAGCCAGATCATTTGCAGGTGATCTCGTAGAAACTCTCAGGCCAATTCCCAAGATTATACGAAAAACTGTTATCCATTTCACATTTCAGTTCAACAAAAAAACCGAACATTTCTAGGAATTATCCCCCTAGATGTTCGGTTTTAGAGTTTAGCTATTTTATTCCCACTCGATGGTAGCTGGTGGTTTAGAAGTTACGTCGTAGACAATCCGATTCACATTCTCTACTTCGTTAACGATACGAACGGAAATTTTCTCAAGCACATCCCAAGGAATACGCGCCCAGTCCGCTGTCATGCCGTCGATCGAAGTTACCGCACGAATACCAACGGTATATGAGTAAGTTCTCGCATCGCCCATAACGCCAACACTTTTCATGCCTGGAAGCGCGGTAAAGTACTGCCAGATCTCGCGATCCAAGCCAGCTTTAGCAATCTCTTCACGCAGGATAGCGTCGGATTCACGAACGATGTGCAGCTTGTCTTCAGTTACTTCACCCAGAACACGAATCGCAAGACCTGGACCTGGGAAAGGCTGTCTCCAAACGATTGCCCCCGGAAGGCCACATTCCTCGCCGACTTTACGCACTTCGTCTTTGAACAATGTCTTGAGCGGTTCAACAAGCTTGAATTTCATATCTTCTGGCAGTCCACCAACATTATGATGGGATTTAATGGTTTGCGCCGTAGCCGTCCCACTCTCTACGATATCTGTATACAGCGTCCCTTGCGCCAAGAACGTGAAGTCATCAAACTTGCTGGACTCTTCTTCAAACACACGGATGAATTCAGTCCCGATGATTTTACGTTTTTGCTCAGGATCATCCACTCCTGCCAAATTGCCAAGAAAACGATCACGCGCGTCAATTTTAACAACTTTCATGTCAAATTTACCGACAAAGGTTTCCATGACGCTTTCGCCTTCGCCTTTGCGCAGCAAACCATGGTCGATAAACATACAAGTCAATTGATCACCAATCGCTTTATGCAAAAGAATAGCAACAACGGATGAATCAACGCCACCGCTCAGTGCACAAAGCACTTTCTTGTCGCCTACTTCTTCACGAATTTCCCTGATCGTGTCTTCGATAAAGGATTCCATCGTCCAATCGCCTTCACAACCGCAAACGCCGTATACGAAGTTATGAATCATTTCATTCCCTTGCACAGAGTGACGAACCTCAGGATGGAATTGTACGGCATGGATGTTTTTCTCACGATGGCTCATCGCCGCAATCGGCAGGGATTCCGTACTAGCTTCCAGCACGAAGCCCTCAGGCAATGCGGAAACGTGGTCGCCGTGACTCATCCATACGACTTGCTTAGGGTCGAGTCCCTTGACTAGCGGACTTTCGTTCGTGAATGCCAGCTCTGCTTTACCATATTCACGCGTATGCGCGCGTTCTACTTTTCCGTTCAACTGATGGGCAATCAACTGCATGCCATAGCAAATCCCTAAGATCGGGATACCTAATTCTAAAATCCCAGCGTCAACAGCTGGAGCGCCTTCGCCATATACGCTTGCTGGACCGCCAGAAAATACAATCCCCTTTGGTTGAAGCTCACGGATTTTATCCACCGTCGTATTAAAAGGCAGCAGCTCGCTATAAACACCTAAATCACGAATACGTCTTGCAATAAGTTGATTATATTGTCCTCCAAAATCTAAAACGACAATTAGTTCACTCGGTTTACTCATTATCCGACCTCCTAGTTTCATAGCGATAATGCTTGTCGCTTATCACTATTTATAGCTACTAATTTTAAACATTACCTACCTAAGATGTAAAGGCCCTTGAAGGAAAGGATTTTGAAGCAGACTTAAAATAACCATAATCAGCGCCATAGCTCGTTCTTATTTTTGGGAACCTTGTATGGATTGAATAGCCCCCCATACAGCGGCAATGTCACGTTTGGAGTAGGCAGGCCGACCCGGAGTATCGTATCGAATGCTTTCATACATGAGCGCAAACTCAAGCAGCGCTTCCTTTTGAGCCATGTTCTTAATCTGTAAAGCCATCACATATTCTCGCACGGTTTGATGCGCGGATTTGGCCCCATACTTGTGAAACATTTGTAACCATAAACGATCCATATGCCGCACTTCAGGTCGGGAGCCGCTGAGACGAACATCATAACTTAGAAAGAGGAGCTTTATTTTGCCTCTGAATGCAAGAAACAAACCTGTTAGAAGAATGGTTAACGCAGCAATAATTAGTAGATGTTTCCTATAAGTTTGCACAAAATTGATAAACTCATTCTTGATCATTTGTAACCATTCCATCGGATCTGTTGCCAGACTTTTTCTGGTTGATGTCATAGCTAGGGAAGCTGTCATTGTGGGACGTTCCGCTTGCGCATTTTGAAACGCAGCTCTCGCCTGCTCGGAGTCAAGGCTTGAAAAGCCCGGAGTTGGCTCAAATGGAACCCAGCCCGTGGAAGGAAAATACACCTCTACCCACGAGTGTGCATCTTGATTGCTCACCCTTACCTCTTGCAAATGATCTTCCGTTGTTGCCAGAAGGGTTCCCGGCGCATATCCTTTCACCCAACGAGCAGGAACGCCGACAGAACGAAGCAGTACGACCATCGAGGTTGAAAAATGATCACAGTAGCCCACTCGATCTACAAACAAGAAATGGCTAACAAAATCTTCATTGCGAGTAGGACGCGTTGGCTTATCCAAACTATAGCTATAACTGCTGCGCAAATATTGCTCTATAGCAACAGCCTTCGCGTATGGATTGGGATAGTTAGTCGTCACCTGTTGAGCTAATGCACGGACGGTTCGCGGCAAATTGGCAGGAAGCTGCAAATACGTATCTCTTACAGATATCGGGTAACTGCTGGAATCCGCTCCTAGCGCAGCAGGATCTTCAAACACGGATTGTATCGTTATTTTGTAAAAAGAAAGTGGATCGCTGATTTCAGGTACTGACACTTTATCATTACCATTATTGCGGATAACAATTTCTGGAGAAAGGGACTTGCCTTTCTCTGTCAAAATGGCATCCACACGAAGAAGCGCCCCCCCATAAAATAACTGTTTAGTGGAAGATTCAGGGCTCCAGAGCACTTCTTGCGTGATTGTCGGAGCAGAAGCTAGCGAATCGCGTGGGACAAAGGACTGTCCCGTTTGCTCAGTCTGCGTCCATCCCTTACCGTTGTAGAAGCTTTTGGATTCGCCTCTCCAGTACGTTAGCTTCGAAGTTTTGGCTGTGAATACTAACGTGTTGTCTGATTGAAGCGGACCACCCAACAAGGAATCGTCATGACCATAGCCCGATCTTGCCGCGCTGGTCTGAAGTCCGGCATCCTCATTGTAAAGTTCAAACATACGATCGGTTAAATAGGCCCAGCTTACGGGCTTCATCAAAGGCGTCGGAGCAGCTTGGATCGCTGAGTACCAGCCTGCTCCAGCCATTACCCCCACAACGGTTATCGCAGCCAAAAGCCATTGAAAAGCACCCGCGGGTCGGATATTCGCAAAGCCATAGAATTGCTGAATTCGCGAGAGATTAAGTATGGATGCTAACAATAAACCATAGCATAGCGTGCGTATAATCCCATATACGGTATCTGTGCCTAGCACAAGCTGCAAACAAACGAGATAAGCGAGTGTAGCCCCTACGAACCAAAGACTGTGCTGCCTCTGAAGCATGAGTGCTTGGACAACGGAGATAAGGAGCGACCAGCCGAACAGGAACAACAAAGTGCGTGTCTCCCCGCTTATGTTGTCAAACTTCGCTTGGAGCACATGCCCAGCATCCTGCGAAATGAGTCTTATAAAATCAATGACCCATGAGCCGCTCAGGAAAGCATTGCGATCAAACATGAAGCCAATGAAGAATAAGATGATCATGCTTTTCGCGACCCAGCCCCATATATAGGGAACTTTGAAACAGTCTATCGCAATGGACAGCGCGAATACGACTAAAAAAGGTTGAATGCGATAAACTTCAGATACATCTGCCATAGCGGGTAGAGGACGTAACCATTCGATTAAGAGAAAAAAAAGCAGTATGGAGATCAGAACATCACGAAACATGGAATCCCCTGATCGAACTTCGGAACGGAAATCGTTCGTTCTAGAGCGTGTTGCACTCGCTTGACGAGATGGCTCTGGAACTTGGGAAGTTATACCGGCTCGAAACTGCTTGTTAGGGTATGCTTGTGATTCGCCGGAAGCAGCGATTTGATGACGGGAGGGTTCAGGCTGTCGCATCGATCACACCTCCTTGCTTCGGCCACTGACGCGAGGGATGCGGCACTTCCGTGAAGCTGCAGCCCAGCGCCTGCAGCTGCGAAGCCCCCTCTCGGTCTGCGACCGAGAGGGAAGGCCGGGCGTGCACGTAAATTACGTGCACGGATCGCCGCCTGCTGCGCGCTTCTGCAATGGCGCGCAGCAGGGGCACGTCCAGCGTCGATGTGATACATAGCATCGACGCATCCGGCGGCAAGGCCGCAGCCTCTTTCCTGACGAGATCAGGAAAGGAAAGGCCGGGCTTGCCGCCCACGCTCGCGAGGACTTCATACGCGAGCGTGAGATCAGGGCGAATCGAGGGCGCGATTCGCCTTACCCCGCTGGAGCTGCTAGCGAAGCCGCAGCTCTCGCGCCCGCGAGCGGCGGCTTCGAAGAAGCCAGCCGCAAGGGCGACGCCCTTCTCCAGCAGCGGCTGAGCCGCTTCTGCTGGGGCGGCCGCAGGCGTCACATCGAGCAGCAGCATCCGCTTCGCGGAGGCTGCTTGCTCGGGGTCCTTCGTCATCAGCCGCCCCAGCTTGGCTGATGATTTCCAGTGGATGCGGTGATACGAATCACCGCTGACATAAGCACGGACTCCGCCAACTAGCGAAGTCGCTGCCTGAGGTACGCCTGCAGCAGGCTTATCACCATCCTCTGCACGCAGCGTCATCACCGATCGATCCAATGCGTCAGGTTTCGGATAGACCATGCACCTTTGTTGACCATCACAAAAAGCCTTCTTCACAGCGAAACCAAATAAATCTCCCGTTACAACCTCAAGTCCAGCGAAACGATAGCTGCCTCGCATTAATTCCGTAATCCGGTAACGAATAAAAACCGAAGAGCGGAACCATGGAAATAGCAGCTTTCTGTGGCTTAATTTATTGCCTGTCGCCTCATGCAACCATGTTTCCTTCGCGATAAGCCAAGGCAACGGTAATAGAGAACGATGCGTTATCTGCAGCGTAACGATCAATTCCTCCCCGGCAATGCCTACAGTCTGCGATAATGTCCGCTCCACGCCCAAACCTCTTAACGCACACATATATACGAATCCGGCTTGCACTAAAATAAACAAAAAACAATCCAATAAAAACCAAGAAGCAAACCCACCTTGTGTAATCGCTAAAACGAAAGAAAGCAGACATCCTACCGTCAAGAGCAACGATTTTCCCCAGCTTCTCATCAACATCCCCCCTACTTCGACGAAGAAGAGTAACGAAGAACGGGTGTTTGTAGCGAAGAAAGCAGGCCAATCAAAATCGCTTCTGCGGACTTCCCCGTCATTCGAGCTTCGGAGGTTAGCATCAACCGATGTGCCCATACTGGAAGTACATAATCCTTAATGTCGTCAGGTACAACAAAAGTTCTGCCTCTCATATACGCCGATGATTGCGCGGCTCGCATAAGCGCGTACGATGCCCTTGGACTTACTCCCAAATACAAATCAGGATGCTGTCTCGTCGTTAATGCAGCGCGAACAATGAATTCTTTCAACGTTTCGTCAACGTGAACCCTCGCCGCTTCTCTTTGCAGTTCAACAAACTCATCTTGTACAATTACAGGCTTGAGATATTCCAAGGGTTGCCGATCCTGCAAGCGGTCCAACATCTGAATCTCTTGTTCCATGGTCGGATAACCGATTGTCAATCTCATAAGGAAGCGGTCCATCTGCGCTTCGGGCAGCGCATAAGTGCCTTCATAATCTGCCGGATTCTGAGTAGCCAACAGCAAAAAAGGCTTCGGTAGTTCATAACCGATACCATCTATCGTCACCCGCTTCTCCTCCATCGCTTCCAAGAAGGCCGCTTGCGTCTTCGGCGATGTTCGGTTACATTCATCCGCTAGTACGATAGGAGTCATTAGCGGCCCCGGTCTAAATTCGAATTCTCCTGACTTTGCATTGTACACCGATACACCTGTGACATCAGATGGGAGCAAATCAGGTGTACATTGAATTCTCTTAAACTCACAACCAATCGTTCTCGCAAGGGCGCGCACCAGCATGGTTTTCCCAACTCCGGGAACATCCTCTAGCAGCAGATGTCCACCGCTCAGCATGGCTACAAAAGCCTTCTCTATTGTTTCTCTTTTTCCAACGATAACCTTCTCGACGTTCATGATCATCCGTTCTACAAGAGGCTGCGGCTGATCGAAGATTCGGGCTTTCGACTGCATAGGCAAGAAGCCTCCTTCATCAGGGTATGCTTCTAGTTTTTCCAGTCCCCTACTCTTTTAGACATTAAAAGTTTGCAGCAAATAGAGAGTTTTTCAGAAAACTACTATTCTCATTCCACCCGTAAAATTGACGAAACGCTAGCGACACTTCTCTTTTGCCTGGTTCAATCAACGATTGAGTGATTCGCCCTCCAAGTAAATCTATCGTTTTCTGCAAAGGAACGATGATCGTGCCTTCTTGCAGACTCATATCCGCTAACCAATAGGTATCCACCACATTCCCAAACGTATAAAGACGCAGGCTTCTTGTGGATAACTCATACTCAACATCATATACCCCATAGTGAGCTCTAGCCGTCTTCGTTGCTTCTTCCCAACGCACTTGACCTCCCATCTTCTCTATAAGAACGCGAAGAGATAGTTCAATTTGATTCCCCCGTACTTCGTATTGCGTCGATTCGAGGGTAAACTCGCTACCTGCGCTCACATGAATTTGCAGTGGGACACCAGAAACAGACGAAAGAATTTGAGCGGACTCCTCTTGAACCACCTTGGTTTGATTCACCAATCGCTGAATAGCATCCTGGGGTTCATTCTTAATTGGCCCATGCGCTAATACGTATTGGCGCGTTTCTTTAAGCATCGTTTGAAAATGAGACAAACTCATGTTCCTTGACCATTTTGACTTGCCCACGGGGAATTGCTTTGGCTTCACTTCTGTTGTTAGTGGAGCAAACGAATAACCTAGCTTTTTATAATAGTGAATAATTTGCGGCAGCGCCTCTACGGAAGATTCATGCCCTGAGCCATCATGGAACAGCAAGGTGATTTCATGCTCTAACGGCGTGCTTTTAATCGTTTGAATCATTTCATTTACAGGCACATGCGGCCTTTTGGAATCGCCGCTATCAACGTTCCAATCTACTACTGTGTAGCCAGCTTGCTCTAACAAGTAATAATAATAAGCATCGAAATTCGTATAGGTGCCACCTGGCGCCCGTACCAATTGCGGTCTGACACCTGCTATATCAGAGAACACCTCTTCCGTCCTTTGAATTTGATCCCAGAAATTTTGAAAATCACTATAAAGATCTTTATATACATGATTAAAAGAATGATTGCCTAATGCGTGACCGCTATTAACGATTCTTTTGACTACATTCGGGTACGCCTTCGCTTCCTCGCCAAGGGCAAAAAATGTAGCCTTCACATCTTCTTTTTCCAAAATATCCAATACTTGATCCGTCAGCTTGCTAGGCCCGTCATCAAACGTTAAGTAAACGGTAGGCTGCTCTGGCTTCAAATAACTTTTTTCTTGGATGGAGCGCTTTCCGGATTTAAGTAATTGATAGATTTCCTGACCATCTTGAATGGAGCTCCCTTCCCCCTCGGCTGCTTGTACGGGGAAAACAGAGAATCCCAAAAAAACTACTAACAATGCGGCCATCGTAAGTTGAATTCGTTTCTGCATGTTGTGTAGACGTTGTGGATTCAAACGCATGCAATGATCCCTCCGGTTTGTTCTATCATTTTGAACTGCTGATAGATTATATGGGAGGAAGTTCAATAGTATGTCTGATGGTTTAGGTCTAACCAGGAGGAATTTATCCGGGGCTTGATATAAGACCTACGAAACTTATAAGCAATAAAGCAGCAAGTAAAAGAATCACTATTCTTGCTCCTTGAAAGAAAACAATTTGCGTACATATAGCAATTAACAAAACGCAGATACCCATTCCTACCGTATTAAAGAAACCATTCACACGACCAATGAGATGATTCGGTACCATTTCCATAAGGATGGTATTGCGTGCTACACGACTACCCGCATTTCCCCATCCATTCAATGTTTTGAATAGAAGGAAAATACTGACGAAAGGAAACGAATAAAAGAAAGAGTAGAATCGTAGACGCCAAAGTCGCATATCCATAGACTTCATCTCCACCAGATCGATTAACCAAAAGCCATGGAACACCAATCATCGTAATCCCTGAACCAATGGAAGAGAGCATATTCGCTATCATAAGAAAAGCCATTCTACGGTCTTTAAGCATTGTCCACATGGTAATCATTCCTTTCGCAAAAAAAGAGCAGCCCTCGATGGCCACTCTCAAATTACAGCAGATCTTTTACTTGTATTTCAACCTAATGCCGACACGACATCTAAAACAGACTGCACGTGATTCTTCACTCTCACATTACTCCATTCCTGCGCAATCATACCTTCCTCATCAATCAGAAAAGTTGATCGCACGATCCCCATATATTCGCGGCCATAAAGCTTCTTTAAAGCCCAGACGCCGAACTTCTCGGCAACCTGATGGTCGGAATCTGAAAGCAATAAAAATGGAAACCCGTGCTTAACGATAAATTTATCGTGCGCTTTAAGATCATCGGGACTAATCCCAATGACTTCTACACCAAATTCGGCGAATTTCCCATTATAATCGCGAAAATCGCAGGACTCCTGCGTACAAGCAGGCGTATGATCTTTTGGATAAAAATAAATCACGAGCTTCTTGCCTTGGTAGTCTCGCAAGGAAACGTTACTTCCGCTCGATGCGGGCAACGTAAAATCGGGTGCGACTCGTCTCGTCGTATCAGGTGTCATGGTTGTTCTCTCCCTTGTTCTACTACTCTGTATATCTATCTAGTCTCATTATGCTTTACCTACCGCACACACCGCAAACCAACTCCTCTAAAACGTGCACTCTACATGGAAAATGGCGAGCCTTACCACACACCGCCCTCCTACATGATTCGCAATTCCCTCTTTTGAGATAGAATTTATATGGAATGTTATGGAAAACGTGACTTTTAGCTAAAGTTTTTACTGAAATGTTCGATATAAGTAAGTGGCAGTATTTACTTGAGGGGGCTGACACATGTTACATACAATTAAAGGAAAAATGGTTACTGCGTTTCTACTAGCGATCATCGTGCCGATTGCTATTACTTGTCTCGTTGTTTATTTTTACATGGATCGGCAAATGAATGACAACTTCGTGCAAGCGACGACGAAAGAGATTGTACAAGTGGATAATTCCGTTTCTATCTATTTTGATACCATTCGCGAGAATGTAAAAATGATGGCAAATAATCCGGTTGTGATGAAGGCTGATGCGACCGTCACGACGTATATGGACAAAGCAGATAAGACGAAAAATGCACCACTGCAAAACGGTAAAACGGAAGCAGCCATTTACAAAGAGTTCCAACGGTTTGTTGATTCACATCCAAATACGTCCTACGTCTATATGGCGACCATATACGGCGGCTATATAAGCTGGGGAGAAGAACAGATTAAAGAGAAGTATGATCCGCGCATCCGTCCTTGGTACAAAGAACCAATGGATAATCCTGATAAAGTCGTTACAACGGCTCCATACGTTTCGTCAGGTGGAACCGCAGTAAATATAAGTAACGTGACTGTCGTTAAAAATGAGAAGGGTGCACCGGTCGGCGTTGTTGGTATTGATGCGAGTTTGGCTCAGCTAACGGACAATTTGAAAAATATCAAAATCGGTTCTTCGGGTTATGTGATGCTGCTTGCAAAGGACGGAACGGTTCTGGCTAATCCTAAACATCCCGATATGAATTCCAAAAACATCGCGGAGCTCAAGATAGAGAAGCTAATGGATGTAAAAGACAAAACGGCTGATCATTTTGAAGTCATGATGTATGGCACCCCGTATATGGCCAACTTGTATACATCAGAGAAAACGGGCTGGAAGTATATCGCTTTTGTTGAAAAGAAAGAGATGATCGAAGGAATCCAGCGAATCGGTCTTATTCTGATTTTTATCGGCGCTTTACTCGTAGTTATTGCGGCAGGCGCTTCTTACCTGTTCGCCTCCCGCTTTTCCAAGCCAATCCATGCCATCGTTCATCATTTGCAACAGATGGGTGAGGGAGACTTTACACACGAGGTACAAGAGCGCCTGCTCAGACGCAAAGATGAAATTGGCACGCTAGGCCAATCACTACAGCTGATGCAGCAATCAATGCAAACCTTGATTACTGAGGTTAAGCATGCAAGTGGTCGGGTGGTTGCCTCTTCGGAACATCTTTCATCTCACGTGGAGCAAAGCGTATCTACGGTCAATGGCATCGCTTCGACTGTAGAGCGAGTAGCCGACGGGGCTGAGAGCCAATTGCGAGGTGCTGTGGAAAGCGCGCGCGCGATGGAGGAAATGGCGCTTGGCATTCAGCGCATTGCCGAGACGACCTCCAGTATTGCTGGATCTTCCGCAGATGCAGAGCAAGAAGCGAAGCAAGGAAATGGATGTATTCAGCAGGCAATTCGACAAATGGGCGCGATTGAAGGGAACGTACAGAACTCAGTCTCCGTAGTTAGAGTTCTGGGCGATCGATCGCAAGAAATCGTACAAATCGCCGATGTTATTAAAGCGATTTCCACTCAGACGAATTTGCTGGCACTGAATGCTGCCATCGAAGCAGCACGCGCAGGAGAGCACGGTCGGGGCTTCGCGGTCGTTGCTGGCGAGGTAAGAAAACTGGCTGAGCAATCATCGGAGTCGGCAGGTCGAATCTCCCGCCTGATCCAAGAAATTCAGGGAGACACGCAGCGAGCCATACAAGCGATGGATTCCGTTAATCAAAGCGTCGTTCAAGGTTTCGAACAAGTACAGGAATCGGGCGAAGCGTTTGGGCGCATTTTGCAAGAAATTCAGACCGTCAATGAACAAATTCAAGATGCTTCGGCAGCTTCTGAGCAGATGTCAGCCGGTTCCGAAGAAGTGGCTGCCTCCGTTGACGAAACGGCACATATTGCTCGGTTGTCGTCAGAGCATGTGCGGCAGGTAGCGAACGCCTCCGAGGAACAGTTATCTTCCGTTAAGTCACTTTCGCATTCTGCCGGCCAATTGAATGAGCTTGCTCAGGAATTGAACCGTCTGATCGACAGGTACAAAGTTTAGAGCGCATCGTGGGCAAGCTAGTGAACAAAGCCATTGCTGTTAAATATAGCTTGTATTCAAAAAAAAACAATGCCAGGCACGATGCTGGCATTGTTTTTTTCTAAATTAACTTGCTGCCAAGAGATTTTCATCCACTGTTCGGTACTCCCCTATACACAAAGTGTAGAGAGATAACGGTTTTCTATATTTAGGAACCAGCGCCGCGATATCTTTTCACGCCAATATTCCAGATCGCGATACCCAAGACACTAAAAACAATGCCCATGATCGGCGTCAAAAGAGCGAACCATTTCCAATTCGCCGGATCGATAAAATAAGCTGCAGGATAAAACCCAACAAAGGCGAAGGGAAGAATCCACGTTAAAATACTTTTCAACAGCTTGTTGTAGATCGTAATGGGATAACGTCCGTAGTTCTGAATATTCCAAATCAGCGGGAGAATCCCCGTCGGTGCATCAGAGAAAAAGGAAAGGGATGTTAAAGAGATATAAACCCCTGCGTAAATAAGCACCGATCCAATCACCAGAATAATAAACATCAGCGGGTCATACCAATGGAAGGGAATCCCTAGCTTCAACCAAGAATAGATCATGACGACCGCTCCTGCTACTGCGCTAAAGAGCGAGGAGGGGTTAAGATTTTCCAGCATTAGCTGCCACAGATTGTAAGCAGGACGCGTCAGTATGCGATCCATCTCGCCTTTGACAATATACCGATCACCAAAGCCCCACAGGTTAAAAAAGGTGATGAACAAGCCATACGGAATCATAAAATAGCCGTAGATGAACAAGATTTGCTCTTGATTCCACCCGCCGAGCGACTGCGTTTGCAAAAAGACAACCAAGATGAAGAACAAGTTCAATCCATTGAACAATAAGTCGGAAAGCACTTCGATCCAGAAGTCTGAACGGTAGGTGAGACGTGTTTTCATGTAGTTTTTCAAATAGTCAACAATTAGAGACAGATAGAACATGGCTTCACCCTCCCTGCACAAACAAACGCGTTCTCGATTTACTCCACAGGAAGTACATCGGAATGATGAGGATAAAGAACCACATAGCTTGAATACCTAGCTTCTGAAATACTTCTGCACCTGTAATTTTCCCTGTAAATACAGCGCTTGGCAGGTAAGTGATCGCTTGAAACGGCAACCACTCGAGCACTGACTTGGACCATCCTGGGAAAAAAGAGATCGGAATAATTAATCCCGAGAAAAGGTCAACCGCCACACGTTTCATGCGCATAAGCCCTTCATTATTTTCCAAAAAGAAAGCAAACAGCCCAGTAATGATATTAAGTTGCGTGTTAATCAGAAAGCTGAAAAACAGCATTATCAAGTAAATTCCCCAAAGCGACGGATTGGTCGGCAGTTGAACAGGCAGAAGCAACCAAATGAGAACCATGCCAGGCGTCGTGAAAAGAAACAGACGAAAGATTCCTTCCCCTAGTCCTTGCATCATTTTGACAACTACATAATTGTAGGGCCTGATGAATTGGATAGCCACGCTGCCGTCGCGAATTTCGCTCGCAATCTCACGATCCAGATTATTGAAGTAAAACGCTCTGCCCATCCAAGAAACCGCTACATAGGTGGTCATCTGGCCCAGAGTGAGGCCGCCAATCATGGCCTGCTCTCCATAGATAGCTTTATAAACAAAATAGTAAGAACCGATATTGAGTGCGTAAATGAGTATGCCGCTGTAATAATTCACACGGTAAGCCAGCATCATTAGAAACCGCATGCGAATGACTTCTAAATAAGCGCTAAGCATGAGTGACGACTCCTTCTGCTTGCTTAGCTTCCTCTGGGCGCTTCACTTCAGCGGAACCGGATTTATAAATTTCCCGCACGATATCATCCGTGTTCGTTTCGTTAATCTTAATATCCTGAATTTGCAGGACACCTACAACTCGACTCAGCACCTCAGAAACATTCGCACGATCTTGTGGAATGAATACTTTAGCAGATAGCTCATTCTCAAGCTGCCACGCTACGTCGAGCCCTTGGGTCAATTCTTGAAGCTTAGCTAACGTTATCGGATATTCGAATTGCAGAACAACTTCTTTGCCTTTGCCCCACTTCGCTTTCAACTCTTCCAGTCCGCCATCATAAATAATACGACCGTCGTCCAGCATGATTACACGCGAGCATAATGCTTCAATGTCCTGCAAATCATGTGTAGTAAGCAGGATGGTCGTCTCATAGCGTTGATTCAGCGATTTGAGAAACTCGCGAATTTCCGTCTTCACTACAATGTCTAGGCCAATGGTCGGCTCATCTAAGAAAAGAATCGCTGGATTATGGATAAGCGAAGCCGCAAGCTCACAGCGCATCCGTTGCCCTAGGCTCAGCTTCCGAACAGGTCTGGATAGCAAATCAGCTAATTGGAGGCGATCCACCAATTCATCGAGACGTTGCTTGTAATCGGCTTCCGACACTCTATACACTTTCTTGAGTAGTTGGAACGATTCGACGACACCGATATCCCACCACAGCTGGCTTCGTTGGCCGAAAACAACACCGATACCAGCTACAAATTTCTCCCGTTCTTTAAATGGAACAAAGCCATTGACTTTGATATGTCCTGAGGTAGGTACGAGGATACCTGTCAACATTTTGATCGTTGTTGATTTACCGGCGCCATTTTCACCGATATATCCGCAAATTTCGCCCTTGGGGATTTGAAAGCTAATGTCTTTAACAGCGGTAACATGCTTGTATTCTCTTCTGAATAAATCTTGAAAAGCACCCTTTAATCCCCCGCGGCTTTGCTGCACCTGAAATTCCTTGCGGAGTTGTTGAACATCAATCGCTAACATACCTTACCCCCTGTCTGTGTAGACTCGGCTACAACATCTTTCATAATTCGCCTTAACTTGCTATCGAAGTTTCATAGCATCTATAATATGGATCATATAGGCGATTTGTACAACAGCATCTGCTTAATCTGTTTGCTTTCTGCAAAAACGCTGCACAGATGCTTGACTTACCAAACAAGCTTCCCATGAAAACTCCTAGACCCATGATACATGAAATCTGTAAGAAAAAAAAGTACAGATTGCCTTTCCATCTAGAAAGGAGCTCAAATGCATTGAAAATATTTAAACGAACACTTCTTGTCATTGTTTTACTGCTTATTGCAGTAGCTGGTTATTACTCTTATTCGTTTTATAGCTTTGCTAAACATATCTCCAACAAATCAGGGAACACTCAAGGCGGTGGCAATCCATTAATTAGCCAATCGCTCAAAGAAAAAGGCGACAAATACACACCACCAAAATGGGAAGGCAAACAGCGCGTAAATATACTGCTTCTGGGCGGAGACTCGCGTGGGATGAAGAAAAATGAGATTCCTCGATCAGACAGCATTATGCTAGCTTCTATTGACCCTGTGACGAAGAAAGCCTATTTATTTTCCATACTTCGCGATACCTACGTAAAGATTCCAGGTGAAGGCGAAGACCGTATCAACACCGCTATTGCAACGGGTGGGCCGAACTTGGCCATGAAAACGGTCAGTGATCTATTAGGCATTCCTATACAATATTACGTATATACGGATTTCAAAGGATTTATGGCGCTCATCGACGCAGTAGGCGGGATTGACCTGGAAGTAGAAAAAGATATGAAGTACTCCGATTCTGAAGACGATCATATTTATGACATTAATTTAAAAAAAGGGATGCAGCATCTCGATGGCAAAACTGCTTTGCAGTATGTCCGATTCCGGCACGATGCCTTGTCTGACTTTTCTCGTACGGAGCGCCAACGTAAGTTCCTGACCGCTGTCGCTCAAAAAATGCAGACAACTTCTTCTATTATAAAGCTTCCTAAAATCCTAAATGCGATGGATCCTTACATTGACACGAATCTCAGCGTAACGGACATGCTCAAACTCGGCACACTAGGCTATGAAGCTAAGACCGATGGTATTATAAGCTCTCAACTGCCGCCAAGCGACCTGTTGATTGAGAAGAATGTCCGAGGCGCAGCCGTCATCACGGCTAACAAGGATAAGTTGCAGCGATATGTGAAGGAGCTTTTTAACGGCACGTCAGAAGCGGACACTGGGCCTACCAAGCCATCGCCAACACCGAAGTCGTCCGCGAAGACGACGAAGAATTAAGAGCGAAGCCGCTTTAGCGACTAAAACATACCTATAACCGCTATCTGATCCCCCACTTTCAAATTGGCTTCCCTAGGGAACCTCATCTTTATCGCCTCTACTTGAAAGAGGGCATTGCGCCCAGCAAGTAGGGGCTTTTTGTAAGCTAACCAATTACATATAAAGGAATGATACTATTTATGGAACGCAAAAGATCTGAACAGTTGTATCAAGAAGCCCTTCAACATATCGTGGGAGGCGTGAATAGTCCCTCCCGCTCATTCAAGGCCGTAGGCGGCGGCGCTCCTGTCTTCATGAAGCGCGCGCAGGGCGCGCACTTCTGGGATGAAGACGGCAATCGCTTCATTGATTACTTAGCCGCCTATGGTCCAATCATTACTGGTCATGCGCATCCGCATGTGACCGAGGCCATTTGCCGCGCCGCACAAAACGGCACGCTGTACGGAACCCCGACCGAACTCGAGATCGAGTTCGCAAAGATGCTGAAGTCAGCGATTCCTTCGCTGGATAAGGTACGTTTCGTCAACTCCGGCACAGAGGCCGTGATGACGACGATTCGCGTGGCGCGCGCGTTTACGAAGCGCACCAAAATCATCAAGTTCGCCGGATGCTACCACGGCCACTCAGATCTCGTGCTCGTGGCCGCTGGCTCAGGGCCGTCCACACTCGGCACGCCGGACAGCGCCGGCGTACCAGCGAGCATCGCGCAAGAGGTTATCACGGTGCCGTTCAATGACATTCCGGCACTGGAAGCTGCTCTTGCGCGTTGGGGCGAAGACATAGCTGCCGTCATGATCGAGCCCATTGTCGGCAACTTCGGCATGGTGATGCCCCATGCCGGCTACCTTGAGCAGCTTTGCACAGCTGCTCGCAAACACGGTGCCCTCGTCATCTATGACGAGGTCATCACAGCGTTCCGCTTCCATTACGGAGCGGCGCAGACCTACCCCGGCCTTCCGCTCGCGGAGGCCGCAGTAAACGCCCGTCTGGCCATCGCCGCGGGCGGCAATACCGAGGCGGCGGCACGCTACGCCGCCGTGGAGCCAGACCTTACGGCCCTTGGCAAAATCATCGGCGGCGGACTGCCGATTGGCGCCTACGGGGGCCGCAAAGAAGTGATGCAGCAGGTAGCTCCGCTCGGACCTGCTTACCAGGCTGGAACGATGGCCGGGAACCCCGCCTCGATCTCGGCAGGCATAGCTTGCTTGCAAGTGCTTCAGCAAGATGATGTATATGCCAAGCTTGAGCAGCTTGGCACTCGATTAGCCGATGGCATTGCTGAATCGGCAGCTCGTCGCGGTATTCCCTTAACGATCAATCGCATCGGCGGTGCTTTCTCAACCCACTTCTGCGACCACCCAATTACCAATTATGATCAAGCCCAGGATACGGATGGTGAACGTTTCGCGCAATTTTTCCGCCTCATGTTGGAGCAAGGCATCAATCTAGCTCCTTCTAAATATGAAGCATGGTTTATGACCATTGCCCATACGGAAGAAGACGTCAACCAGACCCTAGAAGCTGCTGATCAAGCTTTCAAAGCGATGTCCACAAAATAAAACTTTAATCCATGAACAAAATAAATCAATTAAAACCTAAAAAAACATACCAGCTAGACGAATCCAAAACCTACAAATATGTCTCAGAAGCGAACTATGATCCCTCAGTGATTATAGTTCGTTCGTTTTTATTGACCATTGGATTTGTAAGAAAATTGGTTTTATTCACCATTATGCAGGAAAGGTAACGCTTACATTTATAAATTCAAAGCACGACTATTGTCGAATCAAACTTTTCATGCTATCCTAAGATTACTTTTACCCTTTTGCCGAAATGACTTGTTTTCACAGTATTTCCTTAGAAATTTAGGGCACGATTTACAAATTTCATAATCTTTTTTGTGATTCACGCCTTACTTTAATGCGGATCGTTCAAACCTTTTTTAGAGGAATTGCACTTCTTAGAATTTACATGCTATTCAACTTTTTGTATTTTTATGCATCTTCTTGCATATTCGGATTTACCGATTTTACGGTATTCCCCGAATATACAGGGATTGCGGACTTGAGCAGAGCATATATGCAAGACATCGTAATGCAAGAGGAGTTTAAATATGTATTGGAGGTGACGGTCAGGAAACTGACCTAAGCAATGAATGAATTGATGCGTAATGAAGGCCGTTTTCAAGATCTGCTAGGTACTGAACATGATAGCTGCGGAATTATTTGTATTATTGAAAAGAACGGTCATCCTTCCCATGATAATATTCAAAAAACGATTGATGCCCTTGTTAAAATGGAACATCGTTCGGGCTTTATCAACGGCGAAGGCGACGGTTGCGGTATTCTAACAGACATTCCACGTGCGCTTTGGGAAAAGAAGCTAACAGATGCCGGTCTCGATGGCAAATTAGCCTATGATAACCGTTTTTCTGTAGCTCATATCTTTGTTACCCGTAAGCTCGACCTGACTGTCATTCAGATTCAAGAGGGTATCCGCGAGCTTTTTAAACAGCATGATGTAGCGATTATTCTCGAACAAGAAAATCAAGTCGACAGCAGTGTGTTGGGTGCTAATGGCTTGAACGATGAGCCTACCTTCTGGCAAATCGCCGCGCTTTCCGAGAAACCGGAAGTCGTCGTTGCCGATCACCTCTTTGAACTTCATATTGCTATTGAGAGCAAATATGACGTACACGTAGCTACGCTTAGCAATATCACATCTGCTTACAAAGTATTGGGTGCTGCAAGTATTCTACCTAAATATTTTAACGATACTCGTGATCCTTTGTTCGCTTCCCAAGTAACCATCGGTCACAACCGTTATTCGACGAACACCTTGTCCAGCTTCTTCCGTGTACAGCCTTTCTCGCTGTTAGGCCACAACGGGGAAATCAATACCGTCAAGAAATTGCGTATTGAAGCTGACATGGTTGGTGTACCGCTTGTTAGCGGCGGATCTGATTCCCAAGATATGAATCGTACGATTGAAACGTTCATTCACCGTTTTGGACTCAGTCTATTCGAAGCAATGGAAATGGTATTCCCTCCTATTATTAATGAAATGAAACAATTCCGTCCTGAACTTCAAGATCTGTACGTCTACTACCGCCAAGTATGGGGACATTATGCACAAGGTCCTGCGGGTATCGTTTCCCGTTACGGTAACGAATGTATTTTCAGCGTGGATGCCCTAGGTCTCCGTCCTGTATGGATGGTTGAAAGTGACACATCCCTCTACTTCTCTTCTGAACAAGGTGTTATTACAGTAGGCGACATGGTTGCTGATCCGAAGCCTATTGCGCCAGGTGAGAAAGTCGGAGTCGTACTTACACCAGGCGAACACGTCCAAGTCATTCCGTACCACGAAGTACAAACCTTAGTGTATGAGCGCGCAAGCAAACGCCTGAACATTAGTGGACTTCGTAAATATTTGACGCCTGAAAAAACAAATACACAAGCAGAGTTAAATGATAATATCGTAGCAACTGATCAATTGTACAGCGCATTTGGTTGGGATCGTGACGGTATTCAACATATTGAAACGATGTCCGAAACTGGCGCAGAGCCAATTCGTTCCCTCGGCCACGATTCCCCTCATGCTGCGATTGCTTGGGAACGCCAGAACGTGCCTGACTTCATTAAAGAAAGCGTAGCTGTTGTAACGAACCCAGCGATTGACCGTGACCGTGAAATGGAGCATTTCTCCACACGTGTCGTAGCCGGAACTCGTCCTGCTGTTTACGCGCAAGTGGATGCCGACCTGCGTATTGAGCTTCTTGCTCCGCTCGTACTTGAAGGCACCAATGGCGTAGATAGCGAAGAGCATCTGTCTCAACCTTCTTATGAGCAATTGCTTGCTTTATTCCGTGCTCAAGGCGATCAAAAAGTAGCCGTTCTATCCGCTACTTTTGGCAGAGGCACGTCTCTAAGCGATGGTCTAGATTCACTAGCTGCAAACGCAATTTCTGCTGCACGTAGTGGCGCAGCTTTGATCGTGCTTGACGATTCCGATGCTCACCAAAATGACCGTCTATGGCTTGAGCCGCATCTTGCTGTTTCCAAAATCGATATCGCGTTACGCGCTGAGAAGCTTGGCTTCGGCGATAACTTGCGCCGTCATGTTACACTCGTTCTGCGTTCTGCAGCTATTCGCAGCTTGCATGATATCGCTGTAGCTTGTGGGCTGGGTGCGGATGTAATCTCACCATACCTTTTGTTCTCCACAGCTTCAGATAAAGAAGGCGACGCAGCTGCAGCTCGCAAAGTATATGCGGCGCTGAGCAAAGGTCTGGAAAAAGTTATTTCTACAATAGGTACGCACGAGCTTCGCGGTTATACGCGTTTCTTCTCCTCTATCGGCTTCCATCCGGAGGTTGCTGAGGTTCTGGATATCGTCAACTACCTCGGCAGCGAGAAAGCCGGAACTGGTTTTACCCAGCTTGAAGCTGAAGCTGAGGCGCGTTACGTAGACTTCACTAATCCGAAAGCAAAAGCGGCGAAAAACTTCCGTTTCTTCCAACGGATGTGGAAAGCATTAGGCGATGCCGCTTCTGGAGCTGCTCCATATAGCGACTACCGCGATAAGCTGCGTGAAGAGGAAAAGAAGAATCCGATTTCCATTCGTCATATTGCTGGTTTTGATTTTGAAAAAGCGCTTAGCGAAGGTCGTAAAGCACTTGATCCGTCCCAAGTCGATATCTCGATCGGCGATCATTCCTTACCGATGTTGATCTCTTCGATGTCTTTCGGTTCACAGAACGAAACAGCTTTCCGTGCTTACGCTGAAGCCGGCGAACGCCTGAACATGGTAACCATGAACGGCGAGGGCGGAGAGATTAAAGATATGCTCGGCCGTTACAAAAAAACACGCGGCGCGCAAGTCGCATCCGGACGTTTCGGTGTAAACGTAGAATTAGCAAACGCCGTAGCTTTCCTTGAGATCAAAATCGGTCAGGGCGCCAAACCGGGCGAAGGCGGTCACTTGCCAGGCTCCAAAGTTACAGCCAAAATCGCTGCTGCACGTAACGCAACGATCGGTTCGGATCTTATCTCTCCTTCGAATAACCATGATATTTATTCGATCGAGGATTTGGCGCAAATTATATCCGAGTTAAAAGAAGGTAGCGGACGTAAAGCCAAAATCATCGTAAAAATCCCTGTCGTTCCAGGTATCGGTACAATTGCAGTAGGTGTAGCTAAAGCAGGCGCCGACGTAATTACGCTTTCCGGTTTTGACGGCGGTACCGGTGCGGCTCGTATCCACTCTTTGACTCACGTAGGTTTGCCTACAGAGATCGGAACGAAGCTCGCACACGTAGCTTTGATTGAAGCTGGCCTTCGTCACCGCGTTGAGCTATGGTCCGATGGCGGTCTGAAATCCGGAGCTGACGTAGTTAAAATGGTTATGCTCGGTGCGAACCGTGCAGGATTCGGTAGTATCGCTATGCAATCAATCGGCTGTACAACATGTCGCGGCTGTCACTTGGACACTTGTCACGTAGGTATTGCAACGCAAATCGACTCTATGGAAGAAGCTGAAGAAAAAGGTCTTCGCCGTTTCGTTCCACGTCAACTTGACTTGGCTGTAGACAGCCTAGTTCGCTTGTTCGGTTCGATGGGTGAAGAAGTTCGTGAAGTAGTAGCTTCCCTTGGATTCAAAAGCTTGCAAGAGCTCGTTGGCCGTTCCGACTTGCTGCAACAAATTAGTCATCAAGAACGTATCGACTTGTCCGATATTCTTCGTCCAGCTCCGCTGCAATTCATCTCTGCTGCTGAAAGAGCACAGGAAGAAGCGGCTGTATCATCCGATATTCGTATCGCTGCTGGCGCAGAAGGACAAGAGTTCTTCCCAGATTCCTTGGAACTGGGTACACCGATTGTTCGCAACTGGTCCAAAGTGGATGCCGAGTCCCGTATTCTCGGAGCTCGCTACTCCAGTCATCGCGTAAGAGACCGTTTCGACGGCAGCTACGACGAACTGCCTAACTTTGATCTGAACCTCATTGACGGTTCTGTTCCCGGTAATGGATTGGCTGCCTTCAATGCTCGCGGCGTAAACATTACCGTTCACGGCGGCGCTGAGGACGGTCTTGGTAAAATGGCGTTCGGCGGTAAAGTAGCTATCTTGAAATCACTTGGTAAAAATAAAGCATTTATCAACGGCAGCGTTGGTAAATCCTTCGGCTACGGCGCACAAAAAGGCTTGTTCTTGATTCAAGGCGGTGCAGATACTCGCGCATGTATCCGTTTCTCGGGTGCTGACGTCGTATTCGGTGGAGAAATCACAACACCTCTTCAAGATGAGCTTGGCGGACTTGCTGCTCGTGCGAACCTCAAAGGTTTCGCCTTCGAGTACATGACCAACGGCCGTGCAGTAGTGATGGGCGATCCAGGTCCTTGGATCTGTGCAGGTATGACAGGCGGCGTGATCTATCAACGTCTAGTACCAGAAATGGGCCTTGATCAGAAGGCGATCGAACGTCGTATTGCAAAAGGCGCCAAAGTTAAACTGGAATCAGTCGGTCTTCAAAGTAAAAAAGACTTAACTGAACTATTGACTGCTTACCGTGATGAGCTTGCTGGCTCCGGTCAATCCGAAGCTGCAGCCAAAATCGAAGGTTTGCTAAGCAACCTGGAAGAAAACTTTATTCGTATCTCCCCAGTTAACATGCAAGCTGACCAATCGGTAGCTACAGAGTAAGCCGGTAATACAAATAGACCTCTACATGACGCCTTGGCGTTCAGTGTAGAGGTTTTTTAGTTGACTGAATTTCCACCGCATTACAAATAGCAATATGGTATAAAGCCAAATGAATAGCGGTATTTTATTAAAGCTAGTACAAATCTTCTTACCGGAGGAGTTTACACTATGAGCCATCAAAAGAGGCGTCAGGAAGCTGCTTGGAAAAGCCGTAAGCATTCCCAGTATCCGCATGGGAAAGTGAAATCATTTGAGGAACTCTCTAACGAATCCGATAAGCAAGGTACTACGAAGTAAATGAAAGGCGTTCGCTCCCCAAAGCCATCAGGCGGGAGAGCGGGTGCCTTTTCCAATTATTATGCTTGCTTTGTTAATCAATCTTGTACGTATGTGCGGTTGTTCTGCGATGAACGCCGTTAGCTCTCCTAACGAGAACACGTGCAGCTGTATCGCCCTCGTGCAAGCGGTGTAGAACAGCTTGCGTTCGCTCTCGCTAACCTAGAGCACGCTCTTGGTTTCTTTGCGTAGATTCTCGAGGGCTGAATATTCAGCCCTCCTCATCAAACCGTACATAAAGTTTTCCCTCATACGGCTTTCCGATGTTCTTCAATCATGAGCTTGCGGATCACAACAACGTCATCTATCTTCTGCGTTGTCTCTTCTTAGCGTACCAACGGATCAGTCATTGCAGCATGTACCAATTCACTGCATTATCTTTCATACCATGCCGATCCTCTACTCTAGAGGATTCTTCGCTATTGTTCCAAGTTCTATATTGCTTCCATACCCTTCGTCTATATTTTGCGAGACTCGGCTTCCCCTTCTCCCTCTTGCGAGGCTTTTTTGACGATGCGGCATGATTCTTGATGTTCCAGCCTGGTATGTTGCTCGCCCTGTCTCTGACAGATACTTTTGTCGATGCACTTTTACGCACAGACTTCGCCATACGTAAGCATCCTAGCTACAAGGGTGGCTTGGTCCCTCCCTTGGTTGGACTTCACCAACTAGATAATGCGTGCCTCTGGGCACGCCACATAAAAAAGCCTGCTTCTCACGAAGCAGACACTACTTATTTTCCTTTGCTCGAATACGACGAATTGCCCTCACATGTTGTGTGGCATGACTGGACATCATTTTAAGTAGCCTACCGACCGATTCTTCTCCATTTGAAGTTTTAACTGTACACTGCATAGCAGCTGGAAGATGTTTGCATAGGCCAATAATGTGTTGCCGCACGGCACGAAACATCGCCAATTCAGGGCCTATCGGACGGCTAATGTAATCCAGACCAGCGCACCAGTCATCTTGGGAAAAGCTATTCCCCTGATAAGCTCGTCCCGACTCCGCTAACGCGAACTTCACTTTGTGAATCGTGACAAGCTCCAAATCAATCACATGCAGTACCTGCTGCCGAATTGACCACTTGCCCCATGCTTCAACTGCATCTAATTCTGTCTCTGACAAACCAGCTACCGCGAGATCCATATCTTCTGCTCCCTTTGTATAAGTAGCCAGAATATCCTCATCCGTTGGAAATAATTCTTCCCAGTAAATGATCGTGAACCCCTCAGGAGTAGGCACAAACAGCTTGCGAATGCAGCCTGCATCTTCTTCCTCGCGAAGTTCCCAGAATCCGCGTTCACAAAGCGCTTGTTTCACCTCTTTCAGGCAGTTCACCCCAATATATATATAATCCCCCTGCTCAGGATGATGTGCTTGCGGAAGCAGCCAATCGGAGAAATCTAACTGAAGATTATCTTCCATATCATTCACATTCATTTCGATCACCACGACCAGATAGTCGGGTACTGCACGTAACATCACTGCTCTATGTGCTCTGTCTGTTCTGTCTGTTCTGTCTGTTCTGTCTGCTTTGTCTGCTCTATCCGCCCTGTTTGCTCGCTCTGCATTTCCCGCAGCCCTCGTATCCACCTCAATCCATCCTAATCGGGTTACATAAAACGCCATCGCCACCTGAAGATCAGGTACCCGAATGAGCAATTTCGCTTGATTGACCTCCATGTTCGATCATTCCCTTCCATAAAAAATGCGCTCCATCTTAGTTCGACGGAACGCATCCATATCCTACTTCTTAGCCGCTTTATAGGCTTCGATATATTGGGCAGCCTTTTTGGTCACAAGGCTATAATCACCTGTCTTAACCGCTTCGCTGGTCAAGTCGGAACCAATGCCAACGGCGATAGCGCCTGCTTGAATCCATTCGCCTAGATTGCTCAGAGACACGCCGCCCGTCGGCATGATGTTCGCCTGCGGCAGTGGGCCTTTAATGGCCTTAATCATCGCGGGCGAGTAAAGATTGCCCGGGAAGAGCTTCACAATATCAACGCCGAGCTCTAGCGCCGTCTGAATCTCTTGAATCGTCATGCACCCTGGCATGACGGGTACACGGTAACGGTTGCAGAGCTCAACCGTTTTCGGGTTCAACGAGGGGCCTACGACGAATTCGGCCCCACTCAAGATCGCGGCACGCGCCGTCTCGGGGTCAAGGGCTGTGCCTACCCCGATTATCGCGTACTTCGCAGCGTCCTGCGCTGTACTGGAGTAGCGCTTCGCAAGCTCCTCAATGGCGCGCAGCGCGAAAGGCACGGTCATCGTTACCTCAATGACCTTAATGCCACCGGCAATGGCTTGCTCAGCCATTGCAACGACTTCTTCTGGCGTATCTCCACGTAGGACTGCGACGACGCCTTCTTGTGATATTTGCTGAATCAATTTAATTTTTCTCATTTCAATCGACACCTCTCTATGGTTAGAACGCAGACTAACGTTCAATATGTTTCACATCATTTAGAACAGCTTCAACTTGTTCCCAAGTCGGCGCGCCTTCCCAATCGCCTTCGGCTTGAACGATCAAGGAACCCACCAGATTACCGATACGTACTGCTTTCGCATAATCGTAGCCCTTAACTACCCCCGTCAAGAAGCCTGCACAAAAACCATCGCCTGCTCCAACTGTATCAACAACTTGCTCAGCCTTAAAATATGGCACAGCAGTTATCGTATCCGCGTCGACAACATAAGTTACATCGTCTCCACCCTTCACGATGGAGATGGCAGACAACTCACGCAGCTTGCTCACAATTTCATTCCAGTCCTCCGTCTGATAGAGCAGCTTAAGCTCATCCAACCCAGGTAAAAATATATCGGCTAGCTTCGCTAGTTCCAGCAACACTTCACGAGCATCCTCGATGCCCCACAGCTTCAAACGAAGATTGGGATCAAAGCTCACCTTAACGCCATGTTTACGTGCAATACGAACTGCTTCAAACACGCTCTCTTTACAAGACTCACTCAAAGCTGGCGTAATACCAGTAACATGTAAAATTTTCGCCTGTGCAATATAATTTCCATCCAAATGCATCGGATTCATCCGGCTTGCAGCTGAATGCTTACGATAGTAGTACACAGAAGTCCTACCCATAAGCACTTCACGCATCATAAGTCCCGTAGGGGCATCCGCTGTCAGCTCTGCTCGTGAAACATCCACGCCTTCGCCGCGAATTTTTTTCAAAATCATCCGACCTAGCGGATCTTTACCTAACCGTCCAAACCAGCCTACTCTAGTCCCTAGTCGGGATAAACCGATGGCTACGTTGCTTTCGGCCCCGCCAAACAAGCTATGCAGCTCAGACGAGTATTCCAAGCCTTTGCCATTAGTAGGCATAAGCAGTGCCATCGTTTCGCCAAAGGTAACGATTTCTGGACCATATTCCGGTTGAGATTGCGGATTCGTCATAGGACCTCTCCATCCATTCCGATTGCGCTGCACGCGCGCCCGTTAATTGAAACGTTTAAATAATAGCTATACCTCATATTATAGAGCATGTTGAGCGTTTACACCAGACTTGACTTCTCGCTTACAAAAACAGCCATGACTCGTAGTCACAACCGTCCCTACTTCGCCTCCGAACAAGGGAATATACGAGCAGCTTCCCTTATCCTTTCTCATCCATTTCCTTCCAACCCAATAAAAAATATAACTTCTTATACACAAAGAAGAGCCACATCAGTGGCTCTCTCATCTCTTTACTGCGTTAAGCTATACCATTATCCTTCTTGCCCATTCTTTTTTTTGTAACCCATCGTTGCTTTGACAGCCTCTTTCCAACCCTCGTACAGATCCTCACGTTCAGCAGGCTCCATAGCAGGCTCAAATGTCCGCTCGATTACTTTGTTCTGAATAATATCATGCTTGCCAGCCCAATAGCCAACAGCTAATCCTGCTAAGTAGGCTGCGCCAAGTGCAGTCGTTTCCAATACGCGAGGACGATCCACACATGCGTTTAATAGGTTCGCTTGGAACTGCATGAGGAAATTGTTCGCAACAGCGCCTCCGTCTACCGCCAACTTTTGCAGCTCAATCCCAGAGTCTGCTTCCATCGCTTCTAACACGTCTTTAGTTTGGTAGGCAAGCGACTCTACAGCTGCACGGATCAAATGATCCTGCGTCGTTCCACGCGTTAATCCGAAGACAGCGCCACGAGCCTCCATATCCCAATACGGAGCGCCCAATCCCACAAAAGCAGGCACGAGATAAACCCCGTCGGTACTTGTCACAGCCGCTGCATGTTTCTCAGAATCAGCTGCTGAATCTATTAATTTAAGACCGTCACGTAGCCACTGGATCGTCGCTCCTGCAACAAAAATACTACCTTCCAGCGCGTACTCTACTTTGCCGTCTACTCCCCACGCTATCGTTGTCAGCAGACCGTTCTGTGAAGCTACAGCTTTGGAGCCTGTATTCATCAACATGAAACAACCTGTGCCGTACGTGTTCTTAGCCATACCTTCTTCGAAGCAAGCTTGCCCGAAAAGAGCCGCCTGTTGATCACCAGCAATACCCGCGATAGGAATTTGAACTTCAAATAGGCTCTTGGATGTCTTTCCATATACTTCACTGGAAGGGCGCACGTCGGGAAGCATAGCCGCAGGTACAGTCAGCATATCCAGCAGCTCTTGATCCCATTTCAGCTCATGGATGTTATACATCATCGTCCTTGAAGCATTTGAGTAATCCGTTACGTGAACATTACCGTCAGTCAACTTCCATATGAGCCATGTATCAATTGTACCGAACAATAATTGACCGTTCTCGGCTTTTTCTCTTGCGCCTTGAACATGATCAAGAATCCACTTGACTTTAGTCCCTGAGAAATAGGCATCAATAAGTAAACCCGTTTTCTCACGTACGATGGGATCGAAGCCTTGCTCCTTCAGCTCATTGCAAATATCCATCGTTTGACGGCTTTGCCAAACAATTGCGTTATACACAGGTTTACCCGTACTTTTATCCCACAAAACCGCTGTTTCACGCTGATTCGTAATACCAATCGCAGCAATCTGCTGTGGGTGTACATGATTTTGAATCAGCACCTCTTTCAACACCTGCAGCTGCGTTTCCCAAATTTCTTCCGCATTATGTTCGACCCAACCTGGCTTCGGATAAATTTGCGTAAACTCTTTCTGAGCAACTCCCATGATCGCACCGGATTTATCGAACAAAACAGCGCGAGAACTCGTCGTACCTTGATCTAATGACAGTACATATGTCTTTTCCATGGAAAATCAGCCTCCTGAAACTTTAATTAGAATTTGTTTTATCTCTATGCTAGAATAAAATTATCCAAATATTTCTTTAGTCGATTGCTTATTAGCCGACTTTTTTCTGTTTAAGCGCCGGTTCTACAACCTGACTTGAGCTAATTTTACCTACTACGATAGCTACTAAGAAAAATACCGCCAAAATCACAATTGTAAGCGTTTGATTACCAGAGGTGGCAACACGATAAAATTGAGCGCCAGCTACACCGCCAACGATTGGCGCAATAACAGGAATCCACGCATATCCCCAATTGGAGTGGCCTTTTCCATGGATAGGAAGAATAGCATGTGCGATTCTCGGTCCTAGATCGCGCGCCGGATTAATGGCATAGCCGGTCGTTCCGCCCAAAGATAAGCCGATCGCCAAAATGAAAAAACCAACGATTAACGGATTAAGTCCATCTGCAAATTTATTCGCTCCAATGGCCAAAATACCAAACACCAGAAAAAACGTTCCTAATGCTTCACTTATAAAATTAGCCCCTGTGTTCTTAATCGCTGGTCCTGTTGCAAATACCCCAAGCTTGGTCGCTGGATCTTCCGTTGCTTTCCAATGAGGGAAATAAAACACCCAAACGAATGTTGCCCCAACGAAGGCTCCTAGCAGTTGCGCCGTAATATACGAAGGTACATCCTTCCACGGAAATTCACCAATGCTCGCCAAGGCAATTGTTAGTGCCGGATTAAGATGGGCTCCGCTAATCTTTCCTACTGCAAACGCCGCGAAAGCGACTGCCATCCCCCATCCCATTGTGATTACAATCCAGCCTGGACTATTCGAATACGACTTCTTTAAGCTTGCTCCTGCGCACACACCGCCGCCAAGTATAATTAAAATCATGGTACCAATCAATTCACCAAAAAATGGACTCATGTTCATCCTCCTCATTTATACAGCCAAAATCCTACGAATTCATGCATCGGCCTCCGCCTACAAACGCTTACAATTTTGACCTCTCTTTCTGAACAATAAAAAAACAGCAAGCTACCCCGCATGTGCGTTCTTACACGCACAATTGGGATATACTTGCTGTTCTCCTAAGCTCCGCAGCTAAAATTAAATTATAGTCTTATAATACTTCAAATGAATGAATTGTCAACACTTAAATCTTCTACCTTCACTCACAGCCGGTTGCTTGCGCTACCGTAAGTTCTTGCTGAAGCTCATCATGAATGCGACCATTGGTAGCCAGTACGTTGCGCACAGCAAGGTTATAAAGCCTACCAGCCGTATCTGTTACCATACCTCCGGATTCTTGTATCAAAAGAGAACCCGCAGCTACATCCCACGAACTTAAGCCAATTTCCCAGAATCCACTCAATCGGCCAACTGACACATAAGCCATATGAAGCGCTGCGGAGCCGCCTGAGCGAAGATTCCTAACCTTCGGCGCTAACTCTTGCACACCTTTTAAATTAATGGGCAGCGCCCCAGTATGATCTGCAGGAAAGCCAGTCGCAATCAAGCTATCAGATAGTTTACTTTCAAGCGAAACCACCGTCTTCCGGCCATGCATATAAGCCCCTTTACCCTTCTCTGCAACAAACAACTCGTCACGTGTTGGATCATAGACCACCCCGACAATCACCTCGCCTTTATGAGCTAAAGCGATAGAAACTGAATAGAAGGGAAATCCATGTACATAGTTCGTCGTCCCATCGATTGGATCAACGATCCACAGATATTCGGCATCGCTAACCTCCTGAAGAGCTTTGCTGGAAGCCTCCGGTCCAGGCTCAACACCTTCCTCGCCAAGGAAGGAATGATCCGGGAAATGCGTCATAATGAGATTACGGATGAGCTTCTCCGAGCCTTTGTCAATTTCAGTGACTAGGTCATGCGATGAATATTTCATATCAACTCGATTAATATCTCCTTGCTTGCTTTTGATCCACTCCCCTGCTTTTGCAGCTGTATTAATCGCCACCGCCGTAAAACTCTTACTTCCTACGACGAACGGCTCCTGTGTACCATTTGCCATTTATATCAACTCTCTCTTTTAATGAATTATTATGTAGTTTCAGTATAGTAAATTATACGCTTTAAATACTAGTGCGTTTCATCCCAATTTATTCGTACATTTTTACATTTTTTTATATTTCACACATCATTTCGTATAAAAATTACATAAAATCGACTATAAAATGGTTTTATATACAAAAAAAAGAGTGCTCTTCACAGGCTACTATTAGCCCTTGAGGACACTCTCTTATAGATATGATTAAACCCCGACAATATGATAGCCACCATCAACGTAGATGACTTCCCCTGTGATTCCGCGGGACAGATGGCTCATTAGGAACATGGCTGTATCGCCTACTTCGGCCGTTTCGGTTGTTTTACGAAGCGGCGCCTTTTCTTCCACTTGACGTAGAATCGAGTTGAAATCCTTGATGCCTTTGGCTGCCAAAGTACGAATCGGGCCTGCAGAAATACCGTTCACGCGGATGCCGAATTGCCCGAGGTCAGCTGCTAGGTAGCGTACGCTTGCTTCTAGCGCCGCTTTGGCAACACCCATAACATTGTAGTTCTTCATCGCACGCTCAGCGCCGAGGTACGTCATCGTCATTATGCTGCCGCCTTCTGTCATCAGCGGATATATGCGCTTTGCGACCGCAACTAGCGAGTAGGCGCTAACATCATGCGCCAAGGCAAAGCCATCGCGCGACGTTTCGACATACAAGCCTTCCAGCTCTTCGGTCCTAGCAAATGCAATACTATGTACGAGGCCGTGAACGACGCCCAACTGTTCTTTCAACGTGCTTGCCAGTGTATCGATCTCCGCATCAACGGTTACGTTGCAAGGCATAAGCGTTGAACCAGGGAGCGTATCCGCCAGTTTGCGTACTCGTTCCTCCACGCGCTCATTTTCATAAGTAAAAACTAGATTTGCACCTTGTGCTGCTAAAGATTGCGCAATTGCCCATGCGATACTGCGGTCATTGGCAACCCCCATGACTACTATATTTTTCCCGGTTAATAGTTGATTCATCTTAGCAAGAAACCCCTCTCAACAATGGATTGTACTTCGACATTCTTACCCTCCAAAGTACTCCATTTTACCAAACATTTCAAGAGGGAAATCCCATCTTACAACTCAACAGAAGCTTGCGAAAGCACAGAAATACCGCTTTTCTGCTTCAAGTCGTTCATTAGGCGAAATAGCGCGTCATCTTTCATCTTCGCTTCGATCATAATATCAAGCCTCGGTGTAACCGGAGCGATGGCCTGTAAGAATGTAAAAAGAGGATCCACTTCGATATAGTCAGCATGACTTCTCGAATCACTCTCGCCCTTCGGGCTAGAAACGTGTATTTTAGGAGGCAGTGCGACTGCCGATTCATTCAGATAAATTCCCTTTTCTCTCACCCAAGTTTGTAAAATTCTTGGCCACAACTCAGGTGCAACCTCTCCATGATTATTCAACTCATGATGATGAATATCCAACACCATAGGTGCGCCGACTTGCTCAGCAAGCTCCAATGTTTCTAGCGCTGTGAACGTTTTATCGTCATTCTCAAGTGTTATGCGTTTCTGGATTTCGGGACGCAACGCCTTGAAATTATGTACAAAGCGCTGCGCCGCTTTCACCTTATCTCCATATGTGCCGCCAACATGGATGTTGCACATCGCTTCCATGCCTAACCCCATGGCATTTAGCATTGCGGAATGCCGCTCCAAGTCATCCACTGATTTTAGCAGGACATCCTTTTTCGGAGTACTCAGTACCGTGAAATGATCCGGATGAAAACTGACTCGCATCCCATTTTTCTTAACATAATTACCTACCTCTTGAAACTCCTTGGCTAATGTCGGAATAGGATCCCAGCCGACTAATAATTCATGCCCGATCAGAGGAATGAGTTTGGACGAAAAACGGTATACCATGATATCATGAGCACGATTATGTCTAAGCAACCTTAGGGTATTGTGCAAATTTTCGGCGCTAATTCGCTCTAGCTTGCGAATCGCCGCTTCTTGGTCGAGCAGCTTGGTGAAATTAGTAGCTGTCATCGTCTTTGATGGGGAAGCATTCTTGACGGCCGTGGACATTGCCACGTACCCAAGGCGAATAATCATGGGAGTCGACCTCCAGCAGAGTATGTAGAATGACCTACCTAGGTTACCCTTCCGGGAAGTCGCTCATGCACCTCAATCGACCATCCTCATATTGTGAATAAAGCAATTATTTTGTAGGCGATAAAGGCGGATGTGGTAATGAGTAAAGGGCTGAGCGCTAACATCCCCATTCGCGTGCTCCAATTCTCAGCACGTAAGCATAAATAATTGCCGCCGAGCCAGATGAGTAGGTAGATGATAAGCAACCCAAGCGCCAGATATTGTTCAAGCTGCTTGGGCGTAGACATCAGCCCGTAATAGTTAATGATAATAAATATAAAAATAGATGGACTAGGCAGTCCTAGACCTATGTTAAACAGCCAATACGCCGTTAATTTACGTTGATTTATTCCAGCTTGATACATGGTCTCTCCCTCCTCATCTTCCTCTCCCGTAGGGCCATTGTAGCCTGCTTCGACAGTTCGTGTAAGTACTACATTCCTCTAGTACCCTAAGTTACAAATAAAAAAGACACCGTCCTTAATGGACGATGCCTCATTTCTTTTGCTTCAAATCTGCTCACACTTGATCCCCAAAAAACATTTCATCTGCGAGAGACGTTTGGATCCGCGCCTCTTCTTCCGTTAACCTACGCACCAATTCCATCTCCACCTGCGTAACTTCTTCGCCTTGAAAGTTAATCTCTGCGATTGAAGCAACAATTCTAACGATAGCGATGGCTTGATTATTCGGGGTATAGGCAATTACCTTCTGGCCGGTAGGAAACACACGAAAACCGCTCTTTACCATTTTACCGCGCCCGTATTCCAATAGTTCATAAAGCTCCTGCTCCGATTTGAACTTGCAGACGGAATTAAACTCAGTTTGAAATCCCATGATTATCTACTCCACATCAAAAGTATATTGAATAGCCTGCTTCGCCTCATGTCGTTCAATAGCTAATTGGATCAAATTATCCAGAAGTTCCGTGTAAGGCTTGCCGGACTCCTCCCACAGCAGCGGATACATACTAAAAGGGGTGAAGCCAGGCATGGTATTGATTTCATTAATATAGACTTTTTGATCTAATTTACCGAGGAAAAAGTCTACGCGGGACAAACCGCTTCCGTCGACCGCTTGAAAGGCTTGAATCGCAAGCTGCCGAATGTGCTCAGCCGTTTCTGCTGGAATGTCCGCAGGGATCACCATCGCTGATTTGCCATCCATATATTTCGCTTTGTAGTCGTAGAATTCACTCGAAGATACGATTTCCCCCGCTACAGAAGCTTGCGGCTCGTCATTGCCAAGTATGGCTACCTCAATCTCTCTGGCGTCGATATTTTCCTCAATAATGACCTTCCGATCATATTGGAAAGCGAAAGTAACCGCGGCAATCAACTCTTCCTGATTCCGGGCCTTGGATATGCCTACGCTTGAACCCAGGTTGGCAGGCTTAACAAAACATGGATATCCAATCGCTGTTTCCAGTTCCATCAGATGGTAAGCACGATTCTTTTCCCATTCGGTCCGGTTGAAATAACGGAACACACACTGCGGAAGCCCTTCTTGTGCGAACACTTTCTTCATCATTACTTTATCCATGCCGACAGCCGATGCAAGAACACCTGCACCCACGTAAGGAATATTAGCTATTTCCAGCATTCCTTGAATGGTACCATCTTCGCCGAACGTTCCATGCAGAAGTGGAAATATGACATCAAGTCCTGGCTCAGAAGCTTTAGCTTGACTTGATACTGTCGAAGAGATCGTTACCTCACCTTTACTTTGAATAGAACCAAAGATCGGTGAAAGCGCATTTGAAGCAATCGGTTCTAAAGCTGAATCGCCTCCGAAAGTTAACGCTTCCTTCGATTGCGCTGGGCTCAGCAGAGGAGCTCCGCTTTTCCATTCCCCTTTTTTCGTTATGTAAAACGGTGTGATTTCATATTTATTAAAATCTACTGCCTTCATTACTGCAAGTGCAGTTTGCAAGGACACGTCATGCTCTCCGGATTTCCCTCCGTAGATCAGTCCTACTCGTATTTTGCGGCTCATTACGTACCTCCGTCTAGTGATTCTATTTCATTTAATTACTTTTACATCTCATCTGCCACTCGAAAAAACTTGTATTGCGTTCGTTCAGTCCAAGCAGGTGAGTCCTTATAAGCCCAGTAGCGGTTACGGGAATTATAGGTATGTGCGTTAACCAAAGGCATCCCGTTCGCATCTTTAGCCGTCACTATAGCATTGTGTTGGTAACGGCCGTCGCCATCCCAGTCATAGCAAATGGTGTCTCCCGGTTGAAGCTCTTTGGGATCATTTACAGCATAGCTGTGCAACCCTCGGTGGCTGTGCAATAGAAAAGTTTTTAGGCTATGAGCAACAGCCCAACTATAGCTCCATAGCTCTTGTGAGCCTTGTTTCCCAGCATACCACCAACCCGAAGCCCTTTTCCCAGTATAGTCCATTGGAGCCCCGCCTGCAAAGAGGCACTGCGATACAAAATTCGTACAATCTACTTCGAATTCCTCATACTTTGGATTCGCTTTATCCCACCATGCTTCTGCATAATTTACGACGCTGGCTCGGTCATATTTGATTTTTCTCGTGAGAGATTCCGAGCCTGCGCCTTTGAGTATACCATGATTGATATAAGGAATAGACGGGGCTCTGATTCCGCCGTACGAGGATCCTTCATTATCCAGTAGAAAGTTGGAAAGCAATTTTTCTGAATGTAGAGCCTCTGTCTCTCTCACGCACCATCTACCCGCAACGGCTTCTAAAAACACTCGCTCTGGTTCTATCCGCTCTTCAAGGTGATCTATAGAGCCAATACGGTAGTGAATCGAACGGCGAAGCTGGATATCCGCAATAATCCTATTCGCTGTTTCTTTGACACCCGTGAGGCGCAGCTTGGTTTCACTCCTCATCGGCTTCGCATCACGGTCTCGGTAAGTCTCTATCCGCTTGCGTAGTCTGATGTCCTGATTCTGAATATGGGCGCTGTCTGAGATGTATGTTTCCAAACTTGCTGCAGAGCCTTCCAACTCTGCCTGATTCTTGGCGTGAACATAATTATAAAGCGCTGTTCTCCAGGACATTGAGGTGACCTCCTTAGAGTTTTCCATAGGAAAACTTGCATCGTAAGCATTCGCTGAGCCTTTTTCAAAAAAGATAGCTTTGTAGAAATAGAAAGTATGTTTTCGCGGCAAACTTGTTGTTTGTAAGCACGGATTCTGCTTTTTCTTAGAAAAACTAACGTCGGAAGCATGATCCGACCTAGCTGTAGGAAAGATAACTGCAGCACCCTTTAGAGGACAAACCGTTTTATGAGTTTTCTTGCAGGTTTGTATGTTTGTCCTTCTATATTAATGAAGTGCGATATCGAGACCTGGAAATACTCACACTCGCTCGCTTCGCCCATAGGACTAGCCTTTAAATGTTTGAATTGTTTCAATATATGACATTTGGGCGGCAAAAATGATTGAAATAAATCTTTACGGAAGCATAACGAGGCGGTATACTTGAAGTAGAGGGATAATGAAATTGAGTTTCACTAGTTGAAACCAATGATTTATGATATTTTAAGGAGGAATTACCCATGTCCAATAAGGACTCTTTTTCCGTGCGTAAGCAGTTAAACGTCGGTACCAAGACATTCCAGTACTACAGTCTTCCTGATTTTGAAAGCCAAGGTCATGGAACGATTAGCAACCTTCCTGTCTCCATTCGAGTTTTGCTTGAGGCAGCTGTTCGTCAATTCGACGGAAGAGCCATTACAAGCGAACACGTAAAACAAATCGCTGGTTGGGCGGAAGGCCGCGATGAAAACAAAGAAATCCCTTTCATCCCTGCTCGTATCGTACTTCAAGACTTCACAGGAGTTCCTGTCGTCGTTGACCTTGCGGCAATGCGCGCGACAATGGCTCGTGAAGGCGGAGATCCGAAACGAATCAATCCGCTTGTCCCTGTAGACCTTGTTATTGACCACTCCGTTATGGTGGATGCATTCGGTTCCCCTGACGCGCTTGATATTAATATCAACCTTGAATTCGAAAGAAATGAAGAGCGTTACCGCTTCCTTCGTTGGGCGCAAACCGCATTTGATAACTTCCGTGCTGTTCCGCCTTCAACAGGTATCGTTCACCAAGTAAACTTGGAGTACTTGGCATCTGTAGCTGCTACAAGAACGATCGACGGCGAAACTGTCGTTTACCCAGATTCCCTCGTAGGTACAGACTCCCATACAACGATGATCAATGGTCTTGGTGTTGTAGGTTGGGGCGTCGGCGGTATCGAAGCTGAAGCCGGTATGCTTGGACAACCGCTTTACTTCGTAGCTCCTGAGGTTGTCGGGTTCAAATTGACAGGTAATCTGCCAGAAGGCGCAACTGCAACTGACTTGGCACTGACAGTTACACAAATGCTTCGTAAAAAAGGCGTTGTCGGTAAGTTTGTTGAGTTCTTTGGTCCTGGCCTAAGCAACATTTCCTTAGCTGATCGAGCAACTGTAGCGAACATGGCTCCAGAGTATGGCGCAACAATTGGTTTCTTCCCAGTTGATAACGAAACATTGAATTATTTAAGAGCGACTGGCCGTGAAGATGATCAAATCGCGCTTGTTGAAGCTTACTATAAAGCACAAGGCCTGTTCCGTACGGACAGCACACCGGATCCTGTATTTACTGATGTTGTTGAACTTGATCTGGGTGCAGTAGTACCAAGCTTAGCAGGACCTAAACGTCCTCAAGACCGCGTTGAGCTGACGAACATGAAGGAGAGCTTCAACTCCATCATTCGTACGCCGATCGAAAAAGGCGGATACGGACTAACGGAAGAGAAAATCGAAGAAGTCGTTGATGTTGTGTATCCAAACGGCGAAACTGTACAAATGGGTACAGGCGCTGTTGTTATCGCTGCGATCACTTCATGTACGAACACGTCCAACCCAAGCGTTATGCTAGGTGCTGGCCTCGTGGCGAAAAAAGCGGTTGCTCGTGGTCTCAAAAAACCAGCTTTCGTGAAAAGCTCTTTGACACCAGGTTCTCTTGTTGTTACCGAGTATCTGATCAAAGCAGGCTTGCTTGAGCCTCTAGAAGCACTAGGCTTCCACGTTGCAGGGTACGGTTGCGCAACTTGTATCGGTAACTCCGGTCCACTTCCTGACGAAGTAAGTAAAGCAATCATCGACAACGATATGACGGTAGCTGCTGTAATTTCCGGTAACCGTAACTTCGAAGGTCGCGTACACGCACAAGTGAAAGCGAACTACCTGGGATCTCCTCCGCTTGTAGTTGCCTATGCGCTTGCAGGAACAGTAAACATTGACTTGGCTACAGATCCTATCGGATACGACCAAAGCAATCAGCCTGTTTACCTCAAAGACATCTGGCCTACAAACCAAGAGATTCAAGAAGCTCTAGGCATTGCCATGAGCGCAGACATGTTCCGCGACAAATACAGCAACGTATTCCGTGCTAACGAGCGCTTCAATGCAATCGCTGTACCAGAAGGCGACCTGTACGAGTTCGACAACAAATCAACTTACATTCAAGAGCCTCCATTCTTTACAGATCTGGGTACGGTTCTGGACGATATTGCAGATATCCGCGGCGCCAAAACGTTGGCACTCATGGGCGATTCCGTTACAACGGATCACATCTCCCCTGCTGGTAACATCAAAGTTGATAGCCCAGGCGGTCAATATTTGATCGATCATGGCGTGAAAAAAGAAGACTTCAACTCTTACGGATCCCGTCGTGGTAACCACGAAGTAATGATGCGCGGAACTTTCGCGAACATTCGTATTCGTAACCAAGTTGCTCCCGGAACAGAAGGCGGCGTAACTACTTACCTGCCAACTGGCGAAGTTGAATCCATCTACGATGCTTCCATGAAGTATCAAGCTGAAGGACAAAACCTGGTCGTTATCGCAGGAAAAGAATACGGAACTGGCAGCTCCCGTGACTGGGCAGCAAAAGGTACATTCCTTCTCGGCGTCAAAGCAGTTATTGCAGAAAGCTTCGAGCGTATCCACCGCAGTAACTTGGTTGGTATGGGCGTTCTTCCGCTTCAATTCCTTGATGGAGCTGGTTGGAAAACGCTTGGTATCACGGGTCGTGAGACGTTCGACATTACGGGTCTGAGCAATGATGTTCAACCAGGATCAACTGTAAAAGTAACAGCAACTCGTGAAGATGGAACAAGCTTCGAGTTCAACGCACTTGTGCGTCTGGACAGTTTAGTTGACGTAGACTACTACCGTAATGGCGGTATCCTACAAACCGTTCTTCGTCAAATTATTGCTGAGAAAAACTAAGTAGTATCCGTTATTGCTTCAAAACAACAAGAGTCTGGGACTGCCTTTAGCGCAGTCTCAGACTCTTTATTTTAGTTGCCATGCCAATTTTTGCGGGTTGAGCCCCTTTCCCTCTCCCTCTATAATGAGGACAGCGAAAGGGGAGATAAAGATGAAGTCAATGAAAAGGTTCGTCCTTGTCATGCTAATCGCAGCCGTTGGTCTTATTCCTGCACTTGGCAGTTTTAATCAACCCAGTTATGCTGCCGCAGCAGCTACCTTAAAGCAAGGAAGTCAAAGCGGAGATGTATGGGATCTTCAATTCCGTTTGAAAGCGCTAGGGTATTATCAACAGCAGTTGGATGGCGTATATGGCGCTGCCACAACCGCAGCGGTAAGAAACTTTCAAACAACATATGGTTTAACAGCGGATGGCGTAACAGGAACGAGCACCTGGTCAGCATTACGAAAATATTCGCTTAATCAAGCCGATATGGATATTCTAGCAAAAGTGATTTATAGTGAGGCACGTGGCGAATCTTACGTAGGACAAGTTGCTGTAGGAGCGGTTGTGATGAACCGTTTGAAATCGAGCCAATTCCCGAATACGATTCAAAACATTGTATTTCAAGAAGGAGCCTTTACGGCTGTTAGCGATGGACAGTACTGGTTAAGGCCTGACAAAACCGCTTATTTAGCAGCACAAGACGCTGTTCGCGGTTGGGATCCTACCAAAGGCGCAATTTACTATTTCAATCCGGATACAGCGACGAGCGCTTGGATCTGGTCGCGTCCGCAAACCCTTAAGATCGGCAGTCATATCTTCGCAAAATAAGGGTAAATAGCAAAGAAGAGGTTATCCTGGTGTTTGACCTGGGATAGCCTCTTCTTTTATCTATTTGGAACTGCTGCTTGCTTATCCTCATACCAAGGGTTGAGGTGAACAAGCACCTCATCTACATCGTTGTGAGCATCCTTAATCTTCTTTTTGATCAGACGACTGATGTCATGACCTTCCTGGATCGTCAATGCCCCAGAGACGGCGAGTCGGGCATCGACTAGTATGTAGTGACCATGCTCACGCGCTCGCAAGCGATCGATTCGCTTAACCTCCGGTACAGATCGGATCAATGCGGCGTACTGCTCGATATGCGCCATACTCACGCTTCGTTCCATCAGTACATCAAATGACTCCCTGCCCATTCCGTAAGCTAGCTTTAGCACCAGAAAAGAGACGATAATTCCTGCTACAGGGTCACCGTAAGCTAGTATACGGAGCTCAAAATGATCCCCGAGTAAGGCTAAGCCAATACCGACAGAAGCAGCAATCGAAGCATACACATCGGCAAGATGATCGTAAGCCGTTGCGATCAAGCCCTTACTGTTCATCTTCCGTCCGATTCGCATCGTATAAACATAAAGAATTTGTTTCCAAATCAACGAAATAACTGCGGCTACAAAAGCAATGATATGTGCTTTTCCCGGCGGCTCGAAAAGGGCATGAATAGAATGAAAGCCCATATAAATAGCGGCTCCGCCAAGTATAATTGCAACGATGAAGGCCCCTAGAACCTCAGCCTTCCCGTGCCCGTAGGGATGATCTTCATCCGCAGGTTTGGAAGATACTCTCATCGCGCTGTAAGCTGTGGCAGAGGCAATGACATCTCCTGCATTATGAATACCGTCAGCGATAAGCACCTGGCTTTTGAATAGGAAGCCAACGGCTATTTTGATAGCCGTGAGCACGATATTGCTGGCAAGGCTGATCCAGATGGCCAGCATAGAGGCCGTTTTGCTCATCTAACGTTGCCACTCCCTTCCCTCTTCTAGTATGACCTGCTAGAAGCAAAAAATCCCCATCCTGAGCTGTGTAGTAGGATAAGGGATGGGTTTGATTCGCGCTTCTCATAGCGAATCGAATTAACGTGACGGATGCGCTTAGCGCAGCATCGTCCCCATGCGCCGCGCCGCCTCCATAATCAGCGGCGCCTGCTCTTGCATCAGGTCCAGCGTAAGCCTGTTCGCTGGACCTGACACGGCAAGGGCCGCAACGAGATGGCCCTTGCTGTCAAGAATCGGTGCGGCAACAGCCGCCGCACCGGGTTCGCGTTCTTCGACGCTCGTGGCGAAGCCAGCGCGTCTCGTGTCGCTGAGCTGCTGCAGGTATGCAGGCTGGTCTAGCCCCGTCGGCCAATCGTCCGAGGCTAGCAGCTGCTCCTGCACTGCAGGCTCCGCAAAGGCGACGAGCACCTTGCTTGAGGCGCCGACGTACAAGGGCATTCGCGCCCCGACAGGGGCTACACGGCGAATGGCATGATTGCCCTGGACGGCTTGGATGCGCACGCGCACCAGGCCGTCCTGCACGTAGAGCGAGATCGTCTCGCCGAGCTGGTCGCGCAGACGTTCCATTTCTGGCAGCAGGATGATGCCGGGATCTCCTTCTTTGGAAAGATTGGCAGATAGCTCCCACAATCGGTACCCGAGCCTATATTTATCCGTAGCGCTGTCACGCATGATGAAGCCCTTGCCCTCTAAGGAAGCCAATAAGCGATGCACCGTGCTTTTGTGCAGCTCCACGCGACTTGAAATCTCGGTTAGCGTTAACTCCGACACACTTGTGAAACAAAGCAAAATATCTAAAGCGCGCTCTACCGCGCGAACCGTCAGTTTGGCATCTTCCATGCAACACACCGCTCTCATTATGTGGGCCCTTCACACGTTACTTCCATCAGTTAGACCCTAAATTATAGACTCAAGAAAAATAGGACGAAGTTTCATTATATGAAACCCTGTCATCTCTAGTATAACCAAACCTCAATGTCCAGTAAAGATAAAACAACTGTTTTTTTCATTGTTACAGAAAGGTTACAGCGGGCTTACAATTCCCGCACCTTCATTGACTTGTAAGCGCATACAGATTAACATTAAAGTACAGAACATTTTATCAGAATATTCCGTTAATTTTACATAATTTCCCTGACTCCTCGACCAGACACCAGGGCAACATGTTACCGATTTTGAAGATGAGGGAGGGAATCCGCCATGTCGACTACATCACTAACACCTAGAACTGGTCCGCTAGAATCACCATTGGATCAGGTCATTGCCAAACCGCTACTACGTAAAAAGAGGCTGATTCTAACCATCATTATCTCTTTCTTTGTATTATGCACTTCTCTGCTGCTTGCCTTCCATGCTTATATGGCTTGGACGTTGGCGCGGCCGCATATTGATCCGCTCCATTCCAACCCGATGCAAGCGGTTGGACTCCATTACACCAATGTATCTTTCCCTAGCCGCAATGATAAATCCAAACTAGATGGATGGTTTATTCCCGGGGATTCCAACAAAACGGTTATTTTCTCGCACGGCTATGGCGGGAACCGTGAAGAACTTTGGGTTCCGATCTACAGCTTAGCCCGAGAACTTCATTTGCAAAATTACAATGTACTGATGTTTGATTACGGATATGTGCATCCTGGCAGCGAACGCTTAATGACAGGCGGGATTCAAGAATCCCAAGAGCTGTTAGGAGCAATTGACTATATGAAACAATTGTCTGATGGTCCTATCTACATATGGGGCTTCTCCATGGGTGCGGGAACTGCCCTGCAGGCCGCGCTCCAAAGCGGCGATGATATCTCAGGGATGATCTTAGACAGTACATTTCTACTTAATCCAGACACCTTATATCATAATATGAAGCAGCACGTAAACGTTCCTAAATTCCCGTCATTACCGCTGGTTCGCTTGTTCTTCCCGCTTCTCAATGGCGTGAGCTTACATGAAATTCCCTATAATAAGGTGACTAGCCAATCTTACCCGATGCCTATCTTCTTTATTCATGGCACTGATGATAGTAAAGCACCGTACGGCATGGTTGAGGATGTATTCAGCAAGCAGAAGGACGACAGCGATACGAAACTTTGGATTATTCCGAACGGACAACATGAACTTCTCTATCGCGCCGAACCGCAAGCTTATGTCAAAAGGACGCTCAATTTCCTTAAGGAGATTGCAGCTCCACAGCAAGCTAGCCTTGGTATTCCCTCCTCCCTATAAAACCGCCCCCTTTCGGGGGCGGCCTTTTTTATATGCTTCTAATCCATCTCATAAATCGAGCCAGATTTACTGGCAAATAACTCAGCATATACTTTTTCCGCGTAGGCATCCGTCATCCCCGATATATAATCGGCAATAAAACGCGGCCAGCTCCACTGGTTTTTGTGCCGTTCATAGCTATCCATCCAGTCTGGGGGGATAATCCATTGCCCTTTATCTGGATCAATGAATGAGTTCCACAGGCTCTCTACGATAATTTCGCTGCGCTTTTGAAGACGCTGCACACGGAAATCTTTGATAAGCGTAACCCATGCTAGCTTTTTCAATATTTCCATCGTCCGCAGCAAATCCAGATCTTCCGCGTCATCCTTGACAAGGGTAACCTTCTTCCAGCCTTTGACGGCGTCGTCAATAATGTCCACGCGATTCGCAAATGAGCTGACCCAGCGTGCTTTCATTTCTCTTCGGGTTCTTGATTCCTCGCGGTTGCATTCACTGAAAATTTCTTGCCATTGATCTAAATAGTTCGATAATACCTGCCGTACCATTTGTTCAATGTTGACCTGCTCCCAACCGAATTTCTTGTTGTTCGGGTCGTTCAATACCTCCATCACAAGATGACGAAGCAGCCTCTGATCTTCAAAGAAGGTAGCGTTCATTTGGATTTTCCCAGCGCGAATGCCGTCTTCGATATCATGAGTTGAATAAGCAATATCATCGCATAAATCCATTAGCTGTGCTTCAAGTGTGGAACACCCCTCTGGCATTTTCCAAAGTGTTCGAAGCTCGCGAATAACGTCCCACTCTGCTCCATACACGCCTTTCAGCCTGCCCTCATCTTCAAGAAGAAACGGATATTTATTAATGCCTAAGAGTACAGCAGCCGTCAGATCTAAACCGCTATCGCTGCCCGCTCTTTTTTCCAAAAACATGAGGATTCTGAAATTTTGCGCGTTACCTTCATATTTCAATCCATAATCTCTCAGTAGAAGATGATTGAGTACCTCTTCCCCTTTATGGCCAAAGGGCGGATGCCCAAAGTCATGCGCAAGCGACGCACATTCCACAACGGTCGGATCGATGATCAAGCCTAGATGCTCTCTTTTTTTCAAAAAAGGATTCGTGCGGTCTAACCGCTTAGCCACTTCACGAGCAATTTGTGCTACTTCAAGCGAATGAGTAAGCCTTGTACGATAATAATCACCTGAGCCAGCCCCGAACACTTGCGATTTCCCCTGTAACCGACGAAACGCAGGTGATTGAATCATGCGCGCGTAATCTCTTTCAAATTCATCCCGTTCTTCACTCACTTTCGAGGAAGCCGCCTCTCCAGGTCTATATTTCCGAATGCTGTCCATAAGCTGTCCTCCCTCTAGCAGCTGTTGCATGAGCAGAGATTATACCCTCTCCTCCATGTCAACAAGCCACTTCGTAAGCCCTCTTTCTTCCTATCCATTTATGCTAATGCCTATCCGATAGTCACTTGAGGTTTCATATTTATGTTAAAGAATACTATATCTGCTGACTGTACAACAAGTCATTCCGCAGCTTGCTCGAAAAAAAGGGATGCTGCACAAGACAATTGTCATTGTGCACATCCCCTCTGAAACCCTATTTTATTTGATCAAGGACAGAAATTCGGAACGCAGCGTAGGATCGGAACGGAAAGAACCGCGCACAGCAGACGTTACCGTCTGACTGCCGTATTTCTTAACCCCTCTGGAGCACATGCACATATGCTCTCCTTCGACGACGACCATGACGCCATGCGGCTTCAACACGTCATCCAAGATGTCTGCAATTTCGGAAGTGATCCGCTCCTGTACTTGCAGCTTGCGCGTCACTACGTCGACCAGACGAGCAAACTTGCTCAATCCAGCCACTTTCCCACTCGGTAAGTAGCCCACATGCACCTTGCCGAAAAAAGGAGCCATATGGTGCTCACATTGGCTGTAGTAGACGATATCTTTAATAATGACGAGTTCCTCATGCTGTTCGTCGAACGTAACACCCAGCACATCACGCGGATTTGCGTCATAGCCCGCAAAAATTTCCTCATACATCCGGGTTACCCGAGCCGGTGTATCAAGAAGTCCCTCGCGATCCACATCTTCCCCGATTAAGCGCAAAATTTCTTTAACATGCTGTTCAATGAGCTCGCGATTTTCGGCGACTCTCGTATTTTTGTAATCTATAGATGCCATCTTTCTTTCACTCCTCTTCCTCTACCCAATGCAAAAGGTAAGCAGCTTGATGCTGTCGCGCAGCGCCGCACTGTCTTTATGCGTTTTCGTCAGCAGCATTCCGCCCTGAAGAAGCGATACGATAGGAAGAGCAACCTCTGAAGGTGTCAAGCCTTGCAATGATAATTCCCCTTGGCTCTGACCTTCCTGTAAGCATCCCTCAACCTTCGTCTCCAGTTCGCTGAAGAAGCGGCTTAACGGCTTCCGCAGCTCCTCAGAGCGGTCACTGAGCTCAAGCGACATGTTGCCGAAAAAACAGCCTTTGCGGCACGCATTTTCCTCACAAAATGCCAGCATCCGCTCAAACAATTCAACCACACGCTGCTTTGGGGTCAATTGCAGGTTCCCTAGACTGGGTCCCCATACGAATTCCCGCATCTCCTGCATTTTACGCTCAATGACTTTCACACCAAGCTCTTCTTTGCTTTTGAAATGGTAATAAAAATTGCTTTTGCATACTCCGCTGCTTGTCAGGATGTCCTCCAGACCTGTGCCCCGAAAGCCATGATCATGAAATAAATCCATCGCAGCTTCCATAATTCGTTCTTTATTGTTCGCCATGATTGTGCCACCTCTGGATAGTACTGGTACGTCCTAGTCATACCGAACGGTAACAGGAAGGGCTCATGCCGCCTACCGCATATACGGTTTGACTGCACAGCCCTTTAGACACTACGATGGTGCTATTTCCATTTTTGGTTTTTCATCATGTTCTGCACTTTGTTCATTTGCTGCTTATTCATATTGTAACCCATTTGCTTAGCCATTTTTTGCAGCATTTCTGGATTATTCTGCATCTTTTCCATTTGCCTTTTCAAGTAGAAAACCCCGATGAAGAAGCCTCCCACCAAACCGATAATCAGCGTAACAATTGGAATAATAATACTCCACATAAGCTTGCCCCCTGCTTGTACATTATTAATAAAATGGTTTGTTTGCTCCATCATAGCATTTCTATTCATCCGTTTACAAATGAATGAATTTACAGAAGTACCTGCTCAATAAAGATCGTTGTATGCTTGGCTAAATCGATCTCTTTAATCTCTAATTCCTTATCTTGAGCATCCTGCTTAACGATCCTCACAATAGGGCGACTAGGCAGTCCTCGATGCTGTCCAACCACGACACCTGATTCACGAGTCGACAATCTCACGGAGGCTCCCGTCGGGTAGATCGAGACGATTTTCAGAAATTGAATGAGCACATCTCGATCCAACTTCGTCTCGGCAAGTGCCATCATGTGCTCACATGCTTCATGAGGCAGCATACGGCGGCCCAATGAAACATCAAACAGGAGATTATCAAACATATTTGCTACAGCCGTAATTTTGGCATAAAGATGAATTTCTTCACTCATCAATCCTCGCGGTATGCCCTCGCCATTGAGTGCTTCGTGGTGCTGGAAAGCGACATGAGCAATCAATAGACTGAACTCCCGCTTACTCTTCAGCAGCTCGAAGCCCCTCCACGTATGATGTTTTCTTGGGTCAGTAGATTCATCTTCTGTCGTAAGCTCAATCTTGCCGATATCATGCAAAAGTGCTCCAATCGCGAGCTCTTTCAGCTGAGTAATAGAAAAACCCATATTAATACCCATAAGAACAGACATCATGCAAACATTGGTGGCATGAACATACATCTCATTATCTTTCGTGCGAATATCCGATAATTGCACGAGTAAATCTTTATTTTTCATCACTTCGTCTAGTAATGAATTAATCGAGATGCTCATCGATCGCGTATTGAATTCTTTACCTGACCGGATAGAATCGAACGTATCGCTCATCCGCTTCATTACATTGCGCTTGGTCTCTTCGGAGATGATCTCTGGAATTTCGATATCATCGGTTTCAAGATCTTTGATGTAGATCATCGTGACTCCGATTCGATTAAGCGTATTGATCATAAAAACCGTTAATTGCACGCCTTCAGAAAGCAATACGGCTCCGTTGCTGGAAAATATCGTTCGTCCTAAATATTGACCCGATTCAACGGAATCCAAATGCACATATTTCATAGGATTCACTCCACGATATTTGTCTTGTTTGCAAGCATTCCTTCTAGTGCTAATAAAGTAACTTTCGTATCAAGTCCGCCACCATAACCAACCAACTCTCCACTAGCTCCAATGACACGATGACAAGGAACGATAATGGAAATTGGATTCTGGTTATTAGCTCCTCCAACAGCTCTTACTGCTTTAGGTGAACCAATGGCTTCCGCAATATCTTTGTAAGAAGCTGTTTTCCCGTAGGGCACGGTCAGCAACGCTTGCCAAACACGTTTCTGAAAATCAGTTCCATGCAGATCAAGCGATCCCTCAAAGATCGATCGCTCGCCTCGGAAATATTGCTCTAATTGCAGTGCCACCGGTCGTAGTCGGACTTCATTTTCTTGCCAATTATGCGGCCCAAGCCAACGAATCGCCCAAATTTGCAGCTTCTCTTGATTGTTTGCGAAGGTGCCGAACTTAATCGAACACAGCCCGCGACTATTAGCGACAAGCACAAGAGAACCAATGGGAGAGGAAACCTCCAAATAGTGAAGAACTCCTTCACCTTGCGTCATTTTCGTCCCTCCTTAACATTTTCCGCAAGAAAAATTCCTTCGTAAAAGCATGCTGCGTTTTCGAAAGAAGCGCGCGCTTCATAAGTGGACGTCTTGAGCTTTGCGAATAGCTTGCATAACTGCGGGCTCCTGTTCGCTTTCTAACGCTTTCCCAAGGCCAGTCGCAGCTTCTTCTCCACCGATTCGCCCAAGTGCCCAGGCTGCTGTCTCCCGAATTTCTGGACGCGGATCCGTGAGAAGCAGTTCCGACAGGGTTGGCACGGCAGTCTGATCCTTGAAGTTCCCGAGCGCAATGATCGCATTGCGCTGAATCGGCTTCTTCCCTCTCCAGGAAGCAGCAATGCGCCCATATTGTTCCTTAAATTGTTTATTTGTCATCGTTAATAAAGGAATTAGCAAAGGCTTGACCTTCTCTGGGTCTGGCTGCAGCTCTGGCTGATGAGTCCAATTCAATCCCTTGTTTTTCGGACAGACAACTTGGCACGTATCGCACCCGTAGAGACGGTTGCCGATCTTCAGCTTATACGTATCCTCCACATACCCCTTTGTCTGGGTGATAAAGGAAATGCAGCGGCTCGAGTTAAGCTGCCCGGGCCCTACGAGAGCCTCCGTTGGACACGCATCGATACATATTGTGCAGTCTCCGCATTGATCCATAATAGATGTATCGGATAAAAAGGGGATATTCGTAATGATTTCGCCTAAATACACCCACGATCCCCACTCGGGGGTAATGACGGCGCAGTTTTTGCCGCTCCAGCCGATGCCCGCCCGCTCGGCAACGGCACGATCAACGAGCACGCCCGTGTCGACCATGCTCTGCATACGCGCATCAGGCACTCGCTCCATAATGAAGGCCTCTAGCTTGGAGAGTCGATCGCGCAGCACATCATGGTAATCGCTGCCCCATGAGGCGCGCGAAATGATCCCTCTATATGCCCCTGGCTCCGAGCGTGGAGGATTAGGCAGCTTCGATGGGTAGGCGACCGCTATGGAGATGATCGACTTCGGAGCGTCGAAGCTGAGCTCCGGGCTTACCCGCTTCTCAATATCTGGCTCCTCGAAGCCCGATTCATAACCCTTCTCCCTATGCTGGAGAAGAATGTGTTTAAGTTCCGCGAAAGGCTCCGCTGTCGTGAAGCCAATTTTATCGATACCGAGGGATGACGCGGCTTCCACGATCTCTTGTTTGATAGTGCGCCAATTCGCATCTGTCCCTGTTGCGATGGAAACCGCCATAGCCTTCACCTCTCGTTTCTTGGTTGACGCTTCCTCCTAGAGCTTCGTAGCCATGGAGAATGGCCACAAGACATATTCCGCCCGCCCCTGAATATGACTGGTGGGCACTGCCCCGAACCGACGGCTATCTGCGCTTGCCGCCGCATGACGATTGTCGCCCATCACGAAAACGTGACCCTGCCCGACAAGCATCGGGCCAAAATCCCCGTCAAGAATGGGCGTGTCGGTGTAGGGTTCCTCAACGACGATGCCGTTCACATAAAGAAGGCCGTCTCGGCCTTCCACCTCGTCACCAGCGATGGCGACGACCCTTTTGACCAGAAACGGGTGGTTCGCTACGAGCTGCTCCTCAGGCTCCTTTAGAATGACGACCTCGCCTCGCCGAGGTGCTTTCACATAGGTAATTGCTTTATTCACAAATAACCACTCGCCCTCTTGTAACGTAGGCTGCATGGAGTTGCCTCTCACTGTCGAGAGATTGAAACCGAACTGATGAAAAAGAATGACAACAAGAAGAGCTACAAGGATCGACTTCGTCCAATCCCACAACTCATGAGTAAAGCTTTTGCCTTCCGCATCCATCGCTGACCTAGAGACAGTATGGTTCTGTTCATTCCTTGGCACAAACATCCACTCAGGTCCCTCCGTTCTTTTGCTTTTCCCATTGCTCGTAATAAGACATAACCAGATCGTCTTGAAAGGGCGGCTTGCCTGCATGCAACAACTCCAGCACAGCTGCAAGCCCCTCTTGCACCTTCTCTTCTACAAGTGCAGAGTAGTGATAGTTCAGCTTATGATGCTCATATTCTTCCTGATCAACAACATGAACAGAACCATCCGGCATCCGAATGACATCAAGGTCGTAATCAATATAAGTCAATACTTGTCCTGTAACGTAAAGTGGAGAGGCAATATTACAATAATATCTAATCCCACTATCCTCAATGAGCGCTACAATATTGAACCACTTTTTAGGAATAAAAAAAGAAACCCCGGGAATGCGGCTCACCCACTCTTTGCCGTCTGCTTCCTGAATCTTCGTCTGACTATTAATAAATACCATCATCTCTTGCTGCCGATGGTCAGCATGAAGGATCTCTTCCGGAACTCGCCAATTACTGAGCCACATACGGTGAAGATGTCCATCGTGTTTGAAACTTTTTATCACATACGGCGTGAATACATCCATGTCTCAAAGCTCCTCTATGCGTTCCTGCCGATATTCGATCCATTACTATATAGAAAAGCATATCTTCTCCCCAATTGCAACGGCGGAAAAGATATGCTTCCATGGTCCGATCATTTCAAATTTCTTAAACAAAGAATGTGTCTGTTAAACACTGACTTTTTTCACGATGCTGAGCCGATGCGCAGTCCGCGAAAAATCTGATGTGCTGTACCCCGCTGATTCATAAACAGGCAGTACGATCTCATTATGCACATCAACAGTCACCATAATTTTGTTCACGTTCCGATGGAGGAACCTCATCTTCATGGCTTCGATCAATGCTTTGCCGATACCCTTGCGCTGATACTCTGTTGCAACTGCAATTCGATAGTAGTACCCATTGTTATTATCGATAGTGCCGATAATCAAGCCTACGATTTCTGCATCTTCTTCAGCTACAAGGACAAGCTCTGTGTCCCAAGATAACTGACGAGCAAATGCTTCCATCGTTTCTTCATAGCAGGTTTCCGATAGTACATCCTGCAATAGTGTAGTTACCGAAGAAGTATCTCCGAGCTGAAATGAACGAACGTGCATACGGTTTCTCTCCCAATTCCATATGAATTTTTTCGGAATCATTTTCTAGTGAATTAGTAAATACGACAAAAAAATCCGAAATCCTGCTGAAAAAGTGTTAAATTTCACAAAAAACTATGTTTTTTTCGCTTTTTCTCTTGAAAGCGCTTAATTGCAAGCGTTTGCAAGGTTTTAATGCAAAAGTTCCCAATCTTGTCCAACAACTGATTGGCTTGCTGCCTTCTTTGGTGGCTGTATTAAGAAAGTTGTCGAATCGTGCTGACGGCCACTTTTTTCGTCTTTTTATATAGCGACAAGTGGTTTTAAGTATCGCCTTGCACCCACTCTTTGAAAAGCAATTCCCAAAGTATTCAAGCATTTTGGACAGGTATGCATAAAAAGTCAAAGAATTTCGGAGTTTATAGTAGGAATGTTCAAGCGCTGCCCATTTTACTTAAGCACAACGCCTAGGAGGTGAAACCATGACAAATATTCGCGAACCAAGATCCTATGATGCGAGAGATTTTCAGGAACTAAGCTCTATGAAGCCGAGTGAATGGACGGAAATTGAACTCCGTTTTAATCACAAAGTAATGAGCGATTTATCTCCTTGGCTTAATGAGCAAGGAACGCATATCCATACACAAATCATCCAAGAGATTGAGCGCCGAGGCGTCTGACTTAGTAAACATATATGTTGCTTTATTATCGAAATTCCTTCATAATGAAGGAGTAGAAACTACATACTTTTAGGAGGTATTTTATACAATGGCACATCAACTACCAGCTCTTCCGTACGCAAATAATGCACTCGAGCCACATATCGATGCAAAAACCATGGAGATTCACCACGATCGTCACCATAATGCCTATGTAACAAACCTGAACGCAGCATTGGACAAACACCCTGCGCTTCATGAAAAATCCTTGAATGACTTGATCGCTGACCTTAACAGCTTACCGGAAGATATCCGCACAGCTGTTCGCAACAATGGCGGCGGACATGCTAACCACTCCTTGTTCTGGGAAACGATCGGACCAGAAGCTGGCGGCGCACCTACTGGCGCACTTGCAGCAGCAATCGAAAGCGAGCTTGGCGGATTCGACAAGTTCAAAGAAACTTTTGCAGCGGCAGCAACAACTCGTTTCGGCTCTGGCTGGGCGTTCCTTGCAGTTGGTAAAGACGGCGCGCTTAAAGTATACAGCTTGCCTAACCAAGATAGCCCGATCTTCGAAGGCGAAACCCCAATTCTTGGCCTTGACGTATGGGAGCATGCTTACTACCTGAACTACCAAAACAAACGCCCTGACTACATCGCAGCGTTCTGGAACGTTGTGAACTGGTCCGAAGTTGGCAAACGTTACGACGCAGCAAAATAAGTGAAAAGGCGACCCCCAGGGGCCGCCTTTTTTTAAGCTATTTATACCTATGATGCATAATAGAATGAGGATAGCGTGATATAAAAGCAATACAAAAATCCGTAGCCATATCCTCTGACTGCTCCCCGCTGATAGGCTCCACACTTAAAATCGTACTCGTAATAAAATTGTAGGTTTCTCTCAAGAATGCTGTTTCCTCTGACCACATTTGCAAATCACTACTATAGTGTACCCTTACAGTTCCCTCCTCGCTTTCCAATACACCTTGCCATATTATTGGATTTTCTGGCCACTTCAGAAAACCGTTGCAGCTTTCCGAAACGAAGTCCAACACTTCTTGTTTTGTGAGAAGTTCGCTGCAAAATATAGCCAACCCTCTAGACACGATATCTCCCCCTCCATTTTTAACCATTATATTACATTTTTATCAATTTTCATAGAATTTATCAAGAGCCTACTAACTTTTATTAAGAATAAATCCTGTTGGAGATTCTTTACGTAAAAGCTCTAAAGCTGTACCATATTCATAGGGTCTGGCTTGTCCATACTGATATCGAATCCGCTTCAAATAACAACTGGTCGTTTACTATGACTGAAATGAGATGAATACCTGATGAAAACGATCGCTGCTTTAATTCAAAATGTCCCTCTCCTTCAGGAACTTTCTGAAGAAGATTTGCTAGGCTTAACCCCTTTGTTCGTGGAGAGAAAAGTTAAAAAAGGAACTATTTTGTTCCTGGAAGGCGAAGTGGGAGATGAATTATATCTCATCAAATCGGGAGTCATCAAAATTTACCGCTTGGATGATGCCAAGGAAATCATTCTAGCTCTCTTCCAGGAAGGGGATTTTTTCGGAGAAATGGCGTTAATTAGTGTTGGTTTAACAAGGTCCGCCACAGCAGAAGCCCTAGAGGCCTGCACACTGTATGCACTGAAACGTTCTTCCTTCGCGCAATTCATGGAAAAGAGCCCTAAGCTATGCTTAAAGCTCTTAGAAACGACGATGGAGCGCTTACGCAAAGCCAATGAGCAAATCTACGATCTGACCTTTTTAGGCGTTCGTTCTCGCATTATGAAAACAATTATCCGCCTTTCCGAACAGCATGGTATTCCCACCGATGATGGCCTGCTTATTAATGTGAAGCTAACCCATCAGCAGTTAGCTAATATGGTCGGCACGGTAAGAGAGTCTGTAACTAAAGTGCTACAAGAGCTTATAGACGAAAATTCCATCCAGATTGATAAGAAGCTCATCACGCTTAAAAACATAGAAGCCATTAAGCGAGATATTCGCTAATGACTTCATCGATTAATCTTTGCGCTGCTCCTGCCACGCATTAATGATACGCACGAAGGCATTAGGGAACGCATATTGCTGGAGCTCGTCCATGCTTACCCAGCGATAGTGGAACGGAATCCAGTCATCACCGTCACGCGGACGACTCGCGTCCCCTAGCTTAGCGCGATATACTTTCATTTTCCAAACAATATGACTAAATACATGTTCAGCATCCATGAGCCAGTCCTCAGGACTAATAACGATTTGCTCTTGATCCGCTAGGCACTGGCGAAGTTCATTCATGTTATAGGCATCGGCTTGCCAGTCAGACAATTGCCATTCTACATGTGGCAGTTCCCACATTTTGGCCAACAAACCCTCCTGAGGGCGCTGACGAATTAGCCATTTCCCATCATATTCACCTGTACCTTCAATGAAAGCTACTGCTCTCAACTCAGGGCGCGGGGGTTTTGCTTTCTTTTTGATAGGAAGCGTTTCCTCCATGCCCACATCACGCGCTGAACAATGCGCCATGACCGGACACGTTAAGCAATGCGGAGAGCGCGGCGTACATACCATAGCCCCAAGCTCCATCAGCGCTTGATTGAAATCACGTGCTGTTCCTTCCATAATCAGTTCACGGGCCAACTTCTCCATTCGTACTCGAGTTGCAGGCTTCATAATATCTTCTTCGATTAAAAAATACCTAGCCAATACCCGCATCACGTTGCCGTCAACGGCAGGCTCTGGCTTGTTGTAAGCAATACTAAGAATAGCCCCCGAAGTATAAGGACCCACTCCCTTTAGCGAGGAGATCTCTGTTTTCTCCTGAGGGACTACGCCCCCATAACGTTCATGAACTTCTCTTACCGCATTTTGCAGATTACGCGCACGCGAGTAGTAGCCTAAACCCTCCCATGCCTTCAACACATTTTCCTCTGGTGCAGTCGCCAGCGCCTCGACCGTCGGAAACTGCTCTATAAAACGATGGAAATAAGGGATCACCGTATCTACCCGCGTTTGCTGCAGCATGACCTCAGAAATCCATATATAATAAGGGTTTTTACTTCTTCGCCAAGGTAAATCACGCTTGTGTATGTGATACCAGTTCAGCAAGTTCTGTGAAAAATATTGTTTCTGTTCTTCGCTGTACATGTGCTCTCCTTCTCTATAAGACACGATCAAGTTATAATAGATGCATGGATATATGTTACCATTATACGAGAAGTTCGGAAGAGAAAACTAGAGGTGAATGTATGCAGAACGCAAAGCAAACAGATTTGGTAAATAGAAGAAAAGCTTGGATCGGAGAAGCGCGTGCGCTGCTGCCGCTATTAAGCATTTGGGGCATAGCGTGGATCTTCAGCGCTCTAATTGATTTCGCTATTGTTTGGCGGAACTTCGATTGGCTCAAGCAAGCGGTCTTAATTACGGCTGTAGCGGCCAGCTTAATTCAAATTTGGAACCTACGTAAGGAGTCTCGCAGTGAAAGTGGATCAGGGGTTCAAGTAAGTGACCGCAGTGGTTGGGGGCACCCTATCTTTCTGCTGCTGCCCGGGGCGCTGCTCATTGCAGCGGTCGCGCTGCTTGAGGCAATTGGCGCTATCGGGCCACTCTTCACGCCGGTGCTGCGGGCCTTCATCTTGGCGATTGGCTTCGTCCAGTTTGGACTTTTGCTGGGAAAACCCCTTGTCTATTTGGGACTGTGGTTATTCACCTTGTCCGCAATTATGGGCGTATGGTATCTCGGCTACTCCGCCGTTGTGCTCGAAGGAATGGGTGGGATCAGCCTACTCGTTAGCGCTTATATGCTGCGGGTTTGGGGGAAGTAAGCGAGTAAGAAAATAAAAGATCCATGTTCTGGAGGTAGCTCAGCCATGACAATCAAACAAGCAGCTCATACAGCTGCTGTTAATATGAAAGACCGCGTTATGTCCGCGGTGAATTGGCGGGGAGCAAGGAGCATCGTATTCGCGATCGTCATCGCGCCGATGGTCCTTGCTCTTGCCGCCTGCGGCAGCGGCTCAGGCATAACGCCGAAGGCCCCAGTCTCGCCGTCCGCCAGTGCGGATACGCAAGAGAGTAACCCCGCCTATGTGAAGGCGCAGGAGTCCTTCACCGTGAATAAGTGCATCAGCTGCCACGGTGTAGACTTGGCAGGCAAAGTCGGCCCTAAATCGAATTTGCAAAAGGTTGGCGCTACGATGAGCGAAGAGCAAATTACGAACAAAATCAAAAATGGCGGGGGCGGTATGCCCGCCTACAAGACGAAGCTCACCGAAGAAGAGGTCGGGCTTCTAGCCGATTGGCTTAGTTCAAAAAAATAGAGCAGCTTCTAGAGCTGCTCTACAATGGCATAAGCAGCAGCCATCGACTCCGTATGCGTAATGCTAATATGGATGCGGTGACTGCTGCCGTTCAAGCCTGCACGGAGCAGAGCTTCTTCCGATACCCGGCATATAGGTTTGCCGAGTCCATCCGGCAATACCTCAACATCTTGAAAGCCGATTTGCTTGCCGATTCCACAGCCGATTGCTTTCACAATCGCCTCCTTGGCCGCAAAACGACCTGCAGCAAACTCTGCGATCCGACCTCTCCGCTGCTCAGCAAGCAACCTCTCTTGTGGCGTAAGTATCCGCTCCAGAAATCGAGCAGCAGCCGAGCCCTCTAGCGTTTTGCGCATTCGCGCAATTTCAACCAAATCCGTTCCCACTCCAATGATCATAAGATGTTAGCACCCACTTTTCCTGTATCGATTTGCGTACAATGTACATGATTCCTTACCGCTGGTCAAGGTATAGCAGTCAACCTTCCCGTAAATCGCTCACAGTTAGCGCAGCTATTTGAATACGTGGTTACTTGAAGGTAAGTAACTGAACCTATCTTCAGTCCTTATGCCAAACTTCCTGAACAGGTATAATGAACATAAACAATTAGATTGGGAGGCAAACCTATGAAAGCAATGCCGCTTGAAAAACGAGGAATATCGACCAGTAGAGTCGTTTTCGGATGTATGGGTATTGGTGGCGGATGGAATCATGATCCCCTTACGAAGGAAGATTACACAATTGCAGAGGCTGCCGTTGAAGCTGCTCTTTCTATTGGAATTACCATGTTTGACCATGCAGACATTTATAAAAAAGGAAAGTCAGAGTCCGTCTTTGGACAAATCCTCAAAAATAGGCCCGATCTGCGCGATCAAATCGTGCTGCAATCGAAATGCGGTATTCGTCAATCCGATGGCGTGTTGCCTGGACGCTATGACTTCTCGAAAAGCCACATTTTGAGTTCCGTGGATGGCATTCTTGAGCGCCTTGGCGTAGAACACCTAGACGTGCTTTTACTGCACCGTCCGGATCCTCTGATGGAGCCTGATGAGGTGGCGGAAGCTTTCACTCAATTGAAAACTTCCGGTAAAGTCCGTCATTTTGGTGTATCCAACATGACCGCCTCACAAATCCGCTTCCTGCAAAGATCCATTGCAGAACCACTCGTTGTCAACCAACTGGAAATGAGCCTCGCTCGCACAGACTGGCTCGACCAAGGCATCCTTGTAAATCACAAAGAGGGCGTAACTATCAACTTCGCCGATGGCATTATGGAACACGCCCAAATGGAAAACATTCAAGTTCAAGCTTGGGGTCCGCTCGCCCAAGGCATCTACTCGGGTAAATCTCTAGATAACGCTACCAATGCGGAGAAGCAAACCGCTGCGCTGGTTCAACAAATGGCGATAGAGAAGGAAACGACGCCTGAATCAATTGTACTCGGCTGGTTAATGAAGCATCCAGCTTATATCCAGCCAGTTATCGGCACGTCTTCTGCGGAGCGAGTACTGGCTTGCAAAGATGCCGTTCGTATTTCCGAGCTGCTCAGCCGTGAAGAATGGTACGCGCTTTTCGAGAAGTCACGCGGCCACCAAATCCCTTAATTTTTACCTGCTGCTCAAAAAGGCTGAAAGATCTCTTCCTAGAGAAACTTTCAGCCTTTTTATATTCAACTCCCCGACTGTTAAATACCAGGAATCGGAATGCGTTTATGCTCCGTTTTCAAGTATTGTTTCTCCAGCTTCTCTTGAATGGTCGGATCGATTTGCTTGCCTTCCAGATAGTCGCTATTGTCACCGTATGTAATACCCAGCTCGTTCTCATCGGTTTGACCGTCCCATAGTCCAGCCGTAGGGGCTTTGTCGAGAACGCTTTGCGGTACGCCCAGCCTCGCAGCTAGCGAACGTACTTGACGTTTGTTCAGCGTGCTCAGCGGCGTAATATCGACTGCTCCGTCACCGTATTTGGTGAAGAAGCCCGTGATGGCTTCAGATGCGTGATCCGTGCCTACAACGATCAATCCAAGTTCGAATGCGAGGGCATACTGCATAACCATGCGCGTCCGCGCTTTGATGTTGCCTTTGCCTCCGCGGCTTACGTGTTGATGAACGCCGATATGCTTGAGTCCGTATTCAACCTCGATAGCAATTTCATCGACGGCTTCTTCGATGTTATTCTCGATTTGAAATTTCAAATCGAAGGCTTTCGCCGTAGCGTAGCTATCCTCAATATCAACTTGCACGCCGTATGGCTGAAATACGCCAACGGTTTTGTATTCCTTCCCCGTTTCGGCGGTCAGTTCATCCGTCGCCTGCTTGCAAAGGCCTGTGGCAACGGCGCTGTCAATGCCTCCGCTGATTGCGATTAGCAGCCCTTTGGCATGGGCGCCCAACACATAATTTTTAAGAAAATCCACCCGATTGCGAATTTCTGTGTCGATGTCGATTTCGGGCTTAACGCCGAGCTTGGCGATAATATCCTGTTGCAGACTCATCCATGTCTCCACCTTTTCTCTAATGATCGAAGAATGCATTCTTTATGATTAAGTATAGACTTTAGCACTTGAATTTTCAAAGTCAGCTATTCGCTCAAGGCTTCACAAAACAAAAAGCCCGCTGTGCAAATACTGCAAGACGGGCCATGCTGATAAAGTTTTCTTCCTGAGCTTCTTATTTGCAGAATTCGTTGAAAGCGCCGACTAGATCGCCAGCGATCATTTCTGCAGAACGGTCTTCAATTTGGTGACGTTGAATGAAGTGTGCCAGTTCACCGTTTTTGAACAGTGCGATAGATGGCGAAGATGGCGGATAGGGCGCTAAGAATTCGCGTGCTTTCGCCGTTGCTTCTTTTTCTTGACCTGCGAACACCGTGTATGTGTAAGTAGGAAGCACATCATTTTGCAGAGCTTTCGCAACGCCTGGACGACATTGACCAGCTGCACAACCACAAACGGAGTTAACAACAAGCAGAAGCGTACCGTCCTTAGACTTTGCAATCGCTTCTTCCACTTGCTCTGGTGTCAGAAGTTCTGTAATCCCCAGACGAGTCAAATCTTCTCTCATCGGTTTAACCATATCTTTCATGTAGGAATCAAAAGACATTGCCATATGTTCCACCCCTTAGTATTTTATAGTTAATATTAAAACGTAATGTTTATTGTTATTATACATCCGTGTGCGTAGAATGCAAAGCACAAAGTAACCTGAACGTAAAATGAAAATAAGGCGAAAGCTATGCTTCCGCCTTATCCTCTTCCTGCTTGCTTGTAGCTTGACCAGGTTCGTAAGAAACATCTTTGTCGGGATGTGTGAATATTCCACCCTGTGGGGGAATCCCCTTTTCAAAATAATCCCGATTTTCGGCGCTTTGAAAGCCGATATCCTTGTAGGGATGCACCCATTCATCGCCAGCCATGACCTCTGGATCCGTCTCCGCACTCCACTGCTCAAGGGGGGACTCCGCCGATTCATAGTTATGATCGCCGATCACGACGCCGTGCTCATTGACAAAGGGCTCGTGCGGACCTCGACCTTGCTCAAATTGGGGGAGAAAGTTGATCTCAAATGGATCCAGATCGCTCTGCTCTTGAGTTTGCTTCGTCTGCTTATTCCTGTCTCGGTCGCTCATGGTACTTGGTATTCCTCTCCTAAGCGTTTTCCTTCGTAAGTCCTGGGGAATATCCTATGTGGAAGGCCGGTTCGGACCATCCAGTTTTTTATCGACAAAGCCTTCTTTGCCAGGTATAGATGCAATTTTCTGGTGCTCTTTGTTTTGCTGCTCTTGTTGGATTTGCATTTTGGAATCGTTTTGGCTCATGTGGCTCAGCTCCCTTCTGTTTGTATTATGTGCCATAGGCGGAAGAAGCATTCCAATGAACAGCATGAAAAGAAATAGCAACTGCGGCCAACTAAGAAAGACAACCGTTGACGCGGGTTGCGCGAAGAAGCTGGCTATCATTCCCGCTGCACCAACGTGGAACAACGAATATTTAAAGAGCCTTCCGCTTCCAGGCGCATGTAATTGCAGTTGGGTAAACTGCTGCCAAAGGAAAAGCGGCACTAAGAGAACCGCTAGATACATAGGATACGGGTGAAATCTACTTGTTGTTCCTTCAGCTCCAATACCCCACGGCAGTGTGGTTGGCAGTCCGTTATCCGATATCAATGCGTTATATAAGAGAAAAGCGGCTGTCACTCCGCATGCAAGAACATCCAGCATCAGGATAGCCGGAATCCTCAGCTTGCGAATTTGGAACCATCCATACCCAATTGCGATAAGTAGGCCGAGCAGCACCTCTATGCCTGAGCCTGATACGAATAGTATCTTGGCGGGCTGCGTCCATAACATCGAGGGCTGTGTAAAAACTACGCCAAGCTTCCATGTAAGCACGACAATCATAGCCCCATTAAAGATGATATCCGTAATAGGAAGTTTGTTTCCGTCTTGAAGACGAAGAACTTGCCTGCGCACAAGCCATAAGCCTACGGAACAAGCGAGCAGAAGTGCAAGATGATGTCCTTCCAACTGCAAGGGGCCTATTTGTAACACATCGGGCATGCCTATCTTCCCCCCCATTGTTCATACTCCCATGGTAAACGATGGAAAGGATGTCTTCAACGGCTAAGGCTCCAAAAATTTAAAGGTGAAGGCGGACTTTGTCAGCTTCTCGAAACGAAACCCGGCGGCTTGCAGTCTTTTGATCATGGTAGGTAAGGCTTCTACGGTTGTTGTTTTAAACGTATTGTCATGCATCAGAACGATGATACTTTGTTTGCCCCGGCTTGCGCTGAGTACAGCGTCGATGATCATGTCCTTATTTTGCACAGGAGCTGCTGCGTCCGTAGAGCTAACATTCCAGTCAAAAAACTGGTAACCATCTTCAATCATGGCTTTCGTTACCTTGCTCATAATACGTTTGCCGCCAGGCCTCCAGCTCAAATGATTATTGGAGCCCCCTGGAAAACGTAAAATATCTGGTCGGTAGCCTACAGTATCTTCTAATAGCTTATCCAGCTTACGAACATCTTTCCGGAACGCCTCAACCGATTTATAAATGGTACTATAATCGTGAGAGTAAGTGTGATTGCCTAGCGTATGTCCCTCAGCAACCATTTGCTTGTAAAGGGCTCTCCCTTCACTTGTATCTGATCCTACAACAAAAAAAGTAGCGGGAATTCTAAAACTTTTCAAAATACTCAAAATTTTCTTTGTACTCTGTGATGGGCCATCATCGAAGGTCAAGTAAGCTACTTTTCCTCTATCTTTCACAGGTACTGTTCTTTCAGTGGGCTTATGTTTTCGGGGCCCCGAGTAAAAGTGCTGCGTTTCCACTGGCTCATCGTCTATAACAGATACCCTGGTAGTAGAGGGTGGAACGGGCAGCGTCAGATTAATTAATGCCGCAGAGTCTGAGTTGAGGGGCTTAGTTGGCGTTTCGTTCACTCCACAGCCAGCCAAAACCGCCCCTGCCATGACCAAAATCAAACAAATCCAACCGTGTTCCCAAGTTTCCCTCACAGAAGCCCCCCACCCATCTTCCAACGGATTGATATCGATGTGCTTATTATGGCTTCCTGCGCTTTCCAGCGTACTGGTAGTTTTATGCAGTTAGCTCCAACAAGAATCGACAGTACAGGCACTATTTCCTGGGAAATTTGTAGAACGGAACACCTATTCGTCTAAATGACGCGAAAAAGCCCCTCACGAGGAGGGGCCTTCTAGGGTTAGTTTCACAAGCTACTCGGCAGCGCTGCCGTTTAATTTTTCTTTGAGCAGATTCAACTGCTCATCCACTTTAGCTTGCTTAGCTGCATTCACAGGTGTATAGCTGCTGATGCTGCCTGCTGGTACATAGGGTTTGCGGGCAATCTCTGCTTCTACTTCCAGCTGCATGATCTTCTCTTCCATACGTTGGAAGCCACGGGATGCGTTACCGCTTTCGATGACACCGCTATAGGAAACTTGAGCCATTTGTTTTTTAGCTTTAGCAAGCTGAGCACGAGATACGAGTTCATTGCGTTTGTTGCGTAATTTGTAGAACTCATCCTTCATTTCATGCAGTTGCTGCGTCAATTCATCCGCTTGCGCTTTGGAAGCTTCATGCAAATCAGTGTACTCGACAATTTTATCTTCATGGTAAAGCTTTTCTTCAAGCGCTTGACGAGCGATAGCTTCTTGACCATTTTTCAGTGCTGCTCCTGCCTTCGCTTCACGATCAGCAACCAGACGCACAGACTCTTCTAGACGCTGTTTCAACTTGCGCTCATTAGCGATTTGTCGAGCTACAGTTACTTCAGCTTGCGCAATTTCTTGCTCCATATCGCGCAAATATTGGTTTAACATTACAATTGGATCCTCAATTTTATCCAATACCTCGTGAATCGATGCTTTTGTCATATCTTTCATTCTTGTAAATACTCCCATGGTTTACACGTCTCCTTTATTATTATCATTAGTATGTTCGTAACGAGCGACTTTGGCTCTCAGTTCTTCGATTTCTCTTTGCAGTGCTTTCTTCTCAATATCTTTCATCATTTCGTCGATATTGTTCGTTTTTGGAGCATCATATGCTGCATTATAGTTAGGGTTTGCAGCCGTTGGACCTGGTTGGGGTCTCTGCGAATTCCAATTCCCGCCGTTATAGCCTTGTCGGCCATATGAGCCTGCATAAGGATCATAGGGGGGTTGATCAAACCCAGGTTCTTTCGGTATCACAACCGCAGCAATAAAGTAGATGAAGATGACGGTTCCTCCAGTGAAAAAAGTCGTAATGACCACGAGTAAGCGTAATAGTGTTGCATCTACATTCATGGCTTCGGCGAGTCCGCCGCATAAGCCGGTTACTTTCTTATCTCTACGTGAGCGATATACTTTGCTCATGATCTTGTTATCCCTCCTGCTTCAGTTTGTTCCGCAACGCTTCTAGTTCAGCATCTACAGCCGGATTGCCCGCCGTATAATAGCTTTCACGGCTCATTCGTCTTACATCGCGGAGCGTCCTTGCGTTAAGCTCCATATCGGATACGCGCTCTTCCAAGCGACCGAACATCCTCGGTGTAGCATCCTGTGCTACACTACTCGCCCGAGCATGTAGCTTTTGCTGCAAGCGTGCAGATTCCATTCGTGCCAGATAGTAGCTGCGTTTATCTGCCACTTCTCTGTAATCAGCTTTCAGTTGCTGAAGTTCTTCATCCAAATCAAGGATGGACTGTTTCGCTTGCTCGTAGAGTTCACGGTACTGCTCGCTTTTCTCTTCAGCTTGTAGCTTCTCTTGAAGTACAATCCGCGCCATATGTTCCTCGCCGGCTTTCAATGCCAACAGCGCTTGATGCTCGCGCTTCTCTTTGGTTTCTAGCGCCGTCAGATACTGCTGACGAAGCGCAGCTGCGTGGCCAACACATTGTTGGTACAGTTTTTCGGATTGCTGCAGTTGCTCACGTTGCGCAGCTAAGTATTGATCAATCAAGCGAACCGGGTCTTCCGAACGTTCCAAATGTTCATTCAGTGTGGCTACGGTAATATCTCTCATACGCCTGATTAGGCTCATTTCACATTCCACCTTTTTCAATCTCTAAAATCTGTTTCTGTTGGTTAAACCCGCGATCTGCCAGACAACATCGTGAAACCATAACCGATCAAGCCAATTGCCAGTAAAATGATCAACCAACCGGATAATTTGCCAAGCAGGATGATGATACCGAGTCCGGCAATGATCCAACCAATTTTGCTGCCGTTTTTAATACCGACATAACCTAGACCCACCATTGCAAGCGGAATGACATATCCCATGATGGAGCCAATAAACGGTCCCATGTGGAGGCCCAGCTTATTCAGCAGGATCAGCGCACCGAATGCGATTAGCAGAACCGCAAAACCTGTATTTTTTTTCATCGTTTTCGTCACCGCCTTTCGTTGTGTGTCGTGCTCTTCTTCATGTCTTTATTCTAGGTAAAAACGAAGCTTTCCAAAACGGACTCGCGACGGTTTTTGTTCCTAGACCTAAGTCGGGGCCAACCTACGACCTGCGGATAAGACAAGCTCTCGCATAATTCGGGGACTGTATAGAGCTTCCGCATGCAAAGCAAAAAGCCGCCAAGGATACGCTCCTTTGACGACTTTTGATAAAATAAACATCAATCTCAACTAAACAGTTGCTTTACGAAGAAGCGCATAGGCGATAAGCAGATAGCCTACTATTGCGGGAACCATCCACCAGAACAGTTCCCTATAATGATGAACCAACCATCCGAACATATCGCCCCACAAATGAAAATACGCATTTAAAAAAGTGCCAACTACGCCTAACAGGAACACCGCGGTAAAAAAAGCAAACATCCCATTTCGACCAAAACGTCTATGAATACTTGAGATAGCCAAGCCGAGAAAATACATGTTTACCAACAGGATAAAGTAAATACCTAGCATACCGATTAAGGGCACATCTTTAAGAAATTCCACTTGAAAATAGTACAGCTGCGTTCCCCAGCCGTTCGTAGCCTGCTCTGCTATCGATAATACAGCGAGCATGACGGCCGAGATAAGATTGACCATCATGGCAGTGGCGAACGTTCCTAGAAAGTAATCCTTACGCCGTACGCTTAAGCCCAGCGCAAACGGGAAGGTCTCTTTCAAAGTAACCGTGCCAGCGACAAAGGTATAGATGAAAATAGCAACGACCGAGCCTGAATGAAAAGCGCCCTCTTCATTTAAACTGAACGCGAGAACTAAATTAATCACAAAACTTGCCGCAATAATAATCCACGGGGTATAGAACCACATCGCTTTATCTCGCAAATGCATCTTCATTACGCTTTGAATAGGATTCATAGTTATTCAGCCGCCTTTCTTTCTAACGTGTTGCGCGTCAGATGAACCATCAATTGCTGCAAGGATACCGCCCCAAGTTCAAGCCCTAGTCGTTCAGCCTGTTTCCTTTGGCTTACATCCAAGTCCCCAACCACTGTAGCCGAGACCAAAGCGCCGAATGGCGTACGCGCCAATACTTCCTTCCCCTTAATGAACGTATTGACGGCATCCGCAGAACCCGTTACCGTACATGCACGACCACGAAGCTCCTCCGCATCTTCATCCATAATAAGCTTGCCGTTATCAATGACGAGTACATGCTCCAGAAGACGGCTAACCTCATCGATTAAGTGCGTCGATAAAATAATCGTTCGCGGATATTCTGTATAATCTTGAAGCAATCGATCGTAAAACATACTTCTCGCTACCGCATCGAGCCCCAGATAAGGCTCATCGAAAATAGTTAGCGGCGCACGGCTGGCAAGCCCTACAACGATACCCACAGAGGATAGCATCCCTCGGGACAGCTTCTTCATCTTTCTTTTGAGTGGAAGGCGAAAATCTTCAATCAACGCGTAAGCATACTCGCGGTCCCAATTAGGAAATAAAGCTTCCGCAACTTCCAGCACATCCACCACCTGATAGTTGTCGGGATACTTTTGGCTCTCTTTAATGAAACAAATTCGACTGAGCACACGACGATTCTCAAATGGCGATTCATCAAACACCTTCAGCTCGCCACTGGTAGGAAATAATTGGGCTGTAATCATGTGCATAATGGTTGTTTTACCTGCGCCATTTCTCCCAAGCAGACCGTATATTTTGTTCGCTTCAATCTTAAAGCTGATATCCTCGATCACAGTTACTTTGCCATAAGATTTCGTCAGTCCCTTTACTTCAATAATATTCGGCATCATACTGGCTCCCCTCTCCGAATCATTTCTGTTAATTGTTCCGCCGTAATACCCAATTTCTCTGCTTCCTTCACCATCGTCACCACATACTGCTCATAAAATTGCTCTTTGCGCTTTTCCATCAGTTTCATCCGTGCACCAGCGGCTACAAACATGCCAATCCCTCGCTTTTTGTATAAAATGCCTTGATCCACCAACAGATTCACACCTTTCGCAGCGGTCGCAGGATTAATCTGATAAAAAGAGGCAAATTGATTCGTTGAAGGTACCTGCGATTCCTCCGGCATCCGATCCTCAATAATGTCATCCTCGATTCGTTCTGCGATTTGCACAAAGATCGGGCGGCTATCATCCATCATAAATCCCAAAATCCTCACCACCATATTGGTTAGTTACTCATGTAATTAACTATATAAGCAATTAAGTTATAAGTCAATACAAATTCCAAAAAATAGGTAACACCCCAATTGCTCATATCGATGTTTATTTGGAATAATTTGTAGTTTAATGGATGTTTGTGTATGATAAAGGAAGGATTTTTACTATATTTGGAAGTGTAACTGGAGGTTACTATGAAACGTTGGATGGTTCCGCTTACTGCAATTATGATTTCCGCTTCACTTACAGGCTGCAATTTCTCAATGAACGCTAATGGAACTTCTAGCGAGGGCAGCTCCCTCAAAAAGCTGGGGAAAGACGAAAAGGCTACGATTAAAGTCATGTATTATGATAAAAACTCGTTCTACCAGCAGTACGGCAATCTTTTCATGGCGAAGAACCCCAACATTGATGTTGAGGTCGTATCGAACCAAGGTATTTATGGACCCAACACGGATCCCGAGCAAGCACTAGATAAATTGCTTGAGGAAGAAAAGCCCGATGTAATCCTTGTTCAAGGGACAGAGCAACTTGAGAAGTTCGTGCAAAAAGGACGTCTCTATGCGATTGACGATGTGATCAAGCAGGATAAGTTTGACGTGGAGCAACTGCACCCTTCAACGTTAGAAACGATTAAAGGTAAAGGCGAAGGTAAGCTTTACGGACTTTCCCCTGAGTTCTACAGCCAAGCGCTTTACTACAACAAGGATTTGTTTGAGCAGTATGGGATTGAGCTTCCCAAAAATAAAATGAGTTGGGAGGATGTCCTCAATCTTGCTAAACGGTTCCCCACCGATGGTCAAGGCGATCAACGTATTTATGGTTTTTCCGCTTACTCTTATATGCGAGAAGGGGTTGGCTACCAGTATATGAGCAGCATTGGGACTACGCTAGGTCTCTCCTATTTTGATGCCGATCAGATGAAATTAACGATCCAGACCGATGCATGGAAAAAGGCGCTGCAGCTTACCGTGGATTCCATGAAATCAGGCGCTTTATACATACCGAAAAATGAGAATAACGAGAATGGGCAGCGCATGTATGAAGACTATCTCAAAGAAAATAAATTTGCCATGGGTAAAGTGGCTATGACGATTGACGGCAATTATATGATGCAAAATTTGCAAGAGGTTAAAGATCGTTTGAAAGATGTAAAGCCTGTCAACTGGGATATCGTAACGGTCCCCATCGACCCCCAGAACCCAGACTTTTCTAATAACGTTTCGGTTTCACAAATTTTCGCTATCAACGCGCAATCTGCTAATACACGGGCAGCATGGGAATTCGTCAAATATATTAACAGCGATGAATATGCGAGAGTCATGTCCAAATCGTCCCAAGGTCTGATGACCCGCACGGCCTATGCCAAAGAAAAAGACGGTCATAGTTTAGAGCCGTTCTATCTGCTTAAACCTAATCCTAACAGCATTTATAAAGGGTACGACAAGATCCCATCCGGCTTCTACCAGCCATTCACGACGTTAGCTAATCAAGAAATTCAAGCGGTTCTCGACGGTAAGAAAACAGCGGACGAAGCTTTGAAAATGATTCAGGAAAAGGGACAAGAGCAGCTCCTGAAAGCTAAGCAAGAAGCGGATGCGCAGAAAGCAGCCCAGCAAAAATAAATGCAACAAGACCTATCCCCCAAGGAAAGGTCTTGTTTTTTTGTATAGCCCTCCTTACTTAAACACATACTATTTCATCATGTAATAAGGTGGGAATTACCAATCATGAACCGTTTCTTGCTTCGTATCTGTTTCACTAGCCTTGTACTCCTTATGCTGCCCTTCGAAGAAGCGGCAGCCACGTTCAAGGTGGCCGCCGAGCCTCCAGCAGCCCCTTTGTTTTCATTCTCCGTCCTCAGCGATATACACATCATCTCCTGGGACGGAGAAGCCCAACAGCGGTTCCAGAACGCGTTGAAGGATCATCACGCGCTGCGTCCGGACAGCAAGCTCCTTGTCCTTAACGGCGACCTCACCGACGGAGATGAGGGGGATTACCGCAGCTTGCTCGGTCTGCTGAGCAGGCTGCCTCATGCTCCAGTCCATGCGACGATGGGTAACCATGACTACTATCGCATGTGGCGCACACCTGAGGGTGGGATGGACACCAGGAAGCTCAATCCGAACTGGTCGAGTCGGCAAGCCGTCGAGCAGTTCAATCGTATGTTTCACTATGATAAGCCCTACCACGAGCTTGTCCTTGACGGGTACCGCTTCCTCTTCCTAAGCGGGGAAGCTTATCGCGATGTAGATGCTTCAGTGGGCGAAGATGCATTTTTATCCCAGGAGCAGCTTGCCTGGCTTAAAGATAGATTGGATGCCTCCTCTACCGCTGATGCCGGCAAGCCTGTCTTCGTGTTCCTCCATCAGCCGCTGCCGCATACGCTCGATGGTACAGATCGTGAGCTGGGCGTCGTCCAGCACAGAGAGCTGCGGACACTGCTCGATACGCATCCGAACGTCATTTTATTCAGTGGGCATACCCACTGGAATCTAGAAACAACGAACCAAGTAAACCAGTTGAAATTTCTTGCCGCTTCCAGCGCCTCTATCCGTCAAGTATGGAACGGAAACAACGAGCCTGAGACACGCGCGATCAGTCAGAGTCTGCTCGTTGATGTCTACAAAGATCGCGTTATCATCCACCGCCGCGAGCACGTTAAGAAGCGATGGATCGAACCCACTATCGTAAAAAACTACGACGTAAAATAAATATGCCTTGTTATTGGAATTGTTTAATTAAGCGTTTAGCTGTTCCGTTCGGTGTCTCAATAACTTCATACATGTTGACTTTAATCCCTGAGTCTACCTGCTCGTTTTTCAAGCCTGTGACGACAATCTTCTGTTTACCGCTAGTCAATTTGGCTGTTCCCGTCAGGGTGGCTTGCTGTGTACCTACGACGCGACCGAGAGAATCGACCATATCGAATTCGATCTTAGAGAAATTCGAATCAATAATCACTTGATCCTCATGTGTAATATCAAGATCCAAGTTCAACTGATAGGAGTAAGTGCCATTGTTATAGAGCCAGCTAATCGAATCGCTGTTCACTTTGATCGAGAACGGATAGAGCGAAAGCGTATCACTGTCTTCCTCTTTCTGAAGCGCTACCTGATACGTGCCGATCGACACTTTACCTTCAGAAACGGATTTATCATCGAACACATGGAGCGCGAATGCCTCGTCTTCGACCCCCTTCTTATTCGGGAGCAAATAGGAGTAACTGACAATATAAGAGCTGCCTGGTGTAATCTGGGTAGCCACAGTGCTTTGCCTAGCCCCTGTGTAGGAATTGCCGCTGCTATTAATCAGCTCATTCTGAAGCTCAGGGAGTGCAAGGGTACTTGCTCCGTTATTCGTAATTTTGTACTTGGCTACTGCCGTTTTATAACCCAGATCATCATTTTCATGTGCATGCAGCTCAACAAGAGATACATCTAGATTTTTATTAATCATTGAACTGTTACTAAAAGCTAGCTTGCTGCCTAGCTTATAGCTCGCTGCCGTCGTGAACCCATTCTTGGCTTCGCTGGCCCCCTTCAAAAGGAACACAGCAACGGGCATCTGGTTCGTTGTTGTCGCAGTGTTATTTGAATTGCTTGCTGAAGAAGCTGTCGAGCCTGCTGATGCGTTAGTGGTTGTTCCGCTCGACGTGGAACTTGCAGCGCCCGTAGAACTAGCGGTACCTGTAGGGCTGGCGGCATTTCCTCCGCTTGCTGAACTTCCAGCGGTTGATATTGTCGGCGTCTTCTCCCACAGGACAAGCTGCGCCACATTCAGATCGACTCCACTTGGCAGGATCGCGTTAAAATAGTAGGTTGCTGTCTCCTTCGAAGCCAAGTAATCGTTCCGAGACGAATTATCTGTGGCTGTTATGGACGTTCCTGAATCGCCGAATTGATAGGAGGCGTAGAAGGAAGGTATTGACGCTGTAGCCTCACCATCATTACTAAGTGTTACAACCGTTTGGACATGAACGCCGTCCGCTTGCTTGGAATAAACAGAGCTGTTCGCCTTCACAGTGATTTGTTCACCCTCTTGTTGACCGATATAAGCTTGTTTCGTATCTAATGGCGTTGTTTGCAGCGATGTGTTCAAGTTCATCGTACCTAAGGAAACATCTTCACTTTGGTTCAAGTAGTAAAATTCTAACGATAATCCGGTTGTCGCCATCTTCTTAGATACCGGAGTTTTTAATGTAACCGTATCTGATTGGCTCGGCAGGAACGTCGTACCCGATCCGTTAGCGATTGTAGACGTGTATTGCAGTCCATCAGCATCTACAAGTCTCATCTGAAGACCTGCGGGCAGTTTCACACTGCTTGAGCCCAGATTTTTGGCCGATAATTGCGTATACATGTACCACTTGCCGTTCTCTGACACACGAACGCTCTGCCCCAATTGAAAAGATATGGAAGCATCATTAGCTAAGGTGCTATCTAACGTGTGGAGATTAATCATTTCCTCCGGCACGTTCACTTGACCTGCTTGCACGACCGAAGCTACAGGGAGATCGCCAAGATGGGTCATGAAATCGGCTTTACCAGTATCCCAACGGAACACATCTACCTTCAATTGATCGGCCGTTTCACCCGCTGCCAGACTGGAATAGAAGCGGAAACTCTGCTGCTCTCCAGGAAGAACACTCCCGCTCTTCTTCTCGCTTAATTTGGCCGTATAGCTGTGCCCGGCTGTGTCGGTGACTCGCACACCGTATTGGTTAAAGTCTATCGCCGTACGCTCACCGTTATGTAAAACAACGGAAAATTGGAGAGAGGAGGAGGAAAGTTCAGCTTGATCCAATGTAAAATAGGATGTGTTCGAGATGTAGACCCCTTCGCCAGCAGCGTGTACAGCTGGCGCTGTCCATGCTGCTGCGGTCAAGCCACCGGTCACCAAGAGCGCTAGTGCTGTATGTTTAAACGAAATCGAAGTTAATTTACGAATCATTGTGGTTACCTCCTGGATCTATCTTTAGTCATATCGAAGTGCATCGATGGGTTTCAATTTGGATGCTTTGTTGGCAGGATACAATCCGAAAATAACACCAACTAAAGCAGAGAATAGGAATGCGTATAAACCTACAGAAAGGGACAGACTCGTTTCCTGACTTGGATTGATATAAGGCCAAGCAAGTGATAGGGCAACACCGACAATGAGCCCGATTAAACCACCCATACCACTTATTAACGTAGCTTCAACCAGAAATTGAAGCAGAATATTCCTGCGCTTGGCGCCAATGGATTTGCGAATCCCGATTTCCCTCGTTCGTTCGCTTACCGTAACAAGCATAATGTTCATGATGCCAATACCGCCTACAATTAGCGAGATCGCGGCAACCGCAACCAATTGATTGGTAAGTGAGCTCGAAGCCGACTGTCTGGCGCTAATCAATTCGGATGAGTTGAAAATATTGTAGCCTGATGTGCTTTTGAATTTGTTTGCTAAGTAAGCTTCCAATATCCTCTGAACGCGACTCACATCGTCCCCAGAGGCAGCTTCCACATAAGCAGTTCGTATTGAACCCAGCTTAAAGTCTCTGCTCATCGTTGGCAGCGGTACAAGAACAGCGCTATCTAGGGAGGTTCCGTTTGTATTGGAACCTTTGCTTTGCAGCACGCCGATAATCGTGTACATATAGCCGTTAACATTAATTTCTTCATCTATTGGACTTTCCGTACCAAAGAACTGCTTGGCTACATCGCTTCCAACCACCGCAACGTGATTGCGGTAATCAAGATCCGCCTGAGCGAGGAATCGCCCGCTGCTCATTTTCCCTTTTTGCAAATCCAAATAACGATCATTGGTTCCAATCACGCTATAGGACTCAGAAGTCCGGTCATATTTAATATTCGTGCTGCCCCTCGTCATCGTTGGCGCTATAGCACTGATTCCAGGTGTACTCTCCAACTGCATGACTTCATCATAATTGAGCTGTGTAGCGCGTCCATTCCCCATTAGGTTGACTGTCAACAGGTTGGTGCCTAATCCTTCATACTGCTTCTCGATGGTCTTGGATGTCCCCTGTCCGATGGAAACAAGTGTGATTACCGAGCTAACTCCGATAATGACCCCAAGCATCGTAAGCACGGTCCGAAGCGGATTGGAGCGCACTGTAGCCATTGCCATTTGAAAAAGCTCCCAGATTCTCATAGGGAAACCGCCTCCTGCGCTTGCAGCTTGGAAACGGGCAAAGGTTCATTTCTTGCATCCTTGATAATTTCTCCGTCACGCAGTGTGACGACCCGTTTGGCGTTATCGGCGATATGATTATCATGCGTAATTAAGACAATCGTATTACCTTGCTTATTCAGTTCTTTAATCAATTCAAGCACCTCGATGCCTGTTTTCGAATCAAGCGCTCCTGTCGGTTCATCCGCCAAAATCAACGAAGGCGATGTAGCCAATGCTCGAGCAATCGCCACCCGCTGCTGCTGTCCACCGGAAAGCTCGCTAGGCTTGTGATGCCCACGTTGGCCCATGCCTAGCTTTTCTAGCATCCGCTGCGCCTGTTCTCGGCGCTGTTTCGCCGGAATGCCGCCATAAATCATGGGCAGTTCCACATTTTCAATCGCGGTAAGTCTGGGCAGCAGGTTAAATTGTTGGAAAATGAACCCGATCTTCTTATTCCGCAGCTCTGCTAGCCCATTGTCGGACATCTTCTCTGTAGAGACACCATCTAAGGTGTATGTGCCTGAGGTCGGGCTATCCAGCAGCCCAATTGTATTCATCAATGTAGATTTGCCCGATCCGCTGGGACCAATAATCGCAACGAAGTCACCTTCTGCAATGTGCAGGGTGATGCCTCGCAAAATTAGCAGTTCCTCATCGCCCCTGGCATAGCTCTTCGTCACTTGGCTCAGTTCAATAATATTCATTGCTTTGGCTCCTTTCTGGGGAGCTAGGCTGCCCTAGCGTCTTCCGCCTCCGCCTTGGTTTCCGCTTCCACCTTGGCTTCCACCGCCGCCAGTCCCACCGATTTGGAAAGCTCCTCCACCGCCACCACCAGGAAAGCCACCTCCGCCCGGGAAGCCCTGTTGTTGCTGCGTTGTTGCTGCCTTACGTATCGGCATGACCACTTCATTTCCTGCTTCTAAACCGCTCACGACTTCAATTTGCGTCTTGCTGCGGATACCTATTCTAATCTCATGCTGCTCCTCAACCGTGCCGTCCGCCTTTTTCAAAGAAACAGTCGTTTTACCTTTGGAAGTTGTAACAGCTTGAATAGGAAGCACCATAATATCTTTTTTATCTTGTATGTAAATTTCAGCCGTTGCTGTCATTGCATACTTGAGATCATTCTCATCCGTGTTGGGGATAGCGACTACGGCATCATACGTTGTAACCCCATTTGTGGTTGTGCCCACGTTGGAAACAGAGGTAACTTCACCGCTGAACGACTTGCCCGATATGGCGTCAACTTTCACCATAACTTTCTGTCCCACCTTGACGCTCGTCAAATCCAGCTCATCCACTGCAATCGCAAGCTGCATCGTACTCAAGCTAGCTACAGCTCCTAATGTCGTATTCGCATTAATTTGAGCGCCTGCTGGGTAGTTACGTAGCACGTTGTTTTTACTGTTAGCGAAGTCAGCCGAAAACACGCCATCGAATGGTGCTTTAATCGTTAATTGATTTACTTTTTGCTGAGCGTCATCCACTTTGATCTTCTGACTATCAATAGAGGCTTGCTTGCTGATGATATTATTTTGCAGATCGTCGTTGAACAACGTAGCGATTAAATCGCCTTGTTTCACCGTTTCACCGTCTTTGAATTTCATATTTTTGGTCGTTCCGCTTGCCTCGGAGAAAATAGCTGCCGTCCGCACATATTCAAGCGCCACCTGCGCTGAAGATTCAATTTTAGTATCGCCGCTGCCAATGCTTCCCTTCACCTTCAGACCTGCTGACAGCGTGCCGTCATTACTGACCAGAACATCCACATCGACAATTTTATTCCCATTAGCGTCAGCCTTGATCTCGCGACCAATTGCATCAACCGAACCGACTTTAGATAGCAGGTATCCGTCCACTGACAACTCTACCGAATCACCTTTCTTTAACTGCACAGCCTCTTGTAGAGAAAACGGCAGCTTCACTTTAAATTGCGTTGTATCGGAAACCGTACCGATTTTCGTCGTTTTATTGACCTGGCTGCCCACATCCAGATTGGAAGCTAAGGTAAGCTTGCCGCTCAGGGGTGCTGACACATTCATATGATTTTGCTCATTTTGCAACTCAGCCAACTCTTTCTCTAACTGCTGCAAGTTCACTTGGGCTTCCTTCAGGTTCGTTTCCGTGGAAGGCACGGATAGCTCGACGAGTACATCGCCTTTCTTAACCGCCTGATTTTGTGTCAAATTCATTGTTTTAATGATGCTATCTACAGGAATCACGATATTTTGTTTATCCTTTGCATCCAACTGAGAAGTGCCCGATACTGCCGAGCTTATGGCCCCCTTCGACACTTTCATTACCGTTTGTTGTGCTGTGGTTGCCGCAGGCTGCGATTTGCTATGTATATAGAAATAAGTCCCCACTCCGCATAACAACGCCGCTAAAACTACAATGACCCATTTTTTCTTCCGGCCCATACTCATCCATAAATCCCCTCTCCAAGTTTCCAAGACATCGCATGCCTTATTCATAAACATCCTCACAATAACAAGTGTAAGGCGAGAGACTGAAACCCTTCTGAACGTAAGCTGAAAATAAGTTGAATACAAGCTGAGCGTTTGCTGAAAAATTGGAACTTTCTGGTATTATCCGCTGCTGTGGCAAACCACATCTTAGAACAAAAAAACGCTGCCTTTTTAAGGACAGCGCCGGTGTATCAATTTGTTGAATTCGAAGCCGGAGCAGCCGGTTCCGCTTGAGCATCTTCCTCTGGACGCGAATGTTTGAAACCATCTTTGTTTTCAACAAATTTCTTGATGGAGTCTGTCATCCCTTCCTTAATTTTACTAATGAGATTATCTTCGCTGATGCCTTTAGCCGCAGCAATATCTGCGATTGATTTCCCAGCTTCTTGCTGTGTTCTCAGCTCGTCTTGCGTGATGCCGAGAATCGATGCCAACGTTTCGGCATTGCCGAAGAATCCACCGCCTGGGCCCCAATGTCCACCTGGTCTGCCTCCGTGCCCTCCTTCTGGTCTGGTGTTCTCGATTTGTTTTGTCAGTCGATCAGAGAGTCCCGACAGGATCTTATCCGCTTGCTCTTGCGTGATTTTGCCCGCTGTTACTCCTGCAGTAATAGAAGTCGTCTCAGCTGCGACTAGCTTTTGCAAATAATCGGCTTCAGTAACGCCTTGCTCAACCGCGTACGCCGCTAAAGTTTTACCAGCCTTCAGCGCTTCTTGAACGGCGTTTTGTTCTACGCCCAGCACTGTTGCTGTCTGTTTAACCAAATTATTGCCGCGGAAGCCTTCGCCTTTACCTCCGCCTTGATGCCCACCACGATCACCGAAGCCACCGCGACCTTGACCATTATGTCCGTCAGGTCCTGCTTTATCTGACTTTTGAACCGAAGAGCTGCTGGATGTACCGCTTGCTGTGTCTGCATAGGCTTGATTATGTAAAGCTCCTACAAATCCAACTCCAAGAACGAAAGATGCGATCATTGTGCCTGTAAGAATTTTTTTACTAATTGTTTTCATAAATTGTTTCCACCTTTTCTTATAGTTTGTTTGTTCCTCACAAGACCAAGTATAGGCCCCTTACCTGAAATCCATCTGAGTATGAACTGAAGGTTCGTTGAGCATTGTCTGAGAATTGGCTGAATAATCCAAATGGCCTGACCTTCTAACTGTGATCACCAAAAAGAACCTTACCTCGATTCCTATCGAGAGAAGGTTCTTTGCTTCATATGCCTATGGGCAGCGTTACTCGGAACGTGCTGCCGTTCCCTTCGCTGCTATCCACTTCTATGGTGCCTCCATGCAGCTCCACAATCGATCTGGTAATCGATAAACCAAGACCCGCTCCACCACTCCTTCTCGCCCGAGAAGAATCAATACGGTAGAAGCGATCAAACAAATGTGCCTGATGCTCGGGAGAGATTCCGGGTCCATTATCTTGAACCGCGATTTCAACACCGTCCTTCGTGGTTGCTAACCGAAGATCAATTTGACCTGATGCAGGGTTCGTATGCTGAACAGCGTTGTGGAACAAATTGAGAACGACTTGCTTAATTTTGTCTTGATCGTACATACATCGCGTACGCGGTGCCAACTTAAGTGAGATTTTGCGGTCTCCCGCCAGCAGCCGGAGCTGCGGCTCCATCTCACGCAGCATCTCATCCAGTTGTCCTTCCCCCTTGTGGAAGGCTGGCTTTCGATCCAGCCGCGCGAGCAGCAGCAAGTCCTCGACTAGCTTATTTATTCGCACGGATTCGCCATGCATACTTTTCAGCGCCTTCAATAACTGCTCAGGCTGGTTGTATGCTCCCCGCAGCAGCACTTCGAGGAAGCCATGAATCGAGGTCAACGGCGTGCGCAGCTCATGCGAAGCATCCGCTGCGAATCGGCGCATCTGCTCTTTGGCTTCCTTCTCGGCTGCGAACGAAATTTCCAACCGCTCCAACATGCTGTTGAAGGAGGTCGACAAGCGATCGATCTCCATCTGTCCCTGATGAGCAGGGAAGCGTTCGCTCAAGCTCCCCGCGTCTATGCGTTTTACGGTATCCACCATCGTAGATAAGGGGACTAGCGTGCGGCGCAGCACAGGGAGGAACCCTAACAATCCAATCACTAAAGCTAACATGGATAAAAGCAAAAAGGTCACAAGTTGACGAATCAGCACATCATTAATTGGTCCTGTGCTCGCGCTTGCTTGAATGAGCCCTCTAATCTCTTGAGATCGTTCTGGATTCAAAGCGACGATCTGGTGAAAGACAACAAGTTGATCCTTACCATTATTGTCCTTCATGACCCTATAGTTAAGCTTCATTCTCGTTTTCACTAGCGCCTGATATTCCTCTGCAGAAAGCTGAGGAGTCGAAAGTCCATTTTTTGATGTGATTAGTTTATAAGTACCTTTATCATCAATAATCGCTATCGATAGATCCGGAATTAGAATTCTTGGGAAGTCACTCGAATTATTATCCGATCGATTATTGCGCGGGGTATCCCTCTTTGGCAAAAAGGGATTCTGATTTTGATCCAGAAATTCACCCATACGCTGCCACGTTCCCGGGGGAAGCGTCGCAAGTTGGTTGCGAATCGTTTCCGCATTGTTCTGATAAAGAAATTTTTGCATGAAAATGTACTGAAATACACCGATAAGCAAAAGCAAAACAGACATCACCAACAAAGACCGCGACAATAATTGAAACTTCAGTGAACCGGTGACAAAAAGCTCGGCAAACCGGCTCCGCTTCTTCATGTCAGATCCATCCGATACCCAGCGCCGCGAATCGTGCGGATCAATTTATGTTCTTTATCCCCCAATTTATCCCGCAAAGAACGGATGTACACCTCGACGATATTTTCTTCACCGCCGAAATCATAACCCCATACTTTATCGAGAATCATCGTTTTGCTGAGCACAAGCCCGTGGTTAATGGACATAAATTTGAGTAGTTCGTACTCCGTGGGCGAAAGCTCCAGCACTTTGTCATAGAGACTAATCTCCTTGCGGCGATCATCCATTCGGAGGGGCCCGATGACGACCTCACCGAATAAGTTCGGGAAATGATTGCGGATACGCGCATAGATGCGAGCAAGTAGCTCCTCAAAGCTAAACGGCTTAATCATGTAATCATCCGCGCCTAACGTCAGTCCCTTCACCCTGTCATCGACTTCATCCTTAGCAGTCAGCATAATGACAGCGATATTATCCGTCTTTTTAATCATTCGACAAACCTCAAAACCATCCATCCCAGGCATCATCACGTCCAAGATAGCAATGTGCGGTTGAAATTTATTACAAATCGTGATGGCGCTCAATCCATCTGGAGCCGTCATCACCTCGAATCCTTCATTTTGCAAACCCAACTCCAGAAACTCCAAAATATGCGGTTCATCATCTACAAGCAATATTTTAATCCCTTTTAATTGGCGCATGGGTACTCCTCCTGAATTTCATCTTACACGTTTCTATACTTATTATCCCATATCCTGCCTGAAAGCAATCTGAGAGAAACCTGAAAGAAGCCTGAATGTTTAGGTAAACAGTTTTTTTAGGTAAACAGTTTTTCATAAAAAAAAGCTCACCATACGAGTATGGTGAAGCTTATTCACGCCGTTTACTTGTCCGCAACCTGGAATCATATCCTGCAGGCCAGAAACCCATTAGTTGGTTATAAGATTCGGTCGAGCTTGCAGCAAGGTCATCCCCTTATCCTGCAGATTTTGGAGGAATTGCAATGCTTCAGCCCGAGTTAACCCGTCATTACCAGCAAATCCAGAAATAGTTGCCGAAGTTTTACCCTGTGAAAACCTGTTATCGAGCAAAAACTTGACTGCATCATCGTTGTTTGAAAAATTTTTACCACTGAGCCCAGAAATAATCTGCGCAACCTCGACGCGCTTTATTTCAATATTTCGGCTATTACCGTCGAGTCCCAGTTTAAACATATTCGCATACGAATAATAGACATCGCTCCAGCTCCCACCATTAGGCACTTCTAGTTGAAGAACGCTAACGTTATCAGGGTACATGCGAAATAGCATGGCTAAGAACTCAGCTTCCGTCACCTTACTATCAGGTCTAAAAGTACCATCTTGATAGCCTTCGACAATCTGAAGTTCACGGCCACGTAAGATAGCGTCGTGAGCCCAGTGTTTGCCGATATCTCTTAACGGCTTCATTGGTATACCCTGACTTTTATCAGGGGTTTCTGCTACTTTTAAAGAAAAGGTAACTGTTTTACCGCCAAAAGTCGCCTCGATTTGGGCATTTCCGATGGACACCCCTGTTAGATAATGATCATGGATGCTAACATGAGATGAGGCGGAAGAAAATTGCACAGATGAGGTTACCTCTGATTGAAGACCTCTTTCATAGTTAACTGTGATTTCAGGAACTGGAATACTTGAGCCTACACCAATCTGATAATCATAAAGCCCATACGTTATAGAAGTAATTGTGTCTGGTTGGGTAGAAGGATTCTCGGTATCACCTTTTTCATCTTCCTGATGTTCCACAGTAACTGCGCGACTCCCCATCTTCTCCCAACGGTCTTTAAACGTCCAAAGATTATACGTCACACGTTTTCCAGTATAAGGGTCATTGAAATACGCATTATCATCGTCCCATCCTACCATCAAAAGGACATGCTCAGGACCGTTCCAGTAAACCATATTCCCCTCGTCATCCACCCATTCATCAAGTTGTTTGGGATCCTTCATATTTAGCGTTGCCCACACAACAACCGGAGCTCCTTCTTGAATTGTATGTAGTAAATCATTGAAAGAACTTCCCGTTAAATTTTTAGACTTCCCAGGAATATAATGTTCAATAATATCAAGAATGGGTTGTTCGAACACACCGTAACCAATTGTAGAATAAGGATTTCCAACAAACACGGTATTTGGATTCCCCCCGATGTACGAACTCTTCACGACGCGCGGCATATTCCCTTTAGGAAGTAAATCAGCCACATCCGTCTTAGTTGCAGGAACCCCAAAATAATTCAATAACATTGTAGTGGAGGTTGCCTCGCACCCAGAGGGAAGTTGCGGAAATTGAGAAATTATTTCTACATCATTGACCATAAATAACCGTTCACTTGCAGAAGCATTAGGCGTAAAAAGCATAAAACATATCATAACTACTAGCATTGTGTTTTTCATGGTGACAACTCCCTATTAAGCAAAAACTAGCATTGTGACTAGTTTCTATTCAAAAAATTTAACAAAAAATTATGCTGAAAAAGAACTTATCACAAAGTTCATTCCAGCATTGGCTACTCATTAGTAGTCGCTTGTAAAGAACAGACTCTAAATAACGTTATTTCTGCTCTGCATTTACAATAATGATCTGCTTTAAATTAGTCTCAGACCGGAAATAGACTTTATTTTTGAACACTTCGGAAAAGAAACGTAGGGGAACAAACAATACGCCATCTTTTTTAATGGGTAAGCTATCTTGCGCAAATTCAGTAAAATCAGCACCTGATTTTTTAACGGTACGGTTATGTCCATTAGAATCAAATTCCACAGGTATCCCCTTTTTATCCGTTAGCGTTACTAAACCGGTTCCCTCGTTGTAATCAACCTTAAGCCCTAACATCTCGGATATAGTTCGTATAGGAATATAAGTGGATCCATTTTCGATAAAGGGGTTATATTCATTTTTTATCATTCGAGCATCCACATCCATTACATTGCTAAAAATGGTGTATTCACCTGTCTGCGCATCTCCTGACAAATGACCTACATTAAATGTGTATATCGATGTATCTACCTTATTATTTTGAGTCTCCATATTCAGAATAAGCAAATGCGGGAGCAGAGCATCAGAACTCACGCGTTTCTCTGTTAGCTTAGCCAAAAAATCAAGCGTGCTCTTAGCATCTTGCAACCGTGCGATTGCGCTCATATCGCTCTCGAACTTCACTGTTAAATCACCATCATTTGTCTTAACATGAAATCCGTTCTTGTCTTCTGTCAATTCTCCGAGATGAAGATCGAATAAATGCTCTTTATCAGAAAATTGTCCCAAGGCAGCATGATAAGTAAACTGGTTGTTAACGACTGGACCCACATTATAAGGATTGCTTCTTATTGTATAACTTTCTTTTGCCTGATAACTTTCTACAAGCGGCTTTTTGACCTTCCCTACCTCAATACCGTTCTGATCTTTTAAGGCGTAATAAAATTCATTCTGGCTCGTTTCACCCCATTTATGGAAGAACGTATTGAGCTTTTGAGCATCCCCAATCTTCAGATTCTCTGTCACATTTTCAGCAGATGCTGGTGGTCCTACAAGACTTAGAATTAAAGCTCCAATAAGAACGGAAACAGCTATTTTTTTCATCGTATTTTCTCCATTTCGTTAAGTTTAAGAAGATTCATAGTGCTTAAGTCCCTTTCTCACTATTCGCCGCGACCTATATTTTTCCTTTTTATTACGACAAAATTCCCATTTATTCGACATTATTAAGCGAAAAATGACGGCCCCATCAGGACAACCCAACTCTGGTTGAAGCTCCTTTCTTTGCAGGCCTATCTCAACAATCGTTTTCATAACACAAATTGAATGTTTGTGGAATACGACATGCGTTCGGGAGACAGGTGTTTTGTTTTGAACGGGTACTGCATGATATGATGGAACAAAATATGCATGTAGGGGCTTTTTTACGATGAATGTTGAAGTGATAGTAATTGGTGGAGGATCGGCTGGACTCATGGCAAGCATCGCCGCCAGCGAGCAGGGGGCTTCGGTTCTTCTCGTTGATAAGAGTGACAAGTTAGGCAGGAAACTGGGTATTTCGGGCGGTGGACGATGTAATGTCACCAATGCGAAGGAAATCGATGAGTTAATTAAACATATTCCTGGAAATGGGCGATTTCTACATAGCGCCTTAGCCCATTTTGGCAATCGAGATATCGTCAATTTCTTCGAAAATTTAGGCATTCGCCTGAAAGAAGAAGATCGCGGACGTATGTTCCCCGTAACCGATAAAGCCAAAACAGTTGTTGACGCCCTTGTGAATCAAGTGAAGCGCCAAGGAGTCGTGATTAAAGTAAACAGTCCTGTAGCCGAAGTCCTTTACAAGGATGGCAAAACGTCAGGCATTCGACTGCAATCAGGCGAAATCATTCACGCAAGCGCTGTGATCATCGCTACGGGTGGAAAGTCGGTCCCCCATACAGGATCTACAGGCGATGGCTATCCATGGGCTGAGAAGGCTGGACACACCATTACAGAACTTTTCCCAACGGAAGTTCCTCTGACTTCCAAAGAAAGCTTCATCCGCAGCAAGGAACTACAGGGCCTATCCTTGCGAAATATTACGCTGTCTGTCTGGAATCCGAAGGGTAAAAAAGTTATTGAGCATGAAGGCGATATGATCTTCACTCATTTTGGCATATCTGGCCCGGCGGTGCTGCGCTGCAGCCAGTTCGTCGTTAAACTCATCAAGCAAACACCTGGACAAGCGGTAGCCTTAACCATCGATATGTTCCCCGACAAGAGCGTAGATGGCCTGTATGCAGAAACCATGCAGCTCGCCAAGAACGAGCAAAAAAAGATCATCAAAAATGTACTTAAGGGCTATCTGCCCGAGAAGCTGATTCCTCTGCTGCTCCTAAGAGCAGAATTAGATGAGAATACGACCTACGACCATATTCCCAAGCAAGCATGGATGGACTTATGCAAGCTTGCCAAAGCCTTTCCTATTCACGTGAGTGGCTCCCTTTCTATCGAGGAGGCATTTGTTACTGGCGGCGGCGTAAATTTAAAAGAAATCGATCCTAAGACGATGCAATCCAAGCTAATTGAAGGCTTATTTTTCTGCGGAGAAATTCTAGATGTTCATGGATACACAGGCGGCTACAACATAACAGCAGCTTTCTCCACAGGTTATACAGCGGGGAAACACGCTGCTTTGATTCAACAGTAATTAATAAGACAGACACCCGCATCCATGATGCAAGTGTCTGTCTTTTCTTTATTTTTGCTTATGCCGTTGCGAGTTCGAGATCGTCTTCCTCATCACGATTGAATGCTTCACGGTCGAATTCACCTTCGGACTCAGCTACTAGCAAAGCTGTAACTGTTGTTCCCGTTGCATTAACAGCTGTACGACCCATATCGATCAGCGCCTCAACACCAAGCACAAGCCCCATACCTTCCAAAGGTAAGCCTAAGGCGGTAAGCACGACTGTTGTCGAGATTGCAGCCGGACCTGGAACCCCTGCCACACCGATAGAAGAGATAACGCTAACGAGAATAAGCAATGCGTACTCTGATACGCTTAGTGGGAGATTGTAAACTTTAGCTACGAATATCGCTACAACTGCCGGCCATACCCCACCGCAACCGTTGAAGTTCATTGTTGCGCCTAATGGTGCTACGAAGCTGGCAATCCGCGGTGAAATTCGCAAACGTTTCGTAATAACTTCTAGATTCACCGGCAGTGTTGCGTAACTGCTGCGCGTTGTGAAAGCAACAGCGATCGTAGGATACGCCTTTTTAAAAAATTTGATCGGGTTCACTTTCGCTACTAGAAGCACCAACCCGCCGAAAATGAGCACAAAGTGAATGATAAGTGCAACATAAGAAGTAAGGATAATCTTGGCTAACGGTGCCAGCGTATCAAGGCCGTATTTAGCAGCCATTGCTGCGATCAGTGCGTATACGCCGTAAGGTGTCAAACGGATTACATATTTTACAACTTGATGAATGACAGCTGTTAAGGATGTGACAAGTGCTTTAACTGGCGCAACGCTCTCTGGCTTCTTGGAGCCTACGTGCACAATCGCTACTGCAACGAATATAGCGAAGATCAGAACCGGTACAACTTTGCCGTTGGCCATGTCACTAATTGGGTTAGAGGGTACCAAGTCCAAAATAACTTGTGAGAACGTAGGAATTTCTCTTGCTTTGAAATCTTTTGGAACCACTTGCGCGATGCCTGCTCCAGGATCGATAGCCAGTGCGACAACCAAGCCAATCAACGCTGCGATACCTGTTGTAAGCAAGAACCAACCAATCGTTTTCAGTCCAAGTTTACGGAGCTGACCCAGACTGGATAAAGATGCGATACTATTAATAACAAGAATAAGGACCAGAGGCATAACTAGCATTTTGATTAAATTGACATAAGTGCTTCCGATTGTGCTTACACTTTTAAAGTCCAAATGCAATTGATTGAATGCGACCCCCGCAACCAATCCAAGTCCTAATGCGATAAAAACGCGGTTTCCGAAGCTGATACGTTTTCTTGCCAAGAAGATAAGAAGCCCAATTATGACGATGGACACGAGCAAGCTGATCCAGTTTGATTGAAACGCTGTGACTAAGTTATTTTTCACCAAAATCATCCCCTTTAATTCCAATGTTGTTACTTGGTTTTATGGGATAAGATTATGACATATGTCGTGGACTGTCAACCACTAATTTTCCACTCCCTCAGAGAAAGCCGCATCTTCCCCCGTCTCTAACGTTAAGTAAAGCGGCAGGACAAAGCTTTGGAAGATAAGATCAGGTCAGTGTGGATCTTATCTCCCACCATTACTTGTGTACATTGTGATGACCCATAGCCTCGTCATCTCCATAATCAACAACAAGAAAACCGATCCTCCAACGAAGGAGAATCGGTTTTTTGCGTCTTCTAGGCGACCTCACATGCGGATTCCAGCGCTAAAATGATTGTAATCATCGGCTGACGGATCGAAAGCGGCTTCCTCTTCGCTAGGAATCGCATCCGCATCCCTCAAAGACACTGAAGCCGATGCTTCGTAACCTTCTGGCCAATCTTCGTTCACTGTGTGAGCCGGAATCCGAATCGAACCCTCCAAATCGTAGGCCATGGCGAAAGTTGCAGACTCCGTCTGTGTCTGCTTGCGCTCCACTAACCGCCCGCCATGCGCCTGAGCAATCTCAAGCGCCGACGTAATCTCTTGCGTATCTACGTGGATATGCAGAGTCGGCTTTTCATCCAAGAGAAGCCTAGGCTTGTAGCCCAACTCCTCCAACGTATCCAGCGCATGAAGCGCGTCGCGCTCTTGCTCAAATTCAAAAAATATTGGAACAGAATTATTCATTTCCGGCATCCTTTCTATCTCCAACTGGAAAGTCTACCCTTATCTTCTGCAATAATGTCCCGCCCTATTCGATTCCTTCCTGCACGATTTTTGGTAGTTCGTCTTGATACGCAGGCACAGCAGCTACTAAATAAAATCCAGCTCGTAGAGCCTTCTCTTCATTCATCGTAATATACGCCATTTAAAGAGGGTGCGCACATGTTAAGCTTTCATGTCTTTCATTGACAAGCTACCTTTAGATAAGTGATAATATAGCAAAATCAGAAGCGAAAATGAGCTAGTGGAAAGGGGCAATACGAGCATGGTAAAGCAACAGCAGCACAAAATTTTGGATTGTACAATTCGGGACGGCGGTTTGGTGAACGATTGGGATTTTAGCGTGGAGTTTGTCCAAGACATGTATCGCGGCTTAAGCGCAGCTGGTGTTGAATATATGGAGATTGGCTACAAAAACTCCGAGAAATTGCTGAAAGGCGGAGCATCGGGTCCGTGGAGATTCCTGAACGAAAACTTTCTTCGTGAAGTCATCACAAGCAAAACCGATACGAAGCTATCTGCACTCGTTGATATCGGTCGTGTAGATGAGAAAGACATCTTGCCTCGTGAAGATAGCTTACTCGATTTGATTCGTGTTGCTTGCTACATTAAAGATGTAGATAAAGGTCTTGAACTCGTTCAGAAATTCAACGACATGGGCTACGAAACATCCTTGAACATTATGGCGCTTTCTCACGTTATGGAAAATGAACTGGTAGAAGCTTTCGAAGAAATTAACAAAAGCCCTGTTGACGTTGTCTACATCGTAGATTCCTACGGTAGCATGGATCACAAGGATGTTGACTATCTCGTATCGAAGTTCCAACGTCTCCTGCCTGAGAAAGAACTAGGTTTACATATGCATAACAACATGCAGCTTGCTTTCTCCAATACAATTGCCGGTGCTTCCAAAGGGGTTAGTTTCTTGGATTCTTCCGTCTATGGTATGGGTCGCGCAGCTGGAAACTGTACAACGGAACTACTCCTCAGTTACTTGAAAGGCACACGCTACGATGTTCGTCCTGTGCTCGAAATTATTGAGAAACATATGCTCACGATGCGTCAAAAATGGGATTGGGGTTACCTCATTCCATACATGATCGTTGGCGCTCTAGATGAGCATCCGCGTACGGCTATGGCACACTTAAGCTCTCCGGAAAGAGACAAGTTTGTTGAGTTCTATGACAAACTGACTTCCGTGGAAACTATCCCTGCTGCTCATAAGAACTAATCTATATAAACGAACACCCCTTGCTGTTAGATGACAGAGACCCCGGCCTCTGGAACTAACGATAAGGGGTGTTTTTCGTGTCGAATCATTTTATAATTTTGGCAGACACAATATAATCTTCAGCGAAGGTTCGATCGATAAGAAATACAAAGTCTTCTTCTTTACGATTGGAGCTCTTTTTGCGGAAAATTTCAATATATGCATCATCAATTAACTCCGTGCAGCTCTCGTCGGCATATATGAGTCCATCCTGGAGGCGCTTAAAGGCTTCGACGACCAGTTCTTTGGATGTCAGCTTCCCCTGAATCTTTGCATACACTTTCCCTATGGCATCTTGATCCTGAAGCAAAATCGCAACACGTTGATTCGATCGGATATTCACCTTATTTTTTTGAGAAATACTCATTAGCCTCTACTCCTTCTTTATTTTTATTCTTCCTTATTTTATGTAAATAGTGATGAACGTGGACTAGGCTAATGATCCATACACGCCTTTGGCATAGTTGTATAGGAGAGCTTTCAAAGTTTTTAGTTAGTTGGATAGCCAACTGATGTATGTAAATGAGACGATTTGAGAAAATAAGAGCAACAGTCAACGCCGTGATAGCCGATATCGGAGCGAAATCAGCGGCACCAAGGGTGGAATCCGTATTGAGCCGTATTTTATTAATCGAGGACGAAGAACGTATCTCCCGTGTGCTCCAGCTAGAGCTGGAGCATGAGGGCTATGAAGTGCATATGGCGTCTGACGGCCGCACTGGGCTGCATGAAGCATTGTCCAATCCGAATTGGGAGCTAATCCTACTGGACATTATGCTCCCAGAAATGAGCGGGCTGGAAGTGCTTCGCCGAATTCGGCAAGTAAATGCAGTTCTCCCCATCATCTTGCTAACTGCGCGGGATGCCGTACCCGACCGGGTAAGCGGACTCGATCAAGGCGCCAACGACTACATCACGAAGCCATTCGCCATTGAAGAACTGCTCGCTCGCATTCGCAGCTTGCTTCGTCATAAAAGCCTGCAAGAACAACCATCCACTCCTCATCTGATGAAAATAGATGACTTAACCATGGATTTAAAGAGCAGAGCCGTTATCCGCGAGGGAACTTCTATCGAATTAACGCCTACCGAATTCGATCTGCTTCGTTATCTCATCCAGCATCAAGATGAAGTGATGTCTCGCGAACAAATCATTTCCGAGGTGTGGGGGTATGATTTCGTTGGGGATACGAACGTAGTCGACGTATATATCCGTTATTTGCGACAAAAAGTAGACAAGCCCTTCGCCTCTAAGCTCATTCAGACGATTCGTGGAATTGGCTATATGCTCAAATACGAGTCCGGGAACAAAGAAGCCGAGGAATCAGGCGAAATTGCGCTGGCCAAAGATGAGAAAAATCCGTTATGAGCCTTAGATTGAAAATTACACTTTGGGTAACAGCGGGGCTTATGCTCATTCTTTTTTTCAGCTTTACCTTCGTATACTACATGTTCATTCGTGTTACGACGAACGGCGAAATTGAACTTCTAAAGGAAAAAGCGCACACGCTTTTGCAAAAAGATTTGCCGAATCATCCCGAATATTGGAATAATAATAATCAAATGGACGAGTTTCTCATTCCCCAAGAGATGCTGCGCTATATTACTCCCGATACCAAAGTGCTTTATCAAATCTACTCGGACGAGAACCTGCTCCGCTATCGCCCGTCTTATGTAAATAAAGAAACGATTACAACAGAAACCGCTCGCGACGGTATCTTTATCTTTGTAAAGGTACCGGTATTCCAGCAAGGGCATCAGGTCGCGGTGTTAGAGATCGGCCGAAGCCTGAGAAAACTGGGAGAGCACGCCAACATTCTTATTTCAATTTTATCCTTAACCTCAGCAGGCGCGCTGATTCTAGCTGTCACAGGGGGCTATCTGTATACCAATGTGATCTTTCACCCGCTCCATCAACTTATAAGTACGATGCAAAATATTGAAAAAAGCGGTTCATTTCGCCGTATCTCCATGTCAAAGACGAAAACGCAGGACGAATTATTTATGTTGGGGGATACATTTAACCGCATGATTGATCGGCTTGAGGAGACATTCATGAAGCAGGAGCAGTTCCTTGCCGATGCTTCACATGAACTCCGAACCCCACTCACCATAATCGAAAGTTACGCCAGCTTACTTCGACGTTGGGCTTTTAGCGATGCAGCGCTCCGAGAAGAAGCCCTGGAGGCAATTCAGTCTGAATCCGCTCAGCTAAAGCTGCTTACCCAAAACCTACTATCACTCACCCATGCCGTGCGGGAAGAATGTGAACAAAGCGTATCCTTTGACCTGCTTCCTTTCATTCAAAAAACCGCATCCTCGCTTCGTCTAACATCGGGAAGGCACATTGAAGTGCATACACCGCCTGAACTCAAGGAACTCCATATGACGGGCAATCCAAACAAACTCAAACAATTGCTGATCATTCTTGTGGATAATGCCCTGAAATACAGCAAGCAAGATGTAACTATTCAAGTTAATGATGAGGCCAATCAAGTGAGACTAACAGTTGTAGACCACGGGATTGGAATTGCGGAAAAAGACCTCCCTCACCTCTTCGACCGCTTCTATCGGGCGGACAAAGCAAGGAACCGAAAGCTTGGTGGCGCAGGGCTTGGGCTTGCCATTGCGCACAATATCGTCATGAAGCAGAAGGGCACTATCACCCTGCAAAGCAGCTTGGGAGAAGGGACCAAAGCAGTTGTCACACTGCCCAAAACGTGTCAATAAAAATATTTTCAGCGCATTCTCGCCGTTCTCTCAGAAAACGTTCAAATACCTCTGATAGCACGTTGTACAGGCTTTCAAGGTAAATAATAGGGGGGTTTTCATCTGCTATACTTGGGCTTAGGTGAAGCGATCACCATAACAAAGCCAGATAGCAAGTCTTATAAAACAACTAGTTTTCGTAAGAATCTTCACATCGGCTTGCACCGTAGGATTTCTTACGAAAACAATTAGGAGGACATGATGAAGAACCAAAAGAAATGGTACAAAAAACTAGTCATAACAGCCTTGACTCTCTCAATAGGACTATCTGCTGGGGTAATTAGCGCCCCTCACGCAGCCGAAGCCGCAGTTGCCACATCCGCAACTTCACGCGCAAATCAAGCAATTTCCATTGGTAAGCAGTATTTAGGCAGACCGTATCAATTTGGTGCACAAGCTGGGCAAACGCGAACGTTTGACTGCTCCTCTTTCACACAGTACGTGTTCAAAAAGATTGGCGTCAGACTACCGCGGACCTCGCAACAGCAGTCGCATGTCGGAAGCTATGTATCCAGAAGCAGCCTTCGTGCGGGCGATCTTGTTTTCTTCTCTATTCCTGGAAAACCTGGTATCGTTCACCATGTAGGCATTTATATAGGGAACGGTAACATGATCAACACATACGGAGCTGGCGGAGTCCGTATTACGAACATTAACAGCGGAAGCTGGTCATCCCGCTATATGACAGCTCGTCGCGTTCTATAATTCCCTTCGTTTAATTGCAAACACCCCTCAGGACTCATGTCCTGAGGGGTGTTCTGCGTCCCCTAGAAACGGATAAATGCTTCCTGGTAGTTTTCCTTTAATCCGCGCTTACGCGCTTTAATCTCCAAGGTGGGCTGCTTATAGCGCACTCGGACCGTTTTAGGCAGCACAAGGGATGGCAGCTTGATGATTCGGTTCTTGCCGTTAATAAAGCCTAGCAGTTTGATTTGATTAGATTTCACAAAAACTTGGATCGCTTTAGGATCTTCTTCCTTACTCAGCTTTACTTTAATAATGACATGTTCATGTGTCTCAAAGATCTCCGATGAGATTCCACCAGGAGACGAAATGCTCGCATCCATGCCAGGCATCGCTTTTTTCAGCATGTCCTGTACATATCCTTCAACCCACGTCATATTATCTAGAAAGGTCTGCCCTTTTTCACCGAAAGGCAGCTTTTGCCCCAGAAACTTCTCAATTTGCTCCCACTTTAGCCAGGGGTGCCGATTAAGCCCGCTCAACCTCATCACCTCATTTTCCATACCAGTATATGTGCATGCGTCTAGATCGTGACAATCGCCTGAAATACGGCGCACCCCTAGGTGGATACCCTCATATACTAAAGAAGTGAGAAGCCTGAGCAAGGGAGACCGACTATGCCTTCAATCGTAGGAAATGTCAAAATTATCAGCGTGGGTCCGAGCTCTGTTGTCCAATTCGGCGATTGCCTCATTATATCCCCTACCAGTTCGTCCAAAACATTCGCAGGGGCGGGCTCGTTCAACACCGGGGACTTTCCGCGAATTTATAATGCTTACAGCACAACCGTAACGAACGATTCCGATCTGATCGAAAACAACGCCAGCGGGGTGATCATCTAGGAGGATTGCCTCAACAAATTCAATACGAATGAGGTGATCCTCTTAGATGAACTGGACCATCCATCAGACTATTATGATCCAACATTTGAAGGTGGACTCTGTCGCTAATTCCTCGGTTCTGCAAATTGGAAGCGCAGGCTCCATCCGCTCTTTGTCTAATCTATATAATACAGGCGGATTCGTTGAATCTGCACCCCAGCTCGGGACCAGCGCCACTAATCCGGTCTCGCTCGTCCCCCTGCCACCCCCAACCTGATTCACAGAGAATAGAGCTACAACCCTAGCACGGGCTAGTGAAACGAGGTGCTTTCCAAGATGCACAACCCCATCTCCTGGCAACAATGGACGCAGCAGCTCTGCACCTATATAGAAGTGCAAAAACAGCGTATCGACAAATTGGAGCAGACTGTCGCCACACTGGAGCAATCCGTCGCCAAACTCCAAGGGGATCTGAATGCCCAGAAAGATCAGAAACGTATTCACATTGATAAAATTGAATACAATTTCGACCAGCTCAAAGTCGAGAAGCTGGACGGCACGCTAACGATCGGAATTAGCCCCAGTTCGTTAGATAGTATCGAAGATTTTACCGTCAACGGTGTTTCCGTCGGCAAAGAGGGGCAAAGCGGCGCTGTGCCTGAAGGCGGCAATCCTGCTGCTTCAACAATTGGAACATCTCCGGACCTTGGGGTCCAACAACAAGTATCCAGCCGCATCCAACAGTATCTTCAGCAGGACGTACAGGCCGATATAAAGAACCTGGAGCTCAAATATCAGTACCCTCTGGATGATGATTATAAGGAACTCATTTTGGAGGACATTCGTAAGCAGCTAGATACTCGCATTGGGCATTATGTGAATCAATACCGCAGTGTCGGCTTCAAGGAGCCTATGGAAGCCATAACCACAGGCATTATGGAAAAGACCAAGCAAGATATCTTAAGTGCTTTAGAGACATACATATCCAGTCTGCCTAGAAATGAGGGATCACAATGATGAACTTTTGCGTTGTAAACAAACAGCTTTTCGTTGGGGACGTGCGTATCATCGGGGTAGCAAGTTCTTCGGTATTGCTTATAGGGGATACCGAAACCATTTCCTTATCTTCCATGTTCGATACACCGCCAGAATCCGTTATCATCTCCCCTTTCATTCCCCTGCCAGCGGAGAAATGACGTTATGGCGCGATTATCGATCGTTAGCACGGTTTATGTAAATGACGTAGGTTCCAGCAGTACCCTCCATATTGGAGATCATGTGTCGACAACGCTTCAATCCAGAGCGTTTGCCGTACAGCGGGAAGTTCCCCTATATTATGATAATGAAGGCAATTTCGATGAATATCCGTTCTATATTAGACCTTTCCCAATCCCACAGCCTCCTGAGCCAGTCGCAATGTCTGTGGATAACTGGGGCTCGTTCATACGTGTTGGAGGCATCCGAATTCTCGGTGTAGCCTCATCATCTCTGATTCAAATCGGCAGCAATTGCAACACTCGCTCTGAGACAAGAATCAAAGATTTCAGACAGTTTGTCTCACCAAAGCCAGGACCTCAAGAACAAACGACATTCGTTAAGAAAGGCCAAGAAATCGGTATTGGAGATTTCGTAGACATGCTCAAGCCGCCTCCACGACCTCCCCACACGCGAAGCTCGACGTCGATTAATTAATAATCCGTCATAACAATCTCGTTCAAAAAAAGCCTGCATCCCCATGCTATGATGGGTTTGCAGGCTTTTTCCTAGAATTTCCAAAACGTTGAGAACCACTTAATCAATAACTATGAGATCGGGATCAAACGGAACAAACAAATAGTTGACGCACATTCAAATGCCTGCATCTCAGCACATCGTACATGGCTTGCAACGCGAATCCCGCCTCACTTTGTGAGCAGCGGCTGTGCGCGGCTGAGCAGCGCGGCCATCTCTGCGCGCGTCACAGAAGCCCGCGGGCGGAACGTGCCGTCGGCATAGCCGTCGACGAGGCCACCACTGCTCATCGCAGCAATGGCCTCCGCCGACCAGCTTCCAGCCGGCACGTCGGAGAACTGCGCAGCCATCTTACCAGGCTGCGCGGATACTTGCAGTACGCGGGCAAGCAGCGCAGCCATCTGCTCACGCGTCATGATTTGATCCGGCGCGAAGCGACTATCGCTGATCCCTTGGATCAGCCCGTTTTGCTTCGCTAGCATAATATCCTGCCACGCCCAATGGCTGGCAGGCACGTCTGCATAGCCGTCGGCAGTCATGGCCGAGACCGTGCTGGACAAACCTAGCGCGCGAACCATTATCGTCGCAGCTTCTGCTCGAGTGAGCGCCGCGTCTGGCGAGAACTGATTGGAAGCGGTGCCTAGCATCCAACCAAGGTTCGCCGCAGCGAGCACATCGCCCTGCGCCCAATGCTTCTGCATATCAGCGAAGTAAAAACCATCGGACCAAAGACGATAGTAATCCCACACATCCGCCGTCTCTTGATTAAGGCTCCAGCTTCCTGTTCCCTTGAGATCATATTTACTAACTAATTTGAGTTTCTCCTTTAGGGACTGCTCATTTTCGTACCAGACCGTGTACCTACCTTCAGCTAGTTTTTTACCATTAATAGATGTTTCTTTATCTGTTGGGTTTATCGTAAACGTAGCAACCGGCGATTGACTTTGAGCATCATAACGAGTCGTTCCCTGATAGGTTTGGATCAGCTTGTTCACCATCTGGTTGGACAAGCCTGCTCCGTTGGAGGCTGGATCTTGGTTCCAATAACGACCATAGAACGGAATTCCAAGCACTATCTTATTCGACGATACTTGCGTTAGCGCATATTGAATGGATTTCTCAACAAAGGGTAAGCTAGCCACAGGTCCCGCAGTAGGATCACCCGGATAGCTTTCATCATAAGCCATCAGCATCAAATAGTCGCTGACTGCAGCTAACGCTTTATAATCATAAGCAGCAATCCAGCTCTTCGCTGCACCCGTCGGATTCGCCGCTACGGCTACAGATACTTCCATCGTGCTTGGCAGCTTGTCCCGAAGCCTTTTGATTAAATCTGTATATTTATCCCTATAAGTTGCGTCCATATTTTCAATATCCATGTTGATGCCATCTAGCTGATTAGCTTGTATAGCATCCACGATTTGATTAACGAGAATTTCTCGGTTATCAATGCCTTTCTCCCCAATTCCTTCGTCAAAGTTATTGCTAAGGAACGGAACAACTTTCTTCCCATTCCTATGCATCTCATCAATGAAGGTAGCCTGTATCGTATTAGATATTTGTAAATTCCCCTCCGCATCCAACTCAAAATAACTGGGTGATACAACATCAAGTGTTTGGCCGCTCTTCTGCACTTGAGCGGTGTAGGAATTCGGACTTCCAAAGTACAAGTAGGCCATATTAAACTTGCCTTGGGCTGAAGCAGCATGAACTTGGACCTCTTGAACTTGATTCGTCAGAAGTGAAAGCACAGCTGTTATCGAAACCATTACTGCTAATTTACCTAGTTTCCTTCGTATGTACATATTCGTTTAGCTCCCTTATTGTATGTCGAGGCGCCCTTCCCCTATCTTGCAGGATTGACCCCCTTTACGCTACGAGTAAATATTGGGACACAGAAAACGCTGTTAGAGCTAGAGCCCTAACAGCGTTTTCCGTGTCCCATATCACTCATTCTATCATCAATGATTTTCCCCCTCATAATCCCTACCTTTTTGTACTTCTTCATAGAGACAATGGGAGCACATCATGATAACATAAAGAATAAATTAAGATTACCTAAATTTTGGGTTAATTCTAGTCCATGAGTGACTATCTATTCGTCAATTCGCTGCTATTCGGGTACATCTAGCAGATACAAGTACCTATTACAAAAGAGAGGCATTGAGGGGAAATCATACCTATACGAAACGGGGGAATTTCAGCATATAGACCAAGCAATTTCCTCATTTGACTGGTTAACAATAAAAGAATAGAAATTAGTAGGACAAACGTTCTATAATAGCAGTAAACATTTGGGAATGGGAATCGCTTACTTTTAAAATAGAGTCGTTCCGTAACCGAGGAGGATTCCATATATGTCACGCGAAAAAATTTTAGTCGTGGACGATGAACCGGAAATTGTCCAGATCATCCAGTTATATCTCGTACGAGAAGGCTATGAAGTCATTAGCGCCAACAATGGGCAGGATGTCTTCGACATCGTGCGCGAACATAAGCCCGATCTTATCATTCTAGATATCCTACTGCCCGGACTCGACGGCATTGAAGTTTGCAGACAGCTGCGCAAAACGAGCAATACCCCCATTCTATTCATCTCCTGCAAGAGCGAGGATATTGATATCATTCTCGGCTTAAGCATGGGCGGCGACGATTACATGACCAAGCCCTTTAGCCCTAGTCAGCTCGTGGCTCGCGTAAAAGCTCATTTACGCAGGAATTCTATTCGAGAGCAGCACAAAGACGATCCGCAGCTGGTGAAATTCCCCGGCCTCGAAATCGACTTGGTCAGTCATGTTGTGACGGTGAACGGCAAAACCATCTCTCTTTCAGCTAAAGAATTTGACCTCTTATCTTTAATGGCCAAAACGCCGAATCGTGTTTATAAAATCGAGCATTTATTTGAGCTGGTGTGGAGCTTGGATAGCATTGGCGATCCACGCACATTAATTGTACATATTAGCAATCTGCGCAAGAAAATTGAATCTAACCCAGCCGAGCCTCGTTATATCATTACCGTGAGAGGTGTAGGTTATAAATTTAATGGTTCGCCTTCTTAAAACCATAAGTGATAGAGAGCAATAAGCTAGTTCTACAAAGGAACGGCGACAGCAGCAACGTTCCTTCTTTCTGCATGATCTAACTCATAATTTCCCCCAAGCTTGGAGAAGGTATGGATAGGCTATGCGAAAGGAGGAGTGCGGCATGTCTGAAGATAAAACGATGGATCCCATGAGCGGCGACACGGTCGAAACGGATGGCGTCTATGCAAACGAAGCGGGACGCGAGGTTACACTGAAGCGCGGCGATGATTTCCCTGCTGATTTGATTCTAGGCCGAACGACATGGGCAATGAAAGGCTTCTCGATGAATGAAGCCGATATTGATCACGACCAGAAAGAGAATACGAAGGTACGACGACGCGTGGATACACGAACTTAAATGGATTGACTCCCGGGCTTGTACATTGAAGCTCGGTTTTTTGTGCTTATGTGATATAATGTGGGGTGATATCAAGCTAGAGGAGACGGGACAGATATGAAAGGGAAACGGATTGCCATCGTTACAGGCGGAACACTCGGCGAGTGGACTCTAGAGGAATTGAGAGAGGATGATATCCTTGTAGGGTCGGATCGTGGCGCATTGTTTCTAATCGAGCATGGCTTACAGCCACATATCTCTATGGGGGATTTCGACTCTGTCACAGCGGAAGAGAAAGACAGAATACGCTCTTCGAGTCACGCTTTCCTTGATTGTGATCCTATTTACAAGGATTTAACCGATACCGAGATGTCTTTCCAGTGGGCGTTAGAGCAAAAGCCTGCTAGCATTGTCCTGTTAGGTGCACTCGGCACGCGCTTCGACCATTCGTTGGCGAACGTTCATTTGCTGCGTAAAGGGATAGAGTACGATGTGCCCTGCACGATCATCGATGCCAGCAATGAAATCATGGTCATTGATCAGCCTACCCGCATACAGAGAGGGCGCTACACACATGTTTCGCTGCTACCGCTTAGTCTAGAAGTAACTGGTATTACGCTGCACGGTTTTCAATATGCCCTGCACAAAGCGACACTTCAGATTGGACAGTCGTTAGGAATCAGTAACGTACTTCTTATGCAGGAAGGACTCATTGAATTGGATTCAGGGTTATTGCTTGTCATCCAAAGCAAAGATTAAGACTAGAAGATTTGGAATTTTGACATATCTAATAGGAAGCCAAGGCATACTCCTTCTGTTAAAATGAAAATTACGTCATAAACTTTTGGATATTGAGGTTGTTAGTGCATGCAGGATTTACAAGTAAGCCAGGTTCATGTCGTCCAGCCGAACAGTACTCACTCCGTCATCAACCGATTTGCAACTATATATCTGCTTACGAATCGAGAAGCGGAAATTATTGGTCTTATTGCTCTTCATGGCTACAGCAACAAAGAAATCGCCGATCACTGCACAATAAGTGAAAAGACTGTGAAAGTACATATCGATAAAATTATGGTTAAAGTCGGAACTCGTTCTATGCGAAAACTGCTAGCTTTAATCATTTGTACGACAATCTAAAGCCCAGAGCTCTTACCGCTCTGGGTCTTTTTCTGGATAAAGCTAGTTGCGCGCAACTGCTGTCTTAAAACCGAACACCTTATCGATCGCTTCCTCTAACCGTTCCTTTTGTATGGGCTTGATCACGAAATCGCTTGCACCGCTGCGAATGGCATCGAGCACCATCTGACGCTGACCCATCGCTGAACACATAATGATTTTAGCATCCTTATTGATCATCTTTATTTGTTTAACTGCTTCTATACCATCCATTTCTGGCATCGTAATATCCATCGTCACAAGATCAGGCATGAATCTGCTGTATAAGTCGACCGCTTCTTTCCCATTCTTCGCCTCAGCGATTACGTCATGGCTCATTTGCTCCAATAAAGAGCGCAGCACCATCCGCATGAACGCTGTATCATCTACCACCAATACCTTCACTTGATCCCCCCTCCCCTACTTAGATTACCAATAGTTTACCACTTGGATTTGAACAGCTACTAAACAATGACAAGACTTCATGCTAAAAAGAACCAGGGACCTCGCAACTGCGAAATCACTGGTCCTTTTATGTAATCAGGTTAGCATTCCCATTGATCATACCAAGCTACAATTGAAGCTCGGGGAGCGACGCCCAATTCCTCCTCAAGCAATACCGTCAATCTATGATACTGCTCCTCTACTGCGACTCGATCGCCAACTTCAGCATAGAGCATCATTAAGGAAAAGTAGCTTTCTTCGTTGTAGGGCTGCTGCGCCTGAATCCGCTGATACATCGACATGGCTTCCTTATGCATCCCATGCAGGATGTAATAATCGGCTACTTGCTGGGTCTGATTCAACCAAAGCATACGCAATCGCTGTCTTTCATGTTCGGCCCACAGATAATCGTACTCTCCCAAATAGTCTCCTTGATAGGCATCTATGACGCGTTGGTGTCCTGCGAGAGTGCTCTCAGAGATCGGCTCTAGCTCCGTCAAGGTCCGTTCCCATTCAACAGCATCTACGCTTACAGCGTCCGCTTGAATCATATAAGCATCTTCCATTGCGATCGTTTGGATGGGAATATCGATGGCTTCTTTTTTCAAACATTGGCGAATTTGATAGATTGTGGTGTATAAGTGAGTCTTCGCTTTATTCTCATCGAATTGAGGCCATAGCATCTCATGCAGGACACTCTTGCGAACAAACTGCCCTCGATGGTGAACTAAATAAGCAAATACCTCCTGTGCTTTAGAGGTCCGCCACTTGACCAGGTCACGCTTTTCTCCAGGAAGGTCGATACGAAGTGTTTGAAAGCAGCGAACTAGAAAGGGGCTCTGGGTGGCGTTTAATCGTTGTACATGCTCTCTCCGCTTCTCTAAACGCTGAACAGTATCTTTCATGCGATTACGCTTGATGGGTTTCATCACATAATCGACAGCATTGAGATCAAATGCTTGCAAAGCATATTCATCAAACGCAGTAACAAAGACGATATCCAATTCCGGACATGCTTCCTGAAGCATCTCCGCGAGCTGTATCCCTGTGACTTCTGGCATATGAATATCCAGAAAAGCGACGTCTGGTTGTAATTGAATTGCTGCCTCTAGGGCTTGATTCGGTTCCAAAAAGGCTCCTATAATTTCTATGTTAGCTTGCTCCTTAAGTATCTTTTCCAATTGAATCAGCGCAAGCCTCTCATCATCGATAATAATCGCTCTCAATGTTTCACCTTCCTGATAATCCAATTCATTATTACTCGCATATATATGTTCTTTCGGTTATTTCTAAGCATTTAATTAGCTTAAATTATCTTGGATATTTCCATCATAAAAAGCCCCTGACAACCAATCATTTCAGAGACCCGTTTATCATTTGGTTTTTTTTACCTTTATCATAGCACTCTAGATTGAGAGAACCAACCCTTATTTCTCACTTTTTTCTCATTTTGTCCCAACAATTTTACTAGTTCATTACAACTAGATAATATAGTATAATTGACCTACTTCATATAAAGGTCGATAATCATGCCACTTTCAAATAATCGCACATACTTTCGGATCAATCTCCAAATCCCTTTATCTGCTATGTTCAAGATTATTGGAATCAAGCACAAGGATACTGATACCAATTACTCCAAAATTATGATTAAAGACATTAGTGTTGGCGGCATTCGGATGCACACACCTTTAGATTTGCCTGTTCAAATGGACTTGCTGCTTGAATTCACCTTTCAACTGTTCCATAATCATCTCAAGATTCTAGGAACCATAACAAGAAAAAATAAGCTGAACCCCTCCCTCTATGAATACGGGATTAAGTTCAGCATCGTTGATCTCGTTATGGAACAGGCGCTGGCGAGCCATTTGACCCTGCTTGGCACCCGATTAAAACATACAAAAGTACTGGCAAGCTGCAGTTTCTGTTCCGATGAAGATTTAGCAGATATCTTACCTCAACAGTATGACATTAAATAGCCGCAGACAGCGCCTTCACGAACTGCTCCAAATAGCTTTGATCCGTTTCATCGAAACGGTTCTTGGTCGGGCTATCGATGTCCAACACACCAATAAGCTGGTTTCCTTTGAGAATGGGGATCACAATTTCAGATTGCGATGCCGCATCGCAGGCAATATGCCCAGGAAAAGCATGAACATCCGCAACACGTATCGTCTCTTGACGCTGTGCTGATGTACCGCAAACTCCTCTGTTTAGCGGAATGCGGACACAAGCTGGAAGTCCTTGAAAAGGTCCCAGGACAAGCTCATTTTCCTCCAACAAATAAAAACCGACCCAATTTATATCGTTCAGAAATTGCTGCAGTAAGGCGGATGCGTTAGCCAAATTAGCAATTCGATTCGGCTCGTCATGAATTAATGCCTCCAATTGCTTGATTAGAAGCCTGTAGTTCTCTTCTCGCGTTCCCTCATAACATGATTTTGCAAACACGCTTACCCACTCCCTTTCCACTAAATATGAATTAATCCTATCATACCAGAACGAATCATTCTCGCCAAAAAGGGCAGTCCGCATTTACAGCCGACTTCCCTATTACGATGAACGATACGTGACAGTTAACCAAAAGGCCTGGAATCATCTCAGGGTCTTATATATAGTTTAAGACTTCAAATCCTAATTTTAAGCTTATTTTAAGTTAACATTTAAGTTATATTAAGGTTTTGCTCATATTTAATTCACACTTCTCAAGTAGTATTTTCATTATGAAAATACTTTCTGGAGGGTACGGGTGAAATGAAAAAAAAGAAAAAGCGCACTGGAGGCGGTACGAATCTATCTCTACCAGTTGCAGCAGGGAGTGGGGACAAGACATATAGAAATCCCTCTAACAAATCAATCACTCAGGCCGCTAGGTCTTCTGTAGATACCATAAAAAGCACGCTATATTGGCCGACCGAAGACTGGAGAACGACCACGCCAGAGTCGCAAGGGATGGATTCCTCCATTATTGCGGAAGCGATCGAAGCTTTCCAACATCGCAATATGCACAGTATGGTTATCATTCGTAACGGCTACTTAGTAACGGAAGCTTACAACTCAAGTACACAAATCGATACTCGACAAGATGTGCGCTCCGTTACGAAAAGCATCACATCCGCGCTAGCAGGAATTGCTTTATCTGAGCAAAAGTTAAGGAGCCTCGATCAGAAACTCACTGAGTTTTTTCCCGAGTTAGTCTCCGACCCATTCAAATCCAAAATTACGATCAGTCACTTGCTATACATGGCCTCGGGCTTGGAATGGACCGATCAGAACGATCAATCCTCTTCTGATATGATGTACTCACCGAATTGGATTCAGTTTATATTGGAGCAACCTTCCGCGAACCCGCCTGGCAGTAAGTATAACTATAGTAACGGAGATTCTCATCTCCTTTCCGCCGTGCTCCAAAAAGCAACGCATCAATCCCTGTTTGACTATGCCAAAGCCCATTTATTCACCCCACTAGGGATAACAAATGTCAATTGGAATCATGATCCTCAAGGCCATAGCATTGGGGCATGGGCGTTGGCACTGACCGCACGAGATATGGCCAAAATAGGTTTGTTGTATCTAAAAGAAGGCGTATGGGATACCACAACTGTGCTCCCAAAACCTTGGATTAAAGAGTCGCTCACCAAACGTGTTTATCATAATTATCATGACGGAACACAGGGCGGATATGGCTATTATTGGTGGTTAAAGCCTTATCTTCGAGGACGATTTGAAGGTGATACCCGAACGTATGATACCTTCTATGCCGCGGGATCTGGAGGACAGCGTATCTTTGTTGTTCCCGAACTGCAGCTCATTGTAACACTTACAGCTGACTCTTCGGACGTAGATATGCCCGAGCAACTGCTGAAGCACGTAACAAAATCGATCCGCTCAAATCGGTGGATAACAGATAACCTAGAAGCGGCTGATAGACTTGCTCAAGCAGTACAATCCTTTAAAACCTTTTAAGCACTCTAGCTTAATTTCAATGCACACCATAAAAAAGAACCACTTCCCAAATGCGGGAGCCGTGGTTCTTTTTTATTCAACATCCAATTCAATCATGAAGAGTAGATAATGGAAAATACCAGCGTCTTTCCATCTGGTTCTAGCCTTGTCTCTACCGAATAACTCCCCATTTGCTTCGTGGTTGTTTCTAGCTGCCCCTTCGCGGCTACACGATTACAAGCGTCTGTAAACTGACGATAAAACGTTTCTGCATCGTAACCAAACAAGAAATCAGTAAACTTGCGAATGCTCTCCTGGTTGCGCGCTAACGTGCCCTCTTCAAGACGAACGGTTACTCCGTAGGTCGAGAACTGAGGATCGAGCCATAGGGAAGCCTCATTACTATTACGCGCCTCCGTCGTTGCGCCGGCAACCGCCCGACTCTTCGCGTCCCCGTCCCTGAACAGGCGCAGCGTCGTTTCTTCCAAGTCGTAGTTCGTCCCTCGAAGTTTGCCTGCCTCCTCCATAACTCCGTACGTTTCCAGCATACGCTGGTCTGGAAAGATCAGCTTCTTGTAGCTGCCATCTTTGGTTGGAACAACTTTAATGAACGAAGCTGCGCTGCTGTTCACTTTGATACGTTTTGCTTTCGTCTGCAGACGGGCGATTATTTGTAGCGCTTCAGCCCGCGTCACATATTGTCCAACACCGAAGTAACCGTTTGGGTAACCTTCCATAATCCCTTTTGTCATCGCTTCACCAATAAATTTTTGCTGCCGCGTCGTAGCGCTTTGGAAATCGCCAAACTGCGCTGCAGTCTTCAAGCTATACACTTCATCCTCTAAATACTCTGTTTCCTTGAGTAAATAATATAAGATTTCAGCAACATCTTCTCGTTTTAGCTTCGCTTTATAGTCAGTGAATTGACCTTTAGTAATGAAATGCAGGTCACTTGCCAAATCTAAGTATGGCTTAGCCCAGTAACCAACGGTATTTGGCTTAAACGTGAAATCCCTATAATCCTGCTGCAAAATACTTTGATTGCTGTTGCTCAGCGACTGCAGGAAGGTGGACTTCCATTTCCGTTCACTATTGGGGAACATATCGGTAAACGCTAACAATACAATTTTGACGAATTGATCCGCCGTCACGGAATCATTCGGTCGGAAAGTTCCATCGGGAAAACCGTCTAAAAGTCCTTGTTGTGCCATTTGGCTAATCGTTTGTTCAGCCCAATGTCCTCGAACATCCACAAAGCTCGCGGCTTCAGCCTTTCCTTGTACGACACTAATAGACATAATGCAACATATGGTTAAGAGCACTACCCATTTTCTCAGCTTTATCATCTGTAACTCTCCGCTTCTCCATGGTTTATTTTGGCGGAAATACGCGCCCTTCCTAGGATAAGCCTTCCGTAAAGCTTTGAAAACCTGCTAGATGCCTAGTATCGAGCATGCTTAGCCGGGACTATAGCCATATGAAGGCTTAATCTACTAGATGCACCTTAATCCACAAGTAGGAGTAACAAAGGAACTTAGGAGCATGACTCTATATTACAGGGATAAGATTGAGTTCATTAATCACTTCTCGCAGACACGAAAAAGAACCCCATCTCGGGGTTCTTACTCTTGCATTTATACGATTCTCTTAGCGCTTCCTACCATTTTGACTGAATTATAATAGCGAAGCCAGTCGACTACGTAAAGCATTTTCATCAAGAAATCGGATACATTCCCTTGCAGATCTGCGTATTTTTCCTGCTGAAGTAATTGATGTATCTCCCAGCTCTTCATGCAAATTGCCTTGATCAGTGCATCTTCCGTTTGAGGCTTATGCAAATCGGTTCCCCGCGAGAGTTCGATTTCCTCGATAATACGCCCCCTATAGTAGGGGTGTACGTTTACCTGCTGGCCCAAATCAATATAAGCAAGTCCTGTATATTCAAAAGGTAGCCAAAACAAATTCGTTTTTTTATCGTTTAATTTCACTGTATACGCAAGTCCCAGGTTCAGTGCAATTGGCTGTGGATAATTGTTAATTTGTCCGGTTCGAAGATGGTCCCAGACATGCTCAACGAAATTCATGGTGTTCTTCCTTTCCTAGGGGGCTCGTTTTGGTAGGCAGTGTTCTTACCTTCATATTGCGTGTTAATGACTTCAATTGTCAAGAAAGCTCATGACGGAGAGCACCCTTTTCTTACGTATGTAACAATCCGATTAGTACCACACCATGTCAAAAAAGGAAACATCCGTATATGATCATCTGGTGGTCCGCTTCATTTTCCGGCTATCCTCTTTCATTCTCCCCCCGAGAAGGAATCTCCTCTCCATTTCGATTCACAGTAACTCCCATCTTGTAAGACCCATAATCCGTATTCACCTCGAATATTATAAAAAGGAGGACCAATAAGCTAGCCCTCCATGTCATCAAAGTTTAATTTATCCGGATTTCTCATAAAAAATATGCGCTGCACGCGGCCTTCCGACTCAATCTCTATATTCACTGCGGTAACAGGTTTTCCTTGTTCTGTGATGATGATACCGGTTTGACCGTTCATGTTGACCACATGGTATTCGTAAAGTCCAATCCTCTTGGTACGAATGCCAAGAAGGAATTTGATCACGCGCTCGCGTCCCACAATCGGATTCAGCGCAGCTACAGCTTTACCACCGCCATCCGAATACATAATGACATCTTCAGACAGAGAACGTATGAGCCCATCTAGATCACCTGTGCTGGATGCGTGCAGAAACTGCTGCGCCAAGCTATACGCATGTTCATCGTTATGGACCGCCGGAGCCTGCTCTTCATGAAGCTTTCTCTTCAATCGACTGAAGATTTGGCGACAATTGGCTTCCGATTTACCTACAATTTCACTTATATCCATGTATTCATATTCAAACGCTTCTCGCAAAATAAAAACCGCGCGCTCAATTGCCGTTAGCTTTTCCATATATACCATGAATGCATAAGAAAAAGTCTCATCACGCTCCATTGCATGCAGCGGATCATTCGTATTCAGCAACAGGGGTTCGGGCAACCACTCGCCAACATACATCTCTCTTCGAATACGTGCAGATTGTGCGTAATCGATGCATCGATTCGTTACCATTTTGCATAAATAAGCTTTTACGTGATTTACTTCACTGGCTTGAAGCTGTTGTGCATTTATAAATGTATCCTGCACCATATCCTCCGCATCTGCAACTGAACCCAGCATGCGATAAGCAATCGAGAACAACAATGGTTTATATTCATTATATAAATCTGCGATATCCACGGCGTAATCACTCCTTAACTTTTGCTGATGCAATGCTTACTTCGTAAGTATGTGCTTTTTCATAACAACAGCAGGTGTCCCAAGTATTCAATTGCTTTCACTTTTTTAGTATACCTGCTCTCACTCGCTACGCCAATGTAGACGATGTTCGGAGCTAATTTGTGACCTTAATTTTTTTTTAGCCGCGAGCGAACTTTTTTAAACTTATTACGTCTAATCTTAGAGAGGTGAGAGTATGGAGACGACCGGTGTCCATGTATTTGAGTATTTAAAGTATGTATCTGAAACGACGGATCAGAAAGCAATTTTACGCAATTTGATGGAGGCCTATGGCAATGACGTATGGAATTATGCGTTCAGCATATGCCGTAACATGGATTTAGCGGACGACATCTCCCAAGATGCCTTCCTGAAAGTATATCGTAATTTGACGACCTTCCGCGGTGAGGCTTCCGTAAAAACATGGCTGCTGACAATCACACGCAACACCGCTTATGACTATTTACGCAAAGCATTCTGGCGCAAAGTCACACTCGTTGGCTTCATTCAATCCGCAGGTACATCTCAATCTGCTGAAAATGAAGCGATGGAGAAGCTCTATGCCAGTGATATATGGAAAAAAGTAATTTCTCTCCCTCCTAAGTATCGAGAAATTCTGATTTTGCATGCGCACCATCAGCTCTCAACGAAGGAAATGGCAGCCGTTCTGAACATCTCGGAAGGAACTGTGAAATCGAGGCTCCATCATGCCAGATTGAAGGTGATCGGGCTGAAGGAGCGTGAAGCGCGTGAACTCTCCTGATCCGGATAATTTACATAAGGAATTGGAATCAGGACCGCTCCAAGAATCCGGTTTTACATCCAAGCTTCAGCGCAATATCGAGCGAGCGATCGACCGGAAGGAGCGCGCGAAGCCTCGTGTAAAACCGTTTCTTTGCCTCGCAGGACTCAGCGCGATCGTGGGAGCCGCGCTGCTTTTCCCATGGGATACGATCCACACCAAAAGCGACGCCGCGTCGGCAGTTGATTTTCCGGCCCAAGTAGAAGCGCAGGCCACCAGCTCCTCGCCAGCTCCAATCAGCACCGCACTGCTGATCGGTTTAAGAACTGAGCATGAAGCCGAGGGCACCAAACGTACGTTGAACTCACTACGGTATAGCACCTATCGTACTATGCTAATCGCTCCTGTCCGCGGGAAGCTGCAGAAAACGTCAGAAGGCAGCGGCATTCTCATGCCCTATAAACAAAACTTTTGGAAGATAGATTCCCTAGTTAACAAAACAAAAACTGATGAGTTTCATTACTTGTCCGCGCATTTGGCTGATCAACCAGTAAAAGAGGAAACCTTTACCGACGATCCCCTTGAGGAACTAAACCATGTGGAAACACTGGTATTCGCAGGCAACCAATACTTATCTGTGAAAGAAACGGAAGAAGCCTGGAGCGGAACTGCCCCGTATCAAGCTGATCGAATCTGGGTTCGCACCTTACCCCAACTGAAGGAAGGGCATGCGACTCAGTTCTACAAAAAACCAATCGATAAGAACCACGTCTCGATGACTGATCTCTATGGCCCCAACATAAGCGGAGTATTGAGTAACTTGTCCACTACTGTTAAGAGACTTCCCTCGGAAACACAAGGTGAGATCACAGGGCAAAGTTGGACCGTTCAGCGCCAACCAGGACGTTGGGTTGGCAAGATCGCCGAGACGCCTAGCCCTAGCTCCTCTAGTCCAGATCGCTACGTCCTACGCGATTTTCCGCGCGAGCTCCCGGATAAAGTCGTCAACCACGACGTGCTTTGCTGCTCATGGAACGATCTTCGATCTTCTTGGCCGAATGCGACTGATGCATTATCCTCACCGATGAATGACATGATTGTTATCTTCGAAGAGGATAAACTCAAGTTCTACCCGTATGGTCAAGCACCGAACAACGACCCTCAATTAACCATAGACCTGCAGCCAGGCGAGCAGCTTGTTATGGCACAGTGGGCAACAGACCATTATGTGCAGGAATGGATCGATAAGGTCGGAAAGTACTTGTCGTACGATAACAAAGAGTAAACAAAGAACCTCTACCCCTCATCAAAAACGTTGGGTGTGGAGGTTCTTTGTTCCGTTTGCTTCTACCAACCTCTGCGATCGCGAAGACGGGTAATATGGGTAATATGATGATTACCGTGCCAGGCATAGTTGCCCACGTTCCAATCCAATCGAATCTTATTTCCTGATTCCGGATGAACAAAGGCTCTAGCCAACTGGTCTTGGTTCAGTGAGTGAAGTAAGATCATCCAGCGGCTATGTAGGGCATCAAGCAGTGCGAGTGAAAGCTCCACGGGTGCCGATTTCCCGTCGCTAAGACTAGCCCAACGATCCTCGTAGTAAGGTCTAATTGTCGGTTGTTCCTCTGTTAGAGCAAGCTTGAAGCGTGTGTAGCTATTCAAGTGACTATCTGCCACGTGATGAACGACTTGCCTCACTGACCAGCCACCTGGACGATACGGTGTATCCAACTGCTCATCCGAAAGCCCCGCTACTGCTGCTTGCAGTCTTCTAGGCGTCGATTCGATATCAGCCATCCACACCTGTAGCTGCTCTTGTGTAATTTCGCCCTCATGCTCAAATAATCCAATGGGATAGCGCAAATCTTCCATACTTCCATCCTCCTGCATCTTTTTCTCCCATTATACATGAAGTAAAGCTGCTACCTAGGTAATAAATGGTCTATTTCTATTGGCTTTCTTTTATAGGATTAAAGGTGCATTCGGCTTCTTGCGAGGAAGAATACGCAGCCATAAACAATTCGGCGAACCGCGAATCCCACTGGGTGCCTCTCCCCTCTTCTAGAATGGCTAACGCCTTCTCTACAGCCATTCCTCTACGATAGGGACGATCCGAAGTCATCGCATCGAACGCATCAGCGACAGCGATTATTCGCCCGAAGACTGGAATATCAAGTCCCTTCAGTCCATCAGGATATCCCTTACCGTCAAAGCGCTCGTGATGCGAGCGGACACCGGGTAGAAGGGGAGCCATCGCCTCGGTAGGCTCGATTTGCCTTAGAATCGTTTCACCCAAAACGGGGTGTAGCTTGATTTGCTCAAATTCCTCATCCGTCAATTTACCTTCTTTCAGCAGTACCGCATCTCTAACGCCGATTTTACCGATATCGTGGAGCAGCGCAGTTTTGTTCAAAAGATCAAGCTCTTCCTCACTTAAATTCGCAGCTTGTCCAATCATTAACGAATATTTAGCCACACGCTGCGAATGACCTGCGGTGTATGCATCTCTGGCATCCAGAGCAGCTGCCAAGGTGCTAAAGTAGCTCTGCAACAGTTGATTGTTCATACTTTCTCGCGCTTCAAGGCCCTTCACCATGTGATTGAATCCGGCAAACAGACGAGAAAACTCATCGGAATATAAGTCCGAAGCTCGTACTTGAAGATCCCCAGACTGAACCTCATTCATCGCTAGGTATAGATCGTTTATTGGCTGCTGAATATCTCTCGTTAACAACCTTGCTCCAAGCGAAGAGAACCCTACACCCAGCAGTAAAATGATAGCCGCCCATTTCCAATAATCCGAAGTTATTTCCACCGATTTGTTCACAAGTCGAATTTGAGTTGCCAAGCTGAACAGGAAAAGCGGCATCGTACCAATTAAAAAAGAGCTCAGTTGAAACTTGCGTTGTATGGATACGATAACTCGACCGTCAAGCGAGACATCCTCCCCGTAGTAGCGCTGCCCCAGTTCACGAATATGAAGCAATACGGGGCGAATGGCCTGTGCTGTCAGGAAGAACTCCAACAATCCATGCATATTTGCAATCAGCAGGGCGCCGATGCCCGCTAAACCTATATAAAACGCTGACAGGGACAGTAAGCCTAGCTTAATACCTATGCTCGCCATAAGAATAGCAGGGATGGATAACCCCAGAAAATGCGGACCGAGAATTCGCTTCACCGCAAGCGCAGGAAAGCGGTGCGTTTGCAGGTAGGCTTCACGGAGCGTAGCCAAATCGGGAACCTCCTGCTCAAACATCAACCGAATGGGCTTTACATGAAAGCGAAACATGATAAACTCGGAAAGCATCATGATGCAGAGCGAAAGCATCATAATGATAAAAAGACGCAGCAACTCCGTATTTGATATATTAAGTGTCGTTGATATGATGAAACCGCCAACAACCATCACGGCTGCTGCGGACCCCAAGACATAATTTCGCATTAAATGTTTAAGAAATCTCTTATAAGTAAGCACAATGAATTCCTCATTTCTGCAGCACTGTCAGACTTAGCTGACAATTCCTCATGGTGTTCTCTTCATTGTATAGTAATTCGACAATTTACGGTGATTTTCTAACAGTTTTTTAACAAAAAAAGGTGCCCTCCTCGGAATGCTGAAGGCACTTCGTAAACTCCTATTTGTTAATTTTGAGCTTAATGCTGGAATACTCCAGCACATTTGCAGGTGCTACACTCTCAAAACTATAAATCCTATCTTTTCCCACAAGATTAGTATCTGGTTGTATTTGAAACGGCGCTGTCCCCATTATATTGCCTGTTCGATCTATGAAGCTTAACTGGCCTTTTATAGAAGTACGATCGGTCGCCTCGTCAAGCTGGAACTGGCCACTGATAACACTATAAATCCCATCCCTTCTAACTTGTATGCCGCCCAGACGAAGCTCAGGAACAGCTGCATCTGTAATCAACATGGGCTCTGATGGCTGGACGTCATTTACAATGCTCCCGAACAACCTACCGACTTGGACCGTAGCATATTCAAAATCAGAAATATTGTCATTCACTGTAAGATCGATGACTTGTCTTCCAGCACCGGTAGCCACTTCTGTTGTTACGCTATTCGATACACCCAATCTCTCGCCAAGAGCACTATAAAATAAAACTTGGAACCCGACTTGAGCTGGTTCATTTCGATCATGCCATTTCCGACCCAACTGCACTTCAGCTTTCATATGGGTACTTCCACTCGACGGGTCAAAGTTCCAATAAGTAAAACCAACCTCGACGTCGTCATTCCTATCTACAGCATCGAGCTCATGCAGTTTAAACCATACGGGACCGATCCAAGAATCAATACGATGCCAATTACGCCACACTTCCTTGACATTTACCAGCTGTGGGGTAATGCTTGCGAATGTTTGGAAAGTAGTCGGATTACGGACAATTACAGTCTCATAAGGTAGCTGAACCTCTTCATCAACCTCTTTTACTCCTATCAAGGATAGGTAACCAGGTTGTATCCACTTATCTCCTGATTTCGTCTTTATTAAGTAGCGGCTACCCCATTTGGACTTTGTTGTTACGATCTGCGGAGCCAATGCGCCTCCCGTTGGCTGGGTTAGACCTGGATCATCGTAGATCGCTTGAATACTGCCAAGATCGATGTTCGTGATTAGGGGCTCTGCATGATCGAACTCCGCATTATCTGGCGAAATCCACATCAGACCCATCCAAGTGGAAATTTGATAAAAGCTCCTTAAATACCCCTCTCCATGGCCGACACGTAATAGCTTTGTATTCAAAATCGTTACTTCCTGCGGGGATAAAAGACCTACTTCTTTCCGGTAGACATCATAGAAACTCGTATCCTCAAACAAAGTAATCGTTTTTGCCGACGGAGCGGGAGCTATTAACGCCAACGAACTGGATGCAAATACTCCCCCTATAACAAACCAACATCCAATCAGACTAAGTACTACCACTCTGGCGACAAGCCTCTTCATGATTCACCTCAACTGAATTATTCCGTCTCCTTGCCTACAGCATCCGGGATCAGCGCATTTTCTTTCCCTAGAAATGCGCGAGCAAGATCTGTTACCGTCTTACCTGTTAACGTTTGTGCGATTTCAGGCACTTGGGCGATCATCTTCGTGATATCGCCTGTTATTCGATTAACACCCGATGTCGCGCCATCTTGCGAAATAACCGTAATTTTGTCCACTTTGCTAAGAGGAGCGGCAATTTTCTCGGCCAGCTCTGGCAGCATGCGAAGAATCTCGACCGTAACGGCAGCCTGCGTATACTGTTTGTAAGCTTCGGCTTTTTTCTCCAAGGCTTCGGCTTCGGCAAAACCAGCCAACCGAATGACTTCCGCATTCGCCTTCCCTTTAGCCAGTTCCGCTTCGGCCGTCGCTTCACCTCGTTTTCTTGTCGATTCCGCCTCAGCTTCCGCTTCGAGAATTTGGCGCTGCTTACTCACCTCTGCACGCATGATTGCAGTCAGCTTATCGGCTTCCGCTGGTTTAATAACCGTTGCCTCAAGCTCTTTCTGCTTAAGTTCAACTTCAATTTGGCGAACATTCTTATTGGCTTCTGCTTCCATCTGCTTAATTTTCACTTGTTCCGTCATCAGAGATTGCTTAATTTGGTTTTGCTTCAACTCGTAAGCCAAATCGGCTTCCGCCTGCTTGGTCGTCGTTTCCTGTTTAAATTCAGCTTCTTTAATGCTCAATTCCTTGCGATACTGGGCTTCTTTGGCAGATGCGGCGCTCTCTGCCTCGATACGCAGCTGATGAGCTTCCGCTTTACGGATGGCGGATTCTTTTTCCGTATCGGCCTGTCTCATTTGAATATCTCGCTCGACCTCAGCCTTTGCAATGCTTGCGCTCTTCCGAATACGCTCAACCTCAGGGACACCCAAGTTTTCAATGTATCCTTGATCGTCGGCAACCCGTTTTAACACGAAAGAAATCAAACTCAGACCCATTTTATCCAAATCCTCTGAGCACGTCTCGCGCATCTTACTGTTTAGTTCGTCAGGATTTTTGAGGATCGCTTCCACCGTTAATTGACCAACTAAACCACGGAGATGTCCTTCTACGGAATGTAATATTATCGTTTCCCGTTCTGTCATTGTATGGTCGAGAAACTGCTCTGAGGCTGTGGCAATGGCAACAGGATCGCTTTGGATTTTAATTTGAGCGACAGCCTCGATTTTGAGCCTAATTCCTTGCTGGGAAAACATAGGTTGATCCGGCTTCACATCGAAGCTCATCAACATCATAGAGATCGTTTTATAGCTTTGGAAACCTGGAATAACGAAAGTACCCCCGCCTTGAACAACTCTTTTACCCCCTAAGCCGTAAACAATCATAGCTTCGTTAGGCGGTACTTTCTTATAAGCTTTCACAATTGAAACTAGTAAGATAAAAACGACAAAAACAATAGCGCCAGCTGCATACAAAACAGTTAACATTCTCAAATTACCTCCCTGTGGCACATGTTTGTTAAGCGTTATTCATTAAACTCTACGACCGTGGCAACACCTTTGTCTACGTGTAAAACAACGACTTTAGCTCCTTTCTTGATGGACTCCCCTTGCTCAGACTTCACACTAATAGCACGCGTAGTTCCCTGCAGAACAAACTTCATTTCCCCAGTGCCTTTTTCATGAATCGGTACTGATAGCTGTCCCAATTGTCCTTGAAGATCAAAATCACTCTCCTTCATGCTGTGATCGTGCTTATAGATAACTTTGGCATAGAAGAGGAAGAAAAACCAACCAATGAGGAGACCAGCCGCTATTGCAATGAGCATAATAAGTATTAAGCTCGTCATGCCTATACTGCCCAGCATATAGCCTACACCGCCAAATACAGTCAAACTGGCCAAGATCGAAGATAAATTAAAAAAAGACGGCCCTGCATGGGCATGCATACCGCTATCCACGTGGAACTCTGAAATATCTCCACCGAAAAACGTAATTAGCAACGTGAGAGCAAGGCCAACAAAGAAACAAATTGCAAACAAAGTCATCATGTGCGTCACCTCCCTGCGAAGTTACAATACACTTTCCAGTTTTCAACTGAAATTATTTATTTTTCAATATGTTACACACTTACCCAAGTTTCAAACAAACTAATAAGCTTAATCTGGCGTGGATTTATATGAAATTTCAAGTTCTTCATAGACTTCCCAACATTTAACAAACAAGACATAAATATAGACGCACGTAAGCATGAAAGGTTGCGTGTACCTACCTGAATATGCACCTACACAAACAGCTTTCCCAACGCTGCGCAGAACGAACTGCCCATAGATGGGGAGAGCTGAACCTTAATCGTAAAATGAGCTACTTATGAGACTCCGTCTGTGGAATAACGATACCAATGAGCTTTGATTGATTTTTGACCAAACTTCTCGCAGAGAAATCAGGAGTGTAGTTCAAATCTTCAATAATCACTTTGATACGTTCAATCGTTTCCCCCTAGATTTAGAATCCATTTTTACCTAAAATAAATATTTCCCCCATTTAGCGCATCGTTCTTCCCGTTCATGCGTATAAACATTTGTCATTTACTGTTATCTATAAAATTTAAGGAGTAGATTCGAGCATGAAGAAAAAGAAATTAACAGGGTGGATTTCAGCCGCATTAGTTGTTCTGATGGTTACGCTAACAGGTTGCCAAGCTGTTCAAGGATTAGATTTCGCCCAAGCTATCCAAAATGGAGCAAGCGTGAAGTCAACTGAGTCCAAAAGCACGTTCCAACTGGAACTCGTTACTGGCAATACCGCGCAGCTGTCCGCTGAAGCGCAAACCGCAATCACAGCGTTCAAGAACGTTAAATTGTCGATTGCGAACGCCAAAATGCAGGACAATCAACACCTCTCTGTAGATGGCGCCCTCACTTACGGTAAAGGGACAATCCCTTTTAAACTCAATGTAGATGGTACCAAGTTTATTGTTCAGATCGAGGGTGCTCCAAAACCAATCGAGTTTGATCCAGCAACGTTTGCAGAGGCAGACGAACTCACGCTGTTACCTACTAGCGTACAGACTCAGCTTGGCAATAAGATCAAGGAATTACAACCAGCTCTCATTAAGTTTTTCTTGAAAAATTTCCCCAATCCTAAGAATATTACGGTCACCTCTTCTACCGAGCAAGTAAATACCGAAACTCTTAATTTGCAAAAGGTTCACTTGGAGTTGAACGGCAGTGAAGTGGTTGATCTTCTGAAGGTATTCCTCAAAAGCATTCTTGCCGATGAAGAAGGCCTAAAAGAATTGCTAGGTCAATTGTACGATGCGTTCCTTCCTCTCCTTAACGAACAAGGAGAAGGTCAAGCTTCCGTTCTGTTAAAAGACAAATCTTTAGCTGTCGGATTCGCTTATTCGTCCATTCACGATAGCCTCGAAGAAGCTGTCGCTAGCATGGATAAAGCTACACAAAATCCTTCTGAAGATGCTCAAGTTCAAGCACTTTTGAGCGCTAAAACTACGCTAAAAACCGACTTTTTCATTGATACAGATAAACAAATTCGCAAAGAAAACTTTGAACTCTTTATCCCTATTACGGATGAAAAGTCTGGTGTTTCGGGAATTAAACTGAGCTATGCTGGTGAGGCATGGAACATTAACAAACCGGTGAAGGCCGATGCCATCGATACTTCTGCAGGCGTATTAAACTTTGAATCTGAGCCTTCCTTTATCTACACCTTATTGAATCAACTAGATAAAAAATCTGCTTTCTATACGTTGTTGAAAAACGACTTGAAAGTAACAAAAAAAGAAATCCCTCTTGTAATCAATCAAAACAGCGAAGAAGAATCTCTGTTTGATAGTTACAGTCCATTTATCAATGCAGACAATAACACGATGGTTCCCGTCAGATTCATCTCCGAGCAGCTTGGCGCGGATGTGAAATGGAACGGAGATCTCAAGCAAGTTACGATTAAAGATGAGCTTACTGGCACAACGATTGTCCTGACCCTTGATAGCCAAAGAGCAACTGTCAACGGTTCGCCTGTACAATTAGAAAGCGCAGCAACTCTTCATCATGGCTCCACCTTCGTACCTATTCGTTTCATCGCTGAGAAGCTTGGCAGTACGGTCAGTTTCAACAATGATACGCACACAGTAACGATTAAACGGGATTAAAACGTTGGCAATTTAGCAATATTAGGCGGACCTAGGTGTCCGCCTGTTCCCTTTTTCGAATGTCTGAATAGTCTAGTAAGGAACTAGGCAAACGACGTGCTGTTCCCAGGGACAGCAGTACGAAAAAGGAGCGAAGCCTCATGTATACGAATCCACCGAATCAACAAGATTACCAAGAGCAACCCAGTCCGCAAGAAACACAGCTGCGACCTACGCATCAAGTTATTTATCAGGCAGAACCGTCATGGACACCGATGATGAAACAAAAGCAGCATGCCATACACGCTGCCCTACACCCTCATGTCGGTCACCACATCCACGTTCAGACCATAGATGGGCATACGTATCAAGGAACACTAGTTCATGTAGACGGACACCATGCTCACATTCATGTGCACCCACATGGACACCACCCTCATCATGGGCATCATCTTCCGTTCGTTCAACATCCATCTGGGCAGCATCGCCCTATCTACTCTCCAGCGGCCTATAATCAAATTATGACACTCGTGCTATTTGAATTGCTTGTAATCCTACTACTAGGATAAACTAAAAACTCGCCTCTCCACAGGTCATTGCGACCTTTGGATAGACGAGTTTTTTAATTAATAGGACTGACCAGTTCCTTTATTCAGGGGGCCCGTTAACTTAATCGCTTATGCAAAAACTGATCATTAAGAAAACGCATCATATCTCCCCGACTTATAATGCCTGCCAAATAGCCTCCGTTTTTCTCCACAACAACCTTCTTAAGATGCCTTCTGCCAAGAATGGAAGCGACTTCATCCGCGGGCATAGCTATACTGACCGTAACGACCTTTTTCGTCGCAATTTCCATCACGGTTGTTTCCATCATGTCGCGATACTTATCTTCCATCGTTTGTGTATCCAACCAAGAAGATATAAAGAACGGAGATACTACAATAACCTTAGACTGTGAACCGATACCACGCATAATATCGCCATCGCTAATATACCCTTTAATTTCATTGCAGTGGTTAACTATAGGCATGCCACCGATACGATGGGATACGAATTTGTCCAGAACCGTCCGAATCGTATCCCCTTCCAAAACCTTAACAACCTTAGAAACCATAATGTCTGACGCATTCATTGGTCCATCCCCCTTTTCAAAAGGAAGCTTACAATAAAATTGTAAGACAATTCTAACTATTTAGTCAATGGTCGTTTTTGCTTATCTGCATTCTATTTCCTACCAGCTTCCACTTGCAGGTGCTCTACAACTTTACGGCTCATCAGACTAGCCATATCCCACGTCAACTTACGAACTTGGCGCCCTAGCTTTCCAGTGAGGACGATATTCATTCCCCATTTTTGAATCCAAATGAAGCCCTTTTCCGGGCCAAGCCCGATGCAAAATAAATTCATATAGGCTTCATGCGCCGGGCCCTTTTCTCCAGCGAGTTCAGCCTTAATAATCTTAGCAAGACGCGTCGCTTGAGGAATAGCTTCCTTGCATGTCATGCCATCAGCTTTGCCTGTTAAAGGATCAAACACATGAGCACAATCGCCAATGGCGTATACATGCTCACACCCTTTGACATGGTAGCGTTCGTCCACCATCAACTTACCATTCCCCTCTAGAGGGAGACCAAGCTGCTGAACTAGCGGATTCGGACGCAGCCCCAACGTCCAAACACAGGCGCCAACAGGTAAGCTAGCGCCATCTCGCAGCAGCACGGCGCCATCGCGGAAGGCCTCCGCTCTAGCACCATGCAGGATGTGGACACCAAGCTCGCCCAGCTCCTTTTCGAGCCGCTGGCTCACGTGTGGCGGCGCTGCTTCGAGCAGTCTCGCCTGCGAGCCGATTAGCGTGACGCTGATCAGTGTTGGGTCCAGTCCAGCGGCTACCGCCTTGCGTCTCAGACCGCAGGCTAGTACGCTGGCGGTCTCAATACCCGTAATTCCGCTGCCTACCACAGCTACAGATAGGAGCCTCTGCCGTTCGGACACCCGCGCTGCCAGCTGAGCATCGCGGACGTTCCGTTCCAGCTGCACTCTAATCATTTCGCTGCTGTCCGTATCCGTTAAAGAGTGACCTCCCTGCTCTGGCGCAGCCGAAACGACCCTACTACCCAGACATAGAATGAGCCTATCATATTGAAGCGATTCCGTTTGTCCATTCGGAAGCTTGATTCCGATTCGTTTTTGTTGCTGTTCTACTCCAGACAGCTCGCCCTGTATGACCTCGATCGTTCCATCGAAATAAGTGGAGAATGGGATTTTTAGTGCAGTTCCCTCCACTGCCCCTTGAAAAAGCAGCACTTTCCTGAGATGAAAAGTTTCTTTATCGAGTAAGGTGATCCTCATTCCTCTTTGACCCGTGAACTGCTTCTGCAACGAGCTTACAAGGTTAAGACCTGCATAACCTCCACCAACAATAACGATATGCTGCTCCATGCGCCATATCCCCTTTCAAATCCCTTGATACTACTTGAGACGAAGCAAGAGTCTGTCTTGTGACGTAGCTCCGCTGGAATCTTTGCGAGTTTTTTATTAAAAGTGGAATAAGCTCTGGATAAATTGGATATATTATCAAAGCTGCGTTAACAAATTGTCCAGATCGAAAAGGTCGGGCCGTCTACGCACAAATTATTGTTGGAGGTTTTTGTAAACATGGAAACAGGTACGGTAAAATGGTTTAATGCAGAAAAAGGTTTCGGGTTCATTGAAGTCGAAGGCGGTAAAGACGTATTCGTCCATTTCAGCGCCATTACAGGTGAAGGTTTCAAAAGTTTGGATGAAGGTGAGCGTGTTCAATTTGAAGTTGTTCAAGGTAACCGCGGACCACAAGCTGAAAATGTAGTCAAGCTGTAGTCCTTCACCACATATGCTTTAAGCTGCTTGCGAGTCTGAGTCTACACGACAAGGAGGAGTTCAATTGTATTTTTCAAAGAAATCGTTGGAACCTGTACCAGAAGAACAAACTAGCATCTGGACTTGCAGCACCGAGCAGTGCTCATGCTGGATGCGGGATAACTTCTCATTCGATGATAGTCCCGTATGTCCAATTTGTAGTTCGTCTATGGTGAAGGATTTAAAGATGCTCCCCACCTTATCGAACACAAGCAGCAGAAGATGATTATTCAGAAGGAGGGGGACTTGCCTCCTCTCTTCACACTTCCCCATAGGGAAGTCCGACCAAAGAAAAGCCCTTGCTGCTCCTATCGGAGTTGGCAAGGGCTTTTCTCCTGGTCTTGGTAAAGTTGCTATATAGACGGCACTAAAGGATCTGGGGCAATGCTCGAATACATCATGCCAAATTGATTCAACCTTCTCTGAAGAATTATCGATTGTCACCCGTTTTCGACCTAACAAATTGGCCACACATTCAGATGCATTTTCTGGCACAATTTTCACCTTACGAATGACATTTCCCCCGCGAAATGTAACAACCGTGCCATCTTGTATTGTGTAGGTGTCTGATGTGAAGAAAGACATTCAGCTGTTTGTCTTTGTACGATGTGGAAGAATGATGACGTACACGCCTTCACAGCCGCTAAGTCTCCTTCGGATGCACCATCTCTTCTGGACGCACATAGCTGTCGAACTGCTCTGCCGTCAAATAGCCGCTGCGCACAGCAGACTCTTTTAACGTCAGCCCTTCCTTATGGGCCCTCTTCGCGATGCTCGCCGCCTTCTCATACCCGATATAGGGATTGAGCGCCGTAACGAGCATAAGCGATTGCTCAAGATTACGCTGAATGGCTTCACGATTCGGCTCCATACCTGCGAGACAATTATCATTGAAGGAGCGCGTGCTATCCGCCAAGAGCCGCACGGATTGCAGGAAGTTATAAATGATGACGGGCTTGAACACGTTCAACTCGAAGTTGCCCTGACTGGCGGCAAAACCGATGGCCGCGTCGTTTCCCATCACTTGGCAGACGACCATCGTCATCGCCTCGCTCTGGGTGGGGTTAACCTTGCCCGGCATGATCGAGCTGCCGGGCTCGTTCTCGGGGATCGTGATTTCCCCGATCCCACACCGGGGGCCGCTCGCCAGCCAACGCACATCGTTGGCGATCTTCATCAGGTTCGCCGCCAGCGCCTTCAGCGCGCCGTGTGCGTAAACAATCTGATCATGGCTGGTCAGCGCATGAAACTTATTCGCCGCCGAGACGAAGCGCGTCTGCGTCTCGCGTTCAAGCGCTTCGGCAACTCGCGCTCCGAACTCCGGATGCGCGTTCAGCCCTGTGCCCACTGCGGTACCGCCGATGGCCAGTTCGCGCATTGTGTCCACGCTGCTGCGCACCATGTGCACAGTCTGCTCCAGCATCGCCCACCAGCCGCTGACCTCCTGCCCTAACGTCAGGGGGGTCGCATCCTGCAGGTGGGTGCGCCCGATCTTAACGATGGAGGCATAGGCCTCCATCTTGCTCTGAAGAGTCGCCTGCAGTAACGCTAGCGCAGGCAGCAGTTCCTGCTCCACGGCGATGACGCCTGCGACATGCATCGCCGTAGGAAACGTATCGTTCGAGCTCTGCGATCGATTCACGTCATCATTGGGATGAATGCGCAAGCCATCCCCAACCAACAGCTCGTTCCCGCGGTGCGCAATCACCTCATTAACGTTCATATTCGATTGCGTCCCGCTGCCCGTCTGCCAGACGACGAGAGGGAACTCATCGTTCCAACGGCCCTGCACAATCTCATCCGCCGCTTGCGTGATAGCATCTGCTTTCTCTGCCGTTAAGCCGCCCAACTCGCAATTCACTTGCGCAGCGGCTTTTTTCAACAGAGCAAAAGCTTGAATGAGACGGAAGGGCATCCGCTCTGTGCCAATCTTGAAATTCTCATAGCTGCGCTGCGTCTGGGCGCCCCACAACTTATCCACAGGCACTTTGATTTCCCCCATCGTATCGCGCTCAACGCGATAGCCTTGCTCCATAATAATCCCCTCTTTTCATAGATAGCTTCATCGTAGTATTCCCCGCTTAGAGCGAACTATCACCCTTCTCACACCGAGGAAAGCCACTCCATAATCTCCTCCGCACTTGCAATCGTCGCAAATTTCTCGTGTACATTCACCGGCGTCATGCAATGGACCTGCTCCTCTGCGTACACCACTCCATCGGGACCCGCCCGATCAAACATTGCCTTCACATCTGCCACAAGATACGTTGTGAACCCCAAAATCCGCCGCCATTCGGGTCATCGTTTCCACACAATGATTCGTGGTCAGTCCTACAATCACGACCGTTCGGATTCCAAATCATAAAATCATGCTCTAGGTCCGTACCCATGTAAGCAATGTGGTTTCATGAATCAAGCTTCATGCGAACCTTTTCAACTTGTTGGCGATCTAACGAAAGTAACGTTACACTGATAGGATAAGGAGGCGCTACTCCCCAAGCAGTCGAGCGTAACAAAGGTCAAGCAGAGCGTGACAAACAAGGATATCAGTGCAACAATTACAGATATGCTGTGTGAATTGTTCAGAAGTAAATCAACGATCTGACTAACATCAAATTCGTTTTACACGTTCGCTAACTAAAAACAAAAAACACCTGCCACGCAGGTGTCTAATAAAGGAGAGTCTATCTCATGGAATCTACACTAGAAATCATTGTTCGTTCCACCGAAATCGATATAAACGGACACGTCAATAACGCCAAATACTTAGAATACCTCGAATGGGGTCGGGAAGAATGGTATGAGCGCTCAGAGCTCCCCTATGATGCTTTCAGCCACATGGGTATCCAAACCGTCACTGTCAACATCAACATTAACTACAAAAAAGAGTGCAAACAAGGTGATCGCCTAACCATTACCTGTCGCCCTGAAAAAATGGGCCGCTCGAGCTTCGTTCTGAAGCAAGAAATCATCAATGAGCGTGGCGACCTCTGTGCCGATGCCCTCGTTACCAGTGTTACGATGGATAGCCATACGCGTAAAAGCCGTGAAATGCCTGAGCAATTACGGAAGCATTTTGAATGAGTAAGACCCGCTCAATCTTCAATTCCTAGAATACCTGTGGATAACTTTTGTCCAATCGTAGTCACTAAACCATCCATACTCATCATATTTTTCTCGCGATGGTATTTGTTAATCCCTTGCTCGCCTTGATGTACGGCCCACTGCTGAAGCGTGTTCCTTTCACCTTCATAGTTATAAAAGGGAATACTGAACCCACAGGAAGTTTTCACCGCGTGAATGGAGACAACGATGATCTGACGAGCGCCCGGTAACAGCGTAAATCGTGGAGCTAGCTTCTCCCACTCCGAAGTACCCGGCAAAACTACCCTACCTTCTCCATACAAACGCAAAATCATAGGAGGCCCGTCAAAGGCAGTGAACATGAGCGTAATTCTCCCATTCTCTTCGAGGTGCGCGCTCGTTTCGTTTCCGCTTCCTGTCAAATCCAAATAAGCAACTTCTGTCTGGGATAAAATACGCAGCACGTCATGACCCTTCGGTGAAAGATTGACATGCCCCTCCGCATCCAATGGAGCCGATCCAACGAAGAAAATATGTTGCTTTGCAATGAATGCCTCATGCTCTGGTTGCATGACTTCGAATAATTTCCCCATGAACACCACCTCCGTTTATTCCATTTTCTTCTATTATGAGGCTCTCTCCTTTATTTGTGAAGTAGATGGAAACTATCTGTTCTATAGCCAATTCCTATAGCGCTATATTCTTTCCACGTAATTACCTAGTTACGATTAAAATGTTCCATCCGCATTCGCGATAAGACTACCTGGTACTAAAACACTTTTCCAATCCTCCATGTTTTATTTTTTGATCAATGCGGTTTGTATGGATGGCACGCACCTCTATTGGTGGGACAAATTCCATCTGTTTAACAAAAGTGCTCCAATCACCAAGTCACGTCCCCTTCCATTTTTTCATTTTTTCTTATCTATGACCATCGAAATTTCCATTAAAAAAGCTAATTCTGCATAATTATGGGTATTACGTGGCATACTTTGTTCGTTATAGAAGAGGAGGTGATTGTACATGTCAACAACTGATAGCAATGACGTGGTTAGTCATGGTATTAATGCTGCTCAAGCAAGTGCAGAAGACAGCAAATCCCAAGAGCAGGTAGAACAATTATCCGCTGAACTACAAGAAGCTTCCACTACGTCCCAAACTGATGAATCCAGCACACAACAATAAAGCTAAAAAAGCGGTAGGAGCCCTGCGCTCCTACCGCTTTTTTAGCAGTTTTTTAGACGACAGCCTATTATCCTTGAGAAATTACACACCATTCGCCCAGCATCCGAATAAATTGTAACAAACATGCAGGAATGGATGATGAAAACATGGAAAAGCCTGTTAACATACAAACGTACCAAGTGCTACGAGATAAGCTCAATCTGCTATACCCGGCAGTTGTGCAGCTAACGTCCAATTCAGTTCAGCAAACACTGAATACAGCTATTGTCAATGCGGTTAATCAATTGCTTCATGATCAAGGATATCCGCAAAATCCGCTGACCGATGTAACGGCCTATTATGAGCTTAAAACAAATCAAAGAGATGTGTTGAGCTTGTCCTTGTGGAACTACGCGTTTTCAGGGGGCGCTCATGGATTAACACTACAGAAATCATTGACCTTTAGTACACAAACTGGAAAGCAGTATGCGCTCAAAGATCTGTTTAAGCCAAACAGCAACTATGTGGCCAAACTCTCAGCTATCATTCAGGCCCAAATTAAAACAAGAAGTCTCCCTTTACTTGTGGATTTCAAGGCAATTCGCCCGGATCAGGATTACTATATCGCAGACAAGGCTCTCGTGATTTACTTCCAGGTGTATGAACTCGCTGCCTATGTCTACGGGTTCCTTTATTTCCCGATTTCCGTATATGACATTCAGGATATCATTAACGAAAACGGACCATTAGGTAAAATGCTTAGCTGATTAGACGCAGACTATAATCTGTCTGCTGAACTTGCCTTTGCGAACGACGCAACGCTCGGCGATGCGGAAACCGACCCGCAGCACGAGCGAATCAATCTGCTCGGTCGTAATAATGACAGCGCGCTCGGCTAAGCGGCGAGCGCTCTCAAGCATTTGAAGCTGCTCGTCTTCCGGCAGCTTCGAGCAGAGATTGTACGGCATGTCGAGAATAAGCGCGTCATAGCGGCCCTGCAGAGTCCGCATGTCCGCGAGACTCACCACATTTGCCATGCCGAAGTGATCTAAGTTCACCCGCGCGCCGCGCACGGCCAGCGGGTTGACGTCGCAACCGACGATATCGATGCCCATCGATATCGCTTCCACCAGCACCGTGCCGATACCGCAGCACGGATCCAACACCCGCGTGCCCGCTATATCGGGCACGGCGATATTCACCACCGCCCGCGCAAGGCGGGTTCCCAGGGCGGTGGAGTAGTTCTGCGGCTTCTGCTGATGCTGAAGCCACACGGCTTCGCCGAAGCTGCAATCGCCGAACAACCATCGGCCTCGCAGCTCCGTTACAGCGAACCATTGCTCCGGCCGTCGCATTTCGGCTTTGCCGCGAAGATGCCGGCCTATTTCGCGCTCGACCTCCCGCTGCCGGTCATAGCTGATGGCTGTTTCCGTCTCCGCGAAAACAACCTTGAACGTTGACCCGCGTACGGTCAACGTCTGCACCTGCTCGGCCAGCTCTTCCAGGCTATCGGCCTCGAACAAAACCTCCAGCCGCAGCTTCAGAAACGGGCTGCGACTAGCATCTATACAGCGCGTGCTCTCTATGCAGCGCACGCCCAACTCTGCACCCAGCAGCGTGCGTAGCTCTAGCTGACATAACGCCTGCTCATCTTCATGGCAGGTGTAAGTGTACACATATTTCATCGTCATAAAGGTTCCTCTGTCTCTTAATCATTAGCAGAATTTCACGATAACTGCTGAAATTTCCGTTTAACACGCCGTGGACATCGTAACAAATTCCGTCGCAGGTAGCTCCCTATTTTATCGTCCTATCCGTCGTAAGGAGCGAACTAAGTCCGGGCACTGCTTCTTGAGCCTGTACGATCGATTATATCCTGTATTGTCGTTTGACAGCACCCTCTTTCTTGAACCCGCTGACCTATCGTTTCCAAAATGAGTTAAAAGTTTGCGCTGTAAAGATTTATTTACTGTGCAAGTAGTAACTTTTTTTTCAAGCTCTTGTTGTCCCTTTTTTTGAATTTCCGTAATTGCTTCGTCCAGAGATTTTTTATTAGTAAGAACAGCTTGCATCTCATCCTCAATAATGCCCCCAAGAGGAATCACTAGGTAATCAACGGGGGTGGGGGATTCGTAGCCCCAGACTGGATGTCAGTAAAGGTGATTAGACCTAAAGATCCAATCAAACCTATGCTCTTTGTTACACTGTTAGGCCCTTCGTACCTTCATTGGTGGGAATCATCGGTTTAATAACCACGAATTTTATGAATCAAGAGATAGCAACGGAATTGGGCCTTTTCTTCATTATGTACGCTAGCGATATCTTGTATCTACTAGGGAGAGTACCAGCGAACGTGTTACCAAGTGCCTATGTCCCTGAGCTGCTCCTCCGTAGTCTTTGGTTAATGCCACTTCACTCTCTCCCTCGTTCGGAAGAGCAAATGTTTTCGAGTAAGGTTATATAAAATCTGTACTCAATTGCCTGATAAACGTATCGGTTGTTTTGCACATAAACATGTCTTTCCTAAGAACAATACCGACCTCTTTTTCGGGGACGGGGTCTTGGATAGGAATAGACCAAATCCCGCTGTGGTCGCCAATCCTTTTTACATATGACTCTGGTAGAATGGCTCCGCGCACGTTGTTCCTCGCCATTTGTAGCAATGATTCCAGCGTGGATAGCTCCAATGCTGGCTTCAATGCGAGGCCAGCCCGATGCACGCAGTCATCCAACATTTGACGCACATAAAATTTCTTGGGAAGCATCGCCAAGGGCAGTTCACAGAGATCTCTTAGTCCAATCGCTTCAGATTGAGCAAGCGGATGCTTACTAGATACAACAAACTGCAAACGTTCGTTATACAACGGAATACGCTGTAACTGCTCCTCCTCACCCGGTAAGAAGACAACGCCGAGATCCAGCTGATTGTTCAGCAACCCTTCCTTGGTTTCCTCCGTAGCCAGTTCAGTTACCGATAGCTCGATCCCAGGATAGCTCGCATGGAAGGATACAATAGTTGCGGTCAGCAGGTGATTCCCCGAACAGCCAATGCGTAGTCGGCCGCGCTGCATCCCCCTCATCTCATTGATCGCCGCCTGTGCTTGGTCAAGCTCGTGAAACATATTCCTACTGTGCTTATAAAGTATTTCTCCGGCTTCTGTGATGAAAATTCTCTTCCCGATTCGCTGAAAAAGCGAAGTCCCCAACCGGGACTCCAACAGGCGAATTTGTTGGCTTAGGGTGGGTTGGCTAATGCCGAGTTTCTCCGCAGCTTTCGTAAAATGTAATTGCTCGCAGACCGCTAAAAAGTATTCCAACAAGCGATATTCCAACAATTTCGCCTCACGATCATAGTTAGTATCTATGATGTTAATTGATAATTCAGAATTGATCAATGATTCTTTTTCTTCTATAGTAAAGATAACTATTTACGAACTTAGTAGCAGGAGAGGAATGAGATCTATGTACGGAAAGATTCGGATTGAACAGGTGAAACAGCTCAAACCTATGCCTAAAGCGGATGAAAAGCTGGGCTTTGGACGTTATTTTACCGATCATATGCTGTTGATGGATTATGAAGAGGGGAAAGGGTGGTTCGATCCGCGCATCGTTCCCTATGCGCCGCTTACTTTAGACCCGGCAGCTATGGTTTTCCATTATGGGCAGGCTGTATTTGAAGGGCTGAAAGCTTTTCAAAGCGAGGAAGGCGAGGTGCGGATTTTCCGTCCTGATCAAAATGCGAAGCGGCTCAACCATTCCAACGAAAGGCTCCAAATGCCTTTCATAGATGAGGACTTTTTTGTAGCATCCATACAGACCCTCGTGCATGTCGATGCGAAATGGGTACCTCAGCAGCCTGGAAGTTCGCTCTATATTCGCCCCTTCATAGTTGCGACAGAAGCTGGGCTTGGGGTCAGGAGCTCAGCGCGTTATCTATTCGTCGTTATTCTAACGCCTGTTGACAGTTATTATGAAGAAGGACTCCAGCCCATTCATATTCTAGTGGAAAGCCACTATGCGAGAGCAGCCCAAGGTGGTATCGGCGACGCCAAAACAGGGGGGAATTATGCGGCAAGTATGAAAGCGCAGGCTCTCGCTAAACAAAAGAATTGCGCGCAAGTACTCTGGCTGGATGCCAGCGAGAAGAAATTCTTAGAAGAAGTGGGTAGCATGAACGTCTTTTTCTATATTGGAGGAGAGGTTATTACCCCTAGCTTGAGCGGGAGTATTCTGGCTGGCGTTACGAGGAACAGCATTATTCAGTTACTGAAGGATTGGAAGATTCCCGTCATCGAACGGAAAATTTCGATCGCAGAAATCGTTCAAGCTTATGAGGACGGGACGCTGCAGGAAGCGTTCGGCACAGGCACAGCAGCTGTCGTATCGCCCATTGGAAGCTTACATTGGAATGAGAAACAGATGGTTGTTCATCAGGGGGGTATCGGCGAGCTGACGCAAAGGCTCTATAACGCCATAACTGGCATTCAACGTGGAACCGTTGTGGATTCTCATGGTTGGATGGCCTCTCGTTGAATGTAACAGATCAAGTCACGGAACTCGTCTTACCGTCATTGCGATGACAGGGCGAGTTTCTTTTTTTATACGCTCACTTCTAGCTTTTAGTAAAATAAAGAAAAAAGGTGCGTGAGGAGAGGAGTTTGACGCATTGAAGGCGGCTTTTTAAGAGACAAATTGCGAAAATGACACAGCTGAATAGACAAATATTAAGATATTGGCCTATTTTACTGGCCATATGAGGCGGCTATCAGATGCTGCGCTTCCTTGCACATATACTTCATCTATTTTCCCGAATTTGTTAATGATCGTTAAATCAAACCTACCAACGCCACTTGCGTTTAGGATGCTGCCTTGAATCCGGACGAATAGTTTACCATCCTTGTAGTCTACCTTGTAGGATTTATAGTTAACGGCGCTAGCGGAAAAATCTCCTTTCATGGTAATGAAATCATTTGTTACGTTTGCTTCAAGAATAACTATACTCTCAGGGGTGATTGTTGATGTGAACAGCTGGCTAGCTATCCACCCAGCTAGAAGTACTATTACCAGAATAATGATTCCAATAGACGTTTTCTTCAAGGTTCTCCCCCTATCTATTGACCAAATTCATTTGCAGCCTGAGTTTCACGACTTCATTTCTTTTCGATCTTGTAAATAAAATAACAGCCAGATAATTCCCGAAACAAGAGCGGTCATAAAGCCAAGACCTCCGACTAATAAGAACAACAAAAAGCGCACAAAACTAGCATTCTCATCATGATTAGACATAGAAGCAAATTGTATTGATATCCCAATTCCTACACTTAAAATCCAAACCACAACTCCAATAATCGCAATAATTAAAGCTTTCTTCGTACTCTTTCTCAAAAAATCAGCTCCTTTGCACTCTATTATACAACCCGCCATGATTGAGATCGACATATATTCGGATTACTAACCAATCCGTTCTGCACACTGGACTAAATTAGATAGCGTTTCTTCCAGTTGGATTTTCAACAGTCCTTTATCCCATTTGTCCTCCCCACTAGTCAGATCCCCGTGTATAAGCAGCAGCATCCAGAGGGAGAACGTAGAGGAAAACAAGTAATACTCCTTTTTAAAGGCTAACTGATCTAGCTCGCTGTTGCTTGAATGTGCCTTGAATTGTTCTACGTAGGAGTCCAATACTTTTTCCCTAAGTTCATTTGTCACTACCTTTGGAAAAATAGGATGCGAAATATCGACTAAATGGTATAGGTCCCATAATGGTGTATTTAGATGGGCGTGCTCCCAATCCAGAACGAAAACTTTATGATTACTCCTAGCATAATTGCCAAGATGCAAGTCACCATGTGAAAGAACCCGACTCTTAGAAAAGCTAGATTGTTCAAGTAACGAGAATAGGTTTTCAATGATTACTGGCGAGGGATAATAGTGAGTCCATATCTCTATAACATGCTTCTTTTTTAGAAATAAATCTTGTACGAGTTCCTCAATAACGGGCTTTGGCCCCTTTAAGGGAGCGTCTAACCATTTGTCTATAGAAAGGGAATGCCAATAAGCCATCTGCCTTGTTACTTCTAGCACAATTCCCTCTTCAAATCTATGTTCGAGCTGACCGAGATCCTCAAAAATGATCCAACTTGCCTCTGGCCTATCGCTTGTTGAGCTCGCTCTTATGCTGGGATATATAGGCCGAAAATCATGAAGCACTTGCTCATAAACCCACGTTTCTTTGCCTAATTGCTCGTTATTCGTTAATGGTTTAAACACATAACTCTGCGACTCAGAGACATAGAATCTCTCTACATTTCTACCATTCATGCCTTTATAGAGAATTTCTCTTTTCACGATTTTATCCTCGTTCAAATAACCATCAGATCGTACTACGTCATTCATAGACGGCTCTATCATCAACCACACCTCGGCACCTTTTTACATTAATATACATTTAACCTAAATCATTGCATGCGCAAATAGAGATTTTGTACAGCTATTGATTAAAAGATTGTCGTACAGCCCCTTTATCCTTGTCTACTTCCACTTCTACTTAGGCATATGCCCCATTTATGATGTCATTTTCGGTCACAAATAACATTGATACCCTTCGTCTTCATACGGCTGCATGACCCGATAATGCCAAATTGCATGTATAAACATTATACTTAGCTATTTACTAATTCTAAAGGTGCATCAACAATCAACCCTATCCGTTTTTAAATAAGGAGAACGACATTAGCCCCTTTGGAACTTGGTAACAAGTTTCGCTGGCATTACCCCAAATAGGAAAATTCTTGGTATTTTATGTACGTCTGAGCATACGATACAATGCTTCCCATTCTTCTCTATCGCCCACGAAGGTTGGTTATGGGCGGTATAGTTAAAGGGGATTTTTTTCAAGAATTTTTCAGTAAATACTCGATTATTACTCCCAAAAAAGCAATTGAAACACCTACTATTAAGTTAACTTTAACTTCTGATAGTTTAATTTTTTCAATTACAAAAACCAAGAATAAAAGAATAGCCCAGTATTAAATTGAGGATATAAATTGACTATCTGGAAATATAAAAAATTTGCCACCTAACAAGTGGGTTATACCTGCCAAAGAAAAAGCAATTAATAGTATTAATGGAATACGCAATTTCAGTTTCAAGAAAATCCCCCTCCTTCTTTATTAAACATAATTTTTATTTCTTTTTATATTGGTATAATATACCAATATAAGTAAAACAATTCTACTGAAGTGATATATTTGAATTTTAACAAGTTATAAACTGGTAAGTACCGAACAGCCTTTGAATACCTATCGTAGAGTCCCTTTTCAACGCAAAAAAAGACTGTCCCAACGTTATAGAATAACCAGGGATAGTCTTTTCCATATATTTATATTTATCTATCTGCTTGCTTCCTCATCGCTCTTAGGAGCATCTTCTTTCTCCACCAGCTGAGCTTCAATCTCAATGAGATCCGGGCTGCTCATCGCATCCTCCCCAAAAAAATCTCTCAGCTTGTCCTTCGCCTTACGCTTCACATCGCTATTGATACTCATCGCTACAGCTCCAAGCGCTAGACCCAGAGCGCCTAAATCATCGACATAGCCGACCACAGGCAGCAGATCGGGCACAAAGTCGAGTGGAAAAATAAGATAACCAAGCGCACCATAGATTTGAACCTTAGCTTTCAGCGGCGTTTTTGGACTTTCAAGCGCATAGAACAAGAGCAAGCCCGAGTAAATGACCTTAATCCCGGCGTCTTTAGCGCCTTTTTTCAACTTCGTCCAGAAACCCTCCTTGGAAAAATACTTTTCATACTTGGATGCGTCCATCTTCATCACTCCATTCATTAGGTTACTACGCGTTAAGATGCCTTAGAGATTCACACTTATAGCGTTGTTACCAAATAGATCGCCGCTGCCCACATCACAACTGCTGATACTTTATTCAGATAAGGGATCAGTCTGCCTGACTTGTCTCTGAGCCCTATCCATCGGCCCGCTGCGGCCAATAAGAAAAACCACAGCCATGAGACCGCAATACACGTAATGGTGAATGCTGCTTTCTCAGCACCTTGGTAACTCAATGAGCTTGTCCCAATAACCCCCACTGTATCCAAAATCGCATGAGGGTTCAAAATAGAAATCATCATCGTGAATAAAATTAATTTACCCACTTGTGTGTGCTGAGGAACCTTCTTGTCTGTTGAAGGTTTTGTTTTCCAAGATGAATACCCCATATAAAGCAAAAATAACACACCGATGACGACAATCGTCGTTTTGATCCATACAAAGCTAAATACAATAACCGACAGTCCCAAGACTGCGACTAAAATCAATAACGTATCGCATAACGCCGCCGTAACTACGATAGGAAGTACATAGGTCAGTCTTCCCCGAACTGCCCCTTGCGAAAAAATAAAAAAATTCTGAACACCTAGAGGAATGATTAGACCTATAGCTAGTATAAATGCGTGAATAATTGCTGATAACATGATGGCTCCTCAATGCTAGTCCGATCAAAAAGGCAGCCACCCTAAAGGGATGACTGCCAACCTAGCTTATAGTACTTGCTCCCCATCATAGGTGGCAATTTTTTTATACAAATCAGGACGGCGGTCGCGGAAAATCCCCCACTCAATGCGCTGAACCTCCAACTGATCAAGGTCGAATTCAGCCACAAGCGTCGTTTCTTCCGAACGCCCCGCTTCTGCGATCTTGTTACCCTGCGGGCCTGCGATGAAGGAAGAGCCATAGAAGTCGATGCTTGAATCCTCATCTTCTTCTTTACCTATGCGATTCGACGCGATTACTGGCATTAAGTTGGCAGCGGCATGCCCACGCATACACATTTGCCAGTGATCCTTGGAATCAATCAAGCCATCCTGTGGCTCAGAGCCGATAGCGGTTGGATAGAACAGCAGCTCAGCCCCCATCAACGCCATGACTCTAGCTGCTTCCGGGTACCATTGATCCCAACACACTCCTACGCCGATCTTCGCATAGCGTGTTTTCCACACCTTGAATCCGGTATCTCCAGGATTAAAATAGAACTTTTCTTCATAACCTGGGCCGTCAGGAATATGACTTTTGCGATACAAACCGAGAACTTCTCCATCCGCGTCAATCACCGCGAGGGAGTTGTATCGAGCATAGTTCTTCTTCTCATAAAAGCTGATCGGTAGAACGACCTGCAGCTCTTTTGCGATCTTGCGAAAATGATTGACTGCTTTGTTGTTTTCCAACTCAGTTGCATAGTGATAATAATCCGATTTTTCCTTTTGGCAGAAGTAAGGTGTCTCGAACAGCTCTTGAATCAAAATAATTTGAGCGCCCTGAGCCGCCGCTTCACGGACTAGAGCCTCGGCTTTCCGGATGTTTTCCTCAATGTTGGTGGAGCAGCTCATTTGTGTAGCTGCGACTTTCACCTTTCTCAATCCAATCACCTCTCATCTAGTTCTTTATGTTACAAAGCTTACGCTCTTTTACTTGCTGGCATCTGCTGCGTTGTGCAGTGGACGTTGCCGCCCTCTTTAATTATGGACATGCCGTTGATTTTGCGGATACGACGATCAGGGAAAGCTGAGCTTAATACTTGCTCTGCTTTGCGATCCGTGTCTTCAGCCGTTCCACCAAACACCGGCAAAATGATACCGCCGTTCACGAAGTAGAAGTTCAGATAGCTCAGCGTCAAACGCTGCTCTTCAAAGAATGTTTTCGGAGGCTGCTCGATCTCGATGATCTCGAAAGCGCGTCCCTTAGCATCTGTTGCGCTGCGCAAAATCGCCAGATTCTCTTGTGTAATCGCGTAATTCTCATCCGCAGGTTCGTTGCAAACCTGAATAATGATTTTACCAGGAGCTGCGAAGCAGGCGATATTGTCGACATGACCGTCGGTTTCGTCGCCATCCAGGCCGTTTTTCAACCAGATGATTTTCTCGACATTGACGAAATTTTTCACATGCTCTTCAATCTGCTCGCGGCTTAGCTCTGGATTACGATTCGTATTCAAGAGACACTCTTCTGTTGTCAAAAGCGTGCCTTCCCCATCCACATGAATAGAGCCGCCTTCCATGACAAGCGGAGCGTCCAAACGCTTCACACCGTAGTGCTCTAATACCTGCGGGGCTACTTCATCATCCAAATTCCAAGGGGCATACTTGCCTCCCCACGCGTTGAATTTCCAGTTTACTGCCGCGATTCCCTGCTCTGCATTCAGCACAAAGGTTGGCCCATTATCTCTAAACCAAGCATCATTATGCTCGATCGCTAGGAACTCGATGTTGGACTCTTCGAACAAGGCTTTTACCTGTTCCGCGTCCCCTGGGTTAACAATAACGGTCACAGGCTCGAATTCGGCAATAGCCTTCACTAAATCAGTGTAGCCCTTTGTTACAACTGCATGATCTTCTGGGTACACCATTGAAGCTTGTACCGGCCATGAAACGAAGGTGCGCTCATGAGCTGTCCATTCTGCGGGCATTGTATAGTGTAAATCCTTAGCATTCATCTTATCCATCTCACTTTATCCTTGAATTTTAGACGTGCTGCCGCCAATTATGCTTGCGAGCACCGACTTTCATCATAACCTAAATGACGTTCAGGCTCAATGCAGAACATCAGTAAAAAAAGATTCCATTGACAGGAATTCTATAGCATTCAATTCGTGAAAAAACGGATGCAGCCGCAGAATCCCTTCTGGCACTGTATCCGTTTTTCCCATTTAAATTCTTTGCCGACTTTGAAGCTCTGAGGATTCGTCGAAGATTTGCTTGAAAATATTTTTGATCATTTCATCATCAAAGGGCCCTTTGTTTTGGCTGCATAGATGCTCGAAGATTTCTCGTTCTCTAATTGGATCGTACACATCTTGAATGCCTGCGCTGCGTTTATAGGCTCCAATGAGCTCGACAACCCTCGCTCTTTCATTCAAAAGATCAAGTAATTTAAGATTGATTTCATCAATTTGGGTGCGCAGACCCTTTAGCTCCGTGTTATTCATGCGGTCGTAGTCTCCTTACCTTCCATGCATTTAACTAATAATTATAGCATATTTCGCATGAATTGTATGGAGCTTCCCTTTACTTCTTCTTCCCACGATATTGCCCTGTACGAAGCTCTATAACATAAGGCTCCAAATCTGGCATATCCTCATCTTTCGCTTGCTGCACGGCACGCTCAATGTCGTACGGGACACGAACCAGTTGAATATTCAGAGGTGCTGTCTTCTTACTATGGTAATGTCCTTCAAGAATGGCATAAGAAGCCTGCGGCATATCCAGTGGGTTGCCAACACTGCCTACGTTGAATAACGTGCGCCCATTCAAGTGCTGAAGATACGCATTATGAACGTCTCCATAGCCCGCTACATCGGCTTGTAGCGTTTCCGAGCATAGCGCTGAAGACTCGAACATCGACAATCGGCTATCCATAGCATCCCATGGCTGGATGCGTTCATAGACGCTTCTTGGAGAAGCATGAAACAGCCTTACGTATTTGCCGCTCATCCAAAATTCATAAGAAAACGGCAATCCTCGCAGGTATGCCATTCGCTCCGTTCCCAGTCTAGCTTGATGCCAATTCAAGGTCGGGTCTTCTGCGGGTTTGCTCATGAAATCGTCCCAATTCCCCATAATGACGGTATGGCAAACCTCCCTTATACGATCTACGGCACGCTCGGAATGCGGACCTTTCCCAACTAAGTCCCCCAGACATAGGATGCTCTTAAGATCACGGTGGCGGATATCCTCCAACACGGCATCTAGAGCTGGCATGTTGCCATGAATATCTGAAATTATCGCTATTTTCTCCATCAGCATCACCTCCCTTAAGGGTTAAGAATTGTTCGTTAGAGCGACAGTCGGTACACTCGCCCTGCCTACGAGAAACGGATACATGAGATACAGTCCAACAGCATAAAGAGCAACTGCAATATAGACAGGAAGAAGATGGATGAAATCGGTATAGCCGATATGAAAATGAACAAGCAGTCCGGCGGCGAACCCAGGCAGTCCACCCAAGAAGAACGTCCACCATAACCAAGCTTCGCCCTGGTTTACGCCCCATAGCGCCGAAGACGTGATTGCCACCGCGAGGGAAAACAGAGCGCCGCCGAAACCTGCTCGATCATGCGCAATCAAGGGAATGAGACGCTCGTTCCAACTCGCAAGCTGCTCGGCGCTCAGACCCACATAAGTGAGATCTGTCGGTACAAATACCGTCGTAACACCGATGGAAGATATCGTAAGCCCACCGATCCCTAGCGCAAATCCAAGTACGACGAAACAGCACTGTCCCCACTGCGCCCTGCGCCAAACAGCGTCATTGCAAAGCCCTGGCGGTTTCCGCGAAGGCCTGTCCTTCAGGCCCCGCATCGACATGAGCAGCATAGGCAGCAGCACTGCGGCAGCAAGGGCATGTAAAGGATCGAAGAAGCCATATCCGAGATACAAGAAAAAGCTGCTGAATCCTACCGCACAAGAGCTGAACACTGCTGTACGCGCCCAATGAAGTCCATAACGAAGACCATGATGGGCTAACTGATAATAAAAGATACCGATGGAGACCATGGTCCCGGCCAAAGTAATCCGATCATGGGACATGAAATGCAGCAAGCGATCATTATATGTCAGGATAGCATTCCGACTTATCCCAAGAAATGTCTCATCATAAGGCAGAAGTACGCTGGTCGTAGCAATAAGCCATGCAAGCACACCACCGATCATCATGCCAATACCTAGCAGGCTCATCCAACCCCAGTTTGCCCAAAACGATGGCGATTCCGGTTCTTCGGTAGCTCGAATGCGATCATAAATGATCGCTTCGTTCACTCGCTTGGGCAGTCCCGGCCCCGCGTATACGAGCCCGCTGTGCAGCTGGACACAGTTCGCGCCAACAGAGAGAAGCGCTAGTGCATCCTCTGGCTGGTGCACACCGCCAGCAGCGATAATCGTGCTCCGCTCGCCCAGCGCCTCGCGGAGCAGCCGCACTCGGCTCAGCGAGGCACCGAGCTGCTCGGCACCGCCAACGCGAATACGGCGGTCGTCCTGCGCATCGCGCACAGCCTCGCCGATGACGACACCGCTCCAGCCTCCTAGCTGGGCGTCTTCTACAAGCTGCCGCAGCATCTCCTGTGGATAACTCTGCGGCACATAAACCAACAGCGGCTTCCCAGCCGCCGCTGTCATAGCGAGCTGGCGTACCTCGACGAGGTACGCCGCAGCCTCAGCCGATGGCCAGCCTTCGTCAAGGCCATCGAAGTAGAAGCCCGCCGCGTATGGCGTCAGCTTTGTCAGCAGCTCTTGCTGCTGACAAAGCGCTTCCCGCGGGGAGCTGCCAGGCAGGGGCCTGAGCCGTACAAAGTGGGGCAAAGGATGCCCCGTGCCTCTGGCCAGGCGACGGACAATGTCATCGACGCCGTCATTTGCATAGCCATCGGGGTACACGATGGCTTCCTGCTCCACCTCTCTTAGCATCTCTGCTTCTACTTCTCTGCCTACCTGACTGACTGTGACAGGACCGAGTTCTATGAAGCCGAACCCGAACTGGGCCAGCGCTTTATTCGCTGTACCATGCGGATCAAGCCCTCCACTTAAACCCACAGGACATTGTACCCTCACACCTGCTAATTCACTTTGGAGGAGAGGCGACAGCTCCATGTGCCCCATCGTTTTGATAACGAACGTCCCACCGGGGATGCGGCTTAGCCCTCCCATCGCATGAAGCGTGAGCCCCCGAGCCAGCTTGGCAGGCAAACAAAAAAGTAAAGGGCGAAAAATAGCGTGATAAGACCAATCCGGCATAGGATGATGCGCTCCTATTCATAGCAATATGGGGTTCCGCCAACATTTTAACGAAAATATACTAAGGACGACCGTTTAGACGTGTGAAAAGCGGATTTTTCTTACTCTAAGACGGATGACCGCTAAGGTAGCCAGAGAATGGACGACTACATATTTGCTAATAGTCCATCCACGATATTTTTTAAAAACCAAGCTTCCGTTATAATCCCTCAAAATCAACAAAGATCGCATCTTCCTTTTTGGTAATTTTGCCGCCCATGAGCAATCCTCCATCTTTTAGTCAAATAAAAACGCAATTCGCATATTTCCTTGACATACATTTTCCACTATCTGTTTAAGGATAGCAACAACTGGATGTAACAAACGTTTTCAAATTTATAAAAATCCTTAACGCATATTTTACGCGGTTATCTAACGAGCGTGTGAAAACCCCTTGAATTATAAAGCTTTGTACATTGTTTGCATGTATTTAATGTATTCTTTTGGGAGCATCAAAAAAAGCAGTCCAAAACTGGAACAATACAGTCTTGGCCTACTTTTTTTTTGTCATTCAACTATCGTTCTCCGTTAACGTAATCGATTATTCGATTCACCTGGGTACATTTATAGAAATACCTAATCGTTATCTCTAGATCTTTTATCTAATAATTTCTGTAGAGATATGTGTCGCTCTAAGGTGAATTATTATACTGATGAAACCTATTACTAAAATCGCGATAGAATCCAATGGTTGAATCCCCCTCTACCATTAAAAAATGATCCTATTTCCGACCGAATTGTTAAGAAGAAAAAATGGATTATGCTGGAGTGAGAAGGCATGCCGTTATTCAGCTCTCGGGCAGTTTAGCGCAATATCATAGTCAGCTAACCAGAGAGCTTTCCACTCGACTGGGATTTATAGTATGCTAAACCAAAAGGGAGGAGAGGAATTTATGGTCAAACAACTGATCGTCGGCGACGCAACGCATGAACTGGCCACTACGCGCCGCATTCTGGAACGCTTGCCCGAGGAGCATATGTCGTGGAAGCCGCACGAGAAATCGATGACGCTCGGCGGGCTGGCCACGCACCTGATCAACCTGCTGAACTGGCAAATCGCGATTTTTCAGTACCCGGAGTTCGATCTTTCGACCGTGCCGCTGCGGCGGGAGCCTTTGGAAAAACGCGCTGACGTTCTGGAGGAGTTCGACGCGAACGTCGGCAAGTTTGAAAAGTTTCTCGCCGAATGCGACGAGAAAACGCTCGGCGAGGAATGGACGCTGCGCCACGGCGACCATATCATCCTCCGCAAGCCGCGGGCGATCGCGCTCCGCACCTTCGGATTAAGCCACATGGTCCACCACCGGGCGCAGCTCGGGGTATACTTGCGGCTTCTCGATATTCCGGTCCCGGGCATCTACGGTCCCTCAGCCGACGAGGAAGTCCAATGAACTAAGTTTCTCGATCCAATGCGCGCCAAACAGTCGCAGGGCACCGGCATGACCGTCGGTACTCTGCGACTGTTTTTATTATCGTCGAATACCTGTGTAGTCCGGCAAGCAGCTGGCGCTGGATTCGCTCTCTTAATAGTAGCAACAATAGGAGTAAGCAAAAGCATCAATCGCCAAAAACATTAATGCAAAAATAGAAACCGAACTTTGTCGGTTTCTTTTTCCGGCAATGATTGCAGCAAAAATGTTCAAACGTGCATGGCCATAGCGTTTTAACCAATACCGAATTTTTCTATCCTGTATGTGGGATCATACTTCGATACATCCATTTGAATGCCAACTTTTAGTAAGAATGGATTTTTACTTATTCAAGAAAAGTTCTCCCTACAACAAGAATCGCTCCATCGCGTAAAAAATTGCGGTTGCACAAATAACACGAAGCTCAAAGTTTACTCCTCCTTGACTAACTTTGAAGTATTACGAGAAGCACAAAAAAAGACCCTACAATCCACTTTCTTTTACTTCACCGAAGGAGTAGCTTCGACAATTATGAGAAAATGGCGAATTAGGGTCATCTATTACGGAGTTCTTATAAGCTTATAGACGGACACAGATCTTTGAAACTTAGTGTGATTATAATCACACGTCATGTTTCTTCCTCTCTATATACTTGAATCATAACCAAATCAAATAAGAGCGAGGCGATACGCTAATGTTAAGCGAAAAAACAATAAGCGTAATAGAATCTACTGTTCCTGTACTCGAGATCCATGGAACCACGATTACAAAACGATTTTATGAAAGATTGTTTACAGCGCATCCCGAACTGCTTCATATCTTTAATCATGCCAACCAAAAACAAGGCAAGCAACCAACAGCTTTAGCCAACGCTGTTTATGCTGCCGCAAAGCACATCGATCAACTAGAAACGATCTTACCCGTTGTCAAGCAAATTGCTCATAAGCACCGTAGTCTCGGCGTAAAAGCAGAACATTATCCAATTGTAGGGCAAAATCTTCTCGCCGCCATCAAGGATGTACTTGGTGATGCGGCAACAGATGACATCCTTCAAGCATGGGGAGAAGCCTATGGCGTAATTGCCGATGCCTTTATTGGTGTGGAAGCGGATATGTATGTGCACGCCAAAGAACAAATAGGAGGATGGGACGCTTTCAGAGCCTTTCGCGTGGACCGAAAAATTCGAGAAAGCGACGTCATCACTTCCTTTTATTTGGTACCTCAAGATGGTCAATCCATCGCTCCATTTGAGCCAGGACAATATATAAGTATAAAAGTAGAAATTCCGGGAGAAGCTTTCACTCATATCCGTCAATATAGCCTGTCCGAGGCTGCTGGGAAGCCTTATTATCGCATTTCTGTCAAGCGAGAGGACGGCATTCCAGGACAACCGTCTGGTAAGGTTTCTGTTTATTTACATGATCAGATCGAAGAAGGCGCGATTGTGTTGCTATCCGCGCCTGCTGGAGACTTCATCTTAGATCAACACGATACAAAACCCGTTGTATTCATAAGCGGCGGGGTTGGGTTGACACCATTAATCAGTATGTTGAACACCTTAGTCGAATCCTATCCAAATCGGCAAGTAACCTTCATCCACGCTGCTCAGAACGGCGACATGCACGCTATGCGTAAGCATGTTGAGGAGCTCGCAAGTATGTATTCACAGGTAGCCTTTCATTGGTGTTATCAAAATCCTACAGTACTGGATAAAGCGGAACAAGCTTATCATAAAGAAGGATACATTGACTTGCCTTGGCTACAAAGTGTGGTGCCTACGAAGGAAGCCAGCTTTTATTTCTGCGGTCCATTGCCTTTTATGAAAGTGATACACCATGCACTTAATGTATGGGAAATTCCCCAAGAAAATATCCATTATGAGTTCTTCGGCCCTGCCGGCAGCTTGTCCGCCTCCGATTGAGCTCTTAATAGCCGATTAACCGTTTCACGGCGAAGGCCGATAAACTGACCGATCTCTTCCTGTGTCAAGATATCGGTCAATTTATCTAGAGGCATATAGGCTAGGAACCAACTCTGCAGCTTTTTTAATTTTTCCGCCGGGGCGATCTCGGTCAGTTGATCGATCCGCTGCTGCATCATGCGCAGCTTGTCCTGCAAAAGAAGGGCGATTGTGCGGCATTTATCTGGATCGTTCTCCAATTCCCGATACCACTGTGCCGCCGAAATCATCTCAATTTCACAAGTTACAAGAGCAATAGCTGTGCCATAGTAAGGATTAGGGCTTATCAATGCATGGTGGGGGATGATTTCATTCGGCACAATGATATTCACGAGAACCGAGTTTCCGTCTTCATGGAACCGGACGATTTTTAGAAGACCGTTTTTTATCTGGTAAAGCGGCCCCGTTTCACCTTGGCGAAACAAGATTTCACCTTTATGCAAGATCATAATTTTATTTCTCCTTTAACAAAAAAGCGAAAGCCCAGTTTATCTGCTCATCGCTACTTGGCATATTCCTTCTACATTAACAATTTCCGCCTTATTCACGTACTTTCCTTCAAGCTCTATCATACCGTTCCCATCATTATCGGTAAACGATAGGCGAACATCCCTTTTTCACAATCGCTTTCTGGCATTTCCCCAAAATAAAAAGCCTCCACTTTTGAGGCTTTTTTTGCTTTCCTTAAAATCCAATAGGCAAGCTAATAGTTCTCAGAAACAACAGCTTTTCGGAAGAACCAGGTGTAGAACCATCTGGACAAATACAAAGTTACCCAAACGCTTAAAAATGTCCAGTACCATTTCCACGTTATATAGTCAATTAACGGTGTTTTCTTTTCAATAAAATGCTCAATGGCGGTTAATCCAGCAGGATAAGCGGCCACATACATCAGCTTAATCCAGACACTTTTCTGTATCGGATAATACAAATTCATATATACAGCAACGATTGGATAGGCCATGAACTCAAAAGTAAAACTTGTTCGGTTATAGACAAGTTCTCTTAGCGGATATTCGATCCAACCATTTTGAACGACAAGGAGCCCCAGAATCCAATTAATAAATTGTTGGAACAAGAACACTACCTGTGCCTCACGTCTCCAACGTTTAGGTATCAAGAGCAAACCCGTAATAGAAATTGCCCAGACCGCTATTAACAGGATTCGATCCAATGTAAAAACCATAGTGGCATTTCTACCCTCTTCCTCTAACCGCTTTAAAAAACCAACGCCCATAAAGTCTCGTAACATTTAAACCTAGAAAAAAAACAATTCCATTCAACAAAATATGGAAATGGTGGAATTTGACTAAATTCGTATACTTTTCAATTGCGTATACATAGCCACAAGCGAATAAAATAAAACCTATCTGGTATAGAGCTTTGATAAGAAGGTTCTTCCCCCCAGGATAGTACAAGTAAAAAACCGTAGAAATAAAAGGATATAACACATAGTTGTTCGTAAAATTGCTTCCTGAGGCTGCCGGAAATTCCCTCACTGGATTAGAAAACCAGTTCATTTCGACAAAAAACAAGCTCAGCGTCCAACTGATGACTTGATTGGACAGAAAGACCAGAGCGGCTTCACGCGATCTTCCCTTCGGGATCACAATCGGCATTGCGATAACACAGACCAACCAGACCATGATTAAAATGGCACGTTCGATTGTCATTTGTTATCAGCCTCCCAAGTAAGCATATACTTCCCAATATGCCCTAATTCATACCTTATAATTAACTTTATAGAGATCTACGCCAAAAAAAAGCGCCCACTTGCCATTAGGCCGTAGACGCTTAGCTTATTTACAATTCTTCTGCTGTATCCACAACATGTAAAGCTTCATCTTCATTATTGTCGCGAACGGTCTTTTGCAGAACAAACGATGACATAGTTAGGAACAATGCCGTTACAGCATAGTACCCTTTTACGGATAAAGGTTGTTCTAAGTTAATGATGCCAATAAACATACCAATTAGGGCCAACGAGAATGAACTCCATGCCATGAAAGTGAATGCCGATGTGTTCCGTTTGCGAGAACCGTATCCATCCTCCAAATTATCGCGAACAACCTTCTGAAGAACGAAGGAGGACATCGTCAGAAATAAAGCGCACACTGCATAATATCCTTTCACACTCAAGGCCTCTTCCAAGGTGTAAATACCGACAAACATGGCAAAGAATGCGCCTATAAATGATGCCCAGACCATAAAAGTGAATGCGGATGTGTTTCGTTTGCGGTTCGTATACATAGCTCATTTCCCCCTGTGGTTGCTTACTGCAACACGCTAATGTCTTGCTCTTGTTTCTCATTATAGGAGGGAAGTCCCGAATCAGATAGTACTATTTACCAGTAGTACCGAAATTCAGGTGGTAAAGAATGGCTGCACGCAGCCTTTTAATCGCAGACGGCAACGCCAAGGGCAAGGTGTTCCCAGAAAATGGACTCAACCTGCTTGACCTCCTCGTTCGTACATGAGACTAAGACGACCACTTCCGTACTTTTACCTCCTGCGCTTAGTTTCGAATTTCTTTTTTTGCGAAGCCCATCTAGGAACACGCCTACCGTAAACCCGACGACGGCTCCGATAATCCCCCAAAGAATGGGCCCTCCTTTTAGAATAAATCCATAGGAGGAGCCTACCACAGCCAGAGCCGTTCCCAGAGCAAATCCAGCGTCCAATAAGCTAACACCATCTGAGCTATGGATGGTATCGAACATTTTCACTTGTTCCGACCTTCGACGTAAGGGAACGGCATAAATATGCTCTTTGGAGATTCCGACCTCTTCTAGAGCTGTAATGGCCAGCTCGAGGTAGATCGAATGATCAAATGATGATACTACATGCATCGCGTCAGCCTCATTTTAGGAGCGGAGATTCAGGAAATCGGAAATGGGGATGTTGATAATTTGATTCCAGTAATCTAGCCTGCTCGCGGTCAAATAATTTATTGTATTCTACGGTATTCACGTAGGCGTCATAAATGGCAAAGCCATAAATTGAGGGTAGAAACAGGAGCCACTTCATCTCCACAACACTTACAGATCGAGTCAAATCCCACATGAATAAATACTGCAAACCATCAAGTAAATGGGCAAGATAAGAGATTACCACCCAATTAGCAAGCAGAAAAAAAGCATTAAGGATGCGATTCGTATAGAGTTGGCCCATGCCCGGCATTAACATTGACCATACGATGGCTACCCATGGTGAGCGTTTATCTAGGTAATTAATTTCCATACAGCCTATTTTAAACACATCAATCGGGGCATTTTCCCTTTTGGCCAAAATAAAGTTTAGATTCAAATCCAAAGAAGTGCGATAACAGTCATAAATCGAAAATAAATACACAGGCGCGTAAAATGACATCCAGTGAAGATCGATTATCGCTTTCGCCTGCTCGAATTGACCGATGAAGGTGTAGACCATCGCTTCGTTCAGATGCATCTGGGAATTAATTACCATCTCCCATCCAATGAGCAGAAACCCCCTGAAATACTTGGATAACAACAGATGACCGAATCCCGGAAAAGCAGCGGACCACCACGCAATAATAAATGGATTCCGCAAATGCAGTTGAGTAATGCCTAGCAGGCTGACATATGCAATTTGGCGGCGCGGCTTTTTTACCATGTACAGCATCCTTAAGATTAATTTTCCAATTACCTTAGTATCCTCTCTCCCTTGTAGGATATACATGGATTGACAAAGAACGAATAGTACTATACAGTACTATTATGATAAAAAAAAGAAAGCCAACTAATCGAGATCGCACGCTTCAAGTCGCTACTTCTTTGTTCCTAACGAAAGGTTATCTCGCAACTAGCATGGATGAAATTGTAGCCGTGAGTAAAGTTTCCAAAACGAACATTTACTATTACTTCAAAAGCAAGGAAGATCTACTGTCAGCTATTCTCGATCAACTCATACAAACCTATACCGAGATGATTCACGAAGTAGCTTCAAGAAGAGATACTTCTGTACAGGAGCGTTTTACAGCTCTTATCCAGCTGTTGACACAGCAAGAACTGGAATGCCTGGGCGGATGTCCATTCCTTACGTTATACGCCCAAATGCCACAAGAAGCTCATCAACTTCGGGAGAAGGTATCCGCGTTTTTCCGAGATCAGGTCGACGCGGTAGAAGCGTTACTACACGAAGGCATCCAGAAACAGGAATTCAAAGATGATTTACCCGCCAGAGCTACCGCTCAACTCATTGTTTCCCTCATAGAGGGTGGATTATTTCTAGCGCATGCGAGTAAAGACACGGGCATGCTTGGTTCTTCTCTTACTACTTTAGCTTTCCTGCTAAAGTAATTTTTTCGGCACAATTTAGTACCGGTTAGCACTAATTAAAATTAAATGAGAGAAGGCGTATTCAATGGCACATATTTTCATTACGGGTGGCACAGGGTTTATTGGCATGCAGGTGCTGCAGCAGCTTTCTCGCGCAAACCACACGATAACAGCTCTCGTTCGCTCCAAAGTGAGATGGGAGCAGGTTTGCAAACAAATGGCATTCACGAATGAGGGGCTGCAAAGTATTACACCTGTAATTGGGGATTTAAGCGCGCCCTCCTTCGGATTAAGCTCGGCCGACAGTGCGCTGGTCCGACAGGCGGATGTGGTCATTCATGCCGGCGGGCCGATGGATATTTTACTCGGGGAGGAGGAAGCACGGATCGTATTTTTGCAAGCTGCCGATGAAATGCTAGCCTTAGCGGATCGTATTCATGCCGATAAAGGCTTAAAGCATTTTATTCATCTAGTCGGGTTCAAGAGTCCATTCAACGACCAGAATATGAACGCTCCTGAGTCGGTGATTGCCCGATTAGAGCAGGAGCCTCCCTATGAGCGTATGAAATGCCTTGCGGATTTACGCATTCGTCAGGGCGCGCAGCAAGCTGGTTACCCGCTTTCTGTTGTGCATCCGAGTGTTGTTATTGGCAACTCCGAGAACGGGGATACGCCACAAACTGGCGGACTTGGTATTCTTGTCAGATCGACAGCAAGGAAAATGATGGGGCTCGTTCCCGGCGGTGCGTCCCACTGGCTGCCGCTCGTGCATGTAGACCACGCAGCTGCCTTCATGGTCGCCCTCGTTCAAGAACCGCATCCAGCTAACGGGACTTATTATTTAATGGATGATACAAAGGACAGTCCGTCCATGCTGGAACTCGTAACTGGCATGGCTAAGGAGCTTCGTGTCAGCAAGCCGTTGGGTTCGATTTCCTTGGGTCTGTTGTCCAAGTCACTCGGTGGCCCACTTGGTCGGAAACTCGGCATTCCGAAGGAATCGCTTGATTTCATCATTCCCAAGGATACAGAATATCCATTGAAGCAAGCGCGGGACATGCAGCTAAAATATGGTTTGACACACTCCGTGAATGCCTCCATTCTCCCATCAGCCTTTGCTGATCTCGACTTTCGCCTCATCCATTCGCACGCCCACCGTCAGGCTGAAGGGTATAAACGAGGGAAAAGGGGACCTTTGGCTACACTTGAAAAGAGCGGTCAGCAAGCAGGAGAAACAAGGGATTCCCCGCTTATTTTTGTCCATGGTACCCTGAGCGGAGCGGATTGGCTGGTTCCGCTCGCCGAGCAGTTCCCCACATCGACCGTCTGCCTAGTCGATCTCCCCGGCTTCGGACGTTCGCCCTATCATCACGTAGACGATGTCCTCGAAGGACATGTCCAATCGCTGGTTCAAGCGATTCAAACTTTTGATACCCCGGTTACGCTAGTGGGCCATTCTTTGGGTGGGCTTCTAGCTGCCCAAGTGTTCCAGCGCGTACCGGAGCAAATCCGCAGGCTGCACATGCTCCAGCCTGTACTGCAGCGCGCTCCGAGGAAGTATCGGAGCGCGCGAATGACCGCGGCTGCGCTGCGCAGGCTGCGCGCGCCGGGCTTGCAGAAGCAGTTGCTCGCGCAGAGCTGCTTCCAGGACATAAGTGACATACCGCCTACGTATGTCACTTATGTCCTAGAAGAGCTGAAGTCACCGCGTGTGCGCAGGACGACTGCGGGAACCCTCTCTGCATTGGCACGAGCAGAGAGCTTCTACTTCTCGCAGGGAGATTATCTGCGAAATGACAAAGTTTCGATCCTCTGGGGCACCCAGGATAGAATCTATCAGCTGCCAGAGCAGGCCCGTTCGGTGAACACGCTAGAGCTATCTGCTGCTCATCACTTCCCGCTCTCGCAGCCAGCAATGACAGCTCAGCTCCTGCGGCAGCAAGAACTTTAATACTGTTTCAGCGCGTCAGGAGTTACACAACGAAAAGCCCGATATTGCGAGCAGTCAAGTCAAGCTGTTTCGGACCCTCGGGTTCCTTTTTATACGCTCATAGCTGCGGAATGCAATCCGCTCACATGAACCGCACATATTTTAAATCCAGGCATCCTGCACGTGGGATCAAGCGCAGGATGCGTGAGTTTGTTTACATTCTGCGCACCGCCCCAGTGCATAGGCACGAACACCATATCCTCACGGATATTGTCACTGTAGCGGCAGCGGACGATCATAGCTCCTCGTCTTGACGCCAGCTTCATGAGAGCGCCGTCCTCTATGTGAAGCCGCTGTGCCGTGCTCGGATGGATTTCAGCGAAGGACTCCATCTCTCGCTGCGCCAAGGATTCGCTTCTTCGGGTTTGCTCACCAGTTAAATAATGCACTAGCGTACGCCCCGTCGTCAGATACAGCGGGTAATCGTCGCTGACCTGCTCGCTCAACACATGATTATGCACGACACTCAATTCTGCTCTACCGTCCGTATGAGCGAAAGACGTCTCGAACAGACGCTTCTCACCCAAGTGCCCAAGCTCTGGGCACGGCCAGTACACGCCCTCATCATCGCGTAACCGCTCATAGGTGATACCATAATAATCTGCGACACCGCCTCGGCTCGCTAAACGCAGCTCGTCGAAAATCCCCTCCGCCGAAGTGAATGGGAAATAAGCGCCCCTGCCCAACTTCACCGCCAGCTTGCATAAGATTTCCCAGTCATGCTTGGCCTCCCCTGGCGCAGATCGGCTCGCTTCCCTCAACAGAACACGTCCCTCAAAGTTCGTTAGTGTTCCTTCATTCTCTAAGAAGGCTGACACAGGCAGCACCAAATCCGCCATTTGCGCTGTTTCGGACATGAGCATATCGGCAACTACAAGGAAGTCAAGCTTCCGCAGCCCTTCCTCGACTAAGCTAGCATTCGGATTTGAAACGATTGGATTCGAGGCCATCACGAACAATCCGCGAATTTCCTGCTCCTGCACCTTCTGCATCATTTCGTAAGCAGAGACTCCTTTACCTGGGAGTTCGCTGGGCGCAATGCCCCAGACGCTCGCCACATAAGAACGATCCTCTGGATTCTCAATTAAGCGATACCCCGGCAGTTGATCCGCCTTTTGCCCATGCTCCCTGCCGCCCTGACCATTCCCTTGTCCAGTCACAGCACCATATCCACAACCTGGTTTGCCGAAGTTTCCGGTTAACAGCAATAAATTGAGGAAGTTGCGTACGGCCATATGACCATCTGTCTGCTGTTCCACACCGCGAGCTGTAAACACCATTCCCGTAGCAGCTTGGCTGAAGGCTTGGGCAGCTTCGCGGATCAGCGCTGCAGAAATCCCCGTAAGCTCAACAATCTCATTCATTTCAAGCGTTTCCAAGTGTGCTAACAGAGCTTCGACACCTTTTGTTCGCTGCTGCACAAAAGCAGCGTCTATCCAACCTTCCTCCACGATCACTTTCAAAATTCCATTCACTAGAGCTGCATCCATGCCAGGCTTTACCTTTAGATGAAGATCAGCCATTCGTGTTGTTCCCGTTTCTCTTGGATCAATAGCAATCAGATAAGCACCCTTCGCCTTAGCTCGAGTAAAGTAAGGCATAATCGTAGGCTGACACTCCGCAATATTTGTTCCTGCCAAAATTATACATGAGGCTAATGCAATGTCAGACAACGGATTCGTCAAACCGCGATCCAATCCCAAAACCTTCATTCCCGCGGATGCTGCGGCTGACATACAAAACCTGCCATTATAGTCGATGTATTTCGTCTTAAGGCCCACCCGCGCGAATTTACCCAGCAAATATGCCGATTCATTGGTCAGCGACCCGCCACCGTAGACGCCTACGACGTCTTGTCCATATTGCGTTTGCAGCTCTGTAAACTTGCTAGCCATAAGCGTATACGCTTCCTCCCAAGTGATGGCAACATACTGTCCGTCTCTACGCGCCATCGGATGAAGGATTCGTTCTTCGCTCAGCGCATGCTGATGCGCATAAATGCCTTTGATGCAAAGCCGTCCTTCGGAGGCAGCATTCGGCGTCCCAATCGCTTTATATGTTGATGGCTCATCTGCATTTTTCTTTTCGATGAGCTGCATTTTACACTGCACACTGCAAAATGGGCACTGCGTCTTCATCCCCTGATTCATCTTCTCCGCTCCCACTCGTCCTGCAATGAGTACTACTCTACTTGAGTCCCTCCTTTTTTTCAACTTCATAAAAGCCATAGACATTCACCCATTTCCACCTACTCGAATATAGTAAAGAAATGTTTCCAGCAGGTACTTATGCTTACGATCTTTAGGAGGGAACCCCCCCATGCAAATCCAAGTTATCCAAAAAGGGCAAACGTTGTATCAAATCTCACAAATTTACGGTGTTTCTGTGGACACAATCGCTGCAGCCAATGAAATCGATCCAAGTCAAGCGCTCGTCATCGGACAGGCACTGGTTATTCCAATTGTCGGCTCCTATTATTGGGTTCAGCCCGGTGAGAATCTCTATGTTATTGCCCGAAAATTGGGCGTCAGTCCCCAAGAACTTGCTTCTATTAACGGATTAAGCCTGAGCCGCCCGCTTCCCGCAGGTTTTCGCCTCTATATCCCGCCTTTTCCTCGTCCATCAGCCGAAGTTAATGCTTACCTTGAACCCCGAGGAACGCATGTAGCTCCCGCACTATCCCAGTCGGCAAAAGAAGCTGCTCCCCATCTCACTTATTTGGCTCCCTTCAGCTTCCGTATTAAGCGGGACGGCACTCTGCAAGCACCGCCTCTAGGTGATCTGGCCTCCATAGCGGCAGAGCAAGGAGTCACATTGATGATGGTTGTCACGAATTTGGAGAACGACCAATTCAGCGCTGGTTTGGGTCACATTTTCCTAACTGATGAAAATATCCAGAATCGACTGCTCGAAACAATTATAAGCACGGCTAAACAGTTTGGATTTCGGGACATCCATTTTGACATCGAGCATCTGCTCCCTACTGACCGCGAAGCGTATAATCGTTTCCTCCGCAAAGCGGCAAAACAAATTCATCAAGAAGGCTACTTGATGTCTACGGCTCTCGCTCCCAAAACAAGCGCGGCCCAAGCCGGTGAATGGTATTCCGCTCATGACTACAAGGCTCACGGGGAAATTGCTGACTTCGTTATCATCATGACCTATGAATGGGGATACAGCGGAGGCCCTGCGATGGCTGTTTCTCCCATAGGACCTGTGCGCAAGGTACTCGAGTATGCTTTAACCGAGATGCCCGCCTCCAAAATCATGATGGGGCAAAACCTCTATGGCTACGACTGGACATTGCCCTATGTCAAAGGTGGCGCCTACGCCAAAGCCGTAAGCCCCCAAGCGGCAATCGAGCTCGCGCGTAAGAATCACGCTCAAATCATGTACGACTATACTGCGCAGGCGCCGCATTTCAACTATTGGGATGAAGCAGGCAAGGAACATACCGTATGGTTCGAAGATGCAAGATCTATCCAAGCCAAATTCCACTTGCTGAAAGAGCTTAATCTCCGAGGAATCAGCTATTGGAAGCTAGGACTCAGTTTTCCGCAAAATTGGCTGCTCATTGAGAATAATTTCAAGGTCGTGAAACGCTGAGCTTCACAGCGTGTTCTTGCCAAGAACGAGTACCCTGAACCTTGAGACAGAAGGTTTGGGGTATTCTGTATGTAACTATTCATTTTAGGAGGCTTATTTCCGATAATATATGGAGTTCCGTCAATTTCGTACGATTGGAAGGAGAAAACAGTGGAGGTAATCAAACATGAAGTTTAGTCGCAACAAATGGTTATCATTAATTTTTATTATGATCCTAGCAACTCAGTCCTTACTAGCAGGAACAGCGTCTGCTGCCGACGAGATTTCGAAGCTCGTGCTCAGTAAAAACGAACTGGTTCTTCAAGTCGGAGACACCGCGAATTTAACGGCAACGGCGATTTATGTAAGTGGCTTGACCGAAAACGCAACAGTCAAAGCAGATTGGAATTCAGGATCGGCGGATGTCGCTTCGATCTATGCAGGTGTTGTCACAGCAAAAAAAGAAGGCAGCGCAGTCATTACTGCTACTTATATGGGGAAAACCGTCATCGTAAACGTCACAGTTACGAAGAAGGTAAAATCATTAACAAAGAACAAACAATCTCTGGACTTACGTCTCGGTGCATCCGAGCAAGTTATAATTACAGCCTACTACGTGGATGGCACGTCAGAGGATGTTACGAGCAAAGCTGACTATACTTTCGATGCAAACTCCATCGTTTCGGTAACGAATGGGTTGGTAAAGGGTGAAAGTCCTGGTAGTGCTGCAATTACGATCAAATACATGAATCAATCGATTATCCTGCCTGTTGACGTTGAAATCGTCAGACGTATTGATGCAGAGAAATCTCAAGTTTCCTTGCTCACGAACGGAACGCAGAAGATTAAACTGATGGCCACCTACCCTGACGGAGCTGTAGCCGATGTCTCGGAAAAAGCGGAGTGGAAGTCAGATAAAGAAAAAATTGCAGACGCGATTAAAGGCACAATTACAGGTTATGGCGTTGGTAAAGCAACCTTAACCGCTACATATGGCACGAAAACAACAACGATTACTGTTGATGTAGATGCGAACATTAAGCTTGATTTAGATAAACAGCTTATTTTACTTAAGAAAAACGGTACTGGATCGCTTAAACTCACGGCTACCTATCCGAATGGAACAACAGAGGACTTCACAGACCGTGCAGAATGGGCTTCAGAAGATGAAAAAATTGTACAAGTGTCCAAGGGCAAGCTGATCGCCAATTCGATTGGCGAAACCGTTGTTTCCGCGAAATACGGAGAAAAAACAATCAAAGCTGTCGTTGATGTTGAAGTTCCACACAAATTAGATGTCAATAAAGACCTGCTCTCCCTGCAAGCAGGGAAAGACGATCAACTCGTTTTGCGAGCTACTTTTGCCGACGGAACAAGTGAAGAAGTCACTGACCGTGCGGACTGGAGCGTTGACGATGAGAAAGTTGCTTTCGTTATTAAGGGGAAAGTGACCGCGTATAAAGCAGGAGAAGCGAAAGTGACCGCGTCCTACGGGGGGAAAACAACTACGACCAAGGTCGAAGTCGATATTCCTAATATCATCAAACCAAGCAAAAAAATACTTAATTTACAAATTGGCGGCTCTGAAACGCTAAAACTTATCGCTGTTTATAAAGATGGCCGCGAAGAAGACGTAGCAAGTAAAGCCGAATGGACAACAAGCTCCAAGGACATCGCGGATGTTCACAATGGCTACATTTCAGGCACAAATACCGGCGCAGCAACCATTACAGCCAAATACGGCACACGTACTACGGTCATTCAAGTATCGGTTGGCGTTCTGAAAAGTTTAACAATCACTCCAGAAAAATTGGTATTGAAAAAAGGTGCCACGGCTGCATTGACTGCAACGGCCGTTTATACCGATGAAACGTCCAAGGATGCTACATCCGATGTTATCTGGACAAGCAGCAACCCCAAAGCCGCTACGGTTGAGGCTGGTAAAGTAAAGGCCATAGCTTCTGGCGAGAGTACGCTAACCGCACAGTTGGATAACAAAACGGTCACGGTGTCCATCCAAGTGGATATGGCCAGTGACCTTACGGCCAACGTGGCCAGTCTTGTCTTCGACATGAACGAGACGCGATCCATTACGCTAACTGCCACCGATCTTCTTGGAGCTACTCTTAATGTGACCAACGAAGCCGAGTGGAAAACTAGCAACAGTTCAATTGCCACCGTGTCCAAAGGGGTTGTAACACCGGTTGCTAGAGGTAAAGCGACCATTACCGCTACTTATGGCGGTAAAACCGTTACGATTCCAGTTGAAATCGGAGTGATTCAGAACTTAGTGGCTGACACCACGTACCTTACAACCAAGAGCGGCGAACAAGTGCAAGTGAAGCTAACGGCGACGTTATCTGATGGCACAACCAAAGACGTCACGAAAACAGCGACATGGAAAGTGTCCTCCTACAAGTTAGGTACTGTCAACGAGGGCCTTTTCTCCGCTACCGCTTCTGGAAAAACATCATTAACCGCCTCGTTCGGTGGCAAAACGGTTTCTATTCCCGTTGAGATCGATTCATTAAAATATTTGAAAACAGACGTCGTCAGGGTGGAGTTGCGTGAAGGCAAAACCTCCGAGGTAAAGGCCTTGGGAACCTACACAGATGGCTCTGAGGAAGATGTTACGAAGCCGGCGTTATGGACTACGTCTAATATTCTAGTCGCAGACGTGAAGGATGGCATTATTCGAGCAACGGGAAAAGGAACTGCAAGAATCACTGTCACCTATTCCAATATGAGGACGACAGTTCTTGTGACCGTAACAAAATAAATGAAATGGTTCGTTCAATCAACCGCCGATCCCCTATTTGGGGGATCGGCGGCTTTTCGTTTTATTCCGTGTTTTACGAATACATAAGTTCCAACATCCAGGGAAATATACCTTTACCTAGATTCACACAAATTAATCATATATGGCCTTGGAGGTATAAAATATGTTGCCACGCTTTGTTACGCTTGCTTTAGTTTCTTTCATTACGATTATAGCTCTGCTAGGAGCCCATCAATATCACACACATTCCCAAGCACAGCAGGCAACAACACAGGCAGATCAGCGGGAAGTCGCCAAACAGGGCTCGCCGACCTTCTTTCATACGAATCCATTTGGTATGCCGGGTGTAGACCGCGGTGTTCGTGTCCGATCAGATTCAAACAGCTACGCCGCTGCCCAGGGGCTTACACCGCCTACCTCAATCAAGGTACTTTCAGACAGCAATACGGCGGCTAAGCCTCCTTCCTACTTGAAATATTTCGGACTATTGGGCTTGCTTGGGCTACTTGGATTCGTGAACCGTTCAAAGACTGAACAGTCGAAATAGTTGCCTTCTCAACCGTTACTATCTTCCTGTGTCGAAAAAAAGGAGCACTGTCCCTATTCTGGGCGCAGGCTCCTTTTTCATTCATAAACATTTGTTTGTACTATGGACATTTGTCCGTGAGTGTATTAAAATTAAGCTATTCACAAAAGAGAAAGGAGCCGCTCATGGACCGGGAACAGCAAATCTTAGCGCTCATACGTCAAAATCCATTTATCTCCCAACATGAAATGGCAAACGCCATCGGCATCTCAAGATCAGCCATTGCTGGCTATATCGCCTCATTGATGAAAAAAGGCGTCCTACGTGGACGTGCTTATGTCACAGCAGACGACAATACGGTCATGTGCATTGGCGGTGCCAACCTAGACAATAAAGCGACCAGCAAACAAGCCATTCGACTTGCTTCCTCCAATCCAGTCACCGTCGCGGAGTCCTGTGGTGGCGTGGCACGCAATATCGCGGAAACGCTCGCCAATTTGTCCTGTCAAACTGCGCTACTTACCGTTGTGGGCGACGACAAAGCGGGTCAATGGGTCTTGGAAGAGACGAAGAAGCGTGGCGTCGAAGTTAGCCAATCCATTGTGCTGCAAGGCGAGAAAACAGGTACCTATACAGCCCTTCTAGACGCAACAGGCGAAATGTTTCTAGCTTTCGCCAACATGGAAATTTACGATAAATGTTCACCTGCACTACTTCGAGAAAAGTGGCCTCATATCGCCGCTTCCAAGCTGGTTATTGCCGATACCAACCTGCCATCTGACACCTTGGATGAATTGGTGAAACGCTGCGGCGAAGAAGGTGTCTCGCTGTTCATCGACCCTGTTTCTTCGGAAAAAGCAAAAAAACTTCCTCGGCACTTACAGGGAGTGACTGCGATCTTTCCCAATTTAGAAGAAGCCTGCCAACTTGCTGGCGTCTCCATCTCTACAGAGCCTGACATTGCCAAGCTCGCGGAAGCCATTCGGGAGCGCGGTGTGGAGCATGTGTTCATTACACTTGGGAGCAGAGGTGTGATGTACAGTGGTCAAACAGGTAGCAAACACTTCGCCCCTATCCCGACGCAAGTCGTCGAAGTGACGGGCGCTGGCGATGCCTTCCTTGCAGGAATCGCCTACGGCGTGCTGCATAATCAATCTTACATCGAGGCTTGCTCGTATGGTCTCGCCGCTGCTCACATCACGCTGCAAACCGCTGATTCTGTAGCCAGCGAATTGAACGAAGAACGACTCATTCAAACGATAACAACCATCAAAGGAGACTAACGATATGAACAACTACCTGACATTTACGGACGAAGTAAAAGAAGCGCTTGCTAACAATAAGCCTGTTGTAGCTTTGGAAACAACGATTATTTCCCATGGTATGCCTTACCCGCAAAACATTGAAATGGCCAAAAAAGTTGAACAAATCATTCGGGATAACGGCGCTGTTCCAGCAACCATCGGTATCATGGATGGCAAAATCAAAATTGGCTTGAACGAGCAAGAACTCGAAGAGTTTGCTACAAACCAAAATGTAGATAAAGTCAGCCGCCGCGATTTGCCCTACATCCTTTCATCCGGTAGAATCGGAGCAACAACCGTGGCCGCAACGATGATCGGCGCAGCGCTTGCCGGCATCCAAGTGTTCGCAACTGGCGGTATTGGCGGCGTACATCGCGAAGCCGAAGTGACAATGGATATTTCCGCAGACTTGACGGAGCTTGCTCAAACGAACGTAGCTGTCGTATGCGCTGGCGTCAAATCCATTCTCGATATCGGCCTTACTCTAGAGTACTTAGAAACCTATGGTGTACCTGTTATCGGCTACAAAACAAGTGAATTCCCCTCCTTCTACGCACGCGAAAGCGGCTTTGGCGTGGACTTCCACCTCAATGAGGCTGCCGAAGTGGCTAGCATGCTGCGTACCAAATGGGAGCTTGGCTTGAACGGCGGCGCCATCATCGCCAACCCGGTTCCAGCAGAGTCCGCAATGGATCACCTCGAAATCGAAGGTGTTATTCAACAAGCGCTCGCTGAAGCTAAAGATCAAAACATTACTGGCAAAAAAGTAACACCATTCCTGCTTTCCCGCATTAAGCAATTGACGGAAGGTCGCAGCTTGGAAACCAACATTGCGCTTGTATATCACAACGCGGAAGTTGCTGCCAAAGTAGCCGTAGCCCTTAAAAACTAATACAAAAGGATGCCAGGGCATTTCCCCTTGGCATCCTCTTTTTTATTTTCGTATTGGCAGTCTCACCAGCACTTGAGTTCCCTTATGAAGCTCGCTATGTATTTCAATGAAACCTTCAAAATGATCGACTAATTTTTTGACCATGAATAAACCGATGCCTTGTCCACTACGCTCTAGGTTCATTTTCTCATATTTTCGAAACAGCTTCTGTGTCTGCTCACCCGTCATGCCGATACCCTGATCTTTGATCTGAATATGAAGGGAATCCCTTTCGTTATGGACCTCCATCCAGATACAGCTATTTTCCTCGCTATACTTAATCGCATTACTGAGCAGATTGGATACTACAAGCTTCATCCCAACTACATTACCAACCATCTTGATGGGTTTTGAAGGCAGCGTACTATGAAGTTCTATATTTTGCGTTCGTGATTTGGTCTTCATCGTAGCGATTACTTCTTCCAGCACTGGAAGAACACTAATTTGAGTCGTACTCCATAACGCTTCAGTTGACAGCATTTGTTCTGTATTAATAATATGCATAATCTCATTATCGATCACATCGACGTAGTCCGTAATCGCTTTCAGTTTTTGCTTGCCATCCACGTCCAAATCCTTCTGCAGCAGCATAGCTGCATAAGCCTTAATAACAGTTAGCGGATTACGCACCTCATGCGATACCACATGGACGAAGTCTAACTTCTCTTTATATTGATTCATCTCAGATTGCATCTGTGTATGCACCGCCAGTGACGGGAAAACGACTTCCTGGTCTCCCTTTCTATATAAATTGGAGCGTACCAACGAAGTGTCCGTCATTAAGTATCCATGATTTTGCAAAAGCTCATTCTGAACGTGCGCCGGAAGCCTATGCCCATTGTACACCCACACACCAATCATTCTAAACTCTTCTATTGTAAATCCATTGCTTCTTTCATACTCTTTAAGAAGCTTACGTAAATAATCGGGCTCCAAATACGGAACATGCCCCCAAGAGCGTATTGGGATCTTCCTTTGTAACAACGGTTTAAGAAGCTCTGCCATAGTGTGCAGAACCTTTTCCGCTTGTAAATCTGTATCTGCTCGATTCAAATCATCATGATTCACAAAGTGAACGTCCGCCAATCCTCTTCGGTCCACCAAGCCCTTTACTTTATCCATAATGACCTGAAAATTTTCACTACTATCAATGATAATCACTTGCTGCCGCAGCTTAAGTCCTGTCTGGATAAATGCAACTGCATTTTCTATGTATTTTTCATCAGAACTGTAAATATATAAAATATGAGCACCGCTAGATACATCAATATGCTCGGTTAGTGGGATAGTAGGAATCGACAACTTCACAGCCCCTCAAATATCTTCCAAACAAATGTTAACTATTGTTGATCGTTAGTATACCATGTTCTCCTGACTAACACGACGACTAATTATTTCATTCATCCTTATGCGGCTTAAAGAAAAAAGCCTACCCTCACTTGCAAGGGTAAGCTCCAATAGCGACCTAATCGTTCAGCCACAGCGTCTTTTGCTCGAACGGAACTCGTTCCGCCTTCGGTGTAGGCATATCTGGGTAGCCGAGATAGATAAACCCGACCATTTCTTCTTTTCCTTGCAGATTGAACGTCTCTCGCATCTTCGGGTGGTAAGTTGGAGCTCCCGACCGCCAAATCGTCCCCAAACCAAGCGCATGAGCGGTTAACAGCATATTTTGGACTGCCGCATGCACAGCGGCATATTCTTCAATTTCCGGTACTGTGGGATGATTCGTAGGAGTTACAGCCACCGCAATAATGACAGGAGCCCGAAATGCCTTCTTCTCCTGACCGCTTCTAATCAGCTTCAGCTCATCCACCGAGACTTGACCAGCCTCTGCGGCAGCAACTTCTGCATACCCCCGTCCTAACAGCTTCCTACCATCACCCGTCATCACCCAGAATCTCCAAGGCTCTGTATTGCAATGATTAGGTGCCCATACACCAGCTTCGAGAATTTCTTCAATTAAAGCCTTATCCACAGGGTCTGATTTTACCCTGCCTATGCTCCGTCGATGACGAATTGCTTCTTTAACATCCATTAAGAAAATTCACTCCATTTCGAGATATACACTGCTTTCTCTATTGTGCACCACGAATCTAGCTTTCGCAAACATGCGCGCGCCAAGCAATCGCCTCAAGCAAAAAAGGGACTCCAACGAACTTTGCGTTCGTGGAATCCCTTATATATGTACAAACATTATTTATTTATCTTTTTTAGCGTGTGAACCGTCGCAGTTTCCTTCAACGTTCTGTGTGTTACCACATGCACATTTACCCATGGTGTCAGCCTCCTTCTCGTTTGGTTCTTAATAATATTATATGCAATTCACTTACATTTGTAAAGTGATTAATTTAAAATTAGTAAATGATTATAATAATCATTCTCACTATTCGTAAGTTAATGAGGAAGATTATCATTCTCAATAAACGATGAAATAACAACAATCGGCAATAGCACTCTTGACCTGAGAATGCCAACAATTTGACAATGACGTGCTTTTTCATGCAATGTATAGTTATAGCTATAGAACGGCCGTACGATAACCTGCTAGATTCAAAGCTATTTTTTAATAATCAACGAATTTGACTAACCCAAATCATCAGGAGGTATATAATGAAATCTAAACAAATGACAACCCTTGCGATTACTACTCTTGCTCTGTCTATGTTATCTTCCGCCGCTCTTGGTAACCCAGCTAGTGCAGCTGGTAAATCCTCTGCAGACTTTACTGATTTAACTAGCATTGATGCGCCATTAAAAGCTAAAATCGACGCAATGATCACGGCTGGTATCTTCGAAGGCGTCTCGGAGACTTCTTTCGGGATTACACAGAATATGACACGCGCGCAGTTTGCAAAAGTAGCTACGCTTATCTTCGGAGTGACGGTTGACCAGACGATTAAAGCTTCCAGCTTTACAGATGTTCGTGCCGATGATCCAGCCAATGGTTGGGCGATACCTTATATTGAAGCTGCAAAAAAAGCGGGCTTAATTGATGGTGTTACGGATATGACCTTCGTTCCCGGAGACTCCGTTACAACTGGTCAGCTAGATACCGTTCTGCTAAAAGGTTTAGGTAAAAAAGTAAGTGTCCTTGGCTCGCCTTGGTATGGTGACGCAGTGAAACAAGCTACTGATCTTGGCATTCATGCAAGCAGTAAAGCAGGAGATCAACCTGCTAATCGTGCAGATCTCGTTCAAAGCTCGTACACCGCTCAAGGTGTATTTAAAAATCCAAATCAAACACTTATTTCTGTAGGAAATGTACAAGCTACTTCTGACAATAAAAAAGTACAGGTTACTCTTAACAAGCAAGTCGATACCAGCAAAGCTATTCTTACCCTGAATAAAGGCACTACGATTGTGAATACTACAACAGAATGGTCAAGTGACGGGAAATCTGCAACATTAACTGCCAAAGACGGTGCATTAGCTGTTGGTGAGTACACAGTAACTCTAAGTGGTTTAGAAGCTACTTCTATTCAAACAGCAACCGGAAAATTGACTGTATCTGCAATAGACACAGGGAATATTTCGATAACTGGTAATTATGATCTTGCTAATGTGCTGGATAGCGGCTTAATTGGAGCAGCAACAGGTCAAGACCTCCTTGCTACGAAAGCTGAGGCTGAAGATCCAACACGAAGTAAGCTTGCCAAAGAAATTGAAGTGAAGGCCACTTCAGGCGGCGAAACTTTGGCGATTCCTGGCATTGTTCAATCCATCACCTCTTCCAATGTTAGTATTGCAAAAGTGGAACTAACTGCGGATCACCATGCCTATGTTATTGGTAACAAAGCAGGAACCGCTGAAATCACTGTCATGGTTAAGATCGGAGATGGCTCTGCCAAACAATTAAAAGTAACTGTCACCGTAAAAAGTGATTCCGTGACTGCAAAAGAATTAAAAGCTAACAAAGCAACGATCGATCGAAACTTTTCGGTAACGAATGGCGTATATAGCGGAAACTTCGACGCTTATACTGAAATGGATCTGAACATTACCGACAATTATGGTATCACTTATAAAAAGGATGAAATCCGCTCTTACAATTTTGCGTTAGGTACAGTCTTCCTCGTTAACGATATCGTGGGCGATCCTAACAAAGGAGCTGTAGGTTCTGCTGTAGTTAATCGAGACGGTAGTGTTCATGTGACAGGTAACGTAAAGTCTTTTGAATTAACTGCCATCTCACCAAATGGGAACAAAGTGTCGAGTTACGTGACAATGCACCGTGTGTAATTATTGATGAAGTGAAGAATATTGCTAAGAGCACCCTTAAGCCTAAAAGCTTAAAAAGGGTGCTCTTTTTGTTTCTATAGCAAACAACTGTTCGAACCGTGGTTTGCATGCACTCCCATCTAGACTTTACATATATTGTGTAAGAGTGGCCATTTCACCCAAAGGAGTGCGTCGATGAATTATCCACCTTCCTATTTCCCGCAACCCTACTCGCCTTATGACGGCTATCCCCCGCCTAACGTAAACTACAGCCATCCCGCTTACTGGATATGGGAACGAGAGCGAGCTTATCCTCATGTAGACACGAAAATACTAATGAGCTCAGTAGACGCCTTTCAGCGGCTTATGAACGATGCATCTCTCTTGCTCAAAAAACTTGCTGATCCACAGATAGCCTCCCAATTGATGACAGCCGCTCAGACCGGTAACCAGAAGGAAGTTGATCGCATTGTTAGCTCCTTCGGCTGTGAATCCGCTGTGGCGACCAGCTTTACACCAAGTAGCGTTAAGTTCTCTATTGATCCCCTTGCGCAGGGGATACCCTGCTGTGACTTATCCATGTCGCTCAAATGGGGAGAATAGAAAAGCAAACTCTGCCAACCATCAGTTGGTAGAGCTTGCTCTTCAAGGAAACTAACGGACATCTGCAGCACCGCCCACAAGCGGCCATACGGCACTCAAGTAATACGATAGAAAGACCAGAATTGCAAAATAACCAACATACCACAAATCCCACTTGGTGTAGGTGATTCGATAATAGTAAGTCCTCTGACTAAGGGAGGAGAAACGTTTCGCCTCCATGGCGACAGCCGTCCGATGGGCACGGCGAATGCTTTGAGCCAGCAGCGGAATGGCATACATGCGAAGCGTCACGTACCAGCCGGTAAAGAGGCTGCGTTTCTTTTTGCCCCGTACCTTCAAAGCATGCCGAAGGGTCTGAAACTCTTCGAGGATGACAGGGATCATGCGCAAAGCAGCCAAGAAGCTGTAAGCATACTTCGGCGCTATGTTCCACTGCTGCATCATCGAATAAAATAGCGCGACAGGGCGCGTCGTCAAGCTGAAGAGAAGGCCCACCGAAGCAACCTGGAGACCGCGGAAGCCGAGATGAAGGCCGCGGTAGAAGCTTTCTTCGGTAATCTTTATGAAACCAAGCTGGAACCACAGCTTGCTGCCGCTGCCAAACATCATCATCCCTGTTGAGGATGAAACGAAAATAAGCAGAAACGGCGATGCGTATAGCAGCAAACGCTTCAATGGATGGCCGGAGAATAGCACCAGCGGTATCAGACTGCCTGTTGTTAAATAGATCATCGTATTGAGGTTGTGTATGAGCACGACAACGATGAACAAGGCGATAGATAAAATAAGCTTTACGCTGGGATTTACCCGATGCAACCAGGTTTCTCGATACATAAATGTTACTTGCATAGCTGGATTTCTCCTTCTGCAGCGCGCAGGGACTGCAAAGGTGGCTGCTTCAGCTCTCTTTCACTCACTTGCCCTGCTTCTACCTGCCAAACACGCGTAGTGAATCGCTTCACGATCTCATCGTCATGAGTGATCATCATAATGACCGTCCCACTCTCCCGCAGCCGCTCCAGCTGCTCTAGCATGCGGAATGTATTGCGCGCATCCAGCCCAAAGGTAGGCTCATCCAGTAATAAAATGCTGGGTTCTCGCACCATAGCAGATGCCACGCTCAGTCTGCGTTTCTGCCCCATCGATAGTTGGAACGGATGGTGTCTGCGCAGCGCAAGCAGGTCATACTCCTTTAGCAGCTTCTCCACGGCACCATGCTGCGTCTCTTCAGGCAGGGAATAGGCAATCTCCTCTTCAACCGAATGGGTAACGAACTGAAATTCGGGGTTCTGGAAGACGAAAGCGACGCGTTCAGCAAGCTGCTCCACCTTACTTCCCTGAACTCCCTTAATCCAACAGCTGCCTTTGGTCTGGATCAAGCGCATAATCGCCAGCAGAAGCGAGCTTTTGCCCGCTCCGTTGGCGCCAACAACCGCGATCCAGTCCCCTCGATTCACGATTAAGTTATCCACAGAGGTCTTCATCTGTCCTCCCCGAATACCCACGAAATTCTGCATCGACATGAGCACGCTTGAGTCCGAAACCGCGCTGTTTTCCATGCTACTGACTCTGCCAGCCTCAGCGGTTTCTTCACTCCATGTAATGGAGTCAGCCCTTAATTCAGCAGCAAGGTTGTTTTTATCCACCCCATGTTCCTGCTGTTGCTCTTGTACCCTACTCATTTGGAGGGCCCGTTGACGATCATAATCGTCCCATACACCAGGGTACCAAATGCCATACTCAATCAATTGCTGTTTGTATGACGCAAAGATATCTTGCGGTCTTCCATCAGCAAGTAAATGCCCATCGGGAGCCATCACTATCAGGCGGTCGATGAAGTCAAGAATACCGCTGATTTTATGTTCAACAATAACCAGTGTTTTATCTGCGCTTACCATGCGGATTGTATGCCATACTTGCTTCGTGCCTTCCTCATCTAACAGAGCCGTCGGCTCATCGAGGAACAGCACGTCAGGCTCCAAGGCTAGTACGCTTGCGATAGCTAAGCGTTGTTTCATTCCCTGTGACAGCTGCCCAATAGGCGTGTGCACATCGGTGAAACGGAGTCCCGCCATGTCTAAATAACGCTGAATGAGCCCCAGCATTTGTTCACGCGGAATCTGGAGATTTTCCAAGACGAAAGCAATCTCCTCATCCACATAGGGCATACAAAATTGAGTGTCTGGGTCCTGAAAAACGTATCCCCAACGGGTCGGTGTCTTAATTTCTTCTGCTTTAAGCGGCATTTCCACCGTATGAGGAACAATTCCGCTCAATACTTGAAGCAGCGTGGATTTGCCGCAGCCACTCGGTCCAAGCAGCAGAACCTTCTCACCGGGCTCAATAGATAAGGAAACCCCCTGGAATAGCAGGGGGGCGTGTTCTCCCGGATATTTTAATCTGAGCTGAGTAACGCCTATTCCTCCGTTTGGTATCATCATCTACCCCAGTACGTCGTAATCTTTCTTGGAAACGGGACGAACCAGATTAAGCACGCCTGTCTTCGCAAGGGCGCCAGCTAAGTAGTAAGCGAATACACCTGCAATCAGTGCGCTTCCGACTAATCGAAAGCCGATAAACAAGCAATAGTTCCAAAACGTAAGCTGGTCAATGTATCCGTAGTGGCTATCCACCAGCAACGAGAATGCTGCCGAAGCAAAGGATGCCAGCACCGTCACGCCTACATTTACCCGACGGTATAGAAATAGGGCGAAGATAATTTCTGCGCCAAGCCCCTGAAGCACGCCATAAACGAGTGTAGAAACACCCCATGAGCCTCCAAATAACGCCTCAATTGTCGCTGCGGCGACCTCAGCCAAGAGCGCTACCCCTGGTTTACGAATAACTAAGAAAGCGAAGGTAGCCGCCATAAACCACATGCCATAGCTCAATTGCTCTGCGTGAAGACCTAACGGTTTCAACACGTCGTACATGGGCCCCCATATGCGATAAATCACACCGAACACCGCGGCAATCACGATGGTGACCAAGATATCGGTCAATTTCAAACCTTTGGATGCAGATTGCGTTTTTGCCATCTGTACATCAGCTCCTTTTCCTTTATCTAATTTGAAATGAGATAGGCGAACACGAAAAAGCCCACCGGGTAGCGGCAGGCATAAGATTAGTGCGGAAGTGAAATCGGCACAATGTTCTCTACGCTGGCATTACCCAGATCAGATTAACGGTCAGTGGCATAGGGCCACTATCTCAGCCTGACTTCATCAAGCACCCGTGTTGCTATTCATTTGGCTTAACTGTAGACGATTCCCTACTTTTTGGCAATCCTTTTTTTGAGCTTATTTCGCTTCTACTTGTCTTTCACTACTCTACGAGTTGCTGAAGGTTTTGTGTTAACCCGTTGAGCTGACGAATGCTATTAACGATATCCTCCACGCGCTTCTGTTGGACTTCAGCGCTGGCAAGTACTTCTTGCACAGAAGCGGCAGATTGCTCCGTAATGGCAGCGACGGAAGTCATTTCCTCGGCAACTTTTTGCGAAGAAGCCTGCAGTTGAACGTTCATCCGTTGCAAGCTCTCCGCTTGCTCCATTACTTCAGCAGTATTGTTGTTAATAACTTCGAACAGACGACTAACACTTTCCGCTGAGTTTTTACCAGAGTCAACCGCTTCCAATCCAACCGTAACTTTCTCTACGGCTGATTCCACTTTATTCTGGATAGATCCTAGGATTTCTGAGATATCCGTCGAAGCCACATGCGCATTTTGTGCAAGCTTTCGAATTTCGTTGGCTACAACGGAAAAGCCTTTGCCCTGTTCACCCGCTCGCGCTGCCTCAATGGAGGCGTTCAGCGACAGCAAGTTTGTTTGATTAGCAATATCCGCGATAGTCGAAACAATGTTGCTAATCTGCCTATTTTCTTCATTCACCGCGTTCATGATTTGCGACGTATCGATAACGATTTGGGTGATATCATTAATTTTCAGTGACAAATCTTCCATTTGTGTCTTCCCTTGATTCGTCATTTGCGCCGTATCCCGCGAACGGCTGCTCATCGTTCTGGATGCGCTAGATGTTTGAACAACCGTCTCATTCACATCCTGCATTGCCGATGTAATGTCTGTGATGCTTGTCGCCTGAGACTCAATGCCAAGCGATATTTCATGAAAAGCAGCAGCAACTTCATTGGTAATTTTCCCTGTAATGGAGGCATTCTCTTGAAGCGCGTTGCTCGATGTGCCCAGTACCTCCGTTGTCTCTCGTACTCCGACCAGGACCTGCTCCGTCTGCAATCGTGAAAACTCCGATTCTTCGGAACTTTTCACAACATTCCTGAGCATCCGAGATCCAATAAAGCTTTGACCAATGAGAGTTACTATCGTGAGTACATAGAATGCGTTCACACCGATATAATCCACATTGCCGCTAAGTGTTGAACAGAAGTAATTCAAATTAATAATCCCGATGATGCCGTTTAGAAGAAGCGGCCGATAATCTAAATACAAGGAGACAAGAGCCAAGCCAAGAAACAAGATCAGCGCATTAGAGAGTATCGCTTCCGTCTCCATAAAAAAGTAAGATATGATGTTAAAGCCTATGGCAATCACATACTTCGTGTAAGGGATCAATTGCTTTTTCCACGTTAAGTACATACATACGCCAGTAATCGGGACGCCACAGGCAATCAAAATCAAAATCGTATGCAATGATTCGTACGACGCGGCGATTCCCAAAACCAGGCATCCAACTAATAACTTAACCATGATCCCATTTCTTCGATGAAGTTCCATCATTTGTACAGACATTGCCTACCGCTCCCCTTTTTTCTCTATAACCGGACATAGAATTGCAAAATTCAACACATGTCGACTGAATTCCTCTATTTAACATGCCTATCCTATTTTTGGCCGTTTGACTTCTTGTACACTTAGAACTACAATGTGTAGTGTGAATATCAACCGTCTACTATCATGATCAAAAGGAGCATATGATACATGGATCACTCCAATATGCAGCAAGGCACCGATTTGACAGCCATTTTGCTTTACATAGGTATTGTAATTATTGCTTTTGCAATTGCAGGCTATGTACTAGCTGTCAAAACGAGTAAAGCGAATACGAGCCGCTTGAAAAAGGCGGAGAAGCAAGCCCTACAGAAAAAGCAGAAATCAACACTTATGATTGCACATGTTCTTCTGACCTTAGCCATCTTGTGCATCGGAACCGCCCTCATTCAGCGTTCATCCAGCACTTATAGTATTGAGAAATTGAACTATAACGCATCTATTCAAGTTACAACTGACAAAGATTTCGGACGCGGGCATTCGGAAATGCCCTTGAAATATGAGATGAGTATTCCGACCTCTGGCACGCACAGTCCTCATGATCTCAAATTTGGTTTTTATGCAGAAAGACCACCGTATGAAAAGTTAGTCCATAATTTGGAGCACGGCGATATTATTATTTATTATCATCCAGATGCACAGACGGAGCTGCTTGATAAGCTTCGTTATCTCGTTAATTTCAAAAAAGCAGGTGCAGGCGTGCTGGCTGTTCCCAATCCAGATGTACCGAGCGATCAGGAAGTGGTCGTAACTGCTTGGACCAAAACCATGCAGCTGACCAAGTTCGACGACGCCAGTGTTGGCACCTTCATCTACCAAAACATCAATAAAGGACCTGAACAAATTCCGCCTGAAATAAGACGTGGCGGCGGAACAATGTAAGTTTGTCCGAATGAGATCGGCATTATTTACGCACGATTTCTCGATCGACGACCAGATCTGTCGGCACTAATCCCGTTAGACGCCTGAATACTCTGTAAAAATAAGAAGGATCGCTATACCCAATAAATTCAGATATTTCCGTTACGGTAAGTGCGGAGTGCCTCAGCATATAGATAGCTGTTTTGATGCGGGTAGCGTTCATATAATCGCTAATGGTTTGCCCAGTCACCTTACTGAACAGAGATGCTGAATAATTCGGAGAGCGATCGATGCAAGCCGCGAGCTCATCTTTCGTGACATGCTCGCGGTAATGATTCTGAATATAAGCTTTCATCTGTTCAACCAACACGCTTGTAGCGTTCACAACACCGCCTTGATCCCACTCTCTATGCAAATGAACGAACAGCTCTTTTAGCAGCGCATCGCACAGCGTCTGATAATAGGGCTGTTTGCCTTTCCATTGCTGAAGCATCACACGCATACGGTCTAGGATAAAGTCGTACTTGCCAGTTGTCCCGCTAACATACTCCTTAGCCTGTAATAGCGGAAAAGCTTCTCCCTCTCCACGACATGAAAATTGTACAACATACTTCTCGTGTACCATCGTTGGCACACTTTTGCCATAATACTTCATTTCGCTTGGGATCAGCAGCCATTGGCCCTTCTCCAGCACATGCTTCCTCTCTCCGAGCTCCCCACCGATCCAATACACACACTTCCCATATGTGACTAGAATAAGCGTCCAATTGAGGCTTCGTCCATCTTCCTCCGCATACCAATTACTTGTTTTGTCATAGGTGAAAGTTCTAACCTGCATCCTCTATTCACTTCCAATACTATAGTACATACATCATACTATATTTCATAGAACTTAACGTAATTTAGGTCTAAAATGAAGCCAAAATTGATTCCTCTACTCGAAAGGAAGTCCTACACAACATGCGTAAAACGAAAATTATTTGCACCATGGGGCCCGCTTGCGATTCCATCCCTACTCTCAAAGAATTAATCCGCGCTGGCATGAGCGTCGCAAGACTGAATATGGCTCATGGAGATTTAGACGAACATCGCGGACGTATTATAAGAGTACGCCAAGCGGCCAAAGAACTAGGTGTAACGATTCCGATTCTCATGGATATCAAGGGTCCGGAGATTCGCATCGGGCAACTAAAAGATGCGGGCTACGACCTGCAAAAAGGCGATATAATCGTCCTTACAACCGAACAAATTATCGGTGATTCCAGCCGCGTCTCTGTCAACTACCCAGGGCTTCCGCAAGACGTGAAGCCAGGCAATCTTATTCTAATCGACGACGGCTCTATTGAGCTGCAGGTCGAGACCATAGACGGCTCCGAAGTTACGTGCAGCGTGCTGAATCAAAGTGTACTGAAGCAGCGCAAAGGGGTAAATTTGCCGGGTATTCGCACGTCCCTGCCGGGCGTCACCGAACGCGACATCATGCATCTTCAATTCGGCGTTGAGGAGAACATCTCCATCATCGCGATGTCTTTCGTTCGTAACGGGAACGACGTTAGAGAAGTTCGCGACATTCTAGAGAAGCACGGCGCTGGCTTCACGCCGATCATTTCCAAGATCGAGAACGAAGAAGGGATGACCAACTTCGCCTCCATCCTAGAAGCTTCAGATGGCATCATGGTAGCTCGCGGAGATTTGGGCGTAGAAATTCCGACGGAGGAAGTGCCTATCGCCCAGAAAGAGATGATCCGCGCCTGTAATCTTGCGGGCAAACCTGTTATTACGGCAACGCAAATGCTGGATTCCATGCAGCGGAACCCGCGCCCTACGCGCGCCGAAGTGAGTGACGTGGCAAATGCCGTGCTTGACGGCAGCGACGTGGTCATGCTCTCCGGTGAAACGGCGGCTGGGAAATACCCTGTCGAATCCGTCACCATGATGGCCACAATCGCTGAGCGCGTGGAACAAACGATGGAGCGTAATTCGCTGATCGACGCGCAGCTCGACTCTAACAACGAAGTGACGGAAGTTCTTTGTCAGGCAGTCGTTTCATCCGCTAACAAATTGCATGCGGCAGCGATCTTGACGCCTACAGAAAGCGGATTTACCGCTCGTATGATCGCGAAATATCGTCCAGAAGCGCCTATCCTGGCGATTACCTCCAACGCATATGCAATCAGCTATCTGAGCATGGTACAAGGTGTCATCCCGATTCACGGCGAGGTATGTGACTCCACGGATACGATGATCCGCTCTGCCATTGAGCAAGCAGAAACACTGGGCTATTTGAAAAAGGGCGATCTGACGATCGTTTCCGCAGGTATCCCGATTGGTAAATCCGGGACGACTAACCTCATGAAGGTTGAGCGGATTTAGAGCAAAAATAGCGCCCGCAAAAACAGAAAGCTGTCCGAAACTAGAACATATAGTTTTGGACAGCTTTCTGTTTTTAGAGAGCAATTGGCCCCCTTTTGTATGATGAGGTTAGCCAATCCTTGATTCGATTTCTACCTCGCGATTGCGAGGCTCGGCATTGGTTGCCAGCGAGTCCAACAGATTCCGGGTAACCATGCCACCTCCTTGATGGTGCGATTAAACGCTGCCTCATTTGGCTCGCTGAAGCCCAAGAGCTTTCTCACGAATTGGAGGGAGGTCACCTTAATCTCATCATCGGCCTTCTCCCTGTTTTCTCGTAAAAAACCGCCTGAATGCTTCCTTTACACTGATTTTAAAGAAGTTCCATTTATTTACCGATTAACATTAATTTCCTAATTTCGATGGATTTTAATCAAACAAAAAGAAAAGCTGCCTGAAGGTCATTGGCATGACTTCCGGACAGCTTTCTTGTTAGAGGAAAAATCTCTTACGATAGTTTCAAGATGCTCAACTCCTCCGATGAAAACACGCGCGAGCGTGTGAGGAACCGCAACCCCTCAGGTCCCTCCAAGGAAAACATACCGCCTCTTCCAGGAATAACATCGATGATTAACTGCGTATACATCCAATACTCGTATTGTGCCTTACTCATATAGAATGGGGCTCCATGAATCTCACCTAGCTGCACATCCTGTTCGCCTAGGAAGAACTCCTCCTGCGGATAGCACATAGGCGAGCTGCCATCACAACAGCCTCCGGATTGATGGAACATCACTGGCCCGTACTTCGCCTGCAGCCTGTCAATAAGCTGCGAAGCAGCATTGGTGCAGATGACCTTGAGAACAACGGGTTCCGTAGCGTCTGCCATATCTTACCCGCCTCTTAGAAGAATCCCAGCGCGTTCGGACTGTAGCTGACGAGTAAGTTTTTGGTTTGCTGGTAGTGGTCGAGCATCATGCGGTGATTCTCTCGGCCGATGCCCGAAACTTTATAGCCCCCGAAGGCGGCATGAGCTGGATAGGCATGATAGCAGTTGATCCACACGCGACCCGCTTCAATGGAGCGACCCATACGGTATGCGGTGTTCGTATCGCGCGTCCAGACCCCTGCGCCTAAACCGTACAAGGTGTCGTTGGCGATGGCCAGCGCTTCTTCTTGATCTTTGAACGTCGTGACAGACACGACGGGGCCGAAGATTTCCTCTTGGAAAATGCGCATTTTATTGTGACCTTTAAGCACCGTTGGCTGAATATAGTAGCCTTCCGCGATATCTCCGCTCATCGCAGCACGGCCTCCGCCGATCAAGCATTCTGCTCCTTCTTGTTGTCCGATGTTCATGTAGCTCAAAATTTTCTCCACCTGCTCAGTGGACACTTGAGCACCAAGCATCGTCTCCGTATCCAGTGGATTGCCCTGCTTGATGGCTGCCACGCGTTTTAACGCCTTTTCCATAAAGGCTTCATAAATGGATTCCTGAATGAGTGCACGAGACGGACATGTACAAACCTCCCCTTGATTGAGCGCGAACAAGACGAAGCCCTCAATCGCTTTATCTAAAAAGACATCATCTTGCGCCATGACGTCTTCAAAGAACAGATTGGGTGATTTGCCACCCAACTCCAGTGTTACCGGGATAATGTTTTGGGAGGCATACTGCATAATCAAGCGGCCCGTTGTCGTCTCCCCTGTAAAAGCAATCTTCGCAATGCGATTGCTAGATGCCAGTGGTTTGCCTGCTTCTAGTCCGAAACCATTTACAACATTCACCACACCAGGCGGCAGCAGGTCTTCCACAAGCTCTAACCAAACAAGGATAGATGCAGGCGTTTGCTCCGCTGGCTTAATTACAACGCAATTGCCGGCAGCGAGTGCAGGAGCGAGCTTCCATGTAGCCATGAGCAGCGGGAAATTCCAAGGGATGATTTGACCAACTACGCCAAGCGGCTCATGAAAATGGTAGGCCACAGTATCGTTATCGATTTGGCTTAGGCCACCCTCTTGAGCACGGATGCAGCCTGCAAAGTAACGGAAATGGTCGATCGCCAGAGGCACATCGGCGGCCAACGTTTCTCTCACTGGCTTGCCGTTATCCCACGTCTCAGCGACAGCAAGAAGTTCCAGATTCGCTTCCATACGGTCAGCAATTTTGTTCAATATGCTCGCTCTTTCCACAACAGACGAACGTCCCCAAGCGTCTTTGGCTGCATGGGCAGCATCCAACGCTAGTTCAATGTCCTCTGCTGAGGAACGAGGAATTTCACAAAAAATCTGATTGTTCACTGGAGACACATTTTCAAAATACTGCCCTTTGACCGGTTCAACCCATTGACCTCCAATAAAGTTGCCATACCGCTGTTTGAACGAGACCTTCGATCCTTGTTGCCCTGGTTGTCCATAAATCATGCTAACAGCCTCCTTAGAATTCGTAGAAAGCTTACTTCATAAGCATCTACATAGAGTCCCGCCAGAAAAACCGACTACACAAGCAGCACCCGATCGTTTCTCCCCGGAAAACTAGCTTCATGAGCTTACCTCGGAGAAAGGATTGCGCGAGACTAGAACTTTACTTCATCCAAAGAACGTGCGACACATGCATCCTGCAACGTGGACACCCTCCTCGTAAAAACCCTAGTAAAATATGTATATTAAATTGCAAGAGCATATATGCTTGCGGTCGCCTACGTTTTCTTCAACTGCCTGCGCACATGACCCATCGCATTAATTTCCCCGCCAACAATAATAATCAGCGCAGATATATATAACCAAGTCATCAATACGATAATGCCGCCGAGGCTTCCATAGGTGGCGCTGTAATTCGTAAAATGATTAACATAATACGAGAAGCCTAACGATGTGCCCTGCCAGCCGATTCCCGCGAACAACGCGCCTGGCAGCACGCTTTTGCAAGATAAGCAAGTATTCGGTGCGATGTAGTAGATCCCTATAAAAACAATAAAGACAATGATAAAGTTGATGATCCATCGAAAGTTGTTCCAAACGTCGACTTGTGCTGCAGGTAGATGAACATGCGCATGCAGCCAAACGCCAATCCACTGACCGAATACGCTTAGGAGCAGCGCGGATACGATGACAATCAGCATACCGATTGTTAGCATCACAGCTAAAAGGTGCGAGTGAATAAAACTTTTGCGATCAGGAAGCCCGTACGCTTTGTTCACTGCGAGTACGATAGCGTTCATCGCCGCGCTAGCACTCACCAACGATAGCACCAACCCGAAGGACAAAGTGCCTCCTCGCTTTACACTAATCAGACTAACGAGTGTCTCTTCTAACCAGCCAGCTACTGCGCCTGGCATATATTCTTTGATCAACACAATGACATCATCTGAGGTAAATGGCAGGTATCCCAGCAAACTCATAATGAAGATAAGGAAAGGAAACAAAGATAACAGAAAATAATAGGCGCACTGCGCAGCAAGCCCTAGCGCATCATGCCGCAGGAATTGATTCCACAGTGCTTTCAAGTAAGACAGGATCATGTAGACCGATCTCCTTTCGCTGGGCAAAAATGACTTCCCTTCATCGTACTCCCTGTTAATATGACATTCCCCTACTTGTTTTGCAAATGTGGTAGAATGGATACTCTAGTAACGCAATGAAACAGGTGATGATGTGAATACTCCTACTATTTACCCGACTCCGTTCGGTTCCAAGCTTACTTCGAATCCGACCATCCCGCATGCCCGCATGGCCGAATTAACGACAAGCCCTGACTTCGTGTCCAATGCAGAAAGCGACGCTTTCTTCTTCCGTGATTTGGAGCAGCAAGGCATTCTATTAAATAAACCCCAGGTAGAGGCTGTGCGTCATTTCAAAGGACCTCATCTTACTTTGGCCGGAGCTGGTTCAGGGAAAACGACGGTCCTCGTCTGCCGAGTCGCCTATTTGCTAATTGTCCACCGGGTTCATCCGGGGAATTTGCTGCTGATTACCTTTTCCAAAAAAGCAGCCGAAGAAATGCGAGAACGTCTGACGCTGATGCCCAGCCTGGATAGTGGCATATCCAATACGATTCAGGTGCGAACGTTCCATGCTTTTTGTTTACGCATAATCAGAATGAATGGCATGGATCAAGAAATTTTGAGCGATGGCCGTTACCAGCAAATCGTTATCAAGCGTATCCTGCTCGGTATGGGTCTGCAAGACACCTATCAGCCTGAGGTGCTGATCTCCTTGCTTTCCTCATACAAAATGCAATTGATCCGAGTCGACGATCTTCCTGAAAAAACGGAGGATGAGCAGGAATTAAAGCGCATTTTCGCGCAATATGAGCAGTGGAAATTAGAGCAGCATAAAATTGATTTCGACGATATTTTACTCATAGCCTATGACCTCTTACAGCAAGATAAGGACGTCCTACGCTCCCTGCAACGCAAATTCGCTTATATCAGCGTCGATGAATTTCAAGACACGAATACGGTACAGTATGAAATTATTAAAATGATTGTGCAGCAGCACGAAAACTTGATGGTTGTCGGCGACGATGACCAGACCATCTATTCGTTTAACGGTGCCCGTAATGAATTCATTTTACAGTTTCATGAACAGTATCCTCAAGCCAAAACGGTTACGCTCGATATCAACTATCGGTCCACTTCAAGCATTGTCGGTCTAGGCAACGCCATTATCAGACATAATGTACACCGGAAAAATAAAACCTTGCTTGCCACCAAGAAAAGCGAGATCAAACCACAATACATCCGCCCACTGAGCAGTGATGACGAAGCAGATTGGTTAATTACTGATTTGCGAAATAAGGTAAATACAGGTGAGTACAGCTATGGAGACTTAGCAGTACTCTATCGAACAGCCAGCAACAGTCGAGCCATTATCGAACAGTTGATCCTGCATAACTTGCCGTTTGTTGATTACGGAAGCAATGATTCATTCTATGAGCAATGGATGGTCAAGCCGATTATCGATCACCTTCGCATCGCCCAAGAACGGCGTAATTTCGAAGCCATAGAGGGAATTCTCCCTTCGTTATATATCGGACGTGAGCAGGGAATAAGAATCATTCAGGATCAGGAAGCCATTCAAGCTAAAAAATGGCCCCTCATTCATTTACTCGGCTTGCCTTTGAAGGATTTCCAAAAAGAAAAGCTGAAAAATCGTATCCGACTGATCAAAACCCTAGCCGTCATGAAGCCTGTGGAAGCTATTCAAGCCTTACGTAAGGATTTCTATGATGCCTTTCTGGAAACGAACAAGCGCAGCAAGCTGACGCATCACCGGGAAATGCTGAAAGAAACGTTAGACGAGTTAGAATCCTCGGCCAAACGGTTCGATACGATCGAGCAGTTTCTTTATTTTATCCATGAAGTGGCGGAAAAACGCACCGAAATGAGCTTGCTCAAACGAGAACATGCCGGAAATAAAATTTCCCTCATGACGATCCATAAATCGAAGGGACTGGAATTCCCCATCGTTTATTTACTCTGTGCCATTGAGGGCAACATGCCGCACAGCTCGGCACTAGACGCGAACCATCTGGACGATGTCCGGATGGTTGCTGCAACCGGGCGCGATAAAGCGCCCGCAGCGCTAGAAGAAGAACGGCGACTCGCTTACGTCGCCGTCACGAGAGCCAAGTCCGAGCTGCTGATCAGCTCGCCTGCATACTTTCGCGGGAAGAAGGCGGAGCTTTCCCGCTTTCTCGTGTCCGCGTTCCCTCAGCCGGGCACGGACAACAGGGCTAAACCAGACAGCCGCGTGAGCGCTGCTGTCTCAGTCCGACCGGCAGCAGCTGGCAAAGCTGCTTCTTTTAAACCAAGACCCGCGACCACCGAGCGGGTCGCGGCCTGGATCTGTCCAAGCGATGGCTGCAACGCTTGGGCGCGCATCTCGTCGCCGCAGGAAGCGCAGCGAGCTTCCAAAGAATGCCCCTTATGCCGCAGGCCTATGACGAAGGGCAGCAAACTGATCTAGCCACGGACGCCGGCTGATTGCGCGCTCAGCCATGCACGCAATGTCGAAGAAGAGCCAGAATTCGTTGCCATTTGTGTGCTGCGTCCACTGAACAGTGGCACCTCCGTCATCATGATGTTATGGCAGTCAGAACCTCCTTTTAACTATTAACAGCAGCCCCAAACCTACTGTCATGCTCACCGCAAGCGGGAAACAGCCGTCAGGATGCTTCAATCTATTGCAAGCACTTCCGTGTAAACATAGCACGAGAAAACGAAGGGCTGTCCCGTAAGTGTTGGCATGAAAGAGAGAGTCCCAAATTTTACGCAAATAAACCTTTAAATCCACTAGTAAAAGTGGATTTGAAGGTTTATTTTATGCACGAAGTCCAGCGCATTTTTATACCAGTTCCTTTAAAGCGGCCAAAGCCTTATCGTAGTTCGGATGTTCACTCATTTCCGTCAAATACTCAACGTATCTAACGGTGTTATTAGCATCCAAAACGAAGATTGCGCGTTGATCTAGCTGAACCTCTTTAATTAAGACGCCATAGGCCTCACCGAAAGCGCGATGTTTATAATCAGAAAGAGCAATGACTCTATCGATTCCGGCAATTGAGCAAAAACGGCTCTGCGCAAATGGGAGATCCACGGAAATCGTAAGAATCACAACATCGCCGCCTAATTTATCTGCTTCTACATTGAAACGGCGTGTCTGCGCGTCGCAGGTCCCCGTATCTAAAGAAGGAACGACTGAGATCAGCTTTACTTTGCCGTCATAATCGGAGAGACTAACCTCTGTCATCAAATCCTTATTGATTGTGAAATTCGGCGCTTGATCGCCAACCTTCAATTCAGGACCTATGAGTGTAATCGGTTGTCCGCCTAAAGTCGCTACGCCCGTACGTTCTTGTGCCATGTTAAAAACCTCCATTAACTTTTATGAGTTACCTTTTATATACAATGTGATATCAGGCATGCTCAATAGCTATTTTGAGCTGTTCCTTCGATTGGAAACCGGTCATTTGTTTGACCACTTGCCCCTCTTTAAAGACGAGCAGCGTCGGTATGCTCATCACGCCATATTTAGCTGCGGATTCGGGATTATCATCTACATTCACTTTAACAACCTTGGCCGAGTTGCCGATTTCTGCTGCCAATTCATCAAGCACAGGGGAAAGCATTTTACAAGGCCCACACCAAGGGGCCCAAAAGTCTAGCAGCACTGTACCAGCTTGTGTTTCTACCTCTTGATGGAAATTAGTATCGGATACATGTTTAACGGACATATGCCATTCCTCCTTATTCATTAATATCGTGTTCAGACAGAAATCTTTCACAATCTAGCGCCGCCATACAACCGCTTCCGGCAGATGTGATCGCTTGACGATATATTCGGTCCTGTACATCCCCACAAGCAAACACGCCCGGTATAGCCGTTTGTGAGGTCCCTGGTTGAACGTACAGGTAGCCTTGCTCATCTGTTGGCAGCTGTCCGTTGAGAAAAGCCGTGTTCGGTTGATGGCCGATTGCTAGGAAAATACCGTCAGCTTCAAGCAGCTCAGTCTCGCCAGTTTCATTATTGAGCACCTTCAGGCCGTTCACCCCATTCGGGCCCGCTGTTACTTCTAGCGGCGTTTGGTTCAAACTCCATGCGATTTTCGGATTGCTTCGAGCATGATCTTGCATAATTTTCGATGCCTTCAACTGAGCTCTCCGATGCACGACCCGCACTTCAGAAGCGAATCTCGTCAAAAACTGTGCTTCCTCCATCGCGGTATCGCCCCCACCGACGACGATAATTTTTTTGTTTCTGAAGAAGAAGCCATCACAAGTTGCACAGGTGCTAACACCTTTGCCTATATTTTCGATTTCACCCGTAATCCCCAGCTTCTTTGCAGTTGCCCCTGTAGAAATAATGACAGAGTCGGCTGTGATCTCGTCCCCTCCCTCCACAAACAAGGTAAAGGGACGTTTCGATAAATCAACCTGCGTAACACGTCCGGAGAGAATGTTAGCACCGAATCGCAAGGCTTGCTTACGCATGTTGTCCATAAGCTCCGGTCCTGTTATTCCATCAGGGAAGCCTGGGAAATTATCTACTTCCGTAGTTGTAGTTAGCTGTCCTCCAGGTTGAATGCCTTCAATAACTAAAGGGGATAGGCTAGCCCGAGCCAAGTAAATAGCGGCGGTTAGTCCCGCAGGGCCCGTTCCAATAATGACTGCTTTCTGATGCATACGATCTCCTCCTTTAATTCTCCATATCTTCTGTACACCATTTAGATGAGTTCCATCACGACGATGATTGTAAACTCAGCCCATTTGTTTTCACTCAAAATTTAATTTATTCAAATTTAATTGTTATCAAACTTTATGCGTAAATCATATCAATTCGAAATATTATTGTCAACAATTAATTTGCATGCAATTTAAAACGCTTATATTACCCCCCTTGCTTTTTCATCTAAGGACAAAAATGTAATACGCAAAAAGCTGCGACCACACTATCGCAGCTACCTAACAGCTCTCCGATCATCATTCCGTTTTTAAGATTTCCTTCCTTCAATTAAAAAATCTTTTTTCCTCGTCCGTCACTGTATATAGCTTTTTTAATGTTTCTTCATCATCACAAGAAATGATTGAATCAAATAGGATTGCCGGGGAACAATTTGATGTGCCAGATTTGTGATAACCCGTCACTCCTACAAGGGAACGCACAATTTCATTTTGATAAATTGTAACTGTTAGTTCTAGAGTACCTTTCCGTTCGAATCCTCCAGTATCCCAAAATAGAATATTGTTGTACAAATCAATAACAAATTCTGCTCCATTTTCGTGAATGCAGAAAAGATACTTCCGTGTCTCTTTTTGATTCTTTAAACCCTGATAAATGAAATCATAGATTTCCCCTAACCGCGCTATTAGATGAATCATTTTGTTTTAACTTGGATGCGACGATTCCGAGTAATCTGTATCTAAGCTGATAATGGGACATTTTCTGCTCTACTCGTTGATCGATTATTGCGCATAAAATAGAAATAACATTGTCTTCGAAGTGTGAAGCTACATGGCTTTTAAAAGTTCTACTCATTGTTATCATCTGATCCTTTAGTATATACAGCGGCCATGTAAGGCCGCTCTTATCGTCATTTTGGACGAGTTGTCCCAGAATTCTTTTAGGTGTAAATCCATTATTGATTAGGCTCTGTAACGGTCGATCAATGTTAAAAAGAAAATGCCTACTGCTTCTATGGGCAGCATCCCCAATTCCGAAGCAAATTGTTCTACAGCCTGTTCAATATCATCGAGTGCTGGACCACCTGAACGTTCCCATACGTTGTCTTGATGTTCAAATGTCCACGAATGATATTTTCGAAACCCTGATTCAACCAATGAAATTTCCCCATCTGTAAAATGAAATTCTACAGAGCATGTACATGTATTCATTTTTTTGTCCATATCTTCTTGCCCTCCATTTAAATAATTTAAGGTACAAATTTATGTCTGAACCTATTTCTGACGGTAGAACCGAATTCCAACCTTTCTCTTGAGCCAATTTCAGATAATGGTTGCCTACATTGATCGATTATGCGGAAAGCTTGACTTCGCTATTCCCACGTTGCCCCAGACCAATTAGTTCCCGAATCCATACGGGTATTTAAAATTGAACGAAACAACCACAACCACCGATATCGAACATATCAATTTTTCGGGAAAACTTTTGGTTGGAGGGGCCCCGTAGTACGCTTTTGAGCTGACGGTTTAGAGCCATTTTTTTAGGTGTCGCAGCTTCCAGAGGAAGGTTACCATTTCATTTCAGAGGGCTATCTTTCTTCTTTGAACTTCTTTCAAGCCCTTCCGCCCCGCCGGGTACCCGCGGTTGCAAATCAAAAAAGCACAATGGAACAGGAATGTTCTTTTCCTGGTCGCTTGTGCTTTTAGTGGGTGGCGGTTTCCGGTGGCCACAAAGATTTTAATTATTAGATTTGAAGAAAGTGAGATCCTGACAGATAATAAACGGCCAAAGCTTCAGAGGCATTAACAAGACATGCCACTTTCAGGTTGGGACAAGGGAACTGATTTTGCTACTTCTTTTTAATAAAGCGTTTGACTGCATTCACACAGAAGGAATCATGCGAAGACAAAAAAGAGCCGACAAAGTCGACTCTCCTAATTGAATATTTGAAATTACATTACAGTACAGGAAGATCAAGTTCTTTACGTAGTTGCTTTACGGTCTTTTCATTATTATTGTATTGCTCTTGCCCTTTTTTCAATTTTTCGATTCTTTTTTCTACTTCTTCTGCCTTTTTGAGGTAATTATTATCGTTATTTCTTACCGCATCTTGTTTAAATTCAATAACAATTAGTGTCAAGTTACCAATGGATTCCTCTAATTGCTTAGCAAAATTTTCAGTATCGTCAGGATCCGCTTCCAACTGGTGCTTTCTGATCTCAGTACCCAAACTCTTAGTTTTATGACCTAGTTCGTTTCTTACATCTTGGTCCTCTTTTGATTGGATGGACATCGCGTTCATTTTATTGTAATCAGCATCAAACTGAGCTTGCTTACTCATAATTAGAGCTTTCAAAGAGGCTACATCTTTATCAGCTAGTGCGGAAACTGAAAATATACTTGCCCCAACTAAACATGTAGTTGTGATGGCAGTTAGTTTTGTTTTTAATTTCATTTGGAATTCCTCCTGTATTCTGGGATTATCTTAATTATCGGCTTTAATCTTGAATGTATAAACGTATGAGAACCCGGCATTTTTTCTGTCAATTATCATTTGTTTAAGATTTTTACCACTACCCCATAGAGCCTTATCCGAAGGACCTGTACTCGTAGAGTGTTGAGCAACATACACATTACCAGCATTGTAATAATTAACAGCAACGGAATGTTTAGTAGTGTAGCTAGAGTCCGCGAATTGAACAATATCTCCAACCCAGAGGTCAGAATAAATTTCACTAAAATACGTTATAGCTTCCTCCATGGTATATCTTTGTAACTGATAGGTATGGTTACCATTATAACCATCTATGCCTCCCCAAAATCCACGGAATTGATGAGCACCTGTCCATGATGAAGTACGACCATTTGTGTTTGATGGAGTAGCAACATTAGGCCCATAGTAATACCAATCCTGAGAATGGACATTGCTGCCATCTTTGTAGGTTCCAGCGTCAACAAATGGTAGCTTACCGCCATGATACTGTCCTGGATAAAGAGCATTCGATCCATTATAAATAATATTTTCATGCAATACTTGAGAGACAAAGTTTGTACAATCTCCGCCGTCTATTGAAGTTCCGTAGTCATTATAATTTTGATTTCTATTAACATACTCTGCAAATTGTTCAGCGTATCTGCCGGCGCCAGCACGATCATAACTTGAATTAACGTAGTAATTTGAGTTTGTAAACACAACTGCCCCATGTGTAGTTGCTGCCTCAGTCTTGTTTAAATCCATAAACAAACTAGGTGCTAACAATGCTACTGCTAAACCTGCTGTGCCTACTTGTTTTAATCTTTTTTTGTTCATCGTTAAGTTCCAACCCCTTTTAAATTTGTATAAAATTAGTAGTTCGATTTAATATATTACTTTATATTCCATAATATGGCAATAAGTATTTTTGGCGAACACAAGGGTTGGCGCGCAGCCACCATGTGGGGAGCTGCCCCGAAAAGGTGTCTACAACTTTATTTTATTCAGTCTAATACTTTATTTTCTTTTTACATCTCCACCCGATCTTGACCTCGCGGCCCGCCTTAGCGGAAATAGCCGCCTTCCTGGATTACTTTCAACGGCTGCAAAGAGTGAATATCCATGAACGCAATATTTAATAAAGAAACTTGTAGGTCATTTTTAATGGAATGTCCCTTCCACCCCGCCGGGTACCCGCGGTTGCAAAGCAAAAAAGCACAATGGAACAGGAGTTTATTTCTCCTGGTCGCTTGTGCTTTTAGTGGGTGGCGGTTTCCGGTGACTGAATCAGTGTGTCCCTGTGTCCAAAAATTGCAGCATCAATTTCCCTTAATGATCATCCTTACCAAGGAGGTATCCGAAGTTTTCCGGATTATCTCTAATATCGTCGACTAATTCATCGTACCAATCTGCTAAAACAACTGTTCTAATACGCTGAGCGTCTGGATCCTTCGGTGTCAAAAAGTCTTCCTGAATCCATCGCTTTACCTTTTCTCGCACTGTTTTCTCACTTTTACCTAACAGAATAACAAGATCAGTGATTGTTAGCATCTCTTGTCTAAAAACAAGCTCACGAAACACTTGGCGTTGCTCTAAATCTAGTTTACGAATCAGTTCAGGTTCTACTTTCAAGAGCTCACTATTTTTTTCTTGGACAATTTGTGCCGCGTGCGTATACACCTCAGCTAGACCGTCTAAGAAATACTCCAGCCAAGGTGTAATTTCAGCCTCATGCCGACCAAAATAGTAATTATGAGGTAATCCCAATTGAAGGGCTTTGTAGTATTCATTCAAACTACGATCGTAAAAGTTCTCGAGAATAAAAAGACTTTTTAGACCAAAACCACCCCTTCGCAATATGTACGTCGCAATCATGCGAGCTGTCCGTCCATTGCCGTCCATGTAAGGGTGAATGGTCAACAGTTGCCACATCGCAATGCCTGCCCGTAATGGTGGGGACAATTCAAAGGTCCGCGGTGAATTGATCCAAGCAACTAAATCTTCCATAAGAATAGGAACATCCTGCGGCTCTGGTGGCATGTAAAACCCAGACTGATTCCGTTCACCCACCCTATTTTGTTCTTCTCGATATTCGCTCAACCTAGGGCGCCGACCATGTACGATCCGAATAATGGCATGTAGTTTCTTAATCCATTCTTCCGTAATCGGTAGCTGACGAACTTCTGATTCATCTAAAAACTCTGTAGCTTTCATCAGATTATATACTTCTTGTTCTTTATCATTATCGCTAGTCCGATACAATGCCTTACGCTTCGCTTCTTCATCAAGATCGTTACCCTCCATACGGGTGGACAGAAGAACAGTCGATTCTTTAGCTTCTTTCTTTAACTGTTCCAAAATATCAACGGGTAAAGGAAGTTGTTCAACAATCACACTGCCATATTGGTAATTGATTGTATCCATCTCGATTTTCGTTTGTATTCCTTTTTTGGAGTAAGGAAGTATTGGAAAAGACTTAACATTGTTTTATAATATTTCATTTGGAAAACACCCATCTCTCTATTCAAATTTTATAATGGAAAACTGTCTAAGAACCCCTAATCGAATCCTATTAATTTGATACAGCACAACTAACTTTCATCACCGTTACTTAAAATTAAAATCATCATCAAGCTCAAAGTTCCCGAACTCAATTATCGTTGGGTTGATGCAGGTTTCAACAAACCTTCAGGTAACCTTCAACTCATCTTCAGAATCGGAAGGCATAATGAAACACAGATCGAATCATCACGTAAAGGAAGGGAGAAACGACTATGAATATCAAGCATGCAGATCGCAAATGGGTGTGGGCATCATCCCTATTAACGATCGCTTTAATCGTATATGCCATCTTCTATCCACCTGTTCTAAAAACCGCTGCAGCCGACAAAGCCGTTGCTAAGGTCAATGGCGTCAACATAAGCTCTACCCAACTATACGAGGCGATGTTAGCTGGTGGGGGCGCGCAAACCCTGGATTCTTTGATCAGTAATGAAATTATTAATCAAGAGGGCAAAAAAGCGGGGTTGCAAGTCACTGAGGCTGATATCAATGAAGAACTCGCTTCAGTTAAGGGTTCTTACGGCTCTGAGGACGAGTTCCAACAAGCACTTACCTCCTATGGCATGACCCTGAATGATTTGAAGAAAAGCATGCAATCTCAAGTTCTTCTGAAAAAGATTTTAATGCCGCAGGTGACAATAACCGATGAGGAAATCAAAAAATATTATAACGATAATCTCGAATCCTTAAAAGCGCCTGAACAAGTTCAAGCCTCCCATATTTCTGTAAATACCAAGGAGGATGCGGATGCTATTCTGGCTTCGCTAAAAGCTGGTGGAGATTTCGCCGCGATCGCAAAAGAAAAATCGTTAGACACAGCTACCAAAGATAAGGGCGGAGATCTTGGCTATATGTCCAGTGAAAAGTTAGAGCAGGCCGAAGAAGCTTCTGTATTTGCTCTACCCGTAGGTGGAATTAGTGATGCAATAAAAACGAGTACTGGCTATGATATTATGAAAGTAACCGATCATAAACCTGCCTCTACACCGACTTTGAACGAGAAAAAAGAAGATATCAAAAAATCGTTAACCCAGCAAAAATTAGCCACCCTGTCTTCGACTTGGCTTCAGCAGAAGCGGTCGGAATCTACCGTGGAGAATTATTTGACAACAAAAGCGTAAGCTCGAAATAAACGCCTTAACCTTGTGCAAACAAGGCTAAGGCGTTTATTTTTGTTTAGTCTCCATTTTCAATCTACTTAGGGCGTTCTAATCTTCATCTCATCCAAGCTTTTGAACTGATAGCCTTGACTCCTCGCGTCGTCAATAATCTTACCAAGAGCTTCTGTGTTGTCCTTTGACACAGAGTGCAACAAGATGACAGCCCCTGGATGCAGCTGAGCCATCACATTTTTATAAGCATACTCCCAGCCCTTCTGGTTCTTAGGCTCCCAGTCTCTATAGGCAATAGACCAGAACACATTCGTATAACCTAATTGCTGGCTTACCGCTAACGATTGCTCATTAAAGATGCCCCGCGGTGCCCGAAGATAGCGCATCTCCTTTTGCCCTGTCGCAGCCTCCACTCCGGCCTTCACTTGATCCAGCTCTTGTTGAATGCGAGCAGCGGAAATTTGGCTCATGTCCGGATGGCTCCACGAATGGTTGCCGATAAGATGGCCTTCCAGCGCCATACGTTTGAGTAAATCTTGCTCTGTCTTGATGTAATGCCCCGTCACAAAGAAGATCGCCGGCACTTGCTTTTCCTTCAACACATCCAAAATTTTGCCTGTGTAGCCTTGCTCATACCCATTGTCGAAGGTGAGATATAGTTCTTTGACAGCAAGATCTCCTGTAAAAATCGCCCCGTGCTTTTTCAAAAGATCTTTAAAGCCTTCCTCGTCTATGGAAGGACGTTGTCCCTTCGAGCTTTTCTTAAATCCGAAATGATAGGCCCCATCGGCAGATACCAGCGTGGCTTGCCCCATAAGCAAGACCATAATAATCGCTATGATACGCATGTACTTCATGGATGAAGATTCACTCCTTGATGTCATTAGATTTGTGCAGCTTGCATAGCCTCTTACTAATATGTCACTTTTTAGACTGCGTTTATGTGAAATAATAGAGGTGATGGAGTAGGGTAATTTTGGTATGGGATAATTTTGTCGAAAAAAGTCATTTCCTGTGATAGGATGAATCTTGAAGGAAACGCTACCAATGTGAAGGAAGGAATTCCAGAATGAAAAAATGGGCAAAGCATCTACTGATATTCAGTACTATGTTAGGAACTTTTTCCGCTACGACCGCATTAATCCCTTCTTCCGTCTTTGCAGCAGCAGGCACAACCGTACAAGATCAACTACAGAAAGACATCACGCAAGCTTTAACGAATCGCCTGGATTCCTACCAACTCACTTACTCAGGCACGAGCGCATCCCTGAAAACGGATCTGAACAATGCGCTAAATGCCGCTCTGAATACCAATGATTATTTGCATTATATCGTCAAGTCGTACAGCTATTCGGCCAATATCCAAGGTAGTACAGCAACGGTTTCGCTTAAATTCACCTATTGGGAGACTCTCTCTCAAACCACCGAAGTTCAGAAGCGAGTTAAGCAAATTCTTGATGACATTCTAACTACCGGTATGAACGAGCACCAGAAAGAAAAAGCTATTCATGATTGGATCGTCGGCCACGTGGCCTATGATACAAAGCTCATCTCACATTCGGCCTACGATGCCCTAACCAAAGGGAAAACGGTCTGCCAAGGCTATGCCCTCCTGACCTATGAGATGATGAAGCAGGCCGGTATTCCGGTGAAAATCGTGGAAGGCTCGTCACGCGGCCAATCCCATGCATGGAATCTGGTGCAAATTGGCGGTAAATGGTATCAACTCGACTGCACGTGGGATGATCCCGTACCCGATGTAGCTGGCCGGGTACTCTATAACTATTACAATATTACTGATGCTCAACTTCGGGTTGATCATACTTGGAAAGCCTCTACGGCCTATCCGACTGCCACAACTGCATACAACGAGACCTTAACCTCACTAGCAACTACCGATACGGCAAATGCAACTTTTTACAATAAATTGTACCAGTCTATGGGATATTCCTATCTTTCCGAAGCTAATACGGCAACTAATGTACAAACTTTAACGAACAAGCTGCGTGCCGCGATCGATAATCGCCAACAATCCCTAACGCTTCGCTATACAAATGGGACCACTGTAACAGCAGATTTGAAAAAAGCATTCGCCACTCAAAAAGGAATTACCAGCTACTCTTACACACAGGAAGCTTTTACGCGAACTACGACAAATGACAAGCTGTTGACAGTGAATTTCAACTATTCAGGGAATAACGGAAAGCAATGATGCATGACCTACCATGCATAAAAAGCCCAACTTGCCTTCAGGCAAGTTGGGCTTTACTGATGATTAGCCTGCTTTTCGCTACCCATTTATTAGCGACTAATCCAAATGCTTAACCATATGATAATACGGACTATGATGAATCACTTTTTCACCGTTTAATGTATACCCCAGTCGTTTATATAAATCGAGAGCTCTCTTATTATCAATGGTGACAATTAAACCAATTTTACGATAGCCGTGCCTGCTAGCTTGTTCCTCTGCGGCTTTGATTAAATCGGTTGCTATTCCTTTACCTGCGTGCCCAGGGGAGACGGCTAGAGAATCAATGTAATACTCATCTTCGTCCGCTTCTTTCTCCACAACAATAGAAGGATCATTCTTCAATTGACGAAGTCTTTCTTGAATAGGACGATCAATAGTCTCCGCTTCACTTCCATGGTAACATAAAATAAATCCAACTACGTGTTGATCTACTTCCTTAACCAACATATGCTGGTAGCTAAGACGGTTACCTTCTTGAACGAACCACAAGGCCAAGCCAGGTAATATTTCCTCTTCTTTTTCCGCTCCGGTTAGTGCGTAGGCGATATCCTCAATAGCATCAAACATCAACACGGATGCTTCTGAAGCATCCGACTTCCTTGCTGGTCTTAGGGTCATATAGCCTCCATTTTAAACAATGTTCATTTTATTTCCGTGCATCTATCCATTATATCCCACTTTCTACAAAGAACAATTGTCGCAGCTAAGTCCCTTATCTGTTAAATGTAGATAGGTTACACAGCTATCCTGAAACTGTAAATTCATTCTTAATATTCAATTAAACCAACAGCGCTTTTACCTTGCGCTTGAATGTTTAGCGTGTTTTGTTTACATGCATTGATCAACACAGTAAAATTCACTGTAGATACAGAAATTCATCAAAACAGGGGGCATTTGATTGATACATTTCTCAGAGGTTAACTATTTGGCTGTTTTAATTGCAACGATAATCACCATGTTTCTTGGATTCCTTTGGTATTCCCCACTCTTGTTCGGAAACACCTGGGCTAAGCTTCGAAATATACAAGTAAAGGATATGTCGGGAGGCGGCCCAGCAACGTACATCCTTACTGCCTTAACGGCATTGGGCGGAGCCTTTCTACTGGCCCTGCTGTTGACGCTCAGCGATACGACATCGCTCGCATCGGGGCTTACCGTCGGTCTACTCATTGGTTTGAGCATTTCCCTGAAAATAGGCATGAACTATTTGTTCGAAAACGGGAAAATCCAGTTATATTTCATTACAATTGGATATCATCTGGTTTCCTATCTTGTAGCAGGGCTTATTATCGGCGCTATGCAAGCATAGACTAGGGCCATTCGCTGGCTGTCCTTACTGTATCGAGACGCACGTCAAGAAATGCAAGGAGCTCGGAGGTACGAAACCCAGTTCAAAAGAATCCCCCCTGAATATAGTAAGGTAGCAAGCTTTATGGAGGGGATCTAATGCTTCAACTTAATGGAATTGTCGGCGGAAATTCGCCGATTTCTGTAGCTTCACGCAAAACCATCTTACTTCAGCAAATCGTAATTAACGTAAAAAGAGGGCAGAAACTCGTTTTGAAGGATATTAACTTTCTGTTCAACAACGAGTCTTTCTCGATAAAAGTTGAAGCCGCGCCATCATCTGGCACCTTCATTGCGAGGGGCGGGGCAGGCGATCTCCGCCCAAACAAAGTGTTAGTTCATAACACGACTAGGGGCGATCTACGTATTTTCCTGCTAGTCAGCGCCGTTAATGCAGCCAATAACACACGGTCATTGAGCCGCTCTGACAGCTGGCATCTCACATTTTCAAAGCAATAAATGTAAATGTAGTCTCCTTGAAGATACCCAAAAAAGCGAAGAGCATTCCCCTCTCGGGACGATGCTCTTCGCTTCATTTCCGTTCAAATCTAATTTTGCTTGTATCTAAACACGTAATTATGTCAATATCAATATATTAGTTGAATCACGAAAGGGCCGGGGCAGAATGACTTTCCAACAACTCCTTCAGATCATTCCACTCATTGAACATATCGAATCTCATTCCGCTTCCATTAAGATCGATTGTCCAGCAGACCAACACCTGCTTGTTCTTGTTAGACGTGGACATATCAAAATACAACTGCAAGACGGTGAACCTATTGTTTGTTCACAAGCTTATGCATGTCATCCCGATTTGGGCCCTTTCTATATACAAGCGCCAAAAACGAAGGAAGTTGAGTACGTCGTCTTCACTTACCGTCTGCTCCCTGAGCAAAGCACTTGGACGCTGCACGGCCCGCTCACGACGATTAGTGACTATAAAATTAACTATATGGTGGACGAATTAATCCGTACAACCCAAAATATTCACCCCCATTCAATCGAAGAAGAAGCCGCCCAGCAATTCAGAAAGAGGCTCATGTTCGAGCGAATTTTGTTCATTTATTTATACGAATCTCATATGACCTATGAGAAGAAATCCTCAGCGGAATCCATTGAAGAGACGCTCTCTTATATGAATGAACATTACATGGTGGCGCTCACGCTGCCTATGCTAGCTAGACGCGCAGGAATGAGTACCGGACACTACACCGTTCTGTTCAAAAAACGAACAGGAACGACCATGACCTCTTATTTACATACCCTTCGAATTGAAAAAGCAAAGCTACTGCTGCTCCAGAGCGATTTGCTGGCCAAAGAGGTCGCCCAGCGCGTTGGTTACGTGGATTATTTCCATTTTAGTAAAGTGTTCAAAAAAATGACAGGCTGCTCCCCGGCAACTTTTCAAGAAACCAAACGAACATCTAAAAATTAGACATGCCTAATCTTCTTATTTGATATGTTCGAATGGGACAGAATTCGATATGATTCCAAATGATAATAATAATCATTTGCAGGGGGAAATAGAAATGAACCATTGGATCCATCGTATGTTCAGTTTTGCATTGATAAGTATACTTGCCATAAGCCTTGTCGCTTGCGGGAAGTCGACGAATAATCAAACCGAAGCAACCACCACGCCGGGACAAGCGAGTACGAAGCCCACCACAGAAGCAAGCGGCAAAATTACGGTTCAAGACGCCGTTGGCACGGTCGAACTGCCAAAGAAACCTGAGCGAATTGTCGCCATGGAATTTGGCTTTACAGATACCCTAGTTACCTTAGGCGTACAACCCGTAGGCGTCGCCGACGATAATAGCCCTGATCTATTCATGGATTCCGTTAAAAGCCAATTAAAAAATTATAAATCCGTTGGTTCCCGTTATGAACCGAACATTGAACTTATTAGCTCACTGCAGCCCGAACTAATCATTGTAGACATTAATAAACATAAAAATGCGATTCCTCAATTGAAAGCCATTGCTCCGGTTCTGGTTCTGGATGACTTTCAAGCTGATTACAATCAAATGTTGAAAAACTATGCGATTATCGCAAAAGCAGTCGGTAAAGAAGAGGAAGGGAAGAAACGTTTAAGTGAACATCAAGCCAAAGTGGATACATTGAAAAAGAAACTTAAAACCACGGATCTTCGCGTGCTACCAGCTGTCGTGAATCCAAAAGGCTTCTTCGCTCATTCAGATCATTCCTACAGCGGTTCCTTCCTAGCTATGTTAGGTTTTACTGATCCAGTCAAAAACAACACGGCTTACCCGCAATTAACGCTGGAACAGCTCGTTGAAACGAATCCTCAAGCTCTGTTCTTGCTGCCAACGGAGAAAGAAACGATCGTCAAACAATGGGAGAGCAACCCGCTTTGGAAGAAGATCGATGCTGTAGCGAACAACAAAATATTCACTGTAGAACGACGCGATTGGTCGTTATCCCGTGGATTGCTCGGATCCGAGAAAATACTCGAGGATATTGTAAAGAATTTGGGAGAGTAGCCCCATGAACAAGCAACTATTTGGAAAGCAGAGCCGCACAGGGCCTCTGCTCTTCCTTTTTTCTGCATCTAGCCTGTTATTAGTATTCGGTCTCATCTGCAGCTTAAAATGGGGGCAATCCCCTGTTTCATGGCAAATCTTATATGAAGCTTTGACCTATCAAGGTCATGATAAAACCCATCTATTCATCCAAACATTACGTTTACCGCGCGCCTTCATGGCCTGCATCGTCGGTATTCAATTAGCCTTGGCAGGGCTTCTCACTCAGCTCACGACGAAAAACCCACTAGCTTCGCCTCACATCTTCGGGATTAATGCTGGCGCAGCATTAGCCGTTGTATTCGGCCTAGTGGCCGTTGCTGGCTTGGGCAATATGGGAACCATTATATTTGCTTTTATTGGAGCTGCGCTTGGGGCTCTTTTGGTCTGGTCGCTCGCAGGCACAGGCAACAAACAATACGTCCGTCTGGCATTAGCGGGGATAACGATTCACTTTCTACTATCCTCTCTAACCGAAGGACTCATTATCTTGAATCAGCAGGCCACGGATAGCATGATTTTCTGGCTCGTCGGCTCCTTGAGCAACGCTGCTTGGACAGAGGTTCGCGTTATTCTGCCTTTTCTCATTGGTGGTCTTCTGGCCTTCAGCTTCATGCTCCCGTCTTTTCGCTTGCTGCTCGTCGATGATGAGATTGCCGCTGGACTAGGCCAACGTATTACTGTGGTTCGAGCGATTAGTATGCTACTCGTCATCGTTCTTGCAGGCTCAGCAGTGGCCCTCTGTGGGCCAATCGGCTTTGTTTGCTTAATCGTTCCACACATCGCCCGCGCCTTAGTTGGGAGCAATCTAACTGTCCTTGCGCCGTTAACCGCACTGCTAGGGGGGAGTTTGCTGCTGTATGCCGACTTCATCAGTCGATTTATTGCCTTCCCTTTTGAATCTCCCGTAGGCATTGTAACTTCAGCTATAGGCGCCCCCTTCTTCATTTATTTAGCCCGCAAACAAGGAGGTGCCGCCAAATGAGAAAAAAAATCCTCTCCCTTGTCGCCGCCTTCCTGATCATGATCGTCCTTGCGATCCTATCCGTTCGTGTAGGAGCGGTTCCTGTGCCTTTCCGAGAAATATGGGCCAGCTTTCTACATGAAAATAACAAATCATTGTTCATTGTCAATCAAGTTAGAATGCCGCGAATCGTCGTTGGGATATTAGCCGGATTCGGCTTAGCCGTAGGCGGCGTAATCCTCCAAAGCTTAGTGCGGAATCCACTTGCGAGCCCCGATGTGATCGGGATTACAAAAGGAGCTGGCTTTGCTGCTGCGGCTGTTATTTTTCTATTTCCCAAAGCACCGAGCTACACCCTGCCTATTGCAGCTTTCGTCGGCGCTTTCACCGCTTTCATCATTCTTCTAGCGTTAAGTCGCCGACTAACACTGCGTCCTGCTTCCCTTGCTCTGGTCGGCGTTGCCATTGGAACCGTGTTCCAAGCGGGCACCCAATACTTGATTGTTCGACATCCCAGCGACATTAATATGGCGCTGCTATGGATGTCTGGCAGCCTGTGGAGCCGAAGGTGGCAGGACGTATATGCCCTGCTTCCTTGGATTGCCGTGCTTCTTCCCCTTGCGTGGCGGAACTTCGCTAAGTTGAACATTTTCCAACTTGGGGACGAGATCACTACCTCCTTGGGGCTAGGCATAGCCAAGCAGCGCTTCTGGCTGCTGCTTCTGGCCGTAGCCCTCGCAGGTTTTTCCGTATCAGCCGTTGGTGCGATCGGCTTCATTGGCTTAATCGCCCCGCATATCGCACGCAGCATCGTTGGCAGTCGCCATCAGTGGCTCATCCCGCTAGCTGCCCTCATCGGGGCTGATCTGATGCTCCTGGGCGATTGCCTCGGCCGAATTCTCATCATCCCGCGGGAGGTGCCCGTCGGTATCATGACGGCCGTAATCGGCGCCCCTTATTTCGTTTACTTACTACGAAGAGAACGAAAGAGCAGATCTTAAGCAAGTAGAAACAGGGGCTCTCCCACGGGGGTATCAGTAAATGAGCGAGTCCCAAATAATGTGCAAAAATGCCTTCATAAACCACTATGCAAGTGGGGATAAAGGCGTTTTTGGGGTAGGATTATTCATGTCAGAGTATGGGGGCCAAAAATCCGGAAATGACTTTTGAGACAGCCCCTCACTACTTATTTTTTTACGTAAAGTGAACCTAGCTATTTTACTTTAATTTGCTTTGCAATAACTCAATTAACTGCTTACCCGGATCTTTCATCTCACCTGTAGGGCGAGTTCCTTTTCCGTTGCTGTTCCCCTTACCATCAGACCCCTTAGTCGTAGACGATCCTTGACCCTGTTCTTTCCCTGCATCCTTAGAAGCATCAGCCTGAGCAGCAGAATCGGTATTCTTCGCCGCATCTCCACCCTCAGCATTTTTCTTGCCGTTACCGCCATTGCCATTGCCACGATTATTCATACGAGCAGCCGCATCATCCACAAACTTCTTCTGAGCATCCGTTAGCTTCTCCAACAATTTAGCTTTACTATCTTCGGTAAGTTCCCCTTTCGCAACGATATCTTGAGCGATCGGCAGCATCGTTTGCGCTTCCTCTTTGGTAATAGCCAAACCCTCTGCCTTGTCCAACATAAGTAGGGTTTGGAACGTACCGAACATTTGGCGCTGCTGTTGATTCATCATGGGTCTACCTTGGCCCGCTTGCTTCTGATCTGTTCCTTGAGCCTGACTTTGCTTTGCGGGTTGATCCGTGCTCACTGCCGCAGCTGCGGCGTTTTGAGCCGATGGGGCATTGCCGCAACCACTTAATAAAATCGGTATAAGAATACACACGCCGGTTAACTTTTTCATCTTCATTATTTTATCACGACTCCTATCTTTTTCCTTCCAAACAAGCTTACATCTGATTTATGAACAAACTGAGAATAGAAGCTGAACCTTTGCTAAAAGTTTACTTAAAATAGGATGAGTCAAGTAACGATTCAAGGTTTTATAGAAATAGGGAAACACCTATCTTTTCCATAAAAATAATATCAAACGTTTAATAATGGGAATATTTGTTCTATAATAAATAAGAACATTTGTTCTATTTTAGTTGTGTTAGTACCTATATCTTTCACTTTATTATATATAGCCTTTTAAAAGGAGGAGTGATCGTAAGTGTCCAATTTAATAACTGTCCAAACCTTTACACCCAAAGAGGAGCAATTTTATAAAGACTACAAGCTACAGAACCCCAAACTATTTAAGAACAAAATCATTGACCATTTCTTTCTAAATCCAAACCACGCCTATTTATTAGGTAAATATCTAATACGCCCTACATCTGAAAATGGCGAGCTGCTTGAGCACAAATTCCGCCAGTTTTTCTTTTGCATCCGCTTTACCAAGTATTTGAGTTCTCTCATCCGTTTTTGCGATATTGATTTTCATAGAAAAAGGCGCCGTCATGAAGAGAGAAGCCCCCTTGTTTTCGACGTTCCTTTAGGTGAAGACGAGGACAGGACACTAGGCGATTCTCTCTATTCACAATCTTTTCATAGGCAATCCGAAGCGCCATTAAAAGAACCCGAGCTCTTTCAGTGGACATTAGAGAACGAGTACCTTTTTGCAGCGTTTAATGAGCTGACCGAAAGGCAAAAGCTTGTCATCACCTTGGCCTACTCCACTTATGCATTAGATACCGAAATCGCCGATTATATTCAGATATCGCAACAGGCTGTAACAAAAATAAGAATACTAGCACTAAATAAAATGAGAAATTACTTACTTTCACCTGGAATTTCCCACCAACGATCCAAAAAAGAAGCAAGGAGGCGAGCCGAATCATGCAAGATACTCCGTTCATCACACTGATTACCACTTCCATTTCTAATTTCGGTTTTCCTATTGTGCTAACGGGTTACTTATTAATGCGTTCTGAAAAAAAGATTGAAGCATTAAATACAACGATATTGGAGCTGCTTCAGTTAATAAGAGATGAGGTCCGTAATAAATAATGACAAACCCAAATTTATATGAACTGGTCCTTAAAGCAAAACATGGGGATAAAGATTCGATGAATCGAATCTTAGAGCTCTTTCACCCCATCATTCAACAAGTTTGTAACCGGACAAACAAGAATGATCGGCATGATCTCAGGCAGCACCTTGCAGAAAAGATCATTCAATCTGTAATTGCCTATGATATGGATACCGTTCCTGACTACTCCACTTTTTGCAAGCTCATCCTGCATTGAATAATTCCGAAGATCCGCATCGTTCATCGTTCATGCAGGTCTTTTTTTGATTTTCTCACTAGAATAATCGACTTATGTAAGGAAGTGCATGCTTTATGCAGCTAAGTTAAAAAGAAAAAACACCTTTCTTAAGGTGTCTAGTTTTCACATTTTATAAATATACCTAGCGGTCGATCAAGGACAGCTTTCCAACATGACACCTTTCCCGAGCCGAACAGCCTCCTGCCAGTAGTAGTCAGCTACAGCTATATCAAATACCGCGAGACCCATCGGGTTAAAATAAACAGGCTCCTCCGCGCGAAATTCAGCTAGCCCGTCGCGGAGTCCTACATCTGCCATCGTGCGGACATCAGACTCTTGCAGACCGCACCGAATATGCAGCTGCTCCACATCCGTGTTTTCACGGCTTACCTCCTGCCAATCGTCAACGATGATCGCCTTCACCTTCGCCACGCTTTCAGGCAAGTAGTCCCTTAACGATACGTTGAGCAGCAGCGCCCCCGTTGGCGGCGCCTCGTCGATATATCTTTCTTTCGCGACCGTACAAGTGGCAATCACATTCGAACTTCGATAGAGGGACTGCCAGTCGTCAGCAATGTCAGTAATCGCCCGAACAGCTTCTGGCACTGAGTCCCAATCAATTCCTTGGAGATCGAACAAGGTGACTCGTTTCAACTTATTCCCAAATCTTTCCGCGCACATCTCAAGGTGCAAGCGGCCTATTGGCCCCCACCCAATAATACCTACTTGCAGTTCAGCTGGCTGCCTCGCTGCCACATATGCACGGAGCATGAACCCGCTAACCGCAGCGGTGCGTAATCCACTCAGCAACCCGCTATGAAAGAAAGCAATCGGCTCCCCTGTTGAGGTATCGTTTAGGATAATTGTATTTTGCGCTCTAGGCAGCCCTAGGCGATTATTGTTAGGAAAACTTGCAATCCACTTGATTCCTGCCCTATTCATATTTCCACCGACGAAGGCAGGCATCGCAATCATGCGGTTTGCGGGATCATGGAAGCGTAAATAGGGCTTAAGAGGGTGCACACAATCGCCTTGTTCTTTGATTCTAACAACCTCTTCTATTAAGCCGATTAACCTCTTCCAGTCGATTCCGATCTCGCGTATATGCCCATCATGCAAATATATCATGTTAAGATCCTCCCTTAGAGGAAGAAGGATCAAAGTTAAGTTCCTGCCGTACCCATTCATCATTGTATACCGTGTTCATATACCGTTCGCCCCGATCCGGTAAGATGACAACGCATACCGCCCCCTCCGGGATACTCCCCGCCATCCTGCGCAAGGCGGAAATCACGCCTCCAGCCGATGCCCCCGCCAAAATGGCCTCATGGCGGACCAAATCACGACAACCTTGAACGCATTCCTCCTCTGATGCATACACAACGAGATCTGCTACGTCATGTCGATAAAGTCCCGGGGATATGCCTGCACCCAAGCCAGGGAATCTCCGCGGGCCTTTTTGGCCGCCAAAGATAACGCTCCCCTCCGCGTCAACCGCTACGATCTTCGTAGACCACTGACGACTACGAATATATTCCATACATCCGCGTATTGTTCCACATGAACTAACACCGCAGAATAGGTAGTCGATCGGCCCAAGCTGATCCCCGATTTCCTTCATCGTTGTTTCGGCATGCGCCAAATAATTGTCTGGATTCCCGTACTGATTGGTCCAAAAGGAGCCGGGTATTCGATCAAGCAGCTCGCCAACTCTACGGATCCGTGCCGGTAGGAACTCACCTGTCTCTTCATCAGGCTCCGTAACCAAGTCAATTTCTCCATGGAAGCTCCGGATAATCTGCTTATGCTGCTCCGTCGTTCGTATATCGACTACGCAAATGAAACGAATCCCTAGATAGCAGCATAACTGCGCCAAGCTTATCGCCAAGTTGCCTGAACTTGATTCGATGATAACGCTATCGGGAGTGATCTCACCACGCCTTATCGCCTCTTTAATCATAAAGAGCGCAGGTCTATCCTTGGCACTCCCCCCTGGATTCATCCACTCCAGCTTTCCATAAACACGAAATGGATCCGCTTCGAACAATCGCTCGAGTCTGACAAGCGGAGTGCCGCCTATGGCCTCAACGATGCCTCCCTCGAGTTTCATACGCATCCCTCTCCTTTATTCATATCCGATTTTCTTGCCTTTGACTGAGCTGCGAAGCTGTGAGTCCTCGAAAGGTGCCCAAATAACTTGAATTCCTTCCAGAATCCCGGCGCGAATCATCAGACCAATCTCCGGGATGCAGTTCTCCAAATCATACCGAATGCTCTCCAGCACCAAGCTTGTTTCAGTCACGCTATATACATACACGCGCAGCGCATTGCCCACTACCTTCACGCGAACACTTGCGTTACCCAGATGGCGATACACCACGTCCTCTATATCGTAAATGCTAATCTTCTCGCCGTGCTTTAGATCGGGCCCGATTCTTTTTACAATGCTTTGAAAGGTCTGTCTGGGCTTATCATCCACCATGATCGTACGCAGATCGCGAACAACATCGTAAGTGACATAACGTAAGGCAGGAAATGACTCCCTCACCGTAGATGTTAGAACAAGCACTTGCTCGTCCTCATTCTTCAAGGGCTCCAGTTCTTCTCCAAGCTTCTCTGGACTAATACCTTCACCTATGAGTCCCTCTGCCAACAGGTACCGTCCATGTTGGTGTGAGAAGTAGGCGATAGTCCCTATTTCAATGGAGCCATACGTATCTGTTATTTGTTCCATTCCTATGCACATGCGTTCAGATACCCGCTTGATCCAGCCAGGAGAAGCAATTTCCCCGACAAGAATAACATGACGAATTCCATAAGCAGTCGGATCATCAGAAGCTAATAATATACGTTCCAAAATAGACGGCATCGTATAAAAAACTTCAGGTCTAAAGCTTGTCAAACGCTCTATATGCTTCTCGATGGGCAGCTGGAAGGAGAGCGACTCCACTTCCATGTTCAGACGACGAAACACTTCTACAGCTGTCGCCTCAGCATGCCCTGTACCCATATCCGCCATTGCTGATTGAAACCCATTCGGTCCAAGAATGGTTCTGAAGATATCGAGTTTAATCCGCAAGTAGGCCTCTTCATCCGACTCGGAGTAGTAGATTGCTTTGCGTCTTTTGGAACTCGTTCCGGATGTTTGGTATCGGTTTAATTCGCCGCATTGTGCCAGTGGATTATTTTCAATATAATAGTGTGCTTCCAATACGGATGCTGTCACCAAAGGCAATCGGTCCAAACGAACTGCTGAGAGTTCCTGCTCTACATCTATCTGATCCTTATACCAAGGAAAGTACCTTGACATTCGTTGGATTGTTCCCTTCATTTCTGTAAGCTTCGACACCGTTTCTTCCCTCACCCGTCTTCTCTGTCCGACGTGATCACAATTACTGCCTACACATCCTATGCAATTCACCTGTATGTCGTTCTTTCCGTCTTAAATTTCCGAGTAGAATACCATGGTAACTATCACCTCTAGAGCTGTGGATTCGTATGATGCAGGAAGAACAATCTTGCGCGGAAGAAGGTACTACCTATGCAAAATAACCTGAAATACGTTTCAAACAAGCTGTTGAAGACCCGCATCGTACTGAACGACCGGAAATTGGCAAAGCATGTACCGCACACTCGTCCTTTTCAAAGGATACATTTATTCGCCATGCTGGAGCGTTATAACATGGTCTACGTGAAGCCGAACACAGGATCGTTGGGCATCGGTGTCATGCGGGTTGAGAAAGGCGCAAACCTTTACCGATATCAAAGTGGAGTTCGGGCATTCACCTTTCCAACCTTTCAAGCAATGTGCCGATCCTTACAAAAGAAAATTGGCAAAAAAAAATACCTCATCCAAAAAGGCATCCACGTACTTAAATACGATGGACGCCCTTACGACTTTCGTGTCATGATTCAAAAAAATCCCGCGGGTACATGGGAATGTACAGGAACTGTCGCTCGAGTCGCTCACCCTCGTAAAGCAGTCACCAACGGCAGCCAAGGCGGAACGATATTTCTTGCACCTAACCTTATTGAACCAACAGCAGGCACCGAGAAGACCGCCCGGCTGCTTAGTCAAATGGAACGTTTAGCCCGGCTGACAGCCGTTCAGTTCAGCCGCGCCTACCCAGCAATGAATGAGCTTGGACTTGATATCGCCGTTGACCGTCAATTAAATCCTTGGATCTTAGAAGTGAATACACGTCCCGATCCTTGTCCGTTCACCAAACTAGCGGATAAAAAAATAATTAATAAAATCGTCGGTTACGCCAAATCCTATGGTCGAAGATACTGTTTAACCTGCTCCAAAGCGAAAAGATCGCCTGATCATACATGAAAGAAATGCAGGGGTTTCTATTGTGGATAGATAATATTGTGGATATGTTGACATGTATGTAGAAAGTTATTAACAATAAGGCTTTATTGATTGTGGGGTTTGTGCATAAGTTTGTGGATAACCTGTATAGATAAATAAAAACGAGAGCCCTAGGGTCTCTCGCTTTTATTTAGTAACTTTTTCTTTCTCAAGTATCTCATCTATTTCATGTTTCAACAAAAGATACCTATGGACACTTCTCATGATTGGAACTTTCGTCAACTTGTTCTTGTCCACGTATAGCTTCATTTGGTCCTTGGAGAGGCCTAATGATTCTCCCGCTTCCGTAACCGTTAACACAACTTCATTGCTTGTTGCATTAAAAGTGGTCTTCACTTTTTGATTCCAATCTTCAAATACATGCATTTACCAGCAACACCCTTCTCATTAAGTCAATACATTCTTTATTGACTTGAATTCATTAATTATACCACGAACCAATCATTTATGCTTAAACAGATTCTACAAGTTGTTTCATCTGCAGCCTCACTTCCAACAACGGCACCATATTCCCCACATACATCACACAATAATTCCTACAAAAAAAAGAGAGCACCTTCTCAGGTACTCTCCTCAAACTTCACATCTTAGAAACGTTTGGCAACTTCTTTTGCTTGTACAATTGCTTTTTCTTTGATGGCTTGTGCTTGGTCTGGCTTAGCGCCCATACCTTCTACAAAGATTCCCTCAAAAGAAGGAACGCCATGGAACTGCATAATTTTCCCGAGGTAGCTATAACCATTTTCAAATCCTGCAGTAGGCCCTTCGGAATAAATGCCACCGCTGGCTTGAATGTGAACAGCCTTTTTATCTTTTAATAGACCCACTGGCCCATTTTCTGTATAAGAGAAAGTTTTACCAGCCACACAAATCGCATCAATATAAGCTTTAAGAATTGGAGGGAAAGAAAAATTCCACATTGGGGATACATAAACGTATTTATCAGCCGCTATATATTGGTCTACAATTTCGCCCAAACGAGTAACTTTGGCTTTTTCAGCATCAGAAAGCTGGTCAAATGAAGAGCCGGATCTTAATTTGCCCCAACCGCTAAATACGTCAGCGTCAATTTGAGGAATATCTGACTTGTACAGATCAAGAAGAACAACTTCATCAGATGGATTAGCTTCACGGTATGCGTCAATAAACTCTTTCCCTACTGCCAAACTAAATGAAGTTTGATGATCATTAGGGTGTGCCGTAATATAAAGAACTTTTGCCATGATAGAATACTTCCCTTCTTATCTGATATTTTTATAATTACAGTTTGATTATAACTTATTTCTAGCCAATATAAAACTAGTATTAACTTACTTTATTAAAAAAATATTTTTATTCTTTCGCTTTATCTAAAAGCTCCAGCAAAGCCTGTGGCAGGGCAAACTGCTGATTGTTAATAATGATTCGATTCAGCTTCTCTTCGGATATTTCTGACTGCTCTTCTTTGATAACCTCAATTTCCTTATGGAGACGTTCCATCTGCTGATCTAGAACAGACGCGGCAAATGCGGCTTGCTTTAATTCGGCAAGTAGTCGCTCGGGTACAACTTGATTGTCTTCATTGTATTTATAATAGATTTTGTGCTCTAAGCTAGCCCAGAAATCCATAGCAATCGTACGAATTTGAACTTCAATACATACACTTTCTCGCCGATCCGACATATGAACCGGCACATCAATCAACAAGTGAAGACTTTGATAGCCGTTTGGTTTCGGGTTCTTAATGTAATCTTTCTCTTCCGTGACCTTCAGATCACTTTGATTTTTTAGCATTTGGCTAATTAAATAAATATCAGATATAAATGAACAGGTGATGCGCAGACCTGCAATATCTTTAATATTATCTCTAATGCCAGAGAACGAAATATCGCTCCCCTTTCTATACAGCTTGTTCAAAATACTCTCAGGCGACTTCAACCGAGATTTCGTATGCTCGATCGGATTATATTCATGCAGCATCTCGAATTCTTGCACTAAAATTTCAATTCTTGTCTCCATTTCGTCCAGGGCGAATTTGTACATCATCATGAATCTTGTTATGTCATTCTTAAATTGTTTCAATTGATTTATTGAAAGTTGGCTCATCCTCTTTATTCCTTCCTCTATCTCAGATCTAACCACTTGATTGATCTTGATTTCACCGAAGCAGTCATGTCTTGTTTATGGTTATTTTCCTACTCCTCGTTAGTTTAAAGTACTTCTATCCTTTGGTGCAAATTTAACATGAAATGTGTGCAAATCTTTCTTCCTTGACACCTGGGAAGGTGTCTTGTATAGTATCAGATATAGTTTTATTATGGTTACTTACGACGGAAGCACCCGTAAGAAAAGGCTCAATGCCTTTTTCTTGCAGGTGCTTTTTTTGTTGTAAATGGCTATAAAATTTTATGAATCTAAGGGAGGCTTTTTATTGAAAAATCTTAAGCATGTGACTACTTTATTTACCGCTCTGATGCTGGCTTCAGCCGTTCCGACCGCGGCAGCTGCTGCTTCCGTGGAAATCACAGCATCCATGAAATCTTCGATCGATAAAATGATCACCTCCGCAGATCGCACGCAAGCAGGTAAAATCAACTCCTTATACAATGAACTCCTCACACTACAAAAACAAGAACAGGACTGGGATGTGAAAATTAATGCCCAGCACACCGCCAATGCAGAAACTTTAGTCGTTCTCAACAAACAAATTAAAGCAGTCGATGGAGCTAAATTAGACAAGCTAGAAGCCGACGTCGCACAAACAAGAGGGCGGCACAAACTATTATTAGATCGATATAGTTCGTTAAATAAACAGATCGATGCTGCCAAGCTGCTGAAAGACAAAGATCTCAATAGTGCGCTTCGTTTCCAAGCAACGCTCATGAGAATTCCTGTGCAATTGGCGCGCATGGACATAAAGAACAAGGAAAAAGCATTGCAGACCGCCAAAGAGCAGGCCTCCAAAACGATTAAAAAAATTCGCGCCACCTTAGCAGACAACGATCAAGTTAAAACACAGATTAAAGCCAAGAAAAGTGCTATTAAAACAATAGATACCAGCGTGAACCCTGTATGGAGCGCTTTTAAACAAGCTGTTAAAAAAGAAGAACCAACTAGCGTTCTTAGTTCTCTCTCTCCCTTAGTCTCCCTAATACGCCAGCTTAGTGACGAAAAACAAAACATGTATAAGCTTGAAACAAAGATCAATGATACTCTTGCTGCCGTCAAAGCTCAGTTACCTTAGCGGAAAGTAGCTCAGACATCGTACAAAGAAAAAGAAGCCCTAGACTAGCTAGATGCCCCTTCTAATAGATCATATGGAATACCTATTGCTTCATTCGAGGGTCAAGTACATCCCTCAGTCCATCCCCGATGAGGTTAAACCCTAGCACGGTGAGCATGATTGAGAGACCTGGAAATAAGACCGTCCATGGTGCATTTTGGATAAACTGACGTGAATCGGAAAGCATTTTCCCCCATTCAGGATCCGGTGGCTGCGCACCCATTCCGAGGAAACCAAGGGCGGCACATTCAATGATCGCGGTCGCTATCCCCAACGTTCCTTGGACGATGATTGGTCCTAAGCTGTTTGGTAAAATGTGCGACAAAAGAATACGTGCATCTTTCATCCCCAGCGCTTTGGCAGCCGTTACGTATTCTTCCGTACGAAGACTGAGTACCTTGGAGCGAACCAGCCGCCCAAATACGGGAATGTTCACAATCGCAATGGCAAGCAGAGCATTTTGCAGAGATGGCCCTAATACCGCTACAACCGCGATCGCAAGGAGAATGCTCGGGAAAGCAAGCAAAATATCAAAAAAGCGAGAAATGAAAATATCAATCCATCTGCCGTAAAACCCTGCCAAAATACCGAGAAACGTACCCGCCACGATTGAACCGAGTACGGAGGCAATCCCCACCCACAGTGAAATACGAGTGCCGTAGACGATCCTTGTGAACAAATCTCGTCCAAGGTCGTCTGTTCCGAACCAATGCGTTGCGCTCGGGCCTTGTAAGCGGTCTAGAAGCACCTGCTCCTTATAATCATAATGGGTGATCAGCGGAGCCAGAAACGCAACCGCTGCAAAAAAGAGAATAATCATCATCCCGAGCATCGCCAGTTTATTACGGCGAAAAGCCCGCCAGCCTTCCCTCCAAGGACCGGAGGTCACGACCTTCGTCTGCTTCGGTTCTATGTACAAGACAACTTGTGACAACGGCCTTCCCTCCCTTACTTGTAGCTAATGCGCGGATCAATCGCCGCGTACAAAAGATCGACAAACAGATTGATCATAACGAATATAAAGGCAATAATGAGAATCCCCGATTGAATAACGGGATAGTCGCGAGAAGCGATCGCTTCATAAATGTAACGTCCAACCCCAGGCCATGCAAAAATAGTTTCTGTCAGTACCGCTCCGCCCAATAGTAGGCCAATTTGAAGGCCGATCACCGTAATAACCGGAATGAGCGCATTTTTAAACGCATGCTTGTACACGACAAAAAATTTGGATACTCCTTTGGCACGCGCTGTTCGAATAAAGTCAGAACGGAGTACTTCGAGCATACTGGATCTAGTCATCCGCGCAATAATCGCCATCGGGATCGTTCCCAGCGCGATCCCCGGTAGGATGAGATGCTTGATCACTGTCCAGACTTGATCTAGACGTCCAGCAATAAAGGCATCGATGATGTATAGATGGGTGACCGCCTCGACCGGATCCCGCACATCCACTCGACCGATAGAAGGAAGCCATTGCAGCTTCAATGAAAACAGCCACTGCTCCATAAGACCCAACCAGAAAACGGGCATAGAAACCCCGATAAGAGCAATAAGCATGCTCGTAAAATCAAACCATGAATTTTGTCTCCACGCACTCAAAATGCCCGCATTCACGCCAAATAGAACAGCAATGAGCATGCTGACGAATGTAAGTTCAAGCGTTGCCGCCAGATACGGTTTCATTTCTTTAGCAATCGGTTCTTTGGTACGGATAGAGGTTCCCAGATCGCCACGGAGTAAACTTCCCAAATACGAAAAGTATTGAACGGCTGCCGGACGATCAAGGCCTAGTTCCAGCCGGAGCGCCTGCTTCGATTCCTTACTCGCCTTTTCTCCGAGAATCGTTTCGGCAGGGTCGCCAGGAATCGCATGAATGATAGAGAAAACAATAATGGTCATTCCGAGTAGCACGGGCACGAGCTGGAGAAGACGTCTGAGCATATACGATACCATAATGGGTTCACTCCTGCTTCGCGAGAAGATATAAGTAATGAAAAGTGAGGCAGGTGGCGCCTGCCTCCCCTTTGTTAATAAAGCTACCTAGCATGCAGTTTACTTGAAGATGACTGTTTCATAGGATTCGCTTCCAGTTGGGGAAGGAATGTATCCATCAATAGCAGCTTTCCCAGCTAAAATGGGTGTAGAGTGAGCTAGCGGGACCCATGGAGCGTCAGCTTTAATTAAGACTTGCGCTTTCTTATAGTTCTCGCTGCGTTTAGCTTGGTCATTCATTGATTGTGCGTCAGCAAGCAGCTTATGAACGTCTTCACTCATATAATACGATTGATTATTGCCGCCTACATTTGTTTTATCAAGAAGGGCATATAGGAAGTTATCCGGATCGCCGTTGTCACCGTTCCAGCCAAGCATGTAGATGTCGTCCTTTTCACCTTTTTTCGTATCGTCAAGGTATGTCGCCCACTCTGGTGAAACGATCTTCGTTTTCACCCCAATTTTAGCGAAATCTTGTTGAATTGCTTCGGCGACTTTCTTACCGTCCGGCATGTATGGACGCGGTACTGGCATCGCGTAGAATGTATACTCGCCTGGTAGGCCGCTCGGATATCCTGCGTCAGCAAGCAGCTTCTTTGCCTTTTCAGGATCATATTCGTAATCCTTAATATCATTGTTATGACCCCAAAGTGACTTCGGCATCGGGTTAACCGCTACTTCGGCATTACCGCCGTAGAAAGCTTGAATGATTGCTTTTTTGTTTACCGCATAGCTCAATGCTACGCGAACTTTCGCATCATCGAACGGCTTATGTTTCAGGTTGAAGCCCACATAGCCCACATTGAAGGATGGACGAACAAGTTTTTTCAGGTTTTTATCGGCTTCGATGTTCTTTACATCATCGGGATTCACTCCCTCTATCAAATCTAGCTCTCCATTCTTCAGCGCTGTTAAACGTGCGGAGTTATCTGGGATGGAACGGATGATTAGCTTGTTCAGCTTCGGCAAACCTTGCTTCCAGTAATTCGGGTTCTTTTCAAGGGTGATAGATTCATTACGCTTCCATTCTTTGAAAACAAATGAGCCCGTACCCACTGGCTCCGATTTAAATTTCTCTTTCTTTTCTTGAATTGCCTTCGGACTGCCAATTCCAAAACAAGGCATAGCAATATTTTGCAAGAACGGCGCTTGCGGTTTGTTCAGCGTAAACTGAACCGTTTTTGCATCAACGGCTTTGATTTCTTTAATGATGTCGTCCTTCTCACCGCCGAACTGTGAGGTGTAATAATCGAAGGAATCCCCTTGGAATTTCACCGGACTCTTCGGATCCTTCCAGCGATTAAAATTAAATACGACTGCGTCGGCGTTAAAATCGGTTCCATCGTGGAACTTGACTCCACTGCGAAGATTAAATGTATAAGTGAGACCGTCTGATGATACTTTCCAGCTCTCAGCAAGGCTCGCCTCCACTTCCGTTGTACCATCCTTATAATCAAGGAGCGTGTCATAGATTTGCTGCGTTGCTTTAAACGATTCCCCATCTGTTACAATCGATGGGTCAAGCGCTGCAGAATCTCCACCACGCCCTACGATTAGCGTATCTTGAACCTTTTTAGAGCCCCCCTCTGTCTTCGCCTCCGCTTTCGGAGCGTTTGTTTTGGCTGGATCGGACGTCTTAACGTCTTTGTTGTCATTGCTGCACCCCACAAGTGCAAGCGAGATTGCAAGTACAAGTCCTAAGCCACTTGATACCCATTTTTTCATAATGCTGCCTCCCTTTTCATCGTCAATTTTATATAGGTCCTCTCCCCTAACTAAGAGGGGTAGAGATGACACGCCACTTGATGGCCGTCCATCACTCGACGGAGAATCGGCCGTTCTTGTTTGCAGCGTTCTGTTGTTGCAGGGCAGCGTGTATGGAACGCGCATCCTTGTGGTGCATTAGACGGGCTTGGCACATCACCCTGTAAAATTATGCGCTCTTTGCGGACGAAGGGGTCTGGCACCGGAACCGCAGACAGAAGTGCTCTGGTATAAGGATGCTTCGGTTCCCGATATAAGGAAATCTTATCAGCAAGCTCAACGATCCGACCCAAGTACATAACCGCAACTCGACCACAAAAGTGCTTAATAACGCTTAAGTCATGCGCGATAAAAATATAAGTGAGCCCGAATTGGCGCTGTAATTGCTGCATAAGATTCAGAATTTGCGATTGGATGGATACATCAAGTGCGGAAACTGGCTCGTCTGCCACAATAAGCTTTGGATTCAGCGCGAGCGCCCTCGCAATTGAGATACGCTGCCGCTGACCTCCCGAAAACTGATGAGGATAACGGTCTAGCTGCGTGCTGCTAAGTCCAACGACATTCATTAGATCGAGAACCCGCTCGGAGAGCTCCTTGCCGCTAGCAATACCGTGAACGATATACGGCTCCTCAAGAATACGTCGCACCGAATGGCGTGGGTTCAGCGAAGCGAACGGATCTTGAAACACGATTTGCATATGACGACGCATGGCTCGAAGCTGTGAATCCGTCGCTTTGGCAACGTCGTTTCCGTCAAATACGACCTTACCTTCAGTCGGTTCAATTAGCCTTAAGATGGATCTTCCCGCTGTGGATTTCCCGCAACCGCTTTCACCAACGATTCCAAACGTTTCGCCCTCTCTTACATTAAAAGAGATGTCATCAACAGCTTTCACATAACCTGTAACGCTTTGCAAAAATCCGGTGCGTATCGGGAAATATGTTTTTAAATGCTGAACTTCCAACACATGCTTCGTCACCCCGCGGCACCCCCTTTTTCGTCCAACCAGCACCGCGACTTATGATTATAATCAACGAATTTCAAATCCGGCATATGAGCCTGACACGTTTCCATTGCTTTCTCGCACCTCGGTGCAAAACGGCATCCTTGCTTAATGGAGCCTGGCGAAGGTACATTGCCAGGGATAGAATATAACTGATCTTGCTCGATATCCATCCTTGGGATAGAACGAATAAGTCCTTTGGTATACGGATGTCGTGGGCTCCTGAAGATGTCCTTCACTGGACCTTCTTCGACCACTTTGCCCGCATACATGACCACTAACCGATCGCACATCTCAGCCACAATGCCAAGATCGTGTGTAATAAGCATGATGGCTGTGCCCATTTCTTGATTGAGTTTCTTCATAAGGTCAAGAATCTGTGCTTGAATCGTCACGTCCAGAGCTGTTGTCGGCTCGTCGGCGATGAGCAGCTCCGGCTCACAGCAAAGTGCCATGGCGATCATGACGCGCTGCCGCATCCCCCCCGATAACCGATGTGGATATTCATCCACAATCTGCTCGGGACGGGGAATACCTACGCGACGAAGCATATCCACTGTATGCAGACGTGCCTGCTTGCGATTCGCCTTCCGGTGCAGGCGAAACGCCTCTCCGATCTGCTCCCCTACCGTTAACAGCGGGTTGAGCGAAGTCATAGGTTCTTGGAAAATCATCGAAATTTCGTTACCGCGAAGCCTTTTCATTCGATTTTCTTTTGCTATCGTAAGCTCCTCGTCCTTATAACGGATAGAGCCACCAGCAATTTTCCCGGGCGGTTGTGGAATAAGCTTCATGATAGAAAGGGAAGCAACACTTTTTCCGCAGCCAGATTCCCCCACGACACCTAATATTTCGCCTTTACGAATGGTTAAATCCACCCCATCAACTGCAGGCACTTCACCACGATCTGTTACGAAATGCGTTTTGAGATCTTGAATTTCAAGCAGCATGTCCTTCATAGGGGTATATATCCTCCTTGAGCAGCGATGTCAGACTCCAAAACAAAATTGTAAACGATTACAATTTTGTGCCTATCCTTTATTTTCCTGTACAATCTCTTTTCGCAAGAACAAGGTACTGGTCGCCTTGCGTCGACACCACATCGCACGCCGACGATCCGCGCGTGTTGGGCTCTTTATGACCCAGAAACCAAATTCACAGTTTCCTGTAGTAACCACTGCTGTTGAAATTTGACCATTAGTTATTTCAGGCTTTACAAAGTAATTACTGCTCCTAAAATTTCCACTGATATTTTGAGACTTGCGGAAATACGATAAGAAAGTCGCGATAAATGATACGATTTGTATCAAGCATGGCAATAAGACAAAAAATCTAACTCCGTACTTTACAGAATAAAGGGATAAGTGTAAGCTATCGTGCTGAACTTGCGACCGAGGGAGTGAACGATTTTATGGAGGAAAAAATTAATAGCAGTATTGAAAAGGAATATTGCCTAGTTTTATTTTGAAATTAATTGACAATTGGTTAGTTATTGCTGATATTGTAATACCTTAATTTACCATTCGTCAATATAAATATATTTGACGCAGCTTTATTGTCAGACGAACCTCGCCTTGAGCAACAACTAGTGATCATGGCTACAGCTTGCCTAAGAGGCCTTCCATTCAAGGCCGACATTCTCATATCTCATGTCTTATTGCTTATATATCATTATTTCAAAAAATCACGCACCTAACGCTCTGCCTTGTTTCAACAAGAAGAATGGTAGTATGATGAGTACAAACTTTACAACTAGAGGTAATACATACATGAAAATTAAAGATTGGGATTCGAATTTAAAAATCCGCTTAGGCGGAGAGGTTACCTTTAACATTATTTTTTGGACATTCTTTCCTTTCTTAGCCATCTATTTTGCAAATTCCTTCGGTAAAGGTTTGACCGGGATTCTTCTGGTCTTATCCCAGGCGCTCTCTGTGCTGGGTAATTTGCTGGGAGGTTATTGTGCAGATCGATTCGGGCGAAAGCGAATGATGGTTATCGCTTCTTATGGGCAAGCAATCGGTTACGGAATCTTTGCATGTGCCGCATCCCCTTGGGTATCCATGCCCATCGTTGGATTCTTGGGATTTAGCCTCGCCAGCTTGGCTGGCTCCTTGTATTGGCCTGCTAGTCAGGCTATGGTTGCCGATGTCGTCAAAGAAGAACACCGTTCTGGCGTCTTTGCCATTTTCTATACAGCTGCGAATATAGCCGTCGTTATCGGTCCCTTGCTAGGCTCCATCCTTTACACGGATAATCCTTACGTTGTACTAGCAGCTGCATCTGGGTTCTGCGTTATTCTCGCTTTGTTGATGAGCCGCACCTTAAGAGAATCGCTGCCTGCTCATTTGGCTGAACGCCACCAATCGAAAATCGGGGAACCGTGGTTTCATTTCTTGATCACACAGCTCCGCGACTACCGCATTATTGCAGCCGACCGAGTGTTCCTCCTATTCGTCCTTGCAGGTGTCCTACTTTCTCAAACTTTCATGCAGTTAGACCTTCTGCTGCCCGTTTTTTTGAAAGAAAACGTCCAATCGGCAACGATATTCTCCTACAATAATTGGAATTTGCAGCTTTCTGGCAAACAGTTATTTGGAGTGATCGTTTCAGAAAACGGCCTGCTTGTTACTCTCTTTACTGTGCTTGTGACCAAGTGGATGCTCGCCTATAAAGATCGATATGTATTCATTGGCGGGGCACTATTTTACGCGGCAGGAATCGCCATGTTTAATCAAATGTCTACATTTTGGGGCTTTACGCTCGCCATCGCCGTCTTCACGCTCGCGGAGCTTATGTCTGCTGGGCCACAGCAAGCCTTCGTGTCAAGATTAGCTCCCGATCATATGCGGGGCCAATATTTCGCGGCGTCCAGTCTGCGTTTCACGCTTGGGCGCACCATTGCGCCTCTATCCATCCCACTTAGCGAGTGGGTTGGCTTCTCGTGGACATTCGGCCTGCTCGCAGGGCTTGCAGTTTTAGGCGCAGTCCTGTATAACGTCATGTTCAACTACCATGATCGTCAAGCAGCTTGACACTAAGTACATAACGGCGCTTCCCAAAAAGGTCTGCTTTAGCGCTTCATATTTCTATTCTCGACGCTCCATAGATGCACAAAAACCTCCAATTCCACTTTGAAGTGGGCTTGGGGGTTTTTGTGCATTTTATAGGATTAGCTCATTAAAATGGAAATATTATTTATACAATAAATTTGCTCACTTCATTCCGCAGTTGCTCCGCAATCAGATTCATTTCTTTCAAATTACTAGACATCAGGTTAATAGACGCATTCTGCTCTTCAATGTTAGCCGCCACTTCCTCGGTGGAAGCCGTCATTTCTTCGGAAATCGCCGATGCCTCTTGGATATCCGTCATAACCTGCTCTGAGTTTTCCATTACTTTTTCGATAACATGATGCAAATGTAGGATACTTTGTTCCGTCTCACTTACTTTTCCTTTGATTTCACTGAATGCATGGCTTCCTAACTGAGTCTTTGCGGTTAAGCTTGTTACGATCTCGCTATTTTGTTCAATAATCGTGACCGATGACAACGTTTCTTGCTGGATCATCAAAACTAACGTGGATATTTTTTCCGTAGCTACTTCGGACTGTTCCGCTAATTTACGAATTTCACTGGCAACGACGCCGAAACCTTTTCCATGTTCTCCTGCGCGGGCCGCTTCAATTGATGCGTTTAAAGCCAGCAAATGGGTTGAAGACGCTATAGCCGTAATGGTTGTAATAATTTCTCCAATCTGGTTGGAGCTTTCCTCTAACTTGCGAATAAGTGTTCTTGTTTCACTCGTTATTTCGACAATTTTTTCAACCTCCTGAACGGCATCAAGAATGGCTTCTCCACCCTGTTCAGCAAAAACTGTAGCACGTAAAGCATTATCCGTGGCTTGTTCGATTTCGTTTTTCGTTGTGCTTACCAACTGTTGCGTATTTGCCATATTTTCAGCAATTTCCATAACACTACTCGTTTGTTTACTGCTACCGTTAGCCACATCCTGAATGATCACAGCAACCTGATTAGATGCGTTCCCGACTTCGGCCGCGGACAAGGAAGAACTGCTTGAGAACTCTTCAACCTGATTGGCATAGCCCACAACATTAGCCACAATTCCCCTCAAATTTGCAATGAATTCATTCAGCGAAGTAGCTAGCTGACCGATTTCATTTTTGCCCGATACCCCAATGCTCTGGGTTAGATCTCCGCCTTTTTCCACTAATGTATGAATCTCTTTTCTTAGCTTCAATAGCGGTGTAGATACTTGACGATGAATAAACCAATATAATAGTGCGATAAAAATTAGCATAGCTATTGTAAATATGATAATCGTAGTTTTCAGGTACTGGTTGATTGGCTGCAAGATTTCCGCATAGTACATAATTGTAACGATTTTCATGCCCGTATCTCCAATTGGAGCATAGGTAACATAGGCCTTTTTGCCGTCGTATTGGGTAAGCGTTAACGCATGACTCGTTGATTTAATGATTTGACTGCCTAATGCACGAATTTCGTCATTCTGCTCTTCCGTCATCTTGGTGTCCATTGTCTTGTCTTTATCACGATGGGAAATATAAGCTCCGTCGCTAGCAATAATGAATGCATGTCCCTCCATACCGACTTTCATGCTTGTGACTTGCTTTTGCAGCTCCATCATGCCGATATCAATGGTCGCAACACCAATCACTTCGTTTTTTTGCTTAATTGCACTTGTTACCGTAATCATCGGGACACCTGTAACCGAATCTTTATACGGTGCAGACCACACATTCTGTCTACCGAGAAAACCGTTCTTGTACCAATCTTCTTTAAAATAATCGAAAGTGCCGACACTGTACTGATTGTCAAAAACGATGTCCTGTTTGTCTTTATAGGCATACCGCGCAAATAACTTAGCTTTGGGGTCGAATGCATTAGGCTGCATCCAGAAGCCCCCGCCGACGATGAGCGGATCTGCTGCAACAAATTGTTTAGTTGCCTCTTCAATTTTATTGATCTCTTTTATTGTTGAAGTCCCTATCGTGAAAGTAAGTCCTTCTGATAACTTCGCTGGCTTCTGCAGCATCCCATAAAGCTGATCTGCTTTATTATCTGCCTCCAACGTTAGCTTTTCTTCAACTCTAGCAAGGACTTCCTTCTTAAATTGAAAGAAACTAAAAAAGGATTGCCCCACAAAAATTACTACTGTAATCGATGCCAAAATCATAACTAACATAGTCTTTAAACTTTTCATGTTAACTCCCTTTCATTTAGTAAATATTACCTATAATAACGGTAGTTTATGGCAGGAACAAACTAATTTCGACATCTAGATTCTACTTCCTTTATTTTCAATATTTGTTTTGAATAAAGATCATAGACAAGTTAGATAAATCATATCCATAAGAGAAGTCCAAAAAGGATGTGATTTTCTTACTATGCAACACTTATTGTCCTCAAACCTAGAACGATTGCTGCAATATGGGGTGGCCTTTTTTTGGACAATTACTTATATGATGATCATCTATAAAGGGTTCCGGGATCGAACCTGCGGAATGCCGCTCGCCGCCCTTTGCGCGAACATCACTTGGGAATTTCTATTTTCCTTCGTTCTTCCTTTCAGCCCACTCCAGCAAATCATAACTATGATATGGTTTCTCTTGGACTGTATCATCCTGTTACAACTTTTTTATTATTCAAAAAGACAATACCCTATATGGCCAATCAAATCTGTGGTCCTCTCATTACTAGCGATTGCCCTTCTGCTGCATTATGGAATTACGACCGAATTTCATGATATCGAGGGCAAATATTCAGCATTTGGCATCAATCTCATGATGTCCATTCTTTTTATAAGAATGCTGCTGACAAATGATTTACTAGGACAGTCCACATACATTGGCTATTTTAAAATGATTGGTACCCTAGGCGCCTCTATTTTGTGTTATTCCCAATACCCGCAATCCATTTTATTAGCTATTATGTATATCCTTATCTTTATTCTTGACGTCGCTTACATCCTTTTGATGAATAACAAGTCAGTGAAGATCATTTATAGATCCAATACTTATAAGCAATTATGAAAAAAACCTCCAAAACCACTGTAAAAGTGGCGTTGGAGGTTTACTTTCAAACCCATGCAAATAGACAAGATAGAACAGATTATTAGTTAGATCGTTAGTTAGATCCTCCCGCCAGACTCGCCTCTACCGGTTCAGAGTTATTCCTTACGCCGACCGCCTTGACGATGAAATCATAGCCCTTGGCAGGGTCAATGGCATTCAATGTATAGCTATAATTCGTTTGACCACTAACTACCGGTACATAAATACTCCAGTTTGGATTCACCTTGTTATTCTTTTCATAAATTCTAAAGCCCTTTACTGGTTCTGTGGTACCTGAAGGAGTTTTCCATGAAATCACAGCTTTATTGCTCGATTTGCTTACAGTTACGTTTTCAACCTTATTGGGCCTGGTATCCGTTCTCTTGATACTGTATGCATCATAAACAGCTATAGGCTGCCCCTTAACGGCGGTGTAAGAAGTGAAATTAAGCACGTCGCCAGTTATCGATACATCCACAAACATTTTCTTAAAAGGCTGCTCATTTTTGGCCGCGAAGAAATTATCTGCATTAGGATTCAAAGTGTAGAATTTCGAACCCCCTGAGTTGCCCATGAGATAGACCGTGCCTTTGGGATCGACAACATTGCCTTGTTCATCTTTGATCACATTCTTGATGGGGACGTTATTTAACATTTGATAAGATCTCATATACATATGATCATGGCCTTCGAATACCAAATCTACGCCCATTTCATCAAATGCAGGAATCAGAAATTTTCTATAAAATTTCACACGGTCGGATTCGGCCGAGGCGTTATCACCCGATGAGTAGGCTCCCTTGTGCATCGAAACAAACTTCCACTTTTTATCTGTTTTTGCGACCTGATTCCTCATCCACTTCAACTGCGCATCGAATTGGGCATCCGCCCTATAAGGATTAACTTCCCCTTCATATTGGGTATTGATTTGCATAAAGAGTGCGTCGCCGTATTCAAAAGCGTATACAGTGCCATCTTCTGTACCCGTCCCGACGTCCTTGGGCAAGTTAAAATGATTATAAAAATTGTTGTTGGGATAATCCTCTATTTCATGATTGCCGACAATAGGCGCAAAAGGAACGTTAGCAAATTCCGTCTTCGGAACGCCTAGGAACCACTGCCATAATTGTTCCAAATCGCCGTCGTCTGTTAAATCTCCCGTCAATAAAACAAACTTAGGATCAACCAGTTTATCTATCGCTTTTCTAAAGGTATCTTGCCATAATTCAAAATTTGCTTTATCTGAGCCTTGGGTATCTGTCGTATACATAAAATGAAAGTTTTGATTACTCGCTGTATCCGTAGTGAACGAACCATTCAAGCTCCACCCATCAGCATCGCCATTACCCGCCCGATATACATATTTCGTGCCTGGCTTAAGTTGATTAGCTATGGCCTTATGGCTGGCAAATTTTTTGTATTTTTTGGTTTTCCTGTCACCCTCAGTCATTAAAGTATCAATGATAGTCGCATTACCGTTAAAAGTAGTCGCTAGGGCTTCGGGGAATATATCTCCTTGCACCTTAGAAGCCTCAACAACTTGAAGAACAGTCCCTGTAATCGACTCGGAACTATACCAATCGAATGCCAGAGTTGTCTTAGGATCTCCGTTAAATGTCATGTTCAACAAAGTTGGCGTCTTGTTGCCAGAAGGCGGCGTAACTTGCGATTTCGTTTTAAAGCTCCATGAAATATCATTGGCAGGAGCTATCCCATCCGCAGCGCCCTTTACAAGTTCCTTAGGTAGGGTAACTTTGTAAGTCTTTCCATTTGCAAAATCAGGATGACTTATTTTCAACGTATCGTTGCCTACGATTCCGGCCGTTATGCTGCCTAAGGGAGTATTAGCATCGTCAGTAATAGATGCATGACTGGAGCTATTAAGAACTATTGATTTATTGAATTTGACAGACACTTCCGCATTAGTTGCTATATCTGTGGCACCAGAAGAGGGGGTTTTTGTGACATCGAGCGTTGGGATATCTGTCCCTCCGCCAGCTTTACGTTCGCCCGTCACAGTAACCTCCTTGATTCTGCTTGATCCTGTGCTTGATATAGTTCCGCCGCCTACGTTTGTTTTGGAAGTAACAACCCAGCGAATATACAGCAAATCCTTATCATTTGCTTGACTAGGAAGAGAAACTCCCACTAATTTGCAAGTATTATTCTTGCAACCGAAATTATTCTGAACCAATACCAATGTGCCATTAGGAATATCGGTCCAACTTTGTTGATCTATACTGAATTGCGCCTTGAAATCGCGAGGCCCTGTACTTGAAGATGTTTGCTGCGAGGATAAAGTTAGATTTTCGAAGCCTTTCGTCGAAAGAACGGCAAGCCAATATTTTGTACCGACTCCATCGTCCCAACCTTGATTGCGAACGCTGTTCTCGCTCGGCTCATACGTGTATTGATTTGTGTTCGTTCCCACATCCTTCATCGTAGAATTCGCTTTATAGACGCCTCCAGTAGCCGCAAAGACGCCGTTATTCCCCTTGTCCTTGAATATCCATTCCGCTAACGTTTCCTTTGCTGCTGTTGCAGCTGGGTCTACTCTCAGACCTGAATCTTCTTGTGCGAATGCCGCTCCATCCAAAGCTAACATTAGAAGTACAAGTGTCAAGCAGATCGATTGAAACCATTTCCTTTTAACCTTGTTATTTACCTGCATGTCCATTACCTTCTTTCCTCATAGTTATAAGATATAAAAGAATTGAACCGGATACAGGAACAGTAAGACGCTCAATTGTAAGTAATATTCCTCCTTCTTGATCAAGATCGTAATTGTCTGGATTTCTTGGTGTCAGTCTTCCTGTCACCAAGATGTACGCTGCTGACTGCGTTAGTAAGAGTCATAGCAGAATGAATTCTTGTAAGCGTTTGCATAATTAGCTGCATTGACTACTTCTGCTACATTCTCTTCTGGTTACGTCTCTCCCTATCACACTAGCCGGTTTGGGTTTCTTTGTATTCACCCCCTTCAAAAATAGGTAGTAAACCAAAAGTTAAAGCGCTTAAACATTTCCATTATAGCATATTTACTATATTTTGCAAATCACATATACGGTATCTAAAAGTTGCTTCCATACGGTTTCCCACAACGCATAAAAAACTTCTCCTTAAACTCATAGTCACGCCCCTGTTTTGTAGACATTGGAAAAAGCCTTAGGCAATAAGTTGGTATCGGTACTCTACCGGTGACAGCTTGTTTTGTTTTCTCCCAGCTCTATTTGCGTTGCAAATTATATCTTCACCCGTTGCTTCCTCAATAAATCTTAGTGGAATAAAAGTGCTTCCATTATGTATGAAAGCCAGAGCGGTTAGTTCCATAGTTACACCATTCACCAACGACTTTTTCTCTCCGGTGGTACGTTGGATGACCAGCACTCCTTTTTCCCCCGTAACACTCTGTATTTCTTCATCCTATTCGATGTTAGGTTCTCCCCTAAACGAAAAAAGCAGCCATCGCAGAGAAATCTCTGCGACAACTGCTTTTTCGACTCGGAGTGAGATGCCTTGGCGGCTTAATTAGCTCATTGCCGTTTCTACTACATTTACACTTGTTTAAATTCGATCCAGTCGATCTGCAAGCCTGGTTTGACGAAATCCAATTTCAATTCATAAAGGCCATCTTCCAGTTCGATTTTCACAAGCTTCTGCCTGATCCATTTGCCTTCCGTCCCATTCGTTTGAATGGTTGTCATCAACTGATCGTTCAGTGTCACATTACAAGCGCTTTGAGCCAATTCTGGTTCCGGAGACATGATATTAACAATGATACGATATTGACCGCCCTGATCCACTTTCATAAAGGTCGATCCGGCTGCGGCAGGTTTAACCTGTGCATGTTGGGATAGTGCTTGCGCTTGCTCCGTCGAAAGAGATGGATTCGCCTTGAATGCAGCAACCGTTTCTACAATCTCCTGTTTTCTTGAGAACACCGGTGCGTGCATGATGAACTCGCAAATGTTCATTGCCGAGCGCTGAAGTTCTCCACGGGTTAACGAACCATTTTCCAGAGATTCAATCGTATTGTCATCCCAGCCGTTGATTTCTGCCCCATAGTTAGGAACAACCATGTACAAATCATTTTGGGCACGGATCATCCAGTTCGTGTACTTCCGATCCGCAGGCCCCCCCTCGACGACATCGTTCATAATGGCCCACCAATCCGTCATCACGATGCCTTTAAAGCCCCATTCCCCCCGAAGAATCGTGGTATTCAAATCATAATTAGAAGCCGCCCAATGCCCGTTGATGGGATTATAAGAGGTCATAATCGAATTCGCGCCGCCCTGCTTCACCGCAATTTCAAAGCCTTTCAAATAAATCTCCCGAAGGGCGCGTTCGGAAACGATGGCATCTACCTTACTGCGATGCTTTTCCTGATTATTGCAGGCGAAATGCTTCAGTGTGGCGTTGGAACCGCCCTTCATAATGCCCCGCGTGCATGCTGCGGCGAATACCCCGGAAATCAGCGGATCTTCCGAAAAATACTCAAAGTTGCGTCCATTGAGCGGACTGCGCCGGATATTCAAGCCAGGTCCAAGCAAGGCGTCGACGTTGTTGCTTAATAATTCCTTGCCTTCCATGACATAAAGCTCTTCAACCAGTTCCACATTCCAGGTTGCCGCAAGCAAGGTTCCGATTGCAACCTGGGTCGCCTTCTGCCCGCTATCCATACGAATTCCGGACGGTCCGTCTGCCGTACAAGCAACCGGGATTCCATAATTGAATAAACTGTCGCTTCCCCCCCCGAAAGCCGAAGCCGTACCCGGTGTAACCAACGGACTGCTCATACCTTCTCCTCTGACAATCGCTGCCAGATCCTGATCACTAAGCTGAGCGATAAAGGCTTCCATGCCGACTTTCCGATCATAAACATCTCTTAATTTATGTCCTTGATTACCGGTTTGCTCCAAAGTTTCAGGAAGATTACTCTCGATCCTTTCCGCTAAAGAAATCTTTCGCTTCGGTACCTCTACAGAGATGAGTTCATACGAACCGTCATCCTTCCGAGCACCCGGCTTCATTCTCGTAAAGCTTTCCGTCGGCGCCAGCGCCTCTTGCAACTGCTCCACGACTTGAAGAGTTTCCACGACGTAACCACTTTGTCCTTGGACCCCTATTTCCGCCAGATTTTTGACACTGGTTCCCACATAAATTCGGTATGTCCCGGCCTCCAGCACATAAGCAGAAGGATGCCCCGTCACGCCAGCGTCATCATAGGAAGCCATAGAATGAACAGGGAAGCTCACCTTAAGACGCTGTGATTCACCCGCCTGAAGGACTTTTGTCTTCCCGAATGCCGCCAAAACTTTAGCAGGTTGCCCTAGCTTTCCTTGCGGCGCTTCGTAATAGACCTGTACGACCTCTTTTCCCGCAAAGGTGTCTCCCGTATTTGTTACAGTTACGTCGATTTCAACGTATGTTTCTCCTTCTTGGGTGGTCAGCTTAGCCTCTTCAGACTCGACTTTAAATGAGGTATAAGAGATACCGTACCCAAACTCAAAATGCACCTTATCCGGGTAAAACGTCTCAAAATAACGATAGCCCACATAAATATCTTCCTGATACAGGTTCTTGAATTCATTGCCATAATTGCGAGTCGATGGATAATCTTCTATGGAATAAGCGATCGTATCCGTTAATTTACCACTCGGTGTCACCTCTCCGGCCAGTACGTCGGCAATCGCATTACCTCCCTCCATACCGCCCTGCCAAGAGTAAATAGCGCACGAAATCGGGTGTATATAACTATCATCATTCAGCCAGCTCATATCAATAATATTCGATACATTCAGCACAACAACGGTTTGTTCAAAATAAGCAGTGACCTGCTTCAGCATCGCTTGTTCATCGGCCGTTAATTGATAACTGCCCGGCGCGTCCGCATTATCCTGATCTTCTCCCGCCGTACGACCAATCACAACGACCGCTTTGCTCGATTGGCTTCTTGCCTTCGATACCTGTTCATCGGTTAAAGGCATTTCCTTTTGGTTCCACGGCTCTGCCGCCCATACTTTTCCGCCATCATCAAATGGATTTTGCTCAATCCACTTTTCATAGACAGCCGCCAGTTCTTCGTTGACTGTAAGGTTCTTTTTACTGCGAAGACCGTCTAACAAATTGGTTGTATAAGAAACATGGACACTCCCGCCCGAACCTGTACCGCTGCGATAATAATTAACTTGTGTTCGGCCAAAAATTGAAATGTTTTCGCCGTTTCGAAGCGGAAGTACCTGTCCTTCATTCTTTAACAGCACCGCGCCTTCTGCGGCTACCGTCCGACTAAATTCAGCAAAACCTTCTAATGGAACTCCCAGAATCTGTGTACTCATGTTGTTTCCTCCCGATTCTCATTTCCATGCATATTTGCTAGCTCTATAGAAAGGAACGAGATCTCTTTCTATAGAGCTAGTTTTTTTGTAAACCTATGCATGTTCTCTATAAAGTTCTTTTTTAAAAAATTGTTATAATCTTACTATACAAGCACTGCTTCTAAAAAAGCAAAATCCACAGCTCTTACAGCTGTGGATTTTACTAGCTTGTCAGAAACCGGGTGTATTTTAACCCCCAAAAGTTTCTCTTTTTGATAGGTACATTGCAAAAATCTTTCGGCTTTGCACGGGGGTGATAATGCTCGCTGAAGGGGAATGTATCTCTACTCTCTTCTCTCTTCCCGCGCTGGCTTCACATGCTGCGGAATTTCACTCCCCGCAATGGGAACGTACTCGATATCAAAGGAGCCTCTATACCCGAAAAGTGGGCCGAAAAATTTATTATTCACCTTCACGTCAATTTGGAACTTCCCCTTCTCATCGTCGTACCACTCACAGACATCGGCATAACCGGAGAAAACCATCGGGAACCGAAAGCCTAGAATCCCCTCATAAAAATATTGCTTCCCTGACCGCAGCCTCATACCGCCATTCTCCGCAACGAACATCTCAATTTCCACGGCCAAATGCTGGTGCGTGCCAAGATAGTCGATGATCTTCCGTCTTTTCTCACTGTAAATCATCGTGGCGTCCAAACGTCTGACCCGATTGGGAAAATGATACGTTCGGACCCAAGTAACCGTCTCTCGCCCGAAGTAATCCTGGTATGCGTAATTCTCAATTGTGAAAGGAATTTGTTCCCCTCCCTGCGGAAAAAGGATATTCCGCCACGCACCGAGTGCCAAGAACGGCAATGTATACCATTTGCCATACCAGACCTGTTCCATAATGCCTTTGCCGATGGAGGCTATTTGATGCTCGCTGCCGAAGCCAAATCGCTTCTGAATCTGGGGGTGGAGCTTGGCGAAGTCCTCACCAAGAACCTTTTCGTAGATTGAGGTCATGCTTGTTTCCCTCCTTCACGGGAGCTGCGCAGACACCTTGCGGCACTCGGAAGCACTGCTGTGCCTAGCAGACTGACCATAGACAAAGCAATCATCGCCAGATTCAAAGTGATCGGATTGAAAGGCGCGACATAGGTCGCCGGGTGCGCTGCCGCACTTAATCCAAGCAGAATTAAGACCACGATATTGGTCTTATGCAGAACTTTCCGCTTCTGTCCTCGCAGAATGAGGAACAAGAGACCGAATCCGATTTCCCCTAACCCCATCAGAGTCAGAATGGGTCTCTCATAACCAGCAAGACCAGCCATCCCCCGTAAAATATCCATTTCCCCCGAGTCTGGTACTAGCAGCTTAGGCACCAGTCCTTGATACACCCAGATGGTAAACAAACTGAGATTTTGTATGAGTTCTATAATGGAGCGCCTAAACGATACATGTGGGAGAGTCCCCTGCTCTAGCCATAGACGCAAACTGTCAAAACTCCAGGCAGTCGCCCACCCCATAATCGGTCGGAATAGGAACCGATCGAGCCAACTGCCGAATACACCGAAACGTGTCCTGTAATCATATCTCGTTAAGAAGCGAATACCGTCATCTGTCGGTACATACCGCCAGTAACCATTCCCTTCAGATATTAGCGATATCGGATTGGCAGAACTGAATTTCAGGCTAGAGGTCAAGATGCCTTCCTTCTCTATCGAACCAACCGTCTCTCCTTCTCCAGCAATACTGAGTCCAAAGCCGATATTAGTCTTATATACAAAGCGCTGAGACTGCTCTTCATAGGATTTGGGAATATAAGTAATCTCAGAGAATCGCAAATCCCATTGTTGATGTATTTCAGGCGTCTGGGTATACGTCCACAACGTTTCCATCGGTGCCTTTATAACAATTTCTACATAAATGGGTTTTCTTTTGGCCATGGTTACCTCCTACTACCTCCATCTATTTCGATAGTTTCCAACCAATTCCTTCTTGGTGTGTTTTAAAGGAATTTCTGGAAATTTATCGAAAACAGTTTATCATGTCACAATCGACAAAATAAAAAGGGTAGGCGGATGCAGAACAATGTGGCGATATATTTTTATACTTGCAATTTCCATTATGGCGGTCATATTTGGGGATCCGCTGAGGACAGCTCATGCAGAAGAACAGCGGATCGAGGTCATCCTGGATGGTGAGCGAATTATATTTCCTGAGAATCCGGCGCTCATCGACGGTTCGGTGTTCGTCCCGATGCGCACGTTGTTCGAAAAGCTCGGGTACAGTGTGGAATGGTTTCCAAAAGCACAGATGATTACCGCAAAAAAAGACGGAAAAACACTCATTATGGGAATAGATTCGCCCAATGCGTATTGGAATTTTGATCAAGTAATTCCCTTGCCCTTGCCACCGCGTTTGATCGATGGTAGCACCTATGTGCCTTTACGGTTTGTCGGTGAAGTTTCGGGCAAGCATGTGAAGTGGGACACTGCATCCAAAACAGTAATCATTCAAAAAGTCACAGCCGAGACGCTAAGGGAGACGCTGATCGACACGATCAAACCCGATGTGTACGAAGAGCACGGTGTGCTTCCCTACCGTAGTCTAGCTTTGGACTTTGACACAGACAGACACTTAGTCACGTTTACGATCGAGCTAAACGACGGACGTCTGAAGTCCAGCTCCTCCGAAGAGCTGACCCAACCGTTTGCTCAGCACATATCCCTCGCCCAAAAACGCTTGCCCGAAACAGCTATGTCTTTGTACAGCAAAGCATCAAAATGGGCGAATGAAGTGCACATTCGAGTCGTGTATGAGAATCAATTGGTTCAGCAATATTCAGTCACCGGTTCCGATCAGCTTAACGAGCCGGAAATGTTTGTCGTCGAAGCGGACGGCGTTGGCCAAATCGCGCTAAAGTATGTTGACGAAGAAGGAAGGTTACAAAGTCTGTCTCCTCCCACAGGCGTGGATCTGAATGCAGAATCCAAGGTTGCTTCGACGGTCGCAACTCACCTGAAGGCGATTCGTGAGGGAGATGCCAGCCTCTACCTGAACACAATCAGTGCTACAAGTGACCAGAAAGCCGCTAAGGTTAACGCCGACTATCTCCATGCACACCCAATAGACGTCACACTAGAGAATTTGGCCTTCCTTTACATGACAGACCGAATGGCGATTGTAAGCGTTTCGGAGCAGTATCGGATTGGTTCACAGCCGCGAAAGCGCGAAACGGATTATGTCCTAGTCCGAACGACGGACGGCGATTGGAAGATGGAGGGAAATGACTCCCCTGGATCTAGGATCAGTTGGGACAGTGAAATTTCCAAAGATGGGTATGAACCAGGACCATTTACCAAAGAAGACATGAACGAGGTTCGCAAACTGCTTGAGGCACGGTTGTCCGCCATGAATGCTGAGGACGTGGGAGGCTATAAGGCGACCATCGACCCTGCCTCCCCGTATTCGGGTGCGATGGGAAGTGGGGTGGGAAGTGTCCGACTGTTTAAAGAAACTGAACTGCAGTACCAACTGTTCCCAGAGGACTTAACCTTCATCGGAACAAAATCAACGCCAATCAACATTTTAATCAACACGGACAATGTCCAGCTGTATTATGTGATGGGGCATGTACTGTACAGCAAAAAACCATCAGACACTTCGCACTTTCGGAGTCAGCATCTGTTCATACTGTATGCGCTAAGCAAGAAGAACGGTCGGTTCTATGTATGGGAAACGTTGGAGTACGGAGTCCGCTACGCTGGCATGTATCCGCTCGAGACCGCAGTGCGCCTAATGGATCCGAATTTCAACCCGTTGAAAAATCCGAAGCCATAGCTACGGTAAGGATGCGTCGACCAGCATATGCGCAATAATTTCATGTAAGATTTTCAATATGAGTAAGAAGAAGGCCACTAGGAGCTGACGCCCTCCTAGTGGCTTTTGCCACATGTTTTGGCAAGAAAAGTTATTTGGCATTATGCCGTGTAACACAAAAAGGAGCCTGCCACTACTAGAGTGGCAGAGCTCCTTTTTGTTTTGTGGATTTACCAAAAGATAATCTTAATCTGCTTATTCCCCTAACTTCGGGTTAAAAGTGACCAACTCTTTAGACACAGGCCTGCTACTAAACCAATCGTAAGGTCCCTGGATTCTTAATGTCAGTTTATTCCCAAAATCCCCACGATCCTTATATTTCATAACATTCAAGTCTTTAGGTATAAATTTGGCCGTTACCTCTTGAACAGACCCTGCCCCAGCCGCAATAGTCACTTGACCACTTTCCACTTGGAAGATTTCAGCTTTATGAACCTCAAAACTGCTAGGATAAGTAAATCCTTTGCGTGAAAAATCCAGCCCCTCAATACTTATACTGGGATCACGATAACGTTTTCCAGTAAGTTCAGATTCATGATGCGCCTTTTGCACTAAAACGTAGGCTTTCATATTCGGATCATAGGGTTCTCCTCCTTCACCTCGTGCCCTACTAGGAAGAATCGCAGGTTCATCTTTATATTTCTCAATCCATTCGTCAATGTGAAAATTCAACCACTTGGCCACTTTAGGTTTTTGATCTAAGTATTCATTTATAGAACCAGTCCAATCTATGTTTCCATCATGTATTTCTATGATAGGTTTAGCATTCGGGTCTCCAACTAAATAGCGATATGGATCATTGGGATCATTCCAATCTACCAATATCAATTCATCCACTACCCCTTTGTAAGGTTTCCCGTTATAAGTATGTTGAATTGTCATATCGTCAACGATCCATAAATCTTCCGGTTTTGCGAAAATTTTTTCTCCAGTAGCAGCAAGATAACTTCTTCCTTGATTGAAAAACATAGGCCACTTACTAAAAATATTTGTATGTCTCCATTCCAAGTCGGCTTGGGTTATTGCGTAGGTGTCAGTATCTAGTTTATCGCCATGCATATATTTCAATACACGTTCAATAACAACGACAGATTGCGCTCGATTAGTAGAGAGCTCTTTACCCAAATTTCCCTTATTATCAACGCCTTGCATTAAACCCGCCTGGGTAGCCATAAACATCCACTTGCCGTCGTTATTATTATTATCAACGGGAATTTTTTTCCCATATTCACGACCATTTTCATCAATGCCACCAAAAAAACCAATGTTACTTATGATCTTTCTCTTTGTTTCATCTAGGAAAGTATCCGCCTTTGCGGCCCTAACCGCAATACGAGCCATCTCAAAGCGCGTCATTTCTTTGTTCCAGTCTCCATCAGGGAAATCACTATCTTCCATAAAATGACTGTTTTTTGCTTGAGTAATATATGGTTTATACCACTCTAGTGCGTTTTGGGTTTCTTGGGTTGTCTGATTACTAGTAGCCATAACTAATAGCTTAATAAACTCAGCGCGAGACACGCTTTTATCTGGTTTAAAGGTATCATCCGGATACCCTTCTATAGTTCCTTTTGCTAATGCGTCCTTCACGATTTGTTCGGCCCAATGGCCAGTTAAGTCGCTGAAGTTTGTCCGGGTTGTCTTTGCATTAATACTCGAATTTGCCTGTGAGGCAGCGAAGCTTGGGGTGCCTCCACTACCGATTAGACACATAACTACTAAGCCGCTTGAAACAAACACCTTTACCGTTTTGTATGAAATCTTTCTAATAAACATAGTTCCCTCCTTAGCAAAACTTTCTCCATATTGTTACAATATTCTACAAATTATGAGTAAACCCCTCCTTTTAAAATAACGATGGTACAGCCAAAAGCGTATTTTAAACGCAACTGTCATTTATTTCTGTTGTGTCTAGGATACGATTAAGATGTGTCAGCTGGATGTCAAACATCGTTTAGTTTTAATAGCGTCAAGGTAAAGGTGGAGCCTCGCTTACTGCTCTCCCGTAAGAAAAGCTGCCCCCCGCTGCGCATGGGCCAACATCAGACTGCAAGGCAGTCCCAGGCCTAGACCTCTCACCTTATGCTTTTTGAAACTGACCTTAATGGCTTCCTTTACTTGAAATTGAATAATTTTCTATGTTCATTACAATACTGAAGGAAAGCGAGTCTATAGGTAGAATACATGATATAAGATTTATGAAATAAAAAATTGGGAGGACGGGAAATCATGGGTAGATTAGTTCATTTCGAAATTCATGTAGGTGACATGGAGCGTGCTAAGAAGTTTTATGGAGAGGTATTTGGATGGAAATTCGAAGATTGGAGCAGTTACGCTGGAATTCCTTATTTCGGGGCAGTGACTGGCGAAGCAAACGAACCTGGAATTAACGGAGCTTTGATGCAACGGCAAGGTGCTTCCCCAGAACCAAGCCAGGCTGTCAATGGCTATGCATGTACAATGGGAGTGGGAGATTACGATTCTACTGAAGCAAAAATTCTTAATAATGGAGGCAAGATCGCATTGCCAAAATATGCTCTGCCCGGAATGGCGTGGCAGGGGTATTATATAGATACTGAAGGAAATATTTTTGGTATTCATCAACCAGATGAGAACGCAAAATAAACCATTTTTAATATGTATCCAAAAAATCTATATTTTTGATACGGATAGGTGGTCATCCACAATTAGGCACTTTCCTTAATAGGAAAAGTGCCTTTTCTATTTAGAAGTACTTTAACGAATATAAGGATATTCCGAAATGTTGTTGAAACCCAATTAAGTGGAGGAGAGACAACGCATCCATGACGCTTGGAGATGTGGTGTATCGCATTCGAGAAGAGCACTTCGGGCAGATCATCGTTTACGTTTATCAATTGGCCTTGGAGAAGAAATCTCTTTTCGACATCCTCAAGTATTTCAAGCTCTCTGCCTAAGCCAGTTTTTGCCGATTACGCTACAGGTCTGCCCATTTCACTCATCTCAGTAGTGATTTTGCAAGACTCAAGTAAAATAAGTAGTTCCATTAAAAGCCCCATACCAGAAGCAAAAAATTTAATTTGCCGTATACGCTTATTTACTTATCTGCTGATACAAAGCATGAGATAAGATAATTAATAAAACTAAAATAAAGAGGGCAAAAAGGGTTACAATTCCTGGCATAAAAAATGTTTTCAAATGTGAGATACAATACATCAAAGAGTCTTTCTTAACCAGCTAAAGTCATCATCTACAACGATCATGTTGAGGTGCTTTTAAAACTGGACGCCGCTGGTGTCGTTATCGACGGGACTCACATCGACGATCTCTGGATTTGCCTTTTTCAAGGATCGTTTCAGCATCTCTAAATCGGTCACATCACCGATAACCGACTCCACCAAAATATCCTCCACATTCCCCAGCTCAAACAAAGACGGGGTGGTGGGAGCAGGCAAAGAGTAGAGATTGGCCTTCCTCAATCTTTCCATTCCGATCATGTACGCTAAAGGGTCGCTACAACACAAGCAAAGATTCGTTACGTGCTTTCTCGACGGCTTCATCCCGGTCTCTGACTTGCATTTTCAAATAAATCGATGACATGTAATTTCGAATGGTGCCTTCGGACAGATACAGTTTCGAGGCAATGCCCTTATACCGCAGCCCTTCCGATAAACACCGCAAAATGTCCAGTTCCCGGTCGGTTAAGCCATAAGGGATTCGTGCCGCCTGCTCACTGTCGCTCTGGAACAGTTTCTTTGCGACCTCTCGCGACACCATGGTGTCTCCATGGCAGACTAGACGAATCGTAGCCGCTAATTCTTTGGGCTCGGTAGTTTTCAGCACGTACCCCTCTGCTCCCAGACTCAGCGATTTGGAGGCGTATGCCACATCTTCGAAGGAGGTGACCATGATGATGCGAATGTCCGGCCACATCTCCTTGATCCATTTTGTCGCTGTAAGGCCGTCCATCTCAGGCATGTGGATATCCATCAAAATGATGTCCGGCTGCTCGGATTCACAAGCCTCTATCGCTTGTTTGCCATGATCTGCCGTACGGACGTGAAAATCAGGCTCTTCTTCGAGCAGGCTTTGCAGACTGCCGCGAAGCATCAACTGGTCATCGACCAGCAAGATGTGAATCTTGTCCACCTGCGGCTCTTCCTGCCGGTAGGGAATCGTACATGTAATAATGGTGCCTTCCCCATCTCGGGAATGCACATACAGCTGGCCTTGGAGCGAGGTCAGCCGTTCCCGCATGCCGGATAGTCCAAAGCCAAATTGCAAATCCTCCCTGCCGACCCCGTTGTCCTGCACCTGCATGCTGATTTTATCCTTCTCATGATGAAGAAGTACTTGAATGGAAGTGGCTTGACCATGCCGGCTCGCATTCGTTAACCCTTCCTGCAAGCAGCGATGAAGGGCAAGCTTGGTATGCTTCATGACCGGAAACGGTTCTCCCATCGTACGAAAGACGACGCGAACCGCTGTGTTCGCTTTAAATTCATTAATAATTCCAAGCAGCGATAAATCCAAAGAAAGATCTTCCTCCAGCGGATCGATAAGGTGGACCTGCTTTCGGATCTCCTCCAGTCCGTTTCTCGCCGATTTCAAAATGGATTGCAGCTTATCGCCACCTTCCTTCGAAGGGATGTACGGACGCATGGTCTCCATGCCTAATATGACTGAAGTAAAGGTGTACCCTATCGTATCGTGCAGCTCGCGCGCCATGCGGTAGCGTTCTTCCAATAAGGTCATGCGTTCGACTTGATTGGAGTATTGCTCCAATATGCTGTACTGTTCTTTCGCTAATTTTAATTTTTGTTTAATGGCATCAACGGAATCGCTTATCTTTTGCAAGCCAAAACCGACCAAATAAACAAACGTTGCATCTACAATGTTTTGTAAAACAAACTCTACCGATAGGTGGTGAACTCCTCTTCCCCCGAAAGTAAATAAAGTCACAGCGGCAGGCACCATAAAGAGATGCCTTTTACCCCGGCTGTAGAAGGAAATCGAAAGGACGGCTGGTAAAAATAGTCGTATCAACTCGTAATGATGGGCTAAGAACAGCGATAGTCCTCCGGCAAGTAATAATTCAGCAATGACATACCATGTGTACCTAAAGCGCCGCAGCACCAAGGGCAGCGTATGACATAAAAGAGCTCCGATCAAAATCACGGGGAACGAAAACACCGGATGATCTTGATAGGACAACAAAACAATCGCAATGACCCACAGTGTTCGCACCGCCAAAAAGGTATAGTCCTGCCAAGGCCATTGTTTTAGAAAAAGCGGCATTTGGAAAACTCCATTTCAAGAAAAGAATTAGCTGTCCAACTTCCTCGATATTAACATGAAATTTTATCATAATATGCAAAATTTTAGGCTTTTCACTATCATAGCAAGGTTATGATATTTTGTCACTGCCGTTTATGACAATTCGACTGTTATGGTGGGATCGTCTGGTGCTCGGCATATCAAACAAAGGAGTGGAACAGCTTGTCTCTTCTGGAAATACGTGATCTCACCAAAACCATTGGCAGACGAAAAATTGTAGACCGCTTGTCACTGGATGTGCAGCAAGGCGAAATCGTCGGTTTGGTCGGCCCGAACGGAGCCGGAAAAACGACAACGATTCGAATGATGGTCGGACTGATCTCCAAGTCAGGGGGTCACGTGCATATTAACGGAGAAGATGTGTCAAAAAATTTTGAAGCCTCAATGAAACACGTAGGCGTGATGGTGGAGAATGCCGACATGTACTCGTATTTATCGGGCTACAATAATTTAATCCATTTTGCCAGGATGTCCGTCGGCGCGACCCTGGAACGAATCGATGAGGTTATCGCATTGGTCGATTTGGAGGATAGCATCCACAAACGTGTCGCCACCTACTCTCTGGGCATGAAACAGCGGCTTGGGCTAGCGATTGCTTTGGTTCACAAGCCTTCGCTGCTTGTGCTTGACGAGCCGACAAACGGACTCGACCCCAATGGGATTCGCCAGCTTCGGGAGCATCTGATAAATCTGGCCAAACATCAGGGAACCGGGGTGTTAATCTCAAGTCATTTGATGTCAGAAATGGAGTTGATGTGTGACCGGATCGCCGTCCTGCAGAAAGGCAAATTGCTTGGGGTTCAACGTGTCTCAGAGCTGATCGGCGAAGGCGTAGCCCAAGTTCAGATTGAGGTCGATCGCACCGATCTGGCGATCCCTATTCTACAAGTGCTCTTAGCGGGCAAGGAAATTACGGCGGATCACAACACCCTTCAAGTTTCGGTTAACAAGGAGCAAATTCCTCAGATCAGTCAAAGTTTGATGAAAGCTGGAGTAAACGTGTACGGCATTCAGATGATTAAAAAATCTTTGGAGGATAAATTCATCGAAATTACGGAGGGATCCCATAGTGATTAACTTGATCCGCAATGAAAACATGAAAATTTTCAAACGGAGACGCACATGGATTATGGTCGCTCTGCTCGTTGTGTACATTCTTATCCAAATGGCGAATCTTAAGAGCGCAACGAAGACCTCCTTGGACTCCGATTGGAGGGCGCTCGTGCAAAGCGAGAATACGAAGCTGGAGTGGGATGCGTCCAAATCCGATGCGCTTCCCATCGAGAAGCGCATGGCTGCGGAAAAAATAATGCTCAACGAATATTATTTGGAGCATAACATTCAACCGCAGATTAACGCCTGGACTTATACGGTATCCCAAACGCGTAATATTATCGTCGGCATTTCTTTCCTTGTGGTCATTGTGGCCGGCGACATCGTCGCGGCTGAGTTCACTTCCGGTACGATCAAATTTCTGCTGACCCGTTCGGCCAGCAGAACCACGATATATTTATCCAAATATTTCGCGGCCATCGGATTCGGGCTGTTCATGGTACTAGTTGGCATCGCTAGCTCGCTATTTTTCGGAGGTATGCTGTTTGGATTCTCTGGAATCGGAGATCCTTATTATTTTGTCCAAAGTCAGGCGATTGCCAAAACCGGTGTCCTTCAAGCGCTGCTTGGCGGGTTCGCGCTGAACATACCGTATGCGCTGCTCGTCCTGACGTTTGCATTTATGATTTCAGCCGCATTTCGTAGCACGACATTCTCCATCGTGTTTTCGCTGGTTGCTGCGGTTGCCGGCTTCGTGATCAGCATTGCGTCAAATGGCTTTGCATGGACCAAGTATTTTGTATTCTCCCATACCGATCTTACCCCTTATTTGTGGGGGACGCCGTCGATAGAAGGGATGACGCTGGGTTTCTCGATTTTGATGCTATTGTTCCATCTCGCGGTCATGCATTTCATTTCGTATCCGATCTTCGTGAAGCGCGACGTAGTCTAACCAAATATCCCAATAGGAGTGAATTTTCATGAAAACATTTAAACTGACTGCCTTTTGCGCCATCTTCATGCTTCTAACCGTAGCCTGCACTTCCAAGTCAACACCCACCTCGAACGACGCGGGAGCTGGCGCCGCCAAACAATTGGAGCTGCCAAGCACTAACGTAACGAAGCTCATCATCGACAATACCAACGGCCGTATCGAAATCGTCGGCAAAAAAGACACCGATAAAATCCAAGCGGATCTTCGGCTCAATGGCGGTGACGCGAAGGACGCGAAACTGAATTTGACGGCGGGCAAAGACGGCGTCGCTACCTTGGAAGCTGCCTTTGGTGGCAAGTTCCTGTCGACAGGTTCTACGTCGGTGGACGTTAAACTGACCCTTCCGGAGAAGATCCCAGTCGAAATCAAAAAAACGCATCGAGACGGGGACATCAACATCTCTCAATTAGCTTCCGGTGTCAGTATCGAGAACGTGAACGGGCAAATCACTTTATCGAGCATCGGCGGTCTGATCGGCATCACGAACCGGGACGGCGATATCAACATCCAAAATGCGGGGGCCGACGTCATCATCGAAAACGTGAACGGTGATATCAAAGTCGCGAATGTAGCGGGCTCCGCCAATATTCAAGTGGGAGACGGTACACTGGATATCGATAAAGTAAACAAGGATGTCGCGATTTTGCAGACAGGAAGCGGCCAAGTTACGGTCGGGGCAGTGAAAGGAAAGGTCACACGCGGTAAAAAATAACTTTCCTGAAAACCATAAAACCGGGCCTGAAGAGAACAGAACTCTTCAGGCCCGGTTTGCGGTTTCACAGCTGCACCAACAGCGGGAAGCGGCTCTTTTATTCCGATCTCACGATGCGGATATCCGCTCACTCTGTTCAGTCTTTACGGTCAGAGGCGCGTCGTTCTTTTTGAAAAACTCGCGCAACTGCCGATTTTGATGCGCAAGCAAGCCCACGACGAAAACGATACCGCCGGATACTAGCGGAAGGTAAGCCCAGTCGATCCGATTCAGCACAAACCCGTAGACCCAGATGCCTAGCGGTGTAGCGAGCATCGTAATGGAACTCGTAACACCGAATACGCTAGCCCGGAGATGATCCGGCGTGTACACCTGAATATACGAAATCATCGGAATGTTCCCCATCGAATTCATTAAGCCGGTAATCATTAAAAGCACGAAAAAAAACCCCGTTATCGCCCAAGGACTCCCGGATACCTGCGGAACCAGTTTGGGAAAACACCAACATGCAAATAAGATCGCCTGAATCTGAAACAAAATAAAAATCTTGTTGATCATGAAATGATGAACTCTCTTCTGTGATACGAGAATAGCGCCAATAATAATGCCCACAAACCATGAAGCTTGGATGATGGAAAGCTGTTGAGCCGAGATATGCAGCTCCCGATAGGTAACGTATGGCAAAACAACCTGCATCAGCGGCGCCAATATGAAATTAATAACAACGAATAAGAAAAGCACGTATTTAATTGCTGCTTGCTGCTCGATATACCGGAATACTTCCTTCAAACTTTCAAAGTAACTGGCCGCCACCGGATGGTCTGAGGTCGTGTGAAATCTTAATAACCATTGCAACGAGCCAGCAAGAATGAAGAAAACCGTACTGAAAATCAAGATGTTCTCAAATCCCCATACCTGATAAGCCAGTGCCCCCACCATCGGACCGACTACATTGATCACCGCGCCAATGCTCTGGTAAGAAGAGTTTAAGCTGTGTACCCGATCCTGATCGACCAGATTGGGAATGGATGCATTCAAGGCAAGCAGCGTAAACGACTGAATTACATTAAGGATTACACTGTAAACGCCCAGCAGCCATATCGGGGCCGGTTCAAAATAAAACAGGAGCAGCAAGGAGAACATGATTATGCCGCTAAGCAATTCGGAAAAGACAAGCACCTTCTTTTTGTTGCTGCGATCGACATAAACGCCTGCAAAAATATTGACGAAGACGCCAGGGAGAATCGACAAACCTAATATGATCGAAAAAATTACCGCCGAACCTGTCAAGTCCAAGATATATAAGCTTAACGCAAATTTAAACAGGGCGCTGCCTAGCTCAGAGATCAGTCTTGTACCTGAGAATATGAATATATTGCGGTTCGTATATGGCCTGTAAGAAGTCGGATCACTCATAAAAAATCACCTTATCCCGCTCCTTCCCCTTAGTTCCCTATGTGAATAGAGAGCGCCTCCCCAGACTGGCTTGTTTCCGAAGGAGACGCTTCGTGTTTCTTCTGTTCTTTCCTCGATTAGTGCGTTACTGTCGTCGCAGCCGTCAATTGATCGACTGCCTCCTGCCATTGGCTGCGTACCATGCCCGCCTCTTCGATATACGGAAGCGCAAGAGCCATAGAGAGGTTTCCTGCCTCATCATGCCAAACCTCGCATAAGATCCGCTTTCTTCCTTCGATATTGGCATTGCCGAGGTCCACCGATTGCAGTACCCGGTGCTCGCTTCTTAATTCGCCGAGATAGTTGAATACGATCGGCATAGCATCCATCGCCTGCTGCAAATGACGAGCGGATCTTGGATAAAATTGTTCCATGGCTGTATGATAAGTCAGATTGGCAAAGCTGATGTTATGCTCCGCGGCGAGCTGTAACTTGTGTTTCACCTTCTGCTCCAAAGCGCTAGGGTCTGTCCAATTCTTGGCCAGGATCGGTACGTAATCAACGAATTCGCCGATCACGTCGAAATATCGTTCCCCTTTAAAGCTTCTACCGTAGTTGGCGACCCAAATAGGGGCCTGATTTAACTCGAAATATCGTTCGCATAACCCAGCGAATGACGAGAACGCCAGCTGCCACAGTTCCGCAGTGCCGAAGCGCCCGTCCAAATCGGCCGCGCTCACGTCCAACCTTACTGCAGTATGGCCGATCAACAACGATTGGGCAGCAGCGACCTCCGATACCCGTCGTATGTTGTCTTCGAATGCCTCCAATTCGTACAGCGCAACCAGCGCAGGATCGCTTAGATTGACGGGGCCGCTTTGAATCTGAGCGGTAAAATCCCAGTAACGACCGACAGCTTCGTCCTGCAGCTGCTTCCCGGCTTGGAATGATTCGTAATACTGGCTGATTTGGTTTTTGATAATTTCGCCGCTCATATAATCAAATATGGAGTGAGAGAATGGCAGAAGGAGCAAATACTCTTTCAGGTTTTTCTTCACCAGCAGGATTCGGTACATAAGCGAACCGTTCTGTTCGTGATTTTTGTAAAAATACGGCCAAATGACTTGATGAAGCAGCATTTCTTGCGATTCACGCGAAACCCCGGATAAATCTACAAAAGGCAAAGTGATAGGATCAGGATTGTCGTACACCTGCCATACCCATTCTCCATCGGCCTTAACCAAGACGCTGCGCATCAAGTCATGATTCCGGATGACTTGATGGATGGCCTTCTCCAGATGTTTCACGTTGAGGTATTTCTCAAACGTCATCACCGTTCCAGAAATATCGTCATGCTCCAGATGATACGATTGGGTAGGTGAAACTGGCTGCAGATCGATCACCGGAAGACGCAGAATCGAATGTACGAAAGCCTCAAGCATGCTATCGATCTGTTGCTTCCACTCGTGACGAACTTCATCAACATTCAGCGTTTCCAGACTGAGATCGTCTTCCGACGCTGCCGTGATGTAATGCGGTTGGTCCGCTTCATCGAAGTGGGCCGCAATCAGCTCCAGCATTTCGTCATGGCTTGGGCTTGAAGCGGAGTTTGATGAGCCTTCGAGATGCAGAACCTGCAAGGTCTCATTCCCCGACGACACTTGGCGCAAGGAACTGCGGATTCCAAATTTTTCTTGAAGAAGATGCTCCACGGATTCGAACGTTCGGAGCGAAACGGAAAGACTTGTATCGGATTCTACCCCATGCTGCGTCAAGCTTCGAATCGTCGGATGATGGAACAAGCTGTTGAGCCTAATTTCCAGTCCGGTCGTCTGCTGCATCTTCGACACGAGCTGGATGGCCGTTAACGAATGACCGCCCAAATCGAAGAAGTTATCGTCGATCCCCACCTTCGGTAGGTCAAAAATACTTTGCCAAGCTTCTGCCAACTGCTTCTCCAGCTCGGTCCGCGGTTCCGCGTATTCCACATTCTGGATCAACCCGAGATCCATTTCCATCAACGTCCGCCGATCTGCTTTCCCGCTTGCTGTGAGAGGCATCTGATCCAGCAGGACGAAGAATGCGGGAATCATGTATTCCTGAAGATGCCCGGTTAAATTTTGGCGCAGCTTGGCTGCCGTCACACCCGGTTTCCCTACAATATAGGCACACAAGAATTGTCCGCCCGTCCGGTCATCCCGGGCGAGCACAACCGCTTCCTTTACTCCGTCCTGCGCCAGCAGCGCCGCTTCGATCTCGCCCAGCTCGATCCGGTAACCGCGGATCTTCACTTGGTGGTCGATACGACCCAGATACTCAATATTCCCGTCCGGCAGCCACCGCGCCAAATCGCCGGTCCGGTACATGCGCCCGCCGTCAGCGAACGGGTCCCGCACGAACTTCTCCGCCGTCAAATCCGGCCGGTTCAGGTAACCCCTCGCCAGGCAATCGCCCCCGATATGCAGCTCGCCCGGCACGCCCACCGGCATCAACCGGTCGGCCTTGTCCAGCACGTACAGCCGCACATTATCCAGCGGCCGGCCAATTGGAATGCTGCCCGGCACCGCCTCTGGCGGGCAGTCGTAGTAAGCGACCTCCACCGTCGCTTCCGTCGGCCCATACAAGTTGTGCAGCGTCGCTCCGCTGGACGCTCGCCACAAGCGGTTGAACCGCTTTACATGCTCGCTCATCAGCGCCTCGCCACTGGCAAATACCCGCTTGACGTTCCCCAGCCGGCCGATGAGTTCCTCCTGCTCCGCCACGTCCAGGAACGCACCCAGCATCGAGGGCACAAAGTGGATCGCCGTGATGCCATGGGCTTCGATCGTATCCGCAATCAATCCCGGGTCCTTCTCCCCGCCCGGTGGCAGGAAGCAGAGTCTCGCCCCCTGAATCGCCCACGAGAACAACTCCCACAATGACACATCGAACGTGTACGGCGTCTTCTGCAGGATCACGTCCTCCGCGCCGAACGGCATCCGGTGCTGCATCCAGTTCAACCGATTGATCAGCGACGCATGTTCGATCATAACCCCTTTCGGCCGACCCGTGGACCCCGACGTATAGATCACATACACCAGGTCACTGGAGACGTTGACCGGCTCCAGGTTGGCCCCGCTGAGTCCCGCGGCCTGCTCCAGCACATCCTCGATGCCGAGCAGTTCGCGCTCGGCCCCAAGTGGCCGAAGCGGCTCTAACAGATTGCGCTGTGTTAATACGAGCGCCGCGCCGCTGTCCTCAAGCGTGAACAAGACGCGATCGACAGGGTCTTCTGGCTGAATCGGCAAGTATGCCCCTCCTGCCTTGTGGATCGCCATCAGGCCGATGATCATTTCCAGCGACCGGTGCACCGCGATCCCTACGATCCGATCCGGTCCGACGCCTTTCTCCCGCAGCACCCGGGCCAGCCGATTCGCCTGCTCGTTCAACTCCCGGTAGGTTAGCTGCTCCTCGCCCATGACGACCGCCACCCGATCCGGCGTCCGCTCCACCTGCTCCTCGAACAACCCGTGAATCGTATGTTCCTTCGGATACGGTGCCGCCGTACGATTGTAGTCATTCAAAACCTGCTTCTCTTCGTCTGTCACGATATCGATCCCGGCCAAGGGAAGCGCCGGGTCAGCAAGCAGTTGGCGCACAACCGCACGCAAATGTCCTTGAATCCGTTCAACCGACGCTTTGGTAAACACGTCCTTGTTATATAAAAACTTGACGTTCAATTTGTCCCTCAAGGAAACAATGAGATTAAAATCAAAGTTCGTCTGTTCGAAGAACGACATGCTTTCCATATGGAACTTGAGCGGGGAGCCCTCGAAGGATGCCTGCCGTTCCTCGTATTCCGGATAATTCTCAAACACGAGAATATGATCCAACAGCGATTGCTTCAGCTCCGAGACAGATTGAATCTCCGCTAACGATGCATATTCATACTTGGAGGATGCCATCGCGTTCTGCTGAACCTGCGCCAACAACCCGGCAAAGGTTTGCTCGGCTTCCGTCCGTACCCGTACGGGAATCGTATTAATGAAAATGCCGACCATTTGCTCGATCCCCGGGATTTCCGGCGGTCTGCCGGACACGACCGATCCGAAAACCACATCAGAGGTGTTGTTGTATTTCTGCAGCAAGATGCCCCAAATCGCCTGAACGACGGTGTTGACCGTAACCCGGTTGCCGGACGCCAATTCGGACAATCGTTTCGTGATCTCCCGGTCGAAAGAAAATTCCAGCTGCCCGGATGGATCGTTTCCATGCGACGCGGCCGACTTCGGCAGGGTGGCATATTGGCTGTATTCTTCCAAATAATGCTGCCAATACGAGAGCGCTTCTTGCGCATCCTGCTTCTCCAGCCAGCGTATATAAGCAGAATACGGAGGCACTGGCTCTGAGTGAGAAGGGGTTCCGCTCACGAGCTCCAAATACATCTGGATGAAATCTTGATAAATGATCCCAACGCACCAGCCGTCCAAGTTGATGTGATGGAATGTCCAGATGAGTCGTTGACGATCCTCGCCGATTTTCAGCACGACCATCCGAATGAGCGTGTCCCGCGCGAGATCAAACCCTCTTTGAATATCGGAGGCCTTAATTTGCTCCACGCGAATTGCGGTCTCGGCCTGGTCCGCACCCGATATATCGTAGAACTGAACTTCCTCTGTCTTACGAGAGAATACGATCTGTCGCGGGATCTGAATGTCCGAATAAACAAAATTCGTACGCAGCACCTCATACTTATCCAATAAGCGACCCAGACTTACATTCAAGAGGTCCAGATTTAGCGTCCCTTCAATTTCTACGCTAAGCTGCTCCACATAAGCCGACGTACCGGGATTCATCAAATAATGGAAAAGCATGCCTTGCTGCATCGGCGTCAACGGGTATATGCTTTGGATGGCTCCGCTGCCCGCATACCGTTCGAGAATGCCGTCAAGTTCGCGAATCGTTAGCCCCCGATCTTGGAAATCCGAAGGCGTATACTGCCGCTCCGTCCTAAGCGCGCAGTGATCGATGACTGTCTCCAGCTCCTGAATGTAGGCATGGGCCAGCTGTTCGATCTCCTCCGCCTCATATTCTTGACGGCTGTAACCGATTTCTATCAGCAGCTCCGAACCGGAAATAATCGCGTTGATGTCAAGGCTGAACCGGCTCTCCGCCTGTTCGCTGATGGATCGGCCTGGGGACAGCGGCGACATTGAGAAGCCAGCTGTCGTCGGTTCTTCGTTAAATTGACCTAAATAGTTAAAGCTGATTTGCGGTTCGAGTTTGAAATCCAGACATTGTTTATTTTCGGGCCGCGTTAAGCTTTTGAGCAAGCCATACCCGATTCCCCGGTTAGGAACCTTCCGAATCGTTTCTTTCGTGTTCCGAATAACCCACGAGAGCTCGCTTCCTTGACTAAGATCCAGAACGATCGGGAACATCGTCGTAAACCAGCCGACGGTACGTGTAATGTCGATGCCCTCAATGATCTCTTCTCTGCCATGTCCTTCCAGGTTAAGCGGAAATACCTCCATGCCGAACCGCTTCGCAACCACCAGTCCAAGAGCCGCAAGGAGCAAATCGTTAATCTCCGTGTTATAGCGCTGATGCACCTGCACCTCTCCCAGCAACTGCCGCGTATAAGCCGCGTGGAGTCGAACAGCAATACTTGCCCTTGGTGCTTCGCTATCTTGTCTCATATTGAAACCGCGCTTTGGCAGAGACGATACATCCGTCTTCTCCAGCTGCGTCCAATACGGGATTTCTTTCAATAAAGATGGGCTGTTTGCATAATCGGAAAGCTGCTCGGCCCACAGCTTGAATGAATCAGTTTTTTCCGGAAGCACCGCCGTTTTTCCCGCTAGCGCTTGGGAATAGATGCTATTCAAATCTTCCAACAAAATGCGCCACGATACTCCGTCGACTACCAAATGATGAATCGCCAGAAGCAAATGGCTCCCTTCATCCGTGCGGAAGATACCGGCCGTCAGCAGCTTGCCTGCGCTTAGATCAAGCCCGGCTTGCAGGTCGCTGGCGATTTTCTCGATCTCATGATACGCATCGGACCGATTGGTAAAGTCATAGACGGCCCACTGAACCGGGCATCCGACAGCGCCCCGGTTGAATTGGCGCACACCGTCGGCATGAGCGTTGTAAATCATCCGTAGCGCATCATGGTGAAGCCATAACTCATCCAGCGACTTTCGCAGAGCAGGCTCGTCAAATCCGTTCGGGCTGAACAGCATCACCGCTTGGTTAAAGTGATCGGTGCCTTCCTTTTTATGCTCGAAAAACCATCGCTGGACCGGTGTGAGCGGCACCTCCCCTTCCGTAACCCCTTGATCGATCGACCGCGTACGACGCTTAACCCAAGGGCTGACCGTCCGAATAGTCGGATACTGGAACAAATCTTTCATCTCCAGCTTCAGTCCAAACGTGTTCAAACGGGCAATGACCTGAATCGCCTTGATGGAGTCCCCTCCCAGATCAAAGAAACTATGTCCGACACCGATATGCGCCCGGCCCAGCACACTTTCCCAGATACCCGTCAGCGCCTCTTCCACCGGCGTCGCCGGAGGTTCGTAAGGCACTAACGCATCCCATGTAATGTCCGGCTCGGGAAGTTGTTTTTGATCCACTTTGCCGTTGACCGTCAGCGGCAAACGATCCAGCGCCACAAAACTTGCCGGAATCATATAGTCAGGCAAGCTTTGCGACAAATAACCGCGGAGATGACGCGTGCTCTTGCCTGCGTGCAGGACCACATAGGCACAAAGGTATTTTTGACCCGACGCATCTTGTCTGGCAACGACGATCGCTTCTTTCACAAACTCGTTGGACAGCAAATGCTTTTCAATTTCGCCAAGCTCAATGCGGAAGCCACGGATTTTCACCTGATGATCCAGACGTCCCCAGAACTCAATATTTCCATCCGGCAGCCACCTTGCGATATCGCCCGTTCGGTACATGCGTTCCCCAACTGAGAACGGATTCGGAACAAAACGCTCTTCTGTCTGGTCCGGTCGGTCCAAATATCCACGGGCAACGCCGTCTCCGGCAATCCATAGCTCCCCGGGAATACCGATCGGCTGAAGGCTGCCTCTGTCGTTCAAAATATAGGCCGAGGTGCGGGAGATCGGTTTGCCGATCGGAATGGTCCACATGCTCTCGTCCAATTCGTCTACTTTATAGCATGTGGCAAATACGGTTGTCTCCGTCGGACCGTACATGTGCAAAATCTTACCCGGGCCAATGAACGCATACAGTTCTTTTACATGAGGGAAGGAAACCCGCTCCCCGCCGAAAAGCACTTTGCGGATCGTTCCAAAGCACTCGATATTCGTATCGACCAGCGTATTAAACAGAGCGGTGGTAATGAAGAAAATCGTTACCTGCTCCTTGCGCAGCAAGGAAGAAAGCTTTTCCGGGTCCAGCACCTCTTCCTTTTGGATTAACACCAGACTGGCTCCGTTTAACAAAGCGCCGAAAATATCGAACACCGAGCCGTCAAACACAAAGTTGGACAGCTGGAGCAGCGTGTCCTGCTCCGAGATATCAATATAGTCCGTATTTTTCACGACTCTGCTGATATTATGATGGACCGTCAAATTGCCTTTCGGCTGGCCGGTAGACCCGGAAGTATACATCACATAGGCCAAGTCGCCCGATGTATTAATCAAAGGCAGATTGTCCGCGTATCCAGACGCGTCCGTCTCCATCATGTCCAAGTCCAGCACTTCCCCGGTAAAGCCGCTGGCGCCCTGCTCGCCGAAGAAGTCGGAGGCTGCTCTGACATGGGATTGCGTCAACAGCAGCGGCGACCCGCATTCGTTCAGAATCAGCTTGATCCGTTCGGCGGGATAATCCGGCGCGATCGGCACGTAGGCGCCGCCGGCTTTCAGGATGCCCATGATTCCGGCAATCATCTCCAACGAGCGGCCCGCCATCAACGCTACCCGCGTATTCGCTTGTACGCCTTTATCCCGCAACGTTTTGGCCAACCGATTCGCCTTCTCGTTTAACTCGCGGTAGCTCCACCTCAAGTCCCCAAAAACAACGGCGGTACGGTGCGGTGTCCGCTCCACCTGTTCCTCGAACAGTCGCTGGAGCGTCTTTTCTTTGGGGTAGTCGCTTGCCGTATTGTTAAACTCCGTGGTGAGCGCATAGCGCTCCGCCTCCGAAAGCAGCTCCAGGTCGGAGATAGCCGTATCCGCCCGCTCGACAATCGCTTCCAATAACCGAATATAATGTACGGCCATCCGCTGAATCGTCTCGGCTCGAAACAGTTTGGCGCAATACTCAAAACGAAAAGCCAGCTTTTCTCCATGGGCCTCCGCCGTCAAAGTCAGGTCAAATTTGGAGATGCCTGTTTCCAGCGGGTAAGGGTTAAAGGACAACACATGATCATGCAGCTCCGGCGATTCGCTGTTTTCCAGCGAGAACATGACGTCGAACAAAGGACTCCGGCTCATATCGCGCTGCACGCCCAACTGCTCCACCACATCTTCAATCGGATAATCCTGATTTTGGAAAGCGCGAATGCTCGTTTCTCTCACTTGTTGAAGAAATTGCAAAAACGTCTGCTCGGGCAGCGGGCGGTTTCTTAAAACTAACGTGTTAACAAACATCCCGATCGTTTTTTCCAGATCCGGAACATGTCTGCCCGCGATCGGCGACCCCACCGTAACATCTTCCTGACCTGAATATTTATGCAGCAGGACATTATAAGCAGCCAGCAGCACCATAAACAGAGTCGTTTTGCTTTCGGTGGTGAGCTTCTTCAATTTGGAAAACAGGTAGGCGTCGGCTTCAATCGCAATTCGCTCTCCTTCAAAGCTCTTCTTCTGCGGCCTAGGATAATCGGTGGGCAAATTCAATACCGGCAGCTCGCCAGACAGCTCGTTTAGCCAGAATTGCTCCTGCTCGCGGAGCTGCCCGCCCTTCAACGATTCGTTATGCCAAACTGCAAAATCCTTATATTGAATGCGCAGCTTCGGCAGTGCTTCGGCTCGGTACAAGGCCGAGAAATCGTCCATCAAAATGTCGATAGAAGTACCATCGGCAACAATGTGATGCATATCGACCAGAAGAAGATGTTTTCCGTCCGAAAGGCGGTTGAGCTCCGCTCTGAAAAGCGGTGCAGCACTCAAATCGAAGGGCCGGATAAACGCATGCAGCGCCGTTTGAATCTGCTCCTCCTCGAGTCCGTCGCCGACTGACAGGTCCCCGGACGCCAACTGAAAACTCACTTGATCGCACAATCTTTGCACCGGCTCATCGCCAACCCATTCGAATGAAGTTCGCAGTGCCTCGTGCCGATCAATCAGTTGTTGGAACACCTCCTCCAGCCTCGCTTGGTCAAGCGGCTCCTCGATCACCATCGCCGATGGCAAGTTATAAGCGGTTTCCGCTCCTTCCAGATGCTGCAGCACCATGAGCCGCTTTTGCATGGAGGTCACGGGATAATAATCTTGCAGCGGCGCGGATGGAATCTCGGCGACGGCTTGTGATTCAACCTTCGGATCGGCAATAAGCGCCCCCATCGTCTCAATCGTGGGATTCCCGAAGATATCGGGCAGCGTAAACTGAACCTGAAACTCTTTATTGATCCGGGTCATCAGCTGTGTCGCTTTCAGGGAGTGCCCTCCCCACTCAAAGAAATCGTGCCGAATGCCCAAGCCGGATACGCCGAGCGTTTTTTCCCAGATCTGCGCAAGCCTTATCTCGGTTTCCGTTCTCGGGGCGATGGATTCACTGCCTAGCAAGCGGCCTTCCGGTGCAGGGAGCGATTTCCGGTCCACTTTGCCGTTGGACAAGTGCGGCAAACCGTCCAAAACTACAATGTGCGTCGGTACCATATAGCTCGGCAATACCAGCTTCAGCCGTTCCTTCAACGCCTGCTCCTGTCGCTCCTGGTCCGATGCAACATACGCGCATAGGAAATGCCCCCCTTGCCCATCATCCCGGGCGAGCACAACCGATTCCTTTACTCCGTCCTGCGCCAGCAGCGCCGCTTCGATCTCGCCCAGCTCGATCCGATAACCGCGGATCTTCACCTGGTGGTCGATCCGGCCCAGATACTCAATATTCCCGTCCGGCAGCCACCGCGCCAAATCGCCGGTCCGGTACATGCGCCCGCCGTCCACGAACGGGTCCAACACGAACTTCTCCGCCGTCAGATCAGGCCGGTTCAGGTACCCCCTCGCCAGGCAATCGCCCCCGATATGCAGCTCACCCGGCACGCCCACCGGCATCAACCGGTCGGCCTTATCCAGCACGTACAGCCGCACATTATCCAGCGGCCGGCCAATTGGAATGCTGCCCGGCACCTCCTCTGGCGGGCAGTCGTAGTAAGCGACCTCCACCGTCGCTTCCGTCGGCCCATACAAGTTGTGCAGCGTCGCTCCGCTGGACGCTCGCCACAAGCGATTGAACCGCTTCACATGTTCGCTCATCAGCGCCTCGCCGCTCGTAAATACTCGCTTGACGCTCCCCAGCCGACCAAACCAACTCTCCTGCTCCGCCACGTCCAGGAACGCGCCCAGCATCGAGGGCACAAAGTGGATCGCCGTGATGCCATGGGCTTCGATCGTATCCGCAATCAATCCCGGGTCCTTCTCCCCACCCGGCGGCAGGAAGCAGAGTCTCGCCCCCTGAATCGCCCACGAGAACAACTCCCACAATGACACATCGAACGTGTACGGCGTCTTCTGAAGGATCACGTCCTCCGCGCCGAACGGCATCCGGTGCTGCATCCAGTTCAACCGATTGATCAGCGACGCATGTTCGATCATAACCCCTTTCGGCCGACCCGTGGACCCCGACGTATAGATCACATACACCAGGTCACTGGAGACGTTGACCGGCTCCAGGTTGACCCCGCTGAGTCCCGCGGCCTGCTCCAGCACATCCTCGATGCCGAGCAGTTCGCGCTCGGCCCCAAGTGGCCGAAGCGGCTCTAACAGATTGCGCTGCGTTAATACGAGCGCCGCGCCGCTGTCCTCAAGCGTGAACAAGACGCGATCGACAGGGTCTTCTGGCTGAATCGGCAAGTATGCCCCTCCTGCCTTGTGGATCGCCATCAGGCCGATGTTCATCTCCAGCGACCGGTGCACCGCGATCCCTACGATCCGATCCGGTCCGACGCCTTTCTCCCGCAGCACCCGGGCCAGCCGATTCGCCTGCTCGTTCAACTCCCGGTAGGTTAGCTGCTCCTCGCCCATGACGACCGCCACCCGATCCGGCGTCCGCTCCACCTGCTCCTCGAACAACCCGTGAATCGTACGTTCCTTCGGATACGGTGCCTCCGTATTATTGAATTCACCCAGCAGCGCTTCTTGTTCCGGTGCGGATAAAAGCTCTACAGCGTCCAACGCGAGTTCTGGGTGGGACGACACGGTACGGGCCACGTTCTTCAGATGCTGCCCCAGATTGTGAATGGCCTCTGAGCTGTAGAGCAGGCCATTGTATGTAAATTTAACTTTGATCGTTTCTCCGGGGATGACGCTGATGTTGAAATCATAGTTAGTTTGTTCGAATCCTTCCGTGGCGGTAACGGCCAGTCTCCGCTGCTCGTCTTGTCCGGATACCTCTTGGGTACCCGGAAAATTTTCAAAAGCGATAATGTGATGAATCAAGTTGTTTTTTAACAAGCTCGCCGACTGAATATCGGTCAGCGAAACATAATGGTATCTATTTACATCTACAATGGATTGCTGGACTTGTTCCAGAAGCTCTGCGAAGCGATAGCCGCTTTCCGTGCGAATCCGGACGGGGAGTGTATTGATAAACAATCCCACCATTTGTTCGACCCCGGTAATTTCAGTCGGCCGTCCAGACACCACGGCACCGAATGTGACATCGTTCGTATTGTTATACTTCTGCAAGAGCAAGCCCCACAACGCATAAAATACTGCGCTCAGCGTCACCTTATGGTCTTTCGCAAGCTTCTCTAATTGGCCCGTCAGCTCGGCTTCGAATACAACCGACTCCTGGCTCAAATTATATTTACCGGCTGCATCTGCGACCAAGCTATGGGTAATCGGCAGGAGACTTTGATGTTCGAATGCTTCCAAATACTGTGTCCAGAAGGTGAGTGCTTCCTCCTGATCCTGCCTCTCCAGCCACTTCAAATACACCTCATAGTCAGGCACTCGTTCAAGCTGGACCTCCTCCTGAGATTGAAGCGCACCGTACAATTGAAGCCATTCATTGAATACAATTTCCAAGCACCAGCCGTCCATGATGATATGGTGGAAGCTTACAATCAGCTTATACGTATTCTCGGCGTATTGGATCACAGCCGCCCGAAACAGCTCCTCGCGCGTCAGATCAAAGCCCCGCTCTTTATCTTCCTGGAGCGCGCGCGCTACATAGTGCTGCTTGGCGGACTCATCCATTCCGGAAATATCATCAAAGCGGATTTCTGGCCGTTTTTGCTTAAATACAATCAATTTGGGCTCTTCGATGTTGAGATGAAAAATATTGCTTCGTAAAATTTCATGCCGTTCAAAGAGGCGTGTAAGACTTTGCTCTAAATAAGCCACATCAAGCCGACCGTCCAGCGTGAAGCATACCTGTTCAAAGTAGGCGTGAGACGATTCGTTCATTAAGCTATGAAATAAAATCCCCTTTTGCATCGGCGTTAACCGGAATATACTTTGAATTTGCATGTCTTTACTCATAACTCATCTCCCATGGCCTTGATCATTTATAGTAGGCCAAAATATCGTTCAGCTCATCGATCGAGAGCTCCTTGCTTCCCAAATCGGCCGGGGTCAATTCCTTCTCTTCTTTTTCGGCGCAATGGTTTGACACTTCCACTAAACGCGCATGCAACCGTTCGCCAAGCTGTTGAATCTCAGATTGCTCCAATTCGTGTCGGCTGTACTCGATCGACAGGGTCAGCACGCCATTCTCAATACTGCCATTAATATCGAGCACAAACAGCGCTTCCGCCTCTTCGCTGAGCGAACGTCCAGACGACCAATCTGAACTGCGGAACAATGCGGAGGCCGAGCTGCCTTCGATATGTCCTTGGTAATTAAACCGGATTTCCGGCTGTAGGCGGAAGACCACCTCCTCTTTGTGCTCAGGAGAGGTCATGTATTTCAAAACGCCGTATCCGATTCCTTTATTCGGGACTCGCCGCAACTGCTCTTTCACCGTTTTGATCTGCAGCGGCAGATCGGCACGATGGCCCATTTCCAGAAGAATCGGATACATGGTCGTGAACCAACCCACCGTTCTTGTAACATCTATCTGCTCAAAGATTTCTTCCCTTCCGTGCCCTTCAAGCATTAAGAACCACTGCTCTTCATCGTTCCAATCGCGCAGAGCGAGTCCTAAACCAGTTAACAAAATATCGTTGATTTCGGTGTTATACGCTTTGTGAACGTCCGTCAACAAACGTTCAGTTTCCCGCTTGGAGAACGAAACGCGCCACGTGTCCAAGTCTTTGGCCCGTCTTACCCGGGCAGACTCATTGCGGAGCAGAGATTTTCCAGTTTGATTGACAAACTCTGACCAATACCTCTTTTGTGCAAGAAACAGTTTGCTGTCCGCGTACTCCCGAAGGCGGGAAGTCCATTCTTTCCACGAATGGGTTTTGGACGGAAGGCTACTCTTGTCGCCGCGCGACGCCTGAATATACCCATCCTCTAAATCTTCCAGCAGAACCCGCCAAGACACGCCGTCCACCACCAAATGATGAATGGCTATTAACAAATAATCCCCGGCTCGCGTTTTGAACAATCCCGCCTGCACAAGCGGCCCCTGCTCCAGATTCATACTTTGCTGGATTTCGTTACAGAAGCCTTCGACCGTTGCTGCTCCAGCAAGCTCATCGGTGATCTCAGTCACTCTAAGCGTATAAGACGGGTTATCCAAGCCATGGATATATGGCGTAATCTCATCTTGTTCAGCCTTGAATGTCGTTCTCAGCGCATCATGGTGCTGGATCAGTCCCCTCAGCGCCCGATCCAACACATCCGCTTGCAGGCCGCCTTCGCTATAGAGCATTACCGCTTGGTTCCAGTGATGCTTATCAGCAAAGTTTTGATCGAAGAACCATTGCTGTATCGGTGAAACAATAACATCGCCAGTGACAGTGCCCTGATCGATCTGCAGCTCGACTGCCCTCACGTAAGGCGTCAGGTTGCCAATGGTTTGATGCCGGAACATATCCTTGATCTCCAGCTTCCAGCCGTGCTTGCTCAACCGGGAGGCAATCTGAATCGCCTTGATCGAGTCTCCGCCCAGTTCAAAGAAATTGTGAAGTGTGCCGATGGGGCGGTAACCGAGCACCTCCTGCCAAATTTCGACTAGCACCGATTCCAGTTCGCTAGCCGGAGGCATATAATTTACTGTTGTCAACAGGGTGTCATCCGGCTCGGGCAGCGCTTTGCGATCGACCTTGCCATTGGACAAATGCGGCAGCCGATCCAGCGTAACGATGTACGTTGGCACCATGTAGTCCGGTACAGCCGATTTGAGCCGTTCTTTAATATCCGGTCCGCTTAATGGTTCATCCGATGAGACATAAGCACACAAGGAATGCGCGCCCGTCCGGTCATCCCGGGCGAGCACAACCGCTTCCTTTACTCCGTCCTGCGCCAGCAGCGCCGCTTCGATCTCGCCCAGCTCGATCCGATAACCTCGGATCTTCACCTGATGGTCGATACGACCCAGATACTCAATATTCCCGTCCGGCAGCCACCGCGCCAAATCACCGGTCCGGTACATGCGCCCGCCGTCAGCGAACGGGTCCCGCACGAACTTCTCCGCCGTCAGATCCGGCCGGTTCAGGTAACCCCTCGCCAGGCAATCGCCCCCGATATGCAGCTCGCCCGGCACGCCCACCGGCATCAACCGGTCGGCCTTGTCCAGCACGTACAGCCGCACATTATCCAGCGGCCGGCCAATTGGAATGCTGCCCGGCACCTCCTCTGGCGGGCAGTCGTAGTAAGCGACCTCCACCGTCGCTTCCGTCGGCCCGTACAGGTTGTGCAGCGTCGCTCCGCTGGACGCTCGCCACAAGTGATTGAACCGCTTCACATGTTCGCTCATCAGCGCCTCGCCACTGGCAAATACCCGCTTGACGCTCCCCAGCCGACCAAACCAACTCTCCTGCTCCGCCACGTCCAGGAACGCACCCAGCATCGAAGGCACAAAGTGGATCGCCGTGATGCCATGGGCTTCGATCGTATCCGCGATCAATCCCGGGTCCTTCTCCCCGCCCGGCGGCAGGAAGCAGAGTCTCGCCCCCTGAATCGCCCACGAGAACAACTCCCACAATGACACATCGAACGTGTACGGCGTCTTCTGAAGGATCACGTCCTCCGCGCCGAACGGCATCCGGTGCTGCATCCAGTTCAACCGATTGATCAGCGACGCATGTTCGATCATAACCCCTTTCGGTCGACCCGTGGACCCCGACGTATAGATCACATACACCAGGTCACTGGAGACGTTAACCGGCTCCAGATTGGCCCCGCTGAGTCCCGCGGTCTGCTCCAGCGCATCCTCGATCCCAAGCAGTTCGCGCTCGGCCCCAAGTGGCCGAAGCGGCTCCAGCAGCTTGCGCTGCGTCAATATGAGCACCGCGCCGCTGTCCTCAAGCGTGAACAAGACGCGATCGACAGGGTCTTCTGGCTGAATCGGCAAGTATGCCCCTCCTGCCTTGTGGATCGCCATCAGGCCGATGATCATCTCCAGCGACCGGTGCACCGCGATCCCTACGATCCGATCCGGTCCGACGCCTTTCTCCCGCAGCACCCGGGCCAGCCGATTCGCCTGCTCGTTCAGCTCCCGGTAGGTTAGCTGCTCCTCGCCCATGATGACCGCCACCCGATCTGGCGTCCGCTCCACCTGCTCCTCGAACAACCCGTGAATCGTATGTTCCTTCGGATACGGTGCCGCCGTATCATTGAATTCACCCAGCAGCACTTCTTGTTCCGGTGCGGTCAAAACGTATACCTCACCCAACGTTTGGTCGCTGTTCCCGGCGATGGACTTCAAGGTCTTGATAAAATGACTGGCAAACCGTTCGATAGTCTCCGGCAGAAACAACGGGCTGCTGTACTCGAAATCCAAGTGGAGATTACTCTCTTTCTCCGTCGCGCTTAACGTCAGATCGAACCGGGAAACACCCGGATTGAGCACAATCGGTTTAAATTCGGCATCGCCCGCACGCAGCGGCTCTTGATTCGTATTTTGCATGACGAACATCGTATCGAATAACGGGTTTCGGCTTACGTCTCGGCGCAGTGCCAGCTTTTCGACCAGTTGTTCGAACGGGAATTCCTGATGGTCGAAAGCCGCCAACGTTTGTTCTTTCACTTCAGCCAAGAATGCTTTGAATGTCTTGTTCGGCGACGGATAGTTGCGGAAAGCCAGCGTGTTCACGAACATGCCGACCGTCCGTTCCACATCGGGATGCCTTCTGCCCGCGATCGGCGATCCGACAATCATATCTTCCTGATGCGTATATTTCGACAGAAGAACGTTGTAGGCGGCAAGCAGCACCATAAACAGCGTCGTTTGCGTTTCCGCCGCAAGCTTCCGAAGCGGACCGGTCACGTCTTCGCCCACAATGCGGGTAACCGAACCGCCGACGAAGCTCTGCACCAACGGCCGAGGGAAATCCGTGGGCAGCTGCAGAACTGGAAGTTCTCCGGACAACGTCCGCAGCCAAAACGCCTCTTGCTCCGCAAAAGCGCCTTGAGCGAACTGCTCGTTTTGCCAGTGGGCGTACGCTTTGTACGAAACGGACGGAGGCGGCAGCTCCTGATCTTGATATATTTTTCCAAATTCATCCATAATAATCGATACGGAAACGCCGTCAGAAATAATATGATGCATATCGACCAATAAAATATGCTTATGATCCGTCAATTGCACCAGCTCCGCACGCAGCAGTGGGGCCTGCTCCAGATCGAAGGGGCGAACAAATTGGCTTAACGCCGCTTCGATTTGTTCTTCCTCCGGGCTGTCACTCGGCTGAATAACCGTGTATACCAATTGGAATTGGGAGTCGTTGTGAATCCGCTGTACGGGCTCTCCTTCGACCCATGCAAACGACGTTCGCAGCGCCTCATGCCTGGCGACCAATTCACTGAATACCCTCTCTAGACGTTCCCGGTCGATCGCGCCTTGAACGAGCATTGCAGAAGGCATGTTATAAACAAGCTCCGCGCCCTCCATCTGGTGTAAAATCAACTGCCTTTTTTGCGCGAAGGACACCGGGTAATCGTCTCTTTCTTTGATCGGAGCAATGGCTGTGAACACGGGCACCGTTTCTTTCCCCAACGCTTGCGAAATGTAGCGGCTCATCCCCTCTATCGTCGGATGTTCAAACACTTGACGCATCGGTATCTCAATGTGGAGCGCCCGATTGATTTTTGAAATTAGCAGAGTCGCTTTCAAGGAATGGCCGCCCAAAGCAAAGAAATCGTTTCGGATTCCGATGGGGCTTACCTTCAGAACCGATTCCCACAGATCGACCAGCACCTTCTCCGTTTCCGTGCGTGCCGATTCGTATTCGCTGCCTTTCAAATGAGCATCCGGTTCCGGCAGCGCCTTCCGATCCATCTTTCCGTTGGCCAGAAAGGGTAGACTTTCCATCGGCACAAACCGTCCCGGGATCATGTAATCTGGCAGTGAGGCTTTTAAATGACCGCGCAGCTCAGATAGCGTCAGCTCCCGGTCGGACACGACATATGCGCACAAATACTTTTCTCCCGTCTCATCCTCTCGGGCCAGGACCACAGCCTGCTTCACATCGGGGTGAGTCAAAAGCAGCGCAATAATTTCGTCGACTTCAATGCGGTATCCGCGAATTTTCACTTGATGATCAATCCGCCCCAAATATTCGATGTTGCCGTCCGGCAGCCATCTGGCCAAATCGCCGGTTTTGTACATTCGCCCGCCTGGGACGAACGGGTCAGCTACGAATTTCTCTGCGGTTAACTCCGGCCGGTTCACGTAGCCTCTCGCTACGCCAACCCCTGCGACATGGAGCTCTCCTGGAATCCCTACGGGCAGCAGGCAGCCAGCATGATCGAGAATGTACGCCCGGATGTTATCGATCGGTCTGCCGATGGGAACGTGCTCCGGTTCTTCCGATACCGGGCAGTCGTAATACGTGACGTCCACTGTCGCTTCCGTCGGTCCGTACAAGTTATGCAGCGTGCTTTGGATAGTCTGGTGCAGAAGCCGGTTAAAGCGCTTCACATGAGAGGCCGCTAAGGCTTCGCCGCTGGCAAACACCCGCTTGACGCTTTGCAGCTTGAAGGCGGCGTCCCTTTGTTCCACATGCTCCAGAAAGACGGCAAGCATCGACGGAACAAAGTGCAAAACCGTCACCCCGTTGGCTTGAATCGTATCCGCAAGAATCACCGGGTCCTTCTCTCCGCCCGGTGGCAGGAAGCATACCGATGCTCCCACCCAAGCCCACCAAAACAGCTCCCACACCGAAACGTCAAACGTAAACGCGGTTTTTTGCAAAATGACGTCTTCTGGGCTTAGCGGATATTTCTTTTGCATCCAAGAAATCCGGTTAATGAGCGAAGCATGCTCAATCATGACGCCTTTGGGTCTGCCCGTAGAACCGGACGTGTAGATCACATAAGCTAAATCGCCCGGTTGATTAACGTGTGGCAAATCGCTGCCATCTCCGCTGAGCTCGAGTTCAATGGCTCGAACGGTAAATTCGGAAGCGAGACCCGCTAATAGATTCAACAGCTCCGGTTGGGTCAGCAAAAGACTTGCGCCGCTATCCTGCAATATAAACCGGATGCGGTCTTCCGGATCTTCCGGATGGATCGGCAGATAAGCGCCTCCGGCCTTGATGATCGCCAATATGCCGATCATCATCTCTAGCGAGCGATAAACCGAAATGCCGACTATCCGGTTCGGCTGCACTCCTTGCTCCCGAAGCACCCGAGCCAGCCTGTTAGCCTTTTCATTGAGCGCACGGTAGGTCAGTTGTTCGTTACCAAACACCATAGCTACCCGATCTGGGTTCCTCGTTACCTGCTCCTCGAAGAACTGCTGAAGCGTCGCATCATCTGGAAACGGAACAGCGGTATTGTTAAATTCGCCGAACACATACTGCTGCTCTTCCGGGGTAAGCAATTCAACCTGATCCGTCCGCACGTTCGGATCGGCGGCAATTTGCCCGGCAATATATTTCAAATGCGCCTCAAGCCTCGCTATAGCGGAAGGCTCATAAACTAAACGATTGTAGGCAAATTTGACTCGAAGCTCATCCCCGGGGATGACGCCGATATTAAAATCAAAATTTGTTTGCTCGAAGCCTTCGACCTCAGCAATCGATACGATCTGTTGGTCCTCGTCACCAGAAAGTTCAGCGACTGCAGGATAGTTCTCAAAGGCCACAATATGATGAATCAGCCCGGACTTCAGCGGCGTAAACGACTGAATGTCGGCGAGTGAAACATAATGGTATTTGCCTGCATCCATCATGGCGTGCTGGAGCTGCTTCAAGATGTCGGAGAATGTGTCCGTCTCTTCCGTTACAACCCGTACAGGCACGGTATTGATAAACAGCCCCACCATCGTTTCTACCCCTTCAACCTCGGCGGGACGGCCCGAAGTGACGGAACCGAAGACCACATCTTTCGTATTGTTGTACTTTTGCAGCAGGAGCCCCCAGATCCCGTGAAATACCGTGCTTAACGTGACTTCATTTTGTCTGGCGACCGCCTCCAACTGCTTGGTCAACGCTTGATTAAACGTGAAAATCCGATTATTCAGCTGATACGCCTGGGAGCCTGCCGATTGGATACCAACCGGCAATGCGCTTTGCTGCTCTATTCCCTCCAAATACTGCTTCCAATACGAAAGCGCCTCGACTTTATCCTGCTTCTCGAGCCAACTGATGTAACCGCTGTATGGGAACACCGGTGCCAAGTCCACCGGGCGGTTGCTGCCATAAGCCCGATACAATTGGAACAAATCTTTAGCCACGGTGCCGATGCACCAGCCATCCATAATGATGTGATGGAAGCTGAGCACTAGTTTGCTTTTCGTGCCGCCGAGCTGTAGTACGGACAATCGGATCAGAAGATCCTTTTCCAAATCAAACCGGCGCTTTCGGTCCTGCTCGCTAAACCGTTTGACGCAATCCTGCTGCTCAGCATCGGTCAAATGCGAAATATCTTCCACATGAATGGATGCTTGATGCTTTTCCAGAACGACCTGTAAAGGCCGCTCCGTTTCTTTATAAACAAAAATTGTTCGGAGGACATCGTGCCGGTTCACCAGCGCCTGAAAGCTTCGTTCAAGCAAGCCAGGATCGAGCCGCTCGTTCAGCGTAATCACCGTTTGGTCAAAATAAGCCTCGGAACCCCCATCCAGAATGGAATGGTATAGCAGCCCTTCCTGCATGGGAGTCAGTGGGTAAATGTTTTGGATCGCTACGTTTTTCATGACAAACCTCCATGTTTTACAGGTTTAATTTACTGCTTAACAATTGTGATAAGTTCTGAAATTCGTCAATTGACAGCTTGTCATAAGTAAAGTCGGTAGGACTCTGCTCCGTCGTTTGCTTGACGCAGCAGTGGTCAATAATCCGAATTAAATGCTCTTGGTAACGGAAGATCAAACGCTCGACCGTGCTTTGCTCGTATTCGCCTTTATTGTAATTGAAAGTCATGACAAGCTGACCGTTTTCAATCATCCCGTTAATATCCAGCGACGCCGACCGCACAACGTCCGGACCCGCTTCCGCGCCAGCATCGAATGGAGAGAGTGTGTACCATTCGGTGTTTAGTTGTGAATCAAATTGCCCCAAATAGTTAAAGCTGATTTCCGGATACACTTCCCCCGAGAGCTGATCACGATAGGCCTTGCTGACGTATTTCAGAATGCCATACCTCGCCCCTTTGTTCGGGATACGCCGCAAACTGTCTTTAATGCTTTTGATTTGATAGGACAAATCTTGCGTATGACTCATATCCAGCAAGAAGGGATATAGCGAAGTAAACCAGCCGACCGTCCGGGAAATATTCACTTCTTTCAATAACTCTTCTCTGCCGTGGCCTTCCAAATGAATCATGACCGTATCTTGATGGCCCCAATCTTTGATGCTAATCCCGAGGGCCGTCAGCAAAATATCGTTAATTTCCGTATTGTATGCCCGGTTCACTTGCTTTAACAGTTTCTCGGTGTACTCGGCATCCAGGACCAGTCTCAGATCCGCGCTATCCGCCACTTTATTGGACAACGGCTCATTGTCCTTAGGCAATGGTCCCCAGTGCGTTTGTTCAAGGACGGACCAATATTCGATTTCCTCTTGAAGCGCCTGATTATCCGCATAGCTCACAATTTCCTGGGCCCACAATTGATAGGAATCCGACTTGGACGGCAAGGCCGGGGGCAGCCCTTGACGGAGTTGCTCATACAGTGTCCCGAAGTCTTCCAAAATGATTCGCCAGGACACCCCGTCCACCACCAGGTGATGGATTGCGATCAGCAAATGATCCCCGTCTCCGGTTTTGAACAACCCGAGTTTGAGCAGCGGGCCGTCTATAAGATGAAGGCCGCTTTGAATCTCGTTTGCTGCTCGTTCCACTTCGTCTTCTAACGTTAAGCTTGCATCGAAATGCTTTACGGTTAGTTGAATCGATTCGGTAGGAAGCCCGCGATTCATTTGAACGATTTTCTCCTCATCCCATTGATAGCTCATGCGCAGCGCGTCATGGTGGCGAACGATATAGTCAAAGACGCTTGCTACATCCTGTTCATCGAATCCTTCGGCACGGAAGAGCATGACGGACTGATTGTAGTGATGCGGATGGGCGATTTGCGTCTCAAAAAACCGCCGTTGGATCGGCGTTAACGGGACTTCTCCTTCGATAGCCTCTTGGTTCGCGATACGGGTCCCCTGCTTCACAAATTTGCTCAACAGCTTGATTTTGGGCTGCTGGAACAATTCTTTCATATCCAGCTTGTACCCACGGTGGTTCAACCGCGATATAATTTGCAGACCTTTAATGGAATCGCCGCCAAGATCGAAAAAATTATGATTGGTGCCAATTGGCTTTACAGACAGCACTTCTTCCCAAATATCAGCAAGCAGTTGTTCGATTTCGTTGGCTGGCTCCTGGTAATCATCGTTGATGGCCTCGTGCCAATCCGGCTCTGGCAGCAGTTTCCGGTTGATTTTGCCTCCCGGTGTGATCGGCATTCGATCCAACGACACGAACACCGTCGGTATCATATACTCCGGCAATTCAGTTGCCAGATAAGCCCTGATTTCATCCGAAGGAATTGCCTCTGCCGATACCACGTAACCGCACAACAGCGCACTTCCATTATGCTCGAGCGCCATAACGGCGGCTTCCTTGATCCGTCCCCATTGAAGCAGTCGGTATTCGATTTCTTGCAATTCGATACGGTATCCTCTGATTTTTACCTGAAAGTCAGCTCTGCCTAGAAAACTAATATTCCCATCCGGCAAATATTTGGCCAAATCTCCAGTTTTATATAGCTTTTCGTACGATGCTTGCGCGTAAGGATTGTCTATAAAACTGGATGCCGTTTTCTCGGAATCGTTCAAATAACCGATCGCCAGCGGCACGCCCGAAATGTACATTTCACCCACGACACCAACCGGCACTTGCTTGAGATGCGCGTCCAAAATATATACTTTAGTGTTGGCGATAGGCCGGCCTATCGGAATCCGCTCTTCATGACCGTCGATCCGGTAGGCGACGCAGCCGATACTCGCCTCGGTCGGACCGTATAAATTCGTGGTTTGGACGTGAGGCAGTATGCCTCTAAATTTCCCCACGGTAGAAGGCGTAATTTCTTCTCCCCCTACGATGACTTGCTTCAGCGATAACAGCTTCCCTTGCAAAGCCGGTTGTTCTTCCAGCTGGTTAACGATTGTGTTAAACACAGAAGGAACAAAGTCTGTCATCGTGATTTGAGCTTTGTCGATGAGACCGGCCATGTAATCGGCGTTTACGGTCATACCCGTTTCCGGTAACACCGTACGCCCTCCGTTCGTCAAAGGCCAGAATAATTGCCAAACGGCGCTGTCGTACACGTGGTTTGTGGTCTGCAGGACACTTTGCGCCGCCTCGCTTCCGAAGTAATCGTTCATCCATAAGAACCGATTCGTGATGCCACGATGCGGGACGACTACACCTTTGGGCCTGCCTGTCGAGCCAGACGTGAAAATTACATAAATCGGTGCCTGCCCATCAATCGCGACCGCCGGGTTGTCGACCACTCCGGACAATGTACGGCAATCGATGTTTAGAAACTCACCGTGAAGATGTCCTTCTTCAAACGGCAAACCTTGGTGAGCAAGAAGGAAAGGGCTATTCAGGTCGGTAAGTGCACTTTGCAAACGTTCCACAGGCCACTCCATGTCCAACGGCGAGAATGCCGCCCCCGTTTTCATAACAGCCAGCAGCGAGACGACCAGTTCCAAGCTCCGTTCCATGAGGACAGGCACGTAATGTCCCGCTCCAATTCCTTGACCGATCAACCGATGAGCCACTTCGTTCGCTTGCTGATTCAATTCGCTGTACGTCAAACTATCTCCCCGATACATGACCGCTATGGCTTCCGGTGTTACCTCCGCCTGCCGCTCGATGTACTGATAGATCGGTTTGGGGTTGGGATACGAAACCGAGGTATCGTTAAAGCGGACATGCATGGCTTCCGCTTCACGGGTGCCGATTAGCTCGATCTGAGCCAATGTCCGGTCCGGCTCTTCCGTCACCTGCTCCAGCACAGCAAGATAATGATCCGCGAGACTTTCAACGGTTTCCCTCAAAAATAAGGTTGTTCCGTATTCGAATTCAATTCGCAACCGTTCTTCTTTTTGCTCGATATTGAGCACAAGATCGAACTTAGAAATGCCGGTCTTCAGCGGATAAGGGGTCATCTGCAAGCCATTGGCTTTCCACTGCTGCGAGTCTGTATTAAAGAAGGAAAACATCGTATCGAATAACAGATTGCGGCTCAAATCCCTTTTCAGTTGAAGCTTCTTTACAAGATCGGAGAAGGAGTAGTCTTGGTTTTCCAGTGCCATCAGGGTGCTTTCCTTTACTTCATCCAGTAAATGAAGGAACGATTTGGAGGCAGCGGGATAGTTTCTAAGCGCCAGCGTATTGACGAACATGCCCACAATCGATCGGGTGTCCGCATGAGACCTGCCGCTGACGGGAATACCAACGATGATATCTTCCTGCCCCGTATACTTGGAGAGCAGCACTTGGTACGAAGCAAGAAGAACCATAAATAAGGTGCTACCAGACCGTGTGCTAAGCGTCTCCAAACGTCGTGTCAGTTCTCCTGACAGTTCGACCGCCACGACGTCGCCTTCGAAGCTTTGAATCTGCGGTCTCGGCTTATCACTCGGCATTTCGAGCACGGGAATGTCACCTACATATTGATCAATCCAATACTTCTCTTGTTCCGCCATACCTAAAGCTTGCGATCCCAGCCATGCGGCGTAATCTTTATATTGAATCCGCAGCGGAGGCAGCGTGCCGCCATTGTACAGTGTGTTCCATTCCTCGATAATAAGATCAACGGAGGTACCGTCAGCAACCAAATGGTGCAGATCAAGATTGAGCAGATGCCGACCATCGTTCAGCTTGATCAGTTCCACCCGGATTAAAGGAGCTTGACTCACGTCAAAGGGTCGAATAAACGATCGGATGAGCGGCTCCGCTCCGTCAATGCCGACTTCTGCTTCGATGAAGGGTACATGGAAATGGACATCCTCGTGGATGACCTGCACTTGTTTTCCATCGACCTCCGTAAACGAAGTTCGGAACGCTTCATGCCTCGCAATCAATTGTCTGAACGTTTCTTCCAGTTTGTCCCGGCTGACATCACCTTCAATTATCAGGGCTGCCGACATATTATAGGCAATGCCTGTTTCATCCAAATGCCAAATCGCCAAAAGTCTGGACTGCGCCGATGAAACATCGTAATACACGCTTTGTGGGGCCTCTGGAATCTCGTCGTAATCGGTTTGCTGCGCGGACAGCACGACCAATGCAAGCTGTTCGACGGTTGGTGCCTTGAACACGGACTTGGGCGACAGCTGAACATGGAATACTTCTTTAATTCTCGCCATTAACAGCGTTGCGCTCAGCGAATGCCCCCCGATCTCAAAAAATGGATCGTGTATCCCGATAGGCGATACCCCTAGCAGTTCCTGCCAAAGATTGACCAGCTTTCTTTCGGTTTCCGTTCGGGGCACGACATACGTCGATTCGTCATCCGTGAGTCTCTCCGGCTCCGGCAATGCTTTTCGGTCCACCTTGCCATTCGCGGTCAGAGGCAGTTGCTCCAGAACAGTAACATAAGAAGGAACCATATAAGGAGGCAGAGTGGAAGTCAAAAAATGTTTCAGTTCTTTAGTTGTATGTCCAGCTTGAGCATGAAACACAACGTAAGCGGACAGGTACGCTTGATCACCGTACGCTTTCAGAATGACGGCGGCATCTTTCACCGCTACGTGCTGCAGCAGCGTGTTTTCAATTTCGCCCAATTCGACCCTGTGCCCCCGGACTTTCACCTGGTCATCAGTGCGCCCGCCAAACTTTAGCGTGCCGTCCGGCAGCCAGGCGGCTAAATCTCCTGTTCGATACATTTTGACATCCGGCAGAAACGGATGAGCAATAAACCGCTGATTCGTGAGCTCCATGTTGTTTCGATAAGCTCTGGCCAGCCCTCGTCCCCAAATATACAATTCCCCTTGAACACCGATCGGCTGCATATTCTTGTGTTCGTCAAGAATCAGCACGCCGGTATAAGCAATCGGCTTGCCGACATGGTCGGTTTCATCTGGCTGTAAGTTTCTTTGAATCGTTGTAACTACGCTGTATTCGGTCGGGCCGTATTCGTTGATCAGTTCGATGTTCGAATTTTTGGCGCGTGAGGCGTCCACCAGCGATTTCGTAACCCGTTCTCCACCCAACGTCACCGCCTTGAGCTGCGCTGCCTCTTGCAGTGTCAACATTTCCACAATCGGCAGATAGATCGACGGCGTACCTACCAGATGCGTCACCTTGCATGCCAGCATCAGCGATTTCAGCGCATGAAAATCCCCGATCTGCTCATCTGTAGGCAGTGCCACAGCCGCACCCGACAAGAGTGGAGTAAAGAACGCCGACACAAACGCATCGAATGAGCTCGATACCAAGGGAAGCACGCAATCCCCAGGCCCAAGCGCATATTCTCCTTTTCTCCACTGCAGCGTATTGACGATGGCTTTATGCTCAATGCAAACGCCTTTGGGTTGACCGGTCGAACCCGATGTATAAATGAGGTAAGCCAAATTATTCGGATACGAGCGGTGCAGCTGCGAACGTTGCTCCTCTTTGTACCACGCATCGTTAGCCATACTTAAGACAGATCCCGTAAAATCAACGCCCGATTTTAACCCTTCCTGCACAAGCATTACGACCGCACCGCTGTCGGCGAGCATATACCCGATTCGTTCTTTCGGATAGGCTGGGTCGATCGGCATATACGCGCCACCGGCTTTGAGAATACCCAGAATGGCAACCGCCATGTCCAGGGAACGTTCCATCATCACGCCGACTACCGTTTCCTGACCAATACCCCGTTTGACCAGCGCGTTTGCCAGTTGATTGGCTTTTTCGTTTAAGTCCCGGTACGTCACCTCCTGATTTCGGAAGCTAAGTGCAAGCTGATCCGGTGTCCGCTTGGCTTGCGATTCAAACAGCGCATGCAAGGTCCTGCTTTCTGGCGTTTTCAATTCAGCATGCATAATCGGGTTAAAGTCCCGAAGAATCGCCTGCTTCTCCACCGGCGGCATGCACTCTAGCTGCGCAATGGTGCTATCCGGTTGATCAATAATACTAAGAAGCACCTGAACATAATGACGCGCCAGTTGATGAATGGCGGATTCATGAAACAGCTTCGTGCAGTAGTTGAAACGGATGACTGGTTTTCCTTCCCATTCGTCCACACTGACGATCAGGTCCATTTGAGCGACGCCTGGATTGAATTCCGTCGGCGCGAATTCAATTCCGCCCGCCGTGACTTTCTGCATGCCAAAATTCTGTACCACAAGCATCGTATCAAACAGTGGATTACGACCCAGATCCCGGTTGATTTCCAGCTTGTCGATGAGCTCCTCAAACGGATACTCTTGATTTTCCAAAGCGAGCAGGCTTGCTTCCTTGACCTCTTGTAAGAAAGGTAGGAAGTGCTTCTCCGCCGATGGATAGTTACGCAATGCCAGCGTATTGACAAACATGCCAATCGCCCGTTCAATGTCCGGATGCTCCCTGCCGGCAACCGCCGTACCCACGATAATATCCGTTCGCCCCGTATATTTGGCTAACAATACATTGTACGCCGCCAGCAGAACCATAAAGAGCGTCGTTCCCGTCTCGTTTGCCAGTCTCTGCAAATTCACAATCAGTTTGGGATCGACTTCATGATGGAAGACCGCCCCCTCAAAACTTTGAACCGGTGGTCTGGGAAAGCTCGTGGGCAACGCCAGTACCGGCAGTTCTCCACTCAAGGTGCTCAGCCAGTAGCTCTCCTGCTCCGCAAAACGATCACTTGCATATCGTTCCCGATGCCAGGCAGCAAAGTCTTTATACTGCACCGGCAAAGGAGCTAGCGGTTTTCCTTGATACAGATCGGTTAATTCGTCGATAAACACCGATACCGATAAGCCATCCGCTATGCTGTGGTGCATATCCAGCAGCAGCACATGCCGATCCGGAGCGACTCGTAATAATCGGGACCGAAACAACGGCGCTTGATGGAGGTCAAAGGGCTGAATCAATGTGCGGGCAGCCTTGTCGAGATCTTTCGCCCGAACGTCCGATATCGGAATGTCGAACTTTACTGTGTCATGGACAACCTGTACGATTTCGTCGTCTACGACATCAAATGAAGTACGCAGTGAATCATGGCGCTGCACCAGTTCCTGACAAGCTTGGAGCAAACGTGAGCTATCCAAGTCCCCGGTGATATTTAGCAGACCCGAGATGTTATAAGTCGTCCCCACTTCCATCGCATGTAAGATATACATCCGCTTTTGAGCAGCGGACACCGCATAAAAAGGCTGTGTCGCCAATGTCACGATAGGGAGAACGACTTGCTGTTCCCCATGCTCGATAAAACGTGCGAGCGCCCTTACCGTTTGCGAACGAAACAGCTGGCTCAACGGGATTTTTGTGGAAAACTCCCTCTGCAGCCGGACGAGCAGCAGTGTGGCATCAAGTGAATTTCCGCCGATTTCAAAAAAATTATCATCCAGATAAACGTGAGACACTCCCAGCACATGCTGCCAAATCGTGCGAACCTTCTCTTCGGCGTCGCTGCCCTGCTCCTGTGGAGCAGATTCGATTCGGGGCCGATCTCCCAGTCTGAGCTGCGTCAGGTCGACTTGTCCCTCCGGGGTAAACGGAAGTGATTCGACGATCACAATCTCTTTAGGCACCCAATGGTCGGCAAGGTCCTGAAGCATTTGTTTGCGAAGTTGCACGGGATTTAGAGACTTCGGATTTCCTGCCACGTAAGCCGCCAGTGTATGCCCATTCCCGGATTCCGCATTCCCAGTCGCAATGAAACAAGATTCAATCTTCAGTGAATCGGTCAAATACCGTTGAAGCAGGGGCAGATAGACCGTATGACCCCCAACCTGCATACGCTCTTGAACCGAACCAATCCGCTGCAGCCCACCAGCCGCACGGCGAATAGCCAATTGACCACTGTGGTATAGCGTCGTCCCACCTGCATGATCTTGGACACACAACTCGCCAATTACGCCGATAGGGGTAGGTTTCAGGTAACCATCCAGCAAATAGATGGCACCTTGCGGCAGGACATCCGCTTCGTTTAGCTGAAGGTTGAGATGACTGCGCCAATCGATGGCAGCTTCCGCTTCTTCCTCGCTCGTAAGCAGGGAAAGCTCCGCAATCGTCCGATGTTGGCCGTCCGCCATGGAATGCAGCATTTGCATGAAATAATCCAGCCACTTGGTGCGCGTCGCCGAGTCGGCGATATCCCCATTCAAATCAAAATCAAACCAGAGCTCCCCTCCGACTTCCATGACGTTAAGGAACATGTCGTATTTGGAATATTGAATCGGTGTCGGCGTTAAGCGGACGTCCAGTCCTTTAAAATGCAGACCCTTCAGCGGGCGGTCCATATTGAAAATGATATTCATATCCGGAACCTTGCGATCCGTAAAATGCTCCGCCAAATCGGCGAGAGAGTAATCTTGAAGGGCTTCGGTCTCTTGCATTTTCGCCTTGATCTGCTGCAAAAGCTCCACAAGTGACGTATGATCGGCAACCCGGCTGACGATCGGCAGTAAATTGACACAATTGCCGATTAAATGGTGCCGCCCCATCCGCGCCTGACCGGAGGTCGGAACGCCGACCGTCATCATGGCGTTTCCGGTTAGTCTATGTAAAAATAGCTGGTAGGCGGTTAACAATGTCACAAAAAGGCTGTTACCCGACTGGATGCTGAGCGTCTTTAATTTTTTGGTTAATTTCAAGTCCGCCCTTACACTGGCCCGCTCCCCCTGAAACGTTCTCCGCCGCATGCCTCCATGCTCGGAAGGCAGGTCAACCGCCGAAACGAGCGAATCCAGGCTCTTATTCCAATACGCGATCACCTCATCCGTACGGCCTCGTGACAACTGAAGCTGCTGCCATTGCTGAAACTCTCTGAATGGCGTCGGTGTCGGCAGCGATTCTGCCGTATGACCTTCCAAGTACGCGCTGTAAAGCTGTTCCAATTCTTGTACAAACACAGCAATCGACCAGCCGTCGGCCACAATATGATGGAACGCGACCGTAAACAAGTACTCATCCGGACTTAACCGGAGCAGGTTGATGCGAAAAAGTGGCATTCCAGATATTAAATTGAACGGCAGCCTGCCTTGTTCTTCTAGCCATTGTCGGACCCACTGCTCGCGTTCATCATGCGCAACCTCCATACAAACGGTCACTTCGGTGGCCACAGTGACCTCGGTGAGAACCCGCTGCTCTTCCCCGCTGGCATCGACTACAGTGCGAAGCGCTTCATGCCGATTCACAATGGTTTGCACCGCCCGATTGAGCGTGTCCACCTGTAAATCACCCTTTATTCGAAGCGCAACCGTCTCATTGAAGGCGGCGGCGCAACCGTGCCGGGCTTGTGCGGCAAACCAAAGCTGTTTTTGCTCCTTCGTTAACGGAAAGGAATCGGAAGCAGGGAGTGCCTGCGCTGTCTTGTCCCTTCCCTGATCGTCCGGGGAGGGTGGCTTATCCGGAAGAAATCCTCCTTCCCTCAGCTCCATCACGCTTTCTTTCACAGCGGCAAGAATCTTTGCTAGATCCTCGGCGGTATGAGCCGTCGACAAGAAGCAGTTGCGCCCTTCCCAAATGTATAACCCTTTGCTAATTAGCAAATAAAAGAACAATTCGATGTCACCGTACGAGACAAAACGGAAAAGCGATCCGTAATTGATCATATGAATCGGGACGCCCTCTTGCTTAAAAAAGCCGTTAATCGTTTTAACCAATTCGTCCGTTCTTCGGTTGAGCGACGAGAGCAGCTCTGGCCCCTGCGATTTCAAATATTCAAGAACCTGCAGAGCTGCATTCATCGTAAGCGGATGTGTGCAGAACGTGCCCCCCACAAACGTCTTCTTCTTCGCATTGGCCGGATACGATTCATCGGCAAACGACCAGATGCCTCCATCAACAGCATCCATAAACGCAGCCTTGCCGGCGACAATGCCAATCGGCATGCCTCCCCCTACGACTTTTCCGTAAGTGACCAGGTCGGCTTTAATGTCAAACCATGCCTGTGCGCCGCCCATGTGAATCCGGAAACCCGTAATCACTTCATCCAAAATAAGCGCTGTACCCGACCGCTCGGTAATCTCCCGAATCATCTTCAGAAATGCTTTGGGCTGAAGATCGGGCCTACGGCTTTGAACCGGCTCGATCAACACGGCCGCAAGCTCATGGGCATGTTCCCTGATCAGTTCCAAAGACTGCGGGTTGTTATAGTTCAGCACCATCACATCGCTCATCATCCCGTCCGGGATGCCAGGAGCCATAGGGAGCGCCTCGCCATGCCCGGATTCTGGGTCGGCCACGGCAAGCACCCCGTCGAACGTGCCGTGATAGGAGCCGGAAAACAGGGCGACTTTGGAACGGCCGGTTGCCGCCCGCGCCAGACGCAGAGCGACCATAACCGCCTCTGTGCCCGAGTTGTAAAAAGCAACCCGCTCCACCCCCGTCAGTTCGCAAATCAGCTCGGCCACTCTGCCAGCTGAATTAGACATGGGACCGATAGGAGGAGTATGGGAGTGAATGGTTCCACGCAAATCCTCGGATATAAACGCCGGATTATGCCCTAATAAATTGACCCCGAAGCCCATCGTCAGATCGATATATTCGTTTCCGTCGATATCCCACATTTTCGACCCCGAGGCCCGCTCTGTCACTATCGGATATACGATTTCTTTCCAGTAGGAGCGGAATCCGGCCACATTGCGATTATTCGCATGGACCAGCCGAGTATGCTGGGTATAATTCTTTGATTCTCGCGTCCGCTGAGTATACAGATCGATAAACTGGGATAAAAATTGATTTTGTCGGGTCGTATAGCCGCTGCTCTCTCCGATAACCAATGGCTGGTATGGGATAAACGGCTTGGCCTCTTTCTCGTTTGTGGCGGCCTTTGCCACTGGCGACGTTATTCGGATAACCTTTTCGGTCTTGGTACCAGCAGGCAACGAACCCATTTGTGCTTCGATTCCTACCAGTTCTTTAGCTGGAGCAGCCAAAGCGGCTCCGCTTAACAGCGTCAGCTGCTGCGTCAACACATCCGTAAAGCTTTTTTGCTGTGCTTGCAGCAGCTCGATTTGCTGGGACAGCAATCTTTCCAACGACCCGACAGGTGCAGCGGACACCATGGTTTGTGGCTGGACTGCTTCGGCTGTTGGGGAAATCCATGCTCCCACAGTCAAGTTCGCTTGGCCTTGGTTTTGTGTTGGAGAATTGATCGGAGCAGTCCATGATTCATCGGTTAATGCGGCAAGCGCCGGTTCTCGATAGCTGTGATCCACTACATATTGCTTCAGACTGGATATGTTGGAGATCGACTCAAAAAACTGTGCAATGGGAATATCCAATTGGAACTGATCCATAATGTCTTTTTTGACCTGGACTAAATTGATCGAATCCAAACCCATTTCGAGAAAATGGGCTTGTTCATCCAGTTCCTCGGGTTTGAATCCCGATGCTTTGCCTATAATCTGCCTAAGCGTGGCAGCGATTTCCTCAATAAACGCTTGCCGAGCGCCGGGCGGTTGCGGTATATCATAAGTAGCAGCCACCTCACGGATCCCCCCTTCTGTACTTTCCGCAAGCTGCGGTTCCCATGTGATCCAACATCGGTTTCGTTCAAAAGGATAATGCGGCAAAGGGATCTTTTGTTTATCCACGTTATCGTACAAAACATCCCAAGGAATGGTTGCTCCTTGACTGTACCATTCGCCCAATGCGTGAAGTGAGCTTGCGGTTCCATAGCCGCTGTCTGCGATGCCAGGTGCAAGCTGCCCGGCCTTCCGGCTCATCGCAGCTAGCTCATGCTCATCGGGATTTCCGGGTGAATGGCGGTCAGGATCCGTCGACGCTTTAGACGATCCGCAATAAACTCCTTGCGTATCTCGAGCACCTAAGGCAACCAACTTCAACTTGCTCACCAATTCCTGTCGGTCGGTAACGACAACCGCAATCCGATGTTCAAGATGCGCTCTGCCCGTGTTCGCGGTGTAACACACATTCATCAAATTCGCGTTTGGATGCCTACCAAAAAAATCAATAAATTGACGGAACCGTTCCTGTAAAGACCATTCTGTCTTGGCTGAAATTGTAAACAAATACGGCCCATCACCTGCTGCAGGTGCACTGGCTGCAGGCGCTATGTATTGTTCCAGCACAACATGAGCGTTCGTCCCACTGAACCCAAACGAGCTTACCCCGCACCGAAGCGGTTCGCCAGCAGTCTCGAACTCTGTCAGTTTCGTATTTATATAGAACGGCGACGTCTCAAAACGAATTTGCTTATTCGGCTTCTTGAAATGAACGAGCGGGGGATTTTGCTTCTCATTCAGCATCAGCACGGCTTTGATCAGACTGGCGATGCCCGCCGCTTCAAACAAATGACCGATGTTGGTTTTGACCGAACCGATGGCACAAAATTGTTTCTTGCTCGTATATTTTTCAAAAGCTTTTGCTAAGCCATTAAATTCGATGGGATCGCCAAGTTTTGTCCCCGTACCGTGCGCTTCAATAAATGTTAACGATTCCGGATGAATACCCGCGTCACTCCAAGCATCCTCGATGACCTGCGTCTGAGCAGCCGGATTCGGTGCGGTAATGCCTACGGTGGTTCCGTCCTGATTAATAGCGCTTCCCTTAATCACGGCGTATATATGGTCACCGTCCGCAATAGCCTTGCTGAGCGGTTTCAACAGGACCGAGGCCACGCCTTCTCCCGTGCCAGTTCCATCCGATTCATTGTCGAATGTTTTGGCTCGGCGGTCCGAGGATTCCATTTGTAGTCCCAATCCGACAGGAAGCAGTACAGTGCGCACCCCACCGGCGATCGCCAGTTCGCAATCTCCGTTCAGGATGCCTTTGCATGCCAAATGAATAGCAACCAGTGACGACGAGCATGCCGTATCCAGCGTTAGCGCAGGCCCTTTCAAGTCCAAGAAGTAGGCAATTCTGCTAGCGAGCACAGACGGTAAATTCCCTACGATATAGTGGTGGAACTGTTCCGGTTTCACGTTGGAGAGAAGCCGTTCGTAATCGTGCCCGACTTTCGAGTAACCGACATACACGCCCACTTTTCGGCCTCTAAGCTGTTCTCCTGCATATCCCCCATCTTCAATCGCGTGAAATGCGGACTGCAAAAACAACCTTTGATTCGGGTCCATATAGCGTGCTTCGTTCGGGTTCATTCGAAAAAAGGAGTAGTCGAACTTGTCGATCTCATGCAAATAACCGCCTTGCACGAATTCATCCTCGGTTTGATGCAAGCGGAGCGCCGCACTGTAATTCTTGGCATCCTGAACCCGCTCTGCCCCGAAAGCGGTTATGCTATCCTTCCCCTGTACGACATTAGCCCAGAACTCGTCCGCCGTTGTCGCGTTAGGTAAATTTAGAGACATTCCAATGATAGCGACATCCTGCTCCCGTTGTTCCTCCGCTTGAGCAGAGGGGATCTCGGACTGGATCTGCTTCTTTTGCTCAGCGATATGCTTGGCAAGCTCCGCAATGGACGGATAGGCAAACAGATCCGTGACAGACAAGTTCTGACCGAGCCGGTTAACAATGTGCTCCGTAATCTGAGCCAATTGTAGAGAGGTCGCCCCGAGATCGAAGTAGCTGTCGCGCGTATCGATTCGTTTGATTTGGAGCACTTCGCAGCAAATGTCGTGCAATGCTTTTTCCGCTTCGAATGCGGTGAACGGCAACTCTTTCTCTTCAGTTTGCTGAGCAATCAGTACCCTTAATTGATCGCACACTTCTTGGAATACTCCGGCCTCGAACTGCTGGGTTAGCTTATAACGCTGGACCTTGCCGCTCGTGGTTTTGGGCATCTGCTTAATCGGGACAACCTCGTAGATAGCCCATCCCCCTTTGCGGCTCAAATGTTTTTTTAGCGCTGCGGCAATGGGGGCAAATTTCTCTAGGGTTTTCTTCGAAACGATAAATAGTACGATTTCTTCTTTATTTTCGCTCGGATGGCGTACTCCGCAGGCGGCTACCCGCCCAAGCTCTACTCCCTCGACTTCCTCGGCTACTCGCTCAATGTCATGTGGATAAATATTTTCGCCATTCATAAAGATAATGTCTTTGGCTCTTCCTGTAATCACCACCTGGCCTCCGCGCAGGAAGCCAAGGTCCCCGGTATCGACCCACCCGTCATCCGTCAGCAAACGAGAGGTCGCTTCGGGATTGTTATAATAACCGCTGGTGACATTGAATCCCTTGATTTGAATATGACCGATCGTATCGTCTGCCAAGAGCCGGTGCTTATCGTTGGTTACGCGAACTTCGCAGTAGGGGATCGGCGGTCCATTCCCCACAAAACTGACCCCGGAATCCTCGCTCACTTCCACGATCCTTGCTCCAGTATTCAGGTGTTTTCGATCCAGATATACCGTAACGATCTCATCGCGAGGATCTGAGATGCTCACGCCGACAGATGCTTCCGCTAACCCGTAAGCTGGCGTTATCGCCGTCCGTTTCAACCCGTAAGGAGCCAACGTATCGGCAAACTGATGACAAAGCTCGACAGAGATAGGTTCCGCCCCATTCAGGATCAGCCGGACACGAGATAAATCCCAGTCCTCTGCTTTTTCCGGCTTAAAATGGCTGAGAAAATACTTGTATCCGAAGTTTGGTGAAGATAGGTGGGTAATGTTATGCTCGGAAGCTTTCTTGATCCATAGTACAGGCTGGCGGATAAAGAGGTTCGTCGGTATGATAAACTGCTGGATACCCAATACAAAAGGGGTCAAATGATTGCAGATTAAGCCCATATCATGAGTTAAGGGCATCCATTGCAAAAGCGCATCGCCCGGAGCCATGTGTTGGCTATGGATGAGCCCGCAGCAATTGAATACAAGATTTTGATGCGTCAGGATGACGCCCTTCGGATCCCCCGTGGAACCGGAGGAAAATTGAATGAGCGCAATATCCTGAGGGTCCTGTTTTACTGCTTTTCCCTGGGAACGCCCGCCGTAATTTTCATGGATGATCAAATGATGTATATGTAGCGATTGAAGCTGCTCCGTGAATAATTCTTTCGCTTTTAAGCGATTCAAATTTTCCAGAGTCTTTTCGGTAGTGATCAGAAATGGGCGATTCAGAATGCCCCAGACTTTCAATACTTTAGTCTTGTGCTCATCGTTATTGCCGACGCTGATCGGCACCGGATACATGCCCCCCAGAATACAGGCCCAGAAAGCGACAATAAACTTTTGATTGTCTTCGATCTGGAAGAGGACCTCCTGCTTCGGCTGGACGCCCTTTTCCTGAAGTTCGCCAAGAAACCCGAGTGCTTCCCTGTAAATGTCTTTATAAGACAAATAGATCTCCTGATCGTCACCGTCTATGAATGTAATTCCTTTGTCTTCCGACGTACTTCTAGCCTCGATTACGTTGCTTAAGGTTTGAAATTGCTGTGTAAACATAAATGCCCCTCTCTTTAAGTAATCGTGGAATGACGTCCCCTAAGGGAATATATACTGGCGTGAAAATTTAAATGCAACATGTGCTTATCTGCTTCATTGGTTCTAAAATCAGAGACTGATCCCTTGAAATAATTCATTTAGATGTTTATTTTTTGAAATAAATAAATAATTTTATTTAATACGTATAATATGCATTAAATTGGAAATTACAAATAAAAATAGCTGCTCCGCTCATGAACCGGTTATTCGCTCGATCAATCACCTCCTTTAACTCAAGTAAAAGACCAAATTGTATAGGGTAACGTAGTATTCCAGATGCACGCCTATCTTTCCAGTTAAGATAAAGTTCATCTTCGAAAACGGGACCCTCACGGAGTTCAGCATTATTCTCGGTTCGCTTGTAGAGTTAATTCAGTTTTTTCAGATGATTGCGCACGATTCATTAAGTGTGATAGCGAGTTCTTGGGGTTTGATGTAAAAACTTGTAGGCGTATATACTAAGAGGCGATTACCGAAATCGTATGTGGAGTATGCATATTACAAATTGGTGTATAAACCATAATTGATTTTTATGATATTTCCATTTATTTTGTATTATTTCCCATATCTTGTCTAGTCTCATTTTATTTACGTGTAGGCGCCACTAATCTCTTTTTTCGTCCTATGTTTAACTGATTTCCGACAAGAATCGTGAAAAATATTTAAAAAAGCTGCTAATCCGCAGCTCATTGTTGTCGTTTATAGGATGTAATCTAGGAAAGAAAAGGGTTTTATTCCAGCCCTCATTTCTCATTTCAGTAATCTAAAGTAGTCCATAGTAATCAGGGAAATGTTGGAATCCGAATACTGAGGTTTAATATCGAGGCTTCGAGACTAAGATTCGACGATATCCCCGCCCAATCAACATCTCATCTGCCGACACGGCCGTAGACGAATTAGCGGTTTGTAATTTCGACATGATTCGTGGTGTCTCCGATGGGATAATAACCCTCCCAAACCAATTGGATGATCGAAAGCATATCTTGCTTCTCAATGAAAGAACAATCGGGCAAAATCTGAATTAAATGTTCTACACATTGTTTGAATGAGTGTGCATCATAGCCACTGAGCCTAAAAAGCGACATGAGCTGCCCCAACTTCATTTCATGAAAATGGAGTTTAAGCTATAGAAATCATCAGGATCAAACCCAATTATAAATCGTTCAAAAGCTAAACAAGTGTTTGTATAGAAGGAAGCATCTGGAAGCATCAGAAGTCCCATCAGATTCAGGTGTTGGTGCGAATGAGGAGTAACATAGACTTGTCCACCTTGACTCTCGCAAAATCGTCTAAACGCATGGTAGTTTACTGTCAGGGAAAAACTACCATGATAAACTAAAGAAGGGGAGGGTTGTTCGTCGAGTTCAGCCATAAGTTGATGCCCTTTATCAGCAGTCAACAGAAATAAACCTTCTTTAGAAAGTCGCTTCAAGCGCTCAAGACAACGTAGTCCAACGGAAGGAAGAAGTACATGAGATTGCTTGATATTCCTTTTGTAGAAATCAAGCAAATCGTGAGGAAAATATCAAAAAAATAATTGGCAATCAGAATCAAGGGATGAAAAAGGCTTTGGGGGTTAATCGTGGTTTTGTTATGGATCAAATGAATAACGGTATCGTTTTCAACATCAAAAACAGCAAAATCAAGATTTTCTTTTTCAACAAAAGGTTCTAGGTTGGGATGACATCTCCAAAACTCTAAATTTTCGGTGGGTAAGTCATTAAGGATATAACAAAAATCTAAATATTTAAGAGAAGTAGATTCGTAAATACGGCTCAAATATGTAAGAAAATGATAAGCAAATCGTCCTGTTCCACTACCCAATTCTATTATTTAGACCTTATCAGAAGATTCATGCTTATTTCGCTTAATATCTTTCAAAAAATGACATACAAGCTCAGCATACGTTTTTGCTAAAGAGGGATTGTTCATTATATAATGAGGGACTTCCCCGGTTTTCCATGCTTTAATACCCTTTCCCTTAGAGTATTCTTTCTGCAGTAACCAAATTGAAGTAAAATCTACTACAATCATAAGGAAAATACCGAATATTCAGATTAAATTTAATAATAGATGGTGGTGCCTCCAGAACATATGTGCAGTTTTTGCCTTAATAGGCCGATTACTTCTTTTGGTTATAGCAGTCTCTAAACAAATTCCCATCGCCTACGGTACATCCAATGCTACATTGCTTAGCAAACTAGAAGAATTGGAGGAGCAAAGATTCAGCTTGATCAGAAGCTTCTCAAAGCTGAGGCAAAAACAGAAAAAGCAGCCATCACAGAGGAATCTCTGCGACAACTGCTTTCTCAGTTCGAGGGCCACATTGTAAAGCGAGACATTCCTGAAATCAAAAAGTTCATCGCCAGCTATGTGGAAAAGGTAAATTGTCTACGAAAAGCATATTGAGGTCTGTCATGAACTGATAAAAGCAGCCATAACAAATATAATCACGAACCGCTATGCACTTCTGACCTCGAATAGTAAATAACGTTAAATGTAAAAAATAAAACAAAGGCTATGCCATGTGGGTATAAAGCATGAAGGTAATTGCCTACAGCAACGTTGGACTTCCCCATTAAGTCCGCCATATGTACGACCATCGAACCAAAAGGAACATAACTGCCTAATATAATACGACTTGAGTTCGTATCTTCCACTCCACTGAAAACCATCATAGCGATGAGAATAGCCACTACTCCAAGAACAATCGGTGGAATATAGCTTTTTCCTACGATTCCTGCAGTCATCGCCATTGGAATCGTTAAAGCCATCAAGGCCAGCATCCATAAATAGACACCTGCATATTCTCGAAAAATCGCACCCGTCAACAATTCATCGCTAATGAAGTTACCAGATAAGATAACGAGTATAAAATTCAAGGAAAAAGTAGCTATCATCATGATGAGAATAACAATCAATTTACCAAACATAAGAGTGAAGCGGCGATAAGGATAGACAAATAGTTGATTGACCGTTCGTTCCGTATATTCCCGAGCAACCACATATCCTCCCATCAGCGTAAATAATGCAGGACCTGTCAGCACCGTGAAAAAGATCAAATTGTTATAGAAGAATTCATCCCATTCTAAATGCTCTAATTCAACGAGCAAGTTCAACAAAGCGGGAACCGCGGCACCGATAATAATTAACCACAGCACATTAGTCCTCTTTAGCTTATACAACTCCGTGTATATGACATTAAGCACCCCAATTACCTCCTGTCAGGTTAAGAAAATAATCCTCCAATGTTTCGCGCACCATGATCATCTCCAATACATCAATATCGTGTTGAACGAAGGTCTTATTGATGAGAGATGCTTCGGATAAGTGTTCGAATATCCTAATCACGCCAGGAGAAGGTACAGAGTAATCACTAATCGTTAACCTTTGCTCTAATAGCATAGCCGCTTTCCGTTCGTTGCTTACTTTGAACTCCACACAATGTCTGTTTTTCATCTGAAGAGACTGTTGGTCGATTTCTTGGACCAATTTCCCATTATGAATAATACCAATTTTTGTTGCAATCTGTTGGATTTCACTTAAGATATGACTTGATACCAGCACAGAGATGTTCCTTTTTGAGGCGAGTTCCATTATTAAGTGGCGAACCTCTTTAATGCCAGAGGGATCCAAAGCATTTGTCGGCTCATCGAGAATCAGAAGCTCAGGATGATGGAGCAAAGCTCGGGCAATACCTAATCTTTGCTTCATTCCAAGAGAGAAGCTCTTCACTTTTTTGTTGCGGTTTTCTAGCAAACCTACTTGTGCTAATGATTCTTCTATGCATTCTTTATTTCCCATACCCATTAGCCGCCGATGAATGTCTAAATTCTCAACAGCGGTCAAATTGGGATATGAACCGGGCATTTCGATAATCGAACCAACCCTTCCAAAAGCCAAGGCGCGTCCTCCTGTTACGAACTGCCCGAATAGCTCAATAGAACCTGAGGTTGGTTGAATCAATCCCAGTAGCATGTGGATTGTCGTTGTTTTGCCGGCTCCATTCTGGCCAAGAAAACCATAGACCTCTCCCTTTTTTACTGAAATATTGAGGTCATCGACAGCAGTATAGTTCTTGTACCTTTTGGTAAGACCTGTAATTTTTAGTATCTCTTCCATTATTCATCAACCTTCCACTATGAGTTTAACGCTTAGGTTGATTTTCATTATACATATAGGTAGTTACATGGTAATTAATTACTTCTTACATTTTTCTTACGTTGCTCTAGGAAGACAAAAGGAAAAACATGTTTTCTCATTCGGGATACTACTTACTTGAATATGGCCATTTTGCTTCTCCACTAATCGCTTAACGATCGTAAGACCTAGTCCATTCCCTTGCTGCTGCATATTTCTTGATGCTCTTCCTGTATACAATCGTTCGAAAATATACTTCATATCCATATCATCGATTCCCTGACCACGATCCCATACGTCGACATGCACCCATTCTGCAGTTTCCCTAACCTCAACACCAAATATGCCCCCAGTCGCGCCATACCTGAGTACGTTGGAAAACAAGTTATTCAATATTCGTTCAATGCCGTGATTGTTTCCGAAGACGAATAGGGGGTAGGATGGAAATTTAAATTGAGGAGATAGCTGCACATGTTGAAATTGATGATAAAAAGACGCAATAACTTCTTGAACGATCCCAATCATATTGATTCGATCAGTCTCTAGCGGTATGTCGGAGGATTCAAGCTTTGATAATTCAAAAAAATCGCGGATTAATGTATCCAGTTTATTTCCATTTGCAGTGATGATATGAAGATAACGCTGCCGTTCCATCTCTGTTAGGGTCTGATCCTGCTGCAATAGTTCAACATAACCGAGCATCGACGTCAAAGGCGTGCGCAAGTCATGGGACAGATGAGCGATCATGCTCTTACGTTCATTCTCAAGTAATCTTAATCTCTCCATATTGAGTCCGAATTCATCGAGAAGGCGATTCATGCTCCCACCCAGTTCACTTAAGTGAACGTTGGTGGTAGGGATGCGAATTCGTTGATTGATGCTTCCAATGCGAATCTCATCAATACTTGCTGCAGAACGCGCTAATTGATGATTCATGTTCCACTGCCGTATAGCGAGAAAACTGCTTACCAATATTAATATAGTACTAGTAAAGATTAAGATATAGAGGATCATTAGTTTTAAACCTCTCCTAATTTGTAACCGATTCCCCACACCGTTTGAATATATTTGGGTTGGGATGGATCTAGTTCAATTTTTATACGTAAACGACGAATATGTACCGTGACCGTGTTCTCATCAGTTAAATAATCTTCCTTCCAAATCGCTTGATAGATTTGAGATTTTGTGAACACACGGGAAGGATGTGACAGAAGTAGCTTTAGAATATCAAATTCTTTGGCGGTCAGTGTTACTTTCGATGCCCCAACCTCCACTTCATAAGTTTGATAATTCATAGCAATATCGCCATGTCTCACAATCGCAGATGTATCGGTGAATGTGTTGTGATTTAAGTATAAGTACCGTCTCAGCATGGCCCGGACTCTGGCAGTCAGTTCCCCTAGCCCAAAAGGTTTGGTTACATAGTCATCGGCACCAAGCCCAAGCCCGATCATCTTATCAACCTCTTCCCCTTTAGCTGACAAAATCAGGACGGGGATGTTGTGTTTTTCGCGAATTCGCCGTAATACTTCATAGCCCTCAATCTTGGGAATCATCAAATCCAGTATGATCAGCTCAAAATCTGACTGTTTCAACTGATGAAGAGCTGCTTCTCCATCATACGCGGATACAGTTTGATAATTTTCTTTATGCAAACAGGTCATTAGTAGTTCGTGAATTTCCCTATCGTCTTCAACAATTAATATTTTGGATTGCATACGGATTCTCCTTCTGGTCTTGATTCGCTTATTTTACCACATGTGGAATCGATAAGATGCATAGAAGGAAAGCTTCGATGCTACCCATCACTGGATTGTCCAACGGTAACGATATTGTGGGTACTTTTCTGGAAAAGTTGAAGAGCGTCAGATTACGAACATCTTGGACTCAATCGCAATTGACACTTCCAATGCTAAGTTGCTTGGTAAATTGAGGGGTTGAAGCATCAGAAGGCACAAGCCGAACAGAAGCTTCTCGAGCTGAGAGCATAAAAGAAAAAGCAGCCATCACAGAGGATACTGATATGCTCCCCTTACGGTAGACAGGTGAAATAATAAAACCTGTTGCTGTAAGGGGAGCTTTTTCATGTCAAAAAGAAAATACGGAGCTGCGGAAAAACTCATTATCCTTAATGAAGTATCAAG
>NZ_JAAIKC010000006.1 GCF_010820665.1 Paenibacillus sp. SYP-B3998 | reverse complement strand
GTAAGACCCCTTGTAGACGACGAGGTTGATAGGTTCGAGGTGGAAGCGCGGCAACGTGTGCAGCTGACGAATACTAATCGGTCGAGGGCTTAACCAAGAATGCTTTCCTAAGAAGCAGAGCGGCTGTAGTAACAAGCAGCAAGCGATTCACCCTTTACGCAAGTTTCGTATCTAGTTTTCAGGGTGCAAGCCAGCCTGATTGTTTTATCGATGTTTCGTGGTAGAAGCATCTCGTTTGGTGATGATGGCGGAGGGGACCCACGCGTTCCCATCTCGAACACGACCGTTAAGCCCTCCAGCGTCGATGGTACTTGAACCGCAGGGTTCTGGGAGAGTAGAACGTTGCCAAGCACATGTAAGCACTCACGCAAGTGGGTAAGACTGTTGATTAATTTCAACAGTCTTTTTTCTGTTTATTTTATTTCTTATATCCTGGAGCTTAGTGGAAATATGTCTAAACCATTTAATTTAATGTTATTTTAAGCTTACACTCAGCTAAATTTCAGCTAAGATTGCTATTGTAAAAACACACTACAACGTGTAGTTTTGTAGGGAAGTGATTCATTTACCTGTTTAGATGAAATCCAATCCTGAAATTGTAGTAATTATAAAACAAATCGGAGGAATACAGATGAAAAAGAAGTTAGTCGGATTTGCAGTTGGAGCGGTTATTATTTTAGGTGGGGCTTATTATGCATATGACTACTACGCTGGTAATCATGTGACGATAAAAGAGGCAATTCCTGTGACAGCCACCTCAAATGCAGCTAGCACTAAGACTGTAGATGTAGGAGTTTTGAATAAGGAGTGGAGCATTCAGCCGGATTCCAAAGTATACTTTTCAATAACTACGTCCAAGGAAAAGGTTAACTTCGAAGGCGGTGCAGTAAAAGGAAACTGGACGTTGAACGTTACAGATCCGGCGAAAATGAACGCTGAGGCTTTCGTAAGTATTGATAATCTGCAATCGGGTAATTCTCAAAGAGATGGGCATGTTAAGGGTGAGGATTTTTTAAATGCCCAAGCTTTCCCTGAGGCCAAATTTAAGCTGAAATCGATCGACCAATTTCCCAAGAAATGGAAAGAAGGCGAAAAGATTTCTTTTAACATGACTGGAACTCTTACAGTTAAAGATAAATCTAAAGATGTAACGTTTAAAACGGATGCCGTGTATAATCAAGGCGTCATTAATCTTGGAGGAAGCACCGTGATTACATTCGATGATTATGGAATGAAGAACCCGCATGCGGTTGTTTTGGAAACAGAAAACAATATTATAATTACCCTTAGTCTTCTTCTGGGACAAAAGACAACTTAAAGAACCTCATAGCGCTGGTAAGCCTTCCTAGCTGACTCAAGCATTCTTCGCTTGAGATAGTCTCCATCTATGACTTTAACCCGCTTACCAAGGAAGCGCAGCTTAGACAATACATACTCGCTCTCATTACTGAGAAAGGTTAAGCGAATCGTATAAGTTTCATTCACGTTATCGTACGCCACGTTCTTCTCAAAGCAAGAAAAGGCATATAAGATCCGCGATAGCTCACGATGGTAAGCTTTTATAACTTCAATGGTAGCATGCTGCTGACGCTTCTCTAGCAATTTTTCAATATTCGCGACAATGGGCCCTGCCTGTTCAGAAGAAACAGGTAGCTCATGCAAATCATCAATTTTTTGGAGCTTTGTGCTCATGAGAGCTCTGTGACGAAGATGGTACCAAAGCAGGTACCATTCTTTTTTTACAAGTGAATACTCCAGCTTGTAAGGGAAAGCCATTTCATTCTTAACTAGGCGATCATCTTTCACTCTATACGTTAGCTTAACCCCGGTTTTGTTCATAATAAAACGTCGCAGCGTGCGGAGTAGTGGATGATAAACTTGTTTTTCAACACTATTAGCTTTTTCTATAAATACTTCAGATAGATCAAGTGAGGGCTCAGGCGTTAACACGGTTTGAAGCTTCTCTAACGTATCAGGAGTGAATGCCTCTGAAGCGGAGGGATGGGCTAGCATCGTTTTGAGCCATGATCTTTCCTGAGCGGTAATCATAAAAGTACCCGTGTTCTCAAGCCTTGAAATAATTTGATAGTTAAAAATCTTCTCAAACAGATTCATAATAGTCGATAATCTCCTTCCACTCCGTGAGCATCTCATTCCGCAAAGAATGCGGCGTGAGCACCTCGCAGCTTGAGCCAAAGCTTCGTAACCACGGTTTAATTTCGGTTGTTCCATTGACCACAATTTCAAAGATGAAGCTTTCCTCTGTTTCCTCCATAATTTGTCCCCATTGACCTTGAAGACATACCCGCTCTTTAATAAAGTTAGGCTGCAAATCTCCTGGATTAAAGAATCGTGCCTGCACCGTCACAGGACGGCCCGTATCAATAAGCCAACTGTACGTTATCTTTTGTTCAAGCTCCTTTAAATGCTCTTCAAATATATCAGGGTCAGCGGATTCGCCTTCTTCGAGGTGGGTAATGCCCTCCATGCGGTATTTTTTGATGCCGTGCCTTGTGTTATAAGATAGCAGATACCATCGTCCGTACTGATGATCGTAGACGACTTTAAGAGGTAATGTGTTCTCCTGTTTGCCCTCCATGTCGCGTTCAAACAATGGATTCGTATTTTTGGAGGCGTAGCTTTGCGAATTTTTAGGTGAAAAATATAGGAATTGTACATTCTTGCGGCTTCTTATTGCTTTCAACAGTGTGAATAAGTGTGCTTCATCCAATATTCTAGAATAATAATGATATTTATATAGAAAAGGATCGATGGAAGCAAGGGAGGGCGAAGAACGGTTCATATGCTTCTTAAGTCCGTCTCGCAATAAATAGCCCTGAACAGATGGCACCTGTGTATTCGCCATGACATCCACGAAATCATAAAGGTCAATAAGCTCATCTGCGGTAAGCTCTTGAACGAAGTCGTTATGTATCCGATAACGGAAAGGGCGTGGTCCCGGCTCCTTCATGATGACGCCGACTTCCTCCAAATATTTGAGATCGTTACGAATTGTTTTTTCATCTGGCTGCGCGCTTTCCGCGGGCAGGCTGTTACTGCATACGTCGAGAAGCTCCATCGTCGTTAGTGCTTTTTCATTCATGGCAGCTAAGAGCAAGGAAATTCTTTGGCTTTCTGTCTCTTTCACTGACTTTGCTCGAAATAGAAAGAGCAGCATCGGATCTGCCGAATCGAAATAGCTGTAACGAAGTGTTTCGGCAAACTCTTTGCCTTGAGATTCTGGAATTTGCTGATAGGTGGCAGCAACAACTTCTTTTAGATGACGCAATGTTTTATCAAAAGTATGGACGGAAATGCCGAGTCTTTCAGCAAACTGCTGCCGACTATAAGCGCCGCTTGTTAAGACAAGCATCCGCAAAAATTGTATTTCTTTATCAAAGCTTTCCTTAGCCATGTCAATCCCTCGCTGTTCAATTCAACCTTCTTCTATTGTAACAGGGGTGTAAGATGGAGAAAATGGAAAACTTTTCGCACGTCGTCATACTTTCGCCATGTTCGTTTGTCCCCAAAGCTGCGATTATAGAACTTGTAAGACAAACGAGTAATGAGCTTGCGAATAGTCGCAGCAGAATAGATTGTTATTGGAGGTTCAACAATGGAAATGAAATCAATCCAACACGGAAGTAACCATCACGAAGTGGCATTGTCACATGGGCAACTGCATGTTTTCGCCAACTCGCAAGTATTTGAATCTTTTGAAGCTAAAGTTTATGAAATGGCAAATAACAATCTGCGCATTCCGCGCAATGTATATATGAGCTATACGCCTGACGCACACGTAGGTATTGGAACGTGCATAGGGACAACTGCAGTATGGAATATGAAGGACGGGTTCGTTTCACCTTCCATTGTTGGTTCTGATATCGGCTGCGGAATGAGGGTTCATACAACGCCTCTGCATAAGCGAGATATTCAAAATAAAGATGTACGAAGAGCATTAATTAAAGCAATTGAAAAATATGTACCAACGAATGAGCGCACGAATACGCATTATATGGATATTGATTTGATGAGTGTGGTCCAGCATGGACTTAAAGGACTACCTGAAAGCTATGTGCCTGATGAACAATGGATCACTCACGTTGAGGAGTCCACCTTCAAATTCGAGAGCAGCTATCTCGAACAGTTACCTGCCAAAATTCTCAAGTATGCCCATGGACAACTAGGTACACTCGGCGGTGGAAACCATTTTATCGAAATTCAGTACTTGGAAGTTGAAGCCGCTCAGAAGGACATTGCTGCCAAATGGGGATTATTCGATGGTCAAGTCGTGGTTATGATCCATTCTGGATCACGCGCTTGGGGCGCCATGCTGGGACAGGAGTTTACGAAGGTATTCCGGTCAGCCATGTATAACTGGGGCGTGGAGAACCCAGACCGCAATCTCATTTATGCGCCTATTGCCAGCGAAGAAGGGCAAACCTATTTGAACCTGATGTATGCGGCATTGAACTTCGCTGTCAGCAACAGGCATATGATTGCGTATGGCGTTCGCGAAGCATTCAGAGAAGTGTTTGGCTCGGGGTTAGAAATGCCGGTACTCTACGACTTGATGCACAACTATGCGTTAAAAGAGTTTCATCGCAATCAACCGATGCTTGTGCATCGGAAGGGAGCGACAAGAGCGCTGCCGCCGGGACATTTTCTGAACACACCCGCCTATAAGGAAACGGGCCATCCTGCATTAATTCCGGGATCAATGGGTACTTCCTCGTACATTATGGTAGGAAGAGAAGAGGGAATCAAAAACTTCTATTCCATTTGCCATGGCGCAGGAAGAGCAAGATCCCGCAAAGCAACGAAAGAGCTAGTTACCGTAGATCAATTTGAACAGTCCTTGAAAGTAGGCACGGATGATGAAATTTTGGTGAACCACCGCTCGCTGCAAACGATTCTGGATGAATGCCCGCAAGCCTACAAGGATGTCGATCAAATTATTGATAGTGTTGTAGGGGCATCATTAGCAGACGTAGTGGCCGTATGTAAGCCAATGGCCGTCATTAAAGGCGTGTAGAAGCAACGTTGATAGACGTCAACAGACGTTTGATCATATATTTGGGATTTATGCATGAGTGGGTGTACCTAGGCTGGGATTTCTAACAGTTCCGCAGTGCTCGCACATGCTATGTGCTTGTATACTGTACAGCTCATTCGGCATATTTCTCCCTGTAGGGGTTCGATTCCCCAATCGTATTGAACGATAATGGTATAACACTCGACTTCCACTCGAGCAAAAACTGATGAATTAAACGGATCTTATGGTGGTGTCTTCGGTGGCTTTCTTAGCACGCTGCAGCAGAACTTTGCAAGCTGTGGATACCGATTCGAATAAGGGAGACTCTCACTGGTAATGAAATGAACAGCAGCAGAGCGGTAATTTCGCTCGTGCTTCGCTTCATGAATTAGCCATCTCGAAGGCTCACTTCCTCGATTCTTAAGCAGGTTTCCGTCTCTAGCTGTAGGAGGACGCCATTTTACAAGATCAACTCATGAAGGAGGATTCACATGTTTAAAAAAATAACGATCCAAGCAGATGAGCGAGGCTTGCTTTTTCGTAAAGGCAGCTATGCCAAGCTTTTACAACCGGGGACATACCGGAAATCGCGTTTTTTCGAGGATACGGTTGTCATGCTGAATATATCCAAGCCTTTCTCCGTTCCGGGCAAAGATTTGCAACTGTTTTTACACGACGATCAGCTTGTAGAGGAGCTCGATGTTGTTCAGGTTCCAGACCATGAATATGTTCTACACTATGAAGATGGCAAGTTCGTTTCACTTTTGATGGCAGGGAGTCATGCTTTTTGGAATCGGTTGAAAAAGCATACATTTCTTCATGTAGATATTCGAAATCCTGAGCTGCCTGCAGAAATCGATCGCGCAGTGCTGGCGAAGTTAGCTTCGACTTATCAAACATTTGATGTTGCGAATCATGAGTCCGGCGTGCTCTTTTACAACCATGTGAAACAGAAGGAGCTTGGACCAGGCAAGTACTATTTCTGGCGAGGACCGACTGCCGTCACGGTGAAAACCGTGGATCTGCGCCAACAGCAGATGGACCTGACGGGACAAGAGATGATGACTGAAGATAAAGTGACGCTGCGGCTCAACTTTGTGTGCCAATACCGCATTTTGAATCCGCTTCGGGCACTTGAAATTAAATCCTTCGATGAGCAAATGCATATCCAGTTGCAACTCATATTGCGGGAATATGTAGGAACCCTCAAGCTGGATGACTTGCTGAAAATGAAGCAGGAAATCGCTGCCTATGTGCTCTCGCGTCTAAATGAGAAGAGCCAAGAATACGGTGTCCAGTTCATAGCTGCCGGTGTGAAAGACATCATCCTGCCTGGTGACATCAAGGATATTCTCAATACGGTTCTGCTTGCCGAGAAAAAGGCGCAGGCCAATCTGATCACACGACGCGAGGAAACTGCGTCGGCGCGCAGCTTGATGAACACGGCTAAGCTCATGGACGAGAATCAGACGCTTTATCGCTTGAAGGAGCTTGAGTTCCTTGAGAAGATCTGCGACAAAATAGGAACGATTTCTTTTAACGGTGGCGGTAACCTATTGGAGCAGTTAAATTCGCTCCTTGGGGATAAGGTAACGGGCAAAAACTGATAAATCTTTTTAATGGGTATGATTCATATAATTAATCTTTCCGGTCCAAGTGGATTGACAGTCACGGGGTATGGATCGTATGATGTTTGTAAATGAATGGAAAGGGGGCCGATGGATATGATTCGCCGTTTAACTAACAACCTGACAATTGAAAAAGATGTATTCCGTCGGTCTCAGCCGGTCTTGTAACGTATACGAAGGTATGATTAATTAGCCTTATTGAAGTTTACATGTGCAGCCATGGACGATGTTGGTCTATGGTTTTTTTGCATTCTTATTTAGCAACAGAAAGGGTGAGACCCATGCCAGTAGAGTTGAAAAAAATAAAAGAAGAATTAAAACGGATCGAAACGGATGAAAACGTTCGAATTTTGTATGCCTGTGAATCAGGAAGCCGAGCTTGGGGATTTCCTTCGAAGGATAGTGATTATGATGTGAGATTTATCTATGTAAGACCCGTGGATTGGTATTTATCCATTTTTACTCAAAGAGATGTCATCGAGTGTCCGATCAGCGATCAGTTGGATATCAACGGTTGGGATTTGAAGAAGGCTTTAAATCTTTTTCGCAAATCGAATCCGCCGTTGCTCGAATGGCTGCAATCCCCAATTAAGTATGTGGAACAATATGAGGCGACCGAACGAATTCGTCAGATGTCGCCATTAACCTTTTCACCGCGATCCAGTATGTACCACTATCTGCATATGGCAAAAGGTAACTTTCACGAATATTTGCAAGGTGACTACGTGAAGATTAAGAAGTACTTTTATGTGCTGCGTCCGGTGCTAGCCTGTCAGTGGATCGAGGAGAAAGGCAGCATGCCGCCGATGGATTTCGAAGAGCTGGTGGAAGCAATGGTTCCAGCATCGAGATTGAAACAAGAGATTTACACCTTGTTAGTGCGTAAGAAGGCCGGCGTCGAATTGGACTTAGAGCCGAAAATAATAGAGATTAACGATTTTTTAGAGCGACAAATTGCTTATTTTGAAGAAACCGCTAAACAAGTCCCTGCCTCAGAAGAGAAGCAGGATGCAGCATTAGATGCTTTATTCCGCGAGGCGTTAAGGGAGGTTTGGGGTTCATAGAGAGGAAAGTCAGACATGAACGAAAACGAAACCTATTATCAGCAGGTGCAACTCCCATCGGGCGTTGTGCATGTGTACGCAGGGCCTACCCTGTTTAGAGATTTGGATTATAAAGTGTTTGAGATGGCCAATAACAATTTGCAGATTCCTAATCAGGTGTATATGAGCTACACCCCAGACGTCCATGTCGGCATAGGAACCTGCATTGGAACGACAGCTGTGTGGAATACAGAAGACGGCTATGTGTCGCCTTCCATTGTTGGCAGCGATATTGGCTGCGGGATGAGAGTTCATATGACCAATGTGCATAAAGATGAGCTCAAGGACGTGAAATTGCGCCGCAAGCTAGTGAGAGCCATAGAGAAATATTTGCCGGTAGAAGATCATGCGCGAGGGCATTTCTCTGATATTCGGTTGGAGCATGTAGTGACCAAGGGGTTGCATGGTTTACCGAAAAAGTATATACCAGACGGCTATACACCGCGCAAGGCAACTTCACTCACCCATGTGGAACGCAGCAAGTTCACTCTTGACGAAAATGTGCTGAATCGATTTCCAGAGAAAATCTGGCATCGCTCACACCGTCAGTTAGGAACACTAGGAAATGGGAACCATTTTGCAGAAATTCAGGCGATAGAAATTGTGGATGAGAACCGCGAGATTGCAGAAGCCTGGGGCCTATTCGACGGCCAAGTGGTCGTCATGATTCACACTGGGTCACGCGCTTGGGGAGGCTCCGTAAGTCAATATTGCAGTAGTGATATGGCAAAGGTGATGCGAGCTGAGGGACTGGGTACCGCTGATCCCAAGCTGCAGTTCGCTCCGCTTGCTCATCCGCTGGCCCAGAACTACGTAAATCTGATGTATTCGGCCTTGAATTATGCGGTTGTAAATCGGCATCTTATTGCTTATGCGATTCGGGAAGCAGGCAAGGATATTTTTGGGTCCAAATTCGAAATGACTACGCTGTATGATCTCATGCACAACTATGCATGGGAGGAGCAGCATGAGGGTCAATCCTATTTTGTCCATCGCAAAGGAGCCACAAGGTCGCTTCCAGCGAACCATCCCGACAATCCAGAGCCTTACAGACAGACGGGTCATCCGGCGCTTATTCCAGGTTCGATGGGAACTGCCTCTTATATTATGGTAGGCGCCCCGGGAGGAAAGGCTAACTTCCATTCTATCTGTCATGGAGCCGGACGAATTCGTTCACGCAGCGCTTCCAAGAGGCTCATTACGTTGGATGAGTTCTCCGCTTCGATGAAGGTTGGGACGGATGAGGAAATCGTCGTAAATCAAAGGTCATTGGAATCGATTCTGGATGAGTCGCCCCAAGCCTACAAAGATGTAGATCAAATTATAGAAAGTGTTGTCGGCGCAGGCTTAGCCCGTGTTGTAGCGAAATGCAAGCCACTGGCGACAGTAAAAGGTGCCAAATGAAGATGATGGATAAGAAGGTTGACTATTTATATGAACAAACGGCAATTGCCGTCTCCGCTAAAGCGGATGAGCGTTCTTTGAGCACATTTGCGGATTATGCCTACGTGTTGGAGCAGATTCAGAAGCAGCTCCAAGCGCGATACGGACAGCATTTCGAGCCTTATGTAAGCGGAGACGGGAAAGAAGATTATTGGGAACTGCTGGAGCAGGATGTCAAGGTTGGCGATAACCGAGTTGAGCTTGTAACTCGTATCTTTGATCATATGGAATCGATGGCTTTTGCCATCGAAGGGGATAGTGAAGCATCATCGTACCGGACCTTTCCTGCGCTAAGGAATAACGTTTTTGCTTATCCCCAGTGGGGGATTGCGTTAGCCAGAGTTCCTATATTTCGTTGGAACGGAATCGGACTAGAGGATTTCGTCTTCGCTGTGAATGACGCTAGTTTGTTGCAATTTTTGGAGGAATCTCGCCAGCGCCGCCGTGATCTAGATCGTCGTCAAGTAACGGTATTTACCGATGGGCCACATGGTATGCACAAGGAGTTGTCTCCGATCACCAGAATGGTAGAGCGAACGGAAGTTATCATGAAGGATGATGTGAAAACAACGATTTATCGTTCGATTGATCAGTTTTTCGCGGAAGATCGGAGCTTTTTCCAGGAATATCAAATCCCTTATAAAAGAGGGATACTGCTCTATGGCAAGCCAGGAAACGGGAAAACTACACTTGTTAAATCGATTGCCGGCAGTGTCAAGGCACCCGTGGCTTATTGGCAAATTACAGAGCATACATGCAGTGATTCGATTCAGGAGGTTTTCCAGGCTGCGGCGAATATGGCCCCGATGATTCTCGTCATAGAGGATATCGATTCCATGCCAGAGCGAGCGCGTTCTTATTTTCTGAACATTTTGGACGGGGCGACCTCCAAAGAGGGCATTTTCATGATTGGAACGACGAACTATCCAGAAAAAATTGACCCCGCATTAATGAATCGGGCAGGCAGATTTGATCGTGCCTACGAGATTAAGCTGCCAGATACGGAGCTAAGACTAACCTATTTAAAGCAAAAAGGGCTGAATAAGTTTTTGACTGAGGATCTGGTTAAAGTAACGGCGAAGCTTACGGGAGGCTTTACTTTTGCCCAATTGAACGAGCTTTATGTGTCAGCCGTCCTAGAGTGGCATTATGAGCAAGCAGTGAATATAGAGAGCCTAGTCAAAACGATGAAGACTGATTTAGACAAAGGGCAGACACTGTCTTGGATGAAAGAGGATACGGAGATGCGGGTTGGATTTTTGGCAGGCTGAAAAGATAAGGATTATTTATAAATTTGAGATTTTAGGAAGTGGTTTACGTGTTAAATGATAACTTACAAACGAGTTTAAGTAAGCTGATGAGTAAAATATTGAGGCATTCCCCGCACCAATTCGGATTGAAATTAGATCCAGTTGATGGGTCTTGTACGTTGAATGCGTTGATGAGCGTTCTTCGAGCGCAGCCGAAATGGTCAAAGCTGTCAGTAGAAGATGTTGAACAGGTTGTTGAAGCATGCGAGAAGCAGCGTTTTGAAATTCGGGGTGATCGGATTCGTGCTCGATACGGGCATAGTCATGACAAAGTCAGCTATCCAGCTGCTGTCCCGCCTGCTAGTCTATACCATGGGACGAATGCTAATGCGGCGCCTGTTATTTTAAAAGAAGGACTCCGTTCGATGCAGCGTCAGTACGTCCACTTGTCGGAAGGGCTTCACTTCGCCACCCTTGCCGGAAAGCGGAGGGGCGAGCTGGTTATTTTGACCGTTGATACGTTAAAGGCGGCAAGTATGGGGGTAACCTTTTACTACGCAGGTAATGAAGTTTGGCTTGCAGATGGCATTCCTGCGGAGTGCTGCCGTCTTAATGAAGGAACGGAAGGAAAGGAGGAGCGAGAATGACACAATTCATTGATATTGGAGTTAACTTGATGCATCGTTCCTTTCAACAGGATCGTGAAGCAGTTGTCATACGGGCAGAAAATGAAGGGGTTTCCCCACTGATTTTGACAGGGACTAGTTTAAGGAACAGTGAAGAGTCCGCCCGCTATGCAGGGCAATTTCCAGGGAAATTATTTGCAACAGCAGGTGTTCATCCGCATGATACAAAGAATTGCACACCTCAAACGATAGAGAAACTCCGCAGATTGGCCGCACTATCCCAAGTGGTTGCCATCGGAGAATGCGGGCTTGATTATAACAGGGACTTCTCCCCACGCGATGTGCAGCGGAAGTGGTTCGATGAACAGATTCAGCTTGCTTGCGAGCTGCAATTGCCGCTCTTTTTGCATGAACGCGAAGCGCACGTTGACTTCGTTCGCATGCTGAAGCCTTACGCAGGGAAGATGAGTAGGGCCGTTGTGCATTGCTTCACGGGTTCATTGCAAGAGCTGCATGTATACCTGAGCATGGGATTTTATATCGGTATCACGGGTTGGATTTGTGATGAGCGCAGGGGCAAGCATCTGCGGGAGCTGGTGAAGCGAGTTCCACTGGATCGCCTAATGATTGAAACGGATGCTCCGTTTTTGACGCCTCGGGACTTAGCTGTAAAGCCGCAGGAGGGACGGAATGAACCAGCTTTCCTTCCTCACATCGCCAAGTCAATTGCGGCGTGTCTTGGGAAAGCTCCAGAGGAAGTGGCGGAGGTAACGACGCGCACGGCGAAATCGTTTTTTGGATTGCAGTGAGGTAGGTGGGAGAAAAGGTATAAAGTAGAGAGCAGGAAGATTTTTTCCCAACCGTCTTCGAGTTGGATAATGGCGTTAGCCTTAGAGCCGTATGGCTTTAAGGCTATTTTTTGTGGGATAACCTGAAAACCTGTATTCGGTTGGGAAAAATTGGCCAAAGACTTGTGGCTGTAGTATTATTTGAATATGGCTATTTGGAAAACCTTGATTTTACTGCCCTTTAACCGTAACAGTAGCTGTATTGAAACCACGATGGGCGACTTTGATTGGGAACAATCCCTCTGCTTTAACCGTAACAGTAGCTGTATTGAAACTAGGAAGCGACCTTCCCCCGTAAAATAATCCATCGCTACTTTAACCGTAACAGTAGCTGTATTGAAACTATTTAGCGAACGATGCACTCGCTTTAGAGAAACCGCTTTAACCGTAACAGTAGCTGTATTGAAACCCTGCAAAAGCTAACGTAGCAGCAGGTCTGACAATCCTTTAACCGTAACAGTAGCTGTATTGAAACTCTTACATACCTCCTTTTAAGAGTCGCAACTCTAAGCTTTAACCGTAACAGTAGCTGTATTGAAACCCATTAATCAACGGCAAGTGGCCAACTACAATTGAACTTCACGATCAACACCAGCCGAGAGCCACGAGCCGATTATCGTCATTGACTTTGAGCCAACTCTCGAAAAATTTTGCATTGATGGTAATCATCGTGTTTTTAAAGAGTATCTCAAAAATCCTGCTGGGGATATAAAAGGATACTTGTTACATCCTTCTATCCATCAAAGTGCAATGGCAGATGATGCATTCCGAACGTTATATCAGATGAATGAAAATCTTACGATAATGCTAAATTATATGGCTGGGATTATCGACTTATCAATAGCCAAGAAGCGTTTTTATCACTTATAGGATAACTAGCATATCGGCAAATGGCAGTACACAGAATAGTATATATATATCAACGGCGATGTCGAGTCTGTCAAAGATGGCATTCAGAAATAAATTCGATACAACAAACGTCTTGCAGAGAGTTCGTGAGAATGCTAGAAAAGTTAACAGAAGAATAGGGAATGATGCTTATGTTGAGGAACAAGATTGTACGGAGAGATTCACAAGTAAAGAGGGGTATGCATCAATGAAAATGAAACAAATCAATTTGGCAAACCGCAAGTTGTTGATAGGGAGAGAAGATTTTTAAGGGAGGAAAAGTATGCGTTCAGTTGGATTCTTAATAATAGCTTTTTCACTATTAACTAGTAGTTTAGTGTTAGTCTTAGGTCAGATTTCAAAATCTATAAAAATGGCAGGTACTGGAGTAGTATCCTATGGAAGTTTTTTTGCAGAGATACCTATTGTGTCATATTTTTTGATTATAGCAACTTTTTTACTAGGAGTTCTCTTAATAAGTAAGAAAGATTAAAAGACACTCAATTGCAACATTTAGCCAGGTATAATCTAAAGGAAATGTGTTGATAAACCAAATTAAATGCAAATAAGAATACCCAGTGCCGCCGAAGCGCACCGGGTATTCTTATTTGCATAATGCGCAATTATTATTTCCCCTATTTTTATTAATGATTACTAAATAGGTTAGCTATCAATAATAATGTCTTACTTGTTGATTCGAAACATCACTATAGGTTTTTGAATTGTACGTATATACAATGTATTCTTGTAGATCAATTGATGCTAATGAATTACCTTTAGATGCCCAGGCAGTGCCCGGTTTATAAGTCTCAGGGAATTGTAACCATGACTGTGCCCATGTTGGTGTCCACGAATACTTCGCAATACCAGTTGATTGAGAGCCAGTTGAGGTAAGAGCAGCTGAAGCATTTAGAGAGAATTGCCATTGTACTACCCAAGGTAAAGCAACAGTATATACGGAACTGCTCGATGTTGACTTGGGTGAATATTCTCTTTGTATGTCTGATGAATATGGTAGGGTATGAACTAAATCAAAGGTATTACCTGAACCTCCTGAACTTGTACTTAATACCCTTGCTCCATTGTAAAAATTAGTTTCGACAGAATGTTCAATATAGAAATAATCGTAATTATGATCAGTATCACTTGTTGTGTTTTGGTGCAAAATCCAAAACACATTTTGATAAAAAACTTTGTCTGAGCCCTGATAGATGGTCTTGGTAATACTATATTTAGAAGCAACGATAGGATCTGATTGATAGTCTAATACACTAATTTCATTTGATTTAAAAGGATCCTCGTTTACAATACTCATAACTTCTTGAACAAAGATATCTTTGTGTTTTTTTAGATTTGAAACTGGTTCCGTTTTCCCATCTATAACATTTTTGATTTGTCGTAAATAAGGTTTTTTTAAGTTTTTTGGACTGATCCCAATAATTTGATATGTCTCTTCCTCAGCGGTAGTAATTGTTTCTCCTTTATCATTCGCTTTAGGATTAGGTTTCTTTTCAATTACTACACCTAATACAGATTCAATATCTGAGAGCTTTAAATTAGAACCGTAAAAGTAAATAGTACCACCTTTATTGAAATGTTGAGTAGCACGCTTAACAAAGGACGGATTTGAATTGATTTCATCATAGTTAATAGCTATTTGTTTAGTATTGTCAGAGTAGGAAGTTTGAGGATTGAATTTTTTTAATAAAGTAGTTGCTTCTTCATCAGTTGTTTTTTCTTTTAATTTTTTCACTGCTCTATCTGCTTCATTGTCAAAGAATACGATTTCTGATTTTTGTGAACTATTACTCGCAAGAGCAGAAGAAGACAATGATAAAGTCAAAGCTAAAGACATTGCTACTAAAATAGTTTTTTTCATTAATTAAGCCTCCTGTACGGGTTACTTCGGCTGGACCCACAATAAGTATAATTAGTTTATTTCTAACTAGTTCTAACAATCAAAAGAGAATACGTTCAACCAACAATAGAACTAGAATCTCTAAGCAACACCTACCATCTATCACATTTTCTCATGCAATATAATAGACACCTAAAATTAATCATATGTTACATTCTTATGTAAAAATAGTTATATTTTCCCATTATTAATAGGGTTTTAGAATAAACCGGGACCACTTTCGTGGGCACGAAGACAAAATTCCGCATAATACGACGTATATTTTGATCACCGTGATTTACTAGTGTGTGTGGTTGAAAGGAACGAATCAATTGGAAAGAAGAGTGGATTAATCAAGTAAACAAAGATTAAGTATCTAATCGATTGAACATAACGAATAGCCCGGTAGGGGCAACCTCCGAGCCAAGTGGACAAGATGAAACAAAACAAGTTATATGTACCTACCTTGTACGGCGCGTATATTCGGGAAGCCTTTCGACCAAACTGCCTTTCGGCCACCAAACTTAGGTTCTGGGCGGGCCCCCCCCCGTTTTTATCTTCGGGGCAGCGGCCCCAGTAATTTTCTGCTTAGTCCTTAAAATATTTTTCACTAAGAGCATTAAACAGACGCTTCAACAAATACTTCCTTGCAATCACCACAAATAATATTAACGGTCTTTGAGGACCGAACAGGGGCCAGACATCCAGGGCAAACCCATTTAATAATATGTGTTTTTTTCCTTCTGGAAGAACCGCGGGGACCTGTTCCTTCGTTCTCCTCTGACTCATTTCTATCCGGTGTAGATTGGAATGTTTTCCTTGCTATTTGAAATACACTTCGGTTTATGGAGAATGCATCCATAATTCGCTTTGTTTCTTCAGTTATTTTAGGATATGCCCATCCAATTTTCGAATCCGGATCAGGGTCTGGATAATAGAATCCTCGTTTTAAGCACTCTTCTTTAAATCTCTTGTTATGATAGGAGCCATTGCGCGATGTATCTTGAATCCCTTTCACTTTACAATACAAATGAATCATTTCATGTAGCATGGTGTCCATCGTTTCGTAAAATTCAATATTTAAAAATTCAGCAGTGTCTTTAACCGTAACAGTAGCTGTATTGAAACATTCTTCCGACATTTCTGGTTCAAAATGTTTTGGTGCCTTTAACCGTAACAGTAGCTGTATTGAAACCGATTTCGTATGTCGAAGTCGATTCGATGGAACGTACTTAACCGTAACAGTAGCTGTATTGAAACATGGATTGCGGTTCGAGGACGTGTGTATAAGAGAGTTTTTAACCGTAGCACTAAGTGTTTTAAACTGTCCTGAGCCATTGACGTGACCACTAGAAAAACTAGTATAGAGACTTAGCCCCACCAATGAACTTTGATTTTGAGTATGTTTCTATGAAGATTGCCCTTATTAGGGATTTTATGGTATTATGTTCAAGGAAGGGATGGGAAGTATATGGTAAAATGGAAAATAGTTTCTGCAGTTATTGTAATTAATGGGTTGCTTTACACCAGCGCATTTGCTAATTCAGCAAGCTTTACAAATTTAGAAACAGCGAATTGGGATCATCCATCCAGTAGCGAAATAGTAACTTCTAAAGTTGATAAAAAACTTTTATCGACGAAAACGACGATGAAATGGACCGCTGATAAAATTGGAGAATTTCAAAGTGAAGATAAGTACAAACAATTTTTTCCTGCTCTCGTGTATAAAGTGGGAAAAACTGATGAGTTAAGATCCAAGTTAATGTATACAAATTTACCGGGCGCCAAATTCACAAGGAAATATGCTGCTTATAATCAAGGGGAAGAAGTTAAGTTATCAATTTTGCAAACATCAAATATGAAAGCAAATAAACCTTATGTATTTTATACGGCGTGGCTGAATACTTCAGATGGCAACCCGTCTGTAACATTAGAAAGTTTACAAGGGTATTCTCAACCTGGTGGGACTCTAAATGAAATCGTCAAAACTAACGATGATATTTCTACGATTTACTTTAAAGATGCCGAAAAAATAAATAAAAAATACCAAGATTTTTTTCTTCCTGACTCATTTGATAGTTCTTTCAATCAATACCAGACAGATATCAAAAATAAAAAAGTGAAAAGTTATTCCTTAATTAATTCCAAAGAAAAGCTTGATCAGTACAAAAATGAAGCTACTAAAGAATTGAAATTTTCTAATAATGAAGATGTTGTGCAATTTGCGATTACTTTTAATAAAGAAGCTTTTTCGGGTAATGGTTTAGGAGTAATTGAAAAAGACTATGACCTTACAATTTCGCAGATATACGCTGCTGGAATAAAAGAGAATGATAAAGAAGAGTTTACTGTGAGCTGGTTTGATGCAAATGTAAATGAGATGTCATTAATAGGATTCCAAGAGAATCTGCAACAATTGGGATTTGAAAAATTCAATATTACAGATTTGGAGGGTACGGCAAAGGTTAAAGATTTAGTAAAGATGAAGAGCAACTTATCTTATGTGAATTTTATAGAAATTGGAAAAGATGGCGAATTACCGACAGGTGTTCATTGGTTGAATGAGCTTTATGATAAATAAAAGGTGCGTAAGAGTATAAAGGTTTGTCCCAATAATCAATTTATGATTTTTCGAGCTCCTACGTAGGGCTAGATTTCATGTATAAAAAGAACCTCCGTCTCCACGCTATTAGTTGAAGTGGAATCAGAGGTTCTTTTTTATAAAATTACGGGATTTTTCCATTCGTGCGAGCACTTTTGGGACAACCTCGTTTTTTATTTCATTAGATCAACATGTTGTTTTCACAATTTCCTTTGCAAAAATTAACTATGTCTTTCTCTTGCCCAACGATGTCACAGGGATATCTTCCGCCTTCTGGGGCGGAACTGTAAGTAGCTCTAGATGGTGGCTTTAATGCTTGTCGACTAAGAAATTGTATTTTAAAAATTAAAGCAATTCCAAGATAAAATTGGCGAGGAGGATTAACAATTTCAGTAAATCTTTTATGCCCATAGAATCACCTCACTTATACATGGAATTACCTAATAATGAAGATTCTGGTGAACTGGTTGCTCATAGGTGCTGATTTAGGCTTAATAAATACTTTATGTAGAAAGATAATAAGTATTCTTATTGTCCATAAATAATTCACATTCAATTTAACTTGAAGTGTATACAAAAAAATGAAACATATAATAATGTTCTAATATGACTTTTAAGTAAAAATTTTCTATTAATATGAACTTGAAATTATATCTACGGTACACTTTGCGTTACGGTTAAATGGAGTTAGAAACACATTCAATTTAACTGTTTCAATCCATTATCGTCGGACTTGAAGTCTGCGAAATGGCACGGTTAATAATACAATTATAAGTAAAATATTGGAATTTAACAATCGTTATTTTTTAAAACCTGGTCTAAGAATTTAACAAAGAGGTGAAAGCATGGTTGATGAACTAAAACTAACGATTCTTCTGAAACAATCTACGCATCACTTGGCGATACAGGAGCACATCGGGAATTGGCTGCATCGTGCGCAATTGTCAGACGAGGAATTTAAAGCATCCCATTATGAGAGGGCTTTCAAGCATATTGTATTTAGCAGCTTGATTCCGATTGAGAAAGACGGTATTTATCAGCAGGGGCGAGCATATGTACTGACTATTCGCAGTCCGCTCCGAGATACCTTGCAAAGACTCAAGTTATGCATGCAGCAGTGTAGGGAAGACGAGCACTTTCAACTCGTGACTAGTGAGATTCAACGCCCTAAACGTATGACGCATATTACGGAAATGCTGGCGATTACTCCGGTGATTGTTACGGTGAATCGTAAGCCTTGGCTGCATGAGAACAGTGTAGAGCAGCTGCTCCAACAGCTCCATAATAATGCCGTGAAGAAGCTTCTAAGTCTTGAACCTGAGACGCAGGTTGAGGAAGGAAATCATTTTATTCAAGGCATCAGAGTGGAAAATAAGAAACCGATAGGTCTTCATTACAAAGGGCGGAAGCTGTTGGGCAATAAGCTGAAGCTATTTATTAACGATGATCCGCAATCACAAAGATTGGCTCAAACGGTTTTTGCCAGCGGCTTGGGCGAGAAGGGCTCGTCTATCGGAGCGGGATTCTGTCTAGCTAAGTATCTAGTGTAAGAAAGCGAAAGGAGGGTAAGCGGTGTGATTAAAGATCTGGTAGCTTCCTTCGAGAAGGCGAAGCAGCAATTTCCTACTATCGTTCAGGATACTTATAAATTAAAGGAAGGTTTATATGTCCGTTTGAATCCTTACCAGAGCTGGGACGAGCAGTTCTCTGAAATTAAGCGGAATCATTTGATCATTCGTGCCAAAGAAGATGAGCCTACACGTGTCGATCTGTTGCAATGGTTCAAACAGCGGGATTATTGGAGCTCCACCTTGGATTCAAATAAATCAGTTGATGGAAAGAAACAGGTACATAGCTGTCATCCGTTTGCCCTATTTATGAAGAGGGATGTATTTCTTGAAGAGAAGATAGGAAATAAATATAGCTTGTCAGCTAATATCGATAGATTCCTGATGGCTACTCAGGCCAATCAGATCAAAGATAATTGGGAAAGACTTCTTCCCGGTAAGAAAAAACATACCGATGCGCTCCTTTTTTTCGGGCAATCTGCTTATGCGCCAGCTCTGGATTACCTGGATAGTCCTGAACGGTTGCAAGGGATTGAACGTGTTGCAGCCTGGTATGCAGACTATGTGGGTCCTTTAGTCAACTGGGTCAAGGGGCTTGCTTTCAAAAATTACATCAAGCTGTTCTTTAGTCTAGATGACCCAGCTGCGTCTACCCCACAAGCTTGTGAACGTCTGTATGGTTACGAGTATGACTTGTACGTGATTCCAAAGATTTATAACAGCAATGATTATAACCAACTTGTGGATGAACAGCTTGTTGGGCTGCCAAGTAATGATATGACGATGAACAGCAAGAAGCCGTTTATGGAACATACAACGATGTGCATACAAGCTCCGGATCGTGTTCCTCTCCAGCAAGCGTTGCTGGCGAAAGAGGCTACAGAATGGTTGGCATCAAGCAAGCCTAAGTACCGTATGAACAAGCTTGGCTATGAGACAGGCTTTGTTCCCGGAACGAATCGTTCGAATCTGGAAGGCGCTCTCCATATTTATATGGACGGAACTTATAATGAACTGCATAGCTTCGAAAATGTACCATTCCCGACGAGCGTGTCCGTAGAGGTAGATTGGATGAACTTTCTACAGCTTCGGAGGGAGGGCAAGGATCAGTCCAAAGATGACGAGCGCGAACTCATCTATTATGATCCAATTCGACATGTTGAAGTTCTACAAAAAGAGATCAGCAGCAGATTCTTCAGAGGACGTATGCATCAAGAGTTTCTATTCCAGACACCTGATGTAAAGACGAAGGAATTCACGGGAGTGATGCTTGCGCTGTTCTTACAGAGCAGACAGGGCTTTCACGACTGGTTCACCAAGGGAACTTCAATCTCACTGCGTGGCCAATTTGCCAAGGTAACCCTTCGTTTGATCGAGGAACAGCTCAAATTTACGGAACTTTCTCGGATGTATGTGCTAGCAGATACGATGAATTTACGATTATCAATTGACAAAATGTTTCATGAAGGAGGCGTAAGCATGGCAGGTCGTGTTTTAAATATATTATCAACTTTGCGCGAGAAGTTAGCCGCCGAGGAGGTAGCCGAATGTCAAAGTGATGAAGAATTTTATGTTCTTGCTGGACAATTAGCACGTTATTTATTGAGCCTATCTGAAGCAGGAAATAAGACGGGAAGCATTTATGAGCCGTTCTTGCGTTCGAGAAATAGCAGCCAGCTTAAGAGACAAGTTTCGGATAGCTACATGTTATACAAGCATAAAATTAGATTTGAATTTCGTAAATTTAATACAGCTATGTCAATAGTTATGAGCTATGAGTTGGAACAGGAACAAATAGGGGATATGTATGAACTTCTATTGGCAGGACTTTTTGCAGAAAATCTATTTTATGAAAAATCAGATAAGGATAAAGGAGAGCGTACAGATGGCTAAGTATAATCAACGCGTGATCGGTTTAATCGGAGTCGTGAGTAGAATGGCGAACTGGAATGCAGATTTCACAGGATTACCAAAGACAACGAGCGACGGAGATATATTTGGCAGTGATAAAGCGCTGAAGTATAGCATCAAGCGGCTTTGGGCGGAGCAGGAGAAGAAGGTTCTGTATATTCGCTCGTATAAGATTGGCAAAGGCAAGGATGTGGATCAGGAGAAAGAAGGCAAGAAGAAGGGGAAGGAAGGAAAAGAAGGCGAGAAGATGCAGCCCCGCGAATTGAAGGAGCGGTATGAGTATTTGTTCAACGAGGAAGTATCGAAGGATTCGGCTACTGTGCTCAAGCGTCTGTTCGATTGTATCGATGTCATTAATTTTGGAGCTACTTTTGCCATTGAAGGGCAGAATCTCGGGTTGACTGGCGTTGTGCAGGTAGGGCAGGGCTTCAATAAATATCCAAATACGAATATCCAAGTACAAGATATCCTGTCGCCATTTCGTAATTCGAATGAGAAGAGTGAGGACAAGGACGCAACCTCAATCGGCAAAAAGACGACTGTTAACGAGGCGCATTATATATATCCATTTACCGTAAATCCCAAGCACTACGACGGATATATTGGTCTGACGGGTATGGACGGGTTTGAAGGTTATACAGTAGAAGCTTATGAAGCTTTCAAAGAAGGGGCTCTGATTGGAGCTACTGCGCTGAACACGAATAGCAAGGCCGGCTGCGAGAATGCATTTAGCTTATTCATTGAGTTCAAGGAGCATGCGCAGACGTATCTACCCAATTTGGACCCTTATGTACGTGTGTACAAGGAACAGGCTAAGGCTGGCGGACTATCCAAGACGATTTATGATTTGACCGCGATCACTCCTATTATCGAAAGTGTGCAGGATCAAATTGAGAAGATTGAGCTGTATGTGAATTCGTATGCGGCAGAGGTTCGTCTTCAAGTGCCAGGACTGGTTAGCTATAACATCATTAGCAGGACTGCGCTATAGGCAGGCGTATAACCCATGGGGAATGCTAATATTAAGGGGGATGTCATGCGTGCACTCCGATTTCAACTGAAGGGTGAAACGGCATTTTTCAAAAAGCCGGACGTGAATGTTTACGCGTACTTTACCTATAGTCATATTCATAAAATCGCTCTTCTTGGCTTGCTTGGCGCTATTCTTGGCTATGGCGGATACACGCAGCAGTATGAGGCGAATTACCCGTTAGGGGGAAAACGCAAGCAAGCTGAGAAATTACAGGTTTATCCCGAGTTCTATGAGGTGCTGCGGCAGGCGAGAATCAGTATTGTACCGCACGGGGAACGTGGTTATTTTGCTAAGAAAATTCAGATATTCAATAATACCGTGGGTTATGCCAGTCAAGAGGAAGGCAATATTCTTAACATACGAGAGCAGTGGTTGGAAAAGCCGGAATGGACGATCTATGTCGCGGATGACGGCAGTTTGGCGCCAGAGGTGTTCGCTAAGCTTACGGATTATTTGCTGCATTCACAAAGTGTCTATATGCCCTATCTGGGCAAGAATGATCATCCCGCTGCGTTGAAACATCCTGCTCTTGTAGAACTGGCGCCAGCAGATAAGCCAAGCTATATCGATTCCCTTCATCGTACAGGTCACATTGCGTACGATGCGGAAGGTAAGCCAAAGGCAGGTCAGCGGTTGAGCTTTTTTAAGGAATTCATGCCGCTTGGCTTGAACGAAGCCAATAATGGTTATTTGCTTGAGCAGTTGGTACTAACGAATCAAGAAATTGATATTGACTCTTATCAGGAGAGCGATCTTCGCCATTTGTATTCCGATTCCGATGAGGAGCGAGTCATTTACTTTATTTAAATGGAAGTTAATAAGGATAAGTAGACAAGATTGGCTGGAGGTCATATATGCAGGCGATTGGCACTTATTTGATACCAGGAGCAGATAAGATCCTGCTGGCGCATACCCCAAGAGAAGGGGAGGATAAGCTGCCAGAAACGCTTATCGCTCATTCGGACTTGGTGCTAAGCTTCGCTGAGAAGCTTAGCGTCGTGAATGGCTTAACCGCCTCGATGGAACGGGCTGTTCAGCAATTGAAGGTTCATGATATAGGGTTGGAGCCTGCTGCACAGCAGCAAATTCGTGTGTGGTTCACGCAAGCGATATACCTGCATGATCTGGGCAAGATTAACCCTGTGTTTCAAAAGAAAAAAATACGCAACAAGGAGATCGCCAAGCTTGACGTCACAGGCGATACGAAGCATGCGCTGCTATCCGCATTGTTGTATTTGCATATCCTTTTGCCAGAGGTCGAGCAAACGGTATACGCCAGTGATTTCAATCGAAATCGTTCTGTCTGTAAGTTCATGAAGCATATACTGTATGTATTCGCTTACATTATATCCAGGCACCATACGTATTTGGGCCATAATGAAGAGCTGGTTGGCGAATTGACTCGGTTTGAGAAGGATTTACAAAATCTCCAAGAGCAGCTTGTCCGCTATCCCGATTATTTACACTATTACAAGGATAAGACGAGCTTGCTCGAGCAGCTCTTAGACAAGAATCAATCGATTGTATCGCAGATTTGTGTTAGACAGGGTGAACGGCTTGCAAAAATTCATTCGCCGTTTCCTTTCTATGTCTTATCTAAGCTGCTTTATTCCACGATGGTCGCTTGTGATTTCTATGCCACGCATGCCTATGATACGGGGATAGAATTTCCTTTTCGCTATTTCGGACAAGACTACCCTCTTGAGCCTATTCTGAAGTCCTATAAGATGACCAAGCTTTATCATAGTGTACAAACATATCGTGAAAATCCGGTCGCTTCACAGCTGGCGCCGATCAATAAGCTTCGCTCTGAGCTATTTCTGGAGACGGAGAAACAACTGCAACTTCAGATGAAGAAGCAGTTTATTTATTATTTGGAGGCACCTACAGGATCAGGTAAGACGTTCATGTCGCTGAATCTCGCGCTCCAATTGCTAGATGGCGAGCTTGGACTGAATAAGCTGCTCTACATTTTTCCATTTAACGCCTTAATTGAGCAGACCAAACAGGAACTAGATAAGATATTCCCGGCAGAGATGCAGAAGCGTTATCGGATGAGCGTTGTGAATTCGGTAACACCGATTGTAACCGAACAAGAGCTATGGGCTGACCAAGCTCGGACGAATGATAACGACGAGGAAGAGCCTGATTGGAAACCAGATTATAAGGATGAGCTTATGCAAAGGCAAATGCTGCAATATCCCGTTACCTTGACCTCTCATGTGAATTTTTTTAATTACTTGTTCGGGATGGGAAGGGAGTCGAATCTAGCATTTACACACTTATGCAACAGTGTCATTATTCTGGATGAAATTCAGAGCTATCGCAACGAAATATGGAAGGAAATCATTCATTTCCTGCGCGCCTTCGCCGAGATTCTGAATATGCGTATTATTATCATGTCGGCTACGCTGCCTCAGTTAGACCTACTCATCGAGGAGCAAGAAGTGACGACTTGCGTATTAGTCCCTCAGCGTGAGCATTATTTTCATAATCCGCTATTTCGCAATCGAGTGACAGTCCACACAGATCTTCTAATTAATTATAAGGAAATTAATGAGGATCAGCTGTTGGAAGCCGTGCAAGAAGTGTTGGAGGAGCGTAAATCCACGGGAAGATCAACCCGCTTGTTAATCGAGTTCATTACGAAAAAAACAGCTAGAAGTTTTTATCAACGTCTTCAAAACCTTGCATTAGGAATTCCACTATATGAGCTAACTGGTGATGACAACAATTTGTTGCGGAAAAAAGTGTTAGCACAGTTAGGTAAGGATCAAGATAATAACTTCTTACTGCCTGATGCGATTGTAGTGGCTACACAGGTTATTGAAGCGGGTGTCGATATCGATATGGATATTGGCTTTAAGGATATCTCCATGCTAGATAGCGAAGAGCAGTTTCTCGGGCGGATTAACCGCTCTTGCCTTCGGGAAGATTGCCATGGCTATTTTTTCAATATGATTGAAGCAAGCAAAGTTTATAGGAAGGATTGGCGTACGGAGCGTGATCTACGATCACCTGAGTATCAGCGTATGTTAGTAGAGAAGGATTTCAAGGGTTTCTATGCATTGTGTATGCGTAGATTGAATGAGAGCCGTGCCAAGGGAAATGACGATAACTGGGCCAATTTTCTGAGGGATGTTCAACAATTGAACTTTCCAAGCGTGGAGAAACAGATGCAGCTTATTACCAATAAGACGTATACCTTATTTATTGAGCACGATATTACCTATACGGACGAACAAGGAGATATTGTAAATCTTTGTGGCTCGGAGGTATGGGCCGAGTTCAAATATTGGATGAAGGATAAGGAAACAAACTATGAGGAACGAATGATTAAATTATCACAAGTGCGTGCCAAATTGGATCATTTCACCTATGTCTACGGTGTTCAGCGTGAGGCTAATCAAGGGCAACCTAAGATATACGATCATATCGTAGGCTCCCTATACTATGTGCGCGATGGGCAGAAATATATGATATGGGATGAGCTGACAGGTGCGATGAAGTTTGACAGAAGTGCTTATATGGGGGATGAGGAGTCGATTTGAGCCCTTTAAACCACTCATTGTGTTTCGCACGATCTTTGAAGTCATTAACAACAGGAAGCTTCAAATTAGCAAGCATTTCGATAAGAAACTTAATTACTGTCTGCTTAACGAGTCAGGGCGAGATGTTTTTATAACGGCTCTTGAGGAAAGGCTGCAAAAGGTTTTTGATCATGGCAAAATGAAACGCAAGATTAGTTATCTAACAGCGATTAAATACGATGCTTACAAGCTTAAGAAACATATTGTGGAAGGAACGTCATTCATGCCCTTTTTGGAAAAAGACCGGAAATGAGCTGATCATTCATGTCTAAAGGTAAAAATTATAACTATGTCATCTTGGTCTATGATATTGGCGAAAAACGTGTGGGCAAAGTGTATAAAATATGCAAGCAGTATCTGGTTCCGTTCCAGAAGTCAGTCTTCCGTGGGGAAATTACGCCTTCAAACCTAATCGCGCTTAGAGCTGCTTTGAAAAAAGTAATTGATGATAGCGTAGATTTCGTAGCTTTATTCAAAATGACTGGGGACTATGTTTTCGATGAAGAAGTGATTGGAGTTCGGTTGCATAATCAAGAATCGATGCTGCTCTAACGAATTTTTCCCAACCGTTGATGATAGACAACAGGGGTTGAGCCTTAGAGCCACATGGCTTGGAGGGGGATTGCGAGAGTAAATTCCCTGAAATCAATTTCGGTTGGGAAAAAATTGAGAAACCCTTGTGGCTGTAGTATTATTTGACTATAGCGATTTTGAAAAGCTTGATTTTACTGCCCTTTAACCGTAACACTAGGTGTATTGAAACTTTCTGAATCAGCAGCATATTTTGTCTAAGCAATGGAGCTTTAACCGTAACACTAGGTGTATTGAAACTATGTCGGAGCCTCTGGATTCCCTTCTATGGGTCCTCCTTTAACCGTAACACTAGGTGTATTGAAACTTCATAAAGAAATCAATCAATTTTACTGCGTCTGCCTTTAACCGTAACACTAGGTGTATTGAAACTTAGAAAACCTTGTTATTACTGGAAAAGTTGTTGTTCTTTAACCGTAACACTAGGTGTATTGAAACAGGATTTACAAAATATCATTTTAGCAAATACATTTACTTTAACCGTAACACTAGGTGTATTGAAACAATAAAGATAGCATCTTTTTTTGCCGAGAATGTGGGCTTTAACCGTAACACTAGGTGTATTGAAACCAAGGGGCGATGGTGATACAGAAAAAGGAAAATTCGGCTTTAGCCGTAACACTAGGTGTATTGAAACAAGCAGAATCACGCGTAATGAGCGCCGTTGAATCCACTTTAACCGTAACACTAGGTGTATTGAAACTTGCCTATTCCGGACTTATTTCTTGTTACAACAACTCTTTAACCGTAACACTAGGTGTATTGAAACTCAGGTAAAGAGTCCGTAATGCTGCGAAGCTCTGCCTTTAACCGTAACACTAGGTGTATTGAAACTCGAGTACATTCAAGCAGCGAGCGAAGCTACTCCAGCTTTAACCGTAACACTAGGTGTATTGAAACACCGAAGGGGCGAGAGCATTATTTTTGTATTGTTAACTTTAACCGTAACACTAGGTGTATTGAAACGGCTAAAATTCACGACTTAGCTAATGCTCAGCGTCCTTTAACCGTAACACTAGGTGTATTGAAACTTCACGGTCGTTTCGGCTGCGAGAGTACCCGCATTCGCTTTAACCGTAACACTAGGTGTATTGAAACTTCTTCGATGACTGTTACTCCCCTGAAAGGTCTGCTCCTTTAACCGTAACACTAGGTGTATTGAAACTCTGGAATGCTATCCATAAACGCAATTGCTCGTTTTCTTTAACCGTAACACACGTAATTCCGGTCTTGTCTTTTCGTGGAAGTTAACTAATAAAATTGGAGTTGAAGTTGTCAAATGCATCATCACTCTTTTTATGGTTATTTAGTTTAGCGTTCTATCTCTTTATTTTTAAGACCTTTTGCAAGTGATTTGTCTGATTCTAAATATCATCGGCTAACTTCCGCTCTTCAACAAACCAAACAACATCCAATCCTTTTTCTCGAAAGAAACGATCTCTTTTTGTGAACTGTGTAAGTGTTTTTTTGCCTCCGATGTCATGAACGTTCGTAATAATATTGATAGCACCCCTATAACGAAAGAGAGTATCAAGAAGAGGATAGAGATTTGCCCTTTTGAAAATGAAAGAAGCAATCCACCCGGCCCTCGCAAAGCAGGTGAATTGCTTCTTCAGAATGATCATTGACCTTCGCATCCGCCCAGTTAATGCAACTTTCTACATTTATTATAGCTTGAAGATGATTTATTTCAAAGTGTCTTAGCGTATGCAAAATCGGCGGATTCATCCCTTGTGACACAATTTACCGCGCTTTCTGAAAGGCAAGCTTTATAGATAACCGCGATGAATCAAAGTTTCGTGTATAGGGAAATCTTTAAGGAATTTTCCTAATTTATCATTAATAACTTGCATCTCTTTTTCAGACAACTGCTTTTCAATCCAACCATAAACCTCTCCTTCAATAATCTTTACTTTTTCCGCTGCTTCCTGCCCTTTAATCGTCAGCTGCAGCAGAACAAATCTTGAATCCTCAGGATGAATCATTTTCTCAATCCATCCATCCTTTACCATGCGTTCAACCAATCTTGATGGACTGCCTGTTTCGCAAATCAGCAGATTTCCTAAATCCTTTAAAGTTAACGGTTGCCTAAGTTCTAACACACTGATCACCTCTGCATAGGAAGGGGTAAATCCTGTTTTGTTCAGAAGTGCATGAAACATTCGGTTCCCTTGCCGTTGAACGGCCAGAATAAGGTATCGAAATTTTTCAACTTCTTTGACGGATGTATTCAAATAGATTCCTCCTGATCACAATCAGCCTATAATTTGCGGCTGTATCTCTGGATCATGATTCGCCATTGCTATCAGACAATCCTCTCTCTGGGAAAACTCACTTACCCAATTCAACGAACGTTGTGCATCGATTTTATTCGTCTTCGATCCAGGCAAAATGTTTTGAGTAAACGATGCTGCAGCATAACCTACATCGCTGGCCAATAACACCCACCCATTTCCGGTTTGAACCAACACGGAAAATTGGCCTGCGCTATGTCCTGGCGTATGAACAAGATAAACGGAACCGTCCTGAAAAAGATCAAGTCCCAGCTTATAGGGTCCGTAGGGGATTTCCGTTAGATGAAATGGAGTCAAATTCACACCGTTCCACATTGATTTTATATAACCGAACTCCTGCTGGGCTGCTTTCCATTCCAATTGACTGACCAATATTTTTTTAGCTTGGGAGACATGTTTAATCCCGCTGACATGATCCGAGTGTAAATGGGTCATCAGAACATAATCGATTTCGTTCGGCTTTATGCCGTAATTGGAAAGCTGCTCATGAACAGCTTGTCCTTCCGGCAACCTCCCTTTAAACACGGTTGAAGGAAGCAACCCGAGATGCTTTCTTTGATTCGTTCTCATCTCTTCATGCCATCCCGTATCCACTAAAATCAAACCTTTCGGATGCTCGATCAAGTAAACGGATACAGGAACCCAGCGCTTTTTTGCCTTCGGTCTTAACCATCCTGTATAGGGCATTGGATGAATCGTTTTTTCTTCGAATGCCAAGGCCTGATCAATATAGACTTCCCCTGTGTGCCAAACATGAATTTTCGACATGAGACATTCCTCTTTTCGCATTAAATTAAATGACACGTCATTTATTGTCAATGCTAATTGACCCATGATTTGTATGAACATTACTATACCCGAAGATGGTAGGTTCACAATGTTTGTTCGATAAATACAAAAAGGCTGTCTATGTAATTGACGGCCTTTTTGTGTTCATAACGGGTAGCATAGCTCTTCCGTTTTATTAAATAGTAGGAGTAATCTATCGATGGATTGCCTGAGACCTGACAGGAATCGATGCTGTTCTAGCGAATTTTTCCCAACCGTTGACGATGGACAACAGGGGATGAGCCTTAGAGCCGAATGGCTTGGAGGGGAATTGGGAGAGTTAATTTTCTAAAATCAATTTCGGTTGGGAAAAAATTGAGAAACCCTTGCGGCTGTAGTATTATTTGACTATAGCCATTTTGAAAAGCTTGATTTTACTGCCCTTTAACCGTAACACTAGGTGTATTGAAACGTAGTAAATGCAGCACGTGTATCATACGCTAAAGCTTTAACCGTAACACTAGGTGTATTGAAACATGGTCGCCGGAGGAAACAACGGTCGCCGAGCTGACTTTAACCGTAACACTAGGTGTATTGAAACTACCCGCGCGAAAAAGTTCCGCTAATCCGCTCAGGGCTTTAACCGTAACACTAGGTGTATTGAAACATCAGTGCTGGAGCAACTTTTCTAAATCAATTTGGCTTTAACCGTAACACTAGGTGTATTGAAACAACCGTTGGCAATAGCCATGAGTAAGTGAGTTTTCCCTTTAACCGTAACACTAGGTGTATTGAAACATGTAAGTCGATTCTTGACTCGCGCCATAAGTTGACTTTAACCGTAACACTAGGTGTATTGAAACAGCACTCCGTCAGCGATCAGGACAACGTCTCCGATTCTTTAACCGTAACACTAGGTGTATTGAAACATCAGTCCCGCCCGTTCCAGCACCAGTACACCATTTTCTTTAACCGTAACACTAGGTGTATTGAAACGAGTGAGCAATGAGGATAGTAACATATATATTATTCTTTAACCGTAACACTAGGTGTATTGAAACATGCTTATGGACGATTATAATAATCGGCTAAATAAGCTTTAACCGTAATACTAGGTGTAATAAAACATTGCAGGGAAACGATTAGGAATTTACTTTGTACACGCCGAATGTCGAGCAACATCGACAGTGAATAATCCATTTTTCCTGCCATAATGATCTTGTCCTCCTATCGTGAGAAAAGAGAAAGGCGGTTTAGACTTTGGGATGTATGTCTCGTGGGGATTCTTATGGAGGACATGTAAAACTTCATATCAGGTTTCCGAGTCTCTATCTTAATATAATCCATAAAAAAGATTATTTGCATATAATTGTTAATCATGTAGTATGAAACTAGATTGGTCGGCTGCGCAGCTATCAAATCTAAAGTTAAAATTCAACTATTTATAATTTCCTATGAAATGGGTAATAGAAACCTATTATTGCTTACTTTAGTTACGGTAATTGGCCTTTCTGCAAGTATGAGCTCTGTTGGTTATGCTCAGAGCGAGAACAACGCTTCAGCTGTACAAAAAGCATTTAGTAATACAGCCAGTGCAGTAAAGTACGGAGATACTTTAACTATTTCAAGACTTTCCCCCATTCCGGCGGATTGGGTTGTTACCTCTGTATATTCCGATAACGTTATATTACATATGTTGGCGGAGCCAAGCTCGGAGATCAGATAACCATTTCAAGACTATCCCCAATTCCAGCAGGATGGGTCGTTACATCCACATACCCTGATAACGTTATCATTACTTACAATGGTTAATCGGTGATAGGCAATAGATAGCTTACAATCAGTTCCTCGACTAGCTTCTGGCTAGCGGGGAATTGTTTTATTTTCAGGAGGGTAACCAAAAGGAATGGTTTAGATACAAAAAAAGGACAAACAACTGAGAGATTCAGTGTTGTCCTTTTTCTCATTATTAATACGCTGGATATAAGCTAACAGGTCCTAAACTACCATAAGAGCCTGGGAATTCACCTTTAATTACGTAGGTTCCTTGGGGGAGGTAACCAACGTTTTTCTCCACGGGGCTTGGAGTGACGGGGCCAATATTTACAGTAGTTGAGTAGACTTGGCTTAGTTGACCATTAGGTGCTTTGGAATAAAGCTTTAATTCGACGGTTTCGTTCGTAGTACTCCAAAGGCCGACGCTTATGCGATATTGTCCGGACTGGCTGACAGTCAAATCGTATGACGTTGCCGTATACGCAGCAGACACGCTAGTGGTTAGGGCAAATAAAGCAACTAGTACTAATAAAACTACTTTTTTCATTAATTTCACCTCCTTTCATAAAAAGGTATATATTTCTATTATATAAGAGGGATCACTTTGTGGTAGGGATAAATTATAACTATGAGAAGCAATAGGAGTATAAAGTGTCTAGTCCAAGCAAGAGAATGTTCAGCATTAGGATCGAAGACTTCAGTGTGTTCTTTATTGCCAAAAGGTAAACAGTCTAGGTACCTCTAGACGAAAGTCAGGGTTCGTGCTACCCTTCATCGATGAGGAAGAGGGATAAAAAACACTAAATATTATACGTTTGCTTACATAATCTAGTATAATATGGCTATCGTACTAGGGAGGAACTTATAATGACACTTATCAAACAACTACAACCACAAGACGAGTTCGTGGGCTACTATCTGCTGAAGGAACTGGAAGTCAAGCAAACGAATGCTACACCTGCGAAGGACTACTTCGATATCGTCTTGTGTGATTCTAGTGGACAAATATCCGCCAAATATTGGGATGCAAGCTCAACGGATAAAGAAACTTTTTTCCCTATGGGGTTGGTCAAGGTTCAGGGCTTGGTTCAGACGTACCGGGAAAAGCTTCAGGTGAAAATTACACGATTACGTAAGACAGGGCCCGAGGATGAGGTATCGGTTAAGGATTTCATTCGTTCTGCGCCTGTAAGTCCGATCGATCTGGTCAACACGATTAAAGTGGCCATGGAAAGTATTGTAGACCCCACAATAAAGAAGCTAGTATCCTTCTGTGTAGAAAAAGTAGAAGATAAGCTTATGCATTATCCTGCTGCGAAAACCCATCATCATGCTTATTTTGCAGGGCTCGCCTATCATATTGTAAGAATGCTGGAGCTTGGTGAATTTATAAGTAAGCAGCGGCCATTTCTGAATGAGGATCTAATCAAGGCAGGCATTATCCTTCACGATATTGCCAAGCCTGAGGAAATGATTGCGCAGCTCGGCATTGTTTCTGATTACAGCGTGCAGGGCAAACTGTTGGGACATATCTCGATGGCGTCGAATTGGATTACGGAGGCAGCGCTTCATCACGGTATTGATCTTACCTCCGATATCGTCATCGGGTTACAGCATATTGTGCTTGCCCATCATAATCTGGCAGAATGGGGCAGTCCTGTACAGCCTCAGATTGCGGAAGCGGTAGCGCTGCATTATATCGATTCCCTCGATGCCAAGCTTCAAATGGTAGAGGATTCACTTGAGCTTACACCAGAGAGCGAGCCTTGGACCCCGATGATCAGAGGGTTGGAGAATAAGGCGATGTATCGTTTGAAAATATAAAAGGGGGTTCTTTTGCCCAAAGAGAGCTATTTTTCATAAAAGCACCTCCCTAGGAATTATTCTAGGGGGGTGCTTTAGTATTATTTTCCTAATGAATACCTGTAGGAAAAGAAGGAATATGACGAATTTAGTCGAAATTTATATGGACTTGCTAATTACTGTAAATCTTCCTGGGAAGGTGTTTTTTTTGAAGATGAAATATAGATTGTTGTTTGTAGCTGTGCTGGCTTTCCTTATTGGTTGCGGTTTCATAGCTCCGCGAATAGATGCTGTCAGCCAAGATGAAAGCAAAACGATTCCAGAGTGGAGTATTATGTGGGGGGACGGGCCTGGGACGGTTGAGGAATTAATCAAGGGATCATCGTCATTAAACTGGCTTAATGTTTCAGACCGCAAATTTTTCCCGGAAAAACCTAAAAATATTTCTACAGCGTGGGCGAAAGCTCAGCTTCCGACCATACTGCCCGATCATTACGGGGTGTTTATTAATGAAATATTTGCTAAGCATCTTTGGGTGTACTTGGAAGATCAGTTGATTCAAGAGGTAAACTATAATTATGCCTATGATGTTCATCGCATCCTCATCCCACTAAGCAGTGAAGATGCGGGTAAAAATATTTATCTTAAAATGGAAACGAGTAAGGATCGTTTAGGGGTCCATTCTGATATAAAAATGGATCAATATACCAAATTAATGCAGATATTTGTCGTGAGTGATCTGGCTAATATTATATTAGGCTGTGCTTTTCTATTTATTGCGGGGATTATGTTAATTTGTTCGATTTTCTTAAAGAAAATTCAACTTGCTAGTTGGATTTCATTAAGCATAATGATTTTAACGATAGGCATCATTATTGCAACCTTCTCACCCTTTATGTTCACTAATTTCGAACGATATGGTGTTATTTTTATAGCGCTTTTTGATATCTCATTAGCGATTTTTTTACCTGCACTTAGTTTCTTTTTTGAGAAGGTATTTGAGAATGATAAACTGACGCTTATGCGTAGATTTAGGAAATTTCAAATGATTTACTCCGTCTTTTCTATTTTATGCATGATTATTAATCTAGCTTCTGATTACCGCTTCGCTAAGGTATACTTCTTAATTTCGGTAACTGTATTGGGATATATCATCTTGATTCAGCTTGTTTTATTAATCGGATATTCTGCTATATTTGCAAAAAGAGGCAATAAGGATGCTATTATTTTCTCATCGGGTTTTGCTCTTATGGCTCTTATGGGAATTATTGATCTTGTTTGGTACTATAGCAGTTCACAGACGTACCAGGTCTTTTTGTGGAAATGGGGTATTGTTGGTTTTATTATCTCTCTCATTGTTATATTAGGTAGACGATTCGCTGCCTATCAAGATCTTATGTTAAATTATTCGAAAGAACTTGAATTCTATAATCAACAGCTGCAACTTTCTGAGAAAATGGAAATGATTAGCTCGCTAGCAGCCTCTGTAGCACATGAGGTTAGAAATCCGCTCCAGGTCACTCGTGGTTTTCTACAACTAGTAGCTAAGAGTGCAACCGATAAGAACAAGGAATATATGGGTATCGCAATAGAAGAGTTGGATCGAGCTTCTAATATTATTACGGACTTCCTCACATTTGCGAAGCCACAATTGGATGAAATAACAGAGTTGAATATTTATAAAGAATTGAAGCAAATTGAAGGCATTATTCTACCTCTAGCGACGTTACATGGGGGAGGGGTGTCGTTAAATATTCCTCAAGAGCTCTATATCCAAGGAAACTCTTCGAAGCTAAAGCAGGCATTTATTAATATTATTAAGAATAGCATCGAGGCTTTTCGTGACGAAGGGCAAATTCACATCTGGGCATATGAAGAAAGCGACCAAGTGTTTATTCATATAAAGGATAATGGAGAGGGAATAGAGCCTTCGAAAATAGCTAAATTAGGAGAGCCTTACTTTTCAACGAAAACAAAGGGGACAGGTCTTGGATTAATGGTTACGTTCCGCATTATTGAGGTTATGAAAGGATCAATCGTCTTCAAAAGTCAGAAGAATATAGGGACGGAAGTTATTATTCGCTTTCCCACTTTAAATACCCATGCTAGTAAATAAGAAAGGTATTTCACTTTAATTAGTGAGATACCTTTTTAATATTCATTGATATAATCGACTACCACATGTCTTTTAAGGGTGCTGTACCGTTCAATGCTTCTGCTGGATTAACTGGAATGACAAGAACATTTTGATTAGGAGTTTCTTCGACCGTTTTAATTTCAATATTGTCAGGGATAACGATACCAAATGCTTCTTTAAGGGCTGCTTTAGGATCTGAAAGTAACTGCGCTTTGAATGAAGCATCTTCCCATGCCTTTTGAATAATTTTTGCTTTTAACTCTTCTGCTGACATCATAATCACTCCTACATTTCTGGGTATATTTTCCTACGCGAAAAGCATACCATGAAATTCCGACATAATCTATCACATTTTTTATTTTCGACATTTCGATGAGGTGATTATAGTTCTTTAGTCTTTACCCTTGTTCGTTGACTTTAGATAATAAATTGTGAAATCCGCCTAATGCCAGCACTTGTCTGTTTTTTGTGATCTGATCCCCATCTGCAAGTAGCTTCTCAATTAAATACTCGTGAAACGCATATAACTGCGGCAAATGTGCCTGAAGTCCCAGATTTAAAAGTAGCTGGTGAGTCGTTGAGGCAACCTGAGCGTATAGACCTACAAAGTCGTGAACATAGACTTGTTGTTTAATTACTTCTTTAGACAGAGGAATATGTAAGGGGAGCTTCAGATGAGCGTGAAGCATGGCTAATAAACAGTTATAGGACGCATCTTCCAAATCCTGCTCCCAATCTGCCCAATCATCCAACATTTGTAGGGTTACAAGGACATGTTCGATAGCCCGTGATACCTCTGAGACCAGTTGTGTACGATTTGAGAGCAGCAAGGCTCCCGTGCTAGCAATCTTAACAGGACTAGCTTTCTTGGCGACCATGCGGATGTCGTTCATGAAATAATTGGCCTGGCTCTCATTCGTTACCGCGTCGGACCATTCTATGACATATTCGTTGTAATAGGTCCAAAATGGGGATTCTGATGGGAATAAATCTCTATAAATAGTAAGAAACTGTAGATAAAATAAGTTGCCTGAGGGAAGTTTTTCTTTATGCTCGCTTGTTGAGGAGTCCATGATATCGTCTTGGATAAAAAAGTAGAGCATCCCGAAAATATTAGCCAGAGAAAACTTTTTAATCGTTTCTGGTAGTAAAGGAGTCAAATCCGACATCCAGAAGGGAAGCAGGTAACAAATATAATTTTTAGTACTGTCTTCCTTGCTAGCGTCAAATTTGGCGAGATAGTCTAGACCAAGGCGATCTAAAGGTGCTGGAAACTTGCTAATAATGCGTTCTGATTCAGTAAATACTTCGGTTAGTTGATCTTTGTATGCTTCAAACCAATTCATCTGTCATCTGTTCCTTTCTATGTACCCGCCTGTAATTTCTCCAAGACGAATTCCACCTTCAATAAATGCTCCATCATTCGTTCCGCTGCCAAGGCTTCATTCTGGGCAAGAATCGCTTCAAAGATGCCAATATGCTCCAAAAGAAGCTGCTGACCAGAGGCTAATTCGGAGAAAAACCAAAGTTTGCGAGAATCCCCCATGCTTTCTTGCAGCCTTTTGGTCAAGGAATCCATCATTTGAATGAGCAGTGAATTATGTGAGGCTTGGGCAACAAGCAAATGAAACTGAACGTCCGCCTCTTCGGAGGCTTGTTCATTTTGCAACATTTCTTGCATGTAGGTAAGGATATGTTTCATTTGTTCTAAGTCATTTTCGGTTCTGCGTTTTGCTGCAAGCGAAGCGCAGCCGGTTTCAATATATTTGCGGATTTCGAGTATTTCCTGGAGAGATTCCTTTCTATGAAAGAAATCGCCAATTGCAGGCATCTCCTCCGATGGGAGCACTTTACTAACGAAGGTGCCTCCGCCATGGCGAATATCAATGAAGCCCATCGCTTTTAAGGCGCTTAATGCTTCTCGAATGGTAGAACGTCCTATATTAAAGGCTGCAGCCAAGTCAACAACAGATGGCAGACGATAACCAGGCTCATATTGCCCGGATTCAATACGCTGCTTGAGCTCTGTTAGTACGATGTCCGAGCTTTTTTGCGGTTTAACAGATGGAAACGAAGATGACATGTCGGACCTCCCTGCTTCTATATATACATCTATTCAAGCATACGCTATAATAGTTGAAAAGTCATCAGATGACCTGTTCATTTAACAATCGATTGAAGGGAGCTTGGTTATGTTAGCAGAATTTCAACGTAAACATCTTCGTCAGATTGTGGGCGATGCTTGGTATAAAGACGATGCTGAAGCGTTAGTCACCCATTCCTACGATGCGACACCTATGGTGCAGAGGCTTCCGGACGGTGTTATTTATCCGGCAACTCGTGAAGAAGTGTCTGCGATACTCAAGCTTGCCAATGAACATAAGATTCCAATTGTCGGACGCGGAGCGGGAAGCAATCTATGCGGAGGAACGGTTGCCATGGAAGGCGGAATCGTGATGGTTATGAACCGTATGAATCGATTGATCGAGATTGATCGGGACAATCTGACGGCGACTTTCCAACCCGGACTCAATACCAAAGAGTTTCATCTTGCGGTTGAGGAACTTGGTTTATTTTATCCCCCTGATCCAAGTAGCATGGTGATCTCCACCTTGGGTGGAAACATCATGGAGTGCGCAGGGGGACTTCGGGGTTTAAAGTACGGGACGACGAAGGATTATGTCATTGGTCTGGAAGCTGTGCTGCCATCGGGCGAAATTATTCGTACAGGCGGTAAACTTTATAAGGATGTAGCCGGCTATGATTTGACCAAACTGCTTGTGGGGTCCGAGGGGACGCTAGCCATAATAACAGAAGCTACGGTGAAGTTGTTGCCAGCTCCGAAGTATAAGAAGACGATGCTGGCGATGTATGCGGATATTTACGCCGCAGCGAGGACGGTTTCTGCTATCGTTGGTCAGCAGATGATTCCGGCAACGCTAGAATTTATTGATAACCCAACGCTTCGAGTTGTGGAAGCGTTTAATAAAATCGGTCTACCTTTGGATATGGAGGCTGTGCTACTCATTGAACAGGACGGCAGCGATATGTCCGTAGTCGAAAAGGAAATAGAAGCAATTACCCGCATTTGTAAGGAGCAAGGGGCGGCTGAGGTCAAAATTGCCAGCAGCGCGCAAGAGGCAGAGAGGCTCATGATGGCACGGCGCAGCGCCTTGTCAACGTTAGCGAGAATTCGTCCGACGACGATTCTTGAAGACGCGACTGTTCCACGCTCCAAAATCGCGGATATGGTTATTGAAATTAATCAGATTGCCAAGAAATACGATGTGCAGATCTGTACATTTGGCCACGCGGGGGATGGCAATCTCCATCCGACCTGTACGACTGACGCGCGTGATCCTGATGAGATTCATCGTGTGGAGCAAGCCTTTGAGGAGATTTTCGAAGCGGCCATTCGACTTGGCGGCACAATTACGGGAGAGCATGGTGTGGGTATGATGAAAGCTCCATACTTGGAATGGAAGGTTGGAGCGGCAGGCATTGAGGTGATGAAAGGGATTAAACGTGCGTTCGATCCTAACAATATCATGAATCCAGGCAAAATATTTGCCAAGGAAACACGCAAAAGGAGGATCGTTCAGCGATGAATGAAGCGATCTCAATAAAGTCCCGAATAGCGGAGTCTAGCCCTCATCCATTAGCGGAGAGACTGAAGCTCACGCTTAATTATGATGAGCTGAGCAACTGCATACGCTGCGGCTTCTGTCAGCCAGCTTGTCCAACGTTCAAAGAAACAGGCTTGGAAGCCGCATCTCCACGGGGAAGAATTGCGTTAATGAAGGCGGTTGTCGACGAGCTTATGGTACCAGACAGCTCGTTTGTAAAGCAGATGGATCTTTGTCTTGGGTGCCGGGCCTGTGAACCGGTGTGCCCCGCTGATGTGAAGTACGGCCAGTTGCTGGAAGCTACGCGCGATGCGATCGAAAAGCATACCGTACATCGCTGGTGGATCAAGCCGATCCGCAAGGTCGCCTTCCAACAATTGTTCCCTCATCAGAAAAGAATGCGCTTGCTTGGTTCTGCGCTTCAACTCTATCAACGTTCTGGCATTCAGGGACTCTTACGCAAATTCGGCGTGATGAGCTTATTTCCGGAAACCATGAGTCAAATGGAAAGGATTTTGCCAGCGGCTTCTTCTAAAGGTGTAGTGGAACAGCTTGGGACTTATGTGCCTGCCAAAAATGGATTGAAACCTATTGCAACAGTCGGAATGTTTCGAGGGTGTATCATGGATGTGCTCTTCACGGAAACGAATCTGAATACGGTGAAGCTTTTGTCCGAAGCTGGTTTTGATGTGATCATACCTGAAACACAGAACTGTTGCGGAGCTTTGCACGCTCATAGCGGTGAGCTCGAGCAAGCGAAGAATCTGGCAAGAAAAAATATAGATGCTTTCGCAGCAGCGGGCGTAGATTATATCATCTCGAATGCTGGCGGCTGCGGAGCCATTCTAGTTGAATACGGTCACTTGCTACACAATGATCGTGACTATGCGGAAGCCGCAATAAGGTTCGCCGAGAACGTCAAAGATGTTAGTCAGATTTTAATGGAAAAAGGTCATATACCGAAGTTTTCAATGAGCAACGGGTCTACAGGCAAGGGGGAAGCAGCTATTACTTATCAAGATTCTTGTCATTTGCGCAATGTCATGAAAGCAGGCAATGCTCCGCGAGATTTGATGGATCGAATCGAAGGCGCTCAGTTGGTTGAGCTTAGAGGAGCGGATCGATGCTGTGGTTCAGCAGGAATCTATAACTTGCTTCAACCGGAGATGTCCATGGATATCTTGGACCATAAGATGGAGCATGTGAAGGAAACGAAAGCGCACTACCTGCTAACCTCCAATCCAGGCTGCTTGCTGCAAATGAAGCTGGGCATAGAGCGAGAACAGATGACAGATCATATGAAGGCTGTGCATATTGTCGATTTTCTTTACGAACATTTAGCGAAATGACCGATACATCGCTTCTATTCAAATTATTCGTTATGTGGGTGTATGTTTTCAAATGCGGGGAATTGTAAGCGAAAAAGAAAAATCCGTCCCAAGCTGGGGACGGATTTTAGGATATACTCTCTTTTTGAAATGGTTAATACGAGTCTCTTTTTACACGTCAGCAGCCAGCTTGATGGCCTGACGTACGAATCCGTCCGATTGGGTCAGCATATTGCGAGCCTCTTTGGCGCTGACTTTGGCTAGGAGCATCACGATTGCTGTTTTGACATGTCCATCGGCAGCTGTGTAAGCCGTATGCACATCTTCTTCGGAAGCGCCAGTTGCCATACCTATAATGCGTTTGGAGCGGAAAATCAATTTCGCGTTCGATGGATGCAGGTCGACCATCAGATTCTGATATACTTTGCCTACTCGGATCATGGCTGTTGTTGATAACATGTTCAGGATCAGCTTCTGGGCAGTTCCTGATTTCATACGAGTCGATCCGAGGATGACCTCTGGTCCGACGACAGCTTCAAGCATAAGTTGAGCAAGTGCAATCATAGGTGTACCGTGATTATTGCACAGTCCAATGACCGTAGCCCCAAGCTCGCGAGAGCGCTTCATCGCGCCAAGTACATAAGGTGTGCGGCCACTGGCAGCAATACCGATTACGACATCATGCTTACCGACGCCATGCGTATTCATATCCTGCGCGCCTAACTCTTCGTTATCTTCCGCCCCTTCTACCGCATCTTTAATTGCTCGCTCCCCCCCAGCAATAAGACCTTGAACAAGAGTAGGGTCCGTCCCGAACGTCGGCGGGCATTCGGAGGCATCCAGGATGCCTATTCTTCCGCTCGAGCCAGCTCCAACATAGAACAATCGACCACCCTTGCCAAAGGCTTCTACGATATAATCAGCCGCTTGAGCGATTTGTGGGAGAATGCTTTGGATGACGTCGGCGACTTGACGATCTTCATTATTGATGAGCGCGACAATTTGCTCGGAGGTAAGTTGATCAATCGTACTTGTATTCAGATTCGGTTGTTCGGTTGTCAATTCATTTAACAAATGATGCATCAACGGACACTCCTTTCACGCTAAGATTGATTCGGATTTTGGTTGAAGTCCGTTTCATGAAAAAGTTTACGCGCTAGCAAGGCGGCCCCAACAGCCGAACTGTGCATAGCTTTATGGAATTGCAGACAAGGAAACTGTGCAAGCAGTTTGCTTCGGTATTGGTCATTAAAGAGCTTGGAGTGTGTGAAGATTGATCCTGTTGTCACGACGTGTTTTTGTAGGCTGGCACCATGTTTGGATAGTAATGCGCCTGTTGTTTCGGCAAGTTCTTGTGCTTGTGAAGTCATAATCTGAATAGCGATAGGATCTTGCAGCGTAGATGCCTGAATACAAATTTCAGCGAATGCGGCAATATGCTGTTTTTTAATATCCTCACCATAGATGTAAGTTTTTAGATCACGAATGCTGCTTAATGAATAGGATTCCATAATCAATTCCGTTAATTTCGTGAAGGGATATACATGATCATAGCTTTTCATTGCAGCTTGCAGCGTCAATTGGCCAATTCGGTAGCCGCTTCCCTCATCACCTAGTAGATGTCCCCATCCGCCTGCACGATATTTGCAGCCTGCTTCTGTATAAGCGAACACGCCTGAACCTGTTCCGGCTATGGCTAAGGTACCGTAGGGGACGCCTAAGGCGGCCATTAACGCAATTTCCGCTTCGCTCCGAAGTGAGATAGGAAACGTGAAGCCTCTTTCCCGCTGATAGTCAGTCAAGTAGTCAAGAATGATTTGACGTTCTTCATCCAGATCAACACCCGCCAAACCGAGAGATAGGCCAGCACATACGTCTTGATCTACGGCAATCTGAAGGAAGATTTCGTCCAAAATCCGGCCAATCTCTTTCGTTGCCGAGTTGGGACTTCCGGCGTGAGGATTGGTCGAACTACCCTTATAAGAAGCCAGTAAGACTTCTCCCTGAACAGGTAACGCTACCGCTTCAGTCTTCGTACCCCCGCCATCAATTCCTATAAAATAAGGCATCTAAACCACCCACTTTGCTAGTATGTATGCACGGAATGCTAATTTCTTATTAGGCGCCATGCAGGAGTCGGGTTATTGCTTGAGTATAAAAGAAAAGAATTTGTTTGTAAAATGAAATTTCATATATTATTTTTATGTTGAAATTTCATTTTATTAAACCTATAATAAAAAACATCAAGAGCAACTAAGAATTAGCTACATACAGAAAAAAGGTTACTAAGATTAAGAAACGTGGAGGTGGAAAATATTGGACGGCGGACTCGTTCGTTTGCGTGAAGTGTACGATAAATTGAATCCTTCAGAGAAGAAGGTAGCTGATTATATTCTTCAGCATCCTACGGAGCTGGTCGATCTCTCCGTTGCGCAGCTTGCAGATAATAGCGGAGCTAGTCAAGCCGCGATTATTCGATTATGCAAATCAATGGGGATCAAAGGGTATCAAGATTTAAAAATAAAAGTGGTAGGCGACCTCAGGCAGGAAGAATCGGAAGGTTACCAGGAAATACGTCCTCATGACTCTATAACTACCATTATTCAACATGTGTCCAATAATAATATTCAATCCATTCGGGATACGGTGAAAATCTTAGACCCGGCTCAAGTGGAGCGAGCCATTGATGCTCTTAATCAAAGCAATCGGATCTATATCTATGGTGTAGGGGCTTCGAACTTGATCGCAATGGATGCCCAACAGAAGTTCCTGCGTATGGGGAGAACTTGTTTCTCCTTCGCGGATCCCCACGTTCAACTGACATCAGCCGTAGGCTTGAAACCCGGCGATATCGTTGTAGGTATCTCCTATTCAGGAGAAACGAAGGAAGTCATCCGAGCCTTGGAGCTTGCCAAAGAAAGAGGCAGCATGACGATCAGTATTACGAAATATGGAAGCTCCACGTTAAGTCGCTTGTCGGATATTCCGCTCTGCACGTCATCGACGGAAAATGAAATCCGAAGCGGGGCGATGGCCTCCAGGATTACACAGCTCAATGTCATTGATATTTTGTACTTGGGAGTAGCTAGCCGTGACTATGAGCATTCTGTCAAGCATCTGGAAGAGAGCCGCAAGGCCATTCGTAATTTGTAAGGAAGTAAGCACCAACATAACGATTGCATACCAAAACAATTGGGGGATGATTGGTTTGAAAAAGAAGCAATGGGTCATGGGATTAACGGCATTGGCGCTTATGACTACAACAGCATGCAGCGCAGGGGATAAGGGAGTAGCCCCGTCTGCAGCTACACAACCAACTGCGTCAACTGAATCAGTGAAAAAAGAAGAGAAAGCGGATACAGTTGTCGTGTGGGCTTACCCTGTTCATCAGAAATACGAAGATGATATCAAGCAGTTGATTGCCGATTATAATAAAGCTCACCCGAATATTAAAGTGCAATACGAGATGCTATCTTGGGCAGAAGGACCGAAGAAGTTCGATGTCGCCCTGAATGCAGGAAATCCGCCTGATCTTTATTTCCACTCGGTAAGCGGCCAATATGTGAATAGCGGGTTGGCGTTGGACGTAGGTAAATACATCACGCCTGAGATCAAGAACGATTTCGTTCCTGGAACGTTGGAACTTGCGCAAATTCAAGGGAAGCAATACGGTCTCCCACTCTACCAGTTCCAATGGGCGTGGGGAGGCAATAAGCGCATCCTTGAAGAAGCGGGAATTGACTGGAAAAAAGTTCAGAAAGACGGTTGGAATTGGACTGAGTTCCGCGAAGCTGCGAAGAAACTGACAAAGAAACTCCCGGATGGCAGCACGCAATATGGGCTGGTAACAGATGGGAATGGTGCTAACTTAGACTTCATTGAGATACTGACTCGCAACAACAATATGCAGGATGTGTTGGATAAAGACGGTAAGTTCACATGGAATGACAATCGCATAGTCGATACACTCAGCTTTATTGACGGTATGCTGAAGGATGGTTCGATGCCGAAAGAGACAAGCGCGCTAGCGGCACAGAAGAGAACGGAAATGTTCTATGCAGGTCAAGCGGCGATTATTAGCAAAGCGATTCCTTATTATGATGTCATGATTCAAAACCGGAACAAAGACATCGACGGCGGTAAAGTGAAAGGAGAAAAGATTGACTTTGTTCTGCTTCCTGCACCCCATAAGGACGGTGCGCCAGCGAAGACGACAATGGGCGGCGAAGGCTACGTTGCTTTCAAACAGAAAGCAGATAAAGGCGAAGAGCATGCAAAAAACACGTTTGCAGTTATGGAAGCGCTTAGCGGAGCAAAGGCAGGCAACTCTGCCAATGAACTGAGCTTACCTTTTGTGCGTCAATCGCAGGCTAAAGAATTCGCTGGCAAAGGGTTAGCGAAGGCGGAAAACATCGCTGCTGCTAATGAAATGGCTAAAAACATTTCGATGCCAGTCGATCTTAATCTGGATGTAGACAAAGCGGCAAAGATGAAGCAATTCAAAGAACAGGTTGTTAAACCGAACCTTCAGGCTCTGTATGCAGGGGAGAAGAAGCCTGAACAAATCGCTGAAGAATTTAAAAGCAAAGCTAAGCAAATCTTAGGCCAATAACAAATAAGTAAAAGGGAGCGGGCAGTTCCGCAGTGGGTTTTCTCCTGCAAGGCGCTGCCGCTTTCTCTTATTAAAACGCTTACAAAGGAAGCTTTTCTATGAAAAGCTCAGCAACGCTTACGAAGAAAGCTTTTCTACGAAAAGCTCTTAGGAGGACGACATGCAAACCTCGCCAAATGTGATTGCCAAAGAACGATCGCCTTCACGAATTACGCAGTTCTGGCGGGATTACGGCTGGGCTTATTTGTTTATTTTGACCCCAGTACTATTGTTCTTGGTATTTACCGTGTATCCAGTCATTTCTGCCTTTCTTATGAGCTTTCAGCAGTATAATGTCATGAAATCCGAATGGATTGGTCTGAACAACTATTCCCGCATGCTACACGACGATGTATTTTGGAAGTCGATGAAAAATACAGCGATCTTCACGATAGGTACAGTTCCCGTCAATATCCTTATTACTTTCGGGCTGGCTTTTCTTATTTATCAAATGAAAAATGCGTGGCAAACCTTTTTTAAAGCAACCTTATACTTGCCCACGGTCGCATCCGGTGTCACGCTATCGCTTGTTTGGCTAGCGATATTCGATCCGACCTCATCGGGGCTCATGAACAAGTTTTTGGCTTGGTTCGGCTTGGAGCCGCTCGTGTGGCTAGGACAATCCAATTCAGCCTTGTTCTCGATCATGCTGATGTCTTGGTTAGGCTCGCACGGCGCAGGGATTATTCTTTACTTGGCCGCCATGGGAGGCATTCCCAAATCTCTTTATGAGGCAGCGGACATCGACCATGCAAGCGGTTGGACCCAATTTAGCAAAATTACTTGGCCTTTACTGAAACCGACGACCTTGTATTTGCTAGTCACAGGTATGATCACATCCTTTCAGGTGTTTATCAGTGTATATCTGATGACACAAGGTGGCCCTAATTTCGCGACGACGACGATAGCTTATCTCATTTATCAAACGGCGTTCGTATTTTACGATTTCGGGCTCGCGTCCGCGCAATCTTTCATGCTGGCAGCATTGATTATCATTGTATCCGTTATTCAATTCAAATATCTCTCGAGCGACATCGAGTATTAGGGGGAGCCGCAAATGACATCTTCATCGAAAAAAATATTTATTACCATTGCGGCTGCCATACTCGCTGTCTGGGTCGTAATAACCGTTATCCCGCTGTATTGGATGGTGATCGGGTCGGTACAAGATACACAAGCATCGGCTACATTTCAGCCGAAAATGTTTCCAGATATGTGGTCATCGGCGCCTTACGAGCGCTTTTTTGGCAAAACACTCGCCTGGCGCTGGCTGCTTAATTCGTTGATCGTTTCTTCTGTGTTAACAGTAACCAATTTATTTTTCGCTTCTATGGCTGGCTATGCTTTTGCGAAGCTGAAATTTCCAGGTCGCAATGCCATCTTTTGGGTGCTGCTTAGCACCATGATGATTCCAGCTCAAGTAACGCTTATTCCTCTCTATGTACTAATGATCAATGTGTTTCAGTTGGGTGATTCGTACACGGCTATTATTCTTCCCACTATTGTGAGTGTAGGGAACATCTTTTTGATGAAACAGTATATGTCTACTCTGCCTACATCCCTGATTCATGCGGCGCGTATCGATGCATGCAGCGAATTCGGCATTTTCTATAAAATTATTTTACCGATGGCTAAGCCCGGGCTGGCTGTACTGGCGATATTCACGTTCGTGGCATCATGGAACGATTTCTTTTGGCCGCTGCTCGTAACGAACAGTAATGAGATGCGCACGATTCAAGTAGGTCTGGCCAACTTCAAATTTGCCGAGTCTACGGACTATGGCGCTATTATGGCAGGGGCTTCGATTGGTGCACTGCCGATGATGGTTCTGTTCTTCTCCCTGCAGCGCTACTTCCTGCAAGGTATCACCATTGGAGCTGTAAAAGGCTAGAAGGAGGCTAAGTAGATGGCAAGCGTAGAATTTAGAAATGTTCGTAAAGAATATATCGATGATAAAAAAGGGAGCTTCACTGCTGTAAGCGGCTCGGATTTACTTATCAAAGACCAAGAGTTTGTCGTTTTCGTTGGCCCCTCGGGCTGTGGGAAAACAACCTCGCTGCGAATGATCGCAGGGCTGGAACGTCAAACGAGTGGCGATATTTATATCGGTGATCGGTTGGTCAATCAACTTCACCCGAAGGACCGCGATATCGCGATGGTTTTTCAGGATTATGCGCTTTATCCGCATATGACGATCTATGAGAATTTATCGTTCGGCTTACAAAATTTGAAACGGCCCAAAGATGAAATTGATCGCAAAGTCCGTGAAGCTTCTTCCATTCTAGGGTTGGAAGAGATGTTGGATCGCAAACCGCGCGAGTTATCAGGCGGACAGCGTCAACGGGTGGCGGTAGGACGGGCGATCGTGCGCGATCCTAAAGTGTTTCTGTTTGATGAGCCGCTATCCAATTTGGATGCCAAACTTCGCGTACAGATGCGTGTCGAGCTTGCCGGATTGCACAAGCGTCTGGGTGCGACGATCGTCTATGTTACGCATGACCAAGTGGAGGCAATGACGTTGGGTGAGCGAATCGTCGTCATGAACAAAGGCGTCGTTCAGCAGATTGCTTCACCAGAGGAGCTATATAACAAACCTCAGAATATGTTTGTAGCAGGATTTATTGGCTCGCCTGCGATGAACTTTATGGATGCCCGTATCCGTTCGGGAATGGTTTACGTCGAAGGGGCACAGTTTGCCTTACCTGAGCAGTGGGCCGGAAAGCTTGCGGCCTATGAAGATAAAGAGATTGTGATGGGGCTTCGTCCCGAACACATTTATGGGGAAGATTTCACGATGAACGTGTCCCCTACACATCAGATGACGGCTGTAATCCAAGTCATCGAAAATTTAGGCTCTGAGAATTTGCTTTATTATAAAGTTGGCAGCCGTATGGTGACCGCTAAAGTTCATCCAGAAACCCTTGCATTTGTGGGACAACTGAAAACATTTGTACTAGATCTTAAAAAGGTGAACTTCTTTGATCGAGAAACAGAGCAACGGATCGTCTGAAGAGAATGAAGGAAGCTGGGAGGCATTATCGATGCGTAAACTTAACGAAATGATTGCTCAAACGGCTGTACAGGTATATCGAGAAATCATTCCGGTTGCCATATTCAGTCTTTGTAGTTCGTTGTTCTTGGCTATAATTGTGTTCTTCCTTCCTCTACCGTTCGCATTTCTCATTCTTCCGCTTGTGTATGTACCAGCTGTTTATGGCGTTTTATATGCCGTTCATCGCATGCTGAAGGGCTACAAGCCGAAGTTGCGAGATGTGTTTATTGGAGCGGTTAGAGGCTATGTACCTGCGATGATATTTGGTCTTCTCTGTAGTTTATTTATCCTTATTCTGTTCTCTTCATGGTGGTACTACGGACGGCAGTCCGGTATGTTGAGCCTTAGCTTAGCGATTTTTCAAAGCTATTTTGTGGCGATGATATTGATTTCTCAATTTTATACGCTTCCGCTTGTTATTCAAGAACGTATGGGTATTTTTAGCGCGATTGGTCGCAGTGTCAAACTATTTATTACGAATCCCGGCTATACGTTTGGGGCATTCATGCAGGCGTTCTGTTTAACGGTCATTTTGCTCGTTACCGTTGTTGGGTATGGCGTTCTGTTTAACGGGATGTTCGGAATCTATGTGCATATGGTAACGCGTAATCTTCTTCGTGGAACGAGCATACAGGATCAAAACGGAGAAACGTCGCCTCTGTTCGAACGAGATGCTCGGTTCGACGTTATGGCGAGGTAGTCAGGAGGAGGGGCCCGATTCGTGAGCGCAAATAAGGTGACAGGAAAAGTGTTGACAGGAATTGATCGCTTGGCGCAAATCGATCATCCGATGATTCAAGGACGAAGCGTCGGATTAATTACGAATCCGACGGGAATCACACGCGGTTTTCAGTCTTCGGTGGAGGTATGCGCCAGTTTACCCAACGCGCGATTATGTGCGTTGTTCGCTTGTGAACATGGCATTCAAGGGCAGCGGCAAGCTGGCATTCGCTTTGATAACGAAATAGATGAGAAGCTAGGAATCCCGATATATAGCTTGTATGGTGTACATAAAAAACCAACGTTAGCGATGTTGGAAGGCATAGATACCCTCATTTTTGATATCCAGGACCTGGGTATCCGCTTTTTCACCTATGTAAGCACACTCATCTATGTGTTGGAGGCGTGTGCTGAGCATGATATAAGCCTGCTCGTGTTGGATCGACCGAATCCGCTGGGTGGGCTTCTTTGTGAAGGAGGCATCCTGCAGCCAGGTTACGAATCGATGGTGGGTGCTTGGGGGATGCCTATCCGAACGGGGATGACGATCGGTGAGCTGGCATTCATGGTGAACGCCAATATGGCGCAGCATTGTAAGCTGGATGTCATCAGGATGGAGGGCTGGAGAAGGGAGATGGAATTTCCCCAAACAGGTCTGCCATGGCTGTTGCCTTCACCGAACATACCTTCGATGGAAACCGTTCGGGTTTATGCGGGTATGTGTTTTTTAGAGGGAACGAACGTTTCCGAAGGCAGGGGCACGACGAAGCCTTTCGAATGGTTTGGAGCGCCATGGATTGATGGCGATAAGCTGAGCAAGGCATTGAACGGAGTAGGATTGCCAGGCGTGCATTTTCATTCCGTTTATGCTACCCCCATGTTCGCTAAGCATAAGGGCGAGCTGTGCGGCGGTGTCCGCCTATTCGTAACCGATCCCATTCAATTTCAAGCGGTTACAACAGGTTTGTTCGTGCTGCACTTAATTAATCAGCTCTATTCAGATTTTTTTGAATGGCTTCCGCCCTTTCGCGAGGGAGGTAGGCCATTTATCGATCTATTAGCTGGTGGCGACCTGCTGCGGTATGAAATAGCGTCGGAGAAGGGACTTAAGTGTTTGGTTCAACGGTGGGAGGAGGACTCCGAGAAGTGGAAGGAGCTCAGGGAACCATTTTTGCTGTATGAAGGGGGCTACATCCAATGAAATACATATATAACCTGACATTGCCACAAAAAATAGGACAGATGATTCTTTGTGGTTTCGAAGATGCGCAAGCGCCACTGCAAAGCGCATCCCGTTGTTTATTGGGGCTGCTTAATTCGCAGGGCCGTCTACTCGTCTCGCTGGGCATGAACTACTCAGCAGGCTGGAGAAGGGGGGACGACTTGTGATGCTGCGGACACTGCTGCAACAAACCTCCCTGACCGTGGCGGGCATCATGTCAGGCACTTCACTGGACGGTATCGACGTAGCCATTGTCCGTATTATTGGCTATGGGATGGAGGCGAGTGTTGAGCTTATCCACTTCGAAAGCTATCCATATGAAGCTCAAATGCGTGAGAAACTAAAGCAATTGTGCTCGATTGAGCATTCCAACGTAGCCTTATTGTGCGGAATGAATTTCGCCATCGCGGAGCGATTTGCCGATGCGGTTGTGCAAACAGTCGCATTGGCCAAGCTTCCACTTGAAGCAATCGATCTGATCAGCACACATGGTCAGACCGTTTGGCACATTCCCGTTCATGATGCGAACAATCCTTATTTACCTAAATCGACGCTCCAAATCGGGGATTTATCCGTGATAGCCAAACGAACGGGTAGACCTGTCGTAGGCGACTTCCGTACAGCTGATATGGCGGTAGGCGGCCAAGGTGCGCCGCTTGTTCCTTACGGGGATTTAATCCTGTTCAGACATGCGACCAAAGGACGTATTCTCCAAAACATCGGTGGTATTGGGAATTGCACGGCAATCCCAGCCGCCACAACAACGATGGATGATGCTCATCGCCTCATTGCATTTGACACGGGCCCAGGAAACATGGTCTTGGATCAAGTCGTCTATGAGTTATCTGCGGAGCGGTTAACTTACGATGCAGATGGGAATTGGGCAGCAAAGGGTTATATTGATACGGAAGCGCTCGATGAGATGCTCGCTCATCCGTATTTTAAGCAGCCTCCTCCAAAAACAACAGGGCGTGAGCTTTTTGGGAAGTCGTATGCATCCTCGTGGTTATCGGTAATGGTGGGACGAGGGGTCCGCCAGGAAGATATCGTTGCTACGGCAACTGCATTTACCGCACATGCGATTGTTCGCTCGTATCAGGATTTTATTTTCCCGCGTTGTGACATAGCGGAAGTGATTATCAGCGGAGGAGGAGCGCGCAATCGCACGCTGCTCGGTATGCTGCGGGAGCTGCTTCCCATGCACACCATACTTACCTCCGATGAGTTGGGTCTATCGAGCGATGCCAAAGAAGCAATTTTGTTCGCACTGTTGGGTAATGATTGGGTTCACGGAGTACCGAACAATTTGCCATCCGCTACGGGGGCCTCACGCCCTACTATGATGGGGAAGCTTGCCTTACCCTAGAAATTGAGTCCAGTGGTTTGCCTTATGTTAATGTACGACTTGTCCAAACTGTCCGAGCGATAACGGCTCAGGGCAGTTTTTTGCTGTTATCGTATAAAAGGACTTGGCTTTCATATCATTCCAAATTACGCGTATGGGCAAGCAGATTGACAGAGCCGCATTTTTTCTATACATTTGAAACAAAATGATTGTTTGCATATGAAAAGGAAAGGAGATATATCTTATGAGTAATAGTGAATTTTTAAAGCTTGAAAATCAGCTGTGTTTCAGTCTGTACGCAAGCTCAAGAGCGATTACACGGATGTATCGTCCGTTTCTTGAAGAGCTGGGACTTACCTATCCGCAATACTTGGTTCTGCTCGTTTTGTGGGATCAGGAGGCAAGTACCGTAAAGGATCTTAGCGAAAAGCTGGACTTGGATTCAGGGACGTTAACACCGATGTTGAAGCGAATGGAAACACAGGGGCTTGTTAAAAGGCAGCGATCAAGTGAAGATGAGCGAATTGTGAATATCCGTATTACGGATGCAGGTCTTGCGCTCTATGACAAGGCCCTGTGCATTCCTCAAACCTTGCTTTCTTCAAGCGGATTGTCTTCAGAAGAAATTTACAGCTTTAATGAGCAATTGAAGCGAATGATAACAAGTGTAAATGCGTTCAAATAGTACTTGATGCAAGGAGGATATCTATTGCCAAGAATAACGGTAAGGGGATTGACGGTCAATCAGGTTTGTCAGATGAGCGAAGGGCTTATTGATCAATTAGCGACCATCTGTGGATGTGAACCAGATAATTTCACCTTAGAATGTTTGAATCACACCGCGATATTTGCTGGTAAGCCAGTAGAGGCGTATCCGTTTATTGAAGTAGCTTGGTTTGAAAGAGGTTCTGTCATTCGCAATCAGGTTGCAAAATCAATAACCGACCATGTCGTTGCTCTTGGCATTCCTGAAGTTGAGGTCGCTTTTAGCACGTATGCGAAAGAAGCCTACTATATCAATGGCATCTCGTGCGAATAATACATATCCCGCTGCTGCTGAGTGGATATACAAGTTATGAGTTGAATTCGGCCCCATGTAGATCATTTCTGCAAGGGGCCGTTTTGCTAAAAGGCATATGTTTCAATCGTAGACATCCTACAACGTATAAAGAGAGAGAATATCATGGCCTATTTCTTGTACATTTTAATTAACAACATCGTCCCAATTAGTATTATGATCACCATAGGCGCTGTGATGTATCGTGCCTTTCGCGTAGATATTAAGACGTTATCTAAACTTAATTTCTATGTGTTCTCGCCTGCGTTAGTTTTCGTGAAGCTCTATGAATCTGAAATGAACTTACAGGTGTTGATGCAGGTTCTCTTGTTTTTCGTCTTGTTCTTTAGCTTGCTTTTTGCGCTGATTGAGGTTGTGATTCGAGTGAAAAAGATGCAGGGCGGGATGCGCAGCGCAATGCGCAACAGCGTTATTTTCTATAACAGCGCTAATTATGCAATTCCGCTGAATCAAACCGTATTCGCTGGCAACGCGTATACGCTCTCCATTCAAATCGTCATTATGATTATGCAAACGCTGATTCCTAATACCTATGGGATTTACACAGTAAACTCGCATAAATCAACATGGAAAGCAACGATGAAAACCATACTCTCCTTACCGGTCATTTATGCTATACCTGTAGCTATTTTGTTGCGGTATTTTCACTTACCTGTACCGCATTCTGTTTATTTGCCTCTGACGTACATATCGGGAGCTTTCATGGCAACCGCTTTGCTGACACTTGGGGTGCAATTAGGGGCAATGAAGTGGGAATTTCATTTCTCCAATGTGCTTATCTCTAATGTATTAAGGCTTGCTGCTGGACCTGCCCTAGGCTTCCTTCTTGTATGGATGCTGGGGATCGAAGGGTTGACAGCAAAAGCTCTGGTTCTTTCCTGTGCAGTGCCGACTTCACTTAGCAGTGTTCTTCTGGCCATTGAATACGATAATGAACCGGAGTTTTCTTCTCAGGCTGTCTTTACATCGACCTTATTCAGTATGTTTACCTTGCCTGTCGTTATCTATTTATTGGATTTTATGTGAAACTTTGCGACAAGCATTTATTTTGCAGGAATTTCGACAATTTCTAACGAATTGTAAATCTACAATTTAAATTAAAGGAGGCATCTTTGATGCGTTACCAATTTTGTCAAAAAGTTACGATTGTAGACATGAATGAAGAGATTATGTCGGAAGTTTTGTTTGAGCATGGGGAATTTGAATCTACAGCATTATCTATTGGTTCATCCATACTCATTTACCAGCTTGGTTTAAAGCAATTTGAAGTTGTATACGACAAAAGAGAAGGTAAGACCGTCCGATACAAAGTTGAGGATATTGAGATCGATCTCATTACCCAACCGACGGTAACCAGAGTGTTTATGGAGCCTGTTAGATTAATTGTCGGACAGCACGATATCGGTGAAATTGGCTAAAGAAATTCACAGTTGCAGCCTTTACTCCAGTGGATTCCTTTCTTTAAATCAGCTATGATTAGAAAGAATATCTACAAGGATAAAGGAGCAGACGACGATGATGAAAATATTTTTGCTGCTGGGCAGCGTGAACGCATTTCTATCCGTTGCATTAGGAGCTTTCGGCGCACATTATTTGAAACAGAAATTAACTCCTGACAAACTTGACGTTTTCCATACAGGCGTTCAGTACCACATGATTCATGCGCTTGGACTCATTTTGATTGCGATTTTGTCAGATAAGCTTAGTAATAGTTCCTTGGTTAACGCTTCTGGCTGGGCGATCTTTATTGGTATTGTCCTTTTCTCAGGTAGTTTGTATGCTTTGAGCTTGACAGGACTTAAGATTTTCGGGCCTATTACCCCACTTGGAGGGCTTAGTTTTCTAGTCGGTTGGATGCTTATTGCAATTGCAGCATGGAAATAAGACAAGAGTCGGAATGATCCGACTCTTTTTTCTTTTCTTTGAGCCTTTAGCAGGAAAAAGTGCCGTATATGTAGAACGTTATATACCTTATTGAAAAGATCATTCTTCCTTACTCGAAAGGATGGGAAGCATGGCTGAATTCACAGGAAATCCAACGTATAGACGGAAAATGATTCCAGCGGAGCTGGGGCTCCTCACAAGCGAAGATTTGTTTCATCACTCCTTCGGTTGCGCAGCGATCGGAATGGCGCTCGTTAGCCTGGACGGCAGATTTCTTATGGTGAATACAACGTTATGCAACCTAATCGGCTTCACCGATGATGAACTCGTGGGTCGACATTACGGTGAGTTTTCTTATCCAGACGATTTGGAAATTGATTTGCAATTACAGAAACAGACGCTTCTAGGCGATCGGCGATCCTTTCAACTGGAAAAGCGTTATGTACATCAGGATGGCTCCTTGATTTGGGGGATTCTCAGTGTGTCGTTAGTAAGGGATCTAGAAGGTGCGCCATTATATTTCGTCTCCCAGTTTCAAGACATTACGGAACGAAAACGGATTGAGCAGAAGCTCGAAGAGAGTAGACTCCGCTACCTATCCTTGTTAAAGCACAACCCTGACATCATTTGTACGCTGGATGAGACAGGAAAGCTTGTCACAATCAATCCTGCGACACGGAGAATAACGGGCTACACGAAGCAAGAGCTAATCGGTAAAACACTGTTGCCCATCGTTATGCCGGAACAGTGGCAGCAGGTGAAGAACATGTTCTTCCAAGCGCAGCAAGGTTTAATTGGACATGCAGAAATTCAAGTCATACATAAACAAGGTCATCTTCTTATCCTTGAAGTCAGTGTTGTCCCTATGATTATTCATAATCAAGCAAGCGGTATTTACGTGATTGCAAAGGACATTACGAAACGTAAACGAAACGAAGTGATGATCGACGAATTACATACGAAGAATCAGCTTATCTTGAACGCAGTCTCGGACGGTATTTTTGGCATCGATGAACAGTTGGGGACCATTTTCTGGAATGAAGCTGCCAAGCGATTAACAGGTTATACATATGACGAGATGGTTGGGAAAAATCCGTTTCTTATCTTAACTCAAGCTTGCGAAGCGGAACAATCTATGGGCCTTACGAGTCAGTTACCCTTGTATCGAAGTATGTTGGAAGGGGCTCATGATTATGATTCGAATGAGATCTTCTACAAGAAGAACGGAGATCCCTTTCCTGTCGAGTACATGTCCTCTCCTATTTATGATCATGGTCGTATTGTAGGTGTTGTTATAACGTTCAAGGATATTAAAGAACGTCAAAAGACCGAAGAAATGCTGCGTAAATCAGATAAACTATCGGTCGTTGGACAAATAGCAGCTGGTGTGGCTCATGAGATTCGCAACCCGCTCACTTCGTTGAAGGGATTCACTCAATTCCTCCAATCCGGAGCAGTTAATAAGAAAGAGTACTACGAGATTATGCTATCAGAACTAAACCGCATCGAGTTGATTATTACAGAGATGCTTGTGCTCGCGAAGCCGCAAATGGTGAATTTCCAGCCGAAAAGTCTGGAGATGATATTAAACAGTGTGGTCATATTATTGGAGACACAAGCGAATATGAGCAATATCCAGTTCACGATGGGCATCCAAGAAGATTTGGCTCGTGTGCTTTGTGAGGAAAATCAACTCAAACAATCGTTCATCAACCTCATCAAAAACGCGATGGAAGCGATGCAGGATGGGGGACAAATTGATATTGTTCTTCGGGCGGAAGGATCTAGGCATGTTCAAATCGTCATCAAAGATCAAGGCGAGGGAATGCCTGAGGATGTATTGGCACGCTTAGGTGAGCCTTTCTATACGACCAAAGACAAAGGTACAGGTTTAGGCATTATGATTACTAATAAGATCATCGAAGATCACAATGGGCATTTACTTGTTGAAAGTAAGGAAGGCGAAGGAACTGTCGTCAGTGTGACACTTCCCGTTCATCAATGAACGAGCAGTAAAAGGAGGATAACCTGTGAGAAAGCGGGTATATGTAGGCGGGTATTTATTTCTCGTCATATTCGGAAGCCTATACATAAAACCGTTTGCTGCGTGGATTTGTATTCTTGCCTCGCTGTTACTGATCATTTTACTGTTTAGGAGCAAAAGAAGGACGGAAGCATCCAATCACCAAGCTGTCGATCAGCATGATCATCAAAGCGTATTGGATTCCTTATTTGATCATAATCCGAATGCCATCGGAATCTTTGATGAGCAAGGGAAGTTTATTCGAATTAATCATGCCGCGGAGAGCATTTTGGGCTATTCGGTCAATGAATTGATGCATCAACCGTTTGCTTCCTATGTGACAGGGGAGTACTCCGGTTCAACTATGGGGTATTTAGCGCGAGTTAGGGGAGGCATCCCCGTTACCTTTGAAACCGCTGTGCTTCATAAAAGTGGATATAGGGTGGATTTACATATTACTGCCGTGCCTGTCGTCATTCAGCCTGAAACCAATGGGAGTATACTCATTTGTCAAGACATAACGGAGCGTAAGCGCGGAGACGAGCAAATTCGGTACATGGCTTATTATGATGATATGACAGGGCTGCCCAATCGCCGGATGTTCAAGGATCAATTGAATGAGACTTTAAATATGACGAGAGCTTTCGGTCAAAAGCTAGCCGTATTTTACTTGGACATTGATCGATTCAAGCTTGTAAATGACAGCTTCGGCCATGATTATGGGAATATGCTGCTGCTTCAATTGGCTGAACGTTTCACAAGATGCATAACAGAAAACGATTTTCTTGCTCGTACCGGGGGTGATGAGTTCGCTTTCTTCTTTACCAATGCAGCTGATGCGAATGATGCAATTGCCCTAGTAGCAAGTATCAATCGGGTACTGGAGGAACCATTTCGACTTGAGCAATACGAGCTCCACGTGACTGCAAGCATTGGAATTGCCATTTCCTCGGAAGAATCAGAGGATGCGGAGATGTTGATGAAATATGCGGATATCGCGCTGGCTAGAGCTAAGGAGAAGGGGCGTAATGACTTTCAAATCTTTAATACGGATATGAAGTCGGTCTCGCTGAATCGCTTGAAGTTGGAAAATGAACTGCGTAAAGCAATCACTGGCGATGAGTTTATCTTATATTATCAACCACAGGTGGACATTGAAAGCGGGCGTATCGTTGGGGTCGAAGCCCTTATTCGATGGGCGCACCCCGAGCGTGGAATCGTTATGCCTAATCATTTTATCCCGTTGGCAGAAGATTCAGGGCTGATTGTCCCGATAGGCGAATGGGTGCTGCGCGCCGCGTGCAAACAAAATAAAGCTTGGCAAAATCAAGGCTTCTCGATGATACCGATTTCGGTTAATCTATCTATGCGCCAATTTTTTCAGCACAATCTTAAAGGGAAAATCAATCGTGTTCTGGAACAGACTGGATTAGATCCTAAGTATCTGGAATTGGAAATTACAGAAAGTATGACCATGGATGTTGATCATGCCATACAATCCTTGCTTGAGCTCAAGGAGCTTGGGGTAAATGTCAGTATAGATGATTTCGGAACAGGTTACAGCTCGCTTTATTATTTGAAAAAATTCCCGATCGACAAGCTAAAGATTGATCGCTCTTTTGTCCGCGATATTATGGTGGATCCCAATGATGCAGCTATCGTTGCCACGATTATTGCTATGACGCACCATTTGAACTTGAAAGTGATTGCTGAAGGGGTGGAGACAGAAGACCAGCTTCGCTTCCTTCACCAGAATCATTGCAATGAGGTGCAAGGGTATTGGTTTAGTCCACCAGTGAGTGCTCAGGAACTTGAGGGCATGCTGCACAGCAGCTCTCAAACAGCTGTTTCCCACGAATAAATAGAAGAAGAGGGTATCCGTAGAGCTGAAGGATTCCCTCTTCTATTTTGTTTAGAAGGCTACATAATCGTCGATTTCGTTTAATTTGAACAAGTATACTTTTTTCTCATCCACATGGTAAACCGTTACATTCTGGCTGCTATTGTCATAGTTCAAAATGCGGCAAGGAAGATTCAATTTAATCCCCTTCGCTTTAATGACAGTTAATCGGATCAATGTATTGTTGGCTTTAAAGGTCTCGAGCTGATCAATGATTTTTTCGGATGCAGGAATTGGCGTTGGGGGTGCAGTTACCTGAGTAGCAGGCGCTGACACGGGGATCGCCCTTTTAATATGCTGTGGTGCGGAATGGCTCTCTTTTTTCACGTTGAGCTCAATCAGCTTACCGAGCTGAATTCCTTGTATAATTTGATAATCTTTAATCGTATTTGCATTTAAAAGATGAAGGAGCTTTTCCAAAGCAAGGCCATTGGTGGCGTCTTCAATTAAAATTTCTACGGTGAATAAATGTCCGGTTTGATTCGCATTTGCTTTCGTCTGACTCATACGGCCTCCTTGCTCCAAATAAAATCCTCAGTATTCAACTATATCATTATATTATAACCAAAAATAGCTCAATTTTCACATGATATTGGAAATAACGGCTTCTGGTTAAAAAACATGTAAGTTACAATGGAAAACATAACTTTTTCTATTTCACATATTTGATTAAGAATCCGTAATCAGCTACTATTACAGTTGTCCTTTATAAGTTTTAATATTGCTTAATTGAGCTAGGGATTATTCAAAGTGGAATTTTGCTAACATGATTTGATTCTAAAATAACTGATTCATACTGGAGAGAGAATATGGATAAAGAGCTTGTGCTGTACAATGCAATCACGTCTATGGCTGATCGTTACAAAGGAGCCCTTACGCCAGAACTGGCATTGGGCGCAGACCTATATGCCGTAAAAATAAAAAAACAGTTGATGAAGGAAGGGTTTACCGAGCCAGAGGCGGAAGCAGCAAAACGACAAGCGAAGGCTTCGAATAAAGTCTGAAGAAGAGGAGATTATCCGATGTCACAGTTACTAGCTCATCTATATTTGTTTTGCGATAAAACAAAATCCGAATCAAAGAAATTAAGCGTCACCCGATATACGCATGTAAAAGAGGTTACAGAACATAGCTGTAACTCTATTGAATTTGAAATGACTTCTTATGAAAGTTTGAACATGATTGAAAATAGAGGCGAAAAAGTCTTTTCATTTATGCTTCAAGATTGTGCAGCTAATTATGAAGGAAAAAGCGCAAAAATATTTCATTTGAACAAACTATACTTAGCGTTTGATTTTGGGGAGTAACGTTTGAATGAGTTCTTGATAGAAAATGACAAACTTGTATGACGTAATTGGAAATAAACCTGTAAGGCCGATACTTTCGTTACACCGTACTAGCACCATGTGCATATACTGTCCTTAAGACTGCTAAGAGGAGCTGTGCAGAGTATGATGCGCGTAGAACCGATTCTCCTTGAAGGACATACAGCCATAGCCATAGAAGTGAAGCTGCCTAAGACAACGTTGCTCGTCGTCACAACAGACAAAGGATATATCATGTGCGGCGCGCTTGATGTAGGGCTGCTAAATGAACGATTAAGAGATAGAAATATTGTAGCAGCAAGGGCAACGGGGGTTCGGACAATCGAAGAGCTCCTGGAGGCACCACTCGAATCTGTGACATATACAGCTGAAGATTTGGGAATTGTTGCCGGAATGACAGGTCGAGAAGCGATTCTGAAAATGATGTGAAGGGTTGTTTTCTTATCGAAACCGAACGTTGGGATCTCGGATCTCAACGTTTTTTTAATTCAGTTACGCGCAGTTGACGAAAGCGTTTGGGTTCTCTATTGCATCATTCTGACAATTGTAAAACACGCTAAAACCCTGTATTTTCCTGCATTTTCCTGATTTTTCAGCATGGCTATAACGTTGTTATTTTATTAACCAGGTGTTAGAATATGATTCATACATTTTACAAAGTCGTGGAGGAATTGCGTTGAAGAAATTAAATGTTCTCGTTATAGCCTTAGCTCTTACACTTGCAATTACAGGGTGCGGTGCTAAACAAGGTGATACTAAACAAAGCGGTGGTACGAAATACAAATTTGCGACAGATGCGGCTTACGCGCCAATGGAATTTATGGATAAAGACAAAGTATCAGGCTTTGATATTGATTTTCTGGGTGAGGTAATGAAAGAAGCGGGACTTCCATATGAAATCGTTAATACTGGCTGGGATACCATGCTGACGAGTGTTCAGCAAGGTAAGGAATACCAAGGTGGAATCGCCAGTGTTTCCATTACGGATGATCGTAAACAAAGCTATGATTATTCAGCTCCGTATTTTGAATCTACAAACATGATTTTGGTCAAAGAAGGCAGCCCGATCAAAAGCGCATTGGATTTGAAAGACAAAAAGGTTGCTGTGCAAATCTCTACAACGGCAGATATTCTGATGACCAAAATCTTGGGTGCAGACAATAAATCTTTGAAACGTCTGGATAACAACACACTTGGGCTAATGGAGCTTGATTCGAATGGTGTCGACGCTTTTGTCGCTGATATCGCTATTGTCCGCGAGTATGTGAAGAACAATCCGAACAAGAAGTTTGTAGTGATCTCCGATCCTCAGAACTTTGTTTCCGAGTATTATGGAATCTTGCTGCCTAAGGGGAGCGAGTTGAAAGCGAAGCTTGATCCTGCGATCAAAAAGGTGATTGAAAATGGAGCTTACGCGAAAGTATATAAAAAGTGGTTTGGTCAAGAACCGGACACCAAGAAGCTGTTAGAACAAAAATAATAGTTAGGCGAGCATGCGCGGCTTCAACCTTGCGCATGCTTTTGTTCTGTAAACAGCAAAATAGGGGATGAAAGGAAAGTGTATATGGGTTTTCGTTTTGACATCATAGTGGAGTATATTCCCTTATTACTTAAGGGAACTCTTTGGACCATAGGTATATCCATTCTTTCCATTCTGTTCGGATCTGTTCTGGGTCTGGGTGTCGGATTAGGTAAAATGTCAACGCGAGGGTATTTGCGCTGGCCAATGAGTATGTACGTCAACTTCTTCCGTGGTACCCCACTCCTAGTACAAATTCTTCTTGTCCATTTCGGGGTAGTTCCTTTATTCTTGGGAACGACCAATCCGATTGTGGCTTCTATCGTTGCGCTCTCATTGAACTCTGCGGGCTATATGGCCGAAATCTTCAGAGCAGGTATTCAGTCTATTGATAGAGGGCAGACGGAAGCGTCTTATTCGCTGGGCATGACACATTTTCAAACGATGAAATCCGTTATTTTACCGCAAGCGATCAAGCGGATGATTCCTCCATTCGGTAATGAATTTATCGTACTAGTGAAGGATTCATCGCTTTTCGCCGTTATAGCGGCTCCAGAGTTGATGTATTGGTCGAACGCCATGCGAAGCCAGTATTTTAAAGTGTGGGAGCCTTACTTAACAGCAGCCTTAATTTATTTCATTCTTACTTATTCCCTAAGCAAGCTGCTTGCTTATCTGGAAAGGAAAGTGTAGGAAGATGAGCGCAATGATTGAAGTAAGAAATTTACAAAAATCGTTCGGAGATAATGTCGTCCTGAAAGACATAAATGCGGACATTCAAAATCAAGAGGTTCTTGTTGTCATTGGACCGTCAGGTTCAGGGAAATCAACGTTTCTCCGTTGTTTGAACTTGTTAGAGCAGCCGAATGGGGGAACGATTCTCATTGAAGGCAAGTCGTTGATGGATTCAGCCCATAAGATTCACGAAATTCGGATGGAACTAGGTATGGTGTTCCAGCGGTTTCACCTTTTCCCACATATGAAGGTTATTGATAATATTATGCTAGCTCCGCTTCAAGTGAGGAAATGGCCGGAAGAAAAAGCCCGGAAGAAGGCGTTAGAACTTCTTGAAAAAGTTGGGCTTTCGGATAAAGCGTATGCGCTTCCCGATTCGCTCTCCGGCGGTCAAGCTCAAAGGGTTGCGATTGCAAGAGCGCTTGCGATGGAACCCAAGATTATGCTGTTCGACGAGCCGACGTCAGCCCTTGATCCTGAGATGGTCGGTGAAGTATTGGCTGTTATGAAGCAGTTGGCAAAAGAGGGTATGACGATGGTCGTTGTTACGCATGAAATGGGCTTCGCTCGTGAGGTTGGCGACCGCGTCATGTTCATGGAGCAAGGGGTTATTGTCGAAGTAGGAACACCTCAGCAAATTTTTGAGCATTCAAAGCAAGAACGAACGAAAGCCTTCTTGTCCAAGGTTCTTTGAAACAAAACAGCTCGCTCTGAACCAACATTCGGAGTGGGCTGTTTTCCTGTGTACAGCACCCGGTCAAAAGGTCAGGGTGCAATATTAAGCTTCGGATTTAAAGGCGGCGCCGACGCTGGCAAAAAGCTGATTCACACAGTGAAGTTATTTTCCCATTTAGCCAACGTCGGAGATTCTAAGTCTCTAACTCAAGGGCTCATTCGTCTTTCCGTAGGTACGGAAGCGATCGAAGATATTATCAATGATCTGGAGCAAGCGATTCAGGCAAGTCAAGCATAAATATAGAACTAGGTAGTTCGGGGCTTGAAAGGTCATGTGGGAACGAATAAAATATGAGAAGGCTGCGAATGAGGCGCAAACCTTGTTTCGCGGCTTTTTTTCGTTCGGAGGTAATGAAACTTTTTCCTCGTCCGGGCAGTCTATTCCATATGCAATGTTTTCAACAATGAGGAGGATTTTCAGAACATGAACAATAAAATGAAAGGTACGCTTGTACTTGTTGCAGCGTTTACGATACTTTCAGGATGCGGCAGTCCCAAGGCAGAACCGACGCCTTCAGCTGGAGAAAGTGCGGCAGCCAGCTCATCTGCGAGCCCAACTGCGAATACAACCAGCACAGCTTCGCCTTCTGTATCGCCTTCGAGTAAATCAACTGCAACGCCGACACCAACGACTAAAGCTTCGCAAAAGCCAGGCGCTACTCCGGCACCATCCGCAAATACTGGGAAAAATGGGGCCATTGCCGTCATAGCTAAGCCAGAGAGCCTCTCTGTGCTTGTAAATAAGCAAAATTCATTGCCATCAGAATATGAACCAACCGATTTGGTGTACCCGGATGTAGCTTTTGTATTCTCAGAGAAAATTGAAAAGCGTAAAATGCGTAAAACAGCGGCTGATGCATTAGAGAAACTTTTTGCAGGTGCTGAAAAGGACGGAATCCATCTTGCAGGTGTCTCGGCTTACCGATCTTACGCAACACAGAAGTCTGTTTTTCAAAGATATGTGCTGAAAGATGGGGAGGAAAAAGCGAAAACGTACAGCGCCGTTCCTGGAACGAGCGAGCATGAAACGGGACTAGCTATCGACGTAACAGGCAGCAATGGGAAGTGCGCAGCGGAAGACTGTTTTGGAGGAACCAAAGAAGCAAAATGGGTTGAACAGCATGCAGCTGAGTATGGTTTTATCATTCGCTATCCGAAGGGCAAAGCCGAAATTACAGGCTACCAATATGAGCCATGGCATATTCGTTATGTAGGGACAGAAATATCGAAGGATATTGTCTCGAAAGGGATAACCCTTGAGGAATATTTTAAGACTGTACCTGTAACGAAGTAAGATCACCTTCCATCAGGCTAATTTCAAAACTGGCTCCAAGTGTCGTAATATCGCACTACCGATTGTCGTTAATTTGAAATTTATCAAGCTCTCTTAACATGCTACAATAATCCCAAGTCACTTATTTGGAGGTTATTTTATGATTAGAGTAGCTATGTTAAGCTTTTGGCACGTTCATGCAAGAGACTACGCGCAACAAGCTGTTGAACATCCGAATACCGAAATTGTCGCCGTGTGGGATGAGCTGCCTGATAGAGGACAAGCGGAGGCGACCGCGCGCGGGGTTGCATTTTATGAGGACCTAAAGGAACTGCTTGTTAATCCAGAGATTGACGGGGTCATCATCGATACGCCGACGAACCACCATCGCGAAGTTATTATCAAGGCGGCACGAGCAGGCAAGCATATTTTCACGGAAAAAGTAATCGCTCCTACCTTACAGGAAGCGAACGATATTTTAAAGGCTGTTGCCGAAGCTGGTGTCAAATTAACGGTTTCATTGCCACGACTGAATGCGGGCTCTACCCAAGCGATTCAAGCCGTTTTGGAGCAGGAGCTGTTAGGTCAAATCACGTTGGTTCGGACTCGTTTATCCCATAATGGGGGGCTCCCGACAGCATCGAATCCCAATGGTTGGCTGCCTGAACATTTCTACAACGAAGAGCAATGCGGGGGTGGAGCGCTGATTGATCTCGGCTGTCATCCTATGTATTTAACTAGGCTTTTGTTGGGTATGCCAGAGTCGGTAAGCGCATCTTACGGCTACGTAGCGGGGAGAGACGTTGAAGATAATGCGGTGGCTACTTTGCACTATGCCAATGGGGCAATCGGCATTGTCGAGGCTGGCTTCGTCAATGCTTTTTCACCTTTTGTCATTGAAGTTCATGGAACCGACGGCAGCTTGCTTTATTCCGAGCAGGATGGAAAGCTGTGGCTTCGCACGTCAAGGCTCGCTGAAGCGAACGAGCAATGGATGGAGCAGAAGAACTGGCCGGCAGCCAAACCGTCCGCCTTCCATCAATGGGTCGCTCATATTCAGGCTGGCACTGAAGCTGTCGACAATATTCAATTGGCAACAGATTTAACCAAGCTGATGGAGGCATCGAATCGTTCCGCTGCAACGAAACAGCAGGTTCGTATTGATGCTTTGCTGCCATAAAAAAATAAGGGAGCGAAGGGAGGGAGTATATGAGCATAAGCAGCCACACGAAAGCGACTGTTCAGCCTTTTTATTTTGAACCTATGGTAGAAAATCCGATGGCATTGGATCGTTTGGACCTTACTTTTCGTTGGGGTTCTTACGGAATTCGTGTTTTGCGCTGTCATTTAACCTCCTTCCCGCCCGGTACCATAATTGATTTCCACCATCATTCAGATTATGAATTTCACTATATTCCCCGTGGTAAAGGGACTGTAACCTTAGATGGAGTTACTCATGCTTTACAGGAGGGGTTACTTTATTTAACAGGTCCTGGCGTCAGTCATCGTCAGGAAGCTGACGCAGATGAAAAGATGGATGAATTATGTCTTCATATTGACATCGTTAAACTAGAACAGCCTGCTGATCCATTCATCCATGCCGAGGCTTGGGGGGAAGCTTGGGAAATAGCGGAAGCAGATGCGTGCATTCTTCAGTTAGATGAACTTCCACATGTTCCTGCGTTTGATCGGCAAGAGGCCAAGAAATGGTTCCTTGTTGCCTACGAAGCTTGGCGCAGCAATAAACCGGGACAATACACCATTATGAAGCAATCCATCATACAGATGCTCTTGAGAACAGTGGGGGCGTACAATATTGAACAGCTTGGCTTGGATTTGCCGGCACGGGATATGAAGAGCTACCGCTATCAGCTTGCTGTGCAGTTCATTCAAGATAATTTCCGTCGTCCGCTGACACTGGAAATTGTTTCCGAGCGTGTGCAGATCAGCTCGCGGCAGCTGCAGCGTATTTTCAAAGAACTTGCTGGCTTAGCGTTCACGGATTACTTGCAGCAGGTTCGGCTTCAGCATGTATGCAGCGAGCTGCTGCAGAGCGTGTGGACACTCGAAAAAATAGCGGAGAACAGCGGTTTTGCAACGAGCAATTATTTGCATTATGTGTTTAAGAAAGCTTATGGGATGACACCCGTGCAGTACCGAGAAAGCATGTTGAGACACACCCAGAAAGATTAGCTGCTTGCAAAAAAAAGGCTGTCCCGTTTCGCAGAAATGTTTGCGAATAGGACAGCCTTTTATTATTAAGTGAGCAAGGCGGATAAAGGTTTATTCGAACAAAGTGCGCAGACTCTCCTTGTATGGAGCACGCAGGATACCTTTTTCCGTAATGATGGCCGTGACATACTCGTTTGGCGTTACATCAAAAGCGGGGTTATACACCTTCACACCTTGAGGTGCGGTACGCTTGCCGAACCCTTGCGTAATCTCGTCTTCATGGCGCTCTTCGATTGGAATGTCCGCGCCAGTTGGCGTGTTCAAATCGATCGTGGAGAGAGGTGAAGCGACGTAGAACGGAATGCCATGGGCTTTCGCCAAAACGGCTACGCTGTATGTGCCAATTTTGTTAGCGACGTCGCCATTAGCCGCTACGCGGTCTGTACCCACGATGACCGCTTGAATCCAGCCCTTGGACATGACCGCGCCGGCCATGTTGTCACAAATCAGCGTCACATCGACGCCAGCTTGCTGCAGTTCGAAGGCGGTAAGTCGTGCGCCTTGCAGCACGGGACGCGTTTCGTCCGCGAACACCTTGATGTTCATGCCTTTTTCTTTGGCCAAGTAGAACGGCGCTAACGCCGTGCCGTACTTGGCTGTCGCTAAGCCACCGGCGTTACAGTGTGTCAGTACGCCGAAACCGTCTTCGAACAGCGTTAGCGCGTGTTCGCCAATAAGGCGGTTTGTTTCTTCGTCCTCAGCTTGAATCTTCTGCGCTTCCTCAAGAAGCGATTGCTTGAAGGCGTCTGGACTTGTCCCGACTGCGGCCAAGCTCTCTGCCCGGGCACGCATACGGTCGAGAGCCCAGAACAGGTTCACAGCCGTTGGACGCGACGTCGCTAGGTAGTCCGCTTGCTTCTGAACTTCGGCCAGAAGTCCGTTCACGCCAGCTTCCGCATCCAAACCGCGAATACCCAGGTAAACCCCATAGGCGGCAGCAATACCAATCGCAGGAGCTCCGCGGACCTTCAAGTGTCGAATCGCTTCCCATACTTCAATAGGTGTCTCAAGCGGTAAATAAACAATTTCTTCTGGCAGCAATCGTTGATCAAGCAGATCAAGATGCTGATCTTTCCATTGCAAAGATTGTAAAGCGCCTTGCGCTGTTACTTCGGATGGTTGGTTCGTCATAGGGCAAATCCTCTTTCTTTTGCTGATTCTTTGGAGGCAATTTCGATGATTTCATCAATTGACTTGGCTTGGCGATTGAAACGAATTAATGTTGTTCCAATGGATAAGGCCAGGCGCTGCGCCTGTTCTCGCGCCGCTGCATCTTCAATTTTATCAATATCCGCTACATGTGCAAGTCCATAAACGCGACGTACCATTTTCGCTCCCGTGAATCCAAAGGTATCCTGAAGGAGCTGACCTAAGAAATAATCCTGGTAGCCAGGTGTTTCGAAAACGCGATCAACGCCATGTTCATTCCACAGCGCGCGGAAATTGTTTTCGAAATTCGTCCAAATGTCTTTAATTGTTTCCAATAAGTAGTTTCTGTAAGAAACGCGGCTTTCTTCATCTGGACTCCAGCCTTCTTGCGCAGCAAAGTTGAGTAAGAGATTGGCTAGTATGGCGCCAATATCAAATCCCATTGGACCGTAGTAAGCAAATTCAGGGTCAATAACTTTTGTAGAGTCTGGTTTAATGAAAATACTGCCCGTATGGAGATCGCCATGAAGCAGTGCTTGCGCGCTGGTCAGGAATTTATTCCGTAAGATCGCTACTTCCAAATGGAGCTCTTTGTCATTCCAAATTTGCTCGACAGCATCGCGGATCGAAGCTTCAATGTTGTTCGTTTCCGCATCGCGATAAGGATCGTCGAAAATCAAATCCTCTGTAATTTTGCAAAGCTCAGGATTAATAAAGCGTCCAAGTTGGGTTTTCTTCGCTTGCTGATTTTTTCCAAGGTCTGAGGTAAAGAAAAGAGTGTTCGCTAGAAATCGTCCAATATGCTCAGCGAAAAGGGGATACTTATTACGCTCTATGAGCCCTTTGCGCATGATAACGTGATCGCTCAAGTCCTCCATGACAGTAAGTGCAAGCTCTGGTTCATAGGTATAGACATGAGGAACCAGATCCGGACAAAGCGCTTCTTCAATTTGGAGGGCTTCGCTTTCAATACGCGCGCGGTCCAGCGTTAACGGCCACGATTCACCAACAACCTTGGCATAAGGCAATGCTTGCTTGAGGATGATGCTTTTCCCGGTTGTCGGCTCTGAGATATGAAATACGAGATTCAGATTACCGTCGCCTATTTCACGACTAGAGAGCTCAGAGCCAGCTTGGAATAAATTAGGTATCTTACGAGCGTACTCGATTGCTTGCGCTTCACTTAATGGATGATAATTCGACATATGAATGGCCTCCTCTATGCATTGGCTTCAATTCCAACCAAATTACTGTGTATTGTTCGTCTGTTCCTAGTATATGACAAAATGCCCAAGCTTGAAATACTTACTTATGAAAAGAAACACAATTTACATATTATAAACCTTATGTTGGCAAATTAGCATGTACAGCGAAGTTTCTAAACGAACATCCCAAATTGAAGGAGGCTATACAATTATGACCTTAACTGCAACAGCTCAATCGATTCAAGTCGTTTTAAACAAACAAATTGCGAACTGGGGATTACTCTTTGTAAAACTGCATAATTTCCACTGGTATGTAAAGGGAAATCAGTTTTTCACTCTGCATGTTAAATTTGAAGAGCTTTACAATGAAGCTGCTCTGCATGTGGATGAATTAGCGGAACGACAGCTCACCATCGGAGGACAGCCGGCTGCAACTATGAAAGCTTACTTAGAGCTTTCTTCGCTCAAAGAAGCATCAGGCGCTGAGACTGCTGCGAAAATGGTGGAAGCGGTTATAGAGGATTTCAGTATCGTTATTGAGGAATTGAAAGCGGGGATAAAGACAAGTGAAGAAGCGGATGACGAGACAACCTCCGATATGCTTCTTGCCATTCAAACTTCACTTGAAAAGCACCGCTGGATGCTTCAATCCTTCCTTGGATAAACACAATTTACAAATTCTTAAATCTGCACAAACATGAGCATAATGATAGATGTCTATACTGTAAGCATTAGAGATCTGGAGGCATGTAAAGTGATGAAAATCCTAAATCTACTGCTTATCTGTGTTGCTTGTTTCTTCTTGCTCCTGTTAGCTTTTGATTCGGATTCTCCTGCAACGCCGAAGGATCCCAATCCGATGAAAAGTAATCAAGAACAGTTTACCCGTATTCAACCTACCTATTATGCAGAAACTTCAAAATAAGGAAACGAAGGGATGGCCGAGGAGCCATCCCTTTGCGTTATTAGGCGCACATTGTTTTGATTCTCGAGATTCCTTATAATAAATAGCATTATATGGAGAACGAGGTGTATATTTTTTGGACACGAAACCAATAGCTTTAAAAGAATGGGCATCGGCTGTTGAAGCCTTGGCTAACGGCACGCAGCTATTTATTATGCGTAAGGGAGGAATTGTTGAAGAGACAAGGGATTTTCAAGTAGAATCAGATGCGTTTTTCCTCTATCCGACGTATGAGCATCAGCGGAAGGAATTATTGAAGGAAAGCTATCAAGGCTTTATCGACGACTCGTTAACAGGATGGAAGCCAGAGAACCCGAATGTTACGCTTAGTGTTTACGCTCAACTAGTTGAAGATATCGAAATTAGTGATCAGGAACATTTGAACAAGCTGTACCCTTTCCACATTTGGACTGAGAATTTTGCAGAAGAAAGATTGAAGTGGAAACGTAAAAACCCGCTGCATATTATGCTGTTAAGGGTGTACAAGCTGAACAATCCCGTCGATGTTACAATTGAACAGGCCTATCTTGGATGCAAGTCGTGGATTGAAATCCAAGCCGATTTGCCCAACGACCGAGCGATGACACCCGTTTTAAGTGACGAGCAATTCGCTGCACAAGTGGCTAAAATCAAGAAAAGCCTTGGTTCGCAATAAAGGGTACACGTTCACATGGGGCTCCGCTTTTTTTTGTGGAAATGCCCTTTCTTGATTTGGTTCGGTAAGTTATAATAGAATTATTCTAATGAGAATCAGTGATTATCATTCAAGAATGATTTTCATATTCAAGTACATTTACTCTATGGAGGCTTAAGAAATGGCGAACTCACCAACATTTACAATAGACGGTCTTAAAGCGAACGTCGAAGGAAAGGAAATTTTGAAAGGTCTTAGCCTGGAAATTAAAGGCGGAGAGATTCATGCGATCATGGGACCGAACGGTACTGGTAAAAGTACGCTTGCATCCGCATTGATGGGCCACCCGAAGTATGAAGTGACAGAGGGCTCCGTTACATTGGATGGCGAAGATGTTCTCGATATGGCTGTGGATGAAAGAGCACGCGCAGGCTTGTTCTTGGCTATGCAGTATCCGAGCGAAATTACTGGCGTAACGAATGCAGATTTCCTGCGCAGTGCGATGAATGTACGCCGTGGAGAAGGCAATGAAATTTCCTTGATTAAATTCATTCGTCAAATGGAAGCTAAAATGAAGCAATTGGAAATGAACCCAGAGTTCATGCACCGTTACTTAAACGAAGGCTTCTCTGGCGGTGAGAAGAAACGTAATGAGATTCTTCAAATGCTGCTGCTTGAGCCGAAAATCGTTATTTTGGATGAAATTGATTCGGGTCTTGATATCGATGCCTTGCGCATCGTTGCTGAAGGTGTAAACGCAATGCGCAGTGAAGAGCGCGGCTTCTTGATCATTACGCATTACCAGCGTTTACTGAATTACGTTAATCCTGATTTTGTACATGTTATGATGCAAGGTCGTATTGTTAAATCCGGTGGTCCTGAGCTAGCTGAGCGTCTGGAAGCGGATGGTTACGACTGGATTAAAGAAGAGCTCGGCATCGTGGATGAAACCGTTGGTCAAGACGCGGAAGAATTCAAAGTTCCTATGAACACGACTGCGCCGAAGTACTAATCAGGAGGAAACCATGAGCACTCAAACTACACTTTCCATTGATTCTAACGCAATCATCGCGCTCTCCCGCAGCAAGCAGGAGCCAGAATGGATGACTTCCCTTCGTTCAGAAGGATTGACGTTAGCACAATCCTTGGAATTACCTAAGCTTGAAAAGACAAGAATCGACCGTTGGAGCATCTCCGATTACGGAACCTATAAAGCGCAATCCCCTCTTGCATCCTTGGATGATCTGCCTGAAGTTGCTAAGGGGCTGGCAAGCCCGGATAATCTGATCGTACAAAGAAATTCGGGTATCGTTCACAAACAAGTTTCTGAGCAACTAAAGCAACAAGGTGTAATTTTCACTGATCTGGAAACAGCGCTTCAAGAACATGCTGATCTGGTTAAGCCTTACTTCATGAAAGCTGTGGAAGCCAATGAGAATCAGCTGACAGCTCTCCATGCAGCGATTTGGAACGGAGGCATTTTCATCTATGTGCCTAAAAACGTTCAAGTCGATATTCCACTTCAAGCTTTGTTTGTGACGGACGATGCAGAAGCAAGCTTTGCTCCTCACGTATTGATTGTTGCTGAGTCATTCAGCTCCGTTACTTATGTGGACAATTTCGTTTCCTCCTTGTCGGGTGCTTCCTTGGTACAAAACGGTATCGTTGAACTTTTCGTTAAACCGGGAGCTAAAGTAAGCTATGCTTCTATTCACAACTTGGAAGAATCCGTAACGGATCTGACATATCGCCGTGCCATTCTTGAAAATGATGCCAACATCCAATGGGTTGTAGGCGAAATGAACTACGGGAACTCGATGTCCGATACGACATCCATTTTGAAAGGCAACGGCTCCGATTCAGATGCGAAAGTCATCTGTGTTGGAACGGAAGAGCAGAAGCTGAACTTGACAACTCGTGCCGTTCACTGGGGTAAGGCATCGACAAGCGATATGATTACTCGTGCGGTTATGAGAGATAGCGCAACTGCTATTATTAACGGAATCACGAAAATTGAGAAAGGCGCGACAGGCTGTAATGGTCAGCAAACAGAGAAAGTACTGATGCTGAGTCCAAAAGCACGCGGCGATGCTAATCCAATTCTACTGATTGATGAAGACGATGTTAAAGCTGGTCACGCGGCGAGCGTAGGCCAAGTAAATGCTGAACAGGTGCATTACCTAATGTCTCGTGGTATTACGAAAGAAGAGGCGCAACGCTTAATTATATATGGATTCTTAGCGCCAGTCGTTTCTGTAATTCCTATCAAGAGCATTGAAGAGCAGCTGCAACGCTTAGTGGAGAGGAAGCTGGGACAATGAATACCTCGGAGATACGTGAACTTTTTCCCATTCTTAAGCAAGAGGTGAACGGTCATCCTCTGGTTTACTTGGACAGCGCTGCTACATCCCAGAAGCCTATTCAGGTGATTGAAGCACTGAAGCACTATTATGAGTGGGACAATGCGAACGTTCACCGTGGGGTTCACACCCTGGGCTCGCGTGCAACGGATGCCTATGAAGGGGCACGCGAGAAAGTAGCCAAATTCATTCATGCGTCAAGCGAGCAAGAGATCATTTTCACAAGAGGCACGACAACTGCAATTAATATAGTGGCAGGAAGCTTTGCGAAATCGGTGCTGCGCGAAGGCGATGAGATTGTAATTACACCGATGGAGCATCATAGTAACTTGATTCCTTGGCAGCAAGCAGCCAAGGCGACGGGTGCCACTTTGAAATATATTCCTTTACAGCCTGACGGATCGATTTCTATCGCCGATGTTGAGAATACAATAACAGAACGTACGAAAATTGTTTCCGTTGTTTATGTCTCTAACGTTTTAGGCGTAATCAATCCAGTTAAAGAAATTGCTCGTATCGCCCACAAGCATGGTGCGAAGATATTGGTTGACGGCGCGCAAAGCACACCTCATATGAAAGTGGACGTGCAAGATCTGGATTGCGATTTCTACGCGCTTTCTGGTCACAAGATGTGTGGTCCTACCGGAATCGGGGCATTGTATGGGAAGAAGGCATTGCTAGAAAGCATGGAGCCTGTTGAATTTGGCGGCGAAATGATTGATCATGTGGATTTATATGAATCGACATGGAAAGAGCTGCCTTGGAAATTCGAAGGCGGAACGCCAATCATTGCAGGAGCTGTTGGTCTCGGAGCAGCTATCGATTTTCTGCAAGAAGTCGGAATGGACAATATTTATAAACATGATATTGAGCTGACGAACTATGCGATGGAGCGTATGACCCAGATCGAGGATCTGATTGTCTATGGACCTACCAAAGATCGTGCAGGGCTCATAACGTTCAATCTAGGCGATGTACATCCTCATGATGTTGCAACCGTCCTGGATGCGGAGGGAGTCGCTGTGCGGGCGGGGCACCACTGCTGCCAGCCTCTTATGAGATGGCTGCAAGTGAGCGCCACTGCACGTGCTAGCTTCTATCTGTACAATACAGAAGCCGATATTGACCGACTTGTGGCGGCCTTACAAAAAACAAAGGAGTACTTCGGTCATGCAACAATTGGATGATTTATACCGCAGAGTGATAATGGATCACTATAAGAGTCCACGCAACCGTGGTAAATTTGAATCAGACGAAGCAGTCACGATCGATCTTAATAACCCCACTTGCGGCGATAAAATTTCGCTGCAAATGCAGGTGGAAGATGGCATCGTTAAGATTGCTAAGTTCACTGGAGAAGGCTGCTCTATTAGCCTATCTTCCGCTTCGATGATGACCGATGCTGTGAAAGGCAAAACGATTGAAGAAGCGCTTAAGATGGCGGAAAGCTTCTCTGGTCTGATGAAAGGCGAAAGCCCAGAATTCGAATATGAAGATATAGAAGCTTTATCTGGCGTAAGCAAATTTCCGGCACGGATCAAATGCGCAACCCTTGCATGGAACGCGCTTCGCAAAGGTATTGAACAATCTCAAAAGACCGAATAAGTACGAAATCAGTTTTGCTTAAGCAAAACTTGAGGAGGAATTAACCATGGCTAAACAAATGCCAGATCTCGAAGATTATAAGTATGGTTTTAGAGACGAGCACAAATCGATTTTTCAATCCGGTAAAGGCTTAACTCGTGAAATCGTGGAGGAAATCTCCAGAATTAAAGGCGAACCTGACTGGATGCTTCAATTCCGATTAAAATCGTTGGAACAATTTTTCGCAATGCCGATGCCTCGTTGGGGCGGTAACATGGATGATCTGGATTTCAATGATATCCAGTACTATGTAAGACCGTCTGAGAAGCAAGGTAAAACGTGGGAAGAAGTACCTACAGAAATCAAAGAAACTTTTGATAAATTGGGTATTCCTGAAGCAGAGCAAAAGTTCCTTGCTGGTGTATCGGCTCAGTATGAATCTGAGGTTGTATACCACAGTATGCAAAAAGAACTCGAAGATCAAGGCGTTATCTTCACCGATACGGATACGGCGCTTCGTGAGCACCCAGACCTGTTCAGAGAGTATTTCGGAACGATTATTCCACCAAGCGATAACAAATTCGCGGCGCTAAACAGCGCTGTATGGTCCGGCGGTTCTTTCATCTATGTTCCAAAAGGCGTGAAATGTGAAGTTCCTCTGCAAGCTTACTTCCGTATCAACTCCGAGAACATGGGACAATTCGAGCGTACACTCATCATTACTGATGAGGATAGCTTTGTGCACTATGTAGAAGGCTGTACAGCGCCAATCTACAGCACGAATTCACTTCACAGTGCGGTTGTTGAAATCGTTTGTAGAAAAAATTCCCGCGCTCGTTATACAACGATTCAAAACTGGGCGCCTAATATTTATAATCTTGTTACAAAACGTGCTGTTGCAGAAGAAGGCGCGACGATGGAATGGGTCGATGGTAACATTGGTTCCAAACTGACGATGAAGTACCCTGCTGTTGTACTGAAAGGCCGCGGCGCTAAAGGGATGGTTCTTTCCATCGCTGTTGCTGGTAAAGGGCAGCATCAAGATGCTGGTGCGAAAATGACGCATCTGGCTCCTGACACAACTTCAACGATCGTTTCCAAATCGATTTCCAAGCATGGCGGTAAAGTAACGTATCGTGGTTTGGCTTCCTTCGGACGCAACTCCCAAGGTTCCAAAGCGAACATTAAGTGCGATACATTGATCTTGGATAACGAGTCCACTTCAGATACAATTCCATATAACGAAATCATGAATGACAACATTACGTTGGAACATGAAGCAACGGTTTCCAAGGTTTCTGAGGATCAGTTGTTCTATCTGATGAGCCGTGGTCTTACAGATGCGGAAGCTACACAAATGATCGTTATGGGCTTTATCGAGCCATTCACCAAAGAACTTCCGATGGAGTACGCGGTTGAAATGAACCGTTTGATCAAGTTCGAGATGGAAGGTTCTATCGGTTAATTTTCTTTTATATGTTAAGGCCCTCATTCCTGTTAAACGGAATGAGGGCTTTTCTCTTTTGGCTTAATTAATTATTTTTGGTTTTTGAGGTCTGCAATTTCTTTTTCATATTGAACAATGTCGGCCTTAAGCTTATCTATTGTTTTCCTATGATCATCATTATTGGGAGAAGGAAAATTTTTTATCTTGTCTTCAAAAGCTGCAATGTTCACTTTAGCATTTTTAATAAGTACGTTATATTGATCAATTTTATCTTGAGTCGTTGGCGCTGGGGTTGGAGTTGGTTGTTGCGATGTTTTTGGGCCAGATGGAGTTGTATTTTTAGTGAGAACAACCTTGCGATCATCTGTAAAGGTAACTTTATAGCCCGCAGCCTCTCCGAACTCCCTTACAGGAAGATAGGTTTTATTGTCAACGACAATCGCATCTCCAAGTGAATTCCCTGCAACGGTTACAGGGAAAACCCCTTGGACAACTTGGTCAATCAGTTTATTTACTTCTTGAGCATGCGCGCCCGCTGCAGTTGCTATTACAAAACCGACTAGGCCGCCGATAATATATTTTTTCATAATTATTTCCTCTTATTTCATGTATTTTCTTGAGTATAACATAGATCGATACATTACACCTTCATTTGACGGGTATGGATGGATAAGAGGTGCCATTGCTGTATCCGTGTGACGGTTAGTAGGCGCTTTAGTCATCGGACAATTGAGTATTACGCTTATTTAAGCTAGATGTTTTATTTTAAGCTGATTTGTAAGGTTGGATCTACCCAAATTGGAATCACGATACTTGCTGTCCAGAGCAGGAATATAAGAAATGAAACAAGGGACAACATGAGCCCGTTGGATTTTCTATGACGAACGAAGCTAATTATACCCATGATAAAGGCAATAAGTCCGCAGATGAAACCAAGTGGCATAGGGATGAGAAAAAGGTTCATAGCAACGGCTATCAATCCGAAAATAGTTGCATAGATCGGTAAAGTTGAAGCAACTTTGATTTCATTCATACGGTTCACCAGCCTTGCATTATTTTTACGTACTCATCATATCATAGGGAGCCTTAGTAAGACGAATTACCTAATCATTCCCAGAGCTCTAAACTGCTTCCCGTACATATTTGCAACTGGTTTGTCTCACTCTAAGGAGGGTAAAAACAAGTCCTCAAAGGAGAAGAGAATCCATGTGGAATAGGTTGAAAGTAACAGCTGTGGGAAGTATGGTCGTTATTTTGGCAACGACTACAGCTTGCGGGAGCAATCACGCCCTGCCTAAAAATTCGGCAGCGTCTCCATCACCGTCTGCTCAACAAGAGAATACAGGGAGTCATTTAACGCATAACTTGTCACAAGATGGGCAAGGGTTGAAAATGCTAGGTATGGATGATGCCGTAGTTCCCATTAAAGCTATAGGAAGCATCAATTATGTATCGGCCAAAGATCTTATCCAAGTTCTGAAATTTCAATCAGGGTGGGATGCTTCGAATCAGAAGCTGTTAATAGGTGATAACGATGCTAATTATGAATTAATTATGAATTCCAACAAAGCAAGCAAGGAAGGGAATGAGCTTTCGTTGAGCCAACCCTTTATCAAAGAAGGGGATACCGCGTATATTCCCATTTCGGCTTTAGGTGATTTGTTCCAAGAAGATATGTCATATGAAGTAAGAGATGCTCAATTACGCATTCATCCTTCCTCAATCATCACAATGGAGCATGAAGATGATCCGGATCCACGAGGGAATGCGGCAGAACTTGAATTCGGAGATGATCCTGCGGACCCATTCAAAGGCGAGAAACGTGCAGTGAGCCCTGCCAATAGCCAAGTTCCGAATGAAGGTCTACAAGTCTGGTCACCGAATAGCCAGGAGGAAGCCATTCCTGTGCTAAAAAATATTGATATTAACGCTATGATTGATAAAGGGAAACAGTATTTAGGAGTTAAATACTTATTCGGCACAAAACCCTATCCACAAACAGGAAAATTCGATTGTTCTACATTCACCCAATATATATATGGGAAATATGGAATAAAGCTTCCGAGGGTAGCACGTGAGCAAGCTACAGCGGGTACACTTGTTAGCCGAAAAAGCTTACGCAAAGGTGACCTGATGTTCTTCTATGTACCGGGCCGTTTTAAAAGCAACAAGACTATAGGGCATGTAGGTATTTATATCGGAAATATGCAGATGCTTCACGCTTCCCCAAAGCCCAAAGATGGGGTGCAAATTACCAACATCGATAAAGCTTATTGGAAAGCAACGTTTCTGAGAGCAAAGCGAATAGCTGAATAGATGATTTTCAATGATGTCAAGTCTATCCTCTGAGGATAGGCTTTTTTACGTACATTCCTCGTGCATTCCCATTATTTTTTAACAATATGAAACAAAATGAAGGTTCGTGCGTTTTACATAATAGAAAGTTTTGACTTCTAAGGAGGGTAAACAAGTGAATATTGTTTTGTTTGAAAAGTTGCCAGATGGACTGCTCCGCAAAATAAGCGAACGTCCTTGGGATGAGAAAATAATAACCGCTCTGAATGTAGCCAATTATGTACTCATTGACACGAAGGAATATGAAATGATAGAAGGAAGACTGAATTTGGATGAAAACGTATTCGAGCTTCTACTGGTGACTGTCGGAGGGCAGGAGGGAGGTAACAAACTTTGAAACGACCGTTGAAAGTGCTCTCTCTTTCGTTGGGGATGCTACTAGCCAGCCACATAATCTTAGTTCCTTTAGGAACTGCGGAGACAGCAAGCGCTAGCAATACACCAGCAGGTGTACCTAAACTCGTTGAATGGTCGACAGAAGGTGTGAAAGCGTATTATGACGCATCAATCGACTGGAGTTTGCCGGTTCTAGCCTCTGAGAAAGGGGTAACTGATACGGCTGCTTCTCCAACGCCTACGGCGTCAACAGGAAGTGGCACTGGGAACAGTAATACGCCAATTATCATCAACCAAGGAGGCGGCTTTGGTTGGGATGATTTGCTATTGTATCACCTTATCTTCAATGGGGGCAGTCCCTATTCGTCCAGTAACTATGTAAGCAATCATAAGTCTTATCAATATCGTTCCAATACACCTTATGTCACCAAGAATTACCAAGGAAATTCGTTTACTAACCGATCTACAACGAAAGCACCTACCACTTCGAGCGGTAAGGGAAGCTTTACAAGTAATAAGTCGTCATCTTCTTCCAATACGAAAACGCCGTCCAGTACGTCAAGTACGTCGGGTGGTGCATCAGGTACAACATCAGGCATGAAGTCGGGTACGACATCAAGCTCAGGATCGGGTTCAGGTACCAGTAGTACAGATACAACATCGGGAACAAAGTCGACATCAAGTTCGGGTGCAAGTAGTACAGATACAACAACTGGGTCGAAATCTGGTTCCAGTTCTGGTACTTCTTCGGGAACAACATCCGGTTCAAGCTCAAGCTCGAAGTCCACTTCAACGTCGTCAGGAAGTATTGGTGGGAAATCAAGCGGTTTCAGTTCCTCCTCTGGGTCTAGCTCAGGTGGTTAATCTTCCCGTTTATGAAGTTGTGGGGACACCTTCTCCAGATCGGAATGACCGTGTCGAGCAGTTAGCCGCTCTTGGTTTTACGTGGGCCAACCTTGAAGACGAGGCATACTGGATCGATCAGCTTGTCGTTATGCAGAGAACTGCTTATGAAGAGCTACTGCACGCCGCGGGAGCCTTGTGGGACGTATTTGATAAAGCAGCACGTTTTGTTAAAGGAAACCGTGAGCTGTATGAGCAGCTATGCATACCAGAGGTGTTATGGGATGGTCTTGATCGACTAGAGCCTAACGAGCCAGGCCTTATCAGCCGTTATGCGCGGTTTGATTTTGCCGTGAATCAAGAAGGCAGTATAAAGTTGTTAGAGCTCAATGCGGATACACCAACGGGGTATGTAGAAGCTTCCATAGCGACACCTTGGCTCAGTGAACAATATGGTCTAGCATCACCCAATATCGGCATGAAAGAGTGGATACGTCAAGCCTGGGAAGCAGAAGCACCGGATTATGCTGCCTGTACTTCATACGGTCATCATGTGGAAGACACGGGGACTATTGATGCATTGGTAGCGCATAGCGGTAGAAACATCACCTGTATCGACTGCTTGGATTTGTGGATAGAGGAAGGGATCGTAAAGGTAGGAGAGAAGGATACCATTGCGAGAATGTTCGCTTTGTACCCCAAAGAATGGATGGGGATTGATGAAGGCGGCGAAGCATTGGCTTATTCCGTTGAAGAACAATTCGTACAGCTATTTAATCCTTTGCATGCGGTTATTTTGCAATCTAAGGGCTTACAGGCCATCATATGGGAGTTACATGCGCAGCAAACGGATTTTTTCACAGAGGCGGAGCATCTGGCTATACAGACGTATATGCTGCCAACTTATATGGCGCCTGCATTTGAAGGCGATTATGTATCCAAAGCGATGTTCGGTAGAGAAGGGGGCTCCGTTGAGCTCTATAACGCTAATGGCGAATTAGAGAGTAAAGACGAGGCTGGTTTTGATACGAGTGTATTTTTTAGTAGAGTATTCCAACAACGAGCCGACTTGCCGAAATTGGATTTTGAAAATGGAGAAAAGTATCTGTTAACAGGATTGTTTGTTCTCAACGGCGTACCTTGTGGGTTATTAGGGAGAGCTGGTGGGATCATTACCGGTAATTCAAGCCATTTTGTGGCGATAGGAGTGAATGCATCTTGAAACAGCAACGGTTTTGGTTGATGGCAGCCGGATTGATCGTTGTCATTGTAATCATAGCAATGATAAGCAGTGCTTTTAATAAGAAACCATCTGTTATGAATGCCAAATCGGCAGTAAGTAGTGGAACTGGTGTGGGAGGTTCTACGAACAGCGGAAGCAATGAGGTTCCATGGGACTATCAAGTGAAAGAAGCCAAGGTGGGTGATCTGCTGGATGGAGATATGGTTCTGCTGCCCAACAATGAGCGGATATCTAATGATCAAAATTTCGCCACGGGTGACCAGGTATGGGTCCTTAGCTATATGAATGCCTCGATGAAAGCAGATAATCAGGGGAAAAATGATGTAACCCTGTCGCAATGGAAATCGATCAAGACGTTCAAAACGAAAGAAGAAGCTGACAAAGATATCGCAGAGTTAAAGACAGAAATAAAAACGGAAGTGGATTTGATTGGAGTCTATAAAACAGAATTAAACGGGAAGTTCCGATATTTTGCAGTAGCCGACTTGCCAACCGGTCAGAAAGTCAAACAACCTATTGCGGAAGATCGGTATAAGAGTTTTAAAGATAAGAAGCAAGTGCAGGTTATTCTGGAAGAAGTGCATGATTACAGCAATTATGATCTAACGATGGCGAAATTTCGGGGGTGGGCAGAGTGATCGTAGTCAATGTAGTAATTAGTTTACTCGTTATTGTTGTGCTTCAGTTTGCGGGTATGTATATCTTTAGTTTAATGACGCCTTATCGCGATATGGAGGAAGTGAATAAGGGCAATGTAGCAGTAGGAATTACCATGGGTGGTAAATTTGTCGCCACCGCTATAGTGCTTGCAATTGCCGCTTATACGAATTCCTCCATCTGGCACATGAGCTTATGGTTTGCAGTTGGTTATGTTTGTTTGATCGCAACGTATTGGGTGTTCGATTGGCTAACGCCAGGCGTACGGCTTTCCGATCAGTTGAAACAAGGAAATATCGCTGTAGGCACCTTGCTAGCGGCTGTTTACATTGGTATGGCACTAACCGTTGGAAGTTTAATTATTTAATACATATTACATGGCGATCTGGGTGATTTCGACACCATTGAGCTGGGACAGATCAACGAATTCATTTTTAATTTTGATTAGCGGTCTAAAAAAATCAGAAGGATTCGTCATCACTATGGTTCCAGCTCTTCCATCGCTTAAGGAAACCTTCTTGCCAATAAAGTTTGGAATCATATTACGAATAAATATTTGCGTAATTTTCGGATCAAGCTGCCCGAAGCTCATGCGATGTAGCTCTTTCAGGACAAAGAGAAGATCGCGACTTTCTTGATAAACACGGTTGCTGATCATTGCGCTGTAAACATCTGCAACCGCTATAATCGTTGAATAAGAATGGATCTCTGTTTTTGTTCTGCGCATCGGGTACCCGCTGCCATCGAATCGTTCATGGTGCTGAAGAGCGACTAGCGCGATCGTATTGTCTTGTAAGGAATCACGTATAATTTCGTAGCCATAAATGGTATGCTTCTTGATTTCATTGTACTCATCATTGGTGAGCTTGCCCGGCTTTTCTAAAATGCTTGGATCGATTTTACTTTTACCGATATCGTGCAAATATCCCGCTTTTCCAATAAGTAATGCTTCTTTGTCACTCTTGTACATCCATTTGGCCATATAGTACGAAAGCATGCCTACTTGCACGCTGTGCTGATAGGTATAATCGTCCTGGCTGTTCAAAGAAAGAAGGAGTGAAACAACATCCTTTTCACCTTGGAAACTTTGTATTAATGGATTGAAAGCGGTTTCTACATCATTATTCACGAGCTTATCGCCAAAACCTGCACACTTAAATAATTGTTTAATGCCATCAATTGCTTTATGAAAGCAATCGGATTGCTCAGGAGTCACCTGATATTGAGTGCGTTCGTCCTGCTCGGGATCTTCAGTTTCTCTGGGCAAGATGTCGACATAATCGATATTGTGTCGATTAAGCATCAAAATATCTCCAGCATCTAAGACGGTGCCCGATGAGAGAAGATGAAGTCCTACGGAATTGTAGGAATCAGAAATAAGTTTGTCGCCGACTATAAGTTGTAGCACGTGTATGCGCATAGAGAATCCTTTCCGAGACCTATATATCCTAGTAGGTATATAGTTATAGTATCAGCAACCCCTAGAGATTGGCAATATCAATAGCTCAGTTTTTTAGTAGTTCTACATCCCTATATATCGGCTGTAAAGGCTTTTAGCCTGAGTTAAATCATCAGTTCCTTGGATAAGGACCCGCCCATCCGGGAAAATAACGAGATGTACATCAGGACTTGCTTGAAATTTTAATAAAAAGCGGTTTCTTTGAACCGGGCCCAGAGGCTCTAAACGCTTCTCCCAATCTTCTAACGTTAATGTAGAAGGTTGTATTGGATGAACTTGAACCGAGTTGCGCCCGCACAGAGATTGAATCGTATCGCTTTCCAGCAATGCGTCTAGATACTCGTAGTGTTTTTGCTCGCAAGCGGGACAATCGCTTTTACGCGCACTTGATACGTTGATTGCTGAGTTTTGATTGAACCATAAGTCCCACTGCTGCATGTTGAGATTCAGGTTTTTCTGGTCATTTACGAGGATTTTGAGTGCTTCCGTGGCTTGGAAAGAGGCGACAACGTGGATTATTCCTCCAATAACTCCTGCTGTATCACAGGTTTCTGTCGTACCTGCTGCTGGCGCTTGTGTGAACAAGCATCTCAAACATGGCGTTTGCCCCGGAATAATCGTTAAAGATACCCCTCTTGATGCCACAGCTCCCCCATAGATCCACGGGATGTTTAGCTTGTTGCTGACATCGTTAATTAGAAAACGGACAGAAAAATTGTCCGTGCCATCCAAAATGAGATCTACGCCCCCGAGCAATTGCTCGGCGTTGGTCGGGTTGAGATCGGTTACATAGGGGTCAATAGTAACTTGCGAATTTACAAGCTGCAGTCGTTTGGCTGCAGCTATTGCTTTGGGTGTTGAAGATGAAGCATCTTCTTCGTCATAGAGCATTTGTCTCTGTAAATTGCTTGCTTCTACAAAGTCTCGATCGATTAAACGAACATATCCGACCCCTGCCCGAACCATATGGTTGGCTAAAACAGTTCCGAGCGCGCCCATACCGACTATAGCAACTTTGCTTATATGCAATTTGCGCTGTCCTTCCACGCCAATAGGGGAAAATAGAACCTGCCTAGAATAGCGCGAATCCACATCATTTTGGGATATTTCATTTATGTACAAGTCCATCTTTATTCATCTCCAGTCTTACTTTGACTCAAATTCGGGTGCTTGGAGGGGGTTCCATGGGCCAGTTTGGTTGCCCTTCCACTCAGAACCATCTTCCCATATTTCTTTTTTCCAGATGGGTACAATTTGTTTCAATCGTTCAATCGCAAAACGACTAGCGTCGTAACAGCCAGCCCGGTGAGGCGAGGATATGGCGATAACAACACTCGCTTCGGCGATATCGACCTTGCCTAATCGATGTGTGATTGCGCACAGGGTGCCAGGCCAGTTCGTTTCAATTTCCTCGCCAATCGTTTCCATGGTTTTTAAGGCCATAGGGATATAAGCTTCGTATTCCAAAAGGACAGTTCGCTGACCGAAAGTCATTTCTCTTGTGGTACCGACAAAAGCAATTGAAGCGCCGTGATTGGGATGATTGACTTTGGAGGTAACCTCAGAGACATCGATGGTATCGTAGGTAATGACATAATTGGATGGTTGTCCACCAGATACCGGCGGGATTAATGCAAGCTCGTCACCTTCTGTAACGATATCTTGCTCATGGGCATAAGCCTGGTTTTTGGCGAAGAAACAAGAAAACAGCTGCGTAGCGGCCTTAGGATGCAGATCCACAACACGTTGTTTCAGTTGTTCTATAGAAATAGACGCTTGCTCAATTTCAATGGTGAGGACTGAAGTCCCAAGTAAGTCCACTAGACCTGCAAAGAGTTGAATATGTATTCGCATGGGGTTTACTCCTGAGTGCTTTTATTGTAGGTATCCCTTTCAGCATATCATATTTTAGCGGGAAGATGGTATAATGGGAAAAGTGTTTTGATGATAAGGAAGGGGATACCTTGGCTATGTCTACCGATATCCGCATACAAGTGTCAGACTTACATATAGTCACTGAGGAGTTAACTGTACAGCGCATTGTCGCTATTGCCAAACAGGTCCTGCCGCTGGAAGAAAGAGTGCCTGATGTACAAGGAGATGCCTTCGATTTAACGTCTTGGTATGATAGCTGGAAGCGACATCATGTCATCGAAGCACCTGAACCGACGCATGTCATGGTAGAAGCAATGGATGAGTTCCAAGCCATGCTGCCTTGGTCACAAGTTAAGCAAGCTTTGTTTTTGTATGCGCAAGAGGGTCAGGCGTTGAAGAAAGGGTACCCGATAAGGCTATACGTTCCCGACGGCAGCAGTGAGTGCCTTAATGTCAAAGGTGTTGTGAAAATATGGTTTCTCCATGATGTCACTCTTGGTGAAGAGGCTACATACGGCTTCAAAAATACGGTTTCCTTGAAGGATCTCAAAATCAAGAAATGAGAGTCAAGGTTGCTGAATAAGATTAGATATGCTTATGATGTCAGCTTTCTTACGGAAAGCTCTTAGGAGGTGAGCGGCATGTCTGAAGAGCTGCAGCGCGTTGTAATCTTGCATACGAATGACATCCATAGTCATTTTGAGCAGATGCCCAAAATCAGTACTTATTTCCAAAGTGTTCGTAATCGTCTGTCTCGGGATGAAGTACTGACACTGGATATTGGTGATCACATGGATCGGATGCGCCCGGAAACCGAAGGAACAAGCGGAATTGCAAATGTAGCGATCATGAACGTAACGGGTTACGAAGCCATGGTGGTTGGCAATAACGAGGGATTGACCTTCACGCCGGACATCTTAAAGTCTGTGTTTGGTGAGTATGCGGAGTTTCCTATAATCGGAAGTAATATTAAAGAAGTAGCGACGAATAAGGCGCCAGATTGGATGTCTCCTTGTGCTGTTGTGCAGAAATCCGGATTGAAAATCGGTCTAATCGGCATAACAGCTGCGTATACGGATTATTACGAGCTGTTGGGTTGGAACGTAACCGAACCTTTTGAAGCAGTTAGGGCGTATACGGAGTTGCTTCGAACCGAAGTGGATATTCTTATCGTGCTTTCTCATCTAGGGCTGCGTATGGATCAGCGGATGGCGGAAGAGCTCAGCGGCATCGATCTGATTCTGGGAGGCCATACGCACCATTTGTTGGAGGAGCCGCTCTTACTCAGCGGTACTTACATCTGTGCAGCCGGCAAGTTCGGGCAGTACGCCGGCCATATCGAATTAGCATACGATCCGACGCAGCGCAGGATCGTAGATCTAATCGGCCGCGTCGTCTCAATGGCCGACGTTGTCGACGACAGCAGCGTTACCGCGCTGTTGGAGCACTACCGCAAGTCCAGCGCCTCTGCGCTGGACGCGGAGGTGGCGCAGCTGCGGGAGCCGCTGCGCCTGGACTGGTACGGCGAATCCCCGCTTGGCAACTTGCTTGCCGCAGGGATTCGCCGCTGGACCAGCGCCGAGATCGGGCTGGTCAATAGCGGCCAACTCCTTCAGGGACTGAAGGAGGGGCGGCTGACGCGCGGCAGATTACTTGAAATCTGCCCAGGTCCGATCAATCCCTGCCGCATAACGCTCAGCGGGGCTCATCTGCTCCAAGCGCTCGAAGAGTCGCAGCTTGGTGAGTTTATCGAGAAGCCGATTCGTGGATTCGGTTTCCGGGGCGAAGTTCTTGGTGTTCTGTGTGTCGACGGTATCCGAGTTGAGGTGGATAGCGATCGTCCGCCGTATGAACGGATCATCGCAGTTACTGTTGGCGATGAGCCTTTACTGCTTGATCGAGAATATGTGGTCGGTACGATCGACATGTTCACTTTTGGCTCGGGCTACCTGAGTTTAGGTAAAGGAACGAATATCGCTTATATGCTCCCGGAATTTATTCGGGATGTTCTAGCAGCGCAATTGCAAGATGAAATGGCAATCCAGGATTGCCGCGAGGCAAGGTATATAGACCACAGAAATCGTGAAAAGTTTGTTGAAGAATAGTTACCTGTGACGACCTTTGTCGAAGGTCTTGTCAGAAACGTAGGCATACAGGTAGAATAGATAATTGGACAGGAGTAAGCAAATAAACTCTCATTTATAGGGGGAAGTCATGCATTCTATTTTCGAAGCTGTTATTATCGGCATTGTTGAGGGTCTGACCGAGTTCTTACCGGTTTCCTCCACAGGGCACATGATTTTGGCACAAAGTCTACTCAACACTCAGAACGATGAAGTAATGAAAACCTTTGATTTTGTTATCCAGTTAGGCGCTATTATGGCGGTCGTTATCATTTACTGGAAACGTATCCTCTCCCTGTTTGGTTTAGTGAAAAGGAAAAGCGAGAGTGCGAGAGGTAAAAAGCTGAATTTGCTTCATATCCTTATCGGGATTCTTCCTGCTGGAGTCATAGGGCTTTCCGTCAATAAAATTGTTGATGAGAAATTGTTCAACTCTGCAACGGTATTGATTGGTCTAGTGCTCGGCGGTATTCTAATGATCATCGCTGAGAAAAAGAAGGAAAAACCAAGCGTTACAGTTATGGATGATATGACTTATCGTCAGGCGTTCTATATTGGTCTCTGGCAGTTGGTGTCTATCTGGCCTGGATTCTCTCGTTCTGGGTCAACGATTGCAGGGGGAATGCTCTCAGGTGTGAGCCGTGCGGCTTCTGCCGATTTCACTTTTATCATGGCGATCCCGATTATGTTCGGTGCTTCCGGCGTATATTTCTTGAAAAATTACCATGCTTTGTCTACCAATGACTTGCCATTTTTTGCAGTAGGATTTATCGTTGCATTTATTGTTGCACTGCTTGCCGTCGTTTCCTTTATTAAATTTGTGCAAAAAATGAAGCTTACCTATTTTGCCTATTACCGTTTTGCCTTAGCTATCGTATTCGCGCTTTATTTATACTTAAGCTAGTGAAAATAACGGATTTCATCGAATCGCGTCGAAAGATGCGGTTTTTTGTATTGAACTTTTCTGTAAAATCTATTACATTTAATAGAAAAGTAGCGCTCACCTAAGCGGGGGTAACGAAATGCGTTTGATGCCGATCAACATGTGTCATCCTGGAATGAGGTTGGCCAAGAATATATACAACGAAGATGGTATGGTCTTGCTTGCCGTTAACGTGGAGCTCACACAGAGACTTATCGATCGGCTTTTTAATTTTGGGATTGATTATATATATATCGTTGATTCACGTACGGACGATATTGTTCAAGAGGATTTAATCCAACACGAGACGAGAAGCAAGGCTGTGGTTGAAATCCGTAACACGTTTCGGAAGGTTATGGAGGACTCGAATAAGCGAGGGTCCGTTAGCTATTACGATATTGGGCGGAATTTTCGTGACGTAATGAAGATGATTATTGACGATCTGAGCGCTCACGAAGGCGCTATGGTCATGCTCAATAATATGAACATTAAGGACAATTACTTATTTCAGCATTCGGTCAATGTAAGTATTTATGCCACTATGCTCGGTATTAGCTATGGATATAGTAGGGAAAATTTGGAAACCCTAGGTCTTGGAGCGTTGCTTCATGATATTGGGAAGACGCGGATTCCTCTGGGTATTTTGAAGAAGCCTTCGCAGTTAACGGAAGAAGAATTCACTGAGATGAAAAATCATACCGTTTACGGCTATCAAATTTTGAAGGAAGAGCCCAATGTTCCACTGCTCTCTGCGCATTGCGCGCTTCAGCATCATGAGCGAATGAATGGAAGCGGGTATCCGCGAGGTATTCATGGGCCGGATATTAATGAGTTTTCCCGTTGGATTGGGTTAGTTGATTCCTATGACGCAATGACAACAACGAGAGTGTACCGTCGGCCTTTGCTACCCCATGAAGCGATGGAGCAATTGTTCGCTGGTTCGGGAACGATGTATGATCAAAGTCAAATTGCGTTGTTCCGAGATAAAATTGCGATTTATCCTTTAGGAATTACCGTGCGTCTTAATACAGGCGAATATGGGATTGTATCCAAATTAAATATGTCTGTCCCCCATCGTCCAGTCGTGCGCGTTCTTCAAGATGACGGCGGGCAAGAATTGAAAGAACCTTACGAAATTGATCTGTCCACGAAGCTCTCCGTCCTCATTGCGGAAGTCGGGGAAATAAAAGTGGGCGATATTATATCCGATTTAAGCATACCAACCCTGCTTTGAGATAAAATAGAGATAGTACACTACCTAAGAACCTGGGCATCCAGGTTCTTTTTGTAGATTAGGGGGATTTTGGTGAAAGAATCAACAAATAAAGGAGCATTCTGGCGTTGGGGGTATGCCATGCATCGATTCCGTTGGCTTGTTGTAGCCTTAGGAATCGTTCTCCTGCTCAGCTTTGCTCTGTTTGCGCAGAAAACTCCAGGTATGTTAAAAGATAATGGCTTTACTCCAAAAGGAAGCGAATCCGATCGGGGTTTGATCCAACTGCGCAACGAGTTGGGCTTGCCGGTAACGATGCTGAATCTCGTTTATACGGCCAAGGGGCTGGATCTAACGGAAGAGCATCATAAACAAGACATCATGAAATCGTTGGTAGAGCTTAAACGGTTGTCCTATGTGGAAAGTGTTGATTTTGTGTCAACACCACGTCATGAAGGCAATCGGGAAGTACAAGCCGTAGTCGTGGCACTAAGCTTGGAAACGGATCTTGCATTAGAGAAGTACCCCGAACTAAAAGAGCGCGTACAGCCACCAAGTGGGATGAATGTTTATGTTAGCGGGGGGCCTGCTATTTTATATGATATGCAGGTGGCCAGTAAAAGGGATATCGCAAAGTCTGAGGCGATCGGTCTTCCGATCGCGCTAGTTGTTTTACTCATCGTATTCGGCACGTTAGTGGCGGCGCTTCTGCCGATGATTGTCGGGCTTATGAGTGTAACGCTTACGTTAGGAATCACATATTTTATTGCTCAGCATCAGTCATTGTCCAATTTTTTACCTAACATGGTTACCATGTTAGGGCTCGCGGTTGGCATCGATTATGCGCTTTTTCTGGTTAGCAGGTTCAGAGAGGAACTAAAGCGGCAGCCGAATGTAGCTGAAGCTGTAGCGATGACTTGTCAAACTGCGGGTAAATCGATTTTCTTTTCCGGCATCGCAGTGTTAATAGGACTTCTAGGCATGTTGTTCGTGAATCTAACCTTTTTCCGATCACTCTGCTTAGGCGGTGTTATTGTTGTTTCCATATCTGTGATTGTTGCCAATACCATGCTGTTATCCCTGTTGGGGATTCTGGGGCATCGCATCAATTCTTTGAAAGTTGTCCCTAGGCGGTTTCGTAAGCATGAAACTTCACGCTTTTGGGAGCGAATGGCTTATGGAGTTATGAAGAGACCGCTTCTATTGGTCATCGTTGTAGGTAGTTTGCTGCTGCTCGCGATGACGCCGATTGGCCATATGAAGTTAAGTGTGCCCAATGCGGAAGTGCTTCCTCCTAGTTATGAATCCCGTTATGGGTCTGATCTAATGAAAGAAGCCTACGATTCTAGAATGCTAAGTCCTATCCAAATTCTTATTCATACAGACGCAGAAGTTTGGGACGAGCAGTCCATTCGTCAGGTTAGAGCTTATGGTGGACGGGCTGCTGGCGTTTCGGGTGTAAAAGAAGTTCAGAGCTACGTGACTTCCCTGGGTCAGCATTCCGATTCAGAGTTAGCCGCACTGCTGAAGGCACCTGAGGCCAAAGCGCGAATTGAAACGAACAAGCTAGCCAAAGGGCATACCGTATTGATGGTCGTGATACCCGAGAAAGATCCAGATGATCCAGTTACAGATGGATTAGTCCGAAGGCTTCGCAGTATAGAGCGAGACGGGATGGATATTGCTGTCACAGGGGGTCCGGCCTATCGTCTTGATATTATCGATCGAATTCAGGAGCAGATTCCTAAAGTGTTGGCGTTGGTAATGGGCATAACCTATCTGGTCTTAATGATTGCCTTCAGGTCGATTTTGCTCCCGTTAAAAGCTGTGTTGATGAACATGCTCAGCTTAGGAGCAAGCCTCGGCTTTGTAGTCCTTGTGTTTCAACATGGGTATATGGCTAATTTGCTTCATATTACTTCTATTGGCTATGTGAGTGCGACACTACCAGTTATTATTTTTTGTGTGGTGTTCGGTATCTCCATGGACTATGAAGTGTTTCTCATCTCTAGGATCATGGAAGAATATGAGGCGACTGGCGATAATGATCGCAGCACAGCTGAGGGGCTTAAGAAAACAGGGAGCTTAATCACGAGTGCAGCTTTTATTTTAGTCGTTGTTGTTGGTTCCTTTATTTTCACTGATATCGAAATTATGAAGGCGCTAGGTTTAGGCTTAGGTCTTGCCGTTCTCATCGATGCCACGATTATTCGTGTGATGCTGGTGCCTGCGCTGATGAAGCTGCTGGGTCAAGCCAATTGGTGGGCGCCTAGATGGCTTCGCCAACAATCCCAAAAGCAGTCAAATCAACGAGAAACGAATACGGAATAGAGTGGGCTGGGAGCGTGAAACTAGCTTTCTTTCCGCTCTGGCCGTTTCCTTTTTTACTAATCATAAGTTACAATATAGGGCATAGGTATAGGCGTGATAGAACCATTTATTCGTTATTAGGAAATGATAGGTAAGGTGTGAACAACATGAATGTCAATGAAACGCGCTCCCTTTTGCCGGAGCTAACTCCCCAGAATGATCCGTGGGACCCGATTCGGTCTTATCGACAGTATGGGAAGCATGTATTAACCAGCGTAGAACTTACGATTACGAATCTTTGCAATATGCGATGCGAGCATTGCGCAGTAGGCGATTCCTTAACAATGACGGAAGGATCAAGGCTTCCTCTGGATGTGATTCTGAGTAAATTGGATCAGGTGGAACATCTAGAGACAATAAGTCTAACCGGCGGAGAGCCGTCGTACCATCTCAAAATCGTAAAAGACTATATGCTCCCGATTTTGAAATATGCGCGAGATCGTGGCGTTCGAACGCAGATCAATTCGAATCTGACATTGGATTTGGCAAGATACGAGCTCCTTGCTCCCTATTTGGATGTTATGCATATTTCATTTAACTATTTGAACGCGGAAGATTTCCATCAGGTCGGCTTCGTCAATGCGAATCATCCAGTTAGCTATGATACCGCGGCGCGCATGTACGAGCGAATGGTGGAGAACACAGTTGCGCTTAGCAAAGGTGGCTTGTACGTCTCTGCAGAATCTATGATCAATACACGAACGCATGAGAAATTACCAAGCATACATAAGCTTATTGAAGAAATGGGCTGTAAACGGCACGAGGTGCATCCCATGTACGCGACCTCTTTTGCCTCGCACTTACCGATGGTTTCACTCTCGCAGCTGCGTGATAGCATTCACCGGCTGCTAGATGCACGGAATCCTGCAATGTGGATGCTCTTCGGAACGCTTCCATTCTTCGCTTGTAATGAGAATGAAGAAGATCGTATTCTGGTCAAAAGGCTTCGCCATGAGCCGAATGTAACGGTTCGCAACGACCCCGATGGGCGTAACCGATTAAATATAAGTACATTTACGGGTGATGTGTATGTGACCGATTTTGCGAACGAGCCTGCGCTTGGAAATGTGCATCAAGATGATTTGGATACAATATTTGCGCGATGGGAAAATAATCCTCTAAACTTACGTGTGAATTGCTTCTGTAGTGAAGCAGCTTGCTGTGGACCCAACCTGCTTGTAGCGGATTCTTACTACCGTGACGTGGATTTCAAAAAGCGTAAAGCTATCATCTAATTCTTATACTTGAAGGAGAATTTACTCATTGTCACATACATCTTTTGATATTGGTTCCATAGGTTTGAACTTACTGCTGGTCATTGTATTAGTGCTGCTTAACGGTTTCTTCGTGGCTGCGGAGTTCGCGCTAGTGAAAGTACGCCAATCCCGGATACAGCAGCTTCTGAACGAGGGCAGCAGTAAGGCCAAGTACGCGATGACGGTGACGTCTCAGCTGGATACCTACTTATCTGCAACGCAGCTTGGGATTACGCTAGCTTCCCTGGGACTAGGGTGGGTTGGAGAGCCTGCCGTCTCAGAACTTATAATGGAGCCACTTTTGCATTCGCTTCATATTGGACCTTCCGTATACACGGATACCTTGTCATTCATTGTAGCGTTCGCGTTCATAACTTTCCTGCATATCGTGCTTGGTGAGTTGGCTCCTAAATCATTTGCGATTCAAAAAGCAGAGCTAACTTCGTTGTGGTTATCCGCGCCGCTGCTATTTTTCTACAAGATGTTTCGTCCAATCATCTGGGTCCTGAATGGAACAGCCAATATGTTCTTACGCTGGATCGGTGTAGAGCCGGCAGGTGAGCACGAGGCAGCGCATACGGAGGAAGAAATTCGTATTCTTATGGATGAGAGCGTCAAGAGCGGTCATATCAATCAAGATGAGATGGTTTTATTTGATAATATTTTCGAGTTCTCTGAACGAATTGCGCGAGAGGTGATGCTGCCGCGTACGGATATGGATTGTTTGTTCTTGGATTTGAGCTTCATTGATAATCTGCGAATGGTGCATGAAACGAAGCATACCCGCTATCCAGTTGGCATCGAAGATAAGGATACGATTGTAGGCTTTGTGCATATTGCTGATTTGTTGACAGCAGATCCAGACGAAGAGCAAGAGCTTAAGAGCTTTATTCGTCCCATTTTGAATGTTCCCGAGTCTATGGAAGTAAGCCGAGTTCTGAAGCTGATGCAGAAAAAACATTCCCAACTTGCTATCGTGATCGATGAGTATGGAGGAACGGCCGGGCTTCTAACACTAGAGGATATTTTAGAAGAGATTGTCGGTGAATTGCATGATGAATTCGATATCAATGAACGATCGGAAGTTGAGGTTAAGGATACCTACACATCGGTAGATGGGCGCGTATTGATTGAAGATTTGAACGATATGTTGGATTTGGATATTGAAGACGATGATGTGGACTCCATCGGCGGTTGGTTGTTCAAGAAATTGGAAGGTATACCGGTAAAAGGTAAAAAAATAGAGTTTGGTTCCCATGTTTTTGAAGTTTCAGAAGTGGATAGACTGCGTATTGTAAGGATTCATATTACAAAAACACCACGATAAAACTCGGAAACGAATAAGCGGAGGAGCCCACCATGTCTTTGAAGACTGTCGTAATTATGGTTCTTGGATTGCTGTTATTGTATGGATTGTTTACCATAGGACTGCCCTTTATGCTAGCTATGGTTACAGCTATTTTCCTTGATCCCCTTACAGTGCTTCTAATGAAAGCGGTTCGGGTGAACAGAATGATAGCAGCGACGATCATCAGCACCTTCTTTACCTTGTTGACATTGACACTATTTTATTTTATCGGTTTGAATGTCGTAACCGAGTTGATTGACTTGGGTCGCAAAGCTCCGAATTATATGGATGAAGTGAATAAGTACGTAGATCAAGCAATAACGCGTACGCAAGGGTTTTATGAGTCATTATCACCCGATATGGCTGTGCAGGTGCAGACCTGGATAGAACGAGGTATAACGACCTTAACAGGCACCTTAACGGAGGTGTTTAGCGGAATTTCTGGTTTCTTCCTTAATGTTGCTGGCAAAATTCCAAATTTGTTCGTTTGGTTAATCGTTTTCGTAATTTCGTTGTATTTATTTATGATCAGCTTACCGAAGCTGAAAACGGCCTTTCTTTCCATTTTCGATGAGCAATCCAGAGGGAAGATGGACCATGTGCTGCTGAACTTAAGGCAGGCAATTTTTGGCTTCATCCGGGCTCAGCTCATTATGGCTGTTTTGACCTACTTGGTTACGTTTATCGGCTTGCTGGTCTTGCAGGCGGAATATCCGCTCGCAATCTCACTTCTAGTCATGGTGATGGAGTTTGTGCCTGTGATAGGAACAGGCATGGTGTTTGTCCCTTGGTTAACCTACCAACTACTTGTCGGGCACACGTCCATGGGGATTGGGCTCTTGATTTTGTTCCTTGTTTTAACGATATTCCGGCGAATTGTTGAGCCTAAAGTATTAAGCGATGCTGTTGGGATTAATGCGCTGGCTGCTTTAATTAGTTTATATGTGGGCTTTGAGCTGGTTGGCATTATTGGCCTGTTTCTTGGGCCGCTAGTCATCATTATTTATCAAGCCATGAGAAAAGCGGGTTTATTGAAGCTAAACATCAAGCTGGATTGATCTTGAGTATGCTTATAGGGTGTGAAAGATTTTGAAACTAATTTTATTTGATTTGGATGATACACTGTTTGACTTTACTCGCACGTGGAATGTTGTGTTGAAGATGATGTTTGCCGAACATGCCGCGACCAAGAAGTATGAAACGGAAGCTTTCTTCGCAGCATTTCAAAAGAAAAGCGATGAACTCTACTATTTATACGAACAAAGAAGTTGTTCGATTGAAGCTTATCGCAACCGCAGGCTGATCGAGACTTTGGCTGATTATCAGTATAGGATGACGGACGAGGAAGCAACGGCGTTTAATTTGGATTTCGTTAACCGATATGTGATTAGCCTACAGCCTGAACCCGAAGTCCTAGAGATGCTTCAACGGCTCGAAGAGAAATATTTGTTAGGCATTATTACGAACGGGCCTCATGATATGCAGGAGGGGAAAATAGAGCGCTTAGGGCTGGAAGGGCTATTCCCCGCCAAACAGGTATGGATTTCGAATGTGGTCGGAATCGCTAAGCCTGATCCGCGTATTTATCAGTTGGCACTTGATTATTTCAATGTGAAGGCTGAAGAAGCTCTCTTTGTTGGAGACTCGTGGGAGGCTGATGTTGCTGGTCCCATACGTGTTGGCATGAAGGCTATCTGGCTGAATAAATATGGTAAGCCTCCAAAAGATGATGTTGAACCTCTAGCCACTGTCACAAGGCTTCATGAACTTATTGATCATTTATTGTAATTGAAAAAGACTCGTCATTCCTAAGCTGATAGTAGGAGTGACGAGTCTTTTTGCTTCAGCATGCAGGGCTTAATAAACTCGTTTAGCACCTAAATATTTTGGAGCCCAGTAAGTGCTAGTCATGCTTTGGGAGTAGATGCCAGCTGAACGAGTGGCGGACAAGAACTGTCCATTGCCCATATAAAAGCCGACATGATCAACGACACCTGGCGTCGCAATCGCGAAGAACACTAAATCGCCAGGCTGTAAGTTTGCTTGCTGGATGGAAGCTCCCATATCGAATAGTGCCTTGGACGTCGTTCGTGTCATAGCAATTCCATGTGTTTGAAATAAAAAATATACGAAACCGGAGCAATCAAAGCCTTGAGTTGTTACGCCTCCCCATACATAGGGGACACGAAGCAAGTTCATTGCATCGCTCATCATCGTTCGTTTTGTAAGTGCATGACTAATATTGATTTGAGTAGCTGCATCTGCGTTACCCGTCACTGGCAGGCTATATGCTTTCTGAAAGTCTTTGACAGCTTGAGCGGTGATTGTTCCGAAGTATCCAGTTACCGTTTGATATGTATAAAATCCAAGAATTTTTAGGTTTTGCTGTAATCCAGTTACGGAAACGTTTGACATCCCTTGGGTTAAGGCGGCGCTGCTAGTCGTAGCTGCATATGCAGGTGGGGCGGGAATCATGTTGTTTATGGAGGTTGTGAGAAGTATTACGGCTGCAGCGAGAATAAATTTCTGTTCCTTCATCGTTTTATCCTCCCTTTTAAGGCAATTTAATTGTTACAAGCCTAGCTGATTTTATTTTATCCGCCTGTACCCATAACGTACAATATGGAAATATTGGAAAAGATGTGATTATGGTCAAGTTATTGCGCATATAACCAACATATAGGCCTCTGTCGAGTGGTCAGATGCCCGATTATGCCCAAGAAGAGGAGGGAGCGCATGCATTCGCAATTCAAGGTCTATTACCCTTACATCAGTCCATTCGATCCATGTCCACCCATTCGAGAAAAGTTCTATAACACACCTCCGCAGTTATATATGGTTTATCAGCCGCCAGGTCTGCCACAATTTAGTCCCTATGAAGCTTTAAAAATCGGCACACTATGGCCAGCGCTCTATGGTCCGTATGAAGCGAAAGCGGTTGAAGGGAGATCCCAAACATGAGTCAGGTAGGAATGCCCGAGTCCTATTATAGTCAGCTTCATGATTTACAAGCCGTGGATTTCGTCTTGGTCGAACTTACGTTGTATTTGGACACCCATCCAGACGATTTGGCTGCGCTTCAACAATATAATAAATTCGCTCAAAAAAGGATGCATATTGCTAATCAATTCGAGTTGGAGTTCGGCCCCTTAATGCCTTTTGGGCACGCCTACAGCAAACAACCTTGGCAATGGATAGAAGCTCCTTGGCCATGGCAAGTGTGAGAGGAGGAAGCAAAGCGCATGTGGATTTATGAGAAAAAGCTTCAATACCCTGTACGTGTTAGTAAGTGTGATCCCCATATGGCCAAACTGCTTCTTGAGCAGTATGGAGGAGCAGACGGCGAACTTGCGGCTGCGCTTCGTTATTTGAATCAACGCTACACGATTCCAGACAAAGTGATCGGACTTCTAACGGACATTGGCACGGAAGAATTCGCCCATTTGGAAATGATTGCCACCATGGTGTATAAGTTAACCAAAGATGCAACTGTAGACCAGATAAAAGCAGCAGGGCTAGATGATCATTACGTTAGCCATGATAGAGCGTTGTTTTACCAAAGTGCTTCCGGTGTACCATGGACAGCTACCTACATACAAGCGAAGGGTGATCCGATAGCGGATCTATATGAAGATATAGCCGCGGAGGAGAAGGCTCGAGCTACGTATCAGTGGCTCATTGATTTGACGGATGATGTCGATCTTCAGGATGGATTGAAATTCCTACGCGAAAGGGAGATCGTTCACTCCCTGCGTTTTAGAGAAGCTGTGGAGATGTTGAAGGAGGATCAGGAGCGTCAGCGTGTGTTTTGATTGATGATTTTGGGAAATGCCTATAAGGATGAAGAAGCCTAGAACCTGAATAAGGTTTAGGCTTTTCTGTATGTCTAGATTAACCAAAAGACGGTGTCGGCACTCTTAACTTATTTCCGCGCACCAAGTAAGCCGAGATACTCTTTAAGCGCCATGGTTGTTGTTGAAAGTCCGCTGGAAGAAGGGATGAATTTACTGAAGTATATCGTTTGTTTGCGATTTGTTTGAAAGTCTGTGGGGTAGGGAATTACGTTGACCTTGTGTTTTTGGAATTGTTTCACCGCTCGTGCCATATGAAAAGCTGATGTAACAAGGATGGGGCGTTCCCAGCTCTTTTGGTTCAGGATGGTCACGGCATTAGCCGCATTTTCTTTAGTGTTGCGGCTTGTATCGTCAAGGGTAATCGCCGAGTCGGGCACACCAAGAGCAAGAAGGTGCCGTTTTGCGATCTGCGATTCATTGCCTGTATCACTGAATACTTGTCCACCGGATAGGATTATTGGCAGCTTGGTGTTGCGATAAAGCTCAACCGTGGTTAAAACACGAGCAGAAGTAGAAGGAGATAGATAGCCCTCTCCACCCGTCAGCGGGTTGGGAGTATCCTGCGTAGCGCCGCCTGTTAACATGATGAGCACGTCACCAGAAAACTGTTTAGGCGGTGAGTATCTTTGTTCGATAGACTGAAGGAACTCATTGCCTATATAAGGGAGGGAGGTTGCACATAATACAAGGGCGGCAACTCCCACGAGAAGTGATCCGATAAATTCTCTTTTTTGTTGTAGCCTTAATGCAATACTAAGCAGGAGAACAATAATAATGCCTGGAGGAAATAGTAAGGTGTATGCAATTTTAAGCGCATAGATCATAATGAGTCCTCTTTCCTTACAATGGATACTAAGCATTTTTCGACATAACAAGATTAGGTCCTGCATCTTTACAAAAGAAATAGAACATCTCGAGTAGAAAGGAAGGCCAATCATACAGAAAAGCCTCGCTCTTCACTTGAATGAAGAGAGCGAGGCTAAGGTTATGATTTACGCGGTGATTTCTCTGCCTTGAACCCACACGCGTTCTAGCTCTAGCTTTGGACTCACAAGCAGCAGGTCAGCTCGCTTGCCTTGCGCGATCGAACCATGCGTCGCTTCGACACCCAGCAGGCGAGCTGGATTGCCGCTTGCATAACGGCTAGCTTCGGCTACGCTGACACCAACCTCGCGCACCATGAAACGCAGCGCGTCAATCATTGTGAGCGTGCTGCCAGCGAGTGCGCCGCCTTCGGTCAGTTTCGCTACGCCCGCCTTGACGGTCACGCCTTGCCCGCCAAGCTCGTAATGACCATCGCCAAGTCCTGCGGCGGACATTGCGTCTGTGATCAGCAGCAGACCATGCGGCTGCTTGACCATAGCCAGCAGGCGGATCGCTGCAGGGTGCACATGGTGCCCATCGGCGATCACTTCGCCGCTGATGCGGGCGTCGGTAAGTACCGCACCGACGGTACCAGGTTCGCGATGATGAAGCGGCTTCATTGCATTGTAGGTGTGGACCGCATGCGAGAGTCCAGCGCCAACCGCCTCTTGAATGTCGGCGTAGGTCGCGTCGGTGTGGCCGCATGCGGCTACAATGTTATGATCGCGCAGCCACGCGATCATCTCAAGGCCCCCTTCGCGTTCAGGGGCTAAGGTTAACTGACGCACGAGCTGTGGGTAGCGCTCGTACCAATCTTTAAGCCAATCAAGCTGCGGAAGCAGCATAAGGTTTGGGTCTTGTGCACCTGCCCATTTCGGCGAGATGAAGGGTCCTTCCATGTGAACGCCGAGCAGCTCAGCGTAAGGCATAGGTTTACTCATATAACGGTGTACTTCACCAAGAACACGGTCAATATTTTCACGTGTAGCAGTCATCGTCGTAGCGAGCATAGAGGTGGTACCATTTTGAGCATGGAAACGGGTAATTGTATCCATCGCTTCTGGTGTGGCATCCATGAAATCAGCGCCATAACCGCCATGGACATGCACATCAATGAAACCAGGCAGCAACCAGCCTCCTTTTGCATCAATATGCTGAGCTTCACCAGACGCGGTTTCTGGCCGCCAGGTTTCCGCATCCCCTATATATGAAATTACGCCATCCGTGATACGGATGACGCCATTTTCTATAACTCCTTGCTCGGTTACAACGGCAGTATGATGAATGATGATTTCACTCATTGAAATAACCTCCCAGCCTCCGCGTCGAGAAGAACGACCAGATGCGGGTGGGTTTGCAGAAGCGTCGCAGGAATTTCAGTTGTAATAGGACCCGTTAAAGCGCGGTGGACGATTTCAGCCTTGTCTGCGCCACGAACGATAAGCAGAATCGTTTTGGCTTTCAAGATTGTACCTACACCCATAGTTAGGGCATGAGTCGGAACTTCGTCAATGGAGTTAAAATAACGTGCATTCGCTTCGCGCGTTTCTGGCTTCAATTCGACACGGTGGGTACCGCTAACGAGAGAGTGATCGGGTTCATTAAAGCCGATATGACCGTTATGCCCGAGTCCAAGAATTTGCAAATCAATCTGTTTCACGTTTTCTAGTTCTTGATTGTAATATTCGCACTCGGCCTCACTATCTGCTGCGTTGCCGTTCGGGATGTGAGCTTGCGTATGAGGCAGGTCGATATGAGCAAATAAGTGATGCTTCATATAAGCATGGTAGCTTTCCGGATGATCTTCGGGCAAACCAACATATTCGTCTAAGTTAAACGTAGTTACGGATTTAAAGGAGACGCGTCCTTTCTCATAGGCTCTCACAAGTTCCTCGTAGATACCTACTGGCGTGCCGCCCGTAGCTAATCCTAGTACAGCCGTTGGTTGCATTTGAACCAACGAGGTAATAATGCCTGCACCTGCTTCATTTAATTCTTGTTCATTTTGAAAAACGTGAATGTTCATTAACGTATTTCCTCACTTTCATTTGCTGGTTGTTGATTCTAGCTAATTTGTTATAACAAATGTGTAAATAACATTTTTGCTCAAATATGTGTTTGTTTTGCATAAAAATATCATTTTATATTTAAAATACTCTCATTTCAATCATAACTGAATTGTAAAGCAACGGCAACAGACTTTTTACCTAAAAGGGACATTGACTTACAGGGGGATGTTTGCCATTCTAAACTAAGATCATTACAAATTATATGAAGCCATATTGAAATGCTTCAAGAGAGGAAGCTTAGAGATGTTAATCAAATTAACACGACCTGAGGCGATGCTATTCGATTTGGATGGCACCTTGTTTAAGACCGAAACGCTGCTATTGCCCGCTTATCATGCTACATTCGATGATTTGCGAGAAGAAGGGATGTATGCAGGGGAAACGCCTCCTGAGGAGCTATTTTTGGGCGGACTCGGTATGCTGTTAGAGCATATCTGGCAGCGGGTCATCCCAGAAGCCTCTGAAGAAGTGCGACTGCATGCGGATCGGCTTCTTCTTCGGCATCAAACGGCTGGTTTACTGAGAGGCGAAGGAGAACTGTATGAAGGTGTGGCGGAAACGCTGGAAATCTTGCAAGCCCAAGGGATTCGCTTATTTGTGGCGAGCAACGGGTTGGAGGATTACGTGAAGCAGGTCGTAGATGCTAAGGGGATCAGCCAAGTATTTGAAGGACTTTATAGCGCGGGGAAATATCAGACGAAATCTAAAGATGAGCTAGTTGAAATTTTGCTTGAAACCCATAACCTGCAGTCTGCTTGGATGGTCGGCGATCGATCCTCTGATGTGGAAGCGGGGCTGGCGAACCATCTTGCCGTTGTCGCATGCGATTACGCCGGTTTTCGGGAAGAAGGTGAGCTTGAAGGCGCGCATATTCGTATACAAAGCTTCATTGAACTGTTGGATCATCTCTAACCTAATAAATGTTGTCGCAAGGATGCCATGTTGGGCATACACTATAGCACATTGAAAGATAAAGGGTGCTGATCATAATGCCTGCATTTGTAGGAGTATTCAATGTCATAAGAAACGAAGGAAACTTGATAAACGGGGACACGTGCGTTGTTGCTCCGACCAGTGCAAGCAAATCGTATTCGGGCGGCGGCGGCGGAATTACGGGGGATTTCTCCGTATCTAATACGCTATTTAGTGCCACGATAACCTTTGATTCAGATGGTGTAGAGGCTGGAGCGAACAAGACGGCAACAGGAACCTAAACATGAATGTTGGAACGGGTTAGAATCGATTCAAACGCGGCATGATGAGCGTTTGAGTCGGTTTTTTTGTTTTTTAGGCGAAATGCGGTTGACTTCGGCTGGCATATTTCGTTATTATTAATATATGATCATTCATTCATATGTTATTCGTATGTATAAACAAATCTAAAGGAATCCATTCTAAAAGCCAGATATAGGGAGGAAATAAGATGCACAATCACAGCTCGCACAGTCATTCACACGACCATAATGGTCATGATCACGGTCACCACGGCCATCATCACCATGGTCACGGACATTCTCAGGATGGGAATAAAAAAGGACTTTTAATCGCTTTTTTGATTACATTTTGTAGTATGGTTCTGGAATTCCTAGGGGGTCTGTTTACAAACAGTCTGGCTCTATTATCCGACTCCGGTCATATGCTAAGCGATGCTGGAGCGCTCGCTTTGAGCTTATTTGCAATTTGGTTTGCGGCAAAGCCATCCTCCTCGCGTAAATCGTATGGCTATCATCGCTTTGAAATACTAGCCGCATTATTTAATGCGGTTACGCTCTTCGTTATTGCGGGATTTATTATCTGGGAAGCAGTTGGACGTTTTATTGACCCTCCTAAGGTCGCAAGCGGTTCGATGATGCTGATCGCAGCTGTGGGTTTGCTTGCAAACCTGATTAGCGCTTGGTCTCTAATGCGCAAAGGGGACGTGCATGGTAACCTCAATTTGCGCAGTGCATATTTGCACATCCTAGGTGATGCTTTGGGTTCGGTAGGCGCAATTGCCGCAGGCGGCGTCATCATGCTATTCGGCTGGTACGTGGCAGATCCTATCATTAGTGTTATCGTAGCTTTGCTCATTTTGAAAGGGGCATGGGTAGTTCTGAAGCAGACGCTTCATATATTAATGGAAGGAACTCCAACTGCGATTCAATTAACGGAAGTTCAGCACATGTTGGAGGACATTGAAGGGGTCATTAACGTGCATGATTTGCATATTTGGACGATTACCTCGGGGTTGAATGCTTTGAGCTGTCATCTGCTCATTCATGATGATCGCGATAGTCAGACTATTTTACAGAACGCTATTGAACAAATCGAGCAGCGATTTCGAATTATTCATACCACGATACAAATCGAGAACTCAACAATTAACCATCAAGAGTTCAGGGTGTAGCGGAAATATTATGACGAATCTATGTAGCACGGAGCCGATGAGTATGACGCGGCATCGTTCCGTTCCATTGCTTTATTAATCGCTTTTCTTATTCTCTTTCATCATCCAAAGGGCGTATTCCAGTGGCCGTGTAACCGCCTTCTGGTAGGTTGCCTTTTGGCCGATTTTATGGAATACTTCGCGGGATGGCTTTGGATTCACTTCAAGCAGCCAGACGTTGCCTTTCGGATCCACGGCAATATCCATACCTAATTCGCAAAGTTTACCAAACTTAGTTTCAAGAAAATTAGCGAGCTTGAAAGCAAAGCTATTCATTTCTTTTTTGATAACATCGATCTTGACTTTTGAAGTAAAACGATAGGTTAGAAGCTTCTCTAACGCGACAGCACTGCCGCCGCCATGAAGGTTTGACGTAATACTTCGCTGAGGACCGATGCGTCCTGCGCAGCCGGTGACTTCCCACTCGCCACTGCCATTTTTTTGGATGAGCAGTCGATAATCATGCACGCGGCCATCCTGTAAGGTAAGTTGGATACCTTGTTGTACAACATAGTCAGGGCTTAATTTAAGCGTGTTCAGCTTGATCATGAGCTGCTTTTCCGTTGCGCGATACGGAGCCAGTATTTTTCGATACTGATTGCGACCTTGCAGAAGATAAAGGTCAGTCTCGATTTGCTCTATGCGCAGGATACCTCTTCCGCCGGTTCCGTTCTTCGGTTTGACGTAAATGAGTTTATGTTTTTTGAGAAAGCGCATTAGCTCCTGAGTCGTACTGTAACGTATGGTGACTGGCAGATAGTCTCGAATCGATTCACTCTCGGTTAGTATTTGATGCATTTTCCATTTATTCGCTAAAGGCTTGCTTAAATAAGTGAGCCTTGCGTGTTTTTTGCGAAATGCCTTCAGCATTTGATAGTTAGCGGCGGCTTGATAGCGGCAGCGATCGTAGATAATGGATGGGAAAGACGTTAGCCTTCTAACCCACTTCTGCGATGAGGGATCATACGTTAGCGTGCGCACAGCAATGTCGCTTTCTACATCATCAGGCGTAAAAACCTCGACTTGAACCCCAAGTTTTCTTCCTTCCTGACTAAGTCTACGAAAATAAGAGAGTTCCTCCAGCTTCGTTTTGCCTAAATAAATAGCGAGCACGCCTAGTCGTCGTGAAGCCAAGCATAGTCACCTTCTTCTCCCATGGTTAATTAAATAGAGGCTGTATCGGATGATACGTTCAAGCGATTTCTTGCGAATTTCGGGCTCGTCGAATTTCATAGGTTTGGCATTCGCTTCGAAAAACCAAATATTAGATTTCGTATCCACTCCTAGATCCATTGACATCTCTCCCAGCAAATTTCCCGATGACTTCTCGATTTGCTTCGCCAATGTAACCGCAGCTGATCTTGCTCGTTTCAGGATGTTTTTCGCTTCCATTGCGCCAAAAGCATCCGTGAGCAGCTTACTTGGATTGTCGATGGAGCCGCCGCGTGGCACATGCGTCGTGATACTTGATTTTCCGGCTACACGAGCACCGATACCCGACACGCTCCAATTGCCCTTGGACGATTTCTGGATGAGCGCTCGTAAATCATAAGCACGTTGATTATAGCGAGTTAAGGTAATCCCCTGCTGCACGATATAGTCATGTGAACCGCGGTGTTGCATCCATTCTTTCCAAAGATCATCGACGGTGCTGTGGAGCGTATAGACCATCTTTTTATTTTCTTGCCGGCTCAAGCGATACTCGTTATTTTTATTTGTATGAGTAATGCGTTCGACTCGCATAATCCCTTTACCCGCTTTGCCTTTGACAGGTTTTAAATAGAGCACGGCGTGTTTTCGCAATAATTGCGTAATATCTCTTGCTGATGTGAGCTGCTGCGTATCCGGGATATGCGGCTTACTTTCTTTAGCACTATTCAACCATTCAAAAAGGGTCCATTTGTTGAAAAATGAAGAGTTGAACAAGTGCACGGAACTGCTGCGATTACAAGCTTGAATCGTTTGCTGGACTTCCGGCTTCATTTCCATTTTGCGATAAGGGATTCGGTTGTAAACGACATGGGGAGAGGGAACAAGATCCCTCCGCCACTTTTTTTTGTCAAAATCGTATCGATAGCCATTTAGTTGAGAAGCGGTCAAATTGAATTCAGTTGTGGTTACAACATAAACATCAAGACCCAGTCGCTCTCCTGTACGAATTAAATCGATGAAATTATCCAAGTTCCCCCTAAATATACGTTTACTGTCTTTAACGGTAAGGATGGCCAGCGTCGGATGTTCATTTTTATTATGAAGGGTGAAGCCCATAATGCCCATTAACTATCCCTCCTAGAGCGGAAGCGGCTCAAGTAGAGGCAGTGCTCGTAAATATTGGAGAGTGAAGCAATATCTCCGTCTTTCAAAGAGGGATGCTTGAAGATCGATCTACCCGGCTTGGCGTTCGCCTCAAACATCCAAATTTTTTCGTTTTGATCGATACCGATATCAAATCCGAGCTCGCCAAGTAGATGGTTGTAGTTGTTTTCAATACCTTCCGCGAGTTTGACTGCTGTTTCTTTGGCATTCGTGAGCATTTGATCCGCCCGGCTACCATAAATTTGGCGCAGCACTTGCTCTGATGTCATTAATTGGCCACCGCTGCGGACATGCGTCGTCACGCTGCCTTTACCTGCTTTCTTAGCGCCGATGGCGGCTACGACCCAATTGTTGCTGCCATTCTTTGTCATATGAAAACGGAAATCAATCGGACAACTGTCGATTTCGATCAAGCGAATACCTTGCTGAGCTACATAGTTGGTTAACCGTCCGCGTCCTGTTCCCAGCATTTTCATCAGGCCATCGAATTTTGCATAACGAATGAGTACATTGTTGCTTCCTTTGCGGAAGCGGACGAAATAACCTTTTCTGGGGTTATACGTTACGCGGTATATCCCAATACCCAGACTGCCAGCAGTCGGTTTCAAGTAAATGAACTTGTGTTTATCAAGCATTTCTTTGATTTGATCCGCGGAGGGGTTAATACGAGATTCTGGCACGAAGCGGAAGGCATCATCGCCATCCAGCATTTTGTAGACGTCCCATTTATCGAAAAAGCTCCAATTGAAAAGAGGGATGCCTCTTCGTACAAATCGTTCTTTAAAGCCTTCTATCCCAGCTGTTTTCTCAGCTCTACGGCTAGAAAGACGATTGTAGACGACGTCTGGAAGCGGGAATGTTTTACGTATCCAGCCGCCACCACTGTTGGGTACAATGCCGACGACCGTTTCTTGTGTCCAATTGACGTCTCTCGGGCTGAAAGCGAAGTGAAATGATTTACCTGACCCTGTATTCATGAATTGGCGTATGAAGCCAGTTTTCGTTCCAAAAGGAGAAGTGCTGCCAGCTATATTGGTCAAAACACCAATCAGCGGGCCGAGTCGAATTTCTTTATTATTCGTACTGGCAACTAACACATTTCCAACTTTAGGTATGTGTAAGGTACTAAGTAGAGAAAGCGGGATGTACATATGCTGACCAGACTTTTTGATCAAACGAATCGGAAGAGTTGCCGTTTTGCTGCCAACTTTTACGGTAAGGGATTTAGTGCCGGTTAACCGTAAAGCTTTGACGAGTTCACTTGTTAAGTAGACCGATCTATCTGTTCTTTGTACGGCGTGAAGCATGCACGTTGTCAAACTCATTAGGTTACCCTCCTAAATATGTTGCCCTAGGGGCTTTCCGTGCCAAAGCAAGCAGACACCTTAAATGTGCCAGCCGGGGTTAACGCACTAATCAGCAAAGCAAGCTTAACTCAGCTTCTTGTGTAGTAAAAATCCAGCATAGCGGATCGGGTTTGCAATGGACTTAGAACGTGCTTTTTTGTCATGCATGCGCGCAAAAATGGTCCGCCCTGGTTTCGAATTCACTTCAAGAATCCAAATACGACCTAAAGTATCGATCCCCAAATCAATACCAAGCTCTGCTAATCGTCCATGATGAGTTTCAAGAACAGGTGGAATGAGATTAGAGAGCAAGGTGAGCTCAGCAATAAGGGTCTCTGCTTGGGTTGCGCCGAACTCTCTCGTCAGGAAGTCAGTCACATCTTCAGCAGTACCTCCACCATGAAGGTTGGAGGTAATACTGCCCGGCTTTCCACTCCGAACAGCCATGCCGGTAGTTTCCCAAAGCCCCTTGCCATTCTTCTGCACAAGGGAACGAACATCGTAAGCCGTTCCCTTTTTTGATTGAAGAGTCAGATATTGCTGGATTAAATAAGGCCGCTTGCCAATCAGGCCACGAAGCCAATACCAGCAAGCTTCGAATTTCTTGAAATGCCGATGAATGGGGAGGTTTCGAGCATTGCGCCCCTTCACGATATAGCGCATCCTATCATCGGGGGACATGACCTTCTGGATATGAAGGGCCCCCCTACCTTGACTGCCACCTTGTGGTTTGAGAAACACTTCGTTGCTCTTATTCAGCCAATGCAGCAAGTCATGACCGTTAGTAAGAAAGTGAGTTTCTGGTAAATATGGAAGTAAATAATCGTTCTTTTGTAGGATTTGTTGAACCTCCCATTTACCGCTTAAGCCATATCCAAGAAAGCGAATCTCAGGCTTTGTACGCAGCTTGCTCACATGGGAACGGTACTGATGATAGCTATCCTTAGTGCTGAAGAAACAACGATCATAAATAAGCGTTGGGAGAGGAAAAAGATTCGTAATCCACTCTCGACTCTCCGGAATATACGTGTACCCAGTTACCGTGAATCGATCCCAATCAATTCGATTCGGCGAGAAAACAAACACGTGTAAGCCTTCTTGTAAGCCAAATTGAGTAAGACGCTTATAGAAATCTGAATTGGCAAAAGGTAGTTGACGCATCAGTTCCGTCACCATAATTCCTAGTAAAGGGCGTGCTTCGCTTAGCTGCATATTTTCACCTCAAAACTTTGCCAGATAACGGGCATATTGCACGAGTTGTTTTACAGAAGGTCGAATCTTACGTTCGTTGGTTAAAGGCGTATTGTCATCCTTAGAAGGTTTGGAATTCACTTCAAGGAGCCAGACTTTCCCATTCGTATCGATGGCAAGGTCGATGCCGAGTTCGCCGAAATGGTTTGGAATCTGTGTTTCGATGCCTTTGGCAATGTCTAACGATGCTTTTCGTAGTCGCGCAAATGCGGAAAGGCGTAATTGTGCGCTCAGTGAAGATTTGGCAAGAGCAGCTTTAACCGTGCTGAGCGAACCACCCCTTGCGAGATTGGAGACGAAATGCTGCGAGCCGGCAATTCGCCCGACAATGGATGTGATGGCCCATTGACCAAGCGGCCCTTTTTGTACGAGAGCCCTGAAGTCTACAGGTCTGCCGTCCGCTGAGATTAGATCGAGTCCTTGTTGCAGCTGATAGCGCTGGGTTTTTAGCTTGCCGGATAGCGACTGAAATACACTTGTAAGCGTAGGGAAGGACTGTTTACGAACGCCCCCAAGATTGGTAAAATGACACGTGTATACTTCTCCAGTTTCCTTTCGAATCCGAATGATGCCTTTGCCGAGGCTTCCTGTAATTGGTTTTAAGAATAAAACGGGGTGGCGGCTGGACATGGATTTTAGCATTTGATAATTTTTAAACAGATACGATTCCGGTAAATATCCATGCAGGGTATTATCTTTGTGAAGTGCTTCGAATACTTCTGTCTTATTCAAATATTTCTCATTGAAGATGTCTGTGGCATATCGAGATTTTACTTCTTTCATGAACTGCTGAACGTTCGTCATGTTCTCGTATTTGCGAGAGGTGAGCCGGTTATAGATGACGTTGGGAATCGGAAACGTCTTTTTACTCCAGGAACCACTGGCGTACGAATATCCAGTTACAGAATGAGCCGATGCGCGCATTTCATTGGGTGGGAAAAAGCATACAAGTGCTCCAAACTTTTCACACGCTTCTGTCATTTCCTTGCAAAAGGCCGTGATAGCGCCAAATGGCCGATCTTGCGAGCCAGTATAGACTCGGCTGATCATAACGCCAATGAGAGGTCCGATCGACAAGGTACTGCTGCTTTGTCTATAATGAAGACAGAGTTGAGCTCCATGATGGAGACCGAGTTTGGAAGCGAGAGCAGAATTAACACGTAAGCTGTTCGAAATCGCGGCGGTGACGACTTTGACATCCTGCTTGGCAGAGCCAAATCGCAAAGTGATTGTTTGATTAGCTGGAACTTTCCATTTTTTTGCAATGGCTTCACTTAGAACAACGGTCCGATCATCCAAATAGATGCTGGTGCCTTGAATGGATATCCCAATCTTCGTCCTGGTCAATAGCGAACACTCCTTCCAGCATCAAAAATGGCATTGCTGTTTAAGCAAAGTAAACTACTCCCATCATATGAGGACATATATCCCTTGGTGCTTAGGCATCTGTCTGAAAGTACAGTGGGAAGAGCCCAACCGAAAGATGGACAAAAATGATGGAGGTCATCGAAAATGAATGTACACGATAAGGCTTATGATTTGGCAAGAGCCATCAAGGAATGTAATGAATATAAGGAAATGAAGGACATCCGTGCTAAGGTAGACACAGAGCCTACTTCCAAAACGATGCTTGAGGATTTCCGGAAACGTCAATCCGAGTTTCAAGAAAAAATGATGGCTGGGGAGATGCCGCCGCAGGATGAAATGGAACAGATGCAGAAAATGTACGAAGTACTTGCGCTGAATCCGAACATCAGTCGGTTGTTTGATGCGGAGCGCCGCTTGTCTGTAGTGCTTGAGGATGTACAGCGAATTATTGCGGAGCCACTCGAAGCGATGACAAAATAAGAAAAAGAGGCTTTCCTAAGCGCAGAATCTACAGATGGGAAGCCTCTGGAAACTGACTATAGTTAAAAGGTATTTGACAAGGAAAAGAGGACAAGATACGAAAATGGCAAAAGCAAAAATTACGGAGCTCGATATCGTTAGAGCGCTCGCGATCATCGCTGTTGTCTTGATCCATGTAACAGCAGACAATACGGTGGATAAGAATTTATTGGGCAGCGGTACACAATTATTAAACGTCATTTTAAACAAAATTAGTTATTTTGCGGTTCCTGTATTTATATTTATCAGCGGCATTGTTCTCTTCTACATCTATTACGATAATTGGAGTGCTAAGCAAGCGGGCCTCTTTTATTGGAAAAGGGTGCGGCAGGTCCTGGTTCCCTACATCCTGTGGTCATTTTTCTATTATATTTATAATTTTTGGCTATTTACACCTGGACATCCGATAAAATTGGATATAAGGGTGTTCTTGGGGCAGCTTAAGTGGGCAGATTCCTCCTATCATTTGTACTTTATGATCATCATTGTACAGTTCTATTTGCTGTTCCCATTACTGGTGTGGGCTGTAAGGAAGATGCCTTGGTTCCGTCGGACGTTGGCATTATGGGGAGTGTTGATTCAAGCGGGAGTGTATATCTATAATCATTGGTTCGGAACGATCAGCCACAAACCGTCTCTTTGCGTCACGTATTTCGCCTATTTCCTGATTGGAGGCGCTATTGGCATTCATTATAAAGAGTTTAGGGCGTGGTTGAATCGCAATAAAGGTTGGGTGCTTCCTGCAACCGTGTTAAGTGGTATCGCTTATACGCTTCTATTTATTGGAGAAAAGAAAGGTTATTCCTTTGATAATACATGGTTTGAGATCTTATGGGTCCTCTATAGCCTTGGCGTCGGAGTTAGCTTCATTTGGCTAGCGCAGCTTATGCAAAAGAGTGCAGTTGGAGTGGCCACTTTTTTAACATCTCTCGGTTCGGTATCTTTTGCTGTATATTTGATGCATCCGGCGCTCCTATCTTTGTGGAAGTATAAGGTGCATGCACCTGGATCTATTATTCTGTTTAATGTGTACACGCTGCTCGTGCTCGTACTCATTATCGCCATTCCTTGGGTACTTGCTATCTTATATCGGAAAGCAAGGAAGGCGTTATCGTTGTAAGTAAGGAGAGTGTGGACTTGTAATGAGTTTGCGCTCTTTTTTGTAGTGCGATGGATATGTGAAAATTGGAAGTGATAAACATGGAGAAAAGAAATACAAGTAAATTGGCATGAATGTTTGTCGACCATATGCTTGGAGACTTTCTTGATTATGGGCAGAAAGGATGTTTAATCATGAACGAAATCATCTCGTTATTGCAAAACCATCGTTCCATTCGAAAGTTTACGAAGGAAGCCGTTAGCTCAGAGCAGCTGTCCGCGATTTTAACTGCCGCGCAAGCCGCTTCTACATCAAGTAATATACAGGCCTATAGTGTCATTGGGATCACGGATGTAGAGGTAAGGAAACAGCTTGCCGCTCTTGCCGGCAATCAGGGTTACGTTAACGAGTGTCCGTTGTTCCTCGTGTGGTGTGCCGACTTGCACCGTTTCGAGCAGGCTGTTCAGCTTCATGGAAATACGCCGGTTACGGGCAATGCCGAAAACTTCATCATTGCCACCGTGGATGCTGCGCTAGCTGCTCAGAATGCAGCAATTGCCGCTGAATCGTTAGGCCTCGGCGTGGTCTATATCGGCGGGCTACGCAACAACCCTTCCGAGGTGTCTCAACTGCTCGAACTCCCACAGCTGGTGTACCCAGTCTTCGGCATGTGCATCGGCACGCCGGATCAAGAGCCGTTGCTGCGCCCACGGCTCCCGCAAGAAGCTGTTTACCACGAAAATCGGTATACGGACAAGCCAAGTGCGATCAATGTCTACGACGAAACGATTCGCACCTATATGAAAGAGCGTACTGGTGGCAAAGTCGATACGACCTGGTCCAAAGAAATGGCGGGTAAGGCGATGAGACCCCGTGAACACATGAAATCGTTCCTGCGCACACAGGGATACGAAATTGAATAAGGAGCCTACAGGGCTCATTCGTCTTTTCGCTCATATTTAAAGAACTTGTCTCATACAATGTAGTAAGCAAGAGACGGGATGACGAACTTGTCAGAGCGAAAGGAGTGCAGCCATTTGAAAGGCTTCAAAAATGTCGTATTTATGAGCTTAGCGTTAGGTATGCTGTTTTATTCTGTTCCTCAATTAACGTTTCGTGAAGGTTTGACATTGCCAATGATTTTCAGTGCAGCCTGGTTAGGTATGGCATTGTTAGTCATAGCTGCACATCTTCACCATATTCTTGGTGTAGACGAAGAGAAACGGAAGGAATTAAATCGCATCAAACGTATGAAAAAATGGCAGTTGGAGCAAATTGTTCAGGGACGTCGGAAAATGCTGCAATTTCGCAAATAAGCAGTGTTCCAATGTGTGAAAAAGCGATACATTCTGCAGAGAATGTATCGCTTTTTTTATGTTTTTTTGTTGAACAAAATCGTTTTGTGTCGAATATTTTTGCGCGCTAATGTATAATATTAGTAGAATCCAATACAACTAGAATAGCAGACCTATTTTTATAAAGAATTAGAGAGCATGCGGAGGGAAATACATAGTGAATATCAGGAGAAAATTATTTAGTGGATTTGCCGTTGTATTATTACTTACTTTAGTTGTAGCTTTTATTGGGTGGAAGCAAATCACTTCCGTAAACAAAACCTATACAAGTTTAATTGAAGACAGGGTTACTAAGATTATAAACGTTAAAGAGATTAAATATGCGACAACGAATGAAGCTAAGAACGTAAGAGGGTATTTGATCACGGGGGATGAACAGCAGGTCCAATCCTACTTGGCCGATCGTAAGGAATTTGCTGAACTGAGCAAAGGCTTGTTGCAATCTGTGAACACAGAGCAAATGGTCACACTTATAAATGAATTGATCAGTCAAGAATCCGAATATAACCAAGTCGTGCAAGAAATTATTTCCTACAAAAAGAAAAATGATATTGTTACCTATACACGCCTTGTTCAGGAAAAATGTGTGCCGCAAGCAAATAAAATGGCGGAAACCGCACAAAAATTAGAAAATTTCCAAAAGGAGCAGCTAGAAGCTTCTATGCTAGCAACAGGCGACGATGTCGTTCATGTGAAACAAATTATTGTAGGAGTTGCTCTTTGCGCCTTACTGCTAAGCTGTCTTATCGCGATTTTCATGGGGAGAATTATTTCTAAGCCTATCGTAATTGTTATGGAAGCAGCGAAGCGTATAGCGGCAGGGGATATGACAGTAGCCGATCTGCAAATCACAAGCAAAGATGAAATTGGTCAAATGGCGGGGTCGTTTAATACAATGAAACGGAATTTGAGGGATCTGCTTTTCAAAATCAATGCGAGTGCGGAGCAAGTTGCCGATTCTTCAAAGGAGCTTTCTGTCGGCTCTGAAATGGCCGTTGAGGCCGCTCAACAGGTCACTTATGCAATACAAGAAATAGCAAGTTCGGCAAACAATCAGCTGAGTAGCATGCAAGAAAATAAAAAGGCGATGGAAGAAAGCGCGATGGGCCTACAGCGAATCGCAGAATCCGCATCTATAGCTGCTGAGTCATCTTCTAAAGCTCTGCAAGATGCAGAACTCGGAAAGAGCTTAATTCGTGAAACGATTACTCAGATCGATCATATTCGATCTTCTGTGAAAGAATCGGTCAATGTTATCCATGATCTTGGCGAGCATTCGAAGCAAGTGGCGCAGATTGCAGGTGTCATTGGCGGTATCGCTCAGCAAACGAACCTGCTGTCATTGAATGCTTCGATTGAAGCGGCGAGAGCTGGGGAGCATGGTAAGGGCTTTGCTGTAGTGGCAAGCGAAGTGAAGAAATTGGCTGAACAGTCCAAACAATCCTCCGAGCAAATCGCGGAGCTGCTTGAAAATATTGTTCAGAAAGTGACTCATGCCGTTACGGTGATGGAGAAAGGCGCTTTCGAAGTCGACCAAGGTTCGGATAGTGTGAAGGAAGCTGGAGACGCATTTTATGAAATTTTCTCGGCGATTCAGCTAGTCACAGGCCAAGTTCAAGAGGTATCTGCAGCTACAGAAGAAATATCGGCGGGTACTCAACAAATGCTAGCTTCGGAAGAGATGCTATCTCACCTTTCACAAGAAATTTCCGAGCATTCAAGCAGCGTCGTTACGGTTTCGCAAGAACAGTTTACAGCGATGAAAGAGGTTGCAGGATCTGCGGATTCATTAAGCAAATTGGCTCAGGAATTACGCGATGAAGTAAGCCATTTTGTTATTTAATTAGGTAATATTTCCAAATAAAGAGCTTCTTCCGAAAGGAGAGAAGCTCTTTATTTATACAAGCTTTATCTAAGTTTATGTATGTGTTAGAATAAAAAAAGAGAACATATGTTTGTTTGTGAAAGAAAGTTAAATCCAACAATAGTGGGTTTTCATGATTAAGCCACATTGTTCTTACTCCACAGAACGATTATACTTATAGTACAGATTAGTACAGGATGAAGTGAGTGGGGTGTAACAGTTGGATAGACAGGCCATGGATGCCTTAACGAAGCACGAGCAAATTATACGGCATATTGAGAGCCTCAAATTGGGCAGTCGCATTTCCGTTCGTAAAATAGCAAAAAACATGGAAGTTAGTGAGGGTACCGCCTACCGTGCTATCAAAGAAGCGGAAAACCAGGGATTGGTTAGCACCAAAGAGCGGATTGGTACCGTACGCGTAGAGAAGAAACTACGGCAAAATATTGACAAGTTAACTTTTGCAGAGGTCGTTAACATGGTGGATGGTCAAGTCTTGGGAGGTTCGAAGGGACTTCATAAGACACTATCTAAATTTGTCATTGGTGCGATGGAACAAGATGCTATGATGCGCTATATCGAGGCGGGCAGTCTTCTCATCGTAGGCAATCGGAACGGAGCCCATATCTGCGCGTTGGAACAGGGAGCGGGCGTTCTCATTACAGGTGGCTTTGATACGAGTTCAGAGGTAAAGTTACTGGCCGATCAACTTGAGCTTCCTATTATTTCGAGCAGCTATGATACGTTTACCATTGCTTCTATGATCAACAGAGCGATTTACGATCGATTAATTAAGAAAAAAATTATGCTTGTCGAAGACATTCTTGCCTCGGGCGCATCTTTATTTGTACTCAAAGCGAACAGCACGTTGAAAGATTGGCAGCGTTTGTCTGAGGAGACGGGGCACAGCCGCTTTCCTGTTGTGGACGAGTGGAACCGAATTATTGGCGTTGTTACTTCCAAAGATATGGTGGGCGCCCACTCTATGCAAACGGTAGACAAGCTGATGACGCGTAGTCCACTGACCGTTACACCCCAAACATCTGTTGCCTCTGCGGCCCACATGATGGTGTGGGAAGGGATTGAGCTGCTGCCTGTCGTCGATACGAACCGTAAAATATTAGGCGTTCTCAACCGTAGCGATGTGCTCAAAGCTATGCAATACATTCAGAAACAACCGCAGAACGGTGAAACATTCGAGGATCTGATTTGGTCTGGCCTTGAAGAAGTGAGGGACGAGAAGGGTTCGCTTCAGTTTCACGGTGTCATCACTCCGCAAATGACGAATCATTTGGGCACGGTCTCAGAAGGCGTCCTTACTACACTGATGACCCAGGCGGCTTATCGTATCGTGCAGGAGCATAAGAAAGGCGATCTTGTCATGGACAACATGTCTACCTATTTCTTAAAACCTTTGCAAATTGATTCAAAAATAGAAATACGGCCCACCATCATTGAGGTAAGCCGTAAGTTTGGGAAGATTGATGTGGAGATTTATCATCTAGGGGCTTTAGTCTCCAAAGCGATGCTGACTGCACAAGTGATCTAGCGCTGCATACGGTCGAAATGCCCATGATTTCGAATGCCCGCAAACAGATTGAACAAACCGAGCAGCACGCAGATCGTACCAAAGATACGACGGAAGCTGGATTCACTGAAGAAAAACAATTGGGTCACCGCTATTAGAACCAGCATGACGCCCATACAAATATTCATGCGGGCTGAATACAATCCGCGTTTGGCAGCTTCTTTCTCTCGGCGAGAGCGAAAACTGAAATACACAGATAACGCGAGCATGATGCAAATAAACGAAAATAAAATGATTTGTATCCAAAGCATGAGTAAGAACCTTCCTTTTACGTAGGTTTATTGTTTACTTTAGCGACTTTGGCGTTGGATTGCAATCTGCAAGTAAACAAAAAATTCCTTGAGCCAAGCTTCATGTTCAGAAGGTTACGTACGTTTTTGCTCGGCTGTAATCCAAATCGTCAGTTCCGCTTGAATGAGTACAATGGATTTGACTTCAATTGTGTATATTTTGTCATGCAGCGTGTACGTTCTTTGCGTAATGAGCCGCTCATAGAGGAGTCTGGCGTCTCTTACGTAAGCGGCTTTTTGCCCAATGACAAGCTTGAGCTCATTTTTGACATCCCCTTCAATTTCCTTTTGAATATCTTCGCTTATGAGATCATTTTGATTTTTGGGCAGTAAATATACATTTACTACATTGATTAAAGCTTGCTTGTTGCGGGTTTTGTTCAAAGCTTCAAGATCAGCTCGAAGATCCGAGTTTTCCTCTAAATACTTGTGCATCTGCACGTAGAGCTGATTGTAAGAGTGTTGATGAATGCTCATATAGATTGCGCTGCCTATAATAGCTCCCGAAGCCATAAGCCCGGCACTCGTAAGAATACGCTTGTAACGGGCAAAAGGAGGGATTCTCAAGGTTGAGTTCCTCCTTTGCAAATCATTTGAATAAGCGAGGTGCCCATCTGGGCGCCGACAAAGGCGACCACGATCAACACGATCTGTTTAATCGCTGGATTTAAATGGCCTACAGCTACATGGCTTTCAATATAACGAATGGGATCAATTGTCCCTCCAACAGCAGCAACAATGGCCCATATTTTAATATTTTCTGCAATGGTTAGCATCTTCTCTGTTGGGGACTGAAGGGTTAGTACGGCAGCGATTCCACTTAGCATACTGCCTCCAAATACGACCCCGAACGCAATGCAAAAATAAACGATAATATTGGCCCAAAAAGTGTACATGTCGATATCGCTTCCCTTCCAGATAAGTTCGCAGGACAAACTCTCTACTTTCAATTCTATGGGAATGCTGGGCTGCATTATGATAAAATAAATCAAAAAATACGAGACAGGAGGAAATGCCGATGAGTGCGTTTGTACATCTGCATGTGCATAGTGAATACAGCTTATTAGATGGTGCTGCGCGTATGGAAGAACTAGTTTCGCAAGCGGCTGCTCTCGGCATGACATCTCTTGCTTTAACGGATCATGGCGTCATGTATGGCGCCATCGCCTTCTATAAAGCTTGCAAGCAGCGAGGCATTAAGCCGATTATCGGCTGCGAAGTTTATTTTACTGCTGGTTCTATACGTGAAAAGGGTTCGAGGCAGGAACAACCGATTTATCACTTGATCTTGCTTGCGAAGAATCACAAAGGCTACCAAAACCTTATGAAATTATGCTCGATTGGACATCTTCAGGGCTTTCATTATAAGCCCCGAATTGATCTGGAGCATTTAGCGAAGCACGCCGAGGGACTTATTTGTCTAAGTTCTTGTTTAGGCAGTGAGGTTTCCCAGCATTTGTTGCATGATCGGAAGGATGAGGCTCGGAAGGCCGCAGAGCGTTATCGGGGCATCTTCGGAGACGATTTCTTTCTAGAAATTCAAGATCATGGCATGATCGAACAGAAAAAAGTAATGATTTCGATGATCGAGCTTAGCAAAGATACGGGTATTCCGCTTATTGCTACCAATGATGTTCACTATGTGACAGAAAAAGATCATGTCATGCAAGATATTTTGATCTGCATAGGTACGGGCAAAACGGTAGAAGACAAAGAGAGACTCCGTATGGGGACAAGCCAAATGTATTTGAAAAGCGAAGAGGAGATGAGGCGATTATTCGTTCATGTTCCTGAAGCCCTTACGAATACAGCAGTTGTAGCTGAACGTTGTGAACTCGAACTGGAGTTTGGGAAATCGATTTTACCCAAGTTTCGTCCAATTCCAGAAGGTTTAACGGCAGGAGCTTACTTAAAAGAGTTATGTCTGCGAGGCTTAGAGCAGCGTTACGGAACGAAACAGGATTGGCATTCAACAGATTCACCACTTAGAACGCAAGCGGAAGAACGTTTGGCCTACGAACTTGGTGTTATTGAGAACATGGGTTTCTCAGATTACTTCTTAATTGTTTGGGATTTTATTCGATTTGCTCATGAAAAGAAGATTATGACAGGTCCAGGACGGGGATCATCAGCCGGCAGTCTTGTAGCCTATGTGCTGCGAATTACGAATGTCGATCCATTGCAATACAAGCTGATATTTGAACGGTTTCTCAACCCTGAACGGATTACGATGCCGGATATCGATATCGACTTCAGCGATGAACGTCGGGATGAAGTCATTGACTACGTGGTTGCCAAATATGGTCAAGAACACGTTGCACAAATCATTACGTTCGGAACGATGGCTGCGAAAGCAGCGGTCAGAGATGTCGGACGCGTGCTGAACGTCCCTTACGGAGATGTTGACCGCGCAGCCAAGATGATTCCTAATCAGCTCGGAATGACGCTCGCCGAAGCGTTGCAGATCAGCTCTGAGCTTAAGGCGCTCACGGTTAAACAACCGAGGACGGCAGAGCTGCTGGAAATGGCCATGCGCGTAGAAGGGATGCCACGGCATGCTTCAACTCATGCGGCAGGAGTTGTTATTTCTAGAGAACCGTTAACTGAGTATGTGCCTTTGCAAGAAGGTACTTCGCAAACGGCACTTACGCAGTACACCATGGAGCACTTGGAAGCCATTGGTCTTCTGAAAATGGACTTTCTTGGGTTAAGAACCCTTTCCATTATTGAACGGACGCTGCATTGGATTGAAGAAATGGAAGGTATCAGCGTTAATTTCGATAAGCTGAACATGGATCAGGATTTGGTTACCTTTGACCTTCTCACTAAAGGCGAGACAACAGGCGTTTTTCAATTAGAAGGTAATGGCGTGCGCAGAGTGCTAAAAGATTTGAAGCCGTCTGTATTTGAAGATATTATTTCGGTCGTGGCGCTTTATCGTCCCGGTCCAATGGAATTTATTCCTAAATATATCGCCGGTAAGCATGGGCAGGTGGAGGTTATCTATCCGCATGCGTCCTTGGAATCGATTCTTCGTGATACGTATGGAATTATCGTATATCAAGAACAAATCATGCAAATTGCCTCCGCCATGGCTGGTTTTAGCTTAGGAGAAGCGGATTTGTTAAGACGAGCAGTCTCGAAGAAAAAGCGCGAAGTGCTCGACGAAGAGCGCACGCATTTCGTAGCGGGCAGCTTGCGAGAAGGTTTTAGCGCCGAAGAGGCGAATCACGTCTACGATATGATTGTCCGTTTCGCTGACTATGGTTTTCCACGGGCTCATGCAACGGCTTATGGGGTGCTTGCGTTCCAAACCGCATATTTAAAAGCGCATTATCCGATCTATTTCATGGCCTCGATGTTAACTGCAGTGATGGGGAATCACCGCAAGGTTGCTGAATATGTGGACGAATGTCGACGTATGAAGCTGGCTGTGCTGCCTCCAGATGTCAACGGTAGCGGTACTGTGTTTACGCCTGATCGTCAAGGGGCAATTCGCTTCGGTCTTGCAGCAATTAAAAATGTGGGTACTCATGCGATCGATGCAATTCTCAGTGAACGCAAACAATCGCCATTCGAGAGCTTGCTTGATTTCTGCCGACGAGTCGATCTGCGCGTGTGTAACAAACGGGTTATCGAATCGCTTATTCAAGGTGGGGCTTTTGATTCACTCGGCGGACATCGCGCACAACTGATCGCTATCCTGGATGAAACGATTGCTTCTGCCACGAAGTGGCGCAAGGAGCGAGATGATCTGCAGCTGCACCTTTTTGGTTTCGTAGAAGAGCCGAATTGGGAGGTGGAGGTGCCGAACATTCCGCCAATGCCGCAGAACAAGCAGCTTGAGTATGAAAAGGAGCTGCTAGGAATGTATATATCTGGCCATCCACTTGATGCTTATGCAGAGCTTCTTACGGAGCTTGAAGCGGACAAATTGCACGAACTGCATGAGCTGCCGGATAACAGTGAAGTGATCGTTGCGGGTTCGATCCTTTCCAACAAGACTATTGTCACGAAGAAGGGGCAGCCCATGGCTTTCATGGAGCTTGAAGATCGCATTGATAAGGTCGAGGTGGTCTTGTTTCCGGAGACCTGGAAGAACGCGGCTCCGCTTGTGCAAAAAGGGCGCCTTGTCCTTGTGCGTGCAAAGCTGCAGCTTCAGGACGAGGACCCGCCTAAGCTTCTTGCGGAGCAAATGGTGGCGTTGGACGACCCTGAGGCCGTCCAACGGCTTCGCCGGGCCCCAGCTCGTACAGGGGCCACAGGCACGGTCGGTGCGCGCAGCGCCCCTGCCAAGACGACCCCGCCAGGGGCAGGTCGCCAAGACCCTCACGCGGCTGAGCAGCCTGTGCGGACGAACGCTGCCCAGCCGCAGGCTGCGGGGAGTGGCAGCACGAGCACCGCTGGGGAGCCGAAGGCTCAACGGGTGTTCGTCAAGATCTCGGCCGACTGCGAGCAGCCGGCGAAGCTGCTTCAGCTGAAGACGCTGCTAAAGCTGCACAAGGGGCCGCTCTCCGTTGCGCTGTTCTATGAGAACGGCGGTCGGCTTTTGGCCCTCAGCGATCAATATCAGGTGGATCCCTCACCTGAGCTGATTCGTATGATCGAGACGATCATGGGCAAAGATTCAGCCAAAGTGAAATAATGCTCCTAACCTCTGCATATACATAGGAACCTAGTTCATTCCGAAGGTATGAGGAGGATGCTATGACAGAAGAGCACATGATTCAGCTGCTGAAAAAACGCGGTGTTACGGTAGAGCAAATAGCGGAGATTGTATTCAAGCTACAAAAGCCCTATAATGATCAACTTACCGAAGATGAATGTGTAGAAAGCGTGTTAGCGGTGTTAGCGAAGCGCGAAGTACAGTATACCTTATACGCAGGTATTGCCCTTGACGAACTGGCTGAGAAGAAGCTGCTTCCTGAGCCTTTACAGTCGATTCTTGAAGTAGATGAACCATTATTCGGTGTTGATGAAACGCTGGCGCTTGGCATTGTTCACGTCTACGGGATGATAGGACTTACGAGTTTCGGGTATTTGGATAAAGAAAAGATTGGCATTATTCGAGATTTGAATGACGATCGATCTGCTGTACATGTTTTTCTTGATGATTTGGTTTGTGGTCTTGCGGCTGCGGCATCAGCGAGAATTGCGCATCAGAATGAGCGTGCCCCCGATTATAGCGTGAAAATTCGTCTGGACTAGCTTTTTTAGTTCAGACTTCACTTTTTTTAACCAAACTGCTCTGTTGCGGTAAAAAGAGAAATTATGATATCATTATTCCATTGTGTGTGCCTATGCCTATAGAGGGTGTTCATCCAGTCATCATTGCTAACATGGACTTATACAGGTAGTTGCACTTCATAGGAGGTTTTTTTTCATGTGGACGGTGATTTACATTGCTCCTACCGCGAAAATTGCTGAGCGTATTAAACAGAAGCTGACGGAGGAAGGATTTCTCGTGCAGGTTCGTGGTATCAGCCTGTCCAAAAACCAGTTTGAAATTGTTGTCCCCGAAGGGGAATTGGAAGAAGTGCAGGAAGTGCTAAATTCTATTTTACATAGATAACGAATGTAGAAGTAAGTAACGAGGCTTGTCAGATTTTCACGATAAAAGCCAAGTAGAGGTGGAAAAGTGCTCAAGGATCTATTTCAAAAACGAAAATATGCAACCATTCCTTCTGAGAAAACAAAGAGGGATATTCCCGAGGGCCTAATGAATAAATGTCCCAAGTGCGGTACGATTCAGACAAGCAAAGAACTCGAGAAAAACCTGAAAGTTTGCACGGCTTGTGGCTATCATTATCGATTAAACGCGATGGAACGCATTCAGCTGACACTTGATGAAGGACGGATTTTCGAATACGACAACGACATGATTTCAGAGGACCCTTTGCAATTTCCTGATTATATTGAGAAATTGGACAAAGCCAAAGGTTCCACGAAGCTGCTGGACGCCATTGTAACCGGTGAAGGGACTATTGGCGGTTATCCGGTTGTTGTAGCAGCGATGAGCTTTGACTTTATGGGGGGTTCGCTAGGATCTGTTGTTGGTGAGAGAATCACTAGAGCTGTGGAAGCAGCGATTCAAAAGAAATATCCGATCATTATTTATTCCACTTCGGGTGGAGCGCGTATGCAAGAAAGCATCTTGAGCTTAATGCAAATGGCAAAGACAAGCGCTGCATTGTCCAAGCTGAACGAGGAAGGCGGATTATTTATTTCGGTCATTACCGATCCGACCTTCGGCGGTGTTTCAGCTAGCTTTGCTATGCTCGGAGATATTATTATCGCTGAGCCTGCGGCACCCTTTGGCTTCACAGGACGCCGCGTCATTGAACAGACGATCAAGCAGAAGCTCCCAGACAATTTCCAGACGTCTGAATTCAATTTGGAGCATGGTCAGCTCGATAAAGTCGTGAGCCGCAAAGATATGAGGCCTACGCTAATCAAGCTGCTCGACATGCACGGAGTGAAGGGGGATGCGACTTATGGCGGGTGAGATGCTGTTTGAACAGCCGCTGGCAGAGCTGAAAAGCAAGATTGCGGAGCTGCGTAAATTTGGTGCAGAGAAGCATATCGATTTTTCAGAGGAAATACGTCGTTTAGAAGAAAGATACGTTCAGCTTGAAGACGAGTTATACAAGAATATGTCATCTGCGGAAAAGATGCAGTTAGCTCGTCATCCGCAAAGACCTACGACTTTTGATTATATTGAAGCGATCTTTACCGATTTTATCGAGTTTCATGGGGACAGGCTCTATGGAGATGATCTTGCGATTGTTGGCGGATTAGCTAAATTTAACGGGGTCCCCGTAACGGTTGTCGGTCACCAAAAAGGTAAGGACACCAAAGACAATATTGCTCGTAATTTCGGCTTGCCCCATCCCGAGGGATTTCGTAAAGCGCTTCGCTTAATGCGTCAAGCAAACAAATTTAAGCGCCCGATTATCACGTTTATTGATACGAAAGGCGCTTTCCCGGGTAATGCTGCCGAAGAGCGTGGACAAGGCGAAGCGATTGCCAGAAACTTGCTGGAAATGGCCTCTTTCCGTGTGCCAATCATTTGTATTGTTCTTGGGGAAGGCGGGAGCGGAGGCGCGCTTGCGCTAGGCTTAGGAAACAAGGTGTTAATGTTGGAAAATGCTATCTATTCGGTTATTAGTCCCGAAGGTGCGGCTTCCATCTTATATAAAGATGCTTCCAAAGCGTTACACGCGGCAGAAGCGATGAAAATTACTGCGGATCATATCCTGGAACTTGGTGTGATTGACGGTATTATCCCAGAGCCGAAAGGCGGAGCACATCGGGATCCAGCAGCACAAGCTGAATTCATCAAAACAGCCATTTGGGAACAGCTTCAGCCATTGCTTGGTTTAACAGAACAGGAGCTACACGAGGACCGATACCGTAAATTTAGAGACATCGGTAGGTTCACATTCATTCAGGAGGGAAACCATGCGTAAAACGAAAATTGTCTGTACCATTGGACCTGCAAGCGAATCACAAGAGAATTTAAAAAAGCTTCTTGAAGCGGGAATGAACGTAGCCCGTCTTAACTTCTCCCACGGAGATTTTGAGGAGCACGGTGCACGTATCCGCAATCTTCGCGCTGCATGCCAAGAAACAGGCAAAACAGCAGCGATTTTGTTAGACACTAAGGGCCCGGAAATTCGTACGGGTAAATTAAAAGAAGAGCCGATTGAGCTTGTTCAAGACAAGCACATCATTCTTACCACAGAAGAGATTCTTGGCGATGCTGAACGTATCTCCGTTACTTATGAGAACCTGCCGCGCGACGTAGAGGTTGGTTCTACCATTCTCATCGATGACGGTTTGATTGGTTTGACGGTTGTTGACATTCGCGGCACGGAAATTGAATGCCGTATTGTTAATGGCGGAACAATCAAAAGCAAAAAAGGCGTGAACGTCCCAGGCGTGAAAATCAGCCTTCCAGGGATCACTGAGAAAGATGCGAACGATATCGTGTTCGGTATCGAGCAAGGCGTAGACTTCATCGCAGCTTCTTTCGTTCGTAAAGCAAGTGATGTAATGGAAATTCGTGAACTGCTCGAAAGACACAATGCGAATCACATCCAAATTATCAGTAAAATTGAGAACCAAGAAGGCGTCGATAACTTGGACGAAATTTTGGAAGTATCCGATGGTCTGATGGTTGCTCGTGGAGATCTTGGTGTGGAAATTCCGGCGGAAGATGTACCTGTTGTTCAAAAACAAATGATCAAAAAATGTAATATTGTGGGTAAACCCGTTATTACAGCAACGATGATGTTGGATTCCATGCAGCGTAACCCACGTCCTACACGCGCAGAAGCAAGTGACGTAGCGAATGCTGTGTTCGACGGAACGGATGCGGTTATGTTGTCTGGTGAAACAGCTGCTGGTAAATATCCAGTTGAATCTGTACAAACGATGGCTCGCATTGCAGAGCGTGCGGAAGCAGCTCTAGAATACAAAGAAATTTTCCTTCGCCAAGCCCAGGCGCAGCAAGTAACAGTTACTGAAGCGATTTCTCAGGCTGTTGCCAACTCTGCACTTGAGCTAGGAGCGAAAGCAATTTTGACGGCAACAGAAAGCGGTTATACGGCTCGTATGGTTTCCAAATACCGCCCTAAAGCGCCAATCATTGCTGTTACGCCTAATGATCAAGTCATTCGCCGTCTGTCCCTTGTATGGGGTGTCATTCCGGTGAAAGGCACTGAAGCCAAAACAACGGACGAGCTGTTCAATTTAGCGGTTGATAGCAGCATCAAATCCGGTCTTGTAAGTTTGGGTGATATTGTTGTCATTACAGCTGGTGTGCCTGTTGGTCGCTCAGGAACAACAAACCTGATTAAAGTTCATCATGTTGGTGAAATGATCGCAAAAGGTACGGGAATCGGTACCCAAACGGCTACAGGTAAAGTTGTAACGGCGCGTACGCCGGAAGAAGCGAATGCCAAAATGGTTGATGGGGCCGTACTTGTTACCGTTTCTACAGACAAGGAGTATATGCCTGCTGTTCAAAAAGCTTCCGCGTTAATCACAGAAGTGGGCGGAATTACTTCCCACGCGGCTGTGGTTGCGTTAAGTCTTGGCATTCCAGTCATCGTAGGTGTGGAACGCGCTGTCGAGTTAATTCAAGACGGAACAGAAGTGTCTATTTATCCAGAGGTAGGCGTAATCTATTCCGGACAAGCACAAGTTCTGTAAGTGATAATAACAGCAAGAGTGAAGCGAGACAGTTCTCAGCTTCACTCTTTTTTGTACACAGGTATAAAGGCGCCCATAGCGAGTTAATGAGGAGGGAATCCACATGAGTAAGCAATCCTGGTTTCAGCACCAGCTTCGCGTTCGTTTTGAAGAAACAGATCAGATGGGGGTCGTCTATCATGCCAATTATTTAACATGGTTTGAAATTGGGCGAACCGAGTTTATTCGCGAGCTGGGGTTCTCTTATCGGAGCATAGAAGAAAATGGGCTTCTACTGCCAGTAGTTGAAGCTGAGGCTAAGTTCAGGAGGCCCGCACGCTATGATGACTTGATTTGCGTCTATACGCGCGTAACGAATGCTAGCAGTGTACGCATTGACTTTACTTATGAGGTTCGAAGAGTAACTGAGGACCACTTAGTGACTTCATCAGCCAGCTTTCAAAAGGAAACGGATCTGGAGCCGAAAGGTGAGTTATTGGTGACCGGGACGACTCGTCATGTTTGGGTGAATCCTTCTTGGAAGCCAGCTCGTATAGATAAGGAAGCGCCGCAATTATGGCAGCTGCTCAAGCAAGAATCTTAATGCTTTGACAGAAAGGAGCTAAGATTATGTTTCGTGTGCTTCTAGCTATTTTTATTCTTGTGCCTGCCATAGAGATTACTCTCATGATTACACTAGGGCATTTCATAGGAGGCTGGACGACATTTGCGCTAATCCTATTAAGTGGCTTCTTAGGCGCTTACTTTGCTAAACGCGAAGGGCGTAAGGTATGGGAATATGCAAGATATGAATCGTCGCAAGGACAATTGCCAGCGCAATCATTGTTGGATGGGATTTGTATCTTCTTAGGAGGTATCTTGCTAATAACACCGGGGTTCATCACTGATATTTTCGGTTTTTTGCTTGTATTTCCTTATACCCGACCGATATTTAAAGTGCTGCTGTTGGCTCTTATCCAAAAGCAAATAGGAAAAGGGCGGATCAATTTCTTTTTTCGCAGATAACTTATCTTTGTGCAGAAAAAGGCTCACTCCCCCACCACTTACTTGGGGGGAGTTGAGCCTTTTTGTATATAGGAGGCCATGTCGTGGAAGATACGGGCTCGGTAGAAGGCTGAGATAGTAACCAGTGATACAGGTCCAATAATCAGTCCAACGAGTCCGAACAATTTCAATCCAACAAACATGGCGATTAGTGTGGCCAAAGGATCCAGCCCCACGGAGAAGGCTAACACTTTAGGTTCCATAATTTGTCTGGCAACCATAATAACACCGTATAAGACACTGAGACCAATACCTAGATACATATCCCCTTGGGCAAAAAATACATAAGCAATCCAAGGTACCATAATCGCGCCAGTACCCATATAAGGCATTAAGTCGGCTAATCCCGTCAATAGCCCGATCGTAATCGCATAGTCCACACGTAGTACTAGCAAACCAATGATGACAACAAGGGCTGTTAAAGAGACAAGAATAAGCTGTGCCCTAATATAACCGAAAAGTGCTTTTTGCAAATCATTTCGAATGAGTTTTGTTGTTTTTACAATTGTCTCTGAGAAGATGCCTTTGTAACGAGAGATAAGTGCATACCAATCTTTACTAATAAAAAAAGTAGCGAGCAGAACAATAATCGTTAAGGTTGCAATGTTAGGCAGAGAGGCTAGAACATTTTTCAAAGTGTCGAAAGTATACCCGATGATGTATTTACTGATGTCTGCAATAGAGCCTGCGGTTGAAGATAAGTTATTATTGACGGTTTCTTGATATTTGGGGTTATTTTCAAAAAAATGATTGATGCGTTCTATCCAGTCTTGGAATGAGGTTGAGTTAATGAAGACATTGAACTGCTCGACCCAGCGGTTAATCTGATTTTGTAACGTATCGGCAAGTGAGCCCAGTTCTACAATGATGTTGGCTACTAGTATGATAATGGCGGTAATCATGGCGCTTAGAAACAAGAGCATGGAGATCGTTACAGCGAGCCAGCGCGGCAGCTTTAATTTGAACTGAAAAAAATTAACAAGCGGTTGAAGCATAAAGGCGATGATCCAACCCAAAATAAATGGATAAATCAATGGGGTAACATAGTAAAAACCAAGCGCGATAATGAAGACGATGATGGCTACCCAAATGCCCCTGAAAATTTGATGAACTAAGCGCGGATTCAGGATATTCATGGTATTTTCTCTCCTTGCTTCTAATATTTCTATTGTATCATGTTATTAAAATTATGCGGAAATTCATTTCTTTACAAAATCTTAATATATCAAATGTGGGGTTGGTACATTGTCGGTAAACATAGGGTCATAGTACAATAAAGTTGAGCATGTCGAAAAAAGTAATTAAATGGAGGCTTTATGGGTATTGCAAGAGAACCAGTAGCGAAGGAAGTCAAAGAGCTCAAGGAAGTAAATGAAGTATCGTCCATGTACTTGAACCGGGATTTGAGCTGGATCGAGTTTAATCGACGCGTACTGGAGGAAGCTCAGGATCTGAGTACTCCGCTGCTTGAGCGTGTGAAGTTTCTGTCAATCGTATCTAGTAATTTGGATGAGTTCATGAGTGTCCGTGTGGCCGGGCTCACGGATCAGATCAAGGCTGGTTACAACAAAAAGGATTTCACTGGCTATACGCCTGCCGGCTTGATTAAGCGTATTATGAAGCGTACGACGAAGATGGTGACGGAACAATACAAAACGTATCGTGAAGTATCCAGACTGCTCGTTAAAGAAGGAATTTTGTTTACTGATTATGAAGAGCTAAACGCAAGCCAGAAGAAGGCTATGGATGCTTACTATCACGATATTATTTTTCCTGTTTTAACGCCAATGGCAGTAGATCAAAGCAGACCTTTTCCGTTGGTGCATAATCAGTCTGTTTATTTAGCAGTGGTGCTCGTCAGAGAAGGCGAAGACCCAGAAGATGAACCTTACTTTGCCATTGTACAAGTGCCGAACAACCTCTCTAGGTGTATTTCGATACCTTCGCGCCAAAATAGCAAAAAGCAAGAGTTTATTCTCATCGAAGAATTAATTGAACATCATATTGAATCCTTGTTTAGCGGGTATTCCCCGATAGCCGTGCATACATTTCGACTGACTCGAAACGCCGACCTGACCTTGAATGAGGAAGGCGCGGAAGATTTACTGGAGGAAATAGAGAAAGAGCTGAGACGTCGACGCTGGGGAGCGCCGGTTCGCTTGGAAGTACAAGAAGGTATGCATCCGTATGCGCTCTCGCAACTCCAAGATGAATTTGAAATTACAGAGAATGTCTTTGAAATTGACGGTCCATTAGATTTAACTTATTTCATGAAGCTAGCTGGCAATTTGAGTGGATTTGATCATCTGCGTTTTCCGCGGATTGAGCCTAAATATCCGATTGAATTCGAGTCTAACGTTGATTTCTTCTCCGTACTTAAGGAACAGGATGTTCTCGTGTATCACCCCTATGAATCGTTCGATGCAGTAACCGATTTTGTCATTCACGCGGCTTATGATCCTCAAGTGCTGGCGATTAAAATGACCTTGTATCGAGTTAGCGGAAATTCGCCAATTATTCAAGCGCTCGCGAGAGCCGCGGAGTCTGGTAAACAGATCACAGTGGTCGTCGAACTGAAGGCCCGCTTTGATGAGGAGCGAAATATTGCTTGGGCTCGAAAACTTGAGACATCAGGCTGTCATGTCGTTTATGGACTTGTAGGCTTGAAGACGCATGCCAAGATTACACTCGTTGTTCGCCAAGAACAGGATGGTCTTCGTAGATTTGTACACGTTGGAACAGGCAATTATAACGACAATACGGCTCGTTTATATACAGATGTAGGTCTCTTTACTTCACATAGTGTCATTGGAGAAGATGCTTCTGCGCTCTTCAATGAAATTACAGGGTACTCGGCGCCGCATGATTGGCAGGCTTTTGCTGTCGCGCCAACAGACATGAAGGATAAACTGTTCGAGCTCATCGAACGTGAAGCAGCCCATGCTAGAGCCGGTAGACCTGCACATATTACAGCTAAAATGAACTCATTATCCAATCAACAGATGGTAGATGCGTTATACGCGGCATCGCAGGCTGGCGTAAAGATTGACTTGATCATTCGCGGCGTCTGTTGTTTACGTCCCGGTGTCCCTGGATTAAGTGAAAATATTACGGTGCGTACCATCGTGGATCGATTCTTAGAACATTCTCGGATTTATACCTTTGAGAACGGCGGTCATGTGGATGTGTACTTGTCTTCCGCGGATTGGATGACGCGTAATTTAACGCGAAGAATCGAGCTTATGTGTCCTGTCTTCGATAAGCAGTTGAAAAAGATGATGATTCAAATTCTCAAATTAACCTTAAACGATAATGTCAAAGCAAGAGAATTAATGTCAAACGGTATTTATGCTAGAGTGAAAAATGAACTGACCCCTTATCGGAGCCAGTTCGAGGCAATGAAAATTAATTCGTGGAAAAAACTCCAGCTTGGGCTTTAATTTTTAATAACCATACCTTTTCAAAATCTTTTGCGTGGTCGGAGATCTCCTTCATTTCAATAACAGGGTTGTGCGAGCAAAGTAGCTTGAGGGTAAGTGTTTTATCGTTTTGCGTGATATCGAGGTCTTGCACAGGCTGCGTTTCACTATGGTCTAAAGCTATTGCCAGATGAAGCAGTGTGCCAAGCTCATGAATCAGCCACTCGTCGGATATGTCCACAAGGTCCTTATACAAAAGGGCTGCCTGGTGTGTCCGACTTTTTGTTTTGTACGAAGCAATGAGTGAGCAGATAGCGATTTCACGATGCGTGAAGCCATCAATGCGAGCATGGGCAATGATGTATTGCGTATGTTTACTATATTGATAATAGTGAATCCCCGTACCTATGCGGTATAACAGAGAGGCTGCATGCAAATAGCGTCTGGTTCTTTCTTTCAGTTGTTTCAAAGGAGCTAGCTTATCATATAATTTTAGCGCGATTTTGTTGACGTGACGAACATGCTGGAGTGCCTCGCCTGGATGCAGAAGCAATAAGTTTTGGATGCTGGCATCCAAAACATCGTCAACGATAGGCTGCTCGGGATGGATTATTTCGTAAAACAAACCATCGCGTAAGCCAGATCCGCTTATGATCAACTGCGAGGCCTTCACTGCTTCACATAAAGTATTCAAAATGATAAGCCCTGGAACGATAATGTCAGCTCGTTCTTTGGAGAGCCCATCGACCCTTTTCCGCTTATCAATAGAAAGCGGGGTAAGCAGCTTCAGGAAAAAATCGATTTCCCCTGGCTGTACCATATAATTGTGTGCAAGCTGAATAGAGCTCTTGAAACGTTTTTGGCTCATTTTACCAAGCGCTCTGATCGTCCCGCCAAGCCCAATCATAGGTAGATCGGGAGAATCTGTAATCCAAGGGTGTTCTTTAATAGCTTCAATAACCATTTGGCGTATAGTTGCAGTTTCACTTTCAGTTGGCAGACCGTTCTTCGTGTATTGTCTTGTTGTATTTACGGATCCGAATGGGAAGGAGATACTTTTCAGTAGCTTGCGATTGCCAAATAGGGTAACCTCTGTGCTACCGCCGCCAATGTCTACAATGATGCCATCTTGGATATCGATGGTGTTGATAACGCCAAGAAATCCGAAGCGAGCTTCTTCCTCACCGCTTAGTACAATTATGCTTAGTCCTGTTTGTTCTTCCAGAATACGAACAATTTCTTCGGAGTTCGTAGCATTGCGGATTGCAGCTGTAGCTGTGATTCGGACTGTGCTTACGTTGTGAGCTGTGCAAAGGATTGCATAATGAGAAAGGATCGGGACGATCGACAAGATGTCTTTGCTATGTAAAAGGCCATCAGGGCCAATTCGCTCGCTCAATCTGGCTGAATTTTTATGCTCGCTTACAACGCGATAAGCGCCATTCTCACTCAGCTCGTAAATAACGAGTCGGATAGAGTTGGAGCCAATATCCATAATACCTATACTGGTGTTCATGCTCATGTGCGGGCTCCTTTTTAGGATAATCGGTGCTGCTTAGCCTACATTGTATCAATCTCCTTCGCTTCCGACAAATTTTTCCTAGCTGACCGTATATTTCGGGTGAATTAACAAAACCTTGTATCGTGTGTTTGAAGAAATAGAAGAAAAATTTTTAGTTTCATATTTCGATCGATTAGCACTAAAAGAGCATATAGTGTTGATCCTAGATGCTCTTTTAGTGTTTTTTCTCCTTCACAATGTTCTACACTTCCCACAACTTCTCGCATAATTGATGATTCATCATGATTTACTAAGATCCATAATGGTTACAATAAAACATGGGAATCATTATAAAACAATGAAGATGAGTCACTAGGGTTAAATTGATTTTATGGGCAGATAGCATAAATTTATGGTAGTGATAATGAAGTTTTATGTCTTTATTGTTCACTTACTGAACAAAATCCTATATGATTAGAGTTAGGAAAAAGCAATTATTTGCTAATAGAGTAGCTAAGGAGAGATTCCCATGTCTGCAACCAAAGGTTTAGAAGGAATTGTAGCCACGACCTCGTCGATAAGCTCCATTGTAGATGGAGTGCTCACGTATCGCGGGATTGATATTGATGACCTCGCAGAAAATGCGACATTTGAAGAAGTTATTTATTTACTTTGGTTCGGTAAGCTTCCGACCCAACCTGAATTAGAGAAACTGCAAAGCGACCTGAACGCCTACAGCAAGGTGCCCGATGCAGTGATCGATCAGTTGAAATCATATCCGAAAGACGTTAATTCGATGGCGGCACTTCGTACAGCGGTTTCTGCACTTGCCTTGTATGATGATGAAGCAAACGACTTAAGCCAAGAATCCAATGTGCGTAAAGCGATCAAGCTGCAAGCGCAAATTCCTGGTATCATCGCAGCGTTCGCACGTATCCGTGAGGGTAAAGAGCCTTTAGCTTCCCCAGGGTATGCTTCCGTAGCTGCTAACTTCCTGTACCAATTGACAGGAAATGAGCCGGACAAGATAGCCATTGAAGCTTTAGATAAAGCATTGGTTCTGCATGCTGACCATGAGCTGAACGCTTCTACATTCGCGGCTCGCGTAACAGTTGCAACCTTAACGGACATTTACTCCGGTATTACATCTGCGATCGGCACGCTCAAAGGACCTCTTCACGGCGGTGCTAATGAAGCGGTTATGGCGATGTTGGAGGAAATTGGAACGGTAGAAAATGTTGTTCCTTACATCAATGATAGATTAGAGCGCAAAGACAAAATCATGGGCTTTGGCCACCGTGTTTACAAAAACGGAGATCCACGCGCCAAGCACTTGCAAAAAATGTCTTATGAACTTGGCAAGTTGACAGGCAATTTGAAATGGTACGAAATGTCCATTAAAGCAGACGAATTAGTTACTGGTCTTAAGGGCTTGAAACCGAACGTAGATTTCTACTCGGCTTCCGTCTACACAACATTGGAAATCCCACGTGACTTGTTCACGCCGATCTTCGCGATCAGCCGTACATCCGGTTGGGCAGCCCACATTTTGGAACAATACGAGAACAACCGTTTGATCCGTCCCCGTGCTGAGTATACAGGTCCGGTCAACCAAAAATATATTCCAATTAGTGAGCGTTAATTGCTCTCAGGCTATTCATGCTTTATGCTTAAAGGTGCGGGCAGTCTGGTACCATCTTCCATTACCAGGGGGAGTATCTTACTCCCGTTACTTTTGTGTGTCTAGCTCACGCTCAACCCATTTCACAAACATTATAAGGAGGAATTATCATGCCACAATTCGAGTCCTATGAACTACCGACAGAAGGTCAAAAAATCACCATCGAGAATGGTGTTCTGCAAGTACCGAACAATCCCATCGTCCCTTTCATTGAAGGTGATGGTACGGGTCCTGATATCTGGGCTGCTTCCGTACGCGTTCTGGATGCTGCTGTAGAGAAAGCTTACAAAGGCGAGAAAAAAATCGCTTGGTACGAAGTATATGCAGGCGAGAAAGCTTTTAACAAATATAACAACTGGTTGCCTAACGATACGTTGACAGCAATGCGCGAATACATCGTATCCATCAAAGGTCCTTTGACAACGCCAATCGGCGGCGGTATTCGTTCTTTGAACGTTGCGCTTCGTCAAGAGCTTGATCTGTATGTTTGTTCCCGTCCTGTACGCTATTTCGACGGTGTTCCTTCACCGGTTAAACGTCCTGAATTGGTTGACATGGTTATTTTCCGTGAAAATACAGAAGATATCTATGCGGGTATTGAGTGGGAAGCTGGTTCTGACGCTGTTAAAAAAGTTATCAAGTTCCTTCAAGACGAAATGGGTGTTAATAAAATCCGTTTCCCTGAAACCTCTGGTATCGGTGTTAAACCTGTATCCGCTGAAGGTTCTGAGCGTTTGATCCGCGCAGCGATTGAATATGCGATCCAACACGGTCGCAAAACGGTAACGTTGGTACATAAAGGAAACATCATGAAATTCACAGAAGGCGCGTTCAAAAACTGGGGTTATGAGTTGGCTGAGCGTGAATTCGGAGATAAAACATTTACATGGGCACAATATGACCGTATCAAAGAAGAGCAAGGCGCTGAAGCAGCAAACAAAGCTCAAAAAGATGCTGAAGCAGCTGGCAAAATCATCGTGAAAGATGCAATTGCTGATATCGCTCTTCAACAAATCTTGACGCGTCCTACAGATTTCGACGTTATCGCAACGCTGAATCTGAACGGTGATTACCTGTCTGATGCACTAGCTGCACAAGTTGGCGGTATTGGTATCGCTCCTGGAGCAAACATCAACTACTTGACTGGTCATGCTATCTTTGAGGCTACACACGGAACAGCTCCAAAATACGCTGGTCTTGATGTAGTTAACCCAGGTTCGGTTATCTTGTCCGGCGTTATGCTGCTTGAGCACCTAGGTTGGTTAGAAGCGGCTGAGTTGATCTACAAAGGTCTGGAAACTTCAATCAACAACAAAACCGTTACTTACGACTTTGCTCGTTTGATGGAAGGCGCGAAAGAAATCAAGTGCTCAGAGTTTGCTAACGAAATCATTAAAAACATGGGTTAATCCGATTTTCATAAACAAAACTAGCTCTTACACATAAACTTTAGGAGGCACATCCAACATGGCAATCCGTCGTAATAAAATTACCGTTGTCGGCGCAGGTTTCACAGGCGCAACTACTGCTCTTATGTTGGCACAAAAAGAACTTGGTGACGTTGTTCTTCTTGATATTCCACAATTGGAAAACCCAACAAAAGGCAAAGCGCTTGATATGCTTGAAGCAGGTCCTGTTCAAGGCTATGATAGCCAAATCACAGGTACTTCGAATTACGCGGATGCTGCTGATTCTGACATCGTGATCATCACAGCGGGTATTGCTCGTAAACCGGGTATGAGCCGCGACGATCTGGTTAACACGAATGCAGGTATCGTGAAATCCGTTTGTGAGAACGTGAAAGAAGTAGCTCCTAATTCAATCGTTATCATACTTAGTAACCCGGTTGACGCGATGACTTACGTTGCTTACCAAGCACTTGGATTCCCTAAGAATCGTGTAATCGGCCAATCCGGCGTACTGGATACAGCTCGTTACCTCACATTCATCTCCCAAGAGTTGAATGTATCTGTTGAAGACGTAAAAGGTGTAGTTATCGGCGGACACGGCGATGACATGGTTCCACTTGTTCGCTACACTTACGCTGGCGGCGTGCCAATCGAGAAGCTGATCTCAGCTGAACGCATTGAAGCAATCGTTCAACGTACACGTACTGGCGGCGGTGAAATCGTTAACCTGCTTGGTAACGGTAGTGCTTACTACGCACCAGCAGCTTCTCTTGTGCAAATGACTGAAGCAATTCTGAAAGACAAGAAACGTATTATTCCTACAATCGCTCTTCTTGAAGGCGAGTACGGGTACGATAACCTGTTCATGGGCGTCCTGACTGTGCTTGGCGCAGACGGTATCGAGAGAATCTTGGATATCGAGCTGACAGAAGAAGAGAAAACAGCTTTGGATAAAACTGCGAATTCGGTTCGTAACGTAATCAAAGTTGTAACAGGTTAATTTACGTTTGCGCAAAGAACCAGTGGCCTATGCGAATAGGCTGCTGGTTCTTTTTTATGTTGTACATTCTTTTTTCTGAACTCTTTAATTTGGATGATTGCATAGAGTTTTGTTACTTTTGTAAATTCCATGCTTAGGTGCTATTCGAAGCGTTTTCTCTGTGCTACGATACACTTAGGCCAAGAATTGGCTATTTCATCCAATGATGGAGGGATTTTATGTATTTGAAAAGCTTGCTAGGTAAAAACAGATGGAAAGGCCTCGCTCTTACAGCAACAATGTCTGTTTCTTTGTTAGGCGCCGTACCTCAAGCTTTCGCCGAGGGGCCGAATGATCCGGCTCCAACGATTACCCCGATCACGGCGAACGGGAAGAAAGTACTTTTTGATAATACGCACGGTCAAACAGCTGGTGCCGCAGACTGGGTTATTGACGGAGGATTCTCTGATTTTGCGAATGCCTTAGGTACTGCAGGCTATTATGTTAAAGAGCTTCGTAAGACAAGCCCTATTATACTGTCTGATCTATCGGCTTACGATGTAGTCGTCATCGGAGAAGCCAATATTCCTTACAAGACCTCTGAGCAAAGCGCCTTGCTGCAATATGTGCAAAATGGCGGGAGCATTTTCTTCATTGGGGATCATTACAATGCAGATCGGAACAAAAATCGTTGGGATGCTTCGGAAGTGTTCAACGGTTATCGCCGTGGAGCATGGACAAACCCAGCAGCTGGCATGAGTACAGATGAAGCAGCTTCTGGAGCTATGCAGGGGGTAGCTAGTTCAGATTGGTTAGCTACGAATTTCGGCGTGCGTTTCCGTTATAATGCTTTAGGAGACATTACCGCGAATAACATTGTGAGCCCTTCGCAAGCGTTTGGCATTACAACAGGCGTTTCTAAAGTAGCGATGCATGCAGGCTCGACATTAGCGGTTACTGATCCGAACAAAGCTAAGGGGATCGTCTATCTGCCAACGACAACAACGAAATGGGCAAATGCGGTAGATCAAGGTGTTTACAATAATGGAGGCGTTGCAGAAGGTCCGTACGTCGCTGTTTCCAAAGTTAGCGCAGGTAAAGCAGGATTTATTGGTGATTCTTCGCCAGTTGAAGATGCGAGTCCTAAATATAAAAGAGAAGAAACAGGCGGCTCAAAAACAACCTATGCTGGTTTTCAAGAGCAAAATGATGCGACGCTTCTTGTGAATATGGTAAATTGGTTGTCTACCAAAGAGACTTACACAAGTCTAGGACAAGTTTCCGGACTTACTTTGGATACAGCGACATCGCTTTATACATGGGAACAACCGGCTAACACGACAGAGCCGCAAGCGGAACCGTGGGCTACACCAGCCGCTGGCTATAAATGGTGGGATCCAACAACATTTAAATCTGGCTCTTATGGATATGGTTCAACGACGACGACCGATCCTTACGAACCTAATGACAGCTTATCGACTGCCTATGGTTCACTGGCTTCAGGAGCAACCTATAATGGCTACATTGGTACAAGCACAGACGCTGATTGGTTCAAATTCACTACTGCTGGATCAGGCACTATCAGCGTAGCGCTTAACAATCTTCCAGCGAACTATGATCTGTACCTCTATAACGCTTCTAGTACGCAGTTGGCTTCTTCTGTAAACACGAACACGACGTCCGAAGCAATAAGCTATAATGCAAGTGTAGCGGGAACCTATTATATTAAAGTTGTCGGTGCAAACGGAGCAACGAGCACTTCTCAGGCTTATGCCTTACAAGCGACTTATCCTGCGGGGAATAACACGGCGCCATTCGCTTTCGTTCATCAAGCACAATTACCGAATCAAGCTGTATTTCAAGTGAAAGTTATCGTGAATGGGTTAACGGCAAATTCTACGACAACTGGCTATAATCTTGGGGTTTACAATGGTTCGGGTACGCAAGTAGCGAAAGTTCAAAACAGTGATGGCACTTGGCCTTCCTCCTATGGATACAGCACTAGTTTCTCATTAACTGCTGATGCCAATGGCCATGCTGAAAAAATCGTAAATGTTCAAATTAACCCAAGTATTTCGAGTGCAGCCAATATGCGCTTGAGACAGAACACAACAGCTAAATTTACAGAAGCAGTAACGATCGCCAATGTTCCTGCTGTACCGTTGCCATAAACCGATAAGAAAAGCTAGTGCCTGCTACCCAGCAGGTGCTAGTTTTTTGGTTGTAGACAATTAGTTTTGTAGAAATGGTGAACTGGTTAAATATATGGGATCGCTTTCTTGTTCCATCTATTTGAATTCGTTATACTAAAGTAAACCATTTCATAAAAACTTTGGAGGGCGTCAAATGTACAGTGTTATGATTTTCTTACACGTAGTTAGTGCTTTATTTCTAGGATGTTATGTGTTATTCCCTTTTTTGACGGGACGTGCCGCAACGTTATCGGGAGCTGCTCAAGAAAGCTTCGTCGGGCTGCTTAGATCTTTCAATCGAGTGGGTCAATACGCAGCAATCGTAGCTTTCATCACTGGAGGCGCATTGATCAGTAAAACTAAGCCTTCTGTTCTTTGGATGATTCTGGCTATCGTTCTCTTGCTTATCATTGTCGCTTTGTCCGGTATGATGGGTGGTAGAATGAAGAAGCTGATCGTTGCTGCTAAAGCAGGCAAGGACACAGCTTCTGATGTAGCTAAAATCAAAACTTTTAGCTGGATTGCTGCAATCGCAGTCATCGTTGCAGTATTGATTATGACGAATCCACAACTTTTAGCGTAAAGAAATGAAAGTATTGTTGGCATAAGAAAAAAGCAGGCTCATCATCATGATGACCTGCTTTTTGTATTAATTCAATGTAATTTCGTCTAATGTTTTTTCAAACGAAGCGCTCATATGGGTAAGGAAATAGTCCACTTCCGGCATATCCATTTTTTGCAAGCTCTCTAAAATTTGCTGTTTGGCTACAATGAATTCCCGATTTCCAGTGGACAGCTCGGTTAAACATTTAATATAAGCTTCCAGCAGATCTGCTGCCTTCACCCATTTGTAGAGTTCGGGGTCATGATCCTGAATTAAACTGCGGTATACATTGCTGATTTCAGTTGGAATGGTTTGCATCAACCGCTCAACCGCTACATCTTCAATTTCTCTGAAGTTTCGCAGGATTTGCTCATTATTATGTTTAACGGGCTGAGGAATATCTCCCGTTAATACCTCCGATGCATCGTGAAACAATGCGATTGAAACAACCCGATCTGTCGGTATATTGCGGCCGTATACTTCATTTGCAATTGTACAAAGCATATGAGCAATGGCGGAGACGTAATAAGAATGCTCCGCGACAGTGTCTCTTCGCATATTCCACATTAAACTCCAACGATCGATATATTTTAATCGATACAAGTAGGCAAAAAAGTGATGGCTCATAAAGTCCTCCTAGAATTGTAGTCTTCCTATAGTAACGCTTCTGAGGAAAAATTTCCATCTGCTGATGAGAACGATAGCAGCAGGCAAAGCAAGACAAGGCCGTCTGGGAAACCCACCAGACGGCCTTGTCTATTTGACGCTCGGCGTCACCCGCTCAGCCACCTTACCGGTGGCGGGGGTGTAGACGAGCGGGAGCCCGAGCAGTGCTTGAAGATCGTCAAGCGCAATCATGACCTGCCCGTGCTGACGCAGCACGGGCTCTCGAAGTACGACGCGCGCTCCTCCTCGCGTCGCGGTCTTCGCATTCACCTGCAGGGTGAATGCCTCTTGTCCGAGGCGGAGCTCAAGCGCACCGCCCTCTAGAACAGCGCTGCCGCCGAGCTGCGCGGCAGCGGTAGCGGCGTCCACGCGTAGCGGAGCCGTATTTGGCTGCGCCACAATGCGGCGCTGGATCGAGCGATGCAGCAGCTCCGGCGTGATCTCCGGGCTGCCTGCGTTGATCCGCGGGATAAGTAACCGATCAGCGCTTCGCGTTGCCATTTCGGGTGAAATCGTGAAGGCATAACGGATGCCTGCTTGTTGGATAAGGGATGCCGCTTGGGGTGAAGTAATGCCAAACGGATAGGCCATTGTGTCTAAAGGTGCATCGGTAAGTCCCTTGAGTTTGCCTACACAAGTGTTTGTATCTTTTAAGACACGCTGCTGATAGGCTTCTTCGGTTTCTTGTTGGCCATTTTGATCAAGTCGTCCAACGAGGGCAGCTTTACCACTCGGCAGCTTATGATGCAAATTGTCGGTATGGCATCCGATATCAATGAAGTTAGTGGCATGTGTCATTTCACTAAGTTGAGCTTTCGACATCGATGGGATATAGGAGCCGAGTGGATTTGCTAAATCCGTTGTAATGACGAAGTTAACGGCAGGAATACGCAAGCTTTTTAAAATCGGATAAGCGGATGTGTAAAAACTTTGATAACCATCATCAAAGGTGACAAGGACCGCATTGGCTGGGACGGTTGCGCCCGCCATATACTGTTTGAATTCATTGAGAGAAATAAAATGATAGCCTTTACTAAGTAAGGATTGTAGCTGGTCTTGCAATAATTGAGTTGTAATTGTGCTGGAGCTGGTATCTTCGTCATGGACATGGTGATACATAAGCACTGCGACTTGGTCCTGATAGTATATTTCTTGGGAACGCTCAGCCTGCAGCGGTGTGAGCAGTAAGCTGAGGCCGATGAGACTCAGTAGAACTGTGATGGCAATTCTTTTATACATAGTAGTGAATCTCCTTGTTTTGCTCACAAGAACATCGAATAGTTCGTGAGAGGTATGGTATAATAGAGGCTGTTAAAACTTGCTATCCCAATTTATATTCATTATCATTTCTTTCAATTGAGAGAGGAGCCATATTTAGTCATGCAGCATTTTTATCAAAGCGTTTACGATTTGATTGTCGAAACTTCTACGAACCTTCCTGGTGATGTACGTCGCGCGGTTCAAGCCGCTCAAGAGAATGAGGATAAAGGAACACGCTCCGCACTGTCCTTATCACGAATTGCTGATAACATTCATATGGCGGAATGCAATGTATCTCCGATTTGCCAAGATACGGGCATGCCAACGTTTATTATACACTGTCCGGTTGGGGCAAACCAAATTATCATGAAGAAGCAGATTCTTGAAGCCGTAGCGAATGCGACCAAAGCAAGCAAGCTTCGCACGAATTCTGTGGATTCCCTTACTGGAGCGAACAGCGGGGATAATCTGGGACCCGGCACACCGGTTATTCATTTTGAACAATGGGAACGTAGTGATATTGAAGTAAAGCTGATTCTCAAGGGCGGAGGCTGTGAGAACAAAAATATCCAATACAGCCTTCCGGCTGATCTTGAGGGTCTAGGCAAAGCAGGTCGTGATCTTGACGGCATTCGTAAATGTGTCATGCACGCGGTATACCAGGCACAAGGCCAAGGCTGCAGCGCTGGATTCATCGGCGTAGGCATCGGTGGCGACCGTACAAGCGGTTACGAGTTGGCTAAGCATCAATTGTTTCGCCATGTAGACGATGTGAACCCGCACCCAGAGCTGCGTAAAGTGGAAGAGTATGTGATGGAACATGCTAATACGTTGGGGATTGGCACGATGGGCTTTGGCGGTCAGGTTACTCTGCTTGGCTGTAAAGTTGGCGTGATGAACCGATTGCCTGCAAGTTTCTTCGTTTCCGTTGCCTATAACTGTTGGGCGTTCCGTCGTCAGGGTGTTATTTTGAACGCGGAATCCGGCGAAATTAATGGCTGGTCCTACCCAAGAGGGACGGAAGTGTCGTTCCAAGATGCTTTTGAAGCCAGTGTGAAAGCGGCTCAGGACACAACGGTAGAGCGTCGAGAAATTGTATTGCATACACCGATTTCGGAAGAGCAGATTCGTCAGTTAAAAGTCGGCGACGTGGTTGTGATCAACGGGACGATGCATACAGGACGCGACGCGCTGCACAAATATTTGATGGACCATGATGCACCACTGGATCTCAATGGCGCTGCCATTTACCATTGTGGACCTGTAATGAGCAAAGATGAGTCCGGCGAGTGGCATGTGAAAGCGGCAGGTCCGACTACAAGTATCCGCGAGGAACCTTATCAGGGCGATATCATTAAGAAGTTCGGTATTCGTGCAGTCATCGGTAAAGGCGGAATGGGACCCAAAACACTGGCTGCCCTGAAGGATCATGGCGGTGTATATTTGAACGCCATTGGTGGCGCTGCGCAATACTACGCACAGTGTTTCAAGAAGGTTGAAGGTGTTGATTACCTTGAGTTTGGTATCCCAGAAGCCATGTGGCATCTGGAAACAGAAGGCTTCGCGGCGATCGTTACCATGGACTCCCACGGGAACAGCTTGCATGCCGATGTGGAGAAAAACTCATTGGAGAAGCTGACAGCACTGAAAGAGCCTGTATTTAAATAAGAGGGTGTCAGCGCCTTTACAAAAAAATAACTGGCTTCGGTATGGGAGGAAGGGTTACTATGTAGAGTAGCCCTTTTTCTTTTCATTTGAACGAATAAGTGTTAAAACTTACTCATCGGAGGACAGATAGCGGATGACGAAATTCCGTGCCAAACTGACTTATATTTTAATTTTGCTAATCGGCGGATCGATGCTGATTGCGGGTATTTTCATGGCCAAGGTATTAGAGAATTCACATGTCCAATCGCTGAAAGATAACATGCAGCGCGAGCTCATGGTCATTAGTGCGACTGGCGATTGGAACCGGACAGGTACGGAAAGTGAACAGCTTGCCTACTACACATCGCAAGCAAAGCTTATCAAAGCTTCCACAGAAGCAAGGCTCACCTTTGTCCGTGCAGACGGTAAGGTAATGGGAGACTCCGATCAAAATCCAGAGCAGATGGACAATCATTTGAATCGACCAGAGATTGCTGCTGCAGTCACTAACGGTGTAGGCTACACAACGAGATATAGCGACACACTTAGAGAAAAAATGCTCTATGCTGCTGTTCCTGTCAAAAGTGGTGACAAAGTGACTGGTTATTTGCGGATTGCGTTGAGTTTGGAGCAGGTCGATCAGTCGATTCGAAGTTTATGGTATTTTCTGGTTGCAGGTCTTGCTATCTTGTTCGTGATTGCGGGAATTGTTAGCTATCGGATTGCAAGTGGAATTACACGCCCTATTGAGAAAATGACTCGTGTTGCGCAGCAAATTACGAATATGAACTATGAATCGCGCGTGGCTTCTTATAGTAACGATGAGGTCGGGCAGCTGGGACAAGCGATTAATCGGATGTCAGAAAGCTTGCAGCAGCAGATGGCGCGTATTCAGGAGAACGAGCGCAGGCTTCAAGGTGTCATGGAAAATATGATGAGCGGCATCATGATGATCGATCGTGAAGAGCGGATCATGCTGCTGAACCCTTCAGCTGAGTACATTCTTGGATTTACAGCTCAGGAATTGTTGGGTAAGAAATATAATGAAGCCAAACAGCAATATGAGTTCGCCAAATTGATTCAGGAATGCATAGAAACAAGGGAACCCATCCGTGATGAGATGATTTTCTACTATCCGGCTGAACGCATCTTAGATATAAACTTAAATCCGATTGCTCATGAGGATGAAGAATGGTCGGGGGTACTCATTGTAATTAATGACATAACCGCTGTGAGAAGGCTGGAGCGGATGCGCAGCGAGTTCGTTGCCAACGTATCACATGAATTGAAGACTCCGATTGCCGCAGTCAAAGGTTTTGCCGAGACGCTGCTTGCAGGGGCATTGAACGATAAGGAAACAGCGGTTTCCTTTCTGCAAATCATTTTTGATGAGAGCGAGCGATTGAATCGGTTAATCGGGGACATTTTGGAGCTATCCAAAATTGAATCGAAACGCATTCCGATGCAATTTTCACCTATTTATTTACCTGAATTTCTAGAAAAATCACTCAGTGTTCTGAGAAAAGAAGCCGAGAAGAAACACATCGAACTAAGTTTGCATGTAGATGATGATATTTACATTGAGGCGGATGAAGATCGACTACGGCAAATTTTTATTAACCTGTTGTCTAATGGCATTAGCTATACGCAGGAAGGCGGCAAAGTAAAAGTTCGTGTTGAACCCCTTGAAATGAATACGGATGGTGATTATGAACGATTGAGGATTATCGTCTCAGATACGGGCATTGGTATTCCGAAGAAGGATTTGCCGCGAATTTTTGAAAGGTTTTATCGTGTCGACAAAGCCCGTTCCCGCATCTCAGGCGGAACTGGACTAGGATTGTCTATCGTGAAGCATTTGGTGGAACTGCACAAGGGAACCATTCGAGTTGATAGTGAGGTCGGTATAGGCACGAAGTTCACGATTGAATTGCCAGTTATTCACTAAATTTCAGGTGGTTGCGGAATGTTTACATTCTCTTAACAATCTCGTGTTAGAATAAAGCTGTGCAAAGTTAATAAATTGTAAATACGGGGGATCCCATGGCACAAAAAATACTAGTTATCGAAGACGAACCGACTTTAGCCCGATTGCTTTCGTACAACCTTTCGCAGGAAGGCTATGACACCAAGGTTGTTGATCATGGTGGAGATGGACTTCAAGAGGCTTTACAGCAATCATATGATTTAATTATTTTGGATATCATGCTTCCTGGATTGAACGGTTTCGAAATATTGGCCAAGCTAAGGCAAAAAGGGAACGGAACGCCCGTTATTATTTTGACAGCCCGCAATGCAGAGGACGAGGTTGTTCAAGGTTTGAAACACGGAGCGGATGATTATATAACAAAGCCTTTTGGTGTCGCTGAGCTTCTTGCAAGGGTATCTGCTGTTCTACGCAGAACGCAGCCTGAGGAAGCCATGGCAGATAGAAATAAAGCCAACGAGAAGGTCATTCAAGCCGGTGAATTGTTTATATATCCAGAGAAATACGAGGTTGCTTTGAATGGGGAGTCAATCCCCTTAAGACCCAAAGAGTTTGAAGTGCTGTTGTATTTAGTCCAACGTCCTGGTGTGGTCGTTACTCGGGACGATCTCATGAACATTGTCTGGGGTTTTGATTATATAGGGGGACAAAGAACGGTTGATGTGCATGTCAGTTCGCTTCGCAAAAAGCTCGAGATGAATCAGCAATCGGTACAAATCGATTCGATCCGCGGTGTCGGTTACAAGCTAGTTGCCAATATGGTGAAAAAATAATGAGCCAAGGGCTTGCTGATTAAACAGCAACCCTGGCTCATTTTTGCGCATAAACAACGTGGATTAATTGTTCAATTTGCATGGATGTAACTTGTTTAGTATGTCGTTTTAACCAGTCTACAAGATGGGTATGCACGGGATAAAGCTCAACTTGCTCGTGCATCATTGGAAGCCTGGCGGCTCCTGTACGGTTTAGTTTGGCTATATAGGTGGCTTGCTCACTAGTATCGCTTAGCATGTAGTCAGCCAAGCAGATTCGTCCCTCAGGCTTCAGTACACGAATGATTTCACCCCAAGCTAACTCTCTCTGTGGCTCGGTCAAATGATGCAGTGCGAAAGAGCTGACTACAAAATCAAATTGTCGATCCATGAAGGGAATAGCTAATACATTACCGAGCTTTAGCTCTATCTGAGGATATTTGCTTTGAGTCCGTTTAAGCATTTCTTTGGATTGATCGATGGCGAACATGGTTGCGCCTAGATGCTGCAGCTTGCTAGCTAGATTACCTGTGCCTGTCCCAATATCTAACCCTTTTTCAGCTGTGGTGGGTGAAATAAACTCAGCAATTTTGTCCTGTGCAGCTTGGTATGCTGCATTCGGAGGTATTGAAGTGGTTAAAGGGACAGGATTGGTCTCTGGCGGGGAACTGTCGATAAGTTGGCTATCAAATCCAGAAGCCTTTGCATCAAAGTCCCAATGATCGCTCCAGCTTCGACGTAGATCGCGCATCGCCTTGCTTCGTTGAGCTAACTCATACAGCTGGTCAGTGGGCAGCTCTTCATTTATTTCGGCTGCATCGATCATTCGATCCATGGTACCGATGATCTCTTTCATCTCTGTCCATTGCTGAAACAGGATGGAACGCTGTAACTGCAGCGCAAAGATGACATCAGCTTGATTGTTTGGATCTTTGCTCAGTAATGTAAGCTTGATATCGTCAAGCGTCATGCCTACTTCCCGAAGGGAAATAATCGTTTGTAATCGCCAAGCATCCTGCTCGGTATAGGTTCGATAACCATTCACTTTCATCTTGGTTGGAGATAGGAGTCCCTTCTGCTCATAGAAGCGAATGGCTCTGGGGGTAATACCAAGCTTGCGAGATATTTCATGAATAAGCATCATTGTCCTCCATCATGGCACAATCGCATACAACTTGCGCTAGAAATGAAATTTTCTTTTTTCAGGAATTTGATATACTTCTAATTGTAATAGTTGTATGCACTTGTGAAAAGGCTAAGGATAAATAAGCTTTAGGAGGATAATTTATGTCTAAAACGTATCGTATTGCGATTATTGGCTGCGGCGGAATCGCGAACGGCAAACATATGCCGAGCTTGAATAAATTAAACAATGTACAAATGGTTGCTTTTTGTGACATTATTTCAGAAAAAGCACAGGAAGCAGCCAATAAATATGGAAAAGGCGAAGCTCGTGTGTATGAAGATTACCGTGAGCTTCTGAAAGACGATTCTATAGATATCGTTCATGTTTGTACGCCAAATGATTCTCATGCGGACATTACGATCGCAGCTTTGGAAGCAGGCAAGCACGTCATGAGTGAAAAGCCGATGGCCAAAACAGCTGCAGATGCGCGCCGGATGGTCGAAGCTGCGAAGCGAACTGGGAAGAAGCTAACGGTTGGTTACAATAACCGGTTTCGCGGCGATAGCCAACATCTGCACCAGCTTTGTCTGGATGGCGAGCTTGGTGAAATCTATTTTGCTAAAGCACATGCGATTCGTCGTCGTGCTGTTCCGACATGGGGCGTATTTCTTGATGAAGAGAAGCAAGGCGGAGGCCCGCTAATCGATATCGGTACGCACGCACTCGATTTGACGATGTGGATGATGAACAACTACGAACCGAAGGTTGTCCTCGGTACTTCCTACCATAAGCTATCACAACGAGAGAACGCTGCGAATGCTTGGGGACCATGGGACCCATCTAAATTTACGGTTGAAGATTCTGCGTTTGGTATGATTACGATGAAAAATGGTGCGACCATTATTTTGGAGTCAAGCTGGGCGCTGAACACACTGGAAGTGGATGAAGCCAAATGTACGTTGAGCGGTACCGAAGGCGGAGCAGACATGAAGGGCGGCTTGCGGATCAATGGCGAGAAGCATAGTCGGTTGTTCACAACGGAAGTTGAGTTGAATGCTGGCGGTGTTGCGTTCTATGATGGTGAAACCGAGAGTGCGCCTGATTTGGAAATGCGTCTATGGATTCAAGCCATTGAGAATGACACAGAGCCAGTTGTCACACCAGAGCAGGCTTGTGTGGTTTCTGAGATTCTAGAAGCCATTTATGAATCGGCAAAAACAGGTAAAGCGGTTTATTTCGACTAGATTCGATCATTTCCCAGGAAATATGAGTAACCCCTTATGGTTAGATGAATATTCATCGCCATAAGGGGTTTTTCTATTACTCAATGGAAGCATCATTTCCTTTTGAAAACCAGGCAAACAAGAAGAAAATGGCTGTCAACACAACTAGAAAGGGAGCAATCATGATTAAAAAGAAATCCAAATCCATTTAGGTATCATCCTTTCTTTGATGTTGTTCCTTGCACGTAGGAAGCATTGAACAAAAACAGGCGCATAAGTAGAGCTAGTGAAGGGACTAACAGCAGCAGCCCTGCGATGAAAGCAATAACTAGGGAGAGCGCCATCGCATCGCTTGTGAAATTGTGATAAAGCGTGATATAGGGATACAGAATATAAGGGAGATGGGAAGCGCCATATCCAAAAAAGGCAAAAGCGAATTGCAGCATGACGAGTAGAAAAGCCCAACTATAACCCCGACGTTTCCAAATGAGAAAGACAGCTGTGAGGAAACACAAAAAGGAAGCGACGAACATCCAAGCTAAGTCAAGCATCCGTTGAAAATGCAAGGGATTATGACCATTGATGGCAAAAAAGACGAGTAGACTGGCTAAAATCGTAGGAAAACTCCAGCCTAAGGCATATCCACGAACAACTTCTAAAGCTTTACGATCTTGTGCCTTAGCCGCATAGTAAGTTAAAAACATAGATGAGATATACAGGACACTGACGAGTGAGAGAAGAACAACGGCCCACGAATAGGGACTGCGTAATAATTCTCCGAAGAGGAACTCCACCTTGCCATTTTTTTCAATGACAAATCCGCCCTCCGAGATCGTAAGTACCGTAGATAAGGAAGCCGGAATGAGCAGTCCGGTAGCTCCGTAGAGAAACATATAAAACTTGTTATCTTTGGACCCATAATTACTAAATGCATAATAGGAGCCGCGGAGTGCAAGCAGAATAATAGCCACACTTCCCGGAATCAGAAGAGCTGTACCATAATAGTAAGACGTATCTGGGAAAAACCCGATAATGCCAACCATGAAGAAAATCAAAAATACATTCGTTACTTCCCAAACCGGCGATAGATAACGTTCGATAATGTTATGAACAAGATGCTTTCTTCCAGTAATGAAGGAATAGTAGCTGAAAAATCCGGCACCAAAATCAATGGAGGCTACGATCAGGTAACCGTACAAAAATATCCAAAGAACCGATATACCGAGTATTTCATAACTCATTTTGCTTCGCCTCCTTCAATGCCACTGGCGATTAACTCGTCTTGAACGTCGTTGTTTTTGAAAAGCTTGCTAAGAACTTTGATGACGGTTAGTCCTAATAAAATGTAGAGGAAGCAGAATAAGACGAGCATCGTATCCACATGTGCAGAAGTGGTTGCTCCTTCTGCGGTTTTCATGTACCCTCGCAATATCCAAGGCTGGCGTCCCACTTCTGCATAGACCCAACCACATTCAATGCCTAGCATGGCGAGGGGACCTGACCAACTAATCAGGCGAAGCAGCCATCGTGGGTAACGCCCTTGATGCTTGCGCGCTCTACGCTGTGCCCAAATGTAGAGCAGAGCTAGCAGCGTCAAGAACACACCGATGGAGACCATCATGTCAAAAATGTAATGTACATACAGCGGCGGACGCTCTTTAATGGGTGTTTCGTTCAGACCTTGCACTTCGGCTGTCGGTGACCCATGGGCAAGAATACTTAGCGCATAAGGAATTTTGAGCCCATATTTAATTTCGTTGTCTTTTGTTAAAATGCCGCCCATGACAAGCGGAACTTTCTTGTCGGTATCAAAATGCCATTCAGCTGCTGCTAGTTTTTCTGGTTGATACTTGGCCAAAAATTTGCCTGATAAATCCCCAATCAGTGCTGTACTCACGGAGAATACAAGCGCAGCGGTCATCGTGAGTTTTAATGCTTTCCGATGGTAGAGCGTATCTTTCTTTTTAAGTAAAGAGAAGGCGGCTATTGCGGCTAAAATAAATGCGCTTGTCATATAAGAGGAAGCCAACACATGGGATACCTTGGTAGGTGTCGCTGGATTAAACATCGCGACAAGAGGTTGAATATCCACAATAGCGCCATTTTGCAATTTGAAGCCTCGTGGCGTGTTCATAAATGCATTTACGGTTGTAATAAAGAATGCGGAAGCCGAGGAACCGAGTACGACTGGGATAAGGAGCAAGAAGTGAAAAATGGGTTTCTTGAAGCGATCCCACGTGTATAAGTAGATGCCCAAGAAAATCGCTTCGAAGAAGAAAGCGAACGTCTCCAAGAACAGTGGCAGGGCAACGGCTTGCCCGGCAATCCGCATAAAGCTTGGCCATAACAAGCTTAATTGAAGTCCAATAGCGGTTCCGGTCACTACACCTACAGCTACTGTAATGACGAAGCCGCGCGCCCAACGGCGCGCCATGAGCGAGTAGTACGGGTCTTTGCGCTTAATGGCCGTCCATTCGGCGAGCGCTATCATGACAGGAACGCCAACGCCGATTGTTGCGAAAATAATGTGAAAGGCGAGTGTAAGCTCAGTGAGCATACGGCTGTATTGCACGGGATCGTAATTCATAACATTCAGCTCCTTCAAGTTCTGGCAAGATTAATGCCTCATGATCAGTCCTAATTTCTAAGAAAATAGATGGCGGCTCCAAGAAAAAAGCATGATCAAAGCTACCACCGAACACAGGATGATGAGCGCCTTTTCTTGTTTGCGGTATTTGTCCATTTATATTCACCTGCTCCATCGTTCTTTCTTACTATTTATATCATACACGGATGTATGTGATTAATTTCACATAATTGTGAGCAACGTTTGAAAAGTGTTTGACAGTGTTGTGAAAGTATTCACAAACAAATGCACTTGTGTTCAATAAATAGACAGAGAAAATGAACATGAACATCTAAGTTACCGGGGAAATACGAATATGTTTACTCGGTGTTATTACGAAACAAGATTGTGAAACGATAGCTATCCATAAAACAAAGGTTTATGAATGGATGAAAATCGATTTTAATTTTAATTTTTATTTGATTAAACAACTTGCCTCAAAATTTAAGTTCAGAAGCCGCGGTGCAGTTATCACTACTAACAGCTAAAGATCGTATTTTATTAAGCATAGATAATCATTATAAAATTGGTGATTTAGATAACCTTACAAAGTAAATTTTATCAAGTGAGGTCAACTACTCTGAAGAATTGCTGAGTAACCCAGTATTTCATCAAGCTTCTTCTTGCTTTCTGCAGATAGGGATTCTGCTGGAGGGTTGAGCAAGGGGTGATGCTTTAAGATGAGCTCTCGCCTTTGGAAAAAGTATGCTTTATACCACAAACCTCTTGCAAGTCCTTTATGACATAGCCGTGAACATGGAATCGATCTGCAATTCGGATAGCATTTGGAAACGTTCGTTGATCCACGACTAATTACACATTTTCGAGAAAGTATAAGTATTATATCCACTCATCGATTAGGTACAAAACACTTGTAGAAATGGAACGGATGCACGTACCTAAAGCTACCGCATGAAAAAATCTGTGTCTACGCTATTGACTGAATACCTGTTGTTATTTTGTAATGGAACGAATATCCATTGATTTATAACCTGAGTTCATTTATATTGTTGAAAGAAAATTAAATACTAACCCTCATCAACCTAGATGAGGTAGAGGTCGCGATGTTGAAGAGTACATCGGAGGAAGTCCAGCAATGACTGTTGATTCCGATGAAAAGGCACCATCGCCGAAGCCGTACGGTATACTGACCGCGTCGGCTGGGGCCGTTTCCGAAAGGGACGGAACTGTCATACTGTTGAATCCAAAACAGTGTGTTGTGCTATCTTGAGACAGGATAAATGAGGGAGTAGAAGCTACCTTACTTATTTATGAAGAGGCGGCTTTTTTGCGTTGTTAGCCCTCATCTTAAAGAAAGCTAACGGAAAACATATAAAGGGAGAGTACAGAAGGTGAAAGAGAATCAATTACGCAGAGGTCTGAAGTCGCGCCATATGACGATGATTTCACTCGGAGGATCGATTGGAACAGGGCTGTTCCTAGCCAGCGGCGGGGCGATTCATGCTGCTGGACCAGGCGGCGCGCTTTTAGCTTACTTCATCATTGGAATTATGGTTTACTTCTTGGTAACAAGCTTGGGAGAAATGGCGACATTTATGCCTGTGTCTGGAACATTCAGTACTTACGCAACGAAATTCGTAGATCCATCCCTTGGCTTCGCGCTAGGGTGGAATTATTGGTATAACTGGGCAATTACAATTGCGGCAGAGTTGTCCGCGGCGACGTTAATTATAAAGTTCTGGCTGCCTGACAGCCCGTCGTTCTTATGGAGTGCTCTATTCCTCGCCTTAATGGTTGGTCTTAATTTATTATCTGTTAAAAGCTACGGCGAGTCGGAATATTGGTTCGCTATGATAAAGATTGTAACCGTTATTGTGTTCATCGGTATCGGATTGTTAATGATTGTCGGCATCTGGGGCGGCAATGCGGTTGGATTCAGTAATTTCACAGCAGGTGACGCGCCGATTTCGGGCGGCTTTCTTGCAGTACTTGGCGTTTGTATGGCTGCAGGCTTCTCCTTCCAAGGAACAGAGCTTGTCGGTGTTGCAGCAGGAGAGTCCGAGAATCCTCGGAAGAACGTACCTCGCGCGATCCGCAGCGTGTTCTGGAGAATTCTATTGTTTTACATCTTGGCTATTTTCGTTGTTGGCATGCTGATTCCGTACACCACAGATACATTGGCTAGCGATAGCATAGCGGCAAGTCCGTTTACGATTATTTTTGAAAAAGCAGGCTTAAGCATAGCAGCTTCTGTGATGAATGCCGTTATCCTAAGTTCGGTTCTATCCGCAGGTAACTCAGGGATGTACGCCTCCACACGAATGCTTTGGGTATTGGCGAAAGAAGGCAAAGCGCCTAAATTGTTCGCTAAATTAAGTAAAAGCGGGATTCCAGTCTACGCCCTGCTTGCGACAGCTGCACTCGGAATGCTTGCTTTCCTTGCTTCCTTCTTTGGCGATGGTCAAGTATACATTTGGCTGTTGAACGCGTCAGGTATGTCTGGATTCATCGCATGGCTTGGTATAGCAATTTGCCATTACCGTTTCCGTAAAGCTTACATTGCACAAGGGCGCAAAGTAGCTGACCTTCCATACCGCTCGATTTGGTTCCCGTTCGGGCCGATCTTGGCAGGTGTAATGTGCATGATTGTCATTATTGGCCAAAGCATTAGTGCGTTCTCGGACGGTCAGGTGGACTGGAAGTTCTTGGCAGCTTCTTATATTGGAATTCCATTCTTCTTGGTACTGTGGCTAGGTTACAAGTGGAAATACAAAACAAAAGTGTTAAAACTGGAAGAATGCAATTTGGATCCTACGGAAGATTAGTTGAAAAAGTAGAGCAAAGGCCCAGTCGCTTTTGCTCTTTTTGCATAGGCACAGATTTCAAGCGCCAAGTGGTGAAAATATGAGTAGTATTGGTTCCACAAAGCTTCCTGCTCCGCTTGTTCGACTAGGTTTACTCAATAAGCTACCAGAACAAGGCTACCGGTGGTCTTTCCTAACCAAAATAGTAGTTATTATTGCTATAATTAATTTCAAATATCTGTTAATGGAGTTTTCGAGTAAATCATAGAAGAGGAAAGCAAATAATATTAAAGGAGTGCGGTAACTATTAAAAAGCCGAAAAAAAATATTAGATCCTTAGTTTCTCTTAAAATACCAACAGGGTGGCTTGTAAATATTAACGAACTTTATGAGGAAATGCATGAGGATGATTTAAAAGAAGATATACTACAATTCACTAATAGACGGCATTCAATGATCCTCGACTTAGGTTGGTACCCTGAGTTTAGAGCAGAAGGTCAGTACAGATTAACCCTTGTTAAGGAAAATGACTGGTCAAAACCCGTTAAGGAATATGTTTCAAACAATTTAAAAGATATAATTGAAAGCATGGAAGTAACCTTAATACAAGTTAATGAATCATTAATAAGCAAGTATCCATGCCCATGCTGCGGATACCTAACGCTAGAGAATATCCCTCCAGGAACATATGAAATATGTGATATATGCCTTTGGGAAGATGACGCTGCACAATTTTATAATCCTGATGAGGAGGGAGGAGTAAATGCAGCTTCATTAACTGAATATCAAAGGTTATTTGTACAGGATGAGAATTTTTTTCGAAAACCTAATAAATATGATTTAAGAGATTCCAACTGGAAACCTAAAGTATAAATAAGTTTTAATTTTGGTGATATATAGGTTTAATCGCAAACGTATAATAGAGTACGATTTTAGAATATTTTCGGAAGACAGGGAATCAGAGATTATTCTGTGACAAATACAATTAGGATTTCGTCCGGCACGGGTAGTCCGACAATGCCCAATCCAACTCATTCAATTCAGACTCCCCCTTCTCTCAAGTAACCTTTAAGCTAGGAAATCTGATCGTACATACCATAAGGCAGCTAAGTAGGATAATGACGAATACAGACAGGATTACATGCAGGTGGATTGCAAATAATGCATATACCGTTAGAACGCCTCCAGCAAACGTAATCGGCATACCAACAAAGCCTCGTGCCTGCTGCTTCTGGATGCTGAAACGCGCAAGTCTTAGTGCTCCGCAAATTAGAAACAATCCGGTTGCTGCAGCGCCCCAAAAAGGTAACTTATGAAGAGCCACGACGTAACTAAGTAGCGCAGGGGCGGCCCCGAATGTAATAATATCGCAGAGCGAATCAAGAGATTTGCCAAATAGGCTCTCCGCCAGTAGCTTACGTGCGGCGTACCCGTCCAACAAATCAAAAAGCATACCTAGAAGGACAACGAGTGCCGCTACACTTGTTAGACCAGAAAATGCTAATATTATTGAGATCACACCGCAGCACAAATTGCTCAATGAAAGCATAGCTGGTATCCATTTCATTTAATTTCCCTCCATCTACGAAACGTTACTTCCCAAATATCAATAATTTCAAAAGTGAGAACATGCTCATTATGAACGCAATAAACATAGGAAGTCCCAGTTTCTACTAGCAATGACATTCTCATTCTCCTCTTATCTATCGAGCTCATACTGACCGTTCGTTCAGTATGAGTATAAATGGCTTGTTTTATTTTTTCAAGTTTCATGAGAGACAGTCTACTGTATATCTCTGTGGAGGCGCTGTAGCACCTGGATCGAATTTGCTTTTTATGAAGGATGCGTTGTAAATTTTGGGGGATCAGAAGGTTCGATCATGCGCGGACATTCTTTAAAAGTAAATGCGGTTGGATAAGTGGGCGGGCTGACTCATGGAAAAGCACTTTTACGTATAAAATGCAGTTGTAGCGGGTCGAGTTTAGCACATCTTTTCATAGTTGCATCGGGTTATTTGGTTTGTTAGAATACAAAAATAACGTTCGGTATAAAATAAAGAAGTGACAGATGGTCCGATTCGTAAAGCGGAAAAATGATACTAAGCGAGTATCAACACATATAGTTATTGGCCAGAAGCTGAACAGGAGATGAAAATGATGAATAAAAAGCAGCTACAGAGTGAGCTAACTAAAAATAAGATAGCTGAAGCCGCGAGAACCTTGTTTGCACAAAGAGGGTATGCAGCGACCTCCATCGAGGATATCGTAGCCGCTACCGGAAGCAGTAAAGGAAATATTTATTATCACTTTAAAAGTAAAGAGGGGCTCTTCCTGCATTTAGTGGACGAGTGGGATCGGGAATGGAAGGCGCAGTGGGTTGAGAAGGAACATTTGTATGCTACGGTTGAAGAAAAACTGTACGGGCTTGCGGAACATCTCGTTGCTAACGATCTGAATCATCCTCTAACCAAAGCGGCAGATGAGTTCCTAAGCAGCGAATGGGAAAAAAGTGATGTGCAAGATGAAGTAATCAAGTATATCTCCGAGCATATTGAATTTAACCAACGGATGCTGCAACAAGGCATAGACGCAGGCGAACTGAAGTCGGACGATACCAGAACGCTCGGTTTTATTTTAGAGGCACTACTCATGGGGCTTGGTGAAATGTCCAAGCGTTCTCAAATCAAGGATGCGATTAGCATCTATCGCAAAGCGTTCAAAGTATTTCTTTATGGCACTGTTGTTCAAAAGTCTGGCAGAGACATGTAAATGAACTGGATGGAAAGAACGGCCAAAGATCTCACCTAGCTTCTACGTAAATTTTTTCAAAAACAAACACTGAAATTTTGGCCAGCTTAAGTATAATCAATAGGATAGCCTAATGATCGTGTTCTAACTATAGTTTACAAAAACTACCCGAATTACTTTGCGCTCGACAAAGTAATTCGGGTAGTTTTTTTGATGTATTCACATTGCACGATATTGAGATTAATTATGAGTTCAACATCAATGTGAAAAAAGACATATTTCGCCGATTCATGGTATCACATGCGAATATGACATCATATATACTGCGTTTATTTTACATTAACGTTTTTTTATTAAATTTAAAATGTTTTTTAATTTATATATTGTGGTTTATTTAAAAATTTGCTATATTTATGACATACTAAATGATGATTTGGGGGATACAGATGCGAGTAGGCATAAGCGGTACAGGAAGAATTGGAAGACTTTGTTTGAGAAAAGCTTTGTCTGAGAAGCAATCTGATTTCGAAGTAAAGGTGATTAACTCAACAAGTCCTATTCATGTGTTGGCCCATCTGTTGAAATATGATTCTGTTCATGGTACTTGGGACGCGAACATCGAAGTGTTAAATGATAACTTGATGATCATTAATGGACAGCGGATATCCGTAATTTCTGAAAGAGAGCCAGATTTGCTGCCATGGGAGGACTATGGCGTGGAATTGGTCGTAGATGCAACTGGAAAGTTCAATCATCGTCATGGGGCAGAACGACACTTGTTTGCTGGAGCAAAGAGGGTTTTGATTACAGCGCCAGGTGCTAACATGGACTTGACGGTGGTTATGGGAGTCAATGAAGCGAAGTATGATCACAAACTGCATCGTGTACTGTCTGTAGCCTCTTGTACAACGAACTGCATCGCGCCTGTTTTACAAATTCTGGACAGGGATTTTGGCGTCAAGCAAGGATGGATGACAACGGTGCATGCGTTCACCAATGATCAAAATCATATGGATAACCCGCATAAAGATCTTCGCCGAGCGAGGGCCTGCACGAATTCTATTATCCCGACTTCGACAGGGGTCGGTAAAGCGCTTATCGATGTTCTACCGCATCTTGCTCCGCATATTCAAGGCGTCTCGATCCGTGTGCCTACGCAGGACGTTTCGCTGTTGGACCTTCAAGTTGTAGTAGGCCGCAAAGTGAAGGTAGATGAAGTGAAACTGGCTATCAAGCAGGCAATCGCGGGCCAATTAGGTACGTTCGTGGACTATAATGAATTGCCGCTTGTATCAGCCGATTATATTGGAAATGATAAATCAGCCATTATTGATGGACTCAGTATTATGACGCAGGAAGACCAGATCAAGCTGTTGGCATGGTATGACAACGAGTGGGGCTATGCAAGCCGTGTCATCGATTTTGTAGCCTATGTATCTCGTGCGGAAAGCACTCAACTAAAGGAGGAAGCGAAATGTCTAACACAAACAATATAAAATTGGAAGCGGTTCATCAGCATGATCTTGGTGTTATCCTATGTAAATCGTGCAATGAAGTGATTGCAACGTTACCGACCAACGGTGTTAAGAAATTTTATAGCCTTTGCGACAAAGTTGTTTGCAGAAGTAATGAACAAGATGGTAAACAGATGATGATGCATTAATTAGGAAGCTCTATCAAGCATACGAGAACGGGGGCATTCGAATTTGATTTCGATTTGCCCCTTATTTTGTTCGATTCACCAGCTAGCTATTCGGTTTAAATACATAAAACTCAATTCCGTTAATTTTCTAACGACGCGGTTGTTGCTCATATGGATTTTGAATCGATTATGGCGTATAATGAGCCATTAGAAATCAATTTAGGTCAGACAAAGGTAGGAATTCCTGATGACAAAAAGAACACTTTCACTGGTGTGCATCTTCCTTGGGATTATTATTTTGCTGTATCCGACGCTGAATGATCGCTATGAAAGCTATCAACAGCAGAGAATTTTGAAGCAATGGCAAGAAAATTTGCAGCATATTGACCAAGCAGCATCCGAGACGGAGCGTATTTCAGAGGTTCCCTCCTCTATTCCTGTTGATGGGGCGACTGTACATAGCCAGCCGGTTGCTTTGAGCGCAGAGCCTACAACATCAGTAGCTTCTATGATGCAGAAAAATGTTGAAGGTGTTTTGATTATTGATAAGATTAATCTGAAGCTTCCGATTCTTAAGGATGCAACAGTTGATAATATGAAGCTATCGGTTGCTAGCATTGCGAACACAGGCAAACTAGGAGCTGTCGGTAATTATGCGATTGCCGGTCATAGGAATCTGACCTATGGCAAGAATTTTAATAGACTGGATGAAGTCGCGGTCGGTGATATGATCGAAGTAGATACCGGGAGCAAACAGTATTGGTATAAGGTACAGGATAAGTTATATGTTCTCCCTGAAGATGTTTGGGTACTGAAAGGCAATGGTAAGGATCAAGAGATTACGTTGATTACCTGCCATCCTATGGAAAACCCGACTCATCGTATTATAGTTAAAGCGAAGTTAGTAGAAAAGTAAGGAATAATTTGTCTAGTAAAACAGACAAGCCTATGCTATGATACGCATATAAAAAAATATGATTTCGGTGCTTTCCACCGATAAAGGCAAATCTAGCGAAAGCTAGAGACGCAAAACTAAAGGGCCTTCCTTAGCATACCTGCTAAGATGGCAGCCAGATACCGAAAGGGGAGTTTTTTGTGTATAAAAAAACCTTGCTAATGACGATGATTGTGGCGCTTTTTCTCATTCTTGCACCGAAAGGAACCTATGCCGCGTCCGCTCAATCCTTGGTAGATAAGAGCTCTTTGGATAAGGGAATCATTACAGTCAATTATGAGAATGGTAAAGGAACGAAAGCTATCGTCCGAATTACTAAGGGGAACGTTAGGTACGACTATAACCTAGTGGGTGGGGCCCAATACCCTTTGCAGTTAGGTGATGGGAGTTACAATATCCTGATTGCCGAATCAGTGAGCAACAATAAATATAAAGTAATCGCGCAAGAAAACATAGATGTTAAGCTGGAGAACGAAAATGAAGTGTTTGTGCAATCCATTCCACTAATTGATTGGAATGATGAAACAAAGGCTGTTATTGAGGCAAAAAAATTAATCGTAGGTACCGAGTCGGATAAAGATAAAGTTACTGCTATCTATTCATACATTACTGAAAAATATAAATACGACAATGATAAAGCTGAAAGCGTTGAAGCTGGCTATATCCCTGATCTGAATAAAGTTTTCGATGATTCGAAGGGAATCTGCTATGATTACGCAGCTACCTTTGCTGCTATGGCTAGAAGTGAAGGGATTCCAACTCGATTGGTAATGGGTTATGAAGTACATGCTCCGAATACTTATCATGCTTGGAACCAAGTTTTCTTAAAAGATAGTGGGGAATGGGTTACTATCGATACCACGTATGATGCTGCTCGTGTACAAGGCGGAGAAGAAACGCCAATGATCAAGGATGCATCGAACTACACGATCACAAAATTTTATTAAATTATACGGTCTGCTTCCAATATGGAGTGCAGTATAAAAAAGCCTACATTTGAAACTAAATGTAGGCTTTTTTGCATTTGCTCAACCAACAACCTATCGGTAGTCTGAGGTCGAAATTGGTGAACGCGTAAGTGCGGTCATTCTAGAACAATAGTATTTCTATTTAGAAAAAGAAGTTTTATGTAGGTTGGATTTGGATTTATATAATAGTATACGAAAGTTGTTCATAAGTTGTTCAGAAACTGTTCAGCTTCACGCTCTAAAATACAAGATGTGCCTTCTTGGTAAATATAAGCAATTCGAATCAACGAAGGGGAGGAGTGGGATTGGGGTTTGGGAGGAACGACGCTTCTGATCAAGCCAATAGGGAGAAAAAATGTACAACAGAGTCAATTTCATACTTCTATTCTTTTAATCAGATTAGATTTTGAAGGTAGAAAAGAGAAGACTCTTCATAATCTGGATGTTTCAAGGGCTCCGTTAGTTCGGAGAATGTGAAATATCCACTCATGTAATGATTGGAATTATGAAATTGACTTCATTCATGATGAATTAGGAATGGAGGCACTAAACACAATGTTGAAGAAAAAAACAAGTAGTTTGTTGATTGCGCTTTTGGTTTTCATGCAGAGCTTGTATGGATTCAGTTTTTTGACGCCAGCGAATGCAGCTACTACGATTTCAGGTAATATCATCGATAGCGTGTACATGGCTGTATACAATAATGCGGGTCAAGTTGTTACAGGTAACGTGTATGAGCAGGGTTCCAAAGTACAATTGGATTATACGTGGTCTCTGCCAAATAATCATGGATACCATAATGGTGATGTATTTACATTTACATTGCCACAAGAGTTTTTACTTTTTAATAACATAAGTGGACCTCTTGTGATTGATGATGAGGATGTAGGAACATTTAGTGTTAATGTAGCTAATCATCAAGTGCTCATGACTTTTAATAACTACATCGAAAGCCATAATAATGTACACGGCATCCTGACTTTCAAGACGGAATTCGATAAAACCAAGATTATAGGCAGCACGAAGCAAATCATCAAAATTCCGATTAACAGCGGTGAACAAGTTTTCACCCTTAATTTCAAACCGAATGTGACTTCAACAATTGGCAAGAGCGGCGTGCCTCAGGGCTTTAATGCCAAAAACATCGATTGGACCGTTGACGTGAACAAAGCGCTAGATTCCGTTCAGAACGCGGTCGTAACGGACCCGATTCCTAGCGGACTATCAGTTCCAGTTACCGTTGCGGTGTATGATCTAGATGTTAATTTGAATGGAACAGTGAACCAGGGCGCGTTGGTTGATCCTAGTAAGTATGCCGTGGAAACGACGGGTAATGTTCTTAAAGTCAGCTTTAATGACAGTCCTATTGTAACTGCCTACCGTATTCAATTTACGACACCAGTCACTGACGTTGACAAAGTATCTTTTGTCAACAAGGCAACGTTTGAAGGTGGCAACAAAGCTCCTGTTGACGCTTCTGCAACCGTCTCAGTGCAGCATGGAAGTGCTTTGGATAAAACGTCAACAGCGTATGATCCAAGTACACAGACCATAGAATGGGCAATTAAATACAATTATAATGAGAAAACAATTGCACAGGCAGCAGCTGTATTGACAGATTTGTTCAATGATTCCCAAGAATTAGTTGCAGGATCTGTTCATGTGTTTCCGGTTACGTTGGACTCCGCCGGTGTTGAAACCTTAGGCAGTGAATTGTCTAATAGTCAGTATACGGTGAGTACGGCATCCGCTCCTAACCAAAAGGGATTCAAGCTGCAGTTCGGCAATACGATTTCTTCAGCTTACAAAATTACGTACCAAACGAAGGCGAATAATCGTGTTATTAACGATGAAACCATAACAAACAAGATTACTTCTGGTAGCAGTAATACTGGTACTGGCACTCAAGTTATTAATCAAGTAGTAATTGTCAAGAGTGTGGGTGCAGCAGATTACCAAGCCAAAACGGTTGCGTGGAAGATTGCCATTAATGGTGATAGCAAACAGATGAGTAATGTTGTATTGACGGATACGTTCCCGAATAAAGGCCTTCATTTTATACCTAGTTCTTTGGTCGTAAATGAAGGGAGTGCGCCAATGAGTACGTCAGACTACTCAGTGGACAACACGACTCCGATTGATCAAGGGTTTAAAATAACTTTCAATAAGACGCTTACCGGGCCCGTTACGATCAGCTACAAGACGGAATTCAATAATGATTGGATTGTTACAGCTGGCATAACGAATTTCGATAATAGCGCTAAGATCGATTGGACCGAGGGCTCTCCCGCTGGGAAAACGGACTCTGCAACCTTTGTTCCAAGGAACGAAGTGAAGAATAACGGTTTCAAAAGTGGATCCTATAATGCTGTTTCCAAACAACTTACTTGGACAGTAGGAGTCAACTACAACAGCAAAACTCTTGCAGGTGCATTAGTAGAGGATGTACTGGAGTCCAATCAGAAATTGGTCGACAACTCACTTGTTTTACGTAACATGAACATTCCAGCTAACGGCGATCCGTCACAAGGTTCAGTAGTTGATAATACCTACTATAACTACACAGTAACCAGTGATAATAAGTTGGTTGTGAAGTTCCTGAAACCAATTTCTGCTCCCTACTATATTGTCTTTAATACAAGCCTTGAAGGCAAACTTATTGATAATAAAGTAAACAATACGGCTAAATTATTGGACGGAGTTAATCCAGTGTCTAATCATTTAACGGCTTCCGTTAACATTCCTCAAGGCGGAGAATATGTGAATAAAAAGGGCACGCAAAGTGGAGACAAGATTGACTGGACGATTAATATTAATCGCGGACAATCTACGGTATCGGGTGCGAAAATCGTGGATACACCGACAGGTAATCAACTCTTACTGCCAAATACGTTCCATCTGTTTGCGACAACAGTTGCTACTAACGGAAATGTGTCCAAGGGATCAGAATTGATTAAAGGCACGGATTTCACGTTGGAAATCAAAACGGATGATAATGGCAAGCAAACCTTTGAATTAAATTTCCTTAAAGAGATTGATACGGCTTACATTTTGGAGTACCAGTCATTGATTGTTGCCAACAACGGCGACACCGTTTCGAATAAAGTCAGCTTTAGTGGCAGCAATGTGACTACTGTGACTAAAGATACGGTTGAGGACGTTATTGTTGGTGTCTCTAGTGGATCTGGTACAGGTAGCGGTGTCAGAGGCTCATTGACCGTTAAAAAAGTCGATTCAGCGGATAGTGCTTTGCTGCTTAGCGGAGCAACCTTCGAATTGTACCGTAAAACAGGTTCAACGAAGCTGCTTATTAACACACTGACCACGGATTCAACGGGTACGGTCGTATTCAAGAAGTTATTGGCTGGAGACTACGTTGTGAAAGAAACATCGGCTCCATCTGGTTATGTGCTTGATTCAAACGAACGTTCAGTAACGATCAATTCGACTGCAGGCTTTAATCTGAATGTAACCAACTTTAAGGTGGTGACACCGTCACCGACACCATCAGTGACACCACCGGTGACACCGTCACCATCGCCATCAGTGACACCGTCACCATCGCCATCAGTGACACCGTCACCATCACCATCAGTGACGCCAGCGCCGACGTCGACACCAAGTGAAACAACGTCGCCATCAACATCGCCGACGCCAAGCGCAACACCATCGCCATCAACATCGCCGACGCCAAGCGCGACACCGTCGCCATCAACATCGCCGACGCCAAGTGCAACACCAGCGCCATCAACATCGCCGACGCCGAGCGCAACACCTGCGCCATCAACGTCGCCGACGCCAACCCCATCTGGGGAGCAAAAAACGACGGACCAGGATACGCCTATTGAAGGTGACATTGATGTGCCACTTGGAGGCATTCCGTCCATCAGCAAGCAACCGGAGAATGGAAAGGCAACAATTGATCCGGATGGCCGTTGGACATATACGCCGAACCCTGGCTATGTTGGTAAAGATAAAATCATCATCGTTGTAAAAGATAAGGACGGAAATGAAACAGAAACTTTTGTTGATATCGACGTCCAAGAAATACCACTAGGCACTACTTCTGTGAAAGAAGCGCCACAACAAACGCTTCCGAAAACAGGGGAAACCAGTCATTTGTACATTCAATTAACAGGTTTCGCCTTAATCCTTCTAGGAGTGATCCTGAGAAAGAGATTATGGAAGAGTAAATAAGTGAGCAGTTTTTTCTAAAAAGCAGTCTGTCGGGAATATGCCGGCAGGCTATTTTTTGATTTTATTGGCTTTCAACGAAAAGTTATCGCGGCAAACTATATATTCCGTTAATCTAGTTCTAATCATAGTTTAATGTTGCAGCCTTATCATGAAAATAAAGGGGTGACGGTGATGACATCTTCTTTCTTTAATGAATGGTTGGATGAATATAATGACTTCATGACACTTTATAGGATTTTTGGGGATGAGGAATATCGTGAGGATGCTAAAGAGGTTCTCAATAGCTTAGCGGCCATGGTAGTAAGAGCTGAACAATACCAAAAAACGGTGCAAAAGATTATGAGTAATCGCGTTCATGCTTTTTGACGGTCGGGTACAAAAAAACTGCCTTCTTAAAAAGGCAGTCGTGAGCGGAAACTATAAAGGTCGAATGAATTCTACTTCTGGCAGTCGGGAAGGGTCCTTTTTATTAATATGATCATAGAACATCACCCCATTCAGATGATCTAGCTCGTGTTGGATGACGACTGCTGCATAGCCTTTTAATTTGAGTGTAAAAGGTATGCCTTCCGGGGTAAATGCATGAATCGTCACTCGCTCATAGCGAGGCACATACCCTTTAACAACACGATCAACTGACAGACATCCTTCTCCCTCTTCAAGATACACCATGGCAGAGGAGTGACTGGTGATCTTGGGATTACAGAAAATATAGGCGAACTGTTTATCCTGTTCATCCGTGAAATATACGGCAAATACTTGTTTATCCCAACCAATCTGGTTAGCTGCCAAGCCGACGCCTTCCCGCAGATCATATTTTTCTGCCATTCGTTTATCTTGAGAATTTTTCAAGAAAATCAGCAGACTTTCAGCACGTTTAAAATCTTCGTCCGATAAGGGAAATTGTACAGGCTTCGTTTTCTTTCGTAAGATCGGATCGCCTTCCCGTACAATATCCTTCATCGTTATGAAGGAGGAATTGACTTTTCTCATTGTAATTCTAAGCCACCTTTATTAACAGTTATATCGATGATCGACCTAAATTATAAAAAATGTTCGGTTTTACGTCAATATAAATGCTGCATGGCAGGGAAATTCACGCTTCTATTTTTTCTGCAAAACGAATGCTCTCGCTTGCCTTCTTTCGTCCTAAACGATTTGTTCCAACTACCCCAGCTATGATCAGTACCGAGCCAATCAGATGATACACAGTAACCTCTTCTCCGAGGAACATAGCTCCGGCCGCCATGGAGACGATCGTAGATAAATTAGTGAATACGCTCATTTTGGAAGCTTCCATTTTGGACAAGATGTAGTTAGCTGTTAGGGCTGTGACGAGTGAAGACACGATGCCAAGGAAGAGAATGGACACGATAAAGGTGCCGCTGGCGAGTGGTGCGAAAAAGCGGTCGAGCGTTCCAGAAGTCGCATGATCGGTGAGCGAGACGACCAGAAAAACGACGAATCCGATTCCTAGCATAAAATAAGTGATCTCCGCAGGACTAAATTGTTTCGAAAGCGAACGAGCCAAAACGCTGTATCCGGCAAAAGCTACGCAAGTTAGGAACAACATGAAGATGCCCGTCATATTCGACAAATTGATACTGCTTCCCTTCATGATAAAAATGAAAACAACACCGAAAACCGACAAGAAGATCGAAAGCTTCTGCAAGATCGTTGTGGCTTCTTTCAAGAATATGGAAGCAAGCAGCATCGTTACGACAGGCGTGAACGCATATAGAATGCCTCCTTCAGCAGAGGTGGCGTGTTGCAGCCCAAACGTCTGGAGCGTAAAGAACCCCAGTGGGTACATGCTTGCCAACAGCAAAGCTTTATATAAAGGCTTGCCGCGGAAATTAAGCTTAACCCACCCGAATGCCACTGGGATTGACAAGACTATAAACGAAGCGGCAAAACGGTAGGTCAGCGTGTCGAGCGGCTGGGCATTTTGGAGCGCCATCTTCGTAAACAAAAACGAAAATCCGATAATTACAGCATTCAGTATGGCAAAAAAATAGGCTAACTTCAAACCTTTTGAGTTCATAATAACATCTACCTCTTTTCAATAATCGGGAGCACATTCGCTAACGCCTCATCCGTTATATTAAAGGTATGTCAGAACACAGATCCAAACAATGGCTAATTGGATGAATTGTACCGATACAGTTGGCAAAGATCAAATATGATGAAATAATAGAAAACGGAAACAGCGTCATTATAAATAGATTTTAGATTTTGTCTGCATCTAGGTGAGTCTAAACGGGGGAATGCAGGATGAAAAAATATTTTTCGATTTTATCCGATATGGAACAACAAATTAGGGAGGGACATCTGAGATCCGGCCAGAAGCTTCCTTCCGTTCGAAGCGCTGCCGAGTTCTATGGATGCAGCGTCAGCACGATCACACGAGCGTACGCAGAATTGGAGAAACGTCACGCCATTTACTCAGTCCCGCAAAGCGGCTTTTACGTTGTTGAGAAGCCAGGAGACTGGCTGACTAAGACAGATAGTAAAACGATCGATTTTACCTCTGCGTCGCCAGATTTGCACTTGTTTCCCTATTTGGATTTCCAACATTGTTTGAATAAAGCGATTGATACATACAAGTACGACCTGTTTACTTATGGTGATTCACAAGGGCTGGGAACGCTGCGTCAAACGCTGGTTTCCCATTTGGCGAGTGATCAAGTGTTCGCGAAATCCGAACGGATTATCGTTACATCAGGCGTCCAGCAAGCGCTGGAAATTTTAGCAAAAATGCCGTTTCCTAACGGGAAGGAGACGGTATTGGTGGAACAGCCGAGTTACGATATTTATTTGCGGTTTTTGGAAGCGGCAGGAGTACCCGTTCAGGGGGTTGCTCGCACAGCGCAGGGGATTGATTTACTTGAGCTGGAGGAGAAGTTTAGAAGCTGTGAAATCAAATTTTTTTACACCATGTCCAGATATCACAATCCACTGGGTACTTCGTACAACGCGGATGAAAGGAAGGCGATCGCCAAGATGGCAGCTAAGTACGATGTATATATCGTCGAGGACGATTATATGGCTGACTTGGGCGTAGAGCGACATTTCGATCCGATATATACGTATGACCGGACCTCGCATGTGGTGTATTTAAAGAGCTTCTCGAAAATCATTTTTCCTGGTTTGCGCTTAGGTGTTGCTGTTTTGCCGGAACGGCTGATAAAGACTTTTAATACCTATAAAACCTATGGTGATTCCTCGCTTTTGTCTCAGGCTGCTCTTGAAGTATATATCAAAAACGGCATGTATGAGCGGCATAAGATCAAAATAGGCAGCCAATACACGGCAAGGATTCGCGCATTGAATGAGGCTGTGGAACGACACAACAGTGCCGGAACGCTTGAAGTGGCGAGTGTTAGCTCAGGTGTTTACGTGCAGTTTAAGCTGCCGCGAACAGTGAATTTGGATCGTTTGACTAAGCGGCTTGCAGCGAGGGATGTTAACGTCGTGTCCAGTAAACCGTTTTATTTATTGGACTACCCGGAGCGTGAGAAGTTTTTGCGGATCAGCATTTCTCGGGCCCAGTCTGCACAGATTGATGACGGGGTTAAGGCAATCGTGGAGGAAGTGACGCGGGGGAGCAGATGGTAAACTGCGAGTGTAAGCCGTGGTTCCCCCATCCACTGCCTTCCAAATTAATTATCACAGGATAGGCCGATGTTTTCTGCTGGCACATGCGCTATACGACGAGTTGCTGTTATGCTATTTCCAGTATATTTCACAACAATGAAAATCTCTCTTTCTGCATGAAATCATTTGAAATGTCCAAAATATCACAGAGTGCTCAAATCCAAACATCAGGGAGAAGATATCATGAAAAAGCAGTTTCTCAAGTTGACCGTATTAAGTATATGTCTAACATTGAGTTTGACCCCACTAAGGGTTGGGGCAACAGAAGAAAAGCAAGTGCTTGCTGAGAAGAATAAGCCATGTATAAGTTTATCGATGACACAGCTTAAAGGGGATCTAAGGAAGCTTTGGGTAGATCATGTGGTATGGACTAAAAACTACATCGTAAGCGCCGTTTCAAGTTCCGATGATCAAGACAAAGTGCTGGCAAGGCTTTTGAAAAATCAACAGGATATTGGAAATGCAATTAAGCCCTATTATGGTGATGCTGCAGGCAATAAACTGGCTGAACTTCTGAAAGAGCATATTCTAATTGCTGGAAAAATAGTGACAGCAGCAAAAAGTGATAATCAGGCAGAGGTAGAAACTTATAATAAAGAGTGGTATAGAAATGCAGATGACATTGCTCAATTTCTTAGTCAGGCAAATCCAAATTGGTCTAATAATCAATTAAAGGACCTATTGCACACCCATTTACAATTCGTGACGGATGATCTCACCGCAAGGCTCAAAAAAATTGGGATGCGGAGATCAACGCTTTCGACAAAGGCGAGGAACATATGATCATGCTTTCGGATGTTCTTACAGATGGGATTATCAAACAATTTCCCAAGCAGTTTAAATAAAATCAAGGCTATTCCACTGCGCTATCATCAAGGATACTTGCTATGAACGCATGATGATAGTGCAGTGGAATAAATTCCCTAACACTGCTCTATGGCTGGATTGCTTGACGCTTACAAATTTATATTTACAGATTCCTGTGGAAGCAGTAATATGAAATAACAAACTTGTACACAAGTATACATGTAGACGTAAAGAGGTGAGCCATATGAAGCTAGGTATGATAGGTCTTGGTAAAATGGGTTTTAATCTGGTGCAAAATTTACTGCTCCAACAGCATCAAGTGGTTGTTTATGATGTTAATCCTGAGCCAGGAAAGAAGCTAGAGCAGCTAGGCGCGGTATCTACTATGGCCATAGAAGAGCTAGTTTCAAAGCTAGCGACTCCTCGGGTTGTCTGGATGATGGTTCCGGCGGGTAACATTGTGGATCATGTCATTGATACCCTTATTCCGCTATTGGATCAAGGAGATATCGTCATTGATGGGGGTAACTCCCACTATAAACAATCCATTGCTCGCGCGGAGAAGTTGAGAGAGAGCGGCATCCAGTTTTTCGATGTTGGAACGTCAGGTGGCACAGAAGGTGCGGCTAACGGAGGCTGCTTTATGGTCGGCGGCGATAAAGCAGCTTTTGCAACTATTGAGCCATTATTTCAAGGAATAGCTGTCGATAAAGGTTATTTATATGCTGGTAATCATGGCAGCGGTCATTTTCTGAAAATGGTCCACAATGGTATTGAATACGGGATGATGCAGTCCATCGCCGAAGGATTCGAGCTGTTGTCCAAAAGTCAATTTGATTTCAACTATGAAGAAGTTGCCCGGGTATGGTCAAATGGCTCTGTTGTTAGAGGTTGGTTGATGGAACTTACCGAACGAGCATTTTCAAAAGATCCAAAATTGGAAGGCATTCGAGGCGTAATGAAAAGTTCTGGCGAAGGCAAATGGACGGTTGAGACGGCGCTTGATTTGGAAGTAAGTACCCCTATTATTGCAATGTCCCTGCTAATGAGATATCGTTCGCTTGAAGATGATACCTTTCATGGCAAAGTTGTTGCAGCCTTGCGCAATGAATTTGGCGGCCATGCGGTTGTCCGGAATGAGTAATACAAAGCAATTCTTCTCATAGAATCGTTCGGTGAATATGTGCTAAAATCAATACTATCTATCACATTGAATAATCCGAATTTGGTTTATATAGGAGAGTTGAGTCATGAAGAGTTATCCTTCTGCCTGGTTGCAAGGAGTCTCCCTTGGGGAAACGATTGCCTGCGAATTAAGGCTGCAAATTATTAATGGAACGTTCAAACCAGGTGAGGTCATATCTGAGAATCGGGTTGCTGCTGACTTCGGTACCAGCAGATCCCCGGTGAGAGAAGCATTGAAAACGTTATCTAACGAGGGACTCATTCGTTTGGAGAGGATGGGAGCTATTGTTATCGGATTAAGCTTGCAGGACGTTGAGGAGCTTTATGATGTTCGGTATTTAATCGAGAGCTTCGCACAGCAGCGTCTGGCAGCCGGAAGCCATTCATCGTTGATCAATAATTTGAAGCAAAACATAGATAAAATGGAATTATCCGTTAAGCATAATGATATTGTAGAGTTTTCATACCTAGACTTTTGCTTTCATGAGGCTATTATTGTAGAAGCCAAGCATGCGAGAATCTTGCATTTGTGGAAAAGTATTCGCCATATTGTACTGACGGTGATGCTAATTACAACCGAAGAAGTGTTCTCAGAGGGAGAACATAAGCTCATTACAGTTATCGATAAACATCGAGTGATTGTAGAGGCGCTGGAGTCAAAGGATGTAACGGTTATTCAAAGAGTGGTTAGGGAATATTTTGCAGATTCAAACAAAACGCTACATAGTAGTTTACCTTAAAAATCGTGCTAATTCCCGCAATCATTAAGTTTCGAAATTCTTGTCGACAAGTATACAATGCAAAGAAAATAAGCTAGTTAAAGCGATCCAAAATGGGAATGCTGTGACAGTGAATATTACCGAAGGTAAAAAAAAAGGAGAAGTTCTGGATGAACACTATTTTTGGCCTTAGTCATAATGTAACGTTGATCTTGTGGGCGTTAATTTCCATTGTTTTTCTAATTGTGCTAATCGCAAAATATAAATGGAATCCCTTCGTAACGTTACTCATCTCTTCTTTGTTTTTAGGATTTCTAGCGGGCATGAAGCCTGCGGATGTTATTAAAGCGGTTACAGGTGGACTTGGAGGTACATTAGGAACGATAGCTATTGTTATTGGTTTAGGTACGATGCTTGGTAAAATGATGGCAGAGTCCGGGGGCGCAGAGCAAATCGCTACAACGCTTGTCGATAAATTTGGCGAGAAGCGAGTTCACTGGGCGATGATGATTGTGGGATTTATTGTTGGAATCCCGGTATTTTTTGAGGTTGGGGTTATTTTGCTAATTCCAATTGTGTTCATCGTCGCGCGAAAAACGAAAATGTCGTTGCTGCAAATAGGTATTCCCGTTTTGGCGGGACTTTCAACGGTTCATGGGCTCGTCCCGCCTCATCCAGCGCCTATGATTGCAATTGACGCATACAAAGCTAATTTAGGCAAAACAATCTTGTATTCCATCCTTGTTGGGTTACCTACTGCGATTATTGCAGGGCCTCTTTTTGGAAAATTTATTGGCAAGCGAATCTTAGTAGAGCCGCCGGCCAATTTGGCTGAGCAATTCGCGTCGAAGGAAAATCGTGAGCTCCCGGGATTTGGAATTACATTGTTTACGATTTTATTACCCGTCATTTTAATGTTAATTGGATCTGTTGCAAACATCATCGACCCCAAAGCAACGAGCGGCTTAACACAGTTCTGCGCATTCATTGGGCACGAAATAATTGCGCTTTTAATTGCAGTCGTTTTCTCCTTCTTTTCTCTTGGCTTTGCCAGAGGCTTTAAGAAAGAAGAGGTGTCCCGTTTTGCAAGCGAGTGTTTGGCACCGACAGCTACGATCATCCTGATCATTGGCGGCGGCGGAGCTTTTAAGCAAGTTTTAATTAATAGTGGTGTTGGTGGAGCAATCGCTGCGATTGCTACAGAGGCTCACGTGAATATTATTTTATTCGCTTGGTTTGTGGCTGCCCTGATACGTGTAGCAACGGGCTCGGCAACCGTTGCAATGACAACAGCGGCTGGTATCGTGGCTCCTGTGCTCGCATTGAATCCTAATGCGAATATCGAGCTGGTTGTTTTAGCTACAGGTGCAGGTTCGCTTGTTCTTTCGCATGTGAATGATGCAGGGTTCTGGATGGTTAAGGAATTTTTTAATATGAGCGTACCGCAAACCCTGAAATCATGGACGGTAATGGAAACGATTCTATCTGTTGTTGGATTGATTTTCATTCTTCTCCTCAGCTTGGTGGTTTAGGAGAACAATTCTCAAGGAAAGAAGGTGCATCCATTGAGCCAGCCTATGTATATGATTGGCGTTGATATTGGAACAACGAGCACGAAAGCTGTTCTTTTTGAAGAAAACGGGAAGGTTGTGACGAAGGCCGACGAGGGTTATCCTTTATACACACCAACTTCGTCTGTTGCGGAACAGGACCCTGACCAAATCTTTCGGGCCGTTGTTCAAACGGTGAAGCGCGTTATGGTTCAGAGTGGAGCTAGGCAGGAACAAATAATGTTCGTCTCGTTTAGCTCTGCCATGCACAGTGTCATCGTTGTTGATAATGAGGGTAAGCCGCTCACACGATGCATAACTTGGGGAGACAACCGAAGTGCCGCTTGGGCTGAGCGTTTAAAGCGCGATATGAACGGACATGCCATTTACTTGCGAACAGGAACACCGATTCATCCAATGTCTCCGCTGCCCAAATTAATGTGGCTTCGCCATGATCATGCGTATCTGTTTCAAAGGGCAAGCAAATTCATTTCGATCAAAGAATATGTGTTCGCCAAGTTATTCAACGAGTATGTTATCGATTACTCCATTGCCTCAGCAACGGGGATGATGAATCTTGAGAAGTTGGATTGGGATGAAGAGGCTCTAGACATTGCAGGCATTACGAGAAACCAGCTATCTAAGCTTGTACCCACAACCTATGCGTTGAAAGGGTTGAATGCGGTTTTTGCGGAAGAAATGGGACTTTCAGTCTCGACTCCCTTTATTGTTGGGGCCAGCGATGGCGCGCTCTCTAATCTTGGCGTGGATGCGATTGAGCCGGGAGTTGTCGCCGCGACGATCGGTACGAGCGGCGCGATTCGAACGGTTGTCGATAAACCTGTGACCGACCCGAAGGGGAGGATTTTCTGTTATGCGTTAACAGAAAAGCATTGGGTTATCGGCGGAGCGGTCAATAACGGCGGTATGCTGCTGCGATGGGCGAGGGATGAATTTGCCGCATCGGAAGTAGAGACAGCTAAGCGCCTAGGGATCGACCCGTATGACCTGCTGATGGAAATCGTTGCTAAGGTTACGCCAGGGTCTGATGGATTGATCTTTCATCCTTATTTAACAGGCGAACGTGCACCGCTATGGAATTCCAATGCCCGAGGTTCCTTCTTCGGTCTAACGATGCATCACCAGAAGCAACACATGATACGTGCTGTTCTTGAAGGCGTGCTTTTCAACTTGTACACGGTATTGTTAGCGATGGAGGAACGTATTGGACGCCCCAAGAAGATCCAGGCGACGGGAGGGTTTGCCCGTGCCCCCTTATGGCGGCAAATGATGGCTGATATTTTTGATCAGGATGTCGTAATCCCTGAGAGTTTCGAAAGTTCATGCCTAGGCGCGGTGGTGCTTGGTTTATTTGCAATCGGCAAAATCGATTCACTTGAAAAGGTGTCTTCTATGGTTGGAGCTACGCATGAACACAAACCTATAAAAGGGAATGCTGAAATTTATCATGAGCTGCTGCCGATTTATATCCAGATTTCACGCAAGCTTGAAGAGGAATATGAGGCGATAGCTAACTTCCAACAAAAGATTTTCAGCAAATAAAGGAATGAAATTCCCAATTTTTTTCGTGATAGGTAGGGTTAATTTAGGAAGAATGGAGCATCCTAACTTTACCTACACATAGGACTGGGAGGCATAATGAGAATTTTTGTAACTGTAGTCGTGTTTTTATTGGCGTTTCAATCTGTCGCTACCGCAGCACCGAATAAAAAGGATCGGGCCTATTATGAGAATCGCGGAGAAGTGGTCTGGGAAATAATGACCGATGAGAAGGTGATTGCCTTAACTTTTGATGATGGACCTCATCCTGTGTACACGGCTCAGATTCTTGATCTACTTAAACAGTATGAGGCGAAAGCGACCTTTTTTGTCGTTGGCAACAAAGTGAAGATGAACCCAGACCTGCTCAAGCGAGAAGTTAATGAAGGTCACGAGCTTGCAAATCACACCTATAGTCATGCCTATTTGAGCAGAAAAAATAATTTAAAAAAAGAGATTAACAAAGCGGAAGAAATTATTTATGAGACAACCGGTCGCCGCTGTCAACTATTTCGTCCTCCTGGCGGTTTCTATAATGAAAATCTTGTAGCAATGGTGAAACAAGAAGGCTATAAGATGATTATGTGGACTTGGCAGTTGGATACGAAAGATTGGAACACACCAGGGGTAGATAAAATTGTGAACCGCGTTTTAAAAAATTCGAGAAACGGGAACATTGTTTTATTTCATGATTACGTCGAAGGCCCTACACAGACTATTGATGCTTTAAAGTTAATTTTACCGGAATTAAAAAACAGGGGATTTAAATTTGTTACCGTCTCAGAGCTGTTAAACTATAAAAAAGCGATTCCTGCCAAAGTTAGATGACCGATGATCTAACCATGTATTAGGAACAAAAGTAGTATGAAAGAGAAGGAGCCACGAATGCAGCTCCTTCTCTTTTTAGTTCGTTCAGGATCGTTTTTTTTGTAGGCTTCAGTCACTCCCTACATTTACCAATGGTTTTTAGCGAACAATCCGTCTTGTTCTAGAGTCAAATAAAATAAACACCTAAATTACGTAAACATATAGAAACGAAGGAGCACTTTATGAAAAAAAGGCTGAGATCGCTAATTCGCTGGTATTCATGTATGGATCAACTCGAGACTTATACGGCAGCTGTATGGTTGAAATGGAAAAAACGCTTGAACCCCGTAACGAACAAAATCGGTTTTGGTATTTATTTTTACAAGGACATCACCATAAATTTAAACCGCTTGAACAAAGAGATGCTGGTAATCGCCGCGGATTGCGTCACACTTTCGCACTTCAACAAGCCTACATTTCCTAGCTTTATATCGGTTGCCGATGGGATATACGCGACGATGTTTTCCAAGGTGCCTAATCATATTATTAGACGGATTATTTCTTTGGTCATTGCGCTACCAGGCTATAAAGCGCTGCAATCGGCATCCCGTTCGTATGGGTATAAATGTGAGCTTCACTACAACCAGGGAAAAGCATTTTTTGGTTCGCTACAAATTCATTTTAAGAAAATGCAAAACGAGCTCTCATCTCCTAGTTATGCAGCCATCCCAGTTATAGGAGGGACAGATTAAGAAAGATATTTGTCGTAGAGCGAACAGGATCAATGCTCTGATTTACTACTTGTTTGACTGTTTTTAATCCGCAAGCTGGCAAGGAGGCTTACAAGAATTAATACAAACTGAAAAGTCATGGCGCCAATAATGCCAATTTCCATCGACAAACCGGTTGCTTGACTAATGGCGATAATTGCGCCGCCAATGCCGATGACAACACCAGGTGTAAACGAATCTGCAAATTGCAAGTTAGCTGAAACTTTCCCAGCCCCTTCTTCATCCGAACTTGTGAACGCAACTGCTCCGCTTGTTGGATGAGCTAACCCGATTCCGATGCCTGTTATCATTTGACCGATTACGGCAATAACTAGATTGACCGCTGGAACCCAGATGAGCATGGCAATTCCAATAGCGATCAGCAGCACACCGATTGAAATCCGTTTATAGCGTCCCTGTCCTTTATCGTGAGTATCCCAGTAAGATTGCACATAGGTAGCAGCACACCAACTAAGTGCCGCGCTTGCCACAATTAATCCAGCTACATCTGGAGCTACTCCTTTTATCTCCGTCAAGGCAAGCACCAAAAAGTTCTGCGTGCTCACATAAGCGGCGAAAAATAGCCCGCGGGAAGCTAAGACTGAAGGCAGCCCCTTCCGTAAAGCTAGCGTACCTGAAGGCAGCAGCTTGCGAAGGGGTTGCACCATTAGAAGTAAACCCAAAACTAATAAAATGATCCCCATTGGTTTAGGCAGCATGCCAAGGCCACTCAAAAATAGTCCCGTACCTATGGCTAATAAGATAGCGAGCCAAGTGGCCCCAAACCCTGTTCCGCCTCCGCGCGTATCAGGTGTTTTTAATTTTCTGAATACAGGCAGGCTGAGGAGGGCTGCTAGAAGCAAGAATGGCAAGACTCCCCAAAATATGAAGCGCCAAGACAGTTGTTGTGCAATTACCCCAGCCACGTAAGGCCCGATCATCGAAGGCAAAACGTAGGCGGTGCCAAAGGCACCCAATATTTTGGTGCGAAGTTCATCGGGGTAGCTTAACGATATGGCTGTATATACGCAAGTCATCATTGCTCCTGCACCCAAGCCCTGTAAGGCACGTGATCCAATTAAAACGTACATGTGGCTCGAAAGCGCTGCAACGATCAATCCTGTTGCAAACAGAAGAAGAGCAACGGTAAAAGCTAAAGCAGGTCCATTGCGGTCAATTTGCCGACCGACGACCAATGTGCCAATAATTTGTGCAAGTAGATATGCGCTGAATATCCAGCCATAGAGGCTGATACCGTTTAAATCGTTTGCTATGGACGGAGCGACTGTAGTTACGGCTAATCCTTCAAACCCGACGGCCATAACGGCTAGTATGATGCCGATGGATAGGGCCATGTATTTCGGACCAAATATACTTTGAGCTTTGGACATGTTTCTTTGCCTCCTCTATTTCTATGTATTTTATGTAAACTGGGTATGTATCCGGATACTTAGTAAACATAAATCTTTATAATGTACAATGTACGGATCTTGGTTGACTTTGTCAAGGTTTTTCTTTACTATGTTGGTAATAGTCTGTGTATACTTTCTTATTAGAAATGAAGGTGTCGGCGAATGAAGAAAAAAGAAACGCAAGGAAAAGAAGTCCATGCTGAAAGAACAAGCAGAGCCATCGTGAAGCTATTGAAGCAAGAAGGTTCCATGGATGCCCTCCAGCTAGCCAAGCTGCTAGGCGTGTCTGGTATGGCCGTAAGGCAGCACCTCTATCAATTAGAGGATCAAAAGCTCGTGAGCTTTGACGAGGAACCAAGAGCGATGGGGCGCCCTGCGAAAATGTGGAAATTGACCTCAGAGGCTAACCGACTTTTCCCTGACGGACATGCCGAACTTACCGTTCATTTAATTGAATCCGTGAGGGAGGCTTTTGGCGAAGAGGGTTTAGAGAAGCTCTTGGAAATTCGAAATCGAAAAATGGTGATCGAATATCAGCTTAAAGCTCCAGCGAGTCTTCCCTTAGATGAGAAGCTTGAAGCCTTGGCACAGAAACGCACGAGCGAAGGGTATATGGCAGAGGCTATCGAAAATCCAGATGGCACCTTTTATTTTATAGAAAAGCATTGTCCTATCTGTGAAGCAGCAGCGTCATGTTCAGGCATTTGCAGCAAAGAGCTAAGCATGTTACAGCAAGTCCTCGGAATAGGCATAGAAGTGATAAGGAGCGAGCATCTGCTAGCAGGTGGAAACCGATGTGTGTATACGATTAAAACCGTACACTAGTGTTGATGATATAGAGATACTGTTACCAGGATACGGTAATAGGATTTAAAAGATTGAGAAAGAGTTACTTTGCTGCCACTTAGCAGAGTGCTCTTTTTTTAATTCAACTAAAAGTGAAGCAAGGGAAGCAATACGTAGACCATTGACAAATTTAGTTGTCTTATATATAGTTGTCTTAACAACTAACATGACCCGGGGGGGGATAAGCATGTCCACAAAAGCTAATGGTCTGGAATATTCGATAGGTTTCAATATGAGTGTGACGTATCGCAAATTATCTAACGTTTTGCAACAGCGGCTAAAGGAATATGAGATTACAACCGAGCAGTGGTCTGTTCTTTATCAGATCGCCAATACGGACGGGTTAATCCAGAAGGAAATTGCTGAACGCTCAGCTAAAGATAAACCGACAACGACCCGAATTCTCGATCAATTGGAGGGAAAGGGCTGTGTTTATAAGAAAATGGGGGACACTGATCGACGTTCTTTCTTGGTTTATATCACCGACAAAGGCAGATCATTAATCGAGAAGACGATCCCGATTGAACAACAAGTTATTACGGAGGTCAAAGCGTGCATGTCAGACGATGAATACAGTCTGTTGATGGAGCTTCTTTCGAGAATCAACAATCACATGAGCGAACTGACAGATAGAGAGTAGGAGAAAACACCATGAGCAATCAGGAACAACACTTGAAACTATGGACGAGAGCGTTTATTTGTTTGACGATTTGCTCGTTCCTTTTGTTTTTGAATTTACAAATGCTGCTTTCTTCATTTCCGGCTTATGTGAAAGATAAATTTCTTGCCGGTGATTTGACGGTTAGTTTAGTAACGAGTGTGTTCGCGATTTCTGCGATTGCAACTCGTTTTTTGACTGCTGTATTGATCCGAAAGGTGCACAGGCATATCATTTTATTTATTGGCCTAGCGATTGCCACTATTTTCACAGCCATTTACGTATGGGCAGATTCAATAGGATCGCTGCTTCTGATGCGGGTTGGTTATGGCATCGGGTTCGGAATGGTGAGTACGATTATACCTACTTTTGTCTCGCAAATTATTCCTGGTAATAGGTTAGGGGAAGGTATCGGCTATTTTGGCCTTTCTACTAGCCTTGCTATGTCCATGGGCCCAATGATTGGTTTAAACGTGACGAAGCACTTTGGCTTCGGCTCCCTCGCCATGATAGGTACGGTAACCGTACTCTTCATTTTCCCGGTTATTTTGCTTTCCCGTTCCATTCCGCCTGGTCTTAAAAAACAGGCTGCCGCAGGGGGAGTTCCTTCACCAAAACAGCCTTTCAATAAGAAATTATTGTTTCCGGCATTGTTGAACGTATGCTTATCGGTCACTTATAGCGGCCTGCTCAGCTTCATTGCTCTATTCGGAGAGTCTGTTCACTTGGCGCAAGTTGGGTTGTTTTTCTTGTTTAATGCTTTCACCATTATTATTATACGGCCTATTTCGGGTAAATTATTCGATAGTAAGGGGCATGCGGCTGTTCTTATACCAGCGGCGATTAGTGTGTTTACGAGCTTGCTTATTCTCTCTTATGCCACCTCCATGCCGATGCTTATCTTATCGGCGCTGCTTTATGGACTTGGCTTCGGAGCCATTCAACCTACGATTCAAGCTTGGATGCTCCGCACGACGCCGAAGGAACAGCACGGCATGGCCAACAGCATGTTCTATAACTCTACGGACCTTGGCGTAGCCGTTGGCGCTTTAATGCTAGGGGCTATCTCATCTGCTTCGGGGTACGGGATGATGTATAGGTATTCGTCCTTATTCATGATCTTGTTCCTTGTTGTGTATGTTTTCGTTGAGTTTTTCAACGTTAGAAAACAGGCGGAGATCCCCAATGTTCCGACCATGTAAAATTGGAAAGTCCACGCTGCTTAAAGGATCTACGTCTGAAGCTGCTAAGATTATCCAGCTTGGCATTTACACGCTAGGCATGGTTTGATACAATAAACACTTACGAACTAATGTTCGTTTCACCTTTTGAAGAATACATGGAGGTCGATATGGAACACTCGTTACTTCGCAATCGCACGTTTGTTTTATTAATGGTAGGTGAAGGCATAGAAGGAGCGGGAATATGGATCAGCCTGATTGCTAATTTGCAATTTATGCAAAGTCATGTCCCATCGGATTTGGGTAAAAGCTTGATCTTGATATGCGGTTTATTTCTCGGGGTGCTCATTTCTCCGCAAGCCGGGGTATGGGCTGACCGCTACGATAAGAAGAAAGTCATGTTTGTATCCGGACTTTTTCGCTGCCTGGCTCCCATCGTTATGTTCATAGCGATATATAACCAATCCGTCTTATTCATGCTGCTTTCTGTTGTCATCATGCAATTGGCATCTACGGTGTATATGCCTACGGTGCAGGCTGCGCTACCGGCTGTCGTTTCCCCGTCACAACTTATGAAAGCTAACAGCGTAAGCTTTAATGTTATTACGATAGCGAGAATAGGCGGCACAGCAGTAGCAGGCATCTTGGTATCGATGATGAATTTATACACCGTATACGCGCTGTCTCTTGCGTTTTATGTCTTACTTGTGCTACTCAACACCCAGCTGCGAATTCCGCATAACGCTCTTTCTTCTGGAAAAACAAAACGGGAGAAAATACGATTCGCGGAAGTATTCCCGATTATTCGCGCGGAGCCGTCTATCCTAATCGGACTTATCAATATGGGCGTTGTTACGTTGTTTCTAGGTGGCTTCAATTTGCTTGTGCTCAAATTTAGCCAAATCCAGCAAACACCTGAACTGATGGGCTGGATTTATACCGTAGAGGGCGCGAGTATTTTAGTGGCTGGCTTGCTTGCCAAACGTGTCATCGGCGCTCAAAATCTTGTGACAAGTTCAACCATTTTTATGTTCTTATTTGCGCTTTCTTTTGTGGGTATGTCGTTCAGCGATAACAGATTTATGGTGCTCGGTTCATTCGCGATATTTGGTTGCGCGGTCGCTTTCTTTTTTCCTATGGTATCCACCGTCTTTCAGCTTAAAGTGTCTAAGGAAGCTCAGGGTCGCTTTTTCTCGTTTCGCGGGATGCTTGATCGTGTCATGTTCCAGATCGCCTTACTAGCGACTGGCGCTTGTCTGGATTGGTTTGGCATCTCGACATATTTAGTAGCACTCGCTATTGTGACCGTTATAACGGGGCTCCTCACTCTTTTCTTCAGCAAAAGAAGGTCGCTGGATGTGAGGCAGAGCATGGAAGCAAGCAGCAGTTAAAATGTTAGGCAACGAACCGAATACGAACTATGCACAAAAACACCCTTTTGCGAAAGGGTGTTTTTGTTGCGAAACGACGAATGTTATTAAAGAATGTGAGCTTTTACGTTTGATGAGACAGAATGTCAATCAGATAAGGCTTCAAGCCCCCTAAGAAAAATTCTACGGCAATAACCATCACAATAAGTCCCATGATTCGCATCAAAACGTTACAGCCGGTCTCACCAAGCAGGCGTGTTAGTCGTGTAGCATTTAACAGTACGTAATACGTAAGTATGCAAATAACTGCAATTGAAATAATGAGAATTGCCTTCTCAAGAAGGTTGTGTGCGCTCTCCATGAGCACAATGGAATTCGTTATCGCTCCGGGACCGCAGATCATGGGAATGGCGAGAGGAGTGATGGAGATGTCATTTACGTATTTTTTGACTTCTGTATCTGCCACTTTTGTTTTTACGAGTCTGGCTTGCAGCATGTCTTGACCCATGAAAAAGAAAATGACGCCACCTGCGATTTTGAAACTATTTACCGAAATACCGAAAAATTTGAAGAGCAATTGGCCTGTGATCGCGAAGAAAAGAAGGGCTACAAAGGAGACAAGAAGGGCTTTTCTTGCCGTCGCCTTGATGACTTGATTATCGTAATCCGACATCATTGTCATAAAGATGGGCATGACCCCAAGTGGATTAATTAACGTGATAAAAGAGGTCAAGCATAAGAGTATAAATGCGAGTTCAGCACTCATCGTGGTGTATCATTCCTTGTCGTTAAAGTCGTCATGCGCACACTCATTGTAAGTCTAAACCCATTTGTGAGCAAGGGCTTATTTCGCATAGAAGTGCTGTGGGCGTCGTTGAAGATGGATGAGTTGGTCATTGTTCGATTGTGAATAAATTGTGTTCATTACTCTCATTTTTCAGGCAGGTTCTACCTTTTATACTTAGAGTAGAGTTGTTAGTTAATGAAAGGCGGTCGTCACGATGAAACCTGATCCTAGACCTTTACCCCGAAAGCTTATTCCACTCAAATTGACGCCAACGTTTACGCTTAAAGGGCGCTGGGAATCGCCGATTGCTGGCTATTTATTTATTTCTCCATGGTTGCTTGGGTTTCTGTTATTAACGTTGTGGCCGATGATTCAATCCATGTACTATTCTTTCACTAAATATACGCTCCTTGATGCGCCCGAGTGGATTGGCTTGCGGAATTACGAGCGTATTTTTGCTGATGATGAGATGTTCCGCCAGTCCCTGAAGATCACGATTCTTTTTGTTGTATTATCGGTGCCGATTAAACTATTCAGCGCCTTGATGGTGGCAATGCTGCTCAATAAGAAAATCAAAGGGATCTCCGTATATCGCACGTTTATCTATTTACCTTCGTTAATCGGCAGCAGTATTGCTGTGGCTATTCTTTGGCAAAATATGTTTGGCATAGATGGTTTTATCAATAAAATAGTAAACATGTTCGGCTTAGATGGTGTGAGCTGGATCAGCAATCCGCATACGGCATTAGGAACACTAATCATCCTGGTTGCCTGGCAGTTCGGCTCCTCCATGGTTATTTTTCTAGCTGGCTTAAAGCAAATCTCTAGTGAGTTATATGAAGCCTCCTCCGTGGATGGGGCCTCTAAAGTAAGACAGTTTTTTAGTATTACGTTACCGATGCTTTCACCTGTACTGCTATTTAATCTAGTGCTGCAAACAATAGGTTCCTTTCAAATGTTTACACAGGCTTTCATTATTACGAAGGGCGGGCCTATCAACTCAACGTACATGTACGCTTTATACTTATATGATCGCGCGTTCTCAAGATATGAGATGGGTTATGCTTCTGCGCTAGCGTGGATTCTCCTTGTTGTGATCGGTATCGTGACCGCTTTGATTTTTGCCTCATCCCGGTACTGGGTATTTTATGAAACAGAAGGAGGCAAAAGAAAATGAAGACATCTCTAACGATGACACGAACGCTGCGTTCTCACATGATGCTTTCGTTGTTTAGTTTAGTCATGATTTATCCGATCCTCTGGTGGGTAGGGGCAGCTTTTAAATCAAATGCAGAAATGAATTCACCGAGCATATTTCCAACACAGTGGCTGTGGAGCAATTTTAGCGAAGGCTGGGTAGCGATTCCGAAGTTTACGTTTACCCACTTTTATCTTAATACGTTTGAATTGATCGCAGGTGTACTTATTACCTCCGTGCTTTCTTGCAGCTTAGTGGCGTTTGGATTCGCACGTTTGGATTTTCCGCTCAAAAACTTCTGGTTTGCTATTTTGATGGTGACACTCATGCTACCTAGTCAGGTTACACTCGTACCTCAATACATCATGTTTAATGCGTGGGGCTGGGTGAATACGTACTTGCCATTTTATATTCCGCATGCCCTGGCGGGAGGGATTGGAGGGCCTTTCTTCATCTTCTTGCTGGTACAATTCATTCGTGGCATTCCGCGTGAGCTGGACGAATCAGCGAAAATGGACGGCTGCAGCTGGCTAGGCATCTATTGGAGGATCGTACTGCCGCTGACGAAGCCTGCGTTAGTCACAGTTGCTATTTATTGCTTCTTGTGGAATTGGGACGACTTCTTTGGCCACTTGCTGTATATAAATTCTGTAAGTAAATATACAGTAGGACTTGCCTTGAAGCTATTTGTAGACAGCCAATCTGCATTGCCTTGGGGGCAATTGTTAGCCATGTCGCTTGTCTCCATTGTTCCTTCGTTGATTCTTTTTTTTATGGCACAGCGTCATTTTGTTGATGGCATTGCCTCAGGCGCGGTGAAGGGATAGAATAGAGCATATCCTTAGGTTGAAAAGGTTGCGTTTGATGCAACCTTTTTTCCAATTTCACGGATGAAAGAGGTGTTTATTCAGTGTTCAACGTGTTTAAGCGTGTGCGAATCGGCAGACTCTTTTTCGGAAGCTTTGCCTTATTCATCGCCCTGCTGCTGCTTGTTTTTTCTTGGATCAGCTATAGTCTCACCTCTCGTGAGTTGGCTGGCAATACCTCCATCTACCAGCAGGATATATTAAATGAACTGAATAAGCGCTTAGCTACCCAATTAAACTCCATTGAGCAAATGTCGCTTGCCGCTTCTCGGAATATTGATATTATTGGCTTTGATCCTTTTGAAAGCGATTTATTTGAGCGGAACCGTCGAAAAAAAGACTTGAGTGATTTACTGGCGAGCATCACGTACAGCACGACAATGGTGCAATCTATTTATTTATATATCGAGCATCCATTTTTGGCAGATGCCCAAGGGCCAGTTCGGGTTTATGATTTACAGAAGGTCAAGGAAGAAGAATGGTTCCCCGATATTCAAAATAACGATTTTGCTTGGATGAAAGAACGTACGATTGAAACGAATACAGGAACGCTGCCCGTTATTAGCTTTGCAAGAAAATTGTACAATAACTCGGGGAAATATGTCGGAATGCTTCTGCTAAATGTCAAAGCCTCCGAAATTGAGAGCTTGATTCGCGGTGAAACGGAGGCGAGAAGCAGGCTGCTGTTCGATGCAGGCGGCAGAAAGATTGCGTCGATCGGAGATTCGCATTTGCAAGCGAGTGAACTAGAGAAAATTAAACTCATCAAGGAAAAGTCGGGTAGCGTTCATTTGGCAACGAATCAACAAAGTGAATCCTTGCTCGTATGGAGTAAATCACCGTCGAACTGGACATTAGTTGAGGTGACGCCATGGAAAAATATCGTCCATGGTAGCGTTCGATTGGCACTTATTTTACTTACGGTTGGGATATCCGCGATTTTTATCGCGTCGTTTTTCACTTTATTTATCTCACGCCAATTTACAAGACCGATCAAGTCATTGGTTGCATTCATGGGGAAGCTTCCGGATCGAGGCTTTGTTTCGGATTTGCCAAAGGATTATTCAAATGAATTTGGGAATTTGTTTAATGGCTATCGCAAACAGATGGAAAGAATCGAGGAACTGTTGGATTCGTTGAAGGCTCAACACAAGCGTCAGCGTGAAGCCGAAATTCAAGCTTTGCAAGCGATGATTAATCCACATTTTCTCTACAACACACTAGATCAATTGAATTGGTTAGCCATAGATTCAGGTCAAGATAAAATTAGTAAAATCCTTTCGTTGATGGGAAAAATGTTTCGTATTGGTTTATCGAATGGCGAAACGTTGATTTCTATCGCAGACGAGATCACGCATGTGGAATGTTACTTGCAAATTCAGCAAATTCGTTGGGGGGATCGTTTGACCTTCGCCATTTCTGTAGATGTGGGAGCCAAAGACCTCTATATACCAAGGCTAACCTTACAGCCTTTTATCGAAAACGCAATCATTCATGGGTTTCATGGGAGGAAAAGCGGGGAGATCCGAGTGAGTGTCCAGCTTCTGAATCAGGATATCCACTTACGGGTTTTGGACAATGGCGTCGGATTGCGGACTGACTGGGATCAACCCAAGGCTAGGAAAACAGGAGGGTACGGCTTGCGAAATGTGAAAGAGCGGATAGCGGCTTATTTTGGGTCTCCGTATGGCGTTCAGATTACGAGTGAGGAAGGTCATGGTACTGAAGTTACCATTCGATTACCGCAAATTCCAAATAAAGAAGATGTGGAGGAGAGATACCATGTGGAAAATACTCATCATTGACGATGATTTTCAAGTGTTGGAAGGGATGAAGAAATCGATTCCTTGGGAGGCGATTGACGCGCAACTGGTGGGGGAGGCCAGCGATGGCGCAGAAGGCTTAGAAATGGTAAAACGAACCCATCCGGATATTGTGATTACAGATATTTATATGCCCGTGATGAACGGACTTGAAATGATCGAGAAGCTCCGCGAGGATCAATTTCCAGGGGAATTAATTATTCTAAGCGGTTACGCCGATTTCCAATTTGCTCGGCAGGCACTGCGGCTTCAGGTCAGTGATTATTTATCTAAGCCTGTTACCATCGAAGAGCTTAGCAGCGTCCTTTCAAAGGTTATTAAAGAACTTGAGATCAAAGAAATGAAAAAAGTAGAACAAGAAGAAATCAGAAATAAGCTCATGATGGTTGAACCTTTTGTGCAGAAGGAATGGCTGAAATCGGTCATCACAGGTACATTTGATAAATCGAAGGCCTCTCAAAGCTTTCAACTTTCTGAGCAAACGCAATGGCTGTATAGAAGCCATCTGGTCATGGGGATTGAGTTGATGAGTACGGTTCGAACGGCTAATTTATCGTTGATCGATTGGAATTTATTTCGCTTCGCGTTAGCTAACATCATCCGTGAAATCTTGGCGGAAGATTGGCCTGAGTCCGACTTTGTCGAGCTCCACAGCCACCATGCAGCGATTATGTTTCACATACTTCCTGCCACTGAAAGGGAGGAAGCGAAGAAAACGATTCGCTCGATTGGCAAGCGGATCGCCGATTGTGTTCTTACTTATTTGCAATTAAGCATTCGTCTAGGCTTAGGCCAAGAGAAGCGGGATTGGCAGGAAATATCGGATTCCACCGAGGAAGCCTTCCTTGATTTATTACAACAAACGATAATTCCAGCGCAAGGCGAGCAGTCTGTGATTCCATCGGGCAATGACGTTTCAATGCGACCGATTAAATTTTATCAGCAGCTAGCGGAAGCGATTGTGTACGCAAAGGAAGAAACCGCGAAGCAAATTGTGGACGCCTATATTCAGCAATTACAGTCCGTACAGACAGTTAATCCGCCGTACTTGCAATATTTATGCACAGAGCTATGGACGATATTTGCTTATTCTTTATACAGTGTCGGCACTGTGCTTGATGAGTTATTTCCAGACATGGTCCTGCAGCAGGAAATTGTACAAATCAAGACGCCAGAGCAATTAAAGCAATGGCTGCATCGGAAGATTCATCTCATCGCTTCGAGTCGTCATTGGAATGAAAATTCCAAACACAAGGAGGCCGTTGAATTTATGATTCAATATGCGCATGACCACTATGCTCAAGAAATCAGCTTGGAGGATATGTCGAAGCAGCTCTACTTGTCCCGCAATTATCTGAATCAAATTTTCAAAAAAGCAACGGGAGAAACCTTCACGAATTATTTGATTCGGGTGCGGATGAAGAAGGCGCATGCGCTCTTAGCGGAAGGGAAGTATTTGATCTATGAGATCTCCGAAAAAGTAGGTTATAAAAATGTTCCTTACTTTAGCTCTATTTTCAAAAAGTATAATGGGATCAATCCAAGTGAAGTAGGGAAGAGCGGAACATAGCGATAATTAAAGCTGTTTCTAAACGGATTGTGATCAATAGTGAAAGAAATGTGTTCATTACTCTGCTTTTTGTTCATTCCCGTACTTACTATAATAAAATTGTAAAGATAACAGGGGTAGAGGAAGGGGGTATGAAATGAAAGTGCAGATGAGAAAATGGAGCATGCTTTCAATGACTGCCATTATGGCGCTGTCCCTCAGTGCATGTAGTTCTGGAAATAACGCAAGTACAGGGAGCAGTCCTGCTGCAACTGCTGTCCCAGCGGCTGCAAGCTCAGAGCCCGTAAAGCTGCGTATTGTATGGTGGGGATCACAGGCTAGACATGATGCGACTTTAAAAGCATTAGATGCGTATACAAAAAAGCATCCCAATGTGACATTTGAACCCGAATTCTCTGGGTTTGATGGCTATGCTGACAAGCTAGCTACGCAAGCCGCAGCAAAAAATGCCCCCGATATTATCCAAATGGATCCAGCCTGGCTAGCCGAATATGCAGGTAGGAACCAATTGGCCGAGCTGTCCAAAGGCATTCGAACAGAAGATATCGACAAATCGTTAGTTGATTCAGGAAAATATAAAGATAAGCTTTACGCGATTCCGCTGGGCAATAATGCAACAGGGATGATTTTCAATAAAAACGCGGTGGATAAACTAGGCGTTAAACCTCCGCAAAATGGCTGGACGTGGGAGCAATATTTCCAATTCGGCAAAGAGGCTAAAGCTAAGCTGGATAAAGATAAATATGTGTTAATGGACGGTACTTCCGATTACATCACTTATTCAGCTTATCAAATCAGTCAAGGCAAGGGCTACCCAATTACAGTGGATGGCAAATTTAATTTCGATAAAGATACATGGCTAACCTACGTGAAGACATATGCGGAGCTAAGAGCAGCCGGGGTCATTCCTCCTGCTGAAATCGCCAGTACAGATAAAGAATCCGACGCGAAGCTGGATTTAATGAATAACGACAGCGTATTGATGAAGCGTACGTTCGCTGCTTTATTTCCAGGCTATGAAGGTGTAAAACCTGGCGCCTACTCGCTTGTTGCGCAGCCGAAGGGCACGCAATCCAGCGGTTGGCTGAAACCTTCGATGTTCTGGTCGGTGAGCGCAGACTCCAAGCATGCGGAAGCATCCAAAATGTTTATCGATTGGTTCGTGAACGATAACGAAGCAGCGGATATTTTAACGACAACCAGAGGTGTGCCTGTTTCCAAAAAGACGTTGGAATACTTAACGCCTAAATTAACTGCTGCGGATAAATTACAAATTGAACTAATTAAAGGTGTCGCGCCAGATGCGCAGCCTTTCAATGCAGGAGCCAAAGGCTGGAGTAATTACACAGCGAAGGACTACAAGAGTATCGGTGAAAAAGTAATGTTCGGCAAGCTGATACCAGAAGCAGCTTACGAAGAGCTTGTGAAAAAAGCAAAAGATTATCAATAATTATTCCTACAAAAGAGGGGCTGCTAGCCTTATAAAGCAGCTTCTTTTTTTATTTCGTAGTAAAATAATCGGAATAGTAAGAAAATATATTTACGGGTTATCTACGTGTATGATACGATAATTCCAATATACGGAAGCGAATGTAGGAAGAACGAAGAGCAAATGACGGCATCATGGTTCGTTGAGGGGAGTATACCGAAGATGAAATTCGCATTGTTTAGCTTAATGATGAATATTCCGAATGCTGTAACAGGGGAAACCTTGACTGTTCAGCAGAAATTCCAAAACATCTTGAACCAAGCCATCCTGGCTGAAGAGCTCGGATTTGAAGCCTATGGCATAGGTGAACGGCATGGCGCACCGTTCTTATCCTCTTCGCCACCAGTAGTTCTGACTGCTATCGCAGCAAGGACCTCACGTATTCGCTTGTTGACCACCGTAACGGTGCTCAGTGTGCTTGATCCCGTACGTGTGGCGGAAGACTACGCGACGCTGGATCATCTTTCAGGCGGACGCTTAGAGTTGATCATCGGCAAAGGCAACGACCCTCGTCACTATCCGCTGTTTGGAATTACGGAAGAGGAACAATGGGATTCTCTTGCTGAGCGATACGCACTCCTAAAGCGATTGTGGAATGAGGAAAATGTCACCTGGAAGGGGCAATATCGACCGCCGCTGGACAATGTCACTACGCAACCTAGACCTTACCAACAGCCGATTCCCGTTTGGCATGGAAGTGCGTCAAGCACGCTTTCCACCGAGCTTGCCGCGAAGTATGGAGAACCCATCTTCTCGTCCAATACGTTTCACCCGCAGGCCAAGTACAAAGCCTTGATTGATCATTATCGTGAGCGTTTAGCCTATTATGGGCACGATCCGAAGCAGGCTGTCGTAGGTTCCGGCGCTGGCAGCTTGTATCTGGCCAACACGCCTGAGGAGGCGGTTAATCGCTATCGTCCCTATTACAACGCTTTTCAAGCGACCGCTTCGGCGCAGATCAACAATACGCCCTTCAAAGATCTTGAGGATAATATCGCCAATGGCCCTATCCTTGTGGGAAGCCCAGCTAGCGTGATTGAGAAGATTCTCAATTACCAAGCGGCTTACGGCAATCAAGTGCTCAGCGTTAGTGTGGATGGATTAACGGAAGCGGAGCAGCGCGAGCAGATCGAACGATTTGCAACTGAAGTTGCTCCTGTGCTACGGCGCGAGATTCCTAGCACAGTCTGGGAGAGTAAGCCTCAGGAGGCTATCCCCAAAGTTTTCGCATGAAAGAGAGTCCCAAATTTTACGCAAATAAACCTTCAAATCCACTAGTAAAGTGGAGATTTGAAGGTTCTTTGTATGCACGAAATCCCGTTCAAAGTGGGGGCTGAAAAATCATAAACTTGCTTTTGGGACAACCTCACATTCATTTACACGACACTATCGCTTATATAACAGCCTAGAAATAACGACTCCAACCGACCCAAGCCCAATAAACAGGATCGCGCGAACGGTAGTGGAAACGTCGGGCAGATCTACAAAAATGATTTTAAGCAGAGTTACGAATAGAAATAAAATGCCGACTAATCTCGCTTTAGGCTTTTTGACAATTACACCAAAGATGATCAAAATGATTGCGTATACGGCCCAAACTGCGGATAGCACTAGATGTTGATAGTCATAAGTTAATGCGTCGGTCAAGACATTCGTTATTTGCGAGAGGAAGATAAGACATAGAACCAACTCAGCCCATAACAAGATTAATTTGATCTTAGATTTGCCCTTACTTTCTTGAAGGGATACCTGGATGAAACGGTAAAGACCGCCAATCGAGGCGATGAGAACAAGCCAAGCGAACGCTTCTGCCGAGAAAAGCTCTGCGATCGGATGAACGAGCACACTGACAGCGCCGAATACATAAGCCAAGGTTCCCGTGAGTTGTTGCAGTCTGCTTTTCAATTTGACTCCTAAGTAGAGAGCGAGTGAGCCTTCAGCCAAAACCGCCGATGAGGTTTGATCTGTATGCAGTACGTAGATTAACCAAAGAAACCAGCTGAACGTAGCGATGGATAAGTGAATGGAGCAGCTCTTTTTTTGACTATAGAACCAGAATGAAGTCCCACTATACAAGAGCGACCACACGACTAACATCCATTCGTAGGTTAATCGGTCGCTGGAGTGCCCGTATAAGCCATACATCCACGAAACAAGCAGGCCAAAACTGAGGAAAAGGGTGATTTGCTTGCCAAGCTGACGATTATTGGAAGAGAAAACTGATAACGCGAAAAGAACAATGTGCTGTAGGCAAATAGCTGTGAGGATTGCCGCGCGATTGTCCGTTCCATCCTCAAGCAGTAATCCAAATAAGAGGGGCACATGTAACACTCCAAATGCGACATAATAAGCACCTCTGAAAGCGTAACGTAACGATAATAACAGCATGGCAATCGAAAAGAGAGTCTCATATCCAACAAATGCCCAAATGTTAGGTTTTGCAGTTTCGACTAGAAAAGGCACTAAATAACCGGCTAACAGGGTAATGATCATTAAGGCTTGCGAGCGATGGCGAAGTGCACTGTAAACACTGCCGCCTAGGGAAATCAAGTAGAGTATAAATGCGAGTCCAGATGGAATTAAATCAAACAGCATATGTGCAGCAAATAAAGAAAGCATCAGCACGCCGCTCGCACCTCCGAACAGCACTTGCCCGAGGGCTGTACGATTGCGACGAATCTGCACTTCCCCTTGCCAATACATCAAGCCAGCAACTGCAACACCTAGTATGCAGCGGATGGGCTGCGTAATAAGGCCAGCTCCTACTGCAGCAGTGAACCCCCACAAGACGCCTAGCAGGAATACAAGGATGAAGATTCGCGGCAGCCACACGCGTGCTATTAAATGCTCCCAGTCTTTGGAGGGAGCGGGTGGTTTCACCTCTATGTTTACTGGACTATGAGGTTGATCGATCACTGGGGCGATGGTTTCAGGCGTCGTGCTTATCGCATGCAGCGGAAGCTCATCTGATTTGTGTTCCTTTTCAAGCAAGGTATTTAGCTGCTGTTCCAGGTGCTTGATTCGCTTTTCCAGGGCATCGACACGTAATTCCAAATCCATAGCAACACCTCATCTGTTATAAATTTAATTAGCTATTTCCATATACTAACACGATCCAAGAATGAGCAGTAATAAATATAGGTTCAAGCGCAGTTACATACATCTGGAAATGAACAAAAGGACCTTTCCTCGAGGTGTGAGGAAGAGTCCCTTTGTTGGTGAGTGATTACATAGCTCTAATTTCGAGCAGCTCATATTTAATTACGCCCATAGGTGCGTTTACAGTAATAATGTCGCCCACGGATTTCCCCATCAGAGAAGTCCCTAGAGGACTCTCATAGGAGATTCTGTTTTCCAGCACATCGGCTTCGGATGGACCCACGATCTGATATTCGATTTTTTCAGCAAATTCCACATCATTCAGAATAACTACCGAACCGACATGGACGCGGGATGCGTCTGAATTTTTTGCTACGCGCACCTTTTTCAACATTTTTTCAATCGTCATAATTCTTGTTTCCATGAAGGACTGATCGTTTTTCGCTGAATGGTACTCACTGTTTTCCTTTAAGTCGCCGTAGCTGATTGCTGTTTTAATCCGGCTGGCTAATTCTTTGCGTTTTACAGTTTTCAGATCCTCGAGTTCAAATTCTAATTTAGCCAACCCTTCTGGGGTCAAAATTATTTCATCATTAGACATATTTACATCTCCTAGTTATGCGTGCGTTTTTTAAGTTCTTTATTGCATTCTACACTATATCCGCCAATCATGCGAAAATGACTTGAAAGTTTCGAATTGTAACGGGGCGATGAGGGATTCTTTTCTTTGTCATTTGTATCATTTTGTTGTTTAATGAAAGAATGAGAGAAGATTGGCAGCAGACTTAGGCTAGCCAAGTAAAGGAGACCCATATGGCTTACAAAATCGTGTTTTTTGATATCGATGGCACGTTAGTGAATGAAGAAAAGGAAATTCCAGCTAGTACGTTGGCATCCATTCAACAATTGAAGACGAGTGGAATTGAACCTGTCATAGCGACTGGAAGAGCGCCGTATTTTATCAAATCTTTAGCAGAAGAACTAGGCATTGATTCCTATGTATGCTTGAATGGCGGCTATGCCGTATATCGAGGAGAGCCGCTGTACAAGCGGATTATTGCAAAAGAGAGCGTACAAGCTTTGGTCGAATTGGCTGCGAAGCATAAGCATAGCCTCGTGTTTGAAGGGGAGCATACCTATGTCACGGATACACTGGATCATCCATTTGTTCTAGGAGCGGTCGGATCGTTAAAGGTCGAGTTGCCGAGACACGATCCTCATTTCTGGCAAACAAATGATGTTTATCAAATATTTCTTCATTGTGAGAGCGGTGATGAACATCTATATGAGGGCATGCTTACCGAACTCAAGCTCATTCGTTGGCACCAACACGCGATGGATGTGTTACCAGCAGGAGGCTCTAAGGCTCAAGGGATTGCCGCTTTGTTGGAAATGATTAACGTGAATCCGGAAGAAGCTGTTGCTTTCGGCGACGGATTGAATGATATTGAAATGCTGGAATATGTCGGACTGGGCATCGCAATGGGCAACTCGCATAAAGATCTGCTTCCTTACGCGGATTATGTGACAACGCATGTCGATGAAGATGGTATTCGTAACGGATTAATCGAAGCTAGATTAATTTCAGTATAATTACAAAAAAACAGCCTCTGCAACCCTTACGAATGAGGGTAACGGAGGCTATTTGGTTTTTACTAGAGTTTAAATTTAATCAGCATAGCTTGAAGCTGTTTGGAGAAGGTGGATAGTTCATCTACCATGGCTACGGCATTATTAATTTTTGCATTTTGCGTGTCATAAATTTGAACAACATGTTCCGATTTGACATGCGATTCTTTGGCGATTTGGGCCATATCCTCAACGGATGCGGTTACTTCTTCGGTCCCAGCAGACATCTCCTCAGAAGCAGCAGTGACCTCCTGGATTTGATCGGCTACACGTTGAACAGAAGTGAGAATTTGTTTAAACACTTCTCCAGCCTCATTCATGACCTGCATCCCTGTTTTCACTTCATCGGTTCCTTCTTCAATAGAACGAACGGCGTGCTGCGTGTCTTCATTGAGCAGCTGTAAAATAACGGATATTTGCTCGGCGGATTGTTTGGATTGCTCTGCGAGCTTCTTCACCTCTAGAGCAACAACAGCGAAGCCTTTACCAGCTTCTCCAGCTCTTGCAGCTTCAATGGAGGCGTTTAATGAAAGTAAATTCGTTTGTTTTGCAATGGAAGAGATAACGCCAATAATTTTAGTAGCTTCGGCAGAGCGAGCTTCCAAAGATTTAATCACGTCGGAAGAGGCAACGACTTTCTCAGTTATGGTATGCATCCGGTTAACCGCTTTACCAATTAGGGAATTTCCTTGTTGGGCATCTAATTCCATGGTCCCAGAATCTTCGGCTACATTGGAAATACTACCGGAAATACGTTGAATACCGAGGGACATTTCTTCCATCGCAATCGCGGATTCTTTGGCCCCTACCATTTGATTCTTGGCGCCGTCAGACATTTCTGTTACAGAGCTGGTAATGAGCAGTGAAGAAGACTGTGTGTCCTTCATGAATGCGTTCAAGTTCTGGGCGGAAGAGCTTAGGTGATCGCCAGTATCTTTCAAGGTGCTAACCATCGTTCGCAAGGCTTGTGTCAATGCGATAAACTCTCGAATGACATCGCCGATCATGTCTTTCCGATAGACAGCAAGTGTAGGCACTTCCAGATTGCCCAAGCTGACATGATGCATAGATTGCGTCAAGGTTCTTAGAGGTCGAATGACCTGAGATTTAACAACAAACCAAATAATTAACGTTGAAAGGGCTAAAGTAATAGCAGCGACGATAATAAGTAAGTTACGGAATTTGATTAGAGGGGAAAGAAAGTCATCTACTACAGCGTGGCCGATAATTTGATAACCATCTGCTTCCGCCGTTACAGTGAAAGCTTTTTTTGTGCTGTTTTGCATAGCGACTTCGAGATTTGAACTTGCGACTATTTTATCGCCTTGCGCAATGCTGTAATAACCAGATACGCCTAACTTTCGGCCAGCGACAATCTTAGCTACATCCATTTGTTGCAGAGTTTCCGCGTATTTCTTCGGCTCGAATCCGATCTGGATAATTCCAGGACCGTCCAATCGTTTGACGCCAATGTACATGAAAACTTTCTTGTCCGAGCCGCGCTCTTGTGGATCTTGGGCTAACCCTTCATCGCCAAGTTGTAAAAATGCTTTTGATTGCTCAGAAGTGTTGAAATCGAAGCCAATAACCTCGGGGATGGAGCTGTATTTCAATACGCCTTTTGGATCTGTCACATGAATTTCATCAACACCGATGTCTTGCGCTAGTTTAGCGAGGGAGGCCGTCTTAAGCGCATTTGGATTCGATGATAATTGAACGGCGATGCTCTTGGCGATTTTCAAATAATCGCTTTTGAGCGAATCCCTCATAATTGTGAGCGTCTGATCATTGCGATTCACTGTTTGCTGGATTTCGGACACATTGGTGTTCACTTCCTGTTTCATTAAATTCAACAGCAAGTTTTGTTGGTTAAAGTAACCGACTTCACCCAAGACAGAGGCTACGGCTAATACGATGAACAACACGGGCAGCAAAACTTTGTTCTGTAAGGACATGTACGAGTTCCTCCATTTATCATTTGATATCCCTAAATTTCGACAAAATATAACAAATTCCTTCCTGCATTAACATGGAACGTCGTTCGAAGAGGAAGCTCCATTTCGACGTATGATATTAACCTTTTACTTATTGCGGCAGCAGGCTGGGGAATTACAGTAATAAGCAAGAAAAGGGCAGCTCATTTTTGTAACGAAGCGCAATATGCTACAATTTCTCTGACTAGTAGATTGTTAAGTGGAGGTCATGATGAAAGCATTGATTTTTGAACAATTTGGTGGTCCTGAGGTGCTTCGTTACGCGAATATCCCTGAACCGCTTGTAGAACCAGGCACAGTATTGGTGAAGATGAAAGCCATTGGCTTGAATTTCGCAGATATATACCGCAGGCGGGGTAATTACCATTTGGCAGGCGAGCCTCCGTACATATTAGGCTACGAGGGCGCCGGGGTTGTCGAGCAAGTGGGAGCGAGCATTCAAAATATTAAAGTTGGAGATCGCGTAGCCTTCGTCGATGTGGCTTATGCGAATGCGGAAATTGTTGCAGTACCGATCGACCGAGTGATCCCGTTACCTGCAGATATCACAGACGAACAAGCGGCGGGTGTCATGCTTCAGGGGATGACGGCGCATTATTTGGCTAATGACAGCTATGGGGTGAAGCTAGGCGACGATATATTAATTCATGCCGCGGCAGGTGGCGTAGGTCAACTCTTGACGCAGCTGTGCAAGAGCAAAGGAGCAAGAGTCATCGGTCTGACCTCATCTGAGGCCAAGCGCGAAGTAGCCCTGAAGGCGGGAGCCGATGCAGTCTTCCTTTATAAGAATGACTGGGTAGCAAGTGTTCTTGAATGGTCAGAAGGAAAGGCCGGGGTTGCTGCCGCCTACGATTCCGTGGGTTCTACGTTAATGGATAGCTTCGCTGCGACGAGAACCAAAGGGCATGTTATTTTCTTCGGCATGGCGGGAGGGGATCCAGCGCCTATTGATCCGCGGATGCTCATGGATACGTCGAAGACGTTGACGGGAGGCGATTTGTGGAATCATGTGACAACACGGGATAACCGAATCAAGCGAGCAGAAGCCCTTTTTGCAGCTATTCGGCAAGGTCACCTCATCATGGAGCCTTTTAAGCTTTTCGCTCTTCAGGATGGCGCAGAAGCCCATCGACTTCTAGAGAGCAGAAACAGTACGGGGAAGGTTTTATTAATCCCTTGAACAGACAACAGCTGTCCTTCATGGACTTTGCTGATGGACTTATCCATTTTTGGCAGAATGGTGTAGAAATGAACAAAAGGACAGACGAATGATGGCATTCGATCTGTCCTTATTTTTGATCTCATATGAAAATAGGTGAAACACGGAAGATGTATACGACTTATTGGGTTTGATTTAAGTGCATTAGCTCAGGAACGGTTACGAACGCATAGCCGTCATGTTTCAAATAAGCAATGATTTGAGGCAAAGCCTCTATCGTATTAGACAAATTGCCGCCTTTACCCCCGGCAGAGTGTTGGAGTATGATGGCGCCAGGTTTGGTTTCTTTTTTGACCGTATTCATGATTTGGCTCGCATTTTTACCATTCCAGTCTAGCGTGTCAACGGACCAACCAATCAATTGATGACCAGTCTTGGCGGCATCGCTTCTCACCTGTTCGTTCTCTGCGCCATAAGGTGCCCGGAAGAGCGACGGAGATTGGCCCACAATGGTCCGGATGATATCATCCGTCTTGGTAATTTCGGCTTGAACTTGATCGCTGGGTAAATTGGACAAATTGGCATGATCCCACGAGTGGTTACCGATGATATGACCTTCTTCAACGATGCGTTTGATCATTTTGTGGTTCTGTTCGGCGTGTTCGCCAATGACGAAGAACGTTGCTTTAATGCCATTTTTTTTCAATATATCTAACACTTTTGGCGTATATTTATTGTCTGGCCCATCGTCGAAGGTCAGGGCGATTTTACGCTCAGACGTTTTTGCGTGATAGAAGACTTTTGCGTCCAACTGCGCGTCTGACTTATTTACCGCAACAGGTAGAACATCCGGTTGAGCATCATGTTTGATAGCTGCTGAAGCGGGCATTTCCTCAGCGACAGGTTTGGCCGATTTCCCACATCCGGTCAGCTGAATCAGGATTAAAAGAATGAAAAGCGAACATAAATATTTCAAAGTCACCACTACTTTCTGTCAGTTCGAGTCGTTACTTTATATTCTAATACGAAAACCTTAAAATGTGGTGAAAAACGACAAAAAAAGACCGCGATTCCCTGTGAACTGCCAGGGCCTCGTGGCCTATATGCACAATCAATTAAAAGGACTGAGCGTAGTTCCGTTGGAAGTTAGGTGGCTAAGCCATGCAAATCCGGCTTTTCGTCTTGCAAGCCGGGGAGAATCGCAGTCAGTAGAACAACACCTACTAGGCCCGTCATTAGAATGATAACAGCCATAACACCCGGCGACAGAAATCCCCCAATATGACATTAATTCCGCTGAATCGGTGCAATTTCCCCTTTTAATACGTCTGACGATGTCTGAAGATCGTTGACGAAAATCGGAGTGTCGCCTATACTTTTTCATACTTGGAAAATGAGGGGGCGTCGGTATGCAGCTAGCCTTGCAATACGTGCAGTTGATCACCTCGATAAAGCGGCGGGATAAGCAGGATACGATTGAGAATGTACCTGTTACAGTAGTAGAAATTGCCAGTTATTTGTTCTGTACAGAGCGCAACGTGAAAATTCTGATTCGCAAAATGAGCGATAGCGGCTGGATCGTATGGACACCTGGTCGTGGTCGTGGACACCGTTCCGAGATTCGTTTTCTGGCTTCTGCAGATGAGCTATTGTTGGTTGAAGCGAAGATATACGTAGAGCAGGGAAATATCCATAGCGCGATGAGTTTATTTCAAATCGAGGGGCTTGATCCCACGCTCACAGATCGCTTTCTGGCATGGCTTGGCGGTTATTTCGGCTACCGGGGGACACAGGAAGCAGAGGCACCAGAGACACTCCGCCTTCCGATACATAATCGGATATTAACCGTGGACCCCGCTGAGGTGTATTTTTCCCGTGATCTGCACTTCGTGAAGCAAGTGTTCGATACCTTAGTGCGATATGAGCCAACGCACGGGGGGTTCGAACCTGGCTTGACCCATTATTGGACCTCTAGTTCGGATGGACGTGTATGGACATTTTATTTACGTAAGCGTGTGCGTTTCCATCATGGGCGCGAGCTTTCGTCATCGGATGTCGTCTTTTCCTTGAATCGGCTTCGTACCCACGGAACAATGGACTCACCCAGCCATTGGCTCTGTGAGTCCATCGAAGACATTCGAGCGGTTGATCGTTTAACTGTCCAAGTGGTGCTGCAAGCTCCTAATTATATGTTTTTGCATTATGTAAGCTCCTATCCAATGGCAATTTTACCTGAGGATGCTTATAGTCCCCAAGAAAATCAAGATAAACAAAAGCTTCCTGTTGGCACTGGGCCTTTTCGCATGACTCGACATGATGAGGGGGGGATTACGCTTGAAGCGTTTGAAGATTATTTTCGCGAAGGCGCTCATTTAGATCGGATAGAGCTGCTCTATGTGCCTCAGGTTGTGAGCCAACAAAATTGGCAGCAGTGGAATTTTCATATGGGGAAGTTGAACCATTACAAGCAGCCGACGCCCGCAGATTGGCGGAAGAAAGAAATCATGACGCTGGGTTCGAACATGATTACGTTTAATTTGCGCAGGCCGGGTCCTCAGCACCATGAAAGCTTGCGTCGAGCCATTCATAGGGTGCTTGATCGGAGAGGCATGATTACGGAACTTGACTTATACAATGGGGTACCTGCAGAGGGCTTCCTTCCACCCGATTCGCCCCACGAGTATCCGCAGCAAGACAATCAGCCTGAAGAAGCTCTAAAGCTTATAGAGGCAAGCGGCTACCTAGGGGAGACGCTGAAGCTGATTTTCACGCCTTCGCATCGGCGAGAGGCTGAATGGATTCATGAGCGCTGCGCAGCCGTGGGCATTGGGCTGCAGCTTGAAGAGTACTCGTATGAGGACATGTCGCGGGCGAGTCTAGCGCAGGAAGGTGACATCGTGCTGAGCGGCGTCGTTGCTGACGACGACGAAGCGCGATGTCTCATCGAGATGTACAAGATGGGGAATATGATCCCGCGTGTATTCGCTACGGATGATCAGAGACAAACAGTTAACGAGACGATTGCACGTATCGTTGCTGAGCCTGATGCGAAGGTGCGCATCCAGCAAATTCGGGCGATGGAGCGACTATTGACGGAGGAGCACCGTGTGTTATTTCTCGTGCATTCGACCCAGCAAACCGTCTTTAGCCCACATTTGAAGGGAATCGCCGTCAATACGCTGGGTTGGTTCGATTTCAAGAACATTTGGTTTGGCCCGGAAATTCAAGAATCCTGCATCGAGCAGCAAGATTAGGTTGAAAGCACTATTTTTAAGCTGATTCTTCAATGGACTTGAATCTATTTTTCCCGAAGAAAACAAGAAATAAGATGGAGGTAATCGTATAAACGACTGCTGTGATGCAGAAAGCATAGGCGTATCCATAATAAGGGCCATAACGCAAAACAAGGCCTGTACTAATCGGGGATGCCAAGAACCAACCAAGATTAAAAACCGCTTCCCCTGAGCTGGACGCTAGTCCGCGCAGAGAGCGATGAACGTAACTCATTTTGATCGAGTTGTAGAAAGGATTCGCCGCATTCATGAGCGCCTGTCTGAACAAATACCCGCCAGAGGACAAATAAAAGCTGGAAGAAAAAGCGGTGATAAGTAGAAAAGGGAGTGAACTGAGCTGCAGGTAAACAACGGATTTCACCTCACCATATCTCTTCGCAATCATAGGACCTATGAGAAAAGCAAGGGCGGTAGCGCCTTGACCTAAGGCTACGATCATACCAATCGCTGTCTTCGAGGCTGCGAACCGATCCTCGAAGTAGACGTTGAGATAAGGGACGATCATGCCACCAGCAGTGGAAGTTAATAGCCCGAGAAGGATGAAAATGCCGATGACCTGCATCGATGTTTTATGTACTTTCCAAATATGCCGCAACTGAAGGGGCTCGCGACGGGCTTGCAGTTCTTGCTCCGTCTTCTCAAACATTAGCATCGGGATGACGCCAAGCGCGGCTAAACCGATGCCGATTAATAGTGTGGACCGCATACTGCGAATTTCTTCGAGTCCGATCATGAATTGGAAGAAGTCACAGAGTACCCCACCGAGCGCAATGCCAATTACGTTAGCGACCATCACAAGGGCCATATTGAAACTAAACAAATGAACACGCTGCTGAGGGGTTGAATTATTGGCCATAAAGGGCAAAATCGTTGCGGAAACGATGGCTAATGCCATACCGCCTAAGAAGGCAGTGACAAGCATACCTTCCCTAGCTTCAATCAAGGATCTTGCACTCAAAGCGGCAATAACAAAAAAAAGACCGAATGAAATAACCCGTTTAGGTCCAAATCGATCGTTCATAATGCCAGCTGGGATTAGAATAATGGCTGCTGCTAATGAGCTCATGCCAACGATGTTACCGACCATGGTTTGATCATAGCCGAGACTCTTGACATAAAGATTATATACCAGTCCGAACATCCCCATTCCCAAATTCCAAACAAAATTAAACCAAAAAAACAAAAGAAGATTCCGGCTGTACCCTTGAAACTGTAACTTCCATTCATGAAGTAAATTCGACATGGGGCTTCCTACCTTTGTATCTGTGTCTAATTTGTAAATGCTATTTCCATTTTACCACTGGTAATTAAAATTGAACATCCTAAAGACTTGATATTGTTTTCGATCTGTATAATAATAAGTAGTCTAATTAAACGAACAGGGAGAACTTATTGAAATGCCTACATCAACAACGATACGAAAGACAGCACCCGACACTGCAGAAGAACCGAAGCAAGAAGTAGAACAGATAGAAATTTGGAAATGTAAAGCGACAGATTGTAAAGCATGGGTTCGCAAAGAATTCGTTACGGAAGCTTTACCAACTTGTCCATTATGCAAAAATTCGATGGTTCGCAGCTACAAGCATGTGCCTGTTACGGCTAAAAAAGGCAATAAGAAGTTCCTGATGGGTAAAAGACGGTTCTAGAAGCCGTTTCGAAATTATGGAAAACCAAAGGAAGTCTCAAGAACTCGATGAGACGAACTTTGGCTTTTTTTGTTTTATCCATTAAATCAATGATAAGAACGAAATATAAATTTATTCCCCATGAATATGAATTTGTCCCTACTCTCAAGCGCCCTTTCATGGTTAAATTTAATTACTGAAACTTCGTTGGTTTTGGTCATAATGCGACGTTATTTCGTAAGGGGGGACATGCTGTAGCATTGAACGAAGTAGCCGAAGAATGAAATTAAAGGAGGATTATGATGAAAAGTGCTTCGAGTGGTCAATCGTTTTTATTAAAGAAAGCGTTTTCAATTCTACTTATTGCGGTTATGTTTGTTGCATTAATTCCGATGATGGCAGCAGCCGCTGACCGAGGGGTATGGGCACCTAATGTTGCTTATGCGACAAATGATACCGTTACTTATGGCAGCAGCCAATATAAGTGCTTACAAGGACATACATCTTTGGCAGGATGGGAACCTCCCGTCGTGGCTGCATTATGGCAACCTATCGCAAGTAGCGGCGATACGCAAGCGCCTACTGCGCCTAGCGGCCTTCAGGTGACTGGAACCACAGTATCAAGCATCTCCTTGTCCTGGACTGCAGCCACAGATAATGTTGCTGTAATCGGATATGACGTATATCGCGGTTCGACCTTAGTGGGAAGTGTCTCCGGTACTACGCTAACTTATAACAATTCAGGTTTAACTGCTGGCACGACCTACGCCTTCACAGTTAAAGCGAAGGATGCGGCTGGTAACGTATCGGCGGCTAGCAACTCCGTTAGCGCGACAACTAATACAGCAGGCGGCGATACGCAAGCGCCTACTGCGCCTAGCGGGCTTCAGGTGATTGGGACCACCGCATCGAGTATTTCTTTGTCTTGGACGGCAGCTACGGATAATGTCGCTGTAACCGGATATGACATATATCGCGGTACGACCTTAGCGGGAAGTGTTTCCGGCACTACGTTAGCTTATACCAACTCAGGTTTAAGTGCAGGAACGACTTACGCTTTCACAGTTAAAGCGAAGGATGCGGCTGGTAACGTATCAGCGGCTAGCAACTCTGTTAACGGTACGACGAATACAATAGCAGATACACAAGCGCCAACTATACCAACAAATGTAAGCGTAACTGCAACTACTGCCTCTAGCGTGTCCTTATCTTGGAGCGCATCAACAGATAATGTAGGCGTAACAGGGTATGACGTATACAAAGGAGGAACGTTAGCTGTTTCCGTGACGGGTACTTCTGCTACGGTTACAGGACTTGCAGCAAGCACAACCTACGCTTTCACGGTCAAAGCGAAAGACGCTGCGGGCAATATCTCGGCAGCAAGCGCATCCGTGAACGGAACCACGCAAAGCGGCGGCGGCGGTCAACTGCCGGCACATATACTGACAGGATATTGGCATAATTTCATTAATAATTCAAGCAATATTAAGCTTAGCGCTGTACCAAGTCAATATGACATCATTGCGGTGGCGTTTGCAGATATGGACGTTACGAAGCCAGGCGGAGTCGTGTTCAGCGTAGATTCGGCGTTGTCTACGGCACTGGGCGGTTACACGAATGCTAATCTCATTAGCGACATTCAAGCTAAGCATGCACAAGGCAAGAAGGTCATTCTTTCTGTTGGCGGGCAAAATGGCAACATCAATCTAGGCAGCGCTTCTCCGAATGTGAGTAACTTTGTAAGCAGTATGCTAGGTTTGATTAATGAATTCGGATTCGATGGGATTGATATCGATCTGGAGAACGGAATGAACGTTCCGAATTTAACAACGGCTATTCGCCAAATTCAACAAAGCGTGGGGTCTGGTTTCATCTTAACGATGGCACCGCAAACGATCGACATGCAAAGTCAGAATACGAGCTATATGCAGTTGTATACGAACCTGAGCGACATTATTACGGTTATTAATACTCAGTACTATAATTCTGGATGCATGCTTGGTCGGGATGGTCAGTGTTATTCGCAAGGTACGGTTAACTTCTTAACCGCATTGACCGACCTTATTCTTCAATGGGTTCCAGCGAACAAGCTTGGGCTTGGCGTTCCAGCGGTCCCATCAGCTGCGGGCGGTGGGTATGTGTCCCCTGCTGTAGTGAATAATGCATTGGATTGCTTGGCAAATGGCAACAGCTGCGGAAGCTATAAGCCAGTGGCGAAGTATCCGACGATTCGCGGCGCAATGACATGGTCAATTAACTGGGATGCGACTAGCAACTATAATTTTGCTAATACGGTAAAACCGTTCTTAGTCAACTTGCCTTAAGAAGTGAGAGATGACGATATCCTCGTGTAGAGGAAGCTGTGTGTACAAACTGTCGAGACTTCGCGTCTCGGCAGTTTTTTCATTTTTTACTGGAGGTATGTATAGTAACGATTCTGTTTGTATAGCTCAGTGCATAGGATGGGTAGAAAAGGGGGGAATGTCCAATGAAATGGTCGGAACTCAATCTGTCAGAGGATACAAGTAAAATGCTCGATGAATTGCAGGAGCGCAAGATTAAGTTGGATAAGCTCAGAAGCTCACTGCCTATTTATGTGATGGTGGCGGCATGTTTATGTGTATACTTCACCCTCATCTTTTATCGGACAATCCTTATAAGTTCAGGCGGTAATGTGATGGCGATGCTAGATATGCTGCTAGCCAATCGATACATGGTATTCTCCTTATTAGGCTGCATCACGTTCGTGATGATGATGCGGAACGTAATGAGCAAAATTGAAACAGCTAAAAAAAAATATGAAAATCTTCGTGTTGAAACGATCGATAAGCTTGATCATTCCTGCTTAATCAACAGCGACTCCCAAACAAGGGATCAAGTGTCCAGTCTTATGAAAGTGAAGCACGATATTAATCTGGTTTACAAAAATTGAAGGATACAGCTCCCTTAGGGGAGTTTTTACTTTTTACGGGGTTTTCAGTATGATTACAAGCGTAGGTAAAGGAGGAGAACGCATGCGTTATGAATGCCGATTTGTTGACAGCGACAATGTAAATCCTCGATGGGAAGAGATCGAAGCTGTTTCTTTGCGCGAAGTGGTAACAGGAGAAAGCCCGCGTTTAATGACCCGCGTTCGCGCGTGCTGGACGCAGATGGCTTTGTTGATCCGTTTTGAATGTGAGGATGATCATGTGGTGGCGACGATGGAGCAGCATGATGATCCTATTTTTTTAGAAGATGTCGTGGAAGCTTTTATCGACACAAGCGGAACAGGCCGCGTTTATTATGAGCTTGAAGTGAGCCCTCGTAATGTCGTATTCGATGCGTTAGTCCATAATGATTTGGCTGGCGCCAAAACAGTGGATACCTCATGGCATGCCCCTGGTTTGGTTACGAAGATATCCACCGATACGGAGGGATGGAGGATGTATGAGCTGCATATTCCCTTCGCAGATTTGGGTGTGACGCCGGAATCCGGTACGACGTGGAATTGGAATCTTTATCGAATTGACGATGATGAGCAAGGGAATCGGCACTACTGGGCATGGTCTCCGACAGGGAAGGTAAATTTCCATATTCCACAGCAGTTTGGTCGGATTTTTTTTCAAAAATGACAATATATTGACCATTGGATAATTATGATCGAAGTGAGCAGGAGACGCAGCATCACATAGCGAATTGATTCGATGAACGGCGAGTAAGAGGCTGTATCTCCTGCGTCATGTCGAGCAGATGACAAGTAAAAGGATGGTGCGTTTGATGAGTTATCGGATCGAGAAAGATTTTTTGGGTGAAAAACAGGTTCCTTCGGAAGCGTATTATGGTATTCAGACGATACGTGCGATTGAGAATTTTCCGATCACTGGCGTAACTATACATACAGAGCTCATAACAGCTTTGGCTGAAGTGAAAAAAGCGTGCGCGTTGGCGAATATGGACACACACATGCTGCCAAGAAGAATTGGCGAGCAGCTCGTTGCGGCGGCTGAGGAAGTAAGGCAAGGACGATTAGTAGACCAGTTTATCGTAGATTCTATTCAGGGCGGTGCAGGAACCTCCATCAATATGAATATGAATGAAGTGTTAGCGAATCGTACGCTAGAGCTGATGTCCCAAGAGAAGGGCAATTATTTCCATTGCAACCCGAATAATCACGTGAATATGTCGCAGTCTACGAATGATGTCATCCCAACGGCCGTTAAGATAGCTGCTTTTCGTTTGGCTGATCAACTGCTTGCAGCTATGAAAACGCTTCAATCTGCATTTGCGCGTAAAGAGATCGAATTTGATGATGTGATCAAAATGGGAAGAACGCATTTGCAGGATGCAGTGCCTATTCGCATGGGGCAAGAATTCGGAGCTTATGCGCGTGTGATTCAGCGGGATATTAAACGGATTACACAAGCTTCCGAGGGACTGCTTACTATTAATATGGGAGCAACCGCAGTAGGCACAGGCCTTAATGCCAGTCCGGCTTACGTTGAAAGCGTCATGCTGCATTTGAAAGAGCAAACAGAGCTTCCGATTGAACTGGCTGAGCATCTTGTCGATGCTACACAAAACATGGATGCTTATACCGAGCTCTCTGCTGCATTAAAGGTTTGTGCGGTTAATTTATCGAAAATTTGCAATGATATTCGCTTGATGGCTTCCGGCCCGAAAGTAGGATTAGGCGAAATTAAGCTTCCGCCAAGGCAGCCAGGTTCATCGATCATGCCAGGTAAAGTGAACCCGGTTATGGCTGAAGTCGTTAATCAAGTGGCGTTTCAAGTGATTGGCAACGATCATACCATCTGTTTGGCTTGTGAAGCAGGACAATTCGAGCTTAATGTAATGGGTCCCGTAATCGCTTTCAATTTATTGCAATCCTTGAAAATCATGCGTAACGCTGCTGAGGTGTTCGAACGATTCGCGGTAGAGGGCATGGAAGCGGATCGGGAGCGTTGCAGAACTTATGTTGAACAAAGTTTCGGAATTGTAACAGCTTTGAACCCGCACTTAGGCTATGAAGTAGCTGCTCAATTAGTGAAAGAAGCGATTCGTACGGGATTGTCGTTAAAAGAGCTGATCCTAGAGAAACAGCTTCTGACGCCTGAGGAAATCGAGGAAATCCTGGATCCGATTCAGATGACCACACCGGGTATTGCCGGCGAAAGATTACTGCTGCCGACCGAATAATAAGCTAGAACAAAGAACATCCCTTTTCATCTACATGATGGAAGGGGATGTTCTTTGTTCTAGAGAAGGAAGTAATCTTCATAGGAGTTCATATAACCTACCCATGCACATAGTTTTAGCAGTGAACAGGGCCATTACGTTCGGCAAGAAATCCACAAATTCGGAAATGTGTTTCCGAGCGATTGCATTCATGCGGCAGAACGATTCACCAGGTAAATACTAGCCGCAATGAACAGGAGTCCTACAAGAAGGGCGTATGTAAACGGCTCATGGAGAACGAGCGTACCGATAAAGACGGCAAGCAGCGGAACTAGAAATGTACTGGAAGCGACTTTGCTTACTTCACCTGCGTTCATAAGCTTATAGTAAATAATCCATGATAAGGGAATACCTACGATGGCCCCATAGATTAATCCGGTCAAATATAGGGGGTTACTCCAAACTATATGTGAGGATTGCTCCGTGAGCAGCCCTGCCCCTGACAATACGAACCCTCCGATCAAACATTGAAAGGCTACAAGCCACATCCGATTCGTATTCGTTCCTATTTTCTTCACGACGACCGTACCCGTAGCCCAACTTAACGACGTTACTAAGGCTATGACGATACCGATAATCGATATGTGCCCCGACAACGCTCCGGAACTCACCGTAATGACACCGATAAACCCGATCAGCAGCCCTATGATTTTGATCAACGACATGGATTCTCCAAGCCATAACCAAGCCATAATGCCGATAAGGACAGGCTGCAGGTAGACGATTACCGAGAATAAGCCAGATGGTAAGTACTGGAGACCTACCGTTTGTAAGCCATAAAATAAAATCACGTTGAGTACAGAGGAGACGATGTAAATGAATTTATTTTCACGCCAACGAATCAGTCTCCACTGCTTTAGTAGAAAGAGAGTAAGCAATAGCCCTCCTAACAAAGTTCGCAAGCCCGCAAACAGTAGCGGTGGTGTGTAGGGGAGAGCTAGTTTATAAATCGGCCAAGAGAAGGCCCAAATCAAGATGAGCAGAATCGTAAGACTAATTGTTTTAATTGATGGAAAAGAATTCACCTTGTATTCCTCGTTTCGTTTTTATTCGACAATCTTCATCATAACGAGTTGAGGAGCGATTGGGAAGTAGGCACAAAAAGGTTACAGAGTATTTATTTATATACGATGGATTCGATGGTGTACTGAAGGGATGGCGGGCGGATCGCCGATGATGGCTGTTTTGTGAGTTTACATACATATTCCCCTGCTGGCCACTGGCTAGTGGGGGATATTTTATTAATAAAGATGGGTGAAATGGTACATCGTCTAGTCTGAAATTAACACCAAATGTTTCTAATGCGTTGTATGCTATAATCGCTTTAATAGGAATCACAAATGGTGAGGTGAGTAAGAAAGGATGATTCAAGAAACGGATCGAATAAGAAAGAGCCCTCTTTCATGGCGAGTATTGTTCGGGTTAAAACTAATCTTTGATTTAGCTTTAACAGGTGTTTTTTATTTTGAAAATTCGATGACTATTTTTTGGAGATTAAGTTTTGTCGTCATTTCAATGATGGTGTTCCTTTTGATTAATTTATTTTACCTTAAGATGAAAAAAAAACAGACTTGGCTTTTTCCCATCCTTATCATCGATTTCTTGGTATCCGCTTCCTATGGTTATGTTTATATTGGCGGGAAATTCCCGAATCATTTATTCATTGGAATTACAGCCTTGGCGATTTTAATGTTATTAAAAAATACCCGAATGCTTATCGGTACATGCCTGCTGTTACTGGTCGTGTATGTTGTTACGATGGGTAGCATTGATTGGCAATTATATAAAAAATTCGATGAAATTGGTTATTTTATTTCCTGTTCTTTTATTGTTTTCGCAGGAATTGTCAGCTCTTTAATCAATTATTATCAACGCGCACGTAATGATACCATGCAGTTGTATGCACAATTGATGCAATCTCATGAACGACTACAGGACTATGCGCTCAAAACGGAGGAGTGGGCTGCAACGAAGGAAAGAGTGCGTATTGCGCGGGATATTCATGATACTGTAGGTCATAAACTGACGGCATTATTGATTCAAATGCAAGCGGCTCGCAAGCTAAGCGGATTGGATTCATTACGTAGTGAACAAACCTATCTGGCATGTGAAGATTTAATTAGATCGTCATTGCAAGAGGTCCGGCTCTCGGTAAGGGCTATTCGGGATGAACCGGTTAAGTCTGCTTCATTAAATGATAGTCTTGCAACGCTATCAGAGGAGTTTACCCAATTTACTGAGGTTCAAACCGTTTTTGAATCGATTGGGATTCCAGTCGCACTATCAGGCAATCTCCAAATAACGGCCTATCGAATTGTACAGGAATCACTTACGAATGCTCAGAAACACGGTCATGCGAAAAATGTGAAAATCAGGCTAGTCTATGCGGAGAACGGCTTTTCTCTGTGCATACGTAATGACGGAGATCTTCCTGTTGAACTTAAGCCGGGCTTTGGTCTCATTAATATGAAAGAAAGAGTGGAAGAATTGCATGGGGAAGTGCATGTTTACATGGATCATCGCAAGGGTTTTGCTATCGAAGTGCAACTCCCTTATTCTTTAATGAAAATGGAGCGTGCTATTTAGTGAGAATCCTGGTAGTAGACGATCAACGGCTTATGAGAGAGGGGCTTGCGACCATCATCGGCTTGGAAGCGGGTATGGAAGTGATAGGAACGGCTGTGGATGGAAGAGATGCCTATACCAAAGCGCTTGAATGGCGACCTGACGTTGTGTTGATGGATATCCGAATGCCGGGCATGGATGGTGTGGAAGGGGCTGAATTGATTCTCAAGCATTTACCAGAAACGAAAGTGCTGATTCTAACGACCTTCGATGACGCTGAGTTAATTTTACGAGTTTTGGAAAAAGGCGTGCATGGCTATTTGTTGAAGGACATGCCATCTGAGGCCATCGTAAGTGCGATTCAAACGGTATACAATGGCGGCACTGTACTTCAACCAGATATAACGGTAACACTTATGAACGAGTTGAAAAAAATGTCAGAATGGAACCCGGATAAAGCCCATCCACTAAGTAGGACTGAGCCAGTAGGATTGGGGCTTCTGACTGAGCGTGAGAAAGAGGTATTAGCTTTATTGGGCCAAGGATTAAATAATAAAGAGATTGCTGGTTTTCTTGTTATTACGGAAGGTACAGTGAAAAATCATGTTTCGAACCTCATAGCTAAGCTAGGGCTAAGAGACCGAACACAAGCAGCCGTATTTTCGGTTCGCCATCAAATGTAATTCAATGGGCATGACTTTTGGCATAGAGCGTGAGATTAATCATGCTTTAGCGATCAAACGTTCTGCCTTTTTCTTTGCGCAAACATGACTTTTCACAGATTTGCTTACGTTCTGTTCTTGATAGAATCAGAGTGTAAGAAATTAAGGGAGGATAGCCGGAGCACAGATAAACGAATAGCTGTGAGATTTAACCGAGCACGAAAGGATTAGGAAATCATTGAAGTTAGACAAATTCCAAAAAACGATACGAGGAGTTACGATTATGAAAAAAATAAAAATTACGTATTGGGTAATCACTATTTGTACGCTCATAGGATTCTTACTCAGTGCCGTCAATGAGATTGCTCGGTCACCAAAAACATTAGTAGAAACTACGCAGCTGTTGGGTTACCCAGCCTACTTTCTGACTATGCTTGGAATAGCAAAACTTATAGGTATCATTGTTCTTCTTGTTCCGAAAAATTATAGGCTAAAAGAATGGGCATATGCCGGGTTTGCTATTGATTGTATTGCTGCATTTTGGTCGGAAAATGCGGTCGGAAACCCAATGGGCAGTATTAAATCGGTCGTAGTCTTCTTGTTTGTTATGCTTTCTTACTATATGCTGAGGAAAATGCAAAAAGGGATGCAAATAGAAATTTAAAGCAAAAAAGGACGTGGGATTAAACTCCATGTCCTTTTTTAACTTTCCTATAGAGCCCAGTTTCCATTTCGGAAAATAGGTTCGATGCTGCCATCCGCTCGCTCACCGTCGACATCCATTTCGGCAGAGCCGATCATAAAGTCAACATGGATGAGACTATCGTTCAATCCTGCTTGCGACAACTCTTCTTTGGACTTATCCGTCCCGTTTTCTATACAAGTCGGGAAAGAGCGGCCTAAGGCCAAGTGGTTGGACGCATTTTCATCAAACAAGGTATTAAAGAAGATAAGGTTTGAGTTTGAGATCGGTGAATGATGCGGAACGAGAGCAATCTCGCCTAAATAATGAGCGCCTTCATCTATTTCAATCATCGCTTTGAGGGCCTCATAGCCTTGTTCAGCCTTGTAATCAATAACCTTTCCATGCTCAAAGGTAATCGTGAAGTTGTTAATCAGGTTGCCTTGGTAGCTTAATGGCTTCGTGCTCCGCACCGTACCCTGCGTGCCGTTCTTATGCGGAGAAATAAATACTTCCTCTGTCGGAATGTTCGGGTTAAATTCGAAATTGGCCGTTCCATTCGTTGCAGAGCCACCGCGCCAAATATGATTCTCAGGGAGCTCCACCGTAAGCTCGGTTCCAGGAGCGCGGTAATGAATTTTCCGGTATTGCTTCTCGTTAAGCAGCTCTCTTTTGTTGCGAAGGGTATCATTATGTGCATGCCAGGTATGTACAGGGTTGTCTTGATCGACACGTGACGCTTGGAAGATGGCATCCCACAACGCGGTAATAGCCGCTTCCTCCTCCAGGTGAGGGAATACTTTTTTGGCCCATGTGGATGAAGGAGCTGCAATGATCGACCAAGTCATTTTGTAGGCGGACATGCTTTCTCTCCACTTCACTAAGGCAGGGCCCGCTGCTTTGGAAAATGCTGACGTACGGCTAGGATCAACATCCTTCAGCAGCTCAGGATCGCTGGAATCGATTAATAAGTAAGCGCCATTGCAAGCAGCGAGATCATTAAGCGCTTGGGCTCGCCATGCGGGATATTCATTGAATGCTTCGGCGGGTGCATACTTATATTTAATTTGTGTGGATATCTCATCTTGCCATTCAATATTCACGTGTTTAGCGCCGACTTCGTACGCTTTTTGGGAAATTAAGCGAACGAGCTGCGGGGAGTGAATAGGGGCGTTAATCCATAGTGTCTGTCCAGGTTGAATGTTTAGAGCTACGCGAACCGTAAGTTCAGCATATTTCTCAAGATTAGTTTCTAGACTCATATTATCGTTCCTCCTCTATGATGTGTACCTTCATTAGACGCGTTCGAGCGGTAGATGAGACTCAGTTGGCAGTTCAACCCAGATGGTATCGTTAGGTTGTACTTGACCGCTAGCGAGTAGGATATCCCTGATACCTGCCTTAACGCCCAGCCCAATCAGGAGCTGAATATGGCCTTGCTTCGTTTTTCTAAAGGTGTGTTGAACGAAGGCTTTCCCCTATAAAGGTATAGGTTTAACTTAACGCTGTCCGCTTACGTCTGTCAAATTTATTTTACCGTTGACGAATAGTAGCGAAAAGAGCCCAGATAACAACGGGGCTCTTCTCGCTACTATTCGTTATTTTCACTAGGGAAGCATTGCTCTTGCGGGCAATCAAAGAGATCAGCCATACGCTGCCGTACAGGTTCTTTGGGATAAGATCCTTGATAAACGTACCGCTCTACCATTCTAACGGAAACACCGATCAATTCAGCAAACTCAGAAAGACGAAGACCATTCGATACAATTAAATTGTATAAGGCTGGGTTTTTGACATCCCAGATTCTGCGAGTTCTTTCGATCGGATATGCAGCTTTAGGTACTTCAGTCTGCGGTTTAACGGGTTTCTCGCAACGCAAGCAGTTGCCTAGCGCTGTTTCTGGGCGTTTCCCATACCATCTGCATGCAGGGCAACGAACATATACACGATTAATGCCATCAGGCTTACGTGGCACATCTATCCACTCCTTGCCATTCTCTTTACGACGATCAGCCTTCTATTATAAGAATAATCAGGTTTGGGTTCAACCTTTTTATACAAGGAATTTTTTTACAAATATCGATTAAGGAAACCTGATTTACATAGTATGGAATGTTTTCAATTGTTTACAATAGTGGGTGGGGGTGTATGAATTCGTGAATTATGGTTGGATCGCAGGCTTGGTTCTTTTCTTACAACAAAATGAACTACCCAATTCGATAATTACCGAAGAAAGCGGGAAACGTATCGCAACTATGGATCGAGCGCAATATTCAGTTCAGTTGATTGATGTGCCGATTGTCGCTCTTGATCAATTAGACCGTTTAATGACCGAAATAGAAAAAAAGGTTTACCGAAAACCAGTCAATGCATCCATTAACGATGCTGGCAATATTGTCCGTGAAATAACGGGGGCGAAGCTGGATCGCCAAGCTTTTGAAAAGAAGTTCTACGATCATTACTATGGTCAAGGGCCTTTGCAATTTGAAGTGCCGCAATTAGCAATTTATCCGAACGTAGATAGTGAGATGTTGGCCAATATCCGTGTAAACCCCATTGGATATTATGTGACCTATTTTAATCCCAATAACAAAAATCGCTTCCATAATATCGGTTTGGCTGCTAGGGCTATTAATAATTACGTGGTCTTACCAGGCAAAACGTTTTCCTTTAACGAAGTTGTTGGGATCAGAACGGCGACTAGAGGGTACAAGCAAGCAAAGGTTATTGTGCGCGGTGAGTACTCGGAAGGGATCGGTGGAGGGATTTGTCAAATTTCTTCAACCCTTTTTAATGCGGTTGATCGAGCGGGCTTGCAGGTGATTGAGCGTTATTCCCACAGCAGGTCAGTCCCTTATGTTCCGCCAGGACGGGATGCGACCGTGAACTGGGGGGGACCTGACTTTAGCTTCACGAACAACTATAACCAGCCTATCTTAATCAGAGCAGCGGCCCTAAGAGGGAGGATCTACGTATCGATATCTTCCTCGGATGTCATTAACTATAAGCCGCGGCATGTGCCAAGCGTTTCCGAAACATGGCCGGAGGAAATACATGCAGGGACGGACGTAGGGCAGCCAATCCCTTAAACACAAAGCCTGACATGTAGGAGTTGGAAAAGTATGAAGGCAGCGAGCCCCTTTCATGGTACATGTGAAAGAGGCTCGCTACCTTTAGTCAAGGACGGCTTAGAACAGGGTCGCCATACTAGAGACGTTTGAAGGTTTTGGGAAATATTCGATATTCACCGCATAAGCGATCATGGATTGGATGAAAGTTAAATCTATCTCCTTGCAGCTTACTGAGGTACCGGCCAAGAAGGCTGAGGTTGCCGGACACCCGTACTGATAGATCGAATCTTTGGCTCCATCGCCCTCCAGCTGGGCCATGGCTAATTGCAGAGCGGCTCGATCCTTAGGTATAGTCGGATCAAGCAGCCATTTGGTATACGAAGCGAAATCCATCGTTTCCACCGGGTAACCACAAGCATTAATCATTTGAATCAAATCGGTATACAGGATTTGATTCGGATTGCAGATATGAAGCACTTGACCGATTGTCTCGGGTTGAAAAGCAAGTTCCACCATCGCTTTACTCCCATAATCAATGGGCGTAAAGTCAACGTACCAGTTCGCTTTGGGCGCTTTGCCAAGCAGCAGCATCGCCTTGATCATGCGATAAAAAGAATTGCTGTCAATATTGCGTTGGAAGCGGCCGTTTTCGGAATGGCAGGTTAAATTGCCAGGACGATATAAGGTCACGGCAAGCCCTCTTTTGGAGGAATCCAGCACAAGTTTCTCCGCTTGCAGCTTACTGTCGCTATATACGTTAGCAAGGTGAAGCCCAGAAGGCATTTCCCCAGACAATTCTACTTCGTCCCAATGCCCGCTATGTGCGAGATCCTCAGGCACACTGATCGTTGAAACGTGATGGAATCGAATGCCCTTTCGAGATTCGGCTAGCTCTAAGAGATGGCGTGTGCCTTGCACATTCGTTCTGTCGAATTGGTCATTGTCCCCGAAATGCCGAACGTCAGCCGCAGCGTGGAAGATGGCTTGGACACACTGAGATAGCTTCGTATAGTCCGCTTCTTGTAAGCCCAGGCGCGGCTGCTCCAAATTACCTTCCAGCACGTGAACGCGTCCTTCCATAAGCGTAAGCACATCTTCGCCAAAGTAGTGCGTCATGATCTCTTGAAGTCTGTCCATTCCTGTCAGGGAAGACGTGTTGCGCACTAGCGCATGCACCTGTGCATGACTGCGGATCAGGACTTCATACAGGATATGAGAGCCGAGATAGCCAGATGCGCCTGTGAGAAGGACATTAGCAGGTGGTGTATCAGCTTGGTTCTGGAAAGCTGTTGTTGTCGCTATGACGGGATGCTCGTTAAGGACTTTAATTGCTGCATGCTGATGATCCAGCTTTTCCAGCTTGGCGTCAAGCATCGTTGCCGTTGCCGCGACTTCAGATACCTGTTCCATACGTGTGGCCAATTGTTCCATCGTTTTATACTGAAACAAATCATTAATTGTTAAGGCCGGATACAGGGGCTTCAAGTGGACAAGCACCTGAATGACATCAAGGGAGTCTCCTCCGATGAGGAAGAAATCGTCCTGAGCATTGGCGGATTGCACGCCAAGAACGTCTTTCCAAGCAGCGGCAATTTGCTGTTGTAATTCGGTCAATGCCGCATAAGAGGCAGACAACTGCTCCTGTTCCTCGATTAGCTCAAAGGTAGCCAGCAGCTTCCGCTCAATTTTGCCAGTAGGTGAAAGTGGCATGGTCTCTAATTGGCAAATTGAACGCGGTACATAGTACGCAGGCAGCTTTTCGTTCAAAAACTTCTTGATGGCCGTTGGCTCTATACGACTTCCATTCATGGAAGTAAAGTAACCAACCAGCATATTTTGGCCGTTGTTGTCTTTTCTAGGGATGACCGCGGCGCTATGTACGTTCGGGAATTTCGCGAAGCTATCTTCAATGGCACCAATCTCAATCCGATGACCGCGGATTTTAATCTGGGAGTCTCTCCGAGTGACATACTCAATCGTACCGTCTTCCAGCAGCTTCACAATGTCTCCAGTTCGATAGACCCTTTCATCCGCTGCAAAAGGACTGGCGGTGAAGGCGCTGGCTGTTTTATCAGGCTGATTCAAATAGCCTTTAGCGAGGCCAATCGTCGAGATGTACAGCTCACCTGGAACATGGATCGGACACAGCTGCTGCTCTTCATTCACGATGTAAACACGATAGTTGCCATTGGGCTTACCAATTGGAATATGTGTTAATTCCTCGGGAATGAGTCCACTCACGCGATGAAAGGTGGCTCCAACCGTGCACTCTGTGGGACCGTATAAGTTATAGATGTCGATTTGCTCGCTGCATTTGCGCTGAAAAGCACGGACCTGTTCGCCATAAAGCGCTTCGCCTGCTGTCATGATTTGTTTCACAGTTGACAGTTTGCGGTAGCCTTCTTCAGAGAGATGCATAGCCAGTTGATTGAAGAAGACGGTAGGCACGGCAGGAATAATTGTAGCGCGCGTTCTTTCAACGGCATCAGCGAAGGCTTCAACGGAGATACGCTCTTCGGCTCCTAATAAGACAAGATGAGCCCCGCTGAATAGAGCGCTAATCGTTTCCCAGACAGAGGCATCGAAACTAAAAGTTGCGAATTGGGTCAACACATCATGTTCGGTAATCTGAAAGGTGTGCCTTATGAAGGTGCCTAAATTGACGACTCCTTCATGAGCAAGCAGCGTTCCCTTGGGTTTACCTGTAGAACCTGATGTATAAATAATATAAGCAAGATCCTCAGGCTGTACCTCAACCTCTGGATTGGTCTTCTCCAAGCAATCGAGTCCTTCATCCACGAGCATAATCTCAAATGTAGCAGGTAATTCACTGCCTAGTTGATTAGACTTTTCCAAATAAGGAGCTTTCGTGAGCATAAAGCGGCAGTTCGTATCCTCCATCATGTAGCTGATGCGTTCTTGCGGATATTCAGGATCAACAGGCACATACACGCCGCCAGCCTTGAGAATACCCAGTATACTAATGATTGTTTCCAGGCTTCTCTCCATGAAAATAGCAACAAAATCTCCCTTATGCAGCCCTTTATTCAGGAGGAGGCGGGCAACTTGGTTCGCTTTCTCATTGAGCGATTTGTAGCTGTATATCCCTGACAATGAAGAAAGAGCGGGTCGCTCTCCATGCGCCAGTGCGATATCCTCAAATAGCTGGTGCATCGTTCGATTACGAGGGTATTCAAAGGCTGTGTCGTTCAAGCTTTGGTACAGTGCGATCTCGTCATACGATAAAATAGGGACCGCTCCGATAGGTAGATATTCATTATCTAAAGCAGCTTCTAGTAGTTTGTTATAAATATGGATATAACGTTGTATAGTGGTTTCTTTCCATAAGGATTTATCATAGCTAACCTGAAGGTTCCATTGATTTCCACTGGTGATGATATGCCAGCCTAGCAAGAATGGCTGCTTCATCTCGACCTGTTCATTTACGACAAAGATTGTATCGATGAATGAATCCTCAGGCAGGATTGGAGTGGCTAACTGCTTGGTAATAGCATGCCTAAGCTTTTGAAATTGATCATTTTCTTGCATGGATACTTGGATAGGAACCAAGGCGGAATGAAGTCCGCCCGAAGTGCCTACCCGAATGTCATTTTCCCCCGATAATCGATATATCCATGACACATAGACAGTTAGGAACAAGGATAGAGGATCTATGGCCCCTCCGTCATGTCCAACTCGTTGTAATAGCTTCTGGTTCAGCGTATCGTCCAACGAGACCTGCAGAGTGTCCACTTGGAAGGTGCGGAATTCGCGCTTTCCATCAAACGGTATCTGAAGGACAGGAGTGTCGGATTGATTAGAAAGAGGGGAGGGCGATTTAAATAGCGTCATTGTATGGCCCTCCAGGTTATATTTTCTTGACTCGGAATTGCTTCATTAATTCTTTCAGCTCGTCCGCTGTAGCAGACAATTGATTAGACGAATTTACGATCGTTTCCATATAATGCTTCTGCTCTTCAATAGAATGAGTGATCTCGTTCGCGCTTGCTGCCGTTTGACTGACCGCTTGATTCAATTCATCTGCGCTAGCTGAAATCTCTTCGGTTCCAGCAGACATTTCTTGGGCCGCACTGGAAACTCCTTGAATTTGTCCAGAAACTTCTTTCGTGGCATGTAAAATTTCAGTGAATAAATGACCTGTTTGTTTGGCTATGGTCATCCCCTCAGTTACAACCAGATTGCCATGACTCATAGATTGGGCAGCCTGATGAATGCCACCTTGAATTTCTGTAATTAAGGCAGATATTTGATTAGCCGATTGCTGGGATTGTTCCGCTAACTTGCGCACTTCTCCAGCGACAACGGCAAACCCTCTGCCATGCTCTCCAACGCGGGAGGCTTCGATTGCCGCATTCAGGGCCAGTAGATTCGTTTGATTCGCAATGCCGGTAATGATGTCCAGAATATTTCCGATTTCTTGGGAACGACGGTCGAGCAAAGTAACGGTATCGGATGTCTCTTTCACAAAATCCGTAATTAGCTGCATCTGATCAGCCATCTTTTTCACCATTAAATCGCCTTCAGCAGATTTATTCTCAACGTGGTTAGCCTCGTCAGAAAGCGTAGAAGAGCTGAATGCGATTGTTTGAATGACAGTAGCCATTTCGGATATCGCCCGGGATCCCTCAGAGCTGGATTTCTCTTGATAGGTGATACTGTTTGCGATCTTTTTCATATTCGTGTTTATTTTATCAACATGTTCCGTGTTCTCTTCCGAGGAAGTATAGAGTCCTTTGGCAGACGTTGCGACTTGGACAGACATTTCCTGAACTTTGACCATCATGTGATTGATTGTTCGCACCATGGTGTTAAATTTCTCATTAATAATACCGAGATCGTCCTTGCCGACCGCGATTTGCACATCAAGGTTACCGCTGCTTACTTCTTCAATACCGTGAATCAATGCTTTAATCGGAGACAGCGTTTTACGGACAATGAAGTATTGAATGAGTAAGATGATGACCAGAAATCCTAAGAGAATTGAAATACCGTTAATGAGCAGCTTATGCAAGCCATCAGGAATCGCGCGAGCATCCGTATCTACGGCGAAATAAGCAAAAGTTTTGCCACTGGCATCCTTGATTGGGTAGGTGATCGTTGTCCAAATGCCAAGATCGTCTGTGTAATAGTCAGAAAGAGCAGGCGCATTCGTATCCAGCATCTTTTGAACCGTGTTCACAACGACTTTCGGTTGTTCATACATATCGCCGATGTTCAATTTGGCTTGCTCCAACGGTTCAACGAGGTGCGTAGGTACTGCGATAAGTGAAGTTTTATTGCCATCCTGCAGCTCTGTACCGAATACATAAGCTTGCGCGATACTTGGATTATATTTACTTACAGAGTCCATTAATGTACGTAATTCAGTTTGAACTGGACCTTTATAGCTTTTTTCAGCAATTGCTTTTTGGATTTGTCCAGTGTCAATTTGTTTAGCCCACGCCTCAGTTACTGTCTTTATTTGGTTTTGGAGCTGGGTGATGAGAATACTCTTTTGAATAAAATAGCTAGAAACGATTAATAGCATCCCAATCAAAAAAATGTTTACTGAGGAAAGCAATAGATTTTTTGTGAAAAACGACATGCGTGATCTTTTTTTCATAAAAATTACCTCCAAAAGTTTATTAAAAGCAAGGTCTAACGGGTACTTCAAATGCTTAATTTACCACCCCAACTTCCTAAAAATTGGATATTTCTATAACGATTTATGACAAGTCTGATATAAATGAAAATTATAACATTAGATGAAAAATAATGTCAAAATGGTTTGTCGAAATTTGGCGAATTGAATGAAGGTCAAGATCTGCATATTTTACAAAAGGAAAGCAAAAAATCACAAGATTTTTGAATAGGACTCGGCTAAAATAGACAGCAGATCATGCAGTTGAGAAAGGTGGGAATTTGCTTCATGAAAACATTCTTAGATGAAAATTTTTTGCTTACGAATGATACGGCTGTTCGCTTGTTTCACGGGATTGCCAAGGATCTGCCGATTATTGACTATCATTGCCATTTAAGTCCGAAGGAAATTTATGAAAATAAACAATTCAATACTATAACCGAAGCTTGGTTGTACGGGGACCACTATAAGTGGAGAATGATGCGTGCAAATGGCGTCGAGGAGATTAACGTCACTGGCGCTGCAAGCGATTATGACCGTTTTGCTGCTTGGGCGTCTACGCTGCCAATGGCGATTGGCAATCCGCTTTATCACTGGTCCCATATGGAACTGCAAACGTATTTTGATGTTCATGAAGTCATTAATGCAAAGAATGCGCCCGTTATTTGGGACAAGGTGAATACGAAGCTGGCACAAGGCGATTTGCGCGCCAGAGATTTAATTACGAAATCCAAAGTTACCGTCATTTGTACAACAGATGATCCGGTAGATTCACTTGAATATCATATTAAAATCAAAGACATCGAAGGCTTTGATACGCAAGTGCTTCCGTCCTTCCGACCAGACAAGGCGCTGGAAATCAATCGCGCTACGTTCCTTCCATGGATTGGCCAACTAGAGCAAGCTTCGGGTCTGACCATTCGTGGTTACGAGGATTTGTTGACTGCGCTGGAGAGCCGTGCGAATTTTTTCGATTCGGTAGGCTGCAAAGTTTCTGACCACGCTTTGGATTATGTGCCTTTCGCAGTCACAACGAAGGAAGAAGTTGAACTGATTTTTCAATCTGCCTTGCAAGGCAATGCGGTTAGTTTGGACGAAGAAAAAAAATATAAGACGTACACTTTGCTATTTTTAGGCGGCATTTATAACAAGCTCGATTGGGCGATGCAGTACCACATCAACGCTTCCCGGAACAATAATGGGAAGATGTTCGGTGTGTTAGGCCCCGATACCGGTTATGATTCCATGAATGATAGCCCGGTGGCAAGCGCATTAACAGGACTTTTGTCCTCTCTGGCCCTGGGCGATGCGCTGCCGAGAACGATTCTGTATTCCTTGAATCCTCGTGACAACGATATTCTTGGCACACTCATGGGCAGTTTCCAAGGAGATGGTATCGCAGGCAAAATTCAGCTTGGAGCTGCATGGTGGTTCAATGACACAAGAGATGGCATGATCCAGCAGATGAAGACGTTAGCTAACCTTGGTTTGCTAGGGCGTTTCGTAGGCATGCTGACCGATTCGAGAAGCTTCTTGTCCTATACTAGACATGAGTACTTCCGCAGAATTCTCTGTAACTTGTTCGGAGAATGGGTGGAAGCGGGCGAATTCCCGAACGACGAGGAACTGCTGGAGCAGCTTGTTGAAGGAATCTCTTATAACAATGCAAGGGCGTATTTCAAATTTTAACGTATCAGGCTGGTGATACGCTGTGAACACTGGGCTCAAATAGAAATTAAGACTTTATAAACGAAACCAAGTATGCTAACCTGAAACGGACTGTGAACAAGGTGGTGTACCCCCCATTGAAACGGGTTTTAATAACGGGTTATAAAGCGTCTGAGCTTGGCATATTCTCATTGAAGCATCCAGGCATTGCCATTATCAAAAAAGCGATTAAAAAGAAACTCCATGCCCTTATAGATGAAGGTTTGGAATGGGTCATTGTTAGCGGTCAATGGGGTGTAGAGCTCTGGGCCGCAGAAGCGGCGTTGGAACTCAAGCAAATTCATAAAGAGCTTAAAATTGCTGTTATCACTCCCTTTCTGGAGCAAGAGGAAAAGTGGAGCGATGATAAAAAGAACATCTATAACAGCGTCATTGGACGCGTCGATTATGTGAACAGTATAACGAAAACGAAATATGAAGGGCCTTGGCAATTCAAGGAACGCGACAAATTTCTGCTGCGAAATACAGATGGCATACTTCTTGTCTATGATGAAGATACCGAAGGATCGCCCAAATTTATGAAAAAGCAAGCGATGCAAATCGCTGCGACGCAAATTTATCCAATCCTTAGTATCAACGCGCTTGATTTGCAAAACATAGCCGAGGATGATCTTGAGGAGCAAAGTGGACGGGAAGAGCAAGAGGAGTATAGCGAGCAAACGGAACGAGTTGAACTTGATTATATGGATATTTAGACGTGCAGGACGCTCAGGGCGGTAGGCCGTTAATTTTGCAAATTGGAAAAGCTCAAGCCAAACAAAGGCCTGAGCTTTTTCCTGTACATATTGTATGCGATGTTGTATAGTTCATCATGCTTGGTTAAACAACCGGGCCATTTGGACAAAACTATCAAGGACACATACTTTAACATACAAACACTAATGGAGTGATCATTTGAGTAAAGCTAAAGGCAAGGGCGGAACGGGCAGAGGAACAGACAGTAAGGGATGGAACCGATGGAAGGCAAGCGCTAACAGAGCAAAGAATTCCCCGAAACCTTATACAAGCAAAGGGGTTAAAAAAGCGGATGGTGCAAAGAGCGCCAGTACGAATAAAGGGGATAAATCCGACAAGTAGCGTGTCATGATTGTCTCCATGGAAGGATATTCTGCAAGCATCTCGAATAAAGATGGATTAAGAATTTTGACCAAAGGGGCGAGTGGAAAATGGCTAATTTATTGAGTGGGTTGTTTGGCAACTATTCAGAGGTTTCCGTTCAAGAGCTGTTCCAACAGTATGGACAGTATTTAATGGCCGAGGAGCAGATTCGAACGGGTTTTAAGCTGGTGAGGGATACTTTTATCATCACGGATGAACGGCTGATTCTCATTGATCATCAAGGCGTTACTGGGAGAAAGACCAGGGTTGCTTCCATTCATTTGGATGCCATCTATGAAGTTACGATGGAAACAGCCGGAACAGGCTTCGATGATAGCGAAATAACGATTCATTACATCACATCACCTTATTTCAAGACAACCGATCCTCATACAGCGTCCTATAAATTTGAGTTCGGGAAAAAATTCAATCTCCAGCCTATTTATGTAGCACTGCTGACTCTCGCTCATCAGAATCATAAACGGTTAAATGCCTAGGCGTTTAAAGCGAGCATGCTAGCAGCTCCTAAGCTTTTTTGTTATCCTTGCGAGTAAAAAACACGATTGCAGCTCATTTGCAATCGTGTTTTTTATTTTATAAAGAATTCCTCTACCTATACTTTTTGGCTGTTTATCCAAATGGAAGATGTATACATTAAGCATGGAAGATAACAATAGAGAAGGGCACTGTACGCTCGAACATAGGAGCTAACAACTAAGAGGGGGAAAAGGTGTGAAAAAAAGCTTGTCCGCGCTGTTAACTGTCATATTGCTTTTCTCAATGATCCCTTCATTAGCGCTTGCTGCTGAGACGCAGACGTATGCAACAAGAGAGCAAGTTGTTCATATGCTGCTTAACGCTGCCGATGCTTACTATCCAAGGGTGAAGAAGGCGCATATCCTTAAAGGATTTGATAAGGGTGAAAGGAAAGACAGCCAGTCGGTAACAAGAGCCGAGGCTTTTGTTATGGTTAGCAGGGCCTTCCCAGTTCTTCCAGAGCCTGAAGGTAACGATTTGCGAAAAGGAACCTTCCAAGTTGCCTTTACCGATGTGCCGCCATGGGCAGAGAAAGAGATCGCAAAGCTTGCCGACGCAGGCCTCCTGGCAGGCTATTCAGACGACAGGTTGGGTGCATCAGATCCTATAACCTTAGAGCAGCTACAGACTGTAATCCACAGGATATGGGCGCTTGTAGGCAGCAATCCGAAGGACGATTTCTATGAGGCTATCAACAAGAAATGGCTAAAGGACTCGAAAATTCAGGATGGTGAAACTTCAAACGGCGGGTTCATCGAACTTGCTCACGCGAACGAAGACAAGTTAAAAGGTATCTTAGCTGATCTCATTAAAAAGAAGCATACACAAGGAACTGACGAACAAAAAATTGCTGATTTCTACAAAGCAGCACTCGATACAGTAGATCGAAATAAGCAGGGGATCGAGCCTGTGAGCGCATATTTAAAAGCTTTCGATGAGGCAAAGAGCGTAGGCGAACTCATTCAAGCGAACATTCGCCTTGAAAAAGAAACAAGTATGAACGAAATTATGTCCTTTGACGTCCTGGCTGATGCGAAAAACAGCTCGATGAACGCCTTGTATTATTCAGGTCCTACGATACGACTTCCTAAGAAAAGCTATGTAACCGGCGACGAGAAGGCGAAGATGGTCTACACACAATATTTAGCCAAGCTGCTTGTCCTGTCCGGCGAGAATGAGAAGGCTGCAATAGAACAAGCACAGCAAATATATCAAATGGAAAAGGAACTAGCCATCGTCAAGCTGGATCCACAAGACGAAGGGAATGTGAGCAATTACTATAATCCCTATTCGATGGAGCAGTTCTTCTCGTTGTACCCCGGCATAGATGTTAAACAGATGATGACGTCTATGCATATCACTGAAGCAAATAAAGTGATTGTAACGGATGTGAAATTAGCTGAAAAAACAGCGGAATTTCTGACGGAAGGTCATTTGGAGCTCATCAAATCGTATGCTAAGGTTCATTTGTTGATGGGAATTGGAACCTATTTATCTGACGAGTTCAGACAGGCAAACAATCAGTTTAGTGCTGAATTATATGGGGTTGCGGGTGTGAGAACGAATGAGGAGATAGCCCTTCGTACAACCAAAAATGTGATGAGCGATCTTCTAAGTCAACATTATGTGAAAAAATATTTTTCAGCAGAAGCAAAAGAAAATGTGCAGCAAATGGCTCATCAATTTATAGTCGCTTACAAGGAAAGAATTCAGGCGCTCGACTGGATGTCTGAAGCTACGAAGGAGAAGGCCATTCTTAAACTTTCAAAAATGACGGTCAAAATTGGATATCCGGATAAATGGCCAACTATCTTTAAGAAGGTAGAGATTAAGACCTATGCGGAGGGGGGATCGTTATTTGATAATATCGCACGGGTAAGTGTTGCCGTTGAGAACGAGAAAAAAGCGCAGCTCGGAAAACCCGTAGATAAAAGTGAATGGGCTATGAGCGCCTATGAAGTAAATGCCTATTATAACAGCGTATATAATGAAATTGTGTTCCCCGCAGGCATCCTGCAAGCTCCATTTTATGAAATTAAGGCCAAACCAGAAGCTAATCTTGGAGCAATCGGCATGGTTATTGCCCATGAAATCAGTCATGCTTTTGATAATAACGGTGCCGCCTTCGATGAGAATGGGAATGCGAATGACTGGTGGACGGAAGCGGATTATAAAAAGTTTGAAGAAAAATGCCAGCGCGTTATCCAATTTTATAACGGCATTGAGATCATTAATAGTGTTACGAATAATGGTCAATTGACAGTGAGCGAGAACGTAGCGGATCTTGGCGGTATGGCAACTTCACTGCAAGTTGCATCCACGCTTAAACATCCGGATTTCAAGGCATACTTCGAAAGTTCCGCAAAAATCTGGCGATTTACGACAACCAAGGAATTAGCGGCCTATCGAAGTATGACAGATGTGCATTCAGCAAATAAAGTAAGAGTGAATCGAACCTTTGTCAATTTCCCAGAGTTTTATAAGGCTTATGATATTGGGCCAGGTGATGGCATGTATGTGGCTCCTGCGGATAGGGTCAGCATTTGGTAGTTAAGCTCAAGCCTTGATTGGCCCTGCGCCGCTCAAGGTTTTTTGCATGTAACTTGTCACGGATACAACAAACTGCCCCTCTCTCCTAAGCTGTGGTATAATTTTACTATTGTCGGAAAATGTTCGAATGGGTACTTGGAATGGACGGTAGTTTCATTGTTGGAGTAGATAGCGGACAAGTAGGTAGACTCGATGCAAGTGTAGAAACACAGAGGGAGGAATTTAAATGATCATTGATAATAAGTTGGTCCGTGATAAAATCCCTCATATTTTGCAATTTTGAAAAGGTTAGATTAGCTAAGCAGGCAGAAAGAGGTGGGTTTAAGGATAGGCTCCTATTGGTTAAGGTTGAATAATAATCTGTCGTATAGAAAGATAGTTACCAATAATTATTTTGTTATCAATGTTTAGCGTGAGGAGCAAAAGAGCAATGGAATATATCAAAAGTATATTATCAAGTTTAACGTTTAGAAGGTTTTTCATACTGTTTTTAATATGTGGGTTATTAATTAGTCTAAAGAGCATGTTAAATCTCATGCTGCTCACTTTTCTAATTACTTATATCATGAATAGTCTACAAAGCTATGTTACAAAGAAATTAAATAGATTTATTAAAATTAATTATCGAGTAGTTGTCATTACGATTTACTTGCTTCTTATTATATCGTTTGTTACAGGTATCTCGAATTTGCTGCCGAAAATTGTTGATCAGGTTAAGGCAGTTTCGAATGAGTTAATAAATTTGTATAATTCACCAGAAGATAATTCTCTGCCAGATAGCATTAATAGTGCTTTGGATAGTTTAGATTTACAATCATATGCACAACAAGGGTTGGGCTATTTACTCAAATTAGGTGATTGGGGTAAAACATTCTTCTTATCATTACTGCTTAGTCTTTTTTTCTTGCTTGAAAAAGATAGGATTGTAAGGTTTACTTCCAAATTCAAGGGAAGTAAAATAGCTTGGTTTTATAACGAAGTAGAATATTTCGGAAAGAAATTTGTTGTCTCGTTTGGCAAGGTAATTGAGGCTCAAATTCTTATTGCGATTTCTAATACAATATTAACAACAATAGGTCTCTGGGCGTTAGGCTTTCCATATTTGTTCGCTTTGTCAATTACGATATTCGTACTTAGTTTGATTCCTGTTGTTGGGGTAATTATCTCAATGATTCCACTCTCCTTAATTGGTCTTCAAATTGGCGGAGTTATTATGATTGTCTACGTGGGTATTATGATCATAGTGATTCATTTAATAGAGAGTTATTTCCTTAACCCGAGATTTATGTCATCAAAAACTAAACTGCCGATGTTTTATAGTTTTGTTATTTTAATTTTCTCGGAACATTATTTAGGGATATGGGGATTAATAATTGGTGTGCCAATCTTTGTTTTTCTTTTGGATATTCTAGACGTAAACAAAGCTGACGAGCTGTAAAAGTGTTTGAACTGGATTACTGTTTCGTCAATCCTGTCATGTTTCAAAAAAGTAAGGCACTTTTCGATATCTCGGCTGTGAGAGTAAACCTCTTACGGCTTTTTTACTGTGGCTTTACCAAAAAAATTGAATGATAAAGGGATCTTGATTCATTACTATGTAATCGAAGAGGGCTAGACAACAGATTATTGATATCATTCAATCATCATGAGAATGTATCGAAGCGGGAAATTAAATGAGGTTAACTAGTTAAATCTGGTTAACCTCATTTTTTGCGTTGAAATTCGTTGATTATTTTAAGGTTTGTGTAAGGTTACTGTTAATAAGAGGTAAGGTCGGACAATTATAATCAAAATTAATTGTACTAGTAGTTAATAGATGGGGGCATATGAAATGAATATAATTAAAGAGCGTTTGGCGTTAAATAGTTTTCAGCTCAAAATCCTTGGAATCATGTTGATGGTATTTGATCACGTTCATCAATTTTTTGTAACAGATGGTGCGCCGTTGTGGTTTACTTGGCTGGGGCGTATCGTAGCGCCTATTTTTCTATTTACCCTTGCGGAGGGCGTTCATTATACCAGAAGCAAGTTGAAATATTTGCTTCACTTGTACGTTGGGTATCTGCTGATCCTATTCATGTCTCACCTAATCTCTTACTTTATGCCAAGCGATATGGTTCTTATCAATAATATTTTTGGAACGCTTTTTCTTTCGGGCTTGTATATTGTCTTGATTGATCGTTTTATTGCCGCTGTAAAGATTAGAAAATGGAAAACGATGATCTCGTCTTTCTTGTTGATGTTAGTACCGATTATCTGGAGTTTGTTTACCCTGCTGCTGCTTATGCAGGAAGAGGTCTCTAGAACAGGGCTTTATATCAACAGTCTGTTTCCATCACTTGTTGCGGTGGAAGGGGGATTCATCTATGTGTTGCTGGGTATCGTGTTTTATTATCTTCGCAAGTATCGAATAGCTCAGATTGCCAGTTTAGTTGCGTTATCCGTTTTGGTAGGATTCGCCTCGCCTGAGCCGATGACTAATCTCGATCAGAACTTCCAATGGTTAATGGTGATAGCTGCGATTCCCATTTATCTATACAATGGACAGAAGGGGAAAAACATGAAGTATTTCTTCTATATCTTTTATCCAGTGCACATTTATTTCCTCTATATATTGGCATATGTTTGGAATAGCTAACCCTATTCTTGGAGCGTCTTCTGTTCTTCGGACAACAAATTTTATTTTCGTTCAACAGTTAAGTTGAAATAGATGAATAGCCAGCGACAGAGCATCCCATGCATAAAATGAAAAGGGGCTCCTCCTTCGCTGGCTTCTACTAGGCTCACTTATCGGACATACCACTCGCCTGACATCCAATCGCTGGCTTTCCAGCGCAGCACATCGGGATTCGCGAGATGAACGATCTCTTTGAAAAACTCAAGCTGCTCGAGTTCAGTCATGGGTTTAAAGCTATTGGCTATGGCTAAGTTCCGTTCTAACTGATCCAGAGACTCCATGCCAATAATGGCCGTAGATATAGGCAACGAGAACGTGTATTGCATCGCTTTTTCATACCATGGTGCCAGTTTGCCTACGGCCATAACCTTCATCCCAATAATAGCGACGCCTTTTTCAATGGCCTTGGGAAGGAACTCGTGAGCGTAACTGTATACGTGGTGATCTGCCGCGGATAAGGGAACTAATGCACTATCAAAAGGAAAGCGTTCGATAGCCTCTACCTGGACTTGCGGATTCGTATGTCCGCTAATGCTGATATGTTTAATTAAGCCCTGGTCCTTGGCTTCTAGGAGCGCTTCCAACGCACCGCCTTTGGCGAAGCATTGATCGAGTTCTTCGATTGTCATTATGTTATGCAAACGCCATTCTTGTACATGATCGGTTTGTAATCGCTGTAGGCTTGCTTCTAAGAGCCTTAATGAGCCATCTCTTGTCCGATCGTGCGTCTTGGTTGCGATCCAGACATCTTTTCTCCGCGCTTGCAGCGCTTTGCCTAGTCTCTCCTCCGACTGACCATCCGAATAGCTTGGGGCAGTGTCGAAATACGTAATCCCTGCATCGATAGCTCGGTTTACGATTTGAATCGCTTGTTCTTCCGTACAATTATGTTCGTCCACCATGCGCTGAGCGCCGAAGCTAAGCAATGGAAATTGCTGCCCCGTCAGGCCGAAATTTCGTTTTTCCACATCATTCACTCCTTGCTTAATTTTAATTCTCCTGCTATGGATATCGTTTCCAGAATTCGCGTTCAAAATGCGGATATCGATTTGAGCAGGAATTCGGATGCTTCAAGTATAAAAGATGTAAGACAAGGATTCCATATCTCCAAAAATATGAGTCTATCGTATTATGGATTCGACAAAAAGTATTGTATTTTATAGTAAATAAACTTATTATATGTACATATACAACTATTTTGTCGAAATATCGGAGGTTCTATGAAAGCTGAATGCGGAAAACCTTATGATAGTCCAGGCTTTCTCTTGTGGCAGGTTACGAACTTATGGCAAAAAAACCTTCGCCATGCCCTGCATTCTTTTGACCTTACGCATGTACAATTCATTTTACTAGCTTCTACGGAACAGCTGAATTCGCTATCAGGGCGGGGGGATGTAACTCAAGTTCAGATTGCACAGCATGCACATGTCGATCCAATGATGGCCTCGCAAGTTCTACGTAATTTAGAAAAAAAAGGCCTCCTTGTTCGCAAGGAACACCCTACAGATACAAGAGCTAAGTCTATTGCACTTACAGCAATTGGAGAACAGATTGTATCAGAGGCTTTAGCAATTGTGGTGCAAGCAGATGATACGTTTTTTTCCAAGCTTGGTGAAGATCAGCAAACATTAGCAAATCTTATGAAATCGTTGGCGAACAGCACGAATAACTAATTTAGATAGCGTAGAGAGGATGTAGGAAGATGGAGAAGTCATCACTTATTGGGATCGTCCTAGCGTTTGTTGCAATTGGTGTGGGTATGGTTTTAAAAGGAGCAAGCTTAGTAGCACTGCTTAATCCAGCCGCTGCCTTAATTATTTTTGGCGGAACGGGTGCAGCGCTATGTATTGCTTTCTCGTTGGAAGAAATTAAAAAAATCCCAACTTTAATAAAAATTATTTTTACAGAGCAGAAGCTTATGCCTAAAAAAGAATTGATCGAAACGTTTGTCAACTGGGTTTCCATTACACGTCGCGAAGGCTTGCTTTCCTTAGAAAAACAAGCGGAAGAGCTTTCTGATCCTTTCATGAAAAGCGGCATGCGATTAATTATTGATGGCAACGACCCTGACTTTGTTCGCGATGTTTTACTTGAAGATATTGCTGAAATGGAAACAAGGCATAAAAAATATGCTGGTATTTTCACACAAGCTGGTACATACGCGCCTACTTTAGGGGTGCTTGGGGCCGTAGTAGGTCTGATTGCCGCTCTCGGGAACTTGAGCGAAGTCGAGAAACTAGGTCATTTAATATCTGCTGCATTCGTTGCCACGATGTTCGGGATTTTCTTAGGTTACGTAATCTTTCACCCATTTGCTAATAAATTAAAACAGAAATCCAAGAAAGAAGTCGAGATTAAGTTGATGGTCGTAGAAGGCTTGCTCTCGATTCAATCGGGGGTTTCAGCTAACTCCGTTAAGCAGAAAATGATGATCTTCGTTGCGAATTCGGAGCGTGCGGCGTATGACGAAGAAACAAGGGAGGCAACTCCACAGTGAGTAAAAAGAAGAAGCATGAGGAACATGAAGAACACGTTGATGAAACTTGGCTCATTCCCTACGCGGATTTGCTTACGCTGCTTCTAGCTCTTTTTATTATTTTGTTTGCTTCGAGTCAAGTGGATTCCAAAAAGTACGACTCCATTATGCGGTCTCTGAACAGCGCTTTCACAGGGGGCGAAGCACCTTTCGCCATGTCGAATCTGATTCCAATTGATGAATCGGCTAAATCAACGAAAAACACCAGCAAGAATCAGGATCCTCCGACAAAAACGGAAAGCAAAGAAGAGAGCCAGCTAGCCGCGAAGCTGCAAAAAGAAGAAAAGGATCTTGAAGAATTAAAAAAGAGCATGGATGCGTTCATTAAAGACAATAATTTGACGGAACAGTTGGCTACGAAGCTCGACAACGAGCGGTTGACCATTACGATCAGCGATCGCGCGCTCTTCGACTCTGGATCGGCAACCGTGAAGCAGGATGCGCAAGCCTTAGCCGTATCCATTTCCGATTTGCTAAGTCGTTACTCCGGGTATCAGGTTGAAGTAGCTGGTCATACGGATAATGTGCCAATTCACAGGCAGGACTTCGAAACGAACTGGGACTTGAGCGCGAAGCGGTCCGTCAATTTCATGAAAATATTACTTAATAATAGCAAAATTGACCCTTCATCTTATTATTCCGTCGGGTATGGGGAATATCGCCCGGTTGGCGAGAACGACACCACCGAAGGCCGAGCCAAAAACCGTCGAGTTGAGGTAAGCATTATTCGCAACATCAAGGCTACCGATGAGATTGCAAAATAAAGGTAGACCTGAAACTTAAATACAGAGCGGAAAACCAAGAATCGTGATTTCTTGGTTTTTTTGCTGTAAAGGGGGGCTATTTTCATTAAAACAGACTTGACATCTAGGTGTTATATGAATAATTTAAGAGGATTATGAAATATTATTTGAATTTATATATTAAACATATGAAATATAAAATTTCGTTTTTAAGAAATAGCCGACCAGACCACTGCCTTAACAGGGCTAAAAGGCTGAGCAGGTGATTTAATGTTAGGCGGAGTCAGCTTTCTAACAAGTAATAAACAAGTTTCTGTTCTAGTAATGGAAACAGAAAACCAATTGGATGCGGTTGTTTCCGATCCGACATAATCGAACACGGGAGCTATCAATCTTGAAATTAATTAATCAAGTCGCTTCGGCAGTAATTGCCGCAGATCCCTGTGTAATGGTGACACAATGAGTCCGACCATTAAGCTCTCTGTTTATGTTAATCAGGCAAACGGGTCTGCGTTTAAAATAAAATTACAGAAGCAATTGAAGAGAAAGAAGCCTCCGCTCCTATGTGCATAAACTGGGGAGTGGGGGCTTCTATGGCATGTAGAAGTTAAGATTTGCCTGCGAGAACGAGTTCTTTCTTGTTATCGATTTGATTAGAACTCTCGTTTTGAGTGTTATGCTCAGGTTCGAATTGCTCCAATGCTGGCCTCAATTGGATTGTTTTCATCTGTAGATGGGTAGACTCACTTTCTAAAATGGAGGTTAAAGCTGGAGCCAGAAGTTCTTCTTCTTCTTCTTCTTTTTCTTTTTCTTCTTTTTCTCCCTCATCAGGTCCCCATTTTTCTGTTTCCTTCACGTTTTCTTTTTCAGTTTTATTACTTTCATTTTTTGGCGTGCTCTCGTCTTCAGGCGCGATGCTGACGTTGTGCCTTGAGGCTTCATCAATCTGGAATTTGCTGATCTCAGCAAACAACTGCTGAGCCAAATCAAGGATATCATCCGACTCCTCGGCAATGCGGCGTATAGAAACGTCCTGTTGAATCGAAGTAGAGTTGACTTCTTCGACACCAGCGGCAGTTTCCTGCGCGATGGCGGCTACGAACTGCACAGAGTCGACCAGCTTGTCGTTTTTGGAGCGAGCTTGCTCAATCTTCAGATGAATCTGTTCAATCTGCTCTTGAATGCCGTGCATCGACTGTTCGATGCCTTCAAAAGAACCGAGCGTGTCGGTAACGCGATGGTTTTGCGTCACCACGGATTCTTTGGCTTCTACTAAGCTGATCTGAAGCTCTTGAATCTGTTTCTGCAGCGCTTGGACGATGCCGCTGATCGTCTTCGACGAATCGCTCGTCTGCTGCGATAGCTGACGAACCTCATCTGCGATCACGGAGAAACCGCGTCCGTGGACGCCAGCCCGCGCCGCTTCGATCGCCGCGTTCAAAGCCAGCACGTTCGTCTGCGTCGAAATCTCCGTGATGGAATGAACGATAGCGCCGATTTGCTTCGAGCTGGCGGCTAAGGTTTGCATTGCGGCATCGACTTTATGCAGCACCGCATGGGACTGATCGGCCGAAGCTTTCAGCGCCCGTACCGATTCAGTGCCTTGCTTCGTACCGACAGCTGCAGCGTCGCTGGTATGCCTCATTTGATCCGTGTACGCGTTAATGTCACGAATCTCTGTTTCAAGCTCCGCGATGATCAGCGAGCTCATCTCTGATTTCATCGCTTGTTCATCAGCGCCGGCTGAAATCTCATGAATCGCTTTAAGAATATCGGTATTTGCTGCCGCAGTTAGCTGAGAGAAACGATGGAAAGCGTGTGAATGCTCGGATAAAGAAGAAGCAATATGTAGGGTGGCGCTTAGCATCTGTCGAACCTGCACAATCATGTGATCGAAGCTATCGCTTAATTTACCTAGTTCATCCTTTGAGGTTGAGTTAATGGTGTGCGTTAAATCTCCGGATGCAATGAGTGAAACGGCTTTCTGCAAACGGATAATCGGACGTGTGAAGGACTGCGTAATGAGAAAAGCAACGATAATCGTTATGACAAGCACAATCGCTGGAGCAATAATCATCACTTGACTGGTGTTATTGAGCGCGTTCGTTGAGCTGCTCACAGCTTGATCAGCGGCTTCCGCGTAGGTGACATAGAATTTATCAACAAGACCGAAAATCTGATCTTTCAAAACTTGAGATTCATTATATAAGTACAGAAGATTAATTTCGAGATCTGCCGGTTTCATTGTTGTATCCATAACCATTTTAGAAGCCGTATCGAAGTTATTGATATAGTCGACAGATGCTTGAATGAGTTGACTCCTCCATTTTTGCTGTTCAGGAGTAGCTGCCGTATTCCCAATTTGTTTAACGTACTCATTGAATGGTATTCGCTTGTTGTTATATTTGGATATGTATTCAGACTTCTTCGATATTTCTAGTCCTGAGGCGATAATATTCATTTCCTGTACCATTTCCTTAAGTTCCAATGCTAATACTTTAAGCTCTACCTTTTCATTCTGATCGTTCAAGTTCTGTTTGATCTGACTGACTTGATGCAAATTGAAGAAAGCAACTGCAAGAAAAACGAGCAGTACACCACCGAAGCTTGTGATTAGTTTGAGACGCATAGTCATATTAAATTTCATCTTCCTCATTGTCACTACCTCCGATTTGATAGACAAGATTCGACTAATTTCTTGTTGTTTCTAATTAATATAGGACTTATCTATTAAATAAAGAATCGAATTATGTCATCAATATGTAAATTTACCTATAATTCCATCGAATTAATTTCGGATTAAAAGTTTTACATTACGTTTACGTTTCGTGGGTTTGAAATTTACATTCGGTTGTTACGATGTGTAAGTAAGTTAGTTCGACGGACAACCAAGTGGGCATCGACACTTACCAATTGAATGATAAAATCTAAGGAGGACATGCTAATTATGTTTAACTTCATGTCGAAAAAAGGAATCACATTCACACTTTCAGCGGTACTAATGATGGGGACTTTGGTAGGGTGCGGCGCCAAGACAGATACTAAAACGGCAGCTTCCGCAACACCAGCAGCAAGTGCTTCAGCTTCAACAAAACCGAGCGAAGCTCCAAAAACAGATCTTTCCGGTACAATTACAGCTTCCGGTTCAAGCGCGCTTCTTCCATTAGTTAAACAAGCAGCTACAGAATTCATGGAAAAAAATCCAAAAGTAACAATTAACGTTACAGCAGGTGGATCTGGTACAGGAATTAAAAACGTAGCAGATGGTACTTCCGATATCGGTAACTCCGATGTTGAGCCAGGCGCTGATTATAAAGATAAAGGTCTAGTTGACCACCAAGTAGCCATTGCTCCTTTCGCGTTTATCGTAAACAAAGATGTAACGGTTGATAACGTAACGAAGCAACAAGCTGCTGATATTTACATGGGTAAACTGACGAACTGGAAAGAAGTTGGCGGCAAAGACGCGAAAATCGTTCTTGTTCACCGTCCAGATTCTTCTGGCTCCCGTAAACTGGTTCAACAAATCATTCTTGATGGTAAAGATTTCACGAAAGACGGTATTACACAAGAAAACAGCGGTGCTATGAAAACAGCTGTTGCTGGTCAAGCTAGCTCTATTGGTTATGTAGATACGCCTTACATCGATGATTCCATTAAAGCATTGAAAATTGATGGCGTAGCTTTCTCCGAAGAAAACATTAAAAACGGCACTTACAAATTGTTTGGTGTTGAGCACATGTATACAAAAGGCGAAGCAAAAGATCCTGCTAAGGCTTTCATCGCTTACATCTCCAGCAAAGAATTCCAAGGCAAACAAGTTCGTGATTTGAAATTCTTGCCAGCTGATTTGCTTAAAAAGTAATGATCTCTTCCACCAAGAGTGTTGCATCCATGCAGCGCTCTTTTTTTGGTTTATACGCAGAAACTTTTACATTGCCTTAACAATTCATTGACGATCTATTTACATTCATCACCTATTATTAAAGTATTGTGTATTTAGGAGAAGGGGGATTACCCATTGAATTCTGTAGCAGACAAGCTAACTAGCTCGGTAGAGGAGAAGAGTCGTCCGATCATTACGAAGTGGACGCACGGACAGCATAGACAGGATAACTTGATGAGATGGGTGTTTGTCGGAAGTGCGGCCCTCGTGTCGGCTATCATTTTCTCAATTATCGTGTTCGTAGGGATACAGGGAGTTAAGACGTTTCAAGATGTTAGTCCACTAGAATTTTTCTTATCAACAGATTGGACGCCTGGCAGTAATAAATTCGGAGCTTTTCCTTTTCTATACAGCACGTTGCTTATGACACTTGTGTCAGTTGTCATATCTGTACCTTTGGCTTTGTCTGGCGCATTGTTTATGGCTAAAATTGCACCGAAATGGATGCGTGAGATTATGCGTCCTGCAACGGATTTATTCGTCGGTATTCCTTCCGTTGTGTACGGGTTAATCGGAATGACGGTTATCGTGCCTGCATTAGGGAAGTTAACGGGCGGTATTGGGTATGGCATTCTGCCAGCTTCAATTATCTTAGCTATTATGATTCTCCCTACGATTCTTTCGATTTCAGAAGATGCGATTCGTTCGTTACCAGGACGTTTGGAGGAGGCATCCTTGGCACTTGGCGCTACGCGTTGGCAAACCATGTGGCGTGTACTGCTGCCAGCTGCTAGACCTGGGATTCTGACGGCAATTATTCTTGGCATGGGCCGCGCAATTGGCGAGACAATGGCTGTATTCATGGTGATTGGGAACTCACCGCAAATGCCCAAATCGCTTCTAGATTCAACAACCGTATTGACAACAGCGATTGTCAAAGATATGGGGAACACGAACTATGGAACGACTTGGAATAACGCTCTTTACCTAATGGCCTTGCTTTTGCTCGTTATATCGCTATCGCTAATTCTAATCATCCGCATCGTGGCCAAAAGGAGTGAACTCAAATGAATAGTAAAGCGACGGATCGTTTGGCCACCCTCTATTTTTGGCTTTCAGGTATCGTTATAATTTTGATCTTAGGTTGGTTTTTAGTTCGTATTTTAGGCGAAGGCATTCCGCACTTGTCTTGGCACTTCATATTCGGCAAACCAGAGGAAATACAAGCAGGCGGTGGTGTAGGCCCTCAACTATTTAACTCCTTTTACGTATTATTTCTTTCTTTATTGATCTCCATTCCGATTGGTGTGTGTGCAGGGATCTATCTAGCGGTATATGCTCAAAAAACGTGGTTCACCGATCTCGTAAGAATCTCTGTCGAGGCCTTGTCCTCAGTACCCTCTATCGTATTTGGTTTATTCGGATTTTTGCTCTTTGCAAACCTATTAGGTTTGAAATTTTCGATTATTGGCGGAGCGGCGACGGTCGCCCTGCTTAATTTGCCAGTTATGGTACGTGTAACGGAAGAAGCCATTCGCACGGTTCCCGAATCGTACTGGGAAGCTAGCTTGGCGCTTGGTTCAACGAAATGGCAGGCGATTCGCAAAGTCTTGATTCCAGCGGCGCTCCCGAATCTTATCACAGGTATTACCCTGATTGCCGGCCGCGCGTTAGGCGAATCAGCGATTCTCATTTATACCGCTGGATTATCGGTTTCAAGATTTTTCCCAGACTTTAATCCGCTCAAAATGGGTGAGACTTTATCCGTTCACCTCTGGTACGTTGGCGCAGAAGCGTTAGTGCCTGATGCCAAAGATATTGCCAAAGGAAGCGCTGCGCTTCTTCTTATCGTCGTATTGATTTTCAACTTACTGGTAGGCATTCCAAGTAGAATTTTACAAAAAAGACTATCCGGGGGGAAATAAAACGTGGCTGCCAAACATAAAATTAAAGCGGACAAATTGAATTTATATTATGGAGATAATCATGCACTTCACGACATTGAGTTGGCGATCGAAGCAGGCACGATCGCAGCTTTAATCGGTCCTTCCGGCTGCGGGAAGTCCACCTTCCTTCGTACATTGAACCGGATGAACGATCTGATTGACAGTGTAAGAATCACGGGAAATGTGGCAGTTGATGGGCATAACATTTATGGTTCAGACTCCGATGTCGTTTCTCTTCGCAAACGCGTAGGTATGGTATTTCAACGCCCGAATCCATTTCCGATGAGCATTTATGACAACATTGCTTACGGTCCCCGTATTCACGGTACGAAGAAGAAGTCTGTACTAGATGAAGTTGTAGAACGCAGTCTTGTACAGGCGGCTCTCTGGGATGAAGTAAAGGATCGTTTGCATAAGTCGGCGCTAGGCTTGTCTGGTGGACAGCAGCAGCGTCTATGCATAGCCCGTTTACTGGCAGTTGAACCAGATGTGCTGTTAATGGATGAGCCTACCTCTGCGCTTGATCCCATCTCAACTCTTAAGGTTGAAGAGCTTACGCAAACGCTGAAAGATAAATACACGATCATCATCGTAACTCACAATATGCAGCAAGCAGCACGTATTTCAGATATGACATCATTTTTCCTCAATGGATATTTGGTCGAGACTGACAAAACAGACAAAATCTTTACGAACCCGAATGATCAGCGTACAGAAGACTACATTACGGGAAGATTCGGTTAGCCGAACAGAATGGAGAGAAGCGAATGGACGCAAGACCGGGGTTTCATCAATCGTTAGGTTTATTACAACAAGAATTATTGGATATGGGAAACAGCGCGCAAAACTTAATCCGCTCCTCCGTTGAAGCATTGGCCAAGCTAGATGACAAATCGGCGACGCAGGTAATTAAGAGCGACGATGTTATTGACGACTATTTGACACGAATCGATGAGCTGTCACTGCGCTTAATTGCCCTGCAGCAGCCAATGGCAAGCGATCTTCGAATAATCGGCACCGCACTGAAAATTGCTATCGATTTGGAACGCATCGCAGATCATGCCGTCGATATTGCCAAAATTACGATTCGCTTCGCTGGTGAAGAACTCGTGAAGCCACTCGAAATTATTCCTCAAATGGCGGAGATTGCAATTGAAATGCTGCAAGAAAGCCTCGAAGCCTACACAGAACGCGATGTGCATCGCGCGGCTGCGTTGGCGGAGAAGGATGACCGTGTGGATAAGCTTTACAGCACAGTGATGCAAGAGTTGATGAGCCTGATGAGCGCTGATTATAATCGCAACCGTCAATTGACACATCTACTTCTAGTTGCACATTACTTGGAGCGAGTAGCCGATCATGCAACGAACATAGGCGAAGGCGTTATCTATATGGTGACAGGTAAACGTAAAGATTTGAACGTATAGCTGAATAAAGTGAAAAGAGATTACTGATAACACTCAGTAATCTTTTTTCATCTAAGCATTAGATGGAGCCATCAATCACAACTAACTAGTGGGAATTCCGAATCGTATGTAAAATGTGGTGCCTGATCTGTCTGTCTCAACTTGAATAGGCGCATGATGTCTAGCGGCTATGCTGTAGCAAATGGCTAGGCCTAAACCAGTGCCATGGTCTTTTGTGGTGAAGAAAGGTCTGCCTAGCTTCTCTAGATGTTCCTCGTTAATACCCCCCCCTTCGTCCGAAATTTTAAGTACAACCTGATTGGATTCCACATAAGTTTGTACGGTCAGATTACCTCCGCTTTCCATAGCCTCTAATCCGTTAATGCACATATTGAGAATGAGTTGTCGGATTTCTTTATTATCTAAACTTAATTGTGGGCTATCTTCCAAGTGGAAATAGACATGCTTACCCGACATAGCGGCTTCTGCTTGAATCAATGGTTGCAGTGTTTCAATAATCCGATTCAAATGCTCTAGCTGTGGATGTGTCCTTTTGTTTTTAGCTAAAGATAGATATTCAGTAATGATGTCATTCGCACGGTCGAGTTCTTCCAACATAATTTGGATATATTCCTTCTCCATCTTACGATTGCTTTCTCTAAATAACTGAAGGAAACCGCGAATTGTTGTCATCGGGTTGCGGATTTCGTGGGCAATACCAGCGGCCATTTCACCGACAAGATTCAATTGGGCGAGGCGAGCCATCTCTGTTTCATATCTCATATTCTCTGTTATATCAATGGCAACTTGAAGTAAGCATTTCTCATCTTCAATATCTATAATTTCAGTAGATAGTAAAGCACTGCGCGTTTCTTTGGATTTTGTTTCATACTTAATTTTATAATTACGGACAATTTGATCTAATTTCGCATCTTCTCCAAGCTCCAGCTTCATACTCAGAAAGTTCGTTGCCGTACCCAGTACTTCATTCCCGTAACCAGTGAAATGCTTCCAACTTTCATTAACATCTATGTAGGTATAGTCGGATAAACGGCGAATGGCCATTAAGCACGGGGAAGAAACAAACATTTTTTTGAAATGCTCTTGGGATTTCATCAGTTTCTCATGCGCATCTACGAGCTCTGAAGTGCGTTCTTCCACCCACTGTTCTAGAAGTAGATTTTGTTCTTTGAGTTGTTTTTTCGCCTCAGCCAATCTTTGATTTGTTTCTTCTAGCTCTAGGGCACGTGTTTGCAGGAGCTCGCTCTGAAATTTAATTTTCTGGTGGTAGCGGTGCAGCTTGACGAAGGCATCTACCTTCATTCTAAGAAGCTCGGGATGTATGGGTTTAAACAAATAATCAATAGAGCCTACATGATAGCCTTTCAAGACGTGTTCGATGGAAGTGCTCAATGCTGTCAGGAAAATAATTGGAATATCTTGGCACGATTTTCTTTGCTTGATAAGCTCGACAGTATCGAAACCATTAAGACCTGGCATTTGTACATCCATCAATATGACTGCTATATGGTCAGCGGATTCTCGCAGCAAGTATTTTAAAACTTCCTCGCCTGATTGTAAGGATATGATGTCATAATGAGATGAAGCGAGTATGCTATTCAGAGCCAGCAAGTTTTCGTAGCGGTCATCTACCGCCAGGATTTTTACTCCTTGTTCCATTTCATTTCATTTCCTTTCTGTGCTTGTACACGGTTACGAAAGCGCCAAACAATCCATTGCTTTCTTTTTCGGGAGAGACAGCGATTTCCCTCTTTTTTATTTGAACTCTTTACATTCATTTTACATATGGTTAATAAAGGCTGTTATTTAGTTTGTTAAACTAGTGTTACAAGTAGAGACAGTTAGGGATGATCGCATGAACGTTCAGTCAGATTTATTAACACAGTTTCACGAGATTATTAAGCAGCAGTCCATTTATTCTGTCTATCAACCTATTATTTCTCTGCAGGATGGGAATGTATTCGGTTACGAGGCGTTGACGCGTGGGCCCAAAGAAAGCACTTTTCACTCCCCGTTAGCGTTGTTCCAATTCGCTGAACAACAGGGAGCGTTATATATATTGGAAAAGCTGGCCCGTGAGAAAGCGATCCAAGGTTCTATTCTTGAGCATTCCCAGCAGTTGCTGTTTATTAATATTTCATCTCAAGTATTGTATGACCCTCAGTTCGTACCTGGGAAAACGCTTGAGGTTCTCCATCAATATGGGTTACGTCCGAGCAATGTGGTCTTTGAGATCACGGAAAGAAGCTCAATCGAAGATTTCTCTTTGGCCAAAAGAATATTAGAGCATTACCGGAAACAAGGGTACCGGATTGCTATTGATGACGCAGGAGCTGGGTACTCATCGCTTCAAGCTATAGCTGAGCTGCAGCCCGATTTTATTAAAATAGATCGCTCATTAATCGAGCATATACATACGAATAAGGTGAAAGAGTATATCTTGGAAACCTTCGTCACTTTTGCTCATAAAATGAACATTTCGCTAATTGCAGAGGGCATTGAGCAGCCGGATGAATTGATGAAATTAACTCGCCTTGGCATTCACTATGCACAAGGCTATTTGCTTGGAAGACCTTCAGAGGAGCCTGCTGAAGTGCAAGAGAGTCACCGCATGCTGATCTGGCAGCATCGTAAAGTTCAGGGTAGTGTCATGACATGGACGATTGGTGATTTAGCAACACCGGTAATGGTGTTCGATAAGAAAGCGCTCATCTCAGAAGTGGCTGATCATCTAAAGAAGAATCAGGAAGCTGTCGGTGTCGTGATTGTTAGTGAGGATGTACCTGTAGGTCTTATGATGCGGGACCGCTTGTTCCAGCAATTAGCTGGTCAATACGCATTTTCTTTGTTCTGGAATCGAACGATTGATGGGATTATGGATGAAAATCCGCTTATTGTGGATGAATTCATGGCTGTGGAGCAGGTGTCACAGATGGCGACTTCCCGTTCGATCAACCATTTATATGATCTAGTTATCATAACAAGTAATGGTAAAATGGCAGGGACAGCTTCTATTAGAACGATGTTGGAAAGCATAACGAATGTAAGGATGGAATCTGCACGAGTTGCGAATCCACTTACGGGATTGCCGGGAAATTTGCAAATCAATCGAGAAATTAACAAGCGGATCATGGAAGAGAGACGATTTCATGTGGTTTATGCCGATCTGGATTATTTTAAATGGTTCAATGATCGCTTCGGCTTTCAAAGAGGGGATCAACTGATTCAGTACACAGCAGATATTATGCAGCAAGCTATTGCTGTATGCGGGACACCACATGATTTTGTTGGACATGTAGGGGGGGACGATTTTATCGCAATTTCCCTATCGAGCTTACCTGAACAACTATGTAAGGAGATGATTCGCCGATTTGAACAGGGGATTGAAATGTTCTATGAAGGGGAGGAGTGGGAATATGTGTGGGACCGCAGCGGCAAGAAAGTGCAGAGTGAGGGTGTCACATTATCTCTATCGCTTGTCGTTTGCACCTGTGAGTCCCCCCTCTCACTCGAGAAAATATCCCAGACAGCGGCCCTCTTGAAAAAGAAGGCCAAGGCACATCATGGAAGTATTTATTACTTTCAAAACATTGGATAAAGGTCTTACGCGTAAGAGGAAGCGAATTCAAAACGTGTACTGAAGCTGTTTAAAAGAACGAATGATGATTACTTTTTGCTTGCCGATGCGGCGTTCGGCTATTTTCTTCATATTTCCGGGATGAATCCAAATGGCATCCATCCCGCAGGAGGTAGCTCCAACGATGTCGTTGCGCCACGAATTCCCCACCATGACGCTTTGTCCGGGCGTCATGCCGATAGTCTTCATAGCGGCTTCAAAGATGGCTGGATGCGGCTTGCGCGGCCCATCCTTCTCCGAACTAAACAATCGATCCTGCTTAATCCACGTAGTAAGCTTCAGCTTCTGCAAATTGTTTTGCAGTCGTTTTCTGTTCCCATTACTTATAATTGCAAGTTTATAGTTATGAGATAGTGCCTCTAGTGTATCTTCAACTCCTGGGAAGAGCGCAACGAAGTTGTCTTCCTGTTCTTCCACTTGCTCAAAAAATGATCGTGTAAAGGCGGGGCTTACTTGAATCGGGAAAGGCTGCAGCGCCTTTTGCAAGCAAACATGTCGCAGCTCATCAGGGGAGATTGGACTCCGCAGGGGTGTCTTCCGGTGACGACTCCACTCCAACTTATAGCTTTGAAGGGCATCATGGGATGACCAGGCTTGTTTCTCTGGCTCCCACCTTGCGGTGAAGTCGCCCATGACTTCTACAAAAGCTGAATCAAAGCACTGCCTACGGTCTAAAATGGTGTTATTCATATCAAAAAAAATAATCTTTTTGCGAGTTGGAGAAAAAAAAGGGCTCACGATGAGAACCTCCTTCTGAAGTCCGCTTTGGCCTTTACTTGCTTCATTATATGTTTATGTGCGCATCCGTTTTTTTATTTTTATTTCGTATGCTATGATGAAGTGAGTATGTCAAAAATCGGGGTGGGCACTTATGGATAAGTTAATTATTATTGATGGAAACTCAATTGCGAATCGGGCATTTTATGCGCTTCCGCTGCTAAGTAATTCAAATGGGCTGCACACAAACGCGGTGTATGGTTTTACGACCATGCTGCTTAAACTTATTGAGGAAGAGAAACCGACTCATTTTCTAGTTGCCTTTGATGCTGGGAAAATTACGTTCCGACATAAGGAATATACGGAGTATAAAGGCGGAAGAGCGAAGACGCCTCCTGAGCTTTCGGAGCAATTTCCGTTGATTAAAGAACTGCTGCAAGCGTTCCAAATCCCGCAATTTGAACTGACGGGCTATGAGGCTGACGATATTATCGGAACGTTGACCAAAACAGCCGATGAGCTGGGAGAAAAGGTTCTGCTCGTCTCAGGAGACAAAGATATGCTGCAGCTTGCTTCTGAGCATGTCACCGTTGCCATTACTCGCAAGGGGATTAGCGAGGTGGAACTCTACAATCCTGAAGCCATCAAGGAGAAATATGGTCTTACACCTAAGCAAATTATCGATTTAAAAGGTCTTATGGGTGATACCTCAGATAACATCCCAGGTATTCCGGGTGTAGGAGAGAAAACCGCACTTAAGATGCTACATGAGTTCGGTACAGTCGAAGAAGTGCTTGCCAATGCAGGAAGTTTAAAAGGAAAGATGAAAGAAAAAGTAGAAGAGCATGCTCAGGATGCGATTATGAGTAAGGAGCTTGCCACGATATTCCGTGAAGTGCCTATGGAAACAGGGTGGTCTTCGTTTCGTTATGCAGGATATGATGGACAAGCGCTCTCCGGTATGTTCCGCAAGTTGGAGTTTAAAAGCTTGTTGGAAAAGATGGACTTCACGAGCGGCGTAGAGACTGAAGATGAGCGCATTTTAGTAAGCCTTGATATCGAGGTTGTGACAGCTGAGCATGTGAATGAGTTGCTAATTTCTCTGGGTGACAGCGCGCCCATCCATGTTGAGGTCGTAGGCGAGAACCCGCATCATTCGGAAATCGCGGGCATCTCCTTTTATATCGAAGAAAGCGAAAAGTGTTTCTATTTATCCTTTGAGCTGCTAATGAGCGAAGCGGGTGCGCCGGTTCGTGACTGGTTAAGCGACGCTTCGAAGAAAAAGCAATTGCTCGACCAGCACCGCGCCGAGTTGGCGCTGGCTTGGCAGGGTGTCCAGCTCAGAGGGGTGGACTTCGATGTGCTGCTGGCCGCTTATTTACTTGATCCCACAGAATCGAATCTTACGCTTAGCGGCCTCGCAAGTAAGTATGGCCTTCCAAGTATGAAGGCCGATGAAGAGATTTTTGGCAAGGGAGCGAAGTTTCGCTTGCCGGAGCTGCCTGCTCTTAGCGACCATTTATGCCGCAAGGTGTACACGACTGCGCGCGCCGTGCCGGTGCTGCGTGAAGACCTTGAGAAGGGCGAGATGAATCGCCTCTTCTATGAGCTAGAGCTGCCGCTTGCCGGCGTGCTCGCAGAAATTGAAATGCGCGGCATCAAAGTTGACGCCGCGGATCTTAAGGCGCTCGGCGAGGAGCTTGCGAGTAAGCTGGATACGATTATGACGCGCATTTACAAACTCGCTGGAACGGAGTTCAATATCAATTCACCTAAGCAGTTGGGTGAGATCCTGTTCGAGAAGCTGGGACTCCCCGCTTCGAAGAAGACGAAGACCGGCTACTCTACGGACGCTGAGGTACTGGAGAGACTAGCCCCCTACAATGAAGTTGTAGGGGAGATCTTGAATTACCGACAGCTAGCGAAGCTGCAATCGACTTATGTAGAGGGGCTGCTTAAAGAGGTGCGGGCAGAGACGGGTAAGGTGCATACCTATTACCGTCAGACGATTGCTGCGACGGGTCGTCTCAGCAGCCAGTTCCCGAATCTCCAGAACATCCCTATTCGTCTGGAGGAAGGGCGTAAAATCCGCAAGGTGTTCGTCCCATCCGAGCCCGGTTGGTACATACTTGCAGCGGATTACTCACAGATTGAGCTTCGCGTGTTGGCGCACATCTCGCAGGACTCCAACCTGAAGGAAGCTTTCCTTCAGAACATGGATATCCATACGAAGACGGCAATGGACGTCTTCGGCGTAGCGGAGGACGCTGTTGACTCGAATATGCGCCGTCAGGCCAAGGCCGTAAACTTCGGTATCGTTTACGGCATCAGCGACTATGGATTATCTCAGAACTTAGATATAACCCGTAAGGAAGCAGCTACCTTTATCGAGCAATATTTTGCTGTGTTTCAAGGGGTGCGCAAGTATATGGATGATATTGTAAAGGATGCTCGGAAAGATGGATATGTCACAACGCTGCTTCAGCGTCGGCGTTATCTACCTGAGATTACAGCTTCCAATTTTAATCTTCGCTCGTTCGCTGAGCGTACGGCTATGAATACACCGATTCAAGGCACCGCAGCGGATATTATTAAGCTTGCGATGGTGCAGATGGCAGAGAGATTGAAACAAGATGGGCTGAGAAGCCGCATGCTGCTTCAAGTACATGATGAGCTTGTCTTCGAAGTACCGGAAGATGAGCTTGAGACGATGAAGCGTATCGTGCCTGAGGTGATGGCTGCCGCCCTTAAGTTGGACGTGCCCCTACGAGCAGATGTGGATTACGGACTAACTTGGTATGACGCCAAATAAAGTGAGGTTGCCTCCAAATTAACCAAGTAAGAGGTGAAAGCTGTGCCAGAATTACCTGAAGTTGAAACTGTCAGACGCACCTTGAATAAGCTCGTTTCTGGTAAAACGATTGCTCATGTGAAAGTCAGACTGCCGCGCATTATTCAGAAGCCGGATGATATTCAAATGTTCGAGGTGCTGCTGCAGGGTCAGACAATTGAGACCATTGAGCGCAGGGGGAAATTTCTGTTGTTTGTTCTTGATGATTATGTGATGGTCTCGCATCTTCGCATGGAAGGACGATACGGACTGTACGAGGGCGAGGCGCCGCTTGAGCTGCACACGCATGTGCTGTTCCGTTTTACTGACGATAGCGAGCTTCGCTACAAGGATGTCAGACAGTTTGGGACGATGCATCTGTTCCCCAAAGGAGAGGAATTGACGCAGCCTCCCCTGCTGAAGCTAGGCTTGGAGCCGCTTGATGAATCGTTTACCTTTGAGGTTTTTCGAGAGCGGATTGCCAAGCGTCCCACGAAGATTAAACCGCTCTTGCTGAATCAAGAATATATCGTGGGTATCGGGAATATTTATGTAGACGAGTCGCTCTTTCTAGCTGGTATCCATCCAGAGCGAGCAGCCTCTTCATTGACTCGCAAGGAGCTTGAGCGGCTGCATGAGGCAATCGTTCGAACGTTAAGCGATTCCGTTGAGGTAGGGGGTTCGTCGATTAAATCTTATGTGAATGGACAAGGTGAAATCGGTCTATTTCAACATCAATTTAACATCTACGGACGTCAATCGGAAGCCTGCAAAAAATGTGGCAGTGAAATTTACAAAACGGTGGTTGGCGGCAGAGGGACACATATTTGCCCTACGTGCCAACCCTTAGAAAGGAAGCTAGTGCGAAAGAAATCGGATAAATAGGCACGTGATGCCTACCCTCTCCATATGATAAGGAGTACTCAACCTAGGCAAATTGCTTGCGCAGCAAATTAGCTTAGGGAAAACTCTTAGGAGGGGTTTTATGCTTCCTGTGATTTCATTACTTATTCTAGCTTTTGCAGTTTCTTTGGACGGTTTTGGCGTTGGTGTGATGTATGGCTTACGCAAAATCCGAATTCCGCTCCTATCCATTGGCATTATATCGCTTTGGTCGGGAATTATTATATTCAGCTCCATGCAAATCGGCGTTCTCATGTCGTCTTTCATGAGTCCTTTGGTTGCGCAGCGGATTGGAGCATTGATCCTGATTGGTATCGGCATATGGGCTTTAATGCAGATGAGGCAGCATAAGGTTCAGGAAGCTCATGAGCCTGCGGAATCTCTAAGTTTGCAGGGTGATAGCGTCCATGTCAGATCGACAGGGGAACCTGTCGGGCAAACGTTAGATACCCTTCAACGGACGAAGGAAATTCTGAATATTGAATTGAAGCGGTTTGGCTTGGTTATTCAAATTTTGCGGACACCTTCGATTGCAGACGTGGATCGATCTGGTAATATTTCTGCATCGGAAGCAACGCTCCTTGGATTGGCTTTGTCGCTTGATGCCTTTGGAGCTGGAATTGGCGCAGCATTAATTGGCTTTGTTCCTTTCCTAACCGCTTCGGTCATTGCCTTATCTAGCGGCATCTTTATTGCCATCGGGCTTCGCATTGGCTTTCGTTATGCCGAGATGAGCTGGATGAAGAAACTATCTGTGCTTCCAGGATGTGTGCTAATTGTAATGGGAATTATGAAAATGTTGTAAGCTCGAAGGAAGCTTTACGGTAAATAAATTCAGTCAGAAAAAGCAGACTATGCTTGCGAGGATAGTTCTGTTTGAGCAAAACTCGAAGGAGCGCTTATCCATGAATATCGGGTTAACAGGAGGAATCGCTTGCGGCAAAAGCACAGTTAGTGCCATGCTGGTTAACCGCGGCGCTATATTGGTGGATGCGGATAAACTTGCCCGCGACGTAGTAGAGCCCGGCAGCCCTGTTCTGGACAGGGTTGCGTCTCATTTTGGACAAGATGTTCTGCATAGCAACGGGTCACTTAACCGTAAGAAGCTTGGAGAAATTATCTTTGCGGACCCCGCTTCGCGCAAGCAGTTGGAGGGAATGCTTCATCCACCGATACGCGCGTTAATGCGTGAACAGATGGAAACGGCTGAACGTGAGCACCCAGATAAGCTGGTTGTCGTTGATGTGCCTTTGTTGTACGAGTCTGATCTAAGCTTCATGTTTCATGAGGTGATGGTTGTGTATGTTCCTCGCGAGGTTCAATTCCAACGGTTGCTATTACGAGACGGTCTCTCTGAACATGCTGCACTAGAAAGGCTGCAATCGCAGATGTCTATCGAAGAAAAGCGGGAACGCGCTGATTTTGTCATTGATAATCGTGGAACAAAAGAAGAAACGAGTCGTCTTATCGATGAGTTTTGGTTAAGGAAGGGGCTTTCATGACATTTTTACGCAAAAAGCGAGTTTTCGCGCTTCTGCTGATTTGTTTTGTCCTAGTCCTGTTTATGAATAGCACAGTAATCGGAAGAAAACTGTATCCCATTTACTTTAAGAAGGAAATTCAGCAAAGCGCGGCGAAACATCATATAGATCCTCTTCTTATTGCAGCTGTTATTAGGGTGGAAACGAATTATAAGCACCATTTGGAATCAAAAAAAGGTGCGATCGGTCTCATGCAGCTTATGCCCGATACGGCAGCTTGGATTGTGGAATCGGCTGATTTAGCGCCAAATACGCAAGCTGATTTGCTCAAAGCAGAAATTAACATCAATTTAGGTGCCTGGTATTTGAATTGGCTAATCAAGCATTACAACGGAAATTTAGTTTATGCGATTGCCGCTTATAATGCAGGCCAAGGTAATGTGAATAGATGGAAGCAAAATGAAGTATGGGATGGCACGGAAGCGAATATTAACCAAATTCCTTTTGGTGAAACGCGTCATTACGTTCAACGGGTTTTGTATTATTATGAGAAATATACGAAGTTGTATACAGAAAAATAGCGCGCATCCCTCGGAATACCAATAAAAACAAAGAAGCATCGGACTAGCTCCTTAGCGGGGCTGTAGAGTCCAATACTTCTTGTTTGCAGTTTACAAGCTTAGTCTGGATTCAATTATTTGAATTGACCAGCCAAAGATTGTTCTGCAATTTGTACCAGTCGACGAGTAATGTTACCACCGATGGCACCAGCATCACGAGTAGCCATATTACCCATGTATCCATCTTGTGGGATGGAGATACCCAGTTCTTGTGCTACCTCGTATTTCAACTGATCCAACGCTGCGGTTGCTTGAGGAACGACTAAAGCATTGCTGTTGCGGGATTGTCCTGCGCCCATGTCTGTTCACCTCCTTGTCGTTGGTGATAGTATTATGTGCGTTTTTGTGAAGAACATGACTTGTAACATCTGGGAAAAAACCAGGAGAGAAAGGAGAGAAAAGAGCGAATGAAGTGTCCATTTTGTGACTATTCTGGTACGAAAGTGCTCGATTCCCGACCCGCTAACGAAAATAAGTCCATACGTAGACGCCGTGAGTGTGAGAAATGTACGAGGCGCTTTACGACCTTCGAGATGGTTGAAGAAACACCTTTGATTGTGATTAAGAAGGACGGAAGCCGGGAAGAGTTTAGCCGCGAGAAGATGCTGCGAGGGTTAATTCGAGCTTGTGAGAAGCGGCCTGTGTCGATGGAGAGGCTGGAGGTCATCGTATCCGAAGTCGAAATGCAGCTTCGGAATACTGCGCATGCCGAAGTGGACAGCTTGGCAATTGGTGAAATTGTAATGGAGCAGCTGTACCCCGTTGATGAAGTGGCGTACATTCGTTTCGCATCTGTTTACAGACAATTTAAAGATATCAATATGTTTCTTAAAGAATTGACGCAAATTTTAGGCAAACACGACAACGGACCCATTCGGGATAAATAAAGAAATCTTATATAAGAAAATCTAAAAGCCGGAAAGCTAGGTACTATAAGCAACGGAAAGCCGCATGGAGACTCATGCGGCTTCATTTGCATATTTGTATAGGGGAATTGCTTATGGTTCGTTGCCTGCTTGGGGAGTCTGCAGTCGTCCGACATTCGCTTGATCATGTTGGCCACCCCATGTGTTATGCGGACTTGTCGGCCATTGTGAGCCTTGAACTTGAGCACTTCCATGAGATTGTACACCTTGCCATTGACCGCCTTGTGGAGCAGTGGTATAAGGGACTGCAGGATGAGCATGTTGCGGATGGGAAACGCCAGGGTATGTGTGGGTATGATAGGTGTGAGTAGGATATGTGTGCGCAGGGTACTGATGGTAAGGATGATAAGCGTGGTGGTGCGGAAACGGATGGTAGGGATGATGATGGTGTGGATGTTGAGGGTAATGATGATGGTGCGGATGGTGCGGATAATGATGATGAGGCTGCTGGTGATGCGGATGCGGGTGTTGTTGATGGTGGTTGTAACTCATCGAATAGTCCTCCTAAAGATGTGATACAACAACCTATGTAGCGATTGCTTAAATGGATGCTTGCCTATTTGTAAATTTTAATTTTATGTATAATTACAATAAAAATTACATTATTTCCAGTTTATTCATTCAAATATAACAGGTAAGAAAACTTCTGGAGAAGCTGCAGAGCAAAAAAAGAGAAAGGGGGAGATCCCTTTCTCCTTTTTTGAGTAAATCTGGACTATTTCGTCCCTTATCTATGATGCCCGCCAGGTCCCCCGTGACCTCGGTGACCTCCGTGCGAACCGCCATGACCGCCGTGCCAATGCCCCCCATCCAGCCGTGGGGATAGTATGAGTAAGCAACGGGAGCGGGATAAGCCGTAATTACAGGATATGGATAGGCATAAGGATAGGGGTTTGGAACATAAGTTATTAAATATCTCCTCCTAAATAATAGATACAACAACGTATGTATCTATTTAGGAGGATGCTTGCCTATCATGAATTGGGCATACGCAGGTATGATACTCCAAAGCTTTTTCAGCGTGAGAGGAAGGTTTTTCGTTGTCAAATACCGCTTATCGACAATTATTTGTATTGCTGCTTTGCCTGACATCCGGTCTTGTTGATGTGATCGGATATATTGAATTAGGGCATGTATTTACGGCCAATATGACAGGAAATATTGTATTGTTAGGACTGGCAGTCGGACATGTGCAAGGACTTGAGGTTCTTCGTTCTATTTTGGCGCTCATTGGTTTTATTGCAGGAACGGCAACAGCAGCTTTTCTTGCTGCAAGAAGTAAAGAGAAAGCTTTTTGGCCATCTGCACTTACCACTATTTTTATTTTGGAGTCTATGGTATTAATTACCTTTAGTATCCTTTTTCAGCTAGGCGCTGGCAAGCAGGATGTTTACATAATGATTATTTTACTAAGTTATGCCATGGGGATCCAAACGACGGCTGCGAGAACGATAGGTGTAGCAGGGATCTCAACTACGGTATTAACGAACAACTTAGCGAATGCAATAGAAGATTTGGTTAAACGATTACGAATGCTCCTTCGCAGGGGAGAAAGTCCAGAACGTTTGACGCGCGATTCGCTTCTTCGCATGGCTGGTGTGGCGATCTATGGAATTGGCGCAGTTGCAGGTACAATTGCTGAATACCGCTGGCCATTCTTTATTAGTTGGGTGCCTGCCTCAGTCATAACAGCTATAGTTGCTACGGCTATCATTCGTTCTTCCTTCCGTGATCAAGCGAATTCAAACTAACGGAGTGCTACACATGAAGATGTCATGGAATTAAAAATGAAAATATGAAAGGTGTCCTTCCACAAAAAGCCTTTGGAAATCGTGAAACTCGAAGAACCCTTTATGACTCAATATAATCGTTATTCCTTGGTTATATTTACACCAGGGAAAAGGTACTAACGAACATTTGTGCGGCCTCGGATAATGGAATATTTTTTAGTTTGACGATACCAATCTCACGCGGCGGAATAGGATCCTTTAAATCAATTTCAAACACAGTGGTTTGGTTCCTATCTACGAATTCTCGTATAATGCAGGAAACACCGAGTCCGATTCGGGCAAACTCAACGAGCAGGTCAAGACTACCCAGTTCGATTTCTGGTACAATTTTATACCCTTTTTGCTCAATATATTGATCAACGTACAGCCTTGAGTTGCTCCCTTGTTCAAGAAGTATGAGGGGTGAAGAAAGCAATTCATTTAGGCTGATCTTGCGTCCTTGTAAATGTTCAAAACGAGGGCCTGCAATGAAGCAATCGTGAACGTCTACTACCTTTTGTACTTCCAATTGGATGTCGTCCAACGGTAAATTAACGAGGGCAAAATCAATTTTTCTTTTTTTTAGCAATTCTACGCTTTCCAACGTAGTTCGATTTGTAACTTTTAATTTTATTCCGGGATGCTTGCGGTAGAATGCTTCAAGTGAGGGGAGTAAGATATACCTGCAGAGTGTATCCCCTGCGCCGATTCTCACTTCTCCGGCGAGAAGTTGTCGCATTTCCGCAATCTTCTTTTCACCGAGAGAAATAATCTGAAATGCTTGTTCTATGTATTCTAGCAAAACGTTTCCTTCTTTAGTTAGAGTAACACCTTTTGAAGCACGCGAGAACAGCGCTCCTCCCATTATATTCTCCAATTGTTTGATAGAGTGACTGACCGCTGGTTGGGTAACATGCAACTGTCCTGCAGCTTTTGTCAGACTACCTGTCTTTGCGCATGCATAAAAAACACGATATAAATCCAAACTGCTATGTTCCACCTTCCATTACCTCCATTTATAGATAACATCAAAAATAACAATTTTTTTTATGCCATTTTTTCTATTATACTTGAAATAAACCTGGTGAGTAGAATTTGGGGAGGCATGTTTAGTTGAACAACGTTTGGATCCTAAGTCTAGTAAGTTTCTTTACGGATATGGGCAGTTACATGGTAGTACCGCTTGTCCCTATCCTCTTAGCTTCTTCTGGCCCTGTATTTATTGGCATCATTGATGGCGTTGCTGAAAGTTTGACAAGCGTTTTGAAGTTATGGTCCGGATATGCATCCGACCATAGGAAAAACCATAAGCGAATGGCCATTTGGGGCTACGGTTTATCGGGGATCGGACGGATTTTTCTTATTATTGCAACTTCATGGCTAGGAGTGTTCGTCTGGAAAATCGTCGATCGGGTAGGTAAAGGCATCCGGACAGCTCCACGTGATGCGCTCATTTCGGAGGCAGGTGGGAAAAGGCAGGGGCGGTCTTTTGGTTTGCATCAAATGATGGACATGCTTGGAGCGTCAATTGGAATCGGGATTGCATACGTTATGCTAATAGTGGTTGATCAAGATAACTATAGATCCATATTTATTGCCTCATTAATTCCGATCATCATTGGTTTTTCTATGTTGTTTAAGATTAAAGATCGGTACAAAGAAGACGCAAAGGATAATCACAAAGTAACCAGAAGTAGTATAAAGAGCTGGAACCGTTTTGATCGAACCACAAAGCGGATATTACTTGTCATTTTGTTTTTTACCTTTGCCAACTCCTCTAATTCGTTTTTATTGTTGCGAGCCAATGAATTGGGAGTGTCCACTGAAAATACATTACTTCTGTACCTAGCTTTTCATCTTATTGCATCCTTATTATCTTACTTCTCGGGCTTGATTTCTGATCGATTCGGGAGCAGGTTAATTCTAACTGCTGGATATGGTTTATATGGATTGATTTATTTTCAATTCGGCTTTTCTTCCAGCTTAACTGAATTATGGCTCGGATTTTGCCTTTTGGGGATATATTCAGCATTGACGAAAGGGGTGGAAAAAGCAGTCATTGCTAGATCTGCCCCTTCTGAAATGAAAGCGACCGCTTTAGGCGCCTATGCCATGTTTACAGGAATCGGTTTGTTGCCAGCCTCTCTGTTGATGGGGGTGGTTTGGGAGGTATTTGGAGCAACGGTTGCATTTAACCTTTGCGGCGGTATAGCGGTCCTCACTGCAATATTAATTTACTGGGTTCTATCTTCTCAAAGAAAACTTGAAAAATGTATTAATTAAGTAGGCTGGAAGAGGATTAGAATTGTCCACCGATAAATGGCAGCGAGTTTATCAGAGATATCCAAGATCATCGGCTTCCATCGTAGTACCAACGAGTGCCTTCTCTAGAACAAGTGAAACCAGCATATCACGCCGCAATAGTTGGAAACATGGATGGAGCCGTGCTGCTGTTGGACTGGAAGAGGCATTGTTTTTATGTCAAAGTTGATTTCGAAAGAGAAGTTATGACGAAGGTGTTTGAATGCTGTAGAGTAATCATAGAATAACCGCCCTTAAATTAGGCGGTTATTTGTGCTATCGTCGTTGTTGGATTGAGCTATCTAATTGAAGATGAATGATAATCAAGTTATTTATTATTAGCAACTTGTGTTGAAATTTGCCAGGTTACGCCGAATTTGTCTGTTACATGTCCATAAGATGGGCTCCAGAAAGTCTCTTGAAGCGGCATAATAATTTGACCACCTTTTTGCAGTTTCTCGAATACTTCTTTCGATTTTTCTACATCGTTTATGATGAGAGCTGTCGTCACTTGTGATCCAATTTGATATGGATGACCTGGGTAGGTGTCAGAAAGCATTAGATCTGTATGACCGACTTTCAAATGTGCATTTATTACACGGTCTTTTGCTTCAACAGGAGTAGGGTATTGTGGATTTTCAGGAATTTCTCCAAAAGTTTGAAGCCCAAGAACTATTGCATCCAATGCATCTTCATAAAATTTAACAGCTTCTTGTACATTACCCTCTAAAACTAAATGAGGATATATTCCTAAAATCATAAAAGACACCTCTTTTTAATATTTTGTTTCATGGATTTAACTTCTACGCAGAACTTTGTTCATCTTTATTTCATCAAATATTACAACCTCATTGTAAAGCACCTTCTTTATATTTTTCTTAGTATAATTTTAACATGTACCGGAAACAGTCTGATGATAAAAATTAGGTATTACTAAATTATCCTACCTCTTATTTAACCTCCAAAATGCAAAAAAAGGCCCAAATGGATGCTTTCTCTCGGGGCTTTGTTATAACAAGATTAGATGGAAGGCGCTTGAGAAGTTGGCTAGGGCGTTGGGCATAGAGGTGGAAAAGGAATAGTAATTATAGAAGTTAGTAAGTGCATTAGATAATATCAGAAGTCACTAAATGGAGCTCAGGGGTGAGGGGGAATCATAAAAGTATCTAGAGACACATTCTTTAAATGGTTAGAAGGTGGGACGAAGCAAGGATGAAAATCCTTGCTTTTTTTATTTCATAATGGTAGTATTTCCTACAACGTTTAGTGTTTATCAGTAAGGTAAACAAACGAAAATTAGTTTTGAACCTTCGGGGTTGGGTGAAATTCCCTACCGGCGGTGAGGATACGTTCGTGTATCTCAAGCCCGCGACTCCCGGCTCTTTTGGCTGGGACTGACTTGGTGGAATTCCAAGGCCGACGGTAAAGTCCGGATGGGAGAAGGTGAAGAGCAGCTTGTTAAAATATTCATTTTAACGAGTTGTTTATCGATGCCCCCGTTGCTTGTCAAACGGGGGCATCGTTTCTTTCAGAAGGTTCAATTCAAAACATTCTTAGGAGGTTTTTGAATTGGAAAATGCAATGGATTTAAGAAGTAAAGCTAGAAATGGACTTTCCTCGCGAACCGTGGGCATCCATGGGATCTGGTATGTCGCCCTGGGCGCTACACTATGGGGGCTTGATCCTCTTTTCCGTATCTTATTGCTAAAGAGCTTCACATCCGCTCAGATCGTTTTCATTGAGCATTTGCTGTTGGCGTGTTATGCGCTGCCAGTTCTTATTAAATTTCGTAAGAACCTAACTGGCAAGCTAACATTGGCTGTCCTTGGAGCGTTTCTTTTTATATCTTGGGGGGGATCGGCGATCGCAACCATCCTCTTTACTTCGGCTTTTGCTCATGGAAGTGCAAATGCCGTCCTGCTGCTGCAGAAATTGCAGCCGTTGTTCGCGATTATTTTAGCAAGGTTAATGCTTAAAGAATCTTTGCCTTCCAAATTTTTTATGTATATTCTTGTTGCGCTGCTAGGCACTTATTTATTGACATTCGGTTTTGGATCACCTGCACTAGGTTTGAAGGATCTGGGTACCATGAGCTGTTTATTCTCCATTTTGGCAGCTGTCCTATGGGGTGGGTCGACAGTAATGGGCAAGTACTTACTGCAGAAAAACATTGACTTTCCTGTTGTTACTGCACTACGTTTCTTACTCGCCGTACCCTTGCTGCTGATCGTGCTCTTGGTTAGCGGAGATGCCTGGCATGTTGATAGCCATACAACGGGGCTTATAATCATTGGCGTCAATCTTATGTTCCAAGCTTTCTTCCCAGGCTTGATTAGTATGCTCCTCTATTATAAAGGCTTATCATCGACCAAGGCGTTCTTCGCAACGCTTGCCGAACTGGCTTTTCCTGCTGTGGGAGTGCTTATTAATTGGCTCGTATTCGGTCAGGAATTAACGTTAGGACAGCTGTTTGGTTTTGTTTTAATTTGGCTCACCTTATGGTTGATGAGCCGCGGTAAGCGAGAGACAAAAAAGACGAGTAACTAATTTCGTTCATCCCTTTGTGCATGAATCGAATCTGAGCTGTTAATCTGAGTTGTCGCGTCATGATTATCTTTTTCAATTAACACTTTGTAGCCATGATCGATGAATACATCAGCGAACCTATATAATTCTTGCGAATCTCTGAAAGATAATTCGATGGTCTTTTCGTCACTGTCAATTACGTAGATACGGAACATAGGGCAGCACCTCTCAATGGGGGATACAAGCCATATAGCATATTCGTGATTGAAAGGGATTATGCTATAAATTGTGTCCTTCAACTAGCTGCTCGTACTTCCTTCAACTTCCTATAGGCAGGAACGGTTCTTCGATGTAACATATTGTGAGGGTGATAACGATGTTCATTTCTCCAATGTTACTACAAGACGCCAAAGACAATAAACCGTTCAACCGTAAAAACTACGTCGTTGAGCAAAAATTAGACGGCATTCGCTGTGTTATTTCCAATATGGACGAGTTATATATCTATACGAAGCAAAACATACGGATTACAAATAAATTCCCTGAGCTACATAAATGCCCTTTGCCAGAAGGAACTATCGTTGACGGCGAATTAATGATTATCGATCAACAAGGGAAACCTGATTATGAAGCGATGTCAACCAGATTCTTATCTAACAAGAATAAAACACCAGTTACGTTTTATGCATTTGATATTCTTCGCTATAAGGGAATTGATGTAACGGGCTTACCCTTATTAAAGCGGAGAGAACTGCTTGAACAAGCTTTGGTTGAAAGTGAGCAGTATAAGAAAATTCAATTGTTCGAAGGCAAAGCGAAAGAATATTTCGAGCAGATTCAGAAGGATGGACTCGAGGGCATCGTCATCAAGCGTTCTGATGTGAATTCCAAATATACTGTCGGCAAACGTTCTAATTCATGGCAAAAAGTGATTAATTGGCTGCATGCGGATGTTTATATTTCAGGTTATAGAAAAAGTGATTTTGGCTTACTAGCTTCGATTGACGCTGCGAATGGATCTAAAGTTTCTGTGGGGGTTATTGAGTCCGGTGTTACCCCAGAACACAAGCAAGTTATAGATCGTATCAAAAGCCGACTCGTTTATAAAGAAGACAAGAGCTTTGCTTACATGGAGCCATTGCTTATGGCCAAGATTAAAACAAAAAATTGGACAAGAAGCGGAAAGTTACGATCTCCCGTGTTCATGGATTTTGTCATCTGAATATAAAAGACTGCACTCACCGTAAGAACGAAAGGGTGGCTGCAGTCTTTTTGGTTTGACTTGCTTCTCAATCCTTGAATTAGCGTTTAAAGCCTGTTAATTGTTGTTCGGCCAATTGTACGAGCTTACGTGTAATATGTCCTCCAATAGCGCCTGTATCGCGTGTAGCCATATAACCGTAGTAACCATCTTGGGGAATCTGGATACCTAATTCTTGTGCAGCTTCGTATTTCAATTGTTCGAGTGCTGCTCTTGCTTGTGGGACAACTAGTGTGTTGCTGCTTCTGCCAGCCATTTGATTCACTCCTTTAAGTGGTGTGAGTGTAGTTTGTGGAGATAATGGTTTATTATTCATTCTTAACAAAAAAAGTTTGCACAAAAAAAGAAGAGGTTTCCCTCTTCTTAGGCGGTTCGATTAGAGCACTTTTTTGTTAAACCATGATCTTACAGATATCATTTGTAAACTCAACCGGGTCTTGAAGCGGCAAGCCTTCGATCAAGAGTGCTTGGTTGTACAACAGTGCGGTATACAAATTCAGCTTGTCCTTATCTTTCTCAAAAGCATCTTTCAACGATTCAAACACAGCGTGATGAACATTGATTTCTAATACCTTGTCCGCTTTTACGTTCGGGTTATTTGGCATTGCATTCAATATTTTTTCCATTTCGATAGTGACATCGCCATCGGTTGAGAAGCATACGGGATGGGATCTCAGTCTTTTTGATGCTCTTACTTTTGTTACTTTATCCGATAGCAAGCTTGTCATATGCTCGAAAAGCTCTTGGTTGTTATTTTTGTCGGAATCCGTATTGTCCTGTGCTTCATCCGCTTCAATGCCCAGATCACCGCTGGAGACGGATTTGAATTCTTTGTCTTTGTATTTCATAATCGTTTTAATCGCGAATTCATCGATATCATCGGTGAAATAAAGAATTTCGTAGCCTTTTTCAGATACAAGTTCTGTCTGAGGAAGCTTTTCGATTCTTTCATTGGATTCCCCAGAAGCGTAATAAATGTATTTTTGATCTTCCGGCATGTTTGTTACATATTCATCTAAGGTTACGAGCTTCTTCTCTTTGGAGGAGTAGAACATGACTAAATCTTGCAGCACGTCTTTGTGAGTGCCATAGTCACTATAAATTCCGAATTTTAACTGTCTGCCAAAGCTCTTGTAGAACTGCTCGTACTTTTCTCTTTCATCCTTCAATAAGCTTTGCAGTTGGCTTTTAATTTTGCTCGTAATGTTCTTAGCGATAAGCTTCAATTGTCGGTCATGCTGCAGCATTTCTCTGGATATGTTTAAAGATAAACTCTCTGAATCGACCATTCCTTTGACAAAGCTGAAATAATCAGGAATCAGGTCGGCGCATTTATTCATGATCAATACGCCATTGGCATAAAGCTCAAGCCCTTTTTCGTATTCTTTGGAATAATAGTCAAAAGGAATGCTCTCTGGAATATACAAGATAGCTTGATAGACTACAGCTCCATCGGCGCTGACATGGATATGCTTGAGCGGCTTGTCGTAGCCATAATGTTTTTCGTTATAAAATTTTTCATAATCTTCAGGAGTAAGCTCGCTTTTATTTTTGCGCCAAATTGGAACCATACTATTGACGGCTTGCTCCTCTTTATAATCTTCGAATTCATTATCGCTGTCTTCTTTGAGCCTTTTGCCGGAGATATCCATTTTAATTGGGTATCTGATGAAATCAGAATATTTTTTGATGATCGCTTTTAATCGGTACTCGTCCAAAAATTCATCGAAGCTTTCATCTTCCGTATTTTCTTTTATCTTCAAGATAATCTCGGTGCCGACAGCATCTTTCTCATAAGGTTCAATGGTATACCCATCAGCGCCTGTAGACTCCCACTTATAAGCGCCTTCGCCGTCTAAAGCTTTACTAATAACGGTAATTACATCGGCTACCATAAATGCGGAATAGAATCCGACGCCGAATTGACCGATAATATTGTGTCCGTCTTTGGCTTCGTTTTCTTTTTTGAATGCCAGCGAACCGCTCTTGGCGATGATCCCGAGATGGCTTTCAAGATCTTCTTTCGTCATACCGATACCGGTATCACGAATGACCAACGTTCTATTTTCCTTATCGGCGGTTACTTTAATGAAATAACTGTCTTTGTCAAAGACCAGGTTATCGTCGGTTAAAGCCTTGTAGTAAATTTTGTCGATCGCATCACTAGAATTGGAAATGAGTTCTCTCAGAAAAATCTCTTTTTGTGTATAGATGGAATTAATCATCATATCCAATAATCGCTTGGATTCTGCCTGAAACTGTTTTTTCTTCACTAGAAAATCTCCCTTCAATAGTTAACGAGTAAAATCAAGTAAATCTTCGTAATTCGTTAGCACTCTCATCCAATGAGTGCCATTCATTATTTATATAACATTACTGATATTTATTGTCAATATGTCATTCCCTTTATTCACGAAAAGAATACAATGTGCACTCATTATTAGTCCTGATTTACTGACGGGATTTGCCTGATTTTCAAGTGCAGGAAGCTCGCTTAGCATTTGTTTTATGGTTAAAAGTAGTTGTTGAGGATTTCCGTTACAAAGTGTATCATTATAGTGAATCTCCTGTTTATGGATTCTCAAGCTTAGCTTTGATACGCTCGAATTTTTGAACAAGTGAGACAAATATCCCTCTAGCTTTCCGATCTGCTCTTTTCCGTCCTCAGAACGACGTCAAGTTAGCAACCACCTTTCCATACATCCAATCAGCGCTTTTTCCTTTCATACATGCGTAGCAGCCAAACTTAACTTTGCTTGATATTGTGTTTTGGTCTTATTTCAATATGCTTACACCAGCCACCTTAGAGTGATCTCTACAGAGACGGCAGGAGGTAGGTATGTTCTATCATTCCGTCCGATATAAGCTCTTTATGAGTTTATATATACGTTTTTGAAGGAGGGAGGCTGCAGCGAGCTATTTCTGTGGTTTTGTGTGAGCTGTTACTACATCGTTCAAAGGGAGGGAGTTGATCAAAAGCAAGCAATGATGTTATAGCAATGAGTAATGTGTGACCTATCTAAATTTAAGGAGGAGAATGAATTTGACGTACAGTCGATTATCCAATCAACTTTGCTTAAGGGTGTTGATCACAAGCGGAATGCTTCTTGTGATGATGCTGGCAGCGCTTTTATTTTCAAGTAAAGCTTTGGCCCATGGTTATATTGATTCACCGAGCAGCCGCCCTGACTTATGCGCAGACGGAACTAATAAAAACTGTGGCGCTATCATTTATGAACCGCAAAGTTTGGAAGCTCTCAAAGGATTCCCAGCGGCTGGGCCCGCGGATGGTAAAATTGCAAGCGCTTCCGGCGCTTTCCCGGAACTTGACCAACAGTCGGCAACTCGCTGGAGTAAAGTGGCAATTACACCTGGGACGACTACGTTTCATTGGACGATTGAGGCCAATCATGCAACGACAAGTTGGAAATACTATATCACTAAACAAAACTGGGATCCAAACGCGCCTCTTAGCCGGGCATCGTTTGATCTGACGCCATTCTGTAACGTGGACTATAAAGGAAAGCAACCACCTCATTCCTACTCGGATACTTGTAGTGTTCCTAGCCGAACAGGGTATCAAGTTATTTTGGCTGTTTGGGAAATTTATGACACAGCTAATGCGTTCTATAACGTTATCGACGTTGATTTTGGCGGTGGGACTCCTGGCGATACGACAGCCCCTACGGCACCAACGAACTTGACTTCCTCCAATGTAGCAGCAACAAGTGCAACATTGACTTGGGGTGCGGCAACCGATAATGTAGCTGTAAGCGGATACAAAATTTATAACGGCACGAATTTGGTGGCTACAACAGCCAATGGAACTACCTTAACGTACAATCTCACGGGGCTGACTGCAAATACATTATACACGTATACCCTCCGTGCGATCGACGCCGCTGGAAATACGTCAGTAGCAAGTAATGCGGTCACGTTCACTACGCTTTCCTTGCCTGTAGATAACACAGCGCCGACGGCACCAACGAATTTATCGTCCTCGAACGTTGCCGCTACAAGTGCAACACTAACTTGGGGCGCTTCAATGGATAACGTTGGGGTAACCGGATACAAAATTTATAATGGTTCAACTTTGGTAGCTACGACTGCTAATGGAACTACTCTAACTTATAAGGTGACAGGATTGACTGCCAATACATTGTATACGTTTACAGTGCGTGCAATCGACGCTGCTGGCAATGTATCGGCTAACAGTAACGCAATCAGTTTTACGACAACAGGTTCTATAGTTGCACCTTGGGCGCCGAATATAGCCTATACAGTAGGTACGCTCGTATCTTACAACGGTCAGACATATGAAGTTCGTCAAGCACATACCTCACTTGTGGGATGGGAACCGCCTAATGTTCCTGCATTGTGGTTGCTGAAATAGGATTATTCATCCTTGTAATTTGAATGCGTCTTCATTATCGTTTGAGCTTCTGTAAAAAGACCTGAAAGACGATAGTTGTATCTGCTTTGTTTTGTATTGATAAAAGACGAAAGCCCACTGTCCCAAAATGGGATGGTAGGTTTTTCGTCTTTTACTCCATCTGAACCTAGAAATTAATTTTAGAACTCTTTTAAGGTGTGTAAAGGAACATTTTGCTCCTTATCAGGCTGATTAAGGGGATAAATTCTAGCCATTTCATTAGGTTCATTAACATGTTGGATATAAATTGGAACCCCTTCATAAGAGACATTAACCATAACAGATGAAGCAGCAATCTCATTTGCTCGTTGTATGTCCAAGTCTAACTACCTCCGTTTTTTGGTTGTAATTATATTGTTTTCTCATATCCATTTAATTATTCTTAGGGTAAGGGAAACGCTAGGCTAATGAAATCAAATCAGGTGTATATAGGAGGGGGATTATGTTTTTCAGAACGATAGATGTTATAAAAGATAGGAATACTATCGTGTCTTTTCGTAAAGAATCATACGTTGTGAGCTTCGGGAATGAAGAAGGTTTTGGCGATGAAGATACCTATGTAAGCCGAATTCAAGAGCGAGCTAAGCGCTTTCCTGAGGGATTAGTTCTTGTTGAAGTTGAAGGGAAAACGATCGGGCAAATTGAGCTTCAAATTCTTATTTATGAAGGTGAAAATATTGGGTATGTAAATCTTTTTTACCTTATTTCTGAGTATCGAGGGAAAGGTTATGGTAAGGAACTGTTGGAGTATGCTGAGAACTTTTTTCGGAAGAATGATATCACTGAATACCATTTATGCGTATCTCCTAGTAATGCTGCAGCCTTAAGGTTCTATGAAAAATCTGGATTAACGAAGTGGCAAGAAGAATCAAACATCTATGAAATTTGGAGAATGAAAAAGAACTTATAGATAATGGTGCGTAAAATTGCATAACGAAGTGGGAGGCTGCCGCGTGCAGCCTTTTCTTCATTTAAAGAATCTATAGACAAACTTGGAACGAAATTCAAAGGGCTATTGCTGAAATTTGTCGAATGAAAATGAAATCAAGCGAAAGATACAATTTCTGAATATCTTCTTGCTTCCAAAACAGACGAAGAGGTGCCCGTAACATGTGGAAATTAAGGCTTCCTGGATTTAATGTAAAGAGTAAATTGATTCTATCCTTCTCGATTATCCTTTTGGTACCAAGCGTTAGCGTGGGCTTGATCTCTGCCATGACGGCGCAGAGTAAGGTAGAGGAGAAAATGAAGGAGGAGGCCCAATCCAAGGTCGAGCTCTTGAACGATCAAATCAACCAAATCATTCAGGACACCAAGGACAACGTTGATTTTATGGCAGATCGTTTAAACCTGGGATCAATTGGCCCTGTGCAAGGAAACGAAGATACGTTCGTACGGGCTATGCTAGACGCTTATAAGGATAAGCACCCTAATGTTGAGCTCGCATCTGTGGGGACTGATAAAGGGGTGTACATCAACTCACCCAAGAGTGCGGTGAATCCACCGGAATATGACCCTCGAAAAAGGCCTTGGTTTATGACAGCTATCGCTAACAAAGGAAAGCCTAATGTGATAGATCCATATATCTCAAGCAACACAGGCAATGTCGTTGTCACCGTCTCGGAAACCTCACATGATGATCATGGGGTAGTGTCCATCAGTTTATCTTTGAAATCACTTGCTGATACGGTAAATCGCACGAAAGTTGGTAAACAAGGATATGTCTATATTTTAGACCGGAAAAGTCACTATCTGATTGACCCAAGCGAGAAATCTGGAAGTGAGGCAAATGACGAGCGTTTTAAGCAAATGTATGATCAAAAGACGGGCGAAATCCAATATAACAAAAATGGGAGCCAACGTGTAGACTTCTACAAAACTAACGAACTTACCGGCTGGGTAGTGGTTGGAACCTTATTGAATGATGAGGTTGCTCAGGCTGCACGATCCATTATGTTGACAACCATCGCCTGTATTGTTGTGTTCCTGATCCTAGGCGGAATTATGGTCTATTTCATTCTTAACTCTATTATCAAGCCACTGGGGAGGCTATTGAAGGCGTCCGATCAGATCAGCTCTGGCGATTTAACAATTAGCGTACCCGTAAGGAGCAATGATGAGCTGGGTAGGCTTGGCGAAAGCTTCAACCGTATGAGTCTCTCGCTTCGCACCGTCATCGGGGATGTGAGTGAAACAGCATTGCAACTGGCTTTCACATCGGAACAGTTGTCAATCAATGCGGATGAGACGGCCAAAGCGACAGAACAGGTTGCTCAAATTACGGAGGAAATGGCGGAAGGAACGGAAAAACAAGCAACGATCGTGAAAGAAAGCTTGCAATCCATGACCGATATGTCAACAGGCGTGCAGGACGTGACAAATAACGCTCAGATGGTTTCTCTCTCCGCTATCCATGCCACGGAATTTGCCAAAGAGGGTAATGAAACTGTGAAATCCGTCGTAAGGGAAATGAATGCGATTAACACGTTCATGTCCGAATTTACCTTGACTGTTCAGGAGCTTGGCGAGCATTCTGCCGAAATTGGGCAAATTGTAGCCGTCATTGGGGACATTGCGACGCAAACTAATCTTCTGTCACTTAATGCGGCCATTGAGGCAGCACGCGCAGGAGAGAGTGGTCGCGGTTTCGCTGTGGTTGCCTCAGAGGTTCGTAAGCTAGCCGAACAGTCAAGAGTGTCCGCTGAGCGTATCTCTCAGCGAATTATAACTGTACAAGAGGTTATCGAAAAGGTCATTGGTAATGCCAAAAAAGGCGCAGAAGACGTCAAACAAGGGATTGTTGCCGTTGAAAATGCGGATGAAGCATTTAGTAAAATCAACCGTTCAGTTAACGAAGTTACAGATCAAATTCAACAAATTTCCGCTGCTTCCCAGCAAATATCCGCAAGTTCGGATCAAGTTGTTTATTCATTGGAAAATGTTTCGCTCGTCTCTGATCGAATTGCATCCGGATCAGAGAATATCTCGGCAGCAACTGAGCAGCAGCTTGCTTCTATGGAAGAGATTTCTTCATCCTCTCAAGTGTTGGCCAAACATGCCCAAGAACTTCAACTGCTCGTGGAGAAATTCAAATTGAATTGACAGCTCAAGTAATAGTAGCGTGAAATGGAAGACGAAAATGAGGGGCTAGCTTTATGCTAGCTCCTATTTCTTTTGTAAAAGTTAAGTGCAACCTTCTTTAAGAAATGTCTTGCTTACTAAATAGAGTCGCTTGTATAATAATTCCAGTTATTTACGAGAAGATGGTGACTATTTCCGGAGGGCTATTTGAATGAAAATGTGGAACAAGCATTAGGTAAGAGGGAGTATACCTATTTCGAAGAGGGGCTATACGCATTTTTCTAGCTTTTATGGTTAATTCATGTAAGATGTATAAGGAGCTTGCTTATAGGCAGCTCCTTTTTGTGTTTGAAGTAATGATGATTTTAAAAAATCAGTCAAATATTCTCTTTACTCTGGTCTATATCTTCATTCTCTATCACTTTTAAAAACGATAAAACTGCGGTTTCCAGTTGCCCTAACCGGGCTGTTCAATTGGAAAATGGCCAGCTCCCTCTAAAATGACACAATCTTTTTTAGCCTTTAGTCTATCAAAAAAAAATTTGCTAAAGCAAAACGGCGTCATGGGATCAATTTCAGGATGAACGAGCAAAACAGGACAATAATCAAAATCATTTGGTGCAATCTTAGGTTTCATATTTAGAAATGTTTTTAATAAACGTAACGGGATTTTCGCGCCGGCCGCATGCGCATCGTTGATAATCAGTTTAGTTAACTCAACATTGTTTGTTATCAAATGCATGCGTGATACATACTTAATTGAAATCAGAATAGGATCAAGCAAATAAGGGAGCAAATCCATTGACAGCTTTCCTAGCCTACTGACGAGTCTATTAGGAGCCAATTGATCCCGGACTTTCGGATCGCTCGTATCGACAAATGTCGTAGCTATTAACCCTCTTACTTGGTTGCTCTGAATGCTTGTGTGATATCCTAGCATCCCTCCAATACTGCTGCCTAATAGTACAATAGGTTTGCCATCCTGCTTAGTCTCCTTGTCAATCAAATCGGTAAGTAAGTCAATCCAAAGTTGATAGTCCAAAGATTTTATAGACTTCGTATAGCTCAACCCGTAAGGGGGAAGATCAGGTGAAACTACTTCGTAACCGTGGTTTTGAAGCATCCTTGCGTAGGGCGCCAATAATCTACCATTGCCACCAGCACCATGAATGAACAAAATTTTTATTTTTGAATCTGGAACGGGCATGCGATCCAGATGAACTTGGATGTTTTTCCATGCCCACCACTCCTCAGAAGGTAGATTTTTTTCATTTATCCGAATCTCTAATGGAAAAAACTTTTGATATTGTTTCCAGTAAAGGTTTGAGTGATTGTAAGTTAATAAAGGAACCATGTTAGACACTACCTTTCTTCCCAGAGCCTGTGAGCCGTAACACGCCTATGAATTATATCATTTTCAACCCTGTTGTTTCGACACCGACGTTTTAGTATGATATCGAGATATCATAGAAATAAAGTTATACAACTAGTGAAATAGAAGAAGTGGAGGCAAAGTGCATGAAACAGAGTGAAGGTTATATTGAAGTTCCAGGAGGCAGGATTTGGTACAATCGAATCGGTGATGGTCATAAAACACCTCTATTGGTGCTTCATGGTGGCCCTGGAAATACGCACGATCCCCTGAAGTCAGCTCTAAGCGTTTTGGCTGATGAGCGGCCGCTCGTGTTCTATGATCAGCTTGGATCTGGCAATTCAGATAGACCGACGGATCCTTCCTTGTGGCAAACAGAACGGTTTGTGGAAGAATTAATGTGTGTAAGACAAGCACTTGATCTGGAAGAGGTTCATATTCTGGGTCATTCATGGGGGACGATGCTTGCAGCATCCTATTTAATTGATCGGAAGCCTCCGGGTGTTCGAAGTGTTATTTTTTCAAGTCCATGCCTGAGTGCCGAACGTTGGAAAAAAGATGCTGACCATTTCTTGGCAAATTTACCCGAGGAAGTTCAACTAACTATTTCACGCAATGAGAAGCAAAAAACGACGGACTCGGACGAGTATCAAGAAGCCATGAAAGAATATTACAAAAGGCATGTGTGCAGACTTGATCCCTTACCATCTGTTGTAATGGAGAGCCGTGCAAAAGCGAATAAAGAAGTTTATATGACAATGTGGGGACCTTCCGAATTCAGTCCGACTGGTAATTTGAAAACATTTGACCGCACCTCACAGCTGCATGAAATCAAACAACCCTCTCTTTTCGTCTGTGGTCGATACGACGAGGCGGCGCCAGAGTCCACCCAATATTATCAATCTTTGGTGCAGGATTCTGAATTTCATGTATTTGAAAATAGTTCACATCTAAGCTATTTAGAAGAAACCAAACCATTTCTAATAATCGTTCAAGACTTTTTGAGAAAAGCAGAGCGAGATCAATAAAGACAGCCCCCCCAAAACACCCCTGAAGCAATGCTGTCAGGGGTGTTTGTTTAAAAAAAGGCTGAAAATGAGATGATTCATACCGGGAAAGAGGCATGATTTGCTATTATTCATCAGTTAATTGTAAACTTAATTATGTTAAATTTGGTTGACAATTAAAAACGGAAGTAGGATATTTGGTTAACGATTATTAATAAAAAACAAGAGGGAGACAATTGGTATGGATACCTGTGAAGTTCAAAGAGAGTGGGCACTGTATGCTCAAAAAGCATTAAAAGGTGATAAGCTGACGTTGGAGGAAGGCTTGGCTGTATTAGAGGCAGACGATGATGAAGTGTTAGCTATTATGCATGCGTCGTTTACGGTTCGCAAGCATTTTTTTGGTAAAAAAGTGAAATTGAATATGATTATTAACGCTAAAAGCGGTCTTTGCCCAGAAGACTGTGGGTATTGCTCGCAATCTATTGTTTCTACGGCGCCAATTAACAAATACACCTTGTTGGAGAAGATCACCTTGATAGCCGGTGCCCGAGAGGCGGTAGCGCGTAAAGCCGGGACCTATTGTATTGTAGCAGCGGGAAGAGGTCCTACGGACAAGGAGTTGAGTCAAGTAGTTGAAGCGGTACAAGAAATCCGCGAGACGCTGCCGCTCAAAATATGTGCATGTCTTGGACTATTGAAAGATGATCAAGCCAAGCGTCTCGCAGATGCAGGCGTGCACCGTTATAACCACAATTTAAATACAAACAAATCAAATTATCCTTCCATAACAACCACACATACCTATGAACAGCGTATAGAAACAGTAGAGAAGGTGAAATCACACGGGATGTCTCCTTGCTCAGGCGTTATCATTGGAATGGGGGAGTCGCATCAGGAGATCGTTGAGATGGCTTACGCACTGCGGGAACTAGATGCCGATTCCATTCCGATTAATTTTCTAAATGCGATTCCTGGCACGCCATTGGAATATGCAGGACGAACGCCAGCGCTGAAAGCATTGAAAGTACTGGCTTTGTTTCGGTTCATCTGTCCATCCAAAGAAATTCGCGTTGCAGGAGGGCGAGAATTAAATCTTCGTTCACTCCAACCCTTATCACTCTATGCTGCCAATTCGCTCTTTGTAGGAGACTACTTAACGACAGAAGGACAAGATGTTACTGCGGATCATCACATTATCGAAGATTTGGGTTTTGAGATTGAAAGCTTTGCACTGTAGAGCAGGGGGTTTGGATATAAATAAAGGCCCGAAGGAATTTCCTTGGGCTCTTATCCGTTGGTTCTGTTGTTCAATTATTTTGCTTATTGTGGCGTGTAGCCAGAGTTTAGTAGAAGTTCGTATTTAACATTAGGGTTTGTTCCAGAATAAGTAAAGCTTCTTGTATCAACGGTCAACGTTGATCCTGCCGGAACGTATACTTGCCAATTTTCCCGTCCATTAGCTTTCCATAAGCGTTGGGAAGCGCCAGGGGTACTTCCAGAAATACCTACAGAATTAATGCCATAATCTAAAGTCGTGTAATTAGGTTGCCAAAAATATAAGAAAACAGTTCTAGCAGGTCCATCGTTATACCATGAGTAATAATCGAGGTCATTAAAACTATCAAATGTAGCTGTGAAATAATCGCCTACTCCATAAAAAACGTTGGGGCTGCTGCTGCTATCACTTTCGGGTTTGGCATCTCTTGCCATAGCTGTCGTGGAGAGTGTAGAAACTAATGCAACGGTTGCTAGGATTGCCACTACTTTCTTTTTCATTCGTTATTCCTCCTAAAATATAATATATCCACTAATTTAACTTAACAATATATTCCATATAATTCAAATAAATATTTATTTATCATAAATTAATGTAAATTTTATGATTGGTTCATGGATGTTAAGTGTGTCTCTTTGTACTAATTTAGTAAATTCAAAGATCGGCATAAATCATATAAATATTTTCCGCCTCGAAGTTGCAGCTGGTTTATTTTGTTAAGGTAATTTAATGAATCCTTGGCGATACGAATTGCATGCTCAACATCGGTATGATCCATTTCAGCAATGTTTTTCTTTAGCTCAACCACATCAAGTGAATAAACGGTTGATCGGAAAGTACGCAGCAGCAGGATTTTACGTATTTGAGATCGATTAAATAGTCGGTAGCCGTTTCGTTGATCGCGCGATGAAGTAATTAGCCCGATCTTGTCCCAGTGTCGGATGGCTGAACAGGGGATGCCTGTCTCAGCAGAAACCTCTCCGATTGTTAGCCAAGTTTCAGTCTGACTCGAATCTGGGAGGGGAAGCTGCTGAGTCTCTAAGATTTGAATGGTCTTCTCCATTATTGTTTTATCACGATGAAGGTTTGCTTGTACTTCATTTACCATCCAAAGGGCAGCATTAACTTCTTTGGATTGTATTTTTCGAAGAACTTCTGATGCGACTTTCATTCCGAAACCGGGTGACATGGCTTGAATACACTCAAAATAGGCTACATGTTCCTTCGTATAAATCCGATAGCCGCTCGATGATCGCTCGGTAGGAGGAACAATTCCCAGATCTTCATAGTTTCTTAAGGCGCTTGTGCTTATTTTTAATTTTCTCGCAATGTCTATCGGTCTCAATGGAATGCTCACCTCGCTGTATCGGTTAATTAAGATTAAAGTTTACTTGTAAAGTTTATTCAATATGAACCAATAAAATCAAGGGGAAAATTGATCAAGTTTGGAATTAGCATTTATGTTGTATGATGAAATCGTACAACTAATTATTGGAATATGAAGAGGAGGCAGTTTAGATGGGAGAATTAGTTATATCTTTTGACCCTAGTATGTCTATGAAAGAACTTGGTGGATGTATCGAGAACTATGTGTCAACGAATTGGAAAAAAGCACTTGAGGAAAATATGGAAGAGTTCATTCGCGTTTTTCCGGAGCTTGAGGATTCGACATATGGCCTCTATTTTGAAAAACTTATGCCTCCCGTGTTTGAGGCGCTGGAAAAGGCGGGTTTTACCACGCTTAGAGATGCAAAAGAAACGGATTATATCATCGCAAAAGGGTTTAACTTCAGAAATTCTATGGAAAAATGGGGGCCAGAGGATCATCGATCGAGAGTGTTTTGGTTTGTTATTGAAGATCAACAGCAAAATGAGATTGGAACGTTAATCTTTGATTTTTTTCATTCGCATACGCTATTTGATGTTCCGTCCGTTCCGCAGGTTTCGGTTTTAGAGGTGACATCTAGAAAAGATATCATTGCTGCTATTGAACGAATGAAAGAAGGGAAATAAGGAAAATAGGGAAAATGAGGGAGTCTAGCTAGATGTAATAAAAACAGAGAAGTCCTAGCTGAACCCGACTCTTCGCAGCTTAATCTGCGAAGAGTCAGAGGAACAGCAAGGACTTCTCTTCTTACACTTCTATTTTTTAGTTACAGCTTTGAACCAATCGTTGACTTCCTTCGTAATCTGATCCCCGCCGTTAACTTTCCAATTGGAAGCGAATTCGTCAAACGCAGTAACTGGCAATTTGCCATAAATAATTTTGTTGAAGGTTTCCATTTCAGACTGACGCAGCAGATTCCATTTGGAAATCATAGTAGGCGTCGCAGCACCAGTGAAATAGTTTTGCTTGCGAATGTCCATTTGCGACATAACGACTTTCGCAGCATACCAGTTTTCAGGTTTGCGGAAATCCGCTAACTGTTTCTCATAAGGAGTTTCCGGTGTTTTGCCGTCTGCAAGCTTAACTAGCGACTTCATATAAAGATCCGGAATTCGGGCCGGACCAGTAAGGAATGTGAAGTCATTGCTGAAATCCTTGATTTTGTCTTTGTTGCTCGTCGGTTTGCCGTCCACAACATCCCAGTCGTACCCTTGGGCAAAGCCGTGTTCGAATTTGCTGCCGCTTGGCGGGTTGGCCAAGTTGTCTAGCAGATAGTTGTAATACAGGAAAATCGCTTCTGGATGCTTGGCATCTTTATTAATCATGAAGCTGCTGTTTACGCCTGAATTTTGCCATTTCGTGCCCATCAGTCCATCAGGACCTGCGGGAATCGGATAGGCTTTATATTTGGATCCTTTGACGTTTTTCAACAAATCAGGAGCCGGCCAGTCGGGTATCCAGTTCGCTCCAGGTAGAACGCCTGCATTCCCTTTTGTCCAGAATTCAGCTGTTTTGTTCTCGTCCCACAGAGCCGAATCCGGATGAATGTAGCCTTTGTTCATCCATTCTTGCAGCTTGGCAAGCGCTTGCTTAGCTCCAGGATTCAAGGAACCGTATTCTAGATTGCCATTGGCGTCCTTGTTCCATTGCTCCTGAACGGTTCCGTATGCTCCGAACAGCCAGTCGAGACCACCCAACCATGTATTGGTATTACTTTTCAAGGTAATTGCGAGCGGATAGACATCCTTCGGAGAAAGCCCGTCCGGGTTCTCGTTCTTGAATTTATCCATCACGTTCTCTAACTCAGCGATCGTTTTGGGAGTCGTAAGATGCAGCTTTTCCATCCAATCTTCCCGCAGCCATAACAACGTATCATCATTGTCGGTATATTCAAGAATTGGCAGGTTGTATTTTTTGCCGTCCCTCGTGAAAGGGTACCACAGTTCTGGATTTTTGACCGTATGGTCTTTCCAAGCCTTGTTGGCGTACTTATCGAACAACTGGTCGATGGCAACAAACTGTCCGGAATCGATCAGTTGGTTGGTCAGAACAGGGTCGGTTGGTACGTATACGAAATCAGGCAGCTTCTCGCCGGAAGCAATAGCAAGCTGAAGTTTCTGCTTATATTGATCCCCGCCGGCAGGGTACCAAGTATCTTTGTGCTTGATCCCGAACTGCTCCAGCATCCAACGGTCATGTACATTGTTCTCTCTAGTGTCACCTTTGCCGTACTTCTTCGGCGTGTTGAACATAATGACGGTGCTAATCTCAATTGGCGGATCGTATTTGCCGTTGGTGAATCCGGCATCGGATGCAGTGGCAGCATTCGAACCAGCGCTGTCTGGTTTTCCGGTATCACCGGATTTTCCACAGGCCGTGATCACGATGAGTGCCGAAACCATGAGCAGCAGCCATGATTTTTTGAATTTAACCATTTCTGATTTCCCCCTACGATGTAAGATCATTACATGTGTTACTTTACCAACTTGTGAGGGATGGCATCTATATGATTTTATTAGTTTTCATAGTACTCTGTTAGGCTATTCATTGCTATCTCTGAATTCCTGCGGGGTTACACCGAACTGACGTTTAAAAACTTTGATAAAGTAAGCTGGATCCAAATAACCGACTTCCAGGCTAATTTGGTATACTTTTTTGTCGGTTGTCCTAAGCCAATGGCAAGCACGCTCCATTCGGAGAGAGGACATGTAATCGCTTATCCCTTCACCGGTTTCAATCTTATAAATTTTGGATAAATGCGTCGGATGCAAATTTACATGGTCTGCCAGCGTACGCAGCGAAACATCGAGATGCAGGTTTTTCTCAGCAAAATCCTGGACTTTTTTCACATACGCAGAGCGTGTGTGTTTGATTTCATTCGATGTTCCCTCTTTCAGCTTGACAAGTACGCCAAGAGACCATTTTCTAAGCTTACTGATGGAGGTGAAAGCCTCTCCGCTTTGCAAGGAGTCAATCTCCGAACCAAGTAATTTGGACAGCGAGTAGCCGTTTCGATGGGCGAGATGAGTGAAAGATGAAGCAATTACGCATCCAGCCTCCATGCAATGCTCCCAGGATTCTGACCATCTTTCGTCCAGCTCTGCGAACACAGTGGACAGTCTATCTTCTGCCGCATCCCAACGGCCGGCTTCTAACAGGGTAATCAAAGTGGGAGGAAGATGGAGAGTGTCCGAAGTTTCCTGCGAAATGTTCTGCTCTAATTCGCCGACCCGAATGACAAATTCCCGCTCGTCCCCTACAATTTGCCGGAAATAGGCCGAAGCTCGCCTGTAGCGGTCCGGCAGCTGCTCTGGAAAGCGGAACCATTCCGTGATGACGATGGATAATGATCCTTTCAAAAACTGTTTCACTTTATACTGAAGCTGCATAGCAAGCTTTTCTAAAATCGTTTCTTTTCCAGCGTCAGTAGGACGATCTCCCTTTAACTGAAGCAGAAACGCAAGATACCCATGCTCCTCTTTAACACCCCACACCTCTGTATATTCTCCGATGATTTCCTCAGCCATATTAATGATTGCGTATTCCATCAGCTGCTGCCCATTGTTTGTATATTGCCCGAATTCTTCCTCCATTCGGACGAGCAGTAGGGCACAGTCCCCATATCGGAACGGTAATCCGTAATTCTCCAGTTTCCTGCTCCATTCATCGGCGGGCATGCGATGACCCCGCAAGGCATCTAGAAGTAATTGGCCGCGAAGAAGCGGCAGGTTTTCCCGAAGTGTGTATTGGGTGCGTTCATAGGAGCTAATACTTTCCCATTCACTATTCAATTGGTCAATGGCAGACTTGACTGCGCCAAACAATTCGTTGTCGGTTGGCGGTTTAAGCAAGTAGTCCACCGCTTGGTTACGGACGGCCTCTTTCGTAAACTCAAAGTCAGAGTGACCGGATAATATAATACATTTTATATTTTTATCATACCTGCGAATCCGTTCTATCAGCTCGATGCCAGTCATTTCTGGCATAAGAATATCCGATATGACAATATCGATAGGATGCGTCTCGAGGATTTGAAGCGCTTCATGCGCGGAATAAGCTTTATGAACCTGTTCGATGCCGAGTGTGTGCCACGGTTTGTGCATAGATAGATTGTCTACCCAGTGAGCTTCATCGTCTACGATGATCATTTGCATGTTAGGTGTCTCCTTGTATGAATGGATGATGGCGATGTTCTTCTCTGGAGGTTGCCTTCCAAATGATCTCTGTCCGAAATCCTCCTAGAAGTGATTTCGTAAAATAGAGAGAAGAGTTTTCTCCAAATTGGTGAATGATCCGCTGGTTAGTATTCCAAAGACCGCAGCCCATTTTCTCTTGCAAGGGTTCTTGCATTTTACGATTTAATGCATATTGCTGATCCTCCCCCATCCCGGGGCCGTCGTCGTCGATATATATTCGACAATAGCCGTTTGACATCTCGCCGCTGATTCGAATTTCACCCGATGAATATGATTTGCCTACCCCATGAATGACTGCATTTTCTACAATGGGTTGCAGCATTAAGCGTGGAACTTGTTGGTTTAGCATCTCATCAGGGATATCGATAAGATAGTAAATTCTTTCGTTACGCAGCTTCTGAATGTCCAGATAGTTGACGATCAGTCGAATCTCTTCGTCCAGACTAGCCGTTTGCCGCTCCATTCGGGTCGTGTAACGGTAGTATGCGCTTAAATTATACGCCATTGAAACGACAGCCTCTTCGTTCTTCATCTGGGCCATGTTAACAATGTAGCCAAGGCAGTTGTAAAGAAAATGGGGATTAATTTGGGCCTGTAGCTGCTTGAGAGTCGCATCCCGGGCCCGGAGCTTCTCGTTGAGCACATTTTCAATTAAACCTTGAATTTGCTGAGACATATCATTAAATCGATAAAACAGAAATGAAAACTCATTTTGCACGGTAGCGTCGATCCTTACCGAGAAATCCCCCCGCTGCACGCTTTGTAATCCGCGAATCAGCTTTCTGATCGGACGTTGAACGTTCCGGTAGAGCAAGACTGAAGCTGAAATACCGACCACAAAAAGCAGAACCATCGATAAATAGAATAGATTGCGGCTAAACGATATAGGTCCCAGTATTTGATCGAGTGGAACAATATCAACCAGATACCAATCCAAGTGAGGAGATTTCACAGCACTAACCAAATAATTTTTATTTTCTAAACTTACAACCTGCTGCATCGTGTCTTCCAGAAACTTCCCATCCAAATAATGGATAACGTTATTCGATAGCTTCTCGGATGCGCTGCGATTCAGGATCGGAGTCTCTCCCTTGTGGTAAAAGAAAGGATCTCCTTGGCCGCCTGCTTTATACGTGTCAAGCATGTTTTGAATATTTTCGGGACCGAAGCTGGCTTCGACGACTAAATTGCTTCCCTTAAGCGTATCCTGTTGGCCAAAAGAATCCGTAAAGAACCAATAAAAGGCTTTCGGACCACTTTGAAGATCGGTTTCTCCATCACCGTAAGTCCATTTTCCGGTCATATTCCTTTTCAGATAATTCTCATCATACTCGAACGCTATACTGGAATTAGAAATGACTTCTTTGTTCTGTTGAGAATAAACACTGTATTTAACTGGCCATATGTTCATAATACCAGATTGCAGCACCATCTTTTCCTGGACCACATATCTAGTCTGCATCCGATCATAGCGATCTTCCCAGATGTTCAATCCATTGAATTTCTGAACATTCGGATCTTTCGAAAAGATCATGACAAAGTCCATCATCTGATTGATCCTGGAGTCAATTTGGTTGGATAGAAAAGAGAGTTGTTTGGTGTTAGATACCTGAAGTTCCTTACTTATAACATCGAATGCGATTCTGTTGGAATAGGTAAATACGATAATGATCGGGATGAACAAAATAAAGATCAAACTGTTCATTTTGGCAAACAGACTGTACCTGGAACTGCTCTTTCTTTTGACAAATGCGATGCCTTTTCTTAGCTTCATAACCGATCCCCCCAGAAGATACCCCTAACAAAACCCTATCAATCCTAACAATGTCTTATAGTTTAAAGGTAGCGTTTGTTGATACTATATATATCAGGGTTTCTCAAAATACACAAATGAGTTTTTATGGAACGGGGTAGAGAGCTATGGATGCGAATACAGTACAGCAGGTGACCCAAGAGACCACCAAACGTGTGAAAAAAAGCAGTTACAAGCAACCATGGATGCTTCATCTCATGGTTCTTCCGGCTGTCATATTGGTATTTATTTTTTCTTATCTTCCAATGTCGGGTATCGTTATGGCGTTTCAGGATTATAAGGCGGCTTTGGGAGTAAGCGGATCCCCATGGGTCGGTTTGAAGCATTTTCGTTATATGTTTGAGAATGAATATTTCTTGAAAATTACGTGGAACACCCTATTCTTTGCTTGTTCCAAAATCGTATTGAACTTAATCATTCCATTTGCTTTCGCTCTGTTGTTGAATGAGGTAAGGAACATGGGGCTTAAAAGATCGATTCAAACGTTTGTCTATCTTCCTCACTTTCTTTCATGGGTTACGCTGGCAGGGATTTTGATTGATATGCTTGCCCAGACAGGAATCATCAACCAGTTTGTTACACATGTGTTCGGTATTAAGCCGATTTTCTTTCTAGGTGATGGCAGTTGGTTCCGATTTACCATTATCTTCAGTGATGTATGGAAAGAATTTGGATTCAATATGATTATCTTCCTCGCAGCGCTTTCTGGCATTAATCCAGCCTTGTACGAAGCTGCAGAGGTTGACGGAGCTACCCGCCTACAGCAAACGATGAGTATCACGATACCATCACTTATACCTATGGCAATCGTAGTTGCCACATTGGCGCTCGGCAACGTACTGAATGCGAACTTCGACCAAGTGTTTAACTTATATAGTCCTCTGATCTATCAGCAGGGAGATATTATCGACACGTTTGTGTACCGGGAAGGTCTTCTAAGCGGGCAATTCAGTCTCGCTACGGCAGTCGGCCTATTCAAATCAACAATTAGCTTAGCCTTAATCGTTATATCCTACCGTATTGCTTATAAATTTGCTGGGTATCGAATCTTCTAAGCGAATGCTTACGAAGCCAGTTTTCTGGCAAAAACTCAAAGGGGGGACAATCCCATGTACCATAAAACGCCGTCATATCGGATATTTTCCGTCTTGAACAATGTGTTTTTGACTGCGATCTCTATACTTTGCTTGCTACCATTGTTCCACTTACTGATGGTATCTTTAAGCGCAAGTGCTCCTGCCAACGCTGGATTGGTTACGTTTTGGCCGATTGGTTTTACATTTGAAGCCTACGCAAAAACGTTTAGCAACTCGAATTTCCTGTCATCACTTTGGGTTTCCGTACAACGTACGGTCCTTGGAACAGCACTTGCCATGTTCGTTAATCTGATTGCAGCCTACGCTCTTTCTAAAGATAGTCGTATCTTTCGTGCTCGCAATACCTATCTCTGGTATTTTGTTGTAACCATGCTGTTCAATGGGGGCCTGATTCCAACCTATATCCTTATCCTGAAGCTCGGCTTGATGAATTCATTGTTGGCGCTTATCCTGCCAGGATTAGTTACAGTCTACAACATTATTCTGCTACTGAACTTCTTCCGTACAGTTCCTAAAGATTTGGAAGAAGCAGCCTTCATTGACGGAGCGGGTCATTTCCGATCTTTCGTCTTGATTTACTTACCGATCTCGTTACCAGCCATTGCCACGGTTTCCTTGTTTACCATGGTCGGACATTGGAACGCTTATTTTGACGGTTTAATCTATATTAAAGAGGCTAAAAACCTCCCGCTTGCGAGCTTCATGCAAACCATTATTGTTCAAGCAGATATGTCAAAGGTAGATCCGGCAGCGGTTGCCAATCTATCTCAACGAACTGTTCGGGCATCGCAGATCTTTATCGGCGCTTTGCCTATCTTGTTGGTTTACCCCTTCCTGCAACGGTTCTTCGTTAAAGGGATTACTATCGGCGCGGTCAAGGAATGACATGTCGGTTAACTCAGGCAGGCGACGAAACGAGTTCGACGCAGACGCTTGTACCCAATATCCGTTCAGTCCATTTGGAAACCTAATCCGTACACTTGGGTTTCCTAAACAAAAACCACTTCCAGTTGAAGTGGTTTTTTGTTTAGGAGAGAATAGGAGCATTTATTCACTGGTCTCTTGCCTGCTCGACAATTGACCACACAAATGGACTATAATAGCACTCATTTGTCCATTGAACGTGTATATCATTTATTCTGTCCGTAAGGGGAACTGCAACAGTATGCCGATGATCATATGTTCGTCATGGTGTGGGACGATGAGCAATCTTGTGCGAGTTATCGTAAGCTTGCTGAGGATCCCCTCTGGCGTAACTTAAAGGCTGTAAGGAGTAATCAAGTGCATCGGGTTGATCCTCGGAGATGGTTTATGACAGATGTGTTCTCGCTGCAGGGAAGCTAGATGATGCGGTTAGACTGCTGACTGCTGCCAGGAGGTAGTCGAGTCGCAGGTGTTTTTCTGGAAAAAAATCCAACTTTTCTGCGAAATAAGCTTGTCTGTAAGCGGATAGCATGGTAATGTCATCATCAACAATTCGTGAAAATTGATTGGGGACATAAGAAGTATGCGTAATCAAAGGAAGGGGATATCGGGATGACCGTTTACATCGGACTGCTGCGTGGAATTAATGTAGGAGGCAAGAACAAAATTAAAATGGTCGAATTGAAAATGTTGCTGGAGACTAAAGGCTTCACTCATGTGCAGACATACTTGCAAAGTGGCAATGTTCTGTTCATATCCGAGGAAGCGGAAGGGCCGCTGCGCAGGGGCATTGAGCAGGATATGGATAGCAGATTCGGCGTTTCACCGACAGTCGTATTACGAACAGCGGAGGAGTTTGAGCAGATCGTTGCCGCTTGTCCCTATGCGGTGGACGCTTTGTTAGAAGGTGAAAGCATACAGATTTCTGTGCTAACGCAAGAGCCGCCCGAACAAACCGCGGAAATTTTGTCTAATGGAAAAAGCAGCATCGATGAATTCCAGATTCACGGACGCGAGATTTATTTTCTTTTTCGCCAAAGTGTTTTGGATTCCAAGCTTGCGAGTAATATTCAGAAGCTGGGCAATACAGCGACGACGCGCAACTGGAATACCATGAACAAGCTGGCTGTCTTAGCGAAGGCGATGCAGGCTTGATTTTAGCGGGGCCTCTGCATCGCTAATGACTGATCGGTGTGCCTGGACGGTTAGTAACTTCACGCGGGTGGGTGATTATGGAAAAATAAATAAGTTGCACTATGTTAAGGAGGGTTGATGATGAAGAAAGTGCTTTTAATCCTATGTATTCTGCTTGTAGGTTTTTCATCTTTGACATTTGCGTCCCCATGGCCATCACTAGCGCAAAAAATCAATGAAGCAGAGCTTCCTCAAGGTATGCCAGAGACTATTAATCTCTTAGACACCACTCAGCTTTACCCCAAGCCTGATTCAACTATCGTGTCTTGGGATTCGTTGAGCCCCCAGAAGGTAGAGGTGGTTCAGACTCAGTTTGGTGATCGTGACTATGCGAATCCTTCTGGCTTTACATGGATTCAAATACGTACAACGTGGCTTGGTAATAGGTGGATAAAGCTTAAGAACACACAAATCGGCGTAATCCGTCCATTCCGAGCTGATCTCAACTTGGCGTCCGATACACCTCTTTATGATCGCCCGTCCATTGAGGCTGCGAATGGAGGGGGATTATCTTCCCAAACTGTACATACCAAAGCGGAATTCGTTTCACCCTCAGGCTTTTATGCAATTCAGATTGAATCTTCTTGGCTGGGTGATCAATGGTTGATTTATCCACAAATAAAGAATGGATTATCTGGAACAAAGACTTTAGCAGATGCCATTAGTCCTGACTACGGGGATTTAATGAAGATTGATCATATTCATATCACTAAACTGGGTGAACGTACCTTTGTTCAAGGACAGTTGATTCTTGAGAAAGATGCTTGGCTAGTAGGAAGGATTAATCATGGATTAAACGATTATATCGTTTCGGGGAAACTAAGCTTCTGGAATGAAGCAGGAGAAGTTATCGCTCAAACGCCTTATGCGGTTCATACACAAGCAGGGCAACAGATGACTGCACCGCTATTCTTACCTGTAGATAAGGATGTATCATCAGCTGTAGCAGCAACTTTGCAGGATACATTTCCCTTCTATTTCGGTTTACCGATCCCACCCCTGCTGAATCTAACTGATTCTGAAGGGAAGGTTTTATTAGGTATTCTTCGTAAACAGAAGACAGAAGAGTATACGGTTGCGAGGGCATGGATCAGTGGCATGCTCCCAGGATCTCGTGATTATAGACTCACGTTGACTTTCTATGACGATGACAATCGTAAGTTAGGACTTGCACATGTGCATCAACGCTTAAACCATACGTTAACTCCTGATCAAACCAATCTTGAAGGTGGTGGAGAGAACTATCTCATCGACATCGTAGGTAGTGGTGACTGGACGAATTATCACTTAGTCAAGATAGATGTTGATCAAGTTTCAGCTGAGTAAATCCACCGTAATCAGCTTGGCTAGGCGTATAATGAAGATAATCACGTTATTACTATTATATTGAAAAGAGGGAGTTGCTTGACTTTAATTGGAGAAATCAGCGAAATTAATCGATATCCGATAAAGTCGTTTGCGGGAGAGCGCTTGGAGACTTGTATCGTTGAGACCTATGGATTATATGGCGACCGCTGCTATGCCTTTATAGATGAGACGAAAGAAGGATGGGAAAGCTTCTTCACTGCTAGAACGATTCCTAACATGCTCGCTTATAAGGCGAAACTCATTGGTGAAGGATTTCAACATGAGTTGCCTAAAGTGAGTGTAACCTCACCAGATAACCGGATTTTTAACTGGAATGAAGAATTATTAAATGAAATGCAAAGGTTTTCCAAAAAAAAGATGTCTATGAAGAGTTATCAATCACAAAACGCTGACCTTATGGCTGTCGATTCTAGTAGCCTACTGATTATCACAGATTCTACATTGCGTAACCTTGAAAAGATATGGGGGAAGAGCTTAGATAAACGTCGTTTTAGAGCAAACCTAGTTGTCACAGTAGATGAGGGCGCAGGCAATGAATGTGAATGGATCGGAAAAAGAGTGGCAGTAGGTAGTGCTGAATTGCAAATAGATACGTATTGTGAGCGCTGCTCAATGATTACAATCGATCCAGATGACCTTGAACGTGATTCTTCTTTGCTGAGGAAAGTCAATGAGGAGATGAATTTAAGTTTCGGCGTGTATGCTTCTGTCAAGAAGACGGGACACATTCACACAGGTGAGAAGGTATATTTATTAGATTGAACTTTAAGAAATTTCACACATGTAGATAGCGTGGCGCAAAGCTGTTCTCCTAAGAGAATGGCTTTTTTTGCTAAAAAATTGATTTTGATGATAAAATATGATTTAATTTACCTAACGGAAGTTAAAAAAAGGTTGTTAAGGAGCAATTTACTATGAAAAAAAAGGAGCTAACTTCCAATCAGTTGATTGAAGCAGCTTTCAACCTATTCGCTCAGCATGGTATCGAAAAAACAAGCTTGGCCATGATCGCCAAGGAGGTTGGCATTTCAAAGCCATCCATTTATTATCATTTCACCTCGAAAGAAGAACTTGTGCAGCGAATCTTCGAGCATATTTTTAGTGAATATCATTTTAAGCATTACTTTCCTATCGAAGAATTTAATGAAAATAACTTTTGGGATAAGTTATACCTAGGAGGGCTTCAAATGCTTCCTGAGAACGAAGAAGAGCATTACTCAATTATGCGCATTCTAAATGAATTTATGTTAAGCGCCGGACGCGATGAGAATTATGCCAAACGTATGATTTCCATGCAGCAGGAGTTTTTAGACGGTTTTTGCGATTTGTTAAAGAAGGGTGCTGAATTGGGGGTTATCTCGTCTCAGCAAACGAAGGCTAAGGCACATATGCTTGCGCTCGTTATTGATAATTTATCGACTTACATGATGATGGGACTAAACTTAGATTTTGAACAAATTTGGAAAGAATCTGTCAACAGTGTTTTTATGAATGGAGGGAAATAATGTGAGACAATCTCAAAACCGTACCATCCTAGGGTTAACACTTTTTGAAAAAGTTCTGATTTGGGTCTTGCTTCTTATTTCGGGATTTGTGCTTGGGTGGTTTTTGCCAAACATTGCGAATTGGGCTGTAAGGTTGGTATGGGTGCCATTCAAAGGTCCACTTGAATTGATCGCATCGTTCAAGGGCTCATGGCTACGTTATCTCACCACTTCAATAGGTGTGCTTGCCGGCTTGTATATCATATATATTGTATTCAAAGAGAGCCTTACGATCAGCATTTCGGATAAGGATGTTCAGCTGTCAATAAACGACATCGAAGAAACATATGCCAAAGAAGAGTTGACTGTTTGCTTCTTGGAAAATAAGCAACTTGTCCTGCTGGGGACATGGGGGCAAGAGCTTTTTAGGGAAAAGGTTGAATCTTCGAGCACTCGAATCTCGGATGCTTTTAAGCGGTATGGTTTTCCATGGTCAAAAGAAGACCCCTTCAAGGATCAATATAGACTATGGGTTTCTGCTTCCCCAGACCTTGAGTTAGGCGTGAATGCTTTGCTACAGGCGAGAAAAATAGCGATAGAAAAGAAAGAGATTTCCGATGTAAAGGAAATTAAAAGAGAGCTCAGTAAGCTAGGAATTGCAGTTCGTGATGAAGCAAATCTGCAGTATTGGCGGACTACGAGTCAACCGACCAGATCGTAAGTAACCCCTTTCGGGGACGTTCTAAGTGTTAGGGACAAACAAAAGCCATACAACAGCACAGATGTATGCCTATTTTTGCACGCATATCAGCTGTTAATGGAAAATTATGGTTTATTTACTCGCGAATGTCGACATCTGAAATCGTAAGAATGAGTGAGAATTAGTGAGGAAAAAACGATGATAATATTAAAATGTAGTGGGAGGTAGACAATTGTCTATCTCTCTTTTTTGTTTTTAACAATCCTCTCGCATAAACACTACGTCAAGTGTTCCTATCATTCTAGTTTTTTTACATATTTTATTAAAAGGAAGGATCATATTCATAAGAATCATTAATGTAAACAATCCTAGCCAAAATCAAATTTTCGAAGGATGGATTCAAAGACGTTCTAATACAGACACATTCTACACACTGTCTGGATACTTCATAGCATTTGCTGGTGCTGGAGGTAGCGCCACAAAAAATAAATTTTCGTGGGTTGCTACCAAAACAATAGTAGGATAAGACTGATTCGGCGGCGGTCGACCTTATAACGAGGTCGCTGCCGCCGTTTATTCCTCCAGGTTTGCTCCATTATGCTAATCGAGGTTGAGAAAAATTAGCAAGTATGATTTCCATTGTTGCACCAGGTACACGGCACACCTGCAGGTCCACAACAGCAATTATTCGGTATACATACACAGTAACTTGGTCCAGCTGCTGAATAAGTTCCCGGATAAGCAGGAATGGACGGATGTAATTGTGGTTGTGCAACAAAGGGCTGATGTTGAGGGACTAACTGATATTGCTGGACGGGTGGGTTAAAGTATGGGGGCCTGTAATAATAGCTCATTTTATTTGCTCCTCATTTAATAATAATTTTATTAACTTAGAGCAGTGTATTCAGGGGAAGTAAGAATGTTGAATTACACGACGGTTCATGACATTGACTACGACATCGTCGAGCGAATTTTTAGTATTTCTTTTGTTTTGTCTTTGTTTTTTATTCTATCAATTGAATAAAAAATGATTGCGGAAATTATAACTGAGCCTAAAGGGCTCGGCTGAAACCCGATACAATAGTTTACTCCTTCGGCATCTTACTCGTATCCATATACAACACATTCCAGCGATGACCATCCAAATCAGCGAAACCAGCGCCGTACATAAAGCCCTGACCTTGGGGCTCACTAAAGGCTGTGCCACCCGCTTTTACGGCCTTCTCTACCATTTCATCTACCGCTTCTTTGCTCTCAGCATCAATGGAAAGCAACACTTCTGTGCCTTGCTTTGTATCTGCAATATCATTTCTTGTGAAATTTTTGAAAGAGGGCTCCGGAAAAAGCATCACGATAACATGTTTATCTCCGATAAGTAAGCCAGCGGCTTCATCACTATTACTGTGCCGTGGATGAAACGAAAATCCAAGTTTGGTGAAAAACGCTTTTGACTTATCGAGGTCTTTGACTGGAAGGTTTATTCAAAATTCTTCTGTCATCGTAAGTTCTCCTTTACATGAATAAAGATAATATCTACGTTCTTGTAATCATATTTAGCATGTTTTGTTATCTTTGAACTTCTGATAGTAATAATAATTCTGGAGAATATGTGATGAAAAAGTTTTACATATTGTCTACTATATTAGAAATGGAATATATTTGGATTTAAAGGTAATTAAAGGCAATAATTCAATTAAAATTAAGAGGGAATGGTGGGGAGAAACATGAAAAAATTAGCAATGCTTATTTTTGCGGGCGCCTTCGTATTAGGCATAAGTTGCAGCGTGAACGTATCTACTGCAGCAGCAGCCCAATCGACAACGACCACCACACCCAAAAATTTGGCTGTAGGCGGAACGGTAACAGCTAGTGGAGAAAATGCGCCAAACGAAGGCAAGGATAGTGCGTTTGATCAGACACCTTATTCGAAATGGTTAGTATTTAATTCTCCGGGCTGGCTGCAATATCAATTTACTATGGCAAATGTTGTTACGTCTTACTCGATTACATCCGCAAACGACTATCCCGATAGAGACCCGATAGGTTGGGTATTGAAAGGTTCCAATGACGGGTCGATCTGGACCGTACTGGATACTCGGCAGAACGAAAGCTTTACATATCGGTATCAAACGAAAACTTACTCGTTTTCGAATACGACTGCTTATAAATTTGTGAAATTCGATAACCTTACTAATCAAGCGGGAAGCGGCATCTTACAGTTGGCCGAAATCAAACTATTCGATGGTTCCGTAGATACCTGGACCACTATCAAGCCTACGGTTACGGCCAGCGGGGAAAATGGGCCCCACGAAGGCAAAGAGAATTTAGTAGACGGGACAAGTGTTACCAAATGGCTGGCTCCTGAGGCTACCGGCTGGCTTCAATTTGACTTCGGTAAACAGGTGACCATCGATGGCTATGCGCTCACGGCAGCTAACGATGTGCCCGAGCGTGATCCGAAAAGCTGGGTTCTGCAGGGTTCCAACGATAACGCTAACTGGACGACCATCGACACGAAAAGCAACGAGTCCTTCAGTCTGCGGCATCAGCGCAATCACTACATCCTGAAGAACAATAGCGCTGCTTATCAATTTTACAGGTTAAACAATTTGAAAAATCATAGCGGTAACCGCTTGCAATTAGGCGAGGTCGAATTTTCGCGAACTAACGACATGTGGCATGTCATCCATCCAGTCATCGAAGTGCAGAATCTCGACTCAGCGGGTAACGGAAGATTGTTCGATCAGGCTCTGCCTAATGCGGCGGATGACATCTTGGTAATCGTCCGTAAAGTAAACGAAGTTCTGTATAACAATCCTGCCGAGCTGCAAGGAGGCGTGAGGAAAATCCGAGTGACTATTGAAGACGTTCCTGGGGTTGCTTGGGCATCGGGGGACAGCGTTCAAAAGACGGTCGGTTTCAGTTCTCGGTTTCTACGGGACATCGCAGCTGATCCCAATCAATCGGTACGTGATGAAATTATAGGCGTCCTTTACCATGAATTGACTCATTGTTATCAATACGACGACAATCGCTATGCCGATAAGAACGTTGGGGGACTCAGCTATATGGTGGAAGGATTGGCCGATACCGTGCGTTTTGAAGTAGGCTATCATAACCGCTACGGCATGACTAAGGGCGGAACCTGGCAGGATGGCTACGGCACGACAGGGAACTTCTTCCGCTGGATTGAGGATACGAAGACAAAAGGATTCATTCGTAAACTAAATGCAAGCCTCACCCCTTTCGACGGTCTAGATTGGAATGAAAATAAAATTCAGGAACTTACTGGTATACGCGTCAATCAGCTCTGGACTCAATATCAGGTGACGCTTCCTGAATAAGAATAGTTGATCCACAAATAGGCTTGTTCCCAGAAGGGAGAAGCGCAAAGGATTGGCTAGAATGATTTTAGTGACTCATAATTTTAGGGGGCTGTCCCATAAGGTCTAAAATGACCTAGGGGCATCCCCTTTTCATTTGGTACTTTCGATCCGTACTTCGGCGATCTAGAGTTTATGCTGCAAACAAGACTTTCACAGGAAAAGTTTGTTAGTCTCCCACCGTGGCAGCAAGTTTACTTCTATAGATGAATGGGAAATAAAGGATACTCCTCCTATCACGTTTGCTAAAGGGATAATGTAGAACTGTGTCGAAATTTTAGATTATCTCAACGATGGAGGGATCTAATTGAAAATATCTACTTGGTTAAAAGTAATGATAGGTGTCTTTACTATGCTTTTTGTAGGTGTTTTTATTTGTGTTTATTTTTTTAATCAAAGTTTGGATAAAGAGAACCAAGCGTCCAAACGACAGATTGAGTTTAAACAACTTGGAGTTGATTTGGCAAATGCTTCTGATTATTTGACGAATGAAGCAAGAGCTTACGTGCAGTTTGGTGATAAGACTCACTATGATAATTATTGGAAAGAAGTAAACGATACGAAGACGCGGGATTATGTAGTTGAGAAGCTCAAGGAACTCGGCTCACCGCAATCGGAGCTAGATTACATTGCGAAGGCAAAGGCTAATTCAGACGCGCTAGTAAAAACAGAAGATGCTGCGATGAAAGCGATTGCGGCAGGGGATTTTACCAAGGCTCGTACCCTGATGTTCGACAAAAATTATGATGCCAATAAGAAAGTCATTATGGATCCGATAACGGATTTCCAGAATGCGATGAACAAACGTGCCCAAGAGGAATCGGAGCAAGCGCGACTGCATGCCCAACAGATGCTATACTTGACAATTGGCCTGCTTATTGCGACATTCGGCATTCTGCTGTTCATTTTCTTATTCTTTCTTCATAAATTAAAACCGCTTCGTGTCGTGCAGATCAAGTTAAGCGAGCTTGCCGCTTCGGGTGGTGATCTTACGGCAAGGCTTCCGGTAACGAGCTCCGATGAGATTGGCACGATATCCAGTTCGCTTAACTCCTTCTTACACACACTGCAGGCCATCGTCCATGAGATCATTTCCTCTTCTCATGGAGTTGCAGATTCGTCGACGAGATTGATTCGCATATCGGAACAAGTATCCTCATCAACGCACCATACCTCCGAAGCGATGCAAGAAGTTCAGGCTAATTCATCGCTAACGGTTCACAGCACAGAGGAGAGCTCGCGAGTCATTGAGGAGATGTCCAAAGGGATTCAACAAATAGCAGCTTCCGCAAGCGACCTGTCTAACCTGGCAAAGGATTCGGAGAAGGAATCGCGGCTGGGTTTTGAGCTGATGCAAGAAGCAATGTCCCAAATGGAGCATATCCAGAGCTCGGTCATTGAATCGTCCGAAATCGTATCTGCTCTCGAATCCCGGACAGGGTATATTGAACAAATTGTTGCGGCTATTACTTCCGTCTCCTCGCAGACAAACCTTCTGGCGCTGAATGCATCGATTGAAGCCGCACGCGCAGGCGAGCATGGAAGGGGCTTCTCCGTTGTGGCGACAGAAATTCGGAGGCTGGCTGAGCAGTCCAGGCTGTCAGCAGAGAAAATTTCCGTGCTGCTTAAAGAAATCCAGACGGATACGAACCATACGGCTGCAGCAATGAAGAAAATTTCCAATGAAGTTACTGTTGGTGGTAGTAAAGTAAATCATGCTAGCCGCGCATTCCAACAAATTTTACTAGCGTCCCAAGGAGTTTCCCTTCAGCTACAAGAAGTATCGGCAGCTTCTGAGGAGATGGCTGCAGGCTCTGAGGAAGTATCGGCTTCTGTTATTGAAATTACACAGGTCTCTCGCAATGTGCTCGGTAAAATTGTTTTAGTCAAAAATAATACAGAGAGACAAACAAAGCTTGCTGATGAGGCTTCTGAGATCTCACAAAAAGTTAATTTCGAAGCATCGAAACTTCAAGAGTTAGTGTGTAAATTTAAAGTATAACTTTGTTTCTATACGATTGAACGTAATTCTATCAAGGAAGTAGTTAGGTCACTCACGTGAGTGGCCTTTTTTTATGTCCGAAAAAATGATGAATGATGAAGATGTATGCCAAAGCAAACGAAGTGCTGGAACTGATCCGCCAGTTTTTCGATTTGGCGAGATTAGAGTCGGGGGACAAGCCAGTCCTAATGACCCGGGTTTATATGAATGACATTTGCTGGAAAAATATGTTGGACTTCTAAGATACGTTAACGGTCAAAGGGTTCGAGGTGGCGATCGATATCCCAGACAAACCTCATCTTGTATGGGGAAATGAAGAGGCGCTTGATCGGATTCTGAACAATCTGATCGGTAATGCGATCCAGCACGGCGGGGACGGAAAGAAGATCGGGCTTGCTTTGCGAAGCGACGACGAGTTTGTATACGTGGACGTGTGGGACCAGGGCAAAGGAATCGAGCTGATTGCCGATATGATCTCGGTGATGAACGAATGCAGGCTGCTGCAAGAAGTTTCAATGGATCATATTGCTGAGCTAATCACGGAGTATATCGAAATTACGACAAGCGAAAGCAGCAAGGCGGCCTATGTACTGGAAAATCAATTGCGTATATCCAATATACGTGTGACAGATGGCTTTGGAGTTTGATCCCGCTGTACTTTGGCATGCAGAAGCATTCCAGTCGGCCACGGTCGTATCGTCGCTCATTGTTGTGATGATCGTCTGCCAGTATGTCGGCAACTTCAGTTTATACTCAAACATTGCGGTGCCGATCGGCCTAGCGCTCCTTGGAGCGGCAGTTGCCTACATGTCGATTCGCAACATCGAGCATATCGATGTGTTGAAGTAGCGGAGAGGGGGAGAGAACAATGGTGAATCAAGTACTGAAATGTCTTTTTTTTGCTTTGCATCGGCTGAGAAGGCAAATAAGAGCAGGACAGCAGGCTATCGTCAGCCTACGTCCCACTCTTATAATTAATGATACTTATGAACTTGAAAAATTCATGCCATTTGAATACCGTCTTTTAATCCGGCGCGATATTGCATTCCTTCACAATGGCATTAAGATAATTCAGCGTATCTTCCCATTCGAGAATTGACCGGAACTGCATCGGTGTATGTTCCTACGCTCACTGTTGCTTGAACTCACCGGGGATTGCATGCTTAATTACATTCAAATGATGCTCGGTATGTCCGACAATAAGATAAAGGAGGCTGCGAGCCGTCACAACTTTATTAACCACATTGCCTACCCGTAACCAAGCCGTCTCTGAAATCGTGGACAGGAGCGAGAACGTCGCTTGTCTGACAGCTTGGAGATCTACAAGCAACTCAGCTAGCGTACACTCGCCGAAAGACCCGTTGTTAACAAAAATATCCTGATCATAGCCCGGAAGTTTCATTCTATCTCCACGCGCAACGCTAAGCATCCAGTAGCTCATAACACGCTCCGAATCGCTGATATGACCGACAACCTCCTTTATTTTCCACTTTCTGGGCGCATAGCTCTGCTCCGCTTGTTCTTCGCTAAACTTGCCGAATATGAAGTTTACCTGATTCAATTGTTGTTGAAGTAATTGAAGGATATCACCATCAGGTACAACGTCGATGTAAGTCGAGAAGTACGGATCATATTCGTTTTGTTCTGGCCGCTGCAGCATATTCGTTCATTTTCCTTTCCTAATTCCCAATATTAGTACGCAGCTCTGTATTGTTCGGGAATATTATTATGCTCATTGCGAAGCGTAATGGCTGCATGCGCAGCCCAGTATGGATCACGCAGCATACCCCTACCAATCGCAACGAGATCTGCTTCTGAACTGCCGATAACGGATTCAGCCAGCGCTGGATCTTCAAGCATACCTACTGCAATGACGGGCGTGTTCACAGCCTCACGGATTATCCGTGCAAAAGGTACTTGATATCTCGGATAATTGCCTGGCTTTCTCTCTCCAGCAGGTCCTTCCCCACCTGAACTCACATGAAACGCATCCACACCTGCAGCTTGGTAGACTTTGGACAATTTGATGGCGTGATCAATATCGTATCCACCATCGGCATACTCCACAGCTGAGATGCGGAAGATGAGAGGCATATCCTCAGGCATTTCTTTTTTGACTGCTTGAATGACTTCTACGCCAAAGCGGGCAAGGTCCTGTCCGTATATATCATCTCGTTTATTCGTTAGTGGTGATTGAAACTGATGGATCAAATAGCCGTGAGCTCCATGAAGTTCGATTGTGTCTACACCGGCTTCTACAGCACGACGGGCTGCATCGGCAAATTTTTGGACGATGTGTTGAACCTCTTCGGTAGCAAGAGCACGTGGCATTTTGTAAGGTGATCCTGGAAACTTTATCGCAGATGGTGCAATGGGTATTGCCGCGTTTTCCGTTTTTCGTCCCGCATGAGCAATCTGAATCCCGATCTTGCTGTTATGAGCGTGTACACCGTCGATAATTTTGGCGAATGCCGGAATCTGCTCATCTGACCACAAACCTAAGTCAAAATCGGTAATCCTGCCATCGGGATCAACATCAGTCATTTCCATGATAATGAGGCCCGTCCCGCCAATAGCGCGGCTGAGATAATGAACATAATGCCATTCATTCGGCTTCCCATCTTTGGCTGTAACGGAATACTGACACATAGGCGCCATGACAATGCGATTATTTAGGTGCAAACCTTTCAGATCATATGAAGAAAACAGTTTTTGAGTCATAGTAATAACCTCCAAAGATATAATCACACGTCTGTCTGATTCGTTATTGCGGGTTCGTGGACGCGGATGTTAGATTTGCTTTTTTGAATTGATTTATCCTTTCTTGAATACGGGTATTTCTTGCATAAGTATATGCCCTGTGTTAGCATGAATCAAATTGATATTATTAATGTTATATATGAGGTGTAACTCATGAGTGTGGCGAGATTTGAAATCTTTTCTAAAGTAGTTGAACTAGGCAGCTTCACAAAAGCAGCAGAGAGGCTTAACATGACACAATCTGCCGTGAGTCACGCTGTCGCTGGTTTGGAATCAGAATGGGGAATTACTCTCTTGATTCGCGATCGGAAAAAAGGACTTATACTTACAGAAGTTGGTCAGAAAACACTGATTTATATGCGAGAGATATTAAATCAGATGGAAAAAATCAAACAAGAAGTAGCTTTTGCATCAAATCTTGAAGCAGGGACCATACGAATCGGAAGTTTTGCCAGCGCAACTTCCTGCATATTACCAAAAATAATTTCTAAGTTTCATAAAAAACACCCAAACATTGAGTTTGTTTTTTTTGAAGGGACTTATGAAGAAATCATAGAATGGTTTGAGACAGGGGTCATCGACATCGGAATTGTTGTTCAACAAAATATGAATACGAAACTGAATGTATTGCCATTAATCAAAGATAAAATGGTTGTTGCCTTTCCCGAAGGACATCGATTCCAAGATGAAAAAACAATTGACATACAAGATTTACAAGAAGAGCCGTTTATTATGCCCAAAGGAGGTTATCGAACTCATGTTGATGAGATTTTTTCTCAAGCTAAGATAAAACCCTTGGTTCGTTTTGAAGTTCAAGACTGTGCCACCATTGCAAGTATGGTACAAGAAGGACTTGGCATTACAATCGGGCCTGAATTGTTTCTCAAAGACCAGCCGAAAATTAAAATTGGAAATCTTAAGGAATTGAATTGGCGTAGTGTGGCATTAGCTTATCCATCGATTCAATGTGCTTCCCCAGCAGTTCAAGCGTTCCTTATCGTGGCACAGGGCATATTTACAAATGAAAATGAATCACATCCCAATTAAGCGGCTTGATTGATAAAGATATAATCATGTATGGAGTACGGTAGAAATCAAAACAAAAAAACGGCATCTCTGCCGTTTGTGTTAGTTGTTTGGAGGAGTACAGATGAGAATCAGCTTAATACTTGAAATCACTGTTTCGGCGGGGATAACGATATCCTAATTAACTTTTGCTGACGAAGCCGATTCAACGAAGTAGAGCTCAGTGGTTGATATCGATGTTGTGCTCTTCAATTGATGCTTTTCAATGAAGCTTCCCATCACTCCGTCTTGTCGGAATACCTCCCATTTCGGGGTTCATCTGCCCCTTGGCAATCCACCAAAACAGAATGGAGTTAAAGTGTTTGGTGGAATCAAGGGGGATCGAACCCCTGACCTCTTCGCTGCCGGCGAAGCGCTCTCCCAAATGAGACGGTTTCACTAGCTGCTCCAGTTCCTTTTTCCGAAAAGAATCCGAATAATTGTAACGGTTTCTTCTTTTTTCGAAATGACATAGAACACGATGTACGAGTCCACAAGTAAATGTCGAATACCATTCACTGCCAATCGTTCATTGCGAACTAATCCGTTTCTAAAGGGCATTTGCTCCTATTGAAAAGTGGCCTCAGCGATTCTGGTAATCATTTTTCGCGCTGTCGTCGGTTCCAATAATTCGTTTGCGATATAATTGGCGATATTCCTCAAATCCGCTTCTGCCAGCTCTGTGATCACTAAACGATATGTTAAACTCACTCTGGAATTCCTTTCTCGATGTCTGCAAGTGCCTCACGAAAAGGTCGTACCTTCTGCTTTTTCAATGCAACAGCCAGATCGCCTTGGCCATTCTTCGTAATGTAGACAGGTTCATCATATTTATTGCAAAACTCAGATATCTCGTTGTACTTATTTCGTAAGTCTGAGCTCGGTCGAATAGTTGGCATGTTACGCCCTCCTCGCAGCAATATATCATTACTCTGTCTGAATAACGATACGCATTCAAGCCCATATGAGCCACATGCCGTGTACCTTCATAGTCAGCATACTTAATTATGGAAAAATATTTTATTATTGAAATACGTTATACATGGGACAATTATGCTACCAAACTACATTTCGGGAGGACGTTTTATGTCCAATTATGATTTTCATGCATTGTTAGAACCGCTTGAGTTCGAAGGGCTGGTCTGTGATGTTGTTCAACAGCGAGAAGGGATTTTTTAGAAACATACAAAGAAAGACGCGATGTAGGTATTGACGGCTTGTACACGGATAGTGGTAGGTACGCAAATTAAATCCTGATCGAAACATTCTATTTATGTTGGAATTTATGAGAAAGTCGGTCTTGATGTAGATATTGAATCGCATACCGAAGGAAGATATCAATTAATGTCCATTGATTATTTCAATGAGCATTTTGTTATTTTAAACAAGACCGTTTAAATAGTCTTGTTTTTTAGCGTTTTCCAAATTTGGTAATATATATTATTATTATTATTATGATAGAGAATAGACATAGATAAATCTCTATCAATAATAATGTGTGAGCATGAAGATTCACCAAAAGGAGGCTTTTCAATGAAAAAAGTTTTATCTGTTGCACTATCCGTTCTACTCATGGTATTTTTGTGTGTTCCTGCTTTCGCAAGTGACACCAAACCGAAGCCGCACAGTGACTTTGAAGGCAAAGTTAACATTGGCGCTATCGGTCTGTATGTGAATATCAAAGGCTCTGCTAACAGAGACAAAGGTGAACCGGCTGTTGTGTTTGAAAGTGGTCGTGATCAAGACCACACTGTATGGAAAGCTGTTCAGGATTCCATTTCCCAGAAAACACAAACCGTATCATATGATCGCGCTGATCTCGGCCAAAGTGATAGCAGCAATGTAGAGTATTCTGCTAATAACCAAGCGGAGCAGCTTCACGCACTTCTGAAAAAATCTCACGTGAAAGCACCATATGTTTTGGTAACACATTCCTATGGTTCAGCTATCACGAGAGTTTTCGTTGATAAATATAGCGAAGAAGTCGCCGGTGTAGTTCTTGTTGATGCTGCACACGAAGATCAAGAAAAAGAAATTACCGATAAGTATTTAGATCCAGAGAATGCGAAAGCATTTAAAGCTGGCTGGATTCACGAAGGTGGATATCCTGCAATCGTTAAAACGCTTGCCGAAATGGCTGCTGTAAAATCTAACGATTCCTTGCGTGATATTCCTCTTGAAATTGTAACAGCAGACGATCACCGTCTGGGACCTGATGTAGAGGCAAAATGGCAAGCTTTACAAAAGAGTTTCCTGGGCCTGTCTGATTACAGTCACCAAACAATCGTATCTTCTTACCACTACATTGCGCAAGATCATCCGGAATTCGTAATAACCGCTATTAACGCTATCATTCAATAATTATCTTTACCTTATCCATTGTATATTGGAAACCCGAAGAAATTCGGGTTTCATTTTTTTTGTCTTTTTGACGGTACCATAAGGTTTTTTCTGAGTGTCTACTTAAAGGGGATATTACCATGAGTTTCTGCGCGGAAAGCTTTTATCTATTCATGCATCAAGAAGAGCCTATTTTGTGGTTGAACGAATTTTTGTCTAGCGAGGTTTACAACCACTACTTAAAAAATGATCCACTTCAAGAAGTGGTCTTTTTCCTTTTCATTTTAATAAGTCATACGTTGAACCTATAATAAAAAACTGCTTGGACAAATTAGGAAATGGAGATGAGGATAGCAAAGTCTTGAATCATTTATCTCTTTGCGAAATTGAATATGAGTATACTAACTTCGGAGTTCAACATTCTTCCGGTTGTTGTATAAGTGATGAAATTAGTTTGATTGAGCATTTGGAAATTGCAAATGTTTTGGATTCATATCCAAAACTAATGAAGAAAAGGAAATTCAAAGAGCTTCAAAAAAACAAGAGCTTAAGTGAAAAAAGGGGAGAGGTATGGACCCTTTTGTTATATAAAATAGAGGGTGTTGAGTTACTGAAGGAACTTGGTATTTATGATGAATTACTAAGATTCGTGAAGCAGGTAGAGTGTATATACACAAGATTTATTAGCGGTGATTATTCACAAATAAAAGGCCGACTTTCATTTGCGTGATAAGTTTGTATCAAGTGAGGCACAGAGGTATTCATGAAGCAACCTCTATGTGGTACTCGACGAGGACTTTAGCGGTGGCTTCAGACGCCGTGCTCCATACTCAACCTCACTAAGTGAAGAAAATGCTTCGATAATAGGTCCGACTACTTTGCGCGGGCCCCATTTTTCGCTCCGTCCGCGCGGGCGAACCCTGAAGGGATCTCCCCGTGGCTCCATATAAAAAAGAAGCACCACAACCTAAAGGTTGCAGTGCTTCTATTTATGGAATCAAGGGGGATCGAACCCCTGACCTCTTCGCTGCCAGCGAAGCGCTCTCCCAGCTGAGCTATGACCCCAAGCTAAAGTAATTGTTGTCTTTTGTGTCGACTTTTCGTATTATACATGAAATATTTCACCTAATCAAGTCCTAACTCACAAAAAAATCTTCTCGCTTTTTCTCATTCTTTACCATATGACGATTGTGTTGCAGCACAGTGAGAAACGTTGTTTCAACAAGACATTCATGCTAACCTAAAAGAATAAACAAGTTGCGGTTTGGGAGTGACGGAAGTGTCGAATAATATGTTGTTTTGGATTTTCCTGGGAATTGCTTCTGCGCTGCCACTTCTTCTAGGTGTTTGGTTGATGCGCCGAACGAATCGACTCGGATTCTCGTTTTGGACAACGACAGCTTTGAATATTGGATTGACGTTGGCGGCTGTGATATGGTGGAAATCTGTTAGTGCGGAAGGGTTCCGAATGATGTTCGGCATGGCCTTTTACGGAATTTCTGCCGTTAATGTCATGGTAATTGAGTTTTTTGCTTTATTCAGCATTCGTAAGAAATCGAATCCATAAGGAGTTAGAGTAAGCTATGCGCAAAACATCTTCAACTCGTTATTATCTCTTGCTCGCGGCCGCCCTCCTATGGATGGCGGTTATTTTTTTTAAGTCAGCGGAGTCGTATCAGCAGCAAAGTCTGCGCCCGCTTTTATCGTCGTGGTTCCAAGATATTGATCTTACGAAAAGCATGCCACATGTGGAGTTTTCTTATGATCATGATCTCGTCTCTTGGCAGGATCCAATAGGGTTAATTGAATTTTTTATAAGAAAAGCAGGGCACGTTAGCGAATACGCCGTCCTTGCCCTGCTCTGGTCTTTAGCTTTGCTGGCCAAACCTGTGAAAGTCGTCATAGCACTGCTCACCTCCTCTATAATTTCCATCATTTATGCAGCTACGGATGAATGGCATCAATCGTTTGTTGCGGGTAGAACGGGTCATCCAATTGATGTTGCTGTAGATGCAATAGGGATTATTCTTGCTGTGATTGTCGTTAGTATTGTTCTTTTCCTAAGAGCTTGGATTAAACGAAGGAGAATAAGCTAGTCAGTAACATTAGCAGCATATACACTTTTCTTTTTTTAATCGATTTCCATTTCCAAAGCTGGTGTGCTTCTTTTTCGAGGGCCTGTTGCTGCCATTGCATGAGTTTCTCCGACAAATAAATATCAGTGGGTTGCAAGTTAATCACTTCCTTTCTTTTCCTGATGCTCTTAGCATACATCTAGAATAAGGGGAACAAAAAGAGTATAATTTACTTTAACGATTTCCCCTTTTATTGGAAGGAAGGCTGGCATGCAGCTGTTAACCCATTTTCTAGAGCTTCGCTCTGGCTTTGAACACGGTGTGGAAAATCATCCTCAACGGATTACGTTGGAGGAATTATCGGAAAAGCTTTACTGTACAACACGCAATGTAAAGCTGCTGCTGAGAAAAATGTCCGAGCAGGAATGGATTAGTTGGAAGCCTGGACGGGGCAGAGGCAATGCGTCTGAGCTTACTTTTCATGTATCAGCGGAGGAAATGATTGCGAAGCAGGCGATGGAGTTGGCCGGACGAGGAGACTATAAAGGGACGATTGAACTTATTCATCAACTGGGTAATACGGAGGCGTTGCAGGACTCATTCATTGAGTGGCTGTTCAGCTATTTTGGTTATCGTGCTGTGGAACATGAGAAGCGTTTTAAAGATACATTGCGCTTTCCTGTTTATAAATGGCTGGTAACGCTGGACCCGGCTCACTCTTTTTTTGCGTTTGACTGCCATTTGATTAACCAGATCTTTGATACCTTGGTTTTTTACAATTCGAGTACCCTTGTTGTAGAACCTCTATTAGCACATTATTGGGAAATAAGTGAAGACGGGCTGCACTATACTTTTTATTTACGTAAAGGCGTGGTGTTTCATCACGGAAGAGAAATGACGGCTAGCGATGTTTATTACTCATTTTTAAGGTTGAAGGAGCTTGGAACGTCAGCCAGCCAAGGATGGATGACGGAAGGCATCGAAGCTATGACCGTCCTTAATCGCAACGCAATCGCTATTGAGCTTAAGCATCCGAATGTGCTTTTTTTGCAGCAGCTAGCGCATACTTCCATGTCCATTGTACCAGAGGATATATGCCATGATAACGAGGCAATGTTCGCGCGGATGCCAATTGGAACAGGACCGTTTCGTTTAGAACGGAACGATGATTACATCTGTAAGTTGCGTGCTTTCGATAGCTACTTTGGCGTGAGACCGCACCTGGATCAAGTGGAGATATGGTTGCTGCCACAGGATTTTTCCGAGGTGGGTCCGTGCTGGAATACGGTTCAAGTGCTTTTTGATCATACGAATTCTAGGAAGCCTGTTGGCGCAGTAGGGAAAGATTCTGAATGGCAGCAAATCGAACAATCAGTTCTTGGCTGCAGCTTGATTACATTTAATATCAATAAGCAAGGCCCTCAAAAGCAGCATAAATTCCGTCAAGCCATCGATCTCATTCTAGATCGTGAACGGATGATTCTCGAATTGGGGGGCTTCAGAGAAGCGCCCGCAAGCAGCTTTTTACCAAGCATGGCAGGCACAGGATCCGCTTATCGAACTGACTTGGAGGAAGCCAGGCGGTTGCTGGGCGAGATCGGATATAGGGGTGAAACCCTTTGCATGTACATATATAGCAACAATAATGAGGATGCCTTATGGATAAGCGAGCAATGCGCCAAGGTGGGCGTCTCGATCGAAGTCCATACACAGAGTAAGCTGGATATGATGAGGATGGAGACGATTCAAGCTGCCGATCTCATTTTCTATCACATTTGCATGGAAAGCGACTACGACTTACATATTATCCAAACGCTGAAGCAAAGTAATAGCTACGTGAGAGCCCATCTGAACGACGAGCTGATCGCTTGGATCGATCAGGATGTGGAGCAGCTCATGACCAATCCGAATCAGCAGGAGCGTATTTGCAAGCTGAACGATATGGTAGATGTGCTGCAAGAGGAGAAATCGTTTCTGTTTGTTCTACACCGTTCCCTTCAAACCACTTATCACACATCGATAAAAGGTGTCACGATTAATGACCTTGGTTGGGTCGATTTTCGCAAAATATGGTTCGCGCCGAATCGCTGATAGAATGATCTAAACATGGAAATACTCCCTTTATCCGTAGATTTTATATGTAGGAGGGGGTTATTCATGCTTACAATTAAACATGCAGAAGTTGTAAGATTCACAGAACGCAATGATATCGCTTGCGCGGATGTTGAGGTGAAAGTAGACCATTCGAAGGGCATTTTATTGGCCGTGTTTACAGCATCCAAAGATAACGATTTCGACATGACACATGTTTATCGGAAGGATGTTTCCGGTGAAATTGATCGGTATGATAACAATGTGCATCAAGCATTGGAAGATATGTCAGAAGCTTTGTTTCAAAATGAAGCCGAAGAAACGAAGTGGGGTGAACGCGAGGCCTTTAAGGAGCAGGTGCTGACATTTGGCTCTATTCGTAAAGAACTTGAGGAACACTTTGAGCTGTCTCGCAAAGCATCTTTATTCCATACCGAGGATGTAGAGGACCAAACCTTTTTACATTAATCCTATTGTATGCCTATTAATAAAAAAACGATCCTTAGGATCGTTCGTTACCAACAGGCTCATATCTGCGTTCCATCGATTGCCAACGAGCATTGGCTACAAAGAAACCAACGAGAGCGAATACAAGCAAGCGAATCGGAAGCCACACCCACAACGTTTCACCAAGTCGCAGGAATTCAATAAGACCGAATACGAGGGAAAGCCCGATGCCCCAAGGCATTAGCCCAAACAAAATTAAGTATTTGGATCTTCCCATTTGTTGTCTTTTGTGCCAAAGCGCTTTGCGCGGATCGTTCATGTCGAATCTCCCTTTTCTTTTTAGTATATCATTGCTTGTTAGAAATCACGAATGATTCCAGTTGGTCTTATCGGAGAAACTAGCTTCTGGTACAGAGCCAGAAGCTTTTTTCGATGGGGAAGGGTGACCAAAGTAAGTAAATTATGGTAGTATAGGGAAGCCTGATCGTTATCCCGAAAGATTGAAGGAGGATTCAGCTTGCTTACCAAATTGCTTGCATTTGGGTTGCTTTGGCGTCTTACAGGAAATCCGTTTATTGCCCTTATCATCCTGATCGTCATTCTGTATGTGCTAGACCGTAGATTTGTAGGGTTAACGCCAAATATTTTTAGGCCATTTCAACTAAGCCGCAAAGCCAGTAGGCTGCGGCAGGATCTATACGCTAACCCTCACAACACATCTGTTAAATTAGAGCTTGCTAGAATTTTAATTGAACGGAAAAGGTATAGCGAGGCGCTGCCCTACCTTGAGCAATCGCATAGTGTCATGTTGGATTCAGCAGATGTCCACTATGAGATTGGATTATGCTGCTTGAAATTAGGTGATTTATCTAGAGGTGAAAGCTTCATGCTCAAAGCGATTGAGTTGAACCCGCGGGTCAAGTATGGCAATCCGTACTTGCGTCTTGGGGAAGCCTTGGCATCGGTCGCGCCTGAGCGAGCTGTTGCTTATATGGAACAGTTCAGGGACGTACACTCCTCCTCGGTTGAAGCCTACTACCGTCTCGGACAACTGTATCAGAAGCTGGGGCGCACGGATGAAGCGAAGCGCGCTTACCGTGAAGCGCTGGACATCTATCGCGGCTTACCGCGATACAGCCGTAGACAACAGCGTCGTTGGGCGCTGTTAGCTCGCTTCAAATGATAAAAAGGCAAAGTTCCGTTTATTTGACGGATACTTTGCCTTTTTTCATGATGTGAGCGTAGAGCCTTACCAGCAACCATGTTCCTAGCAAACCGATGACGAAGGAAGTGACGGTGTGCAGGTCATACAACAGAATGCGCTCCTTCGCAGGCTTTAAGCGATCCCATAAGGTTAAAAGTGCAGGATGTGCGAGATAGATGCCGAAGGATGCCGCACCTAGTGCAGTTAACGCTTTGCTGAAGGAAGAATCCTTGTGAAGCGTGTTTTGCCCCAATTGCACGAAGATAAGCGCAGCAGTCATGCAGTAGAGGAGCAAGGCGAGTTCAAACCATGTATTTTCAACAGCGATCCATCCGTACTGATGCAGCAGCAGCATGCCGACAAAGGCAAATCCCCCCAAGACCATGGCAGACAAAATCCACGATCTGTATCTAGCTATCCATGTAGACATCGCTGCATAATGAATTCCCGTGAAAGCGCCAAAAGCAAAAAGCGCTGAGTAGCTTGTAAATAATGATGAGTACTCGGGCAAAGGATGAACCCAATGATTCACGCTGTATGCGGCAGCTTGCAAGCAGATTCCAAGCGGAATTAAAGCTTTGTTTAATAGGGGGAATTTGCGAACGGCAGTTATGACAAAAGGGAATAGGATATAAAATTGCACGATAATGAGCATATAATAGAGATGATAGCTGGCATTCCCGGAAAGTACTAATTTAAATAAATACCAGGCGTTGAGCGTAACTTTGCCATGGAACATATATTGATTGTACACATAATAGAAAACAGACCATAGCAGGTAAGGTATCAAAATTCGACGCAACCGTTTCGTCCAGAAAGCGAACGATGTACTTGGATCCCAGCGGTCGTAATAGTTATAGAAGAGAACAACGCCGCTAATCCATATAAACACGGGAACGGTGAACAAACAAGCTCGATTGAGGATGAAAAAGAAGGCTTGAGAGCCAGTTCCCACAGGGAGTAAGGTAGCATTTGCAGTACCATGAATGATGACAACGGCTATAATTGCGATGGCTCTTACGATATCAATTTCAGGAATTTTAGGTCGAGTTAGCATGATGACGGCAGCTCCTTTTTTTACTTTTTCCACTTTATCATGAAAAAAATGATAGAACAATAGAGCAGCATTGACGCAGTAGTGTGCTTGACGCTCCTATGCCATCACGATAAACTGTTAGGTAGAATGAACGATCCGTAGATCAAGAGGGTGAAACTAGGGTGAGTTATGAATATTTGATGCAAGCAGTTTTGTTGATTTTATTGGTTATCGTTACTTTCTTTGCTATGCTGATATGGACCAAATGGAGAAAAAGAGGACGGAGATAGGTCATGTATTTTATTAATCATGAGCAAATTGATCAAAGAATTCAGTTTCTAGATTGCTTGTCTGAGACTTGCAAGCAATTGGAGGAGCAGTGGCAGCACGGCGAGTCCACGCTCATACTACAAATGGCTCAAGAAAGAGTGCTTCATTTAGCGATTGAAACGGTGACAGATGTCGGCAGTTTACTCATTGATGCGTTTATTTTAAGAGATGCAAGCAGTTATGAGGATATCGTCGAAATTGTACACGGCGAAGGTGCCTATTCCGAAACGTTAACAGAGACTTTATTGGAGCTGGTAAAGCTCAGAAAGCCTCTTGTGCAGGAATATGTAAGCTGGAATCGGGAGCAGCTCAATCCGTTAATTCCTAGACTTCCTGCAGCGTTCCAAGAATTCGCTGTTCATGTAAAAGCGTTCATAAAGAAGGAAATGGAATAACATACATAGTTGTTTCTTAATTTACTTATTGTAAAGGATGCTGTAAAATGAGACTAAAATGCAGGTCCGAGGGTAGGTGAGCTTTTGAAACAGGAACTAGAGACATCCACGCGTAAAGTGATCCTTTCCATGCTCAAAACCGAGGGGCCTCTAAGCGTCCATGAGATTTCGAAGCAGCTCGGAATTACGGAAATGGCTGTACGCCGCCATATCAACTCCTTAGAGAAGGATGCTTTACTGGAAACGAAGCTTGTTCGACAAGCGATGGGCAGACCAACAAGGATGTATTCGTTATCTCCGCTAGCCGATGAATTGTTTCCTAAGAAATATTCGCAGCTTACGTTGGACCTGCTTGGTGAACTGCTGGAGGATGAAGGTCTTGAGAAAATCGATCATTTGTTTGAACGCAGACAAGAAAAGATGGAGCTGCGCTATCAATCGCGAATGAAAGCGATAAGCTTGGAAGAACGAGTGGCGGAGCTAGCGAGAATTCAGAACGAGAACGGCTATATGGTGGAATGGTCACAAGGTGAAGAGGGGGAATTTCTCCTTAGCGAACACAATTGTCCCATTACACAGGTCGCCAATCGGTTTCAGCAGGCATGTAAGTGCGAGCTTGCTTTGTTTCGTAATTTACTCGATGCCGATGTAGAACGAACAGAATGTTTGGCCAAAGGCGGCAGTAAATGCGTGTATATGATTAGTCAAAAAAAATAGTCATCTTTCTCCGGTTACATTTCGGAGGAAGATGGCTATTTTGTTCTTTTATAGAGTAAACAGCCGAATTAATTGGATGCAGCCAATAATCGGGAGGCTTTCTCAGTAATCCATTCAAAGCGGCCTGCTTCGATTTCTTTCAAGTTAATTAAGGACCCGCCGATGCCTAAGCCGTAACAACCGATGTGCAGGAACTGTTTAATATTCTCTTCAGTTACGCCTCCAACAGCCATCATCGGAATGTGATCTAATGGTCCCATTAATTCCTTGATGTAGGCAATGCCCAGACTCGCGCAAGGGAAAACTTTAACGGCGGTTGCACCGGCTTTCCAAGCTTTAACGATTTCAGTTGGCGTCATAGCGCCGGGAAAGATCGGAATATCCTCACTTTTGGCCCAACGAATCACTTCCTCATCCATGTTCGGAGTGACAAGGAAAGCTGCTCCTGCTTGTACCGCTTTTTTCGCATCATCCAGATCAAGGACAGTACCGGCACCAATGTACATGCGATCAGTAAATGTGCTTTGTAACTCTTCGATCATGCGGAGCGCGCCTGGTGTGTTTAAAGTTACTTCCATGACCGTTATGCCGCCCCGGTAAAGCGCCTCGGCCACAGAAGAGATATGCTCCTCTTTAACGCCTCGGACGATGGCGATGATGCGTGTTTGCTCAATTTCTTTGAGTCCCTGCTCGCGTAACATGTTTGCCCTCCACCCTCTAAAGTTCGTTTAATTCTTATTATGACAGGTCGCCAAAATTTTTTCAGCATTTTTGTGTCAAGACAGGCAGCGCCTACTTATACTGTAGTAATTCATAGGCATTCGTCTAGAAGATGCCATCTGCTTACGAAGCAAGTTAAAATGCTTAGGAGGTGCCGGTCATGACATGGGTGGAGATAAGCGTAGTGAGCGCCGCTGTCGCAGTTATCGTACTTGTAGGCTTTGGGATACGTATCTTGATTACAGCAAGAAACACACTGCTCCAGCTGAGCGATGCCATCGTTGAAACGAAAGTAAGCCTAACAGTGACAGCCAATCAGTCCCAGCAGCTTATCAAGCAGGCAGCAGTTCTCACCGATGCTGTGCACACTCAATTGCAGGAGTTGCAGCCATGTTTTCACTCGATTGAACAGACAGGAGCAGCTATAGGAGACGTCGCTTCTGTCCTTCGCAAAGCATCGAGGGTGATGAACCAATCCATTCAAGGTGCGGAAAAAGTCGTACATACCCACCAGAAAAGATTGCAGGATGCAATCGAATGGACAACGACCGGTATTGAATTGTGGCAAAGATGGCAAGCTCATAGAAATGCCAAATCAGACACTTAAAAGTCTGAACTAATACTCTAAGGAGTGGAATCCTATGTCCAATCAAAAAAAAGGTAAAGATCTTCTCATCGGAGCTGTTGTTGGCGGCGTGTTAGGAGCGGCCACAGCACTTTTATTAGCTCCAAAATCAGGGCGTGAACTAAGAAGAGACATCGCGGAGCAAGCGCAAGTGGTTAGTGATAAAACCGTGCAAATTGCGAGCACGATCACTCAAAAAACACAAGATGTTGCCAAAACCGTAAGTACGCATACTGTGGAATTAGTAGGTAAAGCGAAAGAAACGGCATCAAGTGTTGTTGAGACTGTTCGTTCGTGGAAAGAAGCTAAAGCGGACGATGAGCTTGTCGATGAGATAGCAGCTTCTGGGGCTGCCGAAGATTTAGTGATCGTCGGGAATCGTTAATAAAGCGTATATGTCATTCATACGCATACAACAAAACGCAGGAAGCTCAGCTATACTGAGACTCCTGCGTTTTCATTGTCTACCATTTGGAGGGATCAATTTTGCGAATATCAAGGCCTTCCCAGACGTTCTTAATGTTAGCTGTCTCAGGATGATCATAAACAAGCCATGCAGTGGGAAGATAGCGTTCACCGTATTCGCTGGATGGCTTGTTGACGATTGCATTATTGTGAACGAGAACGGTCGAGGCTCCGCCATCCAAATTGGCAGCCGTCACCGCGCCATGGTCGAGGAAGATCTGCTGGACATCGTATAAGGTAGCTCCGATGCTATTTTTTTGCCTGCCATCGATAATACAGAAGAGAATCGAGCCATCTTTTGTCTGAGCCATGCTTGTTCGAGGCGCAATGCCCCAACCGTCAGCTTGACTCTTGATCTGACCAACGCCGTTGACAATAAAGCGCGGACTGAAGGAAACGGCTTCTTTAACGCCCATTTCGACAAGCTCGGAAACTTTATATTTACCAGCAATCATACGGCCTTCTTTATCAATCCCTACAACTTGAACGGAGCCATTTACCCCTTTATCATTATAAAAGATTTTGCCCCCAGAGATAACGATTCCCTCTGGTTGGAAGCCATTTCCTTCCCAGTTCGGATCATTAAATCCTCCGCCGTTCACGCCGAGAATGGCTCCTGTTCGCTTGACCATTGATGAAACTTTCTCACCTTTACCTGCTTTTTCGGGAACAGCAATTCTTACCTTTTTTGGATCTGAGATGGTTACAAGATAACCTTTAAAGTTTGAGCCCGAAATCGGATCAATTTTGACAAGCTCTTTTTTAACGGTTGAAGGTTTCGTTGAGTTTTTGCCAAGGTCAACAAATCCTTTGTCTTTCTCGACGCCCATTTCTTCGAAATTTTTCGTATAAGCGTCAACTCGCTTCTTCAATTCGTCCGAGCCAATCAAATATTTGGCCCAATCGCGATGCTGGGTTGTAATGATGGTGTCAGCCATCATGAGTCTTACACTTGTCCCTGATGATGTAAGGAAAAACCAACATAAGGCCACTAAAGACAAGCCAGTAAATCCAATAAGCGTGTACAAGATAACTCCCATTCCTGTAGACTTTTTACGTCTACCTTTTCCGGTTTTACGAGGAGGGAGTCGGGACGCAGTTTGCTGTAAAGCCATATAATCTCAACAATTCCTCTCCATATAATCACTTTTCATTAGTGAATACAACCTAGTCATACTCCTTAAATAGACGAAAAAAAGGAAACAAAAGTTTCAGAATATCCCGAACTTTTTATCCTTTTTCCGTCAATAAGCGATAGGTTGTCCCAGAGGTGCCAAACGCAAGGCTTTTTTCCAAAATGCTGCCTTGTGGTTACTAATTTAAAATGAAATCAGACAAATGTTTACTTGCTAAGCACAGTGTATCGAAGAAACAAGAATTAACGACGTACTTCTGCTAAATAGGACGCTTTAAAGAAGAAAACAACGAGTCTCCGCCGGGACTGCGATCGAATTGGTAACCAACACTCATCCCCGTATTGCGGGCTACGCTTCGAATGATAAGTTCGTGGTATTTCTTTTGCCTTATTGCGGCCATGACAACATGCTTGCCGAGACCGAGGGAATCGAAATAAAGCTTTCCTTCTTTTTCTAAATATTTTTGCACATGATGCAGATTTACGAACAAGTCTGTATCCATTTTTTTGAAATCCAGATCTTCAAGCTTGTCGAGAAAGCTGCTGAAATCGATCAAGGAATTCACGTTTCTGTTCAATCTACCCGTATGGGTATGATAGGTTATTTCTTTCATACTCACTTCAATGAATAGGATATCTTCAAAGGGAATGTCGACATCGGTGTTCGCCATGCCTTCTTTTTCCAGATAACCTGCTTTCTCCATCAGTTCTGTATACGAATAATTGTATGCATCCGACAGCTTTTTGAGTGTGACAGGAGAGGGCTTGATCTTCTCGTTGGTGGAACGGTTCCGCTCTAATTCAAGGTCTCGAATATAGGCATGCGAAAGTCCGCTTTTGTGGGCCGCTTCACGTAAAGACATCTTTCCGCGCAAGCTCTCCAAAAATTTACCGAATCCTTCTAATTGCTGCATAATTACGTATCCCTCCATATAACTAATATTGTAAACGAATTCCTTTAAAATGAAAATGCATAAGTGACGAAATGGTGGCATTTACCGATTTTTCCAGTGGAAATCGCAAGTGATGCATAGTTAGGTCCTTCAATTGGAAAATTAATTGCAACATCCATGGAAAGAGGCTGATCGTATGGCAAGGGATCTACCCATAGGAAATGGGAATGTACTCATCAATTTTGATGCTGCTTATAATATTCGTGACATGTATTACCCTTTAGTAGGTCAGGAAAATCAATCTAGCGATCATCTTTCACATTTTGGCGTTTGGTGCGACGAAGAATTCTTCTGGATTGACAATCCAGAGGTATCACGCAAGCTGACTTATTTGGAAGATTCCCTTGTTACCAATGTGGAATGTACGAATGAGCGGCTTGGGTTAAGCCTACTTATCAGGGATGGAGTCGATGTTCAGCAAAATGTGTTTTTGCGTAAAATCAGAGTTGAAAACCGATTGGATAGGCAGCGAAAGGTGAAGCTTTACTTTCATCTGGATCTACAGATTTATGGAAATGGCATCGGGGATACGATTTACTATGATCCTGAGCTGAATTCGCTTCTATTTTACAAAGGACACCGTTACATGTCGTTATCTTGTTTGTCGCCCGATGAGGACAAAGCCAAACCAACAGGGTATGCGACGGGTCAAAAGGGAATCAATGGCCTGGAAGGTACATGGCGTGACGCGGAGGACGGTCATCTAGGTGGTAATCCTATCGCACAGGGTTCAGTGGACGGTATTATCGAGTTGACAATGATACTGCCGCCTAAGAGCACGAAGGATGCTTGGTTTTGGATATGTTTTGGAAAAAGCAAGCAAGAAGTAGAACGATTGGAGCGTTTACTGCGAACAGCAACACCACAAGCCTTGCTGCAGCGAACTCATGATCACTGGGTAAAATGGGTGAATCGTGATCAGCATCAGTTATCACTATTAAAAGAGGATTTGGAATCATTTTACAAGAGAAGCTTGCTTATCACAAGGACGAATTTAGATAACCGAGGGGCAATCGTAGCTGCGAATGATTCAGATATATTAAAATTTGCCAAAGATTCGTACTCCTATATGTGGCCTCGTGATGGCGCCCTTGTATCGCACGCACTGGATCGGGCTGGATATTATGAGCTTTCTAGGAAGTTTTTCGACTTTTGCATCAAAGCGCTGACGCCAGAAGGATATTTAATGCATAAATACAATCCAGACGGTTCTGTAGGTTCAAGCTGGCATCCTTGGGTCAATGCTCAGGGTACCAAGCAGCTAGCTATACAAGAGGACGAAACGGCACTCGTTTTGTATACCATGTGGCATCATCATAAGCTTGCAGGCACGCTAGAACAATCCCGTGATGATTATGAGAAATTCGTAAAGCCCGCAGCTGATTTTGTCGTGCATTACCGCGATGCTTCCAGTCTTCCGTTGCCTTCCTACGATCTGTGGGAAGAAAGATATGGGGTACTGGCCTTCACCGTCGCAAGCGTGTATGCAGGGTTAGTAGCCGCAGCTCGATTCGCCGAGTACCACGATGATAAAGCCCGAGCTATTTATTATGCGGATGTAGCCGCTCAGGTCAAGAAAGCAGCCGAGCAGCAGCTATATGACCCTGGGCAGCAGCGATTCATACGGGCTTTATTTTGGAACAATGAGACTCAGAGCTACGTCCCTGATTATACGCTTGATATGAGTATGTATGCGTTGTTTGATTTTGGCTTGTTTGAACTTGAAGATCCTAGAATCGTTAAGACGATGCAGTTTTTAAAAGATAAATTGTGGGTACATACAGATATCGGAGGTTTTGCCCGCTATGAGAACGATTACTACCACCAGGTAACGAATGATGTCGCAAAAGTACCTGGGAACCCGTGGTTCATTTGTACGCTTTGGTATGCAGAGTGGCTGATTGCAGCGGCTAACACGGTTGGCGATTTAGAAGAAGCTGAACGTTTGATGCGATGGGCCATTCAGCACGCACTGCCTTCCGGCGTCATGGCGGAGCAGGTTCATCCTTTCACAGGCGACCCCATGTCGGTATCTCCGCTAACTTGGTCGCATGCTTCATTTATTAAAGTTACGCAAGAGTATTTATCCAAAATAAAAACACTTACCTCGGCCGGAACGAATCAAGCGGCTGACGTCAGTGAAGATAAGGTATTGGAGCCTGTCATGCAATAAAGGAGGAGATCACGAGATGAAAGCGATTCGCGTTAAGGGGCTTCGTGAGGGGAATGCCACGATTGCGCTGGAAACCATAGATACCCCGACTATTTCTCATCCGCAAGAAGTGCTAGTCCGTGTATTAGCGGTTGGCTTGGATGGGACGGATCGAGAGATTTTACAAGAAAAATACGGGACTCCAGCTGAGGGAGAAGATGACTTAACGACAGGTCATGAGTCACTTGGCGTCGTTACAGAGGCAGGGGCAGATAGTGGTTTTCAAGTTGGAGATCTCGTAACGGCGATAGTCAGACGCCCTTGCAAGGATCAGAACTGCGTGAATTGTCGCAATGGTCATGCCGATTTCTGCCAGACGGGTAAATATGTGGAACGGGGAATCAAAGGAGCGCATGGCTTTCTAGCTGAGTTTTATAAAGAAGAATCTCGTTATTTGGTTCAGGTCCCCTCCTCCTTATTGAAGTTAGGGATGCTTGTTGAGCCGCAAAGTATTGTCGAGAAGGTATGGGATCAAGTGCAGCGTGTGCAGCAGCGGCTGATTTGGGAGCCGCGAACAGCGCTTATTCTAGGTTCTGGGCCGCTTGGTCTGCTTGCAGCGATGACCTGCCGATTGCTCGGGCTAGACGCCTATGTGTGGTCGATGTCGCCGCAAGACAGCTTACAAGCGCAGCTTGTGCAGGCGTGCGGCGCCGTCTATCAACAGTCCGGCGCAGCCGGGACTGTGGAAACCCTAACGGCTTATGCCGACGGGCTCGGCAAGCCAGTGGATCTCATTCTCGAGTGTACGGGCTACAGCCCGCTAGCATTCGAGGCTATGTCCGTGCTAGCGCCTAACGGCGTGCTAGCGCTGCTTGGGGTAACTCCAGCGGACCGGAAGCTGGAAATCTCCGCGGACATGCTCAATCAGGGCATGGTTCTTGAGAATAAATGCGTGATCGGCTCGGTGAACGCTTCGCGCAAAGATTTCGAAACGGCTATCTATCGTTTGCAGCAGATGGAGAAGTTCGTTCCAGATTGGTTGGCTCGTCTCGTCACCAATAGGTTGGATTTGGAAGCTATATTGAAGCTGGATTTCAAAAGTATTCCGATTAAAGCGGTTGTTGATGTCATGCCAGTCGAGCAATGGGGCGATTTGGTTAAACAAACGAAGGAAGTTGCATATAGCTTCTCGGTTTAGGCACTGAAATGTTTTTTAGGTTGAATCGTCTATACAAAGAACCGTGTGAGTGGTAATATCCCCTTTAAGTAGACACTCAAAAAAAACCTTATGGTACCATAAGGAAATGAGTACAACTTGGAGGGGATTTTTCTATGGCTAAAAAAGGACAAACATTTAATCAGTACACGGAGG
>NZ_JAAIKC010000005.1 GCF_010820665.1 Paenibacillus sp. SYP-B3998 | reverse complement strand
ACTTGCATGTATTAGGCACGCCGCCAGCGTTCGTCCTGAGCCAGGATCAAACTCTCCATAATAGTTAAACCTATTTGAAAGCTTAATTGCTCATTTGCGTTGCTAGCGAGATTTGCATCTCTTTTTTGATCGATTGCTCGACCGTGCTTCTTTCACTCGTTGTTCAGTTTTCAAAGAGCAATTACTTGGTTATCTTGTTCATCCTACTCTCTTTCGAAAGCCGGAAGTTCACTATAACACACTTACAATTCTTTTGCAACTTGTTATTCTCAAGTTACTTTCGCCTGCATCTCAGAGGCAACTTTTATAAGATACCACAGATACATTCAGTGAGTCAACCCAAAAAGTGAATGTATTTTCCTTCCATTAAAGCAGCGAAATTTTCAAGCATACAAGAAGAAGAATCCCTGGCACGCCAAGAACCGTCACTGTTCCTAATGTCGTTGTATTAATCGGCAGCTCGAGGTTCGTATACTCACTTAATAAATTCATTCCATATAAGATAAAAGCAGCAATAACAATGTTAAGCCCCAATGTCGATAGCCATCTGCCGGCTCGCCTATTTCTGAATAAAGTGAATACGAGCAACAAGGAGGATAGCGAAAGTAAACCCCACATGACATATTTGATATACACAACTGCACCTCCATTAATGATCACTGTCACTTAAATTGATACGTAGTTCTTTCGCCTGCTTTATTAACATTTCAAAGCGCTTTTCTGCCGCTTCTAAAGCGTAGATCGCATAGTCTACCTGACCCTTCTCTACTGCAAACTCGAAATGGGCTTGAGCTGCAAGCCAACTCTGATGTGCAATACGTATTTCCGCAACAAGCATTTGCTTGTCCTTCTTGATCAATTCTTTATCAAGTTTAGTCAATACCTTCTTTTTATCTTGAGCACTTGTCGACTGCAAAGCTGGTTTCACATTCCGTTCCTCCATTCTAATATTCATAAAGAGATACTTTATAAATATTGAAGGAACGGCAAGATTAGAACTCTAGCTGCATTTTATGAAAAAACAACAAAAAGGGAGCCTTGCAGCTCCCTATGGTAATCTCGTTATGGATTTATAATTCCCTGCGACCTTCCATCGCTTTAGTCAACGTCACTTCATCGGCATATTCCAAGTCGCCTCCAACTGGTAGGCCATGCGCGATTCGGGTTACACGGAGTCCAAAAGACTTAACTAATCTCGAGAGGTACATCGCAGTCGCTTCTCCCTCGATATTCGGATTGGTAGCAAGTATCAGCTCTTGTACAGTTTCATCGCTCAAACGTTTGAGCAATTCAGCAATATGAATCTGATCAGGCCCAATCCCCTCCATCGGAGAAATCGCGCCGTGCAGCACGTGGTAGTATCCTTCGTATTCCTTGGTCCGCTCCAAAGCTACCAAATCTTTAGGCTCTTGTACAACACAAATGACGGAGCCATCCCTGCTCTTATCTTGACAGATACGGCAGGGATCAATATCCGTAATGTTACAACAGACCGAACAATAGTGAAGGTTACGTTTCACGTTGACTAGCGCCTTAGCGAAGTCGGTCACATCCTCTTCCTTCATGCGAAGGACGTGAAAGGCTAGGCGGCCCGCCGTTTTGGGGCCTACTCCCGGCAGTCGGGAGAAAGCATCGATTAACTTGGCTATCGGTTCGGGGTAATACAACGGAAGTCTCCTTCATCAAACAGATTCATTGCTCGTGGTTGTTTAGAATAGACCAGGAATGTTCATTCCGCCAGTAAATTTACCCATGTCTTTGTTCGCCAATTCTTCTGCTTTGGACATCGCGTCATTCACAGCTGTCAAAATAAGGTCTTGCAGCATTTCTACATCTTCCGGATCAACCGCTTCTGGTTTAATGGTAATGCTTTGGATTTTCTTATGGCCATTGACGATAACGTTAACTACACCGCCACCTGCAGTTCCTTCAATTGACTTTGTACCTAGTTCTTCTTGTGCTTTCATCATTTGCTCTTGCATTTTCTTCACTTGCTTCATCATCTGGTTCATGTTATTCATGGTAAGTAGCTCCTTTTTTATTAGTCTTCTTTTATTGTAACCAAATCTTCTCCAAAGAGCTGTATCGCTTCGGATATCCACTCTTCTTTCACTTTACCGCCCAAACCGTCCTCAGGCTGAAGCTCCATAATTTCAGGAGATGCCGATGCTTCGCTATGCGCATCATCCCATTCCTTGCGCATAATCGTGAGCAATCGATAAGGTTTGCCAAGCACAGAGGTAAGCACTTGTTCAATGAGGAGCTTGTTCTCTGGCTTTTCCGTTGTGTTGCGATGCATCTCATTCTTGAAAGCAACCAATACTGAGTCATCCAATGTAGAAACAAGATCCCCATTGACGAACCACGCATGAACGGTAATTTTTTTCTCTTTGACTAAACCGAGCACTTGGCTCCACTTCATCAGAATTGTTTTAGTCTCAGGCAATTCTACCGCTTTGAGATAACCATCTAATTTAAGACCGGATTTCTTGGTCGGTACGGAGGGAACTGGCACTCTTTGTGAAGCGCCTTGTTTACTCAGGGAGTCTGCAGGCGCAGCCGCTAATCCCGATTTTACCAGTCCTGCTAGTTGTTCTTCAAGTTGTTGCAGCTTTTTATTCATCTGGGTGAAGAGATCACCTTGCGATCCAGCCCCAGGGTTCACAACATTCCCACCAGCTACAGCGCCATTCACGACATCCTTGTTGCCCCCAGAAATCTTCATAATCGCAATTTCTAGAAGCGTCTGCGGTTGCACGGAGTATTTCATTTCACTCTGATAATGATTCAACATCTCGATGTTGGACATCATTTCAGCTGGCGAGAAGTGACCTGCTACTTCCCTCAGCTCACTCATGTCAAAAACGCGTTCTGTAATCACTGGGGAATTCGGCACCATACGAACCATGAGCAAATCACGGAAGTAATCAATTAAGTTCTCGATGCATTTATCAGCGCTTTTACCTTCTTGCATGAAAGTATCCACGAGTTCGAGAGCTGCGCCAAGATCCTTTTCTTTGATAGCAAGCACAAGCTTCTTAAATTGATCCGAAGCTACGCCCCCTGTAATCGAGAGGATATCAGAGAGCTGCACCCCCCCAGTTGCGAAAGAAGCTGCTTGATCCAACAAGCTAAGCGCATCACGCATGCCTCCATCAGATAGCCGAGCTATATAATGGAGCGCCTCTTCCGTAATGCCAATGTGTTCCTGTTGACACACGTATTGCAGCCGCTGAACTTGCTCTTCCATCGAGACACGCCGAAAATCGAAACGCTGACATCGGGAAATGATCGTAGCTGGAATCTTGTGCGGCTCCGTCGTCGCAAGAATAAACATAACATGCGCGGGTGGTTCTTCCAATGTTTTTAACAACGCATTAAAGGCCTCGGTGGTGAGCATATGCACTTCATCGATGATATATACTTTCTGACGAACTTCCGTAGGCGCATACTTCACCTTATCTCGGATATCCCGAATTTCTTCGACCCCACGATTAGAGGCTGCATCAATCTCAACGACATCCATCACGGCGCCCTCAGTAATTCGCAAGCATGCGGAGCACTCGTTGCAAGGCTCCTCGGCAGGTCCATTCAAGCAATTAACCGCTTTGGCTAATATTTTGGCTGTACTGGTCTTCCCCGTCCCACGTGGTCCATTAAACAAGTAAGCATGGGTTAGGCGATTTTCTCTTAAGGAATTCTGCAGCGTCTGCGTTATATGCTTCTGCCCTACAACTTCACGAAACGTCTGGGATCTCCATGTTCGGTATAGTGCTATGTGTTGTGCCATAAAGTTCCTCTCCAATAATTCGTGTATAGAACTATTGAACTTATTATACTATAACCATTTCAGGGATGAAATAGAGGATCATGCGTATGGAATACTGATCGTAAACGTTGTCCCGAAGCCCTTGGATGAAACACGAATGCCGCCACCCATATCATGGATAATTCGTTGGCACACGGATAACCCCAACCCTGTCCCCGTATCCTTCGTCGTGAAAAACGGATCGAAAATTTTATCAATCACAAACATCGGAATACCAGTTCCTGTATCATGAACATCAATACAGACATTTCGTTCAGCCGTATCTATTTTCTCTGAGATCGTCAATATCCCTCCATCTGACATCGCTTCAATGCCATTCTTACACACATTCAAAAAAACTTGTTTAAGCAGTTCCTGATCTGCCATAACTTCCGGCAAGTGATAGGAAGCCTCGTATTGCAAATGCACATTATATAAAATCGCTTCGTTATTGATTATCGGCAGTATACCCCTTAGTACCTCAGATACATCGATACGTTCATACGAAACATGCTTTGGCTTGCTTAGCAGCAAAAACTCGTTCACCAATTCATTAATTCGATTGATTTCCGTCAGCATCACTTCGGTGTAGCTTTGCTCCTTCCCCATCCCCTGAACTTCAAAGGTACGGCGAAGCACCTGAAGAAATCCTTTTATCGAGGTTAAGGGATTCCGAATTTCATGAGCTGTACCTGCCGCAATTTGCCCAATCATTGCAAGTCGATCGCTTCGCTGAACCATTTCTTCCAAGGAACGCATATTCGTTACATCTTTGAAGATAATGTACGCTCCTACCATATTGCCTTGGCTATCCTTAAGCACATTAGAATCAAGCAGCAGCTCAAATCGTTCATGATTATTCGTCCAGGAAACTGCATGGTTGCGAACAACCATCCCTCTCAATATCGTCCGATTCACTAAACGATGCTCGGAAGGAACTGTCGCAAACACTTCATCCAAGGGCATATTCAAAATATGTTCACGTTCCATACCCAGAATCCGGCACGCCATATCACTGATATCCACCAAGGTAAAATCCATACTAATTAACAAAACGCCTAGATTAACATCCTTAAGAAAAGCATCTGAAAACCTCTGGAGCAAGTTCAGCTCTGAACCCTCTAATTGATTTTTCAAAACCATTAAATATAACTGCTTTTCTTCACGAGCAAGCTTAACCATTGAAAATTGATAGTGTGTGATCTCACCGTTTTTATTCATGAGAAAGCCATGAGGCCACTCTACCAACCCTGATTCTTGGCCAAAATAAAAATCGTACAGCTCTTGTAGCGTCGCCCTCACCTTAAAAAATTGAGAGAACGGCATATGGGTAATCTCCTCTGCGGAGAAGCCTGAGAACTTCAGCAACTGATCAGTGGCCATAATTACACTTTCTTCTTCATCCACAATAAGCATACTGCTTTCTATGCTGTGATTCAGCAGCTTTCGCACTTCTTCCATGGATACCATGTAATGTTGAGCCTCATGAGTTGACAATTCAGCAGCACCCTTTCTCTATCACTCCAGCACGCAAGCGTTTTCAGAAAAATACAGATGCTATACACATTCTCTTCACATACAGAATTTTCCTTCCCTAGAAAAAAGAAAAAACGCCATTGCTATGGCGTTTGTGCTTGATTATAGATATAAAAAGAAGCCGTGCACCTGTTATTGATAAAGAGATCCGAGCGTGCTTTTATCGTTAGCTCAAGTTAGGCAACCCTTCGGCACATGAAACATCTTGCTTACGGCTGCTTCCTTCCAGACCTGACCGGGTTCACAAGCATTCATTGCGAAGGACCCGACTCTCAACACCACGTGTAAAAGTCAGACCTCACATCACAGTACCTCTAACAGGAATTCAACCCCGCTACAGCGGATTGCGAGTTACAGGGCACCGCTACCTCCCCGTCTAGCACGGTAAAAATAAGTATAGCCGATTCAATAGTAAATAGCAACCGTAGCAGCAGGTGTAAAAGTTACCTTATCTATCTTTCCATTTTTACCTTCACATTGTACCGTGGCATGTTCGTATCAAGCGCAGTCTCCACCTGTGAACGTAACTCATTGACTTGGGCATCGGTCAATTCAGGCTTTGGTTTTATTTTCACGCGAGCAATAGGTCCGTTTATTGAAATAATCGCTTTATCAATCCCTGGCAGTTGCGCTAGCACGGCCTTCATCAACCCTGTATCGTCCTCATAATGATGATATGTCGGGTTCAGCGGGTCATTCGGATTCACGCTCGTTATTCCTAGATACCCATCCTTCTGGTACGTCTGCGCTTTGTAGGAACTATCGTGCGTCGCTCGGCTGTTATTAGCCCCACATCCGACAAGACTCACCATAAGTACGGCTGCTGCAGTAAGATTTCTTATGCCAATAAACATAAAAACACCTCCCTATGGACTCTAAGCCTAAACTTAGGATGACCAAGGGAGGTTGTCTTATGCCGATTGACAATCAAGTAATTGATGCCAATTAGATGTTGTATTTCTTTTTGAATTTGTCGACACGTCCGCCAACATCGATAAACTTTTGTTTACCTGTGTAGAACGGGTGGCAATTTGAGCAAATCTCAACACGAAGATTTTGCTTAATGGAGCCAGTCTCGAACACATTACCACAAGCACAAGTGACTGTGGTTACATGATAAGTAGGATGAATCGCTGCTTTCATGTTAGGTTCACCTCTTTCTGCCCTGAATCATTTGCTGAAACAGAGTTAATTTGACATACAAGCGCATTATATCACGTTATGAAGTTACGATGCAATAAAAATCATGAGGAAAGCAATGGCTTAGAGCTTGGCCAAAAGCGACCGTTCCCTGCTATAAAACTCAGGCGTATGGGTGTAAGAGCCAATAACCACATCAGGTAGTTCCTCTTCGAAAATCTCAAGCATCTGCTTCATCCCCAGAAGCTCACTCTTTGCTTTCGGAATGATGCCGAGGTAGCTCTCCGGATCTATGTTTAGATTACGCATTTGAATCAATTTCAATCCCGTTCTACGAACAAAATCAATCATTGCTTCAATCTCTTCTTCTCGATCCGTTACCCCTGGAAAGACAAGATAATTAATGGATGTAATAACGCCCTTGTCCGTAGCATACCGCAAGGACTTTTCGACATTTTTGAGCGTATAAGCTCTAGGCTTGTAATAAGCATTGTAATGGTCATCCAGCGCACTGATCGTACTAACGCGCATGAGATCTAGTCCAGCATCCACGATGCCGCGGATATGGTCAGTAAGGCCCGCATTCGTATTGATGTTGATATAGCCCATTTTCGTTTGTTGACGCACTTGTTTCATCGCTTCAATGATAATCACAGCTTGTGTGCTAGGTTCACCTTCACAGCCCTGTCCGAAGGAGATGATGCTTTCTGGTGTACGCAGATGCTCAAGCATAATCTGTGTAATCTCCTCCACTTGCGGCTTGAAGTTCATCCGTGTTTGGGGAGCAGGAAAACCACTATCATCTGGTTGTTCAGATATGCAGCCGAAGCAGCCAGCGTTGCAAGAGTAGGAAACGGGTACAGCCCCTTCCCAACGCTGTAAAAAGGTGTTTGAAGCCGTTAAGCACTCATACCCCAGCGCACAGTTCGATAAATGCTTGTAGAGGCGATTTTCTGGATACTTCGCAACTAAACGGTTAACCTCCACCTCCAACTCGCCTGGATCGCAATGTACTGGATTCCAGTAATACGGGTTATCCGTCTGACGGGCCGCTACATAGAAGCCATTTTCTTTCCATACGACAGCTGTGTAGCCAAATAGAGGAAGTAATTTGCTTTTATCAGCCTTAATGTAGCCCGGGAGTAAAAGCCTAGTGAAGCCTTGGGGTAGCAATGCACCGACAGCATGATAGTCCCCCTCGACGAGCTTCATATCTCCCGTCTTGGCATCAATCCCAACCGGTCGGGTAAACGGAAGACTGACCAAGGTTGCCCCTTCAGGCAGCGGAATTAGTTCTTCTTCCAAAATTTCCGTAATCATTTCTGCGTTTCGACCGAGCGCCAAAAAATCGGGATGGTCAAAGACGTTTCCTTGTGAGTCTGAATACACTAAATTCATAACAGGGTACTCCTTCGAGTTTTCCTCAGAAAACTTTCTTCGTAAGCAGGACAAAGCGTTTCCGATGAAAACGCTTTGTCCGCATATTTTTACTTAGGATGCAGAGTTTTTAACTTTCCCTTTATTCCCACCTGCAGCAGGTGTTCCAGCAGAGGGAGAAGATAGGGAGTCTAAAAACTCTTGATTGGTTTTGGTATCCCGTAGCTTTTTGATAAAAGCTTCCGTATATTCATGAGAGTCATTCATGCCTTTGCGCAGAGCCCATACTTTCTCAAGCTCATCTTTGCCGAGTAGCGCTTCTTCGCGACGTGTTCCGGATCTACGAATATCGATGGCAGGGAAAATACGGCGCTCAGCCATTTTGCGATCAAGATGAAGTTCCAGATTCCCGGTTCCTTTAAATTCTTCATAGATGACATCATCCATACGCGAACCAGTCTCTACCAGTGCTGTTGCCAAAATCGTTAAGCTGCCGCCTTCTTCAATGTTACGAGCAGCCCCGAAAAACCGTTTAGGGCGATGGAAAGCCGCTGGATCTATACCACCGGAAAGTGTTCTTCCTGTTGGCGGCACAACAAGGTTATACGCTCTGGCCAGACGCGTGATGCTATCCAAGAGAATGACAACATCTTTTTTATGTTCAACTAAGCGCATCGCACGTTCTAATACTAACTCCGCAACTTTGATGTGATTCTCGGGAAGCTCATCGAATGTAGAAGCGACGACTTCTCCTTTAACGGAACGCTGCATATCGGTTACTTCCTCAGGCCGCTCATCAATGAGCAAGACGAAAAGCTCGATTTCCGGGTAATTGGTGGAGATACTGTTGGCGATTTCTTTAAGCAGCAATGTTTTCCCTGCTTTAGGGGGGGCAACGATCAGACCACGTTGTCCAAGCCCAACTGGTGCGAGCAAGTCCATAATTCGGGTCGATATTTTGTTAGGTTCTGTTTCGAGTGTAACTCGCGTTTGCGGATATAGAGGCGTCAGTGCTGGGAAGTGAAGTCGCTCTGCAGCTGTTTCCGGCTTCTCGCCATTTACAGCCTCTACCTGTAGCAGGCCGAAATAGCGTTCATTTTCTTTCGGAGGCCGACATTTACCGGAGACAATATCTCCAGAACGTAAATCGAATTTCCGAATTTGAGAAGCGGATATATAGATATCCTCTGAACTTGGAAGGTAGTTAATCGGCCGTAAAAAACCGAAACCTTCCTGAAGAATTTCGAGGACACCTTGCATGAACATTAGACCACTCTCGGCCGCTTGCGCACGTAAAATAGCAAAGATGAGTTCTTTTTTCTTAAGCTGTCCGTAGTAAGGAATCTGATGCTTCTTGGCCAGCTTATATAATTCGGTAAGCTTGAGTAATTCAAGCTCCGCAAGTTGCATGCTCATTCCTTTTCAACCACCAAACTATTAAATTTTCAATTGGATTCTAGCATTGCCTGTTGCTTGTAACTTTATTCCTCGCTCTCGCGCCAAACCTCTGCGCCGAGTGAAGACAAATTAAACACTAAATTTTCATAGCCTCGATCTATAAACTCAACGCCTGATACTTCCGTGATTCCGCCGCCCCTCACACTAAGACCAGCAAGAACGAGCGCAGCGCCTGCACGCAGGTCCGTAGCTCTAACTTTAGCCGAGCTAAGCTGAGAACCTTCAATAATTGCGGAGCGACCTTCAACTTTCACCTTCGCCCCCATGCGTATAAGCTCAGGGATATGCTTAAAGCGATTGCTATAGACATGATCAGTTAATATGCTAACTCCGCGTGCTTGTGTTAGCAGCGTAGACATCGGAGATTGCAAATCTGTTGCGAAGCCTGGATACACTAACGCTTTGACATCCACACTCTCATATTCAGGCTGACCGACAACACGGATAGACTCATCCATCTCATAAATGTGAACACCCATCTCTTGCAGTTTAGCGGTAAGGGCTTCCATATGCTTAGGTATCACATTATCCACGGTTACATCACCACGAGTTGCAGCTGCTGCTATCATATAGGTCCCTGCTTGAATACGATCTGGGATAATTGAATGGCGGCAGCCATGCATCTCAGTAACGCCTTCGATGCGAATTGTTTCTGTGCCTGCCCCTTTAATCTTGGCTCCCATTGAGTTCAATAAAGTTGCTACATCTATAATTTCAGGCTCTTTAGCCGCATTCTCAATAATCGTAACACCTTTGGCACGAGATGCTGCGAGCATAATATTGATTGTCGCACCAACACTAGCCATGTCCAAATAAATTTTAGCTCCCCGTAATTCTTTGGCACGTATCTTCAAAGCGCCATTTTCATTGCTGACTACCGCTCCAAGCGCCTCGAATCCCTTGATGTGCAAATCAATCGGTCGCGGCTCGAAATTGCATCCACCAGGAAGTCCAATTGTCGCCTCTCCAAATCTCCCTAGTAATGCTCCCATTAAATAGTAGGATGCTCTCAGCTTCTTCACTTTGCCATTCGGCATTGGAAGAGATCTCATCGCACTCGGATCAATCGTCATCCGATCCTCATTCCAATCAATCGTCGCACCTAAATCCGTCAAAATTTCTGTATATGTAGCCACATCGCTTAGATGAGGCAGATTATCCAAAGTTACCGACGTTTCCGCTAAAACCGCAGCTGGAATCAGAGCGATAGCGCTGTTCTTAGCTCCGCTAATTTGAATCGTTCCCCGTAGTGGACGGCCTCCGACCACCATTAATTTCTCCAACATGATACTCCCCCTACATCAGGTACCTACTTGCTATGAAACAGAAAAGAGCTGTCCCATGAAAAACAGAAGAGGGAAACGCAACATCATAACTCAAACGCAACGACATCTGTCGTCCGTTTGAGTATGGATGCATTTCCCACAATATCTATACAATTGGAATTAAGCTTGATTGCTGCTTCCGAATAATTGAATTTTGGATTTAACCACGTCTACCATGGCTTTGCGGGCTGGGGTGAGATATTTGCGAGGATCGTAAATTTTCCCATCTTTGTTCAGTGCTTCACGGATTGCATCCGTACATGCCACTTGGTTCTCTGTGTTCACGTTGATTTTACCAACGCCAGCTGCGATAGATTTCAGAATCATTTCGTCAGGAACGCCGGATCCACCGTGCAGTACCACTGGAACTGGGATTGCTTTAGAAACTTGTTCAATAATATCAAAGTGAATGTTAGGCTCGCCTGCGTACATACCATGTGCTGTACCTACAGCAATAGCCAGACAGTCAACGCCTGTTTCTTCATAGAAACGGATTGCTTCTTCTGGTTTTGCAAGGTTTGCATGCTCTTCGTCCACGGAGATATCATCTTCAACGCCGCCAATTGTTCCAAGCTCACCCTCAACGGATACGCCCATTGCGCGAGCAGCCTTAACAACTTCTTTCGTCAAGCGAATGTTCTCTTCGAAGGAATAGTGGGAACCGTCAAACATAACGGAACTGAATCCTGCGCGAATACATTTCATAGCCACTTCAAAGGAGCTTCCATGATCCAAATGCAGAGCAATCGGTAGTCCGGATTTTTTAGCTGCAGCTTCAGCAATCGCTACCGTAAACTCGATACCCATATATTTAAGTGCGCCTTCGCTAACACCATAAATGAATGGGGAGTTCAATTCGATCGCTGCGTCAACGATCGCTTGAGCGAATTCAAGGTTGTTCATATTAAATTGACCCACCGCGAATTTGTTCGCTTTTGCTTTAGGTAAAAATTCATTCATTGAAACTAATGCCATGTTTCTCTTCCTCCTAGAACCCGTAGTAGATGCGTAAACCGCTCTTTGTCATTACCTGAGTTATTATAGCACATAAATTTTCAAATGATAACCAAGCCCTTTGTTTTTCGAAAACAAAAAAGACCCTAATGATTAGGATCCCACCGCAAAGCTGCTGTTCGATTCGTTATTTAACTGCTTATTTACCGCCATGCGCAATTCGTCAATATCAAAAGGTTTCGTGAAATGCATGATCGCTCCGAGATCCGTCGCTTCTTTAATCATATCAAGCTCACCGTAAGCTGTCATCATGATTACTTTAATGGAAGAGTCAATCGCTTTGACATGCTTCAAAATGTCTAAACCGTCCATACCAGGAATCTTCATATCAAGTAAAACAAGATCGGGTGAGGAATTCCTGACAATTTCTAAAGCAAGCTTTCCGTTCGCTGCTTGATAGGTATCGTATCCTTCGTTGCTAAATACTTCCATTAATAATACACGAATTCCGTTTTGATCATCGACAATCAATACTTTCTTCTTCATAGCGTGGTCCCCTCCCGAAAACGAATAACGAACTGCCCATTTTCTATGTGAATATATGGTATTCGCTATTCATTTTCGATTTCCTTCTGTGGGCCCAAACTTTATTGAAAAGTTTTACAAATAATCGCTTTACAGGAAGAGATAGATGTAACAGGCTGCTCTCTTAGCTATTAAGTTCCAGAGCGGCCTTAACAAATCCACGGAATAGTGGCTGTGGACGATTCGGGCGTGAGGTGAATTCCGGGTGGAATTGAACCGCAAGGAACCACGGGTGACCAGGAAGCTCAACCATTTCTACTAATCTGCCGTCTGGCGATGTACCAGAGATACGTAAACCTGCCGATTCAATCAACTCGCGGTATTCATTATTAAATTCATACCGATGACGATGTCTCTCATAAACCAACTCATCATTGTAAGACAAGGCCGCTAGTGACCCTGGAACGAGCTTACAAGGGTATAGACCAAGACGCATCGTGCCGCCTAGATTCTCGATATCCTTCTGCTCCGGCAGTAAATCGATAACCGGATATGCAGTTGTCGGGTTAATCTCCGAGCTGTTGGCACCGTCAAGCCCCGTGACAGAGCGCGCATATTCAATAACAGCAACTTGCATCCCAAGGCAGATGCCGAAGAAAGGAATTTTTTGCTCCCGCGCATACCGAATAGCCGATACTTTACCTTCGATCCCACGATCACCAAAACCGCCGGGCACAAGAATACCCTGTACGCCGCTCAGTAACTCATCTACATTGTGGTCATAAACTTCTTCCGCATTCACCCAACGGATGCTAATTTCGGAATCATTATCGATCCCCGCGTGACCTAGTGCTTCTACAATACTAAGGTAAGCATCATGAAGAGCAACATATTTACCAACAATCGCGATCTCTGTTTTCTGAGTTAACGATTTGACCTTGCGTACGAGACTTTCCCATTCGGTCATATCAGGCTCATTCGTTCTAAGCTTCAGATGGTTGACGACATAATCATCCAGTCCTTGTTCGCGCAGCATCATTGGCACTTCATATAGCGTCTCAGCATCCTTACACTCAATAACAGCCGCAGGATCAATATCACAGAATAGCGCCAATTTACGCTTCATTTCTTCAGTAAGCGAGTGCTCGGTACGGCAAACAATGACATGTGGCTGAATACCCAGACCACGCAGTTCTTTCACGCTGTGTTGCGTTGGCTTCGTCTTCACTTCACCAGCAGCTTTAATGTATGGGATCAACGTAACATGAATGTACATCACGTTCTCACGTCCGATGTCATTTTTCATTTGACGAATAGCTTCAAGGAAAGGCAGGCTCTCGATATCGCCCACAGTGCCACCGATTTCCGTGATGACAACGTCCGATTGCGCTTCACGGCCAGCACGAAGAACGCGATCTTTGATTTCATTCGTAATGTGTGGAATAACCTGTACAGTACCTCCGAGATACTCGCCTCTGCGCTCCTTCGTAATAACGGAAGAGTACACCTTACCAGATGTTACGTTCGAGCTCTTGGACAGATTAATATCAATAAAACGTTCATAATGGCCTAAATCCAAATCCGTTTCTGCACCGTCGTCCGTTACGAATACTTCACCGTGTTGGTAAGGACTCATTGTCCCCGGGTCCACGTTAATGTAAGGGTCAAACTTTTGAATCGTAACTTTCAGACCTCTGTTCTTAAGCAGTCTTCCTAAGGAAGCTGCCGTAATTCCTTTGCCAAGGGAAGAAACTACGCCTCCCGTAACGAAAATGTATTTTGTCACTATGTACGCCTCCTATGAGTTTTTTGTGTGTAAAAACTTACGTCGCAAGCATTTGCTTCGTTTGTATGCGAAAAGCTTAGAAGTTTAAGCAATTGCTTATTAACGCCAGTCGCCTGGCTTTTTACGCAGGGTTACGTCGATCTTTTAGTTTCCGCAAAATGAGAGATTTCATGATAAAACCGTTTAAAATACCTACAAAAAAACAAAAAAAGTGACACCCGTAGTGACGGGGCACTTTTCGAACGCTCTCGCGAAATGTTAAGATTCTTTTAAAGCCCATGCAATAGTTTACTCTGAACGTACAGGGGCTGTCAAGACAAGTTATTTCTCTTCCTCTTCTTCCTCGAAGTCGGAATCTTCTTCCTCTTCTTCTTCCTCCAGATCCTCGTCGGCTCCTTCAATACCAGCCTCGCCCAGATCTTCTTCTTCGAGTTCTTCATCCTCAAAGAATTCGTTATCTTCTTCCGCTTCCTCTTCTTCTTCGGTTTCCTTGCCGAAAGCATCGTAGTCTTCTTCCTCGGCGTAGGTATCTTCTTCCTCAGCATAAATGTCTTCATCCAGATCATCATCTTCATCGTTGATGATTCTTGGACGCTTCGCATTTCCTACCGCATCATCTGATTTCTCAACCGGATACCAACGCTTAAGTCCCCAAAGATTAGAACCCACACAAGCAAAACGTCCATCGATGTTGATTTCCGTATATAGTTGGGCAATCACCTGCATGACATTCTGCTCAGATAACCCTTTAATTTTAGCAATTTCCGTCATCAGGTCACGATAATAAAACGGCGTGTTCGCCGACTTCAGCAATTCGAACGCCAAATCCACCATTGGCATTTCTTTCGCCTGTTCGGTGGTGATTTTGAGTGTATATTCGCTACTCATCTAAGGCACATCCCTTTCGACCGTCTTCTTCAAGGTTCTTTTATCTACCATAACCAATATCTTCATTAAGTAAAACCTATTTTTTCTAAAATTGCAACTATCCACTTCAATTCGACCTTCGACAAGCCCAAAATCCTTACCCAGAAAGGGCTGATGGACAAGCCCAGACAAATTAAACAAGCGGAGGCCCCCCTCCGCCTGCGACTGTATCCGTTGGAAACAGCGTGCCCAAAACACATCCGTTTCCACCACTTGAGAAAGAGGCATCCTGCTGCGCCTCTCTGTTTATCCTATGTAAAACCTAAGCATATGCCACGGCTTTGCACCCATTTATTTCTTAAAAAGGCGATGACACGGTCAGGCAGGATGACCTGTACATAGGATAGGGGAGATTCGATTCTACGCTGTCACGGGGGGATGGCACTATGGATACAGCCACCTTTCTTCATCTGCTTCATGAGGAAATTGGTCTCACCAAACATGCTGGTAAAAAGCATATCATCCACTTCTCATCAACAAGGGATTACTATGCTTGTAGTTCACAGCTGAAGCGTTTGAAATCCAGCCTAGTCCACCTCTCCAAAGTCCGCGATCTCGGCATCATCCATGCGTTTTCTTGCACTTTACGTGCTGACACCAAACTAAAGGCTATCTCTGGTGCGCATATCATTGAAGAGGATACCAAGGTTACCGTTCATCAGATCGTCGGAAAGAAAACAACCGCTAAGCGTAGAAGCACCATCGCAGGCACCCACATCATTCCTTGGGGAGTAGATCAGATAGGCGCACCAGAAGCTTGGAGTAAAGCAACGGGCCTACGTGTGCGAATCGGGGTCATTGACACAGGTATCGACTATAATCATCCCGATTTGAGAAATTCAATTTCTCGGGGGATCAATTTATTAAACCCCAGCATGCTGCCCTTTGACGACAACGGTCATGGGACGCATATCGCGGGAACGATTGCCGCTGCAGGTCGGCATACCGGAATTGTTGGCGTTGCCCCCAAATCTATCATCTGCCCAGTTAAAGCATTCGACTACAACGGAAGCGCTTATGTATCCGACATTATCGCAGGCATTGATTGGTGTGTTCAAAACGACCTTGATGTAATTAACATGAGCTTTGGCATGAAAACCTATAATCGCTCTCTGGAACATGCCGTAATGAACGCGTATTACAAGGGCAAAATCATTGTGGCTTCATCCGGAAATGACGGTAAACGGAAAACGGTGGATTACCCGGCTCGGTTCCCGCAAGTCGTCTCGGTTGGAGCAACAACGCGTTTAGGCAAAATAGCTCTTTTCAGCAACCGTGGAAAGCAAATTGATGTTTACGCGCCAGGCGAGCGTATCTACTCCTCCTGGCTTAACGGCAAATATAATGAGTTGAGCGGCACCTCGATGGCTACCGCCCATGTCAGCGGCGTTATCGCCTTGATGCTATCCATCAAGCCGAGCCTCAGCCCAACGCAAATCAAGAACATCGTGAGGCGCTGTGCAAGCAGCCTCAGCAAGCGCGAAAGTGCGCGCTGGCGCCCTGGGCAAATCAATGCCCGACGCGCCCTAAGCGCACTGAAATAGCTCGTACCCGGCGCAAAAGCCGGGTACGGAGGCCCTGCATACCAGCTGCGCGGACAGGTATAGAAACACAAGAGGCCCCCTTGTAAAAGGGAGCCTCTTGGATGTTAAGGAGTGGAATCTACATCCGCTCCGGAGCCGATACGCCGACCACGCGAAGCGTGTTGGCCAAAGTTATACGCAATGCGCCAAGCAGCGCCAAGCGCGCTTGAGTCAAAGCTGCGTCTTCCGTGATAACATAATGGCCTCTGTAGTAGCTGTGGAATTGGCTTGCCACTTCATAGACATAACGAATCAATCGATGCGGCGCGTACTGCTCAGCGGCAATCGCTATTTCCTCCGGAAGCTCGCCGATTTTGCGCAGCAAGTCGAATTCGGCTTCTGAGGTCAGAAGGGATAAGTCTACTTGCTCTAACGGTAGAATCGCAATATTTTGCTCTTCTGCCTGACGGAATATGCTGCAAATACGAGCATGTGCATACTGCACGTAGAACACAGGATTTTCGTTAGATTGCGAAACCGCAAGATCCATGTCAAAGTCCAGATGCGAGTCCATGCTTCGCATCGCGAAGAAGTAACGAATCGGGTCGACGCCGACCTCATCCATGAGATCCTCCATCGTAACGGCTTTGCCGGTACGCTTGGACATCTTCACCTTTTCCCCATTTTGGAAAAGACTTACCATCTGCGCGATCAACACGACGAGTCGATCGGATTCAAAACCCAACGCCGTCATAGCAGCTTTCATCCGTGGGATGTAGCCATGGTGATCTGCGCCCCAAATATTAATTAAGCGGTCGTAGCCGCGCTCAAATTTATTCCGGTGGTAGGCAATATCCGGCGTTAAGTAAGTGAAAGAGCCATCATTTTTGATCAAGACGCGATTCTTATCGTCGCCAAGCGGCGTTGTGTTCAACCATGTAGCGCCCTCTTCTTCATACACATGCCCATTGTTTCGCAGTTCTTCGAGCACGGGTGGAATCAGGTTGTCCTCGTAGATCGACGTTTCTGAGAACCAATGATCGAAATGAACACGGAAGCGACCGAGGTCACGCTTAATTTTATCGAGTTCTTTCTCAAGTCCATACGTACGGAAGAATGAACGACGCTCCTCTTCAGCAAGACTAAGCAGTTGGTCGCCTTTTTCGGCTACAAGATCTGTGGCAAAACCTTTAATATCTTCCCCGAAATAGCCGTCTTCAGGCATCTCGGCGTCTTGACCAAGCGCTTGTAGATAACGGGCTTCGATAGATTTGGCCAAGTTTACAACTTGGTTGCCTGCATCGTTGATGTAGTACTCGCGTGATACGTCATATCCAGCGAGATCAAGCACATTACATAGCACATCACCAACCGCCGCCCCACGAGCATGTCCCAAATGAAGGGAACCTGTTGGGTTTGCGCTAACAAACTCGACTTGTACTTTGAGACCTTGTCCGATGTTGCTTGCCCCGTAGCGCTCACTTTGGCTTAACACCTCTTTGATGAGCGGGTACAAATAGACTTTATTCATTTTGAAGTTAATAAAGCCTGGTCCAGCGATTTCCGCTGATGCTATGTTAGCTTCCTCTTTTTGCAGATTAGCGATAATTTGCTCGGCGATTTGTCTTGGATTCTGCTTGGCGATACGGGTAAGCTGCATAGCGATATTCGTCGCGAAATCCCCATGCGCTTTATCCTTCGGTACCTCGAGTATAATCTCAGGCATTTGCTCAATTTCAACTATCCTCGCAGCTATGACGGCGTTCGTTATCGCTTGTTTAATAATTACTTTCACTTCGTTTATAACATCCATTCTAGTTACTCCCCCTGAATCAACAACTTGATTCGATATTTGCCTGCATGTGTGCCTGATGCATATAAATCATAGCTCCACCTTGTAATGCCGATACCTGCTTCGGCCTCCGATGTAAGCTCATGAGTCTCGATTTCGAGTTCCAATCTGCCTTGAGGCGTTTGGTAGAAGCCGATTCGCTTCTCGCCGACGACAAAGGTTTGCTCCGCTTGCACGTCGCCCTGCCGAATGATTCGAATTTGGTTCTCCTCCAGCTTAATGAGCGTTACCGTTCGTCCAAGTTCGTTAGGTTCTTCTTCATATCGGATATACGTATGATTTCCTTTGCGATAGAGATCCCCTCGCGCCCTCTGCACGGTAGTTTCGCTTCCGCTTCGACTCTCGATTCGGATTCGCACGCGTTGCTTAGCCGTCATCGTCTGACATTCTCCTATTCCCTTTGGGCTTGCTTGCGCCTTATGTCAAGATAAGGCAAGTTAGGTATTAGTGTATAATATAAGGTCTGACAATTCAATGCAGACAAGAAAGATCGTTAGCAGCCCTATGATGACACTACTCACTTGACTCTTGCACAAAAAAACCGTCTGCGCTTCTTGATAATTCCAAGCACGCAGACGGTTTTTATAGTCTTCTCAGTGAAACGATTACTTCACAAGATCCTCGACAAATCTTGGCAGCACGAATGCCGCTTTGTGCAAACGTGGCGTGTAGTACTTCGTTGGGAATTCTGGAATGGAAGCTTCTTCAACAAGAAGCGGATCATGCTTTTTACTGCCTAGTGTAAATGTCCAAAGGCCGCTTGGGTACGTTGGGATATTTGCCCCATAGACGCGTACGATTGGGAAAATTTCTTTCACGTCGCGGTTAACGGTTTGAATCAAATCTGCTTTAAACCAAGGGTTGTCCGTTTGGGCAACGAAAATCCCATCTTCTTTTAATGCATCGAAAATCCCTTGATAGAAACCTTTGGAGAACAATTCGACAGCTGGCCCAACAGGCTCTGTGGAATCTACCATGATAACATCATACGTATTTTTATGATCGTGAATGTGCATGTAGCCATCATTAACGATAACTTCAACGCGAGGGTTGTCCAATTCGCCAGCAATCGTTGGGAGATATTTCTTGGAGTACTCAATGACTTTGCCATCAATATCAACCAGAACCGCTTTCTTCACTTTGGGGTGTTTCATGATTTCACGAATAACACCGCCATCGCCGCCGCCAACAACAAGCACGTTCTCCGGATTCGGATGCGTAACGAGTGCAGGGTGTGCAACCATTTCATGATAGACGAATTCGTCTCTAACCGTTGTCATAACCATACCATCTAAAGTGAGCATCGTGCCCCACTCTTCTGTTTCGATCATCGCTAGGTCTTGGAAATCGGTTTGTTCTCTTACATAAGTTTCTTTCACTTTCGCCGTAATGCCAAAGCTATCCGTTTGTTTCTCTGTGTACCACAAATCCATGCTTATGCCCTTCTTTCGCTTCTATATTGGATGAATAAATCCTGAAATTTCAAGTCCTTAACAGTGTTCCACAAGATGGGATTGTCATGCAGAAGAACGTGCTCATTTCCAGTCCCCTCATACACACAAATTGTATTATAGTTCATTACCCCCAAAATGCAATATTTTCCTAGGTTTTTTACCGATTTAACAAAAAATATTTACAATTCGTTGAATATGCATTGCCATGCTTTTCCATACTGGAGAGTAACGACTTTAAGGTAAATGGAAAGGAGGAATGGAGCATGTCCGACAACAAACGTCCTACCCCGGCTAGTTCGCCCAGTTCCCAGAAGGATAAAGAGGTTGCTTCCATGCGCTGGATGCGCCGTATCAAGAAAATGTTCTCCTTCCTATTTTCCTCCTTTGTTATTCTTCTCATTGTGACTGCAGCGGGTCTGATCTACTTGCGTTCTCAAACGCTCCCCGTTACAAAAATGCTCCAAACTTCTCAAATGTACGATGCCCATGGTCAGCTCATTGATACCTTTTATTCCGGTCAAAATCGGCAGGTGGTGGCGCTTAAAGATATCTCGCCTTATCTCATCAAAGCTACTCTATCCGTTGAAGATCAGCATTTCTACGATCACTTCGGCGTAGACGTGAAAGCAGTAGCGCGAGCGGCAGTTGTAAATGTACAGGCAATGGCCAAAGTACAGGGTGCGGGAACGATCACCCAGCAATTAGCGAGGAACTTATATTTAAATCACGACCGCACCTGGTCACGTAAAATTAAAGAAACCGTGTTCGCCATTCAAATGGAAATGCAGCTTAGTAAAGATGAGATTCTGACGAATTACTTGAATCAGATTTATTACGGCCATTCGACGTATGGCATCGAAACCGCTTCTGAGCTGTTCTTTGGCAAGCATGCCAGCGAACTCACGTTAGCTGAAAGCGCAATGGTGGCGGGTGTCCCCAAAGGTCCCCGGTACTATTCACCTTACTACGATTTGACCAATGCCATGGATCGACAAAAGATTGTGCTGCAAACGATGGTGCGCAGCGGCTTTATTACCCAATCCGCAGCAGACGCGGCAGCCAGAGAGAGGCTGGTCATACAGCCGTTAACGAAAAAGAAGCCCGCTTCGGCCCCTTACTTCCGTGATTATATCCGTACCTTGGCTACAGATAGACTCGGAATTCCGGAAGAACAGTTGGATGAAGGCGGCATTAAAATATTTACAACCCTCGATATGAATGCGCAAAAGATCGCCGAGGATATCATCACCAAACAATTAGCCGGAAAACCCGACATTCAAGCCGCTCTCGTCGCTATCGATCCCCGAACAGGCGCGATCAAGGCAATGGTTGGGGGACGCGACTATTCGGATACTCAGTTCAATCGTGCGCTCTCCAATACGCGCCAGCCAGGATCTTCGTTTAAACCATTCGTGTATATGGTCGCTTTGCAAAACGGATATACCCCCGCAACGCTGGTCAAAAGCGAGCCCACGGTATTCACCTATGATGAGGGACGGCAGACGTACACACCACGTAATTTCAATGATCAGTATGTGAATACGAATATTGACATGCGCCAAGCGATTTCGAAGTCGGATAACATCTATGCTGTGCACACGATTCTTGATGTGGGACCCGCAAAGGTTATTGAGTTGGCGCGGAAGCTAGGCATCGCCTCCTCGATGAAGCCGCTCCCCTCGTTGGCTCTTGGTTCCTTCCCCGTGAGCCCGATGGAGATGGCGTCTGCTTTCGGAACGATCGCTAATCAAGGCGTTCACAATGAGACGACTGCCATTGAACGTATCGAGGATGCGAACGGAAAGATTTTATATGAAGCGAAGCCGAAATCCGAAAAGGTCCTTGACCCCGCTATCGCTTATGTCATGACGAACTTAATGGAAAGTGTTTTCGAAGAGGGGGGGACTGGCAATCGCGTTGCCAATACGATCAAACGACCGATTGCCGGGAAAACCGGCACAACGGATACGGATGCTTGGTTAGTCGGCTTCACGCCAGAGCTAGCAACAGCGGTATGGGTCGGTTATGACAAAGACCGTGACATCAGCAGTGTCGAATCACACATGGCATCACCGATCTTCGCCGAGTTTACGGAACAAACGCTAGAGGCGATCCCCCCCAAGCTGTTCCCGATTCCAGAGGGCGTGGCCACCGTCTATATCGATCCGGTCAGCGGCAAGCTGTCCAATGAAGATTGTCCCAGTAACCGTATGGAGGCATTCCTCACTGGCACAGAACCTACTGCCTACTGTACCGATAAACAGGCAAATGAAATTAAAAAAGATCCTAAAAAAGGAACGCCAAAAGGCAAAAACAGCTCTTGGTGGAACGATCTGAAGCGCTGGTGGAACGACTAGTGCATTCACCTTCCGACAACACAAAAAGGCAGAACTAAGCGCGTCTTAGTCTGCCTTTTTGCTGTCCTAGTATATGAGGTAACATACACTAGGGTCTAGTATACTCGGTTCACTCTACTGTCACAATGGATGACACATAATGTTCATAAATACTAAATAGGTAGATTATGTTTTTATGAAAGCGCATCCTTCAGACTTTGATCCGAACGATTCCACCATTCTTCGTTGTGTGCGATAAGTTGATTTTTGAGCGCTGCACGCTCCTTTTCATCCAACCCGTCTAGTACAAACTTACGCTTCATCGCCGCATCCATCTTGTTGACGTGATCAGCGAGTATTTTCCATCCTCTGCGGGCTTCCGTATCAACCAACATCTCGCATGCAGTTAGTCCAGCGTAGTAGGCGCCTTCCTCTGTGCGGTCTACCGCGACCCAAACGATCCAAGATTTACGGCCATTAGGGACGTCTTCTTTATTCACGGAGAACTTAATCCCCTTCTCAATTTTGCTTTTGGCATGCAGAGCGCCATTATCTAAATAAGCCTCGTCTCCATCAATAATGATGCTGGATACATTGCTAAGATCGATCGCGCCTGCGCCAAAGCCTTTATGGTTTACTTTGGAGCTTACAATATTTAAAGCCAGTTTCTTTTTTTCTCCGTCCATCTGGGCACCTTCCCGCTCTTCTCATTATGAACCTACACTATGCATTCATTGTAGCCAAAGTGGCTTCCGAGAACAAGGGCGCTGGCTAGGAAACCAACTTTAAACCAATAGTTGAGACCATAATCATTCCAATGAAGAGCAGTCTCCGCACATCCCTAGATTCTCCGTACACCAACATTCCCACCACCGTAACACCAATCGTACCAATTCCCGTCCATATGCCATAAGCTGTTCCCATAGGAATCGTCTGCAAAGCGATTGATAACAAATAAAAGCTGGTGCCCAGGCTGAATACCAATAAAAGTAATCCTTTCAGGTTAAACCCTTTACTTAGCTTATTTAAGCCCATAACACTAAAAATTTCCCCAAAACCCGATACCACTAGCAATAACCACGCCATTTCAATCCTGCTCCTATTCCCTGCTGTTTATCAAGATGATTTTGTTTGCTGCTTGGACTCGGACGTTACGCTCTTCAACCCGATAATACCGATCAATAATACGAATATGAGCCCTATTTTCGCGAGATGGATGGGCTCTTTGAAAATAACCATCTCTGTAAGCACCGTTCCCACCGTTCCGATCCCGGCAAATACAGCGTACACAGTTCCCGTCGGCAAGACCGCGCATGCCTTCAGAAGGAGCACAAAGCTAATCGATATAGCCGCTATCACGATCAGCCACCCCCAGTAGGATTCGGTATATTTCAAGCCCGCAACCCAGAAAATCTCCGTAATACCGGAGATAATCACATACATCCAATACTTATTCATGTGCATTCACTCCTTGTTGCTTCGTAAGCCTGCGCTGAAGAAATCCCATACGCGCGCTTTTCTTTGGTCATATTCTTCTGCCTCATATAATTGATACTGCATGAACAAACCGTCCACTGCACAGTAAAATGCCGCTATGAAGCAATCAGTCTCCATGGAACGAAATTGTCCGGCATCTACGCCTGCCTTGTATAAACGGATCAAGCTTTCCGTCATTTCCTTCTCTCCTTGCAAAAAGGGTTGCAGCAGCTTCTCTTTCAGCGCATCTGGCGGAAAAAAAATAAACCTTTTATAAAATAAATGATAATGATCGTGACGAAAGGTATTCGTTACACGATGAAAATAATGCATGATCTGCTTCTCAGGATCTGCGTCCGTTTCCTTCCCATATTGATCGCGCATGATATATACGTTGTTGTTAATCACTTCCTCTGTAACCGCGAGAAACAGATCCTCCTTAGAGGCATAATGCGCATAAATAGAAGGCGTCTTAATGCCTACTCTCCGAGCAATATCGCTCAATGTCGTTTTCTCATAACCTTGATTCGCAAATAGTTCAATAGCCGCTTCTCGAATCCGCGTAGCACTCATCCATTCCACAACCTAACTAATATTAGTTAGGTAAGTATATAGAATTTAACACAAAAAATCAATTTGCAGAAATAATCCCTAGGTTGTCTACATATATATGGCTGTAGATGCTTGTCAACGGGGTGAATATCATGAATGTTTTATTCAAAAACCGCAAGTTACAGTGGATTGTCGTTATGCTCCTTGCAGCAGGCTCTGTCCTGTTGTCAGAATCTTTGCTCCCGTCCACCTTCAAGCCTGCTGCCCCCGTCTCTCGGGAGGAACCGTCTGTGCCGTCACCGGACATGCAACAGCTTGATCCTGCCACACCAATGGATAAGCAAGCGGCGAAGCCGCTCAGCTATCGTATTACCGAGTATCATATGAACGTCGCCTACTCCCCAGATACGAAACAATTACAAGGACAACAAGCTCTAACATGGGAAAATCCGGGGACTGCTCCCGTACAAGAGCTTTATCTGCATCTGTATCCGAATGCGTTCGCATCCAAAAAAACAACCTTCATGCGCGAGTCAGGCGGCAAGCTTCGTCAGGATGCAGCGAAAACAGAGAGCGTAGGGAGCATGGATCTGCTATCGGTGAAAGCTGACGACGGCAGTGACCTCACTCAACGAATGGAGTTCGTTCAGCCTGATGACGGTAACCAAGATGATCATACGCTGCTGAAGATTCCGCTGCCCAAGGCAGTTGGAGCCGGGGAACATGTCACGATTCAAACTGAATTTCTCGTTAAGCTCCCCTCTGCTTTTGCAAGAATGGGCTATGTCGATGATTTCGTCATGGCTGGCCAGTGGTTCCCTAAGGTCGCTGCTTACGAAGTAACTGGTACACGCGGTCGCACGACCGATGGTTGGAACCTGCATCAATATCATGGGAATTCAGAATTTTATTCAGATTTCGGTATGTACGATGTGAAGATTCAAGTACCGGCCAATTACACAGTTGCCGCCACGGGCTTCCCAATCAAACCGGCCGTAACGGAAAACGACAAAAAGACATACCAATTCTATGCCGAAGATGTTCATGATTTCGCTTGGTCAGCATCGCCGAATTTCGTCTACGTGGAAGAACCCTTCTCCACCCCACAAATTCCCGGTGTCAAAATCAAGCTCTATCTAGACCCGAATCATAAAGATTTAAAAGATCGATATTTGTATGCGGCTAAAAAAGCGCTTTCCCGCTACAGTCAATGGTACGGTTCGTACCCCTATTCGACACTTTCAATTGTCGTTCCGCCTGCGGACGGCAACGGAGTGGGAGGCATGGAATATCCGACACTCGTTACTGCTTGGGGAGCCGGCGAGAAAGATCCTGACCTTGAGTTGGAACGAGTCGTCGTCCATGAAATCGGACATCAATTTTTCTATGGTCTCGTTGCAACCAACGAATTTGAAGAAGCTTGGTTGGACGAGGGCTTCACTTCCTACGCTGAGGACAAAGTGATGGAGGCTGAGTATGGCGTGCCGTCTAATCTCGCTGTGGAATCCAGCTATATTACATCCCCTAATGCGCTCCAGTTGAACGCTTGGCATTATAAGGGACACGGCGAGTACGCAGATAATGTATACACGCGCGCAAAGTTGGTATTAAAAGAAATTGAAAAGCAAGTCGGCATCAAAACCATGGATCGCATCATGACGACTTATTTTCAACGTTGGGAGTTTAAGCACCCTTCTACAAAGGATTTCCAGAAAGTCGTTGAGGATGTAACGAAAACGAAGTGGGACGATTTCTTCAATCAATATGTATATGGCAGCATGATGATGGATTACACCGTAGAAAGCATCAAAGTCAAAGCGAACAAAGTAAATGGTACTGCAGCTTACGACAGCACGATTCTCATCTCCAAACGCGGTGGCAATTCGCCCGCAGTACCCATCCAGTTTCATTTTACAGACGGGACCACACTCGATAAAACTTGGGATGGCTCCGCGGCCAGCATCGAATATAAGCTAACACACACTAGCCCCGTAGACTGGGTACGTATCGATCCCAACTATTCGCTGGTGCTTGAGAACAAACATATTAATAACTACTTCCAAACTGAAGTGGATCGGATATGGAGAATCCGTTGGAATCTCGGCCTCATTCAGTTGTTGCAAACTACATTCGGTTGGATCGCTTGGTAATTAAATTTGGTTTGTAAAAGAAGTTTCATTCAAACAAACTGCAATTTATGCTTGCGAAGCAAGTTTTCCTCACGGAAAACGCATAGGAGGGACTCCCTTGACCAGTTATGTGAAATCCGGATTTTGGACGGCCATGCAACAGCCCTTTGCTGTCATTGTTTTATTCCTGTATCAGATGGGTTGGGGGGCTCTACTCTATAAACTGGTACAATCTGTGCTTGTACCGCTCATGCATCGCTTCCCCGGCGGCCAACAGCCGAAACAAACCTTAGAATTATTTCTCGCCGAGGGCCAGTTTCAGCTGTTCAAAACAGATCTCAGTCACTCGTATTTATGGTGGCTGGCCGCGCTGCTAGGCGCTCGCATGCTGTTAACGCCGATGCTGAACGCTGGCGTCTACTATTCGCTGACGCACGCCCAGCAAAACGCCGGTTACCGCTTCTTCAAGGGAATAAAAGAGCTTACCTTCCCTTTCCTGGTTAGTTACCTTCTGCGCGTAGTGATGTCCCTGCTGCCGCTCATCTGGCTCTTTCCCAAAGCGCAGAGCATCTTCGCGCGTACAACTTCGTACGAGGACGCGCTCGTGCAACTGCTCCCCTGGCTTTTCGGTATGCTAGGTTATGGCTTTCTCTTACATTTACTCTTCATGCATGTGCAATTCGCAATCGCTGCTAGAATCGGCATTGTATCCACCGTCATTACATTCATCAGGCATGCGCTACCTATTGTGGGTCTGGCCATTCTCCTTTTATTAGCCTCAGGACTATTGGCAGGGATTACCTTCACTGCGACCTATATATGGGCGGGTCTCCTAGCCCTAATCATTTATCAACTGTTCCCCCTTTTCAGCATGTTTTTGCACATGTGGGCTATTACGTCACAATATCAGCTCTGGTCTGCCAAATTGAACAATTAAAGCGAGTGAAATATGCCTAATTGTCACGTTCCGTTCACGCCCCCTTAAAAAAGGGGCTCTTTTTTGTCTATTTTAAGAACTATTGCGCATATTTTATAGAGTTACGCATAGAGAAGGAGGAATTTCAATGTTTATGGCGAAATATTTAAATTAGCATAAAAAACCAAATATTTCATGCCGAATTCCCAATTATTATTGGGAAACGGGGGAACCACACCGGGTGAATTGATCTTGCTAGACAGGGATCATAGGGAACCTTCAACCGAACCCTCCAGCTAACCTCGTAGGCACCGGAAGGAGACAAGCAGTTGAAAAAGGTTGTAGCTCTAATTTTCAGTCTTGTATTGTTTTTGAGCGTTGGCGCAGGAAGCGTGTTTGCCGCAAAATCCACCTTGGATGACGCGGTAGACGGACTTGTTGGAACCCCCTACAAATGGGCGGGAACCACAACAAGCGGTTTTGATTGCTCGGGTTTCACTTCATACCTGTTCGATCAATTCGGAATCGATCTTCCGCACAGCTCCAAAGGACAAGTTCAAGAAGGTAACTGGGTTGACAAAAACGATCTTCGTAAGGGCGATCTCGTATTTTTCAACACAGACGGTAAAGGCGTATCTCACGTAGGTGTATACCTCGGGGATGGTGAGTTTGCTCACTCCGCTACAAACGAAGGTGTTGTTAAGAGTAAGTTGAGCGAGTCTTATTACGCGAAGCGGTACGTATCAGCCAGAAGAGTTCTCTGGGATGATATTTACAACCAACTGACTGCGATCCAATCCAAGTAAAGTAATTACTATACTAAGAATAAAGCCCAGACAAGCCATCGCTCGAAAGAGCAGCTTTCCGGGCTTTTATTCATTTTGGAGGCATGCCATTTAAGGCCTATGAAACTTTTCATTCATCGTAAAGATTTGCGCATCGACGATATGACTGCGTTTGACTATCTATTCGCTAGTAAACTTCCCAGTGTGCATCTCCTCATCCTTGATCCATTTCTATTGTGGCATGCCCGGCATGAGGCGTACAGCGGCAGGTAGTTCCTCCAGCAAGTGATGCTTAATCGGACTCTATGCCCAATACGGCAGACAGCTTTATGTGCTATACGGGGATCCAGCCATCGTTCTCAAACAGGTGCTTCAGGCAGTACCCGTGAATGAAGTGGTCATGCATCGCGACTTTACCCCTTACGCCAAAGCACGTGACCAAAAACTCAAGGAGGTTACTGATGACCTAGGTATTCCTTTGACGTTATTGGTGGATCATACGCTCGCCGACTTGATAGATTTCCAACGTACCTCTGGAAAAAACTAGCCCTACAAGGTATATACCCCTTTTTCCAAGAAACTAAACGCATATCTTCAATCGTATTATCGTCCTTCTTCTCCACTCACCTTGCGTGATTTGAAGACGGTTGACATGTATAAAGCCGATTTAGCGATGAATGACGCTGGCTTATGGGAGCAAAAATAGCTGGAAAAGTATTGTAATCTCACCCATCGCTCAATTTTCCTCTAGAATCGTAGGTAAGATATGGTTATAATGGGTCATATATCATCTTGAGGAGGTCCTCACATGGATCCTTATCCACATCAATCCCCTAACTACCAGCCTTCACCGCAAATGTCGTCAGTAACGAATGGTAAAGCAATTGCTTCCATGGTGCTAGGTATTCTATCCATCGTTATCCCATATATCGGTTTTATTCTTGGGATCATTGCCATTGTATTCTCCCGTATTGCCGCGAAAGAAATTCGGCTACGCGGGGATCAAGGAAGAGGATTCGCGACCACTGGCTTAGTATGCGGGATCATTGGAACAGCTTTGTATGCTATTATTATTGCAATATTTGTTATTGCTATTATGTTTTATGCAGCAAGCGATTTAGCCACTTACTAATTAAACAAAAATCGGTAACTTGACATAGGGTATAAGGCGACTTATAATTGCCTCATATTGTTTTCTAGGGTTCCGTGGCGAGCATCGCCAGACTGGTCCGAGAGAGAACACACAGTGAATACACTGTGGTCACGGAGGGGAAAAAGCCCGGGAGTACTATCGCTTTGCGATAATGCTTCCAGGCTTTTTCTTTTTTTCTGAGACAAAACAACCTTACGAAGAGGAGTGGGTTAGTATGGCATGGGTGTATCTGGCAATTGCAGGAGTTTTTGAAGTCGTATGGGCAATTTCATTGAAGTTTTCTAATGGATTCACGCGTCTTGTTCCAACAAGTATCACGCTCGCAGGAATGGTTGTGAGCTTCTACTTCCTCGCTATAGCTACGAAAACATTACCTATCGGAACAGCTTACGCGGCTTGGACTGGGATAGGCGCTGTCGGGGCGATCATTATCGGCACTTTGTTTTTAAATGAACCGATTAGTTTAACCCGAATTTTGTTCATGGTATTGATCTTAGTTGGTGTACTTGGTCTTAAATTTACTTCCGGGCATTAATTCATAGCTTTCTTCGCCATATCGTGGGTAATTCGTTGTTTAGTAGCTAACAAATCCGCAAAAATAGATCCGCCTCTAGCATCGTAGTTAGCTAATAGGCCATGCGTCGCCATCACAATTAATTGGGTCATCTTACTCATTTCTTTCTCAACTACCTGTGAACCCTCGCATTCTTCTCTATCACGCATCAGATCATTCCACGCGATCCTGCCTGGGTACCTGTTATCAATGCGAATTATGTCTGCTATTCCGGTAACCTCAGTAGTGAAAACGCCATTATTTCAACAAGATTCACTTTGTCCCAAAGAAGGTCGATACTCGCCGCTTCCTTATTCCTATCTGTCGATAACTACGCTGTCGTCATCATTAATGGTGTCCCGCTCCTCTTCGATGGTCCTACCAACACACCATTAAATTTTAATCCCGGACGCACCTTCAACGTCAGACAATTTCTGTGCAGAGGCCGTAATGATATCGTCATCATCGCCTTCAATTTCGGCGGTCCGCGCAGCCCAAGCAACCCGGCTGGCGTAGCAGCTAGATTAAATATCCGATTAAGCTCCTTGCTTTAATTTTGTAAATGAATAAAGGTCAGCGGCTCTGGAGCCCCTGACCTTTATTTATATCAATTCCCGTTCACTCCCATAACGGCGCTTCAACTGGCTCAAAAAAAACTGTAATGCTAGCAGCAGCCCCGCAAAGCAAGCGCCTACGCTCAGAGTCGCCGTCCCCTTTGTTCATGAGCGAAACTGTGCCTTGTGCAGACGGCTATAGATGCCTCCAACTGCCAGAAGCTCCTCATGTCGGCCTTGCTCTGTAATCCCTTGCTCCGTAACTACGACGATGCGATCTGCATTCTTGATCGTCGCTAGTCGATGCGCAATAACCAAGGTCGTGCGCCCCTCCGATAACTCGGCAAGCGATTGTTGAATCGCTGCCTCGGTCTCCGTGTCGAGCGCCGAGGTTGCCTCATCAAGGATGAGGATCGGCGGATTCTTGAGAAACATGCGCGCAATCGCAAGGCGCTGCTTCTGTCCACCTGAGAGCTTCACGCCGCGCTCGCCGATAATGGTTTCCAGTCCCAGCGGCTGGGACTGGATGAAGGTCTCAAGCCGCGCTCGTCTAGCAGCTTGCCAAATCTCCTCTTCCGTCGCATCCAGCTTGCCGTACAGGATATTCTCGCGCATCGTACCCGCGAATAGGAACACGTCCTGCTGTACGATGCCGATTTGACGGCGCAGCGACTCTAGTTGAATGCTGCGAATATCCATCCCATCGATACTGATGCTGCCATCGCTAACATCGTAGAATCGTGGCAATAAGCTGCAAATCGTTGTTTTCCCGGCGCCGGATGGGCCTACGAAGGCGACCGTTTCCCCAGCGCGAATAGATAGGGTGATGCCATTCAATACCTTAGTTTCCTGTCCATAGCCAAACGAGACGTTGTTGAAACGGATCTCGCCAACAAGGTGTCGAACGGGGACCGCATCAGGGCGATCAGCCACCTCTGGCTCCGTATCAATAACCTCTACGTAACGCTTAAATCCGGCGATTCCCTTAGGATAGCTTTCGATTACATTATTAATCTTCTGAATAGGACCTAGGAATACGTTCGTTAATAAGACGAACGCGATAAATTCCCCATATGTAATCTGTTTATCAATCACGAACCATGTACCACAAATCAGAACGAATACCGTCACCAACCGCATGAGAATATAACTAAGAGATACATTCCATGCCATAATTTTGTAGGAAAGCAGCTTCGTTATCCGAAAGCGTCCATTATTTTCTGCGAATAGTTTTCTCTCATAAGCTTCATTGGCAAAAGCTTGGACAACACGAATCCCCCCAATGTTGTCTTCCACTCTCGCATTAATATCAGCCAAATCCCCCATCATACGGCGGAATGTCTTCGTCATTTTCTGATTAAAGTATATGGCTATCCACAGCAGGAAAGGAACTGTGACGAAAGTTAATAAAGCTAATTTCACATTAATACTAAGCATCAAAATAAGCGCCCCGATTAACGTCATTACGGCAATAAATAAATCTTCTGGACCATGATGAGCAACCTCGCCAATCTCCAGTAAGTCATTGGACATTCGCGACATGAGTTGGCCCGTTTTATTGTTGTCATAGAAGCGGAAAGACAGCTTCTGCAAATGATCAAACATCTTCTTCCGCATATCCGTCTCGATATTAATCCCCAGCTTATGTCCCCAATAAGTAACAACAAAATTGAGAATCGTATTCAAGCCGTACACAGCAAGCAAACCAGCGCATGCCCATAAAATCCACTGCCAGTTCCCAGCCGGAAGCAATTTATCAATGACTCGATTAACGGCAAGCGGGAATCCTAGCTCAAGTAACCCCGCTACTACAGCACAGGTGAAATCTAAAATGAATAAGTTCCTATACGGACGATAATACGAAAAAAATCTTCTTAACATGTGTGTGTCCCTCACCTTCTTTCGCCAATTATAGTCGATATGAACCATATTAACTGATAATAGTTCTCAATATCAAGCCAATATCCATATTTTTCAATAACAAACGACCGAATTAGGAACCTCTTTTATTCCGGCTCACTACTTCCGACTGCTCTCTAGATACTGCCGCTCTATAATTAGGTTCTTGCCCTAAAGCAATTCCCCTCAATCTCCATATACATAGCTAATAAAGGAATGTGGGATCGGGGGTATGCTACTTGAGCACGATTTCTTTTGAAAAACGCACCGCTATCTTCTTAGCTGCGATTTGCGGTCAAACCTATACACAATTTGAAAATGAATCTGGTACTTTCGTCGTTCCTCGAACTTACGAGATCGCTTCCACATTCAAAGCAGCTTCTTTTGCGGGGAAAGAAGAGTATTTTGGGTACATGTTAGAATCGAAGGATACCATCGTTATAGCTTTTCGGGGATCGAACACCCGGTCCGATTGGATCTCAGATGTCATTGCTCGACAAAATAAATTCCCCTATATGCGGGATAGCGGCCTAGTGCATCGCGGATTCCTAAGCATATATAAATCTGCCAGAAAAAAAATCATCTCAACTTTATCTAAACTATCACCTCAAAAGAAGCTGTTTGTAACTGGTCATAGTCTGGGTGGAGCACTCGCCACCTTGTGTGCGGTCGATATTGTTGCCAATACGCCCTTCGAATCCCCTTGCGTATACACATTCGCATCACCGCGTGTAGGTAACGCTGTCTTTGCCAAAACATTTGATCGTCAAATTGCTACCCGCCATAGGATTTATAATGTAAACGATCTTGTTCCTCAGCTGCCGCCCGTCATCTATAGATCCCCTAAAACAGATCAAAACTACTACTATGTCCATGTAAAAAAAGGCGATGAGGTTCGGTTTCAAAAGGGATCTATCTCTGCCAACCATGCCATTGGCAACTATTTCTCTGAACTCGTAAAGCTAGATACAGCCTACGCACAAGAGCTTTGTACGTACAATCCTGGATTTTGCCCAAATGGTTAGCTCGCCTGTAGTAAGTCATTAAAGCGCTTACTATTGAATTACTAGGTCCAAATGCTGCAGTTCTCCAATGCTCAATCTTGGTAATGAAAAGAGACAGCCCACGGAGTGAATTTGACGTCCTTGGCACTGTCTTTTTATTATCAGTCAAGAGTCAAGACGAATAGGGTCGCAGCAGCCAGCTTTTGCCGACCTCCCGCAACCCCAATGGTTAATGATTATGCTTGAAAATCAACAAGTAAAAGCATCAATTAAGCGGACATCGATTCCGAAGTATCTCCACCTAAACCCTTCCCATCTAAATCCAGCAACCGAATTCGGACCGACAAAAACCGGGAAAAACCAGAACTGTCCACCATTTCTCAACCATACATAAGTGAATCTAAACAAACAGCGTGCGATGGATCCTGGATCAATAAATTGCGCAGTAGCTCCTGTTGCCGTAAATGGTTTTTGCGGTGTGTATGATGGCGGAGGAGAGCTCGGCGGCTGTGCGCCCCCCGGCGAACCTGGAAATGGCGCACTGGGCGAACCGCCACCTGGAGTTCCTGGAACAGATCCCGGGAAGCCCGGCATCCCTGGGAAGCCTCCACCTGGAAAATCCGGTGCGCTTGGGAAACCCGGCATCCCTGGAAAGCCTCCACCTGGTGATCCACCACCTGGGAATCCGGGCATTCCCGGCGAACCTCCGCCCGGGAAGCCCGGAATACCGAACGGATTGCCGCCGTAAGAACGTGGCGGAATCATATAAGGGGCTAGAATTGCTGCTCTTTGTTGATGTTTGGCATTAACTTGCTCCTGCATCTGAGCAGCTTCTAACCAGCTCTCATTGGCTTTTTCCAGATCGGAACCGCTCCTATAAGCAGTTCCCTCTTGATTTAACCTAAATGCCTCAACTTCTAGGTCAGCAATTTCTTGCTCAAGTTGTTTTACTTCATTATAAGCATCAACAGGCAAAACAAGAGGTATTGCTCCCCCCTGATTTGAGAACTGATGTTGGGAAGCACCTAGCGATGGATCGAAAGCGGAGCCGAAATTCGCATCTTGGTTTATATTCGAACTCATGATTGTTTCCTCCTCGTGAAATCGTGATACTAAACTAGCGCCTAACATACTTTATGCAGCGTATAGACGAATGCCACAGGAAAACTAGCCCATTTGACAGAGAATATGTAATGCATTGAATCATATCTCTAAAATAAAAAATAAATGCCACAGCAACACTGACACACTTCTGTCAGTGTTGCTTGTTTATAATGAAGTTAGAAGTACGGGCTTGGGAGAGCCCCTACTATGATCTATAACAAGAAAGGACTTAATCAAATGAAAAAAGCACAAAACAAAACTGGTGTTATCGTCGCAGGACTTCTTCTTGCCATCCTGATGGCCTCGATGGATAACACAATCGTTGCTACTGCTATGGGAACGATTGTTGGCGAACTCGGCGGACTCGATAAATTCGTCTGGGTGACCTCAGCCTATATGGTCGCCGAGATGGCTGGAATGCCAATTTTCGGCAAGCTATCCGATATGTATGGACGCAAGCGTTTTTTCGTTTTCGGTATCTTGGTATTTATGCTTGGCTCCGTACTTTGCGGAACGGCCGAGTCTATCGTACAGTTAAGCATTTACAGGGCTATTCAAGGCATTGGCGGAGGCGCTCTTGTACCCATCGCATTTACGATTATGCTCGATGCGGTAGCGCCAGAAAACCGTGGAAAGCTTGGTGGATTATTCGGAGCTGTGTTCGGTATGTCTAGTATTTTCGGCCCTTTGTTGGGTGCTTACATCACGGATTATATGAACTGGAAATGGATTTTTTACATCAATTTACCCCTTGGTCTGCTCGCCTTTGTCATGATTGCTTTCTTTTATAAAGAGTCCCATATACATTCCAAACAGCCTATCGACTGGCTCGGCGCTATCTCACTTGTAGGAGCTATTATCTGTCTGATGTTCGCAATGGAGCTTGGGGGCAAGCAATACGCTTGGGATTCGGCACAAATCATAGGTTTATTCGCTGGCTTTGCTCTTCTTGCCGCACTATTTGTGTTTATAGAAACTCGAGCCGAAGAACCCATTATTTCATTTAGTATGTTTAAAAGCCGCCTTTATGCAACAAGCAATATCATCGGCATGCTAAGCGGAGCTGCATTCATCACAGCTTCTGTCTATATTCCCATATTCATTCAGGGTGTTCTTGGCGGGAGCGCTACGAGTTCCGGCCTTGTCTTGCTGCCTATGATGCTCGGATCTGTGGTAACCGCGACACTAGGGGGATTCCTCATGAACAAGCTGTCGTATCGCTCCATTATGATCCCGACGCTCCTCATTCTGGTAGTCGGAATCGGACTTCTTAGCACGATTACAGCCGATTTATCCCGTCTGACGATTACTTTCTATATGATCTTAATCGGACTTGGCATCGGCGCTTCCTTCTCCGTATTAAGCAATGCAGCTATACATTCATTCTCCAGTAGACAGAGAGGCTCGGCAAGCGCCACCCTCAATTTCCTCAGGTCCCTTGGGATGACACTGGGAATCACAATTTTTGGTATTCTCCAAAGCCATTCGCTGACTCGAAACTTGACGGAGGCATTCGCAGGCAGTGGTGAAGGAAATGTACCGCAAGGCATTAACTTTAGTGACCCCCATGCACTGCTTGATCCTGCTACTCGTAATCAAATTCCACCACAGGCGTTGGATCGAATTACAGACGGGCTCTCCTCCTCCATCGCCGTCACCTTTGCTTGGGGCCTACTGCCAGCGATACTTGCTTTCGCCGCAGCCTTATTTATGAGTAAAGAGAAATTAAACCCAACAGATGAGGCTGAGGGGCTCGCGGCTTCGCATTAATCCAAGTTCAAAAGCTCATGCCTCCGATTGGATACATGAGCTTTTTTTTTCGCAACATCCTTACAACAAGCGTACCAGCAAACAATCTCCATTCCAACTTGCGAATAGAACGCCGTATGCCCTTATGGCTCTTTCGCAGAACTTGCCCCTAACTTATCTGACTGCCCATCTGTTTCTCGGGCAACCTCTTTTATCACATACGGCGCTGTCCGCCGCACGCAAGGAATTCGTATCGCTACCGCCGTTCCAATGCCCAACCTACTATGAATCTGTATACCATAGGCTTTGCCATAATGCAGTTGGATTCGCTGCTGTACGTTGCGGATGCCGTACCCTGTCTCCTCGTCCCCATCGTACCTCATTATTCGACGCAAGGTCTCTGGCTTCATACCGACCCCATCGTCAATAATACGCAATTCAATATCATCATCAATTCGCTGTCCAGTAACTCGAATATGCACACGATCTCCACACCATGCATATTTAAGCACATTTTCAAGAAAGGGTTGAAGCAGCAGCTTCACCATCTCATAGCGCAGCAGATCAGGATCAACCTCGAACAAAACGTCAAGGCGATCGGTGTACTTTACCTTTTGGATGTCCAAATACGCTTTAGCCTGCTCTAATTCGTTCGCAACCGGGATAATGGTACGACCCTCATTTAAGGAAAGTCGATAAAACAACGCTAAATTGCTTACCATACGATGCAGCTGTTCGACCTCTCCGAATTTAGCAAGCAAACTAATAGACGACAACGTATTGTACAAAAAATGTGGATTAATTTGAGCCTGAAGCGACTCTAATTCCGCTTCTTTTTTCTTCAGACTAGTTACATACACCTCCTGAATCAACTCATCCATGTGCTCGACCATGGCGTTAATCGATTGAGAAATTGTCGAAAATTCATCCCGTCCCTTGAATCGTATACGTTTATGAAAATCACCATGCCGGAACGAATCCAGCACCCTGACAATGCGAGAAACTCGCTTAGAGAAATAGCGGGAGAGAAAGACACCAACGCATACAAAAAGAAAGAAACTAACTGAACCGATCCCTACGGTTAACAGCTTAACCTTTCGAGCATCCTTTTCTACCCACTCCTTAGGAATGCTGGCGACAAGCCGCCAATCCAAATCTTGAAATGGCTCCGTGATGGTCAGGTAATTCTCTTGTCCGTCTTCTTTGATACGTTCAGCTTCACGCACCCCTGTTTCGAACAAGATTTGCCCAGCGCCATTCTCGACACGAACTGAGGTACCTTTGCCGAAATCAGGTGATACCGTTTCAAACAAATCAGACAACTTCACGGTCAGCCGCATAAAGCCGCTGTCCATATTTCGGCGAAGGGTCTTCGTATCGATCATTCGGCGCAACAGAGATATATTGCGGAACTCCTCGTCTCGCTCAATCTGCTGCCATTGCATCGTTTCTCCGTAGCGCTCAGGCGGGAAATCACGATACCATTCGCTTTCAGAAATCCGTTTCATATGGTATAGATCATAGCTTTGACCAGCATAAGTCAGTGGGTCTGTATCGCTGTATGAATTATATATTTCTGGAAGCGTTTCGTTACGCAAATAAACAACAAGCCAGATGTGACGGTTAGTCGCCTTCAGCACACTATCAAACTTGGGCAATAAATAGTCCGTGGTCGATTCGTAGCTATACCATCCTTCCTGGTATTGCCGCAATCGCGCTGAAATCGTATCATCGTAATAAATCATGTCGGATAGACGTACCGTATCCTTCATTTTATACGTGATGTTGTCCTTCATCTGGCGAAGCGCCGCCTGTACGTTATCGCTCGTCTGCTTGCGTATGGAATCGACGAATATCCAATTGGCGAAATATCCGAATAACAACACATGAAAAAGGGTTAATAGTAAATATGAAAACATCAACTTGTACCCAAAAGGTACAAATTTCTTCTCTTCTAAACCTGAAAGAGCAGCAGCTGTTTTTCGGCGGTTTCGTACGAGCATCTTCATGAAAGCTTTATAAACCATTGCGAAATTCGACCGGGGTCATCCGATACGTTTCCTTGAATTGTTTGCTAAAATAAGGCATATACCGATACCCCACTTGATGGGCAACCTCGTAAATACGCAGCTTCGGATTACGCAGAAGTTCCCCCGCTTTCTCCATCCGTAAAGCAACAAGATATTCGTGAAAGGACTGGCCCATCACTTCCTTGAACAGTTGTCCAAGATAGTTCGGCGAGAAATCAAATTTGTCTGCCACATCCTTCAGCGTCAACGTCTGATCGAGACCTCTTTGTATCTCTTCAATGATTTGCTGAATCAGCTTCAGATTTTTGCCGCTGTGAGGAATCGCTCGCTCCCCTCCAACATCGCTCAGCTTACTGGCTTCCAAACCGGTTTGCAGCTGCCGACCTCCGGCTGACAAAACGCGCTGCATCTCTTTGGCTGCCTGATCTCGTTTCTGCGCTTCATCCAAATCAAAGCGGATGCGCTCTAGCGATTGTATCAGCTCTTCATCGTTTACTGGCTTAAGCACGTAGCTATACGCTTGCAGCGAAAGAGCTTCTTTCACATACTGGAAATCACGATAACCGCTTACAAATATGACCCTAACATCTTGGAACCGTTCCTTAACATGTCTAGCTAATTCCAAACCCGACATATTGGGCATATTGACGTCAGTAACAAGCACATCGACCTTCTCGTGTTCGATTAGCTCGCACGCAGAGAACCCGTTCGTCACAGCGCCGACGATTTCCATACCAAGTGATTCCCACGGGATGAATGCCTTCATTCCTTCCAAATCCAGCGTCTCATCGTCGGCGATAAGCACTTTGTACATGAAGCACCCTCCTTGCGTTATGTTTATTATAAAAATGGAAAGTGGGTGCACATCATGTGCACCCTAAGCTTTCCATCTTATTTTTTCTTCATCTTTGCTTCATTTTCCTTCCATTTCGCAGTTAAATAATCATTTAATTTCTGAACACCCAATGTTTGCGCATCTTTCTCGCCTTTGTCAATAATCTCGATGACTTCTTGTTCGCTCTTCGCAAGTATCGCTTGACCGCGAACTTTCTTATAGAGCTCAATCCAGCGTTCGCGGATAATTCCTTCCGGGCTGTCCGGTGCAGGCTCGATGCCTCTCATAGCTGTCAGATCCATATGTGTTTTCCAAGTGATAGCATCTTGGTATTTGGTCTCCCATGAACGCTTATCTTCCGGTAATGAAAGCTCCGCCTTCACTTTAATCTTGTCATTCAATGTGGCGTTGCCGACGAATTGAAGATCATTGGTAGCATTCATGTTCTTCGTCCGTTCTTCCGGCTCAGCGAAAAACTTATCCGTCAAGTTCGGCAAGCCATCCCCGTCTACACCTTTCCAGTACATATCCTCAGGACCCCAGATCAGATCGCGTGTCCCCTCTGGGCTTGTCATCCAATCAAGAGCGGCGAAAATTTTCTCAGGATCTTTGGCCTTTGTTGTGATAGCGGCGGCATTCCAGCCAAGTCGATCGTAATGGGCTACCATAATTTTATTTTTATCGAGTCCTGGCTTGTGGATCGGCCAAATCATAAAGTAACCTGCATTCGGATCATTTTTCACAAGCTGTGCATGCCCCTTGGAGGCATACTCAATAGCTGTAACATCGACGAATACGGCCACACGACCTGTGTTCACTTTCTCCCGAACCTGATCGACTGTCTGCGTCAAAGCATCCTGTGTCATCAACTTCTCACGATGCAGCTTGTTAACGAAAACCATCGCTTCCTTATAAACGGGATCCGCGAATAACGACGTAAACTTCCCATCTTTCGGTAAAGCACGCAGCGTACCTGCGTAGCTGGCCGGATTATTTTCTGCGAATGCAGAATACAGAATATCCACGCCTTTGCCTTCTTTAGCTTGCCCTGGCTCAAACGGAATCACGTTCGGGTACTTCTCTTTAACCAGCTTCAAGTAGCTATATAAATCATCGGTTGTTTCCAATTTCGGCTTGCCGAGCTCGTCATAGATTTTCTTGTTGATAACATAGCCGGCATTGCCAGTTGGCTTGTTCGTATACCAGTTTGGAAACATGTAGAGCTTGCCGTCTTTGGCGCGCAGCATGTTAAGAATTTCATCGCCTGCCCACTTTTTAAGGTTCGGGTATTTTTCCAAATAAGGGTCAAGAGGCACAAGCACGCCATTTTCTCTTAGACGCTCAAACTTATCGCGATCGCCCCAGATGACGTCTGGCAAATCTCCACCGACAATCATCGTATTTAGTTTTGTTTCGGAATTCCCACCAGCGTTAATTGCCGTGATATTAAGTTTCATTTTATCTTGAACATTTTTAGAAAAGATGTCTTTACCCCATGGCGGCATTGTATACCAGCCGTAGTTACCAAAAATGGTGAAACTAAGCGGTTCACTGCCTAGCTTCCATGTTTCTTGCTTTGTGGCAACTGGCGCTGCCGTTCCGGTCGTGCCTGACGTCGAGCTAGGCGTCGTTCCTTTGTCCCCACCGGAGCATCCAGCAATAATCGTTCCCAGTGCTATCATGACCGTGAGTGGTGCAATCCCTTTTTTGAGCCGATTGTTCATGAACGTTGTACCCCTTCCCATTTCTGTATTCATCTATGCCTAAAGCTTATCGCTTTGAAGCCCCAATAACGACTACTCTTTTAATGAACCCACAAGCACGCCTTTAACGAAAAACCGCTGTAAAAACGGATAAACAAGAATGATAGGAATTGCGGTAACCATCATTGTGGCCATCGTCAGTGATTTGGTCGTGAACGACTGTCGTTTAGCAAGAAAGCTTGCTGCTGCCGTATCTGCATTTAACTCGGAAGCGATATTAGAATCGAGCGTTTGCTTAAGCAGCGTTTGCACAGGCAATAAATCATTGTTGTTAATATAAATAGAAGCGACAAACCAATCGTTCCAATGGGCAATTGCCGTGAACAGCGAGAGCGTCGCTATGACCGGGCCAGAGAGCGGCAGCACCACTCGCAAAAAAGTGCCCCAATAACCACAGCCATCAATACGTGCTGAGTCCTCCAAGCCGGGCGGAATTTCCCTGAAAAAGGTACGGAAAATAATCATGCTCCACACGCTAATAATGGAAGGTATTACGAACACCCAGAAAGAGTCGAACATCCCTAGATTGCGAATCAATATATACGTTGGGATAAGCCCCCCGCCAAAGTATAGCGTAATGATGCAAAACACCATATAATAGCCTCGACCGATTAACTCCTTGCGGGACATGCCATAAGCGAAAATTGCCGTGGCTGCAATCGTCAAGAATGTGCCGACGACGGTCCGGGAAATCGAAATACCAAAGCCTTTCAAAATGCGAATGTCTTTTAGAACGATTTCAAAGTTCTCAAGCGTAAATTCTCTCGGCCAAAAGGTAATGCCACCTAAGCTAGTATCCGTGCCCTCGTTGAACGCAATAACGGCAGAATTCCAGAACGGATAAAAGGTAACAAAAGCTAATAACGCAAGCGCAATGTGAGTGACTATACTGAATATCCGGTCTTCAAAAGCAAATTTCATTGAAAGTCCTCCTACCACAAGCTGTTGCCGGTACGTCTTGCGAAATAATTCGCTAACGTCAGCAGTCCGACGCTTACAATGGCTTTAAATAATCCAACGGCCGTTGCGAACGAATACCGGTTTAAGTTGATACCCATACGGAACACATATGTATCGATGACGTCTGATACATCGCGAAGCGCTGGATTCACGCCGAGCAACAGCAGGTCTTCAAAACCTGCATTCAACAAGTTGCCTATGGCAAGGATCGAAAAGATAACAACAACAGGCAAAATACTCGGAAGCGTTATCAAATACGTCATGCGGAAGCGGCTTGCCCCATCGATTGCGGCTGCCTCGTACAAGTTAGGATCAATAGAGGCAATCGCCGCTAAATACACAATGGAGGCAAAGCCGATTTCTTTCCAAACATTCGTGGTAACGAGAATCGTCCAGAAATATTCTGGTACCGATAAATAGGGAATCGGTTCATCGATTAGATGCAGCTTTCCAAGCAAGATGTTTACGCTTCCATTATCGGTTGATAACATCGAGATCGCGAAGTTCGCGACGATCACCCATGAGAGGAAGTAAGGCAGATAACTTACGGTTTGAACGACCCGTTTGAATATCATGCTCCTTACTTCGTTCAGTAGAATGGCCAAGATGATGGGAGCAGGAAAGCCAAACGCTAACTTCAAGAAGCTGATGACGAGTGTATTTCGCATAACCAAGGTAAGCTCAGGAGATTGAAAAAAATCAATGAAATGCTTAAAGCCTACCCACGGACTGTTCCAGAACCCTTTAAATACCGAGTAATCCTGAAACGCGATGATAACGCCGTACATTGGAAAATAACTAAAAACCAAAATTAATACGAGTGCTGGCAACACCATGATCTGCAATGGCCATTGCTTCAGCCAAGACACTAGCTTGGATTTGCGAGGTTTCACCACCGGGCGATCCGTGTGGACTACTGTCGCGGTTTCTCTCAAACCGACCACCCTTTCTTTGTTCGTAGCTGTTATGACTTCATATTAATGGGAAAGGGGCTATGCCGCCTACTTGCAGGATCAATGAAATGTGATAGAAATCAATGAAAGCGCATAACATTTCTGAGTTATGCTGCGAGGGGATGTTTCTTATGACTTAATAGAGGGATAAATATACGTTCTCATAAGCTCTTCGGGGCTAGAATTCGCGCTTGAATCCGGATTCGAAGTCATTACAACAACTAAATTCCATTCAGGGATAACACGAATATATTGTCCGCCATACCCGTTTGCCTCAAAGGCAAACACCTTCTTGCCATTCTTGTCTTTCACGTCAGGGAGCCAGAACAAATAGCCATAATCCGTATTGGCATCCACCTCCACCTGCTTATGAATCGAAGCTTGGACCCACTTTTTTGACACGATAGGCTGTCCTTCCCATTCGCCCTCATGCAAATAGAGGTAGCCTAGTTTAGCCATATCTCTTGGTGTTAGAGAAAGCCGGGTTCCTCCGCTCGTAATTCCTTGGGGATCTTGACTCCATTCATAATTGGTAATATCCAAAGGACCAAACAAATATTTATTCGCAAATTGCTCCGTAGACATCCCTGTGGCCTTGGTCAAAACACCAGAAAGCAAATGCGGGAGACCTGTATTGTATTCAAATTTGCTGCCCGGCTCATTGCGTAAAGGTTTATTTATTGTATTCATATTCCAATCTGGGCTTTGAAACCATACACCAATCGTATTGTCCACCGACTCTAGGCCTCCCGTCATGGACAAGGCTTGTTTGATCGTGATTTCCTTTTTGCGGCTATCGGTCACATCACTAAATACTTGAGGCAGAAAATCAGAAATTTTTTGATCGACATTTTTGACATAGCCCTTCTCAATCGCGATTCCCGTCAAAGCCGACAACACACTTTTAGTTACAGAAAATACGCCAGTTGGGGTATTTCTTGTTTTGTTATGATAATATTTTTCAAAAACGATATGTCCATTTCTTACAATAAGCACACTGTAGGTTCTGGTGTGTTTGCTCTCTACAGCGCTATCCATTTGATTCAAAATAACCTCATCCATCCCCATGTCCTTAGGCAAAGCCTCCTTCCAAACGTATGATGCCGCCTTTCCTTTCTCTTGAACTAGATTTGAAGAAGCCTTCTGTGTTTGGCTGCATCCGGAAAGAATACTCAGTGTGCAAATTGTCATAACCATTACCACCTTCATACCACGCTTCATTATGTATATCCTCCTTTAAATTTACACTTATTTCCATTTCATTATAGTGTAGGTTCTTTTGCTTTGGCAATAGACTTGGACAGCCAACTACCCTGCCAATAAGGGCTAGTCTTAGAGGGACATGTCGCGGATTATTGCTAATCAATTGGAAAGTATTGTAAAGGATCTCAAGTGAAATAAAAACCCCACCTTGGCTTTTTAGCCATAAGTGGGGCATATTATCGTTAAAAACCGATTTACTTCTTAATTCGTCATGTTGATTAGCTTAGCGGATTCAGCACGTGTGGCTTTTTCTAAAGGTCTAACATCCCCTTCTACATAACCACTCATTAAGCCTAATTTTTTGGCCTTCTGTAAGGATTCTAACGCCCACTCATCTGCATTTATCATATCTTTGAAATCGTATTGACCATCTAAAGCTAATTTCCCATGAAGGTACTCATAAGCTCTTATTACGATAGTGGCCATTTCCTGACGAGAAATCGTATCGTTGGGACCAAACTTGTTAGCGCTAGTGCCATTTACAATACCAGCATCTTGTGCTGCTGTTACCGCTTCGGCATACCAATTTGTTGGGGCTACATCACTAAAATTGCTTTTGCTAGTGGCTTGAAGCCCTAGCTTTCTTACTAGCATAGCTACGAATTCTGCACGAGTAACAACTTGTTCTGGAGCAAAATGAGTATCATCGATCCCTTCTATAATATGCTGTGCCGAGAGTTCTTTAATTATACTTGCGGCCCAGTGCTCCTTAGCCACGTCAGCATAGGTTCTTGTATATTCCAGTAGCACATATTGTCCGTTCGGGCTTACTTGGGCATTCATGCTTGTGTTTGTCTTCTTGCTTGTCACAAAATGAGCTGAACCATCCTGCTTCAAAGCATAAAAACCGACCAGTGACTTATTCGTTGAGCTCTCCATTGAAAGAGAGATTGAAACCGTTTCATCTGTTTTAACGATTGTTTTAGTACCATCCGTCGATAAAACATCGAGTGATAGGGTAATTAGATCACCTGCAGGACTGAGAGCAGCATTTGTAAATGATTGTGCGGCTTTAATTTTTGCAATTTTGGCAGCTTGATTTCTATCAATTGTTAATACAATCTGGCTTGCATTCTTTTGATTCGTATCAGCTAGCTTCAGTGCCTGAGGATTCAAGGAAACCTTTATTTTCCCTATGTTAAATACCAATGGTTTATCTTTAAGCAACTGAGAAATATGGCTCGGCAAACTGATTTCCTCACCTTGAGGATCTAACTCAAATTCGAGCTTGCCTTCTTCAATCTGTTTTATCAAATCTTGCTCTTTGATTTGACGTGTAAGGAGTCCACTGCTATTTCTCTCTTTACTAGGTTTTGTTTCTGCAGAACCTGAACCTTGATTAGGGCTTGGATTTGTGTCTGGTTTTGAACCCGGATCTGGACTTGGGTTCTTAGGTTTTTCAATCGTCATCGCTTGCAGTTGTTTGCCATCAGTAGTTCTTGCTTCAACAGCGATGTGGTCTTTATTGATCGTTATAGCTGAATAAACAGGGAAATTATCATCATACAGGTAGTTCAAGTAATCATGCTTTACTGCATCATAAAATTTCCAACCCGAAGATCCACCAACAAGATAGATCGTACCTTTACTGCCATCTTTCAATGGCTTGCCATTCTTCATTGGATACGTCCAAGCCAGCGCATGATCGTGACCAACAAGCACCAAATCCACACCGAGCTCCTCAAGAACGGGTGCTAGATAATAAGTAACGAGCTCGGGACCGCGCCCGTCCTCTGTATGATAAGCAGGTCGATGGAACATCGCTACAGTCCATTTTTTCTTACTAGCATTTAAATTCTCTCTTAGCCATATTGCTTGTTGTTTCATATCAACTTCGTCAGCTTCCGAATTCAAGACGACAACATGCGTATCTTCATAATCATACGAATAGGTCAAGTGCTCTTGGGTTTTCATTCCGTTGTTCGGCAAGCCCAAAGCATTCATAAACACTTGTTTGCCGCCATTTTTGACATCATGATTCCCCAATGCATAAGCCGATGGGATACTTGCGCTATAAATTTCGGAAGCTTTCATATCTTGCTCCCATTGATACATAATGCCACCGTCATCCACAATATCGCCGCCATGCATCACAAATCGCGTATTCGGGAAATTGGAAATGGCGCTTTTCATTAAATCCTGGTGAATACGAAATCCTTCTTCATTATTGGTGTGTGAATCCGTAACAAATAAGAATGAAAATGAATCGGGACTTGCCGCTTCTGTTTTGAAAATATGCGATGCGCTCCAATGGCCTGGATAACCTACGCGGTAACGATAGGCCGTCCCTGGCGTAAGACCCTTTAGAAGCCCTTTGTGGAATAGAGCCTCCCCTGTAGAATCAGGGGCTAATACTAGTTCCGATACAGTAGCCTGCTCAACTATGTTAGGTTGATCGAAGGTTTTGAAGTCGCTGTCTTTGACATATTGAATGACACCCTGTTCCACACGAGGAGCCGTTCTCCAGACAATGCTTTGCGTTGTTTTTAAATCTTCCGTAACAAAGGTTCTAATAAACTCTGGCTCATCTGCACCCAATTGCGGGACAATCGGCAGAATTACGACTTTGCTGACCTTATCTCCATTCACGGCTTGAAGACCAAGACTCATCAAAGCTAGCGTTGTAAGATTCGTATGGATTTCGCCATTTGCATCTGTTTTTCCCCATTTGTCAGTCGACAGCCCGGATTCAACATCACCGCTAGGAATCCAACCCGTTCCTTTCCCGTCAGGCAGATGGACAGCGATAAATCCTGCACTCTTAACGCCGCTTGAAAAAAACTGTTCACCCAGCGAGACGGAAGCAAGCTTAGCTGAAGTAAGATTAGCACTAGCATAAATACCAGATTGCGTTACGTTTACCTTCGCGTAGAATTGAGGGTTAAGTGGATTAGGCAGTGCAATTGAAGCTCCTTCTACTGGTACGCCTACATCATCCGTAACGCGCATGGTGCTCTTCGAATGTAACGAACTACCTTTGATCGTGAGTACATAGGGAAATCCAATCTTATATGTGTGTGGTCGAACCGACGCGTAGACAGCTTCTCCCACGGTAAATTGAAAGCTTCCATCATTTATCCCAATCGATTTAAATAGCTCGCCGCGCTCCATTTTGGCAGTGGGCTTAACCTTGAAAGTTAATAAAGCAAGCGTGCCATCTGCTGATAATGAATGGTTGTTTAATCCCTGAAGCTCGAATTGGTATTCTCCTTTTACATTATCAATCTTATTCTGTGTCACTAAGGATTCAGCTATCTTAGACTCTGCTGAGGTGATTTCCAATGTTTGGGGATCAAAGCTAAGCTTGGCATAGGAACCCTTCAACTGATCTGCATTTTTAACCTGAAGCTTCAACGGGAACGTTTTATTACTGATCACTTCGCTAGGAGCTTCTATCTGATACTGCACGCCATCGCGAATGAAGAATGTGCTGTTGATCTCTGCTGGATTGCCAGATCGATCATATACAGCGGCATGAACGGTATGATACCCACCTGCCATTGGGGCAGCTGATTGATATTGAATGACACCTTTTGGCGCATCGTACGCCGCTTTGACCGAGTGACCATTGATATCAACTTGAATCGAATTGGGATCAATACCTGACTGGGCGTCTGCTGTAAGTAATTGAATGAGGGGGCGATTTGTTTCGACGTTCGTGTTATTCCCTGGAGCTACAACATTCAGTGTAGGAATCTCCATATCCTCATTGGGGGTATCTTCGTAGATTAGACGAACATCATCGACCCAAACTGTGCCTTTATTTTTCTTATCAAAAATGGATTGCTCGATGCGCATATAAATATCAAGGACAATAGGGCCCACTTTACCCTCTGGTATTTTTCCTTCGATATATTTCCATCCATACCAATTCACGCCGATGTTTTCGTCCAAATACTCCACTTCAAAGGATTTCCCACTGCCATCCCTGAATTTACTGAAGATTTGATGCCCGTCATTATTCCCATAGACCCACATGCCCATTTTCTTGGGGTTTCCGGTGATCGGAATTGAACCTGCCGCTGGACCGACATAAACATAGGAGGGATTCTCCTTAACTCCGATGTAATCATAATCGATGCGGACGGAATTCTTCCCTGAGCGGACATGCTTCGGATCAGATTCCAGGCTCATAGCACCTGAGAAATTTCGTTTTTGAATCAATTTGACATCGCTAAGGTTGTTCTCGAAATCTTCTATTACTAGGGTGTTAGGTGAAGCATTTTCGGCTGCGGCAATGCCTACCGGTGGTAAAGCACCTGCCAATATAGTGAATAGCATGGGAATTACAGCTGCTTTGTTCACTATCGATAACAATCTTTTGGTAATCTCCGTCTTCAACAAGTTTGTTCACTCCTCTATGTATGTGGGTAATATTAAAAAAATAATTACAAGCGTTTTGCTTGTAATTACATAGAGTTAAGTGTAGCTATGAATTGTTACTACATTATCAATTTGAATTTATGTATTTTGTAAATAGCTTGCAGTCAATTTAATGGTCTTCTACGCAGAAAGGCCGCAACAGCCTGCCTTGCGGCAATCCGTCACAGCCCATGTGTGGGATTATTTAGAACCACTCCATTTTGATCAGCTTTCTTTGCAAGTCCGCCGAAGTTTTTATCGTTTACTTATTTTCTCAACCTTTTTGATATCCAATTTCCGAATGATTGTACGATCTGTACCATAATAACGAGCATAATGACAGAGATATACATGACATCTGGCTCCCAACGCTGATAACCGAATCTTATCGCTACGTCCCCTAATCCACCTGCACCCATAACCCCGGCCATGGCTGAAGCACCAACCAGTCCGATTGTGGCAATGGCAAATCCGAGAATCATAGCTGGCCGTGCCTCTTTCAGCATGACTCGGAAAATAATTTGTCCTCTGGATGCTCCCATTGCTTGATAAGCCTCGATGACACCCGGATCAACCTCTAATAAAGCCGTCTCCATTAAGCGTGAAATGTAAGGAGCCGTGTAAAAAACAAGAGGAACGATAGCCCCCTTAACGCCAATCGTCGTACCGACAATCCACTTGGTTAATGGAAGAATGGCAACCATAATAATGATAAAGGGAATAGAACGAATAATATTAATGACCGTGTTCAGAATATAATAAATTCCAGAATTTGCATAAATATGGCCAGGTCTTAGCACAACTAGCATAACCCCTAACAATAGACCGATAATACTTGAAATCACTAATGAATAACCAACCATAATCACGGTCTCATTAATCGATTTTACATAAAGGTCTGCATCCTCCAGGAATTTATTCCACATTGTCAATCACCTCAATCCGTAAACCTTGCGCTTGCAAGAATTGAATCCCCTGCTCAATAAGAGCGGCATCTCCCGATATATGCAAAATCAATGTTCCAAAAATAGTCTCTTTGATTTGAGTAATATTCCCGTAAATAATACTGGGACGTAACTCGAGTTTGGTCGTTAAATCTGCAAAAACAGGCTCGGTAACCGATTCACCAATAAATGAAGCGCGGATTAATGTTCCAGCCTTTCCTGGGTTTCGCAATTGATTCCATAATGTTTCTGGCAATTCTGTATCAAACACACTTTTGACGAAATTGCGGGTTGTTCGAGTTTGCGGCGAATGAAACAAATCGATCACTGAGCCTTGCTCAACAATGCTGCCGTTTTCCATGACGGCAACACGATCACAGATTTTTTTAATGACATGCATTTCATGCGTAATCAGGACAATCGTAATTTTGTATTTGCGGTTAATATCCAAAAGTAAATCCAAAATAGAGTCTGTCGTTTGGGGATCAAGCGCTGAGGTAGCTTCATCGCATAACAGAATCTCAGGATCATTGGCTAATGCTCTGGCAATTGCAACTCGCTGCTTTTGCCCTCCCGAGAGCTGGCGCGGATAGGATTGCTCTTTGTCTTGGAGCCCTACCAATTCCAATAATTCTCTTACCTTGGTCACAATTTGTTTTTTGGGAACCTTGGCTAGCAGGAGTGGAGCAGCGACGTTTTGAAAGACCGTTCCCGAAGACAATAGATTAAAATGCTGAAAGATCATTCCGATCTTCCTTCTTATCATCCTAAGCTCTTGCTTATTAAGCGTTGACATTTCCACACCATTAATCTTAATCAGTCCCGAGGTAGGCTTTTCCAAATAATTAATACACCGCAAGAGTGAGCTTTTACCTGCCCCACTGTAGCCGATGACGCCAAAAATTTCCCCTTTCTGAACCTGAAGATTAGCTTCTTTAACCGCTTCTACGCAGACTCCCTTTTGTTCAAACGTTTTACTAACGTTGATTAAATCAATCACACGGAGCACCTCCCCTTTCATCCAAAACAAAAGGCCCCTTTCATTTGGAAAGAGACCTTTGTTTTCTTCCACGTATTTCTCTTACCAAGATGGTACGATGTAGCTTCCGTATTTATCTACAACAAGCTTCTTAACCTCATCAGAGTGGTAGGCTTTAATTAATCTTTGGAATACAGGTTTATCTTTATCCGCTGTGCGTACAGCAATCACATTCACCCACGGCGAATCTTTGGGTTCAAGGAAGATCGCGTCCTTCGTAGGAACAAAGCCGTTATCTACGGCGTAGTTCGTATTGATTACGGCTGCTGCAAGGTCAGGCAAAGCTTTAGGAATGAAAGGAGCCTCAAGCTCTTTGAATTTAAGCTTCTTAGGATTTTCTACGATATCGCGAACCGTAGCTTTAACGCCAACACCTTCTTTTAGCTTGATCAATCCAGCACGTTCAAAAAGAATCAAGGCTCTTGCTCCATTGGATGGATCATTCGGTAAGCCCAGTTCGTCGCCTTCTTTGATTTCGGAAATGTTCTTAATTTTCTTGGAGTAAATACCTATTGGGAAATTCAACGTATTCGCCAGTTTGACGATATCCAGCTTGTTATCAGCTTTGAATTGGTTCAAGTACGGCTCGTGTTGGAATGCATTCGCATCTAATTGGCCGTCTGCTAGTACTTTGTTGGGTTGAATATAATCATTAAAGGTTACGACTTCGATATCTAGATTGTCTTTGGCGGCAACCTCTTTTACCTTCCTCCAAATTTCTTCTTCTTGGCCTGCGGAAATACCGACTTTCAGCTTCGCTTTCTCGCCTGCTGGGCTTGATGAAGTTGAAGAGGCGCTCGTGGATGCAGCAGTTGGTGCTGGACTTGTTGATGTTGCGGTTTTTGTTTCTGCTGTTTTGCCGCAGCCTGTGACCACCAATACTAAAATCATGGTGAAAATGGATAATAAATGAGATCGTTTCATATCTGCTTCCACTCCTTAACTTTCTAAAGGTATTTGTTTTTACATGCATATTTATTTAATCCTATAGGTTAACACGGAATTAAAAATAACATAGAATTAACCTTGTGTCAATAAACTTATTGATGCGTATTTACTGTTATGCACCAAGAAGTGCAAATTTTCATAGGGTTTCCTCCCAAGAGCAACAATTGACTAACCATGTACAGCCCCCTATATAACCGCCTAAACTGCCGATCCGTATAGACCAACCTGTATTCTCTCCATCAACTCGTCATACGACCGTGTTTTTAAAATTCCACTCATTTTATCTAACCACTTATAAACTTTTTAAGGGTTCAGGGAATTATTTTTACTATATAATGTTAAGTTAACTTGACATTATGAATGAATTTATTTACATTGTGTATATAATATTTTACTTGAAGTAAAAATAATCGTACAGGAGGAATCATTTATGTCCTATCAAGAAAAGAAGAATATCGCATCTTTAATTGGCACCTTACTCATTTTTGGATGCTATTGCTTGTATGTGTTTCAAAGCTACCCAGAAGGAAGCATAGATTCGACAGAAACCTTTCGCTTTTGGGGGGCCGTCATCTTAATCTTAATCCCGGTGTCGATTGTGGCAAAAATCATCATTAATATTGTATTCAATATCATCTATAGAATAACTACGAAAGAAGAAGAACCTTCATTTTCTGATGAACTAGATAAGCTAATTGAATTGAAAGCCACAAGGAATTCTCATTATATGTTTATCTTTGGCTTTCTTCTATCGATGGGATCACTGGTCTTGCATATGCCGCCCTTTGTGATGTTCATCTTACTTATTTTCTCAGGGCTTGCGTCAGAAGTGGTTGGAGCTATCACACAGCTCTATCTTTATCGGAGAGGAGTTTAAGATGGGCAAATGTCTTATTGGCAATCACATTCGGAAATTACGTTTTAACCATGATGAAATGACCCAACAACAATTAGCTGATAAAGTGGGTGTGACACGACAAACCATCGTAGCCATGGAAAAAGGAAAATACTCCCCTTCTCTGGAATTAGCTTTTCGCATTGCTCTCGTCTTCAGCTTACCGTTGGAAGAAGTGTTCTTTTTAGAAGATAACAATGTATGAACAATCCAGGAGGAATTCATATGAGAGCGATTGTATGCACAAAATACGGAACACCGGACGTTCTTCAGCTCAAAGAGGTAGAAAAACCTACTCCCAAAGACAATGAAGTACGGATACAAATACATGCGGCAATCGTAACACCATCGGACTGTGCCTTTCGAAAGGCTAACCCCTTTATTATCAGACTTCTTTATGGTCTCATGAGACCCAAAAATAATATATTAGGGGTTGAACTAGCTGGGGAAATTGAATCCGTAGGAAAAGATGTGAAGCTATTTAAGAAAGGTGACCAGGTTTTTGGTATAAGTCCAAATAGCTTTGGCGCTCATGCCGAGTACATGTGTCTGCCCGAAGACAAATCGGTGATCATCAAACCGGTCAACGCGGCCTATGAAGAAGCCGCCGGCGTCTGTGACGGGGCATTAACTGCATTGATTTTCCTTAGAGATACGGCAATTATTCAGAGCGGACAAAAAGTCCTTATCCATGGCGCTTCTGGATCGGTAGGTGCTTATGCTGTACAGCTTGCCAAGTACTTTGGGGCAGAAGTTACTGGAGTATGCAGTTCCACAAATTTAGAATTAGTGAAATCTCTGGGAGCCGATCAGGTCATTGACTATACCGAGGAGGACTTTACCAAAAGTGATCAGACCTATGACGTTATTTTCGATGCGGTAGGCAAGCGTTCTTTTTCACAATGTAAAAGCTCGCTAAAGCAACGAGGAATCTATCTCTCCACTGTCCCTTCACTGGGAGTTATGCTTCAAATGCTATGGACTTCCAAGATCGGCAGCAAAAAAGCAATTTTTACCGCTGCGGGCTTAAAGCAGAATAAAGAAAATTTAAACTTCCTCAAAGAGCTTGTTGAGGCGGGGAAGATTAAATCTGTCATAGATAGACGTTATCCGTTGGAACAGACTGCCGAGGCTCACAGATATGTTGAAAAAGGGCACAAAAAGGGAAATGTGGTCATAACTTTTGGAACATGATTTAGTCGCACACCAAATAGGCCGGCAGCTGCTCCAAAGAGTGGATCTACCGGCCTTCTTTATGTATATGCAGAGGTCCGTATTCGTGTATTCAGCCTGCGAGCAAGCCCGTGGACGGCGGGACCAGGGTGGAACGCCAAGGTAAGCTAACCCAAGGTACTAGGCGAAGGCGAACGGAACGCCAACAAAAGGTAAGCAGCAAGGTAGCATCCGAAAGGTGTGGGTGACAGATACGCAGGCTGCAACGCTGTTATTTTCAGCCTGTTGACGGTTGTTTGCGTCTACCCCAAATGTCGATTCAGAACGAGTTGCGAATCCAATTATACAATTAAATTGTCAATAAAAGCTCCATGGCTACTCGTTCTCTCTCCGCAATATCGACCAAAAGCTCGGATGCAAGTTTTAGTTCCTGTAGATTTCCAGTTCTTCCCGCATTGTCAATTGACTCCGAAACACCATTCCACATCGGCGCGATTTCCACAAACTGAAGGTATGCTTGTTCTAATTTGGAATCACCGAGCAAATCCACGCATTCTTTGAGAAAATCTCTATATAGGTTTCGAAATAAGGCGCCGCCAGTCCCCGCTCTTTCCATCAATAAAGCTGTCAAACATAGATCCTTCTCTAAATCCTTACTTCTAGAGGGCCACTTTAGAATTTCATCGCTCATTTTTTTTATTCCTTTATTCCCCATATTGCGAATGGGCGGATTCAAATAGTCATGAGCATTGTTAATAAGGGATGATCGTATGGCGGGTACAAGCGGTGGAAGGGTACCCGTTTGCTCAATCGTAAAGGAGCGATTTCTGGAGCTCATGGGCCCCTTCGCGTTTCTTGCCAGGGTCAAATTCGATAATCTCGTTGTCACGAGACCACCTTGTTGGCTAGTGTCTGCCATATAGGCGAATTCGTCATCCATGCCATATATCACCGCATAGTGGGCTGCAAAGTGTACTTTGTTCGTAAAGTAATCTAAATAATATGAATCTAATTTAAGTCCCACAGGAATTCCCTGAGCTATGCAGCTTTGTACGTTCTGCCATGCTTTTGTGACAGACGAGGTCTCTTGCGCCCTGATGTTCAAATTGAGCCTCGATGCTAGGCAAGCAGACAGTTCATCAGGCTTCGCTCTCCCCCCAATAAAAGGAAATTCCATCCCCTTCGAATCCCAATAAATGAATCCCAAACCTTGCCCAATACCGAATAACATCGGCTCCGATAAACGAACACCTTCATGTTGAAGGAGATTGCCCATCGCTGTCGTCTCGCAGTGTTCTCCCTGAAAAAGTGCAAAACCTTCAATCATCATGGGCATGGCCCTCCAGTTCCCCTATTAATTCGCTGATCAGATTGGCGACAAATGTCTTTTCATTTTCGATGAAACTCATCGGGTGAAGAAAAAGAGCCCTTACGTGCAGCGGCAATCGATAGCCGCCTTGCGATTCATATTTCTGCTCTATGTTCCTCAATGTCTCATCAAGAAAGTCCTGCCGCTTCCGCAGAGCTTCCACGGCTTCATTTTTCCTGATAAAAGGGAGCGCAGCGAGCCCTAAATCGAAACGGTTATCCCGCTCCCGCGCGGAAGTTAGGCTTATGATGATTTCATTTCTCAATGCTTCTATACCGGCTTCCATCATGACATATGTGGACGGCAAAGGTCCTTTGCCAGACTTATGACCGGAATCTTCGGATCGGATCAATTGTTTATCTTTCAGTTTCTGCAAACCGGCGTAAATAGAAGTAGTGCCTATATTCGCCCATTCCCTGTAGCCTCTAAGCTCTATCAACTTATTGATTTGGTACCCTGACGCTTGTTTGGATTCCGCAATAATCTGCAGCAACATAAATTCCACGTTGGAAAGACGATTCATTGTTTACCTCCATTTATATTACATACATGTAATATAACACTAGTGTAATATAAGATCAAGGTAAACTACCCGAGGTAGGTAAGACAATTGTAAACGAAATCCAAGGGAAGGTGAATTGATGTGGGTAACGGATAGGGTGACGGTTTGCGCGAATGGTAGGCCGTGGCTCCGCCGCAACAATCCCCCCCCCCCGAGCCTGTACGTTCCTGCTGCCGACGCCGACAAACCGGGGAACAAAGGCAACGCCATCCAAACACAATGGCTCGCTCTTCATGGCTGTCGAACTCTTGCTCCCAAGCCAAAGGGACGCCACGCATGTTTGTGGAAGGACAAGGTGGACGAGCGTTCAACAGTAACCTGTCCCGATTGTTGAACCTTGGCTAGCTCTGGGCCTGCTGTAACTGTTTTCAGCGTGTGTTTGTTTGCAAGTGATTGTACGAGAAAACAAAGAGGATCGCAACAGGTCATATACTCGCACCTGCCACAACCCTCCAACCCGCGCCCAACGCGGTCTCTCCGCTCTTACTCCTCACCCTTAGCAATCGGGTTCTCTTCCCAGCTAATCCAATCGCTCCAGCTTCCGCTGTATAGCTTCACATTGTCAAAGCCCGCTTCCGTCAGCGCCAGCACGTTCGGACAAGCCGTTACACCAGAGCCGCAGTATACGATGATCTCTTCCGCGTCGCGAAGTCCAGCAAAGTGCTGCTCTTGATCTGCGGCTTTCCGCCAAGCCCCCGATTCATCGAGGACGCCCTTCCAGAAGTAATTCCGTGCGCCGGGAATATGCCCAGCTACAACGTCGATGGGCTCTTCCAGCCCGAGATAGCGGCGCTCCTCGCGAGAGTCAACGAGTACAGTGCCTGCGTGCCCTAGCTTGTCCTTCACCTCATCCATGCTCGCTAGCATCGATCGATGAACCTTCGGCGAGAAGGTGCGCGGGGAAACCTCAGGCACTTCTTCCGTGACGGGATATCCAGCTGCTTTCCAAGCCGAGTAACCCTGATCCAGCACATACACCTCGGAGTGGCCGAGGAACTTAAGCATCCACCATAGGCGGGAAGCCATGGCTCCTCCTTGGTCATCATAGGCAATTACTGTTTGCGTGGCATCGATACCGAGATTACCCACAAGGATCGAGAATGCGCCCAAATCAGGCAAGGGATGACGGCCTCCGTGCGCCATTTTGGCACCGGATAAGTCTTGCTCCAGATCCACATAAACAGCGCCCGTTATATGATCTTTCGAGTAATAATCTCTGCCTGCTTCTGGTTGTCCTAGCGCAAAACGGCAATCCGCAATGACAATGTTCGCGTTGCCCAGTTGTCCAAGCAGCCAAGTCTGACTCACGATATTTTCCATAGTATGAGGCCACCTTTCTATATAAATCGATTAATCGCCTATTCCAATCGTCGGATTGATGGAATAGCTCAGCCATTCGCCTAGCTCTCCACCCATTTTATCGTAAAATTTGTGCGCACGGAAATTTTCCTTGTGCGTGGTCCATGATAAATTAGCATAGCCATGTCTAGCCGCATAGCCTTTGCAGGCTGCGAACAGCTTCGCTGCTGCGCCTAACCCACGCTCTGCCTCTGTCACAAACAAATCGTTCATTATAGCGATCTTGGATGCGCGGAGCGTACTGAACGTAAAATACAGGGTAGCGAAACCAACCAGTGTACCTTCTTCGGTTTCTGCAACGAACTGAATGCCATCCTTCTGCTCAAGCAGCAGATCAATTAAGCCGTTCAACTTCTCATCCTCTGGCTGACGGTACTCATAGAAGTCTACAATATAAGCGAGCATCAGCGTTTTTAGCTGTGGAATATCTTGTATGGTTGCTTCTCTAATTAACACTTGAGTCATCTTAAGACCTCCTATTCCAATACTTGAATATATCTATTGTACGCTATTTTTGTAAAAATTGAATGGAGAAATTGTCAGAAAATTTGTATGGACCTACCTATTAGCTTTCTTCCATCTCTTTTTTGTAGAGCAGATAGATGATCCAAGCTAGGAACAGGCAAAAGCTTGCAGCAGAATAGAAGATAGCAGCTATATGCAACGTAACTGCATAATACGCAGAGGAGAACAATATAAAAGCGACGAGAAATATAATGAATAAAGATTTGCTCTGCGACTGCCGTAAGTACTTACCACTTAGTTTCATTTGAACGGTAAAACCTAATCTTTTCTTGACTATTATATAGCCAGTAAGGCATGAGAAACATGCAGCAACAATTTTCACTGCGTATGCAGATAGGTTAAGTTCATAAAAATAATCATTCAAAGAATCCTCAGTAAATAGGATCATAAGAAAATACATAATGGCTAAATAAATGGTATATCCAAGAGAACCAAGAAAAGCTACCATTAAGGAAAGGAATTTGCGCAATCGAAAGATGTAGTGAATAAGCACAGCTTGCATGACAATCATCAACATAGGGATTATAGCCTTAAGCTGCAACGTTGATACTAGAAAACTCATAGACGATAAAAAAAATGACGCCAATAAAACAAGCGGCCATCTGGTCTTAAGAGAGATTCGAAAAAGGCTCAGTCCCAGTACGAGCATCGAGAATAACGTAATCGTACTGATCGGAATTTCAAGTTGAACTAACATATGGACCTCCACCATACTAAGAAGGGCGATTAACAAAAATGAACCTTAATTTAAAATGGCAAATTGTTGTCCTCACACAATCTCAAGGCCAGGAATTATGCTCGTGGAGCTATCCACAACCCTATGACATCTATAATTGGCCAAAATGGGAAATTATGCTTCGTGACGACAGTGAGTTCGCTGATCCCGTCATTAGAACTCAGCAGTATGCGGCAATTGTGGATGAACATGAACATTTGTGTGGCTTTGCTCAATTCTTCCCTATTGTCGGCGTTACACGTTTGGGAGTTGGGCTTCGACCCGACCTATGCGGAGCAGGCAAAGGATTAGGTCAACATCTCATTAAGCTGCTCGTTGATGAGGCTAAGCGTAGAGCTCCGCAGCATGAAATTGATCTGGAGGTGCTCGTCTGGAACGAGCGGGCCATCCGGACCTATGAAAGAGCGGGGTTTACCATTACAGATACGTATGAGAGAAGCACCCCCACAGGAACAGCGCTATTCCACTGCATGGTTTACAACGTAGCTAAAAATGACTGACCTTCCCAAACGTTATTGACGCGCAGTACAACGACTATAAGCAAGCTCAAAATGAGCCGCTGTGCTGAAATCAAGTGCGGTTAGGCCTCCAGCGTGCCAAGAGGTTAATCGCAGTGTAACCATTTTGTAATCGATGGCAATCAGGGGATGATGGTTGCTCGCTTCGGCAAATCTCGCAACCTCATTCACAAAATGGATCCCTTGAAGGAACTCTGCAAAGCGGTATTTACGAACGATCCATTTATGATCATCTGTCGTCCAGCCAGCAACAGCCGCCTGTCCCAAGCTTTCATCAATTTCAGTAACCGATAGCCTCATCACTCGGCCTCCTTCAAGCGCAAACCACAAACTACCACTTCTTACTCAAAGTCATACGCTGCTGCGCCGACTTCACTTTCCCCTGCATACGTTCGAAGCAGTTCCAAGAAAGGCATGCCGTAATTGCGGAATTTCACTTCACCAACACCTTTAATTCTAAGCATGCTAGCTGTCGTCGTCGGGCAAACCTCACTCATCTCACGCAGTGTGCTGTCTGAGAAAATGATGTACGGCGGCACTTTCTCGCGTTGAGCGATCTCCCTGCGAAGCAAACGCAGTTGCTCGAACAAAGTGTTGTCGATGGCGGCAGCTTTCTGCTGCTGCTTGCGGACCTTCTGGAACACCTGCTGCTTCCCTTGCAACACATCTGCTGCTGGCTGCATCAGCTTCACAACTGGATATTGACCATCGGACAGCGTTAAATATCCTTCGGAGATAAGCACATTGATTAAGTCGGATATTTCCTTTTCCGGCAGGTCTCGCATAATGCCGTGCGTTGGCAATCGATCAAAACGATAATCCACAATTTTCTTCGCCTTAGAGCCCTTGAGCACAGAAGCAATCATGGAAATACCAAATCGCTCTTGCATACGACGAATACAAGAAAAGATTTTTTGCGCTTCGACGGTAATATCTACGGTATCCCGATCGTCTTTGCAAGAGCTGCAATTCCCACATGTATCTTTGACATTGGTTTCATCGAAATAGTGCAAGATTACGTTTCGCAAGCATCGTGGCGAATAACAGTAGTCAATCATCGTCTGAAGCTTTTTATATTCATTCGCTTTACGCTCGGGAGAAAGTTGGTTCTGCTCAATGAGAAATTTCTGCGTCATAATATCTTGCGCACTGAAGAGGAGAATACATTCACTTGGCTCACCGTCACGCCCCGCCCGGCCAGCTTCTTGATAATACGCTTCCATATTTTTGGGCATGTTAAAGTGTATGACATAACGGACGTTGGATTTGTCAATCCCCATTCCAAATGCATTCGTTGCAATCATTACGCGAATATCATCATACAGGAAAGCCTCCTGCATGTAGGATCGTTCCTCGTCGGTTAAGCCCGCGTGATACTTGCCTACAGCATAGCCTTTTTTGCGTAAAAGCTCGTAAAGGTCTTCCACGTCTTTACGCGTCGCTGCATAGATGATCCCAGGCTGATGGGTATGCTCTTTCACATAGTTTTGAATGTAATCGCGCTTGTTCTCCCCACGCAAAATCGTTAGCTCCAGATTGTCCCGACTGAAGCCGTTAATATAGATGCCCGCTTCATCCAGCTCAAGCAGCCTGGCGATATCCTGCGTAACCTCAGCTGTTGCCGTTGCGGTAAAAGCCGCTACAATCGGCCGGTTAGGCAGCTCGCGAATAAACGGGGCGATGGATACATAGCTTGGACGGAAATCATGTCCCCATTGGGATACGCAGTGTGCCTCGTCGATGGCGACAAGAGGTAAATTGAGCGCATGCATCCGAGCCCGGAACCGTTCTGATTCCAGCCGCTCCGGAGCGATATACAGCAGCTTGTACTTCCCCTGCATGGCACCCTGCATGCGTTGTTCCACTTCTCTGGCTTCTAACGTGCTGTTAATAAACGTCGCAGGAACGCCTAATACCGTTAGAGCGTCCACCTGATCCTTCATCAACGAAATAAGGGGAGAAATAACAAGGGTTACGCCCTCCAGAAGCAGTGCAGGCACCTGATAGCAGATTGATTTACCGCCACCTGTAGGCATAATACCAAGCGTATCTTGACCCTCTAAGAGGTTCGTTATTATATTTTTCTGACCTTCTCGGAACTCCGGGTAGCCGTAAACTTGCTGTAAAACTTTTCTTGCTTCAGAAAGCATAACGTATAAACACCTTTCTATATATCAGATCAGCTAACCATCGCCATTTGTTAAACTAAGTAAATGACTGAAACCAGCTTCTCGCCATCGTGCACTTTGAGAACATGATTGCTTGGATCGTGACGCACCGTACCCACTCCCACCTGCATGACAGGCGAGCTTCCTAATCCATAAAAAATATCGTCAGCCAGCGTTTGCAAGCATTCTTCCTGTTCTTCGTTCGTCAATTCCTGCCATTCTTCCTCGGTCATTTCAAATAAATCATAAAAACCATCTACAAGCGCGATTCCGCGCATAAAATCAGCAACGATATCCTTGTACTCCCTGCCAAATTTAATGCCCATTCGCAGTTCTCCCTTCACCATAATCCCTGTTACCCATAATCACATGCATATAGATTCACTTTATCACATTATAGTCAGAAAAGCAGGGATAACTCCCCGCATCGCGGATAATTACATGACGTTTAGCATAATCTATGGAAATGGGCAATTTCGGAAAAAATCTGTTACTATGGAAGAAGGAATGTACCGCTCGGAGGTAGGATAGCACACATGCTGAAACTGCAGATTCCAAAAAATCGAATGAACTACCTAATTAAGCAAATCCAGATCCACTTCGACGCTGTCGTTTTGGAAAATGGCTGGGAGTACTTTCATAAAGGTCGTGTCGCTGAAATCGATCTTGTAGGCACTAGCATTCACGCACTGGTCAAAGAAACTAATAAATCGCACAATGTTGTGCTGAATTTAGAAGACTTCGTGCACAGTGAATGCAGTTGCTCTTATGATGGTTTTTGCAAACACATAGGTGCGGCTTTCTTCAATCTGTACGCACCTTACGGTCGCCCCGAGCTGCTCTTGCAGCAGCTTAAGCAAGCGATCCTCACCCGTAAGAAGCCCGCTCGCGGAGCTGCCATTTCGGCCAGTCGCAACGCTAGCAAAGCTAATATACCGCTTGAAGAGGCTATGCCTATAGAATGGCACCGTTTATTTGAAGGTAGATTCCATGGATTCTCGATCTCGCATCAGAATTCGATTGAAACCTTCTATGAGTCTGCATTAGAAACGCTCCCGGGATACGCCGCCGATTGGCGCGCCTCGACGCGAGAACTGTATATGCTCCATATCGTACTCTTCATGATGAGGAAGATCGAGCAATTTTATCAAGATACGAAAAGCTCTTACTTGTCTTTTTATCATGAGAATGGCTGCAAAGTCGCCGCCAAAAATTGCGAAGACAAGTTTGTTGAATTTGTGGAACGGATGGACGTGAATCGTTCCTTCACAACAGAACCTAAACACTGGCAAGCAACGATGAAAATGCTCGGTGAATTCGCCTTACAAGGCAAGGATAGCCCAATCGACTGGTTATTCGTGTACAGATATATATGGTGGAAACTAACAGAGCAACCAAAGGCGCAGCAGGAAGAAATTCAGCGTCTGGAGCTGCTGCTAGCTAAGAAAGATACGATCCCTCGCAAGAAAGACACCCTTCTTGTTGCCAGGGCTCACTTTGATATTATGCAAGGAAATACGGATACAGCCTTCCAACGATTGGAAAAACTTACTCATCCGAATGCCAAGGATTTCTTCCTTTATCTCAATTATTACTACAAGGATCAGCAATGGGAAAAGACGCTATTCTGGCTTCGTTGGCTTCTGTCTACGATTTCTCATGCGAATCATGATGACTTCCGCACGTTTTGCCAGTACTGGCTCGATACAACGAAGCATCTTGAGTCCGATAGTGAATGGGTCCATGTCATGGAGTCTCTCCTTCCCCGTTCCTATTACTACTACACGGCTTATTTGCTACAAACAAAACGCTATCGACAATGGATCGATCTACAGCTTGCGAATCGAATTTCACCATTGAGCTTGTATGCCCTAGAGCTGCGAGCCATTGAAGATCACGATGCGGCGCTGCTGCTGCCGCTTTATCATCAAGCTGCGGAAAGAGCAGTGCTTGAGAAAAATCGCGCCTCCTACAAAACAGCTGTCAGACTCTTGAAAAAGCTACACGCGATCTATAAACAGCTGGAGCAAGACGATCGCTGGGAGCATTACATTTATCGGTTAGCGGATAAATTCTCACGTTTGCGCGCTTTCCAAGAAGAGCTGAAGAAAGGAAAATGGATTCGATGATCGAAACCAGTGCGCTGACTGTTCACGTTAGCTCCATACCTAATGGTTCTTTGTTTTTGTGGGGCACCCGCGAAAACGGCGGTATTTGGGATGCTCTTGATTTGAAAAACATGCTGTTCGCCTGGCATCGAGCGTCTTTCTACGGCACGTTCATGGAACCGAGCGAATGGCAAAATCGCGAAGGCATTGAGCTGCTGCCCTTGGAGGCCCTTGAATATTTTAGCGATCCCATGCCGGTTCAGCACCTTCAGCTAAGCTGGAACCAAGCGTGTACCGATCTCATCCGTCTCGCGCCAGCGATCAAGGGGGCGCTAGCAACAGGTCAATTCATGCCCGATTATGATAAATGGAAAGCTGGAGAAATCGGTTGGAAGCTCCAGCTACCCGACGAGCTGCAAGTACTGGAGACTCCTACGGTTTCACGTTGGATTCAGGCACTCATCCCTGAGTGGGTCGACGAGGATGGCGTCATGAAAGACACTCTGCGTAAGCTCGAAGCTGCATATCCGCTGATGCGCCGCGGCGAGATCGGCGCCAACCAATGGCTTGACGAGGAGGATTGGCTCGTCGCCATTGGTTGGCGTCAAGACCGGACGCCGATGCGAACTTGTTTGCAGCTCGTCGAGCCCAATTTGGCGCATGGCGAAGGCTGGCAGCTCCGCATCATGCTGCAGGATCGGCTCACGCCGGACGTGCTGCGCACGATAGCGCCTGACGGCACTCCCGTGCCCGGCGAGCAGCCACTGCCGGAGGCGTGGCTGCCAGAGCTCGGCCGCGTCCAGCGTGACGCGGCGAAGTGGGCCCGCATCCTCCCCTGGCTGGATGCGACTGCTGGGGCTGCGGCGTCTGACAGCGCCGCAGAAGCTCAGCCGCTCCTCCGTCAACAATTGACGGAGGAGGAGGCCTGGCGCTTCCTCGCAGAGGGAAGCGTACGTCTCGTGGAAGCCGGGACGAGTGTATTCCTCCCGGCGTGGTGGGATCGCATCCGCAAGCTGCGGCCCAAGCTGCGCGCGAAGATCAAATCTTCCGTGGGGACCACCCGGGAAACGATGTTTGGTCTCACGCAGCTGATGCAATTCGACTGGAAGCTTGCTGTGGGGGATATCGAGCTGACGGAAGAGGAATTCCATCAGCTGCTCGAAGAGAAGCGCAAGCTGATTCAGATTCGCGGCAACTGGATTCAGCTCGACCCGCAGTTTATGGCCCAAGTCGAGCAAATTATGAAGCAAGTGGAGAAGAAGCAGGGGCTCTCCTTTCGCGATGTCCTTGAACTTCACTTTGCCGGTGACGCGGGTGGCCTATTACCTGCAGAAGATGACCCGGATGAGCTCCGCTACATCGAGATGGAGGTCGAGCTGAACGAGCAACTGCGGCACATGATTGATCAGTTGACACAAACGGAGTCGATTCCTGTTATTCAACCGCCGCCAAGCTTCCAAGGCTCTCTTCGTCATTATCAAGTAGACGGTATTTCCTGGCTGCTGTTCCTTCGGCGCTTCGGACTTGGCGGCTGCCTAGCCGATGACATGGGACTAGGTAAGACGATCCAGTGGATCACCTATTTGCTCACCGTGAAAGAACAGGAACAGCCTGAAACACCTTCGCTTTTGATCTGTCCGACGTCCGTACTCGGCAACTGGCAGATGGAGCTCAAACGTTTCGCGCCTTCGCTCAAGGTACACCTGCACTACGGACCCCAGCGTTTCAAAGGCCCTACTTTTAACGACGTGGTGGGCAAAGTAGATTTAGTCTTAACTTCCTATACGCTTTCTCATCTCGACGAGGGAGAACTCGCCTCCGTGGCGTGGAACTCCATCTGTCTGGATGAAGCGCAAAATATAAAAAATGCTTATACCAAGCAGGCATCCGCGATTCGGCGACTTGAAGGCTATCATCGCATTGCGCTTACAGGTACGCCGATCGAAAATCGGCTCACTGAGTTATGGTCCATCTTCGATTTCGCCAATCCGGGCTATCTAGGCACGATACGCGAATTCACCCATCGTTATGTGAACGCAATCGAAAAAACGCGCGATAGCGAGACGATCAGTAAGGTTCAGAAGCTGATTCGCCCCTTCCTTCTTCGACGCGAGAAAAAAGATCCTGCTATTCAGCTGGACCTGCCTGAAAAGAATGAGTCTAAGACGTTTATCTCGCTTACAGCCGAGCAGGGTTCGCTGTATGAGAACTATATCCAAGATATGTTCGACAAGCTGGATAAGCTTTCCGCTATGGAACGGCGGGGCCTTATCCTCGCCGCCCTCACGAAGCTCAAGCAGGTATGCAACCACCCTGCTCTATTGCTTAAAGAAGGACCGAATGCCCCCTGGAGTGGGCGCTCAAACAAGCTAGAGCGACTGCTTGAAATGGTGCAGGAGCTGCGTCAAGAAGGCGACAAATGCTTGATTTTCACGCAGTTTGTAGAAACGGGTAATCTGCTGCAGAATGTCCTGCAACAGGAGCTCGACGAACCTGTGCTGTTCCTGCACGGAGGCACCTCGAAGCAAGCGCGTGACGATATGATCGCGCACTTCCAAGACGTCAGCCAGCCGGTAGAAGAGCAGCGAGCTGTTTTCATCTTGTCGCTGAAGGCCGGCGGCATCGGACTTAACCTTACCGCCGCGAACCATGTGTTCCACTATGATCGTTGGTGGAACCCCGCCGTCGAGAACCAAGCGACAGACCGCGCCTTCCGCATCGGGCAGACGCGCCACGTGCAGGTGCACAAGTTCGTTACGCTCGGAACGCTCGAGGAACGCATCGACGAGATGATCGAACGCAAGCTCGGCCTCAGCCAGCAAATCGTCGGCGCTGGCGAGAACTGGATTACAGAGCTGTCCACTGACGAGCTCCGCGATTTGTTCTCGCTGCGGCGAGAATGGGTGGAAACCTAATGCTTTAGCACGCTTAGCTTATGCAACAAAAAGAGGTTGCCCCGTGTCTCCACTACGGGCAACCTCTTCTTCTACTTTCTACAGCGTCAACTCCAAAAACAAGACACGCGCTACGTAGTTCTTGGCTTCGCGAAATTTGAAGGATTCTGCCCCCTCATGTCGAATTTACTTAAATCTCTTCTCATCCTTTTAGAATTCAGGTGAAGCCGTCCGATGAAGACTTTTACAAGATCACGCATCTCCATGCTATATGTTATTTTGATTGTTTGCTTGCTAGCATTTATGAGCATATCCAGCTACATAGCTTCCCGCAATATGGAAAGCCAGAGCGACGCGATTGTGAATGAATCCATTCCAATTACCAACACGGCCGACAATCTGCTGGCGGATTTAATTAACCAAGAAACAGGACTTCGCGGTTATGAACTCACAGGCAACGAGCAATTCTTAGAGCCTTATATAACTGGAAAAAAGCAGCTAGAGGCGGACTTAGCATTGATTCGTGAATTAGAGACCAACTATCCTACCTTACAAATCATCATCGACACACAAGCCATTCCAGCCATTACGAATCTTCAAAAACATTATGACTCTCAATTGGAATTGATCAAAGCGGGTAAGGATGAGGAAGCGAAAGCTCGCATTCAAAGCGGAAAAACAATGATGGATCGCTATCGCATCATTCACACTAGCATCGAAAAAGTCATCGATCAAATTACGGCTAACGCTTATACGGCCTCCAACAAAGCAGGCAAAACATCACGTACCATCACAATGGTTGGCGGTATGATTGCCCTTATTGCAGGTGGACTGTCCATCTTCATCTTTTTACGTGCGAATCGCGCAGAAGATGAGCTTCGCAAGAGTGAGGAAACTTATCGTTTCATGGCAGAAAGCCTAGAAACGCAGAATGAGGAGATCATTGCTCAACAGGAAGAGCAGCAGGTTACGTTGGCTAAGCTTTCCGAACGAGAGCAGGAACTTGAATTGATTTCAACGTATCAAGAAAAGCTTACTGGCTATATCGCCTTACAAGATTTCTTGAAACATTCTCTGCCCGCGCTGCTGGATTCCCTAGCCCAAGATGCAGGGATGGTCGTTATGGAGCGCGTGACTTCGGAGAGAACTACTTATGAGGTCATTCATGCCAGTGGTTTTCCCGAAGAGCATATTACCCGTGTACAAAGTGAACTGTTCGGACCTCCCAAGCGCGTTTTCGAAGAAGCGATTTCCCTCGTGCATAAACGGAACGTATTCGGTAACGAACGGGGGATTCACGGCGCATCGCAGCAGGCTGTCGATCAATATTTCCCGCTTCTGAACGAACAACAGAAGGTCATTGGCTTCCTGCTGCTTACCAGCTACGGAAGCACGGTGTACCAAGAAGACAATCAACGATTAACTCGTGGGTTGGTGCACCAATTCGGCCTAGCGTTCTACGCGCAAGTCATGAACGATGAACGTCATCAACAAGCCGTCAGCTTAGCTCAGTTGAATGATCAGCTCATGACGGAGAAACAGTTCATTGAGGCGCAGCGCGATCTCATCCAAAACATTCTTGAATCTGCACATGAAGGTATGATGATGTGCGATTCGCACGGCGCTATTCTGTTCGCCAATCAGCGAATGAATCGTTACTTTCATTTTGAACAGCGTATCGGCCAGAATCTTCTGGAAAATTGCCATGAGATCGCTGCAGAATTTCCTAGCTTTAGCGGAGCTGCTTCTTCCATTGAAGCGCTGATTGAAGATTCTCTTACGCATCTTACTCAGCGGTTCAGCTTTGATTTCGAAGAGCAACTCCAACATGCGGAGCTATACGCTACCGTTGTGAGCGAGGATACCGAGCAAAAGGGTTACTTATTCGTGTTCCGCGACCGTACCGAAGAAGAACGCATTGATGAGATGAAAAATGAATTCATCAGCATTGTCTCTCATGAGTTGCGGACACCGCTGGCCAGTGTGCTTGGATTTATCGAAATCTTGCTTCATCGGGAGCTTCCTCAAGACAAGCAGAGGAAATATTTAGAAACCATCTACAAAGAAGCTCATCGTTTGTCCAATTTAATTAACGATTTCCTTGATTTACAGCGGATGGAATCCGGTCGACAGGTGTATCACTTCTCACCGGTTAACTTGCTGCCAACGGTACAAGAAATCGTTGAACAGTGGCAAGACAAGCAAGTGCATCGCCTTATCATTCATCAGCCAGATACCGAGCTTTGGGTCCGAGGCGATGTAGATCGCATTCGCCAAGTGTTCCACAACCTGCTCAGCAACGCGATCAAGTACTCACCAGGAGCCGATAAAGTCGATATTCGTCTATCTACGCATGACGGTAAAATTTCAATAGAGATTCAAGATTATGGCCTAGGCATTCCTGAAGAAGCGAAAGAGCACATGTTCTCCAAGTTCTTCCGAGTAGACAACTCCGACCGTCGACAAATTGGTGGTACCGGGTTAGGCCTTGCCATCGTGAAGGAAATTATTGAAGGCCACCAAGGCCAGATATCTTTCACTTCCCAGATGGGCAAGGGAACGACGTTTACTATTGAGCTTGAACAATACGAGCTCTCGGTCATGGACGGACAAATTGTCATTTTCGAAGACGACGATAACTTGGCGAAGCTGATTCAAGTCGCACTGAATAAGCTGAATTTCCCCTCCATGCAGCTGCGTTCTGCGGAAGAAGGCATTCTCGCCCTGCACCGCAGTCAAGGGGAAGGACCTCTCTTGTTTATCGTAGACATTCATCTGGAGGGCTCGAAAACAGGATGGGATTTCTTAGCTGAGCTTTATCATCATCCCATACATTACCAGACTCCTGTCATTGTATCTACGGCGCTAGATCCGCCACATGATTATCATGAGAAAGAAATCGAGAGATACTTGAAGAAACCTTTTACGATGGAGCGTCTCATCCAAGTTGCGAAACGATTGCTGGACAATAAGATGAACAATGCTTATGTATTCCCCGCCCAGGATAAAGATTCTCTATCTACAACTTTGGAGCGCAACGGTATTGCGGTATCCGAAATGAAAGAGAATATGGATATGATTGAGGTAGAAATAAAAAAGCCTAAGTCTGAATAAAATCCGGCTCCATGTAACACTCATGCAAGATTCCTTCCGATTCGTCGGAGGGAATTTTTATTTTTCATGTAAAGGAAAGGGATTTCCTCGCTAGGCAGCAAATATACATAGGAATACCCAAACTTACTAGAAGGAAAGGTGTGAATCGAGTGGCACAGCTTGAATCCGCTTCCAACCCGGTCCATGCACGTAAAGCATGGACGTTATTCTTTTCCCTCCCTATCTTCGCCTGGGCGATGTACGACTTTGCCAACACGATTTTCTCATCCAACATCGTGACCGTGTTTTATCCTTTTTACTTAAGCGAAACCTTAGGCAAGAGCGAGGAAATGAATCAAATTGCGAGCACTTTCATCACCTACTCCAATGCGCTCGCCAGCTTCTTTCTCGTGCTGTTGTCCCCTCTATTCGGCGTATGGATTGACCGCACAGGCAAGAAGAAGGCTTATCTCGTCCCCTTCACGATCATCTGCATCGCCGCCACACTTCTCATGGGTGTCTCAGCTATTTGGCATACGGACCAGCAATGGATGGGACTGAATATCTCAATTATAGGTGTCATTTTTTTCTTTATGATCGCCAAGTTCTTTTATAATTCCAGCCTAATCTTCTATGACTCCATGATCTCTGATCTTGGTAATCCGCGTGAACTGCCTATCATCTCGGGCATTGGCGTAGCCGTTGGTTATATCGGAACCTTGGTCGGACTCATTGTCTTTCCTCTAATCGACGGGAAACATTATGAGAACACGTTCATCCCTAGTGCGCTGCTCTTTCTCATTTTTTCATTACCGATCATCTTTTTGTACAAAGAGAAGCCCGTCAAAGCCGTTCATACGAAGAAATCACTGTTAAGCGGTTATCAAGAAATTTGGCTTACCTTTAAAGAAGCGAGAAAATACCAAGCTGCCTTCCAGTTCATGATCGCTTACTTCTTCTTTAACGATGCGATTGCAACAGCGATTGCAGTTATGGCCATCTACGCAAATACGGTAATGGGCTTTACGACCGGACAATTCATTCTGCTCTATCTTGTCTCGACAATATCAAGTATCATCGGCTCCTTTGTCTTCGGCTATGTGACTAGAACCATCGGGCCCAAAAAGGCTGTCACACTCGTTGCATTCATTTTAATTATCGCCATTGCCATCGCCTCTCTAGCCACCAACAAAAATCTGTTTTGGATCGCCGGCAGCTTATACGGAGTTTCCATGGGTGCCATGTGGGTTACTTCCCGCACGCTTATTGTGGAACTAACCCCTGAGGAGAAACGAGGTCAATTCTTCGGCTTATTCGCCTTCTCTGGCAAAGTATCATCCATCGTCGGTCCTGCTCTATACGGTACGATTACATGGGCGCTGGCAGCCTCCGGAAACTTAGCCAGTCGTGCAGCTCTTTCATCGCTTCTAGTCCTAGTCATCATCGGCTTGTTCGTTCACTTGCGAACGCCAAAGAAATTGCAATAATCACAGTAATTGCAATCCCCCTCCTAATTCGGTAAAATACAACTAATCAACGTTGGAAGGTGTGAGGGATATGAAGGTGTCTGCTAAGAAGCGCGTTGGGTTTCAGAATCAGCTCTTTCCTATTTCTTTTACATTGAAACACTAAAGCATTTATTGCTTTAGTGTTTTTTTATTAGAGAGAGGAGCGGTCATTATGCGTTACAAAAGAGTGCTCATTAAACTCAGTGGCGGAGCCGTAGCTGGCGAGAGTGAGTTTGGGTTCGATCCCAGTCAACTGGATCACATCGCAAATGAAATTATGACTGTTGTTCAACTTGGTGTTGAAGTGTGCCTCGTTATTGGTGGGGGGAATATCTTCCGAGGCAATATGGGTGAAAGCTGGGGCATTGAGAAAGCAGAAGCGGACAGCATCGGAACACTTGCTACGGTGATTAACAGCTTAATGCTGCGCGGCGTCCTCAAAGCAAAGACTGGCGCTGAAGTACGCGTTATGACAGCTATTCCGATCGCTTCCGTAGCCGAACCTTTCATTCGACTTCGGGCTATTCACCACCTTGAGAAAGGGTACATCGTCATTTTTGCCGGCGGTAATGGACAACCGTATGTCACGACGGATTATCCTTCGGTCCAAAGAGCGATTGAAGTGAATTGCGACGCCATCCTTGTTGCGAAACAAGGCGTTGACGGTGTGTTCAATCAAGATCCTAAGCATCATAAGGATGCAATGCAGTACAAATCTCTCCATTATAATGATGTCATTCAAAACAACCTGAAGGTCATGGATCAGTCCGCATTCATCTTAGCCCGGGATTATCACATCCCAATCCATGTGTTTAACTTCGATAAACCAGGTTCGATGAAAGAAATTTGCCAAGGCAAGAACACAGGCACAATTATCAGCGGTTCATCCGAACTTATTTTTCATTAAAAAAAGGATAGAGATGCAGAAGTCAGGCTGCTGTCTCTATCCTTATCATCTTTTTTAGTCGAGCAATATCACATAATAATCGTTCGCATTCTTCGTCTGGAAGCCGCAGGATTGATATAAACCCAGAGCGCCCTCATTTTCCACTGAAACTTCCAGTTTAATGCTGCTGGCTTTATACTTGTTCTGCAAATCCTCAAGAGTTTGGCGCAGCACGCGACGTCCGACACCCTTGCCTCGAAAAGCAGGAGACATACAAAAACCATAAATAAAGGCGCTAGCATCGGCTTCAATCATTGCCCCGATTTTCCCAACAGGGATGCGGTCCTCACCCAACTCAGCAATCCACGTAAGTTCTTTATCACCTTCAATTGTTTGCAAAACATACTCTCGCGCATCTGTCTCTGTCATCGTAAATCCAGAGACATTCAGTTGGACAAGCAACTCAACATCTTCCTTTACCGCCGGGCGAATCTGTACCTTCTGTGTCTCTGTGGACAGGATCTCTGTCCCTTCACTTTTCAATTCCATCACATACTCCGAGAAGCTATAGCGAGCTTCAAGATTAGTTAAGAAAGCTTTTCCGCTCGTTGATCCTCGCTCATTAATGAAGATCAGCTTCGGAATCTCTCTCCGCCTGCACTCTTCTATAGCAATCTGTACCAATTGGCCGAAAATACCTTGGCGGCGAGCATCTGGATGCACCATCCCGCTAATTTCTACTTCGGTGGATAAAAAGCTGTATATCGCCAAGAACCCGATTACTCGATCATTCTCATAATATAAAAAGTCATTCGTAATGCCGATAGGACGACTCGTCAATGTCCCCCAATTGAGCTTGATTTCAATTTGCTCATTCTTATTGCAAAAGTCCCAAAGCTCCCTAACTTCAGCTAACTCTTCTGTGGACAGCCCTGCTCTTCCTTGTACGCCTTGTCTCAAATCAAGTTCCTCCCATACCTTATGGACTTGCTTGTTGTCATTATACATGCACAAGCTTTGACGTGGTAAGCTAAAAAACAATTTTACAAATATTTTCGTCCGTTCTTGAACGATTCCTCCCACTATTTGCAACGATTGATGCATGCATTCAAACAGGGAGGATGATCATCACTTGGAAGAATAAAATACTAGCTTCTCGTTCTACGAACGCATAGATAAAGGCTGTTGACACATGATGCACTCATCATATGCCAACAGCCTTCTATTTAAATCGGCAGCAGCGCTACAGTATCGCGCCTTTTCAGCTCTTCAATCATCTCGTTCCACTTCGCTGGCTTGTTCGCCAGCACCTCATAGTAACGTGTCAGGAACTCCACTACGAGTGGTGCAGGAACACCCGCCCGTTCCTCATCGGTAGGCAAGAAGCAGAGATCCAATCCTTCAACCGCTTCACCATTGTTTTCCCAGGAAGGATGAACATAGCTGAACGCTAATCGTTTGTATCCCAAGTGCGACAACACCTCGCGACGCACGTAAGGATCCATCGGCTTCACACCGCCGAAAGCATGGTTTTCGATCTGATAGGGATCATAAATCTCGGCAAACATGCCAAGCATCGGTCTTCCCGAAGCTTCTGCTAGCGCCTGGAGATCTTCCCACCGTTTACGGGCAAGGAAACGACCAATACCGAGACCCGCTTGACCAATGATCGTGAAATCGGTCATTGCTACTTGAAAGTCATTGTAATAACGATATTCCGTCGTACCTACCACTTTGCCTTCATGTACAGCCACGAAGACACGTATGCCTGGATCTTCCAGAGGCTCTTTCCAAAGCGAGTATTCCAGCACTTCTTCAGGCGGAAATACGTCCTTCATCAAATCATGCATCGCACGAAATAGCGGATGCTCAATGTTCGCTATACGGATATAATCCATCGTCTATAACACTCCTTTAGTATGAGTTATGAGGCAAAAAGGGGTTGCTCCAAGCCATCAATAGCGCAAAATCTCGCGACTCTTCGTCCTCCAAATAATTCGATACGATACGTACAGGCGTACGTCCGCAGCGCAATAGAAACGTAATAACAGGATCTTTGAGACTTCCCGCTAGGATTGCTTCTACATAATCTTCGACGCTCATCCATTCGGCCACTTTGTGATAGCCTGGCATCCGTCCGCCTCCAAGCAACCTTTTCAAACCGAGCTGCACGACGACCTCATACATGGATTGCATCATCCATTTTCCCAATCCTAGCTTCCGATACACGGGACTGATACAAATATCAACGATATACAGGGTATCGCCATCTGGACGGTGGGTACGCACATACCCGTTATCTGTGAGTGTCGCCCAACTATGATCGGCGGCATGCTGCGGGTTGTAATCAACCCGAAGGCCCGTAATTGAGCCTGCGATGATGCCATCGATTTCTACGCAGAGCGCCCCCTCGGGGAACCTTGCCACATGCTCTAAAAGCTGTTCCTCCTTCCACCATAGCGCTGCTGGAAATGGAGGCGGGAAGCTCTCTTGCTGCACACGAATGAGCTCCGCGAAGTCCGCACACGTATAGTTTCGAATTATCGCGGCTACTGGTTTATCTTGATCAAAAACATACAATTTTTTAAAATAAAGCGGCTCTTTGTATGAATCACATGTATGTGGCGTTTCCACCGATGCAGCCCCCTTTTGATTTGTTCTTATGACCAATCTGTATATATATCCGTTCTACGGTCACGCCAAGTGGTTACGGAACCTTTTTCACGGACTAACGCCAACAGCTCCAAATCCAAATCTGCGGTGACAATCATGTCCCCATTGATTTCACCTTCAACAAGAATTCCTTTGGGCGGGAAAGGGACATCGTTCGGGGTAATTACCGCTGCCTGGCCAAAATTGCCTCTCATGAAATCAACCGTTGGCAGGGAGCCAACCGTCCCCGTTGTCACAACGTAAATTTGGTTCTCGATCGTTCGAGCATGGCACGTGTAGCGCACACGGTGGAAGCCGTGTCGATCATCGGTGCACGATGGAGCGAACAGGACGTCTGCGCCTCGTGCTTTCGCCATCCGCACAATCTCAGGAAACTCGACATCATAGCAAACAAGAATCGCTATACGCCCCTTGTCTGTATCGAACACCTGCAGGCTGTCCCCCGCCCCCATGTTCCATTCCTTTACTTCCGTAGGCGTGATGTGCAGTTTCTTTTGCTCAGCAATCCGTCCATCTGGATAAAACAGATGTGCTGTGTTATACAGCTTATCGCCTTCTGACGTAACATGCGTGCCGCCGATCAAATGAATGCCCGTTTGCTCCGCCAATCCTTTAAATAATGCCCGATACTGATCTGTGAACGTCGGCAGCGCTTCTATGGGCAATGCTTTTCCAGTATCATCGCCAATCGATAACAGCTGCGTAGTAAACAACTCAGGAAATAATACAAAATCCACCTCAAACTCTTGCGCTGTCTTCACATAATGTTCGACTTGCGAGGCAAATTCCTCAAAACTATGTATCGTATGCAGGTGATACTGCACAGCAGAAACTCTCATCTTCATTCTTATTCTCTCCTTAGCCTGATGCGCGCGAATCCTGGGCGCGCGTTGTAGCGTTTTATCGTCGTTCTTGCGAATTACTCATCGTTCAGCCTGACAAGCACACGACCTCTAATCTTCCCGCGTAATACCTCTTCTGCCGCATCCACGACCCTAGAAAGCGATATTTCTTTGTATACCATCTTCTCCAAACCAACCGGCTTAAGCTCAGAAGCGATGCGTTCCCACAACCGTTTTCTTTTGGCCATTGGATAGTATACAGAGTCAATTCCAAGCACATTCACGGCTCGGAGTATAAAAGGAAACACCGTTGCATCAAACTCCGCCCCTGCCGTGAGGCCGCTCAGGGCAACAGAGCCGCCGTACTTGATTCTACTGAGCACATAAGAAAGCGATGCCCCGCCTACCGGATCGACGGCACCTGCCCAGTGTTCTTTATCAATCGGTTTGCTGACCTCTGGAGATAACTCTTCACGCGAGAGGACGCGCTTAGCACCTAATTCAAGTAAGTAAGCATGATCCTCAGATTTACCTGTGCTGGCTTCGACCTCGTAACCAAGAGCAGCCAACATGGACACACTATTGCTCCCCACACCCCCGGTAGCACCGCGAACGAGGATAGGCCCCTCATGACGTTGGAGCCCATTTTCTTCTAACCGCTGAATCGAGAGCGCTGCTGTAAAGCCTGCGGTGCCTAGTATCATCGCTTCACGATGCGTTAATCCTTGCGGCAGCGGTATGACCCAATCGGCAGGCACGCGTGCATATGCGCTAAATCCACCATAATGACCAGTTCCTAACTCATAACTGGTGACGAGCACCTCGTCTCCTTCACGATAGCAGCCATCCGTCGAAGCAACGACGGTTCCTGCCAAGTCTATGCCGGGTACGATCGGATAGGACCTAACAACACGGCCATTACTGGTGCAAGCCAGTGCATCTTTATAATTAATGCTGGAGTATAAAACACGGATAGTTACTTCACCAGACGGTAAATCCTCGATTCGTAGCTCCTTTACTTCCAACGTAAAAGCATCCTTCGTTCGATCTACTATCAACGCGCCAAAGCTATCCATCTTGCTCCTCCTAGGCTGAATTCATTGCCGTCCCTTGTCCTGCTCTCTTCAACATCCCTACATTAACTTCTATTTTACTAAATTCACCTATTCGTTTCCATTCTGCTCATGCAAACACGACTACCCAATAAGGCTCGGCAGCTAATTTGCTTGGCTAAAACCAAAGCAAATTAGCTGCCTGTCAAAACAAACCGTATAAAATGTTAGATTTCTTTCCGTTGTAAGATTTATATTACTTGTTCTAGTCTAAACCAAAAGCACCAACTCCTTCACCAGTGGGCGGGAGTTGGTGCTTTTGGTGCTTTTGGTGCTTTTGGTTATTTTAATTTTTTTGTTTACGTTCTTCTGCTGCTCTAATGCTGCGCGAATCCAGCAGCCGTCAAAAACCGTAAGAACGCCGCTTGCCCGGCTTCGTCGCGCTTGAAAACTCCCGCGTCCTTCAGCACATCAAGGAACTTGCCTCCGACTTCGCTTTGCAGCGCTGCGTCCGCCTCGGTCGGCTCCAGCGCCGAGCCGAACTTCGCCAGCAGTGCCTCGATCCACTCCGCGTGCTTGTAAAGCGGATGATTCGCATCATTACGAATCTCGCTGTCCAATGCGGCTTCGCCGGTAAGCAGCTTGGCGATCTCCGCTAGCTCCGCTTGGAGTCGGCCTGGCAGCACAGCAAGCCCCATCACTTCAATCAAACCGATATTCTCTTTCTTGATATGGTGCAAATTCGTATGCGGATGGAAAATTCCATCCGGATGTTCCACGCTGGTACGATTGTTGCGCAGCACCAGATCGAGCTCGTACTCGCCCCGCTCATTATTGCGGGCAATCGGTGTGATCGTGTTATGCGGGATTCGCTGTCCGTCCTTATCGGTGAAGGCGAAGACGTCTGCATCCGCATCACTGTAAGCTTTCCAATCCTCAAGCAGCTTGCTCGCAAGCTTGTAGAGGACCTGTTTGTTATGTCCGCTAAGTCGAATGACGGACATTGGCCATTTGACGATAGCCCCCTTCACGTCCGAAAATTCCGAATGCGTGAAGAACGTCTCGCTAGCTGCTTTTTCCATCGGAAACTTGTGACGACCGCCCTGGAAATGATCGTGGTTCAGAATAGAACCACCAACAATCGGCAAGTCTGCATTTGACCCAATGAAATAATGCGGGAACTGCTCAATGAAATCGAGTAGACGATAGAACGTATTCGCCGTGGTTTTCATCGGAATGTGTTGCTCATGGAAAATAATGCTGTGCTCGTTATAGTACACATAAGGTGAATACTGAAAGTACCACTTCTCGCCGTCCAGCTCCAATGGGATAATCCGCAGATTCTGCCTTGCTGGATGATCGACACGCCCTGCATAGCCTAGATTGTCAGCACACAGCAGACACTTGGGATAACTGCTTTGCGGCAGCGTCTTAAGCAGCGCGATTTCCTTCGGATCTTTCTCGGGCCTGGAAAGGTTAATCGTAATTTCTAGATCCCCATACGCCGTTTCAGTCAGCCAATACGCATTTTTCCGAATACGCTCCATTCGAATATAATTAGAAGCAATCGATTGCTTGTAAAAATAGTCCGTAGCCGCCTCCACCTTCGCAGTCCTTGCCGTATTCCAGAAATGATTCACAACCTCGGATGGGCGCTGCATCAGCAGTCCCATGATTTTAGCATCCAACAAATCTCGGTATGTGGTCGTGTTATCTGGAAGCATGCCCGCCTCATAAGCTTCGTCGAGCAGCAGTTCGAGCAGCACAACGGGGCTATCAAGCTGCTCTTTGGGCAGATCACCTTGAAAAGGCTCAGCGATGTTGAATAGATCCAACAATGCATTGCGTGAAGTATAAATATCGAGCTGCCCAATCAGTCCGTTTTGTTTGGCAAACTGCAGCAATCTCTCTATGATGAACGCCGCATGCTGCGGCTTATTGACTGTCTGTTCCATTTGCCCAGATCCTTTCCCTTGCTAGCCTTCGCTTCTCTTACTTCTCATAACCGCCTGGATGATTTTGATGCCAGTTCCACGCACTCTCAATAATCGCCTCTAGCGAGTCACGCGTAGGTTTCCAACCAAGTTCCACTCTCGCCCGTTCGGAAGACGCGACCAATACTGCTGGATCGCCTGCTCTGCGAGGCTCGACAACTACGGGAATGGCATGGCCGGTTACGCTGCGGGCAATTTCGATAACCTCTTTTACCGAAAATCCCTTGCCATTGCCTAGGTTATAAATGTTGCTCTCCGCACCTTGACGCAGCTTCTCTACGGCAAGTACATGCGCACTAGCCAGATCGCTGACATGAATGTAGTCGCGAATGCATGTCCCATCCTCTGTCTCGTAGTCTTCACCGAAGATGGAGATGTGTGCTCTTTGACCTAAGGCAACTTGTAAAATAATTGGAATCAGATGCGTTTCCGGACTGTGGTCTTCCCCGATTTTGCCACTGGCATGTGCGCCAGCCGCATTAAAGTAACGAAGGGACACATATTTAATGCCATGAGCGGTATCGAACCACTTCATCATTTTCTCCATTGCAAGCTTCGTCTCGCCGTAGGTGTTCGTCGGCAGGGTACGATCGCTCTCGAGAATCGGAATATTTTCAGGTTCTCCGTAGGTTGCAGCCGTAGAAGAGAACACAATTTTCTTCACTTCGTATTGCGTCATTTTCTCCAAAAGACATAGGGCGCCATACACATTGTTGTGATAGTATTTGGCAGGATCGGTCATGCTCTCGCCTACCAAGGAGCTGGCTGCAAAGTGAATAATCGCATCAATGTCATTCTCTTGAAAAACGGCATCCAGAAACTCGCCATCGCGTAGGTCACCAACATAAAGTTTACCGCCTAAAATGGCCTGACGATGTCCCTGCTGTAAGTTATCCACAACTACTACGTCTTCACCCTTTGCAAGCAGCTCTGCTACTGCGTGAGATCCGATATATCCTGCTCCACCTGTTACTAGAATTGCCATTTTTACAACGCCTCCCCGACTTGTTCAACGCCATTACCGATATCGCATACATAAAAGCTTGGTGTAAGCCCTGTCTTCTCTGTGTATTCTTTGCCTACTTGATCTATGAAGGTCTGCACGCTGTCCTCATGTACGAGAGAAACTGTACAACCACCGAATCCTGCGCCTGTCATCCTTGCGCCAAGAACACCATGTACTTTAAGGGCTGCTTCAACCATAGCATCCAATTCCGCCCCTGTCACTTCGTATAAATCCCTAAGCGAATCGTGAGAACCAATCATGAGCTTACCAAATGCTTCAAGATCGTTCGCTTGCAGCACTTCGATGGATTTCAACACACGGTCAATCTCTTCAATGACGTGCTGCGCTCTACGGCGTACCGTTTCATCAGGAATCAAATGTTTGTAGTCATTAAACTGCTGTAAGCTCATTTGACCTAGTAAGGTAAGGTTCGGGAATTGTTGTTGCAAGTACGTTACCGCCTGCTCACATTGGCTTCTTCTTTCGTTATAAGCGGAGTCTACAAGTCCTCTACGTTTGTTTGTATTTCCAATGACTAACTTGTAGCTGCCGCTCTTGAAAGGAACATGCTTGTAGGCCAGTGTATCGCACATTAACAAGATGGCGTGATCTTTTTTACCGTTGGCTACAGCGAATTGATCCATAATACCGCAGTTGACGCCAACAAACTGGTTTTCTGTCTTTTGTGCGAGCAGCGCAATTTGGACAGTATCCGTAGGATGACCTTCCAGCGTCAGTAAGCCGAAAGCCGTAACGACTTCAATTGAAGCGGAAGAAGATAATCCGGCGCCGTTCGGTATTTCACCGTGGAACAAGAGGTCGTATCCTTTTGTAATTGGGAATCCTTCTTTACCTAAATGAACAAAGATCCCCTTCGGATAGTTAATCCAATCATCGGCTTCTACATAAGACAGCTCATCTATGGATATTTGTTTCCGAAGTGGCAAATTTGTCGAGGCGAATCCAATGACTTGATCCTCTCTTGGACGAATAAGCAGGGTGGTTCCGAAAGTCAGCGCTGCTGGGAACACATAGCCCCCATTGTAATCCGTATGCTCACCAATCAAATTTACCCGTCCTGGCGCATGAAAAGCCGCAAGCTCCGCTGTAGAATCGCCGTAAATTTCAATAAATGTATCTTTCAACGCTTCAAGATTTGCCATACTGGCACCGCCTTTTGTCTAATCGAGCTTCGATTTGGATGTAAGCTTATATCTTCAGTATAAAAGAATTGCCATATTTAAGCTATGGAGGCATGTTATTTTCACATGGATAAATATGATCTGCATTTTATCTTTTAGCCCTGTATGCTAAAGTAGAGAAAGATAGGCAGGAGAGGGAGGCAGCTCTGATGAGACCAGATAGCTACTACGTTGTTTCAAATCCACTGCCTGCGCAGGATCAAAAACTGACCGTACTTTTTGCCGGGGAGAGCCAAACCAAACCAGAACACAGACTAGGGCCTAAAGTAGTTGACTACTACTTGATACACTATGTGATTTCAGGCAAAGGCGTATTCTCCTGTCACGGACAGGAGCATGAGCTAGGCACTGGCGATAGCTTTATCATCGAACCGGAACAGCTCATCAGCTACGTCTCCGATGAACTAGATCCTTGGCATTATTGCTGGATTGCTTTCACTGGAGCCCATGCCTCGCATCTAGTTAACTCTATAGGCGTCAATCCGCTCCACCCCGTCATTTATACCAAGCGTAATCGCCATATTCCTGTTCTATTTCGCCATATCCAGCAAGCGCTACGAGCTAAAAAAATTAATGCTCAAATGAAAGCTTGCGGATATTTACAACTGCTGTTTGCCGATTATTACGAAGTCCTCGCGGCTCCTACATTAACAGGCATCGTAGCTGAAGCGGAAAGTGACCGGATTGTGCAGCAAGCCATTCATTATCTTACCACCCAATATGCAGAGCCAATCACAATTGAGCTTATGGCAGAAAGCCTGGGCTACAATCGCGCTTATTTATCCCGACTATTCAAACGGCATACCCAGGTGACGCCTATCACCTTTCTGCTGAAGCTGCGTGTAGATAAAGCACGGCTGCTGCTGCGCGAACGACTAGAACTTACGATTGAGCAAATTGCCGCTTCTGTCGGATTCTTTGATCCCTTGTACTTCTCCAAGCAATTCAAACGCTTGTACGGTGTTTCCCCCAGTGCATATCGCAACCAAATCAAGTCTCTTTAATAAAAAAACATGCACAGCTTAAGGGATATTCCCCCTGCATGTGCATGTTTTTTATTTTACCGCTTACCTGGATCGTAAGGCTCACCAAGTGCCGAAGGCGCTTTAGCCCGACCTACGGCTCCAGCCAGTACCAAAATCGTTAGTACATAAGGCAGCATGTAGAGGAATTCCTGCGGAATGTTCTTGGAAAAATCAAACAACCGCATGAAATTATTGAGCGCTTGCGCCATTCCGAAAAAGACAGCTGCGCCCAATGCACCCACTGGATGCCACTTACCAAATATCATTGCCGCCATGGCAATAAAGCCCTGACCAGAGATCGTATTGTGTGAAAAGTTACTTGTCGTCGTTAGCGTAATTGTTGCCCCGCCTAGTCCGGCAAAGGCTCCACTTATCAGCACCGCAATGTACCGAATACGATTTACTTTAATACCTACCGTATCTGCTGCGCTCGGATGCTCGCCAACGGAACGAAGACGTAGACCAAATGGCGTTTTAAATAGTACGTACCAAGTTACGACTACGAGAATCAAAGCTATGAACGTAGTCGGATAGGCTGTAAAAATAGCGAAGCCGAGGTAAGGAATTTTGGATAGCAGCGGAATTTCGTATTTGGAAAAAACATCTTTCAATGTCTCTGTTTGACCTGCGCCATCGAATAAAACTTTAACTAAATATACGGTAACGCCCGCAGCCAAGAAGTTAATGACCACTCCACTAATAACTTGATTTGCTTTGAACGAAATCGTAGCAACAGCGTGAATCAGAGCAAAAATCAAAGCGAATAAAATCGCTGTCAGCAGACCGATCCACGGGGACCATAATCCCATATTCGCTTCTTCTGCGTAGTATGCGCCGACAGCCGAAGCGAAAGCGCCTGAGACCATTAAACCTTCGATACCGATGTTCACGACACCTGATCGTTCCGAGAAAATGCCACCCATAGCACCAAATATGAGAGCAGTCGAGTAAACGAGCGTCGTATTAATAAGTTCGCTAAATTTCGTTAGGAATTCGTGAATTGCTGTGAGTAGGTCCATGTTACGACGCCCTCTCTTTCTTGCGTTTACCGTAGAACGGAAGGAGAACCCATTTGACAATGCCTTGGGTTGCTACAAAGAAAATAACCGAGCCAATGACGATTCGAACAATTTCCGGTGGTACATCCGCACCGAAGCTCATACCAGCGGAACCATAACTTAATCCGCCAAAGAGCGCAGCTCCAAGCACAATTCCAAAAGGATTATTAGCTCCTAGTAAGGATACGGCTATCCCATCAAAACCGTAACCCGGCGATGACGCGGCCACAACCTGGTAGTGAAACACACCGAGAATTTCGAATACGCCAGCGAGTCCCGCGAAAATACCGCTGATAAACATCGCCTTAATAATATTGCGATTAACGTTCATGCCCGCATATTTGGCGGCATCCATATTATGGCCTACTGCACGCAGTTCATAACCTTGCTTGGTTTTCCACAAAATCAAGTAAAATACGATAGCTGCGACAATCGCGATGACCGTCCCCCAGTGAATCCTAGCATGATTAAGCAAGTCAGATAACCACGTGATGCTTAGAGAAGCAGAATCTTGAATCATATAGGAACGTTGTTGTTTAGGCTCCAATAGAAATTGGTTTACGATGTAATTAGAAAGGAACAACGCAATCCAATTCAGCATGATGGTGGTGATAACTTCATTCACACCACGTTTTGCTTTCAAATAACCTGCAATAGCTCCCCATAGTCCGCCCAGTAAAGCACCTGCAATAACAGCAAGCGGAGCATGTATGATCCATGGAAGTCCAGTAAGCTTAACGCCAATAAGTGTAGCTCCCGTCATACCCATAACAACTTGTCCTTCAGCTCCGATGTTGAACAAACCTGTGCGGAATGCGAAAGCAACGGATAAACCTGTTAGGATAAGAGGTGTAATCGCGCGAATGCTCTCCCCTATATCATAGGAACTACCGAAGATTCTGGAGAAAAGCGCACTATACGCCGTAAGGGGGTTATACCCTCCAGCAAGCATGACGAGCGCTCCGAATAACAGACCAAGTATGATGGCCATGATTGGATTAAGGGCCGATTCACTTGTAAAGATTCTAACTACTTTATTCATGAGCAGCTCCTTTCTCTGTGCGCTTACTGCCGGCCATGAGTAACCCAATTTCTTGATCATTTGTTTCTTGAGGCAGCACTTCTCCCACAATCTGACCTTCATAGATAACTGCAATACGATCAGAAACGTTCATAATTTCATCCAATTCAAAAGAAATTAATAGGACAGCTTTGCCTTTATTGCGCTGCTCAATTAATTGTCGATGCACGAATTCAATCGCTCCTACATCCAAACCGCGCGTAGGCTGAGCTGCGATAAGCAGATTAGGATTCTTGTGTATTTCCCTGGCAATAATCGCCTTCTGCTGATTGCCCCCCGACAAAGAACGCGCCTTGTTATAGATCGTAGGCGTTCTGACGTCGAATTGTTTGATAAGGGCCTCTGCGTGCCGATCGATCTCTTTATAATTCAAAAATCCAGCTCGGTTATATTCAGGGTGAAAATAAGTTTCCAGCACCATGTTTTCGCTCATTGAGAAATCCAAAACCAATCCATGCTTATGGCGATCCTCAGGAATATGGGAAAGCCCAGCCTCCGAAATTTGCCTTGGTGATTGATTCGTAATGTCGCTGCCCATCAGTAAAACTTGTCCACTGTCTACTGGACGCAGGCCGGTTAGAGCTTCAATCAATTCGCTTTGCCCATTGCCGTCAACCCCAGCTATACCTAGAATTTCTCCTGCTTTCACTTCAAAATTAAGCCCTTTCAGAGCAGCTAAACCTTGATGATTACGGGCAACAAGCTCTTTCACCTGAAGAACTGGCTCGCCAAGCTTCACGTCCTGCTTGTTCACCTTAAAAGATACATCGCGTCCAACCATTTTCTCCGCCAAAATTTGCGGATTCGTTTTTGAGCACTCTACGGTATCAATAACTTTACCACGACGAATAATGGTTACGGTATCGGCAATCTCCATAATCTCTTTTAGCTTATGCGTAATCAGAATGATCGACTTGCCCTCTTTGACCAAATTCCGCATAATCACCATCAGCTCACTAATCTCTTGCGGTGTTAATACAGCTGTCGGTTCATCGAAAATAAGAATATCCGCGCCCCGATACAGCGTTTTCAAAATTTCTACGCGTTGCTGCATGCCGACGGAAATATCCTCGATTTTAGCTTTAGGATCTACACGCAAACCATATTGCTCAGATAACTTACGTACTTTTTCTTGCGCTGTGCGGTAGTCTATATTCATTCCCGCTTTGGGCTCCATGCCCAAAATAATGTTTTCAGTAACGGTAAAAGGTTGAACCAATTTAAAATGCTGATGGACCATGCCGATCCCTAATTCAATTGCCCGATTGGGACTGTCAATGCTAACTTCTTTACCTTGGACCTTAATGTGGCCTTCATCTGGTTGGTAGAGACCAAACAGAATGTTCATTAGTGTTGATTTGCCAGCGCCGTTCTCACCAAGCAATGCGTGAATTTCACCAAGATGCAGCTTTAAGCTGATGGAATCATTGGCGACAATCCCAGGAAATCGCTTCGTAATCTGGCTTAGCTCAACAACAGGGGTTACATTACTCATCAGATCACCCTACTGATCAATTTTTGGAAAACCTCTCATAACTAAAGAACAAGGCTAGTTTATGTAACTAGCCTTGTTTTAACAAAAGCAAGCTTAGCGTTCCTAATTACTACGTTGTCTATACAATTAAGGAGTTTCTGGAACTTTAACTTCACCGCTAATGATTTTAGCTTTGAACTCGTCCACTTTTTTCAAAATCTCTGGAGTCACGTTTTTCTTGGAAGTTTCAGGAAGACCTACACCATCGTCTTTCAGACCAAGAACAACTACTTTACCACCTTGGAACTTGTTTTCAACTACATCTTTGGAAACACGAGCAACCGCTTGGTCAACACGTTTCATCATGGAAGTCAGTGTCACTTCATCGCCAAATTCTAAGGATTGGTCTTTATCTACACCGATAACCCAAACTTTTTTACCTGATTTTGCACGGTCTTTCGCTTCGTTAAATACACCGTTACCTGTGGAACCAGAAGCGTGGAAAATGATATCTGCGCCATCGTTGAAGATCGTTGCAGCCGCTGCTTTACCAAGGTCTGGCTTGTCGAAAGCACCTGTATAGTTGATTTGAATTTTGGCATCCTTGTTAACAGCCTTAACGCCCGCTACGAAGCCAGCTTCAAAACGTTTGATAACCGGAATTTCAACACCACCAACGAAACCGATCTTGTTTGTTTTTGTAGTCAGACCTGCTACCACACCAACTAGGTAGGAACCTTCTTGTTCGGAGAAAGTAACAGACTCTACGTTAGGAGCTTCAACAACGTTATCGATGATCGCTAGTTTAGCAGTAGGGTTTTGTGTAGCAACTGTTTTGAGTGCGTCACCCATCAAGAAGCCAATACCCCAAGTCAAGTTGTAATTATCTTTAACGAATTGGTTCAAGTTCGGTGTGTAATCCGCGTCGCTTTTACTTTCGAGGTTTTTCACTTTAGCAGCCGTTTGTTTTTCCAACAGCTTCAAGCCTTCCCAAGCGCTTTGGTTAAACGATTTGTCGTTTACGCCACCAATATCTGTAACCATACCGATTTTGAAATCTTTACCGCTTGTGTCTCCTTTTGGTGCTGCAGATGCTGCTGCGCTAGGAGCTGGAGTTGCGGAAGCCGCACCCGGTTTTGTTTCTTCTTTTTTTGCGCAACCAGTGAGCGCCATTGCCGTTACTGTTACAGCCATAAGAGCTGTAGATAGCACTTTTTTCATTGTTTTTTTACCCCCGACTTATTGAATTTGACCGTTACCATGGAACCCACATTGTAGTATGACCATGATAAACGAAATTATGTAAGGCCTTCCATGTACAATTGTACCATTTTAATCCGCAGGAGAAAAGTAGTATCCACAGGAAATAACATAATTCGTCATGTCATACAAGCTGACATATTCGCATTGTGATTCTCAACAACAGGGTCCAAGCCACAAGTATTGATTATACTACCGGCGGTCAATAAAATCCAGATACATGCTAGTTGAGTTCCGCCTTCAAAAGCTCTAAAAATTCCAAAGCATCCAAGGGCGTACTAAACAGCTTTCCTTGTACCTCCGTGCATTGAAGATGCTGGAGATGCTCTAGTTGTTCCTTGGTTTCGACGCCTTTGGCAATGAGATTTAGCCCTAATCGATGGGCGATTCGGGTAATCCCGGCAGCCAATACTTGATTCTCAGCATCATCTGGAAGATCTCTAATCAGGGAACTATCTAGTTTAATGCTATCCATAGGCATATCTTGCAAACCAGAGCGTGTAAACAAACCTATACATAAATCATCCATCGCAATGCGAACTCCTAGCGCTTTTAATCTACGAAGCTTCTCGCCAACGAGCTGTACACTGGATGAAGTGATGCTTTCGGTCAGATCTAACTCAATGCTTGTAGGATCTAGACCTGATTCTTTTACTATATTTGCAATTGCATCGATAAACAACTCGTCCTTAAACTGCACGGCCTTCACATTCACCGTTATTCGCAGAGGATGAAAACCTGCATCTTGCCAGTTTCTCAACTGATTGCAAGCCGTGCGCAGCATCCAATGCCCGATCGGCACCATAAGTCCCGTTTCCTCGGCAATTTTTCTCCAATCCATTTCAGCCAATCTCGGATGATCGTCTTTGTTCCACAGAAGAACGGCTTCCATGCCTTTAAGCCTGCGGGTCGATAACTCATACTGGGGCTGATAATGAAGTTCAAACTGCTCATTCTTTAAAGCTAATCGCAACTCAGCCTCCACATAAGCTTTGCCTGCAACCATAGCATCTACCTCTGAGGTATAGAATTGAAACCGGTTATGTCCCCGCTTCTTAGCCGCATACATCGCTTCATCCGCATGATGCATCAGTTGTTCTGGGGTATCCCCATCCATGGGATACAGAGCAATGCCCATACTCGCCGTCACTACAACAGGTATGCCATTAAGGGTAAAGGGCTCTTCTATCGCAGCTTGAATACGGCTTGCTACCATGCCTACATTTTCTGGCTTTGCAATCGATTCTAATAAAATGGTGAACTCATCGCCGCCTTGACGGTACACCGTATCCACACCTCGCAAGCATTTCACCAAGCGCTGTCCAACATGATGAATCAGATTATCGCCACTGGCATGGCCAAGCGTATCGTTGACATGCTTAAAGCGATCCATGTCCAGAAAGATGACTGCTGTCAGTTGTCCTCTCCTTTGTGCATGCAACAGCGCCTGTTTCAATCGATCCTCGAATAACCGACGGTTCGGTAGTCCTGTTAACGCATCATGATAAGCGATGTGTTCCATCTCTTTCGTTTGCTCTTCATACTGTCGTTTCATAACTAGTAGATGTCGTAATCGAAGGGCACCAATCGCGCAGACGATGAATTGGAATACGATACCGCCCCATACAAGCGGCTGGAATGAAAAAGAAGCAACGACAAGCAGATTAACCGTCAACAAACAAACGCCAATCAAGCTTATGTAAGCCCAAGAATAGGTTTGCATATGCTGCGTCCATCGGGATGACTTTATGCTTCTCAAACTCCTTACCTCCTAACTGTTTCACAGAAAACCTACTTTTTTAAATCACAGTAAAGCTACTATTTATAAGAAAGGCTAAGTATTTAATAGAGAAGTTACCTAGTATAGCGTATGCCTATCATCACAATAAAAGGCTATTCCAATTGGAATAGCCGTAGGTTTACCTGGTATAGGTAACATAGCGACCTATCAACAGCTCTACCATCATCGTCACCATGCCTCATACGAATATGGAAAAGAACTGGAACCAACTTAATATAGCATATCCAATGTTGGTTGGCTAATAATAGGAAGCTTGATCGGATGCATCAAATAAGCAAATTAAACAATTTAGGATCTTTGTTAATCTCTACATAACCGTAGTCTTTTTGTGAGAGACGCTCAATTAAACCATCATAATCGTCTTTATTTTTCAACTCAATGCCCACTAATGCTGGAGCGTCGTCACGGTTATTTTTTTTCGTATATTCAAATCGCGTAACATCGTCGGTAGGCCCAAGAACTTCCTCTAGAAATTCGCGGAGGGCCCCCGCGCGTTGCGGGAAGTTAAGAATAAAATAGTGCTTCAACCCTTCATAGATCAAGGATCTTTCTTTAATCACCTGCATCCGGTCGATATCATTATTCCCACCGCTGATGATACAAACAACATTTTTACCGCGGATTTGTTCCCGATAAGCATCAAGAGCTGCAACAGGCAGAGCTCCAGCCGGTTCAATGACAATCGCGTTATTGTTATAGAGCTCTAAAATGGTCGTGCATTCTTTACCAGATGGAATGACGACGATGTCCTCTAGCTTCTCTTTACAAATGTCAAATGTAAGCTGACCCACCTGCTTAACGGCTGCGCCATCCACGAACTTATCGATCGTGGCAAGCGTCACCACATGTCCCTGCTGAAGGGACTCTGACATACTCGCAGCGCCTTCGGGCTCAACTCCGATAAAACGCGTTTGCGGGGAGACACTCTCCACATAGGTTGCGACGCCCGCAATCAAGCCGCCTCCACCAATGGTCGCAAAAATGAAGTCCGGTGTTTCTGGAATTTGATTCATTATTTCAAGGCCGACCGTGCCTTGTCCAGCAATCGTACGAACGTCGTCAAATGGATGAATGAACACTTTCTTCTCTTGCTCGCAATATGCTTTAGCTTGCGTAGAGGAGTCATCAAAGGTATCACCGGTCAGGATGACCTCAACGAACGGTCCCCCGAATAATTTGACCTGAGAAATTTTCTGCCTAGGTGTTGTCGTAGGCATAAATATTTTCCCGTCAATCCCTAGCTGTTTGCATGAATAAGCAACGCCCTGCGCATGGTTGCCAGCACTCGCACAAACAACGCCTGCTGCCCGCTCCTCAGAGGACAAGCTTTGAATAACATTATACGCTCCACGAATTTTAAAGGACCGTACTACCTGCATATCTTCACGTTTAAGATAAACGTTACATTCATATAAATTAGACAGCAGCTCGTTGCGCTGCAGAGGCGATGGCTCAATAACACGACTAAGAACATGGTTAGCCTTAATGATATCTTCTAAACCTACCCGATTTGGAACTGCCATACGCTTACTCCCTCTCCTGACTGTATCAATGCTAAGTTTTAAAGAACATTGTAGCATATCTAAACACGAAGGGGGGAGTGGGAAAAAATAAAGCATACCGCCAAGGCAGTATGCTCATCGAGTTTTAGAAGTAACGGTGTTGATCTTGCAGCTCAGCTCGTTTTTGTAGAAAGCGGGAGAACGCACTGGCCGCTTGTGCTTTGGACACTTCTTGCTGAGGCTCGAATTTGTCGCCGCTAAGCGACATAATATCAAGTCCGAGCACGATAGCAGCAACACCGACATTCTTCACGTTTGCCTTATCCGCGAAGTTGCTGTTGAAAATTCCGTCAAACTTCGTTAAGCTCTTGTAACCAAGCGCCTTGACAATAAGCTGAGCCATATCTTCACGATCCATGTTAGCTTCCGGGTTAAAGTCTGTGCCAGGATCCAACAGTCCTCGATCCACAGCATTTTCTACGTAAGCAAAGAGAGGTGAACTGGATTTCACATCTGCAAAAGAAGCTGCTCGCTCCTTTCCATAATAGATGCCGCCATTGCCGCCATTCATCGCAATAACAAGCATCTTAATCAATTCCCCGCGTTTAATCGTCTGGTCGGGATTTACCTTGCCATCCTTGACATCCAATGCTTGATAGTCCAGCATAAGCTGCAATTCATTGCGTGCCCAGTGATTTTGGATATCATCCACTTTTACTTTATCAAGTGATATCACTTCACCTGTATTGGCATTCTTCCATTGTCCTGTCTGAGCATCTAACAAGTAAGCTTCCCTTGTAAATTTAGGGACGAGCGAGTACACCAGTTTAGCTTCCAGCTTCTGATTATTGGCTTCTTTGGAAACATTCTGCGGGACTTCTCCTGCAGCTGCCATCACCAAATATTTTTCAATCGGCACGCCATAAATGGGACCCTTATTTGCCACCACGTAATTCAACTTAATATCGTACTGGGTGAACAACATATCCTTTGCTTTATCGACCGTAAGCACCTCAGGCTTCTGGTTCGGATAAGGTACACCGCTGAGAGAGAAATAATAACTCGTAATCTTGCCGCTAACACGATCCATGTTGAGGGTCACGTTCTCATTGCCGGCATTGACGCCATCAATGACTCGTTTGAAGCGAATTTCCCAATTACGCATATGCTTTAGCTGCTCTGTGGAGAAATCTTTTTCCGAAGACGCATCGAGTGCTAGTTGATCCGTGTAAAAGGGCAAGTTCTTCTTCACATAATCAATAGCCGTTTTCTTCGCATCTTCCAACGTAACTCTGCCTTCTACTTCCTTGTCGGCATCAAGTCCGTTCGGAACGAAGCTATTGAAGTTCTTAATCTCGCCTGTTTTGCTATTCACAGTTGCCCAAGCGCCACTCCCGCCCATCTTACCGTTCAGGTCCTTCTCAGAAGATTGACTCCAGTTTAAATTCCAGCTAGATTCCGTTTCCCCTGTTTCGGAGTTCGTAGATTCATTGTAAGAAGCTTGCTGAAGCTTCAAGTCCGAAGAGAGATTGAACGTAGCCGTTACCTTTTCAACCGCTTGTTCCTTAGTCAGATTTAGCGTATTCGCGGGTTTACCCGATAGCGGTTTATCCGTCAGAGGCTTACCATTCCCAACTGAATTCGCCGCCCCTGTACTAGGGTTCCACATTTCTCCACTGCCTGCTCGCAACGAGAATTCATTCATATTATAGGAAATTATCGGATTTTTCTTCCCTTTGGTTTGATTAGGAATTTGGTACAGCAAGGACAAATCGGCTTTCTCTCGGAATAATTGCGCAGCTCTCTCAGATGAGATTGTTGTCTTATTCTCCTCGAAGGCTATATTGCTATCCCAATTAAAACCATAATTAGTGACTTGCCCTTCCCCATTTACACTAATGTTAATCCCATTTTGGGTAAAAGGGACACCGTTTACGGAGCGATCAAAGCGTATATTGTACTCGTAATTGCCATCTAATGGGGTGCGGAAAGCATTTTCTTCCGCATCGTTGTAAAGCAATTCTTTTTGTTTCGTAGGGTTTACTTTGGCGATCCAGGCAGCAGCCACGTCTTTGGCGGCTTTATAATCCACCTTCGGCGGATAACTAGCCTTTAGCTCCGGATCATTGTCGTTCATGGAATAAGAGAGCAGCGTGCCGTCCAAACCATGAATGGAAACGTTCAGAGAACCATAATACTGATCCTTCACTTTTTTCGCATAATTGATGTTCCAAGTAGGGTAGTTGCGTCCCGTATTCGCATAATACGAATTGAGGCTAACCGATTGCAGTGTATATCCGGTGGGAATTGTTATGTAGGTCTTCGCGAGCTCAATCGCACGTTCTTTCGTAATACTTGCCTCCAAAGTCTTACCATCTCCTTGAACAGGAACGGCTGGTACTGAAATCGCTTTGTTTTGAACAACAGCTTCATCTGCCCATACTTGAGGAGCAGCAGTGAGTAAAAGCGATGAGGCCATCGCCAGGGTTCCTACTTGTCTAAGCATTTTCAATATCCTCTTCCTCCTTAGCATTTTGCTTGAATAAAGTTTACTTTGTAAGATCAGGCCTAGCTTCCTTTAGCAAGTGGCTCGGGAAGCTTTTAATGAGTGGTCTTTCGTGTGCCTTAGCGCGGCAATAGCGCTTTAATTTTCTACATTTCTACGCTCTTAACGTCAGATCTTGAAAAAAGGTTGCTTGACCGGAATAAATTAAAATTTAAAAAGCATGTGCAAAAGGCACCCCATCTTGGGTCCCTCTTGCACATGCTCCGTTTTCTACATTTAGATTGTCCTTTTTGTTACCTTTTCGCAGGTGAATGACCCTTTTCTTGGCTGAGTGTATGCATCAAGTCCTGCATCTCTCCCTGTGTCAGGTTTCTCCACTTACCTACCTTTAAATCCTTTAGATGAATATGCATAATCCGCACACGCTGGAGTCTTACAACCCGGTATCCAAATGCCTCGCACATCCGACGAATTTGCCGATTAAGCCCTTGCGTGAGAATGATACGAAAGACACGCTCGCCTACTTTATGAATCTCACAAGGCTTCGTCGTAGTTCCCAATATTTTGACCCCACTGGCCATGCCTTGTAAAAACATTGGCGTTATAGGTCGATCCACCGTAACGATGTACTCTTTATCGTGATTATTTTCAGCCCGCAGAATCTGGTTCACAATATCACCATTATTGGTCAACAGAATAAGCCCTTCTGAATCTTTATCCAGCCGGCCTATCGGAAAAATTCGTTCCGTATGTCCGACGAAATCGACAATATTCCCTCTCACATGCGCTTCTGTTGTACTAGTGATACCTACTGGCTTATTAAGCGCAATATAAACATGCTCCTTTTTAGCGCCTATCGGCCTGCCGTCCACGCGCACCTGATCCCCTGGACCAACAACACTCCCAAGTCCCGCAACCTCGCCGTTAATGGTAACCCGTCTGGCCTCTACCCATTTATCTGCTTCTCGTCTAGAACACACGCCAGTTTCACTAATAAATTTATTAATCCTCATGACTGGGAAATCCCTTCTATGCCAAAATCGTGTCGTTTCTTACTCCTAGCCCTATTATGCTGTATTCGCTCACTCGGTTCAAGTGGGGCATCTGTTCATCTCATTTTATGAAAATGAGAAAGGTTTATCAGTAGATTCACACAAGCTACTTACTACCATTTCGCATTTACTATATTAGAAAAGGAGGAATGATATATGAGTGTTAAATTAGTTAAAAAACCGCGCGCTGTCGTCAGGAAATTAAAAGCAACTGCAAAAGGTGCGAATGCAACAGAAAGTCTTGGTGGTGGCTTCTCCCGTTTCGTCTTCAACAGAACCATTGGACCCAACACCTTCTTTACATTCACCTTTCTTGGCGGAAGCTTGAAACCTGTCAGCGGTGGCTGGTTTATTGGACGCCAAAACTCCTTGCCTGCATACGCGACAAGCAGTTACTCCCAAAACGCCACCACGTGGATCATTACTGTGTTTAACCCCACTAACGTCACTAGACCCATTTCTTTTACTTTCATCGCTAAATCTTAAGAGTACCGCAGTAAAGCAGCCTGCACTCGCCTTTTCTTAGGCGTGCAGGCTGCTTTTTTTTGAAGATTGCCCCTTTCCTTGAGGACGAGCGAGATATCCTTTATTCTAGATATAATACAAATAAGCTTGATGAAACAGGAGGACAAGCATGCGCATACTACTACTAGGTGCTACTGGAAGAGTAGGAAGAAGGGTTCTTAACCAAGCATTGGCAGCGGGACATGAGGTACAAGCACTAATTCGAAATCCTAAGAAACTTGAAAATATAGGCTCAGCAAGCTTATTCCTATATGAGGGGGACGTATGTCGTGAGGATAATATCGTACATGCCGTCGCCCAAGCACAGCTCGTAATTAGCTGTCTGAGTACAGACGGAGGCACTGTTCTAACGGAAAGCGTGCCTTATCTCATCAAGGCCATGGACGTCTACGGTGTCCGCCGTATCGTTACCGTCGGAACGGCCGGGATCCTCCAGAGCCGTGAACATCATGGGCTGCTTCGCTACGAGTCGCCCAACTCTAGACGATCTTCGACGCGAGCCGCCGAGGAGCACCGAAAGGCGTGGGAGCTGCTCGCCGCGTCTAGCCTTGATTGGACTGTCGTCTGCCCCACCTATTTACCAGATGGCGAGCCGCTTGGCAACTACCGTGTCGAGCGGGATTACTTGCCAGAGGAAGGCATGTCCATCTCTGTGGGCGATACCGCGGACTTCACCTATCAAGAAGCCCTAGCGTGTCAATATGTAAAGGCTCGAGTCGGGTTAGCTTATTAAAAGCTCCCTAGCTCCCTAGATCATTCCATCTATATTGGTTGCAAAAAGAGGATTGAAACCATAACGACTGGCTTCAATCCTCCTCTTTAAATCGTCGCTCACTAGTAGGAATTACGGCTACCCTGGCTCGTAATCGACCGTACGTTGATCCAATTAATTACAATGCCTGCTGCACGGAACAAATAGCCTGCAATAGGAATGTAGCTTAGAAACGACAACACCACATTAACAATCGTCAAAGTAGTCGTACCGTTGCGAGTGAGCAGCGCGAATATCAAGCTTACAAATACAAGTGGAATGACCCAGGCGCTCGACCACAAATACACGAACGGGATAAGACCGAGTAAATAACCAATGCCGATTGCAATTTCGGATATTACTTGCAATAGGTTCAAAATGCGAATCGTATCAGGACGCATGAAGTTCCTCCATTTCAGATAAGGGATTGCCTTGCGCTTTCATTGTAGCATAGCCACAAACATTAGTCGTTAGCCCTATTAACGAGCTTTGTCCTCGTGAGTTGGGGGTTAACTGACCATTTCAAAAACCGAAATACCACAAACGGCGCACATCTCTGCGCACCGTTCTGCTAAACCCCACGCTCCATCTACTCTGTGACGGAGCTGACATTCGCCTCTTCCACCGCAGCGGTCGCGGCTTCTCGATGTCCCTGCTGAAGCTGGTACATCTGATAATAACGGCCGAGCTGCTGCATCAGCTCGTCATGACTGCCCTGCTCGACGATCTCGCCATGGTCAAGCACAAGGATCAAGTCGGCGTTCTTAATCGTCGACAAACGGTGGGCAATGATGAAGGTGGTGCGCCCCTTCTTCAATACATCGAGCGCGGCCTGTATGAGGGCCTCGGTTTCTGTATCGATGCTGGCTGTCGCCTCATCGAGAATGAGGATCGCCGGGTCGAAGGCCAGCGCCCGAGCGAAGGACACCAACTGCCGCTGACCTGCCGACAGCGTGCTGCCCTTCTCGATTACAGGCTCATCGATGCCTTGAGGCAAGCTCCTGAACATCTCCACGGCACCCACGTCGGTAAGTGCCCGCTCGACCCGTTCCCGGGTAATGGACGGATCGTCCAAGCTTACGTTGGATGCAATCGTCCCTGTGAAGAGGAAGGGATCCTGCAGGACGATACCCATATGCTCACGGAGCATCTGTTTGGGCATGTCGCGCACATCACGGCCATCTACCGTGATACGACCTTCGTTAACATCGTAGAAGCGGAACAGCAGATTCAAAATCGAGCTTTTGCCAGAACCTGTATGCCCGACCAACGCAACAGTCTGCCCCTGCCTCGCTTCAAAGGAAATGTTCTTAAGCACATCTTCCCCTTCCTTATACGCAAAGCGAACGTTCTCGAACTTAACGTTGCCCAGGTAACGAGCGGATTTGCCATCCGCTACATCAATCCCTTGTTCGTCTAACAGCTCGAACACGCGGTCTGCCGACACAAGCGCTCGCTCAAGGTTCGGCAGTTGATTGACGATACCAGTCATCGGATGGAACATCCGATTGAGATAATCGACGAAAGCATACAGTACGCCGACTGTAATCAAGGTGTTCAGGGAACTCCCGCCTACATACCAGATTAAACCGAAGAAAAATAAGTTCCTAATCACATTCATCAAATTATGCGAAGTGATCGAGTTTAAACTAAGCATTTTATTTTGGTAACTCGTATATTCATCGTTTAGTTGCTCAAACTCCTGGATGGATTCCTTTTGTCGGCGAAAAGCCTGAATGATCGTCATTCCCTGGATGGATTCATTAATCATTCCATTGATGGAGCTGAGTCGCTCGCGAATTTCGTGATTATAACGAGAGGCATATTTCCGGTAAACCACAATCCATAGATATAGCATGGGAATGATCGGTAGTGTAAATAGCGCCAACCGGTAATCTAATACGAACAAGGCCCCAATAATTCCTACGATATAAATCGTACCTGTAAAAAAATTCGCCAACACCTGCACGTATAACTCCCTCACGGACTCGGTGTCATTCGTTATACGCGACACTACTTTTCCGGCAGGCTGATTATCAAAGTAATGAATCGGCAGTCTTTGGATTTGGGCAAATACATCGGTTCGCATCCGCTGAATAATACGATTAGCGGCAGCCTGGAGTAAGTAGTGCTGCCCGTAGGAAAACCCAGCCCCCACAATAACGAGCACCAAATAAATGGCCCCTAGCTTCATTAAATTCATAAATTCAGGCTCATAAAACATGTAAAGCTCTTGAATGCTTAGCTTCTTAGCTGGATATACCGCTTTCTCGGCGCCTTGAGTGATCGTGAGCTGTCCATCCGTTAATTTGCGTGCCCCATCAAAGGAAATCGCCTGCTCGACCAAAGCGAACTGGCTTCCCGCCTGTAAAATTCGAACCTCCTTCCCCTTAGCTTCGCCTTCAGCGAAATTATCGCTTCGCTTGTACTGCTTACCGTTATAAGGAACGACTTTGTCGGTTTGATTTACGGACGCGATCTCATACCACGGTTTTTCGATACCGAGGATGTGACGATCAATCATCTGCTTAGCAATGAAAGGCCCCGATAGCTCTGTAGCTACCGCCGCCGCCAAGAACAGCAGGGCAATAATCAAGGGCTTTTTGAACAGCATCGCATATTGAAATAATCGCTTACCTGTATGTTTCATAAGGATTCTCACCTTCTTTTCTAATAAATTCTATACCTCTATCTGTTCTTCCAGTTGTTGTCGGTCGTACTGCTCTTTGTACCAGCCTCCAAGCGCCAGTAGCTGCTCATGTGTACCTTCTTCCACAACATAGCCTTCGTCCAGCACTAAAATCCAGTCCGCGTGCTGTACAGCTGAGAGCCGATGCGTCGTGATTAGCGTTGTTTTGCCAGCGCGTTCGGTGCGGATACCGCGGATGATCTCTGCCTCTGTCTTGGCATCGACCGCTGACAACGCATCATCCAGCATCAAGATTTCCGGATTCACATAAAGCGCTCGCGCAATAGATACACGCTGCTTTTGCCCACCTGATAAAGCTACACCTTTTTCGCCGACCAGCGTCTCCAAGCCCTCGGGAAGGAATTCGACGTCCTTGCGGAAGGCTGCAAGCTCAAGCGCTTGAATCAGCTCAGCTTCCGTCCCTTGACTGCCGCCATACATAATATTTTCCTTTACTGTTTTGGAGAATAGAATCGGCTGCTGTGGCACATACCCAATCCAACCATGCAGCGTGTCGATCTTCAATTGCTCAATAGACATATCCGATACAGCGATCTTTCCTTCACCGAGCGGGTATTCCCTGAGCAACTGCTTGAGCAGCGTTGTTTTGCCGCTACCCGTTCTACCAACAATACCAAGCGTGTGCCCACGCTGTAATTCAAAGGAGATATTCACCAAATTATCGATGGAGGACGACGGATAACGGAACGTCACCTGCTTAAACGTAATGGAGTGCGGCAGCAGCAGTGTTGTCGCGTCAGGCGCGTCCGTGACATCTGGTTTATAGCCCAGTGTTTCGTTTACTCGATCTAGCGATGCATTCCCACGCTGCATAATGTTCATCAGCTCGCCAATTGCGAACATCGGCCAGATCAGCATTCCTAGGAATGCATTGAAGGAAACCATTTCGCCAAGTGTCAGTTCACTATGAAATACCATGTAACCGCCGTAACACAATCCAATTAAATAGGAGATCCCTACCAGAATTTTCACCGTAGGCTCAAATAAGGAATCGATCCGTGCCACGTCAATATTTTTACGATACACATCATCGGTCATTTTTTTGAAGCTGTCTTGACTTGCCTTCTCCTGTACGAAAGCTCGGATGACACGTACACCGGCAATGGTCTCCAGCACACGATCATTCATCTCGCCAAAAGCGTCCTGAGCTCGCATAAACCGCTCATGGATACGGCTTCCATAAATCGTGATCGCTACAGCCATAATCGGCAGCGGCAAAATCGATGCGATCGTTAGCTTCCAGCTAATGAAAAAACCCATCATGCCAAGAATCGTCAGCATGAACAAAGTCGAATCTACGAAGGTTAAAATTCCGAATCCTGCGGTCGCAGACACCGCCTGCAAATCATTGGTCGCTCTTGCCATGAGATCGCCCGTGCGATTGCGCTCATAGAAAGTTGGCGTCATTCGCAACAGATGCCTCATAAGCTTAGAACGCAAAATTCGTTCTAGTACGAATGCGCCGCCAAATAATTGGTAGAGCCACACATAGGTCATCGCATAGCCAAGCACGATAAGCACGCCCCAGAAGGCAAGCAGTTGGAACAGCTTCGTCCCTGTTAAAGTTCCCATATGAATGCCATCAATCGCATAACCGATTAATTTGGGCGGGATCACATCAATGAAGCCGACCAGAATAAGAAGCCCGACAGCAAGGGTGTATCGTTTCCAGTTCATTCGAAAAAACCAACTTAATTTTTTTAATACAGTAAACATTAGGAATAACTCACTCCTCTCAAGTAGCGCACTCAGCCTAAGGTATTTAGGCGCAGCTATTCACGCAAAAAGGGCATATCGCGCGCAGCGATATGCCTTTTGAAAAACACAAAAGCGCACGTTACGAACTAACTTCGTAACCCGCGCTTTTATCAAGCGTATGTGAAGGCTGCGACAGCAACCTTGCGTGATTAAACGATAAGCAGCGCAGCTGGCGGACGGGTTACATGATATGAAATTGTAAGGTTGGAATTTAACCCCTGATGCGCATCCCGATCCATAAAAATTCGATTCATCTTGAAACCCTCCTTTTCCAAAAGTTGTATGTTCATCATTACAAAAGTGATCTTAACACCCTTCGCATGAAAGTGTCAACAGGATAAAACGACTATAATCAATTGTCTTCCTTTCCAGCCATTGTCACACATGTTTCATAATTAGGCGGCATAGGTTTGTATAAAGGCCTTGCAAAGGGGATGAGTCCGGATGGTCGATCAGGTATTTGCTTTAATGGGCTGGATACTCGCATTTGGGATCGTGGGCGGAGGCGCAATTGCAGCTATCGCGCGATTCGTCAGCAGAGACTCAATAAACTACGATAGAGAATTTCTATGGGGCAATCGTTACACACTCGAGGAATTAGAGCTGAAAGAGCATGATTAGGAGTCATGAAGCCAAAGAAGTCCTGTGACCATAGGCCGCAGGACTTCTATATAGCTTTATTCTATTCAGGTGAAGGTCACTAGAATTATCAGAGCTATGATGGAAATCAGAGTCCGCATAATTGGCATCTTCAGAGAAAGTTCTGTGTGTGGTTCCAAAATGTGAATAATCCGCAGGTTAATTGACGTTTCCGCGAAGGAAGCATAAGACACCGATGGATGTGGGGCTTTTCCGAATTTCAGCATTTTCAGCAGCGCGCTGCCCAACTCGGCAGTCGTACAACGCTTGGATAAAGCGAATTGATCCGCCATAATTTCAATAATAATTTTGTATTTGTCCAGTACCCACCTAAACAAGGGGAAGTACCACATGGCAACGGAAAGCATCGATAACAAGAAGATAGCTAACGGATCGCGATGCTTAACATGGAATTTCTCATGTTCCATCACGGCCTCCAGCTCTCGATGATCGAGCATTTGAAGGAGACCAGTGGACACGACAACTCTCGGTCTAATTACACCAAGCGTCAGGGCAACTGGCGCGTTATTTTGAATGACAATCAGTTCATGTTGCTCTAAGTGATACTCATTCCCATACCGTTCAGTGAGTTGCGCATCTTGGTAGCGGACAAGTCGCTTGGCGGATCTGAGTGAGACCACAATCTGTCTGCCAACAACCCAAAAACACGCCAGAAAGGTATATAGAACGAACAAATGAAAAATATTGCATACCCATGGCGTCTTTAGAACACGAAAGAGATCAAAGCATACCTTGAACACATTAAAAGAGATACGAATACCGAACAGCATGTGCAAGGAGAAGAAGGCCATTTGAAGTAAAATGAAGCCTGCTGTTACCAAAGAAGCATACAGCATCCATTTGGACCGAGTTTCCCACATGTATTATCTATCCTTTTTTAATTCTTTGATTTTCTGCTCCAAACGATCTAGCAGCGCTGGGTCTACCTGATCCAGAGCGTCTACCATATGCACAACAGCTTGCGAGCCGAACTCTTCGATCAAATCAAACGTCAGCTCCTTGGATTGTGCCTCCATAAAAGCTTCGCGCGACATAACAGGGCAGTAAACAAAAGAGCGAATAAGCGGTCGTTTCTGAAGAATATCTTTCTCTACCAGACGATTCATCACCGTCATAACCGTATTGAACGACATTGCCTTCTCTTGATCAAGCTTATGGTGTACATCTTTAATCGTAATTTCTGAATCTGAACTCCATAAAATCTCCATGATTTTAGCTTCGAGCGGTCCAAAAAAGCGACCAAGTCCACTACTCTGGATCTTGAAATTTTGCATTCTCATCGTGAACACTCCCTACACTACATATTGTAGTAGGAAAGCGAACATTCCGTCAAGCCAAGCCGACGCTAGCAGAATATCCTTGCTCATTGACAGCGAATGATAAAGGTCTTATAATTACTTACATAAAGTTAGTTATTAAATAATATATAGTTACAAAGGGGTGTATCTATGATGAACATTCGCATATTTCCGTATACGCAGCAAGGCGTTGGCGCATTTGATGGCGGCAAATTCGTTGAACAGCGCCCAATTAGCTTTCCCGGTGAGAAAGCCGCAGTTGATCGCGTCGGTTCGCTCTTCTACTGGGCATGGGGTAAATCTACAGATGTAGCCGAAATCGGCATGCACCCACATAAAGCGTTCGAAATTGTAACCTATGTTATTGAAGGCCTTGTCGAGCACCGTGATTCTCTTGGATCATTGGAGACAGTTAGCCGTGGTGGCGCTCAGGTCATTCAAGCAGGCTCAGGGATATCTCACTCCGAGGCATTCCGCACAGTCGGAAGCGAAGGATTGCAAATCTGGTTCGAACCGAACCTGAACGTAACAGTGAAACAACCTGCTACCTATAAACAGTATAACCACGAGCAGTTCCCAAGCAGCCTCGAAGGACCTACAACAGTTAAAACGGTTATCGGTGGGGGAGCACCCATTCGGTTAGATACCGAGGTCTCGATGTTCGACTGGACTTTGCAACCAGGTACCGAGTTTAGCTACAAGCTGCAATCAAGTCGCCTGCTTGCCCTACTCGTCATTCGAGGTCAAGGCACGAGTACCGCGGCTGACAGTACCCACGCTTTGGCGCACAAGGACTTCGCGGTTGTCGAAGCCTCGCAAGAAGTCGAGTTCCTTCGTTTGCAGGCCGATAATGAAGAAGGCATTCGTATTATCGCCATTGAAGTGCCGAAAGATCCGGGTTATGTACTTTATAGCAAATAAAACAGCTCCAATGCAAACAACCCCCATCCTAAAAAAAGGACGAGGGTTGTTTTGCACTTTATTGAAGACTTTGAAATCGTGATCTCTCTTGCTCTAGTTCTTGCTGAGCTTGCTGCACGGCTGGCTGATCCGAATGAGACTTCGCTTGTTCCATCGCTCTTTCGGCCTGCGCGATCGCATTCTGAGCTTCTTGAATCGTTTGCTCCGTCGGATGAGACAGCGCGTGAGAAACCGCATAATGTACGTTACCCACCGAATTTTGCGCTGAAGATACGGGATTCTGCGACTGCAAACTTGAATCTTGGATTGTCATATCTGGACACCCTCCTGCCTTAAGTAAATTCGTTACAACGGCTATGGTGAGGAAAATGGCACATTTTTATACCTCATCTTCATTCAGCCCCAATAAATTTTCTCTTAAAAGTTGGAAAGTGCATATAGAAGGCATAGGCAGCACTAGCCCCAAGTCCATTGAGAATGAGGTCATCCACATCAAAACTACCTACTCTCAGCAGCATTTGTAATCCTTCTAAACCAACTAACGGACAACCGAATAACAAAATAAATATCTTGTACCGAGCTGCTGGACGGAATAAGTAAGGCATACAAATCCCGAACGGCATGAACACACCCATGTTGCCAAATAGATTAATAACCCACACTCTCCACGGAAATGCATCCATATGAAATAAATATAAACCTATCGTGCGTAAAGGAATGAGATTGTAGGAAAAGGAAGCATCCCTATGTATACCTCGGCCGAAACCTATAAACATCCAATAAAGCAGACAGCATGTGTAGCCAACGAAAAACAGCCCAATGAGCCATCGCAATCCCTTGCTCTTCATAGATAACCTAACCTTTCAGAGATATTTAGAAACAAAGAAGATCACCGACAAGTGACGCGTGTGCAGATTGAGCAATCTCCTATTGCGGCTGAAAATCAAGCTTTACCTAACTCCAAAAAAGCTCCCGCTAGCTGCAGCTAACGGAAGCTTTTTTCATCGAATTCGTTTACTTTTTAGCACTATCCAAAAATTTCATCGAATCAAACGCTTTATTTAACCGAGCCTCATTGGCCTCAGTTTGTACGGCTTCATCAATACGCAGGCTCACCGCATAAGAGATGCTGCCCTTGCGGAAAATGTAAACCGTTTCTTGGTACGGGATTTTGTAGCTTGCGTAATGGACAACATATTTCTTCGCTGTCACGCCATCGAATAGTGTAACATCGGAAGCTGTATACGTATACTCACTGTCGTTTTCATGGCTTTTCTTCTGCTTCGCCTCTTCCGCTTTGACTAGCTCCTCGTAAGTTGCCTTCGGATCGGCATGGACGAGCAAATGTCCGCCTGTAAAGACGAAGGTTTTGCTGCCCTGATCCTTACTGTCGTAAGAATTATCGCTCGACCAATTCTCAGGAAGTTGCAGCGTGTACTTAAATTTATCGTTTTTGTACGGAACCGTCCGATTCGGATCTTGAAGCTCATCAAGATCTTGGATAAAACCAAGCTCTTGATCCATGTTTGTTTTCTCTACCTTGATGGATGAGGTCAGCGTTGACAGCAGTTCCGCCGTCTCCTCTTCGTCAGCCTCTTGCGGATAGGTAAACTCGACCTCGTACTTATACTTATCCTTAATAAAAAAGAGGGAATTCCCGGCTGTCCACTTATTGCCCAGTGAGTTGGAATAGGATACTTTCAAAGCAGGCACGCCTGCTAATGTAAGCTCCTCTGGCTCATTGACCTTGCGGTACTTGGACGCATAGACCTCTTCAAATTGCTTGCGCTGACGATCTACCCAAGACTTCAGCGTATCGCCCGAAGATGCCGATGTTACGTTAATATGCACGGTTCGCGTATAGTCATCGCTATAAAAGGAAGAGCCTCCCGTATAACTGCCCTGCTGCCAGCTTGCAGGGAGGTCTAAGGATAAACCATATTCGTTTGTATACGTCGTGCTTCCCGTCGAATAGACGGAAATATCTTTCAATGATTCATCCTTATCATTAAAATCCGGTTGAAAGCTATCCAACAAATCATTATAACTATTTTGTTTAAAATCGTTGTTATAGTGGTCTTTGGTCACAAATAATTGAACGGTGTACAAGCTTCCTTTGCTAAGGTAGCCGCGCGTCTGAATGTAGCCATGATCACCGGAACGACCGACGACTTTGCCATATGGATTTCCTTCGCGCTTCACATATTGACGTTCAACAATTGTAGAAGGCGCACTATCATAATCACTCTCGTCATCACCGACAAGCTTGTTCAAAAGTGCCGTTGGCGATAGTTCATCGCTTTGATTACTGTCTACTTGAATCAATAAGGAAAACTCGCCTTTTGAATCTACAAAGCTGACAGAATCCCCCTCTTCTGATTGATGACTCTTCACAAGACCGGCCGGATACTTCATCGACCATCCGAAGTGGCTGTCGCCAATTTTGGTTTTACCTCGGTCTGCATCCAAGCTCGCATCGTCCGCATCGTCCGTCCATTTGGTCTCTTGTGTTTGTGATTCTCCAAGAGTGATGGATTTCGTAACTTCCGAACTGCCGGTTTGAACCGTCACACTGACCTTATCATTCGGCAAATATTTCTTGAGCGTCTCGTTATAATCCACCATCGTCTTTACTTTGTTGCTGCCAATAGAAGTTATGAGGTCATCTTGCTTAACGCCTGCCCCCGCAGCCGGTGAATCGGGATCGACATAAGCGACGCGTAAACCAGTTGAACTTGGCAAGCCCACAACAGCTTCCCAGCTTTCTTCCAGCTCTAACCCCAAATAAGGGCGCTTCACTTTGCCATAAAGCTGAAAATGCTTCAATACATATTTAACCGTATCCACGGGAATCGCAAACCCGAGATTTTCCACGCCAAATTCCGCATATTTCATCGTGTTGATGCCGATAACTTCGCCACTCATATTGATTAGCGCACCACCGCTATTGCCTGGATTGATCGCGGCATCCGTTTGAATAAGCTGATACTGGGAATTCACCGAACGATCGAGACCGCTCACAATCCCTACAGTTACGGAATTCCGCAATGCGAAGGAGATTGGCGTGCCGATTGCTGCAACGGTTTCGCCTACTTTAATATCCGATGAGGAAGCAAACTTCGCAGGTGAGAGACCTGTTGCCTCTATTTTGACCAAAGCCAAATCGCTTTCTTCATCAATATTCGTCGCATGACCGTTATACGTAGTGCCATCCGAGGTAACGACGACAATATTTTTCATATCTTTAACAACGTGCGCATTCGTTACAATGACGCCATTCGACTCTACGATAACACCTGTTCCATGCGCTAGATTAAACCGATTTTTCTCCAACGTCTTATCGGCTTCTGAAGAAGGCTTGCCAATGATCGCAACGACCGAAGGCGAAGTCCGCTCAATTACCTTAGGCACCTCCGTGTTTACCTCAGCCGCACGTGCAGGTGCTATGCCGACCCAAGATACAACCATGAAAGCAGCGATCAAGGAGACGATGCCTTTCTTCATTTCTCTATTCCATTTCCCCATTTTAGTCTTCCTCTCTTGGCAAATGTTTGAAGTTGCTAGAGTCTAGCATAATGAACCCAGAGGAACAATACAACATTTCCCATGAAAATAGTTCTATTGGCATTCCTTTATCCGCTCTGGATGCGTATAAACGGTCAGTTGATCTCTACGAATGAAACCAACTATGGTAATACCCAAATCACTTGCCAGTCGCAGCGCCAAATCCGTCGGCGCGGACTTCGAGAGCAGAATGCCTACGCCAATTTTGGCTGCTTTCAGCGCTACCTCGGAGGAGATACGCCCGCTGAACGCGATAAGCTTATCACGAACAGGGATGCGATGGCGCAGCACATGTCCATAAATTTTATCCAATGCGTTATGTCTGCCGATATCCGCTCTTGTTAGCAGCAGCTCACTAGCCGTACACAAAGCCGCATTATGCAAGCCCCCAGTAGCTCGAAAATCCTCAGATTGCTCCTGCATGCCCCTCATCAAATGAAAGCACTGCTCGGCCGAGACTTGCAAGGGAGTGCGGACGGTTTTTGCTGTTTGGGCGTCATTGTGAAAGTAAAACTGGCGGCTTTTCCCGCAGCACGACCCGATAAACCTTTTCGATACCATTGCTTGATTAAGCTGATGCAAATGCCGCAGCTTCACATGCGCATAGCCCCGATCCTCCTCATAGGAGAGCGACTCAATCTGATCTACAAACCGAATAATCCCCTCGGAAGCCAGAAAACCGGTTACTAAATCGACTACGTCCGTCGGCGTGCACACTAATGTCGCGAATTCATCCCCGGCGATCTTAATAGTAAGAGGCGCCTCTGTAGCTACCGTATCTTCTTGCTCTAGCATTTCTATTCCGTTGTAACGATAGATTTGCCAAGTTGTCTTAGAAGAACGACTACCTGCATCTAGTGAAAGCGGCTCTCCTTCATCCCGATTTTCATGCTCCGTACTAGATGTCTGTTCCTCATCCATCTGACTCACTCCACTTCGGTTTCCAACTCTTGAATCCGCTTTTCCACATAACGTGTGTCCTTGTGGGCGTGATAAGTCTCCGCTTTCTCAACAATGACAGCCGTATTGTACTCCGGGATTCCTGCATACTGCTCATACACGCCTTTTGGAATTAAGGTGTTGCCCTCTGGCCAATGCACCTCGATATTGCCTGCCTTCACAGCAGCCCGCTTTACCCTGCCATGCATGCTGCCGTAACTGTTATAAACCACGATTGCCTCCCCTTCGTTAAGCGCTAACGCGGTTGCATCATCATCATGTATTAATACATCGTACCGATCTGCTTCATTGAACGGATCGACGTCGCTGTAGATCATCGAATTGAATTGTTTGCCGCGGCGCGTTGTCACCGCGAAGTGCCCTTCTGGCTTGCGCAGCTCGGGAAGCTCGATCGGCAGCAGTGCGCCGTAACCATCTGGAGTCGGACAAACCCCGTCCTCACATAACCAAGCGCCACCCCATTGGAACACATCCCCGCGATCCTTCAAATGCTGGACGCCGTCATAATTGGGTGCAGCCTTAGCCATCTCTGCTCGGATCGCTTCCGCACTTCCGCAGCCTAGCAGCGCCGCGGCTTCGGGTTTCACCCGACGGGCGAGATCGACATAAATCGCCCATTCTGCGCGAGCTTCGCCGATGCGCGGGCCCGCGATCTCTGGCGAAAAGTATACCATTCGCTCCGTGGAAGTGGACGTGCCCCCGCCAGGCTGCTCGTAGCGCGTCATTGCGGGCAGCACTACGACAGCCTCCTGCGCATCCAGCAGCGTAGAGGTGTTAAGAATAATGTCCTGGTGAACGCGGACATCGATGGCTTCTAAGGCTTGCCGGACGAAATCCGGGTCCGGCATCGTCTCTAAGAAATTGCCGCCGGAGGTGTAGAACATCCGGAGTTTCCGCTCCTGCTCGTCAGGCAGGAGCGCGTTCTCTAGGGTGACGCCGACAATGTCCCCTTGCCAGCTTGGCAGCTCGAAGCCCCATAGCTGCTCGATGCGCGCGCGGTCGGCGGCGCTGTTGATCTCGCCGCCAGGCAGGCTGAAGGGATCGGCGCCCATTTCGCCGGAGCCCTGCACGCCGCTATGGCCGCGAATGGGCATCAGCCCGCAATGCTCGCGGCCCAGAAATCCCCGCAGGAGGGCGAGATTCGCCACCTGCGAAATGTTGTCCGTGCCGAAGCGATGCTGCGTGAGCCCCATGCTCCACACGAACACCGCGCTGTTGGCACGGGCCAACAGCTCTGCGAACTCGCGCATGCGTTCGCGGGTCATACCGGACGACTGCTCCAACGTCGTCCAATCCTGCTGCGCCACGTGAGCGCGCAGCTCGCCGATGCCCTTCGTGTGCGCTTGCACGAAGGCATGGTCAATCGCGGAGCCCGGCTGGCGCTCCTCCATCTCAAACCAAATCTTCATAACGCCGTTCATGAAGCCGATATCGCCGCCGATGTTCACCTGATACACATCGTCAGCTAGCTTCGTGCCGAATAGGGCGGACTCGGCAATCGAGGGAATCCAGTACTGCTCCATTGAGGGCTCGTAGTACGGGTTAATAACAATGATTTTGGTCCCTTTGCGCTTGGCCGCATACATGTATTTCGTTGACACAGGTTGGTTATTCGCGGCCACGCTGCCCCAGAATACCAGCACATCCGTGCCAATCCAGTCCTTGTAATTACATGTCGAAGCGCCGACACCTACCGAACGCTTCAACGCCGTTTTCGACGGCGAATGGCAAATACGGGAAGCATTGTCGATATTGCTCGTACCGAGGAACCTCGCGACCTTCGCGGCCGCATAATACGACTCGTTCGTGATACCTCGCGCCGTCAAGTAGAATGCCAATTGTTTCGGATCGATTGCCCGGATCTTCGCCGCGATCATATCCAACGCCTCATCCCAGCTAGCGCGTCTGAATTTCCGCTCTCCTTGGCAGCGAATGAGCGGATACGGAATACGTCCGAGTTGTCTCAGCTCAGTGCTGTTCATGCGGCGAAGCTCGTCGATATCCGTGTGCAGCAGCTCTTCGCTGATCGCGGGCATCGTATTCAGGCGCAGCACGTTAAGCCGAGTCGTGCACAGATGCGGACCAGCTAGGGTTTGGTCGTAAAGTCCAGACACGCCAAGTGCGCAGCCGTCACATACCCCCTGCGTCAAAATGCGATACGCATAAGGCAGATTATCTCGATTCTGCCAAGCGATTTTGGCCGTTTCGCGGATATGGCGAGGCTTGATTTTGCCAAGACCGAATGGCATCGCGCTAACCCACAGTTTCGGATCTGGCTTTGCGGGCAGCTTCACAGGCCCCGAGTGTTTTGTTTTCCCCATCTTGCATTAGCCCCTTTTCGCTTTTTACTTCATTTTTCATTTTTCGGACATTCTCGTTTCACAGACCTGCATACATGTAAGCAAAAAACCACCACGAAACAGACCCTCTGATTCTTTGAGAAAAAGAATCCAAGTGATACGCTTCGTAGTGGTTAGTCTCCAGCAGGTTCGCTACCAAGTGCCAACAGCACCATACTTATGTATATGTAACAGCCGTTATTTACAAAACTTTTTTTCCAAATCCTGATCAAATACGAATACCGACATCCCCGAGTCCTGTTGAATGTCAATGTCGACGAACAATCGCACAAACTTCGCCCCGAGCAACGCTTCCATCTCGATAGGCGGATGGTCTCTATAAATCTCCTTAACCATTTCGGTGCGAGCCGTACGGAGCATTTGCCTGCCATCGTCGGTCTTCGCTATGAACCTCTCCACAGGGGACAAGTTACCTTCCATTTCGCATATGGCCCAATGCTTGGAGAAAGTCGTCGTTACTCGCTCTGGCCCTTTACCCATATGCCGTTTGCGGTAAGCCTTCACCAGATTACTGAATTCGGCCTCAATACGATTCATCGGGTAGCCACCTTTATGTTTCTCTCAAATTAAGCGCTTCGTGCCTTTGCACTTTCATCATAGCAAGAAAGCCAATACCTGACAATCGCTTTCCCATAGCGTTCTTAGGGCAACCTCAACACGGTGAACAGCACAAATAACGCCTATTTTGCTTGAAGTGCTCCCGTTCTCCGACTTGGGTATGGGCAACATTGTTTGCTTCCTCAGATTTTTGGGGATGGTAACAACACTGTTTCTCTAGACCCACACCGATTTCATCGGGTACCATAACCTGTAACACGTGAAAAAAGTGGAGGTACACATGGAGACCACCTATCGAGATATCAAACAAGGTGAAAGAGGCGCTTGGCTTAGCATTTTCGCCTATCTATTCTTATCCGCCGTGAAGCTTATCATTGGATACTCAACAAACTCCGAGGCTTTATTAGCTGATGGTCTTAATAATGCTACAGACATTATCGCTTCGCTCGCTGTTTTAATCGGTTTGAAAATATCTCGTAAACCACCCGATGCCAACCATCGTTACGGCCATTTTCGGGCTGAGACAGTTGCTGCTCTGTTGGCTTCTTTTCTTATGTTTGCCGTTGGTTTACAAGTTTTGTACCAATCCATACTGAAGTTTACCGTTCCGACCATGGAGACACCAGGCGCGATCGCAGCTTGGACGGCGCTCTTTTGCGCCATTGTAATTTATCTGGTTTACCGCTACAACATTCGCTTAGCTAGGGTAATTAACAGCCACGCCTTAATGGCAGCGGCACAAGATAATCGCTCTGACGCTTTCGTCAGCCTGGGTGCTTTCATCGGGATTCTTGGCTCGCAATTTGGTTTACCCTGGCTGGACCCCTTAACAGCACTGCTAGTCGGCTTCCTTATTTGTAAGACCGCGTGGACGATCTTCCGCGATACGACCCATGCCTTAACGGATGGCTTTGATGACTCCGAGCTCCAAACCATGAAACAAACGATCCGAGAAGTCGCAGGCGTAGAAAAGATCATTGATATCAAAGCCCGCATCCACGGAAGCAATAAACTCGTCGATGTTACGATTGGCGTTGATCATAAGCTTAATGTTAGTGAAAGCCATGAGATTACGGAGCTCATTGAAAAACGCATGCTCGATTTACATCGAACCTCGCATGTGCATATTCACATCGAACCCTTTCATGCGTCTAATTAACTTGCTTGTATAAAAAAGAGTCAGCCCCTTCGCTAACGCGAGACTGACTCTTTTTCTATTGGGATGCTAGTAATCCATCTAGGACCTGATTGATCTCTTGCTCCAATATTGCATCCGTAATTACATACGCTTCATTCACCTTTTGATTGACCAAAGGGACTGTAAGCTTCCCCGTAATATTGGCAGTCATCATCTCCAACGTGAGTAATAGCGATGTGTGCGCCTTCTCACCGCCTGTCTGTAAAGGAGATGCACTTATAACAACTGTCGGTTTGTCCACGAATTCACCGGACGAAACGATCCAATCCAATGCGTTTTTCAATACCCCAGGTACTCCATTCGCATACTCAGGTGTGCATAGAATAACACCATCAGCCCATTTTAATTGGTCGCGCCAAGTTTGGACAGCTACTGGTGGTTCATCCCTGTCCAGATCCGGGTTGAAATGCGGAAGTTCCCCGATACCTTCATAAATCCTCACCTCCGTGTTCGGTGGGGCTAGAGTAACTATTGCATGCAATAGATTCGTATTTGACGATCGAGCACGGAGGCTTCCTGATATAGCTAAAATATTCATGGGCCAAACCATCCTTCCTTATTTCGGATGTATTTGTGCTGATTGTATGCTATGACATTAATGTCAGGGTCAAGAGATTCTTTTATTTAAAATGGGAAGTGATTACATGGTACCACAGCATCCCCTGATAACCACTCACAGGAGAACACTATATTGATTACGTTTGTTCCTGATTCTGTTACAAAAGAAGTATTATTAACATATTTTAAATTATTTACTTCCAATCCGGTCTCTTCCATTATCTCTCGCTTTAAATTATTTTCTAAAACATCATTAGAATTCCCTCCTTCTTCTACCGTACCACCAATTAAAGGAAGTTTGCCTCCAGCATGTTCTTCATTCATGCTTCTTCTACCTATCAATACTTTATTGTCTTTAATAATTAGTCCTTCTACATTAATAGCAAACATAAATATCCTTCGAATAATATATTTCGGGTAATTTAAAAGCCCAAAGTTCACTGTACACTGAGGTATATGCACCACAGTTTAACACATAGTTCGATGTACTCACGCTTATAGAAAACCCGAACTAATGTAAATGTAACCCATGTAACTATTCCTTTCTTTACTGCCGCAACTAACTGTAGCCCTGACAATCCATACTTGTTAACAGCCTTTTGAAATATAGTCACCCAAAAATTGATCCAAGCCCTTTCGACTTATAAAGTAAATTTGGTTGTTTACTAGTTTGTCTAACTTGCTTAGACGGGGCTTTTTTTTATTTCACAGATAGTTGTTTAATAACAGATTGTAATATCTGAATACGTGTTTCTTTAGTTATAGAATCAGAATCGGTTGTTACAGTTACACGAAGTAAAGCCATATCCGATAGAGGAATCCACGTATCGAGGGAATTATCTGTTTCTAATGTTTGATAACCATTGATTGTTTCTGTATTAGTGATATCAGCAACGTTAACAGCATTCTTATATGAAAAGTTTGGATCATATTTATAAGTGAGTATGATGTTATTATTTTTGGATACAGTTGAATTAGCTGTTTGCTTATCTTCCTTTGTAAAATAAGCAGAGTATTCAATCTCACCATTTTTTTTGATATTAACAGTGTTCTTTTCAACATCCAAAGCAACAACTCCCGCACGCCCAAATTCATACGAAAATTTGTAGCCTACAGGAAGATAGGACGGCAAATTTAGCACTACAGGAGATAATTTTTCAATTTCAAATTTAGAAATTTTTGTGTTTTCTAATAATTCTTTCATTTTTTCATCAACAGATAGAACATAATTTGTTTTAGATTCACCTTTTTGATCACCTGAGGATGCGAATACCGGCACACGATTGATATCAAATAAGTGAGCCTTTGACAAATTCCCTAGGTACGGTGCCGCATAAATGGTACCACCTGCCAATACAGTGATTAATAGTGTAGCTACAAAGAGGCTTCTTTTTATTGAATGATTTGTTCGAACGAAACGACGTTTTTGCTGATGATTTCCTTCCAGTGTTTTTGCTTTTAAATGGCTAGAAGGTTTTTCTAACCGAGCATAGTTTTTTAATGATCGGCTAATTTCTTTTTCAAGATCAAGATTATTCATGAATAAAGCCCTCCTGAAATTTAATTTTTTCTGATCCTATACTTTTCTTTAGTTTTTTCAGACCTTGGTGAATATGCCATTTAACCGTTCCAACTGGTATATTAAGGATTTCAGCGATTTCTTCTTGCTTAAACTCATTAAAGTACTTTAATGTAATTACCATTTGGGATGTTTTTGAGAGCGTCTTAATGTGTGAAATCATATGATCTTGTAGCTCTTTTTGATATAATGCAGTCTCTGGTGTGTGGCTGTCTTCATTGTTCCATGAAAAAACCTTTCCTGCTTTAAGCCAATTATTCCAATTTTGATTCTTTCGAATATAATTTTTGGATAAATTTAAAGCGACTTGATACAGCCAATTTCGAAATGGATATGCCTCATCATACTGCTGAATTTTTGAAAACAAGTGCATGAATGTTTCTTGCGTTGCATCTTCTGCAACACTACGATCTCGCACTAAAACAAATATCGTTTGATAAACCTCTGTACTATACGCCTCAAATAATTCCCCGAATGCAAACATATCATTTTGTTTGCACCGTTGAATGAGATCTTCCATGTCATCACCTCCTTATTACATACCTTATATACACTTAAATCCTTTGTTTCGTTTGCATATTTGGGCGAATATCAACTTTTCTATTACGATGCGGATCTCTCCCCGAAAACGATATCCAGAAATGATGGCCAAGCATACTTAGCAGCGTGAGTTACAAGGGAGGGGATGCGTAACTAGTAGCTCCCCGGCTACGCCCAAAGTATCGATCGTTCCTGGACACCGATCCATGCAGCTCACGCTACTATACATGTTTGGGCAGTGCTTTGAATCTCGTTTACGGGGGTGTCAAGGAGTAAATCCAACATTTTAACGATTTTATACGCTAAGCTAAATCGTTGAGTTTAAATGACCTAGCAGCAATCAGAAGCATGAAATACATTCTGTTTTATCTACTAATGCTGTTACGTCCAGTGACATTTTCCTGCTCCATAGAAAATCCCCTTCACGGAATAAGAGACTATTTTATTGTCATAAACGCAGAAAGAGGGTAGTCTAATGTCATAACCACTAGTGACAGTAAAATACCCGCTTATTTTGCCTTTACACCAATAAAGGCCCCCCATCACCGATAATCGGTGACGAGAAGCACTTTATGTCATGCAGCTATTCTAATGAAATGACGATAGATATATATTCAACATTGTTTGCTTTATTGTTTATCGTATACTTTAGCCCACCAATACTATAAATCAGGTAAGGACCTACCTCTGGAATGATTTTTTTAATTAAATCAATTTGTAAATAAACTTCACCATTAAGGTTCTTAATTTGGCCATTAACTACTCCCTTACTATGCAAATTAACATCAATCGCAGAACCATCTAAACTACCTTTCAGCAGCTTCCCCCCTGTAGTGGGATTATAATCGGTATCCGTTACCTTAATAAGCAGAGAGTCAGCACCGTCTGCCGCGTCTGTAAATGTATATTTTTTAGTTTCAGTACTTTGTACCAATGCTGCGTAAACCCGTTTGGTCACCGAATCATAAGGAATAACGCTATCCACTTGGAGTCGTACCGGAGTTTCTACAGAAACCGATACTACATCTGAGCAGCCGAATTCATTGCAAGCTTTCACACCAAACGAATACTGTTGTCCACCTAGTAAAGAGTTAATTTCTATCCTTGTTTCCGAAATCCCATTTCTAATTTCATGGCCGTTTTGATACACCGTATAGGTAGGATTACTATCTTTATCAAAACGGACCGGCGGCACCCAAGACAAGTCCACTCGGTCGTTGTAATGACTAGACACATCAAGCCGTTGTACTGGACCCGACTTTGTATACAAACGAATCCCAGTCAACTCATAAGGCTCACCTGAGGCAATCGTAAAATTAGCTGTTGTAACTGTAGAATAATCTGCTTTTGTGGCTGTCACAGAATAACTGACTCCAGAAGGAACATGATCAAACTTATAGACACCATTCATATCTGTTTGTGTCACCATATTTGTGCCATTTAATTTTACTGTCGCATTGACAACATTTTTGTGTGGATCTTCAAAGATTTCCCCTTTGACACTACCAGGTACGCTAATTCCAGGTACAGGTATCTGCTCTGTTCCTTGGCTATTCAACGGACAAGTGCTAGCTGAGCAGGTATCTTGTTCGCTACCTTTTAAGGGCTCACTACCTTTGACACCTTTATAGGTTAAATGATAATTAACACCCGTTTTTTGATTTTGGACTGTCAATAATACTAGATTCTTATACTGCGGATAATTCGTCACCTTTGAGACTTGCAGTCCATTATCAAATTGATAATTAGTTGAATTCAAATCAGCAATGGGATGATCAAATTTCACCAATACAATATCTGATCTTAAACTTCTTATGTCAGTAACCCGAGAGTCAAACTGCTTAACTAGTACTTTAATTTTTTTAGTAAATGTATAGCTACCACTGTATACGGTAGCTCCTAATGTTACTTCCTCATCACCAGCGCCTGAAGCAGGCCTATTTAAAGGTGAGAAATAACTAAGGATATTCCCTTTATCAGAGCTCCAGAATATAGCAACTCTATTACCCACATCTTTAGCTTCAGCAAATCGAGGTCTCTGCGTTACAGATGCAGCTGAATCGCCCTCCGCATAAAATAGATCTACAAATGGCAATGCATCTCTTAAAGTAAACAATGTTTCTTTCCAAAATTGAAACTTTCGAATATCATAATCACTATCTACCGCGCCGTAACGCTTAGCAATTGTTACTCGTTTATTTGCTTCTTCCGCTAGTGGAAGATCCGTTTCAAAAACATATGTAGCTTTCATATTCTCAATAGCTCGATTAGCTAAACTAATCGCTTGTTCTTTAACCTTATCTTTCAGCTCATCACTAAGCTGCATACTCACGCTTCCTGTGTCGGACACTTTGGCAATCGCTCCTGCATCGCCTTTGACCTTATAGTTTGCATGAGCATTCAAGTTGTTGATATTGGCCGTTGCCTCTAGTTCAAAACTGGTCCCAATGCTATCGCTCGGTATTTGAATTTCCCGCAGCTCGCCCTCTCCCTTTACAACAATTGCGAGACTTGACGAAGCTACTCTAACAGTTTTCACCGATGCTTTAGCTAGCGTATTAAGGGTAACATTTGCAGCTAAATTCAAAGAATTAACAACGGTTGGCGGCTGATTCTCACCCACAGGAGGTTCCACCTTTATTGTTGCCCCATACACCTCGACGGTGACCACTTTATCAATGTTTCCTCTTAGCGTTATATTTTTGCCTTTTGCAGCATCTGCGATATTGATTTTACCAAATGTGCCTTGGGAAGAAGCTGATTCGAGAATTGCTTGTGTAGTGACCAGCGTGTCAGTTACATCCGCACCAATTAGCGCTACAACTCTAACGTCTTGCCCTTCGTTCTCAACAGCATTTACTTTTAGCTTTGTAACCTTGGAATTCGTTAGCTTAATTGAACTTAGGGCTCCAGAACGAATTTCTAACTCTTCTGCATTAATATTTTGCAAGGTGACTTCACCTGTACGTCCTGGATTCACGACTAACTTTTGAACAGTTGTACGTGAGCCGCTCGCTGGCCCGAAGGTTCCTGACTCTATTAATGTAATCTCCGTCTGTGCCGCACCGCTTGCCAGCTTCTTTGCTGCCTCGGACAACACTACACTTGGAGGACTAATGATAATGCCTCCGCCTCCTCCCCCGCCACCAAACATAGCAGCGACACCAACGACTGTTTTACCGCTCTTCATTTTTTTATACGAAAGTTCATAGGAGGCGCCAGATGCCTGAGCTGTTGTAGTGAGTACAACGACTGTATTGCTTCCTGACTTTAATGCAGCCGCTGTTACTTTCAGCTCATTATCAAACGTAAAGTCTTCCTTATTGACAGCGGATACCGTTTCAGCCAAAGTCACTTCAATGGTTGTATTATCCATCGCTTTAACAACTAGGATCGCGGACACTAAATCCTTATTTACTTCATTCGCCTTACTTGTATACTTCGTTGCATTTACTTTAAACTCATAAGCCAATCTGGCCAACGCTTGACGCTGCGCGCTATCTTTGGGATTGAATTGCACCGCTCCCTCCGGAGTCTCTGTTCCGTTAACTAAACCGATCTCGAAGGCAAAGGATACCTGTGGTTGTGCCCACTGGGATATTTGATTCAGATCGGATACCTTCTTATTCAAAGGCTGCTTGGCAGCCGCCTGCTCAAGGCCTAGTGCACGAATGAAAAAAACGATTAATTCCTCACGTGTCACCTTAGCATCTGGAGAAAAGGTATCCGGTGAGGTGCCTTGCGTAATCCCCGATCCTACAAGTGCGCCGACATACCCACGGTACCAACTGTCCGAAGCCACATCCGTGAAAGAGTCTGCTTTCGTCGGCTCCTCCGTAAGTCCTTTAGCGAGTACGATAATTTTGGCCAACTCCGCACGAGTCATCGCTTTTTCTGGTCGAAACGTATCATCCTCATAACCAGCAATAATGCCTTCTTTTGCTAATGCCGCGATTTCTTGCTTGGCGTAAGAATCCGCAGTATCCTTAAAATCTTTACTTTCCGATCCAATCGCCATCGTAGGCATAATCGCACTCAGCGCTACAGTCATGGTTGCCATAAGAGATATACAACGACGTCCTAATCCAACTTTCATTTGTTCAATTTCCCCCGTAATACTAATAATTTGGTTAGTTATGCCTACTTAAACTAGTAAAATAGTTCTAGCAACCATAGTTAACAGTAAAATTATACCTGTAATTGAATTAGAAAAATAGGTTTATTAAGGAAACTTTAGAATGACCTACCGTTGTATTGAACCGCACAACATAGGGGCTTCTGCAAGCTCACTACTTCGTACACATGGAGTTGGCAATGTGCAGCATGGGTGGACACAACACGAAACCCCCGCGGTTGCCCTCGGGGGTTGTTTACTTCATCGCTTTATTTTTTTTCAGCGCGCTTGGCCCATTTAGCTTTCAGTGCGTTCTCCACTTCAGCCAAAACTTGTTCAGTTGTTTTACCTTCTATGCTGATGCCTAGTTTGGCAGCTCGCTTGTTGACGCTCTCTGCTTTCTTCGCTTTGTGGGCCTGCGCCAAGGCAGTTCGGATTTGTTTCGCCGTTTGGCCATCTGATGAGATGCCAGCTTTGGTCGCTTTTTCTTTCAGCTCGGTTAAAGCTGCTGCACGTAGCTCGGTTCTGAGCTCTTTGCTCGTCTTGCCTTCCGTGCTCACACCTTGCTTTGCCGCTTTGGCCTGGAGCTTAGCTAAAGCTGCCACTTTAATTTCAGCTTTAAGTTGATCGACTGTTTTACCATCAGTTGAGATTCCAAGCTTCACTGCAACGCTGTTTAATCGTTCTACTTGTTGAGCAGACACCGCTGCTTTAATCTCCGTTTTGAGCTGTGCATTCGTTTTGCCCTCAGTAGCTATGCCAAGGCTTTGCGCTTTGTCTTGCAAAAGCTGCTTGTTTGGATGGAAGGAACTGCTCTTCGTTGCAGCTGTATCGCTTTGAAGCGTCTCGGCGAATGCTGCTGCCGGAACGGATAAGACGATCGCACCTGCCAATGCTAATCCTGTTAATTTTTTCAACATAAGTATCACTCCTAGGCTCGTGTTTGTGTTTAGCTTACGAGCTTTATACTAGCGGATAAATATGTCATAAGTTTGTCATCGGCGAAGTCGGCAAAAAAATCGAAAAAACTGTCCCTTTACCAGGCTGAGAATCCACACGAATCGAACCTCCATGTGCCTCTATAATATGCTTGCAGATCGTCAGTCCTAACCCTGCACCAGAACGATTGCGGCTTTCATCCACCTTGTAGAAGCGATCAAACACATGTGGAAGCTTATCTGGCGAAATGCCAGGCCCATTATCCCACACCTCGATCCAACGTTCGCTTTTCACTTTATTTACTCGAATACCCGCTGATGAGCCTACAGGAATATGATTGATCGCATTATCCAACAAATTAATCAGGACCTGTCGTAAACGATCCGCGTCCCCGAACACAACAAGCTTCTTTTCCTCCTCAGTAAACAGCTCGATGTGCCTCGCTTTCGCCTTCATCTTCAGTTGGGTGACCACTAAAGCCATTAGTGCTTTCATATCGACCTCCTGCACATCCAGCTTCACCTGCTTCTCTTCAAACGCAGAGAGTTGAAGCAAATCATCCACCATATTACTTAGTCGAAGCGTTTCACCTAGTGAGACTTGGATGAAATCATGTGCATCTTTCGGTTCAACGACACCATCGACTATTCCCTGCAGTGAAGCGCGTATCGTCGTTAGCGGCGTGCGCAGCTCATGTGAGATTTCAGATAGAAATCGTTTACGGCTCTCTTCGACTTTCTCCAATTTACCAGCCATTCGGTTGAGCGATCCGGCCAGAGAAGCGATTTCGTCCTTACCCCTGACGGCAACCCTTCCCCTAAAATCGCCTAGAGCCAAAGCTTCAGCCCTCTTGCTCATCAACTGAATTGGCTTCATAAAGTGACGAGAAACAAAGTACAGCAACGCTACAGCTAGTAAGGCAACGAAAAAATCAGAAATTAAAATGGCCCGATTAATACCATTAATCATACCTTGAATGTTCTCTATGGGCGTGTACAGAAAGATGCCGCCAACCACACGATTCTCTATGAGAACAGGCTCTCCGACAATTAACATTTCCACATTGCTATTTTGGGTAAAATTACTCCGAACCGTTACCAATTCTCCGCTCAGCACTTTATCCACCCATTCCTTGCGCACAGGTGTTTCACCCACAGACAAGAATTTATCTTGGTTCGATTTCGGATGCTTAACAACAGATACCCGTACATTGGATGTTCGCTCAATCGTCGCAATCTGCTTGCGGAAATCCTTCTGCACCAGTGTATTGTCGAATAGATCCTTAGCTAGCGCCTCCACTTGTTCTACCTTTTCTAGTAAAAGCTTTTCGCTGCGTTCGTACGTATTTTTGTTCATCGTATACCCTATCGTACCGGATATCGCTAGAATGGAAACAACCGTAATACTGATATAAATGAATAATAGCTTGCGATAAAAAGAATTTAGCATGCGCCCGGACCCTCAAACTTGTACCCGACGCCCCAAACCGTACGGATACTCCAATCATCTCGCCTCTGTGTCAGGGCGGAGAGCTTCTGTCGTAATCGCTTAATATATAAGTCGACGACACGATCCTCACCTTCGAAGTCCCAACCCCATATTTTCGCGATAAGCTCCTCCCTCGTGAACACTTGATTCGGATTCCGCAAGAAAAATAGCAGAAGCTCATATTCCTTTTTGGGCAGTGCTACATAATGTCCTTCCACCGTGACCTCGTGCGAGCCAGCATCTAAGCGCAAACTGCCGATTTCGTAAAGGTTCGTCGGAACAGGCGCATCGGAGCGAAGCGTCGTTCTTCGCAAAATTGTCGTAATCCGTGCAACTAATTCATTGGGGTCAAATGGTTTTATCAAGTAATCGTCCGCACCCATTTGCAAACCCTCAATTCGCTCCTCTACCTGTCCCCTTGCAGTTAGCATCAGAATAGGTACGTCGCTCATGGCACGAATCTTCTGACAAACGGCCCACCCATCCCGCTTCGGCAGCATGAGATCTAGCACTATGAAATCAGGACTAAGCTTATCGAACTGCGCTAGCGCCTGGTCCCCATCGTGAGCAGTTTCAACGCTATAACCACTCTTCTCTAAATATAGCTTCGTAATCCGACAAATATTAGGATCATCATCAACAACCAATACGGTTTTCAAGCGACTCACTCCCTATTGTATGATATTATGATATTCCTATTATTTCATGGTATTTAACCTTTTTCCATCTTTGGGAGTCAGATTATTACAAGATAAGGACTTTTCTTCTTAAAAAGGGGGTCTATTGACTTGCTGGCAGCATGACGTCCACCCTTACATACTGCATGGCCAGACTCGCTTGCAAAACATATATTCAACAAAAAGAGGCCTTTCGGCCTCTTTCTTAGTTCGCTTTCACTTCAAACGAGCTTTTCAACGAAACAATCAAATTAAACACCAAATGATCGTTCGTCGTATCCTTCGGGTCCACGTTGAAATAGCCGTGGCGGAAAAATTGGAACTTATCATGCGCTTTCGCCTGCTTCATATTCTCCTCTACGAAGCCATGAACGATTTGCAATGAGTTCGGGTTGAGGTTTTCAAGGAAGGATGCGCCGTCGTTCTCTTCATCATCTAGGATGAGCGGCTCATACAAGCGGAACTCCGCTGGTACCGCGCTTTTTGCATCCACCCAGTGGATGGTTCCTTTAACTTTACGGCCAGTAAAGCCGCTGCCGCTTTTCGTCTCTACATCATATGTGCAATGCAGCTCAACGACCTTGCCGTTCTCGTCCTTGATAAAGTCATTGCACTTAATGAAGTACGCGTTCTTCAGACGCACTTCATTGCCGGGAAATAACCGGAAATATTTATTCGGCGGGTTTTCCATGAAGTCGTCTTGCTCGATATAAATCTCGCGGGAAAACGGAATCTGACGAGAACCCATCTCTGGGTTCTCGGAATTGTTCTCGGCTTCGAGCATCTCCACATGATCCTCAGGGTAATTCGTAATAACTACTTTAAGCGGATTAAGAACGCCCATCGTGCGCAAAGCCTTCAGCTTCAAGTCTTCGCGGATGAAGTGATCCAGCAACTTCGCATCCACCGTGCTGTTGCTCCTAGCAACGCCGACTTCACGAGCAAACGTACGGATCGCTTCTGCTGTAAAGCCTCTACGACGAAGACCCGAGATGGTCGGCATCCGCGGATCGTCCCAACCGTCGACCGCTTTCTCATCGACAAGCTGCTTCAGCTTTCTTTTGCTCATGACCGTGTTCGTTATGTTCAAGCGCGCAAATTCATACTGTCTCGGCACATTCGGCATCTCGCACTCACGAATGACCCAGTCGTATAGAGGGCGTTGGTCTTCGAATTCTAGGGTGCAAATGGAGTGCGTGACCCCTTCAATTGCATCTTCAAGCGGGTGTGCGAATGCGTACATCGGATAAATGCACCATGCATCTCCGGTGTTGTGGTGATGTGCATGAACGACACGGTAAAGGATCGGATCGCGGAAATTGATGTTCGGCGAAGACATATCGATCTTAGCGCGAAGCACGCGCTCGCCGTCTTTGAATTCCCCTGTGCGCATGCGCTCGAACAAGTCGAGATTCTCTTCCACGCTGCGCGTACGGTAAGGGCTATCAGTACCTGCCTGAGTCAAGGTACCGCGTGCTTCACGGATTTGATCAGCTGTTTGATCATCTACATATGCTAGCCCCTTGCGAATTAAAACAAGGGCGCGATTATACATTTCGTCGAAATAGTTCGAAGCAAAGAATAGACCATCCCACTCGAAACCAAGCCATGCGACGTCAGCCTTAATCGACTCCACGTATTCAAGATCTTCCTTAACAGGATTCGTATCGTCAAAACGAAGGTTCGTTAAACCTTTGAATTCATCTGCAAGCTCAAAATTGAGACAAATTGACTTCGCATGACCTATATGAAGGTAGCCGTTCGGTTCCGGAGGAAATCGTGTGATTACCTGGCTGACTTTGCCTGATTTCAAATCTTCGTTTACAATGTTCTTAATGAAATTGGATGGAGTGCTTGTTGGCGTGCTCTTCGTATCCATTGTTTGCCAGCCTTTCTCCCAAGGGTTAAAGTTTTATTTTCTATCATACACTAAATCTTACTAAAATATAAAGGAGCTAGCGAGATGAAAACATTCGAACATTACTTAGATCAGTATGCGGAGCTAGCCATCAGAGTAGGATTAAACGTACAGAAAGATCAAACCGTCGTCATTATGACGCCGATTGCTTGCGCAGATTTTGTACGTAAAATAACGAAAAAAGCCTATGACGCTGGAGCCAAAGATGTCCTCATCGACTGGGATGACGATGAAGTGAAGGCGCTCCGTCTGAAACACGCCCCTGAGTCCACGCTGCGCGAGTATCCCATGTGGCGCGCCAAAGGCTTGGAGGAGCTTGCCAAAGGAGGCGCCGCTTTCCTCCAAATCTACGCGCCGAATGCGGACTTGCTCAAAGATGTAGACCCGGAACGGGTCGCCATCTCCAGCAAAACGACTGCTACAGCACGCGAGGGCTTCCTGCACTATATGCGCAGCAATCAGGTTAACTGGCTGATGATCTCGTACCCGACGGCGGAATGGTCCGCCAAGGTGTTCCCGAACCTCCATGAATCTGAACGCATCGGGAAGCTGTGGGAGCAGATCTTCAAGCTCACCCGAGCCGATGCCGAAGATCCTGTAGCTGCTTGGAACACACATGTTCAGCAGCTTACCAGCAAGCAGGAAATGCTGAATGGCTTGCACTTCAAGCAGCTGCATTTGCAAGCGCCAGGAACTGATCTCTACATCGAGCTTGCACCTAAACATCAGTGGGTAGCTGCGGGCAGTACGACAGATAGCGGCATCTTCTTCTTGCCGAACATCCCGACAGAGGAAGTTTTTACAATGCCGCTTCGTGGCGGGACGAACGGTACGGTTCGCAGCACGCTGCCGCTGAGCTATCAAGGCTCGCTTATCGATGGCTTCAGCCTGACGTTCGAGAATGGCAAAGTGGTCAGCGCCACTGCCGAAGTCGGTCAAGAAGTGCTGAATAAAATGTTGGACATGGACGAAGGCGCTCGCTATTTAGGCGAAGTGGCCCTTGTTCCTTATGACTCCCCTATTTCGCAGTCAGGCATCATTTACTACAATACGCTGTTTGATGAAAATGCTTCCTGCCATGTGGCTTTGGGCAACTCCTACCCGTTCACCATTGAAGGTGGAACAACAATGAGCCCTGAAGAGCTTATCGAGAATGGCTATAACAAAAGCTTGATTCACGTAGACTTCATGATTGGCTCCACCGAAATGAATATCGATGGAATTGCAGCTGACGGAAGCCGTGTACCTTTATTCCGCAAAGGCAACTGGGCATAGGATACATAAAAACACCGCAAGCCGCTGGGCATTTATTAAATGCGCGAGCAGTTGCGGTGTTTTTATTTGTGTTACTCGTCGCTAGCTCTGTACTGCTTGTTAATCGAGGAATCCTTCAATACCCACTTGCCGTCTTTCCATTTCCAGATGGAAGTCACATAGGCTATGGTATCGGCATTAGCAATACCGGAAATCCGTTGAACGCCTTTCAACTCACACACGCCGTCATGCTCGATGTCGATCGGGGCCAGCATACCGTAAGGATGCACGTCAACAATGATTGGTTTGATCAGCTTGCCGCTTTTGTAAACACCGAATTGATCGTAGTCTGCTTTCTTATCTTTGAGATCAATTTTGTAAGATTTCCCAGTTTCCTTAATTTTCAACTTCACAACATAGTTGTTCTTGAACATAGCATCAACGTGAAGAGGCGTTGGGAGTGGAATTGCTGTCGGCACATTGTTTTTGAGGGAGTAAAGATAATAGGTGGAAAGACCTCCACTGCCTCCCGTTTCAGCAGCTACATAAATTTCAGGCAGCTTATCCCCATTGAAGTCACAGAAAACAATTTGAGGATTGTAGCCACCTTTCAGTGGGATCACAACCGGGTTCTGCCCTTGACCGGAAACGACGATAGATAACTTCGCATAATAAGGGCTTGAGCTATCCAGCTTGGTGCCCACCAGCGCTACATGATCTGGCTTCCCATCGCCAGTAACATCAATTTCACGCGTTTGTAGAATCTGCTCTTGTGTAGTATTAGGGTCTGTAGGCGGCAATTCTTCGTTGTTTTCAGCCTTAGCTATGCTGGCTCCCCACCAGGGCAACCCTGCCAAGAGCACGCTGATCGCAACGGTGTGAAGAACTGCTTTAAATAATCTTGTACGCATTGTGCTCAACTCTTTTCTTAGTCATATCCAATCGGCCTTATTATTTCAAATTTCACCTAATCTATGCGGAACTGGTTTGACTTTATCTAGCAAGCCGTCTACCATTTATGTATATACAACCAACTGAAAATAAAGGGAGCATCCTTATTCATGAAAACATTAGTTATCGTCGTTCATCCAAACCTTGCAGCTTCGCGCATCAACCGCCGTTTGGCAGAAGAAATAGAGCAACAAGATCATGTGACCGTTCACCGTTTATACGAAGCCTACCCAGATGAACAAATTGATATTGCCGCTGAACAGCAGCTTGTTGAACAACATGATCGTATTGTTCTGCAATTTCCCTTCTACTGGTACAGCTCGCCTTCACTTTTGAAAAAATGGCAAGATCTCGTTCTAACCTACGGTTGGGCCTATGGAAGTGAAGGCGGTAAGTTTCGTGGCAAAGACTTGCTCATCGCAATCTCAACAGGCTCACCGGAAACCGCCTACGCCCCCGGAGGCCGTAATCACTATACCCTTGCCGAACTGCTGCGCCCCTTCCAAGCGACGAGCAACCTGATTGGAGCCCACTACTTAACCCCATTCTCCGTTGATGGTGTTCATCAGTATACCGATGAACAGTTAGAACAAAGCGCCAAAGAGTATGTGCGATACGCGCTAGATCCAGCGATTTCGCCGAAAAATAACGCTAACGCTCATTAATGTCCGAACCGTCCCTCTCCGCATACAACATAAATTGTTGTGTACCGTAGGGGGGCGGTTTTTTAAATTTGCGGACTCCTCCAAATGACGAGTATCTATTGAAAGCTCTACGTTCTGCATGACCCGGAAATCCCTATGTACCCAGGTTTCCTCTGCAAAGGAATTACATAATTCGAAACCGAATGTTATCCCTATGATAAATAAATGGATGAGGTGCTTTTTTGAAAATCGATCGCTTGCTCGCCATTACAATGCTCTTGTTAAACCGTAAAAGAATAAGCGCCAAAGAACTGTCAGAACGCTTTGAGGTGTCTCTGCGAACGGTATACCGCGACGTCGAGGCGATTAATCAAGCCGGGGTCCCCATTGCCTCCTATTCTGGAAGCAGTGGCGGCTATGAGATCATGGATCAATACCGACTCGATCGCCAGTTTTTATCCTTAGAAGAGCTGCAGTCCATTATTGTCGGTTTAAAAGGAATTCGCTCCACAATGGGGGATCAAGAAATTGGCAGCTTGCTCGATAAAGTCGGTGCCCTAGTCGCCAAATCCGAGCAGCATACCGTTGCTCATATGAACAATCAACTCCTCATCGACATGAATCCATGGAGAGGCAGCGGCTCAGATAAAGAGAAGCTGAATACACTTAAATCCGCCATTCGCCAGTCACAGCTCATCTCCTTTCAATACACCACATCGCAAAGCGAGATATCAGTGCGCACCGCTGAACCTATGGGCATTGTCGTTAAAGGCTATGGCTGGTATTTATACGGATTCTGTTTGCTTCGCCAGGATTTTCGCATTTTCCGGCTCACCCGCATGAAGGAACTTGAGGTGCTGTCCAGAACATTTGAACGCAAACAAAAAACGATCGAACAGCTCGACTACCGCTGGGGAAAAAGAGATGCCGCAGACTATGTAAAGCTTGTGCTGCATATCCAACCAAACGCCCGCGCTCAAGCCGAGGATTACTTCCAAGCTGAGCAAATAGCCGAACAGCCCGACGGCTCCTTACTTGTTACCGCCGTGCAGCCTGACGAGCCTTGGCTGCATGGGATGCTGCTCAGTTACGGACCAAGCCTGCGCATTATAGAACCGACCCACCTCGTTGAAATTATTAAAGATAAAGCACAAAAAATAATTAAACTGTATGAGGTTGATCACTGACATACTGATGTCAGCAGAGCTCGTCTATACTAGGGATGTTCATATGCTTCCGAAACCAACTTTATGATGAAAACAAATTTAGGAGGAATTCCTTATGATTACAACAATTCAAGCTTTCGTTGATGAATGGACTCATGAATCTACAACTACACTGCGCGTATTAAACACACTGACGGATACTTCGCTTGCTCAACAAATCGCACCAGACTTCCGCACTTTAGGACAGCTAGGCTGGCACATCGCAACGACCATTCATGAAATGATCTCGCTCACTGGTCTACAGTTCGACGCGCCAGAAAACAAAGAACAGCACGCGCCGTCTTCTGCGAAAACGATCGCAGATACGTATCGGACTTCCGCTGCTGCCCTGACTACAGCTATCCAATCCCAATGGACGGATGTGACACTAGCCGAAAGCCACGATATGTACGGCGAATCATGGCTCAACAGCTTTACGCTGCGTGTCCTGATTTCCCATGAGATTCATCATCGCGGGGAAATGATCGTCCTAATGCGTCAAGCCGGGCTCCGCGTCCCTGACGTTTATGGTCCTACCCGCGAAGATTGGCTAGAACGCGGCATGCAGCCACTCGTCTAACCACTTATATAATTGAACCCATAGAGAGAGGAATGAGCCTTATCCAACCGAAAATCGTACAATTAGACGCCTTTCACATAATGGGCCTATCTGCAAGAACATCCAACGCACTAGAATCTGGAGGAAATGGCAGCATTCCGAAGCTTTGGCAGCAGTTTTACCAAGAGCAAATTAGTGAGCGCATTACTAATCCCCTGCCCAATAGCCCGACAATAGGTCTTTACACGGATTATGAGAATGGTGTATTAGGACTATACACTTCTCTTATCGGGTTAAAAGTGACGCAGGTTACCGATATTCCTGAAAGTCTCACAACCGCATTTGTTCCCGCTGGAAAATATGCTGTTTTCACAACAGCAAGAGGCCCTTTTTATGAAACTGTGCCTCAATGCTGGGCGATTATCTGGGACTTGTTTACCCATTCAGACATGGAGCGAACGTATACAGGCGACTTCGAACTCTATGATGAGAGAGCGATGAATCCAGAGGATGCAGAAGTAGATATTTATATTGCGATTAAGTGAATTATTAAGCAATCTGCAATAAACTACAGAGGCGATCTTTTCCCTGATATTCAATCAGGAAGAGATCGCCTCTTGTCTTGCTGCTCGATGGTCTTCTAGGATGTTCTATCGATGTAAAGAGAATATGGAGGGCAATGATGGTTAAAGCTCTCTAGCGGTACTTCTTTTCTTCAAAGGACGTAATACGAGGAGTACGATAAGAAGGAGAAAGCTTGCCGAAGTCAGCGTTGTTTTCACAAGAGTAAACAGGTTTGCTGCCACCGCTACCCAAGCTTGCTGATGGGGGTATTGCAGCAGCAGCGTCAGGATGCTAATGTTCTCCAAGTAATCGGCTAACATAGCGATAAGCGGGAGCATATGGAGCCTATACCCCCCTCTCCCTGCTGGCAAAGCCCATTTACTAACCTGAGCGATCATCAGACTAAGCCCAAATCCGTACATGAGCGGTAGGGGAATATCCACAACAGAAAGCATATAATAATAATAGTTCCGACCCGCTTCGCCATAACCTGTCAATAACTGCCCAACATGTTCGACATCATAATTCCATAAAAGATCGATCATAGGGAAGCCCCCCGCAACCTCGCTAAATCGCAATACCGTGAAAGGCGCATTGACTGTATCAAGCCAAATCAAACAAACGAGGGCTAGTATAAATAAAAGCAAAGCTTTATTCCACGATGCCCATTCGTACAATCGATTAGACATTTTCGCCATTTCTGATCTCCCCCCTCATTAACCATAATCACAGGACTTCAACACACCTGACGCCACCACGCTAATCAATGCCTCATTGACCTCCAATGGACGCAACGTCTGGTTGTTTGGCGCAGTACCTCTAGCGCACCAAATCAAGGAACCTCGATCACTTGAAACGAGCTGGGCATGAATAAACACCTCTCCACAATGAATAATGACTAAATTCATATATTATTCATTATAAAGGTAATCAATCTCATTTCCTCCTTTTGTCAAATAAAAAAACACCACTTCACGCAGCAATGTTTTACTTAATCTTCCGTATGCTATTCAAAAGCGTATCCGTATAGAGGTGAATATGATGTTGGAGTTGCTCTTGGGAACCCACTTTTTTGTAGGGCGGTTCGAATGCGCGCGACATAAAACAGGTATTATCAATAAAGGAAGAAACATCATCTACTTGGAAAATATTTTTCTCTACGCCAGCTGTAAGCGTATTGTGCAGCATACTGATCACTTTGCCAAAATACTTGTCCCCGCCTTCACGTACCAGCTCCTCATGCTCTAGAAAAGGAATAATCTCCAAAGCGTCAGGAAATTGCTCCGCAAACGCATATAGATCTTCTGCTCTGCGCGCAATAATTTGCTTGAATTTCCAAGCTTCGTCATCACTGTCCGCTAGCTCCTGCTCGAGCTTATCTTGGGATTGCAGCAGGGATTGCATCCCTATCCGGACAAGCAGTTGCTTTTTATTTTGAAAATAAATATACACCGTACCTTTAGCTATACTAGCCGCTTGAGCGATGTCATCGATCGTCGTCTTCTTATAGCCGAATTTGCCAAAGAGCTCTCGAGCTGATTGAATGATCATCATCTCTTTATTTTCATCTAAGGTTTTGGGCATGGAGGGCGGCCTCCTTTTCTTAAAATGGCTCATCTCGCATTCTAAACCAATTCAGATAGACAGACAATGCAAGTCCCCCTCACCATCAGCTCTAATAAAAAGAACTGGCCCAACGCTACGTGTGCCACATCTGCCCAGCGACAAGAAAATAGACCGATGAATATCCGCCTATATGGTTTCCAAAAAAATTTATCGGATCATATTCTTGTCATTTTTCAATGTCAAAAATATGATCCGATTGCGGATACCGACCAAAAATATAGATTAAGTGTCTTAATTTCTCATACTACGACTTACCCCAATACATGAAAAGTATCGCAGCTCGCGAAATTACCAAGGTTGCAAAATTCTTATAACTTATGGACCTAGTGTTTCATTAGAATCAGAACCCGACACTAGTAATCGTTAGACTTGAAAGCGGCCCGCCGTAGGAATATCTGACAATGTACGTGTCTTGTGATAATCCACTGATACTTAAGTTGAAACTAGCTGTACGGGGACCCCCGCCGATAATACGCGAACCTCTGGCAACATGTTGTTCTGTACCGTTTACTACACGGTACACATCTGCAAATATGGCTCCGGAGCCGCTGGTTTTCACATACAAATATCCAGAAATATTCAGTGTCCCTTGACCAGTAACGGTATCTGTACGGCTTATAACAGTATTAGCGCTGGCGGTAGTAGAGAATATGAAGAGCATACAAGCAGCTAGCATTAGAATCATTAACTTCTTCGCTTTCATTACATTCATCCTTTCATATAAGAGACTAGTAGAAGGGATCTGTCTCTATAGATGTGAATGCTGGCCAGCGTTCTATTGTATGTGTGTAAGCCCTTCTATCACTCACTATACCATAATGAAATGAAAAGCATACTAATATTTCGAATATTTAGTTAATTATAGGCGGCGCGGTTTTTTGTAAACGGCATAACTTCTTGTCAGCCAACAACAGCGGACAGCCCCTACCCGGGCACTGTCGAGGTTTTCTAACGTGCTATCGGGCAGACGCTATCCGTTATAGAAACAAAGAGAATTCATCTGAAAATAAATGTAGTCGGAATTACACCTTCGACTCATGCAAAACGTTTCTCTACTTTTTTGCTGATGATCAAAGAAAGAACGACAAATGCAACAACGTACAAGAGTTGAAATGGATGTTCGATAAATCGTTTCAGGTCATATCCGATAAAAGAAACGGAAAGCACCATAACCCCTTTTCCTAATGCGACAGCCACCAGAAAAGACCGCAGTTTCATACCTACTAGAGCAGCTGCCATATTGATTACGACAAAGGGACCCACGGGAAACAAACTTAAAATAAAAACGTAGCTAAAGGCTTGGCGACGGGCCCAGAGCAATCCTTTCTGTACCTTAGGCTTCTGCACCCAGCGCTCTAGCAAGGGGTGTCCGCCGATTTTTTTGACAATAAGGAAAGTAACTAAGCACCCACTTACAATGCCAATCCACGAATATAAGAAACCAAACCACAAACCATATACAGCCGCATTCACACTGATAATCAGAAGTGTTGGCAGCGGTGGAACGAATGATTTCATAAAAGTTAACAAAATGCCTGGGAAAGGCCCCAGAGATCGATATTTTCCCAACAGCATCATTAAATTTTCTTCGGTCAGATACGACATAAACTCTGAAATTCCCATATGCGAGAAACACCTACTCCTGCTAAACTAGTAATGAGCGGTAAAAGAACCCCCCTTAGGCATAATAGCACAAGGGAGGCTCTTTATGTTTATTTTTGCGTTGGAACTACCGAATACATAAAGGCCCTTCGCGTATGGATTCAGATTTAATTGCTACTGTCCGCCAAAACAACGACATAAAAAAAGCGTTAACCTCCCGCTTTCTTAGGATGGCGGGTTGTTAACGCTACAATATATAAATGAAGGCTAATCGTCGCTGGCGTTAAGCTTCCAGCGGATTCACCGCTTCGTGAAGCAACTGATCTAACTCTGCTGTGTAAATCCTCGTCTGCACTTCATCCCAGCCGAAACGCTCGGCTAAGAAGGCAATTGCTGGCGCCTTCCATTGTTTGGCCCACGCGATGTCGAAGAAGAGGGCGCCCGTGCGGCGGATAAAGAAATCCGTCGGCTTCACGACCATCTCGCACTCAATCGCGTAAACGAGCGCAGCGAACACGGCGGCAGGTAAGCCCCGCTCCGCAGCTTCGCCCCGATAGCGCTCTAGCAGCTCGAATACGGCGTCCACATTGGAGCCATATCGACGCGCGAGCAGCGCAGCCTCAGACTCGGTCAGTCCCAGCCGCAGGCCTTGGCTGACCTTGCTTTGCAAGAACGACGCCAGCTTCGCTGAGCCGCCCACGTCGCCGCCGGAGATTGGCAGCGTCCGCGTACGACTCGGCGCCAGAGCCGCCGGCGCCTTCCCTTCCGCCGTTAGCATGGCGGCGATCTTGTCCACGACCGTCTCCGCCATCTTGCGGTAGCCTGTCAACTTGCCTCCAGCCATCGAGATGAGGCCGGAATCGGAAATGAAGATTTCGTCGCGTCGGGAAATCTCAGAAGGATCTTTGCCCTCTTGATGGATCAGTGGGCGCAGCCCACTCCAACTCGATTCCACGTCAGCTTCCGTCAACCCGAGGGACGGAAACATTTCATTAGCCGCACGCAGCACATAAGTACGATCTGCAACCGTAATTCGGGGGTTTACGATATCCCCTTTATAGTTCGTATCCGTCGTTCCGATGTAGGTTTTGCCATCCCGCGGAATCGCAAACACCATTCGTCCATCTGGCGTATCAAAGTAAATGGCCTGCTGCAGCGGGAATCGGCTCTGATCGAACACCAGATGCACCCCTTTGGTTAGATGCAGTGTCTTGCCGCGCTTCGAATGATCCATCTCTCGAAGCGTATCTACCCATGGTCCTGCCGCATTAACGATTTTACTCGCGTAAAGGGCGTAAGAAGCGCCATGCCCCGTTCGTCCATCCATCTGATCGGCAACCCGCACACCAACCAGCTTGCCATCCTTCATGAGCAGTTCCTCGACTTTAGCGTAGTTGACCGCTACAACGCCAAGCTCAACCGCTTTTTTCATAACTTCAATCGTCAACCGCGCATCGTCTGTCCGATACTCTACGTAATAGCCGCCACCCTTAAGCTCGTTTTTCTTCAATAGCGGCTCATGCGCGAGCGTCTCTTCTGGGCGGAACATCCGTCTGCGTTCCGAACGCTTGACACCTGCTAAGAAATCATACATACGCAAGCCAAGCGAAGTCGAAAACTTGCCAAATGTCCCCCCTTTATAAAAAGGAAGCAGCATCCACTCCGGCGTTGTCACATGAGGTCCGTTTTCATAAACAATAGCGCGTTCTTTGCCCACTTCTGCAACCACTTTTACTTCAAGCTGCTTCAAATAACGCAGACCTCCATGCACGAGCTTCGTCGAACGGCTCGATGTTCCAGCCGCAAAGTCTTGCATCTCCACAAGCGCAGTGCGAAGTCCTCTGCTTTGTGCATCCAATGCGATACCTGCCCCCGTAATTCCCCCGCCAATTACGATCAGATCAAACGTTTGTTCCGACATCTTGCTCAGCAATTCCGTTCTTTGCAATCCAGAAAATCCGTATGCTTGTTTTTGTGTCATCTCACTCTCTCCCTTCTAACGTGTAGAAAATGTGTAGAAAATACAAAAACCACAACACACCTTCTACGTCTGCACGTAGAGGTCGTTGTGGTTTCTCCTTGGTCTCCAACCGAATATGAACTTATAATGATATCTTATCACATCATGGGTCTATTTAAAAGCAATTGCTGCACGAACTGCCTTTTTCCAGCCGCTGTATAGCCTTGTTTGAAGATCGGCTTCCATCTTCTGTTCAAATACCTGCTCGACCTGCCACTGCGCGGCAATTTCGGCTTGATCTTTCCAAAAACCGACAGCCAAGCCAGCTAAGTAAGCCGCGCCTAAGGCCGTTGTTTCACTAATTAAAGGACGCTCAACCTCAACGCCTAGCATATCGCTTTGAAATTGCATCAAGAAATTATTTTTCACGATACCGCCATCCACGCGCAGCTTGGTAAGCTGTATGCCTGAATCGTCTTCCATCGCTTGCAGCACATCTTTGGTTTGGTAAGCTAAAGATTCGAGTGTTGCCCGGATAAAATGCTCTTTGGATGTTCCCCTCGTGAGTCCAAAAACAGCTCCGCGCACATCGCTATCCCAATATGGAGTACCTAGACCAACAAAAGCAGGTACAACGTAGACGCCTTCGGTGGATACAACTCGTTTCGCATAGTCTTCGCTGTCTTTGGCCGATTTAATCATCCGCATCCCATCGCGCAGCCATTGAATCGCTGAGCCTGCCACAAAAATGCTGCCTTCCAGCGCATATTCCACCTTTCCGTTCAAGCCCCATGCAATGGTGGTTAGCAAGCCGCTTTGGGACGGAATCAGACGATTTCCTGTGTTCATTAGCATAAAGCAACCTGTGCCGTAGGTGTTTTTAGCCATGCCTTTCTCGAAACAAGCCTGCCCGAACAACGCCGCTTGCTGATCTCCAGCCGCACCCGCAATCGGAATCGACGCTCCAAGAAAGTGACTTTCCTGTGTGTAGCCGTAAATTTCAGAAGAAGAACGTACCTGCGGCAGCATCGAAAGCGGAATATCTAAGTGCCCGAGCAGTTCCTCATCCCACTTCAAATCATGAATGTTGTAGAGCAGCGTCCTCGAAGCGTTAGAGTAATCGGTCACATGTACGGCTCCACCCGTTAACCGCCAAATGAGCCAGGTGTCAATCGTGCCGAATAGCAGATCTCCACGCTCAGCCTTCTCTCTCGCTCCAGCCACATGATCGAGAATCCATTTAATTTTGGTACCCGAGAAGTACGCATCGATAAGCAGTCCCGTCCGCTCACGAAATAGATCATTCAGACCGCGCGCTGTTAAACTATCGCATATAGTTGCCGTTTGCCGCGATTGCCAAACAATGGCATGGTATACGGGCATTCCAGTATGCCGATCCCAGACGACCGTCGTTTCCCTTTGATTGGTAATACCAATTCCAGCTATTTGAGCGGGACTCACACCCGATTCGGATAAAACGGTGGAAATTACACCTAGGATGGAAAGCCATATTTCATTGGCGTCATGTTCTACCCAGCCTGGTTGCGGGAAATATTGCTTAAATTCTTGCTGGGCGATATGCTCAATTCGCCCTTGCTTGTTAAATAAGATGGCTCTGGAGCTAGTTGTTCCCTGATCCAGAGACAATATATACGTTTTACCCACGTATTGACCCTCCACGTTCTTTTCTCATTAGCTGCCGTAATGTTTCCACAAATCTTTATTCGATGTCGTGACAGCCGTAGCTCCAGCCTGCAAAGCACTCTCCACATCATTGACCGAACGAATCAAGCCTCCTGCGAATATCGGAATGCCCGACCGCTCTTTCACTTCGGTAATGATATGCGGGATCACCCCCGGAAGTACCTCTATGAAGTCTGGCTTCGAACGCTCCAACAGTGTGTAGCTCTTATCTAATGCACTGCTATCCAACAGAAAAAGACGTTGGATGGCCAGCAGCCCATTCTGTTTTGTTCTTGTAATGACACTAGCACGTGTCGAAATAAGACCCGCGGGCCTTATATTTTGACAAAGGAATTCAGCCGCAAACTCGTCATTCTTCAAACCCTCAATAAGGTCCGCATGAAGTAACAGCTTTTTCCCGTGGGATCTGGCAAGATCTACTACACTTTTGAGCTGCCCGATATGACTGTCCAGTAGGACAATATAGGTAAACGGAGATTGGAAAAGCTTCTCCATATCTTTAATTTTTCGTATGGCTGGTAAAATACGTTGTTGCTCTAATGACATTTCAGTCTCTCCATTCCGAGTATCCCGGAACCATGGGAACTACCCTTGTGATTGCGTTTCTTTATCTGAATTGCATAAGTAACCAGACGAGGAAACCACTTACTACAACCACGTTAACATATAAATAACTTCGACGGAATAGCAAGCCATCTAGGAAAAAAAAGCCATATCGACGACTATGTCCATTGGGCTGCTTTAAAAAAACAAAAAGCTCACATAAATTGCGTCATCTATAAGATGCGCAACCTAGGTGAGTCTCCTGTTCTCCGTCACATGTATGAACTTGACTTCATTGTAAGCAATGGGCATTTGTGTGTCAATGCATTTCTTCGGTACAGGTAGAATGTATTGGGATTGCCTTCATCCATTAATCCCCTATAAAAAAGCACAAAAAGCCTTGTCTGGCCAATAAACCGGCATTCTTACGCTTTTTTCAACTTTGGGCTGTACGCAGCCCTCTTAAATAGGCAATCAACAAGCGCCTAAAGCTTTCATCGCGCTCTAACTCCATCCGGAAGCCATTTTTAAGCTCCAAGGAAGCGAAGCCGTGTAGTACGCTGCGAAATCCTCGTACCACATGCAGCGCATCATCCTCAGACATTTCATAGGGCTCCAAGAGCCTTAAAACAAACTCAACTACTTGACTGCTGGCCTGCTGTAATTCTGGATCTCCGAAGTCTGGAAGCGAAGCCATAGCATCATATAGACCCGGCTGCTGCCTAGCGAAAGTAACATAAGCGAAGCCAGCCGCTAAAAGCGCATCATCCCCTGATTTGCCGAGGACTGCTTCTACCATCGCTTCCTTAATCCTTGTTAAGCTCAGTAGAGACAATTGCTTCCTAAGACCTGGCAAGCCTTTAATGTGATTGTATAAAGATGGTGTTTTCACATTCAACTTAGCAGCCAACGCAGCTAGCGTTACTTGCTCAACGCCATGAAGGTTAGCTATTTCAATAGCCGCCTGCAAAACCGATTCTGTATCCAAACCTTGTCGATATGCCATATTTACCCCTCGTCTCTTAGATGCTCGATGCTTCTAGTTTAATATGTTTAGCTGCTTCTTCCAAAGCTTTATCAATAATAGGCAGCGGATTTTCAATCATGTGTCCGTGTCCAACAGCGAGAAGGCTCGGTTTCATCTCCCGGAGCTTGCGTGCACTCGTTAATGAAGCTTGTTTATTCCACGTGGCCATAGCGGGGAAGGGAAACCACAATTTCATCACGCCGGACACGGCAACACCCCCGCGTACTTGGAAGGCATCGCCTGCGATTAAAGCACGGCTTCGCACGTCAAGGAAGGCCATCATCCCCGGCGTATGCCCTGGAGCGGCAACAGCCTGCAAGGAGCCGATTCGATCGCCATCCTGCAAGAGTACATCCGGCCTAGTCTGCACCGACTTCGGCACGTCTCCTTTAATCGGCAGCTGAGGCTCGCCCGCTTCTAGCTCCTTACTCCCTGCAAGCAGCTTCGCATCTCTTCGGGAGATGTAGACGGTTGCCTCCGGCAGCACTTTTTTCAAACCATCCAAGGCGCCGATATGATCACCATGAGCATGGGTCAGTACAATACGCGTAATCGGCTTGCCAATTTGAGATGCTGCTCCCAGTATTCCCTTCACGCTAAAAGGCATCGCCGCGTCAATTAGCGTTAACTCCTTTTCTTCCTCCACGAAGTAGCAATTTACTGGGAATAACCGCGGCATAAAAGCCAGTTGATACAAAGCACCATTACGAGTAATTTTCATATAAACGCCTCCAGTAACTATCTATATTAGCATAATAACTAACTATATTAGTTTAGTCAAGGAGCTTATTGCTTTCTTTGTTTCTTAAACGAATTGACCACCTTTAGAAAATTAAAAAGAGACAAGCCCGGCAAAAAGCGCCGCTTGTCTCTTTCTAAGCATTTAGAAAATCTTAATTAACTAAGCTCCACAAAGCAGGTACACCAGCAGGCTCCCAGCCTGGCAGTGACGTGTGCCCTTGAATCGCTTTATACGTCTTGCCATTGTAAGTAACCAAGTCATTTACTTGATAAGTTACGTAAGCTGCCCATGGCTGCACGGAAGATGCAGTGTCTGTTGTCACTGTTAGGCCGCTGCTTGCCGCCGATGCATTACCTGCGGCATCCTTCGCTTTTACCGTAAATGTGTAAGCTGTTCCTGCGCTCAAACCGCTCACGGTCGCATTTGTGCCTGTCACCGAGGCGGCCAATTGAGATCCATTGTAAACATCGTACCCGGTAACCGCTGTATTGTCTGTGGAAGCATTCCACGACAAGGACACGCTTGTTTGTGTCTTGCCTGTGGAAGCAAGATTTGTTGGTACACTAGGTGCTTGCGTATCTGGATCAGATGAATTTGTTGTCGTTACGGTTAACCCAACGCTCGCTATAGAAACATTGCCTGCTGCATCTCTCGCTTTTACTGTAAACGTGTAAGCTGTTCCTGCGCTCAAACCGCTCACGGTTGCGTTAGTTCCTGCCACTGATGCGGCTAATTGAGATCCATTGTAAACATCGTATCCTGTGACGGCTGTGTTATCCGTTGAAGGATTCCATGACAAGCTCACGCTCGTTTGTGTTATGCCCGTTGAAGCAAGACCTGTCGGCACGCTAGGCGCTTGCGTATCTGGAGATGGAGCACTGCCTACACCTACAGCGCCGTAAGCAGCTTTGACGGAGTTGACCTGCGTAGAAGCTGCCCCATACAAATCAGTAGCTGCTTGAATAGCCGCAGCGCGAATTGCAGCGAAATTCGAAGATGGCGTCAAATAAAGCGTAAGTGTTTTATAGAAAATTTTCGCCGCATCCGTACGACCAATGCCAGTTACTGTCACACCGTGATGCGTACCGCCTTGAGCCAATAAATAGAAGGCCTTATTATTGATACCGCTATTCGTATGCACGCCGCCATTATCGCTAGAACCTCTGTATAGATTACTGTAATGATCAGGTTGATTGTACAGCGTAGGATTCTCCATAGACCGCAAAGCATCGCCTGGCGTGCTTGGCGTATAGATATCATCACCAATTAACCAGTTAGTTCCTTGAATGGTATTACCAAAAATATCAGATATGGATTCATTAAGCGCACCCGATTCCCCCTGATAAATCAGCCCGGCTGAGTGCTCTGTAACCGCATGTGTCAATTCATGACCGATAACATCTAAGTCACCTGAGAATGCACGGAATAAGCTTCCATCGCCATCACCGTATGCAATTTGCACGCCATTCCAGAAGGCATTGTTGTATCTGTTACCGTAATGAACGCTGGATTTAATAGCCAACCCATTGCCGTCAAGACTATTTCGCCCGAAGGTGTTTTTGTAATAATCATAGACAACTCCAGCGTACGCATGAGCATCTACAGCTGCAGGGTCCGTCCAAACGTTATCCGAATCTTGTAGCAAGGTACCTGGAAGTATTTGTGAGTTACCAGATGTATAGGTGATAATACCATTGCCACGGGTTGTATCTTGTAGCGTGTATGAACTTCCATTTGCAGTCGTAGTGAAGCTCTTCGTATCTCCCAGAACCCCTACACCAGTCCCAGTAGCATGATCAAGCAGACTATATTTATTTACGATCTTACCGTTATCTGCATTAATGAAATAGTGCACACGTTGTGGGGATGGTTCAAGTACATTGACTTCCGTTACATAAACCAGCAGATTTTGTCCCTTATAGGGGTAAATATTGAGCTCTGCCGTTTGTTCTTTCTGCTGGCTTCCAAGCTTACCTACGATGTTCTCCGTATCCTTATTAGCAATAGAAATTGCTTTTTCTGCACTGATCTTCGGCGCGAGTGCGACGGCAGTTTGTTGGGTAGCATCGGGAATTGTAGTTCCGAAATAGGAAGAAACATTTCCTTGCTTGTCAAAGTGAATCGTTTGATCAGCACCAAAAACAGGAATACCCTGTATATATTGCTTTAAGCGAACATGCTGTGTTCCTGTTTCAGCGTCTGTAACCTGCTCGGTAATCTTGATACTTTTTGTATCATCACCCACAAGACTAAGCGTTTGCTTGTTAGATTCCAAGTAGACTCTTACTTTTTCCTCAAGTGATGCACCCTGGGGTGCTATCCAAGTCTCCCCGATAATTTTGGGGGCAGCAGTTTCCACAAGAGCATCCTCAGAACCGACTGCTTCGCTTGATTGTGCCCACACAGGAACAGCTGTCATCGTCATCATTACGCTTACTGCAAGTACAGTTAATGTCTTTTTCATCATTAATCATCTCCCATCATTTTTTACTTGCCTGTTGGACTTTAAAACTATGAAAACTAGGTACACACCACTCCTTTCAAAAGGATTTAGTAAAGCTTTATGCTAGTCAAACGTGATGTAAATCCCATAAAGCTTATGTAATATATTACTATTAAATGAATTATTTGTAAATAAACCATCGGTCAATTTTAATATAAAAAAATAGATTCGAACGTAAATGATAGAATTACTAGACAACAACAAGATTATCTAGGTTAAAAGCTGGCAGCGACCTTCTTAGCATCGCTGCCACACCTTCATCGCCTGCATTTAATTCACTAAGCTCCACAAAGCCGGAACGTTGACTGGCTCCCACCCTGGTAATGACGTATGTCCTTGAACGACTTTATACGTCTTGCCACTATAAGTAACTAAGTCGTTTATTTTATAGGCCACATATGGCGCCCATGGCTGAACAGATGACGTGCTGTCTGTTGTCACCGTCAACGCTGCACTCGCTACCGAAACATTGCCTGCCACATCCTTTGCTTTCACTGTAAAGGTGTAGGCAGTTCCAGACGTCAGACCGTTCACCGTAGCACTTGTACCTGTCACAGATAGCGCTAACTGCGAGCCATTGTAGACATCGTAGCCTGCAACAACTGTATTATCTGTCGATGCCGTCCACGATAAAGAGATGCTCGTCTGCGTTTTGCCCGTTGATGCTAAGTTCGTTGGTATCGTTGGCGCTTGTGTATCCACTCCCGTAGTCGGTAGCGTTGTCACCACTAACGCGCTGCTGGTTGCTGATACATTGCCTGCCGCATCCTTTGCTTTCACCGTGAAGCTATAGGTGGTTCCAGACGTCAAACCGCTTACCATAGCACTAGTGCCTGTCACGGATAGCGCTAACTGTGAGCCATTGTAGACATCGTAGCCTGTAACCGCTTTGTTATCTGTCGAGGCATTCCATGATAAGGAAACGCTAGTTTGCGTTTTGCCCGTTGATACAAGCCCAGAAGGTACAGAAGGCGCTTGCGTATCAGGCGTTGTGCCGATGTTATCCAAATAGCTGCGATGGCTGTTAGAGAACTCAAAATTATTGAATTTATCCCAGTTTACGGACCACGTCATGAGGCCCTTTAAATCAGGATATCCAGACGGACTTCCATGAAGCCGATAAGAACCGAAAGGAATTCCTTTAATGACATAATCAAGCGCCTTCTGTACTTCCGAAACTGTCGTAAAACCCCCACCTGCATTCGCATACGCTGGCAGCCCGAGGACAACTTGATCCTGTCTCAACGCCGGGAAAAAGTTGTTCGCATTTTTGGCAACTGGGAATCCTGTGAGGATCATATCCAGCATAGCGACGTGAAAATCTGCAACGCCCATCGTGTGATATTGATCATCTAAGCCCGTAATAGGACCTGAGTTATAATTTTGTACTTGCAGCCAATTCAAGGAGTCACGTACCGCATAAATGACCGGTAAATAAGCACCTGCACGCGAATCGCAGCCTGAACAGCTTCCACCGTAAAATGCATAACCAAGCTGTACGAAAAATGTTTCCGGCGCCATCGTCAGGACAAAGCTGGAACCAAAGTGAGCCTTAATTGCTTTCAAAGCGGCAATGAGATTTACAATGACTGGCGTAGTTGGATTCTTGAAGTCGGAATCACCGGCATTCAAGTATAAGGAATGTCCTTCAAAATCGACATCTAATCCGTCGAATCCGTACTTCTCTATGATGGTTGTCACGGAATTAACGAAGTTATCTCTTGCCGCCGTAGTTGTTAACTGTACTTGCCCGTTAGCACCGCCGATCGAAATAATTACTTTCTTGCCTATTCCTTTTAGATACGTGACATCCGCTTTAAAATCGGCATCCGTGTAGCTATAAGGCGTAAAACCGATTGTACCGTTCGTGGCGCCCGTCGGTTCGGCGAAAGAAACGTTGATGACATCAAACTTGGAGGAAACATCTCTCAGTCGAATAAAACCAGAACCATTATCGAAATTATGCCAATAGCCAACGATGATTTTGCCTGTTGCTGCCGAAGCCTTTGTTGCGGCTACGGGGAACAAGGTGATCATTAGGGCAAATAAAATTGTCCAAAGAAGCACTTTATTCACTACTTTTTTTTGTACAGACATCATGATAAACCTCCCGCAATGACTAATTTTAATTAGTGATGGAACGATCATTTCCAACGATAAGAGACAGGGAATTCTCTCCTCCTTGTAAGCAGATTTTACTGTTAGCAATTAAATTAGGACTACCTTTATTTTTTTACAAATAGGGGGTTTAAACAAGGGTAAATATGGCAGAAACAGGGTTATATTCCTACTATTCCTAGAGGAATTAACTAAAGATAGCTAGGGTTATCCGAATAAACTTTCACGATATAACGTGTGAAGGCTTGCACTAGGCTAAGAATACCAAGTCCCCACCCCTTCAGCTGACCCTTCAAGAGTTTTCATGATTTCTGTGGTAAAATAAGTACATATACAGCAAGCTCAATCTACCTAATTTCTTAAAGGCGAGGGATTTTACTTGAATACAGAGACCTTAGAACTTTTCCGTACGTTAACCGAAATGCAGGCTGCCCCTGGGTTTGAACGGGACATACGCGCATTCGTCCGTGGAGAATTAGAGAAATACACATCGGAGTTCATTCAGGATGGACTCGGCAGTTTGTTCGGGATTCAGCGCGGCGATGAAAGTGGCCCGAAAGTGATGGTTGCCGGCCATTTCGACGAAGTCGGTTTTCTCGTGAACGGCATCACTGAGCACGGCACGATCAAGTTCCAGCCCCTTGGCGGCTGGTTTAGTCAGGTACTGCCTGCGCAGCGCGTGCAAATCATGACTGATCAGGGGCCGATCATCGGGGTCATCGGCTCTGTTCCTGTGCACCTGCTGGATGACGCTGCACGCGGCAAGCCTGCAGACATCAAGTCGATGTACATAGACATCGGCGCAGAAGACCGCGCCGACGCGCAGCGCATCGGCGTTCGCATCGGACAGCAGATCGTGCCGATCTGCCCGTTCACTCCCCTAGCCAATCCGAAGCGGATTATGGCCAAAGCTTGGGACAATCGCTACGGCGTCGGCCTTGCGATTGAACTCATGAAGGAGCTTCACGGAACGAAGCTCCCTAATGTCCTGTACGCCGGAGCAACCGTACAGGAAGAAGTAGGCGCGCGTGGCGCCTACACGGCGGCGAATATGATCCAGCCGGACTTATTCTACGCGCTGGATGCAAGTGCCGCCGGCGATACGACCGGCGACCGCAGCGCCTTCGGCCAGCTTGGTCGCGGCACGCTGCTGCGCATCTTCGACCCCACGATGATCACTCACCGAGGGTTGGTGGAGTTCATTCTAGATACGGCCGAGACGCATAAAATTCCGTATCAGTATTTCATCTCGGCCGGCGGTACGGACGCCGGCAATGTTCATCTTCAAGGCAGTGGCATCCCGTCCGCTGTCATCGGCGTTTGCGCACGCTATATTCACACGTCAGCGTCCATTCTGCACGTAGATGATTACGCAGCTGCGAAGGAACTCCTTGTTAAGCTCGTGAAAGCAAGCGACCGAACAACCCTTAACACGATTCACGCCAAGGCATGATCGTAAGTTTACTAAAAGGCCCGCCTAAATTGGCGGGCCTTTTGCATTTTCCATCAATATCCGATATAGAACCTATGTTCCAATATATGGTATAATTAACAAGAAAAAAAGAAAGTACGTACTTTTATCTAGAAAGAAGGAATTTTATGGACTATGTTATTCGGCAAGCAACCTCACAAGACACTACGCAAATCAGCTCACTAATTAGCCAACTGACAGGCAAATCTATCTCCCCGCTGCACATTGAAAACAGGCTTCACTTCATGCAAAGTCATCCAAATGAATCCCTTTATGTCTATGTAGAGGAGAATCAAATTCGCGGAACCTTAGGCTTTCGTATCCGTGAAAGCACCGATAGCGATTTGAAGTTTAGCGAAGTCTCAGTCTTATCCTTGGACGAGCCCAGCGAAGATCCGAATGCCACCGATAAACTAAAGCACTTTGCAGAGCTATTAGCTAATAAACATGCGTGTACTGGCATGTGGTGGGTAACAGGCTCGGAAAGAAAAAATGGGACTCATGCGTTAGGACAACAATTGGGGTTTCAAGAAACGGGGTACAAATTCGTTAAAAGATTCCTATAGGATACGCAAGTGCATTCTTTTGCAGATACGTAAGCTATACACTCCAATCTCCCAGTTTACATCGGTTTACCGTTTGGATAGCTGTGTGCTTTTACTTATAAAGACCTAGTCGATCTTCATCACTTCGACTAGCAGCTCATCCAAACTGCTGCCTAGCGGAAAATCCTCGTACCGAAATCTCCCAAGATAGCCCAACGCCAAGTTCGCGTTATGATGGGCACTCTAACTCTCAATCGAATAACCTAATATTTTTTTTGTAAAATTAAGATTAAGAGAGCAATCGAGAGAAAAGGCTTATAAACCGGGCCTTTTCACCATTTAATTTAATATTCTGAATATTTACAATAGTTTAATAATAGGCTATATTAATTACAGGCTCACATGCAAGACAAGCCTTCAAGCAACTTTGAAGCAGCGAGCCGGCACGATCAATCGACAGCAAGAGGAGAGGGGATAGCCCAATGCAGCAGGTAAGCGAAACATGCCCTCCATACTTGAATACTTGACGGAAAGAGGTGCCACACTTTACTCGATCTTAGGGCATGTGGGAAATCGTATTTCAAACGTGGTCATTCATCTGAGGAAAGGATCGCTGTAGTGAGTTTACGTTTAATTATGCAACGTCAGTTGTTCGATGGGAGCGTGCTTGGTTACAATTGAATAGGAACAAACTAACATAGGGGTCTCCGGTTATCATAGATAAGCGGGATCCCTATTTGCGTTGCCTATATAAATAAGCAAGTTTGCTTAGGCAGGGTAGCCTCCGCCAGGAGGCGGCCAAGCTCCATGTAAACGGCGAAGCAGGACAATTTCCCCCAGGTGATATGAGTTGTGTGAGGCAATATTTCGCAAAATACCCGCTTTTGTTTCGCCGGGAAAGTTATTAATAGGCTCGTCCAACTGGGTTGTTTGGGCCATCTGAACAGCTTTCTCTACACCTTGTAGGAAATGCTCAACCGTGTCTTGCCATTTCTCCGCATCCTCTGGTTGCTCCTCGCTAGGCCAGCTTTCCATTACGCTTGTCGGCAATACGGGTTTGCCTCCTTCAAGATAGGTCAACATAAAGTCCTGCCAGTAACTCATGTGCATCAACAATTGGTAGATGCTGTAGGGCATGTTATCGGTACGCTTCCCGGCCACATCAACTGTAATATCCGATAATGCTCTTGCTATCGGAATGTGTCCTCGCTCTCCAATTAGGGATTTAACGAGCGCTTGTCCAAAGGCTTGATTTGACTCTTTCATCTTGATTAGTCTCCTCTCCATAAATGGATTTACATAAAATGCATTTACATAAAATTGAATTATACACTATTTAATCGGATAAAATATTATATGGCTATAGCTTATGCTTTTGTCAAATAAAGAATGGCCAAACCCGCCCTGTTTTATCCCAGTGTTACCGGTAGAAATGATTAGCCCCTTCTTTCATCTATCCCCTTGGGGTTATTCAGTTAACGGGACACAGACGGTAAACGTCGTCCCCACGCTCTGCTGACTTTTTACGGAAACAGAACCCTGATGCATCTCAATAATTTTCTTCACTATGGAAAGGCCCAGTCCACTACCGCCGGATGTGCGATTTCTAGATTTATCCACCTTATAGAAACGCTCGAAGATATGGGCCTGATCCGCATCTGGAACACCTATGCCATTATCTGAAATGCGTACAATGGCTTCTCCCTCATTACGGCGTAAATGAACGCCAATCGTTCCACCTTGGGGTGCGAATTTTATGGCATTGTGAATGAGATTAGTCCAAACTTGATTGAGCAAATCTTCATCGGCTGTAACATTAACTTCGGCAAGGTCGATGTCCATTTCAATCGCTTTATCTACCCATTGCGGCTCACAGGCGAGAATGTGGTTACGCAGCTGCTTATCCAGCCGGAAGCTTTTGGGTTCGAAGGGATGATGTTGGGATTCAAGCGATGAAAGCTTGAGCAGGTTATCACTTAATTTCGATAAACGATTGCTCTCCGCTTCAATGATTTCAAGGTAATGCGTACGCTCCTCCAGCGTAATCCTATCGTTCCGCAGCGCACGCGAGAAGCCGCTAATCGAAGTGAGCGGTGATTGAATTTCATGGGACACATTAGAGATGAACTCCTGCCGCATCTTCTCCAATTGTCCCAATTCCACGGCCATGTGATTAATACTATCGACTAGTTCCACAAAGGGGCCGCTATGCGAATTATTTTCGACGGACACGTTAAAATCCCCTCTGGACATACTCCGAATTGCATCGATTAAAGCCTGAAAAAAATCCATTTGCTTTGAGCGAAAATACTTGCCTAGTAGCGTCATGGTTAGCCCCCATAATAACATACCGCCTATCGAATTAATGAGTTGGACGAACACCTCATGAGGGCGCTTATCTAGAGAGCTATAGAACCAGTCCGTGGCATAAAAAGCAACCAACCAATAGAAAAGAATAAGTCCAAAGATACCGCAAGTAAAAAGAAAACCACGAAGACGCTGACTAAATGTCTGCTTTCTTGTGCGGTTACTATTATTACTATTAGATCCACTCCTAGCCCTACCTCTGGCCCGCCTGCTCATGCTCGCAGCACCTCCATGCGATACCCCAGTCCGCGGATCGTAGCGATCCGAAAGGTATGCTGCTCCTCCGGAAATCGCTCCCTCAGACGATTAACATGCACATCTACGGTCCGCTCATTACCTTCATAGTCAAAGCCCCATATCTGCTCGATGAGCTGGTCACGCGAGAAGGTCTTACCTGGGTAGCTCCCCAGCTTATACAGCAGTTCGAATTCTTTAAGCGGCAGGGTGACGCTCTCGCTTTCTGCGCCGACGGTCACTTCATAGGTCTTGCGGTTCATCATCAAATCCCCAACCTGCACCGTCTGGGACGAAGCAATTTTGTACCGCTTAAGCAGTGCCTTTACACGCAGCACAAGCTCGACAGGCTCGAAAGGCTTGACGAGGTAATCATCTGTACCGAGCTCAAAGCCTTTAACTTTCTGCGAGGTTTCGCCTTTAGCTGTAAGCATAAGAAGGGGGATATCATAATGCTCTCTCAGCTCCCTGCACAGCTCCCAACCGTCCATATTGGGCATCATCACATCCATAATAACCATATCTACTTGCACAGTTTCAAGCATCTTCAAAGCCTCGACACCATCCGAAGCTTCGACAACGTCGAAACCCTCGTTCAGCATGAAAACACGGACTAACTCACGTATATACGGATCATCATCAACAATCATGACTGGTGCCATCTAGGAACAGCCTCATTTCTTCTTTGTCAGTTAGTTCTAGCATACCTCAGAATCCTGCGTTAGACGAACTCAGATTGTTGATCCAGCGCGCGCGCCCAGTAACATTCCCGGCATAAGTTCAACAATAATCCAAGTTACTTTCTTTTGCTCATTATTCATTTGTTCTCACTCGATTATCCGCTTTATTTGATGAGAACAGTATAGTCATTTTTTATAAACTCAATATAAACCAGTATTGAATAACGATATCTACCCATTTAAGATTTACATCACGCTCAAGGGTTTGGGATGCGATGCTAAATAACCCTTTCTCAGAAAACGGTTGAACAATAAGTAAAACGCGCCTCCCGTGTGAAGAGGAAGCGCGTTTTTTATAAAGATTTATGCTCAGCATGGTTTTTTCTACGAAGACTTAACCTTCTTTCAGTAAGATGACTTGTCTCTGAAACTTGAACCTCGACAGGTTGGACAAAAAAGAGCCGTTCGCGAAAGATAAACAATCCTTCGCAGACGGCTTTTCTATGTTACCCGAGAACAACGCGGTCATCTGACAGCTTGTTCCCGCTGATTTGCTCAAACTCGCCGAGCAGTTGCTCGACAGTGAGGTCCTTCTTCCGTTCCTCGTTTACATCGAGGATGATGCGGCCCTTATCCATCATGATCAGGCGATTGCCGAGCCTGATCGCCTGCTCCATGTTGTGCGTAACCATAAGCGTGGTTAGCTTCATCTCGCGCACGATTTCCTCGGTTAATCGTGTGATAAGCTCTGCACGCGCTGGGTCGAGCGCAGCCGTATGCTCGTCAAGCAGCAGAATCTGCGGCTTGGTGAATGTCGCCATCAGCAGGCTGAGCGCCTGCCGCTCTCCGCCGGAGAGCAGGCCGACCTTAGCCTTCAGACGGCCTTCGAGGCCGATGCCTAGGCGGTGCAGCTGTTCAAGGAACAGCTTGCGCCTAAACATCGTGACGCCGAAGCTTAGACCGCGCTTCTTGCCGCGGGCATACGCCATGGCGAGATTCTCCTCGATAGTCATCCGAGGGGCGGTCCCTGCCATGGGGTCCTGAAACACGCGGCCGATCCAGCGGCTGCGCTCGTATTCAGGCAGGTGGTGAATGACTTCACCACCAATGCGTACTTCACCGGCATCTGGCGTCATTACACCTGATATGATGTTCATGAGTGTGGACTTGCCGGCGCCGTTACTGCCGATGACCGTAACGAAGTCGCCGGGCTTCAAGTTCAATTGAATACCGATCAACGCGATTTTCTCATCGGCTGAGCCGGGATTAAACAATTTAGAAACGTTTGAGAGCTGAAGCATCAGCGGCCACCTCCCTTATTCGACTGTAAGGCCCGAGCAATAAGTTCGGCAGAACGTCGCTTAGCCATCGCTTTTTGCTTGATCGTTCTCTGTAGGGAAGGAAACACAAGGGCGATAATAACAATAACCGCCGTAATAAATTTCAAGTCTGATGCATTCAGCCATTCGACCCGCAGCGCCAGAGCTACCACGATACGGTACACAATAGAACCTAGCACAGCAGCCAATGTCGCCTGGAACACCGAACGCGCTCCGAAGATGGCTTCTCCGATGATAACAGAGGCTAGACCGATAACGATCATTCCAATCCCCATCGAAATGTCAGCAAACCCCGATTGCTGCGCTATAAGCGCACCAGATAATGCGACTAGACCGTTAGACAAGCTAATGCCCAAAATGGTCGTGTTATCCGTGTTGGCCCCGAAGCTCCGAATCATGCGTGCGTTGTCTCCTGTCGCTCTTAAGGCGAGTCCCAAATCTGTATGCAGGAACACGTCCAGCAACAGCTTAAACAAGATAACGATGATGAGGACAAGCGCAATCGGCGACATGGAAGTAAATAAGGTTTCCCCGCCTAACAGCGATATGTTCGGTCTGCCCATAATCCGCATATTGATGGAATACAAGGCAATCATCATAAGAATACCGGATAATAGACCGTTAATTTTCCCCTTCGTATGCAGCAGCCCCGTACATGCCCCCGCTGCAAGACCACCGGCAAAAGCAGCCAAACAAGCCAACCAAGGCGCGAATCCATGGGAAATCATAATAGCAGCAATAGCTCCGCCTGTCGTAAAGCTGCCATCTACCGTCAAATCAGGGAAATCGAGAATGCGAAACGTGATGTAGACCCCGAGCGCCATAAGCGCATAGAGAAGACCTAGCTCAACGGCTCCCATCATGGAATCAGCCATTTGTATAACCTCCGTTACGATCAGAATATGAATATGTCTTACACCTGAGTGCTACCGATTAACTGAGAAAAGGAGTGAACGAAAAGCTTCGTTCACCCCTTTTTCGAGAAAATGGGTTACTGAATAATGTTCTTCTCTTTATCTTTTACAGCATTTTTCATTGTATCCGTCACTTCAATACCTTCTGCTTTCGCTGCTTTCAGGTTCAAGATCAGGTCTAACTTATCAGGCACGGTTACTTTCAAATCTGCTGGTTTTTTGCCGTTTTTAAGAATTTCGACGGCCATTTGACCTACTTGGTAACCATGATCATAATATTTGAATCCTACCGTTGCAAAAGCCCCTTTTTCCACGGTATCGCGGTCACTGGAGAAGAACGGAATCTTCTTGTCATTGGCAAGTTGAATAATAGAATCAACACCGCTCACGACCGTATTGTCCAGCGTGATTAAGAAAGCATCTGCGCGTCCAACCAGAGATTGAGCGGCTTGTTTGACCTCAGACGTATTCGTAACTGGCGCTTTAACAAGTTTGATTCCATGTTTGGACAGGGAATCTTCAGCATTTTTAGCCATAATAACTGCGTTAGGCTCGCCTTCATTAATAACAAGACCTACTGTTTTTATTTTTGGGAAATTAGCAGCAACAAACTCCATCAATTGCGAGACAGCCTGCGGGTTGGTATCAGAGGCACCGGAGACATTACCACTCGGTTTGTCCAAATTACTAACTATTTTGGCTGCAAGCGGGTCTGTAACCGCTGCGAATAGAACAGGTGACTTCTTCACTTGCTGCACAACGGCTTGCGCGGATGGCGTGGCGATACCAAGAACCAAATCGTTATCTGCAGACGCAATTTTTTGTGCAATGGATAAGTTGTTTGTTTGATCGCCCTGGGCGTTATTGAAGTCGATTTTCAGGTTGGTTCCTTCTACGAGGCCAGCATCTTTAAGCGCTGCGAGGAAACCTTGACGAGTTGCATCCAGCGATGGATGCTCCACAATTTGGGAGATTGCTACTTTGTACGTTTTCGCTGCTGCCGTAGCAGCCGGAGTAGCTGATGATCCGCCTGCCGCCTTCGTAGGTTCGGCCTTCTGGCCGCAACCGGCTAAAGTGACAAGTGCTGCGGATAAAACGAGCGTTACTAATGTTTTCTTTTTCAACATCATGACCCCTCTCTTTACTTTCATTGGTTGATTTGAACGTTTCACCCGCTCACCTCTTTAACGCTTCTATCCAACAAAGCATCAAAATGCAAGGCGGCGAATGTCCAAAAATGAACTGAATTAACCATAGTTTAATTGGCTGTCACGTTTCCGTCAATTGTTTTATCACGCTTATAGAAATCTCTAAGCAGTTCATCCATTACCCGGTTTGTTCTAGCCGCTGAATACCCCGTACTTGGGCTGTAACCTGTACCCCGAAGCTCGTTCACAATGGATTGGATAAGAGGCTGCTGAATATGCGGAGGATTCAGAATCGTACGTTCTTCTACCTGTCCATCCGACAATTCCACGCGAATATCTTCACCAAAAGTAGAGAACGTAATTTTTCCCAGACTACCAATAATTTCATTCATATCCAAACGAGTGTAAGCACTAAAGCACCACGTTCCTATGCCGATAACGCCAGATTCAAATGCATAAGTTGTAGTGACCAGATCCTCTACCTGATGCTTACCGGACTGATTAGCTGCAAATCCTTTGACCTCGCCGATAGGGCCAAGTAAGTAATCGAGAATATCGAGCGTATGACTTGCAAGATCGACGAATAAACCACCGCCCGAAAGCTCCGGCTGTATCCGCCAAGGGAGCACCTGATCCCCCGTTGCCCACTGGGTTTGAAGTTGCATCGTTTGTACCAATCGAACCTCGCCAATAACCCCACTGGCCAACAACCGCTTAATTTCATTGAACCTAGGTAAGCTTCTTCGGTAATAAGCTACGAATAAAGATACTCCCGCTGCTTCGCAAGCGCTCAGCATATCCAAACATTCCGCGTGGTTCCTAGCCATCGGCTTTTCCACATAAACAGGTTTCCCCACATTCGCGGCCAACAGCGCATACTCACGATGAAAAGCTGGGGGAGTTGCTACATAAATAGCATTTACTTTCGGATCAGCAATCAGCGCCTCCGCGTCATCATACCATTTGGCCACCCCATGCCTACGTGCATAATCTTCGGCCAACGCACCATTTCTTCGCATCACCGCGACAAGCTCGGAGCCTTCTGCCTTCTGCAATGCAGGGCCGCTTTTGACCTCTGTCACGTCACCGCAGCCGATGATTCCCCAACGAATTGTATCCATCATTCCAACCTCCCACTTGTCTTTCAATGGTCACCGCAGGTGATCATAATTGTTGTTCTTTCTTATTCGACGCTTGAACGCTACTTCCTTTGCGACTCGATCCCAAGTGGCAGTCGAAGCTACGCGATGAGACTAGTCTTGTCACATCAAAAAAGCATTTCAGAACCTCGAAATCCGAGGTTTGAAATGCCTTTATCATTAAGCCCGCACTTTGGAATAAGCAGGTAAATCCGCTTGAGAGGCCTCTGCCTGTAACGGCTGATCCTGCAGCCTGAGCTGCTGCGTAGCGAATTCACGGTACATGGCATGAGTGTCTAGCAGCTCTTGATGCGTACCTGTACCTGTTACTTTGCCCTTATCCAAAAAAACGATTTGATCCGCGTCCACGACCGTAGATAGACGATGTGCAATGACAAGCGTTGTTCGCCCTTGCATCAAGTTTTGCAGGGCCTGCTGCACCACAACCTCGGATTTACTGTCAAGACTAGAGGTCGCTTCGTCTAGCATCAAAATTTTCGGGTTTCGCAGCAATGCCCGCGCAATAGCAATCCGTTGTCGCTGTCCGCCAGATAGCTTAATGCCGCGCTCACCAACCTCGGTGTCATACTTATCTGGCAAATCTTCAATGAAAGCATCTGCATACGCCATTTGTGAAGCGCGCTTAAGCTCCTCTTGAGAAACTTCACGCTGCATACCGTAGCAAATATTATCTCGGATTGTACCTGCAATCAATGGACTTTCTTGTGAAACGTAACCAATTTGACTCCTCCACGAAAGGAGGGAGAAACGTTCAATTGGGTCATCACCTAGCTTAATGGAACCTTCCTGAGGCTGGTAAAACCTCTCCACGAGAGAGAACAATGTCGTTTTACCACTCCCGCTTGGGCCTACAATTGCGGTTACTTTGCCCGCTTCCATAGTGAAGCTGACATTTTTCAGAACAGGCTCGCCCTCTTTATAGCTAAATCTCACCTGATCCAAATGAATGGATTGAGAAGCATCTTTAACGGAATCACCCGCATGTGGATTCTCCTCCTCATAATCCAATACATTTAATATCGTGTCGGTAGCCCCCATCGCTTTTTGCATTTGATTAAAAAATTGCGTAATTTGCGTGATTGGCATCACGATTTGGAACAAATAGAGCATAAATGCAACCAATTGACCTGCACTAATTGCACCAGAAGAAACACGCATGCCACCATACCCAAAAAGTACAACCAGCAGCATCAGCATGACAAAAGAAATTAGCGGCGCCATTAGCGCTTGAATCTTCCCTTCTTTTAAGCCAAATTGGAACAGCTTCTGAATGCCTGAGCTTCCTTCTTGATATTCACCTGATTCAGCATTCGCCGCTTTGACCAAACGGATTTCCGAGAGCACCCGATTCAATACGGAGGTGAAGCTTGCTGTTTCATCCTGCATACCTCTAGATACTTTGTACATTTGGCGACCAAGCGGGAAAAGAATAAGAAAAGCCAACGGAAAAACGCTGAACATGATCAGGGTCATTTTCCAATCCATGTAAAGCAGCACGACAATCGAACCTACGATCGAAATAATACCTGTAATAAAACCGGACATATGCTCCGCGATAAGGCCTTTGATCACTGCAGTGTCATTCGTCATCCGAGAAATCGTGTCCCCGGTCTGATGGTTATCGTAATAGCTCACGGGCAACACGAGCAGCTTCTTCCACAAACGGTCCCGAATGCCTGCAACAACGTGTTGTCCCGCATAATTCAAAAGGTAAACCGAAATTCCCGCTGCGATTGCCTGTGCTACGAAAGCGATGGCCATACCGCTGACCTGCCCCCAGCTTAGGGAGCTAACGGAAAAGCTATCCACCACATTCTTGGTAAATAGCGGAATCACCAGCCCCACTAGTGTAGAAATCAGACTTAACCCTAAAGCTATACTTAATACGAGTTTTGGTGGATTCGCTTCAACGAGCAAGCGAACGAAAGCGCGCCAGTTCCCCTTGTTTTTCGTTCCCTTTGGCGATGTTGCCATAGTCATGGTCACTCTTCTCCTTTACCAGACTGGACTCACGTCCGTCTCTTTGTATGATTATCTTATGTAAGAATCATACACGTCTATTTTAAACTGAATATAAACAAACAAAAAAACCTAACGCACCCGCAAAAACAGGTCACGAAAGGCTTTGATTATTCTTGTCCGATTTCTTCCGGCGATCCGCAATACATTTCTCCCATTCCATTTCGACTTCTTTAATCATTGGAAGCATCATATTGTACATCTCAGCAATTGCCGAAAATCTATGTTTAAAATGTTCAAGAGCTTCCTGCTCCGCTGAGTCAGAGGTTTCAACAATGGAAATTTCTTTTAGCGTTTTATCCGCCCACTGATAGAAAGACTCTAAATCATTAATAATTCGCCGAGCATGGTTGAGACTGTAATTTTCTGACATGTAGTAATAATCTTTTCTGTCATTATTTGAAGGCATTTTCCTGCACATGCCCATTCTTTCCATATGACGTATTTGAACGCTTACGGCGGCTTTCGTCACGCCTAGTTGTTCAACGATAGCTTGTAAGCTAAGCGGCTCCGTTGCAAACATGAGCTGGGCAAATATTTTGCCAACTAAGGGACTGAATCCTTTACTTTCATAGTTTAGTGACAAAAAGTCACTAATATTTTGTTTCCACCCAGAGAAAGTTTGTTCATATTGATCCATTCCTTCCTCTCCCTTACTGTTAGAAAATTTAGAATACGTCCACTAAGCATAGACAAAAACGGATTGACAGTCAACTTAAAGGGAAGCTTCTCGACAGCTTTAAACTTTGTGAACATTTTGTAAACGTATAGTTACATGAGTTGACTAGGAAGAATTTGTGTTCTATATTATTATCATTAACAACGTTGTTAACGATAAATACCAACGAAACTAGTTGGTAAATTGCGATTTATACATACACTAGGAGATGACTACCATGAGAAAATCACTCAAAATTTTAACAACAAGCACGTTGGCCACCGCTCTTCTTTTATCTGGAGTTTCCGTTTCAACTAACAAAGCATCTGCAAACGAAGCTACGACTTCAAATGCTACCTTGCGGTCAGATTCTTTTGCTAACCAAATTATCAACTACCGCCTTTCTACTCTTGCTCAGGATGCCGCTTCCGTGTCTGCCAAAGAAACAGACGACATTACTGATGCACTTGCTAATAAAAATACGTTGACTCAAGCCACTGGACTTGCCAAAGAGGACATTTTAAATAGTTTGACTCCGATTGTAAATAATGACCTGCTGCAAGCACAAAGTTATGGTTTGATCACACAAGCTGATCTGCAAGCCGGTGAAGCTGATATTAGACAACGATTGGGTCAAATTGTGGAGACAAAAGGATACCAAATACCTTCTGCCGACAGCAGTACGGTCCTCGCACATCAGGTTATGAACCGTTTAAATACGATAATTAAAGATGCGGCTTTCTTCTCCAATAAAGATGAACAAGACATGCTGAGTGATCTTCAACAAGGCAATTCACTTATTAGTGCCGCTTCGTCCCTTGAATCAGGGAAACTACAAGAAAAACTGACAGATATGATTTACCAAGAACTTCAGTTTGAAGTCACTGTAAATCGTGCTGTTCAGGAAGATGCAGATAAATATTATGCCATGGCTGTTGGTACAATCTCGAACATCATCAGTAAATCAGGTTATCAACCACCAGTAATAACAACAACTCCTGCACATTTGGAAAAATTGGTTAACAATCGAATTAGTCGTGTCATCAGTGATACTGCCTTCTTCTCCAATAAAGATGAACAAGACGTTCTAAATGAACTTAATCAAGGTAACTCGCTCGTGTCGATTGCAGCTTCTTTAGATGCAGGGGAACTTCAAGAAAAACTAACTAACGCCATCAACCAAGAACTTGACCACGAAGTTTCTGTGAATCGGGCCACCCAGGAAGACGCTAATAAATTCTATGCAGAAGCCTCCGCCAAAATTTCTCGCATTATCCATACAGCTGGTTACCAGCCCGAAGCTGTCAAATCTGCTCCTACAGATCTAGATAAACTGGTGACTAATCGAATCGATCACCTTATCAGAGATACTGCTTTATTGTCCAAAAAAACCGAACAAAATGTCCAGAGTGAACTTCAACAAGGCAGCTCTCTTGTGGCAGTTGCAGCTTCTTTAGATGCAGGTGAACTGTACGAAGAACTAACTAACGCTGTCAAACAAGAACTGGACTATGAAGTTTCCATGGATCGGGCCACTCAGGAGGACGCCGATAAGTTCTATGCAGAAGCCTCTGCTAAAATTTCTCGCATTATCCATACAGTTGGTTACCAATCCGAAGCTTCCAAACCTGCTCCTGCAGATTTGATGAAAATAGTGACTAATCGAATCAGTCGTATCATCAGCGATACTGCTTTCTTCTCCAATAAAGACGAACAGGATGTTCTTAGTGACCTTCGTCAAGGTGAATCCCTACTCTCAATTGCCTCATCATTAGAGGCAGGAAAACTGCAAGAGAAACTGAATGACGCGATCCGACAAGAACTGGACCATGAAGTTTCCATAAATCGGGCCACTCAAGAAGATGCGAATAAGTTCTATGCACAAGCTTCTTCTAAAATTTCTGACATTATTAATACATCTGGCTACATAGCAAAATAGTGTAGTTTTATTAAAAAGACTGTCCTCAATCACTGTAGGGCATTTAAAAAGACCATGTTCACTATAAATGTAGTGGCATGGTCTCTTTCATTTATTAAAGTGATATCAAAGGGATCCTCTACCGACCGAACATCGTTCCCCAGAAACGCTCGAACGGCATCACTGCTGCCCTCCCAATCAGTTTTATTTCAAACCCATAATTGAGATGATCATCTGCCCCATACTACGCGGTTTCTACCTTGTCCCTTTGCTTCGTACAAGAGAGCATCTACTTTAGCCACTAACTCATCTGCATGCTGATCTTCGCCCCGAATAGCTGCCCCGAAGCTCATCGTGACACGAAACTGCTCTTCCGCTGAGCCGAATTCGAGGGCATACAGTTTCTGGCTGAATTGCTGCAGCAATTCACTCGCGGGTTGTTGGTCCTGCGTATACAAAATAATTGCGAATTCCTCTCCGCCATAACGAAAAGCACTCCCCAGCGTCTTTGGAAGCATCACCTCTAGTAGGATGCCAATTTCCCGCAAGACGGCATCTCCTGCCTGATGACCATAACGATCATTGATGCTTTTGAAATAATCGATATCAGCCATTACAAGGATAAAATAGTTCCTCTGCACGATCGTTTCCTTGATTTGTTCTTGAAAACTCCGATGATTAGACAGCCCCGTCAGGTAATCTGTTTTGGCTAGGTTTTCGAAAATGCCTTTCTCAACGAAATGCTTTCTTTCCCGAGCTACGATAATGCCTCCAATTACTCCCACCATGATGAGGAAGACACAGTTAAGCAAATGACGGGGAAGCTGATCTTCCAGAAAACCGCCATCTACGGTTAGGACTACACCCATGTAACCACAGATGACCATGAACGTAGCTACCATCGCTCCAATGAAACTCCAATAAAGTGAAGCATGCAAAATCACTAAATATGCTATAGGATACATCGGACTTTGCGAACCTCCTGTCAATGAAATCAACAAAAGAAACGCCATATAATCAAAGACAACCCCTATTTTCGTCATGTTTCGATAAAAAGCAGAATGTACGTGGCTGCGTTGCAAGGCAAACTCCGTTAGCCCCATATACCCAACCGCAAAACAGAATAGCAGGCTAAATAAAATCAGATCTTGCTCTGTATGATGGTAGTATTTCATAAATAAAAGGGTAGAGGTCGGTACGAAAAACCAGCGCACATAGCTATATGCAATTTCCATGATATGATCGGATTTCCTAGGCATCCACATGTTGTCATCACTTCCTAAAAATTAAATGAAAGCTTTTTACGTATTTAGGGAATATGGCGGTTTCATGCCCTCTTCTTCCCTTCCTTCATTATACTGCTGAATGGGGAGCATATGAAGCTAGTAATTCGCCCGCGGTTAGTTTTTGTTTTTTGCTATTACATTGTATACAATGTAATAGAGCATAATTAATTACGATTAGCTTTTCCAACTCAAATGTCCTAGGAGGGAAATCGATGAATACTTTTACATTTTATAATCCTACAACCCTGTATTTCGGTAGTGGCCAACTAGAAAAATTAACAACCGAGGTACCTAAATACGGTAAGAACCTCCTGCTCGTCTATGGCGGCGGAAGCATTAAGCAAAATGGTATTTATGACAATGTATTAAAATTGCTCAATGGTGTGGGTGCAAACGTTGTTGAGTTGAGCGGGGTAGAACCGAACCCACGTTTAACAACCGTGCATCGCGGCGTAGAGTTGTGTCGCAGCCAGCAAATTGACCTCATTCTCGCCGTTGGCGGAGGTAGTGTCATCGACTGTGCCAAAGCAATTGCGGTGGGAGCGAAGTACGATGGGGACTTTTGGGATATCGTTACGCGTAAAGTGGCTGCCACAGGGGCGCTGCCACTCGGTACTGTACTAACGATCGCCGCTACTGGTACAGAAATGAATTCAGGTTCCGTAATTACGAATTGGGAGACAAAAGAAAAATACGGATGGGGAAGTCCCTACTCCTTCCCGAAATTTTCGATTCTCGATCCTGCGCATACCGCTTCTTTACCCGCGAATCAGACCGTCTACGGCATGGTTGACATCATGTCTCACGTATTTGAGCAGTACTTCCATCATGATTCACATACGCCCGTACAAGACGGTTTCAGTGAAACCATTCTCCGTACCGTCATCGACACGGCGCCTCGCCTGCTTCAAGACTTGCAAAGCCTCGAAGAACGCGCAACTATTCTATATAACGGCACAATGGCGCTCAATGGTGTGCTGAGCATGGGCATCCGTGGTGACTGGGCGACCCACAACCTAGAACATGCGGTTTCAGCTATTCACGATATTCCCCATGGTGGCGGATTAGCCATCCTGTTCCCGAATTGGATGACCCGCACGCTGGATGCCAATATGGCACGCTTCAAACAATTTGCGCAGCACGTCTTTGGCATCGACGCCACTGACAAAACCGATCGTCAAGTGGCCGAGGAAGGCATCGCGGCACTTCGCCAATTTTTCAATTCTATCGGTGCGCCAGCTAGGCTGGCCGATTATAACATAGACGACTCCACCATCGAACTGATGGCAGACAAAGCGATGGTCTACGGTAACTTCGGCAACTTCAAGAAGCTCACACGCGAGGATGTCTTGGCTATCTATCATATGTCCTTATAGAAAAGACGGGAAAAAATACAAACGGAGCGCTGACTGTGCAAGCAGTCAAACACTCCGTTTTTTTGTTCTTATCTCAAGCATAAACAGCAAAGCAAGCACCAGAAGTACCTCTAGGCACAATAACCCAACATAAGGGAAAGCTTGTCTCCAGCCATCCTAGAACGCTCTTTCCCTTGGAAGTCGAAGTATTCCCCAATCATGTCGCTCGAAGAAACACCCTACCTGCGAGGTAGCACCGTGTAATCCCGCCACTCCTCTGGCAGCAAACGCTGATAAAGCGGCTGCAAGTAGCGATCATCTATGAGCAATAGGACGCCGCGATCCGTTTCTGAGCGAATCAGTCGGCCTCCGGCCTGCTGCACTTTATTCATACCTGGAAAGACGTAGGCGTATTCGTAGCCATTTTTACCATGACGGTCTACATATGTCTTGAGGATGTTGCGCTCCGGACCCAACTGCGGTAAGCCAACGCCGACAACGGCCACGCCTGTGAGCCGATCTCCTACCAGATCGATTCCCTCCGAGAAGATACCGCCCATCACGGCGAAGCCAATTAATGTTTCTTCGCGATTTGCCGCGAATTCGGTCAAGAAGCCTTCCCGTTCTGTTTCCGACATGTGGGTTTGCTGCACAAGAACCTTTAGCCCACTTTCCCTAGCGTCCAAATCAACACCAACAAGGTCAGTGAATGCCTCATACACACTGCTCATGTAAGCATAAGAAGGAAAGAACACTAAATAATTGCCTGAACGATTAGTTACAAGTTGATATATGGCTTGAGCAATGGGCTCCCTACTGCGCTCCCTGTCTTGATAGCGCGTAGATATCGGCTGAACCATGACCTCAAGCTGCTCTTTGGAAAACGGCGACGGCACAGAGACAGAATAATCGTCCTCCCCAGCCCCTAACGTGTCCATGAAATAGGACAAAGGTGACAGCGTCGCTGAGAAAAACACCTGCGATCGGTAGCCCTTCCCAACCTGCCGCAGCAGATGGGACGGGTCCAAACAAAACAACTTAACGATGACCTCGCTCTTCTCGCATTCGACAAACGTCACATACCGCTCATCATACAGCTTTGCAATTCGCACAAAATTTTGCGCACCGAAATATGTGTCCAGCAGCAGCGGACTCGATGGAGTCGCGCGTTGAGCTACGAGCTCCCGCTCCGCTTGGGAAATAAATACTTCCAGCAGCGCGATCAGCTCTTCAGGCAATCCTTCCTCCACCTGCATATTGCGTTCGCCAGCCTGCTTACGCACCGTAATTAGATGCTGATTAATCGCCTTCGCCGCATCATGAAGCTCTATAGAAACTCCCTTGAACTCACGCTGCACGTTTAAATAATTTGACTTATTTATTGTACTCGAGTACATCTCGCGTGCCCGATCAAGTAAATTATGCGCCTCATCGACAAGCAGCGCTGTCTTCCGCTTTTGCTCCTCAAACAAGCGTTTCAGATTAACCCTTGGATCAAAAACGTAATTATAATCGCAAATAATTGCATCCGCGGCGTAAGCGGCATCCAGCGAGAATTCAAACGGGCATACCCGATGCTTCCGCGCATAAGTCTCAATAACCGGACGAGTCATTGCCGACTCCTGCTGGAGCAGATCGAGAACAGCCTCATTGATCCGATCGTAGTAGCCGTCTGCAAACTCGCAGTACTCTTTGGAGCACCGTACCTCCTCTTTGAAACACACCTTATCCTTTGCAGTTATTGTAACAAACTGTAGTACAAGTCCCTTGCCGCGTAAAAGCGAATAAGCTTCCTCCGCAGCCGTACGAGTAATTGTTTTTGCCGTTAGATAAAAAATACGCTGGAGCAAGCCCTCTCCGATTGCTTTGACGGAGGGATATAGCGTCGACATCGTCTTCCCAATGCCTGTTGGCGCCTTGGCAAACAGCTTGTGTCCTTCCGTTATCGTTTTGTACACAGCTCCCACGAGTTTCCTCTGACCTTCACGATAGGCTTCGAACGGAAAAGGAAGCGCCTTAATACTTTGATTTCTTCGCTCCTCATGCTCTTTTCTAGTCTGGGCGTACGGAAAATAATTCTCCACCACATCCAGCACGAATTGCTTGAGCTCTTCGAATGATGCCTCTACAGCGAATCGCTTCGTTTCTTCCGTCTCGACATGCATGTAGGTCAACTGAATACGCACGCTGTCTAGGCCTTGATCTTTCGCTATCATATAGGCATAACACTTCGCCTGTGCCCAGTGAACGGGATATGTATCCTCTGCAATCAACGTGATGTCTGACGAAGTAGACTTAATTTCATCTACCGTCGTTATCCCAAGTTCTTCATCCATAAGGAGTCCATCACAGCGTCCATCAATAACGAACACTAGCCCTCCATGGTGGATTTCGGTTGATACATACACTTCGTGTTGATCGCGCTCTCCATACTGCTTCTGTATTTTTTGATGCGCTTTCGTCCCCTCGGTTAGTGTAGTGTTCGTCCGAAATCCCGATTCGATACTGCCTCTACGATACACGTACTCAACTAGGGATCGCACAGAAATATGGACGCTATTCGTCATCTTTTTTCTCCATTTAAGAACATTTGTTCCTTATTGTAGCATGACCAAACATGAAAAAGAAATAAAGTCTTGCCTTTCCTTCCTAAAAGCGTTATATTGTTTCCTAGGAAATAATAAATCAACAATAACCGTCAGCCTCTCTCTAGGCATGCCTATATTGTATACCAGGAAACATTATTTCCATTGAAAATTTTAATTTTTTTTGAAAGGAAGGTGCTTTATCATGAAATCCAAAAGCACATTGGTCATACTAGGCATCAGCGCAGCTGTTAGCTCCTTGGCCACACACATTTACACACCATTGCTCACACAAGTGAGAGAGGCACTGCACGCATCCTATTTCACAACCAATTTAACTGTTTCGATTTTCACCGTTGCGCTAGCCATTATGCAAATGGTCTTCGGCCCACTCGTTGATGCCAAAGGGCGAAAGGTCGTCCTGCTCCCTAGCATTCTACTCTATATCCTAGCTTCCATTGGCTGCGCCTATGCCGGGGATGTCTATGTACTGCTAGGTTTGCGTATTCTCCAAGGTATTGGCGCAGCAGCCATACCTCTCGTAGCCTTGACCGTAATTGGCGACACGTATAGCGGGAATGACCGTGTAAAAGCAATGGGGATTTATCAAACTTGCCTTGCTGTAGTCCCGGCCATTGGCCCTCCACTCGGCGGCCTCATCGGTGGATCAGGAAACTATGGGAACGTATTTCTATTTTTAGCTATCAGCGGAATTCTTATTTTCTTCCTGAACGCTTTCTGGATCAAAGAATCCAAGCCCGTGGAAAAGTCTCCTCAGGCAGTAAAAACTTCCATCCTGCAAAATTTCTTAAGTGTCACACGAAATAAAATTGGTGCCATTGTTCTATTGATTGGCTTTACAACGCACTTCACCCTTTATATTGTTATTGTACTCTTACCTACCTTCCTGTTCGATCGTTATGCCATGGGTCCCTCAATGACAGGTGTAGTGATTGTACCGTTTATCGTCCTGCTTATGGCAGCTAGCGTAGTGAGTATTCGTCTGCAAGCCAAACTTGGTGTCCTGCGCAGTTTATTGATAACCTCGACCTTATCCGTCGTATCCGTCATTCTTTTTGGATGTTTGGCTGGTATCAATCTTCCGCTGCTTATTGCTACTTTTCTCCTGCTAGGCTTTATGGTCGGCCTAACTATGCCTATGCAAACCACGCTCCTGACAGAGCAATTCGTCAACAACCGCGCAACGGCGATTGGCGTATATAACCTGGTACGTTACATGGGTATGGCGATCGGCCCAACACTAGGCGGTGTTTTTTATACCGGGGGTAGTGTTGTTACTCTAGCTATGGTCACGGCGCTCCTTCTTGCACTATCTGTACTTTTGGCACGTTATCTACAACCTAAGAACATGAACACTCTACCTAACCCATTACAAGCTGAGATGTAAAATTGTAGGCTGAATGGTTGTACTAGACGCATTTCGAGTGGTACAGTTAAGGAATCTCTTATCTATGTTCCCCCGGAGGACTCTAACTGTGGAAAAACACGCTAAGATCGCACCGTTATTCGGTAAAGTACAGAAAATGATGCAGTTACATGAAGCACATGAAAGAAAAGAAAAAGACATTTTCTTTGCTGTTGCCAGGCAATGCGGGATCAAGAATATGTCCGATGATCTAACCATGTCTGAAACGCACGTCATTGAGCAAATTGGCATGCATGAAACCATCAATGTGACGCGTCTAGCTGAGAAGATGGGTATGACCAAAGGCGCAATAACCAAAATTGGCGCCAAGCTGCTAGATCGGGGATGGATCGAGAAGTTCGCTTTGAGCGGCAATCGCAAGGAAGTGCTTTTCCGTCTAACGCCTGATGGCCACAGTGTATATGATGTCCATGAGCAGTATCATTTGTACGCAGAAAAGCTTTTTGAAGATTTCATAAATCGCTACACCGACGAGGAATATCAATTCATTGATCGGTTGATCGGCGACATCACCCAAGCCATTGAAACCTCTATGGCTGCAATGGGTAAGGTTTTAAATGAAGCACAGAACAAATAAATAGCCGCGTGCGTAGAGATTCATATCGCATGCGGTTTCCTTTATCTTCATATATAAGCGCTGCTTCGTGCTACCGCGTAGCGGTCTTTCTTGCGATACACGCTAAGAATGCAGCCAATGCAGGCGCACATCAACATGAGATGGCTACCGCGTCAACGGATTTATTCTTGGCTCAGAAACCGTCTCTCAACTTGCTGTGCGCTCAGCCTTCTCACCCGGCTCGTCTCTCAGCTTTTAACGAGGCAATTCGGCGATAACCTTTAAGATACCTATGAGCGATTGCACGCGGAGCATCCTGCAAAATCGAAAGAAAAATAAGCCTTTGAGCAGCTGCCGCTGTTTTCAAAGGCTTTGTTTTTCTATTTTTTTTATTATAGTGATTATCTTTTGGCTCTACCGTTCAACCCGCCAAAGGTCCAAGCGGCCAACGCAGCACCAATTAATGGTGCAACAATAAATACCCAAACTTGTGAAAGCGCCGTGCCTCCAAGCCAGATCGCAGGTCCCAAACTTCTCGCAGGATTAACCGATGTACCCGTCAAGCCGATACCTAGAATGTGGACGAAAGCCAGTGTTAATCCGATTACGATGCCAGCTACTGCGCTAGTCGAGTCTGTCGATGTAACCCCTAAAATGGCGTAAATGAAGACGAATGTTAAAATAATTTCCACAATGATCGCCATAAATGCCGTAATGCCGATCCCATATCCAGTTCCAAAGCCATTTTGCCCTAGGCCTGTTACCGCCTTGCCTGTGGAATTGATGATCGCATAGAGCAGACCCGAACCTACAAGCCCACCTAACACTTGTGCTACGACATACCCTACAAAATTTTTTCCGGATAGCTTTCCACTAATCAGCATTGCAAACGATACCGCAGGATTAATATGACAGCCTGACACTGGGCCGATGGCATAAGCCAATGCGACAATCGATAAGCCGAACGCAAGGGCAATACCCAAATAGCCAAGTTGGCCTCCTGCTGTAGCTGCGCTGCCGCACCCGAATAGAACCAGCACCAAGGTTCCAATGAACTCCGCGGTATACTTTTTTAACGATAAACTCATTACACGCCCTCCTTTTTCATATCTCACTTATCTATCTCTCACCCGAGAATATGGATATGCCATTTAAATACCATATATTCCCTAGCAAATAAATTTTACCTGAATGAATTGAACAACTTCTGAACCTTTACATACAAAATAGCCCCTCAGACAGCCATGCTGTTCAGAGAGACTATTTAGAAGCTCTATTGATTTCAAATCATGCTTTCAAATTCATATTCCAATTGTTATTTCAACCATTGAAATGGCGTTGTATTGAAAAAGAGGTTCGGATTGACCTGCACATTATGCGCCCAGAAGGTAAAGTGCAGATGCGGCCCTGTCGAGAAGCCCGTTGTGCCTACCAGACCAATGATATCGCCTTGCTTCACCCGATCCCCCGTCTTCACGCGCAGCTCGGACAGATGGGCGTATTGCGAAAAAAGCCCCATCCCATGATCGATGTAAATGGCATTGCCCGTAAGATATAGGGTGTCGGCTAACGCAACGACGCCATCGTTCGTTGCTTTGATTGGCGTGCCTTCCTTGGCGGCCAGATCAATGGCCAGATGAGAGCTATCGTATTTTCCGTTCACATAACGGGTATGCCCATACGGTGTTGTCAAAATCCCTTCGATAGGCTGTACGAACGGCCCCTTAAAGAGAAATTCAGGCTCGGATTTACTGCGTGCCAGATCAATTTTCTTCTGATCCGCCTGAATGCGGTCGGTATCCTGCTTCATACTCTCCATTTGCTTTGTCACTTTCAAATACTGCGTTTCAAACTTCTTCCCTTGTATCGTTAATACTTGGTCGCCAATCGGATATTTGCCTGCCTTAGCCTGCATCGTAGTCGGCAGATAGGTAAAGTAGCCAGCGCCGAATGGCTGTAGCGTGTATGTTTTCCCTAACCAGGTTATACTTCCAGGTTCGTCATGGCGAACCAACACTACATCACCTGGAGCCGCAGTGTCGGGAACAAGTTTCCACTTCGATCCGATGACAGCTTTGGCCGTATCCTTCGTAGCATAAAGTGCAGCCTCCCGCTTGAGCTTCTGGAGACGATCCTTCTCTTTCAGGATGGCTTCCCTCACGGCTGGCTTCAGACCAGCGTTCCAGGTTTGTCCACCATCCGCAGTTACGAGCAGCGCACTCTGTATCGTGGCGGCATCCTTCGGATTCGCTAGCAGCGCCCAGCCTATACGAGGGGTCAGAAACTGCGACTGCTTCAAGGAATACGTCGTTGAGTCGAGTACAGCCGTCTGCGGATTTTGACTCACACTGCCATTTACGCCTGAAGATCCAATTACTTCTAATCCCATAAGCTCCTTTATTGAATCGTCAACAAGCTCGACGCCAGCCAGACTCTCACTCGGCACATCCAAGCCTGCATCCTGCCAAGTGGCGCCACTATCTTCTGTCCTCATCCTACCATCAGTATATTGGATCCAACCGTGTTCAAAGTCTATCATCTGAAACTTCAAAGCTTCTCTTAGCGGGGGTGTAGGCGTAGGAGAAACCCTAACTGTCTCTGATGATAACTTCCCCTTCTTAGAAAAAGGGGACAGAATCACTTCTGGGTCACCTATCCATACAACCAAGCAAGCTGCTAATACACACGAACTTATTAAAAGAAGCCAATGACGTTGTTTACGGGAATTCATAGAAAACACTTACCTCCCAAGCACGATAGGTTGTCCCCTTTATTTTATGTATGCATCTATGATAACACACAAAACCCGGAGACATCAGCGTCTCCGGGTCTGTAGTTTGCTTATATTTGTACGCCCTTTTTGAGCGCTTTCTGATCTATGTTCGTGTTGTTCACCAAAGGAAGCATCTTGACACTACGAACCATGGTGGACTGACATAGATGACAGGTCGGCACATATTCGAATGCAAAATTATCCCGCATCCAGCCTTTACAGCCTTCTTTTTCACAAGACCATATCGTCACATTTTCTAGAGGAATCTCTTCAAGCGACTTTTTTCTGGAATACATGAATAAACCTCCTTTAATTGAAAAAAACTGCCCTTACACTTGTTAAGGGCAGTTTTTTTAATTGTTATTACAGTTTTACAACGTTTTCTGCTTGTGGACCACGGTTGCCTTGAACTACGTTGAACTCAACGCGTTGGCCTTCGTCCAAAGTTTTGAAACCGTCGCCTTGGATTGCGGAGAAATGTACGAATACATCGTTGCCGCCTTCAACTTCGATAAAACCGAAACCTTTTTCTGCGTTAAACCATTTAACTGTACCTGTTTGCATTGAAAATACCTCCAAAAATTTATTAACATGTTTTTTTATTCTTCAACAGAAAAAAATTCACACATTACAAAAGGTTCAATCACACAAATATTAACCCTTTATAATATGTGAATTCAGGTTCTTTGTCGATTGATTTCATCTTACCACATCATACTTGAAAACGCAAACTTTATCGGTCTGAAATTGAAAAAAAATTGGCTTAGCTTGGATTAAAGTAAGCGGTTACTGTTTTGCTGCACGTTCCAGCCATTCCCAGCAAAGCAGATTGAATATCTTCGTCTGTTCTATAGGGATGAGATGACCAACACCTTGCCATCCTACATTTTTGAAGCCGTTGCCCCAACTTTAGTCTAGGTGCCGCCTTGGTCCCTGGACGGTTTGCTGAACCCTGCCATGATCGTACAATGAAGACAAAGATTTTCATTAGGAGGGTTTTATTTTGTACGCATTATTAGTTGAAATTGAGCTCGCGCTCTTACTTTTTCTATTTCTCATATCATGGATTGCTGGTGTGAAGGCATCTCGATTGCTCTATATCGGAAACCGTGAATCCATGGTGTTGAAAACGCGCAGGCTGCTGTTCTGGTCATGGTTCCTCGCGATCCCCGCCGCAGCAATTGGCGGAATTGCCTACTGGATGCAGCTATCCTTTGACCCCTTGTTTTGGCAGGATCGTTTATACATCCATACACCACTAGTCGCGCTGCCTATTTTAGTTATCTGGGTCGTAGCGGTTCCTAACCTTTGGATTTTAAGAAAGATGCTTAAAAACATGACCTTAGAGACCAACGACGATCCTGCAGCATTAGAACTACCCGTATACCAAGGAGCGGCTCGTCCAGGACTTATTGTGCCTTTCCAAATGCTGCCTTTAGGCGTTTTGACTGCCCTCTATTTTGCGCTAGTGCCGCCGATTCCTTTCCAATGGATGCAGATTGCGATCCCCCTTGCATTGTTCGTTCTCGTTACAGTTGCTTTATGGTGGAGACACTCGCTTCGATCTAAACAGGTTGGTAAATCAGAGGTCTATCTGATACCCGCGTTATGGAAACGCGCCCTAACCATGACAGGGGTACTCGCCGTTATTGCAACGGCAATTAGTTTCCTAATGATGTATGCCATAAATAAAAGTTACTTCCCTGCGGAGTTGAGTACGGCAAGTGGCGTCGCTGACTATAGCAATCAGACCTCCTATGCAAATAGATCCACCAATGGTAATTTTACTAATCGCATGAACGGCATGACCGACTCCAACGCCAAACTTGTATCTTTAGTTGATCCGTCCATTCCTCGCACGGAAGCGCCAGATCGGCAATTTACGCTGACAGCCCAGAAGCAATATGTAGCACTCAGCTCAGGCAAGCAGATCGAGGCTTGGACGTTCAATGGGCAGATTCCCGGTCCAGAAATGCGCGTGAAAGAAGGCGAACTTGTTGAAGTCACCTTAGTAAACCAAGATATTGAACAAGGCCTCACCCTGCACTGGCATGGTCTTGCCCTACCAAATACGCAGAACAGCGTCTCAAGTGCGACATATAACGCCGTTATGCCCAGTGAAACGTACACCTACCGTTTTCGCGCTGAACAGGCCGGAACGTTCTGGTACTACTCCCCTCAAGATTCACAAGAGGCTACCAACAAAGGCTTGTTCGGCACATTGATCGTTGAAGCTCAACAGACTATTCAGACTCAAGAGAAGAATATCAACGTTCTCACTCATACTTGGAAAGGTGGAGGAATCGCGATTGGCGAATCGGACACGGTTGAGCGAATGAACGTAGAACCGGGTACCCCCGTCCGTATGAGACTCATTAACACCGACGATTGGCTGACGCAAACCTACACGTTGGTCGGTACCCACTTTGAGGTAGCCGCGCTCGACGGAGCCGCAATAAATAAGCCCGGCGTGTTGGCTAACACACACTTGGAGTTAACATCAGGCGGCCGTTCCGATATTACCTTTATCATGCCAGAGCATCCCGTGTTCCTCAGTGTCGGGAATAGCCGCAATCTTGGTGTATTCATGACCCCAGATGGCAGAGGCGACATTCCCGATATTCCAGCTACAACGGCACTTGATCCGCTGCAATACGGCAGTCCTACAGCGGCCCCTTTTGGGGCGGACGTGAAGTTCACCAAAGATTTAACCTTAATCCTAGATCAGAAACTGGGGTTACTTAATGGAAGTTTCGATCTTCTGAATACGTTGAATGGCGAAGCATCTCCCCAAACATCGAGGCTTTTGGTGCAGGAAGGCGAGCTCATAAAGGCAACCATTGTGAATAGAGGCAACTTCGCGCAGCCTATGCCATTGCATGGTCACCCCGTGCTTGTTCTATCGCGGAACGGCAAACCTTCTAAAGGAAGTCCTTGGTGGTCAGATTCTTTGAATTTAAAGCCTGGCGATACTTATGAGGTTGGCTTCATCGCTAACCAATCCGATATTTGGATGAGTCCTTCACAGCATCCTACACAAGGTACACATGGCTTGAACGCCCGCCTGATGTATGAAGGCATCACAAAAATGTTCTCCATGGCTAGCAGCAATCAGCAGTCCGAATAATAGCGGCCGCTATTTTGCTTTTAAGAAGCATAGCAAAATTGTCACTTTTCCATACAAAGACGAATTACATGTCACTTATTGTCACATATTTCTATTTCAAAATTGTTCCGCCATCTTCCCCCCTCTTATTTGGAGTAATTTTACCTGACATTATATTGACATTTTTTCTCGTCCCGTTTACGCTAGAAGTAACTGAATACAACTATTTCGTATAACCTTAATAATTGGATTAAGGGTCTCTACTTAGAAACCGTAAATTTCTAGCTACGAAAAATGTGCGTCTCAAGCATATTTTTCATAGCTAGTTTTTTTATGTCTTGAGAACCATACTAATAAGGGATAGGAAATAGGAGGTTTCATTTGATGGCAAATTTATTAATTAGAAACGCGGAAATTATTACAATGAACGGCGATGGGGACATCCTTACAGGCGATATCTTTATCGAAAATGACCGAATCTCGGCAATCGGCCCTGATTTGAACCCACCGCAAGTGGACAAAATCATTGATGCTACAAACCGCACGATTATCCCAGGCTTCATTCAAACTCACATTCATTTATGCCAGACCTTGTTCCGCGGCAAAGGGGACGATCTGGAGTTGCTCGATTGGTTAAAAAAACGCATTTGGCCGCTAGAAGCCTCCCACGATGAGGAATCCATCTATTATTCCGCTATGCTCGGTATCGGCGAGTTGATTCAAAGCGGCACGACGACAATCGTGGATATGGAAACTGTGCATCATACCGACCATGCTTTCCAAGCCATTGCCGAGAGCGGCATTCGAGCTTTATCTGGCAAGGTTATGATGGATAAAGGAGATGAAGTTCCCTTTCCATTACAGGAGAAAACATCCGATTCGCTTCAACAAAGCGTCGATTTACTCGAAAAATGGAACGGACACGATGACGGACGCATTCAATATGCGTTCTCTCCAAGGTTCGTTATTTCCTGTACGGAAGAGCTGCTGCGAGAAGTACGAAACTTATCGGAGCAGTACAAGGTGAAGGTGCACACGCACGCATCCGAAAATCTTGGTGAGATTGAAATCGTGCAGGCCGAAACCGGCATGCGCAACGTCGTTTACCTCGATCACCTCGGCTTGGCGAACGAACGCCTCATTCTAGCTCACTGTATCTGGCTTGACGAGGAAGAAAAACGAATTATTCATGACCGAGGCGTCCATGTCAGCCACTGCCCGGGCTCGAACTTAAAGTTGGCTTCGGGAATCGCGGAAACGCCAGACATGCTGAAGCTTGATATTTCCGTCAGCTTGGGAGCAGATGGAGCACCGTGCAACAACAATCTCGACATGTTTAACGAAATGCGCTTGGCTGCGCTGATCCAAAAGCCAATTCACGGCCCAACCGCGATGGACGCGAGAACCGTATTCCGCATGGCGACCATCGGAGGCGCTAAAGCAGTAGGTATGGAAAAGGACATTGGCAGTCTAGAAGTCGGCAAGAAAGCTGACCTGGCCATCCTCGACCTGAACAATTTCCATGTCTATCCCTCCTTTGATGTCGATCCAATCTCTCGTATCGTATATTCCGCGACACGCGCCGATGTGGAGACGACAATCATCAACGGGAAGATTGTTATGGAAAACCGAATCATGCGGACGGTTGACAAGGACATCGTTCTACCGGAAGCGAACCGCTCCATTCAACGATTGCTCAAACGGGCGAACCTTCGCTAAGAAAAGGGGCAAGAACTCCTACTCGCGTTCTGCCCAGCAAGATGACATCACGTTGCCCCAGTTAATAAGCTCCTAACGCGCATGTTTTCATAAAACATCAAGTCAAACAAAGCTAAAACAAAACCAAGCGACAGACCACCTGATGAAAGTAACAGGGGGCTGTCGCTTTTTAGCCTAAAATTCTAATGAGCATTTGATCATTGTCGTTGTTCAATTACCTTACGTGTGAAAGCAGTAACGAATTGCCTCGGGAAAATACGAGGAGCTTGCGTCAGAAGCCAATTCTGAAAGCCGCACGCTAACCTCCTATAATTTATATTTAAACAACCAATCAACTAAATGATTAATTATTTAGTTATTTATAACAATAAATGGAGGCTTATTCAGCCTCGTGTACGCTCTTCAATTCAATGATTTGCTCCGTTGTTTCTATAAAAGCCTTCAGTTGCAATACGGAGGACTCAATATCTAAACTATAAAATATTTCAGTGCCTATTTTGTTTGATGAAATCAATCCTGCTTGCCGCAAAATTTTCAAGTGGTGCGAAATGGCTGATCTGGACATTGGCGAACGTTCTACAATTTGAGCAACGTTCAGCGTGTCATGCCTCGTCAACATCATGATGATATCATGACGGACAGGATCAGCTAAGGCGAGAAATATTTCGCTGCAATCTCTCAATTGCTGATGTACTTTAACCTCAAGTTGAGAGGTATCCTTCGATTCCATTCTTATCGTCTCCGCGTCCCTTTATAATCATATAACTAATTATTTGGTTGTTTAATCAAAAAATAAAGTTTTTACATTTAAAAGTCAATCTAAAAAGAACCTCCAATTCCACTTTACAATGGTCTTGGAGGTTCCTTTTTAGATTTAGAAGCAATTCGCTAGCGAATGCCCTTTATTTCACGCTTGCCGCTACTTCTTTAACCATACCTTCAACAGAGATTAAACCGCCGCCGGAGAGGTACCAGAAGTTAGGATCAAGGTAAACGATGTTCCCATTTTTGAAAGCATTCGTTTTCTTCACGATTTCGTTTTCAATCGTTTGTTTACCTGTAGATTTACCATCTACCGCTTTACCACGGTCTACTACGAATAAGTAGTCTGGGTTTTTCTCCAGAATGTATTCGTTAGAAATATTTTGTCCGTGTGTGGAAACTTCGATTTTGGGATCAACGGGCTTGAAACCGAAAGCATCATGAATAATACCAAAACGGGAACCTGCGCCATACGCACTAAGCGCTGTATCTTGGACGAGCACGATAAGTGCATTTTTACCACTTGCTGACACTTTCGTTTGCAATTGTTTCGCTGCTTCTTGAACTTTGGTTACTTCTGTTTTCGCTGCTGCTTCTTTAGCGAAGATTTTACCTAAAGTTTCAGCATTTTCTGTGAAAGACGCCATGTATTTCGTATTATCGACACCCATAAAGATGGTTGGAGCAATTTTGGCAAGTTCAGGATAGGCCTTTTCAGCACGTCCGGAAATGATGATCAAATCTGCTTTCATTGCGTTGATTTTCTCGAAATCCGGCTCGAAAAGTGTCCCCGCGTTGATGTATTTAGCGTCTTTATATTTATCCAAGTAGGATGGCAGGTTCGCTTGCGGAACACCTGCGACTTCAACACCCAGACGATCGAGTGAATCCAATACGCCGTAGTCGAAAACAACGACTTTTTTCGGGCTTGTTTTTACTTTTGTTTCGCCCAATTTATGCTTAATCGTTATTTCAGTCGGTGCTGCTGGCGTTGCAGATGCGGCTGTTGTTGCCGCTGCAGACGCTTGCGGGCTCGCTGCTGGCTTCGTTGTCTCTGTGCTTGTCTTGCTGCCGTTGCCGCATGCGGCAACAAACATAGCCATAATAATCGTAAATACTAGCATAGATAATTTCTTACTCATCTTAGGCACCTCTTTAATTTTTTTATGTTTTTTACGAGAGAAGACTCACATGGAAATCCATTAGGCAAAATACACACATATCTTGTTACCATTAATCTCTTGAATCTGAATGTCCATGTCATAAATGTCCTGCAAAACAGACCGCTCAATAATGACGTCGGTGGGGCCTTCTTTGATGACTTTGCCGTCCTTGAGTGCTACGATATAGTCGGAATAGCAAGAAGCAAAATTGATGTCATGGATCACAATGATGACCGTTTTGCCAAGCTCGTCGGCTAATCGGCGCAGCACCTTCATGATTTGCACAGAGTGCTTCATGTCCAAGTTATTCAACGGCTCATCAAGCAAAATATACTCCGTGTTCTGCGCAATAACCATCGCGATATAAGCTCGTTGATTTTGACCGCCGCTCAATTGATCCAAATACTTGTGCTGCATGTCCCCAAGTTCCATATACCGTATGGCTTCGTCTACAAATTCCCAGTCCTCTTTGGTCAGCTTTCCTTGTGAATAAGGAAACCTTCCGAAGCTGACTAAATCTCGCACGGTCAACCGCACATTAATATGATTCGATTGCTTGAGAATCGATATTTTCTTAGCTAACTCTTGGCTTTTACTTTTAGTAACATCCTCACCATCAATCAAGATTTCACCGCTATCTTTGGCAATGAGTCGGCTTATCATAGATAGAAGTGTGCTTTTGCCAGCACCGTTAGGTCCGATAAAGGAAGTAATTTGGCCTTTGGCGATTCGGATAGATACATCATCCACAACGGGTTTGTTTCCGTAGGATTTGGACACATGTCTGACTTCGATCATGACTTATTCTCCCTTAGCAGCAGGTATAAGAAGTAAACGCCCCCGATGAAATTAATAATGACCGCTAGTGGCGTTGAGAAGGTGAATATGCGTTCCACAATCAATTGGCCACCAACCAACGCAACGATACAAATAAGCATGGAGCCGGGGAGCAGATAACGATGCCGATGCGTTTTCATAAACTGGTAGGAGAGGTTGGCCACAAGCAAGCCCAAGAACGTGATGGGTCCAACCAACGCTGTCGCGATGGAGACGAGAACCGAGATAATAATGAGCAGTCGTTTCACTACGTGTTCGTAAGGCACACCGAGGTTAACCGCGTGATCTTTACCGAGCGAAATGACATCCAAATATTTGATGAACTTCAAGCTGTAGAGCCCTACCAACACAACCCCGATAACGGAGATGAGCAGCAGTTTGCTGTTCACTGTGTTAAAGCTAGCGAACGATCGGCTTTGCAAAATAGCAAACTCATTAGGATCAATGAGAACCTCCATAAACGTCGTAAAGCTGCCGAAAAAAGTGCCGAGAATAATACCAAAAAGCAGCAGGAAGTACAGATTGCGTCCTTCCCTTTGGAACAAAAGCTTATAAAGCAGCAAGGAGAATAGCGTCATGATGCCTACTGTGATCATGAAGTTCACATTCACATTGGCAGCAAGTATACTTTTCGAGCCAAGCAAGAAAATAACCGTCGTCTGAATAAGCATATACAAAGCATCCAGCCCGATAATGCTCGGAGTGAGAATGCGGTTATTCGTAATGGTTTGAAACAGAATCGTCGAGTAGGCAATGGCTGCACCAGTCAAGATAATACTCAGAACTTTAACGCCTCTTCTGGGGAGCACGTAGTCCCAATTCCCTCCTGCATTCAGGGTTAGGAAGGCAGCCGCTAAACCAGCGGCAATGATGGCGAGCAGGCTCAGCTTGAATCTAAACGTCATAAGCCTTTCTCCTCATCAGCAAGTAAATAAAAATGGCACTCCCAAGAATTCCAACGGTTAAGCCAATCGGAATTTCATACGGATAAATGACCACGCGACCCAGAATGTCGCAGAACAATACGAATACAGCTCCTAAGAGAGCAGTATGCGGGACAATTTTCTTCAAGTTATCTCCCTGATAGAGAGAGACGATGTTCGGAATAATCAACCCGAGAAAAGGGATAATGCCGATGCTCAAAATATTCACGGAAGCCACAACGGCTATGATGACCAAGCCAATGTTCACGATCTGACGATATTTGAGACCGAGGTTCGTGGCAAAATCTTCGCCCATACCGGCAATGGTAAAGCGATTCGCATACACATAGGAGATGATAAGCATGGGAACGCTGATGTACAGCAACTCGTAGCGACCTTTCATGACTGTTGCGAAATTTCCTTGCAGCCACGAAGAAATATTTTGAATGAGATTATATTTGTAAGCGAAAAAGGTTGAAATGGACGTAATGACGCTTCCGTACATTAAGCCAACGAGCGGAATATAAATCGTATCCTTAAATCGAATGCGGTCGAGGATTTTCATAAACAGGTAAGTCCCCGCTAAGGAAAAAACAAAGGCCACAAGGATCTTTTGCATTGGCGTTGCATTCGCGAACAACAGCATAGCAACAAGAATACCTAATCGAGCGCTATCCATCGTACCCGCTGTCGTAGGCGATACGAACTTATTGCGGCTTAGCTGCTGCATAATAAGGCCGATCACACTCATACTCACCCCGGCGATAACGATACTAATCAAACGAGGGAGCCGACTGACAAGCAAAATATGCGCTTGATCTTCGGTTAAATGAAACAAATCAAAGGGTGAGATACCCTTTACTCCAATAAAAACCGAGGTGATGGATAGGAGAAGGAGAGCGATTACTAAATATCTCTTTTTCATAACAGTTCCTATCATTCCAAAGTTGTGGTAAAGATTATCATTCTCATTAATCACTCAAAAAAAGAGGGGCTATTCAATGATCGTCAAAAGTTCACTTGCCGCTTTGCGCGCCTGTACCGGAGGAACTTTCTTCGGATAGCCTACGTGTAGGCTGCCAACAATTTTCTCACCTGGCTTAACGCCAAAGGCCTCGCGGAATTCAGCGACATGCAGCAGGGGGTACGTTTCCCAAACCAAGCCAATACCTTGCTCCCAAGCCAGCAGACTGAAATTGTGAATCAGACAGCTCGTAGACGCATAATCCTCTTCCCATACAACAGGATGCGTGTTTTCCGCCATCACGACGGCTAGAAACATCGGAACCGACATGAATTTATCATAAAATTTCTGTCCAATTTCTTTCGCTTTAACTGGATCTGACTCATTCGCTTCCCTCTGTTTACGAACTATTTCCGCAAGCTTAGCGCGCGCTTCTCCATGGATAATCACAAAGCGCCAAGGCTGTGTCAGCCGATGATTGGGCACCCAAACCGCTGTATCCAAAAGCTCCGTAACCAGCTCGACAGAGACAGGTCGATCCTCAAAAGCGTGGACAGAACGTCGTGCTTTCAAAAGTTGTACTAATTCCATGCGTCCTCCTATCTGGCATCACGTGCCCAACATTAGTGAGAATGGTTATCAACGATTCCTATTTTTACATGAATGTCGGGGTACGTGAATGGACTTTTCTGTATTTGATATGGATTTTCCCTCGCTGTCATCATTTAGACAATAAGTGATAGACGGTTTCATCAATTAAGCTATCGTGCATCGTCGCATTATAGGTGAGAAGACCTTGATGGCGAATCAGCAAGCATTGCTGCTGCTCGTTGCTGCGCTCTCTTTTGAGGCGTCTCCAGGATTCTTCAAGGTTTATACAATATTCATTCGTCAAAGAAGTCGACACGAAGAAGAGCACGTTGTCACAGTCCAGAGAAGCCACCTCACTCAGCGTATAAGTATCGAGGAAAGAAATTTGCTCTGCTGGTTTAGGAGGTGTTAGCTGTAACTCATCGTAGAACAAGTCTTTCATCTTCTTATTCGTCAATCCATACACTCTACAGTGCTCTTCAAAGGCGCTAACAAGTAAAAAGGGCTTACCACCGAGGTGCTCGCGAATATGTTCTCGCGCATTTTCTACCTTCATATCAAAATAGCTAAGCCATCGTTGGGCCACGCTCGATAAGCCGATTAGCTCGGCAATGATCAGCAGAGTTTCTTTCCAGCTATATTGATGCCATCGGATTGTGGTGACTGGCGCTATGTGCGAAAGTCTCTCGGATAACTCGTCTGGAAGCGGACCCGTTAAAATCACGTCAGGCTGACAGTTTCTAATCTGGTCCATGTAGGGCTCAATATCCTCCTCCTGCCACCAGTCTTTCGGCAAGCTAACCTTGGGGGTAATGCCGAGTACCGCCAAATCGCCGTGGAAAATAAGACATAGATTCGCAATCCGTACCTGTGCGTTCTTGATATACTCTGTGGGAGAAAGGCCCATATGTTTCTTAAATAGTCTGCTGAAATATAGCTCGTCTGAATAGCCAACTGTATGAGCAACTTCCATAACCGATGTAGGTGCGTTACCTAACAGACCCAGAGAACGGTTCAAACGGATAGTCGTCACAAACTTATGGGGACTAAGACCGGTAATGCCTCTGAATGCTTGGTAGAATCGTCTGCTGGAACCCGACAACCGCGCCATCTCTTCGATGTCCATTGTCTGATTAAAGTGCTCAAGCATGTACTGTTTGGTCTGCTCCACGTATTCCACTAAATTATCGTCCACCAGCTTAGGACTTTGCAGGAATGTGGCAAACGAAGCCGCCATCATATAAAGGTGAGACTGAAGCTGGTAATAAAGCGCAATATCCTGTTGACCGCAATCGCTCAGAAAATCAGGAATCCAATGACGAATATGAGGCATCCGAAAACTGTGCAGTTGGAGCTCGGTCATCTCCATGAAGCCGGAGGTTTCCGAGGAAGCAGAACGCGAATTCTCCACATGTGCTTGAGGAGCCCGTATGCTTTGGAAGCGGATCAGAATGATACTGGCTCGATGTGTCTCTCGATTCTTCAGTGTGCATCGACAGTTGGGCGGAACGAAGAAAAGCTCACCTGTCAGCACCTTATCGGTACGGCGGTGAGTTTCATCTTCAAGGGTTACTCTCACGATTTCGTCCATGACAAAGCCAAATGTATACCCCTCCCGCTCCGAAAGCTCCGCTGTCGTCTGACTCTCGATGTGGAGCTCATCCGTCCCCTGATAATGAAGGGCATAGGTTCCTGGGTAACAGCTCCTCCTCATACGGGTGTCCACCTCCTTGCAACCAGTTTACTTACCTCCCCATAGTAAATGATAATAATTCTCAATGTCAAATGTTTGATAGGCGCTTAATCCTTCTATTTCAGCTTTCATAGAAAGTACTATTAATCCCAAGAGTAACTCACAGAAGCAAAGTTCAATTTTATAATGGGAAATATGACAAAAGCAGGTTAGCTATATGCAAATCTACTTGAATTCCATTATAGATAAAATAGCCATCAAACTAATGGTTCTTTTTGTGTTTATGTGACATCACTCATAGTTCCCAATCCAGTTATCAGCCCATATATTGATAAATAACTAATATGAAAGGGGGAGCTCTCTCTTGGCCCAAAACAAACAACTGCCTGCAAGACCCAAGGTACTGCAAGCTCAGCCTCAAGTAATCAAAATCATTCCCCTAACAGGCTCAATTGGTGATATTCAAACAAATTCAGTGAGCAACCGCGTTTATTTCGTCCGTAATGGGACTGATGTCGGTGTATTAGACGGCCAAACGAATCAGGTCATTGGCAACGTAAAAGCAGGTGATGGTGCAACATTTTTAGCAATTAATGAGCTAACTAATCGGATCTACTCAACCAACTTTCGAGATGCCACTGTTTCCGTTATTAACGGTACGACTAATCTACCCATCACGACAATTCCCGTCGGTGAACGTCCTTTCGGCATTGGTATCCACAAGAAAAGCAATCGCATTTATGTAGCAAACTCGAACGGTACAATAAGCATCCTTAGCGGCAGTGATAATCGCGTACTGAACACCCTTCAAGTCGGTGGATCACCTGCACTTGTTGGAATCAATGAACGTACGAACCGCATTTATGTGACCAATACAGGTAAAGATTCCGTCCATGTGATCAATGGCCAGACTCAGAAAGTCATTTCCACCATTAAAGTGGGGAAGAATCCCATTATTTCACCAGGCGTGAATGAGAGAACCAATCGTATCTATATTGCGAATAATTTAAGCCGCTTCCTTTCCGTCATTAATGGGAATATCAATAAGAAAAGTATTCCTGTACAACTCGGACGTCTGCAAAGCGAGTTAGCCCTTAATTCTGTCACCAATCGAATCTATGTGACAAGCGCGCAGGAGGAAGGCCCTGGCACATTATATGTCTTAAGCGGTCTCACCATTCGTTTATTGAAAACGCTGAAAATACCGCCCTTCACCTTCATTCTTGTTAATCCCCAAACGAATCACTTCTTTATCAGCGATACCGAAAGCAATAAATTATTCGTCTACAATGGTCGCACCAACACACTCATTACGACGCTTCACACGGGTGAGCCAGCAGGTAATATGGCATTGAATACTCGAACAAATCGGCTCTACGTTGGAAACGAGTCCGCGATCACCGTTGTTCAGGACCGTAAATAAAAAGCAAAAGAACCCCAAGTGCCACAACACAGTGGAATGAGAGGTTCTTTGTCGCTTTCTTTATTAAACATCCGTCATAACATCTAAGTTGATCTACTTCAGAGAACGCTCTTTATTATTAGATAAAGTTCGATTTCTGTAAGTTTCTCCCCATTGTTTCATACTGAGAATGAGCGGCTCCAATGTTTTACCAAACTCTGTTAACGAATATTCCACCTTCGGCGGCACCTGCTGGTACACTTCACGATGAACAATGCCATCATTTTCGAGTTCCCGAAGCTGCAGAGTTAGCATACGCTGCGTAATCAACGGACAAATACGACGAAATTCATTGAATCGCTTCGTTCCATCAATTAGATGATAGAGCAGGACACCCTTCCACTTTCCACCAATCACATCCAAGGTGAATTCTACTGGGCAACCTTCGCCTGTCGGACAAGGCCCAAATCTACCTTCACGTGCTTTCATTTCTTCTAGCCTCCTATAGTATACATAATGATGCTATATGCATATTTCGCTTATATATAACTTTGATTTTATCATAACTTGCTGACGCATTCGAATTAATTGATGCCTTGATATCAGTTGCCTAAATTGAAATAAATAAGGAGACGATTATAATTTAAAGAGAGATAAAGAATCTTGAAGGTCTTCGGCTAATCGTGCCACATCGCTGAAGTCGCAGCGACTTCTTCCATCGTCGCGTTTTGCCCACCAGTTGACGCGTCCACATCCTGCGTATGCTCGGAGCATTCCCGGCTACATTAGAGATCACGTTCAGGTCGCGCACGACCTGCTCCGTTTCCGGCCGGATCAACAAAGCGTCTTGAACAGCTTTTTGCGTAATTTTATGTACCTTATCGCTTGAGCCGCGAATATACTGGAAAGCGTTTCCGACCTTGCCAATGATGACGGTACCCGTAGCCGCCCCCCAAACATGCACTTCGTTGACATTGAGAATGTTTATCAATAAAATGAGACGAGTACTATTTTTGTAAAGGAGTGTCTCCATTCATGGTCATTGAAACGCTATCCATTGTCGTAAAAGAAGGATTTTCGGATCAGGTTGCCCAGCGCTTCTCGGCAGAAGCCGCTGTTGAAAAAGCGGAAGGCTTTGTAGATTTAAGCGTTCTTGTCAAAAAAGCCCGTAAAGGCGAAGAAGAAATTATCGTCATGATCCGCTGGGAAAACGAAGCAATGTGGAAGCAATGGGAGCTAAGCGAGCCCCATCTGGAAGGTCACCGCCAAGAGCGTAAACATGGCAAACCGGACTTCGTCCTCTCGTCCAAGAGTGATGTTTATACGGTAAAGGCAGTAAAAAAGCCCTAAAAGCCCTAATCCCTTAGCTTATGTAAGGCAAAAGCCTCCACCCTTTATTTTTAGGTAGAGGCTTTCATAGGTTGAAGCTGGATCTTACGTCTCCTGGCTGATAACAGTAGAAAATAGCCAAGCGTTACAAGCGTACAGATAAAGACATCCACCCCAATCAGCAACTGATAATTCTGAAAATAATCAAATGAAGCGCCCCCGATTAACGCACCTAGAATACTGCCGCCTTGATGAAAGAGGAGCAGGAACCCGGTTTGCTTCCCCTTCCCTTTGGTGTACTCATTCACGATAAGTAAGCCCCCTGGAATTGCACTCAAATACGTAATCCCAAATGCTGCGGCAAACAGGACTGGTGACCAGCCTACGTGCAGGAATAGAAAAGTAAATCCCATGATGCGAATACCGTATAAAATAGTCATGAGCATCAGCTTATTGAAGCGGTCCAACAAATAGCCAAAAACGAGCGACCCCGTAATTTCTAAAATACCAAGCACGCTCATGGATAGCGCAATCATGCCTGGCGTTACATTCGCCAACTGATGGATGGCGACCAAGTTCATTTCGACGGTTCCCATGTTGAAACCGCACGTAAACAATGCGCAAGCAACCACGAAAAAGATGGGCAGATGCAAAGCCCTTGCCTTGAGAGATGAACCAACCGACTGCGACATTTCCTGTTCTTCCATAGGCGGAAGCTCTTGAACGCTCTCTGCCTTGTTCTGCTGCTGGGGACTCTTAATGCCCAACCAAATCATAGGCAATGCAATAACAATCCCGAGGATGAATGAGGCCAGAAAAGCATCTTTCCAAGTTAACCAGCTTGAGGACACAAAGATTGGGGTACTGACTGCCAGCCCCACAGAGGAGGCGCTCGCCAACAGCGCGGTGGCTTTGGCCCGGTGATGTTGAAACCAATCGAACATCAGCATATACGTTGTTGTCGTCCCAATGCCGATCAACCCTGAAATAACCCCATAGCCAATAAAGAAAACGATCGGCTGATGTCCCAGCACTACAATGCCTGTACCGATTATGCCCATGAGGGCGCTAGTCAGCATCACTTTCTTAGGGCCGTATCGATCCACGAGCCATCCCCCTAGAGGCGCACAGCAGGCGGCAATTAGTAAATTGGTGGACCAGGCCATAGAAATAAATCCTCTACTAATTTGTAAGTCCTCTGCTATCTGCACTTGGAAATAAGCCATGATGAACCTCGTTAGCGCCCCTACGAATCCGATAACCCACAAGGTCCCCAATCCTATCCAAGCATGCTTAGGTTCCTTAAACCATGTTTGATTCTCCATTGTAACCCCCCTCATGCGTTCACACAAGATACCAATCGGTATCTTTTTTTTATAATAACACAGATACTTTTATTTTCAATAGGGGAAGCTCATTTGTTATACTATACTTACATTTATTTGTTTAATGGGGGATCACGATGCAAAAAGGAGAAAACACCCGCAGGCACATCATCGCCAAATCGGCCGAGCTCTTTAACCAATATGGGTACTCGGGCTCATCGCTATCTGCGATTACGGAGCTTACAGGTATTAAGAAAGGCGGCATCTACCGCCACTTTGCAAGTAAAGACGAAATTGCTCTTGAAGCTTATAACTACGCTGCTAATATTGTTGGTGGTCAGTTAAAGGAAGCTATTACTCAAAAAGAAACAGCTTCTGACAAGCTATTAGCTTATTTGCGTGTGTACGAGAATGTCGTCAATGCCCCTCCTTTTATCGGGGGATGCCCGCTTCTCAATGTAGCCATTGAAAGCGACGATGCTCATCCCGTCCTACGCCAAAGAGCCCAGATGGGCCTAAAGGGCACACTGGACGCGATGAAAGCAATTATTTCTCAAGGCGTGCAAAGCGGAGAATTCAAAATGGACCTCGATATCGACGCCCTGGCTACCTTTACCCTATCAACCATGGAAGGTGCCGTGATGATGAGCAAGCTTGAGGGTGACAATCGACATATACGGATGAATATCGAGAGTCTTTCCACTTATTTAAAACAGGCTTGCCTACGTTCACCAGCCACAAGCCATCCTTAACTAAGAAGGAGCATGCCCTGCTAAAACGAGCAGCTCTTCTCTATTCTCAACCTTTAATGCAGTGGCTAGGGCCATCACCACCTCTTCCGTAGGTTGAATTCTGCCATTCTCGATGGCATTCAGAATGGAATAGCTGATACCGGCTTTTTCTCCAAGCTTGCGGATCGTCAAATCCTGCTGCTGCCGCAGCTCTTTTAATTTATGTCTAAATTCCACTGGATTTCCCCCTTCCCCTTCCTTAGTAAGCGAATCGTTATAACTGCACGTTGCCTATAGCAGACTATACATCACTCCTCACCATCTTCCTAGGTATCCGGGTGCTTAAGTGCTTGTATGATTGGCATCGGAATCTATTATTAGTTCGTACTCCCTTCGTTAAACCGGAGTGATGCCGCTTCTGTGAACGCATCAGGGAGTGTATAGATGAAGAAAAGCAATCCGGGCTCCACGCCTGGATTGCTTTTCTGGCTAACTTTATAATTACGGCAGTAAAACTACATACTCACCATACACATAAGCTGTTTGTCCCTCATAGGAAACCTTGACCCATCCGTTCTCGATATCAAGTACTTCAAGCAGCGTATCCTTCGGTACCGCCGTATAAATCTTCGCTGACGGAGAAGCTTTAGCTCGTACATTCAAATAGTAAGCTGTAACCTTGGCTTGCTTCAACACTTCCGCTGTTGGTTCTTCCACAGCAGGAACACTTGGCTTTGGCTGCTCTACTGGAGTCACAATCGGGGCTTTTCTTGCCTGATTCAGCTTCTGGTAGAGATCGCCTTTCGTTGTCACAGCCGCAAACAACGCTGGACTCACTTTGGCTTTCTTCGAAAGCTCAGTGATTTCTTCTGCTGTAGCAGAATCTTGAATATTAATAGAGGCTACATTCGTGTACTTGCCATCCTCCGTTTTCGGAATAGCTAAAATACCCGCATTAATCAATTGAACAACATCAGCACGCGCTGGTGCTTGGGTATCCACGCCTGTAATCTTCCAGTTATTATTAATCTTCGGCTCGTATACGCCATTCTTTACATCTTTCAAATAAGCAATAGCTCGATTGCGAATAGTTCCACCCATTTCACCGAAAGCATTCGCATCCTTTGAAGACCATAGTTGTTCGAAAGTCCGGCCTTCGAGAGCTCCACCCTTTGCTTTAAGAGCATCCATTCGGTACGCATTCATGCCGAGTTTAACGGTATCCCCTGCTTGCACGGAATCTCCGTTCATGTACTTGAGGTTCGCAATTCGACTGCCATAAGGCTTTGTGAGATCAATGTCATACGTCACTCCGCCGAAGAAATCATTCGTGCTGTATTTGGATGCACGCCTTTTCTTATCGAAACTAACCGTTACGTCTCCTGGACGCGTAGAATTGAAATAACCTACAGCCCACTCCATATAGTCTTTGAGATCTTTACCCGTAACTTTATAAACGGTGACCTCTCCAAGAGCGAACTGATAGTTGTAGGCGATATCTTTTTTCTTAATAGGCCCTACGTCCAACCGAGCTTTATCATTATCGATCTGATGAGCGACAACGTCGGCTTTGCTGTAATACAACATCACTTCGCTGAAGAAGTCGGACAGTGGAGTCTCTTGAATTTGTACGCTCGGAATGCCTTCAATTTCATTCTGTGGCACAAGATTCGTCCCCTTTAACTGAGCCACCTCGATATTGGCATCCGCACGCGCAAATTCATGATACGGTTTCAATGTCGTCTCCAATTCAGGATCGGATACTTCCGTCTTCCCGTCGGCACTTTTCACAGGTAATGCTGTGGCTTGCTTGTTCTTCAACACAACCTTACCCGCTTGTTTCGTGAAGGTCAGGTCGATGCGCGAAATGTGCGTTCCGTATTTATCTGGCTCGGAGATAAGCACACCATTAACTGTTTCCGATTTTACCAGCTTGTGCATGTGACCTGCGAAAATAGCCGCCAACTCAGGATTTGCGTTAGCAATATCCGTTACACCCGTGCCTGGCTTCCCGTTCTCATTATCCAGCCCCATATGCATCAGTCCGACAATCACGTCCACTTTGCCTTCTAGCTCTTTAATCGCTTTCTTCGTCTCATCTACAGGATTCTTCACAACAATCCCGTTCAAATGATCCGAGCCTTTCTCAAAATCGGTAACCATAGGTGTATCCATCCCAATGATCCCGACCTTAACGCCAGCTTTCTCAATAATCGTATATGCAGGCATGAAGCGTTCGCCGTTTTCTTTATAAATATTGCCTGCAAGGAGCTGCCCATTATATTGAGAAGAAACCTTCTTCAATACATCCAAGCCAAAATTAAATTCATGATTGCCCATTACCCAAGCATCATACTTCATCTCATTCATTGCTACCATCATCGGTGACTTGGGCTGATCATTGAACAGTTCCGCTGAGTTGTCTTGAATCATATCCCCTGCATCCAACAAAATGGTATTCGGATTTTCTTGACGAATCTTCTTAATCATTGTGAACAGCTGTGTCAGACTCCCGCTTTGATTCGGACCGTCAAGGGCATAATCCCAGGGCATAAACCGTCCGTGGATATCGGAAGTGCCCAGCAATGAAATCGTCGTCTCAGGCTCTTCTGCCTTAACACTTGGCAGAGGGCTTACGAGACTAGCGGCTCCTAACGTTAATGAAAGAGCTAGACCTACGTACCCCTTTAAAGAAAATTTTCGCATAAATTAGCTGTCCCCTTTTTTGTTAAGGAATTGTAAAGGAATTACACCACTCATTCTATCTTATCTATCTTAGGAATGGAACCGCTTTAATCTTGTTCTACTAGATTTCCCCATATCAACTACTAAAGCTCCTCTCATATCGTAGAGGTAGAACAAAGCAAAAAAAGCCCCTAGAGGCCATTTGCTTTCTTCTAATCGGAACTAGCCTTCGATCAGAAGAGGCAATGGCTCATAGAGACTTTTCGAAAAGTTGTCGGTTCTTGTTTTACAAGTGACGACCTGTTATAAATCTATTTTTCCAGTAACCAGTGTTCATATCGTTAATTATGACACCTGAACTCTTCGTGTTGCTGATGAATTTCCCGTTCCCAATATAAATACCAACGTGATTAATCTTGCCTGGCGTGCCTACGCTAAACATGACCAAGTCACCTTTGCTAAGCTTATTTTTGCTCGACACCCGTGTACCGACACTCGCTTGCGCGCGTGATCCCCACGGGATTGTGATCCCATTTTGCTTGAAAACAAGCTGTGTGAAAGCAGAACAGTCTAAAATTAGATGCTGCGTATCTCTAATCCCAAATTTGTATTTAACTCTACCTATATAGGATTCTGCTGTTCGGACGACCTTAGTTGTCACCGCTGAGCTTGCTGCACTGTAAGCAGTTGTCACATCAGTTGAGGTAGCAGACGCAGCATGAGCCGACTGCGGATTCAAAAGCATACTTCCTGAAGTCAATAAGGAAAGACTAAGGCTTATCCCGACTAACGATTTGGCAAGGCGGTTCTTTTTCATTGTTTGCATGATTGGACTTCCTCCTTCTGGATCGTGGTGTTAGGCTTGCACCTGATAGTACCTTAGCATATATCAGGTTACCTAATATTTACCGATCAGAGATGAGAGTCAAGCCCAGCCTAGCCTTGCTATCCATTCTGAGAGTTTGATGAAAATTGGATGAGCGTCCATCCCTTGACATGCGTGTTTTGTGGTTGCCACAGCCATATAAGCGTTAAAATAGCTAGTATCTACCTATAAAATTTTGCTCAGAAAGGCTTGTGTGCGTTCATGTTTAGGCGAATCAAAGATTTCGGAAGGTATCCCTTCTTCGACGATATAGCCACCATCCATGAAGATGACTCGATCCGCCACCTCGCGAGCGAAGCCCATCTCATGTGTAACAACAACCATCGTGATGCCTTCATGGGCTAGTTCCTTCATGACAAGCAATACCTCGCCTACCATTTCAGGATCCAACGCAGAAGTGGGTTCATCAAACAGCATCACACGTGGGTTCATGGCCAGCGCGCGAGCAATCGCTACACGCTGCTGCTGTCCTCCAGATAAGCGTTCGGGGTATTCATCCCGTTTGGCGGACAAACCAACCTTTTTTAAAAGCTCCATGGATTTTTGTTCATTTTGCTGCTTATTCAACTTTTTAATAAATTTAGGCGCCAACATAATATTCTCTAATACCGTTAGATGAGGGAATAAATTGAAGAGTTGAAACACCATTCCTACATTTTCGCGTAATTTATCGATATTCGTTTCAGGTGAAGTAACTTCTACATCCCCAATCACTACTTTGCCGCTAGTTACTTCCTCGAGAAGATTCAAGCAGCGAAGAAATGTACTTTTACCAGAGCCGGACGGTCCGATAACGCAAACAACTTCTTTTTCCCGAATGGTTGTAGAAATATCCTTTAACACTTCGTTGGAACCAAATCTTTTCTTCAGGTTTTCAACAACGATCATTTTAACGCAAACCTCCTTTCAAGCATGCGAGATAGCCGGGATAATGCATAAATAATTATGAAGTAAAAAATCCCTACAACAGTCCATATCTCGAACGCGCGGAAGTTGGATGAAATGATAATTTCACCGCTCTGCGTCAGTTCCTTGATCCCAATAACCGAGAGCAAGGAAGTATCTTTAATGCTTACAATGAATTGGTTCACAAAGGCAGGCAGCATACGGCGAATAGCTTGTGGCAGCACAACCAGTCTCATTGTTAAATATCTGCTTAGTCCTAGCGATCGAGCAGCTTCCGTCTGACCATTGCTAATGGACATAATCCCCGCTCGGAAAATCTCAGCGATATAAGCCCCAGCATTTAAGCTAATGGCCAAAATACCTGCCGTCTCTGCGGATATTCGAACATCCAGAAAAACGGGCAATCCAAAATAAATGAAAAAAACTTGGACCAGAAGCGGCGTTCCCCGAATAAGATCAACATAAACCGATGCAACGGCACGAAGGAATTTATTTACAGACGCACTCATTAATCCCGCAATTAGACCTATAATAAATGCAATAATTAAAGAAATAACGACAATCTTCAAAGTAATTAGAGAGCCTTGAACTAAAGTGGGTAATGCATCCAACATAACTTGAAATGAGGAAGTCAACGAATCCCCGCCCCTTCTATTCACTAATTAATTCTATTGCCGCCCTTTGGCAAGAAAGAGCGGCCGCATATGATTTACTTAGAGGATGTTGCCATATAGCTATTAATAATTTGATCTAATTTACCGCTATCTTTCAGCTTCTTCAGGCCATCATTGATTTTATTCAACAAATCAGGGTTTTCCTTGCTTACTGCGATACCGTACAAGTCACCATTCAAGCGATCTCCAACAATTTTCAGCTTCGAATTAGGATCAATCGCAATTTTATAAGAAATAACTGGGAAATCCTCAATTGTAACATCCGCGTTCTTGTTGGCGACCTCTTGGTACATCGAAGGACTATCATCGAAATATTTGACTTCCGCGCCATATTTTTTACCTAGTTCATCCGCAAGCTTAGCGCCGGATGTTCCTTTTTTGATCGCGATGGTTTTACCCTTTAAGTCCTCAGGACTTTTAATTGTCGTATTATCCTCACGAACGACGAGTGAAAGACCTGCTTTGTAATACGAATCCGATAGATTCACGACCTGTTTACGCTCGTCTGTAATACTTATACCCGCAAGTGCGCCATCCAATTGTTTAGCTGTAATAGCAGGAATAATTCCTTTGAAATTCATTGGTTTCAGTTCAATCTCGAAGCCTTCTTCTTTGGCAATCGCATTGATCAATTCGATATCAATCCCTACGTACTTCCCATCTTTTTCGAATTCGAAAGGAGGGTAAGTCGCATCCGTACCGAACGTGTATTTTTTAACTACATCGGGTTTCTTGGTCGGCTGAGCAGTATCTACAGCCTTGTTTGAATTCGGTGTGCCACAAGCGCTAAGAGAGAATGCCAATACGGTCGCCAATAAAACTGTTCCTAATTTTTTCATATGAATACCCCTTTTCATTTTTGTTAGATTTTATATAGTTGCCCTACACATACACGAGATACGATGAAACCTGCTCCGTTATTTTGACCGAAAGATGTACTTTGGATACCTGCCGCGAACAATAGGTTCGCTTTGGTTATGAGCTTCTATCCTCCCTCTTCGATCACACAGATTTGGTTTCTAGGTTTTCTGCTACGTTTTTATAGTAATTCCTGCCCTACACAACCCTACATGATCCTACAAAAAAATATCCCGCCATATGACAATTAATTTTACATGTAAGCTTTTTTCGTGAGGTTTGACCCTCACATTATTTAACTATTGACATTTGTATCCGTTTGCATAAAATATTAAGCCGTTTTTTGTGTGATGTTATATCACACTCAAGCATCATTCACCTCGAATCGCTTCGGTTCTTATTCCAACATAAAAAAGGAACCCAAACCCTCAATCTGGCCTAATCCCTCCAGAACAATGGTTCAAATTCCCTAACCGCGTACCCGCGCTCTCCCTATTTGACTAATGTTTCATTTTCTCTAGTGTCTCTAAATAAAAAACATGCAAAAACTTTTTAATATTCACTTTGCTTTTTTCAGATTGAAGCCCGTCGTCCATTTCCTTCATTTTCAACCTGACATCTTGAAAATCAAAGTACAGCGGCGAATAGTATTCGAATTTAGGATTGCTATAATCCGTTAAGCCAATGGAAGCGAGGTTCGTTAACGCGGCCAGCACCGTCCTTCGAATCCGTTGTTCAATCGTTTTACTCTCTTTCTCAATCTCAGCTTGGCTTTGTTTATAGGTACGAGCCACAGATTCATATAATTCTCTAAGTGGCGGCAAATCAAGATTTGCCTTCCGATGCTCAATTAAATTTTCCATAATGGATATGATATCTTTGCTGCCATTTTCACCGATAATGCCTAGATCCATGAGGATCAATTTGACACAATCACGGACACTGTTTCGTTCTTTACGGGCCATTGGCAAATCGAAACCATCCATTTTGGCCAGTGATTGCTTGATTTCAATGATATAGTGCTCATACTTCCAGCGTTCACTTACTCTAAACAGAACCGCTTCAACTTCCACACGATTAATCGGCTTATGAATAAAAAATTCGATTCCATTCTGGTAGGCTTGTCCAACCATGTCTTTATTTTCAATTTGTGAGATCATGATGAATTTACCCTTAAATCCAGCCTCGTTCAATTGGGCTATCGTCTCAATTCCATCCTGATCGGGCATTAGTAAATCAATCAGCACGACATCCGGTTTCGTCTCAAGTGCCATCCGAGCACCCTCGGTTCCCCCTTCTGCCATGCCAATGACAACGCCAAGTCCACAATCCTCAATAATATTTTGCAGCATCCTTCTGCTAACGGCATCGTCATCAACAATAATGAAAGAAAGCGACATCGATTACCCCCCCTTTTTTAATTCATATGTCGGAAGACAAACAACCATTTTGGCGCCACCAGCTTCTGAGGACTTGACTGCGATGTAACCTCCCAAGGAACGAACAATATCTCGTACGTGAGATAACCCAATCCCTGTAGCCGCTATGCCTTCTTGATTGAACTTGGTTGTAAAGCCGGGCTCGAAAATAATGTCCTTGTCTTGCTCGGGTATCCCTTTGCCATCATCAGAGATCATAAATAGCGTTTCGTTATCTTGTTCAAAAATACGAAGGTGGATCGTCCCCTGTAAGTCGATAGCTTCGACCGCATTCGCTACCAAGTTATTAAGTATCGTTAAAATGGGGATGTAATTCTTAATATTGTAGTCATCTCCCATATCTTTTTCTATCCTGATTGTTTTCTTCAGCATCTCGCTATATTCCTCATTACCCTTAATAACAAAGTGGAGGATTTCCGAGAGATTCATATCAACGATGATCTTACTATCAAACAACTTTAATATCCCCGCTAAAATACGCTGAGAATCCTTCTTTACCTCATGAATCTGCTGAGCAACTCCCAGCGCCTGTTGACTATGGCTAGTCAGGCTCTGCTCCTTTAATTTCCGATAGAGATCAAAGCTATGCGCAGTAATTTCCTCAATCGTATCCATTGATTTTTTCAAATAAAAGGCTTCTCCATAAAGCCCAGCGCCGATATTGAGCATTTGCTCCATTCGTTTTTCCCGCTCTGCATGAAGGAAACGCATCTGACTTACCGCAATGCTGCTATACAAACCAATAACGAAAAAGCTTCGCACAATCGCAGTTATCAATAAAACAAACCACGCATGGAATTCAAATACCGTCGTCCCGAGCAGCGTACCGCGAACCAAAAGTTCTGTCCCATTCGCTACAAAATCGATGAGCGAGACGATTCCGCCTAAAAGGAGAGGGTGGAACTCCGTGATTCGGGATTGAATCCTACTCATCCCAAAGCCAAACACAACATAGTAGAAACCCGCTGCAAGGTTATTTTGCAAACTCTCGATCACGGAGAAGGAATGGGTAAGCAGCATCCAGTCCCCAGCCTGAAAAGCCACATTAACTAAGCCTGTAAGGATGCCAGCTTTTATATAGGATAAATGACGCATGAAGAGTAACAGAAACAAGAAGGTGCTTACCCCAAGACCAATCCGAAAAAAATCGCCGCTGAACGGGTTAATCTTGAAGCCTTCCCCAATAGCTGCAGAGAGGGCGATAACGAATATTTGCAATTTTTCATTTTTGATAAACGTCTGCATCCTCAGATTCACTCCTGTTAAAGATTCATCCCCCAAGATCCTTCATAAAACGAAACTTTCTATGGTTATATACACTAACACACATTCAACAAGATAAAAATCCACATATTTATACATATACATGCTTAAATGTTGATAAAGCTCAAGCCCCCTGATCTACGTTAGGGAGCTTGAGCTTATTGCTGGCATTTATCAGAAGTGTTCAAGCTGTTCTCTTGGCGGTACTCAGACGGTGTAACACTATACTTCTTGCGAAACACTTGCGTGAAATGACGCATGTCTTGATAACCGATCCGTTCCGCGATATCGGCGAGCTTCATCCTAGGGTTCATCAGGAGTTGCTTTGCTTGTTCCAGCCGCAGATGAATGACATACTCCTTAAAGCCTGAACCGGTCTTCTGTTTGAACAATTGACTGAAGTAGACAGGGTTCAAGTAAACAATAGAGGCTACTTTCTCCAAGGACAAATCATCATGATAGTGCGTGCGAATGTATTGCTGCGCGACTTCTATAGAGCGATCGCTGCCGCTAGCATAGTGCTCGTAGACCTGTGTGGTGGAAGCTTGTCGCATTCGCTGCACCTCTGCCGGCACTGCTTGGAACTGCTCGATTCGCTCAGAGCTCATAAGCTGAAACGGTACTTTCAAGTATTTGATGAGATGCAACCGCAGTTCATCGACCAACTCAGGCAAACTGACCCCCGCTGGCAGTGTCACCAACCCCAGTAAACTTTTACTGTCGTGCACTGTGACGAAGCCTTTGCCATAGTTCTCAATCAATTCGAGCAGGACGTTCTCAATAATGAAATTTTCGAGATGAACGACCTTGTCACACTCCATCTTCACCATGATAAGGTGGAAATAGGGGTGCTGCTCTATGAAAGGCCCCATATCGATGCGTCCTGTATCAAGTCCTAATGCCCAGCGCTGAAAGACGGCTTCTTGCAAATATCTGCGATTCGTCTTCAACAGCTGTGCTTCCTCTGTTAATTCCGTTTCCCGAGCAATTTCACCGCTCATTTTCTCGATCATTTCCGTTAACATTTCCTTACCGATTGGCTTGAGCAAATAATCTTTAGCCCCTAACCGAACAGCCTCCTGAGCGTAGGAAAACTCCGAATATGCGGAGATAACGACCCATTTGACGTGGGGATGCCGATTACGAGAAATTTTCATAAGCTCCAGACCCGTCATGCCAGGCATTAATATATCCGTGAGGACTAGATGAATGTGATGATTACGAAGCAGCGCCATCGCTTGTTCCGCATTCGCCGCCAAATGCATCCTGTACTGCGGGAACCGATTGATCAGCGTACGTTGAATTCCCTCACGAATGACAGTTTCATCGTCAACAATGAGAATGTCCACGTTCTAACCTCCTTTCCGGGGAAGCGGAATCGCAATCGTAACCGTCGTTCCTTCCCCTTGCTTACTTTGAATGCTTAGACCGTAAATATCCCCGTACATAAGGATGATACGACGATGAACGTTGGTTAAGCCGATACCTCTTCTTATTTTCTTCGAAGCACTGCTCAAACTATCTGAGCTAGAACTACAACGCCCGTCTGTATCCTGCTGATAATCAGCGTGAGCATCCATAGTTGCTGTCCCCTTCCTAAGGGTCTCTTTCATCTGTAGAAGTACGCTTTCCTCGATACCAACGCCATTATCGGAAATAATGATCCGCAGTTCCTGTTCACGGACTTCCGTGGATACGCGAATGACACCAGGCTGGTCAAAAGGTTCCAATCCGTATTTGACTGCGTTTTCGATAATAGGTTGAATGGTCATCTTCGGCAAACCTGCATCCAACCAATCGGGAGCCACATGAATCTCCGTGCTGACTCTCCCTTCCAAACGACTCTCAATAATCGTCATATAATGCCGCATTTGATCCAATTCCTGACGCAGCGTTGTCTTGGACGCTTCTTCCCAGTCACTGCTATAACGGAACATATGCGATAAAGCTAAGATAACCCGGCCCAGCCTGTCGTTCTCCCGTTCATCTAACATCCAATAAATCATATCCAATGTGTTATAAAGGAAATGTGGGTTGACCTGCGACTGCAACGCCTGCAGCTCAGCGTTTTTCTCGCTAATAGAAGACAGGGTGATCCGCTCGATCAATTCGTCCATCCGATTCACCATACGGTTAAACGAGGAAACCAACGAGTTGATTTCTTCAAATGATTTAACGGTCACGGAGCCCTTGAAATTCCCCATTTCCACCTGCTTCATCTCGCGGATCAGCAGCTTCAGCGGGGAAGCGATATTCCGCGAAATCAAACTAGCCAATGCGGTCGATAAAATAATAAGGATAACGATGACGATGTATAAATACTCTCTCGTTTTGACAATTTCGGCATTAATGTCGCCTTTCGGCGTAAGTCCCAGCACCGTCCAATCCGACATCTTCGCCTTAGCCGCAACAATGAGCTGATCCGTTCGATCGTCTACTATAATTTGGTCGGTCTGCGGACGAGGAAGGCCGCTGAACGAGGGCAGCTTGACCTGCTCCTTCTCTGTGGAAGCAATCATCCGGTCCTCCCGGTCGACAATGTACACGCGACTATTCGGGCTGATTGTGACATTCGATAGCGCGGCTAGAATAGGCTGTGGATTCGTCTCGATAAGCATGACCCCGATCATTCGATGATCGGTCAGATCGTATAGCTTACGACCGAATACGAAGAGCGGATCATCGCTTAAGCGATTAATAACAGACCCCTGAAATAAGCCTAACCACACCATCTCCCCCGAAGAATCAGTTAGCTTCTGATACCAATCTGAAGTTGAATAGTTCGCATCAATCACACCGGCAAATCTTCGCTCGTAGTTATAGTTTTTCCCGGCGTTGGTAATGACATGAATACCTACAATATCATCGCGAGAATAATAAATCGCACCCAAGATATTCGTAATGGTTCGTTCATTTATAACACTAAGGGCCGGATCTTTATTCGCTTCGCGGTCTTCAATAAGGCGCAGCATCTCATAATTACTATTCAGCGATTTGGTGACGCTATCATAGCCTTGAAGCAGCAAATCGAACAAACCAACCGTTTGGGAAATATTTTTTTCTGCCAAATCGCTAATTTTACTGTGAATAATATCGGTTGTCTTCTTATAATAAAGAAAGCTCACAATGAGCAAAAGGACCATCATGCAGGTTAGGAATAGTAAAAATAATCGATTATGTATAGAATGAAGGCCCCGTGCCACGCTCATCGGTCCCCTTTCGTTATGCCTTTACTCCCCATCTTAGCATAGGTAACAAAAAAGAGAGAGAAGTGAAGTTAACCCTTCACCGCTCCCGCTACCATGCCTTTTGTAATTTTATCTGCTAATAAGAAGTAAATAAGGATGACCGGCAGTGCGCCTAGCACCAAAAATGCCCCGATTGCCCCATAATTAACGGAATACTGACTGACAAAGCTGTTCACACCGAAAGGAAGCGTCTTAAGTCGTTCCGATGAGATGAACGTCGCGGCCAAAATATACTCATTCCATATGTTAATGAAGGTTAGAATGCACACCGTCATCATCGGGGGAATGGAAATAGGTAGAACGACGCTGCGGAAAATTCTTATCACACTGGCTCCATCCATGACCGCCGATTCTTCAATTTCATTCGGAATCGATTTCATGAAACCGCTTAGGATAAATACGGCAATCGGTGTCTGGAAGGCCACATAGGGCAAAATTATGGAAAGATGCGTGTTCAGAATATGCATATTTTTAAAAATAATCATAAGTGGCAATAAGGTCGCTTGCAGCGGAATCATCATGCCAATTAAGAAAATAACCATCACCGTCTGACCATATTTCCAACGAAAACGGCTGATCGCGAACGAGGCTAATGAGCTAAGCAACAGTACGACAACCATGGTCAACGAGGTAACGAGCAAGCTATTTTTTAAGTATTGAAAATAGTGCCCTGCTGCAATGGCATCGCTGAAATTTTTCCATTGCGGGGATGCCGGCAGCGAGAAAAAACGGCCTGACAAAATTTCCTCATTATTTTTCAATGAATATATGAACAACCACAGCAGCGGATACACTTGCGTAACCACTAAACCAGAGAGAAGGACAAGTGCGAGCACCTTCACGATGGAGAGGCGTTTGCGTCTCACTTCGGCAGTAGGCTTCACAGAAACTACACCCAGCGTTGAATTCATGTTGACACTCCCCTCCTTCATGAGAATTTTCTTTCTAATTTGTTAAATACCGTGTTAATAAGAACGGTCGCAATGAGGCAAAGGCCCACCAAGAAAGCAGCAATGGCGCTTCCATAGCCATATTTCATGGATAAAAAGGACATGTTGTACATGTGTGTAGAGATCACATCTGTTGCATGCGCAGGCCCACCGCCTGTCATGACCATCACCATGTCGAACGCTTGCAAAGAACCGATAAAAGCAAGAACAATCGATATTTTGAAAATCGGAATATTCATAGGGAAGGTAATATGCCAGTCAGCCTTCAAGCCCTCCGCTCCATCAATTCGGGCCGCTTCATAAATATCCGCAGGGATGTTCTGAATGCCGGTGAATTGAATGAGCGTATGGTAGCCTAAGTACTGCCAGAGCGCTACGAAATAAAGCGAGTACATCGCGATTTGAGGATCAGTTAACCACGATCTCGTCCAACCATGCAAATTCAACAGGTCGAGAACTTGATTGAGCATACCTCCCATCGCGGCAGGATTATAAATTGTTTTCCACAGTTGGCCAATGATAACAACGGATAAAATAACAGGAAGAAAGTAGCTCGAAACGAGAAAATTAGGCTTCTTAATGAACCTATTTAGTAACATCGCTACAAATAAAGCAACTGGAATCTCAGCCATAGAGAACAAAGCAAACATTAACGTTCTGCGCACCGAAGGCCAGAATACTGGGTCAGCAAACAACAAGGTATGGAAATTTTGCAAGCCAATGAACTTCGATTCGCCGATACCATTCCAATCCAAGAGCCCGCTATAGAGCGAAACAAGGATAGGCACGAAAACGAGGCCTACATAGAGCACTAAGCATGGCAATACAAACATCGCTATCGTCCATTTGGAGACTCTTAACACATTCACTTTACTCGCCTCCTCTATTCAGAATGTGCCAATCGGAACTTACCTCTAACACCTTGACGGCGTCAAAGATAAATTCCGATTCGGCTGTTCACTCATTTTATTTTTTATTTGTTTCGTAGGCAGTTTGATGTTCTTTGGCTACATCGCCAGCATCTTTCTTCTGTACGAATATATTTTGGATACTTGTCAAGTGACCTTGAGCCGTTCCTGGGTTCATCGTGTTATCGAACGCCAAGTCCCCGCCTTTTACTTGCTTGAACATGCCCAACACTTCCATTGCCATGTCGGAGTAGCCTGCTGCCTTGAAGTCTCCTTCTACTTTTTGCGCTACGCCTACTGCGCCTTTTACGGAGAAAGCTTCTTTGGGATAGTTCAACATGAAATAGTTTAAGAAATCTTTGGTTTCCTTCAAGTGTTTGCTATTCGCAGAGATAGCGAATCCGCTACCCGGAGCAAGCATGAACTCATCTGGGTTACCTTTGCCTTTAACGGTTGGAAATTTGAATACGCCCACTTTACCGTTCACAGAGGAAGTTTCGATACCGCCTGTTGCCCAACTGCCCATAAAATACATTGCGGCTTTGCCGGTTTTGAACAAGTTCTCGCCTGCGTTGTAATCAAAAGAAGTCGCACCTTCTTGGAAGGCGCCAGCTTGAATCAAATCTTGGAAGCTGCTTACTGCATCCGTGAAAGCAGGGTCTTGGAAAGTCTTTTTGCCATCAACAACGGCTTGCAGGAAGCCCGGCCCGCCATTTGTACGAAGCAGCACGTTCATGAAAAGGAACGAACCTGTCCAGCTATCCTTCTCACCGATTGCCATCGGTTGAATGCCTTTTCCTTTAAGCGTTTTTACGGCAGCGACCATTTCTTCAAATGTTTTCGGCACTTCAACGCTAGCTTGTTTGAAGAGGTCTTTATTGTAGTAAACAAGACCGATGTTATTGCCATCAGGCAAGGCATAGATGTTTTTATTGAAGGTATAAAAATCAAGAATCCCGTTTTGGAACGTATCCTTCAGCCCGTTTTGCTCTACCATATCATTCAGTGGGGCGAAGAGGCCTGCATCAACGAATGGTTTCATTTGCGCGGATGGATTCACGATCGTGATATCGGGAACTTCCTTGGAAGCTGCTTGCGTTTTCAGCTTTAATTTCTGTTGATCGGTATTGAGGGAATCCAACTCGACTTTGATGTTTGGATTTTTCGTTTGGTAATCATTCACGATTTTCTTTAACATGCCGTTTTTCGGATCGGTTGGATCTGGGTATATATTTTGAAAGGTAATGGTAACGTTTTCCTGCTTTTTCACATCAGTTGTGCTGCCACCGCTTGCCGTCGCTGTTGCTGTTGTAGTCGTTTTGCTGCCAGTACCTGCCGCACCGCAAGCGGTTAAGCTAATGGCTAATGTGCTCGCCATAACTAACTTAAGCGTGTTATTTTTTGTTGCCATTTTTGAATCCCCCTTATGTATTTAATGGATTTGATGTGCTTATTATCGCTCGAAAATGGAAGCATTTACAATGCGGAAACTATAGATATCAGGTTTACTTTTTATAGGTAGTGGAGGAATAATATAGGTGTGCATAAATATCAAATATCAATATCGTATTTCTGTTAGTTTAATTTTGTTAATGATGTGCTATAATAATTTAAAAAAAGAGGGAAGAAGGTCGAAATATGGCTACAGATATGCCACTGACCAAAGAGGCTATCCTAGATGCAGCGGAGGTTGTGCTCCGACGGTTCGGGCCCGAGAAAACAACCGTGGTTGATGTCGCCAAAGCATTAAGAGTGAGTCACGGGGCACTTTATCGGCATTTTGCAAGCAAAGCATCCCTAAGAGAAGCTGTGACCGAGCGTTGGCTCCAGCAAATTGCCGATACGTTGGAGGCTATCGCGTATCAATCTGGCGGGCCAGCCCTTGAGCGATTGCGGCACTGGATCGATACGCTCATAATAAGCAAGCGGACTTATGCGGCTAACGATCCCGAAATGTTTACGATGTACACGGCCGTCACCTTAGAGAGTGTTGAAATGATCTCCGCTCATATCAACAGATTAATTCAACAATTAGCTCAAATCGTTGAGGTTGGTATTGCAGTAGGCGAAGTTAAGCCTGGCAGCAGTGAATCCATTGCCAAGGCCATCTTCATGGCGACAGTCAGGTTCCATCATCCCGCGCATGCTTATGAATGGGTGAATGCCAGTGTCGACGAGGAATTCCAATCTGTTTGGCAACTCGTTCTATCAGGAATCAAAACGAAAACGGAATCAAAAGATGCATGAGTGCTAGCTTTTCCCTAATGCCTGCATCCGAGAAATCAGCAAAAAACCGCAAGCCTTTATCCCGAAGGATGCACTTCGGGATAGGAATGCGGGGAGTACATTGCACATACCTGTATGAGGAGGAATTACCCAAAGTAGAGAAATTACCTCCAGTAATTAAAGGTTAGCGGTTTGCCGGAAACAACGATAATCCTTATTTTCAGAATAAATTACCGCTTGCTTCCACATAAACGCTGCCAGGAAATTTTTCGAATACTATAGGCATACTTGTTAACAGATTATTCGAAACATCCACAAATTTCAATTGGGTTAGCTGCGCTAACTCCTGAGGTAGTTCTTTAATTCCAGTATAGCTAATCTGCAAGACTTCTAGCTTCGTTAGCTTCCCGATCGAGCTCGGCAGCTCCTTTAAGATCACCTTGTCCTTCGTAATTATTGTTGTCCCCGGTTCAAGGTCCCAATAGCAGCCACAGCGGATAGTAAGCCTACGAAGCTCGCTGAGCTGGCCAATCTCTTCAGGTATAGCCATCAAATCTGTCAAATGAAGCGTGAGCTCCTCCAGTTGCGTCAGCTGAAACAAGCTCCGTGGAAGCTGGGTGACTTTATTTTCAAAAATTTCAAGGGACTTCAGACTTTGAATTTGGCTGATTTCCTCTGGAATAGATGTAATTCCAAAGCCGACGACACGCAGTTCTTCCGCTTGATGTCTAATCGCATCCGCTAGAAATACGTTGAATTCACTGTTGAAATCCCCCTTCAAGAAGAGTCCCTTGACCTCTCCAGATAGCCGCTGCGCTTCTTCTTCATCGATTTGAATCCTCGCTATCTTCTCATGGGCAATAGTAATGAGCCAGTCTCTACCTTCAGCATCAAGAAAACTTAAGTCTTCCGGCAAGCCTGGATGCCGCCAGTCGAATAATCGGTTAGCCACAGACTTCAATATGACCCCACTCTGAGGCGAGCATCGATAGAAATAGACCGTGCCTTCATAGGTATAAGCAACCTCAAGCTTCCGCATTAAGCTTTCACAGCTTTGTTGCTTTACTAGAAAGGGCTTGAGCTGTTCCAAAATATGTTGATATGCAGCACGCGGGTCATCATTCCGATCCACCAACACGAACATAGAAGCATGCTGTATCGCGTAATCAATAAGTCTAGTATAGGCCTCTCCCTTGGGATCATTATAAATCTCCAAAATATCGCCTCCCCGATTAGTTCTTCTTATTCCTTTTCACAACATTCAGAATCAAGTTCACAATAGACACGAGCAGAAACAGACTTAGCAAAATGTTCGTGACATGAAGCTCTGACTTCAAGCCTCTTATCTCCGTTTCCATACTCCACGAGAATCGATTCGTTTTATCGGCTAAATCACCGATTCGCTAGCTAATATCGTTAAAAAATTGATGAAGTTCTGAAAAGTCCATTATCCATCATCCTCCATTCTTTTTATTACTCTACCATTTTCTAACATCAATTTGAGTGTTTGCTTTTATTTTACATAATACGACATTTTATTATCATCATCTGTTGTAAATTATGATAAAATCCTACTAATAGACTATGTTCTTGAAAAGCAGTTCACCTACTTATTTCGTGAAGAGGGCAAGGATGAAATGAGGTACCTACTATGGATGTGACTTGGAAGAAAAGCGCTAATTTCCTACTAGTTGATGATCAAGCGTATAATATTAGCCTTTTAGATCGCATTCTACGTCGTGCGGGCTTTTCCAACATACACGCTACGACCGATCCCAAGCAATTAAACGATCTGTTTGACGAGGTCAAACCAGATCTTATTTTGTTGGATTTACATATGCCGGAAATGGATGGGTTCGAGGCATTGAAGCTTTTAAAAAGTCGCGTTCATGAAGGCAATTATTTGCCCATTTTAGTGCTGACCGCCGACGTGACTCAAGAAGCTAAGAAAGAGGCACTGCATCTTGGAGCGCATGATTTTCTTACGAAGCCTCTGGATAAAACCGAAGTCGTTTTACGAATCAATAATTTACTCAAGACACGTTTCTACCATTTGCAGCTTCAAAACCATAATCAACGTTTGGAGCAGCAAGTTCAGGAGCGGATGTTGGAGCTAGAACAAGCGAAGATGGAGATTTTGCAATTGCTCGGACGCACCTCCGAATTTCGCGATGACCAGACGGGACAGCATACGCAGCGCGTCGGCCGGATGGCGAAGGAGATAGCTGATGCTTTGGGGCTTCCGTTCAAAGAAGTAAGGCTCATAGAACGGGCCACGCCCTTACACGATTTAGGAAAAATAGGCATTCCGGATGACATTTTATTAAAACCAGGAAGATTTACGCCCGAGGAATTCGAGCATATGAAGACACATACGACCATCGGCGCAAGCATACTCGAAGGAAGTCTGTTCCCTGTCCTTCAATTAGCCCGCACGATTGCTTTGTCACACCACGAGAAGTGGGATGGTACGGGATACCCGCAAGGATTAAAGGGAGAAGAAATTCCACTGGCTGGGCGTATTGTAGCAATCGCAGATTTCTATGATGCCTTGACTCACGAACGCCCTTATAAACAAGCTTGGTCACAGGAAGAAGCTTTGACGGAAATTTTGAAGCAGCGCGGCATTCACTTTGATCCTAAGGTCGTGGACGCCTTCATCAGCACATTGAAGAAAAACAACAATTCAGAATGAAGATGGAGCGGTGTTCGTAACACCCCCATTCATTGTCCAAAAAGGAAGCTTTAAACGCGAGCCCCTTTTACATGAAATCTGCAAACTATTGGCTTGCTCCCAGAATGCCCAAGCCTTCGAGCAGCAAGCCTACATACGCAGCGAAGAGGAAGATGACCATGTACAAAATTCTATTGATTGAAGATAACGAAATGAATCGCGATATGTTATCTAGGCGGCTGCTCCGCAAGGGATATGAGGTCATCATGGCTACGGATGGGCAACAGGGCATCGATATGGCAGGATCAGAAGCCCCGGATCTCATTCTCATGGATATGAGCTTGCCCATCTTGGATGGCTGGAACGCCACCCGACAGCTAAAAGCCTCTCCAGAAACGAAAAATATCCCGATTATCGCGCTAACCGCCCATGCAATGGTAACAGATCGGAAGCTAGCCATGGAGGCGGGCTGCGATGATTTTGACACGAAGCCCGTGGAGTGGAATCGACTGCTCGAGAAGATGCAGGTTTACTTGAAAGAGACATAAGGAAAGGCTCTGACGCATCCTGCGGACAGAGCCTTTCCTTATGCGCAGCGGTTCCACTAAAGCGGAGGCAATGGATCAAGCCTCATCTGTTCTTTAACGAAAGGCTATGTTATGCATTAATGTTGATTTTTGAACAAAAAAACCGCCATATGTATTGAACTCCCGTTAACAAAATAAGAATATATTATCCTTCACGCAAACCTAAATATAGTATTTCTTTGTTATCAACAATTGCGATATAGATATCGCCTTTTTCAACTGGTTTGTATATTAAAGTTCCGACTGGTAGTTTGGTAGCAGTATAATTCTCGAATTCGCCACTTTTTTTAGTTTGCTTCTTAATCTCCCCGACTTCTTCACCTAATGTTAATTCCCGTTCATTTACCCACTTAATATCTTCTGCATTACGATATATAATGCCATTTAACATAAAAATATCTGCATCTTTATTATTTGTTAAAATATCTTTAGCAGTTGGATTTCCTATATAGCGAGAATTACAAGAAGCAATTATAAAAGTGATGGACAGTATTCCAAAAAGTAAGCACAATTTTCTCATTTAAATCCCCCTTTTATTTTATGACGTTATGAATATTAAATAAGTTTCTCGCTTTTCACTATCCTGCCGTTAGCTTAACACCACTCTCCAAATGGGAAGGCCCGTCATTAAATCAACAACAATGTATAACAGAGCCTAACGGAAAAGAATCATCCTCCGCTTAGTAAGCCTTCGGTACCTCAACCCTGTGGGTCACGCCGTCCTCGGTGAAATAAATCGATGTGTCGAAACCTTGGTCGTCCATAAAATAGGACACATATTTCGGCTCGCCGTGCTTGATCGGCACGAGCAATGTCGCAATTCGATGGCTGCGGGCTGATTTCGTCGTCGCCTTAAGATGCCAATGCAAAGGCAATCCTTCCACTTCGGATAGATCCACACCTTCAAAGCTATGGCTCTGCGTAAGCGCAAGCTCGCCAGAAGAGCAATAGACGAACCGACCGTCCATATCAGCCTTGCGCCCCTGCACCTTGAATGATTGCCCATCAAGCTTCATTTCGTAAAGGGTCTGGAACAGCCAGTCAATGGAGCCTGCTTGTGATAGATCGATGTGATCCACGACAACGACGTAGCCGCCAAAAAAGTACAACTCGCGTATGTATCGCTCCAAATAAGGCACGTTCTCCTTGTAAGCTGCGGTTGCGTTGGAGCGCGAATACCCGTAGCCCTTGCGCTGCTCCGCTGCCTCAACAATACCTGATGCCGCCATATTGAGCACTTTATTCTTCTCTGCGTATTGCCCCTGTCCATCAATTAAGATGTTATTGGTAGAACGAGTCTGTCTGCGCCAATTCATATGCATCGTGCTGCCGAATGCTACATAATAACCGCTCTCTATAGCTAACGGCTCCCCATAAGCATGCAATAGGAACGAATTTTGATCACCGTGACTATGGCTGACAGAACCGTATTTGCTGCTTTTGGTCAACAGCATGATATGACGCTCTGGATCGGCCATCTGCGAATGGAAGGCCACCCAGCCGATATCTCGGAACCATTTGACGGGTTCGATATGTTCATCCGTAGGCACGACAGGCTCCACTTGCGGATAATCGTGACGATAAATCATTTCATCAAAACGAAAATCCCACCAGCCGTAGTTGTAAAATTTCAGCTCCGAATCGGTGTCGGTCTCCCGCACCCGTTCGAAATACCACTGGTAAAGACCATTTCCGGTTACACCCGCGAATTGGCGAATGTTAAATCCCGTTTTCAAGCTAACAGGGTCACCTAGTGTAGATTGGTCGCAGAAGCTAGCGCGAAGCGTATCCGGGCTGAAGGTATATAAAGGAAAATCTCCTGTTTTCGTGAAAAAAGGGCGCTTGTAGAAATCAACGCTTGTATATTTCTTCAACAAATTCATCGCTTCGGTCACAAAAGCCATGCCAGTCGTCCAGTACATCGGCCCTTCTGCCCATCCGCCATCAGGACCACCCCATGGGGAATATAAGCACGCATAGTATTCGACCGTGTAGTCCAGCCACTCGCGAACTTCCGGCTCCTCATCCAGCATGACGATGCAGCAAGGCACCAGAACGCTCGATAACGAGCGAACCGCGTGGCTGTCAAACGGCACATGATGAATCTTGGAGTGGTCGATCACGTGGTGCGCAACTTGGCGTACGCGTGCCAGCAGCACTCGGCGGACTTCTATACGCTCCTCTTCCGTTAACTGAGCATGCAGCCAGTCGTAGCCCCACGCAATGGCCCCTGCCATGCGGAACGAAGCCTCGTCATTATAATCTCGGCTAGTCGTTCCCAAGGCGTCCCAGCTGCACAGATGCAGCAGCCATGTTCGCGCACGTTCCAACAGGGATTTATCCTCTAGAATGACGCCAGCTACGGCTAAATGTCGGACCGCATACAACGCTTCTTGCGCATCCATGTACATTTGACGCCAAAGCTTAGCAATTCGCTTATTATTCGGATACGGCTGCGGCTCAGCAAGCAATTCGCGTTGAAGCCAAGGCTGGACAGACTTCTCATAGAAGGCATCCCAGCCACAGTAAGTAGGGTCCGCGGCTAGCTGGCTGCGGAATGCCGATAGCTCTTCAGCTTGCAGCCACAGGCGCGGATGTGCCATGTTTGCTTCTGCATAGCGGCGTTCCCGGCTTGGCAAAGGCGTCTCGGGTAATCCTACCTGCACGTCAAATTGCCGTACACGGCTCCAAACCGTTTGCTCGCCCGCTTCTGTCAACAATGCATACCGCCAGAAATACGTACCCGGTGTTAACACTTTGTCAGGCGTATACAGGTTATAGAGAATGGGCTGAATCGTTCGAGTCTCCGCCTCAATGAACAAATCGGATTGAGAGATTTGCAGCACATAGCGATCTTTCTCAAGCTGCGCGGGAATCCAGGTGAAGCGAGGCGGATTCTCTAGCAGGACAGTTTGTTCATTCGGTTCGTATTGCACAGTCAATACGCCGCTTTGCGGCTCATATAACGGTAATAACGAAGTCATATCCATTCTCCTTCGCACGAGTTCTCTATGTAAAAAACAAGCCTTGATCTCTGGTAAGTTGGATACGGGTAGCGCTATCCGGAACACCCGAAACGGAAACCTCAATCTCCGTTGTAGTAAGCCATTTCACCTCCGCACGGCTTCCCGTGCGATAGACATGAATGAAATCAGCCCTAGCGTCCGTCCGTTGGTGTAATAAGGCGGTCAGCGGCACGCTCGGATCTATGGAATCACCCGGTGTGTGAACCGCGAGCAGCTCATCCCCCGGCAGGATGAGCGCCGTGTGGAACACCGTCGCTTCGTCAGAGCCAGCTCTAAGCACGTACGACGCGTGTACCTGCGCGCCTTCGCTTTCGCTGGAGCCGATCGGCACGAAGCGGCCGATTACGGACAGCATCTGCTCTTGGACACGCAGCGAGTAAGCCGATGCATCGCTAACGCTGAGCGCTTCCAGCTGCTCAGAAAGCGGTGGAACGGCTGGATGCATCCACCAAGCTAGCTGAGTAGGCTCTTCGCCTGTGAGCTCAACGTGAAACCAATCCAGCAGCCACTCGCCGCTAAGCAGCACATGGCGATCTAACACGCAGCCAGCATAAGCTTCCGTCGACTGCAACCATGCATACACGCGGGTAGCTGTCGCTTCAAAACGGACGCAGCGCCCCTCGTGCGGCGCTTGCGAAACGCCACCCACCGACACCGTGTTGTGACTCGCCGTTTCGGCGAACCATGACTTACGTAACGATGAGCCGTAAGGCACCATCCCGTAATCAGGGGTCCATGTTTGCACGGGATGCATCAACGTCAGATGCAGCTTGTCGAAATGGCCGTGAGAACCGCCATGCTCGCCGAAATCGGCGAGGAACGATAGCGGATTCCCCGCCACACGGCCAACGGCGAAGCCGGAGTCCGCGAAGAGTCGTGCTTCGCGTGGCTCTGGCCCTGCGGATACAGCCGCTTCGCGCAGCTCTGACCCTGGTACGGCGGCTTCTCCTGCGCCATACAGATGGGCCTCGAGCTGGCAGCGCTCGCCGCTCGCAGCGCCTAGCTGCCGGTAGGCTTCGCGGGCTACCGGCGCGAGGCTGGCAATGCCATAGATCGCCAGCCCTTGCTCGGCGATCTCGGCGATCTCACGGGCGTAAGGCTCGCGCGCCAGAGGCCCGTCGTGCAGCGCTGGCAGGGCTCCGCGATCGTCGGCGAGATCGGCTAACGCGACGAGCATGCCGCGCATGGATTGGCCCGCTTCGCCTTCGCATGCGTAGAGATCTATACCAAAGCGTTTTGCCATTTCGGCGGAAATTAAATAGGCCCGAAGCACAAAAACATGGTAATACGTGCTTCCTTCGAATTCCAACTGATCAGGCTTCACTCCGATCGATAAATGATGTTTGAAGCCGCCGGTCCCTTCAACAAGCACTTCCAATGCTACTCGCTGCCCGCGGGCAGCGTACACGCAAGACAATGAAGCGTTAAGCCAAGCGGTGTAATTGTTCTCCGGATTATTCCGCTCATGAATAAGAATACGCCGATATTCCTCCATACTCCCGGCGAGCAGCTCCAGAAAGGCATCAATAGCTCCTTGCTCCTCGGAGTTGAACGTAACGCCTTCATCGCGTAGAAGGAGGTAAGCGCGAATCAACGTCGTGGACCAGATCGCCTCCGTCAGCGCTTGGTGAAACGCCCGCCCTTTCAGCATCCAGCCCTGTGCTTCAGGATGCACAGGATAAAGCGGGAACTGCTCGGCGTATTCAACGAGCAGCCGTTTACTGAGACTCGCATAATCCTCGTCCCCATTCACGGCATACACAGCCGCTGCCTGCAGCGCAATGCGTGCGAGTGACTGATGCTTGAACACGAGCCATGCCCCTTTGTATGCCTCGCCCTCGATGCGGCAGCCATACGGACAGAAGAATTCGGATGCACTCACAGCCAAGGTATCGAACATCAGTTCGGTATTATGACGTGGACAAACATACTGGTGCCACCAACCCCCAGGTTCTCTCGGAATCAACAGACTGCCTGCATCAAGCAGCCTATCGATCTCATTTTTCAGCTCATTGACTAGGTTTGCAGCCCATGTAAGTCCCTTCAACTTCTCCCCTAACCTCGGCGTCATACTCATCGCATCATCATCCCGCCGTTGATCTCAATCGTTTCACCTGTCACGTAGGCAGCTAAATCCGAGACTAGATACAATACCGCTCCTGCGACATCGTCAGGCGTTCCTTCGCGCTGAAGCGGAATGCCATTCACCGTAGCTGTCCGTGCTGTGTCTGTCGTGAATGTCGCATGGAACATCGTATTCCCGATAAAACCCGGCGATACATTATTTACCATAATGCCGTTTGCGGCTACTTCCTTGGCTAATCCCTTAGAGAAGGTCAAAACCGCCGCTTTGCTTGCTGCATAAATGCTTGACCCCGGTCCGCCGCCGTTATGCGCAGCGACAGAGGTCATATTAACAATGCGCCCGCAGCCCTTAGCTTTCATACCCGCCAGTACTCTTTTACTCATGAACACTGTACTCTTCAGGTTGACATTCATAATACGCTCATACATCTCTTCCGTCATATCCGCATTGGGAACACGCTGCACAAGATGTCCTGCATTGTTGACAAGAATATCAATCGTTCCACCGAACGCCCACTCAACCTCGCCTACCAATCGATCGATTTGCACTGTATCCGTTACGTCTGCTTGCACGAGAATCGCTTCGCCTCCTGCTGCTTGAATGGCAGCCACGACTTCCTGTCCTTGTGCCACATTGTTCAAACAGTTCACGCCAACCTTCGCCCCATTGCTCGCTAAAGCGATTGCAATCGCACGTCCAATACCCGCATTAGACCCCGTAACAAGCGCTATTTTTCCAGTTAAGTCGATCTTCATTCTGATTTCCTCCCATAGCTCTAATTTCCGTCGTCTTATGCTTCCGAGTAGCCGTCTTTCCCCCGCATCTTGGATCTATCCATCTCTGGCATCGTCATTGTCATACAGGTTCCTTTTCCCCATTCGCTGTCGATGGATAAGCCATATGCCTCGCCAAAAACCATCTGAATGCGTCGATGGACGTTCATTAAGCCGATACCTCCGCGCTTCGCACCTTCGATCTCATCAGGCTCCGCCAAACGGTTCATCTCCAGCTTCTTCCGCAGCTCAGCAAGCCGTTCTGGTTTCATTCCTGCTCCATTGTCCTCAACGTACACTTGAAACAGGCCATCCTCTTTACGGGCATTAATACAAATATAGTGGTGATCTTCTACGCCATCAGGAAACGCATGTTGAAAAATATTTTCTATTACGGGCTGCAGCGTCAGTCGAACCATTTTTTCCAAAAGCAAACTAGGCGGTACAGCTACATGAATCTCGAAATCGCTTCCCGTCCGATGCTGCAAAATAATCATATAATTACGAACATGGTTAAGCTCATTGGCCACCGTGATTTCTTCCAAATTGGTCTGAACCGAATAACGCAGCATGAAAGCCATCGCTTCTACCATCTCAGTAATTTCGCTCGAATTCTGTACAATGGCATAACAATTAATCGTTTCCAAGGTGTTATACAAGAAATGGGGATTAATTTGAAGCTGCAGCGACTGGAATTCAGCCCGTTGACGTTCCAGCTTCGATTCACCTAGCTCAAGCGCGTTCTTTTGCTGATCTAGCTCCGCCTCATACACTCGTTCAATCATATCTGAGAGACGCGTCACCATCAGATTGTAGCTATGGATCAAACCGCCGATTTCGTCCGTACGGCCGATCTCATCGATGTACTGCCAATTCCCCTTTTCCGTCTCGCGCATGCTTTCCTTCAACCCGCGAATAGGTGCAATGATCGAACGACCGAATCGAGAGGCTAGCCATAATGCGATAGCAAGCGTTACAAGCCCGACACTAATCGTCGTCGTCCGAATCGTATCGGCAGGACGTCGCAATTCCTCAACTGGCATGGAAGCGACAAGATTCCAATCGGAGTAGCCTGATTTACGAGAAACGTACATCCTTTGCTCACCGTTATACTTGTGCAGGAACGTTTGATTTCCACTTGCCAGAACAAGCGAGGCCAACTCATCGCTGGGCTTACGCTCTCCCATTGACGGTGGATAAATATAGTTTCCGGCATCGTCGATGATAAAGAAGAAGCCTGCTTTGCCTAGGCTGACACGGCTCCATATTTTAGCCAACTCGGCCAGCTTAATCTCAATCGCGACTACGCCACGATCGTCTCCGTAGGAAGGCCCTCTGACTTTACGAGCCATCGTGACCACCGAGCCTTGATCTACAGGCCGGATACTCATGTTGAGCAGCACAATTCGTCCGTCGCTTGGCGTAGAATTCATCAGATTCGCATATTTCTCCTGCACGAGAATAGGATCGAAATTAAGCAAGTTTTGATTCTCATAAATGACGGAACGGCCATGCTGCCCGACAACATAAATCATATTAAGTTGTTTGTATAAAGTGACGATAGATTCCACAGAAGCTAAAGCGAATTTCTTGATTTTATCGGAGTACTCGTAATACTCGTAAGCATCATTGCGCTTAATCTCCATGAAAGACCGAACATCTGAATTAGATGAGAAGGAGTTGCTCAGCAGCTCATACGCTTGCAAGTAAATATCCGTTTGATAATTGGCGCTGTCTATCATTTGCTCCATATACTGCTTGACTTGCCTGTCTAACGCCCGCGAGGACTGCACATAAGAGAAGACGCCTACGGATAAAAGCGACAAAACAATGACGATCATGAAATACAAATAGATTTGGCCGGAAAGCGTTTTCCTCTTCATGAACGGATGCCCATCTGCTGGCGATATTCAGAAGGCAGACAGCCTGCATACTTCTTAAACGTCTTTGTAAAATGAGGATGATCGGCATAGCCGACTTCACCCGAAATATCCGTGATTCGCCACTGCGGCTGCTCCAGCAGCTTCTTCGCCTTCTCCATCCGCCTACGCGTCCGATATTGCACGAACGTCTCCTGGGTGGATTGCTTAAACAACTGACTGAAATAAGAAGCGTTAAGTCCAATATGATCGGCCACTTCTTCTAAGGAAACTTCCTCGGCGAGATGCGATTCCATATACCTTTTCGCTTCCTCGACCGGGTCCTTGAGCTTGCCTTTGCGCCTGATCCTTAGCTCTTCCAGATGCCCGCGCACCGCACAAGCAAATCGAAGCCATGTCTCCTCTTCATTACTGGTTCCTACTAACGCCAGTTCTCCCTGCATCAAATACACATCGCGCGCATTCAACCGTTGATGTAGGAGCGTATGAATTTCTTGTAAAATGTCGCAAACCCGGTTTAGCTTCAGCTTGTACTCACGCAGCTCGCTCCTGATTTCATCGAGTAAAGCATTCAGTTCCGCTTCCTGGAGCATCCATACCCCGAGCTCCATGCGGCTAGCCCACTGCTCTAGCTTCGTTACGGCGACGAACGTTTCAGAACTTACTTTGCTTTTCGTTAAAACCAGCTTTTCCAAAACGCCCTGAAATCCCTTGATATTAACAGGCTTAAGCAGGTATTCTTTCACCCCGAAAGAGACACACTTCTGCGCATACTCGAAATCGCTGAAGCCGGAGATGACGACCACTTGAATATCAGCGTCCATCTCAGCAACCTGGCGGCACAGCTCCAGCCCGTCCATCTTCGGCATCCGAATATCCGTGAATAGAAAGTCCGGCCGTTCCTCTTGAATCCGCTGCATCGCGGCAACGCCATTCTCGGCGGAGCGCAAGCTTTCGATGGGCAGCTCCGATTGTTCCACGAGCTTCTGTAATCCTTTACGTATCATCGGTTCATCGTCGACAATGAGTATGCGGTACATGAGGAACACTCCTTCCTTTTATCTCCTGAGAAAAGCCTGCTCCCCACGGCTATAAGCTCGTGAGGAGACGGAGGGGCTCAGCAATTGAGCTTATTATTTACGCGGCATCGACACTGTCGTACCGGAGTCTTTATTATTGAATTTCTCCGTTGCTTCCTTGATTACGTCGTTCCCGCCTTTGGATTTCCACTCTTCTAATACTTTCGGCCAATCCGAGATCGATTCTTTGCCGTACACCATTTTCACCATATGTTGCAAAATAACTGGAGGCGCTTGATCAGAGAGCGGCGAAATATCTGGATTTTTCATTAAAGCCTCTAGTCGTGGCTCGAAGGAAATGCCATCGCGACCTTCATTTTTCAGCGTTGTATCATAAACGTTCATTAATTTTTTACCTTCATCGGTAAAGCTCAATGTCCCTTTATTATACGTGGTGTCCTGCACGAGCCACAAGAAAGATTGACGATAGCGCTCTTCGTCAACAGCAGTCGCATCTGTTGGACTCTTGTAATCGATTTTGCCATCCACCGTTTTGTAGGTGTCACCCTCAATACCGAAGGTGAAAAATTTCTCAGCTTCGTCAGACATCATCCAATCGAAAAACTGGATGATTTGCGCGGCATTTTTCACACTTTTACTGATGAAGTAAGCGCGCGGCGCAGGACCGTATAAGTAGTGTCCACCTTTGCCATCAGGGCCCGTAGGGGAACCAATAATCTCAATATCGCCTGCCGGAACATTCGCTTTCAGTTGTGTTTCCCACTGTAGAAGCTCGTTCGCATTCATGGACCACATGCCTGCTTTACCTGCCAGAATCGTATTTTTGAACACCGTTGCGTTGATCGTAGCGAATTCTTTGTTGATTAAGCCCTCATCAAACATCGTTTTGTACGTTTGCAGCGCTTTGGTCATGTTCTCCGTATCGAAGAATTTCGGCAAAATTTGATCGCCCTGCTTCTCAAACATCGACAGGTACGGGAATACGTCGTATGCTCCAAAGAAGGAATCCGAATATTTGAAATTTTCACGTCCCATATAAGGGTTCTCAACACCCATTTCTTTGAACTTGCGCAATACGGCCATGTACTCATCAACTGTTTTCGGTACGCCCAGGCCTGTTTTATCCAACAAATCTTTGCGAATGAAAATGGCGCGGCGTGACGGGTTGGATAAGTACTCCGGTATCGCAAAAATTTTGCCTTGGTAACTTACGTTATCCCAAGCTTCCTTCGGCACTTTTTTCAACAAATTCGGCCCGTATTGTTTGAGAAGATCGTCCAGCGGCATGAAGACGCCGGCTTTCACTGAACCTGCCATCTCCTTCCCGTTTACGCCTCCACTGCCCTGCACAACGTTAGGGATGTCATTGGTTGCAAACATTTGGATCATTTTTTGCTCATATTCTTTGTGGGGAACAAGCACGATATCCATGTCAGAGTTCGTTAACTCTTCAAGCTTCTTCACCCATTTGTCCTCATTAATATTCGGCGATTTCTCAACATGTCCGAAAGCTAACGTACGTAAAGAAATCGAAAACTTTGTTTTCTCAGCGGGCTTCGCGCTAGCTGTGCTGGATGCACTCGGCTGTTCAGCTGGCTTGGTCGAGCAAGCCGCCAGCATGCTCGCCATTAATACAGTTGCCATCGTGGCAGGAATCCACTTTTTCATCGTACCCCTCTTTTCGTATCACTAGGATAATAGCGCTTTCATTACCTCATTGTAAGAGCGGTTTTCCCATGCGGCTATGGAATGACTTTGGTTTCTATTGTCTTTTTTTTAGAATCGTATTAGATCTCGTGTTTTCATGCAAACCTACGTTGGATGGTTAGGATTTGACCGAACCAACCATCATCCCCTTAACGAAATGACGCTGCAGGAATGGATAAATGACAATAATCGGGATCGTCGCGAGTATAATTGTCGCCATCTTGATACCTTCCGGATCCATATGGGCAAGCCCGCTAAATTGCGATGAATTCGGATCAATACTGATATCTTCCGATACAATCAACTGCCGGAGCTTCACCTGAAGCGGCCACAAGGCAGGCTTGTTGATATAATATAAGGCACTCTGGTACGTGTTCCAATGGTTTACTGCGTAGAAAATTCCGAGGGAAGCCATCACTGGCTTGGACAGTGGAAGCACGATATTCCAGATCATTCTGAGCTCCGAACACCCGTCGATACGACCTGAGTCGATCAACTCGCTTGGAATTTGCATAAAGAACGACCGCATGACGAAGAAGTTAAAGGCACTGATAGCGCCAGGAATGAGCAGCGCCCACAGGGAGTTGGTCAGATGCAGGTTTTTCATCAAAATAAAGTTAGGAATCAACGGCGCACTGAACACCATCGTGATTAATACCATAAGTACAATCACGTTACGACCGACATATTCAGGTCTGGAAACGGGATAAGCGAGTGAAGCTGTAGCAATCAGATTAATGAATGTGCCTACCACCGTAATATACACCGTGATGCCGAACGAGCGCCAGATTGCCGCATCGCTGAATACATATTGATAGTTAATCGCCGTGAATTCGACAGGCAGGAAGAAAACCTTCCCGTTCACAATCGCTTCCGAAGCGGAAAACGATTGGGCCAGCACGTTCAAGAACGGCAGGAGCATCGCTAACGATAAGAGTGTCAAGAAGAGCATATTGAAGATGTTAAAAACTTGCCAACCGGCTGTCGGCTTGCGATTCATAAAGCGTTCACCTCCGTCTAGTACAAGCTTTCACCCGTCGTTTTCTTACTCAAGAAATTACCAATGACAATAAGGGCAAGGCCGACTACCGACTTAAAGAGCCCAATGGCCGTTGTATAGCTAAATTGCTGACCGAGTAAGCCTGCCGTATAAATATACGTATCTAGAATTTCACCATGCTCTTTATTAAGCGGATTCAAGAACACGTAAACACGTTCAAAGCCGAAATCGAGGAACTTCCCAATGTGCAGCAGGAACAAAATCATAATGGTCGGCAGCAGCGAAGGAAGCGTAATGGAGATTGTTTGCCGCCAGCGGCTGGCGCCATCTACTTCCGAAGCCTCATATAAATCCGGATTAATTCCCGCCAAGGCGGCCAAGTAAATAATCGTACCATACCCAGAATCCCGCCAAATCCCTGAGGAAATAAGCACCGTGCGGATCCATGATTCTTCCCCTAAGAAATAGATGGGCTCGAACCCGAGCCAAGCGAGGAAGTGGTTCACCGCTCCTGTAGATGGAGACAAGATACCGATCGCGATACCGCTCACGATGACCCACGATAGAAAGTGAGGCATGTACACGACCGTTTGCAGCACTCGCTTGTACAATACGATGCGTAATTCATTCAAGAGAAGCGCTAGTACAATAGGCGCCGGGAATGCCAGGAATAGATCGTACAAGCCAATTAACAGCGTGTTATTCAAAATCTTAAGAAAATCGTAATGCGCAAACATACGGGTAAAGTTGTCCAAGCCAATCCATTTACTACCCGTAAAGCCATCGAAAATGTTGTAATCCTGAAAAGCGATCACCGAGCCGAGCAGCGGTACATATTTGAAAATAATAAAATACAAAATCCCTGGCAGTGAAATCAGATATAAGGCTTTGAACTTCCAAAGCGTTCGCAGAAAGCTTCTGCCTTTACTCGTTTGCGCAGGCCGATTTGCCCGCTTCACCGCTTGTGCGTTGACCGCCATCCTCATGGCCCCCTCACTTGATCTATCTTCGATGTTATAGCTACATCGTACCTGTACGAAGCGTTCCCAACAATGGATTGCCTTTTCACCAACTTGTGTTTTTTTTAGGTAGAAAGTTACAGTCTACTCGTTTCTTTAGCTCATCTAGGCCATTGACTTAACGCTAGTAAATAGTATAATTCAAACTATACGATAACGTATGTTTTGGGGTGAATGATTTTGTTACAAACAGCCGATGATTGGATACGCGCAGGATTAGAGATGATGTCCCAAACTGGCATTGCCTCTGTTAAAGTCGAAGCCGTGGCCCGACAATTACGAATCAGTAAGGGAAGCTTCTACCACTACTTCAAGGATCGGGCCGATTTTCTTGAGGCTATACTTGCTTACTGGGAGAAGCATTTAACGCAAGATATTATTCGCCAAATGGACGAAGATGAGCTTTCCCCAAAGGAACGGCTTCGCCAATTAGTGCACCATAGTTTTTCAGAAACGACCCGCTTGCAAGCCGCCATTGTCGCGTGGGCAAATCAAGATGAACTTATCGCTGAGCGAATGATGCGGATTGAACAGGAACGAGTAGATTACCTCAGCAAGCTATTTTACGAAATGGGGTTCTCTCCTGTAGATTCTGTTGTCAGAGCCGAACTATGTTACTTTACATTCCTAGGCTGGATAGACCGAAAGAGTAGGAATCCGGCGTTAATATCCGTCCATTTGGCTGATGAATTTATTAACCTGATCTCTCAGCAGCACTGAAAATAAAAAAGGAGATGAATAGAAATGAAAACCGTATTAGCCGTAATAACAATTTTGACAGACGATGTCGATAAAATGATGACCTTTTATGAAAATATTCTTGGGTTCCATGTGGAAAGTCAGATGGAGGGTTATGCCGAGCTTCGAAATGAAGGCGTCAGGTTTTCCATTTGCGCGCGTTCCATCCTCGCTGAAATAACCGATCAACATCCTAGCTTTAGAGAGCCCAAACGCGGACAATGCTTTGAATTGTCTTTTCCATTAGATTCGCATGCAGATGTGGATAAAGCCTATGAGGAAATCGTAGAAGCTGGAGCGACTCCGATCAAAGGGCCTACCACCATGCACTGGGGTCATAGAACCGCATTTTTCGCTGATCCTGACGGAAATATTCACTCTATCTATGCCATTTAGCGGTTTTCAAGCTCTAGCTTGAGATCGCACGAGAAGGCATTCATTCGGAGGGAGATGCAAAGTAATGGTCGTTTTAATTGGATTATCGGCTCTACTATTGGTAGGCATCGGAGGGCTGCATATCTATTGGGCATGTGGCGGCAAATGGGGAGGGGCGGCTGCTATCCCTACAGGTGAATCGCAAAAGCCCCTATTTACTCCAAGCATACTAGGTACATTCCTTATTGCCTTTCTTTTATTCGTTGCCGCTTTTCTGCTTATGATCCAAGGCGGGCTGCTCGCTTCCTTTCATCCTGAACAGGTTGTCAGATGGGGATGTTGGGTTTGTGTCATCGTCTTCGGGTTTCGAGCTATCGGTGATTTTAAATACATTGGTCTTTTTAAAAGAATGCGGGCATCGCGCTTTGCTACCTATGATTACTTATTGTTCACGCCCCTTTGCCTGTGGCTATGCTTCATCTTTTACATGGCCATCCGTATGGAAGGATAAGGGCAGGTCCAATTCTTTCCTGAGTTCCTACAGCCAAGACGACAAGCTCCTTAGTAGAATACAGGTTGCATGGGCAGCGAACACTATTACAATCAACAAAAGGACATATAACATGGATTCACAACGCAAACAATATCGAATACCATCACGAGTGAAATCCGACGACTCCGATACTTTCGTCCTACAGCAGTTCTCGACGCAATTACATATGAAGGATGAGATGCATGGTTGTCAGTAAACAACAGGTCATTGAGCATGGACTTGCATTTTTACAAGGAGTTGGAACAGAAGCGATTTGTAAGGTATGCATACCGAACGGCGGATCTTGTTGCAACAGCTGTGACTTTTTATTAGATCGAGTTGGATGTCAATTGCGCAACACAAGCTGTACGTCATGGCTTTGCGGCTTTCAACAATATGTACTTTTGGAAATGGACCTTCTTGACACGTGGAAAAGCTTCTGGAAGCAGGTTCCAGGCCAAGATTTCAGGCAGGATTTCACCCCAGACACTGTATCTATTAACGAGTGGATGGAAATCCCTTCTATAAGTGAAGTCAGCCATGCTTTTGCTAGCGATCTTCAAGAACTCTTACATCTTAAGCTTATACATATCCGTCCGTTCAACGATAAATTATTTACGTGTATGGAAAAGCTTTCGCAATGCGAGGATAAGGGACCGCGGCGTTATGCCCTAAAAAGAATAAACGTACATATGAAGGACTTTAAACAATTTAAAGTCCTTAAAGACTGCTTAAAACCATATAAAGCATGAAACCATGGAGTTATTCATGGCTTCATGCTTTTTTCCTGTTTCCAGAAAACAAAACGCACGCTTCACATATTTTTCACTAAAGTTCGCATAATAAGTTGACAAAATCCACTTTCTAAAGGAGAAACCCTATGAAACAGCATCCCTACGCTACTCAAATTGTTCTTGCAGCAGCACTTGCTTCAACACTGTTATTCACAGGCTGCACCCGAGATAACAACAAGATTCAACAGCAAAGCACCACGATGCAGAATAGAACGATTCCTCAGCAGACCGCACAGACTGCACAGACCGACAATAAGATCCAAATTGCCCAACAAGCTGCAGCTAACATTTTGAAATTAAATCAAGTCCAACAAGCTAATGTGCTTGTCACCAATCGCAATGCCTACGTAGCCGCTGTGCTTCATCAAGGAACCGGGCTCTCACGTGACGTGGAGGATCAAATCGCTAAGCAAGTAAGAGCGACAGATCCCAATATTCAAAATGTTTATGTATCAACAAATCCTGATTTTTTCGGCCGCATCAGTACGTATGTTAATGATGTTCGCCAAGGTAAGCCCGTATCCGGTTTCTTCGCAGAATTCAGCGAAACCGTAAAACGAATTTTCCCGAACGCGCACTAGGCTTATTCAGAAAGCACAAAACCAACAAAAAGCTGTCGCTCAAAGTAACTACTTTGAGGACAGCTTTTTAGTTTAAGATTCTGTTTTCACAGCCGCTGCTCGCTTCTTCACTACGAATCGCTTCAAATCCTTGAAGCCGATAAACTTCTTCGTTTCCTCATTCCACATGTGGAATTTAAGAGATTCCAGACTTGTACGTAAGGTTATCGTTTGTACATTCCGCAAAACCTCATTTTTATTATGAGCCTTTTCCAAATAGTAATTCGGCACTCTCGGGCTCAAATGGTGAATATGATGGAAACCGATATTGCCTGTAATCCAGTGAAGGAACTTCGGCAGATTGTAGAAGGAGCTTCCGTGCATAGCAGCCTTCACATAATCCCATTCCTCGTCATTTTCATAATAGGATTCCTCGAACTGGTGTTGTACATAAAAAAGCCAGATTCCAGCTGCCCCTGAAAGGAAAAACATAGGGCCTTGTACCAATAGAAACGACTGCCAACCAATTGCCCAGCACAACAAGGCAGCTCCGCCAAAAATACCTAAATTCGTTACGTACGTGTTAATGCGTTCTTTCATTCCCGCACGCTTGCGGTTAAAGCGATAATCAATCAAGAAAATGTAAATCGGTCCGATGATGAACATCACAAAAGGACTCCGATACAGGCGATAAACTAATCTTTTCATCCAAGATAAAGCAATATATTCATCTACCGTAAGCGTCCAGATATCGCCAACGCCTCTTCGATCCAAGTTCCCGCTCGATGCGTGATGAATGGTATGCGTATGACGCCATTGGTGATAAGGAACACAGGTTAGAATACCTGTAATTGTACCTAGTACATCGTTAGCGAGCTTATTTTTGAAAAAAGATTTATGACAGCAATCATGAAAGATGATAAACGTTCGAATAAGAAATCCAGCTGCGACGATATCAAAGACAAGAGTAAGCAAGAATGAAACCGATAGACTCAGATAGGCGAAATACCAGAGTAGGAAAAACGGCACGAGCGTATTAATGATCTGCCACACACTGTGCTTAAGATGTGGTCTTTCGTAAGGAGCGATATCTGAACGCCACCCACCCTTATCTTCATAACTCATTCTTATAAAACTCCCTCTCCGACTTAAATCGGACCTTATTTGTTTCCATCTTGGTGTACTACGCGCTCCCTAATGAAAAGGTATCCATTACTTCTGAGATCGAGACCACGACCTCATCATCATAAGGGGGATTCTTTCATTTGTAAAATGCAATATAAGTAATTTTTATAAATTACATTTCCAGGGAGTTCTCAGTGGATTCTCATTGGAGACGGTTAGTGCATCTTCCGTGTAATTACTCGCAATTTAAATCTGGAGGGCACGCCCTCAGATGGCACTGATCTCTTAGACGCTCCATCATCATGTTTTCCTTCAAAATATTTAAGCAGCGAAAATTTATTTTAATATATAAGTTGATAGCTTCTTATCTTGGACACAATCCGGTGGTAGCTATGCTCCATTCAGTCTGCTGTCCCTGCTGAGTTCCTGCGGCTCAATGATTAGCATATTCTAAGTGCAATGAGGTCATATTAAAGAAGAAGCCCGTGCACATTCTAAATGATGAAAGAAGGTGAAGGGAATGCTTGGGAAGTTCTTTGTGAAGATGCTGCTAAATGGCGTTTTTATAGTTCCTCTCTTGATGTATGTTACGCAAGCAACTCTTATTGAAGCTCTCTTTGGTTCGTATGCTTTTTCCATAGTCTCTTACATTGCAATTGATCAACTGCTCTTAAGACTTACTGGCAACGGGGTCGCAACGCTAGTAGATGTAGTTCTGGCCTTTGCTTACTTCTGGATGTTGGAAAAATTCTTTTTCCACTGGTCCTTCACCTTTACGAATTTGGCGATTATCGCCATAGTATTCGGCATTATTGAGTACTTCGTGCATATTTATTTTCAAAAGGACAAAGGGAAGATCGGACGAACCAGCTTTGATGATAACTAGCGAAGAAAAGTAGAAATAGAATTCGTCTTAAAACCACGATATGAAAAGATAAAAAAGAGGCGATCCCAGAAGGGGATCAGCGAATGAGAGAGTCACAAATAACGTGCAAAAACGCCCCCAAAACCACCGTGTAAGTGGGGATGGGGGCGTTACTTTTCAGGAAAATCCAAGTTTTAATTAACTTATTTCGCTAACGTCCAGACATCGGATTTCCCAGGCACTTCACCTTTCGTCCACCATTTGGCTAGGTAGATTTTTCCTTCGTAGCTGACTTTGGCTTGTCCAACATAAACTCTACTTGAGCTCCATGCCTGCACGACATCGGCACTAACCAACTTCCAAACATCGGAGCTATCCGGTTGCTCGCCCTGCGTCCACCATTTGGCCGCATACTCCAACCCCTTATAAGTTACACGGTTACCCTCTAGGTATACCTTAGAAGTATCCCAGTCCGTTGTTGGCGAACTCTTAGGCTTTGTAGTCACTTTGAGTTCGCTGCTGCGCGCTGATTGGTTACCAGCTGCGTCTAGAGCAACGATCGAGTAGCTGTATGGCGTATTAGCCGCAAGCCCAGTGTCCGTATACGATGGCTGCGTAACAGTCCCCACAAGTCCGCCATTACGATATACGTCGTACTTCACAACGCCCACGTTGTCCGTGGAGGCGCTCCAAGCCAGTGCAACGCTAGCATCCGTTTGACTGCCAGACTGTACATTGTAAGGAACTGTAGGCGCTTGAGTATCAACAGGCATGGGAGGAGTGGTTGACGCTTTCGTGCTAACCGTCACCGACTGACTCGGTGCCGAATGTCCGCCAGTTCCACAAATAGATACAACGAGATAGGTATACGAGGTGGAAGGCTTTAGACCTTTATCCTCATAGGACGGTTGAGTCGCTATGCCTACATTTTTGCCATCCCGGTAAACTTCGTAATGCTTGATCCCACTCGGCGCCATGGAGGCTAACCAGCTTAAATTAATGCTTGTATCCGTCTGAGCTGTAGACTTTAGCTGGGTAGGCGTTGTTGGAATCTCTACCACAGGTCCTCCCGTTCCGTCATTCACCAGATTCACGTCAATGACCTGATAGAAGGCGTTGCCAGTATCCGCTATTTCCCATACGCCTAGGAGGAGTTGATATCCACTGCGGTCTGTCGGCAGATTACATTCATGGGTGACTGTAGCTGCTGGCTTCGCCCCACCGTCATTAAATGAGCAAACGAGTTCCAATTCGCTTCGAGTTAACGGTTTATTGGGATCCCAGTCTTTCTTCGTTATGTAGTACTTCCATTCTTTCGTACTGTGCTGTGCAGTCAAATGCCAGGTGAAGGATTGCTTGCCGCCTTTCAGCGTCACTTTCTTCCAACGATCCGACGTTTGCTCATAGAGATCAGGATATTTATCAGCGCCCGTTATTTGACCGTCAACTGGACCGGATTCAGGGAAGGAACCTTTCCCCTCCACACTTTGAGGTTCGTATTGGATCGGGCCGCAGCCCGTATTTTGCCCCTGCTGGCATAGAACTGTCCGGCTTGTCGGCGCCTCTAAATAACCGTGCGCTGATGCGCGTTGTGCAAACGCCAAGGATAGCGCTGCCCCAAGCAGCAGTAATCCTAACATCATCAGAAATGGTGAAACACGTAACGCAAGCCTACCGCGTAGACCAAGCTGTCCCATAAAACTCATCCTCTCGTTGTTAAAATATGTACTATTTTACATTACGTGATGTTTCCACGTTTGCCCAGTTACGCAATACCTAACCTTTGCCTACTGTATGCATCCAGACGACTAGGACAAGCGCCTAATTTTCCATGTAAATAATTACAATTCCCCCTTGGCAGTTGCTCCGACAACCATCTGTCATACGCATCTGACGCGTAGAGCTTCGATGAATCTGGGACCTGCCTAGACATTTCGGCCCACCCGGGCAAGAAATTCCGGAACTTGCCCATAGCTATCGCGACACAATTTTACGGCTTCGGCTGGTTCCCTGACGGCACCTATGCTGCTTTCGCCGTATATTGCAAAGAAAAAGACGGTATGAACGGTGTATATGTCGCCAATGCTAAGACTGACAAAATCGATCAGCTCGGTGACTTCCAAGACGTATCCCACATCGCTTGGATCACACCGGGGTCCTTTTCGGCACTTCCATTGTAGGAACTTTCCCTATGCACGACGAATGCTTAAAGAACAACGGTATGCGGAAAGGAACCAGTGAAGTGAACATTCTCATTATTGAAGACGATTCCAGCATCCAAATGCTGCTTAAACTAAGCCTTGAGGTTGAGGGCTTTCAACCTGCGGTCGTCGGCACAGTCACAGAGGGCCTCGAGCATCTGGGGGCTAGACACACGGACTTAATCCTCCTCGATCTCATGCTTCCCGACCAGTCTGGCTTCGAGCTGTTGAAGACGCTCCAGCAAATATATAAAGAGATTCCTGTCATCGTCCTCACAGCCAAAAATGAAATGAACGACAAAATATTAGGCTTCCAGCTTGGAGCCGATGATTATTTAACCAAGCCCTTCGAGGCTCGGGAGCTTATTCTACGGATTCGCGCCGTTATGCGCCGCATGAAAGCGGATACAATTCAATCCATAGACATCATACAAGTTGGTGTGATCGAAATCGATAAAACACAGCGCACGTTCAAAGTAGCAGGCAGCCTCGTAAAAACAACGAGCAAGGAATTTGAGCTGCTTTGGCTGCTGTGCAAAAATCCGAAGAAGGTGTTTACGCGCGAACACCTGCTAGATCAAGTCTGGGGCTATGATTACTATGGACAGACCCGGTCTGTCGACATGATGGTGAATCGCCTGCGCGAAAAAATGAAGCCTCACGATCATGTGCTAGCCACCGTTCACGGGACGGGCTACAAGCTGGAGGTTTGAGCGATGAGGTTGCGCAACAAACTGTTTATTCAGCATACGATTACGATCATCATGCTGCTCGCAGCTATGTATGTCGTCGTGAATTACACCCTAAGCAAAAGCATGATCGAACGAGATTCGCAGACACTCAGCCAATACTATTCGCTGCACCGCATCGAAGCCTTGAAAATTGTAAACGATAAGAAAATCAGCATCGAACAATTATTTTCAGGGACATATGCGCCTTTGATCGCCTCTCACTTGGCAGCTAACAGCAACTTCCAAGTTCAGTTATTTGATCCGGAAGGCACGATTATCGGGGACAGCGGTAACAAAGAGGATTTGGTCAAACGGAGCGACATCGTCGCCGCGCTTGGCGGGCAAACGGCAACCGTTATCACGGAAGGCGAGGCTGGCAAAGTCCTCATCTATGCCTCCCCCTTCGCTTACGAAGGGAGGATTGTCGGCGGCTTCCGCTATCTGCTTGACCTGAATCAGCATGAACAGACGCTCGCTGAGATGCGCAGATGGTTTATTGGCGTAGCCCTCGGCTGCTTGCTTATCGCATTGCTTGCAAGCTACTCCTTCTCCTTCTTCCTTATGAAGCCGCTGCACGCGCTGCAACAAGCGCTCAAGCTTGTTGCTATCGGTGATTTCAGCCGCAAAATTATTGTCCGCAGCCAAGACGAGGTTCGTGAGCTGGCTGATGATTTCAATCTAATGTCCGAGGCGCTGCAAAAGCATATCGAGCTGCTGCATTACGAGCAAGGCAAGCAGAAAACATTTTACGATAATGTAACCCATGAGTTGAAAACGCCGCTCACTTCCATCATCGGCTTCTCCGACCTTATTGATAAAATGGAACGAACCGACGACATCCGTACATGTAATGTATACATCCGCAAGGAGAGCACGCGACTACTCCAGATGGTCGAGGAACTGCTGCAATCATCACTTAAAGGAGACGAAGCATGGCGCATACAGCTCGAACGCACCGATCTAGCGGCGCTGCTGAGCGATAGCCTTCGCATCTTGGAGCCGACACTGAACAAATCCGCGATCTCTACAACTTTGCTGGCAGATCCCTGTCAGGTGTACCTTGATCCTAAACGCACCCAACAGGTGCTTTTCAATGTCATCGATAATGCGATTAAACATAGTGAGTGCACGCAGCTGCACATAAGACTAGAGCATGCGGACGGTCAATGTATTGTGAGAATCTCTGATAATGGCAAAGGGATGAGCGACAGCGAAGTGCAAGCGCTGTTCCTCCCTGCTGATGAGAAGCCGTCTCGCCCAATTTCAGCTCAATCTCATGGGCTGGGTCTCCTCTTATGCAGACAATTAATGAAGCTTCAAGGCGGCAGCATATCCGTTCAGAGCCGAGAGGAGCAGAGTACGGATGTTGAGCTTTTTTTCCAGACTGAGCTGCAACCTTCACAGATTTTGTTACAAAATTGATACAAATCAGCGATTTTTCTGAGATAAAAGGAGAGTAATCTACATGCAAGAGGAGAAGAAAGGGCTTTCATGGTTACGTCTCATCTTATTGCAAATTGTCATCGGGTGTTCGTTGATCGGTATTTTCGCCTATGTGTTTCGTATTGGGATCGATGAAGTGCGGATCGTGCCTAAGGAGTCAACTAACCGCGACATGTTCGACGGTGTTCCGATGAGCATGAATATCACGTACCCAGGAATCGGCACTATCGCCATCGACGATCCGAAGGAGCTCATTGCGTGGAAAGCATCATTCTCCCGCTTGTTAATCGCTGGTAAGCAACAGAATCGTGCAAACGCTTCCCGTTTGCTGCTGTCTGGTTCAATTGCTTACCTGGATCAGGAGGATGTTCCGTTTCAAATCGGTACCAGCGGCTTGAGCTTCGGGTCGGAGTCGGTCAATTCACTTGAAGTTAGCGCTGAGATTCGTAAGCTACAGAACATGCTAATCGATAAAACGCTAACTTCGGATACGGTAGGAGCGGCTATTGAGAATGCGAGTCATGAGGTGTTCAGTTTGCAAGATGGCAAGCTTACAGCGCTATCCGAAGCTGAACGCGCAGCATTGACAAGACAAATGCGCTCAGCCGTAAGGCTTATCGATTTCAGTCATTTTGACTTTATGGCTGAGAGGCCCAGCGCCCACTATGTCGTGCAATTGACCGACGAGCTGAAGAGCAGAAAACATTGGCTGCATGTCGACCGATATGACAACGCTTACTTCGTTGTTTTCGATTTGTTGGATGAAACGAACCACAAAGCCTATTTCAAGCTTAGCGATACCTCCTAACCTACTGAGGGGATGGTTGATAGAAATGGCTAGAAAAAAAAGTAATAGTTCCATCATGATCGTGTCGGTCATTGTTGTTGTATTGGTTGCAGGATTCTTCCTTTACAAATCAGGCGTGTTTGGCGGAAAAGCAAAGGGTAAAATTACGGTGTACTCGATTTTCCAGGAGGAAGAAGCACGCAAAATTCTAGATAAATTTAAAGCGGAAACTGGCATCGACTATGACGTGCTTCGTCTGCCGAGCGGTGAAGCGGTCACTCGTGTGCAAAATGAAATGGGCAAACCACAAGCCGACTTCTTATTGGGCGGACCTGCTGATTCCCACGAAGTGTTGAAAAAAGCTGGCGCTTTAGAAGCCTATATCTCTCCGAATTCCAAGGATATCGCCGAGAATGTAAAAGATAAAGATGGCTTCTGGACGGGATTCTATCTCAATCCGATTGCGATTGGCATCAATCAGGATCGCTGGAAAGAAAAATACGGGACGGATGCTTATCCGCAAACGTTTAAAGACCTGTTAGATCCGAAATTCAAAGGCGAAGTCGGCATGTCCGACCCTGCGACTTCGGGAACTGCCTACACAGCGGTAGCTTCTCTTGCGCAAGTATGGGGAAAAGACGAAATGCTGAAGTACGTTGCGCAGCTTTTGCCGAACCTCAAGGAAAGACCGAAATCCGGCATCGAACCGATTCAGAAAGCCGCTAAAGGCGAATATACAATTGGCATCACCTTCCTTGGCGACCAACTAAAGTTGAAAAATCAAGGGAATCCGATTGTTAGTATCGTTCCAGAAGCAGCAGGTTATGAAGTTGGCGGCCTTGCTATCGTCAAAGGTGGCGCTAACACCGAAGGCGCGAAAAAGCTAATGGATTATATGCTTACAAATGAACCTGGTATTCTGTACACAGAGTCCGCGTTTGCCATTTCTGTGAAGGCTTCTGTACCGATTCCCAAGAACGGTATTGATATCAAAACAACGAAATACAACACTACTTACAGCTTGTGGAAAGCTGCAGAACAGCGTAAAGAACTGCAAGATGCGTTGAAAAACCTCAAATAAGTAAGCGTTTACAAATTGGCATTGGAAGCGTCACCGCGAGCTTCCAATGCCCTCCTACACAATGAATTTGGAAGGTGGTCGTAAGCCCCTTATGATGATAGAAAAAAAAGGTATGGGCGCGTCGGTCAGCAGACTGGTCAAAGATCCATCTTCGCTGATTCTTGTCCTCATCAGTTTTGCCGTTCTCTGTCTCTTCGTCATTTACCCGCTCATTTATGTTGTTGCCCTGCCGGGCGGAGCTGACTGGAAAACTTTCTTTAGCAAAAGCCGTTACGGTACAGCCCTGCTAAACACCATCGTCAGCTCCTCCTTATCCGCTTTGACAGCAACCGTTTGCGGCTTTATTTATGCGTATTCCATTCATTACAGCAACATCGCCGGAAAAAAGTTTTTCCGCTTCATCGCCTTTCTCCCGATTCTTGCGCCTTCCGTCATGACGGGCCTTGCCTTCCTGCTCCTATTCGGCAGAGGCGGTATGGTTTCACAGACCATGAAGGCATGGTTTAACGTTGAACTAGATCTTTACGGACTGCCAGGGCTCTGGATTGTCCAAACGATTTCTTATTTCCCGCTTGCTTACATGACCATTACAGGCGTCCTTCGTGCCATTTCGCCTAACCTCGAAATCGCCGCTCAGAACCTTGGCGCGCGCGGCTTCAAGCTTTTCCGTACAATTACGTTCAAATTAGCTCTTCCAGGCGTCATTAATGCCTTCCTACTTGTAGCGATTAACTGCTTCGCCGACTTCGGAAATCCCAAGCTGATTGGTGGCAATTACTCCCTCTTGGCTGTTGAAATCTACGGAGAAATTATTAATAACGAACCCGGACTCGCGTCCGTGATGGGCATTATTCTCGTTATCCCTGCCTTGCTCGTATTCGTCATTCAAAGCAAGCTATTGTCCAAAGGCTCTTATTCGACGATTACAGGAAAGCCCGTTTCCGGTTTGAAACGAGTGACGACGTCTCGTAAAACCGATGTTTTACTCTTTATTTTCAACAGCATCATGGCGCTCTTCATCTTATCCATGTTTGCGATCACACTCTTATTCGCTTTCACCAAAAATTTTGGACGCGATAACACATTTACGCTGGATCATATATTCAAAATCGTCTTCAACCCTTCCAGCCCTGCGGTACTGAACAGCTTAGTCCTTTCACTAATCAGCTCAATTCTGGCTGTAGGCTTTGCGCTCGTGTTAGCTTATGTCGTCGTACGCAAGCCATTTCCGGGCAAAAAATTGCTGGATTTCACAGCCGTGCTGCCCATTGCCTTACCAGGTACCTTCGTTGGTCTAGCCTTGATCGTCGCTTTCAGCTCAGGCCCTATCATCCTGCAAGGATCGGCCATCCTTATCATCGTCGCCATGCTGCTCAAGCAGATGCCCGTCGGTTATCGTGGACTTACGGCTTCCTTCAAGCAGGTCGATAAATCGATTGAGGAAGCCGCAACGAATCTTGGCGCGGATAGCCGCCGTACACTAACTACCATCGTCTTCCCGATGCTCCAAAAGACGATTGTGGCGAACTTCGTCTATGCTTTTATGAAAAATATGAACACCTTGAGCACAATCGTGTTTCTGATTACCCCCAAATGGGTCGTCGCTGCAGTCTCCATCTTCAATTACGCAGAGACTGGCACTTATTACTGGGCGGCGGCTGTAGCCGTTGGTTTGATGGGTGCTACTCTGCTTACGCTTGGTGTGATGAAGCTTATTTTCCGCTCGAAGGTCAAAATATTCGATTTCTAACCGTCAGGAGTGAGGCATATGAGTTCCAACGTATTGCTTGATTTAAAAAATGTGAGTAAAGTATTTGGTACCAATCACGTCTTGAAACAGATTGACTTACAGATTGAACGCGGTAAATTCATTACCTTCCTAGGGCCAAGCGGCTGCGGTAAAACAACGCTGTTACGATCGATTGCTGGTTTTTATACGATTGATGAAGGTGAAATTCGCATCGATGGACAGATCGTTAACGATCTGCCGCCCTACAAGCGTGGAACGCCGATGGTTTTTCAAGAGTATGCCTTGTTTCCGCACATGACCGTGTTCGATAATGTCGCTTATGGGTTGGATATTCAGAAACGCCCTGAGGCAGAAGTGCAGGATCGCGTCAAATCAGCGATGGCGAAAGTGAAGCTAACCGGTCTTGAAGAGCGATATCCGCATGAGATGTCAGGCGGACAACAACAGCGTGTGGCGATGGCGCGAGCGCTCGTTATGAACTCACCGATCATCCTCTTGGATGAACCGCTTAGCAATTTGGATGCGAAGCTGCGTGAAGAAGTGCGCGTCGAGCTGCGTAACATCCAGCTGGAGCTTGGCCTGACCGTTATTTATGTGACGCACGATCAGCTTGAGGCGCTGTCGATGTCGGATTACATCGTCGTCTTTAACAAAGGCGCAATTGACCAGTACGGTACGCCGCACGAGATCTACTATAAGCCCCGTACCCCTTATGTCGCTGACTTTATCGGCACAACGAATTTCGTGGATGCAGTTGTTCGCGAAGTTGATGGCTCTAAGGCCACTGTCGAGTATGACGCTGAGCACGGGCTCACCACAAGTGTGAATAGCGATGAAGCCGTCACGCTTGGCGAAAAGGTGCTGCTGAGCATTCGTCCTGAATCTATGCGAATTAATAAGCCCGAAATCGGTGATTTTATCATGAAGGGCTTCGTCAAATCGTCTATGTTCCTTGGCGAGAAGGAACGATATTTCATTCTGGACGATAACATGAAAGAATGGATCGTGGATGCCTACGATATCGGTCACATCAGGTTCGAGGGGAATGTCACCCTTAGTGCCGCAGCCGATAAAATTCATTTAATTAAGATCAGCTAATGGGTTAAAAATAAACGATGTAGCATGCAGAAAAGGGAAACTTTGGTTTCCTTTTTTGGCCGTTCAGGAGGGGTTAGGGGTATGTGGAAAAAGGCATTGCTTACGCTCGTCGTAGTCGCCTTGGTCTTCCTTGGCTTTCGGTTGTTTGGGGAAAAGAAAAGTAACCAGGCACTGAAAGTTTACGTTATCTTTCAAGAGGATGAAGGACGTATTCTGCTGGAGACGTTCAAAAAAAAGACCGATCAGCCGTATGAACTCATTCGGATGTCGAGCGGGGAAGCAAGCTATCATCTGCTGACGCTCGGTAAAACCGGCATCGATGTCGTGCTCGGCGGCCCGGCAGATCTGCATGAGCAGCTGAAAACCAAGAGCAAGTCCCTTCGCTATTTATCCCCTGCCGTTAACGGTATTCCCGGCAAGTACAAGGATAGCGACGGCTATTGGACAGGCATGTATATGGGTGCGCTAGCCATTGGCGTGAACCAAACCGTCTGGCAACAAGATCCTCAGCTTGCGGCGCTGCCGATGCCACAGCGGTATGAGGATTTGCTTCGCCCGGAGCTAAAGGGCAAGATCGAAATCCCCGACCCGGAAACGTCGGGGACGGGGTATACGCTGCTTGCTTCGCTTGCGCAGCAGCGTGGCGAAGCGCAGGCGATCGATCTGATGCAGGCGCTTAAGAAACAAAGCGCATCGACGACGTTCGCCGGGATTACGAGCGCACAGCGACTGGCCGAAGGCGAAGTCGCGACGGTCGTCTCCTTTCTCGGCGACCAGCTGCGCTTTAAGAACTCGGGCTACAACATCAGCTCGCTCGTCCCTCCGCAAGTCGGCTGGGAGATCGGCGCCGTCTCGATCTTGAAGGGCGGCAACAATCCGGCTGCGGCGAAGCAGTTGGTAGATTTCATGTTGTCCCGCGAAGTGCAGACGGACTACATGAACACAGCTTTTTCGTTTCCCGTGACCCCGGATATCCCGGTGAACCCGCTTCTTGCACCAGTGAAGCTGGAAAACCTGCTGGCTACGTATCGGTTTGATCTCGCTGCTCAGCATCGCGAGCAGCTGTTGAGCCAGTGGCGGGCAGCGCTGGAGTAAGGAGTTACTACTTTTCCAGTGAAAGTACTCCCCTAAGAAGCAGCAAACATCTATCGTTTTCTTTCATTTAGCATGTAGGTGGTATATATAAATATTTTAAAGAAGAAGACTATCTTTCAAGTAGTCCTAGCTACTAGGAAGATAGTCTTTTACATGCCGGATATTATTCCTCCGCTGCCCGTTAAGACAATTAATTGTTCAACCCTATGCACTGCACCCTATTCTTATCGTTTGCGAAGTGCACGACTGAACAAAACCAGAACCGGTGACAACAACACAGCAGCCACAACAAGAGACGCTCGCACGGAGAAACGATTCCCCACCCAGCCGACCAGTGGCCCACCAACTGTTTGGCCCAGTGCGTCGCTTTGGCTCATCATCGAAAGCACAGTCGCTCGCGACCTGCTCTCAATATTCAGGTTGAGCCACGTATCGTACATCGGCCCGCTCATTGTCCGTATTACTTCTAAAATCAGTACAGAAACCAGCACCCAGATGAAATTAGACGAGAGGGCAACAGACAAGATAGCAGCAATACGCGCTATCGTCAGCACGATCATACCCCGAAGAACGACATGTTCATTACACATATCTAATCTTCTTTGTGCAATCCCCATAGCAAATAAACTTAAAAACGTAGAGAGCACTGCGATGATGCCGAACCAGGCGGCTGCCGTGAACTGAATGCTTTGAGGGAATCCAATATCCATGATAAAATGCGCCTGCCAGAGTCGATCATAGCCCTCCGATGCCGCTCCGCTAAACAACGTCACGATTAGCATGAGTACTAATACAAAATGACGGCGAATCATTTGAGCACCTAAAACCCAAGTTCCCTTCATGTTCTGCCAATGCGAAGTGTCCGCTGTTCGCTTCATGGCGGTGAATTTCGTCTCCTTCATATAAATCAGTAGAAAGCCACCAAGCACTGCATACATGAGACCACCGATAACATAGGGAAGGTTAGGGGCTAATGCCGACAACCCAACGCTCAGCCCAATGCCTATTAAAGTTCCATATAGTCCAATGCGCTTCGCTTCCAGAAATAGGCCGCCTGCGTGCTCTTCGCCTACCTCATCCACGATCCAGGCTGTGTCTGCCCCACTGACGAACGTTGCTCCTACTCCGAAGATAAGCTGGGCAATAAGTAACCACAAGAACGCTGGAATAACAGAGCTACCCGTACCTAACCAAATCGCGCTGCCTTCCAGTATGAAACCAAAGCCCAGTACAAACATCCCAATAATGACGGACAATCTCCGGCTGTACGTATCCGCGATAACGCCTGTTATCCCTTCAAAAAGAAGTACAGTTACTTCCAATACCGCCCCTACCAGAAGCAGCTGGAAGGGATTGAGGCCTAACGCGATAATTTGGTATACCGCATATGTGGTGAACATCGTTGAGTTAGCCAGAGCTACCATAAATCCCATTATCGTATAAACTCGTGACGCATGTAATTTCATAATAAATATTTCCGCCCTTCTAATTGCGATAGAGGGCAGGAGTCACGAGTGCCACGCCAATCCAAAACGTCAAGCGAAGCTTCGAACGCGCCACTCTACCGCTCATCTTTCTCCAATTTCATAAGTTGCTCTGAGGAAAATATTTTATTTTTTAACATGATCGAACACCTCCGAATTTAATTACTTTTATTATACTTTTTTATTGTTATCAGACAGCTAGTGAAAGTTCTGTTATAGCTGAAGTCTACCAGTAACTAATTGAGTCCCACATAACGTGCAAAAACGCCTCCAAAACCACGGTGTACGTGGGGATGGCGGCGTTTTTGGGTAAGAGAATTCATGTAGAACCAAATTTATTGAGGATTTGTTGTCCAGATCCCCGCGTTTCTGATGAATACCCGCTGCGGAAGCTTCAAGGTTGCCAGAACAAGCTCAGCCACATCTTCCGCTTGCATCATACGATCCTCATCACCGATAGATAGACCTGCGTTTACCGCCAGTTCTGTATTCACCGTACTCGGCGTCAGAGCCGTAACCCGAATGTTAGATTTGCGAACCTCTTGCATGAGGGCTTCTGTCATCCCCAGGACGGCAAACTTCGAAGCGCAGTAAGCAGAACCTGTTGCAAAACCCCGCTCTCCTGCGGTTGAGGCAATATTAATAATATTTCCGCTGCTTTGAGCAATCATTATTGGCAAAACAGCACGAGTCACATAGTACGTTCCCATTAGATTCGTTTGAATAATGCGCTCCCATTGATCGGAATCCATGTCAACGAGTGTTCCGAATTGGGCAACGCCCGCATTGTTGAGCAAGATATCGATAGAGCCCATTTCCTGAATTAGCGCTTCGATGGCTTGCTCGACTTCATCTTTATTAGCAATATCAGCTGTCGCAATGTACACTTTGACGCCACATGTGCTCATGAGCGCTTGTTGAAGGGATTCTAGGTCAGCGCTACTTCTGGAAATTAGACCCAAATTTACGCCTTCTTTTGCTAATGCGATCGCAGTCGCTTTCCCGATGCCTTTTCCGGCACCTGTAATGATTGCTGTTTTATTGTGTAAATTCATATGAATCTCTCCTCATCATTCTATTTATGAAAGGCGTCCCCATCAGGATTCCCATTTACAACCTAAGATTACGCATACTATTATGGGCGGTCAAACGATTCATGCCTGATATTACACAAAAAATGTTAACCCAGCAACTTCTATACGATTTTCACCATATGAAAGTTTTGTAAAAGCAAGAAGAAACAACCCGACATTCTAACATACACAGTATAAAAAGTATACTAAGACACAAAAAAGTAAGTACTTGTTTATCAAACCATAAGGTCTAATATATAGTGAACGATAGATTTTTGATGAGAGTTTTTATTTTACTTATTATTTAGGAGGTTATTCCTGTTATGATACCTGTATCTATTTTAGATCTAGCTCCCGTCGTTGAAGGCGGAACGCCTAGAGATTCTTTTCATCGTTCGCTCGATTTGGCTCAACACGCTGAAAAATGGGGCTACCATCGCTACTGGCTGGCTGAGCACCACAATATGCCTGGCATTTCAAGCTCTGCCACTTCATTAATTATTGGTTATGTAGCTGGCGGGACAACGAAGATCCGCGTCGGATCCGGCGGTATCATGCTGCCTAATCACGCTCCTCTCGTTATTGCCGAGCAGTTCGGAACACTGGAATCGTTGTATCCGGGACGAATCGATCTGGGTTTGGGACGAGCTCCTGGCTCGGACCAGCCTGCCGCTAGGGCACTGCGCCGCGGCTTGACCAGTGATGGGCATGATTTCCCTGAGCTGCTTAGCGAATTGCGAGGCTATCTCAATCCGAGCCTAGGCACGGCCATACCGAATGTGCGAGCCGTTCCTGGGGAAGGCCTCGATATACCGATCTGGCTTCTTGGCTCCAGTGGCTTCAGCGCACAACTGGCCGGACAACTCGGCTTGCCCTTCGCCTTTGCCAGCCATTTCGCCCCTGACTATCTGCTGCCAGCTCTGGAGCTGTATCGCAGCAACTTCCGTCCTTCCGAAGCGTTGGCGAAGCCACACGCAATGGTGGGCATTAACATCATTGCAGCCGACACCGACGAACAAGCACGTTGGCTGGCTACTTCGCAGCAGCAGCAGTTCCTGAACATCGTCCGCGGTCGACCAGGCATGTTGAAACCTCCCGTGGACGACATGGAAGCCTTATGGAGCGAACAAGAAAAAGCGTACGTTCAAAAAAGCTTAAGCTTTTCTATCGTTGGAAGTAAAGAGACTATTCGCGCTAAGCTCCGTACGCTTCAGCAGCAAACTGCGGCTGACGAATGGATCATTGCTGGCCAAATATACGATCATGCGGCTCGCCTGAAATCGTATGAAATTGTCGCTGAATTGGTTAACGAAATCGAGGCTAATAAGTAAATCGCAAGCAATCCTCAGACTGAATCTGCTCTTTTGGATCAGCAGCTTTTTGCAATGAGAAAGGTTGGAAAGAATCATAATGAATTCGTCTCATGCTTTGCAGGGGAACGCCGCCGACAATGGACGTTTCCCCATCTCACTCTTCTCTTTAACCGTAGGCGCTTTCGCCATCGGGATGACCGAGTTTGTCATTATGGGCATTTTGCCTAACGTCGCCACAGACTTGAATGTCAGCATTTCACAAGCTGGACAGTTAATCACCAGCTATGCGTTAGGCGTTGCTTTTGGCGCCCCTATTCTAGCTATGCTTACGCATCGCCTGCCCCAAAAGCGCTTATTATGCCTGCTAATGGTTATTTTCATCCTCGGCAACCTCCTAGCCGTTGTTGCACCTAATTATGGCACGGTCATGATTGCCCGTTTAATTTCCGCACTTGCGCACGGGACCTTCTTCGGTGTGGGGTCTGTTATTGCCGCAAATCTTGTCAGGCCGGATAAACGAGCGAGCGCCGTATCGGTCATGATGGCTGGCCTGACCATTGCCAATATCATCGGTGTACCTCTAGGAACATTTATTGGTCAGCATTTGGGTTGGCGTGCGTCATTCGGTTCCGTAGTTATTATGGGTATTATTTCACTTATAGGTATCCTTATCTTCATTCCACATATTCAACAGAAAACGAATACAAGCCTACTACAGCAAGTCCGCGCTTTGGTGCAGCCCAAGCTGCTGCTTGTTCTACTTATTGGCGCCTTGGGATGCAGCAGCTTGTTTACCGTATTCACTTATATTGCACCTATCCTTATCGAAGTCACCGGTTTCTCTGAGCGCAGCGTGACGTGGATCTTAGTTTTATTCGGCTTTGGCGTTACACTTGGCAATATACTTGGCGGAAGGCTAGCCGACTGGAAGCTGATGCCTTCCTTACTCGTGAATCTTGCTGCCTTAGCCCTGATCCTTGCCGCATTTGCTTTCACTGATAAAATCCCTGTAGCTGCCATCATTACCCTCTTTGTCTGGGGTATCGCAGCCTTCGGCATTTTGCCAGGTATCCAGCTCCGTATCATGAACCTAGCCAAAGAAGCACCTGAGCTTGCAGCTACCTCCACGCATTCTGCGTTGAACCTAGGGAATGCAGGAGGCGCTTTTCTCGGAGGATGGGGCATTACGCATATTGGTCTCACGTCCTTACCTTGGATTGGTTCCATCTTGACCGCACTCGGGCTTATTCTTGCAATCATTCTCTATATGTATGAACGCAGAGCAAACATAAATTAAAGTTCAATCTAGCCCCATGAAGCCGTTTCCTTTTCATCAAGGGATCGGCTACATGGGTTTTTTGAATTATTTAGATCCCTACTTCTCCTTTTCCTCCATTTTCGCCTCCTTGTGCAGCAGCACAAATCAACTCCCATTTTTTTAGAGTGTATCCTATACAAAGCGCAGCAAAAGTTTGTTATATTTATTACATACTAAATCAGTAGGAATTAGCGGGGCACCCTATGGAGAACACACCCTTCACTGTAACAAGCTTGCTGCAAATCCCTCTCTTCCGCGGAGCAGAAGTCATCGGTGGTAAAAATGGCCTGTCGAATGAGATTTTATATGTAGACAATATGGAAATGCCCGACCTTACGGGTTGGCTTCGACCAAACGAGCTGATTCTAACTACCGGCTATTCGTTTCGACACGAGCCCTCTATGCTCGGTCGGCTTCTCGATGAGATGCATCGTGTGGGCGGATCTGCGGTTGGTATCAAAACGAAGCGATTTCTACACGAAGTACCCTCTGAAGCGGTTCAGAAAAGTAACCTATACAATATCCCACTGTTCGATATCCCGCTTGACATTCCTTTTATGGATATGACCCACTCCATTATGGATCATATCCTCCAACGGCAAGCTTATATGTTGCGGGAGGTACAAGAGGTTAATCAACAATTTACGAACATGGTGCTAAATCGGCACTTTGCCGAACTGGTTGTGTTAATTGGCAAACTTCTTGTTTGCGAAGTTGCTGTGTTGAATCGAGACGGCGATATGGAAAGCAGCACCTCTTCATTCCACCCAAAAAACACCGTCGAAACACGCGAGGTTCGTGTTGGCAACCGAATATGGGGCTCACTCGCCATTACACGGGAACTTGCCGACAGCGAGCATTTTGAACGGATGTGTCTGGAGCATGCAGTCATGGTGTTGGGGATTGAGTTTACCATTCGCCAGTCTCAGCAACTGCACCGTACGCGGGAACAAGAATTATTTCTTGTAGAACTCCTGTCCGGAACGCGCCAACAAGAAAACTTACTGCACTACCGAGCTCAGCAGCTAGGCATGCCTTCGGGAAAATATCTCTATGTGATCGCCATTGAAGCCTTTGGTTCAATGGAAATTACCTCAGAGGAAGCAACTAGGCTCTATACCTCCCTAACCGATACCATTAACCAACACGGCAACCATGCACGCCAAGCTGTAGCGATTAACGGCTGCCTTCTCATTCTTTGTACCACCAACAGCGAGGAACAAAGTTCACTACAACGAGTCATTGAATCGTATGTCAAGGAACTCAATCAGCAGGCTGAAGAGCTCGTTGCCGATGTTACGCTCAAGTGTGGCGTAGGGGCAACACGCGAACGTTGGGTTGATCTTCATGCCAGTTGTGTGGAGGCACAAAAGGCTTTGGCCCTTGGCGGGCAAAGCTTGCCTAAACGAACCGTCGTCCATTTTCATGACATCTGGGTGGAACACTTCCTTCTGGATGTATCGGATCATCCGGTTTTGGCCCAGCTATATCAAGAGCTTATCGAACCTCTAGCACGTTATGACCTTGAGGCGGGTACTAATTTGCTGTCTACACTTGAATCTTTTTTGAGAATGGGCAATACGAAGCAAGTTGCTGAAGAGATGTTCATTCACCGCAACTCTGTGTTATATCGACTGGAACGGGTTACTGAAATTTTACAAACCAATATCCATGATGCGGAAACCCGGTTTCGACTAGACTTAGCCATTCGCTATGGCAAGGCACGACAGATGAAGCAAACCCATTTTTTGCAGGAAAAAGAGGAGGATTACAAATGACGTTAACGAACCAACGTATTGTTATCATCGGTGGAAGCTCCGGTATTGGACTGGCTACGGCCCAACAAGCGCTACAGCAAGGAGCCTCTCTTATTATTGCCGGCCGTTCCCAGGAGAAGCTTGAACTCGCCAAAGAGCGTCTAGCTAGCGATGCTGTGGAAATCTATCAATTGGATAACCAAAACGAAGATCAGCTGAAAGCCTTTTTTGAACATGTGGGTGAGTTCGATCACTTGTTTACGCCTGGCGCCTCCTATGTCAGAGGACCCATTACCTCTGATGCCGACATTGCGCATAGCTGCTTTAAGGGCAAATTCTGGCCCCAATACAATGCGGCCAAATATGCCGTCCCTTACCTCTCACGCAACGGGTCGATCGTTCTCATGTCAGGCGCGTTCGGGCAACGCCCGCTTAGTGACGGAGCTTCGTATGCAGCTTGCAACGGCGCTATCGAAAGCCTCGGCAAAGCGCTCGCGGTTGAGCTTGCACCCGTAAGAGTGAATGTCGTTTCCCCCGGAACGATCCTCACCAATTTCAATTGGGAGGGAGCTAGTGCAGCGAAACGACTAGAAGCCTATCATGCCTACAACGATATGTGTCTGCTCGGTAGAGTCGGCACGGCTGCGGAAGCGGCGCACACCGTCCTTTACTTAATGACAAATGGGTACACGACTGGCAGTACACTATTCCCAGATGGCGGATACATCCTGCGATAGTCGCTGTTAGTTACCTCTGACATCCTACTTTCCACAAATAAAAATCCCTCACCAGCCATATTGGCTAGTGGGGGATTCTCATTTTATTTATACCCGCGAATAAAGTCGATCGCCTTGGCAATATCACGCTCCGGGTTTTCTTTGACTTCCCGTTCGATGGTTAAATAGCCAGTATAGCCAATATCTTTCAAAGCTGCGAAGTAACGTGCGAAATCGACATGTCCTTCGCCTAAAGCAAGCTCGCGGTACGTCGCTCCAGAAGCGGCATCCTCGGCAATGCGTTCATGGCTCATAGGCTCGTAGCCTAAGCCTCCATATACCTCGCGCGCGTCCACTTCCCTTAGACGAATGCCGTCTTTCACGTGCGTATGAACAATGTAATTCTTCAACGTGTATACGCCCTGCACGGGATCGTCGCCTGTAACCATAACCATGTTCGCTGGATCAAAATTAACGGAGACCCCGTCCGTACTAAGCGAATCGAGGAATTGTTTCAGATGTGCAGCTCTTTCAGGCCCTGTTTCGACCGCGAAATAGGCGCCCATACTCTTAGCGTACACGCCAAGCTCCTCACAAGCACGTTGCATCGTTTCGTAAATCGGATCATTTACCTGCTCAGGCACAACACCAATATGCGTCGTTACGACCTTCGTACCGAGCTCGACGGCCAGATCCAGTATGCGCTTGGACGTCTCAATTTTCAGGGGATTTGCCTGCTGATCCTGAAAGCCATGACCAGCGAGATCGCCGCAAAGCGCCGAGATATCAAGCCCTAGCGAGGCCACGTAAGCCTTCAATTCCTTCCGCGTCGCAGCGGATAAATTCGAGGGTTCCATCTCTCCTTTGACTGCGTAGATCTGAACGCCGTCAGCGCCCAGCTCCTTGGCTTTCTTCAGTCCCTCATACAAGCCTAATTTCAGGCTGTCGACCATAATACCAATTGGATTAACTAGCTTCATTTCATCGCCTCCTACACGCTTAATTACAGATAGCTATTCGATTTTAGATTTCATCCCACATACGTCTGACATTGCTCAAACCGATCTTCGTACCATTTTTACATTCTTCGAGGCCTTCAAATTCAAGTGAAATATAACCATCGTAGCCGGAACCTTTAACCTGGCGAAGCACTTCCCTCATGTCGATATCTCCATGACCGAAGATGGCCCCACGTAAATAGTTGCCGCTTGTGCTCTTAAACCAGCCTTCTCCCGGGTTCAAATAAGAGGGACGACGGTAAAAGTCTTTCACATGCACCATAGATGCGTATGGCAAGTTTTTCTTGACTGCAGCAACAGGATCCTCATCAACGCACAGGAAGTTGCCGACATCTAACGTAGTGCGGAAGTTAGGGCGATCTACCGCTTGAATCAGAGCTTGCACCCGATCACTGGCTTGTACGAAATAACCGTGGTTTTCAATACTCGTCACGATGTCGTATTGCGCGGCATAATCGGCAATTTGTCTAGCTGCCTCCGTCAAACGATCTAATTCGCGATGAAAGTTCTGGATCGAAGTGTCCTTGCTTGTTGCGACATCATGACGCATCAGCTTCACGCCTAATCTGGCTGCAAGATCAACTTCCGCCTTGACTCGAGCGATCTCCTGCTCGTAAGCCTCTTTCGTCTCCGTAGCAAAATTAGCCCCAATCGCATAATTCGATACATCGATTCCACGCGACTTCGCTTTGCTGCGAATGGCGTCGGCTAACTCCGGCTTGCCTGCCAATTCGAAGCCAACTGGCACAATCTCAATATGCTCGCCTCCATGATCGGCAACCCAATCGATAACACCCAAAATATCTAGTTCCCCAGACTGCAAAGCACCGTACAAGCTATATGAACTGACGCCTAGTTTCATCCTTTTCGCCCTCATCTTCCTTATGATGGATTATTTATAGCTGAATTTCCGTCCCTTTGGCTGCTGACTCATAAATGGCGCATAGGATTTTCATCATCGTCAGCCCATCCTCAACTGGACTGATCGGCGTGCTCCCTGTTCGGCAGCAGGAGACGAAGTGGCTCACTTCGTTATAGAATGCTTCGTCAATATTGATCGATTTATTGTCAGTTTGAGGCGTTATATTCAAGATCGTGTCATGCTTTTCTGTAACGAGCAACAGTTCCGGCTCCAGCTCAACACCGCCTTGATCCCCGTATAATTTCACCGAAATCTCATCCTTCTTCGCATGCAGCGTAAAGCTCACATCTACAAGCAAGGATGCACCATTCTCGAAACGAATCAACGCGTTGGCCATATCCTCGACACCATTCACACTTGGGTCGTAGTCCGCAGCTTGATAGAAGGAAAGATTGCGAATATGAGCGCGATTACCTAACTTCTTATAGGTATTTCCACTGACAGACACTGGCTTGGGTCTCCCCATCAAATACCAGCACACATCGATAACGTGGACGCCTAGATCAATAAGCGGCCCGCCACCAGAACGTTCCTTGTCAGCAAACCAGCCCCCTGGATTGCCCAGCCTGCGTATACAGGAGGCTTTTGCATAATAGACTTCTCCCAGCTCCCCATTATTGATGAAGCGCTTCACGAGCTGCGCGTTCGTATCGTAACGGCGTACGAAGCCCACTTGCAGCGTCTTGCCAGTTTCACGTACAGCGGCTTCAATTTGAAGCGCTTCCTCGACAGTGCGGCACAACGGTTTCTCGACCAAAACATGCTTGCCTGCATGCAAAGCAGCAATGCTGATCTCCGCATGCGAGTTGTTCCATGTACAAATGCTAACAGCTTCTATTTCTGGATTCGCTAAGAGATCCTTGTAATTTGTATAAACATGCGACGCTCCGTACTGCTTCGCTTTTTCTTCCGCACGCTCTTGATTTAAATCGCAAACCGCAAATACTTCCACTTCTTCTAGCTTCTGATAGGATTTCAAGTGCATGTCGGATATCGATCCGAGGCCAATAATGCCGATTTTACTTTTTTTTACGATCATGAGTGACACATCCTCGTAGTAAAGTTGCGATAATGAACATTCGCATTATACAATCAGAATACCACGCACCTTCTAGGAGGTAGAATACCCATTATGACCACTTACATGGACTATACGATCAGTTCCAAACCGATCCGTATTATTGATCGCACGACAGATAAAAGCAAGCTTAACATCAAATCACTCGCCATGATCTCCGTTGGTCATCTGCCTAATCGTAAGCTGTATAGACGCACAGCCAGCTTTCAGCATTATGCGCTTGTCTACATCGCCGGTGGCTCGGGCACCTATCGGATTAATAACGGAGAACAGATGAAGGTCGGAAAAGGCAGCTTCTTTTTCTTCTTCCCTGGTGCAGTCTTTGACTATGGACCTGCTCATAACGAGACCTGGGACGAATTCTATTTCACCGTTGAAGGGTCCCGCCTTCAAGAATGGCTTGATACCTGGCTAACTGAACTGGATAAAGTTCACCAAATAGGTACCGATGACGCGCAGCAAAGTAAAATCGACCGCATTTTCATGCTCATGGAAAGCGGCGATCCCGCCAATCTGGACCGAGCTGCTTTACTTCTGGAATCCTTCTTGTATGAGCTCGTCCTAAGCAGCCAACCGCGGCTTCGCGAACCCTCCGCAGACCCTATGACCAAGTTGTTGGATGATATTTCCGCTTCTATACACCACCCGTTTGATGCGGCTGAGGTTTGCGAGCGCCATCATATTTCGTTGTCCACACTACGTCGGATGATTCACAAAGCGACAGGCTATTCGCTCAATGAATATGTCCATCGCCTCAAAATCTCAGAAGCCAAAAATATGCTGCTCAACACCCATCAATCCGTGAAGGAAACCGCGGTATCGCTTGGGTTTAAAGATGTTTTCTACTTTTCCCGGCTGTTCAAAAAATACGTAGGCGTTTCACCCCAGCATTTCCGTACCGACGTCTAAAAAGACAGCAAAGAACCCATCCTCACCACTTGGTGAGCTGGGCTCTCAGCCTGACCTTTTAAATTAAACGTAAGTGTATCTTCATACAAAAGTCTGCTTATACCACGCTGCTGCTGCGCCAACTTCTGAGTGTGTAAGCTGATGCCCAGCCCGTTCCCAATGAACAACAACGGGTGCGCCTGCATCGCTTAACAGCTTCTGAAGTTCCTCCGTCTCTTGGGGAGGACAAATCGGATCATTTTCGCCAGCGCCAAGGAAAATCGGTACAGCAGAGAGATCAGGCAGCTGCACGCCGCGCCGCGGCACCATCGGGTGATGGAGGATCGCTCCCCGCAGCGCGCCCGGATAATGGAATAAGAGGCTGCCGGCAATATTAGCGCCGTTCGAGTACCCGATGGCTACGAGGTTATGACGATCAAAACCATGCTCTTCAGCGGCTTGATCAAGGAACTCATTCAATTCTTGGGTGCGAAAGAGCAGATCCTCCTCATCGAAGATGCCCTCTGCCAATCGACGAAAAAATCGCGGCATGCCATTTTCAAGCACATTACCTCTGACACTCAGCACAGACGAGGATGGCGCAACGGTTTGCGCTAGCGGCAAAAGATCCTGCTCGGTGCCTCCCGTTCCGTGAAAAAGTACAAGCACAGGCGCACTAGAATCTGAACCTTGCTGGAAGATGTGCTTCATGATTTGCCCGCCTCCAATACACGCACTTGAATGGGAGGCAAATTACTTTCAATTTGCGAACGATTGCCTTCAAACCATTCCGGCAGCATCAATTTCTCACCAAGCGCTTCTGGTTGCTCATCCCGCGAGAACCCTGGAGGATCCGTCGCAATCTCGAACAATATACCGCCTTCCTCGCGGAAATAAATCGCATTGAAGTACTGGCGATCCACAATCGGTGTTGGATGGAAGCCATGATTCGTGACGTGACTTCTCCACAGCGCGTGCTCCGCGTCATCTTTGGCACGCCAGGCAATATGATGCACCGTACCGGCGCCGCCGACGCCACTCGCCATTGGAGAAACATTCAAATCAATCATGTTCCCTAAGTCACCAGTAGATTTAAAGCGGGCATAGGCCCCTTCTTGCCCTACTTTCTGAAGTCCCATCACCTGCTTGAGCAAGTGAGCTGTTTGTGTGGGATCTGTACTGTAGAGCACTGCTCCTCCGAAACCTTTAATCGCTCTATCAACCGGTACACCGCCGAAAGACCACTGACTCCTAGGACCTTCCTCACGCTCAACAATCTCAAGCTGAAGGCCGTCGCGATCTGCAAATTGAAGATACGTTTCCGAGAATCTCGTAACTTTTTCAAAAGGAATATTAAACTGTGCTAACCGTTCTTCCCAAAACGATAAGCTGCCTGTAGGGACAACATAAGAAGTAATCCCTACTTGACCACCGCCAATGCGTCCTTTACGAGAATGGGCCCAAGGGAAAAAGGTAATAATGGTGCCCGGACTTCCCAGCTCATTCCCGAAATACAGGTGATATACTTCTGGCGCATCGAAATTAATCGTTTTTTTAATCATTCGCAGTCCAAGAACACCCGCATAAAAGTCAACGGTTTCCTGCGCATTTTGCACAAAAGCTGTGATATGGTGGATTCCTGCTGTCTGCTGTTCTGTCATCTTATCCATCTCCTTATTAATTGATTTATCTTTAATCAGTTCAATAATTAAAATGAGTTATAGCTAACAAACTCACGAACAGGCTTCCTGTAGCCGCGTGGGCGTTGGCTGGATGTATCCTCTCTACCAATTGTGATAAGAAGGGCAGGGACATGGGATTCTGGGATATTCAATGCAGAACGCACTGCTTCCGGATCAAAACCGATCATGGGACAAGTATCCCATCCTTTTTCTTTAGCAATCAGCATCAAGAGCATAGCGGAAAGACTAGCGTTGCGAATCGCTTCTTCCCGCTTGAATCCATCGCCTCTTCCTTCATAGAAGCTCACGACCGAATCAACAGTCATGTCATATTCCTGTTTGCTAATGACGCCTAACGCCAGAAGTCCTTCGTTGATGCGACCTACTTCTTTGTAAGCATCCTTATTTCCCAGCACAACAATCACGGCTGATGCGGTTTGAACTTTGTATTGTTTGTTAGCAGCCTCATAGAGTTGGTTCTTAAGGTCTGGATTTTTGACGACGACATAGTGCGCATGCTGCAAATTAAAAGCAGATGGGGCGAACTTCACAAGGTTGAATATTTCGTCCAATTCTTCATCCAGTATGTCCACACCAGGATGAAATTTATTAGCAGATCTACGTGCTTTTAAAAGTGAAATAAGATTAAGCTCGTTAAGTTCGTTCGTATTGTTTGTCATGATTATTCCTCCAAATTAAGTATCTTCAATTTAAGATATAGGTCAGAAACCATTGTAATTGATTTCCCTCTGCGGGGTAAACTACTTAAAAGCATCCTGCGCGAATTTGCCGAGCTTCTTGAGCAGCTCACTGGCGACTCTCTTCTCTTCGGACGTAAGACCAGCTACAGCCTGATCAATGACATCGATATGCTTGGGAAATGCGTCTTCGATGAATTGCCTGCCTTTATCCGTAATCTCAGCATAAATGAGACGCCTGTCTTCAGTCGACGTTCTGCGAGACACGAATTGCTTCTGCTCCAACTTATCGACGACATACGTAATGTTGCCGCTGCTCATAAGCACCTTGCAACCAATTTGTTGAATCGGCTGAGCCCCTTTGTGATAGAGCAGCTCAAGAACTCCAAATTCAGTTCGATTCAGCCCATGCTTGCGAATATCCTGATCCGCATGCGCATTTACCCATTGGCTCGCTCTGGAAAGGGCAATAAAGAGATTTAATGAGTCATCTTTCGAATTCGCCATCCTGTTCACCTCTTTCTACTTGCTTTTGTTTATGTTTAAATCTTAATTTGTTAACTCTTAATTTAAAGATACTTTAATTGTAGATAAATGTCAACCCAAAATTCTTATCGCATATATGACTTAGCTCGCAACCTGCATAAACCTACTTGCCGATAGCGTCAACATACAAGAAAAACCCAGCCGACAACGGCCAGATTCATTAGAATGTTATTAAAAACCAATCTCTATACAGGGAAAAGGAGGGCTGAGATACATGCGGAATTAAAATTCCTGCAAATTCCTACTACCTCACTATATTGCGCTTAGCTAAGATAATAATGATAGCTTGCGGGATAAACAGCCAGATCCCTGATGCGGGCATTAACACGCAACCAATAATGGCGAAAAGGAGTATGTACCACCCGAATATAGCTGGCAGCGCTTGATTGTATGCTAACAGATACTTGTGAAACGCATGCCCGAGAATCATCCAAAAGAAGCCGATGGATAGGAACCAAAATATGTAGTTCCGATCAGGCTGATTAGTCACCGAATTAAACAATCCATCTTGCGCCATAAGACCCAGTACATCCCAACCCGCGATAAAACCAACAACATTATGGATGATTCCTGTTGCAATCATATATATACCGCTATATTTCCAAATCCGCATCGCAGATCACCTCCGAATTTCTTTCGTTTGATGAATCGTTTTCGTTTTTTTGAAAAGGTACCATCCACCCAAGCCATACATAGCCCCGATTGCAATCGCTATACTCGAATATAGTGTCTCAGTAGCATTCACAGAATGAAGAGCAGCATGCGCGATCCATTCTCCAAACCCCCGTAGGAAATAAATGATAGCAATGCCATAAATCACGTTTTGCTTAAAAGGAAGCTTGATACGTTCATCTTCCGCATAGATCGCGTAGATGCCAAATAGGGCAAATATAATAGCCACGAATGCTGTTAATAAATAAGGCAGCGAACTGTGAAGCGCTGATAATTGGCCCATGGGCTCTGAGACACCCGTTACTCGGAACATTTCCTTCGCCCAGAATAATCCCGCAATATGCAGTAGGGAAATGACCAGATTGCAATAACCGCCGAGCTTTAATAAGCTTCTCACTGTATGTTCCTCCTCAAATAATGGATGTAAAAATACGTATACGTATGTTTTGTTTACAGAAAAACCTTTTAAATCAAATTTAAAAGGCGCTAGGACATCTGTGTGATGAAGTTAATAAACGCATCAGCCAACTGGGTTGTCTTCAATGCCGGATTCCTGCTGCTCCGGTCGATCCAACCGAGGAATGTAAAGTAACTAATCTCCGCTCGCACTTTGGATTCAGCGGGAGGAAGGCCCATTTCGTTGAACAACCTTTCAATGTACTGCACACGCTCTTGCTCAATCTCCTTCACTCGCTCCGCAATCTGTTCATCTTGATTGGCCCAGGCGAGTATGGCTGACTGCAATCTGATCGTATGCGAGAAACTTCCGTACACCAATGCCTGAAATTGTTCTTTAGCAGACATGCCGCTGTTCTCCATCTCACGAATGACCTCTCTGGTTAAGTGCACTTCCCAATAGAAAAACATCGCTTCAAGCAACTCGGCACGGTCTCTGAAATAGTGATAAAAGCTTCCCTTGCTGATTTTTAGTTTTCGAGCGATGGCTTCAATTTTGACGGAAGCAATCCCCGATTGCGATAACGTCTCTAGTCCCGCTCTAATCCAATCGTCACTCGTTAGCTGCATGCTTCTCACTCACCTCTAAAACATACGTCATCGTATGTTGCAATCATACATCATCCTGCACCCAAAAATCAACACAAGTTTCCCCCCATCACATATTTGGCCATGAGTTCGGATAAATTCCTTTTTATACTATCCAAAAGCTCTGGTGGATTTTCCACCGTCACTTCATTGCCTAAGCCAATGAAAAACTTTGCAAAAAACTGAATGTCACTCTTCCGAATGTTACCTTCAAGCCAACCAGTTCCATCCTGCCGAATATGAAGCTTGGGTACCGGCCAAGGCTCAGCCTCGCACGCTTGGACACCCTCTTTTGTCAGTTCCGCAAAAAGTGTAACATACTCCTGCTCCACCAGACTATTCAAGTCTCTATTTTCAAGGTCAAGATGCCGAAGATCCATCGGTTTTAATGCCGAATGAACAACAGAATGTATTCGGTCACACCGAAACACACGAATATCATCGTTCTGGCAACAATAGGCAGGACAGTACCATAGACCGTTCCTTGTATAGATTCCAATTGGTTGTATCTCCCGATTTGATCGTTTTTCTCGAGATTCGTAATCTATGAGTAAGACTTTTTGCTGTATGGCTGCGTCGAGCAAGATGGATAAATAGGGAGAACTGATTTGCCTGGTAGGAGTTACAAAATCAACACGGTTCTTCATTTGATCAATACGATCCCGGATGTCTTGTGGCATATAATAATAAAATTTGCTCAATGCCGAAGAAGATTCCGTTTCAAAAGGAAGGGATGAATAGTGACGAAGTGCATGAATCGCAAAAAATATGGCGATGGCTTCTTCCTCGGAGAAGGCAATAGGAGGCAGGATCCTTTCCTTCAACACTCGGTAACCACCATGAGGTCCCACTTCAGAATATAAGGGCACCCCTAATTCACTCAATTCTTGTAAATCCCTTAATATCGTTCTTTGTGAAACGCCAAACTCTCGAGAAAGTTCCTTGACTGTAAACTTACGTTTTTGGTTGACGGTCATCATTAATTCCATAATTCTTTTTGATTTAGACATGGCTATGCTCCATTTTTTAATTATGACAATATCTGTCACTATTATCTGTTATAGTTGATATGAAATCAAGTTGAATATTATCCAGAAGCAAACGGAGGAAATGGCATGCTTAATTCTCAGGACAATCTTTTGACAACAAGACAATATTTCAAATCAGGTAATATTAGACTCTCTTACCTTGACTTTGGTGGAGAGAGTCAAAATGTATTACTCATGTTACATGGACATATGAATGATGCAAGAACATTTTCAGAATTAGCGTCTAAATTCAAAGATTGGCGAGTTATTGGTTTAGACCAACGTGGTCATGGTTGGAGTGAACATTCTCCTGAAGCGGATTACTCAAGAGAAAGCTACATGAAAGATATTCTTAACTTTATTCGTGTAGAGCTGGGCGGACAACCTGTAACTATATTGGGCCATTCTTTAGGCGGAGTAAACGCTTATCAGTTTGCCTCTCGCTACCCTGAATTTGTCAAAGCTGTTATTGTGGAAGACGTTGGTGTAGAAATTAACTCTGACCTATCCTTTGCTGAGAAGCTCCCCAAACGTTCATCTTCATTAGAGGAACTGAGAGAATCACTTGAACGTGCAGGACTTAAAGCCATCAATTATTTTTCAGAAAGCGTGTTTAAGGATGAAGAAGGTTGGGGATTTCGTTCTGATTTAAAAGGGATGAGAATTTCTCAACAAAACGTAAATGGGATTTGGTGGGAAGACTGGCTATCTTCATCTTGTCCTATTTTGCTTATTCATGGTAAAAAAAGCTTCATATTAGACTTGAGCCAAGCCGAACTTATGGTATCACGAAGACCAAACACAAAACTTGAAGTTTTTGAAGAATGCGGTCACGGTGTCCATTCTGATAACCTAAACGGTTTTTATCAAGTTGTAAAAAAATTCCTCGATGAGCTAATTTAAAGCACCTTGTATCTTCAACGTCCATCCTGTCAAAACAGCTTACTACGCTAGGCGTCAAAAAAAGGTGCCCCTCGTCATTGACAATGACTGATGGGGCAACCCTTTATTGGCAGGATCTTAAGCTGCTGCGCCGTAGATACGAACTACGAACCGAAAGCTTACTGAGCGTAATGTCTAAAGTTTACGCTGACACGGTTCGAGCCTACTTCTAGAATGTGCAGAGCAGCTCCATTAGCGGTTGGAAGCACGGCAATCCCTTGAGCTTCTGTGCCGCTAGGCAAGTTACGGTCAAACGCAACCGCCACGTTACCTGTATCGGGATCGATTGTTAAGACGGATTTCGTGCTGTTGTCAGAAGATGCATACAAGAGACCATTATACATTTCCGCGCCCTGAATACGATCAATGCTTTGTGTCAGTGGAACTGTCTTAATCAGCTGCATATCAGCAAGACTGAACACATTAAGGACAGTGGCATTGCTCCATTGTGCTGTATAGACTTGGCCACGCTGCGCATCGACAGCTACCCAAGGTACACCGCCTTTGTGCAGGTTTAATGGAAGTGCATAGGACGTGCCTGTATATTTCAGTGTTTGTGCATCAAAGAGAGCGATGAAAGGATGCTCGTAATGCTCACTGTCTTCAATAGGAGCGTAAATTTTACCGTTGTAATAACTAATGTCGCCAATGTGGTTGCCGCCTAGGTTAGAGATTTCCGAAGGAATGGCTCCGGTATTTCTCGCCTGAACACTCTTGCCATCAACACTAGTGCGCAACAAGCCAAAGTTGGAGTTGAAAATAAAGCCGCTTCCGTCTGATGTGACCCCTTGCCCTCGCTCAAGCGCATCAAGCACCCAAAAAGTTTGGCTAGAAGTCTGGTGCCACGTAGAAGCAGTAACAGAAACTGCAGGAGCAACCGAAGCCTGATCTGTTGCTTGCGCCGCAGACGCTACACCTGTTAGGGAACCTAGCAACATTGTACCTACTGCGAGCATTGAAAGTTTCTTAACCATTTTCATAATTCATTCCTCCTTAGAATTTTGCTTCATCTGACTCTTCTATAGCGTAAGGCTTTTAGCTCATTTGCTATTGAACAAAACGCGTAAATCATTGAACAAAAGTATCCTCTTTTGTTTAGTTTTCATAAATGCTCCCTAACCGTGAGTTCATTCGCATACTGCATCGGCGTGATGCCCGTGAAACGTTTAAAAAGTCTCGTAAAATGACCCTGATCAGCGAATCCCGCTAGGCTGGCGATTGCTTTCAAGCTGTCTTTGCCGGATTGCAGAAGAACTTTGGAGCGTTCTACCCGCATGCGGATAAAATATTGATGGGGGGTGTACCCGGTTTGCTTTTTAAAGAGACGAATCAAATGGGGCGAGCTCACATTAGCTACCGATGCTAATTGGGTAAGGGCAATTTCCGTATCGAGATTCTCCCGCATATACTGAATGACTTCAGCTATTTGCTGATAGGTAGACCCACCAGGGAGCGCGGCTGGACGAACGCTTGAAGAATAATACTGGAGTAAATGAAGGACTGTCATCGTCGCCAAGGACTCACGGTACATACTGCTGTTGACCCCCCCACTTTTAACCTCTTCCAGCATCCAAGTGCCAAGCTGCCATAACTTAGCGTCCTGCAAGCAAACCTTATATTGGATTTCCACCGCTCCTGGTAAGCCGAATCCAGACTCGTAAGCAATCTGATCCATAAATGAGGGGACGATTTCGATGATAAACAGAGAAAAACCATGGCTTATGTACCTATATGGATAACCATGAGGACAAATTTGGATATCTCCGCCTCCGGATGAGCCGTTGGAGCAGCCATAAATGGTTACAACTTGATTAGTATCTATGACTTCATCGTCCATCAAATGTGGGGGAACGCTCTGCCATTTGGAGAAGCGAACATGATCCCACCCCAGCCCTTCGCTAGAAAAAACAGGTTGCTTCAAATCCATCACCCTATTTACTCAGACATCCCATCCATTACTTCTGAATGAGTTTCAGGATATGTTCCCATCTGTGATCATGGCTTTCATCTCTGTACAGGGGACGAAAGCCCAGTTTCCAGTAAACGCGAATCGCAGGAAGCCGGAAATCATCTGTTTCCAGTACGGCCTCGGTCCTATGTTCAGCCTGCATACGATGCAGCGCTGCGAGCGTCGCGGCATAACCGAGACCTCGGCCCGCAAACTCAGGCAGGGCTCCAACCATGTGCAGATATCCCACTTGACTGCCCGGCATCAGCTCCGTCTCCCATGCCGTTGCGGTGGCTACAGGCTGCATCCCAAAGCAAATGAACAGCACACGCTCAGCTTGATAGTATGGCAGACCGCCTATCTTAGCTTGAAAAGCGATACTTCTTTGAAAAGAAAGCTGAATGATATGTTCCCATACGGCTGTGTCACTTAGTTCAAAATGGCGGAGGCTATACCCCCGCGGAAGCTCAAGATCTGGTAGGTTATCTAAGTCTGCCTTAAGCATAACCAGCTTCGATAAGGATTCGTTCACGCGTTCACGCCTCTCAATCCTTCGACTTGAAATTCGGGAATAACATGGACTTACCGCCAGCTGCTACCGATTCCGTCGATAAAGCAAATACGGAGCTCCAAGTCACTGCATCATAAACATCAACCTTCGGAGCACGCTGTTCCCGAATAGCAGAGACAAACTCCACATAAACGAGGAAGTCGCCGCCGCCATGCCTGAATTGGGATGCTTCATGACCCCATTCCTGCCATAATGGATGATCGAACCGCGGCTGATAACTGCTAAGAGACTCCCACACAGCTGTTTGGCCATCCGCTTCTTTAGGAGATAAACCATTCAACCATATCCAGTCTGCTTCTTGTTCGTGGCGGCCTGATAGATAAGCGCCTTCCGTCCCCTGCACGACATAATGCGTAGGATTGGGAGGTCGCGCAGACGTCCAATCGACCCGTAAGGTAAGCAATACGTCGTTCTGTGTCTGGATGACGACGACAGAGGAGTCGCCTTGCCGCCAGTAGCCATTTTGCGCGGCAGGATGCTCGCTTCCATGGTGCTCATGGAAGTAATTTTGCAGCGATTTGGCTGGAGACGCGAAGCCAGTCAATTGCTTCAACCGATCGCCTCCTCCCGCTTTATCCGCGTTAAGCCAATGCGCAAGAGGGCCTAATGAATGGGTTGGATAATTCATGCCATTGTAGGTCTGATGCAGCTGTCCTCGCCAGGTTAACGAACCGTCCGGCTGTGCAATCAAGTGACGGCAATCATGGATGTAACCACCCTCCATGTAGGTGAGCTTCCCCATATGTCCCTGTTCGATCAGATGGCCAATCGTCAATACGGAGCGAGAGAAGCAGTAGTTTTCGGCCATCATATAGCAGAGGCCCGATCTTTCCACAGCCTCTATGAGTTCCCACGCTTCCTCCAAAGTCTGAATAGCTAGAACCTCACTCAGCACATGCTTCCCAGCTTGCAAAGCTTCAATCGATTGCCGCGCATGAAAAGCCATCGGACTAGCGATATACACCGCTTCAATGCTTTCATCCTCCAGCATGCGCCAATAGTCCAAATACGTTTTAACGCCGGGATAATGGCTCTCCCATGCTTGCAATAAATCTTCATTTACATCACAAATTGCCACCAATTCGATCTGATCGGCCATAACTTGAAGCACCTGGTCCAAGCGGCTGCCCCGATTGCCTCCAACGATAGCGAGCCGAAGCGGTTGAATCTGCATGACGTGATTCCTCCTATCTGCTAGCTTCGTCAACAATCGAATACCCTTGCTTCGTCCGAACGGACAAGCTCAAGGAGAACTCATCTCCTGCGGCAGGCGCATAGGGTTCATAGAAAGGCATGTGTCGGCTAACGATGTCCGCCCATTCCTTTACTTTCTCGTCTTCCAGCTGGACAAGTTCAACATCAACCTGCCCATTTTGAATCGTGATGAGGCGAAATGCAGGCATATCTAAGGGAGCCGCCGTCTGAACGTAATACCAGCCCGCCTCTTCAACAATAGAATTGATATGATTATGGCCGTTAAAATACAAACCAGTTCCGTTATGCTGATTCAGAATGGACCGCAGATCAACGGACTCATGCAGCGACATCATCGTTTCTTGTGAACGAGCTGTTGTCCCGTATATCGGATGATGGGCAAACACCAGCAGCGGCTTATCGGGATGCTGACGCACAGCATTTTCAAGCCATGCCAGCTGCTCGTCTTCCATAAACCCGCTCCAATCCGTTACCGTTTCACGCGCCGTATCCAGCAGGATGAGGTTAGCCTCATCTGCTTCGATCAAGCCGTATGGCTCCTGTCCTGTCGCCGCCAGCACCTCCGCCTTAGCATTGGTGTAGGTGTCATGATTACCCATGACGTGAATGAACCGGACACGTTCACCACAGCTCTGAACTTTATTAAACACATAAGCAAACTCCGACAACTCTCCCACATTAGTCAAATCTCCAATGGAAATGTGAAAGTCCGCTTCCGTTTGCAAAAATGCCGTTAACAGATGCTCAAAGAAAGCATCGCGCGCTTTCAGCACCTCTGGGCGGTTAATGACCACCGATGGATAATGAAGATCTCCAATCAACGCAATTTTCATCTGAATATGCCTCCTGTCTGCTAGCCCTTAATACCTGAATGCATGAAACTGCTGATAAACTGCCGCTGAAACAACATAAATCCGATGAAAATTGGCGCTACGACTAGTAATGTGGCCGCGCATACCTCCGTCCACTGTCCGCCAGACTCCGATGATTTGGCGAAAAGCGCTAACCCGACCGTAAGCGGGCGATTGTTCACTGAGTTCGTCACAATGAGCGGCCACAAGAAATTATTCCAGTGGTAGCTGACCGAAACAACAGCGAAGGAAACATAAACTGGCCGTGACAACGGCACATAAATCCGCCATAGCGTCCCCATCCGAGAGCATCCTTCAACGCGCGCCGCTTCCTCCAGCTCATAAGGGATCTGCTTGAAAGCCTGCCGCAGCAAAAAGATGCCAAACGAAGAAGCAAAATAAGGCAGCATAATGCCCAGCTTCGTATCCAGCAAGCCAATCTCTTTCAGCACGTGATAATTGGAAAAAATAAGGACATCTGGTGGTACCATAATTTGCACCAAAAAAAGGATGAATACGATATCGCGTCCGACAAACCGAACGCGAGCAAAAGCGTAAGCGGCTAGTGTCAAACTAATCAGTTGCACACCAAGCACGCCGCTTGTGATGATAAACGTATTCAGATAATACTGTCCGAATGGCGCAGCGTGCCATACCGTTATAAAATTATCCAAGGTCCAATCCCACGACCAATGGAAACCTAACGCAGCGTCTTTGGGACGAAAAGCTGTCCAGGCTACCCAAGCCATAGGAATTAACCACAAAAGGCCAAGCGCATACATAATCGTATGCCATAACGCTTTTGCGATCATTGGGCCTGCATTTGAGGCAGTAGGTGTTCGTAATGCCGCAGGCTTGCGGCGGCTTTGCGTTCCCTTGCGCCCAAGCTGCACCTCGATCTGATGATTCATTCTATTCCTCCTAACGTTTTCCGAGGGAAATCGCAAAATCCATAACCGATTCTTAATCGTAATGGATTTTGCGATCCAGCCCGAAAAATTGCAGCGATGATACGATCAGCAGCAGCACGACTAAAACGACCGTCATCGCCGCTCCCATTCCTTGGTCATAATAACTAAACGCGGTATCGTAGATGTAATAAAGAAGCAAACTGCTGGCGTTATCTGGCCCCCCTTTTGTCATGATCCAAAGGTGATCGACCAGCTTGAAGGCATTCGTAACGGCAACGACGGCAACGAACAGCGTGGTTGGCATGGTGAGCGGAATTGTGATGCGCCACAACACTTTCATCCTACTAACGCCGTCCACAGCGGCAGATTCGTATAAATCCTTAGGTATTTGCTGCAAAGCGGCTAAATAGAAAAGCATGAAATAGCCCGCTTCCTTCCAAATGATCATTACGATCATTGCACCCATAACCGTCCCCGGTTGGCCGAGCAAACTTACCTCTCGTTGACTAAACCAAGAAGCTAGATGGGCCAGCAAGCCAAACTTGGGCGTATAGAGAAACAACCAAATATTAGCTACAGCAATCATAGGAATCATATTTGGATAGAAATAAGCGAATCGAATGAATCCCCGCCCCCGGATAACCTTATCAGCGAATAATGCCATGATAAAAGCAAGCGCCATCGAAGTCGGTACCGTACCAAGGGCAAACCAGAGATTGTTAATAAACACTTTGATAAACACGGGATCTTCCAGCATCGCGGCGTAGTTGCCCAAACCGTTAAAGACTGGAACTGGCGTCGCCAAATCCTTCTGATACAGGCTAAGCCATACGGTCTTCAAGATCGGATAATAGGTGAACAGGCCCAGGATGAGCAGTGAAGGGAGCAGCAAGCCCCAGCCCCAGCCATTACGCTTTATCCTCTCGCCCCAAATCGCATTCATAGCGGCATTCTCTCCTTCCTTGAAAGCCATGCCCACCACAGATGCGGTATTCGCGCAGGAGCGATGGGTCATGACATTCATTAGCAGTCGTTGTTACTTATTGAAAGGAGCTAGTGCGCGTTCCGCTTCTTCCTGAGCTTTCTTCAAGGCTCCTGCCGGATCAATCGTTCCCGCCAACACCGCTTGAATCTGGTTCGTCAAAGCCGTAGATACCTTGCCATGATTATGTGTGGACAGCTCCGCATGAGCATATTCAAGCTGATCGCGAGCGACAAGCGCTTGCGGAAAGCTCGCTGCGTATTTCTTCATCGTCTCTGTATCGAAAGCCGATTTACGCACACCGACGTAACCTGTGCCAACGCTGAATTGTGCGGCTTGTTCCGGTTCTGTCATGAACTTCGCGAACTCCCAAGCTGCCGCTTGTTTCTTCGGCTCCGTATCTTTGAAAATATATAAGTTACCGCCGCCCGTCGGTGAACCAAACTGTTTCTTCATCGGTGGGAAAGCAACCCCGAAATCAAATTTTGCGTTGTTTTTTACATTCGTCAGGTTACCGCTCGTATGCACCATCATCGCTGTTTTACCTTGGATGAAATCGGTCGGCACCGTTGCCCAATCGATAATACCTTCTGCCATGACCTTATGCTTGCGGGACAGATCCAACCAGAATTGTAGAGCTTCCACATTCTCTGGCTGGTCGAATAAGACTTTCTTCCCGTCAGAGGACATGAGATTCACCTTAGGATCGGTATGGTTCTGCAGCGCAAAGAGTTGAAGCATCCAATAGGAATCATCATTTCCCGGGATTTCCAGACCTGCATGTCCATCTCTTTTCAGCTTTTTCGCATAGTCGATTAGATCATCCCACGTTTTCGGCGGCTTCTCGGGATCGAGTCCAGCTTCCTTGAACATTTGCTTGTTGTAATACAAAACAATCGTGCTGCGTTGGAACGGCAGGCTATAGGTTTTACCGCCAGTTTGCGTATCCTCGACGAAAGCTGGATAGAAATCTTTCACGTTGATGCTGGGGTCTTTCGCAATAAAATCATCCAGCGGGATAATTGCGTTGGAATCCAGCATCGAGTACAGTTCCGTCGACATCATAACGGCTATATCGGGCGGTTGCTTCGCTTGAATGCCAGACTGAATTTTGATCGTATTGTCCCCGTAGTTCCCTGTGTAGACAGGCTTCACCTTGATGTTCGGATGAGACTCCATGAACTTGTTCGTCATGCTGTCAATCACTTTCATGACTGGACCGCCGACGTTAACAGGGTAATAAAAGGTTAATTCCACAGGCTCGCTCGCCGCTTTGGCGCTTGCCGCAGATGTTGCAGCAGCAGAGGGGGAAGCCGAACTAGGACTAGCCGTTGAACTTGTACCTGCCGTTTGGCCGCAGCCTGCTAGAAGCGTGAGTCCAGCGGTAGGCAGCAGGATCCATTTTAAGTGCTTTCTCATGGGTCGTTTCTCTCCTTTTTCTATCTCGCATCGGAATGATTTCGCCTTTCAGGATTAGTATAAATGGCGGGTGTCTGCTTGGACATGACCGACTTTGACCGATTGTTTATCTTGATAGCGGACAGTATCCCGCAGAGGCGGAATTATATCGTGCAAATAAAGGAGCAGTAAATATATGCGGTTATTAGCCTACCTGTTTATCATCTTTTGCCAGCTCGCTTATCAGGTTAGTCCTGGTACCGGGACGGAGATATGCCCCGTACCTTTTTGAACATGCGGGTAAAGGAGCTTAAATTCTGGTAGCCCAGTTTATCAGAAATCTCGGTGAGGGGCATGCCGCTCTTCATCAAGGCCATAGCAGCCTCTGTCTTCTCATAGAGGACATATTCGGTGAAGCTGGAATCCGTCACTTCCTTAAACATGCGACTCAAGTAGGAGTTATTCATATGAAACGTATCCGCAATCTCCTGGAGGGAGACTTCCCTATGCAAGTTGGACTTGATATACTGCTTGATTAGCAAAATAAGCTTTGATTTATCGTCCTGAGCGTAACAAGCTGCCACTGCTTTCTCCGCGTTACGAACTTCATCCAGCAGCAGCTCGACGATGTCCTCCAACTGGACAGCTGCATAAATTCGGTCGACGAATTGATGATTTGTAAGGATTGAGGCATCGGCTATTTCCTCGCATGCTGACCAGATACGGAACAGCATTTCTGTAAACATATTTTTGATCATATGGGGATGCAAAAAAGGCGGCTGCAGCAGGGTCTCGCAAAGTACGCCAACGAGCTCAGAGATCTCAGCGAATTGGAGGGCACCGATACGGTCATAGAGGTCTTTTTTTATTCTCTGAACAGGCTCAGTGAGTGTATCCCGGATTAAACTACTGTCATTGAAAAGGTTGCCGTTGGGCTTGTAAAATTGGAGCTGGAGCAGCTCGGCAGCTTGCAGATCGTTTGATCGCCACTCGTAGGGGTTAACGAAAATGGAGCTGGCCGCGATAGTCATCTGCCTGCCAAGCTTCATCTGCATGCTTTCTTGCCAGCTTAAGATTTCTGCTGTAGAAGAAGCGCCTGCGAAGACTAGGTGTAGTCTGATCTTCTCCGTATCAGGAACGATGCCCAAACAACGGCTCCCAAAGCGCTGTGTGGCCTGCTGTTCAATTTCCTTGAACGCATGCGACTCGTCCATCTTCGACTCATCCTCCTGATTGAGTTGAATGACCCATGCCTGGTAACTTGCTGCTTGCAAAAGCGAAGCAAATTCCTGGAGCTGCGCGTCCGAGCGCTCTGCATCTGGTTTAGGAAGAATGCCGTCTAGCCAGCTTTGGAGAAACCGCTTTTTCCGCTGAACCCGGTCTAGCTCGGGTGAACCCGAATCGTCCTCGCGATGTCGTTTGAGGAGCATTTCAACCGAGATATTTTGCAAAATATCGCACAGCTCCTTAATATCCAACGTCGATTTCAGAAGAAAATCGGACACCTGCAATTGAATAGCGCTTCGCGCATACTTGATATCCTGCTGACACGTTAAAATAATAAACTTGGCATCCTCCCTGTGCTTCTTGGCGAATTGAATGAACCGCAAGCCGTCCATTTTGGGCAGTTCAATATCGACCAACACGATATCGGGGAGATGCCTGACGAACATTTCGTAAGCCTCGGCTCCATCACTAGCTTCACATACCAGCTCCATGCCAAGGGTGGACCATGGGACTGCCTTTTTTAGGCCTAATCGAACCAATACTTCATCCTCAACGATCATGACCTTCATGACCTTCATGACTTCCACCTTCTTTCTGTTTACTTGTAATCAAAGGAAGCCTGACCTCAATTTGAGTGCCTTTTCCAAGCTGACTATCCACTGAAACCCCATACTCACTGCCGTATTCCAATCGAATTCTTTCCTGCAAATTCAACAGACTAATGCCGGAATTCTGCAAGGAGGACGGTACTTGCTCCTCTGGCTGCATCAGCGTCCGAAGCGTATCGGAGTCCATCCCATTGCCGTTATCCGCGATACAGATGTTCAACCAATCATCCTTCACACGTATAAGCATACTAAGGACAGGCTTTCTATCGAATGGCGTACAGAAGCCATGGGTAATCGCATTTTCAAGTAAAGGTTGGAGGGTAAATTTCGGAATTTGGGCTTCCAGAGCCTGCGCATCGATCTCTATCTCGATATCCATCCGCTGCATCGAGCGTATCTCCTGAAATCGGATATATTGGAGGGCATAATCCCTCTCTTCCTCCACTTTGCTGAACAGCGTATGCGAATTTTTCAACGTGTAATCGAGCATTCGAGTGAGCGCCAGAAGGGCGTCGGCCATGGTTGAGTTGCCATGCAGCATAGCCATAAATCGCAGGGCATTTAACGAATTATGCCAAAAATGCGGTCGCATTTGTTCCTGCAGCACATGCACTTCCAGTCTCCTCTTCGCACTCTCTCCTGCCTTTATGGTTTGAATTTGCATCTGAATTTGCTCGAAAAATTGGTAGATGCCTTGATTCAAGGTTTCCAGCTCCTTGAACCCCTTATAAACATACTTTTCCGGATTTGTACCCTCTCCAACTGCACGTATAATCCGGGACATTCGTTGTAGAGGCAGCAGCAGCTTCGTGTATAAAAGATAACCAAACGTAACAATTAATAGCACGGAGAACGCTGTGGTGATACCCGTCGTCTGCCACACACTGATACTCTCCGCATGCAGCGACTTGAGCGGGATGATCGAGAGTACTTCCCATGTTGTAGAAGGAATTTGCTTATAAATAAAATAACAATCTTGACCCGCGATTTTCATTTGGCCTGATCCGGCTTCGTCGCCGTTTTTCTTTATTAGCTCGTCCATACGATTACGATCTAGTGATTTCAAATAGTTCGAAACCTCAGGTGAAGACTGCGTATTCTCAAACAGCACCTTGCCTTCTGGTGACAAAATAAATACGGCATTCATCGGGTTGATCCGCACGGCATCGAGCAGCGTTTCGATTGCTGAGCCATTCATTTTGATGGTAAGCGTCCCAAGGGAGCGATCGTCTTTGAGCATGTTTTTGCTGATATACAAGGCTTTCGGGAAAGCACTGTAATGGAAATCGGGGGCTACGTCGGATTGAATGTAGCTGTTATTGAGGAAAAAGCGTGTTCCGTACCAAGGAAAAGAAACAAGCGTCCCTTTGAACCGCTCCTCTTCTTCTAGATCAATTGGCGGATAAGCAAACACGCGATTCTGATCGGTTAGAATTTGAATGTACAAAGGTAAACGTAACCGGAAGTAATTTAAATAACCCTCGATGACCTCTTTGGGCACGTCATGATGATCTTGAATTCTAAGCATTAGATCGGTTTTGGTCGATAAGCCTCGGGCAAAATCGTCGATATAATTCAAATAATTAATAATATTGACGGAAAGCGAATCCATCTTATCAAAAATAATTTGATTATATTGTTTTTCAATCGTGTTCGTAGATTGTTTGCTGATGATCATGCCTTGAAAAGCAATCAAAAATAAAACGGTATAGGAAAACAAAACAAAAAGGAGCATTTTCCAGCCATTTAGCACACCTCTTACCTTTTCTTTGCGCAGCATCTAAGCATTTTCCCCTTACGTCTTTCTGACTTTTTTATATGACACATTATAGTCTCTTCTCGTCATCAGAAGGTTAAGAGTAACGTGTGTTTTGTGTAAATGGGTGTGCTTTGCAAGCTCTAATTAAATTTAGGATTGTCAAAATTAGGATTGACATTATCTGTCCTATGGTTAATAATACTACCTGCACCCTAAGTGATATTGATTATCATTATCATCTTTTTGGTTATGTACGCTACATGTCTGTTTCTTTTTAGCATAATAGTCAATTTTCCTATCAGGGGAGCCTACACGAAGCAAGGAGCATAAATATGAAACGAAAAAAGAATAAAGTTATTTTCAAAGTTTTGGTATCCTCTAGTGTTTTGATGTCTTTGGTTTTACCCACGTCGGCATCAGCAGGTAAATTCGTTCCTGTTACCCAAATAGATCTTTCCAATAGTCAAACATTTGCACTTAATGATGCGGGATCAGTGGGAAGTCAGACTGTAACTGCTGCCACATATGATATCCAATCCGTATCGACCTTTGAAGATCTAACTTTTGATAATCGAACTCCTGCCTACCAATTCGGTTTACCCAACTATATCAAGGTAACACTGACTAACGGGACTGAAAGAGAGTTATATGTTCGATGGAACAATGATATCTATGAACCTTCTAATGCCGAAGCACAAACGTTTATCGCAGTGGGAACCCTAAGAGAAAGCTCAAGTTCTTCCAACCTTCCGAAAGACATCACGAACAATCAAAATTTGAAAGCAACGGCTAAGATTACGATCAAAGCGGCCAAACAAATAACAGGTGTTGCTGAAATCGCGGATATAACAAATGTAGAAAACGGAGCAAGCTTCTATACATTGGGCTTACCCAGTCAGATTGATACAACATTAGATAATGACGTTAACAACACGTCCAAGATCGACGTTTCATGGAGTCAAAGCAATTATGACTTGAACGATAAAAGCGCGCATTACGTGGAGTTTGTAGGCAGCTTAGGAGACCGCTATGGTTTGCCTATCGGAATCGCTAACAGCGGCATTTTAATTAACGGTAAAAAAGAGCCTTTTGTCGCCAAAGCCAAAGTATTCTTTAACGCTGCTATTCCAATCCAAAGCATGAATTCTGTTGCTATTGAAGGCGTGCTCAGCGGTACGGCCAAAACAACCAAAGCATTAGGCTTACCTGATCAAGTTGAAGCTACCCTAAGTAATGGCAAAACAGCTCAGGTTCCTATTGTATGGGATCTATCCAGCATAAACTACGATCCTAACAATACCGCAGCACAAACAATCGAGGTTGTGGGCGATCTACAAAATGTGCCGGCTGGATTAATCAATCCAACTTCTGTTAAAGCAAAAGCGACAATCAAAATTAATGCAGCTATTCCAATCACTAATATTGAAAAGGTACAGGTAGCTCAAGTGCCGAGCGGTATTAATAAGCCCTCTCTTGCTTCCTACCTTCCTCAACAAGTTGAAGTAACGCTTGGAAACGACAAAAAGGCACACGTAGATGTTATCTGGGATGCAACAAACACATCCTACGATCCTAAAAATGAACAGCAACAAACTGTTGAAGTGAAGGGTGCTCTTGGACAACTACCTGCTGGAGTTGCAGCATCCAATCAAACAGCAACGGCTACTGTCACGATAAATGCTATGCGTTATGTTAAATCAGTAGATAGTCTAGCTGATATTACAGGCATCGTTAATGGAACAACGCCTACGCCAGAAGCGCTTCATTTACCTAAACAAGTAACCGCGTTGTTGGCAGATGGAAGCAGCATCCATACAAACGTGCAATGGAGTTTGCAGTCTATCGGCTATCAGAAAAATGAACCTACTGCACAAACTTTTGTCGTAACTGGATCATTGGTCGACTTGCCTGTTGGAACCAAAGTGAGCTCCACAGAAGCAAAAGTGAAAGTGCTCGTTGACGCACAAGTAAAACCATTGAATAACGTAGGCGTCGTGCTTGGGGATACGGTCGTGGTTAAACCAGGTCGCAAAACGACCGAGGTACTGAGCGAATATTTCCTACCGCTTTCCGGTGAGGTTACTGGTGCCAATGGTCAGCCTATTAATGGACCTGGGACAGCGCTCATGGTGTTGGATATGAAAATAGAAGATAAAGATGTGCTGACCTTTGATAAATATAGTCGCTATCTCCCGTTAAATATGAAGCTATATGTCGGATGGAAGATAGAAGATGTTACTGCTGAGGTTGCAAAGGTGCTGAATGCAGCTTTGTCCAAGCATGATAGAGGCCGCTTTTATGAAGTTACTGCTTCCAAAGCTCCATCAGGCATTATCATCAAACAAATGCCAGGTAGAGGACGAACTGAAAAGGTAGAACTTAAGGTTTTGGAAAATGGCGAAGGTTCGGCGGTTGAAGGATTAAGCTGGTCATTCAAAGATGAAAATCAACAAATACAAAAAGGCTTACAAACCAAGCAGGTTGGTAGTAGAGGGGTTGCTGGGGAAAAATCCCGTTTCTCCATCAAAGTAGAGAGTGGAGCAACTGCTGCTGGTAATCTTGTTGTACAAGTCTCCGACGGATTAATAAATAAGCAGATCAGCGTACCTGTTGCAGCGACAGATGATGCTACGGTCGTTACTCAAAAAGTAAGTGATCGTCTTTCCCAAGATTATGAAATTTCTAGTACTTACTCCATTAAAACAGATGGAACCACGCTGGTCTTTGAAGGGCTCGCAGCGGACGAAAAACATCTGCAAGTGACCATCAAAAAAGCAAGCACGGACGGCGGCACGGGTGGTAACACTGGCGGTAGCACGGGCGGTAGCACGGGCGGTAGTACGGGCGGTAGTACGGGCGGTAGTACGGGCGGTAGCACGGGCGGTAGCACGGGCGGTAGCACGGGCGGTAACACTGGTGGTAGCACGGGCGGTAGCACGGGCGGTAGCACGGGCGGTAGCACGGGCGGTAGCACGGGCGGTAACACTGGCGGCAGCACGGGCGGTAGCACGGGCGGTAGCACGGGCGGTAGCACGGGCGGTCAGCCTGCCCTCATCTTTGATGATCTACAAGATCACAAATGGGCACAAAATGCGATTGGTTTCCTAAGCTCCAAAGGAATTATCCTTGGAACTTCCGACCGTACATTTACACCTAGCGCAGCTATTAAGCGCGGCGACGTTGCACTTTTACTTATGAAAATGTTTGCGTTGAAATCGGATACGACCGTCAACTTCTCTGATGTTCCGCAAAACAGTTATTACTACGAAGCAATCGGAAGCCTGAAAAGCCAAGGAGTCATTGAAGGATTTGAAAATAATACCTTTGATCCGGAAGCCCCTATTACAAGACAAGATCTTATGGTTATCCTGCATAAAGCGATGACGAAGTATGGAATTAAACTTCAATCTGGGGATGCCACTACTTTGAATCGTTTTGCAGATTCCAAAATGGTACCTGATTATGCCAAGGAAGCCATACTATCCTTGGTTACTGAGGGAATCGTTAATGGAAATGGCAGCCAACTGAACCCAACCGATCATGCGTCAAGAGCCGAAGTAGCTGTACTACTCGAACAAATATTTCATAAAATTCCTGTGAAAAAATAAATATCAAACCAAAAAGACAGATGAATGATTTCCCGCCATGATATCCGTACTTTTCTAAATGAAAAAAGAGGCTGCCTCAAAAGGTCAAATAGACCTTAAGGGGCAGCTCTTTTCCATAATTCCTACAAACAAAAAGAAACCAAACCTTGGTAAAATGGAAGTGTCGAGCAACCATTCCCAAATTTCCCTGTATTCAATTTGTTGCCTTGTTTTTTACTTAAAACTATTTACTTTCAATTCAACTTTAGAATATTTCGTTCCATCTCCTAAAAACCCATCTGTAAAATATCTAATTTCTTTATTATCAAGGGGTTTTTCTTTTGAATCCCATAAAAATGTGCCTAGTAATTTATTCTTTTCATCATAAAAATTTAAATTAAATTGTAAGTCATGTTTATTGGCAGATCCAATGTCACTATCTATAGATACAAGTCCTTGAATTGCTGTATAGCCATAACTATGTCCCATATCTACAATCCCAACATGAATCTCAGGATACGTTTTATCTGTCAAGAATTCTTTATTAGCTGCGAAGTAATTAATGTGAATTCTATTCAGTTCTTGCTCTTGCCTATAATCCACGTAACCTCCTAGTTTTTCAGCAACAAAACGAATAGGAACATAGGCATGGCCGTTGTAGTTAAGAACTTCATAATCATTATCCAATTTTACAGGATGATTATTAATGTAAAAGGAAGTTGGGAATAAATAAGCTTGTATTGTATTGGATGCAAATACAGCAGTTGAAGCTGTTAGTGTGATACCAATCGTTAAGCCAAGGATAAACTTTTTCATAGATTCTCTCCCTTTGAGTAAATAATCTTCTTTAAATTGTATACGCAAGAAATAATTAAAATGTTGCGGTGATTTATATAATATTATATTGCGTAACGTTACGCTATATGTTATTGTGTGAATACGGGCAAGGAAATTCGAATCAGATTGAGATTAGGGAGGGATACCCCTTCAATCTGAATATCCCTTCATTTTTTTACCCCAATCTAATACATTAATAGGAGGAAACAAAATGTACTATAATTTTTTCACAACAACAGTTAATGGAGTGCGTCTAGCTGTAATTAAGACTTCCCCAAATAATATCCAGCTAACTTACCTAGGCGGGCAAACGGTTCCGGGATCAGGTAAAATCGGAATTAATGGGGGATTTTTTCAGGATGGCACTTCTCATCCAGATGTTTATTCAATCGCTGTTAACAATGGGACACCTGTTCGCGGTGAAGCTATCGACTATTATGGCAGTGGCGGAAAGCAAGACACATCAAGAGGGACCTTTGCATGGGATAAGACTACACAAGATTATGTTCTTCGATCCGTAACTGTAGGTGATCGAAGTAACCTTTGGTTGGCTGCTAATGATCAATATTGGGCACAAGGTGGCATCAGCATGAGCCTAAAAAATGATTCCCAGTGGTTAAATATTGCTAGACAAGAGGGAGTTCCTTATAATGGCGACGGACAATGGTATCGTTCCGCATTACTATATAGTGATAGTAAGTACATCTTCTTAGTACGTAGCATGGATGAAGTATATCTTGCAGACTTTAGAACAGCTTGCAAAGGCGTTGACTCCGGTATTATAGATGGTATTTTCCTTGATGGCGCAACTGCTTCTCAAATGAACGTGCCTGGACAGCCTGATGGTATTACTGGTCATACTCGTCCAATTGCTGCAATGATTGAAGTTGTTTATAACGTCGATATTGATGGTTCTACTCCGGCAACGCCGCTAACTCCATACTCACCTGGCTATGTGAATGGTGAAGCGTCAAAGGTTTTTAAAATTGATGGAGCTGGTTACGCTACTATAAGAACAGAGCTATATAACCAATCGTGCGATACTTTTATTGAGCTTTATACTGATTCAGCTCTAACAAATAAAGTTACTGAAGATGATGATAGAGCTGGTAATCGATACTCTCTAATTACAGGTTTCTACCTAAATTGGGGACGACCTTACTACTTAAAAGTCCGAAATTTCAATAATGGACAGCCCACTTACGCGAGAGTAACTGTTCAATTTCAATAACACATAATCTTCGAAGAGCCAGTGGAGTAGTTATTCCTACTGGCTTTTTTATACATAGTATCCTTTAGAAAGATCGACTTAATCAGTCCCTTCTTAATCAATTAAAGATAGGGTTCATAAATCGAATGTCTCAAAATAACTTGCTCTGTAGGTTTTTGAAACTATCTACATTCTTTCAATGCTTAATGAATATGGAATAAAATATCCAAGTTCGCATTGAAATACGAACAAATGTTCTGTATAATTGTATTCTCAGGCTTACATTCAAGGAGGAAGATATAATGAAGTGTGTATCGAAGCTTTCATTCAGAACTGAAGTTTTAGAAAAAATTAAACCAATACGTCTAGTTGAGCATATTGATGGTATTATCTGTTCTGAATCAAATGATACACAAATTCAATATAAGTCCTATGAAACAGAGGATTATAATTCATTGGCGTTAGTAACTAAAAACGAATATGAAGGATATTCTCATCTTCACTTTTTTTATTTAGATAAAGTAGACCAAGCATTTAATCAGTATCTTTACTTTTCAATGCCCGTTTCAAATTTAAAAGTATTGTTCAAGCAAACAAAGTCTTGGCTGCTATAAATAGCGCCTCTTTACTTTTTTAGCATTACGTCAAGGAATATTAATATGGTATTCTAATTCCACCTATATCAATTATATTTTAAATTTAGTAATCAACTGTTTTAATTCATCTGCCATGTTGGACAAAGTTTCTGCAGAAGCAGCGATTTCCTCCATGGAAGCTAACTGCTCCTCCGCAGAAGCAGATATGCTTTGCGTACTAGCCATGTTTACCTCCGCCGCGCTCGAAATCGTTGTAATCGAGCCCACCATGATCTCATTTCCATGCACAACTTCCTGCGTAGCTCCCGTTACTTGCTGAATTTGATCGACCACATGGCCAATCCCCAGTTTGATGCTCTCGAATAAAGCCCCAGCAGAATCCACGACCTCAATACCTGCTGTAACTTCATTCGTAGCCAGTTTCATCGTCGTTTCAGCTGCTCCAGCACCGGCTTGAATCGTTGCCACTAAATGAGTTATTCGCTGTGCGGATGCACCAGACTGCTCAGCAAGACTCCTTACTTCATTGGCGACTACAGCGAATCCCTTACCGCTTTCCCCTGCTCTTGCAGCCTCTATCCCCGCGTTTAAAGCAAGTAAATTGGTTTGTTGAGCGATACTGGTTATCACCTGGACGATTTGTCCGATTTCTTTCGAGTACGCCCCTAATTGATGTACTTCCTCAGACAATGTTTGTACCGTGGTAGCAATGGATCCCATCTGTTCGATTGCGGAATGAATGACCTTTTCACCGTCAGCAGAAACTCCATAAGTCTTCCTTACTTCGGAGGCAACTCCCTCTGCTAAATCCGTAATTACCTGGACATGCCCAGACATCTCAGCAACTGCTTGGCGACTATGCTCAACAGATGTAACTTGCTGTTCTGTTCCCGACATCATTTGTTCCATCGATGAGGCAATATGTTCAGTTGCCAAGGAGGTTTGCTTAGCGCTCGTCGTTAAGTCATCAGAAGCTATCGCCAACTGGGCAGAAGAGAGGTTCACTTCTGTCAATGCTTTGCGAAAAGCATCAACCATTTGGTTAAAACTAGTCCCGGCTTGAACAATTTCGTCTTTCCCCTTCAGTTCAATGCGATGAAGAAGATTACCGGAAGAAACAATTTGAATGGCTTGATTCAACCTTTGAATGGGACGAACCAGTCTCTGCGCAACAAAATAAGCTAATAAAATGCCCAAAATAATGAAAAACGCGGTTAAGATCATTGTATTTTTGCCCAATTCCCGCACACCTTCGCTTAACTCTTTCGACGGCACGCTCAGCATGACGATCCAATTATTGGAGGTTTTGGTATAGTAACCAATACTATGTATGCCTTCAAATGTGTAATCGATCTTTCCCTTTCCGCCTTTGAGCGCATTTTCAAACGCTTGCTCGATGGCTGGGATGCCATAATCTTTCACATTCTTACTCATAATATTATCTTTGAATGGATGTGTCACCGTGATGCCACTTGCATCAAACATGAAGGCATAGCCGGTATCGCCGATTTTTTCCTTAGCAACTACATTCATTAGATCATCAATAGAGACAGAAGACACTAGAAAAGCACCTGGTTTACCTTTTATCATAACGGGTGCGCCAATTATAATCGCCAATTTCCCATCTAATTTATCAATAAGTGGATTAGAAATTGCCGTTTTCCCTTCGGCCAGGTCTTTGATATAAGGGCGTGTAGAGAGGTCTACCGATTTGCCTTCATGCGAAACCGCTTTTTTCCCGGTAACATCTGGAGAATATACCATCGATTTAAGCTCAGGTGTACTGGCTACCGCTGCTTTAATAAACTCAAGCTCTTTCTTATCATCGCCGTATAAGGCCGCTGACTGCTTCGCGAAGGTTTCCATAATACTAACTCTTCCTATTAGAAACTTCTCGATTTCCTGAACAATAACCTCGGAGCGTAGTGCGACTTCTTTGTCTGTTTCCGCTTGTAAGAGTTTCGACGTCGCAAAGAAATTAAGCACCCCTAGAGACAACAGCGTTACGGCAAGTAATACAGAAATAAACGTAATAAACTTCGTTTTAATACTTTTCATATTTCCTCCTGATGTAGATTGTATAAATTTAGGACATTGCAATCCGCTATACGGTTCATCGGCATACTTCACCAAAAAGTTGAATGTTTATTGTAAAAAAGACCATCCCTCGAAAAGGATGGCCTCTACATGTGTGTTTCCCTTTGTTTTAATCCCTCATTTAGCCTTCGGCACGGCCTAGAAATTGTTTCAAACGCTCCAATTGATGCAGATGATGGCGGTAATGCATCTCTACAAGCGTAAACCATTCTTTTGCATGGAGCCCTCCAAATCTGGGATGTAAAGCTGTATACGCAGAAGGTATCGCATCAAGTGTAGGCTCGATCTCTTTCATTTTTTGGAGTACTGCATGCAGTCCATCGGCAATCTGCTCCTTACTGAGCGGCTGCTCCGGTGTATAGTAAGGCGAGGCAGGGACTTGAATGCGTTCTGCCGGAAAACTTCCATGGCTAAAAATCTTTGCTCCTATTTCCGTTTTCTCGCCTTCTGCTACAGCACTTTCCTCAGCCTGGCTTCTGCATTTCTCGATGCTACCAATCTGCATACGCTGTGCGGTATGGATAAGATGAAGATACATCTGCCCGAGCGACCATTCATTCTCGCTCGGCTGACGTCTTAACTGCTCGAAGGTCAACCCATTCAGTTCCTCGAGATATTGGTTCGTTGTTTCCTCTAACCGCTGTAGAGATTCCGTTGTGTTCATCTTTTATTGCCCCTTTCGACTTGTATAAGCTTAGTATACAGAAGCACTACTGACAGCTGTATGTCAGTAGTGCTTTAACATAGCTATCGCTTCTTCACGCACTCGAAGTCGAAGTGATTCAGGCTCTAAGACAACAACATCCGCTCCCCAACCCAGCATCCAATGGAGCAATTCTTCTGGATAACGTACACGCAAAGTCATTAGCGAACCATTCGCGTGGTCCTCCATGCATTCCATATAATAGCTCCCAAGCTCCTTTACTTTATCAAGAATGCTGGTATTTACTAGTATACGCACGTAGACGTTGCGGTCATCCGGCGGTTCATAGTCTCGAAGGTTAAAATCAGACGGCCGCTGAAACTTATCTTCGAGAACCTGAAGCCCGCTCATCCGAGATAAGCGAAAATGGCGCAGCCCTTGACGCAGCTCGCAGTGAGCAATTAAAACCCATGAACCACGCATAAGGACGAGTCCATAGGGAGCGACAACCCGAACACTTTGGCGATTGCCATCTGCTTCGGGCAGACGTTTCGAATATTCGAAAGCGACTTTTTGCTCTTCCAAAATAGCATAACGAAGCATTTCAAATCCTTCTGCCTCACGTCCTCTGCTCTCCCCTTCTTTCACAGCGAGCAGTTTAATCGTCGATCGGACTCGCGCTGCCTCATTGCGCACGCTCTCTGGTAAGATTGCTTCTATTTTCCTCCTAGAAGCTTGGGCTTGGGCCCCATAACTGGCATCGAACCTTTGTTCAACAAAATCCGCACCGATAAGCAGCGTTACTGCCTCTTCCGCTGTGAAGCTAACAGGCGGCAGAAAATAACCCTCGATTAACGAATAGCCTTGTCCAGGCGCTCCTATAATCGGCACCCCTGCTTCACATAACGCTTGCATATCCCGATAAATCGTCCGAACACTCGTCTCAAACGTAACAGCCAAATCCTCGGCACGCAGCACCGTCTTTCGCTGCAGCTCTAGCACGATGGCTAACAAGCGGTCTGTTTTGTTCATGTGCCGCTTCCTTTCAGATCATTCGACCCTTAATCATCGTCCATTGCACTTGAAATTGGTCATTTAATAAGACAAGATCGGCATCAAAGCCCGTTGATATTCTACCTGTAGTATCAAGTTCTAGCAATCGCGCAGGTGTCGCTGAAGCCATCTGAACGGCGTCATTCAAGGAAATTCCAGTTTCAATTGTTAGGCGTAAAGCTTCATTCATCTTAACTGTGCTGGACGCTAGGGTACCATCCTCTAGCCGCGCAACGCCTTCAGCTACCGTAACATGATGGCCGCCGAATACGTAGCTTCCATCCCCTAAGCCCATAGCTTGTAAAGCATCTGTGATAAGTACCATGCCCTCCGGCCCCTTTAAGCGATGCATCATCCGAATAATTGCGGGATGCAGATGAATGCCATCTACAATCGCCTGCAGGCTCACATGCTCTTCTTCGAAGGCTGCCACTACAAGGCCTGGATCGCGATGGTGGATCGGGCGCATACCATTGAAACAATGCGTGACGTGGCTTGCCCCAGCTTCAAAGGCTTGCTTCGCCTCCTCGTACGTAGCATCAGAATGAGCGACGGCTATGATCACTCCCTTTTCCTTCAAAAAGGAAATTAGCTCCATCCCCCCAGGTAATTCAGGGGCTATTGTAACCATCTTAATCAGTCCGTCTGCTTCTTCGAAAATGGCCTTCATTTCCTCAAAATTGGGATGTCGTAGAAACTTTTCATTTTGCATCCCTTTACGCTTCGGATTTAGATAAGGCCCTTCTAGATGAAGGCCCACAATTCTGGCCCCAACTTCATGCCCAACCACACGTTTAACACTACGAATCATGGCTAATAAATCCTCCATTGTGGAGCTTACAGAGGTAACCAGGAATGAGGTGCATCCCGTTGCAGCGCAGGCCCGTGAAACCTCCTGAATACTCGCCTCGCTGCCGTCCATCATATCGAACCCGTTGGCGCCATGGATGTGCACATCGATCATGCCCGGTATCAAGAGTTGGCCTTTTCCCTCGATAAGCTCATAAGCCTCTTCTGGAAGAGAATAGGGCCCGCTTTCTATCCGCTCAATAATCCCGTCCCTTATCCACACCACGGCAGATTGAACCCCGATGTCTAGTTGTACGACTTGAACGTCCCGCAAAATTTGAAGACTCATGTCTAATTCTCCCCCTCTAACTGCTTATTCTGCTCGCATTGAACAATCGCGATATTTTTCTGATCAAGCACCTCTCTTATTTCGCTAGGCACTTCTTGATCGGTAATCAAAATATCTACAAAATCAAAATCTAAACGATAAACCGACCTGCTCATAAATTTCGTAAAATCAGCTACGACAATGACTTGGTCAGATCTACGGGCTATCTCTTTTTTGACATGAGCATCGTCTTCATAGGGAAAATACAGCCCATCTGCTTGAATCGCCGTGGCCCCAATAAATGCTTTATCAGCTCTCAATTCTCTGAGCTTGTCAATAACGGAGGGACCGTACAGCAAGCGATTCTTCGCGTGTAAATAGCCGCCGAGTACATAGACTTGCAGATCTTCCCGACCCGAGAGAATACCTACTATATCAATCGAGTGAGTGACAGCGGTAATCTGTTTGGCGGAAATTCGCTCAGCAACAGCCTGCACCGTAGTCGACACGTCTAATATAACCGTCTCATGGTCTTGAATCAGCATTGCTGCTAGCTTTCCAATTTTTCTTTTGCTATCCGTCTCATCAATTAAACGTTCCTGATAGGAAGCTATTTCCTTCTGCAATTGAGGCAATGCTACGCCTCCATGCGTTCGAATAACGACCCCTTCTTGCACTAATCGAACAATATCCCTGCGGGCCGTATCTCTGGATACTTCCAGTTGAGCGCAAATATCCAAGACACTCATCGCGTGGTGTTCGTTTAAATAGCCGAGTATTTTGAGTAATCGTTCCTCTTGATACATGATGATCACCTCTTTGTAAGTAATTATACACTTCTTTATAAGCATTTTAAAATTTTTTTAATTTATATTTAAGTATTTAAAAGTACTTGGTGTTTTTTAAAATGTGATAAAAAAGCATACGACAGAACGTATGCTTTTAGGAACATGAATGCTTGTAGAAATGACCACCTCCATAGTGGAACTTTCACCTCTAAGTACGCAATTATTTAAGTGGGACTATTTATGTTTTAGCAGAGTGGAAACATCACGAATTTCGCTGCAATAGCCTCTTCCTTCCTCGAAATAATGGAAAAACCGTCTTTGTTCGTATTAAGAGCGAAAGATCCGTTCTTCGATTTTCTTAAGAACATGTTAACGAAAATATAGCGTGGAGATACTTGTCAGGTATTTCTCTTATCGAGATCGATTACGAAAGGAATCCCAACCACGGAAATTGTAACTGCATTTAGTTACAGTGTTTTTGAAAATAAAATTAAATACAGTTTTTCTCTAAGTAGCTCCTAGTTTGGCTAGGGACCTATGGATGTGTTTAAATCGAAAAATCTAGCGCACTTAAGCACCGTTTTATCAAAAAAAAGAAAAAGAAAAAGAAAACAAAATTTAAACCCAGGTATATTTTATATAACTCCAGGTATTATAAAACCATTATTCATATAAATCCAGGTATATTATATTCATCAAATAAATCAACCTGGCTGTTTACACAGGAATAATATTATGTATAATAGATTCATAGGCAGGAAACTACTACCAATTTAGAGGGGGATTACTATGTTTGTAGCTAATACAGAAAACAGCGAAGAAGTGAAATCGTTAGATCAGTTGATCCAGCGAGGTGATACTTCTGAAACTCAAATTAAAGCATTCCTATGTAACAACATGGGTAATAGTACTTTGCTCGCAAAACTGCCAATGTATGAATTCTATCGAATGTCAGATGTTGCAAATGAAAGATCGGAAAACGGAAGACCTGTATCTCAGCGTAAGTTAGACATTAAACATGCAAATGATCTGGCACGGTATATCCTTAAAGGATTGTTGTCCACAACGATTCTGCTACATAAAGAAGAAGGTCATTTGATGAATACAAAGCTTAGAATGCAAGAAATGATTGGAAAACAACCATACCTTGCCTTGCAACCTATTGTTGCTAACTTAAGGACAGCTGGCCGGAATGGTGCAGAACTTCGAGGCAAACCACTTACTACAACTAACAATGAAGGCATCGGTGTTAGGATCTGGCTTGGACAAAAGGATATTTTATGGGTAGTAGATGGGCAGCATCGAAGAAAGGCAATGCAAATAGTGATAGATTTTTTAGAAGATATTAGGATGCAACAGAGATATCCAGCCCAGAAGAGTTCCTTATTTCCCTACGGTAGGAATGATAGGAGCATTCCCCAAGATGAATTAAATGTATGGATAGAATGTTATCAAGTAACTAGAAGTGAATGTACCGTAAATGTTGAAATTCACCTGGGTCTTGATATCCCCGAGGAAAGACAACTTTTTCATGACTTGAATAATTTATCAAAAAAAATGGAGAAGAGTCTCGCGCTTGAGTTTGACAGCTCCAATCCAGTAAACGCCTTTATTAAAGATGAATTGCTTGAAACTGAACTCATTAAACTTGCTTCTGGGGATAAAGTAGATTGGGTAAACGATGACGGCAGTTTTACTCGCAAAGACTTAGTTGCGATTAATGCCCATTTAATTCTTAATAGGTCCAATATTAATACTGCAACCCCTGTTATTGTTCAACCGAAGCTTACAGTTGCAAAACGTTTTTGGGAAGCAGTCACCCAGATACCCGATTTTGGAGAGGTAGGTGCAAAGCACAAAACCGTTGCAGCACAGCCCGTTGTTCTTAAGGCTCTTGCAAAACTAACCTATGATTTTGCATTCGGGCGGCAAACTAAGGAAGAATTATTGGACAAACTTCTGGATGGTATTACTGAAATTGATTTTGGCCATGAAAATAAGTTATGGAGATATTATCAACTAAACGAAGAAGAAATAATAGAAGCCGAACTTGAAGGACTAAAAGATTATTTGCCTAATGAATCCAAAGGAAATAGAGATGTGGGGAATTTTGAAGGTTCTACAGGATGGATGAGGTTTGGTGCTAAGCATAACGATATCTTTCCGATAATTGGGGATATGATTCGTTGGACGTTAGGTTTACCTAAACGAAAGGATTAAAGCCAAGTAGAGGCTTCGTGTCCGGCAATCACACTGGGCAAACATGGGTCAGTATATCAGAATAACTTAGTGGTTGGTTTCGTGAATTCGAAAAACTCAATTAATTAAGCGACTTCAACTTAAGCCTGATTAGGTTATATACTCCTATTACCCTATGGTGATTAAAACACTATTCTGATGGGGACAGTCATAAATAAATGGGGGTGAAAACTATGAGGAAGAAATATTCATTATATTTAGATGAAATTCTTACAGGAGGACATTTTGATCATTTTTGCTTAGTTGGATTCGCTGTATCTACAGAAGATTATGAAACCAAGATTATTCCAGAGCTTAATCAAATAAAGCAGGACTTTTTCGGAGATACTTCAGTCATAATTCATGAAATGGAAATTCAAAAACACAAATCTAGCACTCCCTTTAAAATTTTTCAAAACAACAAAAAATATGAAGAGTTTTGGGAGAGAATAAAATCGTTATTCCAAAAATATGATTTACCTATATTTGCCGTATGCATCCACGAAGTTAGCTGTCAAAAGCTTTACAGCAACAGTAGAGACAAATACTTTATTGCTTTGCAAGTTATTTTAGAAAACTTTGTGCATTTTTTAGAGAAAAGCAATGGTGTTGGTAATATTTACGTGGAGTCAACTGATGCCAATCCTCACCAAAAGGATGAACAATTACAATATCATTTTCATTATTTAAAGGCTAACGGAACACTCTTTTATGACAAACGAGTAATTCAAAATAGGGTTGGCACCATTAGTTTCCCCTTAAAAGTAGACAATATTGTCGGTCTTCAAATTGCTGATTTATTGCCAAATTCGTTGAACCGTAAGCTAAGTAATAAGGATCAACGTACACATGGACTAATTGATGTTATTGAAAAAAAGGCTTATGATGGAAGATGTGGAAAGCAAGAGAGATTTGGAATTAAAATAATCCCTTAATTTCTTGACTTTAAATGAGGTTATTGCATATAATATTAATGGAATCGCGAAAGCTTTTCTACTTCTTAAAAAATAAGAACTGCGGAAGCTCTTCTTTATTAATTTTTAGATTTTGTATTATTTCAAATGGATTGAAGCATATTAAATTTGCAGGAACCGCGAAAGCTCTTCACTGCAGTTAACGCGATAGGATTGCGAAAGCTCTCCCGTCGCAAAAAAAAAAAAAAACGCTCATGCAGAGCGTTTTTTTTACAAGTTTTTGAAACTATAAAATGTTAATTCAGCATTTTTATCGATATCGGAACAGGACATTCAATTTTATGAACATGTCCATAAATAGACCCTCCCCCAGAAGCTTATAAGACGTGTTCACTACCGCTATCATAATGTTCTACGCCTTTGCCCCTCCATCGAGGGGCTTTTACATTGAAGTGACAGAAGAATAAAGGAAATCCAGATCTATTGAATCTATAGAACAATTTTCGTGATCATAGGATCCCTCTTAACTCCATACATTCCAAATAACACACGAATGAAATAATTCTTAATAATAGTTTGGATTGTCAGAGGAGCTTTGTTTTTGGCTTTCGCTGGTACACCACTTGCACTCCCAGTCCTTCCAAGCATGGCAACTGCACCAACGCGCGGAGTTAATAATTAGTCACATCTATTTTTGGTGCCAGAAAATAGAACTTTGCGTATCTATCTCTCTAAGTTAATTCGCAATCTTACCTGCGGCACCCGATGAAACGCTCTCCCCCTTTTGCAGCTGATACATCTTAGCGTACCTGCCTCCAAGCGCCATAAGCTCATCATGATTGCCACGCTCGGCAATTTCACCGCGATGCAGCACAAGAATCTGATCGGCATCCCGAATCGTGGAGAGGCGATGCGCGATAACTAAGGTGGTTCGGCCTTCGCTGACGACTTTCAATGCTTTTTGGATGAGTCCCTCCGTCTCGCTGTCGATGCTAGCCGTCGCTTCATCTAAGATGAGAATCGAAGGATCAAAGGCCAACGCTCGGGCAAAAGATATCAGCTGTCTCTGACCGGAAGATAACGTGCTTCCCCGCTCCACCACCTGCTCGTCATAGCCACCAGGCAATTGCTCAATGAACGGCGCGGCGCCCACGTCCCTTAACGCTTCTTTCACGCGCTCCAGGGAAATGTCTTTGTTATACAAACTGACGTTGAACTTGATATCACCGGCAAACAGGAACGGATCCTGCAAAACAATGCCCATATGCTTACGCAGCGCTTGTTTGGACAAGGTGGTAATATCAACGCCGTCAATCGTGATTTGGCCTTGATCAGGCTCATAGAAACCAAGCAGCAGGTTCATAATTGAGCTTTTACCTGAGCCCGTATGGCCCACAAGCGCCACGGTTTCCCCTTTTCGAGCCTCAAAGGAGATTTTCTTGAGCACGTTGTCCCCGGCTTTATAAGCAAACGTTACATTTTCGAATTTCACAACGCCTTCTGGACGCTCCACTTGATCCGTCTTCTCGACGTCCTTGCCTTCCATATCAAGAATGGTGAATACCTTCTCCGCGGAAACAAACGCTCTTTGCGCATTCGTCAGCTGATCGAATATCCCAATAATCGGTTGAAAAATCCGCCCCAAGTAATCGATAAAAGCATAGAACACCCCAAAGGAAATAGCGGTTTGCAGCGACTCCTTACCGAAATACCAAATGACGGAGGCAGTCACCAGGCTGCCGATCATACCCACAATGTTACGAGATGATAATGAGAAGATGCGGAACTGCTTAATTTGATTCACATAGCGATCCTCATTCAATACTTCGAATTCCTGGAGCGTGACCTTCTCCCGACGAAAAGCTTGAATAATCGGCATCACCACGATGGATTCATTAATCATCGCGTTCATATCGCTGAGTCTAGCCCGCATGATTGTGATGAATATCTTGGAGTACTTCAAATGAATCGTCATAATCAAAGCAAATATAGGGGGCAGCAGCAAGCAGAACATAGCGAGATGCCAATCCAAAATAAATAGAGCAATAAAGATACCTGTCAGTTGCATCATGCTTACGACAAACGTAGCCATGAAGCTCATGAACAAGTCACGAACTGCCTCCGTGTCATTGGCGATTCTAGATACAACCTGCCCAATCGGCGTGTTATCAAAATAGCGCAGTGAAATGCGTTGAATATGCTTCATTAAATCCATTCGCATATTTTTAATAATCTGCAGAGCAGTCGATTGCAACATGTACGCTTGCGTGAAATTACAAATACTAGCCGTGAGCAGCAGCCCTAAGTACAGGGCAAGCAGCTTAAGAACCGGCCCTAAATCACGTGTGCCAACGGATAAATGTTGGTCAATAATCGTTTTCGTAATATAAGGTCCGCCTAGCTCTGCGCCTACGGCACAGCAAAGTATAAGCAGCGCACCGATAATTCTAAATTTATAGACGAGAGCATACCCGAGCAGTCTTCTCGTCGTGGACGGCTTTGTCATTCATGCGGCCTCCTTAGCGTTGTATATTAGCCAAACTGACTTGGTAAACAATCGCTCTTATTATTCTTCCAGACTAGCTTCCATCTGTTGGCGTTCCCACTGTTCTTTGTACCAGCCGTCGAAATGCATGAGTTCCTCGTGGGTACCCTCTTCGATAATTCGCCCCTCATCCAGCACGAGAATCCAATTCGCATGGCTGACCGCAGAAAGACGATGTGTCGTTATGAGTGTCGTCTTGCCAGCACGTTCCAAACGAATATGATGCAAAATCCGGCTCTCCGTCCGTGCGTCTACCGCCGACAAAGCATCGTCCAGCAGCAGAATTTCCGAATCGATAAGCAGGGCACGCGCGATCGCTAAACGCTGCTTCTGTCCGCCAGAAAGCATCACGCCATTTTCTCCGACAACAGTCGAAAGCCCTTCTGGCATTTGGGCAATATCCTGAGTAAAGGAGGCCATTTCTACGGCTCTTGCAATCTCTTCGGGTGATGCATCCGGTTTGCCAAGTGCGATGTTGTCGCGGATTGATTTGGAGAGCAGCAAATGCTCCTGAGGTACGTAAGCTACCCAGCGCTTCATTTGATCCAAGGCGATTTGCTCGACTGGAACACCTGCGATGAACAATTTTTCTGGCTCAATCGGATATTGGCGCAGCAGCTGCTTGAGCAGCGTGCTTTTCCCACTACCCGTTTTCCCTACAACACCAAGCGTCTGGCCTCGCTCTAACTGGAAAGAAACGCTGTTGAGGCTAGGATGGTTAGCCGTCGGATACGTGAAGGTTAGTTGCTTCACGTCGATGGACTCCGGTATGTCCATCGCTATCGGCGCTTCCGCATCCGGTATATCCGCCTTCTGGGCCAATGCGGTTTCGAGGCGATCTGCTGAGGCGTTTCCACGCTGAAGCACATTGATAAACTCACCAAAGGCAATCATAGGCCAGATCAGCATACCGAGATAAATGTTGAAAGAAATCAATTGCCCGAGGGTAATTTGATCGTGAAAGACTAGGTAGGATCCATAACCAATGCCAATGGAATAACTGATCCCAACAATCAGTGAAGTAAGCGGCTGAAACAACGCATTCAGTAAGGATACGTGTTTGTTCTTGTTCATAACATCGGAGGTTACTTTGTCAAAAGCGGTTAGATCATGATCCTCCTGCACGTAGGAACGAATTACACGTATTCCAGAAATAGACTCCAATGCGTGGTCATTCATTTTACCGAAGGAGGCTTGCGCCGCGAGAAAGCGCGTCCTTACTTTTTTCCCGAGCTTATTAATAACGATAGCCAGAAACGGCAGCGGAATAAGCGCCGCAAGCATTAATTTGAAACTGATGAAGGAAATCATCATGATGATGACGACCGAGGCTCCCACCAACGTGTTCACAAGTGTCATAACCCCGTAACCCGCCGTTTGACCGATTGCGAGAACATCATTGGTCGCTAACGCCATCAACTGACCTGTCGTGTTGCGTTGGAAAAAGGCTGGTGTCATTTTCGTCAAATGCGCGAGGAGACGTCCCCTCAGCACTTTCTCGATCAATGCCGAATTCCCGAATAAGGTCGTAATCCATACGTAAGCCATCCCATACAAAAGCAGCGAAAGACCTATAAGCAGCATGACTGTCTGGCTTAAGTTGGAAGCGGTCAAATCCCCGTTTTTGATATGATCGATCGTATTCCCTATCATTTTGGGCGGTATCGTCGAAAGCAAACTTACACACGTCATCAAACTGATGGCAAGCGCATAGCGACTCCATCTCCATTTGAAAAACCATTGCAACCGGATAACAAATGACATAGCGTTCACCTCTTTCTCCATATGTACACATTGATTCTATAGCTTCATCGTTATCAAGTCTATGTATAAACAAATTTTATCTAAAATTTCCGTTTCCTACAAATGACTCAAGTCATGAAGAACCAAGTTTCGTCACTTTCAATTTAGTGCCAAGCACAGGGCTTGCCCCGTTTCAAGAACGACATCAAAATAAGCTTCCATCCTATTCTCAGGGTGGAAGCTCATTCTATAAACTGTATAACTTCAGTTGGACTCAAGCAAGGAACTGATGACCAAGGTGAACGCCCGATTACCGTGCGTAGAATTCGTTTCTACAGATGCTCCTGCCTGAATGGTGGACTGCCCCTCTTGACCTTCCGTAGTGTTCGTTTCAAGTAATACCCAATTCACGGCAACCGTTTCTCGTATTACCTCCATATCTTCAGCTGAAAGCTTCAGACCGTCTAACCGCCCGGTAGTTGCCTCGAAATCGACCCCTGCCTCAAGACCGAATCGATCCTTCAGCCAGATTTGCAAGCCCCCTGGCGTATTAAATTTCATCCGGTATCCGTTACGAATTGCCTCTTCGATGGACTCCCCATGCGTCTTTGCGTAGGTAAAAAAATCATCATAGCTGTAATATTGCGCAACAGCCGGTTGGAAAGGATTGATATCACCTGTTACCGCACTATTCAGCAGAACGGTGTCAGAAATACCGAAGCGACGTGCGCGCTCCAGCATAATCGCGGTATGTTGAGAAAGCTTAGCCTTGTTGCTCATGCATACATCCCCTTTTCATTTAAACAGCATATTTGACAAGCTAGGTTGAATTATCCATGCAAATGACAAGCCACATAATGCCCAGGCGCCACTTCACGAAGACTTGGGTCTTCTTCTGCGCAGCGCTGTACGGCGAATGGACACCTCAAGCGGAATTTGCAACCGACGACTTCATCAAGCGGACTAGGCAAATCCCCTTGCAGCATCCAACGATCCGCGGTCGCTACCTTGGGGTTAGGCACCGGAATTGCAGCTAAAAGCGCTTGCGAGTAAGGATGCGCCGGGTGCCTATATAGCTGCTCACTCGAGGTGACTTCCACCAGTTTGCCTAGATACATAACGCCGATGCGGTTCGAAATATGGCGCACCATCGATAAATCATGGGCGATGAATAAATAAGTCAGGCCGAATTCGTCCTGCAAATCTTCGAGCATATTGACAACTTGTGCCTGTACGGACACGTCGAGCGCGGAAATTGGCTCATCGCAGAGAACGAACTCTGGACTTGCCGCCAATGATCGCGCAATGCTGATTCGCTGCCGTTGGCCGCCGCTGAACTCGTGTGGATACCGATCCGCATGTTCTTTTTTCATGCCAACCTTGTTCAAGAGCTCATGTACAACGTCGAGACGCTGCGCCTTATTGTAGTTCATGTGAATTTCCATCGGTTCACTAATGAGCTGAAGCACATTCATAGCAGGGTTAAGCGATGAATAAGGATCTTGGAAAATAGCCTGCATCCGCTTGCGATAAGGCTTCATTTCCTTCTCGCTCATAGCGGCTAAATCGCGTCCGTCGTAATAAATCTCCCCTGCGGTGATATCAAACAGGCGAATGAGACTGCGTCCCGTTGTCGATTTACCGCACCCCGACTCACCGACAAGACCGAACGTTTCGCCGCGATGGATTTGGAAGCTAACGTCATCGACTGCTTTCAATACCTTGGTTGTTCGTCCGAACAGCGACCTCTCCATCGGGAAATATTTCTTTAATCCGCGAACGTCGATTAATACCTCAGTGTCAGCTTGCTTGATCTCATTGCGACTCTCTTGCTGCTGATCAATCATGCGGTTCCCTCCTTGCCACTGTTCAACCAACATAAAGATCGGTGCCCCGGCTTCGTCTCGACATACGGAGGGAGCTCCAGACATTGCTTCATCGCATGCGGACAACGCTCCATGAAGGGGCAGCCCTGCGGCGGATGCAGCAGATTCGGCGGTGTGCCCTCGATCGGTACGAGTCGTTCCCGCCAACCATCCGTCACCTTCGGTATCGAGCGCAGCAAGCCTTGCGTGTACGGATGCTGCGGCGATTCGAAGATATCGACTACAGCGCCTTCCTCCATCACAAGTCCGCCATACATGACGATGACGCGTGTACACACTTGAGCGACAACGCCGAGATCATGCGTAATTAGCAATATAGAAGTGCATGTCGTATCGCACAGATTTTTCATTAGTTTAAGAATCTGAGCCTGAATCGAAACGTCCAGCGCCGTTGTAGGCTCATCAGCAATCAAAAGCTCCGGCTTGCAGGACAACGCCATAGCAATCATGACCCGTTGGCGCATGCCCCCACTGAACTCATGGGGGTACTGGTCGATCCTCTTCTCCGGGGATGGAATACCGACCTCCTGCATCAGCTCTATAGCTCGCAAGCGCGCTTCTTTTTTACTTAGTTTTTGATGGCGGCGAATCACTTCCATCAACTGTGTGCCAACCTTAAGTACCGGATTCAGCGAAGTCATCGGATCTTGGAAAATCATCGCCACCCGATTCCCACGAATGTCCCGAAGCTGGTCTTCAGCTAGACGGAGCGTATCGACCCCACGAAGCAGCACCTCACCGCTTACAATCTTACCCGGCGATTGAATTAAACGAATGAGCGACTTGGCGGTTACACTTTTACCGCTTCCTGACTCGCCGACGATGCCGACCATCTCCCCTTCGGCCACCGTGAAGCTGACGCCCCGAACAGCTTGCACTTCCCCATCACGGGTAAAGAACGAGGTTTGTAAATCATGAACAGTCAACAATTGTGTCATACGCTTCACTCCATTGTTTCATGATTATCTCCGATTCACCTTGGGCTCAAAAGCAACACGGAATACATCGCCCAAGAAATTAAAACAGAGTACCGTCGTCAAAATGAATAAGCCTGGGAATAAAGCCAGATAAGGGCTCTCTCCGATGTATCCCTTAGCGTTATTCAGCATGCTGCCCCACGAAGAGAATGGCGGACGCACACCGAGACCCAGAAAGCTGAGTGCTGACTCCATCATGATGCTCCCTGCTATATTGATCGTCGCAGCTACAATAATGGTTGGCATAATGCTTGGAATAATGTGCCGCCAAATAATACGGAACGTACTTTGTCCAGAGACACGGGCATACACGACGTATTCTCGTTCCTTAGCAGATATCGTTTCTGCCCTTACAATCCGAGAGATATACATCCAGCTCAGCAGACCGATGATGATAATAATCGTAAAGATGCTAGGTTTCAAATACGCATTCAGAATCAACATAAGAAAAAAAGAAGGAATCGATAAGAAAATATCAACGCTGCGCATCATAAAACTGTCTGTTCGCCCGCCGAAGTAGCCACTAACCGTACCAATTGCGGTGCCGATGATCGTAGACACGATCATGGATAGGAAACCGACGCTCAGAGAGACTCGTCCGCCGTACAAAGCGCGGGCGAAGTAGTCTCGGCCGTTATCATCGGTGCCAAACCAATGCTCAGAGCTTGGCGGCTGTAAGCGCGCTGTCAGGTTGATGGCATTGGGATCATGCGGCACCACAAAAGCAAATGCCGCCATAAGCGCGTACACAACCAGTAGGATCAGTGCAGCGAGACCCGATTTTTGTTCCAACAATTGCGTCTTTAACAGACGCCACCTCATTTGGTTCATCTGGCCCTCACCTCTTCACCTTTATTCTCGGATCGACCACACTGTACAATAAATCGGCAAGTAAATTACCGAGAAGCAACATGAACGAGGCAATCATTGTGATTCCCATGATCAACGGATAATCTAAACTAAACACAGCGTTAATCCCTAATGAACCCATCCCTGGCCACGAAAACATACTTTCGACGATGAAAGCCCCCGTAATAATTTCAGAGAACGATAAACCGAAAATTGTAATGACAGGAAGCATGACATTCTTAAGCACATGGCGAAACAACACCACTCGTCGAGTCGAACCATACGCATATTGAATTTGCACGTAATCTTCTTCTAGCTGACTAATTGTGCTCGAACGAATATACCGCATGAACACAGAAATGTGGGTAATGCTGAGAACCAAACATGGCATCATCCAATGCTTGATGATATCCCATGCCGAATTCACCCCAATTGTACGCATGCCCATGCTTGGAAGCCAGTGCAGCTGGACGGTAAACACATAAATCAAGATCATCGCGAACCATAAACCGGGCAGCGAAATGCCGATATAGGACATCAAGCTAAGCACATGATCAATCAACTTATTTTTATTTAAAGCTGAAATGAGCCCAAATAAAATAGCTATGAGGAGAGACAACACGAATGCTGAGCTCATTAGACCTATTGTCGCCGGAAGTCTTTCTACAATAAGAGTCAGCACGGGTCTATGGTTGTTAAGCGAGTAACCGAAGTTACCCGTAAGCATATTTTTCAACCAGTACAGGTATTGAAGATAGATGGGCTGATCAAGCCCCATACTTTGCCTGATCCGGGCAATATCGTCCGGGCTCATATTCGGCGTAACAAACGATAACACCGGGTCACCCGGCGACAGCCTGATCAGGGCAAAAGAAACAATAGAGATGAACAGTAAGAGCGGAAATAATTGCAGCACACGACGTAAAAGGTATTTACTCAAACAGAAACCTCCCTAGACGGCGCCTTTTCGCCCATCCTGTTGTCATTTTCCTACTTCATGAAAATCTTAGCGTAATCATCGAACAGGACAACCTGCTTCGGCACTGCTTCTTCCAATCCGCCAAACTTAGTATCTACGGCAACAATCGATTTCCCGTAAGCGATCGGATAAGTAGTTACTTCTTCAGCCGAAATGTCCTGAATTTTTTGATACAAATCAGCCCGTTTCGTGACATCCGTCTCTACCGCTGCTTTAATCCACAGCTTGTCGAACTCTTCACTCTTGTAATGCGAGTAATTGTAAGAGCCATTGCTCAAATAAAGCGGTTTGTAAGCATCTGGTTCGAAGCCCATGCTATAGCCCCCGAAGGACATGTCGTAATCCGTATTGTCCTTGTTCAGCGCCTTCTTACCCAGGGCCGCTCCATCCAGCGGAATCAACTCAACCTCTACACCGATAGCCTTTAGCTTCTGTTGGACGTAGAGCGCCATATTGGCCTCTGTCTTACTAGCGTTAAAATAAGCAAAACGAATCTTCAAACCTTCAGCGCCTGCCGCTTTAAGCAATTCTTTGGCTTTCTCCGGATTGTACGTATAAGCCTTGAGATCCTTCTTCTGATACAAGGTATCCGGGGTAAAAATGGAGGAGGCCGGTTCGGCAAAATCCGTTGACGAGAACCCCGTCGTAATCAGTTCTTTTTTATCCAAGGCCTGTACAATCGCCTGACGCACTTCTTTTTTCTTCATGACGTCAATGTTAACGTTGAATACAAGGCTCGTAACCCCGCCTGAAGGGAACATAACGATATTGGTTTTACCCGTTTCCTTCACTTTATTGTAATCCTGCGGTTCGATCATCATCATGTTAACTTCACCGTTTTGCAGGGCAAGAACTGCCGTATTGCTGTCCTTGGCCACTCGGTATGTAATCGCATCAAGCTTCGCTTTTCCAGCAAAATAATTATCGTAACGGGTTAACATGATATATTCGCCAGGACGATAATCTTTGAATTGAAAGGGGCCCGATCCGATGGGCTTATTATTTTTAGCGCTTTTCTCCATGTCGGCTTCTCCCTCAAAAATATGCTTAGGAATCGGGAAAATCTGCACGAGAGCGCCTTCAAATGCTGCGGTTGCCTGTGGCAGTACAAAATCGACCGTCAATTCGTCCACTTTGCTTACTTGAATCGGCTTGCCATCCAATACGAACAAGCTGCGGAAGTAACTATGCTGCTTCTCATCAAGCAGGCTGTTGAAGGTGAACACGACATCGTCCGCGGTCAATTTCTGCCCGTCATGCCACGTCAACCCACTGCGCAGCTTCATGGTATATTTCGTAAGATCAGCCGTTGGCGTCAAGCTCTCCGCTAGCACAAATGTTTTTTTACCATTATTGATACTAAAAAAGGGAGCATACAGCGATTGGTCGATTGTCAATGACATCCGATCTCCCGCATAGATCGGATTAAACGTTTTGGGGTCGTCTTTAATGGCGACGATTAAGTTGCCTCCCACTTTGGAATCGCTTGACGCCGTTTTGCTCTCCTCCGTTGGCGCCCCGCTGCATGCACTCGCGACCATCACTAATGTCAATAAACCTACAGTTAATAAACTTCTATTTCTTTTCATTCCATAACCTCCCGATGAAAATAGTTTATATTCCATATGTGATGCCTCTAGCTGTCCAGTAGGCAAACTTTTAAATCCGCATAAGTTTACTTGGTTAAACATTTAAAAATTTTTACTCCATTTTTTCCTTTAGCACGTTCTCCAACAAATCATTTAGTTTGGTTAATCCGTTTGAAATCTCCTGTAGATCCTTTTCCGTTGCATTTTTTACGAATAGTTGTTGAAAGTCATTGACGTTTGATAAAATTTCTTTCATTTTGTCCAAAGCCGTTTGAGTGAGCTGGATCAGGACAACTCTCTGATCTTCTTTTTTCCGTATGCGCTCGATCAAGTCCATATTCTCAAGACGAGAGCAAATCGCAGAAACATTACTGTCCACCATATTCAAAGCTCCGCCAATATCGCTGACCCTCATCGCACCTCTATCATTAAGTAAAAGTAAAATATTAATTGATGGTGTCGTAAGATTATGATGTGCGTAATGCTGATTGACGATCTTAGCTTGCTTTGATTCAATCACTCGGAGCAGTTCACCGATCAAAATACAGTAATCTACTAATTTCATTGACCCCACCACCCTGCATTTATTTATCACGATAACTATTATTAGAATAAATATTATAACGATAACTATAATTCGTCAATCTTTTTCCATCTATACCTTTGCCACGCAGAATATCATACGTGAGAAAGTAAAAGTCTCGAAACTCCTCTAGAGGAATTCGAGACTTTGTTCTGACCTTGATTACTTATTTGCCTTATGAACTTTCAATAATTTACCCTTAATGGTTGTATGCTTCATAACTTCTAAGACCAATGGGCCCTTACCATTTAGAATGTCGACATAAGTGACTGTATCCTGAATCGTAATAATCCCAATGTCATCTGCTGTAACGCCATCAATTTTGGCAATGGTGCCCACGAAATCGACTGCTCTTAATTTCTTTTTCTTGCCGCCATTGAAATATAGCTTTAATATTTCTTTGTTTAATTGTTCGCTTTTATCTTTGATGACCGTGGGTTGAATATTGATTTTCTTTTCAAAAGCTGTCGTACAAGCTAACACTTCTTCGTTGGAAGGAGCGTTTAATTTAGGAATCTCGAAGCCGATGTAGCCTTGAATCTCCGCTAGAAACTTGCCTTCATGAGGTGTAACGAAGGTGATCGCTTTCCCTTCTTGACCTGCACGTCCTGTTCTTCCGGTACGGTGTACATAGCTTTCTTTGTCCATGGGAAGGTCGTAGTTAATGACATGGGTAATGTTTTTAATATCAATTCCTCTTGCCGCTACATCGGTAGCAATTAAATAACGGAATTGTCCTCTTTTAAAAGCATTCATCACTTCGAATCGTTCTTCTTGCTCCATACCGCCGTGGATTTTATCGCACGGATAATCCAAGTCGGCTAGCTGTCTAAACAATTGATTAACCTGCTCTTGCGTTCGGCAGAAAATAATGCAGCTATCTGGATTTTCTACAATCGTAACGTCTTTAAGTAAAGAAAACTTATCGTTCTCCTTCACTTCGAACAAAGCATGCTCGATAGAAGCTGTCGTGATGCCCGCTGCTTTGATTTCGATATGAACAGGATCGTTCATATATTTACGAGAAAGGTTCTCTACGTCTTCTGGTAAAGTAGCAGAGAATAGCATGGTTACTCGATCTCTAGGCAGCTTCTGAATAATCGCTTCTACTTGCTCGATGAATCCCATATTCAGCATCTCATCGGCTTCATCTATAACCAGATACGCTAGGCGCCCTAAAGAAAGTGTTCCTCTTTCAATATGATCTAATACACGACCTGGGGTCCCTGCGACCACATGATTTTTCTGGTTTAACTCTAGTTTCTGTCTGGCAAAAGAATCCTTACCATAGACAGCTGTCGCTTTAATTCTTTTATATCGTCCAATATTCGTAATATCCTCTTTCACTTGAACAGCCAGCTCTCGCGTTGGCGCTAGGATTAAGGCTTGCGGCTTATTCTCATTCCAATCGATCAGATCGCATATCGGAATACCGAATGCCGCTGTCTTCCCGCTTCCTGTTTGAGATTTCACAACAAGATCCCTCTTGGCTAACGCCACGGGAATAACTTCACTTTGGACATCGGTTAGGTTCTCGTAGCCTAGATCAGCCAATGCTCTTACGATTTCATCACTTAATTCGAAGTCTTTAAACGATTTGTTGCTCATAGGTTAACCTCATCTATTCTGTATGTTGTCCTTGCATTATAGCATGTTGGTTCTCTGATTGATTTAGTAATACCAAATTCAAACAAGAAACCGATCACTGATTCTTAGGTTAGGCATGCGCATTTGGCTTTTGGATGCACCAGGTACTCATACAGCGCTGCCCAGCCACGTTGACGGTCTTCAGCGGCTCAAACCATGTACCCTTCAACATCTCCGTCGTGTTTATAATTAATCCCTCATCGACCAGAAAACGCGTACTTCCGTCTGGCAGCTGATAGCGGCGATCGCCGAGCAGTGTAATCTTCGATTCTATTCCGATTGAAGAAGCAAGGCGTATAAAGAGCTTACCTCCCGGTTTTAATACCCGCCATAGCTCATGAATCATTTGTAGAAAATGTGCTTCATTTTTTGCAAAATGCAAAACGGCATTATTAATGACAAAATCAAAACTGTCGTTAGCAAAACTCATCTGCTCGACAGCTTCCACACGCGCTTGTTCGCTTAACCAAGCAGGGGCAAGTCTCATCGCCATCTCCTGAACGGTACGGATAGCTTCTGCCGATTGATCCACGGCATATACGTTGTACCCGTTACGTAATAAATATGAAAGATTGCGCCCGGAGCCGCAGCCAGCATCAAGTATGCGCATATCTATCGTAATTTGCCCTTTTAACAATTGATCAAACAAATAAATATCGATTCCGCCTAGCTGCTCGAGAAGATTCATCCTTCACACTCACCTTCAGACTACTATTTATTAAGTCTATCTATGGGGTCTTATGCCCCCAATTGAGCCTATCGCCACCAGCAATTTCCCATGTAAAGTTAACATACAATGTAAATAATGGTTGCCCTGTTTCCCTTCCTATGTAAAAATATGATAGAGGTTTCCTGCCTAAGCGTTGTATGAATACGAAACTACATTGATAAAGGTGGTTGTAAGGTGAGCAATTTACAGACGATGAATCCAGAAGAAGTGACCGCAAGAGCATACGTGCAAGACGTATACGAAACCGTAGTAACACGTAATCCACATGAAACCGAGTTTCATCAAGCTGTCAAAGAAATTCTCGAATCCTTAGTGCCCGTCATTGCTAAGCATCCGAAGTATAGACAGCATGGTATTCTGGAGAGAATGGTGGAGCCTGAGCGTCTGATTACCTTTCGAGTCCCTTGGGTAGACGATCAAGGTATTGTTCAAGTAAATCGCGGATTTCGCGTGCAATTCAATAGCGCTATCGGACCTTACAAAGGCGGCTTGAGATTCCATCCGTCGGTAAACGCCAGCATTATTAAGTTCCTCGGATTCGAGCAAACGTTCAAAAACTCCCTTACCGGACAACCTATTGGTGGCGGTAAAGGCGGATCTGACTTTGATCCAAAAGGCAAATCCGACGGAGAAGTCATGCGTTTCACACAAAGCTTTATGACCGAGTTGTACAAATATATTGGCCCGGACACCGACGTGCCTGCCGGCGACATTGGCGTTGGCGCTAGAGAAATCGGTTATATGTTCGGTCAATATAAAAGAATTCGCGGAGGTTATGAAGCCGGCGTACTGACGGGTAAGGGCATTCCTTACGGAGGTAGTTTGGCCCGGACGGAAGCTACTGGTTATGGTGCCGTTTATTTCGCCAATGAAATGCTGAATTCCAAAGGCTTAAGCTTTGAAGAAAGCACCGTTGTAGTTTCAGGCTCTGGCAACGTGTCTATCTATGCCATTCAAAAAGCGACTCAATTAGGGGCTAAGGTCATTGCCTGTAGCGATTCGAACGGGTACGTCTATGATAAAAATGGGATTAACCTCGAAACGGTACAGAGATTGAAAGAAGTAGAAAGAAAACGTATTAGCGAGTATGTAAAAGAGCATCCCCATGCTATTTATACAGAGGGTTGTCAGGATATATGGTCCATTCCTTGCGATATTGCACTTCCTTGCGCTACACAAAATGAAATCAATGAAGCATCGGCTAAATTGCTAGTTGCTAACGGCGTTAAAGCCATCGCAGAAGGAGCTAACATGCCTTCTACGCTAGAAGCCATCGATGTATTTTTGAAAGCAGACGTGCTATTCGGGCCTGCTAAAGCCGCAAATGCGGGAGGCGTTTCCGTCTCAGCACTCGAAATGTCGCAAAATAGCATGAGATACTCCTGGAGATTCCATGAAGTTGATGACAAGCTTCATGAGATCATGAAGAATATTTATAAAAACTCCATCGAGGCTGCTGAGGAATATGGCTATCCGGGTAACCTCGTTGTGGGTGCCAACATCGCCGGATTCATCAAAGTAGCAGACTCCATGATCGCGCACGGCGTTATTTAATCAAAGGCGGTTGTGCCCACCATACTGGTTAAAAGGAAGAAGGGTGAAATGGAAAATAACCCTTCCATTATCCATAAGAAAGGAGCCGCATAAGTTATTGCGGCTCCTTTCTTTGTCTGTATCCGCTAAGCTAACTTCACTGGCGTTACACCATGTGAATTCTTCCTGCTTCATCCGTTGTAAACTTCTCTCTGCGGACTCGATTTTCCCCTTGATACAATTCAATAACTCTGACCGAACTCACGGAATCATCGATAGTAAGTTTCCACCCGTTTGTGTTTAATAACGCGGAAAGCTCTTCTAGCTCCATTGCTTTATAGCCATAAAACCCACTAAGTCCTGCCCATCTTTTTAGAAGAACCTTCGTAACATGCGTAAGCTTATCTGAAGTAGCTTCAATCGTTTTTTTTCTCTTTGTCATTTCTACTTGCCTCCGTTTGTCTGAGTCTTGATGATCAACCTACTGTCAAACGGTCCTTATCAAGGTTATTTTCCGTGGTTGCTTTAATTTGCTTACTTCTAAGCTGCCCACAAGCAGCGTCAATATCTGTCCCGTGTTCCAGGCGAACACTGCAGCTAATGCCTTGCTTTTTCAACGTGTCATAAAACGCTCGTACCGATTCCCGCTCACTTCTTTGATATTGACTGTGTTCATCGACTGGATTATATGGAATTAAGTTGACATTTGCAAGATGTTTTCTATCCCCAACGAGTTCAGCAAGCTGAAGAGCATGCTCCCTTTGGTCATTAACATCCTTCAGCAAAATATATTCCAACGTGATTCTTCGATTCGTTTTTTCCAAATAGTAATCAATGGCCTGCATTAATTTTTCTATAGGAATGGCGCGGTTTATTTTCATTATTCGCGTTCGAAGCTCATTCGTTGGGGCATGTAAGGAAATCGCTAGGTTGACCTTCAGATCCGTGTCCGCGAATTCAATAATTTTATCAGCAAGGCCGCTTGTTGATACGGTAATATGCCTCGCAGCAAGGGCTAGCCCCTTCTGATCCTTCACAATCAGAATGAAGTCCGTTAGATTTTTAAAGTTATCAAACGGCTCGCCAATCCCCATCACGACAACGTGACTCACGAGTTCATCTTTTTCCATTTTATCGAGATGATGTTGGACCTTCATAATTTGTTCCACGATTTCACCGCTGGATAAATCACGTTTTTTGGCTAACAGCCCGCTCGCGCAGAAGCTACAACCAATATTACAACCCACTTGCGTTGTAACACAAACGGATAAACCAAATTTATGTCTCATCAATACGGTTTCAATCAGATTGCCATCCATTAGCTTGAACAAAAACTTAATGGTTCCATCTGACGATTCTTGCTTCATGTGCTCGGTTAACGTGTGGATAACAAAATGATTTTCCAGTAATTGAAGACACTCTTGATGAACATCAACCATCTCAGAGAAATCAGTAACCCTTTTCCGATAAAGCCAATCCCAAACTTGTGATGCCCGAAATTTCTTATGCCCATATCCCAGTAACCATGCTGTCAGTTGATCAAATGTTAATCCATAAATGGATTCTTTATTCATCGCTATCCTCTTTTCAAAACTGTAAAATTCAGTCCTAGTTCTACTTAAGCAGCCGAAGCCAATAATCTATTTATTATTGTCCCAAATTTTTTTTATTAAAACAAGGGGAGCTAGCCAGTTATTTGGCTTTAACTGATTCCAGTCACTCATTATTCACATTAATTTGGTATTTTGAAGCTAACCGTTGTTCCTTGACCAATCGTACTTTGGATTAGCAAGCCCTGTCCGTATATTTGTTTCAATCGTTGATCTGTATTGAGCAGGCCAATCCCTCTCCGTTTGTCAGGCCGGTTGTTAAGTAATCCATGCAGCTTGTCCTCGCCGATTCCTACACCGTTATCCTTAATCGAAATTTCTACGCATTCCTTCAAATCGCTAATGCGGATATGTACCGTCCCCCCGCTTGCGCGTTTGAGTATACCGTGATTCAAGGCATTCTCGACTAGCGTCTGAATGGTCAGAGGAGGCAGCCAAATTTGAATATTTTCATCAACTTCCCAAACGATCTGCAGCCTATCATCAAAGCGCTCCTTCTCAATGTACAAATAGGAACGTACCAGTTCGATTTCCCGCTCCAACGGAACAACGCGATCCAAATTATGGGCATCAAAATTCGACCGCATATAATCTCCGAATACATCTAATAACGCTCTCATTCTGTTGCCATCAATATCCCCTAGCGCGGAAATCGTATTCAGCGTATTAAATAGAAAGTGGGGTTTGATCTGTGCGTGCAGCCATGCCGCTTCTACGCGGAGCTGCTCGCCTATCGACTTTTTCAATTCGGTTAATGCGCGTACTCGCGATCTCAACTCCATCGCATCCATCGGTTTCATCACATAATCGTTCGCGCCGGAAAGGAACCCGGCATCTATATCTTCTGACCGACTGCGTGCTGTCAAGAGAAGGATCGGCAGCTCGGAGATCGAGAAGCGCTCACGAATGAGACGCGTCAGCTCATAGCCAGACATGTGCGGCATCATAATATCAGTAATAATCAAATCCCAATGCTCCGTATCTATTCGAGCTATCGCCTCTCTGCCGCTCGTTACAGTCACGATATCGTATTGTTCAACAGAGAGCATAGTGTAAAGAATTCTCAAGTTAAGAGGATCATCATCCACAGCCAAAATCCGTGGGGTACTCCCTAGAAAACTTAATCTCGACTCAGACTCCCTCTCAGACAAATCGTTAGATGCGCTAAAATCTACGGCTGCGGCAGTTTCCACATCTACGATGGAGCTATCCTGCTCATGGGCTACTTCTTCTTGCTTCTCTGCTGGGATGAACAAAGGCAATGTGAAGGAGAACACGGAACCGACATCGGGGGTTGATTTCACTTGCAATGTACCACCGTGAAGTTCTACCAATTGTTTAGTGATACTCAAGCCGAGCCCCAGTCCGCCCCCTACAGCGGTCATGCTGGAATCGCCTTGCTCGTATCGTTCGAAAATTTGAACTTGAGTTTCCTTATCCATGCCCATTCCTGCATCAATAATATGGATCGTCGCTTTCCCGTCTGCACTGACATGAGCGGTAACCGTTATATCCCCTTCACTCGTGTACTTGATTGCATTATGAATCAGATTAAACAGGATTTGAATAAGCCTATTTTCATCCGCAAGTACGCTCGGGAATTCTGCTGGGATAAGCATAACCAACTTAATTGGCTTCCCCTCCGTCATGAAACGAAGCATATCCACGACCCCGGCGGCGACGGATTGAATTCGTAAATCTGCAACTTGGAGATTAATTTCATTTTCCCTTAAACGATTTAAATCGAGCAGATCATTCAACAACAGCGTCATTCGCCGTCCTACACGAATTAATAGTTCCATGTTTCTCTTGTTCTTGTCATCCAATGTACTTTTTTCACTATCCAAGACGTTCTGGGCGATGCTGATAATCCCGTGAAGTGGATTTCGCAGCTCGTGCGAAGTATTAGCCAGAAAATCGTCTTTAAGCTTGTCAACTTTGGTGAGCTTGTCGGCAAGGCTTTGCGTTTCAGCCGTATTTCGATAGAATCGTTTAAACCAGTAACCCGCGAAGCCCAAAAAGGCGAAAATGAGGTCAAAAGGGTAGTAAGTCAGCTCGATTGAACCTATATTTTTGATAAGGCCCCACACAGTGGTGTTAGCAATCCCAGTAGCTCCTAGTAATAAATAAATAGCATCCGGGTCCTTCTTCAAAGCAGCACGCAGCATATAGATCGGAATCATCAGGTTAGGTAACAATAAAATAAGTAGAAACGGATAGCCAGTCATTACCGTATATTTGGTCGGGGAAAATAAGACAAACAAAGAAAATAAGATACAGAAGTAAACGAACCAACTGAAAGCTTTAATTTTACCGTACTCAGGAACCATATGCTTGGCGAATAAAATGATAAATGCGGCCGCACCGGTGTAGCTCAAAAATTGAACCTTGAGTGTCCCTCCAAACTCCAAGGGCACCCATACCAACAACAAGCGATCATCGTCCACGATTACCGTCGTGATTGTGAAAATAATCAAAAGAGTGAAGTAAATCAATGCTTTTTGGCGCGTCCCTAAAAAGAATAATAAGATTGCGTAAAATGCGTGTAGTAAAAGAACAATACACACCATCAACTGCGAACCGATAGAAAAAAATTTCTTCTGATTTATGGCAGATTCCGTTCCAAATCGAATAGGTCCAACAATACCACCCGTACCGATATAGCTATCGTTAGATACGTGAATGACAATTTCAATCTCGTTATGATCTGTAATAAAAGTTCCATAGTAAGGATTATTTCGAGCTTTGAACTGAGCAGCGTCCTCTGAAGGATGACCTGAACTTCCTACGGATTTGCCGTTTACAAAAAGCTCGGATGCCGTTTGAATGTCAGAAACCCTAAGCCCATAGGATTGTTGCATATTGGTATTCATCAGAATGCGCAGTCGATAAGTCCCAAACGTATACGGATTACTTTTATCATTTAGCAGAATCATAGCTCGTCTATCTGGCGCCTGAATAAAGCTTCTTCCGGCATCGGAAGAGCTTGGTCGGTCCCTCATATTTGGGTTCAAAAAAAGACTCGGATAAAATTCCCACTGTCCCTCTAAAGGGATGGTTTCATCATTGGGAAGATCCCAGCTGCGCAGATCCAATATTCCGTTGATCGCTTGAGGATGAACTGGAGCCTCATGGGTGGAATTCCACAGAATACGTAATCCAGTCAGTAGAACGAGGAATAGGCCCGTTATTAGAAGTATTTTCGTTTTAGACATCATAGTAGTCTAGCATTTCGACATCAAAATCTAAATTCCTCCCTCACTGCCATTCAGAGCAGTTAGGCTTACTTCCTCACATAGCTCCGTTCGCTCACAATCGTTGCTGACGCTCTTTTCGCAAACAAAAGTGCCCCTACTGAGCTTACGCCTGCAATCTCCCGCTTATTAAGTCCATCCTATACTGTCTTGGCGTTACCCCGGTCCACTTCTTAAAAGCGCTTTGGAACGCGCTTGGCTCTGAGAAATGAAGAAGATAAGCAACCTCTGCAACCTTATACTCCGCTTTAGCCAAATAACCAACAGCAAGCTCTCTTCGAACACGATGAATCAGATCTTGATAAGTTGTATCTTCTTGCTTTAGCTTAGCTTGAATACTCCTTACGCTCATTTTGAATGCCCTTGCTGTATCCTTTAAACTCGGAAAATACATCGGCATGCACTTGATGATCCAATTGTACAACTGGTCCGAAAATACGCGACCGCGCATAAATCGTTGTCTTGCTTCCTCCGCGATGACCTCGAAGGTTCCTAATAACTTCGGGTCCGCAAATAAAATGGGATATTCCAGAACATCTTTGCTCATACGAATCGTGTTCGCATCTTTGCCAAACCGAGGCGTTATCCCCAATACAGATCTATACGCTTCCAGCTCTGAGGAGAGCGCGTGGGTAAAATCCACCTCTTTTAAAGAAATAGGCCTGCAACTTAGCCTTATCATCAAATGATACAACGAACTCCCCATATCCTCCATGCAGTGTCGAGCAGGCTGCCTGTGCACATGATTAGACGACATCGTAATGATGACATCGTTCCCCTCCACTTCCCAACTGATGTTGTATCCGTTGCATACGATAACATTATACTTTTGGTAAGCAGCTAAAGCTTGACCGATGGTCTTTGAGTGCAGCATGACATAGCCTAAAATGCCCAAATCAGAAACTTCTATGTTCTGTCCCTGATGTAATCCAAACATTTCATCTGAGGTAATTGCAGCGGCCAACTCGGTCATACGTTCAAGGTCTTCTCCCGACAAGCGAGCCTCCGTATCATGGAGAAACGATTCATCTATATTTGCTCTTCTAAAAAAATCAGCTTTGTCATGTCCCTTGATAACAATGGTTTTCACAATCGGATAAACAAGAGAGACAGATACTCCAGTGTAGGTTGGCAAAAACTCAATCCTCCTTTCTGCACGTAAGAATAAGATTTTGGCACGTTTCATCATATTTATATCGCTTCATTTCCTTTATTCTTACTATATCTTAACACGCACAGTGATGATAGATGAATAAACGAAGCCAGTAAAATGGCTCTAATAAGAGGAGATATGAACATGCACCCAAACATAGCCATCATTAATGGACATCCCTATGCCGAAAGCTACTGCACCGCTTTATCTGAGGCCTACAAGAAAGGTGCAATCGCCAGCGGCTCGGCTGTACGCAGTATTCATATAGGTTCCTTGGATTTTGAACCCAATTTGAAATTTGGGTACAGTAAACGCATGGATTTAGAAGCAGATTTGCTCGCCGCTCAAGAGACGATTCGTTGGGCAGATCACCTCGTCTTCGTATATCCAATATGGTGGGGAACGGTCCCTGCCGTCATGAAAGGGTTCATCGATCGTGTGTTTTTGCCTGGCTTCGCCTATAAAACTCGTCCAAATTCCGCCATGTGGGATAAATTATTAAAGGGGAAGTCCGCCCGTCTCATTGTAACTATGGACTCGCCCTCCTGGTACTATCGATTGGTGTACAAACAAGCTGGTCACCTTATTATGAAGCGAGGCACTTTGCAATACTCCGGAATTAATCCTGTCAAAATTACAGAACTAGGTCCAATCAAGTCTTCAACTGACAAACAGCGCGAAAAGTGGTTGGCTAAGGTTGAAGCTTTGGGTGTGAAGCGTTCGTAGATACGAAGAGGGAACCGTAATTGAGGTTTCATAGGTTTTGTGCTGCGGCTCATTATATCCCCAGGATACCTGAAATCCTGATTCATAATTTAAAAAGAGCCAGCTTCCTCATTTAGGGGAACTTGGCTTTTTTGAATATCGAAATTCGTCCCTCAATTGCGTGAGATGACAGATTCTCCAGCAGGCTCCACTACCCAAACGAACATGCCTCAAGCAAAGCCCGCGTATAGTCAGCTTGTGGATTACGCAGAACTTCCTCTGTAAGGTTCTCTTCAACAATTACGCCGTCTTTCATAACTGCCATACGATCGGCAAACCCGTCAATGGATTCCAAACGGTGGGTAATATGCAGAATTGACATTCGCTGCTCGTTTTTTAAAGAAACGAGCAGCTTCAGAATTTCATCCTCCGTCTTTGGATCAAGGGCCGACGTAATTTCGTCAGCTATGAGCAGAGCAGGGGAAAGAGACAGTGCCCGTGCAATGGCGACACGCTGCTTCTGCCCGCCCGAACATTCTGAAGGTCGGCGCTCCAGCAGCTCACGCGAGAGCTTCACTAAATCCAATAACTCCTCCACCCGCTCATATGCCTTCTATTCATGTTGCACTCGAGATATTTATCCACTACTGCTGTACACGCACTTCATCGTCTATAATTTGTCCATCCCCAATTACCATAATTCGGTCAGCCACATAACGAGCAGCCCTAATATCGTGGCTAATGAGCAGTAGCGTCATTCGATGCTCCCTGACTTTCGTAATTAGAAGCTCCAAGATTTCGCGCTTAACAATCGGATCGAGCGAGCCCGTAGGTTCATCTGCTATCAACACCTCAGGCTTGTTCACGAGAGCGAGGGCGATCAATGCCCGGCTCAACATACCTCCGCTTAATTCGTGAGGATAACGGTCTAACAGCTTATCATCGAGCTGTACCTCCCGTAAACTTCGTCCTGCCTCGATACGCTTTTCTCTTTCGGTCCGAGGCTTCACCATCGCTTCATAGTGCCTTTTGGGCCACTTCCGTAAATAGATTTCCCTCCAATTAGCACAGTCCCTATGACCGATTCCTTCGGCTGTAGCCCATAAAGAGCCCTTCCCAAAGTTGTTTTACCTGAGCCCGACTCTCCGATCAGCGCTGTTACGCTACCAGCAGTAATTTCAAAGGATACAGGCTGTAAAATAGTATGATTCCCATAGGAGACACTCAATTGATCAGCTGTGATAGCTCCCCCTGTCAGCCCGACAATTGCAGGAGCTTGCGTCAAAGCTTTTCTTTTCATGCCAGTTTCTTTCTCCATTGTGGACAAGGGGATCGTCTTTTCCCCTAATAAAGCGAGACCTATCGTAACTAGTAAAATACTCAGCGTCGGTGGAATTACCGTCCACTGCCATGATTCCGTCAACCACGTCTCATTGCTGGAGAACGCCAACTGTAGCATTTTCCCCCAAGAAGGGTGATTGGGATCTCCGATACCTAAGAAGGATAGGCTTGCCTCCATGGCAACCGCTTGTCTGAATGATAGAATTAGCTTCGTTCTGAGCAGTGGCCATAGGAAAGGTAAAAGATGCTTACGTAAAATATAAAAAGTTTTGCCGCACATTTGTGGCGTGACGATAATTCTCACTTTTACGCTGCTGCCTTGCTGCCCTCGACCGAATTATGAACCATCTTCTTTCTAATTCGCTTCGTTATGGTAGAGACGGCGGAATGATTGATATTGGGGTTCGTGAAGAGGATGAACGCGTATGGGTCGATGTCTGGGGTCGAGGCATCTCGGAGATGGATTTGCCACATATATTCGAGCATCTTTACACAGGGAAAGCTTCCAGAAACGCTATCAGCAAGGCCAAATTCATGTTATTAGCATCCCAAATGAAAAGACCAGCTTTTCCTTCTTCTTGCCTAAGGTAACTTAAGGAAAACGTAAGAAATAGTTAAATCGATTTTAAATCCTATTCTATATAATTAAATCCAACCAAAGTGAATACTTACGGATCAGTTTTTGCTTTGCAAAACGTGTAGGAGGTTGGAGACAAATGGAATACATTTTGGAAACAAGCGGCCTTACAAAAAAGTATAAAGATCACACGGTAGTCGACAGTATTAACATCTCCTTGAAGAGAGGAGAAATCTACGGCTTTCTCGGTCAGAATGGTGCTGGTAAAACGACGACAATTTGAATGATTATGGGTCTCATACAACCCACATCGGGCCAAATTGAGTTGTTCGGGCAGAAAGTGGAGTCGGATCGTAGGGCTGCTTTTGAACGTATCGGCTCGATGATTGAAATGCCGGGATTTTATCCAAATCTGACTGCTGTAGAGAACTTGGACATTCACCGCCGAATGATGGGCATGGGGAACAAAGCGAGCATTGAAGAGTCACTGGAACAAGCGGGCTTACTGGATGCCCGCAATAAAAGAGTGAAAAGCTTCTCACTAGGGATGAAGCAGCGTCTTGGCATTGCCCGTTCCCTATTGCATCATCCAGAGCTGCTTATTCTCGATGAGCCTACGAACGGCTTGGACCCAGCTGGAATAAAAGAAATTCGCAATTTAATTATTAAGCTGGCCTCAAAGCATCATATTGCAGTTCTGGTATCGAGTCATATCTTAAGCGAAGTTCAGCAGATGGCTACGATACTAGGTATTATTCATAATGGAAAATTAGTTGAGGAAATAGAACAACAAGTTCTACAGATGAAAAATAGGCATTGTGTTGAGTTCAAAGTAAGCAATGATCGCCAAGCGGTCATGCTGCTGGAACAGAAGCTGCACATTCATGACTACTCTGTCCCCGAGCCAGGGATTGTAAGAGTGTTCGAACAGCTATCTGAATCGGCAATGATTAATCGAACACTGGTGGAGAATGGCATAGATGTAGTGGAAATCACCTGGAGGATTATTTCCTAAGCTTGACGGGGGGTGGTCTAAGTGCTTAATGTTCTCTATACCGAATTACTGAAACTGAAGCGATCAAACATCCTCTGGTTAACGATCATCGGCGCTATGCTTCCAGCGCTAATAGCAACTTTCGGGGAACTTAAGTCGATGGTTTGGACTAACCTTTTAACTAATAATCTTTTGTTTCTTAACATAATGATTGGGCCGATGTTGTTATCGATGCTCTCTGGATATGTTGTAGTTCGAGAGTACAGTGATAGTACGGTTAATCAACTTTTGGTATATCCTTATCGCCGCGTTACGATTTTAATTGGAAAAATGGTCGTTATCCTTCTTCTATCAGTTACGATATTTGTATTGAATTATTTATTCATTTGGTTGTCAGGCAGCTTAATAGGCAGTCAATCGATTACGGGAGAACTCTTTTGGAAATATACCGATACGTACCTATGGATGCTGGCACTGCAAGCTCTGCTGATCCCAATGACGATGACCGCCGGGATCGTTGGCAAAAGCTTCATCCCTCCAGTTGTGCTTGGGATCATTGCCATTCTCATTAATATGATGGCAATTCAAGGAGTCGAAGACCATATTCCAGATCGCATTACTTTGGTAAGTTATTTCCCTTTCGGTTCAATGATTGTACTACTGCTCGAGATGATTAAATCAAACGTGGATATCGCTGTTCTTAACCCTTTGTATCCCAGTGGAATAATTTTTGTATTATTCTTCATATTCAATGCGCTTTATTATACGAAATCTGAGGTTCATAGCGGCTCTTAATTTTTCGATCCTATCGGTCGATAGTTTTAGGAACAGCCCCTCCACGAAACGGTAGAAGGGGCTGTCCCGATTAGCTCATCATATGCTTAACTAATTCTCGATTACGCTTTTTGAAAACTTCATTATGCGAAGATACCATGCCGCTCTTCTCTGCATCCGGTTGAATATATTGCTTCGCTTTGTTAACAGCGTTCGCTGCATCTTGGAATGCCCCAGCGATTAAATGCAATTTCCCATCGTGCTTCAAAATATCCCCAGCAGCATAAAGTCCATCTATCGAAGATTCGCTAGCGGAGTTGCCTGAAATATAAAAATTATCTTCAAGCATAATATTCAATTCGCTTTTTTCCAGCAATGTACTGTCTCGTTCATAACCATGATTAATAATTACTTCATCGATCGGCAGATAGGTAACCTCATCTGTCTCATGATTTGTCAGTACAACACGTTCAATAGCCTCGTGATTAGCGCAAGCGATTAATTTTGTAATCGACGTATTCAGGAAACAAACAACAGAGCTGTTCATTAGCTGTTTTACTTGTGATTCATGGCCCGTGAGCGCATCTTTTCTGTAGGTTAAATAAACTTGTTTGGCTACTGGCTCTAATTCATTGGCCCAGTCGATTGCAGAATTTCCCCCACCTGAAATAATCACCGTCTTGTCCTTGAAACGTTTTAAAGACTTCACGGTATAATTTAAATTCGAGACCTCATATCTCTCCGCGCCTTCAATCTCTAGCCTCTGCGGACTCAATATTCCCCCGCCAACAGCCACAATAACCGTTTTCGAAAAATGTTCTTGGCCCGAAGCTGCTTTTAATACAAAAATACCTTCTTCATTACGCGTGATCGACTCTACCTTTTCATTCAACACGACTTCAGGATGAAACGTTAATCCTTGCTCCACAAGCTTTTCAATGAGTATTGATCCTGGAATTGGCGTATGCCCTCCAACATCCCAAATCATTTTCTCAGGATATACATGAACTTTACCTCCTAGTTGTGTTTGAAACTCAATAAGCTTTGTCTTCATTTCTCTAAGTCCACTATAAAAAGCTGAGTACAGCCCTGCTGGGCCTCCCCCAATAATTGTCACATCAAATAGATCCTGTTGTTCCATGTCCTCACTCCTTAGCAATTAATGTAACTGATTATCATTCTCAATTAAATATACGTCGTTTCTTTCCCTTTTACAATCTTAAGCACATGTTGACAAATTAAATGCATGGCATTAAAGTGTGTAATATGTTGATTTTGATAATCATTATCACTAACTAGTTGCGCATTTATTTTTTATCCATGGAGGTTACATAATGGTTCGCCTATATACAGATGAACTAAACATTGGTTATGGTGAACGTTTAATTGTCAAAAATCTCAGTGTAGAGTTTCCAGATAAAAAAATCACTACAATTATCGGGGCAAACGGCTGCGGGAAATCCACGCTATTAAAAGCAACCACTCGCATTATCTCGCATCATTCTGGATCCATCATTCTAGATGGAGAGCTTATTACAAAAGAAAGTACAAAAATACTGGCTAGGAAGATGGCTATTCTACCACAAGCACCAGAGAGTGCAAGCGGGTTAACCGTGGGTGAACTAGTCTCTTATGGTCGCTTTCCGTATCAAACAGGCTTCGGCCGCTTAGCGAAGAGGGATTATGAGGTAATCGATTGGGCACTTGAAGTCACTGGAACCAAAGACTTTAAGTATCGGCCCGTCGATGCGCTATCGGGAGGTCAACGACAACGCGTTTGGATCGCTATGGCGCTTGCACAAGAGACAGAAATTATTTTCCTAGATGAGCCTACAACCTATTTGGATTTGGCACATCAATTAGAGGTTCTGGAGCTTTTGCAGAAATTAAATCTGGAACAGGAACGTACCATTGTCATGGTGCTTCATGATTTAAATCAGGCTGCTCGTTTTGCTGACTATATAATCGCTTTAAAGGACGGCGAAATCGTGAAGGCAGGAAGCTGCGAAGAAGTAATGACGCATGAGGTATTAAAGCAAGTGTTCCATATTGATGCGGAAATCGGACGCGATCCTCGAACCAACAAACCAATGTGTTTCACATACAATTTATTAAAGGGAGACTAACAGCATGAAAAAACTACTCGTTCCATTCCTACTATTGATCGTCTTAACAATTAGTGCCTGCAATAGCGCAACAACCAAACAAGAGAGCAACCCAACTAAGGCTGAGAATAAAGCAACAACAATTACCTACCAGTCTGAAAATGGTCCCATTGATGTTCCGAGCAATCCACAGCGCGTCGTGGTCCTCTCATCTTTCACAGGGAACGTAATGGCTCTAAATGTAAAGCTTGTCGGTGTAGACTCTTGGTCGAAAATGAATCCGCGCTTTGAGAAAGCATTAAAAGATGTTCAAGAGGTATCCGATGAAAGCTTAGAAAAAATTATCGAATTAAAGCCTGATCTAATCATCGGCCTCTCCGATACTAAAAACATTGATAAATTAAAACAGATTGCTCCTACTGTGACATATACATACGCAAAGGTAGACTATCTAACCCAACAACTAGAGATCGGCAAACTTTTGAATAAAGAGAAAGAAGCTAAAACTTGGATTGATGACTTCAAAAAACGAGCACAGAAAGCTGGAGAGGACATTAAGGCGAAAATTGGGGCTGACAAAACAATTTCTGTCATTGAAAGCTCCGACAAACAGCTCTACGTCTTCGGGAACAACTGGGGCCGCGGCACCGAAATTCTTTATCAGGAAATGAAGCTGGAGATGCCTAAAAAAGTGAAAGAAATGGCTTTAAAAGACGGTTTCTATGCCTTGTCCTTAGAGGTTCTTCCTCAATATGCAGGTGACTATGTCATTCTCAGTAAAAACCCGGATGCTGATAATTCATTCCAACAAACAGATACGTACAAAAACATGCCCGCTGTTAAAAACAAACAATTATTTGAAGTAAATGCGAAAGAATTCTACTTCAATGATCCACTAACCCTAGATTACCAACTTGAATACTTCATTAAAAACTTACTAGGTAAATAAAGCTACAAAGGAGGAATTCTTTCATTGAGAATTCCTCCTTATCTTATACAAAGAAAAGATGAGACTGATGAATACACAAAATCAACGTTCCATCCCCTATGGATATAAACTAATTGCTGGAATCCTTGTGTTTGTGGGTATGTTTGTTCTTGCCATGGTGTTCGGAGCAGCAGACACTACCTTCCAAGATGTATGGCTAGCTCTAACCTCATCTGCCTCCGGCGATCAAATTTCCATCATCCGTGAGATTCGTTTGCCGCGTGAAGTTGCAGGAATTTTTGTTGGGGCCGCACTGGCGGTTTCCGGTGCCATCATGCAAGGAATGACGAGAAACCCGCTGGCTGACCCAGGCTTACTTGGTTTAACTGCCGGAGCCAATGCCGCGCTCGCGTGTACGATTGCATTCATCCCATCCGCCAATTACTTTGGGATTATGATTGCTTGTTTTATTGGAGCTGCCATAGGTGCGACAATGGTCTTCGGGATCGGCGCAATGAAGAAAGGCGGCTTCTCCCCTCTTCGTATTGTGTTGGCCGGAGCCTCTGTTTCTGCGTTCCTCTATGCAATTTCAGAAGGTATCGGCATTTACTTCAAGATTTCAAAAGATGTGTCCATGTGGACAGCTGGAGGAATGATCGGTACTTCTTGGGGCCAGCTCCAAGCCATTGCTCCAATCATTATCATCGGTACGCTTATTTCCTTTATTCTCTCCAAACAGCTTACTATCCTTAGCTTAAGTGAGGAAGTTGCCGTTGGATTAGGCCAAAAGACGCTGCAAATTAAGACGATTCTTTTTATCATTGTTGTCATACTTGCCGGTGCCTCTGTTGCGCTAGTCGGGAATATGGCATTTATCGGTCTATTGATTCCCCATATCGTTCGAGCCGTTGTTGGAACAGATTATCGTTTCATTATTCCAATGTCAGCGATTTTAGGAGCTACTTTCATGCTGTTTGCCGATACGCTTGCACGTACGATCAATTCTCCCTATGAAACGCCTGTGGCCGCAATTGTTGCCATGATGGGTCTACCTTTCTTCCTGTTAATCGAGCGTAAAGGAGGAAAAGCCTTCTCATGATTCATCCTGCTTTAATAAAAAAACAACGACTCCTAGTAGGTGGCGCACTAGCGCTGATAGTGATTACGATCGTTCTCGGAATGGGGATGGGGTATTCCTCTTTATCCTATGACAGACTGCTCCCCACCCTTCTCGGTCAAGGTACGTTTAAAGAGCATTTCGTTTTATTTTCCGTTCGATTACCACGAATCATGATTACCTTGCTAGCAGGGATGGGCCTTGCACTATCTGGCGCTATTTTACAAGGGATTACACAAAACGATTTAGCCGATCCAGGTATTATAGGTATCAACTCTGGAGCTGGCGTTGCCATTGCTGTTTTCTTTTTGTTTTTCCCTATCCATGCAGGCTCATTTGTGTATCTGCTACCGCTTGTCGCATTTATAGGGGCCTTAATCACGGCATGCCTGATCTACGCACTCTCGTATAACAGAAAAGTTGGCCTTCAGCCCGTAAGATTAGTGCTCATTGGGGTCGGGTTTTCAATGGCCCTTTCCGGAATTATGGTTGTTATCATCTCATCTGCTGAACGTACAAAGGTCGATTTTATTTCAAAATGGTTAGCTGGGAGCATTTGGGGAGCTGACTGGCCCTTTATTTGGGCCATTGTTCCGTGGCTGGCCCTGCTCATTCCATTTACTTTATACAAAGCAAATCGTTTGAATCTCCTTGGACTGGGCGAACCCGTCGCCATCGGCGTTGGGGTATCGATTGAAAAGGAGCGCGTCGTTTTACTTCTAACAGCCGTAGCTCTGGCAGCTTCTGCCGTATCTGTCACAGGGGGAATTGCATTTATTGGACTCATGGCTCCACATATCGCAAAAGCTTTAGTTGGACCTAGAAACCAATTATTCATTCCAGTCGCCATTCTGATTGGTGGATGGCTATTATTATTTGCAGATACCATTGGACGCAATATCTTCGACCCTGATGGCATTCCAGCAGGTATTATGGTCGCCTTGATTGGGGCGCCTTATTTTATGTATTTATTGTTGAAGAAATAAGAGGTATGGCTGAGAATTTGTAGAATTACAGATAAAAACCGTTGGGAATGTTCCTTTCCAACGGTTTTAGTTGATTTTCTTTGACTATAGAGTCAACTGCGGCTGCGACTTATTCCGTGCCCTCCTTGCATCCGAAAGCCCAAACTGCAAATAATATAAAAGTAACAGGATACAAACTAGCACGGCACAGACGACAAAGATGTTACTGTACACCAAGCCAGATCTATTTAACAAAAAAGGATTCCATTGTGTTGATGACGCATCAAAATCCAGTATTTTACCAATAACCACCGTCGATATAGCCCCGGCAATAAATATGTTCATTGAAAATAGCCCCATTCCGACTCCAACCTGCTCTTTAACAAGGGTTTGCGAAATCGTATTCGATAGTGAAATTTGCATGAAGGTTTGCCCCAAGTTACCGAGGATTAGGATCAACATGATATAAATGGGTGACATGCCTGCAAAGAGGGATAACAACGTAAAGCAGGCAAGCAGTAGAGAGATTGCTGTATAGACGAGCAATGAATTTCCTTTTGCGTCAGCCAACTTCCCTCCTCTTCTTCCCATGAGAGCCGAAGCAAGAGCCGCAGGGAACATAACGAATCCTATACTGGCAGGGGACAACTGGTTAACATTTGCCAACAACTGAGGAGTTAGGAATGGAATACCCATAACCACGCCGGTGTTAATTAATGTGATTATTAGTCCCATCGTGTAGGCTTTATTTCGAAAAAGTCCGAGTTCTATAAAAGGTTCCACTGCAAATCGAATTCGCAGGATAAAAAGAACGAACAGAACAAGACCGAATATTAAGAACATTGAATTCCCATACGTAATACTCAGCATGAGTAAGGACACCGTCCCGCCCAGTAAGACGCCACCCAAGTAGTCGATGCGACCTGTGTTCCTTTGTTCATCCCCCAAGTACTTCCTAAAGAACGGTAACGTCAAAAGAATGATGATGGACAGCCCGAAGAGAACACGCCAGTTCCCCACACTTGTAACTAATCCCCCAACGATCGGGGCCAATGCATTTCCTAGCGCCATACCGACCGCACTTGTTCCTAAGGCTAGCCCTCTCTTCTCTGGTGAGAAATACCGAATAGGAATAATCATAGCAATAGCTGGAATAACCGCTGCCCCTGCAGCTTGCATCATACGCCCGGCAATTAGCATCCAATATTCACTTGCTATCATTCCCATTAATGACCCAAGGGCAAAAAAAGTTAACCCAAAGGTCAGCAGATTTTTCAGCTTATACTTATCCGCAAGTTTTCCATACATGACCGCGCCTACTGCATAAATAATCAAATATCCAGTGACCACCCAACTCACTTGAGAGGCCGAAAGATGAAAGTCCAAGCGAATCCTTGGGAGAACCACATTATACATCGATGCATTCATAACCGAAATAATAAGTGTAAAGAACAGAACGCGAAGCAGCTTATCGGCCACATCCGGTTTATCAACAGTATGTTGTCTTTTCATCGTCTATTCCTCCAATGTTTGTTATTGATAACTAACATAATAAACAAAAAAATTAGGGCTTTAGCCCCCTAGCGAACGTTTGTACAGAATTCGCGATAAATACATCCTCTGTTATAGCCTTAATATTGGGATTATGAGCTGAAAAGTATCCATGGTTCATGGTCATAAAAGCAACCGCTTGGGCTTCTGGATCGGTATCGATCAGCTCTCCTTTTTCCCGCATTTCGCGAAAGTAACCACCTAACAGTTCTTTCAATTGTTTGGGAATTTCATAAACAAGTTCTGAAATCCAGGGCATCGTGTTCCGCTCCTGCACAGCAATGAAAATAACGGATCGATTTCTATGCATGGATTCATGGTACGTTTTGGCGACTAATAATAAATCTTTATGTAAATCCCAGACGATCTGTTCCTCGAATAGCTTCTTCATCGGTTGGACATAAGAGTACTTGTTAATAGCTGCTTCTAATACACCATTTTTTGTTCCAAAATGCCTAAACACTGTCATCTCACTAACTCCTGAAGCTAATGCAATATCTTTCATCGTTACGGACTTGAATCCCGCTTCTTCAAACAACGCTATGGCGGCAGCAAGAATCTTATCTGAGGTGCTTAATTCATTATTTCCCACGATTTCACTTCTTTCAAAATGTTAGTTATCACTAACATACATAATAATGTTTCTAAGCTTTCCTGTCAACAGCTTCATCAACAACCACCATACGTACTGATACATTTAAAAAAAGAAAATTGTTAGATTTTTTTGCTTCTATTCCAGCATTTTTACTAAGCTTTGCCGTTAGCATGACCGATATATGAAGAATAGACAACTTGTTTACTACTATAGGAGGATTCTTCACATGAAATTTCGGTTAAAATCACTAAGAACAAAGCTAATTATTCTCTGCCTATTTATTCTACTGGTCCCCACAGTCGTTATTGGAATAAGTACGTACCAGTCTTCAAAGGCTAAATTAGACGAAGTAGGGAAAAGTCAACTTAAACAAAGCGTAAAGTCTGTTATCGGAATGATTAATGTCATGAATGCACAAGTAGAGGAGGGTAAGCTTACCCTCGAAGATGCGCAAGAGAGAGTTCGACAAGAGTTGCTAGGCAAAAAGAATGAGAAAAATGCTCGTACGATCAAACCTGAATATACGGTTGGTAAAACAGGATACCCTTGGGCTGCCAATAAGGATGCAATTTCTGTTATGAATCCTTCTAATGAGGGAACAAACTTAACGGATGTTAAGACCGAAGACGGTGTGATGCTGGGAAAAGAAATTGTTAGAATAGGTACAAGCGGTGGTGGATTCCTAACTTATAAATGGAAGTTAGCCAATTCGACAGTTATTGAATCTAAAATATCCTATGTTGAGATGGATTCCCATTGGGGATGGATTGTTGGTTCAGGAGCCTATCTTTCCGAGTTTAACAGCGGAGCCACGCATATATTAAACCTTGTTTTACTTATCGGCAGCATTGCGATTCTTGTGGGTACTGTCATTGCCGCTTTTGTTTCAACTCGCTTCACTAAGCCGATTCAGCTCATTGCCAAGAAACTAAATATAGTTGCCACTGGCGATTTTACGGTAGAAGAGGCTAAAGTTAGTTCCAAGGATGAGGTTGGCGAATTGGCCAAAGACTTCAACAACATGATCCATAATATGAAACATTTCATTAGCGAAGTCCACGTGTCTTCTCAACAGGTTGCCAGTTCATCTAGCGATTTAACGACAAGCGCCGAACAAACAAGCAAAGCTACCGAACAAATTACGATAGCTATTCAAGATTCCGCGAATGGAGCCGAAGAACAGCAATTCGCCCTGCAAAGAACAACAACCTCTCTGGAGGAAATATCCGTTGGTATGCAGCGTATCGCCGAAAGTTCTTCAACGATTGCGGAATCTTCTGCGGATACAAGAGAAACCGCTGATCTAGGCGGGATCGCCGTACAAAACACGGTTAAGCAAATGAATTCCATCAGTAAATCGGTAAATGAATCCGATGAAGTCATCAAACTGTTGGAACAGCGGACCCAACAAATCAATGAAATGTTAAACGTAATTACAGACATTTCTACGCAAACTAACCTGTTAGCATTGAACGCGGCTATTGAGGCTGCCCGTGCAGGTGAACATGGACGCGGATTTTCTGTTGTAGCTTCAGAAGTCAGAAAACTAGCGGATCAATCCAATCGTTCCTCAGGTCAAATTTCAACGTTAATCGAAGAAATGCAAAGAAATATGGAACAATCAATTCAAACGATGGGCAAAGTAAAATCAGAAGTCTCAGCTGGGCTTGAAATCGCTAAAGAAACCGAGCTAAGATTTAGTGACATTTCTACTTTAACCAGTCAAATCTCGCAGCAAACGGAAGATTTGGCGAGTATTACGCAACAAATATCAGCTAGTGTACAGGAAATCTCAGCAAGCGGCGAGAATGTTACCAATATTGCAAAGCTCGCTTCAGATAACTCGCAAAGCATTGCTTCTGCTGCTGAGGAGCAGCTAGCTTCGATGGAGGAAGTTACCGGATTATCAGCCACACTGTCTCACATGGCGGGTGATCTGCAGCAATTAATCAGTAAATTTAAGTTCAAATAGTTGTAGCAACCTCCTCATTAATGAAACTAAGAAAACCCGCTAATCGGCAAATTTAGCCGCTTAACGGGTTTTTCGCTATATGTATAGGTAATTTAGAGTAAAACTCTGTTTTCAAGTATATTTTTCAAACTGATATGAGACTTGGAAGGCCCTATCTGTACAAGTGAGTCTTGAAATGCTGCAATTTCCTCTACCGATGAGGTTTGAACCTTGATGAGATAGTTAAACTCTCCACTTATGCGAAACAGGTCGGTTACTTCTTTGGCTGCTTTGCAAAAATCAACTAACTCCTGACAATGCTCTGTCTTGATTAGAATGAAAGTGGTCGTGCCACGATTCAGATTCCTTAAATTAAATTCTGTCAAATATTCAGAAATGATCTTTTTATCCTCCAGCTTGAGAATCCTTTCCTTAACCGAAGGTTGGGACATGGATATCTCTTTGCTGATTTGAGAAACCGACATTCGGGCATTATGCTGGAGCAATTGCATAATTTTTTTATCGATGTCATCAATGAAATAATACATATCAAGCAACCTCCTGCTTCGAATTCACGATAGTAATGTTATTCAATTGAAATAACTTATATTTTAAGCTATTTCACTCTCATTTCCTCATATATTACATGTAATTTTCAATTTAATAGCACTATAATAAAAGCAACTTATGGATGAGGAGAGATTGTGGATGAGCGTAAAAGGTCTTGCTCACGTGGCTATACAAGCCAAGGATTATAAAGCGACTATCGCATTTTATACGCAAGTCTTAGGGTTTAAAGTAGGACATCATTGGAGTCTGCCTTCCTTTCAGATCAAAGAAGCTTCTATGCTGGTTTCGACGGATCAAAGAACTTGCATTGAAATCTTTGATAGCGAAGCCGTTATTCCTGCTCAAGGAACAAAAGCCTCATCTGACGGAGATATCGCTCACGGGGCGTTATTACACTTTGCGTTTTACGTGGATAATGTAGACGACATCTACCAAAAGGCCCTTGCTCACGGGGCAAAACCATATGTAAAACCGAGTCAGCTCTCTCTTGGTGAACCACCGCTTGTGTTAAAGAATGCGGTGATTCACAGCCCAAACGGCGAGGTTATCGAATTTATAGAGGATGTTGATTTCGATAGGTCTAGTAGATAAGAGGCGCCGGTTTACTGCTTCGCTTCGTTCTCAGCTTCCCATCTGGATATTTCATCTCGAACCCGAGGCGCCACCTCTGTCCCCAGCAGCTCGATGGCTTTCATTACATCCTCATGGGGCATCGTACCTAGCGGTACGTGCAGCATAAAACGTGTGATGCCTACGTGTTTACGAAGGTGAATGATTTTGCTGGCAACCGTCTCCGGGTCGCCCACGTACAGCGCTCCTTCAAAGCGGCGCGCAGCATCGTAGCTTGAACGGTCATAATGCCCCCAGCCCCGCTCCTTGCCAATCACATTCATACATGCCTGTGTGGAGGGAAAAAACTTATCGGCCGCAAGCTGGGTATCCTTCGCAATAAAACCGTGCGAGTGTGACGCAACCGGCAGCTGCGATTCGTCATGGCCAGCGTGAGCTGCCGCTTGCTTGTAGAGCTGCACGAGCGGCGCAAACTGTAGTGGACTACCACCAATAATCGCCAGAACAAGCGGCAGTCCGAGCAAGCCTGCACGGATAACAGATTCCTTATTGCCTCCGCTGCCAATCCACACGGGCAAAGGATTCTGAACCGGACGCGGATACACGCCCAATTGATGAATAGCCGGCCGATGCCCACCGCTCCAGGTTACTTTCTCAGAATCCCGTATTTTCAATAACAACGCCAGTTTCTCATCAAAGAGTTCATCGTAGTCATTTAAATCATAGCCAAATAGCGGGAAGGATTCGATAAAAGAACCCCGACCCGCCATAATCTCCGCCCGTCCATTCGAGATTCCATCGAGTGTGGCAAAATCCTGAAACACGCGCACCGGATCGGCAGAAGACAGCACTGTGACTGCACTTGTTAGCCGTATCCGTTTCGTCTGAGACGCAGCCGCAGCCAATAAGACTGCTGGAGAAGATGCCGCATAATCTTTGCGATGATGCTCGCCCACCCCGTATACATCTAAGCCCACCTGATCGGCAAGTACAATTTCCTCGACAACTTCACGCAAACGCTGCGCATGACTCATCACCTCGCCCGTTTGAGCATCCGGCGATGTTTCTACAAACGTGCTCACGCCTATCTCCACTTATAGTCCCTCCTACTTAAATGTTACGTTCTGACCTACATCTTCGTAAGCAAACGCAGACAAAGGGCTTCCAATACAAACTGATCTGTATGATTAAAACTGAATTTAAATCTTTTTAACAAATTCAGACTTTAATTTCATAGCCCCAAAACCATCAATTTTGCAATCAATATCATGATCGCCGTCAATTAAACGAATATTTTTCACTTTTGTACCTATTTTTATGACCAATGAGCTTCCTTTTACTTTAAGATCTTTGATTACCGTTATAGAATCACCATCGTTTAAGACACTTCCATTTGCATCTTTAATGATCTTATTATCTTCACTATTTTCGGTTTCTACTTCTAAAGTCCACTCATGACTGCATTCCGGGCAAACAAAAAGACTTCCGTCTTCGTAGGTGTATTCAGACTTACATTTTGGGCAGTTTGGCAAATTAGACATTATTTTAAATTCTCCATTCATTATTGTTACTTGTAATTTAGAAGCGTCTTCCCCTATCGATAGATCTACCTCCAAGCTCACCTTGAAGTTAGCCTTACAAGTATATTTGATATTCGGCCATGATTCCACTCCATATGACAATAGGTACTGAACTGCACAGCCTGAGTTATCTTAATCCTCAGCAACAACCCACATGTATAGCGCCTGTCCGAAAAGTCATCTGGTTTGGCTGACAACGATTTCTCGGATCAATTCGGGTAGCCAATCGCCCAACTTCTGGAATGAATATCCGGCTGCTTGGGCTTTTGTCGTATCCATATACCATGACTCGGGAATACCAAAAGGCGACATATGTACCTCTTCAGTCTCGCTAAAAACATTCGCCTGTCTGCCAGTGGCCTGCGAGATTAGAGAAACGATTTGTCCAATTGATACTTCTCCCTGAGAACAAGCATTGACCGGTCCTTCCAGATTGGAACTGCCAAGCCAGGCGAGAAAAGAGGCCGCTTCATCCGAACGGATGAACGACATTGGCGCGGTCAGATTCGGTATTCCAAGCGGTAGCCCTTGTTGGATATGTTCAACGTGAAAATGTAGACGCCGTGTGTAATCATCGAGTCCCAAAACGATTGGAAAACGTACAGCCGCTACCTTAAATGGCGCTTTTTGAAACAATACCGCTTCGACTAACCGTTTCCCCTCTGCATAATCTTCCTTTGGCGGATAAGATACCGGAAGAGGGTACCTGTATGAGTCAACATCGCTCTCTTTTTTTCGAGGCTCTCCGAAAGGATAAACACTAAGTGATGAAGTCACGATGTATTTCCCTACACGCCCCGCAAGCAACTCCACTGCATCCTCTGCCTCTTGCGGGGTGAAACAAATGTTGTCATAAACAAGATCAAATGTTGAGGAACCTAGTGCATTGCGTAGAGCAATTGGATCCGTACGATCGACCTGCAGCCGCTTTACTGAGCTTCCGAACGAATCGGAAGTGTACCCCCGCGTTACGATGGTTATGTCCACCTGCTCGCTGATCAGCTGCTCCACTAACCTTTTGCCAAAAAATCTTGTACCACCCAGAATAAGCACCTTTTTCATAATAACACCCCCTAATATTAAAATTTTACCATAAATCTTGCCCCTACTCCTGATCGTTATATGAACTTTTGCTATCCATACAGATTTGATGCTAATCTTAACAAAGAACCGCAGCTAAGCCGTGCGGCTGGTCATATTCTCCACTCTTTCTGTCCAACCTGTGGATAAAGCCCATATCATGTAAGGAGGTCACTTTATGTCAATCGTCCCTAGCTTATTGGACTTCAATAGAAAATTCGTTAAAGAAAAGCGGTATGAAGATTATTTAACTGACAAATATCCGGATAAAAAGGTAGCTGTCCTGACTTGCATGGACACACGACTCAGTGAACTGCTCCCGAAGGCACTAGGCTTTAAAAATGGAGATGCAAAGTTCATTAAAAATGCGGGCGCCATTTTAACCCAGCCTTTCGGCAGCGCTATGCGCAGCATTTTAGTAGCCGTGTATGAACTGGGGGCACGCGAAGTCATCGTTATCGGTCATCACGGCTGCGGCATGACAGAGATAGACCCGAAGAGAATGGTTACTAAATTCGCCGAACACGGTATCGATCCACTAGTTATAGAGACGCTTGAAAATTCGGGTATTCGTATGGACAAGTTTTTACGAGGCTTTGACCGCGCGGAGGAAGGCGTAATGCACAGCGTCAAAATGATCCGCAATCACCCCCTTTTTCCCAGGGCAATTCCCGTTCATGGATTTGTAATGGACCCTAAGACAGGGGCCATAGAGGTCATTGTTGAGGACTATAGAGAAGGTTGATAAGATAAAGGCAAAAAAAAGAAGTATCAAAGATAATGAATTGTTCTTTGATACTTCTCTTAAAATGAATGGCATCCCTGAACTAATTACTTATTGGAAGTATGAAACGATCGCAAATAGTTGTGGATGTCGCCATCTCTTGACTGAGCATTCGCAGCACTTCTTGGATTTCCTTTAGCGAGTAACCTAACGATTTGGCATCTTTGATGAACTTAATCTTCACCAAATAGTCATTCGTATATATCCGGTACCCATTCGCTACCCGGTGGGGAGCAGGCAGAATGCCGCTCTCCTCGTAGTAGCGGAGGGTGGCCATGCTTAACCCAGTTCGCTTTGCCAGTTCACCGCGTGTCATTCCTTCCATGCCTGTTCCCCTACCCTTTAACGCTCTATACAAATTAATTTCTCTTTTTCGTATATCCCTCGTCAAACTTTACTTCAGGATATTTTGGTGACGGACCATTCAGAAGCGCCTGCTGTTCGCCTTTTAAATATTGATCGAAGAAGGCTTTTACATAGGATCTTGTAATATCGATATTATGCACGGGGTCAATATGCTTAGCAAAAAGCGATGGGGATATCAGCGCGATATCCGTGAAGCTCTGCAATTCGATCTCATCATAGTATCACAACAAGTCCATACAAGTGCTCCAGCAGTTCTAAAGTTTCCATGAGATAAACAACAACATCACATAACTACATGTGACAAATTATGCAAAATTAAGAAAATTTAGTTATTGCTGACTATAGAAAATAGATTTAGAGTCTCCTATACTTGAAAGTGAAGTTAATTCACTAGTATAGGAGGATCACTATGAAACGTAAGCTGAAAAGCAACAAGCTAATCCGTGTAAGCATCGCTGTACTATCCGCATTAATCGTATTCGCACCATTGGAAGCGATTACAAAGTCAGTTTCCGCGAATGCGGTACAGCAGCAAGCTTCATTAACCGCCTCGCCTTGGGTGTCTACTCAAGTATACGTAGGTGGCAATGAGGTCAGCTATGCCAACAATGTGTACAAGGCCAAATGGTGGACGCAAGGCGATGTACCGGGTGCGGGTGTTCCATCAAGCTCACCGTGGCTGTTACTTGGTCCGGATACGGGGGGCGGTACAGATACTATCCCTCCTACAGCTCCGACAAATCTTGCATCGACGGGGCAAACAGCTAACACGATCACATTGACTTGGAATGCCGCAACAGACAACATTGCTGTGACGGGATATGATATTTACCGCGGCGGCACGTTAGTCGGTTCCTCGGTAAACGCTTCCACGCTGACTTACACCGACACTGGCTTGCAGCAGGATACCCAATACACCTATTACGTAAAGTCAAAAGATAGCTCAAATAACACAACGGCAAGTTTAAGCATTAACGTAAAAACGTCTCTAGGCGAATTAAACGCCGGCCAAAGCCGCATACTGACCGATGCGCAAATTACATCGCTATGGGGTGGTATAGATCCGCAATATTCGCCAGCCAATGCAGTCTCAGCCGTGCAGAGCGCCCTACCGAAGACAGAATATGAAGCGCTGTTCCCGCTACGCATCGGCTCGACGGAGTGGCATACGTTTGCCGCAGGAAAGCCGTATTACAAACCAGGACAAGTAGACTATTATTCGTATGATAACCTGATCGCAGCCGTGACCGACGTGGCGAACATCAAGTACAAGCTCGAATACCGGCAGGGAGCTACATGGAACAATCGCGTATACCGATTGAACAAGACAACGAAGACAGAAACACTCATCTACCAAAATGCCGACTTTAACGCTTCTTGGAACTTGACGGTCCCGATCATCTCCAAAACAGTTGATTTTGGTTCATTTATTAAAGAAGGCTCATCTGTAAACCGCAAGCGCGAACTGGCTGCTTTCCTCGCCAATATTGCGCACGAAACGGGCGGAGGTTGGGCGACCGCGCCTGGCGGCACGCTCCGTTGGGGCTTATTTTGGAATGAGGAAGTAGCATACATCAATTCCACCAACATTGGTTACGTTCAATCTCATGCTGACTTCCCACCTGTTCCGGGCAAATCCTATCATGGACGCGGCCCGATTCAATTAAGTTGGAACTATAATTATGGATTAATTAGCGGAATTATCTATGGAAATCAAAATACACTGCTCCAGCAACCAGAGCTTATTGTGAACGATGGTAAACTGGGCTTTATGACAGCTATCCTGTTCTGGATGACACCACAACCGCCGAAACCATCGGCTCACGATGTAATAGTTGGCGATTGGACCCCTTCGGCAGCAGACATCTCCAAAGGGTTAACTCCTGCGGGTTTTGGCATTACCATTATGATCATCAATGGGAACTTTGAAGGCAATAAAGACGAAACTGATGAACGAGTCGGCCGCCGTGTCGGTCATTATCGTGACATTACAACCAGGATGGGGGTTAATATTATGGGCGAAAAAGTGAATACACTCGGCATGAGTCCGTTCTAGAACGAACCACAGCTGTAAAAGAGGCTGACCTATATGCGTCCCCCTCAAGCACTTGCAGTTCGGTGCTTGAGGGAGACGTTTTGGGTTAGCCTTTTTGTATGTCACTCGTACCGTTATGTTATCGATAATTATCTTTACTATCGAAAGCTATGAGCCTAAAAACGCGTAGCTGTTTTTCTTCACCTTCATAATAAAATCCTCCTGTGATTTGGCTTGGTGTCTTGCATGTCATAATAGCAAAAATAGTTAAGGAACTGCCGAGGCTGGCTGCTCCTTAACTATCATTTGCCGTTAACTTAAAAGGAAATTATTATTAGCATTTAGATTATTGTCTTTCATAGATACTTTGCTAAAACAACTCAGACCCCTTAAGAGCTTATCTATTTATTTTATTTAACAATCTGTAGATAACAACGGCAGATTCGGCTCTTGAGGTATCTTTCCCAGGTGAAAAATCCCCTTCGTTAGATCCATTTAGTAGACCCAATCCAGATGCTATCCTCACATAAGATCTAGCCCAGTCGCTGATACTGCCCTCATCGGAATATTTAACTTCTTGTGTAATTGCTATTTGTTCGAGCTTTTCGCCCATTGTGTATAAGTAAGCATTTACCAACATGACGGCCATTTGCTCCCTTGTAATTGTAGCAGTGGGAGCAAAATTATGATCACTTACACCATTCACTATATTCGCTTCATATGCCGCATAAACTGATTCTTTATACCATGAATCACTAGCTACGTCAGCAAAAGTTAGAGCACTGCCATGACTTTGTAATTTCAATGCCTTTGAGAGTAACATTACGAACTGTGCTCTTGTCATATTAGAATCTGGTTTAAAAGATGCGTCATCCATGCCATCAATAATTTGCTTCCTGGCCAGTTGCTCAATTTCCTTCTGTGCCCAATGACTCTGAATATCCGTAAATGTCACGGGTCCTTTATCATCTGTTGAAGTTTTCTCCAAAACTGCGTATTTGGAGAAGTGTGGTAACGAGGCTGTTATTTGGCCAGTGCCGTCTAACGTACCACCCACACTGTTCCAGGCACCCGATTGTTCATCGAGAACATACACGCCAAGGTTATTAGGGTTTTGTACCTTGGTCGTATCATAGGCAAAGGTAACCTGGATTGGAGCCTTAAATTTCGCTATTTGACTCTCACCTTCTGTTAAGGAAAAATCATAAATAGATGAAACCGCCTTGAAATTAGGGATTGATGGCACAGATCCGTAAGATACTTTGAATCGAATCTTACTGGCTTCATTCTCGACATTAAACGTATTCGGCTGAATTGTTAACGTCGCTTCATTAGACCTAATGATAATCGACTTATTGCGTTTCGTAGCTTTCTGAATAATATCAGCGCCAAATTGTACTGTAAGAATATCTATTTTTTCTTTTGTCCTTGCATCTAGAATTACTTCATTTGAATCTGAATTGATAGCTATCAATAAATCAACATAGCCAGGTTGTAGATCATAAGTCATTTTCCCATCCGCATTCAAGGTCGGAGGTAATTGGCTACTGCCTCCTCCGCCGCCACCACCACCAGCAAATCCCCCTCCAGCAACAGGAGGATTTGTTGGTGGCGCAAACGTGTAAGTATATATAGCAGTATCACTGTATACATGGTTTTTTAGGGAAAATGCAACAAGTGTACTATTTTTATTAATTGTTATCGGGCCTGTATAATTTTTGATTGCACTATCATTATCGTTATTAAGTAACGCATAGCCGATTTCTGAACCCGGCGCACTGCTTAATGCAACCTTAATATTATCATGATAAAGACCACTATTACGATCAACCTGCGGCATACTTGGTTTTTGAACAAGGTCTATTGAATTTGAACGTATATGTTCTCGATAGCTGTCATCATCGACATAAAAAATGTAATGATAAGCATCAGGTGTAGAAGCTGACAAATGAAAACTAATAGATCCTTTCCCATCAACTACATGCACAAGACTTCCATTAACATTTAAATCACTAGAAAGAATTGCATTTCTATAAATTGAATCCTCAGCACTTGAGAAATTATATAGACTTACGTAAAAGTTTAAATCTGTTTTATCTCCATGAATATCTTTATCGTATACGTTTAATGTGACCGTATTATCCGTTCCAAAGATAGGAACGATTTCTAACCTAGGGAGTGTAAAAGGTATCTTTCCGTTGATAAGCCCATGACCGTAAAAGTCTTTATTTCCTAAGAAATTATTTCCGTAGCGATCTACATTATCAAACGGCAAATTAAGATTAGGCATTGGAGTAGCCGTATTTTCAATGAGCGAAGTTAAATTCGCAACTGATATCCTAGGATTATTCGCTTTAATGAGGGCAGCAAGTCCCGATACAAATGGAGTGGCTTGTGAACTACCCGAATAAACACGATACTCTCCTTTTAAATAGGTACTATAAATATTAACACCCGGTGCAACCACATCAACCTTTAATGTATTTGAAAAATCAGCCACAGTTAAGCTTGTATCATCTAATTGCTCTATAGCTCCAACACTAATTACTTCATCATACAATGCTGGATAGTTAGTTTTAGATGCTTTCCGTCTTGTATCCGTTTGAGAATTATCAAGTTGTCCCGATTCGTTATTAATCCAATTGCTGCTTTCATTACCGGTAGCAGCTACAACTAAAATATTACTATTTACGGCTTGTTTTATAAGGTCATGTAAAACTTTACTATTTCCACTGGTACCCAGACTTAAATTAATAATATTAGCTTTATGGTCAATAGCATACTGAATACCTGCTATCATGGATACAGTTGTACCTACGCCATTCTGATCTAAAACCTTGATGGGCATAATTTTAGTTCCTGGGGCAACTCCAGTAAATCCAGAATTATCATGAGCTTTTGCGGCTATAATTCCAGAAACGTGTGTTCCATGGCCATTATCATCCTGGGGGGTATTATTGTTGTTAATAAAGTCATACCCTTGTAAGATAGAATTTTTTAGATCCATGTGTGTTAAATCAATACCTGTATCCAATACAGCAACAACGACTTGGGAACTTAGTTGTTGAGGGGTATTATTGGAGGCATAAGTAAGCTCGGTTACCGTCTTACCCCAATTCTCCATATAGCCCATGTTATTTCTATCAAAATATATCGATTGAGTAACGGTACCAGATTGGGGAGCTTTGTTTAAATAAAATTTATAGACAGGCTCTGCATATTCAACGTTAGGATCTTTTTGTAACTCTTCAATTTTATCGGATATATTAGTATCTTCCGGAAACTTCAAGTTACTTATTTGTGGAGAAATAGATTTAGCTCCGAATGAAGAGCTACTTATAGCTGGGGAATGCTTGTATTTTACAAGAATCTGTCCAGGAACAACATCAATACTTGTTTGTGATACTTCTTGCGAAACCGAATTTGCTTTCACTTTCGAAGAGCTTAATGGTAAAACCGTTGAAATAATAAGACTAAAAGTAATAATTAAAATCAGTCTTTTAAATAAACTGCCCGTCATGGTCCTCAATCCCCCAAAATAGTTATTTTATACCTTTGAATATATCAGATATTTAATATTTTGTCGTATATAAAGTTCATAGTACTGATAGATAGATTTGCTTATGAAGATATAAAAAGAAGCTGCACAGATGGCAGCTCCTTAGTTGTTTATATGAACATATCTATCGTGACCTGACTTTATTCCCTCATCCCACTCATGTCCCTACCAACTCAAATGAGCAAGCGATCTCCAAACTGTCTATATCACCAAGTTTTGTGCTTATTCTCTATTTTATTGATATGCCGTTACTCTTACTAGCTGTATACATATAGTAAAGTGAGGATTATTAATCATCACAGATAGGGGGAGTGAAGTAATGAATGACGGCTCAAGGAAATCTATCAAAAAGCAGGGAGTTTCCGTTATTACTTGCACGAATCGCCAAAGCTATTTAAAAAATCTATTTAATAATTACAATAGACAATACCATCCAACGAAAGAACTAATCATTATTGTTAACAACAATAAGATACCTCTTGCGCCTTATCAACAATTAGCCAAAAAGCTTCAAAATATACACATTTACCGCGTTCCAGGACATTCCTCTCTCGGCGCTTGTTTAAACTACGCAGTCAAGAAAACCAAATACAGTTATATTGCTAAGTTCGATGATGATGATTATTACGCTCCCTATTATTTGACTAGCAGCTTGCTGGCATTTCAAAAAACAAATGCCGATATCATAGGAAAGCGAGCACATTATATGTACTTACGTGGGTCAAAGACTCTTATACTTCGTTTCGCACATGATGAAAATCGACCCGTAACCAAGATTCCAGGAGCTACACTCGTTATTAAACGCGACGTATTGAACAAAGTTCAGTTCCCTGATCAAAACGTTGGTGAAGATGATCTATTTTGCATAAGAAGCAAAAAGAAGGGATACAAAGTCTATTCTGCAGGAAAAAATAATTTCGTCGCAATACGTAGAAAAAACTCATTCAACCATACATGGATCATCAGCGATAATGAACTAATAGCTCATCATAAAACAATCCCAAATGTTAAGAATTACAAAAAATTTGTACAAAGAAAGCCAAAGGGCGTTCTGTGATGGCAACTCCAGATATTTCTCGTAATAAAAATGCTATTTCCATAATTACTTGTACCAAACGGCGACAGTGCATGGACACCCTTTTTCAAAACTACAGCAGACAAAATTATAGGAATAAAGAGCTTATTGTCATATTAAATAATAACAACCTAAAGGTAAACGAGTATATAAAGACTGCAAAGCAATATAAGAACGTACGCATATATAGCCTTCTGGAGCATAAATCGCTTGGTTATTGCCTTAACTTTGGTGTTAAATTATCGAAATACAGCCTGATCGCTAAATTTGATGATGACGATTATTATGCTCCCAACTATTTAACTGATAGTAGGCGAATCATGTTAAAGACAAACGCTGATATTGTAGGGAAAAGAGCCCATTATATGTATTTGAATGGTAAAAATCTACTCTTGCTTCGTTACTATAAGCTAGCTAATCAATATGTTTCCCTTATTCAAGGAGCGACCCTTCTCGTGAAGCGACATGTGTTTAGTCAGGTTGGTTTTCCGAATCAGAATCGGGGGGAATGTGTAAAGTTCTGTTCCGACAGCCTAGCAAAAGGTTTTAAGATTTATTCAGGAAATAAATATAACTTCCTTGTGATTCGCAGGAGGAATTCTAAAGATCATACTTGGATCGTAAGCGATAAACATCTTTTATCAAGAAATGTTAAAGTGCTGAAAGTTAAGAACATACGAAGATTTGTGTGCAGAAACTGAGTTTTTTATTACTAATGCCACTAAAGAGGACTATGGGGCTGATTCGTTCCAGTACCCCAACTTCAACTTCTCATCTACAATTTGAAACCGGAATTGTTGCTTTCCACTCCAAAATGGATTCGGATCGCTCGCTTGATGGCGTAATTCCGCATAAGCAACAATGATGACTACGGGACCATCCGCCCGAATCTGATCCGTGGCCTTCAGCTTTAATGTTTCTCCCTCCGTATGCCGCACGGAGCCCGCCGTATCCACTGCCTCGAACTTATCTCCGTCCTTTTGCGGAATGCGGTTGTTAAACACGTGCACATAATCATCCAGTAGAGCTACCAGTTCTTGGCCCAACAGCGATAATGTTTTACGCTCCTCTAAACCCATCACTTCTAGGTTCGGAGGCACATGATCGGTATACGGCTTAAAAGAATGGGCGTCTGTACTCGGCAGTACCGAGACGACGGGACTATTCGCTGGAGGAGATTCCTTCCCCTCGCAACCCGTTGCGCTGGCCAACACAATTAGAAAGACAAAGATATATCGCTTCATAGGATCTCCTTTCGAAGGGCTTACTATTTAGACGCTCAACTCTCTGGATTTGTTTCATCGTAGGTGACGAAGTTAGGAAAGTTGCCCTTAAAGTAAACAAAAACGCCAAGCCGGTCGTGCTTGAAGGCTTAGCGTATATTTTCGTTAAAATGTTGGCGCGACCCCTATAACCAAAAACAAGCCTTCAAGTAACAGGGAAACTCTCCATCCCCTGACACTTGAAGGCTTTTCTGTTTATCTTCTGTCTTCCCGATCTGTGATCACCGCTGTTGAGTCAAAGACTATTTAACCCGTCGTGATCAAATTTTTCGTGTTAAGAGGAACCACAACCCTATTTTCACCTTTTAAACGATGCTTTAAATAAAAGTTTCAACACTGAAAAAAGTGGAAAGGATAAGAATAAGAAATAAAAAGCAAAATTATCAAAAAATAAATATATTAATCCAACGATAACGGCTCCTATTAAATTGAATACCAATATCTTTAGTAAAAGGGTGCTTGTCATATTTTCTGTCCAGTAATTGATTAGACCTACAATAAGGTTGAAGATGTAAGCAATCATTAGAGTGTAAAGGAAATAAAAGAACCACTGTCCCATATCCTTATGGAGAGAAGTTCGATAATCTATCGTAGCGGCAACGACAGAAACTATTACACTTACGAAAAATGAAATAATTATAGTATTTAAAAATAGTTCTCTTGCTCGATTTGATGTCATTGTATCTCTTCTCCTTTAATTAAGCTTTACTCTAACGACGAAAAATCATAAGATCTGCTTTCCACATTTGTAATAACCCAAGCATTCCCCGATTATTCAACATATATTGAAAAACCAATCAAAAGGGGGAAGGAACAAAGTTGCTCATTTATAACCTAAAGGCACTATCTGGGGTTCGGCAAACTCCTCTTACGTTACAACAGCGCTTGACTCAATTAAAAGGAGCTAAATTAACTACTCTAATCAATCCATTTGGATTTATTGAGGACGGGACAATTCTCAAAGTTCTTCAATCTACTATTGTAGTCTCAGGCGGTTTAATTCTTTCCCCTTCGGACCTTCAAATTATGACGATACACCGTAAAGCACAAAATCCTACAACAAGAAAATTTAGCATTACACTAAATTACATAGCGAGAGATGTCCAACCCTTCCATTATTACCCTTTTCCTTAATCCTTACAATCGCGATCGTTATAAAGCTGGGATTTTAGTCGAATACAATGTACCTATTCGATTCGTTGCTGAAAGTTTAGGGGCAAGCATTGCATATAATGGAGATTCAAAGGAGGTTATCGTTAAACAAGGGCAACTAGATATTGTCGATCCTAACCCACTGGCAAAAGATAATATGCAAGTAGGTAGCTTAATCCTAACTAAAGAGGGAGCCCAAACGAAAGTTGCTGGAGTCTTTAAAATCCCAAGAAATGCTCAGATCGGGGCTAATTTAGTATTTTTAAACAGCAAAGGCGAACAAACAGGATTTGTTACCTTTAACGATAGTTTTGACGCAGGAACCCATAATTTTGAATTATTAGGTGATGGCGATTTCATGAATTATGCCTCTACTACGTTACACGTGGGTTATTTTAATGGTTGGCTCGATTCGGGAAACAGACCACCTAATTGAATTTTATTGATGAAAAGAGGATACATGATTTTGATTTTCTGCATCCTCTTTTCATTTTTGCCTTGAATAGCAACTAATTGGAGATAATCAAAGACCAATTACTGACTTCTCCAGTTCCTTTACCCTACGGTAAAATATATTGTCACTTATGCCCAATGCTTTGTAAGCTGCCGTAGCCGTTATAAAGCAAAACGCTGTCAGGGAAACATAATAAAAATGACCCTATCTACCCGAACGGCGAATAAGGTCACTTTATTTCCCTAGCTGTTCTAGAGGTTCTGTGCAGCAACCATAATACTCCAAACTATTAGGTAGGTTCTGCTATTATTTTTCTTGGGTTAATGTTATTATCCTGATGTAAGTTATATTACTTTTAAATATTAAGGAGGGAATACCTGGTGAAAAAGAAATCGATTAAATATTTGTCTTTTGGTATTGGGTATTCTACTGCTGTTTTTTTCTAGAATTGATTATTGACAGGATAGTTCTGTCAAAAATTAAAAGAAATTAAAAAACAGTGGAAATATATAACATATCCATAGTTATGTATTTTCTATTTAAAAGGAGACTTTACAAATAATGAACTTAAATAATAATGTAATTAAAAGATATAATCCAGAAAATATTGCGAAACCTGTTGGTAACTATAGTCATGTAACGAAAATAAGTAGAAATGCTGAAATGTATGTATTTTCTGGTCAGATTGGTATAGATCAAAACAATAATATCCCCACAGATTTTAATCAACAAGTAACAAATACAATGAGCAATATTGTTGAAATCCTTTCTTCTCAAAAGTTGACTCCTGATCATGTAATTAAAATCAACATTTGGGCCACAGAAGCAATTGATTGGGATCATTTCTATGAAATTTGGAATAAAGTATTCGGTACCACACCTCCTTCAATGACGATTGCTTATATTAAAGGATTAGGTTTACCTGAATTAAAAATTGAATTAGATGTTTGGGCTGCAGGTTAAAACCTTAAAAAAAGGGCTAAGTAAAGAGCCCTGCAAAAGTAGTGTTTTTGGAAAAACCATAGAATTTAGGGGGGCAATATGATTCCCTCTACGCAAAACGAGCCTTAGAAGCGATTCTAGAGGCTCGTTTTTCTATTATTTATCTTAATCTGAACATATTTTTGCAGCAGTCTAACAATTAAAACCGTTATTTTCTTCTCAATAATTCAGTACCGTTTACTACTGGTCATAAAACCCCTAACGTCTGTACGGAGGCCCCCTCTTCCATGCATTCATCCATTTTATATATTATTGTTTCATAGCTATTCGCCCATAATGCTGAAGAATCTTTCTCGGTGTGAAGATCGTCCCTTCCAGTGCGATAGAGCATATTTCTCCTATCTTTGATAAATTCGTCTGCTAAGGTTTCCTTATCAAACAGAACGAGCACAGGATCCTCTGACAAATTAACGATAATTAAAAACTTGATGCCTTTGTGCTGCCTTATGTAGGATAACACCATTTTCTCCGAGTTACGTATGAACTCTAATTCGCCCGCCCAAAATGCCGGCTGATTTGTTCGAAGATGGATCAGGACTTTATAATGCTCGAACATCCTTGTATCAAATGAATCCCAGTTGAGTTTATACTCATCGAATAAGGACGTCCATGTTTCCATCGTATTCTCATTAAATTCCTGTCCCATCATGATGAGAGGAACGCCTTCGAGCGTCAGTAAGATCGAAGCAGCAGGTCCTGCATGCTCCACACCCAAATACTCCCAGACTCTGGACTGTTCTTTCTCCTCAAGCCAATTCATCCTCAGAGAATTTTTAGGAAAGCTGTACTTGTAAGAGTTGTAAATCGTTATAAAATCAGTCTGTGTAATCGTTCTATCGATCATCTGACGAATAAGAATTCGAGGATTCCCGTTGTAGGTCAAATCACAGGCTTCAATATGATGATATTCATCGTATGACTGAGAGATCAGGATGAGATCAGCTTTTACTTCCTGCAGGGCTTGCTTGATCTCAGTGAGGAAATCATAGGGAGTAATATCCGAATCATCCAATCGAATTCCGTCAAAATCAAACTCGGTAATCCAGTATTTCATAGCCTCAATTACATATTTCCTCATGTCGCGGCTGCTAAATTGCAAACCGGCAAAATATTCGCGATGAGGCACATCATAGTAGATCTCATATTGTTCATTATGTGTAAAATATTCCGGATGACTTCCTGTCAGAATATGATCCCTACTAGTGCGGTTCAAGACCCAATCCAAAATGACCCTGATCCCGTTCGCATGAGCTTTGCGCATAAATAACAATAAATCATCTTTGGTTCCGAATTCTGGATCTACCGAATAAAAATCTTTTACCGCATAGGGGTCACCGTATTTACCTATTCTGCGTTCATGTCCCACTTCGTTAAACGGCATTAGCCACAGCGTATTGATTCCCAATTTTTTAAAATAGTCTATCTTATCAGCCAGTCCTCGGAAACCGGTTTCTGTGTACGCGCGGAGATGAAGCTCATAAATGACCGATTTTTTAATCCATTCAGGACTAGAAAAGGCTGTAAAGTTCTCATACATGTATCCCGGGTGATTTTTTGAAATCTCATTTGTTCTGATCAGTACATCACCATGTTCAGTTACCGTAATCGCAGAGTTATTCTGCCCATCTTCCGATACACTCGGATTCAACGGGTCTAAAATCCACGCTTCCCCATTCACCACAAATTTATAGAGATGTCTTCCCTTAAGAATAGGTAATTCAATCTCCCAGCCTGTCGCATCTTCCATTCTGTTCATGTAGTTTCTATCGCCATTCCAATTATTAAAGGTCCCTGCTAGAGTAACGCTATCAACAGGAGTATCCGTATAATAAACAAATCGTACGCCCTTAGATCCCTTTGTTGGAAATTTAGTCAACATGAAGTCACCTCAAAGATTATTTATTCTCTTCTTATATCATATCTGTATTGAAACAGGCTTCCAATATCCGATACCACTCCATAATGATGCTATTCTGTTGTGATCATCCGCCCCATACCATGAATGGTTTCGTTCGCTCTGGCTATGATGGTGTCTTTAAAGCTTTTAGGGGAACAATGATGGACTCGTTTAAACAACTTGTAGAAGTGTGATATGTTCGGCAAGCCGACCTGCTCAGCAATCTGAGCAATGCTGAGATCTTCGGTCAGAAGCAGGCGTTCTGCATATTTGATTCTGCGATGAATGACATAGTCAGTGAAAGTAATGCCCAGGGTCTGTTTAAAATATTTAAGGAAATAGGTATAGCTGAAACTGACGAGAAGACAAGCCTGTTCGACAGTTATTTTATCGGATAAATGAGCTTCCACATAATCGAAAACTAACTTTAGCTTGGCATAGTTCATCGATCGGTTGTGTTCTAACAATCCCTCATTGTCATGACGTAATAATAAAAAAAGACATTTCTTTACCAAATAGTTAATGGCCATCTCATAGCCTCTTTGCATCTGTTCATGTTCCTGTTGCAATTCTATTACTGTGCTGTAGAATTGTTGCCGCAATTCCGAATTCTCCCTAAACAATGTGTTTAACCTTACTAAAGGGAGCAATGATTCCTGAAACAAATAAAGGAAAGGAAGCATGTTGGAATCTAAGAATGCCTCCATCTCGAAATGGAGCACAACATAATCAACCACTTCGTTTTGTTTTCTCAGATCAAGATGGGGTTGGCAAGAACCCAAAATTAACACATCCCCCGCTCGTAAGTGATAAACTTCAGCTGGTGTGTGGATTTCCAATCTTCCAGATCGTACAGCAATAATCTCTAGCTGTGGATGGAAATGCCACCCATGCTGACATATTATCATACTGTGAAAGCTAAGCACTTGAATACGAAGTAGCGGGTCGTTATAAAAAATTGGCTCTTTAAATAATTCCATAAGACAGTTACCTCCAGAGCAGGGTTAATTCACAGTTTAAATGACGTATGAACAGTCTGGCAAATAACTAAGCACATAAACGAATTCGTCTATTCACCTTAAAGTAACCTTACCCAGCGTCGCTTCGGTAGCAATTTCCCGCGCCCAGAAACGGGGCTATCGGCGAAAACTACCCGAAGATCCCTTTAGCCTGAATCTCTTTTTCTTTAACGTGTGCAATAGATGGGGTGCGGCTCGTTGAGCCCCCTAAACGAAGCAAGCCCTGACTTCAACCAAGTCAGGGGCGATGGCCTATCATATATTCTCTTGCTTTAATGCATCGATAATGTTTTCCTTTTTTACTTTCGCGCCGGAATATAACATGGCGGAACCGACAATGACAAATACGGCGACAATGACCGAAAGAATGCTCATCCAAGGGAGGGTGAACCCGTAGCTAAATTTGTTCGCAAATGCCCTATAGATCAGATACATCACGACGAAACTGACGGGAAGCCCGAACACCAGCGATTTGACCCCATAAAAAATACTTTCGTAGTTCATCATTTTCGTAAAGCCTTTTGGCGTCATGCCTACGGATTTCAGCATTGCAAATTCTCGTTTGCGAAGGGATAAGCCCGTCGAGATCGTATTAAAAATGTTCGCAATGGAAATCGCCGAAATCAATACGATAAATCCATAAGAGAAGACGGACATCAATAGAATCTGTTGTTCTTCGCTTTTTCTGGATTGATATACATTGAAGACATTCAGATTGGTCTCATGCATCTCTTCGATTTCCTGCTGCGTTCGCAGCGGTTCCGTGCTTTTCAAATGGAGGTACATCTGAACATTACCAAGATCATCGTCTGCCAATCGATTCATGACGCGTTCCGACACGATCATATTTAACCCGCCTACGCCTGTCGGGCTCATCCCCATCGGTGCTTGATCCGTTAGCGCGGCAACGGTCACTTCGTTTGCCTTCGTTTCTTCCCCATTTTCTTTATAGGAGTTCGTTAACTCGATACGTTGGCCGACATTCGTATAGATGGCCTTCGTCTGGACGTATTTCCCCGTATCCATATCTTTGTAATGGATCCTATCCATCACGATCGCGGCGGGATGATCCGGATCCGTAAGCTGCGCGTAATCTGCGCCGACCGCTCTGGCATAGGCTTGCAGGTTCGAATCGTCCAATGCATGAATCTTAATATCGTAAGGGTATTTGCCGTCTTGCAGTAAGCTCTTGTCTTTCTTCACCTTCGCTTGCAATTCATCGGCGATGATCGCTGCATCGACCCAAGCGTTCCCAAACATCTCACGAATCACGTTATATTCCGTGACGCCATCCAGGGATACAATCGATTGTATCAACCGGTCGTCTATGCTTTTTCCGTTGCCGTGCAACACTTCAATATCATAATTGATGCCTTCCCGCGATAGTTCCAGGGATTGTGTCATGCCGGCCGTAAAAAATGATACCGTCAAAAACAAAACAATGCTGATGACGAGCGAAAATACGATGGCATGATATCTCCGTTTGTTCCTTTTTAAGTTTTTCAGCCCGATCTCCGCTTCAATCCCGAAGAACTTGCGAATGAACTTCGACGTTTTCACGGCTTTGGCCGTAAGCTTGACGTCGGTAATCTGGCGAATCGCGTCTATCGCGGATACCTTGGATGCCCTGATCGCCGGGAGATACGACGAAATGAAAATCGTCAACAGCGATACAACACAAGTAATCAAGAGCGATAACGGCGTGACGATAAGCGTCAACTTTTCATTGGTCCATAATGCCCCTTGAATCATGGAATTCATGAACCAAAAGGTGACCCCCATCCCGGCAAGACCGCATAGGATGCCAACGGGAATGCTGATCAAGCCAATGACGACTCCTTCAAAAAGCACTGAATTTCTCTTCTGCCTTTTCGTAGCCCCCACGCTCGCGAGCATCCCTAAATGGCGGGAACGTTCTGAGACGGATATCGCAAAAGCATTATAGATCAGCGACACCGATCCGATCATAATGATCGCCATAATGATCGCCGATAAGAAGAACATCATGCTGGACGAGGCACTGCTTTTGGACAAGCCGTAATAACGAAGCAAACTGTTATTATATTGGACGGACTCAATATGGTTTTTCTCAGCCAAATCCTCCGCATGAGCGAACAAGAACGGATTGACACGCTGTAACACCACTGACGCAGCGACTCGATCGTTTACCCCGATGATATTTTCATCGACATAGCTAAGGATCGTATACCCCGGGGACCAGGCCGTTTCCCCTAAGGGACGCTTAATGAAGCCTACCACCGTATACTCCCTTGTCTTGATATGCTGCAACGTTTCCTTCACTGTGCCGTCTTCCCTACGCAGCGGTTCGGTCTGATCCAGGGGATGATCGCCCCCTTGTTCGAATCGTTCGCCGACGCGAAGGGTTAGACGATCGCCGATTTCGAACTTTACTTTGGCGTTCATTGCAACGGGTTCGGAGATAACGACTTCCTTGTCCGTAAGCGGAAGACGTCCCTTGCTTAGTTCAACCTGAAATTGCGCGAAACCTTGCGCGTCATATGCCTTGATGAACAAGTACGGCTTATTGGGATTTTGCCCCCCTTCTAGTGGGACAAACCCAAGATCTCTTGCCATCGCGACGGTTTTGGTTGCGTCATCGCCCTGTATCGCCGCAAGCTGTTCTTTGGTGACATCTTGATATTGGACATGCCACTCCCCTGTATCCGCGATAGCTTGCCTGATCAATAAATCCGAAAAGGAAAACACAAGCGTAGCGACGGCGGTCACCATGGCAACCGAAATGATGACGCCGATGATGGTTACGAGCGTTCGTCTCTTGTTCTGCTTCAGATGCCGGATGGTTAGCGTGTTAACAATGTTCATCGTCGGATCACCTCGTCTTTGGCAATCCTCCCGTCTACAATCGAAATAATCCTGTCGGCTTGCAAGGCGATTCGTTCGTCGTGCGTAATAACAATCAGCGTCTGCTGATAGGTTTTATTCAACATTTTTAATAAGTCGACGATCTCGCTGCTATTCTTGCTGTCCAGATTTCCGGTCGGCTCGTCGGCCAGCATGATCGCAGGATTGCCGATGAGTGCTCTGCCGATCGAGACCCGTTGCTGTTGTCCGCCGGATAGCTGATTCGGCAGATGATTTAATCGATGCTGCAAATTCAGCGTATTTACAAGACTATCCAACTGCTTTTGATCTACTTTTTGGTTATCCAGCAAGAGCGGCAGCGTCATATTCTCCTCTACCGTCAGGACGGGAATCAGATTGAAGAACTGGTAGATCAGGCCGATTTGCCTGCGCCTGAAGATGGCCAGCTGCGTTTCGTTCAAGGCATACATATCCGTATCCTCAACATAAACTTTACCGCCAGTCGGCCGATCCACGCCGCCCAACATATGGAGGAGCGTCGATTTCCCCGATCCGGACGGGCCGATAATCGCAACAAATTCGCCTTTTTGAACCGAGAAAGAAACATCATCAAGCGCCTTCACTGCCGATTCGCCTTTGCCGTATATTTTAGACAGATGCTCGATTTTTAAAATATCCATGGCCATACCTCCTTTCCTTGATGCTCAATTCCATTTATAGACCCTCTCTCGAAATCCAACATCCCATAGGGTTTCATTTCCCTCCAAGGTGATCATAAGCTCATTAGCCTGCGGGAGAAAAATTTCGGACTTATCTGGCTCATGACGTTGCGCTTCTGCAGATACGGACAGGAACTCATGTCCATCGACGGCAACCCTGATGCTGCCATAGAAATCCTTTTGATCGGGAATTCCATAATTCAAGGAGAGATACATCTCCTCCTTATTGCCTAGCGTATACGTGTACGTTTCCTTATTTTTGCCTTCGACGCTATACGCATTATATTTGGGTTCTACGTTTTGACCGCCAATCTTGAGACTGTACCGTTTGGCACCCGTCGATGGATTCCCGTTACTATCTTTCAATTCGTTGATCGCCACAAAGGGGCCGATTTCTTTGGTGAACGCTTGGTCAACCAGCCCGAAGCCCCCCCATACCCCAAGCATCAGGACAACACTGTAAATGCCCATAGAAGCCATATTTATCCAGTCGTTTTTCATACGAAAGCCAAGCTTATACGCCCCGAATCCGATGGCTGCGCCCGATGCGTTCTGTATAACGTCGTTCATGTCGAAGCTTCCGAGGAAAGTTAGTGCTTGAATCGTCTCCAGCACGAGAATGGATAGGATGAACCATGTCATGAATCGAATAAAGTTGGTCCGATATAACAACGGAATCAAGATGCCAAAAGGGATGAAGGCTGCGATGTTCCCGAAACCCACAAAGTCCATCAGCGTAGGATGTAGAAGATCGGATAGACCCGGCAGCCTAAAGAAACCGTCCGGCAAAAAAATAAAGGTGTACTCGGTGATTTGATCTACCGTACCTACTCTGCCGAAAGCGAAAAACAAAAAATAAAGAATCAAAAGGGTATAAGATATGGTTATAGCCAAAATCATCTTTCGGTGTTGTTTCAATTGCATTGTCTTACCTCCATCGCTTAGCTGATGAATATCATTTTATCTGTCTAAAATGACTTTTCAGTGACGATGGAGGTGACAATTCAGTCACTTACGGCGTGCCGTTAAATCACTTGCTTATAAAATTTAATCCGAAACTGCGTACCCTTCCCGCCGTCGCTCGTTACATCGATCACGCCGTTCTGGCTAGCAATGATGCTGTGAGCCATCGCAAGTCCTATGCCGATGCTTCCTTCGCCGGCGTTCTTTCCTTTGTAAAAACGTTTGAAAATATAAGGCAAATCTTCTTTCGGAATGCCTTTGCCGTTGTCGGCAATGACGATTTCCGTAAATAGCGCGTTTTCGGAAAATGCGATGGCGATCGCTCCGCCTTCAGGCGTATGCTCCACGCCGTTCTTCAAAATATTGATGACCGCTTCGGCAGTCCAATTGAAATCGCCGACAAAAGAGACGTCGTCATCGCCCGCGATGGAAACCGTCTGTCCCTTAATATCCATCGGAATCAGTACCGGCTCTAATGCCTTTTGGATCAGGTTTATCATGAGTATTCGATCTTTTTTGAATGGGATGGTCTTCGCGTCAATTTTCGATAACTTTAGTAAGGAAGAAACCAGCCAATCGATGCGATCAAGCTGGACGCGAATATGATGGGTGAACTCCGATCTCTTGGCCGGAGGCAGGTCAGGGGCGCTTAACAAATCCGCCATCACCGTCATGGAGGTAAGCGGCGTCTTGAGCTGATGGGAAATATCGGAGATGGCATCCGTCAGTTGAATTTTGTCCCGCTGCAATAGCGACCGGTGCTCCGATAGCATGAGCGTCACTTTGTAAATGTCATTCTTTAAAATGCTCAGCTCGCCTTCTTGGTTATCGCGAACGTCGAGGGAATCATTGCCGTTGCTAATTTCCCGCAAATAGACGGACAGCTTCGCTAGCTCGCGATATCTCCATCTTGTGAATAACAAGCTGCTGCCAATGAGCAGCATGGATAGAATGAATACGAGCGCCGCGGCGACAGTCGAAATGAAAGCAGCGGCAACGAGCGCCGCTAAGCTGATCAAGCCCATGAGGAGCAATAATAGTTGAATTTCTCGATTACGCAACATCTAATCACCAACCTTATAGCCTAAACCGCGTACCGTTTTGATCAATGTCGGATGCCCTGGATCATCCTCCAGCTTTTCCCTCAGCCTTTTGATATACACCGTTAACGTATTGTCGTTCACGAAGTCGCCGGCCACGTCCCAGATTTGCTCTAAGAGCTGATTCCTTGTGAGGACTTGTCCAACGTGGTTGCCGAAGATCAGCAATAAGCGGTATTCCAAAGCGGTGAGCGAAATTTCGGCGCCGTTTTTATGCACTTTGCCTTCCAGCGTATTGATTCGGACATGGTCGATGTCGATGATCGCTCTGGCTTGGGACGGCTTCTGGTATCTCCGCAAGACGGACTTGATTCGGGACAGCAGCTCACGAACTCGAAAAGGTTTGGTAATGTAATCGTCGGCTCCCATGTCGAGCCCCATCACGACATTGACCTCATCGTCGATCACCGTTAAGAAGATGACCGGAATGTCTCGCCGCTCCTTCAACATCTTGCACAATTCATAGCCGCTTCCGTCCGGAAGCTGTAAATCGAACAAGCATAAAGCGAACTGATCGATGTCTTCGGCGAGCACCTTTTTGGCTGAGGTGACATCATGACAGAGAACGGTTGTAAAACCATCTTGCTGCAGCGAATATTCCAGACCCGATGCGATCGTCTTATCATCTTCGACTAATAAAATTTTCATATGTAGATCATCCTTACAATTGGATTAATTATTCAAAAAAAATTTCGCCGTCACTTATGGTATGGTTCACCTCGTTTGGGGCTTCGGCAACGAAAAGAGGTCGGTATCTGGCCTGTTATATAAGGCTAGAGATGGTTTCTTTATATTCTATCCTTCTATCCTTTTCTTTCGAAAGTAACAACTCCTCATAAAAGGATAACTCTGCTTGATAACGGCATCCTCTTATTGAGAACTGCTTATGTCTTTCCAGCAGATTAAAAATCCAAAGGGAATATCCAACCATTAATCCAAATCCGCCATAAATCAGTGCGTCTTTAAAGTTGAAAGTATACGTTAATATAGTGGTTGATTTCTTCAAAAATGGCTAATCATCGACGTATATACCAACGCCATATATTAATAGTGGGATTGGTGAAAAAAGCTTGGCGATATCAAGTCTCTTTTCTACTATTACTTTGAAAGCCTCTATCCTTCTAATGCTCTCTTTAAACTCTGCAATCGGGAATCTATAGTACTCTTTAACTTTCTGAATGTGTCCCCCATCATCGAGATAGTTCTTTAAACTTTTGTAGTTCCTATACCAAGAATACATAAGATAAATTACGATAATCCAGTAGTAGCTTCCAAAATAGGAGGACAGTTTAATCGGAAGGAGAACATTTCCTAGAAATATTAACAAAACAATCAAGGCAACTGTTCCGACAATAGATTTAATTGCCGACTGGATCGCAAACTCTCCGCACTACCACATATATCCAGTTTTATGTTTACAATAACATTGAAATAAAGGGACTACTCAATAGTGAAATAGCCCCCAGCAGATAATAAAATAGCCCCATCTCACCTAAAAGAAGTCCTACGTAGGAACGCAAGCCTTCGGATCAACAGAGCCTTACTTAATATAAAAATACCTTAAAAGTCAACTTTATCATGGATATCTTATCAATAGTAAGATACTTACATAGAGAAAATCCTCTTTTATAAAAATTCGCATTGTCATAAATATACTTGTCTGGTTCATTTCTGATAACTCGTTGGACCTAACTACTCTATGCCGTTAGTTCAATATCGGTATTCCTAAATTCTCTCATTCCACTTTAACATTATGTATCTTTTGATTGCTCATGTTGTTTCAGCATACCACCCGTCCAATGCATGAGCGTCTTACGCTGCTCGTACAGTTCGGAGTATCGCTGCCGCTTCTCCTCAAGTTGGGCGATCCTTGCCGTAATGGAATCGAGTTCTTGCTGGAGCGGCTTGATCCGCTTCGTTTTGCGAACGTATATGCTTTAAAGGACGCTATAAGGATTGTGAATACGAGAGGACTTCCTTGACCCGCCTTATCACGTACTCTTCGGCATCCTGTTGCGAATGCTGTTGGCACCGCACACATTGCTGCCCTTGTTGCGGAAATTGCTGCAGGGGTAGTACAGCCGTGCAATTTTGCTGCCGTCTTTTTTGCCGATGCGCACCGGCGAGCCGCTAAATCAGGCGGTTCACCGCATTATTCGGTACGGCAAAGACGACTATCGTCCCTTGACCCGGATCACTCTGAATGTGTAGCCCCTTCCCATATAATTGTTTCAACCGTTGATTAATATTGAACAAACCGACTCCCTGCCTTTGGTTCGAACGTTTGTCGAATAGATGTTGCCATGTTTTTGTATCCATCCCCACGCCGTTATCGGCAACGGTTACTTCTGTACGATCCTCATATTCGGCGATATGAATATGAATCATTCCGCCCGACGAACGACTCATGATGCCGTGCCGCACTGCGTTTTCGACAAGCGGTTGAATGGAAAGCGGGGGAAGCCTTAGCTCCATGTTCGCTTCGACTTCCCAAACCGTATTCAGCCTGCCTTCGAAACGTTCATTCTCGATATATAAATAAGAACGTACGAGAGCAAGCTCCTGTCCAAGCGGAACAAGCAGCTCGGAATTTTGAAAGTTGAAGCTGGCCCGTAGATAATTGCCGAACTCGTCGAGCAGTAGGCGCATTCTGTTCAGATTGATGTCGCTAAGCGCAGCTATCGCATTAAGGGCGTTGAATAAAAAGTGCGGTTGTATTTGCGCCTGCAGCCATGCCGCTTCCATACGCAGGCGTTCGCGCACGGAACGGTTCAGATCCGTTAATGCCCGCACCCGAACCTTTAACTCCATCGCATCCGCAGGCTTCACAATGTAATCGTTAGCCCCAGCCAAAAAACCGGCGGCGATATCCTCAGGCTTGTTGCGCGCGGTCAGAAGCAGAATGGGCAGTTCCGAGCTCGAATAGCGCTCACGAATAGCTCTCGTTAACTCATACCCCGACATGTGAGGCATCATGACGTCAGCAATAACAAGATCCCATACTCTCGTGTTCAGATGAGACAAGGCATCATTGCCGCTCGTAACCGCAATGATGTCGAAAGATTCCCCAGCCAGAATGTTCTCCAGTATTCTCAAGTTGAGTGGATCATCGTCCACAGCCAATACCGAAGGACGCACCGATCTCTCCACAACGGCAGAATCGTCATCCGTACCGTAACGGATGTTCGAGTCGGCAGCGGCGGCGGTTTCTGCATAGACAGGCGGCAGGCCTGCTGCAAAATCCGCTTCCCGTTGAACGGGCGAATCGGACAGCGCCAAAGCAAAGGTGAATGCCGAACCTTGGCCAGAGGCAGATATCACTTCCAACGTTTCGCCGTGCAGCTCCACTAACTGCTTGCTAATGCCGAGGCCCAGTCCGATGCCGCCCCCGGGCGCCGCCGTCATGCCGGAGTCGCCTTGCTCGTAAGGGTTAAAGATTCTTTGCAGCGTCTCCTCGTCCATGCCGACGCCCGTATCCGCAACGCTAATGTACGCCTTCCCATCTTGTGCAACCACCCGGATGGTGACAGTTCCTTCGTTGGTAAATTTGATTGCATTGTGAACGAGATTAAACAAAATTTGAATGAGTCGGTTTTCGTCGGCCATCACAGGAGGAAACTCGTTCGGAATCTCATTGACCAGCCCGATCGGTTTACTAACGGTCATGAAGCGAAGCATGTCGAATACGCCGGAAGCGACCGCCTGCACCTGAACGCTCTGCACGTGCAGGCGGACGTTACCCTCCTTGAGACGAGTCAAATCAAGCAGGTCATTTAACATAAACGACATGCGCCGACCGACCGTCATCACCAACTCCAAATTTTGGACGCTCTTGGCGCTCAACGAATGTTTTTCGCTGTCAAGGACGGTTTGCGCCATATTCAGCATCCCATGCAGCGGATTTCGCAATTCATGGGATGTGTTCGCCAGAAAATCGTCCTTCTGCTTGTCTGCCATTCTTAACTGCTCGTTTAGTTTGGCGTTTTCTTGGGAATTGCGGAAGTACTGCTTAAACCAGTAAGCGGAAAAACTGATGATGGCCACCAGCACGTCAAACGGAAAGTAAATGTTTATTACTTCCAAGTGGGCATTAATCAGTCCCCATGCGGAGCTGGATAATATGCTCATGGTGGCAAGCAGCAGGAAGGTGGCACCGGGCTGATTTCTGGCTATCAGTTTGCCAATCAGATAGATAACCCAAGCCATTGGGAACCAATAAAGCAGTCTGAATAATTTAAACTCGATTATATAGTAAATGAGCGGAGGCGGCATGACCAATACAAATCCTGAATATAAAGCCAGAGTAATGGCGTACGTACGGAACAACACCGTGTTTGTTCGGATCTTGGCAAATATTCCGGCAATCAGCAGGAAGAAAAAGGGAAGCAACGAGTACGAGAGTATTTTGATTTTCAGTGCCCATGCATAGTTGATGAAAGGCATGCATACCAGCAGCAGGCTGTCGTTATCAGACACAATCGTAAGCCCGGCGGTCAAAAGCAGCATCAAAAAGGCAAGCAACCCTTTTTGCCGACTGAACAAGTATAACATCACGGCGTACAAGCCAAGAAACATCAGTATCACGAAGGTCACAATCTGAAAGCCAATGGAGATCCATCGTTCAGTATTGATGGCCGTATCCGACCCGAAGCGGATGGCTCTAACAATGCCGCCATTAAGCGGATTATCAAAATTGGCCACGCGTACGAGCAGCTCGATCTCATTCACTCCGTTTGCCTTATAAAGCGGGGTATAAGAAATCCGGCGGGGTTTATACGTATTCGCTTGCTCCGTCGGTTGGCCGACTCCTGCTATCTGACCGTTGAATTCAACAACTGAAGAGGCTTGAATTTCCTGAATCCAGAATTCGAACGACTGTTGCGGTAAAGGATCGACCAGAATGCGTAGTCGGTACGTCCCGTATCCGAACGACGACTTTGACTCTGCCGGCAAAGCACTTCGCCAATCTCCCGGAACCTGAATATAACGTTTATCCAGTAATTTCCAATCCTTGCTTTTATACGTGACGAATGCTTCCGGATAAAAATCCCACTCGCCATTCAGCGTAATGGAGCGGGAGTTCGCGAAGTCCCAGCCGCGCAGATCGAGCACGCCTTGAACAGCACGAGGATGTTCAGGCGTAAGAAATATCCCGGACCAAAGCCACCGGACGCCGAGAAGTATGGAGAGAAACAGGATGAACGTCACAGCATATTTCAGGGCGGTTTTGTTTTTTATCCAAATCATACAGGGCTCACTCCCAACGTTTCGCCGTTCAGTTCTGCCAATTGCTTGAAAATGCTAAGGCCCAGTCCGGTAGCTTTCATACTTCGACAATAACAGCGGGAATCCCTTGTTCCATAAATCGGGTGATTAGGCATATTAGCCAGTGTTGTGAGGGACAAAAAAAGAGGAAGCAGTTAGCCCCCTCTTAATCATTAATACTAGTCGATCAACTTCGTAGATTTCAGCAATCTTTCAACCATAGCCGCTGTTTCCGCGCGCGTCATCGCCGCTTTCGGGTTCAACTGCTGTTTGCCGATCCCTTGCAGGATGCCAGCCTTAATCAGTTGGGCTGCGGACTCCCGGGCATACCCGGAGATTTGATCCATATCGCTGTAAGGAGCCAGAATCTGATTGATTTCCAATGCGCTCAGCGCCTCTTGCGGCTGAACGACATGAAGGGAGCGGGCGATCATGGCGATGCCTTGCTCTCTTGTAATCCGTTCGCTGCCGTGGAAACCACCGTCTTCAAAGCCTTTGATAATGCCAAATTCGTTGGCAATCTTTACGGCATCGTGATACCAACTCGACGGTGCTACGTCGTTATACGGCGTGCCAGATACACCTTGGCGCATTAAGCCCAGTCCGCTTGCCACAATCGTGGCAAATTCCGAACGGTCAATACTGCGATTCGGGGAGAAGGTATTGTTGCCTGTACCTGCAAGCTGCAGTCTGGCTGCAATATTGTTGATGCTCGCTTGTGCCCAGTGGCTCTTCACGTCATCGAAATTTTGCGGATTCCAGATGACTGAGTAGCTGCCCTGGCTGCGTAGGTCGTTGATCATTGCAAAGTAACGGTTGTTGATTTTCGTTACGACTGTCGGCACATGGAACACGGTACCGTCCGGATTAACAATGACGCCGGTCGTAATTTTGTTCGGATCAATGCCTTCAGGCAATGCGATATAGCGCGGCGCGTAGCCCTTCAATTGATCCGGCTTAACGGTTTGGTTGTGGTACGTGAAGTTAAGCGATAGATCGACCGGATTGACGAGCAGATCGTAGCCACCTTTGGTCACCTGATCTTTTGCTGCGGCTTTTAATGCGTCAGACGATCTCTTGATATCAATATCGACTGCAATTTCGCCAAGCGGCGCGCCGTTCCATTGTTTGGTGATTGAACCCAGATCCAGTTGTGTGCTTGGAATCGGATAAATAGCAAGCAGGTTCTCGATTTTCAGCGTGGAGCCGGTATCGGACAACTGCTTCAGGGTTGCTGCGGTCAAACCTACAACCTTGATGTCACCGTCGCCAGGCACAAGCACATTCAATTGCTGTCCGTTGCCTTTGGAGAGATGAGCCGATAGTTTATCTTGATCCATCACAACGGTCGTTACGTTGTTTGCCGTTGTGCCAGTAGCGAAGCCACTGTCCTCATTGTTTACGGTTGTTTTCACGCCCGATGCCGGAGCAGGAGCAGATGTAGGTGCAGGTGTAGGACTTCCATTCGTGCCGGAGGCACTACGAGGGGAGCGCGTCACCGTTACGATGTACGTTTGCGTCGTACCGTCCTGCGCCGTCACGACCACCTTGATCGTGTTGATGCCTACGCTTAGCAGCAGCGAATCGGAAGCGACGCCACTTGTCAAGTTAATCGGACCTTTTACCAACGTTCCTTCGCTATTGTACACGCTCGCCGTCACCGTAGAATAAACAGCATCATATACCGTTGCCGTCACTGTCGTGTCGCTCACGCTGTTCGGCACACTTGTCGTATATTTTGTGGTGTCTGCCGCAAATGCCGGGCTTAACGTGCCGCTCGACAGCGTCAAATCTTTCAAGCCCGCGTTGTTAGCCACTGTACGAATCACTGTTCCTGTGCTGATAGCAGACGCCAACTGCGTCGCTGTCGCTTTCACACGGGTTACAATCGTATAGTTCGTCCCTGGCATCAGTCCGGCGAACGTCGAACTATCCTGCCACGTCACGCCGCCGTCTATGCTGTATTCCTGACCGGTGACGGCTTGCAGCGTAATGCTCGTTGTTGTTTTGCTTACTTCTACCGGTGCTGCCGGAGCCTCGGCGCCGTCCGCTGCCGTTACCGCCCCCGTTGCCGCGCTCGTCACGTTCCCTGTCGCATGCGTATTGTCAGCGGTTACCACAACGGTGATGGCTGCGCCGAGGTCGTCAGCGGTTAACGTGTAGCTTGAACCCGTCGCATTCGTGATGGCGACTCCGTTCCGGTACCATTGGTAAGTCGGCACATTGCCAGACGTGTCAGGCGAATAAGTGATTCCCGATAAGTCCGCAGTCAACGTTTCACCAACTTTGGCAACACCGCTGATTCCCACGCTGCCTTTCATCTCTGAAATCCCAATATATTTTGTGGCAGTGATATTGTTGCTAATGACACCGGAATTATACTCGACAATAACTCCCGGATCAAAATATCCGCTGCTGCTGCCGTGTGTATTATTTACAGCTAAGTAACCTATTTTATTACTAGTCGTGTCTAGCAGAAGTGTAAGATGGTCATATGCTCCATTAGCCACAAACTCTTTCGATGTATCAAGACCTGTTAACTGACCGTTAGATACATACCTTGTAGCGCTATAACTAGAAGTGTTCCAATTAGGTGCTGTAGTTTTAGTAGTACCTATAAAGGTTAAAAAGCTCCAATTTCCCCTAAAGGCACTTTTCAATTCTTTAAACATACTAGCAATCGCAAAAATTTCTTGAGGATTATTTGATTTTGGCTCTACAAGATGTCCGCTATTGTTCGTTGCAATCGTCACAGCATCTTTAAAAGTCATGGTAGTAGCCTGTCTTTGCACATATACAAAATGGCGCCCATTGTAGGTACGCACAGATGTTTTCCCATCGGTCAATGGTGCCCCTGGCGCTACATTTACTGTTACACTTTGGGTTTGCCCCACAGCTTTTGTAAATGTTAAATTTTGAATAACAGCCAGAATATCTTCATAAGTATTACCATTTAAAAAATTGAATACTCTATTTACAGATGTAGATTGATCAGTCACAATGCCACTGATTTTTATGCCATTAATCAACTCGGTGATACCACTTGGAATAGCTCCAACAGCAATAGAGCCATTATTTACTGTCACAGTAAAGTATCCGCCTGCTCCATTCACGACACCTGATCTTCCAAATGTAGCATTGGATAGCTGATAGGTGGTTTCGGTTACACTAACAGGAGTACCAAGATCAATTGTAGATGTTGCAGCGGCTTTTACTTCTAACGGATGAAAAGGCATCATCGTCAATACCATAACAATTGCTATTAGAACAGATAACATTCTTCGATTTTTTAATTTCATATTTTGTGTATACCTGCTAACGAAAGCATATAGAAATTCTATATTTGCAGATTTCTTTCAGTTAAGCAGGGTTCTCCTTTCTTCTTGAAAAATTTGTCTATTCCTTCTAACTCAGGCGCTTCTGCTCACGCTGGAGTAAAACAACCGTTCTTTTTCTATTCCTCTTTTATACTCCCCCCTGTCCCATAGGGACTCCAAGCCCCTTGATCCTATATCTTGATATAATCCACTTTCTTTCGACAGGTGTGATCATAACAAAAGGAACTTTACAAAATCTCTACAACTGCTTTACATGCTATTTTCGCTCACGTGGAAATGAAGTACTTAAAATTAACCTCGTATTATCAAGGTCATTCAACCGACTGAGACTACCTCTAATTGGACACAGCTGCTCGGACAGTTCTAATCATCCATTGCCAAAATTCCGATAGTATTGGTGTAACAAGTCGAATCTTGCCAAAAAACAATGCATACATGTTATGGAGAGTGAATACATGAAGATCATGCTGGTGGATGACGAAGCGCTGGTGTTAAACCAGATTCGGCGAATGCTATCGGGATATCCCGGTATTTCGGTGGTCGGCTCGTTTGGGAATGCGCGAGAGGCTATTATGCGAATGCCGGAACTTCAGCCAGACGTCGTATTTTTCGATATTCACTTGCCGGAAATATCGGGAATCAAAGCGGTAGAGCTGGCACAGGAGGCTTGTCCGGGAGCCGATATTGTATTTGTAACGGCATATAGCGAGTATGCTGTCCAAGCTTTTGAGCTGAATGCGGTCGATTATTTGCTTAAACCGTTGCATCAAGCACGTTTGGATCAAACGATAAAGCGGCTGATGCAAAAAAGAATGCATAAAGAAGATATGCGCTCAATAGCGCCTTCTCGCATTCTGTGTTTTCGGTCTCTCCGTTTTCAGAGCAGCGGCGGGTCTCCGGAAATACCGAAATGGCGCACGGCAAAAACGCAGGCCCTGTTTGCTTACCTGCTACACCAACGCGGCAATATCGTCCCCAAGGAGACACTTTTGGAACTGCTGTGGCCGGAGCTTGATGTGAAACAGGCGGCGAATCAATTGTACACATCGATTTATCACATTAGACAGTGCTTGAAGCAAATGGGCATCGATGCCCCCATCCAAAATATGACTATTCAAGAAGGCTACATACTCGACACAAGCCGAATTCGGATTGACGTGGATGAATGGGAACACGGTTTACGGCAGGTGAACGGCTTAAATTTGACCGACAGTCACTCCGAGCTGCGGCGGTTGCTTTCGCTTTATGAAGGGGACTATTTACCAGAGATCGGTTATGGATGGGTAGAGGACGAACGCGAAAGACTACGGAAGCTATGGTATCAGAATGCCCGTTCGTTAGCCCGATTCTATGAGAAAGCCATGATGCTGGAGGAAGCGCTGGCGATGTACGAACGGATTCAGGATGTGGACCCGTATAACGAAGAAGACGGACTTGCACTGATGAAGCTGTATACGGCAAGCGGAAGGCACAAAGAAGCGGAGAGGCACTACCATAAGCTGGATCATCTATTTTCAAACGAGCTGCGGATCGGCTTGACCGATAAGCTGGTAGACTGGTTCGAACAAGCGAGAAAGAAATTGCCCCCTTGGCGCAATGAGGAAACAGAAATTGGATAATCTCACGCTTAAAGGCGAGGGATTTTGAGTATATCACCATAAATCTATGTCGAACAATTGAACGGTTCAGAGGCAGTCCTTGCTCCTGGCCCGTTCATTCTATACCTGGAGCTACAGCAAAGACAACTAACCCGATCTCAAGCAGATCATCAACGGGATGATGACGGTGGACGGCGACATGCCGCCGTCTGCCCATGTAAGAAGTAGTATCCTAGACGACAAGAAGTGGGATAACGAGAGGAGCGGAATATCACCAGCGGGCTCGAACCCGCGATGACGGAAGCCGGAACGCTGTCCCACGAACGGAAAGTAAGCACGTACCGCGTACAGGAACTGAAGCAGACCTTCCATGATGGGGATCTGCGATACGCTCGAAAAGCCGCTCATCGGGTTGGTGTCGTAGCCGCGCGCATGAGCGGCCAGCATCAGCTGCATGCTGAAATATTTAATACGCTCCCCTATAAATAATAATCACCTGCTTCTCAGGCCGATTGCCCTTTTTTATATTTCAGAATACCTAAAAAAACGGGCCCCTAGAATTTTACTTCTTGGCTCGTTTTTTATTTTATTCAATTTAAACTTAAGCTAAGAAAGCTATGTTCAGTTTCAATTAATTTTTATCATCGATAATAATTTTATTTCTAATTTTTGTTGCTACTTCTATCGGTGTATATAAATCAATTTCAGATGCAGGTGTAGATAACGTTACAATTAATGTGTATTTAACTTCTCTATCCCATCGCTTTAACCATGGTCTTTTACTCCACCAACCACTTATTGGATAGATACCAATCATGTTACTAGTTGCTAATTGTGAAGCGGTTGTTTCCCATATATCACTGTGAATTGATCCTTTGTTTCGAGTGTTTGGGCCTAATGTCCAATCAATATTACTTGACGGCGGCTTGCCATCTTCCTCATCTTTAGCTGCTTCATTAATACGTTTGATAAATTGCTCTTCTGTCGCTGATCCATTCATATCAAACCTTAACCCAAACGAGGAATACGAATATCTACTTTTCCACCCAACTTCACCTGGGCTGGGCTCAATATAATAAGATAGTGTTATTCTCAATTTCACATCTAATTCTCCAAGGCTTAACAATACTTCTTCAGGCCACGGCAATTTATGTAAGTGCATTTCATTTAAAGCAATTGATCCTTTAATCTTTTTAAATGGTGAAATACTAGATTGAATGACCATGCTTACATTATTTCCCAAACACCATAATGCCTGATTTAAACTAGGTACACCATATCCACATCCGCGGCATTCTCCTTCGTTGATTTTCTTATGGATTTTTATGTACCGTCAGGCTTTACCCGTCGCCTTTAGCAGACGAAGCAGCAGCTCCTTGCGCGGTTCCTGCGCTTTGCGAGCCAACGCGGCCAGCTTCTCCGACTTGCCCCAGATCGGGTACAACACCCGCTCGGCCTCGTAATCCGTCAGGGCTTCTACATGCTGTACCAACAGCGACAGCTTGTCTTCGCTTTCCAGCTCCAGCTGAATCTTCAGCTTTAGCGAACCGCGGGAGCGCCGTAGGCAGGCAACCAAGGCGGGAGTCGAGCGTTCCGTTACGCCATGGGTTTCGGCAAAAACAGCAGTGTACTTGTCCTGCACCAGCTGATGCTCATCGTCCACAAGGGCCATGTAAGCTTCGACCAACGGAAAATACCGCTCGGCCGAAAGTCCTAGCCCGAATACGGCATAACTGCCCGGCATTACGCTTTTTTCGCCTTCCGTATCCTCGTACCATTCAAACTCTTCCATCGCCTCACGAGCGTATTCCTCCAATAACGGATGCAGCTCGGAATAAGCCAGAGCATTCGCAAAAAAACGGTGCGTATCCGATCTGACAAGCCCCTTGACGGGCAATACCTCTCTCGCGCTGGATTTTAGCTTGATTTTGTAGCTTTTCGGGAAGCCCTTTCGGAGCAGGGAGAGAATAAACGAAATCGCCCGTTCGTACGCCCCGGCTTCTTCCTTGCAAATAACGACCGTAATGAGGGAAAAAACATCGTTAGCCTTGCATTCGGCCAACTCATGACGCATATGGACGTCTTCTTGCGAGAAGCTGTCGCTGCCCTCCTTCAGCATGCGCCCGGCCTTGTCGCTGCCAAGTTGCGTCGCCAGCTCCAGAAAAGTCTGGCCCTTGAATTTGCTGTAGTTGGGCTCGTAACGAAGAATCATCACCGCGCCGTACAACAGTAAGTCGACAGGCTGATTCGGCTCATCCTTGTTCTCCAGAGCAGTATCCGGCTTGATCTTATAATCATTGATCCTGTATTCGGAACGAGTGAAATCGTAGTAACGTCGCAGAAATACATTCTCGGCCCAGCCGGTCAAGGCCTGGATGATATATCTTCGATGATCCGCCAGCACTTGCGTCCGTTCTTTGTTCAGCTCCTGAATCCGGTCAAATAAAGCAGTCATCCTTGCCACTTCCGGTTCGTGAAACAAATATGGGTCCAGCAGATGACGCGTCAAAAAGAAGGTTTCCAGTGGCTTTGTCGGGTAAGAGCCCTTCTCCAATTTTTTCTCGATATAGGACTGAATTCGTTCCAAAAGCTGCCGCTTTTTCTCTTCATATACGATTTCCAGCACCGTTAATTTCACGGGCCCGTCTGTCGTTGCGAATGTTCCTTGCAAGGTAAACCGGTAGTCGATCAACGGCGACGTCTCCAGCTTGTCCAGCTTCTCTTTTACGATTTCCGCCAGCAGGAGCTGAACCTCATGCAAGACCTGCTCCCGCGTAAATGGTGAAGCCTTCGACTTGCTGCCTGCAGCATTCCGTCCAAAATTCAAACTGTCAACGCGGGTCCTGCCCGGCCGAAAATCCAGCATAACGCCGTTAAATATGCCCATTTGCAACGTGGTTCGCTTGACCGCTCCCTCCACGTCCTTCCGATTTTCCTGTTCGTCAAACCATTCATGAATCGCCGTTTTCATCTCTTCCAGCGCTTCTTCCTGCAATGTGTTCATCGTCTCCAGCCTTTCCGAGTGTTTCATCAGCTGATCTCACCATGCCCATCAACGTATCTATTTTAAAAATACGGATTAATGTTCGCATGATCCTAATATTTTACATGCCGGCACGTTCCAGCACAATGAGTCTAACGTCCGGTTGCCGGAAAGAAAAAACCGGATTCAGTCGTATACATGACCAAATCCGGTTGTAGGAAGAAGTCCTGTGCACGGCTGCCGAAGGATAGCATTAGCACTTGTCTTTCGTCCGTAATATGGAGCGAGCAATGCTCATAGATGTCTCCCCTGCCTTCTACAAATGATATGGCGGGGCTTTTTCTGCTACGATGTTGTCAGGGTGAACGTCGGCTTTTGATAATTATCCGGGTTATTACCTATACAAGAATAACTTTTATTTAGAAATAGTTCATACTCATTGCCTCTCGTATCTCGTTCCCTCATAATTTGGCTTTTATAATATAAACTTGAGATACACCAACCATCATCCATGGACATTCCCTCTTTCAAAGAATACAAAAAAAAACCGCCCAATAAAGGACGAGGTTATCGTGGTACCACCTTTTTAATCGCAACAAGCGATTCAGAAGCCCATTCGGCATCAGGTGAGGATCGGTTCACAGCAACCACCGACTCTCTGAACCTCATGATCAGTGTTAGATCGCATACCTTTTGCTAAATCAATGCTGGATGTAAAAGGGATTAGCGCCATTTCACTAGCTGGTATTCTGGGTGAGGCCGGGGATTTAAGCGGTTTTGCTCACGGCAATGCGCTGCTGCGTCATGCTGGTCTTAACCTTGCAGAAACAAACTCAGGCAAATGGACGGGGCAGATGAAGATTAATAAACGTGGACGATCGCGCTTCGCCGCTTTATTGTAATTTAAAGCAACTTAATCAGCTCTTCTAGCTCATCAACCAATACTTTTGCAAGTTCAAAATTAGTATCTTTTAAAGCCAATTCTATTTTCATTTCAACCGATTTTTTATTTTGTTCAGTTTCTAAATAGTCTCTATCAAAATGACTAGCATAAATCATCTGTCTAAATTTCCGCATACTCATTTTTCTAATCGTCTTATCGTCAATGATTAAAACATAATCCATACCATTTACAACAGAATAGAAATCATGAGAAATCATGAGAATCGCACCTTTATAGTCTTCAATGGCTTTCTCCAGTGCTATTTGTGTATAGGTGTCTAAATGGCTTGTCGGTTCATCAAGAAGCAAAACGTTTGCTTTACTGGCAGAAACCTTAGCCAATTGAAGCATATTTTTTTCTCCACCAGATAAAGAAGCTATCTTTTGATTAACGATTTCCCCTTCAAAGCCATAGTTTGAAATATACGATCTAATCTCATCATAAGTTTTAAATCCAGCATCGATGAATTCTTCTAGTATTGTATTAGAATCCTTTAGCACTTCTCCTTGATTCTGAGATAGATAAGCCACTTTAACATCCGCATTTATTTCAATTGAAGCATGATTATTTTTAAAGATATCTCGGAGTAAAGTTGTTTTCCCGGTACCGTTTGGACCTATAATGGCTACTTTATCTGTAGATTTTATCTCAAAGTTAACATTGTCTAAAAGTAATTCATCAAACGTAACACTATAATTATTGACATTTACAACAATGGTGTCTTCAATCTCATTTTCAATACCGAAACTAATATTCGGTTGCTTAATATCAACAAATGGCGCTTTAATTCTACGCGCTTCCAATCTTTCTTGAAACCTAACTCTAGCTTTTAATGCTCTCCCTCTAGATGCTTCTGAATTAATAGTTGCGATAGCTCTAAGATTATCAATAATGTTATCGTATCTCTCAATTTCTTCTTGTTCAGCGACTGCGATTTCTTGCAACTCAATTTTTGTCTGAAGTAATGAGAAATTATACTCAATATACCGCCCATCAAACTCTTGGATCTCCATGTTTTCAAGGTGTATAATTTTGTTGAAACAATGATTCAGTAGATATCGGTTGTGCGTAACAACTAACAGTATTCCTTTGTGAGAATTAATAAGATTTTTAAGCGCATTTAGGTTTTCAAAGTCTAAAAATACATCTGGTTCGTCCATAATCATTAAATCTGGACTACTAAGCATTTCCTTCATCACTTGAATAAGTTTGAATTCCCCACCACTCAGGTCGGATACCCTAAGATCTTTTAGCTTCATGAGGTTTGCTAGATTTAGTTTCTTATTAATGTTGCTTTCAAAATCAGCCCCACCGATTGAATCAAATGTGTCTAAAGCTAATTGATACTTTTCTAATAACGCATCCATATCCGATGATGTTTCCATTTCAGTACAAATAGATGTTATTTCATTTTGTATCTTAATAAATTCTTGCCCTATATATTCAAAAACTGTTGTTTCTTTCGTTTTGTCGAGTTGTGAAAATTGACTTACATGCCTAATTTTGCAAGTCGGATCTATTTCTAACATGCCCTCGAACAAATATCTTTCTGGATCCATCAGTATTTCTATCAATGTACTTTTCCCACTGCCACTTGTTCCTATAAAAGCGCAATGTTGTGCCTCTTCAAGCGTAAATGTAATGTTTGTATATAGTTCTTTTTGCGGAAATGAGAAGGATAAGTTATCAACTTTTATCATAGTATTACCTTTCTTTATAACTAAAATAGTGACTATTATTAGATGTATTACAAAATGTATTACAAAACATAGATTTTGAGTTTACCGTTGTTAGAGTAACACTGTTTACAACTAACTTCAATGGGGTCGAATTTCCATGCTACTTCTCAACTTTGAAAGAGAAGCTGGCCGATATAGACAAGAGTAAGCAGCAGCTACAGAAGCGGAAAGTGGAAATTGAAGATCAGCTTAGTGAAAATAATGTTGATATGAATGTATCAACGGCTGTTGTAAGAGGCATTTTGAGGGAGTTTATAACGCTATTTGATAAGCTTAGTAATGAAAAACGGAAGCAGCTTGTGCATGCGGCGATAAAGAGGGTTACTATAACTGAGGATAGGAAGATTGATCGGATTGAGTTGAAGCTCGGTGAATCGCTTACAAGTAGAGTAGCTATCTGAGATAGATTACCTTGAATTCCTTAGTCGAGAATTGTTTTTACATATCTGCAATAAAAATGCCTTGGAGCCATGAATACCAACAGCTCCAAGGTATTTTTTGTACGAATAATTCTAATTTCCGTTACAAAAAACAAACTAACTACCCATATTTTATTTGGGGCCGTGTTACTTTCTTGATTTAGGCGGATCTGGTTTAATCTTTACCTTTTCACCCTTTATGTTTTTATAAAATAACTGACCTTTCACTTTATAACAACTTCTTGAAATTTCCAAGTACTTTGATCTTTGTCCAGCCAACACTGCTCCTAACAATATAAAACAGTAAAGGTTAATTAAATCCCCGATAGGTGGTATTAAATTTGTGACAGCTCCAGATAAGGTAACAAAAGTTCCAGTAAATACTAATACAATTGAGAACAAAAGACCTGCTACGCCATATATGGACGTTTGATCATTTTTAACTTCCTTAGACCTTTCGGTCAACCTATAGTCTTCATATTGAACAATCCATCTAGTGACTGGCTTTAATACTAGATATCTGCTTATCCAAGAACAAATTACATAGACCAGTGAAAGATTACCATCCTGTTCACTAGTAATTTGTAAATATCCCATAATCTTTTGCTTAATGGCTGGACTAACATACACATCAGTTAACATGACACCGATTACGATAAGTGATATAGCATAACTAAACCACACGGGGTGTTCATATTTTATCTTTCCTTGATTAACGTCAACCCTTTTTATATCCAAGGCGAAAAAAAGGTAACCTGGATGAAACAACACAAACATTATAGGAACAAACAAGTAATTAGAAAGTTGAGGTGCAGTTAAAATAACAGGCAAATATCCAGAGTCGGAAAGTACCGCTAATATTAAATATAATACAACATGCCATAATAGAAACGGAAGGGTGTTGAAGATTCCTTTTGGTATATTATCTTTAATAACAAATAAGTCACTTCTTGCTTTAAACAGTAGTTCCTCCTTACTATCATACTTCTCTAAAAATTTGCTTGAAGCAATTTGAGACCATACCCCTAATTTAAAAAATGTAGAAATCATAGCAACTACAATTGAACTGGTTATTATTTTAATAATTAATGTAGCGCCTAGCAATAGTAATCACCCCATTATAAGTTTACCTCAACCAAATATGTACAATAAACATCCTGTTCGGTAAAATGTCCACATGGATTTATATAGTTATCTTACAGGAGGTTAATTCTATGAAACAAATGATTAAACATGTTGTTGGCTATGTTCGTATTAGCTCTGACTCTCAAAAAGACAACACTTCAATAGCAGAATAAAAGAAACGAATACAGGCACATTGTACCAGCCAGAATTGGAATTTAAAGGAAATATTTGTCGATGAAGCTAAGTCTGGCTCGAAGATTGACGAAAGAATTGATTTTGCCTAAATGCTCAAGTCCTTCCCCAGCAAGCAGCTTCTTGTCTTTCACGAATGTTGCTCAAAAACCGTTGCCGTTACTTATGATAAGGCTCCCCGCGATTTATCCGCATCGCGCGATAAATCTGCTCCACCAGCACCAGCCGCATTAGCTGGTGTGGCAGCGTCATGCGGCCAAAAGACAGCCGCATATCCGCTCGGCGCAGCAGCTCGTTCGACAGTCCGAGCGAGCCGCCAATAATGAAGGCCACCTGGCTTCGCCCGTAGGTGGCCAATTTATCGAGCGAGCTCGCAAGCTGCTCGCTCGTCCACATCTCACCGTCGATGGCAAGCGCCACGACGTAAGCTTCAGGGCGCAGCGCAGCAAGAAGCCGCTCGCCTTCCTTATGCTTGACCTGCTGTTCCTCAGCAGGACTCATGCTCTCGGGTGCCTTCTCATCAGGCACCTCGATCATCTGCATCTTGGCATACGGCCCAAGCCGCTTTACGTACTCCGCTATCCCATCCACAAGATAGCGTTCTTTTAATTTCCCAACGGTAAGTATTTGTATATGCACAACCGATCCCCATTTCTACAAAGCACTCGCTCACAAGTTTTTATTGTATACAGCTGGTATTTCATATAAACGTTTTTTATACAACTAGCACTTTTTTATGCTTTCACCCAAACAAAAAAAAGAGAGGCCTCCGCCTCTCTTATACAACTAGAAATCGCGCTGACGCCTGGCAGTGCTCGCACTGTGTCGGTGCTTCCCAGTTGGCAAAATGCGTCTTCTGCAGATCCACAATGTCTGGGGCTTCTTCATATTCATCAACAAACTCATCGATCGCGATTTCTACATGATCTTTACATACTACGTACATGCAAGTACCTCTCTCATCCGCGTTGTTTCCCACTCGTTATTTATCACTCGCTTCTACGAGTGTTACGGATACACTGAATTTTTTACCGCCGCGGTAGTAAGTCACATTGACCTTATCCCCGATCCGCTTCTCGTTGTACAAATATTTTCGAAGAGTGATGGTGCTGTCAATCTTGCGATCATCGAGCTGAACGATGACGTCCTGTGCCTTGAGACCAGCGTCTTTGGCAGGTCCGGAAACATCGAAGACGATAACTCCAGTTTTCACATCTGCTGGGAGCTTTAATACATCCGTTCCGCTAAAAGCTTGCAGCTCCTGCGTGGAAACTCCGATCAAAGGACGTTTCACCTTATGATCCGTAATTATACTATCGAGAATGGGTTTAACGCTATTAATCGGGATGGCAAAACCAAGCCCTTCCACACCCGTATCGGCAATTTTCATCGAGTTGATACCGATAACCTTACCTTCAATATTAACGAGCGGCCCCCCGCTATTACCTTGATTAATGGCAGCATCGGTTTGGATAACATCCATTTCCCAGTCGTAATCACCACTATCACGCGTAAGCGAAACGGGAATCGTCCGTTTAGGCGAAGAAATAATCCCCTGTGTTACCGTTGGCGAGAAACCAAGTCCAAGCGGATTCCCAACAGCAATAGCTGTTTCCCCGGCACGCAGTTGAGAGGAATCACCGAATTCGGCGATGACCTTCAGATCTTTTCCATCGGTTTCCAGCACCGCTAGATCGGTTATACGATCGCGTCCAACCAGTGTCGCCTTGCGATGCTCGCCTTGGAAATTAACAATCTCGAATTGATTTCCGCTCTCTACGACATGACTATTCGTAACGATACGGACTTTATCGCCATTCCGGCCAAAGATGACACCAGAGCCAATCCCCAGCCCCGTCTCTTGCCCCTTCTCATCCTTTTTCGAGGAGATGACACTAACCACAGCTGGCTTAATCTTCTCCGTTGCTGTTACGACCGTATCACTGTTCATAGGATGCGCTTCCGCCTTTGCCAAAGCAGGTACCGTCAAAGCCGTTGTCGCCGTGTCGCCCTTACCGAAGCCGCCAACTAACCACATTAGTGCTAGCATGATCAGCGCACCGCCTACTCCAGCGACAAGTGCTACATTTCGTCTACGATCCGCAAAGCTTTTGAATCCAACCGAACCTTTGGGCTGCCAAGGGCGCTGCTTTTCCCTTTTTCTTTTGGTTGAATAAAAATCATCATCAAACAAACTCATACCGGATCCCCCTCGCTGACGAGGGCTGTTGATCATGTAGGTATCCTGCAGAATCTTAGCGATTTGCTCAGAGTATTCAGCGTTTTCGGAAGAAAACGGACCTCAGATTCGATCCTTACTGCTCCTCTGCAAACAACTTGCGTTCTCCACTCCCTTTGTCAGCAACCCCGACGGTGATACTTTTCTTTTTTTGCAAAAAATAGGAATGTTTCGCTCGTTTCTTGCCTACAATAATAGTAAACCAAATCTCTTAACGAAATACTAGAGTTAATCGAAACTTTAAAATCAAATTCCCAAAGGAGTATGACCCATGAATCGTATACATTCCCATTTAGATGAAATTAATATGATTGGTAAATTGGCTGATCTCAAAGAAAGTCAGTATAACCAGTCGCTCGTGTTGTCTTCTCTTATTCAAGTTTTGATCGATAAAGGCGTCATCACAGCGCAAGAGCTTCAGCAGAAATCCAAGGACTTGGACGCTACTCTTACTCCGAGTCCAACACTTCCCATTTCGTAGGTCGGTCGAAATACGTATCCATCAGCCGCATTTGCTTGGCCTCAGGGGCACGCTCTTGTACTATGTTATTCACGGTTAGCCTGGCCAAATCCATTAAATTATGGTCACGGCTAAGATGCGCCATATAGACGGATTTCGTCTTGCTGGTCATTACGTCACAGAGCGCTTCCCCCGCAGCTTCGTTGGATAAATGGCCTTTATCGCCCAGGATACGACGCTTAATGCTCCATGGATAGTGCCCCATGCGAAGCATCTCTACATCATGATTGGTCTCTAGCACCATCGCATCAGAGTCAATGATCTTCTCCTTCACCTTGGAGCTCATATAGCCCAAATCGGTAACGACACTTACCTTTTGTTCATTCTCATAAAAGCAATACCCTACAGGCTCAGCCGCATCGTGAGAAATCCCAAATGACTCCACTTTCAAGCTTCCGAATTCCTCCATCGCCCCGGTGTCCATCACTCTCTTGTTCTCTTCGGCAATCTCGCCAATCTGACGATCCAGCTCTTCCCATGTCTTCTCATTGGCATAGATCGGTAATTTATACTTACGCGCAAACGCACCCAGTCCTTTAATATGATCGGAATGCTCGTGTGTAACGAGAATAGCATCAATGCTGCTAGCCGCAACTTCGCGCTCCTTCATCAGCTGCTCCATCTTCTTAGCGCTGAATCCTACATCCACGAGCAGCTTCTTCTCTCCATTGTCGATCACCGTTGCGTTACCCGTCGAACCACTCGACAGTACCGTGAATCTCAATCCCATACTTCTTGCTCCTCTATAACGTACCTTGTTTTTCAGTCTCATGTTGTCAATAACCCATTAATCATTCTTATTGCTCTTATCTGCACAAGCACTCTGCTTATTTCTTACTCTTGGCATCAGGCGTGGCAAACGGGGCTAAGTCAGAACCCTTCTGAGGAGGCTCAACCGCTCCATTAAAGGCTTGTAAATAATAAATATCCCCGTTATCGATCGTTACCCGCCAATGCGGGAACATCGGCTGCGTTTGTGAATTGTACAGTTGACCGTGATAGCCTAGCCGAACTTCCGTAATAATAGAGCCTTCGCTCAAGTAATTTTCCACTAAACTGCGAACAGCCAGCTGTGCAGGAATTAACTTTTGCTCTGCTTGTTCTACTCCTGATTCTACTTCAACGTAAGCTTGTCGGTAACTGGTAATTTCTCCGTTTTGCTCATTGAGCTCCACCTTCACATCGAACAAAGGTAGCTTCCCATACGCTTGATTAAACTGATAAACGCCATTTTTACTCGTCACCGAATCAAATTGATACATCTCGAAATGCGGAATTTCAGATCGTGCCTGTACCTCTTTGGTCACACTTTTCCCCAAAATACTCGTCATAGTCATGGGGGTTTTCAGCGTCTTCATCTCTCCTGGCTTAAAGCTCTCATCGAACTTCACCGTAATGACCTTCAGCTTGGGTAAATCCGTTGGCAACTCCTCGACTAGACGGATATTTTTGCTGCGCAGCACACGATTCAATTCTTCAACGGTCCCCGAGGTGTCAGCGGCAATTTCCGTTTGATTGGATCGATTGGTCGACCATAACTGAAAACCAAGAATCATATTCAACATCAAAAAGGATAGGATTAATATCGTTTTGGCCCGGCCCCAGTTCAAGGCTTCACCTGCCTTCGCTCATAATCGATGTTACTCCATAAAATCAAACGTACCATCTCGCAGCTCAAGGACCCATGTCGGTATAAGAACCACTGTCTTTTCCGAAACGATTGGTCGGTACGCCGGAAAGATCGTAACGATACTCATTTTACGCTGATAATATTGCAGTCTTTCTTCCAATACGTCCCCCGAGATTAGCTCTGCATCACGACGCTGAGCTGACTTCAAATCTGGAATAATCATCGAGCGCTCGAAACCAGATACAAGGCCTTTCTGTATTTGCAGCTTCAAAGAACCGAAGCCTTCCAGTTGGCTCGTAATAATCGGAAAAGCCTCATAATATTGGCGGAACGTAAAGGTATGGTTGTCGTAAGACTGCTTTTGCGGTGTACGCGCAACTAAATATTTCCCATCCCAACCAATATGCTGATTGATGAATTTAATCCCTGCGACCAAATCTTCACGCACATCACTCTTGCTCTCTACAGGAGCTATAGGGTCTGAATAGGTGATCCACCGCTGGTCACGATTAAGTTGAAATCCGCGCTTACTATCCGTGTAGATTTCGGAGCCGTCCCGCTCCTTCAAATTCCGTGTAATCCCCGGATCCACGAACAAGCTCTGCTTCAACTGATCAGCCGATAACAGACTATAATTAAAAGAATAGCTTGAGACACGAAGTGGCTTCACCGGAACATAATAATCCCCATTGTTCGTCGTCTTGTACAAGTTAGTTAGATCGCCATAAGCAGCGAAATTCTCAATATCTTTACTTGTAAAATCTGCGTGTACAACTTCATATCCGATACTCGGAGAATCGGTATAAAAGAAAGCTCGAACATCCTCGTTATTGCCCTTAGTAAAAATCCATATTCGGGTAATTTTATCATTTTCTACGGGAATTTCACCTTCAATACGAAGCATTTGCTGCAGAATACTAAACGGGATACCTTCCCGAAAGCGTATCTCAACGCCCTGCTGTTTCGTACGAACTTCTTCCCAATTGACATTCGCTAAAAACATCGTTGTTTTACGAAACCCATTAAAACTACGCTGCTTAATATTATCCAAAAGGCGCGTGTAATAATAGTTGCTTGGATACAAAACAGAATGCTGCTGATTACCGAGATGAACGATAATTTGATCGGGAAATAACATATCTTGAAGCTCAGATTGCCTGCCTAACGTCTCTGTCTGTATATAATTGCTCTGCTGAATAGGTTCGCCCTTAGGCGGATTATAAGAAGCGAGCAGGAAGCTTAGATACAAGCTGAACCCAATTAAGACGACGAGAACGATTGATTTCACTCTTTCTATCATACCGCCGCCTCCTCTTGCCCCAACGGTAGCGTAAACACAACGCGAGTTCCTTGTCCCAATTCCGACTCGATAGCTATCGTACCGCCGTGAGCTTTTACTATTTCCCGGGCAATTGAAAGTCCTAGCCCTGTACCACCCATATTGCGAGACCGGGCTTTATCTACCCGATAGAAGCGTTCGAAAATGCGTGATAGGTCTTTCTTCGGAATTCCTATACCATTATCCTGCACAGTGATTTCCAGCATTTCTTTATCTACTTTCCTCGCACATAGGTGAATAGCGCCTTCATCTCCGGTGTATTTAATCGCATTGGAGACGAGATTATCCAACACTTGATCGATTTTGTCGCGATCTAACAGTAAGCTTGAGATACCATGTTCGACTTGAATATGGATACGGATTTTGCGCTGACGCAGCTGGAAGGAGAATCGGTCAGCAACCTCCTCCAGCATTTCGTTGACGAGTGTCGATGCCTTACTCATCATAGACTGCTTTGAATCCAGTCTTGATAAATGTAACAAATCAGTTACCAATCGGATCATCCGCTCGGTCTCGCTGCGTGTAACGCTGATGAATCGTGATGCCAGTTGAGGCTCCTCAATCGCACCGTCATCAAGTGCTTCCAGATAGCTTTTGATCGTCGTCAACGGCGTCCGCAGCTCATGTGACACGTTCGCTACGAACTCTCGTCTCGCCTGCTCAAGCTTCTCCTGATCCGTCACGTCCTGGAGAACGGCTATAATACCATGCTGTCCTTCGTTTCTACGATGAATGGGTGTAAACGTAATCCTTACCGAAAGCTGCTCTTCCTCATCGGGGAGCTCAATATCGAGAAACGTCGTATTCACTTGTCCCTCAACAAACTGGCGAATGGTGTCCATCGGGATGCCGAGCACCTCAGAGATTTCCCTTCCGAGCGTATGCTCTTCCTCCGTTTGAAGAATTTGCTTCGCCCTACGGTTTAGCACGATGACTTGTCCCCTATCATCCGTTGCTATGACACCATCGTTCATATTCGTCAGAATCGAAGCCAACTTTTCCTTCTCTTCTTCATTGAGCGAGAGCGCTTCCTTCAAGCGATTCATCATGAAATTGAATGTATGGCCGAGCTGACCAATTTCATCCGTCCCCTGCACACGCACCTGTTGATCATAGTTACCCTCAGCAACCGCCGTAGCCTGCCTCGTTATCTCCTTGATCGGGTTCGTAATCGTACTCGATAAGATGACCCCAAGAATCGCGGTTAGGCCGAGGGCGATCAATGTCCCGGAGATCAGAATCCGATTGATCGAACCGATCGTCTTATACACATCCTCCATCGATGCGATAATATACACCGCGCCTAATACACGCACACCGCTCCCAACTGGCTTCGCGATGACGACCTTCCGATAGCCGTCCTCGTCAGTAAATATCCGCTGATTATCCTTAATCCCCTGTAGAGCCCTGATCACTTCAGGCTGTGTATTCCTCTGCTTCAAGTGAGCAGGAACTGATGTGCTAACGACGTTACCATTCGCATCAATAATTTGAATTTCGGCATTATTAATTGAAAATAAATTGCTAACGAACTCATTCAAATCTGTATACGATTTCTTGCCTTCCGTACTTTTGCCGTCCTGATCTCCCGTCAAATAAGGGCCTACGAAACCAGCCAGCAGCGTCACCTGACTATTGCGTGAGGCTAAGAAATCGTTCTTGAAATACGTCTCTACCGTTTTATAAAAGTAAACACCGATGAGCTGCATCGCAATTAAAATAAGCAGCACATAAATAATAATCAGCTTCGATTGGATCGACTGAAAGAAGCGGATGCCTTTCATGCTTAGAAGCCTCCGGTTTTCGGGCTCCGCATCAAGTAACCAAGTCCCCTGCGGGTCATAATATATTCTGGACGACTTGGGTCCGTTTCTAGCTTCTCACGCAGACGTCTTATCGTAACATCCACTGTACGCACATCACCGAAATACTCGAAGCCCCACACGGCTTGCAGCAGGTGTTCGCGCGTCATCACTTTACCCGAATTTTTGGCTAAGTATTGAATCAGTTCAAACTCCCTGTGTGTCAGATCAAGCGGATTCCCGTCTTTATATACCATATACATGTCGTTATCGATAAAAAGCTCATGTATGCGCAGCCCATTGCGCTGTGTATCCAAATCCGTCGGAGCCGCCTGTGCTTTCGTCTGCCTGCGCAAGTGGGCCTTCACGCGAGCAAGCAGCTCTCGTGTACCAAATGGCTTGGTTACATAGTCATCAGCGCCCATTTCTAGGCCAAGCACTTTATCCAGTTCTGTATCCTTGGCAGTCAGCATAATGATAGGAGTATTCAGCTTAGAGCGAACCTCCCGACATACATCCATCCCGTCCTTAACAGGCAGCATGAGATCAAGCAGTATCAGGTCTGGCAGCTCGGAAAAAGCTAGCTCCACCGCGCTCCCGCCATCATAAGCGCATATCACTTGATAGCCCTCTTTTTCCAAATTAAATTTCAAAATATCTGCAATCGGTTGTTCGTCATCCACCACAAGAATTTTGCCAAACAAACGTACCACCGCCTACTTCTAAAAGTCGTCCATCTTTTTACATACTTCTGTCTATTTTACCATACCTTCACGTAAAAAGAGACAAGGTCCCCGTGATGTTCGGTTTGACCCTGCCTCTTTGTCTACTTATCGATTCAAATATTTCAAGGGATTTTGAAGCTCTCCACTATTGTGAACCTCGAAGTGCAGATGCACGCCCGTGGAATCGCCTGTACTCCCCATGATGCCAATTTTATCGCCCTTCTCCACAATCGTACCTTCGGAGGTGGTCACCTTGCTCATGTGTCCATATAGCGTCTCGTAACCATTCAAATGATTAATAATCACATAATTGCCGTAATCTGATTTATATCCAGTTTCAATAACTTTACCATTATCGGCAGCCATAATATTTTTATTTCCCGTAATATCGATACCTTTGTGCAGCTTGCCCCAACGAACACCGAACGTACTCGAAATACTAGGAGATACAACAGGCCAAGCAAATTTCCCTGTTCCTTCACCTTGAATCACTTTGGTGCCTTTTTTCACTTTAGCTGTTACCGGCTTATCAATGATTTCCTCATCAATGAGCTTTTCATCTTTCATCAATCCATCGACCTTAGTGACTTGTATGGTCACCTTTTTCAGCCCGTTCTTGCCTGCCGAAATCGGTTGAACAATACCCACGCGCATCGAATCGTCTTTGACATACTCCGTGTCATATTGAATCTCTTGATTCTTTATAATCCGCTCCGTCGTTTTGACAGAGAGTGTAGGCTGGAGCACAGTGACATCCAACTGATTGCCAATCTTCAATTTATCGTCTTGAATTCCTGGATTGTTATCATAAATGAATTGCTTAGAAATACCAAGTTTTTTGGCGATACAGGAGACGCAATCTCCTTCCACAACCGTATATTTAGCTGGCTGCACATTACCCGTTTGAAGCTTTTTCACAACGTCCTCTGGCTTGGCAAGTTCCTTCGGATCAATCGGTATTTCAACCTTATCGACTTGCTGAATGAACTCCACTTTATCGAGTTCGGATGGTGCGGTAGAGATGTCTTCCCCCATACTTGCGGATAGAGCCGCAACCTTAGTGGATTGTTTGCCCTTCGGTTTGAAAGGCTCCCTAACCTGCTCGAGAATAAGCTCTGCTGTTGTCTGATCCTTCACAATCGCAACCATCTTGCCGTCTACCTTCAGCTCTACGCCTGTCGGCTTCGGGATTAACAGCGTGTTTAAAGAAGCAATGACGGCTTCGTCATCTGATTTTACACTGTAAGCCCTTTCAGCCCTGTAGGTGATTCCGTTTGTTTCAAGAACCATATGAACATCAGGAAAATTTTGTTGAACTTCAGACGGCCTGTTTTGCTTATATTCATCGATAATCTTATTGTCACTTACGATACCGATTTCTTGATCGTTTAGCATCACATGGTATACATTGACCATGCCTGCTTCTACATATTGATGTCCAGCAAACGTGATTGCCCCTGTTAGCGCGATTGCGCCTATACCCAGAACAAGAGGCCATTTATGTCGTTTCATTACCGCCAGCGTCGTTGTTGTCGTTACTTCTTGCTGCTGCTTGTCTGATTCACTTCCGGTCAAGCTTTCTCGCTTAGACTTGAATCTCTCGATGAGATCCATGACAAAGCGTATACCCCTGAAACCTGTCATGATCTTCTCCCTTTGAACGGTTTTGCATCCACAGATACATAAATAAACCTTGATTAGACATAATATCCATAGAACTATGTCTTTCTTTTGTTAAATTTACCACACTTACTGTGCCTATTTCAACAAAAGAGTCGACAGCCCTGTGATAGATTGGTGTCAATACCTAAAAATCGTCGCCAAAACCTCGTGTTTTTTGTTGAGAAATCCAATACTATGACTACCGAAGCAAAATTTTTGGCAAAGACTAGTGCTGACGACATACGCCTTCGTGGAGTAAAGAATTTGGCGAATGCTTACCAAACTAGTTTTCTAATGAAAACTTGAAGGAGGACTTTCACATGGAAGTAAATCTAACGGCTACATTTCATAACGTGGATAACCTAGAACAAGCGGCAGAGCAACTTAAGCGCCAAGGCGTACTGGATATTAGATTCGACAATAATAATTTTATCGTCGAATTTCAATCTGATTCTTTTGTACAAAATCTAGAAAGCTCTATCGCCTCCTTATCCTATGGGCTCGAAGTATGTGTCCAAAAATCCCGTTACCGCGAAGCCGAGGATACCATCACCAAGTTCGGCGGACAACTTCTTACCTGACTAACGTTAGCACACCTCTAATATTTACCGATAATCTCCATCAACTGCTTGTATTCTTGTTCATTCAAATACTTTTTCAGTGTTAGATCGACCTCCTTCAGCTCACTTGATGTAATCCCATCCTCAAGTAAAGCAGATAAATGTTGAACTTCATTCTGAGGCAGCTTAGCTACAAGCAAGGAAAACACTTTCATCTTGTCATCGCTAGAGAGCGCCTCTTTCTTCTTGGCGAAATCCTCGGTAGACAGAACAAGATCTTTCTTCTGTGCTTCGGCCTCCGTTTGAACTCTCCCCATGACAGCGACGGAGTCATCCTTAGCCTCCGCCTTTGCACCTGATTTTGTAGTAGGACTTGTCGTTCCAGAGCCGTGTTGGTCTTGGGGGTCGATCGTGCTCGCTTTGCTCCCATTTGGACTTGGAAGAGAACTTGCTTCTGGTTTTGTTGACGGACTGGATGGTTCGGTCTGTGTCATCACCGCTCGTTTGCCCCCGTCTCTTGGCTTAACTATATTCAGCTCTTCTCCCAATCTTGCAGCAAAATCGGAAAATTGAACCTTTTTACCTAACGCAGGGATTTGAAATTGTCGAAATATATCCTCGACGTACATGTTCACCACATACCACGTCGTACATACTGATAGTGAAGAAATAAGGACCGTTCCAATCACAATTTTGCCTAGCCATTGCATAAATTTCATTCCTTACACCACTCCTAGCGCTTAATCATTTACCTCCTTTCCAGTATTGACGAATTCATCTCCATTAAATCCCTATAAAAAAAGAAATCCTCTAAGCTATAAACAACTTAGAGGATTTTACTAAATTTAAGCGTAGATTGGACGTACTAGATTTGTTTGCTCACGATTACGTCCTACGGAGAAAATTGCGATCGGAATGCCTGTAAGCTGCGATATGCGTTCCACATAATGCCTTGCATTCTCAGGCAGATCACTCAAAGAACGAGCTGTTGTTACATCTTCTGTCCACCCTGGTAGCTCTTCGTAGACTGCTTCGCACTCTGAGATAGCTTTCAAGCTGGCTGGGTAATGCTCAATCAATTCACCACGGTACATATAACCCGTGCAAATTTTAACCGTTTCTAGCCCTGTCAGCACGTCGATGGAGTTCAGGGACAACCCTGTGATACCACTTACACGTCTTGCGTGGCGAACAACTACGCTGTCGAACCAACCCACGCGACGGGGACGGCCAGTAACTGTCCCGTACTCAAAGCCTTTCTCGCGAATCCAAGCGCCGATTTCGTTGTCCAGCTCCGTAGGGAACGGACCGTCGCCAACACGAGTCGTGTAAGCTTTTGCCACACCGATAATGTTGTGGATCTTCGTTGGGCCTACGCCAGAGCCGATACATACCCCACCCGCTGTTGGGTTGGATGATGTCACGTACGGGTACGTGCCTTGGTCGATGTCCAGCATTACGCCTTGCGCGCCTTCAAACAACACTCTGCGGCCTTCATCAATGTATTTATTCAATACGACGGACGTGTCCGTCACGTAAGGACGCAATACTTCCGCGAATGCAAGGTATTCTTTTAGAATCGGCTCTACATCCAAGGCTTTGGATCCGTACACTTGTTCGATCACGACATTTTTCTCTGCAACGATTCGTCTGAGCTTCAACTCAAACTCCTCCGCATCCATCAGATCAGCGATCCGAATGCCGTTACGAGCGGCTTTATCCATATAACAAGGCCCGATCCCTTTGCGAGTCGTACCGATCTTGCTGTCTCCTTTACGATCCTCTTCCAGACCGTCCAGCAATAGGTGATACGGCATAATCACATGCGCGCGATCACTAATATTCAGGTTTGTTGTAGTAAACCCATTATCATGAATGTAATTAATTTCTTCGATGAGTGCAGCCGGGTTAATAACCATACCATTTCCGATTACACAAGCTTTATCTTTGTAAAAAATACCTGAAGGAATCATCGTTAGTTTGTACTTCTTACCGCTAATGATGATCGTATGGCCTGCATTGTTACCGCCTTGATAACGAGCAACAACCTCCGCGGATTCAGCTAGGAAATCCGTGATCTTCCCTTTTCCTTCATCTCCCCATTGCGTTCCGACAACAACAACCGTTGACATGTGCACTTACCTCCGTACGGTGACGAGTCACCCATAATGAGCCGCTATGGCTTTTGTGTGCCACAAAGGAAAGTTGGACTTCATTAAAGCGCTAAAGTATTAAGTCCGTGCTACTTTCCCTTTGGCGATGCAACTACCTCACAACACGGACCCGTTATGCTTCGCAGACCGGTTATGAGAGCTTACTCACCGCAAAGGAACACGTAGATTTCGTAAAGCAGTCAGACCTTCGACAAGCTTTGAGCGAACCTACCTTTCGGCATGAAAAACGACCTTTATTCTAAACATCCATGTTAATTGGAGCGATTAGATCAAGGTTTTTTCCACCGTCTTAAGTGTAGCAGTCCCCTTAAGCAAAGTCAATTAAAAACGAACGATTATACGGACCTTGGTATAATCGTTCGGAAATTGCACATACTATGTCTATTGTTTATTGAAAGAGACACCTAAATTTTCACTCAAATTAAAAAACAACGTCATGCAATATTTCAACTATATCCTTATGATCTCGTTGCTGCCGGTTTTTAATCCATTCAGATAGGGCAAAAAAAGAAAAAAGCAGCCTTAGTATTGCCCGGCTGCCTCTTGATGGCTTCGATCCATATTCACGAATTTATTAAATTGCTTTAAGAACGCCAATTCTACTGTCCCTACCGGACCATTACGCTGTTTGGCAATAATAATTTCGATAATGTTCTTCTTTTCGGATTCCTTATCGTAGTAATCATCCCGGTAGAGGAAGGCTACGATATCGGCATCTTGCTCGATAGAACCCGATTCCCGAAGATCTGACATCATCGGACGTTTATCCTGACGCTGCTCCACACCCCGGCTAAGCTGTGAGAGCGCAATAACCGGTACGTTCAATTCACGCGCGATTTGTTTCAGTGTACGTGAGATCTCGGAGACCTCCTGCTGACGGTTATCCCCTTTGCCGCGACCCGCAATCAGCTGCAGGTAGTCGATAAGGATCATCCCTAGCCCTTTTTCTTGCTGCAGACGACGGCATTTCGCACGAATATCAGCCACCGTAATGGATGGCGAATCATCAATGTAAATATTCGCCTCTGACAAGGCCCCTATCGCCATTGTGAGCTTCTCCCAATCGTCTCCCTCAAGGAAGCCTGTCCGCATCCGGTTCGCATCGACATTCGCCTCTGCACAAATCATACGCTGTACGAGCTGTGCCGCGCCCATCTCTAAGGAGAAGATGGCCACGGTTTCCTTCGCCCTTACACCGACGTTCTGCGCGACATTCAGCGCAAACGCGGTCTTACCGACGGAAGGACGAGCTGCTAAGATGACAAGGTCAGAACGTTGGAAGCCCGACGTCATCTTGTCCAGGTCAACGAATCCTGAAGGTATTCCTGTGGATCCCCCTTTATTCGAGTAAAGATGCTCGACTTTCTCGAAGACCTCCATAAGCACATCGCGAATAACCACGAATCCGCTTGAGCTGCGCCGCTGCGAGATCTCAAGAATGCGCGCCTCGGCATCGCTAAGCATGGCCCCCACATCATCTGAACTCGCATAGCCATCCGAAACGATCTGTGTGGCCGTACGGATGAGTCGCCGCAACATCGACTTCTCTTCGACGATAGCCGCGTAATAGTCAACGTTAGCTGCTGTTGGCACTGCATTTGCGAGCTCTGAGAGGTACGTCACTCCGCCGATTTCTTCAAGCTGCTGCTTATCCTGCAGCTTCGACGTCAGTGTGATCAGATCAACTGGCTCCTGCTCTTCAGCCAGTTCAACAATAGCCTCGAAGATACTCTTATGCTGGCCGCGGTAGAAGTCATCACTGGATACTCGCTCCATTGCGGTAATCAGTGCATCGCCTTGAAGCAAAATAGCGCCGAGCACGGCCTGCTCGGCTTCTATATTCTGTGGGGGTACACGATCCATAAACATGTTTTCGTTGCTCATTTCATGGTACCCGCCTTTCTATGATGTTTAGTAATCAATCTTATTTCTCTTCCGTTATTTGTACGCTGAGGGTCGCTGTTACGTCACTATGCAGTTTCACCGGCACCTTCGTTACACCTAGTGTGCGAATCGGATCTTCCAGAACAATTTTGCGCTTATCGATAACAATCTTGTTTTGCTTCTCCAGGACTTCTGCAATTTGCTTACTTGTGATGGCACCAAACAAGCGTCCACCTTCACCAGCTTTTGCTTTAATTTGAATCGTCATTTCTCCAAGCTTAACCCCGAGCGCCTGAGCATCCGCTTTTTCTTGATCTTTGCGGCGTTGCTCCGCTTTCTTCTGATTATCCAGAACCTTCACTGTTCCTTGTGTCGCTGGCGCCGCAAGCCCCTGTGCAATCAGGAAATTTTGCGCATACCCCTCAGATACTTCTTTAACTTCACCTTTTTTACCTTGGCCTTTAACGTCCTTCAATAAAATAACTTTCATTCGAAAAGTCCCTCCTCTTCCTGCATTTCCTCAAGTACTTGCTTCAATCGTCTCGTTGCTTCCTCTAAACTACCCTCCATCTGAGTAGCAGCATTCGTTAAATGCCCGCCGCCACCCAAACGCTCCATCACGACCTGGACGTTCATCTGTCCGAGCGATCTCGCGCTAATTCCGATGAGACCGTCCAATCGTTCGCTGATAACAAAGGAAGCCATAATATTCGTCATATTTAACAATGTATCAGCTACTTGAGCAATCATCAACTGAGAATATTTGCGATTAGGCTCAGCAACTGCCAATGCCACATGCTCATAGATGGTTTGGGTATGCTTAATAATCTCTGCTTTCTCGATAAATGAATCGATATCTTCTTTCATTAACCGCTGAATCAAAGCAGAGTCTGCTCCATTTCGGCGTAAATAGGACGCCGCTTCAAAAGTCCTTGCTCCTGTGCGAAGGCTGAAGCTCTTCGTATCAACTACAATACCGGCTAGCAGCACCGTAGCCTCCAATACTTCCAAAGTTAGCTTCTCATTAATGTACTGAAGCAGTTCGGTCACTAATTCGCAGGTAGAAGATGCATATGGCTCCATATAGACCAATGTAGCATCATGAATGAACTCCTCACTGCGTCTATGGTGATCGACAACAACAACCCTATGAGTTTGCTGTAAAAGCTTTGGTTCGGCAACCATAGATGCCTTATGCGTATCTACAACGACCGCTAGTGTGCGCTGCGTCGTTATTTGCATAGCTTGCTCTGGTGTAACGAACCAACGGTACAAGCGCTCGTCCGCTGAAATGGTTTCCATGAGCTTTTGAATCGAAGGATTTACCCCTTCGAGCACGATGTAGCCCTCTTTGCCTACAACTTGTACAGCCTTCAATACGCCAATAGCCGCACCAATCGAATCCATATCCGGATAGCGATGGCCCATGATGACCACTTTATCGCTATCTTTCATTAAATCCCGCAGCGCATGGGAGATAACTCTCGCCCTTACGCGGGTGCGCTTTTCAACGGCATTCGTTCTTCCGCCATAGAAGGAGAGGCGCTGTCCGACCTTGACTGTCACTTGATCGCCTCCGCGGCCTAGCGACATATCAAGTCCCATTTGTGCCATTTGGCCCAATTCCATCAGTTGCTCCGTACCCGAAGCAATACCAACGCTAAGCGTCATGGGCAGCTTATTTTCAATAGTCAAATCACGAACATTGTCCAAAATCTCAAAGCGCGTTTGCTCCAGCTGACGAAGTCCTCTCTGATCCATCAGAATAAGGAATCGATCCGACGAGGTCCGACGAAGATAGAGTTGATACTTCTGTGCCCACTCGGTAATCTCTCCTGTCACCTTGGCCAGCATGATGCTGCGAGTCTGATCATCCATCCCTTGCGTCGCTTCTTCCAGATTGTCCAACATGACTATCCCGATAGCCGTCTTCTCATCCTCATACTTCTTTGCAAGAATAGCCTGCTCCGTAATTTCCCGGAAATACAGCAACCGTTCTTCCGGACGAATCCACACCTGATAGATAAGCTTTCCAATGGCTAGCTCCAAATTCTCACTCTTATCTTTTTTGCTCTTTAAATCAGGGAAATGCTCATAGATCGATTCCCCGATAACAGATTCCTTATCTAGCATTTTTGCTACGAATGGATTGTGCCATTCAATTCGTTTTTCTTCATTATATAAAATAATTCCGATTGGAAGGCCACTCATCACTTCGTTGCCTGCTTTTTTCACGCGATGTGTAATCGTTCCGACATAGGCATTCAGTTCTCTGCGAAAAGCGGTTTCTGCCTTTAATGTAAAGTACGCTAGCACTCCACACAGTACCAAAGAGATTAAACCCAGTATCCACTGATACGCAAAAATGATTGCACTCAATGCAATGAGCAGAACGAAAATCCATACGATGTGAAGACCGTGCCACCGCTTTAAAAGGAACTTCGGCATTCGTACTAGCTCCTAATCCTATATATTTTTCTTAAACCGTTCTCGGATTGGAAACGCAACATCAAATACCCCTAATAAGCTATAAATAAACAGAAACGGAGGCATAAAGCAGACGAGCAACATCGCCATAATTGGTAAAATGGGTTTCCATTTGTTCGCATGAGCGATAAAAAACAAAAAGCATATCGCTTGAATCGCAAATGCAACCATTAAAATAGGTAACAAGTTCATCAGTAATGTTGCAATGAGTGAGGTTGATGTAGGATTTACGAATACATCCAGAATAAAAGCAAGGAGATAGATCCAAACAAAAGATCTAGGCAGCATGCGTTCTCGCATCGGACGGAGTCCAGGTATACCTTCTCCTGTTTTATTCAACAACCAACGGCTAATACCATGAGTGACAAACGTATAGAACAACGCGAAGAAAATTAAATATACTGGAATAACCTGCACCATCAGATTTACATACCAGTCTTGATCCTTAGGTAGCATTTCTCTCAGTAATGGAGGCATAGTCGACACGTAATTGTTCATGAACTGCTTGAACTTAGCAATCGGGTTGAAACCAAATGCATAACCCATGACAAGACTTAACAAAGATTCCGCTAGTATAGTAACTGTTCCCGCTGTAAGGATTGTACGAGCCGCCGCTTTGCGTTTATATAAATTCCCCATCACCAATACTGGTGGTAAGAAAAATAAAGACACAGAGAGGAGAAACATGCCTTTAAAGCCTGTGAGCACATAGACAACGAATAGGCTCAACACATAATGGATTGCAAAACGTTTCGTACTTGATTTCACGTATAGCATAAGTACTGGAATCATGAGAAAACTAAGCGTAAAAATAATTAAAGGAGTCATTAAGGAAAGCAGTAAAATAATCATCACTACACTCCATATGATACCTTGCCAACTTCGATTCCCCAATCGGGATCACCTCTTACGTAAATGTTCTTCCAAAGATGAGATATCATCATACCAGTCTTCAAGTTGATGGCCATCTTGGCGCTGTTTCTTCATTTTATCCACAATGGCTTCATCCAAACTTCGATACGATATCCCCAGCCTTCTGCCTAATATGTATCCACAGGAGATCAAACTGGCTAGTGCGTCAACAATTTTAGCGTGACTTCCTTCCCAAATGCCTTTAAGCAAATGAGCAACATGGTCTACGACTTCCGTCTTGAGCCACTCAATCACTTTGGCTCGTCTGGCTAGGTCTACTTCCTTTTCCCGATTCGGCATTTGTCATCTCTCCTAACCCCAAAAAAGGCTATGCATTCAATTATACCACAAAAACCCGCAAGAAAAGAAAGCCTCTAGAGCAGTGTGCGATCTCCCTTCGTGGAAGGTGTGGATATCACAAAAAACTCGTTATCCACATGTGAATTATTTCTAATTTGATGAGGGGTTCCAGGTAAAATCGTACATCCCTCCTGTGGATATAAGGTTATTTCCTCCCCGTTTATCCACATAATGACTTCTCCACGCAAAATAAAGAAAAATTGCTTGGCCTTCTCATGCCGATGCTTTCTCTCACTTGTGCCAGCAGGCATCCGCTCCTGGATGATCGTTCGGTCTGTACTCTGTTCGAGAAATCATCCATCGCAAGCCTCTCCCCAGTTATAATGCTCAGCTTGTTCCTTATGAATTTTCATGACAGACTCCCTCCTCAAGATAGAAAAAAGCACCCTACGGACTGTGTTCGCAGACTGCTCCTTCCATTATTCATAACTCATGATTTTAACCTATCCTCTATTTCTATAAATTTCTAACTTCGGATAAATCAAAAAAACAGTCGGTTTCCCGACTGTTTCCATAAGCTATAGCCTACTCAGTTGTGTAAGGTAACAACGCAATTGTACGGGAGCGTTTGATCGCAATCGTCAAAGCACGTTGGTACTTAGCGGAAGTACCAGTTACACGTCTAGGAAGGATCTTCCCGCGCTCACTGATAAACTTCTTGAGTGTTTCAATGTCTTTATAGTCAATGTGTTTGATTTTGTTTACAGTGAAGAAACAAACCTTACGGCGTTTACCTTTACCGCCTTTGCCACGAGGAGCAAATTTGCGATCTGCACGGTCATCACCATTGTTATCTCTTTTTTGGAAAGCCATTGTGTCTCTCAGTCCTTTCTACTTTAGAATGGCAAGTCATCATCAGAAATGTCGATCGGTTTTCCGTCATCGATGAAAGGATCCTTTTGTTCGCGCGATCCACCGTTTCGATTGCCTCCGCCTGCGCCGCCGTAGCTAGCGTTTGCGTTAGATGACCCTGCGCCCTCTTCCCGATTGCCGGCACTGTTACTTGATTCTAGGAAACGTACATTATCAGCAACAATTTCAGTAACATATACTTTCTTACCTTCATTGTTGTCATAATTACGCACCTGAATGCGGCCTTCCACTGCCGTTAGACGACCTTTACGCAAATAGTTCGCGCACGTCTCGGCCAATTGCCTCCACGTTACGATATTGATAAAGTCGGCCTCACGCTCTCTCGATTGAGAGTTCGTAAAGGGACGGTCTACAGCAAGTGTAAATTGAGTTACAGCTACCCCGGCTGGAGTATAGCGAAGCTCTGGATCTCTAGTCAACCTGCCGATAAGAATGACACGGTTCAACATGGATAATTCCCCCTGACGAAAATACTGGCATGCATCAAGCTACGTCGTTTACGATTAAGTGACGAATGATCTCGTCCGAAATCTTCATTACGCGATCGAGTTCCGTTACAACTGCAGGTTCTGCGTTGAAGTGTACCAGCACATAGTGCCCGTCACGAAACTTGTTGATCTCATACGCAAGACGGCGTTTACCCATCAGGTCATGCTTGGAGATTTCTCCTCCACCGTTCGTGATGATTCCTTGGAACTTTTCTAACGTAGATTGAACAACTTCTTGCTCAATATCCGTACGAATAATGTACATCAATTCATATTTGCGCATGTATTTCACCTCCTTTTGGACTAAGCGGCCCCTAATCAAACTTGTTACAGCCTATAGGAGCAAGGAGCGAGGATTCTTTTCAAAACTCGCACCTAAACACTATAGCAAATTCGCCATGATATTACAAGCTCTTCTGTCGAAAATGCAGCAGGATGAAGCTGGTAGCGTGGAATGTACATGCTTCGCCACTGCTTGGGTACTCTAAATACGAGTGATAATGACAAAGAGAGGTGATTACAGTGGGTGAGTGGACACACTTCAATGCCGGCGATCATGTACCCAACGACGGTGAGTATATGGAAATTGGCGAAAATGCTTTTCACATGGGTATTAATAATCCCAAAATTGTAACTTTGAAAAAAGGTGATGTATTTCCAGAAACAAGCAACCATAACCGCAAGTGGCATCACAAACGTTTGAGACAGTAATATGCGGGGCAAGGAGAATGCACCATGAGAACGACTACCTTTACTTGGCTATTTACCTTCATAGGTGCGGCATTGTGCGTTATTCATTATTTGTTCCATGACCATGATGCTATTTACATGCTCTTCTATGCGTTAAGTGTGCCTGCATGGTTTGCTTCGGTTTTCTCTAACATCTACGAGGTATCTATGCTGAAAATGCTAGTTATTTATGCACTAACTATTGTTACATGGGCGCTTGTCGGCTATATCATTGATCGTTTCTCTGTAAGCTATCGAAGCAAAAGTAAATATAAATAATCATGGATCTCTCCTTAAGAGATCATATCCCTATTCTCTAAAGAAGCCCTGAACCTACCGTTCAGGGTTTCCTTTTGTCTTCCCCTTTTCGATCTAGTTATTTTCCGATATAATTTACTATATCTACCATCCCATCTATGAGGTGAATACATTGAGTGAAATTTCTTCCAGTCCTTCTTCTACTATTAGTCGCAGAAAATTGCTAACATCCTTAGGAGCTACAAGTTTGGCCTTAGCTGTAGGAGGATTATTAAAGGAAAATACCGCGCAGGCTATGTCGCCTTCCTCCCCCATTTTAAACGTAAAAGATTTCGGAGCTAAGGGGAATAGTCGGCCTGATGAAGATGATGCGCCATATATTCAAAGCGCACTAGATAGTGCTAGTCTGTCAGGCGGTGTTGTATTCATACCAGCAGGTATGTATTGGTTGAAGTCGCCGCTTCGCGTAAGTTCCAATATCACGTTAATTGGTTCAGGCAGTAATGCCATACTTCGTTCAACAATGAACAAGTTCAGTGTACTTCACCTTTCCACTGTTAATCATGTACATATTCATAACATCGCCTTTCAAGGCTTAGGCACTTTCGCAACTTCCTATGTACCGCGTCTAGAGAGCGGTATTACTCTAAATAAAGCCGCCGATGTGCGTATTACAGACTGTGTCTTCTCAATGATTGATAATGGAGTGACCTCTGTCGATTCAAGTCGTGTTCACATAGAGAACTGCACATTCGATAACCTTATCGGAGCTCTTGACTTTGACAGCCAAGGCCATGGAGTTTGGTGCAGCAACGCTACCGACCATAGCATCCAGCATAATCATTTCAATATGTTGTTTCAGTCTTGTATTTCTTTAACCAACGGAACTAGCAATTCAAGGATCTCTGGTAATCACATGCAAAAGTGCTATCAATCGGGCATCGATATTATCTCGCTTCCTACAGAGGCTGCCTGTAAGCAGAATACCATTTCGGACAACATTGTAGAAAGCTTCCTGAACTCAAGCGGTAAGACCGGTTACACCTACGGCGTACGTTTAAGAGGTAATTGTGTCTCCAATCTAATTATCGGTAACACCCTTACGGATATCGATGACTACGCTATAAAGTGTGAAGCTAAAGGTGTTAGTGAAAAAGAACGCCCTCGTTTCAATACATTCGCCGACAATCAAATTCACGATGTTCGGAACACGGGGATCGTCATCTTAAATAGCTATGATAATCGCATTAGCGGAAACTCAATCCGCGATTGCAAAGTTGATGGCATCATTCTTTATGCGGAAGGAAAAGAGCAAAACTCCTTCTGTAGCAACAACCAGATTGTAACCAACACCATTAATCGCTGCGGCAAGTCTCCTATTCGCATCGCTGATACGAAATGTGTAAATACAATTCTTTATGGAAATATCGGTTCAGGCAATGGAGATAAAATTGTTGATAATGGTACAACCACTACGACTTCTGCCCTTTGAAAATAACGCCACAGATCTGCAAGCTGCGCAGGCATCTGTGGCGTTATTTTTATTTCTGATAAATTCTCTTTTCAGATATTTTCCCATCGTCGTAGTATACTACTCCTACGTAATATCCAGCCTGATTAGAAATTGCGAATTCGTATGTTTTCTTCCCGTTCTCTTCTTTCACCAGCTTGCCTTTAGAACCAGTCAACTTTACCAAGTCGTCATAGGTACTTGTCATGCTAATCTTATCTGCTTGTTCTTTCGTTATACTTGGCGGTGGTTCTTCCTTCTTCGTATCATTCCCACTACCGCTGCTTGGTGTGGAGGTTGCTGCTGCGCCACCTGACGTCCCACTGGTTGTCCCACTTGTTGCCGTAGGAGCGCTTGGGGAAGGTTGTACGGTCGTTGAAGCAACTGGACTCGTTGTACTCGTCCCCTCTTTCTTAGCACAGCCTGAGGCGGTCACAGCAACCGTCAATACCAATATGAGCAATATCCTCAAAGCTAACACCTTCCTTCCATTTTTTTATAGACAACACTGAAAACTTACCACTACTTCCAGACTGCCCATTGCTACACATTATTTTGCATCCTTTCTTTGTCTTTTATCCGTGTAGTTGTGCTAAAAAGAAAGAGCCCTCTACGAAAAATCGTAGAAGGCTCTTATTCATTGTTCCCTATGTACGGTACCAGTACGGAAAGAGTGGGATTCGAACCCACGCACGCCTCGCGACGCCTAGCTGATTTCGAGTCAGCCCCCTTGGGCCTCTTGGGTACCTTTCCACAAAAGTGAGAACAGGACTTATTGTATCAAAAAAGTCTGGCTCTCGCAAGTAGTATTCTCTATTGATTTTAAGATGAGGCTTCTTCTGGGTTTGCGTTCGATCTAAGCACCTTTTTAAGCTTACTCTCGAACTTCGTTCTTGGTACCAACACGCTATGTTTACAACCTACGCATTTGATTCGAATATCCATGCCCATCCGGATAATTTCCATTTCATTCGAGCCACACGGATGAGGTTTTTTCATTTGCACGATATCTCCAAGCTGGAACTGCTTCTTTTCCATCTTAGTCCGCCACCGCCTTCTCCGATTTTACGAACGTAACCACCTTGGGATACGGAATTTCGATGCCATTCGCATCTAACTGTTTTTTTATTTCTGCGTTCATGAGGCGCGCTACCTCCCCATGTGTGTTCGGTTTACACTCGGCAATAACTCGCATTTTCAATTCCGAGTTCCCAATCATTTGTACACCGAGAACCTCTGGATCTTTGACGATGTTATCCGTGCGCTCATGCACCTGTTTAACGGTGTCTTTCAAGACTTCTATCGCTTTGTCGATATCCGCTTCATAGGAAACCGCTATATCTATTACAGCTAAGGAATTATAGGTAGAAAAATTCGTTACTTGTTTAATATTTCCGTTTGGAATAATGTGAACTTCTCCGGTCCAGCTTTTAATCCGGGTCACTCGAATCCCGATTTCCTCAACTGTCCCCTTGAATTGGTCAATCTGAATGACATCCCCTACTCCAAATTGATCTTCAAAAATAATGAAAAAACCCGTAATAACATCTTTCACCAAGCTCTGAGCACCAAAACCGATTGCAAGACCTAACACACCAGCTCCTGCTAATAAGGGTCCTAAATTCACCCCTACTTGGCCAAGAATCAATAGCATGCAAATCAGATTTACTGAATATGAAATTAAATTATGTATGAGCTTGCCAATTGTATTTGTTCTTCTGACATCAAACTTCAATGGTGATTTCTCTCTTGCAAGCATCATATGCGAAATCATTTTGTCTGCTATCTTAATACAGATTCTAGCCGTTATATAGATAATAATGATTTTTACAGTTCCCCAAAATACGGCCGCTACAATTTCGGGTTTGCTCATATGTTCTCGTATCCATTGAACGACGTCCGTTACATAAGTCATCCTTTGGCCCTCCTAGCTTCATTCCATGGTAACATATTTATCGCCTTTTTTAAAATAAATACCTCTTATCTCTACCTTTTCGGATTCGATAATCTCTTGCACCTGTAATAGATTTTCTCCAGGAAATTCAATAGATAGCGCACAACCTGCTGTGACCTCTTTCGGTGTCGGCCTAATATCAATTTCGATGTCGGCATACTCTAGGAGCATCTCTGCGCGAAGCGCTTGTTGAGTTGAATCAAATGCAAGTAACATAATTAAAGGGTTCAGGGGAAATCCTCCTCTCACCACGTATAAATGTGCCTCTCTCTCCATATACTAGTAAAAATAATACAGCACTTGGAGGGATATTATGAAATTTCAATTCGGTTTTGATTCATCGAAAGATAAAGCTTTAGAACCCCTGAAGATCCAATATACCGATGCCGAAACACCTGCTCTTCTCTCTTCACATTTACATACGATATTTAGCAATCTACCAACCTATCAACCAATTGTTATTATTTGCGTAGGAACGGATAGATCGACAGGCGATTCTCTTGGCCCCCTGGTCGGCTCTCGTTTGAATACCACCAGCTTACGCCAGCCCCATTTATTTGGCACTTTGGACGAACCCGTACACGCCATGAACTTAGCTGAGACTGTCGAGAAAATTCACAGTTTGTTTCAGAACCCATTTATCGTAGCGGTAGACGCCTGTTTAGGCCAATTATCAAGCGTAGGCTGCATTCAAGTCGCAGATGGTCCGCTGAAACCAGGAGCAGGCGTCAACAAGGACCTCCCTCCCGTTGGAAATATTCATGTTACTGGCATTGTTAATGTAGGTGGCTTCATGGAATATTTCGTTTTACAAAACACACGACTTAGCTTGGTTATTAATATGGCTAATGTTATTGGAGATGCTATACAAACCGCTTTAAGACGTGCTCAGCCCTATAGGCCAAATATTACTGCTGCTTTGAAGTTTGATTAATTGCTTCCTTTTCTTCCGGGCTTAATGTGTACGTAGACTGTGCCTTTTGGACAGGCTTAGCGTAAATATAGGTCTGCTCTCTACTATGAATACCTGTCATAACAACGCCATCTTGATGCTCATCAAGTATAGCAATCGTAAAGCTCATATCGCTTCCACCCTCGGCGAAAGCATTATAGCGATGAATTCCGACTTTCGATTTCATTTTCGTCATCGCTTCACGAATCGCATGAACCTTGGCTGAAGTCGCTGCAGATTCGGCCTTTTGATCATTTAATGCTCCTTGGATATTAATTAGAAGCTGTTCAATATCTTCAGCTTGAGAACCATTCATCATTTGCATATACTGTTTTCTTAGTTTTGAAAGCTTGGACCATAATAGGATAATCAATACAAATGAAATAACAATAAGCGCCATACATGCTAATAAAATTAAATCCCCGTTCAAACCTAGCAGTTCCTCCATGCACGATCCCTCTTTCTAATTTATGCGTACTGTGAACGAATCTCTTTAACTGCGTTAATGAGAGCTTCCACTTCTTCATCCTTTGTGAAATAACCAATACTTGCTCGAACCGCTCCTGTTGCGATCGTACCGGCAGCTTCATGTGCAAGAGGCGTGCAATGATAGCCGGCCCTAACTGCAATCTGAAAGGATTGATCCAAGATAAAAGCAATTTCCGATGAATCCGCATGTGGAACATTGAAAGATACGATACCTGTTTTATTTTGTCCAAGAGTTGGCCCTAGAACCGTTACCCCTTCAATTCCCAACAAGCCTTCCATCAGATTCTGCGTCTGCCGCCACTCTTTGTCATGAATTTTCTTAACCGTTTCAGCAAGAACATATTTAACACCTTCATTTAGACCAGCGATTCCAACTGTATTTTGAGTCCCTGCTTCGTATCGATCTGGTCTCACAGTAGGTTGATGAATGGCTTCCGATTGACTTCCTGTGCCCCCATGAAACAATGGGTCTAACTCTATATCAGGATGAATATATAGCCCACCAGTCCCCTGAGGCCCTAGAAGACCCTTGTGGCCAGGAAAAGCTAGAAGATCAATATTCATACTCACAACATCAATTGGCAGTATACCAGCGCTCTGAGCAGCGTCAACAAGCACCCTCACGCCACGAACCCGACACAGCTCCCCGATTTCCCCAACCGGCATAATTGTACCAAGCAAATTCGAACTGTGATTAATTACAACTAGCGTTGTATTCGCCTGAAATGCATTCTCCAAATCACTAAGTTCAAAGTAGCCTTCAGCATTATGACTTAAGTAAGTCAGCTCCACATTAGCTGTAGCCTTTAAAAACTCAAGCGGTCTTCGTACTGAATTATGCTCTATGTTTGTACAAATTACATGATCACCATTACGGACAAACCCTTTTATCGCTTGATTCAGTGCATGTGTAGTATTTAAAGCAAAAGAAATATCATTTGGATTTTTAATGTGAAATAACTTAGCTAAATTTTTTCTTGTTTCAAAAAGCGCTCTGCTTGCCTGTACAGCCATTTGATGACTGCCTCTACCAGGGTTAGCCGCATATTCATGCATACATGTCATCATTGCATCCATAACAGTTGGCGGCTTTGGCCAAGAAGAAGCCGCTTGATCAAAATATATAATTTCTCTCATTTTCTACCTCACCTCATAAATATAGCATACCTTAGTTTGATCTTTCAGTTCGAAAGAAAACCATCGGTATGCTATATAATTTTAAGAGATTTTGCCCTGAAGGAGCTCTAACAGGCGATTAAGATCATCCTTTGAATAATATAAAAGTTCGATCTTCCCTTTATCCTGCTGGGCTTTAATTTTCACTGTTGTCCGATAAATATCTCGCAATTGATCTTCGGCCTGATGTATATAAGGATCTCTACTCTTTTCTTTCTGCTTAGCCTTATCTTTTTCATGCCCTGGCTGATCCTCAAGACGCTTAACCGCATCCTCCAGTTCACGCACGCTCCATTGCTTGCTAATTGCAGTCTCCGCAAGCTCTTTTTTTAGCTTATCGTCTTTCACACCAACAATCGTTCTTGCATGTCCCATGGATAATGTTCCACGTGAAACATATTGTTTGATCGCTTCTGGAAGCTGAAGCAACCGTAGAAAATTAGCAATATGAGAACGACTTTTACCAACCTTAGCAGAAAGCTCTTCTTGGGTCAGTGAAAATTGATCGATAATTCCTTGATATGCAACAGCAATTTCCATCGCATTGAGGTCTTCACGTTGCACATTTTCAATTAGCGCAATTTCCATAACCTGCTGATCCGAGAAATTCCGTTCAACAGCTGGTATAGTGGGTAGCCCACAAAGCTGTGATGCGCGATATCGACGTTCACCCGCAATAATCTCAAAACCCTTAAGAACTTTACGAACAATAATAGGTTGAATAACACCATGTTCTTTAATTGAGTCAGAAAGTTCTTTAATACTATCCTCATTAAAATGCTTTCTAGGCTGGTACGGATTCGCCCTCAAATTAGCTAGAGGAATTTGAATAACTTTGTCGGATTCATCAATATGTAAAGATGTAATTAATGCATCCAACCCTTTTCCTAAACCCTTGGGCATTCCTTTTGTCATATTGAGATCACTTCCTTCGCGAGCTCTAAATACACTTCTGCCCCTTTCGATCTTGGGTCATAAGTAACAATTGATTGCCCATGACTCGGCGCCTCACTCAAACGAACATTACGCGGAATAATTGTTTGATATACCTTTGTCTGGAAATACTTTTTAACTTCCTCAATAACTTGAATACCTAGATTTGTTCTTGCATCGAACATCGTAAGTAAAACGCCTTCAATTTGAAGACCTGTATTAAGATGCTTTTGAACCAGTCGGACTGTGTTCAACAGTTGACTAAGCCCTTCAAGCGCATAATATTCACATTGAATAGGAATAATGACGGAATCAGCAGCAGTTAACGAATTAATCGTAAGTATACCTAACGAAGGCGGACAATCGATAAGGATATAGTCATACAAGTGCTTTACTAATTGAAGAGATTTTTTCAATCTAACTTCTCTTGAAATGGTCGGAACGAGTTCAATCTCAGCGCCAGCCAGTTGAATCGTAGCTGGGATTATCTTAAGATTTTCTACATTTGTATCTACGGTAGCATCTTTAGGATGCACATCATTAATAAGAATGTCATAAATGCAATAAACCACATCCGCTTTATTAACACCAATACCGCTCGTTGTGTTCCCTTGTGGATCAATGTCTACTAAGAGCACTCTCTTTCCTAAAGAGGCTAGCGAGGCTCCTAAATTCACAGAAGTAGTCGTCTTACCGACTCCACCCTTCTGGTTCGTTATTGCTATAATTTTAGACAAAACCTGTTCACCTCAATCACTTATGCTCCAAATAACAAAAAATAAAGAATAATACTATCTTAACATATCTTCTATCACGTTACCTTATTAATATTTGCTAGTCTCATTCTTTTATGGGAAACAAAAAAAACGGCTTGCGCCGTTTAAGGTAGCAATGCTTCCTATATTATCTTTTCGGGATTTTAATAATAATTTCGTAGTGATCCTCGTGGTCTTGCTCCGAAGTATTGATATTGAGTCCTGAACTTGAAACCATCTCAACGGATTGTCGAATTGTATTTAAAGCAAGACGAACATCCTTTGTAAAAGAAACGCGTTTAGATTTTTTAATTTTCGCAGCTTCTTTAAGGAAACTAATCTTTGCTTCTGTTTGCTTAACATTTAATTCCTTGCTGATTATTTCTTCTAGCACTTTTACTTGCATCTCTTCTTGATCCAAAGAGAGCAATGCTCTCGCATGCCGTTCTGTTATCTTTCTCTCCATAAGAGCAAGTTTAACAGGTACACTTAAATGAAGTAGTCTAATCTTATTAGCGATTGTAGATTGACTCTTACCCAGCCTTTGAGCAAGGCTTTCCTGTGTAAGATCGTGCATTTCAATCAACTGTTGATATGCACCTGCTTCTTCTATAGCAGTAAGACCTTCACGTTGTAAGTTTTCGATTAAGGCGATTGATGCAGCTTGAGAATCATTAAAGTCTCTTACAATGGCTGGAATCGTGTCCAAGCCCAATTTTTTAACGGCGCGAAGTCTTCTTTCACCAGCAATTAACTCAAATGTGTTATTTTTAACCCTTACAACAATAGGTTGTATCACACCATGTGTACGAATGGTTTGACAAAGTTCATCAATTCGATCATCATCAAAAACAGTTCTTGGTTGATATGGACTAGGAATAATATTGTTAACTTGTATATTCTTAACCTCGTCCGTCGTTGTTGAACGGTCTACTAGACCAAATAACTTTGATATTTGTTCTTTCATAGGAAAACTAACCACCAACTCTTCCCGTAGTTTTGCTACCAATACGGTTAAAAATGTCATGCTGGCAAAGGATGACGAAAAAAACTCATACTATGAATAGTTCTCCATAAAAGATGAAGTTCCTGCCGAACAGATATGAACGTTTTAATAATGTTTCACGTGGAACATATTTAAATCTTAACTAAAGGGCTTTTAAGAGGTAGTCCCGCTTTCCTTGGATATTTAGCAGGTGTTGGGGCCACTTTTTCAATTTGAACGAAGTGTCTAATCGAATCCTCAATAGGTAGCTGCATGCGATTAACTTTAATCAACTTCCCTCTTAACTCAGATAAACTATACGATGACTCCACGAGTTCTTCATCAATCTCCGAACCTTTCATTGCAATGAAAGCTCCACCCTTTTTGGCAAAAGGAAGACAAAATTCATTTAGCACACTCAGTCGCGCAACTGCACGCGCTGTTACCAAATCAAACGAATCTCGATATGTAGATAATCTTGAAATGTCTTCTGCTCTGCCATGTACACATTCCGTATCCTTCAAACCAAGGGATGAAACTAATTCACGTAAAAACAGAATACGTTTATTTAAAGAATCAACGATAGTAATACGCAAATGTGGAAATGCAATTTTCAAAGGAATACTCGGGAATCCAGCACCTGAACCAATATCAGCAAGGGATGATACTTGTCCCATAGGAAAATAAAAAGAAAGAGAGAGAGAATCATAGAAGTGCTTCATATATACTTGTTCTCTCTCCGTTATTGCAGTTAAATTCATTTTTTCATTCCACTCAACCAACGTTTTGTAATAAAGTTCGAACTGATTCAACTGCTCTATAGAGAGGGCAATATTATTCTCTTTTAAAAGCTTCACAAAATTATTTTGAATGTCATCCATATAATTATCCTTTAGCCGCAGTGACTCTATTGTAGTGTTCTAAATAAACAAGCAGTATTGAAATATCGGCAGGTGTCACACCCGAAATCCGAGAAGCTTGACCGAGAGAAATAGGACGGATCTTAGCCAATTTCTGCTTAGCTTCCGTAGCTATTCCATGTATGTCGCTGTATTCAATGTTGTCAGGAATCTTCTTCTTTTCCATTTTCCGAAGACGCTCCACTTGTGTATGCTGTTTATCGATATACCCAGCATATTTGACTTGAATTTCAACTTGCTCCTTCATTTCATCTGAGAGATCCAAAGGTGAAGGTGTCATTTGCTCGATATGCCGATATTCGATTTCGGGTCGGCGAAGTAAAGAAAGAGCATCAACAGAGTTATTTAGTTGTACACTTTCAAGACTCTCAAGCAATAATTGTATATGAGGCTCAGGTCTGACTTTCGATGTTCTCAAGCGTTCAATTTCTTGTTCGACCAAACTTTTTTTAATCAAGAAGCCCTCATAACGCTCATCAGAGATAAGCCCAATCTCATGGCCAATCGGAGTTAAGCGAAGGTCTGCATTATCATGACGAAGCAGCAAACGATATTCTGCCCTAGAGGTTAAAAGACGATACGGTTCATTCGTCCCTTTAGTTACAAGATCATCAATAAGTACACCGATGTATCCCTCAGACCGATCCAATATAACAGCTTCTTTTTCCTGTACTTTACGCGCTGCATTAATACCAGCCATAACGCCTTGACCAGCAGCTTCCTCATACCCTGATGTACCATTAATTTGGCCAGCCGTAAACAAACCACTAACAAGCTTGGTTTCTAATGAAGGCTTCAATTGAGTAGGTACAACAGCATCATATTCAATTGCGTAACCCGTACGCATCATTTCAACTTTTTCTAGTCCAGGTATGGATCGCAAAATTCCTAGCTGAACATCTTCTGGCATACTCGTAGAAAGACCTTGCACATAGTATTCAGATGTATTCCGACCTTCTGGTTCCAAAAATATTTGATGCTTCGGCTTATCACTAAAACGAACGATTTTATCTTCAATTGAAGGGCAGTATCTTGGCCCTGTCCCCTCAATGGCCCCTGAAAACATTGGTGCTCTATGCAAATTTGCATTGATAATATCATGAGTCGCTTCTGAGGTGTATGTTAACCAACATGGAAGTTGATCTTGAATACCCGTTTTTGTTTCATATGAGAAAAATTTAGGTTCATCATCACCTGGCTGAATCTGTGTTTTACTAAAATCGATTGTATCCTTATGAACACGCGGCGGTGTTCCCGTTTTGAATCGCACCAAATCAAATCCCAACTTACGGAGAGATTCGGATAGTTTCACTGATGGCTGTTGATTGTTAGGTCCGCTCTCATACATCAGCTCACCCATAATCACTTTACCTCTTAAATAAGTCCCTGTTGTAAGAACAACTGCTTTAGCATAATACTCAGCACCTGTTTTCGTAATAAGTCCCTTACATACTCCATCTTCAACAATTAACTCTTCCGCCATTCCTTGACGAAGAGTTAAGTTAGGCGTAGCTTCAATGGTTTCTTTCATCTTATGTTGGTAAGAAAATTTATCTGCTTGTGCACGGAGCGCGTGTACAGCAGGCCCCTTGCCTGTATTCAACATTCTCATTTGAATATAAGTTTTATCGATATTACGCCCCATCTCACCACCAAGTGCATCAATCTCTCTAACAACGTGGCCCTTTGCAGGACCACCAATCGATGGGTTACAAGGCATAAAAGCAACCATATCTAGATTAATAGTTAACAACAATGTATTACAGCCCATACGAGCGGAAGCAAGTGCTGCTTCACATCCGGCATGGCCTGCCCCAATTACGATGACTTCGTAATCCCCAGCGTGATACCCCATAGTAAACGTTCCTCCCTCTTTTATGAAAACTCAAATCATTTCGTTTTCATTTTCCTAAGCAAAATTGCGTAAAAATTTGGTCGATCAAAGATTCCCCCACAGAATCGCCTATTATTTCACCTAGCTGCTCCCATGCAGCTCGAATATCAATCTGTATCATATCAATGGGCACATATTGCTCATTAGCTTCCAATGCATCTTCAAGCGATCTTTTTGCTTGCTTTAACAAAGATATATGCCGAACATTACTAACATAAGTCAAATCATTTGATTCTAGTTTACCCTCAAAAAAGATTCCAGCAATGGCTTTTTCCAAATCTTCAATACCTTTATTCTCTAATAGCGATAATTCTACTACACGATCTGGTACAAAGTATGCGTATACTTGCTCAATATCTAGCTTTCGATCTAAATCGATTTTATTTAAAATAACAATCGTCTGTTTTTCTGCTAGTTGTTTTATCATCGCAAGTTCATCCAACTGTAACTCTTCATTACTGTTAAGTACGAACAAAATTAGATCCGCTTCAGCCAAAGCAGTCTTCGAGCGCTCCACTCCGAGCTGTTCTACAATGTCAGTCGTCTCACGGATTCCCGCTGTATCGAGCAGCTTTAACGGGATGCCGCCAATATTAACGAACTCCTCTATAACATCTCTAGTCGTTCCAGGAATATCCGTCACAATCGCGCGGTTTGCTTGTGCTAGTTCATTGAGCAGTGATGATTTACCTACATTGGGTCTCCCCACAATGGCTGTTTCAATTCCTTCTCGCAAAATCTTTCCTTGCTCAGCTGTTTTCAGTAGCCGATTAAGTTCACCCATTACCACATCGCACTTTGTAAGAATGAACGCATTGGTCATCTCTTCAACATCATGCTCTGGATAGTCAATATTGACTTCAATATGAGCCATTAATTCAACAAGCTGATGTCGTAGTAACTTAATCTGCTTCGACAGATTTCCCTCCACCTGCCTGAGAGCAACCTTAAAAGCGCGATCTGATTTAGCACGAATCAAATCAATTACAGCCTCAGCTTGTGTCAAATCTATGCGACCATTAAGGAAAGCTCGCTTCGTGAACTCACCTGGCTCAGCCAGTCTAATTCCTTGCTGTAGCAACAAATCGAGTACTTTTTTAACTGAGACTATTCCACCGTGGCAGCTTACTTCAACCACATCCTCAGTTGTAAAAGAACGTGGAGCTTTCATAACCGTAACGAGAACCTCCTCCAACCTTTCGGCCGAAGCAGGTTCAATAATATGACCATAATGAACAGTATGTGTTAGTGCCGCAGATAATTTCGTCTTCGAGTGGAAAACGCGCTCCACTAGTGGAATCGCCGAATCGCCACTCACACGAATAACCGATATCCCACCTTCTCCTAGTGGCGTCGAAATAGCGGCGATCGTATCATTTAACATAGTAATAACCCCTTAAATGTACCTCATAGTAAAGAAAAAGCAATGACAAGATAACAAGTCATTGCAGCCCAACCTTATTTTAAAGCGATGACAACCCTACGGTTTGGTTCCTCGCCCTTGCTGTAAGTTTTCACAACGGAGTGTCCTTGAAGCTCAGCATGAATAATTTTGCGTTCTTGCGAATTCATCGGCTCCAGAATTACTTCCTTCTTCGATTTTATTACGCGACTAGCTAGCCTCAGTGCTAATTCCTCCAATGTTCTTTTCCGTCTTTCCCGGAAATTCTCCGCATCCAGAATAATGCGGAAGTGAGAATTGGAGTAACGGTTCGCAACAATATTAACTAGATATTGTAATGCATCCAGCGTTTGCCCTCTTTTACCGATTAGCATGCCTAGCTCCGAACCATTCATATTCAAGATGGTGCCTTCACGATCTTTATGTTGATCAATGGTGATGGAAATATGCATCGTCTTGATAATTTCCTGAAGAAAACGTATGGCTTCTTCAAGAGCATCCGGGATCAATTCAAGCTCGACTTTAGCTGCCTTCGAACCAATGAAACCGAGAAACCCTCTAGAAGGCTGCTCCAAGATATGAATCTTTACACGATCCTCTGATACATGCCATTGAGCGAGCCCCGTCTTTACGGCATCCTCAATGGTTTTTCCAGTCACCACGATTTTTTTCATTTTGACAGGCCACCCTTATTATTTTGAGATCCAGGAGAACCATAAATAAAGTAAGATTGAATAATAGTGAAAATATTACCATATATCCAATACAGCGGAAGCGCTGCAGCGAAATTCATCGACATCACGAAAATCATAACTGGAAAAATAAACAGTAAGCTTTTCATTTGCTGATTCATTTGAGAAGACATAAATTTCTGCTGAATGAATGTTGTCGCTGCCGCAATCACCGGAAGTATGTAATAGTGATCTGGCTGTCCAAGATTCATCCATAAAAAAGTATGATCACGAATATGGTCATTTCGCATGATTGCTTGATACAATGCAATCAGAATTGGCATTTGTACAATGATCGGGAAACACCCAGCTAACGGGTTGACACCATTTGATTGAAACAGCTTCATTGTTTCTTCTTGCTGTTTCTTCGCATCATCTTTGTACTTTTCTTTCAGCTTTTTCATTTCCGGCTGTAAATCCTGCATCCGTTTGGAGCTTTTGTATTGCTTGAGCGTAAGCGGCAAAATAATTAAACGGATTATCAATGTAACAACGAGAATAGATAAACCGTATTGACCCCATAAGTGATCAGCGAACCAGTCAAGCGTTTGGGAAAGCGGGTACACAAAATATTTCACAAAAAAACCAGCAGTATTCGGATCAATTGGTGCCGTAGCGCTGCTTGCAGTACTACATCCGGAGAGCAAAAGAATCAGTGCAGAGACTGATGCGAGCAAATAGAGTCGACGAGTCAAAATGAGATCCTCCTAAATATCTTTTCCAACATAAACTATAACACAACTTCAGCTCGCAAGGAAATAATACGTTACTTTTTTATCGGCTCATTTCTTTTATATAAAGAAGCTTTGCGAATGACATGAAATATACTCTTCTGCATATCCGCATACTCCATCTCAGCAACCGGTTTTCGCGCAATTAAAATGTAATCATAATGAAGGGTCAAATTATCTTTATTCAAACGTATGATTTCCTTCATCATCCTTCTTAATCGATTTCTAACAACTGCATTCCCTATTTTTTTACTGACCGAAACACCTAAGCGAAATTGCTCCAACTTCGGCTGCGCCAAGTAATAAAGGACAAACTGATGGTTTGCCATCGATTTTCCATACCGATACACTTTATTGAAATCTTCCCTCTTGGCCAATCTATATGTTTTTTCCACAAGTTTGTACGCTCCAGACAGGTTACATTCAAGAATAAATTAGATTCTTTCCTCATATAACAGCATTAACAGAAAACGCCACATTAAAACTAGCTATTCTATATGTGCAACTATATACACAAAAAAAAGCCCCTTTCGGAGCCTCTCTTTTTACGCTAATTACGCGCTAAGAACTTTTCTTCCTTTAAGACGACGAGCGCTCAGCACTTTACGGCCGTTCTTCGTGCTCATTCTTTTACGGAAACCATGATTCTTCTTACGCTTTCTCGTGTTCGGGTTAAACGTCGGACCCATCTATAGCACCTCCCTGTTGAGGATATCCATCCTACAAATTTTCTACTACTCATTAAATCATTTCCACGACATAAAGTCAACCTACCCGAGTGTGCAGGTGACGGAAGCCTTTTTTGCAAAAAGAACAACCTGTGCATAAATTTTTCTTATACAAAAGAGAACCTTGTCGAAAATTAACAAAATATCAACAATATCTTGTGGTGTGAATAAAACATATGCACAAGTTATGGAGATTGTGGATAAATTCAAACATTCCGTTGATTAACAAGTAATCTTTTGTTAAGATGATAATGTTTCTGTTGTGGATATACCCCAATCAGCCTCCGATTTATCAACAGCCTGTGGATAACATTGTGAACAATTTTCCCTCTTGAAGAACAAGTCATTTCGACCGATCCTTAATATTGTGGATAAAACGACAAAAGCTGTCCTGTTTTGACATAGCTTTTCTTTGCTGGCCTTACGCCACATGTTTGATTTCAAAGGAGTGAATTACTGTGGAAGGCCATACTACTGACTTGTGGCAGCAAGTTTTAACAATTATCCAGACTAAACTCAGTAAACCAAGCTTCGATACTTGGTTGAAATCAACCAAAGCGACAGTATTCAACGATTCTACTGTCGTCATATGTGCACCCAACAATTTTGCTAGAGAGTGGCTTGAAAGCCGTTATACCAAGCTAATTGAAGGAACCATACACGATTTCACCGGAAAACATGTCAACGTGAAGTTTACGATCGAAATGGATGAACAAAAATCACAACCTGCCTTGGCTCTGCAAGCGGTTATCCCTCCTAAGGGTCCAGCCATTGTTGCAAGTGAAGAAACCTTTACGAATATGATGAACGCAATGAACGCCAGATACACCTTTGACACGTTTGTCATCGGCTCAGGCAACCGATTTGCCCACGCCGCGTCGCTGGCCGTAGCGGAAGCACCAGCTAAAGCTTACAATCCGCTCTTTCTCTATGGAGGAGTAGGCTTAGGAAAAACACATTTGATGCATGCGATAGGGCATTATGTTCTCGAACACAACCCAGATGCGCGTGTTTTGTATATTTCCTCAGAGAAATTCACGAATGAATTCATTAATGCGGTTCGTGATAACCGAGGTGAAGGATTTCGCAATAAATATAGAACGATCGACGTGCTGCTTATTGATGATATTCAGTTCCTCGCGGGCAAAGAAGGAACGCAGGAGGAATTTTTCCATACATTTAACGCACTTCATGAAGAAGGTAAACAAATTATTATTTCTAGTGATCGCCCACCAAAAGAAATTCCAACCCTGGAAGATCGTTTACGCTCCAGATTTGAATGGGGTTTAATTACCGATATTCAACCACCAGATTTAGAAACACGTATCGCTATTTTACGCAAAAAAGCAAAGGCTGAAAATCTAGAAATCCCTAACGAAGCTATGATTTATATAGCCAATCAGATCGACACGAACATTCGAGAGCTCGAAGGCGCCCTCATTCGAGTCGTCGCTTATTCGTCTCTTATTAACCAAGATATTAGCGTTCATCTTACAGCCGAAGCACTGAAAGATATTATTCCATCAAGTCGACCAAGGGTAATTACAATTCAGGATATTCAGCAGCGTGTAGGAGAATTCTATGGATTAAAGCTAGAGGATTTTAAAGCGCGTAAACGAACCAAAGCCGTGGCTTTCCCAAGACAAGTTGCTATGTACTTGGCTCGTGAGCTTACTGATTTCTCTCTGCCCAAAATTGGAGAAAACTTTGGCGGTCGTGATCATACAACGGTCATACATGCACATGAGAAAATTTTTCAACAACTGAAAGTCGATCAAGAATTATACAAGGTTGTTCATAACCTGACAGAACGCATAAAAAACCCCTCTTAATAACTTCTCAATTATACTGAGCCTATGCACAATCTATTCACATGTGGATAGGCTTGATTTTTATGGGGTTCATCCACATATCCACATATCCCGAGCCCCTACTGCTATTACTAATAAAAAATGATATTATATAATGATTATGCTAACGCATCGAAAAAAAGAACCGCAGGAGTGAAATCATGAAATTAACCATTCTCAAGGATCACTTGATCGAATCCATAGGACACGTTTCCAAAGCTATTTCCAGTCGAACAACCATACCTATTCTTACAGGGATCAAAATAGATGCAACCGTAAGCGGTGTGACCTTAACAGCTAGCGACACCGACATCTCGATTCAAAGTTTTACCCCTTCGGAAAATGGAACACTCAAGATTATTGATCTCTTCCAAGCGGGAAGTGTTGTTTTACCTGCAAAGTTTTTCGTTGAAATTATTCGCAAACTGCCTTCTCAAAACATCGAAATTGAAGTAGGTCATCATTTTCAAACAACGATTCGTTCAGGCTCATCTGAAATTCAAATCATGGGACTTGATCCCGATGAATATCCATTGTTACCTGAGATCGAAGAAAGCAAAATGCTGCGTATTCCAAGTGATCTATTAAAAACAATGATTAAGCAAACTTCATATGCTGTTTCCACTAACGAATCTACGCCAATTTTAACGGGTGTTCTTTGGAACATTTCTGGGGATAAGCTAAAATTTATTGCCTGTGATCGACACCGACTAGCTAGCAGAGAAATCACAATTGAAATTGAATCGGCGCCAAATTTACAAAATATCGTTATATCCGGGCGAACGTTGAATGAATTAAGCAAAATTTTGCCTGATCAAAATTCGCTTATTGATATTGTTATTTCAGATAATCAGGTTTTATTCAAAATTCACTCCATTCTTTTCTATTCTCGGATTTTGGATGGTACATACCCGGATACTTCAAAACTTATCCCACAGTCCTATCAAACGGAAATGGTCGTACCAACCAAAGAGCTGGCAGAAGCGATTGACCGCGCCTACCTACTCTCCAGAGAAGATAAGACAAACATTGTTAAAATGATCATGCGAGAAGATCAAACGATTGAAATTTCTTCAAGTTCCTCTGAGCTTGGAAAAGTAACCGAACAAATTAATTTGCAGCGCATTACAGGCGAACTGCTAAGAATCTCATTCAATTCCAAATACATGCTTGATGCATTAAAGGTGCTTGACTCAGAATTAATCCATATTGGATTTACAGGAGCTATGCAGCCGATCATTATGAAACCAGAAGATTCAACCAATATCCTTCAGTTGATTCTCCCTTACCGCACAACTAATTAAATTTAAGTTGTAAATCCCCTTAAGGAGTTTAAGTACATGAAACAAGTTGCGATCAACACTGAATATATAACGTTAGGGCAGTTTTTAAAGTTAGCTGACTGTATATCCACAGGTGGACAAGCTAAATTTTTTGTAAAAGAAGAGAAAATTGAAGTGAACGGGCAAGCTGAAAACCGCAGAGGACGGAAACTTGTACCGCATGATGTGGTAAACGTAGAGGGTTTCGGGCAATTTGAAGTGATAAGCTCCTGATAGGATCAAACATCCAGGGAGGATAGGCCATGTTCTTAACGAAGCTAGCCCTTAGTCACTATCGGAATTATGAACATGTTGAGCTGACGACAGACAGCAATGTGAACATATTCGTAGGACCAAACGCTCAAGGTAAAACAAACTTGTTGGAGTCCATTTATGTGCTTGCGATGACCAAGTCTCATCGGACCCATCAGGATAAAGAGTTAATCGGCTGGAACGGTGAGCAAACGCAACTGCATGCAGAGATCAACAAGAGATACGGAAATTGCAAACTAGATTTGTCTATTTCTCCAAAAGGAAAAAAGGCTAAGATTAACGGACTCGAGCAAAAAAAATTAAGTAATTTTATTGGTGCGCTGAACGTCGTCATGTTTGCTCCAGAAGATTTAGAAATCGTTAAAGGAACGCCAGGTATTCGCAGGCGCTTTTTGGATATGGAGATTGGTCAGGTTCAGCCCTCCTACCTCTATGATTTGTCCCAATATCAAAAAATACTGCTGCAGAGAAACAATTATTTAAAACAATCTTTCTCTGCAAAAGGTTCTCCTGACGCTATGCTGGACATCTGGAATGAACAATTAGCCCAATATGGTGTTAAAATTATGAAAAAACGTCAAAGCTTTATTAAGAAGCTACAACAATGGGCTGAAACGATTCATAAAGGGATCACTAATAACACTGAGGAGCTCCGTATTCGCTACGCCCCATCTTTTGAAATGCAGCAGTTTGAAGATGAATCTGTTTTATTAGACCAATTTATGATAAAGTTAACACAGGTTAGAGATCAGGAATTTCGAAGGGGTGTCACTCTTGTTGGCCCTCATCGAGACGATCTTCTTTTTTTCATCAACGATAAAGAAGTCCAAACGTACGGATCTCAGGGGCAGCAGCGAACAACTGCGTTATCCCTTAAACTTGCCGAAATTGAACTTATCCATGAGGAAGTCGGCGAGTATCCGCTTTTGCTGCTGGATGATGTTCTCTCCGAACTAGACGAATATAGGCAGACACAATTGATCCGTACCTTTCAACAAAAAGTGCAAACTTTTATTACAACAACAGGTCTAGAAAGCGTCCATTTGGACCAACTTGATCATGCTTCCGTGTTCCATGTTTTGAAAGGAAATGTAAGCGGCAGGAGCTGAAGAGCGTGTTTATCCATTTGGGTGGCGAAAAAATTATAAGAGCTTCTGAACTGATTGCAATTTTCGATATTTCGGTCGAGAAGTCTTCCAAAATATCCAAACAGTTTATTCAGCAAGCTGCGAAAGATAAAAAAACAGAGCAAATCGGTGAGGAAGAGTGCAAATCGCTCGTTGTTACGCAGAATAAAGTGTATTATTCTCCAATTTCATCTACGACCCTCAAAAAAAGAGCTCATCAATTATTAACGAACTAACCAGTTTTGACTATAAAAAAGCAGGTGAAGCATAACATGTCTGTGAATCAAAATGCGTATGATGAAAATCAGATTCAGGTACTGGAAGGATTAGAAGCGGTTCGTAAAAGACCGGGTATGTATATTGGTTCAACCAGCAGCCGGGGACTTCATCATCTCGTTTGGGAGATTGTCGATAATAGTATCGACGAGGCTCTAGCCGGATTTTGTACGAAGATCGACGTTTTCGTTCACAAGGACAACTCTGTAACCGTTATCGATAATGGACGAGGAATCCCAGTTGGCATAAATGCAAAGATGAAGCGTCCTGCACTTGAGGTTGTGCTTACAGTTCTTCACGCAGGAGGCAAGTTCGGTGGAGAAGATTCGGGTTATAAAGTATCAGGGGGATTACACGGTGTAGGTATCTCCGTCGTGAATGCATTATCTGAGCTATTGACCGTAGAAGTTAAACGTGAAGGTAAAATTCATCAACAGGAATATCGCCGCGGTACACCTCAGTATGATCTCAAGGTAGTAGGTGAAACCGAAGAAACCGGAACTAAGATTACCTTTCATCCCGATCCTGAAATTTTTAAAGAAACGCTTGAATATGATTACGATATTCTCCAATCAAGAATCCGAGAGCTTGCTTTCTTGAATAAAGGGATCGAAATTAACTTAGTTGATGAACGTACAGATACCGTCAATACCTACATGTATGAAGGTGGAATTGTATCTTTTGTCGAGTACTTGAACCGAAATCGTGAAACAGTCAACCAGACACCTATCTATGTTGAGGGCTCCAAGGATAATATATCGATCGAGATCGCTCTGCAATATAACGATAGCTATACAGAAAATATTTATTCTTTTGCAAACAACATTAATACCCATGAAGGCGGAACCCATGAATCAGGTTTCAAGAGTGCGCTGACACGGATTTTGAACGATTATGCGCGCAAAACAAACTCTATTAAAGAAAATGACTCTAATCTTTCTGGCGATGACGTTCGTGAAGGACTGGCTGCTATTATCTCGGTGAAAATACCGGAGCCTCAGTTTGAAGGACAAACAAAAACAAAGCTTGGTAACAGCGAGGTTCGCGGGATTGTCGAATCCTTATTTGCAGAAAAGCTTCAAGAATTCATGAACGAAAACCCTGCGATTGCCAAGAAAATCCTTGAAAAAGGGATTCAAGCTGCAAGGGCGAGAGAAGCTGCACGTAAAGCAAGAGAGCTGACCCGTCGTAAAAGCGCGCTTGAAGTTAGTTCTCTGCCAGGTAAACTAGCCGATTGCTCCTCAAAAGATGCATCGATTAGTGAAATCTACATTGTAGAAGGTGACTCAGCTGGTGGCTCTGCCAAGCAAGGGAGGGATCGCCATTTCCAAGCCATTCTCCCCATTCGCGGTAAAATTCTGAATGTAGAGAGAGCTAGATTAGATCGGATTTTATCAAATATCGAAATTCGCTCAATGATAACGGCATTTGGAACCGGAATAAGTGAAGATTTCGAAATTACAAAAGCCCGTTATCACAAGATTATTATTATGACTGATGCCGACGTGGATGGTGCGCATATTCGGACACTTCTTCTTACTTTCTTTTACAGGTACATGAGAAAGCTGATTGAATCCGGTTATGTCTATATTGCTCAACCACCTCTTTACAAGTTGGAGAGAAACAAAACAATACGCTATGCTTACAATGACAAACAAAGAGCCGAGATCATGCAGGAATTCGGCGAAGGCGCCAAAGTTAATGTACAGCGTTATAAAGGGCTCGGAGAAATGAATCCAACACAGCTGTGGGAAACTACGATGGATCCAGATAGCCGAACTATGCTCGTGGTAACTATCGAGGATGCAATTGAAGCAGACGCCATCTTCGATACGCTTATGGGTGACAATGTAGAACCAAGAAGAGATTTCATCGAAGAACATGCGAAATACGTGAAAAACTTAGATATTTAACGTCCTAGGCGTTGCAAACGATGTAAGCTTTCAGGAGGAACATTCATGAGCGAAGAATTACATTCGCAAGTCAAAGAAATTGATATTGGTACAGAAATGCGTACTTCCTTTATGGATTACGCGATGAGTATCATTGTCAGTCGTGCACTGCCCGATGTAAGAGATGGTCTTAAGCCAGTTCATCGTCGTATCTTGTTTGCGATGTCCGAGCTGGGCATGTCATCCGACAAACCGCATAAGAAATCTGCGAGAATCGTTGGCGAAGTTATCGGTAAGTACCATCCGCATGGAGACAGTCCGGTCTACGAGACGATGGTCCGGATGGCCCAAGACTTTTCCCTGCGCTACATGCTTGTAGATGGTCATGGTAACTTTGGTTCAATTGATGGCGATATGGCTGCGGCAATGCGTTATACAGAAGCGCGTTTATCCAAAATCGCGATGGAGATCCTCCGCGATATTAATAAAGAGACAATTGATTATATCCCTAACTATGATGGTGAAGAGCATGAGCCAGTCGTTCTCCCTTCTCGTTTTCCGAATTTACTCGTAAACGGAAGCTCAGGAATTGCCGTTGGGATGGCAACGAACATTCCTCCTCATAACTTGCGCGAGGTCATCGAAGGCATTCTGATGATGATCGATAACCCAGATGTCACCCCACTTGAGCTTATGCAAGTGATTAAAGGACCAGACTTCCCGACAGCTGGGTTCATTTTAGGTCGTGAGGGTATCCGACAAGCGTATTCAACAGGTAGAGGTTCCGTCACAATGCGTGCCAGAACGGTAATTGAGGAGAATAATAATAAAGCTAGAATTATTGTTAACGAATTACCGTATCAAGTAAATAAAGCTAGATTAGTGGAGAAGATAGCTGAGCTTGTTCGGGAAAAGAAAATTGATGGTATCACTGATCTTCGTGATGAGTCCGATCGTAACGGGATGCGAATCGTCATCGAGCTTCGTCGTGATGTTAATCCACACGTTGTTCTGAATAATTTATTTAAACATACTTCAATGCAGTCTAATTTCGGTATCATTATGCTAGCATTAGTAAACGGCGTGCCGAGAGTACTAAATCTGCGTGAGATGTTGTATTACTATCTCAAGCATCAACAAGAAATTATCCGCCGTAGGACAGAGTATGACTTACGTAAAGCGGAAGCACGCGCTCACATCTTGGAAGGTCTGCGTATTGCCCTTGATCATCTAGATCAAGTTATCGCATTGATCCGTGCATCACGAACGACAGACGAAGCTAGAGAAGGTCTTATTACTACCTTCAACTTAAGCCACGACCAAGCACAAGCTATTCTTGATATGCGCTTACAGCGTTTGACAGGATTAGAACGTGAGAAAATTGAAGCCGAGTATGCAGAGCTTATGAAGAAAATTGCGGAATACAAGGCAATTTTGGCTGATGAGCAACTCATTTTGGCTATCATCAGTGAAGAATTAAAAGAGATCAAAGAAAAATTCGGAGATGAAAGACGTTCCGAGATTACAGTAGGTCTTGAAAGTATCGAAGATGAAGACCTCATTCCACGCGAAGATGTTGTCATAACAATTACGCATACTGGTTACATTAAGCGTTTGCCTGTAACGACGTACCGTAATCAAAAACGTGGCGGGCGTGGTGTAGTAGGAATGGATACGAAGAATGATGACTTTGTCGAACATTTATTCGTATCCAATACGCATCACTACCTTATGTTCTTCACGAACAAAGGAAAAGTATATCGTCTGAAAGCCTATGAGATTCCAGATTTGAGTCGTACGGCACGTGGGACACCTATTATTAACTTGATTCAAATTGAGCAAGGCGAGACCATCAATGCTGTAATTCCGATTGAAAGCTTTGAAACAGAACAATACCTTTTCTTCGCAACGAAGCAAGGTGTAGTGAAGAAAACACCAATCGACGATTATTCCAATATTCGTAAAGGTGGCTTAATTGCCATTAACTTGCGTGAAGATGATGATCTAATTGGCGTCAAGCTGACGGATGGAAACCAAGGCATTATTATGGGAACCAAGTTCGGTATGTCGATTCATTTCCCAGAGCAGGATGTTCGTTCGATGGGAAGAACGGCTACAGGCGTTAAAGGTATTCATTTAGATAAAGAAGATGCTGTTATTGATATGGATGTTATCCAAGAGGATAATAGTGTTCTGATTGTAACCTCCAAAGGTTTCGGTAAAAGAACGCCTGTTTTGGAATACCGCATTCAATCACGTGGTGGTAAAGGGATTAAAACTTTGAATGTTACGGATAAGAACGGCCCAATTGTCGGTCTTAAAGTCGTTCAAGATGATGAAGACTTAATGATCATTACGGCATCAGGCACGGTAATTCGTACTAGTATGGATGGAATATCCATGATGGGTCGGAATACGCAAGGTGTACGTCTTATCAATATAAGAGAAGATGACGAAGTCGGAACGTTGGCTCGCGTGCAAAAGAACGAAGAACAAAGCGAGAGCGAAGAAGATGGAGATTGGGAAGAAACTGAAGTTACTGAGTAATAAATGTTGGGATGGGGCTTACAAACCCATCCCTTTTCATTTACAATACTAAGTATTAGATCAAGTAAGGTGAGTGAATATTCGTGCCGACAGTAGCTGTTACTCAATTGAAATATGGGGAAAGACTGGGCGACAACGTTCTAACGAAGCTTGGTAGCACGCTTTTCTATAAAGGGAAAGTGATAACAGAAAAAGAAATCGAGATTTTAAAAGCTTTTCTTATTCCTTCTGTGTTTATCGAATCCAAAATAGGGGCTGAACCTGAAGTAGTTGTAGAGGAAGCGAGACCTACGGAAAGTTCCGCAGTTCATCCCTTTTATGTAGAGTATCAGAACATGTTAACGCTGCTTAAGCGCATTTTTCGTTTGGCAAGTGGGGGACAACCTTTTCCCATTTTGGATATCCGAACTCGACTAGAGGCCCTCATCCAACATATTGATGCCTACAAAGTGCTCACCTTTACGCCTAAAAATGTAAATCTACAAGATTATATTTATCACAATAGCATTATGGTCAGCCTTACCTCTTACTCATTGGCCAAATGGCACGGACTTCAGCAAAAAGATTTGATGCAGATTGCACTGGCCGGGCTATTGCACGATATTGGAATGGCCAAGGTTGATTACGCAATTCTTGAAAAGAAGAATCCATTAACCTCTTCGGAGATGGATGAAGTCAAAGCGCATACGTTAATTGGATATAACATATTGAAAAATATTACGGCTATCAATGAAGGTGTAAAACTAAGTGCACTACAGCATCATGAGCGTGAGGATGGCTCTGGCTATCCATTAGGCGTAAAAGGTGACAAAATTCATTTGTATGCAAAAATAGTAGCGATTGCGGACATTTATCACGCGATGACGAATGTCCGCTCTTATCGCACAGCTTTGTCTCCCTATCTCGTACTTGAGCAGCTCTTCACTGAATCATTTGGCAAAGTTGATCCAACTCTTGTTCAGGTGTTTATTAACAAGTCAACTCAAATCAGTAATGGCACGCTAGTAAAGCTCAGTGATAATCGCGTTGGTGAAATTGTTTTCTCGGATCGGGCTTATCCAACACGTCCTTGGATAAATATTAACGGTACGATTGTTAACTTAGCTTTGGAAAGAAGTTTATTTATTCAAGATGTGCTTGGCACGATTTAGTCATAGGAAGATGAACCCCTTACTCTCTTGAAGTGGGGTTCATCTTCTTTTGTATTTTATTAAAAAAAGCTTGCATTATTTATTCAGTTTTGATATATTACTCCTTGTCGCTTCGGAGGCAGAACGAAAGAAAGTAAAGAAATAAAAAAAGTTCTTGCAATCGAATAGGCAGATGTGGTATATTGATTAAGTCGCCTTTGAGGGGCGGAGGATTAAAATGAAAGAAATTGATCTTTGAAAACTGAACAACGAGTGAAAGAAGCACGGTCGAGCAATCGACCAAAAAAAGAGATGCAAATCTCGCTAGCAACGCAAATGAGCAATTAAGCTTTCAAATAGGTTTAACTATTATGGAGAGTTTGATCCTGGCTCAGGACGAACGCTGGCGGCGTGCCTAATACATGCAAGT
>NZ_JAAIKC010000004.1 GCF_010820665.1 Paenibacillus sp. SYP-B3998 | reverse complement strand
TCATTAAAGTCGTTTTATTGATCTCATATTTCTTAGCTGCGGCCAGAAAACCTAGTTGTCCACTTGATACTTCATTAAGGATAATGAGTTTTTCCGCAGCTCCGTATTTTCTTTTTGACATGAAAAAGCTCCCCTTACAGCAACAGGTTTTATTATTTCACCTGTCTACCGTAAGGGGAGCATATCAGTTTTGGACTGCTTTTTTGTTGTAATGTTCCCACAAGAATACGCTGAATACATGTAAACAATGTGCTGAGCCTTATATTTCAAGGAGTTGTGGTTTAGGTTCCGGCTTCTGTATCTTGGATGCGAGATGAGCTCGCTTCGCGGGCCGGATCATTTGCTGCTGGACGCACAAGATCGTATAAGAAGGATCGCACAAGTCGCAGCTGTAAATACGCGGCAATGTTTCGCGCGCAAGTGGAACGGTATCTAGGCGCTTGTCATAAGAAGAAAGATAACTGAATAAAGACACGAAGGCAGCCAACTAGAACGAACATCCGGGGCTGCCTGTTTTGTTTCAATCGTATTTTCCCGCCCGCATTCAAATGATAGGACGCGTGAATATGAATGACTTGCCTTTGCTATTTAAGTATTTAGATCCACACCTGATAAGGAACCCATACCACATATTCACTCCGATTATAAGCAGGATAACCTGGAGAAGCATTTGGGTACCCACCATAACCGGGCGTTGGATTTGGATAACCGCCGCCATAGCCAGGAACAGTCCAACCTCCGCCTATCACCGAGGAATTAACTTGAGGTTGGTTCATAGTCAGATTGGGAGCCTGAAGAGGGTCGGTGATTTCAGACGGCGGAGTAAAACCTAGAGGGGATAAGCCCGTTAGCTCTGCGCGATTAATACGCATAAATTGGGGAGCTGGGTTTCCTGGATAATAACCATTTAACATTACAACGCCACCTGGTTCTGATCCGAGCAATTGAGCGATCACCCATCCCATATCTTTTACGTGAACGCGAATATACTGGTTTTTAAATTGTGCTAGATTGTCTGTAGTTTCTTGTTTGCCCAAGTGGTAAGCTGGTGCAGGCTGACGTTCATCAAGCAGCTGATTCGCATTTGTAATCATAGCGTGACTCCTTCTTGTCATCTCATCTTTCCTACGCCATGATATGCACCTAGTTAATTTACTGTTCTTGGCACAGGCAATCGGAGTTAATTACTGAACTTCGGGAGTGACTTTCTGAACTTTCCTTGCTACACATTGTCTGAAGAAGATGGCCTCGGGCCAATAAAGTACATGGAACGCATATTGAAGTCTTGCAGGCGTACATGCTAAAGTTAAGGAACAGCCCGAATTGTTCCCGAATATTCAGTGGGTCCAACAAGCAATCTCTAGAATCATAAATAAGGTGGCAGATGATCATGAATCACGAGCAAATCATTGCGTTAGGACTAAGTTACAAAGGAACCAGCTTACGCTACCCGTTTGATCCCCAACAACCTGTGCTCTTCGTTCGGGAAAAAATGTTCGCCTTATTCGGCAATCAGCAAGGTGTGGAAAGTATTAATTTAAAAACATCTCCCGATGAAGCTTGGCTGCAGCGTCAAACCTACCCTGGTACCGTACTTCCTGGATACCATATGAATAAACAACATTGGAACACCGTCGTATTAAACGGAACTGTACCCGATGAAGTGCTTGTAGTCATGCTCCAAGAATCGTACCAACTTGTTATTGCCAAACTAACGAAATCCGAAAGACAAGCGCTAATTTCTAGCTAATGAGCTTGCCTGAGGCTGTCGTGCCCAGAGAAGAACGCAAATAACGATAAGGACATCCGAATGGACATCCTTATCGTTATTTGCGTCAAATTTCAATCCTAATTTTACTTCTTTACAATCGTTCTACATCCTCCGAAACCCTAACTATTAGTACCAAATAAATCTCTAAACGATCCAAATCCAAAGAAAAGGAGCCCTCCATTTGGAAGACTCCCTTAAAAGCGGCTATTGTGACTGGGAGACGTGTTAGCGCACGTCTTCTTTGTTATTTCAACTGTAACATACACAATATTTACTTACAATAATTTCTTCGTGCTATATGGTATCAAATTGAAGAGGTTACAGCACCAAAAGGTGGACCTGGCACATACACCAAGGCCTGCATCACAGGTTGGGACTTTAAGTCCTAGCCTTTTTATTCGAAATCGTATCTTTGAGATAGCCACGGATCACCGTACATGTGATACCCGTTTCGCTCCCAGAAGCCTGGCTTATCCTTCGTCATAAGCTCGATTCCGCGCAACCATTTCGCACTTTTCCAAAAGTACAAATGCGGCACAACCATCCGCACTGGTGCCCCGTGATCTGGTGTCAACAGCTGTCCGTTGTGCCTGATGCCAAAAAAAGACGTCTCACGGAGGAAATCCTCCAAAGGCAGGTTCGTGGACCAGCCATGCTCAGCATGCAGCATGACGTGCGTGGCTTCAGGTTTGATCTTTACTTTATTCATGATTTCCATGACAGCCACGCCTTCCCACACATTGTCCAACTTAGACCATGTGGTTACACAGTGAATATCGTTGGCGAACTTCTTGCGCGGAAGCGCCATAAAATTTTTGTACGAGATCGTAAATTCCTCTTCAACGTGCCCAAAAACTCGCAAATCCCATTTGCTCATATCGTTATAATAAGGCACAGATCCATAGTGAAGCACGGGCCAGCCTTGCGTTAGCGTTTGCCCAGGCGGAACACGATCCTTGTGTTCTTGGGGCTTTTGCCCGAATAGCATGGGAAAACCTCCAATTCATTGACCTAATGGTCGCTACCCGATGTATGCCTCATACTCTGCAGCAGTAAGAAGACCTTCCAGTGCGTCTGCGCCTGAAACCTCGACTTCCACCATCCAGCCTTCACCGAAGGGTGCGCTATTGACCAGCTCTGGAGAGCCTTCCAGTGCACTGTTCACAGCTGTTACTTTTCCCGAAACCGGGGAGAAAATATCCGAGACCGTTTTAACTGATTCGACACTGCCAATGCTTTCATCCGCAGTAACGGCTGTTCCGATTTTCGGAAGCTCCACAAACACAATATCCCCCAGCTGATCTTGGGCAAAATCCGTAATCCCTACACGTACAACGGTTTCAGACAGCTTCTGCACCCATTCATGCTCTTTGGTATATAACAAATTGGCTTGTACTTCACTCATCGTTCAACGCCTCGCTTACCAGCAAATTTTGCTTTTAGCTTAATCCAATGGGAACATCAAAGTCAAGGCGGACATTTGAAAATCAAAAAAATTAGACAAACAAGCAAAGTCCTGTATACAGAACGCTAATTCCAAAAAGTTAAGGTTGACAATATACACCAATTTAGGCACATAATAATAATGTGAAGATAACTAAATATAAGCGAATGATGGTGCAGGGAGAGACCGCAGAGCAAGGTGCGGCGCCGAAGGAGTAAGCCCAATAGTGGTGAATCTCTCAGGTACAAAGGACCTGTATCGGACGCATCTCTGGAGAGCTTCGGACTGCCTGCGAATAGTGGGAACCGGACACCCAAGGGGAAACTTGTCAGACGATCAGTCGAAGCGAGGTAACTCTCAGGTACAAAGGACAGGGCAAAAAGTATGGTATTTGTGTTGCATACTTTTTGCTCTTTTTTGCATTTTGGGCAAAATAACCGAAGTACTAAAAATGTGGATCGAAGGCGAGGATACGAGCATGCTAAAACGAACACCGCTCTTTCCGGTTTATGCGGAGCATGGAGCACGCGTTATTGATTTTGGAGGTTGGGAGCTGCCCGTTCAATTCGCTGGGATTCAAAAAGAGCACGATGCAGTTAGGCAGCAGGCCGGTCTCTTTGATGTGTCCCATATGGGCGAGGTCCGGGTAAGCGGAGTTGACTCCCTCTTCTTCTTGCAGAACTTGACGACCAATGATGTATCCAAGCTGGAAGCTGGTCAATGCCAATACAGTCTTATGTGTTATCCAAATGGCGGCGTCGTAGACGACCTGCTCGTTTACAAGCTTGCAGATGACAGCTACATGCTGGTCATAAATGCATCCAACATCGACAAAGATATGACGTGGATGCAGCAAAATCTCACGGGTACCGTAGACCTGACCAATGTGTCCGACGAAACCGCAATGCTGGCTTTACAAGGCCCTCATGCAGAGCAAATTTTAGCAAAAGTTACCGATGCTCCCATTCATTCCTTGAAAACATTCCGTTTCCTGCAAGACGTTAATGTTTCGGGCATTCAAGCCCTCGTCTCACGCACAGGTTACACCGGCGAAGACGGATTCGAGCTCTACATCAACCAACATGACGCGATAAAACTGTGGAAAACGCTGCTAAATGCCGGTCAGGAGCACGGCTTGTTGCCAGCAGGATTGGGTGCCCGCGACACGCTTCGCTTTGAAGCCCGTCTACCCCTTTATGGACAAGAGCTTTCCAAGGATATTACACCTATGGAAGCTGGTCTCTCCTTCTTTGTGAAGCTAGATAAAGGCGATTTCATAGGGCGTGAGGTGATCGCTGGACAAAAAGCAAACGGCACGCCGCGAAAGCTAGTCGGCATCGAAATGCTTGAGCGCGGAATTCCGCGTCCGCATTACCCCGTCTTCGTAGACGGCAAGCAGATCGGTGAGGTTACAACAGGTACACAGTCCCCTACTTACAAAACCAATGTTGGTTTAGCCTTAATAGATTCCGCCTACAGTGCGCTAGGCACTGAGCTGTATATTGAAATTAGAGGGACACAAGTCAAAGCGAACATCGTCGCAACCCCTTTTTATAAAAGAAAACCATAGCCGCTAGCGCGAAAGGAGTTTACGCTGACATGAAGCATCGCTACTTACCGATTACCGAGCAGGATCAGAAGGACATGCTAGAAGCGATCGGCATCTCGTCCATTGATGAGATGTTTCAAGATATCCCTCAGAAAGTACGCTTCCAGGGTGAACTGGACGTATCCCCAGCCCTGGATGAGCAAAGCTTACTTCGCTACATGCGCTGTCTGGCGGGCCGCAATGCCGACTTCGATCGGTATGCCAGCTTCCTCGGCGCAGGCATCTACGATCACCACCTACCCGTGGTGATTAACCATGTTATTTCACGCTCGGAGTTCTACACCGCGTACACGCCTTATCAACCAGAAATCAGCCAAGGCGAGCTGCAGGCGATTTTCGAATTTCAATCATACATCTGTGAGCTCACGGGTATGGCCGTGGCGAACGCTTCGATGTACGACGGCGCCACAGCGCTTGCTGAAGCAGGCGCCCTAGCAAGCGGCGCGACGAAGCGTAAACAACTGCTCGTCTCACGCGCGGTGCATCCCGAAGCCCGTGCAATTCTAGGTACTACCGCACGCGGACTGAACTTGGAAGTGGTCGAGATCGGCCTTACGCCAGAGGGCGTGACGGATCTCGTAGACCTTACTTCCAAGCTCAGCGGGGACACCGCCGCCGTCATCGTCCAATCGCCGAATTTCTTCGGCTGCTTGGAGGATCTCGCGGCTGTGGAGCCGCACGCGCACGGCGCGGGCGCACTGCTCGTTGTGAGCGCAAACCCGCTCACGCTGGGTCTTCTTGAGGCGCCAGGCACAATCGGCGCCGATATCGTCGTCGGCGACTGCCAGCCGCTCGGCATCCCAGCTTCGCTGGGTGGACCTACGTGCGGCTACTTCGCCGTCGCCGAGAGCTGGATGCGACGTATGCCGGGACGCATCGTCGGGCAAACCGTTGACCGCGATGGCAAACGCGGTTTCGTCCTTACCCTCCAAGCGCGGGAACAGCATATCCGACGTGAGAAAGCCACCTCGAACATTTGCTCTAACCAAGCGCTTCTTGCGCTCTGCGCATCCGTATACTTATCCACAATGGGCAAGCAAGGCATTCAGGACGTTGGCAAGCTCAACGTCCAAAAAGCCCACTACGCGGCCAAGCGACTCACCGCTTCTGGCAAGCTATCGCTTCCGCTGACAGGCAGCTTCTTTAATGAATTTGCCGTCAAGCTGCCGAGCGGTACCAATGTGCAGGAGCTGAACAGTAAGCTCCTGCAACATAATATAATCGGCGGCTACGATCTCGGCCGCGACTACCCAGAGCTAGACGGTCATATGCTAATCGCTGTTACGGAACAAAGAACACGCGAAGATATCGATAGCTTCGCCGCTGCATTGGAGGAGCTTGTATGAACGAAAACAACGTGAATCTAAACGCCAAAGCCCTTATTTTTGAAATGAGCCACCCTGGTCGCGTTGCCTATGCGCTACCTCAATCCGATGTTCCTGACATCGATCTAAACGAAGCTCTGCCCGCAAAATTCCAACGTACAAACGCCGCTGAGCTGCCCGAGGTGTACGAAGTAGATGTTATTCGTCACTATACGGCTCTCTCACGCCGTAATTTTGGTGTCGATAACGGCTTCTATCCGCTAGGATCTTGTACAATGAAATATAATCCCAAAATAAATGAAGACGTCGCCCGCTTCCCAGGCTTCGCTAAGATCCATCCGTACCAGCCCGAAGAATCCCTTCAAGGCGCAATGGAGCTGCTCTTCAATCTCCAGAATGACCTTGAAGCCCTCACAGGCATGGATCGTGTAACCCTTCAACCTGCCGCTGGCGCACATGGAGAATGGACCGGACTCATGATGATCCGGGCCTACCACGAAAGTCGCGGTGACCATAGAACCAAAGTCATCTGCCCTGATTCTGCACATGGAACTAATCCTGCTAGCGCCACCGTAGCTGGCTTCGAAACCATTACCATCAAATCCAACGAACGCGGCCTTGTTAACCTGGAGGAGCTCCGCAAAGCAGTCGGTCCCGATACCGCAGCGCTCATGCTGACTAATCCAAACACGCTTGGCTTGTTCGAGGAACAAATCGTCGAAATTGCAGAGATCGTCCACGCCGCAGGCGGGTTGCTCTATTACGATGGCGCCAACGCCAACGCGATCATGGGCATCACACGCCCGGGCGATATGGGCTTCGACGTCGTCCATCTCAATTTGCACAAAACAATGAGTACTCCTCATGGCGGCGGCGGTCCCGGTGCAGGCCCGGTGGGTGTCAAAGAAAAATTAATTCCTTTCTTGCCAACACCGCTCGTCGCTAAGCGCCACGACGGAAACTTCTATTTTGACTACAACTGCCCACAATCAATTGGTCGAGTAAAGGCCTTTTACGGAAACTTCGGCATCCTCGTCCGAGCCTACACCTATATTCGCACCCTAGGTCCAGAAGGCTTGCGCAAAGTTTCTGAATTTGCCGTCCTGAACGCCAACTATATGCTTGCAAGACTAACACCTCATTTCGACGTGCCGCATCCGCGCTTCTGCAAACATGAATTTGTGTTGTCTGGCAACCGTCAGAAGAAGTTCGGCGTCCGCACGCTCGATATCGCCAAGAGACTGCTCGATTTTGGCTATCACCCGCCAACCATCTACTTTCCTCTCAACGTTGAGGAATGTATCATGATTGAGCCCACTGAGACGGAAAGCAAACAAACACTCGATGAATTCGTCGACACAATGATTGCTATCGCCAAAGAAGCCGAAGAAAACCCAGAACTCGTCAAAAACGCTCCTTACACCACCATTGTCAGTCGTATGGACGAGGCGCTTGCCGCCCGTAAACCAGTCTTAAACTGCTCTTGCGGTTAATTAACGCAGTTAGTAGATCTCCAAGGGATATCAGTGAATGAGCGACTCCCAAATCATGTGCAAAAACGCCTCCAAAACCACAAGCTAGTGTGGCGATGGAGGCGTTTTTTTGTAAAAAAGTTTATATCAGAACGGGGGTTCATCCGGATGATCTAGCTTTTATATGCTTTGTACCTGAGCCCAAGGGATCATGCACCATTATCCGTTTATTTCATATAAATAAAGCACGTAATCACTAGGCTCACCCGCATGTCCTAATTGGCGGAGCATCGATGTGAGATTGCCACGGTGGTAGGTACCGTGATTAACAACGTGCTGGACAAGCTCTTCTGTACTAGCACGCAGTACGCCATGCATTGGATGTGGATATTCTTTCACAATCTTCATATCTGCATCGCTGCTGAGGAAATTCCTATACTGCTCAGCCAAATTTAAGTACTCTGCTTCCAACTGTTCTAGATTTTTCCCAGTCGTTTTCTCGTTAATTTCACCTAAGAGCGTTTTGGTTTGCTCATAGGTGAAATTATTCATGGCTGCAAGCCAGACTGTATCTACTCTAAAAATATGGACCAAGCCTTCGTAGATGGTAGGAAACACATTGGAGATTTCTTGAAGCAGTACCCCTTGAGGGAGCTTACTAAGGTGCTGAAACACCCGCGTATTTGCCCAAACATGGTATTCATAATTTTTAATTAACTGACTCTCCATAGTTCAAACCTCCTCATTTTTTTGATTCGTAGACCTCAATTAAGGTGCCATCCACATCACGAATATGAGCAAGCCGAACTCCCCATGCGGGCAGGTTGAACGGTTCTTTAACAAAGGTACCGCCTTTCTCACAAACGCGAACATAGAACGCATCTATATCTGGAACCTCTATGTTTAGAACAAAGTTAGTTACATAAGGTTCGCTTGGGACCAAATCCTCTCCAATTGATTCTCCCATGGCCTTCCGTGATAACAGCTCGATACGAGCAGCCCCTGTGTGATATAACGCGTATTCTTGCGCTTCCTCGTACCAATCTGCTTTCAATTCGAGGATATCTTGATAAAAAGCTGCACTTTTTTGAAAATCGGCTACTAAGATACGTATTTGCAACAAATTCATGATTCGTCTCCTTCAAGAATTAAGGTTAAGTGATAGTTGGTCATACTCTCATCTTAACCACCTTCACTGACAGAGACGGTCAGTCAATTTGTTGAGCTTCATAATACTTATGCAAGTCTCTTGTTACTTCGACCATTCTCATCTGCAGGACCTTTGGTTCTAGAATCTTAACGGTTCCTCCATAATTAAGAAGAAAGTAGGGAAGCCTATGAAACAGCACCTGCTCCTCTAGCTTAAAATGCGCCTCTAATTGGGATCGTTCTACGAGTCCATGCGCCAAAAACCAGTGACCGCATAAATCATCTATGGCCTGTTCTTTCCCTGCAATCTTTACAGAAAGGAGCTGATCCAGCTTGTCCGAGCTTGGTAGAAGCGTAGATAACAAAAATTGCCGTGCCGAGAACTCCGCAGGCCGCTCGAATCGCTCCCCTGTTGTCAGCAATGTTCGAATTCGATCGATTCGAAAACTGCGCACTTCACTTCGGAGATGGCAGTAGCCCACCAGATACCATTTGCTTTTCCAGCAAACGAGACCGTAGGGATTCAATTGACGCTCTTGCGTTGAAGTACCGTAGCCTTTTTGATAATTGATAAACAGCGTACAGCTTTGAGCTACGGCTACCTCAACTTCTTGAAGCATCGATACTTGGGATGCGTCTGCCTGCGGCTGGATAACATCCAAGCCTTGCTCGTGCAGGTTGATTTGATGAAGCTGCTCTTGATTCGTATACATTTTAAGTTTGGCAATGGCTTGATTCAGTTTCTCACCGTAAGGATATCCCGCCTCTTGAGCGAATTGAGCGGCATGAATAAGCGCCTTTTGTTCACCCAGATCAAACAATAATGGCGCTTCATTAAACTGACCCAATAAGCTGTAGCCGCCGTGATGACCAGAATCAGAAATAATGGGAGCGCCGCTCGCGCATAGAGCGTCGATATACCGATATACGGTGCGTACATTTATCTCCAGTTTTTCGGCTAATTCCTTAGCCGTTACTCGCTTTCGAGACTTTAATAGCCATAAAATGGAGAGCATATGGTCCGCTTTGGACATAACAGTGATTCCTTTCCTCGCCAAATAGTTAGATAGATAAACGCTCTACTAATTGATGGGAATCGAGTACACGATCTGCGCGAATGCTGCATGAATCTGGACTACCCAAGCTAGTTAAAAAATGTTCAACGACACTGGCGAAGCCTCTTCTTTCCAGTACAGTATCCCAACTGCCAAAAGAACGGAAACTCGGTGCTGCGCCTTTTTCATAAAAAACAGCATGCTCCAAATTGGTAATCTCTACAGATCTGCCGCTTCCATGCAGCTCTACTTTTTCCATATCAAACCCTGCGCGTCTAACCATACTATACGTTCCTACCGCACTACCGAAATCCAGCGTTCCAGATGCATGGAGCAGCTTCCCCTCTGAATCCGCATGTTGGTTGTAAGTTTTCACCTCATAGGGCACTTCTCCTAGCCATATTAGGAGATCTAACATATGAATCAGATCGTCATAGAGCGTTTCTTTGGCGCTATGGCCCTGCTGCTTCGTCCGATGCTTGACCGCTGAAGCCCAATCAAAGCCCCCTGCCTCCTGCAGCCACTGTTTAGCCTCCACATAGCGTGGCGCGAACCTACGATTAAACCCAGTTGCCAATAAGATGCCTTTCTTTTCAGCAAATGAAGCCATCTCAAGTGATTGCTCCCATTGATAGGAAAGTGGCTTATCCACATACACCGCAACGCCCCTTTCTATACTTTGCATCGCAATATCATAGTGCGTAGCTGTTGGACTATGAACGAATACAGCGTCAAGCTCTTGATCGAGCAGTTCATTTAGATCTGTAGTACCGAAAGGAACTCTATACTTCATCATCATCCGATCAACAGTTGTTTGCGTTGAGCTCATGAGTCCCACGATATCAACTTGCTCATTCACAGACAGCAGAGGAAGATACACCTTCTGTGCAATATCTCCCAAACCGATTAAACCGATTCTTTTCTTCGTCATACTGATCACTCCTATGCCCAGCATATTTAATCATGCAGCGATCCCGGTAAAAGCCGTATAGGAAGCGATATGCATGGGTCGTTCCACGTTTTGGCGTATCTCTTAACTTCATTGTCCAGAAATAGTAGAGAGAAAAACTCCTCAATCCACACTTTTGTTGAATGATTGATATTAGAACTTACAATCTATCTGTCGATTATGTTAAAATAGGACTGTCTACCTAATCTATCATGTCAGGCGGGATTATCGAATTACTATGAAATCAAACAAGTTTGGACTTCTCATAAGTTTATTGCTCTTTTTGATTTTTATTGTACTCTCTCTTTTATTTCAGTCAATCACTTATTTGTATATCGCGAGTATTGGCCCGCTTCTCATCGTGCCCTTTCTTCCTGATTTTCGTTCAAATCAGTTTATTAACCCCAATCAAGCTAAAGGCGCGGTTCGTTTAATCAAGATGGAAAATGCCGAAGCTGCGGATTCCGATCTGCTTGTGATCCTTTTTGAACCGGGTTATGTGAAATGGAAGCGTGGCAAGCTATTTTTTAACTTAGAGGACGTTATGAAAGACGTCTATGTCAAGCCCAATCCTTTTGCCGCTTCGTTAACGGTACTAAAGTATGATCTCCAGTATAATGCCAACAAAAAAAACTGGATTGGCATTAACTTGACTCAGCTAGAGCAGCGGACCACACAGCTTTCCTATACGACGAATGAAATTAACCGTCTGGTTATTCGGATGTCGGACTTGAATGAGCTGTTACGTTTACCACAGACGAAGCCTACTTCAGCAGGTCGAAGCCTCGGAGCATAAAAAAGTCACCCTTCATTCTGCGTTTAAGGCTCTCCATGAACATTCATGGAGAGCCTTTGATTTAACTCAGAGCGGGTGACTTTTTTAGTAGATAGCTGAGCCGCATAAATAGCTGGCTAATGTCCGTACCATAACACCTGTTGCGCCTTTAGGCTCGGTACCTTTTTCAGACCACAGCCAAGCGGTACCACCGGTATCCAAATGAATCCAAGGGGTTTCTTCAGCAAAGAAACCGATGAATAACCCTGCTGTAGTCGCGCCTGCCCAGCGGCTTGTCCCTGTGGAGTTCCGAACATCGGCTACATCGCTTTTGAGCATGGCACGATATTCTGGATAGTTCGGCAGCTGCCAAACCTTCTCATCCGCTTGCGCGGCTGCACCCATAAAAGGCTTAAGGAATTCATCATCGTTCGTCACTGCTGCTGTAGCGACATCCCCGAAAGAGATCAGAACCGCCCCTGTCAAAGTGGCAACATCAATTAACCGATTTGCGCCTAGTTGCTTGGCATAAGTAAGACCCTCGGCCAAAATAATACGTCCTTCCGCATCCGTATTCAAAACCTCAACGGAATGCCCGCTAAGCAGTGTAACCACATCGCCAGGACGATAAGCCGCGCCTGAGGTCATATTCTCTGCTGACGGGATGACAACAATTAGATTCACCTTTGGCTTTAGTTGTCCTACGACGTGCATGGCGCCTAGAATCGATGCAGCACCGCCCATATCGCTGATCATTTCTTCCATACCATCAGGGTCTTTCATCGAGATCCCTCCTGTATCGAAGGTCACTCCTTTGCCGACGATTCCAAGCACGTCAGTGGAGTCTGGATCCCCTTTGTATTGCAGGGTGATCAACCGGGGAGGGTTGACGCTGCCAGCGCCAACCGCTGTCAAACCGCCCATCCCGCGGGCGGCAATCTCCTGCTCGTCCAGCACTTCGCAAGCAAAGCCGCAGTGCTGGGCCAGCTTCATGGCTTCCTCTGCGAGGGAAGCCGGAACAAGCTTGTTGCCCGGGAGGTTCGTCAAATCCCGGGCATAGTTCGTGCCCTCCGCAACCGTCTCCGCGGTTGCGATCGCTTGCGCCAGAAGCGCTGCGTCCGCAGCCGCTTCTGTAAGCAGCACGGCCTGACGCAACTCCGCGCGTACAGGCTCATTCTTGCGGTACGACGCGATGCGATACGTACCGAGGAGTAGCCCCTCGGTCAATGCGATAACCGCTGACCGACTGTCAATGCTGCTTGGCAGCTTCAACGCCAAGCGTTCGAGCCGCAGCGCGAGAGCCTCGCGCGCTGCATAGACCGAGGCTGCACGCAGCGTTTCGCGTGAAGTGACGGGGCCTAGCCCCGCCACAAGCACGTAGGCGTACGGCAGCAGCCCATGCGTAGGCAGCGCCTCAAGTTCGCCTGAGGCGCCAGTGAATATGCCCTTCTCTTTTAAGCCTTGAAGAGCCTGATCAAGCTGCGGCTGTCCGAGGACAGCGCCCTGCCGTAGCTCGGATTCGGTTAAGCAGATTACAATTGCGTCTGCCTGCGCCTCATTATTGCTATACGAAGTAAACACCTGTGTGGTTATATCCGTTATCTTAATAAACATATTCGTTCTCCTTGTTTTCATTTAATAGTAAGAAGCAGCCGACTGCACAACCTTTTGCATCGGCAAATGATAAGGACATTTGTCCTCGCAAAGTGGTTTTTCTTTGCAAGGATCATGATCAGCGCAGCCTGTTATCCTATCCTTTTGTTTTTGGAAAAATCCGTCACCTTTCGGCAGCAAACCGAACTTCTCCCTAAACTTGCTAGCGATCATCACATCGGGAATTGAAATTTCAAGCGGGCATGAACAATAATTGCAGCGTCTGCAATCATGCTGACCCAATTCAATCGCCAACTGCTCTAGCTCTTGTCGCTCAGTACTGCCGACTTCTTCTGCCTGAGCGGCCAAATTCTCCTGCACTTCCTTCACGCTCACCATCCCTGAGATCGTCACGTGCACGTCTTGACTGAAAGGATAGCGAATAGCAAGCTCAACAGGCTGGATAAACCCGCCAGATAATGGCTTCATGGCTACCTTCATCAACCCCATTTCGGTTGCTGTAGGTATGAGCGTATCCCTAGCAAACGGCTGTGCCAGGTTCAAATGAAACAGGATTTGGGCGAATTGCCCTTTGGCGATCCACTTCGTCAACAAATCTGGACGATGCCCCGTAATTCCGATAAATCTAACTTTGCCTTCTCTTTGAGCTTCTAAAGCGGCTTCATAAGCGCCGCCTTCCGCCATAATTTCTTGAAACTCGTGCACGTAGTTTACATAATGAATTTGAAGCAAATCTACGTGATCCGTTTTCATTCTTACCAAGCTTCGTTCGATCTCCGATTTGGCTGTCGCATAATCCCTGGCCCCTGTCTTCGTAGCCAAAAAGTAGTCCTCTCTGCGATGCGAAATGCACTCACCGATAATTTCCTCACTGTTGCGATATGCCGCTGCGGTATCTATGTAATTAATGCCATGGTCTAAGGCATAGTTGAGTGTTTCTCTAGCTTGTTCTAGCGGAACACTTGGAAGGTTCATGGCTCCGAATCCAAGTGAGGATACCTTGTAGCCCGATTTGCCGAAAGCTGTGTATCTCAAAGCCAAAGCTCCCTTCCCTCAAAAATGAATGCTCGATTTAAATGCACATGAATGTATTGTAATACAACTCCACCTTTCTTTCCATGAAAGGATGCATATAAGAAGAGTTACCCCTTTTCATGTCATACCATGTTAAGTTACTTGCAAAAAAGTTATTGACATTAGAATTGAGAATTATTATCATGTGAAACGAGACATCATGAGTTTGATAATCATTCTCAAATATTGGGAGGAACATCTTGTGCGCAGAACGCTTTTAAAACTTCATCTTATTGTCAGTTTATTCCTTGGGTTATTCATCGTCGTTATTTGTACGACCGGTAGTATGCTTGTCGTTGAAGATGACATTCAGAAAATGACTCATCCCCTGCTTTATCAAGCTACACCTGGCGATACCCCCATACATACGATCCAGCAAAACGCGGAACAAGCTTATCCTGGCTTTAATGCGGATCGAGTCGATATACCGAATGAAGATGGCCTTTATCATGTTCGTGTAACGAAAGACGTAAATGGTAACACCGCCACACATACCGTTTATGTTGATCCCGGCACAGGTAAAGTTCTAGGACCCGTCGGGCCCGAACGAGATGCCTTTTTTACTAAAGTAGTCCAACTGCACCGTTACTTACTTGTAGGTGACCTCCTTGGTAAAACAAAAGCTTCTTTGATCGGTAGCGTGATGGGACTTGGTTTAATCTTTATTTTAGTTACTGGCGCCTACTTATGGTGGCCAGGCCTTAAAAAATTCGCTAGCGGTTTTCGAATTATCCGTAAGAAGGGTAAGCTTCCTCTCAATCAAGGCCTTCATAAAACCATTGGAATTGTGACGATTCCATTCTTACTTGTATTTGCGATCACGGGTACAGCACTTCATGTAGATAAATATGTGTTTGGTTGGTTTGGCGTAAATACGAAAGCAGAGATACCCGCAGCTTGGACGAAAACAAAAACGAAGGACAAAGAGCCTCTTTCTCTCGATGTGATCGTGCAAAATGCGAAAGAAGCGTTTCCTCAAAATCAACTTATTCGCGTTCAGCTTCCCGTTAAGCCTGATCAGACTTATCAGCTTGCAATGAAAGATGGCTTCAGCCTTAATGGGTCCAACAACGTCACTGTTTATGAAGACCCCTATTCGGGTCAAATTTTAGGTAAAACAAATCCTTATGCAGGTATCACTTTCTATAATGCGTTAAAAAAAGGGCTCCACTACGCAACATGGGGTGGAGAACCCGTTAAAATCTTCAGTGTCATCATGGGGTTAATGCCGCTTTTCCTGATGATCACGGGACTCGTTATCTGGCAGCTGAAAGTTCGCGTCCGGCGGAAAAAGAAAAAAACACCCGCTACTACTCCTGCCTTTCCTCTCAAGGCTCAAATGCCTACTGTCAGTGCGTCTGAGTAAAAGGTAAAATACCCCGTGCCGCTTCTATTTGAAGAAGTGGGCACGGGGTATTTATCTTTTCGGCTAATTTCTTCGATCATCATTAGATCGATCATCTTTGTTGTTATCTCTTCCACGGTTATCTTTAGACCGATCATCTTTATTGCTATCTCTTCCTCGGTTAGCATCCTCATTTTTATCCCGATTATTATCTCTTCCTTTAGAATCGGAATCGTCCCCAGACCCTGGTTTAGTGGTGGGGGACGGCTTTAAGGATGGCTTAGAGGTAGGCTTATTAGAGCTTATGGGTTTGTTCGCAGGTTTTGTACTGGATGGTTGATTTCCAGACGAATCTTTCTTGGGATCTCCGTTATCGTCTTTGTCATCGCGATTGTCGGGTCTCTTCGTTGGTCTAGAATCGTCATTGTTATCCTTACCATCATTCTTGTCGTTCCTCGGTAAAGGGGTTTTAGTTGGCTTCACACTATTCTTGTTGTTATTATTTTTATTGCTATTTTTATCGTTCTTATCATTTTTATCGTTCTTATCTTTGGCTGCTTTATCATTCTGAAGCTGCTCCATTTTTTCATTCAATTTGCCAGATTTCTCATCTTCGACAAGCTTTCTGAGCGTCGTTTTGTCAATTGGCTTTTCTGGCTTCACGAATTTATCGATGCCACCGTTATCTTTGGCAAGCTGATGGATCGATACGGTTTTAATGTCATCAAGCGATACTTTGGTTCCATTGTCCAATGCATTCAGATAGATGGCATATTTGCCCGCTGACACACCGCTCGCTTTGGCTTCCTGCCTCACTTCTTGCGGTGCAGCAAATGCTGTAACTTCATAATTTCTAACCTGGTCAGGATGCGCTTGCTCAATATGCTTGTTGACCTGGACTTTCAGCTTGGTAGCGATCGCCTCATCACTAACAACCGTTTTATCTTGAACGACCGTGCTGCTGATGATAATATCTCCCTCGCCTTTAGACAACGCCCCTTGCTCTGCCTTATCCAGAATCTCAGATGTAACATCTTCCAAAGATTTCCCTTTGAACGCCAACGCTTTAATTAAATTTTCTCCATCCGAATTCAATCCCTGCAGATCCTGAACGACTTCCTGATTATCAATGCCAATTTCTACACTGGGATTAATATCTATCGTAACGTAAGCAACGACTTGACCCCCCGGAACATTTCCTGTCAATGTGGAAACTAATACAAAACATAGAACGATAGCTGCTGCCAATCCCGATGCAATAGCCATTTGCGGTACCTTCAAACGACTATTTATTGGAGCGTAAAGTATTTCTTCCCCAACTTCACAGTTCCGTGTACCTCTTGGAAGCTTATCGAACCGACCGTCTGGACCCATGACGATAATGGAGCTCTCGCTTAATTCCATTACGATTCCCTTGTTCATGCGCTGTTTCTCCCTTTCTTTAACTATAACTAATCGACTCTAATATGTAGATAATCCCGCAAATAAGGGTAAGGACCATTAAAAATAAGTGCTACTGCAATTATAAATTTGCGGTTACGTTCCAGTGTCTTTCTTGAGACCTGTACTTGTTCAAGCAGCTCCTTAATCGGCAGCTGCCGCTTCGTCAGCAGAGTGCGCATAAGCTCTGCGTCCTGTGAAAGGGTAAGACCAATCCCAAACAGCATTTGACGAGAATCATCGTGTTTAGGTGACGTTTCGGTTAATTCAGAAAATGCTATAGCAAAATCTTTCAAGCATCGGGTAAACTCAATAATTTCACTGCGCCGTTCCTCCAGCCCTTTTTGCTTCTCGTAAGCTTCAATGGCTTGATGAACTTCAATTGGATTCATGAAGCTGTCTTCTTCATCCTCCTGATCGAAAGAGCTGTAAGGAATCTGTCCTTTGAATTTCTGCTCTTTTCGCAAGAAATCAATCAGTCTGCGACGAATAACGGTTTCCGCGAAACCCAGGAAGGAGCGGCCCATCACTGCTGAATATTGATTAATCGCTTCATTAAAAGCGCCGAGAGCGATGCTGAATTCATCGTCTCTGGCAGGGTCGATATACCTCTTACAGAACCTGCTTGTGACTTTAGCCACATAGGGCTGATAATCGGAGATGAACTGGTTCCGAAGTCGCAGGTCCCCGTCTTGTATTTGATGTATCATTTCCTCTAATGGAGAGGGTTCAGTATCACTTCGTCCTCCGGCATGCTTCTTGCCGAGAAACTTTTTGAATAGTACAAGTAGCACCGTTCCACCTCGCAATATAGTAATTTCGTCCCTGTTGATAACAATTGGGGGGTACGTTTTTGATATTCAACCAAATAAAAATAAATTTATTATACCATACATGGCTAAATGAGCACCAAATGGGAAATAAAACCTAGCCTACGGTTTCAATTTCATCATTAATCCTTTACAATTATTGAATAGGGAGGTGTTACATTTGGAACCTACAAATAGCTTTGGAAAATTTTTGGAGGAGCTGCGCGGTAAAATATCCTTGCGCAAAGCTGCCGATAAAAGCGGCTTGTCCCATGCTTATATTCGGGATTTGGAGCTAGGACGTAATCGTACCACGAATGATGTGATCAAACCATCCCCTGAAACGTTGAGAAAGCTATCCCTTGCCTATCAATACTCCTATACGGAGTTATTAATGAAAGCTGGTTATTTGGAGGAAAATACGTCCTCGCATACATTTACAGAGATTCAGTTGTCTGACATCTGGTATCTTGAATTTGGCATAAAAAGTGTGCGATATTACACTTATGAAGGTTATTCCGAGGAAATGATAGATTCTCTTGTTGATTTTACTACACTGATTGAAACGTTAACTGACAGGGATTTTGTGAAGTTGGATACAAATTTGTTTGTAAATATGAACAAAATAAATAAGTATGCCCCCGCAGAGGGCAAACTTTATTTTGATTTTAAAAATGAAGAAATCTTTGTCACGATCGCGGCCCTTGCTCAAAAAAAATATCATGAAGCGATTCTTGAATTTGTGGCTGCCAATACAGGTGTGGACATGAAGTTCGAGTCAGAAGCTTCCACTCCATCGTTAAGCTCCCATCTCTTTTCGTAATGTCACATAAATAAAAATTATCGTTGCCATACTTAGCATTTGGTAAGGCATAAGCGTACTAAGCATGTTAGCTTGAAGCGTGTTTCGATAGGCGATACCTAGAATAACCACCAGCATAAATAAGTAAAAACCTGCATTCTCTTTGCACAATTTTCGTATAGTGCGATAAGAAAGTAAAACCAATTCTCAACCTCACCATAGCTACGAGAATGCAGCCATAAAGTGATTATGGTTAGTGGACAACGAATATTGACCATGTGCTGACTTCATTCCATGATCTAGGCTCTCTATACTTTTTAGCAAAACCCGTTCTTTTCCCGAAGTTTCAGATTGCTATCCAGAAAGCAAGGTTTCCCCACTTCACGCAGATTTCTGATTCATATGAAGCATTTGTCTTCGAAAATACCATTAAGCCGGAACTTGCAAAAAGAGTTTGCCAACTTGCTGCAAGACCTCCTGTGTTGATCTTCTACAAAGAAACAGCCGCTTATCCTTCGAATTGGAAGGAAAGCGGCTGTTATATCGAGTGAACCTCCTACATATGCTTGGAGGTTTTTTTATTTTTGAGCCTATCTCTGCGCAAACTAAGCATCTTTAAACGCTTCTTGAGCTGATCTTCCCACTCGGTATCTCCGATTGTTTGAGCAACACTCATCAGGTCCAGTGCCATGTCAATCTGACTGCGTACAATATCTAATGGCTCTTCGCCCTCATGATTTACGCAATTGTCATGCAGCATATGGTCTTTGCCATCTACATATTCAACAAAATCTACCTCGGCTGCCCCATCGCCATGGGCGTATTCCGCTAATATCTCATATTCGTTCTCTACAAGATAATGAACTTCAATGCGGTGACATACCGGGCAAAAGAGTATCGGCACATTGTGGATTTGTGTACGAATGTGCTTCAAAGTTCCTTTCGTTCCGATCATACTGGCTCCACAACAAAAACTCATGGATCTCCCTCCCTTAGAGCTTTCTGTTAAGAAAGCTTGCATCGTAAGCTTAAACTTTTGTTCACCCGGATTACCCCAAATATATTCGTCAGGACACCTTGAAATTCCTTTTTTCCTGTAGGTGTAGATTTTAACAAACAACGCATAAATTTCAAAGCAGAAGCGAATCCTGAAAACAGTCAAATGACTTGAACGAGGAGGACTTCATTTGAAGGCTCTGCCTATCGCCGAATTCGAGATGCCTGATCGCTATCATAAGGACTTGCTTCATCTTATGGCAGTAGATGCTCACACGCTATATGTATACTGGGAAATTAGTGACAGACGGAGATGGCTCATCTCGCAGCACTTTGAATGTGATTATGGAACAATGCCTAAAGTCCTGCGCGTTTACGATGTGACCTGCATCCTTTTTAACGGCAGCAATGCCCATACTTATCAGGACGTAACGACGACACCTGAAGCCCACAATTGGTACCTTCACAATCTTAAAGCCGATCGCACCTATTTGGTCGATATTGGCACTTACTCATGGGAACACGAGTTCATTCCCTTGCTTCGCTCTAACTCCGTGGCAACTCCCAAAGATGCCGTGGCCCTATGGGGGGATCCGATTCAACACGTTGTTACAGAAGCTAATTCAAATCATGTATACAATCGAATTACACCGCATTTCTTCGAAAATATTCAAGCCTATTCTCCCACTATGAGGTGACGATGCTGCATGTTCAATCGGATCAAAAAAAAGCCTGAACTCAATGGCTATTTTGCGCTTGTCCTACATGCGCACCTGCCCTATATTCGTCACGCTGACCGGGATGATTACATCGAAGAACGTTGGTTTCACGAAGCCATGACCGAAACTTATCTACCGCTCGTTGAAATGATGGATCGACTTATCGCTGATCAAGTTGATTTCCGTATTACCTTCTCAATGACACCCACCCTGCTCTCCCTTTTCAGCGATCCCTTGATGCAAGCCAGATATCGTTCTTACCTTGATAAGCTAATCGAGCTTGCCGACAAGGAGCAAATCAGACTGCAAAAAAACAAAGCGCTGCTGCCGCTTGCACAGCGCTATGCTGCGCGTTTCCGGGAAATCCAAGCGCTCTACGAAAGCTGTCATGGCGATGTCATTACAAGGTTCAAACATTTCCAAGATGCGGGTTATATCGAAATCGTCACTTCCGCTGCTACGCATGGCTTCCTTCCTCTCATGAAAACGGAAGAAGCGATCAAAGCGCAAATCGCAACAGCAGTTCGCGATTATGAGCGATACTTCCATACAAAGCCACGTGGCATTTGGCTGCCCGAATGCGGCTTCACTCCAGGCATTGACCGCATTCTGAAACAGTACGGCATTGATTACTTTTTCTCTGATTCCGCTGCAGTCGCTTTGGCTTCTCCGCAGCCTAACCGAGAACTATACGCTCCGCTCATGACGCCTTATGGCGTTAGTGCCTTCCCGCGGGATCCAGAATCAACCAGGCAAATTTGGAGTTCCGAGGACGGTTATCCCGGAGACTTCAATTATCGGGAGTATCACCGCGATTGGGATCTGGGCTGCATCAAATATTATCGCATGACAGTCAAAGGCAGCCACCGAGAGCCCTATCAGCCCGATCGGGCTTCGGAGAAAGTGAGCGAGCATGCCGCCGATTTTCTGTTTAATCGTCAGAAGCAAGCTGAGCATTGGCATCGTTGGCTGGATCGCAAGCCCCTCATCGTGTCACCTTACAATGCAGAGCTGTTCGGCCACTGGTGGTATGAAGGTCCTCTTTGGATCGAAAGGCTATGCCGTAAAATCTTTCACGAACAGCAAACTATTAAAATGATTACGCCCAATGAATATCTTCACGAGTATCCGATAGCTGATGTTGGCAAATTGAATGAGTCCAGTTGGGGGCGAAACCATTCAGCCGAAGTATGGCTGCAGGGAAATAATGATTGGATTTATCGTCATTTGCATCAAGCAGAGGAACGTCTGATTCGATTGGCAACGAAACACGAACACTTAATCAATCATGCGCACCTTCAAGCAAGCTTACTCAAACGGGCTCTAAATCAAGCGGCAAGAGAGCTGCTGCTAGCACAGAGCAGTGATTGGGCGTTCATCATGGATGCACAAACCGTTGTCGATTATGCCGTTAAGAGGACGAAAAACCACTTGGCTTGCTTCCACCATCTATGCGATCAAATTGAGCGAGAACAAGTAGACGAGGTTGATTTAGCCGCTTTGGAAGCGAACGATAACTGCTTTCCTGAAATCAACTATCAAGATTACGTAAGCCTCCATCGTGCCTCTCCGATTCCTATTATTCCAAATCTGGACGATTGGGAAACGCTGTTAGAAGAAACAAAGCACCGCCCGAACGTGTTCATGCTCTCATGGGAGTATCCGCCTAAGAAGGTCGGAGGTCTTTCACGAGCTGTACACGAACTATCCGAAGCACTTGCGGCTGAAGGAGAAGTCGTACATGTGCTCACAACGTCCCATTATGGCGCACCGAGCTTTGAAAAACTAAATGGAGTATACATTCACAGACTCCCTATCGACTCTTCTGGCGATACGCACTTTTATCATTGGACGTTCGAAATGAACCTTGCGATGATTGATCACCTTCTGCTTTGGAAAGAGCACGGAGGGCGGATTGATCTCCTGCATGCGCATGATTGGATGGTTATGCATACGGCCAGAGAAATCAAATTGAGCTTCGACTTACCACTCGTGGCGACCATTCATGCAACGGAATGGGGCCGAAATCAAGGGCGATTAACAACCGACTTCCAACGCAAAATTCATCAGATCGAATGGCAGCTGACTTACGAGGCCAATCGGGTTTATGTATGTAGCACTTATATGAAAGCTGAGGTTCAACACATTTTCAGTCTGCCGCACGAGAAAGTAAACGTGTACCCAAACGGCATTCAAATACCAAGTTCAAATATAGACTTAGTCAAAAATGTTGATTTCTTGAATCATCACGACCGAGTTATTTTCTACATTGGACGCCTCGTGTATGAGAAAGGAATTCAAGTCCTTATCGATGCAATGCCGGCCATTCTTTCTCAAATACCATATGCTCGTCTAGTCATTGCCGGTTCAGGACCTATGGAACAAGAGCTTCGCAAACAAGCGGCTTACTTGGGCGATCGAGTTTGGTTTACAGGTTTTGTTGATGATGCTTACCGCTCTCAGCTTTATCATGCAGCTGATGTATGTGTGATTCCAAGCCTATACGAACCATTCGGAATCGTAGCTTTAGAGGCAATGGCGAACCATAAGCCCCTCGTTGTTTCTGATACAGGCGGTCTAGCGGAAATCATACAGCATGGCATCGAAGGCTACAAAGCACTCCCTGGTCACACCGAATCTTTGGCGTGGCACATTACAGAAATTCTACTGCACCCTGCTCAAGGAGCCAAGATGGCGGATGCCGCCTACTACACCTTACAGGAGCACTACCAATGGAGCAATATCGCAAAGAACGTGCAGCAAGACTATCATAACCTGACATCTCATCAATCAGAATGGGTTGGGAGCACCTGATAGGCAGAAAACACTTGCTAAAGCAATACTAAAGCTCAGTTCATGCTTACGAAGAAAGCTTTCCTAAAGGAAAGCTCAGTGCATGCTTACGAAGAAAGCTTTCCTAAAGGAAAGCTCAGTGCATGCTTACGAAGAAAGCTTTCCTAAAGGAAAGCTCAGTGCATGCTTACGAAGAAAGCTTTCCTAAAGGAAAGCTCTTAGGAGGTTTAACTAATGAAGGCTGTGATTATGGCCGGAGGCAGAGGAACACGACTTCGGCCCCTAACTTGTCATCTCCCCAAGCCCATGGTGCCTCTTATCGGCAAACCCTGCATGGCGTACATTGTTGATCTATTAAAGAAATATGGAATCCACGATATCGCCGTCACGATGCAGTATAAACCTGATGTTATTCGCGACTATTTCGGAGACGGACATGCCTATGGTGTGAATATACAATATTTCGAGGAAACTACGCCCCTTGGTACAGCAGGCAGTGTCAAAAATGCCCAAGCCTTTCTTGACGAAACGTTTATCGTCATAAGTGGCGATGCCTTAACAGACTTTAATTTGGAACAGCCCTTGGCTTTTCACAAACAGAGGCAAGCTAAAGCGACCTTAGTGCTCACACGCGTGAATCAGCCCTTGGAATATGGGGTTGTCATGACCGACGACGAAGGCCAGATTATCAGATTTTTAGAAAAACCAAGCTGGGGAGAAGTATTCAGTGATACCGTTAATACCGGCATTTACATTTTAGAACCAGAGACGATAGAACGAGTCCCGCATGGCAAAGAATTTGATTTTAGCCAACATCTCTTCCCTACATTACTGCAAGAACAAAGTGGCCTGTACGGCTATATTAGCTCTGGCTACTGGTCGGATATCGGTAATCTAGAGCAGTACCGTCAAACCCAGTTTGATATGCTCGATGGAAGAGTCCAGCTCAACATGCCTGGCAAACAAATTCGACCTGGCATTTATCTTGCAGAGGGCGTTGCAACAAACGAGAGCACACGACTAATCGGACCCGCTTACATTGGAGAGGGATGTACCCTTGAGGAAGATGTAGAAATCGGTGAGTACTGCATCATTGGTAAAAACAATCGACTTTCCAAAGGCAGCGTCCTGACTCGAAGTGTTCTATGGGATAACAATCATATTGCTGAGCATAACGAACTGAGCGGCTCTACATTGACTAGTCGAATTATTAGTCATAAAGCTTCATTTTTAGGGGAAGGTTCCGTTATCGGAAACCATGTTGTTATCGGAGCTGGCAGCCACATACAACCGAATGTGAAAATTTGGCCCCATAAACAAATACGCCAAAACACGCGGCTTCATACTTCTTTTATTTGGGGAGATAATGCTTCTAAATCTTTATTTAAGACGCACGGGATCAGCGGAGTGCCCAATCTAGATATAACGCCGGAATTCGTGGCGAAATTCGCCACCGCTTACGGAGCTGGCTTAGCCATTGGCCAAACCTTAACGGTTAGCTGTTCACCGCATCCATTCACCCGTCTGCTGAAACGAACAATCGCAGCTAGCCTTCAATCGGTAGGAGCTAATGTCATAGACTTGGGGGATGCCATTGCTCCAGCAGCCAGCTTCGCTATCTGCCGATTAGGCACAGCAGGAGGTATTCATATCGATTGGTCAGGCTGCAAAAGCGAGCTATGCTCGATTGCCTGCATAGATGCGGAAGGACTGCCGATTACAAGATCAGCAGAGCGTAAAGTAGAGAATAGCTATTGGCAGGAGGACTATAGAAGAGCCTCGACGGAGCAAATCGGAAGCTACAAGCAAGAAGAATATTGGATTGGGACCTACCTCGATGCATTAGCTAGCGAAATTTCGAATGAACAGGATCGTAAGAAGGCTCCCCCCCTTCGCGCCGTCATCGAAGCAAGTCCATGGCTGCAAACATTCCTTGTTCCCTTCTTTGAAAAATTAGGCGTTGAAGCTATACATGTAACGACATCGAGCTTACAGGAGTCGCTTCATGCCTTCGTCCCCCTTTCCGAAGCGCACCTGGGTCTGCGCTTGAACGATGACGGTCGAGGTATGCAGTTACTAACAGAGCATGGAATAACGGTTGATGATGATCTACAAACCGTCTTCCTCTACTTGTGTTATTTGCACAACCGTCCCGGAGCAACCATCGGTGCACCAGTCAGCGCGCCGCATCTTTTGGAAAGCATGGCCGAGAGCCTTGGAGCTACTATCATTCGAACGAAAGAATGGTCCCGCGCCATATTGGAAGCAACGGAACAAGCCCGCATGCACCCTTTGTTCGATTCCTTATTTGCCGTCGGATTGGTCCTGCTGTATTTGGGAAGAACCGGAGTCCCCTTCTCTGAGCTCCTTTCCTTGTTTCCAAGCTTTCATCTCCACCGGGCACGAATCGATTGTCCTTGGGCTAACAAAGGTCAAGTGATGCGAAGCCTAATGGAACGCACAAAAGATACGCGAGTGGATGTAGTCGATGGCATCAAGTTTTATCACGAGGATGGATGGGTGCTTCTGCTGCCTGATGCGGACGATCCCGTCTTTCGGTTAGTCGCTCAATCAACGAGTCCACTGATCGCCCAATCTCTTGTGGAGACCTACCGGGAACACATTCTAAATGAGCTTCAGTAAACATATATTGATAACAGAAAATCCGCTCTTTTCAGGAGACCTGAAGACGGATTTTTCGGAGTCTTAAGATGAAGGAGAGAGCGGCATGAACATGATTCCTATCGTTTCCAGGCAAATCGCTTATGTGGAGTATGACGATCAATCCTCTAGCATGACTGTCCAATATCATACCGGTTTTAAGGCATCTTACAGCAATGTGAAAGAGGATGATTATCTATTGATTGTAACCTCGACGAATCGGTACGACTCTCTAATGCGACTTACGGAGACCAGGTACATAGAAGGGCGTCCCCCCGCTCAGTGAAGGATACAACCCAATCTCCCCTTCTAGAAGGCGGAGATTTTTCGTTTACCTGATGCATATGCTACAATGTTGCTCAAAGTGAGCATGAAATTACAACCTCTCTAGAGAAAAGGTGAGTCCGATTTCTACCCAAGCCCTCTCCCTCGATCATCCGGATCGGGATACGCTCCATCTGCTTGTACAATCACCTTCCGTACTATTTGTGTATTGGCAGCTCTCTGCGAGGAAACGCGACATGATTCAAGAGCATTTCGGTTTCACTTGGCAGTCGCTTCATCCTACTTTACGTGTGTATGACATCACAGGACTTCATTTCGATGGGAGCACCGCGTGCGAAGTATCCGAGCTTCCGCTTCCACAGGGAGAATCCTGCTTTCTCCATGGATTTCATCAAGGGAGGGTTTATATCGCAGATTTGGGCATTTTGAATGATCGCGGACAATTTCTGCCGATTCTGCGTTCTAATAAGGTGGAGTCTCCTCTTTCTGCTCCACATGTCAACCAAGACCAGCTTCGTATAGGCCAGCTTCCCCCCTTAACTTTCCGGGTTATTACACCCGAAGCTTATGAACATTTCTCAGCCTATTCGGTGTATATCCCGAAGGCGATAGATAGAGAACCTGGAGGCGATTCGGATTGAGCCCAACCGCTCATGGTTATGTTGCTTTGCTTCTGCATGCCCATCTTCCCTATGTAGGGCAAGAAGAGACACGCGTTACGTTAGAAGAGCGTTGGTTCTTCGAAGCGGTTATCGACAGTTACTTGCCACTCATAGATATGCTGGAACGACTTCTTGAGGATGGTGTTCGCTTTCGTTTGACGCTGTCTCTCTCCCCCCCATTGCTCGCGATGATGGAGAATCCGCTTCTGCAGGAGAGACTTCGCAAGCATCTTACTGCGTTGAGCGAGTTGGCTAAGCGGGAAGTATTTCGCTTATGGGGGGACGCGGACTTCGTCCCTACGGCCATGCTCTATCAAAGCCGTTATCGTCGGCTTGTGAAGCTCTACGATCGCCTGGGCGGCGATCTCATCACGAAGTTCCGCAGCTTGCGAGACACAGGCTGCATCGAATTAATCACGTGCGCTGCAACACATGCGTTCTTGCCCCTGATCAAGAACGATACCGCGCTGCGCGCCCAGCTTGAAGCCGCCGTAGCCGAGTTCCGGCGGCACTTCGGCTCCGCCCCGGCAGGGATCTGGCTGCCGGAATGTGGCTATACGCCTGCGGTGGAGCCCCACCTGCAGGCGCTAGGCCTTCGCTACTTCGTCGTCGACGCCCATGCGCACGCGCAGGCGGTGACGGCATCAGACGCGAAGGCCCGGACGGGCACGCCCCTGCGCACCCAGGGTGGCGCCTGCGCCTTCGCTCGGGACCTTGAAGCCGGCGCCCAGGTATGGAGCGCCGATTCGGGATACCCGAGCGATGCCGACTATCGCGAATATTATCGCGATATCGGCTACGACCTCGGCCGCGCAGGCGGGGCCGAGTGGGACTACATCAAGCCCTATGTGCTGCCAGATGGCGAGCGTATTCATACGGGCTTGAAATACCACCGCGTCACTGACACCGCCACAGGCAGCGACAAAGCGCCCTACCACCCGGAGCGCGCCGCTCAGAAAGCTCAGCAGCATGCTGAGCATTTCGTAGCTGCCCGGGTGACACAGCTTCGCCGCCTCGCTAGCGAGAGCGAGGCCTGGCATACGGCCGCGGGCGAACGCCAGCCACAGGCGTCAGAGCCACCAATCATCGTATGCCCCTACGATGCTGAGCTATTTGGCCACTGGTGGTACGAAGGCCCTCAGTGGCTGGAAGCCGTACTCCGCGGGTTCGATGCCGCGCGCAGCAGCAGTTCAGACGTAGTTGTGTCTACAACTACGTTAGGCGACTACGCCACCGCCCATGCGCCCACCACGGAAGCGGAGCTTCCCGTGTCGAGCTGGGGCCGCGGCGGCTATGCCGAAGTCTGGCTGCAGCCGCGCAGCCAGTGGGTGCAGCCACAGCTTCATGCAGCAGAAGATCGCATGATTCTTGCCGCGAGGAAATATCGCGACGACTCTCTGCTCTCTGTATGGCAGAAGCGCATGCTCAATCAAGCTGCGCGCGAGCTCATGCTTGCGCAAAGCAGCGACTGGACATTCATCCTAGATGCAGGAACTGTGACCGCTTACGCCGAGCATCGAATTAAAACGCATTTAGAACAATGCCATCTACTACTCGAACATATAGATAACAGCGCGGACAACCACTCTGAATACCTCTCAGAGACACTGAATCGCTTAGAAAGAAGATCACCCGTTCTCCGACAGATTAGCTATCAATTTTATAAAGAATACAATGAACATGCGTTTTCTCTGCAAGAGGACTTTCAAGAATCTTCTCAAGCTTCTGCCGACAAGATCCTTCAAGCATCATCTCAGCACTCATTAGCCCGGAACAAGCCCTTACGCATCTTGATGCTCGTTTGGGAATATCCGCCGCGCGTAATCGGCGGCCTTGCCCGAGCTGTCTGCGACTTGTCCAAACAGCTTACTTTATCGGGACACACCGTACATGTCATTACGTGCCATGCTCCCGACAGTCCCTCTTACGAAATATCGGACGGGGTGCACATTCATAGAGTACAAGTGCTTCAATCCATTCAAGCCATAAATTTCTTGGACTGGGTCTTTCAAATGAATATGGCTTTCACAGATACGATACTTCGTTTATCTCAACAGAACGTAGCATTCGATATCGTCCATGCTCATGACTGGCTCGTTGTTTACGCAGCCAAAGAAAGTAAACAAATGCTTGGTCTTCCGCTCCTTGCCACGATCCACGCTACCGAATTTGGGCGAAATCAAGGAAATCTGGAAGGCGACATTCAGCAGCGAATTCATGAACTTGAAGCGAAGCTAACCCGCGAAGCCGATCAAATAATAGCTTGCAGTCTATACATGCAAGCTGAGGTGTGTCAGCTGTTTAAGCTGCCGATCTGCAAAGTGACCCGAATTCCAAATGGCATCGAGTCTTATCGCAAACCAGAACCTTATTCGAAAACGGCAAACCCGCTTCTATTATTAGCGATCAGTGAAGCTGCTGGTCAGGACCGCATCATCTGTTTTCTTGGACGACTCGTCCACGAAAAAGGTGTCCATATCCTCATCGCCGCCATGCGTCTCGTGCTCAAACGCTTCCCTACTGCTAAGCTTGTCATTGCAGGAGCTGGCCCTGCACAAGATTCACTGCAGCTCCAAGCGGAACACTTAGGCGACCGAGTATACTTCACTGGCTTTCTCGATGAGGATGACAAACAGATGCTGCTTCAAGCAGCTGAATTTTGCGTATTTCCGAGTCTTTACGAGCCGTTCGGCCTCGTCGCCTTGGAGGCCATGGCCAGCCGTACTCCACTCATCGTTTCCGATATTGGAGGTCTTGCCGAAATTGTGGAACATGGCATTGACGGTTGTAAAGTACCTGCTGACGATGTGAACGCACTTGCTTGGAAAATGGCAGAATGGCTGGAGCATCCCGAACTTGGTGATCAACTCATAGAGGTTGCGGCCGCTAAGGTTCTCACCGTTTTTAACTGGCGAGATATCTGCGATTCAACGACAGCCGTCTACAGCGAAGTAATGAACCGATGGGTACCGAATTCAGGTATATTCCCTTCACAGCAGGAAATAATAAAATAATATGTGAATTGATACCAATTTGTAAGCGCCCACACTTTAAATATTCAGAATTTTTTCAAAGAATCATTGATTCCTTGGTAATAATTAGGTAACCTAGTTGCAAGCCCTGTGCTGATCATGTTCGATCAAAAGTCATACTAGAGACGCGATAGCGATAGTAACCATCGATGATAAAGGGAAGGTTTGCCGCATCGTAATCAAACAAACGAGTAGGGAAGTGATTTTTTGCCTAGACATCTGGTCATCGGAAACGGAAAATTTCTCATTAACCTCGATCAGCATTCCTACATGCGCGATCTGTACTATCCTTTCGTAGGCCAGCTTAACCATATCGGCGGATATCAGTGCCGTGTAGGTATATGGGTGGATGGTGCTTTCGCATGGCTTAATGCCCCAGAATGGCAATTTAAGCTTGGATATGTAGAAGATTCTCTCGTAACCGAGGTAACGGCTACACATCCTGGCCTTGGCGTCACCCTGCTCATGAATGACGGCGTTCATCAGCGCGAAGATATTTACTTAAAGCGCATTCAAATTACGAATCATAAAAACACCGTACGCGAAGTACGCATGTTCTTCAATCAAGACCTGCTGATTAATGAAACAGAGGTTGGGGATACCGCCGCTTACTATCCTGCGACGAATACCGTTTTTCATTATAAAAAGGACAGATATTTCATGTTTAACGGCAGTACCGGAACGGAAGGCATTTATCAGTACTCAACTGGTGTCAAAAGGTTCTATAACGCCGAGGGTACTTGGCGCGATGCGGAAGACGGACACTTGATGGGCAATGCTATTGCGCAAGGGTCCGTGGATAGTACAATTTCCTTCCGGCTTTTCGTACCTCCTGAAGCTAATCAAACGATGTATTATTGGATGGGTGCAGGTAAAAACCTGGAGGAAGTTAAGAAGTTAGACACATATGTCAAAGACAGTCACCCTGGTAAACTGCTGGACCGTGTAACGGTCTATTGGCAGCGGTGGGCTAACAAATCAGAACGCGATTATGGTGATTTGCCTTTAAACGTTCAACGTCTCTTCAAGCAAAGTCTTCTGATTGTTAGGACGCAAACCGATGTGAACGGCGCCATCATAGCGGCTAACGACTCGGACATTATGCAAAGCAATCGCGACCATTATAGCTATATGTGGCCGAGGGATGGCGCGCTCATTGCTTATTCCATGTCTATGGCTGGCTATCAGGGCATGATTATTCCGTTCTTCAACTTCTGTGCCAACGTGCTCTCATCCGAAGGATACCTGCATCATAAATACAATCCCGACGGCACGGTGGGCTCAAGTTGGCATCCTTACATTCATTCCGGACGTGTACAGCTGCCCATCCAAGAGGATGAAACAGCCCTTGTCCTGTTCGCGCTCTGGCAAGATTTCCAAAAAAACGGCTCCCTTGAGTTTGCGCAATCTCTCTACCGTAACCTGATTCGCAGAGCGGCAAGATTTATGTCCACTTACGTGGATCAGGAGCTTAACTTGCCAAAGCCGAGCTATGATTTATGGGAAGAACGTTACGGTATCTACACATTCACAGCCTCAGCTGTATACGGCGGACTTATCGCCGCCTCGAACTTCAGCAATCTGTTTGGGGATGAAGAGCGAAGCAATCGTTACAAGCATACGGCTGAGAAGATTAAATCGGGTATTCTTAAACATTTATGGGATGAAAATGAAGGCCGCTTCGTCCGTGGTTTATATATGGAAGATGGTGAATGGGTCAAAGATATGACGTTGGAAAGCTCCGTTTATGGCATTTTCGAATTCGGTGTCTTACCTGCGGATGATGATCGTGTCGTAAGCACAATGAGAGCGAATAAAAATGGCCTCACGATCAAAACCGAAGTCGGTGGATCCGCCCGCTATCAACACGATTATTACTTTCAACGTTCCACCGATATCGATAATGTTCCAGGTAACCCATGGATTATTTGTACGCTGTGGATCGCTGAATGGGAAATCGAATACGCCAAAACGCTTGCTGATCTTGAAGCCCCTCGACAAACACTGGAATGGGTTGTCAAGCATGCTATGGAAAGCGGCGTTCTGCCGGAGCAGTTAGATCCTTTCACGGGAGATCCCGTTTCCGTAGCTCCGCTCACTTGGTCGCATGCCACTTATGTTCTTGCCGTTGTGAAGTATTTAAACAAATACAAGCAGCTTGCAAAGTAACAAGTAAGCCAATCTAGAACGGCCTAGAATACCAATGGCCTTCTATAGAAATGACCCGGAGGGTGAACACTTTGACAACAAGTGCTCACCCTCCGGATTCTTTTTTATAGAGACCATTTTTGTCGAAGCTTACTGTTTGTTGAAAATAAAGTCATAGACTGCCGCTGTTTTGTTGTCATTATTGAGCTATCGTGTCCAGTCTAACGGTGGTCACTTAACTGTAATCTTCAATTAATGATATTTTTCCTTCATGAATCCCAAATACTGACTTCCCTTTTAGTTGAATCTTATCTCCAACCTTTAATCCGTTAGGCAAATCAACAGCCACTATTGCATCATAATCAATATGTACTTCTACTTTATCGCCTACAGTACTGTATTTAGTAACTGTCTGATGACGGCTAGAGAAAATCTTTATCGATTTTTCCGCCAGTTCTCTAAACTCATGTATTCCTCTCGTTTCTGTGTCAATTTTACCATTCGAAAAATTCCTAAACTGGATATCTTTATGTAGGTGCTTAACCAAGCTTTCAATATCAAATGAATTGTAAGCCTCAATATATTTTTCGATGATTTCTTTGTTCTTTATACTAATCATGGTCATGCTCCTCTCATCCATTTTTATTTGCATAATACCTATATTCGTTAAAACATAAATTTATCCTTTATATGTAATACGGTCATGACAGCCCATCTGAAGAGCATCCATCGCCCAACGGAAGGCGAGTACCTTAGAGAAGGTTGATCAGGCAATTAGCCTCTTACGAGCCAACAAAGCATCAATTTCAATAGCGTGTCAGAAGAATCGGGGGTGTTGACTTTTTTATCAATTGTGCACAACCCTATTCAGAAGCTGAAGCAGCAGCTCTCTTAACAGTCTGTACTCGGAATGCATAACGCCACAATAGCCCATTCAAAACCGCCGAAATAAGAATGAATATATACGTGCCGTAAGGAGCTGAGGTGCTGAAATAGTGCACCGCGCTAATTCCGACAATAAGGAACAGGAGGAGAAATACTTTCCAAGTGTCTCGCTGCTGTGCCCATTGGAACGATTCTGAGAACGGGAGTGCTTTATTCATGCTCAGAAAGCAAATAATGGCGTAAAGCGAAGCATTTAATAAGACAAGACACAAATCAGGAACAACTTTCCATCCAAATATCCCCACATAAATAATACTTTCCCACAGAAACATTGGAAAAAAAAGTTTGATGATAAACGCCTTCATCGTTCCTTTGAAGATAGATGAGGTTGACGCAATCGGCGTAACCTTGTAAATCCATGCCCCTTTGTAAGTACCTGAATACCGCAGCATTAAGATGACTGTAGGGATAAGCGTAAAGGTGAAATAAATGGTCAAATACCATTTGCTCGCGCTTAACGCTGCCCAGGATGACGTTCTGAGCTCATTGAAGATGAAAATAAACGGAAATACCATCGCAAATCCGAATGAAGGGTACACTTTCAGCTTGAATTCCCTTTCATTTTTCAACATATTAACGGCAAATCGGAAGAAAGTCCACTCCATAGGTTCTCTACATACCCACTTCAGGTATCGATCGGGAATGAAACTACCGCTTCTCCTTCCTCCTACTCCTTCGTGAGAGAGTTTCAGAAGGTTACGTTCAAAGGACGGAATGAATTGAATATATACGATAATAGCGAGAATTGGGACGACTAGCGCTAGAATGGAAAAAGCAATATGAGAACCATCTATCTTTTTTTGAAACAACATCTCCGTGAAGGCTCCATACCATAGGGGCGGTATGAAGATTTGCCACCATTTGAGTTGAAAAACAATATTCATTCGAATAATTTCGAACGACCTAGCAAGCAGTTGATAAGCAAGCATGATCATGATGCTTAGGCTAATTTGGACATAGTTAATAATATCCTTGAGTTTTTCCCCATCAAAAAATTGCAAAATAAACAAATACAGCATCGCCGTTAGCACTAAAAAAAATAAATCCAGCAGGACAATCTCCATTATAAAAATGAACGTAAACCAAATACCCTGGCGAAATAATGAGGCTAACAACGGGGCAGCCATTAGGGCGCTCGTCAGATAGAACAAGTACATACTTACATGCACGGTTTTGGCCAAATTCATCGTTCTTCTGCTGATCGGCTTCGTAAATAAGATGTTTTGGTCTCGCACATCTAACAGGACAGAGGAAAAATCAGAGATCATGGTCGTCATGATAAGAAAAGAAAAGATACCAAAAACAAGGCTCATTTGAAACAAGTAATGTTTACCCATGAGGAGAAAGGGAACCATGATAAGCCCCATAAGCGCATAAATCCAGAGCGATTTGATGAACTGATTACTCTCATCGTTGTGCTGCTCAGCGGCTTTTTTGTTATTGAAGGCTCCTTGAAGAATCGTTGTACTTCGTCTTCCATCCATCGTCAGCTTAACCTGAAGGATCCGCCTCATCACTGGATAATCTGCCCCCAGCTTGTTGAATATCGCTTCAAACTTATCTAATACTCGTAGGGATCTGTAATCTTTCATGCGTTACTCCTCACGTACAATAGATACGAATTGTTCCGCTATTTCTTGGTGCTCATGAAACCCAGTCAGCTGATTGAAAATTTGCTCCAAGGTCCCTTCCTTACATTGCTCTTTCAGATCCTCAAAGCTGCCATCCGCTACGAGTTCGCCTCCATTGAGCAATACGATGCGAGAACTGATTTTCTCCACGACGTCCATGATATGGGAAGAATAGAAAATCGTCTTGCCTTGTTGGGCTAGCTGCATCAAAATTTCTTTGACAATCATGACACTGTTCGCGTCCAAACCACTTAATGGTTCATCCAAAAACAGCAAATCCGGGTCATGCAGCAAACTTGAGATGAGCATGACCTTCTGCTTCATCCCTTTGGAGTAGGAGGAGATTCGGGCATGATACACGTCTTCCAGCCCTAATTTGCTCATCAGTCTTCGTGCTTTATAGTCAGCGTTGTCATGCGTCATGCCATAGAGCTCCCCGATAAAAGAGAGGTACTCGCTAGCGGTTAAGTTGTCGTACATCTCCGCAATTTCTGGAACATATCCGATTCTTCTTTTATAAGCTGTATCACCATCCGCGATATCTTGACCAAATATGCACACCTGCCCTGAATAGCCTGTAACAAGACCGAGCATAATTTTGACTGTCGTACTTTTTCCTGCCCCATTCGGACCAATATAGCCTATGATTTGTCCTCGCTCTACCTCTAGGTCAATCCCTCGTAGGATAAATCTGTCCTCATATTTCATTCTAAGCTCCTTAATCGATAGCACATTGCCTTCGGAATTTCCCATTTCCCCACCTGCTTTGTCGGATTCTAAGCTTCCATGCCTACCCATCATACCAAAAATGGATTGGAATTATCTACCTTTTAATGGTGATCATAGACTTCCTAGCAGGCTATCCAAGTCAAAACAAATTCTAAAAAAAGAGCCGAAGATGCTCGCTCTATCTAAAAAAAACGCAAAACCCTATGTAAGCGGTCTTACGTTTCTTCATCATGCAGCTCATTCTAACGATGTATGCAACTTATAAGCCTCTGCATCCAATAATTGTTCCAGTTCTGACTCCCGGCTCCACTGAATGGCGTACAACCATCCTTTATCATAAGGAGATTCGTGCAGTAGCAGCGCTGCTCTCTCGATTAACCGATTGACTGCCGTCACACGACCTGATAAAGGTGAGCGCAAATCGTGCTCTCCATCCACGTTCTCGACCGAACCCAGATACTCGCCTTGATCCACGCGCATATCCATCTCCGGCAGATCAATGTAAAGGATCATCCCCCATTCGGTAATCCCAGTATCCGTCAAACCAATTACGGCCACTTCATCTTCGAGCCTAATCCAGAAGTGATCTCTGCTATATTTCAAATGTGTGGGTACTGACACGCCCGTTTTCCTCCAACTAAGAAAAGCTCCTCCGCTCGCATTCGCATGCCAACAAGAGGAGCCTCTTCATTTGTTAAAACCTTATTTAACAACCAGGTTTTTGTCGCCTGGTTTCCAGTTCATTGGGCACAATCCGCCGGATTGAAGCGCTTGAAGCACACGAAGTGTTTCTTCTACGCTACGACCTACGTCGTTGTGATTAACTACTTCGTATTTCAATTCGCCTTCTGGATCGATGATGAACAGACCGCGAAGCGCGATACCTTCTTCTTCAATCAGAACGCCGTAGTCACGAGCTACGGATTTCGTGATGTCAGCAGCAAGCGGGAATTCCAATTTGCCAAGACCATTGTCATTGATTGGTGTATTGATCCAAGCTTTGTGAGTGTGAATGCTGTCGATGGAAACACCAAGAATCTCAGTGTCCAGTTCTTTGAACTGACTAGCAGCATGACTCAAAGCTGTGATTTCTGTAGGACATACGAATGTGAAGTCCAATGGATAGAAGAACAATACTAACCATTTTCCTTTGTAATCAGACAAAGAAGCTTTACCAAACTCTTTACCATCACCTGTAGCTGTCTCCATTGTAAAATCTGGAGCTTGTTTACCAACTAAACGCTCTGCCATGTGTATAATTCCTCCTCATATCTATCTTCTTCGTATAAAATGGTAACATCCGCCTACTTGAAAGTCAATAATTAGATCCTATATTAAATAATAATTATTATAATAAAAGGAGGCTTCATGAACATGAGCGAAATTGCATCTCTCCGAACATTTCTCAGCGCGCTGCTTCCCTTATCCGAAGATCAACAAAATCGCTTCTGCCGCTTATTTTCACCCATTTCCATCGCCAAAAATGAAGCACAAAAAAAGAGCTTGTCAGCAGCATGTATCACATGCTTCAGCTGACGAGCTCTTTTTACTTATTTGCGCATCGCGTTAACGATCAGTTCGCCCATCGCAACCGTGCCGATGGCTTTGCTCTTATCGACGGCGATATCGCCTGTGCGGTGACCCGCATCAAGCACTTCTTTCACCGCGCGCTCAATTGCTTCCGCTGCATCGTGATAGCCGAATGTCAGGCGGAACATCAAGGCAACTGAAAGAATCGTTGCGATTGGATTGGAGATGCCTTGTCCTGCGATATCCGGAGCAGAGCCATGTACCGGCTCATATAAACCAAAGCTGCCTTCGCCTAGGGAAGCAGAGGACAACATGCCGATGGAACCTGTGAGCATAGCTGCTTCATCGCTCAAAATGTCTCCGAACATGTTCTCGGTTACGATAACATCAAAGCTGGATGGGCGGCGCAGCAGCTGCATCGCACAGTTGTCCACGAGAACATGTTCCAGTTCTACATCTGGATAATCGACTGCAATCCGATTAACCGTTTCGCGCCAGAGACGGGAAGTTTCCAAAACGTTCGCTTTGTCGACCGAAGCCAACTTTTTACGGCGAGTTTGGGCGATTTCGAACGCTTGGCGAGCAATTCGCTCAATCTCCACTACATTATATGCACAAGTGTCCACAGCCTCTTGACCGTTAGGCGTTTCACGACGGAACTTCTCACCGAAGTAGATGCCTCCTGTCAGCTCGCGTACAACGACCAGATCTGTGCCTTCCAGAACTTCAGGCTTCAGTGTCGAAGCTTCTTTTAAGCAGTCAAAAACGACAGCTGGACGAATGTTCGAGAACAAGCCCAACGCTTTACGAATGCCGAGCAATCCTGTTTCCGGACGAAGCTCTTTCGAGTTGTTGTCCCATTTGGGTCCGCCGACTGCCCCAAGTAGAACAGCATCTGCCGATTGGCAAACTTTCAAGGTTTCTTCTGGAAGCGGCGTGCCTTTCTCATCGATTGCAATACCTCCGAATAAGGCATGCTCTGTTTCAAATTGATAACCGAATAATTCTTCGGTGCGCTTCAATACTTTTTCTGCTTCTGCAACGACCTCGGGTCCGATTCCGTCCCCAGCGATTACAGCGATTTTTTTAACTTCTGCCATGACTATCCTTCACTCCTTAGAGTTTCCCTTAGGAAAACTAGCTATGTATACACTTACAACGGTTATAAACTGTTTTTATTGTACCATAACTTGGTCACTCTCACTTAGATATAAAAGCTATCGCATTTATAGGTATAGCCTATCAACATTTACTATTCAGAAACCCCGATACTTTTGATGATAACTTTAGGAGAAACATTTACGGTTGCTTCAGATAGGACTTTTTCCCAGTTATCCTCTACCTTCTTCCAATTTTTATAATCGTGTGCCCGCACATAAACCCCAAAACCAAAGGGATCAACCTGATATTTTTGAGCTTTCTTAAGTAAAGCCGCACATTGTTTTTCCAGTTCTTGTTCAATGGCTAGTACTAGCTGCTTTCTCTTCTTCTCTAAGTCTAAAGCAAACATGCGCTCCGTCAAATCGATCGGAACCTTCATCTCGATATCGAGGGTAAGATGGTCATCTTCGAAATTTATCTTGAACTTATACTTTGCCTTTTTTATATTGAAGCTCACATAAGACATCGCTTCATCCGTATGAAACATTTCAGGAGGAAAGTGAAACGTTAACGGTATCATATTTTTCGTATCGCGCTGCAATAAGATGAGCAGAGAACTTTCTTGATTATTCAAAAAAGTCGCATAGGTGCCGTCTTTATGCAATAGAGCAGTACCTGCAATAACGATTTCGTTTTTCTCTGTTTTCATTTCAGATAAAGAAGGCGTCACCCCTTTATCCTTCATTTGTTGATGAAATTTCTGTAGTGAAGTTTGCACGGTAATACTGCTCTTATGTGAGCTTTCTACCAGTTGTTTGATCACGCTGGAGATTCGGCCTTTATCACTCGTGTTCGTATACATGACATCTTTAACGGTCCCATTAACCACAATCACATTCGCATTAATCTCATTTCGAGAATCGCGGAAGAGAACATCTAAATAGGGAAATGCGTCCCTTTGCTGCAACAGTTTTTTTCCTATTAGCACATTTTGCGATTTTCCGTAAGCAAGGCTGCCGCTCGTCTTACTATCAATTTGCCCTTTTGATTTGCGCATCGTATTTGACCCAGTGGATGTGATTTTATATTTATCTGTGGCTTCTTTGTTGAAAACAGGCGTTGCCGTGTACACGACTAGCTTATTATTCTCATCAAAATCTATAGCCTCTGTAAGAACAAACTGTTGATTCTCTATATAAACGGCTTTACCGCACCCGGTTACAAGCAATAAGGTTGCCAACGATAGACCTATAAAATTACACTTTTTCATGTTTCCGTTCCTTTCTAAAGGAATGATAAAGCCATCCGTAGATCCCAAATAAGATGGGAAATACAAAAGTAAAACATATACCAATCATCGATACCCCTTTGTTCAATTGTGTTATTTGGTCAGAAGAAGGGATAAAAAAGAAGGATACTGCGATCCAAAAGAACAAAGCAATGAGCAATAAATTTCGATGATCTTGCTTGCCTAATAAATGACTTGCTCCAAACACAGACATATAGAGGTAAGGAACAATCGTCATAAATGGCATAAACAAATAAAAGGGGAGAAAGAGGATCTCCAATCGTTCTATGACTGGAAGTTGGATGGCCTTCATTAAGTTTAATGTGGGATACAAATAGTCTGTGATCTCTTCAGGAGCAAACTTGACAAAACTGACTATCGTCACCATTAAAAATATACTCATGGATAACGAATTCGCAATGATGATTCCCTTAGACGCTGATTTCTTATCCTTTAGAAATGGATATAATAGGAATGCCATTTCAAATCCAAGGAAAGAAAGGAGTGTAGACTTTGCGGTAGACAGAATTGGAAGAATGCCTTCTTTACCGATTGGAAGAAGGTACAACCATTCTGCATCCTTTAGCGCATATAACAACAAGAGGGGAATCCATAATACGGTAATAAAAACAAGCTCTGAGACGATTCCAATTACTTTTATTCCATGCTTAAGAATCAAATAGTTAGGAATGATAAACAGAATGATCAATATAAAATTCAGCGTTCTCGGTAATATCCATATCGTTATGATATGAATCGCTGAAAAAAGGGCTATGCTGGCTATATACATGGCATACAGGATCCATAGTACGGATAAACCTTTACCTACCCACTTACCAAAGTAATTGGTCAAAATTTCAAATAAAGTATATCCAGGGTTTTTCTCCATAATTTTTATAATGACAAGACTGAGAAGATTAGCCAAAATCCAACCTAATATAATAGATATCCACCCGTCGGTACCGGCGGTTTTGGCTAAATCGCCAGGAAGAGAAAGAACACCAACCCCCACTTGCGTTTCAAATATAATAAAAATGAATTGTTTCAAAGAAATTTCATTAAACGAATATTTGCTCATCGTGAAGTCCTTCCCCCTTTCTACTCATCGCTACTCGGAAACTCCTATACTTTTGATGGTCACCTTAGGAGAGACTTTAACTGTTGCTTTGGATAGCGTTGTTCCCCAATTACTCTGAATTCCCTTCCAGTTTTTGTAGTTGTACGCCCTCATGTATATCCCAAAATGAAAGGGATCAACCTGATGTTTTTGAACTTTTTTGATTAAAGTCTCGCATTCCTTTTTCAGTTCTTGTTCAATCGCATATTCCAACGCTTTACTCTGCTTCTCCATGTCTAAGGTAAACAAACGTTCCGTTAAATCGATCTGAACCTTCATAGGAATCTCGATGGCAAGACGATCCCCCTCGAATTTCGCCTTAAAGTTCAGCTTTGCTTTTTTAATGTCGAAGCTTACATAGGACATTTTTTCATCTGTTTGAAAGATTTCAGAAGGAAGATGAAAGGTTAGTGAAATCCTCTTTTTCAAATTGTGCTGCAGCAAAAACAGCAGAGAACTTTCTTGATAATTCAAGGAAGTAGCATAGGTGCCATCTTTATGTAAAAGAGCGGTTCCTGAAATAACGAGATCATTCTTCTCTACTTTCATTTCAGTTATGCATGGCGTCATTCCGCTATCCATCATTTGCTGATGAAATTTCTGCAGGGTAGTCTGCACGGTAATCCTGCTTTTATATGTGCTTTCTACCAGTTGTTTAATCACGCCTCCCAATTCGCCTTTATCACTCATATTCGTATACATCACCTCTTTCACAGATCCATCGACCACAATCATATTTGCATTAATATCATTTTTAGGATCGCGAAAGAGAACATCCAAATACGGTAACACATTCGTTTGCTGCAGCATTTTTTTTCCTATAAGAATACTTTGCAATTTTCCAGGTGCAAGACTACCGTTTATTTTCGATCCGAGTTTTTTTCTCGATTCTCGTATTGTATCCACCGTTGCGGTTGTGACTTTATATCTCTTCGTAGCTTCACTGCTAAAGACAGAACTTGCAACATATATGACCAACTTCTTTTCATCATTAAGGTCCATCGCATGAGCAAGAATAAACTGTTGATTCTCTATATAAACCGCCTTGCCGCACCCGGTTACAAACAATAAAGCTGCCAATGCTAAAAAAATACCACACCTTTCCTTCATTGCTTCTGCTCCTTTCTAGCGAGATGAAACAGCCATCCGTACATCCAAAGGAGAAGGGGAAACACCGCAGCGAAATATAAACCTGCCATTCCCCATGATTTGCCCATTTGAGATACTTGGGAGAAAGAAGGGTGGAAAAAGAATGACAAGAAGATCCATAGGCACATGAGTATTCGTAAAGTATTGCGATGATCCTGCTTGCCGCTTAATTGACTTGCTCCCAACACAGCTGTGTAGATGTAGGGAATGATCGTCATAAATAATATAAACAAATAAAAAGAAAGAAACGTAATCTCTAGCCGTTCCAAAAACGGCAATCGGATGAGCTTCAATAAGTTGAGCGTGGGATAAGCGTAGTCTTTGATTTCTTCCGGAGAAAACTTAACAAAACTGATCACTGTCACCATTAAAAAAGTAATCATGGATAAAGAATTTGCAATCACAATTCCTTTGGACGCGGATTTCTTGTCCTTTAGAAACGGATATAGGATGAAAGCCAGTTCAAATCCGAGGAAGGAAAGCAGTGTCGATTTCACGGTAGACAATATGGGAAACAAGCCTTCTTTAGCAATTGGAAGAAGGTAAAGCCACTCAATATTCTTTAATAAAAATAATAACAAGAAGGGCATCCACAAAGAGATAAGAAAAACTAACTCAGCAAAGAGTCCGATCACCCTTATTCCTTGCTTCGTCATCATATAGATGGGAATGATAAACAGGATCATCAAGATGAAGTCCCATATATCCGGTGCGATCCATACCTTTACAATATGGATCGTTGAAAACATGACCACGCTTGCTGCATATGCCGCATACAGAATCCAAAGAACAGATAAGCTTTTGCCCACCCACTTGCCGAAGTATTTAGATAAAAGCTCGAATAACGTATATTCAGGGTTTTTCTCCATAATTTTTATAATCACTAAACTGAGAAGAACTGACAATAACCAACCCAATACAATGGATATCCATCCATCCGTACCAGCAGTTTTAGCTAAATCGCGGGGAAGGGATAGGATACCGATCCCTACTTGGGTTTCAAATATAATAAAGATATATTGTTTTAAGGAGATTTGATTAAACGAATACTTACTCATGGTTGATCTTCACCTTCTCTGTTTACCCCCTGTCTTTGTAGCTGAGTTGGATTGGCCGAAAGCGGGCGTTTTTTCATTTTCCACATCGGAACACGAATCCATACGTCCTTCCAGTCAGACAGACGGATGGGAGCAATCGGACTCCCATACGATATTCCAAAAGACTCCATCGAGATTAGGTGCGCACCAATAATCATCAGCCCAATCACAATGCCCACCATACCGAACAAAGCGGCCATAAGCATCATTGGAAAGCGGAGCAACCTCAGCGAGGAGGACATATCGTAATCAGGGATAATGAAAGAGGAAATTGCCGTGATAGCAACGATAATAACCATGATATTACTTACGATTCCCGCTTGCACCGCCGCCTGACCGATGACAATACCTCCCACGACACCTATCGTTTGTCCAATAGGACCAGGAAGGCGCAACCCTGCTTCCCTTAACATCTCTAGGGCTAGTTCCATTAGAAGCGCCTCTATAATCGGAGGAAAAGGTACTTTTGCTCTGGACTCCCCAATCGATATCAACAAATCCAAAGGAAGTACTTCATAGTGAAACGAAACAATGGCTATGTACACAGCCGATAAAGAGATCGTCGTAACTAAGGCTATATAGCGTAATACCCGTAGAAAAGAGGCTATGATCCAACGATTGCTGTAATCATCGACACTTTGAAAGAATGCCGAAAAGGTTACAGGAGCAATGATCACACTGGGCGAATGGTCAACAATAACTGCTATTCTTCCTTGCAAAATATGGGCTGCAGCAGAATCCGGACGTTCCGTCATGATTAACTGTGGAAACATACTTATCGGATGATCTTCGATAAATTCCGCTAATTCACCCGTATTTAAGATAGCATCCACTTTCACTTGCAGTAGACGGTCCTCCATTTCTTTCACGTAATCAGGTTGAACAACATCTTCCAGATACATGATAGACACTCTCGTATTTCCTCGAGACCCCACCGTATACTCTTTGATTTTCAGCTCACGATTAGGCAGATATCGCCTGATAAGGGCAATGTTCTGTCCGGACGTCTCTACAAATCCTTGGTGCGACCCCTTTAACGTCGATTCGATTTGCGGCTCTTTAATCGCTCTTTGAGGCCAGCCTTGCGTATGCAAAACAAGCGAGCGCGTCTGCCCATCAATCAACAGGATGCTTTTACCTTGGAAAATCGAGTTTTCAATATCTGACCATAAGGTTACAATTTCTGTTTTTGCGATGGTAATGGAAGAGTTCCAGATATCGTTAACCGAATCAATTTCATAAATGAGCGGGGTTAAGATGTTATTGTTAATTGCTGATTTATCAATAAGCCCTTCTAAATAAACAAGTACGGCATCGTCCCCTGTTCTCAATTGAAACTGACGAGTAACCAGATCTGGGGCGTGGCTAAATAATGCTCGTAGGTTAACTAAATTATTTTCAAGAGTACCTGAAATCGGTTGATTAAGTTGATCGGATGATTCCTTGATTGGAACCGATCTCATCCCATTTAACCATCTCCGGATCGTCCCCATCCTTGCACCACCGTTCCTAAGTCCTGTACTAAAAAGTTTCCCACATTAAGGTAAAATTATTCCGAAATTAACTTTATGAACACAAATGCAAAAAAACCATCCGGATGTATCATCCAAATGGCCTTGGGTGTCGCAAATCCCACTAGAAAAAATCAGATATTCGCGTAGTCGAAGGTCGAGCCGATTAACCAGATTTGCATGGAAAAGAGCCACCCAGCGTCAGTATATCTCTGGCTTGATGACTCTTTGTTCTCACTTATAATTTGGTTATGACTATAGAAACCAGTAAACCAACTATTGAAATCCAGAATAAATAAGACTTTATGATCCTACCTATCAAGGAATCTTGCAGTTGAAATATTTTTTTGCGATTATGTTCCATATTTAAATCTGTAGCTGCTCCACTCGTGCCATCCAAACTTGTGACACCAGTAAATCCTTGGCTCAATGCACCCTTTGCAACAAAAGTAATGAGGAGTAACAATAATGATCCCATGAACAAATAATCGGATATTAGCCTCAACATGACGCAATCTCTCCTTTCAATTGTCCTCCCCTTGAGTTTATATTGAAATATTTACCAAGTCAATTCCAAGTTTGTTCATTAAAATCGAGCCCTTGAGCTGCTGGAACAAGCTGATGAACAGCTGAACAGCTGGCTGAGAACGATTGCTCCTCTGCATCCCAAATAAAAAACACCCACAAGTTTTAAAACGCTTGTGAGTGTTGCTTTTCATGCATTTTGCAAATAAGATTCCATCGCCTTGGCTAGCTTCTGCATGCCCAGAATCGTATTCTCACGATCCGTATGCGTGTAATTAAGGCGCATCGTATTATACTTCGGATTTTCCGCGAAGAACGTAGACCCTGGTACGAAGGCTACACCTTCTTGAACGGCAATTTTAAGCAGATCTTCTGCTCGTATTTGCTCAGGAAGTTCCACCCAGATGAACATGCCGCCTTTGGGTTCTTCCCATTTCAATCCAGGCCAGTTGAGTTCAGATAGCAGATTCGCCATGAACTTCATCCGCTCCCCGTAATGCTCACGGATTAATGAAATATGCGCATCCAAATCAAAATGCTCCAACAAATGATACAGCGTCTGCTGATCGATCGTACTGGAGTGCAAATCTGCGGATTGTTTAAAACGCGCAATTTGACGAATAACGGCTTGATCCGCCATCACCCAACCTGTGCGGAATGCAGGAGCGACCGTTTTGGAAAAGGTGCTCGTATACACGACACAGCCGCCCTCAGACGAACCGCCTAACGAAAAGATCGTCGGATAGCTCTCCGCCTCATTAAACTGGATCTCCCCGTAAGGATCATCTTCCAGGATAAGCACTTCAGCGGCGCTGCAAATGTCGAGCAACCCTTGGCGGCGCTCCAAACTCCACGCACGGCCTGCCGGGTTGGAGAAGGTCGGGATCACATAAACCATTTTCGGATTATGCGCAGCGATTTTCGCTTTTAGATCTTCAAGAACCATCCCGTCGCTATCGCTTTCGACGGAATAGACTTTAGCCCCTTTAGCCTGAAAAACTTGAATCGCGGCAAGATAAGTCGGACTCTCGACAAGGATAACATCATCTTGATCAATATAAGCGCGCGTGAGCAGATCGATAGCTTGCTGTGATCCTGTCGTCAGCAGCATATCATCGGGAGTTACGTGCATATTCTTCGCCGCCATACGACGACAAAGAGATTCGCGAAGCGGTTTATATCCTTCAGTTAATCCGTACTGTAAAGCTTGTTTGCCTCCACCAATCACACGCTGAAAGGCTTCGCTCACAGCATCCAATGGGAAAAACTCTTCAGCCGGTAATCCGCCAGCAAAGGAGATGATGGAGCTGCCTTGAGTCAGCTTCAAAATTTCTCTTACCGCCGAAGAAGAGAAGCCTTCCAACGATTTAGAAAAACGATATTTCATAACGGACGCATCCTTTCGTATTTGTAGAAAGCACCCCACTTCTCTCAAGTAGGGAGGTGAGGTGCTTATCAGTTGAGTTGTGCATGCAAGGCCGTTAAATTAACGTGACGTTGCTTCTATTGCTCGTTGGTGTTTTGCGTTTCTCAATGAGTCTATTCACTGCGTCCAAATAAGCTTTGGCGCTTGCTTCAAGAATATCAGTGGAAATGCCTCGTCCTTGAACGGATACACCCTTTTGTTTCAACACAACATGTACTTCTCCAAGTGCATCTTTGCCGTGAGAAACGGATTTAATCGAGTAATCATCAAGCTCGACTTCTTCCTTCGTTGCCTTATCAATGGCGTTGTAAATCGCATCCACGGAGCCATTGCCGACTGCGCTTTCAGCGATATCACTACCATCTTGTAAGCGAACATGCACGGTAGCGGTTGGCGTCATTTGGTTGCCATAGGCAACTTGCAGCGTGCCAAGTCCGAAAACCTCCGGCGTCTCAATCAGTTTCTCTTCGATCAGCGCGCGGATATCTTCGTCTTCCACGTTTTTCTTCCGATCCGCCAAATCCTTGAACTTGGCGAAAGCAACATTCACCTGCTCTTCACCAAGCTCATAACCGAGGTCGATCAGCTTCTCGCGGAATGCATGGCGTCCGGAGTGTTTACCCATGACGAGCTTACTCTCCTTGACCCCGATGGTCTCCGGTGAGATAATCTCGTAGGTTGTTTTCTCCTTCAGCATCCCATCCTGATGGATGCCTGACTCATGAGCGAACGCGTTAGCGCCGACAATCGCTTTATTGCCTGGCACCACCATGCCGGTCAGCTTGCTAACCAAGCGGCTGGTGCGATAAATCTCGCTCAAAACAAGCGATGTTTTCGCTTCGAAAAACTCTTGGCGCGTTTCGAGCGCCAAAGCCACTTCCTCGATCGAAGTGTTACCTGCTCGTTCGCCAATCCCGTTAATGGTGCCTTCGATTTGATCGGCGCCATTCAGTACGGCCGCAAGCGCATTCGCAGTCGCCATTCCGAGGTCGTCATGGCAGTGCGCGCTCAGCTGAATCTTCTCAACACCAGGCACAGTCTCCTTCACCATTTTGAAAATGTTTCCATAATCATAAGGTGTCATATAGCCCACCGTATCCGGGATATTAACAACCGTTGCGCCTGCGCGTATAGCCATTGCCGTCACTTCGGCGATGAAATCCAGTTCCGTACGACCTGCATCCTCAAGCGAGAACTCAATTTTGCTAAAATACTTCTTGGCGTATTTAATCGCTGCCTCAGCGGTCTCCAGTACCTGATGCTTCTCCATCTTCAGCTTATACTGGCGATGAATCGGAGATGTCGCCAAGAAAAGATGGATACACGGATCCTGTGCACCTTGCAGCGCTTCTCTCACCGCTTCGATATCCTGTTCCCGGGATCGGGAAAGACCGATGACGGAAGCGTTCTTAACAGCTCTAGCTACCGCATTAACAGCCGCTAAGTCACCTGGTGACGCTGCCGGGAAACCAGCCTCCATACGATCGATGCCAAGCTTCTCGAGCTGTAGGGCAATCTCAACCTTTTCCTGCACGTTCAGGTTCACACCCGGTGATTGTTCCCCGTCTCTCAGAGTCGTATCAAAGATATAAATTTTACGCACCATGTCACCTCCTAAGATTTTTATAGCAAAGTCTAAATAGTATTCACAGGGAGTGATTGGGAAATTCGCCCCAATCACTCCCTGTGGAATGAAATACCTATGAAGTTAAATAGTGCTTATCCTACTTCTTGATCCAGTGCATCATTTCACGAAGCTGAGCGCCAACCACTTCGATCGGGTGTTCTGCTTCGTTGCGGCGAGTCGCGTTCATGAAAGCATTGTTGGATTGGTTTTCCAAAATGAAGTCACGAGCGAATTTACCTTGTTGAATATCGGAAAGTACAGCTTTCATCGCTTTTTTCGTTTCAGCTGTGATGATACGAGGTCCAGTTACATAGTCACCGTATTCAGCTGTATTGGAGATGGAGCTGCGCATGGAAGCAAGTCCACCTTCATACATCATATCAACGATCAATTTCAGCTCGTGCAGACACTCGAAGTAGGCCATCTCAGGTGCATAACCAGCTTCAACCAGCGTTTCGAAACCTGCTTTAACAAGTTCAGATGCACCGCCACACAATACGGCTTGCTCACCGAACAAATCCGTTTCTGTTTCTTCGCGGAAAGTCGTCTCGATTACACCAGCGCGAGTACAGCCGATACCTTTGGCATAAGCAAGACCGATTGCTTTTGCGTTGCCAGTAGCGTCTTTCTCGATTGCAATCAAGCCAGGAACGCCGAAGCCTTCAACATACGTGCGGCGAACCATGTGACCAGGGGATTTAGGTGCCACTAGGAATACATCTGTACCTTCTGGAGCAACGATTTGTCCGAAGTGAATGTTGAAACCGTGGGAGAACATAATTGCTGCGCCTGGTTTCAAGTTCGGTTGAATAGATTCACGGTATACACGAGCTTGTGTTTCGTCAGGCATCAAGATTTGGATCACGTCAGCGCGTCTTGCTGCTTCTTCAACGGAAACAACTTCGAAACCATCATTTTTTGCAGTGTTCCAGGAGCGACCTTCACGAAGGCCGATAATAACGTTCAATCCACTATCACGCAAGTTTTGTGCTTGTGCGTGCCCTTGGGAACCATAACCAACAACTGCGATTGTTTTACCTTTTAATACCGCTAAGTCTGCATCTTTTTCATAGTAAGTAGTAACTGCCATTCGAATAAATCCTCCTTTGGTATGATGAATCCGTATTGTCTACCCCTTGAGTGGGTGTTTCAACGGTTTACCCTTTTCAAGCGCTAAAGAATTAACCGCTGAAAGCCCCACTCAAGGCGGCTTTGCCTGCTTTTCAAGCTTAATTATCTCACTGAACCACGAATCATTGCCGTAGCTCCCGTACGGGAAAGCTCACGAATGCCATAAGGACGAAGCAATTCGACCATTGCATCTATTTTATCTGAATCTCCTACAACTTGCACGATAATTGAATTAGGCCCGATATCAACAACCGCCGCGCGGAATGTTTCAACAATTCCAAGTATTTCCGGACGCATGGTAGGCTCTGCATTTACTTTAATAAGCGCAAGCTCTCTGGCAACCATCGGATTCGAGCTTAGATCGATAACTTTAATCACATCGATCAGCTTGTACAGCTGCTTGGAGATTTGCTCCAACGTATTGTCGTCTCCCGTTGTTACAATAACCATCCGGGAAAGCCCGATTTCCTCGGACTCCCCTACCGTGATGCTTTCAATGTTAAAGCCTCTGCGTCCGAACAAGCCGGATACACGCTGCAGGACACCTGGCTGATTGTTTACGAGTACGGAAACCGTATGTTTAGTTATCATCATTCCGAATCCCCCATTAACATGTCGCTAATTGTGTCGCCCGCTTTAACCATAGGGAACACATTCTCGCCTTTAGGAACAACGAAATCAATAACGACCGGTCCTGGCGTATCAAGCGCTTCTTGCCATACTCTACGAGCCTCTTCCTTGGTTGTGGCGCGCAGGCCTTTTACGCCATAAGCTTCCGCCAACTTCACAAAGTCTGGGCTTCCGGCCAAATCAATGTGGCTGTAGCGGTTGTCATAAATGATTTCCTGCCACTGACGAACCATCCCAAGCACTTGGTTGTTAATGATAACAACCTTAACCGGAATATTATTGATCGCGCAGATGGCCAGCTCTTGCGCACACATTTGCACACCGCCATCGCCGTTAATGGAAACTACCAGCTTATCGGGATTACCCATTTGAGCCCCGATCGCTGAAGGGAATCCGAAGCCCATCGTGCCCAGACCGCCGGATGTCACCATCGAGCGAGGATTTTTGAAACGATAGAATTGGGCTGCCCACATTTGGTGTTGTCCAACGTCCGTTGTTATAATCGCTTCGCCTTTGGTCGTTTCACTAATCATTTGAACAACGAACTGAGGCTTCAGCTCATCGCTCGTTTCGTTATATTTCAAAGGGAATTTTTCTTTACTTTCCTTAATTTCTGCGATCCAAGCTTCGCTCTTTGCAGACTTTGCTTTTGTGTTCGCGTACTCCAGAACAGCCTTGATATCCCCTACACAAGGAATATCTGTTTTTACGTTCTTGCCAATCTCGGCGGGATCAACGTCGATATGCGCGATTTTCTTCACCTTCGGCGCAAATCCATCCAATTTCATCGTTACGCGATCATCAAATCGGGAACCAATGGAGATCAGCAAATCCGCGTTCTGAATCGCTTGGTTAGCCGTGTACGTTCCGTGCATACCCGGCATTCCCATCCACAGCTCGTGCGCGCTTGGGAAGCCGCTTAATCCGAGCAAGGTCGTTGTAACCGGGATACGCGTTTTATTTACGAACTCGATCAATTCTTCGGAAGCATTCGCGTATACAACGCCGCCACCTGCAATAATAACTGGACGTTCAGCTTCTTCAATCGCCTTAATCAGCTTATCCACTTGCAGTTTATTCGGTTGTACGGTCGGGTTGTAACCCCGAATACTTACCTCAGTGACTGGTTTAAACACAGTCTTATGAGCGGAGACATCCTTTGGTATGTCAATAAGAACCGGGCCCTTACGACCTGAATTGGCAATATGGAAAGCTTCGTGAATAATACGCGGCAGATCCTCTACATCTCTAACAAGATAACTGTGTTTCGTAATCGGCATCGTAATACCGGTAATATCTGCCTCTTGAAAAGCATCCGTACCGATGAAATTTGTGGCTACGTTTCCTGTAATAATAACCAGTGGAACAGAATCCATATAGGCTGTAGCTATTCCTGTGACAAGGTTCGTCGCCCCCGGTCCGGAAGTTGCGATGCATACACCAACTTTACCAGTGGAACGTGCATATCCATCAGCAGCGTGAATGGCTCCTTGCTCATGTCGTGTCAATAAGTGGTTGAAATCCGAAAAGCCATGCATGGCATCGTAGATGTACAATACAGCGCCGCCTGGATAACCAAAGACGCACTCCACACCCTCCAGCAATAAGCTTCTGAGCAAAATCTCAGATCCTGTAATAAGATCTGGTTGCGTCAGCTCTTTAATCAATTCTTCTTTTGACCTTTTTGGTTCAGTTTGAACATTCATTGTGATCCTCCTCTCAAAAAGTCAGTCTCTGTGAATCGTCAAGCTTCTTTGAAAACAAGAAAAACCCCTATTCATCCCGAACACGCACGTAACGTGTTAAACGGGACGAAAGGGGTTAAAGCTTCCGTGGTACCACCCAAATTTGCTACGCACTTCACAGCACATAGCCTTAGCAGGTATGATCCGTTAGGAACAATACCCTCAGCACAGTAACGTGTGCTATTCCGATTCTCCCTACCATAGCGGCCTTGCCGCATGTTTCAGGAAAACAGCTCCGAGGTGACCTCGTACTTAAGGGATTAAGGCGATGGTTTCAGCAAGTCCAACGCTCTCTGCGCATAAGTGCCCTTACTACTTCTTCCTCTTCATAGCCGATTAGATAGTGTTGATTCACCATATAGAATATGATTTGTAGATAATTATATGCATCCCCTGAACAATAGTCAATAGTCTGACAAAGAAACTGTCTGAGAAATTATTCCGGTAACCGTTTAGGGGGCGAGAGAAAGTCCATGAACAAGCATTGATGACAGCGATTGCCCAGGACATAAAAAAGATTGCCAACCACCTAGCCAGAAAGGCAGGATAGTAGGCAATCTTATTTTTTACTAATGTTGGGTGGCTCATTTCCAATGATGACTACATTTTCCAACCAGAAATGGGGTTCCCCAACAATCTGAAGCTTGCCCCACGATGGGGCAAGCTTCTTGGAACGCGAACGATTTACGCGTTTACTTTTGTTTTTGCTGCTGTTGCCAGATCGTTGAACGCTTTGGAATCGTTCACTGCAAGGTCAGCCAAGATTTTACGGTTGATGTCGATACCAGCCAATTTCAGGCCATGCATCAATTTGCTGTAGCTCAGGCCGTTTTGACGAGCGCCTGCATTGATACGTGTAATCCACAGTCTGCGGAAATTACGTTTTGTTTGACGACGGTCACGGTAAGCATAGACCAAAGATTTCATTACTTGTTCTTTGGCAGTTTTAAATAATCTATGTTTAGAACCGAAATAACCTTTTGCTAGTTTTAAGATTTTCTTGCGACGATGAGCGCGAACGAATCCGCCCTTGACTCTTGCCATTGTCAACTACCTCCTAGAATGTATAAATAATAATCAAAGCGAAATTAGATGTTAGCTAGTTGTTGTTTCAGGCGTTTGAAATCGCCTTTTGCCATAACTGGGTTTGTTCCCAGAACGCGTTTTTGACGTGCGGATTTACCAGACAACAAATGGTTCTTGCCTGATTTATATCTTTTCACTTTACCTGTGCCGGTAACTTTGAAACGATCTTTCAAGCTGCTGTGTGTTTTCATTTTTGGCATGTTGGTGTTCCTCCTAATTTAGTAAACTCGCCTAGGTCGTAGCTTTCGGCGTTAAGATCATGATCATGCTTCTTCCCTCAAGCTTAGGAGCGCGCTCCTGCGAGGAAATTTCAGCAGTTTCGGTAGCCAGTCGTTCAAGCACTCTGCGACCGATTTCTGCATGGGCGATTTCACGACCACGGAAACGAACGCTTGCTTTTACTTTATCCCCTTCACCGAGGAACTTCACTGCATTGCGAAGCTTCGTTTGGAAGTCATGCTCATCAATTGTCGCGCTTAAGCGGATTTCTTTGATGTCAACGATCTTCTGATTTTTACGAGCTTCTTTTTCTTTCTTCTGTGTTTCATAACGAAATTTACCGTAATCCATAATGCGGCACACAGGCGGCTTAGCCGTCGGAGCAACATTCACCAAATCCAAGTTGGCATCGACTGCAATTTGAAGAGCTTCGCGAATCGGTGTAATACCGAGTTGTTCTCCATCCGCCCCAATCAGGCGTACTTCTTTCACGCGAATCTCGTCATTGATCATATGGTCTTTGCTAATCGTGTTCCACCTCCACAAAATATGTAACTATCCATATAAAAAAGATGCGGGCCCAAGGGCCCACATCTTCATCAACAACAGGTTTATACAAACCTATCACACATACTTGATGATCATTTCGGACCAGCCAACAGTTGTCGGTCAGGTGAGAAGCGGGCGCCTCTGCTTTTACTTGATATACTATATCACTTCATTTTTCGAATGTCAACTAGCTTGCTTGTTTTTTCATTTCGTCCATACGAATGACGCGTGTATGCTCTGTGTGGCTCCATTGCTTATTGTTTTGCGTGAAGAACGCATAGAACGTGATCGGCCACCAGGACAGCATAAATAGAGGATATAGAATCAAGTATTTATACGTTTTCCCATTCGCTTTTTCAATCAGCATGGACAACGGTAGAAGCACGTAGATCGCAATACTTATTGTGTTCAAAAATATAGGATTTATATCGAACAGTAAGGACGAATTCGCCCAACCTGGCATTATCGCTCTGATCCAAAGCAGAATAGTGAGAATTGAGCCAAAAAAGAAGTTGTAAACGTTAGCGGAGTAAATCGCAGCGTCAATTTTGACCCAACTGCCTTCTTTAATCCCTTGCCACAATAACGGGAAAAAGAAACGTTTGGCTACTTCAAAATGCCCTTGCATCCAACGCAAACGTTGTTTAGCCGAAGCCGTGAAAGTCAAAGGCTTCTCGTCATAAACCTTCGTGTCATAGTTATAAGTCGGTTTGATACCAAGCTGAATGCATCGCATAGAGAATTCTAAATCCTCTACCAAACTCGTTGCTCCCCACCCAATCTGCTTAAGCAAACCGGATTCAAAACACATCCCTGTGCCGCCAAGAAAATTCGCAAGCCCTAAATTCGTACGAGGCGTTTGCACAAAACGGTTTGCGTAGAAGTACGAAATGGCAAAGGAGCCTGTAACCCAAGAATCATTTGGATTCTTCGTATCGAGATAAGCTTGAATCACGCGGGAACCCGAACACAAATCGTTGTTCATATGGATTAAAAAATCGGGACTAACGAGGTTATCGGCATCGAACATGACGATCCCATCGTATTGACGCTCACGTTTCCATAGCTCTTTGAGCATCCATTCAATGGCGTAGCCTTTACCTCTTAGATTGGGATTATGGCGTTCCATGGCGTACACACCGTGATTGCGCGTGATGTCTGCTGTACGATCCGTACAGTTATCGCAAATAACAAAAATATCATAAAGCTCTTTGGGGTACTCTAACGACTTGAGGTTTTCGATAAGCGCTCCAACGACTTGCTCCTCATTGTGAGCGGCGACCAACACAGCAAATGTTTTTTGCGGTGGGAATTGCGGCTTGTTTTTAGGGCGATACCATCCAAAGAATGTCAATAGCAATTGATAAGCTCCGATAAAAGCTAAGCATAGTTGTAAAATAAGCATAGTTTTGTCCAGCATGAAACAAAGTCCCCCTTTTTGTTTAAGCACATTAGCTCTCTATTTGTACGCCGTATGCGCAGTTATGTACAGGTGAATAACCGTTCTTGATTTTCCTCTCTTTCCCCCGATTTGTCAAAGTCTACAAAAGCGAGAATAAGCCAGTTCTTTCAGGTTTAAGGGGAAAGCGCAAGAGTAGAGCAGTATGTGCTCGATATCAGATCGTTAAAGTCCTGTTTTCATCGTTTTTCATTATATTGTGTACCAAAACTTCACCGTTTAGACGAACAAATGCGGTCGGAAATTATTATAATGCAGTTCTAAGGCGAAAAACAACTTCTGTTAAACCGTTAGATTACCTAACCATTCGCGATGAAGCGCCATGTAAGTCATTTGGCAATAAAGGGTTACTCGCCTCTTGGTAGCTTTCGTACAGCTTATTAAAAATTTGATCCCATGATTGCTGCAGCGCATAAGCTCTACCTGCTTTTGCCAAAGTAAGACGCGTTTCGAGCGATTCATACAACCTTCTCACCGCGACAACAAAAGCTGACACATCGCCAGGGGGGCAGAGTAAACCTGTCACTTCATCCTCAATAGTATCCATTACCCCGCCTGAGGCGACTCCTATGACAGCAGTTCCAGCTGCCATGGACTCCAGTACAACATTGCCAAAAGTTTCCGTTGCCGAAGGGAAAATGAAAAGATCCGCAGCCGCATATAGGTCAGCCAGTGCTTTTCCCTCTACAAAGCCTGTGAAGGTAACCCCTTCTTGGTCTCCGTAACCTTCGCGCAGTGACGCGGCTGATGGTCCGTCACCAGCAATGATCAAGTGACAGTTACTCCGTATAGTTACTGGTAGTGCCGCAAAAGTCTCAAGGGCAATTTCAACGCTTTTCTCCGGCGCTAGTCTCCCTACATAGAGTAAGACGAATTTGGAAGCCTCTACCCCTCGCGAAGAAAGCACCTCATGCCGTTCAACCTCAGGATGAAATCGGCCGGCATCTACGCCACGACTCCAAATTTCCAAATTCCGCAGCCCTTTGGCTTCCAAATGATGCAAAGTGGACTCTGAAGGCACATACACCTTGCGACAGCTTTGGTGAAACCACTGCATATACTTCCATAACGTGGGTTCAACCCATGGGATTTTATAATGGCTTAAGTACTGATCGAAATGAGTATGATAGGAGGCGACCAAGGGGATTCCGTGCTTACGCGCATAGTACAAACCAAAAAGTCCCAGGTTAAACGGTGTTGCGCAGTGGATAATGGTAGGTTGGAACGCATGGAGAGATTTACGGATATACAGGGGGTTGGGGATAGCAAGCCGACATTCGGGGTACAATAAAAAGGGAATACTGTAAAAACGTTCTACACGGAACGGATCAGGGTCTCCCTCTGTCATACTAGTAGGAGCAAAAACTTTACACTCTACACCTTTGGATTCCAGAAACCGCGTCCATCTTCCGAGCGTTTTCGACACGCCGTTCACATCCGGAAGGAACGTATCTGTAAACAAGGCAATTCTCATTCCGTCAGCCCCTTTACCTTCAATTCCCTTATCCCCCCCCATGCTAGCATGGAATTGTTAACGTTAGATCAAAGGAAAGTAAAATTGGAATTTCGAAAAATTTGTTATAGCGTTAATGTTCTTTTAATAAATGCACTCTACAATATTAATTATGAAAGTATCAAAAAGCTTACGAAGGAGGCTGCCATCATGAGCAAAGTCGTCCACTGGCTTCAGCATCATGAAACGCGAATGTTCTGCTTTGTGAATCAACGTATCCAGCACTCTTTCCTCGATCATTTATTTTCTAAAATCACACATTTAGGCGGAGCTACAGCAACGATTGTTATCTCTCTGTGCTTTGCTTTATTCGGTCAAGGAACAATGCGCACGGCTGGCATTCAGGCGTTAATCGCCCTCACAATCAGTCATATCCCAGTTGCCATTATTAAAAAGAAATATCCGCGACTGCGCCCATATCTGGTGCTCCCACAGACAATCATTGGGAAAAATCCACTGACAGATCATTCCTTCCCATCAGGACATACAACGGCCATTTTTTCCATCCTCATTCCTTTCGTTGCAGCTATGCCGATTCTTGGACTTATTCTCATTCCCATTGCTCTAATCGTTGGAATATCGCGTATTTACTTAGGGCTGCACTATCCTTCCGACTGCCTGGCAGGCTGCTTCATCGGAACGACTGCTGCTCTGGGGACAGTAGCTTTCTGGGGGTAAACCGAAATGGATGTTACGTACGAAAAAAAACGAATTCTTATTTTATCCGAAGGTTTCGGGGCTGGCCATACACAGGCCGCTCTCGCCTTATCGGTTTCTTTGGAGCAGCGCTGCTCAGATATTGAGACACGCGTGTTGGAGCTTGGCGCATTCCTGCATCCAACGCTGGCGCCTTGGATTTTCCACGCTTACAAGAAGACGGTCATCTCACAACCCAAACTCTATGGAAAACTGTACAAATCCCAATATAAGAAATCATTAAATCGTTTGACACAGATGGCTCTTCATCGCATTTTCTATGCACAAACAGCAGCGATTATTCAGCAATGGGCCCCGCAGGCCATCGTTTGTACACATCCATTCCCCAATGTCGTCGTCTCCCGACTGAAAAGAGCTGGTCTTTCCATCCCTCTTTGCACGGTTATAACGGATTACGACGTTCATGGCACTTGGGTAAGCGATGAAGTCAATAAGTATTTGGTCTCTACAGAAGATGTCAAAAACAAGCTGCTTGGACGAGGCATAGCGCCTGCTCAAGTCGAAATAACGGGAATACCTGTACATCCCAGCTTTCGCGAAGCGCATGATAAACCAATGATTCGAAAAGAATTTCAATTACTGCCTATGCCTACTGTACTTGTCATGGGTGGAGGATGGGGTTTAATCGGAGGCGATTCACTTAGCGAGCATTTGTTGGCATGGAGAGAAAAGATTCAGTTCTTGTTCTGCTTGGGCAACAATGAGAAAGCTATGAAAAAGCTCTCCACAGACCCTCGCTATCAGCATCCCAATATAAGACTGCTTGGATTTACCAAAGAAATCGGCAAACTCATGGAGGTTTCCGATTTACTCGTTACCAAGCCTGGGGGAATGACCTGTTCGGAAGGGCTAGCCAAATCGATTCCTATGTTGTTCTACGATCCGATTCCCGGTCAAGAGGAAGAAAATCTACATTACTTCACGGTGCAGGGTTTAGGAGAGCGGATTCGCTCCTCGGTTACAATCGAGAATTGGCTATCCATGCTCGCTGACAGATATTCGGATGTAGAAGCGCGGCGTGCTTCCATTACGCGAAAAATGCGGACATTGCCAACAACGGATTGTTCAAATGTGATCCTACAGCTATTAGGTTAAAATAAAAAAAGAGCAGGTCTAATTAGACCGCTCTTTTTTCAGATTATCCAGATGTGCTGCCAGCACTTGCTCGCCGATTACAACCTCACAACGATGAATATTCATTCCTTGCCCTGCGAATTTGGTTTCGTATTCTGTCATTACATGATCCGGATGAATACCGTCTACATGTAAATTCAGTGAAATATTGCGCATTCGCAATCCCATATCGGCAAATGAATTTAAGGAGAATTCAAACAGTGACTGCGAATCCGTTTTCAGATGAATTTCGCCGTTACTGTTCAGGATCTGTTGATATTTCTCTACAAAGCCTGAATGCGTTAATCTTCTGCGCGCATGCTTCTTCTTCGGCCAAGGATCGCTAAAATTCAAATAAATGCGTTCTAACTCTCCATCGGCAAAAGCTTCTTCAATCTGCTCGATATTAAAGAGCATTAGCTTCAAATTCGGAATATTTAGTATTTCATCTTGGCTATCATTCTCACTACCAGTATCGCTGATTTTGTGAGCGATTTTGGCCTTTTCACTAGCTTTGCGAATGAGTTCATCGTACATATCAACACCAATAAAATTAATATTCGGATACTTTCGGCTCATCTCACTAATAAAACGACCTTTGCCCATGCCTAGCTCAGCATGGATAGGATTATTATTTCCGAAAAGCTCGGACCATTTGCCTTTGTAATCCTTCGCATTCAAAACGACAAGTTCTGTCTGCCGTTCAATGTCTTCGCGAATCCCTTTTCTTCCCCGTAACCGCATCTATATTTGCCTCCCTAGAGTGTTTTGCGTAGCAAAACTGGCTTCGTAAGCATACGCTGAGTTTTCGCCTTGAAAAACTCACATCGTAAGGATAAGCCTTCACAAGCTATCGAATACAAATCATAGACGATTCTCGGCAAAAAATCAAAAAAATTTACATACGCTTAGTTTGACGATCTAGCCATTACTTTATGAATGCTAGATAACAGCAGATCAAGTTAAACAAAGAAAGAAGCGTCCCCCTTGAAATGGAAGACGCTCTTCATGTTACCTACAGCTTAGGGCTTCTTATAGCTTAGTCTCTAGTTCTTGTTCTATTATTTCCTCGTAAGCCAGCAAGACCCAGCAAACCAACAAGACCTAACCAACCCCAATTCGTACCTCTGGTGGTAGCAGCAGTGTTCGCGTAGGCACGATAGGAGGAAGTATCATAATTACCATCGTGGTTTTTAACCCCTGCCCCTGTCGTACTCATTCGGTCTAGCATGTTATTACTGTAACCTTTGATTTGATCCTTAACACCTGTGTTGTAAGGAGTCGAATAAGTGCTTGTGCCTGTTCCATTGTACGCGTTCCCTTTATACGTGCCTGGGCTCGTTTTACCCGTCGTATCGGTACCGGCACTATACCCTGTTCCCGCAGTGCCTGTACCATAACCTGTCCCCGTTGTTCCCGTACCATACCCTGTCCCCACAGTGGCGTCGTAATTGCTCCCTGTATACGTCGATGGTGTCGTAGTCCCCGTTCCGTAGGTTCCTGTCAAACCTCCCGTTGTTCCTCCTAATCCCATGTTGGACGAAGACGTACTAGTCGTCCCTGTGTAGCTATTCATCCCCGAGCTTCCGCTTGACGTGCTGGCAGTATTTGCATGTGCGCCGACCGCGCCAAAACTCAAAGCCGTAGTTAAAGCGACTGCTAATGTTACCGTACGAAGCTTTTTCATGGAGAATCCCCTCTCGCACTTGTAATGTGATACAAAGTTATCATGCTCCTTAGATGCCGCTTTTAACGGGGGACTTACTGGAAAGGCAGGGGGTCGCTTTCATGAATGATTTTCGCTACAATAGTTTAGGAAAGGAGCACGACCTTAGATGAATACTCTAACTCAGGAATCTCCTCTGTTATGGGGGGACAAACGTTTCCATACATGGAATTATGAAATGCGTGATGTCTTTGGCGGAAAAGTGTTTAAAGTCATGCTCGATGCAGGCTTTACATGTCCGAATAGGGACGGAAATATCGCAACAGGCGGATGCACCTTTTGCAGTGCGCGGGGGTCTGGGGATTTCGCGGGAAGCCGCCGCGATGATCTTGTCACACAGTTTAATAACATTCGAGACTCACAGCATCAAAAATGGCCGGAAGCCAAATATATCGGTTACTTTCAGGCTTATACCAATACTTATGCGCCTGTAGAGCAATTGCGCGAATATTATGAGGTCATCCTCCAGCAACCCGGCGTTGTCGGTTTATCCATCGCGACCAGACCTGATTGCTTGCCTGACGATGTTATCGAATACTTGGCAGAGTTAAATCAGCGTACTTACCTTTGGGTCGAGATGGGTCTGCAAACCGTACACGAATCCACTTCAGAGTTGATTAACCGCGCCCATGACACGCAGTGCTATTTGGATGCTGTTGCTAAGCTCAGGAAGCACAATATTCGCACCTGCGCACACATCATATATGGTTTACCCGGGGAAACGCATGAAATGATGCTGGACACTGGACGCGCTGTCGCTCAAATGGACGTTCAGGGTATCAAAATTCATTTGCTTCATCTAATGCGCAAAACGCCTATGGTTAAACAATACGAAGCAGGGCTGCTTCAATTCCTTGAAAAGGATGAGTATGTAGACCTAGTCATCGACACGTTGGAGACATTGCCCCCCGAAATGATTGTCCACCGTCTTACAGGGGATGCCCCTCGTGACTTGCTGATTGGCCCCATGTGGAGTCTTAAGAAATGGGAAGTACTGAACGCTTTTGACGCGGAATTAAAACGCAGAAGTTCTTGGCAAGGCAAACATTGGAAGGGTAAACAAGAGGGCTTCTTCGCTTAAATTGTCCAGGCCTTGAAGAAAAATGATAAATCGTATGGAGGCCATTCGTAGTATGGGGTTTGTTTCTGTTTTGAGCTTCGCTCATCAATTGATTAGTCAGCGAGCACAATCTGGCGATACCGTTGTCGATGCGACACTAGGCAACGGGGTGGATGCTTTATTCTTGGCGAAGCTGGTCGGGCGCCGCGGCAGTGTATACGGCTTCGATATTCAGCAGCAAGCGCTGGATCAAACAAGGATGCGTCTGGAGAAAGAGCTTTCAGACGCATCTTCTTGCGTTCACATGAGCCTGTGCAGTCACGAGCTTATGGAAAAGGTGGTACCACTGACGCAGCATGGCAAAGTCGCCGCGGTAAGCTTCAACCTCGGCTATTTGCCCGGCGCCGATCCACATACCATTACTACGCAGGAATCAACGATCCCTGCTCTTGAATCCGCCCTTCGTTTACTGCGTAAGGGCGGTGTAACAACCATCGTGCTGTACAGCGGGCACGATGGCGGAGCGCAAGAAGCCAGCGCTGTTGAGCAGTGGGCGCGGGATCTTCCGCTAGCGTCTTTTCAGGTGCTGCGCTATCAATTTGCTAATACCAACCTGAACGCTCCCTACTTGTTAGCTGTAGAAAAAAGATAGACATGATATAATGCAAAGGAGCTTGTATAAGCTTTTTAGGATAGGAGAACTTATAGAAAGTAGGGAGAGCATTGAAATCATACCCGCTTCAATTTCAACCTGAAATGAAAGAACGTGTCTGGGGAGGGAGAACCCTAGAGAAGTTTGGTTTCCAGCTACCAGAAGGAGCCATTGGCGAAGGCTGGATGATCGGCGACCATCCGAATGGGACAACGAAGGTTATCAATGGAGAACTTGCAGGCCTTGGACTTGACGAAATTCGTGAGCAATATGGCAGCACACTGTTTGGTTCCAAAGGATTTTCTGAAAAAAATGGCCGTTTCCCGCTTCTAATTAAATTATTGGATTGTGAAGATGACCTTTCCGTTCAAGTACACCCGAACGATCATTATAAGAATCTTGCGGCTGGCGAGCTAGGCAAAACCGAAATGTGGTACATCTTGGACGCAAAGCCCGGCGCTAAAATTATATATGGGATGAAGGACGGCGTCACGCGAGAAAGCCTTGCACAAGCAATTGCCGAGAATCGCATCTTGGACTGTTTGCAAGAGGTTCCTGTTGAAGCAGGGGATTCCTTCTATATTCCGGCTGGAACGGTTCACGCGTTAGGCGCAGGCGTTCTTGTTGCCGAAATTCAGCAAAACTCCGATACGACATATCGTTTATACGATTATAATCGTCCAGGCCTCGACGGTAAGCCTCGCGCACTTCATATTGAAGATTCCTTAAATGTAATTGCCTATGAAGGTTCCGGCTCTACCTTTATGAAAACAGATATGAGCGAAGCTAGCACATGGCTTACTCTTGCTCAATCTCCCTTTTTCACGGTGGAGAAAGGACTTGTAGGACCAAAATGGGAACTACAAACATCCCCAGAGAGCTTTGTTATTCTTGTCATCGCTGACGGCAATGGCACACTGGCCTGGGCAGATGGCAGCATCTCTACGAAGCCTGGCGATTGCTTCTTGCTTCCTGCCAATCTTGGCAGCTATTCGCTTGAGGGAAGCATGACGGTTATTCGCAGCTACCTTCCTTAACCGCTGTTACATCATTTGTACGTAGAAAAAGGCTTCCTTCCACATCTTTCAAAGATGCGAGAGGGAAGCCTCTTACTGTTTGCTAAGTTTATGCTTACTCTTCGGATAAACTACTTTCCTTCAGAATCACGTCATGCGCTCCGCCTTCAACAAGGCTTGTTCCGGAAACGAGCGTAATTCTTGCATTTCGTTTCAGCTCTTCAATGCTAAGGGAACCACAGTTGCACATTGTAGATTTCATTTTACCAATCGTCTTGTCCAAGTTCTCCTGCAAGCTTCCCGCATAGGGTACGTAAGAATCAACGCCTTCTTCGAACAAGAGCTTGCCTTTACCGCCAGTGTCATAACGCTGCCAATTGCGTGCGCGATTCGAGCCTTCGCCCCAATACTCTTTCACGAAGTTATTGCCCACACGCAGCTTTCTTGTCGGGCTTTCGTCAAAGCGAGCAAAATATCTGCCAAGCATAACAAAATCAGCGCCCATAGCCAAAGCAAGCGTAACATGGTAGTCATGTACAATACCACCATCGGAGCAAATTGGAATATAAGTCCCTGTTTCTTTAAAATATTGATCGCGCGCTTCCACGACTTCCATCAATGAAGAAGCTTGTCCACGACCAATCCCTTTTTGTTCACGAGTAATGCAGATGGAGCCTCCACCGATGCCTACCTTCACGAAGTCGGCACCCGACTCTACCAAGTAGAGAAAACCTTCGCGGTCAACGACGTTACCGGCTCCAATCTTCACATCGAAATTCGCCTTCACGTATTGAACCGTTTCCCGCTGCCACTCGCTGTATCCATCCGAAGAATCGATGACAAGGATATCTACGCCCGCTTCGACGAGTGCAGGCACTCTCTCCATGTAGTCCTTGGTATTGATTCCAGCTCCGACGATATAGCTTTTATTCGAGTCCAAAAGCTCCAGTGGATTCTCCTTATGCTCGTCATAATCTTTACGAAAAACGAGATACTCCAAATTCTGATTCTCATCGACGATTGGCAAGCAATTTAATTTATGTTCCCATATCAAATTGTTTGCTTCCGATAACGTAATACCCGATGCGCCATACACTAACTTCTCAAAAGGCGTCATAAAAAGCTTGATCGGTCGATCCAGCGAATCTCGGCTGATCCGATAATCGCGACCTGTTACAATGCCAAGCAATTTCCCATTCGCCGTTCCATCATGCGTAATTGCTACGGAAGAGTGACCTGTTTGCTCCTTCAACTCCAGCACGTCGCTGAGTGTATGATCTGGCGTTAAATTCGAACGGCTAACAACAAATCCGGCCTTATAACCTTTGACCTTCTTTACCATTTGAGCTTCTTGCTCAATCGATTGAGAACCGAAAATAAAAGAAATCCCCCCGGCACGTGCCAAAGCAATGGCCATACCGTCATCCGATACAGCCTGCATCACAGCAGAGGAGAATGGAATGTTCAAAGAAATAGGTGGTTCCTCACCTTTGTTAAACTTTACTAACGGTGTTTTCAAATTTACATTCGTTGGTGTACAATCCTTCGTCGTTAGATTAGGGATCAAGAGAAACTCACTGAACGTACGGGATGGTTCCATATAATACGTGGCCACTTTTAAACTTCCTCCTCATTAATTTGCGTCTGTGGGTAAATTTTTTCAATCTTATCACTGAAGCCCTGGCCGGTCAATGGATTTTTTTTACAAGCCTATGCGAATAAGGACACCGAATATGGCTGCCCTTATCTGAAATCCTTCATTTGATTCCATTACTTACTTACAAAAGCGAACAAGTTGCTACAGCAGCTCTATGTATAAATTGATTGTTACGAATATGATGATCGATGGCTACCCTTATTATTCATCCAGTTGCATGAAAAGGTAGCGTGCCGGGAAATGTAGTACTAACAGTGACCTTAATGATGTAAAAGGAGAGTCTTTCAATGAAAAAATCGCTTTTATGCCTTTCTCTCTTGCTTGCTGTCTCCCTGTCTGGCTGCGGGAAAAGCAAGTCGACACCGCCTCCGGCCGCTTCTGCAACGCCAGCGGCAACTAGCAGCGGAGCAGCCTCCAAAGTTGATGCTCAAGCCCTCTTTAAAGCAAATTGCGTGAGCTGTCATGGTGTTAACCTAGAGGGCTCCGTGGGACCTAACCTGCAGAAAGTCGGCGGTAAGCTTTCGAAGGATCAAATTACTGCAATTTTGAACAATGGTAAAGGCGCCATGCCTAGCTTCAAAGGCAGGCTTTCTGACGATGAAATCAATTCCTTGGCTGCTTGGCTCTCCGAAAAGAAATGAGTTAAAAAAGCTTCACTTTCCCTGTCGGAAAGCGAAGCTTTTTGGGGTTATAGGGCCACCACTTGGTGCAGCGGCATGGTGTAGTAGCTTGCCGATTCCTTGGCATCCGGTGGAAAGTGCACGACAAGCAGCTCTTTGCTGCTTTCGTCGATCTCCCCGCTTTGCAGATACGTCTGCAAAGCGAACGGGAGCACCTCCAGCATGACATGCTTATGGAGGTCTTTTTCAGTGATACGGAGACGATGAAAGTCGCCGTCCACGAGCTCCGGCTGGTCAGCAAGCAACCGAAGGTAAGCGGACTGCTCGGATTTCCCCAAAGTGAAGTCCCACCAAATTTTGCGGGGTTTATATTTATGACCCAAGAAATAGTCCAGTTTCATAAGTCCTTCAATGACTTGCCAGTTAGGTGTTCCTCTGAAATGCAGGAAATCGCGCAAACGAGTGAACAGATCCTCGAGCTGATGCCCGATCCTTTGCCAGCCACGCTCTTCCCAGTAATCGCCGAATTCTTGAAAGAAATCAAAAGCGGATGCGAACTCGCGAGCGATCAAATATTTGACCGTATGATCCATGCGATGCGCGTTCCAGAATTTCTCAAGCACATCTTCGACCCGTTTGATCCGAATAATATCCGTAAACGGCAAAATGTCATTGCCCAGAATTTCGTAAGGCGCATTGTCCATATAAACGTAGCCGTATTTATGCGCATCGTTACGCATGCCAGTGCCACGCAGCATTTTAAGGAATCCAAGCTGCAGTTCTTCAGGACCCAAAGCAAAGACATCATTAAACGTCTTCCGGAATGAATGATAATCCTCTTCGGGTAAGCCAGCAATCAAGTCGAGATGCTGGTCAATTTTCAAGCTATCTTTTACCTTAGCTACGGTACGGCTCAGCTTGAAGAAGTTTTGCCTGCGTTGTACAAGATCATTGGTTGTATCATTCGTAGACTGTACGCCAATCTCGAACCGGAATGTGCCTGGCGGCGCATTTTCAGCCAAATAATCCAATACTTCTGGACGCATAATGTCCGCGGTAATCTCGAACTGGAACACGGTGCCTCGATGATTAGCGATAAGAAACTCGAAAATTTCCATCGCATAATCCCGCTTAATATTAAACGTTCGATCCACGAACTTAATCAGCTTCGCGCCCGAGTCGATTAAATACAGGAGATCCGCCTTCGTTCGCTCCATATCGAAATATCGCACGCCCACCTCAATACTGGAAAGGCAAAACTGGCAGGAAAACGGACAGCCCCGACTCGTTTCAAAGTAAACGACACGATTCGCTAGACTAGGTAAATCTTCAGCAAAGCGATGCGGAGATGGAATATCGTCCAGCTTCAGCTTCGGTCTGCCAGGCATAAGTACGATTTCCTCGCCTTTGCGGTAAGCTAACCCGTACACAAAATGGTATTTTTTCGTCGTAGAAATTTCCGTCAACAATTGGTGGAAGGTCTCTTCCCCTTCGCCCATGACAATGAAATCCACCTCAGGAATACGCTTCATCCAGTACTCAGTGTCGTAAGAAACCTCAGGTCCTCCAAGCATAATGAGGATATCAGGTCTAATCTTTTTAATCATTTTAATAATCGTAATCGTTTCTTCAATGTTCCAAATATAACAGGAAAAGCCCAGTACATCTGGGGCTTTTTGATAAATATCTGAAACAACGTTCATGACGGGGTCTTTAATGGTATATTCCGATATTTCCACATCAAAATCCTTCTCGCAGAACGCTTTCAAATAGCGTAAAGCTAAGGATGTGTGGATGAATTTCGCGTTAAGTGTGGAAACAAGCACCTTCATCTCAAAAAAACCTCGTTCTCTTTTCGGGTTATAGTTCTACCTATTCTACACGGAAAAACTAGGAAATACAAAGGGAAGCCCTGCCAAAACCGCTAAAGAACCATATCATCATCAAGATGTGGGGCTTCATAAGGGAACTTCAAATAAGACGATTCTTCGATCGATTTCTTCCAACGCTCCGCTTGAGAATAAAGCTGGTCTTCGACCTCTTGAATTCTCAACTGCAAGTCGCCTGATCCATCAGCTCCCCCCACTTGTAAAGCCTTCTGCAGAGAGGTTCGCTCTTCAAACCATTGCGTAAGTTGATACAGTAGCATTCAGGGTTTCCACCTTTCCCTTGAGATACAGAGTTTTTATGTGTCAGTCTTCCCTTTTGGCATATAAACCATACGGCAGCGTCATTTCCTGCATCCGGTTAGGAAAGTCTCCTTTCACTTGCTTCTCTCTACGTGGTATATTGATTAGCGAACAGGAGGTCTTTACCATGCAAAAGAAACAAAATAAACCGAACCATAAACCAACTCAGAAACCAAACGTAAAAACAAACACAATAACGAACCAACTTAAAGGTAATCCAGCGTCAAATAACCGTATCTATACGGTAAAAGAACCATCCGAGCTGCTGCCTTTTTTAATAAATACGCTATCCGGCCTGGGACGAAATTCCGTCAAATCCACCCTTGCCCGCGGGCAAGTATCCGTTAATGGCAAAGTAGTAACCGCCTACAACTTTCAGTTGGAAGCCGGTCAATCTGTAACCATCAGCAAGGATAAAATCATTGAGGAAGTTCCCTTGATCGGTATTGCCATTCTTCACGAAGATGAAGATATTATCGTTGTAAAAAAAGATGCCGGACTACTTTCTATTGCAACGAACACGCAAGAAAATGAAGTGACTGCCTATAGACAGCTAACAGCGCATGTGCGAAATCATGATCCGAAGAGTCGGATTTTCGTCGTACACCGCTTGGATCGAGATACGTCAGGCGTCATGATGTTCGCCAAGAGCGAGAAGGTTCAACAGCATTTGCAGAACACCTGGCAGGATTCCGTGACGGAACGCACCTACGTAGCCCTTGTAGAAGGAACCGTTAAAAAACCAACAGGCACCATCACCTCTTGGCTCAAAGAAAATCCGAAATCGCTGAAGGTTTACTCTAGTCCCTATCCGAATGACGGCCAAAAGGCTATTACCCACTACAAAACGATGCAATCCGATCGAAGCTTTTCGCTTCTTGAGGTTAATCTAGAGACTGGAAGGAAGAATCAGATTCGCGTTCATATGCAGGAAATCGGACACCCCGTTGTTGGGGACAGAAAATATGGTTCAAAATCCAAAGTTATCGGCGGTCGTCTCGGTCTCCATGCCCGCGTGTTAGCTTTCGTTCATCCGACATCTGACAAGCCGATGCGGTTTGAAACAGATATCCCGAAAAGCTTTTTAAGGGTATTTCGGATCGATGCTCCACCTGTAAAATGAAAATGAACGTTTTCAATGACGTATGAAAAAAGCCATCCTGCCCAGTGAAATTGCAGGATGGCTCTTCTTTTTATTTCAGCAGCGCTGCATAGTCCATCTGCGGAACCAGCCCTTCTTTAGCTGCCCGCTCAAGCAAGGTCGTGACGGCTCCATAGCCGCTTTCGCCCAAGTTCGCGGTGAACTCATTCACATAAAGATCGATGTGGGCCTGCGCAACCTCGGGGTTCATTTCCTGCGCATGCTGCATCACATAATCGCGAGAAGCTTCTGGATGCGCCCACGCGTATTCAACCGAGGCGCGGGCCCAGCCCGCAAGCGCCTCAAGGTCCATCGAGCGATGGGCAATAATTGCGCCAAGCGGAATCGGCAATCCCGTGTCGGATTCCCACCAGTTTCCGAGATCGGTAAGCAGCGATAAGTTGTAAGAAGGATAAGTAAAGCGCGCCTCATGAATAACGAGACCAGCGTCGATACGACCATCACGCACAGCAGGCATAATTTCGTGAAACGGCATAACGACTATTTCTCCGACGCCGCCGGGCACATGTTGTGCTGCCCACAGCCGGAACAACAGATACGCCGTTGACCGTTCGCTCGGTACAGCAACACGACGGCCAGTCAATTGAGTGGGATCGGAGGCACTAGATCCGCTGTTTTTCGTCAAAACCAGTGGTCCGCAGCCCCTCCCCAGCGCACCGCCACAAGGCAGCAGGGCATAATCCTTCAGCACCCATGGCAGCGCTGCATAAGAGATTTTCAACACTTCAGGTCCTGTGCCTTCAGCGGCCAAGCGATTGGTGATATCGATATCGGCATATAAGACATCCAGCTTAGGCGCGCCGGGGATTAACCCATGTGCCCATGCATGGAAAACAAAGGTATCGTTTGGACAAGGTGAATACGCAATTTTCATATTAAAGCACCTCCGCTAAGACTGTACTTGCTGCTTCTAAAGCTTTCAAAGCATCTCCGATCCGCCATGCGTCACGGTCCCTTGGACCAACCGCGTTCGAAATCGCGCGAATTTCTAATAATGGTATGCCATGCCTCTTTGCGGCACTGGCAATGCCAAATCCTTCCATGGCTTCGGCAGCTGCTCCCGGCACGCGTGAAGACAGTTCATCTGCGGTAGCTGCCGTCCCTGTCGCGGTCGCAACAGTGAGCACCGGCCCCGCCTGTGCATGCAGCCCTGCGGTGAGCAGTGCTTCCGTAACACTTGCTGCCAAATCAGTGGCTACATCAACGCGTGTCGAGCCGAAGCCCAGCTCGTCTAAACTGCTAAAGCCCTCCAGCGTTTGCACGCCGAGATCGGCGGCGATAATCTCGCTAGCCACGACGAGCGAGCCCACTTCTGCTCGCTCTTTGAAGCCTCCAGCGATACCTGCGATGACGACCAAATCGTACTCAGCCGCTGCCAATATTGTCGCTGCGCTAACGGCTGCGGCTACGAGACCTACGCCCGCTAAAGCCACTTCGAATCGTTTATCGCTTCCAAGCCCGCGCAAAACAGCATCCCTCTCGACCTCTACAGCTGTCATGATAAGTACACGCATATGAATGAATTCCCCTTTTTGATCATGGTTCGTATAACAACTATTTTACATGACCTCCGTTCAAATGGGAAACTTGAGCCCTCCTCTAACGATTCATCTCCCTTAGCCCTCCAAGGCCGGTCCCTTTCTTATCCGTGCTTTAGCCTTAGCTTTCCCCTCCCAGTTAACTAGAAAAATACCTACACAAATGAAGGCTCCTCCGACTCCTACCTCCCACTGCACCTTTTCGCCCAGCAGCAGCCAACTAGAAATAACACCGAATAGCGGTACTAGAAACAAAAACGCACTTGTTCTAGCCGGATCTCCATTGCGGAGTAGGTAAAACCAAACGGAGAACTGAACAATCGAGCCCATAACCGCCAACCAAAGCACAATGATGACCGAAGTTCCACTAAAGATAAAGTAAGGATGTTCCGTAAACGAACTTAATAGAAACAGTCCAATACCACCAGCAATCATTTGATAAGCGGCAAGTACGGTCATATCGAAAGCTGGACCCCATCGCTTAATGAGCAAAGTTGCTGATGCGAAGCAGAGCGCTCCTGCAAAGCTAATGAAGGTGCCCGGCTCGATGCTCATATGGAGACCGAAAGTAAAGAGGACACCGACAAAGCCAACACCCACGCCCAGCCATTGACGGCCACGATACGAAGCACCGGTGAGTAAGGTGCCGAGCACAATCACAAGCAGCGGGTTCGTACAGGTGATAATGGAAGATTCGCCTGATGTAATCCAGCGCATGCTATAGTAAGCGCAGCCCATTACACCCGCCGATTGAAATAAACCGATCACAGCTGCCTGCAGCCACTGCTTTACGCCGTGAGGTCGAGGTCTTCTGGCAACGATGATTGCCAGCAATCCTCCAGCCAGTACAAAGCGGATACCCATCAGAAAAAAAGGTGGTGCATAAGACATGCCAAGCTTACCAACTGGAAATGCAATCCCCATTAAAAATGTTGTCATAAGTATAAGGCTGATATACTTGAATTTATTCATCATAACCCTCCGCTTAACTATTCTGGTAGTTTCATTGTAGAGAAGGCAAGGTTTTCTGTATAATGATTGTTAAAGATACTTGCTATCATAAAATGTGATACCAAAACGAAAGTTCATTTGATATCGAACAGATGGAGGCTTATTTCTATGGAAAGCGCAGATTTACGCGTATTTCAAATGGTTGCTCGCGAGGGCTCGATTACCAAAGCTGCTTTGCGGTTAGGTTATGTTCAATCCAATGTGACAGCTCGCATTCAACAACTGGAGTCAGAACTGGGTACCGTACTTTTTTTCCGCCACAACCGGGGCATGACGCTCTCCTTAAGTGGTAAAACATTGCTTGCTTACACAGACAGAATCGTGGGACTTCTGGATGAGGCAACCAAAGCCCTCTCCTCCTCTAGCGAGCCAAGCGGTCCGCTTATGATCGGGTCCACACAAACAGCAGCTGCCGTCCGGCTTCCCAAGCTGCTAGCCTCATACTATGAGCAGCATCCCCATGTGCTTTTGTCTTTAACAACCGGCAGCACGCAATTTTTAATGGAAAAAGTACTCCATTATGAACTGGATGCCGCCTTCATTGGATGCCAATGCGATCACCCCGAACTGCGGTCCATTCCCGCTTTTGATGAAGAGCTCGTTATCGTCTCTACCGCTTCGGTAACGACGCTGGAGGAGGCCGTAACAAGACCGATCCTCGTGCTGAACTCAGGATGCTCCTATCGTGATGTTCTTGAGCAGTGGCTGCGCTCCAGCGGCTTAACGCAATCGATCATCATGGAATTCGGCATGCTTGAAGCGATTATTGGGGGCGTGTCAGCGGGACTGGGCATTTCACTTTTGCCCAAAACCGTCATTCATAAACAAGAGGCCGAAGGCCTCGTCCGCACACATGCAATCCCCGATTCATTCAGTCATATGAAAACCGAATTCATTATGCGAAAAGACTCGTTTGTCAGCAGCGCTTTACGCGCTTTTATCGAAACGCTGCCTCATACAGAATCGTGGTGATCGCTGATTAAAATCAGTGGATCATTCTTATCATCACCGCTTTAAGCTCGATTGATCAAGCAACAAAAACTTTTCAGTTCAAATTGCTTTCGCCTTCTGCTGGGTCTCCACTCATTACATCCCGTTACAAAATATGCTATAGTTATTTTTAGCGTTTACATTATACACAGGCAGGTGAATGCCTTCAATGAGACCTCTCTTCCATCCTGCTAGAAATGATCTCGAATTATCCGCTATCCTACATGCCTTAAGTGACGAAATACGCCTTAGAGTGATTAAACGTCTCCATGACCATGGTGAACTGTTCTGCGGAGCGATTGAAAGCGATATACCTAAGTCTACCCTTTCTCATCATCTCAAGGTATTGCGTGAATCGGGCTTGGTTCACACGCGCATCGAAGGGACTCAACGATATACTTCCCTTCGCAGAGAAGACCTGCAAGCCAGGTTTCCAGGACTTCTGGATACCATCTTGCCATTAGTGCACACCTAAACACTTTCCAACCATGAAACTCATGGAGAGGGGGAAGTGTTTTTTTGTACTTAGGCATGCGTCAGGTGGACACGTTGACTAATAATTTTGTAGGAATAGGGCATCCATCCATACTCCGGCTAGATGGGTGACATATAGTAATCTTGTGAAGGGAGGGATTAGCATGAGTTGTGGTTGCGGAACAAATGTAGGTTACACCAGCACAGCTGTAGTCCTCGTTTTATACATCCTCTTAGTTATCGTTCTTAGTACTTTCGGATTTGGCTGGTAATCATTATAAAAACGGCTGAGGCGATGAATGTCGTCCCAGCCGTTTGTTTACATAGAAATGCTTAAATAACGAAGTAGTAGCCGTTAAAATAACCGATGGTCATGATCACCTGAAGGATCATAAACAACATGATATAAAACAAGCGTGCGCTCTCCCATTTGCTTGTTAGTGTCACGATATAATAGTATAACGGGAGACTCACCATCATATAACGAACCACGCTAACAAGAAAAAGCGGTTGACTGGAAAATGGGATAACGATGAGCAGCACGCCATACACGAAAAACAACAACTCGTGACGCTCACGCAACATTCGCTTCACATGCATAATGAAATACACGATAAAGACAAGAAATAGGGCTGTAGAAAGCGTAAATGCAATAAAGCCGTTATCCCAACCATCCGAAGTGTTGAAATACGGCTGCTGTAAATAACCGATATAATTTTTGAAAGGCTGCGTCGTATACCTGAACCAATGTAAGCTTTGTTCATGAAAAGGGGCGAGTGCATCCCCTGACACAATTTTCATGTGCAACAAGAAAATGCCCATCGGGACGAGGGAAAGTAAACTATAAGCTCCCCATTTAACATAACGCCAAGACCACTTCAACCCTTCATTTAAACCTATGGTCCCTATGACAAAGAAAAGATTCACAAAACCCGGTACCCTCGTGACTGTTGATAAACTGGCCGCAATAAATGCCCATGCATACTGCTTATTCCCAGCGTAATAAATCGATGCTGCTGATAGAAGCAAGAACAAACTTTCCGTATATGGCACAGAATAATACAACGAGGCTGGATAACAGATAGCTAACAGCAAAACAGCTCGTGCCTGGCGTTCGTTAAGTCCGCGCTGTAAAGCAATAAAGTACATGTACACAAATGCGGCAATTAAGCATAAATTGGATAAGATCATGCCAATGATAGCTGGATTTATCCATAAAACTTTACCAACCAAATAAATCAAGAGCGGATACAGAGGAAAAAACACCCAATTTGCTGCTGTATGCGCCTCCCCCATCCGGTACTGATCATAACCTTCGGCCGCAATTTTCAGATAAGAGTATGTATCGAACTTAATGAAATCCTCTAGTTCTAGCTTCTTCGTGCTAGTCAATTCCTGAGGAAGCTTGAGCGTCCATTCGGACAGGCTCCCGGGTGCATGCTGCTGGTAGGTTGGCACCGCCGAAAACTGGCTAAATAAATTCATACCCAAGTAACCAGTAAATAACAGCAAGGCTCGGCTAATTAACACAAGCAGCACGATCGAAAAAATAATTCGAACCGGAATTTGCCTCTTGTTCATTTCCGTTTTCATGACTTCCACCTTTTCCTAACTAACTTTTATAAGCTCCTCTCTGTCAATCTACAGGAATTATCCTTTCATACCAAGTTAAGGGTTTGTAAAGAAGTATTAATATTGTGATTACTTTAAGCTATAATTAGGCTTGAACATTTTTTTTGCAAGTTATTCCCTTTTCAGGATGGAGACGAGGCATTGTGGCTACTCCCGTTTTAACCATTGTGGTCCCCTGTTACAACGAAGAAGAAGTATTGCCGGAAACGATTTTCCAACTCAGCGGCGTACTCAATTCTTTCATACAGGATCATTTAATTTCAAATGCAAGCACGATGCTGCTTGTAGATGATGGTAGTAAAGATGCTACCTGGGAGCTAATCGAACGCTTCCATGCTTCCAATACATTCGTAACCGGTCTTAAGCTGGCCCGGAATGCCGGACATCAAAGCGCACTGCTGGCAGGGCTTATGAAAGCTAAATCATACTCGGATTGCGTGGTGTCGATCGATGCCGATTTGCAGGATGATCTGCAGGCGATTCGTGAGTTTATCGTGAAATTCCATGAAGGCTATGATGTCGTTTATGGCGTAAGGCAAGACCGCTCTGCGGATACTTTCTTTAAACGGGCGACCGCCCAAGGTTTTTATAAGCTGATGACTTCAATGGGTGTGAAAATTCACTACAATCACGCAGACTTCCGCTTGATGAGCCGTCGCACGCTAGATCAGCTTGAGAAATTCCAGGAGGTAAATCTCTTTCTTCGCGGCATGGTGCCTTTGCTTGGCTTCCCATCGACCAAGGTCTACTATGACCGCAAAGAACGCTTCGCTGGAGAATCGAAATATCCGTTCAAAAAGATGCTCGCCTTTGCTTTCGATGGCATTACATCGTTCAGTGTCACGCCGATCCGTTTCGTCACCATGATGGGCTTTCTTCTGTTTGCTCTTAGTGTCGTGGCAGCGGTGTATGCGATTATCGGTAAAATCATGGGGGCTAATGTCACTGGTTGGACATCGCTCATTTTATCCGTCTGGTTTATCGGGGGGATTCAATTGCTCGCAATAGGATTAATCGGAGAATATATTGGAAAAATATACAAAGAAGTGAAGCATCGTCCGCTCTTCGTCATTGAAAAAGAGTTGACAACAACCGAGCAGGAACTAACGAAACGACCTGTCCAAGCCTCATCGGCAGGCCGCTAACTTGATGGGCACACTTCGAATTTGGATCACAAGCAGCTTTGGCCGTTTCCTACTTGTAGGCCTGTTTAATACGTTGGTTGGGCTCACAGCCAGCTTCGTGCTATTTAACTTCCTGCATCTTAATTACTGGATGTCTACCTTTACCGGAAATATCATCGGCGCCATGGTCAGTTACACGCTTAATCGTACATTTACATTCCGTTCCAAGGTCAGTGTGCAGAGCAGCTGGTGGAAATTCGCTCTCGTCATCTTGAGCTGCTACGGTCTCTCGTATGGGACAAGTTGGTTGCTTGCAGGCGCGATGATTTCCCTTATCCCTACCTTGCGCTCGGACTTGCTTCACAATGCCGCCATCTTAGTGGGAAATGGCATTTACACCATTAGTAATTATTTAGGTCATAAATACTTTACATTCCGAACCTTCGGATCCGATATATCGAAAGAAGATTAACACCAATAGAAGATTGAACGTTACTCCTCTTCATCAGCTAATAACGATTCTCTTCGCGCAAGCAACTGGCCTCGTGTTGTTATTTCTGTCAAGAATGGGCAACCTAACTCATCTTATCCCATACGAGGTGATGCCAAAATGGCTCGAAGAAGAAGCAATCGTGCGATGGTTCCAGGTTCCGAACAGGGCTTGGGACAACTCAAGGCGCAAGTGATGAAAGATCAAGGCTACAATGTTAACCCAGATCGTCCAGATCTGGTCAAATACGAAGTAGCCCGAACGCTAGGCGTACCGCTGCAACCCGGGTATAACGGGCAGCTGCGCGCTGAGGACGCTGGCAAGATCGGCGGTCCGATCGGAGGCGCGATGGTTCGGGAGCTTGTGCGCATGGCACAGCAGCAGCTATTAGAACAACAACCGCGGCAGTGATTGGCTAACAGAGGAATGGTGTGCCATATTCCAAGGCAGGCTTACATAAGCTAGTAGCAAGCAGCTTTTAGCGCTATTTTGCATATAGAAGTCAGGTGATGCCCGTTGAATCAAAGTGGCAACCGTTCGCCCAAGTCAGGTTGGAAAGGGTTGACGGCACAAGCTAGCGATGTACTCGGGCCTGAATTCTGGCAGGATATTGCCAGTGTGATTCCCCTCACCGGGCCTAGGGTCGATATGTATGAGACGCCTCAAGAACTCGTCGTTGTAGCTGAAGTTCCGGGACTGTCCTCACCCGAACAGATCCAGCTCTCTTTCCGTGATCAATCGTTACTCATGCGTGGGACGCTCGTGCGTCCCTATCATGTACTTGATCAACAAATGCTGTTGTCAGAGCGGTTTTTCGGGTCTTTTGAAAGAACCCTTCGTCTGCCTGGCCGAGCAATTACCGAGCAGATGCACGCCCGTTATCATAACGGTCTGCTCATCATTCGAATCCCGCTTGCTCCTCCTGATGGAGAGAAGCAGATTCCGATTCAATTCACGTAACGTTCAGCTTTGAAGCTGAACGTTATTTGTTTATGAAATAATAGAAATGAAACTCCCTTTGTCCCCATATAAATAGAAGGAACCAACAAGGATACGGGAGGGATAACAATGGTGCGCATCTACTTTCCATCCATTCAAATCGATGCAATCGCAGAATCGTCCAGTGTGAATAAAGGTACGAATCGGATCATCGGGAGGCGTCATTCGCTAAAGAGCAATCAGGGATTGGGTGAGATGAAGGGCGAACATAATGTAATCATAGGCGGTAAATATCTTGTCCAAGATGAGGACGTCCTGGATGTCTTCCAAACCAAACGAAAGAGCTGAGCAAGATGGGATTGTGGTTTCAGAAACATAAACCTCCTCCACGCCCTTCCCAAGCGCAGCAGCCATCTTCTCCCACGGCCCCGAATCCTTCCGTTCAGCAATTGGAACTTCGGTTACAGCTGCTGGAGGAACACATAGCCAGCCTCACTGCTAAACGTCCTGAAATACGCATTGATACCCTACATATTCATCAGCCCGTCCTAGAGAATCTGACCTTCCGCTTAGATCAGCTTGATATTAAAGAACTAAGCGGCTCCTTGAATTTAGGCAATAATTTCGGAGCCCAACCCAACAGCAAATCGCCGCAAGTTGATGAAGCCATGAACAAATCAAGCGCGACTACACAAAAAACGCCAGCTTCCGTTCATACCGGCAAAGCCACAACTGACATGGCCAAGGATATAAAAAGAAGAGAATCTTTCTCACAAGAAACGTCCGGTACGCCCTCTCCTGGCACAGAGCGGACATCTACAGGGTATCGATATACCCCTCAATCGAAGTCAACAGGAGGTGTTTGATGATGTCATCCTTTATGTCGCCAACTTTCGTCATCGGTTCGATCCGAATCGGATCTGTAGAAAGCGCATCTTGTATCAATATGGGCAATAACTGGCCGACGGATTTCCAAAGCAACCAGAAGACCGTCCAAGGATTTGGCGCTGTCGAAGGTGATAATAATCAGCTTGTCGGCACACGTTCCATGCTCAACGATTCGGATTTCCTCGATATGCTTAATGTAGGCGATGGCGAAACGCCAGATTGGTTAAAGGATATGATTACAGCTCAAGCACAAGCTGCTGGCTTCGGCTCACACACACAAGCCGCGCAAGATAAGCACACGCATCAAACAGATTCTGCGACTGTCGAGTAAGCTTCTACACACGGCCGACGATGAAGTCCCCCTTCGTGTAAGGAGCGTCAATAACATCGTTGTCGTAGACGGTATTCATGTTATGCTGCACAACATTATAATCTCCGCTTACGGAGCCCAGCCCGCTATTTTGTTTGCTGCTTGTGGACCAATACACCTGCAAATTGGTTCCAATAAATATACCGGACCCACTTGATATCTCATTGACATGAATTGAATCGAATTGAATGAGCGGCGGGTTTAACACGGTTAATTCAGCTGAATTTCTCCCCATGGCTCTCACCTATGCTTGGTTATTTACTGCTGGCTTAAAGTCTTGGTCATTAATAGGTGCATCGATAAAATCATTATCATAAATAAAGTTCACAATATTAGCCGATACGGAGAAACCGATAAATTCACCTGTACCGTAATTGTTTTTGCTGTGCGAATCCCAGCTGGATTGCGCATTCTCTCCGATCCCTACCGTCGCATTCGTATTCTGATTATTAATATTAATCATATTGAAGACTATAGAACTCGGCATACTGCTCACTCCTGTCTGCGGGTGGGTTCTAGCCCCTACCTCGGAAACCTGTATCATAGCCTATTCACCGTGAGAAAGAATGGTTCCGAAACTACAAACTTGAGCATTTTCGACGCCAGCAGCTTACTCTGGATCACTGTCCTAGTTAGTAAATTTATTTCAATGCAAAAAGCTGTCTCTAAGCAAATTTCTTTGCTTGAGAGACAGCCCCTTCTCATCGCTTATGAGTAGGCGATTAAAACCACAAACCAGGAGCGCCGAAGCCTCCACCGTAGAAGTTACCCCCACCGTAAGGATACCCGCCAAAGCCACCACCGTAACCAAATCCACCACCATATGCATAAGGCGCAGTTCCGATAGCCAACAAGTCAAATAAAACAAGAGGAATAATCGCTTTTGTTTGAACTTTTTTACCCTTTTGTGGAGCTACGATTAATGTGTTGCCGCTAATGCGAACCAACTTACCAGCAACTCGCGTTCCGTCCTTTTTGACAGCGAAAATTTGTTGACCGACCATTTTCATAACGTCATCTTTGCGAATTTTAGTTGCCACGAACGTCCACCTCCTTCAAACAATCAGAGATACATTGCTTTACAGTGTACGGTTGATTAAGTGGTATCGCCTGTATAGCTGTCCACTACCCAGCAAAACAGGCGAATATCTAGCCGTATAAAAAACAGCCCCTTCTATGCGAAGAGACTGCTCTAATAAGTGCTAATAACGACTTCTATGCTTTACGAATCTTGCCCAGCTCGGAAGTAATAGCATCAATTTCACTAATGCTGAAATTATTTTTGCTAACCACCAAATCGTATAAATCCTTCAAATCCTCATAAACCTCTTGCTTGACGTTGGAGGCTTTAATCGATCCTCCTGTCGCCATGCGCAACTTTCTCTTAATTTCTTCAAACATATATTCCACATTAGCTTCCGACCATGTACTCAAATCCATCGCTTTATGTCATCCTTCCTCGTCACCTTGTTCAACCTGTACATTATTGTAATGCAGCAGCGTTGTTTTGTAAAAGAGAATAACAAAACTTCTCTTCCCTTGTTGGTGTCCTGGCTATTCTAACATAGAATGACCCTCTTTATTTCACGTTCGCCTTCCGCAAAAACTGCAGGGTCCTTTCATTCATAGACTCCCCAAAAATATGCCGTGGCGTTCCCTTTTCAACAATAATACCGCGATCCATAAATACCACTTCATCTGCCACTTCCTTGGCAAACCCCATTTCATGAGTAACAATTACCATCGTTAATCCCTCTTTCGCCAAGTCCTTGATCACTTTAAGCACTTCCCCCACTAACTCAGGGTCAAGCGCTGAGGTGGGTTCATCAAATAATAGCACCGCAGGATCTATCGCCATTGCCCGAGCTATGCCTACGCGTTGTTGCTGCCCTCCCGAAAGCTGATGGGGATACTTATCCGAGCTCCCCCCCAAACCAACTTTCTCTAAGAGTGACAACGCCTTCCGACGCGCATCGCTTTTGGAGCGTTTCAATACAATGACCTGGCCCTCCATAATATTTTCAATTACCGTTAAATGGGGGAACAAATTATAGTTTTGAAAAACCATTCCCGTGTGTTTACGGATTGCCATCAGCTCTGAATTATTTAACTGCTGCCTCCCGGTGAATAGGAGTCTTGCATTGGCCAAAGTAATGCTGCCTTTGTCGGGGATTTCCAACAAATTCAAGCAGCGTAATAACGTTGTTTTGCCAGATCCCGAGGGACCGATTATCACTACATTCTTCCCTTTTTCAACCGCTAAATCTATCCCGTTCAAGACGGGAGTACCCTGAAAACCTTTATGTAACTTTTCAATCTGAATCATACATCAATGACCCCTTTACTTTGCTACACTGCGTTCAAAGCGCTTTTCAAGTCTGGCTTGGATCTGTGAAAGCAACGTACTGAACAACAAATAAATAACGGCCACCTCCATATAAAGCCACAAAGGTTCGTACGTTACTGCAGCGATCTGCTGGCCTTTCTGAAACATCTCCGTAACGGTGATGGTCGCTGCTAAGGATGTATCCTTAACTAGACTAATAAAGGAGTTGCCTAATGGCGGAATGGATACCCGAACCGCCTGTGGTAAAATAATACGTCGCATTGCCTGCGAGCTGGTCATGCCTATCGAGTAAGCAGCATCCCTTTGGCTTTTGGGAATAGACAAAATCGCTGCCCGGATAATTTCAGAGCTGTAAGCGCCTTTGTTAAGGGTAAATCCAATAACTGCGGCTGGAAAGGGATCTAGCGTAATTCCAAGACTAGGCAAACCGTAGAAGAGAATAAACAGTTGAACCAGCAATGGCGTACCACGAAATAACCAAACATAGAACTGAGCCATAGCTACTAGGGGTTTGAAGCCTGATAATCGAGCAAGAGCCGTCACTAAGGCTAAACTAAGTCCAAGCACAAAGGCGATCAGGCTAAGCGGAATCGTATAAGATAACCCTGCTTCTAAAATAGGAAAAAAGGAATCGCCGAGGATTCCCATAACTCGTTCCATGCGTTCTGTTGTCATTGGATCTAGTCCTTCACTTGGAAACGTCTGAATTAAACCATTTTTGAGAAATCTTTAGGTAGGTGCCATCGCTTTTCATATCCGCAAGAGCCTTATTAGCTTGCTTCACGAGTTCATTGCTGCCCTTGCGAAACAAGAAAGCATTGCTTGTTGCGTCAGCTTCTTCATAAACGGTTTTGATCGGCAAATCAGGACGCTGCTTTTTGAGGTCCAAATAAGAAAGGCTATCGTTGATCGTCGCATCGATTCTCCCGGATGTAATGAGATCAATGGCTTGGTTAAATCCATCAACCACCGTATTGACCGCTCCGTGATCTTCGGCTATTTTGCGATAATTACTATCTAACGATTGACCCACCTTCTTACCTTTCAAATCATCTAAAGACTTGATCGCATTGTTGTTTGAATGAACCACGAGCACGCCACGCGAAATGATATAAGGATCCGACATGTCATACTTCTCCAAGCGGTCCGTACGAACTGCCACTTCATTGGCAACCATGTCATACCGTTTCGCATCAAGACCTGCAATCATGCCATCCCACTTGGTTTCAATAAACCGAGGAGTGACACCCATTCGCTTACAAACTTCTTCCGCCATTTCAACATCAAAGCCGGTTAATGTCCCGTTTTTATCATGAAATGTAAAGGGGGCGTAGGTTCCTTCTGTACCGATCGCGATCTCCTTTTTGGCTTGCGCAGAGGGCGCAGCGCTGTCTCCAGCTTGTTTCCCTTTATTAGCGGTGCATCCCATTAATAACAGCAAAATAAACGAAACAAGGAACATCGCGATAACTTTTTTCCTAACCATCTTGTTTCCCTCCGGTGTACTGGCATAATTGAGCAGTCTATTTTTTAAAAAAAGGTTCATTCCTGTCTCATCTATTGTTCCCAAGAGGATTTCGATTATTGCACAGAGGTGTCAGAACTTAGAGGGTTAAAAATAAGAACCTCCAACCCACATCAAAGTGGGAGTAGAGGTTCTTAAAAAGTTATATATATGGAATTCCAATAGGAGTCGCTTATGCCGATTCTGTGCTGAGCAATGTAACATGAGGGCGTAGCTGCTGCTCGATCGAACCTAGATTCAAACTCTCGCAAATGAGTTGAACTTGCTCCTCGGCCAGCTTGCGCGCTTCCTCATAGGTAACTTTGAATTGAATGCAGTACGAAATAAGGCCGTGCAGAGACATAAACACATTCCAGGGAAGCGTATACTTCCTGTTCTCAATCCCTGGTTGACCAGCAAGCACCTGTCTGAGGACGATGGCGAACATTTCTAAGCACTGCGCTTGTTCCGTGCGGGAATATTGTTGAAGCTCAGGTTCATTAATCATGAACATCATTTCATAGTGATTCGGATTGCTTAAGCCAAACCAGATGAACTCCAGCATGAGCTTCTGCAGCAGGTTCGCACTGAAGCCGTGTTCACGCAGCACCATTTCCCGTTGACGTTGCAGCAGCATTGCGAAATCATCCTTGATTAACGCATAAAACAACTCTGCTTTTTCGTTAAAATGATAATATAACGCACCGTGGCTGTACCCCATTGCTTTTGCGATGCTGCGCATCGTTAAAGCGCGATAGCCAAAAGTATTGAATAAATCCCGCGCTTCCGCAAGTATTCGCTCTCTACTAAGCTCTTGCGTGACTGCTTTTCTCGCCATATCAATTCCTCCGCATCCTCAGCTGTATGAAATTGTGTTTTATGAGAACCCGCCGTTATGGCAGGTCCTTATGTATCCTGTATTCACTCTCTCCTACGACAATACTTCCTTGACCTTGTGTAACATCTGTCGCCCAACTAACAAATGAATCTGCTTCTACCTCTAATGGATAACAGGTCACAGTCACTTTATCCGTGAACTGAATGTCTCCTAGCAGCATACCCCGATTTCTGAGCTCATTCTCGAGCTTGCCGTACCACGTGTAATCGACCTCCACCATTACTTCCCGGTGATTGACCTTGTAGATCGGCTGAGCTGCTTCAATGCCTATCACGGCTCCATCCGTATATGCACGAATGAGTCCGCCCGCGCCAAGCATAATGCCGCCGAAATAACGAGTAACAACAACTGCTATATTTTTGAGCCCTTGATGCTTAATCACTTCCAGTATCGGCTTGCCTGCTGTTCCGCTTGGTTCTCCGTCATCAGATTGCTTCTGAATCTGGTCCCTCTCTCCGATAACGTAAGCGGAGCAGTTATGCGTCGCCGCGCTGTGCTGCTTCTTGATTGCATCAATGAAATGGATCGCTTCTTCCTCTGATTCTACCGGCTTCGCGTGGCCGATGAAACGTGACTTCTTGATGATGATTTCCGACGATCCATACGATTGGATGGTTTTGAAATGAGCTAGCATAGCCGACCTTTCTTGGTAGAAGGAAACATCTGTTTCAATTCATTCTACACACATCAGTTCACTTCGACAATATGGAAAGAAAATTTACCACACAAATAATGGAAAAACGACCAATCCGATAGGAGAGATCGTTTTTCCGGTATGTTTACTGTAACCTATTGCTGTAAGCGAGCTTCCAGCTCTGCTTTTTCTTTTTCGTAGCCGGGTTTGCCCAAGAGAGCAAACATGTTCTTTTTATAGGCTTCAACGCCAGGTTGGTCGAACGGATTGACACCCAACAGGTAACCGCTGATTCCGCACGCTTTTTCAAAGAAATAGACCATATATCCGAAGGTATAAGGCGTCAGATCCGGCAGTGTGACGATCAGATTAGGAACGCCTCCATCCGTATGCGCAAGCATCGTGCCTTGGAAAGCTTTCTTATTAACGAAGTCCATCGTTTCCCCGCTTAGGAAGTTCAGCCCGTCCAAATTGTCGGCGTCGGTTCCAATGGTGATATGATCCGCCACTTGATCGACCTGAATGACCGTTTCGAACAAGATTCGATTGCCTTCCTGGACAAATTGGCCCATGGAATGCAGATCCGTAGAAAAGTCTACAGAAGCAGGGTAGATCCCCTTGTTATCCTTGCCTTCACTTTCGCCGAAGAGCTGTTTCCACCACTCCGAAACGAAATGCAGCGATGGTTCATAGTTCACAAGAATTTCAATGGCTTTGCCTTTGCGATACAGGGAGTTACGCACAGCTGCGTATTGATAACTCAGATTCTCGCTTAGGTTAGGATTAGAGAATTCTTGCTGCGCATCGGCTGCGCCTTTCATGATCGCTTCAATATCGATGCCAGCTGCCGCGATAGGCAGCAAACCAACGGCTGTAAGCACGGAATAGCGACCGCCTACATCATCAGGAATAACGAAGGACTCGTAACCTTCTGCGTTAGCAAGTGTTTTGAGAGCACCCTTTTCTTGATCCGTAGTCGCGTAAATGCGTTTGCGCGCAGCTTCCTTGCCATATTTCTTCTCCAGAAGCTCACGGAAAATACGGAAAGCAATTGCAGGCTCCGTCGTTGTCCCCGACTTGGAAATGACATTCACGGAGAAGTCTTTACCTTCCAAGAGCTGAAGCAGGTGTGTTACATAGGTAGAGCTGATGTTATTTCCCACGAAATAAATTTCAGGTGTTTTACGTTTATCTTTGGGTAAAATGTTATAGAAAGAGTGGGACAACATTTCAAGAGCAGCGCGTGCACCAAGGTAAGAACCGCCGATTCCGATAACGACAAGCGCGTCGGAGTCCGATTGGATTTGCTTCGCGGAAGCTTGAATACGAGCGAATTCCTCGCGATTATAATTTTCAGGAAGATCAACCCAGCCTAAGTAATCCGATCCAGCACCAGTCTTGTTGTGCAATTGATCGTGCGCCAACTTGACTTGCCCAGACAAATAATCAATCTCATGCTGCGAAAAAAAGGATAAGGCCTTACTATAATCAAAATGTAACTTTTTACTCATATGCTCTCCTCCAACTCTGTATTTTTCCTTTTCCTAGCATACTTATTTGCCCCTTCAAATGCAAGCGAAGAAGGCATTCACAGGGCTTACTTCGCATGATAAAATGAAGCTTGAGGTGATTTATCATGAAACGTATCGGCTTTATCGGACTTGGCACTATGGGTAAACCTATGGCTGCTAATCTGATTCAAAAAGGTTATACCGTAACCGTATATAATCGAACTGCTGACAAAGCGGACGAACTGGTCCTACTGGGTGCTGAGGCAGCCCTGACCGCTGCGGAAGCGACTCGAAGTTCAGATGTTCTCATCACTATGCTCAGTAATGACGCTGCGCTGCTGGAGACGTTCTACAGCGACCAAGGCATTCTGAGCGGTCTGCATCCTGCGCTCACGATCATTGACAGCAGCACCGTGTCTCCCCTAACGAGTCAGAAGCTTGCTGAAGAACTCGCAGCGCACTATGTCGACTTCCTCGACGCGCCTGTCACAGGCAGCAAGCCTGCTGCTGAAGCAGGCACGCTGACCTTCATGGTTGGCGGAAACAAGGAAGTATTCGACGAGCATCAGGATGTATTCACGGCACTCGGCAGTAAAATCCTTCATCTCGGTCCGTCGGGTTCCGGTTCTTATGCCAAGCTGGCCCACAACACGATGGTGGGCATTAATCTTATCGGCTTGTCCGAAGGTCTCGCCATAGCAACGAAGGCAGGCCTGAATCCTGCCCAATTCCTTGAGATTGTCAGCTTCGGTTCAGCTAATAGCAGACAAGCGGAACTCAAGGGCAATAAAATCATTGATCGTGATTTCAGCAATCAGTTCTCATTGAAGCTAATGCTCAAGGATCTTTTGCTCGCGCAAGAATTGACAGGCAAGTTCCAACTGCCTGCTCCGCTCCTGCATGCGGCAACGGGTTTATTCCAGATGGGCCTCAGCAAAGGCCTCGGTGATGAGGATTTAAGCGCCGTTGTGCAATGCTACGAAGATTGGATGGGGCAGGAGGTTATTCGCCCCAATGAAGCGGAGATAGCCAGTTCCACGGAAAAGTCGGCATCTCCTCTTTCGGGTCGGGAACGTCGCCGCAACACTCGGGTGAAGCTTGACATTCAACTCAAGCTGTCCATCTACCAGTGGGAGCAGGAAGGCTCCTTCTCTGGACAGAACATTGATGGCACACTCTTTGACTTGTCCGAGAGCGGCCTCCAGATTACATCCGACTCCCCGCTTGCAGCAGATATGTTTATCGTCATCCACTTCCCCAAGGAAGCGGACTTACCTCCGATTACCGCTCGAGTGATTCGCATTGAATCCAGCGGCGATCAATTCCATTACGGCTGCATGCTATCTGGCTTGCCTCCTTACGTACGCATTAAATTGGAACAATACATTGAACAAAAAATCGAGCTTGCACAATAAATCAAAATAAAGCTGAAAGGGCTGCTTATGTCACGAGATGACTAAGATCAGCCCTTTCAGCTTTTCACAAATAACAAGTAACTCTCTTTATCGAACATATAAATTCGCGACTTTCCCTCAGGGAATATGTACATCCTTTTGCGAGCGATTAATCATTGAAAAGGGGGCAATACTGCTTGTGTTCACGATGTATGATCTCTACTTGACCCCCCAATAAAACGACAGATTGGATGAATATGATGAGCTAAGCCTTATTTTTCATACAAAATCGGAGGTATCGTTGCTACAACAGCAGGCGAGATTCTTTTAGCCATGGAACCGTCTCCTAGTTGCCCAAACTCATTTTTCCCCCACGCCCACACGCTATGATCTTCTTTTAAAGCGAACCAATGGTTGGATTCCATACTAATCACCCGTACGTCCATCAAAATCTTCTTTGGGGTCGGACATTCGCTTACTTCTTCTGTACCGATGCCGAGCTGCCCTGTGCCATTATTTCCCCAAGCCCAGACGCTGCCGTCCGTGTTTAGTGCAAAAGAGCTGTAACCACCTGCTCCAACAGATGAGAAGCCAGATAGCCTTGGTACTTGTATGACCGATGTTCGTTTGATTTTGGTTCCGTCTCCCAATTGCCCAGAGCTGTTGTCACCCCAAGCCCACACCGTGCCATCCAATTTAACAGCTAGTGTATGCCCGATGCCCGCATTTATTGCAGCTATATTTGAAAGTTTTGCAACTCGTTTAGGTTTGGATTGATTGATTTTGGTTCCGTCTCCCAATTGTCCAAAAATATTGCTACCCCAAACCCATACCGTCCCATCTGATTTAAGAGCAACCGAATGATAGTTTCCGCATGTGATCGCAATCACATTGGAAAGTCCAGCAACTTGCACGGGTTTGCTTCTTGAGGTCGTGGTTCCATCACCAATTTCACCCGAACCGTTATTCCCCCACGCCCACACGGTGCCGTCCGATTTAAGAGCGGCTGAATGCGCGTTGCTAGAACTGATTGCAGCAACCTCAGAAAGCCCCGTCACTTGTACTGGCTTTGCTTTCTTAATCGTCGTTCCGTCACCAAGCTGACCCGAGCCATTATCTCCCCATCCCCAAACCGTTCCATCCGCTTGAAGTGCCAGCGAGAAAGTTGTGCCTGAACTAACGGCTAGAACATTAGAAACCCCTGAGACAAGTTGGGGCAATGAATGATTTTGGGTCGTTCCATCGCCGAGCTGCCCAAAGTTATTAACGCCCATAGACCAAACCGTGCCATCCGAATACAGGAGCAAGGAGTGGCTTCCCCCCACGCCTTGATCACTAAAACGAGGTTCTAATTTCATATTCACTCTACCATCTCCTTTTCATATCATTTTATGCATAAGCGATCAGCATGTGATGTGATTGTTTGATTGGGACGCGTATATTTTAATCTCTATCTTTAAGGATAAGAGTTTTCGTGGGGAAATCTCCTAGAGCGCAAGCGCTCGAAGGTTCATACAAAGATAAGCGAAATGTCTCCATTTCTTTTATTGAATCATCCAGCAGCTTTATTCGTATTGTTTTGCTTGTTTCACCAGACGCAAATGCTAAAACACCTTGCACAGGCACGAAATCTTTCCCTGATTGAGCTGTCCCACCTATCGTCATGTACTTTACCGTTAATACGCCACTACTGCCGTTTTTACGAACAACTTTAACCACCGCTTGGCCCGACTCTTCATCAACCATTTGCGAGGCATTCTCAAACTCCACGCGTTGTTTGTTTTCATAAAAAATTGTCCGCTCCTGCTCAATGATTTCACCAGACTGAGAGGTGACCTTCAGCTTTATCTGCTTCTGACCGTTTTGCATACCTGCTAACGATAATTTCCCCGAGTACCAGTACGTCTGATTTTCAGGAATTGAACTACTGACCTCCAGTGCGGTAGAGCGTCCCTCAACTTCTAAAGTTACCTTCGAAACATCATAATGAATAACAACCATGGTCTGAAGCTCCTCACTCTTAAATACTTGCTGCGGTGAAGGATCGTACCAGATAACTTTTTCCTCTGCCGATGCGCTTGCCGGGAGCAGGAAGGTAAGCAGTGCTGCGACGGTGAAAAAAACAAAAGCTAATCTTTTATGAATAAGAGCCATCAATTATTAAACCTCCTCATTCTATGCTTTCCTAATCATAGATATAATTGGGCATCACAGGAATAGTCTTCTGGGGCTGTTAATCTGACTAATTTACACTATTTTTTTGTCGAATAAGAGCTAACCAGCTGTTGTTATCAAGCTATTTTTCTATTTAACGATGAGGTGCCTCCATACAAAAAAAAGAGTGTCGATTAAATAGCAAACGCTACTTAAAAGACACCCTTTTTAACACATCTAGAATTATTCGCTAATGTAGGAACAAATATAGTCGCTAACGGTTTTTACTTCGAGCTTGAATTTCGCATTGGCAGGGACTGTAAATTCACCTTGGCCATTAATCGTAATCCACTCGCTGCTGCCCGGAAGCAAGACGTTAAGTTCTCCCGCTTGAATCTCCATGATCTCCTTGAGTTCTGTACCGAATTCATACTCCCCCGGCATTAGAATACCGAGTGTTTTCTTCGTACCGTCTGCGAACTGAACTGTACGGCTTGTTACTTTACCGTCGTAATAAATGTTCGCTTTCGTTAATACCGTTACATTTTCAAAGCTGGACATCCGTTTAGGTCCCCCTCTAAATGAATAATGAATGATGTATGATGACAAGCGCACTCGAAGGTGCGCCCTATTCATTTCATTGCTATTGCAGCAGAGCTTTCACTCTGGCCACGACGTTCTCAGGCGAGAACCCATACTCTTTCAGAACTAGATCTCCAGGCGCGGAGGCACCAAAGGTTGAGATGCCTAGAATTGATCCTTGGTCTCCCACATAACGTTCCCAACCTAGCGGATACGCCATTTCGACGGCAAGACGTTTCTTGACTTCCGGTAAAATAACTGAATCTTTGTAAGCCTGGGATTGCTTCTCGAACAGCTCCAAGCTCGGCATGCTAACAACGCGTACTTGAATGCCTTCAGCTTGCAGTAATTTCTGAGCCGCGACAGCTAGCTGCACTTCTGAGCCAGTGGCAAGGATTTGGGCATCTGGCTTGCCGCTCGCAGCGTCGGAAACGACATATGCGCCTTTGCTCAGGTTAGCTTTAGCGCCTTCTACGGCACCTTCGAGAATCGGCAAATTCTGACGCGTAAGCACAAGTGCAACAGGCCCGTTAGCTTGGGAAAGCGCATAACGCCATGCTTCGGATGTTTCGTTCGCATCCGCCGGACGAATAACCGTAATCCCTGGAATAACACGCAACGCAGGTAATTGCTCGATCGGCTCGTGTGTCGGTCCGTCTTCACCGACAGCGATACTGTCGTGGGTCAAGACGTAGATCACAGGCAACTGCATAAGAGCAGCCAGACGAATGGAAGCACGCAGGTAATCAGAGAATACGAAGAAAGTCGCTCCGTATACTTTGACTCCGCCATGAAGAGCCATCCCATTCATTGCTGTACCCATACCGAACTCACGTACACCAAACCACAAGTTACGACCCGCATAGTTGCTGGCGCTATAGTTGGACTCGCCTTTGATCATCGTGTTATTCGAGCTTGCAAGGTCAGCGGAGCCGCCGATCAATTGCGGCAGCTTGCCTGCAATTGCATTGATTGCGTTGCCGGAGGCAGCGCGGGTTGCAAGCGGCTTGTCCGAAGTTGTGTATACAGGAAGTTCTGCATCCCAACCAGCCGGAAGTTCATTGCTTACTGCCATCGTAAATTGGTTGCCCAGCTCTGGATACGCTTTGATGTAATTTGCCAGCAAATCGCTCCAAGCCTGCTCCGCTTTCGTACCTTCGGCTTGCACTTCTGCATAGTGCGATCTTACTTCATCCGGTACTAAGAAGTCCGGATCTTCAGGCCAACCGTACGCTTGCTTGGTCAGCTTCACTTCGTTGCCACCCAGCGGTGATCCGTGAGGTCCAACATGTCCGCCTTTGCCGCCTTTGTTCGGGCTTCCGAAACCGATTGTCGTTTTCACTTCAATTAATGTCGGACGCGTTGTATCAGCTTTCGCTTCTGCCAACGCTTTGGAAATTGCCGCTAGATCGTTCTGCTCTTCTACACGCAGCACTTGCCAGCCATAAGCTTCAAAGCGCTTTTGGACGTTTTCGGAGAAAGCCATATTTAATTCGCCATCTAGCGAGATATCGTTGGAATCATACATCATGATCAGCTTACCAAGCTTCAGGTGACCAGCCAAAGAAACGGCTTCTGATGAAACACCTTCCATCATATCGCCATCGCCACAAATCGCATACGTGTAATGATCGATTACAGGGAAATTCTCTTTATTATAAGTCTCTCTCAGGTGTGCTTCTGCCATAGCCATACCAACTGCCATACCAACACCTTGTCCAAGCGGACCCGTTGTCGCATCAACACCCGGCGTGTGACCGTATTCTGGATGCCCAGGCGTCTTGCTGCCCCATTGACGGAAGTTCTTAATCTCATCCATCGGCAGGTCATACCCGCACAGATGAAGCAAGCTATATAACAACATAGATCCATGTCCTGCCGAAAGAACAAAACGGTCGCGGTTGATCCATTTAGGATTAGCTGGATTGTGCTTCATGTGCTGCTTCCACAGGACATAAGCCATTGGCGCAGCTCCCATTACCATACCGGGATGGCCTGAGTTCGCTTTCTCTACAGCATCGATACCCAATGTGCGGATCGTATCGACGGCAAGTTGTTCGATTGTTTTGTTTGATACTGTCACTGAACATACCCTCCTATATTCTTGCAGTTGATATTCGCTTATTTCGTACTTACAAATGGTTTCACTAACATGAATAATTGTACCATTTGCTTTGAGGCTTTGCCACAATAAACCACTAAAACCTGATACGTATAGCAATCCAAGGGAGGTAACAGCCTATTTGGTTACTTTTAGCCCAATTAAATAGATTCGTGCTATTTTGAAGTTTACTGAAACAAAACGTATCATATTGCGTCTAAGTTTAATATACCCTTTCTTTTTTATCATAAATATGGCAGATTTTGTTTAGAGCAACCAATATAGTCGATCCCTTATGTCGTCGATATGCTTGTCTCCTATCAATCTCCCAAGGAGGTGCTGGACATGCCATCTGCATGGACGGAACGGGAAGTCATACACTTGTTAAATCGCGCTGCGTTCGGAGCAAGCAACCTAGAAATCAAAGCCTGCCTTTCCTATGGAAAAAAAGAAACCGTAAGGCGCCTTGTTTCTGGTATACCTCTAACGGAGCCCTCAGACGCTCTCATAGATATCAGTCAATTGAAAGCTGACAACAAAGAACTCGATGGCGATCTACTTGCCGATCAGCAGTTATATTGGCTCTATCGAATGATTCATACGAGCACCCCTCTCATCGAAAAAATGACTTTATTTTGGCATAGCCACTTCACTACATCCATTTCCAAAGTTCATCTCATGCCCCTTATGGTTCGACAAAACAATCTTTTTCGCAAGCATGCGCTAGGTTCCTTTCGCGATCTGCTCCAGGCTGTTAGCATTGATCCCGCTATGATGATATGGCTCGATGCTGGATTTAATCGGAAAGGGAGTCCGAATGAAAATTATGCACGAGAAGTGATGGAACTATTTACTCTTGGACGAGGGCACTACACGGAGCAGGATGTGAAAGAAGTCGCTCGCTCTTTAACAGGATGGGGTTATGATCGGAATACTGACTTTGTCTCTTTTGATCGTCAGCAGCATGATGAAGGCGTCAAGCAAGTCTTGGGTAAAAAAAGCAATTTAAACACAGCCAGCGTCATCGATGTTTTACTTTCACAAAAAGAATTCTACTCCTTTCTTGCGCGCAAGCTCCTGCAAGCCTTTGTTCATGCAGCGCCTTCTCAAGCATGGATTGATCGTACCTCCTCCAAGCTGGCAAAATCGCTGAATATCGGGGATTTATTATCGGATATTTTCTTATCGGATGAATTCTATGAAGAGAGCATCTTCATGTCCATTATCAAATCCCCTGTTGAGTATGTGGCTACGATTAGCAAATTGCTCTCCCTCCCTTTATCCAGATATATGATGAATGCGACGAGAGCCATGGGTCATGATTTGTACAATCCGCCTAATGTTTCAGGCTGGCAAGGACACGAGGCTTGGCTCATGACCACCTATCAACTCGTGCGTTTTCAATTCGCTGAATGGGCGGCTAGTCAAACTACCAACAAATGGTTCGTCCCTTCTACCCCTACCCTCTTTGAAAAGCTATCCATGGAAGACAAAATAAAAATATGGTCCAAGCAGCTCAATATCAGTACCTTAAGCAAGGCAACCTGTCATGGATTAACTACCTATGCTGAAGAGAATTTGCTCCAAAAGGAGCCTGATCCTCGACTAATCCTGCAGCTATTAATGATGTGTCCCGAGTCTCAGTTGAAGTGAAATAGGGAGGTAATGTCATGAAACTGACTAGAAGAGATTTCTTAAAACACAGCGCGAAATTAATCGCTTCATTAAGCTTTGGCAGCACAATCCTAGGCTCTGAAACCGGCCGCGCTATGCTTGCAGGCGAAGATGAGTTCAAGCTTGCCGCCAAATCGCCAATTCTCGTTGTGATTCAGCTTTCCGGGGGCAATGATGGTCTAAATACGGTTATTCCCTATGGACATGGCGAGTATTATGATGCCAGACCTACCCTTCGCTATAAGGAAAATGAAGTTATTCCACTCAATAATCAGCTTGGACTTCATCCTAGCTTAACGGAACTGCATCAAATGTTTAAAGACGGGAAGCTAGCTATTGTGCAAGGTGTAGGATATCCGAAGCCTGATCTTTCACATTTTCGTTCAATGGATATTTGGCAAACCGGAGAGCCCGAAAAGCTCGCCAAAACCGGTTGGCTAGGCCGATATGTGAGCACCTCGCTTTCCAAACAGATGCTCCCTGCTATTCAAATTGGCGGCGTTGTGAGCAAAGCCTTTCTTTCTCCCGATTTCGATGTTCCCGTCGTTCAAAATTTAGAAAATTTCCACGCTTACGGCACAAAAACATCAGCCTACCAGCAGGAAAGAATGACTCATACACTATTGGACATTTACGAAAAGAAACCGAATCATGCCTTGCTGCAAGCCGTTAGCCAAAAAGGACTGCTAGCCTTCGAAAATGTAACCGCCATCCAGAACATAGCTAACCGCTATACAAGCAAAGTCACTTATCCAGAAACAAATTTTGCCCGTGATTTGCAATTAACAGCGAAGCTTATTGCCGGTAGAACGGGCACGCGGGTTTATTATGTGCAATTAGGCGGCTTCGACGATCACGCCCAGGAAAAGCAGCAGCATGTCCGAACATTAAAGCAGTTGGACAGCGGACTCGGTGCCTTCTATCAAGATCTGAAGGCTAACGACACACACAAAGATGTGGTCATGATGGTCTTCTCTGAATTCGGTCGTCGGATGAAGGAGAATAGCAGCGGAGGGACAGATCATGGAACGGCTGCTCCTGTCTTCATCATGGGAGATCCTGTGAAAGGAGGCTTATATGGTGAACACCCAAGTTTAACGAAACTTATTCAGGGTGATTTGCAATATGAGGTCGATTTCCGTTCTATTTACTACACATTACTCGACGACTGGCTGAAAGGGGATGCCAAAAGCACGCTAGGCAGGTCTTTTGAGAAGCTTCCTTTTGTATAAGCAGCAAAAAGGTTGCATCCCCTTAAGCAGCAGGATACAACCTTACATGAATACGACCTTAGTTAAATACAACCGTTTTATTGTTGTGTACAATGACCCGATCTTCTACATGCCAAGCGACAGCTCTAGCCAAAACAATTCGCTCAATATGACGACCTATTCGCTTCAAATCCTCAACGTTATCGCGGTGGCTAACTCGCTGCACGTCCTGCTCGATAATCGGTCCGCCATCCAACTCTTCCGTTACATAGTGCGCCGTCGCGCCAATAATTTTCACCCCACGGTTGTGGGCTTGTGCGTAAGGCTTCCCCCCTACAAAGGCTGGAAGGAAGGAGTGATGAATGTTAATGATGCGGTTGCTGTAATGCTTAATAAACGTCGGTGAAATGATTTGCATGTAACGAGCTAAAATAATCGCGTCTACGTGCTCCCCAATGACTTCCAACTGTTGACGTTCCGCCTCCGCCTTCGTATCCGCTGTAACTGGAATGTGATGATAAGGGATACCGAATGGCTCGACCAGAGAGCGCATATCTGGATGATTACTAATAACCATCGCAATGTCCGCATTGAGATCCCCAGCTCGCCAGTGCCATAGCAACTCTAGCAAGCAGTGATCTTCCTTGGAAACAAAAATCGCCAATTTCTTCTTGCGGCTTGCCAAGGATAGGCTCCAGTCCAAATGAAACCTGTCGGCAACTTGGGAAAAATCCTTTTTCAGCTGCTCGGTACGCGCATCCAGATCAGGCAAATCAAATTCGATGCGGATGAAAAACATACCGCCTTCCGGGTCCATTGTATACTGATCTGATTGAACGATGTTTGCTCCGTATTCGAACAAAAACTGCGATACTGCTGCTACGATTCCAGGCTGATCTGGACACGAAATGAGCATTCTGGCTCGATTAGCGTTTGAAATATGCCCCCGAGCCGGGGCGACGTTATTTACCACATCCATGTTGTTCCTCCTGAGCATTCACATATAGATTAAGCGTGCTTCAAGACCTCTTGTCCTGCAAGCCATACGACTAGACGTTGATTAATTTGTTCTTCACTTAACTCTGGTAGAAGACGCTCTTCATGAATGATATCGTATAAGCGCTCCATTGGCTCGCGGCCGTCGGCTTTTTTCGATTTTGCATCTGTTTTGAGCAATTCCCACGTGTTCAACACGAAATCGCGATGATGAATATCCTTTTTCCCGAGCAAATGGTTAATCCGCTCCACCTGATCCAAGAACTCACTACCAAAGCGCTCGCTTAAATTACCGCTAAGCAGCGCAATCTCTACCTCGTACATCGGGCGTTGGGTTTTGTCTTCTTTGCCGATCCAAGGCGTCTCCAGAATCATCGGTAAATGCTGCAGCTTCTCATGATTCGCCACATTGTTCATCGCTTGGAAACCAATCCATCCAGAGCCTAACGGTGTGTGACGGTCTTTGCTGGCTGCGCGTGGATTCTTACTATCATTCAAGTGAATAACACCCAGCTTGTTCAAGCCAACCACGCGATCAAAATGATCCAGTACACCGTCAAGATCATTAACAATATCATAGCCTGCATCGTGAATGTGGCAGGTATCTAAACATACCGTAAGCCTAGCGTTATCCTGTACCTTGTCCATGATTGCGGCAATTTCCTCAAAGCTTCTCCCGATCTCTGTCCCCTTGCCTGCCATCGTTTCCAGGGCGATATTAACGTTCGTACTTTTAACTCCTTCAAGGACTTCGTTCAAGCCTTGCGCAATACGTGCGATGCCGAATTCGGCGTCTTTATCCGTGTATGCGCCTGGATGAAGGACAATATTGCGAACTCCAATATAATCCGTTCTGTGAATTTCCTCCTGCAAGAAGCGCACAGCCAGCTCGAACGTATCTTCTTTATAAGAACCGAGATTGATGATGTAAGGAGCATGTACGACAATTTCTCCAATCCCATGCTTGTCCATCAAAGCTTTGCCTTCTTCAATATATTGGGTTTCAATCGGTTTACGGCGGGTATTCTGCGGTGCCCCCGTATATATCATAAATGTAGATGATCCGTATGAAATAGCTTCTTCAGCTGCATTTAACAGACCTTTATCTGAGAACGAAACGTGCGAACCAATCTTAGGCATAGTCGATAACTCCTTTACAGTTGTTCGGTGCTTCCCCTATTTTACTCGTAATGTCGCAAGAAATCTAGAAATAAGGTATAATTCATGTGATATGAATTTGCAAATTTATTGAGGTGACAAATACATGGCTAACGATTTTTTTATGTGGTTCATCATTTTTTGGGTATGTGTTTTACTGTTCTTTATGTCCGTAGGCGGATACTTCATGTTCCGTAAATTTCTCAAAGTACTTCCCAAGGAAGACGGAAAATCCAAACTTGACTGGCAAAATCATTATGTCGACACCTCTCGACACTTATGGACTGATGAGTCCAAATTGTTCCTAGATCAATTAGTATCTCCTGTACCTACGGCTTTCCGGGATATCGCCAAGCATTCCATTGCTGCGCGAATAGGGCAAGTTGCTCTAGAAAAAGGGGCAAACGAAGTAACAAGGAATCACTGCATTGAAGGCTATATCCTTGCTACACCACGGCGCGATTACAAGAGCCTAATGAGCTTCCTGGAAAAGCAGCAGATTGATTATAGCGCTTATAAGCATCTGTTGAATTAAATGCAAAAAAGCCATTCCTACGTACATTCGTAAAGGGGTGGCTTTAATTTCTCTATTGAATGAAAGCGATTACATTATGTTGTATGAATAAATTACTTTTTCGTGTCAGCAGGAAATCTTGCTTACTGTCCTGCGCTTTGCATCCAGTGGAAAATTGGCTATGGCATATAATAAGATGCTATGAGCAGGGCCGCGACTCCCAATATAAGACATCCGATGCTAGATAACCAACGTTTCCAAGATATCCAGCCTCTCTATTCGTTAGGCATATGTTCCTTCTTACCACCTATCTTATACCATCTAGAAATCATTGTAAGAGGATCTTCGCTTATGCAAATAATGCAACAGGAGTTACATATTCTGTCCGACAATCCTGAACACTTGGAATGACTTCGATACCAAACTCTTGTCTTTTTGCACAAGCACACTCTTTGCAATGTCCTAAGGGAATTGTCGTTTTGTAATATCCTGTCTTAAAAATTTTATCTGCCTTCCCTTTGGCTAATATTGAATTGCATTGCACACAAAAAACCATGTCAATATTTATCATCGATTGGCCCCTCCTCATAGGTTGTTAAAACAAATGTCGCTTCCTGTTACAATATGTATATATTTCATATTATATGATACGATATGTAACAAAGCAAGGGGGTAATCGATATTTTATCTATTTTTTGAAAATAAATAACGCCCTGAAATTGCCTGTTAGACAATTTCAGGGCGTTATTTAATCTTAAATCACAGTTTGCGCAATTTCTTCCCAACTCATGAAAAGCCGTATGTTATCTTCCTCGACAAGTTCACTTCCTGTTTGCACCTCAATAAACTCTAAATCGGTAATCCCACGAATGCTATGCCTAGAACGCATCGGTATTTGGATAACATCCCCTGCTTTTACATGAATCAGCTTCTCGTTTAACACGAGTTCTCCTTCGCCGGAAATAATCGTCCAGGCCTCACTACGCTTGTGATGAAGCTGATAACTGGAATTCTTGCCTGCGTGTATGCAGATTCTTTTGGTTAGCACTTGGCTTCCTTCGGTAAGCGTACTGTAATCCAGTACTTTATACCAACCCCAACGACGCTCTTCATACATGGGTCTTTGCTCTATATTTTTCATAATGTCTTTAATTCTAGGACTCATTGCTTTATCAGCAACAAGAATGCCATCGGGGCTCGTGGCCACTACTATGTTCGATAAACCAATAACCGTAACTGGAATATCTAATTCATTGACTACATGGGTATTCTTCGAATCATCACTAATAATTCCGTTACCAATCAAATGAGAGTTCACTTCTTCTGTCAACGTATTCCAAGTACCCAGGTCTTTCCAATAGCCCTCATACGGCGTAACCACCACATGCTTAGCTTTCTCAACAACTTCATAGTCAAAGCTGATTTTACTTAAATCACCATATTGTTTGACCATTTCCTCATATTGAATCGGCAGCCCTTTTTCAATAAGCAGATTAATGAGATAGTCCAATTTAAAAGCAAAAACCCCGCAATTCCAAAGCGCCTCTTGTTGGATCAAAAGTTTCGCCTGGTCTTCTTGGGGTTTTTCTGTAAAGTGACTAACTTTGCTGTACGAATAACTATGCTCAGTTGCTTCCGGTACAATGTAGCCATATTTTTCTGAAGGATACGTCGGTTTCACGCCAATTAATGCGAGATCCGCACCAGACGCTATCACCATGTCTTCTAATTCTTTGATTTTCCCGAAAAATTCATTCTGAACGTAAGGGTCCACAGGTAACACGGCCACTACTTCATTTAAACCAACACCCGCAATGGAATATAAATAGGTTGCCGCTAACGCAATTGCCGGAAACGTATCTCGCCTCTCTGGTTCTACGATGATTGGCGCACTGGCCCCGAGTTGACTATAGATCATATCTAGTTGACCTTTGCCCGTAGCGACATACGTGGATTCAGCCAGATTCACTTTCTCAATTTGTCGCCATACACGTTGAACCATCGATTCCATCGTTCCTTCTTCATTCTCTAGCACTTTAAGAAACTGTTTAGAACGTGAATCATTGGATAATGGCCATAAGCGCTTACCAGAGCCTCCGGATAATAGGACAATTTTCATCTCGTTTCCTTCCTTCTCTCATGGTTATTTTTTTCGATTAGGTTCATAATTGAACTTAGAATTTCACTTTTGTGATCCAAGCTTGGTATAATCTGGCGCCGCTTTCTTTGCTGCTCTGACAACAAGCTTGGTTCGATGGACATTACAGGTACATCCTCCCACTCGATTAACTTGCAAAGGTTCCTTTCTTGCAGATATCGGATCGTATGGCTATCCTCCTGCATACCGTTTCTATTAATAATAAATACAGGCTTGCCACTGCTAATTGCCTCACTAACTGTCCCCCATCCTGCCTTGGTTATGACCAGATCACATGCAGCAATATAGTGTTGAGATTCTGCATAATCATTCGGGATTACCGTGACATTGGGATGCTCGAAAGCATGGCTTTGTGAAACAATAAAAGTAGCGCTGCTGCTATTCCAAATCGCCCAAGAAGAAAGCTCAGCGATATTCACTTTCATACCAAAACCTATATAAACAAGTATTTTGGAGGGATCGCGGTTCATCCTGCGTGTAATTCGTTCTACTTCCATAGGATTTACTTCTCTACTAATAAAATCAAAGGATTGATTCGAACGCTTGCCCCAAGGAGGCTCATCAGACCCAGCTAATGAAATAAAATGATCCATCTTACGGTAGGCCTGTTTCAAAAAATGTAATTTGCTTTCTGGTAGCCAGGCTTTGTATGCCGTATACCAAGTGAAATTGGAGATACCGATGGAGGGAATCCCTAGTTGATCCGCACTTAGAAAAGGGATTGGTGCGATGTCAGAAATAACGATGTCGATGGCTTCTTGCAATAAGAATGCCTGTTCTTCTGCAATGTGCTCTGAAGCGGTTGCCATAAATTGATCGTATGCTTGCTTTAATCTTGGTATATCAGGCTCTAGCGAGTTTTCTGCGAGAAAGAATCCTATATCATTAACAACCTCTCGATATTTGACTTGGGGAAACGCAGCTAATGATTGCTTGACGAAGTTTAATGGGAACGCCGTACAAATCCTTATTTGTAAGGAGGGACTGCGTTCTAGTAAACCTCGAATCACAGCAATACTTCTAGCTGCGTGACCGTATCCGTAGTCAGATATGTAATACGCTACTGTCTTCACATCAATTGACTCGTTCTAATTGTTCCACGTCGGTAAGACGAGTGATTTGCGGGCGACCGATCGAATAATATTGAAAGGAGGTATCCCTGATCTGCTGCTCACTAAATACATTTCTACCGTCAATCAAGACAGGTGTATGCATGACTCGTTTTAATTCGGATAAATCAATCTTGCAAAATTCATCCCATTCCGTGAGCAAGCAGATTGCATCGCAGCCAATCGCCGTTTCAAGCGCATTCGTGCAATACTCCAAACCCTTAATCCCGATAATACCTTTAAACTTTTCCATGGCAATTGGATCGTAAAGCCTTAATTTAGCTCCTAATCTGACTAATGTTTCAACAATTTCAATCGCTGGGGCTTCCCTTACATCATCTGTATTCGGTTTAAACGCCAACCCCCAGATACCAATTGTTTTACCTTCGAGATCGCCAAATACTTTGGTTAATTTATCAATAATATTAAAGCGTTGATCTGTATTCACTTCGACTACCGCTTTTAGTAATTTGAAATTGTATTCGACATTGCCCGCTATTTGGATCAACGCATTCGTATCTTTGGGGAAACAGGAGCCTCCATACCCGATACCTGCCGATAAAAAGGAGGAGCCAATCCGGCGATCCTGCCCCATTCCCTTGGCAACCATCGTTACGTCTGCGCCGACTTTTTCACATATGTTAGCAACTTCATTAATGAAGGAAATTTTCGTTGCCAGAAAAGCGTTGGACGCATATTTAATCATTTCGGCGCTCCGAACGTCCGTCACGATGATATTTTCTGTAAGGGGTTTGTGCAGGTGTACAATTTTCTCTTCTGCTCTTTGGCTGTTAACGCCAATAACAATTCTGTCTGGGTTGAACGTATCTTTCACCGCTGATCCTTCTCTTAAGAATTCAGGCACAGAAACAACGTCGAACGGCAGCTCCGTTAGTTGACCTATAATTTGACTGATTCGCTCATTCGTTCCAACAGGTACTGTACTTTTCGTCATAATGATTTTGTATTCATTCATCGCAAGAGCCACTTCTCTTACAGCTTGCTCAATATATTGCAGATTGGCTTCGCCATTCGGTAGGGAAGGCGTTCCGACGGCGAGAATAATAACTTCTGCTTCTTTGACTGCATGAGCCAGTTCACCTGTAAATGACAGCCTGTTTTCCTGCACATTATGTTCGATCAGCTCTTTGAGCCCAGGTTCATAGATAGGAACCTCCCCACGATGCAGCATATCAATCTTTGATTTATCTTTATCTACACAAGTCACTTCATTACCAAGGTTAGAAAAACAAACACCGGATACTAATCCAACATAGCCGGTTCCAATGACAGTTATTTTCATTTCTACTCCTCCGATTTCTCTCTTCAAATTAGTTAGCTTGCCGATATGGTGTCCAAGGCCAAAAGCGAAGCTGCTTCAAATCGTTGTTTGAGATATTTGGCAGGGGCTCCTGCGTGAACCTCGTTCATTGGAATATCTTTAATAACCGTACTTCTAGCAGCCACTACAGACATTTCACCGATCGTAACGCCAGGGTAAATAAACGAGTCGCTTGCCACCCAAGCCCCATCTTTAATATGAATTGGTTTGGTAATTAGGCCGAAGTGGGGATCATGAATATCATGAGTTCCCGTGCATAAGTAACTATTCTGAGAAATTACGCAATGCTTCCCAACATGTATAGCATCCAAGCTATACAATTCAGCGTTATCTCCAATCCAAGAATAGTCTTCGATGACTACTTTCCATGGATAGGTGAATCTTGCCGAAGCTCTCACCTGAACGTTCTTGCCAATCTTTGCGCCAAACAGTCTAAGCAGAAACCTTCTCCAGCCATACATATTATGAATGGAGTATTTAAAAACACTTCCTTGTATAAACCACCAGAGCAAGACAACAATGCTATTTCTCCCTCTCGTGTACCAATCTTGGTTGTAGAGGTCTAATCGAATTTTGTTTTTCACAATCCATTACTCCTTATTGAAACAACGGGTTATTAATGCGTATGCATATTGGCTCTACTTTTCGTGACGCTCCTCGGACTTACTAAGTCTGTGTAGTCCTTTTCAAAATTCGCCATGATAGAATCAATGCTTAAACAATTCAGAGCATACTCACGAGCATTGCGACCGTACACCGTTCGGCCTGATTCATTTTGAGCGAGCTGCTGTATCGCCTTTGTTAGCTGCTCCAGATCCTCTGGCGGAACAACAATGCCTGCTGCCGCTTTCTTCATAACATCGTAGAGAGCCGTGTTTTCGCCCGAAGTAGCGATAATGGAACGGCCGCTAGCAAGCATCCCTGTGAGCTTCGAGGGCATGACTAAATCGGACGCGTTCTTTTTCTGAATTAAAGCGTGTATGTCCGCCGTATTCAGCAAGTCGTTCAAGGCTTCTTTGGGCTGCAAAGGGATAAAATCGACATTGCGCAATTTTTTTTGCACGGCAATTTCCATAAGCTTTTCTTTCGCCGCACCGTCTCCGCACAAAATAAATCGAATTCGAGGGTTCGTAACTAGCTTTTCCGCTGCTTCAAGCAAGATCTCCAAGCCTTGCTTCGCTCCCATATTGCCCGAGTATAGAACAACAACGTCATCGCCTTGGATACCAAGCTGCTCTCTGTAAGTCAATACCGGCTGACGCTGTGGAAATATATCCGATACAACGACCCAGTTTGGAAAAAATCGAATTTGATCTTGGGCGACCCCTTTCTTAAGCAAACGATCATTCATAGAGCTGGAAATCGACGAAACAATCGTAAATTTCTTCATCATCCATCGTTCTACACCCATAACAATGGATTTGATGCCTTTATTTTGAGGCAAAATGCCTAAATCAAATGCCGCATCCACTTCTAAATCTTGCACATGCAGCCAACTCTTCACTTTGAACATTTTGGACAATAAAATAGCCACTGGCGAAATGGCCAATGGCGGTTCTACAACAATGATTAAGTTAGGTTTCCATGCCATTTGTCTGATGATCACAGGAATGCTGGTTACAGCAAAAGAGGCCAAATGCATCAAACGCTTCGCACCTGATAGCTTCTTAGGTACCCACAATGGACATCTCCACACCTCAGCTCCGTGCATTCGCTCATTGGTATACGTTTTCCCAGAATAACCTTGTTTGATCTTCCATTCAGGGTAATAGGGAGGCGCCGTGACGACGCGCACTTCATAGCCATTTTGGACTAACCACGCTACCATTTCAGCATTGTATTTACCTATCCCTGTCAATTCAGGCGCATAGTTAATGCTGTATAGCAATATTTTATTAGTTGACACTGGCATCCCCTCTGACTTGGGCAGATTGCAGCCCGTTACGGTTTCTTTCATGCAGGATATGCGTGTATTCTTTCTCTAAGGAGAGTCCGATTTTATCCCATTGGTAGTAATCTCTAACCATGTTTTGCCCGTTGATCCCCATTGTTTCGCTTAATTGCTGATCTTCCAATAACACATTCATTTCCTTCGCGAATTGAACGGGGTCACACGGCGATACGCTTCCTGCCTGATTAGCAACGACTTCTCGCCAAATATTAATTTTGTCCGAGATGACTACTGGCACTCCGCAAGCCATAGCTTCAACGACCGCGATACCGAAATTCTCGGAGTACGAAGGTAATGCGAACAAATCAGCATCTCTTAAAACAGCTAGCTTCTTATCACCTGTCAGCATCCCCGTGAAGATCACCTTATCGGTGAGATGCTTAGCTTGAATCCACTCTCTTACTTTATCGCCGTAGCCCTCGTTATCTGGTCCGGTTATGACAAGTACCGTATCCTCATGCTTTTGATGAACAAGATGGAACGCCTCAATCAAGATGTCGAGTCCTTTTTTGAAGTTAATGCGACTAAAGAATAAGATGATTTTCTTCCCTTCTAATTCAGGGTATTCCTGACGGAAGCTTCCTTTAGCGGGTAAATGATCATATTCCGTTACGTTCAAACCATTGGGAACAACAAACCCGGGCGCATTGAACGTTACTGGTTCCGCTAATGTCATCTCCTCCGCAGCCGTATAGTGAAGAGCGGCAGCTTTTTTAATATTATTGTTTTCAAACCATACTTCCATCACGCTTTTTCTTAAACGATGACGTTTATACATAAATGGATCTAATGTACCGTGAGGACGTACGATGTAGGGCACATTAAACTTTCTGCAATAGTGGCCCGTTACAAGGCTATGAAATAAATATAGCGAGTGAATATGGACGATATCATACTTCGGTATTTCTTTTTTCAAAGCGCGGGCCAATGCTAGTGAGGTATGCCAAAATCTTGGCTGTTGTACCGGAAAGTACCTGATTTCAACCCCATTTTTAAATACTGGAGCATCCAAGGGGACATCTAAATTACCCGGTCCATCAATGTTTGTTGTAAAAATACTTACTTCATGGCCCAGCCTCACCAATGAGCTAGCCATTTCTATGCCCGCCTTGACGGGGCCTCCGTAGCGAGTAGCCAAGTGAGGTAAAACGTGCAAAATTTTCATACTCTACCTCTTTCATTTCATAATGGTATTCGTGCTCTATACGTATTCGTAGATAAGGGCTGATCGTGAACTTGCTGCTTACTCTCATCTTTATTGTCAAAATGAGCCGCTTGTAAGTAGTAAGCTACAGTGAGGAGTAACATTAACACATATTGCTCAAAGATATTCGTTGCAAAACAAAGCAGCGCCCCAACACTTAACAAGAGGATGGCATTGAGACTAATCGCCCCCTTGTTGTTTACAAAGAGAATACCCCATCGTATCGTCAATAGGAGTACAAGACACATAACGATAAATCCATACTGCATGATAATGGAATTGATTGTGCCATCTACAATTTCTGTTTGCATGTTCAGCTCATATTGCCTGTTCAAAATGACGCTTGCGTTGGTTCCATACCCAATTCCTTTTCCGAATAAAATATTAAATAACGAATTATTCGTTATATAATCAGTAATAATTTTAATCCTGCCGTTTTCAAGCTGAACTTGAAGGATATCGCCGCGGTCCGCAATTTTTGTTACGAATTGTAGCACAAGGGATGCGACAATACTTGAAAATGCAAGAATGCTAATAATTAAATAATTCGCCCTTTTCGTTCCATCCTTCGCTATAATCGATCGGACAACGGAGGTAAGTATGACTAGCATACAACCAATAATAGCCGTCCTAGTTCCAGAGCATCCAGCGACCAGAAAACAAGCCATATGAAGCAAATAGGTGTGCCTCATCTGAAAATCTTTAATTCCTTTGCTTTGCAACACAAACACTATGCAGGATGTAGAGACAGCGAAGTAGCCGGATACTGCAATCCCGCCGAATGTACCAATCAAGCGCAGGGAGAACGGATTAACGATGCCGTAGACCTTGGTAAATATATAGAATTGGGTTACGATAACAAGCAGCTCTATAAAAAGTAAACTAATCAGAACTTTCATAAACAGCTTCAAAAATCTAACATCTTTAAAGTGATTCAATACTTTAAAGCCCACGAATGCTAAGAGCAGCGGCCTTAAGCCAGCTAAAACTTGAGGGATACTAAATACGTTCAACTCTACAGCCATGACAGTGACACCATAAAGAATTAACAAAATGAACAAATAGTAAAAAAGAAAGGACTGCTCAAATGCACGTTTGTATCTTTGACCAGCATCTTTCATGACGATTAGCAGCAATAATAAGACGAGTACGTAATCTTTCATATACCGAAGGTTTAAATTAAATAACGGTTGATTAATCGCAAATTTATAATACGATGTTCGACCTGCCAAAATGTCTGTCAGAGCTTCTGGTAAAAAGGGCAACACAGAAAAAATTAGCAAAAGAATAATGAGCGGTCTAATGAACCGGTCCAAATGAGTTTCACCTCGTTTCTCTTCTATGACTCACTCTTCATTAAGGTTTGAAGGATATCCCTGCCCACATTTTTAGGAAGAAATTTATCTCTAATCTTACTGATTTCTAACTTTTTCTCTGTGATCACATTACTTTGTATATCTTGGATCGCTTCGTCTATTCTCGCTGCTAATTCCTTCGGATCGTCCTCTTCATAAATATAAAATGAATTATTGCTAAATCTCCGCATATTGCCGATATTCGAAGAAATAATCAAGCTATTTGTAGCGATATAATCAAATATTTTGGAAGGAAAAGACGCTTGAGCAAATTCAATTTTCTCGCGTTGCGGATTAATTAAAATATCGGACTCATACATCTGTTTAATCGATTCTTCATAATCCAAGAATCCCAAGAACTGAATTCTGGGATCTTTCTCTTTTTCAAACATGTCGCTTAAGGGACCTTTACCTGAAACCTTTAAAATAAACGGTTGATTCGTATACGTTAACGCTTGAATTAATACATCAATGCCTCTTTCATAATCAAGTCCGCCTGCATACATCAGCGTTATGACGTCAGACTTTTTCCTTTCTCCTTTATAATTCAAAACCTTTTGATTGGTTAACCCATTTAATATAACGTACGGCTTATCGTTGATCCTGGAAATCAATTGTTCAGATATGAGAATTGCCCCATCCACATATTTACTTACTACTTTTTCAACGAAGTTAAATATATGCCTTTTACGTCCGATATGCTGCAAAGTAAAGTAACCATCCTCATAATCAACAATGATCCGGATGCCGAGCATCCATTTGCATATGTAAGCGACTAAGGCCACCTCTGGTTTATAATTCCAGAAGAGAATGTAATCAATTTTCTTTTTCCGATGCATCCTGAATATGCGAAAGCACATAAAGAGAATAGAGGAGAGGGTGTTCAAAAGAGGAAAATCAAAGATGGAAATATAAAACAAGTTTTTATCCAGCTTACTGTTAAATCCCTTAAACCATTTAAAAGACCTGTTATTCATTAAAGCATTGGAAAGAATCGACACCTCATGCCCGTTTAGTTCCAAGGAAGTTCTAATTTGATTGATTTTATTGTTAGCTGCCTGTGCATACGTATTCTGGTTTTTCCTGAGCGCCAAAACATCATCCAGCATGTAATTACATAAATATACAATATTCATAGGGACCAACACTTTCCATCGTATTGTTTTTCATACATTCATTCTGCTCCTTCAAGGCTTGTAATCGGGCCTTCCTGCGTGCGCTTTTTATTATAGAATTCATAATAAACTTGAATCGGTCCTGCCAAGGCGAATAAGGATAAGGCACAAATCGACCCCAGTACAATCCCTGAATTGCCTAGACCCAAAGTTTTAGCAAAATATAAGGATATCGGAATGTTAATTATTCCTCCTATCAATAAAGTAATCAGCTGAATATTCGGTTTGTTCGTACCATTGAGTAAATAGGCGAAAATACTGATCCAGATGTAGATCATTGTGTATACAGCCATTAATAGATACAAACTCAGGCTAATATTAAAAGACTCTCCCATCCAAATCTTGATAACAAAATCAGCAAAGAATATAGAGCCAAAAATACAAATCGTTAAAGGGATCATCAATTTAACTAGCTTGCGGATTGTGTTCCTGATCCATACAAAATCTTTTCGAACATAAGCATCCGTATAAGCCGACCATAGTGGCGTCATGATTAAGGATGAGGCAATGATGAAAACACTGAAATACTTATATACAATTTGATATTCAGTTACATAATTAGCCCCCAAGGATTGAAGGATAACCATGCTGCTGCTCATAAAAATGACCATAGACATGATTTGTATGAGAAAAAACTTCACCCCAACATTAAGGATGTCGCCAATTACCGCTCTTTTTACTAATGTTCTCTTGGGTACTATATCTTTATATTTATATGAAAATAAATATATATTTGCGCAAATTAGGACTAGCAGCGTTACTTCACTAAAAATAATACTCAATGTAAAAATGCTAGATGAACCCATTAAATGGCATACATATATAGAAATTACGATAAGCAGATTGGTAATCAACGTAATTATTCCTGGTATGGATGAGTCTTGATTAGCGAACGAAACGGAGTTGATTAAGGAGAAGAAAAAGATAAACAGATAGGAAACCAAGATGATCGTAATTGGGGTATCCAACTTCACTTTATCACTAGTGATATTAAAAATATCATTCCAATGTAAAAATTGATTAGCAGCTAGGAAGATAAGAATGAGTACTCCTACAATTATGCCTAACACGCCGTATGCTGTACTGACATACATTTTTCCATGATCAAATTGTTTCAATGAAATTTTTTCAGCAAGCTTATTTCTCAAACCATTTCCTAATCCCATATCAAAAAGAGAGATATAGGACAAAACAGACAGAATGGTCAACCAAACCCCATAGGTTTCTTTATCTTTCAAAAAATCATACGTGACTCTAACCAGTAAAAAGTTTATGAATATAGAGATCCCTTTCACTCCGAAATTAATGAGTATACTTCTCTTAACCATTGAAGATCTGCTTGGTTCCTTAGATCGTAATTTTTTCAAGAAAAGTTCCATCATGTTCTCCTAATCTCCGACTATAATGATCGTATATTGGCGTAGCTTTTCTCTACTTCTTCCCCCAGTTTTTTAATAAACCTCGCTGGATTTCCGGCCCAGATCTCGTTGGGCGGCACGCTTTTAGTCACAACAGAACCTGCTCCGATGATGCTTTTTTCACCAATCCTTACACCTTTTAGAATGATACTGCCCGTGCCAATGAACGCTCCCTTGCCAATCGTTACCTCTTTCGTTCTGATGTCGTTATCATTCGCCAACCTAGTGTCGTAATCCAAGGAATGGAAATCTGTATCGTAGATTTTACAATCGCCACCGATATAAACATTTTCTTCAATGACAATCCTTTTATGAGCTACAATGGCTGAATTCGATAACCCAACGCCACTTTTGATAATGAGTTCCGCATTCGCGCTCACGACAAAGCTTGTAAAAGTCTGACCACCGATTGGATTGTTTCTATACCGTGAATTAATTCTCACATGATCTTCAATTGTCAGTTTCCCCTTATTATTAACAAAGAGCTTCCCGCGAATATTGGAAATGGTCTTATTCGTAATGTGCACTCGTTGCTTTTTTAAAATAATTTTGTTATAGAGGTAAATCAGATAGAAATATAACTTTTTAATTAAGCTCAAAATATTTTTCTCTCCCCAAATAGGGCATCTCTCGATGCCCCTGTTTACTATGTATTCAATTGGGTAACCTTGTGTTTAACGTGAAATCATGAGTTCATTATATCTGCTCTCAGCCGCAACTCTTCTCAAATCTTCATCAACCATCATATGAATCAATTGTTTAAAACCAACCTCAAGTTCCCAACCCAGAACCTCTTTGGCTTTCGTGCAATCTCCAAGCAGCAAGTCAACCTCAGCAGGACGGACAAAGGCTTGGTCGATGATGACATAATCCTCATAATTTAAGCCTACATAAGAGAACGCGACTTCAAGTAACTCTCTTACTGTATGCATCTCACCTGTTGAAATAACGAAATCATCCGCTTCGTCTTGTTGAAGCATCAACCACATTGCCTTGATGTAATCGCCAGCGAAGCCCCAATCACGTAAGGAATCCAGATTACCCATTCTAAGCTCCGTTTGAACGCCTAGTTTAATTCTTGCTACAGCATCCGTTACTTTACGTGTAACAAATTCCAAGCCGCGACGCGGTGACTCATGATTAAATAAAATTCCTGAGCAAGCAAACATATTAAAGCTCTCGCGGTAGTTTACCGTAATCCAATGTCCGTAAACCTTAGCCACACCGTAAGGGCTGCGTGGATAAAATGGTGTTGTTTCCTTTTGCGGAGTTTCTACCACTTTCCCGAACATTTCGCTGCTGGACGCCTGATAAAATTTCGCATCTGGCTTGGCAATTCTTACGGCTTCTAACATATTCGTCACACATAATGCCGTAATTTGGCCCGTTGCAATAGGTTGCGGCCATGATGCAGCTACATAGGATTGTGCAGCAAGATTGTATACTTCATCAGGTTGAGAGATTCTTACAGCCTCAATCAGCGATGCCAAATCCGTTAGGTCGCCAGAAATCCATTCAATTTTGTCTTTAATGTGAGCGACATTCTCATAGTTAGGTGTGCTAGTACGTCTACGAAGACCATATACCTTATACCCTTTCTCTAACAAAAATTCAGCTAAATATGACCCGTCTTGCCCTGTTACTCCTGTAATTAAAGCTGATACCATTATGCTTTCCTCCATTTTATGTTGTTATTTTGTAATCAAAGCGTGGTGATCCAAAAACCACTGATAGGCGGAGCGAATTCCGGCATCCAGCGGAATTTGCGCGTGCCAACCGAGATTAGAGATTTTGGTTACATCAACTAACTTTCGTGGAGTGCCATCTGGCTTAGATGTGTTATAAGTTAACTCCCCCTCATAACCAACCACTTGCTTCACCAGCTCTGCCAGATCTTTAATGGAAATATCCTGGCCAACGCCTACGTTAATAATTTCATTCGCTTCATAATTATCCATTAGGAATAAGCAAGCATCCGCTAGGTCATCCGCATGTAAAAACTCTCGTTTGGGTGTTCCACTGCCCCAAATTTCCACTTGAGGTTCATTATTCTCTTTGGCTTCATGAACTTTCCTAATTAATGCAGGTAAGACATGCGATTTTTCCAAATCAAAATTATCGTTTGGTCCATATAAATTCGTCGGCATGACGGAAATGTATTTCGTTCCATACTGACGATTGTAGGACTGACACATTTTAATTCCAGCAATCTTGGCTATAGCATAAGGCTCATTCGTAGGTTCGAGCTCTCCAGTCAACAAATATTGTTCCTTAATCGGCTGAGGAGCTAATTTCGGATAAATACACGTTGAACCCAAAAATAGTAGTTTATCAACCCTTGTTTGAAATGCTGCATCAATCACATTCGTTTGAATGAGCAGATTGTCTCTAATAAAGTCAGCCGGGTAATCATTGTTAGCTACAATGCCCCCAACTTTAGCAGCTGCTAAGAAGACATAATCCACCTTTTCCTTGAGAAAAAAAGAGAGAACTTCATCAAAATTTCTAAGGTCTAATTCAGAACTGCTGCGATACACTAAATTTGTATAACCGCTCGCTTCCAATTTCCTCAAAATGGCTGAACCAACTAAACCCCTATGTCCAGCTACATAAATCCTAGCCCCTTGTTCCATCATGCACCTCATTAGTAATTGATATTAGAAAGCATCTTTGGAGCCAAACAGAACAACCACCGTTTTCAAGATGATTTTGAAATCATTGAAAAGACTTCGTTCAGAGATGTACTGCAGATCCAATTCAACCATTTCATCAAATCCCAGGTTGCTCCTTCCGCTGATCTGCCAAAGACCTGTACAGCCAGGTGTGACAATCAATCTTTGTTTATCATGAGCCGTGTATTCGGCAACTTCTCTACGTAACGCTGGTCTTGGTCCAACCAGACTCATTTCACCTTTTAGAACATTCCATAATTGGGGAAGCTCATCTATGCTAGTTTTTCTAATAAATTTTCCGACTTTCGTTACCCTAGGGTCGTCTTTAATTTTAAACATAGCTCCACTTACTTCATTTTTACTTAACAAGTCCGGCAAAAGCGCTTCGGCATTATTGACCATCGATCGAAACTTATACATATGAAACTCTTTACCGTCTTTACCTACACGATCTTGTTTGAATAAAACAGGGCCCTTCCTGTCTTCTACTTTGATCCAGATGCTAATAAGAACGAGGAGTGGCGTTAGAAAAAGAATGCCTACAAAGGATAGGACAATATCGGCTACTCTCTTACCAAAGAGATAACCGGTGAGGTTACGTTTGAGCGTAATCGGCTGTTGGGTTGATTGATAGGGTTTGTTTCGCTCTACAACTACTTCTAAATCAGATACACTCATAGTTCATACTCCTATCCAACATAAGTATTTTTTCTATTGAGTATCTCTTCTAGCGCAGCCATTAGCGGAGCACTAAGTTCCTTATTCATTAACGCAAAATCAAGAGATGTCAGTATAAACCCTAATTTTTCACCCACGTCATATCTCGTGCCTTCGAAATTGTAAGCATACACTTTCTCAAGCTCATTTAATTTCTGAATGGCATCAGTTAGCTGAATTTCGCCGCCAGCACCCAACTCTTGTTTCTCAAGGAAATCAAAAATGGCAGGCGTTAAAATATATCTGCCCATAATCGCCATATTAGATGGGGCCTTCGATTTACTTGGCTTTTCAACTAAGTTTTTCACTTGATACAATCTTCCATATTTCTCAACCGGATCGATAATGCCATACCTATGCGTAAATTCTTCGGGAATAGGTTGGACACCTATGACAGATTTACCTGTTAATTCGTATTGATTGATTAGCTGAAGTAAACATGGTACCTCCGCTTTGACGATATCGTCTCCTAACAAAACCGCGAAGGGTTCATCCCCTATAAATTTCCTCGCACACCATACTGCGTGCCCGAGCCCTTTGGGTTCCTTCTGTCTAATGTAGTGGATATCAACCATATTAGAGGATCGTTGCACTTCCTCGAGCAGTTCCAACTTATGAGTTTCTAGCAACTTCTGTTCTAACTCAAAAGCACTGTCAAAGTGATCCTCAATGGCGCGTTTGCCTTTCCCCGTTACAATAATGATATCTTCGATGCCAGAATCAATGGCTTCCTCGACGATGTATTGAATCGTAGGTTTATCAACAATAGGCAACATTTCTTTAGGCATCGCTTTAGTCGCAGGCAGAAATCTTGTTCCTAGGCCAGCAGCTGGGATAATCGCTTTTTTAACTCTTTTCATACAGTTACCTCCATTTTTCTAAATCTACTCCTCATCCATGCATCTGGTTGTATAAAAGTGCTAGTTATTCTGTCTTAATAAGTGAAGACAGAATAACTAGCACTTTTACTACAGGGCATTTAACCCACCCTCACATCACACCATTGACGATTAACGTCTAAGGCGTCTATACGCCCACAGCATGATCGAGTATCTACAGTGATAAAGGTTCAGTAGATATTACCTCATACAAGAGTGTCCTTACTTTATTGAAATTGATGATTAATTGTAGTAAAAAGAATCGTTCTTTTTGCTAGGCTTATTATTGAGGATGGCGCCAAGCACTCTAGCCTTAACATGCTCTAGGCTTAACAACGCTTTTTTGGCTAACCGACGCTTTACCTTCCCGTAGTTGAGAACGAAAACAACGCCATCACACATCGTTGATAGGATTTGGGAGTCAGTAACTGCTAAGGTAGGTGGCGAGTCAATGAGAATGAGATCATAGTCGTTAATTAACTGCTCCAGCAATAACTGCATGTTGGCAGATGAGAGCAATTCTGATGGGTTCGGAGGAACAGCCCCCGAAGTTATAATAGATAAATTGGGAATATCCGTTTCTAATATCACGTCGGTTACCTTCACTTGATTGACTAATAGATTACTTAGTCCCACTCTGTTAGATTTTAAGAAACGTTGATGGAGAGTAGGCTTTCGCAAATCAGCATCAAGGATTAACACCTTCTTATTTTCTTGTGCATAGGCAACGGCTAGATTAGCAATTGTCGTTGACTTCCCTTCTCCTGGAAGCGCGGATGTGATCAGAATTTTTTTGATTTCCTGGTCAATGGAAGAAAAAGTGATATTGGTTCTTAGTGTGCGAAAGGCTTCAGAAATAGGTGATCGCGGATTTGAGCTCGTAATTAAATCATGAATCTTAGTATTATTGGTTAATTTTGACACTAGTCGTTTCACCAACCATTCTTTGTTGATTCGTTGAGGAACTTCCATATAAATCTTTTGACTTTATTTTGGTTATTACAGCTAGTGTAGGGATGCCAAGATAGCTCTCGATTTCTCTATCGCTCTTGATTGTGTCATCAAGATATTCGAGTAAGAATGCAATACCTAACGAAACCATCAAAGAAACGAGAAAGCTAAGAACAATATTATTCATTGGATTGTGTTTTACTGGACTCGGATTTGCCATTTCTTTGGCTTTATTGAGGATCGTAACGTTATCTACGTTCATAATGGCAGGAATCTCTTGTTTAAATACCTCTACAACAGCATTAACAATCAATACAGCTTGGTTATAGGATAAGTCCTTGGATGTTAACGTTATAACCTGAGTTTCGTTCGTAGAATTAACAGAGACTCGACTGGCCAATTGACCTGCTGAGAGTTTAATATCTGGATAACGCTCTAACACTTTATCCATGATTGCCGGTGTTTTTATGATTTCTTTATACGTGTTAATCAGCATGATACTTGCATTAATCGTGTTCGGATCAACGTATTGGACACCTTGACGTTCAGCGGACTTATTAACGATAATCTTTGCGTTAGCTTCATAAACAGGTTGAACATAATAAAAACTTATGATGCCTGTTATGACGGTGGTAACTACAACTACCGCTGCAATCAACCACAGCCTTTTCATAAAAATCTGAACGTAATCTTTAAGCTCTAGCTCCATATGGGCCTCCATTTTTATTTTTTTATGATACATTATGTATCTTAATATCCTTTATACTAAGATACATAATGTATCATGTCAAGCAAGATTACATGATTTATTTACTTTCCTGGTTGAACCTATTGAATCTTGTCAAAGAACATCCCTATTTCACCAGTTTTTGTGATACGAATTGCGATAAGTCCATCGCACAAACCAGCTCTTTTTCTTATTCATGTGTATGACAGAATCGATTTCCTCATCGCGAACGATCTTTAAGGCGTTATCCTTAAAATATTGCACTTGTTCTTTTCCAATTCTTTTATTCAGGTACTCGTAGCTCTGTTCTAACAAGAAAGGTCTGCTTTTAAGGTTATGAGCATCTGACGCCACTACATGCACCCAATTGTTATGGCATAAGTTGATTGTGAACCTTTGGATTTTAGCCCCGAATAAGCCCATAACGGACTGAGCTGTAATTTGACATAAAGCGCCTTGTTCAACATATCGTTGAAGCACCATGGGCTTATTTAGAAATTGGGCATTTCTTTCTGGGTGCGCGATTACAGGCCTAAGACCAAGAATAGACACTTCATGGAGCAGCTCATCAAAATAACTTGGCACACCATATGAGGGAAGCTCGAGAAGGATAAACCGTGTACCATTTAGCGTGAGAATTTTACCTGCGTATAACTCCTCCACTAGCTGACTATGCACGCGCACTTCTTGACCCGCTAGTATGAGCAGTGGAATTTTCCTGACGACCAGTTCCTTATTAAAGCAAATTACATTTTTTATTATGAAGTCCGATATATTCTCATACTTGCCAATCCCATGATGCGGCGTAGCTACAATCGTGTGGATGCCACTCCCTACAGCAGCGCGGGCCATAGATACAGAATCTTCTAAACAAGATGGCCCATCATCTAGATTTGGTAAAATATGACAGTGAGTGTCAACAAGGGGGCCGTATTCCTTCATCATTAGCATAATAAGTCGATTTGCTTCCTTGATGCCTTATCGTTGCTATACAGGTTATAGCTTCTTGCAGCTTTGTTATACAACTTAATCATCTGAGGCAGCCTCACGGCTAACTGATCCAATTGCTCACTATTTTCTTCACTCATGTTCCACTGCATCTCATATGCATAACCTTGTTGAGTCAACTTAGCGTTCAGGATTACCCCCTCTACTACTAGATAAGATTCTCCTAGTCTGATTTGAAAACTCCAGACTACATTTTCATTTATTGGTAGCCTTAAAAATGACCTAAAGCTCAGGCCTCTTTGACTCATTTTTTCGATTGTAACCACTGTAAACTTGGATTCTTTTTTTTTACCAAACATCCTGATGATTCTCATGTGACTGTAAACAGGCGAGTCAAGTGCGAGAATATCTTCACTGTGTTTCTGCATGTTCACAAGACATCCCCCATCCGTTTGTTTACTTCTTTTTAAAAAAGTTTATTTAGTTACAATTTGTATCATGATATATAGAGTAAATCTGTATTTTTCGTTTTCTTATGTATCAGAGACTGGTATAATGATTCTAACAAAATGGTTATAATGTTATTATTCATATTGATCGAGAGGAATGTATTTATGACTAAATACGGGGACAGAATTGCCCTATTGCGTGAAAAACACGCACTCACCCAGGAAGAACTAGCAAACAAGCTGGGCATTTCGAGAGCCGCGCTTTCGCATTATGAAACCTCAAGAAGAGAGCCCGACTATGATACCATTAATAAAGTCGCATCATTTTTTAAGGTATCTGTCGATTATTTATTGGGAAGAACGGATAACTCTGACCAGTTTCTTGATTCGGATGTAAGAGATTTTGTTGATAACTTGGAGTTATCCGATGACAAAATTTTAGAAAAATTCGCATTAACTGTAGATGGAAGCAAATTAACCGCTGAAGAAGCACGACGTTTCATCGCTTTTGTAAGGGCAGAACGTTCCCTAAAATAAGATCAGATTCCTTGTCAGGATCGTTACTGCTCCACGTTATGTATTTATCCTTTTCAATTTGCAATTGTTGCAATACCTTCATAATGTCGAGCGTAACTACATCCTTATCACTCATTCAAGAACCTCATTCCGATATAATATAGAATCATATTATGTTTGGTTTTGTTATCTTATGTACCTAATTTATGATACAACTTGTATCGTGTCAAGGTATTTTTCAAAGATAGATATGAAAGCGAGTACAAAACCGTCCATCTCGAGACGTTTTTCAAAATCAGCTTTTTCCTGCATTTACGCCAATATATCGCAAGGTTACGGACGGTGCCGAATGATTGAATAGCTCGCGTAAAACGGAAATATTTCTTGTTTTTTGGTAGTAGTGATAACCGAACGTCTTCCGTAAAGTATGCGTTCCGATATCATTCAAGCCAGCTTGTTTTGCAGCCTCATTTAAAATGCGGTAAACCCTAATTCGTTTTATCGGTTTGCCTGTTCTTTGAGATGGAAATAGGTAATTATTCTCATCCATATAGGCCACATATTCATTAATCCAATCTTTCAGTTGAACATTGATTAAGAACGTTTTTTCTTTTCCCGTCTTTTCTTCCTTAATTGTGACTTTCGACTTATCCTTAAGATCCTTTACGCGCAATGTAAGCAGGTCACTCAGATGGAGACCCGAATTAATGCCAATAGTAAACAGCAGCCAGTCTCTTTCTGATTGATTTTTCAAAATTTGTTGTATCTCTTCGATTTTCTCGGTGTCGCGAATGGGTTGTACGACTTGCATGAAGAATCAACTCCTTAATTATTTTTCAACATTTTTTCAGTGATTGCTCTGACTTTAACCATATCAGGTATCCAATAATATAATTTCATTTGCACTAAAGGATCGTTATCATATCCAGCATGCCCTGGTATCTGTGCATATTGAAAATCATCTTCCTTCATGCCCTTAAACATTCTGACCAAACTGAGCGTATCACTATCCTCAAAATTCGTGTCCACCATATTTTTCTTCAGCTTTGGCAATAATGCAACGGTTTTCACGATATGCTCAGGAGCCAAAAGTTCCTTGATCATACTTTTAAGAATTTGAGATTGTTCACTTTGGCGACCGAAGTCTCCTTCAGGAAGTGCCCATCTTTCTCTTACTAAACCAAGAGCCGTAATACCGTCAAGATGTTGTTTCCCAGACAGTAGCTGAATGTTATTCATCCGCAGACGAATATCTTGAGTTACATCTACGTCTACTCCACCTATTGTGTTAATAAAATCCTCAAATCCCGCAAAATCGGTTTTGACATAATAATTGATCGGAACCTCTAAAAAGTCACTAACCACTTGTAGAACCTCAGCTGTCCCTCCGCGATTTCCTCCTTTTTGCTCTCCCAGTAAATGAGCGTGATTGATTTTGGTATATCCGACACCGTTAATACTCACCTTAGTATCTCTAGGCAGTGATACGATGTTCGCTTTTCGCGCTGATGGAATAACATGAACAACCATAATCACATCGGATCTTGAATTTTCTTCCCCGCGAGCATCGATACCTAGTACGAGGACATTAAATGCAGTACTCACTTTCTTCTCATGCTCATCTGGCTTTGCTTCGAAAAGGTTTTCCGCTCTAGAAGCTGGTGCTGACGAAATTGTTGGTGTGACCTCTTTGGGTGTCGCAAGAGTAGGTACCTGAACATGTTCAAAATGCCGACTAGGGTCAATTGTCCAATACAGATAACCTGCCAAAAGGGTACCGCCAATAATAACTGATCCAACAGCGTAGATAAGCCATCGTTTCACTTTCGGTGCACATCCTTTGTTTCATTTATGATACGTTTTGTATCTATGTAGATATGCCTCATCTTATCGTCCTGCTTCTGATCCGTTTAAGGACGCTCGCTATCAGCTAGGACTAGCAGACTAAGCATTGCTCCATCTAATTTATTATATCATCCTCGGCTATTCGATACAATATGTATCGAATAGCCGAGGAACGGCAGCTTTTCTCTTTTACTAGTACTAAAGACTTATTATTTTTTTCATAGATTACCCTTTAAGCTTGGCAATTATCATTAATGAATTATACGATTTGTATCATTATTTACGAAAATATGATAGTATATATTAATAAGATACATTTTGTAGAGGTGATCTATCATTGAACAACGACAACAATCTTACGTGGCATAACTCCAATCTTACTAGACAAGATCGATATGAAAGGAACAAACATAAGAGCTGCGCACTTTGGTTCACTGGTTTATCCGGTTCGGGAAAATCAACGTTAGTTTTCACTTTAGAAAAGGAAATGCACGCTAGAAACATGAGATCCTATGTATTAGATGGGGATAACATACGGCATGGGCTTAACGTGGATTTAGGGTTTTCGGAACAAGACCGGAAAGAGAATGTACGTCGCATTGGTGAAGTTTCTAAATTGTTTGTCGATGCGGGACTATTTGTCCTCTCCGCTTTTATCACACCTAACGAGAAGGATCGCCTTATGGTCAGGAACTTGTTTGAACCTGAGGATTTCCTTGAAGTATACGTAAAATGCTCGCTCGAAGAGTGTGAAAGAAGAGATCCTAAAGGACTATACAAGCGGGCGCGTAATGGAGAAATCCCTAATTTCACAGGTGTCTCCGCCCAATACGATGTTCCGGTCAATCCGGATATAATTGTCGATACTGAAAATTTAAGCATCGAGGACTCCGTTTCTTTGCTTCTTACCTATCTAGAAGAACATGATTATTACAGCATTGAAAACAAAAAAAGTAATTGAGTAGGGCAATCCCTTACTCAATTACTTTTTTGTTGTTTTTACCTACTTGTTTCCGTTTGATAGCCTAGTAATCTGCTAAACATTCCTCTTGATTCTTTGGATAGCTGATAGTATCCCCCTTGCTGGATAATCTCTCCTTTATCTAGCACAATAACTTGATCAGCATTTCGAATCGTTGATAGCCTGTGGGCAATGACGATAATCGTCATGCTCCCTTTAAGACGCTCTAATGCTTCTTGAATCTTCAATTCATGTTCACTGTCCAAAGCGCTTGTAGCCTCATCCAAAACTAAGATGGATGGCCTGCGTAATATGGCCCTAGCCAAGACAAGTCGCTGACGTTCTCCCCCAGAAAGCCTTACCCCTCTATCCCCAATGACGGTATCAAGTCCCTGTGGAAGCCCTCTGACAAATTCATCCGATGCGGAGAATGTTAGGGCTTCCCACATTTGCTCCTCGCTTGCATCTGGAACGACTAAATTCAAATTCTCTCGGATGCTTGAATGAAATAAGAAGGGATCTTGCGATACGTAGCTGATCGAACTTCTTAAAGAAAACAAATTCTCACGAGATAAAGGTTCGCCATCAATGAGAATTTCTCCCTTCTCCGGTTGAATCAACCCCATAAGAATATCAATCAAAGTGCTTTTCCCTGCACCGGATTTTCCAACTATAGCTGTCATCCCATTCGCGGGTATGAACATCGTAATATCTCTGAGCGCGTATTCTGTATCCTCATCGCTATAACGAAAATATACATGCTTACACCTAATGCCATCTTGAATCTGAAGTGCCGTCAATTCATCATTATAATCCTGCGAAGTTAGCTCCTGTGAAGCTTTACATTCCTTCTGAAGTTCTAACAATGCTTTAAAAGCTGAAAACATGGATACGATATATTCCAAACTAGATTGAATCGAAGTAAACCTTGGCCACAATCGCGAGAAAATAATGATGATTAGCATGAGCTGTCCAGCGGAAACATGGAGCACTTCAAACGATAATAAGATAAAGCCCGCAACTAAGACAGCAGCTGACGTTTTATGCATAAATTGGGTGTTTGTATTCAATTTCACGAAATTCACCGCATTTGCTTGTATGCGTTGACATAACGTCAAAAACCATATCAAATGCGACTTTTCAAGCCTGTTACTTTTAATATCCTTCATCCCATTAAAATGTTCTGTTATGCCCACATAATAGCTTTGTGAAAGTTCGGATGAGCGATCTCCCAATTTCTTCGCCCGCTTCACATTTTTCCGTAATACAACAAAAATGATTAAACCACTAATTAATATTAATGCAGTTAATTTTACGGATAATAAGAAGGCAAGCCCAATTTGTATCGTGGTAAAAATGATTGACGCCGTTAATTGCAGCATAAAATTGGTGCCTTGACCGACTCGCGCTAGCTCCGTCGTTAGAACGTGACTGAAGTCAGACCTCCTCTTCTTTAAGAAAAATTTCCAATTAGCTTCCATTAAAGCGCGATACGTTTCAAATCTTAGTGCTTTAATAAAAATTTGTTGTGTTTTCATATTAAGAATGGCTTGATTTCTTTGCAGCAATGCTTGAGCGGCGACGATCGCAATATAGAAGACTAATACTAGAGGTAAATTCAACACGCCAGATAGACTCTCTAGCGACTGAGAAATCCATGGGATAGGAATAGATTTTTGAATATCGAAGTTAAGAATACCGATAATGCTCAACATGGGAAGTAATAAATAGATTCCGATGCCATCTATTAAGCTTACGAAGATCATGGTTATGATATTTAGGAACAGCTTGTAACCGATAATCGCATACATTTTTCTTATATAAAAGATCATGTCACGCATTACATTTCCCCCTTCATAACGAAGATTGCTGCTTAATTTGTCTTAGTAGCCACAAGAAAGGCCGTAAGGGGACGTAGAGAAAATGCAGCGCCTTAGGTAACGGCAACATGACAGCATCCGTAGAGCTTGGATAAAACCGACGCATGATGAAATTCCATTTCTGCTGCCCCCATCTCAATCTATACATATATCGACGATACTGTTTATCCAACTCAGGATGAGGTTCCGAACATAAATTTATCGTAGTTCTAATGAAGGCTAACGCGTTTATTGCTAATTTACGCTGTAATTTCCCTTCGATTAGCGTTGACATTTCGTGCGTAATCTCTGTCCCAAATAAGGCAGCTATTAAGAGAAGCGCCTGGCCCCCTACATGGTTACTCTTATAGACCTGTAACAATTCACGTAAAGTTGTCCAATCCAATCCTTTGTGTACGATTTTGTCGATATCCACTAGCCATCGCAAGCGAAACCAAGCATGCCTGGCCCCATGAGATACGAGATACAAAAATAGATCCTCATTTCCGAGAAAATGCACCGGATACTTCGTAATCGTACTTACTCTACTGCGATCCCACAATTCATGAAACTTTGGCTCCATGCCCATTTCGGGGTTTAATCGCCAATGCAATTCAAGCTGTATCCGTTTCTGTGCATGAAAAAAGGAGATATGATGGAACCGCCATTTCCAGTCGCCTAGAATACGTGGAAATTCGTGATTCACTTCATAGCCCAAATCCATAAGAATCTGCTCTGCTTTTTCAACATCCTCCATCGGGACAAGAATATCCAAATCCTTCGAGGTCCTAAGGGACAAATCTCCATAAAGCTCCTGAGAGAGCACAGGGCCTTTTAGCATCAACGAAAGCACTTGATGGTTTCGCAGGCTTTTACATACAGATTCCATTTCACTGCTTAGATGCAACATATGAAACGTATTCCTGTTATAATCGGAACGTAACTTATGTAAAACGTTATCAGGAATAAGATCTTGATCCGCATTCTTTAAGATCGAATAAACGAGAGGATAGACCCGATGATGTTTGACCACCTTCAGAAAGTAATCCCAATCCATATTGGACGGCGCAGTCTGACTCTCTGAATCTTGCTTATCGATGTGCAGCAGGGAAAGCAGCCATTTCAATTCCTTCGGGAAAGCATTTATTAGTCGTGCAAACTCGTTATCCATTACCCCTTCTCCCTCTGCTCACGATTTCAATTCCACCTGTTTGCCAAATGTTTGGACGACCGTAAAACGCTTCATGGTATCCGCGCCAGAAATATAGAAGGGGCCGCTTCGCAACCAAGCGTGTGCAATCATTTTGCCTTTCGCATCTTTCGTCGTTCCCAAGTAAAGCGTACTCTCAATACGCCTTCTTTCCAACATTTTCATACCAGCTATAGCCATAACCAAGCATTTGCTATCCCAGAAGGTATAACGGCTCATGATCTGAATAGCCAATGTAATATCTTTGATCAACGCTTCATTATACGGCTTGTGTATGAGTGGTGTCTCTTGCCTAACCTCGCCTAGAGAGGGAGCAACCTTGGAGAAAGGGAGTGATTTCAATATACGTGCCCAACCTAAGCACAAAAATGCCTCAAGCAATAGCATTTTCATGAAGGGACGCATCTTAAGAAATTTTTTTGCTTTCTTCCACAATGTCGCTATTCCTCTCTGATTTGGATTAAACCTTCCTTAGATAAAAGCTCCAAAAAAGAACGCACTTGCTCCTCGCAAAGAGAAGCTTCAATATCAAACTCACTCTCAAGAGTTGCAACAATTTCCTCAACAGACTTGGGCAGCTCGATTAGTTCCCATATGCGTCCGCCCGTTACTCCCAAGTTATAATATTTACCAGAAGCAATGCTAAGCATCACCTTCTCTCCATCCATGTTGCTTACCAAATTCCCTTCATTTTGAACAACGATATGTTCCCGTGTGATCGGTTGAATGCTCATTGCGCCAAATACTCCCCTTTACCAACTTGATGGACAATCTGATCTACGAGATCAAAGGCTGTAAATCGTTGCGTAGATCGATATAATCGATACATATCAACTTGCCCCGCAATACTTGATGTTGTGCTGAAATGCCATTGTTGTAACCCAAGCTTAGGAATTAGAGAAGTGCGATATGTATGCCGCATTAATGCATATAAACGTTCAAGTGTGTTCATTGGACTCATAGATACGGAATCATCGTCAGCCTTCGTAAGCTCGAATATGCCTGCTAAGGGAATTGCGGAATGCTCGAAGCTGGCTATAACTGGAACGGCAAACTTGGCTATTTCCTGTGAAACCGTATTGTAATTACTTGCTTGCATCCCAAAATGATCGATGCTTTGCTGCCATAGCTTTTGTTGAGGATAGGCTGGGTGAACGGTTGCCAAACCACTCTCGGGAGCTATTGTCACTGCAATAACATCATCTGTTAGCAAGGGATAGCCACTTTTCACGAAAGCGGAGGCTAACGTTGATTTCCCTGCACCAGACTCGCCAACAAATGCATAAGCTTTCCCATCAATGACGACGGCACTTCCATGCAAAGGCAGTACGCTTCTCTGCATCAGAATGGCTCCCATACAAGTCCCCAATACATATAAGCGAACTTTAGCTTCATCCGCCCCTAGTATGGGTGAGACCGTAAGCTTTTTTCCCGCTTCTATGCAATAGATGGCTGTATCTGGGATTTTAAATAGACATACATCCTGCTTAGCAACAAAATTATGGCCTTCTGATGCTAACTCATTCCATCTTTGCTCCAAATCATCTACCGTAATGATAAGATCAAGCGCTTCAGAACGCTCTCGCTCAGTCAATGGAAGCAATTCCGGCATCGCTATTTCGCTAGAAAGCTGCATACCGAAAGCTTTGTAGACGTAATGGGTGCGGGCTGAAATCATTCTCTCTTCTCCCTCCATCTTGCGTGAAAAAGCAGAAACGGCAACCGCCGTCTTTCGACTGGACAGCGCCGTTTCGCTTCTGTGATTCAGAAATGACGACATTATGTACCCTTCATCTCCGAAACCTTCACGGTAACATCTTGTATAAAGAATAAGGAACTAGGATGGATCATAAATGTCAGCATCGTGAGTGGATACCCAGTCGATTTCTTTCGTGCCTTTACCAGCCATAGTCATGCTTACTTCCAACACTTCCAATGTAGGTTGTTGCCATTCTTTCTTTTGCATAGGATCACCTCCTTTCAATTCATGTTCTTTACCTATGTTCCGCATGCTTAATTAAGACGGATCATAAATGTCGGCGTCGTGCGCGGTAACCCAGTCGATCTGTTTAGTCCCTTTACCAGCAGCCGTCATGCTTACTTCCAAAACCTCTAGGCTAGGCTGTTGCCATTCCTTTTTTTGCATAGTAACACCCCCTTTCATATATGCTGCAATCCGTAAAGATTTCAGTGTTTATGGAAATTTTTAAGAAATCGATACACAATTACACTATGCATAAGCAGTCGGGCTTTAGGATTAACCGCATGTTCTGGTCTTGGATTTCCTACTTCTGCTATTGCGTCTTTAATCGTATCGATGTTTAAATATTGTGCGGCAGCTCCATCTTTACATAATTGCTGGACTTCATCGATGAAAGAACCCCAAGAGGGAGTCATTCGATGAATCCAATCTGCAGGCTGCACGCCGCGCACTCGTTGATTCAGCCTCACCTTATCGGGCAAATATTGATGCGTCGCTCTGCGAATCAAAGACCTATCTTGGCCATTCTGGATGTATTGCTCGATTGGAACCGATAAACAAAATCGAACGACTCTTGGATCACTTGTAGGATCCCGCTCCACCAGGCCATATTGCAAGGAGAGCTTGGAAGCCATGGCCCCGTTTTTATTAGCTATAGATAAATTGGTGAATTTCTCTTTTCTTACTTCAATGGCATCTGCTTTGGTGGCGCGGAGATTCAGAACCGAGTTGGACAGCTGCTCAGAGACATTTGTTTTCTCTGCAAATTGTGGATTAATAAGATCAGATATCCCTGTTACATCCTGAGTTCGAGAAGATTTAGCCAGAAAAGGAAAAGCATTTTTCCCGATGACTTTGAGATATCGGAATTTTCTCCCTCCAGTAAGCTTGGTATATTGATCAAGTTCGCGAGAAAAGTGAATCCATTTCAGCTTTCTAAGTAAGAGCGTATAGTATTCCAGAGTAGGCCCCCACGAAATCGTAAAGTTCCCTCTCGCTCCAGTTAGTAAAACGCCTACATCGTCAGTTTGAGCCTGTTCATAGAGTCCTTTAATCCAAAAAGAATTCTCAAAATATTTGTACGGCATCTCCAGAAAAGTCAACCAATCGTCAACCTCTGAAAACGGGCTTTTTCCCTGGAAATCCATATAATTCTCTTTGATATTCCCTACATATTGCGCTGTCGATTGAATGAAGGGTCTCTCATCAGCAATTAGTCTCTTGGAAGTCCAATCAACGAAATCACTAACGGGTATGTAGCTATAAGCATGGATGGATTCCCCTCGTGGGCGCAGCGTTCTTGCTGCGAAGCTTACGACTGCGCCCGAATCAAGGCCTCCACTAAGCGCAGCGCCGATTTGGCGATGCGTGCGAAGTCTAGCGTCAACCGCCTCCTGGAACACTTCGCGGAATGCCTCCACATATTCTTCATTGGATTTAAGCCGAAGTGGCTCCACCTCAGACAATACGGCATACCTACTTAACGAAACTCTGCCTTCTCGCACAATAATGGCGTGTGCTGGGGGAAGTTGATCTATGCGTTTATATGGGGTTGAATATATATTCACGGATTCATACATATCCGGAATACTCAAAAACTCAGCAAGCCACTGCTCATGAAGCTCTTTTTGTACACCAGGCAGTGTTAAGAGTGGACATATCACGGTACAGAATGCGAATTGCTGGTGATGGTTGTAATAATAGAGTGTCCGATTGCCCGATACATCACGTGCGCCAAACAGTTGTCGCTTGATCTCATCCCAAATGATAAAGGCAAAATCACCAATTAAATAGTTGGGGGCATCTTCCGCCCACTTCCGATAGGCGAGTAAGATAAGTTCGCTGTCTTTCATGTTTCTTCTTCTACCATGCTCCACTTGCAGTCTTTCAAATAATTCAGCACGATTATCAATAATCGCGTCTGCGGTTATAACTAACTTACACTCATCATCATAGTAGGGCATTCTTTCATTTACGGATTCCGGAGTTATCCACTGCGCGTGACATCCAAGGAATACGGATCCTTCCTGCCAAGTATCTATATAATCAGCATGATATCTTTGTAAAGCTTGCATCATATTGTTGCTTTCTTCCAAAGATACCGGCTTTGGATCGTAATGGTATATCCCGGCTATGGCGCTCATTATTTCCTCCCACGATGATTCAAATAATCAGAGGCCCAATTCGTCAGGCGATTACCAAAGGGAATAATCGATTTAAACCGATTTATTTTATTCCTTAGTGAATCCAGTTGTTTCCTTAACCGCCTCTGCTCTATGTAACTATTTTCCAGTCTCTTCTCTATAGAACGTAAAGTAGTCTGTAATTGGATCACTTCATAATTAGAAGATATGGGGATTGTTTGATGATCATTCGCAATCGCATCCACATTAGGCACTTTCATTTGATAATTTTCTTCCCAACTGCATCCAGACGCATCGGTAAGCTGCTTGGTGCGAAATTGAATCAGATCCAGATCAGGCTCAGAATCGAACCTGACGCCGGTCCATTTCTCCGCTTCCTCTAATTCAGCATGATAGCCAAGCTCATGGAATAATCGGGCTCCAAGTATTCGGCAATACAATTCCGTTTCTTTTTTATCGAGGGTGTCTTTCCAGCTATGAATCGAGTCGCGGTGCGGCTCTGTATGTTGAGCTAAGAACGGGTCACCCACCCCCATACTGTAAAATAAATCCGACTTAGGCGTGTTCATGTGATCCCCGTACTTATCCAGATCTTCCTCGTAGGTAATCCCAAGGAAAGCACATAACTTCATCATTTCTTCCTTCGGATTCGTTACTAGCTGCTCGTAATACAAACGATAGGAGTTAGGATGATTGGATGCGAAGTAGTGATAATATCGAAACAACCCTACGGTAAGGTCTGCCATTTTGATGTTAAATTGAGGATTGAGTAGATTATCTGCAAAGTTCATCTTACAGTCCATATAGGACTCCGCTTTTTTGTAGGAGGCGAGGATACTCAATGGATTTCGAAGGAGCCAGATGCGTTTCGATTGCGGAAATAACTTATCCAAAAACTCTAATAAGTAATAATAACGAGGCGACTTGTCCACAACCATCTCGGCTCCGCCGCTGCCTTGTAGCAAGCCATTATATATTTGACGAGAAAATGCCCTACAGGCATGCTCAAATACTTCATCCGAAACAATCCCATTAAAAAACTGATGAATAATGCCGGCCCCACCATAGGGACGCGATTGTTTACTCTTTTGCAGATCATACAGACTCATTAAGAACCACATCTCTTGTGTGGCAAAAATTTTCGTATGGTTCTGCAGCATGACTGTAGCCAAAGAACTTCCGCTCCGGGGAACACAGAGCAATAAAATAAGGTTATTACCATGAGCATCTATCAACAGAAACATCCCCCTAGTACCATTCTCTTTAATTGATACGTTATGTATCAGATTATAGCACATTGAATCCGTTTTGTATCATCTTTATCAAACATTTATCATTCATCTCAAATATTCGACATATTTCTAGCAAATTCAACTAGAAATTGCATGATATGATTCCTCTTACTGGTAAACCTCTATAAAATCAAGCCTTGCTTGAGCACTATCCGCCACAGTTCCGGTAACTTTAATCTCATCACCCGGGTGAAGCCAGAGCGGACCTACCACATGCTGCATAAATGAATAGGAAAGTCCTGAGGAAGCAAAATCAGCAGGCCACGAGTCCCTTTTGACATTATTGATGTAAAGCGTAAACGCTGGGTTACCCACTTTCTCTCCTACGTAAGCAGCACGTAGTTTATACGCGCCAGACTTTCCCTTGAAATAAAAGGACGCACTTCCTTTTGCGCTAGTTTTCACACCGGATTCGTTGCTATACAAGTCAGCATTATTTTCAACTGTGTACCCGGTTAAGAGCATGCTTTCAGCTTGAACGCGGATAGGCTCAACATAGGAACTTTGTCTTCCTGCTTGCTTTTGGATCGACTTGTCTTCATTTGAGTTATTTATCCGTACAATATTTTGCGCTTTGCAGTTCGTATTGGTTTGAAGATAGAATTCATTCGAATCAGCTATTTGCAGCACATTATTCTCATCTGTCATATATTCGCTGCAATTATCATGGTAAATGCCTACGACAGGGGCATCCATGGCCCAAGAACCCCGATTTACATTGAATATATAATTATCATGAATATAGGTTCCAACTTGACGAGCTAACGTGTAGATTCCTCCCCCGTCATCAAGCACTTTCATAACATCATTAATCTGATTGAAACGAATGGTATTATATCCTGCACTTGTAACAGCTCCTGCCGGAACGGATTGATTACCCAGCTGAATGCCCATATAAGGTGCATTATTAACGTCATTATGTTCAATAATCGTATTTTTCACCCAAGAAGCCATGATGCCAATGCCATTGTGGACCACTTGTCCAGGAAACATGATACGATTATTTCCAATGAGAATTTGATCCGTCAGATCTTCGTCAGTCGCATTCATGACACTGCTTGAATCTAGAAATATGCCGTTCCCCCCAATATGGTCGAAGCTATTGTTGACAATCTTACTATCCTTAACCCCTTTAACAAGCTGTAAACCATTACCAGCTGTATACTGAAAGGTGTTATCTATAAATGCGAGGCGGTTAGCATGCTGAACTTCCACGGCACCGACACTTGCAGCTCCTAACGGTTGAAACCCTTGCGTTGCGACAAGACCATTCACATCGGGCCAAGTCCAGTTCGTATATTGAAAATAGATCCGACTGAATGTAAGATCGTGGACTGGGCTCTTCGATGTTCCTGTTAGCGCCATAAGCTGCTCTACTTGTGGCACAATAACACGGACTGTAGTCATATTTTCTTCAGCTCGGGGCTTGTAATACAGATATGCGGATGCCTTATCCAAATACCACTCTCCTTCCGCGTCCAAAAAAGACAGATCATTTTCCCAATAATAAGGATCGCCAGTATAAAACGCATTCCCTTTTGTTGGGCTTAATCCATTCTTATTTTCTAAAGCTGCAGGATATACCCTTACTTTGGATGCGTCCTTCGGATCCTTTTTTATCTTATCGATATGTAAGTTTTCATGGTACCAGTGGGGATGAATCACCATTTCCACCTGATTCAAATGTTTAGGAAGCAGCGGCAGATCAGCCTTATCGATTACAAAATATTTATTTACTGCATCCGCTCCGCTTGTCTTTAAATAAGGACCAAACGTGTCAGGCTCCGTCATGTTCGGAAATCTTGCACGAACCGCCAGCGAATCATTGACGTAGAGCTGCCGGAAATTTTCCAGACCTGTTACACTTGTCCGGTAGATGTTCTTCTGCTTATCCACTAATGTCCAACTAGATGAGGGAATGGTCGTGCCGCCGCTAATAACAGGGACTTCATTTTTAAATGCTTGATAGTGAATTGTATAACCGTTGGTTCCGGAATCAGACGCTCCAAAATGTAACGTGTCCGTAAGTTGATAAGTGCCCGACTTGAGGTAAACATCAATGTCTCCCGACATCTGATTATTTATTTTTGCCACTTCAGCACGCGCCTTTTCAATCGTTTGAAACGGCTTTCTCTGGATGCCTGAATTCGTATCATTCCCATGGATAGCATCCACATAGAAAGCTTTTTGCTGTCTTACTTCCACTTGGTTTGTCGAGGAGAATAAGGACTGGCAAACAACAATAACGAAGAGAGTGACCCACATTCCCTTTCGAATTCGATACACTTGCAATCTCCTCCACCTGTAAGAATCATCTGACTTTTATGAGAGAAAATTCTCACAGAAAGCTTTTAAGTAAATTTTACCATTTTTCACACGCGTGAAGGAAATTATGGAAAGAAGCTCTAGCCGTAATGAACGAATTGGGATATGGTTGTTAACACATACGCAATACCATGGCCTGTAGCGATGGATCGATAACCTTGAGGAGTGATGATTGTGGGATTTCTTTATGCTAGTTCGTATGGTGCAGGGACAGGGGGGGACGATACCGTAAAACTTCAGACACTTTTTGCTGCTGCTGCTGCGCAGAACAAAACAGCCGTATTAGATGCAGCTACTTTTTTAGTTTCCGGTACGTTGTGCCCACCATCAGCTCTAGTTATCCAGAGTAATGATACGATAATTAAAGCAATGCCCGGAATCTATACAGAAATTGTTACAGGGGGCATGCAGTTAGCTACTGGCCGCACCGTTCTATTTGATTTAAAAAACATGACACGATCTAGGTTATGCGGAAAATTGACTCTTCACTGCAGTGGGATTGCTAATCTTTGCGCCTTGGCTGCTTCTACTTTAGTCGGTGGCTTTACGTCTGTATTTGAATCTTTAGTTATACAAAGCGCGTACATCGGTATTCACAACCAAGCCACAGAAGCCTCATTACCTGGAACGTTTACTGGTTCCTACTTCGAATCCATACAATTCATAGATTGTGCGAATGATATATGGATTCAAGGCAGCTGTGACGATTTAGCCTTCGGCGTTATCCGATCCATGTCCACAATCGCCATCGATAATAACACAGGCGTTACTTTCACTAGCTTGTATAAGCATGGAGGCAGCCAGGCGCTAGATGGACTCGTCATCGGATCCCATGCTCATGTTGTATGTACGCATTTGTACGTAGAGGGGAGTTACCGCTACCCCATTCTGTTAAATGGCAGCTACGCCAAGTTAACCGTACTGGACTTGACCCTTTCACCCACTTTCTCTTCGGGTTGCAATGCGATTGTGTATACCGGTCAAACGAGCGCAGAAATAAATATCAACCTATCTGGTGAGTTGAAGCAAGCTCTGACTCCGCAAAGCAGCATAGGCATCGTTAAATTATACGTGAAATCCTCAGACATTTTTAAAAGAATCGTCAATTTAAGCGCACCTTTCTCGTTAAATGATATGCATCTTGTACTCAGAGAAGGCGCACCGGTATCCTCTGAGGATGTAATCTATATTCAATGCCAAGAAGGCAAAATATATGGCGAGGTGACGCCAACAAACATCGATTATTTGAAAGTGCGTAAAAACAAAAAAAGACTTGAGTATGTGTCAAGCAATGGTCTGACCTATTACAATACGCCTTCCTTCGATTGGTTCAATCGCAGCGCCGCTGGAACAACAGCTACATTCCATTTTGTATTACCTATTAACGGAACTTATCTGCTCTCCGTCGTATGCAAAGGGGCGAATGCAAGCTTTGACCATTCTGCACGTCAGGCTTATCTTGTTTCCTTCTCAAAGGGCTCAAGTCCCAGCCACTCCATCGGGCAAATCCAGCAGCTTAATCCTATAGCCAAGGTAGGAAATGCCCAAACTTTATCTGTAACTGCACCTACCGATTCCGGCCAAATTTCAGTCACTTTCACACAGCGTGATCCGCTTATTGTTGATTTTAACATCACAGGCACGTTGTTAAGCGGTGAATATACGTTCTAAACAACAATCCCCCTACTAGCGGTTTGCGCTACTAAGGGGATACGTTCATTTCGCCTGACTTCGTAACCTTCCTATCTGACGACGAAGATCGTCCGCTCCTTCCGGGTCACTTGGCCTGTGTTATCCTTGCCTTCAAATATGAGGGTTACGCGCTCCCCCCTGAATGCTGCAAGAGACACGATTTGATTAATTTCTCTTTCGGCTGTAGCAAGCACTTTGTATTTATAACTGGTTGCAGCCGTAACTTTAAGCTCTACACAGCCCCTTGAACCATCATCTCGACACGAAGCTTGGAGTAAGACATCCCCACTAGTCGATGTGGATGGCAGGGGCGAAGTAATGGTAATCGTAGGCTCTAAGTCATAAATGACATATCTAACTTGCTCAACGACTTTACCAGAATCAAAAGCAACTCGAAGCGTCAGTTTTTTCACACCTCTTTCTTGACCAGCTAATGAGACGATGCCTACAGCCCACCATGCCCACTTATTTACATGTAATGGAAATAAGTGGCCTTCTACCTCTATTGTGGCAATGTATCGCCCCGTTGAATGAATAGTTGCGTCTACATAGAACGTGGTACTAACGAGTTGGGTCGATAAGGGAGCCCCCCATTGAATGGTTGGTTCCTCTACAGCTAACACGCGAGTGGGAAGTAACCAACTGAGTAGCAAGGTAATTGCAAGAAATATGACCGCAAGTCGTTTTTGAATACAAACCAGCATTTCTAACCCCTCCTATTTTAATTTCCTTCTCTTATGGTAATAGTGCTAAGAAATTATTAGAACGTACGGCTTATTCACTTTCAACAGCGAAAGGATTCTACAATAGGCATGCAACTCATATCAATAAAAGAGCAGAAAGAAAACCGAAGTTAATGGAAGGCTGCGCGCTCCATCGACTCCGGCTTCCTTGTTTAACCTCAACACCTTCCATGCATGGTTAATTGGGTGCGACTACAACTTGCGTTGCAACTGTCGTTTTATTCCCTGCCAAATCCGTCGCCTCATAAGTGATCCTATAGGTTCGTTCATGGAGAAGGTTCGTTCGTTCCGCTCGCAGCTTAAACGAGGTATCGAAGGTGCCGATTGCAGCATCTTGGATATCAGGTTCATTCTCGGGTTTATGACGATTCAACCATGTGATCCACATTTGTTCCATGACCATATTGTACTCAAATATTTTCTCTAAAATTTGTTTCCGAGCTGCTTGGGATAACGGAGCAACAACTTGCTCTAGCTCCGCCAGAATCTGATTGATGGACTTCATCTGTCCAGATACACTCGTTAACGTAATTCCCGATTGCTGCAGTTGATTTCTGGCGAGCTCAGACTTATGAATTTGCACGAGCAGCGCAGACTGGATGAACGATCCAATATCCACTACATTGTTTGCTTGATCTGGATCGCTCGATGTGATGGAAGTTAACAAGATGGATGCAATACCTGATCCAATATCTTCCGCACTAGCTGCAATATTAATCGGCGTCATCTTCTTGTTTGCTGGCCAAAGCCTCTGTTTATCTACCGTAAGCCGTAGTGTCGGAGACGTTTTATCGATATTCGTAACCACCGCTGTTGCCGTTCCTCTGTTACCTGCCGCGTCCATGAATTCGAATGTAAAACTTCCGTTGCTCGCAAACCGATAACTTTTGGAACCATTGTTGTTTGTAACCGTAACCACTTCACTTGGTGTAATCGTCGCTATGACATCCTGGTTCGTTAGTAGCGTTCCGCTGTATGAAAGCGTAGCTGTTGGCGGTGTACTATCGATGTATACCACAATCGGTATCGACGAAACCATTTTCCCGTTATAGGTAACAACGGCTCTCAGTGAAATGGCCCCTTCTTTTTTGGCAATTAATTGTCCATTAACAATACCTAGATTATCCAACCCATAGGTCGATTGAGTGACAGTAAGGAATGGCATCCCGCCACTACCCACTCCAACATTATTCCCGCTGTAGACATCTTCAGAAACAGAAGATCCGTTGGGATTGTAGGTGATCTGTGTAACCGAGCTATAGGTTTGGAAATAGGTATTCGTTATGACGGTTGGCTGATAGGTTGCTTCTGCAACCGTACTGTCACTGCTAAGGAAACGTAGTCCCACATTGTCCAAATTCGCTATGCTTCCGTCAGCCATCATCCCCTTGACCGTAAATGGGGTTTGTTCACCTACCTTAAGCACACTTTTATCCAAACTCACATCCAAATGATCGATCATGGACCTGGTTACACGAATATCATCCAAGTAGAACGTCATTTTGGTTTTACCGTCTCCAATACGAATCCACATCGCTGCATTTGCATTGGCATTGGGTCCTGTGTAGACGAAGCTTGTTTTCAGTTCATGCCATGACGTATCAACCGTTGTTGTTGCCAAATAATCATAGCGGGGTGTTCCACTGATATGATCGAGAATAATTTGAGCCGCTCCTTCTCCGGCCGCAAGCTTTACCTTAGCCGAAACATCATATCTCACATTTTTTTCTAGCGTCAGGTTTTGGGAAGCCATCCCAAACGTATTGGACATCACGATTTTAGCTGATCCAGCACTCCCCCCATAAGTAGCGTCCGTCACCCGGGTTATAGCTGCATTGTAAGGCGTCCAACCGCTCGTATTCGTTTCAAAATCACCGTTAAATACTTGATCGGCAATTTCCTTTATAACAAAGTTATCGAAATAGTACGTGTATTTCGTCGTGCCATTACCTATGCGAATCTGTATAACCGCAGTCCCGTCCGCATTGGAACCCGTGTATTTATACCTTACCTTCAGTTGTGTCCACGTTGTATCTATGGGTGTATTGGTTGCTAAATATTCGTATCGCGGTGTTCCTGTTGCGTGATCCAAAATGAGTTGGGCTACGCTTGAGCCCGCATCTAATTTAACCCACACCGATATTTCATATTGTTTATTTTTCTCAAATGCAATGGTTTGGGATGCCATCCCGAAAGATCCTCCCATTGTAACCTTTGCTGAACCCTGCGTGTTGTTATAGGTAGCGTCGGTTACGCGTGATATCGATCCGTTATATGGCAGCCAATAAAGCGTATCATATTCAAATTTACCGTTTTTAACCAAATTTTCAAAAGCATAACCGTCGAGCGTATAGCGAAGGTCAAGGCCTACGAAACCTTGTTGTACCTGGAAATTATTGATATAAGATTGTCTACGGGAAACTTTATCGTTGGATTTGTAGATCCCGTTATTAATCGTTACTGCAGATCCCGCTGTTTGCAGCGTAGGACCTTTATACCAGGAGTCGCCTCCATCCTCTTCGAGACTTAGCACATAATAAGATTTACCAGCTAATAGCCGAACGGTTTCCTCTAGTTGACCATAGTTGAAATTTCCTGGAGTCCCTCTCGAAGTATCCATTTGAGTTTCTGCAATAATAGCCTCGGTATCGGCATCAATGATTCTTAGCTTGTGTTTGCCCGTGTTAGAACTGGCGATCATACGTCCAATCGCACTAACATACAGAGGCTGGGTACCTATCGTTAATTTCATCCCTACCCAACCGTTCCAATCGTTTCTCATTCCAGCAGGAAGCGCTGTGCTGATGATTCCCGCTGTATGTTCAAGATCGACCGGAAGCTGAGCGGGTCCTTGATTGACTGGCTCATCGATATCCGAAGGGAGCATAATAGGGGGAGGAAAACTCGATCCACTATCTTGATAAAGCAAATCTAGTCCTACGAAGCTGTTACCGTTAATATCTCCATCCTTATACGATGATCCCCAGACACCTCGAAATACCGTAACTGCCGAACTATAACTCACTTTCAAATCGCTATCGTACCAGAGATCGCCACCATTACTTTCCTTGCTCACTAGGTAGTATGACTTGTTAGCTTCTAAGATGACAGGCGCTGGAAGCTGTGCATATTTAAAGTCTCCATTTGCCTGTGCTTTGGATATAATCAGCGTTACCTGCGTACCCGCTACATCCTCTTTGGTGTCGGCATCAACGATCTTTAACGGATGCTGCTCCACACTGTCGGGAAAGTTCACCCTTCCGAGAGCTGTTACCGTAAGAGGAGCGCTGCCTATCGTTATTTTCGTACCAACCCAGCTTGAGTAATTATTACGAACCTTCCCTACCTTTTCGATCCCCGTCAAAATTCCCCTTTTCCCGGAAAATTCAACCGGTGCGGGGTCAGGCAAAGGAACCGGATGAGGTCGATGGTCAGAGACGGGAGTCAACACGGGCGGTTCTGTAATAATATTCTGATACGCAGGCTCCAGCCCTGCATTCGCCTTTATGGCTAACGCTTCATCAGGCCAATTGCCGTCTGTAACAAAGACCGTATCAGAAACATGACTGCGGATTCCAAGATTCACCTTGAGGTAGTTGTCTGTGTAGGTACGTTTAACTTGGATATCCGAAGCTGGACTAATATACAAGTTCGTTGGTGAATTCTCGACAACGTTGTCTTCTGCTTTGATCCAAGTGCTTCCCATGTCAAAATAGAGAACAGATTGATCATGCTCCTGATCTTTCAAGTAGTTCCCGCGAATCTCCATATCGTAGGAGGTCCCCAACGTGTAGATGGCGCCGCCATCATTGAGCACGAGCATCACGTTATGAATGTAGTTATTTTCTATTCGCACCCCCCGATTGGCGGTGTCGTAGTCTCCCCAGCCCCAACCAATTGTAATTCCAGAGTAAGGCAGATTTGCAATTTCATTATGACTGATAATCAAATTTTCAGGGAATGAGGCGAATATGGCTACCGCTGAGCGATACTCCAAGGCGAGATTATAGAAATAGTTATTTTCGATACGATGCCCACTTAATATTTTCCTCGTGTCGAACGGGTTATAAGTTTCCACATCGCTGTTATTAAGTTCACCAATCTGTATCCCGCTTCCTGAAATGTCAGTGAACGAATTCCCCTGAATCAAATTATTTTGGCTGCCCTTACTGAGATTAATTGCCGCTCCACCTAGTTTAGAAAATATACATCTTTCAAATGTTATCGATTTCCCCGTATCCACTTGAACTGCTGCTAGTGATAACGTCTCTGTTATCTCAAAAGTCGTCAGGTTGGTTTCGCGGAGAACATTAGATTGCACGTCAGGCAGCCCTCTGCTGGAGTTCGGAAGCAGCCACGTTGTGTACGCAAATGAGATCCCCTCAAACTGGATATTATGAATCGGTGTATCCAAGCTGCTGCCTTTTATTTTGACAAGCTGCTCCACCTGGGGTATCGTTACTTGAGCGGTGGTCATATTCTCATTGGCACGAGGCTTATAGTAAAATGTGTCTGTCGTTCTGTTGAGATACCACTCCCCTTCTTGGTCAAGTAAATTGTAAGCGTTTTCAAAATACCAGGGAGTAGCTACCGAGGTGCTGTTTTTGTTCCGTAGGTTGTACCATCCTGGTTGTTTCATCTTGATGAAGGCGCCTCCATCTGCAGCCGTAATCGTATCCACACTTCCCCGTGAATTCGTCCATTTTTCATTAAACACCATTTCCATATCACTGACATTGTCCCAACCCGCTATGTCTACTAATGAAGTTGAGATGCCGTCAGGATTAGAAATGCTATCAGGTAGTCCACCCTCGCTTCTGGCCCGAATAGCGCGTTTGCCATTTACATATAATTGCCTGGTCTCCACATCAAAGCCCGCACTTGCCTTGTAAATATTCTTTTCTGAATCGTACAGCGTCCACCCCGTAATATTTTGTCCACCGCTAATTACAGCGGTCTCACCTGGATATGACTTGTAGACAACGTAATGTCCATTGCTCCCCGAATCTTGTTCGGTAAATACGAGCGTGTTCGTTTGTGTGTACGTCCCTCCGCGAAGATAGACCACAATATCCTCTGCCATATTCGCATTGACCGTCCTTACAAGGTCGCGCGCTTTTCCAATCGTTTTGACTGGTGCATTCAACGTGCCGGAATTGCTGTCGTTGCCGTTGACTGGATCTACATAAAATACTGCCTGCGAACCCCCGTCCGCATAGCTCGTTGTGCTGGTCCAAAAAGTAGAAAGTAAACAAAGTACTAAACAGGCTCGAAACATTTTCTTAAGCACAATGGAAAACCTCCTTCTTACAGATGTAAGCGGTCCCACATTAGCGACTCAAAAACGCTCTTTTCTTGATGTGAAAGCTTACTCTCCTTCTTGTTGTATTTAGTTACACCATTAGCATAAAGGAGAGACTGAATAGGCTGCAATAAACAAGAATTTGCATACACATTCCTTTAATAACGGCGTTATTAGACTCTTTCGTTCCTCTTACCGAATAATTTGTGCATGCCCGAAAATTGTTTATAGACGCTGAGATTTCACAACTGTATGTTATTTATGACGAATCACAAAAACTACGTAAGCACAATCCAACGAATGAATGGGGAGCTAAGCATGCAGCATACTTTAAAACACAGCGATCGCTTGAAGCAAGATCCTAACGAAGCAACTGCGAAGAACATGGGGATGGGTAGGAGAAGACGTCTAAAGCAAAATATTCCGTTGATGGTGATGTTCATCCCAGTCATCGCATATTTTGTACTTTTCAAGTATGTTCCCTTGCTTGGAAATGTTATCGCTTTCAAAAACTATAATTTCACGGATGGTCTTTGGGAAAGCCCGTGGGTTGGGCTGCAAAATTTCCAACTCCTCTTTACCGATCCCCTTGCAATCTCGACAATCCGCAATACCTTCTTTATCTCCTTGCTATCCATCGTTGTCGGTTTTCCATTCCCCATTCTACTCGCGTTGATGTTTAACGAAATAAGAAGGTTATGGTTTAAAAAAACCGTACAGACGCTACTATATCTGCCTCATTTTCTCTCGTGGGTCATTATTGGAGGCTTGGTTATCAACCTTTTCGCTTTGGAATCGGGGACCATCAACCATATCATTCAATATTTCGGTATTGAGGCGTATCCGTTCTTGTATAAAGCTATGTCCTGGATTTCTGTCTTCCTAGGGGCAGGCATATGGAAAGAAGCCGGATTTGGCGCTATTATTTATTTGGCCGCTCTGTCCTCCATTGATCCGGGTCTCTATGAAGCAGCAAGTCTGGATGGGGCAGGAAAGTTCCGACAAATGTGGCATGTCACCTTGCCTGGCATTCGCTCCGTCATCGTCATTGTCCTCATCTTATCGATGGGCAGGATTATGGATGTTGGCTTCGACCAAGTTTACAACCTGCAAAATTCGATTGTATCCAATGTCTCCGAGGTCATTTCAACGTATATTTATCGAGTGGGCCTTCAAGGCGGCCAATTTAGTTTAACCGCCGCAATGGGATTGTTTGAAGCCGTTATTGCCTTCGTTCTCGTCTTCACGACGAATTGGATCGCTAGAAAATTCAACCAGGGACTCTGGTGAAAGGAGAAGCCCTATGAAACCTATTGGAGACAATCGGCTGTTTTATGCCATGAATTATTTGATTTTATCGATTGTGTCACTAACTTGCCTATACCCCCTCATCAATATTCTAGCTATTTCCTTAAGCGGGAATGAGTCCGTCTTATCTGGAAAAGTGTATCTGTGGCCAATTGACCTCACCCTAACCTCTTACAAGACAATTTTGGAAGGAACCACCGTCTTGCAAGCCTTTCAAAACAGCGTAATTATAACGGTTGTTGGAGTTCTCATCTGCATGGTGTTCACTTTGTTAGCGGCTTATCCGTTATCCAGGAAAGAGCTTTATGGACGGAAACCATTCACGCTTGCCATCGTGTTTACGATGCTGTTCACCGGAGGTCTGATTCCGAATTACTTGCTGATTAAATCGCTTGGTCTTATTGATAGTTATTTTGCCCTCTGGCTGCCAAGTGCGATTAGCGTCTACAATATGCTCATTATGAAAAGCTATCTTGAGAATTTACCGCAAGAGATCGAGGATTCGGCACGCATAGATGGGGCTGGGGAATGGACATATATATGGAGAATCGTTTTACCGCTTTCAGCGCCGATGTTAGCAACGATTGCTTTATTTTATACAGTTGGGCTCTGGAACACTTTTGCGAATGTATTAATTTATATCAATGACCCGGTCAAATATAACTTATCTGTGTTGGTGCAGCATATGATTAGCAGTCAATCCCTCATTCAAGAGTTTTCTTTGAACCTTGAGGAAGTCAATAAGGTCACTCCCGAAGGCGTCAAAGCGGCAGGGGTTATTGTCCTCATTCTCCCGCTCCTCATTGTGTACCCTTTTATTCAAAAATACTTTGTCAAAGGTGCGATGATTGGAGCTATCAAAGGATGATCTTGTACGGCCGCGCACTACCCTCTTAACGTATTCCTAAATTGATCCTAAAGTGAGGCGATGTCGAAGCATGAAGACAAAACGAAGAAGCGTATTTGTGACGATGACCATGGTTTTAATTGGAACGGCCCTGCTCGGCGCATGCACAAATGAGAAAAACACGCCAGTCCAATCCTCATCTGATCCTACAAGCTCAGCAACTGTACCACGCGGTAAAATAACGGCAACCATTTACGAAAGGGGCGATGTCCCCAAAGAGGAAGGCACCAAAGCGGAAAATCGTTGGACGAAATGGATCAATCAAAATGGACCTGTTGATGTCACGTTCGTTAGTATTCCACGCTGGGAGTCCGGACAAAAATTAAATACTTTATTTGCTTCTAACTCGGCTCCTGATCTTATCGCTGAGTACGATTCGGTTCTTAAAAACCAGTTATATGCACAAAAACAGCTTTTGCCGCTTGACGATTATATTGATAAGTACAGCACCGTATACAAAGAAACGCTCGCTAAGTATCCGAAGCTTCGTCAGTTGGGCCTGCAAGATGATGGAAAGTTATATGGGATCGGTAGAGTAAGCGAGGTCATCCCGCAGCATTTATTGTACATTCGAACGGACTGGTTGAAAAAACTCAATCTGCAAGCCCCCACTACGCTCGACGACTTTTTTGCCGTCACAAAAGCATTTGCTGAGAAAGACCCGGATGGTAACAATAAGAAAGACACCTATGGAATGAATCTTAGCTTTGTCGGGGGTAAGATCGTAGACGCTATGTTCGGAGTCACTCTCGATTCGTATGATAAAAATCCATGGATTCTTGACAGCAGCGGAAAGCTTGTGTTCGGTTGGGATCGCTTGAAGGCTTCGCTTGATTTCAAGAAAAAGCTATATGACGCTGGAACCATAGATAAAGACTATTTGACAGATGGTAAGGGCGATAAAGCCAAGCAAGATTTTATAAATGGTAAGCTCGGCATATGGGGTACAAACAGTTCGGACATTGTGGCCTTTAAAGCCCTAAAGAAAAATAACCCGAAGGCAGAAATTACTACCTTACCTCTGCCATCAACGCCTTTCGGCCAATTCAGCCCACTATTATCTCAGCCCGTTCAAATGATCAGTGTCGTTAACGCCAAAGCCAAGGACCCTGCGGCTATCATTAAATTCATTGATTTCATGAACTCGAATAAAGCAAGCACTGTCATCAGTCTTGACAGAAGTGGCGGGCTTGAAGGAACACATTATAAGATTGGACCTAGCGGCTGCGCTGAACCTATGGATCTGGAGAAAAACAAAAAAGAGCTAGGCTATATCGGTGATTTTACGGTATACACGCGCGCTACTGATCCCGCTAATAAGTGTTCGAATACCAATTTGGCTCTCCATCCTATCGAACCAAGCAGCAAGACCCCAGAATTATTAGCCGATTATGAGCTGAATAAACAATTTGCCGCTGCTTATCAAGCCGCATTCGATGCCTACACGAATAAATCAAGACCAATGGTCGGCGTCGTATCCGGCTCCTATCTACCCGCACTACCTCAGGATCTTGCTCTTAACCAAACCAACGGATATAAATCTATCCTGGATATCTTATCAAAGAGTGCTATTGGCGGGAACGGCTTTTCGTCTGAAAAAGCGCTGAAAGACTCCCATGCCGCTTGGGAAACCTCCAATGGCACTAAGGTTGAAGAATGGATGGCGGATTGGTTTTCCAAAAATAAAGATAAGGTGCTCTTAACTAAAGATTATTACGATTTCATGAATAAATAGACTGTTCAGCTCATTCAAACAGGCTCCCTCGGGTCCTTCCGAAGGGAGTTTGCTTTTATATGTACTCCTTTTCGGGGAAGCTGTCATATAATATGATTAAACACTTCTTCAAAATGGGGAATGCGAATGAAAAAAAATCCTTGGTTGCGCTTCTTTTTTTCTTACTTGTATATCTTTTTGTCTATCGTCCTCATGCTGTTTCTCATCTTCTTATACTTAATCGGAAGCAATGCCAAAGAAGAAGCGGTGAATGCCAATCGCGTCTATGCTCAAAATGTGCTTAAAACGTTCGATGATTATTTGAATAACATCAATCAGACCGTGATCCGAGACATTTTAACAAATACAAAGATGCAGCTATTTTTCAACTCAAACACAGACGATACCCTTGCTAATTACGAGCTGTATTCGAAGCTCAAGGACACGATGTCTACCATCCATGGAATTGACTCGATTTACCTATACCGAACATCAGACAACAAGGTATTATCCGATTCCTTCACGGTCGATCTTGATGATTTTGAAGATAAGTCCTTCGTAGAAACTAGAATGAGCAATTCAGAGCAGGTAGAATGGAGCAGTCCTCGACCCTTCGTGTACTACACAGGCAATCCAAGTCAACAAGTCGTTTCTTTAGTCAAAACCGTATCGTTCGGAAACGCCCATCAAGGACTTATTGTCGTCAACATGCTAGCCTATTCACTACAAAGTACACTAAACGATTTAATCAAATCCGACGTTCATTACGCCTTTTTCACAGATCAAGAACACGTTCCGCTTTTCACTTCGCATACGACTACCACAGATCTCCCAATCGATACGAGCTATCCCTATCAATCCCAATTGACCCACTGGACGCTTAACACTGGATTAAAAAACAGGACGATCATCCATTTCTTATCCCTGCTCTCCTATTCCTGGCTTATATTCGCCGGCATTGTGGTCATATCAGGCATCTTCATGCTTTTCTACGTATATCGCAAAAATTATAAACCAATCGATGTCATTTCCAATCGGATTCAACTTTTCATCAAAAAAAATACGCAGCTTATGGAACATGATCAATTCGCTTTTATTGAATCCTCTATCGAGAAGTTAATCACCGAGTCCGAACAATACGAGAAACAGGCTGCTGAGAATCAGATTGTAAAACGTAACTACTTCTTTCGAGCTTTGATTTCAGGTACCAATCGTATCCATCAACTGGAATGGAATCACGAATTGAGATCGATGGGTGTCGACAACGGCTCCCATTCTTACTTGGTCCTGCTGATTGAAATGGATGAATATGATGCATTTGAGCTAACCTACAATGCCCGAGATCAAACACTGTTAAAGTTCGCTTTACGCTCAGCTATTCAGGAAATATCCGACCAATATACGATATCCCTGTGGAACAACTGGTTGTTTCATAACCGACTTTGCCATTTGATTGTATTGAACCCAGACAAGGATGTATGGCCAATCTTAAGAATGTGCGAGCAATTCAACGAATGGGTTGAGCAATTCCTCAAGTTTACAGTTACAATAGGCGTTGGCGAGGTTGTAGACAATTTCTCTGCAATACCACACTCCTACGATTCGGCATTTGAGATGTTAGAAATGAAGGCAGCCGTTGGACAAAATCGCGTTATTTCACAAGAAACGGTTATCCGAAGTTCCAATGCTTCACAATATGAATCACTTGAATCCATACGGGCGCTGATTCGTCATTTTATTGCGCTCAAAGATAACTGGGAAGAGGCTCTGCATTCCGCATTCCGAGAAATGCGCGCAAACCACCTATCCCGCAAAGCGATCGCCAGTTTGGCCGACTATTTGTTGTATCATTTGAATAGGGAAATCAAAGGACTGCCGGAAAATCTCCAAAGCATCTGGTATAACGAGCTCCTGCCTCCGCTTACGAACACAATCAAGCATTTTGACAAAATTGAAAGATTGGAACAACAGTATTTAATAACGCTTAAACGGATGTCCGAACATATCCAGGCCAAGAGAGAAATCAATCCTCATTATCGCGACATTACCGCCATTAAGGATTATATCGAGCGCCACTATACCGATCCCAGCCTAAGCTTGAATCAGGTCAGCGACCAATTCCGATTGAGCCCGCCCTACTTCAGCACCATGTTTAAAGAGATTCAGGGCGAAAAGTTTATCGACTTTTTGACGAAGCTGAGGATGAATAAAGCTAAGTTATTGCTTGAAACCACAGAGGAGTCGATTCAAGATATCGCCCTTTCTGTCGGATACATTCATTCTTTTTCCTTCATTCGTGTGTTCAAAAAACTAGAAGAGCTGACACCTGGCGAATATAGGAAAGCCATATTGGCACAAAACAAAAATAAACATTAAAACGCAAGCCCCTCCGTGTTCACTCACGCCCCGGGACTTGCGTTTTATTTATTCCTACATAAAGGGCAGACGCTTTTCATCCAGCCCTGTGGCGGCCAACTTTATATGTCCTAGCGGGCGATCATTAACGCTCAAATAACGAATGCCTTCACTAATAGGGCTATATTCGCAGGCTAATTTGCATCCTGCTCGTTCAAAAACAGTCTGTCTAACGGTTGTCCCTCGCATATGAACATTAGATAGATACTCATCTTTCATCACAGGGGTGGAAACGATTTGTTTGAACGCTTGGAACGAACCATACTGCTGCTCAGAACCTAGTTCTGCTACAAAGCCATTCCCGGTCAAAAGGAATTCATCCTTGGTGAAATCCCTCTTCACTCCCTCATAGTTATAAAATGAAAGGATGATATACCCACTCTGTTTTTCAATTCGAACAGCCCGTTTACGACCGTGGTTACTTGGCACCAGTGGGGAAATTGCTGTGTAAACCTGACCGTCTTTGATATAGACGGGACACATGTCTACACTTTCCTGCGAACATAATGATGGATTCCACGGCTGCTCCCCCATCCAAATTTCATCAGGCTCGCCATCCTTAATCGGCAGGATGAGCATTAAGCGCAGACTCGTCACATTTTTCCGTGCATAAGCTCTCGGTTTATAAAGCATCATCGCCGTGCTTTCATGATGCACACCGACTTTCCTCCCTTGATCCCAGAACAGGAAAGGACCGTTCGTCGTCCCTAATTGCTCATATTTATTCGTTTGCCCCGGCAGCGCATCATTAACACTATAACGGGAAAATAGCATCCTTACGTCCTTACGACCCTTATTTGGCGTATTGGATGTATACAGAGCAAGGAACGTATCGGTCTGACTGCCGCAATGCCATTCATGTGAAGCTACCCCGAGTGAGTATTGCCGAGTCATATAGGTGGAAATACGACCTATACCAGAAGCGTATTCAGGAAACCTGTCATCTTCAGCTTCATGGATAAGCGCTTTGCTCGGATCGCTCCACAGCTTTTGAACGCCTACGACTTCATCCGTCGAGGCATTATACTCCGTCGTTGCCTCCATCGCAAACGGGTATTCTCGCTGTAGAAACCACTGTGCCAGCGCACTCGGCAGATGAAAGTCAACCGCAAGAAGATGGTGATCCGCTTGCCCAAAGAGAACCTCACGTTCCTCACGCGTAAGTCCTTCTCCTTCCATCTCCTCTCCAAACAGCATATATAGAACCGCAGGATGAACGCCATATTCAGTCAATGTTGGCATGTAGCTTCTAGAATACGGCCCCGCCAAGCGGCCTACCGGGAGAAACATATGGGACAAGTACTCTACCCATATTCGTTCCTCACATTGTAAGGCTAGTACAGTCATTTCTTCATCTACTTTCAATTCGGCGATAGCGGCTAAAGCATGAATCTGCAATATTGTATAACTCGGACTATTGTATTCCGAGGGAGAGCCTCTTCTACGCATCATACTCGCTAATTGCCCAATCCTTTGCTTCCCCTTCTCAATAAGCTCAGGGCGGCCATACCTCAGACCGCCTGCAATTATTGTAAAAGCGCTTACACAAGGAAAATTATCATTCACCCCGACAAAATCATGATCGCTCCCAACGAAATCATCTAGCTGCCCCCTGCTGTAAGCTTCTAGCTTCTCAACAATGTCCGAATGAAGCAGTTCAGGAACTTCCTTCAACAATAGCAAGGAATAGAAGGGTAGAAAATGACAAGGAATCATGTCTAATCGGCGTAGAACTTGATTCGACTTCTCTACTGCCGCAGGCACCCTGCTGAATAAATAAGTCACACAGCAATTCATAAGATCAGATGGTCTAGGCGTAAAACCGATGTCAGCGCCGATATAACTTCCGTCATCTGAGAAGAATCGCCCGTGCTGCTGCGCATACATCTGGAAAATCTCATCTTTCCTCTTCCGCTGCTCCTCTATCTTATAGAAATCATGACTCCACGCAACAGGTTTACTCATATTGTTCCTCCAGCCCCGAAAGGGTCGTTAGTTGATGCTCAAGACCCTCAACAAGCATGAGCAATGTCATCGATTGACCATAAGGCATCGGGCATATCGGAATATCCTTGTAAGCCTGCAGCGTTCTTCCCATCCCCGTCCCGTAAGAGACACCTCTCACGATTCCATAGGAATCAATCTGTCGAATGACCGAACTCCATGCCTTGGTTCCAACTTCTTTATAATGCTCAGGTAAATAGCCTCTGCGTACTGCCTTCAGGATGCCATAGGCAAATGCCGCCGCTGCAGACGTTTCTAAATAGGAAGTAGCATCCGTCAGCAGTGTGTGCCATCTCCCCTCCTCCGTTTGCAGCTCAGCCAGCTTCCTCACCTGCTTCTCTAACGCAGAAATCAAGACAGAGCGAACGCCGCCCGGAAGCTCGACCATATCCAAATAATCAACCAGTCCGGCCGTGTACCATGAATTGCCTCTTGCCCACAAAGCCTCGGCAAAATGATGATCTCCCTTGAAAGTCCACCCGTGAAACAATAGCCCCGTAGAACGGTCCGTTAAGTATTTCAGATGAATCAGGAACTGGTGAATGCTTTCTTGAATAAGACGTTCATCTTGTAAAAGCACACCCATTCGCGCCACGAATAAAACGGTCATATACAACGTATCGTCCCAAAGCTCGCCTTCATTCAACTGGCCTGTTACGACATGTTGAATCCCTCTTTCATCCGTGCGCGGCATTTCTTGTACCACATAATCAAGCCATTCCCGACAAACGGCCAAATACGCTTCATTTCCTGTTTCCTCATACAAATAAGTCAACGTCAATAAAGGACACATCGTATTTACATTTTTGGATGGCAAGCCCTTTTTGATTTGAAGATCGTACCATTGAATCAAATCATGCAAGATGTCTTGCCTTTGCGTCTTTTTGTAATATAAAAACAATGAGTAAAGCCCGACTCCTTGAGGCCATTCCCAGTTATCCATCGAAACAATACCAATCGGACATGTTTCCTCAATAGGACTTTTCAAATGTTTCATTTGAGTGATCACTTGTTGAAGTAACGTTTCCATTGATTCTGAAACCATCTTTGAAGCACTCCCTCTCCTCTTTACGTTCCATGAACGACTGCTCTTTAAGTATCCACAGAAGAGGGCCTTGCCTGCAATAAACAATAATTTGCCAGATACACAATTATTAAGTGAAGGGGATTGAAGATGTCACTCCATTCAGGATGAATAAGCACTTTTTTTAACTTTTAGAATCATTCCCGTAGAGTCCGTGACGTGGTCTGTGTCACTCCCCAGCCCAAAGTAGAAATCCCCATTTAGTTCTTCGAAAGATCTCGCAAAGGTGTCTTCTTTAAAATTGAATACCTCCGTCCAGTTCGCATCGCTATCAAGATCACTCCCGCTAGTTTTATATACCCTATTTGTATATTGACCAGGAGATGTTTCTATATGGGTTAAGACATAAATCGTTTTTCCACGAACAAGGATATCCATAGGCATGGCATTTGGATTAGGGAAGCTCACGCGACGCGCGTCATCAATATCATTCGCTACAACTAACGACTGCGGCTTCCACTGATGATCATTATAAATTTCCCCTGCAATATACAGTAGCTTATCATTGAATACAGTAGTGCGAACCATCCTCATATAAGGAGGTATATTTGTTACCTTTTTAGTAATGCCTGGCAGCATTTCATTTCCGTAGATCGTTTTCTGGAAACCTTCTGCTTTCTCAGCCCCCCCACCTGAACACCCTCTAATACAAAGGATTTTATTCTCCGTAGACCACATATTATTGTCTGGCAGCATGGCACTGACAGCATAAAGTTTATTTTTAAATTCAAATAACGTATACGCTCTAGTGGGGCCGAACGCATCAATGGAACCTAATTTTGTCCATGTGTTACCGTCATCTTTGGACACCAAAACATCAGGAGCTGTATCTGAGCCAATGGCCGCAAAAAGTTCACCCTTGTAGTACGCCATATCATAAACATGAACACCCTTAGGTATGTTCCTGTATTTTATCCATTGATTGTTGTCCAATTTATAATAATTACCATACTGCCACCCTTCGCCTCGAGCATCATGGCCAGGTATGTACAGCTTCCCGTTCAGTATTTTGAAGGTGTCAATTTGCTCCTCATCTACGTATTTATTAATTTTCGCTTTCTTTGAAGAGGAGGAGGTCGGAGTCACAACATCTTGGACTACAAATTTATTTTTGCCTGGATCATAGTAGTATATTGGAATAGGTCCTGCATTTGGTGCGGGCCCGTCATTACTGCTGTTGCCATGGCCTAAATAGATCTTGCCCTCAAAAACTTGCATGTCCCAAACATTCCGGGCATAAGCTGATTTCGAAAAGGGATTTCCCAATTTTTCCATTTTTGATGTTACATCTTTATTGGCTGTTACGGTGGTTTCAGGCATCGAAGCGGACAGAAAAAGACTTAGAATCAGCAGTAGCGACATTTTCTTGAAAATGACTAGATTTACACCTAACATAAAAGACCTCCTATTGGAATAATAAGCTTCAAGGAATACTCATTACACTGCCTCACGAACACATTTCATGTACTACCCTTTTACGTTCATTCACCTCTCATTTACACTTAGATCCCATTGGTTACATACAAGTAATCTCCTCAAACGATGAGTAAGGCTTTTCCACATCGATTCCAGACATCTAGTTACATTTTGTATCATTGATATTGTACTACTTTTTTTGCCATCTTTAAACAATCACTTCCATTCCTTTTCCAAATCGTTGTTTTGAATTCCGCAACATTTTATTTGAAACCACTTGTATTTCGGTCCTTCCTGCATTTACAATAGAAGAAGGTGATGAATGAATGAAAGATATGGTGCAATTCGGCATTCGAATCCGGCGGCTGCGTCAGCAGCACAACTACTCGCTCAGAGAGCTGGGAGAACGCTCGGGTGTTAGTTATTCGTTTATTAACTCTATAGAAAATAATCGCTTCAACCCTTCAAGAGAAACTGTTATCTCTCTAGCTGACGCCCTGAATGCCTCTGATAAAAATGAGCTTCTTCTGCTCGCAGGATTCGCTCCGACTGAAGATGATTCCATCGAATCTCCTGCTGGATCTGGTCATGGGGAAGTCGATGACCCTGAGGTCAGTTTATTTTTCAAAGATTTCAAGAACGCACCCAAGGAACGCCGAGATGAAATGCTGCGCTTCTGGAACTTCATTAAAGATCAGCAACAAGCTCGCAAGCCTGATAGTCGACAATAAGCCCATAACTAGCCCAATGGGCTTTTCTTTTGCTCACAAGATCGAACATACATTCTTATTCCGAGGTGCTACTATGTTCTCAAACTACCAAACTACGCCTCTTGAGCAGTGGATTGAAGCTTTATATCACCAGCACCAGCTTACACAACCCAATCAGCTACAAATTGTAAATCTGGCTAGCAAGCTCAACATATGGACATATTTCACAGATATGAACAGTATGGCCGTCGAAAATAACGGACTATTCAGTATCAACTTGGATCGCCGTCTTTCTGCCAGAGAGCAGTGGGAAGATTTCCTACATGAAGTCTGCCATCTATTAAGACATGCAGGCAATCAGATGACGATGCCTGATCAATACGTCGGTTGGCAAGAACAGGATGCTGCTGCTTTCCAGTTGTATGCGGCTATGCCCATTTCCATGATCAAACAAATTCAACTGCCAGAACGAAAAAGCGAAATGATAGAAGCACTATCTGAGGAGTTTCAGGTGACTTATCGACTCGCAGCAGCTAGACTAGAACAAATCCAACGTCGAATTTTCCAAGGAATTATGGATCAGGAGTTCCATTTATTTATCAAGAACCAAACCTCTTCATATCATCCAGCCAATTGGTCTGATGCGACCCGCAGCATCATGGAGAAGCTTGAGCAGCTCAAACGGAAAGGAGCATCGACAAATGGCAAAGCTCACCATCCTGTATGATTATCATGATGATCAACTGCAGCCGTTCCTCATGTCGATTCTCTTTCTGCCCAAGGAGCTTGATTGGAGCAAATCTACCCTCTATGTGCCGCTTCAAGCACCTTTTCAAAAACTGCTTGCAGAAGAAATCGACGAAGAAGAAGCTGGCATTTCCGTTCTATTGGATGACCTTCTTATCAATCCGAGACACCCGCGTCGTTTTGGTATCAGCTTAAGCACAATTAAACTGCGTCATGCTGCTCTGTCCTGTCAAATTCAGCAAATTAATCAATTATGGATGCGTATGTGTGACATTGAAGATGTGCTGCAAATGGATACTAGATTTATGTATCGTTGGAACTCAGCATCGACCTGATAAAAAAGAAAAGAAGGACTTCTTATTTAGAAGCCCTTCTCATTATTTAGCTTACGCCAATTGATGTAACTCGGTTAGATTCGTTTGTCATTCTTGAGAATAACAAGGCTTGCTGTAACAGCAGCGCGAGTAATCTACGCATGGAGCTGATCCCGATTTTACCCATAATGTTGGCAAGATGAATCTTCACCGTTTTCTCGCTAATACAGCAATATTCCGCGATTTCCCGATTCGTATACCCATAGGTCGCAATAATTGCAAGAATTTCCGATTCACGTTGCGTGAGACCATGATTGGAAAAGAATTGGTTCAAAACGAGATGCGGTTCATGATTACGCTCGATCAGAACGGTAGCTTCTTCCTGCATGCTTGTGTTGTTTTTCATGCTATTACTTCCTTTATATGTATGTGTCGCTCACGACTGAGATCAAGAAAAGTCTCCTCGACTTTGACCAACGGATTCGTATCATCACTTGGATTAATATAGATGACCTCACCCCACCGACCATCGGTAAGCAAGACCTTTCGACCGATTAGACTCTTTACCATGTTGCTAAGGAACACAGAAACAATATGCGGATCCAACTCACCGAAAAACCCTTGCCTCATGCGGCTTACAACCTCATAAAATGGCATCATTTCGTGATAAGGACGCTTCGAGGACATCGCATGGAAAATATCAGCTACAGCGACAATACGACTCATTCGGTCTAACTGAGCATCTTTTAATTTCAAAGGATATCCACTGCCATCGGCGCGTTCATGATGCTGTAAAGCTACAAGCGCAACCCTGTAGTTAAGTCCGACTGTATCTTTGAGCATGTTGTAACCCAATACCGTATGCCGCTTCATTTCATCAAATTCTTCCCGAGTTAGCTTACCTGGCTTCATCAGAATCTCTTGTGAAATCTGGACTTTACCAACATCATGAAGAGTTGCCGCCAGGGATAATAAGGCCACGTCTGAATCAGGAAGATTTAACCATTTACCTATAAGAGTAGATAGAATACCGACGCCGATGTTGTGCCGGTGCGTGTACTCATCCTTAGCTTTAACCGCTTGGAACAGTTGAAATAAATCGGGATGCTCCGCCGCCTCCTGAATAATTGGAATCAAATCATTTTTGATTTCAAGCAGGGGGATTTTCTTATGCGTCTGGATACGTTCGAACAAATCCTTCGCATACTGAGTAGCCTTCTGTACAAGGAGTTGGGAGGAATCGGAGGTAGACACGACTTCTATATGCGATGTTACAATAATATCCACCTTATCAATTCGGTGCTGTTGAAATAAATCCAAGTGCTCTTGATCCAGAACAGATTGACTCGGGACTAATACAAGACCATAACTAGTCGTAACATCATACTTTAATACCTTACCCAATAATTCTCTCAATAAAGCCCTCTCCAATAGTACCAAAGTGTAACCATTTCAATTATATACGACAGAATTCCCGACATCTATGGGATTTGAAGCCCGAATTTCATTTGAAATATTGGGATAAATAACCTATTTACATTTTCGAGAAAATAGTAGACGTGTCGGTTACACCACTCACTAATCGTTTTTTGTGTGATACAAATTAATTCTTCTAATCATACGATTCGTAGTATCGTAAATAACTATGTTTCCTTTGCTGTCCACAGTGAAGTCTATTGAATTACCTAATGATAGGCTGCTGGGCTCTTTTTCTCCACCCTGACTCATATTTCCTTCTGAATACTCCATATATCCAGCAACACCAGGCACCATTTTTTCATACATTTTCTTGGCCGGATCGTAGAGACCATGCTTGTAGGCTAGTTCATTCAACTTCACATAATTCTCGATTGCGCCGTCAGTACTCAATTTATAAAACCCTTGTTCATCCGCCACATAAAAGAATCCATCCCTAGATGCTGCTCCATTTATTTGTTTCAAATTCACCTTAGCTACCTCTTGAAGACTTCCCTTTGTGTCTAATTTACTAATTGTTCTATTGACTGTATCCAATACATAGATGGCGCTTTCTTTTACTGTAGATACAAGCTGCTGTTTCAAACTACTGCTTAACACCCCGGTTGTGTCTCGCTCTTTACCAATTTCAAAGGAATATACTCGCTCTTGCAACGTATTGCTGTAGTAAAATTGTTTCTCGTTTAATGTGGCAAAAAAATCGCTTTCCTCATCCATCACACAATCCAAATGATAAGTGAGCATCTGGACATTGGGCAAGACTTCATAGATAACAGTCGTAATATCCTTCTTATCAACATTTGCAAGCAAATATACCTTGTCATGCTGCTCATCGTAAAAGAGCTGCTTTGGAGCTAGATCAAAGTACTTTAAATTTTGTACAATGCCCGTTTTATCTTTATATTCAATGTTAAATTTTTCATCAATATTAACTACATGCTGGAGCTTTTTACTACTTCCATTCTCTTGATTGTAGGAAGAAATATAATACTGGCTTAATGCCGGACGATCATTTTTAAAATCAATCATAAATATATTATTGTTACGATCCGCAACAAAACTCGAAATACTTTCCTGTTTACTCCTAATACTGGGGCCGTCATATTGATATATGTATCTATCTGGTTTGCCGATAGATAGCGTTAAGTTATCTACAGTTGGATTATCAAGCTTCTTCGGTCCAAGAGGCTGAACTTCTATTTTTTTATTCTTTATAGTGATCATCTGCGTACTACTGTCAAAGGTGACTGTTTGATTTAAATTTTCAGAAATAAAACGAAGGGGGACCATGGCAGTTTCATTTATAATAGTAGCCGGCTGATCTAACTTGACGGATGTACCGTTAACAGTAGCTATTGTCTGATCAACTGTAAGATATATGGCCTGTTTGGCTAATAGGATTGTTATTGTTCGAGTAGAATCGTCCCATTTTGTTTCAGCTTCCAATGAATCCCCAATCATTCGTAAAGGCACCATTGTGGTGTTATTCAACAAAATTGGCGCAGCTGGTAGAGTAACTGCTTGCCCATTAACAACTGCCGTCTTATCGTTCAATTTTAAACTGATTTCATGATTATTGAGCTTAGACACCTCATTGGCATATGTCGATTGAGACGATAGCAATAAGATCATTCCTACAAGGATGCTTTTCACTAACTTTTTAATCATTTTCCCCTCCTGGAAGTTCATTTGAAAGTAATTGCTGTTAATACATAGCAGAAATTTAAGGTGCATTATGAATATCTAACAACTTTTTTATGGCGATATCACAATCTATAAATCATACTAGCATTATCCACATTAGTATATGAGCAGATCGAAAAATATAAAAAAGAGTCTCCTGTCATTATAATTTTCACAGCAATTAAAAGACAAATAAAAGAACCCTTACGTTGTAAGGGTTCTGAGCTTTTTGAGGTATATGCGGTCGGGGGGATTTGAACCCCCACGCCTTGTGAGCGCCACCCCCTCAAGATGGTGTGTCTGCCGTTCCACCACGACCGCGCATATATGGGAAGAAATTCTTCTTCCATGTGAATGTCAAAGTGAGCCATGAAGGACTCGAACCTTCGACACCCTGATTAAAAGTCAGGTGCTCTACCAACTGAGCTAATGGCTCGCAGCGTAAAAAGAAATGGTGACCCGTAGGGGACTCGAACCCCTGTTACCTCCGTGAAAGGGAGGTGTCTTAACCACTTGACCAACGGGCCTTGAACGTCTGCAAACCTTGTTCCATTTTTGACGACAAAAATTATTATAACGGATTATATCGAGGATGACAAGCACAATTTCTGGAACTTCACCAATCAAATATGCTATGCTGAAAGCATCTTACCGACAAGAGGTGCGCGTCATCAATGCTTATTTACGAGACCACAAATGGACAAACTCATGAGGAGCCAATACGCTTTCCCGCACAGCAAGAAGTGGCTTGGATTCGCATGGAAAATCCTTCTCCGGGTGAGGTGAAGCATGTTCTTGGCAATCTCTTCCATTGTCACCCTCTGCTAGTAGAGGATGCGGTCAAGTTGAATCAACGTCCCAAGATAGATACCTACACGAATCACGTTTTTTTAACGTTCTTCGCCATTTCAGAGCATTATCAGCCCCAAGAAATCGGTATCGTCATTGGCGCCAATTATATCATTACCGTTTATAAAGAAAAGCTTCCCTTTCTCGACCAGCTATACCAGACATGCTTAGAAGTTGAGGGAAAAATGAGTCATCCCGGCGTCATTCTTCATGCTTTATTAGATCGCTGCGTAGACGACTACTCCGTCGTAGTCGATCATTTCGACGATCGTTTGGATGCGATGGAACAAGGGGTGTATGAGAACCCTTCCATCCGAATCGCACAAGATATTTTTCAACTAAAGCGGACTATGCATCAACTTCGACGCGTTATTGTTGAAGAACGAATCATCCTCTCCGCGATCAGCCATCACTCCTTCCCCTATACGCGGCAGGAAGATGAGGTTTATTTCATCGATATCATGGATCATATTTCACGCGTGGTTGATTCTCTAGATATTTTTCGGGAGTCCTTAACCGGTCTACTGGAACTGCAAATGAGTATGAAATCGGATCGCATGAACGAAATTATGAAAACACTCACCTTGTTCAGCACCATTTTTCTTCCCCTTACTTTTATCGTAGGACTCTACGGAATGAACTTTAAATATATACCTGAACTCACTTGGGATCACGGCTATTTATATGCTTGGATTCTGATGATTATTGTTGGAGGGTGTATGTGGTACTACTTTAAACGTAAACGTTGGTTTTAGTGGAAAAAGCGCTCCCTGCGATTATAAAATCACAGAAGCGCTTTTTGCTTCTAGGTCAATTTGAACTACTTGATTTTGAAAAATGATACGGATTCATTGAGTGTATTCACCACAGATTTCAGTTGTTCCGAAGCCGCCGCAATGTTCTGCATCATGGCCAACTGCTGTTCAGTCGCCGCTGCAACCCCCTGAGATTTCATAAGAATTTGCCCAACAGTGGATGAAGAGTGCTCCATTGTAGCGGAAATTTCCTGCGAGCTTGCCGACATTTGTTCCGTTATCGCTGATGTTTCATGAATTTGGGAGACAATATGTTGAACCGACTGCATAATGGTATGGAAGCTGTGATTCACTTCCTGCATCATATCAGCACCTGTACTAGCCTCCTGTTTAGTTGAATTCATTGAATCGGAGACACTCGTGATCTCCACTCGCGTTTCGTGGATCAACTGGTTAATTCCATCTGCTGACTGAATAGACTGACTCGCAAGCTTACGAATTTCATTAGCAACTACGTTAAATCCCTTTCCATGCTCACCGGCTCTAGCAGCTTCAATAGAAGCGTTTAAAGAAAGTAAATTCGTCTGATTAGCAAAATCTGTAATGCTCGATGCGATATGACCGATTTCATCTGACTTGTGCGTCAGCGACTGGACTGTTTGCGACAATTGTTCCACAGAGACAAGAATACTAGACATCTGCTTCTGTAGACTAGTCAAGAGATCATTGCCAAGATTAGCATGTTGAGAAGTGAGCGATGAATGCTCAGACATTACACCTGAATTCTCAGCAACTCGTTGAATGCCTATCGCCATCTCTTCAATCGCCCTGCTCGTCTCCTCACTGCTTCGAGTTTGATGCTCCATATCCTGTGTCATTTCTTGAATATTGACTGCCACATGCTCGGCTGCGGCTGCTGATTCCCTAGAGCTATCGAATAACTCCATAGAAGCCGAGTTTACATAGCTTGTGTTGTGAGCAATAACACCTATAAGATCCTTGATCTTGGTCACCATCGTGTCCACAGATTCTGTAATTTGTCCTAGCTCGTCTCTGGAATACGCCATCTGTGGCTGATGACGCAGATCTCCTGCAGCTACTTTACTGGTGATTTCCACAATCCTACGAATCGTTTTCATAATTTGGCGAATGATAAACGAACCGAAAGCAAGCAAAAGCAAAATAATTATCGTTACTGACATGTAAACCGACCATGCCGACTTTTTGTTCTGAGCTTGAATTTCTTCAATACTTGTCTTAGCGTAGGTGTCAAGAATTTCTCCCACTTGATTGAGACCCTCTCGCCCTTTTTCAAACGTTTCTAACAGATTACCGTCGTTAATGACACCTTTGCCCGTATTTGATGAGTCAATTACTTGCTTCGCCTGCTTGGACCACTGATCAAACAGCGCATGGAAGCTGTCGAAGTTCTGTTCAATCGTCATCTTCGTGTCGCCGTGAGCAACTTGGATCAAATGTTGAGCTTTCAAAATATCAGCAGCTTGGCCGACTCTCTTATTGGCCTGATCGATATTATCCTGAAGAACTTTCAATTGTTTGGTTTTCTCTTCCGCATTCAGAGTACCAGAGACAAGCAATTGATAAGCCGTCAAGCCTTGATACATATCCCGGTCTGCATTCAGAATGAGCGAAGTACTTTTATCCGTAGTTTCATAGAGCGATGTTTTCAGCTTATCCACATTCGAATCGTTTTGCTGCGTTAAATAAACGCTTGTTAACAAAAACAGCAGAGAAGGCAACAACAACAAAAGAAGAAGTCTAACACGAATTGAACGTAATCTTGACATAAAAGCTAACCTCCGAGGTGGTAAATATTGTGTATCTATCATATCGGATAATCATTTAAAAGATGTTAGGCAAATGTTTAAAAATAGTGAGCATAATAAATAAGCTCGACGGCGTGAACGCCATCGAGCTTATTTATTAACTAAAGTACGGAGAGAGAGGGATTCGAACCCTCGCACCGCTTACGCAGTCTAACCCCTTAGCAGAGGGTCCCCTTATAGCCACTTGGGTATCTCTCCAAAAGAAATGGCTCCCCGAACAGGACTCGAACCTGTGACAACTCGATTAACAGTCGAGTGCTCTACCAACTGAGCTATCAGGGAATGAACAAGTATTATTTTATTATGAAGACGTTTGTAAGTCAAGTGTAAACGACTTTAACTTTCCTTTGCATTTTCCACAAGCGTATTTACGCACATCCATTTTACGTTTACGATAATATTCCGTTTTGCAATTCACGCATTCCAACCTGTATTTATAAGACTGTTTCTTGGACGGCTGTGGTAGGGAGCGACAAAATCGTGTGCCTCCGACTTGCGCCAATAAAGTTTTAAAATCATGATCACGATGCTGATATCCCCTCTTAAGCAAATGTAAGTGATAGTGGCACAATTCATGCTTAATAATTTTTTCGATTTCATCATGACCAAACGACTCCCACTGTATCCAACTGATTTCAATATCGTGGGACTTAGTGAAATAACGTCCACCTGTGGACCTTAACCTTCGATTAAATCGTGCTTGATGTATAAACGGCCTGCCAAACGATACCAATGAGATCTGCTCCACCCATTGCTGCAGCTCTCGATCATCCATCAGAAAACGCCCCTTTGCCAAGTTCTCACTTGAATTTGTACCGTATGTACGGCTATACTGTCAAGTAGAAAAGAAGAACGCTAGCTTTCCAGAGAGGGGATTTAACGACGATTATGCCACAAATGCGCTATGCTATTCTTAAACACGGGCAACATTTGGAATTTGTAGAAATGCCATCCGCTTATACTTATCAACTTACTGCGCTTAATCAACGCCTTCACAAAGAATTAGAGAAGCTTACTGCTGCTGATGTCCCTCAGCTTCCACATGTTATTGCAGAGTGTGATCATCTCGAATTGATCGGTACAGCCAATAAGCTCATCCACGGACTGGATTACATCAATAGCTTAGAGCAATCATTCGCGGGAATTCAGGAAAAATCTTATCCGCTCATTTCTCTTCTTACTGAAATTCGTGCGCTGCAAGCTCAGCTTGAGCAGTGGTACGAAGAGGAGTTCGAAGAGTAAGAAGCGAATGACAAAAGCCATGATTCGGACCTGCACCCAAATCACCCGATCCTCATATGCTGTTACTACATAGCGAGGAAGGGGATGGGCACATGCCGCAATGGCTCAGTAATCAATTAATGCGGGCCTTCCAGAATAAAAACCGCAGACAAATCCGTTTATTGAATGATAGCTGGTTCTTTTACCGCACCCGCCGCTCACAAGAGGAATGGCCAGACACCCAATTGACAGATGGACCGGGCAAGCGCAAACTGTAGAGAAAGAAGCTGCTACTTGTGTGTAAGCAAGTAACAGCTTTTTCACTTTAATTACTTTGAGTGATGGATTTTGCCATAATCCAGATAATTAATTTTGGATATAGGTTGCATTTTATCCCCACAGCTACTACAATGTAAATATATGTAATATACGTATCGGAGTGAAGCACACTCGATCAAGCAGATTCTTCTGCAGATCGGTGTGCTTTTTTACGTTTTTCCATTAACTCTAGAAGGAGTGCTGTACAAGATGCATAAAAAAACAAAAATAATTTTGGAAAGAAGACGGCTAGAAATGAAACGCGATGGCACCTATTCCAACGAACTTCTGAAGTGTGAAGAGCTCTTCTTTGAGCATGTATGGGGACCTGTATCTGATTTCCGCTTTGATAAGCTTTATGTGAATCACCTTTTTTGGAGTGAACAGATGAATGAGCCAATCACCCGCTTCGTTTATGATCCCTTTGATATTAAGCTGCTTGTTGAAATTATTGGCCATCATGATTGTTTTCCATATGAGGCAGTTGGTAACCCACAGGACTATTGGTCTTCAATGAATGATTTGATTCTGCAAGGTTGGCTGGTGCTTCGTTTCTCGAAACACCAAATTGAATCTCAACCACTGCATTGTCAGAATCAAATTAAGCTGGCTCTGCAGCCTGCCGAAATTCCCTCCCTCCCCCCTTTTTCTCACCGTGAGACTGATATTTGGGATGTTTGGGAAATAAGAAAGCAGCTTGTGATCCAAATGGCCAAACGCCACAACGGTAAAGTAAAAGCGCGTGAAGTTGCCGCTGAATGCAACGTCAGCATACGTGCTGCAGCTGCATGGTTGAAGCGCCTTGCGGTTGAGGGACTATTGTCTTTTGCAGGGGGACACCCGCGCGGGATGGTGTATTTTTTGAAGGATGGTTAAAAAACGCAAGCTTGTACTTGATTGAGAGTTTGAGGAGAAGCAGCAAGCGGAAATCTAGTTCTATTGGGAGGTGAGGCCCAGCAGCAGGCGGAAATACAGTTCAGTTCGGAGGTGAGGCCAGCAGCAGGCGGAAATACAGTTCAGTTCGGAGGTGAGGCCCAGCAGCAGGCGGAAATACAGTTAAGTTTGGAGGTGAGGCCAGCAGCAGGCGGAAATACAGTTCAGTTCGGAGGTGAGGCCAGCAACAGGCGGAAATACAGTTAAGTTCGGAGGTGAGGCCCAGCAGCAGGCGGAAATACAGTTAAGTTTGGAGGTGAGGCCAGCAGCAGGCGGAAATACAGTTCAGTTCGGAGGTGAGACCCAGCAGTAGGCGGAAATACAGTTCAGTTCGGAGGTGAGGCCCAGCAACAGGCGGAAATACAGTTCAGTTGGAAGGCGAGGCCCAGCAGCAGGCGGAAATACAGTTCAGTTCGGAGGTGAGGCCAGCAGCAGGCGGAAATACAGTTCAGTTCGGAGGTGAGGCCCAGCAACAGGCGGAAATACAGTTCAGTTGGAAGGCGAGGCCCAGCAGCAGGCGGAAATACAGTTAAGTTGGAAGGCGAGGCGGAATATAAAAATACTTTTAAACAAATACATACAATAAAGCAGTTGGACATTGTATCCTCCAACTGCTTTATTAAACCACTTATTGCGACTTTTTCATTGTTAAGCTGACTCGGCCTTTTTTTGAATCGACGCTCAGCACCCACACCTTAACGATGTCCCCAACAGAGACAACATCCATAGGGTGCTTAACGAAGCCGTTGCTCAGCTGCGATATATGCACGAGCCCATCGTTCTTGATGCCGATATCGACGAAGGCGCCGAAGTCAATAACATTACGTACAGTGCCTGTTAACTCCATGCCGGGAACAAGATCTTCAAGCTGCAGCACGTCTGTGCGGAAGATCGGCGCGGGAACTTCATCCCGCGGATCTCTCCCAGGACGCTGCAGGCTTTCTAGGATGTCCCTAAGCGTTGGGACACCTACACCTAACTTAAGAGCCAGTTCCGCTGGCTCTAGCGTTTCCAGCAGCGCTAGAAGCTGCTGTGAGCCTAGCTGCTCCATCTCCAGGCGCAGCTCCTTGAACAACCGATCCACTACCTCGTAAGACTCTGGGTGGATCGGGGTGTTGTCGAGCGGATTGCGGCCGCCCTGAATCCGCATGAAGCCGACGCATTGCTCGAAGGTTTTCGCGCCGAGGCGCGGAACCTTCGATAGCTCCTTGCGGCTGCTGAACTTGCCGTTCTCCTCGCGATACTTCACGATGTTCTTCGCCAGTGTCGCGTTCACGCCGGACACGTAAGATAACAGTGACGGGGATGCGGTGTTCAGGTCCACGCCAACATGATTTACAGCCGACTCCACGACGGCTTTCAAGTTCTCATCGAGCCGTTTCTGCGAAACGTCGTGTTGGTACTGCCCGACGCCGATCGCCTTCGGCTCGATCTTCACAAGCTCAGCGAGCGGGTCCTGCAATCTCCGCGCGATAGAGATTGCGCTGCGCTCAGCTACGTCTAGGTCCGGGAACTCCGTCTGCGCCAGCTTCGACGCTGAGTAGACGCTCGCTCCCGCTTCGCTAACGATCAAGTATTTGAGCTTCTGCTCATTGATCTCGCTAATCAACTCCGCGACAAACTGCTCCGTTTCACGGGAAGCCGTCCCGTTTCCAATAACGATCAGACTGACACTGTACTTGCTGATCAACTGCTTGAACTTCGCCTTCGCTTCCGCGACCTTATTATTCGGTGGGGTCGGATAAGTGACGGCGATTTCAAGCATTTTACCTGTGTCATCAATGACCGCCAGCTTACAGCCTGTCCGGAAAGCCGGATCGACACCGAGCACGACATGACCTTTGACTGGTGCTTGCAGCAGCAGATTACGAAGATTTTCTGCAAAAATCTTTATCGCTTGTTCCTCACCCATCTCAGTCATTTCATTGCGCACTTCACGCTCAATTGATGGGGCGATCAAACGTTTATAACCATCTTCAACGATAGCGCGAAGCACGTCTTGAACAACCGAAGGACCCTTAATGATTTGACGTGCGATATAATCATGTATTTTATCAACTGGAACATCTAAACCAACCTTCAACACTTCTTCCCGTTCCCCGCGATTGATCGCGAGTATACGATGCGGTGGAAGTCTGCGAACCGGCTCTTGGTAAGCGTAGTACATCTCATAGACGGACTCTAACTTGGCATCCTTAGCTTCTGTGCGTAGGATTCCTTGATCCTGAGTGAAACGACGCACCCACGACCTTATTTTAGCATCATCGGCAATATTCTCTGCGAGGATATCCATAGCGCCTTGAATGGCCTCAGCTGCGCTGTTAACCTGCTTGTCCACGCTGACATACTGTGAAGCTTCTTGATCCAGAGAACCTTGACGAGGCTGCTTCCAAATCCATTCAGCGAGTGGTTCCAATCCGCGCTCTTTGGCCACACTTGCCCTTGTCTTACGCTTCTGACGATAAGGTCTGTACAGATCTTCGATTTCTTGCAGTTTAGCGGCAGCTTCAATTGACTTTCTCAGTTCATCTGTAAGCTTTCCCTGTTCGTCAATGAGACGAACAACTTCGATTTTCCGATCTTCTAAGTTACGAAGGTATTGCAATCGTTCCTCAATATCCCTCAGCTGGTTTTCATCCAGCTCGCCGGTCATTTCTTTCCGGTAACGCGCGATAAAAGGGATCGTGTTCCCCTCATCGAGCAGGGCCATCGTTGTTTTCACTTTAGCTGTGGGTAATTGGAGCTCTGTAGAAATTTGCTTTAAGATCCGTTCCTGAATCTCAGCTTTCTTTTCTTCAGAAAGCTGGATTTTCTCACGAGGCTCTTCAAGCTCCGCTACCTTTGACTGCTGCTCTGAAGAAGCTGCAGCAGAAGTTCCATTCAAACTACCGTCCTCTTTGGCGTGGAACATCTTTTTTTCCAACTTATCCAACAATGTCACGATCATTCCTCAATTCCTTCAATATGTATGTATGCTAACCCCATATACGTTTATGGGGAGTACCAAAAATCAAACAAGCCAAAAAACGAGGGAATTCCTTACCCTCGTCCGTTCCAGATCCTATTCAAAATTCTATCAGTCCCACGCTAATTTGCAAAGCATCGTCAACCTTCCGCATCGTTTCTTCGTCCAAATGCGTAATTTTGTCCGTAAGCCTTTGCTTGTCAATCGTTCGGATTTGTTCCAAAAGAATCACCGAATCTCGATCAAAGCCATGCGTTTCCGCATCAATTTCTACATGCGTTGGGAGCTTTGCCTTCTGGATCTGAGCTGTAATCGCTGCAACAATCACGGTGGGGCTAAAGCGGTTGCCGATATCATTTTGGATCACTAGAACAGGACGAACTCCTCCCTGCTCCGACCCGACCACCGGCGAAAGATCTGCGAAAAACACATCTCCACGTTTTACAATCACTTCTCTACACCCCGCTTACTAAGCGATCAAGCGTATTGTCCGCTTCTTCCTCCGCTTGAAAAGCTTCAGATGCCATGCTGAGATTGATTTTAGCCATCTCCATATAGCCACGCTGCATGGATTCGCGTAGGCTACGCTTTTTGCGTTCAATTAAATAAAGCTTCATTGCCTGTCGAATAAATTCACTGCGATTAGAGTTTTCCTTTTCGACAATGCCGTCAACCTCTTGCAGCAAATTGTCAGGTAAACTGATCATAATCCTTTTCGTATTGTGCGCATTGGTCACACTTTAGCACCCCCAGAAACGATACAAAGACAATATTACCAGTATGTCATCATGAAAACCAAATTATACAATAGGTATATGCCTTGCGTATATCAATTATGTTACACAAATAGATATAAGAATCTCATTACTTACTATTCGAGAATGAATTCTGAAATTCCTCTTGAATGGATATAAATTTTATATGGTAATTTTATGAAGCTGCTAATTAAACTAATACCGATGACGCATAAGGGGATTAATCGCATCCTCGCGTAGACCGTTACGAACATACACTCTTGCTACTCGATGAGAGATCATACAGATAACCTCATAGTTAACCGTCCCAAGTTGACGCGCCACATCCTCTACTGTAATACGCTCCCCCGCCTGTTCCCCAATCAGCACCACCTCATCGGTTGCCAGCACATTAGGCACATGCGAGACATTGACCATGCACTGATCCATGCAAATTCTTCCGACAATGGGTACTCTCCGACCGCGAATCAGCGCTTCTGCTTTAAGCGAAAGCATGCGAGAAAATCCATCTGCATAACCAATCGGTAGGGTAGCTATTTGCTCTTCTGTCTTTGTATGATAAATAGTGCCGTAACTCACTCCTGAGTTCGGAGGAAGCGTTTTGAGATGAACGATGCCTGTTTTGAGGCTCAGTACTGGCTTCAGCTCAATCTTCTCTTGATGAACATCCTCGGAGGGATACAGACCGTACATACTAATGCCTAGCCGCACCATCGAGTAAGTCAGGTTAGGCAAATCAATGGCTGCTGCGCTATTGCCAGCGTGTATATAAGGAAATTGAATTTCTTTTTCCTTAAAATGCTCCACAATCCGCTCAAACCGACGATACTGCTCGTAGGTGTATATTTTGTCGGCTTCGTCAGCGTTGGCATAATGCGTAAACAAACCCTCTACTTCGACATTCTCTAACCGTAGAGCCTGCTCTATGAAAGGAATCGCATCTTTCTCCGTTTGGAGTCCAAGGCGCCCCATACCTGTATCCAGCTTGATATGAATTTTGAGTTTATTTCTTATTTTCGTTTGATCTTGAAGCTGCTCCAGCTTCTGCAGAGCATCCAATACTTCATGGCTGTATACAGTGACCGTTACATCCAGCTGACGAGCTTTTTCAAGTCCTTCTGGCGGTGTATAACCCAGCACTAAGATCGGTGCTATGATTCCTGCGTTACGTAGCTCCAGCGCTTCATCAAAAAATGCAACACCGAGATAGTCCACACCCGCTGCGATGGCCTCTTTAGACACCCCAACAGCACCGTGCCCGTAAGCATCCGCCTTAACTACTGCCATCGTCCTCATCCCACTTGGCAGCACCTTTTGAAAGCTTTCAATATTACTTCGTAGTGCATCTAATGATATTTCAACCCACGTAGGCCGATAAAAAGCATCCATGTTGTCCACCTCTTTTTCCACATGCAAATAACAAAGAAAGGCCCGCTCGCAAGTGAGCAGGCCCTCTTTCATTTCCGAAACTGTTCGGACCAATAAACCTATGTTAATCCGAATGATGAAAACATGTCAACCTTACTTGCCAGATTGCCCTTGCGTTGTCATCGCAATTTTCATCATTTCAATTGTCGGCAAATCTCCTGTCGAGAGGCGGAACTCTACGCCATCATTCGTCCATGTCAGTGTCTTCTTCTCATCGCCCGTCAGTACGGCTAGCGTATAGCCCAAATCAACGATCGTTCCAGGCTGCAAGGATACCGCCTTTGCCTGCGGTCTCACCTCGATAAGACTGTAATTGTATTTGCCTTTATATCGAAGCAATACCGCTGGATCTTCGCCAAGCTTCATATCCGTAATATCCTGCTTGACCACATCTTTTGGGAGGTAAGAAGGCTCGATAATACCAATATTTTGCGGTTTGCTTGCCGCGGAATTCGACTTTATGTCTATCGTCGGTTTACTGTCTGTAGCTAACTTAGTATCAGTAGCTTGCTTACCATCTGTGACTGATTTAGTATTAGCAGCCTGCTTGCTGTCAGTCGTAGACTTCGTGCCTGCTGAACTTTGATCTTGACCTATTTTTCCCGTCTGACCTGCTATTTGATCGGACTGTCCACCTGTCGCGGATAAGTTTTTATCCGTTAGCGATTTGCTATTTGTCGCATTATGATCTGTATCCGATGCATTCACACCAGCTGTTGTCGGCAAAGTCTGCATATTCCAACTCGTCATATTGCGCTCCATTTGGAAATAATCCTTATCGAACTTGGCATCAAATTCAAACTTCGTGAAATTAACCTGTACCATCACATTTTGATTCGCATCCGATACTTTGACCTGCGTAGGAGCCAACGTCTTCTTGTTCAACCAAATTTTCTGGCGGGATAACATTTCATTTTGATAATTGGCTGCAACATCGAACACATAGGCATCATTCTCCGTCGTAAATTGACGCTCTTTATCGGCAACTATGCTCTTCGCCAAAGACTGGAACAAATAAACCTGGCCTTGATTCTCCGGCCAATCGCTTTGAAAGCGGAAGCTCTTCTTCAAATGAGGTGTTAGCACAAAAACGCCTTCCTCATTGCGAAGCACAATCTGCGTAACATCCTTCTGTGCATTCGTTAACGAAATGCGATAGAAATGATCCGGTGAAAACGCCACCTCTACCTGATACTCCTGCGGCTGCTGCCCGGTGTGCAGAATCATGCTCCCTGAAGCCTGATAACTGCCCGACTTGCTAATCACATGATCCAAGTCCTTTACAATAGATCCTGCATCCTTTTTCCCAATCCCGCATCCTGCGAGAACTACAGCTAAGCACATCATGATTGCTATCATCCATGTGACCCGGCGCATTCGATCATCCCCTCACTCATGATTACATCACTAGTACATGCATATGAAGGGACTTGGACGATTATGCAGACGAGTTGGGCTTGGCTAAAAAAAGGAATGCGAAACGATAACTAAGCAACCTTTCAGCATGTGTACATATTTTCTTCACATTTATCTAACATAATGGTTGTATTATCCATGTATATAGACTGGAGGAACTCATCTTTGCATACCAACCAGAAAACAGCTCTCCAAGCGTCGCGAGGCGTCGCGGCTTGTCTAGTTCTACTGTTCCACACATCATCTATGTCCTTCAAGTATTATCAGTATGATCTATTCGGCATCAGTTCCCTCCCGCGATCAGGAGGTCTCGATTACTTTTTTGTGTTAACTGGCTTTCTACTTTACCGCACTTATGGCAAAAAAATCGGTTCAAGCATGAATGCGCTTCCCTTTCTAACGAATCGGCTTATACGCATCTTTCCACTTTACTGGTTAATTACGCTTATCGTATTACCTGTCTATTTTCTTGTACCCAGCTTCGGTTACGGCTTCGAGACCCATAAAGATACGATTATTCGTTCACTACTATTACTCCCGCAAGCACACGGGCCCATTATCCCTGTCGCTTGGTCTCTAAGTTATTTTGTATTATTTTATCTATTATTCAGCCTAATTATGGCAATGAGGAAGGAAGCAGCCTATAGCTTTGCTGCCCTATGGATTGTCCTAACTGTTTGTAACGTTTTTCATGTACCCATGATTGGGCCCGACATCGAGCGTCATTTCTATTTAAACTTTCTCTTTAGTGAAGTAAACCTGGAATTTGTTGTAGGTTGTTTACTTGCAAAATGGACTGAGCATCGTCGGAATAAACACTACAAGCTGCTTATGATTTGCGGAGCGATAGGTTTTGTGCTGATATGGCTTAACAACAAGTTCTCTGTTGTCTCTTACCACGACTATCTGCTATATACAATTCCCGCTGCGCTTGTTCTGTTAGGAGCCTCTTCAGTCCCAACAGAACCACTGCGTTTGCCTTTATGGGTTCAAGGTCTCGAAAAGCTAGGTAACGCGTCATATACCACGCTGCTCACGCATTTATTGTTCATTTCGATCCTGATGAAGCTGAGCAAAGCCAGTCACATTTCAGAGAAAATCGGATTTCTTTGGACGGATCTCCTTATCGTGGCAATGACCATTCCACTTTGCTATATGGCTTATATACTTGCTGAAAAGCCTTTAGTTGCCTACATCAAAAGCGCAATTAAGCTTCCTACCGCCAAATCCCCTAGACCAGTTTCCTAAGAAGTCAAAAGGCTGCTCCGGCTTTAATTAGCCATAGCAGCCTTTTGATTTCTCACTTACACATCTATCCCTCTTATTACCACATATACACAATACCGGCTATAATGCCCGCCCAAATCAGGGAACCAAACACAACACCTACAACCAAACCTCTGCCTATAGATAGGTTGTCGTCTTGGTAAGCGTCTTCATGATCGATCATAAAAAACCTCCCCCAAACTAAGTATATCCATAAGTATGGGGAAGATGTTGGCGAATTATGCGGTTGATGCGAAAATAAATTCAGTACGCATTTTTATTAATAAAACCGTTAATAATCGTTCTCCAGATAATTTTAATATCGAATAAAAAAGTCCAATTTTCAATGTAGAAAATATCATGCTTGATGCGTTCCTCAATCGAGGTATCTCCTCGTAAACCGTTGCTCTGCGCCCATCCCGTAATCCCTGGACGAATATGATGTTTGACCATGTATTTCGGAATTTCTTCCTTAAATTGTTCCACGAAAAATGGACGCTCTGGACGAGGGCCAACAACGCTCATATGCCCAAAAAGCACATTAAAAAATTGAGGCAGTTCGTCAAGACTTGTTTTACGAAGGAATGTTCCAACCTTGGTGCGCCGCGGATCATTCTCAACTGTCCACTCAGTATTCGAAGCATTCTCAGTTAACACGTTCATCGACCTGAACTTATACATCATAAACCGTCTGCGGTTCAGTCCTACACGCTCTTGCTTGAAGATAATGGGCCCCGGCGAAGTAAGCTTAATCGCGATGACGGAAGCAATCATCACTGGCAAAGTTATGAGAATAGCAATTGAGGAGAAGGCGATATCGAATGCTCTTTTGAACAGCCTGTTTCGCAACTCATCCAATGGAATATCTCGTACATTAATTAGCGGCATATCGGCAAAATTATCGAAGTACGGTCTTGATGGCAAGAAATCATAAAAATCTGGGATGATAAGTGTTTTCACGCCAATTTTCTCGCAGACATTGATAATACTGCCGAACTTGCGATGCGCATCAAGCGGCAGCGCGATGATGACCTCATCAATAATTAGTTTGTTCAGTATAGACTCCAGTTCATCAATCGTCCCGATAATCGGCTTGTAATGCTGATAGGAAATCTCATGCTTCTCTTGAAAATCATCTAGAAATCCTACTACCTCATACCCTAGTTCTGGATGCTGCTTTAACTTCGAATAAAATTGTCGACCCAATGAACCTGCTCCAAGGATGAGTACAAACTGCTTGTTATAGCCCTTCTGTCGGAACCTTTTAAGCGATATTTTCACCATATAACGATACAGGCTGATCGCAAGAATGTTGTTAACAAGAAATAGCAAGAGATAAGAACGAGACACATCTACTTCTTTTAAAATAAACAATACACTTAATAGCAGCAGTAAGCTGAACGAATGCACTTGAACAATTTTCAACACTTCGAAAGAAAATTGTTTCTTTCTTTTCGGCGTATAGAAATTCACAAAATAACTGATTCCTATCGCAAGTATGCCGTAAGTCACACTCCACATGACATAATGCTTGAATGGAAGAGGCGAGTCATAAGGAATCCAACCGCTATTGAACTTAAGCCACCATGAAAAAAGAAAGACGAGTTGAATACACACGAAATCAACGACTGCATATAGTTGTGTAAGGAATCTCTGACTTTGTCGGATCAAATGTTTCTCACCTCGCCGGACGTAATTTATTTTTGATGAGTGAAAGAACGAATTTCAAGCCTACACCAGCAAAAACCATAACATTAATGGGCCATGAATATTGACGTTGAAAATGCTTCTTATGGAACAAAATCATCGCTCGATGAAACTCATAAATAATTTTGTATGGTTTCTTACGGCTGCTTGCACCTTTGTAATGGATAATCTGCGTTCGGGGGTAGTAGTAATTCACCCAACCCGCTTGCTTAATTCTATAACACCAATCAATGTCTTCACCATACATAAAAAATTCCTCATCTAGCATGCCGACTTGATCTATCGCTTCACGGCGCACCAGCATGAAAGCTCCGACAAGAGAATCAATTGGATATTCTTGATCAGCATCAAGATAACCTAACTGATATTGGTTAAATCGAGGATTGTTAGGGAAAAGCTTAGAGAATCCAAATGCATAATAAAATGAGGCTGATGGCGTTGGAAAGCCCCGCTTACAAGCTTTATCCAGAGAACCGTCTGGAAGAACGATTTTACAGCCGCTGGCCCCGACAGTCGGATGTGCGTCCATGAAACGAAGCATAATGTCTAACGTGTCTGTTTGAACCACTGTATCAGAATTAAGTAGCAGAACGTAACGTCCCTTTGCAATTTTAATGCCCTGGTTATTTGCTTTAGAAAAACCGACATTCTCCTTATTTGCTATGCAAGTAACTTGCGGGAACTGTTCCTCAACGGCTTGAATCGTGCCATCGCTCGATGCGTTATCTATTAGAATGATTTCGTAGCTGTAAGATGGAGTCGACGCGAGTACGGAGTGTATACACTTCAGTGTTAGTTCACGAGTGTTATAGTTAACAATAATGATACTTAAATCCAAGATAAAGACCTCATTTGTATTTATTCTTAGGATTAAGTATAACATGGTTGAAACGAACATTTCACGCAATAAAAAAAGCAAGACCTTTGAATCAGCCTTACTTACATTATTTATTAAGGATGTGCCACTTGGCAACGCTTTACGTTACAAGCTTTAGTGTGCGTATCCTTGCTGCATGCTCCATCCTCGTAACCGCGATGCCTGCAATCTGCTCACCTTGCTGTATCTGTGCCTCTTTAATTTCATGCATAGTTTCTGCAACTTTTAGCAGTCGATTCTCGACACCTGTCAATCGATCCTCAACATTCGCTAGACGTCTATCGATACTATCGACTCGATCTTTAATCTCTTTAACATCTGTACCAATCTCATTAATTCTACCGATTATCGTACTTAGAAACTCACGATCCGTCATTTCATCCATCGTTAACATCCTCTAATTCAGATTATTTCCCGGGCAGCTTAACTGCTTATAGTTATCTACTATTATAACGCAGATCACCTAACGGGGAATCCTTAGAATCTTTGAAAATAACAACTTTCATTTTCCAAACCATTTATTGACCTCATGGATAGAAGCTTTTCGTTTCTTTTGGATGATACTGCGTTTAGCACGAAGTTCAGGTAATTTGCGGATAAAATCTAGCCATGCTCCTAATAGTTTTGGCTCACGGACTAGGGCATACCCAAGGCTTAATAACTCGTAGCCCAACAACGGAATGAAATGTTTAACAGCATCAGAAAATCGATCGTTTTTCAACATCATTTTATAGCGATTGATATAGGAAAGTCTTCGCACAAAAAGTGGCTTAGCGCTTCTGCCGCCTTCTTTCCAGCCTCTTTCATGAAACGCAATTGCCGAAGGCTCGAAGTATGCTTTCCAACCTAAAAGCTGTGCTCTCCACGCTACATCTACATCCTCTTTATAAGCGAAAAAGTCCTCATCGAAAAACTCACCGTTAACGCTGATATCATCAATCATATCACGAGAATAAAAAGCAGCCGCTCCAGATACACCGAAAACCTCTTCCGCTTGTTGGTATGTATCGCTTGGCTGATGTGCGCCACGGTCAAAAGCTCTACGAGCCCTATTGATGATAAGTCCCGTGCTATCTATTAGCGTTGGATTCGCTTTAAATAGCAATTTTCCTGTCGCACTGCCTGCTAGAGGATTATCAACGATAACTCTAAGCAAATTTTGAATATAACCCGGTTCAAGTACTACATCCGGATTTAGAATTAGACAATAATCCGTTTCAGTCTGCCGAATAGCTTGATTGTGTCCACCAGCGAATCCGTTATTAACGGAATTCTGAACTAAATGAACTTTATCAGACCATTTAGAAACAATTTCAATAGTTCCATCATTTGAAGCATTATCAACAACGATAACTTGTTCAATCGGATAGGTTTGACGAAAAACTCCAACCAAACAATCGTTAATATAATCAACGCTATTAAAGGTTACGATATGAATACTAACTGTTTTCATTTTGCTCCCTCTGACAATTCTTTCAAGAATGCACGCAGCCCCTCACGCCAGGGCCTTAAATCCTCAAATCCATTAGCACGTATCGCTAAATGCTCCATAGCCGAAAATCGAGGTCTTGGGGCAGGTAGCGGGAACTCTTCCGTCGAACACGGTTCCAATTTGATCGTCGTACCACTCTCTTCGAAAATAGCACGAGCGAAATCAAACCATGAACAAACTCCCGCATTGGAAGCATGATAAATACCATAACGCTCTGTCTGTATAAGTTGCTCTAAGAAAAGAGCAATATCAACCGTATAGGTTGGTGATCCTATCTGATCACTTACAACCTTTATAGTATCACGATCTTGGGCCAACTTTAGCATCGTTTTCACAAAATTAGCTCCATGAAGACCATAAACCCACGAGGTTCTTACGATAAAATAGTTAGATGACAGCGTCTGAACAAGCTGCTCACCTGCTCTTTTGGACTTTCCATACACGCTCTGCGGGTTGGTATTATCATATTCCCTATAGGGAGTCACAGCAGTACCATCAAATACGTAGTCCGTACTAATATAGCACAGTTTAGCCCCTATTTTCTCAGCAGCAACTGCAAGATTTCTTGTCCCAAAAGCATTAATTTTGTAAGCTAAATCTTCTTCCGTTTCAGCAAGGTCTACAGCTGTGTACGCGGCGCTATGTATAATTACGTCCGGTTTTAGGGTTGAAAGCACCTCAAAACACTGATTCTCGTTAGTAATATCAAGCTGCTCTCGTCCAAGACCATGAACTTCGTGCTTTGCTGCCAACAGTTTCACAACATCTTGACCTAATTGTCCATATGCTCCCGTTACTAATATTCTCATCCTCAGCCACCTAAACGCGTACCGTATTGTTGAGCGAAATATTGCTGATACTCACCATTTTGGATTCGTTTCCACCAATCTTGATTGTCCAAATACCAACGAATCGTTTCACTTATGCCTGTCTCAAAATTATGTTTTGGGTTCCATCCCAGATCCCTAGTGATCTTTGTAGCATCAATACCATAACGACGATCATGCCCTGGCCGATCTTTGACATATTGAATCAGAGACTCTGATTTACCGAGCTCGCGGAGAATCGTTTGTACAATTTGAATATTTGTTCTTTCATTATTACCGCCGATATTATAAACTTCCCCGTTTACACCCTTATGTAGAACAAGATCAATCGCACTACAGTGATCCTCAACATACAACCAGTCTCTAATATTAAGACCATCTCCATACACGGGAAGCGGCTTATCATTCAGAGCATTAGCAATGATTAAAGGAATTAATTTCTCGGGGAATTGATAAGGACCATAGTTATTGGAACAACGAGTAATGTTAACTGGTAATCCAAAAGTTTCGTGATACGCACGTACCAAAAGATCAGATCCTGCTTTACTCGCTGAATATGGACTGTTAGGAGCTAATGGAGTTTCTTCTGTAAAAAGCCCCGTCTCACCTAAAGTTCCGTACACTTCATCTGTGGAAACATGAACAAACTTCTGAACCGCATATTTTCTAGCCGCTTCAAGTAACACCTGCGTTCCAAGAACGTTCGTCTTTATGAATACATCTGGTTCAAGAATGCTTCTATCTACATGGGATTCCGCGGCGAAATGTACAACCGTATCGATGCCCTTCTCAAAAAGACTGTTCACTACGTCCGGGTTTGTGATATCACCTTTAACGAATGTGTATTGGCCATTATCTTGAATGGATGTAAGATTTTCTAGATTCCCAGCGTAGGTTAGAGCATCCAAATTGATAAGCTCATAATTAGGATAACGATTTAGCATATAATGAACGAAGTTGCTGCCGATAAAACCAGCCCCACCAGTTACAAGTACTTTCATGGCAATAACAGCTCCCTGTCTTAGAAGTTTATTTTCGCATCTTTGAGCAGCGGATGCTTCGTATCTTTATCAGAAAGAATCGGCAGCGATGTGGGCCAATCAATACCTAGAGCAGGATCATTCCATAGTATACCTCTGTCATGCTCTGGAGAGTAATATTCGTCCACTTTGTAAAGCACTTGCGTATTTGGAACAAGCGTGCAAAAACCATGAGCAAAGCCCTGAGGAACTAGAAGTTGGCGTTTATTAGCTTCGCTAAGAATGACACCTATCCATTGTCCAAAGGTGAGAGAAGCTTTGCGAATGTCTACAGCTACATCGTAAATCGCTCCAGCAGCTACTCTAACAAGTTTGGTCTGGGCTTTGGGGTTGAGCTGATAGTGGAGTCCGCGCAGCACACCTGTTTCCACGGACAGGGAATGATTATCTTGAACGAAGATATAATCCACTCCATGCTCGGCAAACTTCGCACTACTGTAACTTTCCATAAAAAAACCCCGATTGTCACCATGGACATCGGGTTCAATAGTAAATAAGCCTTGAAGCTTGGTAGAAACGATCTTCATCAGTCTACACACCTCTTACAATTTAAGTTTCCCAAACTCTTCATCATAATACAATTCTTTCGCTAATTCATTAGCTCTCGCCAGCGATTCATGTGTACCAGCATCTGTCCACCAACCTTGTAAAATATCATAGGTCAGTTCGTTTCTCTCTATGTATACGTTATTAACATCAGTGATTTCTAACTCACCACGACCCGATGGTTTGAGTGTCTTTATAATATCAAAAACAAAACTATCGAACATATAAATTCCAGTAACCGCAAAATTACTCTTCGGCTTCTGAGGTTTTTCTTCAATTGAGATGATTTTACCATCTTGCAGCTCGGGAACACCATATCTTTGAGGATCTTGAACCTCTTGGATGAGAATTTTGGCCCCTTTTTTTTGGTACCTAAAATTATTAATAAATGGAACAATACTCTGTTCAAACACGTTATCGCCTAAAATGACAATCATCTGATCGTCACCTACGAAATGTTCTGCAAGATCTAAAGCTTGAGCAATACCGCCTGCTTCATCCTGCACTTTGTATGTGAAGGTTACCCCCATTTCTCGCCCACTACCGAGAAGGTTAACCACGTCCCCCATATATTCTTTACCAGTCACTATCAGAATGTCATTTATATTAACTTGCTTCAATTTAGCCACAGAGTGAAAGATCATAGGATATTTGCCTACTGGAAGTAAATGTTTATTTGTTACTTTCGTTAATGGATAAAGACGAGAACCAGTTCCACCCGCAAGTATTATGCCTTTCATTGAGCCCTCCACAAATAATTACAATTTAATTGCTCTCGCTTTCACTTAACTTATTTAGAGTTCAAAAATGAATATTTCAGACTAATATTTAGGAAATAATTTTATATCATAAATTAATGTATCCTTATCTGTTGCTTCATTTAGACCATCAATAAAAAAACGAGCTGTAGCCGATTTTATATTAACACTATTTGATTTAAACTCAAAAGAAAATTCCTTAACACTATCTGTTATTTTATCATTATTATACTGTGGGAGATCATCTGGAATAAAATCAAATGATAATTTTTGAAATCCCTTTGCCTTATAGCTAATTTGATACTCTTGTCCTGGAATTAATGCCATTTTATCACTCTGCAAATATACTATTCCAGATTTCGGAACTCCTTTTTTAAAGACATACCCATCAAATCCATCAACCTTAGTTTCTTCTACAAATGCATCATTAATATTCGAAAATTTTAGATTTACTGGTTCAAGTTGCTTTAGAAGATCTTCATAAAATATTCTATCTGATTGCAATTTCCCAGAAATATATTCTTCATTCATTTCAATTAGAATAATGTCATGATTAAGAACATCATTATTCCAGTCAACACTTGATATTTTACCTAGATATTTTTCCCCTTCTCCCAATTTATATTGATTATGAGAGTTGTAATAAAAAAAATAATCTAGCTGTTTAAACATACTTATGTCTGAAAGGTTTTGGATAATCATACCCAAAAAACTCCCTCCTTCCACAAGTATTGTAGGTTTATATTCCCCAGCATCCCTATTCTCAGTAAAAATTGGTCTGGGACTTGTATAATTTAATGGTGTAAACCAAAGGTTCATAAGTTCTGCTAAATCACGATCGGTACCTACAGGCGTTCCTTGTTCAATCTTATCAAGATTAAAACTTACTAAATCTTTTCCCGTAATTTGTTCGAGTTTTTCCACTAAAACCTTTGCTGTATAATACGATGCCAGGTAATTCCAATGAGTACCACCTTGTGGAAACACATCATAACCGCTACTTTTTTTTTGAGTATCAGTTATGTTATGTCCATCGATATATTGGATTTCATATTTATTTAATAAAGGAATAATTCTCTCGTAATTTCGTGAGATACTAGTCTTCTTAGATATTAATCTATCCGGAATATGTTCAGGATACATTGCTGCCTTACTAGGTGTTAGTAATAATAGAAAAGTTTTCCCTTTTTTTTGCAATAAATCTTGAACACGCTTCATATCCTTTACTTTTTCCTCTAATATTTTCGTATCCAAAGGAGGGATGATACCCAGATATTCATTGATGTAGCCACTACCGTATAATTGGCTATCTTTACCAACCGTAATGTTATCATTAGGAACGGTTTGGTTGAATATAGTATAGAATAGCTGCTTATTGGTTTTTATGAAATATTCTCTCAATCCAAAATTTTGGCTAAACCAATCTTCAAATTTATGTTGGAAACCGCCGTTCTGAAACTCATGGATGTTGAACGTTGGTTTGTCAACTTTTTGCACCGCACCAACAAGAGATAAGTTTCTAAAAATAGTATACTTCATCTGTAATATTGGTAACGAAATTAGTAGCCAGATTAGTAAAATAAAACCTGATTTGATGTAAAAATTTTTCACATTAAAAATCCTCCATGTTAAAATTGAAAGTAGATGAAAGGACTAAATGAAGATGTAACACATTTCGTAATAGATATGAAAAGAATAATAATAGTAACAATCATTTTAAATATACCAGAATCAAATATTCTCTTATATTTTCGGATTAAATTGCAATATATTGACGTGGCCGGAAGAAAAATAATAATAAATGATAATATGAAAATAAAAATAATAAAATTCGAAAAATCTAATGCTTTAAGAGAGATGGCTATACTGTGATGTACCGTTGTAAAATCAAACATTTTTTTTAAATATTGGAAAGCATCCTGTATAGTAAGTGATCTAAAAAACACCCATGCAATTAATATTAATGCAAATGTTATTATAATATTTATCCATTTAGGAATTTTAGAGGATATTTTTATCCAAAATAATTTATCAGACACTATAAAAAATCCATGGATAATCCCCCAAACAACAAATGTCCAATTTGCTCCATGCCATAGTCCTGATACAAAAAAAACAACCCAAAGATTGAAGTAATTTCTCAATTTTAAACGACGATTTCCACCAAGAGGAATGTAAATATAACTTTTCATCCAAGAAGAAAGCGAAATATGCCATCTTCTCCAGAATTCCGTAATATTTTGCGATATATACGGAGTTTCAAAATTTTCAGAAATTTTAAAACCCATGATTCTACTTAATCCTATAGCCATATCTGCATACCCAGAAAAATCAAAATAAATTTGAAATGCATAACAAATTATGCCAATCCAAGCAAAATAAATATTTAGTTCATCCATAGGAACTGAAAACACTTGATTTGCAATAGTAGCTATACTATCTGCTATCCAAACTTTTTTGAATAAACCTATAGAAAATCGAAAACAACCATATAAAATATCTTCAAAGCGACTTTCTCGTTTTTTTAATTGATCAGAAATATCTTTAAATTTAATAATTGGTCCTGCAATTGACATTGGAAACAAAAGAATATATATGAAATAATCGCTAATTTTCTCTGTTGGCTCTTTTTCACCGCGATATATTTCAATAATATAGCTAATTTTATGAAATACTATAAATGAAATTCCTATAGGTAAAACTACATTTGTCCACTGTAATCCAGAAAGATGAAATATTTTAAATATATCGTTAACATTAGATACAAAAAAGTTAACGTACTTAAAATAGGCAAGAAGTGCTATATTTATTAGCAATGCAGTAAGAAAATACTTTTTTTTATTACCAATATTCTTAGAATTATGTATCGCATTGACTAAATGCCAATCAAATAACAAAGATATTATAAGAACAGCAATGAAAGAAGTTCCGCCCCAAGCATAAAAGAAAAAACTTCCACACAAAATGATAATATTCCGATATTTATTCACAGTTAAAAAATATATTGTGAAAAATATTGGTGCAAATAAAAATAAAAACAAAGGTGAAGAAAATACCATAAGATCCCTTTCTTCTTCTAAAAATTAATCGTTCGACGTTAACAAATTCAATGAATTATTGGAAGCTTACACTAAAAATTACAATCCAATTGCCAAACCAGCTCAATGCTTAATTACTTCAATTTGCTTAACTTATAATCCATCTTCTCTATTGAACCAAAAAATTTTGCAATTAATATATTAAACAATACTACAAACAAGAAATAGCAGCAAAGAGCTATAACGGAATGTTGCTTTGCGATGTCGTTTAACTTAAACAAATTAAGCAATACTGATAACACAACAAAAGAAAATGGATGATACAAATAAATGGTATAGCCTAATGAAGAATATATATCTAAAATTCTTTTTATTTTACTAAGTGAAAGTAATTTCAAAATATATTTCCCACCAATATATAGGAAACATAGCATCATTAAATTATAAAATAGAAAAAGTGAGTTTGGTGGGAATTTATTATACTGCATATTAAGCGGATAATCTGGACTTTTAACCAGTAAAAAACATATAACAAATGATATTATTCCAATTACTCCTGCTGTATACTTTAAATTTTTTTGTTCTTTAAAATCAGGGTAAAATAGGCCTAAATAAGTAAAAAAGCCATACACCAATAAATACTTTACATAAATACTATATGGTTTATTATCAATAAAACAAAATAATATAATAATAGCTAGAACTAGAGGAAGAAATTTAGTATAGGATGGTAAATAGTCGTAAATTCTTTTAAGAAAAGGATACAGAGCTATTATCATGATATATACAGGTATAAACCATAAATGCCATGCTATGTAAGGCCAATTACTCCAAAGACCATAACTATGTGGAAAAAACCAATCCAAAATGACCAGATGATTTTCTTGTTTAAAAAAAATACTGGCTGAAGCAATTAGAACAATAGCAATACATGAATATATCCAATATGGCAAAATAATGCGCTTAAATCTTGATATATAAAAATGTACTAAAGTTTTGGGCTTAGCCAATGAATTACTGGCTCCAGTAATAAAAAATATAATAGGCATTTCAATTAAAAAAAATGATATTATCACATTTTCAGAGGCAAAAAGCCCCATCCAATACAGACAATGCACCAGCATAATCCATATCATGATTCCACCACGAATCAGGTCCAATTGACGATCTCTCATTCGCAAAATCTTCCTTTCAAAATTACTGATTCCAATTTCAACTTACAAATTTCTTAAACATTGAATATTAGCTAGCCTTTTAACTTAAACCGATTAAATAACTCCATAACCACAAAAGTGTACCTAATAAACCACCCAAAATAAGCCCACCCAAAATTTCTATACGGGTATGTCCCATGCTTTCGCGAAGATTATTATCAGAACATAACTTATTAATAGCTATTGCCTGCTTCCCAACAGCTCTTCTTAACCCTGTTGCATCTATAATTACAATATATAAAACAGCAATTCCCAAACCAAAAATTGCACTTGTAAAGCCTTCTCTCCATCCAATCAAAATGACAGTAGTGGTTATAATTGTAGTATGAGTACTAGGAAAACCACCATTGCCAATCATCCTTTTTGCTTCACTTCCATATTTAATATAATTGATAGCGAATTTCATGCAACCTGATATAAACCAACCTAGAAATGGAGCAATGATATATAACATAGCGACTCCTTATCAAAAATATTTTAATATAATCATAACCAATAAACCATAGAGAAAAACTGTAATGAGGATATGCTTATCTTCAAAAAGTAACTTATCCGGACTTCCTCCCTTGCCTTCAACATGTAATAAATAAATATACCTAAATATTCCATAAACCACCAAAGGAATTGTCCACATTAAATTAATACTTCTTCCAGATGTGAAAGTAAAGAGAGAATAACTTATGATTGTTGCAGTCGTAACTATACTATTCATTTGGTCTAATAAACTCAAATTATAGAATTGTAAAACCTTTCTATGTGATGAATTCTTTTCTAGTGATAAAATAAACTCATGCCTTCTCTTACTAATAGCTAAAAATAGAGAAATAAGCATAGTGCATATCAAAAACCATGGAGTTATCCCAACATTAATAATAACGCCCCCACCTAATGCTCTGAGAACAAAGCCCGTTGCAATAATCATCACGTCAATAATTACAACATGTTTTAGGCTTATACTGTAAGAAACATTCAATAAAAAATATATTATCAGAATAACACCAAATATAAGATTACTAATAAAAGCAATTGTAATCGAACTTATAAGTAAAATAACACCTACACTTATAGCTAAATTAGGATTCAATAGTCCTGAAGCCATTGGTCTACTTTTTTTTATAGGATGATTCCGATCTGCTTCAATATCTAGATAGTCATTTAAAATATACACACAAGATGAGATCAAGCAAAATAAAATAAAACCTATAGTTGATTGCCAAATCATCTTAGACTCTATTGTATCTATAGAAAATACCAAAGCAGCATAGATTAAAATATTTTTGGTCCATTGCTTTGGCCGCATTTGTTTAAACATTAAGGATATAACATTTACTTTCTTAGAATTTGGATATTCTATAATTCGACTCATCCTCTTTTGTTTCCCTTCTTTTTAGGACCTTGCAATAAAAATAACACCAATAATAATAAATACTAATCCCAAAATTTTTTGCAAACTTAAAGGTTCATTAAAAATAAAATAGGATAATATTACAACAATAATGTAGCTTAGTGATACTAGCGGATAAGCAATAGATAATTGTATTCTAGAAAGGGCAACAATCCAAACAATTGTTGATAATCCGTACATTAGCAAGCCCGATAAAATTGATAAATTGGTTGTAAATTGGATAAATAATTTTATTGCTCCATCTTGTAAACTAATTTCATTAGCACCATTTTTCATTGCTAATTGTCCAAAAGAACTTAAAATAATTGAAATAATTATCAATAAATAGTTCACTTTCACCTCTAAAATGATATTATTTTTTGTGAAAAATATTGATCTTGATATGCTTTTACTTATTTTACAGATACAGATGATATCATAAAACTTAATGGTCTAGAATCATTACTTTTAAGCTCCTTTATATCCTTCGGAACAGTGCTAGATACTGAAGAAGTAATTCTCAATTTGTTTAATCCTTCTTTAACTAACCCTGTGAAGTTGATTTGTTGTGTTTGGGTTCCAATTTGGCCATCATATACCTTATTCTCATTAATGAAGATAATACAATCTCTTTCCTTCAGAAAAGCCTCTATATTCATTTGAAAGTCTTTAACGTTATTATTATTTGAATTAAACACAATTTCTGACTTATTACTGGACCATCTCCACTTAGCTTTAGTATCCTGACTTTGTTCAAGATCATACCATCCATTAATGAAACCACCAAATTGATTTTCAGTAAATATATCTTGATTTATATTCATTTCTTTTAATATGTAAATGCTATTAGAAAACGTTAAATTAAATTTGCCATTTAAATAGCCTTCGAGTCCTAATCCTTTGTTAATATAAGCCTTACGTGTCTCAGCTTCATTTGCAAGAACCACATATGGAATATCTTTTGTTTTCAAATTAACTTCGGCTCCTAGCGCTCTTTCTACAAAAATTTCAGCAGGAGGATTATATATAAACGGTGCTGCGGAAATAACATATTTAGCCAAAGGGCTAAATCTCAAATAAGCTGATTCATCATATTTCAGCACACAATTTATCATCACTGTTCCTGTTGTAATGATAAATAAGCTTAAATATACAATAAACCTCTTTTTGTTTTGTTCGGTGAAAAAATGCAATGTTGTCATTACTACAATTGGAATCATCCATACTGTATACCGATTTATATACATCATCCCAGGATTCCAATTATTTTGGGTAGAGCAAACAGCCGCTATAAGAAAAAGGCACAATCCCCATATTAGTGCCTTCTTATCCCTCTTCAATATACTCCAAATCATTGCACAGACTAACAAGGGAATAAAAATAATCATTCCAAAATTCAAATCAAAGAAAAGACTTAATATTTTATTGATAGAAATATCATGTAGTGAAGCAGCTCCCACAGATGTGATCAAGCTAAATTTTTTATAGTGAATATAATAAAATATATAGGGAATAAGAACAATACTGGATAACAAGCATAAATTAAATAATTTTAAATCCAGCTTTTTTTCTTTTAAAAAATGGGAAGCAATTATTCCGATTGGTATCAAGGCAATTGCGGGATTTTGTAAAGATGCAATTGCGATAAAGATTATTGAGGATCTCTGCTTTCCCTTATATAATTCGATCAATCCTATAAATAAAAATACATAGCTAAATGCCTCTGTGTGACTCCAGACTAAATATAAGCAGATAGGATTTATGATGCTTACAACAATAAGCCATAGCTTTTGTTTGCCTGAAAATGAATTCCGATATAAAATCCAACCCAACATCATGATAAACATCAATATATTAGTTAGTTGAAATGCTTTAAATACATTCATATTTAATAATTTCAGTACGACATAGCTTGGAGTACACAATAACGAGTAAAACCAAAAATGATAGGAATAATAGCTTCCATTTAGATCTTTAAAATAGCCTGAGTATTTTATTTGCTCCACGACATCTGGTTCAATATTGTATTTTATCGCTAAATTTTTCCTATCTATGATATCTTGTGCTTTTAATTCGGGAGTAAGATGATTCGAAAAAGATATAGTCATACCATAATATTCCCAACCATCTCCATATCTATGTGGTTTATGAACCAAAGCTAAGATAACTAATAATAGCGAAAATACGATAAAGCAAATTAGAACTATTTTTTTGGTTGGGGATGGGCTAGTCGTCTTCTTCATTGTCTATCCTCACAAATTCAAATTTTCGATATTAGATCCAGTTTTTCCTTATAGCCGTAAGTAATCATTCGATTCAACAAATATCGTCTTTGTTCCATTGAATAATCAGGCATGTTTAATATTTCTTCTAAATCATTAATTATGCTTTCATTCATTTTGAAATCATGCATAAAATCAATTAATGAATCTAGATGTTTATCAGTAAGATTCTTATGATAAAACTTTAATATCTCCTTTACCTCACCTAGTGTCTTATCTCTTTCAACACTTGAGAGACCAGCAACTTCATAATAATGAATAGGCTTTTTTACTGTACAAGATTTTAAATCTGTATTAGTCACAAGTAAAAGTTGCATCTTGTAATCAGCTGCTATACGATAATTCTCATCATATAATCCAATTGCTTCGTAGGCCTTTCTACTTATAAACATAGTTCCATGATTACATGGATTCTGTGCCCAAAGGGCAATGTTGCTAAATGGTTTGAGTTCATAAATGCCTACAATACTTCCATCTTCATTGATGACGTATTCTTCTGCTCCAGAATAATCTGCATCCTCCTCAGTTAGCTGTTTTACTGATAATTCTATTGCATCTGATGTATACCAATCATCAGAATTTAATATTCCAATATAGTCGCCTGATGCAAATGATAAACCTTTGTTAATAGCATTATAGATACCTTTATCTGGCTCTGAAACGTAATAATCTATTCCATTTTCATATCTTTTAATAATATCAACTGTCTCATCAGTACTTCCACCATCCACAATGATATATTCAACATTATCATATGTTTGATTGAAAACAGACAGCATAGCTCTTTCGAGTTTTTTCGCTCTATTACGAACAACCGTAATTATCGTAACAAGTGGTTTATTAGCAATCGTTTTTTTGTATTCCCCTTTTAATCTAATTCCGCCTTCACAAATAATCTTATTTTTATCAGTTTCCGATCTAGAAAACTTACCGCATATTCCTCCAAGTGGAAAATCAATAGATTGATTACTTATGTTGCATGTTGTTGATAAAGTTTCTCTCGTAATTTCAACATTCACATCAACTTTTTCAGTTTTATTGACGGTTAAAAAGGTCTCTTTCATCAATCTCCAAACTGGTCTTAGAAATGGCGCGGCTTTACTACTTGCTACATATCTCTTCATTCTTTGGATAGATGAAACTTTATTTATATCACTGTACTCTAGCTGTTGATTTTCATTAATAGTATTTACTTGAGCAATATCATCATAATTGTAACCATTTGGGTAATATACCGAGTAGACTTTGTTTGGTGGTTCAACAATAAAATTAATTATCTCTTGTTCTTTTTCAAGCCATTGCTCATAACCTATTTCAACACTTTTACGTGCAAGTTTAGATATTTCTTTTACATTTTTAAAATCAAGTGGCTTCGGATCATTAAGATTGTACAATAAACCATTAATACCATGAATGATATATTCATTCATGGTACCATAATCTGGCGACACCACACATTTCCCCATCGCCATTGCCTCAAGAAATGACATACCTATCCCTTCAGATGGACGCGGCGTAAAATATACTTGATTAGCGGCAATAATCTTATACAAGTCTTTTCTTTCTGGAAACCATTCTGATGTGCTAATTTTAAAATCTCTGATATCATTGACAGATGGATGATATGGTTGAAGTCCTGGATCAACCGCAGTATGAATATGCATAGAAGAAAAATCAGCCTTTTGTACTAATTTTTTTATGATCTCCCAGTTAATCTGTTCTGGTGCTCTCTGCCAAAAAAATCCTCTCAAGTCATCTTCATTTTCTGTATATATAAACTTAGAGGGATCCGGGAAATATTTTACATATTTACTAGCTAATCCATGACTCAAAATAGCACTATTCAACGCTTTGGAAAAACACAATATCTTAACTCCAGCATAATGTTTCCAATAATGGCGATTGAAATGAAACAGTTGATCATTCCCAAAATTGTCAAGCATTGGCAAATAAGTTATATTTACCGGGAGTTTATAGTAAGGTCTTGAAGCTACGGCTGATAGTTGATGAAAGACGAACGCATCGTAAGTCCCGACTAGCTCCTCCAAATTAACTGGTTTGCCACCTTTCCACGAATAATCCCAAATATATTCAACTTCAAGACCATTTTTTTTCAAAATATCAACAAAAAACTGGGATGATAAAGTCTTTTGATGAAAAGAGTGATCTATATATCCTATTTTCATAAATTTCTACCCCTTTATTTAAAAACATCCTTTAATTTAGATATATTCTGCGTCATTGAAAGATTTTCTTTAAAATATTGCATAATTTCCTTTGATTTGCTTTGGTAAAATACACTATCACTAAATAATTGATTAATCAAATTAGCAAAATGAGCAGGATTATCTGAAACTATACATCCATTTCTTGTTTTATCTGGAAATCCATCGACTCCTCGTGAAGTGCAAACCACAGGAATGCCATAACTCATAGCTTCTATTACTTTTACTTTCATACCTGTGCCATTCAACAAAGGACATATCGAAATTTTTGTTTTACTATAAATTTCATCTAAATCTTTAATATATCCCACTTTGGTAACATTTTCATAATTCAAGTCAATATGCTCCACAACTTTACCTACAATAGTTATATTAATATTAGAATTAAGCTGTGGATATACATTTTTGAAGAACCATTGCATTCCTTCAATATTATAGAAATTATCGTATCCTATAAATAATAAGTCAATAGTTTTTTGAGATGTATCAATACCATTATTTTTTTCATTAATTAAATGTGGTAGGTAATGTAGATTTTTATTTCTTAATATTTTTTCAAAAAAAATCTTTTCATCATATGAAATACAAATTATATCGTCAAATTGCTTCAATCTATCGATTTCGCAATTTAATGGACCTCCAATTTCATCAGATAAGCCCGAAATATAATGTCCTACTGATAGTAAGTCTTCCATAAAATATATTTTCTTAAATTTCGAATCAGCTGTTCTTAATAATTCACCAGTATAAACATAAAACATAACAATAAAATCATATTCATTTTTCATTAATATTTCATTGTATTGCATTTGCATTGTAGGTGTAACCCAATTATCTAATGTTTTTAATGGTGTATCTAATTTAAGCAATTTTGAAAGCATCTGTAAAAGCTTACTTTTGATCTTGTCTTTTCTTGTAAAATTTTGAGTATACGTAAAATCATACAAATATAATTTATCAATGATATCTTCTTCATTATATTTGTCAAATTCATCAAAAGTTGTGCTTACAAAGTTTTTGCAAGAAAATAAATCAATAGAAAAATTGCTACTCTTTAAAAATTTTGCAATTTCATAAACTCGATTATTAGTCCCCATATTGCGCTCTAAGAAGTTATGAGGATAAATTAATAATACTTTATTTTTCATTTTCATTTCCCCATTTTATACATGACATTTTTCACTTTGTTTTTTATAGAACAATATTCATAATTATTTTAATTTACGTCCTAAGAAACGTAGCGGTTTTGTAAATTTCCATGACCTTGATCCATAAGCTTGATGCAATTCCTCTGATATATTTCCCAGTTCTCTCCTTATGCTTTCTCTTTCCGCTACCACCCTATCCTTTTCTTGCTTTAAATGTTCCCTCTCAAGCACTACACTATCTCTTTCTTGCCTTAAATATTCGCTATCAGCTAACAATATATCTCTTTCTTGTTTTAAGTTTTCTTTTTCAGCAATTAGGATATCTATCTCATGTAATATCTTTTCAGTATTCTCTACTAAAGAATCTCTTTCTGACTTTATATTTTCTCTCTCAATTATTATGTGATTTCTTTCTTCTTTTAGTCTTTCACTTTGAGCCAAAACTGTATCTCTTTCTTTTATTAACTCCTCTATTCCATTTTTCATTGCTATATTATCTTTTTCAAATTTATTTATTTGATTTTCAATATCAAGGCTGATATCACAAATCCAATCCATTAATGGCTCTGATATCTCAGGTACAAGCCGCGGAACATTGCCTGAACTAAAATAATTAGTTTTATTATTTATTAAATCCTCAAATAACGCTTTATATTTGTTTGCTTGTATATTTAAAGCAAAAAATTCTTCAGCATACTCTCGACAATTCTCCGAAAACGATATATCACTGAATAAAACATTTATTATTTTATTTGCAAAACTAACACTATCTCCTACTTCACACAAAAATCCGTTGTATCCCTCTACTATCACATCTTTAATTCCACCAGTATTAAAAGCAACAACAGGAGTACCACATGATAAGCTTTCTAACATCATATTTGGTAAATTATCCTCTAGTGATGGAAGAGCAAGAATATCAGCAACTGAATATATTTCAGCTAATCTCTCATCATTATTTATATATCCTAAGGATTTATATGGTATATCCATGCTATCTAAAATCGGTGATGGTTTCCCAAATGTCAGTACGTGAAGTTCATTATCAAGCAATAATTTATTGATTTTATTGTTTTGTTTCATATAGTTAATAGAATCTAATAAATAACTTAAACCTTTCCTATTTTCATTCAAATCTTCAGCCCCAAATAAAAGGACTTTCGAATTTTCTGATAATCCAAGATCTCTTTTTAATTGTGATTTTTTATATGGTTTATAGATATCGGTCTCCAAAGAATTAGCAATCACTTCAACTCGATGATTTTTAAACAAAGCGCTTTCTTTTGCAGTTTCTGCTAACCAAATGCTAGGAGTGACAATAGTTATATTCTTAGGAAGATACTTTATTTTTGACTCTAAAATATGTTTTGTAATATTAGATGGATTAGTAACCAATTGAGGACAGTTAGAGCAGTTAATCTTAAACTTTTCACAGCCATGAGTGTAATGACACCCACCTGTATAGGGATTTTCATCATGTAAAGTCCAAATAATAGGCTTCTGCATCCTATCTAACTGAACGATAGCTTCAATGGATATAAATGATGGGATCCAATGTAAGTTTACGACATCATAACTCTGAAATAAATTTAAATAGTCAAAGCCAACACTAGGATACATTAAAGATGAAATTGTATTTCCTTTTTTAATATTTTTGATAAAATACTTCATTGAAAGTTCGTCAAACAATTTATTATTAATTTCTCTAGACAGAATCTGAGTAATGGTTTCATCATCAATATTCTTCCATTTCACAAACATTTGACTATTCTCACCTATGGAATTAAGTCCTTTATTTAATCTTAATGCCGCTTTGCCTGCTCCACCATTGTCAAATGTATTTAAAAGAGCTATCTTCATGAAGACACCACCCTTCTATTGCGAATCTTATGAATTAAAACAAATTATTTACCATCATTGTTCTATATAATACTGTTTCATCTTGAATGATATTAATCATTTCAATCATTTGGTTAGCTTTGTTTCTCTCAACCAAGTACGAATTAATTTTCCCTCCAGAAGTGTAATCAACAGCTAGAAAATCTGTATCTAATGTATTTGCAAATACCACAGAATGAAATCTCATACATACATTGAGTTTCGAAGATTTCATTGATTCAACAATATTCTCAACATTTGAAAGTTTATCCTCAATAAAAACAGAGCTGTCTGCAAAATATTTAGCTACAAAATTATAGTTAAAGTCTCTATCATCATTACCAATCACAAAATTATGCATCGCATAAAAATGTGGCTTCATTCCTGTTTTATTAGAAAGGTAAATAATATTTTTTGCTAAAGCTTCTTCAAATTTATCTTTAAAAGTTATATATTCTTCATAATTCAAATGACCAAAGTACTCGCTTGTCAATTCTCTAAGATAACATGATAGCTTATCATTCATTTTATTTGGAGCTATCATGTTCTTCATCTTGTTTATATAATTAATAGCTGGATCGCCAATATTATTAACATCTTCACGTCCAGTCATTTCTATGGCTAGTTTGGATGATTTATCATCTCTTAAGTAAATATGATCGGCTAAAGATAAAATTTCTTGTACGATACTTTTTTTCTCATCGCTATATAATGGGCCAATACCAGATCCGAAAATCGTTGTCGTATTCTCATTTTTTTTCGCCAAATTAAATGCCCATGCAATTAATGCTAGTTCTTCTAATTCCATTAAAGGTCCTCCGCCAACAATAATTTCATTGACGCTAGATGCCTCTTGGTAAAAAAATTCACTATACACAGGGACAACTGTGGCAGTAACATTTAGTTCATCAATAGTTCTCTTTGTAATAAAAGGATATAAAGAGCTAATAAAAACTTCTATGTTTTCCATCCCATATTTCTCAAAATAGAAATCTAAAATACCACCTAAAATAGCCTTGTCACCTACTGTTTCTGTTCCATACCAACCAACAACAAAAATTTTATATTTATTTGAAGGTTTTTTAGAATATGCAACACTAAATTTCCCTTTTAATTGATTGTAAGAAGATACTTTTATTAAATCCCTGTAACGTTTCTCCGCTTCCAACATGTTCTTCAATTCATCAGTTGCATCAGAGTGATAATCATGAATGCAATTCATGCAATCCTTTTTTTCAATTTCATGCAATACCTTTATATTTTTCGCATATAAATGTCTACCAGAAACTTCAAGCATATTTCCAATAATCTTAGATTTTGGTGCACAGTAGGCTAAACCGCCATGACTATCCAGATTAATGGCGTTACGTTTTTTATAAGGACATTCTATAAGTCTGTGTCCTCCTTGTAGCATATGTTTGATGCTTCTATACGTATTTTTCACGGTTTCATCCGTTTCAAAATTGTACTCCAATTTACTGAAGAAGAGCATTAATTGATATATTTCATCTTCATTAAAATTTCTAATAATTTTAGTATGTTCCTCAGTATTATTATAAAGTCTATTAATAAATTCACCAATTCGAAATCTACCATAAATATTGTTATTTCTCAGGAAGTTTAATAATTGATCCATGTTCCAAACATTTAATTTGGTTATGGTTGTACCAGTACTAAAAGAAATGCTCTCCTCTTTAAGCCAATTTATGATGTCTACTGCTTTATCAAAGTTCCCTTTCCTACCTCTATTTAAATCATGAATTTCGTTGATACCGTCAAGAGATACCATAACGGAAAAGCTTTTGTCATTTGATTTACATATATTCGAAATATTTTTTATAGTCGTTTTGATTTGATGGGGTATCAGTGCATTAGTGATCAGACTTAATCCTGTTACTTTCGGTAAAGTTTCAATAGCAACTTGAAAATAATCTAACAGATTTTTTGTTAGAGTCGGCTCTCCTCCAGTAATACCTATATGCTGTACGTTCTTAAATAGGGCATCTTGTAATACCACCCTAAATTGTTCAGTGCTAATATTTTCTTGATCATTTTTTCGCCAAATATCACACATAACACATCTGGAATTACAATAATTATTTACTTGAAAATTTATTACTTGTATATCATGTTCCACTTTATTGTCATAATACTCTCTATATAATTCTACTATTCCATGTGGCAAAATAGATTTCAACAAATTTTTCATAGATTTCAAACCTCCTTACCTATTCTCTCATTTCATATATATTTGATGTAATATCAAAATCGACTAATGAATTCATAAGCGATTTTTGTTGATCTAGCATCCTAAATGCAACTGCATCAACTTGTCTATCCAGAAACACTTCATTGTCTTGCTCAATGCCAACTACACCACATCTTAAAAAATAAACACCTGCTGCTAATTTGGGGGTAAACTCAAATTCTACAGTTAACACTTTATCTGCCACTACCATTTCTATACCTTCACCAGGTCTTGCAGTCGCTGCGCCACTGATCTCTATACCCGTTTTGGTTTTAATAATCATCCCAAAACGAACATTTTGACAATTTTCATAGAACTTAACTTTATAGCTTAATATATATTTTCTTCCGAACCTCAGAACGTTTACATCTTCACCTTTATAATTGGAAATTTTATAATCGAATATTTTTGCCCCATTAGTTTCGTACAAAACTGGATCAGTTGGGATTAGACCTTCATCCAAATACTCCTCATAATTGGTATCCACAAGATTCTCGGAATCCAGACTAATCTCACCTTTATCTATAACAACACCTTTGGTTTTCTCGGTATCAAATGATTTGTACTTGTTGAATCCAATGACGTCAATTTTCTCGATTTGTCCTTTGACAAAATCCATCTTGTCCTTAGGAGTAAACAAAAGTTTTTGATATAAATTTACCACCGTATTACTAGGCCCCATAAGCAGTTTTTCACCAGCATCCATTAATATTGCTTTATCACATAGCTCTACAACTAAACTTCCTGAATGAGAAACAAATAGGACTGTTTTACCACTCTTCTTAAATGATTCGATTTTAGAGAAACATTTTTTTTGGAACAAATCGTCGCCCACAGCCAGTGCCTCGTCAACAATCAATATTTCAGGATCAACATTAATAGCAACGGCAAACGCTAATCTAACGAACATTCCACTTGAATAAGTTTTTACCGGTTGATCTATATGCTGCCCAATATCGGCAAATTCAATAATAAATGGTATTTTCTTCACAATTTCCTCTTTTGTCAAGCCCATCATTGATGCATTTAAATATATGTTTTGCATACCGGTATATTCAGGGTTAAATCCAGCCCCGAGCTCTAACAGAGCAGATATCTTCCCGTTAATATGCACATTACCGCTTGAAGGTGTTAGTACACCTGTAATTATTTTCAATAGAGTAGATTTTCCAGAGCCGTTTTTACCAACTATACCTACCGTTTCACCTTTTTTGATCTCGAACGAAACATTGTTAACCGCGAAGAATTCTCGATGTTTTTTTTTCTTTTGAAACAGACTTAACGATTCGTTAACACGATCAATAGGTTTATCATAAAGTTTGTAAATCTTTGACACTTGTTCAATTTTAATCGCGATATCATTCATTATAGTTAATCTCCCGATATAGAAATTTCTAAGCTAAAAATCAAAGAACATCGGCAAAATGAGGCTTCAATTTTTTATAGAATATGGCTCCTAACAAACATAACACAAGAGTAATTGCCCAAAACCATAATGTTTGATTATACCTATGCCAAAACCATACATGATTAATCAATGTATCCCGATATCCCTCGACAATATAATACATAGGATTTAACTTAAAAAAAGCTTGGTACTTATCTGGCACCATATTGTATGACCACATAATTGGAGTCAGCCACATGCCAAATTGAAGAATAATAGCTACCATGTTATTGATGTCTTTAAAAAACGGAATAATGGAAGCTGTAATAAATGTTAATGCCACGGTAAAAATAATCATACAAAACGAGTAATACAACAGTTGAATCCAAATCATTTGAGGAAAAATACCGTATATAATATAGATGAGTGCCAAAATTATAATAAAAACAACATGTATAAATGCTGATGAAATAATTTTTATAATTGGTAACATGCTTACTTTAAAAACGACTTTCTTAATCAAATAACTATATTCAACAAAAGCATTACCCGCGCTGGACCAAGCATCTGCAAAGAAAAACCAAGGTATCAATCCCGCAGCGAACCAACAAATGAAAGGCACGTCCAATACAGCTGTAGATCTGAATCCAACTTGAAAAACAAACCAAAATGTTAGTAAAGTCATTATAGGCTGTATAAATGCCCAGGTAATACCAAAAATTGAACCGGAATAACGAGTTTTAAAATCATTTTTCGCAAAGCTCCAAATTAAGCTTCTACTATTCAATAATTCTTTTATTAGCTGCATAGTATTATTTATTTCCTCCATGATTGAGTATCGTTCTCTATTACATCAACATAAAAATCATATAACGCTTTAGTATTAATAGACCAACTAAAATTTTTAGTTGCAAACTCTCTGCCTTCTTTTCCTATAATCCTACTTCTGTCCATATTATTAAAAACAAACTCAAGTTTTTCGCAAATTTCAAATGCATCACCTTTTTCTAACAGAAGACAATTGTATCCATCCATTAAGTACCTTCCAATATTCGTGCTAGGAAGTATCACTGGCTTACTCATTGCGAAGAACTCTGGGAGCTTTGAAGGAAATCGATAATCATTAAATTCATCTGAAGCACCTGGCTGAACAAAAATATCAGATAAAGACATTATATTCGGAAGCACTTCCCTATCTACAAATCCTAATTCAATATAAAATTCTCTCGCACTATCTGTTGCATCATCATGAAAATCAACAAAATCTCGTCCAGTTCTGACTAACTTAACCGATATGCCTTTTCTATTTAAAGCAGCAATGGCCAGATATAAACTGTACACTTCTTTTTTATTCGATGGATGAACATTTCCAGTATAAACAATGACGAAACTCTTTTCATTAATTCCAAGTTTAGTTCTCAACTCTATATCAACAGGCCGTGGTGAGAATTTTTCTTCTTCATATCCAGGCCATATAACTTTCCCTTTTATTTGCGGGGGTTTTAATTCCAATAATTTATCAATAATAACGGTTATACCGTCCGCCTTTTCTAAAAACCCTCTAAATCTTGTTGGATGAGAAAATTGTTTATCTATAATTCTGTTTAAAATTTTCTCTGGTAAAGATTTCATAAGTTCTGTATCAATTCCATATCTTTTTCTCACTATTGCCTCTTCATTATCCTCAAGATGGACAATGTACTTACAACCATAAAAATCCGTTAACTTTTGTGTAAACCCTCTTACTATTTCTCTAGGGGTCCATGCATGAATTATGTCGGGATTTCTCCCGTCTTGGAATTCTATTTTTTTTTTGCGAAAATCAGCAAAATCGAACACCTCAAATTTTGCTTTTCCAATTAATTGAATAGATTTTTTATTATTCGGAACAAAAACTTTACAATCAACATCCATATTAATTAATTGATTCGCAAAATTAAAAATATGAATAGCACTATTACTTGAAAAGTCATGATAATTTACAAATAGCACATTCACATTAATACTCCTATACGTATATTTTCTGTATCACAAATAAAATTTACTTTCTAATTTTTCTTTCCAGCGATTTAAAAACAATGCCTTATCCATGAAATCAAAAACTTCTTCATGTTTGTTATTCATCTCTAAAATATGTGCTTTTGGTGTAACTATAATAGTTTTCCCCATCTCCTGAATCCGCAAACATAAATCTATATTTGCGTAAGAATTAATTAGATATTCATTTAATCCTTCGCATTCTCTATATAAATTAGTATCCATCATTAAACAAGATCGGGTCACTGCTAATCCCTCTAATAGATTATTAGCACTGACCTTCTTTTGTTTATGAACCCGCTCAGTAGTGCTCTCCGATGATAATAAAACCGGTGCTACAACCCCTACTTCCGATAAGTTGAGACAATAAATCAACTCTTCAATCCAATTAGGGCTTGCAATTATAATATTATCACTTAGTAAAACAATATAATCACTTTTTAATGTTGCTACGAGTTTGTTAACTGATTTAGAAAGACCAAAAGACTTTTCAAAAGACATAACTTTAACAATTGACCCTTTGTATTTCTCCAGAATAGCCTCCCTTATCTCAGCAAAGGCTATAATCATTATTTCATAGTTTTTATAAGTACTGTTCTTACTGATTGAATCCAAACATCTTACTAATTCTTCATTCTTTCCCCCATGTATAAGAATGATACTTACATTTGAATTTGTTCTAGATGGCATTACTTTTTCATATGGAATGGCACTTTGATATTCTTGAGTATTTATCTTCAATTTGCTATCAGTTTTATTCCGAAAACTTTCCAACTTATTTTTATAGTATTTATACATCGTTTTTTTGTAGATTTTGTAGAGTAAACTATTCAGTCCGTTATCTTTAATATACTCTAATGTACGCTTAAAGATTTTATTATACATAATTAATCATACCTTTTTGTTTAAGTATATCAACAATATTCTTAACGTCTTGTGCTTTATCTTTGGGGCATACTAAGATAGCATCATTAGTTTCGGCAATGATTAAATTATCAACTCCGATAGTGGCGATCAGCCTGTCCTTACCAAAGATAATGCTGTTTTTTGTATCGAGTCCAATATGCTTTGCCCTCACAATGTTGCCGTGATCATCAGGAGAAAAAATGCCACCTAAAGCATCCCAACTTCCAACATCATTCCAGCCGAAATCTCCAGGAACTACAATAACATCATCACTTCTTTCAAGAATACCATAATCTATAGAGATATTTTGTAGTGTTGGATAAATGTTTGCAATAGCTTCTTCTTCTTTTTCAGTACCGATATCTTTATAGATTTGCATCATATTGTTGTATATCCTTGGGAGATACCTTTGGAAACAGTCGATAATTTTACTAGTCTTCCATAGAAACATACCGCTGTTCCATAAATAATCACCAGTTGATAAATATTGTTTAGCCTTTTCAAAATTCGGCTTCTCAACAAATTCATTAACCTCATAAGCGCCATTTTTTAAAATATTTTTATTAAAATTAATATAACCATATCCAGTGGAGGGAAAAGAAGGCTTTATCCCAATAGTAACTAAGTTTTCAGTCTCTTCCGCTAATAAACATGCTTTTTCTAGTGTTGCTCTAAAATTACTTACATTTGTTATATAATGATCAGAGGGCAGTACAACCATCAAGCAGTTATCATATTTCTTTTGTAGATGTAATGCTGCATAGAGGATACATGCTGCTGTATTTTTAGCTATTGGCTCTTTTAATATGTTATTTTTAGGGACTTGCTCTAATAGTATCTCTTCAAGTAATGAAACCTGAGATTTATTGGTTACAATTAATGTATTCTCAATAGATATTACATTTTTATATCTAAGAATAGTGTCGTTAATCATAATATCATTACCACTTATATTTAATAATTGCTTGGGTTTATTTTGTCTAGACAAAGGCCAAAAGCGAGTTCCTCCACCGCCTGCCATTATAACCGCAAACCTATTCATTGCACCACTCCTGCTTGTAAGAAACATCTATACGTTGTTTGGATACCTTCTCTTAATTTAATTTTAGCTTCCCATCCGAGATTTTGCATTTTGGAAACATCTAGCAATTTCCTTGGAGTTCCATCTGGTTTACTTAAATCGTTCACTAGCTCACCTTCATATCCAACAACTTCAGCTATAAGCTGAGATAACTCAAGAATGGAAATGTCTTTTCCAATGCCCACATTTACTGTTTCTTGCCCTTTATAACCTAGCATCAGAAATAAACTGGCATCAGCGAGATCATCAACATGCAAAAACTCTCTTCTAGGAGTGCCGCTCCCCCAAATTACTACTTCTTTTGCTACACTAATCTTTGCTTCATGAAATTTCCTTATAAGTGCAGGCAAGACATGCGAGTTCTCCAGATCATAATTGTCATTGGGCCCATATAAATTTGTAGGCATTGCACTAATAAATTCACTTCCATACTGACGATTATAATATTCACACATTTTTAATCCTGCTATTTTTGCAATAGCATATGCTTCGTTAGTACTTTCTAAATAGCCATTTAATAGGTACTCTTCCTTTATTGGCTGTGATGCCATTTTAGGGTATATACAAGAACTTCCTAGAAACAATAATTTTTTTACTCCATAACTGTATGCAGTATGAATTACATTTGCTTCAATCATCAAATTGTTGTAGATAAACTCTGCGGGATATGTATTATTAGCATGTATACCACCTACTTTTGCAGCCGCTAAAAACACATATTCAGGCTCTTCAGCTTTAAAAAAATTTTCCACATCTGCTTGTCTTGTTAAATCTAATTCTGATGACGTTTTGACAATAATTCTTCTATACCCTTCTGCTTCAAGCCTTCTTACAATTGCTGATCCTACCATTCCTCTATGTCCAGCAACAAATATTTTACTATTTTTATCCATTTCATTTCATCTTCCTTTAAAGAAATTTAGTCAAATGCTTTACGAATTCGTTCCTCTTTCTCCACATATTTCATGTCTTCACGTACCATTTCTTTTACTAAAGATTCAAAACTTGTTTGTGTTGGATTCCATCCAAGTAAAGTTTTTGCTTTAGTAGGATCTCCAAGCAATTGTTCTACCTCAGCTGGTCTAAAATATTTAGGATCTATTTCAACTAAAATAGTTCCATTTGATCGATCAATTCCCTTTTCTTGAATACCCTCGCCTTGCCATTCAAGATTGATTCCTGCCTCTTTAAACGCAAACGTACAAAACTCTCTTACACTATGCATTTCACCAGTCGCTATTACAAAATCTTCTGGTTTATCATGCTGCAACATAAGCCACATACACTCTACATAATCTCTTGCATGTCCCCAATCACGCATTGCATCAAGGTTACCTAAATAAAGTTTTTTTTGTTTTCCTTGTTTAATGCGTGATGCAGCTAAAGTAATTTTTCTCGTTACAAAAGTTTCTCCTCTTCTTGGAGATTCATGATTAAATAAAATGCCATTGACTGCAAACATGTTGTAAGATTCCCTATAGTTTTTAACAATCCAAAAACCATAAATCTTAGCTACACCATATGGGCTCCTAGGATAAAAAGGAGTAGTTTCTTTTTGAGGTACTTCCTGAACTAAACCGAAAAGTTCGGACGTCGATGCTTGATATATGCGTGTTTTATCTATTAACCCTAATAGCCTTACTGCCTCTAAAACACGTAATGTGCCTATTCCATCTGCATTTGCTGTATATTCTGGAGTTTCAAAAGATACTTTCACATGAGATTGGGCCGCCAGATTATAAATTTCATCAGGTTGAACCTTTTGTATGATAGATATTATATTGGTTGAATCTGTCATATCCCCATAATGAAGATAAATTTTTCTATTCTTATGCATATCCTCTATCAGCTCTTCAATATACAAATGTTCTATTCTACCTGTGTTGAACGAAGAACTGCGTCTGATAACACCGTGAACCTCATAGCCTTTTTTTATTAAAAATTCAGCAAGATAAGCTCCGTCTTGTCCTGTTATTCCTGTTATTAAAGCTTTCTTCATATAATGTGTTAGCCTCCATTACGTTTTCTATTATAAATTCCGCAGAGCCCAGCCTGTGATAAGATACTGTTGTTATTAAACTCTGGGAAGAAAAATTGACATTATCGAAAATGAAAATTCGCACGCTACTTACGTGACAGAACATAGAGAAAGTTAGTTATTATTCCTGTCATTCTTACTACGACAATTAAGTTTTTCTCATAAAGATCTTTCCACGAAAAAAACTGAGTCCTATGGCTTGCTTACCTTTCAGCAACTGTTAAATCTTCTTTAAATAACGATCTGTCAAAGAAGATAGAAGACAACTTAAGCCAGGATCGACCAACAATATTGCTACCCTAAAGATTCGTCTATTATTTTCCTTTTAAGCTTTGAGAACTAGAGATAAGGTCTTTACTCAAAAACATTCTCTTTATGACTTATCCTAAAGTTATTGCCAGATGATAAATGAAAAAGAGGCATCTCTGCTCTGTTCGAGGAAGCAAAACATGCTAACATTATAGTTCATACAGAGCACATCTTCCCTTGAAAAGCTCACCTCTCAAATTCTTTCAATATCTAATCTCAAGAACAACCATTTGGAAACCCCCTCCCTATATGCTAAAATAAACACGACATCTAGCGAAGAAGGAGACTGTTTTTCATGAGTGCAAGAACGAATACGTATGCGGCTTCGCGAGCGAAAGCGAACGGGACGATTACAACAGAGAAAAGCTCTGTTATCTTTTGGATTCTTATAGGATTTGTCGGTTTGTTTATGTTCTGGGCCCCGTTTCAGCGAGCTTTATTCAATGGTGGCTCCTATGACTTTGAAAGATCGATTTATTCAGCCTCGGTATGGTCATCTATCATTTTGCTATTAATAGCGATTCTTGCATTTTTCGTTTACAAGCTTAAAGAACAAAAAGATGTATTGACCATTCTGGTCTTACTAATGCCACTCACCTATATAATATCATTAGCAAATGCAGCCTCTCATTATTTGGCAACGAACATGGTCTACATCCAGATGCTGTATGCAACCTTCTTCATTTTAGGTGTATTTCTGACAAAAAACAAGCTCGGCACGTCGATTACTGCCGGAATTTTAATGATCTCTGGTTATGTGATCGTCATCTTTGGACTTTTGTATTGGTTTGGTAACGGAAACTTCGCTGGTCATTTGGTTAGCTGGTTCGCTTTGATGGATGGAAGCAATCCATTTAAGTACCGCGACGCTATTATGAGTGACTCCAATGGTTTTCGTCTCACTTCGGTATTTCAATATGCAAACACGTACGCAGCCTTCTTAATTATGTTGTTCCTTGGATCATTATTTTTCATTGTGAAGTCACGCAAATGGTACCTGGTCCTTCCTCATGCACTGATGATGGTGCCTATGATTGTATCCTTCTGGCTTACACTCTCTCGTGGTGCAATTGTTGTCATTCCGGTTATTTTCTTGATTATGCTTTTCTTTCTTTCAATTAGCAGACAAATTTCGGCTCTGGTGCAGCTTGGATTAGCTTTCGCTGCATCCCTTATTATTTTACAAAAAATTACCGATATTGGTACCGTGCTTCAAAAGCAACCAACTGCATCGGGTTCTTGGAACGGCTGGTCAATCTTACTTCTTACGTCTGTAGTCTTCGCTGCCCTTGCTATCGTTATTCAACGCTATGGAGCGCCATGGTTAGAGCGTATTACTGCTCGTTTCGCAGATAAGAAATTCGCTAACTTTACATTGCCCGTTGCCGCTATTGTCGTAGGCTTACTCGGTGCCTTTATTCTTCTCAGTGACACTGGTTTGAAAAATGTGCTTCCAGAGAACGTCAAAACTCGTCTTGCAAATATTAACTTTCAACAGCATAGCGTACTGGAGCGCGGTACCTTTTATAAAGATGCTGTAAAGCTTTGGTCTGATTATCCGATTATCGGAGCAGGCGGAGGCGCTTGGGCTTCGTTATACGAGAAGTACCAAAACAACCCATATACGAGTCGTCAAGCTCATAACTTCGCTCTTCAATATTTAGTAGAAGCAGGAGCGCTAGGATTCCTTGCCTTCATCGGTTTCGTTATTGCTGTAATGGTCTTCTATATCCGAAGCTACATTAAAAGTACAGAAGAGAAAAGAGACATGCACTTCCTCTTTTTCATTGTTACCGTCTCTTTGTTAGTCCACAGTATGATTGACTTTGATTTAAGCTATGTTTATCTGGGTGCTGTGCTATTCCTTGCACTTGGGGCTATGCTTAGCAATAGTTCCACTGCTCCGCTTAGCTTGAAATCAAAATCAGTGGCACTGCACAAAGCATTTCCAGCGTTACTAGCGGTAATCTCTGTTGTCATGTTCTATGTTTCAGCGCAGCTAGTCTCCGCTAATAGTTCATATAAACAATCACTAGAAGTCGTTAAAAAGAGTCAGGATTACAACCAAATTGTCGCGCCTCTGGACAAAGCGATCGCACTTCATCCTGCTCATCCAGACTATTTGTTGACTGGGCAAATTAGCAGAATCGGAATCCTCCTTCAAGTGTATAATCAAATGAAGACAGAAGATCCGACGAAGAGTGAAACTTATTTTGATCAAGCGCAAGATCTGCTCAATCAGTTAATAGTAAAAGAACCACATAATCGCGTAATAGCATTTCAACAGCTTAACATGCTTATTATGAAAGATAAGCAACAAGAAGCGTTGGACTGGACTACTACTCAATTACCTAATTACCCGTGGTATATCGATCTTTATGAGAAAAACATGGCTTTAAATATTGAGCTAGCGAACATAGCTAGAGGGAAAAATGATGCACAAAACTTCAATAGAAGACTCGATGGCGTGCTAGAAACGTATAAAGAGTTTCTACAAAAGATTGATTCACTAAAAAGCTTGCCAGCCGGCCAGTTACAGGGACGTGAGTTCGCTGTAACACCAAGTATTGCCTTGAATGTAAGTCAGGTGTACTTCATGCGTGGCGATTATGCTGGTGCGGGGAACGTCATTAAACCGTATGTGAAGGATCAATTTGATGATCAAATGAATCGAGTGATCGCAAGATGGTATTTGGCTGCTTTGCAGAAGCAAGGAACTATGGATCAAGCACTGCTAGACAAACTCATTGCAAAAGATCCAAATGAAAAGCAAAGCATCGATACAGTTACTACAACTAATTTTCAAATAAAATAAATAAAACGGGGTGCCACTATGAGGGTACCCCGTTTCATTTATAAATAAGAAAATACATATCTTCTTACGATGACCGAACCATTGAAAACACCTCGCCAATCATCTTATCCTTATCGAAGTTCACATACTGACCGGCCAAATTCCTCACTGGATCTCCTGCATAAAACTGTTCATACAGTTTATGCCGCGAAGCTAGCGGACTTCCGACTAAATCCCACGCAAGCTTGAACAGCTTAACTTTCTCATCTGCTTTCAAAGAGGCACCCTGCAAATAGGTTTGTATGTATGTCCCCAAAGGCCCCTCTATTTCTGAGCATGTCGATGGAACCTGAAAAAAGCCGCCTGCTCCTATGGTTTGGATGATTTCCAAGGCGCGCGGATAATAACGGCTCCCTAAATTTCTCGCTGTTTCGATATAAGTGAAAGCCGGAATCAAGTTGCCAAATTCATCTGCCTTAGCTTCTACCTCAGATGCTATAATAAGTCCCTTAATCGTTTGTACTTGATTTACTAACTCACCTAGCTTCTCTTGGATATTTAGAAATTGATTTACGCCTATAGATTCAGCTATTGCGCAGGCTAGACCTGTCACGAATTCTAACTTTACTTGCAGTCGAATGATGCTTTGGTGATAGGCAAGACTACTGGACGCTTCGTTCATTCGTATTTGCCATAAAGCTTCAGGATTGTCGTGAAGCAAAACACGTTCCCATGGCACTACTACATCGTCAAAAAAGAGGACCGCATCCATCTCATCATAGCGAGAGCTAATCGGATAATCGTGATGGTTCCTCAATTCAGCGAAGGATTCCCTACACATCATATGAAGACCCTTCGAATTAGCAGGTACGATCATCATATGTGCATATTCAGGATGGTTCTCAGGAATTTTGGTCACAGGGTAAACGATAAAATCATTCGAATAAGGCCCCGCCGTTGCGATCATCTTGGCTCCCCTTACGATCAAGCCCTCCGAATTCTTCCCAATTACTCGAAGTATAGCGTCTGGGTCATCGCCAATTGCCTGAGATCGGTTTACCTGTGGCTCACGTTGGACGGCCGTAAGGAATAAGTCTTTCGCTTTTGCTTCTTCGTAGTAACGGCTAATTTTATCTCCAAAATGTTTGTCATACACATGGTATCTTTCCTTTGTCGCATACCAACCCGTCAATCGCGATCTCGCGTAATCCGATAACCGACTCATGACCCCATTCGTATGCTCTGCCCAAATCCGAAAGGCCGCCGCTCTCTTCCTCAAATCTGCTTGCTCACGCGGTAAAAGAAAAGCATTATGAACGATCTTCTCTTGAGCAGTATCATAAAAACCGATTTGATTACTCAATTCGGGCTCATCCAGCATCGTGAACAATCTTGAAATCGTATTCAGTGTCCCATGAAAGGCAGCATGTGTTGTAACTTCAATCTCCTTACCCTCTAGCCATACTTTCCGGCCATCTTTAAGGCTATTAATAAATTGCTCCCCTCGGGTCAGCTGCATGGAACTCGCACATCCTTTTCATTCAAGTAGAATTGACCATCTAGTAAATGCTGCAGTGTAGTTTGTTCTAATACGTGTGCAATAACTTCTCTAATCAACACCCACAATGGTTTTAAAAGACAACCTACTTCCAACTCACATGGCTCATATTTGGTTATACTTGCACACCCCATGGGGGCAAGCGGCCCCTCCAACTGTCGGATAACCTCGCCTAAGTTAATATTGTCAGGCTCTCTCAAGAGATTGAACCCTCCCTGATGTCCTCTCTTGCTTTCCACATAGTCCATTTTTTTCAGCTGTAGTAAGATTTTCTCCAAATAAGGCTCGGAGACTAATGTTTTCCGTGATAATTCACCAACGGATAACCACGCGTCTCTATTTTGTCCAAGTACAATTAAAGCTCTTAGTGCATACTCTCCTTTTGTAGAAATTTTCATAGACAACCACCTCATTTCATATATAACCAATTTTGTCGTATTTAAATAAGACTTAAATGGTTATATTTGGAATAATTATATGTCGCCTATTCATAGTGGTCAATGATTATTTTTTACATTAAAAATCACCAGATCCATATATTTGAAATGATTGACATGAATGAAAAAAAGAGAGCCGGATCTTAATCTCCGACTCTCCTCTATACTTCACTTACTCCGATAGTGTATTCATTCAGCCTATCTTTAAACAGGCATCATTCATCCTTGATAGACTCACTCACTGCCGTGTAGAAGCGCTGCCAAGCTCCTGACATTCGCTCCGTCCCGGGAAGTAATGCTTGCTCTTGCTTTGGTGCAACTTGCTTCCTCTTCAGCTGTTTTCTTCCACTAGGCGGCTGCTCGTTCACAATCTCCCCTGCCTTTACCTCATTCAAAGATGCTTCATTTACGACATTAGACTCTAGAGCCCCTTTGCTTGCAGCCTTCGTTGTTCTTCCCCTGAGCTTAGGCTGCACGCCCCCTACAGCCTCACTTCTAGCACCATTCCCACTTCCAGTCTCACTCATCGATCTGCCCTCCTCGTTGCTCCACCTGACTTCCTCTGGCTCTATCTACCCTCCTCATTGTTCCACCTAGCTTCCCTGGCTCCCATCCTATTTCACTTCTCCATCCATTCCTTCCTCAAAGCAAACAACTCTCTCAGCTCACCCGTCGACATCTCTGTAACCCAGTTCTCACCGCTGCCGACAATCTGGTCACTGAGGCCCTGTTTTTTCTCGATCATCTCGTCGATACGCTCTTCGAGCGTACCGAGGGTGACGAACTTGTGCACCTGCACGTCGCGGGTTTGTCCGATGCGAAAAGCACGGTCAGTGGCTTGATTCTCCACAGCCGGGTTCCACCAGCGGTCAAAGTGGAAAACATGGTTCGCCACTGTGAGGTTCAGACCCGTTCCTCCCGCTTTAAGCGAGAGGATGAAGATGCTGCACCGCTCCTCTGCCGGGAGCGATTGATCTTGGAAGCGCGCGATCATCTCATCGCGCTTCCCTTTACTTAAGCCACCATGAAGGAACTGCACGGCTTCGCCGCGCTCTTGTTCAATGGTGGCTTTCAGGATGTGCCCCATGTCGACGAACTGGGTGAAGATCAGACAGCTTCCCTCTTCCGCGCGCAGCTCGTCGATCATTTCGAGCAGCCGCTCCATTTTGGCTGAACGATACTGCCTTTGGCTAGCAGTAGTGCTAATCCTTTCTACAGTAGCGTCGCTATGGTTGGGGCCGCTTGCGCTTTTATCCCTAATCGCTACGTTATCTACATACTCACTTCCACCCGCTTCCTTCAGGAACAAAGCGGGATGATCACAAATCTGCTTCAGCTTCATTAGCGAAGCCAAGATAAGGCCTTTTTTCTCAAATCCAGTTAGCGTATCGACCTTATCCAGCAGTCCTTGAACCACATTCTCGTAGAGTGCACCTTGCTCCGGAGTCAACGAGACATAAGCTTTGGTCTCATACTTATCAGGGAGATCCAACTGAATCGCCGGATCCTTCTTCATGCGTCTAAGCAGGAACGGGCGAACCAACTTCTGCACGCGCGCAGTTAACTCGGCTGCGCCTTTGCCATTTTTCTCAATTGGATTCACATATTGATGATTAAAATGTCCCAGCGTGCCCAAATAGCCTGGATTAATAAAGTCGAAAATCGACCACAATTCGGTCAGCCTGTTTTCAATCGGCGTCCCTGTTAGCGCGATACGCTGCCTTGCGTGTAAACCTCGAATCGCTAAAGCCTGCTTGGTATAAGCATTTTTGATATTCTGGGCCTCATCTAGACAAAGAGCGTTCCATGTTAAGCCTGACAGTTCCTCTTCATCTAGATGCGCGATGCTATAAGAGGTCATAACCAGATCAGCACCTTGAATAGAGGCTCCGAATCTGTCTCCTTTGGCTCTCTGTGACCCGTAATGAAGATGAATCTTGAGGGAGGGAGCGAACCTCTCGAGCTCTTTTTGCCAATTGCCGAGTACAGAGGTCGGGCAGATCAGTAAAGATGGCGAATGATCAGTGAGAGCGCCTAATTCCAGAGACTTTTCCGTCTCCGCAGGCGTTCTAGCTCCCTTCTGTGTACCTCTCGTACTATCTAAATCTTCATTCTGAACTTGCAGCAGGTAAGCGATGAACTGGATTGTTTTGCCCAGACCCATGTCATCCGCCAGACAACCGCCTAGTCCCATTTCACGTAAAAATAGAAGCCAAGAAACTCCCTCTACCTGATAAGACCGGAGATCGGCTTTCAGATCGTTAATCTCATTCACTAGCGGTATAGACTTTGTCTGGTTCAATTGGTTCATCAACGTTCGCAGATTCTTATTCAGCTCTACCCGAATTTGCAGATTTTCGCGAAGACCGTCTTCATTTTCAGTGTCAGACTCAAGCTTATCCCTGTCACCGTCCTCCAACAGATGCATCTCAAGAATATCTCTGAAGGAAAGCCCCTTTTTCTTTTCCACCTGACGCATAGCAGACCTAATTTGTTCGAGATAGACAGGATCGAGCTGTACCCAATTACCGCGAATGTAAATGAGTCGTTTCTTCTGCGCAGCCATTTGGAGGAATTCTTCCTCGGATAAATCAACTCTGCCCAAAGCCACACGCCAGTCAAATTGGATGATTTGATCCATACCGAACATGGATTTGCGTGACGAACCCACCGAGGTTTGGACTTTGGCTTTCAACTGCGGCCTGAGCTTCTGGAGATCCTCCCACCAAACAGGTAAAAACACTGTAATCCCAGCTGCGACAAGCTGCAAACTGGATTCAGTTAGAAATGTCCATGCATCGTCATCCGTCAAATGTTTCAGTCGCTTTGATTGATATTCGCTTTCTAGTGCAGGTACAATACGTAAAATCTTTTCCACCTGCTCTTGGAGCCGATCATCGATCTCGCCCTTCCAAGTCTCGGGGACATGCCCTGACAAGTACTTACCTGCCGCACTAAATTCAGCAAAACGATTCCCATCCATTCGATCCTGCACAAGGAGCTGTATGCGCCAATCGGATGCGTCATCCGAGGAATTCCCAGCTCCATATGCATCCTCATAAGGCTCCACCAACTGCACACAAACACGGAAGGGATTATCATCCTGCCTCCAACCAATCGCAAGCAGCCAATCCTCTTCCTGCATCCAAGTTAGATCCCCGATACCTTCTGTAAGTGCGCCTTCTCGCAACTGAATCAGCCTATTTTCTTCCATAACTTGCTGCCAGGAAGCTCCAATCTCCGAACCCTCTTGGTGCAGCAGTTCTTCAACAAGAGCATTGAACCATTCCTGCCAGATGAGCTCGTACTGTCCCTTTCCTATAAGCAGCAGCTTCAGATAGGCATCGTTTCTTTCCTTCGGAAGCTGAAGCTTCCAGCCGAACTTGCCATCTCGCCAGCGCTCATAAGACGGCATATACCAGCCCTCTTGTAAAGCCATTTTAAACAAAACTGCAGTCTCTTGAAAAATCCGAATATCTTCATCCCATGATACATTCCCATGCAATAAAGAGGCAGGTTTCGCGAAATAATCCATAGCCATGTAAGGTGTCAGAACTACACCTTCGCCTTGTTCTGTTGCTATTATTTCTAGCTGCGTGCCGTAATAAGATCGCTCATGCCAGGCAAACAGCAGCTTTCTTAACGTTAAACCCGGAACTGCGTTGGCTTGCTCTGTTTCTCCATATAGGCCGAAGCTTCCCGATGCCAATCTCTGTACCTTGATAAATATCTTCGACAAATTCATCATGTAATGAGCTTCCCTTTCCGCAGTTCCTCTTGAAACGCGCGATAGCGTGTGTATTGCTTGCTCAGCTGTTGAATATAGGACTCAAAGCGCGGCGATTGCTTGAGCTTTTTGTAGACAGTCCCCAGTCTTTTCAGCAGTCTGACCGCCCTCTTATAGGAATCTCGATTTTTTTCCATAATAAACTGCTCAGCAGCATGATGGTAGATCGGGAGCAGCACACGTATATTCTCTTTCTCCACTAGCTTCCAATCGGAAGATTCGATATGAAAAGGTGTCAAATCTAACAACAAGATCAGGTCTGCCCAAGTCTGATACTCCTTTTTGTCCAATAAAGAGCGGGAATAATGCCTGTAACTGCCAGGTAGTAACGCTACCATAGCTTGCTTCTGCTCTTCTACAATATCCACATGTTTAGCCGCCTCATTCCACAAATGAAAATACGTGTTGGTGCATTCATTCGCAGTTTTCCCGACAGCAGGCTGAAGCCACTTGAGCCAGTTCACAAGACGATGCCACTGCTCAAGTTGGGCAAAAGTTTGCAAATAACCGAACCAATCCCCTGGATCAATACGTCTAACCTCCGCCGTTATCCGCTCCATGGCCGTTTCGTCGTGTCCAGCCATAATATCGAAATGGACTAACGCCATTACGGCGGCTTTCCGAGCATGAATGGATCTTCCTTTATCGCTTGCGAGCTCCCTTAGTCTTCTTACTTCAGTACTTATCAAGCTCTTCTCATGAAGAAGATTCCACCACAGCAGTCGATACGCACCTGTCCAGTTCATCTTCGAATCCTGCTTGTCTTCTAAAACGCTTCCGCCTAAGTGCGCAGCGAGCTCTGTCACATATTGCGGATGCTCAAGCCATGCTTCTTTGGGATCTACATATCGCATGGCATGGGCCAATTGTTCCATCGTGCTTTTGGCGATTTCAGAATAATAATAAGAAATATTTTGGTAGTAGTAATTGTTCCCCGACAGATCCTCAACCAGTGAATCGCAAAGCTCCATCAAAAAAAGCACCACATGAATCTCATAAATGGCTTTGAGCATTGGCTGCCATCCATCCGCAACCTTGCGCAGCTTGTCCAATGCATGTGTATACAATTCTTCAACGCTTGAAGCGTTGTATACCTTGGCACTCCCGAATTGTTTTTCGAAATAGGCATGCCAAACGGAACTCGTATCCTTTGCACTCGGCCTAGGGATTTCTTTCAAAAACGACTGTCCCTCTGGCCTTCGGTTTCCCCCAGTTTTTCCACTGGCTGCAAACAATTCCTTCGGTTCAAATCCAAGCTGATCGCTCACCTCAAACAGTACCGCTGCCATATGCTTACAGGATGAGCCATAAGCATAGGGACAGCTGCAGCTGCTTCTGGAGAAATCATCAAGCGCAATCCTTACCCGATACGCACTTGCTCCCGATACCCTAGCTTTAATGACAGAAGTACCTTCCATGCTTAGCTCCATCACGGCATGCTGCTGATAATAAAGCCAGCCACGCTGGACGATCGCCTCACTAAAGTGAGGGCGGAGCTGGTTCGACCACTGATTCCAATCTATATCTACATCGAGCATGAATAGGCCTCCGAAATTCGACAAATTTCCAATACATTAAGTATACGTTTTAAAACCATCTTTATCGACCTTTAGATAAAGAAACCCCCGGACCGAATGATTGCTCTTCGAAGCCGGAGGCTGGTTTAAATTTAACTACGTGGAAAACCTTGATGTGGGTGATGATGCCCGCCACAATATTCATCTCTCTCAGAACAGGTATACACATGCTCGTAAACAGGAACGCAGTGGTGTCTATTGACGACTTCGATCGGATGAACAACTTGAACCTTCTGTGGGTGGTAGTAGTCTCTTACGATTCTTTGTGGATCTGTCATTATAGGGTCCGCTGGGGGACATTGAAATTTGCCATCAATAGGTTGGAAAGCCATGATTGAATCAGCTCCTCATATAGGTTTGTGTTAATATACGTTTATCCCTAGTCTGAGGAATGTACCATAGCCTACTTGACAAATAATTAGGCTAATTTCATCCGAAATTAAGTATGACGTCCAAGCATTTCAAGAAAATACGGGTGAATAGGAAGGTGTATCATGCTCTCGTAAAGGAAATGGCTGGCTTATAGCCTTTTCATCAAATAGTAATGTGTGTTCCCACCCGCTACGTCATCGATTTGTCCGTACACCTGAAACCCATTCTTCTTATAAAAATCAAGCGCTTGAAAACTAAACGTATCCAGCTTAATAAGCTTACAGTTTAATTCACGCGCTTTGGCATCAATGATATTCAACAGTTTACTTCCGTAACCCCCATACCGCAATGAATCATCCAACCACAGGATATGAACCTCCACATAGTCCCATCTGTAGGAAGACAGCAAACCTCCGCGAATAACACCTTCCGCGTCTCTTACATATAGATTAATTTGCTGATAATTATCTCTAATGGCTTCAGGTAATTTACTGTAATTATAAGCTTGCAATCCAGTTAATACAGCTTGCTTATCCACCTCGATGCCACCGGCATCTTCAGTTATTTGATACATAATTTAACCTCCCGTCAGCTATAGCCAAAATCTATTCACATAAATAGAAGCTACCTACAAAATGATCTGTCCACAATAATTACGTTACAATTTGAGACAACCGCTCCCGTTCGTCCCTGCATATGCAGGACATATTCGCATAAACAAGCTATCTATAGTAGAATGGGGCGAAGCTCCACTAAAATTATTAAGAGGTGTTCGAATGTCTATTAGTTTCACTCAAGCGATAATAACTCGGTTAAACAGCGATATTGCAGATATTCAAATGAAAAGTAAAAATGAGAAGAAAAAGAAAGATAAAGCACTTTCTAAAATAAATCAATTGCAAAGAGATATCAAAATAAGCTCTTCACCCAGCGATTTAAGCAGCAAAATGAGTCGAATCAGTAAACTGAAAGAAGAAGTAAATACGTGTATCCGCTTAGAGGCAGATTTAGCCAAACAACTGGTTAGCAAACATGCTGAACTTAAGAAGCATCTGTCCAAAACGCCGCAGCAAGTGAGCAAGCAGCAAGAACCGCAGGAGCAATAGCTCCATAATCTTCGACCCTTTCAATCTTACGATATATGAGCCCATGAGACAACTTTGCACCTATGTGGTAAATAGGAATAAAAGACTTTCACACGTTCAATGAACTCATGAAAGTCTCTTTTTGTTTGAGATGATTCCCGATCCGGGATTTTTTATGCCTAAAATTAGTATACAAGGCCTACTTCGTATGGTAAAATTTTCTCGGTTTGTGCAGATTATTAGAATATACCACTGCTAGCGAGATTTGGAGGTTTTAGAGATGAATGCATTACGATGGGTGTTATTTGTACCTGCAATCGTTGTGGTTAAATATTTGTTGATTGGTACTAATGAATTATTCTTTCAACTGTTAGTTGGAATGCCAAGTAATCACGACTTATCAATCGGCGCTACTGTTTACAAATGTTTTTTCAGCGCTTTTTGTACATTTACCTACCTAACTACAAGTTGTTTTATTGCTCCGAAAGCAAGAGAAAGAATCTCAATTATTTATTTTGTGGCCACAAATTCATTAATTGGGATCATGTTTCTAAATTTCAGATTCTATAATAGTGATATTTGGCTGAACGCGACTCCTATTCTCTTTGGTTCCATAGGTGCACTTCTATCATTAATCGTCATAAAAATAACTCAAAAAAAACGCATATTTGATATTTCTCGCACAGCAAATTGCTTTATTATTTATTCCACTGTCAGCCTACTCGTTTTCTGTATGACATTGAAGCTGAATCTAATTCCACCAGACACGACTATTGCTTCAGTATTAGGTATTTTCTCAGGATTGTTGGTTACGATTGTTTATCTCGCATCTTCTGTTATCATTAGGAAGTTCCAGCATGCTGCGCAAGTTTAAACATGTTTTAATCAATGCATTATCTAACCTTAAAATGTACATCTGCGGATTTTGCCTCTGATGCAGTCCCTCAAATACTTCTATGCATATGTTATGTTGAGTAAGTCGCTCACTTCCACTAGCGGAGTAAGAGCGGCCTTTTCATTTTGAATGAAAACGAACATTATGCCCTCACAATAGTTGTTGAATCGATATTATACCGACAAAGATGGGATGGGATATAATGGAACTATTTAACAGAAAAAAACGTTCATGTATCCAATGCCATCCCAATATAGATAAGGAAAAATAAGTAATTTGTTTTAGTCATTTTAGTTTTAGCATCGTTCGGGCTTATTTAGCATGGGGCTCAGCTTATAACGATCATGCGATTGAAATTAACGCCTCTGGTTCTCAGGAACGACTAAAAGTTAAAAGCAACTTCCTTAATAGTACGAGCGGATTGTATATGCATTATCACTTCATTCGTTCAGTTACATTTCGATACTGCCTACGATATTAAGCCATGCGACCATTATGCAGAACCATTTAGATGGCATCTTATTATTGTATATTGTCCAACCAATCCTGTTCAACATGTTTGTGTGCTTTTGCAAGAGGCATTGGAAGAATTAATATGGGAAACGATTCCATACAGCATTCCGAATATTAAGACACAAACGGATATGTCCGCTTAAATTTATTTACTGGGCTATGAACCGAATCCACTAAGTCACGATTATAACAGACTACTTCACCAAAAACATGATCTACATCTGACATTAGCAGGGGAGCAAATCTTGCCAGCTAATTATACAAACCTGCAAGCGGGTTGCCCAAGCCCGTTTATTATTGCCCAACAATGTCAATTATTGAATACAAATATGCAATTGATGATACTACTAGAGGTTGCGATGATTGAAGGTTAGGCTGTGAATATTTCAGGTTTGAATATTCACTCCTAAATAAAAGAAGCCCCCAGCCCCACTTTTAACGTGGTTTTGGAGGCTTCCTCTCTTAAATTCGGGACTGTCTCAATCCCCTTACTCTATTGAGACAGCCCCCTTATCGATGAAATCAGTTGGATCCATAGACTTCAAACGCACCGATTTTAAAAGATTTCGCTGCCGGGACAGCATCCATTCCGGTGAACCTTTGCCCCGAACCGCCACTGCCTACTTGAGGAGCTCCTGGCCGCTTGCCGGACATGATAATTTTAACATAACGCTTGGTAAGTGAATTAAAAGCAATGTCGCTCACTGTCGATCCGTATTGGTTTGTTGCCGTAGCGACAGTTTGCCATGTTTTGTTGTCATCGGAAGCCTGGATGATAATATCACGCGCATAGTTTTCAAAACCCCATCTGATGATGGTTCGATTGATTTTCTTAGACGCCCCGAGATCGACAGAGAGCCATTGCGGATCTTTGCCGGATGCGTCTTGGGAATTGCTCTGCCATTCGGTGAACACACTGTCATCCACGGCATTGTTCGTTGGGGATGAAACACTTCCTCCCGTTTCCGTGGATGACGCGGTCGCCTTTTTCCCTTTTGCAAGATCAGGAGTTGTTGGCATTGGGGTTTTCTTGGTGATAATGTTGTTGTAGCAATCCAATGCGACGATCGGTATCGCTCCGTTTAAATCAGAGACAGCATATTCGGCTTTCAGGGTTCTTTGTTCGCCCGGAAGCAGTACGAAGTAGTTGTCCTCGATTATGACTGGTGCTACAAGATCTCCTCCTGTGTCTTTCTTGATCTTGGCGAATACCGCAAAAGCAATGTCGCTGCCGTTATTTTTAACGGTATACGTAAGCGTTTGTTGGGAACCTGTTGTCACAGCCTTAGAGCTGATGAGTTGCAAGTCAACCGGGTTCAACCTTTGCAATTCCGTGAAGTCAGCATATTGATCCTGAGGCGTGTAGTTCCAATCGTGATTCTGGTATCTGACGAGATCCTTTTTCTTCGTTTGGGCATAGGTATTCACACTGATAACCTGGTTGCTGGCATCTCGCAATTCCAACCGAATGAAATAGGTAGGCGATAGATTAAGCGTATCTTCATTCAGTTTGTTCACAATCGTAATGCCGTTCGCCGTTTTGATTTTGCCCCCGAAATTGATCGTTTCATAACCGACCTTTTTAGGCTTTCCGCCCACAGACGGACTTGCTCCATCCGGAGAAACGTTCAGGTTATTGAACGCTTTGTCATAAACTTTGGTGCTGTCGATATTGTAGACTTTTACATTGGCTTTCAAGCCCGAGTAAGCATCTTTCGTGCTGTTGAGAATTTTAACTTCCTTAGAAGCGTAATCGAACATAATGTGAATCGGCTCATTCGCTTTCTTGACCCCGAAGTAAGACCCGTTCGGATTCAAATAAAAGTCGAATAGATTCCAGTATAAGCTTGGGAATGAATTGTTGAGCATCCATTGAATCCAGCCTGACGCCTTGGTGTATTTGTTGGCGTTCACGGCTTCAAACTGCGCGCGCTGCGCGTCATATTGCTGCACTTGCGCTTTAATATTAAATTCTTCCAAGTTATTGGATGATCCATAGTGACTGTCCAGCGCCTTCTGGAACACTTCTAATTTCCCGAAAGCTTGTCTCGATGCATGGTAATTCCACTGCTGATAGTTGTCTCCACCTACGTTATAAGGCCAGAGTGCGCTTGCCGGTAAAATTTTCTTAAAGGTTTCAATGACAGGCAAGCTAGGACCGGGACCTGCTTCCGAGGTAAACCCGAATGCGCCGCCTAATTTCATGTCTTCGAAGTACATCGCCGGAGGCGCGTAATCATATGTAGCATCCATATGCATACCGCCCACCGTACTGGTTAATTCCGCTACCTTGGCGGAGGCACTTGAGATGATAGCGCTGAAATCTTCCCAATGCATCTGATGTTCCAAATCCAGATACATCTGCTCGATAAATTTACCGCGCTTGACAGTCGAGCCTGGCGGCTGGTCCGTCATATCGCCATAAGACGGAGGATTGTCGCTTCCGTTCAACCAAGCAATCATGCTCGGATGTACCCTTAATTCACGAAGCTGAGAGTATAGGGATGCTCCGGCGATTTTGGCTTCATCATCAGTGAATGAAGCCGGCTGCTGCCATCTGTCGCAGCATACCCATCCCGCCATGAATAGGATGCCGTTCTCGTCCAAAAGCTGCAGCAACTGATCGTCAAAGAACTTGCCTTCGTCGCGAATGGTGTTCAAGCCCATATCTTTCACGTATTGAACAACCGCGTTGTTCGCATTCTGGTCACGACGCAGGAGAAGATCTGTAGGCGAATAGCCCCCCGCCTTGATCAGAACAGGCTTATGGTTAACATAGAATTGCACCATATCTTTGAGCGGTGGATCAACCGAAGTGGACGGGGATACATTCATTTCCGTTGAAATTTCGCGGATTCCGAATTTTTGTACGACACTATCGGAAACTTTGCCGCTTGCCTTAAAACTGAAGTCGACTGTATACAATGGATGGTCACCCATATTGATCGGCCACCAGAGTTGAGGACTGGCGACGTTGATCCCTTGGAAGGAGACTTCCTGATCCTTGGCTCCGGCTTTTACAGTGACAGCCTTCGAAATACTCGTAACGGCAACGCCTGAAGGGTCTTTAATTGTAGCATATACGGCCCCTTTTACGTCCGCTTGACTCGTATTGCTTAATTCCACATAGGCGTTGAGATGAGCTGCAGCAAGATTGGCATCCACTGTCGAGGTAACAAATGGGTTGCGCGTTTTTACCGTGTCGCTGGTTTTAATAACGACATCGCGCCATAGTCCCATGTTGTTATCTGCCGGCCTAGGAACCCAATCGACCCAATAGATCGTCAAGTCTTTCAAATAATCAGGCCGAGTGACTTGAACGGCAAGCGTGTTTTTGGTCGTACCGTTGGCGGTCACATAATCTGTAATATCCAATTCATAACTGCGGAAAGAGCCGACAATATCCGAGCTTTTGGCTATTTGCTTGCCATTAACCCAAATGTCCGCTTTGTAGTTGATGCCTTGGAAATTGACTGCGATTTTCTTGCCGTCCTCTGACTCAGGCAGTGTAAATTCCGTGCGATACCACCATGGAACTGTGAATCTGCTTTCGTCGATATAAGCCATATTTTGGCCAATATATGGATCTTTAATATTGCCGGCATTAACTAACGCTCCCAGAACTGTATTGGGAACCGTTGTGCCGAACCAAGCGGTTGTTGTAAAGCCGGATGTTGAAATTTTCGATCCGTTCGCGGTTGCAATTGCCGATGACTGTATTTCCCAGTTCTGGATTAACGGAAAAGCGTTTGATGCGGCAATTAAAGAGTCTGAGTCTGCTGCGACAACCGCTTCCACTTCGGCCGCCTTTGCAGTTCCTACCTGAGCCAGTGGCGTACTAGTTGCAACAAATAATAGAGCTAACATGAAAATGAATGATTTCCTGAACGCTTTGCCTAAATGCATAGATTTCCCCTCCTACTGGATGTAAAATGTTAAAGCGCTTTAACTTTTAAACAATAAAAGCAAAATAAACCGTGCTCCACATCACCCCTCTCATGAATACAGCCATCTTGCGGAATAAGTTTTTGATTGGGCCGGCCAAAACGTTTGCGTCTCTTTTCAAATCGGCTGGAACTCTTGGGACAATTAAGTGGGTTACACTTCCAGTTATTGGACCTGTTCTTGTACTTACGGGAGGTTACCTTGCTAAATTACCCTATTGGCTTGTAGGTGTAGGAGTCGTTGGATTTTTGTGCTGCGCAATATATCCCAAATGTCATCACCAGTCCATCCTAACTTCCATGTCGGTGCTTTTAAAGCAAAAAGGCCAAATGAGTACAAATTCTGGGCTCCCTTTTTCCAAAAGCATAACGCTAACTTTTCAGGTCTCTACAAAGTTTTTATACTTTTACTTCAGCCGCATTCTGGAAATGAAATTCAGGCGATCCTTGAATACACGAAAGGTCAACAGATGAACTTCGCTCCTTTTCAGAGGAATTTCGGACTGAAAGGGATTATCTTAACTCCGAGGTGGAACGATACGAGCTCGCTGTTGGTTATCTTGTATACAGATTAAGTCGATTAATAAGTCGTTATACAGAATAACCAATGATTGTATGAATTTTAACGAGCTTAATTTCGTTTGTCTATATACAATCTATGAGGTAGATGGAGATATCATACGAAAAATTGTTGATCGGGGTACATCCGGCAGTTCGACCAGACTAAATGCTTCTTATGAAACGTACTATAGAAGAAATTTCAATTGTGCATAAAGTCGACCATTTCAATCTTACGATATATGAGCCCATGACACAATCTACACCTATCCGGTAAGCAGAATAAAAGACTTTCACAAGTTCAATGAACTCATGAAAGTCTTTTATTTGTTTGAGATAATCCCCGATCCGAGAGTTTTTATTCCTAAAATTAGTATGCAAGGCATTGGATTATCATTTTTATCCTGAACCAGCCACACTGTCCATAGGAATTCCTATCATTGAATGCTCTCTTTTTTACCATCCGAGAAAGTCAAGATTTCGGAAACTTCCATGATAAGACATTTTTTCTTCTGCCGGGGCAAATCGGTACGTATTTTGAAGAAAACAACACCAACCAATTAAGGTCAGTGGGGCTTTCGTTTTTTCGACACTGTTTTACTAGTTTAATAGAAAGATTAGCTCCATAAGCCTATTACAAATATTTACTATTAACACTAAAATTAGGTGGTTAAAATAATAATAATAATAGGAGGTTGCTAGATTATGATTGTATCTAAAAACATTCAAAAGAAACTGATTTCCTTTTTACTAGTCGTCACACTACTTTCTATGGGTTTGCTCCCAATAAGAGCTCATGCAGAAGAGGAATTAGGTTTGTCCTGGTTTGAGGTGGATAATTTAGCCGTAGGACCAACGCTAGACGTTATTGCTCATATTCGGAATGATCGTAATTTAGACCAACTAACGGTGAATGTTGAGGACCGTTCTTTCCCAATGCAAAGTGATTATTGGGGACATCATTTTGAAAAAGAGATATCATTCACTGGATTAGAAAGTGGCTATAAAAAAGTGACGGTTAGGGCGACATCAACATCCGGAGTCACGGAGGAGATTAGTAGAACTGTATACTATGAACCAAAACCAACCTATACTTTTGAATTTGAAACTTTGGCTCAGATGGTGATTGAAGAATCAGGAATCGCAACAGTCAAAGTAATTCGCAAAGGTAATAGTCACGGAACTGTTTATGCCTGGTATTTCACACATAGTCGGTCTGCAGAGAAAGGGATTGATTTTTTCCCAAATCTTCATGATAGCCAAGATCAAAAAATTATTTTTAAAGATGGCGAAACAAGCCAAACAATTAAAATGAGGCTTACGGATGATTCAATACCTGAAGGTCTAGAGAATTTCCGCGTGGATTTGACAAGAAACAATAAGACCTATGCAACCACGAATGTAATTATAAGGGACCAAGATTAATTTAAATACAAATAGTAAAAGCGCATATACGCCGTTGCTTGCAGAGGCTGTCGTACGATTGATTGAGATTCGCTTGGGCATAAAGACGACGCGACAACAAAGACCGATTACCTACACGTAACCAAACAATAAACAAAGAGGCTTCTCACAAGTTCGATGAACTCATGAGAAGCCTCTTTATTTACACAATGTGGTCAAACGGGGGTTTCCTCTCAAGGAAACCCTTCATGCATAAGGGTTTATCCCCCTTATTACATCATGCCGCCCATTCCACCCATGCCGCCCATATCAGGCATGCCTGGTTTGTCTTTTTCAGGTTTATCAGCGATAACCGCTTCTGTTGTCAGGAACATAGCCGCTACGGAAGCTGCGTTTTGCAGCGCGGAGCGTGTTACTTTCGCAGGGTCAACGATACCTGCTTCGAACATGTTAACCCACTCGCCAGTTGCTGCGTTATAGCCGATGCCTACTTTTTCATTCTTGAGGCGCTCAACGATAACGGAGCCTTCTTGACCAGCGTTAGCTGCGATTGTGCGAACTGGCTCTTCTAGGGAGCGCAGGATGATGTTTACGCCTGTTTGCTCGTCGCCAACAGCTACTACTTTAGCTACTGCGTTGTATACGTTCACTAGGGCAGTACCACCACCGGAAACGATACCCTCTTCAACAGCTGCACGCGTTGCGTTCAGAGCATCTTCGATACGCAATTTGCGCTCTTTAAGCTCAGTTTCAGTCGCTGCGCCAACTTTGATAACAGCTACGCCGCCAGAAAGTTTAGCCAAACGCTCTTGTAGTTTTTCTTTATCGAAATCGGAAGTAGTTTCTTCCAATTGTGCACGAATTTGTGTAACACGTGCGCCGATGTCTTTTTTGTCGCCAGCGCCATCAACGATGATTGTGTTCTCTTTGGTTACGCGGATTTGACGCGCGCTACCCAATTGGTCAGGAGTCGTGGATTTCAGATCCAATCCAAGCTCTTCTGTGATTACTTGACCGCCAGTTAGAGCAGCGATATCGCCCAGCATTGCTTTACGACGATCGCCGAAGCCTGGAGCTTTTACAGCTACGCAAGTGAATGTACCACGAAGTCTGTTTACAACCAAAGTTGCTTGTGCTTCGCCTTCAACATCTTCAGCAATAATCAGAAGCTGTTTACCGGATTGAACCACTTTTTCAAGAACAGGCAAGATTTCTTGGATGTTCGAGATTTTTTTGTCAGTGATTAGGATGTATGGGTTGTCTAGGACAGCTTCCATTTTATCCGTGTCAGTGATCATGTATGGGGATGTGTAGCCACGGTCGAATTGCATACCTTCTACAACTTCAAGCTCAGTAAGGAATCCTTTGGATTCTTCAACAGTGATAACACCGTCTTTTCCTACTTTTTCCATAGCTTCAGCAATCAGTTGACCTACTTCATCGTCAGCAGCGGAGATAGCAGCTACTTGTGCGATGGATTGTTTGCCTTCGATTGGTTTCGCGATCGCTTGCAGCTCTTCAACAGCCGCTCTAACAGCTTTCTCGATACCTTTGCGGATAACCATTGGGTTAGCGCCTGCAGTTACGTTTTTCAGACCTTCACGGATCATAGCTTGAGCTAGAACCGTTGCAGTTGTCGTACCGTCACCAGCAACATCATTTGTTTTGGTAGCAACTTCTTTAACAAGTTGAGCTCCCATGTTTTCGAAAGCATCTTCAAGCTCGATTTCTTTCGCAATCGTCACACCGTCATTCGTGATCAACGGGCTGCCGAATTTTTTCTCAAGAACTACGTTACGGCCTTTAGGACCGAGGGTTACTTTAACAGCATTCGCAAGCGCATCAACCCCACGAAGCATCGCGCGACGAGCGTCTTCACTGAACTTAATTTCTTTAGCCATGAATAGGAAACCTCCTCTAATTTAAAACATTACATAGTAAGTAGCAAAACAGTAAAAACTAAGTATACTTCGAACCGAACTATATCCTGCTAAATTAGGCTAATACTGCGAGAATATCGCTTTCGCGCAAGATCAACAGTTCGCGGCCTTCGTATTTCACTTCAGTTCCAGCGTATTTGGAGAAAATGATGCGGTCGCCTTCGCTTACTTCAAGCGGAACACGTACGCCATCTTTCAAAGCGCCTGCGCCTACCGCTACAACTTTACCCTCTTGCGGTTTTTCTTTAGCTGTATCTGGCAGCACGATGCCGCTTGCAGTCGTCTCCTCTTTCGCAACGGCTTCAATGATTACTCGATCACCTAACGGTCTGATCATGGAAAAATAGCCTCCTTTAGAAATAGGTAGTGGATTGTAGATTGCTTTATTAGCACTCGAATGTGTTTAGTGCTAACAACACCTCTTATGATACTCATTTTAACCGTAATTTGCAAGTCCTTTTACACATTTTCCAAACTTCGAGCACCCCCCTCATTCTACCCAAATGAAAAGCAAATATTCCCAAGCCAAAAGAAAAACAGCCTGCCTCGATGATTCGATGAGCTGACTGTTTTTGTTTTTTTATTTAGGACCGAACTCCCGCTCCCATTCCGCATCCTTCAATAGCTGTTTACGATAAATGAAACCCGACATAAAAACGCTAAACTCATACAAAATGATCAGCGGTACGGCAACTAAAACGGCTGAGATCGCATCCGGCGGGGTAATCACCGTAGACAAAATTACGAGCAGCATGTACGCGTACCTTCTGAATTTTTGCAAGCGCTTCGGGTTCAGCAACCGAATTTTCGTAAGAAACATTACAACAATCGGCATCTCAAACACGATGGCCAATGGCAAAATGATATTGAACATGAAGGAAAAATATTGGGCTGCCCCATACAATTCCGTGATTTCAAGGCTTTTACTAATCGACGTAGTAAAATAAAAAGCCATCGGAAATACGACAAAATAGCCAAAAGCGATGCCTAACAAAAACAAGAAGAAAGCATAGGGTACGTACATAATCGAAGCTTTCTGCTCCACTTCCCGTAGCCCCGGCCTTACGAATGCCCAAATATGATAAAGTGCAACAGGCAAGGTGATGAGTATCCCCACAACCAAACCAAAGTTCATATAAAGGCGAAGTGCGTCCCAGGGCGAGAAAACATGCCAAGCGATTCCACTCGCCGGAGGAATGTTTTTCAAATATCTAATAATAGGCTTAGCTAGGATAAGCCCGCCTACCATCCCAATGACCAATACGACCAATACGACCAATACCCACATTATCCGCTTACGAAGCTCGCCAAGGTGCTCCACGAGCGACATTTCTTCGTTCGTTGTCATGTTTCACCAACCTAATTTTGTGAATCGAATCTGGGTAAGCTCAGGCTTATGTTAAAATTTTAACGTACAGCCTTAGTCCGGCAGCCGACGCGTATTACTCCGTGAAGCAGGCTCCGCCGTTGACGCTTCGGGCTCTGCATTCGAAGCAGCTGACGCCGCTGATACATTACTTTCATGTATGGCTGCGGGTATTACTTCTGACTCCGCAGCACTTTGCGTCGCTGTAGGATTCGCTGGCGTTTCAGCCGCCGGCTGAACGAGCGGCTTGTCGCTCAGCAGCTCCCGCGTGCCTTTCTTGAACTCGCTGATTGTGCGCCCAACCGCACGACCGATTTCAGGCAGCTTTTGTGGGCCAAACAAAACCAAAGCCACAATCGCAATCAATAAAATCTCGGTGAATCCGATATTTTGAAACATGGAACTTCACCTCCATGAATTAACATTGATAAAATCCGCCATAGCCCATGTCAGTAATATCGCGGCGGACAATCTCCTCTCCCGCACAAATGCGTGGGAGCAATACATCGAAAGACGTGAACGGGTCATGCATTACACAACCCGGGAGTCCCATAATCGGCAGATCGCCTAGATAGGCGATCATGAGCATAGAGCCCGGCAGCATGGGTGTCCCATAGCTGACGACACGAGCGCCGGCCATCTTAATCGCGCCGGGCGTGCGGTCATCCGGGTCCACGGACATGCCGCCCGTGACCAAGATCAGATCCACGCCCAGCTCCCTTAGCGCGTGAATCTCCCGAACAATCGCTTCGCTGTCGTCAGACACGAAGCGCTGATCCACGACCTCGGAGCCGAGCTGCGCGACTTTCTCCCGAACAACGGGACCGAATTTATCCTTTATTCGGCCTTTGAACACCTCGCTGCCCGTTGTAATAACCCCAACGCGCAGCTTGCGAAACGGCTTCACCTCAATTAAGGCGGAGCCTGTTTCCTTATGTGCAGCGGCAAGACGCTCGACTTCCACGATTTTCGCTTCCTCAATGATTAGCGGGATGACGCGTGTACCGACAAGCGATGCTCCCGCCGCAACGACTGTATTCGAGCGAATCGTTGACATGACGAGCTGATCCATATCGTTCACACAATCAATAAACGACTTATCGATCTTGACGATGCCGTGAATAGCCGATTTCACGTTGACTTTGCCTTCATGCGGCTCCGTCAGCGTGAGGTTCTCGCCCTGAAGCGCATGAGCCATACGCAAAGCAGCCTCATCTTCATGAAGATAACCAGGCTGCAGCTCCATGACATAGATATGCTCTTTGCCGATGCTCAAAAGCGCAGGAACATCGGCCTCCGTTACTTGATGTCCTTTACGAAACAGACGCCCCTTGAACTCACCAGGCAAGATTTGTGTAAGATCATGCGGCAGAATCATACCTATCGCATCTTCCACCTTCACTTCGCGCAGCATTGATTCCGACCTACTCATCCGTGGTCACCCTCTTTGCCCGTTAAAATGCCGAGCGCATGGGGAAGCTGGTCAATAATCGCCATTAAATTCTCCTGCACACCCTTCGGGCTGCCTGGAAGATTAATAATCAAGGTACGCCCCCGAATGCCAGAAACGGCTCTTGAAAGCATAGACTTCGGTGTTTTTTGCATCGATGTCATACGCATCGCCTCGGCAAATCCTGGCGCCACACGATCAATCACATTAAGTGTCGCCTCAGGTGTCACATCTCTGGGTGCAAGCCCCGTACCGCCTGTGGTCAAGATCAAGTCTGCCTGATAATAGTCGGTCATTTCAATTAAAGAAGCCATAATTTCATCCATCTCATCCGGAACGACCCGGTACTCAATGATCTCGCCCTGAATTTCCTCTTCAATCAGCTCCCGGATTACCTGAGCGCTTGTATCTTCTCGTTCTCCCCGGTAACCGCGGTCACTGGCTGTCAAAATTCCAACTTTCCAGTGCATCCATGTCACCTCTCCCTTATTAACTGAATGAGATAACCTCACTTATAGAGTGGTTGTCCTATTGATCATTTCTATGAAAATCCCCGTTTTTCCCACCTGTTTTGAGGACTAGCAAGGTGGAGCTAATTATCATATCCTTCTCCACAGCTTTACACATGTCATAAACCGTTAACGCTGCGGCAGATACAGCTGTAAGTGCCTCCATCTCCACACCCGTTGGTCCTGTCGTACGCACGGTCGCTTCTATGTACAGTTCGTTGTTGCTGTTATCGCTAAACTGAATATCAATCCCTGTCAGTGCAATGGGATGGCACATAGGAATCCAATCTGACGTTTTTTTGGCAGCCATAATGCCAGCTACTTGTGCTACAGCGAGCACATCGCCTTTTTTCATTTTACCCTGTTTAATTAAATCCAATGTTTCCCTTTTCATAATCAAGGTCGAACGTGCCGTTGCGGTACGCTTCGTTTCCACTTTATCCGAAATATCCACCATTCGGGCTCGTCCTTGTTCATTGAAATGGGTCAATTGTGGAGAATCGTTCAGTGGTCTCACCTCTCTAGAATGGTTATGATTTAAAGATCATCTTACTCTCCGTAATCAAGCCATCCACTCGAAAATCATGCCAAGATGAAGGTACTTGGGAGATTAGCTGCCTGTCGAAAGCCGCTGCCACAGCTAATGGTCTTTTCAACCCCTGAGCTGCAAAGAGCTGCATGAATCGATCATAGAACCCACCACCGTATCCAAGCCTTCCGAAATCCATGTCAAAAGCAAGACCAGGCACCACGATCATTGAGATGCGGGATAAATCATGCTCCACAGGCCCCTCGCTCCGAGGTTCTCTGATTCCGTAAGCACCGCTTTCCAAATCTTCATAGCTCTTCACAATATGCAGGTCCATTGTTTTCGAATCTGCTACAACCTTCGGCAGCAGCACACGAATTCCCTGCTGCCAGCACCATTCCATGTAGGGCGCAACATCAGGCTCTGAACGAAACGGCATATAGGTAAGAATGGTTGTGGTGTCGGAAATGGGAGCAGGTGACTCTCCGAGCAACCTTTCGGAACTTAGCTTGACCATTCTTTGATGAATTCGCAATTGCTTATCTTTTCGTTCTTCTGGCGTTAAGGAAGCACGTACTTGTTCCATTTCCTTACGCAATTCAATTTTCCGCTCTCGGATGTTCATAAACGCTTCAGCCCTTCCATAACGAGGAGTGGTTTCCCCCATTTTAACATAAACAAGGAAAAAAACTATACTCGCACCCTTGGCCCCAGGAGAATACGCGCCACGACAGCAAAATGATCCGAAGCAGCGGTCTGAAACGTCCATGCCGGCTGCCCCTGTATCAGATTCGCAAAGAGATGATCGATTTCCTGTCCGCCCGTATAGGTGGAAGAAAATCCTCCCGCAGAGGAATTATATGGCCAATCGCTAATACAGCTTTCAACTTATCAGGATCAGCTTCCATATTAAAATCGCCAGCCAGTACAAAGGGCCCCTGAATACCAAGCAAGCTTCTGAAGCGCAATGATATCAGTATGCTCTTTTTTTAATAGCTCCGCGATTCGGTTTAAATTTACTTGACCGTCTAAACCTTCACCATGGTGAATATTTAACGTCATGATAGTGAAGGATGCAGGAGTAACCATCGAATTCCAAGCCTGAATCGTTGTAATCTGTGCATTCGGGGAGGCTACTGAGACCGTTGCGCATGTGCTCATTAATGTGGTAACTAGCAGCAGAACTAACAAACCGCCGATCCGCGAAAGCGATAACCATCTCATCTTTCGTTCCCCCATCCGTCCTTGTTCCATTAAATTTAAGCATACGATGGCCCCGCGCATGGTGTATACTAGTGAATTGATGGGGATTTTTCCAAACGCTGATATCGTGGTTTCCCTAAGTTCTTTCATTAATAAGCAGGAGGTAGCAGATCAGATGCTATTGCAGGTTTCTAATCTTTCTAAAAGTTATGGAGTTCGCTCTGTACTATCGAATATAACGTTACAAATTGAAAATAAGGAACGCATCGGCTTAGTTGGTGTAAATGGCGCGGGCAAATCTACCTTGCTTCAAGTCATTGCAGGCGAGTTGTCCTATGACAGCGGGGACTTGTTCAAAGCCAAAGAAACCAAAATCGGATATTTAAAACAAAATAGTGGACTTCATACGGAAAAATCGATTTGGAATGAATTATTGAGCGTATTCAGTTCATTGCTGGAGACAGAGAAAGAGCTGCGTGAGCTTGAAGCGTTAATGGCTGATCCGAGTCTCATCTCCGACGAAAAGAAATATGAATCTACGATGAACCGTTATGCTCAGCGGTCTGAATGGTTCCGTGAGCATGGTGGCTACGAAATCGAAGCCAAAATCCGCGGCATTCTTCATGGCATGGGTTTCGGTCAGTTCCCACCTGAAACCCCGGTGCAAACATTAAGCGGCGGACAAAAAACAAGACTTGCGCTTGCCAAAATGCTGCTCGAAGAACCTGATCTGCTTATGCTTGATGAGCCGACAAACCATCTGGACATCCCAACGTTAACCTGGTTGGAAGGCTATTTGCGAGGCTATCCGGGAGCCATTCTGGTCGTATCTCATGATCGATTTTTCTTGGATGCCCTAGTCACCTCCATCTATGAAATTGAGCGTAACGCTTCTAAGCGTTATACCGGTAACTATTCCAGATTCATTGAGATCAAAGAAGCCAACTATGAGATTGAGATGAAACAATATGAGAAGCAGCAAGGCGAGATTGCTAAGCTGGAGGATTTCGTTCAGCGCAATATCGTTCGCGCCTCAACGACCAAAAGAGCGCAGAGCCGCCGCAAGGCGTTGGAAAAGATGGACCGACTCGACAAGCCGATGGGCGATTTGAAGCGTGCTTCCTTTTCTTTTGAAATTGAGCAAACCTCTGGGAAAGAAGTCCTCCAGGTCGACCGACTGGCCCTTTCCTATGACGGGAAGAAGCGCCTGTTAGAAAATGTCTCCTTCCAATTACGCCGATCTGAAACGGCTGCGCTGATTGGGCCAAATGGTGTCGGGAAATCAACGATGCTGAAAACATTAATCGGACAGCATAACCAGGACGAAGGTATTTTCAAATGGGGCGCCAACGTAACGATTGGATACTATGATCAGGAGCAAACTGGACTTACACCCACGAATTCAGTGCTCGAAGAAGTATGGAATACTTATCCGCACCTGGAGGAAGCTCGTATTCGTACAGTGCTGGGCAGCTTCCTTTTTAGCGGAGAAGATGTGTTCAAGAAGGTTGCTTCTCTTAGCGGCGGCGAGAAAGCCCGCGTGGCCCTTGCGAAGCTAATGCTGCAAAAAGCAAATGTACTCATTCTCGATGAGCCTACCAACCATCTTGATTTGTATAGTAAAGAAGTGCTGGAATCCGCGTTGATGGATTATGAAGGCACGCTCCTTTTCATCTCTCATGATCGCTATTTCCTCAATAAAATGGCGGAAAGCATGCTAGATCTGAAACCTGATGGACTCACAAGTTATCTGGGCAATTACGATGATTATGTGGAGAAAAAAGCCGAACTGGCCGAAATGGAAGCGAAGCGTCTTGCTAAAGAGGCTGAGAAAAAAGCCGCTCATCCATCTGCAACCGCTGGCGCTACAGCTGGTGGGAGCACCGCCGGCGGGTATGAGGCAGACAAGCTCGCGAAACGCGAAGAACGCAGCCGCCAACGAAAGCTCGAGCAGCTGGAGCAGGACATTGCCCGAGTGGAAGAGGAAGTGTCCGCTCTGGAAGCAGAACTGGCCGACCCGGCCGTTTACAATGATTATATGCTCGTACAGGAGAAAAACGCGGCCGTAGATCTGAAAAAGAACGAGCTCGCTTCTTTCTACGAGGATTGGGAGACATTGCTTGCTTAGCATTTGAGCAAATTAGGCTGACTTTAAGGACTGAGAACTAAATGGCTACTCAAAGAGCAGCTATTTTTCTCGGCAACAACGTACTAAAAATAAAGAAAACACGGTAACTGTAAGACTAAAAAAGCGTTACAACTTGTGCCCCATAGAGGAGCTCGGCTGTAACGCTTAAATTATTTTATCTGCTGAAACAATTCTTCTGTTTTCCTAGCGTTGCATTAGTGAACACGGTAGATCAAGCTTAGTAAGAAGCCTCTTGCTCCTGCATCCGCAAAAGTAACATAGGTACGGCGACATAAATAATTAAGGTGGCCGCTGCCACAATGCCGGAATCGTTGAGCAGCAGCGCCGCTATAGCTCCAATCATGTTAGCCGAGAACCCGTACATCCAGTATGGGTATTTGTGCTGCCATAAGCGAAGCCGCCCGCGCGGACGGAGCACGAGGACAGCCATTACGAACAGGCTCGTGATGAGCACTTTGCTCCAAACGGATGCACGGATCAGGTGCACGTTCATCCGCAGCTTGCGTACGATCAGATGTCCAATCTGATCAAACCTCCCCTCGCGCAGCGCGTGAAACGCGCGCCCGACATGGCTCTCCCGCGCTGCCGCCGCGGGGGAATCCGCGCTGTTGAGCAGCCACAGCGCCAAAAGCCCTAGCGCGAGCAGCAGCGCCAGCAGGGCTGCGCCCCTGCTGAACCGCAGCTCACGCCAGCGTTCACCGGCGAAGCAGCGCACGCCGGCTACGCCGAAGGCGACTACGGCGCTGAGCGCGCCGCCCGCATTCGCGCCCAAGGACGGTGCGGCTAAGCACACCGTCACGAGCAAGAACGCTGCGCACGCCAACAGCGCTGCGGTGCGCGAAGGCTTAGCTGCTGCTGCTTGGGCCTCGGCCGCGGCAGCTGTTTCCAGCTCCGCGAGCGTATGCTTACGCGGAGCCGCCTCATCAAGCCCGCTGGCCGCGCGGGCAGGCGCTGAATCATAACGTCGCTGAAAGGCCGCCGTCACCCCTAGGACAAGAGCGCCGATGAGAACGCCCATGCACTCATTGCCGATCCCATAGTAGCGAGCGCCTATCATCGGATCATAGCCCAATGCGGAATATTTCATAGCATGCGCGCCCGTACTGCCATCCATGGCGATGATCCCGGCAGTTCCACATCCAAGCCAGAGCATCGCTGAAGATAAACGCCATTTCTCTATGCTCACAGCCAACAGTAAGGCACCTATTACGAATAAAATAACGATCCCTGCAATAGCTGCTTGTACCCCTAAGTTTGATGTCAATGGCGCAACTAGCCATCCTAATAAAAGCATTATGACGGGAGCGGTTAATACAGATAAAAGCAGCATACGTACACTGCGCCTCCAGTGCCGCTTCCATCTTGCTATCCATCCATTAGATGCAATGGAATCTTCTCCTCTTTTTATAAACAAAACATACAACAGGCTTGTAAGTAAGACGATAATCTCAAAAGTAACAAAGGGATAGAGCAGTAGCGGGCGGATCCGATAAACGGTCTGCATATTCGCTTCATCATGAAGCAGCGATACCAATGCTTGCTCGGTTTGCTTAGATGTAATTGGCAGTCCAATCATGCCGCCCAAAGCAGGTACATTGAACTCTCTTAACAAGGTTACCGTAAAATCTTGCGCTGTTACGACACCCAACCTGCGAGTTGATTCCGAAACTAATAAGCTTTCCTTACTTTCAGAATAATAATGAAGGGTTGGGGATAAATAGGATTTTGCTTTTGCTGCTTGTCCATGTACTTCAGGTGAAAAGATCCAGAGACTATTTTGTGACGTCATACGGGCTGCTATAAGTCCTATCCATTCATCCATCTCTTGCAAGACATGCTCTTTAAGCTCTTGAAAACGGGCAGCACTGTAGTGCTCTTGATCTGCGTAAAGTCTATACAGGTCACCTAGTTCAATAAGAACTATGCTTTTCTGACCAATCATCTCTCGATTCCATAAAGTCAGCAACTGTGTATAATCCGTCTTCACACCAAACGGTCTATCCACAGCAACTACCTTCGTTGCCTCACCAATAGCTCCTTTATCCACAATGCCTTGCGAATCCATCAACATTTGAGCGCCAAATCTTCTTAGTTTTTTCTCTTCTACGTTGGATAGGCCCAGATCACTGCTGCCCAGTGCGACTCGATGGATATGATGCTCCTTTAACACGTCACCTAAAGCACCTGGCACGGCATCTGCTGATTGATTTACATTTACCCCTTGCAGCATTGTGATGTCAGGAACAACTAACTGCCCTTCATTTTGAAAGGGCTGATCGTGCTCTGAATACCCTAAATAACGCCGTAAAAGCTGCGAAGCTTGAACGCCTTCCCTGCTTTCCTGCGAATCAAAAGCCTGAGCTTTGGAGACTCCTATAGCAGAAGCTCCTGCTCCAAGCGTAACGTAGACATCTTGCATCGCTCTGTTCGATGTGCGGATATTCATAGCGCCAATGGCGCTATGTTCCGTTAAACGCCTCAGATTAGGAAGAGCCGCCAACTGATTAGGCTGCAGCTCTTGAAACGACAAGGCAGGTATAGAAACAACCGTTACCTGCTTTTCTTCATTACCATTCGTTTTTACTTCCAAACCTGCAGCATGAGCTGCGCCTGTGGACAACTCCAACAAAATAATAAAGATACCCACAATAGGAACGAATCCTCTTCGTTTCATAGATATTCCCTCGATCGTTTTTTACTTATAGCATTTTCAACCAATGGGAAACCTATCCAACGCCTGCTACTGACGGATTGTTCCGATAATTCCAGTATGCGTGATTTTCACTTATTCACTTATTCACATCGTTATCCACATAAAAAGAGAGGCATAATCTGCCTCTCTATCAGTCTTTTTTCCCTTTTCCACATTGTTATCCACATTGTCCACAAAAAAATATGAAAAAGTTATTCTTTTATACAAGGTTCTAGAACCGTTGGTAATTGTGACTTTACTATAGTTATGCACATTATCCACAGGCCGTGTGTATAACCTTGCACACATGCCATGTATATATCTAAGTTTTCATACAATTTAAATCAGGAGGCTGATGAAGCTTCAGCTTGCCGTGCGGATTCGCTCTGCATGCGAGCCGCTTGATTGCAAGCCGACACGAATGCCTTGGCTACAGCGACTAGCACATCTTGGTCAATTCCCGTGTTTTTGTAAGTTTGACCGTTAATGGAAATCGTAACTTCCGCTTCTCCCGTTGCTCTTTCACCTGTGGATAGCGAATGCAGCTCCAAATCTGAGAAGTCAACTTCCATCGGTATCGCTTGTCTCAAGCTTTGAATAATTGCTTCGATCGGACCTTCACCTGTTCCTGAGTAAGCCTTTTCCTCACCTGTCTGATTGTTGCGAACAGAAACGGAAGCTACACGATCCCGATCACTGCTGCTTACCACTTGTACATGCGTCAAGGTGAAGGCTTCCATTTGGCCTTCAATTGTAGACCCCACAAGTTCCATCAATTGATCGTCAGTGACGATCTTCTGTTCATCCGCTTTCACTTTGAAACGTGTGTACAGAGCTTCCAGCTCTTCACCCGTCATCTCCACACCGAACTGCCCGACGCGATGCTTCAGCGCATGGCGACCAGAGTGCTTGCCTAGAATAATCATGGACCGCGGAATACCCAGTTTCTCTGGATCCATAATTTCATACGTATTGCGGTTCTTCAGCAAGCCATCTTGATGAATACCTGCTTCATGTTGAAACGCGTTACGGCCAACGATTGGCTTGTTATAAGCAATTGGGAAGCCCATAATGCGGCTGACCATCTTCGAGGTGTTGAACACCTCATTCATGACGATTCCGGTTTCAACGCCCATCGTTTGTTTACGAGTTTCAATCGCCATAACCAATTCCTCCAGTGAACAGTTCCCTGCGCGTTCACCAACCCCGTTCACGGTCACCTCCACATGTGTCACACCTGCTGCTATCGCAGCTAAGCTGTTCGCCACGGCAAGGCCTAGATCATTATGGCAGTGAGCGCTGTATTCTACCGTATCTCCGCCACGAACGCTCTGCCGGACTCGTCGGAACATAGCGCCGTATTCCTCAGGAAGCGCGTAACCAACCGTATCCGGGATATTAAGAATCGTTGCTCCTTCAGCAATAACAGCTTCCAGAACCTCAAACAGGAATTCATCTCCCGTACGCGTAGCATCCATCGGCGAGAACTCGATTCGATCAACAAATTGTTTGGCATAAGCGACCATCGAACGAGCAATCTCTACAACTTGACTGCGAGATTTGCGCAGCTGGAAGTCAAGATGAATGTCCGAGGATGAAAGGAACATGTGGATACGGCGCTGTGCAGCATCCTGCGTTGCTTTCACAGCAGCGTCGATGTCCTCCTTGACCGTCCGAGCAAAGCCGCATATTTCTAGCGTTTGCAGCTCGCGTGAAATTTGCTGAACGGCTTGGAAATCGCCAGGACTGGAAATCGGAAAGCCTGGTTCAATGGTGTCTACCCCCATTTTCGCCAGCTGTCTAGCGATCCGAATTTTTTCCTCAGGATATAGGGATGCGCCTGGCGCTTGCTCTCCATCTCTCAGCGTTGTATCAAAAATGCGAATGCGTCTGTAATTGTTGTTTTCCATCTTAATCATCCTCCTCAAATTTGGGTGAAACTAGACCTATTTGCCATTTTTTCAGTACTTTGCTCCTGCTGGGTACGATAATACGATGTTTCCCTGTGAGCCATTTGCCTTTAGCGCACCTTAAATCCACGCAAAAAAGACCCGTCATCTCTATCAAAGAGACGACAGGTCTTCACCCAGCGCGGTACCACTCTTGTTGACTCCTCTGGTTAGGGAGTCCACCTCAGACACAGAGCGGCATCCCGCTCCATGTCACCTCATCACGGAGGCCAACCGTTCATCCCTAATAGTCATATGGACTGACTGCTCAGGACGACCGCTTCCAAGCGAGTTCGGGGCGTTCACGGACTGCGTCGCATCATCCCGCAGCTTTCTGTACCGTTCAAATAGGCCCTTACTACTCTTGTTCATTGCGTTTTATTTATAGGGTTTGTAAGTTAATTTGTTTCAGAACGTTTAGTTTCAGAACAACCAAAAAAGCCTGCCATCTCTATAAAAGAGACGACAGGCTTGAGCCTTCCGCGGTACCACTCTAATTGATCCGAGCTTTGACACTCGAAACCACTCATGTACCTGATCACGGGGGTCAACCGTCAAGACCTACTGGGGTGCTGGATCCTTGGCATCCTAATCAGTCTTACCGCTCCCGGGCGAGTTCAGGTGTCGTTTCGTCTGCGCTCTCACCAAATGCGCAGCTCTCTGAGCGAAACTGATCTTCCTTACTAATCCCGTTCGTTGCGTTTGAAGTATTGATTGTGATTATAATATGCTGTTTTTATAAAGTCAATGCAGTTATCAGAAAATTTATTTTTCGGGCCCACTTTGTCTACCATTCTTCAAGCTTCAACAACGGTTCCGCTTTCAGGTCCAGCTCATCAAACTCCTGCTTGTCCCACTTCAGGAAAGCGGCAGCCGCAATCATGGCTGCGTTGTCCGTACAAAGGCCTAGTGGAGGCACAAGCAGCGGGACATTCAGCTTCTCGCAGCGCTCCGCGAGTCGGCTGCGAAGCCCTTTGTTCGCGGCAACGCCGCCAGCGAGCAGGAGCTGTTTCGCACCGAATTCTCGGACGGCGCGGCTTGCTTTCTCAACAAGAACATCGATGACTGATTCTTGGAAGCCTCTGGCGATCTGTGCGGTTTGCACAGCCTCACCGCGCATCTTGGCTTGGTTCACGACGTTCAGCACAGCGGATTTCAAACCGCTGAAGCTGAAGTCGTAAGAGTCCGCTTCGAGCCAAGCGCGCGGAAGCGTGATCGCATGATCGGCCTCCTGTGCAAGCCGATCGACATGCGGTCCGCCGGGGTATGGTAGACCCATAGCGCGTGCAATCTTGTCGTAGGCTTCGCCTGCAGCATCATCGCGAGTTCGGCCAATAATACGAAATTGACCGGGGCCTTCCATGTGAATCAGCTCCGTGTGTCCCCCGGACACAACAAGTGCGATGAGGGGGTACTCCAACTCATGAACGAGCTGATTGGCATAAATATGGCCGGCGATATGATGGACGCCAATGAGCGGAAGGTCCAATGCCAAGGCTAACGCTTTACCTGCTACCACACCGACCAGCAAGGCCCCAATAAGTCCCGGCCCTTCCGTCACTGCGATAGCAGACAGTTCCTCCATCTTCACTCCAGCTTCCTCCACCGCTTCCTCTATCATCCATGTGATCGATTCCACATGCTTGCGAGAAGCGACCTCTGGTACAACGCCACCATAACGTTGATGGGTTTCGATCTGGCTCGAAATCACGTTTGAGCGAATTATCTTGCCATTTTCCACAATGGAGACAGACGTCTCATCACAGCTTGTTTCAATCGCCAAAATATAGACAGGTTTCGTTGATTGTTTATAGCCGGTTAGTTCTGATTGTTGTGTTTGATTAGTCAACTTCTTCACCTGTTCTACGGTCTCAGTCTTCGAGACTATCCTTTCTGCTCTTGGACTTAGGCAGATCCGCCCACATAATAATGGCATCCTCGCGGTTATCCGTATAGTAGCCTTTGCGGACACCGACGGAGCGGAAGCCAAGCTTTTCATACAGATTTTGAGCCACATAATTAGAAGCTCTTACTTCAAGTGTCATGCGAAAAGCCCCAAGGAATGTAGCGGTCCGCATCAATTCGCTAAGCAGGCGCTCTCCAAGCTTACGGCCTCTATAGGAATCACGAACGGCTACGTTCGTGACGTGAGCTTCCTCCATAATGAGCCACATACCGCCATAACCGGCCACTTCACCCTCAATATCCATTACCATATAACTAGCAAATTGATTGTTCGTCAGTTCATTATGAAAAGCGCCTTCTGTCCAAGGCGTTGTGAAAGCTTCCTGCTCAATTTCACAAATAAAAGGGATATCTTCCAGACGCATGGAACGGAACACCAACGAAGTTTCCGCAATATAAGCTTGATGCTGTTGCTCCATGATCAGTTCTCCCCTTTCAGCTGTTTTTGCTTCGCTAAATAATTCACTTCTGCCTCTGGAAGCTGTGTGTAATTGGGAACGAAGGTATGAGTCACATCTTTCTGTCCCTGTTTCAGACGCTCATTAGCCAGATGCCCAATGAATTGCCCTTCAATAGCGTAAGGCAGTGTCCGAACAATGCCTGTCCATTGCTGCGTAAACCGATCAATTTGATCTGCGAATCCTGCCGTCTCGCCGACGAAAATGATCTCTTCCGGTACTCCTAGTCCCGGAATGTCTGTCAATTGTTGACGCAGTTCAGCACTTGTCGCTAAAGCAAGTAATTGTTCCGTCCAAGGCTCCATGACACGGATGCCGTCAGGCAGAACCGTGCGCCATGCTAAATTTGAATTTACGTTTACAACTCCTGACGCTTCATAAACAGCGGTGAAGGCCTGCTTGCGTCTGGCGTCCATGAGCGGAATAACCCACCTCACCCTGCTTCCGCTTCCTTGAGCTTCTGAATCCTTAAGGCTTCCACCAAGCGCCATCGCTTCCAAGCTGGATACACCAATCAGATCAAGCCCTAATGACCAAGCCAATGTTTTGGCTACGGAAACTCCGATCCGAACTCCCGTGTAAGAACCTGGACCTTGCCCGATCGCAACAGCACTCAGGTCCTTGGGCTTAAGATCTAAGCTGTTCAGGAGCTTCCGAATATCAGGAAGAAGTCCGATAGAGTGGTTCTTTTCAGCATGAGAGCTGAGTTCCCCAATCAATTCACCATCTTGTAGTATCGCTACGGTCATCGAAGAAGTGGATGTATCGATGGCTAAAAGTCGTGTTTTGTGCGTTAAAGTTGATTCTGTCATCGTAAATGTCCGTTCTCCTTCATTTGCGCACACCATTGCTGGTAGAGCTCCCCATGTGGGGTTAGATGAAATCGTCTTGCTTGCTCACCGTGATGGGCAATTGTAATCGACAATCTTTCGGAGGGCAGCAAATCTTCAATCAAGCTTGACCATTCAATCAGCGTCACGCCTGCGCCGTAAAAGTAATCTTCCAGCCCTAGATCATCTGCCTCCATTTGTGAAATGCGGTACATGTCCATATGATAGAAAGGGAGCTCAGCTCCCTCGTATTCTTTCACAATTGTAAAGGTTGGCGAATTTACGATATCTGTTACTCCTATTGCTCTTGCGAACCCTTGCGAGAATCTCGTTTTTCCCGCCCCAAGATCGCCATCCAGTGTAAGTACCGCTCCTGGCATCATATATGCAGCAAGCAGCTTACCCAGCCGATCTGTGTCCTCCTCATGTGAGGAGTGATACGTATAGGTGGATTGAGTCAGTGATCTCATCCCTTTCTTCCGTTTGCGCGTGCTGCTCCTATTATAGTCCTCGCGTCCCTGCAACATCAACTCTCTACGGAAAAAAGCCCACCCTTTATCGATCAGGGTAGGCTTCTCGTTCATACATTTGACTAGTGGACTTCCTCTAGCTCTTGGACGGATACCGTGCGGGCATCGGCCGGATTTTCTTCGGCATGAACTTTAGCCAACGCTTTTGCCGAATCAACGCTATCAATCCAAACCGGCAAGCCGTTTAGCTCAACGTCAATCTTCACATCCGCTGCCAAAATCTCTTGAGCGCGATGTACGTTCATAAAGGTCCTGGTCTCCTTCCTAAGCCAACTTACTTAATCGCCCGTTACAGATTCTGGATGATCCATGGTATCCGTTGTCGAGGATTCAATTAATCCATTGTGTAGGGTGACGTTACCGCCGCCTAGACCTTCATTAATCATACGATCAATGTCCATGAAATAGTTTTCTTGTCCTTGGTGGTTTGCATCTTCCGCTGCATTCGAATCTTGTGCCATCCTGAATCCCTCCTTACCTGTGTGATTGGTAATGTGAAAGTGCCATCATTAAGGTTCCCTTGCTTTTCAAAAAGCATTCTCTTATTACCTGTCGTATAAATGAAATTCATTAAGAGAATACTAATGAAATCTAGGTAGTTGGGAGGGATCTATAGATGCATACTGTATGGAAAGGCGCCATTAGTTTCGGGCTTGTTCATGTCCCCGTAAAAATGTTTTCGGCAACGGAAGATAAGGATATTTCGATGCGTTATATTCACAAAACGTGTATAACACCTCTGGCCTATGTGAGGAAATGCAATACTTGCGAGAAGGAAGTAGAATGGGACGAAATATCTAAAGGCTATGAATACGAGCCTGGACGATTTGTCATTTTCGAAAAAGATGAGCTGGAGACTATCTCCGGGGAAGCTAATAAGGAAATTAAGATCTTAGATTTTGTCAACTTGACGGATATTGATCCGGTATACTTTCATAAGACTTATTATCTTGGGCCTGGTGAAACAGGTTCTGGCGCATACAGCTTATTGCTTGAATCCATGAAGCAGTCCGGCAAAATTGGTATCTCCAAAGTATCCATTCGCTCCAAAAGCTCACTAGCGGCAATACGTGTCATCGATAACTGCTTGGCTATGGAAACCATTTTCTATCCCGATGAAATTCGACCGATCAGTCAAGTCCCTAATCTTCCGGAACAGATTAATGTGAGCGATCGAGAGCTTGATATGGCGAAAATGCTGATCAATCAGCTATCGACGCCTTTTGAGCCAGAAAAATATAAAGACGAATACCGCGGCCGGTTGATGGAGGCCATTGAACATAAAATTGCCGGTGAAGAGGTGCAATCCGCGCCTGAGTTACAGAAAACGAGCGTGATTGATCTCATGGCTGCGCTGCAAGCAAGCCTCGATGCTACAAAGCCAAAAGATACAGTTGATTTTAGCACCGTGATGCTTGAGCCGGACGCAAGCGTCGTAGAGGTAAAAAAACCGAAAGCAAGAGCTAAAAAAGAGAAGATAAAAGAAAAAGTGACGTAGTCACTGTAGTCACTCCCTTTATCACATCCCCCACTCCTGTCTCCCAGTCAGTGGGTGTTTTTCTGTTTTGGGGTGCTTTTGGAGTAGCAATCAACTCCGAGCCTGCGAGAATGTGCACTGATTCACAGGGAATTCCATGATTGCTTGAATACTTGGCTGTCGCATCGTTCCCCCTGCCGTCCATTCCAGAAATTGCACCTTCACAACGATCTGGGCTTCCAACCAAACCGCATCTTTACTTCGTTCGGGCTCATTGATAAATGGTTTCGTTGATGTAATTAAAGGCTGAATCTGAGCAGTCAAGCTTCTCCACGCTTGATTGCTCATTTTCCCCGTACCCGCATGCCCAATATAGACAAAGCGCCCCTTCTCATCATACAAGCCAAGCAATAAAGAATTGACGATCTTTCCTCTATGCGTCACACCGCCTACTACGGCAAATAGGTCATGCAGTATTTTCCGTTTCTGCCACCTCTTGTCCTTTCCATCGATTAAATAAGTGCTTTTCAAATCTTTATATACAATTCCCTCCATCTGATGACTTTTCATTAGGCTGTATAAGGCTTCCGCGTCCGTAAAATTCGGCACAAGCTGAACATCGTTTTGCGGAATAATCATTTGCTCAAGAATTTGTTGCCGCTCTTCAAGGGGACGATCCAACACCCATGAACCATTACAAAATAACACATCAAAAATCATATAGCTGACTTGTGTCTGCTTTACGCCTCGTTCAATGCTCATAGCGCTGCGCAAGCTATCTCGTTTCATCACTTCATGGAACGATGGTTTACCGTCGCCTATAGCGATAATTTCACCATCAAGAATAAAGGACGAAGCCTTGCAGTATCTTGCTGGATTTAGGAGCTCCGGGTATTGTAACGTACGGTTATTTAACCTTCGATTCACAAGTTTGATTTGTGTACCGTCGAAATAACTTAACATTCTCACCCCATCCCATTTTATTTGGGCGATCCATTTCTCCCCATGGGGGAATTCCTTGGCGACGACAGGTTCAAAAGGAATAATCGGGTTTATTGTCATGACACCCTCGATACGTTTTTAAACTCATTATTCCCAATTCACTGCTCCCTAATGAGGCTAACCGAATACGTTAACTAGCCATTTACAATTCCTTAACTTTCTTTATATAATCAAATAATTATATAATGATTTTTAAAGGAACCTCTTTATTAAGGAGTGCATAACGAATGGTTGAAATTGAGAAGTTGGCCGATATCTGCAAGCTGCTCGGGGATAAAATGAGACTCACAATTCTTTGCCTTCTAAAGGAACGCGAGCTCTGCGTTTGTGAAATCGTTGAGATCATGAAAACCAGCCAGCCTAATGTTAGCCAGCATATGCGAAAGCTAAAAGATGGGGGCTTGGTCAAGGAAGCCAAGAGAGGTCAGTGGGTTTATTACTCGATAAATGTGGAAGACAAACCCTATTTACATGAGTTTTTTCATGTTCTCCCTTCGCAGAAGGACAAAGTTGACAGCTTATCCTGCGAACAACGGGGTTGTTGCGATTAGCACACATACGAAAGCTTTATTATCGCAATGCTCTTAATTAGGAGGAACATATGGTTTATTTAGCAGTTATCATCTTCTTACTTACGCTAACATTTGTAATCTGGCAGCCTAGAGGTCTAAATATCGGATGGTCAGCATCGGGAGGCGCGATTCTAGCCCTCCTCTTCCAAGTAGTTTCTCTACATGATGTCGTTACCGTTACAGGCATTGTGTGGAATGCCACTTTGGCATTTGTTGCGATTATTCTCATTTCTCTGATTCTAGACGACATTGGTTTCTTTGAATGGTCAGCCTTGCATATGGCGCGCATCGCCAAAGGCAATGGAAAGATCATGTTTACCTTTGTCATCCTGCTCGGAGCAGCCGTCGCGGCGCTTTTCGCTAATGATGGCGCAGCGCTCATTTTAACACCTATCGTGTTAGCCATGGTTCGGGCCTTGAAATTCCCCGATAAAATGATTCTTCCCTTCATCATGGCAAGTGGTTTTATCGCAGATACGACTTCCCTTCCCTTAATTGTTAGTAACTTAGTGAACATTGTTTCTGCTGATTTTTTCGGGATTGATTTTGTCACTTATGCAAGTCGAATGTTCGTTACGAGCATTTTCTCATTAGCAGCAAGTTTACTCGTTTTGTTTCTATTTTTCCGAAAAGATATCCCTCAAAGCTACGATTTAGCTCAGCTTAAAAAACCATCAGAAGCAATCAAAGATCTGAGACTTTTCCGACTATCTTGGATAATTCTTAGCATTCTGGTAGTTGCTTACTTGATCAGTGGATTTATTAATATCCCTGTTTCGATCCTGGCAGGCGCCGCTGCACTTATTTTCATGCTAGCTGCTCGATCCAGCAAAGTCATTGAAACGAAAAAAGTCATTAAAGATGCGCCCTGGGCTGTCGTTATTTTTTCCATCGGGATGTATGTTGTCGTGTATGGTTTGAAAAATGCCGGACTAACCGCTGCTCTTGGGGGGCTGATTGAATCGTTTGCCTCTCAAGGTTTGCTTGTAGCCACCATCGGAATGGGATTTTTAGCAGCTGGTCTCTCCTCGATCATGAATAATATGCCGACCGTCCTGATCGATGCGCTGGCTATCCAAGGTACTCATACCGACGGGATCATTCGTGAAGCGCTCATTTATGCGAATATAATTGGCTCCGATTTAGGCCCTAAAATTACACCGATCGGCTCATTAGCAACTTTATTATGGCTTCATGTACTAGCCAAAAAAGGCGTGAATATAACATGGGGTTATTATTTTAAAATCGGTATTCTCCTTACCCTTCCCACGTTACTGATTACATTAATCGGCTTGTACCTCTGGTTAAACGTAGTTGCTTAATCAAACTTAAGGAGATGGTAATTAACATGGACAAAAAAATCGTTTATTTTCTTTGCACAGGAAACTCTTGCCGCAGCCAAATGGCTGATGGATTTTTGAAAGCGTATGGAGGCGATAAGTATGAGGTGAAAAGCGCAGGGTTGGAGGCCCACGGATTGAATCCGCGAGCCGTTGCAACCATGCAAGAAGCAGGCATCGATATCTCAACTCATACATCTGATGTAATTGATCCCGAGACTTTAAGCCAAGCAGATTACATCATTACGTTGTGCGGACATGCTAACGATAACTGCCCGGTTGTTCGTAACGATAAGGCTGAAAGATGGCACTGGGGCTTTGATGATCCAGCAAAGGCAACGGGAACCATAGAAGAAGTTACTGCCAAATTCGGTGAGGTGCGCGACGCTATCAAGAGCCGAATCCAGCAATTTGTGAAGGAAGGTAAATAGATTCAACAATCCATCCTTGTTATGCGGCCCTGGCAAGCATTTTGCTGAAGGGCTTCTATGCTTTTAAGTATGAACGCCGAAATAAAAGGCCAACAGTTACGAACTGAAGGCCTTTTATTTTTCACAAAGCTAAGGCTGAACGCTGACAAAACTGTACAGTCTGACCGAAGAACGCACTGATCCATCATGAGGTCTCGAATCCTCTATTCTCTTGAAAAAAAGGCAAAAGCATTGAATTGATATTTTTGAAATAAGTGTAACTAAGTGAAGTGTTTACAGCCAAATCGCCGCCCTCTTTGAGGTCTTTTAATCTATTTATATTTTTCCCTAATGCAATTTTGTGTTGTTAAGTAAATTATTTTGTAGTAGGATAACATCGTGGATAAAAGAAAAAAAACACCCTTTTTTTATTTCTTTTTTTGCCTTAGGGAAAAAAAATTGTCCAAAGGAAAGAACATTCCCCTACAAAGCAAAATGATAATCGTTTTTCAAAATCAAACTCAGACAAGGAGCTATTCAGAGATGCGCATGTTAACAAAATCAAGATTGAGCGGTTCGGTTCATCGGCTATTCCTTACTTTAATCTTCATTGGTTGTTTAGTCGTCATATCCGCTTGTAGGGAGACCCCTACGATTTCATCCGATACCGCAGGGAAGATCAAAGTAACAACTACAATAGGCATGATTACTGATGTCGTGGGGCAAGTCGGCGGGACGCATGTGGAAGTAACAGGACTCATGAAAGCAGGGGTAGACCCTCACTTGTATAAAGCATCTCAAGGCGATATTGCGAAGCTGGATAAAGCGGATATCATTTTTTACAACGGTTTGCACTTAGAAGGGAAAATGATTGAAATTTTGGAGAACATGAGCAAGAAAAAAATAACGGTGGCCGTATCGAACAACATCGACCGCTCAAAACTGAGATCTGGTGCCCAAATGGAAACCGAGTTTGATCCTCACATTTGGTTCGATGTCAGACACTGGATAGCCGCTACGGAGTCGATTCGCGATACGCTGATCAAGCATGATCCCGCCAATGCCGAAGAATACCGCACAAATGCCGAAGCTTATCTGAATCAATTGAAGGTACTGCACCAGGAAGTGACTGATAAAATCAGCACACTACCAGAGCAAAGTCGTATACTTGTTACCGCGCACGATGCATTTGGCTATTTCGGTGACGCTTATGGCGTAAAAGTCATGGGGCTGCAAGGCATAAGCACTGCTTCGGAAGCAGGCACCAAAGATGTAATCGATTTGCGAGATTATTTGGTCGAGAATAAGATCAAAGCTGTTTTTATTGAGTCCAGTATCCCCCGTAAGGCCATTGACGCCGTTATTCAAGGCGCCAAAGAGAAAGGACATTTGCTAATAATCGGAGGTGAGCTATTCTCGGATGCTATGGGAGAAGCCGGCACTCAGGAAGGAACTTACATCGGTATGGTTCGACACAATGTAGAAACGATTGTGAACGCGCTCAATTAATTTGGATATAAGGAGAAGATCTTCATGCATACAAGTCCTTTAAAAATTCACAATCTATCCGTTGCTTATCAAAAAAAACCGGTGCTTCGTGGTGTTAGCTTCGAGGTACCGGAGGGGAAGCTGATCGGCATCGTGGGGCCAAATGGAGCAGGGAAATCCACGTTAATTAAAGCGGCTCTTGGACTGATCCCCCGTCTATCTGGCAAAGTGTCCATCTATGGAAAACCTTATGCCGAGCAGCGCAGATCGGTAGGCTATGTACCCCAACGTGAATCCGTCGATTGGGATTTCCCTACGAATGCACTCGATGTAGTGATGATGGGCCGCTACGGTCATCTAGGCTGGTTCAAACGTCCCGGCCATACAGAGAAAAGGATCGCTATGGAATGCCTAGCCAAAGTGGGGATGACGGATTTCGCAGACCGACAGATTAGCCAGCTTTCGGGTGGGCAACAGCAGCGGATTTTCCTTGCAAGAGCACTAGCTCAAGATGCCAAGCTGTACGTTATGGATGAGCCGTTTGTAGGCGTTGATGCAGCCACAGAAAAAGCTATCATTACACTGCTAGGTGAATTGAAAACACAAGGAAAAACCGTTCTTGTCGTCCATCATGACTTATCCACGGTCAAAGAATATTTCGATTGGGTCATGTTATTAAACGTTCAACTCCTCGCGTTCGGTCCTGTGGAGCAAACCTTCACCGCAGACAAACTACAACAAACTTATGGCGGAAGGTTAGCAATCCTAGACCACGATGACCAATCTGCCATGATCATGAACGCGAGGTGATACATTTGTTGGATTGGATGAACGTCATTCTGGATCCGAATACACAGTGGATCCTTCTTGGCTGTATGCTGCTCGGTTTAAGCAGCGGTGTGATTGGAAGCTTTGCCTATTTGCGCAAACAATCTTTGATGGGTGATGCTTTATCCCACGCAGCCCTTCCAGGCGTTTGCATCGCCTTCATGCTTAGCGGCTCCAAATCCATTGTCTTGTTTCTAATCGGAGCTGCTACAGCTGGTATTGCGGCGACCTTCGGGATCGGCTATATCACTCGAAATACGAAAATAAAGCAGGATTCTGCTTTGGCTATTGTGCTTTCCGTATTCTTCGGCTTAGGGATCGTATTATTGACACAAATCCAGCATAGTGGCAACGGTAATCAAAGCGGTTTGGATAAATTCTTATTCGGCCAAGCCGCTTCCATGATGCTGTCTGACGTCAAGATTATGGCCGTCATTTCTATCATATTAATAAGCGTCTGCACCCTGCTGTTTAAGGAGTTCAAGCTCCTCAGTTTTGATCCTGGATTTGCACGAGGATTAGGTTACCCCGTTGCTTTTTTAGACCAATTCATTATGTTCCTCCTCGTCATCGCGGTCGTCGTCGGGATTCAAGCTGTAGGTGTCGTGCTGATGGCGGCCCTCCTAATTACCCCTGCCGTATCAGCAAGATATTGGACGGAAAGATTAGGTATCATGGTCGTGCTTTCAGGATTTTTCGGAGCCCTTAGCGGTTTAGTTGGTACATTCATCAGCGCAAATGGTAATCATTTGCCTACCGGCCCGTTGACCGTTCTCGCCTCCACTTCCCTCTTCCTAATTTCAGTTGTAGCCTCTCCACGGCGAGGCATATTGTCCAAGCTATGGCTCCACCTATCGGCTCGACACAAAATCAAGGGCGAAGAAACAGCAGCGCTTCTTCAAGTCGAGCAGAAGGGGGAAGCCATATGAGTACCGTATGGATCATTTTAACTGGCGCTCTTGTTGCTAGCGCTTGTGGAATTGTAGGCTGCTTTCTCGTGCTTCGTAAAATGGCAATGATCGGTGATGCGATTAGCCACTCCGTCCTTCCGGGTATCGTAATCGCTTTTCTAATCAGTGGATCAAGAGATTCGTTATTTATGCTGCTTGGCGCGGCAGCACTTGGGCTGATTACCGTGTTCCTCATTCAATTGTTCCATCAAAGCGGTGTGCAGTCCGATGCGTCAATCGGCGTGGTGTTTACTGCACTCTTCGCTGTCGGAGTTCTTCTGGTTAGTATGTATACGAGAAGTATCGACTTAGATCTCGATTGCGTGCTGTACGGGGAAATCGCCTACGTTCCTTGGAATACGATTCAACTTGCTGGAGTAGACATCGGCCCGAAAGCTGTTTGGGGAGTCGGCCTTGCACTAATGCTCAGCGTCCTAGTTATCTCCATATTTTATAAGCAGTTAAAAATCTGTTCATTTGATCCTGCCATGGCAGCAGCAGTCGGCATACCCGTGGCACTATTTCATTACCTGCTTATGGGCCTTGTATCGGTGAGTACTGTGGCTTCATTCGAAAGTGTAGGAGCCATTTTAGTTGTAGGTATGCTGGTCGTCCCTCCGGCAACAGCTTATCTGCTTACGGACAAATTGAGTAGAATGATCATCTACAGTGTCATCATCGGCTGCTGCAGCTCCGCCCTCGGTTATTATGTTGCGCTTGTGTTGGATGCATCAATCGCTGGCAGTATGATCAGTATTGCTGGTGGTCTCTTCCTACTTGCCTTACTCTTTTCGCCTTCGAATGGCGTTATCTTGCGAAATTTCAAACAAAGACGAATGATTCAAAAGGTATAGCTCATCCCCAAGAGAAGCATGGGTCTTATCCGGTATCAATGATGAAAAAGGTAGAGCCGCTCCGGAATCGGAAGCAGCTCTACCTTTTTATAACTTCGCCTATATAAAAGTACCGATCTTATTGAAAAAACTTCACGCGAGTTTCAAGCGGTTGGAACTCTTTCTCACCTGGCGTGAACGTCGGCTTACCGAAAGGTAATTGTGCAATCAGCTTCCATTCGCTTGGAAGGTTCCAAGTCGCCTTCACTTCTTCATCAATCAACGGATTGTAATGTTGTAGGGAAGCACCAAGACCCTCTTGTTCCAACGCTGTCCAGATCACGAATTGCAGCATACCTGAAGATTGGTTAGACCAAATTGGGAAATTAGCTGCATACGCTGCGAATTTTTCTTGAAGATTCTCCACAACTGTTTGATCTTCAAAAAACAATACCGTACCAGAGCCGTTTCCGAAACCATTCACTCTTTCTTCCGTAGCCGCGAAGCTTTCTGCTGGAACGATCTTTCTCAATGTTTCTTTCGTAATATTCCACAATTTATCGGATTGTTCACCAAACAACACAACAACTCTAGCACTTTGTGAATTGAAGGAGGACGGTGTATATTTCACTGCTTCATTAACAATCTCTTGGATGCGTTCGTTTGAAACGACCGTTTCTTTGCTCAAACCATAAAACGTACGTCTTTCTTTTACTGCTGCTAAAAATTGTTTACTCATCTTTGAATTCCTCCAGTGTGTATAAATAATATATATTCAACGATCGTTAGGTGATCGTAAACCATCGATACCCAAACCTTTACAAAAAAACAAATTAAGTTACCAAAACGTATATACTAAAACTTCGATTGCAACTAACTATTAGTTATTAACTTTTATTATTATGTCTCTTTAGCAGGTTGTTTGTCAATCTTTTTTTTGAAAAGATTAGGGTTTGAGATCCAGCATACGAGGGAATAATCGGGGATAACTACAATGAAGGAGTATGTATACTATGGCGGTATTGACCAAAGCAACGCTGCTCGTGGAGGGACATGAGCTTACCATTACGAATCCGGGTAAGCCCTTATGGCCAGAAGCGGGCATCAGTAAAGCCGATTACCTTGCCAAACTGACGGAGCTCTCCCCCTACCTGCTGCGCTATTGTCGTAACCGTCATTTAACGACGATTCGTTATCCCCACGGCTATAATGACAAGTCGTTTTATCAGAAAAACGCTCCCGAGCCCCTACCGCACTTCGTGAAGCTGGCTCCGCTTGATGGAATTAATTACGTGAATCTTGACTCTTTATCTACCCTTATCTGGCTAGGCAACCTCGCCTGCCTGGAATTTCATCCTTCCTTTCATCGGATTGGGGAAACTTTGCCCGCTGAATGGGTCATTGATATTGATCCAACCTTAGAGGAAGAGCCGCGGATTATGGAAGCTGCCCACAAGATTGGTGAGGTGCTGGACGCGTTACATATACAATCGATTGCCAAAACATCGGGTGCTACTGGCGTGCAAATCTACATACCCATTCAGCATGGCTACACATTCGAGCAGCTGCGACGCATAGGACATTTCATCGGGGCTTATGTGGTCAAAAAACACCCCAATCTCTTCACAATCGAGCGATTTAAGAAAAACCGCGGAGATAAGATTTACGTGGACTATTTGCAGCACTGGTATGGGAAAACACTATCCGCCCCCTACACGCCGCGGGCCAAAAAAGATGCATCGGTTTCAACGCCCTTGTTGTGGAAGGAAGTCGAGCTGCACCCAAGTCCTCGTGAATTTAATTTACATACGGTAGTGGATAGACTAAAACGAATGGGAGACCTCATCGAAACGGTCCCGCTGCAAAATTTGGACGCCGTTCTTGAGCGGTTATCAACCTTAAGTCGTTAGGGAAGGAGTTAGAAGAGCGGAGATAGCATGCGCGCTATGACTTCCTTCCCTTTTTCCACACGAGACCTCTTCTCAAATTCAGCAAGCTTCAATTCCTCGCATTCCTTCAGATCCTGGAAAAAATCCGCCTCTAAGCGCTTAATGACATCTTCATTAAACATGACGGCATTCAGCTCAAAATTGCTAAAGAAGCTGCGCATATCCATGTTCGCCGTACCGACAGTCCCCATGAGATGATCAATCAGCATCACTTTGGCGTGAATGAAACCTTTCTTATACAAGTAGAAACGAACTCCCGCCTGCATGAGCTCACTCAGATAAGATCTTGATGCATACTGTACAATGCGAGAGTCTGCTTTGTAAGGGAGAATAATTCGCACATCAACGCCGCTGATCACAGCTGTTTTGAGGGCCATGGCGATGCTCGGATCCGGGATAAAATAAGGTGTCGTTAAAAAGACCCTCGTCTTAGCCGCAATGATGCCAGCAAAAAACATCTCCTGAATCGCATCCCAATGCGCATCGGGGCCGCTTGAAATAACCTGAACCATGGAGGCAGCCGCCTCGGCATGCTCAGGGAATAAGGTATCATCGGCCAATCGATTCCCACTGACGAATAGCCAGTCGGTTAGAAAAGTTTGCTGCAGATAATAAACCGCATCGCCAAGAAGCTTTAAATGCGTGTCTCGCCAGAAGCCAAGCTTGGGATCCCCCCCCAAATACTCATCCCCGATATTAATGCCGCCAGTGAAGCCGACCAAGCCGTCAACGACGACAATTTTACGATGATTACGATAATTCATCCGTTTATCAAAGAAAGCAATGAGGGGCGGAAGAAAGGGATGAATCTCGATCCCTGCCTGTTTGAACTTATGGATGTAGCGGCTAGAAAGATGATAGCTCCCTATCCCGTCATAAATAATTCTGACTTGAACTCCCTCTTTCGCTTTACGAATAAGCGCCTCTTGAAATCTCTTCCCAGTCTGATCATGCCGAATCGTATAGAACTCAAAGTGAATGTGTCGCTGAGCCTGATCAATAGCTGCAAGTATGGACGCATAGGCGGAATCCACATCCGCCAACACTTCAACTTGATTATTAGGAGTAATAGGCGAGCCTGGGATGTTATGCAGCAGCCCGCACAGCCGCGGTTCCTCATACAACTTGCAAAAGCTGGAATCGGCCGAACCCTCCAATAATCTTAATTGCAGCATCAGTTGATTTTTCGTTACTGCTAGCCTGTGCGGCCCCTTGCGGCGCAATAATTTGCGCTGCGAATATTCCTTTGCCAAAAAATAGTACATAATAAATCCAATAACTGGAAAAATAAACATGACGAGCAGCCACGCTACCGTTTTGGAAGGCCGGCGGTATTCGCCGATCAGAATAGTGGCGGTCTGGAATATGAATAGCAGCAGCACAATCACGATCCACAACACAGCTTCATCCTCCTGCTCCGTAGACTCCACTACCGTTTTCCCAAGTGTTTAATGTTCCGTTATCTTTTGCCAACAGTCCCGCATCTATACGCCTTACACTTCTCACAGGTATGATCCGACAAAATTTTCCCAACTTTCGTAATAAAATCCTGCACTTCGAGCAAAATAAAAGCGAATTCGTATGATTTCGCTAAAAGGTTCGAACGGAGGTGCATCCAGCATGAGTAGTGGTGCCAAAGATTTAATGAAACGTATGCTGCGCAGAAGCTCGTTTGGCAAGTCTGATAAAGCTGGAGAATACTCGGAGCTGGCAGATTCACTTGACTATCAATTCATCGAAGAGCTGAAGGAAACGAAGCTCTCCCTCCTCCTTAGTGAGAATCATGATTTCATTAATGCCATGTTTCAGGATTGCTCGGACGTCATCGTTCGAGAATTTGAAATCGAGCCGCATATCCCAGCTCTACTCCTCTTCGTGGATGGTCTGACCAATACCGAATTATTGAACGATACCATGAAATCTTTAATGCTTCTCGGAGGCGGAGAAATAGCTATAGAGCGCATCGTCAGCACAATTCTTCCCGTTTCCCAGACTCAGGTCTCCGACAATTACGGAGACCTTCTCGTTTCCGTCTTGGGTGGTGACACCGCTCTGCTTGTTGAGGGCAACCCCAAAGCTGTCCTGCTTGGCATCCGCGGGACGGAAAAGCGTTCCGTCGGAGAACCTGAGACAGAAACTGTCGTGCGCGGGCCGAGGGAAGGGTTCGTGGAAAGTTTACGCACGAACACATCGATGGTTCGCCGTAAACTGAAGACGCCTCGACTCAAAATGAAGTCGATGACTGTAGGCAAAGAGAGCAACACGAATCTCGTCATCTGCTATCTTGACGATCTGGCAATGCCTTCGCTGGTCGAGGAAGTTGTCAAGCGCCTGGAGCAAATCGAGATCGATGCTATTCTCGAATCCGGCATGATCGAGGAGCTCATTCAAGACGATGCGTATTCGCCTTTCCCGCAGATCCAATACACAGAACGGCCGGACGTCATTGCCAGTGCGCTGCTCCAAGGCCGAGTAGCCATTCTCGTCGATGGCACCCCCTTTGCGCTCGTTGTCCCGTTTGTATTCATACAAATCATGCAGGCAAGCGAGGATTACTACGAACGTTTCCAGATTGCATCGCTGCTGCGCTTGCTGCGCTATACATTCTTATTCCTGTCGCTTACAACACCAGCCCTGTACGTCGCTATTACGACATTCCATCATGAACTACTGCCAACTACACTTATGCTAAGCGTCGCCGCTTCCCGAGAGGCCATTCCGTTTCCTGCTGTTGTTGAAGCCTTCATTATGGAGATTACGTTCGAGGCCCTGAGGGAAGCCGGCATTCGACTGCCCAAAGCTGTCGGTTCAGCCGTTTCCATTCTGGGCGCGTTGGTTGTCGGGCAAGCTGCCGTTCAAGCGGGCATCGTTTCTGCACCGATGGTTATTGTCGTGTCCATTACAGGGATCGCCTCCTTCACGATCCCGCGTTATAACGGAGCTATTGCGATTCGGATGCTGCGCTTTCCGATCTTGATTGCGGGTTCGATTTTTGGATTTTACGGCATCTTCTTCTGCTTGATGATCTTGCTCGGGCATATGGCCAACCTGCGTTCTTTTGGGGTTCCCTATTTATCGCCGTTTGGACCTCTTTCCGCCGGAGATATGAAGGATGCACTCGTTCGAACGCCACTGTGGAAAATGGCGAATCGTCCCGCTTTCATGCCGATTCAAGATACGCAGCGCATGGGCAGCAAGCTAGCAGAACAAATCCAACAGGATGGAGGGGTAGATGGCAGTCGGATTCATCATGAGCATAAATCAAGTGAGGAGGGCAAGCCATAATGGCAAAGCGGAACCGCATGCTTGCGTTCGGGCTCACGCTTGCCTTCTGCGTGACACTCCTAACAGGCTGTTGGGATCGAACCGAGACTAACGATATCGCCTTCGTCCTTACCTCATCTATAGATTTGGAAGATAACGGCCAGGTTCGTATCGCCTTCATGCTCCCTCTGCCAGGTTCCATGGGCGGGGCAAGCGGCGGCGGTGGCGGCACATCTGGAAGCAACAAAAGCTATTATATTGATTCTGAAGTCGGAGACACGGCGAGGGAAGCGACCAGTAAGCTGCAGATGCGCTTATCACGCAGACTGTTTCTCTCTCACCGCCGAACGATTGTCATTGGAGAGAAATTCGCCAAAAATGGCATCGGCAGCATGTTTGACATTGTCCCACGCACACCCGAAAGTCGGATGACGTGCTTTCTTGTAGTAACCAGTGGCAAGGGCTATGACCTCCTCAACGCAGAGCCTAAGTTCGAGCGATTTCCCGCAGAAGTGATTCGAGAATTAACCAAGTCACGCCAATCTATGGCAACCTCTACGAAGGATATTGGGATTGCGCTTAGCTTTGGCAGCGACCCGGTTATGGCATTCCTCGACACCGTAGAAAGCCAAGTAGCCAAGCAGCCTTCCCAAGAAATTCAATTTACAGGGTATGGTCAGTTTAAGGGCGACCGGATGATCGGCATCTACAAGCATGCGGAAGCGGATGGACTCATGTGGCTGAGAAACCAAGTCAGAGAGCATTCGCTTACCTTTCCGCTTGTACCTGGCGAATCTGGCAAAAATCTTTCCATTCTCGTCACTGGAGGTCATGCGGCCATCAAACCTATTTTGAAAGGAAACAAAGTGAGCTTTGATATCCAGCTAGATGCTAAAGGAAGCGTGCGAGAAGATTTATCTGAGCAAGATCTAAATCAATCAGACAGGATTCATAAGGTCGAGCGCAAGTTCGCTGAGCAAGTAAAAAAATCGGTCCAAGCTACGATTAAACAGATGCAAAAGCAAGGGACTGACTCCGCTCAGTTTGGATTAATTGTTTGGCGAAAATACCCTAATGTATGGAATACCAAATTAGGAGAAAAATGGACAGAACTGTTCAAAGAAGCCGAGTTCCACATCAAAGTCGATGCCGCTATTACAGAAACTGGTCTTATTAATCAGAACGTCATTAAGGAGGGTATCTCCCGTTGAATGGCATATTCATGCTCAGCTTTCTCTTCCTTCTGATCGTCAGTCTAGTCATGGATAGAAAACGGCTCCGACATCAGAAGACAAGCGTTAAAGCAACTTATGCATGCCTTACCTGCCTCACCTCTTTTCTATTTATTTGCAAATATTTTCATTGGTACATCCCGATGCCAACACGCTTCTTTATCCATACAGTGTCCCCTTGGGTTAGCAGGATGCTCGGCACTTAACCCTTAATATCCTATCCGCATTAAGAAACGGTGGTGTCTAACATGGATGAAAAGCAAGTGATCAATCAGAGACAGCTTTCGTGGCTTGCCTCTTCTGTCATCACAAGCGGAGGCATCCTCACTTTGCAGAATGTGCTGATTCGTGTTAGCCAGATGGATGCCTGGTTCAGCTACCTTTTATCCATCTTCTATGCCTTCCTCATTGCTGCCTTTTTCGGATATTTGGCGAAAATGTATCCTCAGCGTCATATTTTTGAAATATCGACGCTTTTGCTAGGGCGCTGGGGTGGCACAATTGTGAACTTGCTCATTTTGTTCCACTTCTGGCAGGTTGCCATTCGCGATATGTCGTCCATGTCCAAATTCAATTCTACGCTGCTGCTCCATAACACGCCTTTAGAAATTCTCATTCTATTGCCCTGCTTGTTTCTCATTTATTTTGGCAAAAGTAGCGTGGAAGTGATTGCCCGCGTTAATGATCTGTTCTATCCGCTCTTCGTCATTACGATCTTAATGATGCCGCTGCTGTTGTCCAATGAGTTCTATCTTCAACTCGTAACGCCGATACTTACCATGCCACTCAAACATTTGGCCTACAGCAATATGCTCACAATTGGGAGTGCAGGCGATGTGTTCATCCTGGGGGCCTTTCTGCACATGGTGTATAATGCCAATCATATTCGTTCCGCCATTCGACACGGCTCTCTGCTCGGCATTTTTCTGCTGACGCTAGTCATCTTCTTGACTCTTGTTGTATTGGGACCGAAAATGCCAGGCAATTTTTTATATCCAACTTATAATTTGGTGCAAATGATTCACGTCACGGATTTCCTCGACCGACTCGATATCATTATGCTGACGATCTGGCTTCCAACCATCGCTTGTAAAATGATCGCCATTTATATGGCATTGCTCTTAGGCATTAGCTCGATCATCAAGGAACGCAACTATCCGATTATTAACAAGCCGATTGCTCTACTCGTTGGATTAACGACGGTGCTCTCATTCAAAAGCACGACGGAATTACTCGCGTTCGCTAATTACAGCTCACCTGTTATCGTCCTTGCTTATCAGCCCCTCGTCATGATGGTTTTGATCGTCGCCTCAAACCTATATCAGCGAAAACATCCCTCTGCAGAGCAGCACTCGGAGGAAGGAGACAAGGGGAACAATGTGGCTCATCCCACTGCCTCTCCCACCCAGCGAATGGCTAAAATCAGTGTGAGATTCTCCTACCGCCGGTGGCTATGGATAGGGAATTGCCTCATGCTCCTCTCCGTCGTCTGTGTCTTCATTGGGCTAGCCTTCAGCAAGTACAAGCCACTCGTGGGAACCGCCTGCGGGTTGATCTTCGGCTGCTGTTTATTTCTTACCATTATGACAACCTATATGGAGGTGAGCTTATTGAAACAGGCGCAAGCGGGTAAATAAAACACGCACCGCTGTTTAAGAAGCCCCTCTACCAATCACGTACATAGAAGGTACCCAAATCAATCGACAGGAGAATTACAAGGCCGTTATGAAGCTCAAATGGACAACTAAAAAGCTGACGTTGGTCATCATTCCAGATGCTGCACAACCTGTCGTCAGATTTCGCATTTCCCATCTGCTTGCTTATATAGCTGCTGCATGTTTCTCTATGCTGCTGCTCATTTTAATCATCGCTTGTGCGCTGCAATCTAAACTCAACGGGGTTCATCAACAATGGAAGGCGACGCTAACGAACAAAAATCTAACGATTGAACACTTGCAAAACGAGATCATTCAACTTTCCCAGCAAGCAGAGCAGATGAAGGCTGATGTGGAAGAAATTAAAAAAATCGAGAAAGATCTGAAGTCAATATCACTGCTTAATTCCGACTCTTCCTCTGGCAAAGATATACCAACCATAGGATCTATTGAATCAGATCCTGCTTTAGGCTCCCCTGGCATTGGCGGAGGCCCCATCCCTGCTTCCCAAGAGGAAATTATGAAGTTGGGTGGCCAGACCCTTGCCTCCTTCTCAGAATTGAATACTGAAATAAAAGAACTGCAAACAAGTTTTAGGGCCACGAAACAAAAGGCTGCCATGAAACAACAGCAATTGCGTGTCACACCGACGCTGTGGCCGACGACCACGAAAGTGGTCACATCGACTTTTGGCTATCGTAAAGACCCTTTCACCTACCGTCCAAGCTTTCATTCCGGCATCGACTTTGGGGCCAAAGAAAATGATCCCGTCTTTGCAACAGCAGACGGCAAAGTCGTTCGCACAGGAACAGATCGTTTTCATGGCAATAATATCGTCATCGAGCACTCCAAGGGCTTGCGCACTTGGTACATGCATTTAAATAAGATTTTAGTCCAAACAGGGGATCTTGTAGAAAAGGGAAACACGATTGGTCTTGTAGGCTCTACAGGCCGAAGTACGGGTGCACATCTGCATTACGAAGTTCTCAAAAATGGGGAAAGCACAAATCCCAAACCTTATTTAAATGCGACGCGAAAGGATGATTAACCATGTTTAAAAGTAAAAGACTTTCTATAAACCCCACTATGACAGATACGCTTGTTGGTGAAAGAACTTCATTTGAAGGACGCATTAGATCGGAAGCTAGCATTCGGGTCGAAGGCCGAATTACAGGTGATATTGAATGCCTGGGAGACGTCATCATCGGCGAACATGGCAGTGTGGAGTCTAACATTTCTGCTGGAAATATCGTGCTCGCAGGTAACGTGCAGGGGAATCTTGTCACGAAGGGCCATCTAACGATTACATCTACTGGGTCCTTGCAGGGCAATATTAACGCAGCTTCGTTCATCATTGAAGAAGGCGGTCTCTTTCAAGGTAACAGCCAGATGGAAACGAAATTACCTGCCCATGCACCACAAGATCAAGGCGATGATTCAGAAAACGAATATAAACCCGCCTCAGCAGGTAAAGGGGGGTTCGACGGCAATACGGTTGCTATCTAAGAGAGACTTGGTACCTAGAATGATTAGGCTCCACTATTCTATCATGGTATAATGGCTCTAAAACCTTATTACGGGTAGATGCAGGAGACATACCTATGAGAGAACAAACCATCCTATTCGATCTTGATGATACACTCATTCACTGCAACAAATACTTTGACTTCGTCATCGATCAGTTCGTTGATCTGATGCTAACCTGGTTTTCTGGGCATGCTTTGACGCCACAAGACATTAAACAGAAACAGCTTGAAATCGATCTTGCAGGTGTACAAATTCACGGTTTTATGCCTGACCGCTTTCCCAAGTCATTCGTAGAGACCTATCAGTGGTTCTCCACGCACTACAACCGTCCAACTAGCGCCACCGAAAAATCTTGGCTGATGCAATTGGGTCATACCGTATATGAATATACCGTTGAGCCGTATCCACAGATGAATGAAACACTCGAATTGCTCCAAAACTCGGGACACAAGCTATTTCTTTATACAGGAGGGGACGCCTCCATTCAAATGAAAAAGGTGCGCGATTCCGGCTTACAAACGTACTTCAATGATCGAATCTTCGTAACCGTACATAAAACCAAAGAATTTATGGAAACGCTGCTGCATGAACAGCGTTTTGATCGACGTCATACGTGGATGATCGGGAACTCCGTCAAGACCGATGTACTCCCGGCGCTACATGCGGGCATCCACTCCATTCATATCCCCGTCCCGCAAGATTGGGAATACAACACCGGCAAAATTGATATCGCCCCCAAAGGTGCATTCTATCAGCTTGCATCGCTGAAAGAAGTGCCCACAACCATACAGGACTATACCAAAAAGACTGCCTTCTCCAATTAAGGAGAAGCAGTCTTTTTGGTGTGTAGATCTTTGCGCTACGCCGCGACATCGCGTCGACGGAATATTTCCCAAGAAAGTACGTTAAACAAGAGGAAGTAAAAGATCAACACGGTGATAGAGAAGCCCATTGTCATCCCTTGGGCTAACGGTTTACCTTCAAGATATTGGGTTAGGTCTGTATTGGCAAACAAGAAATATTTGCCCCAGCTATAGCGAAGCACCAGCATGGTAATAACCTGACCCGCAAACATAATGAAAATACTCAGACCAATTGCCAGCGATGAGCTGCGGAACACGGTTGAAATCATAAAAGCAAGTGTCACAATCATAACAAGCTCGATCAACTTATAACCATACGTGGCGAACACATACAGCAGCATGTTCCCTTCATGAACCGTTCCATCCGGATTTACGGTCAAATGGGGAGCCCCAATGTTCTGGAAACCATACAGAATCCCGTTTACAATTACTGCGGTTACAAACAAGCTGACTAATAAGGCAGCTGCAAAAAGTAGTGTGGCTGCGTATTTGGAGAATAAAATCTTCGCTCGATTCGCCGGTCGAATGAGCAACAGCTTGATCGTCCCCCACGTAAACTCACCCGCAACCATGTCTCCTGCGATGATAACTGTGAAGAGTGTCACAAGCATAACCAGACCAGCCATACCCTGAACACCTCCCCAAAGGGTTGTTTGGACAGGGGGAATATTATGATCTAACGCGTATTGCTGTAAGATGATCCCTTCTTTTAGAGACTTTTTAAAAGGCTCGGGAACTTCTGGGTTCGTTAGTTCTTTCTTACTCTGCTCAATGGTAATTGCAGCTCCCTTTTTCCACTCGTCTGGACCAGCAGTTGACTCTCCAGAGTGCGAAAGCATAGAGACTGCGACGACAATGACGATTAACAGCGCGCCAAGAATCCATGTGCGTAACCGACGATAAATTTTCATATTTTCATTTTGTATAAGATTAAGCAATTTGATCACTTCCTGTCATTTCCAAAAATTGATCTTCCAACGATTTCGTCGTGGTTCGAATTCCATATACGTGAATCCCAGCGTCTACGAATCGTTTGTTCCATTCCGATATCATCTTCCTGTCCAGGTTTACAACCAGTTCATTCCCTTGAACTTCCGCTTCTAACTTCGCTGCCGATTGTTCTATCAACGCCTTAGCTTGATCCATCGGCTCCACTTCAAACGCCACCCGCTGTTTGCTGTCAGCATCCGTGAATTCCTTAATAAGTCGGACATCGACCAGCTTGCCGTTCTGGATAATGGCGACACGGTCGCACATAAGCTCCATCTCGGAGAGCAAGTGAGAGGATACGATAACAGATATCCCATCTTCGCGAGTGAGCTTGCGCAAATGGTCACGAAGCTCGCGAATACCAGCCGGGTCAAGACCGTTTGTAGGCTCATCTAAGATAAGGACTGATGGCTTATGCAGGAGCGCCTGCGCAATCCCAAGCCGCTGACGCATGCCAAGGGAATAGGTTTTGACCTTATCATGAATCCGATTTTCCATGCCAACGAGCGTAATTACTTCTTGAATTCGCGCTTCGTGAATACCAGGAATCATTCTAGCGTAATGAACCAAGTTATGATACCCGCTCATAAATTTGTACATCTCAGGATTTTCTACAATCGCCCCGACATGCCGGATGGCTTGCTCAAAATGCGTACGAATGGAATGGCCGCCGATTTGAATATCGCCTTTGGTGATAGACATCAATCCTACCATCATACGAATGGTCGTTGTCTTGCCAGCCCCATTCGGTCCCAGAAAGCCAAATACCTCACCCCGCGGAACCTCAAAGCTTAGATTATCAATAATGGTCTTGGTACCGATTCGTTTCGATATGTTTTGAATTTGGACTATCGGTGTTTGCGAATCTCTTTGGTTCATAGAGCACTCTCCTTAAGCTTGGTGTAACAAAAATTGCCGTATAACCCTATGTTAACCTACCTGAGCCTGCATTCCTAGTGGCACAAGTCATGATGTAGTCACATCAAGAGTCATGGCGGGGGTCACATTAGAGGTCACTTCGTGATTATGACTGCACTCACTTTGGTATTTGTTGGTTTTTATGTACAATGAACTTAGAAGAATGAAAGCTAAAGGAGCCATATGTATGATTCAAAGAAGAAAATGGCATAGTGTAGAATGGTCTCTCTTTATCGTCTTGACGGGTTCAACGGCGCTCACCTTACTTTACGTGCTTTTTCATACGAACGATTTTAGAAGTATTTCTATTTTCCTGACGATTCTGTCCATTCTCCTCTCTTATGGGATCCCCTTGTTGTTCTGGAGGCCGCATTATGTGAATCCCCATGTGTTTCCAATTGCCGTTTTGTTAACAGGGGCGCCTCTTCAACTCTATCTATCTTGGATGGAACAGGAAGCCTACTCTTTTATTAATTGCCCATTAATAGTCATTGGATTCCTCACTGATCGAAAAAATGCATGGTGGATCGCTCCCGTCTTCATCGTAGCATTGCCTCTCTCCTATCGTTTCATCCTGCCAGCATTAGGGCCGCTTGAATTATCAGGTGGCATCTTGAATGCTGCGTTGGTTTTCGGAATTGGTCTTAGCTTGCAGCGTGTCGTAACCTCCAATATTAAGACAGAAAACCTTCTAGCTGAAAACCAATTCCAATACCAGCTCATCCATGAGCAAAATAATGCCCTCGAACAGTACGCCAATCAAATTGAGCAGCTTACGCTGCTTGAAGAACGCAATCGCATGGCGCGCGAATTGCATGACACCGTCGGGCACACCTTCACTTCCGTTATCATGGGCATGGATGCGGTATCCTATTTGATCGAAGCTTCTCCTGAAAAGGCGAAAGAAAAACTCGATGTGCTTCGTGGCGTCACTCGAAACGGGCTTGAAGAAGTACGTCGCAGCATTCACCAAATGGTTCCCAAAGGGGACGACTTGCTGTTATCGCAGCAGTTGACCCGACTCGCGAACGAGTTCGCGCTGCACACGGGCACCAAAATCTCCTTCAAAACAGGCGGAGAAGAGTTTGAAATTCCGAAACAAACGAAACTCTCTTTAATTCGCTGTTTACAGGAATCGTTAACAAATGCGAAGCGACATGGTCGGGCTGCCTCCGTTGAAATCCTATTAACCTACGGCAAAGACGAAGTCGGGCTCCAAATTGAAGACGACGGCATCGGTACCGAGCAATTGAAAGCTGGTTTCGGTATCAATGCGATGCAGGAGCGTATCACCGCCTTACAAGGAAGCTTGCAAGTAAGCTCCTCCTCGAGTCAAGGAACTGTAGTTTCCTGCATAATTCCTGCTAAGCGACTCCCTTCGTTCTAGCTTACATTTCCGTTAAATCGGAGAGATGATACAATAAGAGGAAGCCATTTTCCTAACACAACGCTTAAGGAGGATTCGCGTATGAACTCAAACCAGCTAAAGCTACTCCTGGTCGACGATCAGGATTTAATTAGAGAAAGCTTGCACATCGTGCTCGATATGGATCCCGAAATCAATGTAATTGGACTAGCGGAGAACGGTCATGCCGCAATCAAGCAGTGCGAAGAGCATCAGCCCGATGTCGTCCTAATGGACATCCATATGCCCGTGATGGATGGGGTCGAAGCCACTCGCCAAATCAAGGCCACCTGGCCGCATATTCGCGTCATTATCCTGACTACTTTTCAGGAAATCAGCTATGTTGTGGACGCGCTCGGCGCGGGTGCAGAAGGCTACCTGCTCAAAGCGATTCACCCGAAAGACCTTGCCTCGGGAATCAAGTGGGTGCATCAGGGCGGAACGCTCATCCCGCAGGACATCGCCAAGATGCTCGTTCAGGAGGCAAAAGGCGCTCAGGCGTCATCGACGCGTGAGGCTAGCGGCAAAACCGAGGATACCGTACGTTCCGATGCTTACGGATTAAGCGAACGTGAAGTTCAGGTCCTACAATCCATTGCCGATGGACTCAGCAACAAGGAAATCGCTGAAAAACTGTACTTGTCGGAAGGCACTGTGAAAAACTATATTTCCAATATTTATTCCAAGATGGACGTCCGCGACCGAATTCAAGCCTCTAAGAAAGCGCACGAAGAGGGCCTTCTGTAACATTAAAAATAAGAAAAAGCCGTATTCTCTTATGTAGCTAAGGAATACGGCTTTTCTGCTATTCAAACAGCTTCTCCAGAAATGTCTTTCTTCTTTTCCGAATCTTACTGTAGCTTTTTACTCTCGAATATGTGATCGGCTCCTCCTCAAGAGTAGCATCCGCCCTTAATTCCTGCGGCTCTATTGCAGGGTTGCGTTCCTCGCATTCCTCTACAGTTCCAGTCTGCGTCTCCTGATCCAATCCTTTAGTCAACTGCTGTTGGAGCTGTTGTTCGATCTGATGTTTGAACTGCCGGAGCAACTGCTCTTGCTGCCTATGTTGGATCTGAAAATGCTCATGGAGCTCCGATTGAAGAGTTTCTACTTGCCTTGTTAGCATCACAACTGCTTTCTGCAGAGAAATCAGGTGCTGAGCACCCATCGGCTCGTCCATGCCAAACTCCTGAAAGTCCTCTCCATTCTCAGCTAGAAGCGCATGTAATTGTGCTGGCGTTATGAGATCCTCATTCTTCATGTGCTTCCCCCTACATCCGTTCTTAACGACAGCTCCTATTCGGATCTTCCTGCCGTATGGTAGTTCTATTGTACATGAACCTTGCGAAATGTTCACCTTTTGATTCTCATTTCATTTCTAGAAAAGCTAGTCCTATATCTGCCTCCCTCTGCCAAGGCCTATATGTATACCTGAAAACAAAAAAGGAAGGAACCTGTAACAGTTCCTCCTGGTTATTATGGCAGGTTCGACGATCCCATTAAGAAGCGATCGACCTCACGCGCAGCTGCACGGCCTTCATTAATCGCCCAAACAACCAAACTCTGGCCACGACGCATGTCACCAGCCGCGAAGATACCGTTCACGCTCGTCGTGAATGCACCGTACTCCGCTTTTGCGTTGGAGCGCTCATCTTTAGCGACACCAAGCTGATCCAACACCGTATTCTCCGGTCCTGTGAAGCCCATAGCGATCAGAACCAGCTGTGCTGGGTACACCTTCTCGCTGTCAGGCACTTCCACAGGGACGAATTGGCCCTTCTCATTCTTTTGCCATTCGATCAACACCGTATGCAGCTCTTTCAAGTTGCCGTTCTCGTCACCCACGAATTTCTTCGTGTTGATTAAATATTGACGCGGGTCAGCACCCTGTAGCGCCGCCGCTTCATGCTGCCCATAATCGACCTTGTGCACTTTCGGCCATTCTGGCCATGGATTGTTAGCAGGCCGCGTTTCCGGTGATTTCGGCATAATCTCGAACTGCGTTACACTCTTGCATTTGTGACGCACGGAAGTCCCCACGCAGTCCGTTCCCGTGTCACCGCCGCCAATCACAATCACGTCTTTGCCTTCGGCAGAAATGAACGCACCGTCTTGGTGCTCCGAATCTAGCAAGCTTTTCGTATTCTTGCTCAGGAATTCCATGGCTAAGTGAACGCCTTTCAGATCGCGACCTTCAATCGGAAGATCTCTTCCTTTCGTTGCGCCGCCGCACAGCACGATGGCATCGAACTCCTCTTGCAGCTTCTCAATCGGATAATTCACGCCGATGTAAGCGCCAGTTACGAATGTCACGCCTTCCGCTTCAAGCAGATCCACTCGGCGCTGCACGTATTTCTTATCCAGCTTCATATTCGGAATCCCGTACATCAACAAGCCACCAATGCGATCCGCACGTTCGTAGACGGTCACCCAGTGTCCAGCCTTGTTCAGCTGAGCAGCTGCCGCCAGTCCAGATGGTCCTGAGCCAACGACGGCAACCTTCTTGCCTGTACGCACTTCCGGAGGTTCAGGAATAATCCAGCCCTCAGAGAAACCTTTATCGATAATCGCTTTTTCGATACTCTTAATGGTAACCGGTGTGTCCTTCAATCCGACCGTACAAGAGCCTTCACAAGGGGCGGGGCAAACACGGCCTGTAAATTCAGGGAAGTTGTTCGTCTTGTGCAAACGATCCAATGCTTCCCGCCATTGCCCTCGATACACCAGATCATTCCATTCCGGAATAAGATTGTTCACCGGACAGCCAGCCGCCATTCCGCTGATCAGCTTGCCCGTGTGACAAAACGGAATGCCGCAGTCCATACATCTAGCGCCTTGTGTCTGCAGCTTGTCGTCTGTTAGTGGTGCTGCAAATTCTTTCCAATGGCCAATTCGCGCCAGTGGAGCAGCTTCGGACGCGACTTCACGATGATATTCCATAAAACCAGTTGGTTTACCCATTGCGTTTTATCCCCTCCTGAGATTGTTAGTTTCCGCCGACACGAGAAACGTCTTTCATATTCGCCTCGAAAGCGACCATAACGGCTTCTTGCTGGCTAAGTCCGGAACGTTTCACTTTCTCGATCGCATCGAACATCCGCTTGTAGTCCTTCGGTATCACCTTCACGAACTTCCAAACGTACTCATCCCAGTGGTTGATTACGCGATGGGCAACACCGCTATCCGTAAATGTAGCATGATGCTGAATCATCGTTTTCAGCTCGTTCATTTCATAAATTTCTTCCAACGGTTCAAGATAGACCATCTCTTTATTCACTTTGCTGGAAAACTCATCATGCTCATCCAGTACGTAGGCAATACCCCCTGACATGCCTGCTGCAAAGTTGCGTCCTGTAGATCCTAGCACGACAACGCGCCCACCAGTCATGTACTCACAGCCGTGATCGCCAACCCCTTCAACTACCGCGCGAACGCCGCTGTTTCGTACGCAGAAACGCTCCCCTGCGATACCACGGATGTAGGCATCACCATCAGTTGCTCCATAAAAGGCTGTATTCCCGATAATCACATTCTCTTCGGGAACGAACGACGATTGACTAGAAGGGAAGATCACCAGTTTGCCCCCCGACAGCCCTTTACCTACGTAGTCATTCGCATCGCCCTCCAGCGAGAGTGTGATCCCCTTCGGCACGAAGGCCCCAAAGCTTTGACCTGCTGAACCGTTAAAATGCAATCGAATCGTATCATGCGGCAAGCCTTCCGCTCCATAACGACGAGTCACCTCACTACCCACAATCGTTCCGACAACACGATTGATGTTCGTAATCGGTAGGATCGCATGTACATACTCCTTACGCTCAATTGCAGGCTCACAGATTACGAGCAACTGCGTCATATCGAGCGAGCGATCTAAACCATGATCCTGCGCCATTTGGCAGAAACGACCGACGTCTTCGCCCATATCCGGTTGATGCAGAAGTGGCGTCAAATCAACACCCTTGGCCTTCCAATGCTCAACAGCCTGCTTGGCTTCCAGTACATCCGTGCGTCCTACCATCTCCTCGATGGTCCGAAAACCAAGCTCTGCCATCAACTCTCGCACATCTTGCGCGATGAACGTCATGAAGTTCACAACATGCTGCGGGTCTCCGGCAAATTTCTTGCGAAGCTCCGGATTCTGCGTAGCTACGCCAACTGGACAGGTGTCCAAATGGCAGACGCGCATCATGACGCAACCGATCGTTATCAGCGGCGTCGTCGCGAAGCCGAACTCTTCAGCGCCTAGCAGCGCTGCAACGACAACGTCACGCCCTGTCATCAGCTTGCCGTCGGTTTCAACGACAATCCGGCTGCGCAGGTTGTTCAGCACTAATGTTTGGTGCGTCTCAGCAAGACCAAGCTCCCACGGCAGTCCCGCGTGGCGAATACTCGTCTGCGGCGACGCGCCTGTCCCCCCGTCATAGCCAGAGATGAGGACGACATCAGCCTTCCCTTTGGCTACGCCGGCTGCGATGGTGCCAACCCCAACTTCGGAGACCAGCTTCACGCTGATCCGTGCACGCGGGTTGGCGTTCTTGAGATCGTGAATCAGTTCCGCTAGATCCTCGATCGAATAAATATCGTGATGCGGCGGAGGTGAAATCAAGCCTACGCCTGGGGTAACCCCGCGAACCTCAGCGACCCAAGGGTACACCTTGGTTCCCGGCAGCTGCCCCCCCTCGCCGGGCTTGGCGCCCTGTGCCATCTTGATCTGAATCTCGTCCGCATTAACGAGATAATTGCTTGTGACGCCGAAGCGGCCGGACGCCACCTGCTTAATGGCGCTGCGGCGAAGATCTCCGTTCGCATCCGGCGTGAAACGCTCAGGATGTTCGCCACCTTCGCCGGTATTGCTCTTACCGCCAATGCGATTCATCGCGATCGCAATCGTTTCATGCGCTTCCTTACTAATTGAGCCATAGGACATGGCCCCAGTCTTGAAGCGCTTAAAGATCGATTCGAGCGGCTCCACCTCATCAAGCGGTATCGACTGACCGCCTGCCTTGAAGCTGAGTAAACCGCGAAGCGCCATATATTTCTCGTCTTCGCGCTTAAGTAATTTCACGAAGCTTTGATACATCCCATAATTGTTCGTACGGACAGCAGCCTGCAAAGCATGAACGGTTTCCGGTGTATAGAGATGCTCTTCCCCATCCTTGCGCCACTGCAAGTCACCACCTGTATCAAGGACGCGATCCCGTCCCTCTTGTTCCGAAAATGCACGATTGTGACGAATCAAAGCTTCCTTGGCAACTACATCGATGCCAATGCCGCCTACAGGAGTAAATGTCCAGGTGAAATATTGATCAACAAGAGCTTGACTTAGCCCGATCGCTTCGAAAATTTGTGCGCCACGGTAGCTTTGAATCGTGGAGATCCCCATTTTCGCCAAAACTTTCACAACGCCCTTAGTGACTGCCTTGATGTAGTTGTAGGTTGCTTTCTCATGATCGATGCCAACCAGCTGCTTACGACGGATCATATCGTCCAGTGTCTCCAAAGCCAGGTAAGGATTAATTGCGCCAGCTCCATAACCAAGCAGCAGTGCGAAGTGATGCACTTCACGCGGCTCGCCTGACTCAACGAGCAAGCTCACCTTCGTCCTTGTACCTGCGCGAATGAGATGATGGTGCAGCCCTGAAGTCGCAAGCAGCGCTGGAATCGGCGCCTGCTGGCTATTCACGCCCCGATCCGAAAGAATCAACAGCGCAGCTCCATCATTAATGGCTTGATCTGCAGCCGTATAAAGTGCCTGCATCGCGCTTTCCAGACCTGCCGTACCGAGAGCGGCTTCGAACAAAGTTGGCAATGTGAAGGTTTTGAAACCATCCCGATTGAGATGACGCAATTTGGCCAACTCCGCATTGGACAAGAAAGGCGATTTCAGACGAATTTGACGACAACTCTCTGGTTCGGGATTAATGAGGTTGCGTTCGGGCCCTATCGTCGTGCCTTGTGCTGTTATGATCTCTTCGAAGTTAGCATCAATGGGCGGGTTGGTGACTTGAGCAAACAACTGCTTAAAGTAGTTGTAGAGCAATTGCGGACGATCAGATAATACAGCCAGCGGCGCATCTGTACCCATAGAACCAATTGGATCCACACCTGTTTTGGCCATGGGCTCTAGCGTCTTGCGCAATTGCTCAAACGTATAGCCAAATGCTTGCTGACGCTGAAGCACAGTTTCATGATCAGAACCAAGTACAAACGGTGCGTCCTCCAAATCCTCTAAGGACACCAGATGCTCGTCAAGCCACTCACGGTAAGACTGCTCGCGCACGATACGGCTTTTAATTTCCTCATCGGCAACAATCCGACCTTCTACCGTATCAACTAGCAGCATACGACCTGGACGGAGTCGTTCCTTATGCAGGATGCGCTCCGGTGCAATATCCAGAACTCCTACTTCCGATGCCAGGACGATCAAATCATCAGTTGTCACGTAATAGCGCGATGGGCGTAAACCATTGCGATCAAGCACGGCACCAATCAAACTTCCGTCTGTGAATGCAATTGCAGCAGGTCCGTCCCAAGGCTCCATTAATGTACTATGGTATTCGTAGAACGCCTTTTTCTCGTCGTCCATCGTTTCATGTTTGGACCATGGTTCAGGAATCATCATCATTGCGGCATGGGGGAGTGAGCGCCCGGAGAGCATGAGGAATTCAAGCGTGTTATCGAACATTTGTGAATCAGAACCATCTGTATCTATAATAGGAAGAATGCGTTTGAAATCTTCGCCAAATAAATCAGAATCGCACATGGCCTGACGAGCATGCATCCAGTTCACATTTCCGCGAAGGGTATTGATCTCGCCATTGTGAATCAAGTAGCGGTACGGATGCGCGCGCTCCCAGCTTGGGAACGTATTTGTGCTGAAACGGGAGTGAACGAGCGCAAGCGCGGATTCCACTTTTTCATCCTGTAATTCGACATAATAAGCGTCGACTTGCTCAGGCGTCAGCATCCCCTTATAAACAATGGTTCTACTAGACAAGCTAGAATAGTAAAATGGAATATCTGCATATGATTTTTTGATAGCGTTTTCAGAAAGCTTGCGGATCACGTAAAGTCTACGCTCAAAGTCTAGATTGCTGGTCACATTCGCACTTTGTCCAATGAATACTTGGCGTACAAAAGGTTCAGCCGACTTCGCGGAATCTCCCAAAGAGCTGTTGTCCGTTGGAACGGTTCTCCAACCTAGAAACTGCTGCCCTTCTTGGCTTACAATGCGCTCAATCATACTCTCGCATGCTTGGCGAGCCTCCAAATCTTGAGGCAAATAGACCATGCCCACACCATAATTGCCTGCTGCTGGGAGCTTGATGTTCTCTTGCGAACATGCCGCTTGGAAATACGTGTCTGGAACTTGCATCAAAATGCCTGCTCCGTCTCCCGTATTCTGTTCACAGCCTTGACCCCCGCGATGATCTAAATTGCAAAGTACGCGAAGCGCTTGCTTGACGATTTCATGTGATTTGACACCTTTAATATGAGCCACGAAGCCAATCCCGCAGGCATCACGTTCAAACTGAGGATCGTACAATCCTTGCTTGGGAGGTAACCCGTTTTTAGTCATGTTGTGCAACCTTTCTTTCCTGATTTTTGGCCATACTTTGTCGAATGTACGCTTTAAAGTATTAAAATCTAGGTGCGCATCAATGACTATTTCACCTTTACGTAGACGCGTGCGAGTTGTTGAAATAGTCTCAATATTTTTTATATTATATTAACACTTGCATTCGTATTGTTCAATTTAAAAAAATATATATATTGGAAAGGTTATCATTCCATGTGGTTTCAATCCCCTTTGAATCACTAACTGTAGTTGTTTTTATCATATAATTTCCAAGTGTCATTCACTTTCCGGGGAATGAGATCTGAGTAATGAGCGATAATTAAGAACAATGCGACAACGATTCCCCGCATGTTCGGCGTTCCTTCCCATACGCTCATGATAGCGAACATTCTATGTTTCATGCTATGATAGCATATACCGTTGCAATGAAACATGCACCCAGATTCCACACCCTAGGAGGAACTCTGTTTTGAGTATACAGCATACTTTTTCCGCCGGAACGATATGGGAGCCGTTATACCAATGGCATCAAACAGCTCTTCCGGTTGAAGTTGAGCTTTTCCGGTCGCAGCCGGTACGCCGTTTGAAGTTTCTTCATCACTTCGGCGCTTCGGCGCTTTTTTCACCTATGACTCATTCTCGTTACGAGCACACGGTCGGTGTGTGGTCACTCGCGGCTTATTTTTTCCCAGATGAACCGCTGCTTAGAGTCTCGGCGCTTCTACACGACATCGGACATTTACCCTTCTCCCATGCGGTAGAGCGAACACTAGGTTACGACCATCATAAGCGTACAGAGCAATTAATTCTAACAGGAACTATTCCGGATATTCTGAATAAACATGGGATTTCTCCAGCCGCGATCGTGTCTATTCTAGATCAAGATAGTCCATTAACGAACAAAACGCCCCTTATGGGATTAGATCACTTAGATAGCTTTCTTAGAGACACCTATCACGCAGGCCAGCATGAGCTACTGCCATCAGAACTGGTGAGAAGGCTTCGTTTTCGCGGTCATTTTCTGGAAACAGATGAAGATACGGCTCTTGCGCTCATCCACACTGTCGTCGAAGATCATCGTATCTTTCTGCAGCCGCAATTTCTGGCGATGGATGCGCTCCTAGCCAAAGCGGTTTCTCATCATTGTAAGGCGCATACAGGCATGTTAGAACGCATCCCGGCGCTTCTCGACCATGAGTTGATTCAAGCGCTTCTGCAAAGCAGCAGCGCGACAGCAAGAGACATTATGAACGTATTAATGTACGAGCCGCATCGCATTCTTATTACGAAGGAGCCTATCCCGGGAAGCATCCAAGTACATATCGGTAAGCTTTACAAAAAGCAGCCGCTTATCGGCGATAAACTTGCTTCTGAAACGAGCTTTAGTGCCGCAGTCAAGCTTTCCGAGTTGGATACAATGGCAGCTACCTACTTTTTTACCATTTAAAATCTTTCCTTTTCATTTATCATACACCCGCAGAGAGGACTGGCCCGGTTTGGCAAAATTATATTTCCGTTATGGCACGATGAACAGCGGCAAGTCGATTGAAGTACTGCGTGTCGCACACAATTACGAAGAACAAGGGAAGAAAGTTCTTCTCTTGACGCCAGTCGTGGATGACCGTTTCGGTGTTGGGAAGGTCGTTTCCCGCATTGGTATGCAAAAGAGCGCCATCGTCGTAGACGATAAGCTTGATATGATCGAATTGACGCGTGCGGAGCAACCAAACTGCATTTTAGTCGATGAAGCACAGTTTTTGAATAAAAGCCAAGTTGGACAACTGATCGAAATCGTAGATCATCTGAACATTCCCGTCATCGCTTACGGACTTAGAGCCGATTTCATGGGACAGCTGTTTGAAGGCAGCACAGCGCTTATCGCTTTCGCGGATACGATCGAAGAAATTAAAACGGTCTGTTGGTATTGCGATAAGAAAGCGATTATGAACATGCGCTGCAAGGACGGAGAACCTATATTCCACGGCGAACAAATTCAAATCGGCGGTAATGAAAGCTACGTACCCGTGTGTCGTAAATGCTATGCTTCGAGACAAAAGTCAGCATCCACTGTAAAATGAAGGGAAGAGGACTGGCATTAGCGTCCATTCTCTATATATGGTTGTAAAAAGAAAGGTGAGTTCCTTGCGAAAAAAACGGATTCTGCTCTTATCCGAGGGCTTTGGGAAAGGTCATACGCAAGCGGCACACGCGTTATCTGTTGATCTCAGACAACATTCATCTGAGATTATCACGCGCGTGATTGAGCTTGGCGCTTTTTTGCATCCTACCTTAGCTCCTTGGGTCTTTTCGGCATACCGCCGCACGGTTACTTCACAACCCAAACTTTATGGTATGCTTTACCGAAATCAGTACAAGAAATCGCTCAACCGCATGGCAGGTCTTGTTTTACACCGCATTTTCTATGCGCAGACCAAAGCCGTTATTAAGCAGCTTAAACCGGATATCATCGTTTGCACCCATCCATTTCCGAGCATTATTGTATCCCGTTTGAAACGCGCCGGACTTTCGGTGCCGCTCTTTACGGTCATTACGGATTACGATGTGCACGGTACGTGGATTGATCCCGCTGTTGATAAGTATTTGGTTTCAACGCCTGCTGTCCGTGAGCGGTTACTTAAGCATGGTGTTCCAGAAACCCATGTGGAAGTAACAGGTATTCCTGTTCATCCGAACTTCAGACGGCAGCATAACAAGGAGCAAATTCGCAATGAATTCGGGTTAAAGCCGATGCCTACAGTCATGGTAATGGGCGGAGGCTGGGGCGTCTTTAAGAAAGAAGAGCTTCTCACTTATATCGCGACCTGGAGCGAGAAAGTCCAACTGCTAATCTGCCTAGGCACTAACGAGAAGGCTCGTCACCAGCTGTTAGAGGAAGAAGTGTTCAGGCATCCCAACGTTCATCTCATAGGTTTCACCCGTGAAATCAACAAGCTAATGGATGTGTCGGACCTGCTGATTACCAAACCCGGTGGGATGACCTGCACCGAGGCGATGGCCAAAGGCATCCCCATGTTGTTCTATAGTGCGATTCCGGGACAAGAAGAAAAGAATTGCGAGTACTTTCAAGAGCAAGGTTATGGTCAGATGATAACGTCCATGGAAATGATCGATCATTGGTTCAAACTTCTGCTCGAACAATATCCGGAGCTTCTGAAGCGTAGATCTGATATTCGCAGCAATCAGAAGTTTTGCGCTCAAGATTGCTCATCGGCGATCATCCAATATTTAAAGCTATCGGACAAGCGTCCTTATATACAGTCATCAACAAAAACACCGATCATACAATGGTATTAACCATATGTAAGGCGGTGTTTGTTTATGGAGCCACTTCAACGATTCGGTAAACAGTCCATTTTCGCCTATTTACTTATATGGTTCATCGGCAGCCTGTGGATGATGGCCATGCTGGGCAGTGATACTTTACATGGGAAGTTACTTGGTGTTGATCTGAATCTCTATCACGATTACGCAACTTTTGGTTTCGCGGGAGCACTTGGCGGAGCACTATACGGACTGCGTATGTTTCATGAGCATTACCATGACCTTACGTCACAGTGGGTCTACTGGTATTTGATGCGCCCCATCCTATGCTTTGGATCGGCGATTGTGACCATTGTATTATTCGAAAGCGGCATTCTGCTGCTGCAGGTAGGGGATTCTATGGCCGCGCGCATCAGTGTCGCGTTCCTAACAGGCTACGGCTATGGAAAATTTATGGAGAAAATTCGGGCGCTGACGGATACGTTCTTTAACGGTAATAGTGGTTCCGGGAATGGAGGAAATGGAGGAAATGGAGGAAACGGAGGCAATGGCAGTGGGGAGCTGCCGAAGTAAAGCCTGTAATAATCCATCAACCAATTAACCGTTTCCCTTGGACCACAAGAGGCCGTGCTTTCAAACGCATAACGCGCTGAAGCACGGCCTCTTATCACTTCGGTGTATCGAAAGTATGCGCCTTGTTCCAATTGACGCCACCATTACTAGTGGTGTACATCACAGATGGCTGTATGGTGTCATTCGTCACCAGCCACCCCTTCCCCGTATCCGCCATAGCGAGAAGTACCTCGCCGTACCCAGTGAACGATTCCTTTCCGTTCACCCATGTCTTACCGCCATCCTTCGTCCAACCGACGGAGCTTGGCTTATCACAGCTCGGACATTGCCCTCCCATGAAGGCTACCTCTGGATTGACGACGTACAAAGGCCCGGGCTTTGTTCCCGTATTCTTAGGTCCCTTGTTATCATCCGCTGCAATGCCTGGTGCAGGTCCGCCACCCGCTGTACTGTTCGCGAGGACCGTTTGCCAGGTCTTTCCCCCATCCATCGTATGAAATAAGGAGTACGAGGTTTGTGTCATACCCGAATCCCCAATTAATTCAATCCATGCATCATTGACGCCTGCGGAGCGAATGATCGCTCCTGTCAGAGAAGCAGCTGTTTTGCGTGTCATGACGGAATGCCAGGTTTTACCCCCATCCTGCGTCCGCTCCACTTCAATCGTATCATTGACCTGCTTAACGACCCAACCATTATCTTTATCATGGAAATACGCATCTCCCGTAATTCCGTCGGGTATCTTCAAAGTCGTCCAGCTCTTACCGCCGTCTACGCTCTTTGCATTGCCACTATAGGCTTCTTGCTTCGTTACGAAGTGAAGGAATGCGGCATTCGGCGCCTTACCTACGACAGCCCAATGCTTGCCGCCATCCGTTGTTCCCAAGAGCTTAGCTTCGTCGCCTACCTCCGCCCAAGCTTCCTTCCCGTTCAGGGCGAACAATTGTTTCACATCACCGACTCCTTCGTATTGAACCTGCCATCTGGCGCCTCCATCATCCGTCCGAGCGATCCAGCCTTTACCACCTATCCAACCCGATTTGGCATCAGCAAGCCGAACAGCCGTTACAGTATTCATTATAGCCTTCGATGGCGTTTCACTCGTTTTTCCCGATCCTGCTTGCACCGTCGGAGTAGGTGTCGTTACAGATGTTGTTGGCTGAGCCGTTGGGGTTGCCTCCGACCTTGGCACGTCTATTGAAGTTGCCGCCCCGCTGGTCGTTCCTGACGATTGCTGACAACCAGTAATCACGACTATTGATAAGGCAATAAGTGTAATCGATTTTCTAATCATCTTTTATAACACCTATCCTTTCTATTGATCATTAACCTTCTACACCATAGACGTAACCAGCTTTTAAAAAGTTGAGGACAATCCGTCTGTTTACCATAAAATGTTCCGCAGCTAGCTAAGTATGCCCAACAAAAAAACATCCTCTATAACCTTCTAGTAAGCCTAACTCTTCCATTTGTCCAAATAAAATAGTCATGACACACACAATTGACGAATACAATCGAATCAAGGAGGGGGACTTTGTTACGGAAAGGAAGAGGATCGTTTGAAGTTCATATGGGGTAAAAAGGAATTCACCTTAATGATCATTCCGGGCGCTAACCGCCGAACCGTAAGAATCAAGCTTCCACACAGCAGTCTGTATGTTGTGCCCAGCGTGATCCTGCTCGTGCTAATTGGTTTTTTTGCCACGATTTACTTGATGAACACTTACTTCCATAAAACGAAAAGTACGATGCAGCAATCGTTTAATGGACAAGAGCGCCAATTGGTTAATCAAATTACACTTAAAAATAGCGAACTCGAACAGCTTCAAACTAATTTGATTGACTTGTCACAGCAAGCAGGTGAATTCAAAGCGAAATTGGAAGAAATCAAAAAATTGGATCATGTCATTCAATTAATGAGCCAAGCTGGCGGGACAAGCAAAACAAGCGCGGGCTTAACGGATTCAAGTCATGCTTTGTCTTCAGATGTCATTCCCGACGTCGGAGGCGCAGAGGTCCCTGTCACTTCGCAGGAGGTTTCTCAGCTCGTCACGCATACCAAGCAAGGATTGACTTCACTAGTCGGGGATATTAATTCGCTTCTTGCCGACTTGAACGAATCAGAAGCTCGACTACAAGAAGCCGAGCGGCTTCGCAAAATTACACCAACGCTTTGGCCTACCGTGACACACAGCATAACTTCCGGATTCGGCGTAAGGAGAGACCCCTTCACCCAGAAACCCAGCATGCATGCAGGGCTGGATCTCGATGGCGAATTGAATGACTCCGTGTACGTGACCGCAGCCGGTAAAGTGATGGAGGCCAGCTATGACGATCAGCATGGCAACCATATTATCGTTGACCATACGCGCGGGTTGCAGACCGAATACATGCATCTGAATAAAATACTCGTCAAACGCGGAGAATCAGTATCGAAAGGGCAAAAGATCGGCCTGATGGGTACGACAGGTCGAAGCACGGGAACCCATCTTCATTACGAAGTTCACAGGAACGGCATTCAGATCGACCCCTCCCCTTATCTCATTAATGATAGAAAGGATGAACCTTAATGCTCGGAAGAAGCAATCCGAAACCTATTAATGCCAAAACAACAGATACGTTAATCGGTGAAGGCACGATTTGCGATGGTAAAATCATCTCCGAAGCCAGCCTTCGCATCGAAGGACAACTCAATGGCGATATCGAGTGCGCGGGCGATATCACCGTAGGTGAGAACGCCGTCGTACAGTCCAACATTCACGCTCGAGATGTGTTAATTGCCGGCAAGGTCAAAGGCAATATCTACACCAAAGGCAAGCTCGTGGTGACTAATTCTGGCGTACTGGTCGGTAATATTGAAGTACGCTCCTTCATCATTCAAGAGGGCGGGATCTTCCAGGGCAGCAGTAGTATGAATATGGTATCAGCAGGTGAACGGAGTTCAAGCAGCGGAGGCAACGTCATCGATGCCAAGGCGCATAAACAGCAAAAGAGCGAGCAGCAGGTCGTTTCTGGCGGAAACTAGGTGCAAAAAAACACAACAAGCCTGGCAAGGCTTGTTGTGTTTTTTTCTATTTTCTGCTCTTCACTTCCTCAAGCATCGACAAATCGACGAATGTATGAAGATCCAACTCTTCTTTGTTAATCCCCTTAATATACCGGGCATCAATAGATACTTTCGCCATCTCCTCCATCACCTTTACATCCACATCCGTGGTCAGTTTCAGGCGAGACAGCGAGGCTTTGATCAAGCTTTTGTCCATCCCTTTACCACTATATTTTTTCAGTTGATTGTTGATAAGGTCGTAAGCTTGATCGGGGCTGCTTTGGATGTATACAATAGCTTCCATGTTGGCCTTTATCGCGCCCTTCACCATATCCCTGTGCTTCTGGATAAACGTATCGCTAGCCACCATGATAACTGTGGGATAATCGCCATGATTGGGAGGTATTCCTTGCCAATCCACCACTACTTTACCAAGACCAGCCTTCTCGATCTGTGTACCCCAGGGCTCGGGAACGAGCGTAGCGTCAATTTCTTGCTGGCGGAAGGAGATCAATGCATCCGACGGGGCGCGCACGATAAGATGAGCGTTGTCCGTACCTTTCCCCACGCCCAGTTTCTCCTGCTGCAGCAGCATGCGTAACGAAATCTCGTTCGTGTTCCCTTTAGACGGAATGGCGATTGTTTTATCCACTAAATCTTTCACGCTGTTAATTCCTGCTCCATTGCGGGCTACAAGCACGGCCCCACCATTGTTCGAACCTGAGACAACACGATAATTCTGACTTTTAAGATAAAAGGTCGTTGCTGGTCCTGGGCCAACAAAGCCAATATCAATATCTCCCGTCGCCATAGCGATGGACAGATCGGAGCCGTTATCGAAGGCCGTTACTTCGATGTCCACCTCTTCGCCCCATGCCTGGCGGAAGTATCCTTTCTCCAATGCGATATAAGCCGCTGCGTGTGTCACATTTTTAAAAACACCGAGCCGTACTTTCTTGGCTTTTCCAGAAAGAGTAAGCGCTTCCTCACAAGCGGTCAGCATAACGGAGGCCAGAAGGAGTACCGTCATGATCCATGCTAGTTTTCTCATTATTTGTTCTCCCGTTATGATTTTGCGCCAGCGAGACCGTAGCGCTCCAGCACTTTATCTTCTAGCTTTTTGAAAATGAAGTGATCGGACACCGTCCCTAATACCGCGATAATGATGACAATACAGAGCATTAATGAAGTATCTCCTAAATTGCGACCATCCTGCAGCAGTTGTCCAAGCCCTGCACCTTTGGCAATGAGTTCTCCAGCCACCAATGCTCGCCAAGCGAACGCCCAAGCAGTTCGGACTCCATTGATCAAATGCGGGAATGCCGCTGGCACCATCACCTGTACGAACAGGTTTAACCCATTGCCCGTCCCCATCGTCTGCGCGGCGCGCAAATAAATGGGGGGGATGTTCTTAATCCCCGTGCGGCTCGATAATGCCATCGTCCATGTTGCTCCCAAGGTGGTAATGAAGATTACGGACGTTTCATTAAGACCGAACCAAATAATGGCGAAAGGAAGCCAAGCAATGCTCGGAATCGTCTGCAGGGCAACTACAACAAAACCGATCGTATCATCAAGAAGCCGATAGCGAGCGAACAAGAACCCTAGCGTAGTCCCAATAACTAAAGAAAGAATGAAAGATACCAACAATCGAACCATACTAGCAACCGTAGCAATCAAAAGCTCTCCATGAACAATTCCATCATAAAAGGCTTGCACCGTCTGAGTAACGGAGGGGAATTTCCAACCCCATCCGAAAATTCTAAATCCCGCCTCCCACGCTATCAGAAGTAGTGCCAGAAAAATCGTTCTTCTTAATGCTGTACTCATCGCCAGTCTCCTCCCTTACCACTTTCTCCAGCTCATCAGCAAGGGCATCCATAATTGAATTCTCCACATGATGCAAGACCGAGTCAGCACTATCCCGAGGTCTTGCAGCTTTCACGACAAATTCCTTCTTAATCTTGCCGGGGCGTGTGGACATTACCAGAACTCGATCGGAAAGAATAACAGCTTCGCGAATATTGTGAGTGATGAAGAGGATCGTCTTACGCGTACGCATCCAAATTTCCTCCAGCTCTTTATGCAAAATGAGGCGCGTCTGCTCATCCAGAGCCGCAAACGGCTCATCCATAAGCAGAATCTCAGGGTCCATGGCCAAAGCTCGCGCAATCGCCGCCCGTTGTCTCATTCCTCCGGATAGCTCGTGCGGATAGCGATCTGCGAACCGACTGAGATGCACAGACTTGATCTGTTCCATCGCAAGCTCATGACGCTCCTTCTTCCCAATGCCTTTCTGCTTTAACCCGAAAGCCACGTTATCCAGTACTGTCAGCCATGGAAACAAGCCGTGTTCTTGGAAAACAACGACCCGGTCCGCTCCAGGTCCCGTCACTTTCTTCCCATTAACCTCAATCGTTCCTTGACTAAGCGAATCGAAACCCGCAACCAGATTCAGAACGGTTGATTTTCCGCAACCTGAAGGACCAAGCAAGGAGACAAACTCCCCCTTATGAATCGTCATAGAAATATCGTCCAGCGCTTGATAATTGCCGCCTATCCGCTGCGCAAAGGTTTTACTAACTCCCTTTATCTCGATCAAATTTACGTACCTCCACTCGGGGAAGTCCCCTTAATAGTCCCTCATCAAAACATAAGAAAGTTAAAACAGCAGCTTCAACCCCGCCAAGCCAAGCCCGATGATAAAGCCGCAGATGGCACCGTTCACACGAATCCATTGTAAGTCTTTGCCGATTTTATCCTCCATTAATTCGATCAGCTTGTCATTGCCCAGCTTGTCCAAATTCTCTTGGACGAGCTGCCCGATTTTGCTATGATTCTGCTCCAAATAGGTTACAATTTGTTGCTGAATCCAGCTCTCGCCACGCTGTATCATTTCGGGGTTATCCCTCACAGAAGCTAACATCTTACGAACCACAGGCACCACGTACTGCGGAGCAAATTCTGGTTGCTCCACGAACGCCTCCGCTTTCGCTTTCATCCTCTCAAGCAAGCCAACCAGCTTCTCCTCAAGTGAAAAAACATCTGGAAGCTTATTTTTCCAACCTTCCAATTCCTCCAGAAGCTTCGGATTCTTATCCAGCTTATTCAACTCACCCCGAATAAAGCTGAGAACCGCCTCTCTGCGCGGATGGCTCTTCGAACGCATCTGTTCGATGTAAGAGATCAGGAAATTTTGAATAATGTTACCGAGCTTCTCCTCACTGACCATACCCATGAACGCATTGACTGCAAACGCCATGAAGCCATTGGATTGCAAGCCTTCGAAAGCCTTGATCGCCATACCGCCAAGCTGATCGCGCGTTTCGAATTTAACCGCCCATGCCTCAACCTTATCCAGCACAAAATCTAACGTCTTCCCCTCGTAACCACCTTCCAAGCAAGTACTCACGAGCGCGCGAACGAGCTTACTTGTATCTACCTCATGCAAAGCTTTGTTAATCTCTTCCGCCAAAAGCGGTGTCAGCTTCTCGATGTCTATAGCAGCCAATGCCTGCTTAGCCAGAGCAGACAACCCCTTATGGAGCGCTTCATTATCCAGATGGTTCTCGACAAGCTCAAGTCCACGCTCCAGAAAACGAATTTGTTGTAACCGCGCAGCAATCGTCTCTTTGGACAAAAGTTCATTCTCGACAGTAGACACTAGCGCTTTCGTAATCTTATTGCGATTCTTCGGCAGAAGCGCCGTATGCGGAATCGGAATCCCAAGCGGATGGCGGAACAACGCGCTGACTGCGAACCAGTCGGCTAAACCGCCGACAACCCCCGCTTCGAAGCCTCCCTGAAGGAACGCCCCCCATACTGTTGAAGATACAGGCAGGGTAGCAACAAATCCCGCACCCATCACACCTAATGAGACCGTAGCGATATATTTAGCTTCTTTTTTCATATTCGTTAACAACTCTTTCTACGTTGAAGTGGTTAAATCGTTCTTCTATTTTATCACAAAATACGAGTCAACCTGTTCTCGTTGCTTTTTTTACTGAATACACTTCGGGTAGGAGCAGTAATCCCCGCTATATCAAGCCATTCCATTTAGGAGGGAGGTAGTTATGAGCTTGAATGGGACAATGACTCCTTGGCAGGAGCACTTGTTTTGGGTCGAAATATTGCAGGATCACGCCATCTTCGTGGACCAGGCACTCGCTCCCGGTGAAGTCCAATGGGTTGCAATAGCTCAGCGGTATATTGCCGCTTTCACAGAGTTGCGAAATCGCATATTGAAGACCGACCCCTTACTTCCTGTCTCATCCGAAACGATGATCAGGCTCTCAAGGGATATTTACCCCGTTGCTCACGGATATTATCAGTTTGAGGGATATATGCAGCATTTGCGTATACAAAATAAAGTCGTGCTTTCCTTGACACCTGTTTATTTCAACGGCACCTTACTGGAAAACGGCGAGTATTTACGTATCCTGCACAATTGGATGAATGGCGTTCCCTATGAACCGCTTCCCCTTGTGACCTTGACGGAAATGTGGCTCGAAGACCAGCTCGGTCACACGGTATTGCTCGAAAATCACTTAGATCCAACAGAAATAGAGTTGGTGAGGAGTACCCAGCAATATGCGCAGCATTTTGAAGCTCACATTGTCAAAAACAATGCCATTCGCGGCTTCCTACGCTTTACGCCACCTAATTTCACTGTTCAGATGAAGTTCGCTCGTCAAGTTGCGGAAACCGTCATCGGTTTCTATCACTTAGTTGAAAAGGTCATTCGTGAATATGAGCATTCCGAGCTGCTAAGCCGCCTAACACTTCGATTCCTTGAACATCACCTTCCGGAAACATGTTATTTTCTGCATAAGCTAGCTGATTACAATATAGAAATACTTGGTTTGACGAACTGCCCGCTGACGGAACCTTCTTTTGAATGAGCAAAAAGGACTGATCACCGTTTAAGTGGAACAGTCCTTTTGTCGTATACCTCAACGCTTCGTTCTATACTTATTTCGCGCCGACATAACGATCTCTCGCTGCGCCCAATCCAAAGAGAAGGATCAAGACACTTACAACCATAAGCGCGATTAGTGGAAGTGTCCAGCTGTGGGTCGCGTCATGCAAAGCTCCAAAAAGAATCGGTCCTACCGCAGCGAGCAAGTACCCGAAGGATTGAGCCATACCCGAGAGCTCCGCAGCTTCATGAGAAGTGTGGGTACGGAGTCCGAAAAACATCATCGCCAAGCTGAAGGAGCAGCCACCGCCCATGCCAAGGAAGATCGCCCACAAGGGAATCCAACTGCTGCCACCGAAGCATAACCCACTAATTCCAACAAAGAATAGCCCCCCCGTTATAAGCACTAATAAGTGCTGACTTTTCATTCGTCCAGCAATAATCGGCACAATAAAAGTAACAGGGAGAAGTGCAACTTGCATCAAGAAGAGCAGCCAGCCAGCAATGTCCGAACTGATCCCCCTTTCTCGCAAGATTTCAGGAAGCCAAGTGATAATGACGTAAAAGATCATAGATTGCAAGCCCATAAACAGCGTCACTTGCCATGCAAGCGGTGAACGCCATAGATTGCCCTTTTGCCTGCTCCCCGCCTTGGTGGTCGTTTGGCGATGCCTGTTTCGCATTTGCGGCAGCCAAACCAAGATCGCAAAGAATGCTAGAATCGCCCAGCATCCCAGAGCGCCTTTCCAACCTAATCCTAAATGGCGGGAAAGGGGGACGCTTATCCCGGATGCAATTGCGCCGCATACATTCATGCCTACGGAATACATGCCCGTCATAAGTCCGATTCTGTCGGGAAATTCCCGCTTAATCAAGCTTGGAAGCAGCACGTTGCATACGGAAATCCCCAACCCCAACAAAGCTGTTCCCGCGAACAACGTTACAATCCCAGAAACGGATCTTAGGAAAATGCCAATCGTAAGTAATCCCATCGCACCGAGCAATACGGATTCGATACCGAAACGACGCGCTAATGTAGGTGCAAAAGGAGAAAGAATCGCGAAGGCCAATAGTGGCAATGTCGTTATCATACCAGCGAGTGTGTTCGATATGCCCATATCATCTCGAATCGAGGCGACCAAAGGCCCTACCGAAGTTAAAGGGGCCCGCAAATTCGCTGCAATACAAATGACGCCAAATACAAGCAGCCAATTTAAGGGTTTTGAAATCGATTTCGTTGTTTGTTCTTGTTGTAAGCTCACAAAGGTTCCTCCAGGTTCATTTCAAACTCTTTTTTGTACTCCTCGATATATTCATGAACAGCGTTGACTGCTTGATCTGCATCCTGTGCAAGGATTGCTGCAACCAGACGATGGTGCGTTTGTTGATGCAAGTCCCTGTTTCTCACTTCGAGTAAGCTAATGATCGATTCATGTAAGCCTTCAGCGATATGAGCGTATAAATCAATCAAAATCCCGTTGTGTGTCGCTTCAACAATCGCCTGATGAAGTTGAATATCCGCCAGCACGTAGGCTTCCTTATCATTGAGAGCTGCAGCAGACTCACAAGCTATCAATTGAGCCCGTATTGCTTCTACGTCTTTCTCAGTACGTCTTTTTGATGCTAAATGCGCCGCCTCTCTCTCCAATGCGTGCCGTACTTCTAACGTTTCTATGGCATCCGATCGACGAATGCGACGCTGAAGGACAACACCCAAAGCACTTGAGGAACAAACATACGTCCCGTCTCCCTGCCTCGTCTTTAACAGTCCAGCGTGAACCAGCGCCCGAATCGCTTCCCTTAAGGTGTTTCGGCTCACGTTGAGTTCAGTCATTAGTTCGGGTTCGGCAGGTATTCGCGTGCCCACAGGCCATTGTCTAGATTCGATCAAAGATTCCAATTGCAAGGCAACTTGCTCAACAAGCGATAATCGATTCGTTTTTTGCAGCATATATGCAGCCCTCTTTTAAACGTAGGATGTTTGGTTAAATGGAACTATATCACATTTTCATAAAAAGGTACAATCAAAAAGGAAACTTATGAAGAGACTTGTGAGAGAACTTAAGAGACTTAAGACATAATGGCATTCGGTTTCTTACACGAACGACTTCATAGAGCAAAGAGGCCCACAGCAACAGCTGTGAGCCTTCGGATGAAACAAAGATTTAAAGGACAAAAAAACATAAGAAATAGAAAATATCAGTCAGGCTTTTTCAACTGGGCTGCTGCCAAGCAGCAGCTTCTGGTTGACCTACTCATAGCGAATAGCATCTCTACCTGTTCCAAGAATGGAACTTCTAGGCTAGAAGCCATATTAGGCATACTGTGGTGAGGGTGGGATCTAGTTCTCTCCTTCCCACTCTGCGTAAAACTGTGCCAAGTATTGCTCCATGAAATGATGACGCTCCTCCGCCATCTTACGCGCGTAGGCGGTATTCATCAGCTCCTTCAACTTGAGCAGTTTCTCGTAGAAATGATTAATCGCGGTATCGTTCCCTCCGCGATACTCAGCTTCCGTCATTTGCTCGCGCACCGTGACGGAAGGATCATGAATCGGGCGTCCCTTCCAGCCCGAATAAGCGAATACGCGGGAGATGCCTACCGCGCCGATGGCGTCCAGCCGATCGGCATCCTGGACGACCTGGCCCTCAAGCGTGCGCATCGGAGCTCGCGATCCGCCCTTGTACGACATCGTGCTGATGATCTCCAGCACATGTTCGACCTGCACGGTCGGCGTCCCGCTGGCGGCGAGCCAAGCCTCCAGCTCACGCTGCGCTGCCGCAGGGTCGGCATTCAGCTTCTCATCCACAACGTCGTGAAGCAGTGCAGCGAGCTCGCAAACAAACCCATCTGCTCCCTCTTCCGTAGCGATGCGCTTCGTCGTCTGAACCACACGGTAGATATGCCACCAATCGTGTCCGCTGCTATCACGCTCTAGTTTCGCTTTCACGAGAGACTCCGCTGCGAGGAGCACACGCTTTTGTTTCTGCTCTTGTTCTTGTCCCTGCTCCTTCTCTTGCTCTTGTCCTTGTCCTTTCCCTTGTCCTTTCCCTTTACCCTGTTCTTGCTCTTGTCCCTGCTCATTCTCGCCGCCTCGCCCTACCTCATACCCTGCAGCGCGAAGATTCTCATCAGACTGCGTCATTTCTTTTTTCTCCTCTTCCCTTCGGTTGACTTCTCTTCCATCGGCCTAGACTCAGTATATTTTTGTATCACTTTTTTAAAGTTCTTGCCATACTTTTCATCCAGTTTCGCCCCCATATCGCGATGCAGCTCATGCAGCACGATATCATGAAAGAAGTTATTGAGCAGCAGTTCCACCATCGCCGGATGCTCCGTGAGCATCGCTTTGGTCGGCTCACCGCCGCCTCGCGTACCGATAATCGCAAGCTTGCGGTCCACTAGCAGCGTAAATTTGCGCCCATTTCGCTCCTGCCAGGCTTCCTCGCGCCCATGCGGGAATTGGTGGATGCCATCTGGCAGCACTGCCTCTCCCACCGTGGAAACTAATATGCGAATGCCTTGCTCTTGCGCATGTCTTAGCTCGGCTTTCAGCAGCTCGGCTTCTTCCGACCACAAGTCACCAAGCGCTTCCTCGCGCGCCTTTTTCAGCTCGTTGCGTATGCGCTCAATGACTTTGGCATCGCCCTCCACGCTGAAATATTCTGTCCGTTCCGTATCCTGCTTCGGCATATGCGATTTGACATAACGAATCGAAGCTTGCAGATCCGATTCAATCTTGTCGCCGATTTCTTCAATCGGCAAGCTTTGGTAATGCGTAGGCTCACCGTGACTCGTGAGCACTACCCCCTTCTCCGCAAGCTTCTGCAGCGCGGAGTAAACGTTCGAGCGCGAAACGCCAAGCCGCTTGGCGATTTCGTACCCCGTCTGTGTGCCGCATTCCGCGAGCACATGCAGGCACTTGGCTTCAAGCTCCGTGAAGCCAAGATGTTTCAAATGCTGCAAGACTTCGTCCATGAGCGCCCTTCTTTCCTCAAGCGGATTAATAAGCAAGATATGGTTGTTATTGTAGCATGATTTCGTCTTCAGGTGGTGTAGGCTTCAGCTTCCATTCCTAGCTTCTCAGTCTCATATGCCTGATACGCATTTTGAATGCCATATACAACATCTTTAATTCGATAGAAGCCACCGCAGAAAGCCCTTGAGTCCTTAAGTGCCTCCCACATATGGTGATAAGCTATCGTATTTTCCGTCTCACAAATTACAAAATCCGTGCATTTGCCGCTGAATGCATCCGCATCAAAATAACGCACGTTCACTTCGCCAGCATGACTTCCTATAATTTCATACAGTTCTGATGCATACTCCCTTCGAGAATCTCTGGAGAGTGCCAACCAAGTATGATCAACCTCAAGCAACACAACAAAACAGTGCTTCATTGCTTCATCCCCTCATTATAATATATAGTAGTTCCATTTAAAACCACTATATTACAACGAAGTATTTCTAGCAAGCCTATTCTGAAAAAAATATGACGATGTCGAATCCCCGACAAAGTAAAATCCTTTTTTTCGCAATTTTTTTATAAACGAGGAAATACTAAAAAAAACCAATGATTAGAGAATTCATATATGATGATACAAATCATGCTATGGGCCGCTTTATTCTTACCCTGGCTCACTCTTTTCGCTATGAAAAAAACAATGATTAAACGGTATATGCCGGTAACGATACTGGCAGCTCTTCTGGTTACAATTCTAGATGAAATTGGCTATTCTCTTCACTGGTTCGAGATCACTGTCTCAATCATACCTTGGGGATATATTACGAATATTTCCTTTGTTTACGGCATATTTGCCGTGGGTACGATGTGGATTTTCCGGTTTACTTTCGGCAAGTTTTGGTTCTACTTTCTTACGAATCTCCTGATTGATGCGATACTTATTTTCCCTCTTGGCAGATGGTTTGAACGAATCAATTTCTACAAGCCTGTCTATCTAGAAAAGTGGCAATTGCTGCTCATTACGACAGCCATGGCCCTCATCCTTTATGTCTATCAGCTCTGGCAAGAGAGCATTTTCAAAACTTCCCGAGAGGAAAATCGCTACGCATTCAACAAAGACATTGAGTTTACCGCATTTACCAAAAAGAAAAGTAAAACCTAATTAAGCTCTGAGTTCAACACTTGCCTACTTAGACCTGCCGCTCCTAAGGAGATGACGGGTCTTTTTTTAATTTCAATATTGACAATGATAATCATTATCACATAATATGATGATGGTAATCATTATAGTTGGGAATTTAAAAACTTATATACAACCATGGAGGGATTCCGGTGTCAAAAATTATTATTGTATTTGCAAGTATGACGGGAAATACCGAAGAAATCGCGGAAGCCATTGCGGATGGTGTTAGAGAAGCAGGCATCGAGCCCGTTTTCAAATCGGTTATGGACGCAAATGGTCAAGAATTAGAAAAGTATGATGGCATTCTTTTGGGTGCATACACTTGGGGCGACGGTGATCTGCCTGACGAATTCGAAGATTTTTACGAGGAAATGGATGACCTCAACTTGCAAGGACGCAAATCTGCTGTGTTTGGCTCTGCTGACTCTTCTTATGCCCAATATGGAGCAGCTGTTGACACACTAGAAACGAAGCTTGCAGCACTTGGCGCGGAAAAGGTGTTGGATGGCTTGAAAATTGAGTTGAACCCGTCCAAAGAAGAGAAGCAATTTTGCGTGGAGTTTGGCAAGAAGTTTGCAGCTTCACTAGGCGCATTGAACTAATCATATATCGTGGATCGGAAAGGAGCAGTACGCTTGTCTGCAATCAGGTTAATTGAGGATTACAAACTGGAGGCACGGATGGTAAGCCGTGCACAACATGACTGTGCAAATAAGGCAGAGCACACGGAAACGAATGTTCATTGGAGTCAGTTGGTTCAATATACGGTAAGTCATGTCATTAATGACCTCTACACCTTGTCCGTAGAGCAGCGTACAACCGATCGCATTGCGACCTTGGTCGAGAAGCGTTGGACGAATCGACATTACAAATTCCAATCCGCTGAGCATTTCATCTCCTGCAAACAGCTTGTCATTCGTCATTTAACCCAATATGTAAAGCAGATGCAGCTAAGCGACAATCCGATCCTCTTATTCGAAAAATGTAACGCAGAGATTGCTTCGCTTGATGTCGAAATGTCGATCATTTTTCAAGTAGCGTTAAGCCGAATATCTGATTCAAAAGCTTCCTCGCTCATCATTCAAAAGTTTATCGTTGAAGACCAAGAATCGCTTATCTCATCTTTTACTCACATGGCTGCCGTTTTTTGTTGGAACGCTTTTGCCAAGCTGCCCGAGCGGATCGAAATCTACTCGGTGATCAGCGGCAAAAAACATATACATTATCCTCGCTTGGAGGAAATAGAAGCTTCCTACGACTACATTCGGTTAATTAAAAGCTACCTTTCCGAACATGAACATCAGCAACTACCATTGAACTAACGCGTCTAGAGCGTTTCCACCTCAGCGATTTCAACGTGATCCATACTCTTCAGCTCATCATACACTTCGGATGCGTACTTACGATCAATAAATACGATGAAATTCAGTTCCTGATGCTCACTGTTTAACTCTTTGATATGAACGCTTTTCATCTTATAGCCTTTGGCAATAATCAATTTAATGATTGTTGTTAAATTCGCGTCATGGGAAACGATAAGCCTAACACGCAAATCTTTCATTATTAACGGCTTAGGCCCTACCTTTTTGATGAAATAAGGCAGTACAACAACACTAATCATGATCAAGACAAGTCCGAAAAATGCTTCCACGAAAAAGCCTGCCCCAACTGCAATGCCAAGTCCCGCCGCTCCCCAAATCATAGCAGCAGTCGTAAGTCCTATAATCACATCGTTATGCTTCCTGAGGATAACTCCAGCTCCAAGAAAACCGATTCCACTGACCACTTGGGCAGCAAGCCGCATGGGATCCATGACATGTAAACCCGCGACGGCATACTTATTAGCAGACTCTATGGACACAATGGTCAACAAACAGCTGCTTAAGCAAATGACCAAAGAAGTTTTTAAGCCTAGGGGCTTATTCCTAATTTCGCGTTCCAGGCCAATAATTAAGCCGAATATAGCCGAAAGCCCTAATTTAATTAAAATGTGAACGTCTACGCTTACCATCATCTGAGTTTTCCCCCAACCTAGCAACCTTATAAGTCACTGAATAATCATGAAGTGCATGACATGTAAATAACATTTACAATATATTAACATTACGATTTTGTAAATGACCACCCGTCAATTAACGTTATGATAGATGACAACACAAGAAACGTATAAATACCCCCGAATTCGAGTATAGTATAGTTCGTTCTAACCTTTTTCAAAAAAATGTAAAGGAGCTGCTTCTAACTATGACAACAAGCAGGGGGCATCAAGGAGCGCATGGGATCGGCCAAGTAGAGGAACAGTTGAACAATCAGGCGCAAGCGGCAGAGCAAATACAGGGAAGCAATAAGACGGATCAAGCGATCATTGCTGCCGCTAACGAGCACAGCTCAGAACTCGATGACATCATTGAACGTGGGACAACGTAAAAACGAGTAACAAACTAAAATAGAAGATATGCAGAAAAACTACGGACTATTCAAAAGTGCGCGGATTTCTAAGAAAAAACAGTAATTCTCAAATTTGGATATGACCAACTGAGCTGAGCAAAAAAAGCCTGAAATGCGCCGACGCTCATTTCAGGCTTTTTTTAGATACGGAAGCGGTATCCCGCTCCCCAAATCGTCTCAATATATTGTGGGTTCGATGGATCCTGTTCTATCTTTTCCCGCAGCTTGCGAATATGAACCGTTACGGTTGCTATTTCTCCTATGGAATCCATTCCCCATAGATGGTCGAACAGCTGATCCTTGCTAAACACACGATTCGGATTCATGGCGAGATAGGTAAGTAGATCAAATTCTTTGGTTGTGAACACAACTTCTTTCTCATTCACGAAAACACGGCGAGCCGTTTTATCAATCATGAGACCGCGAATGCGGACTTCATCATTTTTGGCCTCACGTTTACCCATCAGCCTATCGTAACGTGCCAGATGAGCTTTCACTCTCGCCACAAGCTCCCCTGGACTAAAAGGCTTAATCATGTAGTCGTCAGCGCCGAGGCCAAGACCACGAATTTTATCAATATCTTCCTTTTTGGCGGAGACCATGAGAATAGGAATATCCTTCTCGCTACGGATTCTACGGCATATTTCGAAACCGTCCACCTTGGGCAGCATCAAATCGAGAATGACTAGATCGTAGTTGATGCTCATTGCGCTCTGGAGCCCTTTGTCACCACTATTCTCAATATCTACCTCATACCCGTTGATCTCCAAATAATCTCGTTCCAGCTCGGCGATGCTTCGTTCGTCTTCAATAATCAAGATGCGGCTCATTGTGCATGTTCCTCCTGTTTGGTTAGTGGCAATACCATATACACGGTCGTTCCCTCACCAATACGACTCGTCGCACCGATTCTTCCGCCATGTTCTTGGACGATCTGTTTAGCAATAGCTAACCCTAATCCACTCCCTCCGGTAGAGGTGTTTCGCGAGGGGTCGGCCCGATAAAATCGGTCAAAGATATGCGGCAGCGCCTCTTCGGAGATGCCTTGACCATTGTCTTCTATTTGAATGACGGCATTGCCGTCAAATTCTTTCACTTCTAAGCGAATGGCACAGTTCGTTTCATCGCTATATTTCATTGCATTTTCAATAACGTTCAGTAGGACGCGCTTGAGCTTCTCACGATCCGCAGTAACGAAAAGAGGCGTTTGCGGCAGCTCATTCAGCACGAAATGGACACCCTTCTTCTCCATATCGAACTGCAGCTCCTGCGCACAATCCAGCACATACTGGCCGATATCGACCGCTTCGAATTGGAACGGCACTTTACCAAGATCCAGCTTGGAGAAAAGAAATAACTCATCAATTAATCGGTCCAAATCAGCCGCCTTGTTATAAATCGTTCGAACATAGCGATCCAGTTTATCAGGCGAGTTCGTAACACCATCCATGATGCCCTCCACGTACCCCTTAATGGCTGTCACTGGCGTCTTTAAGTCGTGGGAAATGTTTGAGATCAATTCTTTACGATTTTCCTCATATTGCAGCTGAATCTCCACCGATTGCTTGAGCTTGCGCCGCATTTCTTCGAATGCAATGCTTAATTCCCCAATTTCATCATCTGATTGAGGTACCACTTCGAAATCAAGATTACCATCTTTAATTTCTTCAGTAGCCCGTTTAAGCGCTCTAAGCGGTCGGATAATGCTGCGTGAGACGAAGTAAGTAAGCACTCCGTTGGTCACAACAAGAATGGCAATGAAAGTAAAAATAACGGATTTCGAAAATTGATGCAAGTACTTCTGAAACGTGCTGCCATCAAGGAAAATGAACACAGAGCCTTTACTCTTATCCGAAAATATGAAATCCTGCTGACGAGTTATCCACAACGAACCCTGATTCCTCTGGAATTTACCAGATGAGGTTCCGAAGTTTGGCAATTTGGATGTATCTCCTGCCTCTGCCTGCTTCAAATAAGGCGAGACGTACGTAATTTCTCTGTCTTTGCGAATAATGAGCCCCATATTAATTTTATGAAGCCTCTCCTCTAAGTCCCTAACAAAGGACTCCTCGAGAAAAATATCCGGCTCAACCTCCGCTTTCGCCTTCATATAGGCGACAATTTCAAGCTCCTGATCAACTACGCGTTTGATCGGATTGCCTTGGGAGAAATCAACCTGAAACACAGATTTCAAATTGCCTAGCGTCGCGATGCTGATTAAGATCACGGCTAGCACGGAAAGCACAAGCGGCACAAGCAGCATGGCTACATAAGAAAGCACCAGCCGTAAACGAATCGACATCTGGATCAAATCTCCTTTTTGTCAAAAAAATAGAATCCCACTGTAAAAAACAATATACTACATGCAGCCAAAAACATAAAGATGCTGACAATTTTGCCAATGGCCAAGGAGCTTCCGATCCACAGCATATGCCAATCCATATAGGCTGTAGGTGAATACGTAGCGATTGGCGGTATGAAGAATGCCGCCACCTTGAAAGCCAAATATAAGAGGATACTCACGGTCAATGCCGAACTGCTGCTTGAGAAGAATTGCGCCAAGCAAACCGCCACGACGCTCAGTGCAAGTAATGGAACAAAAGCCGCACCGTAAGCTAGCAGCCAATTCGTTACGGCGCTAAATCCACCAAAATTCTGAAAAAACAGCGCTGAAAAGGTTGCAGCCAACAAACCCGCTAGTAAGTACAAGACAATGTAGATACCCAAAGCGATTTGTTTGGAGGCGAACACTTTGAATCGGGTAATCGGCCTCGTCAACGTGATTTTCATTGTACGATCGCCCATCTCTCCTGAGAACACATCTGCAGCGCCCATGAATACGAACAAGGGCAGAAAAATAGTCGTAAATAAACTTAACATAATAATAGGAAAGTCTTGTGAGTTGATGGCGCCGATGCCGATACCGCTTTGAAAGCGCGCTAAGAGTACACCCGCTACAACGGGTAGAAGCATAGTAACGGCTAGGAAAAAGAGCGTCTTTTTCTTGGACGCGATTTTGATTGTTTCATTCCATATGTTAGCAGTTAAGCTATGCATGAGCAGCTAACCTCCTGACTCCTTCGATTTCGCGCAAATATGCTTGTTCCAGCGATTCGGTTCCCTGCATGAGCTCCGACACTAATCCCTCTCGGATGAGACGTCCTTGGTGGATGATGCCCATTCGATTGCACATCAGCTCCATCTCATGAATGAGATGGCTAGAGATCAGGAATGTGATGCGCTCTTCACGGGCAAGCCGCAGAATGATTTCGCGAATGTGTACCATCCCCTCGATATCCAGACCATTCGTAGGCTCATCAAGGATTAGCAATTCAGGCTTCGATAGCATCGCTGAGGCCAAACCGAGTCGCTGCTTCATGCCCAGCGAGTATCCAGCCACCTTTTCATGTTGAAAAGGAGTCAGGTCTACGATGTCCAGCACTTCATCAATTCGTTGCTTGCTTATGCCGGGATAGAAACGCGCGACTAGCTCTAGATTTCGTCTGCCACTCATATAGGTGTAAGCCTCTGCTGTTTCAATTAACACGCCTACCTTAGCCATGGCTTGCTCATAATGAGTTGTGACGTTGTAACCGAAAAGCTTAGCCTCCCCTTGCTGCGCTTTGCTAAGACCAGTCATTATCTTCATAACTGTCGTCTTACCAGCGCCATTCGGACCGAAGAAGCCATAAATATCGCCTTGCTGAACAGTCATCTGCACATTGTGAATACCCCGCAAGTTTTTAAAAATCTTCGTCAGCTGCTTAATTTCTACTACAGGATTCATAACCCTGCCACCTTTCAATTGAACAAGTAAAGAGGTGAAATGGTGACCATTTCGCCTCCCTTATCTTTCTAGTTTTTGTTAAAATTTTTAGTGCTTGCGGGACTGTTGGTCGAACTTCACATTCTCAACTTTCTTCCCGTTTAAATCTACCGTATCAGGCGTCGTACTGTTCAAACTGGAAAGCGTCATGTCTACGCTCAGCACAACATCATGATTCACGCCTTGCACGTCCTTGCCGGAGATATGGATTTGCGCTGTTTGATTCGTAATATGGTTATCTCCATCTATGGTAGCATTCACTTCTACCGCATCCATTTTGATGTCGTTAGCCAGCTGTGGAAGACTGTTTTTCAATGTGCTCACATCGACGCCAAGTGTATCTGCTTTCGCAGGAATCGGACGTTGCCCGTTCTCTTGGGTCCCATGCTTAATAATCAGTGATCCGATGGTATTTACAACCGGAGATATCTGGCTGCCTGACAATTTGAAATGAATTTCCTTACCCTTACCCGACTTTTGGTCCATCGTCACGTAATTCTTCAAATTGCCGACCAGGGCGTCGACCACATTCTCAACCTCTTGAATCGTCGCTGGATCAGGGGTATGATTCGCGCCTTCCAATGCTTTGAACTTGCCGTTCCCTGGTTGAGCTTCAATTACTTTATATACATCTGAATCCGCTGTTTTCACGATCTGCTTGCCATCTTGACTGTAGAAATGAATGGTTTGCTCTTCCTTTCCGTTTTTCACTTTCACTTCTGCGCTGCCAGCACGACCGGATTGATCACTTTTAATCGTTGACTTTACATTGAGGAGAGATACCCCGTTGTCTTGTAGGGAAACGTTCACCTGACGAGTTACATTTTCCACTGCAGCTGTCTGTTTGAAAGCCGACTTAAATGTCTCATATCCGGGGGCATCCCCTACACCTGCATATACCGACGTTACTAGCATCATACTGCCGACTGCCACACCTAATCCCATCATTGCTAACTTCTTATTCATATCTTTTTCCTCCGTAAGCTTACGCTCTCTCTATTTGGATGCGTTCCTCGCTTCCATGTATTCATCTTATCTCGCCAGCCTTAACTCCCTCTTAATCACTTCTAAACCGCGCCTAAAACAATTCTTAAATAATTATTAACTGACGGAGCCCCTCCTTTGAAGGCAAAAACGTCTTTCTAATCAGCTCACCTAGCCAGCCTCAACGCTGGACGTGAGCCGGATGGCCACTGGATAGGGGGCAACCACCCTCCCTAGCAACCATTAAAGGGAATCTCAAGCACAAAGAGACCGCTCCCCACTTAAAAAGGTGGGAAACGGCCTCATGATGGTACCTTCTATAATTAGAATGTTGCCAGAATGATGACTAACAGAATGTAAAGAACCAGAATAACAGCTGTGCTAGTATATCCAACGTGAGACATGGTTATTCCTCCCCTCTGCCCTTCGAAACTCATCTATGTGATTGCATGATTCATCTTATGAAGATAAGGGCAGTTAGGTATGGACTTCTGTCTATTTCATCGGGATAAAAGGTGTCAGAGCGCCTAGATAACATACATCTAGGTGATGCTGCGCACGGGTGCAAGCTGTGTAAAATAGCTTGCGCTCCTTGGCCTCGGCGTAGACAGCCGAGCTCGCGTCGTAAAGGACTACAGCGTCGAACTCAAGCCCTTTGGCGAGGTACGCGGGCATAATCATCACGCCAGCCTCGTAGTGCTGCGTGTTTTTAGTGATGCGTTGCAGCCCTGGCAGCAGCGCTTGCAGCTGTGCGTGCGCGCGCTTCGTCTCGCGCTCGGTTTTGCACAGAATCGCGACGGAGCTAGCTCCGCCGTCGCGGCGCTTACGCACAGCCGCCGCAACGAGGCGGATAAGCTCGGCCTCGTCGGCCGCGCGTGCTAGACGCGGGGGCTCGCCACTGCGGCTGAAAGGCTCGATTGGCTCGCCATCAGGCAGCACCTGGCTCGCGAACTCGACGATCTCAGTCGTCGAGCGGTAGCTCTTCACGAGACGAATCGTCTCCGTCTCGTCCTCTTTCATCAGCTCGCTAATGGAAGCATATTCACCGTTTTTTTCCAAGCTGCTGCCCACATTCGCATGCGTGAAGATACCTTGATTCCAGTCCCCTAGCAAGGTGAAACGCGCACGCGGAAACAGCTTTTTCAAGTAAGCATAATGAAACGGTGAATAATCCTGCGCTTCATCCACAACCACATACCGAATCGTACCTACACGAAGCTGACCCTCTACCAAACCTTTCAAATAGACCAACGGTGTCGCGTCTTCATAAAGAATCTTGCCTTGCTCAAGCGCTTCAACCGTAAAAGTACGAATCGTGTCCCAGGCATCAGGAAGTGTTTGCCCCGAACTATCCGCAAGCTCTTGATGCAGCGTTGTCTGTGCAAAGAGCTCACTATACATCCCAAGCGCATCGAGATAAGCCAGGCTCCGCGCCTGCTCTTTGAGCGGCTCTATAGCCTTGTAGGCTTTGCCTTTGCTCATTCGCTTCATCTCTTGTTCCGTGCCTATGTACTTAGGTTCACGTACCATTTTGCGGTAGAAGCGCTGCTGCACATCGGATTGTATGTCATCCAGCCTACTCAAAATCCACTCCGTAAGGTGCTCCATTCGGTCACCAATGGATTGCGTCGAAGATCTGCCATAGAATCGTTCACTGAGCTCATCGGCTGTAATCAGCACCTTCTTGCCAACCGTGAAATCACGGAAGCGGAGACCATCCGTTTTCAACTTCTCGCCATATGCTTCTATGACTTGCAAGAAGGCTGCTGATGCTTTGTAATGAATGCCTTGCAGGCGGGCAGCATAAACGAGGTCATCTTCGGTGCCCGTTAGAACGAATTCTAACTGGTCATAAGGATCTTCAACGGTTAGCCCAGTCCCGCTTAATTTATGAATCAAATAGTCTTGAAACGTCGTCTGCTGCATATTCGTTTCGCCTAGCTCAGGCAATACGTGCGACACATAGTCGCTGAATAGGGAGTTAGGCGAGAAAAGAATCATATTATCCGCGCTCAATGTCGTCCGATATTTGTACAAGAGATAAGCAATCCGTTGCAGCGCCACGGACGTTTTACCGCTGCCGGCTGCTCCTTGCACAACGAGAACCTTATGCCGATCATCGCGGATGATCTGGTTCTGCTCCCGCTGGATCGTCGTGACGATGCTTTGCATCTTCTCATCAGCGCTTCGACTGAGCATCTGCTGAAGCATCTCGTCTCCAATGCTGATCCCCGTGTCGAATACATCCTGCAGCGCCCCGGCTTTAATGATATACTGCCGTTTCAGCAGCAATTCCCCGCTGACGTCCATCTCCGGTGTTACGTAGGTTGCAGGGCCAGGCGGATAATCGTAAAAGAGACTGGCGATTGGCGCACGCCAATCATAAATAAGAATTTCATCACTCTTCGAGTCTATGAAAGAAGTGAGGCCAATATAGATTTTCTCACGATCATTCTCGCCCCGCTCCCGGAAATCGATTCGGCTAAAATAAGGCGTGTCCACCACGCGCTGCAGCTTACGCAACGCATCCTGCGCTACGCGGAAGCTTCGCTCTTGTCCTAGCAGCACATGCTCCTGCTGCGCCATACTGGCAGCCGTCTCTATAATATCGTCGGCGTTATCTGCATTTACGGAAATATCATCCCAGAAGCTCCGGCCAATTGCTGTTACCTCCGAGCGTCGATCATCTACGATTTGGCTTAGTTCACCAATACGCTGCTTGATGCTTGCTCGGACTGAGCTAACCCGATCCGCTTCGTGTTCACGCTCTTCTTTTTCGATAGGCATGTTGATCTATCTCCTCTCATCGGGGACGTGCATGCTGATTTACATAGCTATTTATATACCCCATGAATCACTTCTTCAAACTCTGGTTCTTCCATATGAACATCATCCATGTCACCCCAACCACTTACAACTCGCAGCACATCCATCGCTTTCAGCTCTCGGCGGTTACAGGCAAGCGTTAGCTCGTTCGGTTGTTGCTGCATGATACGGAACGGAAGCTCCCAATGTTCAGGTACTTGATAAGGCCCACGGAAGACGATCTTCATCATCGTTGGAAGTCCGATTCGGTCGCGCAGCTCGTTAATCGAGCCGTCGTAACCAATTTGTCCATGGTTGATAACGATAACGCGTTCACACAGCTGTTCGATATCGTCCATATCATGCGTGGTTAGCAGAATCGTCTTGCCGAAATCCTTATTCAAAGCCTTCAGAAAGCCGCGAATATTACGCTTTGCAACCACATCAAGCCCAATTGTTGGCTCATCGAGAAACAAGATGTCCGGATCATGCAGCATAGCTGCCGCCAAATCTGCACGCATCCGCTGCCCAAGGGATAGCTTGCGCACGGGTGTATCTAGAAACTCATTTAATTCCAAAAGTTCCGTAAGTTCCCCCAGCCTGCGGCGTGCAGACGCTTCATCGACCCGATACATTGCAGCTAGAATTTCATAGGAATCTTTGACTGGCAAGTCCCACCACAGCTGGCTTCTTTGTCCGAATACGACACCCAGCTGCTGAACGACGCGTCTTCGGTGTTTTTGCGGGCTGAGTCCATGGATGAGCACCTCGCCAGATGTTGGATGGAGGATGCCTGTCAGCATCTTGATGGTCGTTGATTTACCCGCTCCATTAGGTCCAATATACCCGACAAACTCACCTGGTTCAATTGTGAAGCTCACATCGCTTACAGCTACCTTTTCTTTGTACGCCCTCGATAGCAAAGTGCGAATCGCGGAAAATCTACCTTCTTGAATAACTGGCGTTTGAAATGTTTTGCGTAAATGACGGACGGTTATCATTCTATCGCTCCTATCTTTTGCGGGATATCGGTCAACTACCTGTGCTTTGATAACGGGATAATCCCAGCCTCCAGAAGCGCATAGCCAATAGCAACGCAGCTGCTGCAACGATTACAGTCCCGAGGAGCATGCCAATGCCCCCTTGATGATGAAGTAAATACAAGGTCGGTATGTAATTAACAAACCCAACAGGAATTAGCACTAAAAGCGCGCCTTGCAGCCATTTTGGATACAGTGAAAGGGGGTAGCGAGCAGCCGTTTGCGAAGCATCCTCGGTCATGTTTTGGAGCGCTTCTATACGCGTTAACCAAAAGCCCGCTGCTGCGGTAGCCAGACCAATCGCAAATAACACAATCGTCCCAGTGCCTATAATAAGCAAGGTGAGCGGGATAACCGACCAGTCAATCTGACCTGCCGCCATCAAGGCATGCACGGAAATAGCTAGCAGAAAAATACCCTGTGCGATTTCGGCGAATAAAATACGATTATTTTGCGTCATCAGTGCGAGCAGCACGGGGATCGGACGGGTCAATAAGGGATCCAGATCACCCGTGACCAAATACTTTTCCAAGTGATGCACATCAGAAGCCAAAGAGCGATAGATCGCTTTGGACATCATCATGACTCCATACAAGTAGCAAACCTCGTAGAGTGTCCAGCCCTGAATGTTTCCGAATCGCATCAAGACTAACGCCACCATTAGAAACTCTGATGCATGCACCATCCCCGCCATTAGGGTGGAAAATAAGAAATTAAATTTGTACTGCATCCTGCTTCGTAAACTTGCTTTAATCAGCAGGATGTACAACCTGATCATCGTCATCCTCCCTGCACCTCCAGCTTTGTGCGCACCCTGTGCGTAACCGCCAGACAGACACAAGTAAACCCAACGCACCAAAGAAAAGCGCCGAGTACAACCGTTCCCTGTTCAAGCTGCATGTAGATACGTGTGGGATAGTAGAGCAGATATGGGTAAGGTGACCAAAAGCTGAGCGTACGCAGCCAACCAGGCAACCACTCCAAAGGGATAAAAAAACCGGATAACAGCATGCTTAGCGCATAATTTACCCAGTAGAACCATTTGGATTCCGTTGTCCATAACGCTGCCACGCCAATTAAGTAGTTCGTACAAATGGAGATATAAGCCGCCAACACAAGAGCTATTGCTGTCCAGCCATATACAGAAGCTTGATTCGGAAGCTTTAAAGAGAAGATAAAGAAGTAGAGGATGTAGATCGGTAGAAACTTGTAAAGAATTTGGTAGGCAACCTGCCCCCATTCCCTGCTCATTGCCTGGTAAAACAAGTGAACGGGTCGCATCAAGTCAACCGCAATATGTCCGGAGCGAACCGACTGCTCAAGTCCAAGACCATTCGTGGTGAATAAGGTAATCCAGAGAATGGCTTGATTAAAAGCGATGTAGCTTACGATGCCCTTCTGTCCGTAATCCCCGAGGGAGGTGTCGCCGCCTAGCCCTGTCCAGATGCTAATGTAAATGAAACCAAACGCAGCGCTTACCACATTGTGCAGCAAATGCGCTCCGCGATACTGCAAGTTCCTGGCGTACGCCTTACGCGCCAAAACTGCAAAAAGCATATCACACCTCCTGTTTTGTCCGAACATGTTCGTCATCAACCTAGCTGATTGTTGCAGCCGCCGCGTAGAGAGAGGAAATCTATATTACCAAAATCCTCCTGTTGTTGGCAATGTTTTTTTACTAACCCACCCGTACCCATGAAAAAACACGAGAAAAAAGGACAATTCCTTCGTCATTTCATGACTTTGGAATCGTCCCTTTCGGCATGCCTTACTGCGCGCTTACAGGCTTCGCTGCGGAAGAACTTCCGCTCTCCTCCGCAGCGCGTGAGGTGTTCTGCTCGCTGAATTCGGCGTTATAACCAGCCTGCGCCGTCTTCGTCAAATAGTCATGGTCAATGTGAGAGGCCATGTACTGTTTGCCGAAAAGCAAATCATATTGCACATTGCGATAGTCATTTAGAAGTGCCTTCGTAGCTTCGGGAGCCTCCTTATGGAGCTCCTCGTTGCTGTCGACGACTAGATTACTCAGAAGACCCGGCACTTTAGCCGCGATTTGAGCATTCAGGGCGAAGTTAGCCGGTTTCTCCATATGCAGCATATCCAGCACATGCGACCCAAGAAAAGAGTCACTCAACAGCGGAATTTGCTGCTTCGGCATATCAAAGTTCGACCACATGACCATTGGGATGCTATGCATCTTTTTCACTTCTTCCAACGACCACTCATTGGCATTGCCTGTATGAATGAATCCTGATTCAGCATACACTTGGTAGTCGAGTCCAAGCATCGGCAGATGGTCGCCGTAGAACACAATCATTGTCGGTTCACTAGAGTTCTTATAATGATCAATCAGCATTTGCAAGCTTTGATCCGCATCATGAGCGCCCTGCGTGTACGTCTCTAAGATTGATTTAGCTTGTGGCGTCAAATTACCTTGCACTTCGATTGCATTCTCGCCGTATCGAGGATCATCGTAAGGTCCATGATTTTGCATCGTGACCGTATAAATAAACATGGGATTGTCAGTATTGTCTACCTCTTTAATGATACTGCGAGACACTTCAGCATCGGAGATAAAGTAACCTTTCACCTCAGGATTCTGAAAATGCTCGCTGCTCTTAAAGGTTTGGAACCCAAGCTGCTTATAGACCGAATTGCGATCCCAGAACCAGCCCTCATAGGAGTGGATTCCCATACTCTTGTAGCCCTGGTCCGCGAAATAGCTCGCCAAGCTAGGAACTGGCTTACTCACATACTGTTGGTAAGGAATTGACCCTCCGGGCAGGAAGCTCATCGAATTTCCCGTTAGCACCTCGAACTCCACATTGCTCGTGCCGCCTCCGAATTGAGGAGACAGCAGATAGCCTGACGTCGATTCTTTTTGCAAACGATGTATCGTAGGCAGCGGATCCTCGCTGAACGTTACATTTGTCAGCAAAGTAGGGTCCCAAAAGGCTTCACTCATAATGAAAATGACGTTCGGCTTCTTCCCGCCCAGCAAGTTCGCCCCCATGGGTACCTTCAATCCCGCTTCTTGAATATTGGCTGCGACAGCCGCAATCGCTTGATCGCTGTAGGTTTCCGGCTTTTGAACGATGGAATTTTTCACATTGAGGGTGAAGGCCAGGGCAAGCCCATTATTCGTATAGTTCTCCTGTTGATCCCACACAATTTCATTGACGTTAAAGTGATCCATCATTTTACCGACCAGCGGCGTTTTAATACCAAATGCGTATAAGACGCAGAGTGCAAATAACCCTAGAACGATGCGAGGAGCAATGGGCATCTTAAATCTCGGCAACACCCACCTTAGGACAAGTACTAAGATAACAGCAGCTGCTATACCCACTATTCTTATAAGCGCAGCTTTTCCTGTTACCAGTGAAGCAATATTCATACTTTCCTTGTTAAGCAAAATGTCCCACGGAAAGAAGGGCTCCCCAATCATTTTCACTTTCATGTAACTAATCAGAGCCGTTATGCCTAAAAGCATCGTAGAGATGGCTCCAGCTATCGCCAGTGATCCCACAATTGTGTAAATCAATGCAAGTAAACAAAATGTAAGACCCACGTTTAGTAAAAACAATACTTTATAGGATATAATCCAATGTATCGTGTCGTAAAACGATCCGCGTTCCAGAAACTCTATTCCAACTACCGACAAAATCGGTAAACAAACTAGGAAAAAGAAATAAATAATCGTCGCTCCCAGACGGTTTGGTCTCATCTTCGAAATCCGATGGCTCCGGGGCTTCAGGTCTAAGTGCATGTTCCATCACTCTCCTCTAGCCCCTTATTATATTGATCAATTGTGAAAAAATTATGTAGCCAATCTGAAGATGACCTGACAACCGTTTATTTCAGTCCTGCGAGCCACGCTGCCAATGCCTTTAGCTCCTCGTCCTTCAAAGCGACTTGAAAAGGCGGCATACCGCCTCCACCCTTCTGAATCCGCTTAATAATTTCAGCTTCATCCAAGCGTTCTCCGATTTTTTGAATATTAGGTCCTTGCCCGCCTTGCAGATTGTTACCATGGCAGGAAATGCAAAAGTTTTTATAAATTGTCGGGACATCTGCTTGCACAGCTACTGGATGGGTTACTTCCTGTTTATCTTTATTCCCACAAGCGGACAAACTAAGTGCCAAAACGATCACGCAGAGCAGCTTGTAATTCATACACAATAAACTCCCTTAGTAAGTATTTCCCTCATGATAACAGAGCGTAGGTTGAAAAATAAAGGAATCCGCCGTTTTCAGAGCTAATACTTGTCATATCGGTGAACAACGAATAGGAGCTTTTTATGATAAACGCTATTTTAACCGAACGTATTAACTATTGGTGCCGCCTTATTCTCAATTCCTACTGGATTTTGATTGTCATATCAATAGCAGCAGAACTTACATGTCTTGTCGTCATCATTCATCAAACTCCAGAAGAAATCGTATATTTCATCTGGATTAGAATGATCCTTCCCACCGTCATCCTGCTCGTGATTATGGCTATCCATGAGTATATTCATCGTACTTGGCAGAAGCCAAATGCTTATTTCATTGTACTTACAGGCGTTAGTATTACCTCTGTTCTGATTATCGTAAATCCCCTCATCCATGGAATTGCCTACGTGTTCGCATTACCCTTGTTGGTTTCGTTATTTTTTTATCAAATGCGAGTATTGGTCATTACGCTTATTTGCGTTCTCGTTTTATTTTTTATCATGTATCAGTTTTCTTCATCCCTTCAAGCAAGTAATAATCTTCTCGACTTGTTCGCCTTTTTCTTTACGATGATAAGCCTATTTGTTGTCGAAGTCGGACTGCTTAAAAGAGGTCTTTCTTTGATTGACTATTTAGGAAAAACGATACAGTCCGAACAAGAACTACTCGTGAAAACAGCCGTCATGGACAAGCTCTCCAAAACGGATGCTCTAACCGATCTCTATAATCACAAGACATTCCATGAGTACCTCGATGAATTAGTCGAGCAAAGCGAGGTCAACCTTCTCCCACTTCATCTGGCTATCGTGGATATCGATAATTTCAAATCCATTAATGATACATACGGTCATGCCGTAGGTGATTTGATATTAAAGCGGGTCGCTAAAGTTATTAGTGAAGCCGTATCCCCCAGTGAAATCGTTGCACGTTACGGCGGCGAAGAATTTACGATCATTTTCACGGAAAAATCGTTGTTATACGCTTTTCAGACTGCTGAACGCATCCGTATGCTCATTCACAGTGCTCTTCAACCTGAAATGGAAAACAAGCAGGTTTCTGTTTCTATCGGCCTTTCTAGCTATAAGAAAGGCAGCAATAAATCCTTATTATTCACAGAGTCGGACACTTTACTGTATGAAGCAAAACGAACAGGTAAAAACAAGACGATTATGTCAACCCTATAAGGAACAAATAAATTAGGCCTCCCAAGAAGGATTTTGGCAAATAACGCCGAATATTTCATATTGTAAGCTATATATTACTCAACTAGAGGAGCTGGATTTTCTTGGAAACACAAACATCTGTGGGTCAACAATCTCACGCGAACTACTCGTCTCAACCATCTAATTCTGTCATTAGCTTGAAGGAATGGATGATTACGATCCTGCTCATGGCGATCCCAATCGTTAACCTCATTATGCTATTCGTTTGGGCATTTGGTGGCGGAACAAACGCTTCTAAATCTAATTATGCCAAAGCCACATTAATTTGGATGGGTATTGGTATCGTTCTTTATGTCATCATTTTCGTACTCATTTTGGGTGCAGCTTTTTCGGGCGCCAAATACTAGAATATGAATCAAAAAACTATCCTCACAGCGGAATCATTAATCCGTATGAGGATAGTTTTTTATTTTCAGAGCTACATGCATGTAATAAATGCATCAAATTTTGGGAAAACTAACCAAAAACCTTTCTGATGGAGGAGAAATTTTGGTTACTTCAAAAAACAAGCTATCTCTTTTTGCCCTAGGAGGCGTATATGAGATTGGAAAGAATATGTATGCCATCCAGTATGATAATGATATCGTTGTTATCGATTGCGGCTCCAAGTTTCCTGATGAAAGCTTATTGGGAATCGACCTGATCATTCCCGATATTTCGTATTTAATCGAGCATCACGATAAAGTTAGAGGTCTGATTATAACCCACGGCCACGAAGATCATATAGGGGGCATACCCTACGTATTAAAGCAATTGAATATGCCTATCTATGCTACACGCCTAACGCTAGGATTAATTGAAAGCAAGTTAAAGGAAGCCAAGCTTACGGCTGAAACCCAATTAATTCAGATTACCTCTGATTCAAGCATCTCATTAGGTTCAATTACAACAACATTTTTCAAAACTAGCCATAGCATACCAGATTGTTTAGGCGTTGTTTTCGATACACCTGAAGGTGTTGTTGTCCATACGGGAGATTTCAAGTTCGATTTGACTCCAGTAAATGAACAATATCCAGATTTTTATAAAATGGCCGCAATCGGTAAGAAGGGCGTATTAGCCTTATTATCGGAGAGCACCAATGCCGAACGCCCTGGTTTTACCCCATCCGAACGAAGTGTAGGTGAACACATCAAAGAAGCGTTTAGCAAAGCTAAACAAAAAGTATTTATTTCAACCTTTGCTTCTAATGTTCATCGCCTACAGCAAGTCATCGATGCTGCAGAGGCAACAAATCGAAAATTAGCTTTGCTTGGCCGAAGCATGGTTACTGTAGTGAGTATCGCTTCGGAGCTTGGATATTTAACTATTCCTGAAGGAATGCTCGTTGAAGCAGATCTGGTGAACAAGTTAGATAGTGACCAAATAGCTATACTTTGTACCGGGAGCCAAGGGGAACCCATGGCGGCTTTATCCCGCCTAGCCAGTTCGACTCATCGGCAGGTAGAAATTCTGCCAGGCGATACCGTCATTTTTTCGGCAAGCCCCATACCTGGAAATGAACGAAATGTAGCTCATATCGTAGATAATTTATTTCGATTGCGGGCAAAAGTCATTTATGGTTCAGGTACTGTAACGGGTATGCATGTTTCGGGGCACGCTAGCCAAGAAGAATTAAAGTTAATGCTCACATTAATGAAACCTAAATATTTTATACCTATCCACGGGGAATATCGAATGCTTCATCAGCATGGTTTGTTAGCTGAATCCGTTGGTGTAGATAAAAACAATATTTTCATCATTAATAATGGTGAGGTTGTGGATATTGAGAAATCAGTTGCCTACCAGAAACGAAAAGTGACTGCGGGAAATACCTTAGTGGATGGTTGGGGCATAGGCGATGTTGGAAACATTGTTTTACGCGACCGAAAGCATCTTGCTGAAGACGGTATTCTTGTCACGGTGATTACGCTTAGCAAAATTGATGGGAAGATTTTATCAGGACCCGACATTATTTCGCGAGGATTTGTGTATGTTCGTGAATCTGAAGGCCTCTTGGACGAAGCAAGTCGTATCGTAACTGACACGATTAACAAATTACAGATTGAAAATGCTAATCATTGGAGCTCGCTTAAAATTAGTGTAAAAGCAGTTTTGGGACGTTTTTTATATGAGAATACCGGAAGAAGACCCGTAATTCTTCCTATTATCATGGAAATCTAAATAGAATAAATCTACACATAAAACACGTGATCAAATGAACTTTTCTAGCCTCGCTTCAGATGCAGCGGGGCTATTTCCCTTTTTCAACGCTTACTAGAAGTAGAACTCATTTTGAATATCATTATGCTGTTGAACTTGATTTTCATCATTCTCGTCGAAAGACAAATCGCGGCGTTCCCTTTCTTGATATTGTTGTCGGCCTTCTTGTTCTAATTGTCGTTCAGCGATTTCAATTTGTTGAAGTAAATCATCAATAATTGTGTAGGTTTTTAGACTCTGGGAAATTTGATTTAAAGCTAGTGATACTTGCTGTACGGTTTGAGATAAATACTGAAATGTTTCCTTCTGCTGTTGTTGCCCTCGCACTCTGAAATGGTGTAGTTGTTTAAGTAGATCGATGGTTTTATTGGTATGTTGATTAAGATGATAGCTTGTTAAAGAAGCATGTTGCTGCTTTGTAAACTCGATAGAAGTAGAATGCGGCTTCTTCAAGGGATAACGTCCCTCCAAATCCCGGATGTAAAGTAGGTTTAGCATTGAAAGTTTGCCCTTAATTTGTGTACCTATTCCTTCAGGGTGCTCTTAGATCTTTTTTAATATTTTTGAATCCATTGGAGCATAATTTTTCATAGCTATCTAATTCTCATGGAAAACTAGAGGTATACAATGGAAATGAAATTGTTAATGAAATTGTTAATTCTGGGTTCTAGCTTGAGTTTTCTTTCTGAAACTACTGCAAATGCTATGATCAATCGCTCATCCTCGAAAATAATCAACCCATTAACACCGAATGAAACACGGGTAAGGGCAGATTTGATGGATACAATCAAGAACGAGGCTACCTTAAGGCGAATAGCCCCTATAAACGCAAGGATTGATGAGATATGGAAAGCCATCCCCGGTTACAACGGTATTGAGATCGATGTGGAAAAGACCTATGAACTCAATAAGGGAGTTATTCATTTAAGTGCCATTCAATACCTGTATAAAGAAATTAAACCCCAAATTAGCCTGGGGAACTTAGGGGCTCAACCGATTCACAGGGGGAATCCCTCGAAACCTCTAGTTTCCTTCATGATTAATGTCGCTTGGGGAAATGAATATCTTCCTCATATACGCGAAGTATTAAAAAAACATCATGCAAAGACGACCTTTTTCCTAGATGGTTCTTGGTTAAAAAAGAATATCGATTTAGCCAAAGACATAGCAGCGGAAGGACATGAATTATCCAACCACGCCTATTCCCACAAAAATATGAGCCAGCTGGATAGAGCTCAAGCTATTAGAGAGATAACCAGAACGGAACAGCTGCTTGTTTCTAATTTAAATGTTCGTAACACCTTATTCGCGCCGCCTTCAGGCGATTTTGATATGGAAACTGTGAAGATTGCGAAGGAACTAAATTTAAAAACAATACTTTGGACATTAGATACCGTCGATTGGAGAAATCCAACTCCTCAATCGATTGTTCAAAAAATTGAAAATAACATTAAGCCAGGCTATTTAATATTGATGCATCCCACAAAATCATCTAGCCAAGCTCTTGACGAGATGATTACAGTAATCGAAAGAAAGGGCTTGAGATTAGGCACCGTTAGCGAGGTTATTTCGGAAAGCCGCGTTCCAAATCAGGAGGCGCTTAAAAACAGTAGCCAGATTGAAGAATAATTCGTTTCTCATTACGGTTAGTAGCTCATCAAAAAAACTTATCCATCAAAAAATTCGCCTCTTTATCTCCTGAAGAAAGAAGCTTAATAAATTTATAAATAGGCATTTGTAAATAAAAAGCGTTCATATTGTGATTTAAAATATCATTCTTTAACTTTTGGTCCTTAACATGATGCTCGCCTATATATTGAATTGCATCCCGTCCTGTCTTTGTGTTCAGCCAGTCTTTAATCGGATGATTCTCGTTCATGGGTACCATTGGCTTACAAGTAATCTCCATATACATATCGACAGATAAGCGAATATCTCGAGAAGAACTTCCGACCATGATGGTAAAGTATCCGGTGTCCGTCGTCCACATTTTGAGCGCAGAATCGTAATAACAAAAATCTCTTGGATTCAAAACAAAAGAGACCGTCTTTGTTACGCCTGTATCTAAAGCCACTTTAGCAAAACTTTTTAATTCCTTCTCAGGCCGAACCCAGCGGCATGCCTGATCATGGATGTACAATTGAACAATTTCCATACCAGGGCAGTCGCCCGTATTCGTTATGTCAATCGTCACTGTCAATGGATCGGAATCCTTCAATTGCTTACGGTCACACGTTAAATTCGTATACTCGAATGAAGTGTACGACAATCCGTGGCCGAACGGAAAGAGAGGCTCGATCTCTTTCTTATCGTAATAACGATAGCCAATAAACAATCCCTCACCATACAGCGTTTTTCCATTTTCACCGGGGAAGTTCAAATAAGAGGGGTTGTCAGAGAGCTTAACAGGAAAAGTCTCCGACAACTTGCCGGATGGATTCGTTAGTCCGAATAAGATTTTCGCTACTGCCCCACCTCCAGCTTGCCCAGGCATCCAAGCATCCACAACAACCGGAACAGCCTCGATCCAGGCATCCATCCCAACGGCAGAACCAGCATTAATAATAACGACACAGTTGCTTTGAACGGCAGCAACCGCTTTAATCAAATTGATTTGATTAGCTGGTAAATCGATGTGTGTTCTGTCACACGCTTCGCCTTGGGGTATCCCAACGAACAGCAAAGCAACCTCCGCTTCCTTGGCTAAGCTTACCGCTGCAATAAGAAGCTCCTCGTTAGGTTCATCCTCTTCTAGATATCCTTGCGCGAATTGAAGGTCGCTCCCGCTTCCGACTATATTACGTAATTCCTCCAGTGGAACATCCAACCGAGTCGGATTGACCTTCGCGCTGCCTTCCCCTTGATATAACGGACTCAGCGCGAACTTCCCGACCACAGCGATAGAAGCAATTTGCTTCGGATCAAGAGGAAGTATTTGCCGATCATTTTTCAACAAGACGATACATTCCTCAGCAGCTTGTTGAGCAAGCAGATGATGATCATCGAAGTTCCATTCGTCATCCATTTTTCTCGGTTCACTTACACTTTCAATAACTGACAAGAGATTGCGTACGACATTGTCCAATGTACTTACATCAAGGCGACCTGCATGGACAGCTTCAATAATTTGCTCACAGCTCGAATCAGCCGGTCCCGGCATTTCCAGATTCAATCCCGCTTCCACACTATTAACTCTGTCGTTAACGGCTAACCAGTCCGACATGACGATTCCCTGAAACCCCCACTCATTGCGCAGTATGTCATTCAACAAATAGTTGTTCTCAGAAACATACGTGCCATTCACCTTGTTATAGGCGGACATAATGGCCCATGGATTCGCTTTTTTCACGATACGCTCAAACGCGGCCAAATAAATTTCACGCAGTGTCCGCTCATCTACCTCAGAATTGATGGTCATTCTTTCGAATTCCGTATTGTTGCAGGCATAATGCTTGAGAGTTGCACCAACCTTTTGGCTTTGCACGCCAGTAACGAAAGCTGCTCCTAATTCTCCTGACAAAAAGGGATCCTCGGAATAATATTCAAAATTTCTGCCGCATAAAGGGGAACGTTTCATATTGATGCCTGGGCCAAGCAGTAAATCGACCCCCAAACGATTGCATTCCTTACCTAATGCCCTACCTATTTCATGCAAAAGCCCTGTATTCCACGATGAACCGAGTGCTGATGCTGTCGGAAAACAGGTCGCTGGAGCTGCGCCTCCCAATAACACATCATTTTGCTCCTTCCGAATCCCATTCGGACCGTCTGCCATGAAAAGGGAAGGTATACCAAGGCGCTCCACTGCTATTGTGCTCCACAAGTCTGCGCCCGCACATAAACGTGCCTTTTCTTTAAGTGTCAGCTTCTCAAGCCATACGTCTACCCGATTTTCCATATCCTGTCTACCTACTCTCTTCTTATATTAGCGTTGCGGTAATGCCCTCACCTTCCAAGTTCGTGATGAAAACATGAACTTCATAATAAGTCCCGCAACAATCAGGCAAACCCCCAGCCACTGTAGTCCACCTATCGCTTCCATAAACACAAACCGTGCCATAAATATGGCGATAGGCAGCTCAACGGAACAAAGCAGCGTCGTCATTTGAGTACCTATTTTGGGTGCTCCGAATACAAAACAAAGCATAGGGAGGATAAGCCCCATTATTCCTAGTGCAATGGGAATCCATATGTGTACGTTCCACCATAAGCCTGTTACCAGATAGTACGGAGGAAAAACACCCCATACAAGCAGCATGGCCCCCGTTCCCATTAACGAACTGCGAAACCATGGGTTCATATGAACCACAGCTTTCCCACTGGCATATAAGGTACCTGCATATGAGAATGCCGCTACCAAGCCAGCCAACACACCTACAAGAGATATCTGCGTCCACCCGTCATGAACAACTCCAGATGCCAGGAACCCGCCAAACAAGGACACTCCTACGGACATCAACGTCTCCAGCGATGGCTTCTTCCGTTCAAAAATCCACTCGTACCAAACCCCGACCCACACAAATTGAAACAACAGCACAATAGCGAGGGAAGCTGGAATCGTTCGTATGGAGACATAATACAAAATACCCGTCATTCCGCTTAACGTTCCAACGGCAATCAGCTTTGACGCTTCTGGCAGTGTAAACGGCAGCTTCCCCTTATTCCTCCATAAAGCAAGCAGCCATAGCACAATGACACCGACAAACATTTGGCTCCCAATCAACTCGCCGAGATGAAATCCGCTCCTATAACCGATCTTGGTCACTGCGGCCAGAAAGCCGTAACTGGCTGCACCCACCAGCACAAGAAACACAGCTTGCCAGCGAAACATCGAATCATCCTTTCATTTACTGCTTTCCGCGACGTATAAAATGGAAAGGGGGGACACCATGTTACGGCCGTCTCCCCCACTACAAACATCCTTTTTTATTTCCTGTTCAATTTATCCCAAGCCAATTGAAATTCTGCAAGCATTTGATCGCCGTTTATTTTGCCTGCCACATATTTCTGAATGGAAGCACCGAATTCCTGAGTGGCTCCATCTGGATATCTGGACCATTGCCAGCCCCGAATCTTGCCATCCTTAATATACTTGGCAACATCTTCTCCAATGCTGCCGACGCTTGTTGGATCCGCCTGAATGCTTTTGAACGCAGGAATAAATTTGAAGTCTTTCGTTAAGTATTGCTTTCCTGTATCGGAAGTAACGAGCCAGTTGAGGAAGTCTTTTGCTTCTTTTTTCACCTTGGAATTTTTATTAACAACCCAGTTATTAGGGACCCCGACATAAATGTTGTCATTTAAAGCTTTGTCATCATTAATTGGCATTGGCAAAATACCGATTTTCAGGTTTGGATCAACCTTGTCTACAATAGGCTGAACCCAGTTACCTCCGATGGTCATAGAGGCTTTCCCCGCCGCAAACTGCGAAGTTCCGTTACTATAATCCGTTGTCAGCGGATTTTTATTGCCGTATTTGACGGTCATGTCCAATAGCTTGATCCAATCTATGAAAATCGGATTTCCAGCAAAATGAGCTGTACCGCTACTCAATTCATTAATGAAAGCGCCCGTATCCTTCTGTTTGCCCATGGCTTGATAAAAAGCGTGGTAACCTAGCGTATACAAGCTTCCATAATGATTCATAAACGGAGTGAATCCAGCTCCTTGCAATTTCTTCGAGGTCTCCTCCAATTGCGACAACGTCGTCGGCAACTCGGTAATCCCCGCTTTCTGAAATTGCTCTTTATTGTAAAGGAACCCCAGACCTTCGAGATTCATCGGCATTCCGTACACCTTGCCATTTTTGGTCATCGGCTCTTTCGCAAGGTCAATCACATCAGCTACCCATGGCTGATCCGAAAGATCCTCAATTTGCTCAATCCACGTATCTAACTGACGATAACCTTCATTATTGAAAATGTCCGGCATATCTGCCGCTGCGAATTTCGCCTTCAATTGCGTATTGTAATCATCTCCACCTACCGTAGAGACATTGATTCTAACGCCTGGATGCGTCTTTTCGTATTCCTTAGCCAATCGGTCAAACTCCTGCGAAATTTCCACCTTAAAATTGAAAACATTGACAACCGCTTCCTGGGGTTTGCTCGTCGCCGTGCTTCCTGCTGCATCGCTGTTTTCTTTATTTGTTCCGCATGCTGTCATTAAGGAACCTGTAAATACGAGAACAGCAGCGCTAGTAACCCATTTTCTCATCATGTTGACCTCCCGATTTATATGATTCTTACAAGAAAATTATAAAATTGAACGCCATGTTCCTGACACTCATAGTATTGACTTTTAAAGTGGACAAATTTGAGGTAGCTAATCTTCCCTTCGTCTTTTCTTTCCTATCCTTTCACCGCCCCAGCTGTGATGCCTTCCATGATGTGACGCTGCATGAACAGGAAAAAAAGAAGGATAGGCACAATCCCCATAACTAGTGCAGCAAGCGCCAAATCCCATTGTTTGGTATACTGCCCGAAAAGAGCGTTAGTCGCTAATTGCACGGTCTGCAGCCCCTTGTCCTGAAGGACAAGCAGCGGAAGAAGGAAGTCATTCCATATCCATAAACTTTGCAACACAATCACAGTGACGGTCATCGGTTTAAGCAGCGGAAAAATAATTCTCCAAAATACGGCATAAGGATTGCAGCCGTCAACAACAGCCGACTCCTCGATCTCAGGCGGAATGGATTTAATAAATCCATGATACAAAAATAATGAAAAAGAAACGCCAAGACCTGCATAGCAAAGTACAATTCCGTAGAAGCTATTCAAAAAGTGGAGCCAATTCCCAACCTTGACAAGCGGAATCATTATAGCTTGAAATGGAACTACCATCGCGGTAATGAACAGGGTAAACAAAGCTCGGTTCATCCGATTGGACCGGCGTGCTAGTCGGTATGCAGCCATCGATGCAATGATAACCATGGAGCTTACGCTCGAAATGGTGATGATGATGGAATTAGACAAAGCGCGCGGGAAGTGAAGAACGTTCCAAGCCCGGATGTAGTTATCCCAGTTCAACTTGGTCGGTAAGCTGGCTGTGTTTGTGAGAAGTTCAGCAAACGTTTTAAAAGAATTTACAAAGAGAAAGTAAAACGGAACTAGGAATAGTAAGGCAAGCAGCAACGTCAACACCTCGATAGTCAACAGCTTGGAAGAGTATGCGCTGTGTTTCATTACATATCCACCTCCCTTTTTTTCGTAATCGAAACCTGGAGCACGGTAATGAACGATACAGCGATAAAGAAGACAAGTGCTTTCGCTGTGCCAAGTCCGAATCGGTTATTCTTGAATGCCTCGTTATAAATATTCATGGCGATGGATTCGCTTGACTTAAACGGCCCTCCCTGCGTCAGCGAGAAATTCAGATCAAATGATTTAAATGCCCAAGCGACACTTAAAAACAAGCAAACTGTAATAGCTGGCATAATAAGTGGAAGAATAATGTGGCGCAAAACCTGGTGATTTTTCGCACCATCAATCGCTGCCGCTTCAATGAGGTCTTTGGGCACATTCGTAAGTCCTGCGACGTAAATTACCATGTAGTAGCCGGCTCCCTGCCAAACGCTTACAATCACAAGAGCCCAAAACGCTGTCGCCTCCGTACCCAGCCAGGAAAGCTGGAACACCCCCATCTTAGTAACCTCTCCAAGAACTGGGAAGCTTTGTACGAAAATAAATTGCCAAATGAATCCGAGCAGCAGTCCCCCTAATACGTTAGGCATGAAAAAGACCGTTCGCAGCAAATTGCGCGACTTTAACTGCTTGGACAAGATCAACGCCAATGCAAAGCCAATCACATTGCTGAATACAACAACCGCTAACATAAAGCGCGCTGTAAACAAAAAGGATCGGATAAAATCAGGATCATGTGTGAAAATACTGATAAAATTGGCGAATCCTATCCATTCAATACTGCCTGATACCCCGTTCCAGTTGGTAAAAGAATAATAAATACCAAGGCACAAAGGCAGTAAAACGACAATAAAGAAAGCTAAAAACGCTGGTCCCACGAACACTGTTTGCTGCATATACTCTGATTTCATCCAGGTTTTCATATCACTGTTCCTTTCATTTACTTTGTTAGAGTAGTTTTATTGTAACGAGAGTACCACGATGATCCCACTCAGGAATTTGTGCAATTTGGTGGACGATTCTGACCTCATGTAGTAAGATCAAAAACGTTATCAGCATCTTTAAGGGGTGAGGGACTTATGCGTTTTTTACAATCCAGCATTCGATATAAACTCATCGCGCTGATGCTGATTTCCACGCTTATCCCAATTGCAGCCTCAATTACCGTTACGTACTTTTATACCAAGGAATCAGTTAAAGCGCAGACGGTCTTGGAGAACAGCAGGCTCATTACCGAAGGTAAAACGAACTTGATCAATTATTTGGAGAGGCTGAATAAAGCCTCTCTAATCCCATATGGCAACAAAACCATGGAAACCATCTTGTCAGAAGGAGTAACAGGGTATGAAGATGAATCCTATGTTTTTACTACCTTACAGCTAGTTTTTCAATCTGCGAATGATGTGTATCAGGTTTATCTTTATATCAACAAAAATCAAACTTCCTTCTTAAAGACTCAAAGCTTCTTTGATCGCCAACAAACAGACTCCCCGCCTGTGAATGAAAGGAAACTCTCCCCTTATGCAGTCTGGACTGCCCCTACGCATCTGAGCAGCCATTATGGCGTTCAGCAGCTTGCCTATTCAAATCCGGAGTTAGTATTTACCCTTCAACGTCCTTTATTTCGTGTTCCATCCCCGGAGCAAATCGGCTTTCTCGCCATTGATATAAAGCTCGATGCATTAAGCAAATTGAGTTCTCAGCTATACAACAAAGATAAAGAAGATTTTTATATTATTGACAAAAGCGGTTCGATTATTTTTGCATCTGACGATGCGGTTATCGGTCAAATACGCCAGGATGCTTGGATTAAACAGGTGCTTTCCAAAAACGATGTCAGCGGAAATATGGAGTGGAATGAGATAGACTTTAGCGGCATGATTTTTTATTCAAACGTGGCTTTGCCTTCTTTGAATTGGACGATCGTCAAACGTATTCCTAACTCACAATTGTATGAAGATACTCGTAACTTGACGATTATCAACACAGCTTTAGGTATCTTTGCCCTTACTATTGCGATAGCGGCCGTATTGACCGTTTCCATCCGTCTTACGCATCCGATTAAAAAACTGATCCGCAGCATGAACCAGATTCAAGCAGGGCACTTGGAGTATCCAATCGACATCGACAGGGTAGACGAAATCGGTACGCTAGCCCTCCGTTTCCGAACGATGATGTCCACCATCAACGACCTGATTCTTCGGGAATATAGGCTAAATCTGGCCAACAAGACGACTCAGTTGAAAATGCTGCAGGCACAAATTAATCCGCACTTTATGAACAACGCCTTGCAGTTGATTGGCGCGACAGCACTTGAAAGCGGTTCTCCCAAAGTGTATGCGCTTGTCTCTTCGCTCGGGCAAATGATGCATTACAGCATGAATACAGAGGAAGCCATTGTTCCTTTATCTCGTGAAATTGAATACGTCAACTACTATTTGTTATTCCAACAACAGCGCTTTGAAGAAAAGTTGCAAATCGAAACCGAAATTGACGTGTCTACAGCAAACATTCCGATACCCAAAATGATTGTGCAACCGCTTGTTGAAAATTTTTTCAAACACGGGTTTCATTCTACGGCAGGAATCGGTCGTTTACGGATTGTTGCTTGGATTGAAGAGGAAACCCTTTATATCCGTGTGGAAGATAACGGGATAGGTGTGCCCGAAGCGAAGATGACTGCACTCAAACGTCAGCTTACACTGCTTAAAACTACGCAAACAGGACAAGGGGAAAAGATCGGCCTGATCAACGTCATGTCTCGTCTTCTTATCTATTACGGTGACAGAGCAAATATGGAATTAGAAGGACAGACGTCGCACGGCCTTATAGTGACACTAGTGATTCCACTAAATCCTCAGGAGGAATCTTCATGAAAGTACTAATCGTTGACGATGAAAAGCATGTTCGCACTTCCATACGTTACTTGATTAACTGGGAATCCATGGGCATCAGTCATTTACTTGAGGCGGTAGACGGCACCGAGGCAATAAGTATCATTAAGACCGAACAACCTCAGCTAATCATTACCGACATTATGATGCCGATTACTACAGGCATCGAACTTATGGAATGGATACAAATCCATGCCCCCAAGTGTAAGGTCATCGTAATTAGTGGATATAACGATTTTGAGTATGTCCGGCAAACGGTCAAAAGTGGCGGAGTCGATTATTTGCTAAAGCCCATTGTACAGAAGCATCTCCAGGAAGCAATCAGCAAAGCACTAAGAAGTTTACACGATGCCCAAATGGAACAACTTCAATATGTTCAGTTAGCCATGGAGGTTAACGAGCTGAAGCCGTTTTACAAAGACAAATTGTTGTCCAATTTACTAGGGGAATACGAAACTAAAGACGCCTTGATCAGTTGGGAGACCCTATTTCGGGAATTCCCGGCATTGAAAACCGCTCGTTCGTGCTGTATCGCGATACTTGATGTCAATACCCTAGAGCGTTCAATTCGTGAAAAATTCGAATCGAACCTGGATCTGCTTATTTTCTCGCTTATCAACATTTGCAATGAGTTCATACAAACGAAACAGAGTGGAATTGCATTTCGGAACTGGTACAAACGGCACGAAATTGTGCTGATACTTTGGGATGACTTGGACTTTGTCCGAAAAACGATAGAGGAGATTCAAGAGGGAATTGTACGAACGCTGAAAACCCATATTCAAATGGGGATTGGCCTCAAAGCTGAATTTCCAGACGGTCTGCATCATGCATATGTCACAGCGCTTAAGGCCCTCCACCAACGTAACTTACTCTGTTCATCCGGACCAATCTCCGAATATGCGATAACGGAGACATCCCGGACCAACACACTTCGTTTCAGTCAATTTGAAGAAGATTTCCGCATGGCAATCAAGACAGGTAGAGCAGAACCAATCCAAGAGGCTTTACAAAAATGGTTTCAAATCGTATCTGCTATGGATCATATTTCGTTCGATCAATTAGAGAAATGGCGGGACGAATATAACGTTGCCAAGGCTCGCTGGATGGAAGAGCTTCTTGGTGATATCACAGAGCCTGCCTCTGCCGCATCATCGTCCTTTAACATTCCCTTTAATAAAGAAGGAAACTTATCGTTACCCGCACTCGAGCAACAAATCATGCGGGAGTTGATGGAACTATCACAATTCCTTACGACAATTCAAATAAATAATCGCAGCTCATCCATGCGCGAAATTGCGCGCTTCATTCGGACGAATTACAATCAAGAAATATCGCTGACCGATATTTCTGAGCGTTTCCATTTAAACAGGGAATACATTTCCCGTAAATTCAAACAGGAATTTCATGAAACGTTCATCGATTATCTCAATCGCATCAGAATTGAAAAAGCGAAGATGCTCCTGACGAATCCGAACCTTAAGATCGCCCAAATCGCCCAAATGGTAGGATATCAGGATGAAAAATATTTCAGTCGTGTTTTTAAAAAAGTTGCTGTCCTGACGCCAAAAGATTATAGAAATCAATTTGCAGCTAATAGGGGTCCAACGAACTGAAATCTGCTAAAAACCCAATTACCAGAAAAATATAAAGCGATATTCTACTTGTCCCTTGACCCCTGCGACAAAACACAAAAAAGCGAGGGAACAATCGTTCCCCCGCTCTAGAACCCGATTCTTTTTTCGTTTTCTCTGCTGCTTCAAGCTGTCTGACCGAGAACTAACCTAGTTAAGTAGATTTTTCAGCTGCAGGACGGTTATTCGCAGGTAACCCAACAAATTCCCTGCTCGTCCAGAACGTGCTTCCAATCCTTCGGATAATTCTGATCCGATATGACCATATCGATCTGCTCAAGCGGCATGATCTGGGCGAAAGCCTGCACCCCGATCTTCGATTGGTCAGCCAGGATGATAACTTCATTCGCTGATTTGGCAAATTCTTTGGAAATGTGCGTCTCGTTTAGATCGTAGTCCGTCACACCGCTACTCAGCGCAATGCCGCCAATCGACAAGAATGCCTTATTCACAAAAAACTGTTTCATCATTTGCTCGCACAGCGGACCTGTCAAAGATTGCTGTTCAGGATTCAGTTGTCCACCGAGCAGAAACACCTTGCCGCTGAAGGTATTCGAATTCAGCGCTTCAGATAAGTACGTACCAATCGGCAATGAATTCGTTAAAATGGTTAAATTACGTTTACCCTGGATGGACTTGGCAAGCTCCATCATGGTCGTGCCCACGTCCAGGATTATCGTGTCTCCATCCTGGATCAATTGGGCTGCACGCGCCCCAATCTTCTTCTTGGCGTCGGCGTACAACTCACGGCGCTGCTGGAAGGGCGGTTCACCGTTCTCATGCCCAGAACGGATGGCTCCGCCATATACACGCTGAAGACGGCCCTCCATCTCCAGTACATCCAAATCACGGCGAATGGTTTCGGAAGACACGCCGAGCTCTTCGGCCATCGGCAGCACCTTCACCTTTCCTTCGCGCATCAGGGTTTGCATAATTAGATCTTTACGTTCTTGAGCCAAAAGCGACAAGCGTGGCCACCACCGTCAATTTAATAGTGTTACCTATATTTAACATCTACGTTCAGTATATCGCCTTTACTAAAGAAATCCAACCATTGCTAGCCTTCGGAGGGCACTATCGCCCTTCCGGTATAAATAGGTAATTATGGATGACCTGCGCAGCTTCAGCCCGTGTTGCGTTTCCTTTCGGAACGAAGCTGCCTTCCTCCCGGCCGTTCAGTAGACGAAGTGCAGCCGCAGACACCACATACTCTTTCGCCCATTCGCTCACATCGTTCCAATCTGCAAAAGCTGCTTCAGACGACGCTTTGGTTGCATCCTTATGGGTGAAATTCCATGCTCTCATCAGCATGGCAGCCATCTGCTCACGCGTAATGAGCGCGTCCGGCACAAACTCGCGCTCGCTAACGCCCTGCACGATGCCTGCTTGCAGGGCAGCAGCTACCTCTTGTGTATACCAAGCCGTCGTCGGCAAGTCTGTAAAAGCTGACGGCGCTCCCTTTGGCAGCTCCAGACTTCGCGCTAATAATGCGGCGAACTCGGCGCGGGTCACCGGCTTTTCTGGATAGAAGCTCTGCGGGCCGCTGCCAGACACGATTGGTTCCGCCACCATAGAGCTGAACATACGCCTTGCTGCGAGGTCGCCGACGACGTCAGCTGACCAGTGGTTCGCTACATCCGGGTAGCGGATGCTGTAATCGAGCACTACATAGTCGCCGCCACCTGATAAAGTAAATATGGCTTCACTGGCACTTTGCGAACGGTTCGGAGATTGCAATCGCACCGATCCGTCCCCAGTCACGCGATACAAGCCAAGCCGTTTGGCGTGAGCTTGAGGCGGCAGCGGCAAACGCAGCTCAGCGGTCTGTCCTACTGAGGCCGGATCGTTCCATGCCACATGCAGCATATGAGCCAATGGCTCCACGTTCACAGCCGAGTTCTTTTGCAGCTCCGTCAAAACTTCCAGCAAATCGTCATCCCAAGTACGATAAGAGACGACCAAAGATGTCTGATCCTTGCGAGTGCCCGTTGGGCTCGTTCGCTCCATTTGCAGAGAGCGGACAGGGACCGTTAACGTTCCCCAGCCGAACTGAAGCGCAAGCTGGTCTGACCGAAGCTCCGGTATAAGCGCATAGGGCAACTCTACCTGAGACTTCCCTGCCTCCACTTTGACCTGCGATACTCCTTTGTTCCCTGTCACAACGAGATGACTTGGAAGAACGGTCTGAATGAAGGCCGGATCCACGGCTCCCGGCAAGCCAGATGGCCCAGGAGCAGGAATTGGGGAACCAGATGTGCCGCCACTGCTGCTGCCGTTTCCAATGCCACCACCATTGCCATTGCCACCTGAGTTACCCGAATTGTCAGCTGCAAGCACCGTCAATTCGGCGCTAGTCTCCCAACCCTTGTACCAGACGGTAATGGTGCTTTTCCCTGGCTTTAGCGGAGTTAACATGCCTTCCACATCAACCATGGCAACTGCTTGGTAGCTGCTAGTCCACTGCAAATCGTCGACAATTGGTTCCTTCACAGCAGCAGGACCGTATAAGCCAAATACGTTCGCTTTGCCTTGCTGTCCCATCTTGAGCGACTGCACGCCTTCAAGCACAATACCTTGCAGCTTAGGAGCCTCTGGCTGTGGCACAGCACGTACGAGTAGCGTATAGCTGCTGCGAAGCTCACGGTAGGTAGCCTCGATAACTGTCTGTCCAGCTTGCAGCGTCTTTACTTTCCCAGTGCCTGCTTCCAATTCTGCCACACGGGGGTCGGAGGTGGTCAGAATCAGCCCAGGCAGCGGCGCTTTCCCCGGCTCCAGCAGGAAGCTAGAGCTTCCGTCACTATATGCTGCGCTCACCCCAGCTTGAAGAACCTCTCCTTCCGTCGCTCCTCGTAAGCCGCTGAGCTCAATCGACTTCACCGACGGCGGAGCCGATTCGTTCGCTTGAATGAGCAAACGATAGGATGCAGTGAGTGAACCGAGCATCGCCGTGATGACCGTTTCACCCCCAGACAGCGCCGTAATACTACCGTTAACATTCACTCGGGCAACTTCCGGTCTGCTGCTGATAATGATGTATCCTAGTGCCGGCGCAAGGCGACCGTCAGTGTACGTGGCCTCCACCACCGCGGATTGTGTCTCCCCGATTTTCATCGGCTTCAATCCGCCAAGTCGGATTGACTGCACGACGGGTTCCGCTATCGTGAAGGTGCGTTCCTGCGATTTCACTTCGATGCCTGAGTTAGCATTTTTGGCGACAGCGTACCACGTGTACGGCTTATTGGCTTCCCGCAGGCCCCAAACGTACTCAGCCATCCCTGTATTCGGAGCGGCAGGACCTTCTCCAAGCAGTTTCGGCTTGCTGCCCTTCACGCCAATGTAGTCAGTAGCAAGCTCTATCGGCTCTTTGCTAAAATTGAGCGGAATCGTATAATTCTCATGCTTTTGCTGGAAAAACCCGTAGTTGTCGTCCGTAATCGGAGAATACGGCACCATGTACATCAGTTGTTTCTTCAGGTCGAAATACATCATGCGGATATAGCCAGCTCCGCCCAGAGCAGCATCCTGATAGTCATGAAGCAACTCGTATACAATTTTGCCGCCAATACGCTTAACATTGTAGTAGGCAGACTGGTTATGCCCACACAGCACCATGAACACGTTGCTGTTCGGTTGGACGATTTGGTTCATGATCTTTTTACCGCCGTAATCATCCGTTCCATAAGTGCCAGAGTAGAGCAGATACTCGTGGACAGAGAGAATCGCCTTGCGATCCTTGTACTGCTGAAGCACCTGATTGGCCCAGTTGACCGATTCAGTATTCATGCCCTGCCAGCCCATGTACAAGATGATGAAGTCAACGCCTCCTGCGGATATGAGATCATAGTGATTCTTGTTGTTGCTGCTGTATTCACCATTGCTGTTGCTGTATTGACCGTAATACGGCTTATCCCGGAAACGGTTGGCTCCGAAATATTGGGCGTAATAAGGCGTTCCCACATCGTGGTTACCTTCCAGAACGCCATACGGCACGTTCGCTTTCTCAAGAATTTTCATACTGTGATCAGCATTCTTCCACTGTTTCTCGGAGGACGCCGTGTTGACAATATCCCCCGTGTGAATCACATATTTTATTTTTTGTTCCTCTTTGTGATCAGCAATCCACTGTGTCGAGGCATCATAAACCCCTGGGAAAGATTCGGCTTCAAGCTGCGTATCCGTCATCCAAACGAAGGAGAAGTCGTACTCTTCAGGCAAAGGTTTCCGACCCGGCAGCATCGTATCGGGCTGCGTTGCGGCTACGTACAATTTGGCGACTTTCGTTGCCCCGTCCACCATTGTCGCCTTGTTCAGCATCCCTGTGAGCTTGAAATCTCGGTTATCAGAGTTCCCGTTGCGCGTGGCAAGCAGCTCCCATTTGTTGGTGGAGTAATTCAAAGCATAAAGCAGCACTTTGTCCTTAGAATGACCTTCCCATGACACCTCAAGCTCATCCTTGTCTGAAAGGTTCTGATCTATCGTCAGATCGAACCGCTGGTAAGGATAGTTAAGCAATGATTTGCTGCTGTAATAGGTCCCGTCCGCGGAGGTTCCTAGCTGCTCATAGGCGCTTACAGGCAAGGGAGTTTCGGACGTAATCGCCGCATTTGCTGGCGGGTCCATCGAATCCGTTCGCTCATAAGCGATATCGCCGGAAGCTTTCGTTCTGTAATCCTTCACGAACTGCACATTTTTCTCGTAAAAGCTCACGTCCACAGGTGCACCGACCGGAGACTCCGCCTTCACTCGCAGCGGTACGCTGCCGCCCTGCTGGGCGAGCATACCGTCAGCACCCTCTGGCACAACCGATGGGCTCAGCTTGTCGCCATCCACAGTAAAAGTGACACTTCTGCTGTCCGAAACAGATGGGTCCTTAGCGGATACAGCCTCTACGTGCAATTGGTGCGTCCCCTGCTTCAATCCCTTTAATGCCGCTTGAAAGACACTGCTAGCAGCGCTGCCTTCCAGGTTTACCGCTTCCCCGCCATCAAGCCTATAACGGACAACCGCGTGCTCGTTCACCATTGCAACGATGCTAAGATCAGGAGTATTGTAGACCTCCCCGTTCTTCGGCTGCAGCATTGTCACTTGCAGCGCCTTTCTATGCTGACGTTCGCCGAATGAGACGAACGAACTGTTCTTCACCATGCTTTGGTATTCGGCCTGCACCCAAGCGGCGCTGCGCGCTACCTTTGACACTCTCACCTCATCCACACCTCCGCGATACCCACCTCCAGCAGCAGTTGCATCAGAAGCTTTGCTAATCGTGAATGGCGCAGTCGATGTGCCGCTTGTCGTAATGATGGAGCCCGCGCGCGTCTTGGAATCAACCAGCACCCCATCACGGTACATCTTAAGGTTGCCGCCTCCCAACAAAGCTTGATCGTATGTGAGCGTGAAGTATGTCCATTCCGCAGTTGCAGCGCCGCCATCTAGCTCCGCTCCCGCCTGGCTGCCATTCTTACTTGCGTCAGCATCACCCGTAAACAGGTTCGCGCTCCAACGACCTCCTGCTATTTTGAGCATATATGCCTGATTGAGCGCATCTCCACTGCGTTTACGCGAAATAACCGGGTAGTTCAGCGTCGTATACTCAGCCTCGTTGGCGCGAACCCAAGCAGACAGCGTAAACTGCCGTGCGCCGTCACCGATCAGTCCGTTCTTGGCCCGGACATAACCCCGGTGGCTCTCATAATAACGGCCAACCATGTTATAACGCGGGTCCTTGGATTCCAGTGTATACGAAGGCCCGCTAGAGCTTGCGTTTGCTGCCTGACGCAGCCCAGCATTATCATTGGCGGTTGAGTCGAGGTGCTGCTTAACCGCCCCAGGCTGTGTAAAATAGTCCTCGATTCGCTCGCCGAAATGATACACGACCAGAAAGTTTGGATCCCATACCTGTCTGGGCTGTGCATCAGCAAACGAACTGCCGCCGTAATACAGCCATACCTGGTTGGCGCCAGATGCATGGAGAACCGGAATTTTCACCCAGACGATACTCTCCCCTTGCGGGTCCCACTTCTCGATCTCATAAGGGAGACGTGTCGTTTGATCCTCATTATAAAAGGTCAAGTCATTCGCCGCTGTTGCGGCGTAATCGATTGTGGCGGGGTTCAGTCTGACCGGGACTGGAAAATCATTCAGATCATCCTGAGGGCCAGCTCCCCAGCCGCCAGCCAAGTCGAGGAGCATTCTATAGTTACGTTCCGTATCCTTCCATTCTACAGCAGGCGTATTGCTAGCATAGACATCGGACTCTGGCAAGAACAATCCACATTGGCACAATATCGACAACAGCAGCACCATGGCGCAGCAGCGCTTCAAACGCAGTCTATTTCTCACAAGAAGTCTCCTTTGGGATGTTGATGTTATCATTTAGTTCCGACGCTCCTTAACGGCTAGCACACGCTGCATCGCCTGTACGGCTTCCGCACGTGTAGTTGTAGCTTGCGGAGCAAATCGTCCGTAATCTCGGCCCTGCATCAGACCGAGGTGTGCAGCCAGCTGTACCGCTTCCTGCGACCACGAAGCAATCTGTTCCCCGTCTGTAAAGGTTTGCGATTGACCGGATGCAGCTGCATCCGAGACGTGTCCAGATGCTCGAGTCAACAGCACGGCCATCTCTTCGCGACTAATCATCGCGTCAGGATCGAAGCGGTTGCCCTCCTTGCCTTGAATAAGGCCAGAACCCACCGCCGCTTCGATATGCGAAGCATACCAAGCCTGTGCGGGAACATCTTCGAAAACTTTGGGCTTGACTGTTGACGGCTGAATGCCGAGCGACTTGACTGTCAGCGCGATGAATTCTGCGCGACTGATTGGCTGATCGGGGTGGAAATACCCCTCATCTGAGCCTTCTACATGATGCTGTGCGCTCATCGTTTGAATCGTGCGATAGGCCCAATGTTCGGTTGGAACGTCCACATAAGGCTTGCGATACTCAAGCAGCGCATACTTGCCGCTCTCCCGCAGATCAGCACGGATGCCACTTTCTGAAAGCTTGCCTCCGACGTAAGTCATGCTGCCGTCTGCGAACAAGCGGTAGACGCCCAGCAATGCTTTATCAGCTCCACTCGGGAAGGGGAATTCCACTTGCATAGGCTCCGTCCATTGAGCAATGGCTTGAGCGGCCCCTGGATCCTGTTCCACAGCGAGTTGAACATCGTACATCGGTGCTTCGAGATTCAGCTTGACTGGTTGATTCGCCGCTACCTTCTCCCAGGCATCTCGTGCGCTTATAGAAACCGCAGGAAAGGAGATGGATAAGCGACCCTGCGGACTCCCCTGTACAGCGGGATGAACGGCAATCGCTTGGATGAAATCCCCCGATATCTCCAGCTTCACGTTCTTATGTTCTAACCTCAACGTTTCCCTACTTTTCAATTGCATGAGAGGAATTGGGAAGACTACTTTGGATACCTCGTCAGCTAGCAGGACCTTCGCCTGTCCAGTCCCTTCTCTCCAATCGTATGCCCTCAGTTCATAGGAAGATTTGCCGTCAGCTACAAGCTTGCTACTTGAATTGTCGTTGCTGCCTCCGGCTCCCGAACCGCCACCGTTGGCGCCTCCTCCACCCGGCAATAAAGCGCCAGGGGACTTCACTGTAACCACAGCCAGCGCTTCCCGGTCCTGATAAACCGCTTTGACCACGCTCGTTCCTTCTCCCACTGCTGTCATCCGGCCAGTCCCGTCCATACGCAGTACGCTCTTATTCATGACCAGCCACTGGGCTGCATCCGTTACGTCTAGGGAAACAGCGTTCAGCGAAGTCGTATTCTCATAAAACGCTTGAAGAACGAACATCGCCCGTTCCCCCAGCTTTACTTGGGATGGCCCCTTCATAACAAGGGACTTCAGCTTGTGGCCGGAGTCAGGCGCAGCCAGCACTTCCATGGAATAACTGGCATTTGCCGTCTGGTATACGGCCGTGAACGTAACCTTTCCCGGATTATGCGCATATACAGCACCGCTTACTGAATCAATAACCGCTACCTCGGGGTTACTGCTTGTATAGAGGACAGGGCCCGTCAATGGGCGGATCGACTGATCGCTATAAACCGCTTGAATCACGGTGCTTTCATATTGACCTTGCCGTAAAACAGTCGGTCCAGAGAATAGCAACGATGCCAGTGTGCCTGAATTTGGTAATTGCGGCTTGATGATCACCAGTTGATCAGCGCTCAAGCCTTTCCACTCGGCATGAACGTAAGCTTGCCCAGGAACTAGCGCAGTCACCATGCCAAGGCTGTCTACGGCAAGCAACTTATCTTGATACGTCGCGTAGGTGACGCCTGAGCTCAACATCTCCTCCGTTCCATTGCCATACGTTACCTTAGTGACGAATTTAGCTTGTTGTCCGGCCAACATCTCGCTTGGCCCAGAGAGGACAATCGACTGCGCAATCCGATCATTCACGTTGACCGTGATGCCAGCGCTCCATGCGCCATATTGCGCAACCAGTCTGGCCGTTCCCTTAGCCAGCGGTGTAATGCGGCCCGTATCTGAAATCGCAACAATCTCTGGATTCAAGCTTTGATATACGAGTCCTTGCGTAAGCTCCTTTTGCGCGCCGCTTCCATCTAGCGCATACACGATGGCTTGCCCTTGTTTTCCCACTGACCATTGCTCATCGATTCCCCAGCGGATGGAAGAAATTTGCTGCGGCTTATAGGTTGCTGTGTAGGCGTCATACAAAGACGCTACCCCAGCAGCATCTAAAACTTTGCTGAATAGCTGAATAACGCCGATATTACCCTTCATATAATTGTCGGCGGCTCCAGTCGTATCCAGACTTGCGCCAACCGCCAAATCTCCTTCTATGAAGCGTCCGATAGCGCCACTTCTAGAACTTCTCCCTACTTCGGCACCATTGAGATACAGCTTTGCATCCATGCCGTCATAGGTAGCCACAGCATGAACAACCTGTCCCACAGGAAGCGCCGCCCGGCTCTCCACAACCACGAACGATTTAGCTCCGAACACATCCTGAATGTAGAACCATGCTTCCAACTTGCCGGTAACCGGGTTATACTCAAGCGCATAATCGGACTGCTGTTTCTTCCCGATGATCGTCTGAGGGCGGTACTTGTCTTCGAGCAGGAACGATGCAGCGACAGACAAGAAATCGGGGCTTAACTCTGGTTGATGCGGAATTCGCACATAAGCTCCACTGCCATCAAGTGCTAGCGTGTTCTTGCCTAGTTGTGGATTGTATCGCACAACCGCACCTCCCACAGCAGTACCGTGATGCTTCCCAAGGCTGCTGTCCTCTGCCGCAGAACGGGCGAAAAGCAGCTCAAGCAGATCAGGCGCCATTCCAGGCTCTGCTGCAATCATAGAGCCCACATCGGGAAGGGCCAACCATGGCCCATTCACGGACCAGAGCCCGTTACTACTGCCTGCCTCCACCCACAAGCGGTGATTCCCCGGATAAATGCCACTCAAGGTATACGTATTCGTGCTGGCATCAACCGTCGCTAACACCCGACCATTCCAGTAGATCCTGTACTGTGTCACTACAGGGTCACCGGATGGCGACCACGATACCCGATACGTGGAGCGATCCACAGGTTCGACTGTCAGCTTGCTATCGGCGGACCAAATGGGCGCATCAACTTGCTGCATGAGGCCAGTGGCCTTATAGTAGCAGCCGAGCTGCTCGGCCGTCAGGGCTTGGCTGAACAGCTTGGCGTAAGCAATTTTACCCTTGAAAAAACCAGAAACTGCCGACATCGACCCATTCGTAGAGCGGGCGCCGATCAACAGGTCGGTCTTGCCAAGAGACGAATGGTAATCAATAACACCCGGGGACTGCACACGCCCAACTTCCATACCGTTAATGTATAGAACCTGAACCGTTCCGTTAAACGTCACCGCAACATCATAGTAGGCGCTTGACTCAAGTGCTGCACGGGTTTTCACCGTGCGGTAGTTATCCTGCTTGGACGAAGTTACCCCACTCAGGAGAGCATCTGTCCGTCCAAGTGATATGCCGTAGCCGCCCGTGTTTACTTTGGACACGATAGACGGATCTGCGAGCAAGCTCGTCAGGTCGTCGTACGACAGCTTCGTCAATAGTGTCAGTTGTCCTGATGGATTCAGCTCCGCTGCATGGGGAACGCGGATATATTGCGATGTCCCGTTCAGACTCAGCACTTGGCGGCCTAGCGTAGGATCCATGACCAGAACAGGATCACCAACAGCAGCCACGACAGCATTTCTAGGCGAAGCATCCTGCGTCATCGAGCCGCTGAAATCGAGATCAAGCAGATCGGCAATCGGAGCTGGACAAGCCGCAGGCGGCCCACTGCTCTTGTAAGAGGCAGCCAGGCTCGGCTTCGCCCAATACCCCGTTCCATCTCCGGCCTCGACCTCAATCGCATAAGTCGTTCCTGGGCGAAGCGCACGAACGATCAGCTTCTGCTGTCCCGATGTGATGATCGGAAACGGCGTGCCGTTAATGGTCACGCGGTATTGCGTGATTGCTGCTAGACTCGCATCGAACGCGGTAGGCCAAGTCAGTTCCACATCGCCGCCGGAGCCGACAGGCGTCACAGACAGCTTGGCGTCCTCAGGCCAAGTCTGCAGCACCGACGGCACTGTATAGCTGGCCTCAGGACCATTTGACGTGCGGTTACCGATCCGGTCGGAAGCTTCCACGCGGTACACGGACGTATCGCCCGGCGGCATGCTAGCCGCCGAGTAGGACGTGACACTGCTGTCAACCGACGCAAGAAGTACGTTGTCTTTAAAAACGTGATACTGCGTGACGCCGGCGGCATCCGCTGCATTAGGCTGCGGTTTAATACTGTTCCACGCGATACGATAGCCATATAACCCGTACCGTTGCCCGTCCAGCTTCCCACCGACTGGCCAAAGCGGCGCGTCCGAGCTTCTCAGATTCGCTTTAAGTTGATACAACGTTTTCACTTCATTGGCGCTTAGCGCCTTAGTGAAGATACGGAAATCGTCCAGTTTGCCCGTATAAGGCAGATTTTGCTTGCCATCGGCACCTATATTCAAGTTTAGTGCTGTATCGATGCTGCCTGAACCAGCAATCGTAAGCGTTCCTTTCAACGCATTGTCCACGTAGACGCTAGCTTTACTGCTGCGATCGTAGGACACCGCGATATGGTGCCACTGATCATCGCCTACTGTGAAAGTCTTGCTCAAGTCCACACGATTGGCTGACGCGCCTTTGTAGTTCACCGTCAGCTTACTGCGCTCCATCCCGATCTCCCAGCCTGGATTGGCGCCGGAAGCCCAGTCTTTGTTCGCAATGATGGCGGTGTCGTTCATCAGCGAACCGTCTGCCTTCATCCAGAACGAGACGGTGAAGCTCTGACTGCTGCCGAACTTGAACTTCGAAGCGTCGAGCCCGATGTATCCGTTGGCAAGGTCAGCCGCTTGGCCCCCGATCTGGCCTTGCGGGAACGTCAACGGCGCACTTGGCGTTCCGTGATTGCTTTTGCCCGAAGCATCAAGCGCACTTCCTTCAAAAGGCAGGTACAGCATCTGGGCATCAAATATATCCGTGCTGCCAGACTCGGCAGCTAACGCTTGCCGCTGCCCCTGATCGGGCAGCAGCAACATCACAGCTAGCAAAAAACAAAGAAGAGAAGCGGTAGGTAGCAATTTCGCACGAAACATGAACGCGGACCTCCTCGTATTTGGGTTGTTCCTGCTTATCGTCGGTTCTGATAAGATTCCTGATAGACAACTGAGTAACTTCTGGCAGTTGGTTCTGATGCATCTGATCGTTTTTCTGATCTTTGTTCTGATCTTTGTTTATGATCTTTGTCATGATCATTGTTCTGATCTTTGTTCTGATCTTTGTTCTGATCATTATTTCTTCTAGCGCTTCTGCCAAGCTTCCGTCCGTTTCAACACGCGGTGCGCAATCAACTCATAGCCGAGCCGCACCACAATGTTAGCTACCAGGATCAACGTTGACATTGCAGCTGCCGCCGCCACGTCTCCCGCATCATCCATATTGACGATAGAAACCGAGGCTAGCTTGAAATCCGGAGAATACAAAAAGACAACAGCCGAGATCGTGACCATTGCATTGACAAAATAATACGCCGCCATCTCGAAGATCGCTGGCAGCGATACCGGGGCTGATACCCGAAAAAACAACTGGAACACAGATACCCGCATCGATTCGGACACAACTTCATACTCCTTGTCCAGCCGCTTCAGCGATGTTGTCGCTGTAATGAAGGATACAGAGTAAAAGTGTACGACATTAGCCAAAACAACAAGCCAAATCGTCCCGTACATCGCATGCAGCGGATTGTCCGGCCGATTAAAAAAGAAAATATAGCCAAGACCAATCACCATGCCCGGAAGTGCAAGCGGCAGCAAGGAGAGGAAATATCCGAGTTGGCGCAACGTTTTCCATATTCTTATTTTTTCGATCAGATAAGCATGTACAAACGTGAGTCCAGTCCCGATCACTGCCGTTAGGAACGCAACAAGTAAGCTGTTCCAGAACGGCTCTAGTCCCCCCGCAGACACGTCACTGAAATCGTAGTGTTTAAAGGAAAGCTCTAAGCGATAGGGCCATACTTTCACGAGGGAAGCGAACACCACCGTGAGCAGCAGTACCCCAATGATCAGAGCAACAAGCGAACAGTATACCGTGTACAGCGTGTCTCGAATGCGGTTGGGTGCAATTTGGTAAGGAACCGACTTGACCGATACCATCGATTGCTGCTTACGCTCTACGAAACGATCAACGAAGAAGGCAGCTAGTGCAGGCAGCGTGAGTAAAATACCGATTACCGCACCCATTGACATATTTTGCTGGCCGATAACCTGCTTGTAGATGTCGGTGGGCAGCACATTGTACTGACCTCCCACGACCTTGGGCGCTCCAAAGTCTGTAAAGCTCAAAGTAAAGCACACAAATAGAGAACCTATCAAACCGTACTTGGCTTGCGGTAGCGTAATGGTCCAAAACTGCTTCCATTTACCCGCCCCCAGTGTTTGGGCTGCCTCGTACAGACGGTAGTCAACGATAGAGAACGTTACAATAAGAATGAGAAAAGCCTGTGGAAATGTGTAGATAATTTCCGAGATGATAATACCCAAGCTTCCGTACAACGGAATGGGAAAGCCTGGCACAAGGCCGAACAGCCCTGTGGTCACAAGCCCTTGGTTGCCGAACAAGTAGGTCAAGGCAATGCCGTGCATCATCGTCGGAGCGAACAAAGGCAGCAGCGCTATGTACCGGAACCAACGTTTGCCAGACATCCCCGTGCGCGTCAGCGCATAAGCATAGAAAAAAGCAGCTCCCACGGATATGAGCGTCGTCAAAGTAGATACATATAGCGAATGGCTGATCGATTGCGATAACGCTGGTGTGGTCAAATAAGCGGTAAAATAACTGAAACCGACCCATTCATTTTGCTGATTGCGAAATGCCTTCATAAATAACTCGCCCAGTGGACCTACAATAGCGACAAAGAGAACAACGAGCATGAGGATGACGAGCAGCCGAATCAGCCAATCATCCTTGCGGAATTTGCGGCGTATTGCCGATTGGATAGACATGCTAGCACTACTCCTCACTTGTGAGCGGAATGGTTTGCGATTCGCCCGCTCCTTCAAACGAAATCAGGCGCGCCTGTGGCAGAAGGATTGCGATTCTATCTCCTAGCGCCATCTGCCGAAGAACGTAAGCCTCTACTTGTACATCCATGTGTACAGATTGCCCTTCCGCGACATCCGAATGTCCAGGCAGCGTTTCGACCGTAAGACGGTAAAAGGACCCCCGAAATTCGATGTACGTGAGCAGTGCGGGAATCGAGTCTTCTTCATGCGACGCAGCGAGTTTCACATGTTCGGGTCTAATCGCCCATATTCTCTCGTTACCGAGACCTGAACCGCTCTGTTTCTTGATAAAATTCATCGTACCAATGAAATCTGCTACAAATGGCGTTGCGGGACGGTTATAGATGTCCTCCGGCGTGCCGATCTGAATAACCTCCGCATGATTCATCACGATGATTCGGTCAGCCATTGTCAACGCTTCTTCTTGATCATGAGTAACCATGACCGTCGTGATCCCGAGCCTTGCCTGCAGCTCGCAGATTTGCTGCCGCAGGCGATGGCGCACCTTCGCGTCCAGCGCCGACAGCGGCTCGTCCAAGAGCAGAAACTGTGGCGACAGCGCAATCGCTCTTGCCAACGCCACCCGCTGCTGCTGCCCGCCTGAGAGCTGCGCAGGATACCGGTCCCTCACTTGAGCGAGGCCGACCATTTCCAGCATCTCCTCCGCTTTGCAGCGGATATCCTGCCTGCTCATACCCTTGCCTGTCAGCCCATATGCGATATTCTCGGAAGCCGTCAGGTTGGGAAACAGCGCGTAGGATTGAAAAACAACGCCGATATTCCGCTTGGCGGGGGGCAAGGACGTGATGTCCTTACCTCCTGCCAAAATCAAACCGGAATCTGGGGCTTCCAGCCCCGCTATAATACGTAGCAATGTTGTCTTGCCGCATCCGCTCGGACCAAGCAAGCAGACAAATTCGCCCTGCTTGATATGGGCATCGATGCGCTTCAGCGCATGAAACCTTCCAAACGATTTGGTGATGCCCTGAATCGTGATATCATGTTCTGTCATTACGTCATTCCTCTTCGGATCTATTGACTTGTCCGTTTATTTTTTAGCCTCGCTCTTGGTGTTGTAGCGTTTTTGCCATTCGGTTAGAATGCCGTCGCGTTCCTGAGCCATCTTATTCAGGTCGTTCTTAATCAACTGCTTCACGGGGTCCTTCTCGTAGCCGTCAGGAATTTTGCTGTCTCCGCTTTTCACGCTGACAATAGCATAGTTCTTGTTGTACTCTTTCATGGCCTCATCAGAGATTGCCCAATCCAGGAATTCTTTGGCAATCGGCTTGATCGCCTTCTTCTTCATCAAAGCGTTCGCCTCCACATCCCAGCCGGAGCCTTCTTTCGGGAACACCACTTGCACGGGAGCGCCGCCCTTCTTCTCTGTAATGCCGCGGTAGCCGAAGGAAATACCGATCGGGTACTCCCCGGTTCCTGCCAGCTTGGACGGCTTGGAGCCGGATTGGGTATACATCCCGATGTTGTCATGCAGCTTGTCCATGAACTCCCAAGATTTATCTTTACCGTGCAGCTGGATCAGCGCACTAACCGTCAAGAAGCCGGTTCCGGATGCGGCTGGATTCGGCATCGTAATCAGACCCTTGTATTCAGGCTTAGTCAAATCCTCATAGGAAGTAGGAACAGCAAGCTTGCGCTTCTCCATCTCCGTCGTGTTCACGACGAAAGCGGTCTCCCACGCATCGATGCCCACCCAAGTCGGAGGATTCGCTGTATCCTTGAACTCAGCTACGACGCGTTCAGTACCCTTCGGCGCGTAAGGTTCCAGCATCTTGTTCTGGTTCAGCACAAGCAAACTGGTGGCGGCTGTTCCCCATACGACGTCAGCCTGTGGGTTGTCTTTCTCCGCAAGGAGCTTCGCTGTAATGACGCCTGTAGAATCACGTGCGATGTTCACTTTAAGATTAGGATGTGATTGTTTGAACGTTTGCAGATAGGTCTTGATTTGGTCGTCCTCAAGCGCAGTGTAGATCGTGAGTTCATTGTTGTTTACATCCGCTTGCGCTGGAGCTGGCGTACTTGCTGTATCGTTGCCTGTTGTTGTGGTTTTTGCGGTCCCGCATGCTGCAAGCAGTGAAGCCGATAATGTTAGTACTACAGATAATTTCAAAGCCTTCTTCATGTGTTGTCTCCTCTTAGTTCTAATTTTGGCAAACTTGATCTAGTTAACTGTAACGTAGTTTTGTTATCGTATCGTCATTCCCATGTTAATTTTTGTTTAATTTTGTTGTTTATTTTGATTTATTGTTGTTTGTTGTTATTTATACCCATTTTCAGAAGTACTTGTTAAATCGTTACTCTTCGTAGAAAGCAGCTTAAACCAAATACAAAACAATACGTGTACAACGTCCACTTTTGTGCATCAGGCACTTGCAGGCCTGCCCTTTGAGCACACATGGCTGACATCTGCTTGCCAGAACATGAAAAAGATCGCGCTTCTTTGGCCGAGGATGGCTGAAGAAATGCGATCTTTCATATTTGTTGAAACAGGGATTACCTAACAACCTGACAACATCATATATATTGTGTTTTACTGTCTCGCTGCTGCATATTTCTATGGAATCATGGAAAAAGAATGAAATCGATATGGTATGATGAAATTAATTATTTCGACTGATTGAGGTGAACTGTTATGAAAGAACGAAATATACATACGTACGAAGAGGCCGTTCGACTTATTCATGAGGTAGGTATTCTACCTTTAGCTCCCTTAATCCCAGATCACCCGTCACTCTATCAAATCACTCCCGGTGAGTCGTGGTTAACTGGCACTGATTTAGATCCTTGGATGTGGCGGGCACGGTTTCCGAGCGATGGCACGGCAGCCTATGGCAAACTCCTAAAAAAAAAATCGGTTCTCATTTCAAGCGAACTGTTTCCATTTGTCAAAGCCATATTAGGAAACCCACAGCCCGTTGAAGATCGTTACAAGCTCGGTCTTGTTTCAAAAGCTGCTCTAGAGCTTTTCCGGCAAATTAAAGAAGAAGAAGGAATTGAAACAAGGTCGTTAAGATTTAAAACGGGCATGAATGCCAAAGAAATGAAAAAAACCTTTGGACAAGGTTTATTGGAATTACAAGACACGCTGGATATCGTCATTTCCGGTGTCAAAGAAAGCAGAATTTTGTTAGATGAGAAAAGCGCATGGCAAAGCACTTCATTCGAGACAGCGCATCATTGGATGGAGAGCGTTGGATTGCACGAATCTGACATTGATTTGAAGATTGCCAGAAAAGAGTTACAAACTCGATTAAAAAACAGTTGTAGTCCCGATGCGATGAAATTTTTTACTAAACTGTTTCAGTTCGAAGCCTGATCTTTCCCACGGCTTGGCATCGAAATCGTCGCACGGCCAATCTCCTTTTTCATCTATAGCAATCTTTCAACGTCAAGCCTGCCCATGCAGTACGATACTTAACTCTTCTGAACCATAGCATCTGTTATAAGCAGTTGAATTTCTGCCAATAGTGATTTATGGTCGAACGCTCCCTTTTGAATAACGTTCTTCACATAACCATTCAATTTGTACCGTTCTTCCGACGTAATCGATTTTGCCGTCAGTACCACAATCGAAATTGCACTCCACGCATCCTGCTTACGCAGTTCTTCAATGAATTGGAAACCGTCCATTTCCGGCATCATCAAGTCAAGTAAGATCAGTGTAGGCAATTCCTTCACCATGCATTCCAAAGCTAATCTGCCATTACGGGCCTGAGTCACGACATACCCTTCTTTGTGTAGCAGCCTGGTCATCAGTTCACTTGTCGTCGTATCGTCCTCGATAACGAGGATGGAATGATCGGTACGATTCGATACATATTTGTCCATCACGTCAATCAGCCGTTCCCTTTGCACCGGTTTCACCAAAAATTCAGAAGCCCCTAGTGCATAGCCCAAATGCTTGTCGCTTGTCATCGACCAGATCACAACGGGAATATCCGCCAGTTCAGGATCGCTCTTCAATACCGACAATACGCTCCACCCATCCATGCTCGGCATGAGAATATCCAGACAAATCACTTTGGGGCGAAGCTTCCTGGCCAGCAGCAGCCCTTCCTGTCCGCTTTCAGCGAACGCTATTGTCCATCCCTCTTTGGCAAGATACCGCTCCATCAATTGCCGGTTAAAAGGCTCGTCGTCGATGAGAAGAATGCTTACCTGACTGAGATCTTCCACATATTCAAGCTCTGTCTCTGCAGATGGATCTTTGACAGATTCTTGCTCGAAGAGGGCGGTTGGAAGCCAGCATGTAAATGTACTGCCAGATCCAAGCTCGCTTTCCACATCAATGTCGCCCCCCATGATATTGCAAAAGCGTTGGCTGATGGCCAGTCCAAGACCCGTGCCTCCATATTTGCGCGTCGTTGATGAATCGGCTTGCGTGAATGGCTGGAATAACTTCTCAAGTTGCTCCGGTGTCATCCCAATTCCTGTGTCTTGAACACGGAAGCAGTAACCTGCTTGGTTACCTCTTGTTTGGCGGTATATATCGAAACCGATGGTGCCAGCCTTGGTAAATTTGCTTGCATTACTGAGCAAATTGAACAAGATTTGTCGCAGTTTCGTTATATCTGTCGTTATGTCTCCTTCCTCACAACGGGTCTCCACCTGATTTCCATTCCCTTCAATCAACGGCGTGACTGTCGTCATCACATCCTGAATCAGCTCTGCCAATTCGCATGTCTCAAGGTGAATTTCCATCTTGCCAGCCTCAATCTTCGAGATATCCAGAATATCATTAATAAGAGCGAGCAGATGATTTCCCGCCTTGCGGATTTTCCCTAGATCATCCACGAAGGTTATCTCGCCAAGCTCTTCCGCTTCTTCTTGCAACATTTCACTGTACCCGATGATGGCATTGAGCGGTGTTCGCAGTTCGTGACTCATATTGGCCAAGAATTGACTCTTAATCATATTCGCCTTGATCGCTTCATCATGGGCTTTCTCAAGCTGCGCGGTTCGTTCAACCACCAATTCCTCCAAGTGGTCGTTCAACTGGCGCAGCTCCTGATTGATGATATAAATTTCATCTGTTTTCCCCTGAATTTCCGAATCTTTATGTGAAAATCGTTTGGAGATGTATATTCCGAGCAGAGACAGTCCAAGGGTAAATAAAGTGCCTCCCGATATGAAATAAGCGAGCCATTTCTGATCTAGCACCATGCCTGAAGATAACACTGATTTGCCACCTAACTGGAAGTGAGCAGCCATCATGCCTGTGTAATGCATGCCCACGATCGCAGCACCCATAATCAACCCGCTTCCGAGCTTCTTCCAACTTTCGCTTCGTTCTCCATCCTTACGGAAATAAAACGAGAGCCATAACGCCGCAACAGATGCCACAATCGCAATCACAATGGAGAGCGCAAAGTAGATGGGGTCATACCTAATATCAACCTGCATCGCAGCCATTCCAATATAATGCATCGCTGAAATGCCAGTAGCAAGCAGCATCCCTCCAGAGAGCAATTGTCGCAGTGTTAACTGGTTGCGGCCGACTATGAATAAAGCAATGAAGGAGGCGAAAATAGCTGCAAGCATAGATAGAAGCACTATCGTCAAATTATAAGCAATCGGTACGGGCAGTGAGAAAGCAAGCATCCCGACAAAATGCATCGACCAGATACCCATCCCCATAGAGACGGCGCCAAAAAAGAGCCACAACCAGCGATTTCTCCCTCTGGACGTGCTTATCCTTCCGACCAAATCCAGAACGGTGTATGAAGCTACAACTGCAACAATATACGAAAAAACTACAAGTACCATGTCATGCGAACCGTGAACATGTTCCACCTGAAATCCCTCTTTCCATTAAGGTGCCCATAATCCAAACAAGCCTTATATTATTCAAGTATAACATCTCCATAAGCAGTAGTTCTTAGCTTTAACTCATCATATTACTTTCCATGTTATATCGGTATTTCAATTTTGAATCATTACTGTTATTGCTGCGATAGATAAATGCCAGTTAAGCATTTCGTTTAATCGTCTCTTCAGAATAAAACAACTGAGCTCCCGTTTCTGGGACTCCGCGGAAAAGTTTCACATGAGATACCAGAGAAGAAGCAAAGGTATCGCGGAAGTAGGACAAAGTGAAGCCCTGAGGGAAAGCATCTCTTAGGGCTTTTGTTGTTTTATATGAACAACCAGTTCCTAGCTTGACAGTGAATTTATTTACTGGAACGTCTACATGAGCATTTTTTTATTTCGTTGCATGCTATGGCGATTATTTCGTTAAACGGGATAATATGCCTGAAAAAGAAAATAACATCTGGATCATTCTCCGGTACGACGCTAATAATTTCCACAAAGTTTGAACCGATACGAATATTAATGGCGTTCAAGATACCTAATGTTTTTGTGCGAACAACCGCCTTGAAGTTGACCCGTTGAGGGTTGACTTCGATACGAAACGAAGCTAAATTATTGTAATTTATTGCCACGTTTTTTTTGTTTACAGAAACTACAAAGGAAGTACTACCCACGCTTCGGATTGTTCCACCAAAAGCTTTCCCATTTAGTAATGTAATATCTCCCAAAGTTCCGATGAGAGGCCGAAGACGTTGTTGGATCGTGATTCTCTGTTTTCTGGGACACCCCGGGAAAATCTGGGGACTGGTAGGAAGCTGACCTTGTTTTATAGTTACCATCGGCAATCCCTCGCTTTCGCAATAATGATTCAAGATATGCAAAAATGTTGAGGGGAGTATGGGGAGGTTCGATGGTCTTTATGCCTACATGGGGTCTGAACCTTCTACAATAATGAAAAATACCCCTCAAGCCAGGTTCTAGCGCTTAAGGAGTATTTTAATAATTCAACTGTAGATTTATTAAATTAGATCAGACTTCTGCAGAAGTCTTTGAACAATAACCGCAACTTCTGCTCTTGTTATGAAAACTTTAGGAGCCAGTTCAGTGCTGGTTCGTCCCGAAACGAGCCCCGATTGCAGGCAGTCGGAAATCCCACTCTTCGCCCAATTCGATATAGTTCCCGCATCAGTGAAGGCGTTCAATAATTGTTCCGTAATTTGAGAAGGCTTCGCTTCAAGACCTGTAATGGTCATCGCTCTTCCCATGATGGTCATCGCCTGTTCGCGTGTAATCTTATCATTCGGACGGAAAGTGCCGTCTTCCAATCCGCTTATCAGGTTGTAAGTGAATGCCGTCCCAATCGCACTGGCGAACCACTCCTTCCGATCAACGTCAGAGAAAGGCGTTGCCCCTGCCTTTAGTTTTAGTCCTAATCCACGAATCAGGATAGCTGCAAACTCCGCACGTGTAATATCTTGATCGGGATTGAAGGAGCCATTGCCGACGCCATTGATGACCATACGTGATCCCATATCGTTTACGGCTTTTTTAGCCCAGTGCAACTCTACATCTTTAAACTCAAGCGGATGCCATATCACAGAATAAGTGCTATTCGTCAAGCTGTTTACCTTGGCATAATACTTACCATCCAGCAGCACGATTTTCGTCGGCACATGGCGCAGTGTTCCATCCGCTTCAATCACAACTGCAGTCGTGATTTTGTTAGGATTAACGCCGTCTGGAATCACAATTGTATGTTCAACATAAGCTTTGAACTCGGTGACCTCAATTGTCGTGTCCTTATAAAGAGCTCTTACAGTAAAATTAAGCGGTGGAACGACAATCGTAATCGTTCCGCCTTTTGTCGACTCGTTTGGAACCCCATGAACTGGCGCTCTTGGCACAGCAATTTCGATCTGAAGCTTAATATCTTGCAGGGCTACCGATTTGCCTACCTGATCGGAGATCGAGTTGATGTTGATCTGTTGAGCCGGCAAATGATAGGTTGCTTTATCTGTTTTAATTTCCAATACCACTTGCTGGGTTTCCATTTTACTGACCATCTGTCCGTTGAGCTCAACGATCACGACATCGGATTTGGTGCCCAACGGTATCGTTACCACAGCAGACTGGCCTTCCTTTGCGAGCTTATCCTCCAGCTTCTTCTGGTCAATCGTGATGGTTGTTACCGTCAGTGAATTTACGTTCGTTACCTTTGCTGTTCCTGCATTCTCCAATTTGCCATTGACAAGAACGATAACTTCCGTTTTATCAACTTCCGATGTTGTTGGAGACGCTGGCTGTGACGGCGTGCTTTCACTGCCGTTGTTATCGGAATAAGCTGATGGCCTTACGGCATTAGAAACGGCGGAAGCGGCGCTGCTGCCAACGCTGTTGATCGCAATTACGGTAAACGTATAGGTCGTGCCATACGTTAAGCCCGTGACTGTAATTGGACTGCCAGTCCCGGTTGCCGTTATGCCGCCCGGACTCGAAGTCACAGTGTAGCCGGTTATAGCGCTGCCTCCATTGCTGACGGGTGCTGTAAAACTCACTTTCGCTCGCGACTCACCATTCGCTACCTCTGCCGTTACAGCAGTCGGCGCACCCGGCACCGTAGCCGGTGCGTTCGGTGCCGTCGGTGTCACACTGTTCGATGGCGTCGAAGCGGCCGAGCTTCCTACGCTGTTTATGGCAACAACGGTGAACGTATACGCCGTGCCGTACGTTAAGCCCGTGACTGTAATTGGACTGCCAGTCCCGGTTGCCGTTATGCCGCCCGGACTCGAAGTCACGGTGTAGCCGGTTATAGCGCTGCCTCCATTGCTCGCAGGTGCGGCAAAGGTTACGGTCGCTTGTGATTGACCATGCACTACCTCTGCCGTTACAGCAGTCGGCGCTCCTGGCACCGTAGCCGGTGCGTTCGGTGCCGTCGGTGTCACGCTGTTCGATGGCGTCGAAGCAGCTGAGCTTCCTACGCCGTTTATTGCAACGACGGTGAACGTATACGCCGTGCCATATGTTAAGCCCGTAACTGTAATCGGACTGCCAGTTCCGCTAGCCGTCAATCCACCCGGACTTGAAGTCACGGTGTAGCCGGTTATAGCGCTGCCTCCATTGCTGAGCGGTGTTGTAAACTTCACTGTAGCTTGTGACTCACCCTTCGCTACCTCTGCCGTTACAGCAGTCGGCGCTCCTGGCACCGTAGCCGGTGCGTTCGGTGCCGTCGGTGTCACGCTGTTCGATGGCGTCGAAGCAGTTGAGCTTCCTACGCCGTTTATTGCAACGACGGTGAACGAATACGCCGTGCCATATGTTAAGCCCGTAACTGTTACTGGAGTGCCAGTTCCGCTAGCCGTCAATCCCCCTGGACTCGAAGTCACGGTGTAGCCAAGAATGGCGCTGCCTCCATTGCTGACGGGTGCTGTAAAACTCACTTTCGCTTGCGACTCACCCTTCGCTACCTCTGCCGTTACAGCAGTCGGTGCGCCTGGAGCGGTAGATCCCAATTTCTGAATACGTTCGTTACTGAAATCGGACACGTATACATTCCCTCTGCTGTCTACCACCACGCCGGTTGGATACGCAAACTCACCCAAACGGCTTCCTGACCCGCCACCGCTCCTCTTCCACTCGCTCCACACACCTGTGGATACATTCAGCTTCTGAATCCGATGGTTTTCGGAATCAGCCACGTATACATTATCATTGCTGTCTAACTCCACGCTAAATGGTTCATTAAACTCTCCGAGGTCGCTTCCTGCCCCCCCACCACTTCTCTTCCACTCGCTCCATATCCCTGTAGATATATCCAGCTTCTGGATGCGATGGTTATTTGTATCCGCAACATACACATTCCCTCTGCTGTCTACAGCAACACCACTTGGTTCAGCAAACTCTCCAAGGCCGCTTCCTTTCCCGCCGCCGCTCTTCTTCCACTCGCTCCATATCCCTGTAGATATATCCAGCTTCTGAATGCGATCGTTATTTGTATCCGCAACATACACATTCCCTCTGTGATCTACCGCCACGCCGCCAGGATAATCAAATTCACCGGGGCCGCTTCCTTTCCCGCCGCCGGTCTTCTTCCACTCGCTCCACACCCCATTGGAAACTTCCAACTTTTGGATACGGTGGTTATAACGATCAGCCACGTATACATTCTCTCTGCTGTCTATAGCAACGTCGGTTGGATCCGTAAACTCTCCCAGGCCGTTTCCTGATCCCCCGCCGCTTTTCTTCCACTCAGTCCACACACCTGTGGATACCGTCAGCTTCTGGATGCGATGGTTTTCGTAATCAGCCACATACACATTTCTGTCGCTATCCACCGCCACACCGCTTGGACCATTAAACTCTCCCAGGCCTGCGCCAACAACTGCCCCCTGATATACCCACTCGCTCCACACCACTGTGGATACATTCAGCTTCTGGATGCGATGGTTGCTGGTATCACCCACGTATACATTACCACTTCCGTCTATCGCCACGCCTTTTGGATGATTAAACTCTCCCAGGCCACTTCCTGCGCCTCCGCCACTCTTCTTCCACTCACTCCATATCCCTGTGGATACATTTAGCTTCTGGATGCGATGGTTATTATACTCAGCCACGTATATATTATCACTGCTGTCTAGAGCAACGGCGAATGGATTATCAAACTCACCCAAACCCTTTCCTGCCCCTCCGCTGCTTTTCTTCCACTCGCTCCACACACCTGTAGATACCGTCAGCTTCTGGATGCGATGGTTGTTGGTATCACCCACGTATACATTACCAATGCTATCTACTGCCACGCTGGATGGTTTGTTAAATTCACCCAGGCCGTTTCCTGACCCACTGCCGCTATTCTTCCACTCACTCCATACCCCTGTGGATATATCCAGCTTCTGAATGCGATCATTCCAACCATCCGCCACATACACATTCCCTCTGCTGTCTACCGCCACGCCTCTTGGGTTATTAAACTCACCTAATCCGCTTCCTGGCCCTCCGCCGCTCTTCTTCCACTCACTCCACGCCCCTGTGGATATATCCAGCTTCTGAATGCGATGGTTACTGGTATCAGCCACATATACATTCCCAATACGATCTACCGCTACGCCTGTCGGATTCCCAAATTCCCCCAGGGCGCTTCCTCCTGCCACCCCGCCGTTCCCCTTCCACTCGCTCCATACCCCTGTAGATGCCGTCAGCTTCTGAATGCGATGGTTAACGTTATCGGCCACGTATACATTCCCTCCACTGTCTACCGCCACACCGTTCGGATTATCGAACGATCCAGGCAAATCATTGCTAGATGATCCTATCCTGGCGTATTGACTCCATTGATCTGCTGCTTGCACAGGAACCACAAACCATGCAATAGAGGCTATAAAGAGCACAATACCCCATACCCATAATTTTCCTGTAAACTGATTTGAATGTACCCGATTCATAACTTTCATTCTCCTCCTCCGAAAGCTCGACTCACCTGTAAACACCAGGTATATTCTACCAAACACTTCTCTCAAAATTCTCACACAACAATTCCCCCAAATTTCCTTCTCCGTGATCTGCCGATACATCCACTTTTCTGCCCCTAAGTAGTGGAACTTCCCCGACTTTAGTACAGCTTCCAAAACCGCCATAAGTCCGTTTTCGTATTTCTTCACAGAAGCTACAATAAAGACATGAGAAACGAATTGAATACTAATAAAAATGCTCGATAATTGAGAGGAGATTCATTGTATGAACAAATTGTTCAGATCCACAACAGAAAGTAAATTAACTGGTCTTTGCGGAGGGATTGCAGAATGGTTAGGACTTAATCCAACGATCGTTCGTCTCGTGTTTGTTGTTGCCGCTCTGTGCAGCTTTGGAGCCGTCACGTTGATGTACTTTATTGGTAGTATTCTAGTACCGAAGATGCCTTATAGCCACTATTAATGAAAAGCTAAGCTTTCAACATTTTCCATATGAAAAACACAAAAAAATTGTGATGTTTCAAAAAATATAACTTTTGAACCCAATAAGATATTGTGTGTCCATATTTTCCTAGTTGAGACTAAAAACCACCTGATTAGGTGGTTTTTTAACATCTGTTTGAAATTTACGGTTCTTATATAAGATATTGAGAATCGCACCCTTTACACTGGAACAAGCGATACTCCTGCCAATTGCAGTAAGGGCAAAACAATCCTGCCGTCCGCAAAACCCGAATTTCCTCAGGAAATGCTCAATGTGACCAAACGAGTGACCCATGGTTTAATTTCTAAATCATTTTCTCTCTAGAAAAAACAAAAAAACGCTCAGAAACCCAAGCGTTTTACGGTTTAATTACGGTGAAGCCTAGAGGGCTCGAACCACTGACCTTATGGGTGCTAGCTATGTACTCTCCCAACTGAACGGATTCCCCGCCAAATAGTCAGCGCCTGTCTCAACAGCCACTCTGTCACCTGCGCAACTGGATGGGTCGAGCGGATCGTACTTGAAATACAATAAGCGGCGAGAATAGCAAGGAGTTATTGCCCGGATCTTACTCTTTCGGGATGAATTATGGGGGAACGTATAATCGAATGGAACAAAATACCGGCACCGATTCAGTGGTCGTATTTAAGTTCTAGAAATGGATGTAGTCACCGATGGGTTGAACAACAAAAAGGACCGACGAACTTTATGTTCGGCGGCCCTTTTGTTGTTCATACACTTCCATTTTACTCTGCTTACTAAAGGCACAAACTTCAAAATAGACGCAGTCCGCTTCTACCGGAAATATTGTACATGCTCTTGTAGAAAAGCATCTAGCGTGCGGGGATTTCTACCGAGCAAGTGTTTTACAGCGTCCGTAGGCCTCTCTGGCACTACCGTAGACATGGTTTGAATTTCCACAACGTGGCTCGCAAGCCAAGGAGGCATATGCCCGTACTCGATTAGATTATTGCGTAGTACTTGGGGCTCCAAGTTAATGTAGTTTATCGGCCGATCAAGCAGGGCGGATAGTTTACTTGCGATCTGGGGATAGCTAAAAATCTCTGAACCCGTAAGCGTATAGATTTGGCCTGCTGCCTCACGATTGGTCAGAACCTCTGCGGCAACATCTGCGATATCGCGACAGTCAATGAAGTTACAAGGTGAATCGCCCATGGCGCCGAAGAAAATATTTTGAGTTGTGACCGTTGGTACAAGACGCAATAAGTTTTGCATGAATGCATAGGGACGCAACACAGTGTGGATGAGACCCGATTCTCTCAAGGTTTTTTCGATTTCTTGATGCCAGCCTGCCACTGCTACTGGGGAGCTCACCTCAAAGGCAGGACTGGATATCTTAACGATGTGCTTGATTCCCGCTTCGGCAGCAATCCCAATGATTGAAGTTTCCAATTCCATTTGTATGGGACTGTTGGACATGGCAAGGAATAGCTGACTAGCTCCTGCAAATGCGCGGCGCAGCGATTCAGGGTCGGAAGCATCCGCCGATGCGACCTCGATCGTCGATAGGCCCTTATCCCCAATCTGAGCACGTAACTTCTCAGGCTCTCTGCTCAACGCCCGTGCGGGCACACCAAGATCCACCAAACGTTTCAAAAGCGCACTACCTATCGTACCTGTTGCTCCAATAATAACGATCATTTTTTATCTTCTCCTTTGGATGAAAAATTAGTTTTGACGGCAAGACGCCACCGCCATGTTATAATCGTGCTGGCAATCACACCGGATAACGGGAAATCGATCCAGACACGATCGACCCAAGCTAAGTTATCGATGGGAATAATAATTCCTAGTAGATTGGATGTCGCCCAAGCGGCGCATAGGCCAAACATGGCTCCCATCAACGCGAATAGCCCAACCACAATCAAGTGAGGCACGGCGACAAGCCACCGTATACGACCTCCCCGGATGCGCAGCCAAAGGCCAAGCATCAAGGCAATCAAGGCCGATGTTCCGCCGATTGTGGTCAAGGCCGCAAATTGGAGCCCCTTGTCGGCGGTGACCAATCCCCCAATACCTGCCATAATGGCTGGAGATACATAAGCCATGACAACTTCACGCCAAAGTACAAAAGTCTTTGTTCTAGGACCAGCATCCTTGATGTCGATAAGACTTTCTGCCTTACTCGGGTATCCCGTCTTGTTCATTCAGTTACATCCTTCCCTTCTTCTTAAAAATTGCTCAGCAATTGCTCCCTTGTTTATAATTAGGAGGCTAACTATATGAGAGTGAGAATGGGCTAGCTTCATCACTAGCCCATTCTACTCATTACTGATGTGTCCCTTTGATCCGGCTGGTTCGTCCGTAAGCGCTGAGATGCCTTTCGTAACTCGGCCGAGCAGGTCGAGAAATACGCTGCGTTCCTCGATACTGAGTAAGCCCACCATAGCTTCCAGCCGTGCAAAATGTTCGTGAGCCATGTCACGGAGCTTCCTCGCTCCTTGCTCTGTCAATATGACCGCTTTCTGGCGGCCATCGACAGAACTTGATCGCCGGAAAACGAGGCCATCTCGCTCAAGCGTGTCGATGAGTCCAGTCACTGTAGCACGTGTAACACCTAGATGCTCCGCCAATTGCGAGGGCAACACTTCTCCTTCGTGATCTTCAAGATCAGCTAGTAACCGATAGCGCCCTGTTGATAAACCGAATCTGGAGAAATGAATCTCCGAAGCATGTCCAAGCTTAGCTCCCGCTGCCATCAGCCTAGACGCGACGAGCACAGCCTGTGCGTCTATGTCTAGTTCATAGCGATCAATCTGACGCTTGGATTGTGCAAGCGAGGGAACTGCGTCAATGTCATTTGTTATATTAGTTTCGTTGGCCATATAATTAGTATGGAGCCTAACTATTTATTTGTCAACTATTTTTTAATTCACTGAACACGATAGGCTATTCAACTCAATTGGTCTACAGTTTGACTGAATTTCCTAATCTTGCGGATTCATAAGCGCCGAGCGCAACCTCCGCTAATCGGAACCGCTTCCCCGCTGTGTAGCGCATGGACAAAAGCCCTAATCATATATTCATCCAAGTTGTCTCCCCAGTAGTTCCATTCCCCTTTGCCAGACTTGTTCCCCCGTCGTAAAAAGTATCAATCATAACCGTGTTATATGTAAAATAAAAAAAGACAGATAAATCAACGAATTGATTCATCTATCTTCATTATTTAGCCTCAAACATGTACCCAAATTTGTCTCATTTATCGACCAATTCTGTCTCAACTATAACCGTTACTCACACTCATATGTGAGGACATACCCTAAACCTTATAAGCCCGCATCGCTTTACGAAGCTCGCGCCACGAAGGGCGTTTGCCATACATCAGCACACCCGTACGGTAGATCTTGGCGGCTACCCAAGCCATGGCACAGATGGAGGCCAACTGGATAACGATAGATAACCAGATCTCCCATACTGCTGGACTGCTCATGCCAATGCGTAGAAACATAATGAGCGGAGAGAAGAATGGAACGAATGACATCACGACCACGAAGCCAGCATTGGGATTGCTTAGTCCGAACATTGCAATCATGAAAGCTGCAACGATCAACATTGTAACGGGCATAATGGCCTGACCTACTTCTTCTGTTCGACTAACGAGAGAACCTACTGCCGCAAACACCGTTGCGTAGATGAAAAAACCTAAGAGGTAAAAGATTAAGAAATATATAATCAGCGATATTTGTAAATCCGACCAGTTCAAATGAAGTTCTGCAATTAGCTTGCTGCTGCTCGATAAGCTTAAATTCACTGCACCTACCGCAATGATTAAGGCAATTTGTGACAAAGCCAGTAAGCAAATACCGATTATTTTGCCAAACATTTGTTTAAGCGGTGACACGCTGGTGATGAGGATCTCCATCACGCGCGAGCTTTTCTCTGCGGTAATTTCCATGGCCACCATGTTCCCAAACCCAATCACACCCATATACAGCATGAACAACATGACATAGACAAGCGCATAAGACATCACCATTTGAGATTCTGTTTTCCCCGCCGCAGCTTCTTCATTGGTTGAGATTTGTACGGTTTCTAAGTTAACTGGCGCTTGAATGTTCGCTTTCTGCTCAGCAGCAAGACCGGCCCCTTGCAGGGTTACATCTGTTTTGATGAGCTGGAGAGCCGTTTGCAGCTTATTTTTAAACGTAAATTCCATGGTACCCTCTGATTTATAAACGACCTTGGGAAATCCAGCTTCATTAACATCGGTAAATTCCACGTATCCCTTAATCTTTTTATCGGCGATCTGCTTTTTACCCGAAGCTTCATTCGACTCCCGGCTGCCTTCATCTTGAAGCGGCACAATCACGATATCTGGACTCTCTTGTTTCGTGTAGAATTCAGCTAATTTGCTAGCCAAATCAGCATGAACTCCACCGAATACACCAATTTTCGTTGCTTCATGAGAGGAAAGTTTATCGATCAGTGTAGGTAAATGAATCATAATGGATAAGAGCACAATAAGAATGAGGCTCATGACACGAAACGACTTCGAGCGAAAACGCGTCATAAACGTAAACTTGATCACCGTTCCCATACTATTCATGTGTGCTTCCCACCTTTTGAATGAAAATTTCATTTAACGTCGGTTCCATAATTTGAAAGCGTTGTATAGTAGATTGCTCTAAGGCATGCTGTAAAATCTGCTGCGCAGCTGCTGCTTCATGGATTCGAATTTCATAGCCGGTTAAATGCTTAATCACCTTTGTAACCCCGGAAATAAGCTCCAAGCCCTCTATCGGCTGCTCGGTTTCAAGAAGGACTCGCTCCTTGGGGAAAGTCGCTTTAATCTCTTTCAAGCTCCCTTGAACAATCGTATTCGATTGATGGAGAATACAAATATTTTCACAGAGCTCCTCCACATGATCCATACGATGACTTGAAAAGAGAATCGTCTTTCCTTCGTCGCGCAGCGCCTTCACTGTCGTCTTCAATAGCTCCACATTGACGGGATCGAGTCCACTGAACGCCTCATCCAGAATCAAAATTTCCGGATTATGAATAACAGCAGCAATGAACTGAATTTTTTGTTGGTTCCCTTTGGAGAGCTCCTCTACCTTCTTGTTGTAATACTCGGGCACGCCAAATCGCTCCAGCCACATCTTCAGACCTGCATCTGCCTGTTTACGAGCGAGCCCGCGAAGCTCTGCAAGATAAATGATCTGCTCACTCACTTTCACCTTTGGATACAGCCCGCGTTCCTCTGGCAAGTAACCCATTAGACGTCTGAGTTCTTCCCTGTAGCCCTGTCCCTTCCATAGGATCTTACCTTCATCTGGATAAATGAGCCCAAGCACCATACGCATCGTCGTTGTTTTCCCTGCACCATTGGCACCTAATAAACCGTATATTTCCCCTTGTTTCACACGAAGTTGGATTCCGTTAACCGCTGTCTTCTCACCATACTGCTTCGTCACTTGTTCTACTTGCAATGAATAGGTCATGTTTCACCCTACCTTCCTTATTTCTCCTGATATGAGGTAGCCAAGGATTTCATCTAATTCCACAGACTGTGTCTGGATCACCTTTACACCGAGTCGGTGAAGATCAGCTTCCGTTTCCCGAGAAGAACGACTGATTACTTTCGTAGCGGTTGCCGGGCTAAGTTCCTCCACAGCCACAACCCCGGATAGCTCAATTAATTGATCATGATGACCCTCTATCCAGAGCGTTTTCCAGCTATCGAACAGCACATCCTTTTCATAAAAACCCATCAGCTTCCCATCATGGATGAAAGCCACATAGTCGGCCATCCGTTTCACCTCATCAATGATGTGTGTCGCCAGCAGCACTGTCTTGTCTCCGCGTTCCATATACGCCATCAAATCTTCCATCATCATGCGCCAGGCAAAAGGATCAAGACCTGAAGTCGGCTCATCCAGGAATAGGATATCCGGATCAAAAGCCATTGCATGAATGAAAGCTAATTTACGTTTCATCCCTTTAGAGAGATGACGCAGCTTCTGCTTGCCATCTAAACCGAACCGTGCAAACAACTCCTGCGCTTTAGATTCATTCCAGCCGAGATACCAATGTGACACAAATTGCGTCAGTTCTTTAATGGTACTGAATCCGGCATCCATCCACTCTTCCGTCTCGGGGATATATCCAATTCTTTGCTTTATTGAAATTTCATTTTCTATATAGGTTTGCCCCAAAAGCTGAATCTCTCCTGCATCAGGCTTAATCAAATTCATTAACAATCGAAATAAAGTGCTTTTCCCAGCGCCGTTAGGGCCGACAATCGCAACAATATAACCAGATTCAATCTCCAAATCAATAGGACCTATGTCCATTTGATCAAGGGATTTACGCAAGCCTTTTATTGAAATGGCCTTTGAAGTTTCTACATATTGCATAACAACGTCCTCCCTTCTACTCTTTCTTTTCCATGCTGACTTGTTCGATTGCTTTCTCAAAAAGAATGTGAAGTTCCTCGACTGTACAATTCACTCCGAATCCTGTACGTACAGCTCCTCGCATTGCTTCGATAACAGCCTCTTTGCGATATTGCTCGCGAACCGTTTCTCCAACCTGCGCCACGAATGAGCCCGTACCTTGTCGCGTACGCAGTATACCTTCATTCTCAAGATCCTGATAAACTCTTCGGATCGTGATTACACTACACGAAAGATCTGAAGCGAATTCACGGATTGAAGGCAATTGTGTGCCCTCAGCAAGCTGACCGCTCAAAATTAGTGCTCTTAACTGCACCTCAATTTGATGATAAATGGGTTCCGCACGATCTACGGATACTTGAATTGGAATTTTCAACGACTTATCCATGCAGATCACGTTGCGCAAATCTTTTATTTAACCAAACAGCACTTGCTATAATCGCCAACGTTCCTAACGCAAGCGAAACAATCGGAAGCAGTACTTGGAATTGCTGCACCCACTCCATCATTCCTATCCATACCGATTGACCAAAAAGCCACCACAACAAAAAAGCTCCAAGAACGATAAACGGCATCATCAACAAACATCTAATGAAATAGGTCTTACCTTTCACACCCAATTCCCAACAGATGTACAAGCAGCCCACCGTCAACGAGTAGCCAATCCATACAAATGCATAAAACAAGCATTCCAGCAAATTTAACGGCATTTGTCCTATATGACTAAGGATGCTGAAATATGGAACGAAGACCACAATTGCCATTGCGAATACCATAATAATAATTTGTAAAAACCGACTACAAATGATGACTTGATTCGAAATCGGCATTGTTTTCAAATAGGCAATTCGTTTCGTGTACACGTCCGTTTTCTTATAGTTGAGAAAAGCTTTGGATAGTGGAAATCCCCAAATTGGCACAATGCCCATAACAAAAAAATTCAAAGACACATCATTAAAAATAGTTACGTTATAAGAAAGGTCCGAACGTTGCCCCATACTTGTCATCGATAATAAGGTGAATACGACATATAAATTAAATAGGATATTCCATATCAGCATCAGCCGATTGTTTCCAAAATCTTTACGCGTAAGCCACCAAGCATCTAGCAGCACCTTTTTACTTATCATTTCACACCCCACTGTATATACTGTATATATTGATATACACAGTATATACCAAATTCATTTGTAAAATCAAGGAAAAATAAAAAAAAGCAAAACCTTTAAACGGATTATCCCGCTTAACAGTTTTACCTTTTTAACGCCTATTTTATTATAAGCCGAAAATTGCATCTAACACAGGCTTCGTTGTTCCACCTGGGAAAAGGAGATAGAGCATGACATACACGACAACGCCCGTAGGTGCTGTAATTAGCCATACAATTGCCGCTACTCGTCCAATCTTCTTGTGCTTAAAGAACTTCTTCTTGTAAGCCAACCAGAGAGTAACGAGTCCCAAAACGCCACCAATTGTCGCAAGTGTGATATGGAAAAACAAGAACAAATGGTACGGGAGCTTTAAGCTTTCCGGCCCGCCAAAAGCCGTATTCCCCTCGAATAACGTTCGAGACATATAAATAATGAAGAAAGCGAGTGCAAAGATCGCTCCGAAAACCATCAATTTCTGATGCGTTTCACGGTGCCCTTTGACAATATGATACCATCCGAAGCCGACAAATATCGCACTAATCACGATAAACATCGTAGAAATAGTTGGCAAAATGTGCATCTTCCAAAATCCTTTCTTTAGGCGCGATTCCAGCTGCCGCCTTGGTGGTTCAAGCTCTCCTGAGCTTCAAAGCTGTCCGCATATTCATCCTCTTTACGCTCTCTACGGTACCATCTAAAGAATATGTAAGCAAGCACAGCTCCATAGACAACTTCTTGTATCATTTTCATAATAACACCGCCAAGCTGTTGATCGTCAAGTGGCGACATGTGAGCGAAGGGTATCGTTACGTTCTTGTACATATCATAAATGATTGTATCTGCAAAAATAATAAGTGCACACGCTGGCGTAAGCAAAATGCCATTTCCGAAAATATAACCAAGTTTCTTCAGATCATTTAGACGATTGAGCTCAGGTAGTGGCGTAAACACAGGAAACCACATCGTAAAAGCAGTAACAAAAAGTGCAATGTGGTAAATCAGCTGCAGCCATTCATTCCGCATTAAACCATCCATAACTAAAGGCATGTGATAGATAGAAAAAAGCATATTAAATAAAAACAAAGCAATTAACGGTCGCGTGAAAAATGTAAATGCTACCCGGAACACGCGATTTTTCATTAAAGGACGGAACATCCATCCTGGTGTACCAAGCCAAATGAAAATGGGTACAATTAAATATAACATAGTTTGTTGCAGCATGTGCATGCTGAACAAATAGTGATGTCCGAGATAATTAATGGGGCTTCCTTGTCCAATATAAAACAAGGCAAGTCCTGTGTAGAAAGACAATTTCTGCTTAACCGAAACCGGCTCTACATCTGCAAATATCCCATTCGCTTTAGTGATGAAGCGATTGTACACATAACCGATAACAATAACCACCAATAATAAAACAGGACTCCACAGATCAAAAAATCCACCAATTTGGTTCATAGCTGTTGTCTATCTCCTTTCAATTTCCTATCAACTAAAAAAAGAGGAGGCACTTTGTCTAGACAAAGTTGCCTCTTCCTGCTTACTTACCACCACATCCAGTATACAGCCGCGATTACTCCTGTTACCGCAATAAAGGCTCCTCCCGCTAGGAATATAAGCGGGAATAAATGTCCTCTTTCTTTGGCATGCATCCAGAACAGTAGTTGAATCACTGCTTGCACAATACCGAGGGTAACGATGAAAATTAAGATAAAGGATCGATCCAAATCCCCATACAACACAACAGCAAATGCCAGCATTGTGAGAAGGATCGAGATAATGTAAGACAAATAGTGATTCAGCGTCGGTTCTTGCTTATGTCTTTTGCTAGGAGTGGAAGCTTCGTGAGAATGACTGCTCATCTTAGTGACCCACCTTCCCCATCAGATAGACGACCGTGAAGATAAATACCCAGACTAAGTCAATAAAGTGCCAATATAGAGCAGCTACGTAGAACTTAGGTGCCGTAACAACTGTAAGACCTTTTTTGAGTCCTTGTAAAATCAACAATGTAATCCAACATATCCCGAATGCAACGTGAGCACCGTGGAAACCAACAAGGGTATAAAATGAAGTTGCAAAAGCACTCGTTACAAACTTATGCCCTTCATGCACATACTCAACAAACTCATAAATTTCTAAACCTAAGAACGTTAAACCAAACAACACAGTTACTGCAAGCCATCCTAACAATTGACCAAGCTTTTGTCTGTGCATCGCGATAATCGCGAATACACTCGTCAAGCTACTAGTTAAGAGGATAAACGTAGACCAACCAACTGTTTTAAGATTGAACAATTCTTGTGCAGTCGGACCATCAGCAACTGAATTCCGAAGTGCAATGTAGGTTGCGAATAAACAACCGAACAATACCACCTCAGCACCCAGGAAAAGCCAGAAGCCAAGAACCTTATTTTTCCCTTCAAGGGTTGCCGTTTCCGGATGTGCAGGCAGTGCGCCCGTATGATGAGTACTCATGCCTTTGCCCCCTTGTCTTCAAGTTCTTCAGGTTCGATATGCCATCCATGATCGTCATAAACGGAACGTAAGAACATTGCAATGAATGTAATTACGATACCGGCAGCAGCTACATAATAATTTTTGTACATGAAGCCGAAACCTGCAATAAACAGACCAAGCGACATAACAAGCGGCAGAATCGAGCCAGATGGCATATGAATTGAACCGATTGGCTCAGCAGGAATCATTTCCTTATTACCTGCCGTTTTTTCTTTCCAAAGAGCATCTAAGCCGCGAACAAGCGGAATTTGTTTAAAGTTATACTCTGGTGCAGGTGAAGGAATCGTCCACTCCAACGAGCGTCCATCCCATGGATCTGCTAAAGCTGTCTGTGGTTTTCTCGATGTTGCAATGATGTTGATTAAGAACACAAGTGTACCGATACCCATTAGGAAGGCACCCGCTGTACTAATTAAGTTCCCTGTTTCTAGATCATGACCTGGTTGGTACGTAAATACGCGACGAGGCATACCCATCAATCCCAAGAAATGCTGTGGAAAGAATGTCAAATGGAAACCAATGAAGAAAAACCAGAAGTGAATTTTACCTAAAGCTTCATTCAACATGCGACCAAACATTTTTGGCCACCAGTAGTAAAGGCCTGCGAATAAGCCTAACACCAAACCACCAACAATAACGTAATGGAAATGAGCTACTACGAAATACGTATCATGATACTGAAAGTCTGCCGCAGGAATCGCTAGCATAACCCCGGTAGTTCCACCCATAACGAATGTAGGGATGAAAGCAGTAGCAAAAATGTTAGCTGTTGTGAAACGGATTTGACCGCCCCAAAGCGTGAACAACCAGTTAAAGATTTTAACGCCTGTAGGAACCGCAATCGCCATTGTAGCAATCGAGAAGATCGAGTTCGCTACTGGACCTAAGCCTGCTGTAAACATATGGTGGACCCAAACCATGAAACCTAGGAAACCGATTAACACGGAAGCGAACACCATGGAGCTGTATCCGAAAAGACGTTTCTTCGAAAAGGTAGAAACAATCTCAGAAATAATACCGAATGCAGGAAGAATCAGAATATATACTTCGGGATGCCCAAATATCCAGAATAGATGCTCCCATAACACGTTGTTACCGCCTCTTGCGGCATCGAAGAATGCGCCTCCGAAAATACGGTCAAACATAAGTTCTACAAGCGCTACTGTAATTGCAGGAAACGAAAGGATAATCAAACCAGAAGTAATGAATGCAGTCCAAGTGAACATCGGCAAGCGCATGTAAGTCATACCAGGCGCACGCATATTAATGATCGTCACTAGGAAGTTAATTCCCCCGATAAGAGTTCCAATACCGGCAATCTGTAAACCCAAGACATAGAAATCAGTCCCTTGTAAATTACCCTCTATTGTAGTTCCCCAACCTGTATCCGTATTGGAAGATAACGGAGCGTACCCCGTCCAACCAGCATCAGGTGCTCCGCCCAAGAACCAACTTGTATTCATAAGCACGCCGCCTAAGAAGAACAACCAGAAACCTAGTGAGTTCACAAAAGGGAAAGCAACGTCCCTTGCCCCTATCTGTAAGGGTACAATAGCATTCATAAAGGCAAAAATGATCGGCATCGCTGCAAAAAAGATCATCGTCGTACCGTGCATCGTTGTTAATTGATTAAATGTATCCCCGACAAAAATATGAGCATCGGGATACGCGAGCTGAATCCGAATCAGAATGGCTTCAAGCCCTCCGACGAGGAAGAAAAAGCCGCCCGCTATCAAATACAGGATACCGATTTTCTTATGATCGACCGTTGTAAGCCAATCCATCAGACCGCTGTATTTTTTAACTGCATGAGTGTGAGCCAACGTATTTACCTCCTTTATCCTGAGAAGTTTATTTCAAAGTCTGTAAGTATTGAACAATATCTTTGATTTGGGTATCATCAAGTTTACCGCCTGCTTCTTTACCGAAGGCTGGCATCTTGTTACCCGGTTTTTGTTCTTGCGGATTACGTATCCACAAATCCATTTTCTCAGGAGTGTGTTCCAGAACACCAGCAAGCGTATCGCGATCTGCGAAACCTTTCAGGTTCGGAGCAACACCAGGACCGTTCGCGTTCACGGCGTGACAAGTCATGCAATTTTCTTTGAAAAGCTCCTCGCCTTTTTGTGCAGTTGCCGGCACAGAAACTGGCGTTTTCATTTTAGTTACCCAAGCATTGAAGTCAGCTTCACTCTTGGATTCTACCGTGAAATTCATCAAAGCATGTGAAGCTCCGCATAGCTCCGTACATCTTCCTTGGAAGGTAGCAATTTCGCTTGCTTCTAAGTAAAGGGTATTCGTAATACCTGGATTCGTATCTACTTTACCGCCGAGAGAGGGTACCCAGAACGCATGGCTGACGTCTGCCGATACAAGCTCAAATGCAATAATTTTGTCCTTAGGTACAACCAGCTGCTGAGCTGTAGCGATGCCTAAATCCGGATATTCAAACTGCCACCAGAACTGATGAGCAGTTACTTTGACATGAACGGCATCCTTGTTCTTATTGTAATTCGTTGAATGCTTAAACGTATACGAAACAGTTGGCACCGCAAGTACCAGCAAAAGAAGAATCGGAACGATTGTCCAGATAATCTCAAGCACGTGGTTCCCTTCGACTTGCTTAGGTATGCTTTCATCACCTTTGCGTTTGCGAAAGCGAATTAGAACATACGCATAAATAGCAAATACGACAATTACGACAAAAATCATGATAAAGAGACTCAATTTCATTAAGTAAAGCTGCTCATCTGCTACTGGACCTTTCGGCTTTAAAGCAGATAGGGTCGGGTCTCCACACCCGGTTAGCAAGAACGTCAATACCGCGAAAAGGGGTATTAGGCGCCATAACTTTTTCAATCGACTCATTGTATCAACCCCACTTTTAAAACATTATTTTTACCACGAAGGCCATGCACGTGTCAATTCACTTTATTAACTATAAATTCGTGAAAACTTTTTGTCAATCGCTGTAGAGAAGTTCACAAATTGTTCTTAAAGGGCTTTCTAGCCATATATTTTCCTTCCATGGTTATTTCCATACAGCCACCTCTTTATGCATAAAAGCGTATATTTGAGCTAGCGAATAAAAGACCGGAAACATCCCATCCTATAGACATTACAACGTCATCGGGAGGTATGTTCGACATGCTCAGGAAGTTAGGTTTTCCGATTTATGGATTGATATTCCTCATGCTGCTCTTAATAGGTTGCTCAGAGCAAGGAAGGCAATATGGCAAAAGCCCCGATCACACCAACTTTGGATCTCCATCAGAAAATTCGACAGATTCAGAAAGAGCTTACCAAACACAGCAATTCTCCGGCCCTGTCTCTCACAACAACAAGCAGCTTGCATACAGTCAGTTCCTCTCTAACCAACTAAACGCTCTAAATGGGGTTAATACCGCTATCGTCATGACCACAGATCAATACGCCTATGTTGCTCTCATGATGGATAGCACAGCAATAGGAACCAAAAATACGACCAGGGAAACGAATAATCAAGGAACGAGCAAAGGCTTTTACAATGATCATGCCCCATCCAACGATTCCATGTCTTCACAAGATTTGAACACAGGTTACAACAATTATGAGACAGCCGTCCATCATGATTTGTTGACTCATCGATTCAAACAGACCATTGCAGAGAAAATTCGCAGCCTCCAGCCGAATCTTCTAGATGTTTATATTTCGGCGAACCGGGATTTTCTAAATAAAATGAATAGCTATGCCCAACAAAGTTGGAAAGGTAATTCGTTGATGCCGCTGTTAACCGACTTTAACCAGACGGTAGAACGAGTATTTGGCACGGCACAGGTGCTGCCATAACATTAAAACTAGAGCTTTTGTCTTCTCTCGTGATGGACTTTCTTCTATATAAATGGACATCATTGTACAGGTTGCGGTCAGCTCCTGTTTTCAATTGGCGAACATTCCTGTTAGAATGAGGGGATCGTCTTTAATATGTAGGAAAAAGGGAGCTGGCCAATTACCATGTCAAATGGATTTGCCTCATTAGGAATTAGAGAACGTCTTGTTCAAGTATTACAAGCTGACGGAGTCGTTGAACCGACCCCGATTCAAAAGGAAGCAATCCCCGTACTATTAACCGGCACTGATGTCATCGCACAAGCGCAGACAGGAACCGGCAAAACACTTGCCTTCGTACTTCCAATGCTGGAAACGATAGATGTAGAGAGCTCTGATGTGCAAGCATTGATTTTAACACCTACTCGAGAGTTAGCTATACAGATTAGCAGCGAACTACAAAAGCTTGCTCCTGTAACGGGTGCAAAAGTTTTGGCCGCCTATGGGGGCCAGGATGTAGAGAGACAGCTTAGAAAGCTACAAGGAAACATACATATAGTAGTAGGAACACCAGGGAGATTGCTTGATCATCTCCGTCGTGGCTCGATTAACTTCTATAAGTTGAAGATACTTGTATTAGATGAAGCAGATCAAATGCTGCACATGGGTTTCTTGCACGAAGTGAAAGATATTATTGCCCAGACCTCTCCATATCGTCAAACGCTTCTCTTCTCAGCCACCATGCCTGAGCAGGTGCGCAGCTTATCCAAAGCTTATATGAAGGAAGCCAAAGAAATTCAAATCAAGAGTAAACAGGTCACCTTAACAGAAATTGAACAAGTCCTTGTGCAAACAACGGATCGTACCAAGCAAGATCAACTGATCGAAGCGATTAAACAATACAGACCTTACTTAGCGATGATTTTTTGCCGCACCAAAGCCAGAGCAATTGCGCTTAATGAAGCCCTGCAAGAGATTGGTTTGATGTCTGATGAGCTGCATGGCGATTTATCCCAGGCCAAACGGGAACAAGTCATGAAACGATTCAGAGACGGTCGCATTGAGCTTTTGGTCGCAACCGACATCGCGGCACGCGGCTTGGACGTTGAAGGGGTTACACACATCTTTAATTATGATGTGCCTCAAGATGCGGAAAGCTATATACATCGTATTGGAAGAACGGGTCGCGCTGGACAAAAGGGTGTTGCCGTTACTTTCGCAACACAGAGGGATATTCCAACTATCGAGCTTATCGAAAAAGGCATTCGTATGTCTTTGGGAAGGCCTGACCAACCAAGACGCGTACGTGCAGTTTCCGATGAAAATTACGACAACGATGGAAGAGGGTCTGCACGTAAAGGCGGCGGCCAGCCATCAAGCGGTGGACGCGGTGGCAGAAATGGCGCATCGGAACAACGCGGCCGCAATGATAGACCAGGCGCACGGGGCGGTGCTAAACGTGGCGATCGCGCAAACATGCAATTTGGCTCCCGCAATGCTGGACCTCGTGCAGCGAAAGTTAACTCTGAACGCAGCCCACAAACTTGGGGGCGCGGCGACGAAGCAAGAAGCTCTGCACCTCGCGGTGATAACATGAGCGCTGCTAAAGCACGTGTGACCAACTCATATGGACGCGATACCGGGTCTGAGCGTGGATCGAGAAGCGAAAACGCAGGTAGGAACGGCGGCGATTCCGAACGTGGCGCTAGAGGTAATACCCCTCGCGGCGAAAATAAATACTCACCTTACAATAAATATGCTGGCGTTGAACGCAGCGACGCAGCTAGCTCGGAACGCGGTGCCAGAGGCGGAGCGTCTCGCGGTAATAGAACGAGCGCACCTCGCGGTTCGCAAGGCGGCGGCGAGCGCAGTGGTCAGGCTTGGGGACGCGGCGACGCGGCAAGCTCTGAGCGAGGCGCTAGAGGCGGTGCGCCTCGCGGCGACAGAACGAGCGCACCTCGCGGTTCGCAAGGCGGCGGTGAGCGCGGCGGTCAGGCTTGGGGACGCGGCGATGCGGCAAGCTCCGAGCGTGGAGCTAGAGGCGGTACGCCTCGCGGCGACAGAACGAATGCACCTCGCGGTGCACAAGGCGGTGCGCCTCGCGGCGACAGAACGAATGCACCTCACGGTGCACAAGGCGGTGCGCCTCGCGGCGACAGAACGAATGCACCTCGCGGTGCACAAGGCGGTGCGCCTCGCGGCGGCGACAGAAGCAGCACATCGCGTGGCGGACAGTCTGGTTCACCTCGCGGTTCCAAAGGTGGAGCCCCACAGCGCGGTCGCGGAGGGAAACGCTAAAACAACGCGTTTCCACCGCAAGCCTTTACCACGCATCGGGAAAGTTGTAAAATAAAAGTACCCCCTACTTGGGGTTAGGATATCTCGTGCTTGATCTTTTCTACCAACTGTCTTTCTTCCTAATAAATAGAGAGCAAATGCAGATTATGGAAAAGTGATCCTACTTCAGCAAAAATCGTTTCATACCAGAACTCGCACGAGGATTTACCCCCCATTATTCACAAAATAAGGAGGTATGTTCCATGTACGCATTAAAGGAAAGAGAAATGGTTTTTGTATTTACGGGTCCTCATGGAGCCGGTCGCAAAACGGTAGCGGAAATGTCAGGTTCAACGCTAGGCATGAAACAAGTAATTTCGTATACGACCAGACCTCCAAGAGCAACTGAAGTAGACGGTCAAGACTATCACTTCATCTCACCAGCCCAATTCGCTGCCTCCAAAGAGGACAATGAATTTATCGAGGTCAGCACAGTTAATGACCATCTATATGGCATTAAGAGCGCTGATATTGAACAGATGTTTCAACAGAGCGGTAGCATCTATTTGATCTTGAATCGTTTCGGAGCGCGCACGCTCAAGGAGCTTTACGGGGAACACGTTGTCCAAATCTTTATCTACGCACAACCCGAATTGCTCGCACAAAGAATGAGGGAAAGCGGTGACTCCGAAGAGATCATCGCCAAGTATATTTCTTATTACGAAGAAGAAATGGCTTATCGCGATCATTGTGCTCATGTATTTGAAAACGTAGATCTGGCTCACACCGTATTTGATTTAACCAAAACATTAGACCAGTACTTAAATCGTAATTTATTAGATCTGGATTAATCGGCATCAACTGCCTATATCAGGCCTGGACGAAGCAAACGTCCGGGTCTTTTCACGTACAGATACTCTCTCTGGCTTGTTGAAAGGAGCTGCAAACTGAAATGAACATCATATCCATAGAACCAACACCAAGTCCTAATTCCATGAAGCTGAACATGAACGAATCCCTCCCGGCTGGCGTACGGATGACTTATACAAAAGCGAACATTGCGGAAGCGCCACAGGCCATCCGCGAGCTTATGACTGTCCAAGGAGTGACAAGTATTTTCCATACTGCAGACTTCGTTGCCGTAGATCGAAACCCGAAGGGGTACTGGCAGTTTATCCTCGGCAAAGCCCGTGAAATCTTCGGTGAAGCGCAGCCTTCTGGGGACACGGGCCTGCTTCCTGAGCAGACTGCCCCTGAGGCGGCTTTTGGTGAAGCGCAAGTCTTCGTGCAGATGTTTCGCGGCATCCCACTCCAAGTCAGAGTGCGCGCTGGCGCAGAAGAAATGCGCTCGGCTATGCCGGATCGCTTCACGCAAGCCGCAGTCCGCGCAGGTACGGCTTCGCCGAACCTGATCAAGGAGCGGAAGCTCGAGGAGCTCGGCGTTCGCTACGGCGAGCTCAAGGACATCGCGGGCGAAGTCGTCCAGGAGCTGGACGCTTCTTATGACGACGCCCGCATCGAGAGCTTGGTCTCCCTGGCGATGGAGGAGACCTCGGAAACCACCTCCGCGAGTGACCTCGCGGAGCCGTTCAATACCGACGCAGCCGCGGAGCAGCTGCGTCACAGCGATTGGAAGCTGCGCTACGCCACACTGCAGAAGATCCAGCCGTCGCTTGAAACGCTGCCGCTTCTCGTCCACGCGCTGCAGGACGAAAACACGTCGATTCGGCGGCTAGCGACGGTGTACCTCGGGGACATCAAGGAACCCGAGGTGCTGCCATACCTGTACCGTGCTCTCGAGGATGCCACCCCTTCCGTACGTCGAACAGCTGGAGATACCTTATCCGACATCGGAGATCCGGCTGCTATGCCCGCAATGGCTAAAGCGCTCAAAGATCGTAACAAACTGGTTCGTTGGCGCGCCGCGCGTTTCTTATATGAAGTCGGCGATGAATCCGTTATCGAGACGCTTCGCGAAGCCGTGGACGATTCAGAATTCGAAGTCCGTATGCAGGTGAAGATTGCGCTTGAGCGCATTGAAGGCGGCCAAGCTGCAGAAGGCTCCGTTTGGCAGCAAATGACACGTAGAAACAATTAGCCCTATTAAGAAAAACGCCTAACGGCGTCCTTGTCTAAACCCATAAGTTTATGCATGGGGAGGGGATTAGGTATGGGGTTCCAACCGCTGTTAAAGTCGTGTTCCTTGAATTTACAAGGTGGTATTGAACACGACTTTAAAGGCGGCCGCTAACGCTTCTCCACCCCATCCCCTTTTTTGTTCTGCTTGGAGCTGCCTTCTACTTTTCTTTTTGTTAACCTATCTGTGAAGATCATCCTGACAGTCTCTTTTAGGTTTGACGCTTATCGGTAGTTTTGCACTCCTATCCTTAAGGGGCAAGTTTCGCTCACCCAAAAACATATAAATTCTTATATGTCAAAATAGGCCATATCCAAAGTAGTGAATTGCTACTTTGGGTATGACCTTTTTTTATGGAGATCGGGTTATTTATTATTGGCTTATACACGCTTTTCACTTTTGTACGCTCATTGACTAGTTTCATGTCAACGTCCTCTTCTGATTCGGGCGAATTGAAAACAACGCCAAAACCGCAGCTACCATGCAAAACGCAGATATGACGTAGAACATAACGTTGGGCGAAATTTTAATAAGTAGAGAAGCAGCAGGAGGCCCGGCAGCTACACCAACGAACCGCATCGAGCTATAGATAGAGCTAATCGTTCCCCGCTCCTCTTTCTCAATGCCTTCTGTAAGCATTGCATCAAGACAGGGTAATGCGGACCCAATACCTATGCCCGCCAGGCTCAGCAAAGCAATTAGAATATGGATCTGCTGCATAAGTGCGCACAGCAGCACACAAGCAGCCAAAATGACAATACCTGAGAACGTAACCCATTTCATGCGTTTTTTGTTCTGGCCAATCCATTTCCCAGTAAAAAAAGAAGCAAGACATAAGGCTGCTAATGGAATCGCTAGTACACACCCTTTTAGCACGCCATCAAGGTGGAATTGCTCCTCCAAAACATCGGATAAATAAAACAAGGTGCCGAAGATGACGAACATACAGATGCCGCCGATTGCAAAGATGGCAATGAGCCACGTTCCTTCCTGCCTGAATATCCCCTTTATTGAAGCCAAAAAGTTAGCAAAGCTCCCAGAACTCCCGGAGCTTGATTCCACCCTAACTTCTGAAATCCTTTTCCCAATTGCTTCTAAATTTCCTTCCCTTACATCACACTGTTCTTTCTTCCGCTTCCCCGCCTTCGGCGTTTTCACCAAAAACCATACCAACAGCATCGAAAGTAGGCAAAATGCAGGAATAGCCAGAAACGGCAGGTACCACAACCATGCAGCGAGCGCCGACCCAAGTATGGGACTTAACACTTTGCCCAAGGTATTCGCGGTTTCGATCATCCCAAGCCCACTGCTGACATCGCTCTCTTCATGAAATAAATCACCGACTAGTGGCATGACAATCGGCGCAGCTCCTGCAGCACCGATACCTTGAAGAAATCTCCCCAGTAAGATGATGTAATAAGGATGCTGCATCCACATCGCCGCTAAGCCTGACAAGAGCCCCCCAAAACCAGCGATAAGCAGACTAGGCACAATTACAACTTTTCTCCCAAATTTATCAGATAGATAACCTGCGATAGGGATAAGAATAATCGCAATAGCTGAATAAACGGATATCATCATGCTGACCTGCAGGGACGATACACCTAGCTTGCTGCGAATAGCGGGAAGCACAGGAATCAGCATCGAATTCCCTAGCGTCATAATAAGCGGAATGGAAGCAATGGATATGAGATCCCATTTCTTTCCCTTCTCCATGCGACGAACACCCATCCTTGTTCTGTAGTATGCTTCGTGACTCTCCGGTCGCCCGGTCGATTCCTCAACGCTACTACTATTCCCTATTCGTACAGAGACATTCTTTCAGCAAGCATCAATGAGTAAACGGTTTGAAATACTGGATTCGTTCCATAATTGTCGGATGCGACCCACGAAACCATTGAACGATTTTTGGCTGTGTGACTGGACTTAAATTCTCTCTGGCAATTTTCTGAAAAGCATGAATAGCTGACAAGCCGTCGCCTGTCATTTGCATGGAATACACATCAGCCCGATGCTCAATGATCCGTGAAAACGCATTTTGCGCAGGCGATGAAGTAAAATTCATGATTGTTACTAGCAGCAGCAAAATAGGCAGAGCAGCCAAATCCAACTCCCCGCGTATTCCCCAATGTGCTCCCCAACGCTTTATGAAGAATCGATAAGCCTTATGGGCTAGCCAGAAGCCAATAAAACTTAGTGCAATCCCATAGGCAATTCCCCAATATATATGCCCTTCTACGTAGTGACCCATTTCGTGAGCCATTACGGTCAAAATCTCTTCAGGCTGCAGCTTTTTTAGAATCGTATCCCAAAGCACAATACGCGCATTGCCGCCAATTCCATTGACATAGGCATTAATAGCATTCGTGCGTTCCGACATGTTGACCTCATAAACTTGATCCGCAGGGATGTTGGATTGGGCCGCAAGGGAGAGGATCTCCTGCTTGAGTTCTTGATTCTGGAGTGGTTGAAAATCGTTATATAAGGGATCTAGCACCACAGGCTGAATGAACGTTACGAATAATATAAGCGGAATACATATAACCCAGAACCATAGCCACCAGCGTTCTGGGCTCCTTCGCACTAGCCATCTGAATAGGGCCACCAAGATGATTGTTCCTAATACGTTAATCACAAAATCTTTGGCAAGGTCGCTCCAAAACATGGTAATCGTCTCGTTAGACATCCCATAGTGATGATCGACTTGATACAGCAAGTAGTCAATAGGTAGCAACAACACGTCCATAAGAAGCATAAATAACAAAATAAACACAATCATTTGTAAGAAGGGGCGATGAAACCATTGTTCCACAATATGACGAAATCTTACTGCGACCCCGAGCAGAACCACAAGGAGTCCCATTTGTAAAGGCGAAGAAATGAAAAATGCCAACGAACGAATACGTGATAAGGACTCTGCTTTCTCAATTTCCTCCAAAGTCATGAACGTGTGCGGGTCAGCAACCGTTCCTCTAATTGAATCTGGAATCTGAAACAGATCCCCTTGTAACAAGTACATACTCATTCCTAACGTATACAGAGCAAATATAACTAAAATTATCAGGTATAGTCGTTTCATTTCATTCCCCCTCTCCTTTACTTTGGACAACCTATTTATATGTTTAGCGAAATAACCTTATAACAAATCCAATGATTATAACTCCAAGAGCTTACTTTTAATCTTGTGAGGCAGAGGCTCCATCAGTAGTTGTTCAATCATCTCCGGCTGGCTCCGCTCCTTCAGATATTGCCATAATAAATCCGCTTTGGTTTGACGGTTCATCAGCTCATAAGCAACTGCCCATACTTCCGGACTTCCCATGGATAAGCCCTGCCAGCGTGAAACAGCCATACTGGGCAATCGGACAATGGCATCCTCTACATGCAGCTTGAAGCCACCAATGATCTCGATCGGCATGTCATCCGTCAGGATGAGAACGCGATAATCACTAGCAAAGGGAAAGTCACCGCTGTGCTGAAGTCGAACTTCTTCCAGGATTAGGCTGTTCATGAGCATTTCCAGAGGAACATCCGTTGTTATATCCCAATCGTTCATCGTCTCGATCAGTTGTAAACTGAAGTGCAGCCCGCTACCGCCAATTGCGTACGGCACCTTGGCTCGATCCAAGGCTCCTGCCACTCGTTTAATGTGCTTAAACATGGTAACATCCCCCATCAATCTCATATAAATTGACCAACAGCCAGTCCGGGGTGAAATCTCTGGAGAGCAACCACACCTCTCTGAATTGGCCCCGCGGCAGCATAAGCTTTTTCTTTCTGCCCAATACATCGGACATGCCGAATAACAAGGATACGTTGCGAATAAGGAGCATACACGGATATTCGTGCGAATATTCCCTATATTTCTCCTCCTTGCCTCGCACCCGATCATTAATAACCTTAATGAATTGATCTAATACTTCCGTTCCTGGAAGGGTAAGCTCCGATCGCGACATCATCAGCCTCGCCTCTTCAGAATCATAGAATAGATGTGTGACTTCAAGCCCTACCAGGTTCTGTTCTACATCCTCAAGCAGCGCATCCGGCTTCTCTTGCTGCTGCACAAACCTCAGCGGATGTTCGTGATTACGATTATATAGCTCTACAAATATATCAATTGCGGTTTGTTCCAATCCTTTTTTTTCAGCTTCGTGTTTGCTCATCTATCTCCCTCATATCCATAAACGGGTCGTTCTATTTATTTTACCCTATTACATGAGTCAATGCCCGATGAGGTCATGCAGTAACACCTTTTTGTTTCATAAATCTAAGCAGCTCTTGAGCTTCGAGCGGTCTGCTTAGGAAATAACCTTGAACCTCGTCACATCCTAATGTGGATAAAAGTTCCCATTGTTCGAACTTTTCAACGCCTTTAGCGATAACCTGATTACCTAGTTCCCGAGACAGCGAAATTATGCCTTGTATCAAGGTTTGATCTTGTTCATCTTGCACGATGTTTTTGACGAAAGAACGGTCGATTTTAATAGAGTGAATGGACAACCTCTTCAATAACATTAGTGATGCGTACCTGCTGCCCAAATCATCGATCGAGAGTTTGACACCCAAACGCATGATCTCCTCGCAAGCCTTGAGTACGTTTTCATTCTCCATCATCGCTGTATTCTCTGTAATTTCCAAACAGAGAAGAGAAGGATTAAGGTTGGTGCGCTGTATTGTTTCCGCTAACTGCTTAGGGAAATTAAGATCGAGCAATTGCCGCGCTGAGCAATTAACCGACATCATGAGAGGAGGCAGACCTTCCATGATCCAACCTTGGAGCTGTTCACAAACCGTATTCAGCACCCAATAACCGATATCAACAATGCTATCTGTCTCCTCTGCCTGTACAATAAATTGATCAGGCGATAAGAAACCAATACCTGGACGTACCCAGCGTATTAGCGCCTCCACCCCAATGATTTCACCTGAGCGCATATGAATAAGCGGCTGGTAATGAAGGACGAACTCCCCTTTCTCCAGCCCTTTTCTAACTCCATAATTCATCTGAAATTGCCGCTCGTCCTCACAACGAACCGAGGCTTCATAGATAATGACTTGATTCTCACCTTGCTGCTTTGCCTGATTCAAAGCAATATCAGTAACTTGCATAAGCTGTTCCGCGCGTTGTCCGTGCTCAGGCATAAGAGCGATTCCCATGCTAACCGTAGCTTGGAGCGATCTACGTTCATACAAGAACGGCTCCTTCAAGCCTTCGATGACCCTCGATCCCAGTATGGAAATCTGCATACGATCGACCATTTCTGGTACCATCAATGCAAACGTGTTTTCACTCAGCCTTGAGATAACAGCCTGTAGCGGGGAATATTTCCTGAGCTGCTCAGCCACATGCTGCAGCACTAAATCTCCTATTAATGACCCCACTTTCTCATTCAAATGTTCGAATCCGTATACTTCTAATCGCATAATGGCAAACGGGTCCGGGTTCGGCTTGGCTAAGTGCATTTCCAATTGATTTTCAAAAAAAACCTTATTAGGAAGACCTGTTAGCCTATCGTGGTACGCCAGGTAACATACCCTTTCTTCCGCGATTTTCCCTTTCGCTACCTCTATAAGAGCGACATATTGAAGCAGTTCTCCTTGTACTTTCATATCCTTGCTTTCAACTCTTACATGCTTGCGCGCCCCGCTGCTTGTTTCAAGCGTATAATTCCCCTGTAAAATAGGATAAGGTTCCTCTCCATAATCATCGTCCAGCGATTCGATATCTGATTCATAGATCAGGAGGACTTGCCCCACATGGCGTAATAGCAGCTCCTGAGGAGATTGCTCGAAGAGCTGTGCCGCTTGCGGATTTATGTCTTTGATCATACCTTCCTGATTAATAATGAGAATAGATAGCGGCGATAGATCATATAGCAATTGATAGGTACGATCAATGGAGGGCAGAAAATCATATTTGAGCACGGCAAAGCGCAAAAATAAAGCAAACCATAAAAGTGAGAACATACCTAAATCTGGGTAATTAAATGATTCAGGCAAAAAAAATGGACGCTTCTCAAACAAAAAGGCAACCGACCACAAACTAGAGAGGAGTACACCTAGCAAAATTACACGAATTTGTTTTCTTTTGGTGTTCAAATCATATTTCTTAACATAACGAAAACCAGCCACTGCCAGCATAATGCAAGTAACCATCGTGTATACACGAGCCCCCAACATGATGTAGCGAAGTCCAACGCTCGCGGATTCGTACTTCCAAAATCCATCGTTAACGAATTTAACGGACAGCCAGGGAAAGGGACAGAATAACAAGCTTCCTAGAAAAATAAAAATAGGCCCGTAACAAATAGCGAGCAGTTGCCACTTGGGCAACGTTCGAAACCTTCCCGTCAGCCTCATCACAAAGTGAAGCATGACACCCATCAACAGGAAACTAGGAAAATAGAATAACCAGACAACCATCCCACGCTCATAGAATAGCGCTGCATAACGGACCAAGTAAGTTCCCACAAACTGGACAGCCATCAAGAATAATACGATAGCTGCGATTTGGTTCAGCTGATGATAAGGATTTTTTCGATAGACTTCTATACCTAATATAAATAATACCGAAACAGGAATAAAATAGAGTAAGATAATTACTGTCATAGTCATCATGATGCAAACACCTCATAGTTTCGTAGACCATCAAAAAAGATAAAAAAAGAAACCTAGCTTAAGGTTTCTTAATCGACCTAAAGCGGAAACTGGCTGGCATACGAACAAATCATCGTGTAGCCCCTCTAGTTTTGCGTCCTTGGCTTTCGCCAAGTTTGCCTTTATCTCTTTTAAGGAATATTTAATTAATTAGCACTAGGACTTTTTACCTATTCACTTTATAACACGTTCAATGAAAGACCGTCAACTATTTTATGAACTGTTTGCATTTTTTTTCGTCAGATGATAGTAATAAGACTATGTTTATTTATATTAAAGGTAGGGATTCTATGAAACTCATTTATTATTCAGCGATTTTTTCCATCTTCACTTGCCTTTCACTAACAGCCTGCGACCAGCATGCTTCGGATTCGACTTCTAGTCCTCCTACTGAGCAAGCAGTTTCTGTAGCGCCGTCTAGCACGCCAGTTCCTACAGAAAAGTCTGACGTCTCAGGGACAGCAAAGCCTGAAGCAATCATCCCTCAAGCTCCAGAAACCGGAATTCCGAAGGAAGAGAATATCGTCTCAGATCCCAAAAAGCCTGATAAGGTATCAAGCCTGAAGCCTATTTATAACGTAGGTAAAGACTGTGTAGCGATTACGATCGACGACGGTCCGACAAAGAATACGAAAGATCTTCTGAAAATGTTAAAAGAACAAAACGTGCATGTGACCTTTTTCTTTCTTGGGCAAAATGCCGCTGCATACCCAGAATCTGTAACCCAAGCTGTCTACGAGGGAAATGAGGTGGGTTATCACTCGGACACACATCCCCAAATGTCCAAAATGACTTATTCGGATCAAGAGAAGGAGTTTGAATCTGGCCTTGCAAAGCTAAAAAAATGGGATACGCAGCCAGTTACTCTTTTTCGCCCACCGTACGGCGCTTATAATAATGACACCAAACTCATCACAGAAGAGCATCAAATGAGTATGGTTTTGTGGAACGAGGATCCGAAGGACTGGTCATCCAAAGACCCAAAGAAAATTGCTGATAATGTCTTATCCCAAGTAAAATCCGGCAGTATTATTGTGCTGCATGACCATCCTTCCACAATTGCTGCACTTCCAGCAATTATTAAAGGCATTAAAAGTAAAGGCTTTAAACTAGTCATGCTCTCTAAGCATTAAGGAGTTTTGAATCCGGATTACTGGATTGGAAAGGATGCATGAAAGGATGAAAAGGAAAAAACCCTTATTTCTCTTTTTGATTGGCATGATCAACTTTCTACTTCTACCCCAAATGGTTTTCTCAGAAGATAACAACCAACATTACCAAATTCCTAACGTCCCTGTCATCTCTCAGCTACCTGAGCTGCCGAATGGATGTGAAGCTGTAGCTGCGACAATGCTGCTGCAATGGGCAGGAATTACCGTATCGAAAGAGGAAGTTGCAGAGGCGCTTCCCAAAGGGGATTTTCCCATGATGAATGAGGACGGAATATTAATTGGTGGTAATCCAGAGGATGTCTTTGTAGGGGACCCCTTCGGGAAAGGTTTTGGGATCTATCATAAGCCGATTGCTACGCTATTAGGTCACTATCTCCCAGAACAAATTGACGACCTCACAGGCGGGTCTTTCGATAATCTGCTCGATACAGTTAAGTCAGGGCGACCCGTTATAATCTGGGCCACCGAACATATGGATGCGCCTCATTTTGAGGATCAATGGCAGGACGAGGAAGGACACCTCATCGATTGGTATAATCCTGAGCACGCCTTAGTGATGACGGGATGGGACGACGATTATGCCTATATGAACGACCCTATGACAGGTGAGCGGGAAAGTTATAATTTATGGGGGTTCAAAACGATATGGGAATCGATGGGCTCTCAAGCAATTACAGTTATGGAAAATTTCATAAAGCCAACTCAATGAATAAGACCTCCCGATCATCCGGGAGGTCTTGTTTTCATACATACTAGCGAATCAGGTTTAAATCGTATGCGGCACAGAGCCCTCTTCCTTAGGCTTCGCAGCGAAGTTAGGTGTCGTGAACTTTAGAGGCCCAGCCACGAAAGCGGCAGCAAGCCCAATGACACCGAACACAATAGATAAGATGAACCCATGGTTAATGGCTGTTCCAAGCGAATCGCGCATGAAAACCATTGTCTCTTGAGGCAAAGTAGAACCCGCACGAATCAATTGATCTGGATTCGCAAGCGTAGCTAATTGTTCGAGCGGCATATGGTGCGCTTCTGCACCTTTTTGAATCAAGCTTTGGTAGTTATTGTTCACAATAGTAGCCATAATCGATGCTCCCAGAACCCCGCCAATGTTGCGCCAGAAGCCAACAATAGAAGAACTGACCCCAATGTATTTACGATCCACACTAAGTGCCATCGCTGTTTGTGCGACACTCATCAGAGGTCCAAGTGCTCCTACTCCAAGGATAACCATTAGTAAAATCATATACCATTTGGAGGCATCATGACTGGCGACACTCAGCAGATAGCCAACGACGATACCAGCAGTCATACTAAATGCGATAATGGTACGGAAACTAACAAAGCGCTGGATGGTGCCTATAGATACCGCTCCAACCATTAAAGAAAACATCATTGGTGTTAATAATGTGCTGGAATTAGCCTGCCCCAACACTGCAGTTGCAAAAACAGGCAAGTAAGCAATCGCCGAAAACATAATCGCCCCTTGGCACAGACAAGCTAAGACCATGCCCACGACCATGCGATTCTTGAACAAAGGAAGCGGTAGCATGGGTTCTTCTGCTCGGCGTTCCACAGCGATGAAAAGGATACCTACAACAACGGCTACCGCTAGCATGCCGATAATTTGCCAAGATGCCCACGGGTACTCTTTCCCTCCCCATTCCAAAGCCAGCATAAGTGAAACTGTTGTGATAATAAGAAACAATGAACCCAAAAAGTCAATTTTGGGACGCCGATCTGAGCGTGATTCCTTCAATGCAAAAAGTAAAACTAGGAACGAAAGTATGCCTAACGGTAAATTCACATAGAAGCACCAACGCCATCCCCAGTTATCTGCAAGAAAGGTACCAATCTGCGGGCCTGCCACAGACGATAGCCCGAATATAGCCGCGAATACGCCAGATAGCTTAGCCGCCTGTTTGGGGTCGGCAAAAATTGTATAAATAATCGTAAAGCTGATTGGAAACAGGGCGCCAGAGCCAATCCCTTGTATGGCCCTATAAATAATAAGCTGAGTCATATCCTGCGCAGTCCCACAGAGTGCCGAGCCAATCAAGAAAATAGAAATTCCAATCAGGTAAAACAGCTTCCTTCCAAACATATCCGACAGTTTACCGAATATAAGCATTGTGCTTGTAGAAGCGAGTACATATGCTGTGAATACCCAACTAATTTTATCGAACCCATTAATGTCACCGATAATATGACTCATGGCTGCCGACGTAATTGTATTGTCTAACGCAGACATTAGCAACCCAAGCGCCATAGCCAAAACAATAAATCCTGCTTTCTTGTTATCCACGATCTTTCTACCTCTTTTCTGGTAATAATTTTCTCAGTCGTTCCAAGCCTCTTCCTAACGTACCTAATACACTTTCATTGTTTTCAATACCAATGAGAAGACATATTTCCTGAGTCGAGGAAATAGAATGTTTGTGTTTTTCATAGTCGCTCTTTAAAACAACAAGCGTCTCTTCCGTTCTTTGAATACCAAGCTCCAGATAACTAATTACGACCTCCGGCTCAATAAATTCTCCAAAATAGAGTCGGATCATGGCGTCAGACTTAAATTCGTTCAGCTGAATCGGGCTGTACATGTACGTTCTAAAACGCTCACGGCCTTCCTCCGTAATGGAATATACCTTCTTGTTCGGTCGCCCGTCTTGTTGAACACTCTCCTTGGTGATCAAACCCTCCTTCTCCATCTTGCTCAGCGTCGGGTAAATCGTTCCATAACTAGCGTTATAGAAGTAAGAAAACACCGACTCCAACAAATGCTTCATGTCATATCCTGAAAGGCTCTTCTTCATTAACATGCCTAAAATAACGTCCTGACTGGTCATGTAGTATGGCCCCCCTGCTTCATGCATTTTGTATTTGATATTCATAATTTACCAGATCATATATATCGAGTCAACATATATTTATTCTTCATATATAGAAATGATATAAAAAAAGCATGAACTGCCGACAAACTCGCAGTCCATGCTTTTTAATGACGCTTTTTAGAGCGGGTCTAGCTGAACGGCAGCCTGCTTACCGCTCAGCTGAATGCCTGTACGCTTAAGCCCGTGCCCACTTAAATCCCGAAGCAGCGTTTCCAACAATACCTTCGCTTTCGGGCCTTCTTTGCCGCTTATCTTCACAACCAGCAGTACAGCGTCGCCAGACTGAAGAATGCGCTCAGCCTGCTGCCGCTTCGTCTCCAGGTCATGATCCTCAATCTGCGGCGTTAGCCTGATCTCCTTGACCTTTGGCGCCTGCTCGCGTTTGCGAGCCTGCTGCTTCTCCTGCAAAGCTTGCTGCTTGGCTTGCCCCGCACCAACGAGCTTGCAGGGTGGCGGGCTGCTCATGAGCGATGTGCAAACCAAGTCAACCTTGAGCTGCTTGGCCATCGCCAAAGCTTCTTGTGTAGGAAGCACTCCGAGGTTTTCGCCGTTTAATCCGGTTAAGAGCACCTCAGAGGCTTTAATCTTCTCATTCTTAATCATTGTGATTGCCCCTATACTTTCGATATAATGAATCCAATACCGTTATCAACCTGAATAATAAGGAGTTTTACGCCCCGTCATGAGCAAAAAAGAAATGGAAGAACAAATTATTGCCAACTATCAACGAGATGAACAAATGATGATTCTCATTTTCGCACAGTGGTGCATCAATCATGACCTCAACCCAGCTGAGATCTACCAACTCGCCTACCCGAACCAAGAGCCAAATATCGCCTTACAGCTGGCCCTAGACCTGACCGTAACCAAAGATGAAGCTGGTGAAATACCTGATGATACTGTACTCGGTGTGCTTTCACTCTTCGGCAATGAAGAATTAGCCTGCTTCGTCACCGAGGAGATTGCCAAAAGACCGCAGCGTGAGCGTTAGAAGAGAGCCTCCAGGCTCTCTTTTCTTATGTCAGGTTAAAGATTTCAGACAACAGCTCGCACGTGCGCAATCTCGTCTCCATACAGTAACCACCCGCGACAACCATCACCTCATCCACTTCATAGCTCTTCGCTAATGAAAGCAACTGCTCTTTCACCTGCTGCGGCCCGCCAATAATCATGCGTGACCGGTTGTCGCGCACGCGTGTTCGATCCCATTCCGTATAGGGGTAAGCAGCGGCTTCTTCGGGGGAGAGCACACCTGTAAACTCCCCTTTTTCCACTTGCAAAATTCGCAAATCGAATGAAGCCGCAAGCCGATCTGCTTCTTCATCGGTATCCGCACAGAGCACATGAATGCACACTGTCGCCTGTGGGACGACATTCAGCTCCGAAGGCCGGAATGACTTGCGATAGCTGCGCACCGCCTGCTGGCCGCCTGCGCCATTAATAAAGTGCGCGAAGCAGAATGCCGCACCCGCTTGCGAAGCATACACCCCGCTCTGCCCAGTGGAACCGAGCAGCCACACCTGGGGCGTCGATTCCACCAGTGGGGTGGCGCGGATGCCCTCGAACCTATGACCCGGTTCCACCGAATCGGTGAGGAACCGCAGCAGATCCGTGACTTGTGCCGGGAAGCGCTCAAGTCCCTCGAACAGATCAGCGCTGCCGCCTCGCAGCGCCTTCGCCGTATGCGGCGTGCCGCCCGGCGCGCGCCCGATGCCTAGGTCGATGCGCCCTGGATAGAGCGCTTCGAGCATGCGGAAATTCTCAGCGACCTTGTAGGCGCTGTAGTGGGGCAGCAGCACGCCGCCAGAGCCGAGCCGAATCCGGCTCGTGCGGGCCGCAAGCGTGGAAATGAACACCTCCGGCGATGAACCGGCAAGGCCCGCGGAGTTATGATGCTCTGATACCCAGAACCGAGTGAAACCGAGCCGATCTGCTGCCTGCGCCAACCGAATCGTTTGCTGCAGCGCTTCCTTATGCGTGGAACCGGATGACACCGGTGACTGATCCAGAATACTGAGCTTCAGCATATTCATCCCTACTTTCTATTTGCCGATGATCATTGATTATACCTCTCTAAACCACAAAAGAAAAAGGACAAGCCGCTAACGACATTGTCCCCTCGTTGTTACTTCAGCTCCGCAATCAGACGGTCCACTTCGCCAGCAGGAGTAGCCATGGTTTCATATACTTTAACGATTACGTTGCTTTGTATTTGATCTATTGTTAGATTGTTGAAGGTTAAGGTCTGTTTTCCATTCACTAAACGATCTGTGCCTGTGAACGGAAAAGTCTTGGAGCCAAGAATGCTGCCGGAAGGATCGACCAGCTCAAATTTTAATTTGGAAATGTTGCTGTCCACAAGCACTTGCGGATCACGCGTGATATCCATAGACAACTGCAATTTATAGGTGTAGTTGATGGAAAGCGTCTGTCCTGGGGACGTTATTTGCGCCAAATAATAATCCTTAATATTGACAGTGTATGGGTAAAGCGAAATTTTATGTCTATCCTCTTGCGCTTGCGCCGTTACCTGATAAGAGGCAATTGTCGATTTATAGTCCGCAGCGCTGCTTGAAGAGGAGCTAACCACATTTTGCAATTTCATCGTAAAGGTATCGCTTGACTCCGAAACAGGTAGAACGAAAGCATAGCTAACAATCATCGCAGTCCCCGGAGCAATCGATTTCTGCACTTCACTTTGTCTGGTGCCCGCATAGTCATAGCCAGATGGACTTGCTAATTCGGTTTGAAACGCTGGTACCGGAATCGGACTTAAGCCTTTATTGGTGAGCTTAAACTTGGCAAAAGCCAGTTTGCTACCCTGATCTGCATTGTCGGCAACATGCAATTCGGTTAAGGCCACATTTAAATCCTGATTAATGGTGTCATTCCACTTTTCAAAAGTAATTGGCGTACCATACTGATAGCTGCTCGCAAGTGTTTTCGTATCTGGCAGTTGAATGTTCAACTTCCCAATGTTGAAGGTCGAGGTTTTCATGCTACCAGACGTGTCTGCTTGCGCAAAGCTCTCGGTTGTGAGCACATTCAAACTATCCAATATCGTGTCCATCTCTGTTTGAATAGCAAAGTGGACATATTTACTTTCGCCTGGCTCCAAAGAAACAGAATCTGCTTCAATCTGTTTGCCTGCGTATACGTTTGTTTTGCTTTTGCCGGCAAGCTCAAGTACGGGTAAGGTTTCCGTCTGATCAGATGGATTGCTCACCAGTAATTTCACAACATAGTTAGCTCCCTCGTTCGTGTTGCTCTTATTGACGTCTACTGTTTTGAATTGCAGCGGTGATTCCAAAGTAGGAATGGTAAAGGATTCGCCCCACTTTTTGAGGCGTGCCGAATCTTTGAATTCTGCGCGCGTGCCGTTCCAAACGGATGCGCCCACAGGAACTGTAAATAAAGTCGTTTCCACTTTTGGATACACATTATAGTTAACGTCAACGAGCGAAATATCGCTCAAGCTCACTTCGGTTTGACGGTTAACGCTCTTCAGGTAAGTCAGTTCGACTTCAGAATCCGGCTGCACGCCTCGAGCGTTACTGCTGCTTGGACGTAATGTGTACGTCGTGCCATCGGTCGTTTTCACTCTCAATTCATGATCGGGGATACGGATCGTTTGACTGTTTGTGTTCTTCACACGAATGATAGCGCCTATGCGTACGCCACTCGATGTTTTCTCGTTATACATACCTTCCACCGTTACATGAAGGCTGTCATTTAGATCGTAAACTGCGGTAGTCGGCACGGCTGTTCCTTCGGCTAAAGCGGGAATTCCCGACATCAGCAGAGAAGTAGACAACACGAGGCTCATCGCTACTTGTTTGAATTGGATCTTCATGGTTGGGCTCCTCCTAAGCGTTTTGCTTTAGCAAGCTGACTTCGTAAGCATATACGCTTGCAATTACATTTCAATCATCACATGATGCTGTGCATCAGAGCTTGCTTTCTCCTGCGCCACTTCTTTCTGCTTCTTTCTCTGCCTCATAAAAATAACGAGAACGATCGAAATGAAAGCAGGGATCGCTGAAATAACTAGCGTATCTGCAATGGCTCGCGTTAAAGCTTCCTTTTGCACCATGCCGTATAATACACCAATAACCCCGCTCGTTGCCGAGCCCGAGTCAGTGCCAAGCTCCAAATAACGATGCACCACATTCGTTTGAAAATCCGCATAAGCGGTTGTATTCGTAGAAATAGCCTCATTAAATCGAGTTCCATACTGTGTTGATCTAGTATTCATAATACTCGTCAACAACGCAATACCAAGCGACGCCATAACGTTCCGAATAACGTTGGACATGGCTGAAGCTATACCGATTTGATGGTTCGGCAAGGTGTTTAGCCCAGCTGAGGATAACGGCATCATGCATAAGCCGATCCCAATTCCACGGATAATCAACAATCCGCTAATCCAATGTGTAGCTGTTTGCTGGGAAAGCACGTGCATCTCCAGCGTCGTACATCCAATGATGGTGAGTCCCAATATGCCTAACGGAACAACGCCATACTTCGAGACGAGTTTACCGGCAACCGGCATCATGAATGCCATGGCAATCGATTGCGGCATCATCACCAGTCCTGTTTGCATCGGTGTCAGTCCAGTCACATTCTGCATGAAGATTGGCATCATATAAATGCCGCCCTGCATGGATATCATGACGAAGCTTGAAGCCGCCAAGCTAAGTGTAAAGATTGGATTCTTGAACAAACGGAAATCCAGAATCGGGTTTTCCTTGCCAAGCTCCACCCAAATCAATAGAACAAAACTGAAGAAAGAAATGAAAAATAAACTAACGATATATAAGGACGTCCACCCGTCGGACTGACCATCAGTTAAAGCCAACAACAGGGTACTGAATACAATCATGGACAACACGCAGCCGAGATAATCAAATTTCAGACCTTCTCGTTTCGGTGTCTCTTTGAGGATAATGAAGCCTAGAACAACCGCAACAATCCCTATCGGAACGTTAATATAAAATAAGTACCGCCAACTGAAATTATCAACTAAATAACCGCTTAGCGTTGGACCCATGGCAGGCGCAGCCATTGCGGCAATCCCCCAAATCCCCATGGCAACTTGGATCTTGCTGCGTGGCACAATTTGATACAGCATCGCCATACCCACAGGCATAATAAACCCGCCGCCAAGACCTTGAATAATTCTGAAAATGATCAGGCTCGTATCGCTCCATGCAATCCCACACAGGATTGACCCGATGATGAAGCCAATGACCGTCGAAAGAAACGTCGTCTTGTAACCAAAGCGATCGGAAAGAAATCCCCCCATCGGCACAACGACCGCTGAAGCGAGCATATAACCCGTAACGACCCATTCAATCTCGGTCGAGGTAGAGCCAAATACAGCCATTAGCTTTGGAATTGCCACGTTCATCAAGCTATTATCCAAAATGGCAAGGAACGTACCGAGAATGAGTACCATTAGCGCTAGCCATTGGTAACCCGTAATTTTTTCCTCTTGCTGTTCAACTGCGGGGCTAGATGCTGCTGTAGCTGTAGTTGACATCCTTGCAGCCCCCTTTACTCGGCATGAACTTTCGTACCTTCACTCAGCTTATCGCCTGGATTGAGCACAATTTTATCATTTGGCTTGAGATCCGCTTGCCCTTTAAGATAGACCCAGTCTTGGTTCTTCTCTTCGGTTTGCAGCTCGACCAGATGCACCGTCTCGCCACTTAGCTTGTAAACGATAGCTTTGCCGTCTTTTTGGACGACAGCAGCTTTGGGAATCTCCACTCGGCTCTCGCCGCCCGTTCCTCCGAAGGCTACACTGGCAACTGCACCGCCATGAAGCGCCCCGTCTGCATTGCTCACTGTCAGCTTCACTGGAAATGTATTGTTATTCGTATCGGAAACCGGACTTACGAAGGTGATTGTGCCTTCGAATGTTTTACCGGGCAAGCTCGGTACGATAACCGTTGCCTTCGCCCCTTGCTTGATCGAGCCAACCATCGCTTCCGGGACACTCACTTCGACTTTAACTTGATCCATACTTACAACAGTCAGCAGCGCTGCTCCGGCCTGCGCCATTTCGCCCGCATTCACATTTTTTTTCACGATGACCCCATCGATTGGTGAGACTATGCCTGCATTTTTAACCGCATTTTGCGCTAAATTCAAAGCTGCTTGCTTCGCTGAAACGTCTGCCTTTAACTGCTCCAACGTGTTCGCTGTGGCTCCCTCTTTAGCCAGACTGAGCTTCGCTCCAGCAGCCGACAGTTGAGCATTAGCTGCTTGCTGCTGCGAAACCGCCGTTTCATAGGCAGCCTGTGCCTTGGTGTAGTCCAACGTCACTTTGTCTAATTCATCTTGACTCACATCGCCTTGATCGAAAAAGTTCTTGGCGTGATTGTAACTTTTCGTCACGAGGTCGTAAGCCGCTTTCGCTTGTGTGACGCCGGCCGCTGCTTGGTTACCGCCTGCTTTCGCTTGATCGACTGCTGCCGATGCCGCTTGGATATCTTGCGTTCGTGCGCCTGCTTCTATATCAGCGAGCTTCGCTTGAGAAGCTGTAAGGCCTGCTTGCGCTTGATCCAACTGCTGCGTCAAATCTTCGGTATCAATTTGCAGGAGGATATCACCTTTCTTGACTTTCGCGCCCTCTTCTACGTTCACGGAAGCAATTTTTCCGCCAATTTTGGACACGACTTGAACCGTTTGATCTGCCGCTAGTTTACCACTGGCGCCCGCAGCGCCCGTACTGCCGAGCGTAATCACTTTTACAGAAGGAAGCTGTGTCTGCGCTGCACTAGTCGGCGTGCTTCCACAGCCGCTTACCATGATCATTGAACCTGCCAGAACACTTAAAGATAGAATGACGTTAAGATGTTTTTTCATGGGTGTCACCTTACTCCCCTTTGATATGGATTTTGATCTCTGCATTCATGCCTGGCGCCAGATCAAATCCCTGATGGTCGTCTATCGTAACTTTTACATTCATGCGTTGCGTGACTTTGGTGAAATTCCCGCTTGAACTAGTCGTTGGCAGCAGCGAGAAGGTAGAGGCCGTCGCTTGACCAATCTCTGATACTTTTCCTTTAAATTCCGTTCCACCGTATGTATCAATGGCAAATGTAACTGGCTGACCGATATGAATTTTCTTAATCTTCGTTTCATCAATATCTGCGGATACGAACAGAGCGCTCTTATCTACAATCATTGCAACCGATTGTCCTGGCGCAACCACTTCGCCTACTTTGGCCGCCGTTTGAATCACTGTGCCTCCAATTGGTGAACGCAAGGATGCTTGATCCAGCAAGCTGTTCGATAAGTTTGTAATATCTTGCTGACCAACGATTTGATCGGCTACCACCGTATCGCCGACCTTCACGCCAAGTGTGTTGATTTTCCCGGAAATCCTGGGCATAACACGATAAATATCTCCAGAAATGCGCGCATTATCTGTGGATACATAATTTGCTCCTTGATACCAGTAGTAGCCGCCAATGCTTCCTCCAGAAATGACCATAATGGCAAGAATTATAATTAATACCAGTTTTCGCTTCATTCCGTTCCCTCCAGCTTTTTCTCTAAATGGTCAATCAGCGTTCCAACTACCTGTTTGCAAGTCGCAATTTGCTCAGGTGTAAAAGCTTGCTCCAAGCCCGCATAAAATTTTTGATTGATGGTCTCCAGCTTCGTCTTCTTCATCTCTTGACAGATGTTCGTCGTACCGATCCAGACGACTCTTCGATCCTGCTCATCCCTCCTCCGCTCAACAAGACCGTCTCGTTCCAGACGATCGACAATTCCTGAAACTGTACTATTGCTCAACTGCACGGCTTGAGCCAAGTCACCAAGCTTTCTTGGTTCCTTGAGGAATAATTCTCGTAAAATAAACAGCTGCGGTCCAGTAAGCTCTTCTCGCTGGAGCTCCCGATACAGCAAGGAAATTCGTAATTTATTCAGTCTCGTAAAGTCGGCTACAAGATCTTTAATTTCTTCCAAACCACTTCCCCCTTTGCAGTCATAGAACTATTTCGAATGCGAATATTTCGTATACGAAATAGTTGACGTCACTTATCATAACACGTTTTATTAATTCTGGAAATATCTTTCTTTTGACTACAATATAAGCGAGAAAAACGCCTAACGGCGTCCTTGTCTAAACCCATATGTTTATGCATGGAGAGGGGATTGGGTATGGGGTTCCATACCCATACCCTTTTTTGTTCTACTTGGAGCTGCCTTCTACTTCTCTTTTTACTAACCTGTCAGTGAAGATCATCCTGACTAGGTTTGACACTTATCGATAATTTTGCACTCATATCCATAAGAGGAAGTTTCGCTCGCCCAAAAACATATAAATTCTGGCGTGTCAAAATAAAACAGCCGAAAGCCTATGCTTTCGACTGCTTTATTTGTTTATATTGTATAGCCTGTATCCCCATAATACATCCGATAAGACCTGCACTACCGGCTGCAAACCCTGCCAATACATCGCTTGGATAATGTACGCCTAAATAAATGCGACTTATCCCAATGCAGAGAATGACAAAAATCGTGATTACAGGAACACACCAAGCCCCTTTCCAGGAATTACGTATATTCACCCAAAGCAAGTAACCGATAAGTCCATAAAAAAGACTAGCTACCATGGCATGACCACTTGGGAAGCTGAAGCCCTCCGCTTGGATCAACCACTCCTCTAAAGGCCGCACTCTCTCAAATATCATCTTCAGCAGCGCATTAAGCACCCAAGCTCCTGCTGCACCCGCGAATAAAATCAGTGTTTCCCACCTAATTTTGTATTTAAAAAGCAGCCATGCTGCTGCAACTAAGAAGAGTACAGATTCTGTGATCAACTTTCCCAGTATTGTAAAAAAAATAGCGATCTGAGTTAGCCCCTCGCTTCTTATTGATCGAATAGCTTGTCCAATCGTTATATCGAGCCTTTCCAGCCAACTGGATGACAAGCTCTTTGAAAGGACAATAAAACCCATTAGCAGGATAATCGCCATGGCAGCTCCCCAAAATAAATCCTTATATAACCGCTTTCTATACACTTCTCCGTTCTCTACCAAAGTCACCTCATCCTCCGTTTTCAAGCTATTTTTTATTGAATCTTTGCCTTTTGCTATATCTTCTCAGCACCAATGGAAGGAGTGCGAAAACAACATAAAGAGCCGCAGCCCAGTAAAAATTGACTGAACCTATCTCTTGCAGCGAAGCGCCGAATACATTGTAGACAACCGCACCCGGGATTATTCCAATCAGAGTAGCCCAGGTATAGTCCCAGAAGCGGATTTTGGATAAACCAGCTCCATAACTCACGCCATCGAATGGAAAAAAGGGCATCAGTCGCATGTACAAGACGACCATGAATCCATGCTTTTCCGCCTTATCCTCAAAGGTCTGGAGCTTTTTGTTCCGTAAAATCCGCTGAAAGCTATTTCTGCCCCATTTTCGTGTTAGGTAAAAAGAAAGCAGCGCCCCTGCACCAGCTCCTATTACATCATAGATCGTTCCCCAAAAAGCTCCGAACACAAAGCCTCCAAATAGTGTCAAAGGCGTTGCCGGAAATAGCACGAGCGGACGCAACGTGTAGGCAAGAATATAGAGCAGCCCACCAATTAGCCCTAAATTCCGTAGCCATGCGCCGATAAGATGCATATCGAATCGCGACCACACATCTGTATATTTGAGAATAAGCAGACAAGTTGCAGCAGCAAGAAACCATGTTAGCAGCAACCACAGCGATTTGGAGCGCATCCTGTCCCCCTCCTCTTACCTCTTTCATTCGTCTGAATTCCATCTTACACAAATGGGTAGTTAATTATCAAACGGGTACCCCTCATGGAATGAAAACAGACAAAAAAACAAGCGAAAAGAACTGAAAAGCGAGTGGAAAGAATCGGAAAATAAGTGAAAAACACAGACAAAAGCCCCATTCGTTTCACAAACACGAATGAGGCTTCTTTTGGTACAATCTCTTTCTTATGCTAGCCACTGTTTGACTTTCTTCGCATAATTAAGCAGCATCTCAGATGACCCATACTGTCCGCTGAAATCTTCAATTCCAAGGTACCCCTCGTATCCTACGGCTTTCAAAACGTCGAGCAATTGCTTCCAGTTCACAATGCCTTCATCCAGCGGCGACCAGTCGCTTTTCCATAACTTGATGCTACCTTGTGCTTCTCCAGTAGGTGCCCACCCGGCATTCTTAATGTGGACATGTGTCAAGTACGGTCCTAAAAGCTCAAGACCCATGCGATAATTCTCAAATCCCTCATGAACCATGTTGCCTGCATCGTGCAGAACACCCACATAATCAGGATTGAAGCCTGAAATTATTCTATGCACTAAGCCAGCACTTGGCGCAATGGTTTTATGATGCGTCTCTAACAGCCCTTTCACGCCATATTGCTGCGAAAGCTCCTGCACATGGTGAAGGTAGTTAACTGCCTCTGCATATAGATCGTTATAATTTCTGCTTTCATCATAGGCTGGAACACCGACGCGAATGAAGCTGGCTCCCACTTTTTTCGCTACCTGCATCACTCGCTCCGTACCCGCAATATCACCGCAGTTCAGGTAAGGTGTCACGCTCAGATTAACTAAACCATGTTCTTTAGCGAGAACTCTGAAACGTTCAAGCTCTTCATCAGATGCTTGGGGATCAATTGAACACAAGTTGTTTCTCCAAAAAGAAGGCTGTTCGCCCACTGCGTCAGCCGGGATTTCTTTGTAACGCCATTCAATTCCATCTATACCTGCGGATTGAGCCGCTTTGGCAAGTGCTTCTGGTGTCAGGTCTGGTGTGGCAACAGTAAATACAGATAGTTTCATAGGAATCCTCCTCAGTGTTTATCTCCTCTTTATTTTGCAGTATAATAAAAACGTATTCATTGCAATAATTGGGCAAAAGTTTGCTTATATTGACTCCACAACGAGGAGAATACCGCTCATGCAGGAACTATACCAAAATTTACATGAAGCTATTAACTTTAGGCATGCCGTCACCCATGATCCAGTGTCTTTCGAATTTCACCAACATCAGGACCAGTATGAGATTTATTTTTTCCTAACAGGCGATGTTCATTATTTTATAGAAAAGCAAGTGTACCCGCTTCAGTATGGGGATCTTCTCATCATGCACAGCAATGAACTGCACAGACCTAATTTCCAATCCAAAAAGCAGCGCTATGAGAACATCGTTATTCACTTTAATCCGAAGCTGATGGATGCATTCAGTTCCCCTCAATTTAACTTGCTAGACTGCTTCAATAACCGTGTGCCTGGCGAGCAAAATCGCATGAGGCTTACGCCGCAGCAAATCGATGATATCATGAAGCTTTACGAACGGATGGACAGCCATAATCGCGCGCAGGCTCGGGCTGGCTCCGAAGTGCTCTTCGTAGCGGCATTCACAGAGCTTCTTGTCTTTATCAATCGCATCTTTCAAAGTCAAGGAAAGCAAGAGGAACAGGCGATGATTCCAGATAAGCTCTCCTCTCTTCTTGCCTATATCGATGAGAACTTGGATCAAGATCTGTCGCTCGAAGTGCTCGAACATGTCGTGTTTATGAACCGTTCTTACCTCTGCCGTTTGTTCAAAAAGCATACAGGTAGTACGATTCACGAACATATTTTATTCAAACGGATTGCCAAAGCGAAGCTGCTGCTGCGCGAGGGCTGTACAGTTACGGATACGTGCCAGCAAGCTGGCTTTAACGATTATTCCAACTTCATCCGTACGTTTAAGAAAGCTGTTGGCCTGCCGCCCAGGCAGTACCAAGCACTGCAAAAAAGAGCTTAGTTAGGTTCAAGCTCATCTCCCTACGTCATGTCAACGGCAGTCTTATGCGATTCAAACCTGCTTAACCGTGAAATATTTATGTTCTTGACTTTTCCATATTTGATCCTTTATAGTGTTGAATCAAGCAACAAATAACAGGCAATGACCAAAGACATGATTTCCTTAACGGACTGTTCAGAGAGAGAAGCATTCGCTGCGAGCTTCTTCAGTAACCGAATCGAGATTACCCCTTTGTAGCCGTGGCGATGAACCCGTCCCCCGTGGAGCGGCAGTAAACGGCACCGTCTTATCCCCGATATCGGATACTAAGAAGGATCTTGCATCTTGCATACTTTGGCTTCCGCCAAAGTAATGTTACGCTGCAGGTCGAATTAGGGTGGAACCACGAGCTGAACGCACTCGTCCCTTTATGGGATTAGAGGCGTTTTTTTGCGTTCATAAAATAAGGAAAATCAAAGGAATGGAGGCTTAATTCATGGAGATCAATGTAACATTGGCTGATGGAAAGATTCGGAGGTATCCGCAAGGAACAACCATCGAACACGTAGCGGAATCGATTAGCGCAGGGTTGAAGAAAAATGCCGTGGCTGGCAAAATAAACGGCAAACCCGTTGATCTCAACCAAGCAGTTGATCAAGATAGCCACGTCGAAATTATTACCCTTGAGAGCAAGGAAGGTCAGGACATTTATCGTCACACTACGGCGCATATTATGGCCCAAGCCATTAAACGCAGATATGGCGCTCATACTGTGAAGCTTGGCATTGGACCTGTCATTGAAGATGGATTTTATTATGATGTGGATATCCAAAACCCGCTATCGATCGATGATTTGGCAGCTATCGAGAAAGAGATGGACGCTATTATCCATGAAAACCTCCCCATCTTCCGTCGAGTTGTCTCTCGCGCAGAAGCAACAGCAACCTTTGAGAAACTCGAAGATCCGTTCAAGCTGGAGCTTATCCGTGATCTCCCAGAGGATGCTGTTATTACACTCTACGAGCAAGGGGAGTTTATCGACCTCTGCCGCGGGCCGCATCTGCCTTCTACAGGTAGAGTTAAAGTCTTTAAGCTGTTGAGTGTAGCCGGTGCCTACTGGCGAGGGGACTCTAACAATAAGATGCTGCAGCGCATTTATGGCACTTCGTTTCCGAAAAAGGTCCAGCTTGAAGAGCATCTGCATAGGCTCGAAGAAGCCAAGAAACGTGATCACCGCAAGTTAGGTAAAGAGCTCGAACTGTTCATGTTCTCGGAAGAAGCGCCGGGTATGCCCTTCTACCTTCCCAAAGGCATGACAATCCGGACGGAGCTTGAGAACTTCGCTCGCGATATACAAAGACAGCGAGAATACAACGAAGTCCGTACACCACTGATGATGAATAACCGAATGTGGGAGCAGTCAGGGCATTGGGATCATTACAAAGACAACATGTATTTTACGGATATAGACGAAACAACATTCGCACTGAAGCCAATGAATTGCCCGGGACACATGCTCATTTTCAAAAACAGTCTACACTCCTATCGGGAACTGCCTATCCGTATTGCGGAATTCGGCCAAGTACACCGCCATGAATTTTCGGGAGCCCTTAACGGAATGATGCGAGTGCGTACTTTTTGTCAAGATGACGCCCACCTCTTTGTTCGCCCTGACCAGATTGAGGATGAAATTAGACGCGTTATCGAGCTGATCGATTACATGTATCAAATATTCGGCTTCCAGTACACAATTGAGCTCTCCACTAGGCCAGAAGATTCAATGGGTTCAGATGAGCTATGGGATAAAGCCGAACAGTCCTTGCAAAATGTGTTAGAAAACCTTGGTATCCCTTATCGGCTCAATGAAGGCGATGGCGCATTCTATGGTCCGAAAATTGATTTTCATATTCAAGATGCGCTGAAGCGCAGCTGGCAATGCGGCACGATTCAATTAGACTTCCAAATGCCTGAGAAGTTCGAGCTTTCCTATATCGGCGAGGATAATCAGAAACACCGACCTGTTGTTATCCATCGTGCTGTGTACGGGTCCATTGATCGATTCATGGGGATTATCACGGAGCATTTTGCTGGTGCTTTCCCGTTATGGCTTGCGCCCGTACAAGTGAAAATACTGCCAGTTTCTGAAAACTACATGGACTACGCCTATGAGGTGAAAAAGAAACTTGGCGAAGAAGGCATTCGTGTCGAAGTAGATGGACGAAATGAGAAGCTTGGCTACAAAATTCGTGAAGCGCAACTGGAGAAAGTTCCGTACATGCTCGTTCTTGGCGAAAACGAGAAAATTTCGAATGAAGTATCGGTTCGTAAACGGGGCGAAGGCAATCTGGGCTCTAAGAGCATAGCGGAAATGATTAAGCTTATTAATGAAGAGATTTGTTCGAGAACGTAGATTTGTGCTAGGACATTCTAAACATAAGCATTGGGAGGGAATTAGGCATGGCGTTCCAACCGTTTCTTGAAATCGTGTTTCTTTGAGTGCATGGAGTGGTTATAACACGATTTCAAATACGGGCGCTATCGCTGTTCCCCTCCCATACCCAAGAAGTTCTAGTCACATTTGTCCTCATTACAATTAAAAATCTATTGGGTCGTGCCCTGATTTCACCCCATAAAACTGATTAAGCAATTTGTCCAATTGATGAGACATTTTTAGCACATCCTTTGTATGAACTTCTTGTTTTTCAAATAGATGCAATAACTCCTTTCGTTTAATTTCAATCTCTCTTACAATTTCGTTGTAATACATGTTTCCTAGGCTCCTATCTGAGAAATAACTTCATAACATCCTCTCAAAAAAATTATATTTGATGTTACATTTTTCTTCATCGCCTGAAATCTATAACATGAACTTCTCTGGTCAACCAGTCATTTTTAAACTGAGATTCGATACGAAAGATTACAACAGCAAAAATTCTACTGCACTCAGCAATGGAAGGTTCAATATATCAATAGTTTACTAGTAAATAATTCTTCATGCTCTTTGGAATGTCTGCTTATTCTGGCTAGTAATTTATATGCTTCTCTTAAATATCCTGCTGACTCGATGCCTTCTTGAAGTTTAAAGTACTCAATTATTTCAAGAATCAGAGTGTCCGATTTTAAAATTCCCAATGCGAACTGCGCTTCCGATACAATCAATTTAGCAATTTGAAGGTTTCTATGATTTGCACTTGATTTAATCACTTCTTCTCCTATCTTCAATGCTTCATTGTGTTTCCCCGTCAAATTATGTAACCTTGCCAATCTTAACTGTATGATTTCAGCAAAATAAGTTTGTTTGATATCTAATGCAATTTTTAATGAAGAATTTTGATGTTTGTATGCTTCGTCATGCTTACCCATGTCAGCATATAGGTCTCCTAAGTTGTTATTATAAATCAACTCAAAAGATGGATGATAATTTAAAAATGATGTAGAAAGTTTATACTGAAGCTCTGCTTCCGAAAATTTACCGACTGCATGGAGACATTTCCCAAGTAGATTATGGGAACGAAATCGATAAACAGGAGAAAGTCTTTTTCTAGACTGAATATCTTTTAAATATTTAATTGCTGTGAGGTATTCACCCATTGCATACTTATAGGCTGACAATGTAAGATTAACGGAAATTGTTAGATCGACAGGAATACTGTATCTCTCCATTAAATTTGAAGCTTCCTCCATATATTCGCTTGCTTTGTTAGGGATAATATTGATGTACATGAAGGAAATTCTATTCAAAGCTGAAATGAGGAGTGGAAAATCTTTGCTTATCCTAGCTAATTCAATAAATTTCTTGTATGACTTTTCCGCTTCAATGAAATTTTGATTCACGTCTTCTACAAACGCTTTTAAAGAATACATAATAACTTCATGTTCTGGTTTGATAACCGTTTTAATTCCATTTAATTTTTGCAACCAATTTTGTATCGTATAAGCATCTCTATTTTCTTCGTACCTGTCATTCATGAACCCAAAGATTATTCCTAGAATCGTTTGTTTCTCGTCAACTTCACATAATGTTTGGACTAAATCCGTTAGATGGATATCCAATCTCTCTAGTAATTTTTCTACAATTAATAAATTGGGAAAATAATCTTCTGTTTCGATCCGTGATATCATACTCCTTGTACATATCCCCATACAAAGTTCTCGTTGCAAAATTTTTAATTCTTCACGTTTCGATTGAATCAGGTGACCAAAGCTATTCACGAACATATTTTTTCCTCACTATTTCTCACAACCGATTATCCATAAGTTGCTGCAAAATGATTTTGTAATCCAATCCATTTTGTCATACATCTCTTCAGAGACTCCTTGATTTCTTACACCTTTAATCGATTTAATTTTTAATCCTAAACTCTCCAACATTCGATGGAGTTCCACAGGCATAAGCATGTTATAGTTTGATTGCTCACCTAGCAGCCTATTATATGCTTCATCAAATGGAAGGTTCCGCGGCCCCAGACAAGCTATTACGATTCTTCCCCCTGAACGAGTAACTCTAATCATTTCACTGACTAATGCAGCAGGATTTTGTACCCATTCCAATACAGTGCAGCAAAATACAAAATTAAAACTTTCATCATGGAAAGGTATTGGGTTGCAATCGGACAAAAAAACCTCTAGACTGTTCGTCCTTGCATAATCAACCATCTTTGGGGATACATCAAGTCCAACTGCTTGGAATCCCATTTGGTTTAAACGTTTAGTACTAATACCCGTACCACAACCAACATCCAATACACGCTTATGAACGTTAGATTTTGCGAATTTCAAAAAGAAATCCATCAAAGTCTTTCTGCTTTCTTGTTCCCATAAAGCTTCATCGGAAAAAAAGTCAACATGCTGATCCCACCAACAACCATTAGGTGTGACGCTATCTGTCATAACTATGGCCCCTTATCGTGATTCATATTTTCTCAGAACTTTCAAGAAGATATCGACAATACAATCTTTTTCATTCGTTAATTCTCCCACCTTAAAATGTTATATTGTAAGCTGCGCAGCCTATCAATCAAAATAAACACTCCATTCATATAATATCCATATAATTCAATAAAAAATAATATTATCCTATCATCATATAAAAATATTGTCAATAAATGGTTCAAAGAGTAAGTTAGTGTTAAAAATTTAACACTAAAAGTACCGCTAACCCAGACATTATGATAAAAACTATTAAGAAAAACGCCTAAGGGCGTCCTAGTTTAAACCCATAAGTTTATGCATGGGAAGGGGATTGGATATGGGGTTCCAACCGCTGTTAAAGTCGTGTTCCTTGAATTTACAAGGTGGTATTGAACACGACTTTAAAGGCGGCCACTAACGCTTCTCCACCCCATACCCATCCCCTTTTTTTGTTCTACTTGGAGCTGCCTTCTACTTCTCTTTTTGTTAACCTGTCAGTGAAGATCATCCTGACAGTCTCTTTTAGGTTTGACGCTTATCGGTAATTTTGCACTCATATCCATAAGGGGCAAGTTTCGCTCACCCAAATATAAATTCTTATATGTTAAAATAAACGCTGCCTCGCCACGTAACCTTATTATATATAATCTAAATTATAAAAAGCCGTAATCCCCAACAGGAGATTACGGCTTTCATGTCATTTATTTCAGGTTTTCTGGATTCAGCTGAGCAAGCTCCGGCAGGACGAAAATACCATCTTTACGAATGAGCACATCGTCAAACCAAATTTCGCCGCCGCCATATTCTGGACGTTGGATATTTACAATATCCCAGTGCAGCGAAGATTTGTTGCCGTTGTATGCGTCGTCGTAGCAATTGCCTGGCGTAAAGTGGAAGCTGCCATCGATCTTCTCATCAAACAGCGTATCTTTCATCGGGTGCTGGATGTAAGGATTCACGCCAATAGCGAATTCGCCTACATAACGTGCGCCTTCATCCATATCAAAAATTCCGTTAATACGATCGGTATCATTCGCCGTCGCACTCACGATTTTGCCATGTTCAAATTCAAGACGAATATTTTCAAAAATAAAGCCGTTATACGGCGTAGGCGTGTTGTACGTGATAACACCGTTAACGGAGTCGCGCACAGGCGCAGAATAGACTTCTCCGTCTGGAATATTCAGGCCGCCATCGCATTTCACGCTGCCAATTCCTTTAATGGAAAATTTCAAATCGGTACCTGGGCCTACCAAACGCACTTTGTCCGTGCGATCCATCAAATCTTTAAGCGGATCCATTGCTTTGGACATTTTGCCGTAATCCATTGTACATACGTTGAAGTAGAACTCTTCGAATGCATCTGTGCTCATACTAGCCAGCTGCGCCATAGAAGACGTAGGATAACGAAGAACGACCCATCTAGTATCCTTAACTCGCACATCAAAATGAACCTGTTGATAATAAATGGAATTATACAGCTTCATACGATCAGCTGGAATATCGGACAGTTCATAAATATTAGCCCCGCCGCGCACACCTATGTAGCCTTGCATTTGTTTCATTTGGAAAACGTCTACATCGGCCCACTTCTGCATTTGCGCTTCGGTGCCGTTCATAATCAATTGGCGCATAATCGCATGATCTCTAATGTTTACGTAAGGATGCGCGCCTGCCTCGTGAACTTTCTTAACCAGCTCTTTCACTAAAGCCGCATCGATCCCATAGGCTTCGATCAAGATGTTCTCGCCGGGCTGCGCCTTAACCGAGTAGTTTACTAGCACATCAGCAAGCTTCGTTATTCTTGGGTCCAACATCATTATCTCTCCTCTTCTTCGTCCACTGCAAAAGATGGCTCATTAATCTGGAAGCCAACCGTAGTCAAGTAAAACCATTCCCCGTTCTCTTCCTGCTGTTGGTCAAGCTCAAAGATTAAAGAGCGGAACTTGGTTAGCCAAGCAGCAAATTTCTCTTTGCTCATCTTGACCTCCAAATAGGTCGCCATTCTTGACCATTGTGCGCGATCGGAAGAAGGAATCTGGAAGGCTTCTTCAGGCGCGGCAATTGCTCGCAATCTAGCACGGGCAAGGACACTCAGCGTAGTTTCTCGGTAATAGTTCTCAACTTCGGAGACGTATGGAAGCAGCTCTTCGCTTGGTACGAAGCCACGGGCGACAGCACGGTAAAATTTCTGCACAATACCATTCTTAAGCTCGGTGCGAACGACCAAAATGAAGCCATGCTTCTCCAGCTCATTCAAATGATAATGAACCTTCGCACGCGCCATTCCTAACAGTTTAGCCAACTGTTGACCGGTGTAGGCTTTCTCAATCAAATAATGAAGCACCTTCGTACGAAGTGGGTCACTTACAGTTTTTAATTGCTCAAGATCTTGGATAATAAAAACTGGCTGTATCTTCATCTTTGACTCGACCCCCCCTCTAATTTACCAATAAACCCGTTAAATAGGCGATTATTGGCCAGCTCTTACTGTCCAAAAGAGATTAATTAGACAACGGTCAAATCTTTTTAACCGTATCATAATGCGAAAAAGATTCCATGTCAATTGCGCTTTTCTTCCCTATAAATCCGCAGGTTACATGGTCTATTCAACGCTTTAACGAATTAACGAAGTTAAGCTTTTCTCTATCGTAGCAAAAAGGGACGGTTCTGTCATTACTTTCGACAGAAACGCCCCTCGGATAAATTAACTATAAATGCGACTCCCCGCTTCGCGGAATTGCTTGGCTTTTTCCTCCAGACCGCTGTCTAGCGCCGCTTCCTCCTCAAGTCCCTGAGCATGCGCGTATTGGCGAATGTCCTGCGTGATCCGCATGGAGCAGAACTTCGGTCCGCACATCGAGCAGAAATGCGCCGTCTTCGCGCCTTCAGCCGGGAGCGTTTCATCATGATACTCGATCGCGCGCTCCGGATCGAGCGAGAGATTGAATTGGTCGCGCCAGCGAAATTCGAAGCGCGCCTTCGAAAGCGCATTATCGCGAATTTGCGCGCCAGGATGGCCCTTGGCCAAATCTGCCGCATGCGCAGCGATCTTGTACGTGACGACGCCTTCGCGGACATCGTTTTTGTTCGGGAGACCGAGATGCTCCTTCGGCGTCACGTAGCAGAGCATCGCTGTGCCGAACCAGCCGATCATCGCTGCCCCGATAGCGGAGGTGATATGATCGTAACCCGGTGCAATGTCCGTCGTCAGCGGCCCCAGTGTGTAGAACGGCGCTTCCTTGCACACCTCTAGCTGACGGTCCATGTTCTCTTTAATCATGTGCATCGGCACATGACCAGGGCCTTCAACCATCACTTGGACATCATGCTTCCAAGCGATATCCGTCAGCTCGCCGAGAGTTTCCAACTCGGCGAATTGCGCTTCGTCGTTCGCGTCCGCGATTGAACCAGGGCGCAGACCGTCGCCGAGCGAGAAGGCAACATCGTAGGTCTTCATAATTTCGCAGATGTCTTCGAAATGCGTATATAGGAAATTCTCCTTGTGGTGAGCAAGGCACCAGGCCGCCATTATCGAGCCGCCACGGGAAACAATACCAGTCACCCGCTTCGCTGTCATCGGGATGTAACGCAGTAAGACGCCTGCATGGATCGTGAAATAGCTGACACCCTGCTCCGCTTGCTCAATCAAAGTATCTCGGTATACTTCCCATGTGAGATCCTCAGCTTTGCCGTTCACTTTCTCCAACGCTTGGTAAAGGGGCACTGTGCCTACAGGAACCGGTGAGTTACGAACAATCCATTCGCGCGTCGTATGAATATTTTTGCCTGTCGATAAATCCATAATCGTATCGGCTCCCCAACGGGTAGCCCACGTCATTTTCTCGACTTCTTCTTCAATAGAAGAAGCGACGGCTGAATTACCGATATTCGCATTAATTTTCACCAGAAAATGACGACCGATAATCATCGGTTCACTTTCCGGATGATTAATATTCGAAGGAATAATCGCACGACCTCTGGCTACTTCGTCCCGAATGAATGCGGCATCCATGTTCTCACGAATAGCGATGTACTCCATCTCTGGTGTAATCATCCCTCGGCGAGCATAATGCATCTGAGTCACATTATGCCCCGCTTTTGCCCGCAGCGGTCTGCGATGCAAGCCTGGGAACACTTCGGCGGCTCCCTTCGCCTCTGGAGAAGAAAGGCCATTATCTTCCGGTTTCACTTCACGTCCAATATAAGATTCAACATCGCCTCGCTCTTCAATCCATGACAATCGATTGGCTGGAAGCCCTCTACGAATATCCGTCTGCTGCTCCACATCGGTGTAAGATCCGCTTGTATCATACACTTGAATAGGGGTATTCGCTTCTTCTTCGCCAAACATATTCGTCGTCGGGCTAAGCGCGATTTCCCTCATCGGCACTTGAATATCCGGCCTTGACCCTTGCACGTACACCTTGCGACTGCCTGGGAAAGCAGAAATTTTAACGTCATTAACCTTTGATGTCGTTGTCATTAATTATCCCTCCTAATGAATTGGAAATGATTGAAAGCAGCTGATCTGCCGCCTCGCGCGGTGAGCGCGCCTGCGAGATCGCGCTCACCACAGCCACGCCATCCGCTCCTGCGCGGATGACAGCTCTAGCCTTATCGGCATCGATGCCTCCGATGCCGACGATGGGCAGCTGGATGCCGCCAACACGCATCCGTTCTAATACTGCGGGCCCCTGAACCTCACGCGCATCGTGCTTCGTGCGCGTGGCGTACTGGGGCCCTACACCCAAGTAATCGGCGCCTGCGGCCAGCGCCGATTCAGCTTCGCCCAGATCGTGGGCCGATACGCCCACGATCATGCCCTTCAGCCGCCGCCTGATCTCGGCGGCTGGAGCATCCTCTTGGCCGATGTGAATACCATCGGCCTCAAGCTCTAGAGCGAGCCGTTCATCGTCATTCACGATGAAGGGCACCGCATGCTGCGCGCACAAGCGACGCAGCCGCGCGCCGAGCTCGAGCTTCGCCTGCCCCTGCAGGGCATTGGCGCCTTTCTCGCGAAACTGAAACATCGTAATGCCGCCCGCTATCGCGCCCTCCAGCACAGCATAAGGGTCAGCCTCCGCACAATTGGAACTGCCCATAACCAGATACAAACGCAAGGCTTGCCGCAGCTGCTCACTAGTCAAGTTCATCATCTTCCCCCTCGAATCTCGAAGTGAACCTCATTAGTTACTTCCTCTTTAGCAGAGGGAGTTCGCTCATGGAGCAACATAGCATTCTCCGCTGCTCTATCCATATTTTCACGCTGTCGACGTTGATACGCCCAATGGTTCGTAGGTCCATGACCGCCGCCAATGTCGAGCGGGTCTGAGATTGCAGCTTGAATGAAGCGTTTAGCCAGCTTTAAGGATTCCTGCATTGATAACCCCTGCGCAAGTCCCGAGGTAATGGAAGCAGCGAATGTACAGCCGGTTCCATGCGTATGACGTGTAGTCAAACGTCGTGACGTGAATGACGTGAATGTCTCGCCATCATATAGGAGATCGGTAGCCTGCTCTGCATCGCCCTCATCATGTCCCCCTTTAATCATCACATGCTTACAGCCGTATTGATGTATACGCTTTGCTGCTTGCATACGCGAACCCTCATCCGTTATACGCATCCCGCTAAGCACCTCTGCTTCCGGAATATTCGGTGTGACCACAGAGGCCAATGGCAGCAATACACGAATCATCGTGTCGATTGCCTCCTGCAGCAGCAGAGAGGCGCCGCCCTTCGCGATCATGACTGGATCAACAACCACATGGTTCCATTTGAATTTATGTATAGATGCAGCAACCACTTGAATAATCTCTCCATTGAAAAGCATCCCTGTTTTAATCGCATCCGGAGAAAGATCTTCCCCAATAGAGGCTAACTGACGCTCAATCGCTTCTACGCTCATGGGATATACCCCCTGCACACCTAACGTGTTCTGTGCGGTCACAGCCGTTATCGCCGACATCCCGTAAACACCGAGTTCTTGAAACGTTTTGAGGTCAGCCTGTATGCCCGCGCCACCCCCGCTATCTGATCCCGCTATCGTCAGCGCTTTGAAAATCGGCATCTTCTCTTCTCCCTTTCATCAGATAGCTCTTTAAAATGTATCTACAAACGACTGAAACCTTCCATCGGACTGCTAGCTGAGGCATAACGTTTCTTCGGTATGCGTCCCGCTTCGAATCCTGCGCGTCCCGCTTGAATCGCAAGCTTCATGGCCAAAGCCATTTTGATCGGATCTTTCGCACCAGAAACAGCCGTGTTCAAAAGAACGCCGTCTGCTCCCATCTCCATAGCTAAAGCAGCGTCCGAAGGAGCACCGATGCCTGCATCCACAATGACCGGCACTGTCGCTTGCTCAATGATGAAGCTTAGATTTAACGGATTAATGATCCCTTGACCCGTTCCGATTGGTGACGCCCCCGGCATAATCGCATGCACGCCTAACTCCTGCAAGCGTTTAGCAAGCAGCACATCATCTGAGGTGTACGGAAGCACGATGAATCCTTCTTCTAGAAGCATTTCCGAAGCTTTCAGCGTTTCGATAGGATCGGGTAGCAGCGTCTTCTCATCCCCAATCACTTCTACTTTGATCATGTCGCAAAGGCCCGAAGCTTTGGCCAGCTTGGCAATACGTACAGCTTCTTCTGCAGTCTTTGCCCCTGCCGTGTTAGGCAGCAGCGTGAAATTAGATACATCAAGCATGGACAAGAAATTAGGCTGACTCGCTTCAAAAATATTCATCCGACGCACAGCAAATGTCAGAATCTGCGATCCACTGACGTCAACGGCCTGCTTTTGGATATCAAAATCAGGGAATTTTCCCGTACCTAACAAAAGACGTGAATGAAACTCATAAGAACCTATTTTCAACATTTGAATTATCCCCCTCCAACAAAATGTACAATTTCTATTTTATGTCCCTCTGATAATGCTGCTGACGCATGCTCTTCTTTTTGCAAAATCGTCTGATTGAGTTCAACGACCAGCATTTTACCAGTCAACTCAAAATGCTCGAGCAGCTCAACGACCGTTGAGACCGACTCCGGCACGTCAACCATTTGACCATTAATATGCAGCTTCACTCGTGTGCAGCTCCTTTCTTTTCCCCTCACTCGAATCTTGCTTACCGGAGGCACGTGCTGCGTTACCAAGACCGAACCGTTTAGAGCGAACTGACAAATCAGGAGAAAAGGCATCCAGATCCATCTCCGCTTTTGCAAGCTCCTGTCTCTGCAATTCCAACTCATTCTGCGCGTGCTGCGTCTCCCCGAGCACTAGATCAGCCATCACCTTACCTGTGACGGGACTAAGTAGAATCCCATTGCGATAATGTCCATAAGCCGCAAATAATCCTTCGTACTCCGGCACCTTGCCGATGTACGGCAATCCGTCAGGCGTCTGTGGACGCAAGCCCGCCCAAGCTTTCTCCCACTCTGCCTCGCCAATGGATGGCATTAGCAACCTCGCTCGCTCCACGAGCTCAGCCAATCCTGCCAACGATACTTTAAGATCGTAACTATTGGGCAGGACGGTCGCGCCGATCAGCAAACGACCGCCTGCTTTAGGCACGATGTAACACCCTTGCGTAAATAAGGTTTTGCCTAAAACCGATCTCGGTGTAAGAACAGAAAAGCACTCACCTTTTACAGGGAACACCGGCAACTGGACGCCAATGCTTGATAGTAGCTGCCCGCTCCACGATCCAGACGCGACGATGACACGGTCGCTGTATAACGGGCCCTCGCTTGTCAAGACGCCGACGGCTCTGCCCTGCTCGGTCAACAGCCCTTGCACTTGAGCGAATTCTTGCATCTTCGCCCCCAGCAAGCGGGCTGCTTGCCCGAAGGCTTGAGCCAGGAGCGGTGCCTCAACCTGCCCGTCTTCAGGCAGGTATAGCGCTCCGCACACGTCACGGCTCAAAGCTGGCTCTAATCGAGCAGCTGCGGCTGCACTTAACCACTGCGCCTCTTCGCCCGCTGCGCGTTGAAGCTTCTCCCTTGCGCGCAGCTCCTGCTCTTGCGCATCGTTCAGCGCCACGTTCAGGAGCCCCTCACGGACAAGACAAATGTCGATGCCTGTGAGAGCTTTCAGTTCATCGGCTAGCTGCGGGAACATCGCTCTGCTTGCTCTCCCCCACTGAAACAGCGGTCCTGTGTCTTCCATTTCAGATTGCGCACCGAGCATACCGGCAGCTGCCGATGAAGCTTCCGCTCCCAATCTCCCACGTTCCAGAACCGTAGCTGATTGGCCTCGCTTAGCCAATTCATACGCGATGGAACAACCGATAACACCGCCACCTACAATAATGACTTCTCGCTTGCCGTTCATTTGTTTGCCTCCATTTGCGCCAGTTCATTGGCATATGCCTTGACTGCTTTGAGCGGATCCTTCGCTTCCCAAATGCCGCTCATCACCGCTACGCCTGATGCCCCTGCCTCCAGCACTGAGTGGACCCGCTGTGGTGTCATACCACCAATGGCGATAACTGGAATGTTCACTTTGGCCGTCAGTTCAGACAGCTGTTCCAATCCCCTTGGAGGAACATCCTTTTTGGAATCCGTAGTAAATATATGGCCGAACATGATGTAATCGGCTCCTTCTTGCTCACGCTGCCAAGCTTCTTCCATACTATGAACAGAAACCCCGATTCTTGCCGCATCCAGACCTAATTCCTTCATCTCTGATAGGGATGGCGTTGTTCCTTGCAAATGCACACCGCCTAGTAACGATGTTTTGGCTATAGCGGGATAGCCATTTATATAAATGCGCTTTGATGAAATGCCTGCTTCCAGAAGCATCTGCAGCCCCTTCATAATCTCTTTTAACGGTTTTGATTTCTCGCGTAAATGGATCGCCGTGACGTAAGGGTCAATCCTCCCCGCAATTGCCGTTAACGTCTCCCAATCCTGCTTGCCAGTAGAGATCGCATGCAATTCATAACGCGCCATTACCAACTCTTCTCCTTTTGTCCAGGGTCAATTGAACGCAAAAAAACCACTTTTCCAAAGAAAAGTGGTTGTAAAACGGCAGCATGCAGCTAAATATGCATAAAAATACCGTAACAAGTCGTAATTCCACTTTCCTCCGCTGGTATAACCCAGGTCAGGTTCAAAGGGTTCAGATCACTCTGTCTCAGCCTTACGGCGCCCCTAGGGATAAAAAACTGTCATTCAATTGTTACTTATCATAGCACGTAGCCTACGACTTGGAAATAGGGAATTTACCATCCTACTGAAAGCTTCTATAATGAGAAAGCGTGTCAAGCTGCGAATACACATACAGAATAAACGTCAACAAGCCTCGGCCCATGATCATAACGAACCCATCTATAGGAATCTGAAGCTGCTTAAGCAGCTAAGGGAATCAAATACATATGACGGAAGGATGTCCTCTGCATGTTCCTTCAGCTTAACCGTAAATTAGAAAAAATGATGCCCTTGATTACGCCCTTCGGCTTGCTGATCGGAGTTCTACTCGGAGCTCATTTGTCTAGCTTCGCCTACTTATCCCCATGGATCTTCGCATTCATGACGTTCTCAGGCAGTATCAGTTCTAGCTTTAAAGAATTCGTGCAAGTGGTCGTTCAACCGCTCCCTTTGCTTACAACCTTGGTTATTTTGCATGTCATCATGCCCCTTCTTGCGTTAGGACTCGGACACGTCGTGTATAGCAACGACCCCCTCACCCTAACAGGACTAATTTTAGCGGCAGCTATTCCGACAGGGATCACGAGCTTCGTTTGGGTAGCCATTTATTGTGGCAACATCGTACTCACGCTCTCGATTATTTTAATCGATACCCTTCTTTCCCCTTTCATTGTTCCCTATACACTTTCCGTACTGGTTGGGACTAAAGTGCAGATGGACATGCTCGTCATGATGAAAGGGCTATTTTACATGATCGTACTACCCTCTTTGATCGGCATGCTGCTGAATCAGTGGACACGCGGTAAAGTGAAAAAACAATGGAGTGGACGTTTGGGCCCTTTTTCGAAAATAGCGATGGGCATCGTAGTCGCCATGAACGGTTCCGTTATCGCTCCTTATCTGCGCGATATTACTAGCAAACTGATGGGCTTAGCTTTAATTGTTCTGTTACTCGCTTCTATGGGCTACCTCCTTGGTTGGCTAATCGCCAAGCTCATGAGGTGGAACGATGACATCGTCGTTGCATTGACCTTTAACGGCGGCATGCGAAATATCGGTGCAGGAGCTGTCTTAGCAGTGGCCTACTTCCCTGCTCCTGTCGCCCTCCCCGTGGTACTTGGCATGCTTTTCCAACAGTCGCTTGCCTCTTTGTTCGGTTACTTGCTGAACAAACGATATGCGTTAAAAAAACCTCATCTTGACGTCGGGAAAGGATAGATGAAAAAACAAATAAAATCCGATGCCAGCTTTTTAGGAGGCATCGGATTTTTCTCTAGTTTACTTTTTTTCTTTTCTTTCACTTCGCGTGGGGTCTGACCGCCGCCATGCGTGCTTTGCCTTACTCTATTTCAACGTTTGGAGCACCTCTGCGACTTCTGCTTCCCCACTTGCTACAAGCTCGACAGGCTCTGCGAACATGTCGCACATGTAGACAAACATACTCAGTATCTCCAAAATTTCTTCGCTATCAAACGATTTGGCAACAGATAGACTGTATACGTAACGATAATGCAATTCATTCTGTTCATTGATCCCAAAATGACCGATAGGAAGTCGTGTATTGACCGCCAGCAGCACAGCAGCAGCTTTATCTCGCTGTCCCTCTTTCAGATGAAAGGGAAGCGTACTGTATATTTGCAACAGTTGTATGGCTCCAATATCTTCTTCATCCAGCGGCAAAAAACTAAAATGCAGAAACCGATTACGGCCCTTTTTATCCTCTTGAAATCCAGCCATAAGCACGTGAATGGGAATTGCTTCGGACTTCTCGAGCAGATTCGTCGCTAAGCCCGCCTCATCCAAAATATCTTTCAACAGCCCTAACTGCGCCAAATGGCGCGTATGTACAAGTTCTGGCATCATCTGCTAGCCTCCCACTTTCTTTTGCCCATTGCTTCAATGAGGCTTATCTTTCATTTTACTCGATCTTTCATAGCTTTCTCCAGCCTCGCGCTCAGCATTCAAGTGGGGCAATTTCCGAATCTGAGTGAAAGCTATCCTTATTTTTACTATATCATAAAGAGCAGAGAGTTAATGCGATAAGAAGATTTTTTTAGCAACGTTTATAGCATTCAACACTTTGGGGAATCCCGTGTATGGAGAACATTGTAGTAGTGCCTCAACCACTTCTTGTCTCGTTAGACCTACACGAATTGCAGCATTGAGATGAACGTCCAGCTGTGGTTCGCATCCACCCTGAGCAGTTAAAGCGCCTAACGTGACAAGCTGACGTTGTTTAGGGTTTAATGCTGTACGGCTGTATATTTCACCAAATGCAAACTCGATGATTCGTTCAGCTAACATAGGAGCAATATCGGTGAGTGAATCAGCAACTGCTTCGCCATGTTTGCCGTCGATTTCTTGAAGTTTTGCCAGGCCTCTTTCCCTTCGTTCGTCTATATGATTTAGTAACTCGTCCTCGATATTCACTTCGATATTTTGCTCAGCAAAAAGTTGTTTCGCAACGAAAACGGCATTTAATGCACGAGGAAAGCCGCAAAACGGAATGCACTGGGTAGCAATTTCTATCATTTCGTTCGGGGTGATCCCAACCTTTAAGCCGAAGTTCATATGCCATTTGAGTTGATTTGGAGTATCGCCTAACGAAATCAACGCTGAGATGACGATCATCTCCCTTTGTTGATAGGTGAGTATGGGATTACTAAAAGCTTGTCCGAAAAATTCAATAATGTATCTACTAATTTGCGGTGATACGTCACTTAAACCATCTATGACGCCCTGAATACCTGCTTCATCAGTTTCCCGAAAAAATTTCATTCCATTTTCATATGCAGAGTTCATCATTTAGTTACCTCGATTTATGAATTTTCTAATTCCCATTGATGGTAAATCTCAATTTTTTCGTTAATAACTTCATAATGCTCTTGAAGCCTCTCGATCTGTTCCGCTAGCTTGTTCTTGTGGGCTTCCAGCAGAATTCTCCTATCCTTGGTCGTAGCAGATCCTTGTCTTCTCAGTTCTGCGATCTGTTGCATTTGTCTAATGCTCATTCCTGTCGTACGAAGCCTTACCAAAAAACGAATCCATGCCAAATCGGTAGTTGAATATTTGCGGCGACCGTTCGCCCCCCCTGGCTATGGCATGAATCAGACCGTTCTTCTCATAGTAACGCAAGGTGTGGGCGGTGATACCAGTAAGATTAGAAATGTTTTGTATGCTCAAATGTTGTTCCATAGCGTAATTCTACATCTTAGAGCGTGCTCGAAGTCAATAGAACAACGATAAAAAGATATAAAGTTTCAACAAGATCGTCCCGATGGATAAACAATGGATAAACCTACCTTAAACATACTTCTCGACATTCCTTTTATATGTGGAAAATGGAAACTAAAAAAGGTATCTCAACGAAGTTGAAATACCTGAAGTTTAATTTTTGTCACAGAAAATAGTAACCTATTCGTAGCAGAGATATATGTGTTTAGTCATATTTAGATTCACACTTAGACTGCTCTTTTCTAGTGTTCTTATCGCGGAATACCTGTTGTACGCAGTACGCGCATAGCATTTAAAACTGCTAGAAGCGTGACACCAACATCAGAAAATACCGCTTCCCACATAGTCGCTATTCCAAAAGCGCCCAATAAAAGAAATATACCTTTGACACCCAGGGCAAAAAAGATATTTTGCCATACGATCTTGCGGGTATTCTTAGCAATATAGATAGCATGGGCTATTTTGGAAGGTTCGTCGGTCATGATTACAATGTCCGCAGCTTCAATAGCAGCGTCTGATCCAAGGCCGCCCATGGCAATTCCCACATCTGCTCTAGCTAAAACAGGCGTGTCATTGATACCATCCCCAACAAAAACTATTTTTTCTTTGGGAGACTTCAATCTGTCCAGCTTTTCAATTTCCTCAACCTTGTTCTGTGGGAGTAGTTCAGCATGGACTTCATCCAGACCTAGCTGACGGCCTACGGCTTCTCCGACTGACTTGGCATCCCCGGTAAGCATGATCGTCTTTTTAATGCCAAGTGCTTTCAATGATGAGATCGCTTGCGCGGAATCTTCTTTCACCTCATCAGATATAGCAAGATAGCCGACATACTGCTTATTTACTGCCACATGCACAATTGTACCGATTTCATCAGGCTTTTGAAATGAAATGTGTTCCTTATTCATGAGCTTCTCATTTCCTGCCAATACTTCTTTGCCCTTCACAGTAACCTGAATGCCATGACCTGAAATTTCATTGTACCCTTCGATGCTTTCTTCTTGCATGTCTTTTCCGTAAGCTTTGCGGATGGACTCAGCTATTGGATGGTTAGAGTGCAATTCCGCATAGGCCGCATAGGTCAATAGCTCTTCTTTGGATATCGCACCAGCTGGGCGAATGCTAGTAACATTGAACGAGCCTTTAGTAAGTGTCCCTGTTTTATCAAACACAACATATTTAACGTGATTTAAAGCTTCTAAGTAGTTGCTTCCTTTAACAAGGATACCGGCTTTTGAAGCCGCCCCGATTCCGCCAAAAAAACCAAGAGGAATGGAGACGACGAGCGCACATGGACAAGAAATAACCAGAAATATTAAAGAACGATAGATCCATTCTGAGAAGGTGGCTCCCTGAATAATGAGAGGGGGTATCAATGCCATGAGGAGAGCTACGATCACAACAACAGGCGTATAGTACCGCGCAAACTTTGTAATGAAGTTCTCCGTAGGCGCTTTTTTGCTGCTGGCGTTCTGGACCAAATCTAGAATCTTGGAGACCGTCGATTCACCAAAATCCTTTGTAACTTCAACCGTTAATACACCGTTTTTATTAATAAAACCACTTAAAACATCACTGCCTGCTTCAACTTCACGAGGAACCGACTCCCCTGTCAAAGCCGAAGTATCCACCATGGAATGCCCTTCGATAATCCTTCCATCCAACGGAACTTTTTCCCCCGGCTTAATAACAATGAACGCCCCGATACTCACCTCTTCCGGCGATACCCGCTTCGTTGTATTTCCTATTTTAAGATTTGCATAGTCAGGTCGAATATCCATAAGGGCTGTAATTGACTTCCTAGAGCGATTAACTGCAATCCCTTGAAATAACTCGCCTACCTGGTAAAACAACATGACGGCAACACCTTCAGGATATTGTTGAATACCGAATGCCCCAATCGTGGCTAAAGACATAAGGAAATATTCATCGAATACTTGACCTCTAACGATGTTTTTCACAGCCTGCAGAACAATATCTCCACCAATGATGAGATAGGCAAGGAGAAAAACACTGAGCTCAACATAACCAGAAATCGGAGAAAAAACAGCGATCCCTGTCAGAATAGCACCAATCCCCAGTCTAGCTATCATGCGGCTTGTGTTTTTTCCTCCGTGATCGTGATCGTGACTGTGTCCTTCTTCCTCATGATTGTGACTATGCTCTTTTTTATCATGGCTGTGGCTGTGGCTGTGGCTGTGGCTGTGGCTGTGGCTGTGGCTGTGGCTGTGGCTGTGGCTGTGGCTATGCCCTTCTTTATCATGACTGTGGTTTTCATGGCTATGATCCGAATGAAGTGCGTTTGCTTTAGAAATGGTTCGATCTTTTACTTTTACATGAATGTGTGGTTCTAGCTGTTTTACCTTTTTCTTAGTTTCAGTAACAGCAGCTTCCTCTTGTCCTTCTTGCATCTCCAGCGTCAAAGTTCTGGTAACGAAATTAACTGAACAAGTCGAAACCCCAGGAACTTTTTTCACCCCATTCTCAATTTTCAAAGCGCAATTAGCACAATCCAAACCCTCCAGTAAAAACTCGCGTTTCACTATACCTTTGGCCGCTTCACTCATAGATACTCCTCCACCCATAACATGTGAGCATGTATTCATATATATTAGTATTAAAGTTATTATATTCATCCTAGGAATGAAATGTCAATCTCTGTTCCTTTTTTAAAATAAAAAAACGCTCCATTCATTTGAACGGAGTCGTTGCTTGTTCATATAAAGGCTAAGATCAACTGTGATTACTGCGTGCTTATGGCAAGCAAGCGCATTTTTGAATTGCTCGGCAGTGTAATACTGGATACTGTTTTACCTGCTGTTGGCGTTAAATGATAGGCGAAAATATAGGTATTGATCGTCTGATCCGTGTTGTTAATCGCATTATGCCGATGAGTCATGGATAGCGCGATATCTTGACCCGTTGTACTGGAAGTACACCAATCTTTCATCGTAATGCTTGTATCTGTGAATGTGCCATCCGTGTAATTGATTCTATAAGTAGCGGTGCTATCTCCGTTGACGGAGGAACCCAGCATTCGTATAGATGTATACTGCGCTTGAGTCAGGGAAATCGTCTGACCGCTCGCAGCTACTGCGTTCTTGGCTGTTGCCGCAAACGATCCCATATTGTACGTAGTTCCACCATACGTAATCGTGGATGGCACCAAATCTGCCGAATAGCACACTCCCCCGCCATCATAGTTACAATCGGCCCGATTGGTATCGTAGCTGAAGCCGTCGATTGTAAATTTGTTCGTCAGATCAATCGGAGTCGATGCTACTGGCGGGGTAGTTCCCCAAGTAAGTGTGGTCTGAGCCGCACTACTCTTCGCTCCATCGAAACCGACCGTCACAAGTTCAAGTACAGTAGTCGGCTCCGTGCCTATACGTTCCAACGATTTCACATAGAACACTTCATCATAAATCCTGCCGACGGACTCTCTGCTATTATCAGGCTTCACACGGTAAATGTCATAGTACCACACGCCCGATGGATTGAAGTTCCAAGAGAGGAATACCTCTGCCTTCCCAGATGCCAAATAGGACTGGTCAATCTTAAAGCCTGTCGGCGCAGCAGGTAAGCTTGCTGCCGAATTCGTTAGAGCTACTTCTCCAATGTTTACCGAATAATTTGTTGAAGTGCTTGATTCAAATCTTAATCCGATTGCAGCAATCGTTCTGCCCGCATAGGCTCCTAGATTGAACCCTTTCGTATTCCAGTCCGTGCTTGTCGTACTGCCAACATCCAGATTCAAGAAGGTGTTGGGAGCATCCTCGAAGATCAGTCCAACCTTCATATTCGATGGCGCGCTTGCCGTTCCTGTTTTATAGGTAATCGATAGATTCGTACTTGCAGCTACGCTTAATTTTGTTTTGAACAGCCGCAAATCAGTCGGATTGGTCGAATCCAGCGTACCCGCAACCTTAAGCGATGATCCACCGTCATAAGCGGTTGTGTAGTCAAGAGAAGGCGACAGAGGTGCTCCGCTGCCAGTACTCTTCACCCACCACTGCCAGCTTGGTAAAATATCTTGTATGCTCGCATTGTTCCATTCCTTGGAGCTTGCGAGGCTGCCGTTCAAGTAGAACGCTTTGCCGTGCCCCGTATTAAATCGGCTGACAAATGGATAGGAGCCAATAACGGATCTCTCAGGAATGTAATTGGCAACGCCATCCCAACATCGGTACTCGTTAGGATTATTGGGAACGCCTTGATCCGGATACGGACTGCATCCTGTTGATAAAGTGCGACCGGTATTGGTAGGGTCTTGATTCGGACCTGACCAGTATCGTCTTTCTCGTGTATACACCGCATCCTGATCATTCGGATCCATTTTGTTCGTATACTTGTTCCAAACCATATCGGTTCCGAACAGTGCCCAACTGGATCTTGGTGCGCCGCCGTCCGGGAAGATCGCATGCGGATCATAAGGCGGGTTGAAGCCGTACTTGTCGTTTTCCGTTCCTGCATACAGTGCTTTTATAGGATCGAGACCAAGGCTTGCCGCATAACTATTCCCTGAGGTTAATGCACTGGAGCTCCAGGCATAGTTCATAAATATACTGTTATTGACGGGTGTCCCATTATCAACAATCCATGGTGCATTGTTGGAGTTAAACCCATTTACATAAGATAAGGAGCCATTCGTTTTCAATGAATCATACCATTGCAAATGAAAATTGGCAGGAGCATGCGCGCGTAAGTACTTCAGCATGGCCATCAGATTCGCAGCATCGGTTGACGAGATACTCGCTTCTTGGTTAATAAAATAGCCATCAAATCCGTAATACTGAGCCATCGCAATCATCTTATCCGCTACAGGGTAGCTCCCGTCTGGATTTTTGGTAAGCCAATCAGAAAAGGTACCTGATCTCGGCCAGAACCAACACCCAAGACTTAGTACACCGTTTCGGTGTGCAGCATCTGTATAGGCTGGATTCGGCAAATTAATGACTCCGTAATTGGGATTAGTTGTGGAAGACCCATTCACTGGCAAGCCATGCCACGATGCGTAGATATCCGTGTACTGCCAAAAATTCAGCAAATTCCTGGTGTATGCATCGTTATATTTAAAAGAAGTGAAAGGCGAGTTGTCATAGTCTGCTGACAAATTCATTACCTGCGGCGCAGCACTCAGTGAAGGCTTGGCCTGCGTTGCTGTAAATGCAGGAATACGAGTCGCTAGAGGGACTCTAGCGCGGAGATACTTGGCATTCTTATCCGCAGCAGCGCTCCAGTTTTTCACATCATTTGCATTGTAGCCATGTGCGTATGGTTGGTTTTGTCCTGCTGGAGTTTCTGCTGAAGCAGGAAATGCCCAAATCGATAAAGCTGCAAATACCGTCAGCAAACCTCCAGTCAAGAGTTTTATAGGTTTCTTTGAACGAATTGAGAAATTTAACATACAAGCACTCCAATCATATTCTTTTTTTAAAGCGCTTTCAAAATGTGTCCGAACGTGTTACTCCATACTCGTCAAGTTCATCTTTCATTTCACCCTCTCACTAGTAGATATACATAATTTACATCTGAAGGAATATTTATGAAAGGATATAAACTAAAGATTCCTGATACAAACTAAAGAAACAGTTGGGGTCCCGCCAACACAACGTGTAAAAACGTACGCTAAGGAATTCGACTTATACTATTGTGACTTATTAAACATTTGATGTGGTATCGGGGGAAATTCGATTCCCTCTTGTTGATTTATAACTGTAGTATCCCGTAGACTTATTGACAACAAACATGAATCCCGAATGAGAGAGCAATATTTCAAACATCACCTTGTGATATAACTAAACATGAAATTCCAAACAAGGAGATGAGAGCATGAATAAGTTGAAAGGTAAAATCGCTTTAGTAACGGGTTCAAGCCGGGGGATCGGCCGTGGCATTGCGTTACGCCTGGCACAAGATGGCGCATTAGTGGCAGTGCACTATGGAAAAAGACAAAGTGAAGCAGAGGAAGTCGTTCATAGGATTCAACAAAGTGGAGGTTCCGCATTCATGATCGGTGCAGATTTAAATACCCTTAACGGCATTCGTGATTTATATGCGACATTGGATGAAGCCCTTCAGAAACGTACCGGTGATAATCGGTTCGATATTCTTGTGAATAACGCTGGAATCGGGCAAATTGTAACCATTGAAGAGACGACGGAAGAATCTTTTGACGAACTTATGAACATTAATGTCAAAGCACCGCTTTTTGTTATCCAGCAAGCTTTGCCACGTCTGAAAAATGAAGGCCGTATCATCAATATCTCATCGTTTGTAACACGAGTGGCATCCCCCATTGTTTTCGCCTACAGCATATCGAAGGGTGCGGTCAACACGCTTACCCACGTCTTGGCTAAGGAGCTTGGGAGCCGTAATATTACGGTGAACGCTATCCTGCCTGGCATTATTAATACAGAAATGAATGCCGGGACGTTGCAAGATTCCAATGGGCAGAAATATGCCGCTGGTCTTTCAACCTTCAATAGGTGGGGAGAGCCTGAAGATGTCGCGGATATTGCCGCCTTTCTGGCCTCATCGGACAGCCGTTGGGTAACTGGTCAATTGATTGATGCGAGTGGCGGATCTCATCTTTAAATAATTCACTGCTGTTTTAGATGAATTATAAAGTAGAATTTTGTGATGATAAAACTACCAACATTAGTCCTGAATTTAAGGAAATGGGGCAGCGACAAGAAGTTACCTACGCACCTGAAGGGCATAAAGCCATTTCTCATCCTACTGCAGGTAGCATGGTTTTTGAATATCTTGCTTTCTGGGCAGCAGATTCCCCAGAATTGCAGATTGTAATTAATACGCCAGTGAGCGGCACAGAAACAGCCGAGAAAGTAAACATGCTATTATTACAAAAAAATAATTGAATATTGAAACGGGCTTGTTGCAAAAAATGCAACAAGCCCGTTTTGGTTTTATTTAAGCAGGTTTCCGTTGTATCCATGAACCACGCTGCCCGTTAGCGGAGTGAAGGGCTTAACTATCGTGTCCCGTTAGAGTTTAATAATCATAATACGATGTTAACAACATTTAGTATATAAGCTCGGGTGACACTCACCTTTATGACAGTACCTGTACTAAAAGTGCATACTTACATATTTACAGTACAATCTTTATACTCAAAAAAAGGAAATAAATAAGAACTAAGGAGGACAAATCTTTGAAAACTCTTGTTGTCGTAACACACCCAAGCATAGAAACTTCCGTCATTAATAAGCGATGGGTAGAAGAACTCAAAAAATATCCTGAAAAGTATACTGTTCACGAATTGCATAAGGCTTACCCTGATGGAAACATAGACGTGGAAAAAGAACAGAAATTGGTTGAATTGCATAGTAATCTTGTTTTGCAGTTTCCTATATATTGGTTTAATTGTCCGCCTCTCCTTAAAAAATGGCTTGACGATGTTTTAACTTATGGGTGGGCTTATGGTTCAAATGGAGGAGATAAATTAAAGAATCGTAAAACTGCTTTAGCTGTATCTGTCGGAATTAAAAAAGAAGATTATAGTGAAGAGGGTAGATATCACTATACACTTGATCATTTATTATCTCCTTTTGAAACTACCTTCCTATACTGCAATGCAAATTATCGTTCGTTCTTTGCGTTTTATGGTACGGAAAATGAGCCTGGTGAAAATGTGCCTAGTACAGAAAATGAGCCTTCTGAAAGCCAATTGGAAAAAAGTGCACTAAATTATTTGAATTTTGTTGACAACCTTTAAAGGTTGCTTTATTAAAGCTGCTATAAAAAAGAAGTATTTCCTTGTTCGGGAGATACTTCTTTTGATTTTTAAAAATAGCTATGTCTACCGCTGCACAGCCTCCAGAGCTGGCGAACTGTTTTTCTCTCCCCACTCGCACATCATATTTAACAATGGAATGAGAGAAAGACCACGTTCAGATAATGAATATTCAACTTTTGGAGGTACTTGTGGAAATTCCTTGCGGATGATAAGACCATCTGCTTCCAGCTCTTTTAACATAATGCTTTGCGTTTTAAATGAAATGGTACCGATACATCGCTTCAGCTCATTAAATCGCATAACCTTATTTTCAGACAGCCAATACATAATGATCATTTTATATTTACCGCCTATTAAGGACAACGTGTATCCAAAGCCAGTTTCTTTTAGTTTCACGCCAGTCGGAACACAGGTTTCGCGCACAAGTTACACTCTCCTTTTGGTAAGTATATGATATAAATATTCATACTTTACAATAGATCATTATGCAATCTTATTGAAAGGATGTAAATCGCTATAAAATTTGCTGTATCCTAAATTTGAATAAATTTTAAAAGCGGAATGGGACCAGAACGATGGCAGACACTTTACGTCCTGACCGCGTACGCGAACGCGGAGGGTCAGTGTTGGCCGAAACAGGAAACGGTTGTCCAAGCGCTCGGTGTAACTCGTAAGGCGGCGAAGGTTTATTACGTTAAACTGCCGTTAGCTTAATCAGTAGGCCAGATTCCAACCATTACGTTAGCCACCTCATCTACTCCCAGCCATCCGTCGAGAATGAGATCAAGTTCTTGTCATTTGGTTTTGATAAGAACTTGATCCCATAAAACAAAAAAAATCCGCTCCACTAATTCCCCAATATTCAGTTGCATCTCCTTCTGCTCGAGATAATCTCATTCTAAACCCTGACGTCAGCGTTAGGGTCAAGCGAAAATAAGTGATGACCAATGTCCATTTCACGGTGCCAAATCAGTGCGGGGGTTGTTTTCCCTTTGATGCTACGGCCTACAATTTTTTTGCTGTCAAAGCCCGACATTAATTATCTTATCAACATGAAGGGCAACAAATTTTAAATAAATCCTCACAATCTCTCATACAATTGGCGTATATATCTGTCCATTCATCCCAATGTTTGCACTGTCTCTCGCAGTAAATTCTTCTTCTAATACATTCCTGCGGGGAAGGAGGATGTGAAATTCCAATATCGCACCCTGTTTCGTAATAATTACAGTGCGAAGTTGGTGTCCCCCGATAAAGTTCTATATACCCGCCCTGAAAATTTTGACGTTTGTTAACTAAATCACTTATGGGATATCCCAGTGGACCTTTTTCCCAATTCATATTCGCCCATTTATCGCGTACAGCTCCGTGCACCTCGTGAGCTCCAAGGGAAGGATGCCAGTAGATTGAACCTCCTTGGAAATGATTATAACGTCCAATTTGGTCCGGTGTTTTCTCTTCATCAGTGACAAGATATCCAAGGATGTTTTTCAACTCGGGACTGAGACTGAACCATTTATCCTGAATAGCTCCGTGCACCTCGTGGGCACCAAGGGAAGGATGCCAGTAGATTGAGCCTCCTTGGAAGTCGTTGTGCAGACCACCGCCTGCTACGGGCAATGTATCAGTAAGGGGAAATCTCAAGAAACTAGATTCCGCCCATACTTTTCCATTTGTCAAATACAGCACCGCGCACTACGCGTGTTGCCCTGGCATAACCATTAACCATCCCCCCCGAAGGGAATGAATAGATAAATCCCCTCTGGAATTGACTCCAATAAGGAGCTGTAGCAGCTAGCATCCCGGGAATGGTCATTATATCCGTTTCAGGATACCCTAATTCATGAATGCCGCCGAGACTAAGCCATTTATGCCATATGGGATCATACAATGCGTGGGTGCCCGATGAGCGATGCGCAAGAATAATACCTTTTTGAAAGTTTTGGCTTGCTCCGCCGTCTTGTGTTCCTTGCGCCTCTGAAACGGGGGAGCCCAAAATTCCGCTCGCCCCGCCAAGTTCTTGATATTTTCTTGAAATAGATTCAGCTAACGCCGGGTCAGGCGGCGGATCGCGATATAAATTAGGCAGAGCATACTCTATAGAGGATACCGCTTTAGGTGCAATCTCATTTCTAGACATATGAACCTCCAGTGTTGTCGATTTCAAAATAACTTATGAATATTTCGCCCAAACGGCTTGGGTAATTGCCTATTTCGGAAGGATAAAAAAAATCACCGAAACGGTGATTTTTTATAATTTATATTTTTGGCTTTCTATACTGTTCCCTATCGCCAAAAGCTCGTATAGGTAAGTCCCTCATACTTCGCTATATCGTAATGCCGATCCTCCCATTGACCCGATCCCTTATAAATCAATTCACGTCTTACGTGCCCGTCATCTATACCCGGATTGCGTGGAATATAATTCAATAGAATAGACAATCGCTTCTTGTCCGTGATATTTCCTCTCGCCCTTACATCAGGTACAGCCCCCTCATTCTCCCACCGTGTAAAACTCATTTGAACCATTTGATCAAACACGAAAGCCAGTCCTTGCGTACTTTTGATGCCTAAATTCTTAGCCATATTGACTGTAAGACGTAGAGGGGCATCGGCAAACTCAAACTGTAGCTGTTGATTGATCTTGCTCTCTCCCATCTTCATAAATGCCTGATGCCAGTCCGGCAGGAGGTGGCAATCGCCTGGGCAGTCGCCGCGCTCGTTTTTAAGGGTAATGCTGTCCCCCCATGCTTTTTGCTCTTCTATTGATTTTTCTACGATGTCTTTCAAGACCTTTGTTTTTTCCGGACCAAAAATCTCGTTAACTTCATCAGGAGCCCGACGAATGTATTCCTTCAAAAATTCTCCCAACTCATATCCCAAACTATATTGCAAAATCCCGAATGAGATGCCTTGAGCATCAAAATTGCCAGTAACATTGGAATAACCATTTTCTCCTTCAAAAAAACCGGTATTGTACATCAGGTTGTATTTCAACTGGTCCAAAATCCCCTCATAAGCGTGTACCTCGCCCGAAGGAAACACTGAAAGTGCCAGCAGAAGTATAACCGTGTACCACTTTTTTACCATGGAAAATCCCTCCTTTTACTCCTCGCCAATCGTTCCAGTGATCTGACGGCGCCTCTCATGATGCAGATGCGAAGGCGGTGGTGTAACAGACTGTTGCACCAACAGATCGGCTGTGTAGGTTCCATTGTCCTTGAATCGGAATCTGTGAAATGGCTCCGAATAGGAACCGTTAAACATTTTTTTCGGTTCCACCTTGTTCAATTTTGTAAACACCTTTGCGGCAGCAGGGTCTAATTTGAACGTGTATACCGAATTAACCGTTTTTTTATAACCTGCGCTTTGAGAAGTCACCACTGCCACTTTTCTTTGATCCGGCGATACGGCGGATTCTTGATAAATCGCGCTTTCTTCAAGGGGGGCTCCCTCCCACTTGTCCGTTCCCGGTCTTTTCATATGTACGGAAAGTCTGCAACTTTTAACCCCGCAAGCCGTGCCCACGATCAGGATATCTTGGCTGGCATTGGGAACTTTCCAGGCCCGGATACGCTTTTTCTCCAATTGCTGCAGATCGGGCGGCAACGTCTGAAGGTACTCTTTAAAACGAGGAATATCGGCCACATTGAGCTTGTAGGCCACCTTATCCACGACAACTTGCACTATATTGGATTCTTCCGCGTTAGCCGTGTTTGGCCTAGGCAGCGCCCCCCACTGAAAAACATTCAGGAAACTCATTGCTATACAGAAAGAAGCTATTGCAAGCAGACGCTTTAACATATAAACCAACCCCTTACAAGCTTGAATTTAATTGGGCGGCATGCCCCACCGTCTATGGATGGTTAATGGCCATGCCATTTTCCGTGTCGTTGTACCATTTCAAATATTTCTCTGTGTATTCTTTGCCCGACTGTTCTAAAGCTTCCTTTTTTTCCTCGCTTAGATCAAATTCGGTTGTTTTTACTCCCAGCGTATCGATATAAATCGTTCGCTGCCAATCATCACTATGCAAATGCTGATTTTGCTGGCTCTCCAATATTGTTTCTACGAGGCTCCAAGTATAGGAAAACAAGTTATCGATCTCATACCGCGGAGGCTCCGACTGGTCGCGGAAAACTGCAATTTCCTTGGCGGAATCCAGCCGGAATCCAAGCGTTTCTTTGTTGAATACATAGGGGCTTATGGTTTCGCCCTCTTGCTTCAATTTGTCATTATGCTTCTCATAGTAATCCGGGATGAGAAAATATTGGTCTACGTATTTCTTACGGTCAAAAAGTTTAACGGGATAATTATCGAGCACCCCGCCATCCACATAAACATCGCCGCGGTCACTTCTTTTGGCAGCAAAAAATAACGGGATGGACATGGAAATCCGCACAGCATCGGCAATGCACATTCGCGGAGTATGTTCGAAAGAAAAAACCTCCTCGTAACGTGTCGATAAATTAGTCCCAATAAAATAGAGGTCCCGCAAGTTTCGTTCTTTCTTGAGATCATCCACATCCTTGAAAGTGGCTTCGCTGTTGCCAGTCTTATTTTTAACCAGGTCGGCAATCCACTGGCGAAAATAATCGCCTTTATACCAACCGAATTGATGAATCAATCGCTCGGTTTCAAAGACAAGCCCCCACGATTCATCCAGGAAGGTTCTAAAATCAAGATTGCTTACGATATCTCTGATTTCTTTTGTAGAGTAACCCAGCCCGACCAAAACCGAGATAATAGCTCCGGCAGAAGTACCGCCAACCCTTGTGATATTGCTTAGTATCCCCTCTTCATCCAGTACCTCAAGGGCCCCGATATAAGCAATACCTTTAACCCCTCCGCCTTCAAAGACAAGATTTTTAAAGTGGTACTCCATGTCTTTCTCCATTAAGAACCCGCAGCAGGAAAATGGCAAACCTGGATAATGACTTGTTCTAACCCGGCCACCGCTTCGAATAATTTAATCATTTCGGAAATCGTTATTTCTTTTACCAACCCGTCCGCAGGGTCAATAAAGGTAAAATAAATGCCTTCCACGGTATCATCGCTGCGTATTCCCGTAATGATGATCGCATGCATGGACCAGGGTTTATCCGGATCGGGCGCTATGGTGACCCAGAGAGGTCCGTATGTCTGGAGCAGATTCAGCCAGCCTTCGCTGGAGTAATTCATCGGCGGTTCAGCGACCAGTCCAATGCTTTGCAACAGCTCCGGTGTATCTGCCGGATATAGTCCCGTATTTTTTTCATAAATCTCTCTGTACTTGGGTCCGGCCAGATCCATAACGTCTTCTATTGTGTAACTCGCGCTTTTGCGCCAAGAAACCATACTTGTCAGCACAGTTGCCCAACAGGCCATCGTATAAGGCTGGGCTATCGGCGGGACGGTATCTGGAACAGCATATTGAAACATAAGGAACCTCCTATGAATCGAAGTGGGCATTCGGACTTGGATCTGGTGCTTTTCCAAGAAATCGGCAGATGAATCCTATTAATTGCAGTCCGTCGATGTGCAACCCATCCTCTTCAAAATGCCATGCGGAGCGCTCGTTCGCTTCGCTATGAGAGTAGTGACCGCCAATCGAAAAGGGGCCCCAGCCGAAGCTGCCGCCACTACTCAGCTGGCTTTCATACGTACTGCGGTCGGAGTGGAACGAATTGTTGTTAATCACTACATTGCGCACGAATAATGCAGTGGTCGGATAGGCTACAAGCCGCCCGCTTGGAGGCTCTTTTCCATCGGAAAGGTCTTTACCAATGTAATCTTTCGACCATTTCCACCCCTTTCCAATCATGAAACCGGGATCGAACCACCCGCGGCCGATCGGCACTTGCGTGATCTCAAACTTCATGCTGAATCCGCTGCCGTCAAACGATTCGAAGCTCTTCTTTGTTTCAGAGCTGACGTTGGCCCCCGCCGACCAAAGACCGAAGCCGAAGCTTGCGCTGCCTCCCCAAGCGGTTGACTCTTGACTCGTGTAATGGGAGTAACTGCTTTCAGAGAAATTGAACCCTGTCCAGCCGCCAGATCTCGTAAAGTCGCCGGGGATAACGCTGGAGTAATAAAAGTCTCCGTTAGGACCAGCCTGCTTGGCTTTTCGAAACTTATCTTCAATATTGGCCTTGATTGTTGCCATATCGCGTTCCGTCACCTGATTGATGTAGGCAACCATAGCTTCCACATCGTTCTTATAGCCGTTCGTTACCCAATCGTCAAATGCGCTGCGCACCGACTGCCTCAGTTCATCTGCCATGAAACGCCATGTGTTGACGGCATCCGGTGATTCGGCATTATTGAACGCGATTTCGGCGTGCTTGTATTTCATGGATGCTTCCAAATATGCCCTTAGCTTCTCCTTGTAAGCGACTAATACCGGTCCGTCTTCAATGACTTCCTTCTTCTCGTCGGTAACGAGGTTTACTTTCTCTTTTTTCACAGACAATAAATTCCGGAACTTCTCGACCTTCGCCTTTTCCTCGTCAGTCAGCTGCGACACCGCTACCTGGCTCATTTTCAATGTTATGTCAAAGACACCCCACAACAACTCCTGCGAGGTGGTATATCTGGCTTGCCTGAGATTAGACGACATGAGGAGCGGTTCACCGGTAGGAACGAAGTTGGCAAGCAGGGCCCATTCGTTGGCGCATGCCGCATAGCGCCACATCTGCGCGGCTTTGGCTGCGTCTGTGCTGCCGCCGGGCTGCGGCGCCGTCGTCGGAAGAGCGACTGTCGGCGGCAGGCTGGCAAAATCGAAGAAATCCTCCTTGAATGGAATACCCGGCGTGATCCAGGTCACATAATTATTCTTGTCCACCGGCATGTCCTCCATGCCCCCAGTAACAACAGTGTTAAGTTTATTGAGCAGTGACTGCATTAATTGATCTGGTTGTACGGACATAGCAATTCCTCCTAGTAGCTGTGATCTGGCAATGGGTCTTCAGTTTTTATATGGACAGGATCTGTGCCCGTCACCTGGCGGATATAGGCAGCCATGGTTTCCACGTCATTCTTATAGCCGATTGCGACCCAGTCATTATACGCGGTGCGCTCCAACAGTCGCAGGTCGTCCGCCATGAATCTCCATTTATTAATAGCTTCCTGTGATTCACTTTCTTTGTATACCGTTTCTGCATCCTTATATTTTTGGGATGCCTCGAGGTATGCCTTCTGCTTTTGCCTGTAAGCGGCTAGAATCGCTCCGTCCTCAATTTCTTCCTTCGTTTTCCCGGTAAGCGGATCTTCTACTGCTTTCTTCACAAAAAGCATATTTCGGAACTTCTCAACCTTCTCCATTTCCTCATTCGTCATGTTTGCGCAACCACCCTTCTATGAAATGATGATCGAACTGGGTTGGGTAATCTTCTGATCAGGGCCACGTTAACGACGGGTCCGGGTCGGGCGATTTGGCTGTTCGCTGGACGATATAGGCAACCAGGAACACGGTATCTCCCGTAGAAGCGGTCCCACCGGACGTGGAGCCATCAGGCTCGGGTTGAGGCAGCAGGACCAAGTGCAGCAGCCGCAAGTTGTCATGTTCCACGGCGTTGATAGGTACGTCCGCCCTGATAATAGATCCGAGCGCCGGACTGGAAGGAGCTCTGGTCGCCGTCAGAGCCTCATTCACATGCATGAAGCGAGTCGGCCGTTCTGCGACATGCATGTGGGCCAAGTGAATCGGCTGTTCTGCGACAGGCGTGGCCACCAAGCGAACCGGCTGCTCTGCGACACGCAATACGTCTGCTCCCAGCACCAAGTTGCCCAGCAAACGGTAAGAGTTATTGATCTCTTCGGGGTGCGGTACCGTTTTCCAGCTAATCGTAATATTTCGGACAAGCACCAGCCCGGCTATATAGCCGGGAAGCGTTCCATTAGGCCACGGACGATCGCCGCTAGAAAGAGGCTGCTGATCCGGATTGCTCCACTTCCAGAATCGGCTATGGAGCAATTCGGGGTGGAACCAGGTGCGTTCTACATCCACACGGACCATCTCCATAGTCATCCGCTCGATCTCGCCGTCGGCGCGCAATGCATCTCCGAGAGCGTCTTGTGCACGCAACACCTCCGGAGGAGCGCTTGCGGCAAGCGAGGCGACCTCGGTGCCGGTCAAGGTAAACTTTATCCAACCTGATCCCATATCGAATAGCCGATCGGGACGATAGCCTGTCGGCCAGAAAGCTCCGTAGCTATCGTTCTGAGGACCGATGCTTTGGAAGTCGTTGACCCAGGAATTCCATTGATGAAGCGGATTATGGGTAAATTCGGAAAGTGCATGAATTGCAGCTTCGACTTCCTTTTTATATCCGTTGACGATCCATTCTTGAGTGCAGGATTCCAGCTTTTCCGAGAACATGTCGCTGTCGGCCTTAGCCTGTGCAGATACATTCGGGTCTGTGGTGCTGGCAAGGGTTAGTTGAGCATGACGCAAGGATAGCTCTAACGTGCTGCATTGATCCCTGAAGGTCAAGTAGGCCTGATACTGCGGGGTAGGTTCCCCCGGCGGACCTATAAGCGTACGGGCAGCTTGAACGCGTGCCTCTTCCGCATCAGAGCCAGGTGCTTCCGCCAGAATGACTGCCCCTTCAAACACTTCGCGGTAGGCGTCCCAAAGATATGTTCCCGAACTGATCCAGACGTCGCCGGAAAGCGGAATGCTGTTGACCCGCCGCGCGAAGGCGCCGCGTAAATTCACGCTGTCCCACTCGGAAATGCCAGTAACGGCAGAAGGCAAATCGAAGGCGATTTCACGCATGTCCCATCCCTCTGCAAGTGTGGGAAACGATACAATCTGGCCGGCCTCAGGATTTGACATCGTGTTGGCAATTTTCGTGAGCAGAGCAGCTCCTGTAGCTAATCCCATGTTCTATCCTCCCTTGTATAGGGGCCTGAAAAATTAGTTTACGTACATATACTTAACTAAAGTCCCTTGAATATACAATCCATGTTTTACATTTTTTGGAATTTTCAATGCGTGATATGCCAATATTATGAACGTTGAAATTATGAATGATCGGGGCTACTTTTGAAAAACATGAGGTAGATGCCAAACTCGCAATGCAATCCACTAAAATTATGAAGGAGCTTTATTATGCAGAACAGGACAGACACGGATATTATGGGGATAGACGTCAGCCACCATAACGGAGATATTGATTGGAACGCGGTAAAAAATAGCGGAGTACAATTCGCATACATGAAGGCTAGCGAGGGAGACAACTTCAAGGACAACAAGTTTGAAACTTATGTAAAAGAAGCCAGAGCCGCGGGACTGCCTGCCGGCGCTTACCATTTTGCCCGCCCGACTGATAACGCCCCGCAAACTGAGGCTCGCCATTTTCTAGACACCTTGAAAACAGGGATGCCCGATTACGGAGATTTAATGCCGGTATTGGACTTGGAAGCACCCACTGAAGCCAGTCAATCGAACGGTGAGTTCATTTCGAATTGGGCAAGATCATTTATTTCAGTCATTCAACAAGAAACAGGGAAACAGGTCCTGCTGTACACAGGGAACTGGTTTGTCAATCAGTTTGACAATTTAAACAATGCTTTAAAAGATATCCCCTTATGGATAGCTAATTATAGTAATATTCAAGCTCCTCCTGATTGTGGCGGTTGGACCCGTTGGTTAGTGTGGCAGTACACTGAAAAAGGAACCGTAAGCGGTATTGAAGGGCATATTGATATGAACGCCGCCACATCCCTGGCCGCTCTGAAAGGTACTCTCATGTAAATTGGTCCTACGGGTGAATTTCTAATCATCTGAAGGTCAAGGAGAGACAGTACCCGACTCCTTACCATTCCGGTACCTTTCACTATTACATCAAAATGATTCTTGACGTATTAAAAGAAGACCGATGCATTTAAGAGAGTCCTCACCATATTAGGGTTAACCTGGGAGGGAGTTAGAAGGGAGACCGATGAGGGGATATAAATACGAGGACGTAAGGTGTGTTTATTATGCCGTATAATCTAACAATGAAAAGATGGCGTAAAAAAGCGAATTGTTCTATATCGTGAAAGTTCCCGAAATAACCGGATGTATCGCTGCTGGCAGATCGCCACAAGAGGCTCTTAAAAACAATTTTTATCGTATGTATCCTGCTTTTTGTCGATACTGCCAAAAGGTATACATATCCAAAAGTGGACAAAATACCTTTAGGTTTAGGTTGTCTTAAAAAATACTGACCATTTGATTATCAATGTGTATTAAACGAAAGGAGTTCAATATGCCACTCTGTAATCCTGTTATTATCGGACCATTGACTGAATGGAGTCCTTCAATTGCAGTAGAAGGGTGCCTTCCAGGTGGTACTGTAGTAATAGAGTCTAAGGGCCCTAACTGCTTCATTCAACTATCGTTCCTCGTTAGCTCAATTAACACTTAGGCCTTCTTGTAATATGTCAGAACTACGAAATGATCATTTATTAGTACATCACCTTTCAATTTGTAATGAGTGTACAGTTCATGATTAATTTCGTTCTTGATTTTAAAATACCTCCATCTATTTCTAATTTCCCATTAGCACTGCAGGCCACCAAGTTTATCCCCGGCAGCCTGCATGATTATTGTTATTGAGCTATCGTTTCAGTCAAATAGCAAACATTTATACATCTATCTCACAAAAGTAATATAATCAGTGTTCACTGGTTCAAAACCATCCAGTGAGAAGTGTTTTGAAGTTATCTTCATTTTGTTTAATAAGTTTTGCACAGACTTCTAGATCACTATCCGACCAGATGGGCATTTGTGAACTGTCCTTCTCTTTTATTCTAGTAATCCAAACTTGTTCTGAATATAGAATATGCGAAAATAAACTTACCTGTTGGAACTCGACTTCAACATTTTGCAAGGTTTCTAGAATTCGTTGATTATCCCATAAAACAAGAAAGCCTCTATTTATGCGACTTTTATTGAGATAATGTTGTTGTCACCCGACATTTGAAGAAGGGAAAATCCAACATCATTTAAATTATACTTAAATTTTTCTACCCCATACCAACAGTGTGCGTTGTAACTCAGTCTGAATAAGTTGCCCGTTACGCCATTTCTCATACTTTAGAAATGAAACTTTGTATTGATCGAAAAACAAATCAATTTCAACACACTTACCTTCCATCGTAATTACATCACCGTCGAATAACAACTCCTATGTATTCAATTTGAGTTCTGCTGGCCTCAATCCTTCCCTTCATTCAAGAAAAAAGGGCGCTTTTCAGCGCCCTTTTAGCCTATAATTTGGAAATTGCGTTTGGCATTCTGCCTGTACGTTGAATGGTACGAATCTGAGAAGTTGTTATCCGGAATCCAACCAGAATAAACGACGAGGTTACATTGTTAAAGTTGAAAGCTCGTAA
>NZ_JAAIKC010000038.1 GCF_010820665.1 Paenibacillus sp. SYP-B3998 | reverse complement strand
CGTTCATCCTTAGGAGCGATTCAAAACCGCTTAGAACACACAATTAACAACTTGGGTACATCTTCTGAAAACTTATCAGCTGCTGAATCTCGTATTCGTGACGTTGATATGGCGAAAGAAATGATGAGTCAAACAAAGAATTCTATTCTAGCTCAAGCAGCACAAGCGATGTTGGCTCAAGCTAACCAACAACCTCAAGGAGTTCTTCAACTTCTTAGATAATAATTTCAATTAAGTTTAGTAATAAGGTAGATGGCATAACTGCTATCTACCTTATTTGCTTATTAAGAAATTGAAAAATGACATATTATGACCGTAAATAAAATGTGGGCGATTTAATTCCCCGTGTTAGCCGAGCTTTAGGATGTGTCCTACCAACTTTAACGTTTAGAATCTTACAGCAATTATGAGCAACATGCAGTGCGGCTGCCAAGTATATAAGTAGAGGCAATTTACTTACGATAGTTTCTCGACTCTTAACGCTACTTGATAAATCTCCAATTCTTGTTCAATATACAAAGCGAAACTATACTATTTTGCGAAGAGGCAGATAAATAATGTTCAAAACGCTATTAACTTTCTATAAGATCATTCCGATATAAATAATAGAGAGAGAGATTAGGGCGGCCGACCTGAATTGACCTTTCCTCAATATATTCAACCACCACATGGATGTGGGGTTATGAACTTCAAGGAGGAAGAAAAATTATGATTATCAACCACAATATCGCAGCTATGAACACGCACCGTCAGTTGGGTGTTAACACCGCAGCAACTAGCAAGAGCATCGAGAAATTGTCTTCTGGTCTTCGCATCAACCGCGCAGGTGATGACGCAGCAGGTCTAGCAATCTCCGAGAAAATGCGCGGCCAGATCCGTGGTTTGGATCAAGCTACTCGCAACTCTCAAGAT
>NZ_JAAIKC010000037.1 GCF_010820665.1 Paenibacillus sp. SYP-B3998 | reverse complement strand
TTTTTCATGTCAAAAAGAAAATACGGAGCTGCGGAAAAACTCATTATCCTTAATGAAGTATCAAGTGGACAACTAGGTTTTCTGGCCGCAGCTAAGAAATATGAGATCAATAAAACGACTTTAATGAAATGGCAACGTCGCTACAAGCTGTATGGTTACGAAGGGCTCGAGAGTCGTGTTTATAATCAAAGTTATAGTGCTGAGCTTAAACTGGGCGCGGTGAAGGACTACCTTGAGGGGGGATTGTCTCAGTACCAGATCATCGATAAATACAAGATTGCTAGTACAAAACAGCTTTCCGACTGGATTAAGAAGTATAATGGTCATAGCAGCTTAAAAGCCTACAAAGGGGAAGCAAAAGCTATGACAGAGGGTCGCTCTACAACATATCAAGAACGAATCGATATTGTTCAATACTGCTTGGCACACCAACATAATTACCAAAAGACAGCGGGGCAGTTTCAGGTCTCCTACCAGCAAGTGTATCAATGGGTCAAGAAGTTCGAAACTGGCGGTCAAGAGGCGTTAAAGGATGGTCGAGGACGCAAGAAAGCTCCCGAAGAGTTAACGGAGGCCGATCAACAGAAGCTCGAGATGAAGAAGATGCAATATGAAATGGAGCGGCTTCGGGCGGAAAATGCATTTCTAAAAAAGCTACAGGAATTACAAAGGAGGCGAAGTTAAGCCAATATCGCCATGAGAATGCCTATCTTGCCATTCAAGCGCTTCAGGAAGAAACATCAACTAGCGTTCAACTCCTGTGTGAAATTGCAGGAATTGCACGCTCAAGCTATTATAAGTGGTTAATTCGCAAACCTAGTGCTCGTGAGATGGAGAATGAGCAGCTGGTACAGGTGATGATGACCATCTACGAGAAAGTTGAGCGTATCTTTGGCTATCGTCAATTAACCCTGCATATGCGCAAACAAACCGGAAAAGTC
>NZ_JAAIKC010000036.1 GCF_010820665.1 Paenibacillus sp. SYP-B3998 | reverse complement strand
TGCAAGCCATAGCTTCGGTGGCGTGTTTAGCCCCGTTACATTTTCGGCGCAGAGTCACTCGACCAGTGAGCTATTACGCACTCTTTCAATGGTGGCTGCTTCTAAGCCAACATCCTGGTTGTCTGGGCAACTCCACATCCTTTCCCACTTAACACACACTTGGGGACCTTAGCTGATGGTCTGGGCTGTTTCCCTTTTGACAATGGATCTTAGCACTCACTGTCTGACTCCCGGAATAAAGTTTGTGGCATTCAGAGTTTGACTGGACTTGGTAACCCTTGGCGGGCCCCGCACCCAATCAGTGCTTTACCTCCACAACTCATCTTCCGAGGCTAGCCCTAAAGCTATTTCGGGGAGAACCAGCTATCTCCGAGTTCGATTGGAATTTCTCCGCTACCCCCACCTCATCCCCGCATTTTTCAACATGCGTGGGTTCGGGCCTCCAGTGAGTGTTACCTCACCTTCACCCTGGACAGGGGTAGATCACACGGTTTCGGGTCTACGTCCACGTACTAAAGCGCCCTATTCAGACTCGCTTTCGCTGCGGCTCCGTCTTTTCAACTTAACCTCGCACGGGAACGTAACTCGCCGGTTCATTCTACAAAAGGCACGCCATCACCCATATAGAGGGCTCTGACTTTTTGTAAGCACACGGTTTCAGGTTCTTTTTCACTCCGCTTCCGCGGTGCTTTTCACCTTTCCCTCACGGTACTGCTTCACTATCGGTCACTAGGGAGTATTTAGCCTTGGCAGATGGTCCTGCCGGATTCCGACGGGGTTTCACGTGACCCGCCGTACTCAGGATACCTCTAGGGATTTCGTTCGATTTGAGCTACAGGGCTTTTACCTTCTATGCCGGACCTTTCCAGATCACTTCGCCTATCGAACTAACCCCACATCGAGGTCCTACAACCCCAAGGAGCAAGCTCCTTGGTTTGGGCTACTCCGCGTTCGCTCGCCGCTACTGACGGAATCACTTTTGTTTTCTTTTCCTCCAGGT
>NZ_JAAIKC010000035.1 GCF_010820665.1 Paenibacillus sp. SYP-B3998 | reverse complement strand
TGGTCATACCCCTGTCAAGTAGACAGATGAAAAAAGCTACGCTGCCAGCGCGCACCGATACTCAATCGGTGCGCGCTGTTTCAGTTTGGATTGAAACCGCTGGTAGTTATAAAAGTAAATATAATCTTCCACGGCTTGATGAATTTCAGTTCCTGATTTACACTGTTCTAGATACAACTTCTCTGTCTTGAGATGCGAAAAAAAGGATTCGACGCATGCGTTATCCAGGCAGGTTGCTTTGCGAGAGTGGCTGCCTTTAACGCCGAATGTTTCTAATCGCTTGTTGTACGCTGCAGACGTATACTGGAAGCCTTGATCCGAATGGAGCACAGCTTCCGCTACGTCTCTTTTTCTTGTCCACTTTTCAACAGTATCAAGGACAAGTTCCACATCGTTTCGTTCGGATAATTGCCAAGCGACAATTTCATTGTTAAATATATCTTGAATAACAGACAGATAATAGAACTTCGAACCGTCTGAAATGTAAGTTATATCTGTAACCATTTTTTGCTGGGGTGCTGTTGCATGAAACTTGCGTTTTAAACGGTTTGGATACACGACAGAAGGCGTGTAATTGGACACTTTACGCTTCCTTCGAATAACCGACTGGATACCTAGATCCTTCATGAGTCGCCATGCTTTTTTGTGATTGACAATATGACCTGCCTCTCCTAATCCAGTTACCATACGCGTATACCCATAGTAGGGATGTGCAAAATGGATGGCCATCATGTGTTCTTTCAACTCATGATCAAGATTTTGCTTAGCGGCACGCTGAGGCTGTGTGGCTCGCCATTTGTAGTAACTGGCTCTAGGAATACCTGCAATGGCTAACAAGCTTGTAACGCCATGCAAAAAACGCAACTCCTCGACTATTTCATAGTTATCTCGCTGACTCGGGACTTCTCCTTTACGAGATTTGGATACCGCTTTTTTAAGTAATCTACCTGCGCTTTCAGGTAATCCCGTTCTTCTTCTACCGAATGGAAGATCGTGCGAGGACGCCCTGTAAGAGGTGTGGTTGTCTTCTCTGATCGTACCTTAAAGGCCTCTCCGTTTTT
>NZ_JAAIKC010000033.1 GCF_010820665.1 Paenibacillus sp. SYP-B3998 | reverse complement strand
GAGGCTGTCCCAAAAGTCATGAATAATGACTGAGGGAGGGCCTCTTTTTCATTTTATGCAACAAAAAGAAACCGTTCTTTGGTAAAATGGAGGTACCACCCAACCATTTCAAAGGAGACGGTTTCTTTGTACATTCAATATACCATGAACCAACTTACACTGCCAATGGATTTGGAGGAAGACATTCCTCAAAACCATCTCATTCGCGTCGTCAATGCAGCAGTGGATCGTCTGGACGACGCCATCTTTGACGCTGCTTACCCCGGAGGCGGCCGAGACAGCTATCATCCCAAGATGCTGACCAAGGTCATCATCTACGCCTACACCCAGCGCATGTACTCTTCCCGCCAGATTGCCAAGGCCGTTCGTGAAAACGTCATGTTTATGTGGGTCGCCGGCAGACAGCGGCCCGACTTCCGCACCATCAACCGTTTTCGTTCCGAACGGATGAAAGCCGTGCTGGAGACGGTGTTTACCGCGGTTCTTCAATTTCTGGCTGACGAGAAATACGTTCAACTTGATCATTACTTTGTTGACGGAACCAAGATCGAAGCCAATGCCAATCGGTATACGTTTGTTTGGGGGAAAGCGGTTGTCAAGCATAAGGCCAAGCTCCAGGAGAACGTGCAAACACTGTTTGCCGCCATCGAAGAAGCCGAAAAACAAGAAGAAGGAGCACATAGCGGCCGAGACCTCTGCGAGCTTGGCGAATCTTCGGGGATTACAAGTGAAAAGCTGGAGATCGCTGTCAAGCAACTGGAAGAAAGACTACAAGAAAATCCAAAGGACAAACCATTAAAGAAGGCGGTTCGCGTCCTTCGCAAAGACTTGCTCCCTCGCCTCCAAAAATATGAATCTCATGAAGATATTTTAGGGAATCGAAACAGCTACAGTAAGACCGACAAAGACGCTACATTTATGCGGATGAAAGAAGACCACATGCGAAACGGTCAGTTAAAGCCGGGCTACAATGTGCAAATTGGCACCGAAAATCAATTCATCCTCGGCTACAGTGTACATCAAAGGCCTACCGATACGCGCTGCCTCATCCCTCATCTAGAAAAAGTAAAATCGCAACTGGGCAAGCTGCCGAGGACGATCATCGCTGACGCGGGATATGGTGGTGAAGAGAACTACGACTATTTAGAGCAAAACGAGGCCGACGCCATCGTGAAATACAGCACCTACCATCGCGAAAAAAGTAAGGCATGGCAAAAGGATATTAGCAAAATCGACAACTGGACATATAACACGGAACAAGATACATGGACATGCGCTGCGGGACAAACTCTCATTTTCCGCAGAGTGAGCAAGGAGAAAACCGAAAGTGGATATGAAATCGAGCATCGCCATTATCGGAGCTCGAGTTGTGAAGGATGCCCACTGAAACCACAATGTACAAAAGCTCAGGGTGAGCGTGAAATTAAAGTGAGCATGAAGTACTTGCGTTTGAAGAACCAGGCACGTGAAAAACTTCGCAGTGAGGAAGGCTATGCGCTAGCCGTCCGGCGTATGATCGAACCGGAGCCTGTGTTTGGGGATATGAAGAACAACCGCGGATTCAGGAGATTCCTGCTTCGAGGCTTACCTAAAGTAAGTCTGGAGGTCGGGTGGCTTTCCCTTGCCCACAATCTGCTGAAAAAAGCAGCAGTGGACGCCAAAAACAAAGGAGCTAAGCACATACAAGCCGCTTAGCTCCTTTTCCGTTTAACTATTAACTTTTTTAACGCTTGGATTTGTCCCGCACATCTTTAATTGTTACTTTTGGGACAAGCTC
>NZ_JAAIKC010000032.1 GCF_010820665.1 Paenibacillus sp. SYP-B3998 | reverse complement strand
CATCCGCGCGTTTGAACTGGCGAAGCCGCCGCTGCTGCGAGTGGGGTTGATCGAGCTGGCGAAGGATCGTCATATCCTGATGTTCGATATGCACCACATCATCTCGGACGGCGTTTCAATGAATATTCTGGTAGAGGAATTTGTCCGCTTGTACGGCGGAGAGGAACTGATACCGCTAACGATTCAGTACAAGGATTACGCGGCTTGGCAGCAATCCGAAGCGCACAGCGAGCGGCTGAAGCAGCAGGAAGCGTACTGGCTGCAAGAATTGCAGGGAGAATTGCCGCAGTTGGAGCTGCCGACTTACTTCTCAAGACCACCTATCCGCAGCTATGAGGGAGATGTGTTGCACTTTGTCATTGACAAACAGAGAAGCGAGGGGCTGCAACAAATCGCCGAAAATACCGGGTCAACGTTGTACATGGTGCTGTTGGCAGCTTATACGATCTTGCTTCATAAGTACTCGGGTCAAGAAGATATTATCGTAGGCACGCCGATTGCGGGAAGAACGCATGCGGATTTGGAACCGCTCATTGGTATGTTCGTGGGTACACTCGCGATTCGTAATTATCCGGCGAAGGACAAGACGTTCTTCACTTACCTGGAGGAAGTCAAAGAAACGACCTTAGGAGCTTATGAGAATCAGGATTATCCGTTCGAGGAGCTAGTGGAAAAGGTGCAGGTAACACGGGAATTGGGCCGCAATCCGTTGTTTGACGTCATGTTTGTTTTGCAAAACACAGAAGATCAGACAGCGCACCTCGGTGAATTAACCGTAGAAACGTACCGGCAAAATCATACGATCGCCAAATTTGATTTGACCTTTGGAATTAGGTTCGAGGATGGCCAGACGTGCGGATACTTTGAATACTGCACAAAACTGTTTACGAAGAGTATGGTTGACAACTTTGTGGAAGGTTTACTCGCTATTATTTCCCAAATTTGTGAGCAGCCACATCGTCGGTTGGCAGATATCACTTTGAATCCTATCAGGAATGAGGAAGCCTCGGTAGAAGAAATTGACTTTGCTTTTTAAAATCAGCTGTTGGAAATGTGTGCGGTTGCGTGGTCAATCGCACACACCTTCATGAGAAAAATAAGGGTTCAAACATGTAGCATTTTAGGCTGAGAAGGGGGAAAAGACTAGGGTGACATTTGAGAGAGAATCCGTTTTTTGGAGCGAGAAATTTGATGGTGAAGATACACCTACGATACTGCCTTACAGTAAAGCCCCAGGCAGCTCTGCCGTCATTGCTCAAACACTTTCCAGTAAGTTGTCTGCCGATGTATCTGAGCGAATCATTCAGATGTCCGGAGGCTCTCATCTGGCTGCATACATGATCTTGTTAACCGGAGTCCAATGTTTACTGTACAAATATACGAATGAAGAACACATTTTAGTGGGCATGCCAGCCGTCAGAAATCCGAATCGTTCCTGGCTGCCTATAGACGATATAGTTGTTTTCAAGGATAAGGTGCGTACCGACAGCACGTTTAAATCTTTGTTGAATGCATTGAAACACTCCCTTGCTGAAGTGCTCAACCATCAAAGCATACCGTTTCGAAAGATGACAGAACGTTTGCATCTGCGGGATGAAAACGGAATTCCCGTTGTCAACACGCTCGTTTCCTTGAAAGAACTGCATAGTGTTGATGTGAATAAAAGTGTGATTGCAGATATTATATTTAAGTTTGAATTGGAGCACGACTCGATTCAATTGAATCTGATGTATAACGAAAATCTGTACAGCAAAGATTTTATTACTCAAACAGTAGCTCACTTAAATCATTTGTTTGCCATTGTTTTATACAACCCTGAACTTGAAATAGGAAGCGTAGAGCTATTATCCGAGCAGGAAAAGCATCAGTTGCTTCATGTATTCAATGACACGGCAGCGGATTATCCGCGTAATCAGACGATTCATCAGCTGTTTGAGGAGCAGGCGGAGCGAAACGCAGAGGCGCTAGCGGTTGTGTATGAGGACAAACAATGGACGTACCGGGAATTGAACGAGCGGGCGAACCGCTTGGCGCGAACCTTGCAAGCAAGAGGCGTACAGGCGGAACAGTTGGTGGGCATCCTGGCGGAGCGCTCGCTTGACATGGTTGTTGGCATCCTGGCGATTCTGAAAGCTGGCGGAGCCTACGTGCCGATTGACCCCGAGTATCCCGAGGATCGCATCCGCTACATGTTGGAAGATTCGGGAGCGCAGGTACTGCTGCTTCAGGCGCATTTACAGGAGAAAGTTGCTTTCGAGGGTGCGTTTGTGCTGCTGGATGACGAGCAATCCTACCACAAGACCAGCTCGAATCTGACGCCGATCAATCAATCGACAGATGTGGCCTATGTCATCTACACGTCGGGCACAACAGGTAAGCCGAAGGGAACCTTGATCGAACATAAGAACGTGGTGCGGTTATTGTTCAACAGCAAAAACCTGTTCGATTTCGAAGCGTCGGATACATGGACGTTGTTCCACTCGTTCTGCTTTGATTTCTCGGTATGGGAAATGTACGGGGCACTGCTGTATGGAGGCAAATTGGTGGTGGTGCCGTCATTAACGGCGAAAAATCCGGCCCAATTCTTGCGTCTGCTGAGCGAACAACAAGTGACGATTTTGAACCAGACGCCGACTTCCTTCTATCAGCTGCTGCGCGAAGCATTGGCAGCGAGCGGAGCCGAGCTGCGCATACGCAAAGTGATCTTTGGCGGAGAGGCGTTAAGTCCGCAATTATTGAAAGACTGGAGGGCGAAATACCCGAATACCCAGTTAATCAATATGTATGGGATTACCGAAACGACGGTACATGTGACGTATAAGGAAATCACCGAGGTAGAGATCGAGCAAGCGAAAAGCAACATCGGGTATCCGATTCCGACGCTAAGGGTGTACGTGCTGGATGCGAATCGGAAGAACGTGCCTATGGGTGTGGCGGGTGAGATGTATGTGGCTGGGGACGGACTGGCGCGCGGTTACTTGCACCGTCCGGACCTGACGGCAGAGAAGTTCGTGGACAATCCGTTTGAGCCGGGCGAGAGGATGTACCGGACAGGAGACTTGGCGAGATGGCTGCCGGACGGCAACATCGAGTACTTGGGCCGGATCGATCATCAGGTGAAAATACGGGGTTATCGGATTGAGCTGGGCGAAGTGGAAGCGCAGTTGCAGAAGGTGGAGTCCGTTCAGGAGGCTCTTGTCATTGCGCGAGCAGATGATGACGGAGAGAAGCAGTTGTGCGCGTACTTCGTAGCGGATCGACCGCTGACGGTAAGCGAGCTGAGAGGGACGCTGTCGCAAGGCATGCCGTCGTACATGATCCCGTCGTACTTCGTGCAGCTCGTGCAGATGCCGCTTACGTCAAACGGGAAGGTTGACCGAAAGGCGCTCCCGGCGCCGGAAAGCAGCGTGAATACGGGAGCAACGTATACAGCGCCACGCACACCGCTGGAAGTGAAGCTGGTGCGCATCTGGCAGGAAGTGCTCGGGCTGGAGAAGGTCGGGGTAAAGGACAACTTCTTCGATCTTGGCGGACACTCCTTGCGTGCAACGACGTTGGTCAGCAAGGTGCATCAGGAGTTGAACGTTGACCTATCGCTGAGAGATGTATTTCGCTTCTCTAAGATTGAAGAACTGGCTCAATTGATTAGCGGGATGGAACAGCAGGCGTATAGCGAGATTCCTCTGGCCGAAGAAAGCGACTGCTATCAGGTATCCTCCGCGCAAAAACGATTGTATATCCTGCATCAACTCGAAGGAGCGGAACAAAGCTACAACATGCCAGGTGTGATGATGCTCGAAGGCGATCTTAATCGAGCGCGATTCGAGGAAGCGTTCCAGTCGCTGATTGCTCGTCACGAGACATTGCGCACAGGCTTTGAGATGGTGAACGGCGAACCGGTACAGCAGATACAGCGGGAAGTGAGCTTTGCGGTGGCCTATATGCAGGCTAGCGCCCAAGAAGCAGGAGAAGTTGTGCGCCGATTTGTTCAAGCGTTCAATTTGGCGAAGCCGCCGCTTTTGCGCGTAGGTCTGATCGAGCTAACGAAGGAACGCCATATTCTAATGCTGGACATGCATCACATTATTTCCGATGGCGTTTCGATGGGGATTTTGGTAGAGGAATTTGTTCGCTTCTACAGTGGCGAAGAATTACCGCCCTTACGTATTCAGTACAAGGATTACGCAGCTTGGCAGTTATCCGAAGTACAGAAGAATCAGATGCAACAACAGGAAGCATACTGGCTGGATAAGTTTAGCGGGGAACTGCCTGTACTGGAAATGCCGACGGATGATGTTCGTCCTGCTGTGCAAAGCTACGATGGAAATACGCTTCAATTCTTTATTGAACCGCAGATGAGCGAGGGTTTGAACCGAATCGCGACAGAAACGGGATCAACGTTGTATATGGTATTGCTTGCGGCTTATACGATCCTGCTTCATAAATATACGGGTCAGGAAGACGTCATCGTGGGCACGCCGATTGCGGGAAGAACCCATGGGGATCTGCAGCCGCTTATCGGGATGTTCGTGGGTACGCTTGCCATCCGCAATTATCCGGCGAATGAGAAAACGTTCTTGTCTTATTTGAAAGAAGTCAAAGAAACAACGCTGGGGGCCTATGAACACCAGAACTATCCATTTGAGGAACTGGTGGAGAAATTGCAGGTGGTCAGAGACTTGAGCCGCAATCCGCTCTTTGATACGATGCTTACTCTGCAAAACACGGAGAGCAAGGAGCTTCGCCTTGAAGGGCTTGAGTTGAAACCATACCCTACCGAACAGAAAGTGGCGAAATTTGATCTGAGTCTGGATGTCACAGAAGGGCACGACGGATTGGTATGCAGTCTTGAGTATGCCACTGCCTTGTACCAACGGCAAACGGTTGAACGGATAGCGAAACATTTTCAGCAATTGCTCACTGCCATTGTGGATGCTCCAGAGGCTGCGATTGCGACGTTTGACATGTTGACTGTAGAAGAGAAGGAACAAATTCAGTTCGCGTTCAACGCTACGGAAACTGAATATCCGCGCGAGAAGATGATTCATCAGTTGTTTGAAGAGCAAGTGGAACGCACGCCAGAGGCAACGGCGATCGTGTTTGGGGACAAGCTGTTAACCTATCGGGAACTGAACGAACGGGCGAATCGGTTGGCGCGTACATTGCGGGCACAAGGCGTGAAGCCTGATCAGTTGGTGGGTATAATGACTGAACGTTCTGTTGAAATGATCGTGGGCATTATAGCGATCCTGAAATCGGGAGGAGCCTACGTACCTGTTGATTCGGATTATCCAACGGAACGCATTCGCTACATGCTGGAGGATTCGGGGGCGCAAGTGCTGTTGGCTCAGCGTCATCTGCAGGAGCGAGTGACTTTTGCTGGCGAGTGGGTTGCTTTGGACGATGAGGAGTCCTATAGCGAAGACGGTTCGAATCTGGCGTTGATCAATAAGCCGACACATTTGATGTATGTGATCTATACATCGGGAACGACAGGCAACCCTAAGGGTGTGATGGTCTCCCACCAAAATGTATGGGGCTATGTCAACAGTTTCATTGAGAAATTCGGCATTAATTTCAAGGATCGAATTTTACACCAAGCGTCCATTTCATTTGATACCTCGGTAGAAGAGTTGTATCCAGCTCTCCTGACAGGGGCGAGCATCGTGGTTGTAAGCAAGGAAGAGGTTATGGATGTTCGAACCTTGTCGCAAGAAATAAAAGATAAGAAAGTGACCGTTATTTCTTGTTCTCCTCTATTGTTAAACGAGTTAAATCACAGCTTAGGAGTCGGGCATCGCGTAAGACTGTTTATTTCCGGTGGCGATGTGCTTAGAAGAGGGCATTATGCCAATCTGCATGCAGCAGAAGTGTACAACACTTATGGACCGACAGAAGGAACCGTTTGCGCTACGTACTACCGATGCAAGCATGATGAAGCATCTGTTGTGCCTATTGGCAAACCTGTGGCGAATAAACGCGTGTACATCGTGAACGCGAATCGTCAAATGCAGCCGGTTGGCGTACCAGGTGAAATTTGCATTGCAGGAGCAGGTACGGTGCAAGGGTACTTGAACCGCCCCGAATTAACCGCAGAGAAGTTCGTGGATAATCCCTTCGAGCCGGGCGAGCGGATGTATCGGACTGGAGATTTGGCCAGATGGCTGCCAGACGGCAATATTGAATATTTGGGACGGATCGACCAGCAGGTGAACATTCGCGGTTATCGAATCGAGCTTGGCGAGGTGGAAGCCCAGGTCTTGAAAATCGCATCCGTAAAGGAAGCTGTCGTGATCGCAAGGGAAGACGAAGCCTCCCAAAAATCGTTGTGCGCGTACTTTGTCGCGGACAGCGAGCTTACGGTAGGCGAGCTGAGGGATACGTTGTCGCAAGAGCTGCCAGGGTACATGATCCCGTCGTATTTTATGCAGATCGCACAGATGCCCCTCACGTCGAACGGGAAGCTTGATCGCAAGGCGTTGCCTGCTCCGGAAGGAAGCGCTTCGACAGGAGGAGAATATGTGGCTCCGCGAAATGAGACGGAGAGGACACTTGCAACTGTGTGGCAGGCGGTACTCGGTTCAGAGCGCATTGGCGTGATGGACCACTTCTTCGAGCTGGGCGGCGATTCGATCAAATCGATTCAGGTATCTTCCAGATTGCATCAAGCTGGTTACAAGCTGGAAATCCGCGATTTGTTCAAATATCCGACCATCGCGCAGCTGGTCTCGCACGTTCAGCCTGTTGCAAGAATAGCTGATCAGGGTGAAGTGACTGGAGAGGTGACGCTGACACCGATTCTGAAATGGTTCTTCGAGCAGCCGCTTGCCGATCCGCATCATTTCAATCAATCGGTTATGCTGCATCGGAAGGAAGGGTTCGACGAAACGGCGATACATAAGGTGATGCGGAAGGTAACGGAGCATCACGATGCGCTGCGGATGGTGTTCCGCATGGCGGACAACGGCGGCTATATCGGATGGAACCGAGGAATCGCCGAAGGCCAGCTTTATAGCCTTGAAGTGGTGGATTTCAGGGGAGAAGCGAAGCTCGAACAGGCCATCGAAGCGAAAGTAAACGAGATTCAGAGCCGTATGAATCTGGAGACGGGTCCGCTAGTGAATGCTGGGCTGTTCCAGTGTGCGGACGGGGATCATCTGCTGATCGTTATACATCACAGCGTGATCGACGGCGTGTCGTGGCGGATTTTGCTGGAAGATATCGCAAGCGGATATGAACAAGCCGTGCAGGGCGAAGAGATTCGCCTGCCAGCGAAGACGGATGCGTACCGTATATGGTCTGAGCAGCTTGCGGCATATGCGCAAAGTACGGCGATAGCGGACGAACGGGCGTACTGGGAGCGCATCGGGCAAATCGATACGAAATCGCTGCCTAAGGATCTGGAAACGGAATACTCCTTGCAGCAGGATAGCGAATCGATTGTCATTCAGTGGAGCAGTAAGGAAACGGAGCAGCTGCTCAAGCAGGTGCACCGGGCGTATAACACGGAGATGAACGACATTTTGCTAGCGGCGTTAGGGATGGCTGTACAGAAGTGGAGCGGACATGATCGCGTGTTGGTCAATCTGGAAGGACATGGACGCGAGTCCATTCTAACGGACATCGACATCACGCGCACGGTGGGATGGTTTACGAGCCAGTATCCAGTAATGCTTGAGATGGAGCCAGACAGAAACTTGTCCTATCAGATCAAGAAGGTGAAGGAAGAATTGCGTCAAGTTCCGAACAAGGGAATCGGGTATGGCATAAGCCGATACTTGTCGGAACATACGGATGAGGCCGTATGGAGCGCAGCCCCAGAGATTAGCTTCAATTACCTGGGGCAGTTCGATCAAGATTTGCAAAACAATGAGCTTGGGATATCGTCATATTCCAGCGGTTCGGATGCTAGCAGCAGGCAGTTGCGTCAATACGCGCTGGACATCAACGGGATGATTACGGAAGGCTCGTTGTCCATGGATCTGAGCTACAGCAAGAGAGAATATCGCAGGGAAACGATCGAGAAGTTGGCCGGATGGCTGCAAGAGAGTATTCAGGCAATCATCAGGCATTGTGCAGCGAAAGAGCGGTCAGAACTGACGCCGAGCGACGTCCTACTCAAGGGACTGAGTCTGGAGGAACTGGATCGAATCGCAGAACGAACGCGTCACATCGGGGAAGTTGAAAACATCTACATGTTGACGCCGATGCAAAAGGGCATGTGGTTCCATAGCGCGATGGACGGCCATGCGGGAGCCTATTTCGAGCAAACGCGGTTCACTTTGCAAGGAATGCTCGATGTGGAACAGTTCGCCAATAGTTGGCGTGCATTAGCAGCACGCCATGCTGTACTGCGGACGAATTTCTACAGGGATTCGAGCGGGGAACCTATGCAAATTGTGTACCGGGACAAGCGGATTGGATTCGCATATGAAGATTTGCGCGATATGCAGGAAAACGAGCGGGAAGCTTCCGTGGAGCACTTAGTGAAAGCAGACAAGGCAAGGGGATTTGATCTGGAGCAGGATGAACTGATGCGTGTAACGGTGGTGCACATCGAGGAAGAAAGCTACCTAGTTCTTTGGAGTTCTCACCATATTTTGATGGACGGTTGGTGCATGCCGCAGCTTACCCAGGAATTGTTGGAAATGTATGCTGCATACGTGCGGGGCGATCATCTTGAACAGACAGCGGCGCCGTCTTACAGTCAATATATCCAGTGGATGGAGAAGCAGGACGGTAAAGCAGCGTCCATGTATTGGAACAAGTACTTGGCCGGATACGAAGGACAGATCGCACTGCCGCAAGGAAAGGCGCAAGGGCAAGGTGAGGATAAACCGTACGTGCGGGAACATGTCGTCTGCGATTTGGGCAAACCTCTTAGCGGACGAATGAGCCGGTTGGCGAAGCAGCACCAGGTGACGCTCAATACGCTGATGCAAGCGGCATGGGGCGTTCTGTTGCAGAAGTATAACGGAACGGGCGATGCGGTGTTCGGGGGCGTCGTGTCGGGTAGACCGGCCGAAATTCCGGGGATTGAAGAAATGGTCGGGTTATTTATTAACACGATCCCGATTCGCGTCACCTGCAATCCGGAGGCGAGCTTTGCCGAAGTGATGGGCAAATTGCAGCAACAGGCGCTAGATTCCGGCAGTTACGATTACTATCCGTTGTATGAAATTCAGGCGCAAAGCGCACAAAAGCAAAACCTGATCAACCACATTATGGTGTTCGAGAACTACCCTGTGGAAGAGCAGATGGAGCGCTCTGGCGGCCAGGATGGTAGCAGCAATTTGGTGATTACGGATGTCCAAGTGGCGGAACAAACCAATTATGACTTCAATTTGATCGTAATGCCTGGAGAAGAGATCGTCATCCGCTTCGATTACAATGCACAGGTGTTTGATCGGACGAGCATAGAACGGGTGAAGGGTCATTTAGTGAACGTACTGGAGCAAATCGTGGCGAACTCGCAAGTTGCTGTGGGCGAATTGGAACTGACGACAGCTGCAGAGAAAGATGAGATTATGCATGCGTTCAATGACACGGCCGCGGATTATCCGCGTAATCAGACGATTCATCAGCTGTTTGAGGAGCAGGCGGAGCGAAATGCAGAGGCGCTAGCGGTTGTGTATGAGGACAAACAATGGACGTACCGGGAATTGAACGAGCGGGCGAACGGTTTGGCGCGAACCTTGCGAGCAAGGGGCGTACAGGCGGAACAACTGGTGGGCATCCTGGCAGAGCGCTCGCTTGACATGGTTGTTGGCATCCTGGCGATTCTGAAAGCTGGCGGAGCCTACGTGCCGATTGACCCCGAGTATCCCGAGGATCGCATCCGCTACATGTTGGAAGATTCGGGAGCGCAGGTACTGCTGCTTCAGGCGCATTTGCAGGAGAAAGTTGCTTTCGAGGGTGCGTTTGTGCTGCTGGATGACGAGCAATCCTACCACAAGACCAGCTCGAATCTGACGCCGATCAATCAATCGACAGATGTGGCCTATGTCATCTACACGTCGG
>NZ_JAAIKC010000031.1 GCF_010820665.1 Paenibacillus sp. SYP-B3998 | reverse complement strand
TGTACTTCCCCATTAAGATATTCGCCCTAGGCAAGGTGAATGAATAATTTCGGCGTCAGATTGGGTTTAGATAGTGCGTAGAGAGATTTCTGAGGAATAGCTTGAGTGAAACAATTTCTTCAGATCATTGAGCTAACGGATAGATAGTTGAATGACAGAAAAAAGCAGGCCAAGACTGTATTGTTCCAGTTATGGCCTGCTTTTTGTGATGTTCCCACAAGAATACATTGATTACATGTAAACAATGTACATATCCTTATATATCAAGGGTTTATCACGAGCTCGTTTAGATAACCGCGTAGAATATACGCTAAGGTTGTTAGTGGTCAACAGTGTGCCGGAAATTGGCTCGTTACGTTCGCTAAGGTTGTCAGAAATGTCGAGAATGCATGTCCGCTAATACTAAGCGTATAAAACGGTCAAATTGTTGGCCCTACCCCTTGTCCTGCTTTTAGTTGAAACGATGGGCTTTTTCATCCTGAGGTAATGCGCTGCCTTTCTTGAACCTTGCTAGCAGGTATCACCCTACGGTGAAGGTCCACATCTGCATCGTTAAAGCTGCGATCCGTTCCATTCCACCCATGCCAAGCCCAAGATAGTGGCCCGTGAAGAACAGCCCGGTAGCGACAAGTCCAATAACTCCAATGGCTAGAGAAAATATTCGGATGTTCCGCGCATAACTTGGGACCCGAACAGGCTTAGTTAGAATGAGACCGACATTCCCTAAGACCATGATGAATAACGCGCCTAGTACGTGAAGGTTTTCATTCACGTCGGCAGGTTCCCGCCCTACGATAATCCAACCTATCCCGGCGATCAGAAGCAGAATACGTGCTGTCCATGATCCAAATATACCGTGCCACAAGAAGCCGAGCAAAATCACGCCGATAATAACAGCTACCCCCTCGAGGATAAACGATATGTTCATGTAACCGTGCAAGGGTGAACAAACATAACGCTGATTATCGCCCCAAGCTTGACAATAAATATTTCCGAGGTCGCTAATGTTATTGAATGACCAGTTGTAAGGTATAGTCCAATCCCATTGGACAATGATATGAACTACAAAGAATTGGATGGTGCCAAAGATCCAAGCAATCGCACCTAAGCGAGCGATCCATAAACGCCTATTTTCGTTTCTAGCGAACATGACTCATCTCCTTTTCAACAAATTGACCATTGTGTTCATGACACTGTATAATCTTAACAATTTCGTTCAAGGAGATAATCAACCTTTTGTTCAGAAATGTCCTGGTCTTTGGTCGGGGATCTTCTATCTATTAGAGCTTTACAGAGTCGGTTCGTTCCCTTACTGTATTTTTTCGTTAAAATGTTGTCTGGACCCCTATATGGTTCAACTCGAAGAGGAAGATCGGCCAGACAATGAGCGGAGAATACCAGGCGCATGCTGCAACGATTTATATTTCTTTGTCGCGCGATATTAGCACGATAAGGTGACGACCGTCGCAACACAAGGCCGAGGAATTAGTCACCGTAGAAGAAAATTCAGTAGTTAACACGGTCATTGATGCAGCTAAACTTGCTGAGAGTGAAGCAATACGAGCGGAACAAGCAGAGATTGAAGCGTATTATAAAGATTTAGAAGTTAAGGACGCTGGAAAAGGAATAGATATTGACTTGAAGTACAAGGAAGGTTGGACTGAGACTGAAAGAGCCGAGGCTAACGCGAAAGTAAAAGCATTGACAGAGGCAAATACGATTAAAACGCCTTCGCAACGAGGTGGAACATCTGCATTCGCAAGGTATAAAAAAGCAAACGGAGCGGATGCTGTTCCTCCAGGGAAAGATGTTGATCATTCTATTGATTTGAAACTTGGTGGGGCCGATGATATTTTGAATATGAATCCTTTGGATCGCAGCGTGAATCGTAGTCTTGGGAAGCAAATTCAAAATAAAATTAAAGATTATCCGTATGGTACAATTTTTGATAAATTCAAGATCGGTGATTGAGTGGGTAGGAAAATGTTTGAACACTTTTGTAGTTTTTTTAATACTTCTCATTCGCAGCAATCTGGTGATTTCAATGAGATGATGCTCAATGATCTGCAAAGTAATACAAAAGGGTTTGTTGAATTATTTAGCCTCTACAATGGAGAATCTTTTGGAAAAGGATTGTATAGATTGCATAACATTTCAAAGATTAATGAGTGGAACAAAATCATTATTCATGCATTTCCTGAGTATACTGGAAGAATATCATGTTTTGGCTATGATTGGCTCGGTAGACACTTTGCTCTTGATAGAGAGAGGGTTGTCAATGGACAATCGCAGATTCTAATGTTTGAACCAGGCACAGGAGAAGTTTTGGAAATTCCCTGCAGCTTCGATGATTTTCATAATGATGAAATTCCAAACTATCATGAAGCTTGTTTAGCCTCTGATTTCTATTTGAAATGGAAAAAAAGTAAGGAGTTGATCCTGAAAAATGAGGAATGTGTGGGATACAAGGTTATGTTGTTCCTTGGAGGCCTAGATGAAGTCGAGAATTTGGAAAAAAGTAATATGGGAGTTTATTGGCATATATGTAGCCAGCTGATATAACAGACGAGAGTCATTCCTGAAAAAACCGTGATAAATAAAATTCGAATTGATCAGTAATTCAATTCATTCAACCTTGATCGGCCACGCCTTTCAAGGTTCTTTTTTAGTGTAATGTAGGTGTTGATTTCTACATGATCCGGGTGTGGGACGGTTTTTATCGGAGGATACGTATGAAGGCAAGTACGATAATCCACTGAGTTTGAATCTGTATACGTACGTTCAGAATAATCCGCTTAAATACGTTGATCGAACAGGTCACGCACCAGCGTACTATTCCATGATTAAACCTTAGGATTTCCATCAGTATGGAAAGATACCCCATATATAAGTCAATAGAGGAGCACCACCATAATTGTCTAATGACACAAAACACACCAACATTATCCACTTAGAAAAAGCTTGAGAAATCAAGCTTTTATTTTTTTGCACTTTTTCTTATTGAAGTAACGGAATAGTGGAATAAGCGAATGATAATCTAGCACTTTTTTGAACCAATTTTTAACCATTTGGAGAATTTAAATGGCAAAAGTACCATATAAAATTATGTAAGGAGGAGGGTCATAACATGCAGATTATGAACAAATATTTTTGTGGAACTGCAAGGATGGTATGCTTTTTGACAGAACTCACATGTGATCTTCCTTAATTCCGTTTTATTAGCAATTCATACTAATAATTACATTTAAATTAATAAATAACTTGACATACTGTAGAAATATACCGATATTGTAATAAATAGGGTTTCAGTAGTTCTGTATAGATGTATCTGTCGATTCATTCTATGTATGAATCTGGTGCATTTATCAACAGAATATTCCGCATACCATTGAAAAAGGGGAGTGATCTTCATGAATCTATAGAGGAATATGGTACGCAAAATGATGGGGTGGTTAAAGTAAAATTAGATTACCCTCATCCGGATAATTCGGGAATAGACACTGGAACAGTGATAAGAGATGCACTGGCTAAAGCTGATCCCGAGGTGAATTTTGCTAGTTTTGATACCAATAATGATCAAGTCATCGACTCGAAAGATGGTTTCTACATTGTTACTGTTCTAGCTGGTAATGAAGAGGCTGCTGGTGGTCTAACTCCAAACATTTGGGCACAAGAAAGTCAGATATTGCGTTGTAAGACCTGGCTAAACTACTAAACCGGAGGAGGGAAGAGAGTGAAGAAGAGTCTAATCAAAAAATTTATGAGTATTGTTCTACTGTTGTCCATGGCAGCACAGATTGTTTTGCCTGCTGGGGTTACTGCTGCCTCTAGTGGAGACAATCTTGCGCTTAATAAGCAAGTCTTCTCAGACAGTGAGCAAGGAGGAAATACTGCAAATAAAGCCAATGACGGAAATACCTCTACAAGATGGTGCGCCAATGATGCGCAAATAGGTCATTGGTGGATGGTTGATTTAGGGGAGAATTACAATATAGCAGGTACGAAAGTAAATTGGGAATCAGATAAGGCCTACCAGTATAAAATAGAGGTTTCAAATGACAATAGCACATGGTCGCTGGCAGCAGACAGGAGGAGTAATACTGCTTCTGCTCAAGTAAGTAGTGATGATTTTACAGCAATGGGTCGATATGTACGAATCACCGTTACAGGGCTTACAAATGGTGCCTGGGCCAGTATTTCTGAATTTGAGGTAAGACCAGGAAAAGAAGATAGAAATAATCTTGCGCTTAATAAGCAAGTCTCCTCAGACAGTGAGCAAGGAGGAAATACTGCAAATAAAGCCAATGACGGAAATAAATCTACAAGATGGTGCGCCAATGATCCGCAAACAGGTCATTGGTGGATGGTTGATTTAGGGGAGAATTACAATATAGCAGGTACGAAAGTAATTTGGGAAACAGGTTTTACCTACCAGTATAAAATAGAGGTTTCAAAAGACAAAAGCACATGGTGGCTGGTAGCAGACAGAAGGAGTAATACTGCTCCTGCTATAGTAAATAGTGATGATTTTACAGCAAGGGGTCGATATGTACGAATCACCGTTACAGGGCTTACAAATGGTGTCTGGGCCAGTATTTCTGAATTTGAGGTAAGACCAGGAACTCCCCTAAAACCTGTGAGTGATACAGCAGATAGTGATGCAGATGGTATTAACAACGAATTGGAAACCAATGGCTATATCTCGTCAAATGGTAGAGTTCAAGCTTGGGATGGAAATCCAGTAACAAGTTACTACAGAACAGATTCTTCAAGTTGGAGTACAACAGCAGATCCTTACAGCGATCAAATGAAGGTAACGGGACTTGGGATGGATATGAATGTATCAACTCCAGCCAGGACTGATCCGTGGATTGCTGCCTATCCGCAGATCAAAGTGAGCATGAACAGCTTCGACGTCATTCCACTTGGGACGATTTCAGACAAAAATGGGAACTCAGACAGCAGCACATACACCAATGCCGTAGCCAATAAAGATGAGCAAACGCATAAAGGATCTATCTCAGTGAAGCATGGAGGTCAATTTAAGATCGGAACGAGCGGTCTTGAGAAGACATTCACTTATGAAGTGGCAATGGGATACGAAGGCTCTCGCAACTGGGGTACAACTTCAACCGTTACTAATTCGGCTGCAAAAACTCAAGTATGGGAAACAGCGAAAACAACAGATATTGCACGAGCAGCAAGAGTCAAGCTTAACCTGCAATATACGAATTATGGTTCAGCACCTGCCAAAGACGTGCTTCCGACATTTAATTTAAAACTGGGAAATAAAATTATCTCAACGATTAAGCCAAATGCCAGTACATATACAGCCCCTTTGTTAACTACGACTGGTACTCAAAAGACATTTGGGCCTATCGTTGTGGAGAAAGATAGCAATAGCCAGGATATTGTTTTATCTCTTGATGAACTGAAGGCTATTCAATTGGGAGCTCCTCTGATACTTGAGCCAGTAGCTGTGCAAGCTAGTGCTATCCGCTGGGATTCATCTCAGTCAACATGGAAGCCGATTGGCGACTGGAATGTATACAACCCCCAGATTGAAGGGAAAACAGCAACTGTTATCTTCGAAGCTGCAAATGGAGTTAACAAAGAATATAAACTTGCCGCACATTCTTCCTTCTATAATCCTAATGTAACGATTAGAGATGCGATCATCCATACCGTTGGTGGTGAAGTGCGTGAGGACGGCATTTACATCGGTGGAAAAAAAGTAACCGATCAATGGAGTTATTATTTTAGCAATCTTTCAGATGTTCTCACGCAATTAGATCGATTAACGCAAGAAGGAAAGGGTTTATTGGACGTTGAGCTTGTGGCTGGAACACGGGTAACCATTCATGAGCCTTCGGCAAAACCTGAACCAGTGATTAATTGGGTGCAATACTCTTCTGATTTCAAGCGCATCTATGCAAGTGTAGCACATGGGGATTATCCGATTGGTTCGGTTACTGCGGATGTAATGGTAAACGGAAGTGTTCAACAGATTTCATTGCAACTGGATGAAAGTGGTGCGTTTTATTATAATGCTGCACCACTAGATAGTGCAGCAGCTCTTTCCTACAGTGCAAAGATAACAGTCGTTGATGCCAGGGGTGCTTACCGAGCCACCAAGATGATTGAGTCTGGCTCTAAAGAAGGTTTGAGTTATGTACCCTTACCAAGTCCAGTTACCTTGCTTCCTGACTCTGCGACGAAGAATTTGACAACTGGCCAATATGATGCCTCTCTTCAAAACTATCCTGATGCGGAAGCGTTTGTGCTGCAAGTTGAATCTGACAGATGGAGTGCGAAAGAAGTTAAGGTAAAGACAGGCGACATCGAATCGCAGCTTGGTACAAATGACATCCGCTATCGGACTTGGACATTAAAAATTACAGATAAAAACGGAAGTGTGTACTCGAAAACGGGTACAAAAGATAACCTTAATGTACCTTCTCTACAAGCATGGGGCATCCCTGATAACGCGATCAAAAAAATCGAAGTGTTGGGTGATAATAAGTATTACAATATCGAGGCCTACTCTGATGAAAACTTTGGAGGAAGTGTATGGACCGGCGATTCCTTGGATTGTGACTCCCGAAATTGCAACAACCAGATTTCTTCCCTGAGGTTTACTGCTGTGAATAGCGCTGGAACAGACTGGACAGCTCAAAATATCGATGTTTTTTTTCTAACCGCAGCTCAAGAGAGTATGAACAACCAAGGAACTCGCCTGAACACAAGTGCGACTGGTGTGTGGGAAACTTCTGTTTCTAATCGGGGTATACCAAATGACGCTATCAGCATGATTCGATCCAACTCAGACTTCCCTATGAGTGTCATTTTGTTTGAGAATAGCAATTTCGAAGGAAAGGCACGTACTTGCTTTTTGCCACCGAGAGGGAAAGTATCTCTTAAAGAAATGGGATTTGAGAACCAAATGTCATCTTTCAAAATTACCAATCTTCTGAAGGGGACATCATACTACAGAGGAGGACATAACTCACCTGTTATATCCAAAACAGTTATCGTTCCGAGAAATGGACAATCGTTGCCGATCAGTTGGTATATATCCGATACAAGTGACAGGCGGTTAAACGGGGAAACAACGGATGCACACATTCGTGTTAAACTCTTGGGCTACTATGCCAATGATAAAGGGTATAAATTTACGAAATTTAATCAACTGCGGACGATTGAAGGCCTTGCAAATGTCAACACTCAAATCGGCACCAATGTAAGGACTGCAAAGGCTTACCTAGTGCAGGTTATAAACCGTGGTATCAGTTCTGATGATGTTGCAGTAACCATCAATGGAGTTACCCATCATTTGGGAACTTCAGATCTGAATGCCACAGCCCCTCAAATGTCTCAATTGGAAGGTTTATATTCACCAATGATAAGTGACCTCATGATTGTTCCAGCAGGTTCCGACCCTGCGATCTTGAACGTTCAGACCCAGATTTCCGACTGGAAAAATTCTTATATCGCTGACGGTCAGACAAAAATAATTATTGAAGTTCAGGGATATTTTTCGGATGACTCATCACTTGTGTTCCATCCAGTGTTTCAAAAATGGGAAAATGAACCTTATAAGCGATGGTATCAGAAAATAAACACTGATCCTAATAAACATCCGCAGGCATATCTGATCCAAGCTAGTTATCGTCACCCAGATCGTACCAATGTGGACATAGCATATAAAATCGGGTGGATATTCATGAAAATTAATGACATGCCAGCTGAAGCAAAAGCATCTGGTTTTGGAGGAAGCGTCTATTCTTCTAGTTTGTTTGGCTATGATAATGATGCTTATACCGAGAACGATGACTTTCTTCTACTGGAAAATCCAACGATTAATAGTACTACAACCGTATATGGATTTTTCTATTAAGCAGACTTAGAAGTAGATACCACGTATGATTTTTGGTAATCGACAAAAATTCCAAATGCAAAAAAACGAATCAAACTAAAAATTAAATATGTGTTTTAGATGCTTCATGATTTTACATGAAGTAAGTAAAATGAATCCCCATCCTGTTACGGGGCTGTTGACAAAGTTTTTAATCATAGGGTTTCCAAGGGATCGTGTAGAACTTAGTTCTATGCGGTTTTCTTTTTGGGGAGGGACTTTACATGATGGGAGTAGATGGGGATAAACAACCTCAACTTCAGTTTTTCAATTTAGAGGAATATGTACCGAAAGACCATTTGCTTCGAATCATTCGGCAGCAACTGTATGTTTTAATGTGGAAAATGAAGCAAATATGGTTGCATTAAAATGATCACTGTTAATTCCAGGAAGCGTTATGCAACATAGTTGCTTCATTGGGTGGATATGCAACCAATTTTGGTTCCGCAATGCAACAGGTTTTGGTTCAACGTACACAAATATTAGCAGACAATTGTCGGTTGACAAGAACATTATCCGATTGCCGACAAGCAGTAGACTGACCTGTAACTTGCTAAGCTAACGGGCAGCATTCCTATTTTGAAGAAATACGGAGTTTGAGATATAAAAAGACTCCTTGGTATGATGTTTATGGGTCCCAGATGCTGGCCAGCGTCGGATCCAAAAACAAACAAAGGAGACTACAACATGCAATCTACTCAAAATGAACGGATTAATCAAATCACTTCTTCAACCTTAATTGTCGGTGTAGACATCGCCAAATTTAAACATGTGGCTCGTGCGCAAGACTACCGAGGAGTCGAGTTCGGGAAGCCAATTGCGTTTGAAAATAATCGAGAAGGTTTTGAATACTTTGTTAGTTGGTTCAAAGGACTTGGGGCTGAGCAAGGCTTCCAGGACGTCATCGTCGGTTTGTTACATGGAATATGTACCGATTACCGATTCAGTGAAAGAAATTGGGGAAATGCAAGAAACATTTTGTTTTATAAAAGACGGGAGTAAAGGTGTTCGTTTCATGAAATTATCAATAAAAGGAAATTTTACGAATTTCACGAATACATACATAGCAAAATATTTTGTGAATTTTACAAAAAGGCGTTATATGAAATTACCGTAAATCGCTAAAGTGGGAGAGCTACTCAGTGAAGCAAATCTATAAAAAAATACAAGATGAAGTTGAATCTTTTTACGAATGGTCTAATTCTCAAGTTAAGGAATACGAATGGGATTCAATGTATCCGAACTGGACTAGAGCATATACTTATTCAGTTGAATTATTTAATAATGAAGATTTTAATACGTGGAACGATGAAATTATTAACAATGTATTGTATCTAATTGCTCGTGACAATGAATGTGAAGAGATTTCAAGTAACTTGGTAAACTATCCGGAGTTATTACTTTTTCTAGCTAAGAAAGGGCTTCACTATAACGAGTCGGATACAAGATGGCAGTTAGCTCACTACCTAGGAGAGATCGAGTCAGCATCTAATGATGTAGAACTGTTATTAACAGAATATTATCGAGATAGTAATGAATATGTAATGAGAAGGTCATTACTAGCTCTTGGAAATATAAAGTCGAAATATGCAGAACAATTTGCAATTATTTCTTGGAACACTGGTATGGAATATCAGAAGATAGCTGCATTACAAGTATTAAATAAAATTAATTCGGTTGAATTAATACGTTTTCTTGAACTCGGAGAGAATGACAAATCAGAGCATGTAAAAAGCAATGTAAAGAATATAAGGGACTCTCGTGGGTTAAACCTATGAATCCAGTAACTTCATCTAACACCGTATTCACGTTGCGGTCGGCTACGCCGACCTTGGTCTGCCCGAGGCATTTCGGAGTAGTGGAGTCAGGCAGACAACCCTGCACTGGCTAAGTCCGTCGGACCCGGGGCTGGCGCCCCTTAAGCCAGTGAGGGTTCGTGAATACAACAACGTTATATGAAAGACTAGCATATATTCGTTGAACAAATTCAAACCCATATTTAAAGTTCCTTAATAAACCATGAGGGTGAACGTTTATGAGTGCCTGGAGAAGAAAAGGATTAGAATTATTCTATGATATTAAATTTAGTTTCGTAGGTGGTGATGACACAGTATATTCATTAATATTTGAACTGAGAGACAGGGTGGTTACATCCCATTTGAAGAATGATAATGAAGAGCTAAATAAGATCTATAATTACGCTGAATGGTGTTTTAATCAATATCGAAGAAGCCACTATTTACATAATGCCATCTGTGTTGGATTTTATGAACATTTAGTTGAGAATGATATAACCCGGGGAGCAATACCTTACAGAGTTAAACCATATATTTTTGAGAGCGTTAAAACGTTATTTGAATGGATGTTACGAAAGAAAGTCGGAGTCTATAAAGAATTAGTTGAAGATTATAACAGAATTAACAAGACCAACTTTGAAATTTAATTCGAAGAAGGCTAGTCCTTCATATAACACCGTAATCACGCGGCGGGCCTAACTACCATTGGTCTGCCCGAGGATTTTCAAGGAAGTATAATTCAGGCAGACAACCCTGCACCACCTAACCGTATCACGGCCGGACCTAACGGTCCTTAAGGTGGTGAGGGTTCGTGAATACAAGAACGTTATAGGAAATAGCTGAAAAGCAGAAAAAATAAAGGAATGAATTGTATGATTCGTCAATTCTCAAGAAGCCTTAAACTTCAAAACATTTTAAAAACTATTAAGTCAGATCCTTTTCGATACTCTGATGAGGAAATAATTACTCATGTAGATAAATACTTGCCAAGTTACAACTGTGAAGGAGCTGCTCGTGGTTATTTCTCGATTATTTCACATATTTGCTATTACAGATCTGATCTCGAAAAACAGTTAATGAAACTAGCTGTAAAACCTTTATATTACTTAGGAATCTCTGATCCAGATAGTCAAATTAAATGGGTTCAATCCTATGTCAAAGAGAGAAAAATATTTGGAAAAAACTATAAATACTATACTACTAGACAAGGAAGAAAATGGATAATTAACGAATTGAAATTTAAGCATGAATTAATCGAGAATATTATTAAAGCGATAGATTTTGAAGATAGTGTTGAAGATAGTTTGTGAGTATTTCAAGTAGCAGTTACTTCCTATAACACTTTATTCACGCCTTACGGACCTTGGTCTGCCGAGGCAAATTCTGAGAAGTCGATTCAGATAGTCACGCCGCCTTCGAATTTAACCACGTCGCGGCCGGTAGCAAGTCACCTTACGGTTCTCGGGTTTGTGAATACAATAACGTTAGATGAAGTTAATGCAAATTTTTAATATCTCAATAACTCGGAGGAGATATGGGGCTAATACATGATTTTATATTGCTAACTCGTGATGAAATAGATAGAGGTATCAATTATTATGATTTTTCAAGGCAAGTAAATCATGAAAGGGTAGTTCATTTAAGTGATGATATTATTGGATATATTCAGGACACATTAAATTGGGTTACAACATTTAATCCATCAATTAATAAATATCAATTTGGACTAAATTATTTTGGAGTTAGTTATATTGATAAGCAGGGAGTTGGCCCTTTTTCGAATATTTTAAAAGCATGGTTATTACTATTTACACAAGCGCCCGACTTAATGAAATTGACTGGAAATTTTACATACTCCGAAGACGAAGATGAATCTAAAGGTCATTATGAAAAACTCTATCTTAGAAAACATGAATTAATAGTAGAATTTAATAGATTAATAGAATTTTGCGATTGTATTGAGAAAGACAATTACGCAATTATTTATTTAGGGATCTAGTCAGTCAGTTCAATTGATCATACAACCATGTGAAATCACCCGGCGCTGACACGCATTAACCTCGTTCGTTCTTCTGGTGGTGGTGGACTGGACTGGTGATGTCCAATGACACAAAAGTGCCTACATAATCCAAATAAAAAAAACTTGAGAAATGGTAATATGGTAATATCCCCTTTAAGTAGACACTCAAAAAAAACCTTATGGTACCATAAGGAAATGAGTACAACTTGGAGGGGATTTTTCTATGGCTAAAAAAGGACAAACATTTAATCAGTACACGGAGGAAT
>NZ_JAAIKC010000030.1 GCF_010820665.1 Paenibacillus sp. SYP-B3998 | reverse complement strand
AAAAGGGCTTGAAACAGGAAATAAAAGAAATAGGAGATTCGTTAGAAGCTCTGAAAAAGACCATTGGAAATACTGAGATTCCAAGGTTATTACCGCAACAAGAATTGGTTGGCGGCATGTTAACGCCTAATAAGACGCTTTCTGAGGCTTTCCAGGATGCTAAGGATGGTGTGTTGAAGTTTTTAAAAAATGGCGATGAGGTTGGTAAGGGGACTACAAAACCTCCCAAACCGAGTAAACCGCCAGAAACTAATGGGACGGGTAAGATTGATGATACTCCAGCTGCCTTCAAGCAAACTGAATTTGCCAGTTCTTATGAAGCTAGATATAATCAAACACCTGCACTTGAGAATCCAAAGGTTGGTTTTGAAGGACAAAGGGGAGAATCTAAATGTATCTTAAAACCACCTCCTGACCCAGAATTGAAGAAAATATTAGACGAAGCTGGCATTGACGGTATAAATTATAAGAATGCTGTACCTGATTTTTCGCCTGTAGCAAAAGCAGAGTTGGAAATCGATCATATGTTAGGTGGAACTGGAAACAGAAGAGCAGATGCTAGAAGGGCTAATTTTAAACAAGCAGATATTAAATTTGCTGAACAACTTAATAACTCGCCTGAGCTGGCTAGTCAATTTGGGCTGACCCCAGGAAAAATTAAAGCAGGAGACATCGCAGATATTCGTGATGAATTGAAGTTAACATGGCACGAATTAAACGATGGGAAAACGATGCAACTTGTGCCATCAGAAATTAATAGCAAATTCGGACATCTAGGTGGTGTAGGAGAGATAAACGCAGGAGCATTTGAGCCGGGAGGATTTGCAAACAATTAGAGAGGGGCTTTCTCATAGTGAAAATTAACGATGCAGTTTTCGGTGAACTTGAATATAATTATGGATGGGTTAGGTACACTACCATTGAGTTTTGTGAAACAGAAGCCAATATTGCTTTGATGGTAGACGGAGACGACGATGGTGAATTTAGTGAGAAACAGTATACTTCGTATAATTCTTTAATAGAAAACTGGGAGCATCTTCAACAAAGTATTTTGCGACCAATTTTAGATTATTACCAACAAAAGCGGTTTGAGCTTGGATATGATGTTTCAAACAATGAGAATTACCCCTTAATTGTAGACTTCGACGAACTTTTAAAAAATATCAGGTTAGTAGGGATTTATGTACCTTCTGCGAGACGCTTTGAAGGCAGATACATTGGACTAACGTTTGACTGTAAATGGGACGTGGAAAATGGGGTTGGCATTCGTCTAATCGATGAAGAAGTTGCTAGGGTAGGATACCAAGATGTTGCCCTTTAAGGATTTTTTTTGGTGAGCTACTACTGTAACTATATAGATTTTCGGGTTTGTTGACCTTGATTGGCTCTTTGCCTTTCAAGGTTTCTTTTTGGAGGGGGCTACCCAGTGACGAATGAACTTATCATCCAACCAATAAGGAAGTTAACCCATGTAATACCCGTATAAAGCTTTCTCGAAGTTGTTGTACGCACATCAACGCTTGAATTTTATACCCTAAATAACGCTATTGCGTTACATTGAACAGATCGATTATGGTCAGATACCACCATGATTGACCTGTTTTTTGTTATGTTCGCTTTCTTACAGTTTTTTGAAAATGCTACGCAACTGTAGAATACGCTGCCCCGATAGAGAGGATGAAAAGGCAAAGCATCCTTTGAGATAGATAGACCGACCATTAATATTGTCAGGACTTATCTGCAAATTGTCCGCAACAATCTAGCTATTTGCCGCGATGGTTATCGTGAACGAAAAATCTGGTGACGACCAGTTGACATAGACAGGTAAGGATACGTTTCGGGCTAGCCGCTTCCCTACTCTACAGCCGCCCGGTGGCGGCATAATAACACTAAAAGGAAGGGATTGCATATGAAAACGAAGTACAACGACTTTTGGTTGACTAAGAATAACAAAGCCGCTAATGCGTACATGGACGAAGTTGCCAAGGAGAGCAACTTTACAGGACATCACAAAGAATATACCATCCTGCCGCATAAAATCCATCGGTGTTACGGTTTAAGTTCGTATGAGAAGCTGATTCTCGTTGACCTAGTTGCTTATATGAGCGACCAGAGTCAGTGCTACTCCACCATTGAGATGATTGCTCGAAATCTTGGACGCAGTTCCAAGTCCGTAGAGCGTCATATTACCAAACTGGCAGAGAAAAAGCTGATTCTGGTCAGCCAGAGCAAGAACAACATATACTACCTGCCGAACTAACTGAGTAAAGACACTCTTATTCACCTTTAAGACACCATTCGATGAAGAGGTTGAATCTCTTATTTACATTGGAGAAGTTGACGAGGATGAGTACATCTCATGGCAACCTGTCGAAAAAGACTTTTATGATTTCGATTCACTGGAAGAGGACTTAGGTGTCAGGATTCATCCGTCTATTATAGAATATTTTATTCATATTATTTTGCCGATTTAGATGGATGTATTAAAGACCATTATATAAAACTAGAATCGGTACTGCAAAAGGCAGAAATTGAATCTTATAGTAACACGCTTAAAGGATACAAGAATAACCACGACAACAAACTCTTGAGAATATTCCTTTAGGGGTAGAAGGCAATGGGTTTAACGTAGTGGTTGATAACGAAGATGGTTCTGTGAAACTCGAGGACTTCGAAAGAAATTCATTAGAAGTGATTTCGGAGAGTATTGAGCTATTAATTACTAATTTACGGCTAAAAAGATAATATCATTGGATAGAACTCTTTGTGATGACGTAGAATTTCCATTTCCTCTAATATATCATGTGGGGGCTACCCAGTGCCGTATGAACCCATCATTCAATCAATAACCCATATAACCCATATAACCGATGTAATACCCCAACAAAGATTTCTTTAATTTACTTGTACGTACAGTAATGCTCGAAAAGTATAACCTAAGTAACGCTTTTCCGTTACATTGAACAGGTCGATTATGGTCAGATACCACCATGATTGACCTGTTTTTTGTTATTTTCGTTTTCTTGTGGTTTTTTCAAATTTACTCGCAACTGTATATTATCCCACATCTACTGGGATTTCTTTAATCCTTTCAAGTTAAGATTGCGTCAGTATCTAAATGCTTCCTTGAGTTTGAAGGGAAAGGGTTTCAAGTATCATTTACATGTAAGAGATCGTGGGCATTACCTGCATATCTCTTATCAATTGACCTTCGTACCAAAGTCAAGAAAGAACACGCTAAGAATCGAATGTCACCCTGATAGCTTAGTTCATTTCTATTCATGGCTCAAGCCATTAAAGAACAATGCCACAGCCATATTGTTTGTTCGATGTGATGTAGCTTTTGACATACCGCTGCCCATATCAGAGTTGTTTACTTTATCGCTACTGGGCGTACTATGCGGACTTGGAAAGGAACACGTTACTCCAATGAGAAGCATCAAAGGCAAGCAGCAGGTTACAGCCGAGTTTACGATAAGAAGCGTCAACTGATGAAACGGTATGGAAAGGTTACTCAGGGGGAGTTAACGAGGTTTGATATTGTTTATGTACCTGACGAGAAGATACCGCTTGAAGCTATGGTGCAGTTTCCACCCAAGTTCAACAGGCTTTATCTATGCACTCATTTAACTCATCCAGAACACTTGAAGCCTAAGCAATTGGAAAGGGGGTATGGGTTAATGAGCGGAGAACTGAGAACTGCAACAAAAGGATGTGTCGGGCTACTACCGAAGGTTGATTGTGAAGGAAATGGGAAAGCAGCCTACATTGAACTTTGATGAGGTGGAGGCGGCACAGTGGGAAGAAGTCATAACAATTCCTTGTGCTGTCTTGAGTGGCGTGATTAATAAAGTAGCGTGTACAGTTTAACGCTACTTTATTTCAATCAATTCATCGATGCTTATTTCAAGTTTCTTGCTGAGTAAGCTAGTAGAGAAATCCATAGTGAATTCTGTCTAAAACATGGAATATCATGGGCCCAACTGAAGCTACACCGAATCTCTGTTATAATGGTCGTATCTTTCTCAATCAGGAGAATATGTACATGGAACCCAAATCGCAATTATTACGCTATTTACAATCTTTTAAAAAAAGTAAGATTTTACTTTCAGAATTAGAAGAAGTATTTCTAGGGCAACCTTGTGCCGATGATATATTTTCCAAAGCCGTTTTAGAGCTTGAAGCTGAAGGGATATTGCAGATGGTGCAGAGCAAGGGGAGAACAGGTAAACAAACGTCTCTTGCCTATCAATATAACGTGCAGAAGAGTCGACTGAAAGAGGATCTGCATAAGGAAATTCATCGCGCAAGACTACTTATGCATCCCTTGATCAAGCTGGATGTCTATTATTCGTTGGAGTCATCGAATTGGCAGCAAGACTGGCCTTACATAGAAAGAATAGATGCCTATCTCAAGCAGCACGCTTTGCCAAGCATCGCAGTGCCTGCGCCAGAAAGAAGCTTTGCGCTAGTTGGTGATGAGAAATGGATCACAGAGAAGCAGGGGAAAGAGCTGCTCGCGCGAATTGGGTTATGGGATAAATTACTTATTATTCCAGTTGCCGATCCGTTGATGATGGCGGTCAATCCTGGATGCCTATCGAATGCGGTTCACCGCCATCTGATTGTCGAAAATAAAACAACCTATCAAGCCTTGCTGCAAGCCTTGCCAGACGTTCCTTTTACGACGCTGATTTTTGGAGGCGGATATCGAATAACGAAAAGTATGGAGCTGCTTCCGATGCAATTGCCGCTAACCGATTGTGTGCACCAATTCTATTATTTCGGTGATATCGATAAAGAAGGAATTGCGATTTGGCATACGCTTCACAATCGTGTGCTTGCATGGTTCGGCAGTCCGGTGCATCTGGCCCTTCCCTTTTATAGAGCAAGCTTAACGAAGAACTTTGTATATGGCAAGGATAAGCATCGGGATCACGAAGAGGCTATTGAACATTTTTTGTGTCATTTTTCTTTAGAGGAACAAGTGAAAATAAGCACGAGTTTAGCGGCAGGCGGCTATTTCCCTCAGGAAATTTTACAAACACAGGAGCTTTGCGCGTTATGGAGGTACACAGAGTGGACTATTTAGAAATAGGGCAGATCGTTTCCGGCTTCCGGGAACGTATGGCTAAGCTTTCATTGTTTGATCCTTTGTACGAGCTTGGCAGGAAACGGCAAACAGATCGACAAAACAAACCGATTGATTTCATGGAGCTCGGTTTATTGACGTTGCTGTATTTCTTTGAGCAGAAGCTGATGCGCAAAAATAAGGCGGGGGTCAAGGATTTGGCTCAGTTTCTTTTAAAAGTAACCGGAATTTTCATTGACCTAGATGAAGAAGGATTTGAAGACTTGGCGAGGCAGTTAATTCAGACTTTTCGGCCACCGACAGGGAAGAAGCGGGATTTTTCTTTTATGAATTGGGAGACGGGTCAGACAGAGTCTGTATACATTTCAATTTTGAAAGCAAATGCCTTCGATCTAAAAACAAATACGCAATACTACACGCTGGATGACGATGGGTTGGAGCTTATTTTTGCCACCAAGGAATTTTATATGGAGTTTCAACTATCGATTCATCAGTTGGTGCTTCGCAAGCAGCTGGAGAAAGGCGAGTTCGAGAGCGCCTTGCGGCAGATTAATGAGATGCGTGTGGATGTAGAAGCTTTGCAAGAGCGCATGGTCAAGCTGGAGCATGAGCTGAAAAGAAACATCGTATCAGAGGAAACATTCACGCGCTACAAAGAGCTGCTTGAAGATATTTACCTTCGCCTTCAGATGGAAAATGAAGAGTTCGAGGAATTGCGGCAGTTCGTAAAAGAGACCAAAGATCGCGTCCATGCGGAAACGATCAGGCAGGCAGATCAAAGGCCCTATGAGCTTATCTTACGTATTTCCAATGAACTGGAGAAGATACATGGCGAGCATTCGATTCTTTTTCAACAAAGTATGGTGTTGAAATCCCACGCATTGAGCGCTGCGCAAGAATCTCTTTACTACACAGGATTGGATTCTTTTAATTTTGATCAAGATATTGGATCTTTGATATTCAGCTCACCCTTACCTATAGAAAGTATGAAGGGCGTACTGGCTCCTTTTCTCCCTATTCAAGAAACGAAGATATGGTCACTACTAACGGTGTGGGCAGAGCAGAATATTCAGGAAGACGGCGACGGACACGAGCGGGATGATAATTTCCTGGAAATCGGAGGAGACAGCGATGAACGGCGGTATGCAGCAGCTCAGTCAAGATTGTATAAGCTACTCATGGAGCAGCTGCTGCAAATGATGGAGGGGCAAGGCCACGCTGAATTAAAGTTGTACATCAATCTCATTGAGGAAAGTAATCGATCGTATTTGCTCGCAGAGAGATCTTTCTATGATTTCTGGATCTATTTGCACCAACGAAGTCCAATAAGTGCGCATGATAGAGAGAATCAGCAGAACGAGGCTCAGGGTGCATGGTTGGATGATCTGTATGCGTTAATCGGAAATCGCAGCTTGATCGTCATTGAAAAAGAGGACAAAATCATCGTGAACGAGAGGTTTACGATTCAGAATATGTTGGTTTCATGGGGAGAGATAAAGAATGGCGCTTGAAAATGCAACGGTTATGAAAGCTTTTCGCATGTATAGTTTGTTAGCTCGAGATAGTGTCGTCAACAAGGGACTGCTGCAGGAATACATGGCAGATGATGAAGTGCGCGGCTTGGTAGATCAGTTTGCGCGCGAGGTTGATTGTGTAACGATCATAGCTGGGGAACAATTGTATATGATTCCTGAGACACGATTATCCCCGTTTCATATGAATAACGAGGTGATCAAGCGGACCTATTTGCGAGCAAACGCGGTGAATGCTGATCTATATCTCATGTATGTGAGTATCATCGTTCTTATTGGAGCCTTTTATGATAGCTATCAAACGATGGAACCTACTAGAAGCTTCATTCAGTTAGATGAATGGACAGCGCTTGTGAATGAGCGAATACGGATGCTGAAGAGATATCCGGAGACGGAACTTAGAGAGATGGAGAAGGAATTCTCCTATAATTGGACCTCCTTAATTGACAAATGGAGTGCAATGGATGACATCAAGGAGACAGCCTCTCGGCAAAGCGGTAATACGATTAGCCGGGTTAGCTTCATGGATTCGGTACGTAGGTTCTTAATCGCTCAGGAGCTGGTGTCGGATATTGGGAATCAGGAAATCACATTAACAGAGAAAGCGAAAGTGGTTGTGCAGCGATATTTCATGGAACTCGAGTATAACCGTGGTATTTTGGAGTTTCTCTATCAATTTGACCCCAGTGAGGAGGAGGCAAGCAGACATGCCGGCGATATCTAAAATACGATTCACCAATGTCGTCTATGAAGAGGGGAACAAGCGTTACAACGACGAATTGTTTCATTTCGATGGGCATAATGGTGCCATTTTGCTAGAGAACGGTGGTGGTAAGACGGTTTTCATCCAGACAGCCATCCAAGCTGTGCTTCCCCATACCGATTTGGCTGGTCGGAAGATGAAGGATACGTTAAGTCTTGAAAATGGTCCTGCTCATATCGCGATTGAGTGGATTTTGAATGAAAGACCCCGTAGGTACGTTGTTACATGCGTCAGTTTATTCCTTACGGCTACAGGGATGGATTCTTATCGTTATACGTATGATTACGCCGCGTTGGATGCGGATTCAATTGATCAACTTCCTTTTGTCAAAGAGAGCGCTGGCAAGCTACGTGCCGCCGATAAAGGCGAGATTCATGACTATTACCAGAGTATGACGTCAAAGCGAATGAACGCCAAGCTGCCTCCGACGATTAAAGAATATAAGCAATTGTTGGAAAAGGATTACCATATTATTGCATCGGAATGGGATCGCATTGCCAAGATCAACAGCTCAGAGGGCGGTGTGGAAAGCTTCTTCGATGAATGTAAAACGACAAGCCAGTTGTTTGACCGTTTGCTTATTCCTACTGTAGAAGATGCCATGTCAGGGTATGAACAGGGGGAATTTGCCGATACGTTTGAGTCTCATCGAGATAGCTTCAGAAGATATAGAGAATTAAAAGAGAAAATTGAAGAGAATAAAAAAATTCTGTCCGAATTGGATCGGTATGTGGGCTTTTTTGCCAAGTTGGATGCAAAACAGCAAGAATATGCAGCTTCTCAAGCAGAAGCGAAGTCTTATTGGCTGTTATCTAATGAGCAAAAAGAGGAGGAAACAGCGAAGCTTTCTCAATTCCGCAATCAAATAGCGGCATGTGAGCAGAAGCTGCTCTTGCTGGCGCAGAAGAGGGACTCACTCCATATCGCTAAGCAAAACCAAGAGCGAGCTACCTTGGAAACCAAATTGAATTTAGTTGAGGAAGATATGGGGCGAACAGAGGCGAAGGTCAGAGCGACTAAGCGACTCTATTATTCATTACGCCTCGCTGAGTATAAGCAGCAATGGAAGCAAGCAGAAGAGCGTATGAACTATTTAAAGCAAGAACTCGATCAGTTCGGAAGCACCAAAGAGGAAGATGACCTTCAAGAAGCTTGGAAAAGTAACAGCGGACAAATTCGGAGCTTGTTTGAGACCATTGAGCAAGAGTGGCAGGCCGAGGAGGAGAAGCTTAAGCAAGAGATGGCTTCCTATGAAGATCGGAAGAGTCTGGAGGAAATCGTTCTTGTCGAGTTATCTGGGCAACTGGAGGATTTGAACAAGCGAATCATAGAAAATAGATCGATTGTGGAAGCCCGTGAGAAAGATCGGGAGAGTCTTCGTAAACATGTGCTCGCTAACCCAGCAGTAGAGAGCATGGAAGGGAGCATGACAGGCTGGGTTCAGCGTTATCAAAGATTGGATGAAAGCAATGTGCTGCTCGTTCAGAAAAACAAGGATTTGGCAGCTTCAAAGGATACCTCGAGTAAGGATCTTGAACGGATTAGCGAAGCTCTTAAGCAACAATATGCGGTATGTGCCAGCTCGGAACACAGTTTGGAGGCATTCAAGGAAGCTCATCAAGCCGTACGTTCAGAACTTGCTGCTTATAGACCATCTTGGGCTAGACTTACATTTATCTATGACAAACAGAGCTCGATTGAAGAGCAGCTCATCGAGGATATGGAGAAACGTCGTCAAGAGAAGGAAACGTACCTGCAGAAAGAACGTCTTGCTTTTCGTTACATCGATGATTATAGAAATCAAGACATGTTTTTCGCCGATATCTATGTAGCAGGATTGCTAGAGAAATGGAAAAATCAGTTCTCTCTCTTAGAGTCTGGTATTCAGTATTTGCAAGGCGTTGGCCTGCCGCATCGGGCAGCCATGCATCCTCTTTGGTCAGTAACTTTGATAACCACTGAAGGGGAAGTAAGTAGCGTAGCCAATAAATTAAGACAGTATGCGGAAGATATGCAGTTTCCGATTCAAGTCATTTCTTCCCAAGAGGCTTCTCGTCTGGCTAATTTAGATGCTCCGATTGCAGAGGCAGAGAAGGCGTGGATTGAACCGCAGCATTGGCGCGAGAATGTGGATGCCGTTGAATTTGCCAATTGGAAACAAACTATTTATCAAAAAGGCGAAGAAGTTCTATCCACTCGAAAAGCAAAGGAAGAGGAACTGAAGCATACCTCAGATAGGCACGCGTCCTTCCATCGATTCCTTACATTGTATCCGCTGGAGACCGTGCAAGAGATAGAGAAACAAGTTGGACAGAACCGCGAGCGGGTTCGTCTGCTTGAAGAGGAAAAGGAAGTATGCAAGAAATCGATTCGACAAGATGAGATGAGCATGGATCAGCAAAGTCAAATCATCGATGAGCAGAAAGACGAAATGGTTCAACTTCAACAATGGATAGAGAAGGGGCATAACTATCTAGCTCTTGGGAAAGAAATCGATGTATTAAGCAAGGCGAACGATCAACTTGTCGAGCAATCAGAGGTTATACAAAGCAAAGTCAACAGCCGTCAACGCGGTATCGAGCACATGGAGAGTACGATGGAATCAACGAAAGCTCGCCTCCTCTATTTGAAGTTGGAGAAAGCGACTTTACAAGGTCAAGAGCTGTATGCAGAACTTATGGATACGCTGCCGATTCAGCCCAAGCAAAGCCTGGATTGGCTGAAGACGGAAAGACGTGACTTGCATCTTAAGCTGAACCACATCTCACAAGGGCGCCAACAGCTTGAAATAAACTGGAGTCATGCGAAGAATAGCAAGATGACTTTAGAGAGAGAGATGAATAAGCTCCAGCAGGAGCACGGCGACTTACAATTGAATGATGCGCTTGCGTTTTCAACGACAGGCGAAGAGCAGATGGTCGAGTTGTTGAAGGAACAAAAAGAACAGGAAGCTCAGCTATCCCGTGTAAGAAGTGAGTTTGCACGTATGGAAAAACAGTTCGATGCACAAGAAACAAGAGTTAAGCTCTTGGTTGAGCAGTATACCGAAGCTCATTCCGGGCAGCAGCCTGCTGTCTTTCTCGAAGCTCTGCATGTTATTGAGGAGCAGGTTCAAAGCGAGGATACACGGCTAAAGGAAGAGCAGCAAGGTTTGATGCGCATGCAGACGCAAATTATGGGACAGCTGACCACAATCGAAGAAGTACTTCACTACTTGAATCAGTACAAAATTATGCATGGATTTGAGAATCCACGTGTGCTAGCGCTTTTGATCACGCAAGAGGCCAAAGTGGAGTTTCTTTATGATCGAATGGGAATTGTCAAAAACGTGTTGGCTAAGTTATCTGCACATACAGAAAGCTTAGAAGCAGAAGAGAATACCGTGAAGAAGGCCAAAGGACAGTTTATCGATTTTTGTCGGAAGCACATTAAAGACGTGAAACTTAGAGAGATGGCCGAGCAGGGCGTCGAACAGAAAAATAACTTTGAGGATATGACGGTATTCCAACAGAAGATGAATAGTCGGATTGAACGTGTAAATCATATTGCTGAAGAAACCATGCGAACCCACAATCAGCAATTGGAGCAATATATTGTACATGTACACAGCCATCTCAAGCTAATTGCATCTGAGCTCAGGGATATTCCGAATAAAACCAGAGTAAAAGTCGAGGATCAATGGAAGCTGATTTATTCGTTCCATATTCCTGAATGGGACGAGCTAGAGGCGAAGGAATATTTGCGTAAGCATCTGGAATGGATTTTAACAGAACTGGAAAAGGGCCAATACCGTGATGATAACGGTCAAGAATTTAAATCGACGGTTCGTAAGGAGATCGAAAAATGGCTAGACACCAAGCAGCTTTTGCATATTGTTTTGCAGGAACGTCCTATGAAAGTATCCTGCCGGAAAGTAACGAATGAGAATAACGTAACGAAGGCCTCCTTTTCGTGGGAACAGTCGAATAACTGGTCCGGCGGGGAGAAATGGAGTAAAAATATGACGTTATTCCTAGGCTTACTCAACTATGTCGCGGAGAAACGTCAACATATACAAGCCCATATGAAAAGACATCGTACGGTGATACTGGACAATCCCTTTGGCAAGGCATCAAGCGACCACGTGCTGAATCCTGTGTTTTTTATTGCTGAACAACTTGGCTTTCAAATCATTGCGCTTACGGCGCACGCGGAAGGCAAGTTTCTCAAAGACTACTTCCCCGTGGTGTTTAGCTGTAGGCTTAGACAAGCGGCCAATGGGAACAAACAGGTGATGACCAAGGAAAAAGAAATCAACCAAGCTTACTTCCGTGACCATGCACCCGTCTCGTTGGAAAGGCTTGGGGACGTGAAACAGCTAGAACTGTTCGTGTAGGCGAAGGGGTTTTGTATAGAAAGTAGGGATGTTGGATGGCGATGAGAAGGTAGGGATCTTCTTCTATAATAGAAGAGCAATAATTATCTAATATTCAGCCATCCATGTCTTTATCAGGGTAAGAATAAACTTTTTTGCATTTGGAAAAATAAAACATTGCATTGTGGTTGCGTGCCATGGTATATTGTCATTCCGGCCGCAAGAAAGGCTGGTGAAAGTAACTTGAGAAAAACAAGTTGCAAAGTAATTGTAAGTGTGTTATATTGAACTTCCGGCCGAGAGAGCGGGACGGAAACGAAAGAAATTGATCTTTGAAAACTGAACAACGAGTGAAGAAGCACGGTCGAGCAATCGATCAAAAAAGAGATGCAAATCTCGCTAGCAACGCAAATGAGCAATTAAGCTTTCAAATAGGTTTAACTATTATGGAGAGTTTGATCCTGGCTCAGGACGAACGCT
>NZ_JAAIKC010000003.1 GCF_010820665.1 Paenibacillus sp. SYP-B3998 | reverse complement strand
AGATTATATTTACTTTTATAACTACCAGCGGTTTCAATCCAAACTGAAACAGCGCGCACCGATTGAGTATCGGTGCGCGCTGGCAGCGTAGCTTTTTTCATCTGTCTACTTGACAGGGGTATGACCAAAATCAGGCTTTTTTTATTTTTATGTAGGGAGATTTGTGTCAGCAAAAAATGCACAAATCTCCCTACATTGTAGTATTGTGACACAAAATTGCCTACTTACTAGAGAATAGGAGTAAGTAAGAAATTGATCAAACATTCCACAACTAAGCTGGCCTTTATAAACGATAGTAGCGCGAGGCATTTCGGGGATGTTCACCTAACAATCTTGCAGGTACCCAAGCTGGAAATTCCACAATTATGAGCAGGTGGTTCTGTATGACAATGACATTAGTTGAACAAATCATTACAATCGGTATGGTCTTGTTTCGATAATGCACGACTTCTTCCATTTCTTTTATTCCCGCCCAGTCCATCCACTCTGCCAAATGTGCAGTATTCGGCGTGATAGAGAAGATAACGGATTAACGGATGTGCTGCTATGAAAAGGATTGAATTTATCATCGGCGAAGGCAGTCGCCCCGACTGCAAGCCCCTTGGCGTCGATCAGATAGCCCGTGCAAATGGGTAAGACAGCGGCGGGGATATAGCCGCCAATGTTGAGTATTGCGTTCGCTTCGGCTCTGCGATGTTCCGGGACATGGAGGCCAATGAGTGTAAGGCCACCGAGTTGACCTAGTCCTTGGCCAGTACCTGCCAAAATGGCAGATGTCTACAGAAAATATAGTGTTAGACTGAAAAATAAAGTAGTAGACTAAGAAAATAAAGTCTTAGACTGACGATTCATCATTAAGCTCCCCTGAAAATTAACTCCATTTTCATCATCTGTGGTACGGCGCTTGCGCTGCATGTTGGCTAACGGGCAGTTAAGTAGCACCGCAAAGCAAATTCTAAAAATTATCGTTTAAATCGTACACGGTCCAAAACAATTAGAATTTGTTCACTTTTAAGGTAGGTAAACAAAAAGACATGATAAAGAAGTTTATCCAGTATTTCGGCTAAAGGTTACGCAGAATCCCGGCTTCTTCTTCACGGAGTAGAAGCCGGGATTCTGCGTACTCGAGAAAATTGTTTTGCCTTTTTAGCATGAAAAATCTATCGGGTCAACCTCTAAGAGACGGAAATCGCTCGACAAACTCTCCGACCGTTCCGCCCGGTTTCGGCAACAGGTTAAGTTTCGCGTTAAGTGAAGCGAGTTCAGGTAGGGGGAAATTCGCTTCAGTCATTGCTTGAATAATTTCTTCCCGCTTTAGTTCTAGATTTACAAATACATCGCCCATCTTATTTGTATCCCATTCCCATTTGTTTTTTGCATGGGAAGCGATATCCGCCGGTTCAAAACCGATCTTATTAAAACACTCGGCTATTTCTTCATTTGAAACGTTGTTGAAGACACTTCTGATCCCATCCTCGATTACATCCATCTTGGGAGATAGCGCTTTAAATGCTTTTCCTAAGTCAGGAATGTTTGTCTTGAGGGTATCCTGAATGCCTTTGCCGATCTCCGGGTAAGAGTAGTCAGCGTAGTTAAGAAGTTTAGCCATGTTTATGGCTGTAATATCATCCCATACTTCGGTTAATGCTTCGGCCACTTCGCCTACATCGTCTGGAAAGACTGCTTTTAATAAGCTCACCAACTTTCCTTGAGGTGTTAATCCAAGTGAATGCAACCCTTTCGCAATTTTAGAAGCAGGAAAATTAAGTTCTTTTAACTTCTCGGCTATTTGTGCAGGTTTGAGTCCATCTAGTTTGAACAAATTTACCAGAGTGATAGGATCTAATAGGGTTGCTTTGTAGTGTTCTTCAGCCTGACTCATAATGGATCTTAAGATATCCTCTGTAATTACGTCTAAGTTTTGAATAGCTTCGTTAAACTTTAGATTTACGTTTAGGACTGGAAGGCCAGGAAGCTCCAGGTTTGCAGCGACCTCTAGAAGAAATGTCTCCTGAGTGAGTGATACAAACAGTTTTCCTGTTACTTTTGTACCCAAAGTATAGGTAGCAATGGTTATACCGTTTCTCTTCAATTCAATGGATTGGTCCATAAATTTAAACATCAAAGCTGCCTGGCCTACAAAGCTTTCTTTCCCCGACAACCGACAACTCAGATGAAAGTCAGCAAGTCTGTTTACACTGAACCCCAGCGTACACTCGAAGGTATCCTGCGCCGCTTTAATGGCCACACTTTGCGTTAAGCCGAAAAGTGACATCTTTGCAGAGAGATGGATGTATCCGAACTCCTCAGTCAACTCACTTGTTTGAGTTGAATCGATGATGAAGAAAGGACCTTTCGTACCCGTTTCGTCGGTAATTCTCAGTACCCCGCCCAAGTCAATGATACCCAGCTCGCCTTCTGCTTTAACCCCTCTATTTTGCTGAAATTCAATCAACGCTCTGCATGCTAATCCGAATAATGACACCTCAGCATTCATGGCTAATCCACGGTAGATCTTACCAGGGTCTGATGGGGGTTCAAAACCATCAGGGTCAGCGACAACATACATTGTTAAATCTTTAATCTTAACTTCTTTAAGCAGAACGAAGTCCCCCACTGGCATCTTTGTGAAATATTCAACAAGACGGGAAAGCGGAATTCCATCTTGAGAGGATGACGACGCCCGAAGGGAAGCAAGTAGTGCGGATGGGACTTGGCCATTAATAAACTTGACCCCTGCCTCCATGATGATCTGATCAGCAGAACCTTCTTCTCCTATAGCAATCTCACCAGATAAGCTAATTTCAGTTCCCGTTGTGCCTAAAGCTATACCTACGCCAAACTTTTGTATAGTAATGCCGGAAAATCCAAAGGGATCAGTCCATCCAGTTGTTTCTGCCATCTCTTGACCTTGTTTTTTAACCCCAGTTAAAGCACATGTGAATTCAAAAGTTCCGTTCGGTAAAACTGCTCCCCCACCATCCAAGAATAAAGAGTCGTTTTGAATATCTAGTTTGAGTGTCGTCCGAAGCTGAAGTGAATCCGCCTTGATGATGATTCGAGGATTCGAAAGTTTAAGAGATCCCATGTCTGGAGGGTCACTCGGTACTTTAACCTCAATAGGCCCTGAAAATACTTCAGATGTAAAAGGTGTACTTAAAACAAGAGGATTAAGTGTGCCGAAGATACTTTGCAATAGGGTAATGGGTTGACCTTCAATATCCAATGCGGAAAAAAAGGAAGTCCCTTTGGTTGCGGAGTCTGGATGGACCGTAAAAAGATTTGGTGGAAAGGTTAAGTTATCGACCGAGGCGAAAACAAGACCCGAGTTATACATTTTATATGAAGATTGAAAGATGGAAAGCGTATTTCGTAACCAAGTAGCTATGTTTGCTGGCTCCCCCCCATCAGGCAGCTTAACCCCAATCGTACACTCCGGCTTATCTGCGACGAGAAAAAATTCTAGTGCCACCAAAGGTTTAGCTAGCCCTAGAATATTTACTTTACTCTGTCCCCGAATTAGAATGCTGCTTTCATTCTGCATTTGTATAGAAGCGTCGTTCAGCATCAACCTATCAGGAATGAATGTCTGTATTAACGCATTGAGTTCATTGCTGGAAACATCCGGCAAGGTAAATTCTTCGCCACTCATCCCCGCATTCAAAGTCGCTTCAAGCTCCGTAATCAGCATGCATGTTCACCAACTTTTCTTTTTTTAGTTGAAATTATTCCCCCTGTCTGATCTGAATATGTATTTTGTCCGATGAAAATAAAGCGAGGTTGGCGTTCAACTAGCGGGACACGATAGCTATCGTGTTCCGTTAGCTCAATGAATTATAAGAGCCATTATCTCTTTTTTCTTTAAAAAGACATAAACCACAACATGATAAACGATTACAGATCAGAACGACCCAGCGGTGAATCTGATTAACAGTACTTACAAGCCTTTTAACGACTGTTTCATATTGCATATCTTGGCAAGGATCTCTATTAATGCCATGCTAACTGCGGCAGATGAACAGGAGTACCATCATCGGTCTCCACACCTTGGATAAGTATGACGATGGAATGTTAGGGCTTAGACCCGTAGAGCCATGGGATGGTAAACTTCCAGGTATTCGTGGAATATGCGTGCAGTAGAGTGAAATTTAGGGGAATGGATATTACGGCTCCTCTGTTCCCGCACGCTTCAAATGAAAGAATTTTATCCATAGGACTTCGTTTTCTAAGCTGTCGTTATTTTCAAGGTGATGAAATCCTGCGAATGAGTGAGTATACGTTAGATAAACCATTAAAACCGAGGGACGGGCAGTTTTGTTCAGGAGAAGGACTATAAACGCCAATATGGAATTTACTTACTTAGGATTTCGTACCAATAAGGAGTGAGTTCGTTATGAACAAAGATGAACTTGGAAAATTATATCCAATAACAGTTGTCCCTTACGATGGAAATTGGACTTTATTGTTTAAAAATGAAAAACAATTTTTAACCAATCTTCTTGGCTCAGAAACAGCTCTAAAAATAGAACATATCGGAAGCACCGCTGTACCAAATTTATCAGCCAAGCCAACAATTGATATTCTAGTGGAGATTCCAAATGAAAGTGGAATTTGTGAATTAATAATGAGCAAGATGAATGAAAATAACTATATACACATGAAAGAGCAGAAAAATCATTTGATGTTTATTAAAGGCTATTCTCCGACAGGATTAGAAAAGGAATCCTTCCATATTCACATGGGGTCAAAAGATTTGGACTTTCTATGGGATAGAGTGTATTTTAGGGACTATCTATGTGAGAACCCTACTGTTGCCAAACAGTATGAAGAACTAAAACTTAAATTAGCGGAAACTTATAAGTATGATAGGGAAGCCTACACTGACAATAAAACGGAATTCATTAGACTAATAACCAGATTAGCAAAAGAGAGGCAATAAATTTTGTATTCATTGAACTATCGGATAACTATAGTTGAACAAAAAAAAGGAGCAGTTTTGCCACGGCAGCTTGCTCCTTGTTTTATTAAGCTAAAGGGCAGTTTGGCTCAATACAGGAGGATGAGGGGTGTGGTAAAATTAGTAAGCCAAGGGAGGTAAAAATGATGAAATCAATTCTAGGGATTGCTTTTTATTTTTGTGCCATTTTGCTTCTGGCTTATTATTTTGTAGGGGTTAGTTTTATTAAGGCTATACAGATGGCAGTGCTTATAACCATGGTACATATCTTAATCCTTCTCATAGACAGGTTTTACAAGAGAAAAGAGAGACGTAAGGGACATAGCTAAGGGGAGCAGTATTTCCTTTTTCATTACGCTAACGGGTACTTTTCGTCAGGACGCCCAACCGCTTTTTCTATTGTCATAAATAATTCGTACAGAAAATGAGACTCCCTGAAAAAGAGGAGCCTCCACCTTGCAAATCAATCAGTGAGCAGATGTATTTTTAGATTTGGGAATGTTTCCGAAATGTCGGCGATTGCATTGGCAAACAGGCTTTGGTCGAAACCTGAATGGAATATTTCTTTGTCGGGAAAAAACGTAAGGCTTGTTCCTGTTTCATTTGTAAGTCCAACAGTTAGTAGTGAAGTTTGAGGGATACCGTGCTTGTAATCCTGACGGAACACCTTGCCTTCTCTTCGTACTTCTACCGTAAGCTTTTGTGATAACGCGTTAACGATTGGAATCGTGATACTCTTTTGGCTGTTTGGTGCATTGACTGAAGCAGAAAAACGGCTTATTTCAGTGAGAACAGCTTGAACACGCGGCTTTTCCGAGTTTGAAAAAGCCTGAACAGGAATCCCTCGACCGTTATCGGCAACAGTCACGCTGCCGTCGCTATGAAAAACCACGCTAACATCGGAACAATAGCCCGCCTGATGTTCAAGGATTGTATTCTCCAATACTGATCGAAGCAAAAGGTGTGGATCGTATTCTTCTGGTGGGGTGCCTAAATAATCACCTGCGTTATTTCTAGCTTCCGATAACTCCATGTAATCACTTGTATCAAGCAACTCTGATGCTGCAGTTAATAAAAGCAAAAACGGGAGTGCTCGATGTCCAGGAAATGTGTAGTTACCGCCGCGTTCTTCTTGCGTTAGGAGGTCAGCTCCTAGCAATGCTTTAATATGGTGATACAATTGTCCTGTGGTACCCATATTTAAGCGATCTACGAGTTCGGCGCCCGTTAAGGGTTGTTGTAAGACGGCTCTTATGATATCGATACGTTGTTTATGGCCAAGTGCAGATAAAATTTTCGCAACTTTATCACCATCGAGATCTAACAGTTGATTGACATCCCGTCCGTGTGGTTCCCATCTATAACGCGAATTCACGCCAAGGTATTGACCTGAAAAAAATATACCACCCAATTCTCCCTGTCCAGTGTTAATGTCTACAAGAAGTTTGCCCGATTGGTCGTAATGTTCTTTGATTCGTGTTTCTTTGCTTGAAGAGTTTTTCGCGATCTGTTTAACATTCTCTTGAAGTTCAGCCAACTGTGTCTTGAGTGCATCCAGTTCTATACCATAGTCACGAGTCAAAAACATCACCTCACATTATTCATTTACGTAATTACGTAAATGAATAATAGCATAAAACAAATCAACTTGTAAATGATATTCAAGCCATTGTTTTACAAAAAAAGCTTTGCCGTTGAGCTAACGAGGAACGTTAGTTCAACGAATCAAGGAGCAGTATGCCATCGGCAGCTGCTCCTTGATTTTTGCAACTGAAGAGGGAGCTACTTCTCACTTTATTTGGTTAATTGCCGCTTTAGCCTGTGGTACGAGTAAAGTACTGTTATTTGCCATGGGATAAAATCACTTCTTTTCTCAATGTGCTTTATTTTGTGGAGATTAAGGGAGGATTATGCAAGAATAATCTCATTTGAAAAGCTTTAGTTCCCAGTAAGAGATTATTGTTTAATTTCGCCGACCAGCTAAGTGATTGGCACAATGTGTCTGCTTATATTGCTTCTTAAGTGAGTACAATATATATGTTTCAAATTACTCAAAGGGGTGTGCTAAAGTTATGACTAATCAAAAGAAAAGCGTGAAATCCGAAAAGCAAAAAAAACCAAAACCAAATCAAAAGGGTAAAATTGATGAGGCAAATATTAATTAAGGTGGTTAGTTAACAAAATGGTTCACATATAAGCCCTAAAAAAGCCTGAGGATACTTTCCCAAGAATAGGCTAAATGTTTTTACTTATTTCATCAAGATAGAAAGGAGGTAATCTCAATGTCCGATAAAACTAAAACTAAGATAACCAAATCTCAGCGAACCATTGATAAGGAACTGCAATCTCGAACTCGAAAATCGCCTGACCAGTCTGCACAAAATAATACACACGATCAACCAGGTGATGCTTAAAAACATTTCAGCGAACTATTCAATTAACAGTAGCTGAATCTGTTGGTGTTGATTACACAATTGCATGATACGAAAACGAACCAATGCGGCTCTATGTGGAATAAGGGTGGAAAATAGCATCATAATATAGTAGGAAGATCACCTTCGAATTTGGAGGATAAATACTATGACATTCAGTAGAGGACATCAAGGAGCTCATGGCACAGAACAAATTGTTAAGCAACTGAACAATCAAGCCCAAGCCGCGGAGTAAATTCAAGGAAGTAATAAGGTCGATCAAGAAATTATTGCAGCCGTAAACGAACATGTCAGAACTGGATGAAATCATTGATGCGGATGTCAGTTCCTAAGTTGAGCTTCGGCATGGAACGATCTAAAGTAATACGAGTTAGAGACCTGCGGTATGCTTTATGCTGCGGGTTTTTTTCTTGTTCGGCGGCACAAACATAATCTGAGGGGCTTGCCTCGCGGCAATTCCTTATTTTCTTCATTCAAGTAACTGGCAGTTTAGATCAACTTTCATGTAGTATAATGGAAACAAACAACCTTACGAAAAGTGGAGGTGAGGGCATGTTGCCAGCTCTATTAGAAAAGGAGATTTCCTTTGAGAATGAGAAATGCCGCTTAAGAACTACATGTTTTCATGGGGACTATCTAATTACAGTTAATCGATTTAGCGATGATAATCAGGTAGTGTTGAAAACGAAGTTGTTCCTTCATTTTGGTCACCGCAATACAAGGTTTAGGGAGATTTATTACGCATACCGGGATAAAGGTCTGAATGAAGTGGCTGAAATTTTCCGAGAGCTCACTTTCAAATCTTCGGTGAAGGGAACTGGTCAAATAACGATAGGAAACGAAGAGGATTGAATCCTATTTCCATTAAGAAACTCGATCGTGACTATGCTAACGGGACACGAAAGTTTAAATAATGATCAATATCTACCAGAAGAACGTCGGCTTCTTTCCTTGCAATGAGGCCTAAACACAAGCTGTGCTAAAGTACAAACCAAGATACAAAAGTATGCATTTAGAACTCAAAGGAGATAGTGGTGAGACTGAATACATTTTCTACAAAGCAAATAATTAATGAAACCAATTATGATAAATCATTTTATGACTTTTTTATTGATGGTAGATCGCTATACAAACTATTAGAGAAACACGAATTTATCCCTTGTATTCCAGTAGCAGCTAGCAAATACAAAGTGGAAATTGTACAAGAACTAACTCTAAAAAGACTTAGTAAATTGGGTGGAAATCGTTATCCAATTCTTGTTTGTCCTGAATGTGGAGACCTTGATTGCGGATTTATTTCAGCAATTATTGAGGAAGAAAATGATTTGATTATTTGGCGGGATTTTAAAAAGGGCGAAGCGCTTAGATTAACTCATCTAGGACCTTATTACTTTGAAAAAAAGAACTATATGAAAACAATTCAAGGAACAATTACGTCGACAGAAACTAGTGCGCGATTAACCTAACGGAGAACGAGTTCAACCAAACCAGGGAACAGACCACCGCGGTGCTGCTCCCTGTCTTATTGATAAGTATGGTGCAGGATAGTTAAAGTTAAAGGGTGAATATTTCTAACTGTAAGTACACTGTTCAAAGGGGTAAGCATTATGCAAAGTAGATTAGAGCAAGACATTATTACTACGGCAGAAAGTTTCGTAAATAATTTTTCTGATAAAGGAAATTTTGATTATAGTGTTCAAAGTCTACGAAAACTTGACAACATTCTAGAAGAGTTAAGTGAGTATCAAATAGATGATGATACATTAGATTCTGTTTCTTCTATGGCTGGAAGTTACATTTTTGAAGCAAGAAGGAATTATGGTGGACAGTACATTTGGGTACAAGAAAGAAACCAACCTGTGTTAGTTACTGGAGAGCCTGAATATTCAATTTCTATATTTGCATTCGATAAAGTTAGAGGCAGAATTCGGAATGGAAAAGAAGATGATATACCATATTATTTCGATGGCTATATCGAGGCAGTTGAAAAAGGTAAGAATACAGGGTACAGAGCTACAATTGTTTAAAGTAGCTTAGGGGATTGGCAACTGGGAAACTATAGTTCAATCAAGAAATGAAGGCAGCTGGCGATCGGCTGCCTTTGTCTTTTGAAGTAAAGGGAGGTTACTTCCAATATGTGTTAAGATATGGCTGTACTGCGATAAAAGACTTTTTCAGGTAGGTGATTAATATTCAATTCATATATGTCCGAGTTCGACATTGGTTATTTTGGTATGGGGCTTATGGTTTCTGCTGCAAGAGTCGCAATGATGAAATTATGCTTTATTCTGATCAAGATCAAATAAATTTCTTAGGTTATTTTGAACTTACAACCGTAACAGGTCTAATTAATCTATACGATATGGATATTATTGGTGATGATAAAGAATATTGTGATGAAATCGAAAGTTTTATAAATGGTGACGAAGTTTATTTATTATCATTACATATACCCAAGAGCCTTTTAAGATGTTTCTCGTCAAGTTCCTCATTCTGCTCCGAGGAATATATATGGGTATAAACCTGTCTATATTGATATGTGGTCAAAATTATCCGAATTTCGGGACAGTGATGAGATTAAGAAAAGTGTGAGAATAATTGCAAAAGAATTTTTGGGATTGAATACAGAAAATGTTGAATTCATAAATATTCCAACGTTTGAGGAAAGAAAATTATCGTGCGAACGTGATTATAAGCCTTTCGTAAACGAGAATTGATTGAGCTAAAGGGAACTATTATTGAGGGGCTTGCTTCGCGGCAGCTCCTCTTCTGTGTATTAAAGTAACGGGCAGCATTCATATTATGAGGAAATACGAGGTTTGAAGAATAAAAAGACTCCTTGGTATGATGTTTATGGGTCCCAGATGCTGGCCAGCGTCGGATCCAAAAACAAAACCAAGGAGACTACAACATGCATTCTACTCAAAATGAACGAATTAATCAAATCACTTATTCTACCTTAATTATCGGAGTCGACATCGCAAAATTCAAACATGTGGCTCGTGCACAAGATTTCCGCGGAGTCGAGTTCGGGAAGCCTATTACGTTTGAAAACAATAGAGAAGGCTTTGAGTTGTTCATGAGCTGGTTTCAGAAGATTTCAATGGACCAAGGGTTTCAGGATGTTATAGTTGGCATGGAACCTACAGGTCACTACTGGTTAAACCTTGCTCATTTCCTAAAAGAAAAGCAAGTGAAGTACGGTGTGGTGAATCCATTACACGTATTCCGCTAACGGGCAGATTTCTTGGAAAAGAAAAAGTGTTGAAAATAAAACTGAAAAGCGATTTAATAAAGGAACAAACTAAACAGACAGATAGGTGAGTCATTTGCGAGCTATATTATTAGGTGCCTTTGCCGCTTTCTTTTTTGCTTTTACATTTGTTCTTAATCGATCTATGGAATTGTCTGGTGGGAGTTGGATCTGGAGTGCTTCGTTACGTTATATCTTCATGGTTCCACTTCTTTTAATCATTGTAATGGCTAAAAATAACCTTGTACCTCTTTTGAAAGTAATGAGAGAACAATTAGGAACTTGGATGTTATGGAGCTTTGTGGGGTTTGGATTATTTTATGCTCCCTTATGTTTTGCTTCAGCATATTCACCGGGTTGGCTTATCGCTGGAACTTGGCAGATCACAATTATCTCTGGTTCTTTACTTGCTCCGTTTTTTTCAGAAATCATACAAACAAAGAATGGTCCTTTGAAGGTACGCGGAAAAATTCCTCTCAAAGGTCTTATGATGTCTCTAGTCATTCTTCTCGGGATCATTCTGATGCAAATTGAACAGTCAAAAGACATTTCTTTAACAGATTTGTTATACGGAATCATACCTGTCATTATAGCTTCATTTGCTTATCCATTAGGCAATCGTAAAATGATGGAGATTTGTGCCGGGCGCTTAGATGCATATCAACGTGTACTAGGGATGACTTTAGCTAGTTTGCCGCTCTGGTTTGTGCTATCGCTGTACGGTTTTTTTAACGTGGGTGCACCAAGTAAAGTGCAAACTGTTCAAGCCATTTTGGTTGCCGTTTTTTCAGGGGTAATCGCTACTGTCCTATTCTTTAAAGCAACAGATATGGTAAGAGGAAACATGCAGAAGCTGGCATCCATTGAAGCAACGCAATCCATGGAAGTGCTATTTGCATTAATAGGAGAATTAATATTTTTATCGATACAGGTTCCTTCTCCAATAGCTTGGAGTGGTATGTTTGTAGTGATCCTTGGGATGATATTACACAGTTATGTTACACACAATAAAAAAGAGATTCGTAGGGAACGATAGTCCAATACCGAAGGGTTGCCGCGTGGCAGTCCTTCGCTCCGTTAATGGGCAGCATTCCTATTATGAGGAAATACGAGGTTTGAAGAATAAAAAGACTCCTTGGTATGATGTTTATAGGTCCCAGATGCTGGCCAGCGTCGGATCCAAAAACAAAACCAAGGAGACTACAACATGCATTCTACTCAAAATGAACGAATTAATCAAATCACTTATTCTACCTTAATTATCGGAGTCGACATCGCAAAATTCAAACATGTGGCTCGTGCACAAGACTTCCGCGGAGTCGAGTTCGGGAAGCCTATTACGTTTGAAAACAATAGAGAAGGCTTTGGGTTGTTCATGAGCTGGTTTCAGAAGATTTCAATGGACCAAGGGTTTCAGGATGTTATAGTTGGCATGGAACCTACAGGTCACTACTGGTTAAACCATGTCGAATATGGTTCAATTCCAGTAGAATACTTAACGAAATTCGTCCTAATATTTATTCCGATCTGGTGGGCTTGGGTAGGGCAATCGCTCTTTGTAAATCGTTTTGGACAAGATATCATTTCTCACCGAATATTTCTTATTCTACAATTATTTATGAGGAATTCTACGAACATAGGATGGGTGCATATAGGAGGGAGAATCTTCATTCATTTTCGCTTATCGATAGATATTTCTGCGATGAACAAAAAGAACTACTTGGGAGTTTCCTGCAAAATTCATTCAACTTTCTAATAGAGAAACCCATTCGAGTTGAAATGGTTAGTACAGAAAATTGCAGCTGCTTTTTTAACTAGTTCATTAAATGCATTGCGAATGTGTTCTGAAAGTGGAGCTAAACAAAAGCTTGCTCCAACTCGCAAACTCTACGAGTCTTTGGTTAATGACACAATACCATTCATTGTTATTAGGCATCCAAAAGATCTAGCGAGTAGAGTACCGATTACATTTTTTCAGTTCAAAAAGAATGAATCAATGAGCGATTTAGAGTGTCCGAACCAGAAAAATAAAAAGATAAATCAAATGAAAGAAAAAAAGCATACACCTCTAGCATATTCCATGAGATATTATGGATCAAATTATCCAGAAAATTTTGAAAGTGAATCTAGGGATATTGATAAGCATGTGTTAGGCTTGTGCTCTCACTAAATACTTGAAATATTAAAGCCGCGCAACTCACTTGAGAAACGCGGCTTTATTCTGGATTTCGTCAAAAAGCTTGAGAGGAGCGCTAATAGGACAATGTTCTTGTCATCCGACATGATCCCCGACGATACGCCGTGGGGGTTTATCTGATTTATTGACATATGTATAAAATACTATGTAACTTACACATACGCAAAAGACATAAAACGATAATATTTACGCAGATTTTTATGGGTTGTGTCACAATAAATATTGCATGTATTAAGGGACAGTGCCGATCTGTCCTTTTTTGTCGTTTTCGAAGCTATAATGTAGTTGAGGATTATGGTAGAATTTCCTAATAGAAGCAATTAGCAGTTCTTTGCCAATCTAGCAATGCTTGACTAGACTGGCTATATTATTGCAGGGACGACACCAATAGAGTTATGGGGTTACGTAGTTAATGAGCTACTTTGGATATTTAGAATTATCAAGGGACCAAAGAAAAAATTTGCACAATTAAAAGGAGGATACAAAATGTTTTTAAGAAAATTGAATATCTGGAACTTTAGAAAGTATGGAGTATCTGAACTAGATAGTAAGTTACCTGGCCTAATTGTAACGTTTAATGATAGTTTTAACTTACTTATAGGCGAAAATGACTCCGGAAAAACAGCAATTATTGATGCTATAAAAATTACTTTAGGAACTTCAAGTGAAGATACTTTTCGAATATCTGAAAGTGATTTTTTTGTTGACCAAGAAGGAAATACATCAAAGGAAATAAAAATAGAATGTATATTCTCTGGATTATCAGAAAAAGAGGCAGGAATATTCTTAGAATGGCTCACATTTGATGAAAATGGAAACTACGAGTTGCAAGTAAGAATGACCGCGCAAAAACAAAAAAATGATTTATTATCAATTGAACGAATAGAAAGGACAATCAAAGCTGGCCCAGAAAATGCTTCAAGTAGATTAGAAGGACTTGCACGGGAGTTATTGAAGTCTACATATCTGAAACCCCTTAGAGATGCTGAAATTGAATTAAAGCCGGGAGTAAGATCTAGGCTTGCTCAGATCCTAAAAAATCATCAAGCCTTTAGGAAAAATGATTCTTCTGAAAAGCATCCCTTAGAGATTACTTTTCAAGAAGCTAATGAGAAAGTCGAAGAATTTTTTGATCAACCATATAAAGATGGTGATTTAAAAACCATAAAATCTGAATTAACCAGTTATTTGGACAATTTTTTTCATGAGCCAATTAATGGAGAAAATAAATATGAATCAAATTTTAAAATAACCCCAGTTAAGCTAAATGAAATTTTAAAAAAATTAAGCTTATTACTAGAGGATGTTCCTTCTGGATTAGGAAGCTTAAATTTGTTATTTATAGCAGCAGAGCTTTTGCTTCATGACGATGCACTTTCAATAGGACCAAACATTACATTAATTGAGGAAATTGAAGCTCATCTTCATCCTCAAGCGCAGCTAAGATTAATTAAATATTTGCAAAGAAATAAGGAAAATGGATCAACTGGCGGACAATTTATTTTAACTACTCACAGCACTACATTAGCAGCGTCTACAAAACTAGAACATATTATATTAATACACGATGGAACGGCATATCCAATGAATGCAGAAAATACGGAACTGGAAATTGAAGATTATAAGTTTCTCGAGCGTTTTCTTGACTCGACAAAAGCTAACTTATTTTTTGCTAAAGGTGTAATTTTTGTTGAAGGGGACGCAGAGAATTTATTAGTGCCCGCAATTGCCGAACTAATCGGGAGACCATTACATAAATTTGGAGTATCAATTGTAAATATAGGAAACACCGCTTTTAATAGATATGTGAAAATATATTCTAGATCAAAGGCATGGCTAGATAAGTTTCCACCATTACGAGTTCCCGTTGCTGTCGTGACAGATGTTGATATCAAACCAATGGCTTTTTATAATGATTCCCAAGAAGTTGGGGTTAGGGATATATTAATTATTAAGAAAGAACATTTAACTTTTATCGCAAACAAAATGAGTGTCGATGTCGAAGAAATTCCTCATCTGGTTGATCAAGCTTTTAGTACGAAAAAGGATCTAGTAAGTACTATTGATCTGTATTCTACTGCTAGATTGAATAGTAATGATATTAATGAAATAGCCGAATTAATAAAAGAACCGTTGTCACAGGCCACTATTGACTCTCTAAGAATGAATAAAGCAAGATCTTTAATTGCTGAATATAGTAATAGTTCTGAAAACATTAAGGTTTTTGTTGCTTCAAACTGGACTCTAGAATATGAAATAGCAATGAGTACTCTTAGAAATGGTTTATTAGATGCGATCCATAACGTTAAATATAAGAAACCTTCAAGTGATGCCAATATATTTAAACTAACAAACATGAAAATGAAGATAGAAGGATTAGCAGATCAGGAAGAGGCTGCATACGAAGTTTATAAGCCTTTATTGGAGAAGAAGGTTTCAAAGGCATCTGTAGCACAACAACTAGCATTATTGCTTCAATGTGAAGGGGACTTTAAGGAAAAAGTGAACACTGATGAATACTTAAAATACTTACGGGAGGCTATTTTTCATGTAACAGGAGGGAAGCAAAATGTTTGAAATCACTTCTGAGGATATAACAAAAGTAGAATCAGCACTCCTGGGACAGTATAAAAGCTTTTCTAATGAACAAAGAAACATTATTAAGTATGAACAGTCGGGGGATTTTGTAGCGTGCCCTGGAAGCGGAAAAACAACTGTGTTGATAGCGAGGCTTGCTATATTACTACGAAAAATTAAGGAAGCTAACTTAGATTACGGAATATGTGTTATCACCCATACAAATGTTGGCGTTGAAGAGATTTTAAATAAATTGAAAATTTTAGGAATTAACGATGTTGCTTACCCTCATTTTATTGGAACTATACATGACTTTCTAAATACTTTTTTTGCGCTCAGAGCTTATACTACAGTTTCTTCGCGTGATAGATTTTTTTTCATAGAAAATGAGGAGTACAAAGGTTATTTCTCTCGTTTTTTTGAAAAACATAAACCCAGTTGGTGGTCTTTTTCAGCTCCTTTTTCTGCGGTAGAAAGAACACAATTATCTATAAATGATAAAAAGGAGATTTCATTAATAGGATTTGAAGATAAAACCTACCGCAATGAACTTTTAAATACATTCAAAGATATGTTTTATTCAGGGTATTTACGGCATAGTGATACTATTGCACTATCAAAGTTTTATATTGACAAAAATGCAATCGAATTAAGGAAGGCATTCCAAGCTAGATTCAAATATCTTTTCATTGATGAAACACAAGATACAAGCATAGAACAGTATCACATTATTTTAAAAATAATAGAAAGCAATGAAGAAACAATTATACAGCGTTATGGCGATCCATATCAGGCGCTTTATAATTTGTATTATGGTGAACCTGATGCGTGGAAACCTCCAGTAGAACAACGCATAGAACTAGCAACTAGTAATCGCTTTGGACAGAAAATAGCTAAGATACTAAGGACAACTTGTATCGAGAGATATGACCACCTAGTTGGCAATGAGTTTGTTCCATCTTTGGAACCCCATATATTGCTCTATGAAGATCAAGCACAGCTACTAGAAGCATATGCTAAGCTTCTAGCATCATATAATCTCCCGCTCAACACAAAAAAAATATATGCAGTTGCTCAACATCATGATGCTGTTGCACATTTCCACATAGATTATCAAAAGTCAAAAAGTGAGATCCAGAAAAAATCAAGTTTTGCGGATTGCTTAAATGAAGTCCATAAGGTTATGTCACGAACTTTACGGAAGAAAAATGAAAATTCTAGGAGTCAATTAGATTTTTCTCCCAGTAAATTAGACGACTTTCTTAATAAAGAATTTCCATTAGAAAATAGTGATTTAAGAAGTATTCTTTCTAAGTTAATTAGACAAGTTTATCTTCGTAAAGACTGTAGCTCTGAGCTCAGTCAATTTGAATTGTTGTATCAAAAAATCCTGACCGACAACTTCGGAATAGTAATAGAGAGTAACGATTTGGCGTCAGATGTTGAGATTGTTAATAAGTATATCTTGAAAATATTCACAACAGAGACTCATGCTGATCATGTAGACAATAATAATTATCTTTATAATGATGTGCTTATTCATTTAAATACTATCCATGCTGTTAAGGGCGAAACACATTTAGCTACACTGCTACTGGAGTCAACTGTTAATCGAGAGGAGTACTCTGATTTATATGATATAATGCCATTTTTAATAGGTCAGTATGATGAACGGCTTTCTCAGAATACTAATATAAAGGATACTTTGAAGTTAGCTTATGTTGCATTGAGTAGACCTACACATTTCGCAGGAATAGCGATCAAGGAGGACAATATGAGTCAGGAGGATGTTATTGCTGCAAAAAGTCATGGTTGGAAAGTTGTAAAGGTAAATGAGATTGTTTTACCCAATTGATATAGAGTATTACTGATATCTGATAAAAGAGACATTTTGTTACATGCAATTGCCGGAAATATTCCGAGAAAGAACGTGCGTTGCCGTTGTTGAGGAGCGCGTCAATAATTTCCCAATCAGCTACCGGCAGCATGATCGAAACCTTTTTCGAAAGAGTAAGCTCATGAACGACCTCAGCTGACGCCGAGGTTGTGTAAGACTGGGGGATCGATAATCTCCCCCAAAATCGAATTGTGAATACAAAACACTGGAAGGATGCTCCTCATATTGAAGCTACACGAAGTTTATAATCAAATAATTAATTTAGATCCTGTCGTAAAATTTATAGTCACATTTATTATTGCTTTGAGTGCTTTTCTATATAAAACATTTTTAAACTTATATTCGGAAGATGACAAACAAATTCAACCATTAAAGATCAAAGAAGGGGAGCTACTGGGGAAGCTTGAAGCCTTTATATCAATTTATGAAAAAGGTGCAAAAGATCTTACAGCACAAGACAAGTTAATAGAAAGATTTGGTGAATGCTACTGTTACCTTCCATGGGAACATAAACAAAAAGTGCGATTGTTTTATGAAAACCGTTCAGATTCAGCACTTGCTACATTAAAAAAATTGATTTCGTCTAGAAGCGACAGTATCTCTACGTTTGGAGAGAAAACTTTACTTATTGATCAAATTTCCTCTTTTATTACGAAAATCTGCAGACCATTGACACCATTAGTCACAGTTTTCATAATGCTGGCTTTATTAGGGGGAAATTACTCGGCTTTTCTAAAAGCAAATACATTCTGGGGAAAGTTGGATGTAATGGTTAGTTGGGTAACTATCGTTCTTTCGCTAATGTTCTTTCTTACAACAATTAATATCCTCATTGAAAACAAGTGGAAGCGTGGTTTAGGATTCAAGCCTTGGGCTTACATAACTATTATAATTTTATGTCCATTTACTGCTTATTTAATCCAACCCAAATTAATTGCTTTTACAGTAATCATACAGATATTGTTTCTAATTACTCTGTTTAAAACTAAGAATAAACAAAATAATGCTTAAGAAATCATAGAATTGCTGAAGGAGTTATTTTCTTCAAGTGCAGTCAGTCGAATGAAACATAAGCAATAAAAAGAGGTAAACAATCACGATTGCAGTGATCATTTACCTCTTTTTATTATGTTATATACTTCAAATATCCTCCTTACTTCTGTTAACTCATTTGTCATTAGCTCTCCACTAAAAACCTCGATTAATTCCTCTTTTGAAAGTTTGTCTGATACGCCGATTTCACCAAAACTAAAAAACTGGGAATAGGATAAATCTAATGCTCTTATTATTTTTTCCAAAGTTTCCAGCGATACATTTCTTTCGCCTCGTTCAACGCCACCTATGTATGAACTCTGGAGCTGCGCCAGCTCTCCTAGCTGCTCTTGGCTCATTTTTTTTAATTTTCTTAGCTGACGAATACGTTCCCCGACCAATTTTGCCAAGCTTACCATACTGACCACCACCTAATTTATACATTAGGCATGCCGGCGATTGATAAACAGATTATCTAACTATAAATACCATTGATATAAGAACTTATAAGTATTATATTCATAATTAAGAAACTTCATGGAGATGACATAATGAATAATTTACCAACTAATTATGTAATTGAGAATGTCCTACAGTGCAAAATGAGGGGTAAAGTAGCTTACCAAAGCCATTTACCAGCTACAATTGCCCTAGATATAACTTTTGTCAAACCATATGATGATCCTGCAGGTAAAGGATACCAACGTCCTGTTGATCCGAAACGCTGCCATGACTTCGCTGTTTATTTATCAAAAGGGGAGGATGCATTATTTACACCGGTGCTACTCAATGCTTGTGGAAACTGGGAATTTTCCTATTACGATAAGATAAGGCCTAACTATGGGAGATTAATATGTAAGGGAAAAGCTTCGCTTATGGATGGCCAACATCGACTCGGAGGCATTAAAAAGTATGTTCAAGAGACGAACTCAGATATAACCATTCCATTCCTGGCATTTCACGCTTTGGACGACGATGAAGAGATAAAGCTTTTCGATACAATCAACACTAAAGCGAAAGGAATAGGCCCTTCATTGAGCAAGTATCTTCGAAGAGATACGGACGATCTAAGTTGGGTTGCCACAGAATTATTGATGCGAAAAGAAAGTCCATTTTTACTTATCGGTAGTATTATTGGAAAACGAGTGAAAGGCAGACATATTACACTTCAAAATTTATATCGTACCCTACATCTTCTCTTCAAAGAGAATCAGCTAGCTGCTTTATCTAAAGAGGAGAAACTAACTATTGCTTTAATATACTTCACGGCAATAAAAGAAACCTTATCATCAGAATGGCTGGACTATTCAGGACATCGACTTACCCATATAGTTTGTATGGATGCACTTTCTATCGCCGCGGGGAATGTATTATGCAAACAAATCAACAATAATAAGAAAATAGTTGATTATTCAGCCCTAATTAAGGCTGTGAAAAAACTTAAACACATCGATTGGTCTATAAATGGCCCGTTGCGTTTTATTAAGGGCTTAACAGGATCCCGGGCTCTATCGCACGAAATAACGGAACTCATGATTAGCTAAAACCAAAAGAGGACCTTCAAACTCATTTGAACGGTCCTTTTTTGCATGGATAAATTTACATGTGATCCGGGATGTAATCACATACTATAATTTAGTTTGAATTCATTTTTAGAAAGTTGGTTGTTCCCGTCGTGTCAAAGAGATTTATACATTATTTTTGTCCAGCAGATATTGAAAGCAAATATGCTCTCATGGTATTCGATGATGAAAATAATCACTTTGTACCACTAACTGAATATTACCAGTATCAATTAGGAAGAGTGAGCGAGAGCACAGCACTGTCATATTTAAATATCTTAGAACCTTATTTTTGTTGGCTAAAAAATAAGAGTCTCTTTCAAGGAGCAAGAGTAGATTGGACAAATGCTCCGTTAGCTATTAAATCGGCAATAAAGCAGTATCTTCAGAAAGAATTAGGATGCAAAGTGCGCGATCAAGATTCCCATGAAAAAGTGTTTCTTACCAATAAAAGCAAGAAAACTGTGAATCACTTTCTCTCCGCAATAAAAGCCTTTTATAAAGCGATGATTAAATTGGGTTTGTATGATCATCCCAATCCGCTTGTAAACTTGGATCTGCTTGGTCAAAATATAGAAATTTCAGGGGACCGGAAGAACAGACAACGAATGCCGCAGCTAGCAGGTACTGAGGAGCCCATCAGTTACAGAAAGGTTACCGATTCATATTTCAAGATAATAAATGATGAATGGGTGCCTGAAATTATTAGTGATTGGGATTTACCATACAAGATTTACAATGCTGGCGAAAAATCCAATTGGCAGTTGAGAGATGAAGTAATTACTAGGTTTATGTTTGAGACAGGGGCCAGAATCTCAGAAATTTTGGATTTAACCATTGGAGACTATCGTAATCGGCTAGATAAACATGAGTTCTCGGCCTATAACAAAGGAAGCTTTAAAAGGAGAACAAAGTTTATTCGAATATCCCCGGAAACCTTAAAATTACTAATTCGATATATTAACGTTGAAAGACCGAAATATGCAAATAATCCAATAAAGTTCGACAAGTTACCCGATGATGAATTTATTTTCATATCGCAAAGAGGTGGTCGATACCAGTACACTGCATTTTATAATAACTGGACTAAGATAATTGGCTTTGCAGGTATCAAGTTAAACCCTCATAAAGCAAGACATTGGTTTGTTACATCTAGGCTACGAGGAATTTATGAATCCTCCTCATCTAAAGCTGAGATTGAAGAAAAAAAGAAACAGCTAATCGGCTATATGAAATGGAGAGACTCAGAGACCATTAATGTGTATGAGCATATGTATGATGAAGAAAAGTATCGCGATATTCATGAGCAAATGATTCAAACTTATTCTTTCAGAGAGAAAGAGTACCTTAAGAATAAGAAAATGAACAAACCAACTGCAGTTGCCAATGTGGTAACCAAGCAGAATAAAAATTTTGAAGAAGATTGGCTAAATGATCTGTATGAGGGAATGGACTAGATGACACAAGACCTTGAGCTTAAAGATTGGCATCAACTAATGTTTGGAAAAATTGATTCATCATTATTAACGTTGAAGAATTACGATAACGAGTACTATTGGGATAAGGTAGATCCTAATTCATTGCGATATTTTGTAAAAACGGTACTCGGATCTCCATGGCAAAATCATCTTGGACTTAGCTTGCTTTGCTTAACAGATAGAAACTTAACACCTCTGTCTATTTACAATTTAATGAGCAACGTTAATGCCCGACTTAGGGATCTATTTGATGCCGCGAACTTGGTTGAAATGGCAGATTTCAACTATTCCATCGTTGAGAAATATCTATCTAGTGAATTAATTCAAAATCATACTGACCGCCAAAGACAGTCGTTTTTGAATGCATACAATAGTTTTGTTTTTAACATGTCGAAGTGGCTTACGACGCAGTTTACAAATGTACAACAAAAATTGATTTCCAATTTTCTTTTCCCAAAGTTGCCATTCGATAATCGAGACTTTTCTGTGCGCACAAAAGCTATCGATGCAGCCAAAGAAGTCAGGAAGACTGAGGCATCTGCTGTAACGCCCTTGTTGCCCGAGATTAGGGCAGAAGCTCACTTTAGATGGAATCAAGTTGAACGTCTTCGCAGAGCCGTTAAAAAGCTACTGGAAGAGGCCAAAGAAACACGCAGAGCTTTACCTATTGAGTTTAGCTACGAAGAATCAGAATATACCAATGAAAGATGGCATTTCATACTTTGGGACAAGATCAGTTTTGGTGATCGCTATAGTGTTGGAACCTCAACTGAAAACGAAGTATTTCTTGAGTTTATCAAAGCTGAGAAAATTGATGATAGTAGTCCAGGTGAAGGGCTTTGGTTCCTCGATATTCTGAAGTATAGACTCATAGGTAGCTGGTCGAGCGATTATCTCAGTGATAAGGAACGTAATACAATAGTTAACTTTCTTAAGCAATGGGGTTATGATGATGCCGAGAACGGACAAGCGCCATTTTCTCATAGAAATCCTGGATTGTTAACGCAAGGAGTATTTGTCGTTCGAAATTCTAGAAACTTCAACAAACTGCTAATCAATCTTGAACCGATCTACGCTGCATGCACCTTTGCTCGTTTTGCTCTCGATATCATCACATCTTCAGGCGCGCGGATGAATGAGTTACTCCAAATAAGTTACGATAAGAATTGCTGTGTAGTTACAGTAGATAACAGTATTGTTCCCGCGAGAAAAAACTATATTTTTCGCCTTATACCCAAGGGACGAGAAGAAGAAGAAAATTATTATATGCCTGAAGAAGTCTTCCGTTTTATGAACGATATCATAAAATATCTAAAAGAGTCGTACAATTCAAAATCAATCCCTGAAGTAGAGTATAGAGTGTCTTCACGTAAGCACCTCATGAGTAACAAGCGATATGTTTTTCAATATTACGGAAGACATATTAATGAATTCACAATAAATGCTATTATTCGTTTTCTGTTACATGGTCTTATCATTCAGACAAGTGAAGGTAATCAAGTTGTAGTTAAAACGCATTTACTTCGTCATGCATTCGCTACGCATGCCGTACAAACAGAGAAGATTCCAATTGATATTGTTAAAACATTATTACATCAGAAGGACATCTCTGTAACGGAGTACTACTCTGCACCTACCAATCAGCAAATAACAGAGACTATTGACTTTCTCCATGACAATTGGGCCTCTTACATTGACATCCAAAAGGGAGTATTACGAGGACCAGAGGAGCTGCGTGAAATTTATGATGACTACAGAGAAAAGGTGGGAACTTTATCAAAGGTCGTAGGTGGCATTTGTACAACAGATTCAGTTTGTCCTACAAGATTAGCATGTGTAGGATGTGCGGCAAAAGTGCCTCGACCTGAGTTCAAACAAGAAATACTTTCGTATTTAAAATGGGCAGAAGAAAGCGAAGTAATGTTTACACAAAATGGTATGCTTCTCGAAGCTAAAAAGATGAAGATATCCAAAAATAGAGCTAAGAATGAACTCAAAGAAATTGAATTAATGGAGCGTTACCAAAAGGATGAGCACTTCGAAGCGAAAATACGAATCAACAATTGAAAAACCTTGGCTGCAGCAGCAAAACGATAACGCTAAAAGCAGAATTTATAAGCTTGGTGTTAGAGCAATTCAATCTCTGTTAAAAGATGCCGCTACAATTTCGTATAGAAACATCGCAGCAAGGTCGAAAGAATTAGATGAGCTGGGTGTGGGTATTCATCCCAACAGCGTTAAAAACAATAGTCAACTATACGAATACTATCTAAAACATGCAAAAATAAAAACAAAATCCACGAGAACAAACAAGATCAGAGTGGGAGAAATTGATTTCAAAAATATCAAATTTGATCGCGATGTGGAGAGAGTTAAGGGAAGATACATGCAAATGTCAAAAAGAGAACTGGTCGAGCTATTAATTAATGCAGAACAGTATATAGCTGAGCAGAACCAGACTTGGATTAGGTCACAGTTTGAGGCTAATAAATAACTGAGTTTCGATGGCCTCATGAAAATGAATGTAAGACCGGACGGAGTAATCGCGCTTCGTGCCGGTCTTTTTTTAAATTGTTGAACGGTTATTCTACCAATGGCAAAACTCATGCAGCGTGTGTATGAACATTTCAATTTCTACTGTTGTGGTCCAGAAACACGTGGGGACGAGCAACACTAAAGCAATTGCTTCCAGGTGCGTCCCACAAATATATTGGAAAAAGTAGGATATTAATGAAATTTGTCGAATTTACATAAGCATCGTATATTCATTTTGCACGCGACAATATTTTAGGGTGAGAGACAGATGGATAATATCTATGAGCTAATTGAATGTGGTTATGAGTGCGATTACTTAGATTTCAAAGAGAATCAATACTCTAAAGAAAAAACATCGACTTAATTGCAGATATAATGGCTATGGCGAATTCCCGTCACGCTGGAGACAAATTCATCATCGTAGGAATTAAGGATCGAACGGAAGGAAAGAAATAAAGGGCATTGACTCTGAAGATTTTGTAGATCGTCTAACTATAATCAAGTAATTCTTAATAACATTGAGCCAGGGATACAGTTTGATTATTTTAAATATGAATACAAAGGTGAGGTTCTAGGTGTCTTTCGAATTTATAATACAGACAATAAACCATATATGTTGAAAAAGAAAAATGATCGACTTGATGAAGGGCACTGCTTAATCCGTAAAGTTAAATAGCTTGCACATTATACTTCTAATGCCTGGGTAAGGAGAAAACAATATGTCAATTGAATGGAATAATGAGAAAAACGATTTTAATGAAAAGCAAACTATCGATTCTGTAGCAGCCGAATTCATAAGACTTGGTTATGAGGTCTTTGATGGTGTTAAAGAGGATTTTGGAGTTGCAAGTAGACTAGGTAGGATCAATAGCTCTGAGGTTATTCTTAAGAGATATCTACGCGATAGTATTAAGCAGTTAAATCCAACTGAAGATGAAGACATTATAGAGCAAGCCATAAACCAAATTATTGAATGCGGAAGTGATACCAGGATTGTCTTTAAAAACCTTGTACTTTATAACTATATCAAGCATGGCATTCTTGTTAAGAGCAATAAACAAGGAAAAGAAATATATAAATTAGTGAAGGTTGTAGATTGGGAACATGCAGGCAATAACCGATTTACTATTGTTACAAAATTTTATCTAACAAATAAACAAAATGATCGTTCTGTAGATCTACTTGGTTTTGTTAATGGTATTCCATTGATATTTATTGAGACAAAGAATTACATTGGAAGACCTGTCGATGATGGTCAAGAAATTATTGACTTTTTCATTGGAAAATTACCCAGCAGGCTGTTTTGGTATAATGCATTCATTATTTTTTTTAATGGTGTGCAAAGCTTTATTGGTTGTGTAAGTGATGCTTCTAGCAATTTATTTGAATACAATAAATCAAAAAATGGTTTGACTTCTCTTTTAGCTTTAATTAAGAAAGTATGTGCTAAGGACAATCTTCTTGATAGACTAGAGAATTTTATCACTTATATTAAAGTTAATGACTCGTATAAAAAACAAATTGCAAGGAATCATCATATACAAGCCGTCAATAATGCATACAATGCCGTTAACGAAGTTGAGAAAAATAAAGGTCGATTAGGTGTACTACAACAAACACAAGGGAGTGGAAGAACACAAACAATTTTATTCTTTATACAGAAGATTTTTAGAAAAATGCCAGGAAAGTGGTCCTTTGTCATAGTTACAGACAGAATAGAACATGACGAAAACTTATTTCAAGCGTTTGAGATGGCCAGTATCGCAGCAAATGTTAGAGCCCAAAGTTATGCACATCTCCGGAAACTACTTCGTGCAAATAATGATGTTATTTTTACAACTATACAGAAATTTCGTGTCAGTAATGATACTTCATCCGTACTATCAGAAAGAAGAAATATTATTGTCCTTGTTTATGAAGCAAACACAAGTCAATATGGTGAATACGCAACGAGTATGAGGATGGCTATTCCGAACGCTGCGTTCATGGGATTAACTGGTTATATAGAAAATAAACAAGAATTAGAAGGAATATTTGGAGGATATCTAAGCACCTACAATTTTGGTCAATCTGTTGTAGATGGTATGGCTGTACCGATTTACTATGAGGGGCGACAACTAAGTATACATATTAATAATGATATACGCTACGCGAGTTTGAATGATATAAGTCTCGGGATTAAGAAAAGTGAAAGAGAAGGTTTAAATCGATGGCTAGGGTCTGATTATAGGCAGGATATAATTGCTAAAGATATTGTATCTCATTTTATGAGTCGTAAATTTATGGGAAAAGCCATGGTAGTATCAAATGATTTAAATATATCTTCTTTAGTGTATGAAAAGGTGAAGAGATACTGGAACAAATATATAGATAATCTCCAAAATGAAATTGCTTTAAGTGATCCGGAAAAAGTGGAAGAAAACAAAGTAAAACTTCTGTATATGCAAGAAACTGAAATGTGTATTGTGTCATCGCACAATAATAAGGAAAATAATGGCAAGCTAGAATATAGATTCAAAGACCCTGACGATACGATGAGATTAGCATTTGTTTGCTCAATGTGGATTACTGGAATTGATGCACCTAATTTGGACACCATATATATAGATAAAATAGTTAAAAATAGATTTTTTATCCAGATATCTTCTCAAGTAACAAGAACATTCAAAGGTAAGATGTTTGGGACTATAGTTGATTATGTTGGCTTGGACAATAATGTTCTTGAAGAAGCTAGTAATTATTTGTTGTTCGAAGATAATGGGACTGTGCAGCAAATCCTAACTTTAAATACTGAAGAAACTGCTTCAACGTTTGAACAAGCTGCAATTAATGAACTGGAAGATGTATTAACAAAACTTGATGGGTATATCTATGAAGGCAGTTATGCAAAGGGAAGGGAATGCCTTTTTCGCATTATTGCTATAGATGGTAAAAAGGGAAAACAACTAGCTGAAGAACTTAAGTTTTTATTTAACCTAGAAGGAAGCTTAGTACAAGATGAGGAAAGCTGGAATAAATATAAATCTCAAATAGAATGGAAATGCAGAGTATGGAGAATTTTATCTGAAAGCTGTACCAGTAGTATTGATTATATAAATGAAAATAATAATAAAAATAGTGAACAAATAGAAAATGTACATGAAGAATCTGAGCATGTAGAGGAAGTACCAACAATTAAGCATGAGCTGAAGCCTGTGGAAAAGGGAGCACTTTTAGAAAATAGCGTCTTAGAGCTATTAGAAAAATTTTTTGATATATGTGAGGAATCTAGAAAAGAAATTATGGAAAAAATTAAACTTCGGAGACAAAAAAGTGGGACGCAATTTGGCTTCGATATTGATTTTACATATAGGAACAAAGCCTATGAAATAGTTGAATGTGTTATTGAGTGTAAATACTTTGAGAGAGATGTCAAACTAGACGATATTATTCCAAAGTTAGAGCAACTGCGGGTTACTAAAAGAAAAATTGAACATTGGATACTTATTAGCCCGAACAGAAATATAGACAATTATTTAAATAACATACTTCCAATTTGGGAAGAAGAAGGCCGATGGGGTACTATTAAAAATGTTCAAGTTTGGACGCCTGATAATTTCGTTCATGAATTTTTTGGTATTGTACCTGAAGTATATGATGTATTTTACCCAATTGGGTATGCTGAACAGCCGAGAGACTGGAGTGAAGAGAAGAAACTAAGGATCATTACTAAGTGGGGGAAAATGTTACAACCTACAATTACTTTGCCAAAAGAGTGGAAAGATTATCTAAGGAACCCCAATAAAATACTTTTAGCAAGTGAAGCAGATTCGGGTACTTCTCGAGATTATTCCTCACTCTTTGAAAACTATGTGGAGATGAATTGTCAGGACGAGAGTGGTAGTTTCATTGAAGGTACCTTAGAGGAATATCTAAGACGATGGCTCGACGATAAAAATTCTTTTACAAAAATTCTATTAGGTGATTTTGGAGATGGTAAAACATTTTTTACATATGCATTTTCACGCAATTTAATAAATGAATATGTTGTAGCGCCTGAAGTTGGTTGGATTCCTGTCAGATTCGCTTTGCAAGATTTGGGTGAAAAAGGTACAAGTCAAGATTTCATAGAAAGAAGACTTAAAAACTTTGGGGTAAGCTTAGACAGTTGGAATGAAATCAAAATGAATTATCGAGTTCTTGTAATATTAGATGGGTTCGATGAAATGTCGTTAAGCATTAATAATCTGTCTGTACAAGAAAATATAAGACGTTTGGCAGATTGTTATAAAGCATTTAAAGGTATGAAAGTACTGATTACATCAAGAAAAATATTTTTCAATAATAAAGTGAAACGAGATCTACTACTCCAAAGAATTGGAGGACCTGAAATAATACAAATAGCGTCGATAAGTAAATATGATAGAATTAATCATTTAGATAAGTGTACAAAAACAAGTGAAGAAAGACAAAGACTCAGGATATTAAAAGAAACAAACGATATTATTGGCTTAGCCTCTAAGCCACTCTTCTTAAATATGGTCAAAACCACATTGCATAATGGTAAAATAGTTGCACTAGATAATGTATCTATTTATGAAGAGTATATAGCTAATAGCTTTGAAAGAAAATTTCTTGAGCAATTAGAGTGCGACGAAGCAATAGTTTCAAAAGAAATCATTTTAAAGAATCTAAGAGATATACTTGAATGTTTAGCTCTGACACTTCAGGAGATAGGGCTAGATTCAATCTCTATTAATGAGTTCAAGGATTTCTCTGGCAAAGAAGATATGGCAAAATATCTCTGGGATATAAGTAATACTAGGGAGCATGTTGAAGAAGATGCCTCTGAGAGAATTTCCTTCAGATCCTTATTAAAATCTGTTAGTATAAATGAAAATAAAATTCAAACTGTGGCTTTTTGCCATCGTTCTATGAGGGAGTACTTTGTAGCCAGAGGTGTTTGTAGACTTTTACTTGATGATATAAATAAATCAGAGAGCTTTTTGAAAAAATGTGATATCAGTTATGAAATAGTAATATTCACAAGCCAATATATTAAAAAATACTATAAAAAAGAACAGATGGATTTGTCTATACAGAATATTAAGAAACTAATACAAAAAACAAAAGGAAAAAGTGAGGATGTACAAAGGGATGAATACGCGCGTTTAGGATCTAATTGTGTGAATATTTTGTATCAGGTGATAATGGAACTACCAGGTGATGATTGGAGCGAACTTTTATTGGACAACGCAAACCTTTCAGGAGCAAATTTATCTGGTAAGAATTTTACTTATACCTCATTAAGATATGCTAATCTTGATAATGCAGATTTCAGTAATGCAGATTTCAGATTTTGCGATTTAACTGGAGTAAGAATAGAAGAAACTCATCCAATTAAGGCGTTAGCCGTACCCGAAGAAGCAGATAGAATTTTTGTTGCGTATAGCGATGGAGTTGTAAGAGATTGGAAAGTCAATGGAACAAATGTCATTACTATTGCTCAACATGCCAGCAAATCAGATACAAAACTTTTTGCATTACCTCAAAATAATTTCAGTATTTTCCAAGATAGTGAGATGTTGTTCCAGACAAAACAGGAAGAAAGATTTCAAGTGCAAGCCAGATTTAAATTAAAACAAGGTATAAAGTTTTTAAAAGTTGGTAAAGATAGTATGCTAATTCTTTTAAATAATGAGAATATCCAAGAGAATGATTTACAATTGATAAACATAGAACTGCAAAAAATAGTGTTTTATACATCTGTTTCACCCTATGCAGTATGTGAACACCTTGGATTTGAGGCATTTGTGATATATGATGTGCTAAACGGGCTAAGATTAGTAAGTTGTACTCAGAAATTACAAAATATTGTTCAATTTCCTGAAGTCAATAACGTTACTTGTATAGCGGTTTCTTATGTCAATGAAAAGAGTTATATAATTGCAATTGGACAAAAGGACGGGACAATACAACTATGGGAAGCGTGCAATAAAAAAGAAAAATGGGATGTAGAACTACTCGGCAAAAACAATTTTAACAATAGTTATATAAGAGAGATGAAATTTGTTAATTATGATATGATTGCTATCAGCGGTCTTGATGGAGTAATTTATTTAGCTGAAATTCGTGAATATTCACAGATTAGAGTGAAAAATGAGTTTAAGCTTAAGATTAGCTGTAAAAATATGAAGGTTGAAGGATTGTTACAGGAAAGCGAACGTGCGATTTTGGAAGAACTTATTAAAAATCAGAAATAATACATGCAAATGAGATAAAGCTGAAAGTTTTCTATTTGAGTTTGATAATAAAAATTCTAATTCGTGTGGTACTTGTGTAAAGAAATATCCCGTGTCATGGAGTCGGTGCTTTCTATAACATAATCTCTGACCTAAAAGCCCAAATTAAAGGGCTTTATTTTTTTGAGTGAAAAAAATAATCGTCAACAAACGAAAAATTGATTGTGACACAAGCCATAGAAATACAAGTATATCAAGGCGAAAGATAATATTAAGTACATATGTATAAAATACGGATTTGATGAAGATGTAATTCAGATAAGATATTTAGAAACTCCCTGACAAATGTCGGGTTTTGTGTAACGACACAAAAATACTATTAATTATAAGTCTAACCAGCAAATATTTCTTTCACGGTGTACTTACCAAGAACACATCGAGTTGAAACATCGATAAGTGTTAGAATCCAAAAGCGTTCCAAAACTTTTACAACGGAATCTCCTTCAGGAGTAATAAGCTCAACAGCAAATACACCATCTATCCTATGGGCATCGAATTGAACCTTTTGGAATGGTGTCCTTGTTACTGGATGATTTTGTTCTCCTTGACCACTTTTTCGCAATTTTTGCTCGGCATCATGCCCATATCTAGATGACGCTTTACCAAAGTTATCTTCGCCAAGCCTTCTAAGGTATCGATAAAGAGATCGTATCCCTAATCGATCTGTATTAAATGGATATTGTGTTAGTGGAATTTTTTCTCTTTACAAGCATCTACAAATTTTTTATGAATATTACGTGGCTTCATTGCTGGTTCTAGTGTCTTTCGGTTCCTGCCTAAATATAAGTCATCAATTAAATCCTTAATCTCTGGATACATTTCGAGTAGCAACTTAAATTCACCGGTATGACGTGATGGATTGTATTTCTTGTCAATAACATTCAAAGCATAGTTCTTTAATGTTTTACATGGAATCAAAGCTCTAAAACCCCATGGAACACCATTCTCATCGATTTCTATGCAGCGACTAACAAGGCGGTACAAGTTACGAGGACTCACGCCAGTTATTTTATGAATCTTTTCCTGCGTTTCCTCCCTTTTGAAATACATCATCACTGCCGTTCTTCGATTCTGGTAAGTTATCAGGTCATTACTATTTAATGTCATCTCATCAACTGTTGGCCAAAGGTCTGGGTTTATTTGATCAGGAAGAAGTTCATCATTTTCTATAATTTTCATACGACTCATTACGCCATACCTCCGTTCTAGTACTCCAAATTTGTTCATTGATATTAGTAAAGACTTCGCCAAAATATGAAAGTGAGTAACAGCAAGTCAAAATGTCTCTCATTGAATACTGGCCTTCTAAGTTGTTAAAAATCTGCGCAATGGTTTGGGGAAACTCTTTAACTACCCTCAGTATATTTGCTGTTCCAACAGTGTTAGGTCGGCTCTTAATATCAGATAGCATTTTTATCCTATTTTCGAGTCCAATAGGAAATGCGCGTATCTCTTTTTCTGTCATAACTTTATGGCTAAATCCTTGGTTTTTACACCATTCTCGCTGCCTATCTAGGATTTCACAATTCCTTTCGAACTGTTGTATTAGACATCCCAAATCCTGCTTCGCTTCATTCACAGCAGTCGTATCACTTTCACTTCTCTTAGCTTAAGCAAACGTACTTGTGTTCACGACGTCGCACCGACTTAAGGCTCAGTCAGGAGCCTTAAGTCGGTGCGGTTAGTTGGTATCGAATGTATCAGGCTAAATCTACTTCCCAGCTGCTGCTGGCAATTGCATCCCTGAATCACATCTAACTTCTACCGAACCGAGGGCCGAATGGCCCGAAGCGTGAACATGTTGTTATTTGAAGTAAGTTGGCGCGCTGCTATGATTTATCTTGCAACTATTATTTTCAATTCATTTAGCTCAGCAAAAATATCATTATTCCGAGTATCCTGTAGTTTTATGTCTATTAATTTCAAGATTTCTTCGGGATCTAGAATTTCAAATTGAACCAGTAACTTTAATGCTGAAAGATGTGTTTCTTCATAATCAAATCCAGAAGCTAAAAGTATTAATTCTTCATCTATTTGTTTAACAAGATCTTCAGACCAGTTTTTTAATATACATTCTATAATCCAATATTGCCAAATCGTATCGTTAGTTTTAAATGCTTCTTTAACAAGTGGTATTAATGGCTCTTTTATTGAAATTAATAGTTCGGATATTTTGCTTGCTCCTGGCCAATTCATATCCATTATCCATTCTAAGAGCCCAGATAGTATATACTTAACTCTCGGATACCCAATCTCTATCAATAGTTCTGCCGCGTTATCCCAATGCATCTTATCTATTGGTTGAACAAGGAGTTTAAGTTCCTTATCTTGTAATTGCTTCAATTGCTCTTTAGCAAATTGAAGTTGATCGGGAGAAGTATCCCACCTCAAATAACTTAATAATTGATTTAGATCATCCAAGATCTCACCCACCCATGTAACGATCATGTATTTAAGAGACCGAGAGGCTAAAAGGAGTGTAGTGACAAGGTCGAAGACTTAGCCTCGCAGAAGTTGTCTGCCTGAACCGCTTCTCCGAACTACCTCGGGCAGACCTAGGGGGCTTATCCCCCTCAGCGTGAATACGTTGTTAGCTGATGCCATCGGTTTCTTCGAATTTGCTAAAAAACTCTATTACTCTGTTCTTAATCTCGTCTGTTATTCCTGTATTAAATTCGGTTTCTATTAAATATGTCTCTAATTCTCCCATTTCTTCCTCGTCATCTATAATTACAAAAGCACTTATATCCATTCCTAATTCTTTAGTGTTATTTAAATATTCTTTAACCTCTCTTCCTCGAATTGCCCCATCAATTATCGGTATCATTCCTATTACCTTATTTATTCCATTGATTTCAAATATTGATTGTAATTGTTTTAACGTCCTTCCTTCTCTCCATGACGAACTTACAACAATATTGGCACTAGTTATATCTAAAATAGCCTTTAAGTTCTTTATACATTCAGGATCAAATTCATGCCCAAAGTACCTATTACTCTGAACGAAGTGTCTTGATGTAACCATCACTCCATCAATGTCTAAAAATATTAATTTCATTGAATCAGCTCTTTCAATAAAGTCTTTAATTATTGGTTTCGACGGTTTCAGCTAACGTTGTTGTATTCACGAACCCGAGAGATTTAAGGTCGCGTAGCGACCGGGTGGCTCCACCACTTAGCAACGCAGGGCTATCTGCCTGACTAACTTCCTCGAAAAACCTCAGGCAGATCAAGAACCCTTCAGGGTCCGCAGCGTGAATACGGTGTTAGGTGATGTCCGTGTCTCCTTTATAATACTGTAAAAAATATTATTGAATTCCTGCTGTTCCAAAAGTATCATTTATAGCTCTCTCATAATTATCCCACTTGAAATAAAAGGGGCCAATATTTATAATTTTAGTACTGGGTTCCAACTTAAAATCTTGCCATATGATTATATCGTCTTCCCTCTGTATATAAACAGATATGAATCCACACTCCTCATCCCCGCACCATGGACAAACAAGTATGGGATATCGAAAGTACAAATAATCGTGTTGTTTCTTTAATAGAAAATAATCAATCATGTTTCTTTGATGTTCTTGACTTCCCCACCCTAGAGATGGAACCATATCATGCTTTCTGAGCATTTGGTGTAGTGATCTACCATCAATAATTAGATCAGCAAATTTGGTATTTTTATTCCCATCTTGCTTGGGGCAAAACTCATCATATCGACTTGAAGGTCTAGTCTCTAAGTAATTTATGATTTTCATGTTACTCCTTTACATTATTTACAGTGATTTATGCCAATATTGAAAATATCATTTATAGATTTAGCTTCCACTATTTTGACAAATTGAGTTTCTATTTCTTCATCAATTGATAAATAGGTAACATCTACAGGTAACCCTAATGTTTCTTCAATCAGATTTATTAATTTAAAACATTCGTAAAATATGTTCGTACCGTTATAAATATGTGAATCATAAATTACTATAAGATCCACATCATTGGGGTTTACAGAGTATAAATAAGAACCAAAAATAAAAAAATCTATATGTTCAGGCTCCATTCCTAGATTTAGTTGTATTTTTTTTCTTTTCATTTTGTTTATACCCCTTAGGATTCTTCAAGTTAAGAGCACCCAGAATTCCAGAATAATCAAATAGAGCAATTTCGTTTTCTTTTGCCACCTTATACGCTTCATTGGTGGCGGCATTCCAATTCCCACCAAAAACTTTAAAGTCAATATGACCAAACTCCTCAATTACTTTTAAGACAGCTGCCGATCCCATTCTATACTCATCAAGTAATAAAATCTTATAAGTCTTATCTTCATCATCAGTTACAGTAAACAAAATGTCATGCTCTCGTACAACATTAAGAACCTTTGTATGATTCTTAATTACATTAAAAAACCAAACAATTGAGCTATATGGAACATTCCAATTATTTTTCGTAGACATATTTATCTATCACCTCTGTAAATTTTGGCGGAAATCTTTTAGTATTTTCTATTATACTGTAGCAACTTTTTTCAAATAATTCTGCATTCACAATGAAATCAATACAAATTGAATATTCATCAATGTCAAATATATCCTCATGTGCCTCAATTATAGAAATGATCTTTTTATTATTTGGAACAATTACTGACAATTTTATTAAATCCCAATATTCACTAATATTGCTAATCGGATTTTCTTTTGCCCTATATGACTCTGGACCAAATTCTTGCCATATCTTATGATTTTTTAATAATAGCCTTTTTATTGCCTTTGCTACTTCATTTATAGTTGAATACCTAATGGAATGCATGTAATTGTTAACTTTCTCTTCATGTTGGCGTTTCCATTCATTAATTAAATCAACTGAGTATACTCCCTCTGGTGCTTTATCGATAGTAGTATGATGTGTAGGACATAACAATATTAGATTCTCATATTTATCTTCACTTCCACCAGATACACCTCTAGGTCCATCAGGTTTCTTAGCAATAATATGAGCCATCTCTCCAATGATTGTGGGACTTTCTTCATCTAAAAACGGTATACAATCCACACCACATTTTGGAAAGGAACATCTACCAGCAGCCAAACCCCACAATTTTTTGATATCCTTGTCACCGATACTCATTTCAGACTCCCCTCGAAAGCAGCATTGTTTTCTTCAACTTGAATACGCTGTAATTATTTTTTCATCTATTCTCAGATCTTTCAGCTAACTTTGTTGTATTCACGAACCCTCACTGGCTTAAGGCGCGTAGCGCCGAGTCCGACGGACTTAGCCAGTGCAGGGTTGTCTGCTGATTCCGCTTCATCGATAAGCCTTTGCAGACCAAGGGTCGTTAGGCCCGCCGCGTGAATAAGGTGTTATACGACGTCCTTTCTTCTTAGATCAGCAATCATTGTCTTTCATTTTCATTTTAATGAATTCTTTAGCTCTTGTTAGTCTTTGATAAGCTGTTTCAGGAAAATCAATCCCCCATAATCTAGAATATTCCTCATTACCTAAATCTCTTAATTTTGTTATTTCTCTATAGATCATGTTAAAAAATTTATTGAGCTTTAATACATCTTCAAAAACACATAATCCCTCTTCTAAATCATCAGTTGAAAAGTTATCCTCATATTCAAAAACCTTCAGTCTACAGTCAAAATTTTCTTGAATAATCTGAATTCTGTACTCTCCTGGTTCAGTTTGTACTCTTATAATAACTTCATTTGAGCCTTCAGCTAATGTCGAAATTCGATTTATTAATTCATTAATAAAGTCTGTTAAAAATGATCCTGGAATTAGTAATTCTTTCTCTTCATTCCGAAAACCTATATCTATCCAGCCTTGATATTCTAAATGAAAAGATATATTCATCGTGCGGTGCCCCATTCTTTATAATTTAGGGTTTTAATATATTTATTTAAAGGATGTCGTATAACTCCTTGTGTTCACGAAGCATCACTGGCTTAAGGGCGCTTGCGCCTGGGTCCAACGGACTTAGCCAGTGCAGGGTTGTCTGCTTGATTCCACTTCCTCGAAATCCCTCGGGCAGACCAAGGACCGTAAGGTCCGAAGCGTGAATACAGTGTTAGATGATGTCACAGCCTTACAGTTTAACTTACAAAAATCTTCTTAATAAATCTTAATATGTTCTTCAAAATATTAGGTTTTGATGTGTTTATCTCTTGTCTTACCAAATCATTAGCTTTACTCTGCTTTGCCTTATAGCTTAGAAATATATCGATTCCCATATCATAAGTCTTTATCATGTTTTCTTTTTGTATCATTGCTCTTCTTTCATAAATCTCAATAATATATTCGTCAATGTCTATGTCAGTTAGGTCAACTGCTAATGTGGAACAATATGTATCGAAGCTTAAGGAAGCGGATATCAAAAAGTCGTCTAAATAAAGTTTTCCTGTTTGTCTAATTAAGTTCTCAGCTAATAAGTTATAGTGACGATAAATACCCCATGCTTCTTTGGCATACTGAGATTCAGCAATTAACAGGTCTCTAAGTAGTTCGCCATTAATGTTGTGATAATTAATTGATTCTAAGTATTTAATAATCTCTCGTCTGAAATCTAGATTATCATCAACCATTTCATTAGCGTGTTTACCATTCCACTGGAAAGATATATACTTCACTTGATTAGAACTATATTCTTCTATGAATTTACCTGCATTCATTATTTCAGTCCTTTGCTGTGATTTCATCTAACGATGTTGTGTTCCAGACGCCTCACCGACTTAAGCACCGTAGGGGCGGCCGCGATGCGGTTAGTCGGTGCAGGGTTGTCTGCCTGATACTACATCTCGAAATGCCTCAGGCAGACCAAGGGGAGTAAGCCCCGCAGCGGGAACACGGTGTTATGTGATGCCTCGGATATCTTCGATATGCTTGCAAAATTCCTTCATTAGTTCTTAATCTAGATTCTTGTTTGATAGATCTTTAATATAAAGGGCTTTTCTTCTATATTGTCATTATATCCTTCAATAGGTAACCCATCATGAAATGGAAAATTCAAAAAAGCTAATATTATGTCATCCATTTGTTCTAATATCTCAAGATCACATTGAAATGGCAATTTCTTATGTAGATCAGAGATTAAATTAAACCTTAACTGACATGTCAGCTGATCAAACCACAAATAAAAAATCACTCCATGTTTCAGAGTAGAATTTATTACTTGATCTCGTCTATTATGGATTACTTTATTAAAAAATTCTTTATAGTCATTTATAGTTAATGTCTTTATTAGTTTTTTATTAGCAGAAATACGCCACATATTATTAGCTATCTCTTCATCTATGTCGTGTTCTGAACTGCCGATAAAAATTATATCTGTAATTATTTCTTCCAGATCTTTAAAATAAAGCTCTTTATCATTTATACTCATCCTCGATTCACTCCACATACAAATGCTTTTTACAATCTTTCCGAGGTTTCACATAACGTTCTGGTATTCACGAACCCGAGAGGCTTAAGGCGCGATAGCGCCGGGTCGTAGACTTAGCCTCGCAGGGTTGTCTGCCTGATACTACTTCTTCGAAATGCCTCGGGCAGACCAAGGGCCGTCAGGCCCGCCGCGTGAATACGGTGTTAGATGAAGTTCATCCGCTTCTTCGAATTATTCCATCAATAATCTGTGGTTTATGTCTACTAAATTGTCCTATTAGTTCTTCACCAAATATTGTAAAGCTATGTTCCCATGGATGACCTAAAAAACCCAAACTAAAATCTGTCTTTATGAATAAGTAATAATCTCCATCAGGATAAAATGAAATTCTTGGGGTTGTGTCTTGTAAAAATGGAGAGTAATAAAATGATTCATGTTGCCAATCTAGAGCATAAATATATTCGTTTGGTTCTAAACAGGATCTTAAAGAGATTTTACAGATTTCTTCTAATTCATCGATTTCTTCATCTTGATAGTTCTTCTTTAATTCGAAAGTTAAATAAGGCACATTAATGGTAAATGTAGGCCAGTCCTTAGGATATACACTTGGTTTAAATGAAAAATCTTTATAGAATTTATCCCATACTCTTCTATATTCATCATCACGTAATGAAATCCAATTATTCATTGGTTTTACCTCGTCTTTTTAATGTGTTTTGGATGAATTTCATCTAACGTTCTTGTATTCACGAACCCTCACTGGCTTAAGCCGCATAGCGGCGGGTCGAAGACTTAGCCAGTGCAGGGTTGTCTGCCTGATTCCACTTCCTCGAAAAGCTTCAGGCAGACCAAGGGGCATAAGCCCCGCAGCGTGAATACGGTGTTAGGCGATGCTCTCGCTTCCTCGAATATACATTCAAGTTACTTGAAAAATTTCTTATTATAGTCTTTCAAGTCAATTGAGTCTTTAAAATATTCTTGAAAATTTTTTCCTATCACTTCGTCTTTTGAAAATAACAACGTCAAAGTACTGTCCCAACACACAACTTCAATATCAGCCATAGGGTGTTGAATTGTTGGGTCTGCAATCCAAAACTTAGGGTTTCCATCTGCGTAAGGCATAACTTCAAGTTCATCAGTGTCTATCTCTATATTCTTTGGAATTCCTGAAAACACACCCCATACAAATTGAATATCATTCCCGTATATTATTTTTGTTAATTCTTCTCCATCAATCAATATTATGTATTTATCTAATAAATCAGTTGGATAATTCTCACTATCCTCGAATTCCAAATCATCAGGTAATAACTCGTTTGCTGCGCTTCTTCTTGCACCCACATAATATACTAAATCAGTAATTAGCCAGTTATAATCTTTTTGTTTCCCATCAAATACATTGAATACTCGACGCATATCAGTATGAAATGGCATTTGTTTGGTTCGTTCTAAAATAAAGCTCATCATTTGAGTTTACTCCTTATTATTTTAAGCTTTTCGAGAGTTTCGCCTAACGTCTTTTTTGCGAAATTCACAAAATATTATTCTATGTATGTATTCGTGAACTTCGTAAATTTTCCTTTTATTGATAATGTCGTGAATCGAACACCTTTACATGTTGCTTGCATTTCCCTAATTTCTTCCACTGAATCGGTAATCGGTACATATTCTTGGCCTCATTCGGCAATCGGAACAAATTCTTGTCATTCATTGATGACAAGAATTTGTTCCGATAAAATAAAAAAGCCGCAGTTTCTGCGGATGTCTATCGGTCTATATTCTTGACACTCGACACACGGCGCTCTTTTTAGATGGGCATTTTATATTAAGGGTCTTTAAGTTTACCTGCTTATCCAGGATCAATCCATATGGGGCAGTATGTTTGTGTCGTTAGACAAATGTCGGTTGACAAGAAAGAACTTGATGTCATAAATGACAAGAACTTTAATTGATTGCCCTGGCCGGCTGCTAATTCAAAGAAAAAACCACCGCCTTTTTCGGGATGTTTTCAAAATATGTTAACGTTTTTTGGGGATGATACTAACTTTTTGGTGTTTGCTGTCCAATTAATTATCTTTTCAATTAACGGCCATACCAGTGCATACTTATCCGAATCAGATTTCAGTTGCTCTCTTACGCATCTATTTTGCTCATGCCAAGACCAATAATCGATCATGTTCTTAAGCGGCTTTAGATCATCGAATGGTTGTGTCGGGTCAATCGTCTTCAGCGGCTTCGCCTGTGATTCAATTGATTTGATGATATTTTTCTGGATCGGTTGAGCTGAATTGGTGACTTCTACCGATCGAGCCCCCCTTTCCTTGCGCATCATCAATGACATAAATGTGCCTAGGGGGATTGAACCGCTTACGGTTATTCCAAAGACACTTCGTTCCCCGGATTGCATGCGGTGTATCGCTGTTCTCATGTTGAGAAATACCTTGTTAATAACAAGACCGCTTTTGCCCGGTCATTGGTACCGATCTTGGTATAAATGTCACTTAAATAGTTCTTTACCGTTCCCTGAGTCAAAAATAATTTTTCAGCAATTTCCCTTGAGTTGTAACCCTCGACAAGCAACCTTGCTAGGTCAAGCTCTCTTTGCGTTAGCTCAAGTTCCTTACCTGCTTTTTCAAACCCACTGTTCTTATTGCGGATATTGAGAGCAAGCTTTTGTGCCACTTTACCAGTCAGCAGCAAATTGCCGGAAAGCGCTTCATAGATGGATTGAACAAGTTTCTCTCCGTCGATGTCTTTAAGCAAATAACCGGAAGCCCCGTTGCATAAAGCCTCTATGATATACGCGTCATCGTCGAAGGTCGTTAAGATGAGTATGATCACATGCGGGTGGAGCTCCTTAATGGCTTCGGTTGCCTTTACGCCTCCCATACCCGGCATGCGGATGTCCATTAGGATGACATCCGGAACAACCGAGCGTAGCTGTTCAAGCGCTTCTTCGCCGGTTTGAGCCGTCCCAACGATCTCCATCTCCGATCTTATCGAAATCAAAGTTTCCAGACCTTCCAGCATAATTTTCTGATCATCCACAAGCATGACGCTGATTTTACGATCGCTATCCATTAACCGCCCCCCTTTGCAACAGGCACCCGGACATGGAGTGTAAACCCATTCATCGGCTCGCTTTGCATACTCAATTGACCTCCGATGGCCTCAATTCTTTCTTCCATGGATTTCAGACCAAATCCATATATGACTGAATCGCTGCCGCTTCCATTGTCCTTTACAATAATATGAATCGTATCTTGCTGCTCTAGGACAGAGATCTCAATTGCACTTGCTTTACCATGTTTTAGCGCATTGGTGATCGATTCCTTTATGAAGTTGATCATGACATACTCCTGAAGAGAGATCAGATGGGTGGCCGCCTCATAATGCAAAATTAATTGAACGCCCGTCTGCTTCGCAGTATCGGTCATGATCTTCTGTATTCCTTCCTTAAGCCCCAAGCCGCCAACAGTCCCGTCCTTTGCTTTTAATGTTTTGACAACCTGTCGGATGTTGCTGAGTCCTTGCTTCAGCTGCTCGCGCGCGACTAGGATCTTCCGAAGAGATTCCTCCGGTTTTCTATCGAAGAGCAGTTGGGCTCCCTCAAGGGCGACGATTGCTGTTGTTAACGTGTGTCCCACCGTATCATGAACTTCTTCCGCAATCCGCGTTCTCTCCTTTAATGCCACCATCTCTTCCCTCGTTCTAGCTTCCTGGATCAAAGATTCGTTTAATCGAAGGTTCATATCCCTTTGATTGAGCAGCAGCTTGGTGCTCCAGATTGGAATGACCAAAAACGAATAGCTCAAAATATGGAACATATTCCGCCATAAATCTTGTCCGCCTGCTGACCACAAAAAAATGTAGGCTAAATATCCACCATAGGCAAACAGAAAAGCGTACCACGACTTGTAGTGCAGAAGAAGATCCGCAACAAAGAGAACAAATACAATATTCTCAATCTCTGTTCCGCTTCCCAGGAATAGCAGAAAGAGGAGAACGATTTCGACAAACGGGGATATGGCTGCAATGGGATGATACTCGGGATGATTTAACACTCGTTTCGAGTGTCTTAAGAAATAGAGAACGATCAGGATCGTAACAACCATAAAGCCTTTATATTGAGATAAAACAAAGTAAAGCAATAGCAGGACCACGTAAGCGCATGCCAGTCCATAGAAAAATAATCTCGATACTTTCGTATTGCTTAGTGTATGAACTGTTGAAATGATCGTGAGACAACACATCCTTTAGAAATCGATCGCTTCACAGTAATCCTAAAATGACCGCAGTAACGGCTATAAGCAAGGGAATGGCTTCCACCCCATGAATGATAACCGACGGCCAAAAGCTACGATATTTTGCGTTCAAAAAGCCGTAAAAAAACGATCCGACGAGAAGCAAAGGGATATCCGATATTTTATGCAGGTGATAGGCAGCGAACAAAACACCGTTCATGGCCCAATCCCATTTTCCAAAGACTCCCTTCATCTTAGGTAACAGAATGCCTCTGAAGAATAATTCTTCTCCGAGTAAATAGTTAAACAAACAACTGACAAGTGCAATTCCGAGCAGATACCAGTCACCTACAAATTCAGGGCTCACCAGATTTTGTATCTTTGCATAATCCGCAGGAGCCATGAAAGGGAAAATCCGGTTCATCGCTTCTCCGATAAACGCGAACAAACCTGAGCTTTCAAAGAAAAATGCGTACAGAATGATCGGAATCGTGAATGAATAAGCTAGTTTGTATACCTTAAACGTTTTCGGATGAACAGGATGATTCAGCCAGAGTCTTTTTTTCAGCTTCGCCCAGCTTAAATGGCCAAGTTCCCTTTTCAAAAGGATGACTGATAGTACAAACTGCCAGATCATGCCGACAATCATAAGCATCCAATAGAGAATACCCGGATGTAAACTGACGATTGGTACCAGAATTGGCATCAGTCCGAATCGGATAAAGAACATCGGCAACGTGACTAAAGCCCACAACCCCAATATTTTGCCAATACTGTACTGCTTTATTTCTATTTCGTTATGCAACCTTCCCACTCCTTCTCGACAAATATATTTTACTAAGTAAATATATGAAAAAGGACCGTCATATGATAAGTGACGATCGTCATAAACCAAGCTTTATATTCACTTCGTACGTGGGATTGAATCTACCCATTTTAGAAGCCAGGAACTAAGGCAAGGAATGCAAACTGTAAGCTTTAGCATCATTCCAGGCTCGATGAGGTTGCCATCAAACTCTCACTTGACCTTAGGTCTGACCTAAGGTGTACACTTCTCTTAACAAGCCGAAGCTTCAGTACAAATGAATACACTATCTTGCAAAGGTGGATTTTATGGAAAATAACTTTGTTCCTCATGCCAATTCAAAACGTGTTTTTTATCTCGATTTTGTCAGAGGATTAGCTGTGTTTTTTATGATTATGCAGCATGCCATGATCCTATATGAAAGATCATCAGGCGAAGGCAACACTCTTTTGGGTAATATGTTCATTTTCTTAGGAACCGCACCTGCTGCGCCTGTGTTTATTTTTATTATGGGGGTCTTCGCAACACGTTCCAAGAAGAGCTTAAAAGAAAATGTGGTACGTGGTTGTAAAATATTCGCTTTTGGTTATGTTCTAAATCTATTAAGATTTACCCTTCCGTTATCTTTGACCAGTGAACCTTATGATTCGGGTCAAGATCCCTTGTCTCTATTATTTATAACCGATATTTTTCAATTAGCAGGATTGTCACTGATCTTTTTCTCTGCTCTAAAAAAGTTTACAAACCATGTATTCATCCTGCCTGCAATAATCTTGGGCATATTGCTGATCTCTCCTTACTTGTGGGGATTAAAAAGCGATTTGTATATTTTTGAACCACTTTGGGGCACCAGTGCGAATACTGAATTCCCATTATTTCCATGGGGTGTATATTATCTTTTGGGAATGTATGTAAGTAAACATTTTCGAACTCAGACCTTGGAAAAAAAGGTGAAGAAAAATCTTTTCATAGGAAGTTTAATCCTAGGTTTAATAGGTGTTGTCACGATTCCGTTGTTTCCTATCGGTGATTATTATCGAAGTGGACTAAGCATTCATTTGTTCATGATGAGCTTTATATTTGTATGGCTGTTGCTATCTAATTTCCTTGTTGCACAATTAAATAAAGTCGGATTTCATAAGCTGCTAGATGCAATTTATTTCTGGAGCAGCCATGTCACCGGGATTTATATCATTCAATGGGTAATCTTTGGCTGGAGTATATTGCTCTTGGGTGTACATCAAATGACAGATTATGCAGCTATGATCTTTGGTCTCATCGTCTTACTCATAACGGATGTTTCATTAAGATTTACGAATCTAAAACGTATCTTACCGAAGCTGTAATTTCATGACTGCTACCTGAAGAGTCGAACTACAGCAGAAGTACTCGGTTTTTTATGGTTGCGTCCGTTCCGTAAAATACGGCTCAGCGTGGCAATGGAAGGCGCTCCTCGGTCCAAACAGGTTTGGGTTACTGCAAAAAAATTGCTCAAATAAAAAAAACCGCGATGTAAGCGGCTTGCACTAGGATTTGACAAGAACTTAATCCCATAAAAAAAAGCTGCGATTTTCGCGGCAATTAATGAAATAATGTTCTTGTCGCCCGACATGGTTTGTTTGAGCCATGACCGGCGACACAAACATGCACCACTTTTCGTTCTTAAAATTAAAACGTATTATATACATTTTCACATTCTTTTGCGGTCGGCTCATAAAAACAGTGAAGCTTGTATCTTCCTACATGCGGCTGATTATACCAGGTTGGCGGACATGGCAGGGGAGCTATGGCCGTTCCCGGACGAAAATACCAAAGGGAAAATTTGGCCGGCCAATGACTCTCCCCATTCACAGCCTTTCGCGCCAGACGGCGTTCTCTCTCTCTTGCGTTTTGATAGTACATACCATGTTGCAACGCTTCGAACGCATGCGGCTGGTTAATCATTTGGGGAATTGTCCGGAGTCCTTTAAAATCGGAGCAATTCGCTCTTATTCGGTTAATGCCAACATTTCCAACAAGGAGCATACCCATTTCGCCTTCGCCCACAGCTTCGGCTCGAAGCAACCTTGCCAACATGTCAATATCCTGTTGCCTGGCTTTTACGACTGCCATTGGCTCACCTCTTTAGATTGTATTTCTAGACACATCATATTGTAGGTGAAGCGGAAGTGTTACTCTGCCCGTTACTTCAATGAAAAAAAGAGCTGCTCGCGGCAAGCTCCTTCAACTATCGTTTCCCCTTAGCCGTCCATGCAGCACAAAACCAGCGCTGCACCACAGAGGCAACTATGGTGCCTTGGAGCCCATCCGTTATTCTGACTCCAGCGACCACGGTGCATCACAGAATGTCGCTCCTTTCGGAAAGCACGCATGGTAGCTTAATCCTATTTTGATTTTTGCACCAGCCCCAATATTCAGAGCCGTAGAAAGGATTATTTCAATGGATATACTCATTGAGCATTCATGTGGCATGGATGTACGATGACGCCAGAAGGAAAGGAGATTCAAACGTTCTCTACTAAAACCGGATTTCTCCTACAGTTAATTGACTCGATTAAAAAAGCATGGGCGCCCGTACCAATATCAAGCAATAAATCGGACTTATTGCATCGTTCAGTAACTTCATGAAAAAAAATCCATTGTTCACCTTCAGAAATGCATTGTCTCGAAAACTTCTAAATATTATTCCGTCGTCCAGGTCCAGTTCGGTCACTTGAATCATCCAATTTGTAAATGTTTCATGCGCATGTTCAACGTCTTTGATCTTACCTGTATACAAAAAGTCTATATCATCCACATACCGAATTTCTCGGTTAGCTAAAAATTGTCTAGTTAGCAAGCTACCTTTTAATACAAATGGCATATGCACAAGTGATACTCTTCTCAAAAGCGCTTCTAAAACAGCGAGTTCTCTCACCTCATCATTCAAATCTTTTACAGTTTTCATTCCACTCATGAGTCTCCCCCGTTAAAAAATTATGAAATCCATCCGCTATCCAATTCTTCCCTGCTGTCATAGATACATAATTCATATTGTTCTATCAATAGCTCTATCCTATTTACGTGCAAAATGGTATGTATCTTTTCTACTCGATCGTAAAACTGTTTCGCACTTTCATATTCTCTAACGGTTATAAATCTCACTTTTCCATTCACATTTAAAGAGTTTCTTGAAATATGTCCGCCATGACTCTCACATAAATTTTTTAATATGGCAACATCATCAACCTGTACTTTGCCATGCCATTCAAAATAAGGTTTAGAATTTGTGATGATTGGCTGGTGAAAGTACGTTTCTTCCTTAGGAGAAATCTCTACTTTTTTTCTGACGACTATAAATCCGTTATTTTGAAACTTAGCTGCAATCTTTTCAATTTCTTTATTAGCTTCATGAAAATCTGTACGTTGGATAACTCCTGTAATCATTGGTTGATTGATGTAATTTCCTTGATCCAAGACGATCATAACAGGTTTCACTCGTTTCGATTTACAAACACCTATAAAAACTTCCTTTTCAAATCATTGAGCGTAATGTGGATTTCAAATTCCATTGCCTCACTCCCAAACAGTTCTTTTATGCTATCTGATCAAATCGCAACATGCTGGTAGCCCACCGTAGTTACCCTTCCTTTTATAAGACGAAGACACATACCATATTCTATACCCATATACAACGCTTTGAATGCCTCCAAATCATCATTTAAGGGATTGTGAAACCTTTTCAATGGTTTATAATCCTCTGTAGTACTATGTTTTAGAAAATGATTGTGAAGTTCCTTGTTCTTTCGGATGGTATTTCGGTGTAAGCTCTGGCCAATCCATTCATTGCCTCTCCTTTATTTAAACCACGTTGTATGCGGCGACGCAATGCTTCATTCAGAGATATAATCTAACACAAAGATCTTTTTTTCAATTCGTTCCATCTCTCGTAATGCAGTCATACTTTATTTTGTCTTGAATACGATCCTAATTTACCCATGATGGGTCGTGGTATTCCTAGTTGTTTTCCGGACCGATAGCCTCTTGCACTCAACCGTTTGCAAAAAAATATGAAAAGAACCGAACCTTTTTTCGATAGAGAGACAATATAGTGTGTAAGCTGCTTACTTAGGAGGGCCCTCTGAATGCAAAGTGAATATATGTACCAATTACTCACAACAATGAAAGATGGTGATCAACAGGCGTTTCATACGATGTATGAGGCCACCAATCAGGACGTCTACCGGACAGTTTCCTTTCTGGTGGATCATCAGCAGGATCGGGAAGATGTCATGAATGAGATCTATATGCAAATGTGGACCTCACTTGCTAACTACGATACGAACCGACCTTTCCACTTCTGGCTACACGGCTTGGTAATCCGTCAAGTGCAGAGATTTCGTGTCAAGAGCTGGCGGAGATTCCGAATTTTTGAACGCATTCGTGCCTTCTCTCGGGAAGAGTCTCATTGGGATCAACCTACTGTGTTGATGGATGGGACGAACCAAATGATATCGCAGGCAATCCAAAAACTGACCGACAAACAGCGAATGGTGATTGTCCTCCGCTTTTTTCACGACTATACGCTTGAGGAAATCGCGACATTGCTCGATATTCCACTGGGTACAGTCAAGTCCAGATATCATGCTGGCCTCCAGGCGCTTCGAAAAAACTTATGGAATCTCCCTTCAGAAAGGATGGAAAAGATCAATGACTATTGAACGCAAAATCCGTGAACATCTGCACAAAGAAGCAGAAACTATGGAGTGCCCTCCGGCCATATCCAAACGAGTAGAACAATCCTATTCTCAATATTTGCAACGAAAAAGGAGCGAAATAACCATGAAAAAACGATTAATTGGTGGAATAGTTGCTGCTGCGATTTTGATTCCAACTGCAGCATTTGCGGCCCCTACCCTGATTGAAATGCTTACTAGAACACCAATGACTGCTGAACAAGTCAAAGTGGATGAGATTGGCAAAGCAACACTTGAGAAGCTGTATCGCGCATTTCCCGAAACAAAATCGTTTGAGATTATCGATGCAAGCAACGTTCAAGGTGTCCAAACAAGCATCATACTGCAGGAAAAAGGAGGAATCGGCAAAAAAATTACCCTTCATACAAACGGTATTACGAGTGCGATTGAACACGTGATTCAAGAGAATTGGGAGCCTAAGGAGAAGTCACTCACTGCTTTAACCGATCAGGAAATCAAGTCGAAGGTAGATTATCTAATTAATAAAATGTACGGCAACATCAAAGAGTATGAGTTTGCTATGGAACAAATGGAGAACCCTGATCAAAAAACGTTTATGTTGAATTACACCAAAAAGGGATCAAAAACACCGTTCTACCAGGTATTTGTTCAGGGCAATACAATCAGTGTTTCTCTGATCGGAGGTGAGACTACACCTTCCAACGTTAAAGTAGAAGGTTTATTCTCTACAAATGGTAAGCCTGATTATTTTGCTGATGCCTATTTAAATGATGCAAAACTGTTTGCTTTACTAAAAATTAGCCCAACAGAATTAAAACAAGAACTAGCAAAAGGTAAATCTGTTGTGGAGATTGCAGCATCTAAAAATGTCTCTAAACAACAAGTGATTGATGTCATTGCAAAAACTCAGGTTGATGCACAAATTCAAGGTGAAAATAATGGCGATGTTCCTAAAAGCAATCTTTCAAATGAACAACTGTTAAAAGCTATTGAACCAAAAGTATTACAAGTTATTGAACACAAAACTGAAACACCATCGAAGAAATAACAAGTCAAGGCGCATGAGGTTGGCAAAACATCGCTTGAGAAGCTGGATAGCGCATTTCTAGATACAAAATCGTTTGAGATTATCGATGCAAGCAACGTTCAAGGTGATGTATCCGTTGATTTATCAGAAATAGCGAGTATGTACACGTCTTTGTCGAGATTGGTAAAAGGTAATAAGAGGTCGGTATCCTTAGTGTACAGGGAACCGGCCATTTTTAGATCAAACGGGGCTTAGCGTACAAAATCGGTTTGTTGGCGGTACCCCGCCATGAAAAAATACATATATAACCATTACAACATTTCGGTCACAACGGTATTTACTGTTTACTCCCTCAGGACAAAATACATGAAAATATGAGGCCACTATCTCCTTCACCTCCATCTTTCTTTCACAAAAAATGGACATTTCCGTTTATCAAAAACAGGCAAGACATCATTCTCAATTCGTCTATCATTCAAACGATATGCTACTTGATTGCAAACAAGTGGGATACTGCCTAAATAATATTGAGCTTCTTGCATTAACTGAGGAGTAAAATTACTTACACCAACATACTTTACTAAACCCTTCTTTACTAACTCAGCCATGGCACCCATTGTCTCCGAAATTTCAAATAGTTTGCTTGGCCAGTGCTCATCGTGATGTTTCGCGCTGTCGTCCCACTGCTGTCCACATTGGCGGCAAACTCCCCAAAATCCTGCTCACAACTTTTCAAATAGAGAGCTCAGATGCAAAGCAAACTGAATTCAGAATCTAAAAAGTTAACAAGAAAAAGACGAGCTGTTTATCTCCAGATAACAACTCGTCTTTGTCATTTAAGCCAGCTTAAGGTACGTATCCAATCTATAATTGCTTGTTTATTATGCTTAATATGAAATCCTATAACCACTCCAACCACCAAAACAATAATTGCCGCTATGGAGTATTGAGAAATGATGTGAAGGAATTGCTCTATTTTTATACCGAAAATTTTACCGATCATGACATAAGCCAATACCCATACAAGTCCGCCCGTGAAGTTGTAGAAGAAAAAGGTGCCTAACCGAATCCTTAGAATGCCGGACACATAGCCAGTGAAGTGCCGCAAACCTGGGATAAAGTAGCTGACAAGGATGAGCTTGTTACCATATTTATTAAACCATTTCGTGATCTTAATGATTCGTTCTTGGTTTAGAAAAAAGAATCTTCCATATTTTTCAAAGAAAGGTGTACCTAGTTTATAACCAAAATAATAAGTAACTGTTGTACCAGCTATAGCTCCAAAAAAAGAACAGAAGATTATTATTGAGATATCCAAACTCCCAAAAGTAGACATGTGACCAGATATCGCCATTGCCAATTCTCCTGGGAAAGGCAAGGCCAATGATTCGGCAAACAATCCAAAAATTAAAACAAAATACCCATACTGCTCAAAGAGATTGCTAATCCACTCCATATTTACACCCTCATAATTTACTTATTTTCTAATCGTTCCATAGCGTTCAATAGGCGGCATTCCAAGCTCCCCCATTCTTGTACCTCATTCGTGTCATGTCAATTAAAGAATTCGTCATATAAACCACCAGCAAAGCAGTGCCCATTCCGATCGTACCTCCTGCTACGCAATCCGTTGGGTAGTGATATCCCCAATAAACACGTGAAAAGGCAGCCAATCCCGCAAAGATGATCAATAACAGAGCAACTCCCTTTGCCGGTAGGAAGAGAAAGGGGGTGACGAATGCAAAAATGGCGGTGGTATGGCCAGATGGAAACGAGTAATCCTTAAGCGGAAATTTCCCTACTCTTACTTGCACATAGAATCGTAAACGTTGCGCCGCCCATGTGGGTAATCAATCCGAACAACCAATCCAGAACAAAGTGATTTACCCTTTGATTGCACCAGACAAACATGCTGTGATCGACCTTTCTTAACCATTGCATGTTCCTCTTCCTCTTAAATTCAAAAGGCTTTTACAATCTGTTCATTGTTCCTCAATCTGGACTGCCGCCCGCCCTTGCTTCTTTCGTTTTTGAAACCATCGGATCAGCAACCACCCTGCTGAGAGGAGAATGCCTACCACAAGCAGCGTGACGCCGAGCACGCTATCAACCATATGTTCAGCCGCACGACCATAGATGTAGAACAAAATTCCTACAATGTAGAATTTTGCTGCGCGTCCAATAGCGGCATACCCAAGCAGTTTCCATAATGGATAATTCATACATCCGGACATAATCGTGAACAGCTTGAACGGAATCGGAGTGAAGGCTCCGATTAGGATGGCGGTTTCTCCATGTCTACGGAACAGCGCCGTGGCGGAATCCAGCCATTTCTTTTTCATGAACCTATTAAGGATGAGGTTTCCCGATGTTTTGCCGATGGCGTAGCCAATTGGCGTCCCCGCCAAACAACCGACATAGCCAAGTGTAGCCAGCCAAATGGCGTTCTCAGGGTTTAGAACGCTTAGAGACACTTGAAGAAAAAAAGCAGGAATCGGAAAAATAATCGCATCGAGCATTGCGTGAATAAACAACCCCGCAGATCCGAAGCTGCGCAAGAACTCCATTACTTCATTCATAAAACCGCCTGCCTCCCCCATTGGATAGAACGATCCGACACATTCCGTTTGTAAACTAGCCTGTCCCTATCAAGCAGCGGATAGTCGTAGAGAAATCCTTCGTACAACGTTTCAAACGCAGGATGGCGGAGGAAATCGTTAGGCGTCACCAGCGTTGACGGTCGATCCCATAGGGACAGTCCGCTTTTGCTCAACGTTTCTGACACAAACTGGGAGCAAAAAAAAGCATTTTTCGGCTCAATATCAAGGTTCATCAGCACTCTTAATAATCCAATCAGATTATACCGATAGACTTCTTTCTCCTTTTGAAAAGATTGAACGATTCGAATCGCATCGTCACGCTGCTGCTTCGAAACTTGTAATCGGAGCAGTACGCAGCGAGTACTAGGGAACTGACGGAAAGTCCCTTCATAGACATCCTCTTCGACAAATCCTGCAGCCCATGGATTTTTTGGGTGCTTGCGGCCGAAGCTGAATAAATCGTTCAGGTCTGTGTCTAGTGCCAGAGAAGCATGATTATAAGGAGCGGCGGTAAAGCTCTTGATCAATGTTGTGAACAAGGTGCCAGTATCGGTCAACAAAACATAAATGCTGCTTCTCGAGTTGTTGTCTTGGGCATTGTCGATCATTGTGTTAACCCCCATAGCAGTAAAGTTTTTTATAGCATCCGCGTTCTATAGCACGGGTAAATTGTCAAGAACATCTTCTACAACAATAAGATTAGCAAAAAAACAAAGTAGTGATAACTGTCTGAGGTTTAGTTTCGTGCTAGACTTTGGTCTTGGTACATCATTCATGCAGGAGCGAATTGTTAAGGAGCAGCGTCTGTCATGCGTCCGCCACTTTAGATTAAAGTAAAGAAGCCACTTCTACTAAGAATAAGAAGTGGCTTCTTTCATTGAAATGTCCTACATTGTTAGAGAGGAATCTATAATCGATATCTGACAACAGGCTACTGTGGACCTGCCTTTTAGGTTGCTATTTAGATATAGTTTACCGATAGATCAATACTCTTCTTTTATGGATTAATCTACTCAATCATATCTAACAGTTCCCAAGTATTTAAGACTAACAATTTAGGCGCTCGGCTGTTTCCACAATTTTCGCCCATTGTGTTCTCCAGTCTATAAATAAAGTATGCATGGAGTTCAACCTTTCTAGTGTACTTGATGGATTGCTAATCACATGATCTTAAGAAATTCCGATTGGGCTCAAACCTTCACCCGACTTCGGTAGCGGGCCAAATGCAGATGCATCGCTTCGCTGCGGTACCGTTCCGGTATTTCGTAGAAAATCGACTCCGGATTTTTCACCTGCAAAAAGCACTTTTCATACAATTGGGCCAGATCAAAGGTGGTTGGCGTCAACAGCAAGCTGAGTGGGGATAGCTGTAGGGCGGCGGCACAGACGTTCTCCGTCAGCTTGGCCGGGCTGATAGAAAGCACGATTTCCCTCACATCCATATCGGCAATAGGCGCATTCTCAGCAAACAGCTGGAGGTAGAACGCCTCATCTTTTAAAGCCGCAGGCACCTTTTTCAAATGGGCTCGATTGCTCCATACCAATGGAACCCATTCCTCAATCGTTTGCGGCTTCTGCTGCTTGTCCCCTTTTTTCTTCACAATAGACTGGCCGCTGCATAACGTCTTCCACAGATCGCCCCACAGTAGCAGCGTCGGTGTCAGCAGCTTTTTCAGTTTACTCGGAATCGAATCGTCTTCCCCATAAGTTCGCGCTTCCTCTCTCTCTACGAAAGCGAATGAGGAACTGAGACCTTTTATGGCGCTTACGCAATGATCTTCGTTAATGTAGATCTTTGTTTCGAGCTTTCCCCCGACAGTAAGCTCCCCGTGATTGTAAGAGCCATAGACAGCCTCCTCAACTGTCGCGTCGCCGTCAATTCTAATGTAGGCTCCGCCTGAAACGATGTTTTGTGCGTGACAGTTCCCCTTCACAATCAGATACGGGCCCCAGTCGAGATTGCTGTTAATGATAGAACCGTTGACCGTAAGCTGGCCGTCGATGACCAACCCGGCGATCGTGTGCCCTGTCGGCTCGTCCCGCAAGGTCGCAAACTGTCGCCAGGCCTCATGAGTGACCGTATCCTCCCAACCTTTCTCCCCATCCAGATGCAAATGGCCATCGATTTGCACATCGCCCTGAGCCAGAAGCAGCCACTCATATTGTCCATCGTCATACAAGAAATCTTTTATTTCATACTGCACTGCGACTTCCTTGGCATTGACTATTTTCAAAGACGTGCTGCTTTTGATGACAGCATGATCTTTATTTGGCTCTGCCGTACGTTCTTTACCCTTATCTACCATGCGCTCCCAGCCTCCTAGATGTATCTTCGCATTTAGCAAAATTCCAGTATAGGGATATTATACTTAATTGAGAGAGGATCTTCACATGCGGCTTATGGATCAATTCCTAGTATTTATGCCAGGGGGACGCTGTATATCATCCTGCTCGACACGGAACGTGTCAGTATAAAAATGTTATAATATGGATAGATAAATTTAAGGAGGTTTAAAATGAAAGATTCTTCCTATAATCCATTTAATGACGAGACGTTTCACCCTCCTGTGAATCAAACCGAAACGAATTCCCTTGAAGATAAGGATCCCTTTAACGATGTAATCAAACATGGCGATATTGTTTCAGGTTTTCAAGTTCCCAAAAGACTTGACCAATTTCCAAAGTGGTATCAGAATCCACAGAGAATATTTGCGACTATCTCTCTGCTTGTACTCGCCTCGGTTATGATATACCAAGTAATTCGAAATATTACCGATATTGTACCGGGGAAGTAGACTCTTTGGCATAAGTTGTGCAGCATGATCGAATTGTCTGTTTGGATATCGCCCCAAAATATTCTACAACTACCTCACGGAATTCCAGAGCAGCCCGCGAAATGTACCGACTCTTGTACCATAATAAAGCTATATCCCGTACCTATTCGTGATTCTCTACTTGGAGATATTTGATATCAGTGTTTTGCGTGGTTGCTAACACTTTCGAGATTTGGGGAGATAGTCTTTTTTCTATGTTCGAAATTATTAGTCATAGCAAGGCTTGTGATTTATGAAATTGATTAAATATGGGAAAAGCCCTTTACCCGTCATCGCCAGAAAGAGGTGAAATGTCATGAATTCCCGTTCGATAGAAAACTTTGTGGAAAGCCAACGTCTCAAAGAGGCGCTGACGGCGTGGAGCCTATTGCTGGGTCCAGAGCATGTCAACCTGGATGAACGCGCACTGGCTTTGGCCAATACCGCGACTTTTCGGACCATTCCGCGCAGTGTTGCTATCCTGAATCCTGCGGACAGGGATGAAATCGCCGCTTGCCTGCGGATCGCTACCTCCTTCCGCATTCCCGTCTATCCAGTCAGCGCAGGGCACAACTGGGGGTACGGTTCCCGCGTGCCCGTGCAAAGTGGAAGCGTGCTTCTCTCGTTGGCACGGATGAACCGTATTCTTGACTACAACGAGCAGCTCGCTTTTATCACCGTTGAACCCGGCGTGACTTTCCGGCATATCATCCAGTTTCTGCAGGAGCAAAACTCGGAGCTGCTGCCGCCGTTGAGCGGTGCGAGCCCTGACGCTTCCTTAATCGGCAACGTACTGGAAAAAGGGATCGGCAAGGGGCCCTATGAAAACATGGCTGCGCGCAGCTTCGGTTACGAGGTCGTTCTGCCTTCGGGCGACATTGTTGCCGATCGGCCGGATGCATCCGAATTCGGTCCCTTATGGCAGGGCTTGCTCCATCAGAGCAACCTCGGCGTCGTCACGCGTATGTCTTTGGCGCTGGCACCCGCGCCGCAGTTGCGTCAGCAGGGTGTTTTTCTGCTGGCGGACAGCCGACAGCTGGCAGCCGCCATTAATTCACTCCGCAGTCCACTTCTGCGTAATCCCTCTCATTTGCAAGCGGAAATGATGAACCCTTATCGTTACTTGGCTCAAACAAGCCAATTTCCTTATGACCTCTTGGGCGAGGAGCGCGCCTTGTCAAGGGAGGAAGCCTCTCGTCTGCTGCAAGGCGCGCTCGGACCCGGACCCGGCTGGGTCGGCAACGCCACCCTATGGGCGGACAGCAGCGACGAGCTTCACCTGCGGGCCGGCATGCTGCGGGCCTGGCTCGAACCGCTCGGTATCACGGTCGAGCTGACGGCCCCGCAGCCGGGGCGGCTGGCCCCTGTCGACATGACCAACCCGCTCAATAGCGCCTACTGGCGAAAACGGCAGCCGACAACCGACGATTTGCATCCGGACCGCGACGGTTGCGGCGTGATTTGGATCACGCCTACGTTGCCGATGCTCGGAGAGGCGGCAGCCGATTTCGTCGCATGGATCGAAAATGCGATCCTTGGTTACGGGCTGGAGCCAACCATCTCGCTGCGTTTCCCCGATGGCCGCCGCATTCACGCAGTCGTCGGACTGTTGTACGACCGGCAAGATGCGGACATGGAAGCACGGGCCCTGCGGTGCCATGAGACGGTAAATGACATGCTGCGTGCGAAGGGCCTGTCCCCCTATCGTTTGAACTTGCTGAACATGGAACAGGGGGCAGCCGACCTGCAGGCCCGCAACCCACTGCTGACAGAATTAAAGCAACTGCTGGATCCATGCGGCATCCTGGCCCCCGGCAAGTATATTCAAGCTAAGGAGGAACCCTTATGACGGAATCACAAACGTTCGAAAGCCCGCTACGCATCCGTCAGCATACGGCTTTCACCTCTATAGGATTCGGCAACGTTACGCTGTGCGGGAAGACGGCTGCACTCAAACGTTCCATGCAAGACGCGCTCATGGAGACAATGCACGCTTTGCCGGGTGCTTTGTTTCAGGAAGCGCAGACCTTGCTCGACCGGTATGCCGGGCAGCCGGGCGATTTTTACCGGTTGTTTTATGTGCCGGTGTGGTCGTTTCTTCATGTGGTGCCCGCAACGCTGAACGTCCATCATCCTTCCGCTTTTGTGGATTCCGCCGTCACGGCACACGCGCTTTCGCTGTTCCTCCATTTGTGGGACGATCACCTGTCCGACGGTCAGCTCAAACCCGATGTGCTGCGCTTACACATGCGCACGCTTGCTTGGCAGCGTTTCGAACATCACTGCCGTTTGCTTTGCCGACATGCCGGTACGGATGAATTGCTCGTGGAACAATCGGTTGCGGACTACTTGCAAGCCGTACATACACGTCCTAAGCTGGACGGACTTGAAGCCTATGAAGAGCAATTCTTGCAAGAGGTGGCCATCTGGTTCATCGTGCCCCGCTTGCTGGCGGCAGCCTTTGCAGCACCGGATAAGGCTGCAGCGTTAACTCATACGCTGGAGCGGTTTTGTCTGGCCTGGCGGCTGGTCGATGACGTGCAGGATATCCATCTCGATCTCGAAGAGGGGAAACGGACCTCCGTATGGTTTCTATTAGACGAAACCGGTCGGAATCGCTGGGATTTGTGCCAGAGAAGCATAGTGGAAAGCGGGCACATCGCCCCGGCTCAGTGGCAGGAGTTGACCGCATATATCCAGCAATCTGGCAGTCTCGGTCGGATTTTGGCACGCGCATCCGATTATCTGCTAACCGCAGCGCAAACAGCCAGAACCTCCGGCTGGGGAGAACTCGCGCAAGAATTGGAGCAATCGAATCAGGGGCTTCTACCTTGAATGGGAAACTGCCCTTGGCGCGATAATCCCGACTAATTGGAGTTGCTAGGATCTTGTCCAGCGCGTTTAGCCGGAAAACCTCCATCTAAAAATCGGCCGAGATCGCGACATTCGCATATTTAGGTGGACATCCTCCCCCTATTCAAAAAATATTAACTATTTTGCAGCAAATTGGTTCGACTAGACGGATTAATTTCCCACTATTTGGTTACTTTTCGTAATATGAATATAAATAACGGGAGGAATTCCCGGTAATGCTCTTTTGACCGACGTTTGTTTGAGGGTAACGTTCGCGTCGGAGCACTGGCGCATGTTTTTTCTGTCGCTTTGACATGCGCCGAGCTCAAGCACACAAAAAAAACGAAGATGTAAGAATTGCTCTTACGTCGCCGTTTTTTAAGATTTTATTTACAACTGGAGGAGCCCTTCCCTCCTTACAAATGCTTAGCCGCAGTCGTCATCGCGCAATACTTGGCTGCTTCCTCGGCAATCTCCAACGCTTTTTCCACAATGGCCTTAGCTTGTTCCAACGTTTTATGGAAGTACTCCTGAAGCACTTTCACCATGTTCTCCACGCCATGGATAAACTTCTTGGCCACCAGCTCAGCCCAAATAGCACCATCCTTCAAATAGTCCAGAAGCGCCTCCTTTGCCTTCTCCCATGCCGTTTCGGCTATATGGACGAGCGCTTCCGTTTTCACATCCAGCTCAAACGGGATTTTAAAGCCTTGGCCAGCAAACTGGAAGCCGGCCTTAAAGGCGGCTGTCACCTTTTCCCCGGACACGCCGATGTCCAGCGCACCTTCGGCCCCCGTGGCCAAAGACACTTTGCCAAGCGGCCCCAAATCAAAATCATTAAGCCCCACCTTGATATTGCCGCCAATGCCCATATTGTCGAGCTGCTGAATGTGGCCGTGGACATCCATGTACAAAAACGGCGTCATTTGCCCATTCAGTTCGAATACCAGTCCGTCTTTGGACAGGTTCACATAAACATCCCGCGTCAGGCCTAGCAAATTCATACGACCGCTGAGGCAGAAATGCGGGGAGCGGAACGCTTCGACTGTCTGTTGGGGTTGATTGAAGGTAGATGCCGAGATCAGCGGTCCGGATTTGCCGTCATGCGATTCGATCGCAAACAACTTGCCGCCTCCGATCTCAATCCGGCTCATTGTCGCGTCTATCGCGATCCCTTCGTTCAAATTAATGTCGATCGTTGCCTGCGCCTCAAGACCGAAAAGACTCAGCTTGCCGTTGACGTACACCTCTTGTTTAAACGGCTGCAGCCCCGCGATCTTGACCTCATCCAGCGCACAATAAAACTGCGCTTCCAGGGATACTTCTATTTTCCCTGTTCGTGTATTGGTCCGAATCTGGTAATGTCTCATGTTTTTGGTCAAATCCGTGATAAACCAGGTTTTGCCTGCTTCCGCTTTTACGACATAAAGGCTTGACAGCTCCGAAGGAATTTGAATCTTGCCGTAGGTCTGAAAAGCCTGCGCCACTTTATCGATGTGCAGATTATCCAGGTCATCCGCCAATTCCAGCGGTATTTCAAAATCGGACGTGCCTGAAAGCTTGACTTGATCCAGAAACCCGTTGATTTCCGAAGGAATCGTGTCCCCCGTCAGCGTGTCGAGCACGTCTTTGAGGGTTAGGTTGCTTAATGAGCCGGCCAGCATGCTTTTTCTCACATCGGTCGAATCGAAAAAGACGGCAATGGACGAGTCAAAATGTCCGGACGTAATGCTGCCCGCTACCCCCAAACTCGGAATCCCTTCCCAATTAACGCCAATTTCTAACGCCAGATTGCCTATCTGGAAGACGCCGAAATCAATCGGTTGATTGCCCCGCATGGAAGCGGAAAACAACGCGCCGTTGGCTACGAAAACGAGCTCAAGCGTAAAGGTTTGCGGCGTATTTTGAATATCGACAGTCATTTCGCCTTTCAGGAACAAGCCAACGCTGCCGTTTTGGATTTGACCGCCGAATTGGCAGGTTAGCGGGTGCGACTGAATCTGCGTTACATAGCTTACATAAAGCCTCGAGTCCTTAGAAGGATTGAATCCGACTTGCAGTGTGATCCCGATTTGCGGATCTAGGCCCAGGAAGTTTTTCAGCAAATTTTGCTGACGGTTTCCTGTGTGGATGACCCAGTCGGCATGCAAGTTGAGTCCTGCAATCACCCCTCCGGTCCGGATCGGCAGCGCAATCGTGCCTTTGCCGACCTCAGGCGGGTTGAAGCTCGCGACTTCCGGGAACGTAAACTTGATATCTTCAAAGCTGGATACGATGAGAAACAAGTTTTGCAGAGAAAATATATCCTCGAACATCGAAAGGGCGCCCAAACCTGGCAGCGAGGAGAGGCGAGGCGAACGAAGGCTGAGTCCGGCGGCAAAGCCCCACTTGTTGTCGCCGCTGACTCGGCGAACTTCCATGGCAAAAGTGCCCAAGCTCTCCATTTCCGTAGCGAATAAAAAAGTGTAGTTCGCGCCTTTCTTCTGAATCATGACCGATGACTGGGTCAGCGTCAGATCGAACGCGCTCGGAATTGGTGCTTGCTGGTTCACGAGCTTGCCCAGTACCCTTGTAAGATTGATTTCCGGGAAATAACCAGCAATCAAAAAGTCGCCAGGGATATCGTAACGGACATTCAGCTTGAAGGCATCGCCGAATGTAATGCTGCCGCCGAACGTACCAGCAACTGGGCCGCCTTTAGGGTACGTGAACGCCAGCACGACATCCTGAATCGTCAGCTTGCTGAAACCGACATCGATGACCCATGGATCCGGCTCCATCGCCATGGCGAGCGACATGGCGTAGTATCGGGCCGGCGCAACGCTTACGCTTAACGCATTGATCGTCAGATCGCTTGGTGCAGGCACGCCCGGCACGTAAGTCTCCATCAGCCGTTTGAGCGGAATCGTCTGCTTTTCGGCGAGCTGTGCATTGATCTGAAAGCCATTCCGGCTATCGGCATAGATATCGATCGGGACGCCTTCGATTTCAAACGTACCGAACACGCTTACTTCAAACGACGGACTGGCGCTTCGGCTAAACGGATCTAATACCGTAAATTGGCTTAAGATCCGATCAATCTGAAAATGATCGTCCCACACGTGCCAGTTTAGATCCGGCATACCGATCGTCAGTGACGTCATCGCTACCTCGAAACCAGAGCCGCCGACCACCAACTCGATCCCTGCGCCGACGAGCTCCAGCTTCCCTAACGCATCGCCCATGCTGCGGATTTGCTCGGGCAGCTGCGACAGCAGACTATCCGTACCGGCGATATCCGCGAGCTGCGCCAATTTGCTGAGACGGACGCCCTTAAATTGACCGAGCAGCAGCAGTTCATTGCCTCCGGGCACCAGAGGTGCCGTCAAATCCAGCTCCAGCTCTGCGCTGGGGATGCTTAGCTTGCCGCTGTAAGCAAATATCGGCTGGTATGTATCGTTCTCGAGAAGCCACTCCTCTGAATGCGGTGCATACACGCGAAAGACGGCTCCTTCGAACGTTAACGCGGACAGCGTGGTCCGAAGGCCAAGATCCGCTTGCAGCAGGATGCCTGGGACCGGCTGAACGGCATCCCAAGGATACGATTGGAGCGGAATCGGGATCGCGATGTCTGTATTTGCCGGAAGGCGGATCGTACCGTGCAAAGTAAACGGGGCGATCTCCCCAAAAATCGTGGCCAAAATGCCGACGATGCCGGTCGGCCGCATCAAACTCACAAAGTTAATGCCCGTTTGAAGCTCAATCTTGAAATCCGGCTCCTGTTGTTTTTGACTGGTCAAATAGTAATACGACTGGTACAAAGGCAGGTCATCCAGCGGAAACGCCAGCGGATCGCCGGAAGGTCGGTCATAGTCCACAATTTGCGGCATAGTGGGAAAGCTTTTGGAAAATTTCCAGTCATTCGGGCCAGGATTGTCGCCGAGTAGCTTATATTTCAGGGTTAGCTGCACGTTGCCTGCCTCATCCGCGTGAGCTCTAAGTTCTACACCCAAATCGGGTATATTCAAAAAATGAGATCTGCCTGTGATTACAATCGTCTCAGCGATACCGTCGCCGTCTCCAGGTATGGCACTGAGAATCGTGATCGGTTGACCCGCGTTGTTTTTGCTCAACAAATCGGCAATATTGGGCGTTAAACCCGCTGACGAGACAACGGCCACCCCTTCTTTGATCGTCAAAATTTGCTTCAATTGCTCATAATTCAATAGGTTCATCCCCTTGCTTCCTATCGTTCATGGTCGAGCTGTTGGAACGTAACGTTACAGCGAGTTTATGTGGGTAAAACGATAGAATCGTAAAAAACGATTCTTTGGTCAAACCAGTGGTACTGGGTGCCTGTCCCCGGCCTGGGCACCTGCATCGGGCCCGCGGGTATATCGAAGGTGGACACCGAAGGCACGTTTACCAACGCGGCCTTGCCGTATTTATTTGTCGGACTTACCGAAATTTCCCTTCCGACAATGGGAAGCGTATACGAATACCCGGTAACCCGCTTTAATTCCGAACGCGCAGATGCAGGTGCCGTAGCAAGCCCGTCGTTGCGTATCACATACCCGCCTACCTTAGCGACAACATCAGAAGGGCGAATGCTCATGGCTCCAGCCGTCAATAAATGAAATTTCAGAGCCGGAGTACGAGCCCCGTTCTCTTTTGACGACCAGTCGGCCACGGTCTGTTTCAGGACCGAGCTCACATGATCCAGACAAATATCAAGACCCATGCTAACGCCGTCGATTTCCATAACTCGTTTCCGCCGCATCCGCCAATCTTCAAAAATTTGCTTCGTTCCAGGATCCATGCCAGGGACGGATCCTACAATGCCGTCAATGCCGGAGTTTAGCCTTTTTTCAATAATTTCATGCACGCCTGCCAGTCTAGTCAATCCTCTATCTACGATAACTCTTGGACCTCCCCGGACTATCGCGGCAGAGTTATGATAAATTGGCTGGACCGTCGTATCTGATATGGTGTTCCCGAGTGCGGTTCCGCAAATGAACAGCCAATCTCTAAAGTCCGCATGCTGAAACATACTATTTAACACGTTGAAAATGCTGCTGAATACGAGCGGGGGATACGTATTGTTCGTGTAGTCAGCACCAACAGTCGCCGGAGGGCGAAAGTAAAATTCAGGCAAAATAAAAATTTTCAGCGTGTTGACGTTATCTCCCCCCAATGCCTGCAAACGATTCCAGGCCAAATTCACTACGCCTGCAAGCCGTTTTAGGCGAATTCGCGCATCCGCTTGAATGGCTGTAGGAGCCGTCACAGGCAGCCGCCCTATCGTTTGGTATTCTTGCCCCGCGTCCCAGCCCGAAATTATACTTCTAGGCCAATCGTTATTGATGTAGGTCACCGTGGGAATTTCATAGGCTATCATTCGAAAATGGGTATAAGGCATTGGTCCCTCCCGTTAAACATAAATTGATGACACCTGCTCCCATCTCAGTCGAGATTTTCGGCAATCAGCCTCTGAATATCAGTGGTGATTTCATCGCTGATCCGCTGTAAATTTTGCGCTATGTTGTCATTGATGCTTTCCACTGCTTTGAGTTTGATGTCGTCTTGGTTCAAAATCGCATTGATCACATCTTGAAAAGCTGAATCAATTTGCACACTGATCGTGATGTCAGCGGAATTCGCCGACAACGATAACGCTTGGAAATCAGCGCGCAGCGCTTCGAGAACGTCGCCGCCGAACAAGATGGCCGCTTGTGCGGTGGCCGATCCGATACGCAGACTTAAGTTACCCGTTAAGGCATCCGTGCCGCCTTGCGGCGTCATTGAGAATTGGCCGGTTGCAATAATTGGAGGCCGGGCAAGCTGGAGATGCAAATGAATCAAAGAGCAGTCCAGAACCAGTCGGTCAGCCGGAGCCGTCAGATTGGAGAGTCCAGTTATCTGAACCTGCGAGAGCCGAAGATCATGAAACTGAATACCTTCATACGACTGGTCGCCAAGTGAGATAACTTCCGCCTGATACGGATCGAGCTTGGGATCTTTGATTCTGCCTAGCGCTATAGGCAAATAGTATGGACTGGCTGGACTGTTCAGGGCGTAACGCAGCCGATCAAACGCATACTGGTCAACCGGGTTGGTCCCTCGCTGGCCCGCATCGTCCGGAAGCTGGCCCTGCGGCACGACTCCAAGTGTATCGTCGAACGCTTTCAGCAATTGGCTCGACAGCATCTCACCAATCCGGTTCAGGTTATCTTCCCCGTTCAGCATCGTATTGATATGCTCAGTAAACGAACGATGCGTCTGAGGATTTTCAAAAGCATTTATGACCTGGACTTTCCAAATGTCCTTTATCGTTTGATTGAGAATCGTATGGATGGTTAGACTGTCCGGATCAAGGACATAGGACGGCACCTCGCCAGGCGCCTGGCCCCGTACGTTTAGGCTTTTGACCTTCACGTTCACCGTTCTGCCAGCTTGGTCGTCCGCTTTTCCATCAACCGCGATGTGAACCTTTGCATCAATGTAAAAGTTGTGAATATGGACAGTCATATCCCCCGTACCGGTAATATCCTGAACCGGCCAATCCAAGCGGGGCAAAGTCAGACGAACGTCGGTGCAGCTGGCGGGATTGCTTTTGCTGGCGGCGCATACGCTCATTTTCAGTTCATAGCTTCCTGTCAGTTGCATCTGCGGAAGCGCAGGATTATGATCATGTCCGTCCTGATGATCAAGGCCGTCGTAGAACCCCGTCTCCAAGGTCACTAGCACGTCGTAGCCGTTCTCTGTTACGTTCACTGGCGCATCCGGCAGTACCCAAATATTATGGAGTCCGTTCACAATGATCCCGTTTATTGTCAATTCAGGCCATGGCTTCGCCGGATTGGAAATCGGCATAAACAAGCTCATGTCGGTCGGCGGCACCGCTTTTGGCGCCATTTTCCCTACAAGCGACCACCAGGCATTCTCGATCGCTTCCCGAATGGTCTGACCGCCGGTGTCTTGAAGCTCCCCCAGCGACCACTGATCGGCGTGAAAAGGCAGCTGCTTGCCTTGGCCGTCCGATTTTTCCAATCCTTCCAGCTTAGGCGGCAGCCAGTATTTGGCGTTGGTCGGATCGTTCGCGCGTTCACGCATCGTATTGAGCACAAAGGTAATCAATTTTGCCCCCATGATTGGCCCTCCTTAGCCTTGCAAATCATTCGTTAAAATCCGCGGTTCACCACATGCAGCGCGATCTCTTCCAAAGCGCTCCGGTACCGATTGTGCGGAAAAGGACGCAAATGCTCGACGGCTTCGAGTGCCTGGTTTCTCGCATCCACGTAAGCGCGCGCAAAACCTGCTGTGCGCATAACCGCATCGACACCTTCGCCCAGCTCTTCGACCGTGTAAGAGGCTCCCCGCATGATCCGGGTGACGGCATGATCCTCTCCAAGCTCAGCCATCGCATATATAACGGGTAGCGAGAGTCGGCGCTGCGCAAGATCCGTGCCCTTGGTTTTACCAGCCGACGCATCGCTCTCCACAAAGTCAAGCAGATCGTCCATCATCTGAAAAGCTCTGCCGACACGGCGTCCGTAAAATCCGCCTCTCCGGGTATCGCCAGTCCTTCCCCCCGCCAGCGAAATGCCCGATTCGCACGCCAAACCGAAAAGAACAGCCGTTTTTCTTTCTATCGTTTCCATATAGCGCGCTAAAAGGGTTTCCGTATCCCAAGCCGGATCGGTTTGCAATTCATCCAGCTCTCCGCAGCAAATCTTAAATGACGTATCCAGTACGAGTTTGACAAGTCCCATATCCTGTTGCGTATCAATTGCATCAACGAAACCGCGAATCGCCTGCACAAACTGCATGTCGCCGACGATGACAGCCGTTTCCGTCCCTCTTGCGGCATTGACTGAACGCATGCCCCGTCGCAGCAGCGCATGATCGACGATATCGTCATGAATGAGCGTGGCGACATGCAGCATTTCCAGTGAAACGGCGCCTTGTATCACTTTCTTTGGCAGCGGGGCAAAGGGGCCGTGGATCATGCGGGCGCAAAGCAGCATCATGATCGGCCGTACCTTCTTCCCCCTGCGGTACAGTTCGTACTCGATTTCGGTCAAATAGGGCTTTTGCGGAGCAAGAGCTTCCGTCAACATTTCGGAAAACCGCTCCAAATCTTCAGCCAGCAGTTCCTCCCTTATGGCATCAAGCGGGTCTCGGGTATGTTCAGCCAGCACATTTTGGGGGAACGTCATTTTCATAAAGTAGCCCAACTTTTCCGGTTAACGGTTTCGACATGCTCTCGCAGGAAAGACTGTAGTCGGTCCACGATGGCGTTATACAACAAACTGCGGATAAAATGCATGCCCTCCAGCCGCTCGGTCGCCACTTCACCGACGGCACCATACCAATGGGCGTCGTCCAAATCGAGCGCAAACGCCGGCACATCGACAACGACGCGCGGGATCAGCAAATGCTCCTTTTCCCCCTCGGTTGTCTGCTCCACCGAGATATGGACGTCCGCTTCCACGCACCCGATGAACGCCTCGCATACGCCTTCGAAAAGAGGAACCCCGGCAAACTTCCCTTTTTCGGCCCTTTCTTTCAAGTTGGCCTCGTACAGATTACGGAGCATGGAACGATCCTCCTCATCCAAAACTGTCCAGCCCAAATTGCCGTCCGATCCACTACCGCCAGGCCCCGCGCCCTGCTGGAGCAAATTGACGACCTCCTCGTCTTTGACCGTCGGCAAACTTCCTTGGTGATTATCGACGGTTGCCAAGACGTCTTGCGGTTTTAGCGGATTTACGTTCTTTTTATCGTTCCCTGTGGTCTTTACGGCCTTGCCAAAGGCTAATGCGGCTTTCGAAGCTTCCAAATACTTGCCTTGCGGAACCGAGTCGGCTTCGAACGGGTCAAAGCTCGGGTCTGTCATGACCGTATTCATCGCTACAGCCAACTGCTGGGTGAACGAGTGCGCGTTGTAGCTTACGGCTTCACCGGTATCGGATCGTTTGTACAATTTGTCGTTTATATCAGAATTGCCATCGATTGCTTCAGAAGTGTCCGCGGACATAGCTCGTGTTACGCCTCCTTGCTGCCAGGTCGTTTTCATCGCCTGCGACTCACGAAATACTTGCTCATATACCTCGTTATGTTCGTTATACAAATCAATCAATTTGATGCCATTATCGGTATCCATTAGCCGCTTTCTCTGTTCCCGCGCTTGATCGAGCCATTGCTCAACCTGTGGGTCGACAGGGTCCTCGTCTCCGCCGGAACCCGCCGCCAGCGGACGACAGCTTACCTCTGGCAAATCCATCAAATTGCCTGCGGTATCCAAAGTCACTACAGGATCCGGTTTCACCTCCAGCACGTAGCGTCCCGTCAACTGGACACGATCCAGAACAAGCCTCAGCTTAAGCGAAGCACTGTTTTCCTCTCCCGGTTCCGTTCCGGTAACGTACGGTCCGGCTGCCTCCACAAACAGGTCTTTTAAGCGAAATCCTACAGTCCCGGTAGGGTAAGAAAAACCTTCCGGCATTTGAACAGTCCTTGCCAGTGGATAGGCAGGCGAATCCGGCATGGATAGCTTGGCAAGTTCATTTGGCGTCACGGAGTCCGGCCCGTTTCCCGATTTTTCGATCATGCGCTCCCATGCGTCCTGAAATTTCTTCATTTGTTCGTTCATCACATGTTCCCCTTTCCTTCCCCCAGGTACTAGAAGCTCATTAACCTTGGCCGATCCGCACATCCCCTGTTGCCATCAGCATGCCGTTATAATTTGCGAGATTGACCGTATTCAGCGCCAGTTTCACTTTGACACCCTGGACTTCCATGGTATAACCTAGCGGTTCGCCAAGCTGCAGCGTGTGCGTTTGACCGACTTGTTCGTCCAGGGCTTCTTTCAGTTTTTTCTCGATTTTGGACTCGATGATTTGTCCGATTATCGGCACCGCAATTTTAAGCGACCCAAGCGTGATCACACTGGCAAAAATGCTCTCAGCGCTGTCCACGTTCGTAACCTGGGCATTCACGGAAAAATTGTCGTACTTATCCACCTTCATGGTGACACTATCCGGAGCTGCGCTCAAAGACAGATGGAAGGCCGGATTGGGAGCGATTTGAATGTTATAACTAAGAAAACTCATTGTGAACACCCTCTCTTTTTGCGTCAGACGATATCCACATTGCCTTGAATCAGGAGCATATTGTTAAAATTAACAAGCTGCAGCTGACCGGGAGTTATCTGAAGTTCCTCACCGTCTACCTTCTGTGTAGTGGGCGATATCGTGATGAGCGGAAAATGGAAGCCAGCGAAAAGCGACGTTGCCAGCGGCGGCAGGACTGCGCCAAGCAGCTGTGCGAGCGGCCAGGCGACACCGGAAACGATTTGTTCCGATACGCCGCCGGACGGCGTCAGGCTAATGATAAAGTTGTCAATATGTTCGATCGTAGCCACTAAGGTCGTATCTTGAAAACTCAAGCCGATGTCGGCTCCGACATCAGAAGGCTGCGTAGAAGCCGAATAATTGAGTCCAATCTCGGACATCTCGGGTTCTCTCCTTTCAAAATGGCATAGCCATAAACTTAGTAGCTGCTGAACGCATCCGCAATTTTGTTGGCCGTATCAACGACGCCGTCGGCAACTTTTTTGGCACCGTCAGCGATCGTATCGCCAATCGCCCCGAAAACGTCTACGCCCGCACCCGCAGCAGCTGCCACATGCAGCGATGCATGAACGGTCGTCAAGTTGGCCGGATTTACGGAAACCGCCACATTTCGCAAGGTGACGCTTGCGCCGTAATTGGCCTTAAATATACCGTAGTTTTCACTGCCGGATGTGCTTGTTGATTTGCCCTGCAAAGTCTGCACGCCCCGACTCGCCATTTGCTGTAAAGCGTCGGGACTGAGCAAAACGGTGAAAGCACCGTCAGGAAAGCCAGCAAGATCCGGTATCACCGGAACTGGTCTTCCGGGTAAGCTTGCGGCTGCAACCAGCTTGCCGCTGCCAACCGCCAGCACAACCGGGCCAAATTGGACCCCTTGAAAATCCAAATTCGGAATTTGCTCGCCAGTCAGCAGGGTGGCTGCCATCTGAAGCACTTTGGGAATGAGAAAAAGCTTATAAATCGTCTGATCCTGCGGGCTGCTGTCCTTCAGGTCAACGACGGCAGCAACAGGCGTCAGCGTCAGCTTGTTGGAAGGGCTGATCGCAACCGTGCAGATTGCCTGCACGCTGGTCACCGCCTCAGAAACTTCCCCCGTATCGACCCGGGTACGCGTGACTCGCAGGTTGTTAAACCGGGCCACAAAAGCATTCGCCTCAGGTTGCGGCGTGGTGCCGTCAATTTTCACAGCCGCTTGCCACTGCTGGCCGGACGGCGCCTTTAAATCGATGATCGGCGGTTGCTGTACGTGCCAGCCCACGGTCATGTTCACACCCAACACATTCAACTTCTGCGATCCGCTGAACAGTTTGCTCTGCAGGCCGGGTTTGTTAAACAGAGAGACCGCCACACGGTTCATCGAATCTTCGTTCAAACCGATCGCCACATCTACATTCATGTGTTTCTACCCCCTCTCTTCTTTTATAAGGATTTTCCGCCTGCGCTAATGGCGCAGGGTCCCCCTGCACCAAAAGGCTTTAAAGCGCCCGAAAAATCATAGTTCAGCTTCGCGCTTGCGTGCGGCGCGTTGCCTGCATCCAGCGATACGTCCACGCCTCGCAGCGAAGCGCTGAACTCGTAGCTTAATACACCGTATTTCCCGCTGTCCGAATAAGGCGGCATCGTCGCCACTTTTTGCTGCGCCGCCGACTGAATCACATCCCGGCTCAGCAGGAAAAACAGCGGCTTATCCGGCCAGCTGACGCCGGTGATATCGACGCTGCCTTTGCTTTTCAAGCTGGCTGCCATTAACAGCAACTGATCGGCTACGGTAATTAAGGGCGGGGTGAAATCCAGTTGAATGCCTTGTTTAGAAAAATGCAAGATCGGAATGGATAAACCGGATAGTAGTTCGCTAGCCTTTACAAACACTTGGGTCAGGATGATCTGGTTCAATACGAACTTATCCCAGCCCGTCATTTTGCTTTCATCCAGCCAGACCGCTACCGGCTTTATCGTCAGCTTCGAATTGTCCTGCTGTTCATCAAGCGTCGCAAATACAACGACCTCCGTCGTACCGGACACGGTGGACTTCCCTTTGACATATTGCGCAGCAAACTGGGGAAATACCAGTTGAAATGCATTGGCGACCGGTCGGTCTTCCGGCTTGGGATTCCCCCCAGAGCTGTCGATCGATTGATTCCAACGGTTCTGGGGAGGGGCTTCTAGTGTGAAGGTTGGAGCCTGTTGAATGTCCCAGGACGCCGTCCCTCCTTTAATCTCGGTACTTCCTTTAAAGATCCGGCTTCTCACTTGCTGATCCGCATACAACTGGCTTGCGCCTTGATCGAGCGTCTCTTTTTTAATGCCGATCGCTACATCAAATTGACTCATACCTTCATCTCCTCAATACGTGAGTATCGCTGATAGCTGGCTGCATGGCTGAAAGCTTACGACAGTATAACTGTAAGCCTGCATGCCTGTATGCCCTGCTCAACCAGAAAGTTCCACATCACCTCCCTTCCATGTTCAGGGGTGATTGCGTCCAATAGGTGCCTCGCCAATAGCCAGCCGATCCCAAATAGCCGCCGGGAAATGAAGCATACGCTTGCACCGATGAGCCATGAAGCGGGTCCTCGATGTACACGTCTCCCGCTCGCGCGGAATAACCAGTTATGACGGCATAATGCGTACCGCCGAATTTCCATTCGAGGCATAAGCACACGGGACGGCCGGCATCAATCTCCATGGCGATGCGCTCGAACGCCGGCTTGGCGGGGCTCCAATGGCTGAAGCAGCCGACAAGCCGCAAAGCGTCATCCAGCATCGCAACCGTGTTGCAGGCGGTAGCAACCTCCGGTTCCTCCATATGGCGGGAACAGTCCATCGCCAGCAGCTTGCCAGCGATTTCCGGCTGTCCCATGTCCACAGCGCCATAGTATCGGCCTATGGAGGCAGACAAGGCAGCCCAGCACCAGTTGCTGAGCTGCTGCGGTTCCAGTATCAAAGGCAGCACGCGCGTATCGGTACGGGAACCGGAGGACAGCTTCTGCACATCATAATAGCTCGCCTTCTTAGATGCCGATGGTTCGATATTGAGCCTCATTTTATCCTCCCTGGTATTTGGGGATATTTACCACAATCCCAAATTGTATCCCAGCTATATAAAAAACGGCTACCGCTTTGCTGTTTGCATCCTTGCGCTTTCATGGATAACTATGACCCAGCAACGGTATTTAGTTCCAATGACATTGATGGTCGCTATGCCTATGGCAATCAGCCGCATATTGCCACGTGGAATCTCGCGAGATTTGCTGAAACCCTATTGCTGCTGCATGTTGATGAGGCTAAGGCTGTCAAACTGGCTGAGGATGCGATTTCAGACTTTTCCGAGTTACTGGAGATTTCAATTCGTGGGCGGAATGATAACATTCATAATATAAGACTAACATAGCCAAATGAAAGAATAATGAAAGATTCAACCATATATAGAAAAAAACGTATTACACTAGACGGCTTAATGAATGGTAACTTAAATTTAGTTCTTTCATATCAAGCAAGGGTTTCGGCTAAAGATATATTTGCGAAGTTTGCAAATTATTCCTATTTAGACGTATTCGCAAGGGATTAAACGATCCTCCGGTTAGTTTAATGATGGATAAGGAACTTACTTCCAGAATACCTCCGTCGGGAATGAGATAATGTTCTAGTCAAAATCGGGAATAGGATAAAGTTCTTGTCAATTGGTCGTGACAGCAACTTTATCCCATAAAACAAAAAAACCGCGATTTACGCGGTATTTAATGAGGTAATGTTATTGTCACCCAACACATTCCGGGCTAGTTGTACGTTGAACCAATGAAGCAAAACATGTTGCATAACGCTTAACTGCGAATTTCTAAAAAAAAGAATCTTCAATCTATAGATAGATCAAAGATTCTTTAAGTAATTTTTTATTGTATTTCTGTTTTTTTAATCATTGTCTTTTCAATCTCTTCATCATAGAAACGATTATCCATTGATGAAAAATGTAACTGAAACTTTTTCATTAAATACCTTTGTTTCTACATCCAAATAATTAACTATAGGCTAGCTCTTTTTCGCTTAGACCAAGTGTCTCTGCTGTTGAAGTATGAATTTCGTGCAGAAGCTCTGGATTTTCCATTAGTGATACGCCATAAGAAGGAATCATTTCTTTAACTTTCGGTTCCCACTCTTTCATATGTTGCGGGAAGCATTTTTTAATGATCTCAAGCATAACGTGAACAGCAGTAGAAGCACCTGGAGAAGCACCTAGTAATGCTGCAATCGAGCCATCAGCGGCACTAATAACTTCCGTACCAAATTGAAGTGTACCTTTGCCGCCAGCTTCAGTATCTTTGATAACTTGCACACGTTGGCCCGCTACTACTAAATCCCAATCCTCGTTTTTGGCGCTCGGGATAAACTCTCGTAACTCTTCCATGCGCTTTTCTTTCGATAACATGACTTGCTCGATCAGGTATTTTGTCAATGACATGTTTTTTGCACCTGCCGACAACATAGTTACGAGATTATCCGGTTTTACGGAAGTTACCAAATCAAACATTGAACCGGTTTTTAAAAACTTTGGTGAGAAGCCGGCAAACGGTCCAAATAGCAACGATTTTTTATTGTCGATAAATCTTGTGTCAAGATGCGGAACAGACATTGGTGGAGCTCCAACCTTAGCTTTGCCGTATACCTTTGCATGATGCTGCGCTACAACATCCGGATTATTACACACCATAAATATTCCGCTTACCGGGAATCCTCCAATATGTTTTCCTTCAGGAATACCGGATTTTTGCAGTAAATGCAGGCTTCCTCCCCCGCCTCCGATAAAGACGAATTTTGCAGTATGGCGTTCGACATTACCGCTGTCGTTTCGTACTTTCAATTCCCACGAGCCGTCACTAGTACGTTTCATATTATCAACGCTATGTTTGTATTTGAAATCGACGTTTTTACTCTTTAAGTGGTCAAACAAAATGCGTGTTAAAGCACCAAAGTTGACATCAGTTCCAGAGTCGATTTTTGTTGCCGCAATAGGTTCATTCGATGGACGATCTTGTATAATAAGTGGAATCCATTCGATCAGTTTTCCAGGGTTATCGGAAAATTCCATCCCTTGAAACAGAGGATTATTTGACATCGCTTCAAAACGTTTCTTTAAAAACGTTACATTTTGTTCCCCTTGTACCATACTCATATGAGGCACTGGCATGATAAAGTCCTGCGGATTACGTATCAGCTTGCTGTTTACAAGATAAGACCAAAACTGCATTGAAAGCTGAAACTGTTCATTAATTTTGATAGCTTTGCTAATATCTATAGATCCGTCTGGTTTTTCGACAGTGTAGTTAAGCTCGCACAGTGCCGCATGCCCTGTTCCTGCATTATTCCATTCGTTAGAGCTTTCTTCTCCTGCATTTTCGAGCTTCTCAAACACTGTAATTTCCCATTCCGGTACTAATTCTTTCAGAAGTGTCCCTAAAGTCGCACTCATGATTCCGGCACCAATTAAGATGACGTCTGTTTTAGTTTCTCTGTTGCTCATTTTTACCATCCTTATACCCTAAAATTTGCAGAAAGGAAGTAGGCGCTCCTGCTTAGGCGCTACAGCAAGACAGGGCGCGACCTAGTCACACACCTTTTCTGGATCAATTATAAGCCTATAGATTAAAATATTTATTAACTATTATATTTATTTACTATTATATGATAGTTATAAGCTATACGACAAGAAGTTCGGCGAAGAAGCCTTACTGGATAATCCTTATAGCGTGCAAATCAGCTTCCACTATAGCTATTTTCGAGCCAGTTGTAACTAAAGCTTGGTATTAGTTATAACTCGTCGGGAATGAGATAAAGTTCTTGTCGATTGCTTTTGAGAACAATATTATCCCATTAAACAAAAAAGTTACGGCGGCATCCCTGGTGGCAGGCGTTTGTGTGAACAAGCGCCCAGAGCCTTTTGGTATTCCCTCGTTGGTGAGGAACAGCCGCATACGGTCGACAATCGGTGAAAATAAGTTGAATATAACGTGTCAAGGCTACCGAGAGCTCACTCGGCAGCCTAATGATGGGCTATTCCGTTTAGTTGATTTATGATTGCTGAACCATGAACTCAATGATCGGATACGAAATAACATGGCGATCACGGTATGTAAGGGCAATAAGATCTTCTTTTGCACTCAAAATTCCACGCTGTAAAATGGCTGCCTTAAACCCGCGTTCAATCGCTCCATTGTATGTAAATAAGACGCAATTCCCGGCGTCAAAACCTGCTACCACGACAAGGCCAATCTGACGATCGAGCAGAATTTGTTCTAATTCTGTTTTCCAGAAAGCATTGGAGAAAGTCTTCTTCACAATGAGGTCATCATTCTCCATTTGAATCTCAGGAATGAACTCCAGCAGTTCTGGACTAACAACCTCGGCATCTTCTACATCTTGAATATGAATGACTTGATGCCCGCTGGAACGCAGAATTTGAGCAACATGATTAATATACTCGCATGCGCTTGCCACAGGATGGTCTTGCAGGGAATTTTTTTGCATATCGACGATCAAAAGTGCAATTTTCATCGCTTCACTTCCTAACATTCTATGGGTATTTGTTTTCTTCACTTTATCAAACAAGGTAGTGGTTGTCCATAAAATATCATGCATGTATCTCCATCCTTCGTCTAGCTCCCGAAAAGGATCCAACTGCAGCTTGCACACTGATTTCCCCGTTTTCTAGATGGGTCTTCCAGCATCTCGGGCATCTCGGGTTGTCTATATTATTGAAAATGAACCACCTAGATTATGCGATTATGAGGCGGACTAAAAAAGTCGAGTGCATTTCGCACCCGACCCTAGCTTCACTTTCGATATGTTTTCTTTTGGCACAAGCTATCGCTAGGCGACTCGAAAGGCACAGTACAATTCAATATACGATGATTATTACTTTACTTGTTTCACTGGTTACTTACGTTTTTTGTAAGAATTCGGTGAGGTTTGGTTAGCGAAAATTTGTCTCTACGAATTTGTAGTTAATTGGTAAGCTTTCCAGCCCAAGCAGTACAGTACTATGAATCGGCACTAATTCCTTCTCGCGTATTCGCTCAAATCGGCTCAAATGGGTAAGCAATTCGGTAATGGCTATTTTCACTTCTAATTTTGCCAGATGAACACCAAGACAGTGATGGATGCCGCTCGAGAATGCCAAGTGGTTTGTGTTGTTTTTACGATCAATATCGAAGGCTTCCGCGTTGTCGAATACCCGTTCGTCCCGATTTGCTGCTCCTAACCAAACGTTTATCGGTTCTCCCCTGCCAATCAAATGGCCACCTATTTCAATGTCTTGAAGAACGATGCGGAACGTCGATTGAACGGGTGAACGATACCGCAGAACTTCATCAATAACTTTGGAAACAGCATCTGGATCATTACCAATCCTTTGTATGACCTCTGGATGTTCATCTAGTGTAAGCACCGTATTCGTCAAAAGGTGTGCTGTCGTCTCAATTCCTCCAATAATAAGCAAGAAACAAAAATCAACTAATTCTCCGTCGGTAAATCCGCCTGTATCTGCTTTAACAGACAGCAGTGCACTAACCAAATCGTCCTTTGGCTCCCTACGTCGGTTATCAATCATCCATTGGAAGTAGCTGCAAAGCTCATTTTGAAGCGTTTCGCTTTCGTTCTCATAGGCGTCCATGCCGCCGGTAAATGAATTATACTTCACTTCCAATTCAGACCACCTTTGAAAAGGGAGTCTGTCTTCGGGAGGAACGCCTAACCAGTCCGTCAGGACATGAAGAGGCAGCGGAATCGAGAGGCTCCGGACAAGATCTGTTTCTTCCTGTCCCCTCAAAGCACTGATTAATTCCTTCACGACTGTAGAAATGCGCGGAGCAATTCCCATGGACATCTTGGGTGTAAACAGTTGACTTGCCATTGAACGGTATTTCTGATGCCTTGGAGGATCCATAGATAGTATGCTTCTCTCCTCAAAAGAAACCTGGGAAGAAAAGGTGTTATGATCGTTCAACACCTGCTTCACATCCTCATATCGAAACACATTCCAAGAATGATTGGTGTCTTTGTACACGGGATTCGTATCGCGCATTTGCCGGTAAAGAGGGAACGGATTTAATCCGTCCCATGTGATAGGTTGATTCATGTCGTCCTCCTCGTTGTGTATGGGGTACTAAGTATTCGACGGTATTTCTTATTCACGATTGTAAGCAAATACAGTATCCATAAGTACACGATCAAATGTGGACGCAAGTCCATGGAGCAGAGGCATACGGAACATGGAGTAATGATCTCCCACGACTTCATGAATGATGACTGGCTGAGCAGACAGATCACGCCATTTCGCGCCCATATTTTCCACTGGACTCGTCGACGCTTGGAAGAAGTCCAATCTAGCTTCAATCCGATTGGCAGCAACATAATGATCACGAGCGTAAGTTAACGAGCGGCATACGTTGTAGATCTTTACAAGCTCAGACAAGCTTTTGCAGTTCTCCACCTCAGGCATACTCGCAATTAGCTCCTTATTAGATAGAAGCATCGCCAATAGTTCATCGCTTACTTGCTCTTTCTCTGCCAATGTTAGGAAGGTATGCCACACCTGCTCTGAACGAACGGTATGTTCCAATAATCTCGATACAAGCGGTGAATGTATAAATGGTGCGAACATATTCGCTAAAAGCTTCATTTCCGATACTTGTTCAAATGAGTTGCCTTCTACTGTTTCTCCCTGCACAAACGGAGAGTCGAACATCCCTATAAATCCAACCGTAAAGCCCAGTTCTTCCAAGCATCGGGCAATTTCGAAGGCAATCGTCCCCCCAATACTCCATCCTGCCAAATAGTAACTGCCCTCAGGTTGTACTTTACGGATTTTGTCAACATACGATCTTGCAAGCTCTTCAATTGATAACGGGACGGGTTCATGATCCTGCAGCGAGGCAACCTTGATTGCCCAGCATTGGAAGCTTTCGGACAAATAGCGGCTAAATGGAACGTAAGGCTCCGCTTCGCCATCCCCCGCATGAATGAAGAAGAGATGCTTGTTCTTGTCAGTGCCTTCTTTCAGGAGAAGCAGTTGTTCGTCCCTCTCTCTCTCTTCTTCTGCTGGAAGTAAAGTGCCTACGAATTCAGCCAATTTGTGAACTGTCGGGTGGTTAAAGATTTCGACCAAAGGGAATTTCACCTTAAATTCATCGAAAATATCGAAAGCAAGCTTGGTAGCAAGCAGAGAGTGTCCGCCAATTTCAAAGAAATTATCGTGAATCCCAATCGTATCTTTGGCCAGTACCTTCATCCAAATGGCTACTAGCTGCTCTTCCATTTTGTTCTGCGGCTTAGCTTGTTCGTGGGAAGCAGCATGAGCCAATGTAGGTTCTGGTAGAGCCCGACGGTCGATTTTACCGTTTGGAGTTAAGGGCATCTTCGCTAGCGGTACAAAATAAGCAGGAATCATATATTCCGGCAAGCTCTTGGTTAGCTCTTCCCGAATTTCACTTATCGAACTAAGGGAATCCGTTACGTAATAAGCACAAAGCGATTTTTCTCCTGCTTTCTCAAATAGGAGAACAGTCGCTTCTTTCAAAGAGTGAAGCTCCAACAGCCGACTCTCAATTTCCCCCAATTCGATGCGGTGGCCGCGAATCTTAACTTGGTGATCGATACGATCTATGAACTCGATATTCCCATCTGGTAAGAACCTCGCTAAATCTCCGGTCTTATAGATTAATCTGCCGGACTCCAGAGGATGCACCACGAATTTCTCCGCTGTCATCTCCGGTAGGTTCAGGTAACCTAATGCCAATCCGTCCCCGGCAAGGCAAAGTTCCCCTGTGATGCCAATTGGCATCAACTGCCCTCCTGCACCAAGAATATAGGCTTCCGTATTGCTAAGAGGCTTACCGATTGGAATCGTAATTGCCTCGGCAGCAATTTCGTCTACAGGATAGAACGTCGCATAAACGGTACTCTCCGTCGGTCCATACATATGAAGGAGTTTACCAGCGCCTAGAGCTGCAAGAGCTTTGCGCATATGATTCACGGATACGCGTTCTCCGCCAAACAAAATTTTCCTCAGATGCGTTAAGCTGTCCAACCGGGTATCCACAAGCAGATTGAATAAAGCGGTTGTGACAAACATAACGGTAATTCGTTGGTCGATGAGGATTCGACTGAGCTGATTGATATCAAGAATATCGGTTTTCTGTACGATTACAAGCGTAGCGCCGTTTAGCAAAGCTCCAAAGAAGTCGAAGGTAAACCCATCGAAAGCATAATTAGACAATGAAGCTACGACATCATCTTCCCCGATCTCAATGTAATTCGTTCCCTTCACGACTCGGGTAATATTCGCTTGTGTCGTCATGATTCCCTTTGGTTTTCCAGTCGTGCCGGAAGTATACATCACGTAGGCAAGATCCGATCCTTTTCGAGGTACGATGACAGGTAAGGTTTCTTGTTTACCTACTTCCATGGCGTCCAGCATAATGATGGTCGTCAAGAAGTCCACAGATGACGTTGTTTGTGAGAATAGAGCCTCGATTGTCAGCAAGCAGCGAGATCCGCTGTCTTGAAGCATATATTGTATACGTTCCTGCGGATACTCTGGATCAATCGGTAAGTAGGCATTTCCTGTTTTCAAAACAGCCAAGATCGCTGTGATCATATCGATCGAGCGGTCCATCAGAATTGCAATGATGCCTCCTGGCTGTATGCCCTTATCCAATAGTTCGCCGGCTACTTGATTGGACTTTTGGTTAAGCTCCCGATAAGTAAGCTTATCATCACCGAACACGACTGCTACTTGTTCAGAGGATTTTTCCACTTGCTCCTCAAAGAGGCTAATTAGTGATTGATGCCTAGGATAATCCGTCTTCGTATTATTGAAAATCTCCAAAACCTGCTGCTTCTCTTCTGCGTCTATCATTGTGATATTTGAGAGCTTTTCACTTGGCCGATTAACCATGGTGTTCATAATTTGCACCAAATGTCGACCCATCCGCTGAACGGTATGTCGTTCGAATAACGCAGTGGCATATTCGATGTCGAATATCATGCCGTCTGAATTTATTTCCTTAGCTGTCAATGTCAAATCTACCTTTACTGTTTTCACGTTGATATTCAATGACTGCACGGGCAGCGACATATTCGGGAGTACGTCAGTATCCGCACTTTGCAAAGTAAACATCGCGTCGAACAGCGGATTGCGATTGGCTTCGCGGGTTGTAACTACCTTTTTCACGAGATCTTCAAAGGGATAACTTTGGTTCTCATAGGCTTGGAGCGAAATTCTCTTAACCTCATAGATAAAGCTTAGGATTGTATGCTCTTTAGACGGCTGACTGCGAATCGCCAGCGTATTGACGAACATGCCGACAATTTTATCGAGGTCAGGGTGTAATCTCCCAGCAACAGGCGTTCCAACAACGATGTCTTCTTGCCCCGAATAGATATGAAATAATAAGGTGTATCCTGCCAAAAGAACCATATTTAGCGTCGCACCCGTCTCGGCCGCTAACCTACGAAGCCCCATTGTTAAGGCCTCATCAATACTAAACTGGATGGAATCGCCTTGGTTATCCGATACCTTAGGACGTGGATGATCCGTCGGTAACTGGATAACAGGTAAGCTGCCCGCGAATTGGCTCAGCCAGTAGGCTTCCTGTTTGTCTAGCTCACCCTCCGCAGTCAGCTTGTTTTGCCACACCGAATAATCCTTGTAGTGAAGCGGCAATTCCGGCAAGTGCTCGCCCGAATACAGACTTCCCAATTCATCCATCAGAATATCGTTGGACATGCCATCGCTGGTAATGTGATGCATATCGAGAAGAAGAATGTGTTGATTCGGATTCAGCTGTATCAGTTCTGCACGGAATAACGGAGCCATTTTGAGATCAAAAGGCTGCACGAATGTTTTCATCATTTCGGCCATAGTAGCTTCGATGTCTGTCGTGGAGTTGATTACATTCTCCAGCTGGCGATAGGTTAATACAAAGCTCACCTCGTCATCGATTCGCTGCATAGGCTCCGTTTCAACCCGAATGAATGAAGTACGCAGAGATTCATGCCTTTGAATAAGCTTCCGCAGCGCCTGTTCCATTTGGTTAAAATCCAAATTACCTTCGATAAGCAGTGCATCGGGCATATTGTAGACGATGGACGTCGGCTGCATCTGATGCAAAATGTACATCCGCTTCTGCGCGGATGACAACTGATAAACGTCTCTCTTTTCAACAAGGTCGATTTGCGTATACACGGAAGCTTCATGGCTCCGAATGTACATCGCTTGATCATGTAGAACCGGCAGCTTGAATACTTGAGACAATGGCATGTGAACCTGAAATTGCTGATAGACCTGCTTGACTACCGCCATCGCTTTAAGAGAATGACCGCCAAGTTCAAAGAAATGATCGGTTCGGCTAATTCTGTCTCTGCCCAGTATGTCTTCCCAAATCGCGACAAGCTTCACTTCGGTTGTATCCAGAGGCGCTGAATAGGCAGCTTCCTCGTCTGCTATAGTACGTATGGAAATAAGAGCTTTTCTATCGATTTTTCCATTAGGCGTCAAAGGCATCTCATCCAACTGAATGATAACGCTCGGAACCATAAAATATGGCAGCGATCGAGCCAAATATTGCCGCCAGAATGCGTTGGTTTGCCGATCTTCAGCTACGATATACGCGACTAATAGTTTATCGCCTTCTGGGCTTTCATCCGCAAGCACGATTGCTTCATCAACTGATTTATGCAAGTGGAGCTGTGCTTCAATTTCGCCCAATTCAACCCTATACCCGCGAATTTTCACCTGCTGATCCATTCTGCCCAAGTATTCAACATTGCCGTCAGGCAGCCATCTCGCGAAATCGCCAGTCCGATACATCCTTTCTCCTGGGACAAACGAGTTAGCCACGAATTTGGCCTCTGTGAGTTCGGGTTGATTCAAATAGCCTCTGGCTAGTCCAACACCCGCAACGTAGAGCTCGCCAGGTACGCCGATCGGTTGAACTTGCCCCTGAGGCCCCAATATATAAACCTGTTTATTAGGCATCGGTTTCCCTATCGGAACATTGTGTCCGCATGGCTCCAAGCAATTGTAATAAGTAGTCGTAACCGTCGCTTCGGTCGGTCCGTACATGTTGTACACAAGACGATCTGTAAAATTAGAGTAATACGATGGCTTCACAACATCCCCGCCAGGATAGAAAAGTCTAATGGGATGACTAACGGACAACCGTTGATTCAATTCACTTAAAAGCAGCGAAGAACAAAATAGTACCGTGATGTTTTCTCGTTCAATGATGGCTTCGAGTAAATCCGTATCTAGCCCCTCTGTCTTATTGGCGATACATACAGTGCCGCCACATAACAACGCTAGGTACATTTCGTCAACCGCGCCGTCAAAGGAAACCGACTGTAGATGCAGTACCGTATCTCGATGATCAATATGAAACTGCTGAATAAAGGTATACAAATAAGCGGCTAGATTACAGTGTTCATTCATAACGCCCTTTGGTTTGCCTGTTGACCCAGATGTATAAATGAAATAGGCCAAATGGTGCATTTCCGTAACCCGTTCTAGATTAGAGCCATCCTCCGCATATAAAGCTTCCTCAGCAAGATCTAACACCACTGCATCCCATACTCTGTCCTGTAAAAATCGGCTTTTCGTCAATATAATCGACGCTTTACTGTCCTCAAGCATGTAATCAATACGATCTTGTGGATAGTCGGGATCTATCGGGACATATGCCCCTCCAGCCTTGAGTACCGCCAACACGCCAACAATCATGTCCACAGATCGTTCTTCCATTATCGCAACGACGGTTTCAGGTTTGACGCCTTTGTGCCGCAACGCTCTGGCCAACCGATTGGCTCTATCGTTCAACGCTCGATAGCTGATATGAGTTGTGCCATACTTCAAAGCAATATGATCTGGCGTACGTTCTACCTGATCTTCGAAGAGCTGATGGACGGTTTTATCCACTGGATAGTCGATAGCCGTATCGTTAAACTCGATCAACAGACGTTGCTTTTCTTGCGGCGTCAATAGATCTATAGCGGCAATTGGGCGCCCGTCTTCACTTGTCAGCGAGGTTAACCATTGGCTGAACAAATCCTTCCAGCGTTCGATTGTCTCTCGTTTAAACAGTGCTGCGGAATATTCAAAGCTGAAGGATAGGGTGTCTTCCCCTTCTACAGCTGATAAAGTAAGCTCAAACTGCGTAACGGAATGTTCGAAGGAAAATGGACGAATCCGTACGCCATGATCCTGATCTTCACTCTTATTCGTCAATGTAAACATCGTGTCGAATAATGGATTTCGGCTCATATCTCGTTGCACGACTCGTTTCTTAACCAACTCTTCAAATGGATAGTCCTGATTTTCATAAGCAGAAAGCAAAGTCTGTTTCACTTCTTGTAAATAGGTCGTAAACGATTTATCGCCCTCTGGGAAAGTACGAATCGCCAATGTATTGACGAACATACCGACGATTCCTTCTAATTCGACCGACGGACGGCCCGAAATTACCGTACCCATGATCATTTCTTCCTGACCTGCAATACGTGACAGGAATGCGTTGTACGCCGCAAACAATACCATGAACAGGGTAGCGCCCGCTTTCTGGCCAATCCGATATAAGTCTGCCGTTACTTCACGGTTTATGGTGAATTCAACCTCGCCACCGATGAAGCTTTGCACCGCCGAATGAGGATAATCAGTTGGCAAGCTTAGCACAGGCAATTGCCCCAAGAGCGAATTGAGCCAATAGGCTTCTTGCTTGTCCATCGCTTCCGATTGCAGCATCTCCTGCTGCCAGCAAGCGTAATCCTTGTACTGCAAAGATAAAGGTTGAATCATTTCACCGTTGTAAAGCCTAAATAGTTCTTCCGTGATTAGGTTCATTGAGACGCCATCTGAAATGATATGGTGCATATCCATAAGGAGCATGCAGCGATCTTCTGCTACTTTATATAAAGCTCCCCGCCATAACGGAGCCCGATCCAGCTCGAAGGGGCGAACAAACGCCTTGAGCAGGGAATGAAACTCTTCTTCCATGGCGTCGCCATACGCCAACTGGAAATCAACAGCTGTATGAATCCGCTGGAACGGTTCCCCATCCACCATTACAAAAGAGGTTCGCAGCGATTCATGTCTGTCCATCAATTGGATAAATGCGTTATTCAGGCGCTGCGCGTCCAGCGCGTTTTCGATCAAGAAGGCAGCTGGCATATTGTAGCTTTCTTCCGCACCTTCCAACTGCCGCAAAATATAGAGCCGCTTCTGTGCGGAAGAAACAGGGTAAACCTCGCTTTGTTGAGCAGGAACGATCGGAGTAAAGCCGCTTTTGTGCTTGGATTGCAGCAAATGGGCTAAAGCTTCAATCGTTGGAGCCTGGAATATGCTAGTCAAAGCTACTTCCAATTGCAGGCGCTTGTATACTCGGGCCACGAGCATCATTGCTTTTAACGAATGTCCTCCCAATTCGAAAAAGTTATCTTGAATACCGATGGGCTCGATCTCCAATATTTCTTCCCACATCCGGACAAGCTCTTCTTCGAGTGGAGTTCTGGGAGCCACTGTCCCCGTCCTGCTCCCCAATGTAAGGTTAGGAATCGGCAGCAATTTCCGATCTACCTTCCCGTTAGAAGTCAGCGGAATGCTGTCTATCTTAACGAAATAAGAAGGAATCATATAGTTGGGCAGCAAGCTTGTCAGCGAATTTCTTACATATTCGGTTGTTACGAACTCATCTGCGGTAAAATAGGCGCAAAGGTGTTTTACATCATAGTCATCTGTAAGTACGGTAACAACTGCCTTATTGACCCCAGCGATTTGTAAAAATCCGGACTGGATTTCGGTTAATTCAATCCGGTAGCCGCGAATTTTGACCTGTTCATCAGCGCGTCCCATGTATTCGATCCGTCCGTCAGGCAACCATTTCGCCAAGTCCCCCGTTTTGTAGATCAACGTTCCAGGAACATAGGGGTTCGCAACAAATTTCGCAGCGGTTAGCTCGGGCTGATTTCTGTACCCTCTGGTCAGACCGGCCCCGCCAATACACAGCTCACCTACCACCCCAATCGGTGATAAACGATAATCGGCATTCAAGATGTACATCTGATTGTTAGTGATCGGACGGCCAATTGTTATCAGCTTATCGAGCTGAAGATTTCGAAGGATACTGCCGCCAATGCTATTTTCAGTTGGGCCGTATTCATTGGTCAATTCAATGTGTCCGTATTTCAAATTGTGCTGATTAACTAAGCGCTGCTGGACAGCTTCCCCACCTAACGTGATGATCTTTAATGATTGGCTGTCTTCACTACTCATACATTCCATAAGTGCTGCGTATAAACTTGGAACGCACATGAAATGGGTAACACCATGGTCGATAATCGCTTTGCGTATAACGAGCGGATCTTTGGCTCCAGCGTCCTCCAGCAGAATGGAAGCTGAGCCTGCCAATAAGGGAGCGAAAAAGGAAGACAAGAAGCCATCGAAAGCAAAGGAAAAGAGCTGAACCATCCGATGGGAACTATTGAACCCATACTCTCTAATTCTCCATGTTAGGTAGTTCATTACGCTGCGATGCTCAACCATGACCCCTTTTGGCATGCCGGTTGTTCCCGACGTGTAAATCACATAAGCCAAATGGTTCGGAGTCATCGTCGGTTCCAGGTTTATGCGATCTACTTCACCAATCGTTTCCTGTTCAAGCACGTCCAGGAATAACATATCAATTGAAAAATCCGCCTTATGCTGCAAGCCAGTTTGAGTAATGAGCAATTCGGCCCCGCTGTCGGTTAATAAGTATTTTATACGCTCATCCGGATAAGAAGGATCAATTGGCAAATAAGCGCCGCCTGCTTTTAATATGCCAAGCAATCCAACGTTCATCTCCACGGATCGCTCTACCATAATTCCAACGATACGATCCGCTGTCACGCCTTTTTCTCGTAAAATCCGAGCTAACCGGTTTGCCCTTTGGTTTAATTGTGCAAAAGTAAGCGAGACTTCTCCGCAAATGACGGCTGGATGGTTAGGCTGTAATTCAGCTTGTTCCTCGAACAAACCGTGAATGGTGAGGTTGTGCGAAATATCCGATTTCGTCTGATTAAATTCGACCAGTAATTGATGCTTGTCACAATCAGATAATACTTCGATGCGTCCAATTGGCATAGCAGCCTCTTGTGTTATGGATCCCAGCCATAGAAGGAACTGCTTCACCCAACGTTCTACAGTTGACGAATGGAACAATGCACTGGAATATTCCACTCGGAAGGCAATGTCTTTCTCCAGTTCCATCGCGGTCATTGTTAAATCAAACTGTGCAATCGGATGATCGGAAGGATACACGCTGACGCTCAATTCACCAGACATCGAATCCGAATCAAGCATTTCCTCCATAGTGAACATCGCATCGAAAATCGCTGTTCGGCTAGGATCACGCTGAATACCGAGTTGTCTGACTAAGTCTTCAAATGGATAATCTTGATGTTCGTAAGCCGACAATAAGGTTTGTTTCACTTCATACAAATAGGATGAAAATGATTTGTCCGCTTCTGGAAAGCTGCGGATGGCCAACGTATTGACGAACATACCTACAATATTGGCTAGCTCGGAGCGCGATCTGCCCGACGATACAGTACCAACGATAATCTCTTCTTGATTCGCTATACGGGACAAATAGGCACTGAAAGCTGAAAGCAATACCATATAAAGTGTCGTTCCCGTTTGCTGCGCCAACTGTCGAAGCGCTTCGGTAAGCTTGGCATCCGCATGGCAAATAATTTGCTTGCCTGCCAAGTTGCGAACCGCAGGCCTCGGCTCATCTGTCGGCAATTCTAGTACGGCAAGCTCGCCAGAAAAGGCTTCTAACCAGAAAGCTTCCTGAGCATTCTGTTCTTTCGAGCTTTGTTGTTTTTGCTGCCACACCGCATAATCTACATATGTCAAGGGATGCTCTGGCAACGAAATACCCTTATAATGCTGATAGAATTCTTGCTCCAGTATTTGCAGAGAAACGCCGTCACTAACGATATGATGGATATCGGTTAGTAGAATATGACGTTGCTCCCCGATGCAAATGACACTTACGCGGTATAGCGGCGCAGATGCCAAATCGAAAGGACGAATAAACTGGCGGATGAGCGTCGGAACCTCATTTTCCTCATCTTCGACAAAGTTCACGTCAAAATGCACTTGAGAATGTACTCGCTGGACTAGCTCTCCATTGCTGAGCTCAAACGAGGTTCGCAAAGAGGCATGGCGTTCGACTAAGTGAGTAAATGTATGTTCTAACCGTTGCCGATCCAACCTTCCTTCAAGCAGTAAAACATTCGGCATGTTATAGGCGGAATGGGCAGTATCAAGCTGATGAAGCAGATATATTCTTTTTTGCGCAGATGAGACAGGGTAGGTTTCGCTCTTCTCCGTTGGCGGAATCGGAGTGTATTCGTTGCCGCCTAACGTTGCAATCACCTTGGCCAAGCCCTCTACCGTTGGAGATAGAAACACTTCTCGCAGCGGCACATTCACCTTCAGTTCCTGATGAATGCGGGATACCAGCGCTGTAGCTTTCAGAGAATGACCGCCAATTTCGAAGAAATTGTCGCAGATGCCTACACGCTCCAACCGCAACACATCCTGCCAGATTACGGCAAGCTTATCTTCCAGTTCGCTCACAGGTGCGACGTAAAACATGTTGCCATCTGCTCGATCTGGTGCAGGTAGCGCCTTCCTATCTACTTTGCCGTTCGGCGTCAAAGGCATTTGGTCCATTCGTACAAAGTACGACGGGATCATGAAGTGAGGCAGGCTCTTCGCCAAAGTTTCCCGCATAGCTGAAATAGCAAGCTCTTCACCTGCCACCACGTACGCACATAAATACCGCTCTCCCTGCTGATCATCCCGTATGATGGCTACCGCTTCCCGCACATTTTGGATCTGTAGCAGCCTCGATTCCACTTCGCCCAGCTCAACGCGATAACCGCGCAATTGTACCTGGTTGTCGATCCGACCCAAATATTCGATATTGCCGTCCGGCATCCACCTTACCAAGTCGCCTGTCCGATATAATTTCTCACCCGAAACAAATGGATTCGCTATGAATTTCTCTGCGCTTAGCTCCGGCTTCCGGTAGTAGCCCCGCGCTACGCCAGCGCCCCCGATGACCAATTCCCCTGGCACGCCAATGGGCTGCAATTGCACACGGCCGTTGACGACATACATTTGCATGTTCGGCATCGGTTTGCCAATCGGGACATACCCCGCGCCTGGCAGCTTGTCCAGTGGTTCCTCATAATAGCTCGTGTCTATGCTCGCTTCGGTCACGCCATATACGTTCAGAATCCGAGTATGCCTACCGAACCGCCTTTGAAGCTTGTCATATTCTTCAACCGAGCAGCTATCCGAGCTGACAATAACAACTTGCAATTCATGCAGATTGATTCCTTGCTCCTGCACATATTCGAATAGCGGAGTAATCAGCGCCGGCGTTGACTCAAAGATCGTGATGCCCCGTTCTTGTAGGAGCTTCACCAATCCCGGGATATCGGCCCGCACGTCCTCTGGACAGAGGACGCATTGTCCGCCACTCACGAATGTACGCGCTAGATCCCCCGAAAACACGTCAAATGAAAAGCTCGCCATCTGCAGCAATCTCACCGGAAATTGATTTAATTGATAGACCGTTCGGTAGGCCGTTGCTACGTTAACGAAGCTCCGATGCTCGATCATGACGCCTTTGGGATTGCCCGTCGTCCCAGATGTATAGATCACGTAGGCCAAATCCTCTGGCCCGCCCAGAAGTCCTAAATTATCGGAATTTCCCGCCTCCAAACACGCATCCTCAAAGTAAAGCACGTCCCCACTGAAGCCAGCCGCTTCGAATTGCTCTTCCGCCTGGCCACCCGTGAGCAACTCTGTGATTTGTCCTTGCAGTTCACGTTGTGTTAGCAGTAATTGCGCCTGGCTATCTCGCAACAGATAAGAGATTCGCCCCAATGGATAGGTAGGATCGATTGGAAGATAAGCCCCGCCAGCCTTCATGACAGCTAGTACCCCAATGACCGTATCTGCGGAGCGACGCGCCATAATCCCTACGATCGTCTCGCGTTGTACGCCTTTGGCTTGCAACAAACGAGCCAATCGATTGGCGTGCGCATTCAAAGCCGCATACGTCCATTCCTCTTCCCCAACAACAAGTGCCACTTTCTCGGGCGTCTTCATAACCTGTTGTTCAAACATTTCGGTAAATGTCTTGCTCCCCGTTTCCTCAGCTGCTGAGGGTTCGTTAAATCCAACGAGGATTTGTTCCCGCTCAGCTTCGGATAGCAGCTCGATGTCTCCGATTACAGTGTCTGGTTCATTGAGGACTTTCTCTAGGTACGCCTCAAAATGATTTGCTATTTGCTGGATGATTCGATCACTATAATGGTTCGTTTCGTATGTGATTTGCAGGGTCAACCTCTCAGCACTCGTCAAAAAGGAAAAGGTCGCAAGTGAGCCAACGTCAGCTTGGTAAGAAACATCATGAATAGCATCCAACCTTACGATCGTTGAACAAGTAGGGAGCCCCTCTGCCGTCTTTGGCAATTGAAGATGTTCCGCTACTATCGCGAAAGAAAAGTTTTGATGCTCGTTAGCAGCTAAAACGGTTTCTTTCATGCGGCCCAACCACTGCTTGAACGTTAATGTGGAATCATAGTTTGTTTTTAAGAGCACCAATGGATTCAGCAGCTCTTCTTGCTGAGCTTGTTGCGCGAAAATCGGCATACCCACGATCACAGCGGCTTCTCCGGTATATGCAGATAACAAATACTTGATGCCTGATAATAAAATCATATAGCGCGCAATATTCGACTTGTTAGCTATTTTGTCTATCTTCTCTATTAACTGCAACGGAATTTCTTGAGAATATGTCCCAGTTCGCTCAGCGGATTTTCCAGCCAGCTCTTCTTTGGGAAATCCCGATACAACATCGGTTTGTTGAAGCAGCTGTAACCAATATTGTTTTTCTTTATCGAACTGACCGCTTGCCAGCAAAATATGTTGAGAAAGATTATCTGACATCGTATAACCTCCAAGTTGTTAAAACATAAACTCAATCGGCTGATCCACTGTATTTTTTAAAACCTTGAATGTTTGAAGTTGGATATCCTTGATTTGAACCTCCGCATTTGAGGTAATCGACTGCAGAATGAATATCCAATCGTTACTCATTCGCTGAACGGTTTCCTTCTTGAATAGCGAGGTAACGTAATCCAGCGTACAATGCAAGGAATCTTCCAATTCCACGACATCCAAAGAGAGATCAAACAGCGATATAGCAAAAGGAAGCGGATAGTAACTCATGGCAACCTCTGAAAGTTTTTTCGCCTGGTTTTCTGTATTATGCAGCGCAAACAACGTGTCAAAAATCGGATTTCTGCTTAAATCCCTCTTCAAACTCAACTGATCTACCAAAATATCAAACGGATAATCTTGATGTTCGTACGCCGCGAGCGTCGTTTGCTTCATTTCTTGAAGAAAACTGGATGCTGTTTTCTCTCCTGAAAGTACCATTCTAATAACCAACGTATTGACGAACATACCCACAATGGGCTCTACGTCAGCATGAGATCTTCCTGCAATGAGTGAGCCCACTCGAATATCTTCTTGACCGGTATATTTATGAAGTAGGATCTGATAAGCGGACATTAGCACCATGTATAGCGTTGTTCCCGTTTGAATAGACAAGTGTCTGAGTCTATCGGTGAGATCTTTTCCAATGCTGAACGTAACCGTATCGCCGGAGTAGCTTTGTACAGAGGTTCGCGGATAATCAGTTGGTAAATTTAACGTAATTAGTTCTCCTGCCATTGCATTCAGCCAATACTTTTCATGAATCTTGAAGGCCTCGCTGTCGAAATACTTCTGCTCCCAAACCGCATAGTCTTTGTATTGAATGTCCAGTTGGGGCAAATCCTTCTTCGTATAGATCTCGCCGAGCTCATGGTAAATGATTTCAATAGAAATCCCGTCGGAAATAATATGATTCATGTCGAGTAGCAGTAAGTGACGCTCTTCCGATAGAGTGATTAGCTCTATTCGAAAAAGAGGGGCTTGTCCCAAATCGAACGGTTCAACAAACGCTTGAACCATTGCTTCTAGCTGCTCTTCCGTCACCTGCTTTATACGGACTTGGAAATCTACTGTAGGATGAATTCGTTGTAACAGCACTCCGTTTATCATTTCGAATGATGTACGCAATGTTTCATGTCGTTCTATTAATGCGACAAAGGCTCTTTCCAAACGCTCTCGATCCAACCTACCCGCAAGCATCATCGCATGCGGCATATTGTAGATTAGCTCTGACCCTGGCATTTGCTGTAGCACATAAAGGCGCTTTTGTGCCGAGGAGAGCGGGTAATAATCGCAGTAATCGGCCTTTACGATGGTTGCAAATGGGTTGCCCTTGAGCTCTTCAATCACTCTAACCAACTTTTCTATCGTAGGTGATAAGAATACTTCTCGAAGCGGGATGTAGACATTCAGTTCTTTATGTATTCGCGAAGTCATGGCGGTGGCTCTTAGAGAATGACCGCCAATCTCGAAGAAATTGTCGCGGATGCCTACACGCTCCAAACGCAATACATCCTGCCAGATTACGGCAAGCTTAGCTTCCAGCTCGCTCACAGGTGCCACGTAGAGCATGTTGCCATCTTCTCGATCTGGTGCAGGCAGCGCCTTTCTGTCTACTTTGCCGTTCGGCGTCAAAGGCATTTGGTCCATCCGTACAAAGTACGACGGGATCATGAAGTGAGGCAGGCTCTTCGCCAAAGTTTCCCGCATAGCTGAAATAGCAAGCTCTTCACCTGCCACCACGTACGCACATAAATACCGCTCTCCCTGCTGATCATCCCGTATGATGGCTACCGCTTCCCGCACTTTTTGGATCTGTAGCAGCCTCGATTCCACTTCCCCCAGCTCAACGCGATAACCGCGCAATTGTACCTGGTTGTCGATCCGACCCAAATATTCGATATTGCCGTCTGGCATCCACCTTACCAAGTCGCCTGTCCGATATAATTTCTCACCCGAAACAAATGGATTCGCTATGAATTTCTCTGCGCTTAGCTCCGGCTTCCGGTAGTAGCCACGCGCCACGCCCGCACCACCGATAACCAATTCCCCTGGCACGCCAATGGGCTGCAGTTGCACGCGCTCGTTGACGACATACATTTGCATGTTCGGCATCGGTTTGCCAATCGGGACATACCCCGCACTTGGCAGCTTGTCCAGTGGTTCCTCATAATAGCTCGTGTCTATGCTCGCTTCGGTCACGCCATATACGTTCAGAATCCGAGTATGCCTACCAAACCGCCTTTGAAGCTTGTCATATTCTTCAACCGAGCAGCTATCCGAGCTGACAATAACAACCTGCAATTCATGCAGATTGATTCCTTGCTCCTGCACATAGTCGAATAGCGGCGTAATCAGCGCCGGCGTCGACTCAAAGATCGTGATGCCCCGTTCTTGTAGGAGCTTCACCAGTTCCGGGACATCAGCCCGCACGTCCTCTGGACAGAGGACGCATTGTCCGCCACTCACGAATGTACGCGCCAGATCCCCCGAAAACACGTCAAAAGAAAAGCTCGCCATCTGCAGCAATCTCACCGGAAATTGATTTAATTGATAGACCGTTCGGTAGGCCGTTGCTACGTTAACGAAGCTTCGATGCTCGATCATGACGCCTTTGGGATTGCCCGTCGTCCCAGATGTATAGATCACGTAGGCCAAATCCTCTGGCCCGCCCAGAAGTCCTAAATTATCGGAATTTCCCGCCTCCAAACACGCATCCTCAAAGTAAAGCACGTCCCCACTGAAGCCAGCCGCTTCGAATTGCTCTTCCGCCTGGCCACCCGTGAGCAACTCTGTGATTTGTCCTTGCAGTTCACGTTGTGTTAGCAGTAATTGCGCATGGCTATCTCGCAACAGATAAGAGATTCGCCCCAATGGATAGGTAGGATCGATTGGAAGATAAGCCCCGCCAGCCTTCATGACAGCTAGTACCCCAATGACCGTATCTGCGGAGCGACGCGCCATAATCCCTACGATCGTCTCGCGTTGCACGCCTTTGGCTTGCAACAAACGAGCCAATCGATTGGCGTGCGCATTCAAAGCCGCATACGTCCATTCCTCTTCCCCAACGACAAGTGCCACTTGCTCAGGCGTCTTCATGACCTGTTGTTCAAACATTTCGTTAAATGTCTTGCTCCCCGTTTCTTCAACTGATGAAGGTTCGTTAAATCCAACGAGGATTTGTTCTCGCTCAGCCTCAGATAGCAGCTCGATGTCTCCTAATACAGCGTCCGGCTGATGAACCAGCTTCTGTAACATGTGTATATAGTACCGAATCCACCGTTCAATCGTTTCCCTATTAAATAATGCAGTACAATAATCAACAACTAATTTAATTCTGCCTTTTTCTTCAATCGCACTAAAAGTCAAATCAAATTTAGATGCACAATAGCCAAATTTGTGCGGCTTTACCTGAATATTGGTTAACTCAAAAGTATTTTCCAAATTCAGCAATTCAAACATCGTATCGAAGATCGGATTGCGACTTAAATCTCTGCGAATGTTTAGCTTCTCGATCAATTCCTCGAAAGGATATTGTTGATGCTCATAAGCTGACAATGCCGTATGCTTAACTTCTTGCAAAAAGTCAGAAAAACGTTTGTTCTCCGAAGGAAACATTCTTAGCGCTAATGTATTAACGAACATACCCATGATGTTCTCAAGCTCAGCTTGAGGTCTTCCGGCAATGGGAGAACCTACTATGAATTCTTCTTTACCGGTTAACTTGTGCAAGAAACCTGCGTACGCCGCTAGCAGCACCATATACAATGTTGTTCCTGTCGTACTAGCTAAATGATAGAGTTGTTCAGATAAATCCTTATCTAACGCAACTTGAATGTCATCACCATTGAAGCTTTGCAGCGCTGGTCTGGCGCCGTCCATAGGCAGCTCCAGAACCGGAAGCTCTCCTGCCATCGTTTCTAACCAGTATTTCTCATCTTTTTTATATGCGTCCGTCTGGAAAAAGTCCTGTTGCCATAGACTGTAGTCCTTATATTGAAGATAAAGTGGCTGCGAAGATTTCCCCGCATAGAACTCACTTAATTCTCGAAAAAGAATGTTTACCGATATTCCGTCTGAAATGATATGGTGCATATCGAATAACAGCAGATGAGTATTTTCTCCAGTGTTGATCACGTCCACACGCAGGAGTGGCGCTCGGCTCAGATCAAACGCACGAATAAAAGCTTCCATACTTGCCTTCGCTGCCGCTTCCGATGCTTCCCGATAACCGATACGGAAATCGCTGGATGGATGAATTCGCTGAACCGGAACGCCATCGACCAGTTCAAACGAAGACCGCAATGCTTCATGCTTTTCAATGAGACGAGCAAAAGCGAGTTCCAGCCTTCCGAGCTCTAACTCCCCTTCAAGTAATAACGCTGCTGGCATGTTATATGCTTTTTCAGCGCCTTCCAACTGATGAAGAATAAATAGCCGTTTCTGCGAAGACGATAGCGGATAATAGTCCCTTTCTTTAGCTTTGACAATGGGGATGAATTGATGATTGTCCTGCTTTTGAATGACCTTTGCCAATTGCTCAACCGTTGGATGATCAAAAATATCTCTTAGTGTGATCTTAACGCTCATTTGCTTATGAACATGTGACATCAGGGACATGGCTTTTAACGAATGACCTCCAAGTTCAAAGAAGTTGTCCCTGATCCCCAATTTAGTAACGCCAAGCAAATTGCGCCAAATTCGGCATAGCGTTTCTTCCGTTAGATTGTTTGGCGGTATATAAGCGGTGTCGTTAGGAACCATTCCTGCGGGTTGGGTCAACGCGTTCTTGTTTACCTTGCCGTTTAACGTAATCGGGAGCTTCTCCATCCTGACGAAATGAGAAGGAATCATGTATTCCGGCAAGCAATTCGCCAGATCATGACGCAACTCTCTAAAACTAATCTCCTCTTCCAGCACAATGTAAGCTGTCAGAAAGTGAATATCATTTGTCTCTACCCACGCTTTCACCGAAGCTTCGTTAACGAGCGGATGCCGCAGCAGCTGAGATTCAATCTCACCGAGCTCGACCCGGTGTCCCCTGATTTTTACTTGATCATCTTTTCTGCCCAAATATTCAATGGTACCGTCAGGCATCCAACGTGCCAGATCTCCCGTGTTATACATCGTTTCCCCCGAATGGTAAGGGTCAGGGACAAATTTCTGTGCTGTCAACGTTGGATTCTTCACGTATCCTCTACCTACATTATCCCCAGCGATATATAATTCCCCTGCCACCCCTTGGGGCACCAATTGACGACTTCCATCAAGAATGTAGATGTATGTGTTGGATATCGGTTTGCCGATCGATGGCAAATCTGCAATCGGCTTCGACGGGTCTATCGTATAGGTTGTCACTACGTGAGTTTCCGAAGGGCCGTAATGATTATGAAGCAGTATGTTTTGTGTCCGAAGCACCTTTTTTAGCTCGTCGCTTACGACTAGCTGCTCTCCAGCCGTAATAATATGTCTAATGCATGTTGGGAACCGAGTAGCAAATTCCTTGTCCAGAAAAACGAATTTTAGAAAGGATACGGGTAAATACAGCACCTCGATTTGATTACTAGAAATGACCTCCAATAATTTGTTAACATCTGTTTGCGTATCATTGTCAATGAGATGGAGCTTCCCGCCGGATAGTAAGGTTGAGAATATCTCTTGATAGCAAACGTCGAAGCTCAAGGTCGTGTATTGTAATACGCCGCCGCTAAAGTCGATGTTAGTTTCGCTAAACTGGAAATAGAGCAGGTTAACCAGGTTGCGATGCTCTAGCATCACGCCCTTTGGTCTGCCTGTCGTACCCGATGTGTATATGATGTAGAGCAAATCATCCGATTTGTTTACATTGTCTAGGGGGTCTGTGCTTTCTTCTCCTAGCGATGCCGACTCCACATTTAGAAAGGGGGTCCCTTCCAAGACTAGATTCATCAGATGAGTTTGGGTGATCAGAACAGCAGCCTGACATTCTTCCAAAATAAGCTTTGCCCTTTCATCTGGATACTTTGGATCGATCGGCACAAAAGCAGCCTCAGCTTTCAGCACTCCCAGAAAGCTTACAATCATCTCTAGCGAACGTTCCAACTTAATTGCGACGACACTGCCGGAGCTAACCCCACGTTTACGCAATGCCCGGGCCATCTGATTAGCTTTCTCATTTAATTCACCGTAGGTCAACTGTTTATGTTCAAAGGAGATCGCTACTTTTTCGGGTGTTTGATCCGCTTGCTCCTCAAACAGTTGGTGAATGGTCTTATCCTTTGGATAGTCGGCTTTCGTATCGTTGAACGCAATTAGCTGCTCCTTCTCAGCTTTCGTTAACATGGTTAGATCGGTTACGAGACCGTCGGGGTTTTGGACGATTTCATGCAAGAGTACATTGAAATGCTCTGCCATTTTCTCCACTTCCGGGCGGTCAAACAAATCTTGATTGTATTCAAAGTGCAGGGAAAGCCCATCATAGAGGAAAATTTTCAAGCAAATATCGTAATTGGTCTTTCCGTTTGCGGTGAAGGAGTGAATTTGAAGCTTGTTGCCTTCTGTATTAAAAATGTGCTCAAAAGGGATATTCTCCAGAACGACAATCGAATCAAACCAATCATTATTTATTAAGCCACATGCTGCTTTTATTTCAGCAAGAGACGTGTAGCGATAGTTTTCTCGGGTCTTAATGGCATCAGAGATTTGATTGATGAGAGCAAACACACTTGTGTTATCCGTTGAACTCACCCTTGTAGGCAACGTATTAATGAACAAACCTGCGACTTGTTCCATCTCTCTCAGATGTTGGGGTCTAACTGATTCCACTGAGCCAAAAACCACATCGTGGGTACCTGTATAGCGTTGTAACAAAACACCCCATACCGTATAAAGAAGGGGAGCTAACGTAAGATTGGACGTTTTCGCCAATGCTTGAGCAGCGCAATACACCGTTTCTGGAATGCTGAAAGTAAAGCGTTCCACTTTATAATCGTCTGATCCATTGTTCCGATTTATCTTCAGCCGAGTAGGCTCAAATGTTGCCAAATAATGATTCCAGTAGGCTAACGGTTCACTTCTGTCTTGGATCTGCGACCATTTGACAAACTCCTTGTATTTTCCTTTTCTCGGCTTCAACAGCTCTTGACCTTCGACTAAACCATTATAGACGTCCTGAAATTCTTTGAGCAGAATACCCAGACTCCATCCATCAAACAAAATATGATGATTGGACAGAACCATTTCCATTTCATGATCAGATAATACGCAAAGCAGTATACGATAAGGCTCCAACTCCAAATCCAGCTTGCGTGCCCGATCTGTTTCTTTCATTATTTGTAACTGAATAAGCTGATCTTCAGGGGAATAATTGGATAAGTCTATCGTAAGAATAGGGGGATGGAATTGTTTCAGGACCATCTGAATCGGTCGATCAATGGTATTCCACTTGAAAATCGTTCTAAGCATTTCATTGTTTGCAGCGACATGACCCCATGCTTGCTTTATTTTATCTAAATCGATATTACCGGTAATGCGAAAGCTAGATTGTTCAAAATACATATCCGTTTCTGGATTTTGGATATAGTGAAACAGCATTCCAGCTTGCATTAGACTCAAGTTAATAATATCTTCTACGTTTTCTTTAGTAATCGCTTGATTGCTGCTCATCGTCTCACTCCTGTGATTAAGCATGAACAATTGTGTCTCCTTCATAGACATTTTGAGCACAATGTTTTTGCATAATTTCCTTAATGATGGTCATGCCTTGCAGCAAAAGCTCGATCTCAATATTCAGAGGCGGCATGATTTTGATAACCGTGTCTCCTCTTCCTGCCCTTTCGATAATGAGCCCTTTCTCATAACAATCCGATACCACTTTCTTCGATATCTCTTTATCCGTAAGAGAAGAGACATCAATTCCCCAGATCATCCCAATACCACGGATCTTTATATTTGAATCAAGAGATGCAATTTCTTTGTTCAAATAGCTTTCCATGAAGTCGGCTTTCTTCTTTACCTCTTGCTCCAAATTCACTTGCTTCCGATATTCTAAGGCAGCCGTGCCGCCAATGAAGGCTAACTGGTTACCACGGAATGTGCCATTGTGCTCCCCAGGATGCCAAATATCGAGCTCAGGCTTCATGAGAACGATCGACATCGGTAACCCATAACCGCTAATCGATTTAGAAAGAATGACAAGATCAGGGACAATTCCTGCACGTTCAAATGAAAAAAATGTTCCCGTTCGCCCGCATCCAGCTTGAATATCGTCACATATCAATAAAATGTCGTGCCGTTTGCACAAATCGCTCAATTGGCGCATCCATTCAATCGGAGCGACGATAACGCCGCCTTCCGCCTGAACCGACTCGAATATGATGGCTGCCGGTTTATCTACCCCACTGTTTTCATCCGACAGAACCGTTTCCATATATTGAATGGTATCGAACGTATCCATGAATCCATAGGGGTAAGGCATGAACGTAACATGAGAAAGAGGAATTCCCGCACCTGCCCTGTTGTATAGGTTGCCAGTCAAAGCCAAGCTGCCTAGCGACATGCCGTGAAATCCGCCCATAAACGAAAATATTCCTGTACGCCCCGTTACCTTTCTAGCTAGCTTTATGCCAGCCTCTACCGCATTTGTACCCGTCGGACCACAAAATTGCATTTTGTATGGATAGTCGTTAGGAGCAAGAACCTCTCTTTGAAAGGTTTCAATAAATATGCGTTTCGCTGTCGTAAACATATCCAATCCATGAATGACGCCGTCATTTTCCAGGTAATCTATTATCTTTTTCTTCATATATGTGTTGTTATGCCCATAATTCAGAGCGCCTGCACCCGCAAAAAAATCAATATACCGTTTCCCGTTTTCTGCAACCATCGTACTATCTTTAGCGCTAACATAAACATCAGAAAACGTTCTGCAATAAGACCTTACATTAGATTCCAATTGTTCGAATACATTCATGATAGGCACCCTCACTCGTTGAGATTTGTAGAGAAATTGAATTGTCTAGCCTGCGATATCCCAACCTTACGACGCTCAACTTTCTGCAGCTTCCCGAATTCCATTTTGACGAGTTGATCCGCTGTGTCGTAATAGGCATCATCATGGGTAATTGCAATAATACATTTGCCTTCTTTTTTTAATTCCGGTAACAAAACCTCATAGAAATATTGGCGGAACTCTGGATCCTGATCCGCTGCCCATTCATCGTATAGGCAAAACGGTTTACCCTCTAAGTAGCTAACGAGAAAAGCAAGTCGTTTTCTTTGTCCAGTAGACAATTTAACCGTACTGAAGGCATCATCCTTAACCTCAACCTTATCTTCGATTCTGAGTAGCTTTAAGTAATGAGCAACCAGTGAGCTTTTCTGCTCCATGTCAACTCCGTAAATTCTCTTAAACAAGTAGAAATCGCTAAATATGGTGGAAAAATATTCACCCAATTGCATCGATTCAACGAGGTTCCCATTAATCCGAATCTCACCTTTGGTTGGCGAATACAGTCCTGTGATGAGCTTTGCCAACGTAGACTTACCACTTCCGTTCCCGCCTGTGATGAATGAAATTTCACTTGGATTAAAGCGAAGATTAATCGGGCCTACCGTGAAAGATTCGCCGTTCTCGCTCATATAATTGAAGTGAACATCTATTAATTCTAAGCTCGTTTCATTAGGTCTGGTGCCTGTCATCAATTCCGAAGAATCTGTCTGAGAAATTCGCAAAGATCCGAGATCACTCATAAATTGGTTGATCCGCTGCCAACTAATTTTCATTTGCATCATATTAGGCACTGCGCTCGACAACACCGTAATCGGCCCAATCATGAATAAAAATAAATACACAAAGCTTTGCAAGGTGGTTATATCCAAGCTCTTAAACAGGTAAGGGAATAGAAAGACAACCGCACCGATAATGATAATGAAGCTAATCTCACTTAAGATGGTAACATAAGCAAATTTAACTTCTCCGACAATTCTCTGCTCCATGTAATCGTTGCAGCTTGCTTCGATATCTCCGCGGAACTGCTTGCTTTTCTTCTTATTAATAGAAAGCTCCTTAGCGCCCCCGACCATATCTTGAATATAATCAAGAAACGTATTTTGAAGATCTCTAACTTTCTCCCAGATGGCGTCCAGCTTTCCAGATTGCTTTTGATACACCAACACAATAAGTACAAGTACACCAATTAGAAGTAACAGCGCATAGAGGTTCAACACGCCTAGATACACTAAACAACCAATAAGCGTTATCGAACTCGTCAACACCGTAATTAGCGTATTTGCAAATTCACTTATTACCTCCATTTCATTATTTAAGCTCGAATAGATCCGCCCGCTCTCAATCTTCTCCAACTTGTTATAAGGAGAGCGAAGAAAGATGTCTATCATCGTCATGCGCTTGGCGTAAATGAGCTCGTTGGCAATCGATATTAATTTTTTTCGGACTAAAACTTGAGAAATAATGTAAAAAGTTAGCGCCAGCAAGAAATACAGAATCATTTTGCTTAACTCCGCACGACTACCCGATATAGCGATGTTAATACAGAAAATGATTAACGTATTGCTTGCACCACCTAGAATGCTTAGAGTGCCTAAGTAAAACCATGACTTTTCGTTTTTCTGAGGAAAATAAGCGATCAATAACGAGTACAAATAGAAGATAACCATAGATGCATATAAGGTAATAGCGGCAGGTACTAAACTTGGAGGGCCCCATTCCGTCAGTTGCGACCATGATGGATTATGCCCAAGCAAATAAGGGATTCTATAAATACTGAATCCCAGACCCGTCATAAAAATGACTGATAGCAGGAAGCTCGCTATACCTCGTCGTCCTATGCTCCGATAGGATCTCTTTTTGTTGCTGATTTGAGCCAGGACCCTCGACATAAACACTAAGGTTGTAAGACCAAAGCTCCCAGTAAGGCTCATTACGATAATTGCAATATCATCCAAGCTCATCAGCTACTACTCCTTCATTTTTACAACGAAAATAAATGCTCAATATCTTCCTGCGAAATATCTGCGGAATCAAAATCAGAAGGCGTATATTCAACATGGTTCAGGCTTAAGCAATGCTCCATAATCTGGATGAGGTAATGGGCAAACAATTCTGCAAGCTTCGTCACCGTATCTTCAGTAAAGCGAGTATGATTGGAGGTGAAGATAACCCGAAGTGCTCGCTCTTCGACGATTGGCGTCATATCGATCGAATCTGTCACTGGATTAAGCTCGCTTACCTCCCGATGTCTCCCCTTCTTACTTAGTGTGACCCACGGTGTTGAGAGCTTATTATCCCAGTTTCTAATGCGTTGGAGACAAATATCATGTTGCTTAGAGAGCGTCAAAGAAGAAGAGGAGAACGCAAAACGCAATTGCTCCTTGCTTGCTTTAATTCGATTGGATATAGACTCATTAGGATAATGAATCCGTACTGGGTAGTAACTAGTAAAGTGGCCTACCGTTCTAGAAACGTCCAACTGCCCTACCTGATCTTTTCTGCCATCCATCTCGAGCACTACGCTCATTTTGTTTACATCGAACATGTCGTTAACAGCGAAAGCGATAGACATAGCCAGCAATTCTTCCGGTTCCGTGTTATAACCTTCGTTGGCCTTTGACAACAACCACTCTGTATGCAGCGTAGAAAAGTCTTTGACTATACTAAAACCCGTGGTAGATTCCGGATACTCTTGCTCTTGCTCTGGGTCGCGGTTAATTGCTCCATCTTTCATAGGGAGCTCACTGTGCTTTAGTACCCATTCCTTATAAGAGCGCGTCTTCGGCGTCAAGGCGAAGGGCATTCCCAGATGGATGCTTTCTAGCCGTTTAGCAAAATCTCCGATGATAATTTCCCACGAAGGTTTATCGATAATGAGACCATGTGCCGCTAATAGCAACCGTTTTCCTTGGATGCCCAAGTCGAACACACACCCTATGAATAAGGGGGAGCCGTTCATTTGAATCATGGAATGAATACGTTTGGTATGTAACTCGATTTGTTCTTCCAGATTGTCTGCATGCACATTCGAGAGGTCTATGACTTCCGGCTCTAGCTCATCATTTATATAGCGATTATCATAGCTGAATCTATTTCGTTCGACGTCCATGACGAGTCGTAAGGAGTCATGATGCCGAACCAATTCCGTTAAGATCTGACCAATTACATGCGTAACCTCATTGTTTTTCAGATCTAAGCCAATGGATTCCACAGCCATATGCGGTTTTGCTAACGCGTAAGATAGAAATTGAGCTGTAGAAGACATTAAAGGAACGTCACCTTGCAAATAACCTTGATGGTTGCCGCTTTCGTTGGCCTTCATCGCTTTTGACATATCCATCAGTATAGGATTAGACAGCATCTCTGCGACTTTTATCGAGAAGCCGCTATCTTGGATCTTATAAGCGATTTGGATAGCTTTAATCGAATCTCCACCTAAAGCATAGAAGTTATCACATCGCCCAACCGTTCCCGAGCCCAATACTTTTGTCCAAACACCTGCTAATATGATTTCCTTTTCCGTTTCTGGAGGAGCGAAAGCATCAAATGCTACCCTATTGAGATTAGGTTCGGGTAATTCATTCCGGTTTAATTTTCCGTTCTGTGTGAGAGGAATACTTTCTAGTTGCACGAAATAGGAAGGAACCATATAGTCAGGCAATATACGAGACAAATGAGTTCGCAACTCGTTCGTTTCGATCCTATTGTTAGCCACATAATAACCGCAAAGATACCTATCCCCATGATTCTCGGATCTTGCCATCACCACCGCTTCCTTGACGCTAGGAAATCTGCGGATTTGGGCTTCAATCTCCCCGATCTCAATCCGATAACCACGGATTTTCACCTGATCGTCGCTACGTCCGAGGATTTCAACAATCCCGTTTTTTTTGCGTCGGCCAAGGTCTCCGGTCTTGTACATACGTTGACCCGATATAAACGGATTTGGGATGAAAGCAGCTTCAGTCAATTCAGGTTGATTAAGGTATCCCCTTCCTACATTGGCCCCGCTAATACAGATTTCGCCAACCTCATCTATACCCGTAAGCTGCATTTTTTTGTTCATGATATACAGACTAGAATTCTGCAGCGGAGTCCCAATCGGCAGGATAGTATACTGATCTAACGATTCTCTGGATACAGAGTAAGAGGTGACATCGACGCAGCACTCAGTTGGACCATATATATTCGTGATTTGTGTTTGTTCCATTTGAAAATGCGCATAGAACGTTCGAATTACGTCTGATGAGAGTTGTTCTCCCCCAATAATAAAATGCTTAACGTTGATTTGCTGACCACGTGTAAATTTATCATTAATTAACAATTTGATATGAGCAGGCGTCCCATCTGAAACATCAATTTTGTTATGGTTATAGAACGCTAACAATTGTCTACCATCCACACGCACTTCCTCGGGTACGATATGTAAGTGATAGCCCCCAAGCAGGGCAGCAAACATTTGTTGCACCGAAGCATCAAAGACAAATGGAGCGAGCAGCGCAATATGTAAGGGTTGATTGTCATTTTGGTAAATAGTTTCCAACAAAGAACAAACCAGGTTGACTACATTCCGATTTTCAATCATGACCCCTTTGGGATAACCCGTTGTGCCTGATGTGTAAATAACATAGGACAGATGTTCCGGGCATACGGTAATTGCTGGATTGTCAACGAACTCCGCTTTTTGTAATGCGTCTTCCACAACTAGCCACTTGCCGGAATATCCGGCTATTTCAAACTTTTCTTTTGTTGAAATGATCATTTCTAACGCACTATCTCGAACGATATAATCGATGCGCTCTTTTGGATATGTAGTGGATATGGGCACATAAGCACAGCCTGCTTTGAGCACGCCGAGAATCGCAATCATCATTTCAAGGGAGGGCTCAGATAAGATGCCTACACGCTGCTCAGGCTGCATTCCTCGTTGAAGAAGTTCCCACGCTACTTGATTCGCTTTTTCGTTCAGCTTTTCGTAGCTTAGCGTTTGTTGATCGTAAGATAATGCCATACGTCCAGGCGTCTTTGTCACTTGTTCTTCAAACAATTGACTGATCGATTTATTAAGTGGATAATCCGCATCCGTTTGATTCATTTCATAAATTAACGACCTTTTCTCTTCCTCATCGACCAGACTAAGATCAGAAATCGGTTTTGAATCGTTCAACATCATAATATCCATCAGAAACAGCAAACGATTATGCATGAAATTGATTTCTTCATCTGTAAATAGATCCGTCTTATAGTCGTATTCTAATAAAAAGCTGTCTTCTGTTGCCCATTCCTTGATAATAAACTGAAGCGACTGCGACTGTTTTTCACTGGTGTATTCTACGATTTCTAATGGAACTCCATTCACCTCCATTGGAGGATGCGTTCCCATGTAGTTGACAATGACCTCATACAACGAATCGATTCCCTTTTTCTTCAGTTGTAAATCCTGATGAAGGAAGTTGTATGGATATTTTTGATGAACATAGCAGCTCATCAATTCTTTCTGAACACTTTGCAATAATAATAAAATGGATTGTTTCTCGTCGATGTAGATTCTAAGGGGCATGGTGCTTGTAAACATACCGAACATGTTTTTTTCTTTATGTCCGGAACGGTTTATGACGGGGGTGTTAATTACAAGATCGTTTTGCTGAACTAATTTATTCAAATAAAGCAGCATGGTGCCAACAAAAAAAGTGTTTATTGAAACCTTATTCAAGTCTGTAAATTGTTTAATGCGCTCTGTTTGTTCAAGACTGATCTTAAATCTTTTCCGATTGCTAATCATGAAATCAGAACGAATCGGGAATATTTCTGGTAATTGCGCGAATTTATCGAACCAGAATTGTTTGCTTTTCACAAAGCGCTTCGATTCGAGATACTCCTGCTCTTTTTCAATATAATCCAAATAGGAAAATTCTACTTCCTCGTTTACTTGCTCCCCTGCCGTAAGCTTCATATAAATTTCAACGATCTGATCAACTACGATTTGAGTCAATGATTTTCCATCCGCAATCAGATGGTGAAATCGATAGAAAAAGCCCGTTTTAACGTCTGATATTCGAAACATAGTCATGCTGTAAAGCGGCGCATGTTCTAACCGAAATGGCTTTGCCATTTCCTTCTTCACCCACGCATCAAAAGCCTCTTCCGCCTGATCCTGCTTGCTGAAATCGATGAAATCTATAGGGATTTGTTGCTCAATCACGTATTGATAAGGTTCATTGTTGCTTTGCCCAACTTGAGTGCGTATTCCGGGGTGTTTTTTAATAATAATGCTAATGCTTTGCTCCAAAGTTATAAAATCAATACTACCTTTGAAATGCATCCCTATAGATACATTATGAATATTCGAATTCGGGTAGATGTTTTCCGTATACCAAATTCTCTTTTGTGAATTGGTCAAAGGCCATCTCGTCATGGTTACCCCACTTTTTTATGAAGACATCGTGTAATTCAAGCAAAAATGTTTGATCCCTTCCGCAAGAAGATCCAATGCAGCGTGGGTCGTCTCAATTGGGTAAACGGTTGGAATTCTTACATAGGAGCCTTTTCCGCCTTGATAATTACTAATGGTTGTAATCGCAAGACTATAGTTGACCAACATATAATCTGCAAATAAATCGATATCGTCCACAGGCAATTCCACATAAAACTGCGTTCCGCCCCGAGGAATAACATACTTAATATCTTTAAAAGACGAGAGCCTTGATTCCACATATTTTTTTCGTTTGGCAATGGTTTCGACTAAATCCTGATTACCGTGTTCGAGTAAAAGCTGGGCTTGTTTTTGCGCGATCCCGCATATTGCTACGCATTCTTGCTCGAAAAAACCGGCCATACTTCGTATATTTTCCGGATCCGATATAACCCAGCCGATACGCAAACCAGGAGATCCATAATTTTTGGACATCGAATTTACCGTATATACATTTCTCCAAAAGGGGGTTACGGACAACGGTGTGAACGACTGCGCTCCGTCAAAGGTGAAACTGTCGTAAATCATGTCTGCAACCAGGTTAATTCCTTGACGTTGAACCATTTCAACGAGTTGAGACAAAGCATTCTGTGAAAGAATGTCTCCCGTTGGATTATGGGGCGTATTGATATAAAGCAAGCGAACGTCTGAGTTTGCACATTCTGATTTGAGCTTTTCGATATCAAGTTCACCTTGATGAGAGGTAAAATACTTAATTTTATATCCGTAACTTTTCAAAATAGTAGCAATGCTTCCTAGAATAGGCGCCTGACAAAGGGCAATTGCATTAGGTCGATACAAAGAACGGAAAATCAACGAAAGCCCGTGAAGAGCTCCATTGGTGACAAGGATCTGCTCTTGCTCCAGTTGCATCCCATATTTCCCATTTTCCCGGTTACGAATGGCATCTAACAAAAAAGGATAACCTTCACAAGGAGCATATTCACTTACGAGAGGAAATTCAAATTGTGCGATAGGCGATTGTTTCTCCCATTGGGGTACATTTTCTACCCATACATTCCATGGCCGTTCCGGCTGAAGACTGACGTATTTCAATCGCTGTTGGAGCAAAGTAAACGGGCTACTAGAAGTTGTAATACGTTGCATCTTGTCACTGCCCCCTTTGCAATAAATAACCAATGGTCAAATCAGTAGAGTCGACATGATGGTTAACTCTTTCTTTCGCCTTTATGGTGAGATTAAGACTTGCAAAAAGCTTATCCCAGTACTTCTCCGTTTCCAGACGTTGACGTGTAAAATAATGAAGAAGATAGTAAGGATTATAATAGGATTTGGCTAATCCGTGATTCATAATTTCCTGGTCATCGATTTGATTATCTACCTCAATTACAATGATATTGATATCCGGGAAGCGATCTGTAATCTGTGTCAAAAATCGAATGACGCCCTCTTCGCCATCTTGTCCGAGAATTTCATGCAGGACGAAGCCCAGTACAATAAAATCAGGCTTATAGTCAAAATCGCTTTGAAAAAATTCGATTGCCGGACTGCATGTCAATTGAATTCGATTCTGAAGGCCATGCGCCTCCACCAGCTTCACTGCTTCCGCATAACCGCCTTCGCTCGGTTCTACTCCCCAAGCTTGGATATCAGGATAAAGCTTGCAAAATTCAACCAAATATAGACCGTTTCCGCAACCCAGATCCAAGAGTCGATTACATTCTCCTGGAATGTGGGACATGAGGCTTTGAGTCAAAGGAATCGCATCGTAATGGCTGATGCCGCAGCTTCCTACCCCGACCTTCATCGAATCACGAGTGGCCCATCCAGAGTTTTCTTTCAACTTAGAACCAATTTGGAGGAACGTTTCCGCATAACCGCCGATCATCATGATATACCAGCCCCGGAAATCTCCAAGTTCAATCCCTTTTGGGCTTAATTGGAATTCGTCGTTCTCCTCTATCAATATATGTTCGTTCTTTAAATATTTTAGAAATCCTTGTAATTTTTCTTCATCCAATTCCAGCTTGTTAGCGAGCTTGTGGACAGAAGATGGGCCATCTTCGACGAAAACATTAAATAGCCCCGTATCAAAGAGATGATAGATACAAACAGCCAAGGTAAAATAGCGGATTGGCTGAATAGATTCGATCAATTGTACTTCCATTTTAGGCATTACCAACACCAATCATCTCCCATTTATAAAGTTTAATCATAAATTATTATAATTTTTTTATGTTTTCGCAATGTTATTGAAGTGTGAACGCAGAATTAAGTATTTCCTTATTTCGACAAAAACAGATAAGGAAGCCATATTTAGCAGGCTTCCCTTCTTTTCAATATCATGTTTCCCATCGTTATGAGGTCAGCCAGTTTTGGCGGAGTTCAATTCAGATATGATGCTTCACTGGGAACCGTATAAAAATCCACTTCAGCCATAGCTTCTAATTCATGAATTTCATCCTCATCTAAATCAAAAAAACAATCGCTATCGAAAATTTTTAGTACATCATTTTGAGCATTGAATTCGGAAGCAAACATAGTATCATCCATTGGATGTAAACCAGAAATCTCTAGCCCCGTTAAAGGAGCTAATATCTAACGAATCGGCATCCAGCGGTTGCCCTGTTAGTATGAAGTGACGAAAGTTCTCCTCTTGCCGAATGATAAGGTCTTTAAGACCCATCGCAAATTTTTTTAAAATGAGAACTAAAGGGAATGCACTTAGGAAAAGGCTGACCTGAAGAATGGAGGAGAATGTGAAGTCGTATGTACGATTGAGGCCACTAGCGCGCTCAAAGTTATCGATGACAATACAATTCGACAGGTTGTTCCAGGATTATCCCGTCTGTCTCCACCCATTGGGTAAGGCTGTTCTCTTTGGCTTGAATAACGATAAAATACAGGTCTTCCGAAGTGGACGTATTCTGCAACGCTCTCACTCCGTCAGGAGCGATTCGAACTGAAGTTCCTTCGAACACATCAAATTCGTTTCCGTCCACTTGAAATTGACCTTGTCCTTTAAGAAAGATGTAGAGTTCCTCATTTTCTTGGTGTTTGTGATAGAAGGTAATTTCCGCCTTTGGGGGCAGATTATTGAGTGATACTTCCATACTCGTAAGTTTTAAGAAATCTTTCAGAAAAATTTTTCCTTTTAGCATTCCTTCCGTTACGTTCCCAAAATTCGAAAATGCACCTGCATGGTTAACAGAGTAATTCGCTTGATTCGGCTCCAATTTGTTGACCTCTCCTTAATTCTAATTGTATCAGTAACAGAGTGATAACTGTCCTTCAAAGAGCGACCCCAAAGCCCCCCCGTCATTGCAGACATTGTCAGCCGTGACCTATTACTACGATTACACTCGTCAAGCCGGGGGTTCCAGAGGTTCAGCCTAAACCAATGTTAAACTAAAAGGCTGGCAGGATGTTGCCTGTTTCGAGCAAGCTCTTTAAATTGCTGAGAATGACAGGCCAGCCATTATTAAATCCTTCAATCTTGCCTTCATCTTTGCGAATATCCTTCTCTAATAAATCCTCGTGTAGGAGTGTCAGTTTTACAGTAGAGTTCAAGGGTGTTAATTCATAACTAACCTTAGACATTCGCTCTCCTTCAACGTCTTTGACGCTCCAGGTAACAGTGAGTAAACGATACGGCTCACATACAAGAACTTCACCATAATGATCAACCTTATCTTTATTCATCAATTTAAAGCTGGAGCCAACTTGCCAATCTGAAACGATTTCACGACCGAAAAAATACTGCTTAGTGAATTCACTGTTAGTTAGGGCTGCCCAAAGCTTCTCGGGAGTAGTTGCAATGTAAGTCGTGTAAACGAATGAAGTTTTATTCATGATTAGAATCCTCCTCTAAATCTTGCTTTAGTTTGATTAATGCCTCAATCCGGTGACGCTCAAATTTACCGATCCAACGTTGATAAATTTCCCCGATAGGTACCGGGTTAAGATAATGAAGCTTTTCACGGCCTTGCCAAACAACAGTAACAAGATTTGCTTCTTCCAGCAGCCGAAGGTGCTTCGTAACAGCTTGACGACTCATTGTCATTTCTTTACAGAGTTCTGCTAAGGACTGTCCGTTATTCGCGAACAAGAGGTCGAGTAATTCTCTGCGTGTTCCATCCGCAAGTGCTTTAAAGAGTTTGTCCATGCCTCTATTATATGCAACTATTTAGTTGCATGTCAAACCCTAATGTAAAAAAACTGTAGCCTATGCCACAGGAATTCATCATCTTCCCACACAGTTTATTACATTATCCTCCCTCTATGAGGAATAGATTTTCACTTAAATACTCTTACGCTCACACATTCCTTCATTCAACCTGTCCATGAGGTGGAGGCCGGATATGCTGCCCGACAGGATCTTCGTCCGTATGTTAGTGTTCTTCCGACTCATCTATGCTTCGTTGTCTATGCTTACTCTTCTCTGTATTACCCTAAAAAAGATACCTTTTTTATGCTGCTACTTCTAAACTAGAAAATGGGGGGACATCCTGTATCATCTTTGATTAACTAAATATGTGGCCCTTTTTCATGAAAACCGAATCCCGTAATTTATAATAAAACATGTAATTTTACCCGCAAGTTGTTTGAAAACCCGCGGGATTTTTTATCGATCCATGTTTTAATTCATCCTAATTCACTTCTAATACCTCATACGATACCCGGCTTCAGGATGGAAAGCACCTGCGAAAAGCCTTGAGCAGTTTTAAAGGGCCTTTCGTACGAATGTTACCGGACAAAACAGCTGGCAACATTCCAGTTTCTTTAGCAAGTAGTCGAATCCACGTTCGACTGTCCGCAACAAGCTGGAAGTTTGCGTCCCTGACATGTCCCGCTGTTACAGAAAGTGTGCGGTTTTGAATGATAACGGTCGCTTTGGCCTCTTCTTCTCCAGTAAATGTGAAATGATAGGTGGCTTTTAAATCTTTCGCTTGATTTCTTTGAAACATATGAGGAAGCGCCCACAAGAACGAACGAATTGATTTTGACCGCAATCCGTTGCTCACGAGCCGTGCTTGTTTATGCGGAAAACGTTTTTTTACATACTTCTCTGCGTCAGAGCCTGGAACGACATAGACTATTTCCTTCTTATCCTGCAGCGGTTTGGCAACCTCTTGAAAAAAATGCTTACGATCGTTAAGAAACGCTCCAATCACATCTTCTCCTGCCGGACAAACGGACATACAGTAGGCTGCTTTATAGTTCGCCCCGAAAGAAAGGCTCTGCCACATGGATGCCGTTTCGGCATCATTTACTTTGGCCCGGTATTGTTTGGAGTTGCTGCTGTCGGCAATGCTTTCTACCCAATCCGTGAATCCGCCGGAAAACTCTCTGTAATTGTGCGTATAACACGCGGAGAAATTAAAATGTCCGTCAGAACCGATCGCCCCAACCGGACAGGCAGCTACGCACAATTTGCACTCCAAACACGGATTGTAATCGATCGTTTGATTTTCTGAAGTCAAGATCGCATCCGTCAAGATCGTACCCAGTAAAATAAAGTTGCCGAACTTGGGATGAATGACGAGTCTATGAATGCCCATCTGTCCAAGGCCTGCCGCAACCGCAATCGGTTTATGGGAAATGACCCACGCTTTTCCTTCCCGCGTCAGCTCCATCGGAAACCCTGCCGGCGGGTTCAGCGCCTTGATGCCCTGAGCCTCGAGTTGTTTCACGATTTGATGTCCAACATGCGTCACCGTATCGATAACATGATGAAACTCCGTATTTGCAATGGATCGTGCTGTTGAACGCACAGGCTCTCGGTTCATTTTGCAGACGAAGCTTATAAGCGTCTTCGCCTTGGGAAACAGGCTCAGGATTTCTTTGCGCTGGTCATCAAGTTCACTCCGGTTAATAGAGACGAATCCGACATCGTCCGCTCCTGCATGCAGACATAGCTCCCGTAACCACTTTGTTTCTATAGGGCTTCCGTTGGGGGGCCCTTGTACCGTTTCCTTATTCTCGAAGTATTGTTTAACGGTAGGATGATCGGTCATTGTCGTCTTTTGCACAATTCTCAACTCCTTCTCACTCCAACTTTAAGACCGAACGGTCTTTTTTCAGGCAAAAAAAAGCCATTTCAGGCTTTTCTAAGCAACGGGGCATCTTGCAAAGTAAGAAACGATTTGAGATGAAGAACGGCTCTTCTCATATACTCCATGTTCCCGTAAAGTTTGCTTAACATTATTGCTCCTTCTAACGTGGAGATCAAAACGGTCGCCACAAATTCGATGTCGACGTTTGCTTGAACCTCACCTTCTTCGATTCCTTTCTGAAGAACATGCCTAACCATTCCGAACAAGCGATCCATTGCTTCACTGGCTTTTTCACGAAGCAAGGGGTCAGCGTCATCTGCCTCAATTGCAGCATTCATAATGGGGCAGCCACCGGGTAGCAGTTCGTTCTCAGCGAGCTTCTCAAACACGCTAACGATGGAAAGAAGACGTTCCATGCACCCTTGTTTTCCCGCCAGCGCTTCGGAGTAGAAATGAATCATCGTGTCGATCGAAAAGGAAAATGCGCTCAATACGAGTTCTTCTTTATTTCCAAAGTGGTTGTAAATCCCTCCCTTTCTAAGGCCTGTCTCTTGCATGATATCGGATATTGAAGATGCCATATACCCTTGACAGTTAAAGAGCCGAGACGCTTTTTGAACGATGAAGGCCTTGGTTTGTTCTCCTTTGCGATTACCCATGAGTCAACTTGCCTCCATTCGAAATCGATTTATGTAAATTTAAAGACCGATCGGTTTGTTTTTATTATACATCTTGGAAATGTATTTGCAAAGAGTAAAAAGATCAGCAATTTTATGAGTCATACCTAGCTTCTTCCCATCAATAAAAACATCCGTACTATTGTGTACCAGCACTATTTGCACTGTATGGCGACTCAGTTCAACTGCTTGAAACCCCATTGTAATTGGCTTACTCTCAATACTTAAAACCTCTGCGTTAGAATCAAACTGCCTGTTAGGGTCAAGATTTAAGTAAACTAATAAAGAGACCAGGCGTAGCATGAGCTGACTCCGGTCTTTTCGTATAAAAAGTACGACAGACGCTAATGATTTACGAAATGTTCCTCAAATTAGCATCAAGCGATCTACTTTCCGCTTTACTACTACTTGTGATATGCTTCGCCTCGGTATACCTAAGCACAAAGCTATATACGATCAAATGGTTTATATCACTGTCTAAAGCAAAACCCACTTCTAATCGGAGTCGCGTTTAATCAAACTTATGTTTCATTGCATCTAATGGAAAATGGAGAATCTTCGACTCTATGTAATAAACCCGTTCAATTTCAGATTCATAATACCCAACATTATATTGTGTTACATCTATAAGGTCATTAAACGTCTGTGGAAGCTTGCAATCCCACTTTATATAGTCAAGATTTAAAGGGAAAACTTCTGAGTTGGGATTTGGTGAATGGACATATATTGCGTCAGCTCCACTATCTTCCTCATGAATACACACCCACGTTTGATAAGGCTTATTAAAATTTTCAAGTTGTTTTAGAAATCTCGAATAAAGGTGTAGATGTGCTTTAATGTGTTCCCTTCTTATCTTTAGACTGTTGTTGCCTAAACCGCCAAAATCAAGGTGTCTATGCCATAAGTCGTACCATGCATCTTTCTCAACATGTAGCTGATGACTTTCTATCTTTGACCAAAGTTTTTTGAAATATCTTCTCTTTCCTCGAATCTTATTCACTCCATCATCACCAACTTTCCACCTATTTCTCTATCTTACCCAATTGTTGTATCAAATCCCTCTTTGATTCTGGAAGCTTAGTCCAATACCAAAGGCAAAATCTATTTTTATATAAGATGAACCACCATTATGCACAATTTTTCTTATTTGTTTTTCCCCATAATCAACAGTAATTGGTTATAGTTCTGCATCATGCGGTATGAATATGCCCTAGATCGAACTCACTTGCCTAGTCAAGCAGTCCCTCCTCTTTCACTTTGTTTACTGCGTCATCCCTGTTATTGACTCCAAGCTTCAAATAGAGGATAGATACATAGTTGCGGATCGTACCTTCCGAGAGGGTCATGTTGGCAGCGATGGTTTTGTAACGGAGTCCCTGGTTAAGATGCTCCAGTATTTCCAACTCGCGTCTGGTTAATCCGTACGGATTAGGCGTTACGGATTCTCCTCTCTCCATTAGGCGCAGCCGTTGCTGCTTCATCTCCTCAAACACCTGCTCCGCGATTTCTTGTGTGATTGGATGTCCCCCCTGTTTGAATGAGCCGGGTCGTTTCTATTAATTCCTTCGGCTTGATGGACTACACGGGAGCCATGTTGGAACGAAGTGAGAATGATATCTAAATTAGCTTTTATGTGGGCATCAAAAATTTATTAACCTATCCAGTCTGACTTTGTCGAAGTCGTTTTTCAGAAAAAAAGAGCTCTAGCGTTTTCACGTTTGGGCTCCTACAGGTTGGACAATGGTACGTACGACATGAATTATTTTGACCTCGATACAAATTTATTCCATAATATTCGGGAGTTCATCCAATAATCTTTCCTTGGTAATCGGATCATCAAAATTCCACTTCGTTTGGATATAATAGACTTTTTTGTTCGCAACAGCTTTAATTGATTTAAAGACAGCATCATTTGTAAAAGAACTTGCGGCTGCTCTGGCTGTTTCATCCTCATCCGTGAGCACAAAAAGATAGTCCCCTGCATATCCAGGCAAAAGCTCGTTGTTTAAATCACCGAATCTTTCATTCTTATCAATCAAATTCTGTTTGACCATTGGAGCAGGCGTGTAACCAAGTGTATCGTATAGAATTGTCGCGAACCCACTATTTCCCATAACGTAGAACTCTTTACCTAACCGAATGTAAACAGATGCAGTTTCACCCTCTTTAACAACTAGCTGTTTTTTGATTCCCGCTACTTTAACTTTAAAGGCTTTAATCCAGTCCTCAGCTTCTTTTTTCTTTCCTAGGATATCTCCTATTACAAGCAATCGTTCATAAGTAGGCAGCCTGTCGTAGGTAACGGTTGGAGCAATCTTATTAAGCGCCTCAAAATCTTTTGATTTATAGTAAGTGCCGCCGCTATCCATAAGGATGAGGTCCGGTTCAAGCGAGAGTACTTTCTCAAGATTAGCTGATGTATCTCCAATGTCTTCGATACCTGTCAATAAGTCTGGAAAAGCTACCTGTGTGGCAATAACCCCAAGCGCCGCACCGGCGGGTTTAACTCCCAATGCCAGCAGATCTCCCAAATCGCTTCCCGTATACACGATTTTTTTGGCGTGAGTTGGAATTTCAACCGTATGGCCTTTAGAATCTGTAAAAGATCTTGTAGCTGGTTCTGGTGTTGCAGCAGTTGTTGCTACTGGGCTAGGCAAAGTTGCTGTTTCCTTGATTTTAGTACCACAAGCCGCAAGCAATGCGACCATCGAGGTTGTAATTGCTAAAATGACGACAAATCTTCGTGCTTTTCTCATCTGGCTGTATTTCCCCCAATATTCGATTTTGAAAGAGAATGATAATCATTATCGATTTATATTATAATAAAGATTACTTCACTTATCAATGGAGTAAACTTATGATTTTGGGGTACAAACTGCAAAGTTTAATTATTCGTCTGCATGCCATTCAAAAATAACTATCTTCTCGAAGTAATCTGGAAATAAAAGATTTTCTGAAAAATTCACTTTTACGACTTGCCTTGCTGCTCGGCTTTTCGGACTTCCGCTTATTCTGTTATCCAAACAGAGAAAAAAACACCACCTTTTTCGGGCGATGTTTTCAATCATTGTTCGAATAGAAGTAAAATAACTACTTTATTTTTTTCAACTCTTTTTGAAATCCGTAATTCGACGGTACATCGTTTTATCCCTCAAAGCAAGAAAATGGGACCTGGAAGGAAAAAGATTCGCTTCAATGATCCAAACCTTCCCGTTGTTATCCAATCCTATATCCAATCCGTATATACGGTGTCTGGGAAAATAAGAAGCTAAGCGTTTTGACGATAATATCGAAACGCGCTGAATCTTGGATAGCAAGTGTTGTGTGGAATAATGTCTGATTGTGGAACGATGTAAAGCGATTGGAACCGGTAGCAAGCTTCCTTTGCTCCTCTCATGATTCGAGACGATATAACCTCTCCCTGCGACTTTGGCAACTTTTCCGGTGACTACCCATTTTGCGGAGTTTCTTTTGCGTTGTATAATGACCCTTAGATCGAAAGGACTGCCACCGATGGTCGGCCGAGGAATTCTGCGTTGCACCATATAGCTGGCTGAACCGATTTTTCTTTTGATAAACCGATAAGTCTGTTCCTTACCGTGTATCGTAGTTCTTATATTCTCATAATGTAACACATAATTGTTGTTCCCTATTGAAGAAATTTGAATGACACCGCGTCCTCTGCTTCCCCATACCGGTTTAACTATGACATGTGTATACTTTCTGACCAGCTTCCAAAAGGTATTTCTTGTCATCCTTTGCGTTTCCGGGACATGGAGCGCGAGCGGTTTGTAGCTTCTCAAAAACCTGTATTTCAACCATTTATCTTTAGATAATGACATATTTACCTTCCCTCCCCGATAAAACCAATTCTTTTAAGATACCGTTCAAGAAGCTCTACAAATGTTTCGATATCCTTGTAAGTAATATCCCCCATATTGGCGATCCTGAAGGTGTTTAACCCATCAAGCTTGCCGGGGTAAATCATGATGTCTTCCTTGTAAAAATAATCGTGCATTTCTTGAAATGCATACCCGGCACAATCCGGTTCCACAATGGCAGTAATAATTTTTGAGTGGTGGGTTTCGGGGACGAGGTAGGTTAACCCTAATCGAAAGAGTCCGTTAATGAGTGTTTCCCATGACTTTACATACCTCTCGTATCTCTCCGTCATCCCTTCTTGTTTTAACTCGTCTATTGCTTGTTTAAGGGCATATAAGGTCTGTACAGGCGGGGTAAAGCGCATTTGCCGATGTTTCAAAAAATATTGATATTGAGCGTATAAATTTAAATAATAATTTCTCTGTTTCTTGTGCTTTAAGAGCTCCAATTTGCTTATTTCCGCTATAACAAAAGAAACCCCGGGCATGCCTTGCAGGTTTTTGTTGGAGCTGGATGCAAGGTATGATATATTCATTTCCTTCATTTGAATCGGTATGGCTGCAAACGAGCTCATGGCATCCACGATCGTTTCGATCTGATGCCGCCTACATATTTCCCCGATCGCCTTAACATCGTTTAATAGGCCTGTTGTCGTCTCATGATGAACGACGGCAAGATGGGAGACAGGTTGTTGAGAGGATTGGATAACATGTTCCAACGCGTTCAAATCCACTGCATCGTCGGGGGGACTTTTAAATTCCAAGTAATTCAGCCCGTACGCTTTGGCAATTTCACACATCCGCTTCCCATACGCGCCGTTATTGATGATGATCGTTATCCCGTTATCCAAGGCGGAACTTAGTATCGATTCTACCGCCGCCGTACCGGAGCCGCCGAACAAAACCGTCGTGTAATGATCCGGATCGGCAACGAGCTGGGTCAGTTCTTCGGATATATAGGCCATCAAAAGTCCAAATTCCGTTTCACGGGGGCAAATATCCGGAACGACTTGGGACCATTTCACGCTGTCTGTGGTGGTTGCCGGTCCGGGGTTAAGCAAAATCATTCTCTTTATGGACCGCATATCTCTCCCTCTTCCTTATCCGCCGATGGATGGTTTGATACAAACCGAAGCAGCCTTTCCTTTACCTCGTATGGCTTGATACCAGGGCGGCCGAGCTGATCCATTGAGCTTTTGGATATTTTCAAATAGAGGAAGGTTAAGCCTTTTGTCATTTTCCATTCCTTCAAGGAAGCCTTCAATTGTTCTAGACTATGAACGTATATAGACTTCGCGTAGCCACAAGAAGCGGCAATCGTTACGAAATCGGTATTATGGGATACCGTGCTTTGCCCTCCTGTCGAATCATGAGCATTGTTGTCAAGCAGGATATGGATCATATTGGCCGGCTGGTAATAACCGGATGTGGCCAGGCTTCCCATGCGCATAAGCAAGGAGCCGTCCCCGTCAATGACGACGATATCCTTATTTGTTTGAGTCAAAGCCAAACCAAGCCCAAATGAGCTTATACATCCCATCGAACCTACCATGTACAGGTTATGATCGGAATCTTCGACTTCGTATAATTCCCTTCCGGTTTTTCCGGTTGTGGCTAGCTGTACGGTGTTATCGTCCTTCATGGCATTGATGACGGTCAGTGCTTCGTGCCGTGCCGGCATTTGATCCTTCCCATGACCAGCTACTTTGATTTGATTCAAATGAATAGCGGTTTGTTGTTTTTGCAGAGCCTCTTCATTGAAAGTTCCTTTTCTTACGACAAAGAAAAAAGACTTGTTTTGTTCCAAATGCTGTTCCGCCTGCAGCAATTGACCCCTGGCCTCCTCCAGATCGCCGGAAAGATACTGCCACTCCACTTGCATCAAATCCAGCATCTGGGTTGTGATTCGGCCCATCAATTCGTGTTGGGGTTCATCGGGAATACCAAGTTCCCCGCGGAGACTGACAAATCCAAGAAGCGGAATCCGAAAGGGGTAGAGAAGAGAGGTCAAGGGTGAAACGGCATTGGTCAGTCCCGAATTTTGCATCAGAACAACTGGCTTCTTTCCCCCCATATAAGCTCCTGAAGCAATGGCTACGGCATCCCCTTCATTGGCCGCTGCAATATATTCGCACTCATTGATCGCATAATTGATTAAGCTTTTCAAAAAGGAGCATGGAACGCCGCTAAAGAGCGTAAACCCTAATTTTTTCAGTTCATCTCCAAACATTCTTGTATTGATCATGATCCACCTAATCTTTCTTCTTTGAGGGAAGATATTTTTTTTCAGCCGTCTTAAGTTCCTCAGCCCCTTGAAGTCTAAACACTTCCTCTACAGTGGCGATCCTGCCTTCCACTTGAACCAGGCTTTTATCCTGAAAAATTTGCCCGGATATTTTTTTCATAGCTTCAATCGATGCCCTCAGATTATGGTTTGCCCAGATCGCGAGGCTGATTCCGAGCTCCTGGAACCTGACGGTCGGAGTAGAAAAATATTTGGTAGGCACAATCACAACCGGTAATCTTCCCCCCCATTCTTTCATAAACGCTTCGATTTCCGAACTGTCCGATCGTTTGCTGTGAATCAGTACGGCATCGGCCCCTGCCTGGCGATAAGCCTCCGCACGCCGAAGCGCCTCTTCAAGCCCCCACCCTGTAATAAACGCTTCCACTCTTGCCACAAGCACAAAGTCCTCATCGGCTTGAGTATCTTTCATTGCTTTAATTTTTCCACAAAATTCATCCGTATCAGCAAGTGGCTGGAATTTTGCATTTATGAATGAGTTGGTTTTGGGAAATAGCTTATCTTCAATACAAACGCCGGCGATCCCGCGCTGCTCCAGCTTTTTAACCAACCTCCTGGCATTGTTGAAGTTTCCATAGCCCGTATCCCCGTCAAGCAAAATTGGGATGGAAGAGGCATCGCTCATAAATTCCAGAACATCCAGCACCTGTGTCCAGGAAGCCTCATTATTATCTCTCACGCCCATTGCAGCAGATATCGATAACCCGCTGGCCCAAATTCCTTTAAACCCAGTCTCTTCGACGATTTTAGCTGACAGACCATTATGGGCTTCCATTAAAAACTCCAGATTATTCGAGCAGATCATTTGTTTTAGCTTTTTTGTTTTTTTCATTGAACTTCTCCTTTATTTATAAAATATTAGGAGTACAGCTTCCGAATCAGACGCTTGTTTTTCATAATAGTATTCAGCATAGTTTTATTGGGCAATTGACTGAACAACATATGACCTGGCTTCGAGTTGGCTTCAATAAACCAAATGCGTCCGCTTTTCTCTATTCCAAGATCAATCCCCAGTTCACGAATGGAATGGTGCTCATTGATGGTTGTCGCAATGCTATAGGATAAGTCAGATATTTTACTCAGGCGATCATTGACTTTTCTTCGTTCGTTCCCAAAAAGATGCAAGAGTACTTTGTCTAGCGACTCGCCATGCCCTCCTTTATGGTAATTGGTAACAAAACGATTGGGTGCAGCCACTCGGGCAGCCATTCCAGAAATGACCCATCTTGATTTTGGCTTCTGCATATAAATCCTCACGTCAAAGATCGAGCCCTTGTATCGGCCCAATTGAAGCCCTCTCTGTACAAGATATCGCTGGGACGGCTTCTGGAAGGATTGAATCGCTCTGTACAGGGAAGCGGGACCGACCATCTTACGTCTTTGTCCACAGCCAACCTCGTAAACATTTCGTATCCTTTTCGCTCGGATGATACCTGTTCCTCCGCTGCCCTTATTGGGCTTGATGAAAATGGAAGAATACGATCTGATCATCCGTAAGGTCCTTGCGGGTGAAATCCAATGAGTTTCAGGCAGATATTTCCGCAACGCTGGACGCTGAAGCAGCTCTTTGTGTTTAATCATTTTGCCAATTGTCAAATTAATCCCACTTCCCCAATTTTTAATAAGGTGTTTATACAATCTTATTCAAGCCCTATTTGTTTTGAAAGGGCGTAACTCCATCTTTATTAATTTATAACAGGAAATCGGAAAGGCTCTAAATAAACATCCATTATCTATCATGTGCTAGCATCAATTCAGCAAGCAGACTGCACCTATTCCTAACCTCCATTTTCGTATTGTCGGAGACCAAAACATATTTCACACCGTCATACCGACTCTTCTTCCAGTCACCCCATACTTGTTTTCATCCCGTGGAGAATAGGGGGATAGAACCCCTGACAGCTTCGTTGCAGCGAAAAGCTCTCCCACGTTGGTTAGTTTAACTGCCCAGAAGCATTCTTAATGACATTCAAATGATGCGCCGCATGTCCGGCAATTATGTAAAGCAGCGTGCGCGCCGTCACATCTTTATTGACCACAATGCCAGCCCGTAATCTGGTGCTGCTCCCGGTGTCGATTGTAGCTAAGGTTATCATTCATATCGTGGTTGTCATCTTCAATAAGATCGCCACGAATGAAGATCAGCCTTCTTTTGAAGATGAGTTTGATAAGATCATCGAGTTGAAGGCAGACCGGATTTCGCTATATGTGTTTTTCCTCAGGTTTATATTATCCATGGTTCCGCTCGTTACGGATCTTCCAACTTACTTAACGTTTCTTGTGTTGATCTTCTTCGGTTTTTTATCCGTTCTACTGGGACGTTCGCTCAATTATACTTTTATAGAAAAGGAGTTTAACATGGGAAAGGATGCGATCAGCAATCATAACGAGATGAGCTATCGAGAAGGGGAATTATTCACCTTCATTGGAGTTGGCTTTTCGCATCGCGCGTGTTTTCGGAAAGTCCATCGAAGAGGTCTTTCTATATGATGATAAGCAATAAAACGTGGATAAAACTGGGGAGTGAAATTTGTAAGGCAGGATTGATTAATCGGCAATACCCACTGGACCAAGCGGCTGAAGCACATCGATATGCCGATACCGGACGTAAAAGAGGAAATGTCATCATCGCTACTTCTTTGACCTCTTAATTCGCACGTCCCGCAAACATCCGTCATTGGGTAGGTATTATAAGGAGGTTAATTATGTTGAGGAAGAATACAAAATCAGGTAGAAGGTCTGCAGTAATTACTGGGGTGTTATTAATAGCCGGGTTGGTTACAGGTATATTTAGTGTTGTTCCTGTTATAGATGGAGCAGACTACCTTGTCAAGGCTTCTACAAATGGAAATCAGGTACTAATAGGAGCGTTTTTCCAGTTGTTAATGGTTGTTGCATATGTTGGTATTCCTATTTTGATGTATCCGATTTTAAGTAAGCATAATAAAGGTTTAGCTCTTGGATCTGTTGCTTTCGGCATCATTGCGGGTGTGTTCATTATTATTGGTGTAATCATTCTTCTGCTACTATTGACATTAAGCCACGAATTTACAAAAGTTGGAACTCTGAATGTATCGTATTTTCAGACCCTGGGTGGATTGTTACGGGAAGGACGTGATTTGGTGAACCATGTGGCAACGACACTGGCATTTGTTTTGGCTATGTTCTTGTTTAACTGCATATTTTACCAAACAAAATTAGTTCCACGTTGGTTGTCAGTTTCGGGTCTTATTGGGTCTGCATTGTCCATATTGGCAAGCTTATTATTTATGATTCGCTTCATCGGTCTGGATGCAACCTACATGATGTTGAACATTCCAATAGCCTTTCAACAACTGGTTTTGGCTATATGGCTAATCATTAAAGGATTCAACCGGGCGGAGCAGGATTCTGTATCCAATTAAGATAGATGCTCTAGAAAAGAAGGGGTAACTGAAATGAATAAATCAGAAAGTTTTTGGGACAAAACAGCAAGTAAATATGATCAATTAGAAATGAAGGATGAACAGACTTGCATCAATATAATAAAAAGAACGAAAACGCATCTCAAAATAAGCGACATTGTTTTGGATTACGGTTGTGGGATTGGATTGATATCAAATGAAATTGCACAATATGTGAAAGGGATTCATGCGATTGATAAGGCAAAAGAGCGAACATTGCAAATATAAACTATGCTCATTCGACCATTTTTGATGAAAGGTATAAAAAAGGCTCATTTGATGTCATCCTGGTCTTTCATGTTCTGCATTTGTTGGAAGATGAACATATCGTTCTACAAAGAATTAATGAACTGTTGAAACCAGGAGGATTATTGATCTCTGCAACACCTTGCTAAACAGTCAGAACCGCATCTTTGAGCTTCCATTGCTCTTATACTGCTCACAGAATACCTCCATCGGGAATGAGATAAGGTTTTTGTCACCCGACATATATTGACACTATACTCCCCTCACTAATGACAGAACACTCCCTTAAACACAGAAGAACTATATAAGTATTTGTCAGATATTAACGGAAGCATTAAGGGTATTTCAAATGATGCACATTATTACCTCGAAGATTATCGAGTTAATTGGTCGTACAGCTATTGGACGATAAAAAACGGCTCTGCTAAATAAAAACTGCGTCCACTCATTGGAGTGAACGCAGCTGATAACGAGAACATGAGCCCTAGATAGCTAGAAACTAACCATATCGGAACTATAATTTTACAGCTATACTATGGGTGCCTATTTCCTCCTGATATTAATCATCATCCCTAATGATGAATGTTGTTTCCGTATTGGCTCCTAGGGCTCCTTCCTCAGAGGGAGCATACAGGCTCAGATAAAATACTTCTAATTGTTCTTTGTAAGTATCATTCACGATCTTAACTTGAATGCTTTTCTTCATTTCGCCATTCGCGAATGTCAGTTGACCCGATGAGAAAATGTAGTCGCTCCCTGCCGAAGCAGACCTGTTCCATGTCCTATAATTGACTGTTAGCCCTCCGCTGCTGCCTCCGCTGCGATATACAGTGGCCGTTACCGTACCCGCGCGCTCGTCAACCATCGTTGCGAGGGTAGTGAACTGTAATTTACCAGTCGGCTCCAGATCTTTCTTTTGGAAGCTAGTGGTTGATAGCGCTGTATTCCCAGCACGATCCGCAACGATAATCTCCAGATGATGGATGCCATTCGACAAGCCATAGGCTGAAGCCGTAACGGTCATTGTAGTGATCTCATAATGAGCTTGCAGGACTTCTCCATCCAGTTTGAGACGAATGGAATCGGCATTGATGCCAGAATGCTTATCTGTTAATTTGGCTGACAGCGTAGGCGTTGCCGTGGTAATCGTTACTCCATCAGCAGGTTTCACTTTACTAATTACGGGAGCCGTCGTGTCTGGCTGTTCTGGATTAGAATCCGTGTTGATTCTATATACCTGAGTAATTTGGTTGTCGAAGCTCATGATGCCGTACAATTGATCACCCCTCCAAACGGGATTTGTTATACCAACAGGTATTCGTATGAAACCATCCCTTTGACCTGCGACGTTGTCGCTTACATAAAAAGTATCATAGCTTCCTTCGGTCTTAAATAAGACATCTCCATTTTCTGAGATAGATTCCAGTCTATCGTAATAGTCCTCATCCGCTACTTGTTGCTCCGTCCCGTCAGGAGAAATAACCCATAGTTCTAGAGGGCCAAGTATCCCTTCTTCTTCCTTCTCGCTGTGACCAAATTGAAAATGAGCAATCCAACCATTATTTTGCATAATATCTAATTTATAAGCATGCTCGGGAAGATAACCAATTACAAATGGACCTAGCTCGCGGTTCCCCGACGAAGTATGTAGCAGCAGTGTATATTTTAGGGGGAACTTATCCTCAGAACCAAATTTCATTAATAACGTGCTGACCTCATCTGTCCCAATCATTACATATCCAGGTGGAGCAACAAAGAAAACTGAGGATCCTATACCCTCTTTATACTGCCTAAAAACGCCGTCTTCATTACCAGAACTATAAATCGCAGTGCCATCTTCTAAAAGTCCTTCTATTGAACAGGAAGGAGCAATTATTGTATCTGCCCCTGTTAATAGATTCCTTAGTACACCACAATAATTTTTCTTAATAAGAGCATAATTGCCTTTTATTTTTATTAGGCTATCAAATGTGGCATACGCATAAGTATCCAGTACGAAGCTAAGTCTATCCTCTCTCCATTCGTAGATTGTTGCATTCGTTCTAATCATTGCCCCTTTGGGTGTTAAATAAGCCTCTTTAATTGCTGCGTCTAAGCTGTTAGGAATGGATGCGATCACTTGGCCTGAATGCAGATCCCTGATTTCAAAATTATTTTCATGAAGGAGAAGTACTCTGGCTGAATCGAGGTCAAGGGACCTTGCATTCGGAAAACTATTTACCAGGCTTAGACGACGATTGCCGCTATCTACGTTCACATACCTTACTGCTTCAGTCCGCTGCCCAGCAGAATCGTATCCCGTAAATTTTAAAGTAACTCCTCTCCCCTCATATTCTGCAAGTGAAATCACTGTATCGAGCCCGTCGACGCTTGACAAAATCTGTTTTCCATCTGCCTCTAATGTGACATTCTTGCAACCTGCTGGATCGTCATCCATACATGTCATCTTCACATCTACATCTTTGGTTGTTATCGATAAAATTTCCGGTTTTTGGATAGCGATTGTCGGAGGAGCATCGACAACCCCAGGTGTCTGCTTTTCAATTCTAATTCCGCCATCCTGTGCGTTAGAACCGACAGGCGATAAAGCTAAAACGAGCATCGGCAAGATCATTGCAAACAACCATCTCAAATAGAATCCTTTCATAAACTACCTCCTTAATTATATCTGATACGATTTGTATCAAAAATAATTATGGGGTATACACGCTGATAAGTCTATTAAGTTTCGATTAAATTTCGGATCTGTTGGAACAGGATGGTTCAGTTGTCCCCTTACACTATGTGAAGAATCATTTACGCTTGAATCGGGCAAGCTGCAACCATCGAAGAGACAATAGAACAATCTTTTGACGAAGTCATGAACATCCGTGTCAAAGTTAGCAACTTTGGACATCCCTGATAAGGATTCACGATTATGATACGTACCATCTCTAGAGTTCATGAACTTGAGAGTTATCGTGGTTAATCCCTTCGCTTCAATTCGTCCATTAAAAACTGTCAAAGTTCCATTGGCGTTTCTGTAGACAATACCGTATACGTGATGGACTAAAAGATTCATATCTATCAACTCCTTCTTTTTATCCATAAATGTGAGGGCTAATTACATAGATTAATAGAGAAAATTGAAGCAGTTAAATAACGTGAATCTAAAATTAATATCAGCAGTATCTGGGGTCCCGCCTACATTTTAACCAAAATATACGCTATTACATTTATCACCATTAAAGAACCGAGTTTCCTTACTCTAAGGAAAAACAAAAAAAGTAATCCACCAATGTACAAAAACCATTATTTTGTGGAAGGCAAATTAAGATGCTACGGAAAAGATTTGGGAGCTAATGAAAAAGGAGGAACTGCTTAGGCAGTCCCTCCCACTTTTTTGGGTGTTAAAGCACACAAAATATTTTACTTATTGTTTCAATTGAATCGCTAACAAGTGTTGTTTTATTTCTACAATCTCTCCTTCAATTCTGTGTAGATGACTCTGCATATCATCAATTTCTTGTTCCGATTTACAATTAATGGCAAAGTCAATAATGGATTCGTGCTTATCCCTTGCCGCTTGACGGTTCTGACTCATCATAATGACAGGATATTATCATATTTGTGATACTACGAATATTTCAGGATTAGTTAACTTCTCTTCTTATAATGATCTAAAAGAAGGGAGGCCATTGTTTTGGCATCCTTAGCGGATAATTGGTTTTTATAAAGAAGCTCATTTACGGTAGCTCCGTCAATCAACAGCATGAATTGTCTCGCAAGGTCGTCGGGTTGTTGTAAGCTTGCCTGATCAGCCAACTGACGAATATAGTTATAAACATCCGATTTCCGTGTTCTGGAAGATAAATGGGCGACGTGCGTTGGTTCTGCCAGCTCGGTTACGATATTGATGGCCCCGCAGCCTCTAAAATCGGGGTCTTCAAACCATAAATGGATGGCGTCAAAAACAGCAATCAATCGCTCTTCGGGATCAGAAGTCAATCGCTCGACGGTGCTCATAAACCATTGTAACCAAAGTTCCCCTCCTTTGAGTACGACTTCGTTGATCAGATCGTTTTTAGAAGGAAAGTGTTTGTAAAGAGTCATTTTTGCCACGCCGGATTGCTCAACAACTTCATCCACTCCGACACGATTAATTCCTTTGCGATAAAATAATTCTAAGGCTGTTTGGAGTATTTGTTGTCGAGCTTTACTTATTCTAAGAGTACTCATAACATCAATATAAAGAACGGTCTGCCTTTTGTCAATTCAGGTCTCCGGTGAATTAAATTCAGTTCGATCTAACGGATTTCGTCGGGCCAGAATTCCGAAGCCCATACTGGACAACAGCTTCGGTCTGGTGTCTAGAGCATGTTCGACGCCTGTAATGGAATGAAGAATGTCCTCCGTAAAACCGCTTCTGGCATATTTGGCATGAACTGCCTGGATCGCTGCGGCTGAAAGTCTATGGCTTTTAGCGCCTAAAACGTCCATCGTCGCCCCTTCTCCAACCAGTCTCGCTTCGGGGCCATATACTTGTTCATTTATGACCGGATTTAAGTGCAGGCTGATCGATTCGTACACTTTTTTGGCTCGGTCAGGATGCCATCCCATGTTCGTAACCAATTGATAAGCTTCTCTTGCCCCTGTCGTCGCAAAACAACATTGTCCCGTTTTGTGAATATGTTTTGATGATATACCTAAATCGTGCAAAATGCTGGAGACAAACAGCAATTCTTCGTCTACCTTGAATCCGTAACTTTTGCCTAACAACGCTCCCCAAAAATAAGTGCGGTAACAGTGATACAATAAGGGTTCTGAGCAACATTCCTTTGCATATTCTTCCGCCATGCGAACTGTATGTGTTTCCGGATACCTTATTTCGTCTAAGCTCACATCGATTTTTTTGCCCGGAAACAACGGCATTCTAAACAATACGCTTCCCAAAGTATCCTTTAGTTGCGATTGAATCAGCATTTTTATCATAGCGAACTTCTCTTTCGGTGTAAGTTTTGCCTGATGATTCTCGCACCAGTCGTAATTACCTATATCGGGTCTCATTTTCGCAACGCTCCGTATTCATTAAATTTTGATGCTTAATTCCGTATCCGTGGATTCCGTTAATGGACGTTTTTGATTGAAAGCGACCGGATCCCTTTTCGTCTGATTAACTTGAATTTGAATAACGTTAGGTCTTGCGTAATGTCCAGCCGAATTGAGAAATATATTTGAAATATTTGATATTGTTCGAAACGACCTTTAATCCTTATCCATAACCTTGAACCCAGATCATCCGCTCGGCACTCTTTGGTTGACGACAAATTGTGAAACGAAATGATACCAAAGTAAAAACGGATTCCCAGGGTACCAACTTTCTCCAAAAACGATAAGTATTGCATCTTGATGTTTAGCTTCATTCATCGGCATACAAGGCATTCTCAATGGACGCCTGAAAATCAAGTTAAATAAGCGAATGTTTGACCATTGCTACTTCATTCTATCCCCTCTCTTAAATAAATGTAATTCACATTGATTAATTATACGTACAAGTCTGTATATTTTCAACGAAAATTATATTTTTCTTCAAAGCTGAACAGTTCGTACGGTAATTACAGTTGTATTTGCTTACCTTTTAAGGAGAGGAACATGAGGCTGATCCTTTCATAATGTGTAATACGGTGTCTCTTACTGCAGGTTTTTCAGAAGAAATAAAAAGAGAACTCACTCGCCGCTGGCCTATGACCAACTTATTTGACATTTTAAAGGAAGCTGATTTACGCATTCAATTTTCTGGCCAATTTAACACAGCGGGCTTGAGAGAAACAATCGATCGGCTTACCCTACAAAAAAGGTTAATCCTATGCCTGTACAGGCTGGGAACCAATATGGGACTGAAACGCATTTCTTCCGGCGATCAAAACAAAGTAAAGAAGAATTCAGTCATTTTATGCATCTGTCGAAAAAGCCAATCATCCCTTTTTTAAAGATTACCCTCGTGTATTGGTAGCAGCTATTGAAACCTGAAGGTCTGTTCCGTTTTGGTTTAATCTCCGCCATTTCCCTAGTAGGGGCATATTTGCGAAGAAGAATGAAGCTTGGGAGATGAATTGATGCGAAAGCTTTTACATTATAGGGTATGGCTAGCGCTAGTCTGGATAAGCTGCGGATCGCTGATCAGTGGTTGTTGGGACAGCCATGACATCAACCTTAGAACAATGCCCGTTATCATGGGAATTGCCAAAGGAAGCTCCCATCGGTATGAAGTTACCCTCCAAATACCAATTCCTGTCGAAAAGGGATTATCCATGAAAATCGTCTCCCAAAGCATTAATTGCTATAACGGATGCCGGTATGAAGCAACTATTGCCCAATACAAAAAGGCGATTATGAATGACGTTACAACTTTCTTTAAATATTCCAATCCAAGGCCGGCTGGAATCCCAAAATATCGACGACAAGTTTATGGGAAACCTATGCGTCCACGAAAGACGTCATTCTACCGATTATTTGCCCTGGTCAAGAAACGGTTCTTTCCTTCACTGGATCCGCTCTGCTGGAAAAGGGAAGATGATTGCGCGATTGAGCAAAGAAGACACCCTTCTTATAAACTTAAGTCAAATAATTATTATGGGGCGGCAGTTGAGGTCCTAGAAAATGCGAATATAACCCTTGAATCCGCCAAAATGCGTTGGAGTGCCCGGCTCACCAAGGAAGATCCTACCATCGATGGCAAGCTCTTTATTCGATCTGCACTGACGGAGTCAAAAGAAAAAGCAACGATAAACGAATTAGTCTCGAGCCTTCAGTCCCTTATGACGGATCAGTATTTAATGTGCTACAAACGACGATCCGATAAAATAAAAAAATCCGCGATTTACGCGGACCCCATATGCTTAGAGCATTTTGTACTGGTCATATACTTCCCTTAGAAGCTTTCCTTCCAATAACTCTTTTCGGATTAAGTTTTCGTTATTGATTTTTTCTAATGCCATGTCCACTGTTTGCGAGAATACCGCTGACGGGATGATCACGATACCATCTCGATCTCCAAAAACGACATCTCCTGGGTGAACCAAAACACCACCAACTTCAACAGGACAATCATAAGCTATCACATACTCGCGACCTTTTGAATCTAAAGGATTAAATCCATTGCAAAATACAGGGAAATCCATTTCGATTAATTTCTCCGAATCTCTAATAAGTCCGTCTAAAACAACGCCGGTCGCCCCCCTCATTCTGGAGGCAGTCGCCATTAATTCGCCCCAAAGTCCGCTGCGTTTGGAGTTATTCGTCCCAATTAAAACAATTTCGTTCGGACGGATGGAGTCAATAGCCTCTATTTCTTTCTCATAAGGATTCTCGTAGGTTTCATATACATCTACCGCTAGCATTGTTTTTGTTCTTCCGGCAATTTTCCAATCCACAAATACCGGTCGTATGTCAATATCAAGCACCTGATGGCGAAAACCTAGTTCATCTAAAATATCGCAAATTACTGCTGTGTAAAGATTCTCTCTCATTGATTGAAAGATTTGCGTCTCATTTTGCATCGTCATTACATTCGTTACCTCCCCAAAATAATTAAGACAATTTTCCTCGACCCAGTACTGGCATTTCCTTAATTACACTTCTATTTTTATGTATATATACGGAATTATGCAGATTGATAGTGCTGCAAATGTGGTTGGGGATCACCCTGATTCTATCGCCAATTTGTATATCGGAGACCCCTTTCCCGGTGATCATGCCATGCTCTTCGTTCATTCTTTCCAGAATCGTATCGGGATGTCCGATAATCCGCCCAAATCCTTGGAGGTTGAGTGACCCACCTGGCTGTACATCCGTTGCGAACGTTTTGCTTCCTCCATCGATTACGATCCGGTCAACAGTTGGCTTGCTTACCACCGTTACCTCAATCCAAGCCGCACAATCGTCCTTCATACAAACGCCCATCTGAACCTGCATCTGGTCATTATATATATAAGTACCTGGGCGGACTTCCGTGACTCCGCGGATTTCAGCCGCATATGCTGATGTCGGTGTTGAACCGACGCTAACATCCCTTATAGCAATCCCTTGTTTCTGCAACCGATTTGTTAACTCCACCATGAGATTACCTTCCTCATGTCCAGCTTCCCGCAAATTCAAGGCCGGTTTGCCATGAAGCATGGCCCCCCTAAATGTATAAATACCGGTAAGCTCCAGGTTAGGTAACGTATGAATATCGTAAGCTAGCTTCGCCGCTTCATCTAACGATACGCCAGTACGATTAAGACCTGTATCGATTTCCATACGCACTTGAATCGTATGTCCGCGCTGAGTGGCTTCATCGGACAACCTTCTGGCTCCAACCAAGCTGTCCACGCCGACCATGATGTTCGCTGACTGCCCTAGAGCAATTAAGCGTTTAATTTTGGAAGGAACGATGATCGGATAAGCAATGAAGATATCTCTGATCCCATGTTCTACCATAACCTCTGCCTCACCGACTTTAGCTACAGTAATGCCGACCGCACCAGCCTCCAACTGTTTTCTGGACATGTACGGCAATTTATGTGTTTTAGCGTGAGGTCTCAAATTGACACCATAATTTCTGGCAATATCACTCATTCGCTGTATGTTTCGGTCAACAATAAGTTCGTCAATCAATAAACAAGGCGTTTCTGGAAGCATTCCATCTCCTCCTATCTTATTGATGATAGATCAACTATTTCCGCTAATGGATACGTTTTCGCGCAGAATTTGAATGGCCACATAAAGGCTTCCCATTAATTCCGTGTCATCCTTATGAAAAGTCGACTCCAACACAGGGGCTCTCGGGTTCATGCGATGCAACAATTGTTGAATCACTGGTAGATAAGTACTTTGCAGAATCTTACCGCCTACAAATATGCGTTCTGGGTCGAACATGCATGTAATATTAAACAATGAGCAAGCAATGATAAAAGGATATTGTGAGACTTGATCATTTTCAAGCAAAATCGACTCTTGTTTACTCCGCTCCAGCAGCCTTTCCAAATAACCCCCCTCCGCATGAAATCCTTCAGAGAGCTGTTGAGAAGCGTTAATGAGCATATCGCCAATTTCCCCAGCAGCATGTCTCGCCCCGCGAAACACTTTGCCGTCCATGATCATACCGAGCCCTACCACTTCACCGATCGTCACGAAAGCCATACTGGAAGGTTTCATTTCAAGCACTGATTCCTGCCCAATCAGGCCCATGTAGACATCATTGTCAATGAGTACAGGTACTTTAAATTTCGACTTCAATTTCTTCTTTAACTGCTTGCCCTTCAAACTGGGAAAAAAGCGGGCATGAATGATTTCTCCCGTTGTCGGGTTGACAATACCCGAAATTCCGATCCCGATCGAAGATAATTTTTTAATAGATAATCCGGCCGTTTGAAAACATTCCCCAATAATTTCTGTTAGGTGAGCCGCAATATTATCTAGCGTGTCTGTGTTAATATCTTTGCGTGCCAAAATGTCCCCTACGTTATTGGCCAAGGCGATCTTCGTAACTGGATGAGACAAGTGAATTCCGACAACATAGGCATTATCACTGTTGATTTGCAGCAATATCGGTTTCTTCCCGCCTTTGGATTCACCCTCTCCTATCTCTATAACTTCTCCATCACCCAATAATTGGGCAACCAAATTCGAAATCGTCGGACGACTGATGTTCAACGCTTTGGCAATATCCGCGCGCGAAATAGGCCCTTGTCTACGAATCAAGTTCAGCACCATAACCGTATTAATTTTTTTTAAAACCTCAGGTTTCCCCGATAATTCGGACATTGCGTTATCCACTACCTTCCATACAAGCTTCTAACCTTTTTTGAGACTAAACTACACGGGTGATCTCGCCAAAATCGCAATAACATCCGCTTCTACCTTAATGCCAACCAACTGACTGCCAACCGTTGTTCTTACCGGCTTTATTGAGTCCGTAAAAAGCGTTTCGTAGGTTTGGCTGAACTTGTCAAAATCGTTGATATCCTGCAGGTGTGCCGTTACTTTTACCACATCTTGCAAGGTGGCTCCTGCTTCGGCTAAAATCGCTTCGATATTTTTAAATGTAAGAATCGTTTGCTCCTCGACGGTTCCGTCGACAATTTCTCCTGTGTCTGGATCGAGCGGCCCTTGGCCCGACACGAAAACGAACGGCCCGGCAATCAGGCCCTGCGAATACGGTCCCGTATCTCGCGGCGCATTCCTCGTAATTATTTCACTTTTATCCCATTGTATCATACCCATCTTCCTCTCCATTCGTTTATTGACCAATAGCTGGCATGTTGCACCATTTTTCTATGGCTGCTATATAGACTTTGGTTAACTTCATTAAACTGTCAACATCTACAAATTCATCTGCCGCATGTGCATTTTCGCCAATCGGACCGAGGATCACGGCTGGTGAAGGCGAATACAAGTTAAACATAAATGCGTCACATGCAAAAGGTGCCATATACACTTCATCCGGTGCTCCGCACTCTTGATGCACCAAAGAACAAAGCAGAGGAACGAGTTCTGTCTGGGCTATGCTTCCAGGTAAAAAGCGTGTGATTTGTTCCCAAGAGATTTCGTACCCCTCCATCGAATGGTGGGAACACAAGTTCTGTATTCGGGTTTTAAAATCCCGTTCCACATCCTGTAAGGATTCTCCAGGCAGACATTCCACCCACACTTCAATTGCACACGTTTGCGGTATCCCGTCAGCCATCCCGGGATCGAAATCACCGCCTTTGATATAAGAAAGCACGACACTAGGTGTCAGAATGTCACCCGACTCTGTTCGAAAAGCAACTTTATTCTGACATTCGTCGTGAAAACGCTCAATTTCCACCACAATATGTGAGATTCCATAAATCGGATTACGTAAATTCTCGCCCCCGAACCCCATGCCGCCTTTTCCTTTCACTTTGATGCGCCATGTCACACCGCCTAAATGCGAGGGACACACCTTCATATTGGTCGGTTCGGGTATGATGACCGCGTCTGCATCATTCTTCCGGATCCGTCCTGCTAGCGTGCCATTAGCCCCACCCATCTCTTCATCTACGACGCTTTCGAATAATAAATCGCCCTTCAAGGGTACCCCTCTTTGGGCAAAAAAACGAAATGCAGTTAGTATCGCAGCGATTCCGCCTTTCATATCGTTGGACCCTCTGCCATAAAGTCGCCCGTCTTTCTCGATAGGTTGAAACGGTTCATATTCTCCACCAATGCCGGGGACGACGTCAGCATGAACGGAAAACAACAGCGATCTTCCCCCGCCACTCCCACGCAGCTGCGCAAAGAGATTAGGACGGTTCGTGTAGTCGCGTCCAGGATAATACGCAGCGTGATTGCTAAGCTCAGAAACGGTTGACAGATGATACAGCTCCGTTTCGAAGTGAAGCTCACTGATTTTTTTCTCTAAGAAGTGTTGAACCGGCAATTCATTCCCGCTGGGAGGACGGTTTTCGCTCGGAATTTGAACCAACGTTTTTAAAAGCTCAATGAGTTCTTCCCGCTGCCCTGCAACCCATTGATCCATCGCCATTTCATCTTGAATGGATACTTTTGTCACTCCTATCACTCCTATCACTCCAAGATTCGCTAGCTAAACTAACTTGATCACCTGACCCCCATCTATAACCAGACAATGTCCTGTCATATAGCGAGATTCGTCCGAGGCCATAAACACAGCTGCATCGGCAATTTCTTCGGGAACCCCAACCCGCTTCATCGGAATCGATTTCAGATATTCTGTAATACCTGCTGTGTGATCGATCTCGGCCTGCGTTAACCTTGTTGCGATGAAGCCGGGACATAAAGCATTAACCCGAACACCATGTCCTGCTAGTTCTAATGCCATGGACATCGACAGTAGATTCATGCCTCCTTTGCTGGCATTATAATGCGCCTGATCTGCTTCTGCACGTATTCCGTTAACACTCGACATGTGTATAATCGATCCTGTTACTCCATGTGAAATCATCTGTTTGGCCACCGCCTGACCGACTAGAAACGCCCCTTTCAAATTAATCGAGATATGCCTGTCCCAGGCTTCTTCGGTTATGTCGAGGAAGGATGACAACTCGCAAATTCCCGCATTGATAACAGCTATATCAATAGGCCCCAAGGTATCTGTGGCTTGGATAATAGCCGCATCGACTTGCTCCTTATCCTGCACATCTGAAACAATTCCTATCGCTTTCCCACCCAATGACCGTATCCATTCTACGTTGTCTTCCAAGTCGAGAATGGCTATATTAGCTCCTTCTTGTGCAAACTTTAACGCAATAGCCTTGCCAATACCTTGTGCTCCTCCGGTAATGAGAGCGGTTTTCCCCTTCAGTCTCATGTTTCAACTCCTTCTCATAAATTATAATAATAAATTAAGTTAGTTAACATTACTTACAAAGTAAATGGTAGCAATCCCTCTGGTTTTTGTCAAGGTCTATGTAGAGAATACGTTCAGTAAATACTGTTGAATCAAGATAACAACAGCCCACTTCTCAATTTCCTGCATGTTGAAATTCCTAACTTCGTACAATGCAGCTGGATGTATTCATTTTTAAACCTACAAAAAAAAAGCTTGATTTCTCAAGCTTTTCTTCGATATGTCATGTAGGCACTCTTATGTCATTGGACACATTAATTAGCCACCCTCGCCGAAATTTAAGGCAGCCACTGGATGATCTGGGTATGTAGGCGAGATTTTTATAGCGAACGGATTTACTTCACCATCGGCATATGCAACACTGCTAAACAATCCCATTGTTACAACTAGGGCCAACAAAAATCTTTTCATCATCATTAATACCTCCTATTATGGTTGAAAATCTTTCTTCCTGCTCTTTGGATACATGATTTCTATAGTTCCAATACAGGATTGAACACTTTTTAAAATCCAGATCATGCATCGTAAAAGTTGCATACGAAAGACAATTTAGGGCATCATCAATACCCTCTTTGATCATCCCATTGTTGCATCTGTAGATGGCTCTTTGGTAGACAAAATGATAGTATTGACTCCTCCAGATTTGATTAGTCGAGGTTTTATAAAACTCGATTTCACCTGAGTATTTCTCCAAAATATAGTCAACATTGTACCGATGCATATTAGCCGCTTCAACTGCTGTTAATAATCCGGCTAGCAAATCAGCTCTACTCTCTAACAAGGCAATAAAATTAAAAAAATCATCAAGAAATTGACCATTGCCCAAATAAAGATTAAGAGTGTACAAGTTTCCTTTCGCGAACACGCGAAACTTCTCTACTTCTTTCAACCCGTAGTCATCCAACATTTCGAACCAGCTCAAATCGGCATACCCTTGTACACATAGTTTGGCATCTTCATATTTACCAAGCCTTCTCAGTGCAGCTCCTTTCAGCAAGTAACTTTGACCATAATAAACGACAAGAGGGAATTTCAAGATTAACTTTTCCTTTGTCCCGCCTGCGCCCGTTAACATGCTGTAAACAAATACGGTATGTGCTCTCAAATCGTCTGCATATTGACCAACCTCATCCCACTTTTGTAGTGTAAGGCAAGTTCGCGCAACCTTAAGCAGCGCATCGAGTTGGTAATTGTCCGGTAAATGTTTGATAAATGGAGCGAACTGATTAACAGCTTTCCAATCTTCTTCCGAGCCATTTCCCAATGATGCTTCGAATATACGATAATGACCTATGCTAGAATTATCTGATAAACTAACCTGTTCAAAATCGCACAGCCTCTTATAAAGTGGTATTGATTCCTTTACTTTTCCGTCTGCAAATAGTGCTTCAGCAAATTCGAATAATACCGTTGAGTTTTTAGGGTCCTCCAAAAGAAAATCTGCGTCCACATCTTCTTGCATAGTTAACTCCTTTTCATAAGTTTATAAGCAATATTTACAATATTCTATTTAATTATCGTTTCTCCTGCTTGATTATGGAAATTTTATTGAACATTTGGGTTTGCTGACATGTTCTCTGAGATTGGCCACATATACCTACCTAGGCGGATCAGCCAAGTCATAAATGAATGCTGTAGTAATGAACGGTCATATGCTTATCATCAATAAAAGCACGCACCGTTCCTTGTGAACGGTGCGCGCTTTGGATTCTGTGCTATTCAGTCTTGGGCTCTGTGTTTCCCATTAGGTCCTTAATCCGTTAACCTCATTGACCGGTTAATCGCTTATGGGCATCGGGCTCATTTCCCGTCAGACGTTTTGTAAAGGTCTGTCTCCAATTCACCGATAGTTCCTCCACTTCAAGTATCCGTTTCACATCCTCAATTCTTTCCTTTTCAACATGCATAATTTGGTTGGCAAAAGCAACCGTAATCGATTTTGGATGAGAGGAGATTTGAATTAGACGGTCAGTCAAGGATACTCTTCCTTCCTTTAGCACACGAAAATAAAAGCCTGTGAAGCCAGTTTCCTGAACTGATTATCATTGCCAATTACAGCAACGTCTCTCTCTATAAGCTGAGCGCAATTGCTCCAACCGTCGTTCTTGATCAGAACCGGAAGGATCTTGGGTGAGCTGCTTGAAAAGCAGCAGGAAGCGGAGCAGTGGCTGCTCCGCTTCGAGGCCCAAGCCGAATATATGTGGAACTTATGTTCGCCTCTGATACAATCTGGTGAGAGCGCATCCGTTTTTACCTTCGCCTATGGCGGAAAGCTGTACGTGATGGCCTCCCAGGGTCTGCCGAATACGCTGTATCATCCAATGGGCTTCCGTCGGGGTAGTGGAAAAGTCTATTAAAAGGACTAAAATTACTCTACTTCCTCCACGATGCCTAACGCCCTATTCTTCTCTTTAAACCGCTCATTATGAGAGGAAACGTACGCCATCTGCGATGCTTCTGGGTCCATATACAGCTTAGCGCTGTTGAGCGCCAGCACGCTGTCCGCAAACGTTCCAGCGATCAATCTAACTTTGCTGTCATAGGTTACGAAATCGCCTGCACCGAAGATGCCAGGGATATTGGTTGCCATCCTTTCTCCTACAATCGCATTCCATTCACCCAACTCGAGGCCCCATTCGCGGATAGGACCGAAATCGCTCTTCATCCCGTGATTCACGATCACAGCATCGACTTCCAGCCGTTCCTGCTCCTCTGTGTCCAAATGTGAGATTGTCACCAGCTCAATGCTTCTCCCATCGCTGCTATGGAGCGCATTCACCTTATAAGGGGTAAGCACGCGCACCGAGGATTGCTTCATCCTAGACACGTTTCTCTCATGCCCGCCAAAGTTATCGCGTCGATGGACAACTGTTACACTTGCAGCTATCGACTCCAGCTCATTCGCCCAGTCTACCGCCGAATCGCCGCCTCCGGAAATCAGTACCCTTTTCCCACGAAATACTTCCAGTTCCTGTACCGTATAGTACAAATTCGTCACTTCGTAGCGGTCGGCCCCTTCGATCTCCAGCTTAGCCATCTTGCGAATGCCATAGCCGATAGTGAGGATTACAGTTTTCGTATGATGACGCTCTCCGCTCGCCGAAGTCAGGATGAAAGTACCGTCCTCCAGCCGTTCAAAGCTTGTGATTTGTTGACTAAGTACAATCGTCGGATCAAACGTGTTAGCCTGATCAATCAATTGGGCAATTAGTTTCTCACAGCGAATTGGCGTTACTCCACCTACATCCCAGATGATCTTCTCGGGATAGGTGAGTAATCGCCCGCCCAGTTGATCCTGCGCTTCAATTAGCTTCGTCTTCAATTCTCGCATACCGCTGTAAAAAGCCGTATATAAACCGGCGGGACCTCCGCCAATAATCGTGACATCGTATAACTCCAATTGTTCGTTCATCGTTTGCCTCCACGTTCGTTTTTGTTGTTTCTATATAAAATCATGCTCCAAACTGTGCCCGGTGCAAGCGGCTATATATGCCCTGGGCCGCCATCAGTTCCTCATGCTTGCCTTGCTCGGCAATTCCCTGCTCCGCTACGACGATTATGCGATCCGCATTTTTGATCGTCGCCAGACGATGGGCAATGACAAGTGTTGTACGTCCCTCCGAAAGCTCGCTCAACGCCAACTGAATGGCAGCTTCCGTTTCAGTGTCCAATGCCGATGTCGCTTCATCCAAAATAAGAATCGGCGGATTTTTCAAGAACATGCGAGCAATAGAAAGCCGCTGTTTTTGTCCGCCGGATAGCTTCACGCCCCGTTCTCCGATTAACGTATCGAGTCCCTCCGGTTGCGACAGAATCAATTCCTCTAACTGTGCACGGCGCGCAGCCTGCCAAATCTCAGCTTCAGATGCGTCTAGCTTGCCATAAGCAATGTTTTCCCGCATGGTGCCGTCAAAGAGAAATACGTCCTGCTGCACAATGCCGATATGCGAACGCAACGATTCCAAGGTCATTTTCCGAATATCGATGCCGTCAATCGTAATTGCGCCCTCATCGACATCATAAAAGCGAGGTAGCAACGAACACAGCGTCGTCTTACCTGCGCCCGACGGGCCTACGAGCGCTGCTGTTTCCCCAGTACGAATCGATAGATTAATATTTATGAGCACTTTCTCCTTGTTTTCATAACCGAAAGTGACGCCACTGAAGCAAATATCTCCCTTCAACTGCTTCACTGACTTGGCATCCGGGGCATCATCCACATCCGGCTCGGTTTCCAGCAGTTCCAAATACCTTTTAAATCCGGCAATTCCTTTCGGATACGTCTCGATCACGGAGTTGATCTGGTTAATTGGGCCAAGAAACACATTGGATAACATGACAAAAGCGATAAATTCCCCATAGGACATCCGATTCTGAATGACAAACCATGTCCCGCAAACAAGGACAAACAACGAAACAGATTTCATAAGAATAAAACTGAGCGACGAGTTCATGGCCATAATCCGGTAGGTGATCAGCTTGGTCATGCGAAAGCGATTGTTGTTCTCCGCGAACCTGGCGATCTCATGCTTTTCATTGGCAAACGCCTGCACAACGCGGATTCCACTGACGTTGTTCTCCACCCTAGCGTTGTAGTCGGCGATGTCCGAGAACATGCGCTTGAAGGCAGCCGACATCTTGCTGCTGAAATACAGCGACAAATAGATCATGAGCGGAACAATGATGAAGGTCAGCACGGCCAACTGCCAGTTGATGCCGAGCATAATGCCGAACGCGCCGGCTAGCGTCATGACCGCGATGAATAAATCTTCCGGTCCGTGGTGGGCAATTTCCCCAATATCCATCAAGTCGTTCGTCATCCGGGACACGAGATGTCCTGTCTTGTTGTTGTCAAAAAAACGAAACGACAGCTTCTGCACCCGGTCGAACAGCTTTTTACGCATATCCGATTCGATGCTGATGCCCAGCTTGTGTCCCCAGTATGTCACCACATAATGTAAACCTGCGCTGACGACGTATATCCCGAGCAAGCCGAGGCAGGCATATAAAATCCACTTCCAGTTGCCGCTTGGCAGCAGATCGTCCACTACCCTGTTAACGGCTACAGGAAATACGAGTTCAAGCAAGGCGGCAAAAATTGCACAAGTGAAATCAAGGATAAACAGGCCCTTATACGGACGATAATAAGTAAAAAAACGACGAAACATGACTTTCCTCCCTAATGTATGTTTATCGTCTCGCCGGAAGAGACGGATAAAACGATGCCTAACACCAACGTAACCTTCCCGCTATTCAGAATAAGCGCTGCTTCCAACGGGCTGCCGCTGAATTTCGGACTTGTCCTATTTTCGTGATGCAGATGAATACATGACTCCTCTTCAAGTGATATTAATTCTCATTATCACTCAAAAAAGCATAGCCTATTTAACAAACTGAAACAATGGACATTCTGCTCCTTTTTCAGGACAAAAAACACTTTTCCTATACTCGTCGAATTAAATTGTAGGCTTCTGTGCTTAATCGTTGCAATGGACAAACACGACTATTTTTTTGTACAAAAAGAAAAACGAGCCTTAGAATCGCTTCTAAGGCTCGTTTTTCCTTTACTACTTGATCAAACTTTTAAACAATTGGTGCTTTCTTGCTCTCATACTATCTGAAACTAAGTACTTAGCGACTTTGCTTAATCCTATAATGAAGCAAAAAGTTTCCTGATTCAAAATCCCTTTTTATTTCTAAATGATTAAGTTTAATTTCTTTGACATCTTTAAAAAGTGGTTTTCCTGATCCCAGAACAACCGGGGTTACGACGATCAAATACTCGTCAATTAATCCTTCATTTGCAAGCTGCTGCACAATCGTACCACTTCCAAACGATATCACCACCTACCCCTTGTTTTAAATCCCTCACTTCTTTTGTGATATCTCCTTTAACTAATGTGGAATTTTCCGTGTCAGGCTCCATGATCTCATGCGCCGTTTTGTCAATTTCGTGGTCCATTACGAACCAATCCATTTCTCCTTTTGAACCAGCAAAAAAGCCGTCGATTGAAACTCTGTTAAACATGATAATTTTTCTCATATTTGGCTCCTTGTTGGTTTTCATACTTTAATTACAATTATAGCTCAACTATTCGTAAAGCGATGCCCTCTAAAAACTAAAAGTATGTGAGTTCTCTTAACATCCTCTTTGATACCGATAGAAGTTAACAGATACATTCGGAAAAGAATGTACGCGTCGGACTTGCAAGAAAAAATAAAAATTGCTATATTGAATTAAACAATGTTTTAAACGTTGTTTTAAGTATTATTAATTTAAACTTTGAACGGAGGAATGCGTATGGATCTAGACAAAAAAAAGGACACAAAAGAGAAAATCATGTATGCAACACTGGAAATGATCAAAAAAGATGGCTTTGAGAGTATTACCATTAGAAAAATTGCTGAACACTCCGGTACAAATGTATCTCTTGTTAATTATTACTTTGGTTCTAAAGAAAATCTGGTCAGCGAATCTATTAAAGTGATATTAAACAGTTTTCAGCATACCTTTGCTATATTGGACAATTCCTCTGTACCAGCGCGGGACAGACTGAAGCAATTTTCACTTGATTATTTGCAAGTGATTCGTCAATATCCAGAACTGCTCTCCAGAATTATTGTTATGGGAAGCTCATCTTTTTCATCACAGTATGAATATGGCTCGTTTTTAAAAATGATGGGATTTCCTAAAGTTCAAAGCACTCTAAAAGAACTAACCAATGAACAACAGCCAGAGCGTTTGATGATAATGATGCTCCAAATATTTGGAGCGATCTTTCTCCCCGCACTCATGAGCCCCATTCTTGAATCGGGTGCATCAGTGGAAATGGCCCCCATAGAAAAACAAATTGATTTGCTCTTTGAACGTTATTTTCATCAAATAAATCATTGAGGTGATCAACATGAACTTTCTAAGAAAACATTGGCAAGACTTAGGTGTTGTTGTTGGATTATTGGTATGTATTTATGTAATGATGAATCGGACGATACTATCGGAACTAACGATGATTTTATGGTTAAACTTTGTAGCCATACTCATCCATCAGTTTGAAGAATACCGTTGGCCTGGGACTTTTGCAGGCATGTTTAATGTGGTCTTATTTAAAAGTGAAACACCCGATAGATATCCGTTAAATAAACAATCCGCAATGATCATCAACGTAATCATCGCTTACGTGTTTTATTTGCTTCCCGTATTGTTCCCTTCCATAGTATGGCTGGGCCTTGCCCCCATTTTGATGGGCTTTTTCCAAGTTATCTGGCATGGGATTTTCGCAAATATAAAAGCGAAGAGCGTTTATAATCCTGGATTATTCGCTGCCATATTCCTTCATGTACCCATTGGAATTTGGTATATCAACAATATCGTTGATCATCATTTATCAACTACAGCTGACTGGATTTTGGGTGCGACTTACTTCATCGTCGCCGTTTATATTTTAATTGTTAAAGGCAACTTATGGTTGCGAAACAAAAACTCTCCTTATAGCTTTTCCAAAAAACAATTAGGAGCCTATTACCATAAATTAAAGGATCTTTAATAAAATCTCAACGGCATTCTCCTGACAGACGCAAATAAGCTGCCGATTGATTCGGCAGCTTATTTGGTATTTTCCATCAAAATGGGAATATAATCTTACTTCTCGAAATAGTTGCTTCCATGCACCCAGTCTGCAATCTGGAATGAGCGGAGGATATGCCGCTGTTCCATTCCGCTCGGCTGCACGCCTACGATGGACCCATCATTCAAAATTGTGTAATTGCGCTTCGTATTAACAAGAATTTTACCCATAGCAGTATTTTCGAATTTCATCGCATCCACGCCCATAAGGTAGCTTAACGTTGGCAATGTGTCAATTTGCCCACCGACGGTATCTATAGATTCTCCCTGCATCCCTTTGCTGTAAACGAGAAACGGTAGTTTCAGCGTAGGCTGTCTCCAAGCTTCGTTTTCTAACGATGGAATGGCATTGATTTTGTCCTGGTAATATTTATGAACACCCGTATGATCACCGTAAACAACGATGACGGATTGCTCTAGTAGTCCCTTCTTATCCAATTGGGTAAGAAATGAGCCGATTTGTTTATCGGTATAATGTACAGCTTGGAAGTAAGCGCCCATGATAGTCTGGTCAAAGGCCGGATCGAGCTGAAGTTCCTTCTTGTTCTCTGCCATGTCGAACGGCCCGTGACTGGATAATGTTACCAAGTGCAGCATGAATGGCTGCTGCTCGTCCTTGATTTTATCGCCCATCTGTCTTAAATACGATTCGTCTGATAAACCTAAACCCACCTGATCATCTACGGTGAATTGCCGCAAATCCCAGCTTTTTTGATAGCCGATATTATGATGAGCCTCTATCCAGTTCCAGTTCCCTGCTGGTTCAGGATGCGACGAGATCGTTTGATACCCGATGCCCTCAAGTAATTTCGGCAATGAATGATAGGTGTTTGTTGGGTAGCGATAGAAATTCGTGCCCGCCCGCAGCGGAAATACCGATGTCGTCGTCAGTAGGTCGCTGTCTGAACTCGTACCGTCATTCACTTGCTCATAAAAGTTCGTAAAATTCAGGCTGCTGCCCATCATCCGATTCAAGTTTGGCGTGATTTCTTGACCGCTTACTTTCTGACCAAGTACGAATGCCTCAAGCGATTCAACCTGAATGACGAACAAATTTTTCCCTTGAAACTTCCCTTTGTACGCGTTATCCGGCAGATTTTCTGCATTTTGGGCAAACCAGTCCTTTACTTCTGCCCGATCTTGTTCAGCCAAATCGATTACCTTGGCTTCGCCTAACAAACGCAGCCCATCGAAAAGATGATAGCCAATTGGAGACATGTTCGACATCGATTGGAACGGGACCCAACACATTTTGAAAAAGATCATCTGACCTTTTGTCGCGTCTTGTACGTCAATCCGGTAATGGTCGTAAGCGACAACGCTTATGGCCGCAGCCATAAGGATAGCAGCGAGTACAGGCTGCCTTTTACGCTCGCGCTTCTCGGCAATAGTGCGGCCTTTCAAGCGCATAAGCGCCAGAACGCCGATGACAATCAAATCAAGCAGAAATCCAAAATCAAATGGACGTATATATGTCCATAAATTCAAATCCAACGGATTAAAACCGTTCGAATGCGGAATAAACCGAAGCGACAGAAACGCGGCATAAGCTCGGTAATAAACCAAATCCCAGAACAGCAGTAAGCTGATGGCCGTATTAAGTCCAATAAGATAGTTGCGACGGCCTCTGCTCTTGAAGAAAAGCCCGATTACCACAACGAATAGAATGAACATAAGATGTGAAAAAACGGGAGGTACTGCGAAATACATGTTTCTGATGTTGATACCCGCAGAATCAGGCGCATGCAGCGCCGCCAGCAGCAGTAAAGATTTAACCAAAATAGCGTAGAACGTGTACTGCGACCATTTATCGCTGATTAGCGCTAGTAGAGAACTCCTCATATTGGCGCGGAATGTCTGACGTGTCTGTGATGATAATGAAAGCAACGTTTGTTCACCTCATATTTTATTAGCGAAAAGCCGATTTTCCCATTCTAACACAAGATGCATGCACTTGTTAGGCGATAGCAAATTAAAAAGCAAAAATTCAAGTTATGTCCTTGTTAAAAAAAGCCTGAGTGAAATTTCACTCAGGCTTGGGCGACCAGTTTCTCAGATGCTATCCATAATCAGCAACACGGCCTAGCGGGCTGGATTCCCATAACTTTTATTGTAAATATGTATGCCATTGGCACGCTCAATTATTGAAATTTTATATATTGAGAGGGTGTTGAGTGGTCCACGAATATAATACCGTCATATTGCTCAATAGGAACGAAGGTCTCCTCAATGACTCCCCAATAAAGTCCTTTACGTGAAGTAAACATCCACGAGTTGGCTTCTTCTTTTATGGTTTGCTGCGATAAATCAAGAAAAGAGTAAGGAGAACTTGCCTGATTGAGAATGGCTTCCAGGCTACTTGGATCCTTTATTTCCTTTACCGGCATGCTGGAACCGTCATTTCCTGCCGATTCTCCCCTATACATAAATTCACCAATCGTATAGCTTTGTTTTTTTAATCGAGATGGGAGAAGTTCAGCCATATTGGGAACAGCGCCATACTTGTAAGGATGGATGTCAAAAGATAGTTCCATTATGGAATTATTCTTACGCACATGATAATTATGACCCCAAACGATTATTTTTTGATTTGGATAAAGATCCTCGGCTATCCATGTCAAGGTATTGGCCATCATTTCATCCCTCAAATAAACAACATTTTCTCGTAACGATGTGGAAAGATCATATTTCCCTAGTGCTATTGAACTGTTGTACAAAATTTGTTGTTTCAAGACATTACGAATCAAATATATGCGATCATCGATCACTCGCTTTATAATCTTAAGCATATCTTTATTTTCTGGGAATTGTTGTTGCAATTTTAGCTCGTGATCTTTGAGGAATTGTTTAACTTTATTATAGCCTGTGTTTAAATACGTATAATCCTGGTCCCAATTACCTTCATTCCAATCATCAAGAGTGTACAGTTGAGCTAACTTCTCCTCAAGCGTGCTAGCCTCAGTGGCCATTACTGTGTCAATGGGTCCTAACCAATCTTGAAGAAAATTACCGTAGCCATAACCTGGCTGCATATCGAAACCTGAAAGTACGAATGGTTTATCCGTTTTGACCTGATCTTTCATGGATTGAAACAATGGGATCAGCTCTTTTGTGTGCCAAACGCCATAAATCGATTTTTTCAACATCTCCTCCGTTGATAGTTTTTCGATTTGATGATAAGAGCCACTCGTCTCACCCAAACCTGACTCAAAGGCAATGACTTTAAAGTCCATCTCATTGTGCAAAAACTGAGCTAAACGAACTTTTGCTTGATTAAACTCAGATGAGCCATGTGAACTTTCACCTAACATAACCATTCTTTTATCTTTTAATGTCGTTTTTAAAAATTGAAGATCCTCATAGTTGTCATTCGAATTGAACGCAATGGATTTCAATGTCTTGGCATTAGCTTTGACTGATTGGCCCCACAAATCAATTAATTCCTGTTTTTCATTTGTTGATACAGATTCAGCGAAGGCATTAGACGTTACTGAAAACAAGTAAACTAAGGTTAAAGTAAACACAAGGACTTGTTTCATAAGCTTAGAATATGTTGATTGCATGGTAAGATTGATCTCCTATCTTTTTTGAAATTCGGTTAAAGGTCTCTTCGTGAAAACAATCGAACGGTTAATAAATAAGAAATGGATGCGATAACAACAGAACCAGCTACGATCAAACAGAGTACCAAAGACTCCATGCTCTGAAATGTTTGATATTTAGTTGCTGCGAATCTCACAATATTGGTAAGTATATGTATGGCAATTAGAAGGATCATGAACACAATGTTAATAATTTGAACTCCCTTTTCACTCAACAAATAAAAAACAGGTAAATAAATAGAAAAGAGTACGACAATCAGGCCAAATGAAAGTACGGGTTGCGTGAACGCTAACAATTGGATTTCTTTTCCCTCATACATCGAGACGGATAGTTGAATAAGATAGCTGACAACTGTACCAAAGCATAAATAAATCAAACCTGATATGTACTTAGCGGTGATAAGGTTTTTACGACTTATTGGTAAATGGATGAGAAATCTATGATTATTATTTTTAATGTCGTTCCCCGTATTTAACATAAGCAGGATAAATGCCCCATAAACGCCTACTAAAAACATATTTTCCCGTTGCCCAGCTAATAAGATTAAGAAGATGATGATATAAAATAGGACTAACCATAGAGATTTTTTCATGACAAGGAAGTCTTTTCTAAGTAAATTAACCATTCGTTTTATCCCCTTTTGAAGTAAAATACATAATATCTTCTAATGATGGCTTTTCAATAACTGAAAATTCCCCGAACCTATCTTCAGCTTCCTTACGATTACAGACTAATCCCTCAAAACCGACACTCGTTTCCCTAACACCTACAAATTTCTTGCGCGTATCTCGATCAAGCAATTCTTTACCGCCTTTAACGATCGCATATCTCTCAAGTAAGTCATCTTTCGCTTCACTGAACACAAGTTGCCCTCGGTTAATGAAGGTAATATAGTCTGCAATACGATCGAGGTCGGTTGTAATATGCGTTGAGAAAATGATAGAGTTACGTTCGTCCTGCATCAAATCTGCTAAAAGATCGAGCAGCTCTCTTCGGAAAATGGGATCTAGCCCCGAAGTGGGCTCATCCATGATTAGCAACTCTGCTTCGTGGGATAATGCCAGAGCAAGCGAAAGCTTCACTTTCATTCCTTTTGATAAATCTTTGATTTTCTTTTTCGGCGAAAGCTCAAATTGATCAAGATAAGCTGTAAATTTATGTTCATTCCATTTCATATAAAACGGTGCAACGACGCGCTTCATTTCAAAAATGGACAAGTGTTCATAGTAGTAACTTTCATCGGATACAACACCAATTCGCTGTTTAATTGACACTTCATCTTTAGGCATATCGCAACCGAAAATACGGACACTTCCCTTGTCAGGGCGAGCCATTCCTAAAATTAGTTTAATTAATGTACTTTTACCCGCGCCATTGGGGCCAATTAGCCCCGTAATGTAGCCTTGCTTTACGTCAAATGACACGCTTTTCATCGAAAATTGATCGTAGGATTTGTTCAAATCGCGTACTTCAATCGTATTTATCATTCTGTTGAATCCTCCTCTGACAGTAAACTTAAATGAGCAATTAAATCTTCAAAGCTCATGTGAAGTTCCTGACTTTCTCTAATGACTTCTATCAGTTTTTCTTCCAGCCTTTTCATGCGTTGTTCTCGTATAAAATCTTTATTTGCCCCAGAAACAAACGACCCTTTCCCGACTACGGAATCGATTAATCGCTCCTTCTCTAATTCCTCGTAGGCTCGTTTCGTAGTAATAACGCTAACTTGCAGGTCTTTGGCTAACTGGCGGATTGACGGCAGGCTCTCTCCTGCCATTATTTCTCCGTTCAAGATGCTCTTTCTGATTTGATTCACGATTTGTATATAGATCGGATCTTCGGATGCATGAGATATTATTATATTCAAGGTTCACCTCCAACCAGAGATTTATTGTGTTGATTGTATATATATAATATATACAATGTGCATATGCAATGTCAAGTGAGATTTTAACATGGCGGCGGTCAAACCCCATGCGTCGTCTCTTCATTCTTACAATAATTAGAATAATTTCTAGATGTAAAGAAAAATGAAAGATCTGAGTACAAAAAAACCGCCAGATGGCGGTTTCAGAATCATCTAGCAGTAAATCTTGCGAAAATTTGGGATGTAAGTCGGGACACCTCACATGTAATAACGCTCATAAAGGACCCCGAGTTGCCCAACTTCCTCCTTGTAGCGGTTGAGGTACACGGCATAACTACTTGGGAGCCAAGCTGAAACTAGAAAATCTACATCGCCTTTTTCGTGAAACATAAACATTTCCTCGTGAGGAACCTCTTTCGTTTCAACCTGGTAACCATATCGTTCAAGGATTCTTTGTACAATTGCTGCTAATGCTTAATGGAAAGAAAGTGAAATATTTCCGATACGAAGACCAGGTTTTTTAGTTAATTTACTGGTCAAACTTGAAACCATCTTACTGTACCCATTCTACGATTTGCTCGATTGATTGTCTGGTTTTTGGACGTGGTTCATTTATTCTGTAGCCGAAAGCAACCATGCAAGCAATCCCGAAATTGCCCTTAAGTATACCCTCCTCTTTCAAAATTTGTTCAGCTTTTTCTTTGTGGAACCCTTCCACAGGGCAGGAATCTATTCCGATTTGCGCGGCTGCAGTCATCATATTACCCAAAGCGATATACGTTTGACGGCAGCCCCATTCAAAGGTAATTCTTTCGCTATCAAGCAGTTTGAAATCTTTCTCTAGGAAATTATGAAACACTTTCCCTTTGCCTTGCTGAACTTCTTCGGGAAGCAGCTGAATGTCCTTCATCATACTTTGGATAAATGCAGAATCGGCAACCAAATCCGCTTGAGTCCGGGAAAGCACGATCACAAAATGGCTTGACGTCGGCAATTGCTTTTGAGCTCCCCATGTGACTGGAAGCAGCTTTTCTCGCAGGAGCGGGTTTTGGATGACAACAAACTTCCAAGGTTCAAAGCCGAACGAACTTGGGGATAAACGTCCTGTTTCAAGAATAAAGTCAAAATCTGCATTGCTTACTTTTTTCGTGGAATCGAATTCCTTACAGGCATGTCGAAATTGATAAGCTTGAAAAATTTGATCTTTTACTTTTTGCATATGGGAGTTACCTGCCTTTTTTATTTTGTTTATTTAGGTTAGAACGGTATATTTATTCAACTGTATGGGTTGTGTCAGAAATGATTTCGTGTTAGTTAAAAAATGAAGAAGATGAGAAGATTCGTCATGAATAGCAATCGCTTGTTCATCCTTCCACTCCTCTACCATAATCAACACATTCGCATGGTTAATATCTCGATATAAGGAATAGCTGATATTGCCAGGTTCCTGTGTTGTGGTGGCGATTAACGGCTTCATTTGTTCCAAAACGTCATCAAGCGCATCTTCTTTTACGTGAATATAAGCATGAATAATAACCATCTTGGTCATCCTTTCCATTTGCTGCGCTTTTCTCGAAGAACTTGTATTTCTTAGTTGCCGGCCGGCTATGTTTATAGTCTAGTACATATATAAAAATAATATAAGTACGCACATTTATGTTGTATAGTATTCATTTCTATACCGTTGATCATCGAACCAACTTGAGATGAAAATTGACTTTACTATAAAACAAGCAGTTGTCAACTGACACAAATGTGCCTACATTACTAACAGCAATCTTCCCTAAATAAAATAAAAAAGCCTGATTTCTCGGGCTCTGTCAATTCCACCAATACTTCAATTTTTTAAATGTAACATCCCATAGTTTTAAAGTCCGATCGGGATGAGGTGGATAGTAATAGTAAAAGCACTAGGGCTACAAATACCCTAGTGCTTCTTTATTTAAAGGTTTTTATATCATTTAAAATAACCGCTCAAGCTCGTCGATCAACGTTCCTACATAGGCGACTGCGCTCTGGATCGGTTTCGCATCTGACATATCGACACCAGCGAGCTTCATTAAGTCAAGCGGATCCATCGTTCCGCCAGCCTTTAGGACATCCAGCCAACGATCGACAACAGGCTGCCCTTCCGCTTTGATCAACTGTGCAACCGCAGTAGATGCAGTCAATCCAGCGGCGTATGTGTAAGGATATAGGCCCATATAATAATGCGGCTGACGCATCCAAGTAAGGTTGGCTCCTGCGTCTAGTGCCACAGTGTCACCCCAGAACTCAGTAAGCACGTCTCCTTTTAGACTAGATAGTTTCTTAGCAGTCAATGCTTCTCCTTGTTCGGCAGCAGCGTACACTCTTCTTTGCATGTCTGCTTCCAACAAATGCGTTACATAATTATGATAATACGTATTTAACATTTGCAGAATGACCCAACGCTTCATCCGTGGTTCGTTCGACTGCTTCAAGATGTGCTCTGCAAGCAGCAATTCGTTCATCGTGGAAGGTGCTTCGATGAAATAAAGGGACGGCCGGAAGTTCGTGTAACGCTGATTGCGCGCAGCAAGCATCAAATGACCTGCGTGTCCGAGTTCATGTGCTAAGGTGAAGGCGCTACGCATATTCCCGCCCCAAGTGATTAATATGTACGAGTGCGCACCATAAGGCGACGCACAGAACGCACCTGTCGACTTGCCTACATTATCTGCGTAGTCAATCCAACGTTCCGATAACGCTTGCTCCATAATCTCCGCATATTCTGGACCCATGATCCGCAGCGCTTCAAGAATTGTTTGACTAGCTTCTTCCGTCGTAACAGACGGATTGAAATCTGGATCGAAGGGAGCTTTCAAGTCACAAAACAGCAGTTGATCTAGACCCAATACTTTTTTCTTCAATTGCATCAACCGCCGCATATGAGGGCCAAGCTCTGTGAGAATGACATCGAGGATGTTATTGTACATCTCCCTCGTCACTTTCTGTGGCTGTAAAAGCATATCGGTCGCCGAATCATAACCACGTAAACGGGCAGTTACGATTTGTCTTTTCACTTCCGTAGCATAGACTGCCGCAAATGTATGCTGATACTGCTCAAGCGTCTTACTGAACGAATTGTATGAAGCGCGGCGCAGCGATGTATTGGAAGTAAACTCATAGTCCGTTTCAAACAAAGCAAAGGAAACGGGATGGGTTACGCCATCCGCATCTTGGACGGATTCAAAAGACAGATCAGAAAGCTTACTGCGTTGATAAATCGTGTATGGAGCTCCCAACACTTCACCGAGTGACGCCAATACGGCCTCAGTTTCCGCACTAAGCTGGTGCTGCTTGGTTTCGAGTAAATCCACTAAGCCTTTGCGAAAAGGTTCAAGACGCGACTCCTCCTTAAGATACCCTTCAATCGTTCCTTCAGGCAGCGCAAGGATTTCTGAGCGAATAAAGGAGATTGAAGCCCCGATTCCCGATGTGAAGTCACCTGAACGAGCCGAGTTCGCTTGGTTTTGCGGGTTGCTGGAATCCTCCGAGAACCGCAGTCTCGCATAGGTTGCCGCTAGCGCGCTGCGGGCGAGCAAAGTTTCTTGCGCCTCAAGACAGTTGGCTAGTTGGCTTGCTCCCGTTTGTAAGGTCCCTTTATATGCGTCCAAAAGGGAAGCATCTGCTTGAAGGGCCTCGATTTCCGCTTCCCAAGCCTCCGTGCTTGTGAAAAGCTCGTCAAGATTCCAAGTGAGCTGGGCGGGGACTTCGTTTCTAAGTGGTCGCTGTTTCATTGATGATGCTCCTTCCTACTGATATATGCTAGATGAATATTATAGCATAGAAGCAAATATTCCCAGTAGTCAGGTTCCTTTCTATAACGTTTGACCGCTGTCTACAGTAAGGATTTGCCCCGTCATCGATTCTTGCTCCAACATAGCACAAATCATTTTAGCAATGTCCTCTGGTTGAGCGATACGCTTGAGCAATAGGTTAGGGCTTAGGTGATTCATTTGTTCTTCTCTGCCTTCCCACCATCTTGTAGCAACCGCTCCTGGCGCCACACTGCTGACACTTATTTCTGGGGCTAATGCCCGGGCTAACGATTTGGTAAGACCGTGTACTGCCGCTTTGGATACCGCGTACGGCAATGAGGAACCTGCTCCCGTAAGTCCTGCGATGCTGCCGACATTGACGATGGATCCCTGCTTATTTGACTTCATAAAAGGAGCAACGGCTCGCGCGCAGAAAAACATCCCTTTGACGTTAACGCCATACAGCTCATCCCATATTTCTTCGGTTGCCCCCTCAAGATCATCAAGAAGAATGTGCTGGGTGATACTCGCATTATTCACAAGTAGATCAACAGTCCCCAGCTGTTCAACAACCGTTGCAACCATGCCTCTTACTTCTCTATCCAAAGATACGTTCGCTTGAACAGCTACTGCGCGCCCGCCTTCGCTTCTGATCCATTGTACCGTTTCTTCCGCTTCTGATTTGGATCGTGAATAGTTCACTGCTACGATAGCTCCACGACTTGCAAGTGCGATGCTTGTTGCCCGCCCGATCCCTGTTCCTCCGCCAGTTACGAGGGCCACTTTGTTCTTTATATCCATGTTCATCACTCCTATTACGTAGTTGGTTTTAAATGGTTAATTTAATATCCTTACAAGGCTATTTTATATATAGCCAACCATTTTGTATAATTGAATTAAATAAACTCACTGTTCAAAAATATTGAACCATAAGGATGAGATAAACATGGATCTCAAGACATTAAAAACGTTTCAACGGATAGTGGCTCATGGAAGCTTTCAACGTGCAGCGGAAGAATTGAATTATGCGCAGTCCACAGTTACCATGCAAATCCAAAAGTTAGAAGCTGATCTTGGCGTTCAATTGATCGAACGTGGCAGAAAATTTCAGTTAACCGAAGCCGGGAAATTTTTTTTCGAACAAAGCGTTGGCATTGTGAAAGATTTGGAGCATCTTCAGACTAGCTTAGCGGATTTCCAACTAGGCGAAGTAGGAACGATTCGACTTGGAGTAACGGAGCCAGCCGCGAGCTTTCGCTTGCCCGGCCTTTGCAAGAGATTCGAAGCTCAATATCCACATATTCGAATAGCGATAGAAATCGCGAGCACACAATCACTTAGTGAGCGCATTCTTCGCGGAGAAATTGACTTTGCTCTTTGCTCAGCACCTGAACTGGAGAAAGATCTTTATTTTGAACCGTTATTCAAGGAGGCCTTTGTGGTTTTACTTCCAGAGCGACATCCACTAGCCCAGAAATCATCTTTAGTTCCAGAAGATATCCGCGGGCACCGATTGCTTATAACCGCAGCAACCTGTCCCTATCGCAGAAAACTTGAAATCCTCTTACAGGAAACAGGAAAGAAGCCATTGGATACGATGGAGATTGGAAGCATGACCGCTTTAAAATACTATGTTCAAAGCGGTTTAGGCGTCGCTTTAGTACCAGAAATTGTCTTGAACCCTTTCCCAGAGGGAACTACAGTTATGAAGATGAATAGTGCGGGCATCGATATGACCTGCGGCTTGTTAAGTAAAGCTTCCGAATATCCATTAAAGCTGACCAGCGCAAAGCTATATCAATTCCTCCAGCAAGAGCTTATTCAAGAACCATATTCTTACTAAGCAAAAATAACCAAGTAAGAGCTTGCGTCTCTTTACTTGGTTACTAGGTTTTCATTTATTTAGCTGCTAAAAATTATATGTTTACATATTAATCGTTATGTTAACTAAATGACAAAAATTCGCCGATTATCTGTCATCGACCTATCTATATAACAGAACGCAAGACACAACAGCCCGATCTTCCATCATGCGATTTTCAATTGTAGTACTCAATTAACGAGTCTCGCGATGAAGCGTGTGACGCTTCAAACGTGGACAATACTTGCGCAGTTCCAAACGCGATGTCTGCGTGCGTTTATTTTTGGTCGTCGTATAATTTCGATCACCCGTTTCGGTACAAGCTAGCGTAATGATAACTCTCATCTCGGTTCACCTCCTAATGTGCTTGATGCTAACCACGTCATCTACCACCTACATGGGGCAAGCATCTTGTATTTCTCCAATTAAATTTGGCAATTGATCGTTAAAATGTCCCCAATTACCTTGCATCTCAATATCCGTCAACAAACATGCATCTAATGACTTCACAATCTCAACAGGATTCATATCGATACCAATAAATACAACTTTGTTGATTCTATCGCCATACTTTTCATCCCAGTGCTTAATTTGATCAGCATCCTCTTCCAAAATAGCTTGCTTTTCTGCTTCTGGCAGTGCCGAAACCCAATAACCAGCGGGTCCAAAACGAATCGATGGCCCAGCTTGACTTAAGTTCTGTGCGTGCTCATTTCTCGAAGCTAACCACATAATACCTTTGGCTCTTACGATGTCGACTGGCCAATCTTCCATCCATTTCATTAATCGTTCAGGCTGAAACGGTTTGACGCGTTCATACACGAATGAGGCGATGCCATACTCATCCGTTTCTGGTGTATGTGTTTCTTTCTCCATTTCTTGCATCCAGCCTGCAGAGGTGCTTGCCTCATCAAAGTTAAATAAATGGGTATTCAGGATTTCCGCTACCTCCACTTTTCCTTGTATAGCACGAATGAATTTTGCCCGTGGCTGTAGGGATCGAAGCACACCTTCGAGCTCGGCTAACTCTTCTGAGCTAACCGTATCGCATTTATTTAAGACGAGTACGTCGCAAAACTCAATCTGATCGATCAGCAGGTCTACAACATCGCGTGAATCTTGTGCATCAACGGCCTGGTTGCGTTCAAGCAGCGTTTCACCAGAGGCGTAATCGTGCCAGAAGCGATAAGCGTCAACCACGGTTACCATACAGTCCAAGCGACAAAACTGAGAGAGATCAATACCTTGCTCCTCATCAATATATGAAAATGTTTGCGCAACGGGTAGAGGCTCACCTACACCTGTCGATTCAATGAGTATGTACTCAAACTTGTCTTCCTTGGCTAATCGTTCTACTTCCTTGAGCAAATCTTCCCGCAGCGTACAGCATATGCAGCCATTCGACATTTCAACTAAACTTTCGCTCGTACGGGAGATTCCACTACCTTCCCGAATCAAATCCACGTCAATATTCACTTCGCTCAGATCATTTACAATGACAGCTACTTTCAACCCCTCCCGGTTATTCAACACGTGATTTAATAGCGTCGTTTTACCTGCTCCTAGATATCCACTTAAAACGGTTACTGGTATTTTTTTAGTTAGCATTGTCGTCCTCCTTTTAATAGTAATAATTACGCATTTACAATGTGAAATAGTAAGCCATTCCGTTTTTCCTTGTATTTAAAACTCATATTTACTTTATACATCCGAAGTCACTATTGCGGCTTGGCTGCTTATTCATTCAATGCTTTTTTCAATGCCTCTAAGTTCTTTTTCATAATGGCGATATATTCCAATTTATTCTTTTTATCATCATCAGTTAAACCTTCTAACGGATTCAACACATCGGTTTTAGCGCCGAGTTCTTTGGCAATCGTGTTGGCGATTTTCGGATCAACTAATGTTTCGAAGAAAATCGTTTTGACTTGATTTTCTTTGGAGAACTTGATTATATTCGCCATTTTCTCTGGAGATGGCTCCTGTTCAGGTGAAAGGCCTGCAATTGGAATTTGCTTCAAGCCGTAGTTCTTAGCCAAATAACCGAATGCCGCGTGCTGGGTTACGAAGTCTCTATGTTTAACCTCTTTTAGTCCTGCCTTAAAATCCTCATCTAGCTGTTTGAGCTTTGCAATATATGCACTTGCATTCTTCTTGTAATCCTCGGCGTGCAATGGATCTGCTTGAGTGAGCCCTGCTTGGATGGCTTCCACTTCCTTTTGAGCGAGAACAGGATCGAGCCAAACGTGAGGATCTAGTATTTTGTCATCATGGGCATGTTCATGATCTTCGTGATCGCCCTCCTCTTCATGTCCCCCTTCCATTAGCTCTATCCCTTTGCTCGCTTCCACAACGACACGCTTGTCGTTTACTGCGCTTTCAAGCGCTTTTTTCGCCCAACTTTCAACAACCCCGTTATATACAAACAGATTAGCATCCTTAACTTGGGCCATATCTTTGGCGCTTGGTTCCCAATCATGTGGTTCTGCACCGGCTGGGACAAGTGCGATTACATCCGCATGCTCACCTGCAACCTGCTTGGTAAATTCGTACATCGGATAAAAAGTTGTAACGACTTTTAACTTCTTACTGCCATCTCCCGTGGGGCTTGGTGCCACACTATTGTTGCTTATTTGGGCCGTATTTGTTGAGCAACCAGATAAGAGTGCGACGGAAACGGCCGTAAAAAGAAGCGATTTTTGAACCCATGTTGTTTTCATGTTTGTAATTCCTCCCGTTTCGAAAAAAGTAATTTATTTCATTAATATTTAACCTCATTAATTATTTGAATTGAATCCTTGGACGTACGTGAAAAGCTATTATGTATAGAAGCTTCCACTTGAATGCCCTGTTTATTTCGGGCCTTGCTCATCCCCCATCGTAGTGAAAGCTTCCTCAAACAAATCCCTATGATTAGAATGAATAAAAGGAGCAATGCAATCGTCCCGCCAGGCGGTGTACTAAGCTCATAAGAAGCCGTAAGTCCAGCAAACACGCCTACCAGCCCTATGCCCATTGCCAGAAATAAAGCTGAAGTAAAGCTTGCAGCAATTCGAATAGCAAGTGCCGCTGGAAGGATAATGAGGGCAGAAACAAGAAGAACGCCTACAATCGGCATAGCGGCAGAAACAATCATTCCTGTCAAAACACTGAAGCATAAGGATATCCATTTAACAGGGAGTCCATTTGTTTTTGCTGTGTCCTCATCAAAAGTGATTTGATAAAGCGGGCGACGAAACACGAGGAAGAAAACGCCACCGATAATGGCTACGATGAACATGAGAAGCAGTTCAGTTTCATTAACAGCAACAACCGATCCAAACAAGTAAGCGGAAAAGCTTTTATTGACACTTTGATTCAGGCTCATTAGCACAACGGCGCTTGATAAGCCGCCAACCATAATAATCGCAATAGAAATCTCGCTGTAGGTTTTGTAAGACCTCCTCACGTACTCGACAGCAATTGCTCCTAAAACAGCAACGACAAACCCCGTCAATGTCGGATTTATATGTAAATAGGCACCTCCTGCAACACCTGCCAATGACACATGGGATAGCATATCCGCCATCAAGGCTTGTCTACGCAGCATGAGATATACACCTAGTACGGAAGCGATCAATGCAATTAACCCACCGGCACAAAATGCCCGCTGCATGAAGTCGTAGTGCAGCATCTCCATCCCCCATCCTCCTTCTTCTCTAATTCGATCATACGGTCTAAATAAGCAGCCACCTCCGATAGTCCATGCGTTACCATTACAACCGTTCTGCCTCGCTCTTTGACGTGATGATGCATCAATTCGTAGAAACCAAAACGACTTGCCTGATCCATCCCCGTCGTCGGCTCATCTAACACTAGAATATCAGGATCTTGAGCAAGAGCACGAGCAATGCAAATTCGCTGCTTCTGCCCGCCAGAAAGCTCCCCAATTTTGCGTTGACGCAGCTCCCACATGCCTACTTGACGCAGTGCCTTTTCTGTAAGTTCTTCGTCATCCTTATTAAGCTTTCGAAACCATGATCCGTCTGCATGCCTACCTGAGCGCACAAACTCCAGAATGGTGCTAGGAAAACCGCCGTTAAAAGCAGCTATATGTTGAGATACATAGCCCACTCGCATTTTTTTGCCATCCTTATTGGTCGGTGACAAAAAGACATTCCCTTTCCATGGTTTTAGCAAACCCAAAAGTAATTTAAGCAGGGTAGATTTTGAAGCGCCATTGGGACCTGTAACAGCTACAAATTCGCCTGATTGTATCTCTACATTAGCATCTTGAATACATGGAACATCTGTGTAGCCGAACTCCACTTCACGTAATGAAGCAATTAGCATTTTCTCAAACCCTCTCAAATAGGAAGAAATATACAGCAAATGATGCGAATCTAAATTGTAATTATTACGAATTTGGGGTACTTATTCGTAAAAATTACTTATTACAACGAGAAATATATCTCTTTTCAGCGGCTCTGTCAATATAAAATCGATATTCGCTTGAAATCAAACAAAGTTAAGGCGACTCTCCTAGGTTGAAAAATCACTTCCTTACGCACGAAAGAAGCTGTGCCCGTTACCACAACTTCTATCGTTTATTGCCTGTTAGAGCAGCTATCCTTCTGCTCTATTTTGGTAATTTTCTCAGATTCCATAAACCTCAAATGGATGATTGAACAGTTCTAACGCTCTAATACCCACCTTCTCTCCCGCACATAAACAAAATACTAATTAGAGCTACAAAACTAAAAAAAATGTAAGTTGCTATCCTCATTTCATTCCCAACCTATCCATGTTCCTCATCTGTGATTCCACGCCGATTGCTTCGCGAATTAACGCCATTGTTCTCTCCGCGCCTCCGCCTTCTTGATGTTTTTCCATGTTTTCACTGTATACCTGGCGGTTCTTATAGACTTTATCTATGGTTTCACAGAAGCTTTCAGGTGTCATTTGCTGCTCAAGCAATTGTTCGGCGTACCCTTCGTTTTGGAAATATTGCGCATTGGCCAACTGACCATTACGGCTCGCACCATTTGCATGCGGAATCAATATCATTGGTTTTTGTAATACCAGGAGCTCCATTATGGAGTTAGAGCCTGCTCGGGAAACAACGATATCAGCCATTGCCAAAAAGTCTGGGAGCTCCTTACCTACATATTCAAACGACGCATACCCAGGCATCCATGCCGTTTCATCCATCTTTCCTTTTCCGCAAATATGAATAATTTGGTAGCGCTGACCAAGATCATGTCTTACACGTTTCACAATTTCATTTATCGTCTGGGCCCCCTGGCTTCCTCCCATAATAAGAAGTACAGGCTGATCATCTATAAAATTGCACGCCTTTTTCCCTCTGTCTGCATGTCCTTCTTTAAGGGTCTGTCGAATGATCGGGCCCACATGAATCGTTTTTGGAGATGAATGCTTCTTGACCGTATCTTGAAAAGCCGCACACACTTTTGAAGCAAATGGAAAGGCAATTTTATTTGCCAGTCCCATGTTCAAATCAGGTTCATAAATAATAACAGGTACTTTACAAAGTCTCGCGCCAAGCACAACAGGAACAGACACGAACCCCCCTTTTGAAAATACGACAGCGGGTCTCAACTTTTTAATCAGTCGATAAGCCTGAAATACGCCCTTCACTACTTTAAACACGTCTTTCAGGTTGTCCCATGAGAAATAACGCCTTAGCTTGCCAGTGGAAACGGTATGGTAGGTCACTTGTTCTATCTCCGACACAAGTTTTCTTTCTATCCCATACTTAGAACCCATATAATGAATATCCCACTTTTCTTCTACGCACTTAGCAATTAGTGCTAAATTGGCGCTAACGTGACCAGCGGAACCGCCCCCGGTGAATACAATCGTTTTATTCATGCCATAAGTCCACCTTTATGCAGCATGTCCCTGATTTCGTGTTGATTCATTAAAGCATGCTCAGAATCGTAGGATTTTAAATCTACGGGTGCAAATGAGGCATAAAACGCTTGTAATCCCTCAATTGGAAAGGGTGGTAAGATGACGTAATAATCATCATCCAGATTAATGGCGAGGTAGCTTTCAAATTCTGAGATAAGAATTTCATTCAAGCGTTCGCCTGGGCGCATGCCGATTTCCTTTGTTCCAATCGCGGAAGTTGTGAAATTTTCAATTAATACTTCGGCCAGGTCCTTAATCCTGCACGCAGGCATTTTAGTTACATAAATTTCTCCGCCTCGGCTGTCTTCTGTTGCCTTAAGCAGCAATTGAATAGCATCGCTTATGGTTAAAAAGAAGCGGGTCATTCGGTTATCCGTTAAGCAAACATCAAGCCCCTGTTCAATTCGTTGTTTAAAAATAGGAACTACACTGCCTGTAGAACCTAGTACATTCCCGCTTCTTACACATACAAATTGCGTGCTTGACTCCCTTAAGTTAGCATGAATAATTAGCTTCTCTCCGAGCGCTTTGGTCATTCCATACGTGCTTGATGGATGTGAAGCTTTATCCGTTGACACATAGATTACTTTCTCGACCTTGTTTTGAATGGCAGCTTGAATGACATGTTGAGTTCCCAACACATTAGTTTTATAAGCACAATCTGGCTGCTGTTCACAGATTGGCACATGCTTTAAGGCAGCCAAATGATAAATCACATCAACTTGCTGGCAAGCTTGTATAATCTCGTATTTATCTCGAATATCCCCAATAATAAAAGTTAATAAAGGATGATTTTGAAAGGCTTGTTTCATCTCTACTTGAAGAGCTTCATTACGGGAGAAAATGCGAATTTCCTTCGGTTCTTTCGTTAATAGCTTTTTAACTAGTGCCTGCCCCCAGGAACCTGTTCCACCCGTGATTAATATCGTTTTATTGTTCATATCCATTTCCTCCATTAAATTCAATTCAGAACTTTGTAACACTACTTATATCGTTATACGATGTATTGATTCAAAAAAAATCTTTAGCAGCGAAAGCGTGCTTTCGTCTAAAGATAGGATTTGATTAAGTTATAGGAAGAGAATATCATATTTTACATCGTAACACAAGGTATTGAAATAAAAAACACTCTTTTAGGAATAGAACACACGTTCTGTTCGTTGTTTTTTGGCACTTCATAGAGCATATTGCCTTCGTTTAATCTTAGGACTGAACCCACGTCGCCCTCGTGTAGCCTATTCTCATACCGCTTCGTTCCATGTTCCGATGGCTTGTCGACACATAGGCGGCTTGACTGACTACCAATCGACAATCATTGTTCATTGCATCGCTGATTCTCCTTTCAATTAAAGCTCTCTGAAGCCCACTGTTCCTACATACGTGAAGTGTCGTCGCAAAGGTCAAAGAGGCTATCCCATCCTTCAAAAACAGGACACCTACGCCTGCCGGAGTATTATTGATCAAAGCTAAATAGAACTTCCACCCTTTACGGTTGTATAAGATTTTGTTATTCCCAGCGACATGATCTTTGCCCGCAATTGGCAAACCAGTGCCTCGACAATGAATTTCTGCATATAAATCAAACTCATCTGCTCCTAATTCTCGAATGTTGATAGCCTCATTATGACTGCTAGTCCTATCACTTGGTTTACAGAAAAAGCTAGTGTGGAAATCGGATTGATAAAAGCCTTTCAATGAAAGAGATCTCATGAGGTCATGATCAGCCTTAGTGGGAATGCTTTCGAATTGCAGCTTCCTATTCTTGCTTGTATAAAAATCTATAATTTCATCAATACAATCCAGCTCACTAAGGCTAAGTCCCTTTACCGTGTTGAATTGGGCCAAGACATCTCCTTGCTATAAAAGGCAGTAGCACCGCCGAAATATTTAATTTGGATGCCCATGGGATTACCAGGACGTTCTTGGATGGCAGTCATACGATCGACCATGCACGCAACTTCGGCATTTTCTATATCCGTAAAAAATTATTAACGTATATTGACTAATTGATGCATAAGCTTGAATCAGGGTCTCGCTCCTTTTACTACAGAGATTCAAGCAGTTCACTATTAATCTCTGTGATCCTCTCCACGACGTAATCCGCTTTACTAAGATCTTGAAGACCAGAGTTCAAATTTTTGAATCCGATGCATTTCATTCCTGCAGCTTTGGCTGCGGCGATACCGTTCCTAGAGTCTTCAAGCACGATGCATGACCCGACTCCAGTCTCAAGCATCTCGGCAATTTTCACATAAATATCTGGTGCAGGCTTGCCGCGTGACACTTCCTCTCCACTTAGGATACAGTCAAAAAAAGTCAGTATATTGAATTTGGTTAATACGGCTTCAATAAAAGTTCTAGGCGATGAAGAGGCTAAGCCAATCTTCTTATTTGTTAACTTTAGCAACTGAATTAATGCCATAATGCCTTCAATTGGCCGTTCATTAGATTCATTGAGATGTGACAGCTTCTTCGCTAATTGAACATCGATGATCTCAGCTACAGAAGGGTTAAACGCGTATTTGTCCTTTAACCTAGACCACATCTCTGGATTTGTCATCCCTACGTAGTCTTCTAGCTCTTCTTTCGAAATAAGAAGACCAAGATTTTTCATTACATCTAGATCAACTTCAAAATGGAGCGGCTCACTATCAATGATGACACCATCCATATCAAAAATAAAGGCAGTATACAAAGCATTCGACTCCTTCTTGGGATCTACATCCGTCATTTTTCTTGGAGTAATTCCTTCGTTCGAGAATTGTTAATAAGTAGTTTGAGATCAGTCGTATGTTTGTATATAAAGTCTGGTTCTATTGAAAAAGTCCGGTTCTGTACGGTTTCAAACCAATGCGCTCCGATTGTCAAGAGATTTGCAGACTTTCCGGCAACGATATCCGCATTGCTATCGCCTACAAAAATGACTTCTTCAGGTTTTAGCTGAAAGAGTTCCATCGCTTTAAAAATGCCTTCAGGATCTGGTTTGGATTTATTAACCTCATCACCAGCTATTGAACTTAGGAAATAGTGGTCAATGCCAAGATTTTTCAAACAAATGTCTAAGCATCTCCTGCTTTTACCTGTAATAATAATCATTTTAATCTGTTGCTGCGACAAGTCATTAAGCAGCTCAATAATGTCAATTGGCATGACGACACAATCATGAAATTGTTGTTCAAAAAAGGCATAGTAATGCTCGATCGCTTCGTTGACCAAATCCTTGTTAGAAAGATGAATTGATATTATCTCTTCTTCGGTTGGCCCAAATGTATTTACGATATCTTCATTGCTCATTAACTTATTCTCATACGTTAAGAATACGGATCTAAATGCCATAAATGATAAGGGTAATGTGTCTGCAAGCGTGCCATCAAAATCGAATAGGACTGATTTTATCGTCATAATCGCGTTCATCCTTTCAAATTAATCTAAGAAAAACTTCCAATATATAGATGACGTATGGAACGAGTAATGGTTTAAAACTGTAAAAGGGGCTGATTGCCCCTTTTGCTTAAACTTCTTTTGATTTTAAAACGGCCATTCCGCCCACCACTAGAGTTGCTGCAATTAGCGACACCATGAAAATAACTTCTTCCGAAACATGAGGTTCATGTATCAACGCATAGAAATATAGAAATTCAATAAATAAAATGACGATCCATACGCCAATTTGACTTCTTAAATTCATCGTAATTTTCCCTTTCACGTTATATCGTATGACGTATACAACTGGTTTTGCTGAATCTATGAAAAATAAAATCAATTTTAGTATACACGAATTCGAATAGCTACTTAACAAATTTTTCCTAAAATTTTCGAACTACTTAGGTTATAACAAGCTGTACAATATGATCTTATTTGTAATCGCTTATGCGATTATAACAAAGGCGCTACTCGAGCTGTTAGAATCACAGCTCAAGCAGCGCCTTTATTTACTTTTTCGATAGCTAAATCAATTGCAAACGACCTTTCATCCATCATTACGCGGGGGACCACATTCGACTCCCTAGGATTAGGCCCAGTATCAGCGTAGCTGACACCAACCGCAAACTAACAGTTCTTCATAGTCGCTTATTGAGAGAGTCCCTATGTGGATTTTATTAAGCGATTAGGTGATAAAGCCGCTCGGTTCCCAACAGGGAAACTGAGTGGCACAGTACATACGCATCAATTAAATCTGGCTAGAAAAGACTAATCTGATATTTGGTTAAACAACAGGTCGGAGTGTAATCTTAAAATTTTTGCTTTGACTTAAATGGGGGTTCAAATTGCAAATATAAAACGTATTAGAATCAGCATATTCTAACCGAGAGCCATTTTTGACCTCATTGTATTTAACAACATCGTTGCCATTCTCAATGTCAATCGCCATGCTAAACGTGATATTATTATCAATTTTGCCATCAACCGTCACTTCAACGTCCATAGCTTTGCAGGAGCCAAACCATTTCGTCGAAAAATTACCGCTTGTGCGGCTCCATTGTTCATCTAATCTCGATAAACTCGATACTACAACTGCAATAGGTCTACTCATCATTATTCCTCCTTGTCGTGTCTTCTATTTACTGACATAAGGTTTAATCGTAACCGTAAAATTTTTGTTCGTTGGACATCTTGTTTCACAAATATAAAGCGAATTGCTCTCGATATAGCCCAGTTCTGTATTGTTACGTACATCACGAGCTTTTACAGGATCACTGCCGCTGCGGTCTTCAGCAATACTAAAGATAATCGTTTCATCAGCTTGACCGTCAACCGTTACTTCAACGATCATTCGATGAGCACCTCCAAACCATTCAGTCGAAAAGTTACCGCTTGAGCGACTGCCTTGACCTGCTAAAGGACCTGGTTCCGATACAATAATTCCAATAGGCCTCTCCATAACTAATCCTCCCTCAAAAATTAATTTAATGATTTTGTTAAATACACTTTCTAAATATATTAAGACAAGGTTGTAAATATGCGTAGTCGCCGGTGACCAGAAGATCGGGTTGTGCGATCATCGCGGAAACCAGTATCGGGAGATCCGCTGGATCGCGGGTGGGCGGTACCGAAACGGCAGATAAATCCGATGGGGTATAGCTAATGTCGTAGAGCTTCACCCAAATGTGACCGTTCCATACTTCCGCTTTTACCTCTTCATTCGGCTTCAAAAAGTTTCGATTTTCTTTTTGTAAACAGACTTAGTCTACATTAATACCGTCATGTTCCAAAAACATTTTATCGGAGAAGAAATGGGTTGATCTAATGACTCCGGAAGATTTGCGTGCGGTGACACCCTTGATCTATACCTACGTTAATCCATATGGTACATTCCGATTGGACATGAAGGAAAGACTTCCATTGGAATGTGAACTTGCATGATTGAAAAACGTATATCCGCAAAAAAGAAAGCCCGGGAACTGGCGAAGTATCTTCGCGCAGAACGACCGGACTATGCTTACTTAAAAAGTTTGTTTCAGCATTTAAGAAGCGAAATACACGGACAGGGGAATCCGCAAGATTTTGGCCAAATACTTAGGAATATAACGAGGTTATAAATAAATCCCCAATTTAATCCATACGTTTGCGGGTGGTGTCAGCTATGCTGGTACCCATTACTCATCGGAGAGGTGAACACCCTCAGGCAGGACCCGGACAATATGTTCGCGTAAGTTTTCGTTATGGTGAACTTCCTCGCTAAAAATGGCAATGATTCCACGATCATCACGCGTACGGATCAAACGCCCCATACCTTGTCTGAGTCGCAGCAGCATATACGGGATATCCACCTCTTCGTATGGAGAAGGCGATGCTTGACGCTTTGCATTAAACACAGGGTCTTGCGGTGGAAAAGGCAGTGCCCATACGATCACATTGGATAGTGAGGGACCCGGAACGTCAAGTCCTTCCCACAAGCTGACTGCTCCTAACACGCTGTGCTCGTCCTCCTGAAAAGACGCGATCAGGTGACTAATTTCTTGATCTCCTTCAAAAAAGAAGCGCATCGCTTTGCATTGCCCGGACAGCATAATTTCTCGCTTAAACCGTTGTAGCTCTTCGTGCGTCGGGAATAAAATTAGCGCTCGTCCTTCCGTTCGTTTCAACAGGCGTACCGCGGCTTCCAATTTCTCCTCAAATGTTCCACCAAACGTCCATTTGGGCGTAATGACTTCCATGCGTTCAGCGTAATCGTAGGGGGAATTCACGGAAAATGAAAGATACTTATCAAGCCCTAAACTGTTTGCAACATAATCGAATGAGGTTTCTACCGATAACGTCGCCGAGGAGAACACAATCGGCATTTTGGCAGAAAAGACACGTTCTCGCAATACTTCCTTCACCGTTCGCGGCATAACCACTAGGCTGAGACCTGTGATACTCTCCGACGCCCAACAGATGAAGGCCCCGTCCTTTTGAAACAAGCCAAGCGCTTTCTGCATCATCTCAAGGTGCTCTTCAACGATACGCAACTGGTAATCATTTAACGTGAATAGTTCGCTCTCGAATACGAGCTCCTCTTCTATCGCCGTTAGGATATCACAGAGTCGATGAATTTCTTTAAATAATTGGTCCTTCATCACAATCTGTTTACGATCCGAACCCACAATCGGCTGACAACAGCTTTCAAGCACTTCGAACATCAATTCACTCTGATCGATGGCTTCGTCAATAAGTACGGCTAACGTTTCGCGTACCTCGCCTTTTAACAGACGAATGACTAACTCTTCGAACACGATGTGCTTTAGCTTGTAGGTCAATGCCTTCTGAGCCGCTGATTCCATCAAATGTCCTTCATCGAAAACAACCGTACAATGATCAGGTAATAAAGGAAGTTGTCCTTCGCGCTTTCTCCCTTCATAGGTCCATACGTGCTCCATATAGAAATCATGTGAACAGATGATTAGATCGGCAGACCGTCTATAAGCTTCACGTGAAAGGGTTTGTCCACAGCGATGCCTTTTGTCACACACGAAGCAATCCTGGAAAGCATCCCAACCGATTCTGTTCCATTGTTCATCATTCAAATTGGGGTAATGCTTGCGATCTCCATAAGCATGGAAGGTTTGCAGTGCTTCTCTCGTATGAACGAAGTCAGGCAGACTCTCATAAAGTTCACGATAAGTTCCTATATCCTCATGTCCCAAACGAGCCTCGTCCAACTTAACCAAGCACACATATTGATCTGGCGACTTAGCAAGTCTCGCGTCAATCGCAAGATTCAAATGCTTCGACAGTTTATCAATATCCCCACCGGGTTTTACTAATTGTTCAATCAAAGATTCGTCTGCGCAAGCAATAATAGCAGGTTTATTCATAAATCGTGCATAACAAATGGCATATAATAAATAAACGAGCGTTTTCCCTGTGCCCACGCCTGCTTCCGCGAATATCGTTTGTTTCTCTGCAAAGGCGCGTTCCAACTGAAACGCCATATAAATCTGTTCGTCTCGCACTTCGAAGCCAGCTTCAGGCAAGATTTCATAGAAAATATCAGCAATCCAATCCGAGACCTGCTGCATGTAAGGTTGTGCGTGATCATATGCAAAGGGATATCGTGCCAATGTAAAAGCCTCCAGAAAATAGAATTAGAGCAAAACATAATTATCCCATGATCTCACATTAAAAGCAAAGACAAATATGAACATTTACATAGAAAAAGCTTAATCCGACAGTTTAAGACTGCTTGGACTAAGCTTTTGGCAAATTACATGCTAAAACGTTCCCGATACCCGCACTTGCGGCATAATTCTTCGACGACTTCGCGTCTGGAGAAGCCCTCGAATAAACGATTCGCGCGTTCCCCTTCTACAATATCTGAGAAAGGTGTATCGTTGATATTGCCCAAATTAATAACCCCTTCACCATCCAGACAACAAGGAATGACAGTTCCATCAACTAAAATACCCGCTTGGTTTCGCAGTGCGTGGCAGAAGCCCGGCCCTGCGATCTCCTCGGCTTTTAGATCTGGCCATTGGAATTCATGATCTTGATTCAGATATACCCGATCGGCCAGCTTTACGCCTGTGCCGCGGATGAATTTCTCATCAATTTTATAATCCAGTTCGAACTCCCGTTCCAGCATCTCCAGTACTTCACGGTTCCGATTTCGTTCCAAATTCGTCTGGTTGTCCGTGTCCAAATTCCATAATCGAAAGGAGATAATCACATTGGACTTCGCTACGATTTCCTTGGCAAACTTAAGAATGTTCCATACATAGCCTTCCTTATCTTCTGAGCCCTCATGTCCGTCAAAGCTATGCAGCGAGAAATTCATTTGACGAAGCGCCGGTTTGTCTAGCAGCTTATGCCTATTTTTATTAATGAGCGTGCCATTTGTCGTGATATTGACTTTAAAGCCCTTCTCATGGCTCAGATCCAGCAGTTCATCAATTTTGGGATGAAGCAGCGGTTCTCCTTTGACATGAAGATAAATATGATCCGTGTGAGGCTTAATTTGCTCCAAGATGTTTGTAAAGGTATCTATTTTTATGAAATTAGCTTGTCGTTTCGTTTGTGGACAGAACGTGCAGGCCAAATTGCACACACTCGTAATTTCGATATAAAACTTCTTGAACTTCTTCATTTCCATGGCTCCGTTTCTAGCTGCGCTACTAAGATACTAGCTATTATAACAAAGCAAGCTCGATTAGGGAAAGGACAAAGGTCAATTAAACGATCCACTTCACGATGATACCAATAAAATGAGCCGAAGGAATCAGTACAATCTGTGCGAGCAAAGTACCGAAAAATCGGGATGTCATGAGTAGCGCGTAAATTTTACCAAGCTGATGGCGATGCTCTTCATTATGTAAAGCTTTGTCTGTGATCAGACCTAATTGGGGATCAATGAATATGGTTAGTAAAATAGTTGCAATCCCGTTAATGATGCCTGAGGCTTGGGAAGCTGTCGTACTGAACTGCGGCAATAGGTGCGCCGCATACAAAGAGGATAACACCCCGACCGAATAGAACGCCGTAACCACTATATTTAGCAAAAGAAACCGTTTGGGAATGCCTAAATATCGGAAATGACTTAGCTTAAAGCTTGGTTTTTTCAAGTAATTTTTGGTGTTCTTAATTTGATCAATCGTCACGCTTGTAATCAGCTTCGGTAGCGAACCAGCCACTTCCAATTTGGCTATAATTCTGGCGCTTATATTAATAAACGAAGGAAATAAAGCAATCGCAATTAACGTGCCTATTGACGACGCAAATAAAATAATACGTAAATAACGCTCAAGATCAAACGTAGGTTCAATCTTTGCATAATCCACAAATTTCGCGGTTAGAGGCGCTTGAATCAAATTCGCGGTACGTGATACGAGTACAATGATTCCGGTCAAAGACAGCGCAACAGCAATTTTATTCAACTGAACACCAGCAAAACGAACAGAATAGGACAACGTCTCCGCCGTGTGAATAATCATTGTCAGGATAAACACGATAATTAAACTGTTAATCATGATCGTACTCCTTAATCCGATCATGTAAGTTAGCAATCGCTATTTCCCAGCGCAGCTTCATCGCTTCTCTTTGCTGCTCACCCGCAAGCTTCTCCTGATGAAAGCTGATCGTTGTTCGGCCTGCTTGGATAGCGATTAGCCGAATTTGTAACGTTGACGGCTGCGGCCAGTTTTTGGGCTGCCAAGTTAGACGGATTTGATGGAGTGGCTTCACGACGCGAAATTCGCCCGTTGTCCCTTCTACCGTTTCATAATTGTGGCTTTCCGTGAAACGGACATCTTCTAAATTCCCTAACCAATCTTGCCTGCCTTCCGGCGAAGTTAGCACCTTCCATACCTCCTCTGGGGAAACAGGAAGCGTCCTTCTAACTCCGATCTGAAAGCCAACCGTTGCTGTTTGACCGACTCGCCTAGCCCTCGTCATATACGTTCCTCCTAAGCGCCTAAAACGGCAATCTTTTCCGTACCCAACGGATCTGTCCGCGGTGGTTAATTTCATCTTTAAACACATAATACCACATGAAATATTGATTGGCTGACTTATCCTCCCAAAATGAATGCTCTTCATACAGCCAAGATATTTCACATAATAATCCAGGCTATTCCTTTAATTTGCGTTCTTCCCAGTTCGCCATAAGTGGCTTCATAGCCCCCCTTGGGATTGTGCCGTATCAATGAAAAAGCCAATTATTTGCGGATTAATGAGCTGCATCCCGATCGATGCAAATAAAAGAATAGCTAGCGTAATCTGCGTACCTCGCTGCGGCAGCAAATACCTTTAAATTAATTTGTTAAATTGACTAAACAAGTTATTTCAAATATTACCTTTCGTGTATGTAGGTCCTTTTATATTAATTAATATAACTAATTATTAACAACATTAATTATAAGTTCTATGAGCTTCCTTCATAACCTTTGAGGATTCAATCCTTGTAGTCATTCCAAGCAGCATCGTGTGTACAGTGTCTCTGGTTGTGCTTCATACCACTGTTCACCTAAGGTTAATTCATGGCCCGTCTTCATCATATGCTTGGAAGCAGCTTGGCCAATCATCATGTACCACATATAAATAACACTTTCATGATGAATGTCCTCCTTTTTCCAACAGCTGTAAATCCAATATACTAGATTCAGATAACATCGACAATGAGCAATTGGACGAAAACTTTAAACGTAAACGAAGGAATTCAATTTTGTATACATATCATTTGTTATGTTAACAAGTATCCATCGTCAACGATCAATTCTGTCCCCGTGACATAGAAAACTTCGTCGGAGGCTAACGGTGTCTCGATAAAACCTGGGTAAACAGAGACGAATGCCATCTGCCGCGTTTTCGACAGTTGCCCCTGTGCTATCAACCCTTATATTAATAGCATCTTTACGAGATAATCCCCCCATCGAGAGTGAACCTCCCTATCTCCAATTCTCTCTCTAGTTTCGTAATTTACCTATTGTATCCTTGCTGTCTACGATTTAATAACCACTTCTAATTTCTTATTTAATAAATCAATTCGAATCTTTTTGTTGACAGAAAAATAACTTGTGATTTATGATTGCTAATAATTTCATACAGAAACAAAAAAATTCAATGAAGAGAAGAAGTAAGCTATACATCTGATCTAACAGAAAGTTGGGATTGATGAAAACCAACGGTTAGAAGATAGCTGAAAGCCATCTCCGAGAAGCAAGCTGAAATGAAGTAAGCGATGCCGGATTTCCTACGTTATAAGGACCACGTATTATTGGATACGTGAGTGGAGTGTCACTTATTTAAAGTGAAACTAGGGTGGTAACACGGGTATTGAACTCGTCCCTTTACAGGGGCGGGTTTTTTGTATTTACAAAAAAGGAACGAATGTCCAATGCATTCTTTCCAATTTATCAATTTGTTGTGACCACCGAAGGAGGTTTTTGAATTGAAAAAGAATACGGTTGTAGTGGGTGTGTTATATTGTCTGATTTCTGTCTTAGCTTGGGGAGGTATGTTTCCTGTCATGCGCGTCGCTTTACAGAATATGGACCCCTTTTACTTTACAACGATAAGGTATTTGGCTGCGGGCCTTGTATTCCTTATTTTATTAGCGATATTCGAGGGTAAAAAAGCCTTTCGGCTTGAAGATAAAACTTGGAAGCTCTTGTTCTTTGGGGCTGCCGGTTTTTCGGGATTCGGCTTTTTGGTCTTTGCTGGTCAGAAGCTTAGTGGACCATCCGGAGCGATTATCGCGTCTGTTATGATGGCACTAATGCCCCTGATGACCGTATTCGTTAATTGGGGAGTTAAAAAAGTAAAACCTACTTCATTTAACTTCATCTCCATTTTGATTGCTCTGACAGGTTCCTTACTGGTTATAACGAATGGCGATTTCAGCGTGCTCCTTCAAGCAAAATCTAATTTATTTGCCGATTTACTGATATTGCTCGGTGCTTTATGTTGGGTAATCTACACAATGGGCGGCGGTCAATTCGTAGGTTGGTCACCATTGCGTTACACTACCCTGACCACTTGTTTTGGTACACTGGTCAATATATTGATTGTAGCTCTAGGAACAGCTTTGGGACTGCTTACAATACCTAGCTTAGACAAGTTATTTGCCGCAACGCCTGAATTGTTGTATATGATCCTCATCGCAGGTGTTCTTGCCGTCTTTACTTGGAATGTTGGTAACAAAATTTTGAAGCCGACTAATGGTGTCCTGTTCATGAATATCGTTCCTGTAACGACGGTCACGATCAGCATGATTCAGGGAGTCGGAATTGGCGCAGCTCAATTAACGGGTATCCTTATTGTGATCAGCGCTTTGGTTATGAACAACCTGATTCAAAGATGGATATCTAGAACTACGCTTTCATCAAAGAGGAACAGCTTGAAAATTAAAGATTCCATGTAGTTACTCAACATTAGTACATAATTAACCGTAAAGTTGATTGCAGGTTAAATTTATATTCCTAAGCTTTCAGGGACGTATGTCGGCACACGATTCATCGCATCTTGTTTTTGTTTATCGCCAACATGTGTGTAAATCTGGGTCGTCTGAATGCTTGCATGCCCGAGCAGCTCCTGGAGGGTACGAATATCCGTACCCGCTAATACTTGCATCGTCGCAAATGTATGTCGAAGCTTGTGACTTGAAATGGATTTACCTTGCAGCTCTGAATAGCTTTTTTTGAGCGCCTCGAAGTTCTTCTCGGCAATCGTCTGAATCATACGAACGCTAATCCTTCGGCCGAATTGAGAAACAAAGAAAGCTTGCTCTGTAGCATTCCTCGCTTCTATGCGCTCCTGCAACGCTTTATTTAACACCTTCACCAACTCTATGGGGAGTGGAATGACGCGCCACTTCCTCCCTTTTCCAAACACCTGCAAAATGTTATTCGATTTGTTAAGATCGCCAATATTCAAACGGTGTAGTTCGCTGACACGTAAACCCGCATAACTCATTAGCAAAAACATCGCTACATTTCGGATTTGATATTTCCCCTCAATAGATTCTAGGAATACGGTTAACAGCTTCTCATCCAGATAAGTAGGGATTTGATTTTTTTCTACTTTGGATTTTTTCACGTTAAGAGATGGATTCGTTTGCACGAGATTAAGCTCAATCATCGCCGTGAAAAAAGTACGGATAGCAGACAGGTACCGATTCCGAGCCGCATCCCCCGCTCCCCCCTGACGCATTTTTGTTAAGAAACGCATAACATCGATGGCTTCCATAGTAGCCACTGATTTTTGCATAGCGCCAAGAAATAAACGCACATCGCCCAGATATGCTTTTTGTGTTCGAATCGTGAAGCCTTGATCCTTCATCCAAGAGTCAAATAACTCTAACCAGTCATCATCGTAGTCATCTACTTGTACCAAAACAATTATCTCCGTTCGCTAGAATCTAAATTGCGTTAAATATAGATTTAGTGCAATTTATTTATCATACCACAGCACATAGAAAATGCGAAGTTTGTTTTGCCGATTTTCCATTACTTTTATGATTAGTGGAGTTATTGCACCGATAGGCGGAATTATTAAATTTGTCGGGTATCTTATGGGATATGAAATTGCCGGAATAACAATCGAAATTGAAGCATTTATAGCAAGCCGCCCAATGCAGTACTTGCCAATTTCTATTTTGATGGGTGTGTTGATGTTTTTGTTGGGAAAAGTGTTATGGAAGCTTACAATTAAATATATAAACGCAATTAGTCAGAAAGTAATAATAAAAAGAACGGGGCGCGGCGGTCATTCATAGACCAACCGCACCCCGTTTTTACTAAAGAGTGTGTCACGCAGTAGAACGCTAATTCTGAGGGAAAAGGTATAAACCCTTTCCCCTCCTTGTCATGCAAGTAAAGTGTCATGAAAATATCGTATTTTTTTCCATACTCCACTATAATAGGAATGATACAATCCTATAAACTTTTGTAAGGAGTTTACCAATGAGTGCTTCTCCCGTTTTAAATGATGCGCAATGGTTGAAGCTGCTCGAACATGTAGCTGAAACTTACAGTGAAGTTACCCTCAATCGAGGGTTTAATTATTTTAAACAACAGCGGATCGCAACACTACTCATTTCTGAGAATCGAGTCGTTCAAGCGTTGGTTCAAGGCTCAGAAGACTACCGTGTAACTCTGAACTTAGACAAGCTCTCAACCGGTTATTGTGCATGTCCGGTCCATTCGTCATGTAAGCATTTGGCAGCAGTGATGATGGAACTTGCTGATCGTTTAGGTTACCCCGCTTCCCAAATTGTGAATGCCAAGCATCATCTTAAGCGGGCTACATCCATTATCTCCTTGGAGTCGCAGTTCATGCAATTGCCTCAGAATGATGTATCCGGGTGGCAGGATTTTCTAGATCAGTATGCATCCCAAATAAAGCCAGCTTATGATCCAGCAAATTATATAGAAATGTTGCGAAATCAATTACAAAACTTTAAAAAAGCTTCAATTTCTTTTACAGAAATCGATCAAGTTATTTTTGAATTCCACCAGCAATTATTTATCCTACGGAAATTAAAAGAGCAGCATGCACAAGGCGGCATTAACTACTACACTTCTTCCTTTGAATACCGAATTTTTGATGAGATTCTTGCCTGGTTGAAACAACAATCACCAGCAGCCAGCCTTATCATCTCAAGTGATCGCCTTCAACAAACATTAAGTTATTTAAGAAAACAGATGGCTGGAGAAAGCGGTCAAAAGTATCAGTATTATCACATTTATACGGCACTCTGGAAGAATTGGCTCGCCCCGCAGCATGCGTTTGATCATTGGTTAGAACAGGAAATACAAGCTCTTGAAACGATGGCTGAGGATCGCCTCTCTTCTTCCCTTTCCGCCGCAATGGCTTTCATGTACTTGCAGCAATCCAGAAGTAAAGAAGCTTGGGAGGCTTTGGAAGCCAACCATCTTTTGAAAGAGGCTCCAACGAATCTTCTTATTCCATTCCTAAATCATCTGCAAGATACCCTGAATTGGGTAGAACTCACGTACTGGTTAAGAAGAACTTCATCATTTTTCTACAGAAAGCCATTCAAAGACCTCGAGATTTATGTGACTTTTTGGAAGGAAGTCATCAAACACTTCCCACAATCTGAGGAACAAATGTGGACTGTACTGGAAGAATTATTGCCTCATTCGTCACGAGTTATCGAAGAACTGCTATATGAACAAAAGAAATGGAAGCTTTGGTTGGAGATGCAGATTCTTCATGGTCATGATCCTTTTCACCATCGAGTCAGCGTTCTACAGCCGATAGAGAAGGAATCACCTAGACTCCTTTTACCGTATTATCATCAAGCAATCGATCACTATGTCAGCTTAAAAAACAGACATGATTACAAATCTGCGGTCAAGCTGCTTAAAAGGTTGGAGAAAGTGTACAAAAAAATGAAACAAGCTGAGCATTGGGATCGCTTTATTTCTGACTTTAAGGAACGGTATAGCAGATTGCGCGCGCTGCAAGAGGAACTCCGGAAAGGAAAGCTGCTAGAATGAACACAAAATTGCATGATATGACGCTGTATGCGACTTTAACTGACAGCGGAGATGCATTACTCTGGGGTTTTCAAGATGGACGAGAATTGTCTGGAGAGAATTTCAGAAAGCTATTGTTCGCTTGGCATGAGCCATCGTGCTATGGCACGGCTTTGGAACTGCTGCAAGCAGGGGAATTTATAGTAACGGTCTTACCTGTAGAGATGGTACTCTCCTTCTTTGCCGAACCCAACTTCATGGACGTCCTCCGTTGGGAGGGTGGAAACGAAGCAGCTAAGCGTTTATTGGAAGTGGCTCCCATTCTTTATCAAGAAGCACAAACAGGTCCTTATGCACCAAGCTACGCTGCTTTTCAGCAAGGAAGTTTGCTCTGGACCTGGGATGCCGAGGCCGAAGGGCTAAAAGAGTTGGATTGGAACCTGCTAAAAAATTCAAATGGCTTAGGAGACGGAATGTCTGGGCTGCGTGCTGCCTTCTCGGCAGCTGTTGCGAAGGAGCGATATGGGAGCAGTACTGCCTTAACGGATCTTCGACAGGACTACCCGGGACTGTTCCAAGAACCGAAGTTGTCAGCCACCTCGGCTAATGCATACACAGAGGAAGAGTGGCTAGCAGCTTTGGGCTGGAAACCGGACACAGCTCCCTTTCGCCCTGCTTTGCAGCTTCTAGAGCCAGACGAAGACGAGGATTATTGGCGTCTGCGCCTTGTATTGCAGGATAAGCATGAAAACTCTGTGCTCACGCCGATTCGACTTACTGTTGACGGAAAGGCTTCTGGTACGTGGGTCAACGATTGGAGCCCATATATCCATGAACGTGCTCTAGGCTGGGCGACAAGATTAACCATCGCCCTGCCAAATGAAAATAATGGCGGCGAACTCTTTGCCCGTCCATTAAACGACGAAACGGCTTGGTCATTCCTAACTACAGACAGCCGCCATTTGTTGGAAGATGGTTGGAACGTCATGCTCCCTGGATGGTGGGAAGCCGCCTCAAAACGTAAGCCTCGGCTGCGCGCGCGTGTTTCCTCTGAAGTCGGCGGAGGCAAAGCCGAGTCGCTTTTCGGGCTGAATGCCTTGGTGGACTTCGATTGGCGGATTGCAATCGGCGATACTGACCTCAGTGAAGCTGAATTCGCTGGATTACTTAGTCGCAATGAACGGATTATCCGCTTCCGTGGACAATGGGTGTACTTAGATCCAGCCTTACTGGAACAGATTCGGAAGATCATGGCAAGTGTTGATCCAGAAGATGGCTTAACCCTGCAGGATGTTTTGCAGCTCCACCTATTAAGTGAAGTAGAAGAAGCAAAAACACTTAAAGGAAGCCGCTCAGAGCAAGAAGAAACTGAGAATGTAGAGAAGCTGAAGCTGGAGGTCGAGCTGAACACGCATCTATTAGCGCTCCTGCATCAGCTAGCGCAGCCGTCGGAGCTAAATTTACTAACCGCTCCTGAAGGGCTGCACGCTGAACTGCGCGGCTATCAGCTCGAAGGTTTTACATGGCTAAGCTTCCTGAGAAAGTTGGGACTCGGGGCATGTTTAGCGGATGATATGGGGTTAGGCAAAACGATACAATACATCACGTACTTGCTGCATCATCGAGCAGAATCGGAGTACCCTGCCCTACTCATCTGCCCCACTTCCGTGCTTGGCAACTGGCAAAAGGAGCTAAACCGCTTTGCTCCCGGTTTGAAAGTTTTCCTTCATTACGGAAAGGGACGGTTAAGTGGCGAGGCGCTTTCGACAGCTTTACATGATACTGCCATTGTTCTTACCTCCTATACGACAGCACTGATGGACCAGGAAATGCTGCAAGAAACTATGTGGAGTTCTCTCTGTCTGGACGAAGCCCAAAACATCAAAAACGCTCAAAACAAACAATCGGCTGCTGTCCGTTCTTTCAAAGCCAGACACCGCATTGCCCTAACAGGGACACCTATCGAAAACCGATTGTCAGAATTGTGGTCAATCTATGACTTTCTCAATCCTGGGTACTTAGGGACACAACGCGGGTTTCAACATCGTTTTGCGAATCCGATTGAGAAGCAGCGCGATGAGGAAAAAACTGCTCAGCTTCAGAAGCTTGTCAAACCATTCATGCTGCGGCGCAAAAAGAAAGATCCCGCCATCCAGCTTGATTTGCCAGACAAGCAAGAAACGAAGGTTTATATCCACCTGACTGCCGAACAAGGGGCTCTCTATGAGCAAGCGGTTAAAGATTTATTGGAGCAAATGCAAAAATTAGAAGGTATGGAGCGCAAAGGAGCAATCCTTCGTGCTTTAACTAAGCTTAAGCAATTATGTAACCACCCCGTGCTGCTGACCAAGGAATCTAGTCAAGCGGAGGAAGCTTTGTTTTCTGAAGAGAGCCGAGATGCATTTATCAACCGATCCGCGAAGTTGGAGCGGTTGGTTGCGATGGTCGGCGAGCTTCGGGACGAGGGAGACTCTTGTCTGATCTTCACGCAGTACGTTGGCATGGGACGTATTCTCACGGATATTCTACGAACGCAGCGAGAAGAACCTGTGTTGTATCTGAATGGCAGCACACCCAAAACAGAACGCGATAAGATGATTGACGCGTTTCAAGCCACAGATGGATCAGGCCCTGGAATCTTTGTTCTTTCACTTAAAGCTGGTGGCGTCGGACTTAATTTGACCGCAGCCAACCATGTGTTCCATTTCGACCGCTGGTGGAACCCTGCCGTAGAAAATCAGGCAACGGATCGAGTCTATCGGATGGGTCAGACACGAAACGTACATGTGCACAAATACATATCCCTTGGCACTCTAGAAGAACGAATCGACGAGATGTTGGAGAGTAAAATGAGTCTCAGCGAAAATGTTATCTCCACCTCTGAGGGCTGGATTACTGAACTCTCAAATGAGGAGCTTAGCGATTTGTTCACACTCCGTCAGCAGTGGTGAGAAGTTATCTGTTGACTGACGTAGTCAATTCGTATTTTCTTTAGCAATTAAATAACTAAAAGAAGTATAGACGTGATACAAACGTCTATACTTCTTTTAATTTCCCATGATACATGCTGGCATTTGTATGGATAGGATACTATTTTATACTGAAGTTTATTGCATAATTATACTTTAGTATGTATAATTATGCATATCACTTATATGGGAGGCTTTCTATGTCACTAGTCGTAAGAAATGCTGAGCTTAAAGACTTACACCGTTTGACTGAATTAATGTATGAATATATCGTTGGTTTTTATAAGAAACCTAAACCCAATTCTGAGAACTTGCATAATTTGATTCAAACCCTTTTTGAAAAGCAAATTGGTATTCAATTTGTAGTCGAACAAGATGGAGACTTAGTCGGCTTTGCTACCTTATACTTTACGTTTAGTACAATGAAAGCAAATAAAATTACCATCATGAACGACCTTTTTCTCCTTGAACCCTACAGAAATACAGAGGCGGAAACTCAACTATTTTTAACCTGCCAAACATACTCTCAGGATCATGGATATGCTTACATGTCATGGATAACAGCAATCGAAAATAAACGAGCTCAACACTTTTTTGAGGAAATGGGCAGCGTTCAAGGGAATTGGGTTAACTACTCAATCATCTAAATAAGTTTGACCCTCAATTCGTGAGGGTCTTTTTCGTTGGATATGGCATTTGGCCAAAACATAACTAAAAATCGTGACACATGGGCTGCGTCTAATCTTTGGGATAATTGACTTGCATAATATCCATAAATGGAATCTTCACTGTCTCTCCGTTTCGTTCAACATGCACTTTACCCGTTCGCGAATCCATCCCTACAATTAGTCCCCGAACTGGATCAGCAACTCCCCATACGGTTAGGACGATTTCCGAACCTTCCTGCTTCGCTTCCGTCAACTGATTACCAATCTCTTCCAACACAAATTCATCCCTTGTTGGTCTCTTTGCTACTTTTGCCTTAGCCATATGTAGTCCCCCTAAATAATATCATTTTATATCGTATGCCATTCTGACTTGTAAATCAGGCTTAGCAAACAATCTCAAGGTAATTCTTTTCTTTTTTTATAGATCCAAATCAATTGTGGTTTGTCAGAATTTGTTTCACTCTTCCAACTTGTCCATCCACCAGTCTTACCTTTATGCCATGAGGATGGTTTGGAGAATTCGTCAATAAATCCTTTACGACCCCTCGTGTTAATTTGCCACTCCGTTGGTCTTGTTTTAAAACTATGTTTACTTCAATACCTGGTTTAATATCGTTACGAACTTGACCATTCATTCTGAATACCTCGCCTGCCTTCTATGCGTGTTGTGAATTCAGTATACCATTTTTACGCTCAATACAATAAGTTTACATATCTATAGTTATGTTAACAAATATGCTATTTTCATCTTGCTACTTAAATGATCTCATCTCCCCTCCCATTCGCACACACTTCTATGAAACAATTTTCATATCATAGATTATCACTTACGATAGGAGGCATTCGAAATGAAAAAATCTGAAAGATACGTACGGTGTACAAAGTATCTCCATCGGGAGGTAATAATCAAAACCAAACATGGTACCTACAAAGGAACTATCGTTAAGGTGGATCAAAATAAAGTATATTTAAACACAAAGAGCTGTGGGAAAAAAGCACATGTTTCCTTCCTCCCTTTCATCTTACCTCTGGTTTTATTTGATCTTTTAGTTATCACACTCTTAGATACTCGACCCTTTCCTCGTAGACCTTATTGTTAACCATAGAACCTCATCCCTGGATCATACCAGGATGCGGTTTTTTTCTTTGACAAACTGGTGCCATCTAACTACGCCTTGCAGGGATATATAACTTATAGTCATCTAACTATAATAGAGCCACTCTAGCACTTTTCTAAAGTGACTTAAGTGGCTCTTCTTGAACCTTTCATCCATAAAGTCTGTGTAACAATTGTAACAAAATCTCCAGTGTATTCTACTCTCTACGAGCAAGTTCGGCTATTTTACTGCCATACTTAACCTCTAATGAATCATCTGTTTGTAGATCCTTTTCACCGTAAAATGCGAAAGCTGCTGTACCTTACCACTAGTTGCTACATTTCCACCGATGCCAGACATGTCACCTCTCTCAAAGCACAAGCTCAGAGCTAGGTTCCCAGTTTGATAGAATGGCTTGCAAGTGTTGTACTGCCGCTCGCTCCGTATCAAGAATGAGCTTCATATTGCGATCCGAATCATCGATGATTGCGTGTGATTGGGTCAAGGCCATCTTGAGAAATAAATTCGCACAGATCACCCAGCGCTTCGTAGATTCCTCGAATAATCCTATCACCTCCGTACTTGCTTCCTCCGAAATGAAGTACGGCGCCCATGCCTGTTCCGGTGCTTGTTGCCTACGGCACGTAAATAACTGTCTGTATCCTTCTTCCTAGAAAGTGGAAGCTCTCTGACACCATCTACGCCTTCCTGCAAATGACGGCAAAACGTATCCATCGTTTCAGCCAGCGGAAGCTTGACGGAAATACCAAAGATGGCAATGTCATGTTCATTCGACATAGGTCCTGGAATAGCAATATCTTCGGATTGCCCCAATTTTTTAATCTAAGCGCATTAAAATTCTAACTGCTTGTTCAGCTATGCGTAAGCTGGAAACAAAGCATGCGCACTTGTTTTGCACACAATCTCTTGGATCCGTTCCTGCTGCTCATCTTCTGGCACTTTTTTGGTTTGCATGATTTGTTTAAGCAGCGTTAAGGACAATAGCATTTCCTCTTCACTTGGCAATCTGCCCTCGGCATCAAGCTCATCTTGAATGGCTTGAATACGTCGGTAAGGCTCAATGACACCTATTCGATATTCTCTTTCATCCCAGTTAAGATTACGCGTACATACAGCAGCAGCTAAAGTCCGTGTAACTACATTGTTGACGGGATCTGTTGGTTCACAATAACCAGAAATGACTTTTAATTTACTTACAGCCTCATTCATGTCTCTTAATGCCTCAAAAGGCAAACATTCTATACCTTTCACATTAACATGTAGCAAATCCGTTAGAACGCGCCTTGGCCCAAGCTCAACGGCAGCGTGAATGCCCTGCGCAACCAAATAACGCATCGATGCATCCCACTGCACGGTAGCTGTCATCTGCTCGGTTAAACTAGCGATGATCTGGTTGCTTCCTATGTATGGAATTCCGGTCACATTAGATAAAACCGGCCACTTCAAATTTCCGTATTTCACCTTATTTAGTTCTGATGCTAATTGATCAGCTGCTGGTTTCATTAAAGGACTATGAAAGGGTGCGCTGACATTCAGATAAGAAATTCGCGCACCTTTGCGCTCTAATTGCTGCGCTGCACGTGTTACGGCTTCCCGATGACCAGAGATAACCGTTTGTCGGGGAGCGTTTAAGTTGGATATAACTACTTGTTGTTCGATATCCGTTTCCAATTGACACGCTTCCAAGATCGTTGTGCAATCAAGTCCGATGATGGCACACATTGCACCTGTTCCCTCAGCTGCTGCTTGCTGCATAAATTGCCCGCGTTTCCTCACAAGGCGCAATGTATCGCCAAATTCGATCGCGCCAGCACAAGCCAGCGCTGTGAATTCTCCAAGGCTATGTCCAGCAGCTAGCGTAGGTTCAATTGCAAGCTCTTCCATGAATACGCGGTAGGCAGCTACACCTAAAGCAAGTAAAGCAGGTTGCGCATTTTCGGTCCTAGTCAACTCATTCGGATTGCCTTCTAAGCATAATGCTCTTAGATCAAAGCCTAGTGTATCTTCGGCTTCCTCAAATGTTAGCTGTGCTATTCGATATCGGTTTAATAAATCTCGTCCCATCCCCACATACTGGGAGCCTTGTCCAGGGAATAAAAAAGCAAGTTGATTCATATGGATGCTGCTCCTTTCGAAGAAAGCACAAAATTTTGAGTAAGCTGTCCAAGTAAATGTATATAGTTCGTTGACATCGCGTGCATGGCTTCTTTTCACAACCTTCAATTGTTGAATTTGCAGTTCCAGCTTATCGAACCATATTCATCTGCTTGAACTCCAACAATCAAATCGTAGGGTTCCAGCAATTTGGCATCTACTTCGAGGCTAAACTCACTTAGTAACAAAGGAAGAATATGTTCTTTTCCCTTTCGAATATATGTAGAAGCTGCATTGTCCATGCTTTTATAAGTATCCACGGTTCTTTCAGTTACCTTATTGCCCAAAAGGATGTTCATGATCCTTCGTCCGATTGACCGGTTACTCGCTCTATAATTAGCCCCAATACATCATAGTCCACCGTCGCATAGAGATATTCCTCACCTGGTTGATAATCAAGGTTGCGATTCGTGCAGGGACCATATAGGAAGGCAATCTCTCAGCCAAATAGCGTCGAAGCTCTTCCTCTGAAACTTCACGATGCAGCAAAACAAAGGCACATAATATGTATTGTCCTGTGGATGCTCTTGGTCAACACGATCTATCACAATAACTTCTTTGGCTGCTGGATGTTCAAATAGGCTTTTCTCAATCTCTCCCAATTCAATGCGATAACCATATAGAAACAAATGGATTATCCATAAATTTTTAATCCGTTAAATCCACCCGCTTGCGGTAGCCTCGGGCTATGTCATGAATATATAGTTCACCTGCCATCAGAACAGGAACAGGCTGACAATCCGCATCTAAAAAATAAAGCTTTACGTTGTCAGCAGGAACACCAATCGGAACGGAAATCCCTTGGTCATTTAATGGGTCGAACCGATGTATCATACAACCCACAACCGTCTCTGTAGGGCCGTACTCATTATAGATATCAATAATCTCTTCCCTTGAATAAGGCTAAATGCGCAAGTGTCAACTTAATGACCGTTGCTTCGTTATCCGCTAAAATGCGATACAACACATACGCATCTCCTCATCCCGGTAAAAATGGCGTGATTATGGAGGTAATCGTCAAATCAAAAGCCAAGGAAGAATACAAAGCAAACACTTCAGCCTTATCTTTTGCATATACATGCTTCTCCCACCATATATAGTTGACGAGCCCTTGCTGTTCGGTCATGACCCCTTTGGCTTTCCTGTTGAACCAGAAGTGTAGATGAGGTACACAAGTGCTTCAGGAGCTTGTTCTTCAAACAATTGATATATCAATTTGCTCTTCGGGGTGTCGCTATGTGTGAGGTTAAATTTCTCAAGAAGCTTGGTTCTTTCCCGTTTTGCCAGAAGCTCAACTTGCTGTAAACGCAAATCCGGTTGCTGAAGCACTTGATCAATCAGATGTTCGATTCTTTCCAACGTCCATTGCTCTTTTGAGTAAAGTGCTGTTTTATAGTCAATTTCTAGCCAAAGCTCGCCTGAGTCAGACCAAACCTTAATAATCCACTGCATGGCGACCGTTATAAAATTCAACATTATCTACCGCATATCCATTCCAATCCGTTGCAAGCTTCGTGTTGTAATAATTCACGCAAACATCAAATATAGTGCCGATCCCTTTCTTTTTCAAAGCTACGTCTTGCATAAGCAGATCATACGGCCTTGTCCAACACATAGCGAAATGGCATCGACTTGTGAACATGCCGAAAATACTTTTCTCTTTCATTCCCGATCGATTCAACACTGGTGTCCGATGACTTGATCTTGCTGTTGATTCATTTTACCTTCATAGAGCGGGTAAATAAAACAAAAAACGCATGTACTGAGCAATGCCGAGAAAGTGTAACCGCTTTAATTGCTGCGGAACGTTCTGTACCCAAGTAAAAACACGTCTTTTTCCTTCTGACACACTCGATCCGATCATAGGAAGCGCTTCGGGTAGTGTATGGAACTTCTCGTTCCAAATATTCACTTTCCAACTTTACACAATCTTTGTAGGTGTACTCGACTTTTTCGTTACTACTCTCCCCATTCATGAGTGCCAGATAGGCTTGGCGAATATGATCTGTCAATAAATTTATCGACCAACTATCAGAATTTAAATGATGTATTTTAACTAGGTATCCATTGTCGTTATCTCTGACTCTAAATAAGCAAACTGATATAATGGCTAATTCTCTAAGGAGAAATACGTTGCTGCGGAGTGATCGACCCACTGTTGAAAATGAACCTCTGGATCAGTCTCCCTCGTGAAATCATATCGTTCTAGATTTAGGATTTTAGAGTCTGCGATATACCAGGAAGCCTCTTCATCAACCTCTTTCAAACGTAGCCGTATTCCCTCATGCCTGCGGTTGACCAATTTGATAACCTCTTCCAGTTTATCAAAATCTATGGGCCCTTTAATGCGAACTGGGCCACCAATGTTGTGCTGCGAGTTGTCTTGGAACCTCTTCTCCATGTACCAGATCTTTTTTTTGCGGATGTGTGAATGGAACCAACATCGCTGAGCCTCCTCTTTCATTTGTAAGAAAAAAAAACCAAACAAAAAATCCTTCTTCATGAAGTCAATTTTGTTTGGCTTGTGCCTTCGCAGTTGCACGCCATTCGATATAAGATTTATGTAATAAATGGAAGATTATATGCTTTATTGTAGTATTGAAACTGTTTATTAGAAAGGGTTAAATTTATCTCATTAAAGGATAAAATCATGTTATTTGCAAGTTATTTAGATTAATTATCAAGATATTCGACTAGATCATTCATTTGTATGACAGATACATGTTCTGCAAAATCATCCTTTATTGCACATACGGAAAGCTTATACCCCTGTTCCAAGGGATATTGCTTACAATGAAATCCTTCTTCTTCTGAGATCACTGAAATGGCCCCATTGGCTAAGACACGCATGCTAAACGAATCTAATGGAATGGATAACCCTTTTCCTACTGCTTTGATGTAGCTTTCTTTTAATGTCCAGAGATCATAGAAATACTCATATTGATCTAACTCCGACTTGGCAAGCAAATCATCAATTTCAATCTTGGAGAAAAAACGTTGAGCCAAGCGAATATCTATAGATTTCACTTCTTCTACGTCAATCCCGATAGGAACGCGTGCCCATACCGCTACAACCCATTTCCCTGCATGCGACACATTGAAGTGAAATGAATCTACTCCAGCTAAATGCGGCTTTCCATAGGCATTTAACTCAAATTTGATTTGGTCTTGGTGAAGAGATAAATGTTTACTGATCATTGCTCTTATCAACATTTCACCGAACAAAGAGCGATACGCATCTTGTGGATAGCGAAATCTAGCTAGCTTTTCTTGCTTCTCCTTGGTGCATTTGGACAAAAACCACTCGTATTCTTCTTTGCTTATGGCTTCTGGAATTTGAAGCGCTATTATTTCAGACATACCTTTATACGCCTACTCTCATTCATTTATCAAAATTTTTCATAAAACTAGCTGCCCCTTTTATTCGTTATTTCCGTTTCAAATTCCTTTAATGCCGCTAAATAAACAAAAAGGACATAAGCTGTATAAAAGCACCAGCTTATGTCTTCATAGGTAGAGATTCATGTACACAACAATCCATTCGTTATTTTGTCATTCCTAATATAAGCAAGTGTTACGCTGGAACAAAGCGGTTAAAGGCAGCTCCTTCATCATGTTTCATTTTGGGCTGAGCGACAAGGAACGCTGCCATTCCAACAGTTCCTCCGCCGCCCGGCAAGCGCCACCCGCCTCGCGGAACGATGCTCCGACGGCTTCAGCTCGTTCCCTGTAAGAGGAATCGCTCAGCAGCTCATCGGCTACTGAGCGCATACCAGTCGGCGTGATCGATTTGAAGTCGAGAATAATGCCTGCCCCTAACTCTGCCACCCGCGCGGCTACGATCGGTTGATCCGTCGTGATCGGAAGAACCGCGAGCGGTTTGCCGTAATAGAGTCCCTCGCTTGCGCTGTTCATTCCCCCATGTGTGAAAAAAACGTCCACGTGCTGCAACAGTTCAAGTTGTGGCACATAAGGCTTGACGATAAAATTGTCCGGAATCGGACCGATTTCTTCTATATTTGTTTGCTTTCCGACGGAAAGTACGATTTTGGCATCAAAATCTTTGAACGCTTCAAAACAAACCTGATAAAAACTTTGCTGCTGGTTAATGATTGTACCCATAGAAATAAATATGACCTTATGCCCTTCAAGCGCTTCAAATGGAAAGTCAGGCGCATCTACGCGCGTGGCAATAGACGGACCAACAAAACGGTAACCGTCTCCAAACTTATCCGCACCTTTCTGAAAGTAAGCCGACGTAAATACGATCTTTAAATCGACAGGTTGGAATTTAAACTCTGCCCCTTTTAGAAAATGCAGATCCACATCGTACTCCTGTTCCATCGTTTGAAGCAAACTCACATACTTGCGATAGTTTTCCGAACTTAAGTCGATAGGAAAACGGTCTTTTATATGTGCGTCGAATTCCGGATGAAACGCGAAAGTAGTACACGAAATGACTTTTGGCAGGTTCAGCTTTTCGGCGACAACCCAGCCCGCCATACAGATCTCATCGTAGATAACATAGTCGTACTGTTCATTTTGCACTTGAGGCAAAATCGTCTGGATCATCCCATATGAATTCTCCAACATGAGATACCTCAACCTAGCCATATCTGAAAACAGATCCATAACGTTTCCCTTTTGCGGGAACAATATCGTTTCAATTTCATTCTCATAGGTTCGCACTACCGCTCCAGCTTGCTCTAACCGCGGTCTGAAATTCTCCGTACAATAATAAGTTACTTTTTCCCCACGCCTTACCAATTCCTTCACCAAGCCGATTGTTGGGTTCATATGTCCTTCGGCCGGCCAGTTAATAAAAAGCACATTCGCCATATCGCGATCCTCCTTAATCCCACTCCTTTTAATCCATCCTCTTTCGTCAAATAGACTATCAATCATTGGTTGTGTGCTTTGTTCAACTCCTTATCTTATTATGGGATATATGGTCATTACTCCCTTTTACCGCCTAATCATACCATACTAAAAAGTTCTCGAAAAGTTTATATATATAGGATAATTTTCCAATATTAACAGTTGTATACATCTCAGAATCCAAAGCATGTACGCGTTCGATGCAGTACATGTACAGATACGAAGTGGTTTCCGCCAACTTGCAGGATGTCTGCTGCAGCAGTCAACAACGATTTGTAAATACGTCTACGACCATGCGGTAGCTCATTTGATATTGAATCAAACTTCGTATGACTGATAACAGGATGGGGCTCTTTCTATATCTTCTTAGCTCCTTTTAGAGCGAGCTGCTCATCAATAAATCACGTTCTGATACGTACTTGACCAATTACGGTTTCCACAACCGAATACCGCATAATTAACTCCTTGAAGTTCACCCGGTTTTACCCGTTCCAGCCATCTGCCCAAGTAATGGAGCTTTGAACCTGATGGACCCACTGCTCTTCCGCTCCAGCGGTATTAGAATGCTCATCTTCCGGTTCAATAAGAAAAACCGTCAAGAATCAATCCGAGGCCACCGAAAAACATGTATTTTTAATTTTGTGAAATGCACCAGAATAGAAAAAGGCGAATTTCATTCTAGTCCGAATGAGAATTCGCCTTTACTTTGTGGTTTCTTTCATGCCGATTAAGTCCATTACTCGCCGGCAGAGGCTGAAGCAACAGATTTTTAGCCCTATTGTGTGCCAGGATCTTCGCCTTTTTTGGAGAAATAAGGAATGAGCAAGGCGCTGGTAAAACTAAATATCATGACGGCTTTAAACGCAAAACCTTGGAAATCCTGAATATTAAGAATGAGTGATAGCATGATAATTCGTGAAAAAACTAGAATCAGTTCTCGCCAAACCATGAGTCGCGCTTGAACAATCGGTTCTAGCTTATTCGTAGCAACGAATTGTCTGGAGTTCCAGATCGTAAAGAAGAAGAAAAGTCCGACAGTCGTTAAGACATTAGAAAGGATCAAAATCGGCGCCTTCGGGAATAAAGCAAACAGAAAACCTACAGCGGCTGCAAGCATTCCGAAGGTTAGCCACCAGGAATCGCTAACTCGACCCGTGCGATTAAATCTTTGATAGATCAGTAACGAAGCAACCGTGAAGGCCGTATACATAATTTGCAACAGGGCAATAATCAGCTTATCCTTGGTCACTGAAAATGTGAAGATAAGCGAGAAAATACCTTGAAACTGGATGAAAAAACCGCCAGCAATAAGCGAGGGAATCATCCACTTCAAGCTCGTTGTGGCAAATACCTGGCGAATTCCGAATTTTTGAAAGATTGGCTCCTCTGCATCTCTTAAAGAGGCGTTAGGGACATAGAACGAAGCAATAATCATTAATCCAATGAAGACGAACATAACAAAGAAAGAACCTGTGAATCCAATCCATTTAATAATAATTGCGAACAATAATGGATTAATAAAAGAAATAATTTGACCGAATAAATTCGATGCCGAGAAAAAAGCCGTGAATTCCTTGCCTTTACCATAAAGCGAGATGCCGATATTTTGCGCCGCAGAATAACAACCATTCGTGATCCCTACAGGGATTGCGATTAGTGATAAATACAGCAGCTTAGGTTCAAGATGCACCCAAGAAAGAATAATAAACGTAATCCCTGCACAAATAGCGGAAACACGCATCACAGAACTAATCGTAAATTTCGACAAAAGTTTAGCTCCGTAAATAAACGCTGCTCCCCAAGCAACGAATAAAATCAGGTTAAACCAAGCGACATCGAAGATTTGCTGCCCTTTTTCCCAGATGAACAAATTGATGAAAATACCCATGTAGTTAAAAATAATGCTTGAGCTCACGTTCATCATAAGTAATCGTTTTAATGAAGTCGTCATGTTGGATTCTCTGCTTTCATTTTGTATTCATAGTAAGGGTTTCCATGGAGCTGTTACTCATATACAATAGATGGGGTTGATTGTCTATTTTCACACTTTATCAACCATATCATGGAGTATCCATGGAGGGAATGTACGATATGCCAAGAATCATGGACTATATGATCAGCCCTTGCCCGATTCGCATCATTACGCTAATGGTTGATCCAAGCAAATTAAAGCTCCAATCATTGATTATTATCAATGCAGGACATCTTCCAGGGAGAACCTCATTTCGACACGATGCGACTTTTGATAAATGGGCTTTCCTTTATATTGTCGGAGGAAGCGGGACATTTCAAGTCAATGACAGTCCTAATCAAAAGGTAACTAGCGGCAGCTTATGCTTGATGCGTCCGGGAGCTACTTATAATTACGGCCCTCATCCAGATGGTTTTTGGGACGAGTATTACATAACGTTCGAGGGCAGCCGAGTTGGCGAGTGGGTCGACAACTGGCTTGTGCAAATTGACCACATCAAGCAAATTGGACATGAAGATATCACACAGCTCAACCGGATCGAGCGTATTTTTATGCTGATGGAGAGCGGCATTCCATCCAACATTGATCGAGCGGCATTACTCTTGGAAACATTGCTTTTCGAATTCATGCTTAAAGCGCATGTTCCGCCTGAGAATACCAAGACTCAACAAATCATCAGTATCATGGATGACATCGGAGATTCGCTGTACCAATCATTTGATGCTCAAGAAACGGCAAAACGTCATCATATTTCGATTTCGACGCTTAGACGAATCGTTAGCGAATATACAGGCTATCCGCTCAATGAATACATTCATCGTTTGAAAATCGCCGATGCGAAAAACGTTTTGCTTAATACAGATGATACTGTGAAGGAAATCGCTGATGCTTTGGGTTATAAGGACGTCTTTTATTTTTCACGCCTGTTCAAAAAATACGTAGGAGTCTCTCCTCTTCTTTTCAGAAATACGGTACAGTTGTGACTTTTCATTGATTTATACAGGGCGATTTCTTTAGTAATTTTCATCAAGCTTTAGTATCGCAATCAAAAAAAGGCCACGCTTATTAGCGTGACCTCATTCTTACATTAGTTGAAGTTCAATAACTGTATCCTTATCGTCTGGCAGTTTGGCACCCAACAAGGTAATAAAAGCTCCACCTTCAACGTCAGAGTACTCTTCAGCCATCCAGGGCGCCTCGACCTTCAGCTCGGTTCCATCCCTTAGCAGTCTGGCTTTCTTGATTTTCCCCTTCAGTCCCTCGAAGTAAATCGGTCCAATTCCTCTATCATATACGTGTGCATACAGCTTGTCTCCATTCAACGTATAACGGCCCCACTCAGGCTTCGGCAGAGAGGCTGATCCGCAGTTGTAGATACTCTCACCGTTTAACCGCAGCCATTCCCCTACCTCGGCAATCACGTCGAGCGTTTCCCGGTTGATTTCACCTTTGGCATCGGGTGCTACATTAAGTAGCAAATTACCGTTCTTACTGACACATTCCACAAGCGTTCGAATAACCTGTTTGGCTGATTTATAGTTTTTGTCTGAGGAATGATAGCCCCAGTTATCATTCAAGGTGATGCAGGCTTCCCAAGGAACCGGGTTGCCTTTGACGTCTACGATGCCCCCAGGGGGAATGATTTGCTCTGGTGAGAAGAAATCTCCTGCATATTCTTCAGGCTCAGCCGCTCGGATATTCCCACCTAAGCGATTATCGATAATAATATTCGGTTGAATGGAACGAATCATGCGGATGAGCTCAGTCGCTTTCCATTTCTCGCCTGTCATGTTGTCATAGGAGAAGTCGAACCACATGATGTCAATCTTACCGTAATTCGTCAGCAACTCCTTCACCTGACCATGCATATAAGTCAAATAACGCTCAAAATCTATGGCTTTATCCTTTGCCGTTTCGTTGTCCCGATCCGGATGCGCCTTGTCCCCGTAGCCAGGATAATCATCATGGTGCCAATCGATGATGGAATAATACAAACCTACTGCAATTCCCTCCTCTCGAAAGGCGTCTACATATTCACGGACAAGGTCTCGTCCAGCTGGCGAATTAGTTGCCTTGAAATCTGTGAGCTTGCTGTCAAATAGGCAGAAGCCGTCATGATGCTTCGTCGTCAGTACAGCATATTTCTGACCTGCGGCTTTGGCTGCTCGGGCCCATTCTCTAGGATTATAACGGGATGCATCGAATTCATCGAAGTAAGTTTGATATTGCTCGAAGCTCATTCGTTCATTACCACGTATCCATTCTCCTCTAGCGGGAATAGCATACAACCCCCAATGGATAAACATACCGAATCTATCCTGCTGAAACCAGCGTGTTCTTTGCTCTCTAGTAATCAAATAACAAACCTCCGTCTCTGATTAAGTTAAATTGCCCGGTATTGCACTTGCAAATGACGAACAAAATAAAATTGTCGTGCCAGCCCCGCGAAACAACCTCTACTCCTTCACCGCTCCGGCGCTTAATCCCGACTCCACCTTTTCTTGGAACAGCAAATAAATAATGATGGTCGGAATAATCGTCAAAATAATGCCAGCAAATGTCGGTCCCATCTGCGAGGCGCCTCTTTCACCGACAAACGACATCAATGCCATGGAGATATTGAACATACTCCTGTCGTTCACCATAATGACATTCCAGATCAGATCGTTATAAATATCGAAAAAAGCTAAAATTCCTGCAGTCGAAATAGCAGGCATCGAGAGCGGTGCAAGAATCCGAAACAGCAGCGTCGGCATACTGCAGCCGTCCATAATGGCAGACTCGTCGATCTCCTTATTGATGCCCTTCAAGAATCCAGTAATTAGAAAAATAGTCAACGGAAGCTGGAACGTTGCGTACAGCACGATCATAACGAAATAATTATTGAAACCGTTAAACGATCCGATCAGCCGCGAAATCGGAATGACGAGGGAATAAACCGGAATCATCAAACCCATAATGAAATAAATATATAAAGCGCCGTTGAATTTGAAAGAGAGTCTTGACAGGATGAATGACGCCATCGTTCCCATTAACAAGGTCAAACATGTACCGGCAATCGCGTAAATGAACGAGTTCAACACGGCCTTGTCGATATGGGCAGTCTTAAACGCCAGTTTGTAGTTACTCCAACGCCACACGTCGGGAAGTGAAAACACGGTATTATAAATTTCGTTATTATCCTTTAAGGAAGAAATCAGCGTGAAGATCAGAGGATAAATGAAAATGACGGCGCAGATCAAGGAAAATAAATAAATAGGAATTTTCTTCGAGCCTATTGCCATGATTGTTGTCTCACCTGCCTTTTGATTGCCATTATTTATTCGCTTTTGTATTCATCAGTTTGTTAAGAACGACAGTGGATACGAGAGCCGCCACGATGATAAATGTTCCGATTGCGTTCCCCAAGCCGAAATTATTGTACTTGAACGATTCGTAATACAAAAGTGTCGTCGGGACGTCTGTCGCCCCATTCGGGCCACCATTTGTCATGACGAAGATTTGTCCGAATACGCGCAGCGATTGCGTAACAGCCAATATCGTGAAAATCTTGAGCGTTTCTTTCATCAGCGGAATAGTGATATAGATCAGCCGTTTGAAGCCGACCGCACCGTCCAATGCTGCTGCCTCATATAGCTGCTCTGGAATGGCCACCATACCACTCGCAAAGATGATCATATTGAGTCCGCAATAAATCCACGCGTTCACGATAACGACGACGTAAATAGCAATTCCCGGTTCACCGAGCCAGTCTCTTACAAGGGCATTCCCTCCAAGCGAGGACAGCACCATATTAACCAAACCGCCGTCACCCTTCAGCAAGAATTGCCACATCAAGCCGACTGCTGTCAACGGCAGAACGGACGGCATAAAAAAGGCGATTTTGAAAAAACGCCGCCCTTTCATCTTGCTCGTTATGAGATGTGCCAGGGTGATAGCGATCGGCAAGATCAAGACGAACGAGGAAACGATAAAAACGCCAATATTTTTCAATGAACGGTAAAATTCCTCTTTATGAAACATTTCCGTATAGTTCTTGAAACCGACATATTCAAGGGCAACATTCTTGATGCCGTTCCAACTGAAAAAGGACATGTAGCCCGTCTGAAAAATCGGTACTATAAAAGCTATCGTGTATAACAAAAACGCCGGTAACAAAAAGGCGGTTGCGATAAGATAAGGCTTCCTGCCGACCACGTTCTCCCCTCCTTATAGTTCCGAGTACTTCATGTTGCTTCTCTATGAATTCTGAGGTGCGATATGAGTTCGCCATACCTGCTTTCCAGAAAGGCAGGTACGGCGAATGGGCTCATTATTTCGTATTCGATTGGACGAAGCTCTGTATCGTATCCGCTGTTTTTTGTGGACTGTTACCAGCAAACAAGCCTTGAATTTCGTTTCTCACCTTGTCCTGCAGCTGCATGATTGGACTGTATTCCTCGATCTCGCCTTTAAAATCTTTTGCCGTACTTTGTGCTTTAATGTACTCCGTCGTTACTGGGTCCACCGAAGCTGGATCGGTTTCCATTTTCACTGGATAAACGCCACCCTTCGTTTCCTTCAGGAAATATTTGAATGCATCGACAGAAGTCAAGAATTTGAGCAGTTTAATCGTTGCTTCTTTCTTCGCACCTGTCACTTCTTTGGATACCGAGTACCCACCGGCGCCACCGAACCAAATATCTTTATTTTCAGGCTTATCCTTGAAGCCCGGAAAAGGGATGACACCGATTTTGTTGGCAATCGGAGATGAAGCAATGGAAGATATCGCCCATACGCCTTCGAACATCATCGCGCTTTTTCCACTCAGAAACAGGCTGGTAATCGCATTGCCATCAGTAGTTACCATGTTTTTCCCGAAAATGCCTTTATCCTGCCAATCCTTCATCATTTGCAGCAGAGATACCATATCGGGGTCGTTCCACTTCGCTGCGCCACTCATGAGATCTTCGGTTTTCTTAAAACCGTATTTTTTCATTGCCAGATTCGTCAGCAAATGTCCGCCACGGAAGTTGTCCTTATCGGCTAACGCCATAGGCAGGACATCGATCGCCTTGAATTTGTCTGCGAGTCCTTCGAATTCCTCCAATGTTTTAGGCGGTTCCGCACCGATTTTTTGGAACAATTCCTTGTTGTAGTAAATACCTACGCTGTAAAATTCATTCGGTATGCCGTAGGTGCCCGGAAGGTCTTTGTATTTCCAAGTGTCGAACAGCGGTAGGAAGGCGTCAGCCCATGCTTTGTCTTCCTTCAATACAGGATCTAGATCCATAGCGATGTTCTTCGCATAATCTTTAAAAGAATTACCGCCGTAGTTCATCCAGATTTCCGGCACGCCACCCGTCGCAACAGACGTTTTGAATTTGTTATTAAAAGCAGATTCATCGTTCAGCGATTCGTCTACGACGGTAATACCCGGGTTCTTATCCATGAATTGTTTCAGCAAATTTTGAAAAGCGACCGATTTGGGATCCGATCCGGCAATGCGGGTAAATATGCGGATGCTGACTTTTTCCCCGCTTTTCGCATCAGTTTTGTTGCCTGTGTCTGCTTGCTTACTGTCATTCGAGCCGCATCCTGCCAGAACGGTGGAAACAGCTAGCAACAACACCGAAATAGTTGTAAGCGTTTTCTTTTTCATTTGATTTGAACCTCCCTATTTGTCGATATATCTGTTGGATTTGTCTGTGCGACATAGGTTTATTATAAAGTCGGTTCTGCGCGAATTGAATGTAATATCTTTACGTCACAGGGAATATTTTTAACATGTTCCTCATGATCACTCAAAACCCCTTGGGGCAACTTCACCCATTGTCGATAAATTTGGAAGGCGGGACACTGAAATGCTTTTTGAAGCATTTACTGAAATAGTGGGAGTCTTTGTAGCCAACCATTTCGGCGACGAAATATAAGTTTTTGCACCCGTTTTCCATCAATTCCTTGGCTTTAAGCATCCGGCATTTCGTCAAATATTCAACAAAGGAATATCCCGTCTCGCTTTTAAAAATACGACTCAAATAACTGGGATTGACAAAAATGCTCCTAGCGACCGCGTTCAAATCCAGCTCCGAATCGGCATAATGCCCGTCGATTTGCGCCTTCGCTTTCTCCACCAGCTTGGCCGGTGTGGACTGTTTCAGGCGGTGAGTCTGCTCCAGCACGTTACGGTAAATATCTTGGCACCACGCCTCAATATCCTCAATTCGTTCCAATTCGTCTACAAGAATTGTCGGGTTAAAAGCTTCCCCGACATATTGTGTAATGTCCAGCTTATTTTCGGTGGCATAAATAGTAAGCGTCACGACAAGCTCGTAAACGGTCAGGTAAAGCCTGTCCAACGAATGCTTATGTTCCTTAATCGCTGCGAACAACCGATTCAACCACTCGGCAATCACATCTTTATTGCCGAGCCGCAGCTTGATTATCATCTCTTCTCTGATATACGACAAATCCGCGTTCAATGCTTGTTTCGGCAAGCTGTCGAACATAATGATCCGATCATACCCATACACGGTTTTATACTTGCAGGCAATTATCGCTTCCTTGTACGACTGTGCAATCCCATCATAACCTTGGGCCACGCCGCCTACACCCACCGTAACGGTAAATTTCAAATAAAGACGTCCTGCTTCAATCGCTTCCATACACGTCTCGTAGATCGATTTGGTAATCGTCCTATCGCTTTGATCGCAATCTGGATTGACTAAAACAACGGTTCTGTCCTCTTCGTCGAATGTCGTTTCCGCATGCTTCATGCGGCTGAAAATTTCACTGAAAATGTTAAAAACGGCAAATCGTTTCCATTTAGGCGTCGGCTCTTCGACTTCCTTCGCTTTATCGATCGAAAATACGATGATAACAACCTGGTCATTGCGAAGCTTCGGAAGATGCATCTGCAACTTGCTCTCGCTAGGTTTGGTAGCGCTACCATCCAATAGCAACTGGATAAACCTTCTTCGCAAAATGCCATTGCTTTCCCTGACATTTTTTTGAAAATTCTCCTGCAGTTCTTTTCGCGTGGTTTCCTTATCGATGCTGAGCCGCATTTTTCGCAGCACTTCTAAGAGCTCGTCCATATTGATCGGCTTGAGCAAATAGTCAGAAACCCCTGCCTGTATAGCGGTTTTAGCAAAATCGAAACTGCTGTATCCAGTAAGAATGACAATTTTCAAGTCGGGATAGTTCATCTGTGCGTTCTTGGCAAATGCCAAACCGTCAACAATCGGCATATTGATATCGACAATCGCTAACTGGATCGGGGCATGCTGCAGGAGGAGCAGCGCTTCCTCCCCGTCCGCGGCTTCTCCTGCCACTTCAAAGCCCAGCCCATTCCAATCGACGCTGATCTTGAGCCGCTCCCGTACCAAATATTCGTCATCCACAATAATTACCTTGATCATTCCGCATCCCCCCATTTATCTGCCGGCAGCGAAATTCGCACCCTCGTTCCCTTCCCATCCTCACTCTGTATCTCCAGCCCATACTCGGACCCGAAGAAAAGCTTGATCCGCTCATCGGTGCTTTTCAGGCCAAAGCTTTTGTTTTTGTAATCGCCAGGTTCCGACCAGAAAATTCGCTGCTGTCGCTCTTGCGCCATACCGATACCATTATCGACCACCTCAAGCAATAGCTTATTGTCGTTGACATACCCATTGATTTCGATAAGTCCTTTACCCCGTTTATTCTTCAGTCCATGATAAATGGAGTTTTCTACGAGCGGCTGCAGCAGAAGCTTGATCGTTGCGTAATTGTACGCTCTCTTGTCAATGTCAAAGCGGTACTCCAACTGGTCTCCGTACCGAACTTTCATAATTTCCAAGTACGTCTGTGTAATGATCATTTCGTCTTCCATAGAAATAATTGGACTGCCTTTACTTAAAACGCCGCGATAAAACAGGGCAAGTTGGTTGACGATGTTAACAATATCCCCATTACGCTTCAAATCTGCCAGCGCGCAAATGCTTTCTAGCGTATTGTACAAAAAATGCGGGTTAATCTGCGATTGCAAGACGGCGAGCTCGTATTCTCGCTTCTTCTTCTGCTCGTCGATAATGTTCTCCATCAATGACTTGGTTCGATCGACCATTTTATTGAATTCCTTAGCCAGCGCCCCGATCTCATCCCTCGATTTCAAATCGAGGCGGACATCAAGATTCCCGTCCTGCACATTTTTGACGAATGCCTTAATACGGGAGAGCGGCCGTGTAATCGATTTGGCGATCAGAATTGCCAAGATAACGGCCAAAATGACGAAGAGCGCACTCCAATAAATGAACTTTTGGGTCAAAATTTGATTGCCCTTCGTTATTTCCTTGATTGGCACAATCCCCAAAATAATCCAATCGAGCCTTGGGTATTCGCGGGAAACAACCAAATAATTTTCCTTGTTCATTTGAAACGTTTTGCTGCCTTCGTGGCTGAGCACCCAAGAAAAATACGGTTCGTCACCAATGTAGACATGCAATCGGTCTTTGTTCGGATGCGAAGCAATCATTCCCTTTTTGTTGACGATGAATAGCTGCCCGTTTTTCCCGATGTCGATATTGGCGTATTGGTTGGAGATGAATCGTTCATCGATCGATAGTTGGATTATACCAAGGGCGCTTCCGTCCTTGGCGGAATTGAATTTCTGGAACAAGGACACAACGCTGCGGGAAGACCCTTCCTTGAAATAGTTGCTGGCCCCCGTATCCTTCCATTCAAGGCCAAAGGAGGAATCGGCAAACCTCCGGAAATATTCGTCCCCGATGTTTTGAACGTCCTTAGCGTTGCCCGAGTCGTATATATGGTGGTTGCGGTCGTAAATAAGCATTGTATCCACGAATGTTTTGGAGTCGACGATGTCGGCCAGCGCATTCGACACTTCGACGTACCGATTATAATTATCGAGCGGATCCGCTGTCTGGGGCTCGTTCAGCACGCGTTGAACGATATTGTTGGTGATGGCAATCTTGGAGTAATTCTCCGAGTTATCCATGATAATTTCCAGTTTCTCCGATGCTAATCGCAGGTTCTGCTCGGTATTCTCAATCGCCTTGTCGATCACCATGGCAGATGAGGCTCGGTACGTGAAGACTGCCAGTAAAATGAGCAGTAGGGAAAGAGCGACAATGAACGAAAGTGTAATTTTTTTATTGATTGAAAGCGAATAATAGTATTCGAGGCATTTTCTTTTCAGGCGTGCCAACAATATCGTCCCCTTTCGCAAGTTCTGCCGAAGTTTAGCGAAAATATTAAGAAGCGAACGACCGGTTCACTTCCTGCTATTATAGAACAAACCAGAGGCGAATCATACACCTCTGGTTTGCCTAAAATACGTATTCTCTTTTGCTAGAATTAGACTTTATAAAGTAAACTCTATCTTCAAATTCGGCTTATTCTCCAGATTCACAGTTGTTTCCAATTGTACTTGCTTAATGAACTGGTTGGGAGCATGAGCGAAAGCTTGCAGAACAGAACCCCAGTCTTTGGCCAACTGCGCAATGGTTTCCCTTTTAAATAACGCTGTACGGTATTCCATGACGCATTCCAGATGACTTCCTGTTTCAGTCACTTCTAGTGTCAAATCGATTTTGTAGAAACAGAAAAGTCGTATCTTGCATCTCAGCGATGTTGGAAAGATAAGCAGTTCTGGTGTTCTCGTTTTCAGAATTTGCCTGAGACGCAGCTCAGCCCTCTGATGGTTCGGAGGGGAACCACAAGGGTTTTGTTGTGGATTATGCCATATGTCAGTTGATCAGAATCGGGCGGGTAGGAAAGAGAAGCAGACGTTTTGGAATGTTTACGGGGACGATGCCATACGTATGAGAGTTCAACCTCAATGCTCTGTACGATCCTTTATGGAAGACGTGCAGAAGGGGCACAATCGTGTGCCACCGTGCTTTTGAAAAGCCGTAAATGCTTTGTTTCAGGCTGCTTATATGGATCGCACCTTCAAATCTCACCGTACGCCAATCAAATGCATGGCCGTAGAAGGATTCATTTTTTCTTCATACCAGATCCGTTTCTCTGGGTGAGTTAAATCAAAAAGCTCTTCTTGTTGAAGGTATCCACGCTTACACTCCTCTGCCTTATTGGAAGCTATACAGTAACGGTTGGTTTTCACGCATTCGGAATTTAACGAATTCTGCTTTGGTATCAAAATGTAAATAAATATTCGTATCCATTAATCGGCTGAAGGGTTGCATCGACTCTCCACCAAAGGAATGCCCAGGAAGAATATGAACGTAAGGACGGACCTTGCTTTTTAGTCTTTGAATACTGTCAAACATACTTTCAGGGTTGCCTCCAATTGAACTGCACGTCCCGCATCCCTCTACAAAAAGAGTATCACCCGTTAATATATCGTTCGTTAAAAGGAAGCACGTACTTCCTACCGTATGTCCTGGGGTAACCATGGCCATGATTGGCGTGTTGCCAATCCAAATCGTTTCCATATCCTCAAAAAGATATAGATTTTCTACCTGATAATCATAGAACTCAGCTTCACTTCTGGACATATATACTTTGGACCGATATTTCCTAGTTAGTTGGGGGACAAGATGAACATGATCCATATGAGAGTGAGTCAACAGAATGGCGTCTACTTTTACTTGGCACCCCTCCAGAACACTTACAATTTTGTCCATCTCCCAAGCCGGATCGACAATGGCGGTACACTTTGTCGATTCATCGACAAGGATGTAGCAATAATTGACGCTTTTTTCCGAAGTTACCTTCAATTGCTCAATGTTATAGGTCTTCATCTTGTTGCATACGCCCCCTTCAATGCTAAATAATTGAAAGAATTTTCAGTTTATCAAGTGTTACAATCGTGAAATAAACACGCACATATGGATAACTATAAATTCACAAAAATAATTGAAAAATATAGAAACCTACACCGCTTATTTCTATTCAAGAATAGAAGCAATACGAAAAAATAGTCAAATGATGATTTTGTAAATTGTCCCAAACAACTATTAATTATGATCCTTTCACTCAATTACCACGCATAATATTCGTTTAAATCAGCATAAAATGATGTAAATAACAAAACATAAGTGAATTACCGAATTTACTTTACATGCAAAAACGACCTATGATAGAATCTAAAAGTTCGCGAATTTAATATAAACGTTTATTTTATTCTTGAAGATTATTAAATTTCACAATAAATTTATATATCAGAATTATCTGAATTAATAAATTTTATTTTAAATCATAGTTCTATGAAAATAAAAAAAGCCACTCTAAAAGAGTGACTAATGTAGTCAGATGATTTCGCATTTTGCTGGAAGCACCCAATGACGTTCATCACGTACGATGACTTCAACTATCGTTTCAAAGAAAAGGCTAAGCTGCTCGCTCGTTAAAACATCGCGTAGCTGCCCTTGCCGGAATACTTCACCTCTTCGCAGCAATAACGCATGCTGAAAAATTGGAAGGATTTCCTCAGTATGATGTGTCACATAAAGCAGTGTAGGCGCCTGTTCATCTTGCGCTAAACGTTCAATCGCCTCCAGTAGCTGCTCGCGGGAGAAGAGATCGAGTCCATTACATGGCTCATCCAGGATGAGCAGCTTTGGCGAAGCCATAAGCGCTCTTGCGATCAGCAGCTTTTGCTTCTCTCCTTGAGAGCACGATTGGAACGTCCTCCCTTTCAAATGTCCGCAGCCCAGCTGCTGCATGAATAGCTCGGCTTGCACCCATTGAGCCTCACTTGGGTTATCGTAAAGCCCAATGGTCGCGAATTTACCGCTGACAACGATATGTTCAGCTTTGTCATTCATATATAATTTTTCCTGTAGGGAAGAACTTACCCAGCCGATCTCTTTGCGCAGCTCACGCAAATCAATCGTGCCAAAATCATTCCCAAGAACAGAAACCTTCCCTTCATTTGGCCAAATATATCCGTTAATGACGTTCAGCAAGGTCGTTTTTCCTGAGCCGTTTAAGCCAAGAATAGCCCAATGTTCACCCTTCTTAACTTCCCAGTGGATATCCTTCAGCAGCGTTTTATCGCTTTTGCAGTAAGACGCCCTCTCAATGTGAATCACCATTTCTACCATCGTGACATTCCCTCTTTCTACCCTTCTCCGGCTAATTTTCGATCAGATGGCAAAAGTACTGCCAACAAACCCAATAATGGCAAGTAAGCACAAAGCTTGATAACAAAAGTGACACTAGTCGCATCTGCAATAACGCCTAAAATCGCAGAGCCTATTCCTCCAAGGCCAAAAGCGAGTCCGAAGAACAGTCCCGCTACCATGCCGACGCGGCCAGGCAGCAATTGTTGAGCGTACACAATAATGACCGAGAAACCAGACATCAAGATCAACCCAATACAACTCAGTAGAACAATAGCTAAAGTTGGGTTTACATAAGGTAACAGCATAGAGAATGGCGCCGTACCCAGAATTGAAAACCAAATGATGTTGCGCTTACCGAAACGGTCCGCAAGCGGCCCCCCGAAAAATGTCCCTGCCATTCCAGCGAACAACAAGACAAATAAGTAAAATTGTGATTGTTTAATCGATATGCCAAACCGTTCAATCAGAAAAAATGAATAATACCCATTCATACTAGCAATATAAACAAACTTGGAAAACAACATGACGATGAGTACGGTCATAGAAAGAGCGACGATCCTCTTATCCAGCTTCTGCTCCTTCTTCACTACCATACGGGCACTGGTTGTCTGAGCTCTCAACTTCAAATCATTTTTGTACCATTTCGCCACACGCAGCTGGACAATGACGGCCAAAGCTGCAAACAAAGTAAACCAAATGATGCTGCGCTGCCCATATTGAACAAAAACAAACGCTGTCAAAACAGGCGCAATAGCCTGCCCAGTATTGCCACCCAATTGAAAGATCGACTGTGCTAATCCTTTGCGCGATCCGGAAGCCAAATGAGCAACGCGCGAGGATTCAGGATGAAGCACGGCAGAGCCAATGCCAATAAGAATAACGAACAGGAGCAGAATGGCAAAGCTATGCGCATAAGCTAATCCTGCTACGCCAACCATGGAGAAAACGACCCCTACAGGGAGTAAATAGGGTGTTGGTTTTTTATCCGTGTACAGACCAATTAAGGGCTGAAGCAGCGAAGCTGTCACATTGAGAGCAAAACCGATCATGCCGATTGACTAAACGATAGCTGTAACGACTCGTGCAGGATTGGAAACATAGAAGGGATAACCGATTGGATTGTATCATTAAGTAAATGGACAAAACTGACTGCAAAAAGGATGGAAAAAGCCATCGTGTTCGCCTGTTTTCCTATCGATTGCGTATTCATATTCTTCTCTCCTTCTCATAATTCGTTATATCATCAGACGTTTAAAGCTAAAAGAAACAATTAGCGAATTAATTGTTCCAATTCTCGTTTAGTTCTCTCTAAATGCTGAACGGTATAGGTGACAGCCGCTTTTGAATCTTGATCACGAATAGCTTCATAAAGCTTAATATGCTGCTCCGTATAATCATGATGAAGCTCTGGATCTGCGGTATGTCTCACAAGTGCAACGCGCAGCACCTCCGAGAACGTCTGATATAAATCGACGACGATCGGATTTTTCGTTGCTGCTGCAACCGCGAAATGAAACGCAATATCTGCCTCTAAAAATAGCTTGTTATCCCCCTCAGCTAAATGTTTGTTACGCAGCTCCAGACTTTCACGGATATGTACTAAATCGTTCTCATCGCGTCGCTCTGCGGCCAATCTCGCAATTTCAACCTCCAGCATGAATCGCACTTCGTATACATCCAGCACCTCAGCCCGTCGTAATCGATCATCCAGCGGCTCCTGAGTACTCATCGTTCCAATCACGAATGTTCCATGCCCTTGACGTTTCTCTAATAGCCCAGCGTGTGCCAGTACGCGAACAGCTTCACGTATCGTCGAGCGACCGACGCCGAATTGCGCCATGAGTTCAGGTTCCGTTGGAATCTGAGCACCGATAGGCAGCTCGCCTAGCGAGATTTTCTTCTGCAGCTGCTCCACAACGTCATCGACAATTTGTCTGCGCTGCACGGTTTGAAAAGAAATTCGCCCCGAATTCATCTGATCATCTCCTTTATTTTTAAACATTGTACCAGACACTCTCCCATAAAATCCATCCTTTTTTCAAGATGCTACCATTTTGCCTCCCTCACTGCTATACTATCAACAAGAACTAGCATTGAGGTGACGACACCTATGAATATCATTAAAATAAAAGATCGCAACGAATTAGATAAGAAAATTCCGACTATGCCCTGGTACGTAGAGAAATTCATTAACTATAAGCTACCCGACCTCTCTCCCTCTTCTTTGCTCGAATACATTCGCGATTACGAAATTTTTTTCTCATGGTTGTTGGCAGAAGGACTATCCTCGGCAGCCTCGATGTCGCAGGTGCCTCTTGTGGATTTGGAGAAATTACATATGGAGAGTGTCGACAATTTCCGTATGTTTTTGGCTACGCGCAGAGAGCACGCGAATGTCAAAACAACGATCAATCGCAAGCTATCCGCGCTTCGATCGTTATTTCACTATTTGAGCCAAATTGCCGAGGATGAGGATTTCTATCCGCTTCTCAAGCGGAATGTGATGGCGAAGATCGAAATTAAACGTTCGCATAAGCCCAAGGATACTGCCGCTAAGCTTGAAGGCAAGCTCCTGCAGGAACAGGAAATCATTGAATTCATTGACTATGTGCAGCATGGTTACGAGCATGATGTTGCAACGAACAAACAGGCCATATACTCTTATGAGTTAAATAAAATAAGAGACGGCTGCATCATTACATTAATCCTGAACTCAGGCCTACGTGTCTCCGAAGTGTTCAACTTAAATGTCGATGATATTGACCTCAAGAAAAAACTTACGTACGTGTATCGCAAAGGTAAAAATGACGATACGTTCAAAACACCTGTTTATTTCCGGCAAGATGCCATTCAGGCATTAACTGATTATATGGAAATTCGGCATACCCGCTACAAACCAGTTAAAAAAGAGAAAGCCCTCTTCCTTGCCATAGCTAATGGCAAACAAGAAGGCGAGCGTATGACGAAACGAGCGATACAAGAAATGGTCAATAAATATGCGAAGCGATTTGGTAAGCCCTACTTATCCGTTCATAAGTTGCGACACTCTTTTGCAACCGACTACTACCTCCAAAATGACTTGTACAAAACGCAGGAACAGCTGGGCCATGCTTCACCAGAAACGACTCAAATTTACGCGCATCTCACGGATAAGACAATGTCTGAAGCGATTGACAAACGGATGGAATCCTGAAGACTACTTCAGGATTTCTTCAATTCTAGCAAGCTCCTCTGGCGAGAAAGCCAAGTTTTTAAGAGCAGCTACGTTATCTTCAATTTGGGAAACTCGGCTTGCGCCGATAAGCGCTGATGTCACTCGCTCACCGCGCAATACCCACGCTAGGGCCATTTGCGCCAAGCTTTGTCCGCGGCTGCCAGCCACTTCGTTCAATCGATTGATTTTGGCAAGCTTTTCCTCAGTAATATCCTTCGTATTCAGGAACACGCTCTTACCGCCAGCACGGGAATCACTTGGAATTCCGCTAACATATTTGTTCGTCAAGAGCCCTTGCGCAAGTGGAGTAAATGCGATGCTTCCTGTGCCAAACTCATCCAGCACATCCTGCAAGCCATCCTCGATCCAGCGATTCAACATGCTGTATGAAGGTTGATGAATCAAGAGCGGTGTCCCCAATTGCTTGAGAATCGATGCTGCTTCTTTCGTTTGCTCCGCGGTGTAGTTGGATAAACCTACATAAAGCGCTTTACCTTGGCGCACGATTTGATCGAGAGCTGCCATCGTTTCTTCGAAAGGTGTGCTCGGATCTGGACGATGCGAGTAGAAAATATCTACATACTCGAGTCCCATCCGCTTCAAACTTTGATCTAAGCTAGCAATCATGTATTTCTTAGAACCCCATTCCCCGTAAGGCCCTTCCCACATATGGTAACCCGCTTTTGTGGAAATGATCAATTCGTCTCTGTAGGCAGCCAAATCACTTTTCAGTACTTTCCCAAGCAGCTCTTCTGCTGACCCTGGAGGCGGTCCATAATTATTTGCTAAGTCAAAATGAGTAATTCCTAAATCAAAAGAACGCAGCACCATGGCTCTGCCATTCTCGTGGATATCTAAACCACCAAAATTGTGCCACAACCCTAGGGAAATAGCCGGGAGCTTCAATCCAGATTTGCCTGCACGGTTATATTTCATTTCTGCATAACGTGTAGCGCTTGCTTGATAAACCATGGTACATCCTCCTTAGCGTTTTCGTAGAAGTTGCCAAAGTAAGCTGTAACTTCATCATTTGTAAATTGCATACTTTGGAAGTTTCTTCTTCCTCGTACTAGTATAGGCTAACCGACTCTACAAAAAAAGAACTAAAAAAAACGTGTCTTACTTACCTTTAGGTTAGTAATTCCTTATGTACGCCACTTTATCCTATGAATTATCCTCTCACACGTGTAGATTTTACGGAGCCTAACCACTACTTAAGCAATGTGAGTGGGATCTCTACAGAATTATGAACAAATGATCGTTCAGTCGAGCTTTTATCATCACAGTAAGTCCGATTAATGATGCAATTAGTGTCTGAGCTAGTGCTTTTGCGTTCATTTCAGTTTTAAAGTTGCGTATTCACTTGGTCTTAGTATCCCCATTTTGGAAGTTAAAGCGCTTAATAAGCTTGCTTCGAATCCATTCTCCCAAAATACGTCCATTGCTGCGTCTAGTGCTTTTCCCACATCAAATTCCCGCTGTCAAACGATTCTACACCTATTTATATATCGTTCAGTATGTTATTATTTATAAAATTATTGTCAAATTTCTACTCAATTCGCCTATTATACAACTAAATAATAACGAAAAATATTGTCCTCAATCGTTTCTTGACAGAATTCAATCTCGTGAGCTATTATTATCAATAATCATTTAATACCAATCGGTATATTATGATTATCTGTATGATAATTTGATGAAAAGTGGGTTGATAGGATGGAAAGCGTTGAAGAAAGAATAGCCATTAATGAGCTTGATCAAGGCTACAAGGACAAAGAGCCCGCACAAGAAGTGCTACGGGTCACTACAATGCCACGCTATCTCACACTGTTGTTTGCAATCGCTTGTGGGTTGGCTGTTGCCAACATCTACTACGCGCAACCATTGCTTGACACACTGGCGAGCGAGTTCGGTATTACCCGTTCATCTGTTGGGATTGTCATAACCGTTACTCAAATTTGTTATGCGCTGGGGCTGTTACTTTTGGTGCCATTGGGCGATCTGTTGAATCGGCGTCGATTGATCGCCGGACAGATGCTTTTTTCCGTGTTAGCTCTGATCGCGGTTGGCACAGCGACTACCAGTACGATGCTGCTCATAGGCATGGCTACGGTCGGGTTGCTAGCCGTCGTGACGCAGGTGCTCGTGGCTTTCGCGGCTGCTTTGGCAGCTCCAGCTGAACGCGGACGTGTAGTTGGCTTAGTTACAAGCGGAGTAGTAATCGGAATTCTGCTCGCGCGAACCGTCGCTGGCGTATTGACTGATTTAGCCGGTTGGCGTTCTGTCTATCTCTTCTCCTCGGCATTGATGATGATTATGGCTGTCGTGATGTTACGGCTGCTCCCGAATATTAAAAATGAAAGGGCGTCACTCTCCTACTCGCAGCTACTTCTTTCGGTACTCGCTTTGTTCGTACAAGAACGAATCCTACGGATCCGCGCCGTACTCGCTCTGTTGATTTTTACTGCGTTCAGCATATTATGGACTTCGCTGGTGCTTCCTCTGAGTTCGCCTCCATTGTCTCTTTCACATACCGCAATCGGAGCATTTGGTCTCGCTGGTGCCGCTGGAGCTCTAGCGGCTGCTCGTGCCGGACGTCTCGCCGATCGAGGTTTAGGACAGCTGACCACAGGGGTCGCTTTGTCCCTTTTACTGGTATCATGGTTGCCAATCAACTATACCGGGTACTCCCTGTTCGCACTAATAATTGGCGTAATCCTCCTTGATCTGGCGGTACAAGCCGTACATGTCACCAATATGAGTATGATCTATACGGTGCGACCTGAAGCACGCAGTAGGCTCACAGCCGGCTACATGATTTTCTATTCCATCGGCAGCGCCACTGGGTCAATCGCTTCGACCTCAATCTACGCATACGCTGGTTGGAACGGAGTCTGCTTGCTGGGTGCCGCTGTCAGTGCTTTGGCCCTCCTGTTTTGGATAGCAACCCGTCGATCACCCTTGTCTTAAGCTAATGGCTACTGCTGCCTTCACCATTCGGGACTTGAAGCCTAATGATAGCGCCCATGCTGGGCGCACAACAAAAAAGGACAGCCCTCCCAGGTGGAGGAACTGTCCTGATCAATTATTCGTTGATTACACGCAAAAATATATTTTTGCAGCTGCGATATCGGCGTTATATTGACTATTAAGACTGTCAAGCTCCCATTGGTCATGGGCATGATCCCAATCATACGAAAATTGCTTATCCAATGCGGCTTTATAAGTGCTATAGCTGTTTTATGGCTCTAATTTCACACGCGGGTAACCAGTTCCTTGTCCACTGAAGTACACTTTTGCAATGGCGATATCGGCGTTATATTGTTTATTAATGTCATCAAGCTCCCATTGATCATGAGCATGACTCCAATCATAAGATGATTGCTGATCTAAGACAACTTTATACGAATTAAACGTAGAATAATTTTGAATATTAATGAGAGGATGAGCAGAAGCAGCCAATGTGGCACTCAAAAGTGAAACAACTACAAAAGCCGATGACACCATAATCTTAAAACCTTTCATTGGGAATCCCTCCATATAATAGTATGATTTCTGATACAAACCAATCATATCGAATGTGGGATACTTGCACAATACATTTACCAAACAATAACAATAGGATACATTTAGGATATTCCTCAATGAATAAGTAAAGATACTTGAGCGTGATCCTGTGAAACAAAAGTGATTGGGCTGCTCAAGCTTGAATAAACCTAAACTTCACTACGTCTTTTCATTATTTATTTGATTGGCGATTACCGTTTTATTTCTGCCCTCGCTCTTAGCCTTGTACAGGGCCTTATCAGCAAGCTGCAATAAATTCTCGGGCGTATTAGTTGGTGTAAAATATTCTGCCAAGCCTAGAGAAACGGTGATCGGGTTGCCTGTTGGGCTATTCGTTTTTTCCATGTTCGTTCGGATCCGCTCTGCGGCAATAAAACTATCTGAAGCTGTGGTTTCAGGTAAAAGAACGACGAATTCCTCACCTCCATAGCGGCCGCATACATCACCCGGGCGAACAGATGAGATCATCATTTGAGTTACATGTTTAATAACCTCGTCGCCTACTGGATGACCATACCTATCATTAACTAATTTGAATCGGTCGATATCCATGAGCAAAATTGTATACTTAACTCCCTCTGAGTGCCATTTACTCATAATGGCATCGATGGATCTACGGTTCGTTAACCCCGTTAATGGATCTGTCATGGCTGCTTGCGATAAGCGTTCATTCTGTTCCTGTGCCGAAGATAAAGCAAATATTACAGTATTGGTTAACAAAAAGACCTCTCTATTCCAATGCTGTTTCATTTTAGGAATTGTTACATTCTCCCCCTCTGTCATTTGGCTGACGAGATTAGCAAGTGAAACAAACGGATTGGCTAGCTTCCTTGCAAGCCAAATCGCAACTAACAACAGCAAAAAGAATGGAAGCAGCATGAACACGACTAGTCTTTTGGTATTTCGAAATAATTGATCATAAATCGTATTTATTGGCGTTTGAACCACTACACCCCAACCACTTTCAGGAATAGCCACATAACCGGCAAGAAATGTAATTCCTAGTGTATTGATCACTTGTTCTTTGCCGCTCTTTCCCACCATGAGCTTCTGGATAATTTTATTCCTACTCGTATCTTCACCTAAACGTTTGGCATCCGGATGATACAGCAGATTGCCAGAAGGTCCAACCACATAAAAGTAAGAACCTGTTTCGTCTACTTTACTACTTCCCAAGATTGAACTTAATACATTATTTTCTTCTAAATACATGGTGCCGCCAATAAACCCTTTATAATTTCCATATTTATCAAAAAAGGGTTCACTCATTAAGACAATCAAACGCCCAGTTGTTCCAATATAGGGCGCGGAAAGTAGCGGTTTTTTAGATTTAAGCGCTTCTTTCGACGCGGCAGAATTTAACTTTTGTCCAATTATGGCTGCTAATGGAGGAGAAACCTCACGCAGTACTCCCATTTCATCCACCCAAATGATGGAATTGAAATAACCGCCGACATGTCTAACAAGTTGTAAATATTCTTGAATCTCTTGTTCTGACCATTCATTATGGTGGGACAAAAAAGTGGTAGTTGATTGGAGGCTTTCCCTCATTGTTTTGAATACAGTGTCTACGGTGTGACTTAAATCTTGTGCATTGGAATAATTCAGTGAAAGGGAAGTATTAATTAGCGCTTGTTTTTCCAAATGGTACGAAATCAGAAGCACAATTATAAGTGTAAACGAAACCGAAAGAGCTACTAGCCCGGTTAAAAGTGAGGATAAAGTAATTTTTCTTTTCATTTTCTTGCCCATCCCACTCAGCATTAGAATCGTATCCTTTTCTCGAGAGTATCCCTCCTTTTTCGACAACTTTCATCTATTTCCCTACAAATAAAATGATAAACAGTTAGACCATAGGTTAATAAACAGAACCAATTAGGATTTGCCTATGGTCCCGAAAGCGATATGACATAGCAAAACAAGGCCACCTAGACAGTGCCCTTGTTTCATCCTCATCGTTTTTCGATATATTTATTTTGAAATCTGTTTTCCTTTATTGAGCAGCTTCATGTTTTTATTGGAATTGGCAAGCAAAGGGAGCATTTTCACGCTACTTATCATTGGGGAAAGACATTGGTGGCAGGTCGGTACATTCTCAAACGCGAAATTGTCCCGAATCCAACCCTTGCAGTCCTCTTTCATGCAAGACCAAATCGCCGTGTCTACCTGAGGGAAATCTTCTATCAATTTTCTCCGAAAATATATAGCGAACCCCTCCTATGATTAAAAAAAGTACCCTTAACATATGTTAAGGGTACTTTGCATTTGCTGTAGCTTACAGTTTTACAACGTTCTCAGCTTGTGGTCCACGGTTGCCTTGAACTACGTTGAATTCTACGCGTTGACCTTCGTCAAGGGATTTGAATCCGTCGCCTTGAATTGCGGAGAAATGAACGAATACATCATTTCCACCTTCTACTTCAATAAAACCAAAACCTTTTTCTGCGTTAAACCATTTCACTGTACCTGTTTCCATAATCAATTACCTCCAATAAGTTATTTAACATGTTTTTTTCTGATGAAAATAAAAAATCACACATTGAAAAAGGTAGCATTGCACAAATGATAACCTTTTCAATATGTGAATTTAGGTTTAAATTTGTTTTAAATTTGTTTATAAAAGGATTGTATCATACAACAAAGCAAGAAGCAACTACTACTTGTCCGGAATTTAGGGAGAGGTCAAACTGCAACGTTAATCCTCTCCTCAAACGTTCCACGAACCTCCCCAATCCCCCCCTATTCAACACACTAGAGATTCCCATAAGAAAAGAGGCAGCCTCTTTGTAGAGTCACTGCCCCCCCTGTTTACAATTTCTGATTTCTTCATGCGTGATTTATAATGCTATTCCTCCCCATCAAACCTAATATCGTATTCCATACGTTTCGCCGTCATTTGTGCGGCTTCTTTTCCAATTAAGCGCTGCACCAGATGAAAGGACATGTTAATTCCAGCCAACGAGCAGATGGGACTAACCGGAATGAGAATTCCCAATAGTATGATTTCTTGTACGAAAGAGATATAAGATAAACTCAAGTACGGCAATAACAAGCAATGACATCCCGAATAATGGCATTGCTACGCCCAAAATGACCATAATGACTAAGAAGCTAATCATGTCTTTGCCCATTTTTTGTTTGGGGGGAGCGCTGAATTTTCCTTTTGGTTTTCTGGCGAACCACATTTTAATACCCCAATACATAAGAAACAGAAGGGAAAGTGTTGTGAGCAAGCAAAGAATTTGATTAACTCTGCCGAATAAGTGCCCTTCATGAAGTGGAATTCCATAGGTAAACCACTGCGCTAAAATACCATAATCTTGATAATCAATTTTTGAAATAAGCTCGCCGCTGTACTGATCGAAATAAGACGTAATTTCTTCACTTGGGCCCACGTTCATACCAGTAATCCCTGATCCCGTGGATCTGGAAACCGTAATAACATCCTTTTCACTGGATGGTAAATTGATCACAAAGGGTTTGTTTATTCCCTGTGAAAGGGCGATTCCTTCATAGCTGTCCATGGTGATTGTGCCCTTTTCATTAGCAGATTCAGGTGGATTTTCTTTCCGTGTTGCCCAAGGCAAATGATTATTTTTTGACTCAGGTGGTGTCACATACAACGCCGGGAACCCCAGCGCATGGTGAGCCGTGGACATTTTATAAATTTGATTGCCCATAAACGCTGACCATGGAAGTCCAGAAACAATGAGTACTAATAACGGTATTGTAAAAATAACCCCTACAAGGGTATGCTTCTGCTTATATCCCTGCCTCAGCGTTCTTGCTTCTCCAAGTTTCTTTCTACTGCTCCAACTCATGTATAGACCTGTTACAATGAGGAATACGGCCCAACATGCTGCAAGCTCTACCAGATAATTCACAACTGTACCGCCCACAAGCAGTGAACTGTGCAAATTACGCGTAACATTGGAGAAGTTGTCATTCGCATTCTGACTTCCAACAATTTGATTGTTAGAATCTAAATAAATGTACTTTTCGTTCGCGAGATGTGAATTATACAAGGAAAGACGCGTATTGCGCTTATCCTCGTTGAAATAAGCAATCTTCGTCACCTTATAATCTGGAAAGCTCCCCTCTGTGGCGGTTATCGCTTGACTCATCTTTATATATTCCGTTTGTTGACTACTGCCGAAGTACAAATCTTTGTAAACCACATCTTCAATATCAGCTTTAAATAAATAGGCGATCCCACTTAAGGAGAGAGTAAGGATTAAAGGTACGATAAATAGCCCCGCGTAAAAATGCCACCTCCAAAATGTACGATGAAGTCGTTCTGTTTTCTTTGTCATTTCTATGCTCCCTTATTTTTACACAATTCTAATTGGGTTGTTTTACAAGACTAGCTCTAACTTCTGTTATTAAAAATTGATACAAAGCAATCATCATAACTGCGAAAACCAAATCCATAAATAATACCGTTAATACAGGGTGATCCCCCAGGACCATAACGCCTAGCATGGGCCCCATCATACCTCCCATTACACCTGACATCATGCCGTCCAATGCAGCCACCTGACTGAGTGTTTGCCCAGCAAAAAAGCCTATGACCACTCCAATGACAACGCCTACAACGGTTGAGAGGAACATGCCTTTGAGCAAAAGACCGAGAATAGTCCCTATGACAACGCTGGCCATCATCGACGTAGCCATTGCCGCCATCATGCCCGTCATCTTAGACAGGTGCTTGGCACTCCCGCGAATACGCACAATAAAAAATAGGGTTGCCATCGAAACGAGCACGATCGAAGTTAGGTTTGTTATTTTCTCTCCCAATGACTGTCCTTCCGACGCCATGACGGAATCGCCGTGCTCATGGGCTGCGAGAGCTGTTGCATGCATGCCTGACATTCCTGAAATAAAAACAATCAACATAACAATGACCAAAAAAGCATTTTTTAAAATTGACATTAGAATCCCCCTTTTCAACTATCTACACATTTTATTTAATCAAACCCGAAATTTATTGTCATGACTCCATAGAGCTATACATGTGACAAACGAGAAAAAATTATAACAAAACAACAAAAAGCCATGCTGATCTTGCAGCATGGCTTTACCTATGAGTATGCTTAATCCCCTCAACTTATTTCGATATTTTGCTCAATGTTTCCCAAATACCATTTAAATATGTAATTCCCAGTGCTCGATCATAGAGGCCATATCCGGGTTTTCCCTCTTCTCCCCATATCATTCTTCCATGATCCGGCCGAATAGGCCCGCTATAATTATAAGTATGTAATACTTTTAATATCTCAACCATATCCAATGACCCATCTTCAGATCGGTGTGAGGACTCATAAAAGCTCATCTCACCGACACGCTTAATATTGCGAGCGTGTACAAAATGAACGCGCTCACGCTGCATAAAATAGCTCAGCATCTCAATGAAATCATTATCCGCATTCGCGCCCAATGAGCCGCTGCACATGCATAATCCATTGCTTGGGCTATCAATAATATTAATTAACCGTTCTAAATTTTGTTTATTCGTTATTATTCGCGGCAACCCAAAGATAGACCAAGGCGGATCATCCGGATGAATCGCCATCTGTATATGTTCTTCCTCGGCAACAGGAATAATGGCTTTAAGAAAGTAGGTCAAATTAGCCCATAGCTGCTCTTCGTTCACATGTTCATACTGACCGAACAACTGTTTTAGATGTTGGTCAGTGTAGCTCGTGTCCCAACCAGGCAGCCTGAGGTCACCATTCAATGGATTCATTTGCGCTGCAACCGATTCCTCATAGAGGAGTGCAGTAGAACCATCTTCTAGCTCATAGTAAAGATTCGTTCGCGTCCAATCGAAGATGGGCATGAAATTGTAGCAAACAACCTTAATGCCGGCCTTTGATAAATTACGCAGTGTATTTTTATAATTTTCAATGAAGCCATCTCTGGTCGGAAGTCCTAACTTAATGTCTTCATGCACGGGTACGCTTTCAATGACTTCCAATTGCAGCCCTTTGCGCTCGATGCTTTCTTTTAACTCCATAATTTTGGATAACGACCACTCCTCACCAACAGGAACATCGTAAACCGCAGTTACAATTCCCGTAACGCATGGAATCTGACGGATATGCTCCAATTGCACCAGATCATCACTACCAAACCAACGAAAAGTAAATTTCATAGCAGCCCCCTAGATCATCTATAGAAATTCAATGCACACGTGTGCATTTATATATTAAATTTACCATATTCGTCTCCTGTTGTGAAGATCTGTTGGGTATATGAATTGCGTTCATTGTTTCACCTCCATTTCACCAGATTTGCTTCTGTTCGATAATAAGGGTATCGTAAATACTTTTGCGTCGAACGATTGGGGTCAACTGCCAATCCTGTGACAAGTCTTTTTCCAAAGGATAGTTAAATACAGACTTTAGTCCATTCCCATATCTTAAAATGATCCTTGTATACATAGGCATGGACTGCTTCAAATTTTCGACAATTTCTATTTTGTTTCTTACAAGAGATGCAATCATAATATGCGTGGCCTCATTGACAAAAGACAGTTCATTCACCGATTTTCCCGAGAATTGAACCCTGTTATGTAAGCCTATCAATTCAGTCACTCTTTTGCCCAAATGTACGGCTTCCGCATCCATGTCTACACACAGCACAGCTGCTCCAGTATCCTTAGCGATTGTAAGCGCGGATAAGGGAAATGCACCCGAACCGATAAAAAGCACTTTAGACGTAGGATCAATCCGAAAATGCTGAAGCTCCTCCTGAATAGCGTTCGAGAGTTTAGCCATATACTCACTGATATTCATTTTATTTTCGAGCATCTGAATGGACTGATACTTCTCCAGCTCGCACAGTGCCTCAGTCGACGCTTCACGCAACTGCCCGCTATGCAGTCTGATATCCTCCCCAGGATGTTCCCATCGATCCCATTGTCTTTCATTTTCTTCACTTGTCATAAATCGGCAGAGATCATCGAGCTTCATTCGAAGAAGTTCAAAGCAATCCGAGCACTCTCTGGAAAATCCCGTTAATTGTTTGATTTCAAATGCAAGTGATTGCAAAGAAAGTAAAAATGCATATTTATGCTTCACGCAAACTCCCTCCGTTTTCACCTGCATGTAATGAAGTATCATTATTTTTAATCATCATATTCCACAGCGCATACAAAAATTCAATTCAAATGCCAAACGCAAAAAAACTTCCTCATGAAAAAGGAAGCTCGTGCCTATTAGAAAGTCACGATGATGACTTCGAATCCTTTCATTGAATTAACTCAGAATGTTCTCTATTTCTCCGATGCTTTTTTTAGCTCTGTTATTTAGTGACTTTTTATCTTTCAAGTTGAAGACATCTAGCTCATGACCGGGGTCAATAATCAAAGGTTTTGAAATAATATCCTCTAAGATCTGTACTGTGATCCGACATACCTTGTATAAAAACTCTTTTGGCATTGGTTTTTTTGATGATTTGACGAAGTCTATTATTTTTTCCGCATACATAAGTTTAACCATGCTATCTGCGCCCATGATATGGCGCGATACGAATGAAATGACATGTTCCAACATCCGATCATCCTCATAATATTTAGCTAAAGCTTCAAGCGAGGTTACCGCTTCCCAATCCCTTATGGATAATTGCTTGGAGAATGTATCAATCAATTCGTTGTACCAGTCAATCTCGGTTTGCTTACTGATGTCGTATTTTTTATACTCCTCTAAATAACCGGCGCGATGCATCTGAATAAAATGACCTCGATATAAGATAAAAAGTTCCTTCACTCTTTGTAATTCATCTACCATGATTTCATCCCATCTATGATTTGGAAATCTTTCCTTGCTTTTCTCCCGTCTCTCTACGTTATCTAGCTTCTTCCAAGGCTGCTTTCAACCGTCGGATTTCAACGATTAGAGGTTTACGTAATACGGGCTTTTTAATGATGCCTTCTAAGGCTAGCTCGTGTAATCCCGTAGTGACTGTCTCGCGAAGACTACCCATCATACTTGCCAACTCTTGGTGGGTAAGCGGAATATTGAACTGGATCCACATCTTCTGTTCCACCTCCGCCTCGGGAACGTGGACTTCCACACCAAACTTGATAGAAAGCTTGTATAATAAAAAAAGCAACCGTTTCCTAACGCTTCCGTAAGCCATGTATTCCAACATCTCTTCTACTTCCTTCAAGCGTGTGGATATAATTTCTATGAAATTAAGCGCAAGACTAGGCCTTTCACGTAAAATGCTTTCAAACTGTGTTTTGTCTACTTTACAAATGATAGCTTCTTCGCGCGCCTCTGCGTACATGTTCTCCGAACCTGTTGTGAAAGAACCAATTTCGCCAAATACATGACCAACCCCTAATAAATCTACAGTTAGTTCCTTTCCTCCTTCAGACAGCCTATATAATCGGACACTGCCGGATTTGATTAAATACAAATACTTCTGAGCACTTAACGGAGAAGCGATAATCTCTTTTTTTTTGAAAATATGGATCGGTGTAATGCTTTCAATCCGCTGCAGCTCTACCCATTCAAGCTCATGAAATAACTTAATTCTTGATAAATACTTAATTTTATCCAAAGTTACCTCCAGAATTGTGTTCGCTGTAGTCTGGCATACAGCTTTCAAATTTATTTACTTTTATACTAAGCTGCATGATAACTGAATTCGCAGATACAAAAAGGAGTGGAATACATGAACACAGTACTTGTCATTATTCAATCGATCTTGATTATTATGTTTGGAATATCGGTTAGCGTCAAGTTTTTGCGTACCCAATCGATGGTTCAACATTGGACGTCTTACCGCTATCCATTTTGGTTTATGAACGTTACGGCACTGCTTGAGTTCGTCGGAGTTTGCACCCTGATAACAGCCTTCTGGTTGCCGGAGCTTTCCATATTCGCTGGCACACTCTTGGCTCTATTAATGCTAGGAGCTATTCAAGCTCATCTTGTGCGCGCCAAGCATAAGCCTTCTATGGCTATCCATGCAATTGTCATGTTGGTACTGTCTGTTAGTTTAATCTTTTTGTAAGCAGGCACCCCTATATAATTTCATGCTAAAATAAAAAGCAGCCTGAAACTAAGATCAGTTTCGGACTGCTTTTTCCTATCATTTCAAATTAAAAATCAAAGTTATCTGGATCAGGACCTACGCGTTGATCTTGATTTAACCCATCTATTTTATCCATATCCTCGCTAGTAAGTTCAAAACCGAACACATCTGCATTTTCAACAATTCGATGTTCTTTCGTTGATTTCGGTATCGTTACAACGCCATGCTGCAGGTCCCAGCGTAAAATAATTTGGGCTATCGACTTCCCATATTGAGTAGCGATTTCTTGTAGCGTTGGGTTATCCAACAGCTGCCCTTGCATGAGAGGAGACCAAGCTTCAAACTGAATCCCTTGTTCGTCGCAGTATGCTTTTAACTCCTTTTGAGTCAACCGAGGGTGATATTCCACTTGATTGATCATTGGTTTAACTTCGGCATCCTTCAATAAATCTTCTAGGTGGGAAATCTGAAAGTTACTTACCCCAATCGCCCTAACCCGACCTTCTTTATATAGTTTTTCTAAAGCTCTCCACGTTTGTTTATATTTCCCCGCTACTGGCCAATGTATAAGGTATAGATCCAGATAGGCAAGACCTAGTCTTTGCAGACTCTCTTCAAATGAAGCTAACGTAGATTCATACCCTTGGTCAGCGTTCCATACTTTAGAGGTTACAAATATATCTTCTCGGGATAGCCCTGCCGCTTCAATCCCCTCACGTATTCCTTGGCCAACCCCAGCTTCATTTCCATAAATAACAGCTGTATCTATACTGCGATATCCATGTTCAATCGCCAGTTTGACTGCATGTACGAGTTCAGAGCCTTCTTCGACCTTGAACACGCCTAAACCCAACCGAGGTATTTCAACCCCATTATGCAAGGTAGTTGTCGCTTGTAAATGTGTATTCATTCTCAAGTCCTCCTAGATTGTTAATTCGTTTTGGTTTACCCTCAGAATCTTATCGGCATTCTTTTTCTTTTCTTCTAAAGCTCGACTCCAACCCGTTAACAAAACAGCGCCAAGTACCATTACGCCACCAATCCAAGGTGTATGAATCAAGCCAATCGTATTAACGATGAGTCCCCCCACAAAGGCGCCGATTGCAATCCCAAGGTTAAAAGCGGCAATATTGAAGGCCGAAGCTACGCTTACTGCTGAGGGTGCATACTTTTCAGCAAGCTTCACAACATATACTTGAAGACCGGGGACGTTCATGAAGGCTAATAAACCCAGTACAACGATTGTCATTGTTCCCCAAACTTTAAAAGGAGCCGTAAAGCTAAAGACAACTAAGACAATAGCCTGGACAATAAACATCCAAAATAAAGCTTTTAATGGGTTTTTGTCTGCTAACTTGCCTCCAATTGTGTTCCCAACTGCAATCGCAATCCCATAAACTAACAATATAAGACTGACTGAGCTTGAAGCATAGCCGGTTATCTTTTCAAGTATCGGCGCTAAATAGGTGAACGCAACAAATGTTCCCCCGTACCCTAAGGCTGTAATCGAAAAGGCTAACAGTAAAGGTCCATTGCGAAGAATGTTTAGCTGATCGCTAAATTTCGCGGGTGGCGCTTCTTTTAATTGCTTAGGAATTAATAAGGCGCTAGCAATTATCGCGACCAAACCTAAAATAGCTACACTCCAGAACGTGGCTCTCCAGCTAAAAAATTGACCGATGAAAGTGCCTAAAGGAACTCCCGTAACCGTGGCAACGGTAAGGCCTGTAAACATAATTGCTATGGCACTTGCCCGTTTATGCTCTGGTACTAAATCCGCTGCAATTGTTGATCCAATAGAGAAGAAAACACCATGTGAAAAAGCGGTTATTATCCGCGCTGTGAGCAGCATCCCAAAGCTAGTTGATAATGCGGCAGCTGAATTACCAGCAATAAAAACAATCATAAGCAGCATAAGCAAAGTTTTTCTGCTTATTTTATTCGTCAGCGCGGTTAAGATAGGGGCTCCGAAGGCAACACCCAGCGCATATCCAGAAATCAACAAGCCGGCTAGTGAGATTGAAATATTCAAATGATCCGCCAAAGATGATAATAAACCAACTGGAACAAATTCCGTCGTTCCGATCCCAAAAGCAGAAATAGCTAATGCCAATAATGCCAGTGCGCCACTCTTTTTCTTCTCCCTATCTGAACGATTACTCGCTGCATCCATAGATTAAACCTCCAATTTAACTTCTATTGAGATGCTGTTCATTTGATGACCAAACTCATTTGAGGCCTCACACTCATCTGGTCAAAATCAATGATTAATGTTATTATGACTTGTAAACATTTTTAAAGAAAGTACGTACTTTGAAGTACTGTAGGCACTTTTAAGTACCTATATCTAGGAGGCGTTTCAGATGATTAAATATAATATTCCTGTTGAAGCTTCCTTAGAGGTTATTGGCGGGAAATGGAAAGTCGTTATCTTGTGCTATTTATTAAAAGGAACTCGGCGTACAGGAGAGCTCAAACGATTAATGCCAGGCATTACGCAAAAAATGCTGACCCAACAATTAAGGGAATTAGAGGATGACGGAGTAATTCGCCGAGAAATATATAATCAAGTACCACCGAAGGTCGAGTATTCACTGACAGCTTATGGACATTCGCTTAAAGGTACCCTAGACGCGCTCTGCTCCTGGGGGGAGCGACATATTGAGATGAACTATCCCGATAAAGAAGCGGTCCTCTTAAATACCGAAGAATTAGAGAAAAAATTGCTATTAACCTCAATGTAATAGAAAATGCGCAAAAACCCATTGGATACTAATCCAATGGGTTTTTCAATACAGACAACGATTCTTATCCGATAAGGCTGCGCAGAACTATCAGGTCAATTCAACCTTAGCGCTTAATTTTCTCCTGAATTCATCTACAGCAAATAGGGCCGCTACGTCCTCTAGGATCGAATCCGGTTTATTCCCCTTGCCGAGTACATAACCTTCGAAACTGAAATGCGCGTAATCGAAAATATATTGAAACTGCTGGATGAGCGGCAGCCCTTTCAATTGCGGTTCATCGTCCCCAACGGCGATAACGTAAGCTTTTTTGCCAGATAGTCTGGCCTTGAACTCCGCTCTGTTTTCATTTAAAGATTGGGACCAACGATCAATAAAGGTTTTCAGTATGCCTGAGAGGCCATACCAGTAGATAGGCGTCGCAAACACGATCGTGTCTCGTGCTAATACACGATCGATTAACTCTCGGTAATCGTCAGCTGGGTAGGCACCTAATTCAGCATGACGGTAATCATCAATAGGTTGGATATTATAATCGGACAAATAAATAATATCCGCCTCCAATCCATCAACCAATCGAGTCGCCAATCTTTCTGAATTCCCTTGTTTTCTGGAGCTTCCCAAAAGAACTGCAATCGTCATTATGATCCATCTCCTATGTGTGAATTCTAGTTTCCAGTAAGTCTAACGGAGCTTCAACTGTATTTCCAGCACCTTCTTTATAACTAAGTTTAATCTTCTGGATGAGTTCTAAGGCTAGTGTTTTCGCTTCTTGCGGTGTATCCCCTACTGTAATCACATAACCTAAGCGATCGTCTGAGCTTCTGGCCACGGAAACCAAATCCCCTGGTTTGACGGAAATATGAGAGCGAATGACATTCGCGCTGATTTGCAGCTGATCAAGTCCCTGAATATCTGTAACAATACCGTCTTGACTCGCCGTCAAGTAAGCGATAGACGAAGCTCTGCGTTTACTCGGTTGACTGTTAATTGGAAGATCTAAGTAATAATTAACAGTAGCTTCAAAGATATCGAAACCAAAAGCTTGCACCAATAAATCAGAGGCAATGTTATCTCCACCGGGTCTGCCATTCACTTCAATAATACGGGCACCTTTTTGCGAAAGCTTAACTTCCACATGACTAGGTCCATTATGAAGGCCTATGGCTTTAAGAGCGCTAACAGCCGTGTTAATAATATCTTCCTGCTCCTCTTGGTACACAGAAGTAGGCAGCGTATGAAGAATTTCAACAAAATAGGGCAAAGGCGAAGTGACTTTTTCAGTCACTGCTGAGAAAATAGGTTTGCCATCCTTCAAGAACAGTTCAACACTAAATTCTTGCCCTTCCAAGTACTCTTCGATTAAGTAGTCTTCCCGTACTTTAAAATCCATATAAGTCACTTTGAAATCAACGATAGCTGTCATCGCTTTTTTCAGTTCAGAAGCATTATTGATGAAAGACACATTTTGGCTGCTTGCGCAATTCGTTGGCTTTAGAACGACTGGATATCCGATCTCCGCTGCCGCACTTTCTGCTTCCTCGTACGTTTTCACCTTTTTGAACTTCGCTCCAGGCACGCCATGTTCCTCATACGCCTCTCTGGCCAAATCCTTATTCCTCGATTTCAAAGCCGCTTCATAGGGGACCCCTTTGAGGCCAAGCCGCTCTGCTACTTTAGCCGTTAAATGCGATGCATAATCGGTTGCCGGGATCAAAGCATCCAGCTGCCCATTGTAATCCGAGTTTGTAATAGCCTCGTAAAGCGCCTGTTCATCACGAATATCCGCTACGATCAGATCATGATAAATACCCTCATAGCCGTACTTTTGAGGATTCTCTTTAGATGACACAATTGCGATCACTTTGCTTCCCTGATCATATGCGACTTTTACAAAACTCACGCCGTAAAAACTCGGCTCTACGAATGCGACAATCTTTTGACGACTCATAGGGTTCCTCCCTCAGTGATTTCATAAGTTTGATTCTTTTTGTAGGAAGTTCCCAGTATATAGTGGAAAACCAACCCTACAAGCATAAGTGCACTCATCCCAATAAATCCAACACCCGGAGAATAATGATCGATCAACAGCCCTAATCCCGGAGCAGATACAGTTTGCAAAAGTAACGAAATTGCCATCCAAACGGACATAGCTCTGCCCATGAAGGATTTGGAAACAGTTTCCATGATTGTTGTATTCATTACGATACGTAAAGAGGAATTACTTAAGCCGATTAACATGCTGCCCAGGTATAACAGCCAAATGTAGCTATTAAGGGCAATTGCCAGAAAGACACTAACCGCAATGAGAAAAAAGAGCGTAACCGTTCCATTTTTCGAAAATTTCTTGGCGAGCGGAGCTGCGATAAAGCCTGATAATAAGCCACCAATGCCATAGCACATATCGGATAATCCGAAAACAACAGAATCGCCTTGAACGCTTTGATTGACATAGCCTGGGAGCACAACATTGTAAACCATCGTGGAAATCAAAGGAATAATGGCAATAACACCTAGAAAGAATAGATAAGGTCTATTTTTCAGGTAACTGATGCCATGCTTAAAATTTGTATAAAAAGACTCTTCTTTATTTTCGACAAGGATTGGACTATAGATAACTCTTGATAAGAGCAGGCTACTAAGAATAAAAGCAGCTGCGTTTACAATCAAGATAATCTCAAATCCAAAATATTTATATAAGATACCTGAGGCTGCCCCCGCCATGAACATGCCCACTTGCAAGCTAATCTCAACGAGCGAATTTCCATTGATAAGATCCTTCTCTGGAAGCAGTTCTTGCACCAAACTTCTTGAAGCTGACATATAGATCGTCCATCCAACGCCATTTACAATTGTAAACAAATAGAGATACTCTATTTTGAAGCCAAATATGAAAAATAGCGCGGTTATGCCCAGAATAGCCAGGGCACGAAAAAGATACGTCCATACAATAATTGCTTTCCTATTGAATTTATCGATGAATGAGCCCACAAATGGTGAAATCAAAAAGCCGGCAATGACATTTAAAGAAAGCATGAAGCCAATAGAGGCAATGGAATTCGTTTGATCCATGAGAAACCAATTTGCTCCAATCGTGCTCATCCCCACACCGAATCCAGAAATAATATCAGAGAAGAAGAAATTACGAAAATTTCTCGGTTTTAGAATACTAAATACCATTTCAGCCTCCTATAACCCGTATTTGCTGTTGAAGCGGCTCTAGTCCAAAACCTAAATAATCCAAAACATCCGCGTGCGTTCCTCCGTAAATAGGCCACTTTTCACCGCAATCATGTGAATATACACGGCATTTAGGCAGCAGTAAAGCAAGATAAGAAGCCGAGCTGCCAGTAGCTCTATGCTCTTCAACGACCAAAATTTTGTCTGAAATGGCCCTTAGAAAAAAAGCGACATCCTTCAGACTTCGACTGTCCACATAGCATAGATGAACATGAACAATAGACGCCTGCTCAGCATAAATCTTATTACATAGCTCAGTTGCCTGCTCACCAATCGAGATCAAGCAAAGCGTCGGAATTATGCCTTCCTTCCTTTCGATTATGAGGTCGCGACAGCTTCTCCCCTCCTCTCTCTCTAGGCTTTCAAAGCCATCATTCCTGGAAAGACGAATATAATAAGGTTCTTCCGAGAGCGCAGCTTCTTGAATGACTCGTCTCGTTTCCGCTTCACCATGCGGGCAGGCAATGCGAATATTCTGAAACGATTGCATGATCGCGATATCTTCCAAGCAATGATGCGTGGTACCAAACCAACCACCGGAAACACCGCCGTAAGCCGCTACGATTTTAATATTTTTTTCCATATACCCCATGGCTAATTTGACGCTCTCAGCGGCTCTGAGTGCAGCAAAAGAAGCAAACGTAGAAAAGAACGGGATCTTACCAGCCTCAGCTAAGCCCGCAGCCATATCCACACTAGCTAGTTCAGCTATGCCTAAATTAAGAAAACGATCAGGATGATTTTGCTGAAACGAATGATTTTTCCCACCCAAATCAGCTTCCATGCAGATGATTTTATCGTTGCTAAAAGCTAGTTTCGTCAGTTCGTCCCTATAGGCATCTCTTCCAGATACACTCATGGTAAACTCCTTTTCCATTTACTTGCGATTTTCTCCGGAATTTTGGCATAATGAGCGTCGGGATTCCCCTCAATAGCTTGAACGCCCTTTCCTTTTATTGTTTTAGCTAACAATGCAAGCGGTCTTTCATTATCGAGCTCTAATGCCGAAAGAATAGCCTCCATGCTGTGCCCGTCGATTTCCTCAACTCGAAAACCGAAAGATTCAAAGCGCTGCCTGAGATTCGGAAGTGGTGAAATTTCTTGGATTAAACCATCATTTTGACCGCCATTACAATCGACGATATATACAAAATTCGTAATTGATTTGGCCTGAACAATCTGCGCAGTTTCCCAGCAAAGTCCCTCTTGAAGCTCTCCATCACCACCAATGACAATTCCCAAACCATTCGTCTGATTCATTTGCTGAGCTAGCGCCCATCCGGCTGCGTAAGCAACGCCATGTCCTAGACTGCCTGTTGCAAATGGGATATGAGGCAGCTTATGATTCGGGTGACCCGTAAAAAGGGAACCCTTCTGTCCGTAAGTCAGGGCAGGATTCTCCTCAATAAGCCCATATACATACAGCGCTGCGTACAACGCAGCCGCTGAGTGTCCTTTGCTGAGGATGATGGCTGTATGCTCATCTTTCACGAATTTCGCATACACGGCTATAAGCAGATCGATGACAGACAAACTTCCTCCAATATGACAGCCAGTGGGCGTGGCAGCCATGTCAATAATTAACTTCCTTGATTCAGTTGCTAAAGTAGTCAGGCTGGTTATCAAATCTGTATCCTGAACAGGCTTCGTTATCGTATCCATTCACTCCCCCACCTTTAACCGAAACCACTGATCAACGGCTTCTTTTAGAATCTTTCTTGTCGTCTCCACCTCGTGGAAATGTAAGTATTCATGATTCGTATGATCTAAACTTGAATCTCCAGGACCATAAGCAACCATAGGGACAGAATCCCAGGTTGTTGCTAGAGTGTTCATATCACTGGTTCCGCGTTTTTTGATATAGTGGATCGATTTTCCTTCCTTGGCGAAGCTGCGCACGAAAGCTTTCACTAGCGTACAATTCCGCGGATTGGCAAATCCAGGCGTCGCTCTTAACACCTGCACGCTTATGTCTTCGCCAAAATCTAATGGAATGCTAGCCTTGTAATCTTTACCTGCGGAGGGAGATATCCTGAAGTTCAGTATCCCCGTCACCGTTAGGATTCCTTTGTGATTACTATGTTTCACATCAATAAGTGATGACAGACACTGCGGGTCGATATGCTGTACCCTTGTACGTATCTCTTCCACAACTACATACAACTGATCAATTACACTCATTGTGTCCTTAGCAGCTGTATGCTCCTGTTCTTTACGAATGGTTATCTCCAGTTTAAACAATCCGTAATAACCTAGCGTTAAACTATGCTCGCCGCTAGGCTCGCCTATAATAACGGCATCGGCCCGATAATGATCTCTGATAAAATGCGCGCCTTTGGAAGACGAAATTTCTTCTTCTACAGCTCCGATTACAAGCAAGGAACCATGCTCAGGAACCTCAACCTCTTTTAACATCTCAATGAAATTAACGAAGCACCCTTTTGCATCGACGACACCTCTACCTGAAATTCCTTCATTGTCACTTTGAGCCTGCCAATTGTGCGGAACCGTATCCATATGGCCTAATAGCATAAGCTGATAGGGTCCATTTCCTTTTTGGAAAACAACGTTACCTACCTCATCGATATGCCCCGAAACTCCTGGATAACGCACATAATCCACTAAATAAGAAGCAAGCTCATGCTCATCTTTTGAAACCGAAGGAATTCGAGCCACTTTTTTCAATAAATCCATATCATTCAGATCTCTTTCCATCTGCCAAAACCACGTTTTACCAGTTCCCTCCAAGGTATGAGGACCCGTTATACAAACGTCGCAAACTCCTTGATGAATCGCGAAGTTAGCAGCCCTTACCTTCTGTTTCATCCTGCCTTTAATGGAATGAACCTCATCGCCCAAATAAACATCTTGAATGGTTGAGCCTGCATCTTCAATATCCTTCAGTATGCCCGGCGTGCTCGTAACAAAGCGCAGATGCTGCGCTTCAAGCTCCACCGCCAAGTGAGCAGCCAACATATCCGCATCAATGTTAATAAACTCACCCAGCTCAGGATCTAGAATGGGTGGCGCTATACATACCACATCAAAGGCTTGTAGGGCCGATTTCAAGAAATCCACCTTACATCCCGTGAAATTGCCAAACAAAGAATCTCTGACAATAACGGTTTTATTATTTTTTATAACCTTTAAGGGGTTCGCTTTTTGACCTGTGACGATCTGATTCTCACCACCGCATTGAGCAAAAACGCTAAGATCATATTTCTTCAAGTTTTCTTGGACTTTAGCTAAAATAAATTCGTGGTAAGCAGCTCGAATAATCGGCATTTCCTCTGGAGAGCAATAGCGCACTTCGTCGCCGCTTTCCAAAGTAAGAAAAGGGATTTCTCTATCGATCTGCTTATATTTCTGTTTAATCCCTTCCGCGCCGCCAGCAACCAAGAGAACCTTGCCTCCTCTCTGGGTGACCTTATAAATCTCCTCAAAAATAGCGGGTCGGTTAACAATGGTGCTGCTCCCTAGCTTAATTACGTGTAGGTTGTACATTAAGGCCATACTCCTCCTAATTCAGCTTGCAGCCCTGTCTCCTCGGGGAAGCCAAGATACAGATTTGCCGCCTGAATCGCTTGTCCTGCAGCGCCTTTGATTAAATTATCGATGCTCGCAATGGACACACAACTGCTTCCATCCACATACACGCCAACTTCCGCGTAATTCGTCCCCGCCACGGTTTTAATCATCGGATACCCATTTTTGGAATTGAAATAATGAATGAATGGCTTCTGAGCATAGCTCCCATAGAATGCTTTCTTCACATCAACTTCGGAGACACCCTCCTTGAGCACGGAGTAAGAGGTAACCAATATACCTCTGGGAAGATCAAGGCTATGCACCGTAAATTGAAGCTCTAACGAGCTGTTAAAATAATCCTCGAAAGCAAACTCAATTTCTGGACGATGCCGATGTCCATGGATGCTATGAGGTCTGAAATTATTGGCTCGCTCCGCATGATGCTCCGAACTCGATTTCCCCCCTCCGCTTGAACCTGTTTTGGCATCGGTGACCACACGATTCTCGATCAGCTCATTGGCCAGAAGCGGATATAAGGAATAAATCGTTGCAACAGCCATGCAGCCAGGGAGATTGACAACTTTGACTTTGGAATCGATCTCGCTGAATTCGGGAATATAGTATTTACTAGCCACTTGTATAGGCTGATTCAGTGTATCGGGATAATGCTTTTGCAATAATACAGGGTCTGAAAAACGATAATCACCGCTAACATTAAAAATATAATCCGTATGTTCAGCGACTTGTTCAATCATGCGAGGTAAGGCTCCCTTGGGTAGACAAGAGAAGATGAGGTCATAGTGGCCATCGAGGTCTGCGATTTTTTTGAAAGTAAGTGCACTTACTTTTTTGGTGTGGGTAAAGGCTGTAAAGTATTTTTCTACAGGAACTCCCGCCTTAGATTCCGATGACACAAAGTCTACTTTGAGAAAAGGGTGTTTATTTAATAAACGATATAACTCAGCCCCCGTGAAACCACTTCCGCCTAAAATGGCTACCCGCTTCGTACGATTGTCAGATGTCATCATCCTAATCTCGCATCCCTTTCATATAAAACGGTGAGATTTTTATTTTTCTCTACAATTTCACGAATAATTTGCGGATTTGCATCGATTTTTTTAAATACTAGCGCATAGGCTTGTATACGTTCATATTCAATTGGCGATCTTAGCTCTCTGCAAATCGTCAATGTCGAGCGCAGCATGTTCAAAGTTTCAGGGAAATTTTCAATCTCATAACCAAAATCTTCACGCTCCGAGAGCGAAAATGGGTAGCCATTTCCAAATCCTTTCCTATTTTTAAAAGGAAGATGGCCTGGGATCGGTACGTTTTGCCATTCTCTTGCAAAAACACCTTCACTCATAACGAGTTCCTGAATAGCCTCCTTTACTTTAAAGTCATCTAAATCTCCTAACCCCACCTTTTCTGGCGAAAGTTTAATTCGGTACATGTTATAGCTATGTTTTGAGCCCTCAGGCACGGTAGGCCCGCTGAACAGTCTGGTCTCTGAAAGAGCATTCGTTAAATAGGCAGCGTTTCTTGCACGAATTGCATCATAGTAAGGAAGACGATCCAATTGACTAATACCGAAAGCCGCAGCAATCCATGACATTCTATAATCAATTCCCGAATCCTCAAGGAAAGCCAACGCTCTTAAATAATCTTTCTGCTCTTTGAAGAAAGCAATACCGCCTTCTCCTCCGACTGGAAAGTTTTTGTCTGCCATCAAGCTCTGTCCCGCACTATCCCCAATAGAACCGCATACCTGGTTATGGAGAGAAGCAGAGTGGGCATGTGAGGCATCCTCCACAAGTCGTAATGAATGCTTATTGCTTAGCAGTCTTAATCGAGTTAAGTCTGCAGGCAATCCATGCACATGGACAGGCATAATCGCTTTCGTTTTCTTCGTTATCGCTTTTTCAACCTGATTGGGGTCAAGGCAATAGGTCTGTGGGTCGATATCGACGAAAATCGGAATAGCCTTAGCAGCGACAACAGCTTGAGCTGTAGCAATAAAGGTAAATGCAGGAAGAATAACCTCATCACCAGGCTCAACTCCGGCCCCAACGAGAGCAAGATGGAGACTAGATGTGCCGCTTGCTGTAGCAACCGCATAATTGGCACCCACATACTGACGATATTTTTCTGTAAATTCGTCAATTACACTATCCGCATCTTGCTGAATAGAAATGAGCATCTGCATGACGTCTTCCTTCGTGATGATCGGGAAATTCGTTTTTCGAACATCCTCGGGTATAACGGCTGGTCCTCCCTTATACGCTAACTCATCGTTAATCCAAGCATCGGTCGGGAGATCTAACAGCTTTCGTATAAAATCAGTCTTCATGCTCATTGCTCCTCTTTAGAAGTGATAGTTTTACACAACCTGCCACTAGAGGGCTTAGTCTATAGTTAAATTGAATCGCTGGCTGAATATCCAATTCGCTTTCTTCCTGAGTCCACATCGTTTTCAAATCAAAGGCGCCAAAAATCTTCAATCGTTCTGCCTTTTTCCAACCATCATGCTCATTCAGGGCTATGGCCGCACAAGGACCAAAGCCCAGTTCCGTAAAATCGAGAACGAGAACGCTAGTGCTTTGGAGCTTTCCCTTTGCCCAATCTTCAATATGTGCAAGATTGTCCCAATTAACGGATAGTTTCTCAAATCCAAGCTTTACTTCAGAATCAGATGTTACATTTACACCTAACCAATGGATAAATTTCTGCTCCTGCTTACTCGCTTGATCTAGCCGTGTAGAGGAACCATGACCAATGTCTTGCCCCCATAGTGCAGCGTGAACGGCTCCTGTATAGCTATTAAATAAGGATACATACTTAGCTTTCGTTATCTTGCTTATACTCTTTTCTAGCCCTTTCAATTCATTCTCATTCTTCTCAATACTCATAATGACACCTGTATTAAGAACTCTTGACAACACAAATGAAAGTGAAAAAAAATGATCTTTGTTTATCAACGTATTCTTCATCGTGCCTCCCTATGAATAAGAATGGATCGTTTCCCTCTTGTTACTTTTCAAGGATAGTTTATCCTTCACATACTGGGCGATATGATAGGCGACGTCGACCCCATGTATTTTCCACGATTGCGCGAATTCTGGGTTCTGATTAATTTCACAAACTACATATCGCTTATTTTTATAGTCATAAAATAGATCCAGACCATAAATACCTCCACCTAAAATATGGCTCAGTTGTTTGCTTATGGTTGCAATTTCATTGTTAATGTCCATCGGTTCGATTTCCGCACCTAGATGCGTATTCGTTTTCCAATTATCTAAAGACACGCGCCGAAAAGCTACAATCGGCTTTCTGCCTACAATGACAACCCGAATATCATAGTCCCCCTTCTCCACATATTCTTGAACAAGCACAGGAAACGACTGTTGCGTAGGGTCTAATGATTCCCTCGCCGCGAGCCATCCGTCAAGACAATCCTTTCCAACGATTCTTGCAATGCCTCTCCCCCAAGATGAACTTGGAGGTTTAATGACAAAGAGGTTACCAAAGTCTTCTAGCGACTCAAGAAGGTTGGAAGTCGTAAAAGCCACCTTAAATTGTGGTTGCGGAATGTTGAATTTATCAAAAACAATAGCTTGATGGATTTTATTTGTACAAATGGTGATTGCCTTAACGGAATTCAAGGTTTCTACGCCAGACAATTCCAACAGCGTGGATCTGCTAAGCGCCTTCTTTTGTGAGAGGCAACGAATCAGCGCGATCCCTACTTGCTCAGAAAGATTTCCACCCAACGGTAACTCCATTGAATCTAAATTGATTTGAACGTTAATATCCCAGTTCAAAAGAAAATCATAGATTCGTTTCTCTTCCTCGCGCAACTTGGTTACACAAAGTAAAACGTCCGTATGAACATTCGCCATTTTCTGCATCCCTACTCTCCCCAAGTTTCTTCGATTTCAGGAGCCAGCGCGATAGTAAATACATTCTCAATCGAATGAACTTCATGCTCTTGCCCACAAGACGAGCATTCGACAATTTCACCTGTAAGTGTGTTTGACTCAATGTCAACCTCTGATTTACACACAAGACAATTTAAAACGGACATCTAACTTTCACCTCCTTTTAATCAGTCGAACATGCATGGGAATAAATTGATTCATTCCATTTATATGGTATTTTCATGATAGCATAGAAATAACACTAGTCAACTAGGAATACTAGGTTTTAATATTGAAGAATTCTATTTAGAAGTCCTCTCAATCCAAAAAAACTATACAAAAAAAGAAACTTGATTCCACAAGTTTCTAAGTATCTGATACTAGAATCTGAATTGTTATATGGATATGGAAAGTATCGCTTTAAATCCGACGGATTATGATCGTTGGATTCCTTCCATTCTTCTTAGTCCTGCGTATTGATTTCCAATAATTCCAGCCAAACCAATAATGATGATGATAATGACTAGGACTTCCATGTTTTAATGCCACTCCTTTTATGCATTTATTATTTGAACGTTGGTTCTCATTTTTATTTCTTGGGAGCGCTGCTCATAATTTCTTAATCATATGAATATCATTAGGCTCTAAGGCAAAAAGTTCATCGTCTAACTCAGTAGTCAACTCACTTCCGCTGCTCTTATAAAAATTAACAGCTGATTCTGTTTCAGTCGATGAAATATACAAGGATCGGGCTCCTCTATGTCTTGCTTCTCTGCTTAATTCATCCATTAATTGCCTTCCAATACCTTGTCTTCTAAATGCTCTCGTCACATACATGAGGTCTATTTGAAGTTGATCTTTATTCGTACCTCTAAATTTATGTCCAAGCACACCAAATCCAACAAGACAGTCCTTATCAAATGCGCCATACGCTTTTCCGCCATTCGTAACCTCAAATTTAAAACGGTTTATCAACTGATCTAACTCTTCAAGACTCCAAGTTGGACATTCGTGTCCCGCTTTTATTTCTTTCAGTCCGTCATTTTTATTATTTACATAGATCAAGTCAATTCTTTCTGAACGGTCAATTTCTTTAATTTTCCCAGCTTCATCCACTTGCATTTCTCTAATAATCATCTAAGTCATCTCCTAATTTGAAAGTGCAGATCTTATTAAACGTTAGGTCAGTTCTCAAAAGACCAAATTTGTACCTATAACACTTTGGACATTGGGTATGAAATAACCCATTTGCCTAGCTTTTCAATCGTGTTTATGGAATTCGCTGTGATTTTCCTCCTTCCTGCTTTTAAAAAAAACAAAAAAAAGAGACCTTGTACGAAACAAGTGTCTCCTATATTTGGGCCAAATCACATGGGCTTGTTCTAACCCTTCTTCACTTTAAACCAGATAAACCTAAACGGTTTGTTGACGGTGCATCGGGGAACGCAGCAGAATTTTCTTCTGGCCCCTTTTTTTCTTGTTTCAATTTCAATTGGCTCGTAAGCTCTATAAACCACGCTTCATCTCGCGTTAATAATGCAATATCAATGAGCATATTGATCTGCTCTTTAGCTTCTAATGAGATATCAGCCAATTTTTTAAGCCGCTGTATAGGCACAAAAGCAGGCTTTCCTATGGCCGCTTCATTGTCTGATTTCAAAACTTGTACGTTTACATATCCCTGTAGCTCATGTATAGATTCAATGTAACCATGAATTAATTCTCCAGCTTCGGTTTTACCCTGCACCCAATCGCTTATCTCTAATGTCATGTCTCTACACCGCCTGTCTAATGATATAAAAAACAATCATCTGTATGTTCTCGATAGCTATACTGTAATAATAATGTTTACAGTTGACTTTGTCAAGGGCGGAAGTAAAAGATACAAAGCATTAGCTTAGATCTCATTGATAGCAATGGCTAGGAATCCACACGGTTATCTGCAAAAAAATCAACACGTGCCATTACGTCAGCAATGGAAAACTGACGAAGATAGGCGATGGTATGCTGCTCTGCGTCTGCTAGCAATTTTTCTAGTACCTTGTCCAACTGTTTACCGGTTTCACCGCAATCAACCTCTACGACGGCCCCCGTACACTCAGCTTTTACGGCAATATAAACATCAGCTAAAGAAATTTCACAGGATGCCTTTCCCAACATGTAACCGCCTTCCCGTCCTTCTCGGGCCTCTACCAGTCCTGCTTGCGCCAAGGATTGCAGAACTCTCCGCAAAAATGTTGCATGCGAGTTCACTTGAGAGGCAATGATTGAACTGGATAATACGCCTCCACTCTGCGTTAACCACACCAACGCGTGAATCGCAATCGCAAAACGTGGGGGACCGATTGCCATTCCTTTCGTTATTGTGCTCATTTTATTGTCACTCCTTATTATAATCACCGAACTAAAGTGAAAAGAATTTGTATGATACCCTATATCTTTCAATATTCTGCAATAGGAGTAAGCACATTATAATTCTTTTTCAATTGTTCAACAACTCCATTAAGCGGTATCGCAGGTTGTTGTGACAAATACCCCGAGTGTCAGGCCTCATCTGTTCTTGGCTCCCACACACGATTCTTTTTTTACCTACCAAACATAAAAAGCATACTGCAGCAGCAGCATGCCACTTATCTGTGAGGACTTATTTGGATACAATTAAGGAAATCATTCTCATTTTTTAAGCGTCTCAAGTGCTATTTCCATTTTCCGTATGTACGCTTGGTCATCATTCGAACACATGAATGTAACACTTGTCGTTCCAGTTTCCTCAAGTTGACTCTTATCTTTTAGTAATTGGGTTAATCTTTTTACGGTACCAGCACTTCCGTCTACAATTTGAATCGCACTAGGCAATATTCTCCTTAAGATATCCTTATAAAACGGATAATGCGTGCATCCAAGAACGACTGTGCCAAATAAACGGAGATCAAACTCGCTAAACTTTTTCGTAAAATAATCAATGATTTCTTTACTTTCAAAGTTTAGGTCTTCACAAAATTGAACCAGTTCAGGTAAAGGAAGTGAATCCACCAGCTTGTGGTCATCAATACGTGAAATCAACTCTGCATACTTGGACTGTTTGAGCGTTAAAGGCGTCGCCAGCACCAGTACTCTTTTTCCCGTTGAACGATTCATTTCTAATGCGGGTTTAACTGCCGGCTCCATACCTATAATTGGTATATCGTAGGTATTTCTTAATTTAGTAACGGCTATACTCGTTGCTGTATTACAGGCAATAACGAGCGCTTTTACATCTAACTTTATTATCGTATCAACTGCTCTTTCAACAAATTGTTGGACTTCTTCCTTAGATTTGGTCCCGTACGGGACATGAAGTGTATCTGCAAAATATAAATACTGTTCATGAGGCAGCTGCCTCATGGCTTCATTTAAAACGGTTATTCCGCCAATCCCTGAATCAAAAAAAGCTATTTTCATCGCCTTCACCTTATATAGTCTGTATTTGTTGGATGACAACCTTCCTTAACTTTATCACTAAATAATTTCGTCAACAATACCTAGCCCCACTGCTTCATCCGGACCGATGAACCAATCTCGTTGATGCTCCTGTACTTGTAATAAATCCTCGATCTGGCATTTTGTTTTCGCTAATAGGTATTGATCATAAATATTTTGCAGTCTCTGTGTCTCATCAAGGCGATTCTTCAGGCGGTTCAGATGGCCTCCGATATGATTGGAAACCGAGTGGTACATAAATGTACTTAACCTGCCTGAGAACCTCCTATGACCACTCACAGCGATCAATAAGCTCATACTAGCCGCAAGACCATATACGTAAGTATGAACTGGCGTCTTGCTATTATCAATAACATTGATCAATGCAAGCCCATCGTAAACACTGCCGCCATTACTATTTATGATCAAATCGATGGGAGCTCGCTTGAACTCTTTTTCTTTCTTATCTTTTTCATCATCCGCTTGGTTAATTTTCATTATACTTTCAATGATTAATTTTACCGAGGATTTATGAATCCCGTCAAATAAATAAAGCGTTCTTTCAATCATTTATAAGCCTCCTATCTCGCCGCGGCTTACTGATACATTTAATGTATTCTCCTTTCTCATATTTGGTAACTGCTTCCATAGAAAAATACCTTCACATAAATCGTAGCCACGACTTAGGAAGGTATTTCTGGAATTATAGGTATTTAGCATGCGGGTCTTATCGCTGAGTTTTTAGATACATCTCTTTAGCAAATTTCTTTTCTTGACTCTCCCACCGGCTACTTAACAAAATAATTCCGCATGTCGGTAACACAATGATTCGAGCAAATAAATAATTAGTAGCAATGGTTGCGCTTGTAATGAGTTCAATCGCGCTAAAAAGAATGGCTAACAAAATACCGAATCCAAAAAAACCATAAATCAGCACATATTTCTTCTTCCCCATTGCTCTTTTCACCTGCCAATTTGCCAAGAACTTTTCCTTTGATTTAATGCCCCACATGAATAATCCCCCAATAGCTTTACTAAGTATGCTTGATGTGCTGCAAGGTTTGTGAAAAAATCTGTTCAATATGACTGTCATCTAACGAGTAGAAAACGGTTTTGCCCACTTTTCTTCGCTTTACAATACGGAGATTCCTTAAATAACGCAGCTGATGAGAAACAGCTGACTGACCCATTTCAAGCACTAAGGTAATATCATGTACACAGAGCTCGCTCTGCAGTAGTGCATATATGATTTTGATTCGCGTAGGATCCCCTAATGCTTTGAACACATCAGATAAATTAACCGCGGTATCGTCCGTGATCATTCTTTGCTTAACTTCCAAGACATTCATTGAACCTTCACACGTGTCGTCACACTGTTCAGGAGTAACATTCGAATTCATTGTCGTCATGTAATGCTGCCCCCTACATCTTCTAATCCTTATAGTATATCAAAAAATGAAGCATGGCTCTAATATTTACTCCAGTTGCCATTCAAATACCCGATGAAGGGAATGACTGTTTTTTTGCAAATAAAAAAAGACTGCCTGTTCAGCAGCCTTCCTTTATTTCACTTGAGTAAAACCTTCTTCTAACATATATTGTTCAGCTTCTTCGTATGTCTCAAAGGCCGATTCGAGGTTATCGCCATCATAGACGTACCACAGCTCATCCACATGTGTAAGCCTAAGAATCTGATTCTCCCCGTCGATCCAACGTTCCTCTGCTAGTTCCTGGCTAATGGCATGCTTCTCTGCCTTTTTGCGGGTCAAGGATTGGATCGATTTCTCTACGATCGTACGAAGCTCATCTGCGGAATATTCACGAATATTCACAAGCCCTTTATCATCCACAGCATAACCTTTTACGTAAGCAGCGTACACAAAGCCGTTACCATTCGGATGAATGTGATAAGCGACAATTTTCTTATCATAGGAGCTTTCTTCATAATGGAAATTAATGCGTCCAAGCGAAACTTCTTTACGCTGTAATTCCGGGAAAGACTCCAACACGGCTATTTTTTCTTCAAAACTGAGCATAAACGCCTCCGCAGACTTTATTCAATTACCTCTATTTTAAATACGTTCTCTAATTTTCCATCCGTTCTTTTCTTCAAAGGAACCTTAATATCTCGGCCAAGCTCTTTAAAGAAAGTCTCAACATCACATTTTACATTCGATAAAATAACTTTGAAATTGCCATCGGCAACAATAGCTTGATTGGCTTCAACAGGAACGGTAACATCAACCGCATACTTCTTCGTAAGTGTGTTAATGTATCTCCCGAAAATCTCGAGCAACTCCTCGTTGTTAAAATTCTCGATGACCACTTTTCCTTTGTTCGTAAAATTCAAATTTACTCTCACTTCTTACTTCCCCTTTTCTATGAAACCGATTATTTTCGTGTGGGTAGTGAACTGGTTGATCTTATGGTCGTTTGTGAAGAAAAGGTTCCTATTCCCTAAAACTCCTACGAGTCGCACATTTAGTACTTCTTATCTATTCTACTTGTTTCTATGGGTACGAAGCAATACAAATATCCTATTATTTCTTTGTAACCAAAAAAGAAGCATGATAAACCCTGCTTCTGCCTATGTTTGTACAACATTTCAGTGTATTGGCATTTGGAGCTAATGCAAGGAAGGAAATTGCACAGCAGTTATTTCCACCAATTTCTTGAAAACTTTGCTAAAATGTCCCTGATCTGCAAACCCTACTTGGTAAGCAACTTCCTTCAAGCTCAGATAACCACAGCGAATCAATAATTTAGGTCGCTCCACTCTCAAATGGACCATGAATTGATGAGGGGTAAATCCCGTTTGGATTATACGCATCATTATTGAAGTTACCTCTATTGTCTAATCGAAGTTTTCTATTCAAAGAGGATCTAGATTCAGATCAACCGGAACAATCATGTTATACTTGATTCATCAACATTGCAGCTAAAGGGTGAAATCTAGATGGCATTTGGCATCCGAAGAGAAGAACTGAGAACATGGAAGGAAGCTGTTACCCGAGGGGACATCGCCTTTTTAACACACTACTGGTTAGATGATCGATTTGAAGGTATCCGAACGGTAACCAAGGTAGGCTGCTCTGACATGGATCGCTTGTCAGATTGGTGTATAGCCAATGGTTTGAATCTTCTCTATATCCACCACCGGCTTCCCTATCCACATTTTGATCTCATAGGTTCTAAACAAAAGGAAATTTTGCAGCGTGAACAGCTATGGGATCAAATCGAGCGATTTGGTCTTTAGCTTAATGAAAAGCTACTACGTTTAAACCCCTCCCAGTTTATTTTCTAGGAGGGGTTCCCGCGGCTACGCAAGAGCGTTAAAAGAAGAGACTGGTCATATTTGTTACTAAGTAGTTCTTGGAGCTTTCCCCCAATCTGTTGCGAATTTCTCTATGCCTTGATCCGTCAAGGGATGCTTTGACAACTGTTCTATTACGCTGTAAGGGACGGTGGCAATATGCGCGCCAGCCATTGCTACGCGAGTGACATGATCAGGATGCCGAACAGAAGCGGCAATAATCTGTGCATCTAGCTGATGAATGCGGAACAACTCAGCAATTTTGGCTACCAGCAAAACGCCATCTTCGGAAATGTCGTCTAAGCGGCCTAAGAATGGAGAAACATAGGTAGCGCCTGCACGAGCAGCTAGGAGTGCCTGATTTACCGTAAATATAAGGGTGAGGTTGGTTTTTACGCCTTTTTTGGTTAAATAACGGCATGCTTCCAAGCCATCCAAAGTCATGGGCAGTTTAATTGTGATATGCTTATCTCCGTTATTAATCTTAATCAGTTCATTCGCTTGCGCAATCATCTCTTCAGCCGTAATCGCTTCTGGTGTTACTTCGGCCGACACCGATTCAACTTCTGGAACGAGCTGCAAAATTTCAGCTATGCGATGTTCGAATTTCGCACCTTCTTTGGCCACTAAGGATGGATTCGTTGTTACTCCAGATAGTACTCCGAGTCTATATGCTTTTTTAATATCCCCGATATTGGCCGTATCAATGAAAAATTTCATCTACAACTTACCTCCCATTTTGTTTATGTTAAAGCTTCACTTCAGGTCCCACCAATTTCATTCCCCTTCTTCCATTTGGGATCATGAGATCCACCTCCACGATCGTTGTAACATGAGCATCATACACCATTTAGCATGCACCATTTCACCCCCTTTCCATTCGGTTGGAAGCATTGTGGTTTTAAAAACAGCAAAAAACCATTTCAATTAGAAATGGCCCTGCAAATGATATCTACACTTTATCTTGTTGATCAGCCATTGTTAAGCTCACAGTCAGCTTAGCCATTGACTCCAAACAGTTAATAGGATGAAGTTTCCCCCTTATTACCATGATAAGGAGATTTTTTTGAAACCTATATTTGTCTGCATTTCTCGTACTAAGATCTCGATCTGAAACAACTTCAAACCAATTAAGGTAAAGTTTAGAGCGCGTCTGATACAAGCACGCTATGCGACAAAGATTGAGACGCTTACTTGCGCATGATAATGATTGCCTGCGGAATGACGAGCCAAAAGCCAGATACCGGCAAAAATAATACGCCAATCAAGCTAAGCGCCAGCAGGTGGACACCGACGAATTGCGGTACTTCCGTCCCTTTGATCTGAATAAACCAGTTCATCAAGCTGGCAAGCATAAACAAAAGAATACCAAACATCAAAAACCAAAAAGCAGCAGCTCTACCGGCATGCAGTTGGGGATCAATCGCGTTTATAAAACCGTCATTCGCGATATTAGTGATCTGCTGCCAGTAAACGATAATTCCGACTACCGTATGTAACACTGCTGTCCAAGTAAGCATCACACCACTATGTTTTTTCATTTTCATTTTAATCGTTTCTCCTCTGCCGATTGTTATTTACTCAACTTTCGCAGAGCGAAATCAATCAAAAACCCTTGCTCTACTTGAGCTGTAGTCAAATTAAGAATATGAGTTGATAAACATTTTTTTACAGATTCAAATTTGATTAGGTAACATTGGTAACAAACTTTTGGAACTTTCCACATCTCATTATGTGGAATTATTAAACCATAAGGGACAATTTTCCAAAACATAGTCTGTCGAATAATTTAAACTTATGGAAGCCCAGCCAAGCGCTTTAAACATTAAAGAAGTTAAGGAGGTACGTTCCTTGAATCGAGAAATATATAGGATTTCCCCCTATTGGTGGTATTATTATCCCATAAATTCAAATAGACCGATTGGTCCGAATACACCCGTTGTACCGAGCCATCCTCCTTGGATGATTTTCACGGAAGTTGATTGGATTAATCGTAAATATGATGAGATGATTAGTAAAGGGGTAAAAGGTACTCCTATTACACCTGTGTCTCCTACACCAGACGGAGCTGGATTTTATCGACATTATCGAGGTCTTTTTGATTGGTCTATTTATTTTCATCCTAAAACTAAAGCTCACTCTATAATGGGTCCTCCACGTGAGAAGTGGGCAAGTCTTGGGTGGGAAAGAAGCCCTCTTGGTTATCCTATTTCAGATGGTTCCCTTATAGAAAATAATTCTGGGGTTTATCAGTATTTTCAGAATGGGATTATAATATGGATAAATTTGATTGGGCAAAATACTATTGCTGCGGTGTGGGGCCCAATTTGGGAGATTTATAAACAGTATACGATATTAGACTTTGGCTACCCTCTTTCCGATGAAAAACCGACTATTGGAGGACGTGGAGGGTACATTTATTTCCGACATCCTGATAGCCATCAAGATCGATTAATAATCTACAAAAAGGGTCATGATCGTGCCTACGTGGTATATCCAGGTATGAGGGCAAAGTGGCAAGAATTAGGCGGGGAATTAGGCTCACTTGGTTTTCCCATTAGTGAAGAAGAAGGACGACCTGGTTATAATGGAGGAACAATCCAACGGTTCGAAGGAGGTTCATTAATTTGGACTCCTAGCACAGGCACATATCTTGAAGGATCCCAACCACCTCAAACTAATCATACGACTACACCAACAGTGGGTTATAGTAAAGTAATGATTAATAATTGTAATACTGCGAGAAGACCGATAACAGTATGGGTTGATGACGGTTCTGGATTTCAACAATTAAAAACTCTAAATCATCAATATGATGAATGGGGCACTTGTCCTGTTGGAGATCCTTATGTGTTGGAACTAAAAAATGGCGTATTGTCTCAAATTGTTTGTGTTGATGAGGGAGCTTTAGAATGCGGAGTTAATGATCCAACTAAAGCTGCTTGCAGAAGATTTGAAATTGTATTATTCGGAAACTCTAATGGTCCAGTTTACCCCAATCCTTTGAAAGTAAGCTAAAAAACTACCCATTATCGTTGTAAGTATGGTAACACCTTGTTCATGATTCTTTACTTGTGCTAGACTTTCTTACCATGCATCCAATCAATAAAAATATTTTTCGGAAACTTAAATAAAACTTACTGATTCCTAAAATTTTATTTACACGTTTCCAGCAAAATACTCGGGATTGGACGACTGTGTCGTCCCCGCGGATTGTACGGTTACCAGGGCAAGTTCAGTAGGGCCAAACATCATATTCATTGTGCCAAGCGCCTCTGTGGTGATCTTCTCTCAAGCTCTTTGTTCAGCCTTCATAGGTGAATGTACGAGAACCCTCCAAATCCAATTAGAAAACTGGAGTCGCCATATTCGCTGCTCCGGTTTTTGAAGTTCATATTTTGATAAAGGAAATTAAGGTGCTTCACTCGACTTGTACTTACCGTTCTCAAGGCCTTGCCGAGTATAACTATCCCCTAATCTACTCCCAAGTCGCTGGTGTCTAGCCTCTCCTCATTCGTTTTTCTCGTGCCTACTTTTCGTCTCATCTCTGTCTTGCCCTGCTGTATAAGCTTCCAATTCTTGCTCAATTTCCGCATTTGTCAAATTAAACTCATCTTTCTCAACAATGCCTAATTTCTCTTTAATTTTCTGTAAATCGGAATGAATGGCTTTATTTCTTAAATAGTTACTACAAATTAGGGCAAATGAGCTAGCAAGCAAGAATAAAACACCAAGCGGGCCGAGATATAACGTAACGACGAAAACGAGTACGATACAGATAATAACTCCGAAATTATTCATGCGGAGCTCCTTTCGCTTTTATCTGACAAATGTGTTTCTTACTCTCTCCGATACGATAAAATAGGGAATCCAAATCGCGCATGTAAAGGATAATTAACGTATTCATGACGGCTTCAAAAATGATCGTAACCGGCCAAAGGGGATGATAATATTCCGAATCCTTAGAAGTGAATAATTCCCATGTTTCCGGAAGGTACGCTAGCAGTTACGATTTGATAGCTTATCTGCAGAAAGGTTCCATAAAGAGAAAGCTGAACCCAAATTAGCCAGCCCCCTACTTAAGTGCTTCTTATTTGTTCTGACTGTATGCTACAATGCTTTCGACAAAAGTAATGAAATTCCTTCCAATTTACCCAAATCGTATAATCGCAGTTAAGTGAAGCCCTCTCCCTACTTACCTTTCGGATACTAGGTAACTGTTGCTTGATTAAATCACTTTTTTTTGCCTACTTTTCTCAAATCCTCGATTGACCTATAATTCTAAGCAAGCGGTTATCACGGCTGACTAGGATAAATATGCCAATATGGGAGGATTAAACCGATGGAAAAAAGACAACTAGGTCAATCTGGTTTGGAAGCGTCCGTACTCGGCTTCGGTTCTTGGGCTATCGGCGGGGATGCTTGGGGCCCTGTTCAAGATCAAGAATCGATTGAAGCTATTCAGGCCGCATTAGATGGTGGAATTAATTTATTCGATACAGCTCCGGTTTATGGAAAAGGCCATTCTGAAGCTTTACTAGCTAAAGCGCTTGGCTCTCGTCGCAAAGAAGTTCTAATCGCTACCAAATGCGGTCTTGTATGGGATGAAGCTGGAACAGTTAGCCGGAATAGTACTTACGATTCAATTATGCGAGAAGTTGATTTAAGTTTGAAACGTTTGCAGACCGATTATATTGACGTGTATCAGATACACTGGCCGGATCTTGAGACAGACATGGAACAATCCGCCAAGGCGATGAACGATCTTTATCAAGCTGGTAAAATTAGAGCTATTGGTGTATCCAATTTCGATGTATCACACATGGAGGCCTTCAGAAAGATATCCCCTTTGCATACACTCCAACCACCGTACCACTTGCTTCGGAGAGACATCGAAGAAACAATCTTGCCTTACTGCGTCGATAGTCAAGTTGGCGTACTTGCTTACGGACCTCTTGGTCACGGGTTGTTCTCAGGTAAAATGACGCCTGGTACGACATTTCCCGAAGGCGACTTCCGTGCCAAAAACGCCCTTTTCCAAGGCGATGCTTTTCTTCGTAATCTCCAGTTCGTGCAGGAGCTTAAAGCGATTGCAGCTGAAAAAGACACAACACCTGGCCATCTAGCCATTGCATGGGTGCTGGCACAACCTGGTCTAAGCGTGGCTTTAGTCGGTGCTAAAACAGCGGAGCAAGTAAGAGGAAATTTACGTGCAGCAGATGTAAAACTTACTTCTGCTGACCACAAACGTATTGAAGCTGCTCTACAAGTTGTTTACACGGCCTAGTATTAAACCTTATATCTTCGTTTAACCAACCCTACACTGCTCGAAGGCGCCTTAGCGCTGGGTCCGACGGACCTGAGTAGTATAGGGTTTTCTGCGTTAATTGTAAGCTATTTCCTCTTATCTTATCAGCCATCGGGCCACTGTCCCTTACCCATTTTTGATATCCTTTCTACAGCCTTCTATTATGCTTTGGGTTGCTCTCGCAAGCTATCCATAATGAAAAAATTTTAATGCAAACCCTAGACATTGCTCCAAGTCCCTTTATCCACCATGAATATGATATGTGGATGATAAGAAACATCCTGAAAGAGGTGGGCATTGAATCGTGCGTATTTTAATCATTGCACCGGAACAAATCCCTGTTCCTCCTCCAATCGGAGGCTCTGTAGAGCATTGTATTTATCAGATTGCACGAAAAATATCGACAAAACACACCGTTACCATCGTTAGTCGATGGCGCTCAAATTATCCTGAAAAAAGCAGTCACGGTCATGTCACGATCATTCGTGTTGCTGGAACAACCCCAAAAGCCTATCTTGCCAACGTACTCACAACAATTAAAGGACATCCATACGATGTCATTCAGATTGACAACCGACCAAGCTTTGTTCCTGCCGTCAAAAAAATATTCCCAAACACACAGATTTCGGTTTTCTTACATTCAGCGACCTTCATATCGCCTCCTATGACCTCTCAAGCAAAGGCAAACTCTGAACTACATGGTGCTGACCTGATTGTAGGCAATAGTCTGTCTTTGCAAAATCATCTTAAAAAGAAATTCCCCGCCCATAGCAGCAAAGTCCGTTTCGTTCATCTCGGGGTTGACCTTGATCAATTCAAGCCGCGTGAACAGCGAAAAACCGTTGGCAAACCCTTTGTTATCCTTTTCGCAGGCCGATTAATTCCTCAAAAAGGCATCCCTGTTTTGATGAAAGCGACTCAAATCGTTAGAAAATCAGTCCCTCATGTAAAGTTAGTTATTGCCGGTGGAACAGGACATCCGAGCTACAAGCAGTATCTGAAACGCTTAGCGGCCTCACTTCATATTCCTGTGACCTTCAAAGGGTACGTTTCGCGCAGTCAAATGCCGAACTTCTACGCTTCTGGAAATTGCTTTGTATGTCCTTCTCAAAAGCTCGAGGCTTTTGGATTAGTCAATGTAGAAGCCATGGCCTCCGGAATCCCCACAGTCGCGTCTAGAAACGGTGGTATTCCTGAGATTATTGACCACCGAAGCAACGGTCTCTTAGTAACGAATTACCTTAGTCCCCAAGCTTTTGCTAAACAAATCATCACCATTGCCCAACATCCTCTAATCGCTAAAAAGCTGGCAAAACAAGCCAGAAAAGATGTCATTCGCAGATTCAGTTGGAAGGCGACAGCAAATAAATTAGAAAAAATTTATGAAGTAAACAAATCCGAATAGGGGTGCTACGATGAAAATAAAAAGCTCACGTACCTTGGGCAGCAAATGGACAAAAACGCAGGTCTTACTGATGAATAAGGAGCTTAGTAGATTCGTACCGGAGACAAGAATCTATACCCGCGACGCTCTTCTCTCCATGCTAAAAAAGCACAAAATGGTTTATGTGAAACCAGTAAATGGCTCATTCGGTCTAGGCGTTATCCGAGTAGATCAAATAAACCATAACAAATACCGTTATCAAGCCGGCACGGTTACCCGCTCTTTCGTCAATTTTAACGACTTCTTTGTATCTCTAAACAAAAATAAATTTAAAAAATCCTATCTCATCCAGCAGGGTATTCATTTGTTAACGTATAATAAACGTATTTTTGATACACGAATAATGGTCCAACAAGGTCCTTTGAAGAAATGGGAATCCACAGGATACATCGGTCGAGTTGCCCATCCAAATAAAATTGTGACGAACTTTCATAACAGCGGCAAACCTTTGCCACTTGAATTATTACTAGGCTCTTATCTGAAAGACGAAAAGAAAAAATCATATATCTTAAAATTGAAACAGCTAGGACTTCAAATCGCAACTCAGTACCAAAAAAATCGATTGGGATTCAAAGAAATCGGAGTCGATATTGGCATCGATAAACAATTCGTTCCTTGGATTCTGGAAGTAAATACGGCGCCTGATCCTTTTATTTTTAATCAATTGAAAGATAAACGCATGTTTCATAAAGTCCTGCATTACGCACGAGCAAACGGTAGGTTCGTCAAAGCCAAGTAGGAATTACTATGTAAAATGGCAATAGGAGCTCACCTTTCATTTTGGAGGAAGCTCCTTTTTATCGCCTCTATTTAATCAGAACATTCATACGAATTGCAACTTGACTCAACATTATGTTATGTTATTTTTTTGTGAAACCAATTAATACAATATAAGATTAGGTGATCAACTAACATGAGTCCAAAGTTAAAAGTTACATTCGTCTTCATCATTAGCATTTTCTCTTTTCTCATTTTCCTTTTTATCGCTTCCCTCTACTCAGGACCATTTATTAAGCAGTTGGATGCCTCCCTAATTGCGTTCGTTCAAGGCATGGAAGCACCCTGGCTTACGGTCATCATGAAATCCATTACCTTCATTGGATCCACAGCAACAGTAATCATAGTTGCACTAATTTCCATGCTATTCCTTTATAAAATATTACATCATCGTCTGGAAATTACATTTTATCTAGTTGTAATTGCAGGAACCGCCATATTCAATCAAGTCCTCAAGCTCATTTTCCATCGTGAACGGCCAAGCCTTCACCGACTTATTGCGGAGAGCGGGTTCAGCTTTCCAAGTGGACATTCTATGGAAGCGTTCGCTCTTTATGCCTCACTTGCATTTCTACTTTGGAGACATTTATCTACGCGCCGGGCAAGAACGTTGGTTATCGTCATTTGTATAGGGATGATAGGTCTCATTGGTCTAAGTCGGATCTATTTAGGCGTGCATTATCCAAGCGATGTGTTAGGGGCTTATTTTGCAAGTGGCTTTTGGTTTACTCTGTCAGTGTGGATTTTTCAATGGTACAAAGAATACCGCACTCAGAAATAGTGAGCCTAAAGCGCCCACGCAAGCTATCACTGGGAATTTGAACCGCATTTTCGTTGTCAAGAATTTTTTGCTCATTATTTTCTCATCAAATTCTCAGAATGAAGGATAAAGCTTGTCTCTATCAGGGTTTCCTCCATCTTTGGAAATAATCAGGAGATCGGAGTTGTGTTAAGATTATTTCAGCAGCCAACACAACTACGATTCCAAGGGAGGAAATCAATCATGACTAACCTAAACAACATGAAAAAGAACCGCCTACGTAAATCGTTAATCGGGATGACACTTTGTTTCTCTATCCTTGCGTCTGGAAGCTTAATAGCAACACCTCAATCTGCTCACGCAGCAAACAGCGCGGCAGATATAAAAGTATTAACAGCGAATCGCATTATCTCATTGGGTGAGGATTTTATCGGCGTTAGGTACAAGTATGGCTCTAAGACTGGGCTTACTGATTCATTTGATTGCTCATCTTTTACTCAATATATATTTGAACAAAATGGCATTACACTTCCACGTTCCTCAAAGGAACAATCGCAGGTTGGCACTTATGTGTCCAAGGATCAATTACAGCCGGGAGATCTTGTTTTCTTCTATTCACCTATTCATCATGTTGGTATGTATATTGGCGATGGCAAAATTATTCATACGTATGGCAGTCCGGGTGTTACCATCTCGGACATCGATTCAGGATGGTGGAGCACACATTACCAATCTGCACGTCGTGTTTTGAACTAACTATATCGTTTTTAGTTTGATATTAAACAAAGGAATATATGCAAAAACCCCCTGACCATCAGGGGGTTTTTGCATACCTTAATCATTACTCAAGACACGATTTTTTTCTTATGCTGATGGGGATAATTAAAGTAAACAGATTTAAATCGAAAGTGAGACTGGTTGATTAATTTGTAGGATGATATCGTCAACAATATGAGCCGCAGCTTGATTCCTTTGCATGTTCATCATACGAATCCTAACTTCCTCTCGCAAGGTAGGATGCTCTAACAAATGATTAATTTTATCCGTCAAATGTTCAATGGTATCCGAGATTGAAGCTACACCTCGGCTAGATAAATAGATCGCATTTTCTCTTTCTTGCCCTGCATAAGGTTTAAAAATATAAATTGGAAGCTGTAGCGCAATTGACTCAGTCAGAGTTAAACCACCTGCTTTCGTGACAATACACGTAGAAGCAGACATCCATTCATGCAGATTGTTTACGAAACCAAAAACGGTCACATTCGAATAAGTAATAAATTGAGCGGCTAATTTCTGTTGCAACCTTTCATTGCGACCACAAACAACAATTAATTGGCATTTATCAATCGTAGCTAATGATGTAAGAAGGTCCTCGATATACCTGGACACCCCTTGATCTGAAGCCATGACGAGAATTTTCTTCTTACTTACTCCGTGTTCAATTGGTATTTTCGTAAATTCACTGCGTACCGGGATACCGCTGACTTCCACACGATCTCTATGAAAGCCCTCTAAGATAATCTGCTGCTTCAGCTCTTCCGTAGCAACATAATATTTATCCACTAGGGGATGCAGCCATGTTGCGTGCAAAGCGAAATCCGTCAAAACGGTAAAATTACTTATACCCAATGCACCGCATATTTCAGGAGATGCCCCAAATGGAAATGTATTAATGACAGCATCTGGACGTTCTTGATGAATAATTTCTTTTAACTTTTTTTTGCCTAAGGCTGTCATCGATCTTTGAAATAGAGCTGTTCTTTTCTTTTCCCTCGTATAGTAATAACTCCAACCGTAGTAATCAAGACCCATTCTTGATATTTGCGTGCTTTTGTTAATCAGCGAGGTTGTAACCATATTAATAAATGGATGTCCTTCTTTCATGAGATCGACGACCTTTACTTGATCCACCCCTTGAGCTAGAAACTGCTGCTGTAAAGCTTGAGACGCTTGTATATGCCCATTCCCATAGCTTGCCGTTAAAATTACTATGCGTGGCTTGACATTCATAATCAAGGAACCCTCCTTGCAGATGATTTGTTAAAACCGAAAGCGATAACCTGCTCCCCAAAAGGTTTCTGTCTGAGAATCTCCCACAGAATCAATCCCCCAAATCCGTTCAAAGAGATGATCTTTACTAATTTCAATGTATTTCGGCCCTTTTTCTAAACTGGGCTATTTCCATCTTTATTCATAATCTGTACCTGAAAGTCCAGATCGCCTGCTTTCATTCTCTTCAATGCATTTTTTAGCTGCTATTAAGATAAATCAAGATGACAATTAAGATGATAAATAAAATCAAAATGGATGACTTCGATCAATTTCCCAACACAGGCAAATCCGCTAACGCTGACTAGAAAGCGAGCATCGAAACAAAAGCTGCTAAACACGCTTTCAGAATACTTATTCCTTCGGCAAAACTAATCCTAGTACCTGCAAACAAATTGCAATTAAATGGAATTTCAACTAATAAAACAAGTACGACGGCAATACCTGTGCAAGTGGTGCACCTTTAGTCCAAAAGAATTCCACTTGCTGTTTTGCAAGAAATGCCGACTTTGAAATTCCCCAAGGCCATACCATGATGTACGTGCCATCGCACTAAACCCGGTCGTCATCATAACAATACTACTACCAACCCATAATTAACCATTTCCTAATATTTCTTAACTCGTTTTAACAACAAAAAGCATAGATCCTTTCATCAATTTGAAAGGGACTATGCTCTTAGTGCTCTATCTCTCTTTAATCTTTTCCAACTGAGTCTCCTTACGCGTGACCGTCTTCAAGTTGTACTCACCTAAAGCCTGTATCCGTTCTCGGATTGCAGTTGGAAAATCTACTTGCTCAACATCTATTCTATCATCTAGTTCATTGTACCAAGGAAGCAGGTTATATTTGATGACTAGCAAATCATCACTCATTTCAATACCACCTTTATAAGCTATTCTCACTACTAGTATATGTGCAAGTTGGTAGCATGAACTAGACTTATACATGCTAACAAACATCCAACTTTTTTATAAAACCTAATTCCTTAGAACAACAATCCAAAATGTCTGTTTAAAAAAACCTCCACTTTCGTCTTAGAGAAGGGAGGTTGCATACATCCTCTAACGTACACAAAAATGGATACCCGCTGATCATAGTGGGCTGTTGAGCAAACTGCATATCATGATCCATATTTGGAATCACATACGACACGGTTCTCATAGGAGTGATTTTCTTCAACAACGATGACAATATGATCGGGCTTGACGGTTCCCTGTTCCTTTGTCATAGCATTTGCTATTGCTTTTTACAACTCATTGAAACGCTGTTGCGTACGAGGCCAAAATTTTGCTTCTATTTTCTCGTAAACACCGATACTACTCCGGAGCACTTTCTGCAACCCTTTTGAATGATTAAAAAATTGATGAATGCCTACCGCGGTGACCATTCCAATCATAGCTCCGGCCATTACATCGGAAGGATAATGCACACCTGTCCAAATTCTCGAGAAAGCGATACATAGAGCTAACGCGAGCCAAAGGATTCCGTCTCTTCTACGGAATAACCAGATCGAAGTCGCAATGACGAATGCGCCAATTGCATGATCGCTAGGGAATGAAGCATTTGCAGGGTGATTAATCAATTGTAGAACTGAATGAGCAACAAATGGGCGATCTCGGTAAAAGAAGTGACCTAACAAACCACTAACAAGCAAACCCATACAAGCGGAAATAAGAGCTTGAGCAACCATTTTGCGATTAAGCTCCCTTCTTGTGAACCAATACACGACAACACCCAAGTAAAATCCATATTCGGCCTGTTGTGCCAAGAAACGCATCAAAGGGTTCAAGAAAGAAACTGTCATTCCTAAGTGGTTAATGATTTGAAACAGTTGATAGTCTAGTTGCTCAAAATTCATCTTCATCATCCTTTTATTTTTCTCTTATATAGCTTAACAATTACTTTACATCGTAAAAATGAAAATCAAATGAGAAATGAAATAAAAAAACATGCTCGATTACCGAGCATGACTGCTTACTGATTTATAACTATGTCTAATAAACCAGAGCCTTATTCCACGCCAAACTCCCGAGAAAAGCAAAGAATCCGAATCAGATGAATTTCATTCAGGAGATGCCAGCTGTTAGATTACTTGGGATATCGGAAACTTTAGAGTGACCACTGTCCCTTCATTTTCAATACTTGTAATAAATATTTCGCCCTGATAATTTTGCACCAATTGTTTGGCAATGGATAGGCCAAGTCCAGTGCCTCCAATCTCTCGATTCCTTGCCTTGTCTACGCGATAAAACCGGTCAAATACATTTGGCAAATCTTCAAGTGGGATACCTATACCATGATCTTGGACGGTAATTTGTATTTCATTCTTACTACAATGAGCCTGCACTACAATCTTTTTGTGGTCAATTGAAAACTTGATTGCATTATCAAGAACAATAAGTAGGATTTGCTCCATATGAAGGGCATTTATGTTTAAACGTTGGCCATCGATCTGTGAAGCTTCAACTTCAAAGTCAAATTCAGGATGAAGTACACCCACTCTTTTAACCGTCTGTACAAGAAGAGGCTCTATAGGAATTAACTCACTGCGTGCAAATGATGATTGAGATTCGATTTTCGTTAAAGTCAGTAATTGTTGCACAATCCCTTTTAATCGCCTCACTTCTTGCAAGGAAGCATCCAAGGACTCCTCCAGAACCGTAGGTTCTGTTTTCCCCCAACGATTCAGAAGAGATAAATGTCCTTCCAATATCGTTATGGGTGTCCGCAATTCATGAGAGGCATCTTCTACGAATTGTTTTTGCTGCCGAAAGGAGCTTTCTAATTGATCCATCAGATCATTAAAAAGCTGCGTAAGACTGGATAATTCATCACCATTCTCAATAGTGGTAACCCGTTCCTTTAGCCCTTTCTGTTTCACGCTTCGTATCGCAGTGTCCAAAGCTCTAATTGGCCGCATCAATTGTTTAGCGATGGCTAAGCCGCTAAGTCCGCTAATGAAAATAGCAAATAAGCCTCCGATGACCATCACCCAAAACAAGGTTTGGTTAAAGTGATCAAACGTCTCTAAGTTACTTGCAATCTCAATCGTCCCAGACCATATTTGGGTTGATATCGGACTCCTGTAGATAAGCAAATGATCCTCGCCATGAACGGTATCGAACAATTGTGGTTGATTAACAGGTTGTGAAACGATCCAATCTGTTTCAAAATGATTAGTCGCCGTTAAAATGGTTTCACCTCGCTGATCAATCATTCGAATCATTTGATTCTTACCTATAATTTTATCTATAAAAACCTGCGTTTCAGCCGCATTTAAGGACTCGGTCGTATTGGTTTTTATTTGTAAATAGTCTTGCATCTGTCCCATTGTCACTTGAATGGCATCTTTCTCTTGGTTCAACATCCAAAATTTCAAAACCATATACTGTGCAAAATTGTAGGAAGTAAATAAAAGAAAAATAAGCATGGTCGCGCCAAGCATGAGTTTCCATTTAATCGGAAGCCGCCTTAACAACAATATGACTCTCCTCTTCATCGCATGACGTATCCAATCCCTCGAACGGTCTGTATCAAGCTTTCCTCGCCTGAAGCATCAAATTTGTTGCGCAAATACCTGACATAAACATCCACAACATTGGTTTCAACGAGAGAATCGTACCCCCATACTTGATCTAACAGCATATCTCGGGTTAACACCAAATTCTGATTTCGCATGAACATAGCTAACAAATCGAATTCTCGCTTTGTTAGCTCTATGGTTTGATGATCTTTATGAACGATTCTAGCATCGAGGTCCATGCTAATTCCACGGTACTTCAAACACTCATGCTGGACACTCTCACCCACCTCTACTCTGCGAAAAATAGCTCGCATGCGAGCCAATAGTTCCTCGATAGCAAAAGGTTTTGAAATATAATCATCAGCACCGCTGTCCAAGCCAGAAACGCGATCTACCACACTGTCTCTAGCCGTGAGCATAATGATAGGTGTCTTCTTCGCTGATCGAACTTTACGGCACACCTCAATACCACTAATCATCGGAAGCATGATATCCAATAAAATCAAATCCCATTCTTCTTGCAAAGCAAGATCGAGCCCAGCTTTACCATTATCCGCTGCTTGTACAAAGAACGATTCATGCTCCAATTCAAGTTGAATAAACCGAACCAAGTTTTTCTCATCTTCAATCAATAGTATCCGTTTCATTTCAATCTCCTTTGAGTGCTTCATGCAAGTATAAATGAATAAGATGAGAAATGGATGAAAAAGACTTGTCCCATCATGCCACTCTTAGTTTAAAGAAAAAAGGTGGCATCTATACCCTACCTTATCGCCCCTGAAACAGCAAAAACTCCTTCTGGTCGTTTCAACCGAGGGAGTTTGAGTTCCTTCAATCATTCGTTTTATTCTGCAACAAAAACTTAGCATATTGCATAGGTGTTTCATACGTTTGATAAAAAGTAGCATTCATCTTTGCTTTTTTGAACGTATAACGTTGATCTCGCCCATTGATCTCAATCAGCTTAATGTTGCCCTCCAGATCAACGCCAATATCTAGTCCAAGATCAGCCAAATGCGGAAGTTTTCCGCTTACATATTGGGCAATAGCTAATGAAGCTTCACTTACAGCGTACTTCATCCGCTCAGGATCAAATCCGCTTTGCTTGAACAATTCCTCACAGCGTTTACAGGTTCCTCCCTTAGCCACATTCGTCACATGTCGGCCAACCGCGGCGACCTTCCCTACCATCCCTGTAATCTGCCATTTCCCTGAACCGCCGCGCTGTACGGATACACGTAAATCATAGGGTCTACCATGGTAAGTAGCTAATGAAATAGCTTCCTGAATCATATACTTTTTGTGTCCTACAATCTTATCGATCAATGAAAGTACTTGTTTACTCGATACTAGCTTAGGATTGCCCTTTTTCCAGTATAGGCACCACTTTCCATCGGACTGCTTGGAAATTTTCACGATACCGTCGCCTACGCTGCTATTCGTTGGCTTAATGAATAAAGCTTTGTGTTTCTTTAACGCATTCATCAACTGCTCAGGAGAATATTTCATCGAATTCGGAAGATAGATTTGCATGCTGCTCTTTGCATGAATCAGCTTGTGAATCCGGTGCTTATCATAACGATTCAGTCGGTTGAAAACAATGCTGGACTGGGATAATTGCTTTAGCTTTTTTTTCGAGGAACGCGATAAAGTAATCGCTCGATTATGTGTAACTTTCGGGATCGAGCGGCGTTCAAGTTTGAACTGCTTGTTCTTATACGTATACCCAAGAGCTGTGCCTTTGCTCATATGAGAGAGGGACATATAAAAAGGCATAAGACCAAGCTGCTCGGCAGCTTTGTTATAGTAATCTATTCGTTCGTTGCCTGTCTTATTTCTAGGAACTCCTAAATACGTGTCACCATCCAATAGAATACCAACTGTATGACCCATGTAAGCACCACCATCTATTTTTCGACTATGATACTGTATGTCTCTTAATTCAATAGCAGCACGGTGGCTACCTACGCTTGGAAGAGAATATTCGTATCGTTTGTATCTATAGCTTTAAAGAAAAAAGAGACAAGCCCGTTTAATAGGTTGCCTCTTTCCAATGTTAAAGATTAATTGAAAGCAGGGCCATAAAGCCCCACTCCTCATCTTCAATATGTATAGGTCATAAACTCCTCGTCATAGCCATGTCCATTTACTACTAAAGCGTTTTTCTCAGTGCCATAAGTTTCAAAACCTAACTTTCTATAAAGCTCAACAGCGTTCTGATTGGTACTAACAACTGATAAATTAATCTTTTTCAAACCATCAAGTTGTTTACCTCTTCGAAGGATTTCAGCAAGTAATTGTTTAGCAATCCCTTTACCACGGAATGTCGGTGTTACATATACACCCCAAATCGTCCCTTTATGTTTCAGTTTAATCCGCTGCTCTCTCCTAAAGCCCATCAGCCCAACAAGTTGATTTTCTTCCGTAAAAGCACCTATTATATAAGTATCGCACTCGGTATAATGAAACCTTTTCTCAACTTCAGACATGGTTAATGGTATGTTTTCTTCATAGGAAGCACTGAATGCCTCTGGTGTTGTCCTTAGCGCCTCTAACCTTAGCTGCCAGAACGCCTCTAGGTCAGTAAACTCAACAATTCTTACTTGAATCATTTGAAATCGCTCCTTCCTATCACCTTGTTGACCTCTATATCGTTTCTCACTTATCCTCTTTACTTTGATAGGAGAGGGCGATGTCCATATTCCCATCCCCATTTTGAATCAGCCCGATATCTTTCTTTCCATTCGCATCAAAATCTGCAAGGATCAGGCGGCTACCGCTTTTCCCCCAAGGCCCAAAAACGGACAACAATTTATATTCATCGTCATCTGTTTGTTGATATACGCGGTTGGTAAGATTTTTGGCGTCCCATCGTAAAATATCTTCTCTACCGTCCCCGTTAAAATCACCGAAACGAATTTCGCCCAGCTCAGCCGGAATATTGAAAGTAAGTGGCTTTAGCTTCCACTGCATGTTTGCCCGGTCAAACTCAAGCTCCACACCCTGTGAGGTATCCCGCTTAGAAAGGAAAAAGTTCATCTTGCCCTCTTTATTCTGTTTTCTGACGATTAATTCTCTCGCTGTGTTAGACTTGAACTGATAAGGTTTAATTGGTTTGGCAATTCCGTTGTGTACATACACCGCCAGCAGCTGTTTACGATCCTGTGATTGTCCGGCAATCACACAATCTCCATTAGGTTGTTTCAACTCGTAGGCATCCAGCCAACGATTCGTTGGTATCGTCCATTTATGATTGAGGATAAATTGGCTTCCGTTCGACGCGTAGCTCTCCAGCTTGCCGCTTGGATAAACGACCCAAAGTCCATTTCTACCATCACCATTCGTACTATTTAGGGTAAAAGATGTGCCTTCCGCACCCGGAATTGTCGTCCACATTTTCGGCGCAGATTGGGGCTCGTTTCGCAAGCGTTCCTTGAAATTCCCCTCAATGACGGATACATTTCCTGACTTTCTATCCCACATTACGAGATCGGCTTGACCTCTTCCCGTAACGTCGCCGATTTGAACATTCGCTGCTTTGCCGTTTCCGACCTTGACACGCGTGGCTGGAGTAAACGGAATATAATCATGAATCGAATAGAATGAATACTCTTTAGCTTTGATCTGAGCTATAAGCTTTTGCAAATTGCTTTTATTTTCCTCCGGATACTTATAAACCGGCACTCCGTCCCGCATGATTGCAACTCCTGAAGCGTCAACAACCGGTATCAGCTGGCTAAATTCAAGAAATGGATGATAAAAAAAGGAGTTGATTCGATCCTTCTTCCCGATTTGGTTTACTATCACTTTTTCGTCTTTGTTGGCAGGCACATAAGAAAGCGGTGCTGGTACGAAAACGGTACCAAGTGTGTTTACACCAAAGCCCTGATTGGGTTCATTGAAATAATCCGCTGACAGAAGGTTCGGTTTAACCGCCAAATGAGGTTGATAAATTAAGCCAAAATAGGATGAAAAGATCTGATCTTGCTCTGGCGTCGATCGATAATGCGGCGCTTCCCAGAAATGCGGAAATAGTCCAGCTTGATGAAATACTTGTATACCTTCTTTGACGCGCTGCTCAGCAAATGACGCTGTTGTTGTTTCTTTCACCTCTTGGACATTAAACTCATTTCCTATTGCGGAAGCTTGCTGCCCATCTTCACGAAGCGTATCGCCAACTTGATGCGTGTATCCATGCATGCCTAAAGTAGCCCCAGCCTGAACAGCCTGTTGAAGTACTCTCGCGAAGGACTGTGTATACTCATCATCCAACTGCGCCAAAGAGCGATCATACTTTCCTTCTTTTGTGTAATTGATCCATCTAGGAATAACAGCCATACTGTATGGGACCTGCTTCTGCTGCAAGTATTCGAACACGGCTCTTAGCTTTCCAAGACTTTCAATTGAACTATACGTGCCACCTGGACCGATATCCTCTAAGCGGATCATGACAAAGTTGGGATTATTATCTGCTCCCTCAACCGTCATCATGTGATACAATCCAAGGAATAAGCTTAATGAAACCATACATGGAATCAAAAAACGAATCCATTTATGTTGTTGCAAATAGACCACCATTAAGCAAACTCCCCTCAAGGCATGAACTGTAGTTAATTGTCTCTGTTTTACTATATCTATTCATTTTTGTCTATATCATTTGCTACAATTTTATCTGGTATTCGACAACAATAGCCAATAACGAGATCCCGTTTGACTCGTTGGGGCTGAAATGCTACAATTCAAGCAAATTTGGTTTCAAACTGTGAATGGAGGGCGTACCCCTGCCTTATGTGAAACGAAGACAGTATTGGACCCTTTTGGTTTGGATCATTATCGGCTTGTTCGTTTTTCCATTGACACCTCCAATCTCTCAGCACTTCCCTGCTGATGTCGAAATATTAGTCGAATCCAATACGAATCAAGTGTTGACGCATCAAGAACCTGTACCATCCCTAGAAATGATACGCGCGCACAAGAACTTGATTCATTGGCATGACGATTACCATCGTGAGTACTTTATTACTGTATTTGTTGTGTTCATCCTCTTTATTCTTTCGAAGGTCCGAGAACAATTGAAGGGAGCCCTGCTCGCTTTTCTCAAATTCACCTCCTTATACGTGGGCATCATTCATTCATCCTATCAAGCTTCAATTAAATGAATGAATTGTGGAAAGAGGGAACCTTTAATGTCAAACGCTAGTACGCAAACCGAACATGCACAATCCCAACACCAAAAGTTAAAACGGTCCAAATTTTTTAGAAGAATCATTTTCATGATAATAGGCTCCGCCTTGTTCTCCGTGGGACTTGAAATTTTCCTTGTTCCAAACAATATCATCGATGGCGGCGTTGTCGGGATATCCATCATTATTTCGCATTTAACCCATATCCCACTGGGAGTATTCCTAGTTGTGCTTAACCTGCCTTTCTTGCTGCTTGGCTATAAACAAATTGGAAAAACATTTGCCTTATCCACCTTATTTTCCGTTATCATCATGTCTGTCGGAACCTCGCTGCTTCATCCTGTCAAAGCGATAACGATAGATCCATTGCTATCAGCAGTGTTTGGTGGAATCATTCTCGGTATTGGGGTCGGACTCGTTATCCGTTCAGGCGGTTCGTTAGACGGAACAGAAATTGTAGCCATTCTTGTCAGCAAAAAAACACCGTTTTCTGTCGGTGAAATCGTGATGTTTTTCAATCTCTTCATCTTAGGCAGTGCAGGCTTCGTGTTTGGTTGGGATCATGCCATGTATTCCCTCATTGCCTACTACATTGCTTTCAAAATGATCGATATTACGATTGAGGGATTGGACCAATCCAAATCCGTCTGGATCATCAGCGATGAGTATGCCAAAATTGGGGATGCCATCACATACCGTTTAGGCCGCGGCGTTACTTACTTGCATGGCGAGGGCGCTTATACTGGAGACGATAAAAAAGTTATCTTCAGTGTCATTACCCGACTGGAAGAAGCCAAGTTGAAATCAATCATCGATGAACTGGATTCTAAGGCATTTCTAGCCATTGGTAATATTCATGATGTTAAGGGTGGTCGTTTTAAGAAAAAAGATATTCATTAAAACAATCAAGTCACCAAGCATGTATGAAAAGAAGGAACTCACCCGAAAAGGATGAGTTCCTTCTTTTTTTTGCAGACACGCCTAACTGTCTAACCTAACCATCAGCGAAAAAGTTTCAAGACGTTGGCTTTTGCGAGGCGGTCAACGGTGTAATTGGCAGCTCATATTTTCGCCAATTCACAACAACTTCCAGAACCAAGGATAAAATAACTCCCATAGCTAAACCGTTGCCAACCAGTGGGCGTAAATAAATAGGTAGGACCGAGAATGCCTGCGGCGGCGTGTTCATTATGCTGATACCAAGCAAAACAGGCAGCGCGATTCTATAAACCGTCTTCGAGTTGAATGGAATACCTTGAATAGTTCGAAGCGCTGTGCCGAACATTTGCAGGTAAGCAACGAACAATACAGCATTTCCCACACTTGAAGGCAGCGAGGAGAATAGCCCGCTTAACGCTGGAATAAGTCCCAACAAAGCGAACATGCCACCACCGATAATAAGCGCTCGGCGTTCAAGAATTTTCGTGCTCTCCAGCAGCCCGATCGAAGAGGTAAACAGACCGAAAGGCAACAAGCCAAAACAGGAAGATAACGCTGTAAAAACGCCTGTCAACAAATAGGAACGCTTATATTGAGCATCCGTTGTTTTGGTTTGATACATTTTTTCCACCGTAGATAAGCATGTGATGGTATTCGTCATATTAATTAGACCGACGATAAACGAAGTTAAGATGATCCCGATTTGCAAGTTCGGTGCTCCCCAGGGAAATACGGCTAACATTGACCCTGCCTGTGCTTGAGCAGTATGCGTCGTTGGAAAAAAGAGTTCGTATGCGATCCAACCGACAACAATTCCGATCAGAATCGAATAGCTGCTAATCAGACGAGAACCCTTCAAGTGAATCATCGCTACGAAAATAGCGATAACAATAGATAACGCTGCGACCTTGATATCTATCTCACCCGCGCTGTTCATGCCCAGCATTCCTTTAAAAAAGTTCACAACCAATTGAATGGTAAGTAAAAATAAAGATACGCCCATCACGATCGGGGTAAATATTTTTTTCAGGAATGAGGCAAATCCTAGACTGCCCAAAACAATCATGGTCAAGCTCGCTAATAGAAAACCGCTTGCGAGTCCCCCCCCTACTTCCGTCATGCTCATGCCTACAGACTGGGCTGAAGAGCACAAATTAAGAACAAGCCCCCACCATATCCCGGCTGGTCCATCCATCACGGCGTAGCGATGTCCCCAAAGCGCTTGTAAAATACAAAGCACTCCCGTCAAGATAAATGAACGCTGCAGAGAAGTGGCGATCTCCTCTGGCCCTAATTGAAACGCGTGACCGAGCGAAAGCGGAACAACAATCGTGTTTGTAAACATAAAAAACAACCATTGTACCCCAGCTAGCCAAATTTTTGGCGACATTTTAGTTAACATAAGTATCACAAACCATTTTCTCCTGATGCAACTTCCATCATCCTTCCTTCGCACTCTAAGCAGCCTTTGAGCAATTGACCAAACGCATTGTGCAAAAATATGATAACATGGGATTCTACATAGGAAAAATATATATTTAGTTGCCTATCCATACGATATTCATATATGAAAGGGAGTTTTCCGCTTGGATATTAAACAATTACGTTACTTCATCGCCATTGCAGAAGAAAAACAAATCACTGCTGCGGCCAAAAAGCTCCATATGGCACAACCGCCTCTCAGCCAACAGTTAAAATTGTTAGAACAGGATCTTGGGACTAAGCTTTTCGAAAAACGCGGGAGATTTTTGCAGCTAACCGAAGCTGGCACTACGCTGTACCATTATGCAGTTAAAATTACGAAGGATATGGAAGAAGCGCATACGGAGGTTACACAAATTGGACATGGTGTGAGAGGAAAATTGTCGATTGGCGTCAATACGATTTCGTATTATCATTTGCCAAAGCTATTGCAAGCTTTTCGACAAACTTACCCCCATATTTCTTATAAAATACAACAAAACGAGTCCGCTCAACTCGCCAAGTTGGTGAAAGAAAAGGTCATCGAGCTGGCTATCATTCGATTGCCGCTTATGCTTGACGATTTTGCCGTGCTGCAGCTGCAGAAGGAGCGGTTTTATTTTGTATCCTCTGAGCCGCTAGCCCAGGACAACAATCAAATTACGTTGAATCAAATTCAGGAGTACCCTCTTATTTTGCCAAGCACGGACGGCTTAGGTATTTTTCATTTGATCCTGGAAGAATTTCGGATCAGAAATTTGACTCCTCACATTATTGGCGAATGCTCCGACATCTCGATTCTGATGGAACTTGTGTCCTCTGGATTTGGAAGTACGATCGTTCCTGAGACCGTGCTCAAAAAGCATCGCGGCTATCGGGTGCAAGCCTATGAGATCGAAGACTCAGAGGTAACGGCTTCCTCAGCGCTGATTTGGCTGAAGCAGCATTATTTATCCAAAGCCGCGCAGCGCTTTGTTGAACTGTTGCTCGCCGAATCGAAAGATGTCCGCCAAGATTAATCATGAAGTAGTAATTATTGAAAGGTTTGAAATAATTCAAACATGACATGCATCGCTTCTTCCTCATCCTTGCCTTTGGTTAGCAACCGAATTAGAGTTCCCGATTTGATCGGTACTAACAGCATGCCTAGCAGGCTTTTCACATCAACAACATGACGAACTTCATTATGGATAAAGTCAATCGAAATCTCCGAAATAAAATGAGCCGATTGGCTGGAGATGTCCGTAAGATCTCTACGCTGTATCTCCGATTGAATGACGAATTCATGAACTCTCATTCCGACACCTTCCTTGCAGTATTTTGCCAAGCTTATTATGTAGCGATAACTGTCTTAGCCGATAACCGTCAATTCTTTAGGGAATGTGGTCAGAACTTCCACTCCATTCGCTGTGACGATAACATTATCCTCAATGCGAACGCCGCCAACGCCAGGCATATAAATACCGGGTTCAGCTGTGAAGACCATGCCAGCGCCAAGCAAATCTTCATTCCCCCCATGGATCGAAGGATACTCATGAATTTCAAGTCCAAACCCATGTCCAGCGCGCGTTATGAAATAATCTCCATACCCTCGGCTGCTAATTGCCTGACGTGCCGCTTGATCTAAGCTGCCAAATGTGACACCAGGGCGCACAGCCTCAATCATGCTCAGATTAGCCTGCAGTACAGCTTCGTATATCTCCTTACACTGCTTTCCAATATCGCCTACTGCGAACGTCCGCGTAATATCCGATGCATATCCATCCACGAAAACGCCAGCATCAATAAGCAGCAGCTCACCTTCTCGAATCGGATTGTTCCCAGGAATACCATGTGGGAGCCCTGATTTCTCTCCGGCTAATACCATCGTATCGAAGGATGGCCCTTCGGCACCCAAGCGCTTCATGCGAAACTCCATCTCAGCCACAATATCCAGTTCTGTTACTCCTGGCTTTATAAGCGGCAGCGTGGTGCGGATGACTTCTTCGATACAGTGGATCGCCCGTTTAATCGTCACGATTTCCTCCGCGCTTTTGACGACACGCATTGGATTAAGGTGAGGTTCTAGGTCCACCGCTTGCCTTGCATCGGTTATCTGCATTAAAGCATGGTAACGCTTCACGTTTAAATATTCTTCTTGAATCCCCATTCGAGCAATTCCGCTGCCCAGAAGCGGCTTCAGTACTTCATACGGATTTTGTTCATCCTTGTGAGAGTAAATGCAGCTCACTTGGGAAACGCGCGCCGCTTTCTCATGATCAAGTATCGGCACGAATAGAAATGGATCTTTCCCTTTCACGCAAACAAGCGCCATAAAGCGCTCATGAGGGTCCGAATAAAAGCCAGTGAAATAGTAAATCATTTTGGGCAGCGTAATAAATGCAACGTCCAGCTCCTCGTTTTCCAGAAGAGCATATAGTTTCTCCATGCGTTCGTTCATCGGTAGTCATCAACCTTTCTTCAAGGGGGGTTTAGAACAAGATCTCCTCTACCAAATTGTACCACGATTAAGCGAAAGGGATAAGATGCTGTCCCCCTCTATGGCAACTTGAGAAACGGAGCAAAACTCTTCGAGTCAGCTCAACAACTCTTCTATTTTTTGTTTAGATGATGAAATAAAAGAATCCATTTCTTCCACTTCCGATAGCCTCTGCGAACGAGATGGAGCATGAATTCAGGAAATGGAATTCTCCTTATCCATGGGTAATAAAAGCGATCATAAGCCCGTTTTAGATCATCCCACATGGGGCAGTACTCTTCTTTCAAAAAGTCGGAAACGTCGACGACCAGCCCGCTGCCATCTTTCATCATAACGTTTTTCCCGTGAACATCATGTGGCGAAAGCCCTCTGCTTCTTGCGTAGTCTAACGCCCGATCAATATCCTGGAGGACTTTCCTAGGGATTGGAATCCCTCGTCGTAAACACATATATAAGGTAACGCCAGTCAACCGACGCAGCACCAAGTACGATTCGCCCTCATGCAGGCATTCCGAAAAAGCCTCATGCTTTCCAAGTCGTTGGTAGACTTCCTTTTCTTCGCTTAACCCCGGCCTTCCCGGCGCATACACTTTCACCACAATTTCTGGGTAACTCGGATGCATAACGACAGCCGCATAGTTGCCTGAACCTACTAAACGCCATGGCTTCGGTACGTGATGTACGACAATAGGATCGTAGGGTTGCTCGCTTGAAATCTGCAGCTGGGGGAGCAGCTTTTGCTCAATGTCTTCGAGCCATATCTGCTTCATTGCTATTAAAACACCTTCTCTCCTGCACTTTCCAAACAGTTTGAATATGAACGCTATCTGTGGTATTATACAAAGATATTTTCGTAAAGTGAAGTGTTGATGATGCGCTATTTTTATTTACTAGATTCCCATAAAAAATTAAACCTAATCCCTTGACCATCGGTCAAGGGATTTTTTTTCCTTGGGGAAACACTTCTGAAGGAGGTCAGCTTTGATGAGCAACGACAACAATTCCTCATTTTGGGCGATATGGATTTCCCTGATCAGCAACATTATTCTTACCGTAATGAAAATCTTCATCGGACTGTTGTTTTATAGTGAGGTCCTATTAGCCGATGGCGTTCACAACGCTGGAGACATCATCGCGACAATCGCAGCGCTTAGCGCGATGCAAATATCCAAACGTCCTGCAGACGAAGATCACCCTTATGGTCATGGCAAAGCGGAAGTTCTTGGTTCCGGATTTGTTGCCTTCATCCTTGGACTTGCTGCCCTTTATATCGCCTACCATTCGGTAGCTGCTTTTTTTGAAGAGGCCACTCAGCCTAGCCTTGTTGCCATAGCAGTTGCGGCAATTTCGCTAGTATGGAAATATATCCTTTATGTGTATACGATGAGGATTGGTACAAGGACCAGCAGCAAAGGTCTAATCGCAACAGCCAAGGACCACCTTGCCGACGTTTATGCTTCGCTAGCAGCAGTCGTTGGGATCGGGCTTGCCTTTGTAGGTAAAGCCTATCAGATCCATGTTTTTTCCTATGGAGATGCGGCCGCTGGTATCATCGTCTCGTTGTTAGTCTTAAAGCTCGCTATTGAGATGGGGAAAGAATCATTTGATATTCTCATGGAAAAAACAGTTAACCAAGAAAAATTACTAGCGTACATCTCACTTATTCAAGAGATTCCGCTAGTAAAACGCATTGATCGTATTCGCGCCAGGGAACATGGTCACTATATTCTAGTAGATGCTAGAGTATCCATTCCTGGTGAGCTTACCGTTCAGCAGGGGCATGATATCTCTCGCGAAATTAAGAAATCCATCATGAAGCATCATTCCGATGTGGACGAGGTGCTTATTCATTTAAATCCCTGGTACAAAGAGTGAGCCAAAAATAGCTATACCTAGTTGGCTGAAACCCGAAACAATAGAAAAAAGGATAGTCTGACTTGATCAGTCAAACTATCCTTTTTCTATCCATCCTTTTAGAAATCCAGCGACTACGCCATCTCACTGTCCCTTAGACGTTAATTCTTGTTTTAATTGCTCCGACTTATTCTGAGCCACCTTAACCTGCTGCTGAAGCTGCTGTACTTGCTGCTCTGTATCTTCCAATTCAGCTGTAATCGCCTGAGTCTGAATTTGCTGAGCGACTTGTTGGGAATTCTCCGCGATTTGCTGAGCTAGCTCTGCCGCTGCTTTAATTTGCTCCAGGTTTTGTTGATTTTCATTTTGTTGATTCTGCTGTGGCATCTTAGCACCCCTAAAAACGAATTTCCACTCCTTATTAATTTTGGTAAATACATGATTTTTTATTCTATCCATTTGCAAGAATGCAAATTATATATTTAAACGCCTAATAATACATGGCCATATGAGCTAAGAAACCAGATAATAAATAAACATGTCGTTACTAAAAAGGTGGTGTTCAATGAAACGTTAATTTCCATCCTGAGAAGTCATAGAAAGCTTCTTCTAGCTTTTCAAACAGCTAGAAGAAGCTTATGAGGTTTACCTTAAACACTTGAAAGCCTGTTTTCCTTACCAATGCGTCCAATTAAGGCGTGTAAGTAATTCCCTTCTCATCTACATAGACTGATTTTAGAAGCGTCCGGCGATATTTAAAGCCCTCCGCTGTTTCCCCTTCAATTTCTGCTGTCACATTGTAAACACCGCTTCCTTCGGAAGTCGGCAGGATAAGTTCATCCGTCGATACAAGCGACTCTTGGGTTTTTATGCGTTTAGGTTTATTTTTTCCAGCCGACTTGGTTTTATCTTCTTGATTGAAATCAATCGTATAAGTGATCTTCGTTTTATCCGTCTTAAGCCCTTCGACCTGCAATTTCAACTTCTTATTATTCTGTTCTTGCTGCAGGTTCACTTTCGTTTTGCTGCTCGTTTCATAGGCGACGGTGAACAAGTAGCCGCCAGGCTGCGAACTTACTGCGGATGCCTTCCATTCGCCAACCTTCGGCTTGGAAATCGTAGCTGTATGATGCCAAGCTCCTTTAAACACGCCATCATCTTGGGCAGATGTCAGTTTGACTTGCTGCTCAGAGCCATCAGGTGCCAGGATTTCCAGCTTGTCCAGCGGTTTGTTGCCTAACCAGTCTAATTTGATCGCAGACACGTTATTTTCCACCGTAAAGCTTTCTGTCGCCTTTCCGTTTAATTGACCGCCGCGTATGAAAAATTGACTAGTTTGCTCCTCTTTGTTCGCTTTTTCCTGGGCCGCTGAGAACTCTTCTGGGTTTTGATCAGCCTTGGCCGCTTGTCCCAGCACCAAGTAAGGCTTGAGCAACGCAAAGGTGTAAGAACCTGTTTTCACCGTTGTGTGATTCCATTCGCCAACTTTCACCATCGTTCCGTTTGGTACATAGGAATTTTTGACTGTAACTACACCGTCGTTCGGACCGTAAGTCTGCAAATATAAGCCTCCCAAAAAGTGAGCGGTACTGCCTGTTGACCAGTTATTTCCGGCGAAGGTGTAAAACTTGTTTTTCCCGATATTCGCATTCGTGTCTGTAATTGAACGGAAATAGCTCATATAAGACGTTTGCAGCGAGTAAGTGCCTGGATTTTGCGAACCAATCAAATTTGCCAGCCAGCTTGCCCAGCTGCTGTAGGCTAAGTCTGCCAATTGAGAGCCGTAATGCGGGCTGCTGAGCGTAATAACATTTGAAACATAAGGATACGCGTTATCATGTACGAGTGCGGTTTGGGTGTCGACTCCGCCTTTGCTGTGTGCGACAATAACTAATTTTTTGCCGAAGCTTTCGCTGATTTCTTTGATTTTTTCGGCCAGCAGCTTGCCATTATCCCACATGCTTTGAGATGTTCCTGTGATGTCATACAGATTAATGAAAGCCGTCTGGTAACCATTATTGTAAGCGTTTTGGTACATATCGTTGTTATCGTACCAAGTCCCGCTGTTGCTATTCAAGCCGTGTACGAAGAGTATCGCTGGTTTGTTGGGGTCGATCACGGCGGGATTGGTGCCCTTCGTCCATGAACCAGGCACCCCACCCGTATTTGGATTAGTAATGACTCCCGCTTGAACCGGAACGGTTAGGACGCTTATAACAATGACAAGAGCTACTAACAGGGACGATACCTTCTTAAACATAAATTCTCCTCCTTTTGGTTCAACCGGGTATTATAGCCAACTGCATTTCGTTGTAGCGCTGATCCTGCATCTGCTCCTCTGGTTGAAATTAGTTATTTATGAATGCTGGCTCCTTCAACTCCCTCCTCACCAAGCAATCCTGCACCGCTTGCTGCAAAATCTTACAGCCTTGTTCAAGTTCTTCTATAGATATCGTGAGGGGTGGCATGATTTTGATGACAGCATCTTGACGGCCAACACGCTCCAAAACGAGCCCCAACTCATAACACCTCATGGCTATTTCTTTGGAAATGTTCGAATGCTTGCATTCGGATACATCAACGCCCCATAACAGCCCCATACCTCTTACATGAATGTCCTTGCTTAACGTAGCAATATGCTCATTCAAAAACCGTTTCACAAATTGCTCCTTTTTGTAAACCTCAGCTTCTAACTGTACTTGCTCCCTGTACGCTAGTGCTGCCGATGCGCAAACAAATGCCATTTGATTGCCTCGAAAGGTCCCCGTATGCTCAGCGGGTTTCCACACGTCCAGCTCAGGCTTCAATAGAACTAGGGACATAGGGAGCCCGTAACCGCTGATCGACTTGGACAACACGATGATATCCGGCACGATATCTGCTCGCTCGAAGGAGAAAAATGGACCTGTTCGACCGCAACCCACCTGAATCTCATCGCAAATGAGCAGGATATCATGGTGATTACATAAGCTGCGGAGTCTTTGCAGCCACTCGACAGGCGCTTCATTCAAGCCGCCCTCTGCCTGTACAGTCTCGATAATAATTGCAGCCGGCTTGTCGATACCGGAATGGTCATCAGCCAGTATCGCTTCGATATAATCAATCGTGTCAAAAGTGTTCATATAACCGCATGGGAAAGGCATGAACGTTACATTGTGCAAATCGGTGCCTGCGGCTAATCGGTGATACAGATTACTTGTAACCGACAAACTGCCAAGCGAATTCCCATGAAATGCGCCCATAAAAGAGAAGATCCCCGTACGGCCTTTGACTTTCCGAGCTAGCTTTAATGCAGCTTCTACCGCATTCGTTCCTGTTGGTCCGCAGAATTGGACTTTATAGTCCAATTCTCTCGGCTTCAATATCATCTCCGAGAAAGTGCGTAGAAAGGTTTCTTTGGCTGAAGTAAACATATCTAATCCGTGAGATATCCCATCGGACTCCAAATAGTCGACCAGCTTGCTTTTAATGAAATCATTATTATGACCGTAGTTTAAAGCACCCGCTCCTGCAAAAAAGTCAATAAAGGTTCTCCCTGATTCCGCGTATAACGTCGAGCCTTTAGCTTTCGTAAATACATCCGGGAAAGACCTACTGTAAGAACGTACATTGGATTCCATTTTTTCAAAAATAGACATCAGTACCACTCCTCTTCATCTTCGAATGATTTTTTGAACTGCTTTTCGTTAAGGGGTTACCTTCTCGTGCTCTTGAGGTGACTGTTAGTTGATGCAACTGCCCATAAATACCTTCTTTGGATAAAAGCTGTATATGGTTCCCATTTCCTTCACGACACCATGCTCCAAGACATATAAAATATTTGCTTGTTCCACGGTAGAAAAGTCGATGGGTAATCATCCGTGTTGTTTTGTCCTTCATTAAAGTTTGCAAAGCTTGTTGGACCCAGTATTCAGACTCCGTGTCTAATGCAGAGGTTGCCTCATCTAATAGAAGAATCGAAGCTTTTTTAAGCAGCGCCCTTGCAATGGCAATTCGTTGCCGCTGGCCTCCGGACAGCGATGCTTCCCACTCGCCAACCACGCTGTCATAACCATCTGGCAGCTCCATAATGAACCTGTGCGCATGGTCGGCCCCTGTGATCGTCTTCGAGCCTAAAATAAAAACTCGATTTCCTCCACCAATACATTGTCCAATCTCACATATTGCTACAAAGTAAGATCCCTTAACAAAAGACTAGGATCGATGGAAACCTGCTGCAAAATCAGGCGAAAATCGTTCAGCATTCGCTCGATCGTTTCTTTTTTGAACAAATGCGTACTATTTTCCGCATGGAGGACAGGGTCATTTTCATCCTGCATCGCTTTGATGGATAAGTCGAACTAAGCGATTATATTTTCACTTTGATAAGGCTCAAACCGGAGATCGGTAAACATCGAGATGCTCATTTCCTGATTTTCACACTGAAAACGGTATCGAAAAGTGGATTTCGGCTGAGAGCACGTTTCAATCCTAACAGTAGAGGCTGGCGAACTCTTTCACGAATACGCTCATAGACACACCGTCAGATATAACATGTGCATATCTAAGAGCAGTAAATATCGTTGAACATTTACATGAACTAGCTTGGCTCTAAGAAAGGCATTGAGCTGAAACGGCTGCTTCATCGCTTGTTCATCCTATTGCTTTACGGCAGATTGCGGGTCCTCAAGATGACTGAAATCAATAAAGGGAATTTCGAAAGGTTGGTATTAGGAAATATACTGACGTGGTACGCTGCTGTGTTGGTCTAGTACGCGGAGTCTTATGTTATCATTACAGTGGACGAAGTTCTGGGTAGCCTGATGAAGCAGTTCGACATTCAAATGTTCGTCCATCAGATAAAATGTGGCGCCAAGATTTTAGAAATGCTCGTATTCGGATAAACTTTCTGTATATCATATTTGCTTCTGTGCATGTGTCGAGGTGCAGGTCGGTTGATTCGACATTCGCTTCCCTCCACAATGTAAAGTTCTCTACCCTCTTGTCCTTAACCATGAGTCTCAATTAAGTTCTAGCTAAGATCGCTGGCGTTTTATGAAAGATTTCGTAAACAAACTTCATTACTTCATCTTGTCTGCTATGTATAAAAAAATGATCGCCATCAAACATTTTCATGTTAAATTCATGCTGCGTGTGCTCGTTCCAAGCAGCGATAGAGGCAGCGCTCACATCCTCATCTGCGATCCCGCCAAATGCGGATATGGGACAAGCTAGGGGTTCAGCTTGTTTATACACATACGTCTCGCATAATTCAAAGTCAGCCCTGAGCCTAGGCATTAACAACTCCATTAACTCATCATGCTGCAGAATAGCTTCCGGGGTACCCTTCAACAGGCGCAGTTCAATTTTAAATTGATCGTCGTCAAGATGGTGAAGTTGTTTATTCATACTGGAGAGATGCGGTGCGGAACGTCCCGATACGAACAAGTGCTCAGGAATTCTTTCATATTTTTCACCGATCTGGCGAACCGTTTCAAAGGCAAGCATCGCTCCCATACTGTGCCCAAAAAATACGAACGGTGTATGCAGCAAGGGCTCGATCTCCGTTACAAGTGTTTGAACGATTTCTGTTAATGACGTCATCGGAGATTCTAATCCCCTACCCTCTCTCCCAGGAAGCTGAATCGGACAAACTTCAATATCTTTTGGAAAAAACTGCTGCCATTCACGGAATACCGAAGCTCCCCCTCCGGCGTAGGGTAAACAAAACAACCGAAGCTTGGCCTGGGAATTAACTCTCGCGTTTAAGAACCATGAATGAAGTTTGGACATCATCAATCAACCTCTTTCACCTTTTATAAATATTATTTATAACAGAAATATAGATCTACGTCTATGTAATTTACATCCCCCCCCCTATTCGATCAAACAAAACATTTAATCTTTTTTAACCTAATCTTAACTCAGCCTCAAAATATTTGCTTTATATTAACTTAGTAAGAAGTGTTTACCAATTAAACATAGATAATAATTATAACATATATGCTTTTTTGTTAAAATAAGTATATCAATAAATAAAAACCCTTTTTCCTATCTAATGCTGTCGAATCAGAGGAATTAAAGCAAAACTTGATCTAATCAAGTTTCACTTTAGCAACGCCTCACATCAATTTATCAATATAATTTATATATTATAAAAAAGTTATTTTCTTTCCACCATTACTTCATTAAATTTTTTGTAACCGTCCAATGTGCCGTTACGATAGACTTTATGAATTCCCTCCAGTACAATCATTTTACTTGGACCTGCATGCCTTCTTTCACTCCAGCAGACTGACCATCAATACTCTGCTCATTGGCTTGCAACCCTTCTAGAATTTCTATATAATCGTCATTTCCTCCCCGAGCTTAATTTTGATAAAAACGGCTTTCTGGTCAAGCAATTTGAAAACCTAAGAGTACCCGCCTGCACCCCAAAGCACTTTCTTCAGCACGAGTGTTCTCTCCCTCATTCTTATGTACCTAGATATGGGCAGCATACTGATAACTTTAACCAAGCTTCATTTTCTGTGTGTTATTTCCATATAAAGGTTTTATTAACATTTATAATATTAGCACCTTTCCATTAATTCGTCGAAATAAACCAATCTACCCCTTTGTTCTGCCATAATATCCCTTTATACCTGAAATTTTTCAGATGTTTCCCCATCCACGGGATCAAATTCCTTCATTTCAAATAACTTTTCAAATGACTTCTCCTCCCCGCCATCTTCAAACACAAGCACAAGCTTATGCCCATCAACATTCGTTTCCAATTGATTTTCACCAACAGAACCACCTTGATTCAAAGACGCTGTAGGGAGTTGATTTGCAGCTACATGAAAGTTAATTTTCAAATCGGGGACATTCTCTGTAACAACCAACTCCCAATGTTCTGTGGAGACAGCCACGGGAATCGTACCGGTTAACTGAAGTTCTTTCGTTGCTTTTGGTTTGATCTCTAAATCCTTGAGTCCTTTTGAGCCAAGCGGATAAAGGAGTAGTTCCTCTGTGCGGATGGCGAACAAATAAGCAGGAATTGTTACGGGATGTGTACCAACATTCTCAAGTGTCAAATATACGGTAGGTAAGTGAAATTTTTCATTTTTATTGCTGACAAGCTTTTTAATCGATGCTTTTACGTCCATTTCGCCTATACGCAGAATCGCGCTTTCGGTGAATGGGGTTACATCCGAATAAGTTTCAGGAATGACAACCTCGCCAAGTAATCTTTCAAAATTCACTTGGTTTAAATCCCATTTAATAAACTCGATTATCAAATCTTGCAGCTGTGTGTTTTCATTCACGCTCGCATAATATGTGAGATCCACGTTGGAACCTGGGGCAATATGGCTTTTCTCTTTATCCGCAGGTAACGAACGAGCGACGAATTCACTATTTAATTTATTTTTTAAACGCACCCAATAATCAATAATTTTTAATGCATTTTTGCCACCATTGTGAATGCTTAAATTGAGAACAGCCAACTTGCCGTTCTCCGAGGTTGTCAAATGAATGCTTTTTAATGCAAAGTAACTCTGATTAGAGATAGAAACCGTTCCTACAGTAGCTGAATCCCCTCCATCAGCGAAAGCGGGTGGTGCTGTATTAAGTGTGAGCGTTAGAGATAAGGCCAAAGCTGCGATTTGTAAGTAAGGCTTCTTCGTATTCATTATTTCATCCTTTCCTGTTTTTGGTATATTTTGTATATATTCGTTGTAAATAGGAACTTCTCCTCCTTCTTAACAATTTTTTCATCAAATAAAAAGTGAATACGTTTTCAGTTTATTTGGCAAAATAAACAAAAGAACGCTGTCCCGTTTGAAATTGGGAAGCGCTCATCAATCCATTATATCTTAATTTTAAGCTTCTGCAACGACAGTAAAGCGCTGATTTTGATGCTGAGGATTTTCAATTTCATCAAGAGCAGCAATAGCAAAATCCGCATAGCTGATATAGCTTTGCCCTTGCGAATTCGTTAATAAATGATCTTTACCGGTCTGATAAGCGCCAGTCCGTTTACCATCATAATCGAAGAATGCCGATGGGCTGATGAATGTCCATTGGATTGAATCGGTATGCTGTAAATCTTTAAGATTTTCTCCTTGGTTTAGGGCTGTTGATAAATACTCTTTCGGGAACTCTGGGGTATCGACTACGCGTATCGTTTTATCTGGATCCACATACAAGCTGCCTGCTCCACCAACGACTACAAGTCTCGTGGTCGAAACTCCTTTTAAAGCATTAATAAGTGCTTTGCCAGCTTCGACATGCAGGTGCTCTTGACCTGGAGCCGCTCCGAATGCATTCACTACGACATCAAACGCGCTTAATTCCTCGGTGGTTAGGTCAAAAACATCTTTTTCAATAACCTTGACTTGGTTGTTGTCAATTTTTGACGCGTTTCTCACAATTGCAGTAACGGTGTGTCCTCGATCCAAGGACTCCTTCACTATCAAATTCCCTGCTTTACCACTTGCTCCAATAACGGCTATTTTCATCTGATATTACCTCCATTGATATGATCTTCTAATATTCATTAGATGTAACAACTATAGTTACAACAACTTGGTGATGTAATCATTATAGTTACAACTCCACCTCCATGTCAACCCTTCATTTTGATAAAAATAATGTTCGTAACGAAACAAGGCCCATAGAAAGGGGTGATGAATATGTCAACTAGTATTTACTATTTCGTCTTTTCAATCCTTTTAATACTTGCCGTAGCTCTGACGATTATGATTGCGAACTCGAAACAAAATCGAGAAGGCAATCCGGAATATGACAACAAAACCAAAGGTAATTGGTCCCGACTGACGATTTTTTACGGCCTTGCCCTCGCGCTTGGCATCCTTGCATTAATCTTATATATTGTGCGGGTAACCTAGGTGTATCCAAATGGCCGTGCAGGCCCCACAATGATTAACACACAAATAGGTCCAATCCTTGTAATTCGCACCTTGTGCTACAAAAAAGACGCTAACCGGGAACTACTTCTCCCTGGTTAACGTCTACACTTCAGAACTTGATCCCGCTTCAACTAATCCTGTTTCTCACTAAAGAAACGCAGATAAGCTCCATACCCTTCTTGCTCCAAATCGGAGATTGGAATGAATCGTAGCGAAGCGGAGTTAATGCAATACCTAAGACCTGACGGTCCTGGCCCATCTGTAAAAACATGTCCTAAGTGAGAGTCAGCTTCTTGACTGCGCACTTCTGTTCGAACCATAGAATGGCTAACATCCGTTTTCTCTTTGACAGTACCTTGGAATAACGGCTTTGTAAAGCTCGGCCATCCGCAGCCGGAATCGAATTTGTCATAAGAGCTGAATAGCGGTTCTCCTGAAACGATGTCAACATAAAGTCCATCTTCATGCGAATCCCAGTACGCATTCGTGAATGGTCGTTCTGTGCCATTATTTTGTGTCACTTCATACTGTAACGGCGTCAACTTTTGCTTCCGAGCTTCCTTATCTTTCACCGTGTTCCAATGTCGCTCTAGATAGGCATCTCGACCAGAGCCTTTGCGATAGGCTTTGTATCGAAGCGGGTTTTTGTGATGATAATCTTGATGGTATTCTTCTGCTGGATAAAATATTTCCGCAGGTACAACTTCCGTCGCGATAGGTCGATCGAATCGGCCGCTGTGCGCTAATGCCAACTTGGAAGCTTCAGCTTTTACCCTCTGTGCTTCATTATGATAAAAAATTGCAGACCGATATGATGAACCTCGGTCGTGAAACTGACCGCCTGCATCCGTTGGATCGATTTGACGCCAAAAAGTTTCAAGTAGCTTATCATAAGGGAACAGATCAGGATCAAACGTAATTTGGACAGCTTCTGCGTGCCCCGTCGTTTCAGAGCAAACTTCTTTATAGGTTGGATTAATTGTGTGTCCTCCCGTATATCCTGATACCATCGAAATAATACCCGGCAGCTCCTCGAAAGGCGTTACCATACACCAAAAGCACCCGCCTGCAAACGTTGCTAACTCATATTTCTCTTGATCGGTTTGTTCAACCATCTCCCGCTTCACCTCTTTCTTGTTTCTATTTACTATGATACCAAATGATTGACTAACAACCAAAAAACACCGCTCAGCGATGTGAACGGCGTCTTTAACCTTATTCCATTAATTTTTACAAAGCGTTAAAAGCATCCGTTAATACAGGAACGATTTGCGATTTACGGGATACTACGCCTTTCAAAACAGCTTTGTTATCTACCAGAGTAACATTGTAAGCTTTCTCAACAGCATTTGTTGTTCGGCCAAGGGCCAAGCCAACTGAATCATTATTCAAAATATCAGTTACAACGAAAAGGAATAAATCCAAGTTTTTCTCTGCAATAATACTGGTAAGTGCAGACTCGATTTCCGATTGTTTAACAAGCACATCATTCACGTCAACCGCATTGACTTGAGCGATTTCTACTTTATAACTGCCCATTTGAAATTCTTTAGCATCCAGAGTGATCAGTTGCGCAATCGTTTTATCGCTTAGATCAGCACCAGCTTTCAGCATGTCCAACCCGTAAGCATTAGCATCCACACCAGCAATTGCTGCCAGTTCAAGAGCCGCTGCGACATCTTGCTCGGTGCAAGTCGGAGATTTGAACAGCAAAGAATCCGAAATGATGGCGGAAAGCATCAAACCAGCGATGTCTTTATCAATGGCGATGCCGTTTTCTTTGTACAATTTATTTAAAATGGTCGCTGTGCAACCAACAGGCTCTGCACGGTAATAAAGCGGATAGCTTGTCTCAAAATTAGCAATGCGGTGGTGGTCGATAACTTCCACAACACGTACTTGATCAATATCACTAACGCTTTGTTGGCGCTCGACGTGGTCAACCAGGATCACGTTGTTCACTTCGCTCGCTACAGCTTCGACTTGACGAGGTGCTGCGACTTTAAACGTGTCCAATGCAAATTGTGTTTCTCCGTTGACGCTCCCCAGACGCACAGCCTCTACATTTTGACCTAGTTTTGTTTTCAAAGCTGCGTATGCAAGTGCGGAACAAATTGAATCGGTGTCCGGATTTTTATGTCCGAAAATAAGTGTTTTTTCCATTTCAAAACTCCTTAATCGTATTATAGTGGCGAGAAAAATCCATCTCTATCTAAGATTATACTAAAATTTTTATGTAAATCCACTACTAAACCAAAAGCTTTAGTATGGATTAACTAATTTCGCTTTAAAACCATCCAACAGCACTTGCAGTCCAAACATAAACTCAGTCTCCCAATCGCCAGTTGTCGTCGACGAAGCCATGCGAATCAGATGTGGAAATTGATCTTGCGGCAAACGTTTAAACGTCTGCGTGAACTGTTCGCACAACTCTTCAAAGGGAATGCCGCTGCGTTTGGCTAGTGAAGATAATTGCACCTCTTCGGCAACGAAGCTGAGGATATAATTTTTCACCATCCCGGACATCCATGGAATATGAACATCGTCAAATCCAGCCTGAACAAAGACATTATATAAGGCTTCAATTTGTCGTAAACGATCGTACCCTCTGGCTGTTGATGAATGAAACACGTCCACGGCGTCCTGAAAGGCGTGCAGTGCTTTACGAAAGCTCTGGGCCCAGTAAATAATCTGCTGATCCCACGCTAATGTTTCTTGCGGCCATTCCACTCGATTGCTTATTTGATCAGCTAACAACTGCAGGAGCTCTTCCTTATCTTTAACATGATAATAGAGCGAGGCTGCCTTAACGCCTAGGCTATCAGCAATTTTACGCATGCTAAGATCCTTTAAACCGACCTCATTCAGCATGCCCAGTGCTTTGCACACAATTCGTTCTCGATCCAAAGGGATATATAAAGTTATGTCGGTATCGGTTTGGATGCTTGTATGTATAGGATGAATTCGCCTTCTTGCCATTTCCATACCGCCCTTCTATGATGTCGGAATGCGAGTGAATAATCAATATTCAACCCACCTGATCATTATAACATAAGAGCTTAATCTAATTATATTAGATTAAGCTCACTTCGTTAAATTAAATCGCCCAACAATAAGACAATGGAGTGATTTTTATGAAATTCCTGTTGTCCGGTAATAAATTTGAAGCTCCAAATAACCGTACACACATTGTATGGTACGTCATTAAGTCAGGAGGCAGGACGAAGGAGCTTCTTCTTCCAAGTGCGAAAATAATCATCCCCATATACGACAATACGTGGAAGCTCAAGGGGTGGAAGCGATGAATCCACCCTGCCTTCCTGTGTTGTGAACGCATACCGGAATCCAGCCTCTCTAAGAATCTTCAACGTCTCCTCGTTATATTCGCCGTAAGGGAAAGCAAATACATCTGCTTTCCCCCCGAGCTGCTCTTCAAGCTGCTGACGCGAGTGCATAATCTCCTCGCGCTGCTTGTCTGCGTCCAGCAGAGGCAGATGCGGATGAGTCACAGTATGCGGCTGTATATCCCATCCAGCCGCGTGCATTTCTTTGATCTGCGGCCAACTAAGATATCCTGGCTGCCCAACGGCGCCGAGCGAGATGAAGAGTGTGGCTGGAAAGTTGTATTGCCGCAGAATAGGCATCGCCAGCTCGGCATTGTTGGCATACCCGTCATCGAACGTGAGTAGGACTGGCCTGGGTGGGGCAGCTTTTTGGTTCTGTAAGATGAGCGTAAAGTCATTCAGTGTAAGGGGGGTGAAGTGATGAACGGCGAGGTACTTCATCTGGCGTTCAAAGGCCTGCGGGCTAAGCACATAGCGGTTTCCGGGCGCGACGCCGATGCTGTGATAGTTGAGAATAGGAATGGTGACCACATGCTCGCTAGCCACCATAGTATCAGACGATGCAGTGGCCGAACCAGACACCAGCTTTACTGGGACTAATGGGTAAATTAAAAGCGTGAGCGACAGAATACCTGCAAGAAGGAGTGACTTTCTCATCATACTATAACCTCCGATTGTGAGTGCGTGTCTAGTTATCCCTCAGCCTATCCAACAGAGGATAAAACTATGTAAAATAAAAAGAGATTATGCCAGCTGCCAAGCAGCGAGCATAATCCCCTTTATCATTTCACAACTAAACACCAATTATAATTGCTCCTCAAGGTAACCTATTTCGTTCCCCTGCTAGACCTAGTTCAATTTCCGTTTATTGTAACCTTGTTCATCGAAAGGCTGTAACTGCTCCAACCACTTCTCCTCTAACTTTTTAAGCGCATCCACAGCGTCAAAGTAACCCGTTTCTTTTACTTCCAATACCTCCAACACTTCCAGAACGAAGTGATCGCCTCCGCACTCATTCCACTCTTTCTGCAAAGGTATGTTCTTATGGGTCCCCATCTCCAGTTCAAGCCGCTTACCGTTCATTGATCTTAAATTCTTTGTGCTGACGACCCATACTTTACCATTCATCGTATTTCGGACTTGAAAGACTCCAGCCTCTATCTTTGTTTCTTTATATTGCTGCTGCAATTCTTGTCTGCGATTCATACGTGTTGTCTCCTTCTAAGTTTATGTTAATTATCCCAGCAGCCAATATTGGCTGCCGTCTTCCTTACGATCCAGAAAGCCATATTCGATGAGGTACCTACGCACAGTCACGTAGTCATGATAAACAACTTCCAAGATCTCGTTGACTTCCTTTTCCTTATACCGTCGTTCCGGCTCGAAGTGCTTAGCAATTTCACGCAGAACGACAAGCTTATGCTTTTCCTGTTGTGAAAACGTGGTGATCGCACCTGACGGTCCCTCAGGAAAGTACTTTTTTACAATTTTATTGTATTCCTCTTGCGTCACATTGTAACGCTCATCAACCATTGTGGCCGTCTTGTGAATGTCAACAAAAGCTGGCGCATACTGATCCTTTTCTTTCAAAAGCTCCATCATTGCCAGAAAAACTTTGGCTTGTCGCTCTTTTTCCTTCAAGCCAAAACGATGATTCCGGATCGTCGAAGCGCTGCCGATTCCCATTTCTTTTTGAATCTCTCCATCGCTTTTCCCTTCAAAGAATAGCTTCAATAAGCTATTCTGATGTTCGGTTAAACCTGTCAGTTTTTTATCCAAGCCTATTAAGTAGTGAAAGACAGATTGATGCGTATGCTGTATATGATAATGCATATATTTTTCCGCTTCATAAAGCACACCCTCTTCTGGATAGATGATTCCAGACTCCGCCCGCTTCCCACATAATAGGCAAGTAAAATAGTGACCTTCTCGTACATAACCCTGTTTCAATTCATCCAGATTAGCCTGCCAGAATAATTCGGTAACCTCCATAAACAAACACTTCCTCGAAAAGTTTACTATATAATAGATATCTTATTATATTGTTTGTATTATTGTCAACCCAAAACTAAATACTAAGAACCCTCATACCGTTTTGTATGAGGGTTCTTCAATTAAGCAATCCATCTTATCTAGCATTATCCACGCGAACTCCGCATGGCATAAAACAGCTTTGGGCCATTCTCTGAATCTCCAGTCTCGATGAATTGCTGATACGCTTCAGACTCCATCGCGTAAAGGGCAATCTTCCCTTCTTGATTGTGATGAACTCCCCAGCCATGCTTCTTAGGAAGCATCGATGCTCTTAAACAAGGATGTTTCTTCTGGAAAAGCGCGGCGCGAATTTCTTCACCACGAACCTGAACCTCGCTATCAGGAATTTGCTTATGCCTAATATGAACTTCATAAATGAGATCTTCAAGCGTATATACATAAGGGTCTTGGGAGAGAAGCTCATATTGAATCAGATGCGCTGGCTTATTATCTTTTGAAGAGGTCGGCGCGACCCCTATTTCTACTGGACAATCGAGTGCGACTTTGATAAATGTATTTGTGATTTTCAGAGAAATGTTAGACCCCTCCTTCGGTTAGCTGGATGAGTTTATTGATGGTATCCCAATTTCTTGTCGTCGTGGTTACTCCTAGCTTTTTTTCAAAAAACGCATTACTGAATTTCGTCTTTCCATAGCTGCCACGGCACAATACGTAAACCTCTCTGTCTACAATGCGAAACTCATCCATTTCACTCTGAATAGATGCTGTCTTGATAACCGCATCAACCGTAGGCGTTCTCGTTAAGAATGTTACATATAATTGTTTAGATTCTAGATCAATAACTTCTTTATAAGGATTGCGCTGAACAACTTGCTCAAGCGCATCCTTTGTGCGAAGGAGAACTGGAACCTCAAATGAAAGAATTCGAGTCAATTCCTTCTCAATCACGCCCTTCAACACTTCCGCGTCTTCCTCCTCACTCTTAAAAACGACATTGCCACTTTGAATATAGGTACTCACATTTTGAAAATTCAGAGACTCAAAAAGGGCCCGTAAATGATCCATCTTAATCATTTTTTGGCCATTCACATTAATTCCGCGCAGTAGCGCTGCATAGGCGGGCATTTCAACCCCTCTTTCATCACAATCTTTGTTGAATTAAGTATACAATATTTCATCTATGTTTTAATAGCAGCTCCCATCTTCACAACTGTACATTCAACTGTTTTACGCTCGATACACTTTCAATTTTTTAAGTTGATCTATCGATACGATTAGAATGGGATAAATAACACCTATGAGTAGAGCTTGCGGAATCCATGTCTGCTCGTCCCATTTACTTTGGTAGGGGGTGCTCGGGTAAACGACGAAAGAGAGAACGGTGACGATAACACCGATTGGATAACAAAGATTTTTGTAGTCCTTAAGCTGAAACACCTCTGCAATCCCTTGCAAGGTAATATAAAAATACAAGGATAACTCGAAAAATATGGACACTAACCATAGAAATGCTATGATGACCTCAATACGTTGCAAAACATTACCGATATTAATTCTCTGAGCAAGCGCGTAGCTTGGATAAGCTTGCACGGCCGTGTTCTCTGGTCCAAGTACTAGGATACTTGTAACAACAAACGTAAACATCATGATTCCACTTACCAGTGCACCCACGATATAGCCTTTGGTCGCTTTTTGAATCGAGGCAACCTTATTGAAAAGAACATTGAACACGAAAAACGTTGTCATGTAAGAGTAGCTGCTGATTTTCAATGCACCCCGAATAACCGGCATGACGGTGACCTCTCCAATGGGTAAAATGAAATTGAACTGAACTTGTGGAATAATCACTACCATGAACAAAATAAATAAAAGTATAATCCATGGAAAAAAAATTTCTCCTGTTCGTGCAAGCACAATAACTCCTAGTTTAGCCCCCATTATAACGATTACCATGACTAGAATATGAGTAGCTTCGATCGGTGTCGTTGGCATGATTTGTGTAATTAAAAAATTGCCTACATAAAATAAAACTTGGCTGCTGAAGATTAAAGTAGTAAACGCAATCCCTAGTGACAGGCATTTGCCCAACCATTTACCGAAAATTTTCTCATTGATTTGAAATATGGTACAACCAGGATGCAGTTTTGAAATATAAATGTAGAGCCAACAAAGCACAATCCCTATCCCCACGCCGACTATTTCCAATATCCATGCGTCTTGCTTGGCTTCAGCTGCTAGTGCTGAAGGGATGATCAATATCGCTGTTCCAATAGAAAAAAGAATAACTAAAATCATGAATTGCCGTGGGGTCAACCGCTCAGTGCCCATACCTTCAAATCCCTTCTCTACTTTCCTCGCAGTCGACTTATCCCCAAAATTACGATAGGGTGAATGATTCCGAATACAATTACCAGTGGAATCCAGGTCATTTGATCCCATAACTGAATGTAAGCCTTATTTGGGTAGACCATTAAAGAGAAGACAATGACGATTAACCCCAGTGGAATGGCAAGAACTTTATAATTTTGGATACGAAACATATAAGCTATCCCTGAAAGGCCCGTATGAAAATAGAGCGTTAATTTAAAGAAAATTGAGATATACCATAAGATAGCTACCGTAACCTCAATTCGCTGCAGAAAATTACCAACGTTAATTTTTTTAGCCAACGCATACGTGGAATAGGATTGTCTGGCAGATTGATCAACACCAAGAACCAATACACTAAGAACTGCAATAGCTAACAAAATCATACCACTGGTAAGTCCACCAAAATAAAAAGATTTTGCAAAATTAATAGGAAATCGGGTATCTGGCGAAATCAAGCTATAGACAAGAAATAACGGTATGTACGAGTATGAAACAATAAAAGAGGTCGCTCGGATGATTGACTTCATGCTCGCTTCACCAACAGGTAGCATATTTTGCACATGAACCTGAGGCATAATAAAAATAAGCAGCAGAAAAAAAAATAATACAATCCATGGGAAAAATATTTCAGCCGTACGAGCCAAGTTGGTAATCCCCAATTTCACCCCAATAACCACAATTGTAATCATCAAGATGTGAATTGCTTGGATAGGCGTAGTTGGCATGATTTGGGTCGTCATGAAAATCCCAATATAAAACAAAACCTGAGCTCCCAGGACAGTAGATAGGCTAGCAAATAACAGGTTAATCCCCATGCCAAGCCACTTCCCGAGGACAATTTCGTTGATTTGGAATAAGTTAGCGCCTTCAAACCTCTTTCCAACCTTCACATAGAGCCAGAGGAGAATCATCCCCACGCTTATACCAGCAAGACCTGATATCCACGCATCCTGTTTGGCTTCAACAACTAACAAAGTCGGCACAACAAGAATGGTTGTTCCAACTGAAAACAAAATAATCATGATCATGAGCTGTCTAGACGTTAATGTGTTTGCATTGTTCATGCTTGGCCTCCTTCAGCACGATGGTTAGGTTACTTACCACTTTAATAATCCGATCTGTGCCAGCACCTTACTTAATGGCATGAGAACAATGCTGATCCACTCCGCTGGATTCGGCAGAGGTTTATTCATGCCCTTTAACGTGGCCAACACATTACCAAGCAGCAGCAATGAACCGTACACCCACACTTCCTTCCTATTCCCAGCCCTCCATAATCGAGGGATTTCCACCCATGCAATTACGATCGATATGAGAAGCACACATACACCAACTAACATGGCTACTACTCCTTTACATCGCCAACAACAGATTCGCCCATTGTCCCTGTCCCTCTAATTTGAACATTCACATCGATGTGCGTTTGCACTTTTTTAAAATAATTCCCCCAATCGTCTTTGACCCTCTTCCAGTACTTCTTGTCAGCACGATGAACAGCCTCTCCGAAGCCGAATATGTCTGTATCTAGGTTCTGCGCTTTTTTGATGATATGCTCCATCAGAGAACTCTCCAAATTAATGATTTCTTTGTTCAATTGAGTGATGGTATCTAATTTATCCAAATCGATCTTACACTCTACATCGGAGACATTCCCTTCAAACCTACTTTCAATAAATATTTCAGGTTTATTATTTTTGATTTTAGCATGCATTTTGGTCGTTACACGTGCAATATCGACCCCAATATTACCTCCGTTAGGACAAAGGACATGCACAGAAGATCGTCTGGATTTCCCCGAAATAATCGAGTAAGCCCGTGATTCTTTCTCATTCATCCAACCGATGAGCTTATCTTTTTTAAAGATCGCGTTGCCTGAGTATTGTAATCTCACAGGTGGCGTGGTGAAACTGATATTGCTTTCTTTAGCTCCTTCAGTAGGATATCCCGCTATCTGTATACCCGATACGACCGGGCTTCTTCCGGGTGTCACAAGTGCATCGGATAGTTCATCTAATTTGATAGCAACAGTAGGCGTCCATTCTTTTTTCGCAACCTCTAAAGAATTAAAAATGTAGTTAGCTGGAACCTTTTCTAAAGGTGTCATTACACTCAAAACATCCTTAGCTGAAGTGCCACGCGCAATCACCACATTGAAATCCGAACGAAATTCATTTCCTCTTTGCAAGTAGTCCATCGCTTTTACGATGCCCTTTTGGGCCAAATCCTCTGAGAAAACAAGGATACGTATATGTGCAAAATAAATTTTTCGAGAGATATTAGAAGTCATTCGTCTTACCGCTTCATTTAAAGTGACCCCTTTAGACGAATACACGATTACTGGTGTTTCTCGTTCTCCCTTCGCTTTCGATACATTGCTCGGATTAACGATCTGGACCGTCAATTCGAATTGATCCCCTGCCAAATCAATGCCTACACCTTCCGCGATTGCAATATCATTAAGTTCCTTACGACTCCAACATCCACTTAGAAGCAGGACGATGGCAAGTAAGCAAATGGCTAATCTCATGGTGATTTCACCTCCCCCCTCAACTTCACACTTCTAAGGTTTGAAGGACTTTTTACTCCCTTTTTTGACTACATTGCCCGATCGAACCGAAGATGTTCGTGAAAATAACATTTGAAAAGGTAATCGAAATAGAGCGTCCTTCTGTTTATCCAGCTCAAGTGGAGCGAATGGGCTTAAGTAGGGTACACCGAACGATTGCAAGCTGTTCATGTGCAGAATGAGTCCTAATAACCCCGCCAAAATTCCAAATAACCCGAATGAGGCTGCCAGAGCCATTAGTGGAAAGCGCAAAATACGGATCGCATTCGACAAATCATAGGAGGGAAAAACAAAGCTGCTAATGGCCGTTATTGAAACGACGATGACCATTGCTGCCGAGACGATGCCCGCTTCGACCGCGGCCTGCCCAATGACAAGCGTACCGACAAACGATAACGCAGAACCAATACTCCGCGGCATCCGGAGAGCCGCTTCCCGCAAAATTTCAAAGGTCAACTCCATTAATAAAGCTTCTATAAAGGCTGGAAATGGAATACCTTCTCTTTGTGCAGCCAGACTGATCAGAAGCTGCGTAGGCAGCATTTCTTGATGAAATGTAGTAATAGCTACGTATAGAGAAGGAGCTAGCAACGCAATCAGAAATCCGGCATACCTGAGCATCCTCACTAACGTGCTAATATCTACCCGATGGTAGTAATCTTCGGAAGCTTTAAGGAAAGAGCCGAACAGCGCAGGTGCAATAAGCACGAAGGGTGTGCCGTCTACGAGAATTGCAACTTTGCCTTGAACCAATTCAATAGCTATCACATCAGGGCGTTCCGAGTTATATACCGTTGGAAAAGGCGTCCATATTTCATCCTGTATGAGCTCTTCAATATTACTGCTCTCAAAAATGCCATCGATTTGAATTTGATTCAACCGATTACGCACTTCAGTAACTAATGCATCATTGGCGATTCCTTTTACATACATAATCGCGACGTCCGTCTGCGTAACGGAGCCAACCACCATGGATTCCACCCATAAATTAGGATCTTTAATCTTCCTACGGATTAACGCCGTATTCGTTCGCATTGACTCAGAGAAGGACTCTCTCGGGCCCCGTACGACGGTTTCGACAGATGTTTCCGTAACGCCTCGGTCTTTCCACCCCTTGGTAGCGGCTGCAAGTCCTACGGAAGAACCACCGAGCAAAATGACCGTATCGCCTGACAAAATATGCTGCAGCATCGCTTTCATATCGGTTACTTGTTTAATCTCACCAATGGTTAACGCATGCGATAGCAGCATATCATATGGATCTTTCTCAGGATCGACTTCCATCGTTTCGGTCATTATCGATCTCATAATAAAATCATTGACAACCGTAGCATTAACAAGCCCATCTGTATAAAGAATGGCTATAGGTTCCGTAATTGCGTAGAAGTTAAACTCCCTTACAATTAGGTCCGTGCTGTAGCCAAGGGTTTGCTGCGTATAAGCGATATTTTCTTGAATCGTTGAAAATAAGGGAATAGATGCAGAAGCAGGCACCGTCTTCTCTGGTAAGGGCTTTTTCTTCTTGGAGCTCAACCAATGAGCGAACATATGGGCTTCTCCGTATTCTTGGATGTAGTCTTACTTCCATTATTTCCTGATCTTTCCTAGGGTATGCGCGCTTGACTCAAATGCCTATTTCTACCGAATACCACATCATCCAAGGCGGGAACTACGCTCAGTTCGGCAGCTATGGCTTTCAAAAAGGGGATCTACCCGCCGCTATATCCGCTAAAGAACAACGCGATGCAACCATGAAATTCCTTCTCGACTGGGAGCAACAGATCGTTAATAAATAAGAAGGCAAAAAAGCGACGTTCCGATGAACGTCGCTTTTTGCCTTCTTATTCAGATCCTTTTTTCGTAGCATAAGCTGCCCTTACTTCCAATATATTCACCAAATGGATCAATTGGATAGTAACCATGCTTCGTATAAAGTGCAATCGCTTCTGGTTGAGCAGCGCCTGTCTCTAATCGCATAATGCGATAACCCGCATTCAGAGCTTGCTTCTCCAAGAATGCCAACAAGCTTGAAGCAATACCGCGATTCCGGTAATCTTTATCCACGAAAAAGCGCTTTAATTCAGTAGTCTCTGTATCAAATGGGCGCAAAGCGCCGCAGCCAACCGGCATCTCGCCTTCGAAAACAATAGCAAAAGTAATCCGTTCAACAGATGGATCATTGAAATCCACAAAATGGATTTCTTCAATGGGATAGCGCACCATTAGATCTTCGTCTAATTTAGAAATCAATTCCAATAAAAGAGGATTGGTGTAGCTGACGAGTTGAATATTTAAGCTCATTCTAGAGAAGCCTCCATAACACAGTTTAAATGGTAATCGTACTTATTCCGATTGGTGGAACTAACGGCTTCTTCGGATAGCCTAGGGATGCGTTAATGAAGCGGCACTGATGATGCACATAATCCATTCGCTGATGAATGTGACCGAAACACCATGTTTTATTAGCAAGTTGACTGGCATATTCAGCTCCATCAAAGTAATAAAAGCTTGTTGCAAGATCCAACTCCCTTCCCTCAGGCACCCTGCTCCAATCCGGTGAAACATGGGTTAGAATGACTTGCGAATTGGCAATAATCTTGTCAAGCTTCGCCTTTTCCTTCGTAAACATGTCCAGTGTTAATCTAGGCTTGCCTTGAATTCGAGAAAAATCATTCGAAACCTTCGTCCAATGTCGAAAAATATGATCCTTTGTCGATTTCAGCACTTGAATACCGTACTGCAAATCGTACCACATACCACAACCGCCATAGGTTACACCATCAAGCTCAACGCAATCCCCATCCAAGTAGGTAATACCAGGCAATTGGCTGGCAAGCAACTTCATTTCCTTCATGCGATCCATCGAATCTTGACCGCTTTTACCTGCGAGTGTCGCCTTGTCCAAATAATAATCGTGATTGCCAATAACAATTAGAATATTCGTATAATGTTCTTTCAAGAGCTTGAGGAAGATGTAATTCTGTTTGTTGCTATGGCCCAAATCTCCTGCAATGAGCAGTGTATTCGAGCAAGCTTCCGGCAGAATCTGCCTGATGAATTTCTTAATCCTCCTCTGCAGACTCCATAAACTACTCGTTTCCTTAACCCAAAAATCAAGATGAATATCTGAAATAAGATCAAATTGTGCCATACGATCCCTCTTTGCCAACTTTATATAGTGAGTTTACACCATAATGTGGCGTTCATCCACCCCTCCAAAAATGTTAAACAACTTGAAAGCCTTCTATGGGTGTACTATACTTTGGGCTAATACAACTCAGCTAGGAGATCATGCGAATGGATCATCCATCCAGTTCAACCTATGAAATAGCGCAAGTTTGTTTATTAGCTGGAAAAATCATGCTGGAAAATGGCGGGGAAACCTACCGCGTTGAAGATACGATGACACGTGTAGCTCATGCATTCGGCATTCCCAATGCACACAGCTTTGTAACCCCAACGGGGATCATATTTTCCATTGATGGACCCGAGCAAACGACGCGATTAATTCGAATATCCGAACGTTCAACAGATTTACGTAAAGTGACTGTCGTCAACGCCGTATCTAGACGAATCAGCCAAGGCGAGCTTACGGTCTCGGAAGCTTATCAATTGCTTGGGCAAATTGATGCAGCGAGCCCTGGGTACCCCATTTGGGTTAAAATCTTTGCGGCGGCTCTAGCTAGCGGATGCTTTTTAATCATGTTTAACGGCTCCTGGAATGACTTTATTCCCGCTTTTTTAGCTGGCGGTGTGGGCCTGTCTTTTCTCATTTACTTCCATCGCTTAGTGCCTATTAAGTTTTTCGCCGAGTTTCTAGCCTCTCTATTAATAGGAACTATGGCCTTTCTTTTTTTGAAAATCGGGCTAGGCCATGATTTGGATACAATCATTATTGGTTCCGTCATGCCTCTCGTGCCAGGACTTCTCATTACAAATGCGGTAAGAGACTTAATGGCAGGTCATTTCGTATCCGGACTTTCCAAAGGGGCCGAAGCATTTTTAACGGCTTTTGCTATTGGGGCTGGCATTGCTTTCGTTCTATCCTTCTACACAGGGGAGGGAATCCTAGGATGATTGAACAACTTCTCATGAGTTTCATTGCTTCCGCCGCTTTTGCCATTCTCTTTAATGTTCCGAGAGGGACACTCTTCCAATGCGGTTTTGTTGGTATGCTCGGATGGTTCTTGTATATTTCCTTTCTTAATCTTGCAGTCAATCCTATTATGGCGACTCTGGTCGCTTCCTTTTTCGTAACCGTCATGAGTCAAATATTTGCAAAGGTTTATAAAACGCCCATCATCGTATTCAGTGTCTCTGGCATCATTCCGCTAGTCCCAGGTGGCTTAGCCTACGATGCAATGAGAAATGTAGTCGAAAATCATTATGATTTGGCCGTTCAACTTGCTGCCAAAGCGTTTATGCTGTCAGGAGCCATCGCGATTGGGCTTGTATTCTCCGAGGTCATTAACCATGTCATTAGAAAAACCAGATTGTAACTGGACGCTCAATCAGCCATTAATTCTTTGAGGAATAGCTGGCGGTTTTCCATAAATCTACGCGTAATTTGATAGTGATCCGTATCTTCGAAACGGATGGGTTCGATTGGATGACGATCAAAATTATAGATATCCGCATCCGGGTACCCAAGTAATATTGGGGAATGCGTCGCAATAATCAGCTGTGCACTCTTCTGAAGCTCATGAATCAAGCTCAGGAAAGCAAGCTGCCTCATCGGAGATAATGCGGCCTCCGGCTCATCTAGTAAATAGATGCCCGGACGGCCGAATCGATTCTGGAACAAGGAAAAAAACGATTCGCCATGAGACTGCTCATGAAGCGATTTGCCTCCATAATATTGATAAATACCTGGGTCTTCCTTCGCAATTTCATCAATATGGGACGCGAATTGGTAGAATGACTCTGCCCTTAAGAAGAAACCGCCGCTAACCTTAGGCTTCCACGATAATCGTAAGTAATTGCCCAATCGAGCTTCGGATGCGTTGAGCTCATAGCTGTTATTACGACTTCCCCCGCCGGTATGAAAGCCACATTGGTATGCAATCGCCTCCAGCAACGTTGACTTTCCAGAGCCATTCTCACCTACGAAAAAAGTGACCCGCTTTTTCAGACTTAATCGGTCCAAATGCTTAATCGAAGGAATGTGAAAAGGGTACTGTTTCTCATTCGTTATGAGCTCCGATAATTTTGTGATTTCATGTAAAAACATTGTAGGATCACCCTTCAAAGTAAATATATTTTATAAGCAAACACTATTTCATAGCTTTTACCTATAAGAATCATTGGTTCTATATATTAGTTTTTTCCTACTATTTCCGCTAAGATCACTTCAAGTCCTTAATCCTACTTGAACGGAGTGAAGCAGCAATGGCTCAAGACTACTGCAATCCAATTAATACACAGTTTGATGAAATTGCAAGCAAATATGACACCCAACGAAAAATGCTTATCCCTTGTTTTGATGATTTGTATCAAATCGCATCTTCCCTTGTTCAGACGACCGCAGAAATACCAAATATCCTTGATCTAGGAGCGGGCACAGGGCTCTTCTCCAGCTTCATTCTAGCTAACTATGCCAGCGCTAAGCTTACCTTAATTGATCTCTCTGGAGCTATGCTGGATATCGCGAAGCAGCGTCTGGACTCCTTCGCACCCAATATCACTTATATTACCGGGGACTACTGTCAATATGAGTATCCTGAAGCTTACGATTGTATCATCTCTTCTCTCTCCATTCACCATTTGGAGGACGATGAGAAACATGCGCTTTACAAGCGGATTTTCTCGTTATTGAAACCAGGTGGCGTATTCGTTAACGCAGATCAAGTGCTAGGGGACAGTCCCTTTCTCCAAAGCCTGAACCGCTCTGATTGGGAAACGAAAATCAAAAAAACAGCTCTTGATCCCGAAGCACTGAAAGCTGCCTATGAACGAACCAAATTGGATAAAATGGCGACGCTTGATCAACAGCTGCGTTGGCTGCAAGAAGCAGGTTTCACCGATGTTGATTGTGTCTACAAGTACTACAACTTTGTCGTTATGCACGCCAGAAAAATTTAAATATACTTGGATAAATAACGCTTTCGGTAAGCTTCGTCTAGTTCTATTCTTGCTTCAACAAGAAGCGAATTAATGTCCACCAGTTGACCTTGTTCATACTGGCAATGATGGTCATAACAAGCGGAGTCTCCTAACGCGTAAGGTAAACATGTTGGGATATTCGTGGCAATGCCCAGGTTCTGCGCATGTGTAATCCAATCGAGATGCTTCCAATCCAGAATCCCTTCATCACTTCGAATGGGTGTTTCATAGTGTACAGCATTAGGCACCTCAGCCACATATAAATACATACCGCCGAAACTAGCGCCATCCACGATCCAGGTCACTAATCCTTTGAATGTTAACACATAGTCTGCTATACCCGTTTCCTCGGCAATTTCACGTATCATCGAAGCTCTGGGAAGTTCCCCTTGTTCAACTTTGCCCCCGATACCATTCCAGCAGCCCATCCAGCTTGGCTTTTCTCTGTTGAGCAGCAAGATGTGGCTGCCTCGCGTCATAAAACATATATTGTATGTAATCAAAGTGTCAGTCATCTCTACTCCTATTGTTCTTCAAGTAATTTGTTCATACTAGCCCTTAAACCTGCTGAAAATACGACCATATCTTGTACCCGCCTGACACTCAGAAGTTTCGAAGCACAAAAAAGACAGCCTACGCTCAGCTGTCTTCACCCGATCTATTATACCAGTGCTAATTCGTAAGGCAAGCAGAGTGGAGTACCCGTACGAGGATCTTCAACAATGTCAGCTTCGATGCCGAATACTTCGCGCAGCACGTCTGGCGTCACAACATCGTTAGGCGCCCCTTCACTCACGACTTTACCATTCTTAATCGCCACCACATGCTGAGCGTAGCGCGTCGCATGGTTCAAATCATGGACGACCATGATAATGGTTCGGCCTTCTTGCTCCCTCAGCTTCTCAAGCAGCTTCAGAACTTCAAGTTGATGTGCCATGTCGAGGAACGTTGTTGGCTCATCGAGCAGAACAATGTCGGTTTGCTGCGCAAGCGCCATCGCGATCCATGCCCGTTGGCGTTGCCCCCCGGACAATTGATCTACCGGACGATCTGCGAACTCGCTCATACCGGTAACTTCAATCACGTCACGGATGATGTTCCGATCTTCCTCGGTCAAAGAACCGAATCCTTTTTGGTGAGGGTAACGGCCGTAACCGACAAGCTCGGTAACAGTCAACCCCTCAGGAGCAACTGGATTCTGCGGCAAAATAGCAAGCTGCTTTGCCACTTCTTTTGTCGATTTTTTATGTATAGATTCCCCATCAAGCAATACGCTGCCGTTTTTAGGCTTTAGAATCCGTGCTAATGTTTTCAAAATCGTTGATTTACCTGAACCATTCGCTCCTACAAGTGCGGTAATTTGCCCAGAAGGGATGGACACATTCAAGCCCTCAACGATCATTCGATCATCATAGGCGATATCCAATTGCTGTGTAAATAAACGATCCTTTTTTTCCATATGTCCATTCCCCTATTCATTAACAAAGTGAGAATAATTATTGTTAAAATGATAATCATTCTCATTATAGGGGAGATACTACCCTATGTCAACGGAAACCGCATAATTGTTTTCTTTACCACAGGGTTGGCTTTGCCACCATGAACCACATCATTGACAACGTAATGAGTACATACCCGATCAATGCTCTACGAAGCTTGCTTACAAGTAGTGCACGATTTTCATGCGGGGCTTTCAGTTGTCTGAGTAGTGGAGAAAACGCACGGGCAATGAAGTACAAGGATGCAACCATAATTAACACGGTAATAATGATCCACGACGTATCCCACGTCCACGACGTAATCCAAGTCAAAATGATGCCCGTTGCCACAAGCACATGACCGGCATGCTTCGTTATCCGAACTGTTATTCGAAAAGGTTCCAAATATGCAGGGAGCCTGTCGAATTCCGCCGATTTTATTTGATGTAATAAAGGGAACAAAATAAAATAAGGACCAATACTCAGAACGACACTAAAAATGTGAAGATACAACAGAACAACATACCAAGACAACACCATCATCCATTCTTTAGGGTAGTGGAATCAATAAAACAGTGCAGATCCGCAGACCTACACTGTTACTTGCCATTAACTATTCAGCGAGCTCGAATTCGTGTACCCATACTTTCATTTGCGGCAGCCAAGGCATACCTGGGTGAATGGATAGGATACTATCTTTGTATTCCTCAACCGTTTCATGTCCTTCTGCTTTCGCATCCAGTACGGTCAAGTCGCCCAAAGATTGTTGATACACTTTCGTTACTGTAAAAGATTTGCCTTTAAGTTCCATCGATTCTCCGATATCCGCGTAACGCCCATTGCGTCTACATGCTGTTTTTTCGCCAGCAAGCACTTTTTCGACTTCGGCTTCTTTTGTGACCAAACGATCGATTGAACACGTTTTTGGTGGTAAGGTTTCGTTCATTGCTATCCCTCCTTTTGCCATTTCAACATTATATCGTATGGACGCTACAATGTCGATTAAACGGTTATTCGCGCAGCGCTTCCTTTAGCTTCGTTGACATCGTATCCATGGAGCTGACAGCAGGTCGCTTAACACTGCGCAGCTTAGCAATTTCTTGCTTCAACTTCACATTTTCTTCCGTAAGCCGCTCGATTTCTTTCCTAAGTTCCTCATTGTTCATTGCCTATTCTCCTATCTCACCCATTGAGAAACCCCTCTGAGCTTCAAAGAGAACCACATTAAATTCTCCCCAAGCATCACATGGGATATTCATTTTCCATTTCATTTATCCAATACAGTATAGGCGCCCCGTTTCTTCCCAAATCTCTCCTGGCTCCAAAGACACCAAGCCAATTTGGTCAGCTGGCAAATCAACGTTAGGCGCATTAACCAGATTCATTTGCGGTTCTGGACAAAAGAACCCTTCGGTTGCCCCGTTATTCCAGATCATCCATTGTTTATAGGAAGTTCCTACATCATACACTAGTTTTACACCTGCTCGTGAATCCGTCAACTCCATATAATTACGTCCATTTTGAGGAGATACCGTGTAATGGTTGTCCAACGATTCAAAAAACGGCGATATTCCGCCAACTTTTATCTTTTCTTCATTTTCTGACAAAGACTGAAATTCACCTGTCGGCAGCATTCTCTCATTCATTTCCCAACGATGCCCAATGGTCATTTTGAAAGAATAATCAGAGGCTTGGCTGTTTGGTGCAAATGGTGCGTTAATGGATGTATGGAAAGCCAATAAGCATGGCATTGAATCTTTGCCTTCATTATGTACACGAATGCGTTGGTGCAAACCGCTAGCGTCTAATGTATAGGTAAGACGGATTGTAAAGTCATGCGGTAAGTATGTATAGACTGAATGCCCTTCTCGCACCTGCAAAGCAAGCGTCACTTGACTCTCAGTTTCATCCGCAGAGAATTTCTCTACCCTCCATGGAATATTGTGAACAAACCCGTGCAGGTGATTTCCTGTCCTTGGTTCGTTAATGGGCAATTCATAGATTTTATCTTTCCATGGAAATTTGCCGTCCTCATACCGATTTGGTGGGAATAAGACTGGAATTCCATGAATGACAGGTCTTGCTTTAAATGCTTCCATTTCTTCTAACGTAGGTTCATGCAAGAAGTGATAGGCCTTAACAACATCTCTGAAAGCAATTAAGTTCGCGCCAATTTCCGGTAAAACTGCAGCTTCATAGCTTCCTGCTTGCAGCCAGATTGCTGATTCCCCTTGATACGTGCCAGCATAGGCTTTTATAGTCATGCTTACGTTTCTCCTCCCCTACCAACTGCCCACGCAGGTACTGGTTTATGTGAGTTTACTTTAATCCATTATGACAAAGGAAGTCAATGGACGAAAGTAGCACTCATATTGATAAATGTGACCTTTTCATCGTAACAAAGAAGAAGACCGCCACCCCTTTTGAGTGACGGTCTTCTCCTTTGACTTTAAGGAAGCAATTCTTGTTTTACGATATTTTGCAGCGTTTTGTTACGGTCACCCGAAGCTTCCCATGCCATCGCGCCACCCAATCCTTTGGATTTAATATAATCCACTTTTGCTTGAATAGATTGCTCATCATCATATGAAATATAAGTGCCACCGCTTGGATTGTATAAATAAGGGGTTTTAGTTACTGCGTTCCAATAACGCGTGTATCCATTTTTATTAATGTAATTTGCTTGCAAATCATAGAAATCGTAAGAACCTTTTTCCCAGGTACCTGTTTGTGAAACGCCTGTACATGGTTGGTATTGCCCCCCATTCACATTCGCACAACCTGTCCATCCACGGCCATAGTAAGCCAAGCCAAGTACGATCTTGGAAGCTGGTACACCCGCAGCCAAATAATTCGTAACCGCTTTGTCAATGTTGAAGTTGATAGGATCAGCAGTTGTATCTGCCGCATCATAATAGAGAGGCGCGTTCTGAGCTCCTTTCGTATCCCAGCCGCCATGGAAATCGTAACTCATCAGATTGATCCAATCCAGGATGGAAGCTAAGCTAGCAAGCTCATTATTGCCAATAAAGCTCGGTCCTGCACCGGAAGCAATCGTCAAATAATAGTGCTTGCCATCTGCTGCTCCAGCAGTATCGAGCTCGGCACGGACCGCTTGAAGAAGTAGAACGTAGTTCTGTTTGTCGGCAGCACGATAGCTATTCCCAGCCAAACCTCCGCCAACTGGGTATTCCCAATCTAAGTCAACGCCATCAAATTGGTATTTCTTAATAAAAGAAACGGCTGACTTCGCAAAATTTGAGCGTGTCGTTGGATCAGCTGCGACATCAGAGAAGCGGTTCGACCACGTCCAACCACCGACGGAGATAATCGTTTTCACATTAGGATTCGCTTGTTTTAATTTCACAAGCTGATTAAAGCTTCCTTTAATCGGCGTTTCCCATGTATCGCCTGGATAGGACATGCCTGTATCAGCCCATGTATCGCCTTGTACGATCGTACCATTTGGTACATTGATATTGCCGACTTCATCGGCGCATGCCCATGTTGAAGGATTAGGACCTGTTGGATCAGGGTTACCGTGTCTGCCATTCCAACAAATGTCGGCGAAAGCATAGTTGATTACATTGGATTTCGTTGGATCCATATTTGGTACTTTGAATCCGCGCCCATAAACAGCCCATTCCGGATAATAAGTAACGATTTTCGTACCCGTTAATCCACCAGAGTTGGCAGCTGTTTTAACAGAAAGCGCGCTGCTAGCCGCTGATATATTGCCTGCCGCATCCTTGGCTTTAACTGTGAAGGAATACGTCGTGTCCGCGGTCAGACCTGTAACTGTAAAAATTGTGCCTGTAGCTGTACCCACACTTGTCATCCCTTGATAGATCGTATAGCCTGTTACCCCTACATTGTCAGTAGATGCAGTCCACGAAAGCGCAACGGAAGTCATTGTAACAGCCGAAGAACTTAAGTTCGTTGGCGCAGTGGGCGCCTGGCTATCTCCTGGCACCGTTGGAATCGTGCCTGTCACAGCTGCGCTTGCTGCCGATACGTTTCCAGCAGCATCCTTGGCTTTGACCGTGAACGTGTACGCTGTTCCAGCAGTTAGGCCAGCAGCCGTAAATGTCGTAGCTGTTGACGTACCTGCTAACGTTGTGCCTTTGTACACATCATAGCCTGTTACACCCACATTATCCGTTGATGCGGTCCATGACAACGAAATCGAAGATGATGTAGTTGCCGTTACACTCAGGTTCGTTGGTACTGTTGGCGCTTGAATGTCTCCTGGCACCGTTGAAGTCGTTCCTGTCACAGCTGCGCTTTCTGCCGATGCGTTACCAGCAGCATCCTTTGCTTTGACCGTGAACGTGTAAGCGGTTCCGGCAGTTAAACCCGTAGCCGTAAATGTTGTAGCTGTTGCCGTTCCTGCTAGTGTCGTGCCATTGTAGACATCATAGCCTGTTACACCAACGTTATCAGTCGATGCTGTCCATGACAACGAGATTGAAGTTGGTGTGGTAGCCGTTACACTAAGGTTCGTTGGTGTTGTTGGCGCCTGGGTGTCACCTGGCACCGTTGAAGTCGTTCCTGTCACAACTGCACTGGCCGTAGATACGTTACCTGCTGCATCCTTCGCTTTGACTGTGAACGAATAAGAAGTAGCAGCAGTTAAGCCACTAGCTGTGAACGTCGTTCCAGTTGCCGTACCTGCCAAAGTTGCGCCCCTGTAAACATCATAGCCTGTTACACCCACATTATCTGTCGATGCTGTCCATGACAACGAAATGGACGTGGTCGTTGACCCTGTTGCAATCAAGTTCGTTGGAGCTGTCGGTGCTTGCGTATCGATGCTGCCACCGGTTTGCAGTTTCCATAACGCAGGCACGTTAGGCGGTTCCCAACCATTTACTGATGTATGCCCTTGCAAACAACTGTAGTTGGATCCTCCATACGTTACGATATCACCCGCTTGATAGCTTGTGTTTGGTGCCCATGCGCCCGCTCCTAAAGCAGTACTAGGTACTAGTGTGAAAATGAGTAAGAAAGTGAGCAGGATAGCTAAGGTTCGCTTGCGATTGACCGTCATTAATTTAACCTCTTTTCATTTTGTTTTTTGTAACCGCTTACAACACTGAAATGATTAATTCGTTCAAAATTCTCTCCCTTCTGTGCAAAATGTCTTACACATTCATTATTCATCGGTTACGCAATTTCTGGAACGGATAATTTTCCATTTGTTCGGGATAATTTTGAGTTTACCCGTTTAATAAACAAACTCGGAGCGTAATTGCCGCTCCGAGCTTATTTGGAAAGCTATTTATCTTCTTCAGAATGTCCATAGGAATTTCGGGGCAGCTTTCTTTTTAAAGCGTATTCTGAGCAGCTTCTACCAGTTTATCAAAATATTCGTCCTCTTCCAGCATTTCCTCAACGGCAAGAATATCTTCCTCTTTGCCTGATTCCTTCTTAAAATTCAACGCATAGCTCCAGTCTTTGTTCCGTTTGCTGTGAAGCGTTATTTCATACGGAAATGAATGTCCTTTCACCGTGAACTCAACATGTCCGACATATCCATCCTCTTTACTGTGTTCCATTGAAGCTTTAATAATTTCAATCATGTTCATCTTCCTTTTCTATTGGTATTTTGATTTGTGAGAGCGCGTTTTGTAAAAAAGTCCATAGGGCACTCATTGTTGAGCTTAAATTCGTTGAACCATTAAAAACATACGGTTCATGGTTTCTAAAATAATCTGCATGTCCACCTACAATGGACACTACCTCTCGATGATCGGGTGCTGTCTTCAAGCGATTCCACCGCCACCAGCCCCAACCTGCTCGCTCCCAACCGCCCCATGTTCCAACTAGCGGAATGGGATCTATTTGTTTTCCTGTTGGACTCACGGCCTTGAGATAAAGGACTTTCTCTTTAAGTGATGCTGGAATGGCAGTTTTAGGCGAGCCGATTTGAACGACACCTACCAACAATCTGCTTAAGTTTTGAAGCTGTTCGGCTGCATGAACAGAAGCTACCGCCCCTCCGCTATGACCGATCAAAAGCAAGCGATCCTCAGCTTGTGAGGTTTGCTCGATGATCTCGAACAAGCCTTTCCCTCCATGGACAGAACTGCGTTGACGTAAGGCGCACCAAAGGTCACTGCCAATTTCCCGAAGCTGAACCCTGCGTTTTATTGACCAATCCCCATAAGGAAAATGAACAATAATCTGGGAAGTCCAGCCTGCTTGCTCTAAGGAGGTTGCCAGCTCTTCAGCGAAAGCTTGTAAGAAATTTGGAGCAGTAGCAAAACCAGCCGATATATAAATGGATATTCTTTCTGACATCATCGGCTCGTCCTTTCTTCTCTGTTTCCTTAACTACCTTGCGACTTACGTCCGCGGCTTGGCGCGATTGGTCGGTATGGCGACCATGGGATCATCTGGCCAGTAGTGTTTGGGATAACGACCCTTGAGGTCTTTTTTCACCTCGAAATACGCTTCGCGCCAGAAACTGGCTAAATCTTTGGTTACTTGAACAGGACGTTGAGCTGGTGAAAGCAGATGCAAAGTGACAGGTATTCTCCCTTTGGCGATTCGCGGCGTATCCTCAAGACCAAACATTTCTTGGAGTCTAACAGATAGGGTAGGCGATTCAAGGGCACTATAGTCAACTGGAATCCGAGAACCACTTGGCACCTGAATATGTGTTGGCGCCCATTCCTCAATCCCTCTGCGTTGTTCCCAACTGAGCATTTCTTCTAAGATTTCGTTTAGCTTCAACCGCTGAATATCGCTTTTGCTTTTCATTCCATATAGATGAGGTCCTAACCAGTCTTCAAGCCGAGTAAGTAAAGCACAATCGCTCATATCAGGCCAATTCCCATCAAAATGATGCAAGAACGTAACCCGTTGCTGCAGCTGTCGCGCACTGCGAGACCAAGGTAATATTTCCAGCGATTCTGTCATTATACCAGTAATGAGGGCTTGCAGCAGCGATTCAGGTTGCGTTTCCTGAAGTGGAGCTTCTTTTAAAGTTAAAGCGCCTAACCGAATACGTTCTCTCGCTTTTACAGATTGGGTTTCTTGATTCCACGTAACCTCTTGTTCTTTAACTAATTGTTCGAAAAACGCATTCAGCAATTCATCTTCCTTAACCGGAGCGGCTGAATAGATTCTGCTTTCAACGCCGTAATCATCTAACTCGACTGCAACCAAATACCGCTCATTAGAAAGTATTTGCAGTTCAGGCAGATGAGCCCCACGGCCATTGCTGAGCAGAAAACGCCCTGTAGAACGTCGCTGCGCGATGCGATCAGGATAAGCGAAGGCGAGCAGCAATCCACATGCATCTGACCTTTCCTTGCCACTCGTTCGGATACCGAGCGACTGCTGAAGCCCTTTGGCTTCCGCCGAAATACGTCGACAAAGGCCAATATCAATATCCGCGACCTGCTCCTGTTTGACAGCGCTCCAGAGCATTTCGATGCGGGAGCGCAAATCCGCATCGCGATCTTTGGCAGCGCGCATGAAATTACGCTCGCCCAGCATCACGGCGAGTTCGCACGCCATCGTGCCGAGTTCAAGAGGTACAGCTTGTAGCACCATGTGCGCAAGTCGGGGGTGTAAGCCTAACTCCGCGAGGCGCCTGCCATGCGGCGTTAGGCTCCCCCCTTCATGCAGAGCTCCGAGCTGCATAAGCAGTTCCCGCGCCTGCCCATAGGCAGCTGCAGGCGGCGGGTCGAGCCAGACCAGGGCAGCTGGGTCAGGCACACCCCAGGCGGCCAGTTCCAGCGCAAGCGGCGCTAGTTCCGCTTCGAGGATTTCCGGCGTACCGCTCGGCGGCAGCTGCCGGTGCTCTTGCTCGGTCCATAGGCGGTAACACACGCCTGGCCCGAGTCGGCCAGCCCTACCTCTGCGCTGATCCGCAGAAGCCTGTGAAACAGGCACCGTCGCTAGACGTGTCATGCCCGTACGTGGAGAAAAGCGCGGTACTCGCATGAGTCCGCTATCGATAACGACCGTAACTCCATCAACGGTCAAGCTAGTCTCCGCAATGGAAGTCGCTAGCACGACTTTCCGATGACCCGGAAGACAAGGCGCCAAGGCCCGATCTTGCGCTTCCTGTGAAAGATTTCCATAGAGAGGAGCAATAACGACTTCTCTACTTTCCTTATGCGCCAAAAGACTGCTTGCAACCCGATGGATTTCTATCGCACCTGGCAGGAAAACTAGTAAACTACCCTCATGTTGCACAAGGGCATGCTGAATGCTTTTGACAACAGCTAGCTCCAACTTGCCTTCAATTTTCCGATCGTGATAATAGGTTTCAATAGGATACGTGCGTCCTTCACTTTGGATAATTGGAGCGTTATCCAGCATAGCAGCAACTGGCTTAGCTTCCAGCGTCGCCGACATAATAATTATACGTAGGTCTTCCCTAAGAAGCGTTTGCGATTGTCGACATAACGCTAAGCCTACATCCGCATGCAGGCTGCGTTCATGAAACTCATCAAAAATGACAACGCCGACTCCTTCTAAAGCAGGGTCATGTTGCAGCATCCGAGTAAGAACGCCCTCCGTTATAACTTCAATGCGTGTTTGCGCGCCGACACGGGTATCGTTCTTCATTCGATAGCCAATTGTTTGTCCGACTTGTTCATTTTGCCGACTCGCCATATAACGTGCAGCGGCCCGTGCAGCTAATCTCCGTGGTTCCAACATGAGTATTTTCTGTCCCTTCAACCATGGCTCATGGAGAAGGGCAAGCGGTACTTGCGTTGTTTTACCCGCTCCAGGCTGAGCAATCAAAACAGCGCAGGCATTTGTCTTTAGTGCTTCTTTTAATTCGGGAAGGACTGATTCAATTGGGAATTCATTCATAGGTACTCACTCCGCGACTTCTATGGTCATTCTATTCATCGTTGGTTTGTTTCTTTGGCCTGTTCCTAGTGTCTTCATTCGTGTATACTGGATTAGAATCTGGTCACTAAAGGAGAACATTAACATGAGTGTACATGAAGCGATAACGAAACATTCCACTGGGCAGCATCTGCATTTGGTCCGATTCGCTGAACTTGAAGAGCAGCGGGAGCAAGCGATCGAAGCTTGTGTCGATCTTTGCAGACAAGGTCTTCCGTTCTCGGTTGATGCCATCAATGCAGCTACAGCCGAAATCATCGCCCATGCCAAACAAGGCATTTCTCCTCTTCGTTCGTATGTAACGGAGGACATGGTGCGCGATTACGTTAACAAAGGGTAAGGAGAAACCGTTCGATGGGTGTTTTAACGTTTATTTCCATGCTGATTATGGGATCAGCCTTCAGTGCAGGCTTCCTGCTGCTTTTCAAGCGAAAAACAGCACCAGGCATTCTATTTATTGTCCTGTCTGTTGTTTGCTACTTCTTGTATGCCTACATAGCTAACAAGTACTTTGTATAAGCTGTTACGCCAAAGAACCGTGCGGTCGCATCATCGCTTCGGTTCTTTTTTCGTTTATTTGGTCCACGATTGCTCTCTCAAGGTGCGGAACAAAAGCTCAAAGTATGCTTCCGGGTGCGGAACTAGGTCAGTCAGTGAAATTTGCTTGCGATTCACGATAAGCTGTCCCTCGTTCGACAATTGGAATCCATTGGCCTCTATAACGTTGATTTGTCCATGAACCAGCTGTTCCAACGCAGACACCTTCACGGCAAATATACCGCTAACCTCTTCCGGTTGCAGGATGTACGACTCCAATGATTTGTCGCATCTATGTACAAACACGTGGCAAATCTCACGATCAATCAATTGTTCCGAAATGAAGTCTTCCTCTATGAATGTCCCACAGCTAACTAACTCTTCGAAATCAACTTGAAGACCTAGCTCTTCTTCTAATTCTCTAACGCCGTCTCTAACGGTCTCCCCCGCTGCTAAATGCCCGGCCGAAGAAATGTCTAGCAAATTCGGAAACAGGTCCTTATCAGGGGATCTGAGCTGTAGTAAAAGATCGGGTTCCGTCTGTTCATAACTAACAATCCAGCATTGGAATGTGCAGTGCCATAATCCTTTCGCATGCACTTCTGAACGCGGAGCTATGCCAATCCAATTCATTTGCTCATCATAGATGTCAAACATTTCTTCCTGCTTGTTCATGGTGTTCGCTTTCTCCCCTCAACCAAACATGATGAGTCATCTTCTTGATGATTTTGATTTTTGCAAGGCATAAATGTCCTCTTCCAGCGAAACCATTTTTTCCACGACAGTCTTTCTCACTTCATCTAATGCTTGATTATAAATTGGAACAGCCAGCTGCTGTAGCATATAATCGATCATTTGTTCAATCGCTAGGCGGCCTAAAGTTAGATTGTGATCCATCTCCAAATGGCTTTGCAAATCTTCAATCATCATTTCTTTCTCATCTTTCGGTAATTTCAAAGGTATCATGATGGCTCCCTCCATTAAAATCAATGAAATCCATTTCTTGAAAACGACTTACTTGATTTACCCAATATTCCGCTACATACCTGGTAAGTAAAGGATGTACCTGATAGGCATCATACGCTGCTTGGTTGGCAAAAACCATAGAGAAACCATAATCGTAATTATTATTAAAACTAACTTGCTGTAATACCTCAAAATGCTCAACGCCTGGAATCCGTGACAGCTCATCTGCGCTCTCTTTCAAAAAACAATCTGTCTCCGGTGTACCTTTACCTGTATGTAAACAAAAAATGACCACATGTTTAATCTGTAATTGATGCATGGTTTTCTCTGCTCCTTTTTCTCTGCCTATTTTTCATTATAACGCAAGTTGTCCACATCATTCTATTTTTGGCTTCCATCCATCCTCTTTCTTAGGAATAGCTTTATTAAAGTAGACGTTTGACAAACCTTCCTAGTTTCATGAATTCCCTCAAATTGGGAGAATAATCGAATAAAATGGTTCTAGCATGCACATGTTAAGCTTGGTAACAAAAGATTTTAAAGAAAGGATGATAACCATGGTTGAAAACAATACACACGCTGGCGATTACAGGGGTACAACAAATACGAACGCCAAAAATCAAGATTTGGAATTTGTGAATGACACCTTGGAAAACGCACCTAATATCAGTTCTGTTAGCATTGCAAAAGACGATATTAGTGAAGACAATGAGCAAGAACAGCTGAATCAAAAGTAAGCCGGCACAACCAAGAGCTCAACGAGCAGTCAACTACTTCCTTCTAGGATGTAGCTGGCTGCTTTTTTTATTGCAGTTACCCGTTTGTTTGGCACAATTCTTATAGATGCTGTACGATGGAATGAGGAAAATTGCTAAGGAGGTCGTTATTATGGAACAAGTTATCGTTATTGGAGCTGGTCCTTGCGGGCTATCCGCTGCAGTTGCTCTACAGCGAGCTGGTTTATCTCCATTACTGATAGAAAAAAGCAGTATTGTGAACGCTATCTACTTATATCCTACGTATTTACAATTTTTCAGTACGCCCGAGCTGTTGGAAATTGGTGATTATCCGTTTATTACCCCACATGAAAAGCCATACCGCCAAGAAGCTTTAGTTTATTACGGTGAAGTGGCGCGCAGGGAGAAATTGCGCATTCGCTCTTATGAAGAAGTCGTTGATATTGAAAAACTGTTAAACGGTTTTACAGTTCATACTTCCGATCAATTCGGTAATAAGTCTACTTATACATCACGCTACGTCATTATAGCTACAGGTTACTTCGATCATCCAAACCTGCTTGGTATACCAGGCGAAGAGCTGCCCAAAGTCACGCATTACTACAAAGAAGCCCATCCTTATGCAGGTATGAAAGTTGCTATCATCGGGGGCAACAATTCGGCAGTTGATGCCGCTATGGATTTAGTTCGCGTAGGTGCTGATGTCACTGTTCTTTATCGAGGAAGCCATTTTTCCTCCAATATCAAACCATGGGTTCGGCCCCTTTTCGAAAGTATGGTAAACAAAGGTCGTATTCAAATGTGGTTCGATTCTCAAGTCGAGCGAATTGAAGAACACTCTGTCATCTTCCGAATGGGAAATAAACAAGCCTCCCTGGACAATGATTTCGTACTTGCATTGACTGGTTTTCGTCCAGATCGAAAGCTTCTCACTGCTCTAGGGGTAGGCATCCATGAAGAAACCGGAGCTCCTATTATCAACACTGAAACGATGGAAACAAACATTGAAGGCCTATATGTTGCAGGAGTCGTTGCTTCATCGAAATACGATGCCAATGAAATTTTCATTGAGACTGGACGGATGCACGGTTTAGCGATTACTCAACACATTTGCGCAAAAAGAAATCTCTCCCTCTAATGAACGAAGAAAAGATTGCTTCCAATACGGTGATTTCTACCCGTTGGCTGCAATCTTTTTATTCATTTTCTGAACGTTCATCTTCCATCATGGCATTTTTCCATATTTTATAATCACCTCTTCCATTACGAACAAATGTTTGCTATAATAAAAATACAAACAAATGTTCTTATTAGGTGAAGGAGGTTGTTTACATGATGAATACAAGTCACAATTTCCGTTTTATTGAGCGAGACTATTGGTACCAGAAGGCATTGTGTGACACCGATTATCTTCTACCCGGACAAATCGAACAGCTACTAGATGAAGCACATAATCACTACTGCGATTACACATTTAAATTTTATGATGATGGTTCTGTAACGATTATTGATAATGAGACGAACAATAAGATTAAGCCGCGTGAATTGACTGGAGCCGTTTACGATTTTTATATTCGCAAGCGGATTTATTTAATCAAAGTTAATTTGCAAGAAAAACAACTTCAATACGCTTAACCTATAAAAAAAGCGCGCTTGATTGAGACATTTGTCCTTATCAAGCACGCCCTTTTTAATTATTGATGCGTATAGCGGAAACAAGCTTTTGTATGATCGTTTACCATTCCTGTAGCTTGCATATAGGCATAACAAATTGTTGATCCAATAAATTTAAAGCCTCGCTTTTTCAAGTCCTTGCTCATCGCGTCGGATTGCTCTGTTTTAGCAGGCACTTGGCTTAAATCATCCCAATGATTTACGATAGTTTGGCCATTTACGAACCCCCAAATGTAACGGTCAAAACTACCGAACTCATCTTGGATTTGAAGAAATGCCTTTGCGTTCTGAACGACAGCGGCAATCTTCAAGCGATTGCGAACGATGCCGGTATTTTGCAATAAAGAGGACATTTTTTCCTCGTCGTAGTTCACAATCTGCTGCGCATCGAAATGATCAAATGCTTCTCGGTAGGTCTCGCGCTTTTTCAGTATCGTGTACCAGCTTAAACCAGCTTGTGCACCTTCTAGATTGAGCATTTCAAACAGATGGCGATCATTATGGACAGGAACACCCCATTCGTGATCATGGTAATCGCGATATAATGGGTCTTCATTGACCCAACCGCATCTGACTGTCATCTAACGCACCCGCCTTATCTCAAATCGAACACAAGTTCTCTTTTACATTATAATGACAGTTCGAATTGATGTCCAGTTACGTTTTCCCATCCGTTTAGATTCCGTAAAACTGCTTCGTATTCATTTGGAGACGATATGCTGCGTCTTCAGCTTTAATAGCTTTGAGAAGTGCAATTTGCTGTACAACAGCATGAATGATCCTTGGATGTGTTTCTTGACCTTCAAATGGTCCTTCGAAAGGCCAAGGACCGTCCGTTTCAACCATTAACCGCTCAAGAGGATAACTCCGAACCAAAGCTTGAATTTCTTCTTCATATAAGACGTCAGGTGTAATGGAAATATAAAATCCAGAACGAATCATTCGCTTGACCGTTGCATCAGAACCTTTAAACCAATGAAAGTGTGCCTTAGCTATCCCATGCTTGTCCAGTAAGTCGCAAACCTGATCAGCATCTTCATAAACAGCGTGTAGGACTACGGGTTTCTTTAAGCTAGATGCTAGTCCCAGCAGACGATCTAAAAGCTTTAGATACGGGGTCAAATCAAAGGTTATACCTTTCTCCTCAGCTTCCTGCCGCATATAATAGGGCAAGCCAATTTCACCAATAGCAACCATTTCATCCGCATGGCTACTGACCCATTCCATTAATTCAATAAGTTGCGCCTCATTTGGCAGTTCTTGCTCAGGATGGTATCCGTATGCAGCGAATACGCGGTCAGGCGCACTATCTCTTAGTTGCTTCGTCACTATACATGATTCTAGATGCCTTGAAACGGCCACTACTGCTTGAACATTATATTCTTCCAACTCAGAAAGGAGTGCTGCAGCTTTAGATCTATCATACATATCCAGATGGATGTGGGCATCAATGCCTTTTATCATAAATGATCTCCTTACGCAGATGAGCTTGTATATGGAGACGCAATTTTTGAAACTCTGGTTCCAACATGACGGACTCTTGTCGAGGTCGTGAAAATGGAATCTTCAATTCTTCCAGAACGGTAGACGGCTTGTTAGACAACACATAGATACGATCCGATAAAAACAAGGCCTCTTCAATACTGTGCGTAACAAAAAGAATGGAACGTTTGTTCTGTTCCCATATATTGAGCAGCCAAGCCTGCATATCTTGCCGTGTCAGAGCATCTAATGAGCCAAACGGTTCATCCAAGCACATCAGCTCCTGTGGACTGAGCAGTGCTCGCAAAAAAGACACGCGCTGCTGCATGCCTCCAGACAAAATATGTGGCAGTTCTCTCTCATAACCACCTAATCCTACCTTAGGCAGCCACTCTCTAGCCTTTTCAAGTGCGCTTGAGCGAGACTCTCCTGCAACTTCCTGCGCAATGACAACATTTGATTCTATCGATCGCCATGGAAATAAAGCTGGCTGCTGCGGCATGTAGCTAATTAACCCTTTTCTACCTGTAATGTTAACGTCATCCAACCAAACCTCACCCGCAGAAGGCTTCAAAAGACCTCCAATAATATGAAACAACGTGCTTTTCCCACTACCCGAAGGACCAATAATCGAGACAAACTCTCCATCATTAACATGCAGGGTGATATTAGAAAGCACAGAAACTCTTTGTTTTTTAACTGGAAAGGAATGATATATGCCTCGAAGCTCTAATTTGCTCATCTACTCATCACCTCCCTCTTACGATGAACGTTTGGCATTCCAGCGGATAACAAGCTTCTCAACCCCTGCAATAAGCCAGAAAAACAGCAGACTCAAGCTAACGATAATGAATATGGCAACGAATTCTCGGTCAGCACGAAAGGAGGATTTTTGTAGAATCATATAATATCCTAAACCTTCTCCGCTGCCCAACCATTCTGCTATAACAGCCCCCATCACGCTATAGGTGGCGGATATTTTGAGCCCCGAGAAGAAAAAAGGCAAGGCATGCGGCAGCTCAAGCTTAAAGAAAATATGCCGCTTGCTTGCCCCAATCATCTGCATATAATTGTACATGCTCCGGTCTGTTTGCATGAATCCATCTAACGTAGCCATGGTCACAGGAAAGAAACAAACCAAAGCAATTAATATGATTTTAGGTAAAATGCCGAAGCCGAATAATATGATTAGTAGGGGCCCTAATGCTATTGTAGGAACATTTTGCGATAAAATAAGGAGCGGATAAAAACCAGCTTTAAACCCCGGCACCGCATGCAGCAAGCTAGCCGTGACGATCCCGATGCTGACCCCAACTCCAAACCCAATGAGCATAATCCGCATCGTTGCAAGAGTGTGCATCCACACACGCGACATGTCTGTCGTCCCATCTGTCACGATTTTTAGCGGGCTTGGCAATAGCCAACTAGCCGTATTCCCCCAAGTAACGGCAAGCTGCCATGAAAGCAACACAAGGATGACCACAACGAATGGTGGCCATCCCGCTTTGAACCAGCGATGCTGTTTCATTATCTGTACTTTTCTGTCAGCTTGTCCATCGACGCGCCTGAAGGGTTGAAATAAATCTTGACTTGGGAAATCACATTTGGGCTTCCCATTTCGATCATAGCTTCATTCATATCCTGGATAATAGCAAGAAGCTGAGCCAGTTCCCCTTCCATCGTTGTTTCTAACGGACTGACAAAATATTTAACGCCAGACTTGGCAATCACTTCAATCGCGCGATCTACATAGGGAATTACATCTTCGTTATTTTTTGTTTTAGGAATAATTTGAATACTAACAAGAGCATTAGCCATAGAGCTCAACTCCTTTTCCTTTGATTATTTGGAACCAGCTGGCAAGAAATCGTTCGTAAACGCCTTGTCGATTTCTAAGTTTTTCTCTAACAGTTTATGCTCCAGCATCCAGTTCGCATAATTCTCCCAAACACTGCGCTTCTGTTCGCCCCAGCGAGGCGCATCGTCTTTATAGCGTGGACTGAGCCATTTTTGACTAGCCATCACGAGCTTCTTATCCAAATCCGGTACAGCTTTGATTAAAATGTTAGCCGCATCCTCCGGTTTATCGATTGCAAATTGATAGCCTTTAGCCGCAGCAGCAGTGAATGCTTTAACTAGCTCCGGTTTCTCTTTGATCATTTTCTCATTTGTCGCCAAAACTGGTGTGTAATAATCCAGTTTATCCGAATATTTGTTCAAATAAATCATGTTGAGCGGTTCACCGCGTAGCTCAGCATCAACGCCAGTCCATGCATAAAAAATCCAGGCAAAATCGATATCACGTTTCACGGCCGTGAAATAATCCGCATCCCCAATATTAACCATTTTCACTTTGGAAGCATCTGCTTTTTCAGATTGCATAAGCGATTCAATCATCGCATTTTCAGCTGGAGCGCCCCAACCGCCATAGGTTTTGCCTTCAAAATCCTTAGGCGTCTTGATATTTTTAGCTATAGGTGATGCAAAACCAGACGTATTGTGCTGAATAACAGCTGCGATTGACACTAACGGTACGCCTTGAATACGTCCTTGGGTGACGCCTTCCTGATAGCTGACACCGAATTCAGCAGCTCCCGAGGCAATCATCGTATCGGCTCCACCTTCACCAGGTTGGATAATTTGTACATTTAAGCCTTCTTGCTCAAAGAAGCCTTGATCTTTGGCCACGTAGAGTCCAGTGTGGTTCGTATTCGGTGTCCAATCCAAGACCACCTTCACATCGGTTAATTTCTTAACAGGCGCTTGACTAGCGGTGGCTGTCGCCGAAGCAGCTGGTGCTTTAGTTGATGTCGCATCTGGTTTTGCCGCTTGATTCCCACATCCGGATAAGGCTACAGTCGCGCTGACTAGCATTAGTGGTGCAATGTGACTCCATTTCATTTGTAGCTGTCTCCTCTCTGATTTAAACCAAAAGAAAAAGCCCCCGGAATCCGGGAGCGCCATGTGAGTAGAAAATGAGAAACCCATGCGATATAATTCGTATGGACGTACATTTGTGCTAATTCTCTACGCTGGCATTACCCAGATCAGATTAACGGTTAGTGACAGTTATGGTCACATTCTCAGCCTGACTCCTCAAGCTCCCGTGGGTCTTATTGGTTTGTATCTACTACCATACATGAAGTTTCCTTTGATTGCAACGCTTATGCAGGAAACTCATTAGATTTCAATGGGCTATACCTACAGCCAGTCTTTCATTTGTTGCCCCATTCGCTTCGCATCCTCATACCCTAGTTCATGTAAAGCCTCCAACTTCTTCGGATCTTTTTCCATGCGACCCACCACCACTTTGGCCGATGGGCGAATAACTATCGCGCTTCCCTCATGCTCCATACGCCCAATCGTCTCCAACGTATTATTGTAGATCTCACTTCGATTAACCAGCACGTTGACTAATCCGTTATATTGAGGATAAATACTTCTAGCTAACCAACCTTGCTTAAATGGTCGTTTACGGTATCCATATTCCTTTGTTAACACGATAACATGCTTCTTATTACCATCAGCGACTGACTTTTGTACAGGAATCGGATCCACCAGCCCTCCATCAAACAAAGTGCGGCCTTCATAATGAATAGGCGTAGCTACAAAAGGCAGCGAGCTGGATGCTTGAACAATCGGCATCGTTTGCTTCATCAGTTGATGCTTCGTGTAATAAATGGGTTGCCCAGAATGAGCATCCGTTGTGCCTATCGCGAATTGCTGATCTGAATTGTAAAATGTGTCATAATCAAACGGGACGAGCTCATTTGGCAGTACATTAAAAATAAAATCCATACCAAATATACTTTTATGACGAATTAGATTACGATAGCTCAAATAGCGGGGATCGCTAATATACCCAATGGTCACTTTCTTGTTGCGTCCTTGCTGTTTCGAGATATATGAAACCGCGTTGCAAGCGCCGGCCGAAACGCCAACCACATAAGGAAAATACAAATTTTGTTCCATAAAGTACTCCAAGACTCCTGCGGTATATACCCCACGCATACCTCCGCCTTCCAGTACGAGTCCGACTCCTTCCAAGGTGACACCCTCTTTCTGTCTATCTCAAGCCCTTTTCTAGCATACAGGAATTGTAAACTAAAATAAATGCCCCTCCGTCTTCGTAAAAAAGAGGGAGGGGCAGAATATTTGCTAATTATAATCAGGATTCGGCTTTTTTGCTTTAAATATTCCGATTTTGCCGATATTTGCAGATTTTTTATTCTTTCACTGCTCCAGCCGATAGGCCGCTGACGATATAACGGTATAAGAATAATGAAATCAGCACTGGTGGCAGCGAAGCAATCACGCCTCCAGCTGTCATCAAGCCCCAATCGATACTATGTTTACCAATAAATTCTCTAACTGCAATTGGCAATGTTTTGGAAGCATAGGTTTGACTAAAAGCACTTGCGAACATGTACTCGTCCCATGAATTCAAAAAGGTGAAAATCGCTGTTGCTGCAATGCCTGGAAGGGCCAATGGAAGAATAATCCGAAACATTGTGTTTAATTTACCGCAACCATCCATGTAGGAAGCCTCTTCCAGCTCTTTGGAAATCGATTGAAAATATCCGGTCATCAGCCAAATCGCAAAGGGCAACGAAAACGAGATGTAAGCAACGGTCAGCGCAAAATGCGTGTCTAATAGCGGCTTCGTGTGCAGCAGCGCAATCGAGGTGAATGGAATGTTTATAGATATGCCATCCCGCATCATGATGTACATGGGCACGATAATACTAATCGATGGCAAAAGCTGCATAGCCAAAATCGTAAATAGCACCGTCACACGTAAACGAAAACGTAATCGAGCAAGTGCATATGAAGCGAAAATCCCCACGAAAATGGTAATGCCTGTTGTCCAGAAACCAACTGAAATACTGTTATAAATGGCGTGTAAAAAATCACTGCCAGCCTTCCCATCAAATAATTTGCCATAATTCGATAGTGTCAGGGATTGCGGAATGAGATTTCCTGAGAGTAGATCCTTAGACTGACTGAATGAGGTCGTAATTAAGTAAACGAATGGTGCTAAGGTAAATAATGTTAATGCGACAATGGTCAACCATAAATAAAAAGGCGGCATCAATTCATTCGAATTCACTTTAAACAAAAGCGATCTCCATTGGGTTGACGCTGCCGTGGGTGTGTTGTGCTCCACTTGCTGCTTCATCTGATTCATCTGCTGCCTCCTATGCTTCCATATCCTGATTTTTTTTGAGTAACATGATATAAATAATAATCAGAATGAGGATGAATAATGTGGAAACCCACGCCATAGCCGAAGCTTTACCCAGATAGAAATAACGAAACGAGTAATTGAAGGTCAGATAGGAAATCGAAGTCTTCGGATCTCCCGTAAAAACAGTTAATATGTCATACACACGATACGCTCCTATGATCCGCAGCACCACGGCTACGATCGCCGCAGGAAGAAGCTGCGGGATCGTAATATGGGTGATCTTTTTCCAGAAACCAGCTCCATCCATAACAGCTGCTTCATACAGCGAGGCAGGAATTGACTGCATAGCTGCAAGCAAAAGCAGTGTCATGAAAGGGGTCATTTTCCATATATCTGCAATCGCGGCAAAGGTAACAACCTTTAATGAACTAGAAAGCCATAGAGGATTGGAATCCGGCGCAAGCACATGTAAATCGTGCAAAACTACGGATAAAGCGCCATACCCAGGTTGATATATCCAGTTCCAAAGTAATCCGCTGACGAGCGTTAGCATGGCCCATGGAACAATAATCATACCGCGAAAGAAAATTCGCCCCTTAAACATATGGTTCAGGACCATTGCACTAAAAAAACCTAAGATAAGTTCAAATCCAACGGAGAAAACGGTGAAGTAAGCCGTATTCCCCATAGATACCCAGAAATCGTGCAGCTGGAACGTTTCCGCGTAATTGCGCAAACCAACAGGTTCAATCGCAGATCCATCCATTAAATTGTATTTATAAAAGCTCCATACCGTCGATTGAAAAATAGGTACAATGAACACTTTAAATAAAATGTAAATCGTTGGAGCTAGCAAAATGATTGCTAGCGTCGTATCTTTACGCGCACGAACGGCCACTGCATTTCCCCCTGTTTGTTTACTTCGCTGCTCGCTTAATGGCCTCATCAATTTTAACTGCCGCTTCGTCAAGCGCTTGCTGAGGCGTTTGCTTCATAATGAGCGCACTATAAATTTGGTTGGATAAAATATCTGCCCACTCCACGTAACCAGGTGCGTTCGGACGATTAAAACCATAATTAAATTGCTCCAATACTTTCCCAATTGTTTTGGATTCGTCAAGGGCAATAACTTGCGGGTCTGTGTAAAGTTCTGCCAAAGCAGGATACACACCCTTCTCCTTATAATCAGCCAGTTGGAAATCCTTGGAGCCGATCCACTTCAGAAAAGCAAGTGCTGCTTGCTTATTTTTACTACTTTTCATAATGGCGATACCTTCAGAACCTGAAATAGCCGCTGAGACTACACTACCTTGCCCAGGAATCAAGCTCATGTCCGACTTCCCGACTACCTGAGACTTAGTAGGATCATTCAGATCGGTAAACATGCCTTCCCAGTTGTTCATCAATGAAATTTTCCCAGCTGCAAAAGCATTCTTCACATCGTCTTCCGTCCATTGCAAGCTACCGGGATCCACTGTTTTATCGACATTAATGAGATCGCTCATATATTGAAGCGCTGCTACCGCTTCTTTGGAATTCACTTTAATTTGACCTTTCTCGTCTACGAACTTACCTCCCATCGCAGAAACGATCGTCCCGAAATCAATATTCAGCGACTCTGCTTGCTTCCAAGACCAACCTGACGCGTATATGCCTGATTGCGTTAATTTCTTCGACATCGCACGGAATTCATCTAGTGTCTTCGGAGGTGCGTCGTAACCGGCTTTCTTCAACATTTCCTTGTTCCAATACTGATGCTTGGTGCTTGAATAGTAAGGCATCGCAACAACATGTTTATCATAAATGACCGAATCAAGCGAAGATTGCGTATATTTCTTAAGCACATCGGCTGGAATGACAGTTGTCAAATCTTCCGCAATGTTACCTTTGAAAAATTGGCCGGCCCAGATGGTATCCATTTCAATAACATCGATATCCGAGGAATTGGAAAGTGAGGCCGTCGTGATTTTACCATACAGCGAGTTATAATCAACGCCAATCACATTCACTTTAATCCCTGTTTGTTCAGTAAACTTCTTCGTAATGTCAGTGAGTTTACCGTCCGGGTCAACAAGAATAACCGTAATTGTCTTACCTTTCAGAGAGGGATCGTCTAATTTGCTCCAATCGAGTGCGGTCTTGGACGGTTCACCTGTGGCCCCCGCTGAGCTTACTGCCGTTGGAGATGAACTAGGATTTGAAGATGGAGCAACGCTGCAACCTGATACAACGGACCCAACAAATAAAGCGCATACAACAGTTTTGCTCAAGGTAATCGTTTTCATTAAAAAGCCCCCCATGCCATATTTTATTTGTAATAACATTTAAATCAATGTTATTATTTGTAACTACAAATGTCAATTAGAAATTTAACAAAAAATATTAAAAATAACGCTATTTTTTTAGTTTTTAAACCAATAGCTTCCTATTCACATTCATTGTCTATTGCTTTATAATGTAAAAAGATGACAACACATGTTAGCGGAGGATATTTGTAATGACAAAGAGACATCGAAACTCCCTTTACTTTGTCGTAAAGGAACAAATAATGAAAGATATTCAGCTAGGTGTGTACAAAGTAGGAGATCGTATTCCGACAGAATCCGAGCTTTGCGAGCAATTTCAAGTGAGCAGAACGACAGTCCGGTTTGCTTTGCAGGAACTTGAAAGCGAGGGTATTCTCGAACGCATCCAGGGCAAAGGAACGTTTATTAAACGCAAAGAACTTCAGCTCCTGCCCACTCGGAGCTTTGCTGAAGATATTCTTTCCCAAGGTAAAGTACCTGGCAACAAAATTATCGAGGCAAGCGTTATTCCTGCTGAGTCGCCGCTTGACGAATTTCTGCAAATTCCGACGAACTCGCCGATCACCCGAATCATCCGTGTTCGGTATGCAGATGAAGAGCCTCTCATTTACGAAAGAACCTTCATCCCTTGGAGTTTAGCACCTGGATTATCCAATGATAACTGGGACGGCTCCCTTTTTACGCATCTGAAGACAAAGTACAAATTAAGCATTCATCGCTCTGTTGAAAATATCAAACCTGTGCTCGCCGACAAAACCGCGAGTAAATTGCTCAATATTAAAGAAGGCATGCCCTGCTTACAGGTCAAAACCTTTACCTATTTAATCGATCAGACCCCACTTGAATACAATTTCGGCATCTTCCGAGGCGACTTTCCTAATTACAGAGTTGAGCGTATTTTTGAATAATCAAATAAAAAAAGGCTGATCTACCGTCAATCATCCACGGGAGACCAGCCTTTTTGGTTAAGCTAACGTTGTTCTTTATATTTTTCTTTAATGACGAGAAATTCGTCAAGATGGGCTAAGAAGAGGTCAACAATAACAGGATCGAAGTGATGCCCACGTTCTGACCTCAGGAGCTCAAGCACCCTTTCTAGCTCCCACGCCTTCTTGTAGACACGATCGCTGCACAAAGCGTCAAATACATCCGCTAACGCGGTGATTCGCCCATAGATGTGAATCTCTTCGCCCTTGAGACCTTGCGGGTAGCCCATGCCATCATACTTCTCATGATGCTGCTGTGCGATAATGGCTGCAGCATTCAGAACTTGTTTGTTTGAGTGCTTCAACATCTCGTAACCTAGATTTGAATGAGTTTTCATAATATCAAACTCTTCTTTGGTTAACGCGGCTGGCTTATTCAAAATCGCGTCGGGGATGCCGACTTTGCCGACATCATGCATCGGGGAGGCGAGTCTGATAACTTCTGCTTCTTGTTCTGATAAACCGTACTTAATCGCGAGCAGACGCGAATACTCCGCTACCCGCTTTACATGATGACCAGTTTCCTTCGATCTTGTCTCCGTAATTTCACCCATTGTATAAATGATTTCATTCTGCGTGCTTTCCAATTCCTCGTTTAAATAAATGTTCTCGAAGGCAACCGATACGTTCGTACAATAAATATCTACCAGATAGTGCTCCCATTCGGTGAGTGCCTTGAATCCATTCATATAAATGACATTTTCCATGCCCATTTTGCTCTGAAAATAAATAACGAAGCGATCCGGAGCGAAGGAACTTTTTTTCGTATGGAAAGCTTGCTCAATCTCACCAAGGACCTCGTCCGGGACTACATCGCGGGCCCTTTGATCGCTTCCTGAAGCATAGTCGCCGCTAGCCGCTAAAATATAGATGTCCTCTATACCTTTCGTTACCGCGAAACTGCAGTGAAGAGCGTTCTTATGTAAATTCACGATAGACGTCATTTGCGTCAGTACGCCTGACGCGAACTTTTTCATCGATTGCAGCTCGAACAGAGTAGCTGAAGATTTAATGATTTCTTCTAATCCCGACCTACTCTTCTCGATCGTTTTAATATCCCGGTAAGAACGAAGAGCGGTAACAACCGTTGTGAACAACTTTTGAGTAGTTAACTCTGTTTTTTCCTTGTAGTCATTAATGTCATAATCCATAATCACGGTTTTCTCAGGAGCTTGACCCGGCTGACCCGTACGCAAAATAATACGAATTGCGCGATTCCTCAGTTCCTCGCGAATGTATTTCACAACTTGGAGTCCCGCATCATCCTGCTCCATCACAACATCTAACAAGACCAAAGCTGCTTTCGGCTGATTCGTCAGCAATTGTTTGGCTTCATGTGCCGAAAAAGCGCTGTGAAACTCAAGTTTTTTTCCATCAAATTCAAAATCCTGCAAAACCATCTTCGTTACTTGATGAATTTGTTTTTCATCGTCAACAATTAGCACAACCCATGGCTCTTGGTCGCCTTCTGCTTCTACAACGGAATCCGTATCTTCCTCATCTGCAAAAAGTAGCTCATCTTGATCAATCGGCTGGTCGTTATATGTCATTACACGGATTCCTCCTCTTTTGGAATTTCAATTTGGAACAGGCTCCCTTTACCTAAGGAGCTGGAACAACGAATGGTGCCACCAAGCGATTGCGTGACTAAATTGTAAACAATATTCATACCAAGTCCTGTTCCCCCCTTACCACGACACGTAGTAAAGAAAGGATCGAAAATTTGATCTAGAACCTCCTGGTTCATTCCTTTACCGTCATCTGTGTAGGCCAAGGTAATTCGATCTCCATGATCAGCTACACACAAATGAAGGTTTCCTTCCTCTTCAGGGGCATAGGCATGATTCAATGAATTCATCACTAAATTCGTGATGATTTGGGATAAAGCGCCTGGATACGAGTAGAGCACTAAATGATCCTCGCAATATACATGCACACGAAGCCTCGTTTTTTTCAAAGTTGGTTTCAAGCTCACAATGATGCCCTTCAAATACTCATGGAGGTGAAAGGAACGCTTAACCTCAACGCTTTGATCAACAGATATTTGTTTGAAGCTGCGAATCAAAGAAGACGCACGGTCTAAATTGGACTGCACCATTTCATTCGTCTCTTTTACAACTGAAAGGAACAGTTCTAGGTCGGACTTCTTCATCTTCCCTGTTTCATATAAGCTTTGGAATTCCTTCGTCTTCTGATCCAGATAAGAGACAGCCGTCACGCCGATTCCGATCGGGGTATTAATCTCATGTGAAACACCAGCGACAAGTCCACCCAGTGCTCCCATTTTCTCAGATTGCACAAGCTTATCCTGCGTGCTTTGCAGCGTGTGCAATGCATGCTGGAGCTCTTGGTAACGTAAATCCAAGTTATCCACCATATCATTAAACGCGTCGGATACGTCTTCGATTTCGGGGGATGCTTTGAATTCAAGCTTAGGCAGCTCGACGCCTTGCTTCGCAAGGGTTGCTGCTTCCCTTAATCGGTGCAGCGGACGAATGACAATCTTGCGCAAAATCAGCCATAATAGCGTAGATAAAATGATGGCGATGCTAATGCCAACTACTAGGATTAACTTCGTGCGAGCCTTGAGTAATGCCGTTTCCTCGGAAGAATCGAAAATCACCTCAACGGCTCCAACCACAGCGCCATCCTCTTGTAGAGGAGCAGTTAAGCGTACGATGGGCTTATCACTCTCCTCCATTGGCATGCGGTCAACAATGGTTTTATCTTCAGCCGGCAGCATGACTCTAGACGGATGTAGAATTTTCCCAACCTCCAAGCGATTGGAAGCCGCCAAAATCTTTCCCTGTTTATCATAGAGCTTCATTTCAAGAACACGGTTATTTTTATACTGAATATAATCAAAAATTTGTTGAATATCGCTTATAGAGTGTGATTCTTCATAACGTCCGTTGATCGCAATGGTCATCCCGCTTATCTGACTTACATAAGCTTGGCGGATCGATTGATTTAAACTAATCGTATCGAAAGCCATCATCGTCGACAGCATGAGTACCGTTGCGCACGTCACAAGAAAGATGATTCGTTGCTGCAAACTTAATCTCTTTTTTATATTTGGCACAAGATATGGGCTCCTATTTCACATCGAAATTAATCGTTTTGCTTACATCGTATGGGGTATGATCATTATTATGTAGAGATAATTTAACGGTATGTGCGCCTTTACTCAAGTGCTCCAATACCTCCTGTCTGTCCATTACATTAACCTTTTCCCCTTGGTCCAGGGATAAATGGATATGGCCTTCGCCTTGTTTGCGTGCATGGTCATAATGCTCTTTGGATAAGATGAGATCTGTCGATATATGTAAGGTTGCCGTATCGTCTTTTACATCAGCGCTTACTTCTAAGGTGGGTTTATATGTTGCAACGTTTGCCTGATTCGTCTTGGCAGCACCGCATCCAGAAAGCAGCACGGTAGCTGCCGCAATCAAGCTTAGACGATTTAATTTTGTCATACCTTCATCCCCTATCAAGCCTTCAATGTCTATTCTTGTCAAAAAATATCGATTAGTTCTAGCTTAAAAAGAATCCTTTCGTTTGTCCATCTTTATTTTGATTCTATAAGTTATCGCCTAAACAATCTTTAAATTTGTTTATTTATTAAGAATTTTCCAATAATAGATGTCGAATTTAATAAACAACCCTCATATTTTGCGCTTGCCCAGGAAATAAAACAATTTCCCGCTATAGGAATGATTCCTCTACATTTAGAGCAATGTAGTAGAGTCGAATTCAAACACCAACGAACACTTATTCATCTAAGGAGGAACTACATAAGATGACAGAGAGCAGACAACACCAAGCACCCGTTAAACACGCGATGGAAGCAGCCGAACAAGCCATTCTGATTGCACAGAAAGTTGAACATAAGCTTCATATGGCAATTACGCGAGCCGATCCTCAAGCCATTCAATCGGCTCAAGCCGCACTCGTTCAGGCAAAGCAGCAAATAATTGCAGCACAAGACCAATTACACACCTTTGATACACAGGAATACGGACAGCAAGTACAGCAGACATTGGAGCAATTGACACAAGCCTCACAGGATCTTGAGGCCAATCAGGAAAAGTTTCACACCCCCAAACAAATCCGTTAATAAGCTTCAAAGATGAAAAAAGCGATCGAAAAACGATCGCTTTTTTCATTTTTGACGAACATTATGTTAAACTAATCGGGATACGTTTCAAGTTACTTGGGGAGGCACTACAATTCATGCTTGTTATTGGTATAGCCGGGGGTACCGGATCAGGAAAAACAACAGTTGCTCGTTCCATCATGAACAAGCTGGGTTCTGCGAACGTGACATTAATATCGCAAGATAATTATTATCTTCCTCATAGTAATCTTACTTTCGAAGAGCGGGAACGCATAAATTACGATCATCCAAACGCATTTGAGAACGGTTTGCTCTTACAGCATTTAAGCGAATTAAGAAACGGAAATTCAGTTGATATTCCCGTTTATGATTTTTCCAAGTATGCTCGCTCGCAAGAAACCATTCATATTGAAGTGAAGCCGATTGTGTTACTGGAAGGGATTCATGTACTGACCGATGAAGAGCTGCGCGGCGCTTTGAATATTAAAGTGTTCGTAGATACGGATTCTGATGTCAGGATATTACGTCGTCTTTCTCGTGATATCAATGAACGAGGCCGGACGCTGCAATCCGTATTCGATCAATACTTAATGACAGTTAAGCCCATACATGATGCATTTATCGAGCCTTCCAAGAAATATGCCGACATCATTATTCCCGAAGGCGGAGAAAATGAAATCGGCATTTCCATGCTAACCATTTTAATCGAACGCTATATGACGGACCGCGCAGCTAGCTACGTAATCGGTTAATTCCATTAATTAATAAAGACACTCAAGTACCCGTTAAGGTCTGAGTGTCTTTTTCCATCCTCCAGAACGTTGAAAAGCAAAGCCAGCTACCACAAATATGAAATAAAAGAAGCCAAGGAAGTAAAAAATGCTTGCATAACTAAGATAACGAAGACTTAAACCGCCAATGAGCGGACCAGCGATGCTTCCCATGCTGTACTGGATAGAACCAATGACATTTGCAGTTGGCAGTAAGTGCTTCGGCAAAATGTCTGCGGCATAAGCCAGTCCTAGCGAGAAGAACGAGCCTACCATCCCTCCTGCAATGCCAAAGAGAACGCCGATTAACCACATATTACTGCCCGCTAAAGGCAGACATACAAAAGCAAATGCTCCAACGAAGCCTGCTACCATCAAGATGTTTTTGCGTCCAATACGATCGCTCCAAATACCTAGGGGCAGTTGCATGATGAGACCACCTATGCCGATAATCGGCAACAGCAATCCAATATTGTCCTCAGTGAGGCCTATACGGAGCGCATAGAGCGGAAAGTTGCTATTCATCGAGGCTTCCATATACCCATAAAGCAATGATGGAATGAGTGGAAACCACGCAAGCGCAAATACCTTTGAGGCCCGTTTATGTACAGCTTCACCGCTCTCACTCTGCTCTGGTCGTTCATTTGGCAATCGCAGCAAGAACGCTAGAACGATTAGGAAAAAACCGCTCGTTGTGAGAAAAGGTACCCATGTTCCCGACTTCAGCAGGCTAATGCCAATAGGGCCCAAGCTGAATCCGAGGCCATAGGCCATACCATATAAGGATATATTCCGACCTCTATGCGCTTTGGGGCTCGAGGAAACGATCCAGAGTTGCGTTGCAAAATGAAGGGCGCTGTCTCCGACCCCAACCATTAATCGAAGCACAAACCAGAAGCCTAGCTGCTGCCAAACTGGGAATAGACATGTTGCTAACGTAACAAGGATCATTCCCACCGTTATTACTGGCTTATACCCGAACCGTCTTACTGGTTTTTCTATAAAAAACATCGTCGAAAAGATTCCAATATAGAGCGCCACTGCATTAAAACCGTTGGCGTCGGCAGATACGCCGGAGCGATCGAGCAGAATCGTCAGCAGTGGCATCAGCATCCCCTGACTCATCCCTGCGACGGTCACGACTAAAATAAGAATAAATAATCTACCGTTCGTAAGGGGTTTATTGATGTTCATTTGTAAGATCAACAACTTCCCATCGCTCCGAGTAATCGTATAGCTTATCATGCAGCTGAGCGTCGAATCGGACATCAATGACCAACCGTACTTTCTTAATCCATTCCTTAAACGATGGATAGGTCACGAAGAGGTTCGCATAACGATCGCTCACCATGATAAAATAGGGTCCTGGATTTTTTTCTGTTAAAAAATTCAACGAGGTATCCAAGGGCGTATATTTTTTCCTTTTCCCTTCCCATGTATCGATATCCAGCAGGACAGACGAAGGTGTCTGGCGCAAATAACTTTCCAACTGTTTTACTCGCGCATGAAACGGTAAATCGCAAGGAATTCCCATTCTACGCAGAGTCTCTTCGTGCTGCGGGTAAAAAATCGCGCGGACAAACTTCCGCTTATCTGCCCATGAGGCTATACGGCCAATGTCTGTGTCTGTCCAATCCTCGAAAGTTTCGAAGATGAGGACCGTTCCTTTACGGGTTTGAGCCGGCGGTTCGTATCCGAAAGGCACTTTAATTTGTTGTTTTGCCATGAAGTCCTCCTCTAGTTGTGTTTGATTCATTCACTGATCGCTACAGCTTTACATCGATTTACATTGTAGCATACCCGTACACTTCCACGAAATGACTTAATGAATTCGCATCGAGTTGACGAATACGCTATAATTTGAAAGTAACTATTTTCAAATGAGGGAGTCCTACCGTATGAGAGATCCAAGATTACAAACCTTCGCACGTAACATTATCCGCTACTCTGTAAGCTTACAACCCGGCGAGAACATATTAATTGAAATGATCGGTGTCAAAGACCCCGAGCTTGCAAAATGCTTTATTGAAGAAGTGTATGCGGTTGGCGGCAAACCATTCATAGAGCTTCGTGAGCCTGCTATTCTTAGAAGTCTGCAGCTAGGAGGCACGGAGGAGCAGTTCAAAGAATGGTCGGATTTTGAGCTGGCCCGTATGAAACAGATGGATGCCTACGTTGCCGTACGAAGCGGAGACAACATAACTGAATCTTCCGATGTTCCCGATGAGCAAATGAAATTATATTTAAAATTTTTCCAACGTCCTCTATTTGACGAGCGCATCAATAATACCAAATGGTGTGTAATGCGTTACCCAAATCCTTCGATGGCGCAATTGGCTGGTAAAAGCACGGAAGCTTTTGAAGATTTCTACTTCAATGTTTGTAATCTTGATTACAGCAAAATGGCTGTTGCTATGGAATCTTTGGTTGATTTAATGAATCGTACAGATCGTGTGCGACTCGTTTCCCCAGGAACCGACCTTAGCTTCTCTATTAAAAATATTGGAGCAGTCCCCTGTTCAGGGCTTAGAAACATCCCAGATGGCGAAGTTTACTCCGCACCTGTGAAAACATCTGTCAACGGTGTCATTAGCTATAATACGCCGACCATCTACAGCGGCACTTCTTTCGAAAACATCGTACTCCGATTTGAAAATGGCCGGATCATAGAAGCGACCAGCAATGATAGCAAAAAGCTGAACGATATTCTCGATACTGATGATGGCGCACGCTTTATTGGCGAATTCGCAATCGGTGTGAATCCTTTCATCAAGCATCCAATGAAAGATATCCTATTCGATGAGAAGATCGATGGCAGTATTCATTTTACGCCGGGTCAAGCCTATGAAACTGCCGATAATACGAATCGCTCATCTGTACATTGGGACATGGTGTTAATTCAGCGCCCTGAGTATGGCGGCGGCGAGATTTACTTTGATGACGTTTTGATTCGTAAAGACGGTCGTTTCGTTATTGCAGAGCTAGAGAAATTAAACCCAGAAAATTTAATGTAATGAAAAAACTTCTCAAATAAAAAAAAGCAGCTGCATCTTTTGGATGTCAATCTTTCCAAAAGCGCAGCTGCTTCTTTTTGCTGTTAGCTAGGCATCATGCCCGTCGCAATAGCCAGTCGATTCCAACAATTAATGGTATTAATCGCCATAAGAATTGCCACAAATTGTTTAGCCTCGTAGTACACCCTAACGTTGTCATAAACAGCTTGTGGAACACCAGCTTCCGAGATCAGCGTAACGGCCTCCGTAAGTGCCAATACAGCTCTTTCCGCATCTGTGTAGTAAGGTGCTTCCCGCCAAGCGCTAAGCAAGTAAATACGCTGTTCTGTTTCGCCTTGAGATCTTGCGTCATTCGTATGCATATTCAAGCAAAAGGCACAGCCATTTATCTGTGAAGCGCGAATCTTAATAAGCTCTAGCAGCGTGCGATCAATGCCGCTCTCCGTTACATGTTTCTCCAATTTGATCATGGCTTGAAACGCTTCGGGATGTTCTTTACGATATTCCATTCTAAGTGTCATAGGGGAATCCTCCAATTTCGTCATTCGTTTTTTTTGACTTCTCTCTTAAGACGAAGTCCCCTTCTTGTTTGTGACAAGATCACCCCAACCAATGAAAAATAAGATGCACCGGCTTTTCATTAATAAGAGGAAGTGAATTGGGAATCAATAGATTCGTACCATCGACTGCTTTAAGCTCATTATTAGATACCCAGCTTGCTGTGGCAATCTGAACCTCAGCGCCTTTAGGAACGAACGCAAACAATTGTTGAATATCTTCGTTTGACAAACGAACACAGCCTAGCGATTTATCTGCGCCTAACGAGCTTTCATCCGTGGTACCATGGAGGGCGATAGCTCCCATGCCCAGTCCTGCATCCCCGTAGCTTTGCTGACGTTTACCCATTGGGTTAAGCACACGATCCCTCACTTGAAAGCTTCCCAGAGGGGTGCTGTCGTTTGCGCCTAAACCGATTTCTTTATCCCATAAAAGATTTGAACCGCTAAGCAGTTTCAAACGATGCTGCGCTTTATTTATCTCGATATGCAAAGGCTCGAAAGGGATGCTGTCCCCACTGGGCACATTCGCGTAAAACATAGTTTTCAATTGATCTGCAGCAGAATCGTATACCCAGCCACCACTGCCATCATAACTAGTATGAATTGTATTCGATCTTGAAGACGTTTCCACTGGAATAAAACTCAAATAATTATTGGGATAGTCTTGAACAAGCCATTCCAAGCCACGAGGTTCTTTCCCATAATCGTTACGATATGCTGCTAGAGCTGTTCTAACTAAATTAGCACCAATCGCATTAAGCGGTTGGTGCTTGTCAAACTGGCTGTTTAAGAAGCGAATGTTGACCGATCGATTTGCCCCAGGATAATATTGCGCGATAACAATCGCACTCTTGGTCATCTCATCGTTCGTCAGCAGCATCGTTTTGCCGCGATCCCTGACATCATTAGAAATAATGCCATAAATAATGATGTTATGGTTGGGCATATCTTTAGCTAACTCAATGGCTAGCTTGTGAAGCTCAGATTCAATCTCTTCATTCTTCACATCCGGTAATAAATACGATACATAGGGTACATCCACCGTCTCATAAGTGACATTTGATCCTACGCCCCATACCTTCGACGTCGAGATCATTTTATAAATCGGATTTTCACCAAAAAATAAAAGGATTAATAATAAATTTAAGACAAATAACACGATGAGTAATGATTTCATAAAAGGAGGAAGTAACTGTTTGTGCGGTTCCGCATATGCAGCAGATTCCATCTGCGCTAGCGCTGTCGCATGCTGCTCATCCATGTGATGAATAGCCCGATTCGCCGCTGAGTAGAACGGAGATGGGTACGTTTTCAAAACTTCCTTGTAATGAAAAAGCGCCCTCTTCCGATTGCCTCTCAACTGAAATTTCTGCCCAAGCTTAAAATGCGCTTCCGGAGAACGGGAATCCAAATAACGAATCACTTTCTCGTGATACAGTGGATCCGAAGGACTAATGAACAGATTCTTATGCAGGTGAATCAAGTTCTCATCGAGGTAGTTACGAAATCGCTGGCTTCTGCGGATCATTGGGCTCCTCTCCATTCATACTAGATGGCTTGTCCAAATCTTCGGATACACGATACAATTAGTATCCTTGATACATAATGTATCATGACAGCGACACGTTGACAACTGTTTTGTTCCCTTCTGCATGAAGTTAAGGGTTATCGCAAATGCTTTAATTGGTGGAGGTGATGAACATGGGTGGAAGAAATAACACGCCAAAGAATAACGGACCTGCCAGCAGTCCTTCCCGTTTGGATCAATTTGGTGAGAAAGCCGTTCAGCACGAAAAGCAAGAAGCCAAGCAGCGGCAAAATAGAAAAAACAATTGTTAACCTAAAAAAGTCTTGGGAACCTTAGGTTCCACAAGACTTTTTTATTAGGGGTAGGCAAATTAGACTCTATATCATGCATGTACCGCATAATGTAAAATGATTTGATCCCCTTTATCGAACTCTTTTCTAAAACCCTTGTCCACGTAGCCCATCTTCTCATAGAGTCGTTTAGCTATCGGATTCGTTTCATTAACAGCTAAGACGATCTCATTGATTTCACCGAAATGCATCGCTACGAAACTCGGCAATAAACGTAAAACTTGTTTCCCATATCCATTGCCTTGATGTTCATAATTGACCGAGAGAGCTCTCAGTAATATTGCATTTGGATTTCTCGTAAAAGGCTGGATATTTTCACCCACATGCAGCACGAAAAAGCCCACTGGTACGTTTTCTGACAAAATGACGACAGGAAAACGTTGCTTATCTGATTTCGCAACATCAAGAGCAGCCTTGGGTGAAGCCGTAAATTGCAACTGCTCATCAGTTAAATAAAAAAGCTCAAGCGCCTCTTGGTGCTCTTCTTCATAGAAGACGAGTGAAATTTGTCGCACATCGAGATGTTCATTAGTCATATACGGGTTCTCCTGTAATGGGAATCATTTAATAATAGCACACGCTTATTTCCTCTGTGAATCGGTTTCATGATTTTTCAACACTTGGAAGTGCTTTTCTACGACTCGTTTGAATGCAAAAAAGCTGCTGACACTAAACGTGTCAACAGCTTTATAATACACCGTCTCTTAATGTGCCACGGTGTTGTAGGTCATAATCCAAATCGAGCCCGCTACTATTGTCAACAAGATAACGAGACCAAAGATAAGGGCCATGATGTTCCAACGCGCGTTCTCGCCTTCTTTCAAATGCATGAAAAAGAACAATTGAACGGCGAATTGCAGTACCGCCATAACTAGGATTAGCACCAGTGTACCTGTCTTGCTAAGCAGATGATTCATCACGGTAATTAATGGAATAATCGTCAACACGATAGAAAGGCCGAAACCAAGGATGTATGACTTGAGAGAACCGTGCGATGCATGGGCATCGTGCGAACCCGCTTTTGATTGACTCATCCTACATCACCCCCATTAAATAAACGACCGTAAATACAAAGATCCATACGACGTCAAGGAAATGCCAGTACAAAGAAATGACTTCCACTTTACGTTTAGTTACAGCCGTGATCCCTCTGCGTTTCAATTGGAAAATTAATCCGATCATCCAGACCAATCCAACCGTAACGTGAATTCCGTGTGTTCCTACTAAGGTGAAGAATGCTGACAAGAAAGCACTTGTACTAATTGTCGCGTTCTCATGCGTAACCATAGTGATGAACTCTGACAACTCCAACCCGATAAAGGAAGCACCGAGGAGAACCGTAACCGCTAACCAACCAATCAATTGTTTCATATTCCCTTTGTGCATGCCTAGGACAGCTAGGCCGCTGGTGAAACTACTTGTAAGCAAGATGAAGGTTTCCGCGATGATGCCTGGCATTTTAAATAATTCTTCGGGAGTAGGTCCCCCGTTCGTATTCTGGTGAAGCACAATATAAGTCGCAAATAAGGATCCGAACAAAATACAGTCCGTTATGAGAAAGATCCAGAATCCGAATGTTTTGAGCGACTCGTGATCATGTTCATGATCATGGTGTCCATGATGCGCACTAGCCTGTGCCATTAAACGTTCGCCCCTTTCAACGCAGCTTCAGTTCGTTTCACTTCATCTACCGGAATGTAATAATCGGTATCGTAAGAGAACGAGCGAGCCACCATACAAATGGCAACCCCTATCATCGCAGGTATCGCCAACCACAGCCAGTTCCACACGAATCCGAAGCCGGCAAAAAACCAAAGCATAGACATAATAAATGGAATTGCTGAGTTTTTTGGCATATGAATTGGTTCATAAGCACTAGCTGGATGTTTCACGCCTTTTGGTCCATGCTGTTGCTTTTGTTCCCACCATGCATCGGTGTCTTTCCCGTCTGGAAGAACAGCAAAGTTATACAGCGGTGCAGGTGATGGAATTGACCACTCCAGCGTACGACCATCCCAAGGATCTCCTGTCACATCGCGCTCTCTGAATTTAATACTATGGGCAATTTGCCATACTTGGAATAGGAACCCGATTCCCATGAGGAATCCCCCAACAGTGGATACAACGTTAAGTGGTCCCCAGCCCATATCCCAACTGTACGTGTACGTACGGCGTGTCATTCCGTCTAAACCCAAGAAGTACTGCGGCATGAAACAAACGTAGAAACCAATGTTCCATAGCCAAAAAGCCCACTTGCCGATATGTTCGTTCAACTTGAAACCGAACATCTTCGGCCACCAATAGTAAAGTCCTGCAAAATAACCAAACACAACGCCACCGATAAGTACTTGGTGGAAATGCGCAATCAAGAAATAGCTGTTGTGGAACTGGAAGTCAGCCGGTGCCACGGAAAGTAATACTCCCGTCATTCCCCCGACAACAAAACAAGGAATAAAAGCAATCGTCCACATCATTGGCGTCGTAAACCTAATTCTGCCGCGGAACATCGTGAACAACCAGTTAAACACTTTGACCCCCGTCGGTATCGCAATGAGCATGGTCGATATCGCAAAGAATACGTTAACGTCTGCACCTGAACCCATGGTGAAGAAATGATGCGCCCATGTGAAGAAGGAAAGTAAACTAATAATTAACATTGCAAAAACCATTGACTTATAACCGAATAATTTCTTTTTGGAGAAGGTTGCCACGATTTCCGAGAAGATACCAAAGGATGGCACTACAACAATGTAAACTTCAGGGTGTCCCCACATCCATATTAAATTGATATACATCATCGGATTGCCCCCACCATCTAGGGTGAAGAAATGCGCACCTAGGGAACGATCAAGGAACAGCAGAGCTAACGTAACTGTTAAAATCGGAAATGCAAAGATGATCATAATACAACTAGAGAATACCGACCAAGTGAACATCGGCATCTGCATCATTTTCATACCCGGTGTCCGCATTTTAATGATCGTTACGATAAAGTTAATACCTGTTGCTAAACTACCGATACCTGAAATTTGAATGCCCCAGATATAGAAGTTTTGACCAAGACCAGGACTATGCGATAACTCTGAAAGAGGCGGGTAAGCTAACCAACCAGCATCTGGCGATCCACCAATGACGAACGATACATTAAACAGCATCGCTCCCCAGAAAAACATCCAGAAACTAAGTGAGTTTAAGAACGGATACGCCACATCGCGCGCCCCAATCTGCAGCGGCACAACAATGTTGAAAAGTCCGAACATCAACGGCATAGCCATGAACAAAATCATAATAACGCCATGCGTTGTGAAAATCTGATTATAGTGTTCCGCTTGTAAAAACTCACTATCCGGCATGGCAAGTTGAACGCGCATTAACAGTGCATCAACCCCGCCGCGGAAGAGCATCATAATCGAACAGATGATATACATGATCCCAATTCGTTTATGATCGACGCTCGTTAGCCATTCGCGCCATAGCCAAACCCATTTTTTGAAATACGTAAGCACGAACACCATAGCAACCATGGCAAGTCCGATACTGACCTGCGCACCGAGAATCATCGGATCGCCCGTGACAAAAAACTCGGATGCAAACTGTTTAATTTTATCCAACATGAGCTTATCTTCCTTTCATGATGACTCCGTTATTCATTTGTTCGTATTCATTTGAGTGTGGTCCATTTTGCCCATTTGGTTATGATCCATTTGCGCATTTTTATCTGGTTCCTGAGGCTTTTTCGTTTCATTCTTGGCCCCGTCTTTGGATTCTTTCGTCTCCGTGCCGCCATGGCCGCTATGAAGCGTTTGGCCTCTTGTATATTTCGTTACAATGCTTTGAAATAAGCCTTCAGGGAACGAGGAGAAATATTGAACGCCAGATTTCCCTGGCTTCGCCAAAGCCTGATAGCTCTCTTTTGTCAGCTTTTCCGGTGACTGCTTTGTTTTGGCCACCCATGCCTCAAAATCAGATTGTGAAGTTGCATTGACATCAAACGTCATATCTGCAAAGTGCTCCCCGCTGAAATTGGCGCCAGTCCCAAAGTAATGCCCAATCTCGTCAGCTTGCAAATAAAGCGTCATAGCCATTCCTGACATTGTGTAAATTTGACCACCCAACTGAGGAATCCAAAAGGAATTCATCGGCGCATCGGATGTCAATTCAAATCTAATCGGTGTATCCTCAGGAATTTGCAAATAGTTTACAGTTGCAATTCCTTGCTCTGGATATGTAAATAACCATTTCCAGTCTAGCGAGGTTACTTGAACCGTAACCGCTTTTTTACCAGTGTCAATAACCTTCGACGGCTCCAAAGCATAGGTGTATTTTACTGTAATTGCACCTATAATAAAGATAATCACAATTGGAATCGACCACCAGATCGTTTCTAATGAAGTACTGTGTGACCAGTTAGGGCGATAGGACGCTTTATTACCCTTTTTATCCCGATAACGAAATACGATCCACGCTGTCAGCGCTAGTACCGGAATCAAGATAATCAGACATAACACGGATGAAATAATAATTAAATCTTTCTGAGTCTGGCCAACCGGACCTTTGGGATCCAGCACCATCGCTTGTTCACAGCCTGTTAACAGCACGATTAATGCGATAACCATGAGTGGTAATAAGGCTTGTACGAACTTCCTTTTCTTTCCCATACTGATCCTCCCTATCCTTGCATCTCCGAAAATTAAGTATTCATTGCTCATTGAACAATTCGTATCTACTACCAAGATAGCAAATTACCGTAAAAAGTACACTGGCACATTCAGGACTTAACAAATACGTCAATGGATTGCCCCTTTAATGTAAAACAAATGTCACAGAACGTTTGTTGACTATTTCGAAAATAGATGAAAACAGCAAAAAGCCCTTCAAGTTTTCACTTAAAGAGCTTTACCTTTGCGCAAGGATTGAATCGCTGCCAAACTCAGTCCGATTTGGAACTGGCACCTGAATGCACCAAGTGAATCGCTGTACGAATCACATATATGTGGACACTGCCGACCATGAATCCGATACCTACCATCAGGGATGTGTTACGATCACTAAAATGATTTATGTTGAACAAACTAAGAATTAATCCTATGCCCAGTAAAGCCCAAGCTGCCACTGTCAACATCTTCACTAACGGCATCACATCGCGCTCACTACGTTCTGTATTGCTTGCTGTCATCAATTTTGTCGTCATGAGAATCACTCCAAACTGTAAGGTAAGTGCTTTATACGTTTAGTATAACACATCTTTCGTGATTTGTTCATATTTTATTCACACGTTGATCAAAAAATAGACAAAGTTATGGCAAGGCTGTTCATTACTTTCTAGCAGAATAAATTTCAAGGGCGAATTGGGATTGAAAGCCCTATGTTGACCCAAGATTATTCATGATGCAAAAAAGCAGGCTGCCTATCTGGCAACCTGCTCTTTTTTATGTATTTTTATTTCTACTTCAAAAGTGTGTAGCGACCAATTAGTGGCAGAGGCTTTACCTGACCTTGCGCAGCAGCTACAATGCCTAGAATGGCAAGAATACATAGCGCCAGGTTGGCTAAAGGCAATAAAAGCCAACCAATAAATGGAATCAAGCCAAGTAAAATATTAATGATTACAGTGGCGAGAAACAAAGTGAGCCCTTGATTAGCATGATACATGGCATATTTGGACTCTTTGGCAGCGAGTAATGGTATGAAAAACAAGATGTAAGCAACAATCGCCATGCCTTTATTCGTTTGAATATCTGTTGAATCATACATGGACAAATCCCCCTTTCCATAAAATTCCTACTTTATTATATTCGGTATCGTCCATGTATTCTGTTAGTTTTTTATTTATTCTTATTCTTCAGCTAAATATCACATCATTCACGTCTGTTATCGAGTGTAGTAAATAAAATTATGCGACCGTCAAAATGATAGGCTGATTTCTGGTAATAATAATTGTATGCTCATGCTGTGCTGCAAAACTGTTATCAGGTAGCCGTAATGTCCAGCCGTCAGGTTGTTCTACAACAGTTTCTGCACCAGTCGTCATAAAGGGTTCAATGGTAATAACCATGCCTTCTCTCAATACCCGTTTATCATGTTTATTATAAAAAGGTAATATCTCAGGTTGTTCGTGAATGGCCCTTCCAACCCCATGGCTGCATAAATTATTAATTACTTTATATCCACCTCGTTCTGCCTCAGCTTGAATGATTCTACCAACTTCATTCAATTTCACTCCATGACTTAGTGAATAGATCACCTTCATCATGGTAGCGTATGTGTATTGACAGAGGCGAACTATCGGCACGCTATGCGGAGCCATCTGAAAAGAATGCCCACTATCGGCAATATACCCATTCTTCTCAGCACAAACATCAATATTAATTAAATCCCCTGGTTGAATGATCTGTTCATTCGGTATGCCATGAGCAATATCTCTGTTTAGACTGATGCAAGCATACCCCGGGAAGTTCAACGTTTTTTTCGGCGCTGAAGTTGCACCTAAACTCTTCAACAAGCGCCCACCAATTTCGTCTAATTCTCTCGTCGTCATGCCAACCTGTGCTTGATGTTTCATTTCCTTGATTACCAACGCCACAATCTTACCAATCTCCATTAGACCATCAATATCTTTTTGAGAACCTACCGTCATACTCATTCCCCCTTCATCAATTAGTAGTTCCTGTGTCTATCCAATCAAGTTCATTTTTTACTAACTTCACTTTAGCCGCATCCACTGACTGATCTATACGATTGTTCAAACGGACTCCTGAGCCGAAATGGACTTGAGAAACTTGGGTCTCCAGAACAAACATCTTTACAGCTTCCAGCGTCAGTCCACTGCCAGCCATAATTTGCAGATCATATCCTCTGCTCAACTCAACAAGTTTACTTATTTGCACTACAGCCTCGAGCGCATTCTTCTTGCCGCCTGAGGTCAGAATTGAGCCTATTTGTTTATATGAAAGAAGCCTTCGAAGTGCCTCTTCTTGATCTCGAACCTCATCGAATGCCCGGTGAAAAGTAATCGGCAATGACGTTGCTTCCAATAATCGTTCTAAGGCTTCCGTATCAACTGTCATCTGAGGCGTTAGAGCACCAAATACGAACGAAGCAGCTCCCGTCTGCCCAAATCGCTTTACCTCTTCCGTCATCAACCTGATGTCTTGATCATCCATGACGAAGCTGCGGCTATGTGGTCTTATCATAACATGAACCGGGATTTCCACAGCTTCTACAACGGCTTCCACAATCGCAATAGGTGGCGTCAAACCGCCTTCTTCGAAGGCTGCAATAAGCTCAATGCGATCAGCCCCGCCTATTTGCGCTTGAATAGCGTCTTCAACGTTCGTTGCTATGACTTCCAACAGCATTTTCATCGATCTCCTTAACAAACGATTAAATACGATGCCCTAACAACCAGTCCAGTTGGCGAATTTGAACTTGAGCTGGCAGCATACGAAGCAAACTGTTTCGGATACCGATAGTCAGCGGATTCGAGAGCTGTACCATGCGCCCCATTCGCCGCGATTGGCGAACAACTTTGCTTGTTCGCGGTATTCTTCTTTGCTCGTATGAACGCAATGCGTCGTTCAGCTCCTTCTTTGAAGAAGTGTTTACTCCTTGCAAACATTGAGCAAGCACACGCGCATCCTCCAACGCCTGCGCACCACCTTGACCTAAATTGGGAAGCATCGGGTGCGCGGCATCTCCTAACAGGGTGGCTCTACCAAGGCTCCAGCACGCAAGTGGCTGACGATCATATATCGGGTGAGTTAACATCGCTGCTTCCTCTGTTGCCTGAATAACAGCGGAAACGGGAGCGTACCAATCCTCAAATTGTTTAAGCACCTCTTGCTTGGTGTAGATTTGAGATCTTTGTTTTGGCGCAGAACAATTAATTGCCCCGAACCAGAAGATTTGATCCTGTCCAAGATGTGAAAACCCGAATCGTTTTCCTCGCCCCCATGCCTCAAACCCACCTCCGACCTCAGGAACATAGCGCTTGTCCTTGAATGTCGTTATCCCTCTATAGGCGGTATATCCCGAATAATGAAGCTCTGATGGCCCATGAAGCATTTCTCTTACTACCGAATAGATGCCATCGGCGCCAATCAATAGATCGCCCTTCTCTTCCGAACCATCTTCAAAATAAACCTTGACCTGGCCATCGTTCTGATCTATAGCAGCAAGTTTTTTATTCATCTGTATGTTTGTATATGTATTTAGACTGTTAAACAAAATCGCTTGGAGCTGCGCGCGATGAATAAGATAGCTATGCGTCCCGTAGCGCGCTGCTTGCTTCTCCGTTGGCAGTGTCGTAATAAGCTCGCCATCCCAAGTTCGAATCTCTGCTATGCCAATTGGAGCCCCTGACTTGCGCACCAAATCATCTACGCCAAGCTGGGTTAAGATAGCCATTGCATTCGCAGCCAATACGATTCCTGCGCCAAATTCGGATAGCTCATGCTTCTTTTCAAATAAAGCAACCCTCCAACCTTGCTGCTGTAGGAAGATCGCAGTGCTCAAACCACCAATACCTGCACCAATAATGATTGCCTTTTTCCTGGTGTCTATGGAGTTTTCCATGCTTCCTCCTAATGAACAATCTGTATCCATCTAAATGTATCACAAAGCATGCATGCATGACAAAAACTCCCAAACCTAAGTCAGGGAGAATCTAGAACATGTATAATGGATTTCCTTTAATAAAAAACCCGTTATTTAGCCGCTAGCTGCGACCTCACTTCCACGATTTCTAGATTGGAGAAAGAACGACTTAATTTAGTCATTTTCTCTGATACCTCAAGCTTAGTTAACGGGGAACACATTGGTTTCCCTTTGTAGCAAACAACGTACAACAAGATCGACCACCCCTATCTTAAAAAAACTAACCGATACAATATGTATCATACATTATTTAGTAGATTTCAGCAACAAAAAAAGCGTTTTCCCGTCATATTACGATAGAACTATTTTACCCACATCAGGACTTTTGAACCCCTGTTTGATGAAATGTTTTTTCGATAGTCATTTATTATAATTTTCTGAATATATTTGATTTAAATAATGAAAAGGCTTACAATTAAACGAAGTAGGAAGAAAAGCTGTGTGAAGGGTGTTGATGATATGAACGATTATCCAAACACTGCAACAGGATTAATCAATAGTCTCATGTTCAGCGCTTTCCTATGGATCAGCGTTTTCTCTATTTGTTGGTTTGTTAAACTTCTCTAATAAGCGAAAGCCTCGTGTATCGTTTATCACGGCTTCTTTTTTTTGTCTAAATAATAATAAAATACCCCTTCTTTGTCGAAGGGGCTGCATATTCCTTGGATAAGGTATCTCGCCTAAGCAATACCTAATTCTTTCAGTTTCAAACGAACGTCTTCAACAACATCCGCAGCATCTTGCTCACGATTCACAACATCCACGTGATCCATGTCCACAATTAGTATCTCAGAAGCATCGTAATGGTTCATGACCCAGTTATCATAGCCTGACCACAAAACCCGATAGTATTCAACCAGGGACCGATCCTGCTCGAAGCTACGCCCTCTTAAACCAATCCGATACATCACCGTGTCGAAGGAAGCTTTTAAATATACCATCAAGTCAGGTGCCTTTTTAGGAAGCTCAGCAAGCTCCGACATCATGTTATCAGCCAAACCTTCGTATACATCGAATTCCAGCTGACTAATGCGGCCTAACTCACGATTCACTTTTGCAAAGTACCAATCTTCATAAATGCTGCGATCAAGCACGTTACGGTTATGTACTAACGCTTGCTTAATCGACTTAAAGCGTGAGTTCAAGAAGTGTAATTGAAGCAAAAACGGATACCGCTTCTTTTCAATTTCTTCCGGTGAAGATGTGTAAAACAAAGGCAATATTGGGTTATCATCAACACTCTCAAAAAATACATCCGAATTCAATTCTTGTCCAAGCAGCGTGGCTACTGACGTTTTACCAAGCCCGATCATTCCCCCAACCACAATCACAGTCATTGACCCCTTTCTCCTTCTATCCAATACTTATTAACCAACTGTCAATTCAAATAAAGCTTTCCTATTATACAAGGAAATCAAAGCGCAGGGAACCCTGTCTTCGTTGTTATCTTCCGTCCTCTTCTAGGGTGATACGTTCAATTACAGCATGCAGATCATCGGGTTTAAGCAGCTCAACAGGAGAAACGCCTTTCTCGAAATGAAGATAGTCTCCCTCGATAAGAATGACATAGCGTTCACCCTGTCTGGCAATGTGCACCTTACGGCCATAATCGGCAAGTTGCGCTTTAACCATAATATGATCAAGCTTAATACGCATCTCAAGATCCGGCTTTTGCTCAACTAAGTAAGAAGCCGCCTCCATCACTTGAACAGGTGTCCATTTCTCCTGTAATTCCCTTTTCTCACTTGCCGCCCACAGCTCCAAATCTTTCTCTTCGCGCTCCCGCTCTTCCGGCATGTTCTCGTAATCCCTTTCCAACTGCTGCTGAACGAGACCCAGCACTTGCGTATGCAGAATTTCGGGCATCGACTGCTCATATTCTACATACTTTAGGAAATCTTCAAAATAACGAGCATGCGAAGCTTGATGAATTTTGAGCTCCGCAAGCTCCAGCATTCCTTCTTCTGGCATGAACGGGTACTGGATAGACTTCATATTTTTCGCATTTATCGCCATTTCAACTTGATTGAGAAGGCTTTTCTCATCCGTTATACGCGCAATTTTAGGCTCGAAATCACATTTCATAATGAAAACAAATGGATCGTCAAAATATTGATTAAGCTTCGCACTCGCTACGATAAACGCGCCTCCTCTTACTGCGCTTGTGTTTAAGTAGGCATTGAGCAGCTCATCGCTCATATTTAAAAAGTCCATCTTGTTCTCAGCAAAGCGCAGCCGCGCAAACAGATTGTAGTTCGGATTGCTTTCCAGTTCAAAACCAGGTTCAGTAATAAATCGACCGATCTTGGTCGGTACTTGCTCAGCTCTCGGATTTCGTTCAACTTTGCGCTTGGCAATACGTGCGAACTCGCCGTCAAGAAAGTGCTGTAAGTCACTTTCTTCGTAATCCGCCTCGTCTAATGTCTGATAATGCCTATAATTTTTGGCGGATGAAGCGTCGCCACCCTCCCCTTGGATCACAAAAAAAGATATATATTGAATTGAGAATTTCATGTTGTCTCTCCCTAACATTCAAATAAAAAGCACAAATTTGATTTTACTTGGTCTAATTGCGAAACGCTACAAAAAAATATATGCAAATGCGTGATAATTTCATTTCTCATACTGTCACTAGATATGACACTATACTTATTAAAAAAGACAGAGGTGCAAAGATGATCTACGGAACCAAATTACTTGAGACTGACACTGAGCTTTTTGTCGCTGCTTTAACACAAACACCTGTCTACGTATGGTCATTAGACCCACAAGGCGTCTATTATCAAATAGCAACTGGTTTGATCGTGAAATATACGCCTGATCAAGCACAAATTCAATGCGTTTACGAAGATAGCTCTAAACAATCCCTCTGGTATTCGAGAGACTCCAATGAATTCAGCATCCGTTTCGAATGAAGAAACCGCCAATACCTGCGCTCACAGGTTTGGCGGTTTTTATTTAATATTCATGTCATAGACGGTTCAATCTCGGGAAAGCTGTGGTACTGCATTGGCAAAAACACATCAATGGTCGTACCTTCCCCCATCTTACTTTGGATATTCATCGTGCCTTTGTGCGCTTCTACAATTTTGAAGCACATCATCAGACCAAGTCCAGTCCCCTTCTCTTTTGTTGTATAGAAAGGTTCACCCAATTGCTTCACACGTTCTATCGGAATGCCGCATCCATTATCCTGAGTACGGATTCGTACTTGATCAGGCCCATGCATCGTTACCGTAATTAGAATTCGTCCGTCTTTGGGAATCGCTTCTATCGCATTTTTGACCAAATTAATAAACAGCTGTTTTAAATGCATTTCGGAACAAACAATTGTTGGAATATCCGATTCAAATTCAAGTAAAAGCTCCGCATCGCAGAGGACAGCTTGTGTTTCAAGCAGGGCCATGACCGTATGTAAAATAGCTTGCAGACTGCTTTTTTTATAGTGAATGGCTTCCGGTTTTGCAATGACAAGAAATTCGCTCACAATGAAGTTAATACGATCCAGTTCGGATAGCATGATGTCAAAATAATGCTGTTTCCCCTTCATATCACTCTGCAGCAGTTGTAGAAACCCCCGTAAAGATGTGAGCGGATTACGAATTTCATGCGCGAGTCCTGCAGCAAGCTGTCCAGCCACCGAAAGCTTGTCTGATTTACGCAGGAGTTCCTCCGTTCTTTTGCGTTCGGTAATATCCCGCGTAATGCCAGCGAAACCGATGATATCACCTTTTTCATTCTTGATTGGCGTTTTGGTTACACTCACGTGGACGAGTTCCCCATCCTTGCGCTTACGTACCGTGTCTAAGCCTGAGATTTGTTTACCCGCTTTAAGCTTGTCGTAAAGCTCTTTACGCTGCTCTTCCAGAAAATCGGGATAGATGGGCAGCTTTCTGTCCTTAAGTTCATCTTGCTTCCACCCAAATACATGCTCATAAGCGGCATTCACAGAAATAACCCTCGCTCTAATATCCAATACGCAGATCGCATCCGTTGTATTATTGATAAAGGACTCCAGCAGCTCCTTCGTCTCTCGGAGCTCGGTCTCCATATGTTTACGTTCGGTTATATCCACGCAAGAACCAATAACTTCAATGACCTTCCCTTGCTCAAGAATTGGACGCAAGGAGGTCAAATACGTGATTCCGCGAAATGTCGCTTCATAAATTACATTCTCTTCTCCTTTCCACGCCCGTCGATAATACTTCTCCATATTCGCTGCCATATAGAACGGCCATATCTCGTATAAACCGTTACCAATAATATGAGACGGCTTGTAACCGAGCCTATATAAAAGCTCGCCGTCACATAAGGTGTGTATAAATTTCCCCCTCATCTGTCTGAACTTCATCGTCATGCCCTGCTGCCTTCGCACAGTATCATGAAGGTCTTGCTGGGCAACCCGCAACGATTCACGATCTTTGTTATGTTGGGTAATATCTCTGGCTATCAGGTACACGCCTTCCATCATATCATTAACAATGATAGGCACATTTTTTAGTCCAAGTTCAATGATTTCTCCATTTTTGTGTTTCATGCTGAGCGTGTAGTTATCGGACTCGAGAAAAATCAGGCTATGCGCAGCTTCCTCATCCTTCTGTTTTTTAGCCGAGAAGCGGTATAAAGGATGTCCTATCATCTCCACTTCCATGAAGCCCAGTATACGTTCCATAGCAGGGTTAATGTTTTTAATGAACCCGTGTAAATCGCAGGTGATTATGCCGGCGGGATTATGCTTGATGAGTGACTTATAGCGTTGTTCGCTTTCTGCAAGCTTACGCTCCATATCAGACCCATGTGAGATGTCTCGAAACTGCCACACATAGTATAGCGGTTTACCTCCCTCATCTTTGATTATTGACATGCCGCATTCTACCCAAATCACACAACCTAACTTAAGCTTTATTCTATGTTCAATCTGAGAGGAGCTTATTTCACCTGCTACTAATTGCTCCATGCAGGCAAGCTGCTTCTCTCTATCTTCAGGAAAAATTATGGTTTGAACCTTGGAATTTAATAATTCTTGTCGTGAATATCCAGTAATGGAACAGAGGCAGTGGTTAACTTCCATCCAGCAACCATCAATCGATATTATGGCCATACCGATTGCGGCGAATTCGAAGGCCGCGCCAAACATTGGCCCCTTATTCCTAAGCAGCTTTTGAGCAGCTGCTGTTTGAACACCCTTTTTCAAGTTCAGCGGCTTATTGATCATCGTCATTTATCACCCATCTCTCAAAAACATTTGATGGTGTAATCACCGCTGTTAGAATTCGACCGACTAGAATATTATTCCTGCCATAGAAACAGTTGGGACTTAAATTATGCACGAAATGTGCCCTCGAACCTACAGGTTATGCTAAAATGAAGTTTGTTAACCTATATCCTTTTAAACAAAAACCCTAAAATGATGCTGGGAAAGCCCACTTTTCCAACCAAACTTCTAAAGGAGTGACCGTTTTGCCTAATGTTTGGACACATTTACTTTTTGGCCAAGAATTGATGACTCAAATTAATCATGGACATGCGCTGAACGATAAACAGCTCCGTCGTGTTTTTTCCCTTGGTTGCCAAGGACCTGATTTTCTGTTCTATCACAACTTTCTGCCTTGGCAAAAAGATACTACGATGAATCAACTCGGAAGCCTTATGCATACCGAAGCCTGCGGTACCTTCTTGCTCGATTTGCTTAAACAGGTTCAAGGGAGAGGCTTATACAATCCCGCCGTTCTCTATGTACTCGGATTTATTACGCACCATGTTCTAGATCGCAATATGCATCCCTATGTTTTTTATAAATCCGGTTTCAAGAAATGGGATCATCAACGCTTTGAAATTATAATGGATACGTTAATCGTTCAACGTAAACTAGGGCTCCCCACATGGAAAACACCTGTCTGGAAGGAAATCGATGTCGGGGATGCTTTGCCATTAGGCGTGGCACGTGCGCTCACCCATGCTGCGGCTGCTCACTATTCCGATCTAGCCCTACAGCTTACAGAAGATGATTGGAATACTGCCTATCGCGACATGCTCCGTGCACAACGTTTATTTCATGATCCAAAAGGGATCAAACGCGTTCTAACCTTCGGTCAAATCTCCCCATTTGTTTACAAAAAAAAACCGGCTCCGCTCGATTATATGAACGAAGCCAGGACAGTTTGGAATTGTCCCACCTCTCTAGATGAGACTTACACATACAGTGTGTGGGATTTATGGGATCTTGCCATGGAAGACGGAAAAAATGTTTTACTGGCTGCTGTAAAAGCGCTCCAGAGCGGACTTGCAGCAGATTTCGAAGTCTTTCAGAGTAATCTTGGCAACCGCTCGTATGAGACGGGTAAGCCATGCGATAGCGGACTGGAAATCCTATATACCCAGCCTATCCTTTAAAGCTTAGTGTCATCTACCCCATTGAGCCATTGTTCAATATGCCCGATGACTGAAGAGACGCACCCTTCCTCGAAAGGTGAGATGAGACCCGCAACATCAACTAGCTCAGTGAAGGATTTGCTTCCGCCTTCCTTGCACAATTTCAAATAATCTTGCCAAGCTTGCTCGGGCGCTTCATTAGACCGCTTCCAAAACTGAAAGGCACAGATTTGCGCTAACGTATAATCAATGTAGTAGAATGGGCTTTTGAAAATATGCGACTGCTGCTGCCAAAAGCCCCCATTCTCTAAGTAAGCATTATCTTCGTATTCGCGATGAGGCAAATATTTACGTTCAATCTCGCGCCATACTTGCTTCCGCTCTGTTGGCGTTAGCTCAGGTTGTTCGTATACACGATGCTGGAATTCATCGACAGCAACGCCATAAGGGATAAACAGAAGGGAATCGCTTAGATGATTGAATTTGTACTTATCCGTATCCTCCTTGAAAAACAACTCCATCCATGGCCAAGCAAGAAATTCCATACTCATTGAATGAATTTCACATGCTTCTACGGTTGGGAAAATATATTCTGGCACTTGGAATTCACGGCTGCTGTACCCTTGGAAGGCATGCCCCACTTCATGGGTCAAGACATCGATATCTCCTGAGGTTCCGTTGAAATTCGAGAAAATGAATGGCGCTTTGTAGGCGCTAATATAGGAACAATACCCACCTACTCGTTTCCCTTTTTTCGCGACTAAATCCATTAGCCCATTCTCCGTCATGAACGAAAAGAACTCATCCGTTTCAGGAGAAAGCTCCGCATACATGTGTCGAGCTTGCTCGACAATCCACGCCGCGTCCCCTTTAGGCTTGGCATTACCGGTGGCGAAACTATATTTATCATCATAATAATGCAAGGAATCTACACCGATTCTTGCTTTTTGCCGTTCTTTAAGCTTCGTTGCAACAGGCACAATATGCGTTAGTACTTGCTTACGGAATGCTGCTACCCCATTGGCATCATAATCAGAACGATTCAATCGAATATAGGCGAGCTCTACGAAGCTTTTATAGCCAAGCTTCTTCGCGATTACTGTACGGACTTTTACCAATTGATCATACAACTCATCGAGTTTAGCTTCATTTTCTTCATAAAAGCTATATTTAATGTCATTCGCACGCTTACGAACCGCTCGATCCGTAGATAATTGGAACGGAATCAGCTGTGATAAATTACGCTCTTCTCCTTCAAAAGCTAACTTCGCTGATGCGAGCAGTTTTGAGTATTCGCTGGCAAGTTTATTTTCCCGAACTAAATCATCTACGATCTCTGGTGTGAACGTTTTTAGTGATAATTCTGCAATTGTAAACAGTTGCTTTCCCCATTTGGCTTCAAGGTCACTTCGATACGAAGAATGAACAAGTGCCTGATAAAACTTTGTTATCAGACCTTGATAGAGCGGCTCAATCTCGTCATGAAATTCTTGCTCAGCCTTATACAATTCATCCGTCGTATCGATTGAATGCCGAATACGCGCTATCGCTTCCATCGATTCCAACTCGCCACGCAAGCTTACAATCGCTTCCATCGCCACATCCTGTTCGGCAGAAGAGTTTGCCGCAGCAAACCGCTCTAGCAGTAGATTAAACTGTTGTTCAAAAGCAGTAAAATCAGGTCTCATATAAGTAAAATCTTGAAATTTCAAATGCTTCTCCTCCTCGTATATAAACGGTCAAATAAATTTAACCATTGGTTTATATTTACTTTACAATAACTTGCGAAGGTTTAAAATGAGAAAATTAAAGGAATGGACAAAAAAACTCACTTTGGCGGTTAAGTGCCTTCGTGAGTTCTTTTTTTCAGCTTTACATATTCGGAATTTGCCACTCAATTTCCTTGCTCCCAAGTTCTCGTAAATAATCGTTAACCTGTGAAAATGGTTTGCTGCCAAAAAATCCACGGTAGGCAGATAATGGACTTGGATGTGGTGCTTTTAAGATTCTATGCTTAGCTGGATCAATGAGTTTTTGCTTCGCTTGCGCGTGACTGCCCCATAGTAGGAAAACTACCGGCGTCTGCCTCTCATTTAATTTCCCGATGATTGCATCCGTCATTTTTTCCCAGCCTTTGGCTTTATGCGAGTTTGCCTCATCTTCGCGAACCGTAAGAACGGTGTTCAACAATAAGACTCCCTGCTCCGCCCATTTAATAAGATTCCCGTTATTCGGAATATAACAGCCCAAATCGGAATGGAGTTCCTTATACATATTCTGCAAAGAAGGTGGCGTTGCTATGCCCGGCTTAACGGAAAAGCTAAGACCGTGTGCTTGACCCTTACCATGGTAAGGATCTTGTCCCAGAATAACCACCTTCGTATCAGCATAAGCAGTCAAATGAAGCGCGTTAAAAATATCCTTCTTGTCCGGAAAAATGGTTCGGGTGTTAAATTCATTCATTAGAAATTCATTAAGCTCGGAATAATAAGGTTTCTGAAATTCTTTTTCCAACAAAAGGTGCCAATCATTTTTGAAAATCTCCATGCTTTCTCTCCTCCTACTCAGTCTCCACGCCAAGTTCGCCGCTTTGTAAATCTCTCAACACGATACGACCATCAACGGCCGTTCCGTCAGCGAGAACAAGCTTGAGCTTGGCGGTCTTTCCCTTTTGTACAAGAGCCTGAACTTGCGTATCTGTCAAGCTTCTGCCGAAGCTTTCTTTCCAAATAACGAACTTACATCCTTCTCTATAATGCGAGCAGCCGTAGCCTTTACGCCCCATAAACAAGGAGCCCCCACAACCAGGTCGTGGACAAGGCGCCAGTATACTGGGCGAACCATCCGGTTGTTTGACAGGAACAGCCTTACGTGTGGATGGCGCTTTTGCGGCTTCTCCAGACTCATCCCCCTGTTTTTTGCGGGCCGCCGGCGCCGCTTTGGCCGCTCCTCGCTTCGTTCCTTGCGCCACAGGCGTTTCGCCTTCGAAAGCTGTCCTTGACGCTCGCGCCTGAACACGAACTTTATCGACAATTAACGTCGCAAATTTTTTGACGTTATGCATGAATTGCTCATCTGACGCTGTCCCTCTTGATATTTCATTCAACCTACGCTCCCACTGCCCAGTCATTTCAGGAGAAGTCAGAAGTTCAATACCAGCGCCGCGTATCAATTCGACGACCGTTCGCCCTTTCTGGGTAAGTACAATTTTCTTACCCTGCATGTCCACGTAGCCGACATTTTTGAGCCTTTCAATGGTTGCCGCCCGCGTTGCTGGTGTTCCAAGACCTGAATCTTTCATCGCATCCCGAAGCTCTTCATCCTCGATTTGTTTGCCCGCGCTTTCCATGGCTTTGAGCAGCGTACCCTCTGTGAAATGCTTGGGCGGCTGCGTATCCTTCTCTTTGACAATCGCGTCGTTGCAAACCACAGCGGTTTGCGGATCTATGGAGAAGGGCTCGTTCACTTCAACTTCTTCGTCCTCTTCATCTTCTTTGTCTTTGCCTTTCGCGGACTTGGGCTTTTCCTTTTTTTGATCGGCATAGATTACTTTCCAACCTAATTCCAACAGCTCTTTCACTGTCGTTTTGAACATTTCATGCTCAACTTCAGTCATCACGGTATGCACCTTATACTCGGCTGGTGGATAAAATTGTGAAAGAAAACGTCGAACAATCAAGTCATACAACTTTTGCTCATCCGGATTAAGTCCGGTCGCTTTCCGATTCGTCGGAAGAATCGCATGATGATCTTCGACCTTGCTCGGATTGCAAATGAATTTATTGTTTTTGTGTACGAGATTACGATTAGCACCTTGCACCAGATCGTTGTACGTCGTTCCTTGTAACGCGGAAAGCGACTTATGCATTTCAGGGATATTTTGCTCAGTAACATAATTGGAATTCGTTCTTGGATAAGAAATGACCTTATGCTTTTCGTAAAGCGCTTGCGCCGTATCTAGCGTTTTTTTAGCTGAAAAAGCGTACTTTCCGTTCGCTTCACGTTGTAGTAAAGTCAAATCATATAGCTTAAACGGATACTCTTTTGTATCCTTGACTTCGTAAGAAGCAATCCGTGCAGGTTTGCCTTTCACCTTGGCAGCCAGCGCATTGACCTTCGTCTCGTCGGTCATGCGTTCTCCTTGCCACATCCCTTTATACGTTGTCTCGCGTTGGGTGAAATGACCTTCAAGCTCGAAAAATTTGAGCGATGAAAAAGCTTCGATTTGCTTCTGGCGATCATAAATGAGCGCAAGTACAGGGGTCTGCACACGCCCTACCGACAGTAATACATTGTGTTTCGTCGTAAACGCTCGCGTCCCATTCATCCCGATAAGCCAATCGGCTTCGCTGCGCGACCGCGCCGCGCGGGTTAGATTCTCATATTCTGAACCATCCTTCATCGCAGCGAAGCCAGAACGTATTGTCTCAGAAGTTAAATCAGAAATCCAGAGACGTTTCACGGGATGCCTCAAATCAAGATGGCGTTGGATCAAGGAAAATATATGTTGGCCTTCCCGCCCGGCATCACATGCATTTACGAGCTTGTCGCACTTCTTTGCAAGTTCAGCTATAACCTTCAGTTGATCATAAGTACGCGGATTTGGGATAAGTTTAAAGGTATCAGGGATGATCGGCAAATGCTCGATACTCCACTTTTTATACTTATCATCGTATTTGTCCGGTTCTGCCAATTCAATTAAATGACCAATCGCCCAAGTAATAATATAAGTGTCGCCTTCTAAATAGGAGCGTTTATTCGTTGCCTTGGGCTCAATGGCGGAAGCAATATTACGACCCATATCTGGTTTTTCTGCAATAATTAAAGTTTTCACAACATACCTCTTGTCGAATTTTGCCGTCGTTAATTCATTTCAGCTAACTTACATTCGCGTTTGGATCTTGAAATTCCTCTTTCTGACGTAATGTCAAACCATTAGTTTAGCATAGACTGTTAACGTTACGCATCTTTTTCCAACAGAAAATGACGCCTCTAGGAAGACGTCAGTTCATATAAGTGTTTCCGCGGGAGCAGGGAAGAATGACGGATCTAACGAAATAAAAAGCTACCTAAAACTAACGATTAGGACGGTAACCTCTATGAAGCCCTTCATTCTCGCAGGTTTGCCAATTTTGTAGAGCGATGTGTTCGAATATATGTTTTCCAGATAGCATATTCTTTTTTGGGGATGTGTTAGAGGATAATAGGTCGTATGTTTAAAGAAATCTAGATTGTTCATTGCAAAAAAACCTCTTTAGTGAGATTTACTCATGCCTTCTAGTTGCTCATCGAATCTCTAAAATAAGGTTTATGCAAATGAACGTATCCGCAATACACCAAGCTAACAAAAAAAGCTCAATCCTGTAGGACTGAGTTCTTCTTTTTTTATATATGGCAATATCTCAATCTGTCTGTTCCATTCCATCTTGAATCGACTTCAAGCCCTTAGCATAGATTTGATGATCTTCAAAGAAACACCTGTTTGATTATATACCTCAAGTAAAGTTGCTCTCGGATTAGTTCGTACGAAATCTTTTACTTTTCTCGAATCGATCAATTGAAGTTGAGAGCACGCTTTGCAATGTAATTCATAGTTCAAAATCATAATTCGTCCACATAGTTCGCAGTTGCACATTGACATGTTTTCACACCTTCCACTGGCGATCCATTTACATAATAGCCTTCGAGCTTGTCCTCTTTTTTATGGGGGTATGTGCCTTTAAAGTTGAATTTCTACCTGATCACCTGACTTAAGTTCACCTGGTCGCTCTACGTAAGCGACAATCCCTCGCAATTGGCGGGCCAGCTTAACGAACTCATGCGTCAGCTCTTTTCTCCCATAGTGGTTTGCAATTTGTTTCCCAGGGCCTGTACAGGGTTCGTTCTCGCCTTCACAAACAAGTCCGCCTCCGTTAGGTAGTAGCATACGAATACCTAGCGGAAGCTTCGTTAATTCAGGATAACCGCTGATTAGAATATTCGCACCCAACCATTCGGGCTTAATCTCATCTACACCTAAGCGCTCTGCAATAAGTTGAAGCTCCTCTACGGATACAATACTCAATTGTCGCCTGTTCATGATCTCGCTGCCTTTGGGATACATCGGCTGTCTAACATTAGCCTTCGCCGTGACACCAAAGTGTCGATCTCCTTCAATTCCGCCAAATCGCAAGTCCACTTTATCTATTGCTCTTGAAACAAACGTAGCTGATTGATCAGCGATAAGAACGGCTTCAATTTTTGCAAGAATACCTATTTTTGCTCACCTTCCTTGAGGTCTATTCTATCTCTTAGAGCTGCAAATGTTCTAGTGGAGAAGAGGTTTCTTCTGGGGGCCATAATTCCCCTTCGTTCCAGCCTAACACAAAGGCCTCGTACCTGCGTTCAGATGGGAATACATCGAGATCACCGAAATAATTGGCAATGGCGACATGCTGTGAAGCATGGGCCCGCAAGGCTGCTGCTTTTACTGCCCACTGAGCTTCTGTATCCATGGTAATCGTTGGCACGTGACCAGCATTTCGAAGTGTGCCCGATGCGGCATAATAGAGCTTGCGAACAGTCGGACATTTCCCACTCAAAACAGCGGCTGTTGTTGCTTGGGATATGGCTATATGGTCTGGATGCCCGTTACCGCCATCTTCGGAAAATGAAAACACAACTTCAAGTTCATATTGTTGAATAAACGAAACAACGCCATGGACGAGTGCCTCAAAATCAATAAATCCGAGCTGACCATCAGGCCAGCCCAGATAAGCAACTTGTGATAATCCCAACACGTCTGCAGCTGCCGCCATTTCCTGTTCCCGTAGCGCGGCTAGCTCTTCCTTATTCTCAGCTCGCTCCGTCCCGTTCCTCCCCGCTTCGCCGCGAGTAGCCAGAAGCAGTACAGGGCTTTGCCCTTGATCAGCCAGTTTCCGGATGATACATGCGCTAAGAAACGTTTCATCATCTGGATGAGCGTATATAAAACCAAATCGATGTGCCATATGTATACTCCGCCCTCTGTTTACTTTTTGTGAAAGAATTGATATCTATGAAAGGAGAAGCTCCACCCGTAACTGCCAGCAAATGACCATCCCATTTCTCTACGGTTTTCTCCCAAACTTCTATTTGTTTTAATTGGACAAGTTTGCTGTCACTTGCTGCTTCTTTAATTTGAGGGTTTGTGCCAGGAAGATCATACCGCGATAAGCGAGCCTTTTCTGCTGACAAGTTGACCGCAACATGGTGGATACAGGGCTACTCTCATAGTAACACAACGATTGGTGAAGTTTAACAACTTCATGTGAAGTCTACGGGCGGATATATCTTCTCCATGCAAAAAATCGCTTGATCCATAGGCATGACGTTTTCCGTTTGCTCGAACATATCCTTTAACCTTACACTGCTCTTGGCTAATTCATCAGAACCGATTAAAATAACGAAGCGGATTCCCTGATTAGAAGCGCTAGCGAGAATCTTCTTTAGCTTGCGTTTCTCACTTACCAAGCGAGCGCGTATACCTGCCGTTCGAAGCTCCGTCGTCATGACGAACGCCTCAGCAGCAGCTTCTTTATCGAGTGGAACAACAATAGCTTGCGTCAAACTTCTTTGTTGCTCCCTGCTTTTAAGCATCTCCATTATCGATTCCAGGCCGAAGGATATTCCTACCGCAGGCAAATTCACAGCATCTCGACCAAGCAATTGACCTACGATTGCATCGTACCTGCCGCCACCGCCTAAACTGGATGAATAGACACCGGTCACATCCATGATTTCATAGACCGTACCTGTATAAAAGGAAAGCCCGCGTGAGAGTAATGGATCGAATCGACAAACCGCTCCAAGTCCTGTTTGGTCCAATAGAAGCTGTAAGGCTCGAACTTCCTCAGCTCCGCTGCTTTGCGCAAGTTGAACTTCCGCAACGATTTGCTCAAAAGTTGGCTTTTCCTCGTTTAGATAAGCGGCCATGGATGACAATACAGCTTCACTCAGCCCTTTTTCCTTGAGCTCCGCTCTGACGCCAGCGGGCCCTATCTTGGCTACTTTGTCCAATGTCAGCATGACAGTGGGCTGCACGTCATTCGGAACTCCGATTTTATCCAACCACTCAGCCAAAAATTTGCGGTTGTTCCAATAAATAATGATCGGAATGCCAAGCTTCGCGAATACAGCAGTAGCAAGCTGCAGAAGCTCAGCTTCGCCCTCTGGACCTGCAATACCGACACAATCGACGTCGCATTGCGTGAACTCCCGGAGTCGTCCTCTTTTGACTGGGCCGTCTCGAAACACTTTGCCGATTTCATATCGCTTGAACGGAAGTTCTACTGCAGGCAGCGATGCCACAACTTTCGCAAAAGGTATTGTCAAATCATAGCGCAGACCTAGATTACGGCTTCCTTGATCGTTTAATCGGTACATCTCTTTCAATATCTCTTCTCCGCCTGCATATTTCGACGTAAGCAGATCGGCTTCGTTTAATATCGGTGTTTCCATTGCATCGTAATCGTAAACCCCAAACATATTTTTTAGGATTGCTTCAACTTTTTGGCGAAGCGCTTGTTCCTCGCCCCAATAATCATTTGTTCCTTTTACGTTTTGCATAATACCCATTCCCTTCGCTCAGAGAGCCTAAGATAAAATAAAAAACGCGCCGGACCCCTGGTCCCGCGCGAATTGCTATCCCGCAGGGAGGCCAACGCGAAATGCGTTAGCTCACCCTGAAAAGTTACAGGTGTGTGCTAACGCTATCCAAAATGATGAAATTGTACGAACCAAGATCTACACATAAGATTCGTCCCCTTTAATCGATGATTAAACTGATTATAGCGAGTGCCTTTCATTTATGCAACAGGCAGATATATTCTTTTTAACCTAATAGAGCCTCAATGTCAGGCGCGAGGGCAGCTGGCTCTGTACGAGCACCATACTGTTTCACAATATTTCCGTTGGCATCGATCAAAAATTTAACAAAATTCCATTCGATGTCCCCCGTACGGTATGGCTCTGGCGTATGATTTACAAGATAAGTAAACAAAGGATGGGCGTTTTCACCTTTCACATCTACTTTTGCAAACATGGGGAAAGTTACACTGTAGTTCAGTTCACAAAAACTTTGAATTTCTTCATTCATCCCTGGCTCCTGACCCGCAAATTGATTACAAGGGAAGCCCAACACCACGAGTCCTTTGTCTTGATACTGCTCATAAAGACCTTGAAGTCCCTTGTAATGAGGAGTAAGTCCACAAGCGCTCGCCGTATTCACAATTAGCAGAACCTTACCTTTGTAAGTTGAAAGCGAACTTGCTTCTCCTGAGATCGTTTGTACCTCGATATCGTATAAAGACATGGCTATATTCTCCTTTGCATTCATATCATTTATTCTTGTCTATTATAGCATTCTTTACCAATATGCCCAAGTTTATCGAAGGTCTGCGCTCAGCTTCCTTATTGCTTTCAGATATGTTATATTGTTTACCTGTTTTATTTCCAGAAGATTCTAAAAATCACCCCCTTAGGAGGTAACTGATCTTGGACACAAAGACTCAAAGTGCCTATCAAGAAGAACTTCAGCGTCTTGAACAAACCAGCGCTGAAATTGACAAACAACTGACTCGTCTGCGGGGGACACCCGTTTATTATGGACCTGACCTAACCGAACAAGCGTTAGAAGCCGTGCGTGAGCAAGGTCGTCATAACTTATCCAAAGCGGTGGATGAGCCTTACTTCGGACGACTCGATTTCCAAGAGTCGGGCACCGCGAACGCGGCTGCGCTTTATATTGGCAAAGCCGGCGTAGAAGACGAACGCACTGGACACCTGCTTGTGATTGATTGGAGGGCACCTGTGGCCAGCCTGTTCTATTCCTTCACCGGGGGATTAGACGCAGCTTCATACGATTCGCCTGACGGTCTCATAGACGGACTCGTTTATTTGAAACGCAACCTCGTCGTCCGCAAACAAATTTTGCAGCGTGTCGTAGACACTTACGACCGCAATGAAGACTCGCTCGCAGTCGGCGACGAGTTCCTCTTGTATCGACTCGGCGAGAACAAGGATAACAAGCTGCGCGATATCGTGTCGACCATACAAGCGGAACAAGATCAGATCATCCGTGCTGCGAAGAACACGGCATTAATCATCCAAGGAGTTGCCGGAAGCGGTAAAACAACCGTGGCCCTGCATCGACTTGCTTTCCTGCTCTACCAATACCGCGAACAAATTCGTGCAGAGCGGATGGTTATTTTCGCACCAAACTCGATGTTCCTCGACTATATATCAGGCGTTCTGCCAGAATTAGGCGTCGGAAACATTCAACAAAGCACCTTTACCGACTGGGTACTTGACATGCTCGAACACGAAGTTAAGCTCGCTGACCCTGCACTAGCATTGCAAACTTGGTTTGCGATTGGCAGCAAGAGGCCAATCATAGACGATAACGCTCCTGGCCGCTTCAAGGGCTCGATTGCGTTTCAACAATATTTAGATGATTGCCTCCAGCGGTTTGAAGCGTCTTATGTGCCAAGCGCGGATTTTATTCCTTGGGAAGGTGTGAAACTTCCTCTTGCCACCATGCAAGAATGGTTTTTCGTCGAAAATAAGCATTATCCGCTTGCCAAGCGCCGTGAACGTGTTATCGCGCGCATCAAACGTTGGATGGAAATACAACTCGATAAAATTTGGGAACAAAGCAAGAAAAAAGAGCTGAAGAAGAAAGCAGCCCAACGCTTGCGTACTTATTTAACAAGTTGGCCAGCATATTCAGCATTCACTTTCTATAAACTCCTCTTCGCTGAAAAAGATCGCCCAGCAAGCTTACCGACTGAGCTTCTGGTACAAATGCCAGATTCGATCGTTGCGGCATCTGTTAAACTTTTCAAGAAAAAAGAAGTTCAGCTCGAAGATCTCGCTCCACTTCTTTATATTCATACACGCTTTCACGGCATTTCATCCGATCTAAAATTTGACCATGTTGTCATCGATGAAGCACAGGATTTCTCACCTTTTCAGGTTGCTGTCCTTGACGATTATACACGAAATCACTCTTTTACAATTCTAGGCGATTTGTCGCAAGGTATCCATGCTTATCAAGGAATTATGGACTGGAAAGAGTTTTCCAGCTTATTTCAGTCGGAAGAGTCTGGTTATTTCGAACTAGAGCGCAGTTACCGTTCAACGATGGAAATCATCCAATTTGCTAATCAAGTGCTGACTCGTGGTGTCGACAATCCGCTTCTAGCCGTGCCCGTATTCCGAAGCGGAAACAAAGTACGTGTCCTTCAAACGGATGCCAAAAACCGCTTATCGGTCTTGAAGAAAGCTATTACGACTTTGCAGCAAGGAAGCTCAAGTACAATTGCCGTTGTTGCACGTACGGAGAAACAGGCTCAGGAATTGCATGATGTACTGACGGAAGATGGGATTTCTACGAATCTAATTACTTCGAAGCAGCGCGTATATCGCGGAGGTATTTCCGTGCTCCCTGTCTATCTGACAAAAGGGTTAGAGTTCGACGCAGTCCTCCTAATGGATGTAACCTCTCAGCATTACGAAGCAACATTGATTGATGCCAAGCTGCTTTATGTCGGCTGCACGCGCGCACTGCATGAGCTATGGCTGATCGTTCCAGGGGAGCTTTCACCGCTGGTAAATACGCAAGATGCAGAGTTCGTTACAACCGAATCTCCCTCATAAACAAACAAAAGACACTTGCTGCTGACCTAAATCAGTTGCAAGTGTCTTTTGGCATGATGATTAATACAGCCGTTTCGTGTAGCTCTCTTCCAGAGATTTCTCAACATCCTCTGGCGTGATTACCTCATCGGGAATCTGTATATGGGCTGCAAGCATATGTGGTATGGATGGAAGCTGCATCTGCGTGAGCCAAGTGCTTGGCTGCCAAAGTTCGGAACGTTTTATTGCTTTGGCACAATGGATATAACATTCTTCCACTTCAATTCCAATGCCAACTAGGGGAGTCTTCCCTTGTACAGTCATGCCTTCCAGCATCCCATTATCTTTAATTACATATCCTCTCCCATTGATGCGCAGCGTCTCCCCAAGACCAGGTATCATAAAAAACAACCCAACGTTAGGGTTAGCCAAAATATTCAGCAAAGAATCGAATTTCCGATTACCCTGCCGTTCAGGAATAACAAGATGCTTTTCATCCACTACGTGTACAAAGCCAGGAGCATCTCCCCGAGGAGAAGCATCGCAGCTGCCTCCTGCATCAGCGGTTGCTATGACAAGAAAAGGCGACTTCGCGATGAAGTTGCGACAATGTTCATCCAAAAACCGAATCGTTTTATGAGCTGCAAGCTTGCCAGGGCTACCCAACATTTCTCGCAGTTCTTCCTCCGATGATACTAGATTCGTAAAGATTTCATGACGACTCACGTTGACATCTCCCCCGACCCTATGAACGATCAATTTCATACACGAAACGATCTGTCAATAAGCGACCAGAACGCCGCCTTCCCCAGCATAAGTACCAATTACCGTCCCCATGTTCGAAAATAAAACATTACGGAACGGGTACTTCTCCAGCAACTGATTTAGCACTTTGCGAGCTCGTTCTTCACAGTTGCAATGGGCCACTGCAATGACATCTTTTTCAAAATCATGACGAACTTCGCCAACTTTATCAATTAATCGTTTAAGCGCTTGCTGTGTGCCGCGAATTTTCTCAATGACTTCAACAGAACCTTCTTCGCTAGCCCTCATCAGCAGTTTAATATTGAGTACAGAAGCCACTGCGCCCCGTACCCGATCTAGCCTTCCGCCTTTGATTACATTTTCTAACGTATCCAAAAAAAAGTACGTACCTGAAGTCGCTACAGCCTCTGTTATTGTTTGAACAATATGCTCAAATGTAGTATTTGCTTCGACCATTTTGGCCGCTTTGTAAACCAATACGCCGAGTCCGAGCGAGGCTGTTTTGGAATCAATCACTTCAATTTTACCGCCAAAGCCTTCTTCTAACAGCATATCTTTCGCCATTACCGCGTGACAGTAGGTACTGCTAAGTGCTGACGAGAGACAAATGACAAGAAGATCATGACCTAAACTCGCCGCTTGTTGGTATCTTTCAAGAAAATGAAGCGGAGATGGACTCGAGGTTTTCGGCAGTTCGCTCTCTGTTTTCATTTTTGCATAAAAATCACAAAGCTCCATGTGCGGAGACATGCACTCCTCGCCAAATTGTACAGACAAAGGTACTATCGAAAGTTTTAGCTCCTCTGCAAGTAGTTTGGGTAGGTCGCAGCTGCCATCTGTGATAATCTGGATTGTTGTCATGTGAGCTTCACTCGTTTCTTATTTTTTGGCGAATACTATACCTACTGTCTTAGGTCCACAGTGGCTCGATATCACACAACCAGTTTCCGTGATGACTACTTGCTTTACATTCGTGTGAAGTTCGATTTGTTGCTTCAAATATTCGGCTTCCTCCGCCGCCATCGCGTGTGTAATGAACAGAAATTGTTCATCTATTTGTTCTTTTTGCGCTAGAGCATTATTGAGAAGCTGATCTAACGCTTTCTCTCTCTTCCCTCTGACTTTGTCCGTCAGTACCATTGACCCATCCATCACTTTCACCAAAGGTCGAATCTTTAGCAAGCTGCCAATAAATGCCTGAACACTAGAACACCGACCGCCTTTATGTAAATACTCCAGCGTATCGATGATAAACTCAACCTCGATTTTTGCGATTTGAGGCTCAATGAATGCTTGAATCTCTCTAGCATTCATCCCATCCAACGCAGCTTGCGCAGCTTTCAATACAAGCAGCCCGATTCCCGTAGAAAGATTCTTAGAATCGATAACCGTTACTCTACCTTCCTCAAATTGAGCGGCTGCAATCATAGCATTCTGTATGGTAGATGACAAAGCTGAAGATAAGCCTATGTAGACGATATCTTCTCCAGCGTCGATATGAGGCGCAAATGCTTGCTCAAAATCGTTCGGTGAAGGCGCTGCTGTTTGAGGAAGCTTTCTCGTTTGAGCTACGCGCTCAAATAGACGCATTGGTTTAATCGTCAATCCATCTTTGTACGATTCATCATCAAAAATGACATAAAGAGGTACCGCTTTAATTCCGTACTCCATTCGTAACGCATCGTTTAAGTCATTCGTACTATCACTAAATATTTGAACCCGAGACATCCCTTACAACCACCTTGTCACTACATTCTTTTCTGTCCAAATTCAAAGGGACTGCTCATAGATTTGAGACTAGTATAATGGATGATGACTGAAAGCTCAATCACACAAATTAAAACTAATGGCCACGATGAATCCTCGTGTGAATGATTTAAGAACATCCAACTAGGTTTAGAAGGTGATAAATCTATTGAACAGGGGCAAATACACATACATATATATCCAATTCGTAGTGTATATGGTATGTTTTCTCGTAGGGAATATTGAATAGAATAGCTGGCCAGCTAACACTCTTCAACGTTATGCTCCCTAAAAAATTGCTAGAGAGGATGAATTTATTTGAAATTGAATAAAAAACTACTCATGGCTTTCCTGCTCTGCATGCTCGTATTTACAATGGTTCCTTTAGCTGCTTCTGCAGCGACGGTTTCTAACACTGCACAAGGACAAGGCGATCTGTATCTCAATGGCACTTTCTATGTTTGGCATGGCGGTGATTTGATTCTTACTGAAGTAACAACCGGGAGAACAGTTTTTAAATCACATTACTCAGAAGCTGCCAATCACAGTCCTTATGGCAATAACTTAAATAACTATGTTATTTCGAATTTACCAAGCGGTACTTATCAATTAACTTGGACTGATAGTATCGGTGGAAGCCTGAGCATCCACTTCTAAACCTGAATTATTATTTCAATGCTAGACAATGAAAGCACCCTTTGTTGCTGATAATGGCAATAAAGGGTGCTTTTGTTTATTTTTTTAATTATCCGAAAAGTTGCTCGACATTAATTGGACGCTCTGGCATCGGAGACACGAATGAGATGAACCTAATCCAGTAACATGAGCAACCTGATTATACAATTGAAAATGAAGGTAAATACTTCATTTCATCGTCCTATCTATATCAGATGTTCGTACGATTTGGCACTTTAAAATGAAAGAAGGTTGCGTGACATGACTTATTCCATGCGTGAAGAAAGAGCCAATGCCATTAGTCATGGCATTGGCGCACTGTTAAGCATCGTTGCTTTGATCCTACTCATTGTGCAAGCAAGCTTGCATGGCAACGTTTGGCACCTTATTAGTTTTAGCATTTTCGGTGTCGCACTTGTTACCTTGTACTCCTGCTCAACGCTGCTGCACAGCATCCAGCACCCGAAGCTGAAAGATTTATTTGAAATCCTTGATCATTCAGCTATCTACTTGCTTATTGCCGGAACCTACACGCCTTACCTGCTTGTTACCCTAAGAGGACCTTTTGGTTGGACCTTTTTCAGTATCATCTGGGGGCTGGCACTTGTAGGAATGATTCTCAAAATCTTCTTCGTCAAACGATTTGTGCTTCTTTCTACGCTTTGTTACCTATTCATGGGCTGGCTAATCGTAATCGCTTTTAAACCACTTTACTTGAACTTGCCCTTTGAAGGTATCGTGTGGCTCGTGATAGGCGGTCTTCTCTATACATTCGGTACCATCTTCTATATTTGGCGGCGTGTTCCCTATCACCATGCCATCTGGCATATATTCGTGTTAGCTGGAAGCGTTTGTCATTTTATTTCTATCTTCTGTTATGTCTTACCCGTCTAACTGTTGAGGACCAAATTATCTCACCAACTCTTGAAGTTGATGAAGTGGAACCGTGCTCTCTACTTGCCTAGCCAGCACTTCATATCCCTGCTCATTCGGATGAATGTAATCCTCAGCTAAATAACAGCTATCCATCCCAACAAAAGCATCATACACCTGCACGATACATATGTGAGGCTGTTCCAGCTTACGAAGAAACAAATTAAACCGCTGTATCCAGTACGCCGCGTCCGGGACCTGCGGGATAGGATTGTATAACCCAATTAACGCCATGACATAAGGCGTCGGAACAGACTTTCGTATCTCTTGTATATAGGCAATTAGTTTTCGATAGTTGATTTCATATACTTGAAGCGCCGTTTTTAAAAATTGGGTATCGCTTTGATAAAAAAAAGGAATAGCCGCTTGAAGTAAATCATTGCCTCCAGCAGTGATGGTAATCAAATCCGCTTCCTGCACGTTTCTTTGGAGCTCTGGCTCCGATTCAAGCGTTTCCAACAGTTGAGTTGTTGTTGCTCCATTGGTTCCTGCTTGATTCAAGCTTACAGGTACATTCAATAATTGCTCTAATCTTTGCTTCAACAAGGATACGAACCCTTGGCCGTCCCGAGCACCAAACCCAACGGTTAACGAGTCGCCGAATGCCAGATAATTGATTGCCTTCTCCATCGCTATCTTCTCCCCAAAGCCTGACATATTCCCAATATATGCGCGTGCCGCCCATTTTGGGAATGTGCATCCGTAACACTTTAGGAAGTTTTTCTCTCTCTAAAGCTGCTCAACGAAGCTCTCTACTTGCGCCTTTTCCGATAAAGTAAATTGGAATTCACAATCGCAACCTTCATCTTGCAAGACGATTTGCACGATCTCCCCCGCTTTGTTCGTGATAACTAATACAGAAGGATCCAACAAATCCTCTGGCAATGATTGACCGCTTTCCATTTGTATAGCTAAATAAATATCCTGCCATTGTCCTCTTGGTTCTGATTCTTTATACGATAAAGTGAAGCGGTGCTCCACATGTTCTGCTCCATATTTCATCATGATAATACCCTCCTATAAGCTTGCATGAATGTTTAACTCATTGTAACTCAGTGACACGAAAAGTGGTAGTTCATGCTTCTTTATACTACAATGGAAGTAAGAACCGTTCAAAAAAAAGGAGTCTTTCCTCATGAAATCCACAATTGCACAAACAATTGATCAACACGCTGACAAATTCAAAGCTATTTCTAGCTTTATTGGGTCAAATCCTGAGCTAGGCCACGAAGAATTCCTAGCGGCTGCACGTTTAACCGAAGAATTAGAAACCCACGGATTCCACGTCGAACGCGGCATCTTGGATATTCCGACCTCCTTCCTAGCAACCTATGACTCTGGAAAACCAGGCCCAGTTGTTGCCTTCCTTGCTGAATACGATGCGCTCCCTGAGCTTGGTCATGCCTGCGGCCATCATCTTATTTGCATGATGAGCATAGGCGCTGCCGTCGGCCTAAAGTCCGTCATTGCCAATACAGGCGGGATCATTCGCGTTTACGGCACACCTGCGGAAGAAACCAAAGGAGCCAAAGTACCCATGGCCGCAGCCGGCTTGTTTAACGATGCGGACATCGCGCTAATGGCGCATCCCTACTACACCTACGAAAAGTCAGGTGAGTCCTTAGCGATGGACGCCATCCAATATGAATTTTTCGGGCGTTCGGCGCACGCTGCCGCACAACCATTTGAAGGCGTTAACGCACTTGACGCCGTCCTTCAGCTCTTTAATGCCATTAACGCGCTGCGTCAGCAAGTGAAATCTCATGCTCGTATTCACGGGATCATCAGTGAAGGTGGCAAAGCGCCTAACATTATACCGGACTATGCGGTCGCGCAGTTTTATATCCGATCTGCTTCCCGCGCCTATACGGATGAACTTGTACAAAAAGTGCTCCATTGCGCAGAAGGCGCTGCCCTTCAGACCGGATGCACGCTCAAAACATCCAATTATGAATACTCCTATGATGAACTAAGAACGAACGAGACGCTATCCTCTGTATTCACTAACAATATGCTCGCCATGGGTGTGGAGCTTGAAGAAATCGAGATCGGTAAAGATCACGGCTCCCTTGATTTGGGCAACGTATCCATTCAATGTCCAACCATTCACCCTTTCGTCAAAGTTGTCGGTGAGAAGCATATGCTGCATACGAAAGAGTTTCGCGATTTGGCCATGCAGGATCAAGCGTTGGATAGCATGATTTTCGCCGCAAAGGCTCTGGCTAACACGGCTTATGACGTCATTACCAGTCCCGAACTCTTAAGCAAAATCAAAACCGAATTTGCATCCAAAAAGTAGCTTAGCTTTATTAATTTAGAAAGAGCCGTATCCCCTTAAGGAATGCGGCTCTTCTACGTTGATGGACTATTTCCCTTCATTGCTTCGCAAAAACATGCCTACTCCGATCAGCAGTAATACCCCTGCAAAAAGCTGTATGGTTGTGATCGTCTCACCTAAAAATAAATAAGCCAACAGTGTTGCGCCGAGCGGTTCTCCCAAAACTGTCATCGCAACCGAGGTAGCTTTCATATATTTAAGCAACCAATTAAATACATAATGCCCAAACACGGTTGGAACGATAGCCAGGAGGAAAAAGACACCCCACTCTTTAGGCGCATAGGCCGTGAAAGAATTGTCAACGGCAACATTATAAATGGCAAGAACGCTTCCAGCGAATAGAAACGCAAAAAAACTATACGTAAATGCGGACACGTGTTCACGTATACTTTTACCCAGCAGCATGTGAAGAGCAACGGCGATAGTCCCGATCAGAGACAACAAGTCACCCTTCAGTGCGTCGCCAGAAAACCGAAAATCCCCCCACCCGATGCATACCGCTCCCACTATGGCAATGAACATCGAGATTAATGCTGTACGGCTCGTCCGCTGACGGTACAAGAGAAAGGCTCCCAGCAGCACAAAAATCGGCTCTAGCGTTAAAATAGCTGTTGAACTAGCTACCGTCGTAAAACGAAGTGAATCCATCCAAAATAAAAAATGCAAACCAAGTCCAATCCCAGAAGCTGCGATTCGCAACCAATCTTTGCTTTTAATTTGCGAGATTTCTTGTGCATAACGCCATAGAAAAGGAAGCATGAGCATATTCGTCATGAACAGCCGATACATAGCAATGACTGATGCTGGCGCATCTGACCATTTAACGAAAATCGCTGAAAATGAAATTGCAATAATGCCAATAACTAAATAAACAGGAATTGGAACTTTCGTTTTATTCATAGTATTCATAAGTGTGACTCCTTGATGTACAAATAAATTCTCGTTGCCGTATTAGTATATAGGAGGATCAAATACTTGCCAACACTTTTTAAAGACAGCTCAATTAAACGGGGATTTTGTCGAATAATAATATATTTTGTCAAATTATATATACTTCCCCCTCCAAATCTAATCTGTTTTCATATATAATGGAAGAAGAGTTAAGTGATATGTAATTGGAGGTTGCAACGTTGACGTCATCTTTCAATAGGGAGCGAATGAATAAACTTGATCAAGATCTTCTTTATACGCAAGAAGTGGTCGAAGTTTTAACGGGCCATGCGACGGCAGCTCTTGTCGTTTGCGATCTTCAACATCGAGTTCAATATAGTAACGAGCACTTTGGAACCATATACGGATGGAGCCCTATGGAATTACTTGGCTATACATTGCCAACTATCCTCGAAGAAGATCGGCAATCATTCAATCAATTATTAGCTGCTCATTTATGGGAATTCAATACCGCTGCGCTTCGTAAAAGGTGTAAAGACGGTTCTATTGTCTTCGTCAATGAAACAATTACCCCCATACGCAATCAAGAAGGCAGCATCACAGCATACGCTAGTATGATATTTGATCCAACAGAAAACGGGAATTCCGTTCAACGCAAGCTCACAGAAAGCGGGCAGCAGCTTCAGTCGCTATTCGACAATAACCCCGATGCCGTCATTTCTTTAGACATATTAGGCAATCTTACTGAGATGAATCCAGCCGCAAATAAGTTAAGCGGCTATTCAATTGAAGAGTTTGCATATCTTCCACTCGTTTCGCTTTGCCCGCCTGAACATCATGACCGTATCAAACAACGTTTCGAAAGAACCTTACGAGGTAAACCGCAAAACTTCGAAACGGCTATGCTGCGCAAAAATGGTGAAAAAGTAGAGCTTCACTTAACACTCATTCCAATATCTTACGAAGGCACGATCCATGGCGTCTATGGCATCGCCAAAAACATTACCGAACGCAAGCAAGCCGAAGATCTCATCCAATATATGGCTTACTATGACGCTTTAACAGATTTGCCTAATCGTCGGCTATTCGAACGCCAAGTCATGATGCATCTTAACGAAGCTGACGAACGAAAGACCAAAGTCGCTATTCTGTATTTGGATCTGGACGGTTTTAAATTCATTAATGATTCACTTGGACATGGCGTTGGCGATCAAGTATTGAAAGAAGTGGCCATTCGGCTTAAAAGAAGTATCCGTGAACAGGATACGATTGGCCGCATGGGTGGCGACGAGTTCACCGTATGCCTTCCTGATCTTCAAAGCTTTCAGGATATGCTTGCTATTGCAGAACGCATATTACATGAGCTTCGACAGCCCTTTCAATTGGAAGGTCATGATTTTTATCTGACCACTAGCATTGGAGCCTCTTTTTATCCCGATCATGGGTCTTATGCCGAAATGCTCATGCACAACGCAGATACAGCTTTATACAAAGTCAAAGAACATGGTAAAAACCATGTGAAAATCTATTCGCCAACGATGAATGAAGAAGCCGTTCGCAGGCAGCTCCTGGAAAGTGAGCTCCACAAGGCCCTTGAACGCAATGAATTGGTCGTTCATTATCAACCGCAAATCGATGTAAAGACGAGCAAAATATTCGGAATGGAAGCCCTAGTCCGCTGGAATCATCCGACGCGCAGCCTTCTATATCCAGGCGATTTCATCGCGATTGCAGAAGAAACTGGCATGATCGTCCCCATCGGAGCCAAAGTGCTAGAAATCGCTTGTAAACAATGCAAACAATGGCAAGAGCAAGGTTTCGCAGATCTACGGATTGCGGTAAATCTCTCGCAAATTCAACTGAGGCAAGACAATCTCGTAGAAACCGTTGAGCGAGTTCTTATCGACACAGGTCTTCCTCCAGCAACACTTGAACTTGAAATTACAGAAAGCATCGCCATGCATAATGCGGATTTTGTCGTTACGCAATTACATAACTTAGTTGCCTTAGGTATCCAGATTTCAATTGATGATTTCGGTACGGGATTTTCATCTCTAAGCTATTTAAGCAAGTTTCCGATTCATCGACTCAAAATTGATCGTTCCTTTATTACGAATATTTCCAACAAGTCTGAATCAGCTATCATCGCTTCGATCGTGAGCCTCGCTCAAAATCTCAACCTAAGTGTCATTGTCGAAGGGGTTGAGACGGAGCTCCAACGAACTGTATTGCCGCAGCTCGGCTGTAATGAAATGCAGGGTTACTTATTCAGTAAACCTGTGCCTGCGGAAGTGTGCATCCCCTTGCTGGAGAAATATCATTATTAGAAAAAAGCCTTTGGGAGTTACTCTACTTGCGAGTAACTTCTCAAAGGCTTTTGTGTGACTAGTCTAACACAGCTGTAATGTGCTTAGTCGTTACTGACCAATGCGACGAATTCCAAATCGATTCTTTATTTTTAAAATAAAGAATTTGCGGTGAGGCATGCTTGATTTGAAGATCGTCCGCTATTTGATTGGAGACAGGACGCGATTCAATAACTTTAACTAAATAATAATCAACATCCCCGTTGGGTTTACCTGCTAAGTATTCCTCGTATTCATCAAGCGCACTAGCGCTAACGGGACAGGTTGTACTGTGCTTCAGCACGACCGCAGGCTTCTCCGCCGAGTGATCCAAAACTTGCTGCCATTGCTCAAGTGTAGTCAATTCTTTCCATGCCGACATGTGAACCTCTCCCTTCCCAATTAAATAAGAATAATTATAATGTAACTACTAGACATATGCAAATAGAGGACGTGAGACGCACAATTGGCTTCAATCATGGTCAAGCTGTTATAATGCTATGTAGATATCCAGATAAGCAAAGGAGTTATTTATGCAACAATCTCCACCTCTATCAAGACGTTCATTTCTTAAAAAAGGTGTTGTACTCGCTGGTTCGGCGCTCGCTTCCGGAGGGCTCGTTGGTAGTTATTCAACTTTAGTGGAACCTCGTTGGTACGAAATAACGAAAGTAAACATCCTTCTCGAACGTCTTCCAGGAGCCTTTCACGGAAAGAAGCTCGTGCATATAAGTGATTTTCATATCGGCCATCATTTTGATTTAAAGCAGTTGCAGGTTGTAACGAACCTAGTGCGCCAAGAGAAGCCCGATCTCCTTTGCTTCACAGGCGATTTATTTGATTCCAAAGTAACGGAAGATCCCCAGCTTACCAGCGACATTCTCGCTTCTCTAGAAGTGCCATTAGGAAAATGGTCCGTTCTTGGTAATCACGATTATGACGTCAGCAACGAAAAAACGGCTGCAATCCTCCAAAATGGCGGGTTCCAAACATTATCCAATTCTTATCGAACCATTCGTCATGCTGGACAAACCATCCAAATCGCAGGTGTCGAAGATATGCTTACGGGAGCCCCGGATTTAGATGAAGCTCTCCGTGGAACAAATGCCGACGCTTTCACCTTGCTCTTGTCGCATTCACCTAATTTCGCAGATTATGCCGCGGAAAGACCTATCGATTTGCAATTATCCGGGCACAGTCATGGTGGACAAATTCGACTGCCCGTTATAGGCGCTCTCGTTACTCCGCCACTTGGTGATAAATATGTCATGGGCTTGCATTCCGTACCCGGTTATAAGCTACAGGTATACACGACTAGAGGTATCGGCACTACGATATTCCCCCTACGATTTATGTGCAGACCGGAAATCACGGTTATCACATTAGAAAAAACAAAACCCTGAGCGCATCAATTAGCCCAGGGTTCAACTCTATGGTCTCACATGTAAAAATTGCCGAAATAAGAATACAGCTTTGAATTTCAACAGATCGTTGACCTTCTTAAAATCAACTTGGAGCAAATCGCTAATTTTCTCCAAACGATACGTTACTGTATTGCGATGAATAAATAATTGCTTTGCAGCTTCGCTTACTTGACCGTCATTACGAATGAATACTTCTAGAGTACGAATCATCTCTTGCGAATATTCAGCATCTTTCTCCAGCAAAGGCCTTAATATCTTTGTACAATAGTCTTCCATCACATTTGAAGAAACATTTTGGAACAAATGAGCAAATTCGATCGTTTCGAAATGAAGAACACGATCAGGGAGCTCTAGTCTACTGGATAAACGATGTGTTTCTACGCATTCCATATAGGCTTCCCTTAAAAAAATCGGTTTTGATTTGACTGGACTCACAAAGAAACCCACTTCAGCTTCTTCCAAGCAGACAGAATCCCCAGCGTATTTAGCCAGCAGTTGGGATAAATCCTCTTCTGGAAAACCCTCAGATTGGTTGGCCGTATAAATAGAAAAGAGTTGATCCTTCAGCACGAAATGATTAGCTTTCAAATTCGTCGCCTTTGGATGAGTTTCCATATACTGTTTCAGTTGCTTCAGCTCGCTTAACTTATTCGTCGATTGTTCTTCCAACGATGCTGAATGGTTGCTTCGCTTTACCTTCCCAATCACACATTGATAAGCCCCAGTAAAGAGATGCAGCCCTTGTATTTGAACCAGTTCAAGAAACTCTTCCAACGGAGCCCCTTTTTCTAAATAACGAAGCAAATTGTTTTGCAGATCTCTTTGGGCGGAAGCCTCCACATGAGAACGAAATGTAAAGCCCATATGAAAGGCAAGGATATCAGCAGCTTGTTGAAACAGCCCCTCCTCCACATTCGCTAACAAAACGGCATCAGGCATTACTAATAAGCTTCCTAACTGTTCGTCATCTTGCTGAATGAGAGATACACGGTATGCACGATCTTTACCTGAATGCACCCAGCCTGCTTTATGCTTCCACGTCCAGTCCATCTGTAGTTGTTCATTCGTCCAATTACTTGTATGAAAAAGAATTTGACCCTTAGCCCCCAATATAGCCATCGGGTATCCAATAATTCCGCTAATCAATTGGAACATGGCTTCCATATCATCCTGTTTCAGACTGAATTGCATGAGTTTTTTTTGTTTCACCAGTACGTTTTGAAGCAGTTGTGTATTTCTACGATACTCCGCGTTAAACAAAGCGTTCATCTGATCAGAGAAAGTATACTGAAATGGTATTTCAATGATTGGAAAATGAAGTCGATCTGCCTCTTCCATCACAATTTGCGGGAGCTCAGTCCGAAATCGCCCAAGCTTAATTCCCAGCCCGGCAGCTCCACGCTCATTTAATTTACGGAGCAAATGAACGGTTTCCTCTGGACTATCCTTCATAGCAAAAGCTGTAGTAAACAGCATTTCACCGGATTGCGTCCAATTTGCGATATCGGGAGCGTCCATCATATTGACTGATTTGACGATGCGTGACTCGCCTTTTTTACCAGCTACAAGCTTTGCTTCAGTTAAAGGATATATAGTTAAAGCCTCGCGGATAGTAAGATGCATAATGGTATCCCCCTCATCCCTTTTTAACGATTATAGGCTGACTTCTCCCGAACAGTCAATCATTTAATGTTACATTAGCTAACTCATTAAATGATTTATTGTCAAAATCCTGAAAATAACACGTTTTTATGTAATATTTTTTAACATAACAATGACATATAGGAACCATGAGATCATTCTTCCTTGCCAGAAATTAATGTTACTACGCAATAGCCAAAAGAGACGTGCACTTACACGCCCCATTTCGCTCCATGGAATCCAACTAAATGACTCGAAAGGTTCCTGTACCCATTGTTCCAAGATTCCCCTCGCTATCGGTGACACGGCCCTGCGTTGTGATCATTTTACGCGATTGATGAATGATTTCCGCGCTAACTAACAACCTCCCCTCCTTTAATGGAGCAACAAAGTGAACATTCAAGTTCGTCGTGACGACCTTATCTTCAGGTCTGGCTGTCATAACAATAATGCCCATCGCATTATCCAATAGCGAAGATAGCACCCCGCCATGCACAATTCCAATCAAGTTCAAATGCTGCTGCTTTGCCTCTAAGGCAATTGTGATAACATCATCCTTTATACTTACAAATTCACAACCAAGAAAGCCCCAAAATGTAGGTTCTGCGGCAGCAGCAAGGCGCTGAATCCGCTCATCTAAATCCATTTTCGGATCCTCCACGAGGTTCCCCTCCTTTCTGTTCGCCAAGGATGAATCTTCTTTAGGAAGAAGCGTTCATTTTCTCCTCCTCCAGCAGTTGCCGGCGCAGAACCTTCCCAACCATCGTTTTAGGCAATGAGGTTCGAAATTCAATTTTCCGTGGCACCTTAAAGGCAGCCAGACGCTCACGACACCAACGCTCTAACTCGTTCTCAGTTAGCGTCTCCCCAGCCTTCAGAACGACAAAAGCTTTTACCGTTTCACCACGGTATTGATCAGGAACGCCAGCAACAACCGCTTCTTGGATAGCAGGGTGCTCATACAGAATTTCCTCAATTTCGCGAGGATAAATATTAAAGCCCCCGGCAATGATCAGATCCTTTTTCCGATCGACAATCGCAAAGAAACCATCTACATCCATCCGTGCCATATCCCCTGTGTACAGCCAGCCATCCCGAATCGTTAACGATGTTTCGTGCTCCCGATTCCAATAGCCCTTCATGACTTGAGGGCCTCTTATGATGAGTTCGCCGATTTCACCTTCTTGCATCTCCACGCCAGTATCGGAATTTACTACTTTTGCATCTGTATCTGGAAAAGGAATTCCAATCGTACCGATTTTGCGGTAACCCCAGATCGGATTTGCATGCGTAACCGGGGATGTTTCCGTGAGGCCATAGCCTTCAATTAATCTTCCACCTGTCAATTCCTCGAAACGCTCCTGCACTTCTAGCGGCAACGGAGATGAACCGCTTACACAAACATTTATGGAAGAAATATCAACTTCTTTCATCCGTTTATGATTGATTAAAGCAACATACATCGTTGGCGCCCCTGGAAATATCGTCGGCTTAAGCTCATGGATCGTGCTCAGAATCAGGTCGATATCAAACTTGGGAATGAGAATGAGCATCCCCGCTCGAAAGATTGATTGATTGAGCAGCACCGTCAGACCGAACACATGAAAACATGGCAACGCACCTAAGAAGCGCTCTTCTCCCAAGCGAACCTTATAACACCAATGACTCGTCTGATACGTGTTCGCTACCATGTTGAAATGCGTAAGCATAACACCTTTAGATATGCCTGTCGTCCCCCCCGTATATTGAAGAAGAGCCAGATCATTCTCGGCATCTACCTCTACACAAACCGGTGAGGCGGAAGATGATCGCAGCAGTTTCTTAAAACTGAGCACGTTAGCGCTATAAGCAAGAGATCGCTTAAAGCCTTCCTTTTTCATTTTAACAGGATACAGCACATTTTTCGGAAAGGGTAAATAATCCTTGATCGACGTTACGATCACATGCTGAACCAACGTCTTGCCTCTGGCCTTTTGCACGCGATCAAAGAGCAAGTCCAACGTCACAATGACCGTTGCCCCCGAATCGGAGAGCTGGTGAACCAGCTCTCTTTCCATATATAGGGGACTCGTCTGAACGACAATACCTCCCATCATTAAAGTGCCGAAATAGGCAATGATGGCTGACGGGCAGTTAGGGAGCATGATGGCGACACGATCACCTGGTTTTACGCCAAGTGCTTTCAAACCGTTAGCAAAGCGATATGACGCCTCTAGCAGCTCCTTGTATCTCAGCGTTTTACCCATAAAGTATAGCGCAGCTCGATCAGGAAATTTTTTTGCCGAATTCATGAGTATACGCGCAAGATTATACTTCGGGTACTCGTAAGTCGGGGCTACTTCATTCGGATAGTGTCGCAGCCAAGGCTTTGCGGAACTCATACAAAACCACCCTTCCAGGTTCTTGAAGTTATGGACTATACGATGTACTTCTCACCTTGAATGACACGAGCAGCGATGTCACGCTTCAGCCCAACTGTATTCACGCTGCTGCGGCGAGTTAATTTCTTTAAAATGGATAGTTGGGTCCGCAAAACATCTCCTTCTTCCATCGTACTAAGCGTTTCTTTCGCATATGCCTCGACTTTATCAAACGCTTCATGTACGAAGACCGTCGTCATTTGGACCACATGTTTCGCTTTGTCGTCCCCCACTTTTGCAACCTGTTTCTGTGTACGAAGCAATCCGCTCTCAGCAGCAAATATTTGAATCATGATATCTGCAAGATGACTGAGCACTTCCTGATTCTTCTCTAACGCTGCGCCATATTTCTGAACAGCTAATCCGCCCACCATTAGGAAAATTTTCTTCGCCATTGACACTAGGTGCGTTTCTTCGGCAAGCGTACCTTCGAACGTCTGCCCTGGAACTAGCGACAACAGCTCCGCTTGAAGCGCTTGGGCTTTTTGCAGCAAAGGCAGTTCACCCTTCATCGCTTTCTTAACAAGCGTACCCGGAATTAGCAAGCGGTTAATTTCGTTCGTGCCTTCAAAAATGCGATTAATACGCGAATCGCGATAAATGCGTTCTACTTTATATTCTTGAATAAAACCGTACCCACCATGGATTTGAACGCCTTCATCGGCTACAAAATCGAGCACCTCTGAAGCAAATACCTTATTAATGGAACATTCCAACGCATATTCCGAAATCCCCTTCACTGAATGCTTCCCGGCATCCGAACTCGTATGATCAATGTCCTTCAAAATCGCATCGAATAAGCCGCTCGTGCGGTATACCATACTTTCCATAAAATAGGTCTGAATATTCATGTCTGCAAGTTTTTTTCCGATAAGCGGGAAATGCGAGATTGGCGTATTAAATTGCTGACGCGTATTCGCATAACGGACCGACAATTCAAGGGTCTCCTTAGCTGCTCCTACACAGCCCGTAGCCAGCTTGAATCGACCAATGTTCAATATATTAAAAGCGATTAGATGACCTTTGCCAATTTCACCAAGCAAGTTCTCAATAGGAACTTGAACATCTTCGAAAAAGAGCGGTCTGGTAGAAGATCCTTTAATTCCCATTTTCTTCTCTTCTGGACCTAAAGTAAAGCCTTGCTCGCCTTTTTCAACGATAAATGCGCTAAAATCAGTGCCATTAATCTTCGCATACACGATGAAAATATCCGCAAATCCAGCATTCGTAATATATAACTTGGAACCATTCAAAATATAATGCTTACCATCTTCAGATAACCGCGCCGTTGTTTTGGCGCCAAGCGCATCCGAGCCGGAAGTTGGTTCAGTTAAGCAGTATGCGGCAATTTTCGCTCCTGAAGCGAGATCAGGCAAATATTTTCTCTTCTGCTCTGGTGTCCCAAAAAACACAATCGGGAGAGTGCCGATACCCACATGCGCACCAATCGAAAGAGCAAACGATGATGCACGGGCCAAATTCTCGCTTATGACAGTTGAACTTACCTTATCAAGCCCTAAGCCGCCATAAATCTCAGGTACATCTGCACCAAGCAAACCCAGATCTCCAGCACTGCGCATGAGCTTAACGGTCAAATCATAATCCAGCTTCTCCAAATGCTCGTCATTAGGAATCACTTCGCCATTTACAAAATCACGTGTCGTTTCAGCAATCATCCGTTGTTCTTCCGTAAAATCCTCCGGTGTACTGATCCTTTGAAAATACGTATCCGAGATAACAAAACTCCCACCGATCACTTTATTTTCCATATCCATTATCCATCTCTCCTTGTATGAATGATGTTTGAATGAAGAATGCGAAGAAGTATATTTCCCTGAACGGTTCTCTTAACGAGCGGCCTAATAAACCTTGCCTTATCTTACGTGTGGACTTCGAATACAGCTGCAGCACCCATGCCGCCTCCAATACACATCGATACTATGCCGTATCCGCCTCCGCGGCGCTGGAGCTCATGAACTAAGCTCGTGGTCAGCTTCGCGCCTGTGCAGCCCAGTGGATGACCTAACGCAATCGCACCGCCATTCACATTTACCCGTTCCTCGTCTAAGTCAAGCTCTCGAATAATGTGAACACATTGCGAAGCGAACGCTTCATTGATTTCATACAGGCTCACTTGGTCCTTGGTAATTCCTGCCAGACTCAACGCCTTCGGGATCGCTTTCACAGGACCAACCCCCATAATTTCCGGCTCCACACCGGAAAGAGCAAAAGCTTTAAACGTCGCTAACGGCTTCAAGCCAAGCGCCTCTGCCCGCTCGCGACTCATCAGCACGGCTGCCGCTGCGCCGTCAGACGTCTGTGACGCGTTGCCGGCCGTCACAGAACCGCCCAAGCTGAATGCAGGCTTCAGCTTGGCAAGGCCTTCCACAGACGTATCTGGGCGAACGCCCTCGTCTGTGTCGAACACGAACTTCTTCTCGAACGCTTTGCCGCGTTCGTCAACGCCCTTCACGCTCGTGCTCACTGGCACGATCTCATCAACGAACTTGCCGGCTGCGATCGCAGCCGCCGCCTTTTGATGGCTGCGCGTCGCGAAGCTATCCTGATCCTCTCGTGAGATCCCGAAGCGATTTGCTACAGCTTCTGCTGTATGACCCATGCCCATGTATACCTCGGGCATATCCGTCACAAGCTGCGGATGCGGCGAAAGCTTAAAGCCCGTCATCGGGACATGGCTCATACTCTCAACGCCTCCGGCAATGATGACCTCTGCGTGACCGAGCATTATGCGCTCCGCCGCATAAGCGATAGCCTGCAGACCAGAGGAGCAAAAGCGGTTTACCGTGATCGCCGGAACTGTCACGGGGAAACCCGCGTACAGGGACATCGTACGGGCGAAGTTAAGCCCCTGTTCCCCCTCAGGCATCGCACAGCCAATAATGATGTCCTCGACATCGCCTTTATCTAGACCTGGAGCACGTCGCACAGCTTCCTCCAAGACTGCTTTACCAAGATCCTCAGCACGCGTATGGGCGAAGCTTCCTTTTTTAGCACGACCGGTTGCCGTACGCGTAATCGATACAATAACTGCTTCCTTCATCGGTTTCACCTCATTCGTCATAATGGTCGAATCAATTCCGAAGCGCCTTCCCTTTGGAAAGCATATATTGCATGCGCTGCTGCGTCTTTGGCTCGCCACAAAGGCTGAGAAACGCTTCTCGCTCTAAATCAAGGATATATTGCTCTGTGACATAAGTGCCTGCTGGCACATTGCCGCCAGCTAATACATGGGCAAGCTTATTAGCAATCAATTGATCGTGTTCACTGATGTAGCCTCCTTGCCGCATGGTGTATGCGGCAATCTGCATAACCGCTTTCCCATTTTCTCCAACAACACGAATTTTTTCTTGGGACTGGGGTTTATAGCCTGCGCCCTCCAAACGAAGCACGGCTTGCTTCGCTTCATATATACGATAATCTGAATTAACCACAACCGTATCTTGCGCGCGCATGTAACCAATGCGCTTTGTATCATGACCGCTTGTGGACACTTTAGCCATGGCAACCGTTTCGAAAATCGCTTGAACGAATGGCTGTAGATCCACATCAGGATCATTTATGTGCTGACTTGCCCGAAGGATCAATTCTTTACAGCCTCCTCCTGCTGGAATTAATCCTACGCCCACCTCAACGAGCCCAAAGTAAGTTTCAGAAGCATATATAATTTGATCCGCAGGCATGCATGCTTCCACGCCCCCACCTAAAGTCATCTTATGAGGAGCAGCGACAACCGGCTTTTCCAATCCTTTGAGCTTCATCATTGCATTTTGAAACAGTCGGATAATGCCATCGACTTCATCCCATTCACCGTCTTGGGCTTCCATGAGAAGGAGCATCACATTAGCGCCTACGCAAAAGTTTTTACCCTCATTCGCCACAACCAAGCCACGAAAGTTACTACGAACCTCATCCACGCTTTGTCCAATCATCGTTAAAATATCTGCGCCGATCGCGTTGTTAGGAGAATGAAATTCGAGACAAGCGATACCATCTCCGATATCGATTAAGCTTGCACCGCTGTTTGAACGAATGACTTTATTTTGCTGCTTCAGCGCGGTCAAAGAAATCAGCTCCGGCCTAGTCTCCACCCCACGATATTCATTTTTCAAATAATAGAACGTGTTCCCCTCACGATTTTGATAAAAGCTTTCGTTCCCAGAGGCAATCCACTCTTTCACCCAGTTAGGGACAACGTTGCCCTCTGCCTCCATTCGCTCCACAGAACGTCTCAATCCGATGGCATCCCAAGTCTCAAAGGGCCCAAGATCCCAGTTAAAGCCCCATTTCAGCGCATTGTCGATCTCAACAATCGAATCAGCAATCTCACCAAGCTTCTCAGCGGAATAGATCAATACTGACTTCAAAATGTTCCACGCTAAATCGGAATACCGATCCTTGGCGCTAAGGAGCGCTCTCAACTTCGCTGTTGTTCCCTTCGCTTGCTTGGTTGCTTCCAGCGAGACGGAACTTATTTTCCGACTAGCGACGTATTCCATCGTAAGCAGGTTAAGCGCTTGAATCTCCTTACCTGCTTCCGTCTTCACCTTTTTATAGAACCCTTGGCCCTGCTTCTCCCCAATCCAGCCCTTCTCCACCATACGGCGGAGAATTTCAGGTGTCTGAAAGACCGCTCTTTCCTCAGCCTCTGCAACAAGATCAAACACATTGTTAGCTACATGCACGAAGGTATCGAGTCCAACCAAATCCAGTGTGCGAAATGTCGCGCTTTTCGGACGACCCATGGCTGGCCCTGTAACTGCGTCTACCTCTTCAACCGAATAGCCATTTGCTAGCATTTCACGCAATGTAACTAGAAGTCCATACGTCCCAATTCGATTGCCTATAAAATTCGGCGTATCTTTCGCTCGAACAACGCCTTTTCCTAACGTTTTCTCGCAAAAATTGGTCATAAAGTCTACGATATCTGGGTCTGTCCCCTCACCTGGAACAACCTCGAGCAACTTCATATACCGGGGCGGATTAAAAAAATGGGTGCCTAGAAAATGCTTTTTAAACGCAGCGCTCAAATTTTCAACCATCGCGTTTATGGAGATTCCTGAAGTATTGGAAGAAACAATTGTTCCTGGCTTCCAAACCGACTCCATTCGGCGGAACAACTGCTGTTTCACCTCCAGCTTTTCCACGATGACTTCGATAATCCAATCCACACCGCTTAATCTTTCAAAATCATCTTCGAGATTACCAGGGGTAATACGCTCAGCGAAGGCATCGCTATATAGCGGAGCTGGATTCGTTTGTTTAAGTTTTTCAATCGCGTTGACGGCGAAACGATTGCGCACCTTAGGAAGCGTTAATCCAGCCGCTTCTTCTTGGGGCAGTAATTGAGCAGGCACGATATCGAGCAATAGGACAGGAATACCAACATTAGCTAAATGGGCGGCAATACCGGAGCCCATAACTCCGGAGCCAATAACGGCAGCAGTGCGGATTGTTGTCATGTAGGGGGTTACCTCCTATAGTTAGGTTTACAAGGATTTTTCGGGCATTCCAAAGACAGATAATGCAAGGATTTCAGCGATATCACGCGCTTTTACCTGGTCTTCAACCTCCTTTAGCTTCGTACCATCCTCTACCATCGTTAAACAATACGGACATGCAGAGCTAATTATAGTTGGATTTACCGACAGCAGCTGCTCCGTCCGAGCCACATTCACACGTGTACCAGCCGTTTCCTCCATCCACATCATGCCGCCGCCTGCCCCGCAGCACATGCTGTTTTCGCGAGAGCGTGATTGCTCGACCAATTCGATACCTGGAATTGCTTTAAGCACATTGCGTGGTTGTTCGTACACTTCGTTGTAACGCCCTAGGTAGCAGGAATCATGATACGTAATGCGCTCGTCAACTTGGTGACTCGGCTTCAAAAGCCCCGCTTTCACCCATTGATCCAACAGCTCAGTATGGTGGTAAACGTCCGCCACCAACCCAAACTCGGGGTATTCCTTTTTGAATATATGATACGTATGCGGACAAGTAGTTACGATTTTCTTAATGTTATACTTTTGAAAAGTCGCAATGTTATCCGCACACAGCTGTTGGAATAAGAATTCATTCCCCATTCGGCGGGGCGTATCTCCCGAATTTTTCTCCTCGTTACCCAGAATAGCAAATGATATGCCCGCTTCATTCATCAGTTTAATGAATGCGTGAATAATCTTCCGACTGCGGTTGTCATAAGAACCCATTGAGCCTACGAAAAGGAGATATTCAAACTCCGGTTTCTCTTTCACTGTTTTTACGCCCAGCTGATCCTCCGGATCTACCTCCTTCACCCACTTCACGCGGTCATTTCGGCTGATGCCCCACGGATTGCCTTGTCTTTCGATGTTTTGCAAAGCTCGCTGCCCGTCATGCGGCATACTGCCTTGCGTGAGTACAAGATGTCTGCGCAAATCAATGATTTTATCCACGTGTTCATTGCCTACCGGACATTGATCCTCGCAGTTGCGGCATGTCGTACAGGCCCAAAGCTCCTCCTCAGTAATGACGCCACCGATTAATTCCACATTTAAGGGGTTACCTTCACTGTAACCCGCAAATGCGAAGGCAGGTACCCACGGTGATTTCGATGTGATGGCTGCTCCTTTTTCCGTCAAATGATCGCGAAGCTTCGTAATCAGATGCATGGGCGAAAGCATCTTGCCTGTCGAATGAGCTGGACACATGCTCGTACAGCGGCCACACTCAACGCAGCTGTAGAAATCCATCATTTGCTTTTGGGTAAACTCTTCAATCTTGCCTACTCCGAACGATTCTGCACTTTCATCCTCCAAGTCTAGGGACGCCAACTTTCCTACAGGTTCCGTTCGACGCAGTAAAATATTAATTGGCGCTGTAAGGATGTGAAAATGCTTTGACTGTGGTACATAGATGAGAAATGCTAACAAAATGAGTAGATGCATCCACCATCCCGTATAAAAGCCAACTGTCGCACCCGTATGCGACAACCCGCTGAAAACCCCTGCAAATAAAGAAGAAAGCGGCGCGAATCCTGAAGCTCCTACACCATCACGCACTCTTTCAAAACCACCACTTACCAAAACGGAAAGCATAAGGAAACAAATGAAAAAAACAACAATACTTGGTTTCCAGCCACGTTTCAACCGTTTTAATTTCTCAATATAGCGTCGATAGGTTGCATACCCCATTGCAAACAAGATAAGGGCAACCGTAACCTCTTGCATCAGGGTAAAGTAGTCATACCCGGGAATTGGTAACCCTTGGCCAATTAATCCTTTCAAAATAAGATCAAGCGCTCCGAGCTGCAAAATGATAAAGCCGTAGAAAATAACAATGTGCATAATGCCACTCTTTTTGTCTTTCAACAGCTTTGTTTGTCCGAACACCTCAATGGCGAACTTTTTCAGACGCGCTTTCGCTTCTTTCTTTACATACACTGGTTTACCGAGTCGAATGTACAAGTAGCGGTGATACACAACTTTGCCGAATAGATAGACCGCATACCCGGTAACCGCAAGAAACAAAATAAACTGAATGAGTGAACCACTCATAAGGATCGCTCCTCCTTAGCCTTTTCGTTGAAATACTTCACGCTCAGATTACTCGCCCCAAGATAATAAAGCGCTTTCATTACATGTTCGTAAAAAAGCATATTCAATTGGATCGTTGCTCCGTTAATGAAAAATGCTTCTTCACACAGCTGTAACCCGCAAATTCTTCTACCTGGCTTCGTTTCGCGCAAGAAGTCGTTGACAAGGTGTACCACGTATTTTATGATGAAATTAGAAAATGAATGAGTATTCATTCACCGATATTTGTATTCTAACATCGAGGTGATCCGCTTGACAAGTAGCAAAAAACCAGACAAGTATTACGCGATTCTCGAAGGCGCTCTGAAAGTATTCGCTGAGAATGGTTACCACAAATCCCAAGTGTCGCGCATTGCCAAGGAAGCGGGTGTTGCAGATGGAACCATTTATCTCTACTTCAAGAAGAAGGAGGATATCTTAACGAGCTTATTTCAAGAGAAGCTTGGCGAGCTTGTAGAGAAGTTTACTCAGGGTCTGAACAATCAGATGACTGCTAAAGAAGCTCTACAGAAAGTATGCGAAATCCACTTCTCCGAATTGGAAGGTAATATTCATCTGGCTTATGTGACGCAAATCGAATTAAGACAGAGTGATCTGGATCTGCGCAAAGAGATTGGATTAGCGCTCAAGAGATATATTGTACTCATTGAAAATATACTTGAAAAAGGTAAACGAGATGGCAGCTTCCGCACCGACTTCGATGTAAAACTCGTTAGGCTCCTTATATTTGGAGGCATGGATGAAGTCGTCACTTCTTGGCTCATCTCTGGACAAAAATATTCGTTAACCGCTCAAGTTATCCCTACGATTGACTTTTTTATGAAAGGCATCGAGTCTTGAATCCCTGTATGACATGTATATTCAGAAAGGAGCTTGACTATGGACATTTTTGTATTGTTGAAGCAAACGTTTGATACAGAGGAAAAAATCACGCTTCAAGATGGGGCTATTGGCGAGGATGGCGTGAAATTCGTCATCAATCCTTATGACGAGTACGCGGTTGAACAAGCGATTCAAATTCGCGACGAAGTGGGAGGCAAAGTAACCCTGCTGTCCATTGGGCCTGAACGGACAGCCGAAGCGCTGCGCACTGCCCTTGCCATGGGCGCAGATGAAGCCGTCCTCATCACTGATGAACGTATTCAAGGTGATGAGTTCGAAATCGCAGAGATTTTGGCTGCTTATTTGCGCGAGAAATCCTTTGATTTACTGCTTGGCGGTAACTTCTCCGTCGATAATGGAGCAGGCCAAGTCGCTATTCGCTTAGCTGCGTTGCTTGGTTTACCTCATGCAGCTTCGATAACGAAGCTGGAACTAGCTGATGGTAAAGCCATTGCCCACCGAGATGCGGAAGGCGACGAGGAGATCATTGAGGTCCCTCTCCCTGCACTCTTCACTGCTCAACAAGGATTGAACGAGCCTCGCTACCCTTCGTTACCTGGCATCATGAAAGCGAAGAAAAAACCGTTCCAGCAGCTATCGCTAGATGACATTGGCGCTGCGGCTACAGTCGCAAAAACGAAGCGTATGGAGCTAAAATTACCGCCAGAACGTAAGGCTGGCCGTATTCTCAAAGGTGAAATCCCGCAGCAAGTCATTGAGCTTGTGCATGCACTTCGTAATGAATCCAAAGTGATTTAAAAGGAGGAGATATCCATGGCAAAAACATTTCTCGCTGTTGCAGAAGCTCGCAGCGGCAAGCTTCGCCAAGTATCCTTTGAAGCGTTACGCGCAGCGCAGCTCTCCGCGAATAGCGAAGACGTAATCGCGGCTGTGCTGCTTGGAGGCGCTGGGAGTCAAACATTAGCGAGCGAACTTGCCGCTTATGGCGCCGACGCGGTATATAGCGTAGCAGACAACGCTCTCGACCATTATAGCTCGGAAGCTTATTTGAATGCTCTGCTGGCGGTCACTGAATCCGTTACGCCCAGTGCCATCTACTTCGGTCACACGGCGATAGGCCGAGATCTTGCTCCTTTGACCGCAGCGAAGCTTGCGGCCGGCCAGCTCTCCGATGTAACGGCTATCGAACGCAGCGGAGATCAAGTGCTGTTCACCCGACCGCTTTACGCCGGTAAAGCCTTAGAAAAGAAAGCGTTTACCGATCCCGAGGGGCCTTGGGTCGTAACGATAAGACCGAACAACATCGCAGCTTTAGAGCCTGACGCATCACGTCAAGCCCAGGTTATCGATGTTGGGTATCCGGCTTCCTCCCTACGCTCCATCGTCCGGGAGGTCGTGAAGAAGACTTCCGGCACCATCGATTTGGCTGAGGCCAAGATTGTTGTTTCCGGCGGAAGGGGCGTGCGCAGCGCCGATGGCTTCCAGCCGCTTGAAGAGCTGGCTGCCGTCTTGGGCGGCGCTGTCGGCGCTTCTCGCGGAGCCTGCGATGCGGGTTACTGCGAGTACGCGATGCAAATCGGCCAGACTGGCAAAGTTGTGACGCCGGAAATCTACATCGCATGCGGCATTAGCGGCGCCATCCAGCATTTGGCGGGGATGAGCAGCTCGCGTGTCATCATCGCGATCAACAAGGACGCCGAGGCGCCGATCTTCAAAGTCGCCGACTATGGCATTGTCGGCGATCTGTTCGAAGTCGTTCCACTCCTAACTGAGGAATTCCGTCGTTTACTCCAGTAGATGGTCATGACATCACCCTTTTGATTGTTCATAGACACAAAAAGCACCTCTGGAATCACTTTGCGTGATCCAGAGGTGCTTTTCCAATCCAATTCAAAACTTTCTCAAAATCAACTCCAATGGCCCGGCCTTAAACTTAATCTTCCATGCTAGAGAAAACATAATTAAAGCTACAAAGTAGGCCACTGCGTACAACGTAGAGAAGATTAACGAACCATTTTCAAGATAGCCAAACAATTTAAGAGTACCAAGACCAACAACGACATGCGTCACATAGTGAGTCAGGGCCATCTGCCCCGTCTGTATCAATGCATTGATGACGCCGCGAGCATGCTTGCTTTCAGCAAGATAAAGACATAATAAGATCACGAGAATAGCTGAGCTTGTCGCTGAGAACATATAAAAAAGATTAGGTGGCATCGGCTTAGTTTGAAATAAATACACAGCAATTTCCGTTCCGAAGAATGTGCTTCCTACCTTCAAAGCAGCTGCCGAGAGCAATTCGCTTCCAATCCATGAAAAGAGCGAAATGAGAAGCCACTTTTTCCGAATCGTGAAGTCAGTCATGTTTAATCTACTGAACCACATGCCGACTAAAAAGAAACAAAACCAAGGGATCGCAGGATGAAAACCATTAAACCAAGTATTTCTCATAAACCCATTTACAGTCCAGAAATCCAAATAAGTATGAAAAGAAGAATCCCAACCTGCTGAATAATTGTAATGAAACAGACACCATTGCGCGCTTACCCAAATCGTAATAGCTGTACCGAGCAGGATTTTATTCGAAGCGCGTATAAGAAATGAGGCCAAAAATAAAAACAACGCGTAGTAATGTAAAATGTCTGCATTCCATCCAAAAAGGATCAATAAAAACCCGAGAATAAGCAAATAAACGGATCTTTTCCAGACCCTAACCCTCATCTCTCTCAGTTGTTCCTTATTCCCTGATCTTGCTTTCCGTGTCATAATCGTGAAACCAATTCCTGCTAGAACAACGAAAACAGCGGCAGCCCTTCCCTCGAATAGACCAGCGAACCATGATAACCACGGTGGGCCGCTGCCCTCAGCGCCCATTGCTAGTTTATAGTTTACAATCATCATGCCTAATATGGAGATGGCTCTAGCCAAATCCAGTCCCGTAATTCTTTCACCACTCATACTGACACCTCTTTTCACAATTGTTCCACACTATACCGCCACAAACGTTCGTAATCAAAAACAAGTTCTAAAGTCATATAGTTGTCAATCTGATCAATGAGGAGTGTTAGCATCTCAGCTTTTACAGCTATATCCTCATCGCCCATTACACCAAGACTAACCCCGTGCTTCAACAGAACTTCAAAACCATTTTTATAAGTGTCTACAACCTCTTTTACAGCTTCCATAACTCGTTCGTCTCTTGTACTTTGAATCATGAACTCTTTCATCAACAACGAGTATTCGGGATGCTCACGTTGTTCCTGAATCATTTTCAGGCCGCATGCTATGAATTGATCTTTGAAATTGACTGCGGAAAAATTTGAAATCGGGAAATAAGTTTCAAACCGAATCTCCTTGCATACTTTTTGGAGCAGCGCATGAAATAAGGCATCCTTTGAAGAGAAGTAATAATAAAGCGCGGGCTTTGTAATATCTACTTCCTTGGCAATCATAGCTAAGCTCGTCTTGTCAAAACCGTATTTGGCAAACAGTCGATACGCTTCGCTTAAAATTAGTTCATAAGTGTTTATGAGATTTCGCTCCTTTTTTCTACTTACCGATAGGTAAAATAATACCCAACATTTTTTGTTTTTGCAAGTTAAATAATTCCGCCTTTTATTTAATTCCCAACCAATCGAATAGTATTGCCGCGCATCACTACATGGCTACTCAAGTGCTCGCTCATCAAATGGCCGCAGAAAATGAAACCACTATTCATCGTACACCTGCGAATTAGGCTGATCACATTCGAGAAAAAATCGATCGAAGCCTACGGTTCTTTTCATCTCGAGGTTCAGGAGCTTAATGGGCAGGAAAATCGCGTTTATGTACGATGGAAACAAACCAGCATTCACAAGGGAGAAGTTGATGGCTTTGCACCAACTGGGAAAACGGAGGTCGAGATCACCAGTGCTGTGTATCAAGAGGAAAGTAAAATCGAGGAATATTGAATAATCGATCGCCAAGGTTTCCGCATACAACTTGAGCGGAACGCCTAGTCCCATCAAAAAAGGCTGCTCCGTTGTAGATTTTCTCTACAATTGGAGCAGCCTTCCTTATAGCAATTGAGTATCCGCGTACACCTTCATCGCGTCGCGCAAAAATTCAGCTAGCTGAGGATGGTGATTATCGTACATCGTCTTGAAATCTGGACTTTCCACATACATGTGACCTAGTCCCTGGTAAACTTCTTTCGTAGGCGTGTAGAATTTGCTCACAATGCCAAAATGAAGCCCCACCAATTGTTGTACCTCTTCATCCGTCACTTGCGCTCCTTGGGTGATCAGCACTGCAAATTGCTTATGCAGCTTCTCAAAGCTACTTTGAACGGCTTCATAGTCCTCTTTACTCCAGCTTCCTGTTTTATTTTTACTTTCGTCCAATGTTTTACTGCCATGTTTCTCTATGATTTCTTGCTCGTATTTCGCTTGCTTTTCTGTATCAAATCCTTTGTAGAGCTCCTCGTCTTTCATGTCCAATTCTCCCTTCAAATGATCAATCGTTTTATCAATGGTTAACAGTAATTGATCCATCCGCTTTCTCTTTTGCCTGACAAGTTGCTTATGGTTTTCCAGTGCTTCCAATTGATTAAAGGTATCGCTTCGCATCATTTCCACAATGTCGTTCAACTGAAAGTCCAACTCGCGGAAAAACAAAATCTGCTGCAATCTCAGCAGTTGAAGCTGTTCATAATACCTATATCCGTTCTCGCCATAAAAATCTGGCTTCAGCAGCCCAATCTCATCGTAATAGTGAAGCGTTCGTACGCTAACTCCCGTTAACTGAGCGACTTCTTTTACGGTGTAAGCCACTTTCCATCACCTCCTGATAGCTACTCTAAGGGATCACGCAACGTTAGAGTCAATACATAAAAAGAAAAGACGACCCTCAGTCGCCTTCTCTCCACTATTACTTATTTACTTGCTTCTCCAGCCAACCGAGTATATCCTGCATCACTTCATCTCGGTTCACCTCGTTGAGCATTTCATGCCGCCCACCTGCGTATATCTTGCTACTCACATCTTTCAAGCCAAGAGATTTATACATGGCGATTAATTTGCGCACGCCTTTTCCATAGCCACCCACGGGATCATCATCCCCCGAAAGCACAAATACCGGTAAATCCTTCCGTACTTGATTAACATGCTCAGGACGATGAATCTCCTTCAATCCTTTAAAAAAGTCTCTAAAGTATCCCGAAGTAAAGACAACTCCACAAAAAGGATCAGCTTCATACGCATCTACTTCTTTAGGATCTCTGCTCAGCCAATCTGAAGGTGTCCGGTTAGGCGCATGTTTTTTATTAAATGCCCCGAAAGAGAGCGCCGTGATTAGCTTGCTCCGATGATGATCCCCGCGAAGTGCCGCTTCTAATGAGGCTACAGCAATTCCCGCTTGGAGCGAACCGCCCTCTTCCCCATTAGAACCTGATAAAATGATGCCTTGTACATGTAAGGGATATTTATTCACATAGGATACCATATAGTGCTGTGTTAAAAACGAACCCATGCTGTGCCCAAGTAGGAATAATGGTACATCTTCGCTGTACAAAGAGCGTAAATGCCCGGTAATTCCCCCCATATTTTGCACCATGCGGTGAAAACAGTCCTTCCCGAACTTTCCTACTTGTTCTGGCGTGCCAGCTGTTAATCCGTGACCTAAATGGTCATTTGCATATACAGCGTACCCTTGTGCGGTCAAAACGGCAGCCAAACGCTCATAGCGAGCAGCGGTTTCTGACATGCCATGAGCGATTTGAACAATTGCCTTTATAGGTTTCTGAGGATCAGGCAGCCATTCATATACATAAATATCTATATGTTGTGAATCTTTCCAAACGAAATGCTGTTTTTGCATATGTTTCCCCCACTACTATCAATATACCCTAAGTATACTGCTTCTTTGTTAAGAAAACAGCCCCCTTTCCGAAGAAAGAGGGACAACCATTATCCTGTATTTTCCTGCGAAGCAGCTAGGCTTTATTAGATTGTTTAACAGCTTTTACTGCCACTAGCGGAGTTTGAGCCGATGCGGAGTCGAACCTTTTTCTCTCTGTTTTATCGATTTGAGCGATTTTCCCGTCATGTACAACAATTTGTACCGAACCGTATTCCAAGCCGTTTAACATCTGTTTAATCCGATCTACCCATACTTCATCTAGTTCCAATGGTTTCGCCATGCCGATTCCTCCGCTCATATTAAATCGTCCAATCATTCCAATCTTTTTTCCTCTTTTGTGTAAAAGCCAGCCATTTCACAGATTTCTCCAGCAGCTCTGTTGTAGATCTTGAGGTTGAATACGTATGATCAGCTTGAAACACAAGCTCAATATCACACTGGCCTTCTTTACGTATCCAGAACATCTTCTGATACAGCGGTGCATAATCAACAGGTATAATTTCATCAGCTGTACCGTGAATCACAAGGACATCGCCGTTAAATTTACGAAGCTGCTCGAAAGGCTGATGTTGAGAGAGAGAGTCGAAGAAACGGCTCGTTAACAAATATCCATGATGATCAATCGATCCGCCAAGTGGTAATTTCTCGTATTCGCCCTTGCCTACTATACGCACAATGTCGTTGTGGGGATGAGCAACAGCCGACCATAACAATAGCGTTTTGACACGATGATCCTTGGCAGCAGTTAATACGGCAACCGCTCCGCCTAAGCTGTGACCGACCAAGACGACTCTACTAAGATCGACGCAATCAATCGTTAACGCGTAATCAATGACGCTTCGCGTTTGGTCGATCAGCACATCAAGTCCGCCAGCTCCATAATCGCCAGTGCTTTCACCGCATCCTCCATAATCGAAACGAAGGACCAAATATCCTTGAGAACTGAACTCACGAGCTGCTTTCACAAACAGCCGATCCACCCCAATCCGACTTCCGATGAAGCCATGACAGATGATGATGAGCGGCCAGCGCTGACAATCCGCTTGAGTGGCTCCTGATTGATTCGTCGGGTAGTGTAGCGTTGCGGCCAAATCTGCGGTCTCGCTTTGTATTGTGATTGCATGCTCCATGATACAGACTTCCTTTCATTGTGTTATATGAACTGGTTGCAGAGCTAGTCTCCATCGCCAGCATTTAGCGTTTCCAGCTACAGGGAACGATATCCGATTAACAACCCCTCTCCATAGTCCAATACATCCTAACTGAATGAATGAGCTGATTAGTCTGAAATGAGTGCTATCGTTCGTCGCCGGTAGTCCGGTAGATAATAATAAATAATTCCGATAAGATTAGTGAGATTTATTCATAAACCCATATTAGCATCCCCTCGAAAAGGTGTCAATCCTGATTTTAGCATATTTTGGGGCCTCATGTGACCTAAATAGACTTTTGCACATATGCTAGTTTTGACAATAAAGAAGGTCATTGGAGGTTTGTTATTATGTATTGGGCAACTCCACGTTCACTCCCATCTGGTCTGTTTCTTACCCACAAGCATTAGCTTTGATAAATGAAGCCGTCCAAGGCGAACGAAATGACGAATTGTTCTATGATGAACTTATCAAGCTTGCCCCGAACCCTGAGCAAGCCTCCATCCTTACATCCATACGCGACGATGAGCGTGGTCATAATCTGATGTTCCGAGGTATGTATAAAGAAATGACAGGTCACGAAATCACGGGCATCAGCAATGAACAATATCAGCGTGTAGAGTCTTACTCCGCAGGATTGCAACGGGCTCTTCAAGGTGAATTGTCCGCAGTGGAAAAGTACCGACAAATATGGTTTGGTCTGCCCGTGGGTATTTATCGGGATACCGTATTCGGAATTATTTTAGATGAATTAAAGCATGCAAGCAAATATAATTATTTGTTTACTTTAAATCAAACAGCCAAAAAGTAGTTAAAAAGTACATAAACGAGCCATTAGAATTCCTTCTAAGGCTCGTTTATGTCTTCAGGAAGACCATGAAGTCTCTCCGAAAGCTTTGATATAACAAAAGCTACCTGTTTTCTATACGCCCACTTTCCTCAGTGAGCTTTCAATCGGAGTTATTTCTTCTTATGTTGTCGTTAAATAGCAGGCGCCGTAAATGTCCTTTTTTCTTTGCCATCATAAATGACAGCCGTCCGTTTCGGAATGATATCATGATTACTTGCCGTGAAATCATTCGTCGAAAAATTAACGACAATCGTTAAATCCGCCCCATAGGATGTAGACTGAACGAGGTTATCTGCGGAGAGACTCGTATAAGCGGTCATTTCCTGCTTGATCGCTTTCTCATGCATCGGCGACCAGACGGCCAAATAAGGAACAATCCACTGTTTGTTTTTCTCCCATGTTGCATCGTCCAACTGATACAGAGGGGGGACGTTGTAAAGGAGCTCTTTCAGCATCCTTGTACCGATCTGATCTTTAATCTTCAAACTCCCCCACTCCCAATGATGGGTTGTGATGACCGAATTGTTGTAAACTAGTTTATATAAGGGAAGTGAGTAGACAGGGTCAATGTACACTTTTAAATATTCATCTTTAACGGGCACCTGCTTCCCATATCTCTCCGGCACATCCCCTAACGGGGTCCAATATCCTCCTACATAATAGGGGCTGTTTTTATTCGTTCTCATATCCGGATCGCCCCATTTAATAACAGGCGTCTCAATGCCGTGTGCATATGCAATCGTCGAGCTTGCATAGTCATTGCCGGATTCCGATCCGATAACCAACTTTTTCTCATCTCGAATAAAAGTCATTCTTGCCAGTTTAGCTTCCATATCCTGTTTCTCTGTCATCGTGTGGTCAGGCGCATAGTCGTCATGGAATTCCCCTGCCGCGTCCACATCTATGAACCAAGAATTGAAGGGAATTCCGGTGCTTAGAATCGTATTCATCCGCTCTTTCACACTTGGCAATGACAACATCGGGTTCAGAATTCTCCCTTTTCCAAGAAAACCCGTTCGCTTCTCTCCATTCTTTTTGGACATTGTCGCTTTCTCATAAAGGCTCTTATCTTTAAAAATAGCCGTATTCCAATCTGGGTTTTCTTCTTGATGAATGGAATGGTACGAGTCATACGCCGCGATAAGATAGCCGCTCTCATTGGCTTGTTTTACGAAATCAGGCTTCTTGTAAGCGGCCGTCCAGTTCGGAAGTCCTAACCAAGCATGCTTGATTCCCGCATCTTGCAATTTCCCAAGAAGCTCTGTCGAATCTTTGGAGCCCCATGCCTCAACAGGAGCGGCCGCAGCGCCTAGTTTGCTTTTCAATACCCTCTTATTCAAATCGTACAGTTCGACTTCATTTATATGCTCCAAGCCACGATCCACATACTTGCGCGAAACTTCATCCAGTTCGGTGAAAATACCACGATTATAAAAGTCTTTCTCCCTTAGTACACGATTCAGGCCACTTATAATCGTTTTCTTTTGATAGTCGTCTACATAATCCTGTTTGCGTATTTCCTTGAACGACTTCGCTTTCTCTTGCCCATCCTCGTCCACCTTCAAGAGCAGCGAAACGACCCAGTCCATAAAAGGTTTATCTAATTTCGCCTTCAATTGGCTCCATTGGATGTCTTTATTTGATAAAAACGATTGATTCCATACATAAATGTGTGGAGCCCCATACAGCTTCTCAATATTTTGATTTTTCGCTGCCTTCTCAGCGAGTGTCCTAAACTCCCCTTTTTCTTGAATGAATCTTTTATAAAGAGACGCAATACTGACGGGATTGTTGTCCGTTACATAGATGCGGAAGCTATAGGTTTTATCAGGATCGACAGTCGAAAAATCGTGGGACAATGCAAATGAAATATGGGGATTCGTGTCAAAATTAACCGTATTGCGAAAGCTATTTTCGACAATATATAACACTGCATAGTTGTTTTTATTCAGCGCAAAAAAACGCATGGAAAAAGCTTCGCTAAACGACATGCTCTCATCCTTCAAAAAGGAAATCCAGTCCGGATCGTTGCTCGGAATTCGCTTTCCCTCTCCCAAGGGGAGCATATAGCTAGTTCCGCTTACTTTCGGCCATGTAAATGTTTCTGCCCCTGTCGACGTCAGGGACACTTGCAGGTGATCGGTCACGCGCTGAATATTAACCTTCATCTGATCATCCGGGTAAGTCCACGAGAAGCGATCTTTCTCTTTTTGCAGGTCAATTACCTTACGCTTGGGCAAAGGATCTGAAGCAATCTCGCGATGTCCCTCCTTCTCAATCGTTATTTCAAACGTCTCAGGATCAACATCAAATGCAAAATTAGCTGAACTTGCCGCTGGATGAGTTTGACCTTCATCGGAAGCAGCATCAGGGCGGATCTCTGGATTACTGCTTTCGCATCCGCCCAAAATTAGGATTAAACAGAGCAAACACCAAATCAATCTTAACCAAGTTCTCATCACAACCTCCAGAATCTATTCATATTTTCAATATACAACGTATAACGATGTACTATAAAGCAAGAAGTCCTCCTAAAGAGAACTTGGGTGCTTTCCTAAACTTCTTTCCACCTTAGCGAATAAGTTTAAGCCGGTAGCGCTGCATAAGTGCAATGAAGGCCCGATACACCCCATACCCCACTACGCCACCTAACGTATTTAACATCAAATCATCCACATCAAAACTTCCCAGTGACCAGATATACTGTACGCATTCAATCCCCATACTGCTAATAAATACAATAAACACCAGGCGGTGAGCATTTTGCATGGATGAGAATAGCAGAGGAAGCAACAAACCTAGCGGCATAAATACAGCCACATTTCCAAGTAAATTATAAATCATTGTCGTTGCTCTATAATGATCGTGATGAATAAGATAATCGCTTAAAGTATGAAAGGGTTTAAGATTTTGAAACGCTTCGGTAGATTTTGTATACCCGTACGACATCATCTTTTCTTTCCAGTTTATCATGAACGTTCGACGACTCCAGCGATCGCTCGACAGCAGCATTAAATAGCCAGCGACCAACACATAAAACGAGAGGATTCCAACAATCCATTTGCGTATGTAGGAATCAATAAGAGGTAGGGATTCTGATAACTCCTTGGCAATCCGTTCCGCAGCTCCGAATCTGGCAATGGCCATGGAAGAAGCATTCTCCTCGTCAACTCCCTCCTCCATTATGATATCTGATCGCAGCGCCTCTAAATGATCCCTGAGCTCATCTCTGATATCTTGCTTTCCCCGTTTGGAACATGGTAAGCGACTCACAATCTCCTCGATGTAGCTTTCGAAAGCGTTCAACTTACTCAACTCCTTTATTGCAAAGTGCAACCAGTTGGCTCAGCGTCTGCCAATCTTTCATTTTATTCTGAAGCTGGGCTTGACCATCCTTCGTGATGCGATAATATTTCCGTCGCCCGCCTTCATTCGCTTCTCCCCAATACGATTCGACCGCTTTCATTGTCTCTAATCGTTTAAGCGCTGGATACAGTGTCCCCTCGCCGATCTCGTACACTTCATTACTTTTTTCCCGAATAATTTTGGCCAGTTCGTAGCCGTATTGATCCTTTTGGGCAATAAGTGATAATAACAAGAAATCAATACTTCCTTTCAATAACTCTTTATTCATGTGACTCCACCTCCGATGACATAAAAAGATGATATCACAATATACATCGTGTTACAAGGGTAGGAGGAGTAGACGGCTGATCGATAACCACATTTGGTAGAAACTGATGGAAAATGACTAGCATAATACTCTTGCAGCTCATGTGTGGTAAAGTCACTATGCTTATTGATAACTAAAAAAGCAGAAGATTAGCTCTCCTGCTTTTACTAACATCTATTATTGCGTCACGGTGATCTCATAAATATAAGCAACATTACCGTTAACATCTATCGTGTATATACTTGTTTGTCCAGGGAAATTTGCTCTAGCAAAGCCGCTAGTAGTTACACTAACAGCACCGTTACCATTTCCCACATAAAATTTTAAAGGAGCTGAAAAATTATCTAACTGGCCCGTCCAACCCACCTTAACGTTTAGATATACTGTTCCAAGATAAAGCGGATTGACTTGTTCGCTGCTGATATTAATTTTAGCGCTGTTGCTTTCTGCAGCGGATGCCCCGCCCGCCAACATAGTTAAAGAAAGAGCTGTAATGAGAGAAGCTGTGACAAACTTTTTCATAAGAAATCATCTCCTAAAATATGTAATATAACTCTTGTTGAATATATCATACACCAAATAATATAACAATAGTAATATATAATCTTCTATACCTTTTTTTTCTATATTTAATATTCTAAAACCAGTCAAAAGCGCACACCGCTGCCTAAGCCGCGACGCACGCTTTATTATCCTATTTACACCTTAATTTTCCACAACGAAATGGCATGCACAGGATCCCATTCCGTTTTTGCGCTATGTGCTTGAAGACATTTGTAGGAGATTCCTTTGTAAGTAACCAGATCATTCACTTGGTAGGTTCGATTAGGAGACCAAACCGTTTCTCCTGCTTGAATCCCGTTCCAACCATGCGGGAGTTGGTCGATTAAGCCGATGAGTTGATTCGAAATAGATTGATGATCATTCACATCTGGATGCCACAAACATGCGTTTAAACCGATTCCACCGAAGTAGAAGTAATGAACCCGGCTGTCTCCCCTTGCATGCTCTTCATCTACAATTTCTTGTGTATATTGACTATACACATTGTCTGGCCAAAGATAAGTTGCGCTAACAATAATATCTGTATCATTCCCATATTTGCCTCTTAATTTATCGATGAAACCATGATAAGCCGATTTATAAGCTGCTTTTAAAGTTTCTGGCGTATACGGCTCGTTAGGCTGAAGAGAGGTTGAGAAGTCGTTAACTCCGAGCTCGATGACAACAACTTGCGGCTTCCAATCTCCAAAATTGTTCCAGACGTTACCTTCAGTCTCCAGTAGCGCTCGATCATAGTAAGTTCGGTAATTAATATCTGGACTCGCGCCCGAATAATTGCGTACCATGCCTGTGCCCGAATATCCGTTGATTTGGTAATCCGCACCATAGTGACCTGCCGTCAGGACGCCAAATGAAAGGTTTGTATCTGTATTAGCTACGGTTTGTTCATAGGTACACTCGCGTGTATTGGCTAAATTGCCGAAGCCTACCGTCCATGAATCACCGATAAACTCGATCTGTCTTGCAGGCGAAGGTGGAGGATCAAGCAATGAACCTCCTTCTGCTGGCACTAAACCTTCAAATCTGCCACTGTTCCATGTGGACTCGGATACCTTAGATAATTTAATTGTGTGCTGCCCATTACTTAATCCATTAATCCAATACGTCGTTTTACCTGGGTTGACGAGTTTCGTATGGAAGGCGCCATCGATTTGGATGTTATACCGATTAAACCAATCGTTTAAACGGATGCCGATTCCAGTGCCCGTGAAATTAGCCGTAAAATAAATCCCTGGCCAACTATAGGCCACAGCTGTGCCCTCTTGCTGTAAACGTCCACCAGCCTGTGAGTAGGTCAATAGATCTGTTTTCTTCCAAATTGCCGGGGTATTCGCGGGCTCCCAACCTGTTAAGGATTGATGAGATTGCAGGCACTCATAATAACTGCCTTGAAACGTCACGATTGCTTTTACCTCATAAAAGGTATTCGCTGCCCATTCCTTAGGTTCATTGGCAGGATTCGATGCAAAAGACAATACAGGAAGCATAGCAAATAGCACCAGAAACATGAGGCTCACCATCAGCCATTTGCGACTTTTTTTAACAACTTCATTCATCATTCACAACTCCTTTTCTCCAATTCATCGGATAACCTGACAAATGACAGCGCTATCATTTCTAATTTCAATGTACCATCACTACCATTCACATACACCGACATTTATTTGGACAACACCGTAACGGTTCATTTCGGCTTTCTTTTCGGTCACCGAGAAGAAGCAGGAAAACGAGTGCAAATGAAGAATAACCCATACATGATGCTTACAAATTCTTTCTAACAAAAAACTTCCAAGGAGGACCTATGATTCGAGTACTTATGGTGGACGATCATCACTCCGTGCTGACTGGCGTCAAAACGATTTTAGAAAAGCACGGGATGCAAGTGACCTTGAGCGCTTCGCCCTTGCTTGCACTCGAACTGCTGGAGCAGCATACTTATGACATCCATTTATACGACTTAAATATGCCAATCATGAATGGAATGAGCCTGAGCAAGCTGACGTTGGATCGCAATCCTGATGCCGTGGTTGTCATTATTACAGGGGATGAGATCAGCCAACACTTCAATCTCATTATTCATACTGGCATTGCCGGCATCATCAGCAAATCTTATAATGAAACGGAAATGCTCGCTGCCATCCAATTGGCGCTAAATGACAAAGTTGTTTTACCCCGCACGCTTGTTCGACAGCTCCGATTTCCTACCGAGCAAAGTCCTCTACCTTTAGAACGCCCCTTAATCGAAAAAGAACTTGAAATTTTAAATTGGATCTCCCTCGGGAAAAAGAACAAAGAAATTGCAGAAATTATGTTCACAGGTCAACGAAATGTAGAACATTATTTGACTCAAATTTTTCAGAAGCTAGGCGTTTCCTCGCGCTACGAGGCGATTCAAAAGGCTTCAGCGCTTGAGCTCTTTGAGCGAAAATCTCCCTTTAACGGATTATAATAATGCAATGGAAATCTACAAAGCAAACTGAACCCTGCACCCGGCTCTGATATCACTTCAACCTGCCCTGCTAATGCATGAATACGTTCTCTTATTCCTTTCAGTCCATAATGCAGCGTCTCATCCGACAGCGAGACAAGTCTCATTCCTTTGCCATTATCGTTGTAACGAATGAGTAATTGACTCCCTTCATACAATAGTGCTAACCTCACCTCAGTAGCTTCGGCATGTTTTCCAGCGTTTGTGAAAAGCTCCTGAACAACCCGATAAACAGTAAGAGCTTCATCACCTTGAAGAGGTAAAGGCATATCATCTATCATCAAACGAATTTGAAAGTTATGATTCAGTTGCACTTTATCAGCAAGTTTGCGAATTGCTTGAGCAATCCCTTTATCCGCCAAAAAAGTTGGAAGCAGTTCACTACAAGTTTCCCGAATCAGATAGGCTAGATTTTCTAAGTCTATCTTCATTTTCTCCCAATTAACAGCAATCCCCTCGGTTGTATGCGTATGTTGAAAACGACCCAATTCATTTCCCATACGAAGAACTTCTTGCAGCACCTCGTCATGTAAATCCGAAGATAGGCGTCGACGTTCATGCTCGGATATTTGCATAAACAACTTACTCATCCACTGGGGAGTGGCATCCTGTTGTTGTAGATCTGCAATATGCTGAACCATATCCGAAATTAGATACAAATTTTCATAGAAAATTGCTGTATATTTGGACAATAACTGCAGGGTTAATTTATCTTGAAATGAAATCACACTCAACTTTGTGGGCAGCCAGAGCAAATGCAGCACTTGACCATAACCCCCAAGCAATAACAAGCACCCTGTATCCGACTCCATCCATTCCCCAGCCGTAAGATGATGGCACTTTGACGCCAAAAATTGATCAAACCGATGCCTATCAAGCAACTCAACTTGATCCAAACCTTTAAGAATCGTGCAATTCTGAAGATCGTAAGTGAGCATTTCGATTTGTTCTATGCGAGTAAGCTGATAGATTTCCTGCACTATTTTATCATGCATGTGAGATGCCTTATAAATTTTGGACAAATCCCCGAGTAAAACATCCATTTTGAGACGCGTCGCAATTTCTCCCTCCAAGCTCATCTTTGCCATCCTTAATTGACGATTTCCGTCTGCAAGGGCCAGATGGGTTTCGATGCGAGCTAACAATTCCTGTTTGGTGAAAGGCTTGACCATATAATCATTGGCGCCGCAGCGAAACCCTTCTGCAACGTCCTCCGGGTTGCTCCTCGCCGTTAATAAGAGGATGGGCAGTTCATTTAATGTGTTACGAGCTCGAATTTGTTGACATACATCGTATCCACTCATATGAGGCATCATAATGTCTAGTAATATCAAATCAAATTGCGTTCCTACCATAAGTTCGAACGCCTCCCGACCATCCAGCGCAAGCTTAACTTCCCAAGATTTAGCAGATAAATGATTGGCAATAATCTGAAGGTTCACTGCATCATCATCGACAACTAAGATTCGAAAAGACTTGTTTTCACTAGCGCAAAAACAGCCTCCCTCCACGTCGCTTATCCCTGGTTCATCTAGGATTAGAGGTATTTCAAGCCTTATCTGAACCTGCTCATCTGTTCTTTCTGGCCTACAAGATCTTGGTGCAACGGCGTTATTCACTTCATCTATTGGCATGTTGAATACAAATCGGCTTCCCTGTCCTTTCTGCGATTGTACCGTCAATCGACCTCCATGCAGTTCAATCAACTGCTTTGTAATCGATAAACCAAGCCCTGTGCCTTCGTAACGTCCCGTCTGCGGATGCACACCTTGTTCAAACGGCATAAAGATGACGTCCAGTTGATCTTCAGGTATTCCAATCCCTGTATCTTCGATCGTAATCTCTAGCTCATGACGATTAAATTTGCCGGAAACAACTATGCTTCCTGAGGGTGTAAATTTGATAGCGTTTCCAATTATATTATGCATCACTTGAAACATACGGTCTTCATCCACATAAGCGAAAGATAAATCAGCTTCTAATCGATTTTCCAGTTCGACATCTTTTCCACGCGTAAGCACATAAAGTTGTTGGAACACGACATCAACTAACTTTTGCATATCAACAGATTTACGTGAAAGGTCTAATTCATTATGTTTTAATTGATGAAAATCAAGGATGTCATTAACTAAACGAGATAACCTTTGGCCGCTGCTGATAATGAGTTGTAGATCTTTACGAATCGCTTTTGGATCACCGTTAACTCTATCTACAATAGATTCAGCTATTCCGATCATACCGTGCAAAGGCGTTCTCAGTTCGTGCGAGGTTCTGGTCAGAAATTCATCCTTACGGGCATTTAATTGCTGCAGTTGGCGATTAAACTCATATTGCCACTGCAATTCTCGCTCTTGCGTGTCTAATTTCAATCGTTGACCCCTTAATCGCATCGAAAAGACCATATAGGTGACTGCCGCGAGAATAAGAATGAAAAGTGTCTTAGCCCAACCTGTCAGCCACCAAGGAGCAGCGTGCTCTACCTTAATAATGTCGCTTTGAGAAACTCCATATTTATTGCTTAATTCAGCATAATAGAAATAGGTCCCATAGGCTTTGTCACGAAAAGTCTGCGTAATTGTTTGCGCTTCTGGCGTGCGATCTATCAAATTACCCGACTGAAAAAGCTCAAACTTCCCTTCCCCCTTCTTTTCGTATAATTTCCACGAAGTTCCATTGCTTCCTTGCCACATATTCATGGCCACTTCGTACCCGTCATTTTGATTCGGACTGTACCGTAAATCCAGTTTTCCCGGTTTTATATTGTTAGGTTCTTTTAGCGTAATTGTAAGGGGGGCGCTTTTCGTTACGCCATAGCTATTTGATAGTTCGGCATAATACGTGTAGGTGTTATAATCCTTATTTTTTAAAGCTACCTTGAATTTTTGTGGATTAGGCGTTAAATCTTGAGCGTTACCTTGCTCTATAGGGTGGAAATCCTGCTGATCTACTTTTTCATATAGCTTCCATTCCGTCCCATTATTCCCCCACCACATATTGTAGCTCGTATCCCCGGTCGTATTATCGTGAATAAGAACCGGTTTTTCCGGCATACTTACGATTTTAGTTATCTTAGAAGCCGTTAAATCATTCATTGCTTTAGTTAGTTGGGCCATTACAACCTCATTTTCATGGGAATTTGCCTGCGGGTTGTTTTGTAAAGATTGGGCTGCATCCATACTGACCTTGAGTTCGTCCATCGACCATTTGGGGTATTCATCCACCTCATCGCCAATGACTGCTGCCTGATACGTTTCCTGACATATTTTGAGCTTCATCCCCAAATCTTCTGTTTGCGCATTAGCTATTTGTGCAAAAGCAACATAGATGCAACTAGCAAGAAACCATTGTACTCCTCTCTTCATCGCTGCTTACAACCTCCTATGCGTTTTCTGTAAAAAACAGCCTGCATCCAAAGCGTACGTCTCTTTCAAGACTCATCCAATAGAAAAAAGAAGCCGTAACCGACTTATCTCGGCCAAGCTCCTCTTCGCTGTTGCTTTCCTAACTACTTTCATTCGACAGTTGCTCATCAAATCCTACTCCTTGGGTACGTAGAAAAAATACTTACGCTCATTATTTATTAGTCAAGCAAAATAGGCCCTATCTCTGCCAAATGCTCCACGATTACATCTGGAGAGACGCCTGCCCATGGAACAGGCTGCTTGCGAGCAAGCCCCTGTCTGACCCAAATTGTTCCCATACCCAGAGCATGAGCCGGTAAAATATCATTGTCGATACGATCACCGACCATAATAGCTTGCTCAGGTGAGCAGCCCGCTTCATCCAAAGCCATTTGAAAAAACTTCAGGTCAGGCTTAGAAACCCCAACTTCAGCCGATGAGCATACGACAGAAATGTGCGGCAGCAACCCATACTGCTCAAGTCGTGCTGCTGTTCCCGCACTCTGATTAGCGATAATCCCAATCTGATAACGTTCCGCAAGCTTGGCAAGTACAGCTACTGCTTCTGCAAAGGGGCGTTCTAGATGCTTCTCATACTTCATGCTTTTACGAATGTATACCAGATCTTCATCAGAAGTAATCTGTGTCTCCATGAACAACTTCATAGGGGATGGATGTAGTGCTTCGAAACCTTCTTGAATTCCTGCATAGACAGAAGCTTTGTCGATGCTATACCCCCGCTCATTCGCATAGTGGACGAACTGATCAATGATGCTTTCATAAGGGGCAGCCTCATCCACTAAAGTATCTCCCACATCAAAAAAGATCCAACTGATCTTACCTCTTTCAAACATCACCTAGCTCCCCCCGATTTTAAGTAGAAAAGACTCCCGCCTTAGAAGGGGGAGCCTTACTTTCAACTGCGTCGCGAACGCTGTTTATTCAAGAAAATCTTATACGGATAATATATCTTACATCCTATGCAATAACCTAACAAGGCAGCTCCCGCAGCCAACAGTAAGAATCCAGTAAAAACATACCCAATAACAACCCAACCTAAAGCTTGATTAGCCTTCACGTAAGTAAGTGGTAATTCCTTCAAGCCACAGCCTCCCTCCTGATTGTACCCAACCTTTAGTTCTTATAGTCGTATCTGAGGATTTCTCACGTTGGTTAGATGGAGTATCCCTCTCCTGATCTTCAAATTCATACGCTTGCTTCACCAGCAATCGATCTCAAATCGTTGTCTCGAAATAGTCAACGAGTTCTCCTTCTTTAATGTTCAGATCGATTCCAGAAAGTACCGATCCGGCCCCGAACGTTTTGTTCACATTACGAACATGAAGCTGAACCCCTCCAACACTACTGCTCATTACGATTCCCCCCCAATACTACGTTTCTCCCTACAAAAAAACTTCCTATTCTACTTCATAGGGAGAAGCGAGAAAGGAAGTCTCCAGTCATCTGGTTGACTAATTTATTTATATGTATTTGCTCTTATTCGCACTAATTCACACTTAAATACTTGGGATTAATATGTGATTTAATCGTAGCACCGTGCTTTCTTGGCGTCAACGATTATTTCATTTTACATTTTTCTTGTTTTCCATGTTCTTTTTAATAAGGAATAGTTTAATTATAACCCCGAATTTGTCATATTTCCCCTTGTTCCTAAGCATGAAATGTAAAAAAATAAATATAGCGATATTTGCTATCTCTCACTTTACCAACCTCTTATAGAAAGGGGGATTTTCCTCAGGATTCACAAGCAATAGCCACTAAATAGTTAACAAACCAAAGGAGTGTATTCATGTTAACCCATCCATTATTCAAACGTAAACCTATCATTTTCCTTATTATCGCCCTCTTATGTTTTTCCTTATTCCCGTCATTTGCCTCCACATCCTCGGGTGCGACATCTGATTGGCAAGCTAACACCACTTACAAAGCGGGGGATCAAGTCACCTATGCGGCCAAAACGTATCAATGTATGCAACCGCATACAGCTTTGCAAGGTTGGGAGCCTTCGAATGTCCCTGCACTATGGAGTGAAATTGCCGGTGGGGGTAATACGGATACGCAAGCGCCAAGTATACCTGCCAACCTCGTTTCAACAAGCAAAACGCAGACAAGCGTAGCCTTGTCGTGGAGCATTTCCACCGATAATATCGCTGTTACTGGATACAACATCTATAACGGCTCGACACTCGCCGCTACGGCAACTAGCACATCCGCAATTGTAAGCGGTTTAGCAGCAAATACAGCTTATACGTTCACAGTAAAAGCCAAGGATGCGGCTGGCAATATTTCAGGCGCAAGCAATGCGCTAATAATAACGACGAATCCGGCGACACCTGCCGATACACAAGCACCCTCTGCGCCAAGTTCACTCGCAGCTGCCGGAACTACAGCTTACAGTGTGACCCTTACATGGGGAGCTTCTACTGACAATGTAGGCGTAACAGGTTACGACGTTTACAACGGGGCTGCTCTTGCTTCCAACGTAACAGGCACAACCGCAACTATAAACGGATTGCTGCCTAGCACAGCCTACACGTTTACAGTAAAAGCCAAGGATGCGGCCGGAAATATTTCCAGCGCGAGCAATCAAATCAGTGCTACAACTCAACCTGGCAACCCACAACCTTCAACCCGTAAATACGTGACCTATGCAAGTACATGGAATACAAGCATTTACGATCTGAAATTAGAAAACATACCGAATTATATCACTAGTATCAATCTTGCTTTTGCCAAACCGGATACTAATTATCAATTAGGTTCATATGCGTTCGATCAAGCCGTAGCAGGCTTCGAATTCTTTGAAGGCGCTGCAACGAATAATGGTCAAAAGAAGTTCACCGCGCAGCAAGCCCAAGATTTGCGCAGCAATATTGCAGCACTAAAAGCACGTGGTACAGAATCATGGGTTTCCATCGGCGGCTGGTCTTACAGTCAAGGAAATCAATGGGCTTCATTCAGCGCTCCTCACGTTGTTAATTTGGCGCTTGACTTGGGAGCTTCAGGCGTTGATATTGACTGGGAATCTAGCGGAAGCAGCTGTAACAAATTAACCTCGGAACAGTTTAGTTGCTCCAAAGACGCCCAAATTTCTTCTATCATTACCAGCTTGTATAACGAAATTCATTCGCGTAACGCGAATTTGAAAATTTCCATCGCCGGTTGGTCAACTGGTGCATATTACGTGAAAAACACCCCATTTGAAGAAGGAAAAGTACAGTGGGGCTCTCCATTTGGCGGAACCATGTACCGGGTTGTGAAGGATCAAGGCAGCAAAATCGACTTCATTAATCTAATGTCCTACGATGGCGGCGAATACTATGACCCTCGTGAAGGCTATGAAGCGTATCGAGCCATTTATGCTGGACCGATCAACGTAGGTATGGAAATCGCTCCTGAAGGCGCTGGAGGCGCGGTTCTTAAGCTTAACGCTGTAGCTGGTGCAGTATACGATGCCGAAATGCTTAACGGTCTCAACAACAACGCCTCCCAATACTACAACGTTGAGACGCTCGTTAATTACATTAAGAACAAGGGTCAATCATTCGATGGCTTCATGCTCTGGCAGCTTTGGAAACAGCGTGTTAACCAACCGGCACCTGCTGGCGCAGCCACAGAGAATAGCGCTGGGCAATACGTTTGCAGTAACTTGCCGTTGTCTGGAAATTGCAATGCAACTATACCAACGCTTCCTAAATTAACGCCTTAAAGGATAAAGAGTGTCGATACTCGAATTGGCAGCAGCCTTCGTAAAGGGGTGCTGCCTTTTTCTATGAATTTTTTAAAATTATGTATAAAAAAATGCAATTCATGATTGACAAAAGAACCAAGCGACTGGTATATTCATTGTATTATTCCGAGTAATTCACTGTGATTAATATTATTAGGTGGTGTAACGTGGGCAATAACGTGTTTAAGGCTACGGTTCGTTCTGTGCTTATTGGCTATTTGATCGTTCTTCTGCTGCTGCCAATCGGTTCCATCTATGTCAAAGGGTTTTCTTTGGGATGGCAGCCTTTCTTACAAGAAGTAACGGGTCCCTTAGCCTGGAAATCCATTTTACTGACTGTAAAGCTCAGCATCATATCTACCTTGATAGAGGCTGTGGTTGGCACCATCATCGCTTATGTACTCGTGCGGTATACGTTCCGCGGTAAAAGTATTCTAAACAGCATGGTCGACCTTCCTTTTTCTCTTCCGACCTCTGTAGCAGGGCTGATGTTCTTGACTTTATTGGGACCGAAGAGTCCACTCGGTATCTGGCTCGATCATATGGGCATAACTTTACTTTACAACCAAACCGCAATCGTTATTGGACTCGTCTTTGTTACTTTTCCGTTTGTCATCAGGACGGTACAACCGCTGTTAGAACAGCTAGATCCTGGTGAAGAACAGGCTAGTTTTACACTTGGAGCGGGTAGATTTTATACGTTCTGGAAAATTATCTTTCCAGCCATATTTCCCGGTATCCTAGCAGGAAGTATGCTTGCATTCTCAAGATCACTGGCCGAGTTTGGCGCCATTTCCCTCATCTCGGGTAATTTGCCTGGTAAAACAATGGTTGCATCGGTTTATATATACGGCGAAACACAGAATTACAATCCAGAGGGCGCAGCTGCTATATCGGTCGTTCTGCTGACGTTATCACTTTTAATTCTTTGGATCATTAACGTGCTGACACGCGGAAAGGGGCGGCTAGCATGAGAAAACTCCTTATCGGTTTTTCCTTTCTCGTCATCTTCCTTCTTATCATCCTTCCTTTTCTTGGTATATCCGTAGGCGCATTTCAAGAAGGGATTGGTCCTTTCTTTGAAGCTCTCGTTCGTCCCGAAGCCATTCACGCTATGTATATTTCGCTCCTTATTGTAGTCGTAGTTACTTTACTTAATGCAATAGTTGGTGTCTATGTTTCTATGGAAATCGTTCGCGGGTCTTGGATCTCACGTTGGCTCAAGCCGCTCATCAATGCCTTAATCGACCTTCCTTTTGCCGTGTCGCCAATCATTGTCGGGCTGATGGTTATTCTTATATTCGGTCCAAATACAGCGCTTGGTACATTCTTTGAAGCGCATGATATCAAAATTGTTTACGCGTTGCCAGGAATGATCCTAGCAACCATGTTTATTACTTTTCCTTTGATGGTTCGTGAAGTTGTTCCTCTTCTGGAAGAGATTGGCACACAATCTGAAGAAGCCTCTGCAACTCTCGGCGCGAGTCCTTGGAGGACCTTCACGCAAATTACTTGGCCTTCTATTCGCTGGGGGGTTCTCTACGGGCTGATTCTTACGATCGCTAGATCGCTTGGAGAGTTTGGATCTATCCTCGTTGTTTCCGGTAATATTATTGGCAAAACACAAACAGCTACAACGCTTGTTTATCAGGATGCAGAAAACTTCAATTCCGTTGCGGCTAACAGCCTTGCCTTCGTGCTTGGTGTTGTGTCAATTGCTATTTTATTAATTTTGGAATGGATGAAACATCGCAGCGAACGGTTGCGCAGTTAGTTTGCTTAAGTCAGTGCTAACGAAAATAGTTTTCCTATAGATGAACCATAGCAGACACTTAAGAATAAAGTTTTCCCAAAGGAAACGCTTAGGAGGAACAACCGATGCATATTGAAGTTAAAAACTTAAACAAACATTTCGGACAATTTCACGCCATAAAAGACGTTAATTTCAGCATAACCAAAGGTCATCTTGTAGGTTTAATCGGGCCTAGCGGAGGCGGCAAAACCTCCATCCTACGGATGTTATCTGGATTAGAAAGTCCCACTACTGGTGACATTTACTTCGATGGCAAGCAAGCTACTAATCTTTCCGTACAAGAAAGAGGAATTGGCTTTGTATTCCAAAACTATGCGTTGTTCAAGCATATGACCGTTTATGATAACGTCGCATACGGATTAAAAGTATTGAAGAAGTCAAAAGAGTTTATCCAAGAACGAGTTACATACTTACTTGGATTAATGGGCTTGGCGGGCAGTGAACGTAAATATCCGCACCAACTCTCTGGTGGTCAAAGGCAGCGTGTCGCCTTTGCCAGAGCACTTGCTCCAGAGCCCCAGCTGCTGCTGCTTGATGAGCCTTTCGCCGCAATTGATGCAAAGATTCGCAAAGAGCTTCGCCTGTGGCTGCGTAATCTCATTGACGAATTTAAAGTAACTACCCTGTTTGTTACCCATGATCAAGATGAAGCTATCGAAGTTGCCGATGAGATTATTATCGTCCAACAAGGTAGAATCGAGCAGCAAGGCAGTCCCTGGGAAATTTACACAAAGCCTACGTCGTCGTTCGTCGCCTCTTTTATCGGAGAATCCAATGTTATCGCCCAATATGTGCCATTTCACGGCTTCCCTTACCTTGCAGAAATCCAAAATGAGGGAAAATGGCTGCCTGATGTAAATGTGCTTATTCGTCCTGAGTCAATTGAAGTTCGTCCGCACGATACAACAAATCTTGCAACTGCAGGCGAATCAGGCAAAGTATCACATGTTCATTTTCGAGGAGATTCATGGTATTTGGAAATTGAGACAGGTCCAATTAAGCTATTCGCTTATCAATCCGTAAAAGAGCGATTGTATCAACCAGGCGATGAAGTCAACATTTTGATCCATCAGATTTCCGTATTTACAGCAGCTGATAACAAGATCATTGAAAATCAGGCTAAAAAGGATCCTATGCCTGTTTTTATATAATCACTTTATACACATATGAAGGGGAGTTAATGATGAAAAACAAAAAAACGTTAGGCATACTCACGGCAACTTTAATCACAGCAAGTATGACACTTACAGCTTGCGGGACGGCTAGTAAACCAGCTAATTCACCTGCGCCTGCAGCAAGCACAGCGGCGACCACTGCGGCATCCGCGACACCAAAGGCTGCCGCAGGCGGTAAGGTAACCATTACGATCGGCGCATACTCAATTCTCAAAGATTCCTTCGATCAAATTCTACCTAAGTTCAAAGAAGAGTGGAAAAAGAAAACAGGTCAAACGGTTGAATTCCAAGAATCTTATCAAGCCTCAGGTTCCCAAGCAACCGCAATAATTCAAGGATTCGAAGCGGACATTGCACCTCTTTCCCTAGAAGGAGATATTCAAAAAATCGTAGAAAAAGGTTTAATCACGAATGATTGGAAAAGCAAGCCACATAGCGGCAATATTACCTCTTCCATCGCTGCAATTGGGGTTCGTGAAGGCAACCCTAAAGGAATTAAAGACTTTGCTGATTTAACCAAACCAGGCATTGAGGTGCTGATTCCGAACCCAAGCACATCCGGCGGAGCGAAATGGGACATTAACGCCATCTATGGCGCTGGGTTAAAAGCCTCTGAAGCCGCTGGCAAAAAGGATCCTGCTCAAGCGAAGGATTTGCTCACTAAAGTTTATAAAAATATTAAAGTATTAGATAAGAGTGGCGCTGATTCCCTGACAACCTTCGACAAAGGTGTGGGCGATGCCATCGTAACCTATGAAAATGAACTTGTAGCACGTATTCAAAGTGGTAAAAAATATGTGGAAGTCATTCCACAGTACACAACCTCCATTGAAAACCCAGTAGCCCTTATTGATAAATACGTTGACAAACACGGCAACCGCGAAGCTGCTCAGGCATTCCTTGACTTCCTCTGGAGTCCTGAAGCGCAAAAGGTTTTTGCTGAAAAGGGCTTCCGTTCCGTTGATCCTACAATCGCTAAACAGTATGAGAAAAATTATCAAACTCCGGCAGGCTTGTTCGATATCAACTACCTCGGTGGTTGGACGCAAGTTAATAAAGATTTATACGCTAAAGGCGCAATTTGGGAAACCATCTTGGCTGAAGGTGGAACAAAGTAAGTCTTAAGTAGATTTTTTATCCCAATGAAAAGTGCATTCTGGACGTATACGAATAGCCCTGTATGATTTAATAATCGTACAGGGCTTATTTTCTCAAACGTCCAGGATAATGAAAAAGCTGCCCTAAGGCAGCTCTCACATTCTATATCTATTATCTACCATCACCGTCGAGTAAATTTCCAATACCACCGAGGATGCTCCCTTCTTCTTTTCTTCCACCAGGACGCGAAGCAGCAGCGATACGGTCAGCCAATCTACTGAAAGGCAGTGATTGAATCCAGACGCGCCCAGGTCCGCGTAACGTTGCAAAGAACAATCCTTCGCCGCCGAACATAGCTGTCTTCACGCCTTTTACCATCTCAATGTCATATTCAACTTCTTGCGTCATAGCAACCAAACAGCCCGTATCCACACGAATCATCTCACCAGGACGCAAATCACGCTCAACAATCGAGCCTCCGGCATGCACAAATGCCAAACCATCGCCTTCAATTTTTTGCATAATGAAACCTTCGCCACCGAAAAAGCCAGCGCCTAGCTTACGCTGGAACGCGATGCCAACCGATACGCCCTTCGCTGCACAAAGGAACGAATCTTTTTGGCAAATTAATTTGCCTCCAAGGTCCTGCAAGTCCATCGCCAAAATCTTTCCTGGGTATGGAGCCGCGAAGGTCACTTGTTCTTTTCCGTTGTAATTGCGGTTTGTAAATACTGTCATAAATAAGCTTTCCCCGGTTAATAATCGTTTGCCGGCACCGAGAAGCTTGCCCATGAAGCCTTTGTTCTCTCCACTGCCATCTCCAAAAATGGTTTCCATATGAATGTTTTGATCCATCATCATCATGCTGCCAGCTTCGGCAACGACGCTTTCTTCTGGATCAAGCTCAATCTCAACATATTGCATTTCGTTTCCAAGAATGCGGTAATCAATTTCGTGTGCGTTCATCTTCTTCAATCCTCCTATTTACAAAGCCTAATTTACTTGTTGTATACGACCAGCATAAAAGAAGGTTTCAAATTAAAGATGGGCTCCTCTAACATAAAAAATCCAACCTTTATGAAAGCAACGAATTTCGTTCCTCTTTCCGTAATTTCCGCGCTTCGTAACGAACCTGTGCGGTCTCAAACAATCGCTTCTCTTCCTCTGTTTCAGGAATAATGGTCGGGACTGGACAAGGTTGTCCATGCTCATCGAGAGCAACGAAAGTCAGATAAGAGGTTGCTGTTGTCTTCTTTTCGCCTGTAAGTAAATTCTCGGACTCAACTTTAACGAAAACCTCCATCGAACTCCGATGGGTCCACGTTACAAAAGCTTCTAACTGAATAGCCTCGCCAAGCTTAACGGGTGCAAAAAAATCAAGACTGTCGCTTGACGCTGTTACAACGCTTTTGCGAGAATGACGCATAGAGGCAATTGTCGCCACTTTGTCGATGTATTGCATAACACGGCCGCCAAAGACGGTGTGATGATAATTCGTATCCGCTGGTAAAATGATTTCCGTCAATACGGTTCGGGAGAGTCGTGCTGGTTTAGCTTCCACAGAGTATTCCTCCTGATGATGATTCATTAATATCTTTATTCGTAGCTTAATTTAAGTTTACTTGCCGCTTCTTTCGCCAATTGACGTGCTTCCTCCACTGTAGCTGCGCTGCTTAAAGCCACTGCCATACGGCGCCCCACCTTGGTCTCCGGCTTACCAAACACGCGAACTTGCGTATTCGGAACCGATAACGCTTCTTCAAGTCCGCTTATTGTATAAGCAACTTGTTCCTGATCCGCTTTTAGCGTATAGCTAGCCCCCGGTGTCAGAAGGCGAATTCCTGTAATCGGCAATCCAAGTATCGCCCTAGCATGGAGAGCAAATTCACTCAGGTCTTGTGTTGCCATTGTAACCATCCCCGTGTCATGCGGTCGAGGAGAAACCTCACTAAAGTATACGCCATCTTTGGTGAGGAATAATTCAACCCCATAAAGTCCATAGCCGCCTAATGCGTCTGTGATCGTTTTCGCGATATGCTGCGCTTCCTCAATTTGGTTTACACTCATTGCATGTGGCTGCCAAGACTCAATATAGTCGCCTTCTTTTTGAATGTGACCAATCGGCTCGCAATATGTAGTACCTGATACGGAACGAACGGTTAATAATGTAATTTCCGATTCAAAATGAATGAACTCTTCAATAATGACACGTGCATTCTTCGCCCGGCCACCTTCCATTGCATAGTTCCACGATTGCTCCACATCATCCGGCGTCCGACATACACTCTGTCCTTTGCCCGATGAACTCATGATTGGTTTAATGACACAAGGTGTTCCAATTGCAGCCACGCCAGCTCGCAATTCGTCTAAACTGTCCGCAAATGCATACTTCGCGGTACGAAGTTCAAGCGTTTCTGCTGCAAGCCGACGAATGCCTTCACGATCCATCGTAAGTCTGGATGCATTCGCTGTTGGAATAACGCGATAGCCTTCTTGCTCCAGTTCGACAAGCGTAGGTGTCGCAATCGCTTCGATTTCTGGAACAATAAGGTCTGGACGCTCTTGCTCAATCAATTTGCGAAGCTGCTCCCCATCCAGCATGTTAATAACATGACTTCGATGTGCTACTTGCATGGCAGGCGCTTGCGCATAACGATCCACCGCAATCGTCTCGATCCCGAGGCGCTGCGCTTCAATAATAACTTCTTTACCAAGCTCTCCTGAGCCTAGCAGCATCATTTTCTTAGCATTCTTGGACAATGGCGCTCCGTACATTAAAATAATAACCTCCTTAGCGTTTTCTTTAGAAAACTTGCTTCGTAAGCATTATTAAGTTTTCTAAAGAAAGCTTGCTTTGTCTTAAAAAAAAGAGTCAGATTTTCCTTACTCTGTATAAGGAAAGCGACATTTATGTATAAATATACCTGATCTATTGTAATGGATTTGTTTGCTAAAAGATAGATTTCAGCAGTAGTTTACGTAAAATCGGCACCAACTGCTGAGGGAGTTCTTCGATATTCGGCACCACAATACTGCTGCGGCCGTAGATGTTACGCATTGTGATTTGCTGCGTTTCATGCACCGTGCCATTGGCCAAGAACACACTAATGACTTCAATGCCTAAACGCCTGGCTTGTAAAACAGCTTCATACGTGTCAAGGATGCCGACATCGTTGTAGTTCGATGCCGAAGGCTCGCCATCGGAGAACACTAGCAATACACGCTGCCGCTCTTGCCGCCGAAGTAGACGATCGCACATGCGACGGATTGCGAAGCCGTCGCGATTGTCCTGCTGCGGCTCTAGCTGCAGCAGGGCCGCTCCGCGTCCGCTCGCGCAGGAGGAGCCGAAGTCCACCGCAACCTGGAACAGGTTCGGTGCTTCCTGCTCCGTGACGCGATCCGCATCCTCCCAGAATCCCACAACCTCGTGGGGGATTCGCAGTTCGCGCAGTGTCTCGTGAAAAAGCACGAGACCGAGCTTGGTTTCGTCCATTTTGTCATACATGGACGCCGAACAGTCGACGAGCAGCGCGAATGCCGCGTCAAGCTGAGGGACAGGCGCCCGCTTCTTGTAGAAGAGGCGCGGCGATTCTTGCGTCACGGCTCGCGTCAACCGCTTGTCGAGCCGACCATACAACCGATCGCCATGCGGCGCGATCCGCTTCTGCTCCAGCGCGCGGCGAATCGCTCGCTGGAGTGGCTTCGCGAGCGGCGCGACACGCTCGCTCAAGCGCCTGTACGCGGCCTCCTGTGCAGCAGTGGGCCGCGCAGGCACAAGCCACGTCGCCGTCGCGTGCGTGTTAACGGCGCCCTCCCCGCGCCCCGCAGCAGCGGGCACGCCAAGACTTGGGCGCCGCTCGCCGGAGGCGGCGCCAGTACGCTGTGCGCGAAGCGAGCGCCCCTGCGCGATGGCAAGCACCTGATCGGCAGCGTCGCCTTCGCGCGGCGCGTCGCCGGGCGTAGCCGTACGTGAGCCGCGCTCCAGTTCAAACCGCAGCAGACCAGGGCTGCGGTCGCTGCTCTCGCGGTGCCAAGTCGGCATCCGCTCTTGGCCGGGTAATTGCCTCTCCCCGTCTTGATCGGGGAGCACATCATCGTTGGCCAGCCGTTTCACACGCTTCAGCTCTCCTTCGTACCGCGCGGATAGCGGCTTCTGGACACCGCTGCCAGGCTGCATCCAGAAATAAGGCACTTGTGCATCACTCTGAATTGAATAGGATAGCAATTCCACCATCGACTCACAGTAGGAAGCAATTTCAGACGTATGCTCTGCCTCCTCAATATTTTCTAAAACTGGGTAAATGAGCGCAAGCGGAATGGATAGCTCCTTCTGCGCTTCCCCTTTCCATTCCGCTCCTGTGAACCATCCGTAAACAAGTAAAATAACGGCTTCAGCCAGCTCGCCTTTGCGGATGTGAAGCAACAGCTTATGCTGATAATAAGAAGCATAAATAGAATGCCGCTGCTTGAATATACGAGCAGTCCCCGGTCTTCGATTCCGACAAATCCGTTCAAGACGCATGTCTTCGCATAAAGCGAATAACTGATTTGCCAGCTTAGGCAATTGGGAGCTTTGACAAAAGTTCAAATATGCTTTAACTGCCTCATAGCCAGTAAACCAAGCGCTGCCAATCCCCCTTAAGTATACATCACTTTTCATTCCAGCAGCCTTATCCAGAGGTTGATAATCTCGCCAGAACTGACTAACAGAGATACGCGCTTCCGTTTCCTCGTACTGAGCATGGAAGGCCGCCTCAACTTCCAGCTCTTTGCGACCTGTGAACATACGAGCCAAATCCACTAGCTGCATATGCAGATAGGAATCAATTTTATCGTCTAATAAGCTAAGTTTCCCTACAAACATCGCCTTAGAATAACGTTTCCGCTGCGTTCATCACGGCAGCACGCTCCCTATCATCTTCTAATTTATCAGCGATAGCCCGTGCCACGGCTCGCAGCGGCGGAATATAGGCAGACAAATCACAGGCATCAAGTAAAGCTCGAATCGATCCGGCCTCATCAGGAAGCTGACCCATTTCGATCAATGTCAACAAATCTGCTGACAGCTTTACAAATGTACCAAGCAGCCGTTCATCTCTAAGAATTGATTTACTGCGCAAAAGCTGTATGAGTGCTTCCCCCTGTAAATAAGGCACGTCAACGGTTACAAACCGATTTTTCAAAGCCTCATTAAGTGGAACTGTACCTATGTAGCCTTCATTAATAGCTGCGATTACGCCAAATTGAGGATGAGCGATGACCACTTCTCCCGTGAACGGATTTGTAATTGATCTTCGATGGTCCAACACGCCGTTAATAAGCGGCAATGTCTCAGGCTTAGCCATATTAATTTCATCTATGTATAGAAAATGCCCTTTATTCATTGCTTTCATAATCGGGCCGGGAATAAACGCGATTTCCGTGTTCCCTTGTTCGTTATATGCTAGCGTCTTGAAGCCGAGGAGTGCCTCAGCATCTAAGTCCGTAGAACAATTAACCGCATGCAGTGGTTGTCCAAATATAGCAGATACATGCTCAGCGAGCTTCGTTTTACCGGATCCTGTAGGACCTTTGAGCAAAACATTTTTTCCAAGATACAAAGCAATGATAACATCCTGAAGTACATCTTCACGGGGTGATTCATATTCTGCAAAGCCAATGAGCTTGCGATCCTCTGTCGAAAGCTCAGTGAGTGAACGCTCTTTTCTCTCCTCCAAATGTTCTATAATTGCTTGTGGCAGTGATATTGTCGACATTTTGTTCGCGCCCTTCCTGATCACTTCGTATCCTTACTATTTATCAGGAAGCTCATGTTGTCAAGCTTAGTGTCGAGGCAACCACGGATCGTCGATCAGCGTATACGAATAAAAAGCCATTTGTTCGCCGCATATCGGACATTCCGGTTTCGCTGGCGCTTCATTGTACTGTAAAGCAAGACCATAAGCAGACTCATAATTAATCGCTTGAACGACATCCTCTTTGCGTACATACTCACAGCTGCTGGAACTGCAATAGGTACGAACTTTAAAACGACTGCTCATGATTCTGCCTTCATGCCTGGGAAATCCATATTTAAAATAACTGTAAACGCTTCATCGCCTCTTTGAATCACTTGATAGACCTCTACATGAGGCGTATGATATTGACTTTCCGCTTCGTAAACAAGCTCTTCCAATGCTTCGCTTAAAGAATCATTCTCTTGCAGTTTGACTTCGGCAAAATATTGTTTAATCAATCACATTACCTCTTTTCCATAATCTCGATACGGTTCAATGGAAAACCCCCAGCTCGTCTAAAGACGCCTGAGGGCGGGTTCATTTTGTCACTACTGACGCAAGTAAGGATGGATACCTGTGTTTACATAGTTGGATTGATTCTGAGATGCGTTTGCCAAAAGCTGCTGCTGAACCTCTTGCTCCAACTGAGCACATATTTGTAAACAATGGTGCATCTGTTGTAGCGCCTGTGCATGACCTTGAAGCGCGTGTTCAAGAATTTGTGACGCTTGGTATTCACGTTGCGTTAATTGCTCCAACAGATGAGCATTTTGTAGTTCTTGCTGCTGCAGTTGCTGATAGCGAGCGTTTGCTTGCTGCGTATGCCCGATCAATTGTGAGATCATTTGCTGGCACTGAGCAATTTGTCCTGTAATTTGATGCATGATAGAAACCTCCTTGGAAATTTAGTGGCTTACAAGCAGCCGCCCATTATTATGCCAATCTTGCTCAGGAATACACTCGCAAATTTATTGGTGCATCAAGTGATTTTGACCCGTTGAATAGCTAGGGAACGCATATTGCACAATCGTGTTAAATTCATTTAAGTAAATGTCCATCCGCTTATTCTTGCGCTGTTGGTTGTCATAATAAAGCATCCGATTCACAAAGTGGGGATTGCCTGAAATGAAAATGTTCACATCTGGATATACTCGGGTAATGGCGTGTCTAATTGCATTTGCGCTCTCTGACGATAACGGCTTTGTCGAAACCCAATCCATCTGTGCTCCAGCCCCAGATCCAAACAACCCCGCCTCTAATTCTGGATCATTTTTTTTACTAAGGATCTTCTCATTTTCTCCTAGCCCCATTGCTTGGATGCCACCAAGATCAACCGCTACATAAATATTATTGTTCGTTACTGCTACTGCCGTCGAACCAACATGAGCCGCTTGAATGATTTGATCCGCTAACTCCCTGTTCATAGACAAATCCGTGTTCACATGCGCTTTCGTATTATCAATCGTTAGAAGCGGCATTGTCGGCTGAGGAGATTGCTTCACACTTTTGGCTCCGATAGACGCATTTTCATTGTTGCGTGAATCAGCATCCCAGCTTCCTGCTTGAGAATTAGATGAGCTTGCTCCTGCTTTGTTTTGCTGACCCATTTGAGAGCAGGCTGTAAGGATACATAGCAAGCCGGTAATTAGCACCATTTTTACAATTGTTTGCTTCATTTTAATCCCTCCCTTCAGTTAATGAATCCTTACTACTCTTTTGTTTCATCTTTATGCGTGTAAGCAATCAAGGCGATTTCATAACCAAGCTCATGCTTCATTCGGGATTCCAAGCTGCGAAGATCCTGAAGCAGATCTTCTCGATTGTCCAAATCGGCAAATTGGTACAACTCTAAACTCATGACTTCTATGTACACCCCTTTCTTAGACAAACAATAGTGTTAATATGGACAAAAGGGCTGATTTTTACCAAATAAAAAAAGCCGACTGTCGATCAAAAAATCGACAGCAGGCTTTAAGTGAATCACATACATTTCATTCCTATTTCTCTTTGTCCCCAGTTTCATCCAGATCCGCCAACAGCTTACGAACAGAATCGGAATCGAGAGCCCCATTTTCTCGAAACTCCTTCAACTTTTGAAGCAGATCAGCTGCAATGACTTCATCATGCTGATGTTCCACTTCATGCGTCGGATCGAACCAAATGTAAAAGCCTTCTGGTCCATTTCTCAAAAACGGCTTGAGCCAATGCTCGGGGTATGCAAATGCCTGTTCACCGAAAATAAATCCGAGTACATCATCGCTGTCTATCGGTAATAAATTGTGAAAAGATTCAGGTTCACCAGTCTGCGTAAAGTCCCGATGCATGTACGCGTAATGAAGATAATGCTCTCCAGTAAGTTGATCCTTCGCTACCTCGTACATGTCCAACTCCGTTTTCAACAGCTCTTTTACCGAAATAATTCGGGATGCTAATGTCTCCGAAGCAATCTTTTGTTGTTGTTGTAACGATGCTTGCTGCACACGAATCCCCCTTTCCCCTTGTAAAAAAATGGATTATTGAGATTTTACTTGTTGTTCCGTATTGGTGGTTACCGCATTGCGTAAAGAACGTTTAGGCAGCTTCCACTTGTTCACAACCGATAACATTCTTAATACAACGATAAGAGCAAATAAAATAGCTAATTGCCATGTTCCTTGGGCCCAGCCCAGACCCACGAGAGCTCCCGCCAGCATTGCCCAAACTGCATAAATTTCATCTTTGAGCACTAAAGGCTTTCGCCCTGCCAGGACATCTCGAATCATGCCGCCTCCGATTCCTGTGAGGACTGCCGCTACGATAATGGCACTAAGCGGATGGCCCATGTTGGTCGCATATATCGCCCCTTGAATGGAAAATGCCGCCAATCCAATCGCATCAAAAAAAGCTTCCCATGTTTTCCATAACCGAATATACCGAACTGGCATAAAGAATACAAGCGTCATCGCCAACAACGCGATTTGAAAGTTTATCCCTTGTTCCCAGAGAAGAACAATCGGTTTTCCAATTAACAGGTTTCGAATAATTCCGCCTCCGAAAGCTGTTACGAGGCCTAATACATAGACCCCTAAAATATCATACTCTTCCTCCATCGCAACAATCGCTCCACTCACCGCGAAAGCGATCGTACCAATGATACTAAACAACTCCCAGTTCACTAGCTGCAGCTCCTATCTTCTAGATGTCCCAGTTTAGTTCTACTTCATGCCCCGTTTGCGACGAACGATAGATCGCATCCAATATCAAATTATTGGTATAACCCGTCATGACAGATGTGATTGGCTGAATACCACTTTCAATGCACGCTAAGAAATGTTTAGCCATCCGGACTCGCGGTCCTTCATCCAGATCAGGTATGGCGATATCGACATCTGCTTCGCGATCAAATATCTCGGCGAACAGCTTCCCTTTTGTACCTCTTATGGATGCGCCACCCTCAGAACCCAGAAGCTGTACATAAGGCTGATTATCCGTATCCACTAAAGCAGCCCAGCTAACATCCAAAGACAATGTAGCACCATTATCCAGCTTGATCAGCGCAGTTGCCAAGTCCTCTACATCATAGTGACCATTCCAGTTCGGAGCGCCCCAAGAGCCAATTCCTTTTTTCCTTGGACCGAATTCGGCATAAGTAGCTCCATAAACCGAAACTGGCTTTGGATTTCCCATTAAATAAAGCGATAGGTCGAGCATATGAACTCCTAAATCAATTAGAGGGCCACCGCCTGATTTATCCATTTGTGTAAACCACGTGCCCCATCCAGGTATGCCTTTACGTCTAACCCACCCTGCCTTGGCGTGATAAATATGGCCAAGCGAGCCTTTCTCAACTTGCTGCTTCACTTGCATGGATAACGACTCCCAGCGTAACTGATGTGGAATCATCAGCACTTTGCCAGCTTTACGTTCGGCCTCGACGATCTGTTTTGCAGACTCCAAGTTAATTGCCATCGGTTTCTCCAGCATAACATGCTTACCTGCCTGCAGCGCCTTTACAGCTATAGGCGCATGCCATTCATTCGAAACAGCAATAATGACTGCATCAATTGAGTCGTCAGCCAACAGCTTGTCCGTCGTATCATAGACTCTCTCAATTCCGTGCTCTTTTGCTCTTGCTTCCGCTAATGGCAAATAAACATCCGTTACTGCTGCAATTTGCGACTCAGGGATCATCTTCAGCACTTCCATATGTACATTCCCAATGTTACCGGAACCAATAATACCAATTCGAATCGGATTGTTCGCTGTCATTTTTTATAAACCCTCCGGTACCTCTTAATATACAACCTTTCTTATTATAAATGTGCCTTTCCTTCCCCGCAACAGGGAATGTATGAAACAATAAATAATCGTTTGCTCTTGCGTCCTGTCCAATCCATTCATAGATTCATAGATTAGATAAGCGACAGGAGGTGATAGCCAATTGGAACGCGCCTTGAAATCGGCTAAACAATTCTTCGCCGCTTCATCATTCTTCGTATCCCTTTTTCTTTAATTCTTAACATTCTTCTAGTACGTGCCACATCCTGTAAATAAAACAGTGCGGGGGAGCCTGATCCATGGGCTATTCTATACATATGACCAAACAATTGATTCATGCAGAATGCGGACAAAATCTATGGAATACACTTAAAAGACTTATACTTTTTTAATAGTTGGGCTCAAACATATCTAACATTTGAAATGTATCCTTAACAGGAAGGTAATGAATAAGGAGGGATGAGCATGCAAGCAATATCCATCAAATTTCTAAGTAAAACAATCCCGGTTCTCAATTATACACATAAAAATTCCCAGATGGATCTGCTGTCAAAAAAATTGAAGGAACTTGAGCTTCATTTTGAATTTCGCAAGAAATTAAAAATGATCTCATTAATTGAGATCATTGGTGATGTTGCGATATTTAAATATAACGACGGCACGAAGTTGTATCTAGAAGTTTCTTAATTTTTATTCGGGAAATACTCCTGCTGCAACACATCAAGCTCCTGCAGAGAGCGTCGGGCCCATGCTTCTAAGTCCGACAGCTTTCCAATATGCGCCATGAGCGCTCTCTTCAGTGATTCTTGATAATCCGGCACGGTTCCAGAAAACGGACGAATGGTCGAAAGCGGCATAAGCGCAATTTCTTGAAAAGAAAGCGCGCGGCGTTGATGAAAAAATGCAACATTCGGGTCCATCGGATTATGTAAATCTCCTTGCGTCGGATGTTCTTTGACTGCTAGAATACGAACTGCTGCTTTGGCCCCATTCGTTGCCTCGGCCACTTCTCCATAGTAAGTCCCTGTTTTATATTCCGCAGTAACGCGATCTCCCACTTGAAAAGTTATCACATTCATGATCCAAAACCTCCTATACCTGTAAATATTAGTTTTGTGTTAGCGGCAATAAGTGACGATACAGTTCGTCCACGGATTGCATACGATATAAATACTGCTTTTCTTTTCCTCGTTCTACAATGACTATACAGGGTACACTCGTTATTTGCCAATCATGACTAATGTTCGGCAGAAAATTAATATTACTCTTAACTAATTTCAAAGATGGCATCATTGTTAAAATGATGTTAAGCATACGTTCTGTTAACTGACAGGTACCACAAAATGGGGTATACAAAAATACTGCAAAAGCTTTATCCTCATTGGTTACCCTTTTCTGTAACGCTTGTTGAGTCAGTTCTTCCATATTACCTTCCTCTTCCATCTAACCAATCTAGACTATCGGCCGCGCATGCAATGAGATTAGCGAAATCATCAATATGGCTTTCGTCAATTTTCCGGCCAAACGACAGCGTTATTTGATTATCATACTTGACCTCGTTTATTCCATAGATATAAGACAGTTGCTGCGTCATTTGAGGCCGATGCTCCCAAATACTTCCTATTTGCTTTTCTATTTCTGGGCATTCCATTTCAGGGTTGATCACTTTAGTAAATAACTTTACAGTTAATGTACAGCCGGGTGCCGCTGATGTATGCTCCAATATTTCTGCCGCCAAGTCACTTAAATGCACATGCAAATTAATTTCAGCACGACTGGGAAGACTTGTTTTCTTAGCAAATTCTATGGCATACGTTCGCGACATGGATGATAAATCAATCAGATCCACGCGGCGTGTGATCAGGATTTGACCCTCCAAATCCAAATCGTAAACCGCTCCTTCAAGCACTACTTTTACATTATCAAATATCGTTGGATCAAACATAAAGCCACCTTCTTTCATCTTTCGTTTGTTTCGATTATACTAAAAGCATATCACGTAAAGAAGGTGTGACAATGTCAGACAAACCTCAAGAACAACTAAATGAACAAGAAGGTCCTAAAAAAGTTAGCCTCGCCGATGCAATCAAGCAGAAACTTGCCCAAAAGAAAGCAGAGCAAGCTGCTCAACGAGCAAACCCTAAGCAAGCTGGTGGCCTTAACCAAAGCGGAAAAAGCCAAATGACAAAAAAAGTAAACAATCAACGTCGTCGTACTGGCGGTAGCTAGAAAGCAATTCCCTACCAAGAAAGCAAAGCGCCCTGATGAGAAACATGTCAGGGCGCTTTTTGCTTATGATCCTCAGACGCGAAACCACGGCTCTGAAGAGGCAATTCTTAACTAAACGTACATCGTTTCGCGCTGTTTTTTCACATCTTCGTTTTCAAGGTATTCATCATAAGTGACCATTTTATCAATAAGCCCGCTAGGTGTGATTTCCATCACACGGTTAGCGATCGTTTGAATGAACTGATGGTCATGAGATACGAATAGAATCGTACCGTCGAAATCGACTAATCCGTTGTTCAGCGCTGTAATGGACTCCAAGTCCAAATGGTTCGTAGGCTCATCAAGAATAAGCACGTTTGAACCACTCAGCATCATTTTGGAGAACATGCAGCGAACTTTCTCGCCTCCGGAAAGGACATTCGCTTTTTTCAAGGCTTCTTCTCCAGAGAACAACATCCGTCCCAGGAATCCTCGTAGAAATGATTCGTCCTGATCTTTAGAGTATTGACGTAACCAATCTACTAAGTTCATTTCGGAATTAAAGTAATCTTGGCTATCTTTAGGGAAGTAAGCTTGTGAAGTCGTGATCCCCCATGAGTAGCTGCCTTCGTCCGCTTCCATTTCGCCCATAACGATTTTGAAAAACGTTGTTTTCGCAATTCCATCCGGTCCGACGAACGCAATTTTGTCACCTTTGTTAATCGTGAACGTTAGATTGTTAAGAACTTTTACGCCATCGATAGTTTTCGATAAATTTTCAACAGCAAGCAGCTGCTTCCCAGCTTCACGTTCGGATTTGAAATTAATGAACGGATATTTACGGCTGGATGGTTTAATATCTTCAAGTGTAAGCTTCTCCAGTTGCTTTTTACGGGAAGTCGCTTGTTTGGATTTGGATGCATTCGCACTAAACCGTGCAATGAAAGCTTCCAACTCTTTACGCTTCTCATCGGTTTTCTTGTTTGCATCTCTAGCAAGTCTAAGCGCCAATTGGCTGGACTCGTACCACCAGTCATAGTTACCGACGTACATTTGAATTTTACTAAAGTCAATGTCCGCGATATGCGTACACACCTGATTCAGGAAGTGACGATCATGGGATACGACAATAACGGTGCCTTCAAAACGGGATAGGAAGTTCTCCAACCAACGAATAGACTCCAAGTTCAAATGGTTGGTAGGCTCATCGAGCAGCAAGATGTTTGGATTACCAAACAGCGCTTGAGCCAGAAGAACGCGTACTTTCTCGTTCCCATCAAGATCCTTCATTTTGGTGTCATGAACGGATGTCGGAATACCCAAGCCGATTAAAAGCTCAGCAGCATCCGATTCAGCCTGCCAGCCATCCAGGTCCTGGAATTCACCTTCGAGCTCAGCCGCTCTCATGCCATCCTCCTCAGAGAATTCCGCTTTCGCATAAAGCGCATCTTTTTCTTCCATGATTTTAAACAAACGTGCGTGACCCATCATAACGGTTTTCAGCACTTCAATTTCGTCAAACTCATAATGATTTTGCTTCAATACTGCCATTCTTTCGCCTGGCGTAATGCTCACTTCACCTGTATTTGGCTCGATTTCACCCGAAAGAATTTTTAAAAATGTGGATTTACCAGCGCCGTTAGCGCCAATGAGACCGTAGCAATTGCCTGGCGTGAATTTAATATTGGCGTCTTCGAAAAGAGCTCTCTTGCCGTAACGAAGCGTCACGTTATTTACATTTATCATTTAGAATACATACCTGCCTTTATATTAGTTTGATTCTATCATACCTTATTTCGTTCTATTTCTTCTACCAGCTCAGATAAATAAGTCCAACGTTCCATGGCCTTCTCCAATTCAGAGGCTGTTTGCTGCTCTTCTTCGAACAAATCCCGAACTCGATCAAAGTCACTGCCAGCCGCTTCAATTTGCTGCTTCAAACGAGCCGCTTTCTCTTCAAGGGCAGCAATTGTGTTTTCAATGTCGTCCCATTCTTTTTGTTCTTTGAAGGTCAGCTTTTTCGGGCGATTTTGATTTTGCGAACTACCGCCGTTCCCGCTCCCAGAAGCTGCTGTTACATGAGCTGTAGTTGGAGCAAACACACTGTTTTGCTTGGGAGAAGCTACATTTTTAAGGATTTCCTTGCGTCCTTGCTCAGCCTCATCCTGCGCTCGTTTCTCCTCCAAATAATCGGAGTAGTTGCCGATAAATGGCTCGATAGCTCCATTTCCCTCAAAAGCAAACAGATGCGTACAGGTTCGGTCCAGAAAGTAGCGATCATGGGATACCGTTATGACTGCACCAGGAAATTGATCCAAATAATCTTCCAAAATAGTGAGGGTTTGAATGTCCAAATCGTTCGTCGGCTCATCGAGGAGAAGAACGTTCGGCTCGCCCATCAGCGTGCGCAGCAGAAACAGCCTGCGTTTCTCGCCGCCGGAAAGCTTGCCAATTGGCGACCACTGCAGCGTTGGAGAGAACAAAAAGCGTTCGAGCATTTGCGATGCTGAAATGGATTCGCCATCGGAAGTGCGGATGACTTCCGCCGCTTCTTTCACATATTCGATGACACGCATCTTTTCGTCCATCTGAGCATTCTCTTGCGTATAATAGGCTAACTTGACAGTCTGGCCGGTCTCAATGGTCCCGCTGTCAGGCGCAATTCGCCCAGCGAGCATATTCAGCAGCGTCGATTTGCCGCTGCCGTTCGGACCGATGATGCCCAGACGGTCGTTCGGCATCACAATATAGCTAAAGTCGCGCAGCAGCGGCTTCCCGCCTTCAAAAGCTTTGGAGATGGCTTCCAGCTCCATCACCTTTTTGCCAAGGCGGCTGCCAGCCAGCGCCATGTCAAGCTTTTCGCCGGGACCGTCAACTTTACGGTCCCTAAGATCCTCGGCGCGCTGGATGCGTGCCTTCTGCTTCGTCGTCCGCGCTTTCGCGCCGCGACGGAGCCAAGCGAGCTCGCGGCGAAGCAAGTTTTGCCGTTTGTCTTCACTAGAGGCTTCCGATTCCATGCGCTCTGCCTTTTTCTCAAGGAATGCCTCGTAATTGCCCTCGTAGCTATAAATCTTGCCACGATCAAGCTCAAGAATGCGGTTGGTTACCCGCTCCAAGAAGTAGCGATCATGAGTAACAAGCAGTAAGGCTCCGCGCCACTTGCTGAGAAATTCCTCTAGCCACATGGCTGTGTCATTGTCAATATGGTTCGTCGGCTCATCCAGAATAAGCAGGTCTGCTGGCTGTATGAGTACGCGCGCCATCGCGACGCGTTTGCGTTGACCGCCGGACAGCTGGCCGACAGGTTTGTCGAAATCGCTGATGCCGAGTCGCGTCAGCACGATCTTCGCTACAGTGCTGGCTTCCCAAGCATCATGCTCTTCCATACGCTGCTGGGCGCTGAACAACCGCTCCTGCTTTTTCTCGTTGGCAGCATCCAGCTCCAACTCTGCAAGAGCGCGCTCATAGTCGCGCAGCGTCTTCATGAGCGGAGTGTCGCCGTGGAATACTTGCTCAAGAACGGTGGAGTTCGGATCGAACTCCGGGTTCTGCGGCAAATATTCCACCCGAAAATGGTTCGCATGCACAAGCTTACCGCGATCGGCCGTTTCAAGACCAGCTAGCAGCTTCAGCAGTGTGGACTTTCCCGTTCCGTTCACGCCAATAAGACCGATGCGTTGCTTTTCGTTCACGGTAAATGAAATATCGTCGAACAGTACCTTGTCCCCATACGTTTTCGTTATGTTAAGCGCACTTAGTATGTTCATGCTTCAGCAGGCTCCACGATGTAGGCTGCTAGCAGTGCAGCAGTGTTCACTACAGCATCCATATGCGTGCGTTCCATGCTGTGTGACGCATGAACGCCTGGACCAACGAGCGCGGCACGAATATCGCGACCGCCTCTGAGTGCTGCAGATGCATCAGAGCCATATCGCGGATAAATATCGACTGCATAGCCAATCGCTAGTTTTTCAGAATGCTCGATCATTTTTGAAGTCATTTGATAATCGTAGGGACCCGATGAATCCTTCGCACAAATGGATACATCGTGCTCACTACCGCTCAAATCGTCACCTAATGCGCCCATATCAACAGCAATCAGTTCCGTAATATCCTCTGGAATAAAAGCTGACCCGTGACCCACCTCTTCATAATTAGAGAAAAACAGTTTAATTGTAAATGCTGGCTTTACGTTTTCTTCCTTAATCAGTTTCAACAAGCCAAACAAAGAAGCAACACTTGCTTTGTCATCCAAATGACGTGATTTTACATACCCATTTCCCTTGATCTGAACGCGAGGATCAAAGGAGATGTAGTCTCCAACACGAATACCTAATGCTTGAACATCTTTTTTGGATTTCACTAGCTCATCGATCCGCACTTCCATATTCGCTTCATCGCGCTTAAATTCTCTTGCGTCATCATATACATGAACAGAGGGTCTAGATGTGAGAATCGTGCCATCATAAGCACGCTCATCACGTGTATGAATTTGAACGTATTCGTTCTCAATTGCACCCATCATAAAACCGCCAAGCGACGTGATTTTGAGCGTGCCGTTATCTTTGATAGAGCGAACCATGGCTCCAAGTGTATCCACATGCGCTGAAATCCCAATCACGCGATCGTTCTTCTCGCCAGGAATCGTTACAATACCGCAGCCTTTATGCGTATAGGTTAGCTCATAACCGAGCTTCGCTACCTCAGCCTGCACTTTTCGCATAATGTGATGCGTAAATCCTGTTGGACTAGGCGTGCGCAGCAGCATATCAAGTATTTCTGTCATATAAGCTTTATTCAGCTTCGTTTTCAAACGGGATTCCTCCCTTTTCCAAGTATATAAAATTTATAAACTTCCTCTATAACACACAAAAAACAGTGCAGCCTCATCATAAAGGATACTACACTGTTTTCCAGCGTTTTTCAAACGTGTTAGCTTTCGAAATCGACACAAACTGAGGTCCCATCTAGGACAGACTTCATATGAACCTTTACTTCTTCATGAAGCGGATGCGCATCATACACTTTCAAATCTTCCACAGAATCGAACTTCGTAATCAAGGCGATGTCATACGAACGATCTAAATGTAAAATATCAGTTCCAACCTCAATGTGCTTAAGCACCGATATTTTCCCTTCCATGTTCGTGAGAACTTGTTTCGTCGCCTGTACGGATTCTGGGCTTCGATCTTTAAGTTTAAAAAACACAACATGCGTTAGCATCGTTCATTCCCCCTATTTATTTACTTTAGCGGACCATTCCTCAACATCCCAAACCCTCGTTACCCAACCTTCATAGAAATCAGGCTCGTGGCATACGAGTAAAACGGTGCCTTTGAACGCTTTTAGCGCACGTTGTAATTCTTCCTTGGCTACAACGTCCAAGTGATTCGTCGGCTCGTCAAACAATAGCCAGTTGCTCTCTCTCATAAGCAGCTTACAAAGACGCACTTTGGCTTGTTCGCCTCCACTGAGCATGCTAAGCGGGCGAGTGATATGCTCATTTTTCAAGCCGCAACGAGCGAGAGCCCCTCTCACTTCATTTTGATTCATAGACGAGAATTCATTCCAAACATCATCAATTGGCGTAATGCTTGCTGCTTTAACTTCTTGTTCGAAATAGGATGAAAACAAGTAATCACCTTGATAGGTTTTACCGCTATAAGGTTCAATTTTACCTAAAATCGTTTTGAGCAGCGTCGATTTACCAACTCCGTTACAACCAACGATGGCAATTTTCTCCCCACGCTCAATTGTAACGTTCATTGTAGGCAAAAGTGGTTTATCATAGCCGATTTGCATATTTTCCGCTTCAAATACGACTCTTCCACTTGAACGTGCTTCTTTAAATACGAAAGTTGGCTTCATGGCCGACTCAGGCCGATCGATACGCTCAATTTTCTCAAGCTGTTTCTGACGACTCTTCGCTCGACCCGAAGTCGAGGCACGCGCTTTATTCTTTTGAATAAAATCTTCTTGCTGTTTAATGAATTCTTGCTGCTTTTCGTAGGCATCAATATGTTGTGTCTTATTCATCTCGGCCATGTCTAGGAATTTCTCATAATTCGCGGTATAGCGTGTCAGCTTCGTGAACTCCAAGTGATACACAACATTCACGACATCGTTCATAAACTCCGTATCATGAGAAATTAACATGAAAGCAAATGGGTAATCTTTTAGATACATTTTTAACCACTCAATATGCTCAACGTCCAAGTAGTTAGTTGGCTCATCCAAAAGCAAAACGGTGGGCTTTTCTAATAGCAGCTTGGCTAGTAGAACTTTCGTTCGCTGTCCACCGCTCAATGAGGTGACATCACGGTCTAAACCAATCGCATTTAATCCAAGGCCATTACCCATCTCTTCAACTTTAACATCAAGTAAATAAAAGCCGCCAATTTCTAGGCGCTCTTGAATTTCACCCATTTCTTCAAGCAAAACTTCAAGCTCAGCTGGTGTTGCATCGCCCATTTTTTCTGTGATTGCCATCATTTCTTTTTCCTGCTCATACAGAGGAAGGAAAGCATCACGAAGAACATCACGTATCGTCTTGCCTGGTGTTAGTACAGAATGCTGATCCAAGTAACCATAATGAACGCGAGGCGTCCACTCAATCTTACCTGTATCTTTAAGCAGCTTTCCGGTTAATATATTCATCAACGTGGATTTACCCACGCCATTTGCTCCAACGATACCAATACGCTCGCCAGCGAGCAGGCGGAATGAAACATTTTTAAATAGGGTTCGATCCCCGAAGCTGTGGCTTAAATCTTCAACTGTCAAAAGACTCATATTGTGAATCCGAACTCCTGTCTCTTAAAAGATACTCGCCAATCGGCGACTTCTTATTATAACACTGTGGAACCCAGACAGGAATAGCTAATATCTTGCCGAAAGCGCTCACTTAGAACTTTTTTTACATAATACTCCTACGCCTAGCGCAGATAGGAAACCACTAAGGAATGTAAACACATTTGCATACAAAGTGTTGGTGTATGAATTAATCCAACCCCAACGATAAATAATCGAAGTAGGTTCCAAAGGGCCCCCACCCCAGAGACGAACCTGCTTCAGAACATAATTTATTTCATGAATCGTTAAATAAGCAAGAATAACCAAGAGAATAAGAGATAAGGCAAGCCTTAATCTCTTGGTTTTTAACAAAGCAGAAAAACGTCTACTTATCAGAAAAGTCCAAACTAGAAGTACGCAATAGCAAGGTAACATGAACATAAAAGGGATAAGACCAGGATTCCCGTTTCCTGAAATTGAACTTTCTGGTTTATATACAAACGTAAACAAATCGACAAGAAGAAACAAAATAATCGTTAAAGCCAACAGAGTAATATAGCCCCACAACTCTGTCCGAAGCTGTGTCTGCATCCAGTTTAATTTCCTTTCCTCTGTGCGTCTTTTTCATCTATTTTCACTTTAGGAAGGTGAATTGAACTACTATACGTATAAACTTTTACTCTCGGAAAGTGAATTCAAAATATAAGAGTTGAATCTTATCCCCATCCTTAAGTCCATAGGACTGATAAGAAACAAGCTGCTCCCCATTCAAAAAAGTGCCGTTCGTAGAGCCTAAATCTTTGATTCCGTATGTATCACCCTCTTTAATAATTTCTGCATGAAGCCTGGAAATACCCGCTTCCTGCATAGCGTAATCAACTTTCGCCTCAGAATCTCCCCTTCCAATAGTAAAACTACTGCTATTTTCCAAGTTGAAGGTTTGACTAATACCTTCTTTTAGTACCTCCAGCCTTGCCCCAGCTGGCGGCCTCTCTTTACTCCCCAAAAAAGTTGTCACGTTAGGATTTGTTTCTTTTAGTAAGGTCGTATGCCTATACAGATTTTCATAATGTTCTTTTATGTTTATAGAAGGTGAGGCTGGTAGATCCTCATTTATCTGTGGCTGTTGACCTCCTAATGAGTAACCTTTAGATAACGAACGGTTTAACGGTTGCAATCGTGGAAATCCCATGAATTTAATGACTAAGCAACCGTCCAATAGTAATATCGTCAACCCTAATGTGATGCGAAAAGATACTAATGACGGATAGGTAAAATAGTTTTGCCATAAAAACGCAATTATCAATAATACGCCTACAAGAAATATAATTTCTGATCTCTTTGAACTTTTAAAAAAAGAGATAGATATTGAACTAGTCTTACTCACTTCTGGCATCTCAATACTTGAAAATAACAAAGGTACGGGTATTTCCTTCTCTTCATGAACTGCAGGATTCATTGAGAATTCAACCTTTCTGTTCAGTAAAGGTTTGGGTAACCTATTTCCCCCTAAGCTGGAAAACATTTTTTGCGGGTCTTCCTGGTGCTCTTGGCCTAGCTGACGTTCTGCCTGGTGGTCTTTATTCTGTTCCTTCCCGTATTGGTCTTCAAATGAAGTTGCTGAATCCATCTTATCCAACGAGTCTAATAACTCCCTTGGCTTGGCATCCTTCGTATCGTCCATAGCATTAAGAAGTTTTTCTTTGCAGGATTGTAAATCGCGCACAATTGAAAAAGAATTTGCCCATGCAGCAGCCTGCAATTGATCCTCTTCTCTCACCCTCGAGGCAAGCTGCTCTATTAATAGATGTAGTTTGGCGAGTAAGGTAACTTCATCGCTTCTTTCAGTTAAAGGCACATACGTAAGGTACACATCCGACCAATCCATGCCAATAAAAATAAAATTGTCTCTTAGCACATAGCCTGATTCGTGTAGCATAAAGTTTTTGCGTTCTTCTAACGCGCAAACAATGGCGTAAAGAAGCTTGGCTAGCTGCTGTTTCGTTATTCCTTCCACCTTCAAAACATGTGCCAGCATTCGCTTGGAGGAAAGGTTGTACAGTAAACTTATGCGGAAATCTACCTCGAGCACCTCCAAGGGAAGCAAGTTTGGAACTTGGTTTGCTTCCAACATGCGAAGCTCCAGAGTATCAAGCTCCTCTGATTGTAGGCCTTTCTCTCTGTACAATTCCATATAAAGCCCATGTCGATGCACAAAATCGTAGCGTAATCCGAAAATCTCCTGAATCAACGTCTCACTTCCTTCATAAAAAAGCTTCATAGCAAGCCATCACAACACCCGGAACTACAGCATACATAAACGGAAATTTCAGATTCTTTTGACGTTTCATATTCACCAAGGTTTCCTTATCCCCATAAACAGCAATTGCAGTGAACCAGTTCTTTAGCTTATGACTTGTTGCGACCACTTGTTTGCGAACAAGAAGCAGGAATAAACCAATGATACCAGCAAATAAAATAGAGTAGACCATGCATTGTATAATGAACGAAACACCCATTAATGCACCGATAGCAGCAAACAACTTGACATCTCCAGCACCAAGCGCTCCAAGAGCATATAGCAGCAAAAGTACTATAAACCCTGTAATTGAGCCTAAAAAAGCAAATTTAAGACCATTCCATCCATGTATGAAGAAATGGTACGAATACCCAGCAAGTACCCCTCCTAACGTTAGCATATTAGGGAGTATCGATTTCCGAACATCAATAACAAATGCAATGGTAATAAAAATAAATAAGATTACGTAAATTACTGACAAGATATCCTCCTAGGCGCCGACCCACGCTCGTTCTACGGCTTTCTTTTTCAAAATGATGGTTTGGCTTATAAACGGCAGCGGCAGCTTATACACCAGTTGAGCCTCAACCCCAAAGAAAGCGGTCCCCCCATTTTCTATGCTTGGAAGTGTTACGGAAATTACTTTAAAATTCTCCTTCCTAATCGAGGAGACCTCGCAAAAAGCATACACAATCGGAGTAAATGCCGCATTGATTTGAGGTTTTACAATTTGATCATAAACCTTATCAATTTCTTCCTTTGTTTTACCTTCGCCCAAAACACGTTTTTCTTTTTCCCACTTCACTACTTCCAGAAGCGTATCTGGTATGTAAGCGGCGTATTCATCGGCTAAATCTTCAGCACCTTTCACTTTATCTCTAGCAGTTTGCACACGACCAATTATTGAATTAATCATTTCTGCAGCCTTACTCTGGTCATACTGCGACTTTGCCTCTTGAAAAAGGAGGCGAACGGGGTACAATTGACCTGCAATCGATTTAGTTGCTTCCGAAACGCCTGATTGCAAAGCCATCTCTAGAATAGCAATTTGAATGAAAATAATAAGTCCGAACACAAAGGCAAGAAAAAATGGCAGTAGTAGCGAAGCTTCCAGAACCATCCCTCCTTGCTGATCATTCTGAAACTTTCGAAACATCAGCGCTCCCCTTTCGTTTAATAAGCCACCGCAGCCGTACTCGTTAACTTACATCGATTCCCTTGAACTTTACATCCTAATAGCCCGGTCCCTTCCATCAATTTCATAATTTTCGGCACGAACCATAATCTTATACTGGTTGATGCATTTGCTTGCATATAGGTGGTTTGTAGAAGTAAATCTTTGCCCGTTTGCATTTCAATAAGCGCTTGCATTCTTGCCATAACTTTAGTGTTATTACTATGCAAAAGCAGAAAAATTCGCAAGTAATCCTTGTATGACAAGCTCATTGCTGACATCGTAATTTTGGCAGATAATTCAACCGACTCCCCTTTAATTAAATTATTCATGTCCTTAAAAGCTTCGAAGGCTCCCTCCGCAGCGGCAGCCAAGAACACAAGCAACGGTGAGCCTATATTAAGCAATTCTTTTTTGGGATCGAGCAATGCTTCCACCGTCCGTATCGCCAGTCTAAAAGCGAACATTTCCGCATAAGCAGAAGAAATATTAGCTAAACAGGAAGAGAAACCGTACAGTAGGTACTCCACCTCTTGATTAGCTAAAGCATGAGAGCCTGGATCGACGAGCTCGTTCGATTTTTTGGGTTTACCTGCAGGATCTTTTTCCAATCCATATGTGCGGTAATTAAATTTTGTTAAAGCAAACTCATTCACGTAGAGTTCATTACGTAGTGATGTAGTCGCTTGATTAAAAGCATCCAGCATACTCATCGCTTTGAGGCTAACGGGTTCCGATTTCTCCAAATCATAGGCAATTTCACTGCCGATGAACGTATCTTGAGCGTTTGCTTCACGATATTTTTGATAGTACCCTTTTGATTCTCCATCACCCTGGAGCTTTTTGTACCGCTCCCGATCCCCGTTCTGATCGATCACTGTACTGCAAGCACCGATAGATTGTTTCGCTTGTTCCAATATGCTCTGAATCTTATCCTTCTGCTCACGTTTACGCTTTCCAATCGATTCATTTTTTTCCATTCTTGATTTTTCTAATGCATTTTGGTTAGCATAAAACGTGCTTGATTGTGTCCAATAAGCTTCATTCCCATTATTTGCCTTAGTCTTATTATCTGTCGTATACAAAATGACCGAATCCACAATTTCCTGAAAAACAGAAAATAAGGCAACAATGCTAGCAATAGATGTCTGATATTTATAAAAGTAGTCATCACCGATGACGACTACACTAAGAAAAGCATCAGACGCTTTAGACTTATCTACGCTAGCATTCTGAGCGATTCCATTTAATTTTTGACGAATTTCATCATTTTTTTGCTTTGCTTTTCGAAGCTCAGGTTCGATCCTATGCAGCAACTCACCAATTACTTTCCCGTTTGCTAAAGCTTCTATTTTAGTCGTTGTGAGAAGAGCCGCGTATTTGATCAAAAGCTCCAGCAATTTCTCAAGCTCATTTTGCTTTTCCACGAGTGCTTGCGCCTGCTCACCTAGAGCTTGCTTGGACTGTAAAATAGGCTGTATACTTGCCCAATTTGGAGGTCCGGCTTGACTTAAGGAAGCTAGATTTGAATCTAAATTCGCCATCGCTTCTCGGATAGATCTCAACTGATCCTTAACTTGGTCTAAACTACTTCGAACCTCATTCATCGTATGCGAGCCGATTTGAGTCATTAAATCACCGAGTTCAGAGATTCGTTTCTGATAGTGATCGTGATACGCCTTAGTCTTTGCAAATAATTCTTCCGTGCTTTGCCACGCTTCGTCTAATGCTTCTTCTCTTTGATTCAGTAGTTTATCGAGTTCTGATGCTTCCTTAGCAAACAGAGAGCCCTGTTCAAAAGGAACTGTAGTTCCGCTCTTACGGAACTTGTCAGTAATCTCAAGCATGAACTCTATTGGGGCTTTTATTTTCATATCCTCCAACACTTGTTTTTCAAAAATCACATGATTTGCCAATGAATAAACAGGTGTTACTCGTAAATCCCTGAGTTCAGGCTTTGTATCAATATAATGAAAGCCACCAGGTGTTACATGACCAGATACGTTATCGGCAAATACTTCACGAAAAATACTTTCCTTATTTTCTTGCGTTAAGCCAAGACCATATAAACCCATCGCCTGGAGTTCCATATCGAAAGCGGACATGACAGATCGCGTAGCCGCTTTGACGGCTGAATCCGTTTCTTTCTCTGCAAGCTTAATTCTTGCGAAATCAATTAACACAGCTTGAAATAAAAAAATCGGCACAATGATAAGGATCAGATAAACGGAAACTACGCCTTTTTCTGAACGAACAAATCTATGCAAGAACTCTCCCCTTTCTAATTGTGAATAACAACAACGATCCCTTTTCGTTCCAACTCCTTGCGAAATTTATCAGAGGGCATGCTTTTACCACTAGGATCACTTTTAAAGAAATGCCAAACAATTCCCTTTATTTGCGTCCCTTGCTCAAGCAATTCAACGTCCTTAGGCATCTGTTCCTCCCGAAGTTGAGATTCTGACACACTGTAAAATGCTTGATGAGCAATACCGTGGAGGTCTAGAGCATCGATCGTCCTGCTCTTACCTGACATTGTAGTTAATACAACTTCTCTTCCACCTACTAGCGATTTCAAGTACGCTGCCGCTTGGCGCTCGGATTTTATGGTTACGCTTGGTCCGGATAGGTCACCTTGGGCTGGTTCTTTAAGCGCTTCTTTTGCCTTTTCCGGTGAGATTCGCCCCTTAATCGCTTTTAAGTAAGTACGAGTAATATCTGTTAGCCGAATCAATTCAACAGAATCCACGACATGAGATACTCCTCGTCCATTTGCTTGTTCAGGATCGAACCACTTACGTAAAAATGGCGGCATCAAAAAGGGCTTCTTCAATATGACCTCGATTCGATGATCGAAAAGATAATTTGAATACCGAGCAACACCTCGCATACCCGTAGGCAACATAGCTGAAGATTTAGCTAGTTTCTTCTGAACATGGCCACCGTTAGTTCCCCCAGATGATGAAGGGATGGAAACTTCGGATGAACCTCGTGATACAAGTAAGCCAAAGAGATCCGTTACATTATCCTGTGTCAGACGCCAGTACAATCCATCTGTTTCACTGGGATTGTAATTGCCAGTCATCAAATCTTTGTGACTGTTGTTCCAAGAAAAAGCTAGACGTTCTGCTGCTCCAAGGGCAATCTGGTGAACGAATACCTTTTGATAAACAAACATCCCAACAAATAGCAGCGTGAGTGTGCACAGTAGAATGATTGGAAACACAAGCGAAGCCTCTATCGTGAAACTCCCTTGCTCATTTACTCCCAAGCGTCGCAGTCGATTATGGCGCACAGCTTGTTGTTGGATTCGGTATGCAAGGCGATACCGTACTGTTATCCTTTAAGTTCGTATTGGCATCACCAATCAATTTTTGAAACCATGAAACGATCCACTTTCTGAAAATAATTGCAATAGCCACTAGAACGGCAACAATCAACAAGATTTCCAAAGTGCCTAGTCCTTCTTCATCCTTCCAAAATGCTTCTACCCAACTTAAAGCCGTTTTCATTGTACATTCCTCCGTTTATTGTTTCATGATAAGTAATGCGGGAGCAGCAACGATGACCATAACTACGACGAATATTAGAACCATCGGAAACACCAACTTAGATGACGCTTCCTCACCCAATGTCCTTGAAACAGACTTCCGTCTTTGCCATAGTTCCAATGAAAGTGCCTGCAAAGCCATCACAAAATCACTCCCTCCTCGTTTGTAATTCAGTAAAAGCGTGGAGGTAAACAAGGATACCTCATGCAAAGCGCATCGCTTGCTAAAATCCTCCATCACTTTAGCAAATGAAACATTCATTTCCAGTTCATAAACAGCTTGAGCCAGTTCTTTGTATAACGGCGTCTGCTCCTTGTTGAGTCGGCCCTGTACACAGCGAATCCATGCCTGATTAACCGTCTCACCCGCATTTACGAGAAGCACAATCGTATTCAACACTTCTGGAAGCTCAAGAATCATATGCTGTTGCTTCTTACGAATTTTCGTGTCAAGATCCCTAACCATAAGCACTGGCACTAAAATCGCTGTTACAATGCCAAGGGTTAGGAGGGTACCATCTGCTCCAGCCAAGACGGATAAGAGGGAAACAACAAGCAAACAGCCTATAGAAGCAGAAATTAGCTCCGCAAAAAACAATTTGCTGCCATGCGTAGTGAAGCTTCTCCCATAAAGCGTCAGCAGCTTGTGATGCACTTTGGCCGTGAGATCGGGTAACCTTTCCATCAACTGAAGTTTATCAACAATAAGAAAACTAGAAGGAAGCAGCCACTTCATCTGAAATGGATATGGATTGTCTTTAAAGAACACATTGTATTTTTTAAAACCTAACAAGTACAAGAACAATATAGCGGTCATTTCTACGCTACAAATAATCGTGATCCACATGCTACACCTTGATATTCATAATTTTTTGAGTAATCCCGTAACAGGCCGAAAGAAGAAGCAAGCTAGCTGTCATAATGAGCACGCCGCTTCCTGTATAAAGAGGTTCCATGTACTCAGGTGAAGTTACAGCAAGTACGGCAACGATAATTATCGGTGCAAATAACAGCACTCTTGATTCAAAACGCTTCTGGGCAATCATCACCGTGATATCTTGCATAATTTCTAATTTTTCACCAATGACCCCAGCCGTTCGCTTCATGACTTCAACCAAGTTACCTCCAGTCCGCTTACAAGTAAGAAAAACATCCGTGAAATTAGTCACGTCCTCCAAATGACTACGATCAGCAAAATTTTTCAGCCCGGCTTCAATAGGCTCCCCATTCTCCACCCTTCTGCAGATAATACCAAACTCAATGACAATCAGGCAGGAAGGATCGGGGTACATGACCAATAGATCTTCATGCGCTTCGCGAAAAGCAGTTTCAATTGATTTTCCCGCCGTCATTGACGATGACAAGCAACTTAATGCTTGCTTAAATTGAACATGAAGCTTATTTTTGCGGAATCGAATTAGCTGCTTCTTTCTGATACGCGGATATGCAAAACCCACTGTACTTAGCGCAAAAGCAAACAACATACTTTTGTAGAAGACCAAACCTATCCCTACAGCAGGTAAAGCCAGCATTAGAATAGCAATCGTTCTCTCTTTCGTTGAAAGTTCGTAGTCGTTATAATTAATAAGTGTACCTTTACCAGCTCGTCCGCCTGTTATTTCTTCCTGAGCAATGTGACTTGGGTGTTTGACTTGTCCAAAAATGAAGCGTTTTTTAGTGCTTATTTTAGGGGGAACCACTTCCAATTTTCGGGAAGAACCTCTTTTTCGCTCCAACATCATTAGCAAAAACCAACTACAAACGCCTACTATAACAACAAGTAGTATCGTCAAGAAATCCCCCCAGCCTCCTCACTTTTCACAATCCATGTAGGCAGTTGCAAGCCAGCCATTCTAATTTTGTGCATGTTGTGGAGCCTATTGCCCGTGTAAGTAAGCTTACCGATCACTCTAAGATCGTTAGTTTCACCAGACTCTTCAAATACAAAGAGCGGATGCAGCTGCACCTCACCATTCACGACACCGAGTACTTCATGAATCTCCGTCACTTTACGGGTACGATCACGTATTCGGCTTATATGAATCATTACATCTAGCGCTGAAGCTATTTGCTTGCGACTGACCTCTACAGGAAGGGAAGCGCCACTTAGAACCATAGTTTCTAATCTGCTTAACATGTCAGAAGATGAGTTTGCATGTCCAGAGCTGAGCGAACCATCATGGCCAGTATTCATGGCTGCCAGCATATCGAGCGCTTCCGCTCCGCGCACCTCGCCGACGATGATACGGTTCGGACGCATTCGTAGAGAAGCACGGATTAGATCCCGAATGGAAATATCCCCCTTGCCTTCCGTATTCGCATTTCGGGTCTCCATTCGCACTAGATTGGGTACTGTTTGTATCTGCAGCTCGGCTGAATCCTCAATCGTAATAATCCTTTCGTCCCTAGGAATCCATGCTCCTAAAGCATTTAAAAAAGTAGTCTTTCCTGAGCCTGTCCCTCCTCCAATGAAAATATTAAAGCCTGCTTGAACCATTATCTGAAGCAATTCCGCTGCCTCTTCTGAGATCGTCCCCAGACGAATTAAATCGTCCATGAGCATTGGCTTATCCGGGAACTTACGAATAGTCAGTGTCGGGCCGCTTAGAGACGCGGGCGGTAATACGACATTCACGCGAGAACCATCTTTGAGTCGTGCATCAACGATTGGCGAGCCTTGATTTACAATTCGATTAACCTTGGAAACGATCATTTGAATGAGATCTTCCAGTTTCGCTTCACTTTCAAAAGCGTATGAATAACGCTCCACTCCTCCTTTCTGCTCAAAAAAGATGTTCTCATGTCCATTTACCATAATTTCCGTCACAGAGGGATCGTCAATAAGCGGTTGAAGGATGTCTAACCCCCGGAAAGAGTTAAAAAGACGCTTAACCCCCTCATGCATCTCACTAGATGTCCAATCCTGCTCCACCGATATGGAAAACACGGCTTCCTCAATAAGTTCCATCAACCTCGTATCACTCACTGTATGAGATAGGTCTAACCTCTCATTGATTTGCTGCTTCAGATCGAGAAAAAGGGCCTGGTTCATGAAGCAGCTGCTTCTTCATTTGCTATCAACGAACGGGAGGACAAACTAGATTTGCAAGCAGTAAACATGCCATACACTTGCTCTGAAAATATAACTGATTGCCATATTTGCTCAGCGGAATGAATGATTTTCCACTCTGGAATATATGGAAGATAACACTCGATACTTTTCCCAAGAACTGAAAAGTTGTTCATTTGCTTCCCCGTATATTTATTAACAACAAAATGAACGCCTTGCAATTTTCCTATTTGCTTGCACAAAGCTTGTGCCTTGAACAAACCATTCAAATCATCTAGAACAATCCACATGATATACTCGCTAAGTTCTAACGCCCTGACGATTCTTGGATGAACAGAAGCCTCTAGATCGATGATGATAAAATCATATTGATTCAAAGAAGTCAGTGCTTCAAGCAAGATCCGGACATCTTCGCCGCTCATCTCCTGCATTTCTCTAATTTGATCACTAGGCGTCATGTAATCGAACCTTAGACGAGGATCATGAGACTTTAACAGTTCTATTTTCGGTCCAAGTAATTCAGGAGTGCTTTTCAAATAATATAAAAGCTGTGAGAATCGCGATGAATCTCCCTCCAGCCAAGACGAGGCAGAACTAATCGACTCTAGACTTAAATAAAAGACACGCTCGCCCCGAAAGGATAGCTGCTTGGCCAAGTGGATGGCCGTAATTGTCTTTCCGCTATTGCCGACACTCCCGAAGACTGAAACGATCTGTGTACGCTTAGAACCAACCGAAGCAATCAATTTCTGCTGTTCCCAGTAGAAGGCCATTAAGCGTGAAATTAGCTGATGAAGAGATTGAAAACGATACAAAAACGGAAGCTTTGTTTCTGCCTCTCGGGAATTACAAATCTGTTCACTCAAAATAATTTTAAATAGCGATGTACATCGATTAGTGAAATTCGGATAATAAGCTTCCGACAAGAGAAGGATTCCTTCCAACTCTGGTTTATCTAGCAGTTCCATCACGAAATCCAACTTTGAAAACAACTTCACTTGGAGCTTGTCACCAAACTCCGAAGTCCGAATAAATGCCGCTAATCGATCAGCATAAGCGTTATCTTCATCCAATACATAGAGTTGAATCTTAGTCATTATTATCCTCCTATACGGTCTTCAAATTACGAAAACATCTCATATAATCCACTGCCAATCAGAACTAGCCCGATGACTGCAAACACAATGAACAAGCGCGTTTTGGTGGCTAAGACCATGCATCAACCTCCTTTACGTCCAAGAAACAAAACAAAAAAAGCACTCGCCGATTGAGGAGATGATATCTCCACGATCAACGGTGCTTCCGCTTGTTAGATGAAATTAACCAAATTGTACCACAATCAGCAAAAAAATCAATCCCTTTTATTCCCAAGGGTATTTCATCGTTAAAAACCCGGCAAGCTTCTTACTCTCTTCTCTCCGGTTACGACGAATTTCAGCTCTTAATGGCGCTGACTCGTGCAGTTTCGTCTCTTCCTCTGTTTCCGGCACAACAGAAGGAATAACCACAGGCTTCTTGTTATCATCCAGCGCTACGAATGTGAGAAAAGAAGTTGCCGCTATCCGCCGCGCACCTGTTTTTAAATCCTCTGTAACTACCTTCACAAAAACTTCCATCGAACTCTTGCCTGTCCAAGTCACGAACGATTCTAAGCAAACGGAATCTGAGGTATGGATGGGATACAAAAAGTCCACAGAATCTGTCGAGGCCGTTACAACGGACCTACGACAATGTTTGTGAGCAGCGATGGAAGCAATGTCATCAATGTAAGACATTAGTTTACCGCCAAACAACGTATTGTGGTTATTCACATCGGTAGGGAAAATTCTAGATGTTTTGAAGCATCTAGATTCTCTAGTAAATCTTTGTTCCATCTCTCTCTCCCCTTTTCAGTTCTTCACATCTTGAATCATATCATACTTGTCGCAATGGTTATATCTCGATTAGCATTTCTAGATACACTTCTGGTCGCCATTTCAACGTTTTTGTTGATTTATGCAACAATTTCATACTCTGCTGCTTGTCTCCTAGTGCCCTGCTTACTTTGGTCTTGTTTTGCTACCTTCCTTGCTTGGACGATAAATCAATTAAACAAATGAATTAACCCTGCTTTTTGAATCGCGAAAAAAACGTTCTCGCACGTGAATTATTGCTTAAGCGATGGTTATTCCCAGGTAAAATTGCATGCATAACCTGTGCAAGCGATTCCTCAAGCCTAGCTAAGATTTGAGGGTGATCCTGGATACAGTCCCCTTTCCAAATGGCACGCATCACTTCTTCATAGGGAATTTCGGGAATCGTTCCTATTGGCGGTACGGGCAAGGAATCGATCCACTCTCTGTTTAGTTGAGCAAATGTGCTTCGGTTCGCTACATAATGCACCCTTTTCCCTCGTTTGCGATAGGATTCAAGTTGTTCTAACTTGGCCCTCGCACTCGGTCGGTTGCATTTGCCTGGCGAAGCATCAAGCACCACAACGATTTCATCAGCGCTATGGCATAACTCCTGGATCGTCTGTTCCTCCCATTGAGTCGAAACATCCAAGATGACGATCGGCGCTTTAATTGCATACAACAACTTAAAGGAATCGGCTGGAAGCCAGGGTTCACGAAACCCCTCGGGGTTTAAAGGCAGCCATGATGTGAATCCACTTGTCCAAAGCATCCCATCAAATGGTGTAGAATCAATAAGACATTCTGATGCGAATCTGTATCCTTCTGGTGCCTGATGATCGCCATACAGAAGCATATACAGATCAGGTTCTATCTTTGGATGCTCGACAAGCGCATTAGGAATCTGCCTGGCATGTAACATTCGAGCTAATGAAATAGCAGTAAATGTTGACCCCACACCAGCAAACAATCCCCCCACTACGATCAGTTTATCAGGTATTGTTCTCACAGCTGTTTGGTGACCCTGTTGAAGACTTTTCATGCTTCCCTGATCATTTATCTCGGATTGTATGGCACGGAGCCGATGCTTTACTTCCATTGCAGATTGACAACGCTCTTGAGGCTGCTCGTTAAGCAGTAATTGGATAGTTGTCGTCAAAGCATCAGGTAACCCTTTGCGGAAATGCTTTAATGGTTGCTGTGACATAGAAGCGTATTGCCCTCCTGAAAGCAGGTAATACAGCATAGCGCCTAGTGTAAATAAATCAGTTCTGACATCTGTCTGTAAACCTAGAAACTGCTCTGGCGCTGCAAAACCAACCGTCCCGATCGGCATCGTATCCGACGATTTTCCTAGTGTGTAATGTCGAGCCACTCCAAAATCGATCAGTCTCACTTGATCAAGCTCGCTTAGCATTACATTGGCAGGTTTCAGATCGCGATAAATGATCGCCTGTGGCTGAAACGTATGCAAATAATGAAACAAGTCACATAGTTGCAAAGCTATATTCACAATTTTGGAAACAGGAAGCTCACGACCTTTTTCTTCGAACAAATCTTGCAACGTTGGCCCTTGGATATAGTCCATCACTAAGTAGCAGCTACCATCGTACGTCGTAAAATAATCCACAAGCTGCGGTAGCTGCGGATGCTGGAGTTTGGCCAACATTTCCGCCTCCTCCAAAAAAAGTGCTGGATCTGCCTCGAATGGCAGGCAAGCTTTTACAGCCCATTTTTTTCCTTTCAGTTTCATATCTTCCGCTAAATAGACATGTCCCATTCCACCTTGACCGAGCAAGGAGTGAATCCAGTATCTTCCCCCTATGGTTGAACCGATTAAATGCTGCTTGTTATTCAAAATAATCAAAAACCCCCTTTTATCAAGTAAGAATCACCTTGATTATAAGAGGGTTTCACACAAAAATCTACATCATTCTTCCATTTTCTATATTTTTTGCAAGTATAAAGTTAGTTCCTCGCGGTTATGAAACAACTGCTTAGCTTTAATCAAATGAAGCGAAGACTCAAAGATTTGCATGAGCTCTCGGATGGTTTGGAACGGCTTTTTATGCATGAGTTTCACTGTAATAATGGCGGTTCCCCCACTCTGAAGGGCGTAAAGCAAGTCAGCGACAAGCCGTGCCATCTGACGTGGGTTCCAGCTCATATCACATACAAGCAAATCAAATTCGTCCTGGCGCAGCTTCACGTCACCCGCATTTTTCTTGTGGATCGTCAATTGTGGTTTCCCAAGCAAGTTTGGATGCATCGCCGCAGGATCAATGGCTGTCACACGCAACCCTCGCTCCAGTAAGAACGACGTCCATCCCCCTGGCGCAGCTCCGATATCTAGCGCAGCACGGGCGCAGCTGAAATCAAGCCCAAAACGCTGCTCGGCTTCTAATAGTTTAAACTTTGCCCGGGAAATTTGATCTTCTTCCTTAAGAAATCGCATGGCCCCACCAGACCAGTCCGACAAATTATCCGTTGGCTTAGATATGCCCGCAAATAGCTTGCTTGCACTTACATAGACTGAAATGATGAAATCCGAGTGCCTGACGACAGGCTCTGACTCCAATTGAGACACAATAACTTCGTCTAAAGCAGCCTTCACCGCAAAGGGCGCATACGGAACATTGGCACGCTCTTCTTTCCGCACTTGAACAGCTACTTTTTTACCTGAGCCAATGAACTCAGATGAATTCGCCTGTCCTAACCAACCTTTTAGTTGATCCACATCTGCTTCGGATCTGCTCAATTCCCATTCCTGATGAACGGGTTGTACATGCCGAAGGAAAATAGGCTCTTGCTCACTGAGCTTTGCTAACACTTCTCCCAGTTCAATAGGTACTTCGAACAGGAATACTTCGGTGGGAACCAGTAATGTGAATTTGGCAGTAGGGAACAACCTGCGCACTTCTTCTTGTGCATACTGAGCAAACCCATGGTTAGAAGTACCAATACATTTTGCTAAAATTGTCATAGCCGCATCCTTTGTCTAAACTACTTATCCTAATTTCATTCACTTAAATTTGTTAATCTGAATCCTAATCATCCTAGATTTCCTTGACCAGTCTATCTTGGCTCAATGACCTTGATCCACGGACGTTCTTGGAACCACTCCAACGTTATTTGAACGCCGAATGCTTTGTTCACATTCTCAGGCGTCAAAACCTCTTTCTTGGGACCAGCAGCGATTAACTTCCCTTGCTCAATAAGGGCAACATGTGTAAATAAAGGGACAATTTCTTCAATATGATGAGTTACATATACAACGGTTATATCTTGTTTACTAAGGTCATTAATGTCTGTTAGCAAACGCTCTCGTTCATACAAATCAAGTCCAGCAGCAGGCTCGTCCATGATAAGAATCGATGGCTTCATCATTAGTGAACGAGCAAGCATCACTTTCTTGCGTTCCCCTTGAGAGAGTGTACCCAGCGGTTGATCCGCCAAATGCAGAATGCGCACCTTCTCAAGCATATGCAGCGCACGTTCCTTGACCTCTCGAGGAATTTCTTGGTAAAACCGAAGGTACGCGTATTCTCCCGTAGCTACAACTTCCCAAACCGGATCGTTGAGATTTAACTTTTCGAAGAGAGACTGTGAGATGTAGCCGATCTTTTTGCGGACTTCTCTTACATCACATTGACCATAACGGTTCTCTAAAACATCAACGGTACCTCTGCTCGGAAATTCATAGCCATTCATCATTTCCAGTAGTGTAGTCTTCCCAGAGCCGTTTCTTCCTAACAAAATCCAGTGTTCGCCTTGCTTAATATCCAAGCTCACATCCTCGAGAATGTGCCGGTCTTGACGAATAAAATGAATGCCAGATAAATGGATCATAGAAACATCGATTCCTTTCTATACTACTCTGCGAACGTTCCCTTGGCGATCTGCCGAAGCAAATCGTCTGGAAGTCTGTGAGGATACAGCTTCATCTTTTCGGGTTTAACTGCAAGCAGCATTTCATACATAAGGGAACAAGCTGATGAGCTTGAAGTATGAAGGTACACCGTTCTTGGATAAATTTCGTGCTCAATCATCCAAATGACAACGTCCATGCCCGTTTGTTGAGTGCCCCAACCTAGATCATGATCCAGTGAGAGAATATTGACTTCACAATCTTGGAGCATTAACGTACATTCTTCTACGGTTTGCGCTAATGTAAAGCCATGTGGGCAAGGACGCAGATCATCTAAGTACAGATGAATCATGACTAGTCCTTCCTTTCATAGTCTTTGTCATAAGATAATCAAAACAATGAAGACGTCCATGCTTAAAAAGATGTCAATGACTTTGACATTCTAATGGTTTGTATTTACCAATGATTTCACAAGGGCAATCTCGTCTCGATGTGTACCATCACTAGCCGTTCGTGTTTCCAGAACGATTGGGATGTGCTTTACGTACTTAGAAGCTAACAGTTGCTGCACATTCTCATTGCCTATGTAGCCCGTCCCAATATTCGCATGGCGATCTCGACGAGAACCATAAGGGTAAACTGAGTCGTTTAAATGCAAAGCCTTCAAGTGAGGAAGATACTCCAGAATCTCTCCTCTTGCTTCTAGCTCCTTCCAATCATAACCACGCCACAATCCACTTGCAAATGCGTGGCACGTATCCAGACAAAAGCCAACCTTAAGCGGCTGTTCACAAAGCTTGCGCACCTGAACCATTTCTTCCCAGGTCAAACCAAGCTGGGCTCCTTCTCCAGCTTGATTTTCAAGTAAGATTAATGAAGGCCCTTGATACGCACGAGTCGCGCTATTCAAACATTGTATTATATTTTTGTAGCCTTGTAACGGGTCTTTTCCTACATATTTTCCAAAATGCACCACAAGTCCTATAGAGCCACATGCTTCCGTAATTTCCAATCCATTCGTTAAAAGCTGTACCATCCGATTTCGCTCTCCATCATCAACGGCAGGATTTAACGGATACGGCGCATGCCCGATCGATAACATACCATGATTCCTACTAAATTGAGCGCAAGCTTCGGCATCTCCAAGATTCAAGCTCTTGGTAGAAAGACTTCTCGGATTCATCGGAAAATATTGAAAAGCAGTTGCACCTATGGAGAAAGCTTTCTTCGCGGCTCCTAAATAACCGCCTCTTGTGCTAACATGAGCGCCAATATACATCATCTTGCTAACCCTTTACGCCTGACAATTCGCACAATAAAAACATTTGCGACTGGAGACCTCTTTCTTGATAATCGGATGACCGCAGCGCAAACAGGGTTCACCTTCTCGATCATAAACTCGACACCGCGCATCGAACTGACCTGTTAAAGGATCGCCACTAAACAAAGGCGACTCCATATACCCTCCGTATTGAATAGCTTCAAGCAGTACAGCCCGCATTGCATGGTACAGTCGGTTTAACTCCTCTTCTTGAAGAGAGGGGATTTTACGAATAGGCAGCAAACCCGCAGAGAAACAGATCTCATCTGAATAACAATTGCCAATACCGGAAATAATCGTTTGATCGATCAAAACAACTTTTAAATTACTCTTCTTTCCTTTACACTCCGCCTGAAATCGAGCAAAAGTAAAATGAGCTTCTAGCGGTTCTGGCCCTAACTTACTTAATAAAGCATCTACTTCAGACCCGCTATGCAAATGTAAATAACCTAGACGTAATCCAATAAAATACAAATGCTTAGTTCCATAATGGATAACAACTTGGGTTGTCCGATCTGGCTTCTCTTCCTCTGTCCCATAAAACATCCAGCCACCTAGCATAAGATGCAGCAGCAGAACCTCGTTTGTTGCCAAAAGAAAAAGCAAATGCTTGGCTCTTCGATCTATACGCACAACGCGATTGCCTAACAGCGTTTGAATAAACTGCTCCGGGTCGACATTGAGAGATTTCGGACGATTAACTTCAACTCCTGTAATGGCCATTCCTTGGATTAATGGGGTCAGTTGACGACGATAGGTTTCCATTTCTGGAAGCTCGGGCATATTTCGCTCTCCTTGCCTTTTTCTACCTTGTATGTCCAAAAGAAGGACAAAGTAAACGGCTTAAGAAGACTGTGTACCTATGCTGATCTTCCTCATGTCGCAAGCTTCTATACTAAGCCTTCACTTGCGTATACCGGCTTTAACCGGCTTTTTTTCGGTAGCTTTGGTGCTACTCTTGTACCAAGAAATCTTGCATTCGTTTGCTCTGTTTTCCTCAATTTTTCTTTCAAACGACGGATCCTGCGCTCTAGCGCCTCCTCGGCATCCATATGTTTGCTGTCACTGCGCTGTAGAGCGCGCCGACGCCATAGCTTGGCCCATGCTTCTTCAGCATAAAAAATAGCCTGATGATAGTTTTTCTCCCGATGCTCGTAATACATCGCTAGTTCCAAATAGGGCTCTAATTGCAAGGCAATGCTCGCATTCTTGGCTTCGATCCACCTTTTCCAAAGCACTACTGCACGATCATAAATCCCTTTCTTTTTATAATATGCAGCAAGAAGCAGAACAGCAGACTCTTCGTCAGGATGAGAACATGCTCTTGGCTGTAAAAGTGCTGAGTTTTGATGCTCTGCAAATCGAGACTCATCTGTAAGCCTAGCATAAAGCTTATTTAGAACGTAATCGCCTAAAGCGGACCGATCCATCTTTTCTAGCCAAAGACCCGTGCGGTAAAGCTCTTCTAGCTCCATGTCCGCAAAATTCAGAGCTGCCTCCGACATCGATATCGATACCGTTTCGCCCTGCTCACCAAAAAGGCCACCTAACAGCTTGCCAAAATGAATCGACAATGCCGCTAAAGTCACGATGTCGTGCTCATTATGGATAAAAACTCCCTCCAGCACAGCTGGATCCTTTTCAGCTAAATATTGAAAATAAAGAGCTGGTGCCATGGAACCTGGCACATCCTCCACTCGCTCAAAACCAAGACGGCTCTCTTCGACTTTACTTAATCGACAAGAGGGGAGCGTATTCCTCCACAGACTCCGTGATGGATACAAAAGATCAAGCTGCAGCAGCTTGGAGTCGTCCAACTTGAGTCTATTGAGTACGTATCGGTTTTTGAGAATCGGCCAATCGAACGTACGACCGTTGTATGAAATCAGATGTGTAAAGCGAGTAAGCAGCTCTTGAAGGTAAACAAGCATCGCATGCTCCTCTGCTGGATTACGGATGAAAAGTTGTTCCACTATGAACATCTTACCTGTGTAATAACCGATTCCAACCATGAATGGCACGTTGCCCGCGCCGACGCCGAGACCGGTCGTCTCCGTGTCGAAGAAGAGCAGCTCTTCAAGTCCGACAATAGCATCTTGGATATGAAAACAGCTCAGCTGCTGCGCATAATCGGCTAGCTCTAGCAGCCTATACTTGCCGTGTGTGCTGTCCGCACCGTAAGTCCTGCGGCGCATCACGAATGAGCCAGCTGGGCTCGTTTCCACATGGGCTCCGATCTGCTCCCACTCGCCGCCCCCATCTGGTGCGGGCGGCGCTGCCGCAGAGACCGTCTCTGGCTTGCGGAGACGACCGAGCCTTTCGCGGAGCCCGCTCATCGGGCACCGCCATCGAGCTGCCCAAGCAGCTCCAGCGCGAGCTTCTTACCGAGCAAGCCAACCTCTTCGATCGGCCCAACACAGGCCGGGCAGCCGCTGAGGCAGCCGCAGTCAGCAATCAGACTGCGAGCTTGATCCATAAGCTGTCCGTGTACATCGTACAGCCGATCACTAAGGCCAACGCCGCCTGGGTAGCGGTCGTAAAAGAATACGGTCGGCAGCTTGTTATGTACGGCACGCACTTGTGGGATGACCCGAATATCCATTGGGTCACACATCAAATACAGCGGCGCGAGATGCGCCAGAACATTCGCTATGCCAAGCAGCGCATGCTGCATGTCATTTGCGGATTTACCTGCTGACATCGACTCGTCAAAGGTGAACCAATACGAGCTCGTATGCAGTTCTTCTTCCGGTAATCGAATAGGACCAGAACCTATATTTTCATGCGTTTTTAGACGAATTTTTTTGAAAATTGTAGGCTGGGCATTGACGGTGACCTCGCCAAGTTGACGTAACAATCCACCTGATTGGCCTTCCCGATTAACATGGAGCACCTTAAGCTGAACCGCCATGCTTGCGTCTGTGAAATAGTCCACATTAACTTGCCGCACGTATGCCTTCTTCTCTTCGTAATCTAGTTTCTCCACTTGGAATTGGATGCCTTCATGAATGTAAATCGCTTCTTCATGAATAAGGGTCGGAGCGCTAAACCGATCGCACTCGCCAATAACCCGATGACCATTCGTCATATCGATAATAATGAAATTTTCTTGGGCAGCCGAACGCAAGGAAATGTTATGAGCAGGGAAAGACTGCTCCATCCAATACCAACGGTCCTTCACTTGATGCAGCACTTGTTCCTCCGTTAAATATTCAAGAATATCGGTCAGCTGTTCACCTCCAAACCGCTCATTCGCTTCAAAAGGCAGCTCATACGCCGCACATTTCACATGATCGACAAGAATGATCAAGTTATCTGGATGAATGAGCGCCTGCTCGGGGGGACGCTCGAAAAAATACCGCGGATGCTGAATCAAATATTGATCCAGCGGGTTGCTGCTCGCGACAAGAATCGTCAGCGAGGTCTCCTGCCGCCGTCCGGCACGTCCGGACTGCTGCCAAGTACTGGCTATCGTGCCGGGATAGCCGTTGAGCACGCACGCTTGCAGCTGGCCGATATCGATGCCAAGCTCCAATGCGTTCGTACTAACGACGCCGCGGATTTCCCCGCTGCGTAAGCCCTTCTCGATCTCCCTGCGAAGCTTCGGGAGATAACCGCCGCGGTAGCCGCGGATCGATTTGCTACCCAGCTCGTGGGCCACGAGTTCCTGTAGATAGGTTAGCAAGATCTCCACGCGCACGCGGCTCCGCGCAAAAACAATCGTCTGAATCCCGTTCCGCAACAGAGCGCTTGCCAGCTTACGAGTCTCCAGGACCGAACTCTTACGAATACCGAGCTGTTGGTTCACAACTGGCGGATTATAAAATATGAAGTGCTTCTCGCCCGCTGGCGCTCCGTTATTGTCAATAAGAGTCACGGTTTCGCCTATCAAACGCTCCGCGTGCTCTTTCGGATTATTAATCGTCGCGGAAGCGCAAATAAACTGCGGCGTCGAACCGTAGAAACGACATATCCGCTTCAATCTGCGAATCACATTCGCCACGTGGCTGCCAAAAACACCACGATATGAATGCACTTCATCAATTACGATAAATTTCAAGTTCTCAAACAATTTCACCCATTTCGTATGATGCGGAAGAATCGCGGCATGCAGCATATCCGGGTTCGTCACAACAATATGTCCCGCATTACGAATCGCTTGCCTGACCGTCGGCGGCGTATCACCGTCATACGTATGAGTCTTGATATCGACATCCATAAAGTCGACCATCTCTTGCAGTTCAGCCACCTGATCCTGTGCAAGTGCTTTTGTTGGGAACAAATACAACGCGCGCGAAGCATCGTTTTCAAGAATTTTTTGTAGCACGGGTAGATTATAGCAAAGTGTTTTACCGGAAGCCGTCGGTGTCACCGTTACAACATGCCTGCCTGCAATTACCTCACGAAATGAATCTGCTTGGTGTGTATATAAACGATCAATGTTTTTATGTTCTAATGCAACGCGAATACCCTCATGCAGTCCATCTGGAAAAACAGCCAGTTTGGGATCGCGTGGGGGTATTGTGTGCCAATAGGTAACTTGTGACATGATTTCTGGGGCTTTACGAATCCAGTCAATCATCTCGATGATGGAAGAAAACTTACCTGTTAAAGGATTCATGAGTAGAATCTCCTTACCGCATTGTTTCTTCCATTTTACAGAATATACGTTCGTATGTCTACATGAGATCGGACGAATCATCATAATCGTATCGAATACCGTCATGATCAGCGGTTGCTGTCTTCGTATGCACATTCAGCGCGTGCTTCGCGCTTTCCTGCAGCTTCAACAAAACCTCTCGATAATCCCTTGTTTTTTGTTCTTCTTTCTCATGCAGCATTGCTGTTCGCAAAGCTCTCTCAATAATCACAACATCCTGACTTGTAAAATCCATCGTCTGCTCGCACCTCTTCTCGGTACATCATTTCCTACTCATTAGCTTTACCTATTTAATGGGGAAACATACCATTTTCTCAACAACTAAGCGAATTCGTATTGATTGACAAAATCAGCTAAAATGAAAAGGAGTTAAAATAAAGGAGGAAACCTAGATGACAACATTACCTACAGAGATTGAAAATAATCGCCAACCTGATCACGAAATCAATCCACAATTTCTTACTCGATGGTCACCTCGCTCCTTCAAAGAACAAGAAGTACCTGAGAACGTTCTACTCAGTCTCTTCGAGGCTGCCCGCTGGTCTCCTTCAGGGAGCAATTTACAGCCTTGGCGTTTCATCATCGCTCGGTCGATCGAGGAAAGAGCCAAATTCCATCCATTTATTGCAGCTGGAAATCGCGAATGGTGTGAAAAGGCTCCTGTCCTCGCTGTCCTTGTCTCTCACACGAAAACAGCTAATGGCAACACGAATCCCTCGCATGCGTTTGATGCCGGTACCTCGTGGGGTTATCTTGCCTTAGAAGCAGCCAATCAAGGGCTTATCACACATGCTATGGGCGGTTTCGATCGCCAGCAAGCACGTGAAGCGCTAGGAGTGCCGGAAGACTATGACATTCACGCTGTTATCGCCATTGGCTATCGCGGACCGATTGATGCATTAGCTGATAAATTTCAAGAGCGTGAAGTACCCTCTAATCGTCAACCCTTGGACAGTTTTTTGTTTGCTGCTGAATTTGGGAAAACTTTGAAAAATGAGAAATAAAGAGCATTTCACCCTACAAATATAGACACTTTCAAGTTCATTTAGAACAATTTAATGGTTATGAACTGCTCTTCACAAAACAGGCATTGAAAAAACTGAGAATATTTAATCCAACAAATATCTGAGCCGTTCACTTTTTATGAGGAGCCATTTCATTTGCATGAAGATAAAAATATCCCCGCACCTGTAGGTGTGAGGCTATTTTTATTTTCTCAAACATAAGGTGGGTCCCACGCCTTCTTATCCCAACCCAGCGTATGACTGACTACATTCATGTCCCGGTCCAAAAGCACATTCACGCCAAAAGGCAGCTTCTGCTTATGCCAAAAGCGTACGTCACGCCACTGCACTTCATAGCCATCATGCTTTTCTTTCCAGCACACATGGATACGCTGAGCGAAGTGCAGGAAGGCGCGAACGCCATCCGTAGCTAAAGTCGCCTGTACGATAGGGTGAGTGTCGTGGTGCGTATAATCTGTACGCTTGTATTCTTCTTGGATTTCAATCTTACCGAATTGTATCGTTCCAAGGTAAAAGTCAGATTTTCCTTCCAGCACAAACTGCCAATGAAACCAACTTAAACCTGGAATAAGATGACAGATTCCCTTTTGATTGATATGGAATGACACCCTTTTAACCAAGTGGAACCGTTGAATGAACCGAATAGCGATATAGATGACACTAACACCGTAAATGATGGCAAACATTGCACCAACATGCGCCTGATTGCTTCCCATCCAAACCAGCAACCAGAGCATCACTCCTACTGTATGAATCCCAAATAAAAACGGTTCGTACAGACATAAGGTGTCAAGATGAAACCACTTTTTTGAAAAAGGCCTCAAACATTGAACCCCATACACATTAAACAAGTCTAGAAATACATGGAACACTACAGCGGCAAAAGTCCATAAATAAAGACTTATAAGATGATCCCATACACCGAACAAGGCAGCAAGCGGCAAGCTTAGTACGATGGGCCAAATAAATAAAGCTGGCAACGAATGCGTGATCCCGCGATGAATTCTGACATAGCTCGCATATCCGCGTATACGTGCTAACGTATCGAAATCGGGCGCATGTGAACCTATCAATGTTCCTGCTAATATCGCATGAGCGAGCGCTGGTTCCTGAGCGACAGCCGGTTCCAAACAAGCTAATCCTGCTAGTGTGACTCCGAACAATAAGTGGCTTCCAGTATCCATGAGTCATTCACCTCTCCTTTTGGGCGATGTGTTAGCCAGTAACTTCCGATGCCATTACTATGTTGATCTTTTCCGTTTTGTCGTTCGAATCCTCCTTCTCTTGTGTTCCTTCCCAATGCTCATGTACATTAAACCAATAAAACCATTCCGAGGGATGTGCTTTGATTACCCGCTCAATGAACCCGCTGAGCAGTTGATTGGCTTCCGACCTTTCTGAACGTGTATACTTCTCATACAGAAACATGGGCTGGTTGAATACTAAACGGTGCCGAAAACCTTTGATTCGGTAACCATAGAACGGCACTATAGGTACCCAATTTTCAATCGCCAGCATCGCTGCGCCTTCAGGCATGCGAGTTAGTCTACCAAATAGTCGGGACAGAGGAAAAATCGGCCTCCAGAAATCGCCTAAAATAAAAACAATACCGCCACTTGCAAGATGCTTTTTCAGCGTCCGATATAACTCCAGCGGTGGCGTACTGTCATAGTCAAGACCCTTGCATCCCATCGCTGCAAACCTCATATAGAGCGGTCTAAGCTCAGGACTTCCTGCAGATGCAATTGTTAAACAATCGTATTTACGACTTAAATACCAATAATAATAGAAGAAATTTCCTACATGCGGCGTATACACGATAAATCCATGTCCTTGTGCATGCAGTTCCGCTTGTTTCAAGTGCAACTCCCCTTCTACATCGAAGGTGTTTTCCCCGTTTTTTTCCAAGTGATACGAATGAAAAAGAATCTCATACAACGTCATTGTTAAATTTTGGAAATAGTTAACACTTGTTTTCCTTAGCGATTTTTCCGTTAAATCAGTCAGAGTTTCGCTCAAGTTACGCTCCACACGCCTTCTGACACCTTTGCGAGCTGCCAAGTACAGTATTCTCGCCAATAATAAACAAATAATCCTAATTATCCAGTCTGGAATAAAGCTGAAAGCGCTAGATAAACGTCGAAGCAAACGATCGTTCATTGTCAATTTCGATATCAATTCATACAAAACGATCCCCTCCCTATCTCTTTAAGTATTGAGGAAATGGCGCTTGTATCTGCGCGTCACTCGATCTTTTTGCAAAATAATAAAAAAATCTACGGTCTGAAATAATTCGTCATAGGCTGGATCTCCACCGATTTCAGCGCCTAACCATTGATAGCCTTTCATTAGTGGCGGCAGTTTACGGAACACATCCTTCTCATTGCATTCAATGTCCAGCATCGCAAGTCCTGGAATACGATGGGTCGGCAGCGGACTAACACCAAAACGATCCGTCAATACTTCCTTCTTGCGCAGCATGGTATATATTAAATTAAGATCATCTAAATTGTTCATGTGCACACTGGCACAACCAATTAGATAGGAATAATTACGTTCGCTTATGTATGCAGCGATCCCCTCCCATAGAAGCTGGATTGCTTTACCTCCACGAAACTCAGGAGCAATGCAGCTGCGGCCAAGTTCTAGGGTTTGGCTTTTGTAAGACGCATATCGGGTTAGATCGAATTCCGTTTCTGAGTAAAATCCAATTCCGGTTAAAGCGCGATCACCAGGGAGCAATCGGTATGTGCCAACCACCTGATTCGTATCCAAATCTTTGACGATCAAATGATCGCAATAAGCATCGTAGGCGTCTTTCTCCAAACCTTCTTCGTTTAGCAACCGCATGTTTTTCTCTTCTTCCACAAACACTTCATACCTTAAACGCATAGCCTGTTCAATTTCTTGTGCGGTTGTCGCAATCATGACAGACAGCTTGGCATGCTGCGGCGCCGTATTCAGAAGCGTTTGACTCATCTTCCACACGCCTTTCTAGAGAAACTAGGATTTAATAATTTAAGGTTAACAAAGGATTATTAAGCGATCGTTTTCGTGTTGTAAAGCTTTTGTAATGTTTTTACAATTTTTCAAAAAACAAAGAAACAGAACTCTGTCACAAGCTCTGTTTCCCTAATGATTGATAGCTTAATAAGAATCCACCAATAAATGAAAATTAATTTACGTCCAAGCTGTAGCAGCATACAGCCACTACGGGGAGTCTTTGTAAGCATTTCTGATTTCTTTCAACATCACATAAAAAATGGCGGACATAAACACAGAAAGCAGCACCTCAGCCAGCGAAATTCCCATCAAGTCACCTCTATACGCGTCTCTTTCGGATAGCATATGAGAGGAAAGCTTAATATTTGCCTAAACCACTCAAGAACGAAAAAAGGCCTCTCCAAATAATGGAAAGGCTTTCCCTTTTAGACTTTACGAGGTACTTCGAAGCTCCAAAAATCTTTAGCTACAAAGGTATTCTCATGTAGGTTTCGAGCTTCTTGAAGCAGCAGATCTGTGTCCTCACCTTGGTAACGAGAGCTTATATGTGTCAAGATCAGTGCGTCAGCTCCTGCTTCCTCTGCGGTTCTCGCTGCGTCTACAGAAGTCGCATGATCAAACGAATAGGCAAGCTCCTGCTTGTCCATGGCAAACGTTGCCTCATGCACCAATACGTCAGCGCCTTGGGCTAAGTGCTTTGCCCCATGGCAGTAGCGTGTATCTCCCAGTATAACAACAATCCGGCCTGGAATGGGTGCCCCTAGATAATCGGACCCATGTAGCGTGCGTCCATCTTCTAGTTGTACGCTAAGCCCTTGCTTCAATTGACCATAAATCGGTCCAGCGGGTACACCCAATCCTTTAAGCTTTTCCATTAACAACTTTCCAGGTTGATCCTTCTCCACAATCCGATAGCCAAAACATTCAATTCGATGCTCAAGACGTGCCGTTTCAACGCGGAACGTTTCATCTTCAAATATCAAACCTTCTTCCGTTATCTCTACAATCTGAAGTGTATAGGTCAGATGAGCTCCACTTACCGCTAATGCCGTGTCAATGAAGCTTTTAAGGCCTACAGGTCCATAGACCGTTAGCGGTGTGTCCCCCCCTAAATAAGAGCGACTAGTCAGCAGCCCCGGAAGTCCATATACATGATCGCCATGAAGATGCGTGATAAATAATTTCTCGGTACGCCCGAGCTTTACAGATGAGTGCAAGATTTGCTGCTGCGTGCCTTCTCCGCAATCAAATAACCAGTAAAAGCCCCGCTCATCCAACAAATTCAGCGCAATTGCGGTTACATTGCGTTGTTTAGAGGGCATACCTGCCCCTGTGCCTAGAAAATATAGTTCCACTTCTTTAACTCCAATCTATCTGCAATTGCCATTTCAGGTTCGCATTATTTCACAAAAATGCTAATTCAATTCGGCCGAGAAGTCAAACTCCGACATCCCGAAACAAAAAGCGAGGTACGCTGCTGAACATTGAAGTTCGAGCAGTCAGCCTCGCTTTTACTTTGGATACACAGCTCTCTTACATGCCGCAATTAACCTACGTTAAAATAACGGGCTTCCGGATGAGCGAATACAATGGCGGAAACAGAGGCTTCTGGCTCCATCATCATTGATTCCGTGAGCTCCACACCGATATCCTCCGGCGTCAACAAAGCAAACAATTTCGCTTGATCGTCAAGACTCGGGCAAGCCGGATAACCAAAAGAGAAGCGTTGTCCGATATATTTCGCCCCAAAACGCTCCTGCATTGTCATATCAGGCCGATCTGGAATGCCGATCACATCACGCATGATATGGTGAACCCGCTCTGCAAATCCTTCAGCCACTTCAAGTGCGGTCGATTGCAAGGCATGTGATTTCAGGTAATCGCCTTTGTCGCGCCATTCTTTGGCAAGATCGTTAATACCGTGCCCAGCGGTTACAAGCAGGAACCCAACGTAGTCCATCTGCCCACTTTCCACAGATTTTAGATAATCAGCTAAACAGAGATACGGCTCTTTATCCTGCCGCGGGAAGGTGAAAGTTTCAACCACTTTCGTATGATCCGCTGGATCATATACAATCACATTGTCACCGCTTGATTGCGCAGGGAAGAAACGGTACATGCCGTGCGCCTTTATTATGCCTTCCTTTTGGGCGGCATACAAAATGGAATCCACTGTATCTTTAAGCTGCATCGCTTTCGCATCTTTATCGCCTAGCAGTTGTTCCACCTTACCCTTCAAGCCAAGGTGATGACCCAACAACATCTGCATGTTGACATAAGGCATCAAATGACTGATTGGATAATCACGCAGTACATGGCGTTCTAAATCCTGCGGAACATTCACAGGCAGTTCTTTATTTACTGACGATGATTTCACACGGGTGAGCTTCGGCATGAGCTCTTCTTTCTTGCCAGCATCCATAACATCGGACTCTTTGCTCTCTCTCAATTCCTGAATGAGACGCTTACGCTGCTCTGGGTCACTAAGCTTATTAGCGATATCCAGCCCATCCATTGCATCTTTGGCATACAACACAACACCCTCATATTCCGGCTGGATGCGCGTCTTTGTAAATTTACGGGTAAGCGCTGCGCCACCGACCATAATAGGCACATCGACGCCAGCGGTACGTAAATCCTGTGCTGTGATAACCATCTGCTGTGCGGATTTCACAAGTAGACCAGATAAGCCAATTGCATCAGGCTTCTCTCTCCGATAAGCTTCAATAATTTGCTCTGGCGGTACTTTAATCCCTAAATTTACAATCTTATAGCCATTATTTGAAAGTATAATTTCGACTAGATTTTTCCCAATATCATGCACGTCGCCTTTGACCGTCGCCAAAATAATTTTCCCTTTAACCGCGGTTTCTGACTTCTCCATAAAAGGTTCAAGATAAGTAACGGATGCCTTCATTACCTCAGCGCTTTGCAGCACTTCCGCGACGATCAACTCATTGTTATTAAAAAGCCTTCCCACTTCCTCCATCCCCTTCATCAGAGGACCGTTGATCACTTCAAGCGGCGAATACTTTTGTAGCGCAATCTCTAAATCGGGGATAAGTCCTTCTTTCGTTCCTTCTACGACATAAGAACCAAGCCTTTCCTCCAAGGAAAGGTTCGATATTTTTTCCTTCTTCTCAACCTTTTTCTCCCTGAAATGTGCAACGAATTCCGCCAATGTTTGATCGTTCGTATTGTAAATCAATTCTTCGGCAAGCTTGCGCTCTGTTTCTGGGATCGAAGCGTAACGCTCAAGCTTTTCCGTGTTAACGATTGCGTAATCTAAACCAGCCTTCGTACAATGGTACAAATATACCGAGTTCAATACTTCACGACCAGCATCTGGTAAACCAAAGGAAATATTACTTAACCCCAGGATCGTTTTAGCCGTAGGATACTTCTCTTTGATCATGCGAATGCCTTCTATCGTTTCTACTGCGGAACCAATATATTGGGGATCACCTGAACCAACCGGGAACATATTCGGATCAAAAATAATATCTTCCGGGTTCATCCCGTATTTCTGTGTCAAAAGTTCATAGGAACGCGTCGCTACTTCAATTTTCGCTTCACGAGATACGGCCTGCCCGCGCTCATCGATGAGAATACAAACTACAGCAGCTCCATAACGATGAATCAGCGGTAGAATACCCTCAAATTTCGTTTCTCCATCCTCCAAATTGATGGAGTTGATGATCGCTTTACCTTGTGAATATTTCAAGCCTAACTCGATGATGTGGTCATAGGTGGAATCAATCATGAGTGGCACTTTAACTTTCTTCACGACTTCCTGCATAAACTCCTCAATCGCATAGGCTTCGTCAATATCTGTATCTTGCAAGTTGATATCAATGACGTGAGCACCATTTTTCACCTGATTACGCGCGATTTCAGAGCCTTCTTCAAACTTACCTTCTTTAATTAAACGTTTGAATTTCCGGGAACCGGAAATATTTGTCCGTTCTCCGACCATGATAGGTCGATTTTCAGGTTCAATAAAGACGGTTTCAATACCGGAAACGGCAGGTGGATGGGTTCCGTATTGCGTTCTTGGCTTATATTGACCTAATGTTTCAGCCATGGCACGAATATGATCCGGCGTCGTCCCACAGCAGCCTCCGGCAATGTTGAGCCAACCTTGCTCGGCGAATCCTGCCATTTTCTTGGCTAGTGATTCTGGCGACTCATGGTAATGTCCATTCTCATCCGGCAGCCCGGCATTGGGGTAACAACTTATCGCTGTTTGCGCAATCCCAGAAAGTGTACGAATATGATCCCGCATGAACTCTGGCCCTGTTGCACAATTCAATCCTATGGATATAGGCTCCAAATGTTCCAATGAAATATAGAACGATTCGATATTTTGTCCGGCCAGCGTTGTACCCATGGGCTCAATCGTTCCAGAAATCATAATCGGCAGCTTCACACCGGTTGTCTCAAACGCTCTACGAATCCCGATGCTACCCGCTTTCACGTTGAGCGTATCTTGCGAAGTCTCAAGCAGCATGGCATCAACACCAGCTTCTACTAGCGCCAAAGCCTGTTGGTAATAGCTTTCCTCGAGTTCTTCAAAGGTTACGCCTCCAGTTACCGATAACGTCTTGGTTGTAGGTCCCATCGCACCGACAACATACCTGGGCCATTCTGGCGTTGAATATTTGTTAGCTGCTTCTATTGCTAATTTCGCTGCCGCTAAATTCAACTCACGATGACGATCCTGCAAATCATACTCCGCCAACACGACGCTAGTCGTTCCAAATGTATTTGTTTCTACCATATCCGCGCCTGCCGCGAAATAAGCTTCATGTATTTTACGAATGACATCCGGCCGGGTAACACAAAGAATCTCGTTACAACCGTCGAGATCATCCCCTCCGAAATCGTCAGCGGTTAAATCCTCCTGTTGAATCATTGTGCCCATGGCGCCGTCGAGGATCATAATTTTTTTCTTTAACTGCTCTTGAATCGGTATTTTGATCATTTCGTGACTCCCTTTCAACTTGGCGTAAAGCAGAAATAAACCCGTTTTATCGACAAAATATATTAAGAATTATTCTAACAGAATACTGCTTCTATGAAAAGAATTTGAATTATATATTTTTCCCATTGGATATATCGGAATTATTTATCCATATCCATCGACATCCAGCTTCATTTCCACTATAATACAAGTATATTTACATAGAAAGAGGGATGGAACATGGCACAAATCCGAATTCGCAACACAAACGAGCGCATTGAAGGCGAAGACCAGGTCAAAGCCTTCTTGGATAGTCAAAATGTTGTCTACGAACACTGGGAGCCTACCAAGCTACCTGAGGCACTTCGCGAAAAATTCATTCTAAGCGATGAAGAAAAAGCGCAAATCATCAGCACCTACGAAGAAGAAATTCGCGATCTTGCTGCACGAAGAGGTTATGAGATCTGGGACGTTATTTCTCTATCTGACTCTACGCCTAAGATCGAAGAATTGCTCACTAAATTCGAGCAAGTGCATACACACACGGAAGATGAAATTCGCGCGATCGTATCCGGCAAAGGTATTTTCATTATTAAATCCGAAGGTGAAGTTGGATACTTCGATGTTGAGTTAGAGCCAGGAGATGTTATTTCCGTTCCTGAAAACACGAACCATTTCTTCACACTGATGGACAATCGTCAAATTGTAGCTGTTCGCCTCTTTATCGAAAAAGACGGTTGGGTCGCTTATAACATTGATGATCCGGAATTTATTAAAGCATAGCATATTATAAAAAAAGCCCAACGTCTCAGGAACAAAGATCCTGAAAATTCGTTGGGCTTTTTGGTACTAACGTTGTTTAGCCATTTGCGATAATTGGCAAAATTTCTTGTAAACGTGAAACTTCAAAGGCAGGAACAATTTCATCTCCACCCGTAAGTCCATGATGATTAATCCAAATATTACGCATACCGACGCGGTTTGAACCCAGTATATCCGTAGTCAGCTTGTCCCCAATCATCATGCCCTCATGAGGCTCGATGTTCAACAGCCCCATCGCGTGATGAAATATGGAAACAGCTGGTTTGCCTTCACCGAATTCCCCAGAGATAATAATATGATCAAAGTAATCTGCAATTTGAGGAACACCAGCCAGCTTCTCTTTTTGCAAATCAGGAGAACCGTTTGTTAGGAGCAAGAGCTTATAGCTGCCTTTTAGAGAATCCAGCACTCGAAATGTTTCTTCATAGACAAGTGGACGGCTTCTGCGTTCCTTAGGAAATAATTCACCCAGCATATAACCGAGCTCACGATTCTCAATGCCTAACGCTCGCAGTCCGCGTGTCCAAGCTTCTGTACGATACCCTGGCGCTAGCTTCTCTAACTTGCGGAAATTCTCTTTGTCTCCTTGTGTGAAGTTCGCCCACAGCCCTTCAAAAGGGTTAATTCCGATCATTTTGGTAAACGGAAACGTTTCAAATGATTCATACAATGCACGGGCTTCTTGTCGAACAGCCCTCTCCAAAGCACTTGGTTCCACCTCTACTAGTTTGGCGGCTTCAGCGCAAGTAGCTTCGAATGCTTCCTTCACACTACGATCATCCCATAATAGCGTATCATCTAAATCAAAAAGCACGGCCTTCACTGTCATCATTCATTTCCCCTTTTGAATGCGCTGTTTCTATATTAAAACTAGCTCTCTTCGTCAGCAAACTTAATGGAATCAAGTTGAATTTTCAGATTACCACGAAATGCTTCAATGTATTTTTTTCTCAGCTCGTTGCGCTCATCAATTTCCTCATCCGTAAGTCCTACCGTTTTTGCCTTACGTGCAAGCTCATTGATCCGTTCAATATGTTGATCTATGCTGTCGCTCATGAGTATCCTCCCTGTTAAAAATCAGTATGACTATTACTTTGCCATCCCCTTAAAAGAATGTCAAGAAAGGAACCAAAAAGAAGCACGGGAACACCCCCGTGCTTCTAACATCGGCAGAAATATGCAGCAACAGCTAGCGATTAAGGGAGTAGTAACACCTGACCCTCTTGAAGCACGCTAGAGCTTAATCGATTGAAATTATACATTTGATCAATGTAAGCGCGAATATTCCCGCCTTTATCCAGATGCGTGGATGCGATTCTCCATAACGTATCTCCACGCTGAACAACAACACGCTCATATGTCTTCACTGTCAATGAGACGTCCACCTTGGAGGTAGTAATGGAACTCCCTTCTCCTGCGTAGGCCTGAACTATGGCTCCGAAAGAGAAAACAGCACCAAGAATGACAACTAACATAAAAAAACCAAACAATCTTTTTGCAAGCTTCGAGTTGAGTTTCATCCGGTTTGATGTGTGTAGTGATCTATGAGGTGTCGTTGATGTCGTTGTGTGAGAATAGGCTATATACATGAATAATCAACCTCCAAACATTTGTTCTGTTTTTAGAATAACACGAACACATGTTTGAGTCAATCTATTTCTCGAACTTATGTTTGTACGAACTCCGGTTCTATGGTATACTTTGGCTAATGATTACCATAATTGGAGTGATAACAATTGAGCAAAATTTCACAGCGACAACAGGCAATATTGGACTTCATTAAGAATGAAGTGAAAGATAAGGGATATCCTCCTTCTGTAAGAGAAATCGGCGAAGCTGTTGGACTAGCTTCCAGTTCTACAGTACATGGGCATTTGGAGCGTTTAGAAAAGAAGGGTTTAATTCGTCGCGATCCTACAAAGCCTCGGGCGATAGAAATCTTAGGCTTGGATGGCAGCGAAAGCAATTTCGCACACTCTGTTGCTCGTGTGCCATTGATTGGTAAAGTAACAGCAGGTGTACCAATCACTGCAACAGAGAACATTGAAGATTACTTCCCTCTTCCATCTCATTTAGTAGGCGACAACAACGTATTTATGCTCAGTGTTATGGGAGATAGTATGATTGACGCTGGTATCCACAACGGTGACTACGTTATTGTTAAACAACAGCAGACAGCTAATAACGGTGATATCGTCGTTGCAATGACTGAGGATGATGAAGCTACCGTGAAACGGTTCTATAAGGAACGCGATCATATTCGTCTACAACCAGAAAATTCTGCTTTACAACCGATTCTTCTGAAACATGTTACAATTCTCGGTCGCGTTATTGGTTTATTCCGCGATATGTAAACCGCCCTTTTTCTCCTTACAATAAATCTGTATAACAAAGGCCACTTCGGCATTAGTCGAAGTGGCCTTTGTTATCTCTCCAGATATAACCTTATTTCATAAAGCAGCTTTATCCACATTCATACGCACATCAGGCGCAACTCCGGAACTACAAAAAGCTTCAAAACAATAACGCCCAATTCCCTTTACGGAAAACAGGTTCAACGTCACCATTACTTAACACACCATCAATTTCAAGATCAGCAGATCCCATCATAAAATCAACATGAATAAGGGAAGTGTTACCTCCGCGCTCATCCAACTCCTCCTTAGACAGCTTCGCTCCATTTGCTATGTTAATGGGGTAACAGCTTCCCAAGGCAAGGTGGCAGGAAGCATTTTCATCAATGCCTGTGTTATAAAAGATACGATTCATATTGGAAATCGGTGAGTCAACCGGCACAAGCGCAACTTCACCCAAATAACGGCTCCCAGCATCCATATTCATTAGACTTTCCAAATGCTCGTAACCCACTTCAGCTGTATAATCAATCACTCGACCATTTTCAAATACAAACGAGAACTTATCTACAATCGCACCGTTTACATTCAAAGGTTTCGTACAGGCAACCGTACCATTGACACCCGTTTTCTTCGGCATTGTAAATACTTCCTCTGTAGGCATATTGGCTACGAAACGGATTCCTTGCTCATTGCCTTTGTCCCCGCCTAGCCAAATATGCCCTTCCGGCAACTCAATACGCAAATTCGTTCCTGGTGCACGGTATTGGAGTGCAGTATACTTTTTAGCGTTCAAGACTTCTCGCATCCGCTGCAACTGCTTGATATGTATCCGCCATGCTGCCACCGGGTCTTCCTCATAAATCCGATTCATACGGAAAATTGCATCCCACATGGCATCCATTCGCTGTTCTTCAGGAAAATCAGCGAACACCTTCGATGCCCATGCTTGCGTCGGAGCCTTAATCAGACACCAGCTAAATTTACTTGTCCGAACATATTGTTGATATGTTTTACGAGCTGTAGCCGCTGCCTTCGAAGCTCTTGATATCATACTAGCATCAATACCTTTGTAAAGATCAGGGTCAGGAACCTTAATATTCAATAATGCTCCTCCGTTTTCCACGAATCGCTCCAACATGCTTGTGTACCAGTCTGGATAATAATCAATCGCCTCATCCACCGCATATTCAAAACGGCTGCGAGTAATCAGATCATCCTGCCAATGCACCTGAACGAAGCTAGCTCCAGCCTCATAAGCTTTCTTGACAATTAATCTAGTTAATTCAAGTGACTCCATGGGAGATTCTATCATCAAATCTTGTCCTTTTTGAAGATTAACCCCAATGCGAATAACAAGCTCTGCATATTTTTCCAAATTAGTCGTAAATGCGTCCATTTGCCCTCTCTCCTCGTGTGAAAAAGCCCACTAGCATAGGATTCCTCATCCTAAAAAGCTAACGGGCTCATCTTATCTAGTTGTAGCTGTAAGATTAGTAAAGCGTCAGATACTGATCTTTTTTTCCATTGGTGAACTTGTGTACGGTTAATATTCCTTCATTAATATATCATATTATTTCTTAGCAAAATAGCTTAGAATCAACGTTTTTTATTATTTTCGCTTTCAAACTTTAAATTCAAAAAAAAACCTAGATATTAGTAAAAGTACTTATTTCAGATTATATATGCTTAATGTCGAATGGTCTACGAATTAATGGAAATATAGGTAGACAAGCATGGAAGATAGTGGTAAAATTTTCGTGGTTTTACAAAGGGGTGAATTAAGTGTTAATTGGGCTACTGGCTTTTGCTCTCGTCATAGTTGTAATTCGTAGTATCATTAGAAAAGTAAATAGAGATAAAGAATCTAGACCAGTAATAAAACTTTTTACACCCATTACATTTTATATGTATTTCCCGGTGTCTTTTCTGTGCTGTGCATGGGCATTCTATCAAGCTGGTGAGGAAAATGAAGGTGCAGCAGGATATGGAATTCTTCCAGGTTCATTTTTTATCGTAGGTCCTCTTGGCTCAGTAATAATTTCCACAATCATTATTTATTCGATTGATAGAATAAAATACAAATACAAAAACGAGACAAAAGAACTGCTAAAAAATTTAAGAGAAAATCAATAGACAAGTTTAGAAGATCAATGAATTATAATCTTGTACTGGAAGCACTGGGCAATGTAAAAGCCCTGAAGGAAAGCGTCCCCTTGAGCTTTTATGGATTTTGAAGCTTATTATCATATTTTTAGGGGTGTCGCTAAATGATGGGTCCAGATATAAAAAGTGTTTCCCCATGAAAAATATTAGAAGCCTATGTTTGCTTTAAAGGAATTACTGGAGTCATAATAAAAACTGTTTTCAACCACATCAACGCTATGAGTTGATCCAGAATCATATTTATTAAACTACTGAGTTAAAATTGGACATTTTATGAGAAGATTATACGTGTAAATTGCAATTCTACACTACAAAGATTTGAATCATTCTTACAGTCTATATATTGAAGTATGTTCAAATCACTTGTACTTCCTGTATCTGTCATATATTATGGAAAGAGAGTTAAGGTCTATAACAGATAAGAGGAGAGATAACATGAAGAAAACTATAGTTTCTATTGTCGGGTTTTCTATGATTTTCGGCGCAGCAGGTGGCGTTTACGCAGGAGCTAATTTGCAAGAAATTAAGGCTTATCTAAACAATGATATCAGCGTCAAAGTAAACGGAAAATCTGTTCAATTGCTAGATGCTCAAGGTAATGTTGTTACTCCAATTACATACGATGGAAGTACTTATTTACCAGCCAGAGCAATTGCAAATTCACTTAATGTTGCAGTAGATTACGATGCAGCAGCAAACAGCGTTTTATTTGGCGAAAAAGTCGAAGGTACTCCTGTTAATGCTGCTCAAACTTTTTATCAAGCTATTAAAGACCCGAATCTAACCAAATATAAAAACAAGGATTATGGGGAAGTAATTAAGGATACAGAGAATTCAGGATCGAATTTCACATTAGAGCCGAAGGGTAAGTATCAAAAACTTTATTTACAAGTTGCTGCTATTGGTTCAGAGGTTGCAATAAAAATTCAAGACAAAAACAGCGTTTTGCTTAAACAAGACACAGTGAAGATAGAAGACGGATTAAAAACAATCGAAGTCAATGTAGCTGGACTAAATGAAGTTACTGTTTTTTATTCATATGAAAATAACGACAAATCAGGTGTTTTTGTTCCTTTAACTACTTCCTACTATAAGTAACATGACAATAAACAACTAAATTTATGTGAATTCAAAACCAACTAAATAAGCTCTTATGGATCAAGACTTATTCTGTATCTTGACCATAAGAGCTTTTTTCTTATATTAGTTAAAGCGACACTTTGGGGAGTCCGCAACCAACTTATTTTAGAATTTGTGGGCAGTTTGTGGGCACTCCCTTTGCCTAATCCTAAATACTGTAACGCCCCCAAATGAAAAATCCCTCAGCGCTTACAGCGCCAAGGGATTCATGAATTAGTAAAGCGTTAAATACTGATCTCTTTCCCATTGGTGAACTTGTGTGCGGTACATATCCCACTCAATTTCTTTGAGTTCGTAGAAATGAGCCAAAGCATGTTCGCCTAAGGTGTCGCAAATAACTTCGTCTCGAATCAATTCTTCTAATGCTTGTTTCAGATCAAGAGGTAAGCTAGGAATACCTTGCTCTTCTCTTTCCTCTTCGGACATCACGTAGATGTTACGATCTGTTGGAGCTGGAAGCTGCATTTTATTCTTGATGCCATCTAATCCAGCGGCAAGCATAACTGCCAGAGCTAGGTAAGGATTCGCAGCCGGATCAGGGTTACGAACTTCAACGCGTGTGCTCAATCCGCGGGATGCCGGGATACGGATCATTGGGCTTCGATTGCTAGCAGACCATGCGACATAACATGGGGCTTCATAACCAGGAACAAGACGTTTGTACGAATTCACTGTCGGGTTAGTAATCGCAGCAAAGGAACGCGCATGACGCAAAACACCTGCCATGTAATGTCTAGCAATATTACTCAAACCTAACTTATCGCTTTCATCGTAGAATGCGTTCTCTTCTTCTTTGAATAGTGATTGATGACAGTGCATACCTGAACCGTTCATACCAAACAGCGGCTTCGGCATGAATGTCGCATGCAGACCATGCTGTCTGGCAACCGTTTTAACAACGAGCTTAAACGTTTGAATTTGGTCTGCCGCTTTAATCGCATCTGCGTATTTAAAGTCAATCTCATGTTGACCTGGCGCTACCTCGTGGTGTGACGCTTCAATTTCGAAGCCCATCTCTTCCAACGTTAACACGATATCACGACGGCAGTTTTCCCCTAGATCCATAGGCGCTAAGTCAAAATAACCGCCTTGGTCGTTAAGTTCAGTAGTTGGATTACCTTTCTCATCCGTTTTGAACAAGAAGAACTCTGGTTCTGGGCCTACGTTCATCGATGAGTAACCCATTTCTTCTGCTTGTTTCAACGCTTTTTTCAAAATGCCCCGCGGATCCCCAGGAAACGGTCTTCCATCAGGAAGGTAGATATCACAGATTAAACGAGCTACTTTGCTCTGCGTTACCCACGGGAAAATGACCCATGTATCTAAATCAGGATACAGATACATGTCTGATTCTTCGATACGCACATAACCTTCAATGGAGGAACCATCAAACATCATTTTATTATCAAGCGCCTTCTCTAGTTGACTGAAAGGGATTTCAACATTTTTGATGCTTCCCATCAAATCCGTGAACTGCAGTCGGATGAAACGAACGTTTTCCTCTTTGGCAATGCGTAGAATATCTTCCTTGCTATAATTGTTATGACCCACGAACATTCTCCTCTCGATTAAAAACGCTTTTTAATGAAAAAATCGGGACAGCTCACCTTGAATGAGCGATACCTGGCCTGGCCGCTTGCCTCCGCCAATCAATTGTTGTTTCAACATTTTGTGCAATTGAGAATCGGTAAGCTCTTTGCGCTTGACCTCCGTATGCTCATTAAGAATCGTAGCATCCTCCGAATCTTTATCCACCGGCAAGAGCACCTGCTTAATACCCGCTATATTTACGCCTTTTTCAATTAGATCCTTGATTTCGAGCAATCTCTCTACATCATTAAACGAATATAACCGCTGATTACCTGCGGTTCTTGCTGGAATAATAAGTTCGTGTTGTTCATAATAACGAATTTGTCTTGCTGTTAGATCCGTCAGTTTCATTACAATTCCAATCGGGAATAAGGCCATATTTCTGCGTATATCATCACTCATGCTTATCACTCCTGGTCAGTAAGTACCTACTTCTTATTGTACCTTCGTTACAAAAACGTGTCAAGGAGTGTCAGGTTTGTTTACAGTCCCTTTTTCTTCAGATTAATCCTTTGTCTTCCATATGTTGTATGGCTGTAAGAACTCCCAATTTACAGTGAGAATAGGTTAATCCGCCTTGCATATAGGCTATGTAAGGCTCACGGATAGGTGCATCGGCAGACAATTCCAGGCTGCCGCCTTGAATGAACGTCCCAGCAGCCATAATAACTGGATGTTCATAGCCAGGCATGTCCCAAGGCTCTGGCACGACGTGTGAGTCCACAGCAGCCGCCTTCTGGATGCCTTGTACGAACGTGATCAAGTGCTCCGCTGAGGTAAAGCGGATCGCTTGAATCAAATCCGTCCGCGTCTCTTGCCAGCGAGGATGGCTCTCGAATCCTAGCTCTTCGAACACTGCCGCGGCGAAGACGGAGCCCTTGACGGCTTGCCCCACCAAATGCGGGGCAAGGAACAGCCCTTGGAACATGGCTCGCGTTGCGCCGAGCATAGCCCCAACTTCGCCCCCAATACCGGGGGCGGTCAGCCGGTAGGCAGCGAGCTCGACGAGGTCGCGTCGCCCGGCGATGTAACCTCCGGATGGGGCAATGCCCCCACCTGGATTCTTAATGAGCGAGCCTGCCATGAGATCAACGCCAACCTCCGTGGGCTCCCGTGTCTCGGTGAACTCGCCATAGCAGTTATCAACGAAGACGATGACGTCTGGGTTCACTTCCTTCACGAATCGAACCATCTCACCGATTTGTTCGATTGTAAACGACGGACGCCAAGAGTAGCCTCTCGATCGTTGAATGCCGATCACCTTCGTGTTCGGCTGGATCGCTGACGTGATGGCTGACCAGTCGGGCGCTCCTTCTGGCGTCAAGGCAACCTCGTTATACGCGATGCCCCAATCCTGCAACGATCCGCTGCCATCCCCCGGCTTGCCGATCACCTTATGAAGCGTGTCATAAGGCTTACCCGTTATGTAAAGTAGATGTTCACCTGGACGCAGCACACCGAACAAAGCTGTGCTGATCGTGTGTGTACCTGATACAAAGTGAGGGCGAACAAGCGCTGCTTCCGCACCCAATGCATCGGCATAGACCAAATCAAGCACCTCTCTGCCACGATCATTGTATCCATAACCGGTTGATGAAGCGAAGTGATAATCGCTAACTTTATGCTTCTGAAAAGCATCTATAACTTTCCATTGATTGAGATCAATGGTTTTCTCGATTTGTCTATAGGCGCTCTCCGCCGTACGTTCGGCGCTTTCCATGAGCGCCATGACTTTTTCCCCAAATTGCATGATTAGTAAATCTCTCCCTCGCTATCCTGTGCATCTTGCTGAACGAGTTGTTGATCGTATGCGGCCAGCAGATATCCCATTTTCTCATAATCATCTTTATTAACGCGAACTTTGAAGAGCATATCTTCCCCGTCCACTTCATTCTCCAATACATCGCCGATTCGATACACTAGCGAAATCATATCGCCCTTTTCAGCCGGAATACGGAACAGCTTACTTTCCCCCATTAATTTTTCCTGAATGGCAAGACGCAAGCTTTCCAAATCCTCTTGGGTGTAAGCACTAATTTTGAGAAAATCACCTTCAGTAGAAAGCATTTCTTTCTCTTGCTGAGAGATCAGATCGATTTTGTTGAATACAGTCAGCTGCTCTTTCTGGTGAGCGCCAAGCTGTTCTAAAACTTCCGATACGACTCGCATTTGCTCGCTTCGCATATCCGTTGAGCTGTCCACAACATGTAGAATCAGATCAGCCTCATTAGCCTCTTCTAATGTCGCGCGGAAAGATGCGACCAAATCATGAGGCAGGTTCTGAATGAAGCCTACAGTGTCCGTCAGCACGATCTCCTTGCCACTAGGCAGCTCCATCGTCCGCGATGTGGGATCTAGCGTTGCAAACAATTGATTTTCGATATATACGTCAGCCTGTGTCAGTTGCTTAAGCAGCGTAGATTTACCTGCGTTCGTATAACCAACGAGAGCCACCTGGAAGACACCCGTCTTTTTGCGGCGCTCTCGATGCAAGGTGCGATGACGCACCACTTCCTCCAAATGTGCCTTCAATTCGTCGATCCTACCACGAATGTGTCTGCGATCGGTCTCAAGTTTTGATTCACCAGGGCCTCTAGTCCCGATCCCCCCGCCAAGTCGTGAAAGGTTTTTCCCTTGCCCTGATAGCCTTGGTAATAGGTAGCTTAACTGTGCTAGCTCCACTTGAATAATACCCTCACGTGTTTTGGCCCGCTGCGCAAAAATATCCAAGATCAATTGCGTTCGATCGATAATTTTCACATCAAGGGCCGCTTCTAAATTGCGAACCTGCGCACCGGATAATTCCTGATCGAAAATAGCCGTATTACCGCCTAACTCATCGATACGCAGTTTAAGCTCTTCCACCTTGCCCTTACCAATAAACCATTTCGTGTCTTTAGACTCCTTGTTCTGAGTCATTGTTTCGAGTACTTCAACGCCAGCTGTTTCTGCTAGCTTAACAAGCTCTTGAAGTGAATATTCAGCCAATTTTTCATTCTTCTTCTGTTTCTGTGTGATCAGACTGACAAGAATTGCACGGTCTTGAATTTCGCTTTCTACATTATGTGAAGTTGTTTTCATCTAATTTCTCCTTTGTTCATAACGCTCCATGATTGGGCTTAACCCACCATCATTGTGTAGGAAAAACAAGGGAAAGTCAATTTGCTCAGCAGGAAAATTCGATTATAGCAATGTCACTTATGTACATACTAAAAAACCGAAGGACCTGTGTCCCTCGGTTCAGAATAAACATTTTTAAGCAAACAAACTTTGGCCCAAATACGACCCTTTTGCAGTAACACCTGGCAGGACAGCAAAATATCCTCCACCTGTAGTAACGGTATATTGGAGCATTTGATCTGGCATTTTAGGATTCGTTAACCTCTTTTGAATCGACTCAAACTGAGTTTGAAGATTTCGATTAAAGCATACGAACAAGAGTCCCGCATTCATTCGCCCAACCGGATCGAGATTTTCCATAAAATTATAACCACGGCGTAGTATACGTTCCCGTTCTGAAGACTCACCCATTCGTGGATTCGATAGACGGATGTGTGAATCTAGTGCAGTTTTGTCCCCATTGGCATCGCCTGAAAAATTCGGTTGATCGAATTCTTTACTGCCATCCAAGGGCGCACCCGATACTTTTTGGCGGCCAATAATGGTTTCCTGCTCGGTAAATGTTTGCTGATCCCACGTTTCGATCGTCATATTAATACGGCGAACAACCATATAGCTCCCGCCTGCAAGCCATGACGCCCCGTCATTTGCTTCAATCCAAACATTATTGTTCATAAATTTCTCATCAGTCAGGGCTGGATTATTCGTTCCATCCTTGAAACCGAACAAATTCCTTTTGGTTCCCTCCGATTTAATCCCAAGCTGACCTGTCTGCTGCCAACGTAAATGAGCAATACCTCTTGCAGCCTTAGATAAATTGCGAATCGCGTGAAAACAGATCATTGGATCATCTGCGCAGGCCTGTACGACAATATCACCGTGCGTAAGTTGATGTTGTAAGGAGTCGGAGTGAAATATCGGCATTTCTGTTAAGCCTGACGGTTTACGAGAACGAAGACCAAATCGATCAACACCGCCCTTCTCAAACAAACTCGCACCCACTGCAAACGTGATGGTAAGTTTACCTGTGTTCAATCCCATCTGTTCTCCCGTATCCACAGGAGGGAATTTGGCAGTCTGCGGCTCAGCGGCAAGAGGTTTTCCCTCCATAAGTAGAGCCGCGGCCTCTGTCCAATCCCTAAATAGTTGCTGTAGTTCCTTAACATCCTCTGTTGTTACATCAAATGCAGCCACATTCGCAAAATTTTGCTGAGGGGTAACTACACCGGATTGATGGGCTCCATAAAAGGAAATCGTCTCATTTGCAGAAGCTGCTGGTGCATCCGGTTGATTCTTGGAATCAACAGGCACCGCTTGTTGCGATTTCCCAATCAAATCACCCAGTACAATCCCTGCAGCCCCTGCTGCTGTCATTCCCAAAAATGCGCGACGATTCATTTTGTCTCCCATGCTGAGTTTCCCCTTTCTCTTTTTGATTGCCTATTTTATTGACCTAAAGTTCCTGGCATTTTTACCAGTGGTTCAGCTAAAGCTTCCAATTTATTTTTCAAGTCAACTTGTTTGGACTGCTCCATTTTACTAAAGTCACTCCAAGTTGTCCCTACAGGAGACAATGTATTCATTGTATCAATTACAGCGGTAAGACTCTTACTGATTTTTTCATCCAACGCAGGATCTTTTTTCTTTAACTCGCTTTTCACAAGATCATAGATCTTTTGAGCGCCTTCCACATTCGCGCGAATGACTGGAATCGAGGCACCGCTCCAACGCTCTTCTTCACCTGTAATTTTCTTCGTTTGAGCTTCTTCCATTAGCTCGCCAACACCCGTTACAAAATCTGTTGCCTCAATGCTCGTAGCAGCTATGCTTTGTTGCATTTTCTTCCCGTCTTCCAACAAACGTGCTGAGAATGGCTCAGCGGCTTTAACTGTTTTTTTCACAAAAAGGAGGTGCTCTATCCGGTGATATCCAGTGAATTCAGCATCGTTCTCATCTTTAAAATCATCGACACGAGCATCCATGACGCCATCAAGATCTTTAAATCTTTCAATGATAGGCTCTATTCTCTCATATGGTGAACGCGATTGTACATAGGCTTCTTGTGCCTTTTTCAAGTCACCGCTTTTCACAGCCGCATCTAGCTGCTCAAGCAGTGTAACCATTTGTTTTCCTTGCTCTTGCACATATAAATTATATGCTTTCGTTGCTTCTTGCAATTCTTTAGAACCCGAAATAGCCGCTTCATTCACTGCGCCTTTGTTTTCGTTAAGAGAAGTGCTCAGCTCCGTTACAGCAACTTTGAGACCATCGTTAAGCTGGCTAATAAGTTCATTGTCAAGCTTCTCTTGTTTTAGTCCTGCTTCTAATGGTGTTAGAAATTTTTCAACCTTCACATATAACTCTGGATATTTGAGCTTCACTTCGTCCTCAAAGCTTGCCCACTCTTCTTCTAGCGTCGAAGATTGCTTCTTAGGCTCATTTACTTTCTTTTGATCCAGTTGCCCCTTCAATCCATCAATTGTTTTGATAAATGCGGCTGCACCTTCTTTAGCTGGTACTTTTGTAACATTTGGTGTTGGGCTTGCTACCGGTGTTGTCGTAGTAGTAGCTCCTGGCGTTGCGGCTTTACCGCACCCTGTCACGACGAGTGTTAGAGCTGCTGCTAAAATAATAAATTGTTGACGTTTATTCATTGAATGATTCCCCCAATTTTTGTTATGTTAATTCACTTTTTTCATGGATACTGCGGCTTTATTAAATTGAACGGTTTTACGGCGATCCCAGAGGACCGCGAATAGTGCGCAGACGAGTAGAATAAATTGCGGAACTGCACTTTCAATTGTCGGGTACAATGCGATGGCATCCCAGCTAGGTAACCATGAGGCTGTCGTTGCTGGCAGATAACCGGCTAATTGCAAACCATGCACGCCCATACCCGCAAATTTGAAACAAAGATAGAAAACAAAAAAGCTAGATACTAAGAAAAAAGGACGCATAGGAATCCGTAAACCGACTTTAAGGATAAGAAAAGCGACAATGATAAGTGTTACAACACCAATGGCAATTCCACCAAGCAGGGATTGGAGCGAAATGGAAGATGCCATACCAATCATGAATAGCACTGTCTCCGTCCCCTCTCTAAAAACTGCGAGAAAGGCTAGCACGCTTAGCGAGACTAAGCTTCCCGTCGCCAGTGCTTTCACGCTCTGGTCCCGTATGTACTTCTGCCAGTTGGAAACACTAGATTTACTATGCAGCCAATAGCTCATGTAGGCTAGCATCACAGCGGCGAAAATACCTGTACAACCAGCAATCAAGAAATTGTTATTGCCAAAAGCACTCGTGGAGAAAAGTTGCTGAACGACGATTCCAAGAGCCATACTAACTAAAAGGCCGCCGCCAACGCCATACCAAATCCATTTTTTCTTGTTTCCATGACCCGATTTATTTAGGAACCCTAGTAAGGCAATAATGACTAATAACGCTTCTAGTCCTTCACGGAGTATAATCGTTGTCGCATCCAGCATCGTATAACTTGTTTTGCCAGCAAGCGGAGTAAGATCCTTATGCATTCGTTCGACTGTAGCAGCAGCCTCCGACTTCTTAACCGGGTCTGCCGACAACTGGGCATAGGCGGTTACCATGTCCCTCTCCATTGAGGCATAAACGGCGGATGACTGCGTGAGTACGATGCTTTCGATATCAAGCCATGAACTCCGTAAAGTTTGAACGTTAGCCTTTGCACCTTCCACGTCATTTTGCTTTAATTGATCGGATGTCTTCTCAAGCAAGGTAACTAAGGAGCTGATCGTCACTTTACCACTGCTTTTTGCAACCTGACCAAATGCGTCCATGTTCCCATCAATGAAGCTTTGGTTGAGCTTACTGAGTTCTTTCAGTGTAGCTGTAAGTTTACTTTGGTCAATTGGCTGTTTCAAGGTTGCAAAGGATACCTCTCCCATTGCTCCTTCAATCTTCTGGTAAGCAGCCAACGACTTTCCTTTAATTCCATCCTCAAAGCTCAGCCACGAAGCTTGGAACGTATCGAACAATTGGGAAGCTATCTCGAGCTTTCCACTTTCTGCCGCTTGAATCGCTTGCTCAATACCGGCATTTGCCTTCTTCATATCCTCCTCTGCCGTTGCCCCAACTGCCAAGGGGAAAGAGAGCAGCAAGAGTAATGCAATCCAACTTAAAATGAGAACTCTCCGCATAAATCACCAATCCATCCTATATGAAAATGAAACACAGCCTAAACTTTTTATTACTGATAATCATTATCAACGATAATCACTCTGTCTATTTTACTCACTTGAGCCAATCTGTCAATTGTTTTTATAAAAGAAAAAAGCCACCCAACAATTCCTGTTAGATAGCTCCTAAATATTTACTTCATTTTCAAATCTTCTGGGCGTATTGACATCAATTCGGCCTTAGATGGTACGTTCACATGCTGGCTTAGCAGTCTTACTGCTTGATGGCGCATAGACTTTTCAAGAATGTTGCGAACATATCGCGCATTACTGAACGCCCTCCACGTTGCAGCCTTCTCTTCCGTCAGATGCTGTTTTAATTTCACGATCGTTTGGGGGAGCAGCATATATTCCCTTTCTTTGGCCATCAGCTCTGTAATTTGAATCAGTTGATCGATATGATAATCTTCAAAATCTACTTGAATCGGAAACCGAGAAGGCAAACCTGGATTGGTGGACAAAAATTGTTCCATTTCATCGCTATAACCAGCCAGTATTAAGATAAAATCATTTTTCTTATCTTCCATCCCTTTTACGAGCGCATCGATGGATTCCTTACCGAAATCTTTATCGCCGCCCCTCGCTAAGCTATATGCCTCATCAATAAACAGAATGCCTCCCATTGCCTTTTTCATAAGCTCACGCGTTTTGAGAGCGGTGTGGCCAATATACTCCCCGACAAGATCTGCTCGTTCTACCTCAATAAAATGACCCTTGCTAAGTACACCCATGGCATGAAACATGCGCCCCATCAATCGAGCTACCGTCGTTTTGCCCGTTCCCGGACTCCCTTTAAAAATCATATGATACACATGGGCATTACTTATTAAACCCGCCTCAGCACGAAACTGAGAGATTTGAAGCAGCGCATAAATTTCATGCACTAATTCTTTTACATTATCAAGGCCAACCATTTGATTCAGCTCTTTAAAAATGTCAGATAAGGGGCCTTCGTGTGGCGTCCGCTTTCCCGTCAATTGTGGCTCTGCATCGGCCAGTGGCGAGGCGTGGTGCTCTGGTTGCCGCAATACGATGTTGATTTGTCTCGATGGCAAGCTTCGACCACTCATGAGGATCACCTCGTTTACTTGTTGGTTGTTATCAATCCATCCTACGCGCATAGCCTACAATTTAGACCGACCTACGGGCTTTGCTAAGCTGAGGTTATCTGGTTCATTTTAATCAAGAACCAATAATTAAAAAAATCCCCACCTAAAAAAAGGCGGGGGGTCCATCTTATTATGGTTGTAAACCAGCGTTAATAGCAGCCCAGAAATTAGCATCCTCATGACCTAACGCATAAACGGACACGCCCGCTATGCCATAAGTGATCGTGTAGTGCGTCTTTTCTTTAATGCTAGTGGCATCCTCGTACCAAACTTCATGCTTAGAACCATCAGCAGCTTTATAAGTAAATTTCATAGAACCGCTAGCTGTATCGCGGACAGGTGTCGCCTTCGTCTTGGCTAACAGTGCGGCAACATCCTTCCAGTTCAACCAACCGCTTTGATCGGCGTTCGTTAAATTCCAATCGTTTCCATACTCCGGAATGCCCATAATAACCTTGTTTGCAGGCACATGAGCGACCGCGTACGCAAGCGATGATTCTATCCATGGTTTACTGGACACGGAACCCGGATCGCTCCACGTGCCGTGCTCATCATAGGTCATAACCTGTATATAGTCAGCATATTGACCAAGCTTATCGTAATCAGTTACATAAGACCAAGAATCGTTTGGATCATCAACGGATTTGGCAGGAACAGAGACCATTGTTTTATAACCCGCTGCTTTCATTTTAGCGGCAACATCCTTAACAAAACTTGTATAAGCATCTCGATCGCTGCTCAAAAAGCCTTCGAAATCAACATTGATCCCTTTGTAATTATTGTTTTTAACGAGGTTAAACATATTATTGATCAATTTCGCTCGGTACGTTGTGTTCGTCAGCACCTTATGCGCGATATTCGGATCCCAGTCCGTTGCACCGTAATTAGATACAAGTGCATAGGTCGTTAGATTATTCGAGTTAGCGTAGGAAACAGCTTGCGTCGGAATATCCCCGACAAGGTTCCCTTTGGCATCCGTATTAAACGTATCCGTCGAAACCTGATTAAATGACGCATGAAATTTCTTCAAGGAGTTGTAAGAATCCGTATCAGGTGTATAGTACGCCAAAACGATCGGTGCAGTCTTAGCTTGAATAGCTACACTTGGCAGCAGCGCACACAAAGCAACGGTAAGCACACTCATTTTCCAAACGAATGTCTTCTTCATAAATTGCCTCCCTTATGGACCTATTTTTTTGTCATACAACTTTATTGCCCTGTATAGATGCTCAATCTGAAAGTCAAATCAACGAACTCATAAGTCTCACCTCCTAATATAATATAAACGTTTATACTATAAATGCGAGATTATGATTAAATCAGCATTTTTAGCTCGTAAATTAACACAAATCCTACCACGATTTTTTTATTCTTTACGCTTTGAAAGCGAAGTGTGAAGCAGGCTAGCGTTTGAATCACCGCAATAGCCGACATTCCCAGCTCTTCTCCCTGCTTCAGCAAAATCTGCCGCGCGATTCACAACCTCCTTCGAAATCCCTATAGCATATTCGAATCCAGCGCACTAAAAGGTTCCCCGCGAGGGTTTATTCAAGTGCAATTCGTTCCCCACAGAATGGAGACAACACCATAGGGTCTAGTAGTTCCAGCGCGACGTGCTATGATCGTATCGCAAACCCTGCTTGACCGATTCCAGGCAAATTATCTGCTGCATCCGTGTTCATCGCATTCGTCTTCGTTGCCCCTACGTCCAGACCCAAATATACGCCCAAATTGGTTCGGCTTCCGTTATCTATTTTTTCTAATCCTTCTCTTTACATACAGCTGTAGATTCTCTAATCAGCAGCTCTGGCTTCAAGCAGACCGATTTACTTCGTTTCGCCGATCCATCGATTAAGCCTAAAAGAATTCGCACAGCCTCACGTCCTAATTGCTCCATCGGCTGCCTAACGGTAGTCAATCGCGGGTTAATCGATTGAGCAAAATACTGATCGTCAAAGCCGACAACAGAGACATCATCTGGAATACGGAAGCCCTCATCGCGAAAAGCATCCATCGCGCCTAAAGCGAGTCCGTCCTCACCTGCAAAAACAGCCGTAGGTCGCAGTCCATTATGTAACCAGGTTTTAACCGTATTAAATCCATCGCGAATTTCAAACTCTGCTTTCGAAATGACAAGCGGAGCTATCCCTGCCTCTTTCATCGCTTGTTCGAAGCCTTTGCGTCGCTCCCTTGCACTGAGGAAAAAATCCGGACCGCTTATATGAGCGATTTTCGTATGCCCGAGATCCAGCAAGTGCCTCGTTGCTTCATAACCACCGATGTAGTTATCCACATTAATTGTTACCGCCTTGGTATCTTCGATGTGATTATCAATGATGACGAAAGGAATTTTTTTGCTTTTCAACTCTAACACATAATCTTTTTCCGCAAGAGTCGATAGCAAAATAATGCCATCTACGCGATCTTCTTGGAACAAAAAGTAGTTCTGAGAGTTGTTATCCATCTGCCTCGGGGATACAATAGATAGGGCCAAAAAATAGCCTTTTTCCTCTAAGCTTTCGTTAACCGCATGAATAATGCCATCAAAAACTGTATCGCCTAAGGTTTGCAGGGTTATACCAATTAATCCGGTCGATCCCCGTGCTAATGAACGGGCTGCCGAACTAGGCGTGTAGCCAAGATCTTTCATCGCTTGAAGCACCTTCTGTCGGTTATGCTCACGAACAGTTGGCGAATTATTCAAGACTCTGGATACGGTTACCAGAGATACGCCTGATTTTTCAACTACATCTAAAATACTCACTTTTTTCATTTTTTTAATCTCCCGAATTTGATTATGATCGTATTCGGTTTCATTATAGCAGATTCCTATTTTTTCATATATTTCTCATTTACTTCTTTAAGTAAAGCGTTCACTTTCTTTTCTACAATCGGGCCGATTTCTGCGGCATTGCCTTTGTCACTATCTAATGGATCCATCTCGTTCGTAACCAAATTAAGAATGTGCGAGTAATCCGAAATTAAATGATTGTAGGACTCTGTTCCATGTTTTAATCCGCCTTCAACAACTGTTTTCAAATCCTTTGGATCAATGGCAGGAGCATACATGTTATAATACTTTTCTGCTGCTTGTTCATTCGAAGGTGGTGTGCCTCCACTGAGCTCAATCGCCTTCTCTTGAACATCTTTTTTCAACTGATATTTAATCCATTCGTAAGCTTCTTTCGGATGTTTCGAGTCTTTAAGAATAAGAAGCGGATCAATATAGAGAACATCCCTTGCTTTATCGTTCGCTCCGGCTGGAACAGCCGCTACGCCAACTTTGAAGCTGTAATCCTTCACTGAAGTTAAAATCCATGCACCTGCAACGGACATGCCGATTTTCCCCGTAGCGAACGGCTCTCCACCTTGCCCTGCTACAGCTTTTCTAAATTCTTTAGAAGGCATAACTTTATCTTTGAATACCATATCTTGCAAACGTTGGTTTGCCTTCACCGCTTCAGGTGAGCCGAAATACGAGGCCGTCGGATGACCGCCATTAGACCAAGTGTCATCTGAATACACTTTCGCTCCAAAGTAAATCAACCTCATATCATTTTCAGACCAACCCCAGTCGATTCCAAATTCCGCGGTTTGCGGATCATCGCTCGGTTTGGACAACTTCTTGGCCACCTCCATCATCTTATCAAAGGTCCAAGATTTATCTTCGAAATCAGCAGGAGGATAAGGAATTCCCGCTTTATCGAACATATCCTTGTTATACAGCATTAACGAGGTGTAGCTATAGACAGGGATACCATAATTTTTACCGTCGACTTTATAGATATTGAGTACATCGTCCGACATGCCATAATCGGCAGCCTTAAAGTTATCCGCTTTTATTAAATCTGTCATATCACGGAGCATGCCTTTGTCCATAAACTCGATAAAGCCCATTTCGCCCCAATGGGACGTCACGTCTGGAGCTGTACCTGCAGCAACGAGGGATTGCAGCTTCGAATCGAATTCTGCATACGGAGCTTTCATTATTTTCACTTTGATATTCGGATGCGTTGCTTCAAAATCGGGAATCAGCTTGTCGATGTAAACCTTTTCAGGAACATCGGGAATAAATTGGGTGATCGTCACAATGTCCTTGCTATTCGCATTCCCTGTGTTATTCGAGCTTTTGGAGTCCGAACAGGCTGTAAGCATGGATCCCGCAGTAATCATCATCACTAATGAACCTAGTGCTAAATTTTTTCTTTTCATCGCTTGACCTCCTCAATTTTTGTTAAACAACGACGACAATGCCCTATTTAACGCCCGTCATCGAAATACTCTGAACGAAGTATTTTTGCGCAAACGCAAATAACAGCACAATGGGAATCACCGCTAATATCGCAGCGATCATAACCAAATTCCAAGGCATTAGGCGAGTCGCCGATGAATACATGGACGTCATGCCTATGGTTAGCGTGAATTTCTCTGTGGAACTGAGGTAGAGCACTTGGCCGAGTAAGTCATTCCAGCTCCCAATGAACGAAAAGATTGCGACCGTCGAAAGGGCAGGTCCTGATAAGGGGAATGCGATATTCCACCACTGACGAAATTCCGAACATCCATCGATTCTTGCTGCATCAAAAAGCTCATTCGAGAGTGAAGTGAAAAATTGACGGATTAAAAAAATCATATAAGCGGAACCGAAAAATGCGGGAACCGTTATCGGTAGAAATGAGTCCATCCAATTAAGCTGCTTGAAAAGTATAAATTGTGGAATCATCAGCACGGGGTAAGGCAGCATCATCGTGCTCAGTAAAAAAATAAACAAAAGCTGCTTTCCTTTGGCCTGATAACGCGCGAAACCATAAGCTACAAAGGAGGACGATATCACAGTCCCGATAACGGAAACGATTGCGATAAAGATACTATTGCGATACCAGCGACCATACTCGTAAGTCTGGAATAACTTTTTTATATTGGCGAATTCGATATGCTCTGGGATAATTTTTGGAGGAAACTTCAGTACCTCTGCCTGCGATTTGAAACCCGTTGAGAACATATTGATGGAGGGAAATACCATAATCACCGTTAGAATGATGAGCAGGATAAAAACGAAAATATCGATCGATGAATAAGTAAGCGCTTTCTTATTTTTCGGACTTGTTGAACCTTGGCTCATACACCATCCCCCCCTTCATAATGCACATATCTCTTGGAGAACTTCATAACCAAGTAGGTCATCACCATCACAAGGATTAATAACACCCAGGCTAACGCTGATGCGTATCCCATTTTGAAGAATTTAAAGCCGTTTTGCCACAAATAAAACACATAAAACTGTGTCGCGTAATGCGGGCCTCCCTTTGTCATAACAAAGGCTTGCGTAAACACTTGAAACGAATCATTAATGCCCATAATTAATTGGAATAAAATAATTGGAGAAATGGCAGGCAGCGTAATGCTGCGCAGCATTTGCCAGCGACTAGCGCCTTCTAGTTTTGCCGCTTCATACAAATAAGTCGGTACCCCCTGAAGTGCCGCTAAGAAGATGATCATTCCTGCGCCTGCCCCCCACATCGTCATGATAACCATAGCCGCAAGCGCCCATTGCTCACTCTCTAGCCAACTAGGACCTTGAATGCCGATGAGCCCCAGCATGTAGTTCATCATCCCTGTTTGTGAATTAAACACCCACAGCCACAGGAGTGACATGGCAACACCGGATATCATGCTTGGAAAGTACAACGCCGTTCGAAAAAACCGTTTAAACGGAATTTTCCGATTCACTAGCACCGCGAAAAATAAGGATAGAACAAGTTGAAGCGGCACACTACATACAGTGAAAATTAACGTTGCTTTAACGCCTCGCCAAAACAATTCATCGTGAAACATCTTCGTGTAATTCTGCAGCCCGACCCACTTCGGCGGGTGTATAATGTCATATTCCGTAAAACTAAAATATAACGAAGACAGGATGGGATACAGCATAAACACGAGAGCCCCGATAAGCCACGGGAAGATGAAAAAGTAAAAATATCGAGCTTCGCGTGAAACCATCTTCGTTTCACCTCCCTTTATGCAGTTTAAAGTATAAACGTTTATACTTTATGAAGATAATATTAAGTTGGATCACCGCCCTTGTCAATCGCTTTTTTTCAATATATTTCATCTTTTGTTTCCATGCACAAAAAAGAGAGAACAGGCTCCTAACTCCTGCTCTCCCTTTTCATGTAAACGGTTACTCGATATCGATCATCTTCCTTGTCATTCCACCGTCACTTCGATTGCCGCTATTCGTGTCACTTCTTGCGCTTTCCCGGGAAATCGAGCACGTCATTTACACATAAGATTGGGTTAATGTAAAATGTTCAACCACTGGAAATGGATCGTAGAAGTGGTGCAGCAGCTTACGCCATTGTTGGTACTCCTCAGAGCCGCGGAATCCAACTGTATGATCCTCTATGGTTTCCCAACGAACAAGCAGCAAATATTTATTCTCATCCTCCATGCAGGTTTGAAGCTCGTGTGAGATGTAACCTTTCATGGACGAAATAAGGGTTGATGCTTGCCTAAACGCAGCTTCGAATTGTTCCTTTTTCCTCGGAATGACGGGTAAAACAGCTACCTCTAAAATCATGAATTATCCTCCTTAACTCGGCTCATGGTTCTTAGTAAACACGTCACTTAATAACCAAAGGCATCCTCATCTTGAAAATGTGAGGTATCTGCATGTAGAACGATTTGTGGTGAGCCTTCTCTCCACTCCACCAAGCTTAAGCAAGTAGGATGAAAATAAGGCGGATGCCATAGCTCTTCAAGCGGGCGCTGTTCAAAATGGGCCATGATGACCTTTAAAGTAACCGTATGAGAAATGAGGGCAATTGTTTGCCCGACGTTCTCAGCCAATAACTGGTTAAGTGCTGGTAATACTCTAGCCTGCAAGTCTTCAAAAGACTCCCCGGCTAAAGGCTTGTACCGATGCGGCTCGTTCCAGAATGCATGAAAGTTAACTTGATCCTCTTGTTTAATTGCCTCTGCAATACGCCCTTCCCATTCGCCCAAATTCATTTCCCGCCAATGATCAGACGATTGAATCTGCAGCTCTCTTCGACCTTTGATGATATTGGCTGTTTGCAAAGTACGGCCGCTGCTGCTGGTATGAATAACATCAAACTGCACCTCGTCCAGCGCCTCAGCAAGCCAATAAGCCTGCATGCTTCCTAGCTGCGATAACGGTGAGTCGGCATGCCCTTGCATCCTGTGCTCCACATTCCATTCTGTTTCCCCATGTCGGATCAAATACAACTTCGTCATTCCCGATCTCCCTCGCTTGAACGTTAAGTTAACATCAGCAATGCAATAAATAAATCCAGTTCAATAGAACCGAAGTACTTGCGAAGCTCGACTTCAGCTAACCTTTCACGAATTACCGAAGACTCATACCTGGCTCCCACGAGAATGTCTTCTAGCTCTTTCACATCATAAGCTCCAAAAAAGTCACCATAGATCTTCACGTTCCGAATGCAGCCTTCTTCAATGTCAAGCCTCACATCCAACGTTCCTACCCCTTCGAAACGCTTGGAATTTTGCACGGTGCTTTTCGGCGATCTCCCGTAGTTCCAGTCCCAATTCTGATAACGTTCCTTCGACAACGCATGAATAGATTCCCAATCATCAGTGGTTAGCTTGTAGTGAGGAACTAACGATTCCTCCGTGCCAAAAATAGACTCAAGCAGCTTTTTCCTGAATGTCTCGATCGTGATCGGCTCCTGTAGAAATTCAGCTATGTTCGCAACTCTACTACGAATAGATTTGATTCCTTTAGACTGAATTTTATCAGGGTTTACTTTTAGGGCCGATACAACACTTTCAATTTCCGAATCAAAAAGCAAGGTACCATGAGAAAACATTCTTCCTTTTGTTGCAAATTGAGCATTCCCCGAAATTTTCCGCTCACCTACTTGAATATCGTTACGACCGGATAAGGCCGCTTCAACACCTAATTGACGAAGTGCCTCGACAACGGGCTGTGTGAACTTTTTGAAGTTGTGAAAGGAATTACCATCATCTTTGGTAATGAAACTAAAATTCAGATTCCCTAGATCGTGATAGACAGCTCCTCCGCCAGAAAGACGACGTACTACATGCAGATCATGTTCTTTGACATATTCAGGATTGATCTCCTCAATTGTGTTCTGATTTTTGCCAATAATAATCGAGGGCTCATTCATATAAAAAAGCAAATAGCTCTCCTCTGTTGGCAGGTTCCTCAGCGCGTACTCTTCAATCGCAAGATTGATTCTTGGGTCTGTGATACGTTCATTATGAATAAATAGCATGATTCTGCTCTCCTTAATTGTTAAGTTGATAGAGGGATTGTCATCGTACGGTTCAATGTAGACATACCTACAGAGTAATAAAAGGCCTTAGCACGATCGTTAAACTCCCACACATTTAATTCTAGCGAAGCTGCCCCTCGTTCTTTCGCCCATTTCAAGGAAGCTGTATACAATTGCTTACCAATTCCTTGACGTTGATGCGTTGGCGCAACTGCCAATTCATTGAGATATGCGTAGGTGCGCGGCACAAGCGCTTCGTAATTAGGGCTCAGCTTCAGTTCTACCATTGCCACGCCTACCACTATAGCATCGAATTCCGCCACAAAAATCACTTTGTTCTTTTGATCCGAAAAACTGCGGTACCATCCCATGGCAATAACGCGGTCCAATGCAGCGAAAATGTGAGGAAGCATAGCAGCATGCTCTTCTTGTCCGTATCGAATAATTTCATTAACGGCATCGTAGTCCTCAGCACTTGCTGTACGTATCAAGAATACCATGAAATGACCTCCTGTAAGCTCGTCTTAACCAAGTTCCACTGCTCATAGCTTACATCAATAGAGAAATTTTTTCCACTTCATTACGTTGTATTTTTATACATTTTTATGTATATTTATTGTGTTCTAAGTATTTAAATTCGAAAGGTTTGATCGATTATGAGCGAAACTCAAAATCAATTTGTGACGATGGATCTCATCGCTGCACGTACCTGGGTAGCCGAAACTACGAGTAACATCGGCCATTGGATGCTCCGCTCTTCACAAGGCTTGACCAAAAGAGCCAACAGTGTGCTCGCGATTGGCGCATATCCAGACGATGCCGATTGGCTGCATAAATCCGAGCAATTCTACAGAGAACGCAGCTTACCTGCCTTATTTCACGTTAGCATGGCTTCGCCCCATGGTCTGGATGAGCTTCTGGCTCATAACGGCTACGAGTTGAACACTCCCTGCTTCTTTATGACGGCTAACAGCCAGGATGTGAAAGAAAATGTATCAAACGTCTTGCCGAAGAAAAAGCCATCACCACTTGAAATCCAGTGGTCAGAGCAGGCAGATGCCGATTGGCTTGGAGCTTACCTGCGGCTAGAGCAGTACCCTAGTTCACGTAAAGCGTTCTATGCCGGATTATTTGCGCGTATGGCCAGCCCCAAAGGGTTCGTTCAACTGAAGCATGATGGACAAGCCGTTGCTGTCGGAACAGCAATTGTCGAGGCTGACTGGTCGGGTTTTGTGAATATTGTTGTCAGTGAAGGCTATCGGGGACAAGGAATCGGTTATGTACTGATGGGGGCATTAACGGAATGGAGCATGGTGCATGGAGCTTCTAAACAATATTTACAAGTAATTGCCGATAATGAACCCGCCTTGGCCTTATATCGTAAACTGGGCTACTCAGAGCTGTATTTGTATCACTACCGAATTAAGAATGATTTGTAGCTTCTTGCCACATCCTAACAGGGAAACCTGAGAAGATGAAAGGAGCATCGTTCCAAATGGCGACAGCAACAGATACGAAACCGACTTTCCCTGCGCAGCATCAGGATCAGCAGCCAGGTATTGAGGCACAGATGAATCCGCGGCCGGAGTTTGATCACGCAGCGTACAAAGCAGCGGGCAAATTAAAGGGTAAGGTGGCAATCATCACAGGAGGAGACAGCGGTATTGGCAGAGCGATTGCCATTGCTTATGCCAAAGAAGGTGCAGATGTCGTTCTCGTGTACTTAAACGAGCATGGCGATGCGGAAGAAACACAACGCCACGTCGAAGAGGTTGGGCGCAAATGTCTGCATGTGGCGGGCGATATTGGTGATGAGGGCTTTTGTACACAAATTATCGAGCAGGCCGTCAAACAGTTCGGGAAAATTGATATCTTGGTCAACAACGCGGCTGAGCAGCATCCTCAGGCCAGCATAGAACATATCACGACCGAGCAACTAGAGCGCACGTTTCGAACAAATCTATTCTCCTTATTCTATTTAACGAAAGCCGCGCTTCCCCATTTGAAGCCGGGCAGCACCATTATTAATACTGCTTCTATCACTGCTTACCACGGGCATGAGCAGTTACTAGATTACTCCTCCACCAAAGGCGCCATCGTTTCTTTTACCCGCTCCCTCTCTCTGCAGCTGAACCCACGAGGCATTCGCGTAAACGGTGTAGCGCCAGGCCCCATATGGACGCCCCTCATCCCCTCCACCTTTACAGCCGAAGAGGTGGCAGTTTTCGGGGCCGACACGCCAATGAAGCGAGCTGGACAGCCTAGTGAGCTGGCGCCTAGCTATGTGTTCCTCGCCTCAGAGGATTCTTCCTACATGGCGGGTCAGATCCTTCACGTGAACGGAGGAACGATCATAAATGGCTAAAAGAAAGGGCTGCACTGGCTAGTGGAATTCATCCACTTCTCCGTGCAGCCCTTTCTTATAGTCCGACTTTCAGCAACAGCTTCGTCCACTCCCACTTCGTGTAAGCGAGTGTTTCTCGCGCTTCATGATAAGGCATAAACAGTACGTCCGACTTCGTAGACGAAACAAGTGGCTGCTCCAGCCCAATCGTCTCTGCGATGTTTAACGAACGTGAGCTATGGAATTCATGCGTCATTATGATCGAGCTAACAAGCCCCTGCTCGTCCATAATTTGCTTACTAAACAATAAATTTTCATAGGTACTCGTAGCCTTAGGCTCCAACAATATGCTGCCTGGAGGAATACCTTTTTTGACTAAATAATTACGCATTCCCTCTGCTTCCGTTAACTTAGATCCATTATGATCCAGTCCCCCGGAAACGATAAGTCGCTGAAACTTGCCTTGATTATACAACTTAATGGCTAGATCAAGACGTTCCTGCAGTCCCGGGCTTGGAAGATCTTTCCGTAATGATGCCCCAAGTACAATTCCTACATCTACTTGTCCGGGTAATGCCATCTGCGGGGCTCGCTGAACCTTCCACTGAATGAATACGATCCAACCCGCAAAGAGTAGGAATAGGATCAAGAGACATTGTACTAAACGTCGCAAGTTCACCAGCAATCGCCTAGTTTTCCCAGCGCGTTTACGGCTTTTGGGCAAACGAGAAAGCTGCCGCTGACTTCGATTATTCTCCGTTTTCATGGTCATTTCACTATTATTCCCTCTCAAGAAATGTGCCCACATGATCAAATAAAGCAGCCGCGTCTTCGCTATGACAAATCAGATGCTTTGACTTGGGATACCAACATAACTCTCGGTGTCCACCTAGCTTACTGTATATGTATCGCGCACTTTGGGGATGGATGACCTGATCTCTCTCCGCTTGTGCTACAAGCGTAGGTACTGTGACTCTGCTAAGCTCCGGTTTCAAATGCTTTACCAACCGCGTAAACTGCCAGGTCGCACGCAGCGGCGTTGACTTGGCTTTTTGCAAATAGTCTTGATCCTGATGCTTCCAATCCTCCCGAATAACGTGAAGAAGACGTGAGGGACTGATATAGATGACTGCTGTATTGAGCAACACGAGTCTACGTACAGGATAACGTACGGCTAAGTAGGCCGCTAGAAGTCCTCCCATTGAGAAACCAACCAAATCGAATGAACCGTGCTGCATCGTCATTCGCTCTGCGTGCCGTTCGGCGGATAGGACCCAATCTTCCCATCGGGAAGCTTTTAGTTCTTCAAAATCCTCTCCATGCCATGGAAGCCGTGGCACCTCGCATCTTTGTCCTCGTTCTAGCAAATACTGCGCCAACGGCTCGACCTCAAAGGGACCGCCAGTAAAGCCATGGAACAATAAGCAAGGCTGTTTCATTTAGCAATCCCCCAGGTCAGTCTCTTCCAGCAGTGAGCAGCGGAAAACACTTATTTTTCTTTAATTGTAATTGAATTAATCGTTACTTTCTCCTTTGGCATACTTGGGGAGGAGTCCCCGCCATTAGGATTCAACTGAACGGGTGTATCCGCAATTTTCGCAATTGTTGCCATTCCCTCATCTGTCACTTTTCCGAAAATGGAATAGTTCGGCATTTTATTCAAATTAGCGCAATCCGCTCCCGAACAAATGAAAAATTGACTCCCGTTCGTATTTTTCCCAGAATTCGCCATAGCAACAATACCTGGCTCGTACTTATGAGAAGTCTTGAGCTCATCTTCAAATTTATAGCCAGGTCCGCCCATGCCTGTTCCCTGCGGGTCACCTGTTTGAATCATGAACGTCTTAATGATGCGGTGAAACGTCACATTATTATAAAAGCCCTCTTTAGATAAAAACACAAAGTTATTCACTGTCTTCGGAGCCTCATCAGCAAAAAGATCAATCGTGAATGTACCTTTGGAAGTTGTTACCTCCGCTTGATACGATTTTTTGGGATCAATGGTCATATCTGGTGCCTTCGTCCACTGTTTTGGTGCGATAGGTGTAGCAGAAGCCGCAGGTGCAGCCGAGGTCACAGCACCATTTTTCGGAGCAGCCGTACCACCAGCCGATTCTGTTGGTTTGTTTCCACAAGCGGACACAAGTACAGTCAATGCGATTAAAGTAAGGGGAAGCAGTTTCATAGGTTTAAAGTTCATTGTCGTTCATCCTCCATAGCAGCTATTTGCTCTTTTATTGTTGTGGGTTTGGGATTGCAACTTTTCCACCATCTTGATTGCTCTCTTGCTTCTTCGGGTCCGTTGCCCCATCCACCGGCTTATTGGATGGAGATGGGCTTGGAGTTGGACTTGGATTAGGATTTGCAACAGTTCCTGTAGTTCCTTTGCCATCGTTCACATTCCCGTTATGACTGGGGGATGGATTCGCTCCCGAAGATGGTGTAGGTGACGGCGATGGCGAGAGATGATCTTTACCATTGCCAGGCGATGACGACGGTACAGCTGAACCCGACGGTGTAGGTGACGGTGAAACCTTCGAAGGATCGAGCAGCGCTTCGTCCTTAGGAATTTCGACAGTGACAACGTTTGATTTTGCACCTTCAATGTTCGTTTCCGTATTCAATGGAGTCACATAGTATTGGTAAGTTTCACCACTACTTACGCTTGAATCATTAACCTCTGCATTCGGCAGGGATGTCAGCAGCTTGGCGTCAGTTTCCTTTGAACTCTTACGGTACAATTGATAGGCGACTTTATTACCCAAAGATGTCCATGTCAATTTAACCGATTTCATCTCAGGCACATAAGCAGCCGCCAGATCTGAAATACCACTTGGCGGCTCCGTCAAATCCGGTACGTTGTCCGGCTTAACGAAGTTCGTAACCGGCTTACCATCGAGCGCCTTCGACATGACCTCTTTGAAAATAGAAGATGGGCTTCCACTTCCGATTGTCACATAGTGTTTAGCATCGACTTTGTCGAAGCCTTCCCATACAGCGGCTGTCCATTCAGGCGTATAGCCAACAAACCAGACATCGCGGTCATACTTCTCAAGTCCTTTAATATCAAGTCCTGTAGTTCCCGTTTTACCTGCAACAGGCCGATTAAACTTTGCTTTCGTCCCTGTACCGCCAGGTTCAACTACGCCCTGAAGCATCAACGTCATATAGTAAGCGGTTTTGGGTGAAATGGCTTGCTTCTTTTCCGCTTTATATGCTTTAATTTCTTTCCCTTGTGAATCGGTAATGCGAAGAATTGCATGTGTTTTGTTTTGCGCGCCTTGATTGGCGAAAGCGGTATAGGCAGTCGCCATATCCAGCGGTGAAACCCCATCGGTTAGACCACCCAACGCAATAGCCAGATTGACGTCTTTTTGAGCGTTCAATTGAATGCCCAGATTTTTTGCGAAAACAAGCGCAGCCTTTGGCTTTATCTGATCAAGCAGCCATACAGGAGCTAAGTTATACGATTTTTTTACCGCTTCGAACATGGTCACCTGACCATGTGTTGTACGGTCATAGTTGCGTGGCGAATACGTCCCATTACCAAAAGTAGTCTGTGTATCATCCATGATCGAATACGGGGTATACTTCCCACTTTCAATCGCAGGGCCATACGCAGCAATGGGCTTGAACGAGGAACCTGGCTGCCTTTTGGAATACACACGACTGAAACCTTTCGTTTGATAATCCCTACCACCAATCATTGCTACTAAACCGCCCGTTTTATTATCGATGATGACCATTGAGCTTTGAATCTTCTGACCGTCCGCTGCATCTTTTTGGAAAAAGCTTGGATTCGCATAGGTCTGCTCCATAATTTTCTGCGCCTTTGGATTCATCGTCGTATAAATACGGTAACCTTTGGTAAGGAGCTCATCTTCATCGATATTATACATATCTTCTGCTTCGCTCGTTACATAATCAACAAATGTCGCATATTCTTTAGTTGCTTGACTAGAAGGAGGCGCTACGTAATCAACGGCAGCGGCTTCGGCTCGCTCAGCTTCCGTAATGTAACCTTGGTCCGTCATCAAGCGAAGTACAACACCTCTGCGCTCCTTGGATAAATCAGGGTTTTTCAAAGGTGAATATTTCGTTGGCGCTTTAGGCAGGGCAGCCAGCGTAGCCATCTCCCAAAGCTTCAAGTCATTAAGATCTGACTTCCCGAAATATACTTTGGCTGCCGCTTTAATGCCATAGGCATTGCTTCCAAAGAAAATCCGATTTAAATATCTTTCCAATATTTGATCTTTGGTAAACCTTTCATCCAGCGCAAAAGCAATTGCCATTTCCGTACCTTTGCGGAATGCCGTTTTCTCAGAGCTTAGAAACACGTTCTTGGCAAGCTGCTGCGTGATCGTACTACCGCCTTCAACAGCGCTCATATGCATCACGTCTTTCACCAAGGCTCGCCCAATCGCCCAGAAATCAACGCCTGCATGTTCTTCGAAACGGCGATCTTCGGTAGCAATAAACGCTTTTTGTAAGCTCTTCGGAATATCCTTGATTGTAACGCTTTCCCTATTCTCACCTTTATATATTTTGGCTATTTCTGTAGCCGGCTTATCTTTGCCATCCTTATCCTTGCCTTCTTCTTGCGCATAAATAAGTGTTGATTCCGCTGATGTATTAATTTTGTCGAGATTCTGATCCAATAGCTTAAAGCCACTCATGATAACCACAATATAAATCGCCAATGCACAGATGATGGCCAAAATACCCGCTATAATCGAACCCATAATGAATTTACGAAAACTAAATCGCTTCTTCTTTGAACCCTTTTTGCCGTCTTCCGGCTGCTTCGTATTGGTTGGTTTCGCCAAATCCACCGACTCCTTGTTGTTCATTCTCTATGTCTCTAATGTCTTACCAACAAAAGAACAACCTCATGAAGTAAGGTTGCTCCCATCGTTTCTATTCGGTTAGACGCTCTGACAAAATAAAAAGTTGCAAAACATCTGCTGCGAACTATTCAGATGCTTCTGCGGCAGCCATTAAAGAAACTGATCTTTGTGGCGTAAATGTAGAAATGGCATGTTTATATACCATTTGTTGACGACCTTCACTATCAATAATGATCGTAAAGTTGTCAAACGCACGAATAAGCCCTCTGATTTGAAACCCATTAGTCAAATACACAGTTACGGGAATGCTTTCTTTACGAAGTTGGTTTAGAAAATTGTCTTGGATATTAATGGATTTGTTCATCAGTTGGTCCCCCTTAATGGAATGAAACATTCGCCATACGGCGCTATTTTCGATGGTTATGGTTGTTGATTATATTCAATTTTATGTACAAACTTTCCTACTATTATATCATTAATTAATTGGAAATGGGCAGAAAAATTTGCTGTTTCCGTAACATCCACCCAATAAATGTCTTTCATATGTCGAAACCACGATAACTGACGTTTAGCAAATCGGCGGGTGTCGCGCTTCAGCAGGGTCACAGCTTCCTCAAGAGAGAGCTCGCCATCCAAATAACGGACAATTTCTTTGTAGCCCAGAGCCTGCATAGAAATCGCCTGTTTGGGACAGCCAGCGTCCAGGATCTTTTGCACCTCTTGGATAAGACCCTCGTTCATCATCTCATCGATACGCTCCTCGATTCGTTTATAGAGGAGAGCCCGATCCATCGTTAAACCAATGATACATAGTTCGTAAGGCGATTCCTTTTTCTGGGCGGCTAAGTGTGCCGAAAACGTCTGCCCTGACACATGTGCGACCTCTAGCGCACGAATGACGCGTCTGCGATCGTTCGCATGAAGCCGATCCGCACTTTCTGGATCAATGTCGCGCAGTCTTAGATGCAGCGCTTCGTCCCCATTCGCTAAGGCATAGGCTTCCTGCTCTTGGCGGAACGCTTCATCCATTCCTACGTCTGTGAACTGATAGTTATAACAGACGGACTCGATATAGAGTCCCGTTCCTCCAACAATAAAAGGAAGCTTTCCACGCGCATGAATATCCGTTATTAAGCTCTTTACTCGCTCCTGGAATTCAGCGGCCGAAAACGGGTATGCGGGATCGTGAATATCAATCAAATGATGCGGGACGAGCCGCTGCTCGGCCTCGCTAGCCTTGGCTGTGCCGATGTCCATACCGCGATACACTTGCATGGAATCGCCTGAAATAATTTCACACCCAAAACGCTGGGCAAGTTCCAAACTAAGCTTTGTTTTCCCAACTGCTGTGGGACCGAGAAGCACGAGTAATTTCGGCTTGTCCATAGGGGCTAACACAGTCGAATCACTCCATAAGTTGTTTTCGTCGTTGAACGCAGGACGTGCTCAAATCCGAGACGGGCGAATTCCTTGCTATCCCTGTGCTCTTTGAGCACAATGCTCTTTCGCGCAACACGTCTTGCTTGTGCGATGGCTTCCAAGCTAATCGCTTGATCATTCGCATTTTGCCTGAGCGGCGTTATTGCTTGAGATTCCTCAATCGGGCTTCGGAACATCGGATCAAAATAGACGATATCTACGCTTCGCTCACCTAATTGCTGCAAATATGCTGCATGATCCGTCTTCTCCACCGTTATTCGTCTCATAGCCTCATTAAGTTCAGGAAGCTCCGACTTGTAGCTCCCCAGACCTTCCCGAATGAGCATAGCTGGAATCTTCTCACTTTCTAGTGCAATAACGCGGCCTGCGGTGCCTACTGCGTAAGAAAATATAATCGCATCGGACGCAAGTCCAGCTGTACAATCGATGATCATATCGCCTTCTGCTGCGCCTGATGCCTCTAGCAGCAGATCAGATTCGCCTCTGAGCAAGCGTTTCATGCGCACAAGTGCCATACTAGGATGGAAAAAGTGTACAGGCTTATCTTCTTCATAGTACCTGATCTCTTCCTTCGTCACAAGCAGAAGCGAGTCATCTGAATAAGTTGTTCTAATCTGATCCAAAGAATTTTTCCGTCGCGGAACTGCTCGGCCTTCGTAAGAGGCGGCTAAACGCCTGACTTTGTCCAGCAACTCGGGCGACGGATTATAAGAAGTTGTCACTAACACGGGATTACATCACTCGCTTAAACATTTTTTCTAACTCATAGGTAGTGAAGCTAACGACAATAGGGCGACCATGTGGGCATGTATAAGGATTACGACATCCCGCAAGTCGATCAATCAGCGTTTCCATCTCTAGTACGGTTAACCCTTGATTCGCTTTGATCGATGCCTTGCAAGAACACATAATCGCTGCTTTCTCCCTTAGCTTAGCAATGTCCACAGCCTTCTTCTCCCCAAGCACCCACTCGCACATTTCTTCTACAATCTCTTTCTCTTCTCCGTTTGGAAACCAATGCGGATGAGCGCGGATGAGGAACGTATTCCCGCCAAAGGCTTCCATGTATACGCCAGCTTGTTCAAACAGCGATAGCTTGTCGGCGATAAGCGTTGCCTCGGCCGGCGTAAACTCAAGCGTTATCGGTACAAGCAATTCTTGGCTTGCCTCAGCAGGATTGCCAAAACGCTCGTAATAATACTCGTAATTGATTCGTTCATGAGCGGCATGCTGATCAATTAAATACAGTCCAGTTTCATTCTGTGCTACCAGATATGTGCCATGCATTTGACCGATAGGATCCAAGAGCGGAAAAGATGGAAGCCTCGGTTCATCGCCTTCAACGATTTGTGGAAGCAGCTCCATAAATGCTTCATTTGCTTTCCGCTGTTGTTGAATAGAGCCGCTGCGCACGCCGCTTTGCGCGTATGCGTTCGGTTGCGGAGCTGACGAATGACGGCTTGAGCCCGCCAATTGCGAACTCCGTTGACTCTCCGCATACGGAATCCGACTTGCAGAGTCCTCAGCAGCACCACGATAGGGCGAGAAGGCTTCTTTTACTTGTGAGCTTTGGCGCCCTTGGTTGGTAGCGTTATTGAAAGCACCCTCCAACTTGTATGCCGATCCAGGGAATGACTGTGTCTGCGAGGGACCATTGGCAGATCCTTGCCCCGTCAGAGCAGAAGATCCTGGTGAAGCGGTCGTACCTTGCTCATCCAGTTGAGGAACGGCCGCTTGATCCATAGCTCGCGTTAATTCTAGCTGCTCTTGTATAAATGCTCCCTTCGGAACGGCGGGTTTAGCCCCTTGCGGGATTAGTACTTGTTTGCCCAACATGCGCTTCACTTCTGCCTCGATCAAAGCCGTCAGCTCCGCTTCCTTGCTGAAACGAACTTCTAATTTCGCCGGGTGGACATTGACATCAACTAATGAAGGATCCATTGAAATCTGCAGCACGGCTACCGGAAAACGGTTGATCGGCAGCAAGGTATGGTAACCCTGTAGAAGCGCTTGATTTAGCGAAAAGTTGCGCACGTAACGTCCATTCACAATGGTAGAAATGCCTCCGCGATTCGCGCGAGTCATTTCAGGCTTGGCGATATAGCCAGATATCGTATAGTCTAAGCTTTCGGCTTGGATGGGGGTCATTTGTTTGCCAACCGCTGTCCCATAAATCCCAGCAATGACTTGAAGCAGATCTCCGTTGCCTAATGTTTGCAGGAGGAGATTGCCATTATGCTTAAGGGAGAAAGCAATGTTAGGATGAGCGAGTGCCAGCCTATACAAATAATCCGAAATATGACCGAGTTCCGTCTGGATCGTTTTCATGTATTTAAGGCGCGCTGGCGTATTGAAAAAGAGATCCTTTACGGATACTTCCGTCCCACGGGAAGCAGCCGTTTCTTCAACCGCGCGAATCGTCCCGCCCTCGATGCTAATTTTACGACCAAGCCCATCATTGTCAGCGCTTGTGACACACTCCAACCGAGAGACGGATGCAATACTCGGTAATGCCTCCCCACGAAAGCCAAGTGTACGAATCGAGAATAAATCTTTGCTAGTTGAGATTTTGCTCGTCGCATGACGTTGAAAAGCAAGCTCACAATCTTCCAGCGCCATACCGGAGCCATTGTCAGATACGCGGATCAACTGCAGGCCGCCTTCTTCAATGGTCACATCAATGCGAGTACTATCTGCATCAACAGAGTTCTCCACGAGCTCTTTCACAACGGAAGAAGGGCGTTCTACCACTTCGCCCGCTGCAATTTGGTTGGCGATATGCTCGCTTAAGAGCTGAATTTTACCCATCAGGTTAATTCCCCTTTACAGCATGAATGGAAACAGTCTCTCCCTGATCGTTCACTTTCAGTTGAGGGAAGAAACGCTCAAACACACTCGCATTGACGTAGCTAGTTCCGTTATCAATGATCAGCTTGTCCGCTTCTACAGGAATGGCATGCGTTCCCTTCGCATCCGTTATATCGACGGTTCGATTCGCATCATTCCAGCTGATATTCGCGCCAACTAGGGCAGCTAAGGCCCGCGTGTTTGCGAATAATTGTCCATTTTCATGAAAAGTACCAAGCGGGCTGTTCATTTCAACACCATTGTACGTAATTTTATGCTTCGAAATCTCAACGTTCACATCAGAAATACCAGCTAATTGCAGCGCTGTGATTAATTGGGCCGCACTCCCGTCTACTTTCACATCAGGCGTAATTCCCACTTTATTCACTTTGCGCTTATTTGGCGTTAGATACTCTTCGACCGTTACTTTCAATGCACTTCCGCCATCAAGCTTGTACAGCTGTTGAACGCTACCTTTGCCATAGGTCTGAACACCGATTACTTGAGCTGCATGATAATCCTGAAGCGCGCCAGATAAAACTTCGGAAGCGCTCGCGCTATTCTCGTTAGCTAAAATATAAACAGGTAGAGATAAATCTGTACCACCCTTAAATGTAACGGGATCATCCTCTCCATTGCGATCTCTCGTGTGGATGAGCACGCCTTCTTTGACGAAATGCTTCGTAATATTTTGAGCCGTATCTACAAGACCGCCTGGATTATTGCGCACATCAACAATTAACGCCTTTAGCCCTTTAGCATTCAAAGATTTTAGTTGTTGATCGAAGTCTTCATCCGCATCGCTGGAGAAATCGGTAATTTGAATATATCCGACGCCATTCGTAAAGTTTTTACTGTATACTTCAGGAATATTGACTGCTTTACGCGTCAGTTCCACCGTCAATTCTTTGTCACCACGAAGCACGGTAACTTTCGTTTTCGTGCCTTCTAAGCCAACGATTTTGCTTCTTGCGGATTCAGTGGAATTATTCTGAACGGCTACACCGTCTACAGCGCGGATGTAGTCATCTGTCTGTAAACCCGCAGTTTCTGCAGCAGATCCTGCAAAAACCTCCGTAATATATACCCCTTTGTCGTCTAAGCCGATTCGGGCACCCATACCTACATAATTATTTTCCAATGAACTGGAAAATTGTCCATATTCCTCTTTGCTGAAATAGACGGTATAAGGGTCCTTAAGACCTTCAACCATTTGTTGAATGCTTTGATTAGCTAATGCTTCTTCCGTCACGCCGCTTACATGCAGCTTGCCAATTAGTTCTCTTACTTGCTTCGTTTGCAAATCTTCCTGCGCCATGGCGCTGACTGGAAGTATCGTCATAAGAGCAGAGGCAAGCGCTAAGGTAACCTTCATTATTCTCATTCTCGGTTGTTGTTTCATGCCTGTCTCTCCCATGTTTCAAATTTTATTGTAGCTTCTGTTTCCACTCGTATACCAAATTCAGCGCCTGAAGCGGCGTCATATTGATTAAGTCGATCCCCTTTAGCTGATCAAGCACCAGCTGTGATTTACCGTCCAGCTTCTTCTTGACGGCGGGGCTATGATTGCTGTCTTCCTCAAAGAGGGACAGTTGTTGAATCGCTGCTGCCGACTTCGCATCCGGAGCAGGGGTTGCCGAATCCTGCTGCGCTACGGCAGCAGGCGGCTCAAGCGATGCGGCGGCCTGCGCAGCTCCCGCCGCCCGCTCTTCAAAACCATTCAGCAACTCATACGAGCGCTGAATGATCATGTCAGGCAGCCCTGCAATCTCGGCACAGTAAATGCCGTAGCTTGTGCTTGCTGCCCCGCGGATTAGTTTGCGCAGAAAGGTAACCTGCCTGCCGCTCTCTTTAACGGCCATGCAGTGGTTTCGCAGATGCAAGAGGCTTTCTTCCAAATGTGCAAGCTCGTGAAAGTGCGTGGACACGAGCGTCTTACAGCCAATTCGGTTGTGCAGAAACTCAATAACCGCCTGAGCAATTGCCATACCTTCGCCGGTAGATGTCCCACGACCCAATTCATCGATGATGACAAGGCTTTTACTCGTTGCCTTCTCTGTCATTACTTGAATGTCCATCATCTCGACCATGAATGTACTCTGGCCGCCGATAAGATCATCGGCCGCGCCAATCCGCGTAAATATTCGATCAGTGATCGGAATACGCGCGGATCTTGCCGGCACAAAACAACCGATCTGTGCCATCAGGCAGATTACGGCAACCTGGCGCATGTACGTGCTCTTACCGGCCATATTCGGCCCGGTAATTAATAAAATGCGTCCCTGCTCTTGCTCTAGGCTCGTCTCATTCGCGATGAACGAGCCGTCCTGAATGACCGCTTCCACTACAGGGTGACGGCCTTCCTCGATATGAAGCTCGAAGCCTTCGCCAATCAGTGGCTTGCGATAGTGATGAGCCGCGCTGACAGCAGCCAACGACTGGTATACATCAGCTGTTGCGATGACTTCAGCCAATTTCTGCAATCTAGATATATGCTGAGAAATTCGATCACGCAGTTCGGTGAACAACTCGTATTCAAGATCGACCATTTTATCCTGCGCTTCGAGAATGAGTCCCTCTTTTTCTTTGAGCTCCGGCGTTACATATCGCTCTGCGTTGGCAAGCGTTTGTTTACGCTCATAGCGGCCCTCTGGCAGCGAAGCCATATTCGCCTTAGTCACTTCAATAAAATACCCGAATATTTTGTTGTAGCCAATTTTCAGCGACTTAATGCCCGTCGCCTCACGCTCCTGCCGCTCTAGCTCGGCAATCCACTGTTTCCCGTTCTTGCTCGCTTCTCTAAGCTGATCCAGATATCCATGGTAGCCCTCGCGAATCATCCCACCGTCTCGGATAGACACTGGCGGTTCGTCCTCAATTGCCCCGGCAATCCAAGCCGCAACGTCTTCACAACCGTCCATATCCTGGACGAGCTTACGAAGCGTCTCCGACCCCGATGCGGCACATACCTCTTGAAGCAACGGAACCTGGAGTAAGGAATGTTTAAGCGCGTTCATATCGCGAGCGTTGGCGTTTCCATATGAAATCCGAGCAACTAACCGTTCTAGATCATACACTTCTTTGAGGGCCATCTTCACATCTTCACGCACAATCAATTGATTATAGAGTAAGTCGACCGCTTCCAAACGTTCTTCGATCCGCGAAACGTTCATAAGCGGCTTTTCAATCCAGCGACGAAGCATCCGCCCGCCCATTGCGGTAACCGTTTTATCGAGTAACCAGAGCAGAGAGCCCTTTTTAGCCCGTTCTCGTACGGTTTCAACCAGTTCCAAATTCCTGCGTGTAAAAGGATCCATCGTCATGAATTGATCAGGCTGATAGAGCCGAATATGTTTAACATGCGTCAAAGCTCTTTTTTGGGTTTCTTTTAAATACGCTAAAAGCAAGGCCACTCCATGACGGGTTACACGGGTCAGCTTAGGCAATGCGGCATCCTCAGCAAAATGTTCATCGAGCAGCTTCTCGTCCGCTTCTGTCCACTCCGTCATCACCGTATTGCGTCCCCAAGTTGCGCTCGTTTCACGAATTGTTGCTAGAATCGCCTTGTCAGTAATAATTTCTGAAGGACTATAAATATTGAGTTCATCAATCACCAGTTCCCAAGAATCAGGAAGCAGCGTGGTGTAAAGCTCACCGGTTGAAATGTCGCAAGCCGTAAAGGCGTATCCCATCTCTTTATTTACGAGCGAAACAATATAATTATTGCTAGTCTCACCTAGCAGCTTGCTGTCCATGATTGTTCCTGGTGTCACAATGCGCACAATCTCTCGGCGGACTACGCCTTTAGCTTCTGAAGGGTCTTCGACTTGCTCGCAGATTGCCACCTTATAGCCTTTTTCAATTAAACGGGACATATAATTTTCGGCTGCGTGATGAGGGACACCGCACATCGGAATCTTTTCTTCCGCTCCGCCTTCTCTGCCCGTTAATGTAATTTCCAACTCTCTCGATGCGTTAATGGCATCCTCAAAAAACATCTCATAAAAGTCACCCAGTCGAAAAAACAAAAATGCGTCTGGGACCTGCGCCTTAACGGCCAAGTATTGCTGGATCATCGGCGTGTATTGAGCCATAGCGTCCTTCGTTCCTCCAACCAATCGTTAAATTCATCTAGGAATCTATCAATCTATTATTTATGTGTGCAAAAAAAGAACTGCCAAGGTCCGAACACTCCGCCCTTATCCCAATAAGCGTTCATAAGCTCCCGAGCATAAGTTAGCGAGCAGTAAGGACCTGGCAAGTATCTAAGTATTTTTTCTTATTATAACATGATTGCAGGCTCAATAGCTTCTTTGCGCGAGTAGGGAGTTATTTTCCAAGCTTTCCGAATATCCTCGCCCTCGTTCCATGATTCCATCAATTCGATGCGTGCACGAAGGCGATTCAGTGAAGTAGCGAATTGTCCATACGCTTTGAGCTGCTCCAGCTCTTGCCACAACTTAGCAACGATTAACCGCAGCTCCTGTTTATCCCCGCGATAATAGGCAGCTTGGATATCCGAGGCTTGCAAAGGCCACCACGGAAGCTGCCAATAGTTATCCGCAATGAGCGAGGCGAGCGCGAATACCCCTCGTGTAATTTCTGGTGATTCCAGCCAGCTCGGAAGCGTCCGGTATTCGAAGCCGCCGTGCGACTTACGCCGGAAATCGCCAAGAAAGCCGTACCGTGGACGGCGCTTGCGCGTTGTTTCCGCCTCGATCAAGATCAAGGGCAGCGCGAGGTAGTTATCAAGCGCGCGCAGTAAATGTCCGTTCAGCCAGCAACGGCTGAAATGAATATGTCCGCCGAGGGGGAATCCCCCCATCGGCATGCCGCCCGAAAGCCACGCGAGGCTTTCGTCAGGGATCGAACGCGCGGCAAGCCGCATGGTCGCATGCAGGTTCCTCAGCAGCTCGCGAGGGTCTGTGCTTGGCTGCGGACGCAGCTCAGCAAGCGGTAGGATGAGTCGATGTCCGCTGAGTACGATCGCATCGCAAGCTACTGCGCCTTCCCTGGTAAGGAAGCGGTCGGCGAAAACAACTGTGCCCTGCGGGCTGCGCAGCAGAAACTCTGGATCGCTACCCAGCATTACGCGCTCCTTCCGCTGCAGCTCCTTCGTAAGTGCCGCATCGAAGCGGTCGATAGCCTGAGCAAACAACTGTGTGAGCTTCTTGTTTAACTTCGGAACGGGATCTACATTCAGGACAAGCGTATGCCCTGTCTGCAGTACACCGACGGTTACGAGGCCATAATCCAGTCCTAGCGCATAAATTGCTTTGACGGCTTCACGACTGGCCCTCCTCACATGAAAATTAGCTAGCTCCGGGTCCACCTCTCGATACACGGCTTCCTTCTGAAGCTGCTTTTGATTGAGGAATGACTTCTCTGCAACCAGGTGCGATTCTTTATTCTCATAGACAGCCAGGGTTTGCAGATGAAACACAGCAACCTTATATTTATGCGTAAACGCAACTCGTTCATTAAAGCCTGGAGCGTGTGATGCTAACGTTTTGATGCCATGAAGGCTTAGCAACTCCTCGCGCCTCGTTCGCTTCTGAACTCTCACAATCGCCCTCAACGGTTGCAGAGCTGGTACATTCGGCAACTCGTCATGCGCCCCACCCCAGTGAATGACCAAATGCCCGCCCCACCCCTTCGGAAGCTTCGTTCCACTTGGGATACGGATAAGCGATGCAAGCTCCAACGCTTCTTTTTCCTGTGTGTGCAGCAAGAATGTTTCCATGACATGGCTCCTTCACGCAAGATTTAGGTTTCCGAAGCTGAAGCTCCGGTTCCCGTTGCCCAATTACGCATAAAAAACAAAAAAAGAGGGCAAATGCCCTCTTCCGAACCAAAAACTCCAGCATAGACTGGAGTATAAGGTCCCTTAAACCAATTCGTCTTCCAGAAACTCGGCGTCAAGATCCTCGAAATCACCGACGCCGCTGTCATCGAAATCCACATGCTTGTCGTCGAAGTCATTGCAGCCGTTCGTACAAACGACTACACAGACTTTCGTCTCGGCAATCAACTCAACTTGAAACTCACGTTCCACCCGGATTACTACGCTGTCGCCGCTTGAGGAGATGCTGGCTTCCACACAGTTCGGCTCTTGCGTTGCGACAGCAGATACTTCCGCAGTCGTCGGCTTATGTTTTTTGTCCAGATAACTTAGTGGAACGATTTCTACATAGGATACGGTTTCTTTTGCTACGTCTGTTTTGGTATTACGATCGTAAGAATACCAAATGTTGATATCATAAGTACCAACTACTTCTACGCCATCTCCGGATTGGATCGACTCGAATTGGTTATTGATAATCCAAGCGCCCAAAATACTGGTCGGAGAAAAGGGCGGAGTCACGGCATGACTTACGTGCGAAAATTTGCGTCCTTTACCGCAGACAGCCTTTGTAATGATCTCTCTGCACTGCAAATCTTTATCTAATGACATCCTTTCAACCTCCTCCATACAATCATTCAATACAAGTGTATGCAGGACAGTAGTCTATAGTGACAATTATTTTCGCTTGTCAAAATATAGTTTGATTTAACAGAGTCAGCCCGTTTCTGGGCGCTGTTTTTTCTGCCTTTTGGCCACAGTAAGGTACTGCATAAGCTCCCGATTAAGCTGTCGAATCGCAGATCGCACCTCAAATTCCTCCCTACTATCAGGAAGCGGCATCTCTTTGTAACGCTTATCCAGTTCGTGCAACTCTTTCTCTGCGGAGCCCGTATAATAGTCTACTTTAACGGATTGACTCAAGTCTTCAAAAATAGTCGCAACAAGCTCGCCTTGTGGCAAGGTTTGATAAACTTGCGCAACCAGATCGATCATTCGGTGAATGGACTCCAATTGTTCGCTTCTCATATAGAAATATACCCGCCAATAAGGATCTCCGCCAAAAATAAGCGAATTATCCATCGACCGTTTTGCCAGCTCTGCGCCGTGCTCAATTTCTTCTCCAACAATGAGAAGCTCCTTGCCATCCCACACTAACGAATTGTCCCGTAAATGCTGTGCGATTTTAACGAAAATATCCGAAAAAAGCTGTTCAATCTTCGTCTTCTTAGCCACCATAGCTTTATCTGTCTTCGGCATGTAAGCAATATTGATTAACGTGGATGTGCCTAGACCGACTACTAACAGCTCAATTTCATTAAGAATGGCCAACGCATCAGACGTTTCATAGGCATACAAATGAAACATGACAACCGCTCCGGTGACGGCACCTTCACTAATACCCAAACGGTGCAAAATAGGAAAGGCAATCATGATAAATAACCCTACCACCCATGCGTGAAATCCGAAAACCCAAAACATTGCCGAGCCAATTAATAAAGCTAAAAGCGAAGCAATGATTCGATGTATGGAGTTAATTATGCCTTTTTTCTTCGTCACTTCAATGCCAAGTATGGCAAGAAGTCCCGCAGCTGCCGGGGATTTAATTCCTAACAAGTGAGCTAAATACATGGCGATCACGACCGCAAGGGCGGTTTTGAGCACACGAAAGCCCATAGCGATTTCACCTCTTTACTGGTTTTGACTATGGGCTCATTATTTCATTTTGGTCAGCTTGTGGCAAGCTTTACTGATGTCTCGTAATTCTTTTCTCCAGATAAGCTACCGCTTGGTACATAAAGGTTGCTACAATGGCTATAACGATTAAGGTAGAGATGACAAGTGTGAAGTTAAAGACTTGAAAGCCATAGATGATCAAATACCCAAGACCAATCTGCGAGACGAGAAATTCGCCTACAATTACACCGACCCACGCTAAGCCAACATTAACTTTCAGAGTCGCCACTATCGCTGGGAAAGAAGCAGGGAGAATAACCTTTTGAAGCACTTTACGTCTGTTTCCTCCAAAAAGGGTTACAACCTTGACGTAATTGGCATCCACTTCTTTGAAACTGCCATAGATGACTAACGTTGTGATAATGACCGTAATCGATAACGTTGTCGCGATAATGGAAAGCAGACCGGGTCCAAGGCCAACGATAAAAAGGGGCCCCAGCGCAACTTTGGGCATGCTGTTTAGCACAACAATATAGGGATCTAACACGCGAGATAGAAAAGGCGACCACCAAATGATGACGGCTAATGCGGTGCCAAATAAAGTGCCCAAAGCAAACCCAATAATTGTCTCAAGCACGGTTGCCCCCGCATGAGGCAATAGGGTACCGTCTAGCAGTTTATCCCAGAGCAGGCTAAACACTTTCGTCGGATAACTGAAGAGCAGTGTATCAATCCACTTTAAACGGCCCGCTAGCTCCCACAAGAAAAAGAAAGCTAAGAGAATAACGAGCTGAACAATTCTTACATATCGCGTTTCTATTTTCCTGTCCGCGACAAATTGTTGATGCACGGTTTTCGTAAGTTCAACTGGAGCGATGTGTACAGGATTAGACTGCCTCTCTCTGTGATCATTCATGAGGATCGCCTCCAAATTCCTGCCAAATGGTTCGAAATAACGTGTGAAAGCCGAGTTTCTCTCGCGCCGTGAAAGGCAGGGCAGTGCGAATCTCCTCAGGGATAATGAACTCCTGACGAATACGACCCGGCTTCGGCTCAAGTACGATGACCCGATCACTCATGGCAATTGCCTCTGAAATATCATGTGTGACAAGTAGAGCTGTTTTCTTTTTTGCGCGGAGAGTTTCTACAACCAAATCCTCCAACTGCAGCTTGGTTTGATAATCTAATGCTGAGAAGGGCTCATCCAGCAGCAAAATTTCGGGGTCCGTAGCTAGCGTCCGAACGAGAGCTACTCTTTGACGCATTCCACCAGAGAGCTGCGCGGGATAATAATCTTTAAAACTAAGCAGCCCCATCTCTTCTAGCAAATGAAGGACTACTTGCTTCTTTGTTTCGGTAAGCAATCCTTGAAGCTCCAATCCGATGGCAGCATTATCAAAGATCGTGCGCCATGGAAATAAATAGTCCTGTTGAAGCATGTAGCCCACACGAGTTGAAGGGCCGCTCACCTGTTCACCAGCTATCGAAACTGTTCCAACCGTTGGTGAAATCAGTCCGGCAATGATGGACAATACGGTGGTTTTCCCACAGCCGCTTGGACCGATCAGACTAACGAACTCACCCTGTTGGATCGCGAAATGCATATGTTGGATCGCGAGCGTAGCTCGCTGCTCTGTTACATAAACTTGCGTCACGTCATTGACGGTTACAGCTGTGTTCATGTCCGTACCCCCTTCATGTTCTCATCATCGGCGCTGAATTATGGTTTTATTGTTGATTTAGCTTTTTCCGCAAAGCTATTGTTCACCAGCTTACGCCAGGCCACTTTTTCCTTTAACTCACCGGCTGATGTCATGACATCCAGCAAATTGTTCCACTCTTGTTCATCTACAATCGGATCTGTTGCATAGGAGCCCTGATCTTTGTATCGTTTGATGACGCTTTTGACAATTTCAACGTCAATATCCTTAAAAAAAGGCAGTACGGCGGTTGTAATATCGTCCACACTCTTCGCGTTCACCCAATTTTGCGCGCGTTGTACTGCATTCGTGAATTTCTGTGTAGTACCTGGGTTTTTATCTAGAAAGCTCATCTTGGTCATGAAGACGGTGTAGGGCAAGTGTCCGCTCTCCACGCCGAAGGAAGCCAGGATAAAGCCCTTACCTTCTTTTTCAATAACCGTCGCCTGTGGTTCAAAGAGCTGCACATACGCACCCGTTCCTGAAGAGTAGGCAGAGGTGATATTCGCGAAATCGATGTTTTGAATAAGCTGTAAGTCTTTTTGCGGATTGATGTTATGCTTTTTCAACGTGAATTCTCCGGCCATTTGGGGCATGCCACCTTTTCTTTGGCCAAGGAAAATCGTGCCCTTCAGTGAGTTCCAATCAAAGGTATCCACTTTTTTGCGTGAAACAAGAAAGGTGCCATCGGTTTGCGTAAGCTGGGCAAAATTGATGACTGGATCATCCGAGCCTTGCTGCGATACATAAATGGATGTTTCCGAGCCGACCAGCGCAACGTCAATGCCATTAGAAAGCAAGGCTGTCATCGTTTTGTCGCCTCCTGGTGTCGTAGTCAATTCGACATCCAATCCTTCATCTTTGAAAAAGCCTTGCGACAATGCCACATACTGCGGCGCATAAAATAACGAACGCGTCACTTCTCCGATGCGAACTTTTGTTGTTTCCGCGGTTTTCGTGCCGCATGCGGAGACGAAAACACTAAGCAATAAGACGGCGGAAAGTACAACGCCCCATGTTTTCCGTATATTCATAGACCTTCCTCCTGGTAAGTAGTACTGTATCGTATGCAGGGGCCTAGAGGTCGGTTAACAGCAGCTTGTATGGAAATAAAAAAACAGCACGCCTATTAGAAGGAGTGCTGTCTTATAGAGATTAAATTTCCTTAAATCCCGTAAATTGCTTTGTACTTCTCTTCCAGATACTGAACCAAGTAGTCTGGGTTTAGCTCTTCTCCAGTCACTTGCTTGACGATTTCATTGGGCGTCAACAACTTGCCATGTTGATAGATTTTATCCGAAAGCCAATCTTTAATTGGCGCCAGATTCCCTTCCTCAATAAGACTATCAAAGTTTGGAAGTTCCTTGCGAAGCGTATTCGTGAATTGCGCAGCGTACATATTACCCAGCGAGTAGGAAGGGAAATAACCGAACGCGCCACCTGACCAATGTATGTCTTGTAAGACGCCCTCTCCGTCATTCGTCGGAACAACGCCCAAATATTCCTCGTATTTCTCGTTCCAAGCTTTCGGCAGATCCTTAACTTCAATCGTACCATTGATTAAGCCTTTTTCCAGTTCATAACGAATCATGATGTGAAGATTATAGGTAAGCTCATCCGCTTCAATACGAATCAGCGAAGGGTGGATGTGATTGATCGCACGGTAGAAGGTATCCACATCTACCTCATCGATTTGACCGCCGAATGTCGTTTGTAGTTCGCTGTAATAACGGCTCCAGAAAGTTTTACTGCGACCGATCACATTCTCCCAGAAACGAGACTGGGATTCATGAATCCCCATCGAAGTGCCTTCACATAAGTTCGTTCCGACCAAATCTCCAGAAATATTTTGCTCATAAAGAGCATGACCGCCTTCATGAATCGTACCAAAGAGCGCAGATGTAATATCATTAGGCAGATAGCGCGTTGTGATTCGAACATCGCCGGGATTGAGCGCGGTTGCAAACGGATGTACCGCTTCATCTAGACGACCCGCTTCAAAATCATATTGCATTTGCTTCAAAATATGCAGCGAGAATTGTTTTTGTTTGCTGATTTCGAATTGTTGATCCAAAAAGGAGCGATCAGGCTGGTTCGGAGCGGATTGAATGCGCTGCAGCAGCGGAACGACTTTGTCGCGCAGCGAGCCGAATACTTGATCCAACTTCTCAACGGTCATCCCTGGCTCAAAAGCATCCAGCAATGTGTTATATTTATCGCCTTCATAGCCCCACAACTCAATAAATTGCTTATTGGTAGCTACAATCTTCTCTAAATATGGCTGAAACAGAGCCCAATCCGAGTTGGTCTTCGCTTCTTCCCAGATAGATTCCGATTGTGAAGTCAGGACGACATAAGCCTGATACATAGCAGCCGGTATTTTTTTGCTGCGGTCATATTCTTTTTTACATTCCAGCACCATCTTGCGGGAAATCGCATCGAGCTGTTCCAATACAGATGGTTGCAGTAAATCATCCAGATAACCACCCATTTCATCAGAGGTAGACATCCGGAATACTTCTGTCGATAACTCACCAACAACCTCGGATCGAGTTCCAATCCCTTTTTTGGGAGCGCCCGTGCGCATATCCCAATAAATTAGCGCAATAGCCTCGTTATATTGCTTCATTTTGCGAACATACGCTTTAAACGCATCTAGTTTGGTTTGGTTTTCTTGCACGCTCATTTTCAAATCTCCTTCCAAATGTTTCTTAAATTATCATACTTCGTCCCCTAGTCAGAATCAAATTTAACTGAGTTATGCTACAATATACGAGCAACCCATCGCCAAAAATGAAAGTTTTCTGCTAAACCGATAAGGAGCTGACCCGAATATGAAAATTACGTTTACAGATAGCGCGATTGAACGAATTACACCCTTCCTAGGAGAGAATCAAGGCGTGATTAAACTTGTCTTTGACACAGAAGACTGCGGATGTTCCGTTAATGGAGTCCCTACCCTATGGATCGTTATGGCCGCGGAAAGTGGCGATCTTCGTGCAGATGCTGAGCCGTTCCAACTTGTTTACAAACCCAAGGATGAGATCTTTTTCGAAGAATCCATGAAAGTTGACTACCATCCGGGAAACAAATCCTTTATACTAAAGAGCAATAATCAGATTTACAACGCCCATATGAACTTAATCGACAAAAGATAATACTTGCACAAACACCCAGACCGTTGCACCACTAGAACTTGTATGGAGGGAAAACCATGTCTTTAATCACAGAAATACTGGAGCACAACAAAGGCTTCGTTGAAACGAAAAAATACAAGGAGTTTCTGACGACAAAGTTCCCTGATAAACGGATGGTTGTTCTCACTTGTATGGACACGCGTCTCGTGGAGCTTCTCCCAAAAGCAATGAATCTGCATAACGGAGACGCCAAAATCATTAAAAATGCCGGCGCGATTGTCTCCCATCCCTTCGGCAGTATTATGCGTAGTATCATCGTAGCCGTCTATGAGCTTGATGCCGATGAAGTTTTTGTCATCGGTCATTACGATTGCGGGATGACCGGCTTAAACTCGGAAAGCGTCATTTCCAAAGCGAAGCAAAGGGGCATCTCCGATGACGTTGTTGCCACGCTCGGGCATTCAGGCATTGATCTGGCTCGCTGGCTCGCTGGCTTCAAGCACGTTCAAGAAGGGATTGAGAAAAGCGTAAATATTATTCGCAATCATCCCTTACTACCGAAAAACCTGCCCGTTCACGGTCTCATTATGGACCCGCAAACTGGCCGTCTTGATCTCATTTCCAATGGGTATGAGACAGATGCTGACGAAACAACCCAATTAACACTTCCTTTCAAATAAGTATTGAAAAAGGTGCTTATCCCCATGGGGTTAGCACCTTTTTTTTGTCCAGCGAATACATGAAAAAATGTTCAAAGCTAACGATAGCATTTTATTGTTTCGCTTCCAGCAATTCGATTAGCTGCTTCTCAACACTTTGCCCCAAAGCCTTGCCGTCTAATAGGGACAATTCCCCTCCATGAATTGGATCTCCACGGCCTTCGTCAAACGAATCATTTATACTTCTTCTGGCCTTGAACGCTGCAATTCTCTTTTCCCGTTCTTCGGATGATACTTCCTCAGGTAATTGATCGTTTCTCTTCATCGTGCAATTGCTTATCTGCTTCGTCAGTTGGTACAAGAATAATTGTTGCTCCGCTGTTAGCTCCTTCATAACAGCCTTATGGTCTATTTCATTCAAGCTTCCTTCATCTATGCTCTTGCGAACAAAAGGCAACATCGCAACCGCTTGCTCTTTCGTAATTGCCAGCCCTATGTGTTGGTCCATTCTGATCAATGATTGGAAAATTAGTACAAGCTGTCTCTCTTTGTAATTCTGCAATTCGCTTGCTTGATTATCCTCTGCAAACATTTGCGGTTTCTCATTGGCAGGCGCAGTAGACGTCGAAATGGCATCAAGTACAGTCAGTGTATGACGACAACCGCTTACTAAAATTGCTGCCATTATAACGATAAGCATCCAAATTCGTGAACGTCCCAACCCCTACACCCCCAAAGGAAAAAATCCTGTCTACCAGCTACAGGATAATCGATAACCATGAAGAATGTTTGCTTTTATTGTAAAAAAATTGTAAATATCCTATACCTTTCGAGGAAACGCCAAACGAAATTCAGTCCCCTCGCCTAACTGGCTTTGAACGCGTATCGTTCCGTTCATTCCGCTAACCAAATGCTTCACGATTGTTAGACCGAGCCCCGTTCCTGTTAGCCCTTCTTTTCGCGTGTTCTTGGCCTCATCCGCTTTATAGAAACGATCCCAGATCCGTTCCAGTTCCGTATCCGACATCCCTTTCCCTGTATCGCGAATATAAAGCACAATTTCGTTCCTTGCCTCTTCTAACGCAACCGTCAACTCCCCGCCTGCAGGAGTAAATTTGAGCGCGTTATAAATCAGGTTTTGCACGATTTGCGCGAAACGATCAGGGTCTAGATATGCTGCTGCGGGCTCATCTCGCCGTGGAGGCATTGCCATATGAAGTTGAATATTTTTGTAGGCGACATGCGGCTTCAATAGCTCCATGACTTCTTCTAGCATGTCCTGCACCACGACAGGCCTTATGCGAAACAAATCAACTCCATTATGGATTCGCGCTAAGTCCAGCAAGTCACTAACTAACCGCTGTAGTCGCTGAACTTCTTGATCACAGATATGCAAATAGTGTGAGTATTTATCTACAGGAATGACTTTATCATTCATAGCCACGATCAAGCCGCGCAGTGTCGTTAGCGGGGAACGAAGCTCGTGAGATATGTTCGTCAGAAATTCCTGACGTGTGCCTTCCCACTCCTCCAACTGCTGCACCATGAAGTTAAAGCTAGCTGCCAATTGCCCTACCTCATCCTGCGAGGTAATCGGAACTCGCGTCGTGAAATCTCCCCCGGCAAGCTCTAACGCAGCCCTGTTCATTTGTTGCAGCGGGCCAGCCAACTTGCGGGATATGATAAACAAGATGGCCCCTACAGCAAGAAGTGAGAACAGCAAGGGCACAAGAATATTGACTCGAACGGCTGATATCGCTTTACTGATATCTCCTGCCGGGATATGCAAAAATACGACGATAGGCTGTCCGTTCAGTTGATACGGTGCATGATAGGTGAATAAATTGACCATCAGCTGATCAGGCGTAGCAAGGCTAACCATGCTATTGCCAGATCGACCATGAAGCCCATCAATGAACAACGCATCCATCGACTTGGGCAGCATTTTGCCTTCACTATCTGAGGATCCTGTCAAAACATTGCCTTTATCGTCAACCAACCACACTTGTCCATTAATACTTCTAGCCAAGATACGAATCGTATATTTCAGTTCACGCGTAGAAATGGAACCCTCTTGAAAAGAATTCACTAATCGGGTCACTTCGACGAAACGTTTGTCTAACAGTTCTTTCTTATCCTTATAAAATAAATCAGTAAAATAGTAGTTCCAGAACACAAAGAGACCGACGAAGAACAGTATGCAGGTCGCCAGAAATGATAAAAACAATTTCAAATAGAGGCTGCGATACTTCCCAGTCAGCCACTTTTTAAACATGCTGCATCACCTCGAAGGAGTAGCCGATCCCCCAAAGTGTTTGAATGTTCCAATGCTCATGCTGTCCAAGCTTCTTGCGTAAGTTTTTCACATGTGCATCGACAGTACGAGTCCCGCCGGTAAAATCAAAATTCCATACATAACCAAGCAAGTCCTCTCGCGTAAACACACGTCCTGGATGACTGGTCAGGAAATAGAGCAGTTCAATTTCTTTGGGCGTCAGTTCAATCCGTTTTCCTCCCACAGTAACGCGGTACTGTTCCATATCCACCACAATATTGCCAATTTCCAGCCATTTGCGAGATTGCGCATTGGATAAATCTGGATGTGTCTGGGTGCTGCGACGTAATACGGCTTTCACTCTTGCGATGAGCTCATTGGGATCAAAGGGCTTAACCAAATAATCATCAACCCCCATGTTAAACCCTCTGAGCTTATCAATGGACTCCCCTTTTGCTGTGAGGAAGATGATAGGTGTTTGATCAAAAGGCGGGTCCATGCGACGTATGCTTTCACACAGCTCATAGCCTGTAATATCTGGGAGCATAATGTCCAGCAGGACCAAAAGGGGCTTCTCATTTTGGATAGTTCGAAGCACCTCTTGCCCGCGAGCGAGGAGAATAGCTTCAAAATTCGAGTGCTCTAGATACAATCTAACAACTTCCGCAATATTAGGCTCATCATCAACAACGAGAACTTTCCCCTCGGAGCTCATCTAGCGCCACCCTTTTCCTTACGAATCTGCTGCTGTCTTTCTCGCTCGCGAATGACATCTGAACGGTCTCTTACCGTATGCTTCTGAATTAACGCTTCATTATGAAGCGGGCTGGGAGCCAACCAGGTTAATCCACGCTGCTCAGCTTCTTTCATGCACCAAGCAAGAAGTTCAGCATCTATAATTGGTAAACTGATGTCTTCATATTCATGTTCACTTTGCTGAATACGTGTCCAACGATCTATTAACAGCTCTTGAAGTTTGTCAGCATCTAGTCCCAATGAAGCAAGATGATCCGCATCTGCATTTTGCGCTGCGCTTTGCAGCATTTTCACCGCACCTGCTCGGTTACCTCTCCGGTCATGGTACAAGCCAACAGCAATCTGAATCAAAGCCACATACGTCCTGCTGCGCACATCATTGGGATGTTCTTTCCAAAACTCCTCCATGACTTCATGGCACTCAAAAAAATCTCGCTCTGCATGAAAAAACAATAAATAATCCGTGTAGGCCTCCGGATACTGATTCATGATTAAATCCCCTCGCCATGTTGTTTGCCGAAATCGTTCCTTCCTTATCCATGTTACTCGAAAAAGGGGGCTACCGTCCATCCTCTGAGCAATCTATCATTTTCCATCGCAACCATTCTACCCTTTGCTACGTCAAATAAAGTAGATTACTAGAAAGAGGCGTGATGGATGAAAATTGGAAAGTGGATGCTGACGAGTACCTTGCTGCTAGCTATCGCGATTCCCCATGCAGCCAATGCGGCGGGAACACCGATTACAGCTCAAACAAACACAGATAAAACGACGAAATACCGAGTCTACCAGTATAATCAAGTACTCATGGAATTTGCCGCTTATAAGCAAGCAGAGTCATACGCTAAAGGGTACACCAACAGTCATGTGGAAGAGATCAGCTCGCGCAAATGGCTGTGGAACAACTTCCCTCGTTATCAAGTCTATCAGTTAGATAATACCTTGCCCGAATGGCAGTTCACTAGCTTGGATGCCGCAATGACAGAAGCGAAAAAGTGGTCGTATGCCAGCGTACGCGACCTTCAATCGACTGGCTGGACATGGAACAACTATCCTCGCTTCCAGGTTTATCAAACCGATATTACGCAAGATGCCTGGAAATTCACAACGATGGATGAAGCGGTTGCTGAAGCTAGAAAATGGGGTGGCGCCCATATTATCGATTTAAGCAGCAATCAATGGGTGTGGGATAACCTATCAAGCGAAGAAAAGAAAACGATCCGCGAAGGAGCGCTTTCTTACAAAGTTTATCAAGGAACATTCTCCACAGACAATTGGGAATTCGCTTCCTTAGAGGACGCGATTAGCGAAGCGCTCAAATGGGGAAGCTCAACTGTTCTCAACAAGAATTCCAACAAAATCGTCTATAGCAATAATAAGCCATTTAAAGTTTTCCAGAATGACTCTTTTTTACAAGACTTCACTTCCCTGAATGACGCTTTGAATTACGCGCAGCAATGGGGTCACAGCGCTATCTTTATGGATGGGCACAAAATTTGGAATAACTTTGCTTCTTATCAGGTTTATCAAAGCACGAAGCTTATTGGAGAATTCCAAACGATACCTGACGCTTTGAGTTATGGCGCACAATACAGCAATGCGGCCATTCAAACGTTAGAGAACCGTGTTATTTGGGATAATTTCAAGAAGCTTCAGGTTTGGGGCTGGAATGGCACATCTAGTGCTGATACGATTAAAACGCATGTGAATAACACCTTGGGGCTAGACGTTGATTCTCCCACCTATTTCGAGCTATCGGATGCCGATGGCAATATGAAGGATAGTTCCAATTCGGATACCGTAAAATGGCTGCAAAAACAAGGCTTCACCGTTTATCCGCTAGTCAACAATCAATTCAATTCCGCCATAACGACAGCATTCTTGTCAAATGCCAACGCTCAAGACAAATTCATTCATGCCTTGGTTGACCGCTCGGTTCAGCTTGGCGTTCCTGGTATTAATGTCGATTTTGAAACCTTAGCGGGCTCAGATCGCAATGCATTTACTGCTTTTATCACGAAACTAACGGCCTATGCTCATGAAAAGAACCTGAAAATTTCTCTCGACCTTCCCCGCGGAAGCGTAAAATGGAATCATCTTTCCGCCTTCGATCATGAGAAGCTTGGCGATATTGTTGATTACGTCGTCATCATGGCTTACGATCAGTTTTATCGCGGCAGTACCTCTGCCGGTTCCGTTGCTGGTCTTCCTTGGACAGATGGCGGCATTCAAGAATTTCTGTCCTACGGCATCGCGCGCGACAAAATCATTCTCGGCATCCCTTACTATGTAAGAGAATGGAAGCTTGATGCAAGCGGCAGCCTGCAGAGCAACCGCGCCTTGCTGCTCAAAGACATTCCGGCTTTGATTGCTTCCAAAAGCGCCACACAAACATGGGACAAAACTTATGAGCAATATCGCGTCGAGTACCAAGAAGATGGCTTCACCTATGTATTTTGGTTGGAGAATGAGGCCACTGTGAAAGCTCGCCTTGATCTAGCGAAAAAGTACGATATCGCCGGCGTTGCCGCATGGCGGCTCGGTTATGACCAACCAGAAATATGGAAAACAATTTTACAAGCGAAATAATTGAAGAAGAGGCCGCCTCAATGCGAGTAAGTAAGCGCATTGAAGCGGCCTTTCTTTTGTTTTTGAGCTTAAATTAGGCCCATTTCCGAAAATAACGTTTCGGTGCCGCAATCGACGCAGTATTTGGCATCTGGTTTGTTAACCTTAAAGCAGCCAGCATGTAAAACCGTCTTTTTCTTCGTACAGCGATTCTTGAGAGGGGCACCGCACCTTATGCAAAACCGATCGTCTTTGTCAGCAACATAGCTGCATCTGACGCAGGTTTGTAGTTCATCATTGGCCATTTGCAAACACTCCCCGAAGCAGCTTCGACCTCCTTCAAGTATATGTCAACAACTGACCTAAACGTCCATAAACAGAAATAAAAACATTTCCTTCTTCCCTATGTATAAAAGATAGCCTCATTCGCCCACCCTATGAAGTAAAGGAGGTGAATAGACATGGCTAAAGATGTGCTTTGTGAAGTGAATTCCTGTAAATATTGGGCAGCTGGCAACAAATGCAACGCATCCTCGATTTATGTCGTGAGCCACCACGGCAGCAATCAAGCGCGTAATTCCGAAGAAACAGATTGTAAAACGTTTGAACCTAAAATTTAGTTTGAATGAGAGAAGAGGCTGCTGCGGCCTCTTTTTTTCGGCTCCTACTTATATTGTAACCAATAATGATAATTATTATCAGTAATAGTGAAGAAGTTCGAGTTGAAGGATAAACCATAGAGCATACAATAAATAAGCGATACTCGCATTTTTTTAAGTTGACAGGTTGTACAGATAAACTTGTTCTGACCTATACAGTATGGTTAACCCGAAGATAATGGAGCAATAACCCTGATACTCCCCAAAATGATCCGCAATTTCCTTCACTTGCTTTGCAGAAAGAGGTTGATGATACACCGCACTTGCAGCCTCAATCGCTGCTTTTTCCTGCCAAGGTATCTGTTCCATTCTCCCTAATCCACGGATCAGTATGAAATCAACCGACCATTGGCCGATCCCCTTAATAGAGAGTAGCCATTCTCTCACTGAGGCGTAGTCTCCTGCTTTCATGAAGATCGCCTCTGTTTGCGCAAACGCTCTAGCTACTGCCTGCAAATATTCAGCGCGTTTTGATCCGAATGTTTCAACGAGAGCTTCAGTACTAGCTCCAAGCAAATCCGCTGGCTCTGGAAACGTAAAGTGTTCTGTCCCTTTTACAGTGAGTGTTCTACCATACCCTTCATACAATTTGCGTTTCAGTTGACATGCTGCCGGCATTGGATTGCGCTGAACGAGAATAGCCCAGCAGGCATTCTCAAAAGGGGTCATAAATTTCACTTGATGGTAGCCATAGCAGTTTCGCAACACAGGTTCAAAGTAACTATCTTTGGACCCTATGTCATAGAAAGCAGTAAGATCATCTGACAGGCTTAGAAAAAAGTCTATACGATCCAATACCTCCTGCGCCTGACTCTCCGTAAGTTCATCATCTGAGTACAGCACATAGCTGACTATTGGACAATTAACACTTCCTTCCGAACTTAGTTCGATAACTACTGGAACTCCTTGTACAGAAAACGCTTTGATCATCGTACCTGACTCAATGGACTGCTCATTTTTCATTGCGTTGAAGCTGCAAAGGAACGAGAGCGATTTTTGAAAATCAAACGGTGCTTTGGGGTACAAAAATCCCCTTTCCTCTTCCAGCCTGCGCTCATTATTCATCCTTAACGTCAAATCCTTTCAGATGTTCATTCGATCCCATGGCAAAAGTATACAAAAACGCTACTGACACCATCATGTCAGTAGCGTTTATTAAGGAGTTAATAGAAAAAGGGTCGCCTCCAAAGTCTTTCTTGGATTCTTGAACCCCTACTATGTAAGTGTTTAGGATGGGGAAGCGCGACCATCAAGCACTCAATTATGCTAAACTTGCGCGCATCTATGCCGAATGTTCGATTACCAGGGCTCATAAAATTTTAATTCAACCCATTTCAAGCCGAGGAGGAATTAACTTATTTCCTTTTCAAAAGTGTTGACAATGGGGGCATTCCAAAGAACTTTCAACTCCACATTTACAAAAAAAGTGTCTACTCAAAAGGGATAATAACAATTTGAAGGTTCTTTTGTTCATAATTGGAACCGACCGACTCACCTTTACCTTTTGGGCAGAGCTTTCTCTGAATAGCCTATCCCTGATATCCAGATTATCGTTTCAGTTGTACACTGTTCAAGGAACCTTAATGTGAACCATTCGCATTTAACAAATCTTCGAGCTCTTCTAGGTCTGTTGTTGGGGAGTGGCAAGCAAAGTTTTGGCAAACGTAAGCTGTAGCCTGCCCGCCGAGCGGAAGCTTATCTGAAGCAAGTGGGATGAGCTTGCGCACTTCTTCTCCGGCCACACCCGATGGATGAAGAATAAGCAGCGCATTCGGCAAGTATTGCCGATGCACCGTGCGCAGCAGTTGCTGCGTCTCTACCTTCCCCGGGTCACCTGCGATAACGATTTCGCTTGGCTGGCCAAAAGCGAAATCGAGCGCAGCCAGCATAAGCGCATGGCCTGGCGGGTAATTGACCACAGCCCCTGCGAACGCCTGGAGCTGTTCGTCAGCAACTTGCGACAGCTTCGCGTCGTAGGTGAGCCTCGACAGCCGCAGCAGATTCAGTGCGGCTGCGGCGTTGCCCGACGGCATCGCACCGTCGTAGATTTCCTTCGGGCGGGTAAGCAGTTGTTCGGCATCGCTGCCGTAGAAGAACAACCCGCCCTTCTCGTCATCCCAGAACAGCCGCAGCATCTCTTCGTTGAGCTGGACTGCTTCCCTGAGATAGCGAAGCTCGAATGTGGCTTCGTACAGCTCGATAAGGCCCCAGACGAGGAACGCGTAGTCGTCCACGTAGCCAAGAAAAGCGGCTTCGCCATCGCGATAGCGAGCGAGCAAACGCCCGTCCTCCTTCCTCCGCAGGTGCTCTAGGAGGAAATCTGCTGCTTTCGCGGCTGCCTCCGCGTAAGCGGGTTTGTCCAAAGCACGCGCAGCCTTGGACAGTGCGACGATCATCAGACCGTTCCACGAGGTCAGAATCTTGTCATCCTTGCCCGGATGAATACGCTGTTCGCGATGCGCGAACAGCTTGACACGGGCAGCCTCGATTCGTTTCTTCAGCTCATCAAGCGGAATCTGCTTGCGCTTCGCGAATGATTCTAACGTCGTTTCAATCAAATTCGGGATGTTATGGCCCTCGAAATTTCCTGACTCCGTAATATCAAACAACTCGGCATACAGGTCGCCTTCATCCGGCCCGAGTACAACCTCCACTTCATCCGGTGTCCAGACATAGAACTTACCTTCTTCTCCTTCAGAATCAGCGTCTTCCGCGGAATAGAATGCTCCGCCCACGTCCGTCATATCCCTTAGCACATAAGCAATAATCTGCTCGGCAACTTCTGCATATTTCTTTTTCTCCGTCACTTGAAACGCTTCTATGTAGGTCATCGTCAGTAAAGCGTTGTCGTAGAGCATTTTTTCAAAGTGGGGAACTAGCCACTTATCATCCACCGAATATCGGGAAAAGCCGTATCCGATATGGTCGTACATCCCTCCCCGATGCATCGCATCGAGTGTTTTTTCAACCATCTCCAGAGCCTTCGGTTTACCTGTTTTCTCATAATAGCGTAACAGAAACGACAGATTATGAGACGTCGGAAACTTAGGAGAGTCCCCGAATCCACCATTTTCAGGATCAAAACGATCCTCATACAGCTTGAACGCTTCATGCAGGGTTTGCTCAGACACTTCCCCACCCGACCGATGTTCCAACATCCGACTGCTCGTTTCTTGAATAATCTGATCGCCCACTTCGCGAATCCGCTGGGCATCTTCCTGCCATTTTCCGGCGATTTGCGCGACAATTTCCACCATCCCTGCACGGTTGTACTTGCGGCTGCGAGGGAAATAGGTGCCTGCGAAGAAAGGCTTCTTCTCCGGCGTCAAGAACACCGTTAGGGGCCATCCTCCCTGACCCGTCATCGCCTGGCAGACGGCCATATAGATGTGATCAACGTCTGGGCGTTCCTCGCGATCAACTTTAATCGATATGAAATCTTTGTTGAGCATGGCAGCAACCGTTTCGTCTTCGAACGATTCGTGTGCCATGACGTGGCACCAATGGCATGTCGGTTTGTGACCCCTCCTTTATAGCTTAACTACGAATAGCCTATAGACAAAAATACTGGCTTACCTTCTCTTGATGCTTTACTAAATGCTTCTTCTCCCCATGCATACCAATCAACAGGATTGTGAGCGTGTTGTAACAAATATGGACTCTTCTCATTAACTAATCGATTTGTGAACTTTTCGTGTTTTGCAGTTTGATCTTTCATTTTTATATTCAACTCTCTCTCTGTATTTTGTTTCTAATTATATCCCACCAATAACCATCTATACAAAAAGACCAACCAAGAGTGGTAATATCCCCTTTAAGTAGACACTCAAAAAAAACCTTATGGTACCATAAGGAAATGAGTACAACTTGGAGGGGATTTTTCTATGGCTAAAAAAGGACAAACATTTAATCAGTACACGGAGGAATTTAAGTTTGCTGCTGTTCAGGAATACATGAAGGGATCATCCAGCTATAGAAGGGTAGTAAGCGTCAAACTCTCCCACCTTTGAATCACGAATACGCTATGAGATAATCCTCCTCAGAAGCCAAACAGAGGATATTCTATGGCCAGAGAAGAGATTCGAATGAAATGGGAGATGCGCATCGCGGCTCTTCGTGCAAGTGGTAAAAGGCAACTAACTTGCAAAGCGAATTCAAGTCACTCGTCATCAGTTTTACTCTTGGATGAAGAAGTTCATCGCTAGCGTCGTGGTAGCTTCCCTATTTCTTATTCGAATAGGGGTGTTTGCGTTTCAATTATTAGTTAAATGAAAACGGGGGCTAACTAAACAATGGACTTGGAAAAGCAGCAAAGAATTTTGTAATTTCTAAAAACATCTATTGACCCTGACGGTACTTCGCGCGGCACACTTAGGCGGATTTTTCGCCGATAGACCCGTTAAGCTGAACCATATCACAAGTAGGGCGAAAAATTTTGTTGTGGGTATGGTGGGGGAATGCTGTGGAATAAGTGTTTTGAGACCCCTAAGGCAACAGTTTTTGGGGTCTTTCTTTTGAGCAGAATCGACACAAAGACGACCATTTATAAACCAAGCCAGCACCAAAACAAGTATCGCGAGAATAAATTCAATCCAAAAAACCGTTTGTAGACCGGCAACCATGCTTTGTGTTTTCTCATGCATTGCAGTGGGATCGAGCGAATGGTGAAGATAACGATTGGCTCCGGATGACATGATGCCGATGAACAATGCGATGCCAATTCCCCCAGCAATCTGTTGGAGCGTATTGTATATGACTGTGCCATGGGGGACCAGATGACGCGGAAGTTGATTCAATCCTGTTGTCTGAGCCGGCATGACGACGAACGATATGCCTAAGAATAAGAGGACATGATTGAATAGAACGGAACCTTGCGCAGTATTACTGTCGATGCCGGCAAATTGCCATAACGATATGGCGATCAAGAGCAATCCGGGCACTATGACGAATCTCGGCCCGAATTTATCGAATAATATTCCCGTCACCGGCATCATCATTGCGTTTAAAATGCAGCCTGGCATCAGAAGTAAACCTGTCGCGAATGCTGTCAACTGCATCACATCCTGCATATAGATCGGCAGCAATGTCGTGGTGGCGAATAGAACCATCATCAGGACTACTACCAATACCGCAACCAAAGAAAAAGTGGGATGCCGGAATACTGAAAGATCAATCAAAGGCTCTTTGATCTTGAGCTGCCGCCATACAAGCAAGAGCAAGAAGAGGCTGCCTATGGCAATCAAACTGTAACCCTCAGGCTCAGACCAGACATTTGTTCGGCTGAAGCCGTAGATGACGCAACCGAAACCGATGGTTGACATCAAAATGGATAAAAGATCGACCCTTGGCTTGGTTAGTTCTGTCACATTCTTTAAGTACATGAATGCATAAATAATCGAAAACAATGCGACAGGAATCACCATATAGAATAGCCATCGCCAGTGTAAGGTATCGATGACCAGACCCGACAAAGCTGGCCCGATGACAGGGGCGACCATAATGACCAGCCCCATGAGACCCATGGCCGCACCCCGGCGTTCCGGAGGATAGAGGGCAAGAATCGTATTCATCATCAACGGGATCAATAATCCTGTCCCGCAAGCCTGAACAACCCTGCCCATCAGCAAGATTTCGAATCCAGGGGATACTGCACACAAGCAGGTACCGGCTAAAAATAACGCCATCGCAGACATAAACATCTGGCGAGTCGTGAACCATTGCTGCAGCAATGCGGTCACCGGCACCAGTACGCCGATCACGAGCATATAACCCGTCGATAACCATTGTATGGTCGAAGCAGCAACGTTGAATTCCCGCATCAATCCTGGAAATGCATTGGTAAGTAAATTTTCGTTAAGAAATGCAACAAATGCACCGATGAGTAGAGCGGCTAACATCGCCCCTCTCTTCAATCCACTTGCATCGTGAACCTGCTCGTTCATCTTCTACCTCCCGAATGTTCTTTTCGTTCTGTTGTTTGTATATCCCATATTGCCCAGTCGGCCTAAGAACATTTTACAAGAAGCTGGCTGAATTGGAAAAAGCGAAATCGCTCTTCATACTCGGAAATTCATTCATATTTCGAAACCATTAGGGGGGATCCCCCGCTATGTCGCTCATTTGCACATTATCTCTTGACAGGATGAGCTTTGGGGATTATGATAACGTGCCGGTTAACTCAACAAGGCAAATAAATTAAAAAGGCCGACTTTTCGTAGCGCCTTGGCACCGAATCGTCAGCCTGTCGTGCAGATTATCCTACACCATCACTTTCTAACAAGGAATAAAAATTGTCACGGTCTTCGTTATCAAATTTGCCAAGCGTCCGTACCCTAACAAATTCATGTCCACCATACATGTCTATTTCCTCACCATACCTATTGTAGAGCGCGAACATATTGCCATCCTGATTCAACTCCATGTAACCATAACATTTTGCTTCAGGCGCTTCACCGTAAAAGAGCGTAAAATTGATTTTGTCCACTCTGTGCATACAGCTCCTCCTTTTCTGTCTTTCGTATTGGCTTCAAATATATACAGCATCTGCGATCAATTGTCAAGAGTTTTGAACCTTTGGACGACAGATAAAGTAGCCCCTGAGCTGAAAAAAGGAGAAGTGTGCTTTAAGACACTCCTGTTTGCAGATGCTTCAATCGTGCTGCGTAGTGGGGATGCGGTATGACTTTTATATGAAAAGGAGAAGGGATGAAGCAAGGTTAAGCTAAACCCCGATGATGGGGAGTAGGGTTTTTACCAACCAGCCATACCGCATCCTTAGTAGAAGTATTCTTAATCTAAAACTTACTGCCAAAGTGGAAAAAGCTCTCCGTCATTCAAACAACTATTTTTCTTAGCAATTAATAATAGGGCAGTATCAAACTCGACCAGCGAATTCGATACTGCCCAAATCATGTTGATTTTGATCAACTTAAATTCCAGATCATTTCCTTGTTTCTCGTAACATTCTGCTCGAAGAAGTGTCTTGCCGTTTTGATCGTAGCGTCAAATAACCCCCACCTTGTTGAAGGATGAGGGTTGAACTATGCTGGTATTAAGATGTAAACACTCGGCAGGTTAGCGGTAACGATACCGACCACGGAAGCAAACGATCTAACGCTTCCGAATCTTTCGGATCCTCGAGTTGCGGTAGTTGCTCAAACAAATAGTTTAGATATTTGTTTGGATTTAGCCCGTTTTCTTTTGCCGTTTCGATCACACTATAGATAATGCTACTGGCCTTCGCGCCGCGAGGTGTATTCGCGAACAGCCAGTTCTTTCTCCCGATCACAAACGGCTTAATGGACCGTTCGCTTCGATTATTGTCGATTTCCAAACGTCCATCTAGCAGGAACGCCGATAGCTTGTCCCATTGATTGAGGCTATACGTAATCGCTTGCCCGAGCAGGCTTTTGGGAAGCGTACGCGATCGCTGCTGGCGAAGCCAACTTAAATAAGCCTCCAGAATCGGCTGGCTTTTCGCCTTCCGAGTGCTATGGCGCTCATCCGGTGTCTTTTCCTTCAGTTCTCGCTCGATGGCGAATAGCTGATTGCAGAAGTCGAGCCCTTGCTGAGCTGTCGTTTTCGTTTTGTCTTGGCCTGCCGGCACTGCCTTTAACGCCTCGTTGAACTTTCGCCGGGCATGCGCCCAGCACCCGACAAGCGTGACGCCGGCCACTTTGTGGTAGCCGGCATAGCCGTCTACATGCAAGTAGCCCGCGAATCCCTTGAGAAAATCGCGCGGATTCTCGCCGCCTCGGGTTGGCCGGTAGTCGAATAGCACGATGGGCGGTCCCTCACGTCCGGTTCGATACAGCCACATGTACGACTGCGTCTCGGCCGACTTACCCGGTTCTCGGAGCACTTGAAGCGTCGTCTCGTCCGCATGCAGAACCTCTTGTTTGAGAAGATGTTCTTGCATCCTGCCTACGAGATGAACGAGCCAGTGATTCGCTCCGTATACCATCCAGTTCGCCAGCGTCTGCCGAGAAATCGTCAGCCCAAGCCTGGCAAACTGCTGCTCTTGCCGATACAGCGGCTGACTATCCACGTATTTTTGGCTCATGACGTATGCCATGATAGAAGCGGAGGCGAGGCTTCCCGGATAGACGGGCCGCGGCATAGGCGCGGTAACGATGGGCGTACGGATTTCCTCTCGCTCGCAGCGCCGACAGCTATACACCTGACGGACATGCCGAACGACACGGACTTCCGCCGGAACAATGGTAATCTCGTTACGCGTCTCGCTGCTCATATTATGAAGTGCGCCGCCACAGCAAGCGCAAATTGGCTCAGACTCCAGCAGTTCATAGGTCACCGTATCGACCGGAAAATGCTCCAGCTTCGCTTCCTGGGCACCCGTTGTTTTCTTGCGACTATAGGTGACCGTCTCCATGTCCGCCTCTGGCAAAGCAGGGGTGGCCAGCACTTCGGCTTCGTTAAACAGGTCCATCTCGACTTGATCCGGATGCGTCTTCTCGCTGGACGCGCCGAAACGTTTCTGCTGAGCCAGCTTAAACTGCTCCTGATACCAGTTGAGCTTGGCGGTCAGTTCGGCGTTTTGCTGCTCAAGCGTGGCATTTTTTCTTTCAAGCTCTTCTATTGTTGTAGGGGTATCCGCTCGATTTTCCATAGCTATAATATTGGACAATCATGTCTTCAATCCTGCCAGAAAAGGCCGCCAGGTATGGCGAAACAGCGAACAAAAGGCCGCTAGATGACGGTTTCTGCCGTCACTTTGGTATGGGCATGCCGCTGACTAAGGGCAAGTCCGTCCAGAAGCCAACGAAGTTCGCGGGAAGAGACGGTGACCGTGCCCTCGTTGTCGCTGGGCCAACGGAAGGTTCCGCGCTCGAGCCTACGGTAGAACAGCCAGAAGCCATTATGTTCCCATTGCAAAATCTTGAGCTTGTTCTTCTCGCGGTTACAGAATACGAACAGAGCTGGAGAGAACGGGTCGAGACCGAAGCCTTCCTGAACAAGGGCGGCAAGCCCGTCAATGGATTTACGCAGATCTGTCGATCCACAAGCCAGATAGACGGAGTGCGTGCCAGGCAGCGTTAACATGTGAAACGAAGGACCTGAACGACTTCACGAAGCAGGTGAGGGTCAAAGTCGGCCCGAAGCTCGATGCTCGCTTCCCCGACACGGACGATGAGCGGTGTAGCTTGGGCTGCAACACTTGCAGTGTCGCCCACGGAGAGGGGGATGAAAGCCGAGGGTCGGGATTTGGTGGAAACTGTGGAAGACGTCCCGTTTAATTTGCGAAGCCAGTACTTTAGCGTATGCAACGTAAATTGATTGGCGGAGCACCACGCAGCCATAGTAAGTCCGCTGGCTTTGTAATTCTCGACGAGAACGATCCATTCTTGACGGCGAGCTTTCTTGGTTTTCATGAGGCGGCCTCCTAATTCTTTCGGATAGCCTTATTTTCTCACGTCATTTTTGGAACTTGAAGGTGTGGAACGTTTGACGCTTACGAAGGGTAGCTGAAAAGTTAGACATTAGAAACTGTACGCAATTGAAGGTATGGGTGAAGAAATGGAAAAACGGAGAGGCCTTTAAGGTACGATCAGAGAAGACAACCACACCTCTTACAGGGCGTCCTCGCACGATCTTCCATTCGGTAGAAGAAGAAC
>NZ_JAAIKC010000029.1 GCF_010820665.1 Paenibacillus sp. SYP-B3998 | reverse complement strand
TATCCACTTTTACAATACCGAACGATTACAAGCAAAACTAAACGGCCTCAGTCCGAAGGAATTCAGGACCAAGGCCGCTTAATTAATTTTTATTTTTTGTACTGTCTACTTGACGGGGTGCAGTTCACAAGTCGGCTGCCTTCGTGTCTTTATTCAGTTATCGTTTCCCGTTAGCGTAGCAATCTAAGCTCTCGTATGCTCTTTATCCTAATGCGTTCAATGAAACGTACCAGTAATATTGTGTTGATTATCACTTAATAACTTAGTAAGAGTAACAATTTGCCCTGTATGGTAACTATAATGTTCACAAACTTGAATCAGAATTGTATTGATTGATTTAGAATAATAAGATTCTGCTTCAAAGCTGGGACGCTCCACCATGCTGTTCCAATCTTCGCTTGAATAATAAATACTGATAACTTTTTCAAGATTGGTTTCCGCAATTTGTTCGAGAACATCAGATGATTTTATTCTGACATCATTGAGCAGTTTTAACAATTCAATTCCCGATATTTCATTGTTATTTGTAAATTCATTCGTTCTTGTGCGAATGAATGGCATACCACCAATCCCACTCACAAAATGCTGATATTCGTTTCCTGCCAAATGAAGGCATAAGTTGCCGATGCTATTCATACTTGGTTTTAATCTATTCCAAATCTGTTCTTCAGATAATACATTTAAACATGTTTCTATTCTTTTTAGTTGTTTGTTCATTTCGTTTTGTATAATAGAGGGTAAGTTCATTTAATAACCTTCTTTTCAATAGGCATAATATCATTTTGAATATAAATACAATAAAATGAATATATATACATTCTAGACGGAAAGGATTATTTTGTAAATACAAACTATTTTGCCCTTTACTTGAGAACTAGCAGATGAAATCCCTAAAAGTATCGACGATATAATTCTCTCCTACGCTCTCCGCGCAACTGGGCATAAATTTGTGTAGTAGATGCTTTTTCATGCCCAAGCATACCCTGAATAAATTCTAGCGGTGCACCGTTATCTAGCAATTGACAGGCATACGTGTGACGGAATCGATGGCATTAATTTTCCCGCGTTGTGCTAGCTTTTTTAATGACCAACGTATTGTTGGGATCGTCAATCGGCGGGTCGGATTTGTTTCGGTAACAAACAATGCTTTACAAGTATCTCCACGGCTCTCCAGGTATCTTTTTAACCAAACCTTACACTCAGTAGTAAAATAAACCTCTCTTTGTTTAGAACCCTTACCATTAACAATTGCTGAACAGTTCTCCCAGTTCACGTCTTCAATGTTTATTTTCTGCACTTCTCCAACGCGGCAGCCTGTGCAGTACAGAAATTCCAACAGAGCATGCTCACGGTGAGAACGACAGGTAATCTTTAGATGAATAACATCCTCCTCAATTAGGAATTTCGGAATACGTTTGTCCATCTTAGGTTCTCTCAGCTTGAGAGAAGGATTCCGTGTCATATGACCTTCTTCAAATGCAAAGCGAAAAAGGGAGCGTGCAAATCGAATCCGATGACCTAAGCTACTAGGTTTCAATCGCTCTGATACCTTTGCAAAGTAGTCTTTTAGCAGGTTTAAAGAGATTTCTTCAATCTCCAGATTACCCAGTTCTCGAATCAACATATTTAGTTGTAGAAAGTATGCTTTCATGGTATGCGTGCTGAACCCTAGGATTCGCTTATCAGCTTCATACAACATCCATAAATCCTTCAATGTCATAATAAAAACCTCCCAAGTATAAGTTATCTCTAGCTTTGCTAGAATTGGGAGGATTTAATCGTAATGCTTATTTTTTTGCTAGCGTTCTCCGTTAGTGCAATACCTTTGTAATATGTTTCACCACGTTGTTTGTAACAAAGCTAACGACTCTCAATCGAACGATTCAGCGATTTCATGAACGTTACCAAACGGATCAACGAAAGCAGCATATCGCCCTTGAGTAGGTTTATCATGCAAAAATTGAATACCCTTTTCCTTCATTTCCTTATAAGTTTGCTCAACAGATACGACCTCAAACACCAAAACTGTTCTAGTCTCGTTTGAATAATCTCCAATTTCTTTGGTCTTTTCACACTTAAAAGCTATAAGCTGACAGACGTCAAGGGCAAATACAAGCTTATTTTCTTGCTCTAACAGTATTGGCAGACCCAGCAATTCAGAATAAAACCATCTCGCCTGTGTCATGTCATTGACGAAAATCATTATATGTCCTAGTTTCATAAGGCTATGTTGCTCCTTCACTTTTTGAGGTTACCATTTTTTATGGTTCATGCAGAATCTTTGCTAATGATTATTTGAAGTATTCGTGAATTGATTAACATATCCTGCCCGGCAGTCTGCTCAACTTAACTATCGTTCTCCCGTTAGATTAATTAGTGAGTTCAGTTTACAACTTTTATGTTTATCTTCTTCACCTTCTCCCTGCCATCTGTCGGAAATGAGTTCAAGTTCTTGTCAAAATCGGGAATGGGATAAAGTTCTTGTCATTTGTTTTTGACAGGAACCTTATCCCACAAAATAAAAAATCCACGATTTTCGCGGCATTAGAGTATTTGTAATTGCCTAAAGATTTAACTCCATCCAATAATCTGCTTCAATAAAACCAAACTTTTTATATACCGGTCTACCTAATGTTGAAGCCCCGAGCCAAATTTTTGATACACCTGCGATTCTAGCTTCATCAACTAATTTAGTTAACAAAGTCGTAGCGATCCTTTGTCCACGGTAATTTTCTTTCGTATACATATTCGTGATATAGCCCATTTTACCACTCTTACTTGTGAATGAAGGCGGGAAATCATAGAAGATAATTGCACCCGTAGCAATAATTTCTTCATTGTCTTCAACGATCCACTCGATTAACGAACCATCACTCATCTTATTGTGAAAAAAAGAATTGAGTTCGTTATCAATATCTTGATTCGGTTCGATCCCTTCATCAACTAATTGCTTTTTTCTTAGATGAACCAATTGATTAATATCATTCATATTTGCTTTACGATAGTACATCTACTCACCGCCCCAACATATGTATATATTGCTGTACGGAGTGTAGCATATTTCACAGTGGAAGTCACCGACTAACGTAACCATAGAAAAGCTTGCAAGTTCGCGTTGAGCATCTTGCAAGCCTAATACCATACAAATATTCAATTCTTCTATATTTAAAGATCTAAAATGCAGTTTGAATCGGAAGAGGCGCCATCTTCATACCAAGCAGGGAAGTTCGTTACCCATACATTGTTATGCAAGTTCACATGCATTCCGCCTGTGAGTGGGGGAAGGGAATGATCAAACTGTAACAATCTTCGTTCACCGGGGCATACAAGCGCTGCATCCAATGTTTCATTTGCTGAAGAAAGCAATAAAAATAGCCCAATTATTAGCACTGGTGGCATTAAAATAAAATATTTCTTTCTATGCACATTCATCCCCTCCCTTTTGTTTAATATTAACAATAACACCACCCTCTTGTTCAACTAAACTGCCCGTTAGCTCAATCCCCCCACCGGTCTAGAACTTTATTTTCTTAGTCTTTGATCGGTTGGGACATCAACGGCAAAAGCTAAAAAAACGCCAACTAACTGGCGTTTCCGAGAAGACGGCTTTTTTTGACATTACTTGATGAATCGCGGCGGTTTTCCATGTTGAAGGGGCAAATATTAAGCATGACTCTGTTGTGTCACAGATATTATGGGCGTTTCTTCTCGTGATATGCCGCGTGCCATTACAAATGGTGAAGATGATTCAGAAAACTGGCAAACTTCCGCTAGACGCACCTTGAAGTGAAAAAGAATGATCTTGAACTTGCTCTTCAAGCCTATGTTAACCCTCACCAACGCCTGATAATAAAGACCATTTTAACTCACATTGATTTCTTAAGTGAACAGATCGAGATGCTAGATCAGGAAGTCGCCTTTAGGGTAACCACTTTCCATGACGACGTCGAACGTTTAGATTCGACTCCTGGTATAACCACTTGAATGGTGGGCAGGACCAGTACCTGGACACAAGCGAGTACGTATAGCTGGAGCTAGGACAACATCAAGCACTTAGGTTTTCACCTACTTCCACTTGTCCACCAAAAAATACTTAAGGGGCAGCTCTTTTTATTAGGTTCATACCATAAACCTGTACCCAGATCCCCAAACGGTTCCTATGTACTGGGGTTTAGATGGGATTTCCTCGATTTTCTCTCTGATTCTGGCAATATGAACCGTTACTGTAGAGACGTCGCTCATCGCATCCATCCCCCAGATCCTCTCAAATAGCTCTTCCTTACCAAATACCCGATTGGGATACTGCAAAAGAAACAGAAGCAGGTCAAATTCCTTTTGGGCCAGAACGACTTCATTTCCGTTCACAAAAACTCTTCTGGCATCCTTTTGAATCTCAAGGCCCCTAATCTGGATCGTACTTCCCTCATTCCCCTTTCCAAACCGCTCTTTCATCCGCTCGAACTTTTTCAGATGGGCACCAACCCGTGCTACCAACTCACCCGAGCTGAACGGCTTTGTAATATAATCGTCCGCACCTAGGCCTAAACCGTTAATTTTATAAATTTCCTCTGCTCTCGCCGATACCAAAAGCACTGGAATATCATCCTGCTCACGTACTGTTTTCAACACTTCAAACCCATCCATATCTGGCAGCATGATATCTAGTATAACAAGCTCAAATTCTTCCTCTTTCAGAGCTCTCAAACCCGCTGAGCCGCTGTTCACCATCTTAACTGAGTAACCGCTGAGCTCAAGGTAATCCTTTTGCAGATTGGCAATACTTTGGTCATCTTCAACAATCAAAATTTTTTTCATCATAACCTCCAGACATGTTAGAACTTCTTAAGAGATATCATGATCCCAGTTCCCTCTCCTACAGCGCTTTTAGCCCATATTTTCCCGTCGTGCCCTTCTACAATTTGCTTAGCTATAGCTAGACCTAGTCCACTGCCGCTTTTTCTTGAAGGGTCTACCTGATAAAATCGTTCAAATATGAAGGGTAGTTTGTTCTCGGGTATTCCTTTTCCATTGTCCTTAATTTCTATAATAGCAGACGTTCTAGTTTCCCTGAGTATAATATCAATCTTTCCATTCGTTTTTTCTGCATACGTCATAGCATTATCAAGAATGTTTTGTACGACCCTCTTTAATCTTTCACGATCAATTAATACTTTGACAGGCTCCTTTAATTCATTGATTAACTCTAAGGATAAATTAGCCTTTTCATACTCATATTTATGATCCGCTACGCAATCCTCGAAATAACTCGCCAAATCACTCTTCTCAAAATGGTAAGGAAGCTGGTTCAAATCGAGCTTAGAATATAAAAGGAGATCATCAATCATCGCGTTTACCAAAATAGCTTTGGATCGGGCGGTTTCCAGATACTCCTCCATTTTCTCAGGCGTCTTGGCTACCCCATCGATAATCCCTTCAATATATCCTTTAATGGAAGTCACAGGCGTCTTTAAGTCATGAGAAATACTTGAAACTAAAAACTTCCTGTTATCATCATATTTTTGCTGCAAATAGACAGACTCCTTCAACTTGATCCGCATTAACTCCAAGGTTCTGCCTAATTCCCGAATTTCGCCTTCTCCCTCTTCGGAAATCTCGCCGCTTAGATCCCCTTCCCTGATTTTCATAGCGGCGTCCTTTAATCTGGAGATCGGTAAAATAATTCCGCGTGAGAACTTATACGAAATCCAAAAATTCATTAGCAAAAAAACAACCGTGAAAAAACTGACTGTAAAGATGCCAAGCAGGATATAAAAGCTTGTTTTCACCTTGATTGGCGCAAGCAGCAGCAGAATGCCCGTATCGCCGGACGGAAGTTTGAAATCCGCTCGGTTAAACATATACGTTTTGCCATCAAGCTCTATCTCATCGCGATTAGACCTGTCGCCAGATAGCATTAGACTTTTCTCGATATCAATCTTATTAAAATTTTGAGTGGCGTACAAAACCTCTCTATTGATTAAAATGATGGCACTGGCATCCAAAACGTTCACTCGATCAGAGAGCTCTTGTTGATATTTCTTATCCAAGAGATGCTCGAACTTGAAGGTCTGCGCTTCTCTTTTGATCTCACTGATCGCTGCCCTGACCTCGAACACTTTTTGAAACTCCTTCATATCGGCTTCGCGGCCAAAAACTTTCGTATAAGTAGCAACAAAAATAATGACAGCCAGGATTGTCAAACCAATGGAAAGCAGTACAGCCAGCGTATTCATCGTGAAAAAACGTCTCGTTAAGTGCATGTATATTCCTTTCTATATATCCTTGCTGTCAAACAAGTAATACCCCGTAGTAAATAACATGATACCACAACCTGACATGATTAAAATCTGGCGTAATATTTTAAAGACATTGATCGTTTCAGAAATCCAGAGGGTATACCAGTCAAACATCGACGTGATAAAAAAACTCGAATAGGATGAGAACACAATGCCCAGAAAATTAAAACCAATAAACACAAGAATGGAGAGGAAAAATACGGCTAGTCCTCCCTGAATCACATTGGATAACAGCACGACAATAAGCGCAAACACAAATACAGGAAAAAAAGTTAAGCCATATGACACAATGACTTTTATGATCCCAAGGAGGCTAGCGGACGAAGGATTAAATATAAAACCAGCCAGTAGCGAAAGAACCATGACAAACAAGAGGTTCCCAGCAATAAATAGAGCTAAATTCAAAACCTTCGCACTAAAAACACCGAATCTAGAGACCGGTCTTAAAAGTGTTATTTTCATCGTATTCGATGAGGATTCACCGTTAAACATATCGATCGCTACAAAAATAGCAAACAACGGTAAAAGCGTATAAGCAATAAACGACAGAACTACGATGGGAAATTCAACACTCCCTACAACTCTTAATCCAAGGCCATGCTTTATCGTTGTTACGGCAATTTGACCGATCATTACGGCAAGAATGGACAATATCGCGGCTGCCATCATTTTTTTCTTTTTAAGCAACTTCACGGCTTCATTCATAAATGCAGCTTTAAACCCTGCCATTCCTGTCCACCTCACTAACAAAATAGTTCTCAAGCGACGAATAATACGACAGAATATTTTGGGTATATTCTACGTTGACCAGCTTGCCGCCGTAAATAATCCCGATTCTTGAGCACGTTAGTTCCACATCGTGAATCAAGTGGCTGGAAATAAAAAAAGTCGTGCCTTCCTGGGAAAGCTGTTTGATCAACTTCCTCATCTCCAGCATCCCCTCTACATCTAGTCCGTTTAAAGGCTCGTCCAAAATTAACAGTTTCGGTCTCGATAGAATTGCCGCCGCTATCCCCAGTCTTTGTTTCATCCCGAGTGAAAATTTTTGTGATTTCTCATTTTTATATTTCAGCATCCCCGTGATTTCAAGACATTCATCGATTCTTCGCTGATCAATTTCTGGATAGAACCTCGCAAACAGTTTCAGGTTTTCATTTGCCGTCAAATAGGGATAGGATTCCGCTGTTTCAATCATACAGCCTACATGCTTCATCGCATTGACGTAGTCTTCTAAAATGCTCGCTCCGAAAATCTTCACATCGCCTCGATCCGGTTTCATAAGTCCTGTTATCATCTTCATGGCTGTCGTCTTCCCTGCGCCATTTGGTCCTAGAAAACCGAATATATCCCCTTGATCTACTTCTAAGTTCAAATCGCTGATTCCCCGGCCATTCTTAAATGACTTGGTTAAGTCGTTTATTTCAATCGCCTTGACTGTCAATTCATCATCTCCCTAAAAATGCTCAGAAAGCCGCATCAGCAGCCTCCTGAACATCATTTCTATTCAAATATGCGTCTAAATTCTCCATCATAATATGGTTTCGAGTTAGATCTGTATGAGTTTTTATCCATAACCTCTATATTCATTTCAAAATAAACCTTGCCAGCAGAGTTTGGATGAATCCTTCCGTTTTTCTGTTCACCCTTCGCATCTGTGTAAGTAAAAGTTGAAGATGTCGCCGGATTGTATTCAAAATTAAATGCATCCTTGTTTGGATACTCGCTCTCAAAACCAGGATAAACGGTTTCTGAATACTTTCCTGTCACTTTATCGCCGTCTACGCTTGTGACTTCAACCGTTCTCTCGCCAATCTTCACGAACTTACCGTCTTTGTCCATAATGATATCATTTTTATATGTTCCCACATATTTACTGCTGAATCCGCCTGAATAACTGACCTTCTCAACCTTTGCGCTCGTTAGGTCAGGCATGGCAATCTTCGTGCTGCCAATCTCAGAAAGCTTTACAATGACATTTAAGCTTAAGTCATGCTGAACACCGTTTTTATCTTTTCCTGACAGAGTGATATCACCCGTCACATTTTCCAGATAGCCTGCTTTATTTTCAACGGCCGTACCCACAACCTTTTTCACAAAAATATCGCTCTCTATTTTCGGTAAATCTCTCTCATCATTAAGTATTTGCTTGATACCAAAGGAGGAGACAGCATTCACGACGGCCGGCACCTGTGCCTCGGACAAGCTTCCCGAATACACTTTACCGCCGTTAGTCCCTTCCTCTACTTGCACATAATCTTTCAGAGAGCCAACCACAGCGTCAACAATTTTTTCTATCTCCGCTGCTCCCTTTTCCTTAAAAGGGCTACTGAATTCAGCTGGCCCTTTTCGGTTCACATCAGCCGGATATTCCGTTACGTAATAGGTATTATCCATACCTCTTTTACTAATTGAAAGCTTCTTGTCGGAATACGAATAACTGGAGGTGGTTTCGCCCTTTGCGGTTTTAGTCACCGTATTGTCCTCAGTCAGCTGGTTTACCGTATCCATTTTCTTGAACATGGAAGCTTGAAGTAAGGTTTGATCATTATCTTTCAATGAATACAGCGCCTCGACCGTATAGTTTTTCAGATCCTTTTCCATCAGAGTTGCCGTGTTTTTGGCTGAATCTTTCAACCGGTCATACCCGGATCCAAGCAGCGCATCGGCGAAAGCGGTAGATACAAATAGACAGGCTCCAAGCGTAAATGAAAGTACAGTAATTGATTGTTTGCTAAGTTTCATCTCTGTTCTCCTTTAAACACAATTTGCGGGAAACGTTTCCTTACCATTTATTTTAATATACGCATATTGAATCCATCTAAATGGATTATTAACAAAGTATTAACTCTCTTTCCGTGTTACTTTTTTCCTTTCCGTATGGTTAGCTTTATTTTATAGTTTACTATATCTACCGTCTCTACGATGAGGACGGCGCTCCATTTATCCAAAACGCAATCGATTCTGCGGCAATTTCTGGCGGCATCGTGTACATCGTTTCCCATTAGTTCAATGGCCTTCACTAATTATATTCCATAATAATTTTTGTAAAAATCAATCATTTCTTGCCTTCCCATAGTATCATACCGACGCAAAAAGCCTTAAAATTCAACTTCTCGTAATACGGCATCAGTTTCCCTTTGTAACTAATGCGGAAAATTCTGTAACATATCGAATTTCCATTCTCCTTTATTTCGGGGTCACAACAAACAAAAGGGCTTATTTGATCAGTTAACCGAGGTAAGCGCACTCCGCAAACTCGATCATCGACGCTTAATAAATATCCCCAATCATTCTTTTCAAAAGAGAGTGTATTAAAGTGACCTAGGGGTTCTGGCTTTCCTTGATGGCGAGCATTCATTATTTTAAATGACACCAAATTTCTTCAATGCGTAGAATATTCCACCTTCGCTTGCTTTTTTTGTAACGTAGTCCGCTTTTTGTTTTAACCGCTCCTCACCGTTTTCCATGGCAATTCCCAATCCTACGTACTCCAACATTTCGATATCGTTTCCACCGTCACCGAAAGCGATTGCTTCCGACTTGCAAATGTTTAGATATTCCAACACTTTTTTTATCGCAGCTGATTTGGAAACTTCCGTTTCTTCTAGCACATTCATAACATAGCCATGAAAACGCTCGAACTTGAGTCCTGGAAATCTGTCTAGGAATTTTTGAGTTTCGCTCTCGTCCGCATACAAGCATATGCAGTAAACCTCTTCTGACAGAGAAGACATTTTTTCAGGATATTGCGTTAGACTCAAAGTTTCTTTTAATGCCTTCATAACCCGCTCATCATCAGAACCCATTCCGTTCATTGCAAAATGCTCGGTGAAATAGGAAATGCAGTGTCCGTTCAACTCGGCAAAAACCGAGACATCTCGTATGGTTTCTGTTGAGAGCACTGATTTATGGATAACGTTTTCATTATATTTTATGAGCGCACCATTAGCAGAAATAAACGTATCAATGCCCAAAGTCTTAAACTCTTCACACAAATTATATGGTCTTCCTGTTGCGACTACGACTTTTATTCCTCTGTCAATCAGCTTTTCAATTGCTTCTTTCGTGCTTGGTGGTATGCTTCTATCAATTTCACTTAATAGGGTGCCGTCAACATCAAAAAATACTACCTTGTACATATTATGATACAAGCCTCCCTCGATAACATAACCTTACTGGTTACTATACCCAATAAAATTTAATAGTATAGAAGAATGGCAACTAAGAACTATAGATAACTGCCCGTTAGCTGAACAAGCTGCCGATCTTTGCCATGGCAGCCTGCTGCCATTATACTATCGTACCATTAGCGCAATTTATATGTCTCTTCATTTTTTCTTGTATACCCATTGTATTATACCCGTTGTATGCTACAATGGGTATAATATACAAATGTTGCTTGGTTTTACAAAGGAGAAGCGAGGAGATGACCCCAAATGAAACGTATTCATCCAGCCGTTGTCTTATTTTTCTTATCGCCTATCCTAGGCGAAGTACTCTTCGGCGCACTGCCTCTAAGCAAAGCGATTCCTGGCCTTCTTAGTTTGATCGGTCTGTATGGTGGTGGCGCTTTGATGATTAGAGAACTCGTACGGATACGTCGATTAGGCGTCTGGTCACTTTTTCTGTTAGGGCTTGCTTATGGAATTGTTGAAGAGGGAGTGGTCGTGCAGTCTTTCTTAAATCCACATTATCCGGGACTCGACTTTTTGGGTGAATACGGCCGGTCGTTCGGTATCAGTTGGGTATGGGCTGTATTTATTGTCGTGTACCACGCCGTTTTCAGCGTTACAATTCCTATCGTCCTTACAGAATGTATATTTCCTGAGAAGCGTGATGAACCGTGGCTTGGTAAAAAAGGATGGTTCTTCGTAGCCTCAATATTTCTGGGGACTTGCGCATGGCTTCTCATCTTTGTAACAAAGGTTGGATACAATAGCTACATCCCACCGGCAGCAGGAACTTTAATTGGAACTTTTTTGATGGCAGTCATTTTTGTTAAAGCTTCGTTGTTGGTTGGAACTAAGCCTAATCTTGACTCTGACTCGAAAAATCGTTTTCTTCCAAGCACGAGAACAGTAAGAATAACCACTTTTGCCTTGACAATGGCATGGTTTGTCGTTCGCATTATCCTCACTGATCCGGCTATCCCCGCCTTCATATCGCTGCTTGGGGATCTGATCGTGCTTACATGTGGATTTACAATTATTTTTAAATGGGATACTGAACGTTGGGATTGGAAGCGAAGGCAAGCAGCGGCTGCAGGAGCTTTACCGGCGAATTGGCTATTTGGTTTTTTGATTGTGGCCGCTACCAGCCCCATACCGGTATTGGATCTCCCGGCGCATTTGTTAATAGGTCTTATCTGTCTGATGGGACTTCATAAAATCAAAAGAGAATTGATGAAACTTGGAACGTAATCTCATATTTTTTGCCCGATTTTTAAAGGAAGGAGAATGAAGATGAAATTAGCGGATGAGACTTATATAAACAAGCTGCTGAACGGATGGGAGCAAGTATATAAAAACAGCCAGCTTACCTTTTGGGTGATGCTTGCTTTGAAGGAGGGACCAAAACACATGGCTGAAATTAAAGCATTCATAGATAAATCGACAAACGGAACGATGAGCGTCGATGATAAAAGTATGTATCGTGCTTTACGAAGGTATTATGACAGCGAACTTACCGACTTCTCCAACGCCCCCGGCAAAGGACCCGATAAAAAGATATATCGGTTGAGCCCAATTGGTGAAACGGTATTTGCCTTATTCGTACAACGCAACATGATATCGACTTTGTACAAACCGGAAATTAAAGCGTTAATTGAAAGGAGCGTGCCGCAATAATGACAAGAAACTTGAAGCTATTTACTCTTTTTTGTTCAATATGGACACTTGTTTATGCATCGCTGCTATATCACTTGATAGAGGCAGAAAAGCCCCTTACTTCGTTCCTAATGTCTTGCTTTATCGTGTTCACGGTCGTGCTTACCTCTATCGAAAGAGCATTGCTGAAGCGAGACGAACAGCGTAAAGTTCGGTATAATCTGCCTCTCAGGTACAGTGTCATTTCGGTGATAGCTTCCATTGCCGTATGTGCGATATGGATACTTGCCTGGAGGCAGGAGATTTGGCTGGTACTCGCCTCATGGGCTGTCTCCATCTTGATTGTGCTCGGTATCACCTCTTTTATCTCAAGAAGGAGAATCAAATCCATAAGAATTAAAGACCTTTTCAAGTAGTGGGTTATTTGTAGTCCCCAAAAGATATTGTTCCAGCAAGGAATACTTATTCTCCCTCTCAATTCGTAATTATTTCACATAAATAACTGCCTAATAGTTTAACGAGGCCGTCGTAATAATGTGCCACGGCAACCTCGTGGTGTTTGATGAAGCTATCATATTCCGTTAGAGCTTAATATTAGAAGTGTGGAATCAGCTGCAGGGAAGCGTCCCTCCATTGTTATGGAAGCAACAGGCCATTATCATAGCCCCGTTGTTCAGTTTCTGGATGAGCACCAGTATTTGAACATCGTCATTAATCCTTTAATCTCACATAACGCCAAGAAAACCAATTTGCGACGGTTGAAGACGGATGCCGCTGATGCCCATCTATTAGGGACGCTGTTTTATTATCAAGAATTTGAACCCTACAAAAAGCGGGGTCAGCATCTCATGAATTTACGCTATCTAACACGCCAACATGAATCTTTAACGGGTATGTATGTCCAAGCAAAACTACAGTTTCAGGCTATTCTGGATCAAGTTTTTCCTGCATATCATGGCGTGTTTGGTGACCTTTATTCAAAGGTTTCCCTTCGATTTCTGGCTTTACACCCAACGTCTAAAGAGGTCATAGAAATGTCCGAGTTGGAGATTACAACTGCAATCGGGCGTCTTACTGGACGCGGCAGATCTGTCTCATGGTGCTTGGAACAAGCTCAAACCCTAGGGGCGGCAGCAAAGCGAAATCCCTTTAAGGAGACGGCTTTTTCAAGCCATTTGATCTCAATGAAGTTGCTCATCAAATTGCTTCTTCAATACCAGGACCATCTAGCAACCCTTGATAAATCGGTAGATTCCTGGCTGAAGAGTTGCTAGAATATGATTTAATCCAATCGATACCTGGTATTGGCACTAAGATTGCTGCAACAATTTTAGCTGTGATCGGGGAAATCGATTGGTTGATCACGCAAAGAAACTGGTGGCCTTTGACGGTGTTGATCCAAGTGTTTTTTCATCAGGCAAGTTTTTGTAGCTACCCAAAATAAAATCACTAAGCATGGCTCCAGGAGACTTCGTACTGCCCTATATCAAGCTGTACGATGTGGTATTCGTAGTAATAGAAATAAAAATTTAAGGGCTTATTATGATAAGAAACGTGCTGAAGGAAAGCTGTTCAAAGTAGCGATAATTGTTTGTGTGAATGAACTCATCCACTGGATTTTTGCCATCTTAACTACTAAGGAAGCGTTCCGTTTAGAGTAAGTAGCAAAAAATGAGCTTGTCCCAAAAGTAACAATTAAAGATGTGCGGGACAAATCCAAGCGTTAAAAAAGTTAATAGTTAAACGGAAAAGGAGCTAAGCGGCTTGTATGTGCTTAGCTCCTTTGTTTTTGGCGTCCA
>NZ_JAAIKC010000028.1 GCF_010820665.1 Paenibacillus sp. SYP-B3998 | reverse complement strand
TAAACCTATTTGAAAGCTTAATTGCTCATTTGCGTTGCTAGCGAGATTTGCATCTCTTTTTTGGTCGATTGCTCGACCGTGCTTCTTTCACTCGTTGTTCAGTTTTCAAAGATCAATTTCTTTCGTTCGCCGCCGTTGTTTCCGAAGCAGCGAGATGTAATATACCATGTTCAAATTTCTTTTGCAAGTCCTTTTTTTTCAAGTTCTTTTTTTCGATCCATTCGTGAAGATAATCAACACGTTCAGATCTCACAAAAGCATTTGTTACCTGCCCGTTTGGGACAGGAGTCATAATATAACACAGATAAAATTGTAATGCAAGCAAACAATTGTAGATTAAATAAAAGTCACTCGTACTCTCCGTCACGAGTGACTTTTGATATTTTAAATACGCGACAAAGTAGGTAACTGCATATCCCAATCAAGTTGCCGGAGAGGACTACGCTCGGCAGCAAAAAGCTTTGTTAGATAAGCTTCATTTTTTTTAGCGAAAGCGAACGTATTATCCTTTGCAACGAATTGGCCACCGCATACGTATGCGGCTATGTATTCATTCCAACCTGAATAGGATTGTTGTATACGTTGTGCAACATAGATCATTCGTTGCTGTGACTCATGTTCAGATAAATAACCCAATGTCCTGCCAGCGCGACATAAATAGATATACCAAGCGTAATCAAATGCAGCTATCCCATCAGCAGGCAATTTATTCATATAATAATTTACTATGCACAGCTTCGCATAACTTTCATTCTCTTTGGACTGCGACTCAATATACTTCACTCGATCTGCATCTGACAGCGCGGAAAGAAGATAACGCATCTTATTAAACTCGTGTCTGCTTCCACCCTCCAGCAGCCATCCAAGGTTATGCTTCAAGGATTGGGCGTCGCCTATACGCCATCCTTCTTCTAACGTGCTCGTTATGAGTCTCCTGCCCACAAACTTTTCTCTAAGTCCCCCGTATGCATACAACGTAAAATAATACGCCAGGTTTCCCTTTAAGCAAACTGCTGATAGAGATCGCATATAGAGCTTTAACTTTTTTAATTCCTTGCCTCTTAATGTACTCATAGCATTCAGTCCCTTCCCCCTTACGTTACAACTTTACCGCTCTGTAAACTCTTCTGAGCTCTCGGATCAAATACACATAGAAAACTATTAACAGTAAAATGAAAATGATCAGCAGCTTAGGTACTCCTTCAAACGAGTTTCTAGTATCCTCTCTAGCATCTATATATTGATTGGCCATAAGGCCATCCAAAGATAAAATAGGTTCCATCTCATCAATTACTACATTAGCAAGTTCTTGAGTCTCTAAAGAAGTTATTTTACCTCTTACCTGTATGTCGGGCTCCCATAATACTTTAGACCAATAATCGACTTTTCCAATAAACATCACCGTTTTATCGTCCAGTTGCCCCATGCATACATAACCAAAGTTAACATCATACAAGCCTTCTTCTTCTGCTTCATCAAAACTAATATATACCTTCCTAGTCTCTCCCCTACTATTCGTTCTTGTATCTTCATACATATCTAAACATCGTGCATTAGATAGATTAACTTGAATCATACTTCCAGGCGGCCGCCCCTTCAGTTGCTCTAATGTTTCAATTTTAACGGTGTTTACTTTTGTTTTCAGATAATGGGTAATAAAATCATTTGGTGTTTGGCCTGTTTCCCCCACAAACAAAGCATGTAGGATGAGATGACAAATGATAATGAAAGCCAAGTATATCCAGGTTCTTTTGAACAAGACAAGCAATACCGCTTTCGTAGTGTCAATTGGGCTCCGCTTCCCTAGTTGCCCATATAGACGGTTCATCTCAGCCTTATGATAACCCTCGGGCTTCTTTTTAATTTCAGCCACTATATCAGTATGAATTTGCGCCAGGTAAGCTTTTGCTTCAATATCAAAAGGATTCCGTTGTAAAACCTGTGAAAACTGTTCTCTGGCCTTTTCTCTATCACCAAGTTTCATATAACATTTGGCCAATAAACAACGCGCATGGATATGATCAGGCAAGCCTAAAAGGATATACTCGCAATCACTAATTGCAGAGGATATTTGGGTCTTATCATATAAAATCCGAGCACGGTACAGATAACTGTCATAATCATCCGGATGAATTCGTATCGCGTGGTTAAAAGCAGCAAGAGCGCCATCTTTATCACCGATACGCAAATAATACTCGCCCTTTATCCGAAGTAAGTCTGGATCGTCCGGATAAATCGCATACGCCTCGGCCATACAGCGTTTCACTTGCTCCAAATCGTTATCGATTAGTGCGAAAAAAGCCTGCTCGCGGTAATCTAGAAATGCTTCATAGTTAACTCCCTCGAATACTTTGAAATAACTATAGCGAAGCTCCCAAATTTGATCCATCTGTCTAAACATATAAGTGATGAAGGGTTCAGGGAACCGAGCATACAAATATTCTTTCTCTTCTCGCCAATTAAAGTTGCTTTCAAGAAGCAGCCAAACATGCCTGGGGAGGTGATGATGGTTTTGTAAAAATTTTAATACTTTATCGTTCAGAGTCTTTTTATAACCTACCTGCCATAGCACATCAGAATTCAATAAGCCTTTCCACTTTTCAATATCAATCCGATCGAAGAAGGAATGGTACATGGACTCAAATTGATTGATAAAATCATCAATCTTTTGTTCAATCGTTGGTAAATTTTCTTTGAAATCATTTATAAATTCAGCAGGAAGCGGAGGCGGCGTGTATTTTTCTTCCTGATCCTTCTCAATCATATCTGCTTCAAACTCAATGTTGGGCATACCTTGCGGTAGATCAAGATCGACTGGTGAATGATCTAATTCTTGGCTACTCTTCTCTGGCATTTCTGTGAAGCGCTCAGCTCGTTTTCGTGCGGTTTCATAGGCTTCCCTTAACTTTTGATAGCCTTCAGGATCATCCTCTGGATGGTAAATTTTAAGCTTCTTGGCGTAAGCTTTTTTTATCGTCGAGATATCTGTTGTAGGCTCGATGCCCAGTATGATCCAACATGTCATCACTGGTCATGCCACCTCTCCAAACGCGACAACTCTTTTTTGAGCTCTTGTGCGGCTTTTTTTATGTCGTTCTCATTCTGCGAGGCGAGCATACTTTCGAATCGCTGCAACAATTTTGCAATCTCCACGCGCTTATCACTGAGGGATTCCTCATAAAGACGCTCACCCTTGGCAAGCAGCAATCTGTATTCGGTTCGTTCTCGAGGATGGATTTTTATCTCTTTGAGTCTATCTAATCGTTCCTCGATTTCTTGCTGAGTAAGCGTTCCCGGGTTCTTTTCGATAATCGTTTTGTTTTTCAACCCCGTTGTCACGGTAACAACTTCAACCTCTAATATTCCGTTTATATCGTAGGTGTAGCGCACATCGATCGACTGCTCGCCTGCGGGAGCGGCAGGGATGGGAATCCGAAGCTCCCCTAACTTGATATTATTTTCTACGCGGCGGCTTTCTCCTTGATAAATATCCAGAAGAATAGCCGTCTGACCATCCGCAATTGTATAAAGCCGTTCAACTCTACTGACCGGAATCGGTGTGTTGCGCTCTATGATAGGAAAGAAGTACCCTGATTCAAACTTCCCGTGCCCCAAGGTTTCCGTGATAGAAGTACCAAGTGAATACGGACACACATCCGTTAAAATGATTTCTTGCACAGCTTCATTGCGTTCTTTCAAGGCAACCTGAACGGCAGTGCCCAAGGCAACGGCTTCATCAGGATTAATATGGATGTAGGGGAGCCGTCCGAACATTTTACCGACGACTGATTTGATGACGGGCATTCGCGTGGCGCCGCCAATAAGAATGATAGAGTCAAGGTCTTCTGAAGAGAGTGCTGCGTCTCTCAACGCGCGTTCAATCGGCTGGCGCAAACGAAGCAAAAGCTGGTGCGATAGCTTCTCGAAATCAGCCCGATCCAGACTAATCTGATACATTTTAGAGTCGTGTTCAAAACTCATTTCCCCAACATTGTTTTGACCCAGCGCACGTTTACAAAGCTCCGCCTGCTTAATAAGCGCAGAACGCGCTTTATTATCAAGTGCCTGCATATTGATGCCCTGCGATTCGATGAAATAGGATACAAGTAGATGGGTAAAGTCCTCTCCCCCAAGAAAGTTATCACCGGCGATAGATTTAACCTCCATAACGCCTTCGAATAATTCCATGATAGAAATATCAAAGGTTCCACCACCCAAGTCAAATACGAGAAATTTCGTTTCCGCTTCCTTCTGATGAAGACCATAGGAAAGTGCAGCAGCCGTTGGCTCGCTGATTAACCGCTCCACTTTGAGCCCAGCCAATTCGGCAGAGCGCTTCGTCGCTTTGCGCTGGGTATCATTAAAATATGCGGGAACGCTTATAACGGCTTCCGACACGGGATGCCCCAAGAATGCTTCGGCATCTGCCTTTAAGGATTTAATCACGAATGATGAAAGCTCTTCGGGCAAAAATGAATATTTTCCTAACTGAATAATTTTTTCTGTCCCCATATAGCGTTTAAATGTAGCCGCTGTTACATGCGGATGTGTAATGAGCCGCTCTTGGGCAATTTGTCCAACAAGAATTTCTCCGTTCTCATCCACGCTGATTACTGAAGGTGTAAGATTTTCGCCGAGCACATTCGGTATAATGAAGGGACCGTTATCGCTCCAATAGGCAACAAGACTATTCGTTGTCCCTAAATCAATTCCTATCGTTGTCATGTCTGTTTTCCCCGTTTCGATAAAATCAAAATGATCTTTTTTTATTTAACTGTTTCAACTAGTCATAGGAGTAAAAATCGATAAATCGCTCCTGCGCCATTTTTGCCTTCTCTTCTTCCGTCAACACGGTAACAAACGACTCACCGTGATCCGTGTAAACTTCAGCAAACTGATGCCCCGTTTCCTTCATCATTTCATTAAGCTCGAACAAGATGTCAGTATCTATATAATCGTTCGTGTACGCAGGGTGTATCGTTTGCTTCTGTCCATTTAACGTGAAGGTGAGCGCTACGCTTTCCTCATCTGCATCCCATGTTTCCACGATGCCTGTAGGGAGAAACGAACCCCGAGAGATTGCGCTCCATTCTTTTAACATTTGGACATAAACGTCCTTCCCCTGTCCTACCTCAACTTCCGTATTCTCCATCCAGACACGATCCTTGTCCTGTTGCAAAACATAAAGATCCGCAAATTCATTGAATGCCTTCTTCGTGTCAAACGGATCCCTATCCTTATTTGCATATCCTTGATAGAACTCAAGGAACTTATCATCAAAGCGTTGATCTGATAAACTCTTATCCTTCTGAAAGAAACCTAATTTGCGATAGAAATGGGCAATATCTAATACATACTCTTTAGGCGTCAGCTTACTGATCTTCTCTTGATTTAATTGAGAGGCCGTTTTAATTTCTTGAAAACTCTGGAGGATGTTCTGATATTCTTGATTAACCTCAGCGTTCATCTTATCCGTTGTTAATAAAATAACTCTAAAAAAACTGTACTTTCCTTTAATTAGGGTTTGGACATAGGTATAGTGAGTTCCTTTTGGAGAAATATATGTATAAGAAAATTGACTTGCATCCAATCCATTAATCTTCATCTCGATGCCTTGACTGTAATCTTTGATTTGTGACTCCAGCGAATCTATGATGGATTTCTCATAGACCGCAAGCGACTCAAACTGAGATAAATCAGCGTCAGGCTCTGTTATGGACATGATGGTATTGTCGCCGCTCACAGTAAATATTTGTAATTCATCGCTAGGAGGTGTTTTATCAAACCATTTGCCACTTAGCTTCAATTGAGACTTCCCATCAGGACTAACTACATCATGATCAGTCATGAGGTAGATCGTCTTCGTCGACTTTTCCCAAGTCACCTCATACTTTGAAGCTTCTCCTACAAAACGAATCGGAACAAAAATATTTCCCTCGACATTTATGGGCGCAATGGGTAATACATATGGAGAACCATTTAAGCTAGCGTGTTCGTTATCCACCTGCAAGCTGAGGCGCACTCCCTCTTTATGTGCTTGAATGGTCTTCGTATTGTCATCCCATTGGATAGTAAAGCCTAGCTTTTCAAATAGTGGTCGAAATTGAACGAGAGTCGTTCCCTCTTCAACCCTAGGAGATTGATCGAACAGCACTCTATCCCCATTTACTAAAACGGTAATTCCTGAGTTGTTATCCACATTCTTTGAATTTTGATTTACAGCAATTCCAGACTGTTTAAGCTGTTCTAGCAATTGCTTAGATTTCTCATTCAAATTCCCCTGATCCACGTAGAGATTGCGCAGCTCCTTCATCGTGGTTGTCGAAGAAATATCAGATACCATATTTCCGGAAACATCCAGCCATTTAATCTTCGATTTAGAAAGTGAGGTAACATCTTTGATTTTATTTTTTCCTGCAAGCAAGTCTGTGAGAGAGGTTAATTGCTTGAAACAGCTAACATCTTCAATTTGATTTCCACTAATGATTAACTTCTGTAATCTCGTCAGACTTGATATAGGACAAATATTAGTAATCTGATTATCATTCAAAGCAAGAAAATCCAGTTGATATAAATCACTAAGCGGCGTTATGTCGGTAATCTCTTGATTGGGCAAATACAACCGTGTAAGATTGTAAGCCATCTCCAAACCTTTCAAGCTCTTAATCTTCCGTTTGCCTTGAGGAAAAAGGGAAGTAAGCTTTTCCATAGTGTTGAAATCCAGTGTTTGATCGGCACTAAGCTTTAATTCGTCGCGGATCGCTTGCTCGAGAACGGGGTCTTCGATATTTGCTCCCGTGGAGGCTGCTTGAGTCTGAGCGGGAAATAATAGCGTCACCACTAGGATGCATACTGCGATGTAGTAAACTTGAATTTTCATAACGTTCATTTTATCCAGCTCCCTTGTCCAATTGTATACTATATCTTACAAGACTCCGGCCACATTTGCCCTTCATAGGCCATCTCCCAAAACATTGTTTCATAGCGTGTCGTATTCAGGAAGATCGTCTCCAACCTAGCGAGATCAGCGCCCGACTTCCCTTCCGCCAAACGATCCATTAAGCCAATACACCACTGTGCCAGCGCGCCAAACTCATCGGAACTATACATGCGCACCCATTCTCCATAGTCTGCGTGCTCATCTGCCCCAGGTATTTCCTTAAGCATGCAGCCAATCTCCCAGTAGCTCCACATACAAGGTAAAAGTGCCGCTGTTAGTTCGGCCAACGAGCCGTTCTGCGCAGCATGCAGCATGTAGTGTGAGTACGCTAATGTGATGGGAGAAGGTTCCGCCTGCTCTAGCTCTTCCTCTGAAATGCCGAATTGGGCGGCATATGATCGGTGTAGTCCCATTTCCTCATGCAGGGTAGAGTGAAGCAGTGCTGCGAACTCGCTCATTGTTTGCAAATCAGTTGCTTTCACCACTCCCAAAGCAAACAGCTTCGCATAATCAATTAAATACAAGTAATCCTGAATCATATAGAAACGAAATTTACTTCGATCTAGAGTACCTTGACCAATTTCTTGTACAAACGGGTGTAATTTGGTCTGGCTCCAAGCCTCTTGATAGGTGCGAATCAAATGCTGTGTAAATGACATGCCCAGTCTCCTTTATGCACGTTTGTCGTTTTCCTTGATCATTTAAAGCTACCTTTTTGCATGTAGTTAATGCAATTAATAATACCAATATCGACCGAATTAGTATATCTGTTTAGCGTAATGTTTAAAAAGAATACGCCATTCATTATTTCTGCAATATTCGCTGTCATTTTTTACGTGTACTCTCATATTTATGTATCACTGCGATGCCAATCGTAACTCTTAACCTAAAGGAGATGAAGTGATGAAATTTAAAAAACGAATCTTGAGCGTTGTTTTATTGGTGGCACTTGTAGTAGGCCTTACAACGTTCTCAGCTACAGCCGCGCCAACGAATTATGTTCACAGCATCTGGTCTCAAACGCCTCTGGCCTTGGAGGATAATGGAACTTGGTACACACCAACAGCCGGCAACGCGATTATCAGCTGGACAGAAGTCCCTCTTAGCTCTGGTAATACAGGATTCTTCAATGCAATTGTCGATGCTGGCGGTAACCACTATGAATTCCGCTTGAAGACATTCACTTCAAGCACAGCTAGTCAGATTAACGGAACCTTTGATATCTATAAAAATTACACGCTGGTTGCTAGTTCATTAACGGGTTCCGTGTATGGATTGAATCAACCCGTAGGCAATTATTTCAAATTTTATGACAGCAGTAATCTATGGCACGTATCCGCCTACATAAATAATCGCAAAGACTATTGAGGTTACAAGTAAACCTCCTGACGGGTGCTGGCTAACAAGTCCAGGCCCTTTTTTTCATTCATGACAGCCCCTTGCACCTGTACCTACTCCGCCCCCTCCCTGCCTATCATCCGCTTGCATGACACCACCACCCAAAAGCCATACTGTTAAAGGAGCTGTTACCTATGCATCTATGGGAGGAAACGAATGATCAAGCAAAAATGGCTGATTCCCGCAACCCAAGGCTTGGGCTTCAAACTAGCGCAAGGACAAGTCGTCAGAGTAAGCGATGTCGAAGGTGAGCAGGTTGCCGACTTTGTAGCCTATCGTGCCGATGATACCAGCGAGCGTTTAGATCCCAGCGTTACGATGGATGCTCTGCATGCGATTAGCGTAAAGCCCGGTGATCTGATCTATTCCAATAAATATCGCCCTCTCCTCACCGTGATGGCCGATACCGTAGGTCGACACGATTTAATTAATTCCGCCTGCCGTCCTGAGATGTATGAGGTCCTGTACAATAAGCAGAATCACGCAAGCTGCTATCAAAACTTAAATAAAGCGCTTGATGCCTTCCACATCCCTGCGCCTGATCAACATTATCCGTTTAACTTGTTTATGAACACAGTCATCGAGCCTTCTGGACAAATAAGTGTAGAAAAACCTCTGTCCAAACAGGGAGACTACATAGAACTACGTGCCGAAATGGACCTTATCGCCGCTATATCTGCTTGTCCCTGTGAGGAAAGCACCTGTAATGGATACAAGTGTACATCAATTAAGGTCGAAATCATGTAACTCATTCTAATAGAAGGAGTCCTTGCATAAATTCACTTGTACAAGTGATTTGATGTTCAAGGAGCGATGTCGATGCATGCATTTTTCACCTATATGTTTCTAGGCATATCGTTATCAGCCCCCATCGGTCCCATTAATGCCGCTCAGCTCGATAAGGGAGCCCGTTTCGGCTTTACGCATGCCTGGTTGATTGGACTCGGGGCGATGTTCGCCGATTTGCTGTACATGCTGTTAATTTATTTTGGTTTGGCGCACTTCTTAAGCACACCGTTTATGAAAACATTTCTTTGGGTGTTTGGGTGCTTTGTACTCATTTATACGGGGGTTGAAACGTTAAAGAATCTGAAACAAATGCCTGAGGTCGGCACACGAGAGGTTCAATCGGGGGTCAGCTCATTCCGCTCCGGATTTCTGATGGCGCTTATGAATCCGCTTAACATTTTGTTTTGGCTCGGCATATACGGCTCGATACTTGCTGAAAGTGTGCAAAATCATGGTGTCACCCAGGTGCTGTGGCATAGTTTGGGTATTTTTGCAGGCATCCTGTTATGGGATTTTGTTATGGCAGCGCTGGCCAGTTCCTTCCACAAGTTCGGGAATCACGCCACTTTACAAACCATTTCAGCTTTAGCTGGCCTCTCCCTTGTTGGCTTCGGTCTCTACTTCGGCTATCAGGCATTTGTGCAGCTAACTAGCTAACCTTTGGGCATTCACCCATCTCCCCTCCTTCGCATAGTATGCTCCGTATGATGAAGGAGGGCTTTCTCATGGCAGAATTGAAAACCAAAGGCTGGCTCTATGATCATCTAGGCGATCTGCCAAAATGGCAACAGAATGCCTTTCGTCAATTTCGAAATATGATTGCCGATCCGGGAAATACGTATCCTTGTGTACCGGGACGCCAGGGTTTCCTTTCTGATAACCTACGATTCGGCTTCGCCGAAGATCCAAGATCCGAGCAAGCTGTCCTAGACGTTGCACACCTCTTACAGCAGTACGGCGACTGTTCGCGCCAAACAGGGAAGTATGCCTCGCTCGTTGTTTTTTTCAAAACATCGGAAGAGCTTACGAAGACATTTTCCATAGCCGATTACGAGCAGCTATTTTGGTCTGTCCTCAGCCGTGTTAGTGCAATTGATCAGATCCCTTGGCCTGAACATATCTCTACAGACCCTTCTCACCCATCCTGGGAATTCTGCTATGACGGGCATCCTTACTTCACCTTTTGTGGAACACCTGCACACGAAGTTCGTAAGAGCCGACAATTCCCCTGTTTCCTTCTGGCGTTTCAGCCACGCTGGGTTTTCGAGGAGGTTAATGACTCTACCCCATTTGGGCGGAATATGAAGAAGATCATTCGCAAAAAATTAGTTGATTATGACGGCGTTCCAGCACATCCATCTCTAAAATGGTACGGGCAAGAGGACAACCAAGAATGGCAGCAATATTTCCTGCGAGATGATGAAAGCGTACCGTCCAAGTGTCCATTTACTTATATGAAGAACAAATTCAAAGCCCTTGGCGTGCATTTTCATAAATCGTAAAGGCCTGGCTAAGCCGACTCCTCATGTGCCCAATTATGCTGCATCCATCTTGTAATTAGCAAAATGAGGATAACGATTAGTAGGCTTGCCCAGAAACCGGGCCTCCCGGTTTTCTCCATGAGCGTTCCCGTCACGGCTGTCACAATGAGGAGAATCGCTAACCAGGATTTCACCAGACCGCCTGCTCCTGGCTTAAACAGCTTGAGATAGGAAGCAAGAATAAACAGCCATGTATACAAAAGAACCAAGCCACCTGCAGTCGTAAGATGTTCAAATAAATGTTTAAGCATAGCCAAAGCCAGCATGATCGACATGAATAAACCAATCGCATTAACACCGAGTGCATACAGTGGCAGCTGTCTCTTCCCTTTCTTATCGGCAAGCCGCCTAGGAGCGTCCCCATCCTCCGACAGAGCAACTAGTATGGTGGATACTGCATAAAGCGAAGCAACAAGAATTGAGAACCCCGAGATAATGAACACACCATTCATGATATGTACTAAAACAGGTAATCCCATGGCCTCCAGAGAGAGCAGCATCGGGCTTTGGTCAGGAGTCATTCGATCTTTGACAATAAAGAGAAGCGCTAAGCCGATTGAAAATACGTATAATGCCGTAACGACAAGCAGCAGCATCCGACCAGCCAAAGGCGCTTCTTTGGGATTACTTAAATTCATCGCCATGAACCCCATGACCTCAATACCACTGAAAGCATAAAATGCATAGAGCAGCCCCTTCCATGCACCTAGCCAGCCAGTTCCATACCATTGTAGCGCGCTTCTCTGAACGGACATCCCCCCGCTTGCGCCTTTGAAGAGAGCAATTCCAGCTACGATAATGAACGTCATGACAGCGGCAATTTTGACAATAGCAAACAAATTTTCAGCTTTGTTAATCCCTTGGGAACCCAGAATAACGACGAGAAGAGCAAGTGCCGAGTAACTAGCAGCCATAAGCCAGAGTGGGATACTAGGAAGCCAGAATTGTGTAAATAGCCCTATCGCCGTCAGAGAGCTTCCTAAAATGAGCATTTCCGCGGACCAATACACCCATCCTAGGCTAAAGCCTGCCCACCGGCCATAGGCTTTTTTGGCATACGTTCGAAATGATCCCTTTTCAGGATGATGCGCAGTCATTTGAGCTAATGCCTCATATACAAAAAGGGTTGCTAACGCGGCCAACAAAAAAACAAGCAGCACCAAATATCCGCTTTTCTGAATCGCTATATTAGAACCGAGAAAGAACCCTGTCCCGATTGTGCAGCCAATCCCAAATAAAGTTAATTGCCACCAAGGCATTTTGCTTTGTGAAGTACCCAGCGCTTTCGCCTCCATATCCCTAGTACTGTTTGCATCAAAGCTGATTTTTATCCCCAAACTATGGACACAGGACAAGCAAAAACCCAGCATCGGCTGATTGGCCTAGGCTGGGTTCTCTTAGCTGTTAGTGAACGGTAGCTGCTTTGTTATTGGCTGGTAATTGCGGCGTTCCAGTTGCTGGTACGAATGTATTCAACATCTTTTGCATATCCGAAGCTTCTAATTGAGGGACTTGGTAATAGGCATGTTTATTTTGATATAAGAAAATTTCATAAGCCATTTCGATAAAGTTCTGTACTTGGGAAGCCAACACGCGACGAACCACAGGATTCGTAACTTCTACAGAAGTCATTGTAAGCAGCGAGGCATGGGTTTTAATCAGACCTATCATGTGTCCGCTAATTCCTGCATCCTTCACATCTGCTAGGGATTGATTCGGTTTTTTCGGTTGACTCGGTTTAATACCGTAGATCGGTTGCGTCACGTCTTTAATCATGTACGTAGACGTTTCTTGGCTCGGCTTTTGACCCGTTGTGAAGCATTCCGCCGTCAGGTTGTACTGAGCAAGTGTAAAATTGTATTGGCGATCGAGAATATCCAAAAGCTCACTATCTTGTACAAACTGTCTAAAGATCATGAACTGGTCCAGCACATTAATTGTACAGGATAGCACCTCGTGCAAATCAAAAAGCTCGTGGCCTCCATGATTCAAATTCGGTGTGACTTGTGTTTGATTACTGGATTGAGTTTGCTGCTGCATCTCGAAGTCTCCTTTAAGTGTGGGATAGCGTGACTTCGTTAATATGAATTTATTGAGGTCGAATTATGCATGAGACTGAAGAAGGACGATGCGAATACAAGCAATGTATCCAACGCGAATCGTATAGTCCCTAATAATGGCTTTTTCATATCTGTGAGGCAAACGTTTTTACCTGAATCATTCGTTCATTCGTTGTCTCATGACATTCTGCGCATTCACCTGCTGTGTATAAAAAGCAAAAAAGCCTTGATGCACAAGGCTTTCATTGTTTGTCATGCGGAAAGCGGGTGATGGGAATCGAACCCACGCTACCAGCTTGGAAGGCTGAAGTTCTACCATTGAACTACACCCGCATAAATATCGGGACGACACGATTTGAACATGCGACCCCCTGCTCCCAAAGCAGGTGCTCTACCAAGCTGAGCTACGTCCCGATCATGTTTCAATCTTTTTTTAAATGGCGCGCCCTGAGAGATTCGAACTCCCGACCTTTTGATTCGTAGTCAAATACTCTATCCAGCTGAGCTAAGGGCGCTTAATGGGTAATGCCGAAGACCGGACTTGAACCGGTACGATAGTCACCTATCGCAGGATTTTAAGTCCTGTGCGTCTGCCGATTCCGCCACTCCGGCTTGCTTTCAGCAGTAATTACGCTCCCCCCGATTCGAACTGGGGGTAAAGCTTTTGCAGAGCTCTGCCTTACTACTTGGCTATAGCGCCTAAGTAAGATGGAGCGGAAGACGGGGTTCGAACCCGCGACCCTCGCCTTGGCAAGGCGATGCTCTACCACTGAGCCACTTCCGCATGGGTCCCATAAAGTAATGCACATAAATGATTACTCTATGGAGTTTTGATGCGCGTAGAGGGACTTGAACCCCCACGGTCACCCGCTAGATCCTAAGTCTAGTGCGTCTGCCAATTCCGCCATACGCGCATACTGTTAATAAGGCAAATGGTGAGTCATGTAGGATTCGAACCTACGACACCCTGATTAAAAGTCAGGTGCTCTACCAACTGAGCTAATGACTCATGAAAGTACTGGGGATCAAGGATTTGAACCTTGGCATGACGGAGTCAAAGTCCGTTGCCTTACCGCTTGGCTAATCCCCAATAGAAGCATGCCGTCGAGAGGACTTGAACCCCCAACCTACTGATTACAAGTCAGTTGCTCTACCAGTTGAGCTACAACGGCGTATCCATATTCATGGTGGCTTGGGACGGAATCGAACCGCCGACACGAGGATTTTCAGTCCTCTGCTCTACCGACTGAGCTACCAAGCCCTGCATGATTTATTTTCAAAAAAATGGCGGAGCCGACGGGATTCGAACCCGCGGTCTCCTGCGTGACAGGCAGGCATGTTAGGCCTCTACACCACGGCTCCACACGAAGTAGTTCCCTCTGCTAAGAGGTTAGTTGCGGGGGCAGGATTCGAACCTGCGGCCTTCGGGTTATGAGCCCGACGAGCTACCGGGCTGCTCCACCCCGCGATAAAATTATGGTGGAGGCTGACGGGATCGAACCGCCGACCCTCTGCTTGTAAGGCAGATGCTCTCCCAGCTGAGCTAAGCCTCCATAGGAGTATAAATGGTGACCCGTAGGGGACTCGAACCCCTGTTACCTCC
>NZ_JAAIKC010000027.1 GCF_010820665.1 Paenibacillus sp. SYP-B3998 | reverse complement strand
AATATAAAAAATTTGAGGTTATTATCCGCTACAATGTTGGTTAATTTGTGTCACAATACTACAATGTAGGGACATTTGTGCATTTTTCGTTGACACAAATCAACCTACATAAAAAATAAAAAAGCCTAATTTCTCAAGCTTTTGTCAATCTGATTATGTAGGCACATTTGTGTCATTGGACAATCGCCTCAGCTAGCGCATGCTTATCAATATCCCTAGATTCACTTTCATAATTTTCTGGATAATTTGAATCCATAATATCTCTATATGCCCATCCTTTCTTTCATTTGATTTATCTTTTTATTTTGCTGGTTCGGACACTCTAAATCGATCACTTTTTCATGATGATTCTTTTTGAACTGAAAAAATGTAATCGGTACTCCACTCGCTAGATTTTTTGGATGCCTAATAACAATGAATGGTAAAGTGTCATATGAAACAAAAATCAAATTATCGTTATAGCGATTGGAAAGTTGAGACTCTTTTGTATGCAGAAATTGGCCAACGAATAAGAGCAGCTCGACGATTTAAAGATTTAACTCAACAAGAGTTAAGTGATCGTATAAGCCTTTCTAGAACTTCAATTACAAACCTTGAAAATGGTGTTCAGAAAATTTCATTATATACTTTGTACGAAATATGTTTTGTTCTAAATATAGAAATTCATAGATTAATTCCTAACAACAAAAAGGAATCATCTTAATTTTTTGTTGTTAATATTTTTTATTAGTATATTAATCAATTAATTAATATATAAGTTCTATCAATGTTGTTGTTTTGGCCTCATGAAAAGCTGGAGACTTTCATCCATTCGAAATTGTTAGAAAGGCCCGTGCATGCCAAAGGATATGGCGCATTCGGCTACTTTCAGACCGTACATGCCATGACGGCTTACACGCAGCTTTGTTTCTTGCAAAATCCGGGTCAGCAGGTCCCTGTCGCAGTAAGATTCTCCTTAGCCGTCAGCAACAAAGGCACGCCGGATACTTCCCGTAACGTACACGGACTCGCCACCAAGTTCTATACGGATCATGGGGTGTTCGATCTTGTCTGTAACCATATCCCTGTATTCGCCGTCAGAGACGCCATCCGCTTTCCCGAGTTTATCAATGCCTTCCTGCCGTCGCCCGTCAACAACCTAATCGATCCGGAACGATTTTGGAGTTTCGTCGCCCGAGCACCGGAATGCACAAGCTTTCTCGTACGGCTCTACTCCGACGCGGGTACTGTCAAGAGTCTTCGCCACATCCCGGGTCACAGTGTAAATGCATACGTCTGGAAAAACGCGCAAGGTGTCCGCACTTACGTGAAGTATCATTGGTTGCCTCTTGCGGGTGTCCAGTATATTGACCGTCAAGAAGCAGCTCGGCTCGCTTGCGAGAATCCGGATTATGCCGGCAAGGACTTATTCGATGCGCTGAACGCGGGCAAAACGTTTGAATATGGGCTTTACGTGCAGCTGATGAACCCCCAAGACGAGTCCTTTCTCCCTTATGATCCGTTGGATAATACAAAGGTATGGGATGAGCGGCAATATCCCTTACTGCCAGTCGGGAGATTGGTATTAAATCGCAATCCGGATAATTATATGGAGCAAGTAGAAAAGTTGGCTTTCTCCCCTTCCAACCTGCTGGAAGGCGCAGAGTTATCGGACGATAAGATACTTCAGGGGCGTGCAAATCTTTATTGGGATTCGCAGCGCCGGCGGCTTGGGCCGGATTTCCGCAAGATTCCGATTAATCATCAGCAGAACTGGACGCCTGATTCCCTTGTGACCAGCGGCAACGGGAGATTCGTGGAAGGACCCCTCGTGCGGTCCGACCCGCCCAAGCAAGACGACTTCGCGCAAGCCGGTCAGTATTATCATGCTCTTGCCCCATTGCAGCAAGAACACTTGGTAGATAACCTGGCCGTCGATCTTGCTGGCATATCCCCCGAAACGCAAAACATCGTGCTTAGCTACCTGTACCAGGCGTCGTCCGAGCTTGGGGAACGTGTCGCCCGAATGATCCAATCTTCATAAGGAATCGCATTGAGCAAAAAAATTGCATGACTTGTGATAAGGTTCACCGCTCTGTCTATAAAGGCAAGTCCAAGTCCAACCTTTGCGGATGGCCTTGGACTTGCCTTTATCCGTATCTAAGTGATTATTTTGATACTTCGGTTTTGAATGGATAAATTGTAATCTGCCCGTCAACTAAAAGAAAAAAGGAGCAGCTACAGGCAACTCCCACACGATCGTTTTCCGTTATCTCAACCACTACGTAGCAGTTCTGTCTGGCACCACTTATTATTTTGTGTTTTAAGGTTTCGTACATACTCGTCAACCACAGCCCAAATTATATAACCTATTCCTACTAAGAGTGAAAATTTACTCAGAGTTACAGGATAGTCGCCAAAAGAATAAAGGATATTTTGAAATAACTGTGGATTCCATGAGCTTACATTTGAGCCAAAGATCGCTGCACTTAGATATTGTACGGATAATAGAAAAGCTGCAAGAAAGCAAAATACAACTCCTTTTCCCCTTTTAGACAAAGAAATAACTCCTCAAGATAATATATCCAAACATTAACCACATTTCTTGTGTATTTTCACTAAAACAAATTCATAAGGACTATTCAGAGTTATTGAGTATCCTGTCCGTTAACGTAATAAAGGCCACCGATCATCCCAGCAGCCTCGTCCTGAGTCTTCATGAAAACTATAGTTTCCCGTTAGAGTTGAGTAAATACCTTATCTACCAGGCCTCTGTTGATTTGGAGTAACACTTTACCGTTTAAGTAACGGCGCTTATGGTGCGACCACGGACCCTACAAAAAGCCATGCGCCGGCCCGCGCCTCAATGCTACTTACGAGGTATAAGATAGGGTGCCATTCCCATTGCAATAACTTGATGCCCCTTATCATTTGGATGGATGGGCAGAGATCCGCTCAAGGCATCCTCAATTTTTCCATTTCGATATCCATAGATAAGATTCGCTTGTTTTCCTTCGAACCATGTATGAGCGGGAGCAATACTTACATCGTAACTTTGGGTGAGCTCTTTCGTTATACGATTAAGTTTGTCTACTGACTCAACAGCAAGAGGACTGTTAGGGAATGGGTTGTACTGCGTGCAGCAGATGATGCGGGCATGACATCCTTTTTTTATTTGGGATACAATGGCACCTAGGTTGCGTCTATAGTTTGCTGCAATTTGTTTTGCGGCTAATGGCTGCTGATTTCGAAGTGAAATCAATGCTGCGTTTGCTAAATCCACGCCTCCGATCCATATCGAAACAACAGCAGCATGCCGAATAACTGAGGCCCCCCGCCATATCACTGAATCTAACAGATCATCGCTGGTCCAACCAGGCCGAGCCATAACATAACATGTAGCCTTATGGGAGCTTGAATTTAATGTAGATACGGTCAATTGGGGATAAGCATTTGCAAAAGAGGAGGCATTTTCCCCAAATGTGATGGAATCTCCAAGAGCTGCATAGATCATAGCAATATTACCAACTCCTCGATTAATCATACATACAACGCAAATAACCAAAATGAAAGATCAGTGCTAATGATCGATTTTTGCTAACACCTGCATTTCATCAAGTGCATCTTATAGGTATAATATTGCAATTATGCTTAGGTTGTGTGGGTATTAATAGTATTGATTCAATTAAGAGTGTTACTAATACTCTTCGGAGAAAATGAAGCGATGCTAGGGTGACATCTAAATTGTGACTTACACTCTTAGATGTCAGTGACAATATTTTCGGACAGGGGTTCGACTCCCCTCAACTCCATATGCTAAATCTATAACAGAGAGCTTAAAGATAATTTCTACATGCTCTTCATAACGGACAGAACGTAGTTCTCGATGTATTCGCAACGAACTGCGGGATTTCCAGCATTTTGAAGTAGCTGGCCGATTTGTCCTTGGACGCATAGGGGGAATTTGCGGTTATTTTTTCCGGGTGATACTCGGCTATTTTGAAAAATGCAGATCGGGCTTGCAGTGGTATAAATACACAAACAACAACATAGCTGCCATCACTCACCTGCAGGGACCATCCGAATTCTTTTTTACGAATGCCGGCTATTCCAACACTCAATTTGGTTCATACGTCCAAGCAATCACTATTTAACAAACATAATTTATACCGTAGTGACAAATCAGCAGAGGGGAATGAGTAAACATGGGAGCAGTAGGTTATGGTGCAAGTTGTGCAGGTTATGGTTCAAGCGCAGCAGCTATTTTGGTTCTTTTTATTCTGTTGGTTATCATCACTTCAGCTTTTGTATGGTAATTCCTTAATCCAACACAAATAACAACGAGAAAAAGCGGCCGCGAAATAACATACGGGCCGTTTTTTCTCGTTGTTCTTATCATAAAAAAAGTCACCCTTAATCTTAATCTCAGGGTGACTTTTTTATGGTAAATGGAGGGTGAAATATGAGATAAGTGGCTGTGGAAGCTTAATATATAAGATTCAAATTTAAAAATAATGTGTGGACACATAAGTGGAATTTGCGGTTATTTTTTCCGGGTGATACTCGGCTATTTTGAAAAATGCAGATCGTGCTTCCGGTGGTACAAATTCACAAACACCAACATAGCTGCCGTCACTCACCTGCAGGGACCATCCGAATTCTTTTTTACGAATGCCGGCTATTCCAACACTCAATTTGGTTCATACGTCCACGCAATCACTATTTAACAAACATAATTTATACCGTAGTGACAAATCAGCAGAGGGGAATGAGTAAACATGGGAGCAGTAGGTTATGGTGCAAGTTGTGCAGGTTATGGTTCAAGCGCAACAGCTATTTTGGTTCTTTTTATTCTTTTGGTTATCATCACATCAGCTTTTGCATGGTAATTCCTTAATCCAACACAAAGAGAAAAAACGGTCCCTATCGCTGATATAGATTAGAATACGGCCTTGTTTTTTCATGGTTCCAATGCTGGCCAACAATATCAATAAACTCTTTAAGGGATTTCACGTTGTCGGAAGGCATTCCCTGCTGCAGCCTGCATGGCTTACCCGTCGCAACGTATGAGCAGCGCTTTCATACTGGTACGCGCCGTCCAAATGCCATCAACATTATACACACAACCGTGCAGTGAGTTGAGTGAAACGGGGCTCTCATGTGCTCCATCCAAATCATTCCGATATCTGAAGGAAGCCGCCGCTCACGCATCGTGCAGCACCAGCACAAAATTCACCGCTTCCGGTACACCTGCCTCGAAATTGATCTGGCGTACAACCTCGAATTGGGCTGAAAGTTCCTCGTATACGAAGTCCGCTAACACTCCATCACCCACAATCATAGCAATAGCGCTCACCGGGATTCCCCCTCTCGTAGCAACACGCCAAACACTCCTGCCATTTCCTCTTTCAAAAACGGTGCTACTGCCAGATCCAAGACCAAGAGCCTCTTACCGTTCCGTTCCAAGACTTGCAAGGCGGACTGCAGAACATCCGATTTTAATGTCACTTCACATGAAGGGATCTCAATGATTAGCGGCAACTGTTCAGCTAGATGCACGGACGATACCTCCAACACTTTCGATGTGAGGCAAGTCGGTTGGTTTTGTACCTCCAACAAAGCCTGTTTCAAAGCATCCCGCAACGCCATGGTCACATTCAACCCTACACCGCCATACCAACGATCACTTGTACCGACCCACATCACAGGGAATCCGGATACTTCCTCTCCTAAACCAATCAGTGGTGCTCCCTTCATCGTCGTCAGAGCCTGCAAATAAAACTGGCAGTGTTTATCTTCTATTATAGGCAACTGTACTCGAAAGACAGAAGGCAACTGACATGCCTGTCGCTTGCCCAGTACCTCGGCCAAACTCCTTTGCAACCCTCGGCCAATGCCTTCCGCAACCGTTTCTCCCGCTCCAACGCCAATAAATTCCTGCGGATCTATCCTGTTGCACTCTAATTCCTGATAGGATGGAAGCGTCGAAACGAGCAGGCAGGCCATTCGCGACACATAAGCTTCAATCCCGGCCAGCCCCGCTTCCCGCCTCGCTCCCTCATGCGTCAAATCTGTACAAACAATGTCTGGCAGAAACCCAGCCGGCCCTTCCGATAGCGGATCGACTGCCTGAACGCGACACTGTGAGAGCGGTAGCTGCTTTAAGTCTCCCTCCTCCCAAATATGGAAAATCCCTGATTCAGCCGATGTCAACCGACTGAAGTAAGGGAGCAGTCCGTTCTCACTTTTGCTTGATCTCCGTTCGAGCTGCAGATCGAAATCGTGAATCCATTCTGCTGCGGTGCGTCCGGTCACAAGCGGATGGGGCATGAACGAATGCCATTTTCCTTCCAATGTCTCCAGATTAAGCAGGAAGAATTGATTACTTTGTTCCGCATCGTTCGCTCCTGTAATCTTTTTTAATAATTCAAACACGATCACATTCGCTAACATCGCTCCCGCTGTGGAAGAAAAGGAGTGCGGTTGAGGAGCTTTATAAATCGCAGATTCGTGAATGCTGCGCCACGCTGACTCCCAGCAACCCTCAAAGTCCGGATGCACTAGCGGACCCGCCAGACCCACCTGCTGCAGACACACTGCGGGAAGAAACACCTTCTTCTCCTCCCTGCAAACCGCGTGAAGAACCCGCAATTCCTCGATATCACTCTCCTGTGACACAAACAAAATTGAATCAAACGGTCTCACAGCCTCCCGCCAACTACTAACCCCTTCCTTCTGCAGGGTAACTTCCTCTATTGTCACCTCGGGGTCCGTTTTACGGGCATGTGCCGCCAGTTCTAGCATCCGTTGACGATCAGTCGGCTCTGAGCCAGAGACTAGCACGTGAAACTTGGGCATTCCGGATACAAGCAGCGCAGAAATGACCGAGATCAATAATGGACCAGAGCCGACCGTCAATACTTTGGCCTGACGATAGGACTGAAACCGGTAAGCACCCGAATCACCGAAATTGTCCAAAAATTCAATTTGAGAAGCATACTCTTTGAGAACCCCTTCCGGCAGTTGGTGTGGAGTGTGTTGGCTCACATCCTGAACAAAGCCATTACGATACAACATTTCTGTAGTTCTATATACCTGGTTCCGGTGTTGGTCTGGCAAATCCTCTAACCTATTCCCCCCGTTGAATGCGCCTTCCATGCGGAACGAGCTTTCGTTGTTTCGAAAATACACACTACCGTTTGGATTATGGAGAAAAAACGTATCCCTTTTCATCTTAGGTCGCATCGAATGGTTCAAATTTGTCATTTTACTCCTCCTCCGTAATTCCCGATCTGCCCCAACTCTTCACAAGCAATCTTATGTGCAGCTATTTGTCCCTCATGTCTTATACTTTAAGGAAAGTACTGCAGCCAATGTCGTGAAGTGCCCCCTTAAAATAGATATGAAAAAAATTGCAACAGTTATGACAATTGAAGCAAACGAAGCATACTCGAGGAGCCCAACCATATATAAAAACTTCAATAAAAAAAGGGCTGCGCCGAAATAAATCTTTCGGTGTAGCCCCTTATTTCATCTTACCACCAGAATCCTGGACCACCGAAGCCGCCAAACGGAAACCCACCAAAACCACCGAATGCAAAAGGTTCAGTGCCGATGGCTAAGAGATCAAACAATACCAATGGGATGATCGCTTTAACCTGTACTTTTTTACCTTTTTGTGGAGCTACAATCAACGTGTTTCCACTAATTCTGACCAATTTGCCCGATACGCTTGTTCCGTCTTTTTTTAGTGCCATAATTTGTTTACCGACCATTTTACGAACGTCCTCTTTCCGAATTTGGGATGTCACGAACGTCCACCTCCTTTCTGCCAACAGAGATACATTGCTATACAATATACTCCTGTGTAGGTAACATCGATTGGATACCTGTCCACCCATGCATAAAACAGTCGTTCACCTACAAAAAACGTCTCTTTTCCAGTCCATAAGGCGCTGCATTCCAAGATCATCGCGCGTTCCAGGGGCATACGTGGTTCGGATCCCACTAGTCCCTTTTGGGTGCTTTCACATTATTCCAAGTTGTAGTAACACGATCAAATGAAGAAGAGCTACTCAGTATTGCGCGAACGCTAGAAGAATACTCCACGCACCCCACCGCAAAAACAGTCGTTGCGTACTTTAAGGATAAAGGCATCTCTACCGTTCTAAGCGATAAGTTCAGAAACATCGTCGGTAAGGTATAGGCGAGACTATTGGCGATGAGGAATACTTTGTTGGTAACCTTAAATTGTTCTGGAGCTAAACACATCTCTGGCAGAACTGGAATCCCAAATCCTTTCACTTCAGCAAGAAGGAAATACAATCGTTATTATAGGAACAAAAGAGAAGATATTCGGTATTATGGCGGTGGCGGATGCCATTCGTGATACCTCTGTGAAAGCTCTTAAAGGGCTTCAAACAGTTGGGGTTAACCAAGACTGGCGCATCTCTAATTGTAAATTTAAATAGCATGAGATTACTGAAAGTAAAAGGATGAAGAAAAGCGAGTTTATAAAAGATAAAATTGACGTATTTACTTCCCAGAGCCTCCGCTTGTTGGCGATCCTTGAATACGGAGGTCTACTCCCTTATGAAGGAAAAAGAATCCTTGTAGTTTAAATAAATACTGCAGGATTTAATGCCCAAAACGTGATAATCAAAAGCTATCCTAAATGTTTCCGGGTCGCTGTATGACAACGCTTAGGGAGCTTTTTGAATGGGAACATCCACATCTCTGAAAATTCATATATATTGTTCTCTTTAGATATTTTCGGATTACCTAAAAAGGAAAGTACAGAATAAAACTGTACTTTCCTTTTTTGAAGATCAATATGTTAAATCGGCTTTGGGGTTATTATTGAAAATTGTAAGCAGCTTGTCCAATACGTGCATATACTAGTCATCCCTAATATATAATGAAATCATCTTTAAGATATTAGGAGAAAATTGAAGCGATTAAAGATACCTTATTTCCTGCTCCCAAGATCCATGGATTACTGGCGAAATCCGAGAAGTCAAGTTCTTGGAGATTTGTGGGAGTTTAAGTGTGAAGCGGAACGGAAAATATCGTGGTCGCCAGCGTTACTTTAAATATTTCAAGTTAATGGTGATGGATATACGCTTCCTAAAATTACAGAGAAGCTTAAAATATATGTTTCAACGGCTTTCTATTTCGAAACATAAGATTCGATGAGGTGATCTGCGTGAATGCTATCATATCAGTTGTCGGAGAAGGTTTATTGGCCGACTTCGTATGCGGAAAGCTATTGGACTGTTATCAGGTCGTTCGACAGCCAGATTTCACTTCAGACATACCGAAAGCGGCGAAATTGGTTGTGGTGCTGCGCGATGACTGGCCTTACTCCGGATACTTCGAGGCAGAAGAGGTGCTGCAACAGGCCGGTATCCCGTGGCTGCGGGGCTTTATTTCAATGGAAGAAGGCATAGTCGGGCCTTTGGTTCGTCCGGGTGTGCCGGGATGCTCCCAGTGTGCGGATAACCGGCGTTTCACGGCGTCGTCTGGGGACATACAACGTGCCGTAAGATCTTCGCCTGCAGGACTTATGCATGCAGCTCACTTGCTGATTGCCGAGACGCAGCGAGTGCTTCAGGGCAGCCGAGCCCATACGGAAGAGCATATGTATATCGTTAATCTGAAAACTCTTAATAGCTCGCTCCATTTCTTTCTGCCTGACCCGCTCTGTCCGGTGTGCGGCCGCTTGCCCGACGATTCATTGGCGGCGGCCAACATTTCGCTCAAGCCGAGACCGAAGATAAGCGCCGACAGTTACCGCTGCCGTCCGATAGACGACCTGAAACAACATTTGGCCAAAGACTATATGGATTCCCGGACCGGCGTATTCAATGCCAAGATGCTTGACCTCGTGTCGCCGTTTGCCGGGGTGGGGGTCAATCTGCCGTCGTTTTTGATGGGAGATGAGATAACGGGAGGCCGCAGCTTTTCTTATGCGGAAAGCGAATTGACCGCGATCTTGGAAGGATTGGAGCGACACTGCGGTATAACCCCCCGCGGCAAACGGACCGTAATCTACGACAGCTACAACCGTGTTGCGGATCATTCGCTCGACCCCTCCAAGGTTGGGTTATATTCGAAGGAACAGTACGCGCAGCCTGATTTCACGTTCGAACCGTTTGATCCCGACCTCCCGATTGATTGGATATGGGGCTATTCGCTAGTGCGGAAGTGTCCGATCCTTGTTCCGGAGAGTCTCGCTTATTACAGCTCGGGATTCGGTGGCGGCTTTGTCCAGGAAGGCTCCAACGGGTGTGCGTTAGGCGGAAGCTTGGAGGAAGCCGTCTTGTACGGAATTTTGGAAGTGGCTGAGCGCGACTCGTTCCTGATGACTTGGTACGCGCAATTGCCGATCCCGCGCCTGGACCCCTATTCCGCTAACGATCAGGAGCTGCGGCTCATGGTCGAAAGGCTGCGCGCAGTTGCCGGATACGATGTACATTTGTTTAACATGACGATGGAGAATGGGATTCCGAGCATTTGGGCGCTCGCGAAAAGCGTCAGCCCCGGGAAGATGAATCTTATCTGTGCGGCGGGAGCTCATTTGGATCCGGTACGGGCCGCGAAAAGCGCCATTCACGAATTGGCCGGCAGGCTGATCTTCCTGCAAGAGAAATTTGAGGCGGGCAGGGAACATTTTATGCAAATGCTTGACGATCCGTTTCTCGTATGGCAAATGGAGGATCATGTCATGCTGTACGGTTTGCCGCAGGCAGAGGAACGGCTGCAATTTTTGCTGGACGGACAGCGTCCGCTCAGAACGTTTGACGAGGAGTTCAAGCGTAAGGCAATTCATGCGGATCTGACCGATGATCTGAAGGACACGATCGAGGTATTTCGCCGCTTGAACCTCGATGTGATCGCGGTGGATCAGTCGTCGCTGGAAACGCTGCGAAACGGGCTGCATTGCGTAAAAGTTCTGATTCCGGGAATGATGCCGATGACGTTCGGACATCATTTGCAACGCTTGACGGGGCTGAAGAGAGCGCTTCGGGTGCCGGCGGAGCTTGGATATGCGAAAGAGTCGCTGACGGCCGGGCAACTCAATCCGCATCCGCATCCATTTCTATAAGAAGCGAAGGATCAGTATGCCACCCCCATTATTATCGTCATCTGATGCTCCCTGATTACCAAGGTTACGAATAATAAGTAGTAGCACAAAGAATATGAAAAATAATGAACAAAAAGTAGTAATTATAGGAGCAGTGAAGGACTGGCGACCATCTTAACCCCTCAGCCCGTACAGCTTCGTTTGCTATGAAATGCCGTTGAAATTGCGAAAGTAAGCTAAGAAGGTAATAGCAAACCTCGCTAGTGTTAAATATCGGGTTCCACATCAAGGTCTCCAGCAATGGAGGCTTTTTAAGTTCCTCAATTATTCACGGACGTACTTGGCATTCATATTCCCGAATAATACCTTTAGCGATTCGTAGGAGTCTTTGTTCATGTTCCGTAGCTGGCTTACCCTCTAGCTGCTCACGAAGAATGCGATTTTCGTTTCTGAGATTTGAAATTTCTTGTAGCTGATTCAACGCTTGTTCAAGTTGGTGGACATCTCTATCGTTAAGTCGCTTAATCTCATTTTTCGCATCCAGTAGATACATGTTTAAAAGATACAACTATGGAACCCTCTCTACTTTTTCTGTGGCTGAACGGGTCATTTTTTTAGATGAAATTAAAGTTGTCTTCTTTGACAAACACGGGGAACTACGTGAACGTGCGTTGCAAGATCAACTCCAACGCGCCAGCGCATTAAACATCCTTATTAACGCTATCATGTATCTGGCAAAAGCAACGGATTATCTACGTGAAGAACTACTCCACCATAACTTCCCCTCTAGGCTGGGAACACATCAATTTCTTAGGTGAATACAACGACACTTCAGTCATTACGGTCACTTCGTAAGTAAAAAACAAAGCCGGTTAATCCTTAGCGTAGGAAAAACCGGTTTCTATATGGGGAAATATGTCTCAGCGTGGGTTTTACGTCATTTCGTTGGCTGAACCCCTGTATGTGCAAAATTATACGTTCGTTGTCTGGTGGTATATTCATCAAAATTAACGAAAAATAACTAAGTATTATTTGTTCAGTTCTTTTTCGGTTAATTTAGCAATGTTTGGAATTTAACTTTGAAAGTCCCATTCGCTGAATAACCACCTGGGTTAGCGATATACAGGTTCTTTTTATTTGCAACTGTCCCTGAAGGAATCGTTACGATAGAACCATGTTTAACATTTGACCAAGTTGTAGGGTCTGATCCACCTGATACATCACGCATTACTTTGAAGTTAAGTGCTGATGCACCAGCCCCTTCTATCCACAATTGAACTCTTGTACCGGTAGCAAGATGCTCCAATGAGAAATTACCACTGGATCTATTACTTTGACCAGGTTGTGGTCTGTACAAAGAATCAATTTGTGCTTCTAATTTTTCTGTTCGCGGAATCAACTTAAATTTTTGATTCATTGCACCCGGAGTTTGCCCCCATACATTGATATTCGTTCCATTTGCAGTTCCTCCACCAGTTACGTCTAATACCGTTTTACTGGCTTTGTTTTCTAAATACAGGTATCCTTTCCCTGCTCGTTTTAAGATCCAATAAGCTTCATCATGCGTCCCCATAGCCGGGGAAGTATATACGTTGATTGAATCCCGTGTCCAAGTTAATGCTTCATCTATTTTCCATGCACTTTTAATTTGATATGCTTTTTTATTGGAATCATATACCAAATTCCATTGCCCATTCAGTTCCCTGTTCGCATGCCCCCATAGAACTACATTGTACCCATTATTTGAAAGTGATGTCTGCATAGCCACTTCACTGCTATTGTTTAAAGCAGAAGTAATGCTATATTTTCCATCGGGTATTCTTACTTCTTCTCCTTCTTGTTCATCTACAGTTAGAATTTGACTTTTAAGGAGTGTTGAATGGCCATCCTTCTTTACATAAACGTCAATCTTATCACCCGTAAATAGGGTTAAACCTTCAAACCTAAAATCGTGTCCCACATCCGTTTTATCCCAATAACCATAATAAGTACTGCCACTATCGACGTGCCCCATATAGGTACCGTTTCGATACACCACATAACTCTGATGTAAATATGTATCTCCACCGAATCCAACACGGAAGCCTGTAGAGCCTTTTGGTGTTATGTAGCGAACATCCCCACTATAGAGTCTGCTATTCAACCGAATGACACCATCAATCAATCCTTTACCAGGAAAATCTGCAGCGATAATTCCTGTATGTGAAACACTACCATTTTGTATCAGATTTGTTCCTAGTATATTCGTGCCAGAATAGAGCACTTTGCCAGTTACTGTATTTGGATAATCAGGATATTTACCTGTTGCATAGGAATCGGATAGTTTTGAGTTACTACCTGTATCTTTATACATTTTTCCACTCGCTACAAACCAAGGGTACGCTCCCCCATAACTGCCACTTGTCCCACTAAAATGATTTAAATAAATCTGTGATTTATTACTGCCGTTTGCTGCATATAGATGATTTTTAACTGCTGTCCATTTATTGTACATACCATCTAAATTGTTTGCGACGTTATATTGATCTTGGTTGTTTAAAGATCCATAATTGATACCAAATTTTTTAGAGGCAGAAAAATTTTGGATTACAACAATTTTCCCTCTTATATCAAGTAGTTTTGGATTATCCCTTTCCGTTGTTGGAACTGAGTTGGGGTCCCAAAAATCTGCAGTATTGTTATCCCAGTATTTTTGGAATATTGCTTCAAATGATAAGGAACCCGCTTCAGGATCATGCTCCTCTTTCACACGCATAAAAACAGTTTCTTTTGGGTTTTGTCTTAAAAAATTAATCGTATCACGCAAAACATCTCCAAACATAGCCTTTTGATACACCGCACCATGATGCATCGCAAAGGCATCTTTTGTTCGTCTAACACGCATATCAACGTAACGAATGCCTGCATTTAACTGTGTCGTGAGGGACATGGTTTGATTTTTGGCAATATCTTCAGCAGGGGTGGCGTTATATAATGCCATAGATCCGTGTGTCCCCGGAATCGACAATTGACTCATGTTAACGTCAACTGGTAGATTGGACATCCATTGTTTATTTTGGTAGCCAATGTCAGTTTCATAAGCATATCCAGGATGAGCTTCGAGAATATCTTCATCGGTTATTGTATTTTCATTTTGACTTTCATTGGTATTTCCGTTCAGTTTATCAGTCATAGATTCTAAACACGCCCCTTTATTAAATATATATCAGTAATTTATGAGGCCTTCATATCAATCATGCTTATTAATCTTCGACAATGCGGCAGGAATACCAGTAAGACTGTCCGTTCCCAACATATCCTGAGCGAGGAGTGCTCCTACGGTTACTCCGGCTACGAGTCCTGCACCAGCAAAAATTTGTGAAATGGCAACGATGAGCAACATCCGTTTGTAGACCTGTACTGTTGGATCTGCCTTGGCGGCTTTTATTGTCGGACGACTCTCCCAACGTTTTGGACGTCGTACAGGACTTGCAACGGGATTCATGGCAGGAGGCATTGGCGCGATAGGGGTAGTCATTGCAGTAGTAAGTCACAATATATTGCTTCTTTTTGTTTCTTTATTTATCTATGGTGCTGGCACTGCTGCAAACTTACAAGCACGTTATGCAGGTACAGACTTAGCAATGCCTACACAGCGGGCAAAAGCAATCAGCATTGTGATGGTGTCAACTACTTTTGGTGCATTTATAGGTCCAAACTTGGTTGATTTCATGGGCAAGTTTGCTACGTCAATCGGTGTCCCGTATTTAGCAGGTGCTTTTATTCTCGCTGCTGTAGCATACATCTTAGCTAGTCTGGTCCTCTTTATTTTTTTGCGCCCGGACCCGTTCGTTGTAGCTAAAACAATCGCTGAAGCAAATCAAAAAGATGATCCAAGCTCCGGCACGATATGCATTCGAATATACTAGCAATAAACAACGGGGGAATCATAGTTGGGACAATCGTAATGATAGTAACCCAAGTCGTTATGATCGCCATTATGACGATGACACCAGTACACATGAAGCATCATGGTCAAAGCTTGAGTGCCGTTGGTTTAGTCATCGGTATTCATGTCGGACCGAAGCTGAAAAATATTATGGATTATTTACATTATCAAGAGGGGAAGTACCCCTCAATCCGACTTGTAAACAAACATTTAACTTTAAGGGATCCAGAATTACAACAATTTCGAATAGCATACCTTAAAGAACTAGGTTACTAAATAAGCAAGTAGTCAAATAAAAAAATATTAATTTTAACGGTTCAACCTTAAAATCAGTGCTTGATGCCGATTGCACTCCAGTAGGATATCGAGACATTTTTCGATCAAGGGAATGAGACGAAGGTCATTGAAACGTTCGACGCGGAAAGCTCCAACCCCGTCTAGCTCCAGCAAGCAGGCTGGCAAGCGATTATGGACAATTTCAAAGCCTATACCGAACAAAACTAATCATCGCGAAGAAGACGCCGGGGAAGTTGCCCGGCGTCTTCCCTTGTTAATCCAAGTATGAGTGCGCTCTCCGTTATCCTTAACCTTGAGCTGCATCCGTGTTCATGTAGTTGATTGCCCACATATGGCCGTCCAAGTCCTCGAAGGCCCAATGATACATGAATCCATAATCCTCAGGTTCTTCGTACGATTTCCCGCCCAAGGAGACCGCAGTATTCACGATTTCATCCACCTTTTCTCGGCTCTCGAAGGCCAATGCGATCGTCATTTGCGCATACTTTTCCGTATCAACGGTTTCCTTCTGCGTGAGCGACTTTAAAAGTTCTTTGGTGAGCAGCATGACCTGCAGGTTGTCGCCGATCATGATGGCTACCGACTTCTCATTCTCGGGGAATTGCGGGTTGAGCTCGAATCCGAGTCCGGTGAAGAACGCCTTCGATTGTTCTACGTTGTTTACAGGCAGATTGATGCTCGTGAATGTGGACATTAATGCCATTTTTAAACACCTCATCGTCAAATTGGTTTGTTGTCATTGATGCCTTCGTTTATTTAGACGAAAGCCGATCCGGGAATTCATCGGTCTACTTGATTCCTGCCACTCCTGTATTGTTGTAATTCCCCAACCACAACAAAAAGAATAAGCAGATGCAAAACCAGTATATCAACGAACTTCTCAACATACCAGAGTTACACGTAAGCCAGATTCTGTTTGTCGATCACAATGAACTTCATATCGACGCCACTCCCGTCGCCCATCTTCAAAGCTGCCCGATCTGCCTGTCGGTGCAGCACGTGATTCGCAAAGGCATCAATCGGACGCGAACCGTACGCCATCTGTCAGTCTTCAAAAGGAAATCCTATCTGCACGTACCGGCGATTCGTTTGTTCTGTACGACTTGTCATGCCGGATTCGGATGGACCTACGAATTCGTGGGGCACAAACAACGCTACAGCAAGCTGTTTCGCTCCCTTGCGGTGGAGCAAGCGCTCGGCTCAACAGCGGCGCATTGCGCCCGCATGCAGCAAGAGCCGCCGAGCACTGTGCAACGTCTGCATCAGGAAGTCGTTCCACAGATTAGCGAGCAGCTGCAAGCCAAAGCTTGGGCAGCAGCCAAAACGATGACCGGATTGGTACTTGGCGTGGATGACTTTGCGATCAAGAAAGGGCACACCTACAACACCGGCATTCATAACCATCGTGGCGAAACGATGCTCGATTTGCTGCCGGGTCGTAAATTGGAAGATTTGCGATCCTACGCTGCCGCCCACCAGACTTCCGTCATTTGTGCCCCAAGGCAGTCGTGATGGACTTGGCTCAGGTTTATCATACCTGGATCAGCTGTACGCAGAAAATAAAGTATTAGACAGGAGTTGTTGATTTGACGCGGTTTTTCGGGCTGAGAAATCGTCAGCTATTGAAAAATAAGTTTTAGACTAACCCGGTGATTGCGAAGATGATAGAAAAAAACAGAAAATAAAGTATTAGACTGACTCGAACCGGGCGACTGCTGCCGGCGTGCCGATCGAGGAAGTCAGGTTTCATCCTAAATTCATACGGAAGCCCCCGGAAGCGCGGGCTACAGTTGCTCGAACCGGCCGCCGCTACCTCGCCTAGGCTTCCTCACCAGTCTAAAACTTTATTTTTCAGTCTAGTACTTTATTTTCTTCTGACACAAACCGGATTTAATGTAGAAAAAATAGGGGTTTAATGTATAAAAGTTCAGGGTTTATTGTATAAAAACTGATTTCTGTAAAAAAAATTTACGATAATATATTAAGAAAAAAGAAAATTTTTTTCCTACTCCACGTCTGTGAGATCTCCCCGGGTAAGAGCGATAACTTTCCCCTCATCCATCTGCCACATCTACATCATGGGATTCGGGCAGTATTGGACTTTGCTTTGTATGGCAAGCTCGTCCGTCCCATCATGCCATATATGTGATTTCTGTACGTCAGACCGAGGGTTTGCCTCCGGCTTCCTTCAGATTCCGCCTCGCGACGGACACCCTTGCCTTCAGCTAACAGTTCCTGCTGCCAAGCCTGTAGCGGACTTTCGCCGCCTAGTTATCGCCCATGCCGGGCGCACCACCACGAAGAAGACCGTTCAGGCCAACGTTGGCCTGAACGGTCTTCTTGCTCTTTGCCTTCGCCCTCAGTTAAAACGCAGCTTCACTGCGCCGAGCCGAACGGCCGCGGCTTGATCTGAAGAAATTGTTTCACTCAAGCTATTCCTCAGAAATCTCTCTACGCACTATCTAAACCCAATCTGACGCCGAAATTATTCATTCACCTTGCCTAGGGCGAATATCTTAATGGGGAAGTACATTTTATAAAATTGGGGCGATACAATTGGGATACTTCGTTACTGTGGAACTGGGCGTAAAAGTATTTATAGAGGACATCAATCCGAAGGGAAATAAAACGATACTTTTTATTCATGGATGGCCGCTAAACCATAACCAGTTC
>NZ_JAAIKC010000026.1 GCF_010820665.1 Paenibacillus sp. SYP-B3998 | reverse complement strand
AATATAAAAAATTTGAGGTTATTATCCGCTACAATGTTGGTTAATTTGTGTCACAATACTACAATGTAGGGACATTTGTGCATTTTTCGTTGACACAAATCAACCTACATAAAAAATAAAAAAGCCTGATTTCTCAAGCTTTTGTCAATCTGATTATGTAGGCACATTTGTGTCATTGGACATGAATGTTGTCCAGCGACACAAGTCTACTTTCATAAACGACACAAACATAGATCAATTAAAAACGCGACACAAAAATGCTTTCATTAGCATCTTTAGTGTCGCGTTCCTTTAAAATCTTTCTTCCGCCGCTTTTTAACTGAATTAAAAGGACATTCATTTATCATGTTATCTCCGTCTGTATCATTTTTCCACCAATGGAATTCAATTATGTTATCTTCATTTACAGGAGTCTTAATGGCAAACATCGGCAAATTTTCATATTTAAATGTTGTCGATGGTAAAAATATACTTTTCCATTTTGTATGTATTTTCTTTTACCAGTCAAACTCTAGCCAATTTTTAAAGTGATTCATTATTATAAAATGTATCACTCTGTTTATTACCCATTTAGTGGCTGCAACGCTTTCGTACTTTCTGTTTCGATTCTTTCTATCTTCCCAGTTTGATATTAGCCTATGTAGTACATATTGATCTTGTGCAGATATTGTATCTAACTGGTAATATAAATGAGTTGGTTTTTTTCTGAAAAATCGGCTGCACACTCTCCAATGCTTACCAAGTCCCTCGACGCAATGCCTCCAATGAAGATAGGCGTAAGCGTATGGACAAATTTCTTTATCAATATCAATTCTTTCTATACAAGTTCGGTGTTTTTTTAGTATGGTTTTTAGTAGTTTGCTACAAATTGCTGTAAAAGTATTTACACTGCTATCATAAATCTCTTCGTTTACCTTTCTTTCAATTCTTTCCAGTGCTCTTTCATCAAGAGAATCATAAGCTTTCTTGTAATGCTGCAGCCTTTTTCCTTGTTTGTATAAATTAGAATGGGATTTGATGATAAAGTGCTTATCTTTTACCGTGCTCTCATGATCTAAATCGATCATGCTTAACAAGCGTTCCATCATATTTGGCACTTTATCTGGATTTATTTCACTAAAAAGAATTATCCTATCTAACTCTTTCTGATTTTGATCATTTAGGCTGACCCATCGTTCAATTACAGGTGAAACGATTCTAGGTTGATATTCTTTCCAAATTACATGAAAATGAGCATTATCTTTAAAAAATGTGTAGCCACATTTACATCGGAAGCCAGAGCAGTCATCATTTAAGCGGTAAGGGATTGTTATTTTACACTGGGGACAACGGTTATTAAGCTTAGCATTTATGTGGAACGGACAGTAATGAACCAATTTAAATTGGTGTAGAATGCTATGATATCCTTTATTTAAACATCGTTTGCAATATGTTAAGTCCTCCCTAAAGTAATCATTCCCAGGGTATTTTTTAAAAATCAAATCGATATAATCCTTGTTTAACTGTTTGATTGGATGCCCAAATAGTTCAATAATACGTTCATCACATAGGTTTAGCGGATACAGATGTTTTTTTGTACGCATTTTTTAACAAGAACATATGTTTGTTTTTTCCTTTTCTTTTGAGCAAATATTTTGTATGATAAAAGAGACGTGAATGATAGAGGAGGAGTTTGGATGTATCGACAAGTGGATGATTTTTTAAAGGAATGGGCAGTGGCTGTGAAAGGGACATTGCAAGTATTACAAGCCGTAACAGATGACAAATTAGGACAAAGTATTTTTGAAGGGCATAGTACACTAGGTTGGTTAGGCTGGCATTTAGTAGAAACAACAGGTTATTTTAGTCATTTAGCAGGTTTAACTGTACCAATGATTGGTCAAGATGAACCAGTTCCAGCGACAGCAAGAGAAATTGTAGCAGCTTACGAAAAAGCAGCAGAGGCGGTCAAGGAAGAGGTAGCCAAGCTATCAAATGAGGACTTGCTAGCAGAAACAGGCTTAGAAAGTCTTGCAACAAAAGGTTCATTATTACGTTTCTTAATTGACCACCAAACACATCACCGCGGCCAAATGATGGTGCTATTACGTCAAGCAGGCTTACCAGTACCGCCTGTGATGGGTCCAACAAAAGAAATGCAATAACAAATAGATGTCTTCCTTGGTAGTGGCTCCTCAAAGTTAGAGTTTTTAATATGTGGCTGATTGGTTGGTTTGAGTTCGGTATTGCATTGGTCTCAGCCAGCCAATAAAAAGTACAAGAAACACCCTCAGCGAGTACGTGAACAAATTCCCCTTCACGCCTTCGTTTTTATTTTCCCCTCCATCTTCCACTATACTAAACTAGAGGTAGGTGCAAACATGATCCAATTAACAAACCGCCAGGCACGGCAATTTCTGTTGTTGAAGCATGGACTTTTGGGCGAATATAAATTTAGTGAGAAGCAGGGCGTATTGGACTTTGCTCGGCAGGTCAGCTGCATTCAATACGACCCCATCGATGTTTGCGGAAAAAACGCCGAATTGGTGCTACAGTCGCGAATCAAGGGATTTACCAAGGGAATGCTCGCCGAGTTGCTGTATGAGGATAGAAGCCTTGTCGATTATCCCGACAAGAACCTGGCCATTATCTCTGTCGAGGACTGGCCGTATTTTGAGCGATACAGGCAAGCCGCCCGACAACATGCCGAACGCTATCCCGAAATGGAAGCGTTGACAGCGCAAGTACGGGCTCATATCCAAAATCACGGTGCACTAAGTTCGGATGATTTAAAATTGGATGGAGATTTCTCTTGGCAATCGGCCATCCACTGGAGCGGTGGAAACAATTCATCTCGATCGGTGCTGGAACAGATGTATTCGACGGGTGAGTTGATTATCCATCATAAAAAAGGAACGCGTAAATATTACGATATAGCCAAGAAGTACATACAGCCAAATCTGCTGAATGCATCAGAGCCGCTGGAGGATGAGCTTGAGCATCATAAGTGGCGGGTACTGCGTCGAATCGGCTCTGTTGGTCTCTTATGGAATCGTGCGTCAGATGCATGGCTGAATATATGGGGGTTGAAAGCAGCACAGCGCACCGAGGTTTTTCGCCAGCTATTACACGAAGCTCGCATTGTTGCTGTTGCCGTGGAACAAATGAAGGATATGCTGTACTGCCTCGCGGAGGATTTACTGCTTATTGAAGCCGTTCTGCAAAATCAGGAGCCGAAATTGCGTTGCGAGCTTATTGCCCCTCTAGATAATTTCATATGGGACAGAAAACTTATCAACGAATTGTTTGGCTTCGATTACACCTGGGAGATTTACACGCCTGCAATCAAACGAAAATTCGGCTATTATGTGCTGCCTCTATTATATGGAGAAAGCTTCATTGGACGAGCCGAGATAATCGTGGAGCGAAAAACTGGAACGCTCGTTCTTAAAAACATCTGGTACGAGAACGGTGTGAAGCAAACAACGCAATTGCGAACAGCCTTGAACAGTTGTTTCCAAAAGTTTGCGATATTCAACGGGTGTGAGACGATTTCGGCAGAGTCTATGAACTGATATTTCCTGTATTTGTATAGGGATAATAAAGTTGTTTACTTTTGAAGCAGGCCTGTTGATTACCAAATTATGTAACACAAATAACCCCACCGGGGGTCGTATATCTCAATAATTTGTTGAATGGCTACATCCCATTCAACAGGGGGTAGTTTCAGGTTAAATAAACGTGTAAATCGAGCAAATGAAAAAATTGCATGGTTGGCAACTACTGAATTCGTAGTGTCAAACAACCATTTTAGCAGGACATAGACGATTAAAGCTACAAACAGTTGACCATACACGGCATTCTCTGTTGTACCGAACAAAGTAGGAATGTTTAAATGTTGCTTAATCCAACGAAAGAACACCTCAATTTGCCAACGGGCTTTGTAAATCTGTGCGATTTGTTCTGCCGTAACTTGCATCAGATCTGTAACAACACGGATCTCTCGACCCTCAAAATCCTGAAACATAACAACACGATGACGTTTATTAGTGGAGACATCGCATCGATACCGTTCTGAATCGACATCCTCACCAACCATAAATTAAAACAGGTCATTCCGCTAACGGATAACGTTAGTTTAACAAACAGGCCGCAATTGGTACATTTATCACTCATAAAAAGAACTCTCCAGACTCGGAGGGTTCTTACATTTTTATCCATGTGTTTGCGGGTGGTGTCAGCTACGCTGGTATTACCCCTACTAATATTGATACTCTCTTTTTCCATTTCCAAGTCATATAATGACTCCTTTCGACAATTAATTCCAACGTACTTCAATGTATCGCAAACAGTAATTATTTACCATAGTTTTTACTTGAAATATTTAAAATTTCACTTTATTAGAGATGTCTTGGAAATGTAAATAACCCTCTCTCTATACGAAAGGGCTAAATTATAAGATCTGCTATTCGATTGGGTTTTCCCGATATATCCTTACCACGCACTCCACATGTGTGGGTTGCGTAAAATGGACAACCTTTTGATGTGGCTGCATTCGCTGAAATAAAAGACGCTTATAGCTTAAAGACTTGAAGCATCTCAAAGTTATTAGGTTTCAATCCAAAATCTTTTTACGACATTGCCGCCTTCCTCTGTAAAGCATATGTCCGGTACTCCGCCGATGTTTAGTATCGTTTTCTCGGAAGCTATGTCTGATATTTACTGCCCCTATGACCCTCTTGTCATCGGATACTAAACAGTATGTTGAACTTGGAACCCAATCTTCAGGGATATACTCTCGATTTTCATTCTCAAGCAGGAATAGAATCCTATCTTCAAAGTCAGATGGGTCTCTGCCGATGACGCCAAACAAATGGCCGAAAATGTACTCACCCTTAGAGACGTTTTCGGACTCCTGATGGAGCTTCTTGTCTCTAAGCATCCGACGTCCTTTCTTAGCTTGCATCATCCCATCACCGACCAGCACGACGCAATTCTGCACAAGCAGTAGAGGGTCCGTCCGGCTGATAACCTGGAGCCACGCCTGGCGCAACGATTCGAGTGACCATGCGGACGAACGAAAAAGTGAATCAAGGTCTCCTAGCAGCGTCGATCGGGTAACCTGTTTCTTGTAACCCATTCGGCGATCTTATTCTGCGTTTTTGATCTGGTAGCTTCCGGTTAATCAACAGGGTGCCACCAAATCAAAGTTTAGCGCTTTCGGATGCCCAATCCATATATTAAGTAGACTCTAATTACTTAAATATTTTATAAATTTAGAGAGTTCTTGTTCTTGATTGGCACCAAAACAATCTTTGTTTTGATACTTAAAAGATTTTACTACATCTCCTATATGCAATTTGATTTTCTTCTTGTCTTGTGCTACCAACTTATTAGTAATCGCTGAAAAAGGTACATAATCGATACTCTCATCCTCATATCTATTAATTGAACGCGTGAAAGGATTCGATGTAGACGGGATAAAAAACATTCCGCTGTCGTTGTAAGCAACTACCCAAATATGCTCTGGGTTTATTGTGTCCTCAAGCAAATTAATGACATCCAAATTAGCACTTTGCATATTCGGAAGCTGTTCACGCACGTAGTTCATCATAACATTCTGAGCCACACCGGCAGAACGCCCCCCCTTTTTGTTCAGAAACACCATCACAATCACTCCAACAATCACCAGTACCACTGGTATAACCACTAATCTTAAATCCATAGTAAATTTCTCCTTTTTTTTATGTATTTTGTCGCAACGGGTATTTTAACCAAGGACTCTCATCATCCTCAAGCAACCCTTTTGCAATTCCCATAATACCACCGTGCCGCATCATATCAGATCCACCCCACATGCATCTCCCAATGATATAGCCATCAGCAAACTCTTTCCAGTCCAAATAGGTGTTCTGACATTCTCTATGGGCTTTACGAATATAATTCCAAGCTTCTTCTTCTGAGATATATGCCAATTCATAACAGCACCGTGTAACCAAAACCAGTCGCCCCATATCCCAGCCGACAACAGATTGTGTGCTCAAGTCTACCTTTTTTTTGATATGCTTATTTTTAATCAGATCTTCGATTGAAGTATTTAGGTTTTGTATATATTCGTATGTATTTACCTTTTGCTCTTCTTCCAAATCCGTCTCGTCAATGGCTGTGGATAGACCTGAAATAAATTGTTTGATGGCCTCAAAATAGACCCTATGCCCCCTACTACTCAGCCAATCCAAGGTACTTAATACAGTATCTCTATCAACAATGCCGTAGTAATCAGCAAGATTTCGTCTCATCTCATTTTTGTCAGACCCAGTATGTAAACTATCACAAAAGTACATAGTCTGTTCTGCATTGATTGCTCCGACATTCAAAGCAGCATACTGTTCTACGGTTAAAACAGCGGCATTGGGGTTCTTTCGATACTTTTTCTTGCTCAGTGCACCCGCTAATTTTTTAAAAAAACCCATGTTTTCATCCTCGTTTCGTTCATAAAAAATAAATACTCTCACATATTACCCGATTCCAGATCGATTGACTTACCGATACTCAAATACATGAATGACATTTTGTTAACAATTCGCACCTGCTTCTCCAGATTAAGCAACATTTGAATGGTTTGTCGTGACCATTATCGGCTTCATGATGTGTTCCGACCATCTGGCCGTGACATCAATCATACGGAATCTTGCCCTGAATAGCCGCTGCTAGGAGACCTTGATTCACTTTTTCGTTCGTCCGCATGGTCACTCGAATCGTTGCGTCTGGCATGGCTTGGCATTTTTGAAACTTTATTAATCTTGATATCTTTTAAATTATAAAAAGCTTCAATCACCTTACCTTCAGTAGCTGCATAAACTCCAGCGCTCCCAAATTATCAATGCTCCTAAAACAAAATCTGAGACAAGTTATAAACCTTTCAGCGTACACACTCCTAGTTATTAGTATTTTATTCCAATTATCGATTATATTCGACAAAATGAATCATTTTCCTTTTAAGTACAAAACAATTTATCGTGTAATGTTAGTCTTTTATGACCCCATCTTGAGCTCAAGATCCAAACAGCCGTTCACGACAAAGCCAAAACTTTCTTCTATTCTAAGTCTCAAGATGATATTGCTCAGATCGCTATAAAAAATAATAATAATAATAATATCTCCACAATGAAGATAGTACCTGTATTAAGATTAGAAGATGCAGTAAAGTTTCTCAAACAAAAATAACCTCATAGATGAAAGAAACCCGGTTCTCTTATAACGAGAATCGGGTTTCTTTCATGGCTTCATAATCAATATCGTATTATATAAATGCATTAAGAGTTACAAATTCCAGTCGATAAAGAAAGTTCTGAATCAATCTATAAACCTCCGGGAAAAAGCTAAGACTTGTACATGTTCGTCAATCCGGGCCAGATCAGACTCGAAGCACCGCATGAAGGGCAGCACACTTGCCCGGCCAAATACGGGATGTGGCGCATAAGCCTGCTTTCGCCAATGTTGGAGCTAAGTTGCTGCAATACGGCCAATTCGTTGTCCTTGATCGCCTGGGAAGGCGTAATGGAGCTAGATTCCTGCTCAGCATGAAATACAGGATCACTGCGATAAGCCAGTAGCCTGTCGTCTTCAGGAGAGGGCCAAATATAGATATCTTCGCCGCATGACAGACAGGAGGCCACATATTCGTCGCCTTCACTGAACGTGGCTAGCACTCCAGCCGCTCCCCTCCAACCTCGGTACGCTGCATCAGCCGCGATGACGAACCTTTTCTCTGCGTTGTCTTTGCCGACTTCAGCTGCAAAACGTATCACATCTGAGCTATAACCGGCCAGTTCTGCGATAGCGGTCACATAGCTGTTGTAGATATCCATACACACAACCATACCGTCTCGATCCATTAGCGACTGTAGCTCAACCGGCAGCTCATAGCCGGCTCCGCTGCTTTCGCTCCTATTGGCTTCGAACAGGCCACAAGTCACGAAAATATCCAGCTTGACCTCCAGACTCTGCGATCGACGGGCGATCTCGGCCAAGTAAGGGACTGCGGCCAGTGTGCTTGAATAAATGGTGTTTTGATGAAACAACTGCTCCCAATATAATTCAACTGTTACAGCTTCCTCATACTGCTTCTGCAACTGCTTGATCAACTGCGGTACATTCTCGGCAGAGCCGAAAGGACCATCCAGTTTGCTCCATACATGACTGGCCAAATCCAGCATGCTATCCACCTCGTTTTATGTTTGTGTAGAAAATGTTGGTACTTACGTAAAGTTCAATTTTGAGAATTTGGTATGTAATGCTTATTTTATCTGATGAACATTACCCTTTAATTGTACTTTCAACTATTCTAATGTTTTTAAATTTCATAGCTTCAAGTTTTTCTTTTGTTTGCTGTGTACACATCAACCAGTTGTGTTCATAGTCTATTTTCGCTCTTATTGCTGTAAAGAAATCGGCATTAACAGGTTGAGGGTTATTAACATCAACATACGTGTCAGAATAAATATAAACAATGTCAACTTCTTTTTCTGGTAACCATTTTGCTCGCTTAATACGGGGTTTGCCGTTATTTAATGTATGTTCTAACGGATTCCCTCTCCATTGTATCTCATTCACTTTAAGTCCTGAAAAAGTTTTAACCAGTTGCTCCGCAATGGAGCGGTGCGTGAACATTCCTTCTTGTAGAGATGCGTTCACACCATATGTTTCTATGAAATCTCCAACTTTTGAACCTATGACACCATATAAGCTTTAGTTAGACCACATAGCTTCAATTGGTTCATTTTCTTTAGGTTTGGATCGCATATCCTTACCTTTCCATGTTGTCGCAATATTAACATACCCATAATCATCATCTATAAATGACTTCGCATTAATAACCCAACCAGTGACCGACATTTTTCCACCTCATATCATGATCAATTTCGTATTATATAAATGCATTAAGAGTTACAAATTCCAGTCGATAAAGAAAGCTTTGTATCAATCTATAGACCTACGGGAAAATGCTAAGACTTGTACATGTTCATCAATCCGGGCCAGATCAGACTCGGAGCACCACATGAAAGGCAGCTCACTTGCCCGGCCAAATACGGGATGTGGCGCATGAGCCTGCTTTCGCCAATGTTGGAGCTAGATTCCTGCTCAGAAAGCCTTTCCCAATGTGGGAAGGCTTCTTTATTTTGCATGCGTTGTAATGATGAAAATCCCTTCTCGACCCATAATGCGTTAATTGGCCGCCTCCGATTCCGCAACAGACGACTGCACATTGATCAATCCAATTCAGCGCGGGAGAATAAATCCCTAAATACGACATCGTCCTCGCAAGCATCCTTAAATTCAATCGCAAATTTTTGCAAAGCCTCTCTATTGTCGGAATAAGCGCAGAACATAGAGGCTTCCGGGTCAAAATGTACGACATCAAGAAAAACAGCAGCCACAGAACCCCAATCGTAACCGCCGCCTTCAAAACCCTCGTCTGCCCTTGTTTGAAAAACTTCATCTTTATAAGTACCGACATCCAAAATCATGGATATATTTCCGCTATCATGCTCTACTAACCGAAAAGGTTTCATCCTCTCTGCAAAATTCCGTTCGCTCGCTGTCTTAACGATCTTCGACTTCTTTTGATTACGTTTCTTTTGCTTTCCGATACTATTAAGGCTCTAATCTAAAAACATCAACGCACTTTTATCCTCGGGGTCAAGTTTATTCGCGATTTCAAACTCTCTTACTGCTTCCTCATACTGCGACTGGTAATAATAGGAATAACCCAAACGGAAATGCCAAAGAGGGTCGTTCTCACCTTGCTTATCAATCGTCAAAAGCTGCTGCACCGCTTCTTCGTAACGTTCCAGATTGTTCATCGCTCTTGCCAAATGACCGACTGCATCATAATCTCTTTCTTGTTCAGAAATTTCCAAAATTGCGGCTATAATTTTTTCATATTCTTTATCTCGATGCCAAAGGTTTAGCTGCTCCAAAAGGGCTTTTTCCATTATTCTACCTATTCTCGTTATGGGTGTGAGGCTGCTGACTATTAATTACCATGAATGCGAAAAGACCGCTGCTGTCCTCCTCTACGGGCGTAATAGATAGCGGTTCTTCATTTACAATTCACCTTCCATATACTTGATAAGGTACATTTCAGGCTGCGCCAGAAACTCCGCAAAGCTGCAAAAGTCCGCATACTCCTTATGTTCCACGTCATAACAGCCTATTTGACCTTTTTTCTTCGGATTCCACACTAGATACAGATGGGAGTAATTATCGATATCGGCTGACAGACGCAGCAGCTTTTGCTGGCCGACCTTCATCTCAATCGTATCGGTCAATGTGAAGAAATCGATATACGCGATTTCGTATTCATTCGGCGCGAGCTCAAGGCGAAGCTTGTCTCCGGTAAGAAAACCGGCCAGTTCATCGGACAATTTATATTTTTGCAGCTCGTACTTTTTATTCGCCACATCATGAAACTCGGTAGGTTCCAAAGATTTCAAATAGTCAGCCAGCTCGGTATGCTTATTGCCGACCGCTATCGTATACGGCCGTTCGCCGTCTTTTTCCGCTAAGGTAACGTCAGCGCCGCGTTCAACCAAGTATTTTACCATAGCCAGATTGCCCATACGCGCTGCAACCGTTAACGGGGTCGCTTGATAAGGATAGACCATATCAGGCTCGTTATAATTAATGTCCACCCCATGATCGAGTAAATACGCGACTGTCTTACGGTCATGGTCCGACACGGCTGTGCGCAATACAGCACCGGCACGCTGCTTCATATCCAACCCAAGCTCGTGGATGAGCGGGATATTCTTTTTGTTGCCATAGTAGGCTTGAGAATACGCGCCTGATTTGACTTGATTGAGCTTGTCCAGCTTGGCGCCTTGCGCTGCAACATAGCGAACGACGTCTTCCTTGCAATAGCGTACTGCCAGCAAAAAAGCCGGATTATTTTTGACATTCAGATTGACGCCATGTTCTACCAGCAGCTTTACAACATCCAGTCTCTCCGATACAAGCGCCAGATCCAATGGGCTTAACGTCGTGTATTTGCTAAGTACGATGCCCTCTTCAATATCCCAGCCTGCCGCAATTGCAGTCTCCAGAGCCGGCATATTTCCTTCGTATATTTGCATCGCAATTTCCGGCAACTCTGCGAACTTCCCTATATCTTTCAGAGTGATCATCCATTACCCTCTCCTGCCTCAAGTATTATGAAGAGTATAGAGAACTGCTTGGCAAAAAACAACAGACTTAGGGCCTATTAGGGCGGGACTGCGATAAGCCAGTAGCCTGTCGTCTTCAGGGGAGGGCATAATATAGATATCTTCGAAGTGAAAGGATAATGCTCAGGCAAATCCGGATGCAACATCCTGAGACATGATCCCAACTGTCCGGGCAAGTCGCTTTCTTCAAAATCTTTTACCTGATCGATCCACTCTTCGTATTGATGAATCAAGTCAGCTAACTGCAAAAACTGCCAAAAATCGATGAATAGCGCTGTCACTTTCGGCTGAGTCAGGCTATGGTCAAAAAAAGAAAGGTTCCCATCCATCCTGTTCATCAGCCACGCATCAATCCGTTTTCGAGAAATTTTTATATCACTTTCCGAATTAATCTTTCACGTTTCTCATAAAATTCACTTGAAATATCTTCGAACTCTTTTCCCATTCCAAATTGATATGCAGTATAGTCATCCTTACCGAAAAGCATTAAGCCATCTTACTTAGTTCAGCTACATATTGCTTCCTGTCGAACACAATAGGTTTTATTTTATCATATTTCCAATACCCACCTGCCGAATCAACACTTCTATGAGGTTGTTCAAATTCACTCCAGATGACTTTATCATCCTCAATAGTTATCCTTACATTAAAATCCCAACAACCTGGACTTCCACAAACACATTCTAATATAGAGACTTTCTCATCATAGAGATACCATTTGTCTGGTTCGTCAAGGAAATGTCTAGATGGAAAAAACACTACACTTTGTGGAAGCCCTCTATATTCTCCTGCTATTTTAGCATCATATTCCAGTTCAATTTCCCTGAGTATTTCAACTAATCTTTTCTCATTTATGTAAATATCAACAAACTCTGCTTCGTCGTCTTTTTTTATTACTAACTTGATTTTGTCCAAGAAAGATTACCTCCTATATTGCATAAAATCGTGATTTTATTCTTTGTTAAATTGCTCTATAAAGTGGCTATTTAACTCCCATTCCAATTTATCAGGAGCAAAGTAAAAAATTTGACTATGGTAATTGATATAAATATTAATCAAAGTCTTGCTACAGCTTGTTTAAGTTTAGCGCATTATAATTTTTATATATCCGCTTGAGTTCATCTCGCACTTCCATTAAGGCAAAGCCTAACAAATTTTCACCCTTCCATTTGAAAGGGTCATTAACTGACTGATCATCGGAAGACATGCCTATACCCCATATCTGATCATATGGACTGGCTTCTACTAATATTTTGTCCTCTGTCTGTAGTAGAAATTGCATAAGTTTTGGGTTCTGTAGAAACTTGGCATAGTTGCCGTTTAAAACAGTGGAATATCGTTTCTTCGTCCATATAGCCTCATTAAAGTTGTTTACTTTCCTGCCTAACTCCTTGATTTCTTTCGGATTATCGCTTTTCAAAATCCTCTCGAGCATTTCTTTATCATCAAAAATCATTGCTTTTTCTGCCATCATATATTGCTCCATACAGCAATAACTATTGATCTCAACTTCGAATTCTTCTTTCCACCACTGACTTAAGCAAGAGATTGTAATACGACCGTTATTACTCGGTTGGTGTCCCCAAAATAATAAATATTCTAATTTTTCACCATTATTGACTTGTTCACTTAGCCAATTAATTGAATAAGCGGGCTTGCCTTCAACATTCCAAAGGAGGTCCCCTTCATCATCATAAATATCTTCATCAAGATGGTCTTCTTCGTACCAACCAAGCCAACCTTTAGGGGGAGGAAACATTTGGCGAAAGTTATTTTGTTCTCCAATGTTTAATGCAGAAAACCAATTTCCAAATTCAATTATATAATCCTCGCCATATCCCATTCTCCAACCTATGCTGTACCTTCCTATGTATGGATACATAAACCATGGTGGTGCCATCCGTTTATTAATATCAAGTGATTTGTTCAATTCTCTCACACACCTTATATACTATTAATGAAAATACGTAAATAGCTACTTGTTGAGGACTAATAAGTTATTTAAATATGTTAGGCAGGCTTGATCATAGCCTTTGGATCGGGTATAAAAGGTTGGCAATTATGCTCCGCAGCTGATTTTTCGCCGATAGACGAGGAATATATGAGTAAGTCTTCAAAATTAGGGTTTCCTGTTAGAGAAGAAGCGCAGATGACAAATTGCTTAAACTTTAAAGTGGTCATTCCCGGCAAGCTCGTGCTCCTAACTAACTATCCTGAATGACTAGCTTTCCGGTCGTTAGATCCTCATTAACAAATGCAAAAATCGTCGGCGAGGCTCCCACCTGTAAGCAGAAAGGCTTGAAATTGGCATGCAATTGTAGCAACAAACCCCAGTTGCTGTCATCTGGCCAACCATCGCCTTGGAAAAAATAGGGCACACCACCAATTTTATCGCCGTCAACTTCAGCGTTATATGCTTTCTGCTCATCCTCAGTGAGAAGGAGGTAGGCTTCGGAATCGAGAAAGGCAGGGTCTTGGGCTTCTTGCAACTGAGGGATGCCTTCATAAGATTCGCCATTGTTATCCCACAGCGTTGGTCCGTTAACCAATGGGGCTGTATCTATCAGGAGCTCACCTCCGGGCTGGATAATGATCGCATTTTCACCGCCATCGGGATCGATAATATCAGGATCAAAGAAGCCTTCCTCTATATTTTGCGCATGCGTAACAAAGAGATAGGCCATCAGAGGAACTGGAACGTTTGGAGTGGGGAATAATTGCTGATCCAGCTCAATCTGACCGATAAACATCATCGGGCGCTTGTCCCACCCTCTGCTAAGCGGCCATTGCGGTTTAGTTAGCCATACTGGCTGTCCTCCGATTTTCGTTATGGGAGTCCGAATCGGTTCACTGACGCGGGTAAAGCTATCGATCTTGTATTTCTTCATTATTATCGCATCCTTTCGTTCTGGCACAACATTATTATAATGGATCCACACTATTATTGATGAGCACTGAACAAAAGCGGTTTACGATTGCTTAGGAGCTTGCCATGAGGCGGCTCCACTTTCTTTTGTTGAAGTAACGAGCAAGTTACTGTGGAGATTCAGTTTTAAATTGGAATTTCTGCACCAAAAAATACGATAGATTCGATTTCCTTTAGCATGTAGCCGTTTGCTCAGATTCGGCTTCGGATAGATCGCATCGATCCGGTGCATGAGACGAAGTATCTGTTTTTGCTTTGCGTTTAGAAAATACTGATTATCAAGCACCACGACAATTTAAATGGCTTGACGGGAGTGTGCTTATACCCCACCATAATTCTCTAATGCAAAAGCTTTAAATTTATTAGTAAATGCAGAGTACTCAATTTTATCAAAAGCCAAAGCAGGCACGTTAATACTTGTAGATATATCTAACCCATATCCAAAATGCTTCCATAGCACAATATCGTCATGTTCAACAACATACGCTGAAACTATTGTGCAAGAAAAATCCATATCATCACTGCATATTAATAGTGGCATAGTCACATTTCTAAAATCAATTAGATTAATTGCCTTTTGTTGGTCTTCATTGTTAAACATTGCAATAGGCGGAAGCAGTAAATCAAAATCACTACTTTTGGTGTGAAGATTCAAATAATCATTCAAACTTAAATCATTAATTTGGATGATATATTGGGGATACTTAAAGCCGTTTATGTCACCTAAGAAAATATCAATTTTACTAATTGAATATTTTTTGCTCTTTTTGCCCATACCTTACCCCCATTATATAAATTTCCTCTGCACACTCTTGCATACCATGTAAGCTCTCTGCCACCATTATCGATTTCCTTTTTCACAACCATCAATTCTGTACGAGATGAATATCCTGCCAAATACACGAGTATGTGTGAGATAATCAAATCATTCGGTGTCGCTAAACAAGAATCGGATCAAGTTTTTGTCGTTGGGAAATGACGCAAACTTGATCCGATAATAAAAAAAACTCGCTACAATTAAGGTAATGTCATTTCGATGCAACAAAAGATGTATTGTACCTTGATATTTCCAATCAATCTAATACAGCTCGTGAAAATAGGTCTTTCATTAATGAGTCATCTTCACATGCTTCCTTAAAGGCGATTGCAAAACTAAGTATGGCTTCTTTATTGTCTGTATAAATGCAAAACGTATCGGCTTCCGGGTCAAATCGTATGATATCAACTAAGTGAGGCATTTTTTCTTCAAGAAACACAGCTGCTAATGAACCCCAATCATAGCCATTGCCCTCAAATCCTTCTTCGGCTCGTGTTTGAAAAATTTCATGCTTATATTTGCCAACACCTAAAATCATTGATATGCTTCCATTATTATGCGCAACTAGCCCAAATGGGTTTATTTTTTCTTCAACTTCTAACAAACGGGGGTCAGTCCCAATCCTCATCCCCTTTTCAACGTTTACTATATGGATGGTTTCATTTCCTGCTCTAGCAGCGGCGTTGCGGCTCATTTCTAAAAACGTCCTGCCATGTGAATCTTCAGGATCTAGTGCTACAACTTGTTCAAAAGCAACGATCGCTTCCTTATACTGTTCAAGGTAATAATAAGCATATCCTATTCGGAAATGCCAAAGAGGGTCGTGCTCGCCTTGCTCTTGCACAGATAAAAAATATTGGATAGCTTCATTATAATTTTCTTGATTATTCAATGCTCTTGCCAAAAGGCAAATTAAGTCATAGTCCCTGTCTACCTCGGGTATATCCATAATTTTGTTAACGATTTTCGCATGCTGGCTCTTGTTATGCCAAAGAGTGAGCTGTTTCAATAAATCCTTATCCATCTTTGTATCATCTCCTCTTACTTTAATCAAAAAATGATTGCCATATATTAGAATAACCCATATGATCTATGAAGTTCAATCAATTGGAATTATATGAGAAATGAAGCGAGGAGTAAACTTATGAGTGAAGTGTGGATACATGCTATGCATGGTGTGCCTTGGACGCCTAAAAAAATGAAAGCAGCTGTTGAAAAACTAAGGCGACGAGCTACGATCAGTTTTGCTTTTGATTCAGATAAATTGGCGGATTTAGTAAAATTAGATGAAATGGTCCTATCCCATCGTCCTGATCTTATTTTGCACATATGGAGTTACAGAAATAAAGGGGATTATTCAGTTGAAATGCTAGACATCTTAGCTGGATTGAAAAACGTAACTGCCTTGCATCTAAGCATGAAACAAAAGCAAGATTTACATAACCTACAGGCGCTAAAAAACGTGGAATTTTTGAGGATTGATTCTGATCAAACACTATCTATCGATTTTATAAGTAGTTTTCAAAAACTTCAGCACTTGCAATTGATTGGCAAATTCGATGATTTGTCTCCCATAGGAAACTGTAAAAATCTTAGCAGCATAATCCTTCAGTGTACAGTTGAACAATTGAACTTTGTCAAAGAGATCCCCATAGAATATCTCCTTATCGATAACTGTAACGTGAATTGTGATCTGGATGTACTCAACGTTCGAACCTTGAAGATGTTAGAGCTATCATCCATTGCAAAACTAGAGGATGTTTCCTTCTTGAGTAGATTCGAGAATTTGGAGTTTTTGAGTTTGTCTTTATCCAGAGTGGAGAAGCTATGCGATTTTTCTGCTATGGATAACTTGAAACAATTAGAACTGAAAAACATGAAATCGCTGATAGAGATAGATGTCTTAAAAACTGCATCAAATCTGGAAATTTTAGAGTTGAAGGAAATAAATACGAAGATCAAGGCGGAAGCGTTTGATTTTTTATCAGACATGCCTAAGCTGAAACAGTTGGATTTTCAATTTATTGATTTTAACAAGAAACGCATAGAAATCATGCAAAAAAATGGATTGATTCAGGTAAACAGGACATTTTAATGGATTGTATTCCTAAGGAAAAAAGACAAAGAAAGATGAATTCGATTCATCTTTCTCGTATATTGATGTAGTTTGCTTTCATGAGAATACACATCGAAAATGGGAAGTAAGCGTCGCAAACGTCCATGTTACCATCATTTGAACAGAGATCTATCTAAAGCATTATAACTTATGAGAAGTCATCATGCCTGCATACACTTATTCCCATTTTTTCAAGCACACTAACCACTGATTCGATTAACCTTTGAAGTTTAGCTTCTTTTGGGGCTATTATAGCTGTTCTTCTCTTGATGTTCTGGTGGCTTTTACAAATCTGCTGATCAAAGAAACTACCAATCACGTTCACGAATGGCTACTTCTGTATCTATTTCGATACCATAAAAGGCTAAAATATCTTCAACAGTTTGTGCAATTGATTCTCTCGCAACTGTTTCAATTTCGCTGTCATTTTCGTCAAACTCTTCTGCCAGATCATTGATTGCATGGATGGCGAAATCAAGCTTTGACTGAATTTCTTCGATATCTTGATTTCCTTGTTCCAAAAATTCAACAACTTTAACTAGTTCAGCTTTGACTTTATCCACAAGAAAATTAGGGAAATATCCATCAATATACATATCTTTTAAATATTCAAATGACGCACTACCATTATCTTGCACGCTTAGCACAAATGGTTTAATTTTGTCTGCAACATTTACTACAGCTTCAAAGGGAACTTCACTTGCTTCGTTAACCATAGTTTGTTCGTTCATAACTTTCAATGCGGCAGATTGCTTAAGTTTCTTTTTCTTTCGGTCGACATTACTTCGGCTCCAATCTAATAATGTCAAAGTATCTCTATCTTCTGGATCTAGCTTATCTGTAATTTCAAATTCTCTTAATGCTTCCTCATATTGTTCAAGATAATAGTAGGAGTAGCCCACGCGAAAATGCCAAAGTGGGTCATTCTCACCTAGTTTTGCAATAGCCAAAAGCTGTTGAAGTGCTTCATCGTAACGTTCCAGATTATTCATAGCTCTTGCCAATAAACTGACCGTCTCATAATCTCTGTCTGATTGGGGAATTTCCATAATTCTATCTACTATTTTTTCATGTTCATCTTCTTGATGCCAAATAATAAGTTGTGCGAAAGGGTCTTTTTCCATCAATCTGCCTCTTTTCGTTTGTAAGATAGTAACTATTATCCAAATCTACCGTAAATCAAAGCTAAGGGAAATACTACCCGCCCAAAACGAAATAAGCTATTCTTTTTTGGTAGAATCAACCACGAAAGGATAGTTTTTTTTATGAGCCTAAGTATTGCAGAAGATCTTCATTTCTTTTCACAGGAATTAACACGGCATCTGTAGCATTTCTTCAGCAAATCCTTTCCCTTTTGCTTCGATAAAAGCTCGTGGGTCAGAAACTATACATAGCGAATATGCACGTGTCTTCTCTCGAATCCGTATCTTAGTTTCCAACACTTTTCAACTTCCAGACGTCTTTTCTTCGTATTATGCAGGATCCGGCGGTTATAGTCACATATCCGGAGTTAACATTCAACTTGAATACGATCTTCATAGCGGGAGATTTTTGAAAATGAGAAAGTCACGACTCATTAATCGGGCAGACCGCTAGTATAATCTTGACCTTTATCCCCTCTTTTTGAAGATAAGGATAGTAGCATTTGGGTACGAATTGATTTCGCTTGCCAGACTTTCCCCCAGTCAGTCCATATATTTTTGAATATAATAACAGGAGCTTGATTTGAGACTAAAGAGGTGAATACTCCCTCCCCGTTCCTCCTCCAGTTGGAGTAAAAAAACCGCGATTTACGCGGTGATTAATGAGATAATGTTCTTGTCACCCGACAACCTCCTTGGTACAAATAAAAAAGAGCTGCAAGAAAGTTGACCTTTCTTATAGCTCAAAAAAATAAAGCAAATTCAATCCTACGCAGAGTCAGATCAGGATATTTTTTTGAGTGAAAAGAATAAGGTAACTTTCTTGCTAATAAAGAACAAAACAGAGTAAGCAGAACTTGTTTTATTCTTTAAACTTAAGCAAGAAATATTACAAGTAGTTATCGTATCGTTAGTCACATTGACTTCCCAATCGTTATTTTCATTTCAGACGATAAACTCTAGTTTCAAATGGCCGCAACGAAATTTTTTGAATATTTTCCTCACCATCAACCTGATAGTTTGAGATCAGCAGTTCTGAAGAAGTGAATGTGATGTCTTTTGGCAGGTTAAAGCTGGCCTCTTTTGGGAAAAGATTTGTAATGATTAATTGTTTTTCATGGCCAAGAGTTCTTGTATAAGCATATATTTTATTGTGGTTCGGCAGGATAAGATCATAGGTTCCGTAAACGGCGATCAGATCTTCTTTTCGTAATTGGATCAATTTCTTGTAATAATGATAAATCGAGTCCGGGTCCTGCATCGCATTCTGGACGTTGATTTCCTTATAATTCGGATTCACCTTTAACCACGGAGTCCCCGATGTGAACCCGGAACAATGCTGATCGTTCCACTGCATAGGAGTTCGGGAATTGTCCCGACCATTCTTCCAGATTACCTGCATAATTTCATCATGGCTTTTTCCATTTTCGGTTTCGATTCGATATAGATTTTTCGCCGAAACATCGTTGTAGTCTTCGATGGATTCAAATTTTACATTGGTCATCCCAATTTCTTGGCCTTGGTAAATAAAAGGTGTTCCCTGCATGAGAAAATACATAGTAGCCAGCGCTTTTGCAGACTTGTCCCAGTAAACTTGATCATTACCCCAGGTGGAAACAGAACGGGGCAGATCATGGTTTTCCAAAAACAACGCATTCCAACCTCTTCCCTCCAGCCCTTTCTGCCATCGGGTAAGTGTTTCCTTAAGCGTATGAAGATCTAGTCCACCGTCCGTGCTTTTGTCCCAAAGTCCATTACAGTCAAACTGGAAGATCATATTGAATTTTCCCTCTTGCTCCCCTACCCATAGTTCAGCATCATCGGCATTTACCCCGTTTGCTTCTCCGACGGTCATCACATCGTATTTATCAAAGGTCTCACGTTTAAGCTCTTCGAGAAAAGTATGAATACCTTCACGATTTCTATGTCCCTCAAAAGACGATACATAGCGCAGCTTCTCCGGGTTAGGCAAGTCGGGAAAACCCGACACTTTTTTGATATGGGTTATCGCATCGACCCGAAAGCCATCTATTCCTTTATCCAGCCACCAGTTGACCATCCCGTACAGCTCTTGTCGGACTTCGGGATTCTCCCAGTTCAAATCAGGTTGCTTTTGGGAGAAAATGTGCATAAAATACTGCTTGGTGTGCAGATCATATTCCCAAGCCGAGCCGCCGAAAATACTTTCCCAGTTGTTTGGTTCAGCTCCGTCCTTCGCGTCTTGCCAAATGTAATAGTCCCTTTTGGGATTATCCTTGCTCGAATTCGATTCTATGAACCAAGGATGTTCATCCGACGTATGGTTGATCACCAAATCCAGAATCAATTTCATTCCCCGCTGATGTACCGCTTGAAGAAGCTGGTCGAAATCAGCCATCGTACCGAACTCATCCATAATGTCCTGATAATCCGATATGTCATATCCGTTATCGTCATTCGGGGATTTGTACATCGGGCATATCCAGATGACGTCAATTCCCAGTTCCTTTAAATAATCGAGCTTTGAAATGATTCCTTGCAAGTCACCGATGCCAACCCCATTGCTATCCATAAAACTCCGCGGATAAATTTGATAAGCTACTGCTTTTTTCCACCATTTACTTCCCATTGTTGTCGACTCCTCTGTTTGGTTTCCTATCCGATCGTATAATTTAATTAATCTTTACCACCAATCTTACACTTTTGGGAAATCCAAAACGTTTACTGTGATAATTATAATAAAATGGTACATGCTGTGGCGATAGAATATATTGTTCCGTCAGGTGGAGTTTATTGTCGCCAAGGCTTGGGACCGAACCATTACTTGTGATACGGTTCGCCATGCTGCCTGTAACGGCAAGGTATAATAGGGGAACTACCAACATTTAAACGAAATTATACACTAAGCCTTCGATCATGACCGGGCATGGCGTTTTTCTTTTTTCTAAGCCAGTTGGACGGGAATTTAATCCCGGACCATCAACATCTTAAACATTCTCAGTTTAAACGGGATCGTATGGTTTAGAAGTTTTTCTTGGAGGGTACTGCCCGCGAAGCTGGGACTTGATCTAATTAGAGAATCAAGTACAAAACGCCCCCCTTCTCCTGTAAAAGAGATGGGAGGCGCCTAACTTTGTAAGCTGCTTATTACAGACAAATGATAACGGTGCAAAATTAATTAGAGCGAAAAAAGCAACTGGTATAACTAACTGCCCTTTTCACCTTGATAATTTTTGATGCGTTTTTTATTCGAAGTGTTACCACGCAATCCTGCCAAATGGACTAAGGTTAAGGGTTTGTTGGTTTGAAATCATCCGAGACACCGCCTGTAATTAATAACTCTATTATACAGGAAAACAGGATACCCTCCTCGAAAAAATCGAGGTAAGGTATCCTGTTTATAAGACTTGGACTTTTTCAGTGGCCTCCTTTTTCGGGCGATGTTTTCAAAATATGAAACGTTTTTTTCTACGACACAACTCGGCAACCGCTTCCGCATGTGCTGTCGAATCCACAAAAAAACAATAATAGAGTTCATTCATCAAGGTCACTTTTCAGGGATCGGGTACTGAAGTCGTGTCTTCGACGATGACCCTTAGAATCTAGATAATCGGCAACATTCCAATTCATTCATCTTCACGTCGTCTATAATCTCATTTGCAGCCAAGCGGCTAACAATAGGAGCTAGCGTAATGGCTGAATGCATAACTGAAAGATATAGACCTACTATCTGTTCATGAAATCCAACAATAGGGTAACCGTCTTCTGGCATAGGTCTCAATCCTACCTTGATACTTTCCAACTCCAAATTCTCACCTCCATTTAAATGGTGGCGAAGGGTTTCAAATGCTCTTTTTCCGATTGTTTCTGGCCCGTTTTCTTCAGACTCATCTATATAATCTTCCGCAGCTATTATAATATCATTTGTTAGTTGTCTTGCTTCAAATTTTGAATTAGAAATTAAAGTATGAATTAACTTTTCTTTTGATTTCATGCGAATTATGATTGAAGGCGAAGGAGCAATAGGAACATCGAAACCTAATGGTTTACAGAGCTCGGGTAAAGCTGCACCAGTAGCTAATACAATAATATCTGATTCTATAAAACCAATTGAGGTGTAAACACCAACAACCTTTGAACTCTCTTTTTTTATTTGCGTAACTTTTGTATCGAAAATTATATTCGCTCCATTTTCTTCTGCTTTTTTTAACAAAAGCTTTGTTGTTAATACAGGATCTACTGCGCCTTCTCCATAAGCAAAGCTAGCCTCTTCTGGATATTCCTTTAAATTAGGTTCTAATTCTATGATTTGTTTCCGATTCAGTTTATGTATATGAGACTTCTCCACATTTGTAGGAACTCCCCATGTCAGTGCTCCGTTCCAATTTATCTTTAAATCAGGCAGATCTTTTTCTAATGCATGATATTCTGCTAATGTTGCATCGTATAGATGTCGAAATTTTTTTGAAACTCGACCTGACGGATTAATCCAAGCGAAAGATTTTTCAGTTACTTCACATGCTGCTGTTGAATTACACTCGATTACAGTAACATCCTGATTCCGCTTTGATAAGTTATATGCCATTGATGCACCAACAATACCTGCACCAATCACTACAATTTTTTGTTTCCTGATCATGCACGCCTCCTCTTGACAACCAATGCTTACTAACTACCTTCCGCAGAGGTTGTGATATCTTTGGTTATATAAGACCCAGTGACGGGTAGCTAGTCCGCCAGTTACTTCTATTACCATACACTTTTCGGGTGGTGCCAACTCTGATGATACTCCCTCATCGCATTGCTTCATCTGAAGTCTGGCTGCTCATCTCAGCCATCCGACGCATGACGCGCCGCGTAGCAAGAGCTTGAATAAAAAGAATTTAATTTTGAGTCGGACTCTCAGTCAGTGGAGTCGGGAGAAATCACTTCCCACTTTCCAAACAAAATAAAAAAGATAATCTGCGCCATGCAGAGTGACTCCCGCTTCATTCAAGTTCCGGCGAAAGATCGGCTCAGACTGGTCTTCTCGTTGATAAATGCCTAACTTATAGGCTAGCGCAGGTGTCAGAACCGCCATAACCCGGCCGTCGGAGCTTTCCAGCACCATGACCCGACGGTCTTCGCTCAGGTTAGCGTTGATGGCTACAATAAAGACTTCATCGCTGTAGAGGACGTCTCCATTCAGAAAAGGAAAAAGGGTGATATTCTGCTTTTTCACCTCTAATCATTGGTAATAATGCTTCATAACTTCCACTCCCGTTCCCATATGCTATCATTTAACATGAACTGAGTTCACTATTAAAATACTGTAACATATTACTCTAATCTATCGGCAGGAAATAATGCTTATAACTAATCATTACTATCCAATTTCTCAACCGTAGCCAAACCCAGCAAGATGGCACCACGCTAATCTGCCCGTTAGCTAAATCCGTAGGCCGAGCGCCTACGATTTCGTTTCACTTCACGGAGACCCGTCGGAATGAGATAAAGTTCTTATCAAAATCGGGAATGGGATAAAGTTCTTGTCATTCTGATTTGACAAGAACTTTATCCCATAAAACAAAAAAAGCCACGATTTACGCGGCAATTAATGAGATAATGTTCTTGTCATTTAAGCACAACCCAACCCCCTTCTCGGGTTTTTTTTCATATATTATGCAAACTTTTCGAACGGGTGGTGTTGAACGTGGAGGTGACACACATTCACAGGCTCACCTTTTATTATGGTGGCGCTGGGTCGAAGAGCACTAAACAATCAATCACCTTATCATTACCACTTCCGCCTAGCGTTAATCATATGTACCACAACTTTAGAGGTGGCAAGCGATAGAATATATGAATTTATGGCTATTTTAATATAAATTATGTTGCAGGGTTTGTGCTTCTTGATGCCTGAGTTCTGAGCGAGTAAATGCCAAAAGCTGTAGTCTACTTTATTTTCTTTCTACAGTAACGCTTATAATTGAGACTAATAACCACTAAATTGGATTGTTATTTCAATGTCTATTTGAGATATTATATGTTATAAATGAGATAAATTGTAAAAATATTATTAATAAATGAGATGAATATAAATTGATTATCTCAGTATTACAACTAAGAGTTTTTAAGGGAATTGTAAAAGCTATGTTTCTGCTCTTGTCTGACAGTAAGGTAATGTGACGGAGAATCCCCAAAAGCACGACGGAACATGGCAATAAAGCTGCTAGGCGTTCCATAACCCAGTGCATCTGCAACCATACCGACGGAATCGCCTTTTGCTAACATTTCAAGCGCATGTGTGAGTCGAGCCTGCTGTCGCCACTTAGCAAAAGTCAAACCTGTTTCTGCCAAAATCAATCGGCGCAGTGTTCGCGGAGATAATGCCGCCCAAGCGGCCCATTCGTTAATCGTACGATTATCTTCGGGTTGTTTCAATATCGCGTCTGTAATGCGTAAAAGACAGGGATCAGAAGGCATTGGCAGATGCAGCGGCTCAAGCGGAGCTCTTCTAATCTCATCTAGCAGAACTGCGGCTACTCGTCCTTGTTCAGGTTCCAAGATGGCCTGATCCCACCACGATACAGTTCGCTGCACAAGAGCGCGCATGAGGTCACTAACATTGATGACGCATGGCTGCTTTGACAAGTCGCTGCTGATCTCAGGCGTAAGAAGCACGCTCCATCCGCTCATGGCTCCGCTGATTGAAACCTTATGCGCCACATTAGGTGGGAGCCACCCCGCACGACGAGGAGGCAGCAGCCAGGAACCTGTTGCCGTTCGCACATGGATAAGCCCACTTTCCACGCAAAAAATCTGTCCCCGCCGATGGCTGTGCCAATCGTATTCGCGTGTTCCTAGCCGGAACGGATTGTCTGAGTCATCATTACCCCAAAAGGCAATCAGTGAAGGACCTTCCAACCAATCGCTTTTGTCTACCCTTTCTACAGTCATATACATTATCCCCCCCCTCGGCCATTTCTCGTTATTTTTTGTCCAATTAGCGTTATCGTTCATAATTAAACCTATTCTAAAATAAGGAACAGGTAATGTCCATTTGTTTTAAACCAACATCCTACATTTTGGAGGAATCTCAATGACATCTGTATCTTCCAGCTCGCCCGCCCCAACTGTATCCACTTTACTGCGACAAGGCATTCCTGCCTGGTTTGCAGCAGTAGTCGCTTGCTTGTGCGCTTTCATGGTCGTGATGGACAGCGCCATTGTGAATGTCGCTTTACCGGCTATGAAAACTGATTTGGACCTTTCAGTCACTGAACAACAATGGGTAGTTGATGCCTATTTGCTGACATTAGGTGGCTTCATGCTCCTTGCTGCACGTGCCAGTGACATTTATGGCCGAAAATCGATACTTCAGTCTGGACTCATCTTATTTACTTTCGCCAGCCTCGTCGGCGGACTCGCAACCACAGGTCCCATCCTACTGGCAGCACGTGCCGTTCAAGGTTTAGGAGGTTCGGTACTCGCCACATCCACACTTGCTGTAATCGTTGCTGCCTACCCGCGAGGGGCAAAACAAGATCGGGCCATTTCGCTGTGGGCAGCCTCTTCCTCCATCGCCTCTGCCTTTGGAGTAATTATCGGTGGCATCCTTACCAGCCTAATCAACTGGCGCTGGGTTATGTTTGTGAACGTACCTATCGGGATCGCGCTCAGTTGTATGGTTGCCATCTGCCTACTTCCGCATCCGAAAGAAAACAAACGTACCAAACTCGATATCCCCGGAGCCGCTGCAATTACTCTTGCTCTCACGGCATTTATCTTTGGGATTACACAAACGCTTGAACTGGGCTGGGGAGCGCCAGTTGTCCTCGGTTCACTTACCGCTGCGTTAGTGCTGTTGCTTCTATTCATTGTCATTGAAGCCAATACGGCTGCACCATTAATCCGTCTAAGCATCTTCCGCCATTGGAATGTACGCATTGGCATTATCATAGTGCTTGGACTCGGCGCAACCTTAACGGCAAACATGTTATTTTTATCGCTTACCTTGCAGCAGATCGGCGGGTACAATCCGCTCCGTACAGGACTAGCGTTGTTACCCATGGCGATCATGCTAGCCGTTGCTGCCATTGTTTCCCGGCGTCTTCGTGACGCAGGCTTCAACAAACTTCCTTTCCTAGGCGGTCTTTTGGCCGCAGCAGGATTTATCTGGTTCTATTGGCTACCGGACCATCCCGACTACATTTCCCAGTTTCTTCTTCCAAGTATGCTCGTTGGCGGAGGACTTGGATTGATGCTCATGACTGCGATTCAAGCTGTACTTGCAGGCATTCCAGCACAGGATACCGGTCTTGCCTCCGGTTTACAAAATACAGCTCGGCAACTTGGCGGAGCACTTGGAATAGCCACTCTCATTACACTCGCTCATACTGTGACCACTTCACAAATAGAGTCTGGAACCGCTGTCGCAAGTGCACAACTTGCTGGTTATCATAGTGCTTTCCTGGCGGCAGGCGTAATTAGTGGATTATCGGCCTTTACATCGCTATTGCTTCGTCGAAACAGGACTGATTAGACTAGCCTTCCAAGAAGAGATCGTGCTAAATAGACCCAGTACCACAAAACACCAAGGTATACCTCGATTTATGCTATTCCACTGCGCTTATTCGACTTCTCTACTGCCCGTCTTAACCATTGAGATCTCCATTTCCAACAATCCGTCGGGAATGAGAAAATGTTCTTGTCAAAATCGGGAATGGAATAAGGTTCTTGTCATTTTGTTTTGACAAGAACCTTATCCTATAAATTAAAAAAGCGCAATTTGCGCGGCCTTTAATGAGATAATGTTCTTGTCACCCGACACTTCTTCTGAGGTTTTTTTGTACGCTCGCAGCTCCTGACTGCCCCACGAGCAGAATAGGGGTCTTGCTTGTCGTGTGTTTGCTCGTCCCGATCATTATATTATATCAAACGAACTGCAACTAATTACTATTATTCATGTAAACAAATCAAAAAAGGCGCCCCCAGGTAAATAACCCAAGTTCGCCTATTCTTATTCCTTAATAGCGCCAGCACATTGATCCGTTAGGCTTTAACTTTCTGCATGGAGTGCAATTCGCGTTTAACGGTTCAAAATAGACTAATAACCGTTCCCTTGTTTGAGTATCCATATTATTATCATAAACATTTTTCTCAACATCATCTCGAATAAGCGCAAGCTCGTGGTATGATTTCTGTCTCAATTCTTGTAAACTTAGTATTTTGACGCCTTGATTATATGCCATAATTAACTCGCTCCGTTAAATTATGTTCTTATAGCTAGCGCTTTATAAATTTTTTAATTATTGCTATACATTTCCTCTTCAACTACTCTCCCCTCAAACCAATAACACCATATATTTACAATATGAACTCAATTAGTTCCATTTTCAATTTCGTTAAACTGCCCGTTAGTTGAGAAAAGGCAGCCGATCCGGCTGCCTTCGTGCTTTATATATTTTATTGAGTGTCTTCGTCGCTTTTGTACTCCAAAATATCACCTGGCTGACAATCCAAAGTCTTACATATCGCTTCTAATGTTGAAAAACGCACCGCTTTTGCTTTCCCATTTTTCAGAATGGAAAGATTCGCCATAGTAATTCCAACCCTCTCCGAAAGCTCCGTTACGCTCATTTTTCGTTTTGCTAACATCACATCAATATTAATAATAATTGCCATATGCTCCACCTCAGACCGTTAAATCATTTTCTGATTTTATATTA
>NZ_JAAIKC010000025.1 GCF_010820665.1 Paenibacillus sp. SYP-B3998 | reverse complement strand
GTTGATAGGTTCGAGGTGGAAGCGCGGCAACGTGTGCAGCTGACGAATACTAATCGGTCGAGGGCTTAACCAAGAATGCTTTCCTAAGAAGCAGAGCGGCTGCGGTAACAAGCAGCAAGCGATTCACGCTTTACGCAAGTTTCGTATCTAGTTTTCAGGGAATAATCCTTGAAATTATTGATTCATTATTCCCTGATAGCTCAGTTGGTAGAGCACTCGACTGTTAATCGAGTTGTCACAGGTTCGAGTCCTGTTCGGGGAGCCATATGGAGAGGTGTCCGAGCTGGCCGAAGGAGCACGATTGGAAATCGTGTAGGCGTCACAAGCGTCTCGAGGGTTCGAATCCCTCTCTCTCCGCCACTATTTTAAAATGCAAGGCCCGTTGGTCAAGTGGTTAAGACACCTCCCTTTCACGGAGGTAACAGGGGTTCGAGTCCCCTACGGGTCACCATCTATATTCCCATGGAGGCTTAGCTCAGCTGGGAGAGCATCTGCCTTACAAGCAGAGGGTCGGCGGTTCGATCCCGTCAGCCTCCACCATTTTAAAATTATTATTGACGCGGGGTGGAGCAGCCCGGTAGCTCGTCGGGCTCATAACCCGAAGGCCGCAGGTTCAAATCCTGCCCCCGCAACCAACCTCTTAATTGAGGGGAATACTTTGTGTGGAGCCGTGGTGTAGAGGCCTAACATGCCTGCCTGTCACGCAGGAGACCGCGGGTTCGAATCCCGTCGGCTCCGCCATTTTTTCAAGAAAATCATACAAGGCTTGGTAGCTCAGTCGGTAGAGCAGAGGACTGAAAATCCTCGTGTCGGCGGTTCGATTCCGTCCCAAGCCACCATGAATATGTATACGCCGTTGTAGCTCAACTGGTAGAGCAACTGACTTGTAATCAGTAGGTTGGGGGTTCAAGTCCTCTCGACGGCACCAGCAATATGGAGGCTTAGTGAAGTGGCTAAACACGGCAGACTGTAAATCTGCTCTCTCCGAGTTCGGTGGTTCGAATCCATCAGCCTCCATTCCTTACCTATTTAGGGGCATAGTTTAAAGGTAGAACAAAGGTCTCCAAAACCTTTGGTGTGGGTTCAATTCCTGCTGCCCCTGCCAATTTCATATATGTGGCGGTCGTGGCGAAGGGGTTAACGCACTGGTTTGTGGATCCAGCATTCGCGGGTTCAAGTCCCGTCGTCCGCCCATTATCTCAAATTACCTATTGGGGATTAGCCAAGCGGTAAGGCAACGGACTTTGACTCCGTCATGCCAAGGTTCAAATCCTTGATCCCCAGTTTTATATGCGGAAGTGGCTCAGTGGTAGAGCATCGCCTTGCCAAGGCGAGGGTCGCGGGTTCGAACCCCGTCTTCCGCTCCATTTTACTTAGGCGCCATAGCCAAGTGGTAAGGCAGAGCTCTGCAAAAGCTTTACCCCCAGTTCGAATCTGGGTGGCGCCTCCACAATGAGCCGGAGTGGCGGAATCGGCAGACGCACAGGACTTAAAATCCTGCGGTAGGTGACTACCGTACCAGTTCAAGTCTGGTCTTCGGCACCATTATTTACAAATCTCATATGCCGGCATGGCGGAATGGCAGACGCGCTCGACTCAAAATCGAGTCCGAAAGGGTGGAGGTTCGAGTCCTCTTGCCGGTATTGAGTAAAAAAGTGTATGAAATCATTTGATTTCATACACTTTTTTGTTAATTTCTGAAGATAGGAAATTTAGTATGGTATTTAGGAAACTAGAGTAATTTGAATTATGGCTTCATCGGTTTCGTAGAAGATACTAAAGGTTCGAAGTTGGGTATTTTTATTACTTTTAAAGATCTAGCTTGGCAATAATGCTGATGAATTTGTTAGAGCTAGAGAAAACTGAGATCAACTTCGGTATTTAAGGACTGCCTCCATTATATGAAAATTTTCAATAACATTAGCAACCAATGCAATAAAAACTATGTTTTGGCAAAAAATTGTTTAATAATTATTAAGTATAAATTGTGAACGGTTATAAGAAGAATGAACAGTACAAGATCAGCTTAAGAGAAACGAACAACCACAATCACCAGCAACAACGCTCATATGGTCAGCCTCACGCACAAAAATACTGTCGAAATGGAAGAGAGACCTTACTATCCTATGGGGCTGAAGGGTTTTTGATTGGGGGATGTACCTATTTGCAATCTTGATGTAAGGCAGGCTTAGGCATGTGCCTTTTTTCGTGAAAATGGCTTTTGTTCTGAACAAGAGATAGCAGCCTTCCATATGGTAGAAAATGAGGTTAAATTACCATGTGGAGGTGCAGGGACTATCGAGTACTTAGATATGTTAGCTAAGCTTGGGGTGGGCAACGCGCATCCTGGAGGATTTGGGGAAACGATCGAACAACTACAGAAATACCCAATTGCAAAGGGACAGCGTGTGTTAGAAGTGGGATGTGGGACAGGACGGACAGCATGCTTCTTAGCGGAGCAAGGTGCAGATGTCACCGCTATTGATATTCGTCCTGAAATGGTTGCAAAAGCGAAGAAGCGTGCAGATAAGCAAAATGTTCAGGTACAATTTATGGAAGGCGATGCGTGCCAACTGCCATTTGAGGACAATAGTTTTGATGTATTGTTGGTGGAGTCAGTAACTAATTTTGCAGATGCCAAGAAGGCTATGTCGCAATATTTGCGTGTATTGAAGCCACAAGGAAACTTGTATGATCGAGAAGTGATACGTATCAAAGAGATGACGCCTGAAATTCATGGCGCCATATGCAAGTTCTATGGGGTAAGTAAATTATATAGCATGGAGGAGTGGAAGGAGCTTCTGGAGAACAGTGGGTTCGTACAAGTGAATTTTTCAGGTGTACATCCGTTTCCGCAAACGATGTTTGAAGATCAGGTTCAGCATCCTGACCCTGTGCATTTATCTGATAAGCAATCGTTTATGGATCCGCGCATCTGGCAGATTACGGCACAGTATGACGAGCTTGTAAACAAGTACCATACCTACTTGGGTTATACATTGATGTTAGGTTCAAAGGAAATAGAAACGAAGTGACAAGCAGGAATTAGCTCCCTTGATGGCGAATTTTTTGAGAAAGATTATCATTGGGGGATGTCTCATTTGGATTTGGTTGAAATAAAAGAACTTATTTCGAATCGGAAGGCGAAAGAAATTTATGAACGGATCTGCCGCCAAGCTACGGTATCCAAAACGGATTTGCTTGATCAAAGTGGGATGACGGTCAGTACGCTAACGCGTTTGCTAGATGAACTTACGAGTCAAGGGCTTATTTTAGAATCTGGCTTTGGTGTATCCACAGGTGGCCGTAGGCCCATTCTGTACGAGAAGAATCCAAAATTCGCGTATGTATGGGGTTTGGAAATATCAAGAACATTGTCTAAGCTCGTTCTTGTCGATCTAGGTATGAATAAGATTGATTCTCGGATATGGGAAATGACGCCGGAAATGACGCCTGATGCGCTCATTACGCTTATTGTAAGTGAAGCCGAACGTATGCTTACGGAGCACAAGCTGGATAAATCGCTCATTCTTGGCTTAGGCATTGGAGCGGTCGGACCAGTAGACCGCTTAGCCGGTGTTATTTTGGAGCCATCCTATTTCCTAGCGAATGGTTGGAAGAACGTTGAAGTTTGCCGAATTCTTTCTGACAGGCTTGGTGTTCCCGCTTTGCTTGATAATGGAGCCAACACAGCGATATTAGCGGAATCATGGATTCAACGTTCGCAGAGCTTTAAGCATCTGCTTTATATCCATGCAGGAATCGGGGTACGTTCCTCCATGGTATCCGAGGGGAAGGTTCTGTATGGGGCCGTTGATATGGAGGGTTCCATCGGTCAAATGATTATTCAAACCGATGGCGTCCCCCATCGTGATGCATCGGGCAACTATGGAGCGCTTGAGTCTTATGCTTCGCTTTATGCTATTGAGAAGGCTGCAAGATCGGCTTTGAAAAAAGGCAGGGCGACGGTCTTGACACACTTCGTTGAGAGTCCGGAACAGCTAAAATATGTCCATGTGTTAGAAGCGCTAAAAAAGAATGATCCCCTTGTTGTGGAGATCATTACAGAAGCTGCTACGTATTTTGGCATTGGTCTTGCCAATTTGCTAAATATGCTGCACCCTGAGAAAGTGATTCTTGGGGGTCCACTCCTTGCAGGAGGGGACTTATTTTTCCAGACCGCTACGCAGGTTGCGATTAGAAAAACCTATTATTACCCCTCCTATCAAGTTGTTTTCAGCAAAGGGCAGCTAGGGGAAGAGGCGCTAGCGATGGGTGCAGCCGTCATGGTCATGAACCAACTGGTTAAATATTAGTGTTCTTCAGAAAATCTAGGAGTAAAGTGTTGAAAGCTTCTGGCTGCTCTAGCGGGGTCAAATGAGAGGCAGCAGGCAGCACGTGATAGCTTGAGCCTTTAATTTGATCAGCCATCTTTTTCATGACGCTAGGCGGTGTAATCGGATCTTCTTCGCCGACAATGACGAGCGTTGGTACGGCGATGGACGAAAGTAGATCAACGGAGTCGCCGCGGAAAGCCATCGCTAGGCTAGCATGAATAAGTCCCTCAGCAGGCATGGATCCCATGACAGTGTTCAACTCGTCCACGAGCTGAGGATCGCTTTGTCTGGTTTGCTCTGTAAGTAGTTTTGGTAGCATCACGTCTCTTGCGGCGGCAGGGCCTTTGTCATAAAGAGACACAGCCATGTTCAATCGATTTTTACGCCCATCCTGCCCGTCCGCTTCTGGCCGTGTATTCGCAAGCACAAGAGCAGAGAATCGTTCTGGTGCTTTACGTAAGAGAGAAAAGGCAATATATCCACCCATTGAGAAGCCGCCTAGTGCGGCTTTTTGTATATTCAGTTTGTCCATTAGCGCTAATACATCATCAGCGTACTGGTCCAAGGAAATATTGGAATCTGGTACATCGGATTGTCCCATGCCCCGCAAATCTGGTGCAATGACGCGATAAGCCGAGGATAAAGCCTCTATCTGCAACTTCCACATTTGATGATCGAGCGGAAACCCATGAAGTAAAATGACAGGAGTCCCTTGGCCCTGTTCTTCCACATAGAGATTCGCATTGTTTATAGTTAATTTCATTTAATCTCACACTCCTTTTTGTAGTCATGGAATTGTTTACCTTGTTTTATCCTACACGAATAGCAGTGGGATAGCTCTACCTAATTTATAACCAGAACTGTCATATAGTAAACGGGAAACCGATGAACATGAAAAAGAAGGAAATGTTATTCGCTCTAGGGGTGAAATGCTACGGCAGCGTGTATAGCGCGTTGGGGTTGATCACCGCCATGCGGCGGCGCTACAACGCGCACCCAGGATTCGCGCGCGTTGGGCTAGTATGATTTATTCATCATACAACAAATTTCGCACAGATATTACTATTAAACGCTTATTATGTAGAATAATATCGAAAAAGTTATGTCATTACAATTTCATTATGGTTAACTCATACTTCTCTAACAATTGATTGGTATTCTCAAATTAACTAGCATCTTACAACCATTTAACGGCAATGACATCACATACAGATAAAAGAAATGGGGTCGTTTAAATGACAAAAAAACCATGGTCCACGCAAGAATTAGATAAATTGATTCGCCTTTCCTCTGAATGTCCACCTGTTATAATTGCTAGAGAGTTATCCCGACCAGTAACATCGGTGCGGAAGAAGATGCGTGAAATCGGTGTTAGTTATGTAACCGGTGAACAATGGAAAAAACGACAAATTCAGTACCTCATTTCCGATGAAGGTGGGACTTACAGAAATAACTTAAAGCAAACATCAAATGAAAATGAGTTTGAATCTCCGGTATTAGATGAGTTTTGGAATACATTAGTCATCATGGCTAGAGTAGCAAAAAAAAGAGGGAAGCGTGTAGATGTGCTTTCATTCATAGATACTTATCGCAAAATTCGAGTTGGTGGTTAACATCGCTCATGAACTAAAAGGTGAAATCTGTTATAAAGAGATTTTACCTTTTTCTTTTGTTCATATCCTCCTAAAATGAGAGTATCAGCAACTTAGGGAGGCCGTATGAACAAAATTCCACTATATTCTTTGATGCTTAAGTATGACACGGCTATATGGGTTAGAGTAATAGGTACAATCCTTACTTCGTTAGCAGGTTTTATGATGAGGCCATATTTAGTTTATTATTTATACGATAAGCTAGATGGTTCAATTATGTTATCCATGCTAATTGTCGGATTGCAACCATTGTGTGGGATCTTCGTTAATTTGTATGCAGGGGGACTAAGTGATCGCTATGGGCGCAAACCGCTGATGCTCGCAGCGCTTATCATTCAGGCATTCGCCATCGGAGGCTATCTGTTTGCAGATCATGTATGGGCGTTTGCCATCATCTCGATTATTAACGGGATCGGACATGCGATGTTTGGACCGGCGGCGAGTGCTCAGATTACTGACGTAGTACCAGAGGAGAAACGAGCAGAAGTATTCGCACTACTGCATACCGCGTTGAATATGGGCTCAGCGTTCGGTCCGCTTATCGGACTATTGTTGTTCACGTGGAATCCAACCATTATTTTTCTAACTTGTTCGCTGGCTCTCTTCGCCTATGCTTTGTTAGTTTTCTTGAAAATTCCTGAGACAATGCCTGCGAAGAATGCCGATCAGCAAGCTGTTTCAAGCCAAAAGAAAAAAGTTAGATGGCTAGATCACAAGCCGCTGCTTTGGATTACTTTATTAGGGTTGCCCGTCTCGCTGCTGTATGCACAGGTAGAATCAACATTCCCTTTGCATTTGCAAAGTAATTTCGAAAATTATAAGTCTGTGTTTGCGATGATGATTACCTTTAATGGACTTGTAGTTATTGCACTTCAACTGTGGATTGCCAAGCGAACAGAGCACATTTCAGCCTTCTTGGTTATTGCGGTATCGTACTCATTATTCGCTGTTGTAGCACTTGGATACGGATTTGTTCCTTTTATTGCACTTCTTCTTATTATTGAGTTTTTATTCACCATCGGTGAAATGTTATATGGTCCACATATTCAAAAGGTGATTTCGGTTATTGCGCCAGAGGAACAAAGAGGCTGGTACTTTTCCGTACACGGAATGAACTGGCAAGTGTCACGTGCAGTTGGCCCTGTGTTAGGGGGGCTCATATTCAGCCATTTTGGAGGAGCGTTCATGTTTGCTGCGTTAAGTGTGGTTATTGTCATTACAGGGATTGCACAGACAATGTACATTCGTAAATTGCACCAAAAGCAAGCTGAGCCGCCGGCAGAGATGGCCCTGCAAAACTAAGGATAAAGAAGCTCCTCCAGAAATGGTGGAGCTTTATGTTATTTTCATACATTCGTAAGCTTCGTCAGGTATAATAAGACCAAAACTCGAGGAGGTAAGGCTTATAGGTTCTCTCCCGAGCGTACTGGTGGTAGATGACGAACCGAATATCATTGACGGCACCGTCTATTTGGAACGAGAAGGCTATCAGGTGGTGTCAGCCGCAAATGGAAATGATAAGCAGGTTGCGCTAAGAGAACAATAAGTGTTTGAAGAAGGAAGTGAGTGAAATGAATTCGAAGCGAGGTTGGCTGAAACAATCCTTTGGTAAACGATTGAATCGTATTCATAGCTGGAATGCCTGGATTCTCTTGCTGTTGACAGCGACAGGAATTGTGCTTAGCTTTGGGGCAATACGGGGGGATTTAGGCATTTTTCGCGTGTCGCTTAAGCAGTTGCATATTTATCTTGGTGTTGCTTCTGTACTGCTCATCATTCTTTATACGCCTATGATTCGCAAGCATTGGCACCAAATTCGCGGAAGCGGCAACCAACGCGCGAATCTGGTGTTCGTGCTTGCGCTCCTACTCGGCTGGGGCGCATCTGGTGTGGTGCTGTGGCAGTTCCGTCACCTGCCGCCAGCATGGAACAATAAGGCACTCCTCCTTCATGATCTGCTAACCTGGGTCGGAGTGCCGTATGCCATTTATCATGCCGTCTCGCGCAGCAGATGGCTCAAGCGTCAGCAGCGGCTTGACCAAGCCGCTGCAACGGCAAGACCGCCTGCGCAGTCGGCGGTTAAGACCTCAGACGCCGTCGATATGGCGGCTGTCCAACAACCCGTGGCGGTCGCAGGCCCCACGACGGAGCGGACGGCAGCGCAGGCGGTAATCGCCGCGCTGAAAGAATCCTCGATCACGCGCGCTTCCTTCCTGCGGCTAGCCGCAGGGCTGTTGCTCGTGATCGCGGTCGGCCCTGCCTTTTACAGTTGGGTAAAAGGCGCTTTTGATACCAGCGGCGAGACAACCGCCGAGGTCGCCGCATTAGACGGCAATAGCATGCTGCCGCCACCAGCGCCACTACCGGATTCCGCCGCTGTCGTTGGCGGTGGGACGAAGGGTAATTTCCGAATTTATACGGTAACGGATATTCCAACTTTTTCGTCGGATACGTGGAAGTTTGCTGTTTCGGGGCTTGTGGATCGTCCGAGTGCGTTGAGTTGGGAACAGTTTTTGAAGTTGGAGCGTGTCGTACAGGTGAGCGATTTCCATTGTGTGACAGGTTGGTCGGTTTACAAATGCACATGGGAAGGCATCCCGCTTAAGCAGTTACTGGCTGCTGCGGGCGTACAATCTTCTGCTAAATTCGTTAAATTCTATTCGGGTGATAGGGTGTACACCGATGCATTATCATTGGATCAAGCGGGGATGGATGATGTCTTGGTTGCTGTTCTTATGGATGGCAAACCGATTCCTCAGAAGCTTGGCGGTCCAGTCCGGTTAGTTGTCCCCCAAATGTATGCCTATAAATCGGTCAAGTGGTTGCAGGGTATTGAGCTGATCGATAAGCCACACATGGGCTATTGGGAAGTAAGAGGGTACGATAATGATGCTTGGGTCAATCGTGCATAAGCTCTGAAACGAATCTCTCTTTTAGTCGTGATACTTGGTTAAAGGTACGCTATGAACTTCCTGACTTTCATAGACGTTTTTGGTATAGTAGATGCTAAGAAGGTTCTGGGAAAAGAGGGCTTATGAATGGAAATTGTATCAGTGAACGTGGGGTTACCCCAAACTATTGTGTATCAAGGGAAAGAGCTGGTTACGGGGATATTTAAAACGCCAATCAGCTCATCTTTGTATGTGTCCAAGGTTCAGTTGGATGGAGACGGGCAGGCTGACTTAGTCTATCATGGAGGCGAAGATAAAGCGCTTTGTGTATATAGCATGGAGCATTACACGTATTGGGAGCAGAAGCTGAATAGGAAGATGGAGCTTGGTGCATTCGGAGAAAATGTAACGGTGCGGGGCCTGTTGGAAGAAGAAGTTTGCATCGGAGATACTTTCGAAATTGGCGAGGCGATCGTGCAAATTTCTCAGCCTCGTCAACCTTGTCATAAGCTGGCGAAACGGTACGATGTTGTGGATTTGGTAGTTCAAGTGCAGGATACGGGCTATACAGGATATTATTTTAGGGTGATAAAAGAGGGGATGATACCCGTGCAGCCCCAGATTAAGCTTATGACTAGGCATGAAGCAGGTGTAACGGTGGCTTATGCGAATCATATTAAATATCATGATAAAAAGAACCTTGAAGCCGTGGAGCGAATTTTGGCTGTGGATGCTTTATCCGCCAGTTGGAAAGATTCTTTCGTCAAACGATTGGCTGACTTGCAGTCATGATGACGGGTGTCATCTTAGCTGGCGGGCTGAATCGAAGAATGGACGGGAAATTGAAGGCCCTTCTACAGATTGGCGAAGAACCCCTGCTTCTCAAACAGCTACTGGAAATGAGCTTGTTATGTAAGCAAGTGCTTATCGTTACGAATGTCGCTGATGCATTATCACCTGTGGTTGAAAGGTTCAGGGAGCTCTACCACGGAGAAATGGATATCCACTATATCCATGATCGTTTTGTGCAAGCTGGGCCTCTGGGAGGCCTTCATGCGGCTTGTTTAACCAAATTGGAGTCTTTAATGTGGGTAGTCGGTTGTGATATGCCTCTTGTATCCGCAGCTGCTGCTAAGGCTATGGGGGAGCGCTGTTTGGAAGCGGGCTGTAAGGCGGTCATTCCAGTCATTGAGGGACGTGTACATCCGCTGCACGGTATTTACTCACCTCTGGTCGGTGCTGCTGCGGGAGATTTGCTAACTCAGGGGAATCACCGTTTGATGGGGTTACTTGACCAGATTGACTGGATAGCCGTAGAGCAGGATTTTTTTATGGAAAAAGGCATTTCTGTGGAATTCGTAATGAATTTAAACACGCCCGAAGCCTATCTAAAGTTTTTAACGGGTTACTGAAAGTAAGACATAAATGAAGCCTTTTTTCCAGCTGTAAACGAATCTAGGATGCTAGGTTTTTGTCAGAAAATATGCCATAATGGTCATAGAGAGAAGGTGAACTCCTATGCCGAAACTGCTAGTTGATCGATTTGGACGGATGCACGATTACTTGCGTATATCTGTCACGGATCGTTGTAATTTACGTTGTGTTTACTGCATGCCCGAAGAGGGAATGGAGTTTGAACCAGACGATAAGCTGATGACTTTTGATGAAATTACTGATGTTGTCCGTGTATTAGCTAGGCTTGGTGTACGTAAGCTGAGATTGACTGGTGGAGAACCCCTAGTCCGTAAAAATCTGGAGCAGCTGATCGGTATGCTTTCCCGGATTCCAGGCATTGAGGACATTGCGCTAACGACTAACGGTATTTACTTTGCCTCGCGTGCTGAAAAGCTGCGCGCTGCAGGGTTAACCCGTGTGAATATTAGTTTGGATTCTTTAAAAGCGGATAGGTTCTCTTTTATTACAAGAGGTGGAGATATTCGTCGAGTTCTGGATAGTATCGAAGCTGCCTATAAGGCAGGGATCACCCCTATTAAGCTGAATGTTGTTCTGATGAAGGGGATTAACGATGACGAAATCGAAGACTTCTTGCAAATGACGCTAGACCGTCCGATTCAGGTTCGTTTTATTGAATACATGCCTATTGGTCATCAAGACGAAGAGTGGAAAAACCGCTATTTATCGTTGTCGACGGTGTTGGATCGCTGCGCGGGTAAAGGTTGGCAAGCAGTCCCATCTGAAGCTGTGTATGGAAATGGACCGGCTCAAAATTATCGAATTGCGGGGGCAATAGGTTCGTTTGGTCTCATACACCCTATAAGCGACCACTTTTGCGAGACTTGTAATCGGCTGCGGATTACGGCGGATGGGAACGTAAAGCCGTGCTTGTATTGGTCTGATGAATTCAATGTTCGTAAATATATCGGTGATGATACAGCGGTGGAGGATTTATTTTTCCGCGCATTGGATATCAAGCCACAAAATCATGAGATGGCGCAAGCGCTATTGGATCAAGAACAGTCACATAGGCCGACGCTGCGCCGAATGTCTCAAATTGGCGGCTAGGCTACGGGAGGAATAGACGCTTGTGAGCAGTGACAACAATTTGAAATTTGGGCGTAACGTAATAACTGTTGAAGAAGCTCGAGCTTCTCTGCGCGAGCATGCAGCGCTTATGGTTACTGAATCCATTCCGTTAGCTTCATCTTTTGGAAGAAGTCTGGCTGTAGATGTTCATGCAGAGCATCCTGTCCCGCACTTCAGGAGATCAGGCGTAGATGGCTACGCGGTACGATCGGAAGATATTCGTCAGGCTGGCTGGGATACACCAGTAACACTTACGGTTATTGAGCGTATTCCCAGCGGAACTGTACCTCAGTATAGAGTAGGTTCTGGCAATGCATCGCGCATCATGACGGGAGCCCCTGTACCTGATGGTGCAGACACGGTTGTGATGCTAGAGATGACTGATTCCTTAACGGATAAAGGACAACTGAATTTTGTAAAGGTGAAAAAAGCTTTGCCCGCTGGAAGCAATATAACCCCCATCGCAGGCGAGATTGCGAATGGGGATTTTTTGTTGGAGCGAGGCAGTTTAATAGGACCGGGAGAAGCGGCGCTGCTTGCGACCTTCGGATATAATGAAGTTCCCGTATACCGTAAGCCGCAAGTAGCCATCTTCTCTACAGGTTCAGAGTTGCTCAATGTTCAAGATGATCTGGTGCCTGGACGCATTCGCAATAGTAACGGCTATATGTTGGCCGCGCAAGTTGAAGCAGCAGGCGGTTTGGCTCAGCTTATGCCTCCGCTCTCAGATGATGTGAAGCAAGTGAGGGCTGCGCTAGAGGAAGCGCTGGGACAAGCTGATTTGGTTGTTACCTCCGGGGGTGTTTCTGTCGGGGATTATGATGTGCTCGTGGATGTATTTGGCCGTTTCGAGGGTGACTTATTGTTCAACAAGGTGGCAATGCGACCAGGAACTCCAACAAGCGGAGCTCTTTGGAAGGGTAGATTATTACTGGCTTTATCCGGGAATCCAGGTGCTTCATTTGTTGGATTTGAGCTCTTTGTCAAGCCGCTGATTAAGGTTATGCTGGGATGCTCGACCCCGTATCCCGAACCAGTTTCTGCAAGTTTAGATGCTGATTATGATAAAGCATCGGCTTATCCGCGCTATGTGAGAGGAACGAAACATGTAGTGAATGGATGCCTGTGGGCCAGGCCTGCTGGGATTGATAAATCTAGCATTATGGTGTCGATTAAAGATGCAGACTGTTTGATTTGGTTGCCTGCAGGTGGACAAGGCTTTCAAAGAGGCGATCGTGTTTTAATCTACAGCATCTAAAACGCGTTTATAGGTAATCTAATGCTTCTCCTTCCGAACTTACAAGCCGCATGCGGGTTATCGCATTGCGGCTTTTTTACTTTTAATGTAACTCCCATATAATCTTTCCCAGCCCAGAACGTTATTGTATTTGTGACGGATTTGACCCATGCGGTTTGGGAAGCTTGATCCCAAGTCACTTGGGTGCCAATATTTCAAAATGGTTTATTATTCCACACAAGTAATTTTGCGAAGTATATAATAGGGGGAGACAGCCATGACTTGCTGTACAAAAAAAGTCGGACAACACGGCAAATTACCGAACCCGAACAGCTAAATCGAGTATCGGATCTAAGCAGCCTTGGCGGCTAATTTGCTAAAAGATTAAATTAATCATAATGAGGTGAAAGAAAATGAATGGTATACGTACTTTAAAACAAGAGGAGCTCTTGGAGAGCTTCTCACTGGCTGAGTTTGCTTTTCAATTTGAGCTTACCTCAGGGGAAAGAGCAGAACGGGTGGAGAAGACCGATCCCAATCAAATTTCGGGATATTTTGTTGATGGGACTTTGGCTGCCCAATTGACGATTCTTAATTGTTATACTTGGCTAAATGGTCAATGCTTCGCGATGGGCGGGATTGCTGGAGTAGCTACATGGCCAGAGTACAGAAGGAACGGGATGGTTGGTCAGCTCCTAGTACAGGCTCTGAAGACAATGAAAGAGCAAGGGCAAACGGTATCGTTTTTGTCTCCTTTTAAGTTCGAGTTTTATCGAAAATATGGTTGGGAAACTTATATAGATTTTTTGAAATACGAGATCCCAGCGGACAAACTGCCCAAGTTCCAAATAACTGAAGGTGGTAAAATTGTTCGAGTGTCGAAAGATTGGGAGCTTTTGAATCCGATATATGAGGAACATGCTGTTCGCTATAACGGGATGCTCAAGCGAGATGAACAATGGTGGAATCAGCGCTATTTCAAGTTTAAAAAAGGGACGGCAGCGCTTTATTGCAATTCCCAAGGAGAACACAGAGGGTATGTATTCTATCAGGTAAAGGATAAAGTAGCGACAATACATGAAATGGTGTTTCTTGATGAGGAAGCAAGACGCGGTTTATGGAAATTTATTGCAGATCATGACTCTATGATCGATAAAGTAGAGTTAAATGCGCCGGTGGACGACGCGCTTCCATTCCTTACGCATGATCCCAAATTCAAGCAGGAGAAGATTGCGTATTTCTCTGCTAGAATCGTGGATGTGCAAACGTTCCTTACCCAATACTCTTTTGCGGCTCGTGAACAAGCCACGTCTCTTTATCTCCATATTTCCGACTCCCATGCGGAGTGGAATAACGGTATATATGTATTGGAAATTGCTGCAAAGGGAAAAGAAGCTGTTGTTACGAAGTTATCCGAAGGGGAGTCCCTATCTGGCTATGACATTCTTAGCTGCACCATTCAAACCCTTTCAGCATTGCTTATTGGGTATCAGAAGGCTGGTTTCCTGTCCAAGATCGGTCGTTTACAGGGGACACCTGAGCTTGTAAGTAAATTCGAAGCCGCTATCCCTGTGCGGACAACCTATCTAAGTGATTTCTTTTAAGATCGTGAAGTAAATGATAACACTGCAAAAATGGCTGCAAATCATACCGGAAATTAAATAACGCAATTCTCTGAAACGGCTAAAACAAGAATTTGGGCAATAGATCTTTGGTTGAGAGGAAGAGATAGGCATCTTGAACATCGAATGGATAGTCTGAAAAAGAGACCGCTAGCGGGGGCTTCAGTGGTAAATGAATCACAAGCCCGTTTGTTGGCGGTTCTAATTTCAGCTGGCTTGCAAGTGCAAGTTTTAGCAGCATGAGCTCACTTTTTTACCTTCGAGATCAAATCTGTGACGGTTAAAAATTGGTAGCCTTGTTTCTTGAGTTCTGGCAGCACGATTTTCAATGCCTCCACAGTTTGTGTGCAATCGCCTGCTAAATCGTGAAACAAGATAATATCTCCATTGTGAATGTTGCTTAGCACAGAATTTACAATTTTATCAACGCCTGGCTTTTTCCAGTCTTTGGTGTCTTGATACCACGACCACATAACGACCGTAAAACGGTCCTGCTTAGCAAGCTCGATTAGCGATTGATCATAAAACCCGCCTGGCGGCCGAAAAACATGTGGCGTCTGTTCCGTAATATCAAAAATGATATCCTGCGTCTGCTCAATTTCTTCCTTTAACTTACTGGGGCTGACATGTTTGAGGAAATGATGATCGTAAGTATGATTAGCGATTTCATGACCTTCGTTCACTTCGCGAATAGCGATTTGGGGATACATCTGGACGCGTTTACCAAGCACGAAAAAGGTTGCCTTTGCTTCATATTGTTTAAGCACATCGAGTATTTGAGGGGTATAATCGGGATTTGGTCCGTCGTCGAAGGTAAGAGCAACGAGTTTGTGGTCGGTATCTACGTTCCACACAACTTTAGTTTGTGGAACAGGCATAGCTGCTGTGGCAAATATCACAATGGCAGTAAGCTGAATCGCTGTTAGTGCTCCTTGTAATGTTCGATGCATAGAAGTTGTTCCCTCCTAAATAAATGGTGCTAGAGGGTTAGTTTCTGGTATGGCAAAAGAACCTATACAGAAAAACAGCATGCTAATTATGGTAGGAAAAAGGAAAGGGAAACTTTGGCTATAAATCCAATTGGATTTATAGGATTTATAAGGATAAATTTTAATGATAACATAAAGTATATGACGGATGCAAGAAAAAGATTGAATAATAGACATGATTATAGTATCTTGTAAAAAGAGGAAAAAGAAAGGAGGAATAAGCGATGGAAAAAATGTGTATGCAAATGATGATGAACATGTGTGCGGAAGATATGATGAGCCGCATGAAATCAATGAAAATGATGATGGGCAGCATGATGGAAATGAACATGATGGATTGTATCGATATGGATCAAATGATGGCAAGCATGCAAGAATGCGATGAAATGATGACCATGATGATGAACATGATGCGCGAAATAAAAACAACAACGGTATAATTCTTGTAAGGCATTACGCATAAGAATCTCCCAAATTCTTATGGTAGTTAAAAAAGGAATTTTCTGCTAACCAGTCAACTGGTGCGGACTTCATACTTAACCTTCATGGCAAAGCAGTCATCTGTATGCCATATTCTTCTCTTTACACTCCAAACGCTACTTTTTCTTGGACACCCTTAAACTTGATTTGCTTTGATCATTTTTACAATCTCTAATCGCTGGAGCTTTAATTGCCATACTTTTTCTCTTAATTGTTGTTCTTCTGCACCATTTTGTTTTTTATCTTTAATTTGTTGGAAAAGCTTTAGCATGTTTTGGTTAATGGCGTCAAACCTTTGCCACAATTGAAACTCAAATTGACGAGTAAGATGATGCTCGAATTGTGATAATGTATGTAAAATTTGCTTCTGCCACTGCGTATCTCCTAATTGTAAAGCATAATTATACAGATCAAGATGATCATTGATCCAAGTTTGGGCAATTGGGTGTTGATAGGTAATCATCTTGAACAGCTCCTTTTAACTATATACCTAGTATTATACTCGGAATTATAAGATATGCAAGGGGCCAATAAAAAAAGGCTGGTCTTGAAGGAGGAATCTCCCAAGCTCAGCCAATTTGTTGTTTGTTCATGTTAATTGGAAAGTCGATACACCTTAATGGTCTGTATGCCGAAGCTTTTTAATGACGCTTTGGATCCAGGGATGAAAATATCTAAATGATTGCCTTTAATGGAACCGCCTGTGTCCGTGGCATAAGCGTACATGCCGCCAACCGGTAAGCCGTTGAAATTATAGCCTTCGATGTAAAGTTTAGAGCCTAGCGGGATTACGGATGGATCCACGGCAACCGTTCCTAACATCAGTGAATTACCCATAAAATCATAAGCTGCATAGCCACCGTTTTCCGATGGATCCGCAGAATAGGCGGTAGCTTCAAATTGCTGATAGTCTGGAGCGTGATGTTTGCCGTCCTCGTTCAAGATCGCGAGCTTACTGTTAGCGTCCCACTGAACAGGAACATCAGCAACCTCGGATAGAAAGCGAAGAGGCACATATACACGGCCATCTTGATACTCAGCATGAGTATCCATTTCTACGCTCGTTTTGTCGATAAGCGCTTCTTTTTGTCCCGAAGTTAATGTAATAGTGTGTTTGCTACTATTTAAAATAACTTTGATTTGATCTCCTTCTTTTTGCCATTGGAGAGCATATCCAAGCTTCTCGGTTACGAAACGAACAGGTACTTGCGTGGCGTGATTCGTGTCGAGAAAAGGTTGGGCATCTGGGAAATGCACTAGATCATCATTGACTTGAACTTTGACATCCATCTCGGCAGCATGCGCGGAAAATGGGTAAATACAGGCTCCTGCCAACACTGTGACAGACACAGCAAGGGTAGCTAACCTTCTCGTTACAATATTCAATTGGTAATCCTCCTTCAATGAGCCTCCGAGGTTAGTTGACGGGTTCGGGTAGAAGGTTCTCCCTAGTCTGCTTTAAGAAACAGCAAATATTCACCCCATGTAAATCGTCCCCCGTACCGGCACTTTATCTGTGCGCCGGACTCGGCTTCAAATATTCTAGCATTATTGATCATACTGAAACAACGACTAAAAAGTGGAAGGTCTGAGTTGTTACTAGACCTAGGTCTAGGTTGAAAAACAGTCGCGGGTCCGTTTTTGCTGCACTTTCTTTGGTATAAGCTAGGTATATCAAGAAAATGCGAAGGGCGGCAGAAAGAATGAAGATGAACGGAAAAAAAGGATTAGCATTACTACTCATCGCTTTAGGTTTCATTATTTGCGTCAATAAAATAGGGTTCCATATGCATCTAATGGGAGTTCTTTTTCCGTTGGCAATGGTTGGATTAGGTTATGTGGGCATTAAGAATGGAAAGAAAATCGGATGGCTAATCGCTGGAGTGGGTGCTTTAATTTTATTAGGTAATTTATCCGGTCTATTCGCAGTTGCATTTGCTGGAGCTTTAATTGCTTACGGCGTTCACTTATTGAGACAACGCACAGATTCGCCAAGCAGCGAATTTTAAATAAAATGACGTTTGGGGTGTAGATAATGAAAGTGTTGAATCGGATCGGTAAAATGGCAGAGGCTGCTTGGAACGAGTCCACGGAGCGGTTAGACTTATTTGAACGTAGTGGTAGCACATCGAGTGCTTTTCAAAAGCAATTGTCTTTCTTGGAGAAGCGCTATGATGAAGCTTTGCAACGTACAATTGAATTGCGCCAGCATCGTATAGATGCGGAGGAGCTGGCGCAGCTACGCGGCGAGCAGGCTGAGCTGGCGATGCGCGCTGGAGAAGAAGAACTTGCACGGCTAGCGTTGCAAGAGAAGCTGCACCAGGAAGCGGCGATCCAACATTTCAGCACCCAGTATGCGAAGGGTCAAGACGAAGTCCTAGCGATCAGTGAGGAGCTGCGCATTCTGCGCACTTCGCGTGCAGGAGGTGCAGCTTTGTCGGCTAGCGGTTACGCAGCCCATACACAGGACAGCATGCAGCCGCAAGGTGAGCTGCACGGGAAAAGCGCTCGCGACAATATACGCGAGTTGGAAGTCACCGGCCGCGAGCTTGGCAAGGAAGCCTTGCAAGGGCTGCGCGAAGCGGGCCGCATGTCACGTGATACGCTGAAGGAAGCGGGCGGCAACATTAAGCAGGAGGTACACGCGCTTCGCGGCAAGCTCAAGCAGGAATGGCGCCAGCGCCACTTCAGTAACGAGACGGATACGCACGGGAAGAAGTAGCCGGGTGTAAAGTTGAGCCGCGCAGGAAGTTAGCCTGCGCGGCTCGCCGCCTTTAAGTGTACGCTCAAGCCTTGATGCGAAAGGATTGCTTCTTGGAGGTCGTCCATTCTTATGGTATGCTAGGTAAGGTTTTATTTTCATTTGGTACCTATAGAGATAGATAGAAAAAGAGCAGCAAGAGGAGGTGCAACTATGGGAGAAAAAATCAAAAACAATGGTAACCGTAACCGTAATACAGCGCTTTTATTGATTGGTACGGGTCTTTTTTTACTTTTGGATCGTATGTTTGGCTTTTTTCCCATTCTTGCGATTATTCTCATCCTGCTGGGCATTCATCGCCTCCGCTCGCACAGAGAACGCAAGGGATATGTGTTGATTGGCGTTGGAGCCGTAATTTTGTTTGGGGATCATATTACGATTGTTCTGTCTGTTGTTTTGATTTCACTAGGATTGTTTTTTATTCGATCTAAGCGGGTGCATAAAGACGACTCCTATATTCAAAAGCAGAAGCTTGTGGATAGTGTACGTCTAGGCAGAGAGCCGTGGATTCTACGCAATAGCAGCACATGGTATATTATTGGGGAAACTTATATTGATCTTTCTCTGGCTATTTTGGAGCAAAGGGAGACAACCGTCATCTTGCAAGGTGTTGTTGGTGATGTGGATATTAAAGTACCCGAAGATATAGGAGTATCCTTGAATTCGTCTGTGACGCTTGGTCAAATACAGATAGGAAGTGAGCGCGATACGGGTGTCATGAACAAATTAGTGTGGGAATCTGCTAACTTCGAACAATGTGATCATCGCGTGAAACTTGTTCTTTCTTATATCGTAGGAGATATTAATGTCAAAATAATGTAAAGCGGAGCATATGCTTTACGAGAAAACTTTCATAAATGATAGGTTCCTTAGGAGGGTCATCGCGCATTGGACGGCTATAAACGACGATTAACGAATATGATATGGCGCAGCATGGCCGAGTCGATCCTCTTCAGCTTGATTATTTTAGGCGTCATTATTTACTTTCTTAACTCCAGACATATGATTGAACCATTTAAGACTTGGCAAGAGGTCGTGAAATTTTCACTTCTAGTCATCGGGGCTGTTGCTGGCATTGGAGCCATATATGGCTTCTGGAATAGCAACCGCATTACGCGTAGGCTTGAGCCTTTAATGGAGACGATGCTGCTGCTTGAAAAAGGGACGTTCATTCGCGGAGGAGTTCAGAACGGTGAAGACGAAATTGGTCGACTAGGCGAGCAGCTCGAACGTATTATGAAGAGGTGGGAGGAGCAAGTTACCTCCCTACAGCGTTTATCTAACGACAATGCTGAGCTTGCTGAAAAAGCGAAGTTATCAGCGGTAATTGAGGAGCGTCAGCGCTTGGCGCGAGAGCTTCACGATGCGGTAAGTCAGCAATTGTTCGCGATTTCAATGACGGCTACGGCGGTTGGTCGTACATTGGATAAAGATTTCAACAAAGCTCAACGACAAATTCATCTGATTGAGGAGATGGCCTCTGTCGCACAGTCAGAGATGAGAGCGTTATTGCTGCACTTGCGACCCGTGCATTTAGAAGGCAAGCGTCTTTCAGAAGGTTTGGTGGAGCTCCTCAAGGAGTTGGCCGCTAAGGTGCCGATGGCTATTTCTTGGGATATGGATGAAGAAATCCGTCTAGCAAAAGGAATCGAAGATCACTTATTTCGTATTGTCCAAGAGGCGCTTTCTAATGCGCTGCGTCACTCCAAAGCGAACAAGCTGGAAGTTAAACTGCTGCATCGCACGGATGGTATTCGATTGGCTATACGCGATGATGGAATCGGTTTTGAATTGGATGCAAAGAAGCACACCTCCTATGGCATTGTGTCCATGAAGGAGCGTGTCAATGAAATTGGTGGTTCTTTACATATCATTACGGCACCAGAACGGGGAACTCGAATTGAGATCCGTGTACCGATTCTCGACCAAGAATATGTTTCTGATGCCAGTTTCTCTGGCGAAAATTGAACTGTCATGCTTACGAGAAATTGATCTTTCTATGGAAATAGTAATGTCCCCACGATGCTAGTTTTACTTAAGTAAACACTTAGGAGGAGAAGCAAATGGACGCGAATATTACCGTGCTGCTAGTAGATGACCACGAGATGGTCCGAATTGGACTAGCGGCCGTTCTAGGTACAGAAGATGGTATTGAAGTCATCGGTGAAGCGAGTAATGGGCTTGATGGAATTCGGTTGGCTCAAGAATATCGACCCGATGTTGTGCTGATGGATTTGGTCATGGAAGGTATGGATGGTATTGAGACGACTCGCAAGCTGCTGCAATTATATCCAGATTGTAAGGTAATCGTGCTGACAAGCTTCTTAGATGATGAGAAGATGTATCCTGTCATTGAAGCGGGTGCTTTTAGTTATTTGCTGAAAACGTCCCGTGCTTCTGAAATTGCTCAAGCCATTAGAGCTGCGGCGAAAGGACAGTCGATTTTGGAGTCGCAAGTGGCTTCCAAAATCATGAATCGGTTTCGTCAGCCAAAGCCTGCAGCAGAGCCGCATGAAGAGTTAACCGACAGAGAGATGGAAGTGCTTCGTTTAATTGCTAAAGGGAAGTCGAATCAAGAGCTTGCTGATGATTTATTTATTGGGGTAAAAACAGTTAAATTCCATGTGACGAATGTACTCGCCAAATTGGGCGTAGAAGATCGGACACAAGCGGCCATTTATGCGTTTAAGCATGGTTTGGCCGAATAACGAAAACAATAAAGGAGCGAGAACGATGAATCTATTGAAGCAAATATGGAGTTGGTTCGGGTCCATTGCGATTTCTTTTGTAATCGTTGTATTTTTAGGTGTTTTTGTGTTTCAATCTACCAAAGTGATGGGACACTCCATGGATCCAACACTGCACGACCAACAAAGAGTTTATGTATCGAAACTGTCTCATACTTTTAAATATGAACCTAATTATGGTGACATTGTTATTATTGATAGCAGAGTAGACCTCAAAAGAACGTTCAAAAACGACTTGTTAGATAGTCCGCTGCTTAGTTTGTTCACTAAGGGTGATGATAGGCATGTCTGGATCAAGCGTGTGATTGGTAAGCCTGGAGATCAGTTGGAGCTTAAAGATGCGAAGATGTATCGCAACGGACAAGCACTGGAGGAGCCGTATATCAATGAAGCGATGAGAGTGAACGGGGATACGAAATGGACCGTTCCAGACGATCATGTTTTCGTGATGGGAGATAATCGTAACAACAGTATGGACAGCAGGGTAATTGGGTTTATACCGTTAGATCACGTGCTTGGGAAAAAGTTGTTTTAATTGAGGATAGATATGGAATAAAAGTGACTCCACCGAGTGAGTAAAGCGTCTAATGAATGCGCTGCTAACTGGGGGAGTCGCTTTTTTTTGAAGTTTTTTGGTAAAGTTGAATTACCTTCTTACGCATGTTAATGTTATTATACCAATTATTTCGATGGGAATATTAACAATTAGGGCATGGAATGGAGTGTCTAACAGATGAATATGGTCAAAAACTTAACAGAACTGATAGGAAATACCCCTATGTTAGAGCTTATTGCCTATGGAACCAGCTACGGATTGGAGGCTGAGCTCGTAGGTAAGCTCGAATATTTTAACCCTGCAGGAAGTGTTAAAGATCGCATTGGCTACGCCATCATTAAAGATGCAGAGGAAAAGGGCTTGCTTCATAAGGAATCCGTAATTATTGAGGCGACGAGCGGGAATACGGGGATTGCACTTGCTTTTGTAGCAGCTGCTAAAGGTTACAGGCTCATCATAGTGCTACCCGAAACGTTCAGTATTGAGCGAAGAAATTTACTTCAAGCGCTGGGAGCTGAATTACTGCTGACGCCTGGTTCAGAAGGGATGCCGGGAGCTCTTCGAAAAGCTGAGGAATTGGCTGCTCAGACGCCTCATGCTTTTGTTGCACACCAATTCGATAATCCTGCAAATCCAGCTATTCACCGTCTTACAACGGCGGAAGAAATATGGAGAGATACAGATGGAGTCGTTGATATTTTCGTCAGTGGTGTAGGAACTGGCGGTACAATCACTGGCGTTGGAGAAGTATTAAAGCAGCGAAATCCTAACGTGCAAATTATTGCGGTTGAACCATTTGAATCGCCAGTCTTGTCAGGTGGACCTCGCGGTGTGCATCAGATTCAGGGACTCGGACCAGGGTTTGTGCCGGGTAATTTTAACAGAGCAATTGTGGATGAGATTTATTTGGTCAAAAATGAAGAAGCTTTCGAGGCAACGCGTCAGTTGGCGCGGACAGAAGGTTTACTGGTTGGGGTTTCTTCTGGGGCCGCTGTTTACGCGGCTACTCAAGTTGCAAGGAGACCCGAAAATAAAGGGAAACGGATCGTCATCCTACTTCCGGATACAGGAGAGCGCTACTTGTCTACTCCCCTGTATCAGACTGTGGAATAGGCTGGTCTTTACATGCGCTGATCAAGCAAAAGTCCGCTCATGGGCACTGGCAGGTAAGCCTGCAGTTTGGAACGATATTGACCATAGGGCTTCAAAGATGAGCTTGCCATTTGGAATAACGCTTCCGAAGGGAATTGATCTAATTGCCCCAAGCCTGTTGAAAAGGATGCAGCAAAGCTTTTGATATTTCCCAAGCTGATCTGGGCTTGATCGCTCCGCTCTTTGATTTGTTTTCTGAGTTCAGCCTTTTGAAGCTCAAGTGTGCCGTCAGCAAGTTCCGAGATGCCTAACTCATTGAGAGCATAGGGCTTGGCCGCTTGCTCTAATCCTCTAAGCAAAGAACGATTTAAGTACTCCGGCGTTTCCCGCAGGTCTTTTTGAAATGTATTATAGGCGTCTACGAATTCTTGAATGGGTTGAGTAGCCGCTTCGCTATCTGCGTTTTCGGACAGTGAAGCATCTTGACGCTGTGTGATAGAAAAGCTAGACCCAGCTAATGTTTGCGCTGTCTGTTTAACGTTTTGAGCAGCGTGTAAGAATCCCGCTAATCCTTTGGCTGTGGATTCGGCTAGCTGTTTGTAAGCAGACTGTTCATAAGGTCGATTAAGGGGAGCGCGAGAGGTACTCGTCTTACCGCCTGTAATGGCGCTTACCCTGCTAACGCGATAATAGTCTTTGTTCGTTTGATAGCTATTAAGGGCTGCGATGGGACAGGGATAAGGGTTAATCATAGGAATCACCTCTTTTTCACTTATTCTTACTATATCATTCGTAACGACTGGGGTAAATTGGTACTTGCTTTTGAAGAATTCAAATGGATTTAGGAAGCAAGCGGAGTCAAGCGCGTATCGACCTACATAAGATAGCATTAGATTGCTTCTGGTGGAGGCGGTGCCGTATGATACGCAAACGATTGGCATCCTTGGATGATCCGATTATTCATCGCTTAGTCGTTGAACAACTTGTACCCTTTTCGCGAGCTTTTGACGCAAGCGCTTCAGCGACATTTACGGAAATACGCAAACGGTTGAACAGAAATGTGACTTTTGTCGCGTCCAAAGGCACTCGGCGCCCGTTTGCCTTCATAACGATGCTTCGCAAAGCTCGTGTTTTGTTCGTTGATATGCTCGCGGTTGACCCCCGTGAACAAAGCAGGGGCTGGGGCCAACAGTTAATGAATGTGGCTGAGGCTCATGGGAAGACTGAACGCTGCCAAACGATACAACTGCTCGTTGATGATAGCAATGAGAAAGCTTATCGCTTCTATGTGGGCAGAGGGTATACCGTAAAACAATATATTCCTGATCTAGCTTGCTATATGATGACCAAGCCAATTAAATGAAGGGGCCGAGGATCTTGTATCCCAGCCCCAACGCTGATCAGGAGAATAGGGCCGCGACGCTTCCCATCTCAATCTCGAACCGTTGACTAGGGTCTAATCCGCCGAAGAACGGAAGTCCGTAAGAGGGGAACACGTTCGCCCCACTGCTGGGTTCCAAAGCTTGGGTTTTGGCTTTGGTTTTTTTGGTTTTGACTTTTGCGGACTTTTTGGTAGTGGAACTGGAAACTGAAGATGACTGATCGTTCAAGATCAGCTTTTCTTTTTCCACTCGGCTCAGTACGCCATAAATTTCTAAACCGTCATGTAAGAAAACCAAAACTGGCTTACCACATTGCGCGTTACAGGATTTTTCTGTAATTGGATATATACGTTGCATAAGCTCCTTGCACCTCCGCGTTTGTAGATCAGTGTTAGCCTATTCATTCTTTGGCATTTCGGTCTAGACAGGTGTCTACTTTTTCTTATAAATATTTGCGGGGGAATTTTCAGAAAATTTCACGGAAAAGTGCAGAGAAAAGTTGAATACCTAGCATTTTTTAGGTATGCTAAGCATATTACCTATTCCAATAGAGAAAGAATGATGCATAGATGAGTGGAGCTGTGTTTTATATTTTCGGAGCAACAGGGGATTTGGCAAAAAGAAAGCTGTTTCCAGCGTTTTATAGTTTGTACCGTGAAGGCAAGCTAGGGGACAATTTTGCTGTAGTTGGTCTAGCGCGTAGACCACGTTCGAATGAACAGTTTCGCGATGATGTGAAACAGTCCATCCAAGATTTTGCGCGATACAAAATTACGGATGATAAGGAATGGGAAAACTTCTCGCAGCGTTTTGAATATATGTCACTGGATATTAACAATGTGGCCGGGTTCCACGAATTGAACACATTGACAAGTAGATTGGATCAACAATTTCAAACAGGTGGCAATCGTTTGTTCTACCTGGCACTGGCGCCTGAATTATTCGGCAATGTTTCCTATAACTTGCGTGAAGGCGGTTTGTTGGAGACAGAAGGCTGGCATCGTCTTGTGATCGAGAAGCCATTCGGTTATGATCTTCCTTCAGCAGAGAAATTGAATGGTCAGCTTCGTCAAGTTTTCGAAGAGAAGGATATTTATCGCATCGATCATTATCTGGGTAAAGAAATGGTTCAGAATATTGAGTTCGTTCGCTTCGCAAATGCGTTCTTTGAACCTTTGTGGAATAATAAATACATAGCTAATATTCAAATTACATTAAGTGAAACAGTTGGCGTTGAAGAACGCGGTGGTTACTACGATCATTCCGGCGCGCTGCGCGATATGGGACAAAACCATATGCTGCAAATGCTTATGATGATGGCTATGGAACCTCCAAGTCGATTGCACCCGGAAGATATCCGCGATGAGAAAGTGAAGGTTCTACGTTCACTCCGCTTGTTCGAGTCTGGCGATGAAGTACGTCAAAATGTCGTTCGAGGCCAGTATGCAAACGGAACAGCTAAAGGCAAGTCTTTGCCTGCTTATCGTGAAGAGGACTCTGTGAATCCACAATCGAAGACAGAAACCTACTTCGCAGCCAGAGTTCACGTGGACAATTTCCGCTGGGCTGGTGTGCCTTTTTATATCAGGACGGGCAAAAGGCTGCCAGTGAAAACAACGGAGGTCGTTGTCGAGTTTAAAAATATTCCGAACAACGTATATTTGGCTAAAAAGCATGATCTTCAGCCGAATCTGCTCGTGTTCCGCGTTAATCCAATGGAAGGCATTTATCTGAAAATGAATGCAAAGCAGCCAGGATCAGAAGGGGTAATCGTTCCGGTTGCTATGGATTTCTGCCAAAGCTGTCAGATCGGTTTAAATACACCGGAAGCCTATGAGCGCTTGCTGCATGATGCGACGCGCGGAGACTCCACGTACTTCACACGTTGGGATGAAGTATCGCTCGCATGGACCTACGTTGATCGAATCGCTGCTGCTTGGGCGGAGACGCCCACGGATCTGATGCAATATCCTGCAGGCTCGTGGGGACCTCAAGAAGCGACTGAGCTATTGTCGCAAGACGGATTCAAGTGGTGGCCGATTAATGGCCAAAACGAGGGCGAAGTTGACTGGGAAGTCGAGAAGAAAGCATCTGTGCTCACTTAATTGACGCAATTGAAGCCGCTATAGTCCGAACAGGAATGCTAGGAAGCTAGGCGTAAACATAGGTAAGACATGCCAACGGGCAGCTGAAAGTCCGTTGGTTTTTTTTGTGCTATAATAGATTCTGCGGAGTAACGTTCATATCATAAATCGAGGTGCAACATGTCGCGTAGAGCTTTTATCAGATGGTTGATGATGATCGGAGCCGTTCTTGTCGGAATAAGCGCGTTATTTAGTCAATTGGTTAAGAAAAAGTTTCTAACAGGTGATGAGGCAGCCATGTCATCAGTGAAACCAGATCTTACCCAACCGAATGCGCAGCCAACCGATGTAGTATTGTCAACAGAACCACTCATGTCGTATTTTATATTAAGTGATCTTCATGTCAGTGCGGGTGATCCACAAACCGTCAAAAAATTACGGCAAGCACTGGATGATATTAAGCATTTTGATGCCCCTGTCGATGCTATAATGATGACGGGCGATTTGACTGATACGGGAACTGAACGTGACTATAAGGAGCTGCATACCATTGTAAGCGAATATAAATTGCCGCCCGTTCACGCGAACATGGGCAATCACGACTATTATACGATTTGGATAAACAAAACAAACAATTGGGATCAGGGTGCTGTACCTAACGGCAAGACGGATGCGATGTCTAGGGAACAGTTTAAGAAATTTTTTGGATACGAGAAGCCTTACAATGAATTTACAACGAAAGGCCATTCGATCCTGCTGCTTTCGCAAGAGGCTTATGTGCAAGAAAAGCCTGAGGTTGGAGAAGGAGCTTGGTACTCCGATGAACAGATGGCTTGGTTCAAAGAGAGGTTGAAAGCTCTCTATAAACCAGGGAGACCCTTGTTTGTAATGACGCATCAGCCATTGCCGCCAATAGGGACAGATGGTGGCACCCATCAGCTGATTCCTGCCATTCAGTTCCGTGAAACACTCAAGCCTTATAAGAATGTGTTCGTTTTCTGCGGACACCGCCATCAGGATTTCCAAAATGGCACACCGCATTATATGCAGGAAACGTTTCACTATTTTCATAATTCCTCTGTTGGTAGAACGCTGAACCGCGCCTACCAGCAAGAAGCGAAGAATAAAGCGCAAGGACTCTATGTACAGGTTTATGCCAATAAAGTAGTAATCCGAGGCAGAGAGTTCAGCAATCGCACGTTTATTGATGAAGCGAACTGGACCATTGACCTGCAAAAAGCCTAGGGTTTAAGCGGTGTGTGAATATATTTGCTAATAAGAAGGGACCTAACCGATGACAACGCAACTAACTAAACAACTCGAAACGGAAGTCGCTAAACGACGTACGTTTGCGATTATTTCTCACCCGGATGCGGGGAAAACAACATTAACTGAGAAGCTTCTGCTGTTCGGAGGCGCGATTCGATTGGCAGGAACGGTTAAAGGCCGTAAAGCCAGCAAGCATGCAACTTCTGACTGGATGGAGATCGAGAAGCAGCGTGGAATTTCTGTAACGTCCAGTGTTATGCAATTCGATTATGAAGGGCATCGAATTAATATTTTGGATACACCTGGTCACCAAGATTTTAGTGAGGACACCTATCGGACGTTGACAGCCGCTGATAGCGCAGTAATGCTAATTGACGTGGCTAAAGGGGTGGAGACACAGACGAAGAAGCTATTCCAAGTATGTCGGATGCGCGGAATCCCTATCTTCACGTTTATTAATAAATTGGATCGTGAGGGTCGTGATCCTTTTGAATTGTTAGAGGAACTGGAAGAAGTACTTGGTATTCGTTCTTATCCGATGAATTGGCCGATCGGTTCGGGTAAGCAGTTCTGTGGCGTATACGATCGCGGTAAATCTCAATTAGAGCTTTATCAGGGGGAAGATCACAAGGAAATTGAAGTACGGAAGGTCGAAGGCGTCGATGATCCGCTTGTTAAACAAATTGCAGGGGATTTCTTGCACAAGCAATTAAGTCAGGATATCGAGCTGCTTGATGTGGCCGGTGATCCGTTTGATATGGAAAAAGTGTTAAAAGGCGAGCTAACGCCTGTATTTTTTGGAAGTGCGGTCAACAACTTCGGCGTGCAGACGTTTCTTGAGAACTTCCTCCAGTTAGCGCCGAAGCCAGAGCCTCGGAACAGCACAGCAGGCACTATAGAGCCTACCAGAGAAAAATTTTCCGGATATGTATTCAAAATTCAGGCGAATATGAATCCGGCTCACCGTGATCGTGTAGCTTTTCTCCGTATTGTATCGGGTAAGTTCGAGCGCGGCATGTCAGTCAAGCATGTACGTGTAGGAAAGGACATTAAATTGTCCCAGCCTCAGCAGTTTCTAGCTCAGGATCGGGATATCGTTGAAGAGGCGTTCCCAGGTGACATTATCGGTTTGTTCGATCCGGGCATTTTCCGAATTGGCGATTCTCTGAGCCAAGGTGAAGAAATTCACTTCGATGAGCTGCCGACATTCTCTCCCGAGTTGTTCAGTAAAGTATCGATCAAAAATGCATTGAAGCAAAAACAGTTTTTGAAAGGCATCGATCAGCTTACAGAAGAAGGAATGATTCAGATTTTCACGACGATTGGTTTCGAGGACATGATTCTCGGCGTTGTTGGCCAATTGCAATTCGAGGTTCTTGAACATCGGATGAAGTCTGAGTACGGGGTAGATATTCTATTACAGAGACAAAACTACCAGTTTGCCCGTTGGATCGTCGATGAAAAAATCGATCCAGGTAAATTCCGAATCAATTCGCAGCTAGTGAAGGATAAGAAAGGGAATTATGTCGGCTTATTCGAGAGTGAGTATGCGCTCCGTTCGGCAATCGACAAAAACCCAACAGCGCAATTTTTGACTAGTGCACCATAAGTATAATCATAGGTAGGGGCTTTCTCCAGAACAGTCATCTGGGGAATAGCCTCTTCTTTGTTTTTAGTCGCCAACGTGAGCGTTACTTCATACAATAGGTACGGGTTAGCTAACTGATACGATACGATTTTGGGGAAGTAACCTGTTCGCGTGCGCATCATAATTGTCGCTCCTGAACAAAATTCCAGTTCCGCCCGTTCTTGACGGTTCTGTTGCGAAGCGTAGAGCAGGGGCAACCGGTTTAGCCAAGCAGGCGCGCAGTGATGCCGTGAAGCAATTCAACTGGCAGGCGACGGCGCAGTCACTGGCCAACTTCTACAAATTGAAGCTGGAGGCTGAGAGATGAAAAAGACCTCGAAGAAACGGATACACATTAGCAGGGCCAGATATGTCCATAGCAAATGGCTGAAAACGCAGGCGGTTGTGGCAGCAAAGGAGCTGCGCAGCCACGTTCCGTTAACGAAGCGGATGACGAGAGAGTCGCTGCTAGAGATGCTCAATACTTACAAAATGATTTATATCAAACCAGATATGGGTATGTTCGGCAATGGGGTTATTCGCGTAGAACGGGCAGAGGGTGCGGCAGAGAAGCCTTACTCGTATCAACTAGGTGTCCATCTAAAACGGTTTGACAACTTCGACGAGATGTATGCCTCTATTTATAAAGTGACGCATCGACGCCGTTATTTGGCTCAGAAAGGCATTCATCTGTTGAAATATAAAGGGAATCGTTTTGATTTACGCGTGATGGTTCAACAAACCCCCCTCCGTAAATGGGAAACGACAGGAATCATTGGGAGAGTAGCTCATCCAAGTAAGATTGTGACGAACTTCCATAGCGGTGGTAAGTTGAAGCCTGTAGAAGCACTGTTAGCTAGCTACTTACCCAAAACGGAACAAAAGCATTATGTAAGCAAGCTTCGTGTTCTTGGGCTGCAGGTCGCCAAAGCAATGAATGCGAGGTACAAAGGGGTTAAAGAGATCGGTGTTGACGTTGCCCTTGATAAAGATCTGCACCCATGGATTCTTGAAGTGAATACGAGTCCAGATCCATATATTTTCAGCAGATTGAAGGATAAACGAATTTTTGCGAAAATAAGACGATATGGGAGAGCTTATGGCCGGTTATGAGCACATAACCGGTTTGTTTTCATTCATTCGGAAAGTTGGTAAATTGCTATGCTCCAATTCGTAAGCGATGCCAAAGTCATCAATCGAGATGGAGATACCTTTATGACAGAGCTTTTCTAAGATAGCGATGGTTTTATCCATGTCATGCATAATCGAACTCTCAGTAAATTCAAATTCCAAAAATGTAGGATCGATACCGGCCTCAAGCCATTTCATTTTTTTGGAGACAAGCTTGACGCAGTACCCATTCACCGAGGGGAAGAATGAGTTCGCTCTCTTCAGCAAGTAAAGCTGGCTAACGCTAAGGGCTAATTTATATTGACAAAATGAGTGTAAAATCAGGAAATGTACGCGTGTACCTTATACATGTTAAAAACATGTAACCAAAGCCAGAGCTAGTCCTTTCCATGCTATAATAGTTTATATATGCATCCTCCCCTTCTTCTTAGAGGGGGATATTTATTTGTTGGGGAGGGCCAGATTGGATGAAAGTAGCCGTAGTAACAGATTTCGATGGGACGTTAATGGAGCAAGATGTAGGTAATGTGTTGATGAAGGAATTGGAGGTTGACGCTACAGCCCAAGTGATTGAGATGACCCGCCAATATAATGAGCGGATAATCGGTTCCCTGCCTTGGATTGAAATTGTATATCCGATGCTTGCTGGCCGTAAACAAGAGGTCGATGAAATCTTAGATCGTGTACATTTGCGGGATGGGGCGCGAGATTTCATCGGATTTTGCAAGGAGGAGGACGTTCCTGTTACGGTTCTAAGTGATGGGATGCTATACTACATCGAGCAAATTTTAAAGAAGCAGCAAGTTGAAGTGGACCAAATAATCGGAAATCCAATTACCTATCTTGGGGATAATCAATTTCAGTTTGGCGTACAAAATGAGAATGCCGCTTGCAAATGGTGCGGATGCTGTAAGGCAAGCGTTGTAAAGAAGTTAAAAGAAGAGGGCTGGATGATCATCTACATCGGAGATGGCAGCAGCGACTACTTTGGTTCGGGGTTTGCGGATTGGATTTTCGCAAGATCGAGCCTAGCAAGGTATTTAAAAGAAGAAGGCACAGCCTTTTATCCATTTCAAACCTTTTATGATGTATTGGATGTGCTTAAAACTGACTGGGATGCATTCAAAAATGGCAAAGCGGCCCGTCGCTTAAACGGTAGACATCCTGTTTTATGTAAGTTTCCCGTATAATTAAAGCTAGCTAAGGGTATGCAGCAGCACAACCTTAGCTGTAAAATAGCTCTATTATTGCAAGTGTTCTTTGAGCGTATCCACAAGCTCATTTTGAATGTTTTCTCCACTATGCTGCCAAATAATTTCGAACAGTACGCCAAGACCGGGTAAAACCCTTTCTTCACCACCGATGGAGTCTTCAATTATTTCTTGAAGTTCATCATTTGATTTATTCTGGACGCGTTGGACGATGGCCTGTCTCAAGGTGATGTTCATTGTGGAACCTCGCTTCCCTTTCGTTATCTCTTCTAATATGCGCAAGTTGTAGTTGCTTCATGCTGCCACTCTTCTCCACCTGTTTGGTTACCAGGGATGAAGTGAGATGCGGATACAAGTATGTTATAATCGAAAGATATCGTAAGGGCTGGAAAGGATGGAGAACGAATGAGAAAACAATTTGCCATCATCGGCATGGGCAGATTCGGGTCCAGCATTGCAAAAACCTTGTCCCAAACCGGCTTTGAGGTACTTGCAATCGATCATCGTGAAAATATTGTTCAAGACATTTCGTCCATTGTCACCCATGCGGTTCAAGCCGATTCTACGGATGAAGAGGCCCTGAAAGCATTAGGCATTCGCAATTTTGATGTTGTCGTTGTCGCTATAGGTGAAGATATTCAAGCGAGTATTCTAACTACATTAATTTTAAAAGAAATGGGCATTGCTACGATTGTGGTGAAAGCCGTTAACGATCTTCATGGCAAAGTGCTTAAAAAGATCGGCGCAGACAAAGTCGTTTACCCCGAGAGGGATATGGGGCAGCGCGTCGCTCACCATCTGATTTCATCGAATATCCTTGATTATATTGAGCTTTCTGCGGACTACAGCATCGTTGAGATTAAAGCTTCTAAACAAATGATTGGTAAAAACCTGAGAGAGCTGGACATACGCGTCAAGTACGGCTGTAATGTTATTGCGATTAAACAGGAAGAGAAGCTTGTTATCCCGCCTAGTGCGGAAGAATTACTAAATCCGAATGATATTTTAGTTATCGTTGGAAAAAATATAGATCTTCAAACTTTTGAAGTGACGTTTGCGGAGTAAATAATAAATGACCATTACACATATAGAAATCATGTCTGTACAGAATGCTAGAGTCAAAGAATGGGCGCAGCTATTGGAGCGCCGCGGTAGAGAAAAGCAAGGGAAATACTTGATCGAGGGCTTTCATCTTGTCGAAGAAGCTCTGCGCGCGGAAGCTCCCGTAGAAACGATCGTATATAGCTTGGAAAAAGGGCTGCCAGACGGGCTTTCAGCGCTTGCGCCTGAGACAATGGAATGGATCGGCGTCAGCCAAGCTGTGCTAGAAAAGTGTTCGGATACGCAAACGCCGCAAGGGATTATGGCGGTGGTAGCGAAGCCGAGCCTCGACTTGGACGAGCTGTTGTCCGGCGAGTATGATCTGGCGGTCGTGCTCGACGGCGTGCAAGACCCAGGCAATCTGGGCACGATCATCCGCAGCGCGGATGCGGTCGGTGCCAACGCTGTCGTGCTTGGTCGAGGCACGGTTGATCTTTATAACCCTAAGACCATTCGTTCGACGATGGGCTCGATGTATCATCTGCCGATCGTGGAGGCAGATCTGCTTGAGCTGCTGCCGCGCGCGCGTAAGCGCGGCGTGCGGCTCGTGACCACGAGCCTGCAGGCGCAGTGCTCGTGCTACGACACGGACTTGCGTCAGCCGACGTGGCTAATCCTCGGCAACGAAGCTAAAGGCGTGTCACCCGAGGTTGCCGCGCAGTCGGACGTGCAGGTGATTATCCCGATGCAGGGCAAGGCTGAATCGTTGAATGTGGCGATGGCAGCCACGGTGCTGCTTTTTGAGGCTTCGCGGCAGCGGTTGTTTTAACAAGATATTAATTCCTGTCCATGTGTGAGTTGTAATTCAGTTTGTCACCGTTTGTAATTTATTTTGTCATTGATTTGGAACGTAGATTTGTCACAACTAAGACAGTCCCGATGTGGCTCAAAGCCTTGATACATCGGGATATTTATATTTTTAGAAATAGAAAAAGGTTTAATTAGTAATTTTGGATTGTTAAATTCAATTAACCAAATGGAAGTGTATGAAATAGTAAAACTTAAACAAAAGACAAGTAAATCGGGTAATAGATAACCTATAACTGTAGGGAGATTGAAAAGAGAATGTATATATTGTCTGTTGTGATGAGAACATGAAGTCCGCGGAAATCGTGGGCTTATTTAGTTATCGAATCAAGTTCTTCTCAATTCACGGTAAGATTGATTATTCAGTGAAAATAAAGTTGTTAGACTGGAAATTATCAAGACCTTGGTTGAGAAAAATTAATTAAATTAAAGGGATTTACATATTACGCATAACTAATATGTAGATCTTTTTATTTTCCGGACTGAGGAAAAAAAGCATTAATCGAGGATCGATCGTTACGCTAACGGGCAGCATAGTTAATTAGCTTACTTCCACTTGACCATAACACTGAGGTCAGGGTTTATAATGAGATTATCTTGAGCATAAATCTACTGGAAAGGAAATAAGATACGTTATGAATATTACTCCACAAGAAGAAAACATGATTAAGGCTCTACGTGAGGCTGCATTACCCCCTTTATTTGTGCTCATACGAATTAGAAATGATGTTT
>NZ_JAAIKC010000024.1 GCF_010820665.1 Paenibacillus sp. SYP-B3998 | reverse complement strand
GTGGACGCCAAAAACAAAGGAGCTAAGCACATACAAGCCGCTTAGCTCCTTTTCCGTTTAACTATTAACTTTTTTAACGCTTGGATTTGTCCCGCACATCTTTAATTGTTACTTTTGGGACAAGCTCAATTATTTTAACTAATATAAAGCTGCTAAGTTGATTTATTTAGCTCATCTATTTATTGAATTCATTAACTGGAAGAAGTATTCAGGTTTATGAGTCTTATTTAGGTTATACCATGAATGCAATGTATCTGGTGCAAATACATCTAATTTTTTCAGTACTTCCATCGCAAATTCCAGAGGAGCTACTCCTGATGCAGTAACCAAATTCTCACCAGATACTGCAGGTCCTATCTCATGAAATTTTTCTCCTTTATAATTAGGACAGACCATTTTAGTATACTCTAAATTATTGCTTGTATGCTTTCTAGAATCTAGGTATCCAATATTCGCTAGTCCCACAGTTGCACCACAAATTGCAGCAACAATAGTGCCAAGCTTTAAAGCTTCGCCAATTTTTATCAAGATAGGTTGATGAATATCTTCTCCCCAAGTATTCCCTCCAGGTAAAACTAAAAGATCTTTAATCTCAAGAGTACACTCTTCAAGGGTAATATCTGGTTTTATGCTCAGTCCTCCCATCGTAGTAATAATTTCTTTATTAGCTCCTACTGTAACTACTTTTAAAGGTGCTAAATCTTTTTTGAAATATCTTCCAGAGTTTAGTTCAGCAATTAAATATCCATATTCCCAGTCTGACATTGTATTAAATACATAAAGATAAACTTTTTTTGTTTGCATCCAATAACACTCCAATCACAATTGATATAGCCTATCATAATATAACTTCCCTGACAGCTAACGTCAGGGAAGTTATTATATTTGATGAAATTTTATTAATTCCGACAGAACTTCAATAACTTGAATAGATTTACCGTACGGTAAAAGTAAATAAGGTATATATGTATGCATCAAATCTTTTTGCACACCGGGGAAAAATCTCCTGCGCTCTTTTTTTATTTATGGTGTACATAGTCAGAAGGCTCGCTCAAAATGAGGAGCCGTTTCTCGGAATATTCGTAGGATATGAATAGAAATGAACGAAGAAAAAAGGCTGCCCTGTAAGTGGTTAACTTACAAAAATAGCCTTTTGTTCACTTATGTACAGCTTTGCCTAAAAAATCGGAATTCTTGCTTTATTCCCATCTTTGGAATACAGTATCGCTTCCGAACTGAATAAATCTACTCGTTCCAACGAATGGACGAGATTCATAATGGTGAATTTGTTATTACGCAGGGCATGAATGAGGGAAGGAATTAGTTTGTGATCGGTACCAATGAAATGAACAGTAATCGGCTTCATATTGAATAATATATTCATTATCAACTTGTGTCAGCTCCTACAAAGTATTTTCATCTAAGTCCGTCGATTAGCGTTGTCGAATTTCCACTTGTTTAAGAAAGGCTTTTATAAGAAACGGCGATGATGTTTTTTTCCGTCATAGCTGAACAACACTGGTTTATCCTCCACGATTGTATGCATATGAATGGGTTTACCCCAGAGCTTGTAAATATAAGGAAGCGTTCGTTCCACGTATTTCAGGTCAAGTTCAACCCCTTCGAAAGCGTGGGAGAGGTACAGTTCCCCAGTGCGTTGATAGTCGCCGTCTTCAACGACGATGTAAGGAAAACCTCCATTAACGCGAGAGTACACGAGTTGATCGCGAATGTTCTCCCAAGTTTTATCAGTAATTTTCCACTCAGGTCCTTTTTTCTCGAAAACGTACAGATCGAGCTCCTCCACAAGCGGTTTGTTCATGTAATTACGGATAAATGAAGTGTCAGATTCGTATTCTCGTACTTCGAACATTTTGCGGCGACCTTCGCCTGGCTTACGGCCGTCCCTACGGATTTCCTCTTCCGTTGGATTGTCCCAACGTTTCTCTATATCCTCAAATATCTTAAGTCCCAGATAGTAAGGGTTCAGCGTGTGCCGAGACGGTACAACGACCGATGAATTTAGTTTGGAGTACTCAATGGTTTCTTCTTCGTTCAGGTCGAGCTCACGCAGAATGCGCTGATGCCAGTACGAAGCCCAGCCTTCGTTCATGATTTTCGTCTCTAGCTGCGGCCAGAAATAGAGCATCTCATCGCGTAGCATCGTCAAAATATCACGCTGCCATTCCTCCATGTAAGGCGCATTCTCTTCGATGAAGAGCAAAATATCTTTTTCTGGCCTTACTGGAAAACGTTTTGCATCTTCTTTATCCGTGTCCGCTGATTGTTCTTTTTCATCAAGTCCCCATAAATCTTCATAGCCATAAGTAGCCTCGGAGCGAGCAGTTGGGGTAGTCGCTTTATGCGTTTCTTGGCGTTTTCTAGATTGGTCGTAAGAGAGAGTAAGCACCGGATCGACATGCTCCTGAATGGCCAGTACCGCATCGATGAATTGCTCGACTTCATCGGTGCCATGTTCGATTTCATACTGACGAATGCGTTCCGCTGTTGCAGACATGCTTTCCACCATATTGCGGTTGGTTTTAGAAAAGCGAATGTTATTTTTGAAAAAATCGCAATGTGCAAGAACATGCGCAACAATGAGCTTATTCTGGATGAGAGAATTCCCATCAAGCAGAAAAGCATAACAGGGATCGGAGTTTATAACTAATTCATAAATTTTGCTAAGTCCTAGATCATATTGGGTCTTCATGCGATGGAAATTTTTACCGAAGCTCCAGTGACTGTAGCGGGTCGGCATCCCGTAAGCGCCGAAGGTGTAAATGACCTCGGCTGGACATATTTCATAGCGCATCGGAAAATAGTCCAAACCAAAGCCATCAGCGATTTCTGTAATTTCTGCAATGGCATATTCAAGCTGTTGGATCTCGGACTTGCTCATGGAGCCGTCACTCCTTCCTGATTGGTAAAAAAGGTTTTGAGCGCTTTATACACTTCACCTTTTTCACGGATTATATAATGAAGAAATCTAGGGTCATGAATGTTGCGAAAAGCTGACATCAACGTGCTGCTCCGATTGTACTGATTGACTTCCCCGTAACCGAACATGTTAGAGCGCTCCAATAATTGGGAGATGAGCTTCACACAACGTTCGTTGTCCGAGGTCAAATTATCTCCATCTGAGAAGTGGAAAGGATAAATATTAAATTGCGATGGCGGGTAGCGTTTATCGATGATATCGATCGCTACTTGATAGGCGGAAGAGCAGATCGTGCCTCCACTTTCCCCTTTTGTGAAAAATTCTTCCTCCGTAACCTCTTTGGCCTCCGTATGATGGGCAATGAAGACGATCTCGACGTTCTCATATTTCGTCCGAAGGAAGCGGGTCATCCAAAAAAAGAAGCTGCGGGCGATGTATTTCTCAAAGGAGCCCATGGAGCCAGAGGTGTCCATCATGGCAATAATCAGCGCATTGGAGTGCGGCTTCTCGACCTCTTCCCAGGTTTTGAAGCGAAGGTCATCGGGAGAAATATGATGAATACCAGGATCGCTGGTCCTGGCGTTTCGGCGCAGATTTTCTATAATGGTACGTTTTTTGTCGATATTCGACATGATGCCTTTTTTGCGAATATCGTTGAAAATCACTTCGGTTGTCGTCATATTGCGTTTTTCTTTCTGCTGTAGGTTAGGCAGCTCAAGCTCCGCAAACAGCATATTCTGAAGCTCTTCCATACTAACTTCGGCTTCGTAGTAGTCCTCTCCGGCTTGATCACCGGCCCCTTGGCCCTTGCCCGCGCCTTGGGCTGGTTGCGGATCTGTGCCAAGCACATCGCCAACCTGCGAGTCGCCGTCACCCTGGCCGACGTGTTTTCCTTTACTGTAATTGTAGCGAAAACGGTATTCATCAAGGCTTTTTATAGGGACCTTCACGACTTGTTTGCCATTGGACATGACAATACTCTCGTCAGTCACCAAATCAGGCAGATTCTGCTTGATTGCTTCTCGCACCTTTTCTTGATGACGATTCTGATCCTGGTATCCTTTGCGGTGCAGCGACCAATCCTCGCGGGAAACGATAAATAAGGGTTCTGTCATGCGGGACACCTCCTGGAAATATTAAAATCCAAGCCAGATAGACATTAGTTTTCGTTGATATGAGCTTATTACTAACTATATTCAAGTGAAGGAAGGTTATGTGAACGAGTTGCTTTTTATGTAAAACGGGTTGTTTTTTTTATTGCCCATCGACCATTTGCTCGTTTGCAATCGTTTCTGAGGCGTTTTATTAATTTGAATACCAAACATATGTTCACTAATGGATAAAGGCAGGAATGAGGAATTCTGGACGTTTAACGATGGATTAAGGGCTTCGTAGTTCGAAAACTGGGATAAAATGCAAGAAATCGTCTCATACTAAGTGTGAGACGATGGAGGTGAATACTATGCCCAAAAATGACGCAGATCCCAAATATGATCGCGAAGATAACCGAGCAGATAAGAAAGATAATCAGCAGAATAACGCTAATTTCACCGAAGAAGCGCAAACACTAACGAGTGACAATGCCGCTGATTACGTCCCTAGCTTAAATGGTATCCCTAAAAATCAAGTTTAAGCAACTGGGGGGCTGCTCTTCTCGTCGCTAAATGATGAGCTTGAGCAGCTTTTTATTTTGGAGTCCTAATCAATCAAAATTGGTTTGATAACATCTCAGTAGGACGTAGGTACTTTTCTATTTTTACTCGGTTCAGCAGCACTGCAAAGCTATAATTTTATATGAATTTTCGGAAGCTCTATTGGGAGTTAATGCGGAAATAAAAAAAGAGACAGCCAAAGCCGTCTCTTTCGTCCTTTGTTTGCTTGCTCAATTGATACACAATGTTTACTTTGAAAATACGATTGATTACGAAACTTTTTTAATCGATTTGATTCCATTGTTTCTGGCAATTACAACCCAGCCGCTAGGAATCGGAGAGCTGTCTAAAACACTATCAATGCTGCCAATGGGAGCGCCGTTGAGATTTAAAATATTTTGCGTTTTTCCGTCATAGGTCGTAAATGCCCAGCCATACGGAACGGCTTGATTGGTAAGGATGGTTTTGCGTGCACCGTAAGGTGCGCCGTTCAAATTAACAATGTATTTATGGGTGTTGCCATCGAGGACATAAGCGACCCAACCTACATTAGAATTATCACTGACAGGCACTCTTTTGATATCGCCATAAGATTGAGTTGTTATTAAAGAATAACTTGGGGCTGTGCTGGACGCGGCCATTGCTACAACTGGCAGTGCGGATACGATTAAGGCACCTAATGCCACGATAACGGCGGTATTCCTGACTAGTGTTTTCATTCTAATAGCCTCCCAAATAGTTATGTATTTCATGTCTAATAGTATATCGGTTTGGTATATTAGTAAATCATTTACACGTAAATATTTGGTAAAAAAGGTTCTTTGGGAGGATTCAACACGCAGAATCTTCCGCTTCTTGTTTGGGTTTGAGCGTATCTGTCGTATATACTAACCGCAAAAACCCTTGATATGAATCAATTAGTACGAATAAACCTTGCGATTTGATCAATGCTAGACACATGCTTTTCGTTTGTCCATTATGTGACAAAGGGAAAGCGTGTTGAGAAATGTTGAAGGCTCCAAATAGAATGTTTCCTCGGGATGTGAAATGAAAAAAGTCCATGTAAGGGTTCCAAATCATCAAAGTGTGAGATAAATTACAGCGAGTTTCAATAGTTGTGGTTAAGATAAGAGAAACCTATGATTGAGCATTGAGATCTTTCGTAGTTTAACAGTAAGAAAAAAAACATAATTGTTGAATATTGAGGGTGCAGATCAAACAAAAAATGTGAGGAGACGAAGCAGATGAGTGAGAAAGCATTTATCATGATTAAGCCTGACGGGGTGGAGCGGGGACTAATTGGGGAGATTGTTACCCGATTTGAGAAAAAAAGTCTGCGGCTAGTTAAAGCCGAGTTGATGAATATTTCGAGAGAAACCGCTGAAACCCATTATGGCCATCTTAAAGCAAAAGCATTTTTTGGCGAGCTGGTTGACTATATTACTTCAGGTCCAGTGTTTGCCATGATTGTTGAGGGGAAGGGCGCTGTTCAGAATTCACGTTCCTTAATTGGAGCCACGAATCCGGCGGAAGCACTGCCTGGAACGATCCGGGGAGACTATGGGCTCGATGTCGCATTTAATATTATCCATGGCTCCGATTCACCGGATAACGCGAGTCGAGAAATTCAATTATTTTTTAGCAGTAAGTAAACGGTGTGTGTGTTTCCCGAACTCTACATCCAAGGCCCATTGCATGTGAACGACATGTTTGCACAAAGTAAAACGTAATCAAAAAGTCTGCCTAGCCTCCTGCGACCAAGCATCGGAGATCAAGCAGACTTTTTAGTTATTTCTGAAATACCCATGGACCCGGAGGTGTCCATCAGATAATTAGCGCATTGAAGTGAGGTTTCGACCTTGGCTTCATAGTAATCCTCACCGCTTGATCACCTGCACCTTGGCCCTTGCCCGCACCCTGGGTTGGTTGCTGATCTGTGCCACTGAAAATTGCGACGGACCCTTGTAAATGAGGGCTAAAGCTTGTGGTTTCAGTCGAGTACTTACTGTCTTAACAGTTGGAGGTATTGCATAGTTCCCCAATAACGTGGTTGAATGAAGATAAAAAGCAATCATTTCTTGAGCTTGGTATGTTTCGATTCGTCAAATTCACCTGAGGTATCTTCTTTTGGTTAATTTACAGTGGGCATGAAAATCAGATTTGTGCATTACTTGCAAAACGAACCAGCATCAAACGAAGGAGTCATTTTCATGAATCAAGAAAACCACTGTGGTAATCATCTGCAGATAAACAGTTTACTGAACGATACTTACAAACTTACTGGATATATGGCGTCAAGCGAATTGTCTATCGTTTATCTCGGTTGTCATATTGAAAGCGGAGAGGTTGTAGTCATCAAGGAGTATTATCCCCAAGCCCTAGCGATGAGGGATATGGATAATAGGACAGTTATTTACAAAATGCAATCGAGTAAAGCAAAGTTTGATAAGCTGCGAGATGCTTTCCGTAAAGAGGCTCTGATCCTACAACAATTACGGCACAAGAACATTGTAGGATATATCAACGATTTTGAGCAAAATGGAACCAACTATCTTGTAACCTCTTATTGCAAGGGGCAGACCCTGGAGAGCAGTATCCTTGCAGATAATCCGATGGCAATGTCAGATAGATTGAAAGACACGCTAATCCCCTTATTAGAAGCTATTGAATACATGCATGGACATGGAATTATACATCGTGATCTCAAACCGGGAAATGTAATCATGCTTGAGGACGGAAGCCCACAATTGATAGATTTCGGTTCTGCCCTCATTCCGGACAAAGGTTCCAAGTATCCAATTATGACATCGGTAGGATTTTCACCGCTTGAGTTGTATTCTGAAAAATCCGCCCAAGGGAAAATATCGGACATATTTAGTTTTGCAGCAATTATCTACAAGGTTCTGACGGGTCACGCGCCCATGGATGTATCCCAAAGACTATTTCAAGATGACATCCCCTCTGTGAGAGCGCTTAACAAAAGAGTGGGTTTCGTGTTATCTTCAATAATTATGTGGGGATTGGCTGTGAAATCTGCCCAAAGATGCCCTTCCCTCAGGTTAATGAAGGCGGCACTGTATGTGGAGTATTATCGTTTAAAATGCCTTGAATTACGAATAGGCAAGTCTAATAAAAAGGAAAAACCCAACCCCCGTCTATGACAGGGTGCTGGGTTTTATTTCTTTATAACGAAGTTCTACTTCCGTGATATGGTCTTCGAAGGTAATGTAAATTTTATCGTTATAACGGAGGATTTCTACTTTATTTTTAGGAATTGGTAGTTTTCCTTTTTCCACGGAACATCGCGTATTGTGCTTGAACAAGAGAGTACCCTGTTTTCCGGCTTGGATGGTAATACGTTCTGTTTCGGGTAGAGGTTCATTAATGTCCAGGCTGGCGAATAGATCGCTAAGACGGATCGTCCTTTGTTTTTCAAAGGAGGGCAAAGGCCAATACTTAACGGGAACATCGTTTCCGCTTGCTGTATTTAAGAAGTAGCCCTCAAGTCGTCCGACAAATTTGGGCTTAGGGCGAAGCATCAACCAGATGAGGAAGGCAATAAGCAGTATGCCTAGTACAATAGTCCCGATAATGATGTAGCGAGTCCAGATGGAGCGAATGGTAACGTGTAGGCTAGAAGTAATGGTACCTCCCTCAGGGTCCTTTATCGTTAGCTTTAAAATCGATTCCCCTGTGCGAGCGGGTGAAATAAGAAGAAACCCGTCGTTATTGATCGAATAGTTAGCAGGCTTTTCATTGCCAATCGAGTCGATCGTGTAGCTAAGCTTATCCTTATTCACATCTCGAAAATAGGACGAAAGATCAAGGGTAGCGATCCCGTCTTCTCTGGTTAACAAGATGTTCCCGTCTCCAACGGCCTCCGGCGACGTGTTGGTTAGTTCAAATTCTTGCAAGCTAGCTTCCCGATAGAAATCGGGGCCGCTGAGTAATAGGCTGGCCTGATATTTTCCAGAATGGAGAAAGGTAGTTTCTACAGAAAAGCCGTTATCTTTAAGCGACATCGGCAGTCGCTGCTCTTGATTCGTGCTTAAATCCTTGATAATAAGCTCTGCTTTTAAAGTTTGGTAGATATCAGCATCCGTTAGTTTTTTTCCGTCAGTCTCGTTAAGGAGAAAGGCAGATATGGCAGCGGGAATTCCTTTGACGACTTGAGGCAGTTCAAGACCTGCACGTACGTTGTAGTTATGAAGGGCATTAATTTTCACAAGATCGCCAGGACTCCCCTTGAATTTCAGCAGATAAGTACCCTTCTGTGGCTGGGGCATTTTCATAAGCGAGTATTTCTCGGATTTATAAAATCGAACATGGTTAGCGTTTGTATACAGATGCGTCTCTGTAATGGGATGCTGAGACAGTAAGATGATGTTTGCTTCATTGATGCTCCCATTGGGAATCGTCACGGTTACTTCCTGTAAGTCTCCTGTTGCGGTGATTGTGGCTACTGGAACGAGCACGGAGCGGATTTGTTTAGCGAATATTTTATTGAAAATATCCGGTAAATCCGCAGCGCTTTCGGTAATGAACGATACACCGCCTGTTTGCGCGGCAATTTTGTCTAGTTGGGCAGCGTTGACAGAACCATCGTGGTTCAGCCCTACGGTATAAATCGGGTACCCTTCTTTTTGAGCCACACTGATAACGCTTTCTACATCCTTGTTGGAATCCTCGACGTTTCTCCCCGTAGAAATAGGTCCAAAGTCAGTACCCCCATCGGATAAAAGGATCATGATTGGGCGGGAAGTACTATTTTTACCGGTTTGAATTAAATTGGCACCTTTACGGAGCCCCAAACCAAGATCCGTATACCCCGAAAATCTTAAATTCTCGATTTTTTTCTTAAGAATTGTCTTTTGTTCTTCCGTAGCCAATGAAGTCAATTCTTGTGATTCAACAATCTTGTGGTTGTAGGCAGCAAAACCAATTCGGGTATGAGCGGCCTCACTCATATCCATAAACATTTTAACCACTTCCGAAGCGATTCGATCTCTGTCTGTGGCGTTCATCGAATAGCTGCTATCCATCACGAAAACAGCATCAACGCCTGGCTCTGTCTCCTCTTTGGCCAGAGAGAACCCAGCCGGCAAAGAGAAGAAGACGCCGAAGAAGACAGCGAACGATAAAAGCATCGGCGCTATCCGAAACGAACTAATTTTTTTAATGCTCAAAGCAAAAATTCCCCTTTCGTTCATAAATTTCTTTGGAAATGTGAAAAAGCATACAGAATAACTATTTGAAATGCTTTAACATATGTAAAATACAAATTCATACAATTATCAACAAATATTTCTTTTTCTGAGATAGTGAAGGGAGGGGAGGGTTCTCTTGTATGTTGCAACATACAAGTTATTACAGCATATAGCATGAATATAGGTCATTTAAATAGGTATTAAGTACCTAAATAATATTAAATTTTCTTTATTTGACAAAATGAAACAAAAAAATCTATGATGTACCCAATATTTGGTTTTCAACACAAATACACTTTGGAAGGGAGTAGGCTACAAGATTCATAAGCTAAATTAGCTAACGATATCTTATAGCTGACACATCAGACTATGGACATAATTAATCAGACCAATCGAACTATGCTCTTTGAAGAAATGAATCCAGAAAAATTGGATCTTATGACCATCGTAGGAGATGTCAGAGGCATTGACAGCCTGAGCGATGACAAGATCAAGGAAATCAATCAACATTTGCTTGTGAAAAGTTTTGATGAATTTTTGGACAAATTCTCGCCTAGCGTATACTCATTTTTTAATGCAGCCAATCAAAAGGTTATGTATACGCTGAAAAAGCCAGAGGGAATATCCGATGATAGCGTGTCTGAAATCAAGATTGATCAGAGCAACGATTTTTTGAAAATGCTATTTACATTGATCGATACGAAACGAAGCCAAGGCATTACAAATGTGGATTTCAAGTTTGAAAACTTGCTTGATATGATCTCACCGAAGAAAGTTATGGATGATATCCGTCAAGTGCGCAAAGAGATACATTATCTGTATGCTCAACACGACAAATTGGATGAGGGCGATCCGAAGAAGTTGGATCTCGGAGATAAGCTGAACATCATGTTCGAGGACGCTAGTAAAAACTACAACAATGTGATGGCGATGCTTCCGCTGGCTATTGAAGATATCAAAACGAGGCTTCTCCTTGGGGGCTCTCAAGAAGAAAGCCAATCCGAGGCGATTCAGATTGGTCAATTGACCATTGGTGAAACAGGTGAGCTGAAGATTATTGAAGCTCCCAAAAGCGACAGCACACAATTGCTTGTCATGGATGACAATAGCGGAAGCGGATTGATCAACGTATTCGAGGATGATTATGATTCCGTATCGGATACGCCTTCATCCTATGTCAAGGATCTTGTTGTTCGGACATTCTGTCCGCTGCCTGCACTGCAAAGTAACATCAATACCGAAATCGAAGTTCAGAACTACAACACCTATCTTGAATTTTACAAAAATGCCAAGGATGAATTCGTAAAAACAGTCAAACCGTTGGTGGAAAAAATATTAGGTGTAAAAATGTATTTTGATCAGTATTCCACCAAGAACAAAGGCATGCAGCCTTCGTTAATCATTACGAACGCTAAGCTGGACATGATGGTAAAAAGCAGCAATATTCCAAGATTGGAAACATTCTTGAATACGGTCAATTCCAAAAATGATTTCTCAGATACGATTTGGTTCGGCATCGTGCCTTCTGTACAACTAGAGTCCTCCGGTTCGTCGACGGTTAGCCGTGAACGGTTCAGAGGGAATGAGAAAGTAGCGAAGCAGGATGGCAACACGATGGAGTCTCTTTCCATGCTACTTCAAGTCGTTAAGGACTACAAAGTGCAGGTATTCTTCAGCTTCGAGACCGGAGAGGAGACAACCTTCAACAGTATGGCTACCTCCGGTATTGATAAATACATGGATAAGTGCGGCGTACTGGTTAGGAAAGAATACAGCGAATACGCAGTGCCCTGCATTCCCAACTTCACAGTTATTCCGAAGGATAAGTCTGGTGTCGTCATTGACAGCAAAATGCTGCAGACCGAGGACGGGGTCAAGCTCTCGCAAGAGAAGGAAGATATCCTGAAGCTGTGGATCGAAGGTGTTTATATCGGTGCTTCTTATGTAGGTGCCGGTATCGTCGCTGCTTACCAATGCAGCGAATATTTGAAGGAATCCTTCAAAAGCGTCAGCAGGGAGTTTCCGGGTGTTCGTTTCGATATCGAAGCCGGCGACAATGGGCTTAGAGCGGTTACAACGATGGCGAAGGAAATCTCAGGCTTCACGAACAATATTAAAGATTCGATTAATCGAAAAAACTTCGGTTTCGTGTTCTCATCTGAGAATGCGCAGCTGCAAGGTAAAGACATTAAGCGAATCACGGTATATAAAGCTAGAAGCTTAGCTTCAGCCGATGACGGGTTTGACCCTCTTTACAAAACATTGGTCAGTACCTATATCGAACGTATTCTGCGCTTCCAAACTGGAGATTTCAAACATGATAATATTGTAAAGTTTTTCAGTAACAATCCGAATAGCCAGAAGAGCAAGTGGTTAGGCACACGCGGATTTACGAACTCCATCATTCAAGATGGGGATGATATGAGCTTCATGATCGATGATAAGAGCAATATGTGTCAAATTGATTTGGTGTTCAATGGCAACGTGAAAAATCTAGAAGTCATGATCACCAAAGGGACTACCCCTGTCAAAGCATAATGAACCAAACAGCTGCAATCAGTTAGGTGTCAATGGTGGGCTTCATCCCCCATCCTTTCACATAGCATTAAAAAAATTATTAATTACTAGGAGGATTTATCAATGGGATTCAGACTTAAAGTAGAAGGTGCAGAAACAATCGAATTGGGCATGGACAACATTCAAACCGTGTCTTACGACACAGATACGCCCGATGATTCTAACGCAAGATCAACAGATGTAGGTGCTTTTCTGAAAATTACAGGCAAAATCATTACGGCTACAGACGGCGATAGCGCTGACGATACGATGAAGTTAGCTCTATGGTCCCTTGTACCAGCAGAGAAAGCGGATTGCTACAGAAAAGTTACCTTGGAAGTTATCGCTGCTGATCAAGTGATCAGAAAAATTTATTTCCCTAACGCATTTGTTGTTGATTACAGCGAGCGTTTCGGAGATACAGAAGGCGTAGGTTCTTTCACGATTTTCATTAAGCAAAAGAAAGACAAAACCGAATTCACGACAATCGAAGGCGGATACGCCGTTTAGGACATGCCTTACAGCCTATAATGGACAACGAAAAGTAGGTTAAGGGGCGTAAGCCCCTTACCTATTTTTTGTAATTACTTTATCAGTAAGGAGGTATGGTATGAGAACTTATTATGAAATGTTGGAGATTGATCCTGTAGCCACTCCAGATGAAATTAAGAAAGCCTACAAACGTATGGCAAAGAAGCATCATCCAGATGCGAACGCAGGTAGCAAACAATCAGAAATGATGTTCAAGCTGGTGAATGAAGCTTACCATACGCTGTCTGATGCTGCGGCTAGAGCAGCCTATGATGCTCGAATGGCGGCGAGGCGGGAACAACAGGCTCACCCTAATTCTGCTTCCGGCTCTAAGGCGCGAGGGGAACAGGCAGAGAAAGCAAGTTCCCAATTCAATCGGACCGAGATGGAAAAAACGTTCGATCGTTTTTTTGGCTTTCATCCGAAATCGCAAGATAGCGGAATGAAGTCTAATCAGCAAGCAAATAAAATGGATACGACAAAGGTATTTGAATCTTATTTTGGCATACAGAGAAAATAGTGCCGCATTATGAGGAAACGGGGGTATTGGATATGCAGGACGCAGCCGAATCCTTGAGGGTAAAAGATAAAAAAAATACATGGGTAAGTGTAATAGACTTTTTAATCGTGATCGTAACAATTTCAGCGCTAATGTACACGTATATATGGAATTCTATCGTCATTCTGAAATGGATTGTCGGTGTAGTTGCAGTAGTTGGTGCTTTGAGGTTCTTGATGAAAAAGAACAAGACATCCCCAGCCCCTCCAACGCGATTGCTTAAAGTGAAAGAAAAAGTGGAGGGTATTACCAAACTGGCTATGCTCAGTGAGGACGGGGAGAAAATCAAGGAATGGTACATTCATGGGGAAACTTCATTATTAATTGGGAAAAGCGCAGTGGACAATGAGGTTGAAGTGGATTTAGCGGATGCGGAGTATGCATCCTTGATCAGTAAGCAGCATGCTGTGTTGAACTTTGCATCGAACAACTGGTACTTGGAAGATCTGGATTCCCGCAACGGAGTTGGGATTAAAAGAAAAGGTGCAGGCACCAAGCAGGTGTTAGAGAATGAGACACCACATAGAATCGAAGCGGGAGATATGATCTATATCGCCAATACGAGGCTGCTTGTGCAGTAGAAACAGTCAGTTAGAGAAGAAGAATACGGGGGAATGAATACAATGAGTTTGACTAGGTGTGCCAACGGACACATGTTCAGTATGAGAAAGCATGGCAGCGTATGCCCCTATTGCAGCTTGGTAGTGGAACAGGCATCTAAATCGGAAAATGCTAAAGCGGCAAGAGCTCCTGAAAATGATAAAACGATGCCATATTTGGGGGAGTCCGAAGGGATCGAGGCGGTTACCGGCTGGTTGGTTTGTATTGAAGGCGCACAGCTTGGGCAAGATTATCGCATTATGGCGGAAAAAAATTTCATCGGCCGTTCAGAGGATATGCATATTCGCATTATCGGGGATAATACGATTTCCCGTCGTAATCATGCAGTTATCGTATACGATCCGAAGAAAAGAAACTTTTACCTGCTTCCTGGAGACGCTTCAGGGCTTGCCTATCATAATAATGAAGCGGTGTACACACCTGTAGAGATGACGGGGTACGATGTGATTCAGCTGGGTAAGAGCAAGTTTTTGTTTATTCCATTATGCGGCGTTCATTTTGAATGGGATAACGAAGCGAGTAAAGAAGGATGAGCATACTTGTGCAGATGGGGGCGACGCCCTACAGAATTTTATTGAGTTTCGCGTTTGTTTTGTTCGTATTACTAGTCATCCGGGAATGCCTTATGCGCAGGAAACCGAATCCGCAGATGGAAATCGGCAATGGGCAAACCATTGGTCAACGTGTGGAACAGGATGATTATTTTTCTACCATTATGAATCCGCATGGCACGATTTCTGTACTTGCTGATGGGATTAGCGGACTTTCTGGTGGACGAATCGCGAGCACGCAGGCCGTAACCACGTTCGTCAAAGAGTTTTTGAAGCTGGACAATCTCTCCGACATTTCCGGCTATTTCACCAAAGCAGCGCGCGTTAGCAATACAGAAATTATGCACAGCCTTAAAGGGGTTCAGGGGGGGACTACGCTTGTGGCAGTCATCATTACTGACGGGCTACTTTACTGGGGAGCTGTGGGAGATAGTCTAATCAAGATTTTCCGGAACGGGGAGTTTATAGATGTCAACCATAAGGATATTCTGGAATCTGTACTCGAGGAACGCTATGTGTCAGGTGAGATCACGAAAGCTGAGGCGCTAGACAGTCCGAAGAAGAACCAACTGGTCAATTATTTGGGCTATGAAGCATTCAAGAACATTGAAATTTGTAAGGAACCCATTCATTTACAGAAGCGAGATAGAGTGCTGCTATGTAGTGATGGCGTAACAAATACGCTCACGGAAGTGGAATTGGAGCAGTTGTTGTCTCTCCCAATAACCGCTTACGATGCTGCCCAGGCAATCATAGAGGCCGTTGAACGAAAAGAGTTAAAGCATCAAGACAATGCGACTGTAGTGATCCTGGAAAAAGGCTGGTAAAAGTAGTGGGGGGCAGCGATGAGAAAGGATAACAGCAATTTCAAAACGAGCTTTTTGTCTGAAGAGGGGACGTTTGTCCGAAATAAGGAGTACTTTGCTTTTACGGAACATGACGATCTGGCTTGTTGGGTCATGGCTCAAGGGCTAGACTCCGATACGGAAATGGAAAGCGCCGAAATGGCGGTTAAAGCCGTTATTGGTCATTTTATGCATAGACCGAAGCTCACTAGAAGAGCAATCGAAAGTTATTTGCGCGAAGCCCATGATATGCTGCATGCCGAAAGTAGAAGAGTTAGGCGTAAAGTGAGCCTGACCATGATCGTAACGAATTATACGACAATGATTTGGGCAGTTGCGGGTCATACCAGAATGTATCATTTTAGAAATGGAAGATTATTGGAGAAAAGTAAAGACCAAAGCTTAACACAAACGATGATTAATGCGGAAAAAATTCCGCAGGATGCGCTGGAGCGGCATGAGGAAAGAAATAATTTGCTGTGGTATTTGGGGAAACGAGGGGAATTTAATCCGAGTATATCCCGTAAGGTGAAGGTATCCGACGGAGATGTGCTTATGTTATGTACCCGTGGGATCTGGGAACGCGTGAATGGGGCGGAGATGCTAGATGCTCTAGAAGAAGCCAAAGAGCCGTCTGATTTCGTCGATACGTTAGAAGATGTTCTGCTGAGTAAACAGGAAAGAGTTGTTCCAAACTATACTGTCGCAGCTATTTATGCGAACAAAGTGTATCAGGAGCCTCCAAAGAACAGATGGAAACTTGTAAAAACGATCGCAATGGTGCTAATCCCTGTAATATTGCTTGGGGGAGTAGCCCTCTATTATAAAGCGCGTACTGTTAAGGCAAAAGCAGAAGCGGTTGCTGCTATTTTTGATCATGAGAAGAACGGGGATACCGCCGTGCAGGATGGTAACTATCCGAACGCGCTCAAGGAATACAGTGAAGCACGGAATGCTTCCATTAAGGTACAAGATAAACTACATACGCAATTGCTGACGAAAAAGCAGCGAACGGCACAGCTTGTTGTGGATGGAGATACTTCTTTCAAAGAGGGAGATTATACGAAGGCGTTAACCAGCTATGAGAAGGCGCTGAAGGAAGCTCGATCTCAGGATGACTATGACATCAAGGATTTGGAAGCGCAAATTAGCAAAACGAGGGCATTCATGGAAGTCGCGACACTCATGAAACAAGGCGACCAGAAGTTTCAGGGGCAGGATTACGAAGGTGCCAAAGAAATCTATGCCAAGGCGAAGAAAGAAGCGGCAGAGGCTGCTTTCAACAACGGGGAAAAAGAACTTGCAGGAAAGCTAGATGCCGTTAATGCCAAGATGGCTGGGGTACAAAAGGAAAAGAGGCAGCTGGACGCTGATAAATTGGAGAAGAAAGGCGACCAGAGCTACGCCGCTCAAGATTTTGAGCAATCCGTTACTTCCTATGCGATGGCACAAGAGGTGTATCAGGAAATCGGCATGTTGGAAAAAGTGCTGGGTGTCGAACGGAAACTAACGAAAGCCCAAGAAAAGTTAAACCCGCCGATAACTCCGCCAATAACCCCGCCACCTGTTCAGGGCGCTGGCACTGAGGCAGCGGCCGGAGCGGTCAAACCGTCAAACGCAGCCAGCGATTCGGCGGTTCCAGCCGGGAAGAGCGATCACAAGGAGGAAGGAGGGAAGTAACCCGAATGAAGGATATTATTCTGGATAGGTTAAGCAGGATGGATGATCTGGAGCAGCGCAAACTTTTGAAGAACATCATGACGGGTGTTTTTTTAAACTTGGTAGACTATCAGGAAGACCTGAACAGGCAGCTGGAAGAGCGTGTATTCAAGGAAGTGGAAGAACGTGAGGAAGGTCAGGATATTTATGTCACGATTTGCCAAAGGGAAGACATTGATCCTATTCACGAGTTTCTGTATCCGATGCTAGAGGCGGATAGGGATAAGCCAATCTGCGACTTGAAGCATCTGCTGCATGAGAAGAACCTTGAAGGAGAAGCCACGCTCATGACGGTATTTTTGCAATGCCAATACCGGAAGATTCAAGAGCTGCTGGAAGGGAAAAGAGTGTTTCAAGGAGAGCTCATTACTTCGCTTGGTAGCTATGCTATCGAAGTGCGTTTGCAGCAGAACCGCACGTATATCGGCGAGCTGGAAAAGCTTTATCATGTATTTCAAAAAAATAATACACCTTGGAAAACAATTAATCATCCCTATGCGAACAAGTTTTTTAATGTGGTGTGGACAGGTAGTAGGGGAGCAGTAGGCACAGAAGAGGAAATTCTGGAAATACGAGTTGACCTGGAGGAGTTTGAAGCCTTCAAGAAGCTAGATATAGTGCCCATGTGGAACATAGAAAGACTAGCGCTCAAAAATGTCGGCTTCCCTATTCCGGCGACAGATCGGGTTAATTTCGAACATGTATTGTCCTTGCGTAAGACGGGAGCGGAGCACGGCTACCTGGTTGATGGCGATGCGGAGCTGATCCGCTATATCAAGCGCATGCCAGAAGAATTGACTGTTGTATCACCGCAGGAGAAATCAGGCATATGGAATGTGTTCAAAATTACGAAGCCAATCGCTACCAAAATTGGAAGATTGCCTTACGGACTTGTGTCCAATAAGCGAAAAGACAGCTTCACTGGCGGATTTGCCCGCAAGCAAGCGTTGACCGTACGGGCCAAAGGGGAAATTAACCGAATCGTCAATTCCTTCGAAGCTTGCGAGTTTCTTGACCTGGAGCAGATAGATATTATAGACAGATCGGATGGGAAACAAGCAACTTACGGGATGAATTCTTTCATCAGTGATCATGTCCGCGTGGAAAGTGACAAGAAGGTCATGCGATTACGCTTTGGTAACCGCGGGAGTGGAAGCTTTATCGTGGAAGACTTGATGAGTTTTCTAGTGTCTGAGGTTCAAATGTACTTCCCTGAATATAAATGCGAAGGAGAATGGACGTGAATTATATTTGGGATTTGGTCATCAAGGCTAGAAACAGCAAGATGGCCAAGCGCGATCTGTATTTTTCTCCGGCAAAAGTGTATTCACCCTACATGGAGCTTAGCCATGAAACACTGAACGCGACAACGGTGGAACCATCGGTGGAAATTAATCCGTACTATCGTTTCTATGATATATTTCGGGATTTATTCGACATTAACAACACGGAAGAAGATGAGCTGCGGCATACGTTGTTCGATATTCTCATTCACTTTCTGGCCGATATGGATTTACAGCAGGGAATGAACAAGCGTGAGTTTTATATCAAGTTTGTGCTGCGGGATTTGGAGGCAGGGATATTCGGAAGTCATATCTGGGAGAAGATGAAGCTGCTGAATAAAGAAGAGCAGGAAGTTGTGGCGGGTAATATTCTCAGCTTGTATGAGACCGGGGAAGCGGTTTATCTGTTGAAGGATACGATGCGTAAGCTGTTCAAGAATTCCACGATTTATGCGAACTGCGAAGAGAAGGATGAGCTGCTGTTCTATGTAGGTCAGGAAGAGACTGTAACCGCACGCGCTAAGCTGGAACTGGTCAAAGCGATTTTTTTGCCCGTGCGTTTTCATACGCAAACGTATTGGGAGCATCATTTTGGCATCATTGATGTCGAGGAAACGATGCGGATCGATCGCATGGCGATGCATTGAACGGGGAGTAAGAGAGGATGAAAGTGACATGAAGGGGTATACCTACAAGCTGAATTCGCCAAAAAGCATGGAAAGGGAAGAGCGCAATATAGCGACCTATACACGTGATGAGTTGTCGGAGATGACGACCCTTCAATTACGAAGCATTTGCCATAAAGAGAAATTGGTCGAAGGGCTGTCAGGTTCACTTGATAGAGAGGCGCTCATGCGAACGGTGTTGAAATACCGAAATGCGGAGCAGAGCTTGCTGATCACAAGCTTTAAGCATGGCGGACATGAGCGGGTCGAAGCTCATCTGAAGCGCTATCTGAATACGCCCATTCGGGATAATGGCAGTCTCAAGGTACCAGCCAGGCTTACCCTTTACTCGGGTCTTCAGGTAGACAGTCGGGATAAGTATCGGATCGAGGTACCCAGCACGTTTACGGAATCGAATGTGCTTATCGTGAACGATCATCAGGAGTTATGCGGGATTGCCTATCTGATTAGAGATGCAGCGGAGTCAGGTGTTTATTATCTGGGAGTGTCCAAAGAGATTCCTTTCTATCAAACCGGCAATAAAAACTATAGCTTCTTGTTTTTTCGTAAACAAGATTCGGAATATATTTACAAGTCCTATCAGCAGGACAAGCCGCTCCCTCCAGTTAATCTCCACTACTGTCGTATTCCAATCGCCGATTTGGATATCAGGGAGCTAGAAGAGACAGAAGTGGTGCTTGCCATCGACTTTGGCACCTCGAATACAACAGCGGGTGCTTTCCTTGACAGCTCGTATATCTCCACCCCTTCTGCTCACGATCAGTTAAACGGGAGAATCGGGTTAGGTCGGATCAACTACGTATCCTTTCCCAATATGACTCGCAAAACAGAAGAATGGATTGAGGTGCTGCCAACCGTTGTGAGCGTGGCAGATTGCTCGGATGCTTCAAAGATTCGGTATCATTTTGGCTATGAAGCTTTGAAATCGATGAAAAAGAGCGGCTATACGGGCCATGCTACCGTGTTTCACGGCATTAAACGCTGGGTGAATAACTACAAGCAAACAGAAGAGCTGATGGACCCGCAGGGGAATGCTTTGTCTGTTGTTAGGAGCGATATTCTGAGAGCTTATATCACTCATGTAGTGGAGATGGCGGAGCACCAGTTCAAATGTCGCTTTAAGCATTTACATATTTCCAGTCCAGTTAAACTGAGAACGCAGTTCAGTGACATGTTTGCCACTATTTTGCCTGAATACGACATTGAGACTGAGCATGGTTTAGATGAAGGCATGGCTGTGCTCTACAATACGATAGCTGATCAGATAGAAAAGCGCAGCTTCATGGATGGAGAGTCGTACAATGCGCTCGTTATTGATTGTGGAGGTGGCACAACGGACCTTTCCTCCTGTCGGTTTCGGATCGAAGATGGTCACCTTTCCTACAAGCTCGATATCCACACCGCCTATGAGAACGGCGATACCAATTATGGCGGGAACAATATTACGTACCGAATTATGCAATTTATGAAAATTGTGTTTGCTGATTATTACAGCAGCCGCAGGCGTGTGACCGATATTGATCATTTGATCGATATTCCGGGAACTGATCTGTATCGGCATGTGGATGAATACGGGGTAAGCTCGGTGTACGAGGGCTTCGAAGCCGCTTATCGCGAAGCGGAGAAGCTGATCCCGACTCGCTTCAAAACGTATGAAAACCGGACAAGGGAAGAGTACCTGCGTGTGCGAAGCAACTTTTATTTCCTTTGGGAAATTGCTGACAACATGAAGAAAGAATTTTTCCGTAAAACAGGCATTGTCCGCAATCGGTTTGATTCAGACAGCGGCAACCGTCAGGAAAATGATTTGAAAATTACAGCTGTCGATCGCTGGTGCTTGTCGCTGACAGATCACGATGTCATGAAGGATGTCTATGATTTCCCAAATGTAGTGTTCAACATCAAGGAAATCAATCAGTTGATTAAAGCGGATATCTATGACATCGTGCGCAAGTTTCTGGAGGATTATTACCAGGAAGGAAAGCTTCAGGATTATTCCATTATTAAGCTGACAGGGCAATCCTGTACGATTGATGTATTTCGAGAAGCTTTAAAGGAATTTGTAGCAGGTCGCAGTATTGAGTTTCGCCAAAAGACAGAGCATCCAGGACAAGTTCCAGACTTGAAATTGGCTTGCTTGCGAGGCGCCATTCGGTATTTGAACGACCGCAAGGCAGGCATTATCGAAGCGAGCATTACGAATGATGCGCCGATCGTTCCTTACTCGGTCGTTGCTTTTACGCACAGCCGACAAGAAAAGCTGCTTATCAGTATGCAGGAAAGACTGAGTCACGTGCAAGGTTCCGTATCCCGTCCATTCAGCGCCGTCGAGGTGGAATTTTATTTGAAGGGCGGAGACGGAGAAGTCAGGCACAAATATGTGTACACCAGTGATGCAAGCAGCTACACGCCTATCCGCTATGAAGATATTAAGGAAGCTTATGGTACCAAAATTCCGCAGGATGATACGGACTCTATTATCAACGGCGAAGTGAAGTTGTTTGTGTTCGCCGAGGCGAATGCGTGGGGCTTCCACGTGCTGCCAATTACAAGGCGAGATGAACAGTTATACAGGGGGACAAAGCAATTTTTCGCCTTTGAGAATGATTTATCGGAGCTGGATTTCTTTGACGGTTGGAAATAGAGGCTAGAAATTACGAAGGTAGGCACGAGAAGGAGGGTGAGCGGACTGTTCACTAACGTTTATCCGAATTTTACGAAGGGACGTATTCTCAAGCGGGATATGCTAGAGAGCTTGCGGGATGATCCGAGGCGCTTCACTGAGTTATCCTATCAGGCATACTCGGATGGGATCTTGGCAGGAGCCGAGGTGCGGATTACAGCCGAAAACCTTATTGTGTCTAGTGGTCTCGTCAAGTTCGGCAGCAGAATCTACGCGTTGGAGCAAGATTATTCGCTCTCGTATAGCGCGACTGGCAGAGAGACTGTGTTGAAAATTCGCTTCAGGGAAGCGGTAGCTCAGCTGGATTTCACCCTATACAACACGGATATTGTGCTCGATGATGATATCTCTCTTCGTGGCAACGAGTTGGAGCTGGGGAGGTTCAAGCTCAAGGAAGGAGCGAAGCTGCGCTCCGACTACCAGAGCTTCGCGGATTGTGCCACGGAGTACAACACATGGAATAGCATTTACACGGCCTATTCAGCGCTTGGCCAAAGTAGTCTGAGCCCAGCGTTGACGCGATATTTTGGTGCCCAGCTGCTAAGCGCAGGCAGCTCGAATGCCTATGACATCGCTTTTGCGATGCAGTGTCTGAATCAAGGAACCGTGAATCGCGACCTGATTCTTCATTATATTGGCAGTCGCTTAGGTACAGGTTACAAAGCTTACGATAATGTCCACATTCACAAATATTTGACCCGTATCCTGGAGGAGACGCAGGGAGGCACTCGGGCGAAGCCCGATCTGAGACCTGGAGCGCCACGCCGGATGATTGTGGATTAAGCTCAACTTAGACACGAAGGAGAATCAGAATGAAATATGAATTAGCATTGGATCAAGAAACGCAGCTTACAGTTACAACCGCAGGGCTATACGGGAAACCTACCGTATTCGTTAATGGAAATAAGCTGGATAAGCTAAAAGGGAAAGGCATGGAGAAGGGTAACAACTATGCCATCCCTGGAACCAATGGAACGAGACATCTTTCGTTAAAACGAGGATTTGATTATGTGCCGCAGCTTCGTCTTGACGGTACCCTAATTGAGCTTGCTCGCAAATTAAAAGCATACGAATGGGTATTCAGTGTGCTGCCTATAGCGATGGTTTTTGTTGGAGGGGTTCTTGGAGCTTTGCTGGGAATCTTGGCGATGGCCACCTCTATGCGCATGTTCAGGTCCAAAATGCCAGTATTCGTTAAGCTATTGCTCTCATTAGGGCTTACTGCTGCAGTCTATGTAGCATTTTTAATCATCGGTACTGTGTTCTCTTCGTTCATTCGATCTTTATAACAATCAAGGAAATGCTCATGACGTATTGGCGTATATAGACAACGGAATAAATAAATAGGAATGTAGAAAAAGGGGTAATTCGTTTGAAAAAACATTGGATTCATCTAAGCTTGGTTCTTTGCTTGCTTGGAGGCAGCACGGTATCAGCAGAACAAAACTACAACTGGATCGAGGGTGGGACAAAGGTAAGCTTGAAGCAGGTGGCAACGGTTGATCTTGACCCCTCTCTCGTGTTTCTAGATGCTGAAAATACGATGAAAATGAGTCGTGATAATAACCAAAAGCCAAGGGGCAATGAGCTTGGAAGTATTTTCTCGGCCGATGAGAAAGAGCAATGGAGCGTCATTTTCCGCTATGAGGACACCGGTTATATCAAGGATGCAGACAAAGAAAAAATCGATCCTAAAGCCATTTTGAAGAGCTATAAGGAAGGAACCGAAGAGGCGAATAAGGAACGAACGGAGGGCACACGGATTCATGTCACTGGCTGGGATGTAGAGCCTTTCTACGATAAGGCTACCCACAATTTGACGTGGTCCATGCTGGCCGAGTACGACGACAAGGAACAATTGGTGAACTATAACGTGCGTATGCTCACGCGCGAAGGCTACATTTCCGCCATTCTAATCTCGGATCCGAAAAATCGGGAAACGGATAAGAAGCAGTTGATCGAGAAGATTTTACCGAAGTTGACGGTTAATGCGGGTGAGAAATACGAGGAATTTAACGCATCTACAGATAAAGTATCCCAATACGGTCTGACAGGCCTGATTCTAGGCGGAGCGGGACTTGTTATCGCTAAGAAAGTTGGGCTGATCGCCACTCTTCTGCTCGTAGGTAAAAAGTTCGGGCTAGTGATTCTGGTTGCCCTGGGCGCATTAGGAACCTTCATTAAAAAACTGTTCAGCAGAAAGAAGCGGGCGGAAGCTGATGAGCGAAGTGCTGAGCAAGAAAATCTTTAACTTATAGCGGGAGAAGATAAGGAACAGGAGGAACGAAAAGATGAATGTACATCTCATACGCAAGGCTTCGGTCTATGTAGCGGGACAGGCTTTTCGAAAAGCGCGTAGAAACGAGAGGGGGGAGATGGAACTTAGGGTGAATCGTGGTTTCCGAGCGGGTTCCTATCTGGCCCTACTCTTAGGAATTAGCGTGCTGCTGATGCAACTATTTATGGAAGCGAATGCCGAGGACGCGGCGCTGCTCTGGCTGGTGGGGCTCCTGTCAACTACGCTGTTCGCCTTCTTGTCTGTAACCTTAACATTCATGAAAGTTGTAGTCAGCGAGCAGTTGCTGTACACCCATCGCTGGTATGGGGTGAAAATGATGAAGCTCAGCGAGATTACGGAAGTAGGCTACAGCCGCTTCTTCGGCGGACGTTTCATTCTAAAAAGTGCGGAAAAGCGGGTGTATGTGCCCGTAGATTTGGTAGGTACGGTGGAGTTGATTGAGCAGTTGCAGGAGCAGTTGGGTCAAGAGCTGTGCGCGCAAGCGGAGGTTTTTCTGCAACAGCGGAAGCTGCAGTTGATGGGTTTGGGATGGAAGTCAACCTAAGGAGGCGTGTAAGCGATGGAGTACGCGGACGAGAAGATATTGGCCTTTATCAACGAGGCGGAGAAAAGCCAAGAGCCTAAGGACATTTGTGCAGGGCCTGTACGCGTGGGACAACGGTACTACGAGTTTGAGGAGCAGGCTTTTTTTGACGAGAAGCTGAAGGTGTACATGCCGAAAGATTTTGACGACATGCCAGAGCAGCAAAGAAAGCTGAAATATCCGTATGAGCAGCGTCCGCAGATCATTAAGAGCGATGAGACGGGGGCCATCAATATTACGCTCAGCCTGATCGATCAGGAGTTGGATGATGAATCGGTTAAGGAATTGACGGATGGGATGAAGGCTCTGATCAAGAGAGCAAATCCATTGCACGTGTTTTACACCGATGGGATAGAACAGGTAAATGATAAACCTATTGGATTCTTTGAATTTAAAAGCTCAGCATTAGATGAGTTTCTTTATACGATCATGTTTATGTTTGAATTTGAAGGTGAAACCATCTTGGGAACATTTTGTTGTCCGTATCGGGAGTACGGTAATTGGAGAGAAATTGCATTCCAAGTCATACGAACCGTGAGCATAGTCAAGGGGGAGGAGCAAGAATGAGCCTATCTAGCTATAGTTATGGGGATATTGTCATAGCGCCCTATCAATTTGAAAGCATACTTGAGTTTATCCTGACAAAAGAGCTCAACGATCATGCCAAGCTTTACATTCGGGGCATCGTTCCAGAAGAAAAAATGGATCAATACGTCGAAGGCGCAGATGGTGACGAATGGTTGGAGGTCACCTTGAAAGAAGGAGAAGGTACACGCTCTCTTTTTCAAGGTGTCGTCACCAATATGACGGTGCAGACTACCCGTAATGCAAGAATCATGGCTATTGAAGCCTATAGTTCAACTTTCTTTATGGATATCCACAAGAGAAGCCGGTCCTTTCAAAATGCGAGCATGGCTTACCAAGAATTATTTGCCCAGATTACGGGGGAATATGCGGATTCTGATGTCGTGGATCAAGCAACACAAGGAGCAACTACGGGGGGACTGCTAGTCCAGTACAAGGAAACGGATTGGACGTTTCTAAAGCGGTTAGCCTCTCATTTCCATGCTCAGCTTGCACCGATATGCGGATTGAAGGGAACCAAATTTTATGTAGGCGTACAGGATTTTCCTGCAAGGCATAAGCTGGAAGAGTTTAACTATGCCATTAAAAAAGATTTGAAAGGCTATCGGATTTTAGCAGCTAATGATCTTCCTAATCTAGATGAGCAGGACCTGATTAGCTATGAAATCACGAGTACGCGCCTGTTAGAGTTGGGCAGTACGGTTGAATTCAAGGATCGAAAACTGTATGTATTTCGTGCTGAGACAGCGATGGTAGACGGTGAACTGATTCATACCTACATCTTAAGAGAGAAGAGCGGATTAAGCTGTAGAAAAAGCTACAATCCATCCTTGGTAGGAGCCTCTTTATTTGGGAAAATACTTGATGTTTCCAAGGATAAGGTCAAGGTGAAATTAGATATAGACAAGGGGCAGGGTACAGGCGGAAGTCTGTGGTTTGCCTATTCGACGATCTATTCATCCCCAGACGGAAGCGGTTGGTACTGCATGCCCGAAGTCGGAGATCATATTCGTCTCTACTTTCCCGATGAGCAGGAAAGACATGCATTTGCAGCAAGCTCTGTGGATACGACTTCTTCAGATACTTCCAAGCGCAGCGATCCTTCGGTCAAAAGCATTAGCACCAAATATGGCAAACAAATTGTGTTCCAACCGGGTTCGGTTGAAATCATGGGCAGCGGTAAGCTCTTGATGCGTTTAACCGATGATGGAGGCATTGAAATTAACAGCGACAAGAAAATTATTTTATCTGCTGAGGGCGATATTGAAATGAATGGAGGTGCCAAGATCTTGATTCAGGGAGATGAGGGTATTGATTTCAAACAAGCCAATGCAACGATTAGCATTGTAGATGATGTCACCATTAGCGGAGGCAAGGTGAACATGAAATGAGTCCGATGATGGATAAACAAGCGGCTCTCCAAGATTTTTTTGACAGCTATGTATCGGGGCGGTGGCAGAACGATATTCTGCTGATCGATGAAACCTACAAGCAGCAAAAAGAGCAGATAGACAGTTCGTTCATTTTGGCATTCGACAACGCCTGCAGACTAGCGAGCGAGCTGCAGGAGCAAGGGCTGAAGGGACATACACAATATATATATATATCCTTATTGCGGACAAGCTTTATGGAGAATACAGCATGCTATCGGATCGATGTGTATGACAACAACTGGTTTTTGGATCAAGAGGAATGCTTTTCCCTGTGGGAAGCCGATTTTATCTTCCATCCGCTTTTCGACCGCAGGGCAGCGTTGGAAACCCAGAAAACAGACTATGCGAGAAAGGTCACCTCGATGGATATCGAACAGATGCTTCTGGAAGAGGCGGAGCTCTACCATATGCTCGCTTTAGCTTTTATGAGAAGCAGGGTGGGGGAGCTTATCCAAAGTCATGCTTATCAAGAAATGAGTAAGCACCCCAATTTATGTATCTTTTCCGGAGAATACAAAGATCGAAGCGAAATTCTCTATGGAGAAAGTGGAGCGGATGCATAGCATGGACTATTTTATCTTAAAGCAAGACGAGCGATATACGAATACCCCACATCTTTTGAACGTGAAGGAACACATCGATAGCAGACAGCTTAACCTGCTGAATGCTCATCACATTGCGAGTACGGTTGTTTTGCAAGTGGAGGCGGACGCAGAGAGTCGGTTTCTGGATATTCTGGATGGACAATTGTTCCTTCTATCCGAGAACATGCAAAAGGTCGTGGAACTGTACGAACCGGAGACATTGTTCAAACGAATTTCGTTAATCGATCTAAAGCAGCAACGCCAGGTGAATTATGTGCTTCCGATTTTTAGGGAAATCGATGCGTTAAGTCTAAGCAGTGAGTGGAATACAAACAGAAGTGTACTCAAAAAGTCGATCTTGCAAGCAGACAAAATAAAAGGAAACAAGATTTTTCGTATAAAAGAAAGTGAAAAACCGTTGATCGTGGTACGTCTTGATGTTGCGGAAAGCATGATAAGGCGAAATTTAGCAGGCATACGACTGGTGCGGATACCTGTGGAATGAACGGGAGGGTAAAAGGATGGGGGAAGAATCCAGTTATATTGTAAGAGGGGCATCCATGTGGTGCACAAGTGGAAGCCATCACCGAAAGATTAATTTACCGTTAAGTCATGGCGTGTATGTGAATGGCCAACCGATGATGAATCAAGCGGACTGCAGCTCCGTGGATAACATTCCTTTCTTTGGCACCTGCAAGAGCGGGAGCAATCCCAATAACGAGACAATCTATTTGATTGGTGAACAGGGGCAACCAGAATCGGGGAAACGATGTTGCCCGAAATTTTATGGTCAATGGGAATTGACCAAATCGGATGCGAGAGTGGAAGAAAAGGGCGCACTGATCACGGACTCGCAATTAATATGTGCTTACGGAGGGTGCATTACGTTCAAAGATAACGGTCAGAATGGTGAATAATCCAAGGGGAGGTGAGCAGGAGAATGACAGGCTTTCATAATCTGAGGATAAGGTCGCCTTATCCAATAAAGACGATTGAGGATATTCGGATGTCGTGTCAGTTAAATGACCATGGGCGACTGTATGTAAAGGGAATCGTGGACGACAGCATACAGTTTCAATCGGTGCTGGTGGCGACTGGTGAGGATGAAATTGAGTTGTATGAGACTGACGGGCAGCAGGAGAACACCCTTTTCAAGGGTTTAGTTACAGGAATCCAGACAAGGAACAGCGGGGGAACCTATACCATCGAGGTGGAAGGCTTATCCGGCAGCTTCAGGCTGGATGCAGAAGAAAAAAGCCGCTCTTTTCAGAATGGTGGCTTGACCTATTCCGCATTGCTTAAAGAAATTATTAAGGAGTACCCTAGCTATAACGTAGTGGAGAGTGTGGGCGCTGGAATTAAAGTGGAGAGGGCTACTTTTCAATATAAGGAGACGGATTGGGAGCTAATCAAGCGTTTGGCCAGTGAATTACAATCCGTGATAGTCTGTGATATATTGGAAAGTAGTCCCCGATTTTATTTTGGACTTCCTCAAGGGACAAGCCATACGATCCCGGAGGATCAGCCCTACACAGCGAGTAAAAATTTGTCTGCCTTTCACCGGGCAGGGGGCTACGCGGCAGGATTTCACGATACGGATTTTTTTTATTATGACATAGAGAGTGCTTTGAAATATGAATTGGGAGATGAGATAGGGTTTAGGAATAAACGGCTGTATGTGAGCTCCATGAAAGCAGCCATGGAGGGTGGTTTACTTCGATATACGTACCGACTGTCACGGTTAGAGGGAATTCGGCAGGAGCCTCTCCCGAATTCTCGGCTCAAGGGGATTTCGTTGGAAGGAAAGGTACTGGAGGTTAAGGGAGAAAAGGTTAGGCTGCACTTGGATATAGATAGTGAACAGCCGAAATCGAAAGCACATTGGTTTCCGTTTTCGCCGCCAACGGGTAATATGATGTATTGTATGCCGCAAGTAGGTACGCATGCTAGTCTGTACTTCCCTGATGCTACGGGAGACAAGGCAATGGTTGTAGGGGCAGTGCGTAAGAACGGAAGCAGCAATGCCAAGACGGGTGATCCAAGCAAGCGCTATTTTGGAACTGAACACGGAAGTGAGCTGGAGCTAGCACCAACCGCGATCAACATTGTGGGAGGAAGCAAGCAGCCGTTAAAGTTGAGTTTTGATGATGCAATTGGCGTTACGATGACGAGCCATAAAAAGCTAGTATTAAATGCAGGAGAGGGAATCTCGCTGTATACACCGAAGCGAATCGTGATACAGGCACAGAGCCAGCTCATGGCAAAGAAAATGGGTGCATTAAGCGGATTCTCTGTCGAAGGCGAGTATCACTTTCTGGGTGGAAATGTACGGGTGGCAGGGACGACAAAGACTTCTTATACGGTCTATAATGACGAGCCGCAGGTAGGACAAGCACCGAAAGCAGAGGTCAAACAGGAAGAAACCACGGAGAAAAAATCCAAATTTGGTTGGGGGAAATTGCTGTTAGCTGCTGTGGCGGTTGTAGCCGTAGTTGTGGTAGTGGTGGCGGTCGTTGCGGTGTCTGTAGCCACGTTCGGAGCAGGAGCCGTGATTGGAGCAGCGCTATTGGGAGCGGCTTTCGGAGCAATCGGGGGCATTGCAGGAACGATGGCGTCTGACAAAGCGAATAATACGCAGAGTAGCTTGTCGACGTATCTAATAAACGCGGGTAAAGGTGCCCTAATCGGAGCCGTATGCGGAGCAATATTCGGCCCAGGCGGAGGTGCGGTAACAAGTTCGCTTGTAGCCCAGACAACCAGGCAGCTGGTGCAGGGAATAGGAACTGCGATGTTCTCGGGAGGTGCGGCGAATTACACGGATTATGTACTGAATGAAGTATGGGATGGCCGAACGCCAGATGGAGGTCGAGCGGTCGAAGCCTTTAAAAATGGGGCATTGTTTGGCGGTATATTCGCGGCTGCGACGCCATGGTTGTTAAAAGCATTTGGTGTGAAGCAAATATTGCCTCCAGATAAGAATAGAACAGGCAGCGGAAAAGGGGAAAAAGGCTCGCCTCCTAAGCCTCCGAAAACGAACGAAGGTCAACAATGGAGACCGAGTGTTCGGGTAACCCCTGCGCTTGCCACGCCGCAGGGGATTAAATTTAGTATGGGAAATCGTATAGAAACGAAACCTCTCCCTAAAACGTCTGTGCAGAAAAACTACATAAAGGAAATGGAGCGGGTTGAGAAGGAGGCCGCCGAGAAGGCTGTTAAGGGGACGGGTAAAGTTTCAAAGCTTTCTCATGAAGAGTTCCAGGAACTCGTCACGTTATTAAAAGGAAGAAATCTATCGAGAGACATGATCAAAGAAATTAAAGAAGGATGTGATAAGGGATTATTTGCAATTGAAAAAATTTCAGAAGGAAGAGCCCGATACAAGATCGATGTATTGGGAGCGGATGGTAAACCCACAACGACTGTATATTTGGACGAATATGGAAAAACAGTTAGCATGAATTGGACTGTGGGGCCACCAGGGAAACGAGGATCTGGATATAGTCGAGCACCAAAAGTTGAAGGTCATGAGAAGGGACACATAAAGTCAGTCTATGAAGGGTCTCTAGATAACGCAGTTGAAGATAGTCCGCTAAACATTATTCCACAAACGCGTCCAGTGAACGATCCTAAAGTGAAAGCATTTGAAAAGTATAGAGGTGATGAATGTCAGGGTGAAACGGTGATTACAGATATTCTTGATAACCCACCGGGGTATGTAAGAGTCAGATTACCTGGAAAAAATATAGATGTAACCTACAATCCTAGTTCGACAAAAGCAAGAGATTGGCCTAATGACTGGTTCACTGAGACAGGACCTTTTGACTAATCATTCACGGGAGGTGGAATAGTAATGTATTTAATCAAAGTTGCAGATAGATATGGCTACATAAATGCTCAAGGCGAAATGGTAATTGAACCAATGTATAAAAATGCAAGGGATTTTAATGAAGGATTAGCATATGTACAAACCTTCGATGATGTGAAAGGTTATATTAATCTTGCTAACGAGATGATTATTCAATTGAATGCTGAATATTATGGTGCTTTCAAATATGGACTTGCTAGAGTTACTTTAAATGGTTTAGATGGTTGTATCGATATGAAAGGTCAGGTTGTTCTTAATCCACAATTCGAAAGAGTAAACGGAGTAAATCCTGATAGAACGATTGTAGTAAAGCAAAATGGTAAGATGGGATTAATGAATTTAGATGGAAAATTCGTAATTGAACCTGAATGGGATTATCTACACACTTTCACCGAAGGACTTGCTTTAATCAGACAAAAAAATAAAGTTGGGTTTATTAATGAACAAGGTAACATTGTAATTGATTCTCAATTTTCAGATGCATTTTGCTTTTCAGAAGGTATGGCAGAAGCATCGCTCGATGGAGAGTATTATGGATTTATTGATTACTCAGGTAAATTCGTAATCGAACCTACTTATTATCAAGTAAAAGAGTACAAAGAAGGATTAGCAGGATTTAGATTGAAAACAGGAGGGAAATGGGGGTATATAAATACTTCTGGAGAGGTCGTTATTAAAAATAAATTCCAATTTGTAGGACCCTTTCAAGAAGGACTAGCAGTTGTTGAGAACCGAGATAGAGGTGGATATATCAATAAACAAGGAAAATATGTGGTGAAAAATGTACTATCTTCAACAACGGATTTTCAAAATGGACTAGGTCGTGTAAATTATAACGGCGAATGGGGTTATGTAAATAAACAAGGTCAGTGGGTATATAAGCCGAAAAGTTTTGACCTTTGGTGATAAAGGAGTCTGATAAATATGCAAACAAGAGACGAAGTATTGGAGAGTGTTCTTGAAAAATCACCTTATTTTGAATATTTATGTCGCTACGTATCATTAATCGGATTTAAATTTAAAGATGATTATGATATAGTTTCTCTCACTGGAAACAATGAAACTTTGCAATTCGCTAATATGTTAGATTTAACATCGCCGAAATATGGAATTGTTGACATACAAACTGTTAAATTAATTGATGAAAAAACACTAGATTTGTTAATCGAAATCGATGAATCAGATCTAGTGCTGTATGCTGAAAAAGGTATACCAATAACGAAAATGAGTATTTCATCAAGTAACGGGAAGGTTCAAATTTTACCCCAGATAGAAAAAATAATAAATAGGATTTTCATGCCTCCTAAAGATGGGCAGTTTCTAGTATCGGATAGAATTGAATTAATTTACGGTGGATTACTTGGATATAATGAACCAAAAATTGTGTGGAGTAGCAGTAAAAGTGATCTAATCGTACTAAAATATGAAAAAGGTTATGATGGATATGACGTATTTGTATCATCAGGTTTTACAAATCCAGGAATAGGAAAGTCGTTATTAGCTTTTAATGAAGGTCCAGCATCAGGATATGGATATGAGCTTATGATATTTTCAAAACCTGATGATACCGTTCTATGTAGAGAGTTAATCAACTGGGTCAAATATGTCGATGATACTGGCAAGCATATTTATCCTGGACAGTATCTAGAATATCAAGAAGGAGCAATATCTGGAACAGATATAAGTGGTTTTATCATTGTACCACCTATTGATCTTCCTCACCTTTTTCCAGTGGGAGTGGGATACGGAACATTTCTATTATTCATAGGGGTTACAGCTAAAGAACTCAACGTTGTGAAAAAAGAGGATGACATATACGTAATTGCAGATCTATTTTTTGAAAAAGGATATATTAATTACACACCAGTTCAAAGAGATTCGGTAGTATGAGTTATGTTATTCGATTTTTTGAAGTAGCATGTGTAAATTCATTAGAGGATGTAAAAATGTAATCGTCAAATAGCCCCCGTCTTGATATCAAGGCGAGGGCTATTTGATGCTTACGAAAAGAATAGGAGGAACGTACAAAGGAATAAGGGGACGGGTGATGGTGCGACTTCTCCATTTACTAAGTTAAAGTCTACAAAACTTTCTTCACAAGAAATAGAGCTAGATTGGTTACCTGAAAAATACACTGCCGTAGAAGTTAAAGGGACGGTTAAAGTGGCTGGAAAAGATGTAGATGTATCAAGAAGGGTTTATCAAATTGATATAGATAAAAACTATATACCAAAAGACCCTGAAGCGAATGGATTGACAAATCAACAACTAATGGCAAAAGGGAAGTCTCCATATGTTATAAAAGATGGTGTTGAAAGTAAGATCGAGTTGCATCACTTGATACAAAAAGAACCTAGCGGAATGGTTGAAATTGCTGAAGTAACACATGATAAATATTCAGGTCCTTTACATGGTTTGATTGAAGATGGTCAGAGTTTCAGAAATAACCCAGAACTGAGAAAGCAATACGACAATTTCAGAAATAATTACTGGAAAATGCGTTCACAAGATTAATTATGAAAGGTGATTTAGATGGACAAAATAATATCCGAAATGATTGAAGAATATGGAGATAATAAGGATTTCTATGGAGAGGTATCTGAGGAAGATATTTCTAGAGTTGAAGCGTTACTCGAATTCAAATTCCCAAAAAGTTATCGTGAATTTGTCAAGAAATTTGGCTCGGGCGGAATTTGTGGAGTAGAAATAGCAGGGGTTGAGGGAAGTCAAGGGGCTTCTGTTTTAAAAGCTACTGAGAGATATCGAGCATTTGGACTAGAAAAATACTGGGTAGTAATAAATGACGGGGGAGAATACTTTATGTGTATGTCAACTGATAATGAAGAAGAAAACGTGTTTTGTGGTGATAGAAGTGGTCAAAAACCTTTAATTCATTATAAGTCTTTTGATGAATATTTAATTGATGTGTTTCAAGAAGGTATAGATAATTTATAGATTAGTTTTTATATTTCTTTCAAGTTTGAAGGTTATGTATTGCCAAATAAACTTATAATTGAACCAATAACGCTCCAACCCATTTAATACCCGAATAAGGATGTCGTCATTTCGTTCGTACGCACATAAATGCTTGAACTTTATAACCCAAATAACGCTAATACGATACATTGAACAGGTTGTTATGGTCAGATACGATCATGATTTTCCTGTTTTTTTTCTAAATCTAAGATTACTACTTAGGGGACGGGTGAAGTTCCTGAGGGTTATTATCAAGATGCAAGCGGAAGATGGCACCGTCCTGACGGGGAGTATGCCAGTAATAAAGAGGTGGGGTTACCTGAATCAAGTGGCCTCACAAGACGTTTAGAGTATATGGGCGATACACCCGGAAAAAATTCCAGAACAGGTAAAGAAGTGCAAGAGAGAATGAAAAATGAGGTTCCACCAAAAATTCGAACGAATCGTGATGGGGAAACGAAATTTATGGCGAGCGATGGAAAGTGGTATCCTTTAGATCAAGCAGATATGGCTCATCTAACTGATGCTGTCTCATGGTGGAACAGTACAGGGAGATATTATGGTGCAAAGTCCCCAGAGGTCAGGGAATGGATGCTTGACTCTAAAAATTATGTGTTAGATCATTATAGTTTGAACCGATCCGCAGGTGCGAAGTTAAATGAAAACTACTTGCCACCAGAATAATCTTTTGGAGGGATTGAATATTGGAGCTAGATGATAAATTATATGTGCGAATTTCACAACTATGTAAAGAGGGAAATGCTTTAACTGAAAAAGGACAATTTATTAAAGCTATCGAGAGCTATACAGCCGCTCTGGAATTGGTTCCGTTCCCGAAGAATGATTGGGATACCAGTACATGGATATATACAGCACTAGGTGATACTTATTTTCATAATGATGACTATGAAATGGCAAAGAGCAATTTTTATAATGCTTTAAACTGTCCAGATGGAGTTTCAAATCCATTTATTTTACTGAGACTTGGACAGAGCTTGTTCGAGTGTGAGGAGCTTGATAAAGCTAAGGAATATCTGTTAAGAGCTTTCATGTTAGAAGGCTATAAGATCTTTTTTAGTGAAGATGATAAGTATTTTGAATTGATTAAAGATATGATTTGAGGAGGATAGATATGGCCACTTTACAATCACCTATCAAAGAAAAGTTCGAAAGTCTTGTGAATGAAAGTAATGAACAATTTAATAATAGTAACTATGAAGATTCTATTTTGTTGTTAGAAGAAGCTTGGGAATTAATACCTGATCCAAAAGGTATTTATTGTGAGGAAAGTTACCATTTGGTGAAGGATGTTGTGGCTACTTGTTTAATAATAAATGATCTTAAGAAGGCCAAGGTATGGGCGGATAAAATATTTTTAACTGGATTTGATCGTATAGATTCGGGTGATAAGGAATTTATTTCAGGTAAAGTTGCTTTTGAACTAGGCGATTTAGAAACAGCGAAAGAATTTTTCAGCATTGCCAATAGAAAATCAGAAGGTAGATGTTTTGGAAGTCCGAAGAATACTAAATATCTCAAATTTTTCAAAGGTTAAGGATGTAGTAATAGAAGATTGTACGATACAATAAACAATGCCACAATGCGAGTTAGCTGCCCGTGTTGTGGTTACTTTTTTATTCGCCACTGTCTCAGCGCTTGATGTATAGACCCCATCCAGTTCGGAATGAATCGGGCGGCTAAGCCCAAGCAGACTTAACCCTTGTAAGACCCGTATAAAGGTTTCGCCATTTTGTTTGCATATACATTTGATGGAATGGTTGTATTTGTGGCTGCCACGATCTTTTTAACGGTTGCTAGCTTTACTACTTAGGGGACGGGTAAAGGTACTCCGACTATAGGCAAGGTGGATTTTACAGCAGAAGAAATTGCTAATCTTAAAAACCATGTTATTGAAGAAGCACAAATGTTAAAAGATATTGGATTGAAAAATAAAACAATTGGTCCAGCTGTCGCGGGAGCATATGATAGAACGACAGGGAAAATTTACACTGCAATAAATAACGTTGATGGAAAAATACCAAGAGAATTAAATCCAATTATTAAAGAAAGAATAGACAATATGCCAGACGACATTTATGATTCTTATAGTTTGTATACACATGGTTCAGGATCGCATGCTGAGGTGTATGCAGCTAATAAGGCATTATTGGATAATCCGAGTGCTACTATTGATGATATTTTAATATATGTGATAAGACCTGGAGGCTCATCAAAGCCAGTCATCGATATACCATTCCAAACATGTCCGCACTGTAATTATATTTTACGGGATTTTAGAATAGAATCTGATTTGCCCAAATAATCTAACTATCAATGGAGTGGATGATATTAAATGATTGATGTTAATATTTTGCCAATGGAAGACGTATTGTTAACAGGTATAGAATTTACTGATGATGTTTGTTTTTCTGGAAATAGTGGGCAAGAAGTTTTTGATAAACCCATAGAAGATGGAGGGAAACCTATATCTGGTCTTTTATATGAAAGATACGATAATGGGAATTTGGCATATTACTCTTATTATAAGAATGGTTTGGCTGATGGAGACTATGTGAACTATTATGAATCTGGCAGGATTACGAGCTTCCAGAAAATGAGCAAAGGTGTAATAACAGGAGAATTTATTTCTTGGTTTGATAATGGTAATCTTAAATCAATCGCGAATTACAAATATGGATTTGCCATAACATACAGAGAGTGGAATATAGAAGGGGTACTAATTAATGACAAATTAGAGCCAAGTGAATTTGAAAAGAAAATGATTGATAAATATGATGCGCGGGCAAAATAAGTTAATGAATAAAATAACAGGTGAATTTGATAAAATTCAGTATGATTTAACTCAAAAAATAAAGTTAGAAGATAAATTTCACAAAGAAAATATTCGGCTGATTGCAGGTATTGACCTAGCATATTGGGAGGAAAATGAAACGACAATTGCAGTTTGTTGCATGTGTGTCGTGGATTTCTTGACGAAAACGGTTATAGAGACGAAATCTATGACAGGTGAAATTACGATCCTGTATATTCCAGGATATTTATCTTTCAGAGAATTACCATTAATTATAAAAACATTTAGCACCTTAATTAATGAACCAGATATCATTATGTTTGATGGGAATGGGTACTTACACCCCAGGAATATGGGGATCGCAACGCATGCTTCCTTTTATTTAAATAAACCAACAATAGGCGTTGCAAAAAGCTACTTGAAAATTGACGGGGTTGATTTTATTATGCCTGATGAAGAAGAAGGGGCTTTCACTGATATTGTGATAAATAACAAAATCTATGGGAGAGCATTACGAACACATAAAAGTGTGAAGCCCATTTTCGTCTCTTGTGGTAATTGGATAAATATCGATACTGCCACAGACTTTACATTAGCGTTAATTAATAAGGAAAGTAGACTCCCTATACCAGTCAGACAAGCAGATTTAGAAACAAAAAAAATGAGGGAAAGATTTAGATGAGTCTGTAAAATAGTTTGTGTAAACATTGTAGTGTTTGAATATTACTTAATAATCATACCGAATACCACAATATGAGCTATCTACTCGTATTGTGGTATTTTTTATAGCATTAGAAACTCTGACAGAGCGTCTAGCAAGCTGACATAATGGTCGTAATTGGTAAAATAGTTATCGCCTTTCCTTTAGGAGATTTTAAGATTACTACTTAGGGGACGGGTGATGTTCTTGATTCTGTACCATCAGTAAGAAACGGCGAGTGCAATAAGTGGTTCAATTCTTTGACTCCTGATGAATTTGACAAAGTATGGGCAGACCCTAAACTAAGAGATACCATAAAAGACCGACTCAGACATCCCGGTGGATTACATGAGTGGCATTTGGTATCAAGAGCAGATGTTTTCAAAAGATGGGGAGTAACGAGCGAACAAATTGCCGATATGCGGACACTTATAAGCGAGACAAAGTTCGTAAATCCCACTGGCAAACATAGTGGGAAAGGCTCAACAAAAGCACATAATGAATTATTAGAAATTATTGATTCGTCTACTGATTATGATATGTTTAAAAGAAGATTACAAAATTGGGCGAATTGTAGATTTGAAGGTGGGGTAGATGCTCTGCCTGATGGATTAAAACCTTAGAGGAGGCTTAACATGGAAAAGGAAGGATTCGTATCTCTGTGGGTAGGGAGTATTCAATCTTCCGAGGAATTGGATAGATTACTTGCTGTTTCTTATTCAGATGAAGGAGATTTTATTCCATCTATATTTGCTAAACAATTTGAGATTCGTAGATATGATGATGCTGTAAGAGAAGTAGAATATTATGAAGAAGAAAGTAATGACCTGAATCAATTACTTGAAGGATTCTCTTATGATGATGAAATTGTTCCAAGATTTGCTGCTCTCATGAAAGAAGGATTGACGAATACTTTTAATGCAGTAGTTTTACTATATAATTTTAAATATACTGGGGAAATTATTGAAGGAACCATTAAATCCAATTACTTTAGATTCTTAGGTACGGTAGAATATCTATAGTGGGGGCTACCAGTGCCGAATGAATCCATCATTCAACGAATAACACATCTAACCCATGTAAACTAGGTATAAATGGGGAAATTATCCTTTTAATATAAAAAAAGAAATTACCTCAAACGAGTTTCAAATTCGTAGGGGGTATTTTTTTACCTATTCGTTCAATCTTAGCCTCATGGTGATTCGTGCCCAAAGCCAACTAATGGCGAAGAAATTAGCGGCACAAAGCGGATTTGCGATAGAAGGTGAATATCACTTTCTAGGAGCGAACGTGAAGACAGCAGGTACGGATCGCACGACCTATGCGCCCTATGATGATGAGCCGAAGCAAGGCACACCGCCGCCTCCCCCACCGCCTCCGCCAGAGAAAAAGAAGTTCAGTTGGGGTAAATTAGCAGGCAATGTCGTGGGTGCTCTGGCGATTGTTGTCGTGGTAGCGGTAGTTGCAGCAGTTACCGTGGCCACTTTAGGAGCTGGAGCGGTCGTGATTGGAGCTGTAGTAGCCGGCGCGTTAGCAGCAGGAACGATAGCCGTTGGAAGCAAAGCGATCTCGGATATTAATCGAGGAGAGGTAAGTGACTTCGGGGACTACGCGGCCGATGCCTTTCGAGAATCGATGATCGGAGCGGTATCCGGTGCGATATTCGGCCCCTTAGGTGTTGGCGCACCTGTATTGGGTAAGATGGTCGTTGGCGGCGTATCGGGTATAGCCGAGAGTATAGCGAGCCAATTGACGGATAAAGACCCTGGTTTCAGTTGGGGAGAGGTTCTGTTCAGTGGAGCAATCGGATTTGGAACGGTAGGTCTGCTGGATGCGAAGATCGCCAAAAAAACGATCGGCGAGTATATCGGTCAGGGAGCTAATAAAGTAGCGCCGTGGTTAGTCAAAGGCATGGGAGCGGTAACAGATAAATTCAGTAAATTTGTAGGTAAAATTAGTGAATTGGGTAATATAGGTAAAAGCTACTTGAAAGAAAAAGGTACAGCAGCAATTACAGCGATTCGTGGGACTGCGGCCGACATTCAAAAGGGCTTGAAACAGGAAATAAAAGAAATAGGAGATTCGTTAGAAGCTCTGAAAAAGACCATTGGAAATACTGAGATTCCAAGGTTATTACCGCAACAAGAATTGGTTGGCGGCATGTTAACGCCGAATAAGACGCTTTCTGAGGCATTGCAGGATGCTAAGGATGGTGTGTTGAAGTTTTTAAAAAATGACGATGAGGTTGGTAAGGGGACTACAAAAGCTCCGAAACCGAGTAAACCGCCAGAAACTAAGGGGACGCCAGAAGCTCCTAATAAGACTTTTGTCGATAATCCATTTGATGAGGCAGGGAAACTTAAACCGAATGTGAAGTATAAAGCTGGTGAGCACCAATACGATTATGAAACAGATCATCTGGGTAGAATTGAAAACTTTAGTACGGATGATTTAAAATTAACGACAAGAGATGAACGTTTACCACATGATGCAAATACGCCAGGGAAGGAGTCAGGTGACCATGCAGGTCATTTGGCAGGAGATAGATTTGGCGGTTCGCCAGAGATTGATAACCTTGTATCTCAGTCAAGTAAGGTGAATCTAAGTACATATAAGAAAATAGAAAATGAATGGGCAAGAGTTTTACAGGCCAAACCGCCGAAACATGTTACTGTTGACGTAAAAATAAAATATGATGGGGATTCGCTTCGACCGTCTAGCTTTTAATGTAACCTACACAATAGATGGTGAGCTAAAAGTTTTCGATTTAATAAATTAAAAGGAGATTGGATTATGACAAAGGTATTTGAAGATTATTTTTCAGAACTACAAGCAGATATGGTGTCAATTTGCCTTGAGTATGTGAATAATAAGGCAGATATGATATATATATACGGTTCTAATGAATTTGGACAATTTAGTACAGATGTATTTTATCAAATTAACAATATTATTGTTAAAAAACACAAGGTTAATGATGCAGTATCAGACACTGATAGTAATTCAAGACCTGTTTATGATATTTCGAAAGAGAGACAAGTTACTTTACTTAACATTTTAAATAAAAATCTCCGTGAAATTAGTGATTTGTGCAAAAAAAATAACAGGGAAATGCCTACAGAGATGAAATTGACTTATGATGTATCTAAGAACAAATTAGATGCTCAATACAGTTACGAGATAAAATATACAAATGATCCTGAAAAATTATCTAGTCATATATTTGATGATTGGTTCGAAGAAGTGGGCGGAAAGTTATAGTTTACAACCCCAACAATAAGATCGTATTTTTAATGAATTTAATGAAAATAAAAGAATTCCATCTAGCTTATTGGCAATAGGACATGATCCAGTAGAAAATAAAATATTTATCTCTCTCTCAGGAAACGACAAGGGGAGAGTTTACTACTGGAGCCTAGACATGGAAGATATTGATGAAGACGAGTATTTACCCTCGTATAAACATATGAGTTTAGTAGCTAAAAACTTTACTGATCTTATTAATAACTTGCTTATACCGGAAGACTAATAATAACAGGTATCATTAGGAAAATTAACCTTTTAATAAAAAAAAGAAATTACCTCAAACGAGTTTCAAATTCGTAGGGGGTATTTTTTTACCCATTCGTTCAATCATGGTGATTCGTGCCCAAAGCCAACTAATGGTGAAGAAATTAGCAGCACAAAGCGGATTTGCGATAGAAGGTGAATATCATTTTCTAGGAGCGAACGTGAAGACAGCAGGTACGGATCGCACGACCTATGCGCCCTATGATGATGAGCCGAAGCAAGGCACACCGCCGCCTCCTCCACCGCCTCCGCCAGAGAAGAAGAAGTTCAGTTGGGGTAAATTAGCAGGCAATGTCTTGGGTGCTCTGGCGATTGTTGTCGTGGTAGCGGTAGTTGCAGCAGTTACCGTGGCTACTTTAGGAGCAGGAGCGGTCGTGATTGGAGCTGTAGTAGCCGGCGCGTTAGCAGCAGGAACGATAGCCGTTGGAAGCAAAGCGATCTCGGATATTAATCGAGGAGAGGTAAGTGACTTCGGGGACTACGCGGCCGATG
>NZ_JAAIKC010000023.1 GCF_010820665.1 Paenibacillus sp. SYP-B3998 | reverse complement strand
TATCCACTTTTACAATACCGAACGATTACAAGCAAAACTAAACGGCCTCAGTCCGAAGGAATTCAGGACCAAGGCCGCTTAATTAATTTTTATTTTTTGTACTGTCTACTTGACGGGGTGCAGTTCAAGCTGGAGCAATACAGTCTTGGACTGCTTTTTTTCTGTTATTCAATCATGTCCCGTTTGCTGAATTCACTGAACTAACTCTTAGAGATTCCACTCTAACAATCTATACAATTATTTACTGATTGCACCGCTTGGGTACAACGTAGTTCCTCCAATTGAAACTTTAATATTGTCTGTTAATGGAACATTGGATTCATTAATAACGGTTCTCCACCAATCCCACGCAAGGCCCGTACATTCTTTTGCGATAATGGTGATGTTTTTGGAGTTCGGCGGCAGCGAGATTACCGTAGAGAAATGTGCTGTTTTATCATAGCCGTTTCCATCCCAAGTTTTATGAGTCAAGATTTCACGTCCATTTGCATCAAATGTATACTCATCCCAGGATATAAAAAACTGAGCAACATAAGCACCCCTATGATCTAGCGTAATTTTCCCTTTCGTAAATTCATTTGCCTTAGACTCAATATATTCCGTATTGTTGTGGACGGCCGCAATCGAATTATCCTTCAAAAAAATGCTTGTATAAGAAATTGGGTAGGCCGGATTTTTAAGACTGAATTGTGCATTTTCCTTTATTATATTTTGAATCACATTAAAATCTTTGGAGACAATCTGATTGTGCGATTGAGCATCGCCGCCTAATACAACAGCAGTAAATGAACTGTTCTCATAAATGTCTTTGTACTGCCCGCTTGCTTGAATGCCCTGACCCTTAAGCAATGCTTTGAATGCTGATTGCACTTCATTACTTTTTGAAGTCGTCTCCAATTTCACATAAATGGTTCTGCCATAAGCAACATTGGATACCATAAGTGGCGGTGCCGAATTACTTACCCCTTTACGGGCTAAATCTGCAAACGTCACATTGCTATCAAATAGATCTGAAGGATTGTTAGGAAGCCCAGCGCTTACGGTATAAAAAATTTGCTTATAGGCCGCAACCATCACTTTTTTCTCGCTTTTTGCAACCGCATCAAAATCGATGCCGAGCGTATTGTCGAGATACTTCGCGTTTACATTCAGTGCGCTAGCAATCTGATTTTTGCTGTAAACCATAGATTCTGAATATTGTAATCTTGCAGGTAAAGTGCGGGTGGCCGAATACTTGTCACTCCAGGTCGAAACTAACTGATCGACTGCACCTGAAACAGTGCCATAGGATGGATTTTGCACCGAAACGGTATTTTCATTTTTCATACCGGGCAAATCGATGCTAATATTGAGTGGTTTTCTCGGAACCATGATCAGATCAGGTTGATTATCAACAAAAGCCTGGTTTGCAAGTTGTATTGCGCCTGGGTAGGTGCGGCTTGTCATCGAATCAATAATCGAAATATCAACGGGTGAGGTTGAGAGGGATTTCTTCTCTCGTTCAACTACGATTATTTTCCCGTCCGCCTGGATCCCTTCTTTGGGAACGAAACTATTGATGTGATCACCATTTACGGCCAACACATCATTCCGATTATAATTCAGGCTAGCGATCCCCGTATCGATATCATTCGAGACGGCTGTTTCAGCAAAGGAAAAACTTGAATAAGTAAAGACATTTAAACCGACTAGCAGACTTATGAGGAATTTTGTGCTTGTAGAATGTTTCAAACTCTTCATGAACATCTCCTCCTGTTAGCAATAAGAATAGTTTGGATCAATAATCACTGACACCATAATACTATATCGGTTTTTTAGTTCCATATGTTTATACTTTACAAAAATTACGATGGAATGACCAACACGCTGTGTTTGTTTTCAAGTTCTTGAAGGTACTTTACCGGGTTCTTTCTAAACCTTCCGTGTGGCACATCTTCGCCCAGTCGAGACACTTTTGACAAACTCAATAACCTTATTCCGCCGCTGCTTCTATTAAACTATCGATCTGTGAGAAAAAAACGGAAGATCCGCTTGGTTTCCGCATACCTTCGGCGAGAGCTTATTGATTTTTCATGACTTCTTTAAATGTCTGTATACCTATGGGAGAGCACTGAAAAACGATTACAGAATAAGAAAAAAAAGACTGGTGAGCGATCATCAGTCTTTTTTCTTGCATAGCTTTATCCATTCACCGCGGTAATTTGATATACTACTTCTGAGGTGACATTATCTTAGAACTAAACAAACAACAAACACTTTCCTTTCACAGCGAATTATATAAATTGATCCCCCAGACCATTTACTTATTCAAATTCACCAACTCATTGACTTTTCGTTCATTATGGATTTTCCCGTCTTGAGGAGACCAAAAAGATTGTGAGCGATGAGCGGTTATTAGCGTGGAAAGGGGTGCAGTCTGCCATAGATCCCGATGCCCGTTTCGGCTGGAAGAGCGCCACAACTTTCTTTTTTGGATACAAAGAAAGCATCGCAATGACAGAGGATGGCATCATTACGGCAATGAAAGTAGAACCAGGTAACGCCAGCGATCCGAAGGCATTCCCCGACCTAATGAAGCAAACGGCTGAAACAGGACTTGTCGTCAAAGAGGTGCTTGCCGACCGAGCGTATGGGAGTTTCACGAATCTCAAGCTCCTAGCTAAGGATGAAATTACGCCAACGATTAAGCTAAATGCCATGATGCTATACGGGCATCAGGACGAACAAAAGGAGAAGTTCCTGTACCATAAAGACAGTGAATCAGTGGAGTGTCCTGCGGGGCATCATAGCACTCGAAAAGCAAAAATGGGGCGAAAAAACGGAAATGAGTGCCAGCGGCTGACATTCTTCTTTGATGTGGATAAGTGCAGCACTTGCCCTCTGCAAGAAGGCTGCTACAAACCAGGATCTAAATCCAAAACGTACTCCGTTCCGATTGTTCCTGATTTCAAACAAAACGCAGTTGAATACCACGAATCTGAAGCGTTTAAGAAACGCTACAAGATGAGATACAAAATTGAGCAGAAGAATAACGAGCTAAAGACTCATCATGGCCTGGCGAATTCACAGTATAGCTGAGGTCTTCTTGGCATGCGAATACAAGCTGTCCTAACTGCAATTGCAGTAAATGCTAAACGAATGGTGAAGCTAGCGCAGTTAATAGTAGCCCTTTAGAGGGCTATTCCACTCGCGTTAATTCCAGTAATTGCAAAAAAAGTCGATGCAATGCTGCTTTAGGCAACAATACATCGACTTTTTCAGTGCTCTCGGATGTTCGAGCCTGTCCTTCTGTCATGTCCACGGGTCAAACCCATTGAAGATGACGAAGGTTACAAGTTTAGCATGCGCATATTAGCTTCTGGATAACGGGTGCCTGAGGCAGCGCCATGGGGAGCGATTTCGTCAATCAGGGCTAATTCGTCCTTCGTCAGCTCAATGTGAAGCGCTCCGATATTTTCGTTCAGATTTTCTCGACGTTTCGTCCCTGGAATCGGAACGATGTCTTCACCTCGCGAGAGAAGCCATGCGAGGGCAAGCTGGGCAGGCTTACAGCCTTTTGATGCAGCAATTTCTTTAATCTGTTCTACAAGATTGAGGTTTTTTTGAAAGTTATCGCCCTGAAACCGAGGGGACATGCGCCGATAATCGTCTTCCGCCAGATCCTCGAATTTCTGGATTTGTCCAGTGAGAAATCCTCTTCCAAGGGGGCTGTAGGGAACGAAGCCGATACCAAATTCACGACAAGTCGGCAAAATTTCATCCTCGACATCGCGGCTCCACAGAGAGTACTCTGTTTGAAGAGCGGTTATGGGATGAATGTGATGAGCACGTCGAATGGTTTCTGGAGCAGCTTCGGATAAACCGAGATAGCGTACTTTCCCTTCAGTTACCAGGTCTGACATGGCCCCGACAGTTTCTTCAATAGGTGTATTGGGATCGACTCTGTGTTGATAGTACAAGTCTATGTATTCAACACCCAAGCGCCGCAGGCTCGCCTCGCAAGCAGCTTTAACGTATTCAGGGCGCCCGCTGATGCCGAGAAATTTGCCGTCCTCGCCGCGCATACTGCCGAACTTTGTTGCAATGACAATTTCATCGCGACGTCCTTTCAAAGCTCGCCCGACGAGTTCTTCGTTCTTTCCAACCCCATACATGTCTGCGGTATCCAGAAACGTAACCCCAAGATCAAAAGCGAGATGAATCGTGCGAAGGGATTCTTCTTCGTCGCGGCCACTATAAAATTCCGACATGCCCATACAACCCAGTCCGAGGGCCGAAACCTCTAAGGTGCTTGTTCCTAAGCTTCTCTTTTTCATCCTATACCGCCTTCCTATAATATTATTTCCATAATATGACTAGTCTGCCTTCAGTGTAGTCTTCTCCAATTGCCTTTACAAGTGCTAGCAAGCTTATTTGCACGATCTCCTCTTTGTAACCTATAATAAAATGGGAACACATATTCCGGGGAAGGTGTCAGAATGAGTACATTAACTAAAGCGATACTATTAGCTGCTAAAGCACATGATGGTCAAACGGATAAAGGTGGAAATCCATACATCCTGCATCCGATTCGGTTAGCTTCAAAAGCTAAGACAACGGAAGAAGCCATTGTTGCCGTCTTACATGATGTGGTGGAGGATTCTGCCTACACATTGTTTGATTTGAGACGTGAAGGTTTTAGTGAGGGGATTCTATATGCGTTGGATGGTTTGACAAGAAGAGTGGATGAGTCCTATGAGGAGTTTATACTAAGAATTAAACAAAACCCGCTAGCCACTAAGGTGAAGCTTCTAGACTTAGAAGATAACCAAGACATTAGCCGCATTCCTAATCCTACCGAAAAGGATTTTGAGAGAATCAATAGATATAAGAAAGCAATGGCTGCACTAACTTTTTAATCTAACGTGAATGTTACGAAAAATTTGGCGAGACAACCTATTAAGCGGGTTGCTCGCTTTTTTCATGTTGTGAATGGTAAGAATATGGCGTGCTGGCCTGCTTACATAAAGGTTACCTAAAAAAAACAACAGTCCATATAAAAAAAGTCTCTTCCATATTCGGGTGAATGGGATTACAACTTAATTATCACAATATTACTCTTCATCCTAGAAGTTGGATATTTGATTGTTTGAAGGGGGGAATTCGTCATTTAGATTAATTCTGACATCTCTACAATTCAAATTTAAGGAGGAATAATTTTGTTGATAGCGAGAAAAGGTTTGGCAGTTGTGCTAGGTGCGACACTTGCTATTTCTTCTTGGGGTTTTCTTCCGGTTTCGAAAGTGGAGGCAGCGGGGGTGCACGAGTCACTTCCAGATTGGTCTAAAGCGGGTTACAAAAGCGGGGCGTCTTTGCCAACGGGGGGGACGGTTATTGATTTAACCACCAAAGGTGTTAAGGCCAATGATGGATTGGATGATTCGGATGCGCTACAGGCAGTAATCGACGCTATCCGCAGCGGGACCCTTACTGTTAATGGCAGCAAGGTCAGCGAGACGAATCGGGCTGTTTTACAATTTCCTGCGGGGCAGATTGATCTGAGTAAATTCACGCGGGTGGATGCGAGTTGGATCACAATTCGAGGTGCGGGCACCGATCCTGCCACGGGGACGAAAATCGTGTTCAAACCAGCAAGCACCTATGTATCCGAAAACGGCCTGCCCGTCATAGACGGAAAGCTATGGCCAGGATATGGAGCCTTTCGTGTGGAGGATCGGGATAAAAGCCCCGATGAACCCGATTACGAAGGCAGTATTAACTTCCATTGGAAGACTGGCGTTAAGGTGGCCGCTGCCGGCGGCGGAACGAAAGGCAGCAGCCAAGTTAAATTGGCTAGCGGAGGAGCCAGTAAATTCAAAGTCGGTGACACCATCTATGTAGGCGCAGCAAATACAACTGATTTTTATCAAATGATGGGCGCGCCGGAAACGTACTGGATTAACCAGCACATGCGCAGTCAAATGTTTAAGGTCGTCAGTCTAAGCGGTGATACGTTAACGATTGATAAGCCACTTGAATTTGACATTCCGTTTAGCAATGGCGGGACAATTCTAGGGACGACTTACTATAGCAAGGTCATGCCGATCAAGCTTGTAGAAGGGGTCGGTTTTGAAAACTTTTATTTCACACAAGATATTTCTTATACGCAATATAGCAATAAGAACGCAAACGATTATGATGCGAACAGCAATCCTGGCGGCGTTGGTCTCAAATATACGAATGAGGCTCCGGAATATGCGATCCATGCGATTGTTTTTAAATGGGCCCAAAATGGATGGGTGAAAGGTATTCGCACCTATATGACAGGTTCACATCCCATCGTTACTGAGTTCGCCAGATACATGGAGTTCCGGGATAATGTCATTTTCGGTGCATGGAATAAAGGAAAAGGCGGACATGGCTACTTCCGCGGATCCAAATTGTATGATAGTAAGATTATCAACAATACAATTGATCGCGTTCGCCATTTAACGCTGCAATGGTCAGCAACGGGCAACGTTGTTTCAGGTAACACGATGACAGTTGATATGAATCTGCATGGTGGTTGGGAGCGTCATAATTTAATCGAAAACAATACGATTACAGTCCCTTTCCTTCATCGGAGCTGGGGCGAGGGTGAGGGCGGGGCAGAGCCAGAAGGCGGAACCTGGTTCCCAATCTGGTACGCAGCGGGGCCTCATGCATCGAAGTGGTCAGGTTCATCTGGCGAGCAAAATGTGTTTTTTAACAACACAATGAGCAAGCAGCAAACGCAGGGTGGAAGCTATACGACGTATGCACCTTATAATGATCCTCACCGTATTTATGAAATAGGTTGGGATGGAACCAAATGGATGCATTTGGCGAAGCCTGCTGGAACGATTATCAGCACATGGACGGACAATGAAAAGGTTGATTATTCGACGGCTCCAAATGCTGGTGTGTATGATTGTTTAACCTTTTCTGGAAACTCCTTATTGGGTAGTGGAACGGCTGTGGTAAATTGTGAAGGCAGTAATCCTGGGGATACGCAAGCACCAACCACACCAGCGAATTTGGCAGTCACAAGCACAACAGCCTCCAGCGTGACACTTTCATGGAGCGCTTCGACCGACAATGTAGGCGTAACCGGCTATGAGGTGTATAGGGGCACAATCTTAGCCGCATCGGTTACAAGCACAAGTGCGACGGTAAGTGGGCTTAGCGCGAGTACAGCCTACACGTTTACAGTGAAGGCCAAAGATGCTGCCAGCAATCTATCTGCTGCTAGTAGTGCGGTAACGGCAACGACAAACAACGGAACGACGCCGCCATCTGCGAATCTGGCTCTGAACAAAACTGGTTTTTCCAGTTCAAATGAAACAACGAGCGTGGGAGCAGCTAAAGCCTTCGATGGCAATGCGATATCGCGGTGGGGAAGCGCCGAGGGGATTGATCCGCAATGGATCTATGTTGATCTTGGCGCGAAGAAAAGCATTAACAAAGTCAAATTATTGTGGGAATCTGCCTATGCGAAGAATTACAAAATCCAAGTATCCACCGATAGCGCAGCGCCTACGAATTGGACGGATGTCTATTCAACCACAACGGGGGACGGGGCCATTGATGAGCTTACTTTCCCAGCGCAAGATGCCAGATATGTAAGGATGTATGGTACGGCTAGAGGAACAGCTTACGGGTATTCTTTGTATGAATTTGAAGTGTACGGTTCAGATTCAACAAGCGGAGACACCCAAGCGCCATCGGCGCCAGCGAGTCTGGCAGTAACCGCTACAACCGCTTCCAGTGTGTCGCTTTCCTGGAATGCATCCATAGACAACGTCGGTGTAACGAGTTATGAGGTATATAACGGCGCGGCGCTTGTGACAAGCGTGACAGGCACTAGCGCAACAATAAGCGGGCTGAGTGCGAGTACGACTTACGCGTTTACAGTAAAGGCGAAAGATGCCGCTGGCAACGTATCCGCTGCAAGCAATACGGTTAGCGCAGCTACAAGCGGAGGTACGCCCAATCCGCCGAATACACCGGTTACGCTAACAGCGATAGCGGATAGCTTCGTTCGCGGAGGTACGTATGCAGGCGACAATTATGGTTCTTTGGATACCATGAGCATCAAATTAAGATCTTCCAATGCCTCTTACGATCGCAAAGGGTATGTGAAGTTTAATACGTCTTCGTTAAGCGGCCCTGTAAGCTCAGCAGCATTAAAGCTTTATGTGACGAATATTCACAGCAATACGACGTCCTACACGTTGGAAGCTAAGGGGATTAGCAATGATGGATGGAGCGAATCCACGCTTAATGCAACGAATCAACCGTCAGAAGCTGGAACCCCTGTGGGTACGGCAACGGTGAATCAAGAAGGCGTCTATATAAATTTTGATGTTACCGCTTTCATTAACAGTCAAACAGACGGAGCGGCAAGTTTCCGACTTGCAGGTCTGAATGAAGATTTGGGTTCTGATTATGCGACCAAAGAAAATGCCAATGCGGCTGCCCGCCCCATTCTTGTGGTCAATGGAGGGGGAAGCAGCGGAGGAGACACACAGGCCCCTTCTGTACCAACCAATCTAACGGTTATGGGGAAAACGTCATCAAGTGTGTCTCTCACTTGGAATGCCTCTACGGATAACACTGGGGTGACGGGTTATGAGGTGTATAACGGTTCGACTTTAGCGGCTACAGTACCGGGTACGAGCGCGACAGTGAGCGGATTAAGTCCCAATACGGCGTATGCATTTAAGGTAAAAGCAAAAGATGCGGCAGGCAATGCTTCCGGGGGAAGCAATCAAGTCAGCGTGACCACGGATAGCGACGTTATTGTCGGGCCCGGTTGCACTAACGCACTAACTTCTACAGCCGCTATTCAGACTGCAATGAAGAATGCGAAGCCCGGCGATGTCATACTTATTGCCCCAGGGGCATACATTGGAGATGTTTCAACGGCCGGCGATATTCCCAGAACTCCTGAAGATCCGTATGGGCCAGGTCTATTTTACTCTCCGAAAAATGGGACGTCTGCAAATCACATTGTGATGAAAAGCTGTGATCCCCAGAATCGTGCCACATTAAAAGGCGTTGCGATGAATGATGGATCCTATGGCATTCATCTGACAGGGGATTATTGGGAGCTTCGCGATCTTGTCATTATGAACGCACAAAAAGGAATTGTTGTGGATAATGGCAATCACAACTTGCTGAATAACGTTGAAGTTCATCTCATTGGGGATGAAGGCGTGCATTTCAGGGATGGCAGCTCGTATAATACGTTGGAATATTCTAAGATTTATGATACGGGCAACTATCAAGCCGGGTATGGAGAAGGGGCTTACGTCGGTTCAGATGAAAGTACGCCCTATGAACATATCGTCATCGGAAATGTCATAAGATACACAGTATTTAATGGCGATATTACAGCAGAGCATATCGATATCAAAGAGGGCGCTGACGGGACGATTGTTGAGTATTGTAACTTCAATGGAACGGGTATCACGGGCGACAATAGCGCCGATAGCTTCATTGATGTGAAGGGCATCAACACCGTTGTCCGTAATAACCAAGGGTATCGGAATGGGAATGCTAATGTGGTGGATGCGTTTCAGGTACGGACTCATGGCTCCCTGTATGGAACAGGAAAGAACAATACTTTTTATAACAATACAGTTAATTTAGATGGCGTGCCGGGCTATGTTGTTTATGCGACGAGTGCAGCTACAGGCACGAAAGCGCATGATGATGTTAGAATAAATGGCGGCAATCTATATAACAACAATGTAAATAAATAAGCAGGAAGTGTACGCTGATTGCTCACAAGGATAACAGTGTCTCAGGTGCTGCAGGTACTCTTTGAACAAAGACTTCGCAGCATCAGATTCCCTTTCCCAATATAGAGTCACTTTTATCCTAAAAGTTAAAACGCTTATATTTAAAAATAACAGGTAAAGGGGGGAGTAGTGATACAGCAGGGCGTTCAGTAAGATTTACATCCTCGGATCTGGATTGATCAAGATGGCAAAAACAATCAATTAGGAGGTATTAGAATGGAAATGACCAAGGTAAGGCCCGTCAAAAATAAGTTGAAGGTTTGGTCTGTTGCTGTGCTTTGCGTTACCTTTTTAACGGCGAGCTTTCTCTCGCCTGCATTAGAGCAGAAGGCCGAAGCTGCAGGCGAGCAAAAGCCCTTTCCACAGCAAGTAAATTATACGGGGATCACGAAACCTAATCATGTTACGCAAACACAATTGAATTCGGATGTTGCTTCTTATTATAATTCATGGAAATCAAGCTACCTGAAAAATGACTTGTCCTCTCTACCCGGCGGATATTATATCAAAGGTAATATAACCGGAGGTGCAGATGGGTATAAACCATTAGGCTCCTCTGAAGGTCAAGGATATGGCATGGTGATTACCGCCTTAATGGCAGGCTACGATACGAATGCAAAAACCATTTACGATGGTCTTTTCAAGACAGCCAGAGCTTATAAAAGCTCAGCAAATGGAAATTTAATGGGTTGGGTGGTGGCAGATGCTAAAGCCGCTCAAGGTCATTTTGACTCGGCTACCGATGGGGATGTGGATATTGCTTACTCCCTGATTCTTGCTCATTATCAATGGGGATCAACAGGTACGATCAATTATTTGGCAGAAGCCAAAAAGATGATTACAGATGGTATTAAAGTGAGTAATGTCACGACCAATAACCGATTGAACCTGGGCGATTGGGATGAGAAAAATGCTTTGAATACGAGACCGTCTGATTGGATGCTTAGTCATTTAAGAGCCTTCTACGAGGTTACGGGTGATCAAACATGGCTTAATGTCATCAATAATCTGTATAGTGTTTACACTTCATTCAGCGCCTCCTATTCCCCAAATACGGGACTGATTTCGGATTTCGTTGTAGGAAATCCACCTCAGCCAGCTCCAAGAAACTTTCTGGATGAGTTTCCAGAAACGGATGAGTACAATTACAATGCATCTCGCGTGCCTTTGCGAATTGTTATGGATTATGGGTTATACGGAGATACAAGAGGTAAAGCAATTGCTGATAAGATGGCTACCTGGATTAAAGGGAAAACAGGCGGCAATCCTGACAATATTAAAGACGGCTATAAATTAAATGGGGCAGTGACAGGTTCAGCAAGCGGATCCGAAGGCGTTTTCGTCGCTCCCTTGATTGCAGCAGCTACATCGAACAGCAGTAATCAAGCTTGGATCAATGCGGGCTGGGATTGGATGAAGAGCCATAAAACAGGCTATTACAGCGACAGCTTTTCATTGTTAAACATGTTGTTTATTTCAGGCAACTGGTGGAAGCCTGTGGCTGGTGGCTCACCAGATACACAAGCACCTTCCGTGCCAGGGAACTTAACCGTTACGGGTAAAACCGCTTCCAGTGTGTCCCTTTCATGGAACGCGTCTACGGACAACGTAGGTGTAACGAGCTATGAGGTTTATAACGGGGCAACATTGGCTGCATCAGTTCCAGGTACGAGTGCAACTGTAAGTGGGTTGAGTGCGAGCACGACATACACCTTTACTGTGAAGGCTAAGGATGCGGCTGGTAACCAATCAGGCGTTAGCAATACAACAACGGCTACGACAAATAACGGACCAACGCAGCCAACGAATCTGGCTCTGAACAAAGCTGGCGTTTCCAGTTCAAACGAAACAACGAGCGTAGGAGCAGCTAAAGCTTTCGATGGCAACGCGACAACAAGATGGGCGAGTGTTGAGGGTGCTGATCCTCAATGGATCTATGTTGATCTTGGCGCTACGAAGAACATTAATCGAGTTAAACTAAATTGGGAAGCTGCTTATGCGAAGGGCTACAAGATTCAAGTATCCACTGATAGCGCATCTCCATCCAATTGGACCGATGTTTATTCAACGACTACAGGGAATGGTGCTATTGATGATCTTACAATCACTGCTCAGGATGCCAGATATGTAAGAATGTATGGCACGGTAAGAGGAACTTCTTACGGATATTCTTTATATGAATTCGAAGTCTATGGTACGGATGTTACAAGGTGATACCCAAGCCAGCAAGACTTATACCTTTGCAGTGAAAGCGAAAGATGCAGCTGGCAATGTTTCTGCTGCGAGTAATGCCGTCAGTGTGACGACAAGTGGAGGAACGTCCAATACGCCAATTACGCTAACGGCAACTGCGGATAGTTCCGTTCGCGGCGGTACCTACGCAGGCGATAATTATGGTTCGCTGACTACCATGAGCGTTAAGCTAAGAGCTTCCAATGCTTCCTACGATCGCAAAGGCTATGTGAAGTTTAATACTTCCGCCTTTAGCGGGAATGTAAGCTCGGCCATTTTGAAGCTTTACGTGACGAATATCCACAGTAATACAACATCATACACATTGGAAGCTAAAGGAATTAATGATGATGTTTGGACTGAGGCTACGATCAACGCAACGAATCAACCCTCCGAAGCTGGGACGTCTGTGGGCACCGTGACGGTTGATCAAGAAGGTGTATATGTAAGTTTTGATGTAACGGCTTTTGTTAACAGCCAGACTGATGGAGCAGTGAGCTTCCGTCTTGCGGGTTTAAATGAAGATTTGGGGGCAGACTACGCGACGAAAGAAAATGCGAATGCAGCAGCCCACCCAATTCTTATCGTTAATGGAGGCTAGTTCTGCATCGCTCGACAAACTGGTTTCTTTTCCTAATTAGTTCGCTGCCCCTTTAGGACGGCGAGTGCCGACAATCCTTCTACTCATGGATTGTCGGCGTTTTTTTTATGTATATGATTTCAATGTAATGTAATGCTAGTTTCATACTTCATGCTCACAGCTTTCACCGAACTATGTTTACTGAAAGATAGTGGTGGAAGAGGTATCGGATTTTGTGAAGATCTTATGAGCATGAAAAAGGGGAGGGTCATGCGGCTTCGGCTGTATGGCTTATTTATGTAGAGGGGCGCTACTTGGATAGAAGGATTAAAGATTGAATAGAAAATACTGATTAGACATGGTTTCCTTGTTTCGGTAAATTTATGAATAGGCATATAGCATACAAAACCAATGTAATTTATATGATTAATAATAATATTTACTTTGTGACAGGAATAAGGAGGAAGATGGCAATGAGGTCAAACCTGACGGCTGCTTCTGAAGATATTAATAGTGAGGAATCTGTGCAATTAATCAAAGAATTGAGCGTGGAACTGGGTGCGCTTTACGGCTCAAGTTCCAGATCCTATTAAATAAACGACGAGGGAGGAAGTATGGGAAACAGAAACAAGCTATGTGATAGTATTCTGGATTTGATCGGCCAAACGCCCATGGTGCGTATTAACAAGCTAGTGAGTGAAGAAGATGCTGAGGTCTATTTGAAGTTGGAATCCTATAATCCAGGCGGCAGTGTGAAGGATCGCACGGCTTATGGCATCATTCGTCAGGCAGAAAAAGATGGTCTACTAAAGCCCGGAGGTACAATTATTGAATTGACAAGCGGTAATACAGGAATTGGCTTGGCTTCTATCGCGGCAGTTCTTGGTTACAAGACCATCATCTATATCCGAGAAAAATATAATAAAGAGAGGTTTGACCTTCTGCGTGCGTTCGGTGCCGAGATTATTACGTTTAGCGCAGATGAAGACATTGATGTCGTGAAAGAAAGAGTGGAAAAACATCATCAAGAATTGCCGAATAGCTTTGTCGCGAGGCAGTCGGAGAATCCGGCAAATCCGGCTATCCACAGGCTGACGACCGCCGAGGAAATTCTGGATCAAACGGATCGCAATCTCGATGCCTTTGTAGCTACCTCTGGAACAGGCGGCACGATAACGGGTATCGGAGAGCGACTGAAAGAAGTGGTGACGAATGTGAGCATCTATCTCGTGGAATCGGAACGTTCGAAGGTTCTCGAAGGAGAAGAACCTGGCGAGCATTATATCTATGGGATTAGTCCTTCGCAAATTCCAGAAGTCATAAATATGCAAATTTTGGAGGAGATCATCCATATTTCGGACGAAAACGCTTGGCTAACGTCAAAGGATTTGGCACGCAAGGAGGGCATTCTTGCCGGTCCTTCTACGGGGGCAGCGGTTTGGGCCGCTATTCAGATCGCTCGTCGCCTAGGTAAAGGCAAGCGGGTGGTTGCGCTTGGACCCGATACGGGAGAACGCTATTTAAGTATTGGTTTATTCGATGACAAACCGCTCGTATTTCAGTAGGAGGTTCACATGGGCAATAACATGGAAACGTTACCTCGCATCATCCTTGGACAGTGGCCTACCCCATTACAGGAAACGAGGCAGTTATCTGAAATCCTGGGCTGCAGGCTATTGGTGAAGCGGGAAGATTTATCTGGGCTTGGAGCTGGGGGAAATAAGGCAAGGAAGCTTGAATTTCATTTGGCTCAAGCTTTAGCAGAGCACGCAACCCATATTATTACGACAGGGGCTGCCCAATCGAATCACGCTCATTTGACGGCCGCGGCAGCTCGTAAATTAGGTCTACAAGCTCAGCTTGTACTAAATGGTCAGTCAGATCTGAACCGCTTGAGCGGTAATTTGTTGTTGGATCAAATATTAGAAGCGCAAATTACTTTTATCGAGCCCCCGATAAGTCAATCGAATCAAGCGTATATGAATGAAAAGATGCGTGAACTTGCCCATGGTGTTGCCCTAGAAGGGGGGAAAGCTTTTATTATTCCTGAGGGAGGGACGGACGCGCTTGGTACACTTGGTTATATTGTGGCGCTTCAGGAACTCGGAGTTCAACTAGAGCAGCTGCATCCGAAAGTAAGGCGCGTGCTTGTTGCAGTCGCAGTAGGAACTTGCGGCACGTTTGCAGGATTAATATCCGGCAAAGTGGTAGCTTCCTTTCCTTTTGAAATTGATGTTCTCGGAGTGAGCATTAGCGGGATTACGGAGATTAAAAAAAAGCGGACGGTTCAACTTGTAAATGATGCCTTACAGCTGGCTGGTTCTGCTGCTAAAGTGTCCTTAGAACAAATCGTAATCGAAGATAGGTTTATCGGAGAAGGATACGCCCAAATGACCAAGGAGTGTGGCGAAGCGATCCGCATCACCGCGCAGTCTGAAGGCATCTTTCTGGACCCTGTCTATACGGGGAAGGCAATGGCTGCGTTGATCGATAAAGGACGCGCTGGTGAGCTTAGAAGCTATGATGCTGTAGTCTTTATGCATACTGGTGGGCTTCCATTGTTATTTCATTATGGTTTAGATGAATGAATGTTGGTGTAGGGGAAATAAAAGGTCGGGTGAATATTAGCATTCACCCGACCTTAAAAAGGAGTTTGTTTATTTCTTAGCTACATCAGCAAGCACAAGCTTATCGCTTACTTTTTTCATCGTATAGGTTACGCCTTCTTTGGTAGTGAACTTGACTTGATCCAGCGTATTAGCCGCATCAAAGGTAACATCTTCTTTTTTGGTGTTCAACAGGTTTGTTGGGAAGAACGAAGCTGCATTCGTTACAATAGCGTCGTCTGCTTTTTTATCTGTTAGGTAATGTACGGCTATTTTCTCTGCCATAGGGGCATCGAAATAGCTGGAAAGAAATTTCACGGCTTTTTCTTTGCTGTCCGCAACGACAGGGTTTAGGATGAATGCTCCATCTTTGGACTTGACTTCACCGAATAGGAAGTCTATTTTCTCAAGCGCGATTCGAGCTCCGATGTAGCCTTTCATATTAACAGCATCCTGACTCTCTGTTTTTACTTGTGGAGAGACAGTTGCGTTAGCGGATGGAGCGGGGCTTGCGGATGAATTTTTTTGATCAGTTGAACATGCTGCCGCAGTAACCATCATAGAAAGTAGTAGAACTCCTGCTGCTGTTTTTTTCAATGTCATCATTGTGCACCTCTTCATGTAGTCATCTTGATAATGTGTTTGCAATATAAAAACATCCATATTATGTATATGGATGTTGCTGGCAAGTTAACAATATATACGATTATGTAAGAAATTGCAATAATTTGCGAGAATGTCACAAAAAAAACACAGTTTTTTCTCGTAGTACGCTAGGTTTTAATCAACCATCTGAGTCAAGTACGCTATCATCTTCAATAACAATGGTAGTATAAGAGTTCTCACTAAGTACGACATTATCTGAGGGGTTGAATAATTGAACGCCAAATGCCTCGAGGGGCTCGATTATGTTATCTTGGATCAATCGTATTGTAAGTATTTTGGAGTTTTCGCCTTCTTTAAAAGTAAGCTGGCCCTGTATGGGGATGAAATCCTGACCAGCTCTTGCTGACCTGCTTACAGTTGAATAATTTACTGTTGCGACACCAATGCTGTTCGTGCGAGTTACAGTTAAATTCATGCTCCCATCTCTTCTTTCTTTAACCTTACTCATAATAGGGATAAATTGTAGCTGTGGCTTAGCAGGTTTTGGTTGATAGGAAATATATCTGACCTCATTATATATTTGACCACTCATGAAACGAAGCTCTAGACGTAACTCTTTAATGCCGCTTGTCGTCTCTGCTAATGATACGATCCCATGAGCTTCATAATACGTATGTGGAACATATTGTTTATGACCGTCGATGGATACAGAAGCCGAAGTAATCCGTGACCAGGAAGGAACAGGACCTTCATCATTAGGCATATAACCTGCATCAATCAAAAGTTTATCGCTTTCGATAATCTGATAAGGAGTTGGAGACTCCCAAACTTTCCCCCAAATCTGTGCTGAACCCGCTGTTGGCAGACTTATCAAAAGCAAGGCGAAAATGATAAAAGAGTAAGCCATTCTTCTTTGCGTGAGTCTCATGTACTCCAAACCTCCTAGTTAATCGTTCTTCACCTAATCATAGTATCAAAAGGGAAAATTCGGAATAGTCTTGCAGGAGGAGTCATTCGATTAAAGGAAGGTTATTCCTGTCGAAGACTAGCTAATTGTGGGTAATCAAATAACCTTCAACGCCATTTGGTTGAAAGGTTTCTTTATACTTTTCAAATCTTATTCAACCAGGGATCAACGCAGAACTGCATCAACGTGTTGAAATTATTATTTCATTTGTTGCACGTTAAGGGAAAATTTACTTTTCTTCCATATCTAGTTAAAACGGTGCAAACGAATCAGCGATATAGTGGAGTCAGATCATAAAGGGAGACACATGCGTAAAATTTGGACAAGAACGACCTTGCTGCTGGCATGCCTCACATTAGTGGCAGTGAAGGTCAAGGGTATGAAACTGGAAGCACTGTTAATTTTTGGATTCCTCACGGAGCATGCAAAGTTCTCGATAAGACTTAAGCGAACGATGTTGTCCTTTGGCTATACACGAATCTTATTTAAATGAGTTCCAATAGTGAATTTCATAAATTAGTCATCTTGGCAAATCAATCTTGGATTAAATAGGTTGAGGTGATATAGTGAAAGACATGAATTGTAGAAAAGAGGCGCGCCATGATTGATCATATTGTACTTGTGAAATTTAGTGAAACCACGACACAAGATCAGCTACAGCAAGTCGTAGAGAAGTTCAGAGCGTTAAGGAATCATCTTGTAGGAATCGTGGATCTTCAAGCAGGTCTTAATTTCTCCGAGAAAAATCAAGGGTACCAGATTATATTAACGGTTCGCTTTGAGAACAAAGCGGCTCTTGAGGCTTATGGACCAAATCCAGAACATCAAGCGGTTGCTGCTTATATTAAAGAAGTAGGAAGAATAGATAGCATTGTTGTTGATATGGAAATCTAATTTTCAATAAGTGTAAAAACGCTGGTCACTTTTGTGACTAGCGTTTTTACATATATGGCTATGAAAACTGGATTTAACTCTTGTATTGGAATAGAGAAGTGGAAGGTTGCTCAAGGTAGAGTATAAGGGGACGACTTAACACTGAGCAAACAAACGAATGTTACCCTTACAGGGAAGGTATGCTTTTTTTGGAGGTGCGCATCATGAACCAATTTCCCATTATCGCTTCAGTTACGAAAGAGGAACAAATTCCGAAGATGTTGGAAAGTAGAGTAGAGAGAGTCAATTTAATGACAGGGCATATCGGAAATCTAGAGTCGATTATTAGACAAGCTCATGATTCAGGTAAAAAAGTCTATGTTCATATGGAGATGGTTTCCGGACTTGGCAAGGATACGTATGCGATAAGTTATTTAGCTGAAAAGTTTCACGCAGACGGTATTCTAACTACCAAATTAGCCGCTGTTGCGGCAGCGAGACAAGCAGGGATTAAAAGTATTCAACGTATTTTTGCGATTGATACGGCAGCTGTGCAAACGGCGATTCGCATGATTAACAGCAGCCACCCCGATGAGGTCGAGTTGATGCCCGGCTTAATGCCGAGAGTGATCAGCGAACTCAAACATACGATTAAGCAGCCCTTAATTGTAGGTGGATTAATTCGTTATGAGCAAGAAATGATCGAAGCGCTTGAGAGCGGCGCAGATTTCATCTCGACTGGCGACCCGTCAATGTGGTAGAAACCTTTACAAACTCTATGTATAGATTTAATACTGTGCTAACAAAACTGCTTTATGCTTAATTTAACAATTAAATATGCAGCACCAAACTAGTAATCATGGGTTGAGAATATGAGAAAACCCTTGTTCAGTAAAGTGTGAAAACAAGCCGGACATGCGTTATACGCGATGTTTCGACGACGCTTGTTTTTACATTTTCGGAACAAGGGTTTTTATTTTTTTCTGAAAAGAGGTAGAGCTGTGTCGGAGCACGTTGTACATCATAAGAATGGGTTCGAGCCTTTCTATGGAAATGCAGTGAAAAAGGAACAAAAGAAAGCTCAAAAAGGGCTTGACGATTTTCAAGGTTATTTATTTGATCTGGATGGCACGGTGTATGCAGGCAATAAAATATTGCCGGGTGTGCTTTCCACACTGAACAAACTTCGCGAGCAAGGGAAAATGGTCCTGTTTGTGACCAACACAACGATCCATACCCGAGATGGAGTAAGAGATCGCCTCCAACAGTTGGGGGTTCCTTGTTCCGAGGATGATATTTTAACGGCCTTATGCGTGTCCCGTATGTACTGTCAGGAACATTTGCCCAAGGCGAAGGTGTTGATGATCGGCGAACAAGCCATGAAGAGCGAATTGGAGAACTACGGTGTGGAAACAACGGAAGATGCGCTCAGCGCAACGCATGTGTTGGTGGGATTAGATAGGCAGTTTACTTATGAGAGGCTGACGCTTGGAATGAATGCCCTCCGCAATGGCGCGCGATTACTCGCTGCTAACCCAGATCCCTTCTGCCCGCTCGAAGACGGAGCGATTCCCGATACGTGGTCATTGGTGAAAGCCTTGGAGACTGCAAGCTTGCAGCCCGTTTTCAAAGTCATTGGAAAGCCATCTGATTACTACGCGCAGAAGGCGTTGGATAAGTTGGACGCAGCACCGGAGGCATGTTTAATGGTCGGAGATCGAGTTTCCACGGATATCTGCTTCGGTAATGCCAATGGCATGTATAGCGCGCTTGTGTTGACAGGAGCAGATTCTCGTAAGGACATCATGCTGCAGGGTATAGAGCCCGACTATGTGCTGGCTTCTCTCAGTGAAATCGTTGGGGAGCGTAGAAGGTACGGCGATTAATAAAGGCATTAACCTTCATTATTTGGAGGAAACCATACAAAACCTACTCTTGGGAGGACATTGAACATGAAAAAAGTATTGCTGACCTTAGCTGCGGTAGCGCTTGTTACATCCGCTTGCGGGCAAAAAGAAAGCACGCAGAACACCGCTCCTACGGATACATCAACGACTAGTCCTGCGGCTAAACAGGATGCGAAGCCAGTCGAGCTGCAGTTTTATTTTCCAGTAGCGGTTGGTGGTCCCATCACAAAGTTAATCGACCAATTAGCGAGTGACTTTCACAAGGAAAATCCGAACATTACTGTCAAAGCCGTATATGGAGGAAGTTACCAGGACACGATGACCAAAGTGGTTACGTCCGTGCAGGGCGGAACTTCACCCGATTTAGCGGTATTGTTGTCTACGGATTTGTACAGCTTGCTTTCTATGAATGCGATTGAAGATTTGACGCCTCGCTTCAACAAAGAGTACTTTAACGGCTTTTATGAAGCCTTCATGGGAAATACGAAATCGGGTGAAACCGTATGGAGCGTCCCTTTCCAACGGAGTACAATCGTTCTTTACTACAACAAAGATTTATTTAAAAAAGCCGGACTAGATCCAGAAAAAGCGCCAGCCAACTGGAATGAGATGCGTGAAGCTGCAAGCAAGCTGACGGTGAAGGATAGCGCTGGCAAAGTAGCGCAGTGGGGCATTGAAATCCCAAGCACAGGTTACCAATACTGGATGCTGCAAGCATTATCTTTGCAAACTGGCACTAACATCGTTTCCAATGATGGCAAGCATGTATACTTCAACAAACCAGAAGTTGGGGAAGCTTTGCAGTTCTACACAGACCTTGGCCGTAAAGATAAAGTTATGCCAGAAGGCACACTCGAATGGGCGACCGTTCCGTCCGATTTCATTAGTGGTAAAACAGCGATGATGTACCACACAACGGGAAACCTTACCAAGGTGAAATCCGATGCTAAGTTCAATTTCGGCGTATCCTTCTTACCAGCTAACAAGAAGTATGGTTCACCAACAGGCGGAGGCAACCTATACCTGTTCAAAAACATTTCCGAAGATCACAAGCAAGCTGCTGTGAAGTTTATGCAATTCCTAACGCAACCGCAGCGTGTCGCGCAATGGTCGATGGATACGGGGTATGTAGGTACGACCAAAGCTGCCTATGAGACGGATTTGCTTAAAAATTATATCAAGGATTTCCCTCAAGCGGCAGTGGCAAGAGATCAACTCCAATATGCGGACAGCGAGTTATCCACGTATCAGAATGGACAAGTAACTAAACTTTTCAATGATAACATTCAAGCGGCTTTACTTGGAAACATGTCGCCCAAAGAAGCGCTTGATAAGTCTCAGCAGCAGGCTGATGATATTTTGAAAAATTTCCGTAAATAAGGGCTTAATCCATATTCAATAAGGCAGGAACTATCACGGCAATGATGCCGTGATAGTCTTATGATAGGGCAGTTACAGTTAGTGAAAAAAAGGAAAAGGGTGCCTTATGCAAATGTGTAAAAAGCTGATGATTTACATGCTTCTGTTCGCTTTGATTATCTTACCAACGCTCTCAAATGGTGACGTTGTATCCGGGCAAGTAGCTGGGCCGAAGACACCTACTGGATTCGATGCCGTAGGGGGAAATCAAAGTGTCCAACTCTCGTGGACAGGCAGCGATGCTGCTGTTGGTTATCATATCTATTACACAGGCGCTGCACAGCCTGTTACGGTTGTTGGAGCGACTTACAGTTATACAATTACCGGTTTAACCAACGGAATGACTTACCAATTTCAGATGACGGCTTACGATGCAGCAGGCACGGAATCTTCGGCTACCGTGAATAAAAGCGTTAAGCTGCAGAGTGTCATTGATATGATACCGCCTATGGCGCCAAAAGGCTTGAAATCACAAGCAGGCCCCAACTTTGTTTATTTAAGCTGGGATGCAGGCGCAGAAGATGATCTTGCCAGTTATCGAGTCTATGTGAACGGTAAGCTGAATAAAACCGTCACATCGCCAGCACATGCGATTACGGTGACTTCATTAACCTTAGGCAATACGTATACCTTTGAAGTATCAGCTCTTGATACAGCTAAGAATGAGTCCGCTAAATCCGCAGCATGGCAGGCGACGCCGACTCATTCGCTCATGATTAGCGAAGTCGTGCCAGATACGGATAATTACGCTTCTTATGATGCTTTCGAATATATCGAGTTGTACAATGCGTCAGAAGTTCCGGTTGACTTGAAGGGGTACACGATTAAATCTGGCAGCTGGTCTAATGTGTTCAGTACATCAATCATCGTTCAGCCTTGGGCCACCCAATTACTGTGGACTAGGCGTGCTGAAATCGCCCCGCTTACTTTAGAGGGCTTTAACCATTATTATTTATCCGCCTACAAGAGCAAATATTTGTCTCCGAATCAAGTTGCCATAATGGATAACGTCGGAGGGCTGACGAATACTGGGAATCAAACGGTTACTTTGCAGGATGCTTACAGCAACGTGATTAGCAAAGCGGCATATAACGGAACGACGGATATTAGCCTTGGAACAAGTGCGGTATTCAGCTACCCGATAGATGGGTCTGTGAATATGCGTGTAAAGGCAACGAAACAAGCACCTACACCTGGTTGGTTGCAAGTAGGACAGGCGCCTGCTAAGCCGATTAAAAACAATCAGCCACCGCAGACACCGACTCATGTGCAGGCAGTTCCAGGGGATGGCTTCGTTACGGTAAGCTGGTTGCCGAATACGGAAAACGATTTATTTGGCTATAACTTGTATAGGAATGGAGTTAACGTACCCGAAGCATTTATTCCAGCTTCATCGAATGAATTTACAGTGAATGCCTTGACAGGGAATATGGCGTATACGTTTCAAGTTGCTGCAGTGAACACATCGAATGTGGAGTCGGCCTGGTCACCTAAGGTAACTGCGATTCCTGCACATGTTAAGCTGGGTCAACAGGAAAGGGTAGAGAACCCGCGGAATCCCGCCTATCAGTCGCTGTGGGATATCAGCAAAGAAGGTCCTGTTATTCCGGGATTGGCAGAGGAACTTGTTCCGCAAGGAGTCGGGTATGCCCCGAATGAACAATGGCTGTTGACCGACTATTACTTCACAGATGGGAGACCGGGTGTAATCGCTGTAACGGATGCTCGCACAGGTAAGTTCGTTAAATCGGTTTCGTTGTACCAGGAGGATGGTTCACCTTATACCGGACACGCTGGTGGGGTATCTGTAAGCAAAAGCCATGTGTGGATATCATCTGAGGGCTATCTCTATCAAATGAATTTAAACGATATTGTGAAAGCAGCAAATGGCGATCAGATTAAATTTGCCAATCGAGTTCCAGTCCCGGTGGATTCCGCATTTTCAACGTATGACGATGGTGTGCTTTGGGTAGGGGAGTTTTATGAGAGCGTTAGCTATCCGACGGATGTGAATCATTATACGACCACTCGTGATAATAAGACGAATCATGCTTGGATTGCAGGTTACGTGCTTGACGAAGCTGCGGATACGATAAAAGCAGACAAGTGGGATGGCGATAAAGAGCACAAAGCTGTTCCCGACTATCTCTTGTCTTCGCCAGATAAAATCCAAGGTATAGTCGTAAAAAAAGATACGATTTATTTAAGCTCTTCATACGGCCGAAACAATAACAGCTTATTATACAGGTATGCGAATCCTACTAGTGAAGCTCCACATGCACAAGTACAAGTCGGACAAGCTTCTGTACCTCTCTGGATGCTTGACGGAATTTCTCAAACAAGCAGTAACGCAACCCTTGTCGCCGTCCCAATGACAGAAGGGATGACATCCATTGATAATAAACTTTATGTCTTGGTGGAATCGGGAGCTAACAAATATCGTTATACAACAACTTATGTGATGGATAAGATACTAGAGATCAATATGGATCTGTGGGAGCTGCTTGGAACGGCGTCTATTCAAGACATTCCGCAGGTGCTTAAACGGGACGAAACTGTGCAAGCCAGCGTGAAAGAGGCACGTGGCTATGGGATTGCTATCGACCGGACACCATTTTATTCGTTTGTGAGCGGCAATACGGATGTTGTCGAAGTGACGCAAGGCGGAGCTATTACCGCTAAAGCGGTAGGGGAAACCGTCATTACGGCGACTTACCATTCAAGCAGCTTGCATGTTCCTATTCGTGTGGTAAAGCGTGACACTGGCGGTGGCAATAATAATGGCAGCGACGGTAACGGTGGGAATAGTAATAACAGTAATAACAATAATAATAGCGGAAACGACCATACAGGCAAGGGAAGTGGTGATAACCAGAGTGGCAACAAACATGTGATTCCTTTGTCAACGATAGAACAAGCAACTGTTAACCAAACTGTTCAAACGTACAGTCAGAATGCGAGTGCTTCTTTGACACAGGTAGCCGAAAGCTTTAAGTTCGATGCTGCTGCAGGTGCAAAGCAAGTGGATTTACCAATTATGGATAGTCAACCTGTTGGAACGCCAATTGGCATTTACCGCATAGCTGCTGAAGGAAAGTTGATTTATGTTGGGGGAACGGTGAAGAACGGCACCCTCAGCGCTGTTTTAACGGAGCCAGGTACTTACGTAGGATTAGCCTACAACAAAACCTATGAGGACCTGTCGGCAGCGAATTTTGCCTATGAGGCCGTCAGACAGTTGAGTGCGATGCAGGTGGTTAGTGGAACCGATACGAACAACTACACACCACAACAAAGCGTGACTCGTGCTGAATTCGTTGCTATGCTGGCTCGGATGCTCGGGTTGAAAGCTCAGCGCTCAACTAGCTTCACCGATGTGAAATCGGATGCCTGGTATGCAAGTGCGGTATCTGGCGCAGAAGAAGCGGAGCTGACACAAGGAATGTCAGGAAGCCTTTTCGCTCCAAATGAAACCGTATCTAGAGAACAAATGGCAGCATTCCTCCTACGTGCATATGCACTTAAGATGAAGCAAACCACATCTTCTGCAGCTGAAGCTTCATTCGTAGATATTTCTGAGGTAAGCCAGTGGGCAATAAAAGATTTGAACACCGCGTATGAGATAGGTCTAGTAAGTGGCCGTGAGCAAAGCCGATTTGCGCCGCAGGAGCGCACGACGCGTGCAGAGGCCGCAAAGGCTATCTATCAATTGCATTTGGTGCTGCCAAATTAACGTAAAGTCGAAGTTGCGGGGGGATAAGTTTGAAACAGCAAATGCTGCAAACAAGAAGAAAGATCAACTGGAAGGAAAATGCTTTTGCTTACGCGCTGCTGCTTCCTTCCTTGGTATTGCTGGCTCTCTTTACTTTTTATCCAACGATTAAATCGGTTTATTTAAGTTTCTTTAACTCTACATTGTCGATCAAGAAATTTGTTGGATTCGACCAATATGCACAAGTCTTACAAGATGATGTCTTTTTCAAAGTAATGAAAAACAATCTTCTTCTTTCCATTGGGACTGTTCCAACAAGTATACTGCTAGCGATTTATTTGGCGGTTTGGGTGAATAACAAGTTAAAAGGGACGAGTATTCTCAGAGCCGCTTTTTTCTATCCGACAATAATTCCGATGATTGCAATAGCAAACATTTGGTTGTTTATTTATACACCTGACTATGGATTGCTCGACAAATTTTTGGGGTTTATGGGGTTGCCTATCCACAATTGGTTGGGTGACCCTCATTGGGTCATTGTTTCCATGATTATTATGGTGATTTGGAAAGAGTCTGGTTTTTTCATGATTTTTTATTTGGCTGGCTTGCAAAACCTGCCAAGAGAAGTCTATGAAGCGGCTGAGATGGAAGGAGCAAGCCCATGGCATGTTTTTCGTAAAATTACGTTTCCTCTGCTTATGCCAACGACTTTATTCGTGATGACAATCGCTATAACCAATTCTTTCAAGCTTGTTGATCATCTGTACATTATGACAAAGGGCGGCCCGGATAATGCCAGCAATTTGTTGTTATATCACATTTACGAAACAGCGTTTAGCTTCTGGGATATGGGCAAGGCTTCTGTCTTGACGGTCGTACTGCTTGTTATTTTACTTGCAGTATCCATTTTCAATTATGCTTTTCTAGACAAACGTGTTCATTACTAGAGGGGGGAGAAGCTGACTTATGTTCGTTCGAGTGTTAAATCGATCACTTGTTGTGTTGTTAGGGATTATATTTCTAATTCCGTTGGTATGGACCGTTTTCACTTCTTTTACACCGTCGAGTGAAGTCATAACTAGAGCCAATCCGTTCGCAATTGTGAATCCGACATTTTCAAATTACATCTCCGCTTGGACGACGGTTCCTTTTGTCAGATATTACGCTAACACGATCATGATCGTGGGCGGTATTTTAGCGGTACAAGTGATTACAGCCACCTTGGCAGCTTATGCCTTTGCACGCCTCCGATTTATCGGACAAGGTATTGTATTTATTTTGTTTCTCGTTCAAATTATGATACCTGCGGAAATTCTTATTTTTCCGAATTATACGATCATTAAGCAGTTAGGTTTAGTAGATACGAAACTAGCGATTATGCTGCCTTTTTGGGCATCGTCATTCGGTGTCTTCTTGCTGCGGCAAACGTTTAAGCAAATCCCGCTGGATTTGGATGAGGCTTCTAAAGTAGATGGATGTCAGTGGTGGCGTACATTATGGCATGTGTATTTTCCATCAGCTAAGCCGACGTATATTGCATTTGGGCTGATCTCCGTGAGTACGCACTGGAGTAACTTTATGTGGCCGCTTATTGTGACCAATTCGGTAGAGAACCGGTCGCTCACAGTGGGACTTGCTATATTTGCCCAAACTTCAGAGACAGGGGCGCAATGGGGGACGGTAACGGCTGCGACGCTGCTTGTTGTTTTGCCGCTGCTGTTGGCATTTTTCGTCTTTCAGCGTCAATTCGTTGAGAGCTTCATGCACTCAGGGCTCAAATAAGTCTCAGCGGCGTTAAGAACAATTATGAATGAAAAGGATGAGGAACATGAACTGGAATTCTACAGATTCAACGACACCTTGGGTGTTCGCGCACAGAGGCTCTTCAGCGGAAGCGCCAGAGAATACGATGGCTGCATTTCTGCTTGCTGTGGAGCAGAAATGCGATGTGATTGAGTTGGATATTCATCTCACGCGTGATGATCAAGTCATCGTGTGCCATGATGAAACACTAGGCCGAACGACGAATGGTTCTGGCCGGATAGGGGAGTTGACGCTTGAGGAAATTAAACGAGTCGATGCCGGCTCTTGGTTTGGTCAAGCTTTTGCGGGTGAAACGGTACCGCTGCTTGAGGAAGTACTCAAACAAGTGCCAAAGTCTATCGGATTAAATATTGAGCTCAAGCAAACTTATGACGGCCGTATCGTGGACCCTGTCATTAATTTACTGCGTGAGTATGAACAGTCCCAATCGGTTCTGTTCTCCTCGTATGACCACAAGCTCTTATATCAAATGAAGGAAAAAGCGCCGGAAAGCCGTGTTAGCCTTGTATATGATGCCAAGCCTGTGAATCCGCTGCGACTGATTGAAGATTTTGGTTTGGATGTTTTCTCCGTGTCTCTGCACGACTGTATGGTGGATGCAGAGGATGTTGCAACCATTCGCCGGAGCGGTAGACACGTTATCGTGTGGACTGTGAATGAGGAATTGGCGATGCGTCAAATGCTAGACTGCGGTGTTTCAGGGATTATTACAGACTACCCGGATGCTTTACGCAGGTTGATTCGGATTTAGTCTCTTATGGATCATAAACGTTCTGTCGGTTATGATCTTTTTCAATACTAGAAAAACGACTTGGTGATTGAATCCAGTCGTTTTTTTGTCGTAAATGCATGAAATAAGTTGTAAATTGTTGTAAAATAACACCTAGTAAACTAAAAAGTAGCTGGGGTGGATTCAAGTGATTAAAAATATTCAAAGCTCATCGGCAAATACGTTTATTTATTATTTAGCATTTTCATTTTTCTTTCTTAGTGTAATTGCGCTTTTTGGGGCCTTTTCAGATGTTTCCTTTATCGTCTCTTTTGCCTTTTCTGGCGTGTTTTTTACTATTTATGATTCTTCGTCAAAAAAGAACGGTTATATGCTATTTCTTGGCGTATTATTTGTAATAACAATTCCACAAATATTAAAAATGGACACCATTCATGATTTTATAAGCTGGGCGTTAAAAACGCTTAGTTCGATCTCAGTGGGGTATCTAAATGTGAGTTCGGCTTCTATTGGCAATGCGCTGACGATTGCCAGCTTAGGGCTTGTCTTGTACAGTCTATGGAAAAAGAACGAAGAGCTTAAAGAAGTAAAGGAAGAAAATAAAGAAGCGAAGGAAGAAATTATTGACTTAAAACAAAGCATTATTAATCAAGAAGACTGGGACAAGCGTTTTGAACAAATCAATGAGCTGGAGGATGAGGAGGAGAAAATCAGAGCGTTAACGGAAATCATAAACACGGAGAAAAATAAGGCTAATTTAGTAAGAGCATATACGGCGCGGGGAAATATATATAGAAAGAAAAGTATTTTTTCAAACGCCTTAGCTGATTTGAACAAAGCAATGGAGCTAAATCCGGAGAGTGCTACCGTTTATAATAATCAAGGCATCCTTTATAAAGCAATGGAAAAACCTATGGAAGCTTTAACGGCGTATACAAGGGCAATCGAGTTAAGTCCGAACTACGCCATGGCCTATAATAACCGAGGAAATATTTTGAAAGACATGCAGAAAAGAGAAGAAGCGATAGCAGATTACAACAAAGCTATACAATTAAAACCAGACTATGCCATGGCCTTTAATAATCGGGGACTTGTTATGGCAGAAATGAAGCACCATCAAGAGGCCTCATCAGACTATAATATGGCAATCGAACTAAACCCAGATTATGCATTGGCTTATTATAACCGTGGAAATCTTATGAAAGAAACCGGAAAACAAGCAGAAGCATTACTAGACTATACCAAGGCAATCGAGCTAGACCCAAGATACGCCATGGCCTATAACAATCGAGGAAATCTTTTAAGAGATACTGGAAAGCAAAAAGAAGCGTTATTAGACTATGACAAGGCAGTAGAGTTAGAGCCTGATTACGCTTTGGCCTATAATAACCGAGGAAATCTTTTAAAAGATAATGGAAAGCAAGAAGAAGCCTTATTAGATTATGATAAGGCAATAGAGTTAGAGCCTGATTACGCCTTGACATATAATAATCGAGGCAACCTCTTGAGAAAAATTGGGAAAAAAGAAGAGGCCTTATCTGATTATTCCCAAGCCATTCACATAGACTCTGAGTATGCTTTGGCTTATAGAAACCGAGGTCATCTGTTTATTGAAATGGGCGAAAGGGAAAAGGCTTTTGCGGATTATACGCAAGCTATCGAACTAAAGCCAAGTTACAAGACTCAGTTGAAATCTGTATTAACTAATTTACAATTGGCGATTGACGAAGCTGCTGCTGGTAAGGATTAGCCAAGTAACCTTGACAGCACGAAAGAGGTTGAAAATAATAAAAAGGGTTATCTGTATCGGTCCAGATAACCCTTTTCGCGTTCGCGATGAAATCCAAGGGTATTTGTTCAGTCCTCCGATACCAGCGGGCCGTTTTGAGGAGCTTTTCTTGGTCTCGACGAACTTATAAGAATAGTAAGAAACGAGCCCCTACTCAGTTGAGTTGAGGCTCGTTGTTTTAGTTAGCGATGAATTCTTGAACCCATTCGTTATTATAATAACCTACACCAATCTTGGTGTAATTAGGACTAAGAATGTTTTGTCGATGCCCAGTGCTGTTCATCCATGCGTTCATTACAGCTTGGGGAGTTTGTTGCCCCATGGCAATATTTTCGCCAGCATAGCTATATTGAATCCCATAGGAAGTCATCATGTTAAATGGCGATCCGAATGTGGGTGAGGTATGGTCAAAGTAATGGTTGTTGTACATGTCTTTCGCTTTATCCAATGCCATTGCAGAAAGTGATTTGTCAGTAGCTAGCGGCTTAAGACCAGCATTAGTACGCTCTTGATTGACCAAACTAATCACTTGGTCGGCATAAGTTGCTTGACTAATCGCAGGTGCTGTGTTAGTTAAAGTATTGCCCGGAACTTGCAAAATCATACCAGGCCAGATGTTATTCGGATTGGTAACTTGCGGATTTTGTCTAATTAATGCGCTAAGGGCTATGCCTTGTTTTTGTGAAATGCTCCACATGGTATCTTGGCCTTTAACTGTATAAGAAGCGGCCGAGGCATTAGCGGCTCCAGCGTATGCGACCATACCCAGAATAAGCAAACTAGATAACGCAGTTTTTTTGAAATGCATGTGTGAATCCTCCCTTTTTAGTGGCCTACGAGGTTAGCTGACGGATTCGGGTCAAAAAGTAATCACCCTACCAAGCGGACTTGGCTTCACCCCTACAAATGGTTCCCCCGCGCTTCATGAAGAAGCTTTGGCCTTGAAACAAACTCAGAAAGATGGTTGCAACCTTCTAGGCTTCTGAGTTGTTCTATTCTAGCATAGGTGCGCTAGAAAGTGCTTCCCGCAATTTTTGCCAGCAGGATCGAAGGAAGGAATCGTTAAGACCCAGGAAGACTCAATGAAGACTCCATAAACGCCCTCTAACTCGGCTTATGCTGCCAGTTGGAGGGCGTTTGGGTTAAACGACAAATTTATATCCGACACCCCAGACGGTTTTGATATGTTGGGGTTCTTTTGGATTTACTTCAATTTTTTTTCGTAAATTCGTTATATGAACGTCGATGGCTCTATCATTGATGTAAGATTCATAACCTCTTAAAGCATTTATGAGTTCTTCTCTTCGAAAAACGCGCTGGGGATGCTCATACAATAGTCGCATTAGCTCAAACTCGGAGAACGTCATCTCAATGGATTCCCCCCGGACAAAGAGCATTCTCGTTTCTAGATTGATATTCAAGTTGATAGGCTGCGGTGCGCTAGAAGGAGATGCGTTTACAAATTCCTCGGCAGCCGATTGCTTGGCTCTGCGTAGGATGGCGAGTATTCGGGCTTTTAATTCATGCATGCTGAAAGGCTTGCATAAGTAATCGTCAGCTCCGACCGTGAAAGCTTCGATCTTTTCGCTGACCTTGGCATTGCTGGATATAATAATGATCGGTACCTCAGTCACTTTACGAAGGGTATTGCATAGGTTGGTACCTTCAAAATCGGGGAGCATTAAATCGAGTAAAATAAGATGAGGTTCAAATTCATTGAGCGCTGAGACACCATCCTGGCCATTGTGGGTTCGCAGCACTTCGAAGCCTTCTTCGGATAAATACATACAGATCATTTCGCCGATGATATCATCGTCCTCGATTAATAGAACTTTTACCATACAGATTCCCCCAAAATAGTTCTTAGTAATCAATTATTAGTTCTATTAAAAGCGCAAACGCTAACATTTTACTCATAAATTCATTATACTGTGTCGATTTTTAAGAGTAAATCTCTAAAATCGCGATCTAGTAAATATTTCATAAAATAATTGTTAGCAAATTATTAGTTTGGCTAGTTAGAAGAATTAATAGATTTACAGGTAGATGCCTAATAATTGGAAAGTATGATAGAAGTAACTTTATAGATAGGCATAAAATTCGATGAGCTGGTGAGGGAAAAATGACAATATGTGAATTTTATCGAAGTCAGTTGGTGCTTATTTTTAATGAATTAGAACCAGGATGGAGCGAACTGGAAACCTATGATTTTGGCTATCAGTGGACCAGGCAGGTGAATAGCTACCTAGAAACGCTCCGAATTGTACAACTCGGGGATACGCATCCTTTTGTCATGTATACGATCACACTGCCGGAAGATTTTAAGCAGACGAATATTTTTGATATGGCCTATCAGTATAAAAGCCAATATGAGCTGTCCTTGCTGCTGCATCATTCCAAGCTGCAATTATCCATGAGCAAGAATTGTAGTGAGTTAGATGAGAGCATGGCGGGGTTTTTGTTCCGTTCACGAGCTGAACTTTTTGACATCATAGATTTCTCTGTGTATGGCTGATTCAATTACAATTTTAACAAAACATAAAAAGTAGGGTGGAAATCGTGAAAATGCTAATCTGTACACCAGTTGGAGCTGGACGTTGATGGATTCCATGGATCATTATGGCGTATTAATTGTTGGTGATTCGAGAGATACGAGGCAACCGGTTAAGGCTATATTTGAGCAGGATGCACAGTTTGTTGTTACGGGAATCGTCAAAGATGGTCAAACGGCTCTGGATGATATCGTGGCATGCAGGCCCGATTTGGTTGTTATTGATTTGACCTTATTGGACATGTCCGAAATGACAGGTAAGGATGGCCATATTTCGATTTTTTCTATGATCACTCATTGTCCTGTACCCGTAGTTGTACTCAGTACGAACACGCCTGAGGGCTCCATGCAGACGATTCAAGCCATGCGAATAGGTGCGGCAGATTATTTTCATAAGGAGACGCTGTTTCAACGACCAGCGAGCGCTTCCATGACGGTACACTTTATGCAGCGTTGTAAAATGGTTATCCAAATTGGGGTTCGAAGCATTGATGGTCAGGTTGCCAATGACCAGTTTCATAAGCGAATGGTGCTGGAAACTCATTTGCGAAGAGCTGTCGCGAATGAAGAGTTTCATCTTGTTTATCAACCTGTAGTTGATTCCACTTCGGGGCGGATTGTCGGCTTGGAAAGCCTAATCCGTTGGAATAATGCTCAGCTTGGGCGTGTTTCTCCAGCAGAATTCATCCCTGTAGCGGAAGAAACGGGACTCATTCATGAGATTGGGGAATGGGTGTTGAAGGAAGCCTGCAAGCAGAATAAGAAATGGCAGGATGCTGGGTTGCCTAAATTGTCCGTTGCCGTTAATTTATCCAGCCGTCAGTTTAATGATTCAAGATTAAGCGGGATGATTCAAAATATATTGGAGGAGACAGGACTGTCGCCGCAATATTTGGAACTGGAGATTACCGAGAGTATGAGTATGGATGTCAAAGCGGCATCGACTACCTTGTATGAATTGAAGAAATTGGGGGTACAGGTGGCGATGGATGATTTCGGGACAGGCTATAGCTCACTGGGTTACCTAAAAGATTTCCCTATCGATAAGATGAAGATTGATCAATCTTTTATTAAGGGATTGAAACAAAGTCAAGTGAATGCAGCCATTGTTCATACGATGATTACGATGGCTCATAATTTGAATCTGCTGGTTGTCGCCGAGGGCGTGGAAACAGAGGAAGAACTGCAAGTTGTTAGAGCATGCGGATGCCGATTGGTTCAAGGCTATTATTTCAGTCCTCCTTCCAATGCGGAGCAGATTGGAGAACTTTTGCAGTCCTACGTATGCTCAACGCTTGCGTAGAATCTAAGAATAATAGTGACATTACTAGAGGGACATCGTAAGATACAGAAGTAATCTAAATTGAAGAACCATATAGGCTGGTGATTGTCCTGCTGCGTGATTTAATAACCAACTTCTCGATCATTACGATTTTTGTCTTGTTTGTTGAACAATTTTTTATACGAAAGAATACGGACACCAAGCCCATTTGGCTGCATAAGGTGTACGTTGGTGTTGCCCATGGCATACTGGTTAACTGTCTCATGTTATTCAGCGTTCAGATGGATGAACATGTCAGTCTGAATTTCAGGGGCGTTGGTTTGCTGCTTTCCGCATATTTAGGAGGGACGCTTTCGTTAGTGATTACGTTTGTTCTTTTATGGACAGGCCGACTTTGGATAGAGGGTGGGATTCAAATCCCTCAGCTGCTCATTGGTCTCGTAGCGTTGCTAGGAACCAGTTATATGTTTGCCAAAACGCGTTCATACTGGCTGAAATGGCTTTATGGAGGCGCATTTTTCTATGTGTTTTACTACGCTGTGATCTGGTTGTTGTATGGAACGTCTTTGAAAATTATTGGCATCTACATCTTTTACCAGTCCTGCTGCTTGTTTCTAATTGCTTTGTATTTAAAATATTTGCTGCGAACCCGAAATTACAAACATATGGTTTATCAAATGGAACGAGAAATGATAGGCATGCTGAGGCTGCAGCCTGGATTCACATTTAAGTTCCAAAAGCATCGAGATGACTACGTCTATGTGCTGATTGAAGGGCAATTGTTAGAGCAGTTAGGATTAATACCTAACGATTTCATAGGCAAGAGGACGGATGAAGTCGCCTTTTATTCCGAAACGTTAGCCGTGTTCCTGAAAGAGCGCTATGCTCAAGCGTGGGAAGGTGAACGAATCACTTATGAAGCGCTGTATGGTTCATACAACGTGCTCGTGACGCTGCAGCCGATTTTACAAGATGGTGAAGTGATAGAAGTGATTGGCTCCGCTGTTGATATGACGGAACATAAGGCGGCTGAATTCAAAATCAGGGAGCGGGAAGAGCAGTATCGTACACTGGTCGAGAACTCTGATGATTTTATTCTTGGTTTTGACGCCAAAGGTATCGTTACTTCGGTAAATCAAAAATTATGTCAAACGCTGCAGCTCCGCTCCGACCAACTGGTGGGACGCCCGTTTGCCCCGATGCTGACCTTAGATGACGCGGATTTATGGGAGCAAGCATTCGAGCATACGATTGCGCTACACAAAGCCCAAAGATTCGAAATGAGCATGATCCTTCCCGATGACAGCGAAAGCACGTTTAATGTGACCTTATCTCCCTTCTATAGTGTAACTGAGGAGATAGCTGGCGTTATCGCAACAATCCATGATATTACCGATCTCAAGAAGAGAGAGGAAGCAGACGAAGCAAACTGGGCGAAGAGTCAGTTCCTAGCGAGAATGAGCCATGAAATCAGAACGCCTTTGAATGGGATCATTGGACTCTCTCTGCTGATGCAAAAAACGGAGCTATCCGACATTCAGAAAGATTACCTGAACAAGATTGAATCTTCCTCCAATGCGCTGTTAGGGACGATTAATGATATCTTGGATTTCTCCAAAATTGAAGCAGGTAAGATTACATTGGAGAAAGTAGATTTCTCCTTGGAGGAATCATTGCGACGAGTAGCTGATCTTTCCAGCTTTTCTTTTGGGAAGAAGCAGATCGATATGATCATTGAAACGTCGGATGATTTGCCCCATTTTGTGAACGGTGATGCGTTTCGCTTGGAGCAGGTCTTGATTAATTTGGCCAATAATGCGATTAAGTTCACAGAGCATGGCTATATTCGTATCTGTGTCGGACTAGAAGCTTATATGGAAGAGCATGTGCTGATCTCCTTTGCTATCGAAGATACCGGTATCGGTTTATCTAGAGAACAATTGTCGAAGCTGTTCTCACCGTTCACCCAAGCGGACAGTTCCACGAGTCGGAAGTACGGGGGAACAGGATTAGGGCTGGTCATCTGCCAGCATTTGATACAATCGATGGGCGGTATTTTGAAGGTAGATAGCAAACGCGGAGAAGGCAGTCGCTTTTACTTTAACGTAATGTTTGAGCAAAGTCGGCAAGAAGCGGCAGGCGAGCAGGAGCTTGTGCAGTTTGCGGAGGGGAACCATCACGTGCTACTCGCTGAGGATCATCCGCTGGTTCGTGAGCATTTGGCAAATACGTTACAGGCATTTCAACTTCAGGTGAAGACGGTTTCGTCTGCCTCGGAACTCTGTGAAGTCTTAGATGGGACACATGCAAACGGTTACCCAGAGGTGGATTTTCTGATCGTCGATATGGAAATCGATCAGATGAAAGAACCTCCCGTATGGAATCGGGTGATGAGTACTTTAAACCGAGACAAGACAAGAGTTGTCGCAGTAACAACCGTATTCGGTCGAGAAGAGATGGAGCATTTTCCTTATGAGCTGCGGGCCGATGCTGTATTAATGAAGCCGATTAGCAGGCTCAACCTACATCAAACTTTACATATGTTGATTCAAAATGAAAATCGGAATGCTCAGCAGCCGATTCAGCTAGATCAGAAATCGACTAGTGCGCAGGCTGACCCCAAAGGTTATATTTTGGTTGCAGAAGATAATGAAATTAATCAGTTGGTTATTTCACATTTGTTGGAACAGCTTGGCTATCATGTGACGATGGCTAAGAATGGTCATGAGGTTCTGGAACAGATTGATCAGCATACGTGGACGCTTGTTCTTATGGATCTTCATATGCCGGATATGGATGGTTACGAAGCAACGAAAAAGCTTCGCCAAAATAAGCGATATAACCGAATTCCTATCGTTACGCTAACGGCTAATGTCTTAATGCAGGATATCGATCGGTGCTTGAAGTTGGGTATGAACGATATTTTAATTAAGCCGGTCGATGATGTACGCTTGGAGCAAATGATTAATAAATGGAAGAATCTTAAATGGTTGTACGAGATTAAGGGCATCGACACAGCGCAAGTCTTGAAAAATGTGGACGATAAAATTCATATTTTTCAATATATGGTGAACAAGTTCAAGCAGGATTACAGTTCTTTCTCAGCGCAAGTTAACACTGCCCTGGATCAACAAGAGATCGCATTAGTCCGACGGATGGTCCATACGTTAAGGGGGATCGCTGCTAATTTCTATGCAGAGTCATTGTTGGAAATCGTTCGAATGTTGGATACGGAGTTAGAACTAGCGAACAATGAAAAGAACATGGACCGCTGGAGACAAAGCGCAGCTAAGATTCAAGTAGAGATTGACCGCATCATTCATGCGGTAGAAATGATTTAATTCAAAGAAAAAGCACACCGTTTTGGTGTGCTTTTTCTTTGAATCGTAGATACTCATTAGATACTAAACAATCTGATTTTCTCTTTGAGCTCCATCGTCTGGAGGTTAAGGACTTCCGCGGAAGCGGCAATTTCTTGCATAAAGGCGGTTTGTTCTTGGGTCGCAGAAGCAGCTAGCAGCGCTTTATCCGATATTAGCTGCGAGAGGTTGGCAATTTCCTGCCCTTTCGCTTCTGAAATATCAATGATTTCAGCTTGATGAGTAGCTGTATTTGCAATCAAGCTTACCGCGCTTGCCGTTTCATGGACGGAGGCTCCTATTTGCTGCATGGCGGAACCCGCTTTCTCGCCTTTTTGAAGCTCATCTTGTATATGTTGAACTTGGAATTTCAGCTTTTGTTCCATTTTTTGAACCTGGGATTGAATGTCCTTGATGAGCGTATCGATATTTTGGACGGCATGATTGCTTTGTTCAGCTAGTTTTCGTATTTCCACCGCCACAACAGAGAAACCAACACCTTCTTGACCTGCGCGGGCTGCTTCGATACTCGCATTCAAAGCGAGCAGATGGGTTTGATCCGCAATTTCTCCGACCCACTTCGAAACTTTTCTAATTTCTGATGTTCCTGCATTCAACTTATCTGCTAGCGCGATAGATTCCTGACTGATGGTGGAGAGATCCGAAACCCCATTCAGCAATGACCGAATACTTGTACCGCCCTCTTCAATGGCGACCACCATTTGCTGTGAGAGAATATGGACGTCTGCTGCTTTACCGTTCATCTCAACGGCTGCTCGCGCCGCTGATTCAATAGCATCCAAACAATCCTTGGACTGCTGCTCTTGCTGATGTGTACTTGTTGAAATATGATCCGTACTAAGTGAGATTTGTTCAGCTTGCTTGGCTGCATGCGCAATTGCGCTGTTTAAAGAAGCTGAGCTTTGTTCGGCCACGGAGACGTGAGTGGTGATATCGATAATCATGTCTCGAAGCTGACGAACCATACTTTGGAATGAAGTATTCAGATTGCCGAGCTCGTCATTGGATGGATGATCGGGAATCACGATATCCAAATGTCCAAGTGCCGCCTCATCTGCTAATTTAGCTAACCGAATTAATGGTTTAACAATCCACCTAGCCATGAACCATCCCAACAAGCCAGTCCAGAATACGCCTAAGCTGAGGGTGCCGATTGTAAATAACCAACTGGGAAGGACGCTTAACACTTCGTCTTTAATATAAAGGATGAAAATTGCGCTCGTCCCATAGGTGACAATAGAAACCGTAATAATGCCGATGACGATTTTTTGAACCAATCCGATACGCATAACTGAGTTTCAACCCCTCGTTGGTTATTCATTCGTAGGTGATCTTTTTGTTCGCTAAAGCGGAGAATTGTCCTTGAGAAAGGTTTTTGCTAACTGCTCCGCATGTGAATCTCTGGAGGCATCCTGATAATCCTCTAAGATGTCTATTTCATACTCTTCACCCGGTTTGTAGGCTCTGAAAATGGCTTGCTCTTTATTTTCTAAGCGCACATCGTGTCCGCAATCTTTTAAGCATTGTTCAAAATCGAGCAGGGAGGGAGTTTGATTTTCTTCTAGGAAGATAACGCCCCTGAGAAGCTTGACGCCTTCCTTACGAATGAGTTTAAAGCGAATAATATGTTCCTTTTTCATGGATAAGCACTTCCCTTATCGTTACTTTTTAACTATTTATTCTATTGTAATGAATCTTGGAGGAGTAAGGCTGTGATATTTGTTACAGCGGAATGCGGAAGAATGTGCTTCAAGGGAGGGGAGACTGCTGGGACCTGTTTAGAGAGATCGGCAGAAACGGCTTTCGCTTATGTCTTATTCGGTATATATTAAATGAAAGTGTGTGTAAAAGGAGCTTCTATGCGTACAATGATCGATCAGCCAAACGGTATTTTTCCATCTGTATGCTCACTGGATTGTCCAGATCAGTGCGGCCTGCTGCTTCATAAAGAAGACGGGAAAATCGTGAAAATAGAGGGAGATCCCTCTCATCCCGTCACACAAGGGAACATTTGTAACAAAGTTCGCAACATGACAGCTCGCATCTATGACGCCAAGCGCCTCCAGTATCCACTTAAGCGTGTGGGCCCAAAAGGGGAGAATCACTTTGAACGTATCTCTTGGGAGGAAGCGATAACGACCATTACTTCTAGCTGGAAAAAACTCATCGCCGAGGAAGGCTCGGAATCAATCATGCCATACAGCTTTTATGGCAACATGGGACGGATAGGGACAGAAGGAATGGACCGTCGATTTTTCAATCGGATGGGGGCTAGTCGGTTGCTGTACACAATCTGTCAATCGGCGGGAACCGAGGGTTACAATTACACAATGGGCGGCAGCTTTGGCATTGATCCAGAAGACACCGTCGACTCCAAGCTAATTATCATGTGGGGTATCAATGCGGTTAGTACGAACATGCATCAAGTGGTTCTCGCAGAGAAAGCGCGTAAGAATGGCGCACAGATCGTCGTCATTGATGTTCATAAAAATCAAACTGGCCGTTGGGCCGACTGGTTTATTCCCATTTTGCCAGGTACGGATGCGGCGCTTGCCCTTGGTCTCATGCATATTCTATTCGCAGAAAATAGCGTGGATGAAGATTTCCTTCAGCAATATACCGTAGGGCATGAAGAGCTTCGAGAGCATGTAAAGCAATACAATCCGTCGGTCGTTTCAACCATTACAGGGGTTCCTGTCGATGACATTTATCGCTTAGCGCGTATGTATGGGGAAACGACGCCTTCCTTCATACGTATTGGCAATGGACCGCAGCATCATGACAACGGTGGCATGTGTGTAAGGACAATATCTTGTCTGCCGGCATTAACGGGGCAATGGCTGCATAAGGGCGGAGGCGCGATTAAAGGAAACGGCGGCTATCTGGATCATAACGCAGCTGCGCTGCAGCGGCCTGATTTACTGACCAAACCAACTCGCCAAATTAACATGAACCTGCTCGGGAGCGCCTTACTTGAGCTAGATCCTCCGATTCGTTCTATGTATGTGTATAACTCGAATCCCGCAGTTGTGGCTCCTCATGCCAATAAAGTGAGAGAAGGGCTTCTTCGGGAGGATTTGTTTACGGTCGTTCATGACCTGTTTCTGACGGAAACGGCATTGTTTGCCGACATTGTTCTGCCTGCTACGTCCTCCTTTGAAAATACGGATTTCTACCGTTCCTATTGGCATCATTATGTGCAAATCCAACAGCCAGTCATTGCGCCTTACGAGGAGAGTAAATCAAATGTAGACGTATTTCGTTTGTTGGCTAAAGCAATGGACTATGAGGAACAGGAGCTTCGAGATACGGATGAAGAGATGATTCGTCAAGCGTTAGATCATCCCGTCAATCCGAATCTCGATGGGATTACGTACGAGGGGTTGGTAGAAACGCAGTATGCTAAGGCCAGAACGAAGCCACTCTTTCCAGGTCGTCTAAAGACGCCAAGCGGCAAGATTGAGCTATACTCCGAGACACTGGCTAGCAAGGGCTTTTCGCCACTACCAACCTATACGCCACTTGTGGATGATGGGGATTTTCCTTTTCTTTTCATCCCTGCACCGAATCATAATTTCTTAAATTCGACATTTTCTAACAATGAGAAGCACGTGCGGATGGAAAAAATGCCTAGGCTTCATATGAACACAGCCGATGCAGCGCTACTAGGCTTAGCAAGCGGAGACTATGCTAGATTGTGGAATGAGCGCGGCGAATGCGAGCTTGTCGTCTCCGTGGGGGCGGATGTGCTACCTGGGGTCGTTGTCAGTCAAGGACTTTGGGCGGATTCGCCGGGAAGCCAAGTCCTCGTTAACGCGCTTACACCCGACCGTGTAGCTGATATGGGAGGAGGGGCGACGTTCTTTTCTGGTCGCGTCCAGGTCGAAAAGTTGAATTCCTCATCTTAAGATGAGTGTTGAGGAATTAGATCGCCTTTTTCTTCTGTGACTAAGAGAAGAAGGTTATGTAGTATTAATAAACGATATCCTAATGTCGAAAAATAGCGTATTATTTTATATGCGCTTTACGAATCTATTGTACGATTAACTACATAGATAACTAACAGCAAGGTACAAATAGAGATGAGGGATATCATGCGCATACGGTTGCCAAGAATGACTGTAGGCAAGAAATTATTCACCAGTTTTATCATCGTTTTGATGCTAACTGGTAGTGTAGGTTGGATGAGCCTTACGAATATGAGGTTGATTCAGAATAAAAGTGAAGAGATTAGTAAAACATGGATGCCAGGCGTGGAGGCTGTGAACGCAATTAGTTATTTAACTGAGCTTGTACACTCGCTGGATATGCAGTTGTTTATTCTGACCGACAAGGTGCAGATTCAGACCACGGAAACACAAGCAATTGCGGGAATTAACAATATAGACGAGCAGCTTAAACAATTCGAGGGGACACTGACAGACGAGCAGGAGAAGCGGAATTTTGACGCATTCAAAACCCAGTGGGATACATATAAAGGCTACCATGAGAAGTTCGTTCAATTAAGTAAGGAAGTTAATTTGAGCAAGGGATCGGGTCAAAGAGATAAGGAAGTACAGGCATTACTGGTCGATTCCAATAAAGCGTTTTTCAATTTGCAGAAATATGTGGACGTCCTTGTTCAAATCAAGCATGAAGGCGCAACAGCAGCATCTGAAACTAGCTCTGTTATTTATAAATCGGGCCAGATGACTATGCTATATGTACTGGCTTTTGCTGTGCTTGTTGGGCTAAGTCTCGCTTTTCTGATTACTTATAACATTTCCAAACCTGTACGGCTTGTGTCCGGCGCCTTACAAGCTGTGTCGTTGGGCAGCTTGGCCGATCGCGATGTGAAAGTGAGGAATAAAGACGAGATCGGCGAGCTGGTCGGTTCATTAAACCGGATGAAATCGAATGTGCGAGATATTTTACATCAAATTAAGGACGCTTCTTTGTTAGTTGCGGATTCTTCGAAGGAACTGCTTGCGCATGCGGAGCAAACCTCCCAAGCGTCAATCGAAGTCGTGGAAGTGATGCAAAAAGTAGCAAGCGGAGCCGACATTCAAGTGCAGAATTATGAGGATACGCATACGGCAATGACCGAAATGTCGATCGGGGTTCAACGCATCGCTGAAGTCTCATCGGATGTGTCGGACATTTCAATGGAAGCTTTTCGCGAAGCGAAGCAAGGCGAGACTGATCTTCAAGCGCTTATTACGAATATGAATGGCATGAGCGATACGGTTAGAAGGGCGAATACCGTGATTCAGAATTTAGAGAGTCATTCTCAGGAAATCAACAATATGATTGGTTTGATGGGCGGCATCGCGAAGCAAACGAACCTGCTTGCTTTGAATGCGGCAATTGAAGCAGCACGAGCAGGAGAAGCTGGCAAAGGTTTTACGGTGGTGGCAGGTGAAGTGCGCAAGCTATCGGAGCAGTCCACACAGTTTGCCAACCGAATTACGGACTTAATCGGACAAGTACTTAACAATACCGAAATTGCTGTCCTAACGATGCAGGCGTGTTTACAGGAAGTGGACTCTGGCAAAGGGATGGCTCATACGGCCGAAGCATCGTTCCATCGCATCTTCGTTGCGTCAGAGAAAGTTGTCGTTCGCATCCAAGAGGTTGCTGCCGCGGCGCAACAAATGGCGGCCACCTCCGAGGAAGTAGCCGCTTCTGTAGCGGAGACAAGCTCGCATGCGAAGAATTCATCCTCATACGCGCAGCATGTGGTAGATACCTCCCAGCAACAGCTGGCGTCATTGACTGATATCACTTCATCAGCTGGTAAGCTCAATCATATTGCGGAAGATTTGCGTACATCAATTGGTAAATTTCAGCTTTAGACGGACAAACCCGCATCCGCCTGTTTATTGAATACGTTTGTAGACACAAAAGAGCTTGTCCCAAAAGTAACAATTAAAGATGTGCGGGACAAATCCAAGCGTTAAAAAAGTTAATAGTTAAACGGAAAAGGAGCTAAGCGGCTTGTATGTGCTTAGCTCCTTTGTTTTTGGCGTCCAC
>NZ_JAAIKC010000022.1 GCF_010820665.1 Paenibacillus sp. SYP-B3998 | reverse complement strand
AATTATCAGAAGTTGAAGAGTTTATAAGCAGTAATAAAGAATTTAAATCTGCTGGAGAGCTATTACTTCAAAAATTATCGATCAAGAATTAAAGTCACATAAGAAGCAAACATTACTAAACTAACGGTGAACGATAGCACAAAAATAACTCAGGCTGCCGGCATACTTGGCAGCCTGTTCAAGTAATGGGCAGTTTTGTTGAAGATCAATCGAGGGGAACCGTACCACAAGTAGCGGCAAGTTTTTTCGGAAAATCTCGCAGCAGGCTTGGAAAGACGCTTTTGGTGTGCATGGGTTTGGGATGGGCCACGCTAGACGGCAAGGTCGCCGCAAACGGGCCTCTGCGAGCTTTTTGGGATCACAGAAAGAGGCGGTACCTTGAAGGGGCTTTTGCTTGCGGAAAGCAAAAGCCCCCTCCGCTAGTTTAGCGGAAGGGGCCAGCTCAAAAAAATGCTTTTGGACTGTCGGGTCAAACTCGAGCTCGATTCCAGCGACTTTGTGCCTGTCCTTCATGTGGATTTTCTTTGTTACTTTTGTCTTGACAGAAGACCCTATCGCCACAGCTCAGGTAGGCAAACAGAGCTTAGAGGGCGACTAGCTCTGCGAGCTTGGCCGCGACGTCTGCCATTGCTCTTCTGCAGTGTCCAGGCCACTTCGTGATCCGAGCAAGGGACTGACTTCGCGGAGAGCTTCATACGTTGTCTCGTGTACAATCGGAACGAGCCGCTCACGGGCGAGGAGTGCCGAAAGTTCTTTGTCGGCGATGCCCTCTTTTGGAAGTCGGCGTAGAAGTGCAGGGGTAACCAGCACAATCCCGACTCGTGAGTTCGCCAAGCCCTTGTCGATGGCGCGTAGCAACGGCACGCCGAGGCCAACGTCCTTCTCGCTGAACCAGACGGAGACACCACGTGACTCAAGCAGATCGTGCAACTCCTTGGCGGCCCCCTGCCGGTCATCCCACGCATGGCAGAGGAAGACGTCCCGAAGGTTAGGCTGCTTCTTTGCCAGGTCTTCGACGATGTCGCGGACTGGTGTGAGTGCCCGAATTTGTTGAGGCGTGTACCACACGGATGAACCTGCTCCCGACCAGCGCGGCTTTGAACTGCGGCTGGAACCTCCGCTGCTGCTTCGGGCGTCCCCACTTCTCAGGGACGGGGAGTAAGACGAGGGCGAGTACGAACTGAAGCCACTGTAACCACTATTGCGGCCATAACGCCCAGCGCACGCTGGGCAGTTGGCTGCGGCACTCGCTGAGCGATGTCCATTTACTGGAGCTGTGCATCTAGCCATGTCCCTACCTCCTAAATGATTTTCCTAGTTATATATTACTTCCAAGCTGGAAAATAATCCATATATTTGATAGATTGTGTCGCATTTTGATTTGCCAGAGGTGTTTAGTTTGATATTTGACCGAGAGAAAGTTTCCGTGCCGGATATGTCGCTAACCTCGAGGAGTGAAGGATGGATCGGCTTTATAAGTAGCGGCAAGTTTTTTGGAAAATCTCGCAACAAGCTTGGAAATGCGCTTTGCGGGCCGTGGGTCGGGGAAGTGTCACACTTGGCGTCAAAGTCGGCGCAAACGGGCTTCTGCGAGCTTTTTGAGGTCACAGAACGATGCGGTATCTGGAGGGGGACTTTTGCCTGCGGAAAGCAAAAGCCCCCTCCGCCGTTTTGGCGGAAGGGGCCAGTTCAAAAAAATGCTTCTGGACAGTCGGGTCGAACTCTAGCTCAATTCCTGCGACTTTGCGCCTGTCCTTCATGTGGACTTGCTTGACCACGGTCTGGAGCAGCGTCTTCTGCGTCTCGGGAGGCGCTTCTTCGAGTAGGCTTTGGAACTGAGCGAGCGCCTGCTGAACTTGCTGGAGCGGGACGGGGTCGGAAGTGCTGTCTAACAGTTGCCTCTCAGCTTCGGCCTTTCGTCGCGAAAGCTGCTCTTGCTGGACTTTCAACTCGCTCAACCGTTCGACAAACAGTTCGTCGTCCACTCCATTCATCTCGAACAGTTTGTAGAACCGCTTACGCTGGCTATCGACCGCTGCCAGTTCTTTTTCGATCGCTGCCAGTTCCTTATGGAGCGGTGCCACACGCAGCGTTCGGTCTTTGTTGATCTTCTTGACGACGTCCTCCAGTATCTTTGGCTTCTGGACAGCCTCAGCAAGCCTCTCAAAGACGAAGCTCTCGACCATGTCTGCTTTAACGGAGTTTGAACTGCAAACTCGACTTCCACGGTTTCGGAAGTTGTTGCAGACGTAGTACCTTCGGTTGACCACAGTGCCGTCCTTGAGCGTGTCGCGGACGCGGTGCGCTCCCAGGGTCGTCCCGCACTGTGGGCACCTCAAGAGTCCCGTCAGGGGGTAAGTGCCGTCGAAGACGCGAGAAGGGGAGAACGACTTTTTGGCGAACAGGGCCTGGACGGTTTCCCAGAGGTCTTGAGAAACGATTGGATCGTGCTCGCCGTCGACGACAATCGGGTTTGGGTTGATGCCCTTGCGCCGCTTTTCGCTCCAGTTCTCGCGCACGTTGTATCTGATCTTCCCGACGTACACCGGGTTGTTGATGATGGTCTTGACAGCCACGCTGCTAAAAGCATTTCCCAGCTTGGTTTTCTTGTCTTCGTGATTCAACTGATTGGCGATCCCCTTCAGGCCTTGGCCGCTGGCGTACATGCGGAAAATCTTCCGAACAAGTTCGGCCTCGATCGGGTTGACGCGCAAGAGCGACTCTTTTCCGCTTCCTGCAGGAACTTCAACGACGTCGTACCCCAGCACTTGACCTCCGTTCCACTTCCCGTTTCTGGCTCGCTGCTTCATGCCCATCTTGACGTTCTCGACGATGATGTTCCTTTGGTACTCTGCCATGACCCCCATCATCTGCATCATGGCTCGTCCGGAGGAAGTGGTCTGGTCGAACTCGACATCGGACACGCAGCGCAACGTGACATTGTGGCGCTTAAGCAGTTCCATGATGAGCAGGAGATCGGAAAGCCGTCTCGACAGCCTGTCTGTTTTCCAGAGCCAAAGCTCCGACACCTTGCCGCTTTCAATGTCCTGCAAAAGCTGCATTAGCGCCGGACGCTTCTCGATCGACTTGCCGGAGATTCCGGCGTCAACGAACTCTTTGAACACGACCTTGTGTTCAGCTTTGCAGCGGTTTCTAATTTCCTCCATTTGGGCTTCGATGCTAAAGCCCAGTTCCGCCTGTTCCTCGGTTGACACGCGGCTGTACGAGACGACTTGCAGAACTGTCGGAGCGGAGAGATTTTTGAGCACGTTGAGGGGCTGTGTCTTTTGTTTTGTCGAAGCCATTTTCAAGTCCTCCTTGTTCTATGCGATTCGTCTGAACTCCCGCGTCCCGAGCAGTTCGGCGGTCAGTTCAAATTCGGCTTGTTCGTCGTCTTCTAGCTCCAGAGCGGCGCTGACGAGCAGGAACATCTGCTCGTCGACTTTGGCGAGAGCAACGCGTCTTACCGGTTTGGCAAGGTAGTCTTTGACGAGCGCGGCAAGAATCTCGATCGTGGTTTGGTAGTTGTCGGCAACGGTCAGTTGCATCGGGTGTCTCTCCTTTTTTTCGTGAAGTGGTTGGGGAGGGGCGGTACTGAAAAAGTGCCGCCCTGTCGCCCTTTGTTGCACCGCTTGGAAAGTCAGCCGCACTTGAGTCGCCCTGACCCGAACTGTGACGGTGAAGCGAACATCCGGGCAGTGCGTTGGAGTACGCCAGGAGTTCACTTGCCAGAACAAGACCTTTTCTTGAGCCTGTTGTGCCGAAGGCGAAAAGGGCGGCAGTGCGTCAAAAAGCCGCTACCAAGCTGACAAACTCGTACTTGCCGACGCAGGTTTGCTCAAAGCGGTAGTCGTCAAAGTCAAAACGCTCCGCCTTGCTGTCCAGCCACTCGTTGAAGCCAAGTCCATGGAACAACTTGACCGGAAAGTAGTTGAGATCGAATTGGATGCTTTCGTGGTCGAAAGCTTCCTCCAGCGCTTCCCGCTCTGCTTCCTCAAAGTCCGTGCCGCGCAACATCAAGTCTCCACCGTCGTCAGCATCTTCTTCAAGCAGCAGTTCCTCAGAGTCGTGCTCGAAAATTTCCTCGAACTTGCCACCGACAGTGATTCGCGCCAGTTCCGTTTGGTCATGCGGAGTTTCCTCACTTTCTGTTTGGTCTACTACTGCTGTGGCCGGAGGTGCGTCACCTGCAACGTCCTCGAACAAGTCAGTCATGCCCTGTTTTGCTTCCTTCAACAATGTCAAGCCGTAAAGGTACCGAACGCCGTCCGAGGGTCGTTCGTCCGGCATGGGAAGTCCGGCTTCCAGCAGCGCGTTTCGAAAGGCTGACCAAAACACTCTGCGGTCACGCGCGGATTTGGATGCAAAGTCCGTTTCTCCTTGTTGCCTGCACCACGTCTGAAAGCGGTCAAACAGTTCGTTTTTCCCAACCCTTTCGCTTTCGGTTCCTTGAACAACGAAGTCGGACACGAAAGGGATGACCGGGTTTTGCTCGGACTTGTAGCTGCTGATCGCCTGTGAAATCGCCTTGGACTCGGTGAAGTCGAAGTTCCGCTCTCTCAAGCGCCGAAGCCCTTCCATCGCGAAGTTGAAGATGCCCGGCAGTTCCTCCAGCAGCTTCTCCACCAGCATTTTGTCGACTTCCGCGCCTTTGAACACCCGTTGAAACGGAACGATGACCAAGCGACGGAAAAACCCGTGTGACTTGTCCAGTGTGGTCGGGAGGGCGTTCATGCCAAACAACAGCTTGCAGACCGGGCGGTAGCTGAACCCCTTCTCATGCTTGTTTTCTACCCGAATCATGTCGCCTGCTGTGATGCTTTTGATCTGCTGCGTGTTTAGCCCTTTTTCACTAAACTCGTTTTCCGACGACACGTTAAGCAGTTTTCCGACCAGTTCGGCGCGACTAAACGGTTGGCTCAACTCGTTCATCGCCACGTGGGAAACGTTCTGTTTGCCGCACAAGTGCTCGATGATTTCGAGCAACACAGACTTGCCGTTTGAACCGATGCCTACAAAAATGAACATTTTGTGGGCCCTCGTCTCTGCCGTGCAGCAGTAACCCATGATTTCCTGAACGACCTTGATGACCTGCAGGTCTCCTTGAAAAATTTCGTTCAGAAACCTGAGAAACCTCGGGCATTGCGCGTCTGGGCCGTACTCGATGGGGGTTTGGATGCTGGAGTGAAAGTCCGGGTTGTGTTCCTCAAGCTCGAACGTTTCGGTGTTGAACATCCCGTCCGTCAGGTTGAGATGGACTTTGTTCGCGTCAAACTCGGCAACGTGCTTGGCGAGCCGCGCCAGCGTCGCCATGTAGCCACTCTCCCACGCCGGTCGCCAGACGCCCGGCTGTTCTTCCTCGATCATCCTGAAAAGCATGCGGTGCAGTTGCTTGTCGGGCAACGGCCGCCAAACGCCGTGCTCGTAAAGGAAGAAGCGCTCGCCCTTGGTGATTCGCAACTCGAGCGTTCGAAGAACGTGCTTGGCGAACAGGTTGGGGTGGACGTCCGTGATTCCCTTCACGGGGTTGCAGTCAAAGCCTTTGCGTTCGAGTTCTTTGATTCGTTCCGGCGACAGGGCGGCTCCGCCAAGAGGCGAAGGCGTTGCTTCCTTGGCGGCGGCTTCCATGTGCAGCCTCAAAGCGTCGTTGAGGTCGCGTTTTGACACACCGCTGTCCTCGACCATCGCTTTCAGCCGCTGGAACTCGGCAGGGTCATCGTTCCGAGTATCCAGAAATGCTTGCAGCACGTCTCTTTCGAACGGAGCGCCCTTGTCTTGGCCGGACGTGAACTGCTCCAGCGCTTTGGCAACAAGCTGTCTTGTGTCGGTTTCCATGTTAACCACTTCCTTTTTTGTTTGGAGTGGTTCCCATTGTACGGGACGCGGAGGGAGACTGTCATTTGCCGAAATCGGGCAAATTCGGCTTTCAAGACGGAGGTCAACAGGTTTGGTTGGCGGTATTTGTAACGGTTTTCGCGGTGGACTTCCACGGCAAAAAGTTTTGAATGCTGATTTTCATTGGAAAAGGTGTGAGGAGAAGTGACGAAAAAACACGTGGTTATCTTAGATTTTCCTCCATTTTCTTCGTTTTCCTATGCTATTCTGTAGGTCGCGAAGGTTTAAGGCTGGACGTCCACGGCTTCCCGGCTTTTCAAACAAAATGTGAACATTGTGTGAATAAAACGCCCCCCTCGGGTGTCCCGAAGGGCGTCTTCTTTAGGCTTTGCCGACAAACGTGTCACGTGCGACGTTCCCGACGATGTTGGTCGTGATGCCGTCAAACAGGGCGTTCGTGACGCCGCCGACCACGGGGACGACATTGGCTACGGTGGTCGCGCCGCTTTGGCCCAGTTTCGCCGCAAGCTTCATGGCAACTGCTTGTCCTACCTTCTTGGTCACTTCGCCTGACATTTTGGCAAGAACCTGTTCTGTCAGCTTCGTACCTACGACGATGCCCACGTTCCTGAGGATGCTTTTGGCTGCGTTACCCGCCAGACAAGCGATGGAGAGTGCCTTGACGCGGTCATCTTCCGGGTCGAAACCGGCCAGGATGGCGATTGCTGCAACCATGCGAAGCTGGAGGTAGAAGGAGCTTATGATGTTTGCCGGAACTGCAACGGGGAGCGTCACCACTCCTCCCACACCAGTCAAAAAGCCTGCTGCCGCTGCCTTCGTGTTTTGGGCACGGATGAGGGCGTTGACCTTTTCGGTTAGCGTCCCGTCACGTGTCTGGTACTCTGCGGCCAACTCGGCAGCGGACTGAGCTTTGGGCATGCCACCTTGAACGGACTTGTCGTACACCCAGGCGAGCAGTTTAGTGATAGTGTCTTGTTTGAGCTTCAAAGTGCTTGCTCCTCCTTTTAGGCTTCTTGTTTCTGCTCCTTTTTGCGTCTAGTGAAAAATTTGACGATTTTATAGATGAGGGCAATAGGGAATGTAATTACGTCCCACAAAAACTTAAGCCCAATCCAGGCCATGATGAAAATTCCTCTGAGCCAAAGTCCCGCAATCGTTAACACGATGATAACTCCAATGATAATGGTCAACATTTTCCATCTTCCTTTCGGTTGTCTGTACTGAAAGTGTTCGAAGTCGCGCTCGACGATCGGTCGAAGTGCAGTAAATCAAGCATGTCATTGTCGGGGTTCCGACTGTGAGCAGCCCTGCCGCCCTGTTGGGTAAACTTCTTGCAGGGTATGCATTTCTAGCGTTTCGACATTCGCCCTTTAGGCGAACTGAGCCGCACTTTGTGGACGGGCTAAGGAAAGGGCGGTTGAGTGTGGCTTCAGGGCAGTGCAAATGCCTTGAGCCGCTTAGAAGTGCGTCGAGTAAGGCACTTTTGGTTCGAGTTGTGAGCGACGTTTGGTGAAAACTTGTTTTTTTCAGACGGCACAGCCACTTTGTGCCTTCTTTTGGTTTTGGCGACAGGGCAGGACAGGGCGGAAGGAGAGCGGCTGAAAACCCTTGTGGCGGTTGGAAGTGCAGCAGGGCGGAACGTTTCGGGGCTAGGTACGGGGGAAAGTTGAACTTTTTCAACTTTCGTACGAGAGGTTACTCACGGGTCAAAAACGGGTCTTTGAGCTGTACGTGAAACGGCTCACCCAGTTCTTTCACCCAGCGGTCGGCGCTTGCTACGTCTCCGCCGTGAAAGAGAGGGGCATCCCCGAAACTTTCTTCTTCCCAAACAAAGTCCGCCGTCTGTTGCTGCTCGTCGACTGCGAGGAAGAAGTCGGAGCCGTCAACGTACGGGTTGGTTCCTGCTTGGGCGTCAGTGGTTCGCAGGACGACGCGGACGCGGTGCGTCGGCTTTCGACCAGACAGTGGGTGCGGGAGGTTCTCTGCAAGAAGATCGGAGAGAGGTTCCGCCGCTACTAGCATGACCCAGACGTTCGTCCCGTTGCTGTCGACGGTGACGTTTTCGTTCCGATCGAAGGTCTCTTTCAGCTTCTGGAGAACCAGTTCGTTTTCCTTCAGCTTCTTTCCGCTTGGTCTTTCAGCCATTGTTCCACCTCCTCGTCGTGCGCTCCAGTCTGCGTGAAGAACGTCATCAGGTAATCGTTGTCGTACATTACCGCGATTTTGTACGCCTGGAGTCCTTCGCCTATGTCGAGCAGTTCGACGTACTCGGGGCAACTGCCCAGCAGTCCGCCGTTATTGCGGTTCAGCCCGACGCTGTCGAGACCGCGGACGTTGTCTCCCGTTTCGAGAACGACGATGTAGCCATGCCTGCTCAAACAAAATTCGTTCTCGTCTTCGTCATCAAGCTCATCCCTTAGTTGCAGGAAAAAGTCCTCGACTTGGTCGAGAAATTCCGCCGGAAGTACTTCCGCGCGACGCAAAATGAGAATGTCCTGCTTCGTTTTGATGATTCTCAATCTACACACCTCCTGGAATAGAAAATGACCCCTCGAAAAGGGGTCTTGACCTAGATCACGAATATAATATATGTACCAAATATTGCTTGAACCGGGTTTAAGCTAACAGGCAGGATAATAGTGATTAAATCCATGGTATGATGTGGTAAATGGGTCAAGGTCAGGAGAGTAGATTTTTATTTTACAAGGGAGTCGAAAAAGGATATGGGAAGTTCGAATCAATGGGATGCAGAATGGGAAGTATCAGAAAAATTAGCGCATAAATTAATAAGCAATCAGTTCCCACAGTTAGCTTCAAAAAGCGTACAAAAACTAGGTTATGGCTGGGATAACACGGTTTATCTTGTTGGGACCGAGTATGTATTTCGATTTCCAAGAAGAGAAGTTGCAATTAATTCTTTAAGGATGGAAGGAAAGATACTGCCTAAACTTAAAGACTATTTTTCCATTGCATATTCGATACCGTTATTTTTTGGGGTAGGGGATTATGGTTATCCAGCACCCTTCCTAGGCTACCCCTATTTATCAGGAGAGTTTCCAATCGGATTAACTGACAAGCAACGTGCGCTTTCAGCATCAACGCTCGCGATATTTCTAAAAAGCTTACATACATTCCCTTTGCAAATCGCCCAAGAAAATGGAGTTCAACATGATCATAGAAATCTGACTGATATTGCGATGCGTAAAGAAAAGATGCATAAATTCCTTTCCGACATTGCCCTTCATTTTAGTGAAGAAGAGTATCATGCTTTATCGAATTATTTGGAACAACTTAAAATTGAAAAAGTGAAGCAAAAGTATGCATTCCTTCATGGCGACCTTCATTTTAAAAATATGCTGGTAGATGAGAATGGAAAAGTTTCAGGCATTATCGACTGGGGAGATATCAACATAGGACATCCTGCTTGTGACCTGAATGTTGTGTATAGCTTTTTACCTCCGGATGCGCGTTCAAACTTTTTCAAAGAATATGGAGAAGTTGATGAAGAAACAAAGATATTAGCTCGATTGATTGCCATATATATCCCCATTTTAATCATGATACAGGCAATTGATCATAATGATGAGAGGTTAATTGATGAAGCAAAGGCGAACATAAAACGTGCTCTCGCTGATTAAGATATGTCATTGCACTAACGGGAAACTATAGTTGAAGAAACGAACTCAAAGGGGGCCATCCGAGAAGGATGGCCTTAAAACTTGCCGTTACAGACAGCGCGGAGAACCGTATCATAAGTAACGGCAAGTTTTTTGGAGAGAAACGTACATGGGGTTGGGATAGGCCAATTATCCCCAGAACGTCAGAACAAGAACTCTTTTACGGGATTTTTTGGTTATAAGGGCAACGGTGAAGAAAAAAGAGCGAGTATTGGTGGAAATCTCACCAATACTCGCTCTTTATGAGATGATTTTTTGCAAATCGCTACTGTCACTGCTGGTTAAAACTACTTTTCGGACAGCTCCTTTTAGTTGTTGAGGTCGTATCGAACGGATTAGTGATGAAGGACTTCCTTAGCAGATGAGGTCGTTTTTTTTCTCATAATTCCGAACGGTTTACCTACCGGTAATATGACATATCCGAGGTGCGCGTTCAGCACGGCAGCGCCCGAACCATAGAACGATAACAGAGCGATGAGCAGTTCGGCCACAGCTGCTATATTGTGGTTCAGCTCGGTCGCAATTTCTAATGTGCTGAGAGTTAAGCCGAAGAACAGAAAATCGATCAATACGAAAATCGTAAAAAGCACCTTGTTCGTCTCCAGCGCTCCGATAGTCATGAAGAGCGTGAAGATCAAATAGCCGGCATATGCGATAGCCAATTGCTTCGGATCGGCAGCGGAGGCGAGCTGAGCTCCAAAAATACCGGCTTTAATCATCCAGCACGCGGCCACGGAAAACCAGAAAAAAGCATATGCGCCGAAAGCGGTTGTGCCGAATACGTTGTTACGTTTGGAATCATTGATGCAGGCGAACAGTTGGGCGAAGGCTCCCAGAAAAATAGCCCATGGGATGAGGTAGCTAACCCCTGAGGTTATCCCTAATTTTTGTGATGATGCGACCAAGGTCACTATTGCAAGACCAAATAGTCCGATAGCGGACGGATCGGCGTTCGTAATTTTGACAGTTTGCGATTGTTGTTGCATGAAACTCTCTGCCCCCAATGTCGTAGATGTAGGTCGCACCGAAAATTGTACGACTAGACAATCATACAATATTCTGCATCCAAGTGGGAGTGATTTATCTCACTGGCTCTGGGTTAATATGGTATCGAATTTTGGATATACTTTATTATCCCGAGCACTGAGTCGGTTGTTACTGCCAAATGGGGGGATCTTTAAAACTTGCCGTTATAAACAGCGAGGTGAACTATACCATAAGTCATTGAACTAGCGTGACACGAAGTTGGAGGAGCTTGCCGCGTGGCAGAACTGCCCTCAGTTTCGATGCAATTACAAAGGATTACTTTTTATCTAAAATCGGAGAAATAAAGTCTAGCGGTAGTAGTATTTAGGAAAGTTTAAATCTGAACGACCTTAGGGGCAAAAAGTAAAGAAAGTGCATATATTATGCTAGAAGCATGCGGAATTAGCAGAGAAGAAGTAGTATCACTAAGAAACTCAGTTCACGATTACGCTGATGAGCTAAAAATAAACGAGGAACGATTGCTCAAATAAATACGAAGTAATTAGGGACAATGTTTGTGTCGTTTACCGCGTAAATCGCGGTTTTTTTGCGTTATGGGATAAAGTTCTTGTCACGGCCAATTGACAGGAACTTTATCCCATTCCCGATTTTGACAAGAACATTATCTCATTCCCGACGGAGGTATTCTGAAAGTAAAGAAGTAAATTAATGAGCAGCTCGAGCGAGATTAAATGACTCGGAAAAGCAGTCTTCTTGAAGGGATTTCGCTTAGCCGCTGCTATTAGTATCTGTGTCTTCTCTAGCGACCATCTGTTAGTGATGACATGCCCAACAAGCCGCAGAATTTTTGCTGTAACGGTTTCTTGTGACATTGCTAGCACCGATTGGGATGTTGGATATAGAGCCAGGAAACGAAGAGACACCTTCGAATAAAGGTCGCCAAACACGTCACGATACTCTGAGAAAACCTGATCCAGTACAGCCTGGAATTGTAGCTTTGCCTGAACATACATCCCGGTCAATGACTCATATTGGCGTGTCAGGTAACGCAGATTCATTAGATACTGACCACGTTTTTTGTAATGCTCAAGCTCTTAATTCCCCCAACTGGTACGAGTCACCTACATCCGTTTTTACCTTATAGGGACATCATTCAAACTATCAGAATAGGACAGAAGACTACACTGATAAAATAATTGAATTGACAAGAAATTTGTTTTATTGCTACTATAAGCAGTATTACTTAATTGATAATGAATATCATTATCGTAAATGAAAGCTATTTAAAGAGAAATCATTCTCTCTTTTTTTTGAGAATGTCGAGAATGATCATCTTTATCAATCAATCGAGCCATTTTGAGAGGAGATGTGAGCAACAAGGCTCAGGTTTGACCGCTACAGATTGATTTATGACAACAAGAATAGTGAAAAGGAAAGTGAGACAATGAAGAAAAGCAAGTCATTATTTTTGAAATGTGTTTTATCAGCTACTGTGATGGGGTCCGCGTTGTTCGTCGGATATGGAGAGAAGACGTTCGCTTCTCCTGTGTTTAGTCAATGGGGAGAAGATGGCGAGGAAGTGGGGCAATTTAGTTTTCCCCAAGGGATGGCGATTGATCAAGCAGGAAATCTTTACGTAGCGGATACAATGAACAGCCGTGTGCAGAAATTCACATCAAATGGGAAGTTTATCCAAGCATGGGATATTGACGGAATGATCTTCGGAATGCCACGGGCGATTGCGGTTGATCGTAGTGGGCTTGTCTATGTAAATAATGGGCAAGGCAACATTCGGGTATTTCAGCCAGACGGCATCGAACTGAGGCATTGGGATGATACTAATTTTCTAAATGCTGGTGTATTGGGGATGGCAGTCGATCAGGAAGGTAACGTCTATGTATCGAATGCCGGATTGCATCAGGTACGAAAATATGGTCCGATGGGACAAACTTTGCTCACATGGGGAGCGCATGGAACCGCACCCGGGCAATTCAATGCGCCGTCTGGCATCGCGATCGATCGCAATGGCACCATTTTTATCGCTGACCCGGGCAACTTTCGTATCCAGAAATTCGATGCCATGGGTCAATATCTTGGACAATGGGGAGAGGGGGAAAGCGCCGAACCCGGGAAATTCAGTTTTCCACAAGCGCTCACCTTTGATCAGTACGGAAATCTGCATGTAATGGAGACCAAGAATTATCGAATACAAGTGCTTGATCCGTACGGGAAATCAATCAGGATGTGGGGCAAGGAAGGCTCAGCTCCTGGAGAATTTGAGGTTACATTCGGTGTTGCCGCCGACAATGCCGGAAATATCTATGTAGATGATTCCATGCTGCGCCGTGTGCAAAAATTTTCACTCACCTTGGACAGCCCGCAAATTGTGACAACTGCAGACCAGGCGACCGTCACATGGCCTGAGGTAGAGGGGGCAACCGATCTCGAGCTTGAATGGTCGCAAGACGGAAAAATCTGGAGCAAAAAAGCCTTGACTGCCAATGAAACGCGGACAACGATTTATCCATTGACAGGCAATACACACTATCAGTTCCGCCTGAGCGCCAATTTTGCTACAGGCTACAGAATGGCCTCTAATCTGGTGGAAGCGGTAAGTTTGACGGCAGATTTGACGGTTACGACGAGCAGCCCGACGGGCGCAGGCACGGACGGGAAGACGAAGGTGAGCGTTAAGGAAACGGCTGGAGAGGGAAACACGTTCAAGTACAAAAACTTTAAGAGCGCAGAGGTGAAGGCGCCGAGCGTGGGAGGCAGCATCGGAACGGACTACGCCGCTCTGCTTACAGACGGCCTTGTTGCGGCGGCGAGCGGCGATAACATCGCCGTCGTGGAAGTGGACGCCGGTGGGAAAATGGTGCGATTCGGCCAGGCGAAGGCGATGGTGGCAGGCGGGTCATCGGGAGAATGGGGAGCCCCAACGAATCTGACGGCAATCGCTGGCAAGAACCAAGTGGCGTTAAAGTGGGATAGTGTAACGGGAGCTACCTATTACAATATCTATCAAAAAGCGGAAACTGGGTTGTACGACGTTCTCCCGACAGCAACGGTTACAGGGATAACCTATACCGTCACAGGTCTGACCAACGGCACGACCTATTACTTCGCTGTCCAGGCAGGCAAAGCGGATGGAGTCAGCGCCAATTCCAATGAAGTGAGCGCAACGCCGAAAGGGGACTCATCGAAACCATCCAATCCTTCTTCCGGTTCGTCCGGTTCGTCCGGTTCGCCCGGCCCCGAAACGTCAATCGGGTTCAAAATGATCGTAGACGGCAAAGAGTATGATCAGATTGCGACAGGCGTTACGACGAAGGAGAACGGGAAAACGGTGCTAACCGCGAAGGTGGACGCAGCCAAGCTGGCGGCGCAGCTCATACAACTGGGAGACAAGCCGGTCGTGATTATTCCGGTTGCGTCGACGAGCGCGGATAAAGTGTCCGTGGTATTGACCGGGGATGCGGTGAAAGCGCTGGAAAACAAGCAGGCGGTATTGGTAGTGCAAACGTCTAACGGGAATTACAAGCTTCCGGCGTCGCAGATTGCGATCGACCGCTTATCGGCGCAACTGGGCGAGCAAGTGAAGCTGTCGGATATCGTATTGCAAGTGGACATTGCGAAAAGCGACGATGCGCAGGTTAAGCTTATTGAAAAAGCGACGGAAAAAGGAAAGTTCAGCGTTGCGCTACCGCCGATCAACTTCACGGTGAACGCTTCGTACAACGGCAAGAAAGTGGACGTGGACAAGTTCAGCGCGTATGTTCAGCGGGAAATACCGCTGCCAAGCGGCATGAATGCAAGCAAGGTGACAACGGCAACCGTTCTGGAGGCAGACGGCACCGTGTATCATGTACCGACCTACCTTACAGCTCGGGACGGGAAGTATTACGCGGTCGTAAGTAGTTTGACGAACAGCACGTACACGCTGATCTGGCATCCGATGACGTTTGCGGATGTAGAGAGTCATTGGTCCAAGGACGCAGTGAACGATATGGCGTCGCGGATGATCGTGAACGGAACGGATGAGACGCGTTATAGTCCGGATAAGGCGATTACGCGTGCGGAATTCGCGGCGATCCTAGTACGGTCGTTGGGACTTTCGGCCAACGGGAAAACCGCAGCGTTCGGCGATGTAGCGTCCGGCACCTGGTACACCGGGGCGGTGGCGAAAGCGCTGGAGTACGGTATTGTTAATGGCTACGAGGACGGAACGTTCCGTCCGTCGAAGACGATCACGCGCACGGAAGCAATGGTGATGATCGAGCGTGCAATGAAGCTGACGGGACTAGAGATCGGCGTCAGCGCCTCGGAAGCGGAATCCCTGCTTGCTCCGTTCGAAGATGCGTCGAAAGTAGACGCATGGGCGAGGCAAGCGGTGGGGGCAATGGTGAAGACCGGATTGGTGAAGGGCTCCGAGACGGGTCTGAATCCGGCGAGTGACATCACCCGTGCGGAGACTGCGGCCATTGTGCAACGAATGCTGGAAAAGGCCAAGCTGATCGATAACGGAAATACCAAATAAAGGAGAAAGCGACTCTCCCGTCTTGATGAGGACGGCGAGGGTCGCTTTTTTGCTATGTTTTTGGATGAGGAATTCGGGAAATTACATGGATTAAGTCGTTAGATGTACATCGACACAAAACTCCCCTGATAGGAATCCTTATAAAATAATAGTCATCCGACAACACATGACATGAACATGACATTAATTTCGGGTGACAAGAACATTATCTCATTCCCGACGGAGGTATTATGAAAGTTACAGGAACGATGCGGGAATTTTGGTATTATATAGTGGAGAAGACATGAAGTTTTTCACGGAAGAAGGTATTGATTCCCTCAAAAAAAGAACGAGAATTCCCATCCATTTCTCACCCATATTTAATTTGATTGTCACATTTCACATCTAAAGCAATATCCTATATAGTCAAATGACTATTTTATTAGGAGGTTTTTTTATGGATCGCGGTTTTTTTCCAGTCGGTGGTTTTGGCCGACCCTTCTTTCGACCATTTCCCCATCCCTTTTTTCCTAACCGTTTCTTGTTCCCATTCTTCTCCTTTACCCCATTCTTCTTTCCCTTCTTTAGAGACGGAGAATCGGATGACATGTTCTTCGGGCAGCACCAAGTCCAATCTGGGGACACGTTAGCTTCAATAGGACACAAATATAACATTCCGCATACCATTCTAGAGGAAGCTAACTCGCATCTTAACCCAAACCAATTGAGACTTGGGGAAACGGTCAATATCCCTCGTATCTCAAATATGATGTGTCAAAAGAGTTATTCGGAAATGCCAGCAACTGCAACTCCGAATATGCCTCAGCCGCGGGTAAATTGGCAATATCAAGAACATTCTCCGAATCCCTATTTGTGATAAGAAAATGATCCTATAACAGGTAGCATTACAATGTGATGAAATCCTGCGAATAACTGAGTTTACGTGAGTTAAACCCTTAAAATGAGGGAAGAAGAACATAAGAACATATAGTTGAATAAAACAAGGAGCAGTTATTGCCTGCGGCAACTGCTCCTTGTTTTTATTAAGCTAAAGGCAGATTAGATTAGCGTAATATTCTTCCTTGTAGTCGTATCATAGCTTCGCTTGTTATACGAGATCATTGTCCCCAACCATTCCAAACCTAATTTGGTACTAATAGAACAGTTCTAACCATATTCTTATAAATGAAAACAATAAGAAGGGGTGTAAAGTTAATTGATAAAAGTTAAGGTTAGTTTACGGCCCATTGTAAGTAAGATAAATTTACCAACTGTTATGAAAACAACTATACTTCCGGGTGACTCAATTGAAAGATTATTTCTTGCAACCCAGGTAGGAGAGATCTTTTACATAGGGAACGGGGTTATAAGGACTTTTTTAGATATTCGTCCACGAATCATAAAACTAGGTGTCTCTAGTGGTGGATATGATGAACGGGGATTACTAGGGCTAGCATTTCATCCCGAATTTTATTATAACGGTCTGTTTTATCTCCATTATTCAGTAGCTGGAACCCAAGGTCCAGGCGCTCTTCCAGGTGCTTTTGAATCTTTTAAGCCTAACCCGTGTGATTCTAGAACCTTAAACCTAAAGTGGATAAATAGAGAAATTCAATATGATCATATTGATACAGTTGAAGAATGGACTCTACAATCGAATGGTCAACCTCAAAAACGGCGGACATTACTTAATATAAGAAGACCATTTTTAAATCATAATGGTGTCAATAGCTTAAACTTTTCACCTGAAACAGGAAAACTTGTTTTAACAACCGGAGATGGCGGATCAGGCTATGATCCATTTAATTTAAGTCAAGATGAAATGGAAATCGCAGGTAAAATAATTGAAATTGATGTCGTTAAGAATACATTTATCGATAGTCCGCCCGTAGTTACACGTTTTAATGAGCTACCCGTACCTATTCAGGAAACGCTTACGGTAATTGCCAAAGGAGTTCGCAATATACCAGGCATTTCATTTCAAAGGTTTTATAATCAGTATATCAAATACGTAGGAATTGTCGGACAGGATCTCGTAGAGTCGATTTTTTCATTCATTCATTATAAACCAATACCGGTTACTCAGCTTATTCAAGCTTTTTTAATGAATTCTGAACCTGACCAAGAAGGAATTATTAACTTTGGCTGGCGAGGGTGGGAAGGCGCTTTTCCTACTTCGATAATAACAGGCTGCTCTGCAAATCCGGCTTTGGATGAGAAAACAATTGCTTATTACGATGAAGCAGTAAAAACTTCAGTGCAGCGTCTTCAGCCTCTAACTAGTTATTTTCATAAAGATCCCCGAACCGATAAGTTTGGAGCAACTGCACTTACAGGAGTCCAGCCATATATGGGAAATGGAATCCCCGATTTAACGGGAAACGTTGTGTTTACCGATCTAGCTCGGGCTAAAGAATCTCAACTTCCGGTTAGAGGGGTTTTAGCTTATACCAGGGTAAGAACGGATTGTAAACTAAATGATTTTAGTGTTATTGAAACTGATTATAATTTTGGGCCTCAATCAGCTTATTATGTTAGTTTGGGAACGAATCTGAACCAATCCAGACTATATTTAGGGGTTTATGGCTCTATGAAAGTAACTGATTTTAACCTAGGTACTGTTTTTGAAATTGTTCCGTAATTTATAACCATAAAATTCGACTTAATAATCCGCATTCGGCACATGCCATGCCTATCCATTCGTATCATCTGTTTCTCCTTGGGACTCTCGATCCTCTCCAAAGCATCCTTCACCCTCTCCAGCCAATCCATTTTTATCTTGACAATGGATTTCAAAGTGGGTCGGTATTTTTCGATCCAAGTCATATAAAGGGGGCAAGGATAATGGCGATATGAACGATAAAGAAATGGAAAAAACGGAAAGGTCTACATGGTAAATTTCGATAATTTCCAAGATCATAATGTCTTAGAAGATTTGGATTCAGAATGCAAATTAATTTTATTTTTTGGGAATTTCCACCAAGATATGGGCTCTGTTGAAGAGGCTTTAGGTTCATACCTTAACAAACAAAGTGAGAAATGGATTAAAATCACTTACGATTGTTGTATTGAGTTTTTAAATGACCATACAAAGACACAAACTGACAAAGAACTCTTTGTAATGGATAATACTCAAATCTATTTTCATTACATTGAAATGACCCCATTAGAATGGATCGAGTATGTAACTCATCGTATTGAAGAACGTCTTAAATAAAATTTTCATTGCACTGTTAAATTAAGCTAACGAGGAACGATAGTGCAACAGAGCGCTGCCATTATGGCAGCCTTTGCTCAATGGGCAGGATAGCAACCGAAGGGGAGCAATAGAGAAGAAGCATTGTATACATCTTCTCCACCTGTTTTTTTAATTTTCACTAATCACCTTTAAGAAACCAAACCGTTGTAATTAGATCATCCTTTATTTCATACATTGCAACTGCTTCTATAATGGCACCTTCTAATCTTCCAGTTATTTCTTCATGGTCTATTACATATTTTCCGTGAAATATTCTTTTATCAACAGTTGCTAACATATTAGGGTATGATTCGAACAATTTATGATAGCGCTCTCTCATGGCCTCTTGTCCTTCTATGGTAAGTGTATTAGGAAAATCATATATTTTAACATCTTCACTATAACATCCCATGAATAAGTCAATATTTTTATCGTTATATGCTTGTAATTGTCTTTGTACAACAGATTCTCTCATACTACTTCCCTCCATAAATAAAGATATTGTCAGTAGATAGTATATTAAAAATAGCCTCAAAATAGAAGAGTTATCTAAGAGTAGATAAATCAGTAAATGTTGTTAAACTCCATCGGGACTATGGAGAACGATAGTGAAGGAGCTTGCCTCGCAGCAGTTCTGTTTTGTTCATTCAAGTAACGGGCAGTAATGTGGGGTAATCGGTTTAACAAAAAAAAGTAATAATCTGTTTCTGGCGAATTATTTATTCACGATTAATTTTGTATTGTGAAGGTTCTGAATATGACGTTATATGAAAGATCGGCTAATAAACCACAGGAGTATTATTATGGCGATAAATTTTTTGCTATTGAAATGAATGTCATAATTATAACAATTCTGCTTAACGAATAAGAACACTTAGGCAACTCAATGATGCCGTACGAAGGCTAGCGCACTCGAGCATAACATTTCAATTTGATGACACTGATTCGGAACAAATGAATGATGAGTACGCTTAAGGCCCACGTCGGGCTTGAGTTTATTTAGAAGGGAGAAGTATACATTGAAAAAAATAGTGATTGGATTGGTTTTGGGTGCCGGTATTACCTGTTCTACGGCTGTATATGCATCTGATGCTATTCAAGCTATTAACTATAACGGACATGCCTATGTGCCCCTCCGCTTCGTAGCCGAAAGTATGAGAGCCCAAGTAGAGTTCAATGAGACTGAACAGCAAATGTCCATAAAGTACGGTACGCCAACAGAGCAGCTCAAATCGCGAATTGAGATGACTGCCCTCCAATTATTTGAAACGGCAGGGCGTGGGGATCTAAATGAAACTAATTTTAAGTTTTATACTGGAAAAAAATTAAACAGCGGTGGAGCAAGACTTGAAAAACAAGTCTTGCTCCACCGCTGTTGTCATTGAACTAACGTTCCACGTTAGCTCAATAGCAAATGAATTACAACTTGTTATTTCTCCCAAAGCTCGACCAGTCGACCTTCAGGATCTTCAATCCAAATAAACTTTCCAAATTCACTAATCTCTTTTTTCTTTGCAAGAGGTACACCAATATGTTCAAGATGCTTAATAGTCTCGTTTAGATTATGTACTTGGAAATTTAACATCACTTGTTGTTCTGTTGGAAAATAACTGTCATTCTCGGTAAAGAAAGAAAAGATAGTCTCATTTCCTAATTGGGGTTTTATCACAGTCCCATTCCAATTTTCTATTTCAATCTTCAACACTTCACTGTACCATTTTTTTATAACTTCAAGATTCTTAGTTCTCCAAAATATTCCTCCGAAGCCTTTTATCATCGTATCTAACTCCTGTCTGTCATCAAATTTTTAGCTATCCGATTTACATTAGATATTCGAGATTTAAATTTAAATTCCTTTTTCAACTATACTGCCCGTTAAGCTTAATGCTGTTCCTAGTTTGTCAGCTACCAGCATGTCAATTAAAGTTAATTAGATTGACCACCATAATAACATATGTTACTGTTAACCTATGTTATTTATAACGGGGTGTAATTATGTCAATCCAATTAGCAATATTAGGCATACTGAGTTGGAAGTCCTCAACAGGATATGAACTAAAAAAGATTTTTGAAGATTCCTCCTTCATGTATTGGTCCGGTAATAATAATCAAATTTACAAAGCTCTAATGAATATGGAAAATGAAGATTTTGTTACCAGTGAAGTGGTCCATCAGGATAGCTCTCCTTCAAAAAAAATATATACCATAACAGAAGAAGGACTTAAAGAACTAAAAAAATGGCTTGTGTCATCACCAGAAGCTCCTGAGATAAAAAAAACATTTTTGGTGCAGCTTGCATGGTCAGATATGTTAAGTAATCAAGAATTAAGTGAGGTACTCTCAAAATATGAAAATGAAATCAAACTGCAATTGATTATGCAGAATGAGAAATACAGACGTGCTCTTCATTCACCTAATAGAAGCACTAGGGAAAGCTTAATATGGGAAATGATTTCAGAAAACATTATTTCAACCTATAATAATGAACTTAATTGGGTCCGTGAAACCCGTCAGAAGTTGTTTGCAAATGAAGTTATGGAGGAAAAAGACAAATGAACTATCAAATTAGAGAAATAGAGAGTAAAAAATATATTGAACTCATTTCTACTACTGAACCTTTAAATACAGAGAATGATGCACTTGATCTAATATCTTTATGCTGGGAACATGAGACAAATGCGCTTATGATACACTATGCAGCCTTATCAGAAGACTTCTTCAAACTTAAAACCAAAGTAGCTGGTAATATTATTCAGAAATTTATAAACTATGGTATAAAAGCTGGTGCTATTATTCCTCAGGAGACAATTGAAAAAGGCAGATTTAAAGAAATGGCTATGGAAACGAACACAGGCAATCATTTTAGATTGTATGAAAGTAAAGAAGAAGCTGAAAAATGGCTTCTGAAATAGAAAGATAGGCGAGATATAATGGGAAATATATATAAGTCAGAAGTAGGCAAACAAGAAGTTTTAGGACAGTACCGAAAAATACTCGCTAGCTGGCCAGTGGAAAACCACCAATACGAAGTTGAGACGAGTCTTGGACCGACTTTTGTCATAGAGTCTGGATCAAAGGACAATCCCCCGCTGATCCTCCTGCATGGAAGCGTATCGAATTCTTTCACCTGGTACGGCGATGTAGTTTCTCTTTCTAAAACCTACAATGTCTTTGCAATCGACATTATTGGAGAAGCAGGATTATCAGCGGCAAGCCGACCAAGCTACGAAAGCGGTGCATATGCTCTATGGTTGAATGAAACAATAAATGCACTTAGATTAAGCACGTGTTCAATTGTAGCTATGTCATTAGGTGGCTGGATGGCATTGAGTTTCGCCACCACCTATCCGGATAAGGTTGATAATTTGGTTTTGCTTTGTCCCGGAGGGCTTGCACATGAAAAAGCCAGTTTCCTATGGAAAGCAATTTTTTTCTCACTACTTGGAAAATGGGGTCAGCTACAAACACTCAAATTAGTGGGTGGTAAGATTTCTTCATCATCGTTATCCGGATTGGGAGAAGGTCTTACATTCGCATCACTTACATTCAAATATTTCAAACCACGAACGGCAAAAATGCCACTAATTAGTGATCAGTCACTTTATCAATTAACTATGCCGATTTTAATGCTTTTTGGCGATTCTGATCAATTAATACCTGCAAGCAAGAGTATTAAGCGACTTAAACAATTTGCACAACAAGCTAGGATCGAGCTGCTGCCTGATACGGGCCACCTAATTGTCAACCAAGCAGATAGGATACTAAAATTCTTGAACCCTCAGGGCAGTTGATATGTTACCGCAAACAATTAGCCTGCAGGGGTAAACCCTATCTTCAACCAGGTCTTAAGACAACTATAAATAAGAATATTCGTGATGAGCAGGGGAAAATTCTACGTTTCCATTCTGTTGCATTTAAGCATAGATAGCAAGCATTTTGGTGACCTCTTCCCACAGCGGTGGAGGTTTTTTCATGCGAACATATACTCGGAGATATGAGTTCGCATATATACTCGAACATAGAGGAGCGAGGATTGGGTATTGTTAATTTAACTAATATGATCTACTACGATTATAAGCCTATTCAGAAGGAAATTGAGAAACGCAAGGTTACTTGTATTTAGTATGATCGATGTGTTGGTTATTGTATTATGGAACCCGTTCAAATACATGATGTACCTGTTCGAGCAACTCTCTCAGCTTCCGATCCAAAAGTTCCAGTGCTTGACAGCTTGCTGCCTTGGTCGCCTTCGCTGCCATTGACTTGCCGCATTTTTCAATTCCTGATTACAGCGTAGATATGCCCTCAAATTGATGAACAAGGTGGGGGGCTGTTTGAAGCGTACATTTCCAGAACATGCACCTATACAAATTTCAATGAATAGTATGTAAAAACAAAAATAATTAATTTAGAAAAGAGGAGAGCATCTATGTATCAAAATTCTTACGGATATCCAAATGTATATCATAATCAATATCTTGACTATCACTACAACAGAACCCCTGAATTTGCAAATAAAATCGGACAATTCTTTACGATTCCGCACCCCGTAACACTTTCAACTGGTTACACAATTCCAGCTAATACCCGCATTTTTATCCATAACGTTTCAATTACCAGTACAGGTGAGGAATTAGTCACGATAGTGGTTTCTATACTAAAAGGTGGGAGTTGGGTATCGGAGACGATTCGAGATATTCCTGCAAAACAATTAAGCTAAGGAAGTGAAAATTGATGTATGGCCATAATTTATATATAAGACAATCCGCTGGAAAACTAATCGTATTTCTATTTGAGGGAAACAAAGCCAAACCTGTTGTTGGAGCCTCGGTAACAATAACAGGGAATAATCAAAATATAACAATTCAAACCAATGAATCCGGTCAAACCCAAACAGTCACATTACCAGCTAAAGAACCTTACTCTATATATTCTGTTACTGTTTCAGCTCGTGGATACAACACTATAAAAATTGATGGTGTGCAAGTTGTCCCAAGTACTTCAGGCATACAAGAAATTCAAATGACTCCTCATAGAGGGGGTTATCGCCCTACAGAAGAATACACAATTCCCCCACATAAATTAGAGATGCCCGAACCTATAATACATGATGTAAATCCACTAACTATTCTAGAAAACCACTCACGTCCTGACGGTCCGCCTGCTATAGGGCTTTTAATACCTGAATATATTATCGTACACGATGGAGCACCCAAAGATAGATCTGCATCTAATTATAAAGTAAAATTTACAGATTATATCACAAAAGTAGCTTGTGGAGAAATTTATTCTAATTGGCATAAAGAAGCTTTAATCGCTAATATTCTTTGCATTATTTCTTTTACTTTAAATCGCCTATACACACAAACATATCAAGGATTTGATATTACATCAAGGATCCAATTTGACCATAAATACGCTCCTAGACAAACGATTTATGCAGAAATAGTAGAAGTAGTAGATACTATCTTTGATCAATATATTAAACATCCAAACCATGAATTAAAGCAACCATTTCTAACCGAATATCGAGCGTATGCAAGTCGTTGTAAGTTAGGTCAATACGAAAGCGAAAAACTTGCAAAACAAGGATCTAAGCATCTAGACATTCTTAAACATTTTTATGAACCATGTTATAAACCGATAGAAATTACAGCAGCTCCCGGTGTAATTTTCCAAGGTCGTCCCACTCCCCCTCCTGCAACCATCCTAAAAGAAGGCGCATCTGGTTCTGATGTGCGTGAAATTCAAGTCTATTTAGACGAGATATCCAAAAAATACAATCAAATACCTAAATTTCAATTAGACGGTAAATTCGGTAAAACAACGACAAAAGCCGTTGAAGCCTTTCAAAAAATTTTCACCATACCGCAAGATGGAATTGTAGACTTCCGAACTTGGTATAAAATGACGAGTATTTATTATTCTATTTTAGAATACAGGGATTCTTATGAATCAATCCCTAACTTTTAAGTTGCGGCTATAGGCAAGACTGCGCAATTTCGCATCCTTGGTATACCCGAGTAGGCGGCCTGCATGATGGCGAACTCGTGGTAGAGACCCTTGGGAAATTAACTGAAGCTTAACTTTTTTGGAACCGCTGTATGCGTTTACCCGCATGTACGGTGCTGTAAGAGGACAGGGGCTAGCCGCCAATGTTGTCAGGTTATGCCCGCTTAAGCCCCATCGTCTCGTTTTGGAATACCGATTAGCTTTACTTAGCTTCGCTCTTATGAATGTTCGACCTTTGATAACAGGCACAATATTTCGCTGCAGTTCTTCGATATTGACAACTCGTTCGCTAAAGACGCGATTGCTCAAGCGGCAAAAGCAGGTATCATGAACGGGGATGCAACGGGTAGCTTCAAGCCAGACGAGTCCTCCACACGTGCTGAAGCGTTGACGGTAGTCTTGAACGCTTGAACCTAAACCAACAAATCAAAGCAATGTTGGACCGGGTTGAACTAAGCCAATAGCAAGAAACCAAAAGAGTCAGGGGGTACTATTCCTCTGGCTCTTTCTACTTCTTGCTGTGGAAATTTTTATTTTGGGGTAATGTAATTAACCATTACGGGACGTAGAGCGTGTGATTGTTTCCGTACTTGAGCGTATTCCCTTCGCAAAGTCCATGCTTGCTGTCAAAGGAATTAGTCCCATTTCATCAGCTGGTATTCTTGGTGAGGCTGGGGATTTGAGCGGCTTTGTTCACGGAAATGCCTTGCTGCGTCATGTCGGTCTCAATCTAGCGGAAGCAAGTTCAGGAAAATGGGTGGGGCAAATGAAGATTAACAAGCGTGGCAGATAACGTCTTCGTCGCTACATCTTTATGATGACCATGAGTCTCGTGAGGAACAATCTAGAGTTTCAGGCGATTCATGCACACAATGTACAAGTAAAGAAGATGAAGAAGATGAGGTCCATCATGAAGTTATTTTGCAAACTAGCTCGAATTTTGGTCGGTATGGCACGCACTGGACAAGTTTACATCCCACATAAAGCTCTTCCCCTTCAGCAAGTGGCATAACCGAAATACCGTTTGGTTGCACGTAGATTGGCATATTCGCAGGATTTGAAAGAAAGTACGGAGTACCGGAGGTATTTAACCTAAGGGCACCGACCCGTAACGATAGCAAGACCGGCTTCCACCCCTTGGAAAGGGGTAACGAAGGAATGAGAGGGCAATGACCCGTTGAGACATGGGAGTGATACCCTCCAGGGGCGGCGTGGAGAATGCGTGTAGCACATGGGAATATATGGGTTATTTTCCTCGCCCTCTATTTAAGTGTGCATTCATGTTGCCAAGGTCTCTAACGGGGGCTCTCTTCCTAACTTTCTTCTCTTCTAACAACGGTGAAATCCTGCGAATAAGCGATGATGCGTGAGAAAACTGTATCGTAACGAGGGGGTTAAACATAAAGGGTTCTACATATTATACATGACTAATATGTGGAACCCTTTATTATATCGCACAGGAAGTTTAGTATTATACTAGTTGAGCTTTATGCAGTTAGCGCAAGGGTATCTTCCAATTGTTGACATAGAAATTCATCATGTGTTAGGATTACTTTAATTGATAAGGACGGAGGGGTTACGTGTGGCTAACTAATTTTTCGATATTTCCTTTACACAATGAATTAAATAGTGTTTTACGGCTATGTTGTGTAAATAGTAATCGAAGAATGGTTTGCCTACAAGGTAACCTAATTTAGTTATATGCGATTGGAGGTAGGGACAGCTCTACCCTCATTTCGTGTAGACTAAATTTATAGAAAATGTAATGAACCCTTTTGATTTATCTGGTGACGGGACTGCGAGTCCATCATAAGGTAATCATCATATTGCGTTCATTTCCAAATTCTTTTTTCGATTACTATATACACAGGCCAATAGCCTGTGTTTTTTTATTTTATATAAACATTGGAGTGATCTTACATGAACGAACGACTAATAAAAATAGATGGAATTGAAATATGCACTGAAAGTTTCGGGAAACAAGTAAATCCGGCAATATTATTGATTATGGGTGCCCAATCCTCAATGATTTGGTGGGAAGAAGAATTCTGTCGACGCTTGGCAGATGCTGGACGTTATGTAATTCGCTATGATAACCGCGATGTAGGACGTTCCACGACCTATGAACTTGGTCAACCGGGCTATACTTTCGAAGACATGGCAGATGATGCCATTCGAGTATTGGATGCTTATGAGATTGAGCAAGCGCATATCGTAGGCATGTCCATGGGCGGAATGCTGACTCAAATCATAGCTCTGCGGCATCCGGGGAGAGTTCGAACGATTACCCTCCTATCAACGTCCAATTTTGCTCCGGATCTCCCCCTGATGGAGGAAAGGATTATGGATTATTTCTCGAATGTGGGAGCAATAGATTGGACGAACGAACAAGCGGTTGTCGAATTCGCGATTGGTAGATCAAGAATTCTAGTAGGTTCAAAGCATTCTTTCGATGAAAAAAGAATTTATAATTTGGCTAAAGAAGAAGTGAAAAGAAGCCACAATATGGCTAGTATGAATAATCACGGCATGCTGGTAGGTGGAGAATCCTATCTAGTTAGGACGGGTGAAATAAAAGTTCCCGCTCTGGTTATACACGGTACTGAAGATCCGATTATCCCTTATGAACACGGAAAAAATCTTGTTAACGAAATATCGGCTGCGGTTTTACTGACATTGGAAGGTACTGGGCATGAGCTTCACTATGACGATTGGGATTTAATAATTGATTCTATTTCAAATCACACTTCGATACCAAATGAGAATGAGTTCAGTAACTAAAAACGATAGCTTCACAACAAAGATCAAGTAGGCCTGTTGTGCCAACGAAGAACGTTAGTTCAACAAAACAAGGAGCAGTTTGCCACGGCAGCTGCTCCTTGTTTTGTTAAGCTAAAGGGCAGTGCGCGCCTAGCCAAGCTAGGCACAACTTACTGATGCAAGTTCAGTCGGGGTAAGGTCCAAGCCGCCCCCGTAGCTAGCAGGCAGACGTCGGCGAAATCCGGCGGCTGAAGCCCTGTGAAAAGTCGCGATTTGCGCGATGAAGCAAATCTGCAGGCCGTAATGAAAATGAATCCTACCGCATCGTGAAAGTGAACCCGAAAGGGACAAGAGGGAGCCGAGCCACGACTGCCCCGGCGAAGGCCATGGAACGCGCGAAGAACTTGGAATGCAGCGCAGAAGAACCCTCCGGTGTAAAGGGAGCGGCATGCAGAGAAAGTTGTGTTTGGAACTAGGGAGACCCTCCCCCGCACGAAGTTTTTTTTTTCGTAACGAGCAAACCTATAAGCCCTAAAGGTGAAATGGTGAGCTGCGGGAAGGGAGTCGGAGGGGGCCATACTACCAACGATCCGGCGGACAACATAACCCCGGGGAGGGAAGGGCGCCGAAAGGCAATACCCCACTTCGTTTACGGGATATCAAGGAGGTAAGAGCAAGTGAATGCCGATTACACGGCTAACGCCACCAATGAAAACGCTCGACGACTCCAAAATACCCTCTATCTTGCGGCTAAGGAGAACCCAACGCGTAAGTTTCATGCGCTGTACGACAAAGTATTCCGGAAAGATATCCTGCAAGAAGCATGGACAAGAGTGAAAACCAATCGTGGAAGTGCTGGCATCGATGGACAATCAATCGAATTCATCCTTCGAGAGATTGGTGAAGAATTCTTCATCGAAGAGATCAGGCAACAGCTAATGAATGGGGAATACCGACCGTCTCCGGTCAAACGGAAAGAGATTCCGAAACCTGACGGAAAGACACGTCCCTTGGGCATTCCAACAGTCCGTGACCGGACTGTTCAGATGGCAACCAAACTGGTGATCGAAGGCATATTCGAAGCAGATTTTAAAGATTGCTCTTACGGATTTCGCCCCAAGCGGTCGGCTCACCAGGCTATAAAGAGCATCCGGGAAAGCATCAATTGGGGAGCCGCCGTCAACTGGGTGGTCGACGTAGATATTACTGGCTACTTCGATAATATCTCCCAAAGCAAGCTGATGAAACTGGTCGAAGAACGCATCTGCGACAGGCGCATTCTAAAGTTAATTAGACAGTGGCTTGAAGCAGGTGTAATGAAGGATGGCGTATGGCACAAAACGAAGATTGGAAGCCCACAAGGCGGTGTAATATCTCCTCTTCTGGCCAACATCTATCTCAACTACCTCGATACGATATGGGAAAAAACGGTTTTCTCATCTGGGCAAGTTAGTCAGGTATGCAGATGATCTTGTCATTCTCTGCCGGTACAAGCCGCAGGCACTCGAAGCTATTCATGTACTCAAGGCCATCTTCGGAAAACTAGAGTTAACCATGAACACGTCAAAATCAAAGTTAGTATGTCTATGGAAGAATCAGGATGGGTTTGACTTTCTTGGTTTTCACCACAGGAAGATGCCGCATCTCCATAAAAAAGGGTTATGTATAGACTTCGAAGCTTTCCATCGAAGAAAGCGATGAAGAAGATGCGCACTCGTTTGAAGGAAAAAACGGCATCCAGAGGCCGGTTAAACTGGTCGTTAAAATTGATGGTCGAGCTACTGAATCCTATGATCCAAGGATGGCGTAACTTCTACGCTCATCAGGATGTGGATCGAAGTATGGAAAACCGTTTCCTTACAAAAGTTGACTGGTACATTCTGAGGAGATTGAGACAGTTCTGGAATAACAAACACAGGAAGCGCAAGCGGAATTGGTCGGAGATGCATATTCTGCTTCAACGTACAGGAATGAAAACATTATGCACTTGGAAAAACCGTACTGCCCAAGATGAAGAACGTCGGAAAGCCGTATGCGGGAAAACTGCATGTACGGTTTGATGAGGAGGGGCTGGGCCCCCCAGTCCTTTACTCTACTTAGTTTAATAATGATACGTTGATGCGTATCTCACGTAGTGGTAAAACTGAGATTTGAGTTAAAGGTAGAAGCAGCAATGTTAAAAGTGAAATAGGTACGTAGGTCACTGAACTCGACACATGTGGAATGCTCAATTTTGTTGGTTCGCAAAGAATAGATGAGATGTGAAAGTATTGCTCGAATGTATTTGATTTTAATAATTGTGTACACTTAGGCTCTGTTATTAAACTATGGGCAGTTAAGATCAATCGAGGGGAACCGTATCATAAATAGGACGAAATTTTGAGTATTTAAATACCGCATTTTGAATTATCAACAGGACCATCTCCTCGTCTTATTGAATTAATTATGCGTCTTTGGCATGTGTATAATCAGCGTGGAGGCATTTCGATGTTTCAGACCGAAATGCTATTTCGTGACGTACTGAATGAAGCCTTAGTATGTGTTGATAATAGGCAAAATAGTTGCGAATCGCATACTTTATTCGAACGGGTATCTAATTATATTCATGAATATTATTATCAAAGCCTTACAATCGCATCGCTTGCAGAACAACATAACGTTAATCGAAATCGACTTTCTTACATATTTAGAAGACATGCAGGTATGGGACCAGCAGAATATTTATTAAAATATCGTATAAACATGGCGCAAGAAATGCTATTTACAAGTGATGCGCCTGTACAACAAATTGCGCAAACGGTTGAAATGGCTGACCCCTTTTATTTTAGTAGAGTGTTCAAGAAACAATGTGGCATTTCTCCTACTGAATATCGAAAGAAGTTCATCAATAATCCATGCTAATTTCAACATGCATCCATTCTAATCTAAAAATTACTTTACTATAATAATGGTTAACTAAAGAAACCATTATGTTGGAGGAATTTCGTATGCAAAAGATTAAAGGACTGCTAGTCTCAATGCTATTATTAGCAGGCATACTAGCAGGTTGTAATGAAGCACCTGCTGAAAATAAAGGATCAACTAAAGAAGGCGCATCTACATCAGCAGTTAATGTAGATGCAACTGATTGGCCGAGAACATTTAAGGATGCCTTAGGTAAAGAAATTGTTATCAAGAAAAAACCAGAAAAAATAGCCTCACTATGGTATTTTTATCCTGAAATATTAGTTGCATTAGGTGAGCCACCTGCTGCTTCGACTGAAAAAGAGTATCTATCTTCTTTATCTTATTTAAAAGGAAAGCTGGATTCAGCTGAAGAATTAGGCAATAAAGTGTCTCCTAGTATTGAAAAAGTTTTATCTATTAAGCCTGATTTTATTTTAGCAACAGAGCATCATGAAGCAGTGTATGATTCACTAGATAAAATTGCGCCAGTCATTACATTAAAATACAAGGACATCTATGAAGATTGGCAATATGGACTCCGTACAGTAGCCGAGATTATTGGAAAAGAAGACGAAGCAGAAAAAGTAATTGATAAAATGATGAAAGAAATCACAACTGGGCGTGAAGTATTAAAGTCGATGGAAGGAGAGACAGTAGCACTTATATTGTCTTGGGATGGAAAAACTTTTAATGTTCTAGGTGAAGGAAATCCGGTCTATAAAATTGCGTTTGATAAAGAAAAGGGACTGGGGCTTACACCAGATGATACATATACAGGTGCTAATAATGAATTTACTACGTTTGAAGGAATGTCAACTGTTCAAGCAGACCATATTTTCCTTATAGGTGACATTACAAAAGAGGAACAATTAATGAATGGCTTAAAACAAAGTAATGTATGGAATGCTATGAATGCCGTAAAGAAAGGCAATGTCTATTTAATGGATAATTCCGCTATTACTGGTGGGCCATTAGCTACTGAATACGCTATGCAAAATATATTAACTGCCTTGCGTAAGTAGATAATGGTTAGCTCTTGCCTGTTCTCTGTAACTGTAGCTTGAAGGCCAAAAAATAAGGAGTGATTACTATCCATTACCAAGCGATTAATCTAAATGAGAAACTATCTGAACTTAACGATCTTTGGTCTCTGAAAGTCATTGGTGAAATGAATGACTATCAATTTAAACTCATTAAGATTGCCGGGGAGTTTGAATGGCATAGTCATGAAGAGACCGATAAGGTATTTATGGTGATCGAAGGGGAGATGATCATTGATTTTCGTGATGGTCAGGTTAAAATCTCCAAGGGTGAGATGATTGTTCTCCCGAAGGGGATCGAGATGAAGCCTTCCGCCGAAAAGGAATGCCATATCATGTTGGTGGAGCCTAGAAGCATAGTAAACAATGACGGTACTGAGTCCGAATTAACTGCAGCCAATGATACTTGGATCTAGTGTTTGTTACTAGTACGAACTCAATGTATGAGAAAATGGTTCACATGACATTCCCACGGCTAAAGCCGCAAGGTCACTAACGTGACTGGGATTCTTGAGTAGTTAACGTCCTCAATCCATTTCTGCTTTGGACAACTCTCAAGATTAGGGCGTCTCATCGCCCCTCCTAAGACAGTGCATGTTTCATCTTAGGCTGACAGACTGTTACCATCTGCCACAGGTGCGTAGCGAATGTTCATCGCTCCCACAATATCACGATGTTTCTCAAATCCACATTGGCACTTGTATGTTCTATCGTGTGCCTTGTTCTTTTCTGAACATTTCGGGCATTCTTTTCGTTTTTACGACTTGTTCTTGTCGTCTGCCTGATATTCGTTAGTTGCTCTAAGCGAATGACAGAAATCTGATTCTCAACTGCAAAACTGACGATTTCACGACTAACCTTGTGGTCTTTGTCTTTCATCCATCTTTGTTCTTTATCATCGTCTGTGATGGCTACCGCAGGGACTTTCAGCCCTAAGTCAACGCCTAAAATACTTTTGCCTATTTTGTCAGATTTTGGAATCATGACAGAAAATTGGGCTATCCACTTACCTGAATGTTTTGTGATACGGAGTGTACCGAGTCTGGGCTAGCTCGACCTCACTATCCATGACCGCTTCGGCCACCCTGTACGGCCGCAAGAATGGTTCCTTGTGCCAATTCATGTGATTGATGAAGCGGTAAAACGTATTCGGGATGGCTCGATTACCAATGTGGTTTACGATCCTAAGACGGCCAGATTGGTCGATCTTGCTCAGTAGAAATGCCGTTTTTAACCCTTGTCTCTACAATGAAGGACACCCAATCAGGGTTTCCTTCATTTCGCTCTATAAATGTTACGGTGAACCATACCACAAGTAACGGCATGCTTTTTGGCGAGGTCTGCTAGAAAGAGACTTTGAACGATAGAGTTTACCCTTAGTCATTTTTTGCGAAAAATCCCGTTTCTGTCGATGATTCGGGCTATTTGTGCATCCTCTGATTGACGGAGGGCGAGCGTTCCATTGGTAGCTACAGGGGACGACAATCCTGTATACGGTCATGTCACTCTGTTGCAGTGTTTCTACTTACTCCGGCATACTGCCAAGCAATCCACAATCCTCTCGGTGCAGACCCAAGCATTCCAAATCGTACAGGTTGTCGCCAGCTTCTAGAATGACAATGTAGCCGTATCTGTCCAGCACAAAGAGACAGTCACATTCAACACCAATTTCGTCTTGCAGTTGGTTGAAGTGGATTTGGATGTCGGGGAGTAGGGTTGGGAAGAGGTTGGCTAATTGTAGCGTGGTGATGTCTTGTTGGGTTTTAATAATTCGCATTTGTTTACTCCTCGTAGTAAGATATCCCATTCCAAAAGAAAAAGGCCCCTCTACTGAGAGAGCAGCCAAAGAAATATGTTCTTTACCAGATACTATTGGATATGAATTCAAGCTGCGTTTTTGCATTTATCAACAGAGTCGTTAACCCTATTAACTCTCATCGTAACGCCTGCTCCTAGAAAATCATCAAGAAGAAAAATATGGTTTGTTGATTTGGGACATTTCGTGCATTACGATCTGTTAACCAATGAGTAAGGGCAACCAATTGAATTTTTGGTGTTGGATAATTCACAGGTAAGTGTTTTCGGAACTCGCTAGCAGAATCACAAAGAATGAGAACACCGGCGAGAACCTCTGATTAATTAACGAGTACCTTTGTGGAAGCACGAATATGTTCTACATACTTGCGGGCCTCCAAGCTCAATTCCTCATCCGTAGCCTCCATTGCATTGTACGTAACGAAGTCAGGCAGATATACTCCGCCGATATACTTGACGGTCTCCTGTATCGGTCTTAGGAACTCGCTGATCGTGGATTCGTTGCTGCCGCCCGAACGGTAATCCCGCTCGCTCGCGCCCGCTGTTGTCGCCATGATGAACTCCTTGCCCTTCAGATGATCTCCTCCTGTCCCATGCGCCCATCCGTGCGTCAACACATCGTCGAACCATTTTTTGAGCAGTGGCGGGGTACTGTACCAAAACAAAGGAAATTGAAACACGATCCGGTCATACTTGGTCAGCAGCTGTTGCTCCCTGTCTATGTCGATGGTCCAATCCAGATACTCCCCGTAAAGGTTGTGGACATCAATGTTATCATCCAGACTCAGCTCCTGAATAAGAGCGCGGTTGGCTCGGGATTGCTCCAGGGACGGATGTGCGACAATTACTAAAATTTTCATGAAGATCTTCCTCTCTCTGCTAGTAGATGGCGTCAGGGCTTCTTCCACCTGACACCCCTATTATTCAAGAGAATTCGAGCACTGTAAAGTACGCTGTTTTTCCATACTAGGTCAGATTAAGCGTACCTTAGATCACGCCTGGGTTCGCTTAAAGTATGGCAAACCGTACTAAGTATGTTTTTTCGGCGTATTGGTTATATCTGTATTATTTGTTACAATAACAGCATTCGAAGAAAAATGTAAGCAAGCGAGGAGTAAGTGTATGCCCGAAGATATAAGTAAATCCTTCCTAACTGAAGGAATCATGGTTACCCTTCAAGTGATTGGGGGGAAATGGAAGCCAGTCATTCTATACATCCTGCTGAATGAAGGCACCAAGAGGTTCGGAGAGCTGAGACGGATGCTTCCGACAATCACCCAAGGCATGCTGACCAATCAGCTTCGCGAGCTGGAACGGGACGGAGTGATCATTCGGAGAGTGTATCAGGAGATTCCACCCAAAGTTGAATACTTCGTTTCCGAGCACGGGCAAACACTCAGTACGATTATGGGCGATATGTGTGGATGGGGGTTCCAGCACACTGAGTACGGAAAGAACGCGAAGGAACAAGATCAGCTGTTAAGTCCATGATTTAAGCCTTGGTATCGTTGCTCGTTCAGGCACCTGACCCCGATAAGCATCGTCGATTGCGTGACCGGTTCATACAAATAAGTAGTCATAGTTATTTGTATGAACTTCGCTACGGCTTCCGCTGTATTCCATATTTACATCAGTTTTCGCGGAGTTTTAAGCAAGGTTCAAGTTTTATAAGACCCGAATTGGGGATTGCGTGGGTAAATAACATGTTGACCAAATTGCGATCAGTCGAAAAAATGGGTATTATCACCACCGTGGAATTTCAAGTACATCAAAGGGAATTTCATTTATTGATTTCGGATTATCGGGGTTTGGATATTACGAAAGTGATGTCGCTATGGGTATGGGTGGGTGTCCTATTTACTAAAAATGAATTACGGGATGATCTGCTTGACATTGCACAGTTAGAGGACTTGATGTTTTTGAATATATGCGAATACTACGCATTTCTGGTAGGTAGAAAAGATAAGCATATGTGGATACGTGAACATATACCAAGTCTGATTTAACTTTGTAAATCTTTGCTTAAAGGCAAAACGGTTTTTTATAATATCAATTAAGTAGGCTTAAAAAAACTAGAGAAGCCCATAATTATAGAAAACAAAGTACGCAGCCGATCTGCACCCTCTCTCCCATACAACACTAACGAAGTTCTATGCATCATTAAGGGGTTCCGCTAACGGGACACTATAGTTTAACAATCACCAGGACGAGGCTGCCGGTATGAAACGGCAGCCTCGTTGAGCTAAGGGGGAGTTTAGCGTAGTTTATCGCAGTGGTTAGTATTGAATTTAAGTCATGGGTGAAGCCAACAAAAGCAGCTGGTAAAGTTACTTACCTTCATGCTTCGCTAGTTGCGACTAACCTTCGGCTGAAATTTATGATATTCTATTGAATGTATGAAGCGAGAGATCTAGGAAAGGCGGGCACATGTCATGAAGCTAATGTTTCTACACGTGAATGCAGCGAAAGAAATCGCAGAGGTTGCTCGATTGGCGGCAGAAATATGGCGTGAATATTATGTATCCATTATTACAATCGAGCAGATAGATTACATGATTGGCAAATTCCAAGAGGTTCCAGCGATTACGGATCAAATCTATCATCAGGGCTACGAATATTACTTGATCCATCACGATAACTCCGCAGTCGGATATATGTCGGCCAGACAAGAAGAGGGGAAGCTCTTCCTGAGCAAGTTTTATATAGGCAAGGAGCACCGGGGACACAGCTATGCCAGCCAAGCGTTGGCATTCCTGGAGCAGCTATGTAAAGACCGAAACCTAAGCCATATTTGGCTGACGGTCAATCGTCATAACGAATCCAGTATTGCGATATATGAGAAAAAAGGCTTCAGGACCGTACGGGAACAAATTGTGGATATCGGGAATGGATTTGTCATGGATGATTTTATTATGGAAAAAGAAATTCCGGTTCCATAAGCGAAAAGGCGATACGCGAATACAAGGGACCGCTCTAGAGACAGGGCGGTCTTTTGTTGAATGATTCGCAAGGATCCCACCCTGCCCGGCATGTTAGTTGGTTCTGAAACGAAATTAAAGTAACTCCCTCGGTATGATTTAAATTCCTCACGTAAGCTCGTCTATTCGCAGGATTTCATCCTTTTATATTTCAATAATGAATGAAAGAGAGCTAGATATTTGAGGGCGAGTCGTTAAAAGGCATACGGGAACAGAGGTGGAGTTGACTCACCCAATTCATTCCAAATGCTGCACGTTTCTCCACGATGCCCTTAGAGATTTTCACTCCCATGTCTCAACGGGTCAATAGCCCTTTCATTCCTTCGTCACATCTATCCAAGGGGTGGAGGTCGGTCTTTCTAACGGAACGGGTCGGAGCCCTTTTGCGTAACGTATCCCGATACTCCGTGCTTTCTATGTCACCCTGCGAATACGCCAACTTGCGTGAGGGTAAGGTTTATTTTAAGCTGTCAATGCAAAGATTTTAGTTGGGTTGTAGGCTTCATCACTACGAGCCATTCCGACTAAGAGGCGAGCTAACTTTCCACATAACTTCATGATAGATTTCATCTTTTTAAGCTTTTTTACTTGGACATTAGGTTTGCTTGGCAAGATCGATGAGTAGGTGGGCTCTACGCACACCTGAATGCCGTTTCATGGATTTCTGCCATCCTTTAATGACATCGTCAGGACTTAGTTTACATAGATCAGTTGGGAGAGGAAAAAGCCGAAGGGTTAACAATGCACCTTTGCAAGTTAAGATCTTAAAGACTTGCCTCAGTTCAGGGAAGACAATGTCGACCCAACGGTGGATCTGATTAACTGCACTTACAAGCCTTTTAACGACTGTTTCTCGGTTAGCTATCAGGACTCGGAGCTCCTCGTACTCAGAAGAATGGAAACGGACGGGGGAATAGTAGCCGTTTTTCACCGTGTCGGCAATAACTAAAGCATCTTTTCTATCACTTTTTAGAACGTGTATTGTCGCGGTTTTCTTTATTCTTTTTGATTAGGTGAGGATTAACAAGCACGGCTTCAATTGCTTTTTTTTGAGCCAACCAGCAAGGCTGAGCCAGTAATGACCCGTCGGTTCCATACCAACGATTATTTTAGATAGCTTATATGAAGCTAACAAGTCGCGAATCCATTGTCGAGGGATTTGAAACCATCTTCGTCATTACTAAATTCTAAAGGATTACCGAGAGCGACTCCACGAAAGTTAACTGCTCTAGCAACATGAGCCTCCTGAGCAATGTCTACACCAACAACAATGTGATTAACGGTAATGTTTTCAATGAGTTGATTTTGCTTATCTTGTGATTTAAACTTCATAGTAGAGCGTCCTCCTGGATGATGGAATAAAGGGCTTTTGACCCGTAGCGTACTTCCATCGTACTGAGGCGCTCGTTTTTTTACAAAGCCGAAATTTATCCATCTACAGGAATCTAACGAGGGTTGAGGGTCTTGCTTCGCGGCAGCTCCTCTTCGTTTATTAAAGTATCGGGCAGTTTAACGCAATACTGTGTTTTATATGCAAATACGATCCGCAGTTAACGTCCTGGCAGAGCATTGTTTATAACACCCGGCGATTAGTCTCTAAACTTTAATTTTCTTAACATAAAAAACCTTCCATTCGGAAGGTTTAAATTAATGCTTCAATAATTATGATTAAAGCTGCATGTCCGATTCACTATATCCTAATCTTATTTAGAAATTTCACTATATTTTTTAAAATTGTCTAGAAACGCCTGCCAGCCTGCTTTTTGCATCTCAATGGAATTGGTGGTTTCTGCTTCAAAAGCTTCAATTACCTTAGTATCGTTTTCTTGACGAATAAAAGTGATTGCAACTTTTCTTCCATCTCCCATTGTGTAAGAGATAAATTCATTAATTCTCACTTCATCATAAACTCCACCAAGATCAAATCCAAAGCTTCCATCCTTTGCTTCCAATCTTGTAAGAAATTTGCCGCCAACCCTTAAATCATTTTCGGCATTTGGTGCATGCCAATCATCAGAAGCAAAAGACCATTTCGTTATATGCTGTGGTTCTGTCCAATATTCCCACACTTTTTCAGCTGGTGCATGTACCGTGGTTTCTACCGTTATTGTTTGATTAACTGTTTCCATTCTAATTACCGCCTCACTATTTGTAATTTAGATTATCTACAGTTAATTATACCATTAAACTAATGAAGAACCATAATCGAGGGGCCAGCATCGCGGCAGGTCCTCTTGTTTATTGAGCTAACGGACAGATTACTTCGATGCCTTTTTGTAGTTGAAATTTGAACTAGCCCAAATTATCTTTACACAATCTTTATTTGGCTATGTTATAAGTAATTTATAAAAACCTTTCAGTAAGAAAAAATATAAATAAGTTATCCCAGTATTAGTGTTATCCAAAAACATAGCAGGAGCAATTATATGCAAAAAACAATTTTGATCGTAGAAGACGAAGATATTTTGCGTGAAATAGTTAAAGATTATCTTCTGAATGAAGGCTATCAGGTTTTAGAAGCAGTAGATGGGAAAGATGCATTAACGTTATTTCAAGATCATGAAGTTCATTTGATTATTCTTGATATCATGCTGCCTGAATTAGATGGGTGGTCTGTATGTAGACGAATCCGGAAGTCATCCAATGTTCCAATCATTATGTTGACGGCACGAGTAGACGAAGATGATACTTTGCTCGGATTTGAGTTAGGTGCAGATGATTATGTAACTAAACCATATAGCCCAGCTGTCTTATTAGCTAGAGCTAAAAGATTGATTGATAGCAGGAATCGGGAAGAGCGACTATCGGATGCTTCTGTATCGCAGTCAAATAGTGATGCCTTAACTGCCTTTGGGATTCGGATGCACTTCCCTTCTCGTACGCTAACCATTGAGGGGGAGCATGTCTACCTGACATATACGGAGTTCCAGATCTTAGCCTATCTCATGCAAAATAAAGGCAATGTGATTTCAAGAGATCAGATCATCACGAAAATTTGGGGTTATGAATACGAGGGCGATGATCGCACAGTGAACACCCATATCCGTAACCTAAGAAGTAAGCTTGGGAATAAATCCAAACTAATTACTACGATTGTCAGGACAGGCTATAAGTTCGAGGGTAATGCATGAGAATGAGCATTGTATCTAAATTATTTACGCTAACCACCCTGTTATGTCTATTTATATTAGCTACGATTTATCTAGGGCAAACGATATTTTTCAAGCAATACTACGCAAACAGAAAAGTGAATGACATTAAAGCCAATATCCAATCTTTTAAAGATGATTATTTAAAAAGTGGCGGGAATGTACTTACAATTCAGAAGCTGGAGCAGGATTTTTATAGGCAAAATAATATATGGATTACGACATTAGATAGCCTAGGTAACTTAAAAAATGTGAATGATTTCTATGTGGAAGTCAAGATGGATGCAATTAAATCTAACAAGGAGTCATCTGGTAAAACGATGACCATTCCGCTCTATCATTTGATAAACATTAATGAGATTATAACGAGTGTTCCAAGTTCAGCGAAACTCCTTCTGACCACGAAAGCACGTGTTTCTATTTCAGCATATAAGAAGGGCCTTGCGTTAATTCCTTATCTTGTACAATTGGTGGGAAAAGAATCCAATATGTATTGGGAGAATGAGAAAATTTCCAAAAAGATATACGAGCTTCAAACGGAAAATGAAAATTCAAATACAGTTAAATCCATATCTCCTGAGATTTTACTTAACGGTACAATTACCAAAGTTCAATTCCCAAATGGAAGTGAATCCTCAAGTTTAATTTATACGAATAGCTTGTATATGGACAGATTGAAGGATTTTCAAGCCGCTTTAATATTCGATGATACGAAATACAGCTATGATTCCTTGCAAATTCTTGATTTCACGCAAAACGAAGTGAAATACAAGCTGTTCATTGACCCGATCAAAGAGCAAGATGGTACATTCAGTTATATTTTCTCGATAGCTTCGCTGCAACCTGTTGATGAAGCCGTACAGATGCTCCAAGATTATTATGTGTACTTGATTGCTATAGTTATGTTTCTCATTGTTTTTGCTGCTTTCTACTATTCTAGAAAGATCGCGAAACCCTTGCTGCAAATCAATAAGATGACTAAACGGATTGCAAGCTTAGATTTTTCGGAAACGATTGCAATTCGATCCAATGATGAAATTGGTGACTTGTCTCAAAGTATCAATTCTCTTTCTCAAACTCTGCATACCTATATCGAACAGTTGCAGAAGGACATTGAGAAAGAAAAGCAATTAGAACGTACACGAAGAGAATTTATTTCAGGGGTATCTCACGAGCTAAAGACGCCTCTTAGTGTTATGAAAGGTTGTATTTCGATTCTGAAGGATGGCGTTGCTACACATAAAAAAGATCATTATTTCGAAGCTATGGACAAAGAAGTGGATAAAATGGATCTGTTGATTGTGGATATGCTTGAGTTGGCCAAGTTTGAATCAGGCACGTATTCAATGAAGATGGATCTCTTTAGCATCGATAAACTCATTGAAGAGATTTGTGAAAAACTATCTGTGGAATTCAACGGTAAACAACTTCATGTGCATACCAAGCTTGCAACCGTTGAAGTCATGGCGAATCAACATCGGATCGAGCAAGTTCTTACCAACTTTCTAACGAATGCGATTCGCTATACACCAGAACAAGAACACATTTTCATTTCAATTCATGAAGAACAAGATCAGGTTAAGGTGTGTATTGAAAATAAGGGGGCTCACATTCCCACAGATCAACTAGATAAAGTATGGGACCGCTTCTATCGTGGAGATATGGCACGCAACCGAGCACGAGGCGGGACCGGATTAGGACTTGCCATTTCTAAGAATATATTGGAGTTACATGGTATGTCATACGGCGCGGTGAACACAGAAGACGGGGTTTTGTTTTTCTTCTGGTTAAAGAAACAAGTTTAAATACTTAATAACCACTTTTCATGACGTGTTTTTTAACGTCTGGAAAAGTGGTTTTTTTTCGCGTAATCTTCACCTCATCTTTATTTCGACTCCGCTTTATCTTCATCTGCCTCTATTAAAATAACTCTATGAAATGAATATTTCAACTAGATAGAGTTTGCATAGAGAGGAGATCCAATTATAAAAAAAGTATGATCCTTGCCTTATCCGCTATCCTATTGCTTGTTTCTGCTACATGTGTATTTAAGGTACAGGCGAATAGCCTAACTAAATTCAGTTGCTTAACTTAAAAAAGAGAGGAAGATTTTGAAATGTTAAAAAAATATATGGCCATGCTATTTATCGGTTTACTCACTATATCCCTCGCAGCCTGCGGAAATCAAGACGGCGAACAGGCCTCTGGGGCAAATGAACAACAATATGAATCAACCACTACAGTGGATAAATCCTATAAATCCATCTTTAGAACAAGTGTATTTTTGGGAGATTCGATTACCGAAGGACTGTCCTTTCACGAGATTTTGGATGACGCGAATGTGATGGGGAAAGCCGGTGCAACGGCATTATTCGCATTGGATGACGTCGATGTTTTAGCAAGCAAAAACCCGAAAAATGTATTTATCCATTTGGGGTCGGATGATATCTTATGGCCGACTAACAATCCCAAGGAATTTTCGATGACGCAATACGCGATATTGATCGATAAAATCAAGGGGAAACTGCCAAATGCCAACATCATGATAGTATCGGTTACACCGGTTACAGCGGAGGCCGAGAAGGAAGAACCTCGTTATAAAAATATCAAGGATTATAATAAGGGACTGAAAGAGCTAGCTGCAAAGGAACAGGTGAAATTCATTGATTTATCTCCGGTATTTCAAAATAATCAAAACTTGCACGATACAGATGGCATCCATTTTAAAAAAGAATATTACACGCTTTTATTAGACTTTTTGAAAGATCAAGTGAAATAGGCGTTTTGCTTAGGAGGTAGATGAACGTTGGTATTTAGTAGTCTTATATTTCTTTTCTTGTTTCTGCCTCTGACGATTCTTGTTTACTATGTCTCACCTAAGGTTCTTCGGAACTTTGTCCTGCTCGTCGTAAGTTTGGTGTTCTATGCATGGGGTGAACCGCTATATATACTCATCATGATCTTTTCTACGGGTTTCGACTTTATGAACGGTTTGCTGATCGAGAAGTATAGAAGTCATAAGTGGATTGCTCAAGCGATATTTATCAATTCCTTGGTCGTTAGTATAGGGATACTTTGTTTCTTCAAATACTATGGCTTTGTCGTAGATAATATCAATCAACTATTCCACTTGAATATTCATGTGACAGCTCTGCCGCTTCCAATAGGAATATCCTTTTATACCTTTCAGACGATGTCTTATATAGTGGATGTCTATCGGGATAAAGTAGCTGCACAAAAGAATATGATATCTTTTGGTTCCTATGTGACGATGTTCCCACAGCTTGTTGCGGGTCCGATTGTGAAATACGGCGATATTTCCAAGCAGTTGATTGCAAGAAAAGTGGCTTTGGATCAGTTTGGTGAAGGCGCAGAATTATTCATTAGAGGGCTTGCCAAAAAAGTGCTGCTTGCTAATAATATCGGACTGCTTTGGACGAGTGTGAAAGTAACGCCGATGGACGATCTTACGGTGCTTTCAGCATGGCTCGGCATCTTGGCCTTTACCTTCCAAATTTATTTTGACTTTAGTGGATATTCAGATATGGCACGGGGGCTGGGTAAGATGTTTGGGTTTAATTTCATGGAGAACTTCAATTATCCCTATATATCCAAAAGCGTAACGGAGTTTTGGCGTAGGTGGCACATCTCACTGGGCTCTTGGTTTCGTGAATATGTCTACATTCCGCTTGGCGGTAATCGAGTAGGGAAGCTGAAGCAGTTTCGAAATCTGTTCGTGGTATGGCTGCTGACCGGATTATGGCATGGGGCAAGTTGGAATTTCGTTCTATGGGGACTATACTTTGGTTTGTTTGTAACGGTTGAAAAGCTGTTTCTACTAAAATGGCTTACGCATAGACCTAGCTTTGTAGGACATCTTTATACATTGATAATCGTGATTGTAGGGTGGGTACTCTTTGAATTCGAAGATCTTTTTGTAGCGATGGAATTCATCGGAACGATGTTTGGTTTCGGCACGCATGATTTTGCGGATCGTCAGGCTCTGTATTATTTATCGACGAATCTCGGATTGTTACTGGTTGTGGCGATTTGCGCAACACCGCTTCCCCAAAGGGCTTTTCAATACCTCAAAGACAAGTTGAACATGTCAGGCGTTATCGTGGCTCAGGCGATTTATGTCAGTTTAATGGTTCTTTCAACAGCTTATTTGGTCAATGAAACCTACAACCCTTTCTTATACTTTAGATTTTAATCGTATGGCTGCTACGCTAGCCACCTTAGAATGAGGTGATTTTCTGAAAAGATATGATAAATTGAATAAATACTTGATGGCCATAGTACTCTTATTGTTTATAGCACTTATACTTGTACTCAATTTATTCAATCCGAATAAAATATTTTCAGATTCGGAGAATCGGAATTTGGAGCAGCTGCCGAAATTCTCATTTCAAAGCCTTGTCTCTGGGAAATTCACTTCTAATTATGAAAAATATATATCTGACCAGTTTATGGCAAGAAATTTGTGGATCGGAGTGAAATCAGATGCGGATCGGGTTCTCGGGAAAAAGGAAAGTAACGGAGTTTACTTGGGTAAGGACGGATTCCTGATCCAGAAGTTTAGTCCACCTGCAGCGGAGGACTTGAAAGAAAAGGCAGGAGCGATCAATTCCTTCGACATAGCCACACCTACACTACGTAAATTTGTGATGCTCGTGCCAACGGCTGCCAGCGTATTGGACAATAAACTCCCTGATTATGTCGCGGACAGCGATGAGTTGATGTATATCGATAAAGTGAAACAATCTCTCCGCGGAGACATTCGATTTCTCAATCTATATCCCGCGTTAAGTTCTAAAAAAGAAGAGTATATTTTCTATCAAACGGACCACCATTGGACCACAAGAGGCGCTTATTATGGATATCGGGCGTTGAGTGAACAAATGGGCTTTACTCCTAAGGATGAGGCGTATTTCAACATTACGAAGGTGACGGATGAATTCTACGGTTCGCTCTATTCCAAAAGCGGATTCAGACACTTAAATCCAGATAGTATCGAACTTTTTACACCGAAGGAGAAGGTAGCTTACAAAGTAGAGTATGTCGATGAGAATCAAAGCACGGATTCTCTCTACGAGATGGATAATATCCGCAAAAAAGATAAATATACTGTCTTTTTAGATGGGAATTATCCGCTCGTAAAAATAACAACGGGCAATCCAGAGGGCAGGAAGCTGCTCGTGGTCAAGGATTCTTATGCCAACTGCTTTATTCCCTTTTTAGCGCCACATTTTAGTGAAATCTATGTTGTAGACCTTAGATACTATGAAAAGAATTTGAATACGCTCCTATTTGACAATCAGATTAATGACATGCTGCTTCTATATAATGTAAATACATTTTTTGAAGATCCCTCAATTAAAAATATAAGTGAGGGGATCGAATGATAAAGCAATTTGAAAATATCAACCAAAAATGGTTTATGGGCATATTCGTATATATCATTGTCTTCGGTGCTTCAGTAGGTTGTTCTAGCAAGGAAGAAGGAGAGAGTCATCTTTCAGCCCTCGAAGTGGGAAAACATATTAAACAGACAGTCAAGCTTGATAACTTGAAAGAAGATGATACGCATAAACTGGAAAAGTTGTATCAAATCAAACCTCAGGAAGTAGAGAGTTTTATTCTTTATACAGCTGTAACCAATATAAAAGCCGACGAACTGACTGTCATTAAAGTGAAGGATGCAAATCAACTGGAGAGCATCCAAGAGAAAATATTGAAAAGAATAGAAGCGCAAGAGGTCAAATTTAAAGATTATCGTCCGGACCAATATTTTCTCGTTGAGAAGCATGTCCTAAAAAAGAAAGGAAACTATATCTTTTTCGTAGTATCCGAGGAGGCCGAGCAAATGGAAAGCGCATTTGATGAAGCGTTCAAGTAACCAACAAAGGTCGAAGGGGTTCCATGAATGATTGTATATGGTCGACCTCGACTAGGAAAATCAAGAGATGTAAGTTTCATAACCTTTTACGAGTCCATCCGAGACCATGCTAAAACAGATTTGAAGAATCTGTTAAGTGAAAATAAAGTATTTTCGAAATGGAATATAATGAGGAGGACGTAGCCTAAGCGAAGGCGTGGAGCATCCTTTTGTTGAACTAACGAGAGTTTAGTAGTTCAGCGAATACTGTATGGGGAGAGATTCGACATCCTACCAAGTCTTGATGATTCGCATCCAAAAAAGACCCCTCGCGAAAGGGGTCTTTGGCATATCAAAATCATAATATATTAATGTAAGTGTCGCATTTGCAGATCAAAAGGGGATTCGTTGTGTACTAATTACGTAGTCATGTTCGGCTGCCCAATTCACAAGGCCATTCCAGTAATTTTCACAAGCTGCAACGATCTTTGAAGGTTCTGCTAATTCTCCAGACATAACCATCCGAACAACATTGTCGAATCCTTCTGGACGACTAGGCAGTTCTAGTGATTCCGGTAGAACCATTGAGCCAGTCGAGAAAAGTCTTTGGTTGTGCAACCCTACTAACATCGCTCCGTATTGGGCGAACTCCATTGCCAAGTACGGCAAGTAGGTGTGAGGGCCGTTAAGACTGACATTTCTTAGTTTCCCAATAAGCTCGTACACTTCCCCTACAAGGACTTCATTGATTGCATGCCTGAAATCTTCCTTTGTTGGTGCTAAGGCAGCTTCCTTTAATTTTTGGAAAAAGCCTTTTGGATCATACAGGCTAAGTTGAGAAAAGAATGGTCCATGCGTCAAAGGCCATCTTCCCTCAACAGTAGAGGCGGAATTAAGGAGAATGTCCGCACTACAGACGTCCACTTCTGCTTTCCATGGCCCTGCCGACCATTCATAGCTAAAATCTACGGATTCGCTTGATTTATTTAGTACGCAAAACATCTCAATGTCCGAGAAAGGACCGTCTGTACCTCTGGAAACAGAACCGTAGACCCCAATGGCAAGGATTCGTTCTCGGTATACCTCACGTAATCTCGAAGCAATTTCGTGGCAGGTCTGGAGTCTTTCGTTTCGTGTAATATTTACAGGTCCATTCATGTGCATTAGCGTGCATCTCCCTTTGATTAATTTGGGTGAATAGCGACTAACACATGGATGGAGGACCTCGGGCTTAACGGGGGACTTTTTGAGGATGCATTGGATTTCCTCCTACAAGGTTTATTATGGAAATTGTACCCAAGAAAAGTTGTTTTTGCAAGGTGCGGATCGGCGTTTTTAAAAAATTTGCAGTTACAGAAAGCGTGGAGAACCGCAACACAAAGTGAGCGTGGGATCGTTACGAAGGAGCTCAATAAATTGGCTTTTACCGCATTTGAGCTTCATGCTAAAATACATGTGTACCAGTTAACCTCTGAGTCTAATGTGGAGCATTGAAGACTTCTATAAAGTAATTGTGGTGGCCAGCTGAGGTGATTTAGTTGAATGCTGAAAATAAAGAGTTCGCAGAAAAAGCCATAACCCATATATTTGTTGGCAGTCAATTAGATAGTGTGAAATCGGTCATGAACCAGCTAGGATACAAAGGTGTTCTATTCCTCCTAGCTCCTCCCGGTGGGCTACGTCCGCCATCCCCTCTATCAATCTCTCAATCCTTCATGTCTTTAATTATTAACAATACGATGAAAGATAAGTGCAGATATCCACAATCTTAAATCTTTTTAAACCCTGCCCTTTTTTTATAATCATAACGGGGTATCGCCAACAAAACGCTGATTTACAACGCTGAGCCGTCAATGTGTCCAGCTAGGCTCATAGAGTCGGTGAATGAGGCGTCAGAAAAAGACGAGAACGACCCTATCTAGACGATTTTAAGACTGCAGTCTGACATCAGTTTGGGGTATATCTCAAACAGACAGATCGATTTCGTTAATGACTGAGAACGAAGGATTGGCAAGGGTTTTCAGTACGGCAAGACTTCTTATCGTGGTAAAAATAGATGTTCTTTGGGTAAATTCCCCCTTAACTTTGTTAATCCGCGTTTTGCTGGTGGGACCCCATTTAGACTTGCTTTCTATTTTTGAGTCTTTAGGCTCTTCTTTGTTCAGATCGGAATGAAGCCTTAATTAGAATTGGTCTAAAAAGAGAAAAGACACTCCTGCAAGGAGCGTCTTTTTAGTGAATCACAGTTAGCTATGGGAAGAAATCCATTGTGTTTTCACAGTTACAGTAAGGATACACCGGTAATGAGATGCTTGTCATCGCCACTCCCGGGGATGGTATTTCTACATGGGCTCCTGATTCATTCAACTAACGAAAAACTATAGTTCAACACTGAGAAGGGCTGTCGCTAGGCAGCCTTTCGTTACGCTAACCGAGAACGATAATTGAATCAGAAAGGGAGCAGAACTGAAGACTCAAAGGCTAGATGGGATACGTTTGCGGAATTGTTGTCATTCAGTTTTTACGAAAGAACAATGTGTGCAGTACAAGGGTAATTGGGACGAGTTAAAAACAGCGGCAGTCTAGGACTATTTTGCGTCCTGATCTGCCGCTGGTTCATTTTATCAATCGTTTGATTGATAGATCTTCTCTTGTTTTTGATCAAAAAGCTTTATTTTTAGTCCAATACAGATGAATGCAAGCATTAGAAAAATTGCACCGCTAAAAATAATCCGTTGTATTCCCAGTTGGGATAAAAACCAGCCACCTGTTACGGTGCCTAATGCGACACCCAAATTTCCAAAGGATACAAACAAGCTGTTGGCAAACTCAGGTGCTTCTGATGCCTCAGAAGTTAACCAAGTTTGGCTTACAATGAGACCGCCGGTAAAAATAGCCCCCCATACTATGATAATAACGGTCATTGGAATGATATATGCCCCTGCATAAGATATCAATAAATAAATCACTCCCATGACCAAAGGATAATAAATGGTAGTTTTGATCATATTTTTACTTAATAGCTTTGCTGTCTGCAGGTTACCGAAAACACCGCTCGCCCCAAAAAGAATCAACATGGCACTTATTGTTTTACCATTCATGTTCGTTACTTTTCCAAGATATTCAGCAAAATAGGCATATACGGAGTATAATGCTGCAAGAATGAAACAAGCGGCTGCAATGCTAAGCCATAATTGAGGTTTCACCAAAACTTTCAATTGTTTCCCGTAGGACAGTTTTTCTGTTACTGGTAGGGATGGAATCCAACTTATAATTCCGATAAATGTGATAACATTAATAATTGCGGAAAAGAGAAATGCAGCGTCAAGTGAAAACTGATCCCCAATAAATGATGTGATCGGAACCCCTAAAACCATCCCTACAGTTACGCCTGTAAAAACTCTGCCCACTGCCCTGGCACTTTGTTCTTTTGGGACAGAACTGGCAGCAGCCGCAAATGCAACTGAGAAATAAACGGGATGAAGAAAAGCAGGTAGGACACGAACAATTAATAGAACCGTGTAGTTAGGGGCGAATGCTGAAACAAGATTGGAGATTGCAAAAAGGGCAATGACACCTGCTAAGATTTTTTTACGATTTATTCCTGAAAATAATAATGTCATAAACGGGCCCGAAAGCGCGATGATAAGAGCAAACATGCTTACAAGTAAACCTGCTTGGGAAACGCTGATTTGGAAATTCTTCGTAATCTGCGGTAAAACGCCCACAACACCAAGTTCCGTATTGATGATTCCAAATATGCCGAGAGCGATGATATAAGTAAGAAATGGCTTTTTCATGTGAATGGGTATCATCTCCTCTATTTGATCTAAATCCTATATAAACAATAAATGGAATGAAATGGTTTCCATTGATATGCGCTCTCAAAAATATCATTTGGTGTTGCTGGTTTCAGGCAGCTCCACACCGATATGATATTTCTTGAGATGGTATGATACTTTATCGTAAATATACTTATTTAATGCTCTTTTGCAAAATTGTCCTCCATTTCCTTGTAAATAACGATTTTATGTGCAAGCAAATTTAGATTTTCCTGAAGTTCAACCATGTGTTGTTGAACTTTTTCATAGTGATCCTCGAGAAGTATCCTCCGTTCAGTTAGAGTTGAATCACCCTGCCTCCGGAGTTCGGCGATTTCTAGCATTTTGGTAATTGACATTCCAGTGGCTTTAAGACGAGTTAAAAACTCAATCCAAGTAATGTCTGCTGAAGAATAACATCGATACCCATTTTCATTGCGATCAATGGAACATAGCAGACCTATATTCTCATAATAGCGAAGTGTGTGGACACTAAGACCTGTGACAGTAGCGACTTGTCGAATGCTTAATAAGTTTTCCATGAACCAAGTATATACCTTCGAGTAAACTCGAATGCAATGATTTTCTTTGGGTTAGGGGTTTCACCAACAAACGCGATATGTTGGCAGGCTTGTCGGATCACCATAAAAGTTGTACCGATTGTCGCTGAGAGAAATAAGTTGTATTTGGCAAGCGTTGCAGCGTTACAGCCCTTCGCTCCGCTAACGGGCAGTTTTGTTGAATAAGTTGTAAATTTAACATTTAAAATTAAGAGCATTTCTTTGTAATGAGAAATACTTTTTATTTTTATCAAAAACGATATTAATTTATTGTAAAACGATAAATTATGTTGTAAAGTAAAAACTGACATTAAATAAGTGAGGTGCAGTTTACGAAACGAGGAAAAACACTCTTTTTGAAGATAGCTGTTATTCTTATTGGAATCCCAATTCTCGCTTTGTGCATATTTTTAGTGCCTAAGATTGGGAATTTTGCTGGAGAATTGTATCCAGAAACGGCT
>NZ_JAAIKC010000021.1 GCF_010820665.1 Paenibacillus sp. SYP-B3998 | reverse complement strand
GACTGTTTGGTGATGATGGCGGAGGGGACCCACGCGTTCCCATCTCGAACACGACCGTTAAGCCCTCCAGCGTCGATGGTACTTGAACCGCAGGGTTCTGGGAGAGTAGAACGTTGCCAAGCACGTAGAAGCCTTTTTGAGAGAAATCTCAAGAAGGCTTTTTTGTTGTTATCTCGAATAAAACTGTAGGGAAGGTCAACAATAGTAAGGGATACTTCTAGATATCGGACCGCAGGTTCACGGATTTTCTGAGCAGCACTTGTCAAAAAGAAAGGAAATGATTATAATCTAGTTAAGGTCAAAGAAAGTCAAAGTCAATTTACTTCTAGCGTTACGGGAGGATGAATTGATGCGTAATGTATCTGAAATTATTGAGCAGTATTTGAAACATGTTCTGCTGCAAAGTTCAGAAGGAGCAATCGAGATTCAACGCAACGATCTAGCTGAACAATTTCAATGTGTGCCTTCCCAAATCAACTATGTAATAAGCACAAGGTTTACTTTGGAAAAGGGATATGTTGTGGAGAGCAAGCGCGGTGGCGGTGGATATATTCGCATCCAAAAGATTGAGCTTAAAAGTCACGGATCTATTTTAGATCATATTTTCCGCACGATTCATACACACATCGATCAAGTGACCTCGGAAGGACTCGTATACCAACTGCAAGAGGGGCATTATATCTCCGCGCGGGAGGCTAATCTTATACGGGCTGCGATATCGAGAGATGTCTTAATCTTTAAATTGCCACTGCGTGATGAAATTCGTGCCAAAATTTTGAAAGCCATGCTGATTTCCTTACTTAGCAAATGAGGAGGGCATAATTAAATGATTTGTCAGGAGTGCGGCAAGCGTCCAGCTACTCTTCATTTTACGAAGATAGTCAATGGTGACAAGAACGAGTTCCACATTTGTGAAAATTGCGCACGCGAGAAGGGTGAAATGATACCGGGAACGTCTAATGGCTTCTCGATTCATAATCTGTTGTCAGGGCTCCTTGATTTCGATCCTTCTTCCGTCAGTTCGGCTAAATCGCAGGCAATTCGTTGCGACCACTGTGGACTTACGTATTCGCAATTTAGTAAACTAGGCCGGTTTGGGTGTGGTTCCTGCTATAAGAGTTTTTCAGAAAAGTTGGATCCTTTGTTCAAAAGAGTTCATGGAAACATTGTCCATGTGGGCAAGGTTCCTAAACGCTCCGGTGGTATTATTCAATATAAACGAGAAATAGACATACTTAAAAAAGATATGATGGCTCGCATCGAACGAGAAGAGTTTGAACAGGCAGCCGACATTCGGGATCAAATTCGTGAAATCGAAAAAAAGATAGCCGGTACGTAGTCTCTTGAGGAAGGTGTGAATGGAGTGACACTGCAGCGGTTTACAGGAGATGCATTGAGTGAATGGATGAAGGGTGATGGACCTGAGTCGGATATCGTCATCAGCAGTCGGATCCGAATTGCACGCAACCTCAGGGATTATCCATATCCGATGCTGGCTTCTAATCAACAGTCGCAAGAAGTGCTTGAGCAGTTATCTGGGGTACTTGAAAATGAAGAGTTGGAAACCATTAGCAACTTTTCTCTAATTCCGTTATCGGATCTCAACGAGCTAGAGCGAATGGTACTTGTGGAAAAACACTTAATTAGTCCGAATCTGGCTAATGAATCGAGGAATGGCGCGGTTATTTTAAGCGAAAATGAATCGATTAGCATTATGATCAACGAAGAGGATCATCTTCGCATACAATGCTTATGTCCAGGATTTCAGATCAAAGAAGTGTGGGATTTGGCGAATCAGATTGATGATATTTTTGAGACGCAGCTAGACTATGGATACGATGAGAAAAGAGGTTACCTTACGAGTTGCCCCACTAATGTAGGCACTGGGATTCGCGCTTCTGTAATGATGCATTTGCCAGCCTTGGTGTTGAGTCAGCAAATTAATCGTATATTATCTGCAGTGACTCAAGTTGGGTTAACCGTTAGAGGATTATATGGTGAAGGCAGCGAAGCTTTAGGTAACCTGTTCCAAATTTCAAATCAGATTACGCTTGGGCAATCGGAAGAAGAGATTATTGATAATCTTTACAGTGTAGCTCGACAAATCATTGAACATGAGCGCGCTGCTAGGCATAAGTTGATTCAGGAATCTAGAATGCGGATGATAGATCGTGTTAACCGTTCTCTTGGCATTTTGTCTTATGCAGGTGTTATGGACTCGAAAGAGGCTTCGCAACGATTGTCTGATGTTAGGTTAGGGATTGATTTGGGCATCATTAATAACGTTTCATCTGATGTGTTGAACGAACTTTTAGTGATGACGCAGCCTGGATTCCTTCAGCAGTATGCTGGAGAGAAGTTATCACCCGAAGATCGTGATATCCGAAGAGCAGAGTTGATTCGTGAAAGATTTGGCCGGATTTAACAAAGTAATTTGATTCATCCTTTAGGATTCCCATAGATATACTAATTTTGGAGGTGTTTCTCTATGATGTTTGGAAGATTTACGGAACGTGCGCAAAAGGTACTCTCTCTTGCACAAGAGGAGGCAGTTCGTTTAGGGCACAATAATATTGGAACCGAGCATATTTTACTTGGACTCATTCGTGAAGGTGAAGGGATTGCCGCAAAAGCGCTAGTTGCCTTGGGACTAGGCCTTGAAAAGATCCAAGATGAAGTTGAATCTCTGATTGGTAGAGGGCAAGAGCAGCCGACTAATATCGCGTATACCCCAAGAGCTAAGAAGGTCATAGAGCTCTCCATGGATGAAGCGAGAAAATTGGGACATACGTATGTGGGCACTGAGCATATTTTACTTGGACTTATTCGCGAAGGCGAGGGTGTTGCTGCACGCGTGCTCAATAACCTTGGTGTCTCGTTGAACAAAGCTCGTCAACAAGTGCTTCAGCTTCTGGGAAGCAGTGAGACGGTGTCACCAAGCCATGGCAGTAATCCTAATGTGAACACGCCTACATTGGATGGCTTAGCAAGAGATCTCACGGCGTATGCCAAAGAGGGTCATCTGGACCCTGTCATTGGACGCAGTAAAGAGATTGAGCGTGTTATTCAAGTATTGAGTCGTAGAACAAAAAATAACCCTGTCCTCATTGGGGAGCCGGGCGTTGGTAAAACGGCAATCGCAGAAGGTCTCGCTCAAAAAATTATCAGCAATGAAATTCCCGAAACCTTAAAAGATAAAAGAGTTATGACACTCGATATGGGCTCTGTCGTTGCAGGTACGAAATACCGCGGCGAATTCGAAGACCGTTTGAAAAAAATCATGGACGAAATTCGTCAAGCGGGCAACATCGTGTTATTCATCGATGAACTGCATACTTTAATTGGCGCTGGGGGTGCGGAAGGTGCAATTGATGCATCTAACATTCTTAAACCGGCACTCGCCAGAGGCGAATTACAGTGTATTGGTGCAACGACTTTAGACGAATATCGCAAATATATTGAAAAAGATGCTGCGCTAGAGCGTCGTTTCCAACCAATTACGGTTGATCAACCATCTCCGGATGAAGCTATTCAAATTCTTCATGGACTTCGCGATCGATATGAAGCGCATCACCGCGTGAAAATCACGGATGCTGCGATTGTAGAAGCTGTTAAGCTCTCTGATCGTTATATTACGGATCGGTTTTTACCAGATAAAGCAATTGATTTGATCGATGAGGCGAGCTCCAAAGTGAGACTTCGCTCCTATACGGTACCCCCTTCATTGAAACAGCTCGAGAATAAGCTTGAGGATATCCGCAAGGAGAAAGATGCGGCTGTTCAGAGTCAAGAGTTTGAAAAGGCTGCTGGTCTGCGTGATACTGAACAAAAGCTGCGTGAGGAACTTGACACAACGAAGAACGAGTGGAAAGAGAAGCAAGGTCGTTTGGACACAGAGGTGACACCAGATGATATCGCGCAAATTGTCGCAAGCTGGACTGGAATTCCTGTAACCAAGCTTGCTGAGGAAGAGACAGAACGCTTACTCAAGATGGAAGAAATTCTTCATGAACGCGTAATTGGTCAAGAAGAAGCTGTGAAATCAGTCAGTCGCGCGATTCGTCGTGCCAGAGCTGGTCTGAAAGATCCTAAGCGCCCAATGGGCTCCTTCATTTTCCTTGGCCCAACGGGTGTAGGTAAAACAGAGTTGGCGCGCGCGCTGGCAGAGTCTTTATTCGGTGACGATAACGCGGTAGTCCGAATTGATATGTCGGAGTACATGGAGAAACACTCAACGTCCAGATTGGTGGGGGCTCCTCCGGGATATGTTGGATATGAAGAAGGCGGTCAGTTGACGGAGAAAGTTCGTCGTAAGCCTTACTCCGTTGTGCTGCTCGATGAAATTGAGAAAGCACATCCAGAAGTATTTAATATCTTGCTTCAAGTGTTGGAAGATGGTCGTTTAACCGATTCCAAAGGTCGCACCGTCGACTTCCGCAATACGCTCATCATCATGACTTCAAACGTTGGAGCCGATACGATTAAGAAAAATTCCTCGCTTGGTTTTACAGCGGCGCAGGATGCCGGTAAGGATTACTCCAACATGAAAGATAAAGTGATGACAGAGCTTAAGAAAAGCTTCCGTCCGGAATTCCTAAACCGTATCGATGAAACGATTGTGTTCCATTCCTTGGATGAAGAGCATATCACTCGCATCGTGAGCTTGATGGCCGAAGATCTACGTAAACGTCTGAAAGAGCAAGAGGTAGACTTTGCACTTACAGATAAAGCGAAGATGTTCCTCGCCAAAGAAGGCTTCGACCCGACTTATGGAGCGAGACCATTGCGTAGAGCAATTCAGAAGCATATTGAAGATCGTTTGTCTGAGGAACTCCTCAGAGGCACGATTGCCAAAGGTGATTCTTTAACGATTGATGAAAAAGAAGGCGAGCTTGTCGTTCTTCGTGGCGAAGGCGTAACTGCGCAATAAGAGAGCTAAAAAGCATTTTGCTCGACCCGTTTAGGGTTAGGCAAAATGCTTTTATTTATGTTTTGACTTTGATCGATTAGCGAAAAATGATAAACTTTAAAGATATTATTTGACTAGGATGAGTGAAGCTATAATGAAAAATAAAACGGTATATATGTGTACCGACTGTGGTGCTCCACATTCGAAATGGCAAGGCTTCTGCAATAATTGTCAGGCTCGTAATACGCTTGAGGAAGAAGCGACGAGCGTAGGTACGACTAGTAAACGCGTTGCGAAGCCCAATGTGACTTTAAAGCGTCTATCTGAAACAGAATCGCAGAATAGTGATAGAATTGTTACGTCTATTGGTGAATTTAATCGTGTGATGGGCGGAGGTATCGTTCGGGATTCCCTTACGATTATTACTGCTGAACCTGGTGCAGGTAAATCAACACTCTTGCTGCAAGTTTCCCAGGATGTTGCGAAGATGGGCTATAAAGTGCTATATGCTTCCGGAGAAGAAAGCGATAGTCAAATCAAACGTAGGGCAGAACGAATCATTCCTAATATTGAAAAAAATGTGTGGGTATACTCAGATACGAGTCTAAATAACGTGCTTGGTTGTATTGATAATGTGGATCCCGATTTAATTATTATTGATAGTATCCAAACTTTTGTGTTAGAAGAATATAACTCTCGACCAGGATCTCCAACGCAAACAATGGAATGTGCAAATGCCTTATTAAGAATGGCGAAAGAGCCGAAAAGACCGCGTGCGGTCATTATGGTTGGTCAAATGACCAAAGATAATGAATTGGCAGGTCTTCGAGCGTTGGAGCATTTGGTAGATGCAGTGCTTGTATTGGATGGAGAGAATGGCGAGGAGTTAAAGCAGCTTTCTGCAAGTAAGAATCGTTATGGAAGTACAGGAGAGATTGGTTTCTTCTCTATGACAGAGACAGGTATGCTCCCCATTGATAATCCATCAGAGTTCTTTATGACCCAACGCGACGCTAATGATATTGTTTCGGGTAGTGCATTGACCGTGGTTAAAGAAGGTACTCGTCCAATTATTTTAGAAATAGAGAGTTTGATTTCCCATAGCTTTACTCCCTATCCTTCACGCATAGCGGAATCCATGAAAAGAGAGCAGTTAAGCACGCTGATCTCTATTTTGGAACAACGGGCTGGCATCGAGTTATACACCAAAAATGTAGTTATTAAAACAACGGGAGGTTTTCGTTTAAAAGAGCAATCTTCCAACTTGGCCATTATCATGAGCATTGTATCCTCTTATAAGAACAAGGGAGTTCCGAGTGACACTGTTTTTATTGCTGATATTGGACTAACTGGCGAGCTAAAGAAAGTACCCACATTGGAAGCGAGAATTCGGGAATTGGAACGGATGGGGTTCAAACAGGTCTATGTGGCAAAAAACGCGTTAAAGATGACCTCATCATTTAAAAAGATAAAAGTGATTCCTTGTAATACGTTAATAGAGGTTATTCAAAAATTATTTGGAAGCAATAGCAGTAATGAATAATTAATTTAAGGAAAGATGCGAAACAATTTGAATGCATCGATGACCAGTAACGTAGAACTTTTTTAGTAGGTTTCTTTACCGAACGAGTTTGAAAGTACGCAAGCCCTTCGGTAGCTCAGCATCCGTTCTGAATCGTTTTTTTTCATCTGAATTAAAGTTTGAATTTCCCTATATAAATAGAAGTGTTATAATTGAGTTTGTTGGAAAAGGGAAGTATTACCTTCTTTAGGGGGGCTATATGGATAGGTGAGCATCCCTATGTACATAGCATCAACGATTTGTTTAAACATGCATGTTTTGAGAAATTCGGCCTAATTCAATCGTCTAATAATAGGTCTAAAGGATAAAACTGAAAATGAGGTATTCATTCATACTTCTAGCTTCGAAGATCAGCCTACCATGAACATCTAATGTGGTGTTCGGTGAATTTGAATTAACCGGCGGAACCTGACGTGCTTTGGGGACTGTTGATTAACACATCAAGCCAACATGGACATTACTTACTGGAGTGAACGAGGTGTCAGAAGCCTAGCAGCTGAGCTGAGTTAACTCCTAACACTCAACCTGCAAGCTTCAGGAGGAAAATGATGAGTAAAGAAGAGACAAAGCGTGACGTGATGAGCCAACTACTGCAGATGGTAGCTCCTGGAACAGCGTTCCGTGACGGTTTGGAGAACGTCTTGCGCGCCAAGACGGGTGGACTAATCGTAGTTGGGTATAGCCCGGAGGTTATGGAGATTGTCGACGGAGGGTTCTCCATAGATTGTGATTTTTCTCCCAATTATTTATATGAGCTCGCCAAAATGGATGGGGCGATTATACTTAGTGAAGACATAAAAAGAATTCTGTATGCGAACACGCAATTAATTCCAGATTCATCAATTTCTTCATCAGAAACGGGGATTCGGCACCGAACTGCAGAACGTGTTGCGAAGCAAACGAATAAACTGGTTGTTTCAATTTCTCAGCGACGGAACGTAATAACGTTATATCAAGGTAATTTACGGTATGCACTTAAGGATATTGGCGTTATCCTGACCAAAGCGAATCAAGCGATACAGACGCTAGAGAGATATAAGGTCGTTCTCGATCAGTCATTGACAAATCTTAGTGCATCCGAATTCGAAGAACTGGTGACTCTACACGATGTAACTAACGTGATTGCCCGTTTCGAAATGGTGCTTAGAATCAAAGCAGAAATCAATCGCTATATTAATGAGCTCGGTAATGAAGGACGACTCATTAGCATGCAGCTTGAGGAGCTTGTTGGCAATGCAGAGCTGGAAGCACGCCTGCTTGTTAAAGATTACGTGCGTGAACTGTCTGAAGAGAAGGTTAAGGATATGCAGTCGGGTTTAAAGCGGCTCTCTTCAGATGAACTGCTAGAGCCTCATCAGATTATTCGCCTTCTTGGTTATCCGCATACGAATGCTATTGCCGAGGAATCTGTGTCTCCTCGCGGATTCCGCGTGTTGGGCAAAATACCACGTTTACCATCAATCATTATCGCCAATCTGGTTGAAAAATTTGGTTATTTACCTCATATGATGATGGCCACTATTGAAGAATTAGATGAAGTTGATGGTATCGGGGAAGTCAGAGCCCGTGCTATAAAAGAAGGCCTTAAGCGAATTCAAGAACAAGTCTTCATTGACAGACATATTTAAAGTGGATACAATCATAAAGTATCTATTGTTGAGGTTTTATTAAGTTAAGATTAGGGTATAGTAAATCCAGAGGTGGACAAAAAAATATGTTAACGAAATCAATTCCCAGCCTTTTTACAGTAGGGAACTTATTCCTTGGTGTTCTGTCGATTATTCTCGTCTTTAATGGTGAATCTGGACGCGCAGCAGTGCTCGTCATTGTAGCCATGCTGCTTGATGGACTTGACGGACGTGTTGCGAGAGCCTTGAACGCGCAGAGTGAGTTTGGTAAAGAACTAGATTCCCTGTCCGATGTCATTTCTTTCGGTGTAGCACCTGCCTTTATCATGTATGTTGTTGCTTTCAATGACCCTAATGTCATTAGTCCTGCTTTTGCATGGATCGTGACAGCCATTTTCCCGATTTGTGGAGCGCTTCGACTCGCACGTTTCAATGTTGTTGCGGGAACTCCTGGGTACTTCATTGGTCTGCCTATCCCAGCTGCAGGTGGTGTACTATGTACGCTAGCGCTGTTTAAGGCCGAAATTAACGTGTACGTACTTTTGGTTAGCACAGTACTTCTTTCCTATTTGATGGTAAGTACCGTGAAATATCCAAACTTCAAAAAAGCAGGAATTCCCAAAGCAGCAATCTGGATCACGCCGATTATCGTGGCTGCTGCCATTCTGATTGCCGTCCAATGGCCAGAGTCGATTTCTAAAATGATTTTCGTGCCGCTGCTTCTTTACGCGCTGTACGGCTTAAAAAAAAACGTTGATGGGATCTTCATCCGACTGCGGAGAAAGAACAAAAGACGTGCTGTAGAAGATAAAAACTCCGTAAAATCCGACCTGTAAGTAAAAGTTTCGAAAATAAAAAGCATTTATTTTCTTCTGATCAACTCAGAGAAAATAAATGCTTTTTTGTTTTAGCCTAAGCCAATCTAGACGGTAAAGATGTCAGTCATGACATGTTGAAGAGTCCCAATGTTGAACATTTTTTCGATTCATTTTCAACGACTTTTTCCAAATCCACTTCCAGGATGTTGCTTAGTGCGGACATATAGAAGAGATTTCTTCCAAGTTCTGCACTCACAACTTCTGTACAGTGTTCGCACAAGTGACCGGATACATGGTTTCCAAGTACATCCTTAGCTTCATCCAAAGTCATCTCGGAGTGATATGCCTGTTTGGTTGCCTGAATACCGATACATCCGCATTCCGTTATGGATTTGACCACAGAACGATTGGCGGCTGCATTGGTTTGTTGAAATTTGGATAAGACATCAAGCAAACTTCGGTGACGGAGTAACAATTCGGACACTTGATCTTGAAACTGCTTTAAAGTCAAGGAGCTCATTCCATCCACCTCGAGTGTGTTTGTAAACTTCCAATTTCATTATATAGGAAGCCCCCTAATATTTCAATTTTCCATGACAAGAAGTGATTAGCGATAGATAAATTGGAACATAATTGTAATAAGGCTTAAATATTGTTGATGTGGAGGTGAATCTATGATGAGGAAATGGGTACAAATCATTTTTGCAATCATGGGTGGAGGTTTAGGGTATCAATGGAGTGATTCCTTACTGAGTATGGCAGGTTTGACGAGCGAGGCTGGACAAGCATTTTGGATTAAGGGTTTATGTGTGGTAGCTATGTTTCTGGTCTCAGTATGGATTGCCAATATTGGAATGAAGTGGTTAGTGAGAGGTGAGCAGAATGTAGACAGCATTCCTGTATCTGACCTGCTAGCAGGAACCGTAGGGCTAGTGATTGGTTTGTTAGTATCGGTGATGTTATACCCGGTATTAGAGAAAGCGACGTGGGTCGGTCCCTTATTACCCTTTGTCGTTGCCACTATACTCGCTGTTATGGGCTTTCGGATTGGATACAACAAGCGGGATGAGCTCATTCAATTACTGAAGAACGTACGTTCCGGGAATCAAGATAAGCAGACTCATCGTCCCTATGAAGAGCACAAAATTTTGGATACAAGCGTAATTATTGATGGTCGGATTGCTGATATTTGTAAAACAGGTTTTATTGAAGGTACATTAGTCATACCAGAATTCGTTTTGGAAGAACTGCAGCATATCGCGGATTCTTCGGATTTGCTAAAACGGAATCGCGGACGCCGTGGTCTCGATATTTTGAACAAGATTCAAAAGGAACTGGAAGTCAAAGTACTGATCTACGAAGGTGATTTTGAAGAAATATCCGAAGTCGATAGTAAGTTAGTTAAATTGGCCAAAGTGCTGCAAGGCAAAGTCATTACAAATGATTTTAATCTGAATAAAGTTTGTGAACTACAAGGTGTTTCGGTATTAAACATTAATGATCTTGCGAATGCAGTTAAGCCAGTGGTTTTGCCTGGAGAAGAAATTATCGTTCAAGTCATTAAAGACGGCAAAGAACATGGACAAGGTGTCGCTTATCTTGATGATGGTACAATGATCGTCGTTGAGGGTGGTCGTGAATTTATAGGATCTACGCTTGAAGTAATGGTAACGAGCGTGCTGCAAACGTCGGCGGGTCGAATGATTTTCGCCAAACCGAAATTATTGGAAAAAGCGCAGTAAAACCAGTATGATAGGGGGAGGTAATACGGCGAGAAAGCTCTGAGGTGGGGACAATATGGGGAAGCTAGGGGTTGTCATCGTGGCAGCGGGCAAAGGCTCGCGTATGCGAACGGCTGAAAGTAAGCAATATTTACTGCTAGGACAGAAGCCGATTCTGGTACATACCTTGCAATTATTTCAAAACATACATGCAGTGGACGAAATCATTTTGGTTGTTGGGGAAGCGGACGTTGAACGCTGTAGAGGTTACGTACAGGGTTATGGGCTATCGAAAGTCACTAGTGTAATAGCTGGTGGTAATGAACGCCAAGATTCAGTCAAGCGAGGCCTGGACGCCCTTCAGGATAGTACCGAGTGTGTGCTTGTGCATGATGGAGTAAGACCATTCACGAATATCGAACATGTGTTCGAATGCATTCGCAAAGCACAGGAACAAGATGCTGCAGTACTAGCTGTACCTGTGAAGGACACGATCAAAATCGTAAATGCAGCGAAACAAATTCAATCTACACCAGATAGACGAAGCTTGTGGGCGATCCAAACCCCGCAAGCTTTTCGGCTTGCCCTCTTGAAAGAAGCGCATGAGCGGGCGGAACGCGATGCTTTTATCGGGACTGATGACGCGATGTTAGTAGAAAGAATGGGGATCACCGTCCATGTGGTCGAAGGGGACTATTATAATATTAAAATTACGACCCCAGAGGATCTTCCTTGGGCAGAATGGATACTACACAATGTTAGGAGAGAGGGACATCAATGATTAGGGTAGGTCAAGGGTTTGACGTTCATCAATTAGTAGAAGGACGCAAGTGCATTATAGGCGGCGTAACGATCCCTTATGAAAAGGGCTTGCTGGGACATTCCGACGCGGACGTGCTGCTTCATGCAATCAGCGATGCGATATTAGGGGCGCTTGCCCTAGGGGATATTGGAAAGCATTTTCCTGATACTGCTGCGGAATTCAAGGATGCAGATAGTTTAGTTCTGCTTAAACAGGTTTGGCAGTTGGCCAAAGATAAAGGTTATCGCCTTGGCAATACAGATTCGACCATCATTGCTCAAAAGCCAAAAATGGCTCCCTATATTCCACAAATGGTTGAGATCATTGCAGAAGCGCTTGAAGCTAAATCAGATCAAGTGAATGTGAAAGCAACAACGACTGAACAACTAGGATTCGTTGGAAGAGGCGAAGGCGTCGCTGCGCAATCGGTTGTTTGTTTAATTCGAGATGTGCTAGAATAGCAGGTATTAATTATCGGGGAAAAGAGGGTTTTCAATTATGAATCAGCCTTTACGCGTGCGTTACGCACCAAGTCCGACGGGACATTTACATATTGGCGGTGCCCGTACGGCACTGTTTGATTATTTGTTGGCACGCCGCCATGGCGGTGCTTTCATTGTTCGTTTTGAAGATACAGATCAGACTCGTCATAAGGAGTCGGGCGTTAATGACCAACTGAACGGTTTAAGGTGGCTCGGCTTGGAGTGGGACGAGAGCGTTGATATTGGTGGTCCTTATGGTCCTTATCGTCAAATGGAGCGACTGGATATTTATCAGCCTTTTGCAGACCAACTGATTCGTGAAGGACATGCCTATCACTGTTACTGTTCGGAGAAGGATTTGGAAGAAGAGCGCGCGGAACAAGAAGCGCGTGGTGAGATGGGGGGGTATTCTGGTAAGTGCCGCAACCTGACGCCTGAGCAAGTCGCAGCGTATCAAGCAGAGGGGCGTAAGCCGTCCACACGTTTCCGTGTGCCACAAGATCGTATGATTGGCTTCCAAGATAAAGTACGTGAGCATGTCGAATTTGATTCGAATGGTATTGGCGACTTTATTATCGTACGTACTGATGGCATTCCTACCTATAATTTTGCTGTTATCCTCGATGATCATTTAATGAAGATTGACTTAGTAATCCGCGGTGAAGAACATTTGTCCAATACGCCGAGACAAATTTTGATGTATGAAGCTTTGGGGCTTCCAGTCCCGGAATTTGCTCATTTGGCACTTATATTGAATCCAGACCGTAAAAAAATGAGTAAGCGGGATGAGTCCATTATCCAGTTTATTGAGCAGTACAAAGAGTTAGGCTACCTGCCGGAAGCGGTAGTGAACTTCATCGCGCTGCTCGGCTGGTCTCCAGTCGGCGAAGAAGAGATCTTTACCAAAGAAGAATTAATTGCACAGTTTGATCTTGATCGGGTTTCCAAGAGTCCTGCTGTTTTTGATATGGACAAGCTGAACTGGATGAATAACCATTACTTGAAAAAGGCTCCACTCTCTCAAGTTGTTGAATTGTGCTTGCCTCACTTGCAAAAAGCAGGTTATATCCAAGGTGAGCTGGATGCAGCGACGGGGGAATGGATTTCTGCACTAGTAGGCCTGAATCAAGAAAGAATGCGTTTTGCAGCTGAGATAGTGGAGCTGTCCAGCCTCTTCTTTACGGAAGAACTGATTATTGATGAGGAAGCTGCTGTCATCCTGAAAGAGGAACACGTTCCTACTGTTCTAGCAAACTTCCTTCAACAAGTGGAGCAGGCAGAGTCGTTTGCGGTTGAAGCTATTCCTGCATTACTTAAACAAGTACAAAAAGAAACGGGTTATAAAGGGAAGCAATTGTTCATGTCTATCCGTTCTGCGTTAACAGGACAAGTTCACGGTCCGGATCTGAACATGTCGATTTACTTGCTGGGGAAAGAAAAAGTCGGTTCGCGCCTTCGGAACTTATTGTAAAGCGAGTTTTTTTTCGCTATACTTAACACAATATCAAAAGCAACGATCAGGAGAGTACGTTTAATGTGGGATTCATCAGAGAGGATAATCGAAGCCAATTGCTTCGGCTGTGAGTTATCCAATCCCTGTAATCGGAAATGCACCTGGGAGCTGCCGCGCCGAAATCTCGCAGGAGAACCGTAGGTGTAGCCGATTCACCCACGTTACGGGAATTGAGTTGGGAGACTTCCGAGTCACCAAGCAGAGTGGAACCGCGATACTACGCCTCTGCAGCCTTATGGCTGCAGGGGCTTTTTTGCTTTCAAGCTTCATTCAGGCTCGCTAAGTTAACTTCCTACTAAGAAGGTGAAGAAATGTGGAAAACGATCAAATCCGATATTTCCGCCGTATTCGATAACGACCCGGCTGCGCGCAATTGGTTTGAAGTCGCCTTTACGTACTCCGGTCTTCATGCAATTTGGGCACATCGGATCGGCCACTGGTTTTACAAACGACGTGTTTTCACGATTGCGCGTATTATTTCTCAATGGAGTCGTTTCATGACGGGGATTGAAATTCATCCAGGTGCAGTAATCGGCAAACGATTATTTATTGATCATGGAATGGGCGTTGTCATTGGGGAAACTTGCGAGATTGGTGATGATGTTATTTTATACCAAGGGGTAACTTTGGGTGGCACTGGAAAAGAAAAAGGGAAGAGACACCCGACAATTGGTAATAATGTGGTTATCGGCTCTGGTGCCAAAATCCTCGGTTCCTTTACTGTAGGTGAAAATTCAAGGGTTGGTTCGAATGCAGTCGTCATTCAAGAGGTTCCTTCTAACAGTACCGTCGTGTGCATTCCTGGAAAGCTAGTGAAGCGGGATGGCGTTCGCGTGAATCGCTTGGATCATGCGAGTTTGCCAGACCCCGTTATCGATATATTCGAAGAACTACAGCAGCAAATTAATGAACTAAAAGCACAGCTTGAACAAGAAAGACAAAAGAATGGAGGAGTGAGAGAGCATGACGCTCAGAGTGTATAATACCCTAACACGCAAGAAAGAAGAGTTCGTTCCGATCGAACCGAACAAAGTGAAAATGTATGTGTGTGGTCCAACCGTGTACAACTATATTCATATTGGGAACGGAAGACCTGTCATTTTCTTTGATGTCGTACGCCGTTATTTAGAATCTCAAAAGTATGAAGTGACCTATATTACGAACTTTACTGATGTTGATGATAAAATGATCCGCAAGGCTGAAGAAATGGGCAAGACCGTTCCACAGTTGGCGGAAACGTTTATTCAAGCCTTTCTTGAGGATACCCGAGCGCTTGGTGTTAATGATGCTACACTCAATCCGCGTGTAACGGAGAACATACAAGAGATTATTGATTTCATCGCAGTGCTGGTTGATACGGATTACGCCTACGAAAGCCGTGGCGATGTATACTATCGAACGAGTAAGTTCGCTGACTACGGCAAGCTATCTCATCAAAATCTCGAAGAGCTTCAATATGGAATTCGTATTGAAGTCGACGATCGCAAAGAGAATCCGCAGGACTTTGTCCTGTGGAAGGCCGCGAAACCTGGAGAGATCTCCTGGGATAGCCCATGGGGCCAAGGTCGCCCCGGTTGGCATATTGAGTGCTCTGCTATGGTGCGTAAATATTTGGGTGAAACAATCGACATCCATGGGGGTGGTCAGGATTTGACGTTCCCGCACCACGAGTGCGAAATTGCTCAAACGGAAGCAGTTACAGGGCACCCGATGGCTAACTACTGGATGCATAATGCTTTCTTGAATATCGATAATGAAAAGATGTCAAAATCCCTTAACAATGGAATTCTTATACGTGAATTGATTAAACAAACCAAGCCGCAAGTATATCGATTCTTTATGCTCTTGGCTCATTACCGCAGCCCGTTAAACTTCAGTGATGATAGCTTGACGCAGGCGGCGAATGGGTTGGAACGTATCCAGAACGCTTACGATAACCTCAAACATCGCCTTGCCACGGCGTCTGCTTCACCTGAGGGGGAAGTTGAAGTCGCATTGAAAGATAGCGTTGCTGCAATAGCACGCCATTTTGACGACAAGATGAATGACGATTTCAATACGCCGGACGCCATCACAGCTGTATTTGATCTGGTCGCTGAAGCGAATGTATATCTAACGCAGGAGCGGGTGAGTGCCGCGGCATTGCAGCATTTTCTGGATCAACTGAATGCTTTTGATCTCGTTCTTGGCTTCTTGTCTCAGAGTGCCAATGAATTGCTGGATGAAGAAATCGAGCAACTGATCATCGAACGGACAGAATCTCGTAAAACAAAAAATTGGGCGCGTGCGGATGAAATTCGTGACTTACTCACGGAGAAAGGGATATTCTTGGAGGATACACCTCAAGGAATACGTTGGCGCCGCAAATGAGCCATCCTTTTTCGGAAGCTGCGAACTTGTTTCAATTCCCGCCGTCCAAAAGCCCGCATTTGATGAATCCACTGGTGCTAGCCTATATTGGAGATGCGGTTTATGAAGTTTACATCAGGCAATATGTGATTTCTGGGACGAACCATAGACCTAATCATCTCCATAAAGCTGCCACCACGTTTGTATCAGCAAAGGCACAATCAAAGTTATTAGAATCGCTTATGCCTATGTTAACGGAAGAAGAAGTCGACATAGTTAAACGTGGGCGTAACGCCAAGTCAGGAACAACAGCGAAAAACGCGGAAGTGCTAGAATATCGGCATAGCACAGCGTTTGAATGTTTAATTGGATATTTGTACTACAAGCAATCTTTTGAGAGATTGAAGGAGATTCTAGATTTTGCTCTTGCCACTAAGCTGCAGTCAACTCAGTGAGTGCAGGGGCGAAGTCAGTTTCTTTGGAAAACGCAGGGGATGCTTAAGACAGCTTGGTTTGAGCGAGAATTTAAGGAGGGGCGAAATGGAAGAAGAATATATCGGAGGGAAGCACTCGGTTCTTGAGGCGCTTCGTTCAGGTCGAACAATTAATAAAATATGGGTAGCTGAAAATGCACAAAAACAATTTGCTAGCCCTATTGTGGCAGAAGCCAAAAATAATGGTATTATCGTGCAGTTTACAGATAAACGTAAGCTGGATCAAATGGCAGAAGGTCTACAACATCAAGGCGTCGTAGCTCAAGTGGCCGCTTATGAATACGTAGAAGTCGACGATATTTTAGCAAAAGCAAAAGCGCAAGGAGAGGATCCGTTCATCCTCATTTTGGATGAGATTGAGGACCCGCATAATCTGGGCTCCATTCTGAGAACTGCTGATTGTACGGGCGTTCACGGTGTTATAATTCCTAAACGTCGCTCCGTCGGTCTCACAGCCACAGTTTCTAAAACTTCAGCGGGTGCCGTTGAGTATGTGCCAGTAGCTCGCGTGACAAATATCGCTCAGACAATTGAGCAGTTGAAAGAACAAGGAGTATGGGTTGCCGGTACAGACGTTGTAGGTGCTCAGGAAGTGTATAAATCCAACTTTAAGATGCCAATTGCTCTCGTTATTGGTAATGAAGGTAAGGGCGTTGGACGATTGATTAAAGAAAAGTGTGACTTCTTGGTCAAGCTTCCTATGACTGGACGTATTAACTCGCTTAATGCCTCCGTTGCCGCGGGTGTGCTCATGTACGAAGTGGTTAGACAGCGAAGCTTGAGTTAAAACGGATGGAAGAGTTTTTGATCGTGGATGGTTACAATATCATTGGCGCGTGGCCAGTGTTGAATAAGCTGAAGGAAACTGATTTGGAAGGTGCGCGGGACAAACTTATTCATGTGTTGGCTGAATTTCAGTCTTACTCTGGCATGAAAGTTTATCTTGTATTCGATGCTTACAGAGTTCCTGGTCTTGGGAAGAAATATTTGCAGAGCAAGCTGAATGTACTCTACACCAAAGAAAAGGAAACTGCTGATGAACTCATCGAGCGTTTAGTTACCAATCTCATGGGGAGACGGAAGCAGATTTATGTAGCTACATCAGATATGATCGAGCAGCATGTTATTTTTGGAAAAGGTGCACTTCGGTTACCAGCAGGAGAACTTCTGGTCAAGATCAACCAAAGTCATAAAGAAGTGAGAGCGCGAATCCATCCAGAGACGACTTCTAAGCGCAATCCATTTGATGATAAACTAAATGCGGATGTGAAAGAACAGTTTGAACGATGGCGAAGAGGCGAGTAAAATCCTCCAAATGCTAGAAATGACGCGGTTCCCCGTTGACGGTGTAAGATTTCATCATGTATACTAAACCTAAACTTTAAGTGAATCTGGGTAGTCTTGCAGGCCGGAGGGATTGTTAGTGAGTGTCGACCTCAAAGAACTGAGAATGTATGATTATGACCTCAAGCCAGATGAAGACATAGTCGAGGCAGTCCGTGAAGGCAGTAGTGAAGCGCTAGAATACCTAATCAATAAATATAAGAACTTTGTTCGTGCGAAAGCACGTTCCTATTTTTTGATAGGCGCAGATCGAGAAGATATTGTGCAGGAAGGCATGATAGGTTTGTATAAATCTATTCGTGATTTTCGAGGAGACAAGCTAGCTTCGTTCAAAGCATTTGCTGAACTGTGCATTACCAGGCAGATCATCACAGCGATTAAAACAGCTACTCGTCAGAAGCACATTCCTCTGAACTCCTATGTTTCATTGGACAAGCCTATCTACGATGAAGATTCTGATCGTACGCTGCTTGACGTTATAAGCGGTTCCCGGGTTACTGACCCGGAAGAACTGGTCATTAATCAAGAAGAGTTTACGGGTCTTGAAGATAAAATGGGTGAAATTTTAAGCGACTTGGAACGTAGAGTGCTTATGCTCTATCTTGATGGCCGATCGTACCAGGAAATTGCCGTTGATCTAGATCGTCACGTGAAATCGATTGATAATGCACTTCAACGTGTCAAACGTAAACTTGAACGATATCTAGAAGTCCGAGATCTATAAGTGTCATATCTACAGCATCCGCGGAGCGGGTGTTTTTCTTTTTATTAAGGTTTAACATCTGCCAGCGGCGTCTATAATGATGATACTCTCGTAGATGGTGAATCTCTGACAATAAAGGATAGGCAAATTGAGATACTTCTTCCTTGACACCCAGTTGTGGGTTGTGATAAAGTATTTCAGGTAGCCCTAAAAGTCGCTTTCTTTTTGATGCGCTTCGAAGGGCTTTAATTAGAAAGTGTCTGTAGGAGGTGTACATCATGCGGGTTATCATCACATTAGCGTGCACAAATTGCAAACAAAGAAACTATGCATCCACTAAAAATAAGCGCAACAATCCCGACCGTATTGAGTTGAAGAAATATTGCAGATTTTGCAATGAACATACTGCTCATCGCGAGACTAGGTAGTTCTTTGGAGGTGTAGTTTGTGGCGTTCTTGGCTAGAATGAGACAAAGCTTCGGATCCACTTTTTCCTTCTTCACCGACTGTTGGTCAGAACTCAAGAAAGTCAAGTGGCCAAGCCGCAAGGAAATGATTACCTACACGCTAGTCGTAATTGGTACGGTAGCATTTGTTGCTGTTTACTTCTTTGTGCTGGATCTTGGAATCTCTGAGTTGCTGCGCCTTGTTTTTAAATAAACAGGACTATAGGTGAATTTATTCATGGAAAAAAGATGGTACGTCGTACATACCTATTCAGGGTATGAAAACAAAGTAAAAGCCAACCTAGAGAAACGTGTTGAATCCATGGAAATGACGGACAAGATCTTTCGTGTGCTTGTGCCGATGGAAGAAGAATTGGTAAACAAAGACGGTAAGAAGAAAACCGTTATGCGTAAAGTTTACCCAGGCTACGTCCTTGTGGAAATGATTCAAACGGATGACTCTTGGTACGTAGTACGTAATACGCCAGGAGTTACTGGATTCGTAGGTTCTACAGGATCCGGCTCTAAACCGACTGCACTTCTGCCTGAGGAAGTGGAATCCATTCTGAAGCATATGGGTATGCAAGAGCCGAAGGCGAAGATCGACTTCGAACTCAAGGAGACTGTACGCGTTAAGGTGGGGCCTTTTGCGAATTTTGTTGGATCAATTGAAGAAATTATTGCTGACAAAGGTAAACTTAAGGTACACGTCAATATGTTTGGTAGAGAAACCCCGCTTGAGTTGGATTTTGACCAAGTGGAAAAGCTATAAAACAAGACAACCAAGGGTTTCTACCAGGTCTATTCCTAGGGATAGACCTTCGTTAGTGGGAAGGTTTTGCGCCCGTCTAGCTACACTAAGTGCAAGGAGGTGTCCAACATGGCAAAAAAGGTTATTAAAATCGTGAAGCTGCAAGTTCAAGCTGCGAAAGCAAATCCAGCACCACCTATCGGTCCAGCTTTGGGTCAAGCAGGTGTGAACATTATGGCATTCTGTAAAGAGTTTAACGCTCGTACTGCAGATCAAGCTGGTCTTATTATTCCAGTTGAAATTACAGTATTTGAGGATCGTTCCTTTACTTTTATCACAAAAACGCCTCCGGCTGCAGTTCTTCTTCGCGTCGTTGCTGGTATCGAAAAAGGATCCGGTGAACCGAACAAAAAGAAAGTTGCAACTGTGAAACGCGCTAAAGTTCGCGAAATCGCTGAACAAAAAATGCCTGATCTAAATGCTGCATCCGTTGAGGCTGCAATGCGTATGGTCGAAGGTACTGCTCGCAGCATGGGAATCGTCATCGAAGATTAATTCCGTAAGGAATGCGGCACAGTAAGCGCAAGCTTACGAAGAGGTTCCTTTGGAATACTCGAGCTGCTCGGTGGGAGGATTATCCGCTAATACCACTAAGGAGGATTTAGATTATGCCTAAACACGGTAAAAAATACCGCGAAGTATCTCAGCTAGTAAATGCTGAAGCTTTGTATGATCCATCAGAAGCAATCGAGCTTGTTAAGAAAACAGCTCCTGCTAAATTCGATGAAACTGTGGATATCGCAGTTCGTCTGGGTGTTGACCCAAGAAAACAAGATCAGGCTGTTCGTGGTGTCGTAGTACTTCCACACGGTACTGGTAAAACAAAACGTGTACTTGTATTTGCCAAAGGCGAGAAAGCGAAAGAAGCTGAAGCGGCTGGTGCAGATTTTGTTGGTGATGCAGATATGATCAACAAAATTCAACAAGGTTGGTTCGAATTCGACGTTTGCGTAGCTACTCCAGATATGATGAGCGAAGTTGGTAAACTGGGTCGTATCCTCGGGGGTAAAGGTTTAATGCCAAACCCTAAAGCAGGAACAGTTACTTTCGACGTTACCAAAGCTGTTCAGGAGATCAAAGCTGGTAAAATCGAATACCGTCTTGATAAAGCAGGACAAATTCATGCTCCACTTGGTAAAGTATCTTTCGATGCTGATAAATTGAATGAAAACTTCAAAGCATTGGTTGATGCGCTAGTTAGAGCGAAACCAGCAGCTGCTAAAGGTGTATACCTTAAAAACATTGCTGTATCTTCGACTATGGGCCCAAGCGTTCGTGTGAACCTGCAATCCTTTAGATAAGAAAAAACATCCAGTTGACTTCGTCGGCTGGTCGTGATAACCTATCTAAGGTCATAAAAATGAATATGCAAACCGTAGACAGTAGGTGCCAACGGGCTTAATTTCCTACCGAGGTGTTATGATATATACAGCGATTTCTTTGTACTCAAGGAAAAAGTGAACAAATCATGCCTTCGTAGTGTCTACGAAGGCATTTCTTATTTATAGATAAGAAATGCTGATGCTCCTACTGTTTGCGACTAGAAAGATAAATGCATAAGAAGTGAGGTGTATTATGGCAAACGCGAAAATTCTTGCAGAGAAAGAACTAGCAGTAGCTGAAGTGACTGAGAAGTTTAAAGCTAGTGCTTCTACAATTATAGCAGACTACCGCGGTTTGAACGTAGCTCAAGTAACACAGTTGCGCAAAACCTTGCGCGAAGCTGGTATTGAATTCGTAGTCCTCAAGAACTCGTTGGCTAGACGTGCATCGGCGAATGCTGAACTAAGCGCATTGGATGAGTACCTAACTGGTCCAACTGCTATTGCTTTCAGCAAAGACGATCTAGTTGCTCCAGCGAAAATCTTGACTGAATTTGCGAAAAAGAATGAACAATTGAGCGTAAAAGGTGGCGTGGTCGAAGGCCGCGTAGTTGGATACGATCAAATCAAAGCACTTGCAGAACTTCCATCCAGAGATGGTCTTCTCTCCATGTTGCTTAGCGTTCTTCAAGCTCCAGTTCGTAACTTTGCACTTGCTGTTAAAGCAGTGGCTGAGAAAAAAGAAGCTGAAGGTCAAGCTTAATTTTGTTTTACAACAACAACCACAAAATATATGAATGATAATGGAGGTTTAACCATGAGCAACAATGCAACGATCCTAGAAGCAATCAAAGGCATGACAATCTTGGAATTGAACGACCTGGTTAAAGCAATTGAAGAAGAGTTTGGCGTAACTGCAGCAGCTCCAGTAGCAGCAGGCGGCGGCGCAGCAGTAGCAGTTGAAGAAGCTCAAACTGAGTTTGATGTTATCTTGACTAGCGCTGGCGCATCCAAAATCAACGTTATTAAAGTTGTTCGCGAAATTACAGGTCTTGGCCTGAAAGAAGCGAAAGACTTGGTAGACGGCGCTCCTAAAGCTGTTAAAGAAAAAGTAGGCCAAGAAGAAGCAGAAGCAGTAAAAGCAAAACTTACAGAAGCAGGCGCTTCCGTAGAAGTGAAGTAATCTTTCAATCAGGGAACCTCTTGAAGCTAGACTTCAGGAGGTTTTTTTGCCAAATAGGAAAGCCTGGCGAACGAAGTGGTTATCGGTTTTCCTATTTGGTAAAAGACTAGGAGGCATCCATAACGTGTCAGAGCATTATTACACAAAACGTCCGTCGGTAGAACGCGATCTTCATACAATTCACGAAAAACTACATGGTAGAGCGTTTATTTTTACAACGGATGCAGGTGTTTTTTCGAAGAAAGGTGTAGATTACGGTAGCAAACACTTAATAGAAACTATGGAGTTTCTACCGAACGCGAAAGTGCTTGATGTGGGTTGTGGCTACGGCCCCATAGGCTTGACAGCTGCGTCTATGTGCCCAGAGGGGCATGTGACTATGGTAGATATCAATGAGCGAGCAATTGAGTTGGCTAATGATAATGCTAAGCGCAATGGGATTTCCAATGTAACAATTGTGCAAAGTGATTTATTGGAACAAGTGAAGGACCAAAAGTTCGATGCCGTTGTGACGAATCCTCCGATTCGAGCGGGTAAAGAAGTGGTTCATCGTATTTTTGTTGATGCCTACGATTGTCTAGTTGAAGGTGGATCGATCTGGGTCGTCATTCAAAAGAAACAGGGTGCGCCATCAGCAATGGCAAAGCTTGAAGCTATTTATACTGAAGTCACTGAGGTATCTAAGGATAAAGGTTATAGGATCTTGAAAGCGACGAAATAGGTAGTGAAAAGTATTTGTGGTAATTTGTTTGACTTGACATTTTAAATGTGGTATCATTGAAAAATGTCAGTATTAAGATGGGACACATGTCTTTAGTTAGCGAAAATGTCAAGTCTTTTTTTCGTCCGAGATGAATAAAATTTTAACCTATAACGTATAATGTTGGAATTTTAGGAAACTCTAACAGGATGAGAAGAAATATATGGAAAAGTCTTGTTGATTACAAAGAAAAACCTCCATCCATACAGTCGCTTGATAAGGACGGGCTCCACTAACGGAGGCGTCCTGAGTGTACGTCGGTAGAAGTTTTTCTTCTTTCTTTTTATTTAATGAGTAGACTTAAGGGGTGAATGAAAGTTGGCGGGACATCTTGTTCAATTTGGACGACGTAAACGCAGGACTTATGCACGTATTAATGAGGTGCTGGGCATTCCAAACTTAATTGAAATCCAGCAAAAATCGTATGAATGGTTTTTGGAAGAGGGACTCAGAGAGATGTTTCAAGATATCTCCCCAATTCAGGATTTTACAGGAAACCTAGTACTAGAATTTATTGACTATAGCTTAGGTGAGCCTAAGTATTCTGTTGATGAATCCAAAGAACGCGACGTTACTTATGCGGCGCCGTTAAGAGTCAAAGTCCGTTTGATTAACAGAGAAACTGGTGAGGTCAAGGAACAAGAAGTGTTCATGGGGGATTTCCCTATTATGACTGACACAGGCACTTTTATTATCAACGGTGCGGAGCGTGTAATCGTCTCCCAGCTCGTTCGTTCTCCCAGTGTCTATTATAGCACGAAAGTGGATAAAAACGGCAAAAAAACTTACACGGCAACGGTCATTCCTAACCGTGGAGCATGGTTGGAGCTAGAGACTGATGCGAAAGATATTATCTATGTTCGTATTGATCGCACGCGTAAAATTCCAGTCACTGTATTGCTGCGTTCATTAGGCTTTGGTACGGATGCTGAGATTTTGGATCTGCTTGGAGATAACGAATACATTCGTAATACGCTCGATAAAGATAACACTGATTCTACCGAAAAAGCGTTGATCGAAATCTATGAGCGTCTTCGTCCGGGTGAGCCTCCTACGCTTGATAATGCTAGAAGTTTGCTCGTTGCGCGTTTCTTTGATCCAAAACGTTATGATTTGGCTAATGTTGGTCGCTACAAAATTAATAAGAAACTTCATATTAAAAATAGATTGTTTAATCAGCGGTTAGCTGAAACTTTAGTTGACTCCGAAACTGGAGAGATTATTGCGGAAGCTGGACAATTACTTGATCGTCGTACGTTAGACGAAATCTTACCTTTTATTGAAAAAGGTGCTGGTTACAAAGAATTTTCCATTCCTAAAGGTGTTACTGATGTGGATATGATTCCTGTTCAGTGCATTAATGTGTATTCTCCGACTGAAGAAGGAAAAGTCGTGAAAGTGATTTCGAACGGAGTTATCGATAAGTCCGTTAAAAACATCACTCCTGCTGACATTATCTCTTCGATCAACTATTTTATTAACTTGCTGCATGGTATTGGTAACACGGATGATATTGATCACCTGGGTAACCGTAGACTCCGTTCAGTTGGTGAATTGCTTCAAAATCAATTCCGTATTGGTCTCTCCCGTATGGAACGTGTTGTTCGTGAGCGGATGTCCATTCAAGATGCTAACGTGATTACTCCACAAGCATTGATCAACATTCGACCTGTCATTGCTTCAATTAAAGAGTTCTTTGGTAGCTCGCAGCTCTCCCAGTTTATGGACCAAACGAATCCGCTTGCTGAATTGACGCACAAACGTCGGTTGTCCGCACTCGGGCCCGGTGGTTTGACGAGAGAGCGCGCAGGGATGGAAGTTCGTGACGTGCATCACTCTCACTATGGCCGTATGTGTCCAATTGAGACCCCAGAGGGTCCGAACATTGGTTTGATCAACTCCCTGTCTACATTTGCTCGTATTAATGAATATGGCTTCATTGAAGCTCCGTATCGTTGGGTAGATCCGAAATCAGGAGTAGTCACTGACCAAATCGCATATCTAACAGCAGACGAAGAGGATAATTATGTTATCGCTCAGGCGAACGCGGAGTTAGCTGAAGATGGTAAGTTTGTTGAAGAGTCGATTATCGTTCGTTACAAAGATGATAACTTAACGCTTCCAGTTGAGCGTGTAGATTACATGGACGTTTCGCCTAAACAAGTTGTTTCGGTGGCGACGGCCTTGATCCCGTTCCTTGAGAATGATGACTCTAACCGTGCGCTAATGGGTTCAAACATGCAGCGTCAAGCGGTTCCGCTTCTTATCCCTAAAGCTCCTTTGGTAGGTACGGGGATGGAACATAAAGTTGCTAAAGACTCAGGAGTTTGTATTGTATCCAAATTTGACGGAATTATCGAAAAGGCGGCAGCGAATGAAATTTGGCTGCGCCGTCAAGAACTTGTCGATGGCAAGCTTGTAAATGGTAACATCGTTAAGTATAAATTGCATAAGTTTATGCGTTCTAACCAAGGGACTTGTATCAACCAACGTCCAATTGTGAAAAAAGGACAATTGGTTAAAGCGGGCGACATTCTTGCCGATGGACCTTCCACAGAACAAGGGGAATTGGCGCTTGGACGTAACGTTGTAGTTGCCTTTATGACTTGGGAAGGTTACAACTATGAGGATGCGATCTTGCTAAGCCAGAAGCTTGTCAAAGAAGACGTGTACACTTCCATTCATATTGAAGAATATGAGTCTGAAGCGCGTGATACGAAGCTTGGGCCAGAGGAAATCACTCGTGATATTCCTAACGTTGGGGAAGATGCTCTCAAGAATCTTGATGAGCGTGGTATTATTCGTGTCGGTGCAGAAATCGGCGCAGGTGATATTCTCGTTGGTAAGGTGACACCGAAGGGTGTGACTGAATTAACAGCAGAAGAAAGATTACTTCATGCAATCTTCGGTGAGAAGGCTCGTGAAGTCCGCGACACCTCCCTACGCGTGCCGCATGGTACGGATGGTATCGTTGTTGATGTTAAAGTGTTCACGCGTGAGAATGGCGATGAACTGCCTCCTGGTGTGAATCAACTCGTTCGTGTTTATATCGCTCAGAAACGGAAAATTTCCGAGGGTGATAAAATGGCCGGACGTCATGGTAACAAAGGGGTTGTAGCTCGTATTCTTCCTGAAGAAGATATGCCTTTCCTACCGGATGGTACTCCAGTTGAAGTCGTTCTTAACCCGTTAGGCGTACCATCCCGTATGAACATTGGTCAAGTGCTTGAGGTTCACTTAGGTATGGCTTCTAAGTTCTTGGGTATCCACGCTGCTACTCCTGTATTTGATGGAGCGCGTGAGCATGACGTCTTCGATGCAATGGAAGAAGCTGGCATGCAACGTAGCGGTAAAACGATTCTATACGACGGTCGCACAGGAGAATCGTTCGAACGTGAAGTGACCGTAGGCGTCATGTATATGATCAAACTGGCGCACATGGTTGATGATAAAATTCATGCCCGCTCAACAGGGCCGTACTCGCTCGTTACTCAACAGCCGTTGGGTGGTAAAGCGCAGTTCGGTGGACAACGTTTCGGGGAAATGGAAGTATGGGCACTTGAGGCTTATGGAGCTGCCTATACCCTGCAAGAAATTCTTACGGTTAAATCCGATGACGTCGTAGGTCGTGTGAAAACGTACGAATCCATCGTTAAAGGCGAAAATGTCCCAGAACCAGGCGTCCCTGAATCATTCAAAGTTTTGATCAAAGAGCTTCAAAGTTTAGGTATGGATGTCAAAATCCTTTCCGGCAATGAAGAAGAGATCGAAATGAAAGAAATGGATGACGAAGACGAAGTGACTAGCGATAAATTGAACCTGAATTTAGAAGGCACCGAATTAGGGGTCGAATAAACTTTTATGTAATAGATCGAGCACCATTCGCAGCACAATAGGTTTAAATTCTTAAAGGAGGGTTGCTCCTTGATGGACGTTAACAACTTCGAGTTTATGAAAATCGGCTTGGCATCACCCGATAAAATTCGCTCTTGGTCCCGTGGGGAAGTAAAGAAGCCGGAAACGATTAACTACAGAACCTTAAAACCTGAGAAAGAAGGTCTTTTCTGTGAAAAGATCTTTGGACCCACCAAAGATTGGGAATGTCATTGCGGTAAATACAAGCGTGTTCGTTATAAAGGCGTCGTTTGTGACCGTTGTGGCGTAGAAGTAACCCGTCAGAAGGTTCGCCGTGAACGTATGGGTCATATTGAGCTAGCAGCTCCTGTTTCCCACATTTGGTATTTCAAAGGTATCCCAAGCCGCATGGGGCTTGCTTTGGATATGTCTCCAAGATCGTTGGAGGAAATTATCTATTTTGCTTCCTATGTGGTTACAGATCCGGGGGATACACCTTTGGAAAAGAAGCAATTGTTGTCCGAAAAAGAATACCGTAGCTATCGTGAGAAGTATGGCTATGCATTCCAAGCAGGAATGGGCGCTGAGGCGGTAAAAAAACTGCTTATCGACATCGATATTGAACGTGAAGTCGATACCTTGAAGGAAGAGCTTAAAACAGCTCAAGGGCAACGTCGTAATCGAGCGATTAAACGTTTAGAAGTTATGGAAGCTTTCCGTAACTCCAAAAATATGCCGGGGTGGATGGTTCTGGATGTACTTCCAGTCATTCCTCCTGAGCTTCGTCCTATGGTTCAATTGGATGGTGGGCGCTTTGCTACCTCCGATTTGAATGACTTGTATCGTCGTGTAATCAACCGTAACAACCGCTTGAAAAGATTGCTTGACCTAGGTGCGCCTGACATCATCGTGCAAAATGAGAAACGGATGCTTCAAGAAGCAGTCGATGCTCTAATTGACAATGGTCGTCGCGGACGCCCTGTTACAGGTCCTGGTAACCGTCCTTTGAAATCACTCAGCCATATGCTGAAGGGTAAACAAGGTCGGTTCCGTCAAAACTTGCTCGGTAAGCGCGTAGATTATTCTGGTCGTTCGGTTATCGTCGTAGGTCCTAACCTTAAAATGTACCAATGCGGGCTACCAAAAGAAATGGCACTTGAATTATTCAAGCCTTTCGTGATGAAGGAGCTTGTGAATAAAGGTTTGGCTCACAACATCAAGAGCGCGAAACGTAAAGTTGAACGCGTAAGTCCTGATGTATGGGATGTTCTTGAAGAAGTAATTAAGGAGCATCCGGTTCTATTGAACCGTGCCCCTACGCTGCATAGATTAGGGATTCAAGCGTTTGAGCCGATTCTCGTAGAAGGTCGCGCTATTAAACTTCATCCGCTCGTATGTACAGCATATAACGCTGACTTCGACGGTGACCAAATGGCTGTTCACGTACCGTTGTCTTCCGAGGCGCAAGCAGAGGCGCGCGTACTTATGCTCGCATCCGGAAATATCTTGAACCCTAAAGATGGTAAGCCGGTTGTTACACCTTCACAGGATATGGTTCTGGGGAGTTTCTACTTAACAACTGATAATAAATTTGCTAAAGGCGCTGGAGCTATTATTAGAACCGTGCATGAAGCAGTTTCTGCTTATCAATCGGGTAAAGCAGCTTTGCATGCTAGGGTAGCGGTGCCTGCAAAAGCACTGAACAAAACAAGCTTTACTGAGAAGCAGCAAAACGCAATGTTGATCACGACGATTGGTAAAATTATTATGAATGAGATTTTCCCGAGTGATTTCCCATTCATTAATGAACCAACCAAAACGAATCTATTGAATGGTATTCCAGATGCACACTTTGTTTTCGAAAAAGGCGCGGACCTCAGGTCTATTATGCTTGAACGAGAAGAAAACAAAGCTGTTGGTAAAGAATATTTGGGTTCCATTATTGCTGAGTGCTTCCGTAAATATCACACTACGCAAACTTCAATTATTCTTGATAAAATCAAGGAATTAGGGTTTACGTATTCGACTAAAGCGGGAATTACCGTAGCAGTTTCTGATGTTGTCGTGCCTACTGAAAAAGCGGGAATCTTGAAAGAGTGCGAAGAAAAAGTTCGTGTAGTAACGAACCAATATCGTCGTGGTTTGATTACCGATGAAGAGCGTTACGATCGCGTTATCGCGATTTGGAGTAAAGCCAAGGATGAAATCACTGAGATTTTGATGAAATCCCTTGATAAATATAACTCCATCAGCATGATGGTTGAATCTAAAGCACGGGGTAACAAATCTCAGATTACTCAGCTTGGCGGTATGCGTGGTTTGATGGCAAATCCATCTGGTAAAATTATGGAGTTGCCGATTAAATCCAATTTCCGTGAAGGTCTGACGATCCTAGAGTACTTTATTTCGACGCACGGTGCCCGTAAAGGTCTTGCCGATACAGCTTTGCGTACAGCGGATTCCGGTTACTTGACACGTCGACTTGTTGATGTTGCGCAAGATGTGATTGTCCGCGATGAAGATTGCGGAACGGATAAAGGTTTCATGGTGAGCAAAATTCAAGATGGTAAAGAGGTTATTGAAGATCTCTACGACCGTATTGAAGGACGTTATGCATTTGAAACGCTACGGAATCCTAAAACCGGCGAAGTCCTTGTACAACGTAATGAACTGATTGAATCCGGTATTGCCGATGCTATCATCGAAGCTGGAATTGAAAAACTACAAATTCGTTCTGTATTAAGCTGCCGTTCCCATCATGGCGTTTGTAAAAAATGCTATGGTCGTAACTTGGCAACAGGACAGTTTGTTGAAATTGGTGAAGCTGTCGGTATTATTGCAGCGCAATCCATTGGTGAGCCAGGAACACAGCTGACGATGCGTACGTTCCATACCGGTGGTGTTGCTGGAGATGATATTACGCAAGGTTTGCCGCGTATTCAAGAGCTTTTCGAAGCGCGTAATCCGAAAGGGCAGGCCATCATTTCTGAAATTGATGGTGTTGTTAAAGAAATCCGTGAAGCTAAGGACCGTCGTGAAATTGAGGTCCAAGGTGAAGCTGAATCTAAAGTATATGCAGTTCCTTACGGATCTCGTGTACGCGCCACTGTAAATCAGCAAATTGAAGCTGGTGATGAGCTGACAGACGGATCAATCGATCCTAAGGAAATGCTTCGTATTAAGGGTATTCGCGGCGTACAGAACTACATTCTGCAAGAAGTACAACGCGTTTATCGTAACCAAGGGGTAGAAATTAACGATAAGCATATTGAAGTTATGGTTCGCCAAATGCTTCGCAAAATCCGTATCGTTGATGCTGGTGACACGACGTTGCTACCTGGTTCCTTCGTAGACATTCATGAATATGAAGAAGCTAACAAAGTAGCCTTGTTCGCAGGTACTGAGCCAGCGGTTGCAAGACCGATCTTGCTTGGTATTACCAAAGCCTCCCTAGAAACAGATTCATTCCTTTCCGCGGCGTCTTTCCAAGAGACAACTCGTGTCTTGACAGATGCAGCGATCAAAGGGAAGGTTGACCAATTACTCGGCTTGAAAGAGAATGTAATTATCGGTAAGTTAATTCCGGCTGGTACAGGAATGCCTCGCTACCGGAACATCCGAATTACAGATCCCAACGCAGAATTGGTAGCAGATGAAGACTTGGAAAAAGAGACTGTAACAGTCGAATAAATGAATATAGATGAGGACGGGAAAGCCACTCTACTTGAAGTGAGCTTTCCCGTCCTCATGCTTTTTAAGATTTTTAAATGAAGTGCAAGTAAATTGTTGACACTACACGCTGAAAATGCTAATATATCGTAGTGTGCCTAAGTTACTATTCCTTTCCTGCACTTTGGAGGATGAGCTTTATGTCTTATGATAAAGTCAAACAGGCAAAGAATATAAGTGTTGGTACAAAGAAAGCTACTAAAATTGTTGAACAAGGCAAGGCAATAGAAGTTTTTGTTGCCAAAGATGCAGATCCGCGATTGACGATAAAACTGGTTAACCTCTGTAATAAGATGGATATACCTGTAACCTACGTTGATTCTATGAAGATGCTAGGTAGAGCATGTGGAATTGAAGTTGGAGCTGCGGTAGCAGCTGTTGTAAATGAATAAACATAAAGATGTTTTTGTCATTGGATTTCGTGATATAGTTTTTTGGAACTTTGATCGGGACTGTGGTAAGGACTTTTCCTTTGCTCATTTATGACTCGCCTGGATCTGTGGGCTTGCAAGAAACTAAACGCGTTATGAATTTAGGAAGGAGGTGGCGATATGCCAACAATTAACCAACTAGTACGTAAAGGTCGTCAAGCGAAGGTGGATAAATCTAAATCCCCAGCTTTACAAAGAGGGTTTAATGCTTTGAAAAGAGAGTCAACTGATTTGAGTGCTCCTCAAAAACGTGGTGTCTGCACGCGTGTAGGTACAATGACTCCTAAGAAGCCTAACTCCGCACTTCGTAAATATGCACGTGTTCGTTTGACGAACCGCGTAGAGGTGACAGCTTACATTCCAGGTATCGGTCACAACCTGCAAGAACACAGTGTTGTATTGATTCGTGGAGGCAGAGTAAAAGATCTTCCAGGGGTACGTTATCACATCGTTCGTGGCGCGCTGGATACTTCCGGTGTTAATAACCGTAAACAATCCCGTTCCAAGTATGGTACAAAACGTCCGAAAGTTAAAAAATAAGAGATAATAATCAGGAATGATTCTTATAAGAAAGGGGGATAACTATGCCTCGTAAAGGTCCAGTTACTCGCAGAGACGTATTACCAGATCCTATTTATAATAGCAAACTTGTTACTCGTCTTATCAATCGTATTATGATTGATGGAAAAAGAGGGGTAGCACAATCCATTCTATACAACGCTTTTAACCTCGTGAAAGATCGTACAGGTAAAGAGCCGATGGAAGTGTTCGAACAAGCGATTAAAAACATCATGCCAGTACTAGAAGTTAAAGCTCGCCGTGTAGGTGGAGCAAACTATCAAGTGCCTATCGAAGTAAGACCTGAACGTCGTTCGACATTAGGTCTGCGTTGGTTGGTTAACTATTCCCGTCTTCGCGGTGAGAAGACGATGGAAGAAAGATTGGCTAATGAAATTATCGATGCTAGCAACAGCACGGGTTCTTCTGTGAAAAAACGTGAAGATACTCACAAAATGGCTGATGCAAACCGTGCGTTTGCTCACTACCGTTTCTAGTATAAATATTTAATTATAGAAAGGAGACGTACCGACCTATGGCTAGAGAGTTCTCCTTAAAGAACACACGTAATATCGGGATCATGGCTCATATTGATGCTGGTAAAACGACTACAACAGAGCGCATTCTTTACTACACTGGTAAAGTTCACAAAATCGGCGAAGTGCACGAAGGTGCAGCGACGATGGACTGGATGGAGCAAGAACAAGAGCGCGGAATTACGATTACTTCCGCTGCTACGACTGCGCAATGGGAAGGTCACCGCATCAATATCATTGATACTCCGGGGCACGTTGACTTTACCGTTGAGGTAGAGCGTTCCCTTCGTGTGTTAGATGGAGCAGTTGGTGTATTTAGTGCGAAAGAAGGCGTTGAGCCTCAATCGGAAACAGTTTGGAGACAAGCTGATAAATACAACGTTCCTCGGATTGCATACGTTAATAAAATGGACATCATCGGAGCTGATTTCTTGGCTGTTGTTGATTCTATGCGTCAAAAACTTGGTGCAAATGCAGTTGCTATTCAACTTCCGATCGGTGCTGAGAATGAATTCAAAGGCATTATCGACCTAGTTGAACAAGTAGCTTACATGTACAAAGATGATCTTGGTAAGGATATCGAGAAAGTTGAAATCCCTGCTGAGTTCAAAGATAAAGTCGCAGAACTTAGGTTGGAACTTGTCGAGAAAGTTGCTGAGCTTGATGAAGAGCTTACAATGAAATACCTTGAGGGTGAAGAACTTACTGTTGACGAAATCAAAGCTGCTCTACGTAAAGGTGTCTGCGAAGTGAAAATCTTCCCAGTTATCGTAGGGTCATCATACAGAAACAAAGGCGTTCAATTGATGCTAGATGCAGTTATTAGCTATCTGCCTTCACCTTTGGACGTTCCAGATATCAAAGGACTTCTTGACGATGGTTCCGAAGTGATTCGTAAGTCTGCTGATGACCAACCGTTCTCAGCGCTTGCTTTCAAAATCATGACGGATCCTTTCGTAGGAAGACTTACATTCTTCCGTGTTTATTCAGGTGTTTTAAGTTCAGGCTCTTATGTACTTAATGCTACTAAAGGTAAACGTGAGCGTGTTGGTCGTATCCTTCAAATGCATGCGAACAGTCGTCAAGAAATTTCTGATGTTTACTCCGGTGACATCGCGGCTGCCGTTGGTCTGAAAGATACAACGACTGGTGATACACTTTGTGATGAGAAAAATCCAGTTATTCTTGAGAGAATGGTCTTTCCTGAACCGGTTATCCAGCTTGCTGTTGAACCGAAGACGAAAGCGGATCAAGATAAAATGGGTATCGCTTTGCAAAAGCTTGCTGAAGAAGATCCTACTTTCCGTGCTCACACAGACGAAGAAACGGGTCAAACGATCATTGCAGGTATGGGTGAGCTTCACCTTGAAATCCTCGTTGACCGTATGCTTCGCGAGTTTAAAGTAGAAACCAACGTAGGTAAACCTCAAGTTGCTTACAGAGAAACTTTCCGTGCGGCAGCTAAAGTGGAAGGTAAATTCGTACGCCAATCTGGTGGCCGTGGACAATACGGACATTGTTGGGTTGAATTCGCTCCACAAGAAGCTGGAGCTGGATTCTTGTTCGAAAGCAAAGTCGTGGGCGGTTCTATTCCTAGAGAGTACATCGCACCTATTCAAGCTGGTATTGAAGAGTCCATGAAAAACGGTGTAATCGCAGGATTCCCGCTTGTGGATATCAAAGCTACTGTTGTCGATGGTTCTTACCACGATGTTGACTCCAATGAAATGGCGTTTAAAATCGCAGGATCCATGGCACTTAAAGCAGCTAAAGAAAAATGTAAACCGGTTCTTCTTGAGCCAATCATGAAGGTTGAAGTTACTGTGCCTGAAGAGTACATGGGAGATGTTATGGGTGACCTTAACTCTCGTCGTGGACGCATTGAGGGTATGGACAACCGTCATGGAGCGCAAATCATCCGTGCTAAGGTACCTCTTTCCGAAATGTTTGGTTATTCCACAACACTTCGTTCGAGAACTCAAGGCCGTGGTGTGTATTCCATGGAACTTTCACATTATGAAGAAGTACCTAAGTCCATTGCAGAAGAAATTATTGCTAAGGGCAAAGGCGCTTAATATAAACTATTAGTTACTCTAAGGAGGAATCGTTTAAATGGCAAAGGCTAAGTTTGAACGTAACAAACCGCATGTTAATATCGGTACTATCGGTCACGTTGACCATGGTAAAACAACTTTAACAGCTGCTATTACAACTGTATTGTCCAAAAGATACGGTGGAGCTGCAGTAGCATTTGATCAAATCGATAAAGCACCAGAAGAGCGCGAGCGCGGTATCACAATCTCCACAGCTCACGTTGAGTACGAAACTCCTAACCGTCACTACGCACACGTAGACTGCCCAGGACATGCTGACTATGTTAAAAACATGATCACTGGTGCTGCACAAATGGACGGAGCGATTCTGGTTGTATCCGCAGCTGACGGTCCTATGCCGCAAACTCGTGAGCATATCCTTCTTTCCCGTCAAGTAGGCGTACCTTATATCGTAGTATTCCTTAACAAATGTGACATGGTTGAAGATGATGAGTTGCTTGAATTGGTTGAGATGGAAGTTCGCGACCTTCTTAACGAATATGAGTTCCCAGGCGATGATACTCCAATCATCCGTGGAGCAGCTCGTGAAGCTCTTCAAAACCCAGATGGTCCTTGGGCTGACAAAATTATCGAATTGTTTGAACAAGTCGATACTTACATCCCGACTCCAGAGCGTCAAACTGACAAACCTTTCCTTATGCCAGTTGAGGATGTATTCTCAATCACAGGCCGTGGTACAGTTGCTACGGGTCGTGTAGAGCGTGGAACTGTTAAAGTACAAGAAGAAGTTGAAATCGTTGGTATTGCTGAAGAAACTCGTAAATGCATCGTAACTGGTGTAGAGATGTTCCGCAAATTGCTTGATTCCGCTCAAGCTGGTGACAACATTGGAGCATTGCTTCGTGGTGTAGACCGTAAAGATATCGAGCGTGGACAAGTTCTTGCTAAACCAGGTTCAGTTAAACCACACACGAACTTCACAGCACAAATCTACGTTCTAACTAAAGAAGAGGGTGGCCGTCATAAGCCTTTCTTCACAGGTTACCGTCCTCAGTTCTACTTCCGTACAACTGACGTAACTGGAATCATTTCCCTTCCAGAAGGTACTGAAATGGTAATGCCAGGTGATAACATCACTGTTACTGTTGAATTGATCAACCCAATCGCAATCGAAGAAGGTACACGCTTCGCGATTCGTGAAGGCGGACGTACTGTTGGTGCGGGCGCGGTTGCTACAATTCAAAAATAAGGCTTTTCATATAGAGAAAAACTCACCGTTTATGCGGTGAGTTTTTTTTTAGGTGCATGACTAATATTTCGCTTGCATTTTGTTGTGATATTTTATATACTATATAACGTTGGTCTGTGACGTTGCGATGATGTGAGAGGTTGCCGACACACCCGGACCCTTTGCCATGGTGAAGGAAAGTCGGAGAATTTTCACGGAGTATGTCCGATAATAAATTGGGCGATAGAAGGAGGGACTTATATGGCAAAGCAAAAAATTCGTATCCGTTTGAAAGCTTATGATCACAGAATCATTGATCAATCAGCTGAGAAAATCGTGGAAACTGCCAAGCGATCCGGTGCAGGTGTATCCGGTCCGATTCCGCTTCCGACAGAGAAGCAAATCATCACGATTCTTCGTGCGGTACACAAGTACAAGGATTCGCGCGAGCAATTCGAAATGCGTACGCATAAGCGTCTTATCGATATTGTGAATCCAACACCACAAACAGTTGATGCTTTGATGCGACTAGACTTACCGTCTGGTGTTGACATCGAGATCAAACTGTAAAACAAATAGAATGAACGTTTAGGAAGGAAATGAGGTGTCAACGATGAAAGGTATCTTAGGAAAAAAACTTGGGATGACACAGTTGTTTACTCCGGAAGGTAATGTTGTTCCGGTAACTGTCATTCAAGCGGGACCGTGTGTGGTTCTGCAAAAGAAAGATGTGGATAACGACGGATATGAGTCCATCCAGATCGGTTTTGATGATGTTAAAGCTAGCAGAATCATTAAGCCAGAGCTTGGCCATGCGAAAAAAGCAGGGGCAACACCTAAGCGCTACGTTAAAGAAATTCGCGGCGTTCAGTTGGCTGATTATGAAGTTGGCCAGGAATTGAAGGCAGATCTGTTTACAGAAGGCGAATTCGTTGATGTATCGGGTACTTCCAAAGGTAAAGGTTTCCAAGGTAACATCAAAAGACATAACCAGTCCAGAGGGCCGATGGCTCACGGATCACGTTATCACCGCGGACCAGGTTCCATGGGTTCCATTCAAGCAAACCGTGTTCCTAAAGGTAAGAACCTTCCAGGACAAATGGGTAATGAAACAGTTACATTGCAAAACCTTCAAATTATTAAAGTAGATGCTGAACGTAACGTATTGTTGGTTAAAGGTTCCATTCCGGGTCCTAAAAACAGCTATGTTAGCGTTAAGTCTGCTGTGAAAAAGTAAGAAAGGAGGAAGACAGATGCCAAAAGTAGCTTTATATAATGTAACAGGTGCTCAGGTAGGGGAAATTGAACTGTCTGACGTTGTTTTCGGAATTGAGCCTCACGTTCACGCGATTCATGAAGCGGTTCTATTGCAACAAGCAGCTGTGCGTCAAGGTACTCACAAAACTAAAGGTCGTTCTGAAGTTCGCGGTGGCGGACGTAAACCTTGGAAACAAAAAGGTACGGGACGTGCGCGTCAAGGTAGTATCCGCGCTCCGCAATGGAAAGGCGGCGGTACTGTATTTGGACCGACACCTCGTAGCTATGGTTACAAACTGCCTAAAAAAGTTCGTCGTTTGGCGATTAAATCTGCTTTGTCTTCGAAAGTAATCGATAACGAATTGATCGTACTGGATCAACTTCAATTGAATGCTCCTAAGACTAAAGAATTCGTAGCCATCTTGAACAACCTGAAAGTTGAAAGAAAAGCTCTAATTGTAGGCGTTGCTAACGACTCCAATGTTGCACTTTCCGCTCGTAATATCCCAGGTGTGAAATTTGTTGCTGCTGATGGAATCAATGTTCTGGATGTTATGTTATATGACAAACTGATCATTACGAAGGAAGCTGTACAAAAGGTAGAGGAGGTGCTTGCACAATGAAAAATCCACGCGACATTATCAAGCGCCCGATCATCACTGAGCGTACAAGCGACCTGATGGCTAATAAAAAATACGTTTTCGAAGTAGATCTTCGTGCTAACAAAACGGAAATTAAACAAGCTATCGAAGCCATTTTCAAGGTTAAAGTTACAAATGTAAACACACTCAGAATGCCAGCTAAGCCTAAACGTTATGGTCGTCACTCTGGTTACACTTCCATTTGGAAGAAAGCTATCGTGTCCCTGAGCGCTGAAAGCAAAGAATTGGAATTCTTTGAAACGGTATAAACCCTATCTCTTAAAGTAAGGAGGAAATCAGAGTGCCAATTAAAAAATATAAACCAACCTCACCAGCTCGACGCGCGATGTCGGTTTCTACTTTTGAAGAAATCACAACATCAACACCTGAGAAATCATTGCTTTCTCCTCTGTTCAAGCATGCTGGTCGTAACAACCAAGGTAAAATTACGGTTCGTCACCACGGTGGTGGTCACAAACGTAAATACCGTATTATTGATTTCAAACGTACCAAAGATGGAATACCAGGACGCGTTGCTACAGTTGAGTACGATCCTAACCGTTCCGCTAACATTGCATTGATTCACTATGCAGATGGTGAGAAAAGATACATTATCGCTCCTAAAGGTCTTAAAGTGGATGATAAAATCGTATCAGGACCACAATCAGATATCAAAGTAGGTAACGCGCTTCCTTTGGAAAACATTCCAGTAGGTACAGTTATCCACAATATCGAGTTGAAGCCAGGTAAAGGTGCTCAATTGGTTCGTGCTGCTGGAACTGAAGCTCAACTTCTTGGTAAAGAAGAATCTTACGTAACAATTCGTCTTTCATCTGGCGAAGTTCGTAAAGTACTTAAAGTTTGCCGCGCGACAATCGGATCTGTAGGTAACGAAGATCATGAGCTCGTTAAAATCGGTAAAGCTGGACGTAATCGTTGGAAAGGTAATCGTCCTCAAGTTCGTGGGGTTGTAATGAACCCTAATGATCACCCACACGGTGGTGGTGAAGGACGCGCGCCAATCGGACGTAAATCACCTATGTCTCCATGGGGTAAACCTACGCTCGGTTTCAAAACTCGTAAAAAAGGTAAAGCATCCGATAAATACATTGTACGTCGCCGTACGAAGTAATCTAGGATACATTAATTTTCGTGAGGTTCAAGGAAGGGAGGAACATCCATGGGTCGCAGCTTAAAGAAAGGTCCATTTATTGATGGATACTTGCTGAAAAAAGTAGAAGACTTGAACACTTCCAGTAAAAAAGTGGTTATCAAAACTTGGTCCCGTCGTTCTACAATTTTCCCACAATTCGTAGGTCACACATTTGGTGTCTATGATGGAAGAAAACACGTGCCTGTATATGTAACAGAAGATATGGTTGGACACAAGCTTGGTGAGTTTGCACCAACTCGTACTTACAAAGGTCACGACGACGACAAGAAAACCGGAAAACGCTAATTGCATTTTTAACCGAGAGGAGGTACTACCATGCAAGCTAAAGCAATATTGAACCACGCTCGGATTGCTCCTCGTAAAGCTAAGTTAGTTGTTGACTTGATTCGGGGAAAAGCGGTAGGTGAAGCGATTGCGATTCTGCGTCACACACCAAAAGCAGCTTCTCCTATTTTGGAGAAACTTCTGAATTCCGCAATTGCCAATGCAGAGCATAACTATTCATTAGATCCAAATAAACTAATTGTCACTGAAACGTTTGTTAACCAAGGACCAACAATGAAAAGGTTCCAACAACGTGCGATGGGTCGCGCAAGCGCAATTAGAAAACGTACCAGCCACATTACAATCGTGGTATCTGAAAAATAAGGAGGGATAACGTGTGGGTCAGAAAGTAAACCCGGTAGGCCTTAGGATCGGTATTATTCGTGATTGGGAGTCCAAATGGTTCGCAGAAAAAGATTTTGGAACTCTGCTGCTTGAAGACGTCAAAATCCGTGAATACTTGAAAAATAAATTAAAAGATTCTGCAGTATCCCACATCGAAATCGAACGCGCGGCTAACCGTGTGAACGTTACGATTCAAACTGCGAAACCAGGTATGGTTATTGGTAAAGGTGGAGCGGAAGTTGAAGTAATTCGCAACTACATCGCTGCTATGTCCAATAAAAAAGTACACATTAACATTTCCGAAATTAAAAGTCCTGATCTTGATGCGATTTTGGTAGCAGAAGCTATTGCACTTCAATTGGAGCGTCGTGTTTCATTCCGTCGTGCTATGAAACAAGCTATGCAAAGAACGATGAGATCCGGTGCTAAAGGTATTAAAGTTGCAACTAGCGGACGTCTTGGCGGTGCTGAGATTGCTCGTACGGAAGGATACAGCGAAGGAACAGTTCCACTTCATACACTTCGCGCGGATATCGATTATGGTACTGCTGAAGCGGCCACCACTTACGGACGTATTGGTGTTAAAGTATGGATTTACCGTGGAGAAGTTCTTCCGACAGCTAAGAAAAAGGCTCAGCCGGAAGGAGGAAATTAAATCATGTTAGTACCTAAACGTGTGAAACACCGTAAAGAACACCGCGGTAGCATGAAAGGTCGCGCTAAAGGCGGAACGGAAGTAGCTTTTGGCGAATATGGTCTGCAAGCAGTAGAACCGGCTTGGGTATCCAACCGCCAAATTGAAGCAGCTCGTATTGCCATGACACGTTATATTAAACGTGGCGGTAAAGTTTGGATTAAAATTTTCCCAGCTAAACCAGTTACTCAAAAACCGCTTGAAGTTCGTATGGGTAGTGGTAAAGGTAACGTGGAAAAATGGGTTTCCGTAGTAAAACCGGGCAAAATTTTGTTTGAATTAGCGGGTGTTAGCGAAGAGGTTGCTCGCGAAGCGATGCGTCTTGCAGCTCACAAGCTTCCAATCAAAACGAAGTTCGTGAAAAGAGATGAAGTAGGCGGTGAAGCAAATGAAGGGTAGTGAATTCCGGAACTTAACCACTGCTGAGATCGAGCAAAAAGTGAATGGTTTTAAAGAAGAACTCTTTAACCTCCGTTTTCAACTAGCTACCGGTCAATTAGACAACCCGACTCAAATTCGCGATTTGCGTAAAGAGATCGCTCGTGCCAAGACAATTTTGCGTGAAAGAGAATTGGGTATTGGGTAACCAAATCTAGAAGGGAGGGTTCCTTAGATGGCTGAACGCAATGAGCGTAAAGTGCAGATCGGTAAAGTAGTCAGCGATAAAATGGAAAAAACCATCGTCGTTGCTGTAGAAACTTACAAAAAACATGATCTCTATCACAAGAGAATCAAATATACGAAAAAATTCAAGGCTCATGATGAAAACAACCAAGCGAAAATCGGCGACACTGTGAAAATAGCAGAGACTAGACCTTTGTCCAAAGATAAAAGCTGGAGACTTGTTGAAATCGTGGAAGTCGGAGTAGTAATCTAACAAATCTAGTCATGAACCCCGAAAGGAGGGAATACGATGATTCAACCATTTACTCGTTTGGCCGTCGCTGATAACTCTGGTGCTAAGCAATTAATGTGTATCCGCGTTTTGGGTGGTACAGGTCGTCGCGTTGGTCACATCGGTGATTTAATCGTCTGTTCAGTAAAAGAAGCAACACCAGGTGGCGTTGTCAAAAAGGGTGACGTTGTTAAAGCGGTTATCGTTCGTACGAAGAGCGGTGCTCGCCGTAAGGACGGTTCATACATCTCTTTTGATGAAAATGCAGCTGTAATCGTTAAAGAAGATAAAAGTCCACGCGGTACGCGTATCTTTGGACCAGTAGCACGTGAACTGCGTGACAGAGATTTTATGAAAATCGTATCCTTGGCTCCAGAAGTTATCTAATAGAGCGTTGAAGTATGTTTTCAGGAGGTGTAGAAGACAATGCCAAGAACAAAAAAGAGACTTGAGTCTCATAACAATAAACTGCACGTTAAAAAAGACGATACGGTTTTTGTAATCACTGGTAAAGATAAAGGTAAGAAAGGCCGCGTAATCGCTGCTTACCCTCGTCAAAACCGTGTACTTGTTGAAGGTGTAAACATGGTTAAGAAACATGCAAAGCCTTCCCAACAAAACCCTCAAGGCGGTATCTTGAATCAAGAAGCAGCAATTCATGTTTCTAACGTGATGTTGATTGATCCTAAGAGCGGCAAACCTACTCGCGTAGGATATAAAGTTTTAGACAACGGAACTAAAGTTCGCGTAGCTAAAAAATCCGGTGAAGTCATCGACTAGTACAACTAGCAAGGAAAGGAGGTAACTGAACATGTCAGTAAGAATGAAAGATCGTTATCTGAACGAAATCACACCAGCGTTAATTCAAAAGTTCAACTACTCCACAGTGATGCAAGTTCCAAAAGTTGAGAAAATCGTTATCAACATGGGTGTTGGTGAAGCTGTTTCTAACTCGAAAGTTCTTGATACTGCTGTAGAAGATCTTCAAAAAATTGCTGGTCAAAAACCAGTTGTAACAAAATCCAAAAAGTCAATCGCGGGTTTTAAACTTCGTGAGAACATGCCGATTGGTACGAAGGTAACTCTTCGTGGCGAGCGTATGTACTACTTCTTGGATAAACTCTTCAACGTTGCGCTTCCGCGCGTACGTGACTTCCGTGGTATTTCTAACAAAGCTTTTGATGGCCGTGGTAACTACACATTGGGTCTGAAAGAGCAGTTGATTTTCCCAGAGATCGAATATGATAAAATCGATAAAGTTCGTGGTATGGATATCGTTATCGTAACAACGGCGAAGTCCGACGAAGAAGCTCGCGAGCTTTTAACACAACTCGGGGCGCCTTTCGTTAAATAGGTTACCAATCGTACCTATCAGGAGGTGGAATATTAAGTGGCAAAAACTTCGATGAAAATCAAGCAACAACGTGCTCCGAAGTTTAAAGTTCAAGCATATACACGTTGCGAGCGCTGTGGTCGTCCGCATTCGGTGCTTCGTAAATTTAAAATTTGCAGAATTTGTTTCCGCGAATTAGCGCATAAAGGACAGATTCCAGGCGTGAAAAAAGCAAGCTGGTAATCACCCTATTTTCGGGAAGGAGGTCTACACAAATGGTCATGTCAGATCCTATTGCAGATATGTTAACACGCATCCGTAATGCGAACATCGTACGTCATGAAACAGTTGAAATTCCTGCATCAAAAGTGAAAAGGGAAATCGCTGAAATCCTTAAAAAAGAAGGATTTATCCGTGACGCTGAGTACGTTGAAGATAGTAAGCAAGGTATCATTCGTTTGTTCCTGAAATACGGTTCAAACAATGAACGTGTTATCTCTGGTTTGAAAAGAATTTCTAAACCAGGTCTGCGCGTATACACAAAATCACAAGAAATCCCTCGAGTTCTGGGCGGATTAGGGATTGCCATCATCTCCACATCCAAAGGAGTAATGACGGATAAAGATGCTCGTCAATCCAAAGCTGGCGGAGAAGTTATCTGCTACGTTTGGTAATACAAATGTAATTGAATGGAGGTGCAACATGTCTCGTATTGGTCGTAAGCCGATCACCATTCCAAGTGGTGTAAATGTAACACTGGACAATACTCAAATCACGGTTCAAGGTCCTAAAGGTACTTTGTCTCGTGTACTTCATAAAGATATGAAAGTTAACGTTGTCGAGAACGAGATTTCCGTTGAGCGTCCTTCCGATAACAAACTTCATCGTTCCCTGCATGGTACAACACGTAGTGTTGTTGCCAACATGGTTAGTGGAGTAACGGAAGGTTTCACGAAATCTTTGGATTTAGTTGGTGTAGGTTACCGTGCTAACAAAAACGGTGACAAATTGGTTCTTAACGTTGGATATTCCCATCCTGTTGAAATCAACCCTGAAAGCGGAATTGAGTTCGATGTTCCTACGAACACGAAGATTATCGTTAAAGGTATTGATAAAGAGCTAGTTGGAGCTACTGCTGCTAAAGTTCGTTCCGTACGTGAACCTGAGCCGTATAAAGGTAAAGGTATTAAGTATGAAGGCGAGCGTATCCTTCGTAAAGAAGGTAAAGCTGGTAAGAAGAAGTAAGTTAGATAGATCGCGGGTAAGAGCTCTCGCATCATAAGATGATGAAAGGAGTGTAGGTATAAATGATTACTAAAAGCGATAAAAACAAAGCGCGTCTGAAAAGACACCTTCGTGTTCGTAAGAAAATTGAAGGTACTACAGTTCGTCCTCGGTTGAACATTTTCCGTTCTGCCAAGCACATGTATGCTCAACTTATCGATGATACGACTGGCGTCACTGTAGTATCAGCTTCAACTCAAGATAAAGAGCTTAAAGCTGAAGTTGCTAACGGTGGTAACGTAGAAGCTGCTCGTAAAGTTGGAGAGTTGATTGCGAAACGTGCGAAAGAAAAAGGTTTTGATAAAGTGGTTTTTGACCGCGGCGGATACCTTTATCATGGACGTGTTCAGGCGTTAGCTGATGCAGCTCGTGAAGCTGGGTTAGAATTCTAGGAAAAACATATATAAGGAGGTAAAAGACTTGCGTGTAGATCCGAATACTTTAGAGCTTACAGAAAAAGTTGTTAACATTAACCGCGTAGCTAAAGTAGTAAAAGGCGGACGTCGTTTCAGCTTCAGCGCACTTGTTGTCGTTGGCGATGGCAATGGCTGGGTTGGTGCAGGGATCGGTAAATCTTCCGAAGTTCCTGACGCTATCCGTAAAGGCATCGAAGATGCGAAAAAGAACTTGATCCATGTTCCAATCGTAGGCACATCTATTCCTCACCTTGTCACTGGCCGCTTTGGCGCAGGCCGCGTTCTGCTCAAGCCAGCTTCCCAAGGTACAGGAGTAATTGCAGGTGGACCGGTTCGTGCGGTTCTTGAACTTGCCGGTATCGGCGACATTTTGACCAAATCCCTTGGCTCATCCAACTCCATGAACATGGTTAACGCAACGCTTGAAGGCTTAAGCCGTTTGAAAAAAGCGGAAGAAGTTGCTAAGCTTCGCGGTAAAACAGTTGCAGAGTTACTAGGTTAGGAGGGGTAAACATGGCGAAACAATTACAAATTACCCTAAAACGCAGCCTGATTGGCCGTCCTGAAACTCAACGTGTTACAGTGAAAACGTTAGGTCTGCGCAAGCTGCACCAAACAGTTGTTCACCAAGACAACGCTGCGATCAGAGGCATGGTTAATCAAGTTAGTCACTTGGTAGAAGTTAAAGAAATCGAAGCATAAGAGTTTATATTAAAATCTAGAGGAGGTGTGCAACGATGAAGTTACATGAACTAAGTTCTGCACCTGGTTCACGTCACACTCGTAAGCGTGTTGGCCGTGGTACTAGTAGCGGTATGGGTAAAACATCGACTCGCGGACACAAAGGTCAAAATGCACGATCCGGTGGAGGCGTTCGCCCAGGTTTTGAAGGTGGACAAAATCCGTTGTACCGTCGTTTACCTAAACGTGGTTTCAACAACCGCTTCCGTAAAGAGTTCGCTATTGTGAACCTTGAAGATCTGAACAATTTCGCAGCTGGTACCGAAGTTACTCCGGAAGTATTGATGGAAACTGGTATTGTAAAAGCTCCTAAAGATGGCATCAAGATTTTAGGAAACGGTGAAATCACAGTAAAATTAACCGTTAAAGCGAATAAGTTCTCTCAATCAGCGATTGAGAAAATCCAAGCTGCCGGCGGTCAAACCGAGGTGATTTAATGTTTAATACCATATCCAACATCTTCAAAGTAGAGGATCTACGCAGAAGAATTCTATTCACTCTGATCTTGCTAATCGTCTACAGATTAGGTGCTTTCATTCCGGTGCCTAACATTAATACAGATGTTTTGAAACTTCAAGATCAAGCGAATCAGAGCGATGTCTTTGGTTTGCTTAACACGTTCTCCGGTGGGGCGCTCTTCCAATTTTCCATCTTCGCGATGGGTATTATGCCTTACATCACGGCTTCTATCATTGTTCAACTTTTGTCTATGGATGTTATCCCGCGCTTCGCGCAGTGGGCAAAAGAAGGTGATGTTGGAAGAAAGAAGATGACACAAGTTACACGTTACGGTACGATTGTTTTAGGATTGATTCAAGCCTTTGGTCTTTCAATCGGGTTTAACCGTCTTTACAGCGGACTCGTTATTGACTCAGGATTTACAACCTTTGCGTTAATCGCTATCGTACTAACGGCTGGAACAGCTTTCTTGATGTGGCTTGGAGAGCAAATTACGGAGTATGGGATTGGAAACGGTATTTCGATTATCATCTTTGCAGGTATCGTCGCGGCGATTCCTACTGGCATCCAACAAATTTACAAAACGCTTTTTGCGACTGAGGGAGCTTTGTTCCTTAATATCGTAAAACTCGTCATTATTGCTTTGGTTGTTATACTGATTATTGCCGGAGTCATATTTGTTCAACAGGGTGTTCGCAAGATTCCTGTGCAGTATGCTAAACGGGTAGTTGGTCGTAAAATGTACGGTGGTCAAACAACGCACATTCCACTTAAAGTGAATGCTGCGGGTGTTATTCCAGTAATTTTTGCACTATCGCTTTTAATGTTTCCTCCTACAATAGCGAGCTATTGGAGAGGCAATGTAGTAGCGGAATGGATTATTACAAACTTAAGTTTGAATGAAACCGCACCGCTAGCGATTGTACTTTATGTACTGCTGATTATTGGTTTCACTTACTTTTACACTTTCGTACAAATTAATCCGGTTCAAATGGCTGATCAGATGAAGAAAAATGGTGGTTATATTCCTGGTATTCGACCTGGTAAAACAACTTCCGTTTATCTGACTCGTGTAATGACTAGAATTACTCTTTCTGGAGCTTTGTTTTTGTCAGCTATCTCCATTCTTCCAATGTTATTTGGAGGACTTGCAGGGTTGCCAAACTCGGTTAAAATTGGTGGAACATCCTTACTTATCGTAGTAGGCGTTGGTCTTGAGACGATGAAACAAATCGAGAGCCAATTGATCAAGCGTCATTACAAAGGTTTTATCAATAAATAGCTAATAGGTTCTGATGGGGCAATTGTTGCGACATCGGCACCTATTGTGCTGTTCGTATTGCCGAGTGCGTTGGGAGGGTGTCAAAGTGAACGTAATTTTTATGGGTCCTCCTGGTGCAGGTAAAGGTACACAGGCGGAAAAAATCGTTAATGATTTTCAAATTCCACATATTTCAACGGGTGATGCATTCCGCCTGGCGATGAGCCAAGGAACGCCCCTCGGTATCGAGGCCAAAGGATATGTTGATAAGGGACTTCTGGTTCCTGATGAAATCACGAACGGTATTGTGAGAGAACGGCTTGCACAGCCGGATTGCGATAAGGGCTTTTTACTTGACGGGTTCCCGAGAACTGTTGCTCAAGCAGATGCATTAAGCGAAATCGTTGAATCTTTGGGCAAGAAGATTGAGGTTGTTATTAATCTCTCCGTTGATCGCAGTTTCCTGCTTGCTCGACTGACTGGCCGAAGAATCTGTAAATCCTGTGGTGCTACGTATCATGTGATTTTCAATCCACCTAAGCAAGAAGGCGTATGTGATAAATGTTCTGGTGAATTGTATCAGCGTTCGGATGATACGGAGGAGAAAGTCGGAACCCGTTTGGATGAATATACGAACAAGACGGCTCCACTGCTGGATTACTACCAAAAGAGGGAATTATTGCGTGAGGTTAACGGAGAACAAGACATTCATGTGGTAACTGAACAAATTAGCTCACTGCTTCGAGGTCTAGCGTAATGATCATTTGTAAGTCCGAGGTTGAACTGGACCTAATGCGAGAAGCAGGTCGAATCGTAGCTGAAACGCACCGCTTATTGGCAAGGGCGATTCGTCCGAACATTACAACGAAAGAACTTGATCAGATCGCAGAGGAATTCATTCGCAGTCAGGGAGCGATTCCATCTTTTAAAGGCTACAACGGTTTTCCAGGCAGCATCTGTGCTTCAGTTAACGAAGAATTAGTTCATGGTATTCCTGGTCCTAGAAAACTCTCTGATGGCGATATTATCAGTATTGATATCGGTGCTCAGTATAAGGGTTATCATGGAGACTCTGCATGGACCTATCCGGTAGGCGAGATATCTGAGACTGCTAAGCGATTGCTTGAGGTCACGGAACGATCACTTTACCAAGGGCTAGCTGAGGCTAAACCGGATGCCAGGCTCTACACGTTGTCGCATGCAATCCAAACCTGTATTGAAGATGCAGGCTTCTCCGTGGTTAGGGAGTATGTCGGACATGGAATTGGAACGGATCTTCACGAAGAACCCCAAATCCCTAATTACGGCATACCCGATAAAGGACCACGATTGAAACCGGGCATGGTCTTAGCCGTTGAACCCATGGTGGTTGTTGGCGAAAGGTTTGTCAAAACACTCGAAGACGACTGGACCGTAGTAACAGCAGATGGAACTTTATGTGCTCATTTCGAACATACGATTGCAATAACGGCAGCCGGTTATGAAATTTTAACTTTGCCTAGATTGTAGGTGAGTATGAGTGGATAGCTTAACACCACAGCTGGGCCAGATCGTAAAGGTGCTTCGCGGTAAAGATCCCGGAGAATATGCGGTAATTGTCGGAATTGTAGATAGTCGCTTTGTCTGGCTTGCCGACGGTGACATTCGCAAGTTCGATCAACCGAAGAAGAAAAACCTTAGCCATCTTCAATTGCAAGAATCGATCAGCAGCGAAGTCGAGTCCAGCATCAGGGAAACAGGTCGTGTTACTAATGGGAAGTTACGTTATGCGATTTCCAAATTCGTAGATATAATGCAAGTTGAAGCACATGAGAAAGGAGACTGACTGTGGCCAAAGAAGATGTAATCGAAGTAGAAGGTACAGTAATTGAACCTCTTCCGAATGCAATGTTTAAGGTTGAATTGGAAAATGGTCATAAAATCCTAGCCCATGTATCGGGTAAAATCAGAATGCATTTTATCCGTATATTGCCAGGAGATAAGGTTACCGTAGAATTATCGCCTTACGATTTAACGCGAGGTCGTATAACCTACCGTTTCAAATAAATGTTCGGCTTAGATGTAAGTTACTCTCTCAAGGCGTATGCTTACGAAGCAAGTTTTCTAACGAAAACGCAACATGGTGCTTACGATGAAAGATTTCTTGAAGAAATCTTAAAGGAGGGCTTAAAATGAAGGTAAGACCATCGGTTAAACCGATCTGTGAGAAATGTAAAGTCATTCGCCGCAAAGGCAATGTAATGGTAATTTGCGAAAATCCGAAACACAAACAAAAACAAGGTTAAAAGGAGGTGCAGTCTGTAGATGGCACGTTTAGCTGGAGTTGACTTACCTCGTGACAAGCGAGTAGTTATCGCTTTGACTTACATTTTCGGTATTGGCACTACAACAGCTCAAAAAATCATCGCTTCAACAGGTATCGACGCAAGTACTCGCGTTCGTGACTTAACGGAAGATGAAGTGAGCAAAATCCGTGATGTAATTGACAAAACACTCAAAGTAGAAGGCGATCTTCGCCGTGAAATTTCCCTGAACATTAAACGTCTGATCGAAATTGGATCTTACCGCGGTCTTCGTCACCGTCGTGGTCTTCCTGTTCGTGGACAACGTACTAAAACTAATGCTCGTACACGTAAAGGTCCTCGTCGTACAGTAGCTAATAAGAAGAAATAATAAAGGGGGTTAGAGCTAATGGCAAAACCTAAAAAAGTCGTCCGTACGAAACGTCGTGACCGTAAAAATATTGAGGTCGGAGTAGCACATATCCGTTCTACATTTAACAATACGATCGTGACGATTACGGATCCCCATGGTAACGCGATTTCCTGGGCAAGTTCAGGAAACCTTGGTTTCAAAGGATCCCGTAAAAGTACTCCTTTCGCAGCGCAAATGGCAGCTGAAAAAGCAGCAAAAGCAGCAATGGAGCACGGTTTAAAAACAGTTGAAGTTATGGTAAAGGGTCCAGGCGCTGGTCGTGAAGCAGCAATTCGTTCATTGCAAGCAGCTGGTCTTGAAGTAAACCTGATTAAAGACGTGACTCCGGTTCCTCATAATGGTTGCCGTCCTCCAAAACGTCGTCGCGTATAATTCAGGATCACTTTGTAGTATAAATATCTTAAAATCGTGAATAATGGTTTGAAGGATAGGCATACTATGAAATTTTCACCGAAGTATCCAGAGGGAAACGACGTTTTGAATGGAGGGTACATTTCATGATCGAAATCGAAAAGCCAAAAATAGAAACTGTAGCTTTAAGTGAAGACGGCGCCTATGGCAGATTTGTTATAGAGCCGTTGGAACGTGGCTATGGTACAACCTTAGGTAACTCACTACGTCGTATCTTACTGTCCTCTTTACCGGGTGCTGCAGTAACCTCTGTCCAAATCGATGGCGTTTTACACGAGTTTTCAACGATTCCTGGCGTGCTTGAGGATGTAACGGAAATTATCCTCAACTTGAAAGGTCTTTCGTTGAAAATTCACTCCGATGAGGAGAAAGTGCTTGAAATTGATGCTGAAGGAGAAGGAAATATTACTGCGGCTGATATCCGTGGTGATAGTGATGTGGAAATTCTTAATCCGGATTTGCACATTGCTACCTTGTCTCCAGATTCGCGTCTTCACATGAGGATTCATGCGGGCAGAGGTCGTGGTTATGTCCAATCGGACAAAAACAAGCATGAAGATCAACCAATTGGTGTTATTCCAATTGATTCGATTTACACGCCTATTACTCGTGTAAACTACAGTATTGAAAACACGCGTGTTGGTCAAGTTACGAATTATGATAAACTGACCCTCGAAGTGTGGACCGATGGAAGTATTCGACCTGAAGAAGCGGTGAGCTTGGGCGCTAAAATCTTAACAGAGCATTTGATGCTGTTTGTCGGATTGACGGATGAAGCTAAAGATGCTGAGATTATGGTGGAGAAGGAAGAAGATAAGAAAGAGAAAGTTCTCGAGATGACTATTGAGGAACTTGATCTCTCTGTTCGTTCTTACAACTGCCTCAAACGCGCAGGGATTAATACTGTACAAGAGTTGATTACTAAGACAGAAGAAGACATGATGAAAGTACGGAACTTAGGACGTAAATCTCTTGAAGAAGTTCAAGAGAAGCTCGAAGAGCTCGGTCTAGGTCTGCGTACTGAGGAATAATCCAGTCAGAAGGAGGTTAAATCAATGAACTACAGGAAATTGAACCGCGATTCCAGTAATCGTAAAGCATTATTCCGTGATCTGGTGACAGATCTGTTCATACATGAACGCATTCAAACAACTGAAGCAAAAGCAAAAGAGATCCGCTCGATCGCTGAGAAGCTTATTACTCTAGCGAAACGTGGAGATCTCCACGCACGCCGCCAGGTGGCTGCTTTTGTTCGTAGAGAAGCTGCAAACGAGAACCAAGATGCTATTCAAAAGCTCTTCTCTGAATTGGCTACTCGCTACTCCGAGCGTCCAGGTGGATACACACGTATCCTTAAACTGGGACCACGCCGCGGTGACGCAGCACCAATGGTTTATTTAGAGCTTGTAGATCGCGCATAAGACGGATGGGAAAGGGTGGACGGAATCAGATGATTCTGATGAAGCCCTTTTTTTGCAGTCTTACGCACATGCGCTCGAAGCAAGTTTAGCATAAGCTAGACGCTAAGATGGGGTTGATGACTCACGGTGGAACATACGTTGAGAAATCTACGTTTTACGATAAGTTATGATGGAACTGCCTACTCGGGTTATCAGATTCAGCCTAAAGCAGATACGATACAATACCGATTAGAGCAAGCTGTTTACCTTCTAACAGGTGAAACAGTGAAGGTCATTTCGTCTGGTCGTACGGATGCGGGCGTTCATGCTAAAGCACAAGTAATTAATTTTTTAACGGCATCCAAGATACCTGTGGAACGTTGGTGTTTAGCTCTAAATGCTAGACTTCCTAGGGATATCGTTGCACACACTGCTGAAGAAGTGCCTCTTACTTTCCATTCTCGCAAAGCCGCGAAACGAAAAACGTACTGCTTTACAATTCGCTCGGCGCGCTTCCCTGATGTCTTTCACCGGAATTATGAATACCATCATCCTACGCATTTAAATGTGGAAGCCATGAGAGAGGCGCTCCCTTGCTTGCTAGGTGAGCATGATTTTACTTCGTTTTGTACGGTGAGAACGGATAAGGAAATTAAGGTTAGAACGCTTCATGAGGTTCGACTAGAAACGGAAGTTGATGAGATAGCATTGGATGGGAAGATCTCTCGAATACGTATTTATATTTCGGGCAATGGTTTTCTGTATAATATGGTGAGGATCATCGTAGGTACTTTGCTGCAGATCGGTGAAGGCAAGAAACCGAGCAGTGATATGCTCCGAATTCTCGAAGCAAAGGATCGAAACCAGGCGGGCCCAACGGCAGAAGCTATTGGTTTGACACTGTGGAGAGTAGAGTATTAGCCAGCAAAAAATGACTTGATTCTGATCATGTTTTCGTGTAAAATAAGACTTGCGTTTCGTGATCGGCTAACCCACAGCCCCTGATCACTTAATGGCCAATTACCATCCATCATAAACATGTGAATATGTAAGTTATCAATTACGATTATGTATTGAGATATATTTTTTTAGGAGGATTAAGCATGCGCACCACATATATGGCTAAGCCAAATGAAGTTGAGCGTAAATGGTACATTGTTGACGCTGCAGGCCAAACACTTGGTCGACTGGCAAGTGAAGTTGCTAGCATTATCCGCGGAAAGCACAAGCCGGAGTTCACTCCGCACGTTGATACTGGGGATTTCGTAGTTGTTATCAATGCTTCCCAAATTAAGCTAACAGGTAAGAAAATGCAAAATAAAATGTACTACCGTCACTCCTTATACCAAGGTGGTTTGAAAGTGACTTCTGCACAGGACCTGCTTAACAGCAAGCCTGATCGCATGATTGAGTTTGCAGTACATGGTATGCTTCCTAAGAACCGTCTTGGCGATAGCTTGAAAACTAAGCTTAAAGTCTACGGTGGAGCAGAGCATCCACATCAAGCACAACTACCAGAAGTATGGAATCTTCGCGGTTAATTAAAAGGGAGGACTGTTTTCGTGGCACAAGTTCAATATTATGGAACGGGTCGTCGTAAACATTCGGTAGCGCGTGTGCGCTTAGTACCGGGTGAAGGACGCATCATTATCAATAAACGTAATCTGGACGAATATTTCGGTCTAGAAACTTTAAAGCTGATCGTAAAACAACCTTTGACATTAACAGAAACAATCGGTCAATACGATGTTCTTGTTATCGCAAATGGTGGTGGAATCAGCGGACAAGCTGGAGCAATTCGTCACGGTATTTCCCGTGCATTGCTTAAAGCTGATCCTGAATACCGTGGATCTTTGAAAAAAGCAGGCTTTCTGACTCGTGATCCTCGTATGAAAGAACGTAAAAAGTACGGATTAAAAGCAGCTCGTCGCGCTCCACAATTCTCCAAACGTTAATACACGGCGCCGTTGGCGCTCAAGAGAACCTTTTTGGCAATTTGCTGAAAAGGTTTTTTCTTTTTCACTTAAAAGTAAAAGATTTGTATGCTAATTCCAATGGTTTTGTAGAAGTTAATACCAAAATGATGAAAAGTAATTGACATCATACAAATCTCAGATATAATTAGTGTTAATCATACAATTTTAGTCGGGATTATAAACCGCGGGAGGAATATATATGAATCTTTTTGAAAAAGAAAATTTTGTAGCAAAAGCGGCTGAAGAATTTGAAAATCAATCACCAGAAGCATTACTTAAACTTGCTGTAGAAACTTTCTCTAGTCTTACCCTTGCATGTAGTTTTGGCGCAGAAGATGTTGTTCTCGTTGACATGTTGCAAAAAATCAATCCAAACGTGGATATTTTCTACTTAGACACGAACGTTCATTTTACAGAGACGTATGAAACTAGAGATCGTCTGGAACAGCATTATGGAACAAAATTTGTTCAAGTTCTTCCTAAATTAACGCTTGATGAACAAGCGGAGCAATTTGGAGAGGAGCTATGGAAGAATGATGCAAATAAATGCTGTAACATCCGTAAAGTTGATCCATTAACGGATATTCTAAAGAACTACGATGCATGGATAACTGGCATACGCCGTGATCAGGCTCCTACACGTGCGAATGCTAAAAAGGTTGAATACGATGTAAAGTTTGGACTTATTAAATTTAACCCTCTTGCAGATTGGACAACGGAGGATGTTTGGAATTATATTCGTGAGAACAATGTGATTTATAATCCATTACACGAACGCAATTTTCCCAGTATAGGATGTGAGCACTGTACTCGCCCTGTTGCTGCCGGAGAGGACCCTCGCGCAGGTCGTTGGGCTAACATTGAAAAAACAGAGTGTGGGCTTCATAAGTAAGATAAGTAAGGGAATTCTATCAAAACTTCGGAGGTAAAACGTATGACTGCAATCCAACCTCACGGTGGGGAGTTAATTAACCGTTTAGTTTCTGAAAATGAAAAATCTCATTTACTAAAACATGCAGCTGCATTGAAACAGATTCGAGTCAATGCCTGGGCAATATCCGATTTAGATTTGATAGGTGTCGGTGCCTTCTCTCCATTAACAGGTTTCTTAGATGAAAAGGATTATTTGTCTGTAGTTGAGAACATGAGACTTGCTAATGGTACGATGTGGAGTATTCCAATCACTCTATCCGTTGATCCGGATCTCGCCAAAACCCTTGTACAAGGCGAACAAGTGGCTTTAGTAGGCGAGGAAGATAACGTTATTTATGCCATTATGGATGTAACGAGCATTTATAAGGTAGATCAGCAGAATGAAGCTATTAAGGTATTTAAAACAGATGATATGGCTCATCCCGGAGTCGATAAGCTGTTTTCTCGTTCTTCCACCAATATAGGTGGGCCGATCCAATTATTGAATCGACCGAAGCCGAAGAAATTCGAGGAGTTTTATTTTGATCCTGCTGAAACTCGTCGTTTATTCGCTGAAAAAGGCTGGAAAACTGTTGTGGGGTTCCAAACACGTAACCCAGTACATCGGGCTCATGAATATATTCAAAAATCCGCAATGGAGATCGTTGATGCTCTTTTTCTTAACCCATTAGTCGGAGAGACAAAGTCTGATGATATCTCTGCAGACGTTCGTATGAAGAGTTATTTGGTGCTGCTTGAGAACTATTATCCTAAAGATCGAACATTTCTTGGCGTATATCCTGCGGCTATGAGGTATGCAGGACCGCGCGAAGCGATTCTACACGCGATAGTACGGAGAAATTATGGATGCACGCATTTTATTGTGGGTCGTGATCATGCGGGGGTGGGCGACTATTACGGCACCTATGAAGCTCAAGAAATTTTCAGTAATTTTACGGCTGAAGAAATCGGGATTACACCTTTATTTTTTGAGCATAGTTTTTTCTGCACGAAATGTGGAAACATGGCTTCTAGCAAAACTTGTCCACATGACAAAACAGCTCATATGCATTTATCAGGTACTAAGGTACGCGGCCTGCTTAGAGATGGCCAATGTCCGCCTCCAGAGTTTACTCGTCCGGAAGTAGCCAAGGTATTGATCGAAGGTTTGAGAGACCCTGAGTATCAAGTTTAAGTAAGGTATAATTGTCCACCCTGTCCCATATAGATGTTACAGAGTCTATGGGGAACAGAGGTGGATTTTTTTATGCGCAAAAGAAAGAAGAGGCTAGTAGTCTGGCTGACCTTTCACAGCAGTCTCAAGCTAGTGCTCTCGGCCTTGCTGGTCGCTCTAGTTGTATTTATTTATAGCTATGAGCTCCCGGCATCTAAGACATGGTCAGACTGGACATTACCTTTATCGGGGAAAACAATTGTTTTGGATGCAGGTCATGGTGGCCCTGATGGCGGCGCTTCGAGTAAAGAGGGAGTTACCGAGAAAGAAATTAATCTTGCGATAACCTTACAGCTTCGTGATTACTTGCAGCAAGCAGGCGCACTTGTAGTTATGACAAGGGAAACCGATAAAGACTTAGCTAATTCAGGAACTAAAGGCTACAGTAAAAGAAAAACCGAAGACTTGCATAATCGGGCAGATTTGACGAATGAGAAGAATGCCGATTTGTTTTTAAGTGTTCATTTAAACAGTATTCCTTCACAAAAATGGAGAGGGGCACAAACGTTCTATTACGCCAATAATCCCAATAATTCTAATTTAGCCTCACTAATTCAATATGAGTTAAAGAGAAATCTAGAGAACACGGATCGTGTTGCTAAACCAGCGGATAAAACGGTGTATTTATTAAAAACTTTAAAAATGCCAAGTGCCCTTGTAGAGGTTGGATTTCTCTCGAATCCCGAGGAGGCTAGGTTGCTAGCAAATGATAAATACCAGAAGAAAGTCGCAGCATCTATTTATCAGGGGATATTACGGTATTATGCTGGTGAAAAAGTTGGTTCTTAACAGATTTATGATATAATTAACCCGCATAAATACTTTGTTCTAGTGAAGGTGTGGTGTCGTTATGATTAATAAGGATCAGCTATTAGAAACATTAAAGCCTCTTATCGATCCTCAGTATAAAAAAAGTATTACTGATCTAAATTTGGTTAGAGATATTATGATTAAGGAAGATAGTGTCTCCCTTACTGTAATAACTACAACGGAAGACGAAGCTTATAAAAATCAAGCCGAAGCTGCCATTCAATTAAGTTTAAAGCCACTGGGAATTACGCAAGTACATATCCGGTTTCGCTCTATCACCGACTATGAACGAAATCAACTAAACGAAGTATTGCAGCCTGCTGAAGCAACTCAGGATCAACCTGCCCCTTCCCTCAAACCGATACTTGGAGAAGATTCACCAGTTAAGTTCATTGCAGTCGCAAGCGGTAAAGGCGGTGTAGGGAAATCGACTGTTACGGTAAATTTGGCCGTAGCCCTAGGACGACAAGGCAAGAAGGTTGGTATTGTGGATGCAGATATATATGGCTTTAGCATTCCAGATATGATGGGAATTGAAGATCAGCCTAAATTGGTTGATAATCGGATTCTGCCTGTTGAAAAGCACGGTGTTAAAGTAATCTCAATGGGATTTTTTGTTCAAGATAATGCGCCTGTTGTATGGCGCGGCCCGATGCTTGGCAAAATGCTGCGTAACTTCTTCCACGAAGTAGACTGGGGGGACGTAGATTATGTCTTGCTTGATTTGCCGCCTGGAACTGGCGATATCGCTCTTGACGTCCACCAAATGATTCCGCAAAGCAAAGAAATCATCGTGACCACTCCGCATGCTACAGCTGCCTTTGTAGCTGCTAGAGCAGGTGCTATGGCCATTCAAACCAATCATGAGATTCTTGGTATTGTTGAGAATATGTCTTACTACGAATGTAAAGCATGCGGAAGTAAGGATTACATATTTGGAAAAGGTGGAGGCGCTAAGTTGGCTGAGGATCTCCATAGTGAGTTGTTAGCCCAAGTCCCGTTGGGAGCTCCAGATAATCATATATCCGAGATTGATTATTCGCCATCAGTCTATAAGGCTGAAACGAAATCAGGCCAAATTTATCTGGATCTAGCGGCAAGTGTTATCTCGAAGCTAGAGAACTAAAAAAAGGGACTAGCGGTCCATATGCCGTTAGTCCCTTCTTATTTTTCTGGTGATTCACTATGAATCGCTTGAACTTGAATCTTTTTTCTGGCCACTATCTTGCTTTTGTGAATCGCCAGATCCGCTTTTTTGTTCCTTTTTCTTGTCTCCCTCTTTCTCACTTCCGCTGTCGCCACCGCCTTTCTTTTGTTGACCGCCTGAAGGTAACTGCTCTGGTTGACTTTGCTGCTCAATAGCAGATTTGAGTAAGTCTACCATCTCAGCTCGGAAGAGAGGACTTTTCACTGCTTCTTGCATGACCGTCATCATCTGCTGCCGATAGGCTGCAGTTTTCATAACGTCCAGAACCATTTTTTCGTAATCTGGATTCTTCATGACATCCACGAGTGCTTTCTGATACTCAGGATCTTTTAATAATTCTTTAAACATTTGTTTCGTATCTTTTTGGATTGCTTTAGCGAAATCTCCAGCGAATTTCGGATCCTTCATCATATCCTGAAGAAACTTATTATTCTCTTGTGCAGTAAGGACGTCTTTGACGGCCATTTGTAGCTGCAGGGACTCATTGGCAGAAAGAAGTTTGATTTGAGATTGACCTGCAAGACCGCTTGCACCCGCATCTCCGTTCATAATACTGCGATTGGCAGTGCTAATCGCTTTCTTACCATCATCCGACTTTAGAATGTCGAGAACCATCGTCTTCGTTTCTTTATAGGTATTACCTTGTGATTGGCCTTTCGAAGAGTTGTCGGATCCACACGAAGAGAGAAGTACAGCGAGCATAATAAACGGTAGGACTTGCAGCTTCCTTAGCCTTTTCATCAACATGAAAGCAGACTCCCTTCCCTAGCTTGATATCGTTAGTATGCGTGGTTAAGGGCAGATTATAACGTCCATTCATTGGCTTTTTATCAAAAACGTTGGTAGAATTAACTATTAGAGTTTATGTGTGGAGGTTTTGATCTTGACTTTACGGAAATGGTTTCATTTATTTTGGACAACTTTAGTAATTGGAATGGTAGTATCGACAGGGATTGGTCTGATCTTGCAATATTCAGATCGCGAATTTTCTGTTATGGGTCTGTCCGCAGTTGGTTTTAATGTAATTAATATGCTTTTGGGCGGCGCGACGATAAGTGTTTTGAGCCAGATGGGGTTTTTCGCTTATCTCATTGTCAGATTTATAGTGGGTGGTATTATTCGTTCTAAAACAGTTTGGGATTTGCTTCAACTTACAATCGTAATTGTCGTTTTATTTGATCTTGCATATCTAAGAACCACGAATTTTGAGGGATCTGGATCCTTTTTAAGTTACTCTGTTCTACCGATAATCATATTGCTCATTTCCTTGGCCATCGCATATTGGAAAACGAAAATGACCAACCGTCATGCATTCATCCCGACATTGTTTTTCATGTCAGCAGTTACCATACTCGAAGCAGTACCAGCGCTTAAACTTGATAATTCAGCTTCCAGTCTTTTTATGCTTGCACCATTGCTTGTTTGCAATGCCTGGCAAATTTTGATTCTTCATAAAATACTAGACAATAAAAAGAGCTAATTAAATTTAGCTCTTTTTTAATCTTCGGTTAATGGATTTGCTTCATAGCTTGATCTTCAACGGGTTTGGTTTCAACCTCTGTTTGCTTGATGAGCTCACTAACAGTAACAAATTCATAGCCCTTTGCTCTTAATTGATCAATGATCACTGGCAGGGCTTCATGTGTTTGCTGACAGGAATCACTAGCATGCATCAGCACAATATCACCAGGATGAGCTTTGGTTACGACACGATCAATGATCTTATCCACACCGATATTCATCCAATCCAAAGAATCTGTGTCCCACTGTACCACGGAATAACCAAGCTCACCGGCGATGCGTAGCACCCTTTTATCAAAATCTCCATTGGGCATTCGGATTAAATTCGGCTCTTTTCCAACTAATTCCGTCAAAATCCCATGTGCTGTAGAAATTTGTTTGCGGATTTCATCTTCGTTAAACGTGCTGTAATTATCATGTTTGTTACCATGACTTCCGATCTCGAAACCGTCTTTTTTAATGTGGTCTACGATTTCAGGATGGCTTTTACTCCAAGGAGATGAGAGGAAGAAAGTAGCACCTTTCACACCCTTCTCTTTTAGCACTTTTAGAATGGGCTCTGTTCGTTTATCACCCCAGCTAATATCAAATGTGAGGGCTATGACTTTCTTTTCTGTTTGTACGCTATAGATAGCTGCGGGCTCACCAGTTGAAAATACAGATATATTCCTTTGCTCTGAATATACAATGGCCGCCGCGAATACAATAGCAACCGCAATGAATATGGCCTGTTTTAACTTTCGAGCGTTAACTACAAAAAAGTAATTCACCCTTCCTACAACCTCCTTCTTGCCTTACGAAGGGTAAGGCTTATATGTCTTTTAGTAACAATGTATGCTCGTACACATCTGACTTATGCTTCAAACATTGGAGGGAATCGAAAATGAATATTAAAGAATTAACCATTCATTTTAAAGAGATGAAACATTATTTTATCGTAGTCGTATTGGTATTTGGTTTTAGCTTCTATTTAGGTTGGGCTAACTCGGAACAGTTTAAGTATTTTTTAGACACCCAAATTAAAGGATTGCAATCCTTAAGCCAGTCTTTGAGCAGCAAAGATCATCCTCAGTTATGGTTCTTCTTGGTTATCTTCTTGAATAATGCGCTTAAATCAGTGCTTATTGTTTTCCTTGGGTTGATGTTTGGAATACTCCCTTTGTTCATGCTAGTTGCTAATGGAATGATACTTGGTTATGTTCTATCCATGCAAACTCATGAAAGTACACTATCCATAGTGCTGAAAGGTATTCTTCCTCATGGAATTATAGAAATTCCAGTTATTTTGCTTGCTTGCGCGTACGGACTTAAATTGGGGATGCTTGTCTGGAAATCAGGTATGCAACTTTTTATTCCTACTCAATTAAGAACGGCTCGTGGGGAACTATCCAAAATACTCCGATTGAGCAAGCCTTTGATCGTAGTGATCGTGAGTTTACTACTTCTTGCAGCAATTATAGAAAGTACTCTAACTTATTGGTTAGTACATCTGTAAAAAAAATAAAGCAGCCGTCATAAAAATTGGAAAATCTGAGCATAACAGTAATGCAATAAGATGAGACGAGTGAAGTGTGGTCATTTTATCTTAAGCAGCATTGTTAAATTAGCCATAAATCCTTGTGTTAGGGACAAGTTAAGCAAACAAAGGCATCTCAGAATTCGAGAAATTGATGCTATTAACTGGCCTTTTCTGTATCTATAGTAGAGAGGGGTTTGAATGGATTTATGCTCGGATTTCTATTTAATGAGCGGGAATGTAGAGAGCTTGATTATGTATTGCGTAAAGAGTTAGATGAAATGTTATTTGACCTGAATGATAAAAGAATTGATCAAGAGATAAAAGGAGCTATAGAATCTAGATACAAAGTAATTTTTAGAATGTACGCTCGCTTAGCTACTCCAAAGGAAATATCCAAGTACGCAAGGAATCGAAGCTATCAAGTTGAAAAAAAATAGAGGGTAAGTACTTGACTTATCCTCTTCATGTATGTTATTTTATAAATCGCCGCTTCAATACGAAGGGCGTGCAGTAATCGGAACTTTAGTTTTAAAAAAGAAATATCAAAAAAAACTTGCAAATGAATAAACTAATGTGGTATATTGATCAAGTCGCCTTTGAGAGGTGGCGAGATTGAAATGAAGAGTAATTGTTCTTTGAAAACTGAACAACGAGTGAAAGAAGCACGGTCGAGCAATCGACCAAAAAAGAGATGCAAATCTCGCTAGCAACGCAAATGAGCAATTAAGCTTTCAAATAGGTTTAACTATTATGGAGAGT
>NZ_JAAIKC010000020.1 GCF_010820665.1 Paenibacillus sp. SYP-B3998 | reverse complement strand
TTCGTATCTAGTTTTCAGGGTGCAAGCCAGCCTGATTGTTTTATCGATGTTTCGTGGTAGAAGCATCTCGTTTGGTGATGATGGCGGAGGGGACCCACGCGTTCCCATCTCGAACACGACCGTTAAGACCTCCAGCGTCGATGGTACTTGAACCGCAGGGTTCTGGGAGAGTAGAACGTTGCCAAGCACGTAGAAGCCTTTTTGAGAGAAATCTCAAAAAGGCTTTTTTTGTTTTTGATTGTGCATTTTTTAGAGCAATAAGAAACCAACAGTGTTTCCTGACATCAATTGGTTTCTTTATTCTTTTTTACATGTGAGATGGTTTATATATTTTTAATTTATTATTGCATGTAACAAGAGGTTTCCTTGCTGCTGATCTTGATTAGTCCAGTTTTACGATAGGGGCGAAAACGGAATAGCATCCACAATCGTGGGATTAGCATCCAAATGTGAAAGATAGTGAGATGAATCAACCAGGTTTGAGGAATCCAAGGGTAAAGGATTGCGATACATGCTAAGCCAATCCAGAATAAATGCAAGTGTACAGTAGTTACTAGTCGGATTGTTGCGTTGCCTTCTGGCAAGATCCCACTCCAGAATATACCCCAGTTGAAAGACCAACCTCTCATCGCGCTTCCAATCGTACATTGGAAGTATACTCTCACTAGTATAGTGTGGGTCAGGATGAGCAATGGATAACTTATTAATAAGGGGAGCCAATTTGCAGGATTAAATTGATAGAAGAGTGCCAAGAAAAGGATAATGAAATAAAGAATCACTTTGTATAGAGCGTGGTACATTCTCTTCATAAGTGTGTAACTATATATTGTAGAGTTTTTTGAGAGTATTGGATCTTGTATTGACATGATGACCTCCGCAAGACTTTTGAACTATAGTATAAGTTAATATCGGCAGAAGCCTTACATAATATGAGCATTTAACTAGTTTAGGAGAAACAATCTTCGGATATACTAAGATAAAAGAGTAGAGGTGATCATGTGGAGGAGAATCGAATTGGAATTTGTATGATTTGCGAGCAACAGCGTAATGGTGGAATTCATATTATATCTGCTTTTATTTGCGATGAATGCAGTAGCGAGATGGTTAGAACCGAGGTCAGAGATCAAAAATATCCGTTCTTCGTTAAGCAGATGAAAAAAGTATTTTATACGAAACATGCGAAATCATACATGAATTAATGTGAAAAAGCTTCTTATGTGGTATGACCATATGGAAGCTTTTTTGTTTTTTAAGCGTCAATACACTACTATAGGGGTATAAAAGAGCAATAAAGGAGCAAGAATCCAATGTATCCGCACAATAGCAATAGGTTTAAGACGCCTTTATTTGAGGCTATGCTAGCACATCATCATAGCAACTCAACTAGCTTCCATGTACCAGGTCATAAATCTGGACGTGGTGTTATGGAGGAAGCGAGAGAATTCTTTTATCCCGTAATGTCTATGGATTTCACGGAGATTACAGGTCTAGACGATCTTCATCATGCAGAAGGAGCCATTCTGGAGGCTGAACAGTTGGCTGCTGATTGTTTTGGCGCCGAGGAAACTTATTTTTTGGTAGGCGGCAGCACAGTAGGTAATTTAGCAATGATAACTACGGTTTGCGAACCTAACGATTTAATTTTAGTGCAGAGGAATGTGCACAAGTCAGTTATTCATGGGCTGATGCTGGCAGGAGCTAGAGCTATATTTCTAACCCCTGCCTGGGATTCCGAGACTGGTGTCGCAACAGGTATAAATATCGAGGATGTAAAACAAGCACTTGCCAAGTATCCAGAGGCAAAGGCGCTATTTTTGACTAATCCTAATTATTACGGGATGGGAATTGAACTAAAGCCATTTGCTGAGCTCATGCATAAGCATGGAAAAATGCTACTTGTCGATGAAGCGCACGGGGCTCATTTTGGTTTTCACGAAGAGGTACCTATTTCTGCGCTTTCTTGTGGCGCTGATGCTGTTGTGCAGTCTACGCATAAAATGCTAACGGCAATGACAATGGGAGCTATGCTGCACGTACAAGGGCCGCGTATTGACCGAGAAACAATCAAACAGCGGTTAGCTATGCTGCAAAGCTCGAGTCCATCTTATCCCATTCTTGCATCGTTAGATCTTGCTAGAAAGAGAATGCATACGGAGGGAAGCACGTGGCTTGAGCAGGGACTGGAGGTTGTGAAAGAATTTAGAGGGCTTCTAAATAAGCTCGAAGTCCTTGGTTATTTTATGAAGGATTCCCCAATAGCTAAGGGACATGGAAACGTGACCGTTGACCCTTTTAAGGTGAGTATTTACGACCGAACGGGTAGGTTATCGGGTTCAGAGCTAAGAGAGCAGTTAGAGGCACAAGGATGCTTTGTTGAAATGGCAGACCCACGGCAGGTACTGCTTGTTTTCACGCCAGCTTCTAGCAGGGACGATGCACAACGTGTCTATCAGGCATTATGCAACATTTGTTTGGGCCTTGGGGGGCAAAAGAAGGAACTTCAAGCGCCTATCTCGAATATAAGTATATTACTCCAAGATGCACCAATTTCGACGCCGATCGTTTTTGGTTTGCGAGAATTGCGGAAGACTGGGGCAGAAGAGTCCAATGTACGTACAGCGACAGTCCAAGAGGCAATTGGTAAGCGCTCAGCGGACATGGTGATTCCTTATCCGCCAGGAATTCCGTATTTATATCCAGGAGAAATTATTTCTATGTCTATGGCTGAAGCATTACAGCAGTTAGCTGACAACGGAATTCGTTTCCAAGGGACTGCATTTGGACAGACACAAAAGCTAAAGATATACACATAAAGTATTACATCATCTGTGGGATTGCAGCTTGTAGGAGGACAGAGTGGACGGAATATTCATTACGTTTGAAGGGCCAGATGGCGCTGGGAAAACAACACAATTGCGAAAGTTGGCCGAAGAGCTTAGGGAAAATGGACATGATGTGGTGGTGACAAGGGAACCTGGCGGTACGGTGATTAGCGATCAGATTCGCGGTATTATTTTAGATCCAATCAATCAAGAGATGGTTGACCAAGCTGAGGTGTTGCTGTACGCGGCGTCGAGGGCACAGCATGTACATGAATTTATTTTACCAGCATTAAAAGCAAAGCGAATTGTGTTGTGTGATCGTTTTATTGATGCCAGCATAGCTTACCAAGCTTATGGGTTAGGGGTAGACGTAGAGACAGTCAAGGCTGTGAACCGTTTTGCGAGTTCAGGCTTGCAAGCAACACGGACGTACATTCTAGATGTGCCGGTAGAAGTAAGCTTGGCGCGACTTCATCACAGAGCTTCTGGGAGCGGTGGCATTGCACAGCAATTAGATCGAATTGAGCAGAAAAACGTTGAGTACCACAGCCGAGTGCGAGCGGGTTTCCATCAAATAGCAGCGGATCATCAGAAGCGTGTGCGCGTGATTGATGCGAATCGAAGTGAAGATGAGATTGCTGGCGACATTTTGGCGGATTGTAAACGGTTAATAGAGGAACATCTTTCCGTTTAAGCATCAACCCCATTATTAGTTTATAATGAATAGGAGGAATCACCCATGAAACTAGTCGTTGCCGTTGTTCAAGACAAAGACAGTAATCGTCTCTCCAATGCTTTAATCAAAGAGGGCTTCCGCGCTACGAAGCTAGCAAGCACAGGTGGCTTTCTACGTGCTGGAAATACAACCTTTATGATAGGTACGGAAGATGAGAGGGTGCAAGAGGCGCTTCAAGTTATACGTGCTAATTGTAAAGTACGGGAGCAACTCGTTACACCGGTTTCGCCAATGGGAGGAACGACGGATTCCTACATTCCATTTCCCGTGGAGGTTCAAGTGGGTGGTGCAGCGGTATTCGTACTACCAGTAGAACGTTTTGAGCATTATTAAAGTACAATTTAATTGACATAAGGGTGGATGCGTTTTGAAAATTAATCCGGGGTGGCAGCCCATCGGTAAAAACGTCAAGGTTAGCGATAATATCCCGTCGCCACAGATGGCACCCCGGAATTTCTCTGATATTATGCAGCAGCATGATGAGAAATTTACGCAGGAGCAGTTGACGAAAATGATGCAGCAAATTTCGCTGCAGGGTGATCGTCTGTCGCGCTCCATGACCGTAAGGGAACTGCGGCAGTACAAGCTCCTAATTAAGCAGTTTCTTGAGGAGACAGCGCGTCGTGGTGTGCATTTAAGAGATACGAAGGGCTGGGATCGTCGCGGTCGTTCGAAACGATATAAGTTGTTGGAGGAAATTGATACGGAGCTCTTGGCTTTAGCGGACGAACTGTTGGAGACAGAGGAAGGACGTATTGATATTTTACACAAAATCGGCGAAATTCGGGGCATGCTGATTAACTTGTTGTTTTAAAGAAGATATCCGTCCTAGAACCCAGAGGGGATTCGACCGATAGGATAGAGATTTCGGTTAGTCTAGAATGGAGCGAAGATTGTATGTCTTTCCAAGCAATTCCCGGGCAAGCCGCAGCAAAACGGCTTTTGCAGAATGGACTGCGGCAAGACAAGTTGTCACATGCCTATATATTTAGCGGTCCTGTTGGAACAGGGCGCTCGGAAATGGCGTTGACACTTGCCAAAGCTATCTATTGCAAGCATTTGGTTGATGATGCATGCGGCGAATGCTTGGAGTGCCGAAAGGTAGAGCATGGGAATCATCCGGATTTACATGTGGTAGTACCAGACGGTGCTTCGATCAAGATTGAACAAATTCGTGTACTGCAGAAAGAGTTTGGTTACAGGGCAACAGCCTCAGGAACCAAAATCTATGTGCTTCATCAGGCGGAGAAAATGACTGTTCAGGCAGCCAATAGCTTACTCAAGTTTCTGGAAGAACCGACCTCGCGAGTCGTTGCAATCCTGATTACAGAGAACGGCAATGCGCTGCTGCCAACCATTCAATCCCGTGCGCAATGGATTAGTTTCACGCCTATGGCTCGCGACGAAATGATGCTAGCTCTCCTGCAGGAAGGCCATCCGGCTGCACTTGTGCAGCCGGCGGCTCATTTAACGGCGGGCTTGCAAGCAGCAAGGGAGCTTATCGCTGCGAATTGGTTTGCAGAAATGAGAAGCGTAGTGTTACAATTAGCGAAGGAGACGCTTACGCGTTTTCCTTCTTCTATGATTACCGTACAGCACAAGATCGTGAAAACGGAGCTGGCGGATCACATGTCGAGTCTATTCGACTTGTTGATTCTCTGGTTTAAAGATATGGTGCAGTTGCGTCTTGAGCGCAGAAACAAACTTGTTTATAATGACCAGTTGGATTGGATGGGCTCTCTCGCATTCAGCCGGGACGTTTCCGATTGGGTGCGCATGATGGAACAAGCAGTAGATCTGCAAAAACGTCTACGCTTTAACGCCAATTCACAGCTGGTTATCGAGAAAATGCTCGTGGAGATGCAGGGGGTGTAGCATGTATTCGGTAGTTGGCGTCCGCTTTAAAAAAGCGGGTAAAATATATTATTTTGACCCAATTGATTTGCCTATAGAGAAAGAAAGCGCCGTAATCGTTGAAACTGCGCGAGGCGTGGAATATGGGAAGGTCGTGGTCGGTAAGAAAAACGTCCGAGAAAATGACGTCGTTCTACCCCTTAAGAAAGTCATCCGTATTGCGGATTTTTCGGATGCAGATTTGGTGGAAGAGAACAAAAAAGCGGCCAAAGATGCTTTTCAAACGTGTCACGAGAAGATCAAAGATCATAATCTTAAGATGAAGCTTGTGGACGTAGAGTATACGTTTGATCGCAATAAAATTATTTTCTATTTTACGGCTGAGGGACGAGTTGATTTCCGTGAGCTTGTCAAGGATTTGGCTAGTATTTTTCGTACGCGTATCGAATTGCGTCAAATTGGTGTGCGTGATGAAGCCAAGATGCTTGGCGGCATTGGGCCTTGTGGGCGAATTCTTTGCTGTTCATCCTTCTTGGGTGACTTCGAGCCAGTTTCGATTAAGATGGCGAAGGATCAAAATTTATCGCTAAATCCGACAAAGATCTCTGGACTTTGCGGTCGGCTAATGTGCTGCTTGAAATATGAGCACGATAACTATGAAAGTGCCAAAGATTCGTTGCCAACTGTCGGCAGACACGTAATTACCTCTTTTGGTAACGGTAAGGTGTTAGCTTTAAATATAAGCGAACGTACAGCTAAGGTTCAATTATTTGACCTTGGTAAAGCATTAGATTTACCTTTCGATGATGTAGTAGAGCAAGAGTAGAGGCTTAAGCCCCGCTTTAGAGGCGTTGCGCAGTAAGCATGGACGGCACTAGAGGTGAAATCGTGGATAAACAGGATATTTTCGAACAGATCGATGGCATCGAAGAACGAATGGGCGCCACTTATGAAGAGCTAGGCGCACTGAAGAAGAGAATTATTACACTCATCGAAGAGAATAAGCGACTAAGCATTGAAAATCAACAGCTTCGAAAGCTGATTCGGCAAGAGGAAACGGTTCTTGAGCAACCGGAAGGTTTGGCTATGGAGCCACCTCCAGTGATTGGTGCCGGTTATGATAACTTGACTCGGTTATATAATGAGGGTTTTCACATCTGTAATGTATATTATGGACACCTTCGGACTGAGGGAGATTGTTTGTTTTGCTTGTCCTTTTTAAATAAATAAGTATGTTGACCGTAGGGGTGTATGCCTTACGGTTTTTTTCCATAATAAGCAACTACGAGGAAGGATTGAAAGAGAACGCGTATGAAGGAAGTTCATTTACTATCAACGGAACGCATTGATGATTTATTAACCCATGATTTAAAAATTATTCAAAGTGATCAAGTCTTTAGTTTCTCGCTAGACGCAATTTTGCTGGCTAGATTTTGCAGTGTAGCTCCAAAAGGGCGTATGATTGATCTATGTACAGGAAATGGTGTGATTCCCTTGTTATTAACGACGCGTACGCGAGCCAAGATATGGGGAGTTGAAATTCAAGAAAGAGTAGCTGATATGGCCATCCGTAATGTAGTGCTCAATGGGTTGGAGGAGCAACTTCACATGATGCAAGGGGATCTAAGAACCGTTGTTCAGACGCTAGGTCATGGTCAATTTGATAGCGTTACAGTAAATCCGCCTTATCTGCCCGTGCCCAATGGAGAGCAAAACATCAATGAGCATATTGCTGCAGCACGTCATGAAATTTACTGTACATTGGAGGATGTTATTGCTGCAAGCTCAAAATTGGTAAAGGCGGGTGGTAAGGTGGCAATGGTGCATCGAGCAACGCGTTTAATTGATATATGCTGCTTGATGAGGCAATATCGTTTGGAGCCGAAGCGGATTCGATATGTGCATGCGCGTGCTGGAGAAGAGGCCATGATGGTGCTAATTGAAGGGATGAAAGATGGTAAACCGGAAGTTCGCACACTGTCTCCATTGATTGTGTATGACAAGAATCAGGAGTATTGTAAAGAATTACAGGAAATCTATTATGGGGGCAGGTCTTCTTTGTGATAGATCCTCTTGATAGTAAGAACATGAATAGCAAGTATGCAGGGGATATATCTGAAGAAAACTGAATTCTGGACAAATTTGAGATGGATTTTAAGCAAATATATGAAGAGAGTATTGTTGAGTCGTCTCTTAAACTAATGTAAAGAGGGTAGTTACACTGGGTTTGAATGTGCAAAAAAGCTACCGAGATGGTGAAAGTGGTAATGGGACGTTATATCTTGTGGCCACCCCGATCGGGAATCTCGAAGATATGACTTTCCGCGCGATTCGCACGCTGAAAGAGGTCAGTCTTATTGCGGCAGAGGATACGCGGCAAACGCGCAAGCTGCTGACACATTTCGAGGTCGCTACGCGGCTTGTCAGCTATCACGAACACAACAAGCAAGCAAGCGGACCTGAACTTGTCCGCTTGCTGCTTGAAGGACAAAGCATCGCGCTAGTCAGCGATGCGGGTCTGCCGGCCATCTCCGATCCAGGCTATGACCTGGTAAGGATGGCTATAGAGAAGAGCGTGCCGGTGGTGCCTATCCCCGGCGCGAATGCAGCTCTGTCCGCGCTGATTGCATCAGGACTGCCGACCGAACAATTTACCTTCGTCGGTTTTCTCCCAAGAGAGAAAAAGGATCAGACGAAGGTATTAGCAGAGCTGCAGCTGTCGCAAAGCACACTGCTGTTCTATGAATCGCCACACCGTGTTGAGAAAACACTTACTCGCATGGCGGAAGTGTGGGGGGCGGAGCGCAAGGTTTGCCTCGCTAGGGAGTTGACGAAGCGGTATGAGGAGTTCGTTCGAGGCTCGATTGCGGAGTGCCTCGAGCATTTAGAGCAGTACCCGCCGCAGGGCGAGTACTGCGTGATTGCTGAAGGCGCGTCGGCATCTGCAGCGCTTGAAGCAGCCGCAGGCTGGTGGGAACCGCTGACGTTAGGTGAACATGTTGAGCATTATGAACAGCTCGGCAGTCAGCGCAAGGATGCAATGAAGCTTGCTGCGACGGACCGAGGGTTGTCTAAGCGAGATATCTATAATGCGCTGCTTGAACGATGATAGGGCAGAGCTAATAGCCTTGCTTCTGTGCCCGTAAATTTCTTAAAGATTAGCGTTCTTACTATTAGCTCAGACCGCTTTTGAGTAGTGGTCTGAGCGTACCTTAGCTTTAGTAAGATCTATTCTTTTCTAATCGAGCTCCTCTTCTATTTTTCTAATCTCTTATCTGGAATGTCCAGACAAAAAAAGATCTCTAATCCGTGGCCGAAGCCAACAAATTAGAGATTAGAGGAGATATGAAAAAGGTTAGAATTACCAAATGGAATAGTGCTATTTCTATTATATACTACTTTTCTTATTTTGTCACAGGTGTTGGCATTTCTGATAAACAAATATGGCAAACAATTTTTCCCTTGAAATAAGTAACATTCTCGGCATTGCCGCAGAAGATACATGCAGGCTCATATTTTTTCAACATGATACGTTCACCATCTACATAAATTTCCAAAGCGTCCTTCTCGCCAATACCTAAAGTGCGGCGTAGTTCGATTGGAATAACAACACGACCTAATTCGTCAACTTTTCTAACAATACCAGTGGATTTCATCATATATATAAGTCCCCTTCCAATTTATAAAGATTTTATCAATATCGTCATGTTTCGACAATCTTGTCTTGCTTTATGATACCAACCATTCCCAAAATAGTCAACCATATTTTCTAAAAAGTATACCAATGTGTCTAAAAAAAATTAATCGTGATAAGTCTTTTGTAAAAGCCTAAACTCCTTATACAACAAGGTTTTGTAAGCCTTATCTTACAGTTAAGTGTTTGAAAAAGCGATATCAGTGTAGAAGGTTAGGGGCTTTAATCAAGCAATAAAAATGGGATTTCAATTCGACACTATTCGACATATTATGTCGAATAGTTAAGTTGAAATGTCAAAAGAATGTCGAAATTGATAAAGAAGGTTGTGGAATGAATGAAAGAAGAAAAAGTATTCAAAGATCCAGTTCATAAGTACATTTACGTACAGGATGCTACGATTTGGGATTTGATTAACACCCGGGAGTTTCAACGTCTGCGCCGCATTCGACAGCTAGGCACTTCTTATTTGACGTTCCATGGCGCTGAGCATAGTAGATTCTCTCATTCACTTGGTGTCTACGAAGTCACTCGCAAGATCATTTCTCAATTCGAGCGTAATCAATACGATGATTGGCCTAAGGAAGAAAGGTTGCTTTGTCTTTGTGCTGCCTTACTTCACGATTTGGGACATGGTCCTTTCTCTCACTCGATTGAGAAAGCGTTTGGTACGAAGCATGAAGATTGGTCATGCCGAATTGTATTAGGCGACACGGAAGTAAATGAAGTGCTGCGCCGAGTTTCACCAGATTTTCCGAAGAAAGTAGCAGGTGTTATCTGCAAGTCGTATAGCGAAGAAATTGTAGTTAGTCTCGTGTCCAGCCAATTGGATGCAGATCGTATGGATTATTTATTGCGTGATGCATATTTCACTGGTGTTAACTATGGCACATTTGATCTGGAACGGATTCTTCGTGTTATACGCCCCTACAAAGGGCACATCGTTGTGAAGGAAAGTGGCATGCATGCGGTAGAGGATTATTTAATGTCCAGGTACCAAATGTATTGGCAAGTTTATTTTCATCCGGTTACTCGAAGCGCAGAAATCTTACTGCATAAAATATTTGCTCGAGCTAAACATTTATACGAAGAAAACTATACGTTTGGATTTCTTGTAGAGCCAATTTTACATTTAATTCAGAATCAGTTAGCTTTGGAAGATTATTTGCTGCTGGATGAGTCTGTCATGCAGACAATGTTAACGTTCTGGAGCAATGAGAAAGATCCCATACTAGCTGATATGTGTAAGAGGTTTTTGAATCGTAAGTTGTACAAATATAGCACTTTTGAAGAGTCCAATAAACGTTTGATTCAGCGTATGGAAAAAGCAATGAATGAGGTAGGTATGGATCCTACTTACTATATGGAGATCGATTTCCCATCCGATCAATCCTATGATGTGTATAGGGGAGGAGAAAGTGATGAGAATTTACCAATCCTATTGCTCGACCATAAAGAGAATTTGACGGAAATCACACATAAATCGGAGATTGTTCAATCTATTAGCGGGTTTCAGATGGGTAAGCATCATATTTACTATCCTGAAGAGCTTCTCGATCGTTTAAGCGCAACGGAATACCCAGATCTTTGGGCGCTACTAGGGGAACAGGAATAATAAACTGATTTCCTCAAAACCTATGATCTACTCGATACATATAAAGGAGACAATCTATGCTTACTGATTCACACACACATTTAAATGCGGAACAATTCAATGAAGATCGGGAAGAGGTTATACAGAGAGCGTTGGCAGCTGGGGTGACGCGAATTGTTAATGTGGGCTTTAACCGAGAAACGATACCAAGCTCGATTGCTTTAGCTGAGCAATATGATTTCATCTATTCGACGGTGGGTTGGCATCCGGTAGATGCCAAGGATATGGAGCCTGGAGATCTGGAATGGATTGAAGAGCTCTGCAAACATGAGAAAGTTGTTGCTATAGGGGAGATAGGGCTTGATTATTATTGGGACACCTCACCGAAGGATGTGCAAGATCGAGTATTTCGTGAGCAAATTCGGTTAGCGCGCAAGCTGGGAATGCCGATTGTTATTCATAACCGAGATGCGCATCAAGATATTTTGCAGGTGCTCAAAGAGGAAAAAGCGGCAGAGGTTGGTGGGATTATGCACTGCTTCTCTGGCAGTTGGGAAACGGCCAAGCAATGTTTGGATATGAACTTTCATATTTCTTTTGGAGGTCCAGTTACATTTAAAAATGCCAAGCAGCCTAAGGAAGTGCTGGCGCAGGTGCCATTGGACCGTTTGTTGATTGAGACGGATGCTCCCTACTTAACTCCGCATCCTTTCCGCGGTAAGCGCAACGAAACGTCTTATGTTCGGTTGGTGGCCGAAACTGCCGCGGAAATACGTGGGATGACATTAGAAGAGATCGCTGAAATTACGACCAACAATGCCATTCGTTTATTAGGTCTCTCGTAAAATAGCCGCTTGGAACCTTCGACGAAGAACAACTCCGCAGATGAACGAAATTAGCGTGACAGCGAGTAATGGCACAAGCACGTAAGTGAGCGAAGATCGAATGAGCAAAGGAATGGTAAGTACGCACGTTTGAATGAGTAGCACACACCAGATAAGAAAGGCAAGGGAACCTGCTTTTGTGCTGCGATTCAGCGGGTACGTCTCCAACCAAAATGTATAGCGATGGGCACGTTCCAGTGTAGTAAGCTGAACAATGGAAATTAGAAGTACTACACAAAGGATTACCGCCCTCACTACATCGCTGCTTGAGACAACAATGGCGAGGGTTCCTACGAATGTTACGCGCAGTAAGATCGCAAACAGCTCAGTACGCAAAAGTGTCTTCGTATAGAGATACATATAAGTGGCATCCTGCTGAAAAGGAATCCATCTCGTTACCCCGCTGATCCATCTTCGGCGGGTTATTCGGGTTGGAAGGTGGGGTACGTCCACAAACCAATTGAAGAACGAATATAATCGAGCCTGCTGATGTTTCTCCTTAGCAATCAAATAATCCCAACCAATTACATGTCTGGATACGAAATGAGCTGCTGCTAACCACAAGAAAATTAGAGCAAGAGCAAGGCCGCATGCCCATAGTAAATTGTAAATATATTGGAAATAAACGACAGTAAGTGTAGCTAACCAACGGAAAATAATTGAGGTTAATCTTGCTCGATGGTCTGCTAATCGGGTTTCTTGCCAACTTGCTAGTAAATTAGCAAGTTTGACGAGCATAATAAACCCGAGCATTAAAAAAACCGGTTGCTCCGCTCGTCCTACGCAATGATGATATAAAGGCCATAATGCCACCCAAGCAATGAAGGTCCAAAAGGCTTGAACGACAAAGCTATATAAGAAGGCGCTGCGAAAATATGTGCTCATCCGATGCTCTGTTCGAAGGAGAAACATCCGGTCTGCACTGCGTAACAGAGTTCGAATGGGACTTGATGAAAGGGCGGGAACAAGGATTAAAAGAACAATCCATATAAAAGGATAATCTGTCGGAAGCTCCTGCAAAATTTTTGCATAATAGTAGGAAGAAAGAATGACAAGAAACAACACGAAGCCAAGAAAGCTGCTGCGCGCCGCGTATTGCCAATATCCGATAGATTCTTTTAGGTAACGTTCAAAGCGCTTCTGCCATAAGGAACGGGTGTCCAATTCCATTGTTTTCATAGTGACTCACCTTGTACAAGTTGATAAAAAATGTCATCCAATGACGCATTTTGGAGCCCCGTCTGCAAGCGCAATTCGCCCAAATCTCCTTGGGCTACCATGTGTCCTTGATGAAGAACGACGTAGTTATCGCAATATTTCTCAATGGTTGACAAAATATGCGAGGAAATAAGAAAACTGGCGCCTTTACGCTTCATTTTTACCATTAAGTCCAGCAATGAACGAATAGCAAGAGGGTCTAAGCCGAGGAACGGCTCATCGATAATATATAGGGATGGTTCGATTAAGAAGGCGTTCATGATCATAACCTTCTGCTTCATTCCTTTAGAGAGATGGCTCGCAAAGCTGTTCAGCTTGCCCTGCATTTGGAATTGCTCCAAAAGGGATTGAGATCGTGTCATGTAAGCATCTTTCGACAAACCGTAGGCCATTGCAGTTAGCTCTAAATGTTCGCGAATCGTAAGTTCTTCATATAGCTCTGGACTTTCGGGTACATAAGCATAAGCGGCTCTGTAAGGAATGGGATCATCCGCTAAGGTAAGGCCATTCACAAGGATACTGCCTTTTTGTGGCTTGAGTAGCCCGAGAATATTTTTGATCGTTGTACTTTTACCTGCTCCATTAAGTCCGATTAATCCCATCATCTCGCCTTGGCGTATGGAAAATGAGAGCTCATGGAGGACAGGTTTACCTGGTAAATAACCCCCGAAAAGAGAGTCAACTTCTAAAATAGGCTTCATCTCATCGCCTCCCTAAATAGAAAATTTTGTTATTTATAAACCAATTTCAACCAACCTTATTATAAACAAATTCACATTCTAAGCATAATTTAGGCGAATGAATGATGATAATCAATGTATATTTGCGTTATAATGAGAAAAACGTACTAATAACCTGTGTTTATTGTGAAAAATGTCCATTATTCCGGAATTTCGCCTTTTTTATCTATAATCGATCACTTTACAGTTGGGGCTTTACAGCGTAATATACTTTTCATACTAACTTAATAAACCAATTTGCCAATTTTCCATTCGCTGAGTTCCATAATGGGAACGGGGGAACCACTGTTAGCTTCAGTGCTTACAAAACACATGGAGTAAACAGATGATTATCAGGGGTGAATCCTGGTGCTTGCTTCGCAAACACTAGGTAGGGCGACTCTCACGTCCGAATCCGTCAGCTAACCTCGTAAGCGTCCAAGAGGGGTAACGATTGTCGTGCTATTTGTATTTAACATGCAAACTAAGCCACGGGAAGAGTCCTCTTCCTGCTGGCTTTTTCATATTTCTGAGGATATTTACAGCCAGGGGCTCATAGGATGATTGATAGGCAAAGGGGGTGGGACTACCACAGGAGCATTAGGCATAAGCCGATCTGCTGTTGGGTAAACTCCGCTGAATAAGCTGGAGACTATCACTTAAGTTATTACAAAAATAACCTTAGTCGCGTCAAATCTAATCATGCGTAACTCTCGACGGCGAGGCTTTGAAGGAGGACCGAAGAAGTGGGCAATATCTCAATTATGGAGACCCATGTAAAACGATCATCCAGCATGTCCTTCGCATTGCGATGGAAGCATGAAAACTTGCGTTTGATTCTAAGCTTAGCTCTGATTTCAATCGCAATGACTTTCATGTTTTTGGTGTTGTTGTACGGTACGGCTACCAAGAGCGTATCCGTGGTTGTGAATGGACAAGAAACCGTTGTGCATACGAAGCAATGGGTCCTGCAACGCCTACTGGATGAACAAGCCATTAAAATTGGTGAACACGATCAAGTTTCAGTTGCTCTTACGACCACAATCAAGGGCGGCGACAAATTTGTTATCGACCAAGCATCACCGATTCAACTGACTGCTGATGGAAAGACCACCACTGTTTACACAACTGCAAGAACGGTAGAAAGTGCATTGCAAAGTTTACATATTGCACTTGGGGAGCACGATCGCGTGACTCCTGAACCGACTGCCTCTCTATTATCAGGTGGCGAAGTCAAAATCGTCCGCGTGAAAAAAGAGATGGAGGAAGTGACTGAGCCGATTGCGTTTGGCACGGAGAAGAAAACCGACGCATCGCTGCTCAAAGGAAAAGAACAAACCGTCCAGGAAGGTAAAGAGGGCGTGTTGGTGAAGAAAAAAGAAAAGACTTTCGAAGATGGTGTTTTAGTCGCGGAAGCAGTTGTGGGTGAACAGGTTCAAACGGAAAGTGTAAGTAAAATCGTGGCGATTGGATCCAAAAATCCTGTTGTCGCATTGTCGGCATCTTCTCCGAGCGTGGATGAAATTTCGAAGAACGGCGTGAAATTCGGGTATAAACAAATCCTGAAGAATGTGAAGCTGACCGCTTATTCCGCAGATGCGGAATCAACAGGCAAATCCGAAGGGAATCCTGGGTTTGGTAAAACCTTCACAGGGACAACCGTAACCGAAGGTAGAACAATTGCTGTCGATCCAAAGGTTATTCCTTTGGGATGGTGGGTATACATTGAGGGTGTGGGCTTCCGACGTGCTGAAGATACAGGCGGTGCTGTGAAGGGTCAAACGATTGATGTATACTTCGAAGATCAAGGTTATGCCAATAAATTTGGTACGAAGCAAGGCTACACGGTCTATGTGGTTGGGCCGAAGAAGCCTTCTGAGAACTAGCGATTAAACGGCTGACAGTGCGGGTAGAATGAATCTATAGGCACGAGCCTAGGCGAAAGAAGAGGAACCCCCTCTTCTTTTTCTGCATGAATAAGAGGGTATAAGTTTCACGCTTAGGATGAATCCTTGGCAGGTAGGGAAAGGAACGGCATATGATTAAAGAGGTTATCGTCGTAGAAGGCAAGGACGACACCGTAGCAATACGCCGAGCGGTTGAGGCGGATACAATAGAAACAGGCGGCTCAGCCATCGGACAGGCCGTGCTAAAGCGGATTGCGCTCGCGCAGGAGCGTAGGGGGGTTATTATTTTTACGGACCCGGATCACGCTGGTGAGCGGATTCGCAAGATTGTGGCCGCTAAGGTGCCGGGCTGCAAGCATGCTTTCATTACACAGGAACAGGCTTTGTACAAAGGCGATATCGGCGTTGAGAACGCAGCGCCAGAGACAATCAGGCAAGCGCTCCAGAGTTTGAGAACCGAGTATGATGGAGTAGTCTCCATGCTAACGATGGAGGACCTGATGGCTGCAGGACTCATTGTTCACCCTGAAGCTGCTTCTCGTCGACTGATTGTAGGCAAAGCGCTTGGGATTGGTTATTGCAACGGCAAACAATTTTATAAACGCTGTGCGATCTTTCAAATTACCCGTGAGGAGTTTGAATTAGCGATAGAGTGTTTGGAACCTAATGATAAAAGAGGGCTATAAATGAATACACCCATCGAAGTGACTGTAGATGATGTTGCAACACCAAGTAAAACGAAGCAAATTATTAAGAAGAATGGTCTTGTGCTCAAAAAAAGTTTAGGTCAAAACTTCCTGATTGACCAAAATATTTTGAATAAAATCGTTTCCGCTGCCGAGCTTGGTCCTGATAAGGCTGCACTTGAGATCGGTCCCGGCATCGGTGCGCTTACTCAGCAGCTTGCAAAGCTGGCAGGGCGCGTGTTGGCCGTTGAGATCGATCAGCGTCTCTTACCCATCCTGGATGAGACGCTGGCGCCTTATCCCCACGCTACGGTTGTACACGGGGACATTTTGAAGCTTGACCTGTCGGAGATATTCCAACAGCATTTCGAGGGCGCCAACGGCGTCAGCGTCGTTGCTAATTTGCCTTATTACATCACGACGCCGATTATTATGAAGCTTCTCGAGGAAAAGCTTCCCCTTGAGAACATCGTCGTGATGATTCAAAAAGAGGTGGCCGACCGTATGGCGGCTCGTCCGGGTACGAAAGATTACGGCAGCCTCAGCATCGCCGTTCAGTTCTACTGCGAGCCGGAGCTCGTCACTATTGTGCCTCGCACTGTTTTCGTCCCGCAGCCGAACGTTGATTCAGCGGTAATCCGGCTGCGTGTACGAAAGACTCCGGCAGTCGAGGTGGAGGACGTAGACTTCTACTTCGCAGTCGTCCAAGCGTCTTTCGTTCAGCGCCGCAAAACGATTTATAATAACCTAGCTGCGCGGTTTTTTACCAAAGAGAATAAGCCTGAGCTAGAAGCGCTTCTTGTTGGATGTGGCATTGAGCCTCAGCGCCGCGGGGAGACACTCAGCATGGAAGAATACGCACGCTTGTCGTCGGCTCTTCGCGCGCACGGCTGCAAATAACCCGCACCAAATGCCTAGTCCCGCCATAGGATATGCCTAGGAGGGGATTGGTGCGATGAGGCAAGGAGACTTTGTAACCCGTAAATCTTATGGCGGAGACGTCATATTTAAAATTGAACGTATCGAGCAATTGAAGGCGGTGCTGCGAGGTGTTGACTATCGACTGCTCGCAGATGCGCCGTTAACAGATCTGACGCCTTCTAGCGAGGCTGGAACGCTTGATCATCCAAGATCGGAAACACCGCAGTTCCGTGAGTCGATTCGGCGACTGGCGGCATCCCAGGCGCAGATGCATGAACAAAATCAACTAGCTTTAACCCATAAACAGAAGGCAGGTCCCACCTACTTTGAAGTACCCGGTAAAGTACTTCACATAGACGGAGATCCAGCTTATTTGCGTAAAAGCATGCAGCTTTACGGGGAATTAAGAGTGCCTGCAGAGGGTTTCTATATCCCTGAGTCGCAGATGTCAGATGCATTGTATCGACTTCTGCCGCAAATTAAGCCGGATATTGTCGTTATCACAGGACATGACGGTATTTTAAAACAACGCAGTAGCGGGCAATTACACAATTTAAGCAACTACAAAAATTCGCAGCATTTTGTGAACGCAGTGCAGACGGCTAGGCAGTATGAGCGGAATAGAGATTCTTTAATTATTGTGGCTGGGGCGTGCCAGTCGCACTTTGAGGCTCTACTGCGTGCGGGGTCTAACTTCGCTAGCTCGCCGGCACGTGTTCTGATTCATGCGCTAGACCCGCTTTGCATTGCAGCGAAGCTTTCTTATACCTCTGTGAAGGAAACCGTATCTATGCTTGATATTGTGGATCTCACAGTTACTGGTTTGGAGGGGTTGGGCGGGTTGGAGACGCGGGGCAGTTATAGAATGGGTATCCCCGGCATCCAACATACCGAAGGGTACGCATAAGAGATGAAGAGGGCACTTAATGGCATCGGACTCCTAGGGGAGCCTGCTGCCTTTTAGGTGCTCTTTTTTTGTATATAGGAAGGATTAAGCAATCTGTGAATAATTTGCGAACTTTGGAGACAACCTATTAGCTAGGCAACTCCAAAATTAGGTGAATACCCCGTTGACAATAGGATTGTGGTGCTGATATAATATTTGGCCCTAGTTTGACACGAATGTCCGAATGGGTTATAATTGACAAGGAAAGAGGTGGTAGTTGACAATGGCAAAAAATGCGCTGTTGGAGATCAAACGCAGTTTGGAGCCCCACGTTGGGCAGAAGATCATGTTGAGAGCAAATGGTGGTCGTCGAAAGACCATCGAGCGTTCCGGTGTTTTAGAAGAAACCTACCCTTCTGTATTTATTGTGAAATTGGACCAAGAGGCACATGCCTTCAAGCGAGTGTCCTACAGCTATGCCGATATCCTTACTGAATCTGTGGAAGTAACCGTGTGTAATGATGACGGACAGGTTCGGATTACTTACATTCAACATTAGCTTTATGTTCTTATACAGGCAGGCCCATGAGGGTCTGTTTTTTGCATTTGTATGGAGATTTCATTTGTGTGGCATACTAGCCCTACCTGAGGAGGCTACCACATGGGTTTGGCCCATGGTTGGCACTTACGGTGTAAGTTTTGCTAAAGCAAAACGCTGAGGAGGTCTTCGTATGGGACGCAGAAGAGGTGTTATGTCAGATAGCTTTAAATATGAATTAGCTAAAGATTTGGGGTTTTACGAAGTGGTGCAGCGTGAAGGTTGGGAAGGCATCCGTGCCAAGGATGCGGGGAATATGGTTAAGCGTGCTATCCAGATTGCAGAAGAGCAGTTAGTCAAGCAACATACCTCTTCAGTGAACTACCAGCAATCTAGCTATTCGCAAGCGACTAACAATCCGTCACCTGGCAAGCCTCAACCTGGCTATTCATCGTTTAACACGCCAAGTGTGTATTCACAGCCTAGCTACCCTCAGAACGCTTATGGAGGTAATCAAGGTAATCATTTTCCTAATACCTCTGGGACTCATAATTATAGTGGTAACCCTTACGGAAGCAGTGCGTCCAATTCCACAAATAACATATCGGCTGGTGAGGGATACCCTAATCTATACCGAACGTCGCCAACGATTTCTAGCCAGATTCCGGGAGGGAATGAGTTGGCTGCGCAAAGAGAGCATAGTCCGTATTAAAGCTAAAGCAAATGCTTTAGCTTTTTTTTTGCGCTTTTGTTATAATATTTTAACAGCAGACGAGCAAAAGAAGGTGATCGGATGAAGATATTTGAGAAAGCGCCAGCCAAAATTAACTTATCCCTGGATGTTTTACATAAAAGAGAAGATGGGTATCACGAAGTCGAGATGGTCATGACCATGGTAGATTTGGCTGATCGTATCGAGATGCAGGAGTTGCCTCGAGACACGATCATTATATCCAGTCAAGCGGGGTATATCCCCCTCGATGAGAAGAATCTAGCGTTTCAAGCGGCTAGGCTTATTAAAGATCGGTATGGCGTCAAACAGGGCGTCTATATTCATTTGGACAAAAAGATCCCTGTAGCGGCAGGCTTAGCAGGGGGAAGTAGTGACGCTGCAGCTACGTTACGAGGCTTAAATCGGCTTTGGCATTTGAACATCCCCATGGAAGAGCTGCAGACGCTTGGAGCGGAGCTAGGATCAGATGTGCCCTTCTGTGTTACGGGCGGCACGGCAGTAGCTAGGGGACGTGGTGAAAGGTTGGAACCAATTGTTTCCCCGCCTCAGTGTTGGGTTGTGTTGGCCAAGCCTCCTATTAATGTTTCCACTTCTGAAATTTATGGCAAGCTGAATGCTCGGGAAATCAAACGGCATCCTTCGACGTCAGATGTGCTGGAGGCCATTCAAAAGAAGCAATTTGATCAATTGTGTGGCGTTTTGGGCAATGTGTTGGAAGAAGTGACGTTGGACTTGTATCCCCAGGTACGGCATCTCAAAGAGTGTATGCAGAAGCTTGGGGCGGATGGTGTGTTGATGTCGGGAAGTGGCCCGACTGTGTTCGGGCTCGTTTCTAAGGAAGCCAAGGTCCCGCGTATCTACAACGGACTACGAGGGTTTTGCAAAGATGTTTACGCGGTGCGGATGCTAACGTAGAGATTAGCTTAGAGATGTATGGAGGGAGCCCTGGCAAGGGCTCCTTTTTAGCGGAATAAAACATGTGTTACATTTGAGAATTGTGTCAATTCTGCGTTATGTTTGTGTTAATTTAATTTTCATGAGAAACTTGAATAAATACGTATATAAATGGTATATTTTCTTTATATTATTCGGATTTTTGGGGGGTAGGGCGATGAAAAAGTTAAAAAGGAGCGCTAGGCTGGTGGAAATGACGCAATATTTGTTATTTCGCCCCCATTCGTTAATTCCTTTAACGACTTTTGCCGAGCGTTACAACTCAGCTAAATCCTCGATTAGTGAAGATTTAGCTATCATCAAAGAAGTATTTGAAGAAGAAGGATTGGGAGAACTGCATACGCTTGCAGGAGCTGCCGGAGGCGTGAAGTTCACACCGAAGATGCCGAAAGAAGCGTCATTGAAGTTTATTCAAAATCTTTGTTTACAACTGCAGCAGCCAGAACGAATTCTTCCCGGCGGTTATATATATATGTCCGATATTATGGGACAGCCTCAATTTCTGAACGAAATTGGTAAAACGTTTGCATCTGCATTTGCCGGACGTGACATTGATGTCATTATGACCGTTGAAACAAAAGGCATTCCGCTCGCTTATGCGACGGCTACTTATATGAACCTTCCAGTTGTTGTTGTTCGCAGGGACACTAGAGTAACTGAGGGATCTGCAGTTAGTATTAATTATGTGTCAGGTTCTAATAAACGAATTCAGACAATGTCGCTGGCTCGACGCGCTTTGAAGGAAGAATCCAAGGTGCTTATTGTGGACGATTTCATGCATGTGGGTGGAACGATTCATGGCATGATGGATTTGCTGGCTGAATTTAAAGCTTCTGTTCAAGGTGTAGGTGTGTTTATGGAGTCCTGCGAAGTAGAAGAGCATTTGGTGGATGATTATGTGTCCTTGGCTCGATTGTTTGGGGTTGATTCCAAAACAAAGCAAATTACAGTGGAGCCGGGCAACTATTTTGACGGTATAAAAGGAGATTTGTAAATGATGGAGTTTATATCAACAAAAGCAGCTCCTGCTGCCATTGGTCCTTACTCACAAGCGGTTAAGTTGGGAAATTTGCTCTTTACTTCCGGACAAATTCCACTTGGCTTAGATGGACAAATTGTACAAGGTGGAATCAAAGAGCAAACACATCAAGTTTTCGCCAACTTAAAAGGTGTGCTTGAAGAGGCAGGGATTACTTTTACGCAAGTTGTTAAGGTAACCGTGTTTCTGAAAGATATGAACCAGTTCGCTGAGTTGAATGAGATTTACGCCTCTTATTTTGGGGATCATAAACCAGCTAGATCGACTGTCGAAGTAGCCAGATTGCCTCGCGATGTTTTTGTCGAAATTGAGTTAATTGCTGAGATTCCTGTCGAAATTTAACAAAAACATTAAGATCATATAAATTTATAGAAAATTTCAAAAAAAGAAGCAGGAGTTTGCACTAAAATGTGGAATTATACACCCAAGTCTCAGCGATGGAAAAAGGTGGTGAACACAAGTGCAAATTACAGATGTTAGACTCCGTCGGGTTAACTCCGAGGGGAGAATGAAGGCAATTGCTTCCATTACCATCGATAACGAGTTCGTCGTACACGACATACGTGTCATCGACGGCAACAACGGTATGTTCGTGGCTATGCCTAGCAAACGAACTCCAGACGGTGAGTTCCGTGATATCGCTCATCCAATTTCTTCAACAACGCGGGAAAAGATTCAAGCTGCTGTATTGGCGGAATACGATCGTGCTGCTGTCGAAGAAGAAGTGATAGAGGAAGGTGCTTAACTTTGCTTAACTAGAGAGCCCTCGGGCTCTCTTTTCTTTTTGCAAGAATTAAGCTATATTTGGGGAAGAAATTTGCATTTATGCATATATAAGAGTAATCGGATAAAGGGGATGGATGCGTTGAAACTCATGGCTGTTGTACTTGCAGCGGGTCAAGGTAAAAGGATGAAATCGAAACTATACAAGGTGCTCCATCCAGTCGTCGGTAAACCGATGGTAGGACATGTTGTGGATACGCTGAAACATATACAGGCAACAAGAACGCTCGTTGTCGTGGGATATGGAGCTGAAGCCGTGCAGGCTTATTTAGGAGATCAAGTAGAGTATGCACTTCAGTCGCAACAGCTCGGAACGGGGCATGCAGTGCTTCAAGCGAAGGAAGCTTTAGGCTCAGAAGAAGGCATGACCATTGTGATTTGTGGGGATACACCGCTGATTTCAGAGAACACGCTAAAAAGTATGATTAAGCTCCATCAAGAGTCAGGAGCATCTGCAACGATTCTTACAGCGAAGCTTGATAACCCTTTTGGTTATGGTCGTATCATCCGCAGTGAAGATAGTCGTGTAACACGTATTGTAGAGCAAAAGGATTGCAGTCCTGAGGAAGCGGCTGTACAGGAGATGAATACGGGCACGTATATTTTTGATAATCAAAAGCTATTTAGTGCTCTTGCGTCTGTTACAAACAGTAATGTGCAGAACGAATACTATTTAACAGATGTCATTGGTATTCTAGCAAGCGCGGGGGAGATTGTGCAGGGCTATTGCATGGCTGATGTGACAGAGTCGATTGGTGTGAATGATCGCGTGGGGCTTGCTGAGGCTGAGCAGTTATTCAAGGCCCGTATTAATCGTCAGCACATGTTAAATGGCGTAACCATTATAGATCCATCTAATACCTATATTGAATCAGAGGTTATGATCGGATCGGATACGGTTTTATTGCCGGGTACGATTCTCAGGGGGCGTACGGTAATCGGTGAAAATTGTACAATTGGGCCACAATCTGAAATTATTGATTCCACGCTTGTGGACGAAGTAACGATTAAGCAATCTGTTGTACAGGAAGCTTATGTAGATAGCTATGCAAGCGTTGGGCCGTTTGCCTACTTGCGGCCAGGCGCCAAAATTGGTAAGCATGTGAAGGTTGGAGATTTCGTTGAGATTAAGAATGCTACGCTAGGAGAAGGTACGAAAGTTTCTCATCTGAGCTACGTCGGAGATGCTGTTGTAGGCAGTAACGTAAATTTTGGTTGCGGCGCTATTACTGTGAACTACGATGGTTTTAATAAGAGTCTTACAGAGATTGGCGATGATGCTTTCGTGGGAAGCAATGTGAATTTAATTGCTCCTGTTAAAATTGGCAAAGGCGCTTATGTAGTCGCAGGTTCTACGATTACACATTCGGTGGAAGACGGGGATTTGGCTATTGCCAGAGAACGTCAGTCCAATAAGCCGGGTTATGCTGATAAAATCAAAGCTCGCATGAAGGCTAAGAAAAACAATAACGGGTAATATTCAAGCCGTGACTTCGATTTGTAAGGAATTATAGGATTGATTTGGATGGAACCTCCTAAGCTTGGGTACGCTACAGAATAGCGTTTAACCAACTCGGTATCGCTTACGATGCTAGTTTTGCTAACGCAAAACGCTTAGGAGGTTCTTTTTAGTATGCCATTAACTTTAAAGGTAGAGGCTCGCAAGGATACAACCAAGTCTGACATTAAGCAGCTACGTGCTAAAGGCAAGATACCCGGTGTGGTCTACGGCAAAAAGGTTCATTCAACGGTCATCACCATTGATGAGAAGGAATTGCGCGCCTTGCTAAGAAAAAATCCGCATGCCATTATTGAGCTAGAGCTGCCGGACGGCGGTGGCAAGCAGCCAGTAATGATGACTGAATTACAGCGTGGCAAAGTGAGCAAAGAGATCCTGCATGTTGACTTCCATCAAATTAATATGGATGAGCCTGTAAGAACCGTTGTTAGCTTAGAGTTTATTGGGGAAGCAGAAGGCGCTAAAGAAGGTGGAATTGTGCAAGTGCAGCTTCATGAACTTGAGATTCGCTGCTTGCCGAACCAGATTCCAAGTTTCATTCAAGTAGACATTTCAAACCTTGGACTTGGGGAGAATATACTAGTTAGTAATCTTTCTGTGTCGGCAGAGATTGAAGTGAAGTCGGATCCCAACGAGTTAATTGTGACTGTGCTTGCACCTCAGAAAGAGGAAGCTGCAGAGGAAGTTGTCTTACTGGACGAGAAAGCAGAACAGGCGGATACGGCCAGCGAGACAGCGAAGCAAGAGCAGACGGTATAAGGCCGAAAATAAACAGAGGTTACCCTTAGGTTGTATCGGGTAGCCTCTGTTTTTGATTGGAAGTAAGCTTAATAGCCTGCACGCGAGATGAAAATGTGCATGGAGCGATTGTAAAATGTGTTGTTGACTTTAATAAAATGGGAGTTGTAAACTTCTATAAAGCCTATATCCTTGTATTGGTTTTGATAGTATACTTGGACGGGAATGCTGGCATCTATATGATTTTGGAAATCAAGATCGCATGTAAGTTGTTGACCGTTTAGATACATAAGCGCTGGTTCACCTACAACTATGAATTTGATGGTTACTTTTGTTTACATATAGGTAGACAATACATGCGATGACTTAGTTCCGCTTTAAGGGATGTTTACTTGGGATTCTTGCAGAGGTTTTACACAAGGGTGGCTTTCTGGGTAGATCGTTAGGGGGATAAATGGAAGATGAAATGTTTCATAGGTTTAGGGAATCCGGGGAAGCAATATGAGCTTAATCGCCACAATATAGGCTTCATGGCCATAGACTGTTTTGCGGCCAAATGGGGAATAACTACGTTCCAAAACAAAGGCAAAGCACTCCTAGGTGAAGGTGTAGTTAACGGTACGAAAGTGTATCTGCTCAAACCGATGACGTACATGAACCTTTCGGGTGAAGCGATGCGGGCTTTTTTGGACTTTTATAAGGCGAAACTTGAAGATGTCACGATTATTTATGATGATATGGATACATCTTTTGGTCAGATCCGCCTGCGCTATCAAGGGAGTGCGGGGGGGCACAATGGGATTAAATCCATTATTCAACACGGTGGTACACAAAGCTTTAATCGGATTCGAATGGGAGTGAACCGACCAGCGCCGGGTTATAACATTGCAGATTATGTGCTGTCCAACTTCTCCAAAGAAGAGATGAAGTCACTTGATCAAGTACTCGAGCTCACCTGTGATGCGATGGAATATAGTTTGAAGGATTCGTTTGAGAAGACGATGGCAAAGTTTAATAAATAGTGCTGAATTCTATTTAGACAAAGTATATGCACTTCGAATATCCGAAAATGACAACATTGGACTTGGCTAATTTCTCCGGTGAATGGTCATACTATCCTGTAATAGGATATTTGAAGGAGGCATACATATATGATCAAGTATATTTGCAGGCATTGCCATACCTTTGTCGGAGAAATAAATCAAGAAACGATTACGGAGCAGCAGTTGGGCTTCCATTTCTTGACCCCCGATGAGCGTAGAGATATAATATCGTATAATACGAATGGAGATGTTACAGTCAGAGTTGTTTGCGACTATTGCCGAGAAGCACTAGAAGCCAATCCGGAGCTGTCGCTACTGGCAAGTCCACTGCAGTAACGTTGTTTATGAAGAGTCAATAGCCTAGGCAAGTGTGCCGAGGCTTCTTTTTGTGAGGGGAGTGTACTTGTTTGCAAGCTTTAATTCAAGCTTTTTCTGCGGATACTGACTTTCAAACGATCGTCTCTGGTATTCGATCCGAGATGAAAGAGCAGCTCGTTGCCGGACTTACCGGCTCCTCTCGACAAGTGATGATTGCGACTCTTGCGCGAGAGCTTGAGCGTCCGCTATTCATTGTAACCCACAACATGTTCGCCGCCCAGAAAATCTCTGAGGATTTACTAGAGTGTTTATCCGAAGATCAAGTGCTGCTCTATCCATCTCAAGAACTTCTGGCTACAGAAGAAGCGGCTGCAAGCCCTGAGATGCTAGCGCAGCGTATTGACGTTCTCACTAAACTCGCTGGCGGGTATCGCGGCGTAGTTATCGCTCCTTTCGCAGGGGTGAGAAGACTACTTCCTGTGAAACAAGTTTACGAGGAAGCTCGCATTACGATTAAAGTCGGGGATACGATCCATCTCGATGATCTGCTGAGCGGATTGATGAATTTAGGATACGAGCGTGTGGAGCGGGTAGAGAGTAAAGGGGAGATGAGCGTCCGAGGCGGGATCCTAGATTTGTATCCGTTAACGTCCGCGAACGCGATAAGGGTTGAGCTTTTCGATGTAGATGTGGATTCGATCCGAACCTTCGATGTAAGCGATCAGAGGTCCATTGATAAATTGGCGTCCATTACGATTCCGCCTTGTCGGGAGATTCAAGCGGATAGAAAGCGATTACAATCGGCGGCGCAGCACGCATATGAGCTTCTTCAGGCGCAGCTGGAGAAGATGACCGATCGTGCAGCCAAAGATAAGCTATTGGAAGGCATAGGACACGATATCGAGCTGCTCCGCGAAGGGCAGATGTTTCCTGGAATTTATAAATATATATCGCTCTTATTTACGGAAAGACAGACCCTCATGGATTTCATGCCTAAGGATGCCGTGCTGATTATCGACGAACCGGCTCGATTGCTGGAAACAGCGAAACAGCTCGAACGCGATGAGGCAGAATGGATGATGCATGCTTTGCAAGAGGGGAAGAGCTTGCCAGCTTTTGTGCTGTCCAAATCCTATGAATCGCTTCTTCATCGCAGACCGTTTCCAACGTTATACTTATCCCTGTTCTTGCGCCAAGTATCCGGCATTCAACCGCAAAACATTGTGAATTTCGTTTGTCGTGTGATGCAAAATTTCCATGGTCAAATGAATTTGCTTAAAGCGGAGATGGAGCGCTGGAAGAAAAATGGAAGCAAAGTTATTTTGCTTGCTAACGGTGAAGATCGATCCGAACGGGTTAGACGGGTACTGCATGATTATCAGATTGAAATTCCTGAGATCGTAGATGGGAATCTACAAACTGGTTTCGAGATGCCTTCAATCCACTTAGTGGTTATCACGGAAGGTGAAATTTTCACTCAAAAGCAGCGTAAGGCTCGCAAAGTTGAGAAAAAACTGGAAAATGCGGAACGGATTAAGAGCTACCAGGAACTTAAGGTGGGCGATTATGTTGTTCACGTGAATCACGGTATTGGGAAGTATGTCGGCATTGGTACGCTCGAAGTCGGGGGTATTCATAAAGATTACATGCACGTTCTATATGCGGGTGGCGACAAGCTATCTGTCCCTATCGACCAGATCGATCTCATTCAAAAGTACGTAGGATCAGAAGAGAAAGAACCTAAGCTTTATAAGCTTGGCGGGACTGATTGGGCGAGAGTGAAGACCAAGGCGCGAGCATCCGTTAAGGATATCGCCGATGAACTTATTAAGCTCTACGCGGAACGTCAGGCAACTACGGGTTATGGCTTTAGCAAAGATAGTTCCTATCAAAATGATTTTGAAGCGATGTTCCCTTACGATGAGACACGAGATCAGCTTCGCGCTATTGAAGAGATCAAGGTGGATATGGAGAAGTCCCGTCCAATGGATCGTTTGCTCTGCGGTGACGTCGGTTACGGAAAGACGGAAGTAGCCGTTCGAGCTGCCTTTAAAGCAGCTATCGATGGGAAGCAAGTTGCTGTTCTAGTCCCTACCACCATCTTGGCGCAGCAGCATTATGAAACGTTCCGCGAACGGTTCTCCGGGTATCCTTTTAATGTTAAAGTGCTTAGTCGTTTTCGCTCTAAGAAGGAACAGACAGAAGTTATGAAGGGTGTTAAGAAAGGTACCGTCGATATTGTTATTGGCACGCATCGGTTGCTTTCGCAAGATGTTCAGTTTAAGGATTTAGGTCTGCTTATTGTCGATGAGGAGCAGCGTTTTGGCGTGTCTCATAAGGAAAAATTAAAACGGCTCAAAACGAATGTGGACGTGCTGACGTTAACCGCCACGCCGATTCCGCGCACGCTGCACATGTCGATGCTCGGGGTACGAGACTTGTCGGTTATCGAGACACCGCCAGAGAACCGGTTTCCTGTGCAAACGTATGTGGTAGAATACGGTCCGACGCTTGTTAGAGAAGCTATTGAACGGGAACTAGCGCGTGAAGGCCAGGTCTATTATTTATATAATCGGGTGCAGGGTATTACTCAGATGGCAGATCAAATTGCTATGATGATTCCCGATGCCCGGGTAACCGTAGCGCATGGACAGATGGGCGAGCAGGAACTTGAAAAAACAATCCTCGATTTTCTCGATGGAGAGTATGATGTGCTGGTCAGTACGAGTATTATCGAAACAGGCGTCGACATTCCTAATGTGAACACGCTCATCGTTCATGATGCGGATAAAATGGGGCTTTCGCAGCTGTACCAGCTGCGTGGACGCGTCGGTCGTTCGAATCGAGTTGCTTACGCATATTTTACGTATCAGCGAGATAAGGTGCTGACGGAAGTAGCTGAAAAACGCCTGCAGGCGATTAAAGAGTTTACAGAACTTGGTTCAGGCTTTAAAATTGCGATGAGGGATTTATCCATCCGCGGCGCAGGCAACTTGCTGGGCGCAGAACAGCATGGTTTTATTGCCTCTGTCGGTTTTGATTTGTATTCGCAAATGTTAGCAGAAGAGATTGCTAAGTTGAAACAAGAAATTGATGGCGAAGCTGTCCAGCCCGAACTGGAATGGAATACGACCATTGATATTCAATTGGACGCCTATCTGCCATCCGACTACATCTACGACAGTATGCAAAAAATCGAAATTTATAAGAAAGTGGCTGCTATTCGCTCATTGGAAGAAACCGCGGATCTGCATGATGAGCTCGTGGATCGCTTTGGAGATCTACCGCAATCCGTCTTCAACTTACTGGCAGTGGCTCGTTTGAAATCATACGGTTCGGAATACCGCATAGAAACGATTAGCCAAAAAGGGGAAGATTACCAGATTAAGGTTCATGCCGAACAGAATGGCAAGCTTGACGGACAGAAGCTATTTGCTTTATCCAAAGGCTTTGATGGTCGCATTAAGCTGGTTGCCGAACCGCAAATCAACATTATTATCCGCTGTAAAGGTCTTAAACCAGAAGCATCCATCGAGTTGGTGGAGAAATTCCTGGTGCAATACAAGGAAGTTCTGAAACCGAAGGGAGAATTACAAGATGTCGCCAAATCATACTAACAATCAACCAATGTACTCAAAAAAATGGATCCTATCAATGGTGGCGCTGCTTCTCGCATTTTCCGTGCTGAGCGCGTGCGGTAAAAAAAGTGAAGGGGGAGCGGCAAGCGCTTCGCCTTCCGCGACCGCAGCTGCATCAGGGAAGCCTACGGATATTATCGCTACTTACAAAGACGGCGGCAAAATAACTCGCGCCGAGTTTGATGCATTCGTGAGCACAAACAAGATGTTCTCTCCGCAGATTGCACAGTTTCTAGCAGATCCTGGGTTTCAACAAAACATGTTGAAACAAATGGTTACATTCCGCGTGCTTTCTGCCAAAGTCGACGATAAGACGAAAACAGAAGCAGACAAACAAGTTACTGAACAAATGAAGGCAATCACCGACTATTTCAGCAAGCAAGAAGGCGGAATGGACAAGCAGCTTAAAGATAACAACATTGAATTGAAAGACATCGAGTCTTTGATGAAAATGAGCTTCTACACGATGGGTAGTATGGAAAACAAAATCACGGATCAGCAGGTACAAGATGCCTACAATGAGCAAGCGGCTGCTCACACGTTTGATATTGCAACTGTAAGCCATATTCTTATCAGCCTCAAAGACGCGGCAACGCAAAAAGATTTGCGCACCAAAGACGAAGCTTTGGCTAGAGCTAAAGAAGTAAAAGGCAAACTGGACAAGGGTGGCGATTTCGCAGCCTTGGCGAAAGAATATTCCGATGATCCAGGCTCTAAGGATAATGGCGGTACGTATAAAGACGCTGACATTAATCAATGGGTGCCTGAGTTCAAATCGGCAGCAAGTACGCTTCCTTTGAACACGGTCAGCGATCCAGTAGAATCATCTTTCGGTTACCATGTGATGAAAGTGGAATCACGAAGCACGAAGCCGTTGGACGATACAATGAAAACGCAAATCAAGTCAGATTTGGCGCAGAAGGCGCTTTCTGAATTTGCCGAGAAAGAGTATCCGAATTTGGTTGAAACGAACAATTTGCCTAAGCCTACTGCAACTCCAGCTCCTACAGCAAGTCCAGCAGCGAGTCCTGCTGCATCACCAGCTGCAAAGTAAGAAGTTACCAGGATGCCCGTTAAGGGCATCCTGTTTTTATTTGTTATTTCTGGACAAGATAAGTTCAGCAGCATGCGAAGCTACATAAAAGAAAACCCGAAGGTAGAAGCGTCTGCATAGAAGAATGGGAAGTGAAGAATACTATGGATAGAATTCGAGTCCCCTCCAAATCCAGCATACAACAAGAATTCATGCTCCAGTCGTATCTAATTCTTCAGAGGAAAGTGAGGCATCTAGAGGTATGAAAGCAACTGGAATTGTCCGTCGGATAGATGATTTAGGGAGAGTCGTAATTCCCAAGGAAATACGACGCACACTTCGCATTCGCGAAGGTGACCCGTTGGAAATTTTCGTGGATCGTGATGGAGAGGTCATCCTCAAAAAGTATTCACCTATAGGTGAACTTGGAGATTTTGCAAAAGAGTACGCAGAGTCATTGTTTGAAAGTACGAACCATGTGGCGATGATCTCCGATCGTGACAATATTATCGCGATGGCTGGTGGTTCTAAAAAGGATTATTTCGAAAAGTCGGTCGGATCGATTATTGAAGCCTGTATGGAAAACCGCAAAGCAATTTTGGAAACCGGAAGCGGGCAATTTGAAATCATTAAAGATACAAGCGAAACGTTCTCCTCTTTCGTCGCAGCACCGATCGTTGCGGGGGGCGACCCTATCGGTTCTGTGATTCTGCTTAGCAAAGATGAGAATGTGAAGATGGGCAATATGGAAGTGAAAATGGTGGAAACCGCTGCAGGATTTTTAGCAAAACAGATGGAGCAATAAAAAGAATAGTATACAAAGGCTTCCTTACCGAGATGGCGATCATCTGTAAGCGAAGCTTTTTTTGTGAGGATGGGTGGATTTCGATATAATACTCCTATATCTACCAAAAAGGGAGAGGACCGGAGCATGAAGGAAGCCCATGAGGGTGAGCTTCAGAAGAACGTGGGTAAACAAAGTGCAAAGCTGCTCAAAGGAGCTGCAATTTTAGGGGTAGCTGCTGTCCTTTCTAAGCTGTTGGGAACTCTCCAGAAGATTCCACTGCAAAATGTTGCTGGGGATACGGCCTTTGGGTTATACAATGCGGTATATCCACTCTATATTCTGATTTTGTTTGCTGCGACTGCTGGGTTTCCGGTTGCAGTATCTAAATTTGTAGCCGAACGTGCCATCCTTGGCGATTATGAAGGGGCTAAACGGATCGTGTATGTCTCAGCAACGATCTTAATGGGGTCAGGGGTTGTGCTCTTTCTGCTGCTTTATTTCGGAGCTGGAGAGATTGCTGGTTGGATCGGGATCAGCCATACAGCGCGAGCGATCCGCAGCGTATCCTTTGCTTTGCTGTTATCGCCTGTTTTGGCGGTGCTTCGGGGTTATTTTCAAGGCTATCAGAACATGGTGCCGACTGCAGTTTCTCAAGTCGTTGAGCAGTTAATCAGAGTGATTACGATGGTGGCCCTACTGCTCTATCTAGTAGCCTTAACGTATGATGAAGCATGGATTGCTGCTGGCGCAACATTCGGTTCAGTTACAGGAGCGGGAGCAGGTCTGCTTGTAATGCTCGTGTATTGGCGTAAGGATCAACGTCTTAGGGGCAATGATTCGAAGAGGAATAGTGGTGTGAAAAGTCTAGAAGTGGATAATAAGGTTCAAAAGGCCAATTCTTATTCGAAGTGGCAATGGGCTAGGCGAATAACTGCTTATGCAATCCCTGTTTGCTTAGGCGCTATTGTTGTGCCTCTTCTAACGCTTGTCGACACGTTTACGATGCCGAGACTGCTTGAAAACTCACAAGGGAGCGAAGCCGAAGTCATGCGACAATTCGGATTATATAACCGCGGACTGCCGTTAGTCCAGCTTGTGGTTATGATTGCCTCTTCCATGTCCGCCGTGCTTGTTCCTGCCATCGCTGCAGCGATGGCCCATGGACAGGAAGGATTGATCCGAAGTCGGGCTGAGATGGCCGTGAGGCTATCTTGGTTAGTGGGGTTAGGGGCTTCATTCGGCCTTGCTTTTGCAGCAGTACCCATTAATATTATGCTGTATAAAAGCAGTGAAGCCAGCTGGACGATGGCCGTGCTTGCCTTCACGGCCTTATTCAGTACCCTGAACGCTGTTACGGCCAGCGTTCTCCAAGGGGTCGGCGCGATTATCACGCCGGCTAGAGCACTGCTCCTTGCCATTGTGCTGAAAGCACTCGGCAATGTGTGGCTAGTGCCCCGCTGGGGCATCGATGGCGCCGCGCTTAGCGCGGTAATCGCCTATGCCGCTGCTGCGGGGCTAAATCTGGTGCAGCTTATGCGCTGCACCGGAGCGCGCTTCGCGCTGCGGCCGTACGTCATCAGTCCTGCGCTGGGCGTTGGACTGATGGGCGTTTGCTTGGCAGCGCTGCAGCTGCTAGCCAAGCCCGCTGTGGCGGCTTGGCATGTGCCTGAGCGATTGTGCTATAGCACAATCGCACTTATTAGCGTTGCCGTCGGAGCAGCCGTCTACGGGCTAGCACTGCTGCTTAGCGGCGGCATCAGTCGCGAGGAGCTCCGGCTGATGCCGGAACTGGAGCGGAAGCTTGCGCCGATTTTGGCCAAGGTGCTGCCGCCAGCGAAGGAGCGAGCTTCAGATGACTCGTAGCTGTTTTCATGCTTCTTTGGCCTCTTTAATTTATTTAGTGAATGCTGCATCGATCTTCAGGTCAATCATCCATTGTAATTAATTATTTAACAAGCGTATCTGTAGTTCATAATATTCAGGAGGTGTCCAACCTACATGTCCACGCAAACCGCACAGATTACCGTTGTTGGGCTAGGTACAGGCGACGAAGATCAATTAACACTTGGCGCATGGAAAAAGCTGCAGTTGGCGGCTAAATCGCAAGCTTCGCTTTACTTACGCACGAAAGACCATCCTATGGTTCGTATGCTAGATGATAATCATATCCCTTACCAAACTTTCGATGCTAACTACGAAGCTCACGAGAGCTTCGAACAAGTGTACGCATCGATTGCAGAGGCGCTTGTTCAAACGGCCAAGCAGCAATCCGGCGAGGTCATATACGCAGTCCCAGGGCATCCAATGGTCGCTGAATTTACAGTTCAATTGTTGAAACAGCGCTGTCCTGCCGAAGGCATTTCCTTAAGTTTGCTAAGTGGCGAAAGCTTTCTAGATCAAGCATTTCTCCGCTTCGGGTTTGATCCGATCGAAGGATTTCAATTATTAGATTCAACGAGTCTGAACAGATATAGTCTGAATCCTCAGTTACACACTGTCATTGGACAAGTCTACGATACTTACACGGCTTCGGATCTTAAGATAAGCCTTATGGAAGCTTATCCAGACGAATACAGAGTCGTTGTTGGTCATTCTCTTGGAGTTGTAGGTGAAGAACAGATTATAGAAGTGCCTCTTTACGAGCTTGATCATATTCAGGGATATGGAAACTTGTCTCTCGTATGGGTACCTAAAAGCGAGCAGGACAAGGATCTTTATCGCTCCTTTGGTCGCCTTCATGAAATTGTTAACATTCTTCGGAGTCCGGAAGGTTGTCCGTGGGATCGGGAGCAAACGCATGCTAGCCTTCGTAAAAACCTTATTGAAGAAGCCTACGAGGTTCTGGAAACGATCGATGAAGATGATCCTGAGCATATGTGCGAGGAGCTTGGAGATCTGCTGCTGCAAGTCATGCTGCATGCTCAGATTGAAGAAGAGACCGGGACGTTTACCGTGTATGATGTTATTGCCGGCTTGAACGAGAAGCTGATTCGTCGTCATCCCCATGTATTTGGCGAAAATGAAGCCGAAGATGCTGAAGAGGCGCTTGTGAACTGGAACGAAATGAAAGCTGAGGAGAAGCGCAAAAAAGGTATCGATACGACTAAGCAATCAGTACTGGACGGCGTTCCGCGTGATCTGCCAGGCTTAATGAAGGCTTGGAAGCTGCAGAAAAAAGCGGCCACCGTTGGTTTCGATTGGTCAGAGGCGCAAGATGTGCTTGATAAGGTTGAAGAAGAGTTGGGTGAACTGCGAGAAGCGATTGCTAACCAAGGCGTGCAGGAGAAGCAAGAAGAACTTGGGGATCTGCTGTTTTCTATCGTTAACCTTGCTAGATTCCTCAAGGTTGACCCAGAGGAAGCCATTGCTCAAACAAACCGGAAATTTATTCGTCGATTTTCTTATATCGAAGAACAACTACGTTTAAGAGGACTTTCTTTTGAGCAAACTGATTTATCAGAGATGGAAGCGTACTGGCAAGAAGCAAAAAAAGTTGGTAAACTTACTTAGTCTAGAAGGATTTCAAAGAAAAAAGAAGAATACTTAGTTGGGTGTAAGGTGTAATATGGAAATGTAACCGTTAGGGTACATAGAAGACTTGATCTTCAAACATTTTTAGGAGGTAAATAAAAATCATGAACAAAACAGATTTGATCAACAACATTGCAGAAAAAAGCGGTCTAACTAAGAAAGACGTGGAAGCTGTATTAAACGGATTCCTTGGTGAAGTTACTGATGCGCTTTCGTCCGGAGATAAAGTACAATTAATCGGTTTCGGTACTTTCGAAACTCGTAAACGTTCTGGTCGTACAGGCCGTAACCCTCAAACGGGTAGCCCGATCGTGATCGCAGAATCCAAAGTTCCTGCTTTTAAAGCCGGCAACAAGCTTAAAGACGCTGTAAAATAATGCGCCTCGATAAGTTTCTGAAGGTTTCTCGTCTGATCAAACGTCGTACAGTTGCTAAGGATGTCTCCGACCAAGGACGCGTATGGATCAACGGTAGAGATGCGAAAGCGAGTACAACCGTAAAAGTTGGAGATGAACTTGCCATTCAATTCGGTCAGAAAAAAGTGACGGTTCGCGTGGAAGCACTAGCCGAGTCTACCCGTAAGGAAGACGCTGCGCAGATGTATACTTTGCTGAAGGAAGAGGCTTTTCAGTTGGAGTAAATAGCCTGATTGTCAAATAGCCTGGGATCCCTGTATAAGGGTTCCTAGGCTATTTTGCAGTTCTAAAAGTGGACATCCTCCCATATCGTAGTGATAGATGAAGGAGGGGTACAGGCCATGATTGATCCCGTGAGAAATAATAAACGACAGGAAATCAAAATGTTGAATCGCAAGCTCTTGGAGATCTCCGGAGTTTTGAACGTAGAAAGTTTCGATAGTGAAGAATTCCTTCTTGAGACGGAAATGGGTTACTTGATGATTAAGGGTCAAAATTTGCACATCAAGAATTTGAGCTTGGAACAAGGGTTAGTCGCCATAGAAGGGCTAGTTAATGAATTAGCGTATGTGGATGGAAACTCCCAGGAGAAGTCCAAGGGATTTCTAGGTAAATTATTTAAGTGACTTTACATGTTCAATTTCATACGATTTTTATGATGTTTCTGAGTGGAATCGCTTTGGGTGCGATTTTTGATGTGTTTCGCGTGCTCTCCAGTAAGTTGAGACTTCCTCGCTGGGCGATTCCGCTCATTGACATATTGTATTGGATTGTGGCGACAATCCTGGTGTTCCGATTGCTTATTTACAGTAATGAAGGTCAGATTCGCGTATTTATTTTTCTTGGTATGGGGATTGGCATTTGCTTTTATTTTGCCTTTCTCAGTAGGTGGATCATTCAACTTACCTTGCTAGTGATTCGAATTGTTATAGCGTTATATCTTTTTATTAGCAGGACTGTCGAACTTTTGATTATTAAACCGATTATTGGCTTATATCGTCTAACGGTGATAATTTTAGGGTTTTTGCTTGCTGTGGCTATATTCCTGTATAAAATTGTGCTACAATTGCTCTATCCTTTATGGAGATTACTCCTCTGGATGACTAGGCCTGCGCATAAGTATTTTGTAATTCCTGTTTGGTTCAAGAAACTAACAGGTAAGATTATGGAGATCTGCCGCAGGTTATTCTCAAAGTAGGAGGGCATTCCTATTCATGCAAGCACAAGCAAACGTTCCATCCAAGATCAGCAGCAAAGGCTCTAAGCGAAGACTTCGATTTCTGATGATCTTTGTTTTGTGTTTTATGAGCTGGGCAGGTGTTAATATCTGGGGTCAGTTCGCCAAGCTTCATGAAAAGAGTAATGTCATGGCCGACTTGGAGCAGAAACTTGCTGATGCTGGCAAATTGAATGATCAAACGAAGAAAGAGTTATCGCGACTTCATAATGATGAATATTTGGAGCAGATCATTCGCAGAGATTTTCATTATATTAAAAACGGAGAGACTCCTTTAAGTGTCTCGAAGTCGCAGTAATAAGCAGGATGTAGAAGTAGGCATTTGCCTTGTTGACCGTAGTTTCTGCATCGGTTATAATCGGCGTAGCCAGTGTTTTCAACATTTTAAGGGAGGAACATTTTACTTTATGGCAATTGAAGTGGGCACCAAGTTAGAGGGTAGAGTGACGGGGATTACTCACTTTGGAGCATTCGTCGAGCTTGCTGAAGGAGTTACCGGTCTTGTTCACATCTCAGAGATAGCGGATAATTATGTGAAAGACGTTAATGACCATTTAAAGCTGGAAGACAAAGTAACGGTCAAAGTGATTAACGTGGACAAGGATGGCAAGATCGGATTGTCAATCAAGCAGACGATTGATAAGCCAGTTGAGGAAAGACCAGCTCGTCCTGAACGACAAGGTGGCGGTAGCTATCAAGGACGCCCAAGTGGAGATCGTCCTGGATACCAAGGACGCCCAGGCGGCGGAGAACGCAGTGGTCCCCCTAGTGGTGGTCCAGGTGGCGGAAGACCAAGTGGTGGCGGAGGTGGCTTCAATCGCGGAGGCGGTGGTGGTGGTCGTGGCGGCTTTAACAAGCAGCAGGGCGGCGCTAGACCATTTTCTTTCGAAGATAAAGTGTCTCGTTTCCTAAAAGACAGTGAAGAGCGGATTTCGTCTCTGAAGAAGAATACCGAGTCCAAACGCGGTGGCCGAGGCGGAAGAAGAGATTAATATACAAGCACCAAACCACATTTACTTAAGTAGATGTGGTTTTTTTGCGTTTTGATAAGGTACCATAGAAGCGAGGAAAATGATCGTTGAAGGGGCAAGCAATATTATGAGTGAAAGAGCTCCACTTCAATCGACATCAATTTACCCCATATGCGAGGCGAAGTTCGGGTCAATCAGACTTTTCCACTTATCGTGAAATCTGAAATGTAAGGTGGGATAAGGGCTCGGACGTGGTGACAAAGTCGGCACCCCTTGTCGGAAATTTCTTTGAATCTACCAACTCATTCTGACAAACTTTCTGCTAGATTGTCCCTATACTAGAGAAACAAATAAGGACGAAATGGAAGGTGTTCAAGAAGATGCAAAGAAGAAGCGTGGTCACAGTGATCGGCGGGCAATGGTCCGGATTTTGGCAGAAGGCGAAAACGAGCGCACATAGCGCAGCAGTAGAAAATAAATTTGTACAGGCATTCGTTGCTAAAAAATGGGCGATGCTGCTCATTGTGATGGGCTTCTTACTCGGACGAGCTATGATTTTAGAACAGCTATCTCCATTCGCCTTAGCTTTTTTTGCGGTGATTTATTTTACACGAAGAGATCTTTTGCACGGGGTGGGTATCGCGGTGTTTGCAGGAAGTTTACTATCGTTACAAGCACACACGGGCTACCTCGTAACAGAGATGATCGTCTTCCTGCTCATACAGAAAGCTTGCGAGAAGTTCGAGCGTTCTGATATTTCTCTGGCACCGCTTCAAGTGTTCAGTGCCATGTTTCTCGTACAATTGTTTGCTCAGCTTGTCATCTCGAATTTAAGCTGGTATTCGGTCATGATGATCACGGTTGAATCACTTTTGTCTCTTGTCCTGACATTAATATTCATCCAGGCTATTCCAGTATTCACACTTACCCGCAAAAACTATCATTTGAAACATGAAGAAATCATTTGTCTCATCATTTTGTTAGCATCTGTTATGACGGGTACAGTAAGCTGGCTGCTTGGTCCTGTTGCTGTGGAACATGTACTTTCGCGTTACTTAATTCTCTTGTTCGCTCTTGTTGGTGGGGCGCCGTTCGGCGCTTCGGTAGGTGTTATAACAGGACTTATCCTGAGTCTAGCCAATAGCAATGCAATTTATCAAATGAGCTTGCTAGCCTTCTCAGGCATGCTGGCTGGACTTCTGAAAGAAGGCAATCGACTGGCGGTTGCTTTTGGAATGCTGCTTGGTTCATCGATCCTTTCGTTCTACATGGGGACGGGCGTAGATGTGATCAATTCCACATGGGAATCGCTTGCGGCGGTTGCGCTGTTCCTGTTAACACCACGGAGTCTCATTCAGACGCTTGCCAAATATGTGCCAGGTACGCATGAAAACCTTAAAACACAGCAGGATTACGCAAAGCGTGTACGTGATGTTACGGCGGGCCGTGTGGAACAATTCTCTGAGGTATTCCGTCAGCTGGCCCGCAGCTTTAAACAATTAACGACCGAAAATGCGGAGAGTCGCAGAGAGGAAGAGGTAGGGCATTTCATGAATGCGGTCTCACATAAAACGTGTGATACATGCTGGAAGAAGAGTCAGTGCTGGGATCAGAGATTTTACCAGACTTATACGTTTATGACGGACATGATGACAAGTATTGAGATGAAGGGGGAAATGACGAAGAAAGATATTCCGCAGGAGTGGAAAAAAATATGCCATCGCACAGATCAAGTGCTTGATGTGATGAGAAATCAATATGGACTCTATAAGAATGATATGCATTGGAAAAAGCAGATTATGGATAGTCGTCAACTTGTAGCTGATCAATTATCCGGGGTTTCTCAGGTAATGGAGGACCTGGCGAAAGAAATCAAGCGAGAAGGTCAAGAGATGTACTTCCAAGAGGAGCAAATTCGCAGCGCGTTGGAGGAGCTTGGTTTATCCATCCATACGATTGATATCATTTCTTTGGACGAAGGAAATGTAGAAATCGAAATCATTCATCAGTATACGAAGGGTTTTGATGAGTGCCGCAAGATCATCGCCCCGATCTTAAGTGAAATCCTTGGAGAGAATGTCGCTGTGAAAAGGGAGGAGATGCTTGAGCGCGGAGAGGGGTATAGTACGGTCGTATTCGGCTCTGCCAAGGAATACAATGTGGAAACTGGCGTGGCCGGCGCTGCTAAAGGCGGAGACTTATTCTCAGGAGATAGCTTTTCCACAGTGGAGCTGGGTAATGGCAAGTATGCCGTGGCGCTTAGCGATGGCATGGGCAATGGCGAGCGTGCACGTGCGGAAAGCTCGACAGCTTTGACCATTCTACAGCAGCTGCTGCAGTCAGGTATGGATGAGAAGCTTGCGGTTAAGTCACTGAACTCTGTGTTGATGCTGCGTTCATCAGACGAGATGTATGCAACGGTTGATATGGCTTTGATTGATATGTATAGTGCAAGCACAACGTTTATGAAAATTGGCTCTACTCCAAGTTTCATCAAGCGGGGGAGTGAGGTTATTTCCATCTCGGCGAATAACCTGCCGGTCGGTATTTTACAGGAAATTGATGTCGATCTGGTTTCGATTGCGCTTCAGTCTGGCGATATCCTCATTATGATGACTGACGGGATTTATGATGCGCCAGGCCATGCGGTTAACAAGGAATTATGGATGAAGCGGATGATTCAAGAAATCGATACGACGATCCCGCAGGATTTTGCGGACTGTTTACTGGAGCGGATATTCCGCTACCACCAAGGTGATATTCATGACGATATGACTGTCGTTGTTGCACGTGTGGAGAAGCGACAGCCGGAGTGGGCTACTTTCCGTTGGCCAGGGATTACGAGGATGGAGCGTCCGAAGACAGTCAGTTGACGATGATGAAAGGCTGTGACAGCAGAAGATCTGTTACAGCCTTTTGTGCTTTTCTCATTGAATGATTAAATACTTTCACGAATTTGTCTGTTGAACGCTAAATTGTTTCTCCTCTATGATTAAACTCTCTCTTAACTGGAAAAAATAGGAGTAAATTTGCTAGGGAGATCTTATTTTTTGCCAGGAGGCTAATAACATGATGAAACAAATTTTACTGATTACAGACGGATGCTCGAACGTAGGCCTTAGTCCAGTTATAGCGGCAGCTCAAGCGCACGGGGAAGGCATCACGGTAAATGTTATTGGTGTTATTGATCAAGGTGAGTTAGGTGTGCTAGGGTCTGAGGAAATTCGAGAGATTGCCGCGGCTGGCGGTGGCATGAGCCGGATTGTTAATTCAGGGCAGCTCTCGCAAACCGTACAAATGATGACGCACAAGACCGTGACGACTACAATTCAGCATGCCGTGGGCAAAGAGCTGCAGAGTATTCTAGGGCATACGCAGTTAGAGCAACTGCCGCCACATCAGCGAGCTGAAGTTGTTCAAGTGATTGATAATATGAGCGAATCCACGTCGCTGCGAGTCGCTCTATTAATAGATGCCAGTGCAAGTATGAAGCCTAAGCTTGCCGCGGTACGCGAGGCTATTCATGATTTATTGCTTAGTCTACGAGCCCGCACAGGGAAGAGTGAACTAGCTGTCTTTCATTTTCCGTCTTCAAAGAATAGAGATCAAGAAATAGAAATGGATCTGAATTGGTCGAATGAGCTTGCAAATTTGGACAAGATGTTCTATAAAATAAACATGAAGGGTACAACTCCAACGGGTCCAGCTTTGCTGCAAACACTGCAGTTTGTGGCGGAGAAGCCTTTCATACAAAAGGCCGAGGACGGGATGATGAGTGACTACGTGGTATGAGGATGCATTTCGTCCAGGATCAGAAATCCAAGGAAAATGGAACGGTCGGGTTTATGTAGTCGAACGTTTATTAGGTGCTGGTTCTAACGGAGTTGTCGCTCTCGTACGTAGAGGAACTGCTAGATACGCACTCAAAGCAGGACATGAAACGGTAGATCATCAGTCCGAGATTAACTCGCTGCATGCATTATCTCTAACAGAAACATCGTTTAAAAATTTTTTGATTGATGTAGATGACATGATCGTGCAAGGTAAAGAAATCCCTTTTTGCGTAATGAGGTACATTGAGGGGATGACGATTTCTGAATTCATACATAAGCGTGGACAGGATTGGATTTATGTCATTGGGACGAACCTTTTGAGGAAGCTAACCGAGCTTCATAAAAGTGGTTATATTTTTGGCGATCTGAAGATTGAAAATATGATTGTTTCTAACTACGGTGATGTAGATTTAATCGATTTTGGCGGAGTAACACTTAAAGGTAGGGCTATTAAACAATTAACTGAGGTGTATGACCGAGGTTTTTGGAAGATGGGAGAGCGGGTTGCGGAAGAAAGCTATGACTTATTCTCATTTGCGATCCTCTTATTAAAGGCGCTCGATCACAAAGATCGCTTTGCTGTTTTTTCACAGACGCTTCCGCAGAATCGTGAAATTGAACATCTCCAAATGATTATTCGGGAAAGCGCAGCCGCTGCGAGAATTGCACCTTTTCTGCAACAAGCATTAAATGGGCAGTTGAAAACTTCGCAAGAAGCTTATCATTATTGGAAAAACTTGATTGCAACTAGAAAGCTCTCCCCGTCTTCTCTCAAGATGCCTTGGTTAAAAATTTGCTTTGCCGCTTCGTTATTTGTTTTCGGGGCAACCGTCTATATTTACTGGTAAAAGGATGGGGTTAGAAGAGAAAGGACTGGCAGATGGACACGAATCTTGTTGCCAAGGTGGAACAAAGAATTATAGAACAAAAGCTTATCGATTCGGGGGATGTGGTAGTTATTGCAGTATCGGGTGGATCTGATTCTGTGGCACTGCTTCATGTCCTTTTTACGCTTTCACGTCGTTATGGTTGGAAGCTAGTCGTTGCTCATGTCAATCATCGTTTTCGAGGCGCGGAATCGGATGAAGAAGCTAATTTCGTAGTAGCTCTTGCTGCTCGTCTCGAATTACCTTGTGAAATCGGTGATATTGACGTGCCCGCGTATATTGAAGAGACATCAATGAATGGGCAGGCTGCTGCACGTGAGAAACGATATGCTTTTCTACATGAAGTGGCGGATAAACATCAAGCACAGTGTATTGCCTTCGCGCACCATGCGGATGATCAGGCAGAGACAGTTATGATGCGTTTGCTTCGTGGAACAGGACCATCAGGACTCGTAGGCATGCCCGAACGAAGGCTAGAAAAAAAAGTGGAACTGATCCGACCTTTTCTACGTATATACAAATCAGAACTTGTGCAATACTGTGCCGAGCACGAAATTGCTTATTGCCAAGACAGCAGCAACGCGCTGCGAAAGTACTTTCGTAATCAGGTTCGACTCGATGTGCTGCCTATGCTGAAGCAGTATAATGAGCAGTTTTCGGAGTCATTGAATCGATTAACGGAATTGATGTGCGAAGAGGATGACTATTTAGAAAAGGAAACCTTGCAGGTTTTTAAGCGAATCGTAACTAAGTGTCACGAAATGTATCGCTTGGAAAGGGCAAGCTTCACCGAACTGCACGTTGCTTTACAAAGGCGTTTGATTAAATTAATATTAAACTGTCTTTGTTTGGGAATGGATAGGCTGGACTTTACAAAAGTCGAATCGATTCGTGAGTTGATTTTGAAGCAAAGGGCTTCTAATCATGTTCTTGAGGTGGATGAACAGCTTTATATAGTGAGAGAATATGAAGCGGTTCACTTTCAGTCATTTGCTCCTTCTCTTCGTCCTTATCAGTATCAGGTCGAATTGAGTGCTAGCGAGATGAGCCTGCCCGAGGCAGATATTAAGCTTGTTTACTCTTTGATTTACTCCGCATCGACTTTAGCTTCTGTTCATTCATTAACGGCCATGGATGTATATCTAGATCTCGATCAACTGGAGTTGCCGCTTTCTATAAGGAGCCGCAAGCCGGGGGATCGCTTGGAACCACATGGTTTAAACGGGTCCAAAAAGGTAAAAGATATGTTCATTGATGCTAAGATGCCGTTAAGCCGACGTGAAGTCATCCCCTTATTGGTGGATGCTTCGGGTCAAGTGTTGTGGATTGTAGGGTTCCGTAGGTCCAAGCATGCTTTGGTGGGACCGGATACAAAACATGTGCTTCATATGAAGCTAATGCTGAAATAGCAGTGTAAATTTCGTTCGTCTAGAATGTAAATTTATGAGGTTTCATAATATAAACTAGGAGGGTCATCCTTGTACAGCGACATTCAAGAAGTACTTTACAGCGAAGAGCAAATTCAAGACAAAATCAAGGAATTGGGGGATCAACTCTCCAACGACTATGAAGGGAAGAACCCATTGGTTATCTGCGTGCTCAAAGGGGCCTTCATTTTTATGGCTGACCTAGTAAAGCAGATTAAAGTGCCATTGGAATTAGACTTCATGGCCGTTTCCAGCTATGGTCAATCGACGAAATCCTCAGGGGTCGTGAAGATCATCAAAGATCTCGATGTTCCGGTGGAAGGCCGTCACATTATTATTGTCGAGGACATTATCGATAGCGGCTTAACGCTGAGTTATTTGATAGATGTTTTAGAGCGACGTAACGCTAAGTCGATTTCGGTTGTTGCACTGTTTAACAAACCGGCACGCAGAACGGTAGAACTGGAACCTGATTATTCAGGTTATGTACTGCCCGATGAGTTCGTTGTCGGATATGGTCTGGATTATGCGGAGAAGTATCGTAACCTTCCATTTATCGGCATATTGAAGCCAGAGATCTACACCCGCTAAGTCATGTCCCTTGGTTGAGTGTGCTACTTTGTTGTAGTGCTTTACCGGGATGTGGTAAAATAACAAAAGTGTGCCGTTCGAGAGGAGGTTGGGGATGAATCGAATTATCCGGAATACCGGTTTTTATTTGCTTATTTTTTTGGTTACGGTCGGTATCGTTCATTTTATAAGTACCCAAAACGAACAAAAGGAGCTAATTACTTACGATAAGTTCCGCCAAGCGGTTATTAACAAAAATGTAGAATCCGTCAACTTGAAATTCGATGGGTATACGTATTTGATTAAAGGTAAGTACATTAATCCGCCAAGTGGTGCTGACAAGAAGAGTTTTGAAACACATGCCCCGTACGAACCTTTGGTGGTTCAGCTCATTGAAGCAAACGGAGTGCCGACAGAAGTTTACGAAACAATGGAGAGAGATAGCGTATGGATTAGCTTCCTCACTTCAATTATCCCGTTTGTCATCATCTTCATCCTGTTCTTCTTTTTATTGAATCAGGCTCAAGGCGGCGGCGGTAAAGTCATGAATTTCGGCAAGAGCCGTGCCCGCTTATATAATGAAGAGAAAAAACGCGTTACTTTTGAGGATGTGGCTGGGGCCGATGAAGAGAAGCAGGAGCTCATTGAGGTTGTAGAATTCCTCAAAGACCCACGGAAATTCGCTGCGGTTGGCGCTAGAATCCCTAAGGGTGTTCTGCTTAATGGTCCTCCAGGAACGGGTAAAACCCTTCTTGCGAGAGCTGTAGCTGGTGAAGCAGGCGTACCGTTCTTCAGTATCTCTGGTTCTGATTTCGTAGAGATGTTTGTCGGTGTCGGCGCATCCCGTGTTCGTGACTTGTTCGAGAATGCGAAGAAGAACTCACCTTGTATTATCTTTATCGATGAAATTGATGCAGTGGGTCGTCAGCGTGGTGCTGGTTTAGGCGGCGGACATGACGAGCGTGAACAAACACTGAACCAATTGCTTGTAGAAATGGACGGATTTGGCGCGAACGAAGGAATCATTATCGTCGCTGCGACCAATCGCCCTGATATTCTTGATCCTGCGCTCTTGCGTCCAGGACGTTTTGACCGTCAAATTACGGTTGATCGTCCAGATGTGAAAGGCCGCGAAGCGGTACTGAAAGTACATGCTCGCAACAAGCCTTTGGCGAAGGACGTTAAACTAGAAGCGATTTCTCGCTACACAACTGGGTTTACAGGCGCTGATCTGGAAAATCTATTGAATGAAGCTGCTTTAATCGCTGCTAGACGCAATCGCAAAGATATTTCCATGGCTGAGATCGAGGAAGCTTTTGACCGCGTAATCGTGGGTACACAGAAGAAGAGCCGCATTATTAGCGAATTCGAAAAGCGCATTGTTGCTTATCATGAAGCCGGACACGCGATTATCGGTTATTATGCCGAGAATGCAGATATGGTGCATAAAGTCACAATTGTTCCGCGCGGACGCGCTGGCGGTTATGTGATGATGCTGCCTAAAGAAGGCGAAGATCGCATGATGCAAACGAAAAACGAGTTGCTTGATAAGGTAACCGGACTCCTTGGAGGACGTGTTTCAGAAGAGCTGTATATCGGTGAAATCGGAACTGGTGCCTACAGCGACTTCCAAAAAGCAACTGGGATCGTTCGTCGGATGATCATGGAATATGGAATGAGCGACAAGCTTGGACCAATGCAATTTGGCAGTTCGCAAGGGCAGGTGTTCTTGGGCCGCGATATCGGGCATGAACAGAATTATAGTGACGCGATTGCTTATGAGATTGACCAAGAGATGCAAAGCTTTATCCGCAGCTGTTATGATCGTGCTCGAGAGATTCTGACGGTGCATGCCGATCAAGTACATTTGGTCGCAAAAACACTGCTTGATAAAGAAACGCTCGACAAAGATGAGATTATCGAATTATTGGAGAGCGGCAGATTAAGCGCTGGTTCTGATAATGAAGAGGTTAAAGTCAATATTCAAGGTCAAAGCCAATCGAACGATAGTAATAAACTGGAGTTCGACAAAGATAAAGAAAAAGAGAAAGATCCGAATTCGGATCCATCTTCTGAAGAGTAATAGGCCATGCAACTCATAAATCCGGTGTACACGTCAGGTGTACCCGGATTTTCTTGGTTTTTCGGGCTCATTTGCGCATTGACAGGGGATGCGGGAATGTGTAAATTAGTTTTAAATCTCTATTTTGAGAGCGATTTGATCATACTACTATTTAGATAGACGGCAAGTAAACTTTACATCCCATATAGGGGAGGAATCATCCATGGAAGCTTTAGCGCTAGAAAGAAAAGCCGAACAGAACCGCGTGCTTAAGGAGCGGTTGCTGCAGCTGAAGAAAGAACGCAATGCCATCATTCTCGCTCATTATTATCAACGAGACGAAGTTCAAGAGGTTGCCGATTTCCGGGGGGATTCCTTTCTGCTTGCGCAGAAAGCGGCTGAAACCGACGCAGATGTAATTGTTTTCTGTGGCGTACATTTTATGGGGGAAAGCGCCAAGATATTAGCCCCGAACAAAACGGTTATCATTCCGGATGAGCGCGCAGGCTGTCCGATGGCTGATATGGTGAATGTGGAAGGTCTTCGGGCCATGAAACGCCAGCATCCAAATGCCAAAGTAGTGGCCTATATTAATACTTCGGCCGATGTAAAATCAGAAACTGACATTTGTTGTACATCCGCCAATGCCATTAACGTCATCAATTCCGTTGATTCAGATGAGATCATCTGGGTACCCGATAAAAATTTGGGTGACTATGTATCAAAATTCACAAGCAAGAAAGTAATCATCTGGGAAGGCTATTGCAACACACATGACATGCTGACCGTAAAAGATGTGGAAGAGATGAGAGCCCAATATCCGAACGCCCAATTCGTGGTTCATCCTGAATGTCGTCCTGAAGTAGTAAAATTAGGAGATTTTGTTGGAAGTACAACCGCAATCATCAAATACTGCAAAGAGTCCGACTGCAAAGAATTTATTGTAGGTACAGAAGATGGGACTGGCTACCAACTGCGTATGGATAGCCCAGACAAACAATTCTATTTTGCTACCAAATATTTGGTTTGCCCGAATATGAAGGTAAACAATCTAAAGAAAATTGTTAAATGTTTGGAAACCATGCAACCTGAAATCTATGTACCAGAAGATGTAGCGGATAAAGCGAGATTATCCTTAGAGCGCATGTTACAAGTAAAGTAGCATGCGCTACTGTCTTGTGTACATTTGGGGCTCTTTCGAATATTAAAAATTAGTTCTGGTTTTTTCACTTTGTGGGGTGATTTTACGGTTGTTGCCCCCATAAAGTATTTACTCTTTGTAAGAGACTTGTATTTTTATTTGTGGGATAATTATGAAGAGAACAGGTGAAGCGGCATGATTCCTAGATACCTCGTAGATGTAGATTTAGATGCTATTCCTCATGTACATACAGATGTGATTGTCATAGGCGCGGGAATCGCGGGATTGTTCACTTCCCTTCGCGCAAGCGAGAACAAAAAAGTATTAATGATTACAAAAAAGTCACTTCTGGACAGCAATACGCGCTATGCTCAGGGTGGTATTGCCGCCGTAATCTCTGATGAAGATTCACCAGAGTATCATATGCAAGATACGTTGGTTGCTGGCGCAGGACTTTGTTCGCCAGAGGCCGTCGACGTTCTCGTCCATGAAGGCTTTAGCGGCGTACAGGATTTGATTCGTATGGGTACCCAGTTCGACTTGGAGAATGGGGAGTTTGCGTTAACTAAGGAAGGCGCCCACAGTCAGCGCCGCATTCTGCATGCACATGGTGACGCCACTGGGGCTGAAATTGTACGAGCTCTTTCCGAGCGTACGAAGCAAGACCCAAATATTGAGATCTGGGACGATCACTTCGTAATCGATCTGATCACCCAAGATGACATATGCTATGGAGCACTCGTCCAAAAGCCGGATGGTCAGCGAGTATTTGTGCGTGGAAATGCAACGATCCTGTGCGCTGGCGGGGCGGGGCAATTGTTCCGTTACACGACCAACCCGGATATCGCTACTGCTGATGGCATTGCGATTGCTCATCGCGCGGGTGCGCACATTCAAGACGTGGAATTCATACAATTCCATCCTACGGCACTCTGCTACCCAGGTGCTCCACGTTTCCTTATCTCCGAGGCTGTTCGTGGCGAGGGAGCGTATCTTCGCAACATCAAAGGTGAGCGCTTTATGGAGAACTACCATCCTCAGTTGGAATTGGCTCCACGGGATGTAGTAGCACGCGCTATCGTGGATGAGATGGAGAATTGCAAATCAACCTTTGTGTACATCGACATTACGCATGAGACTGAAGAGCTAATAAAGCATCGTTTTCCGACGATTTACGAATATTGCCTAAATTATGGTCTGGATATGACCACGGACTGGATTCCTGTTGCTCCAGCTGCCCATTATATGATGGGGGGCGTGAAGACTGATCTGCATGGGGAAACGGACGTGAAACGTCTTTTTGCTTGTGGCGAAGTATCGTCGACTGGTGTTCATGGCGCTAATCGCTTAGCGAGTAACTCGCTTTCTGAAGCAATTGTCTTCGGTAGAAGAATTATTGAACGTATTAAAGAACTGCCAGCTCTCGAAGGAAGTCCGGAATTGCGGACGGATTCTCCTAGAATAGAAAGCCCACAGCAGGCTGTTGTCGAAAAAAAGTTGAAACTGCAAAAAGTGATGCTTCGTTATGCAGGACTCAAGCGTTCGGCAAAGGGGTTGCAGAAAGGCTACGAGGAGTTAGCGCGACAATTGTCAATATTTGATACGCAAATGTCCAAACGCGAGGATTATGAGTTTGCTAATTTACTAAGTTGCGCGTTGTTAACAACGACGGCTGCCTTACAACGCGAAGAGAGCCGCGGTGGTCACTACCGTGAAGATTTCCCAGAACGAGATGACCTGCATTGGAAGAAGCATATTGTATTCAAGCGCGGGGAAGATAGGGTTGAGGAGTGGATTTAAGATGCTGGATTTGAATATGGAGCAGATTCGTAAAAATATTCGCCTTTGGCTGGAAGAAGATATTGGTACAGGGGATGTAACAACCCTGACAACTATCCCTTTGGAACATGCGTCCAAAGGGATTATCCACGTCAAAGAAGACGGAATTGTTTGTGGATTGCCGATAGCCAAAGAAGTCTTTGCGGTGGTCGATTCTTCACTTCGCTTTGAACCAAAAGTGATAGAAGGATCGTCTGTTAAGAAAGGAACTGTCATAGCTGAAGTGGAAGGCAGTACAAGAAGTATTTTGCTGGGTGAACGATTAAGTCTTAATCTGATGCAGCGGCTTTCAGGGATTTCCACGAAAACAAATGAATTTGTCCAAGCGTTAGAAGGTCTTCCGACTCGTCTTGTAGATACAAGGAAAACAACACCTGGTCATAGGCTGCTAGAGAAGTATGCAGTGCGTGTCGGGGGTGGTCATAATCATCGATTCGGGCTTTATGATGCCGTTATGATTAAGGACAACCATATTAAAGGCTCAGGTGGCATAACTCAGGCTGTTCTAGCAGCTCGTCAACAGATCCCACATACGATGAAGATTGAAGTCGAAGTGGAGGACTTTAACCAGCTTAATGAGGCTCTTGCTGTAGGCGCTGATATCATTATGTTAGATAACATGTCCCCTGAAAAAATGAAAGAAGCGGTTTCGATAATTAAAAATAAAGCGCCGCATATTGTAGTAGAAGGTTCTGGTTCAGTAACACTACAGACTATAAAAGCAATGGCTGAAACGGGTGTTGACGTTATTTCTGTAGGGCGGCTTACTTATTCCGTGTCGGCGCTAGATATTAGTCTCGACTTGAATGAGCGGAAGGAGAACGCGCTATGATTCTTGTTGTGGACGTAGGAAACACGAACATTGTGCTTGGCTTGTACAGAGAGCGTACCCTTCTCCATCATTGGAGGATTAGCACGAATCGCTCTGCGACAGTGGACGAGTACGGCATGCTGCTTCATAGTCTGTTTCAGCACACGGGAATAACCTTTGATCAAGTAGATGGTGTGATTTTATCTTCCGTTGTACCTCCGTTAGTGAATGTAATGGAAACCCTCTGCCTACACTATTTAAAAAGAACGCCATTTGTCGTCGGTCCCGGCATTAAGACAGGTCTGAATGTCAGGGTGGACAATCCCAAAGAGGTCGGTGCTGACCGTATTGTGAACGCGGTTGCCGCTCTTGAATTATATGGCGCACCGTGCATTATTGTTGATTTTGGGACAGCAACCACCTATGACTACATAGATCCTTCGCAGCAGCTAGTTGGATGTGCAATTGCCCCGGGAATCGGTATTTCTACGGAAGCATTGTACCAAAAGGCAGCGAAGCTACCGAGAATTGAACTAGTTAAACCAAAGAGCGTTGTTGGACGGAATACGGTAGCAGCGATGCAAGCAGGGATTATTTTCGGCTACGTCGGTCAGGTGGATGGGATTGTCGAACGTGTTAAGCAGGAGTTTAACATTAACCCGACCGTAATTGCCACGGGCGGTTTGGCTGAACTTATCTCCAGTGAGTCTCGTACGATCCAAATCGTTAATCCATTGCTTACCCTGCAAGGCTTGCAAATGATTTATGAGAAAAACGCATAAAGGTGTTAGAAGAAAGGAATCATCATGAGTGATTATTTAATACGAGGAATAGCCCTTGAAGGACGAGTTCGTGCTTTTGCAGTCCAAACGACAAGTATTACAGAGGAGCTAAGTCGTAGACACCAAACGACACCGACAGCGACAGCGGCGCTAGGAAGAACTGTTGCAGCTGGACTTCTTATTGGAGCTATGCTAAAGGGTGAGGAACATTTAATAATTCAAGTGAAAGGCGATGGTCCGATTGGGCAAATCGTCGTTGATGCGAACGCCAAAGGCGAGGTTCGTGGTTATGTGGATAATCCACTTGTGAACCCGCCTCTCAAGGAGAACGGCAAGCTAGATGTTTCCGCTGCTGTAGGAACAGAAGGTTTTTTATACATAACCAAAGATTTAGGCATGAAAGAACCATATAAAGGAAGTGTTCCCCTTGTTTCCGGTGAACTAGCGGAGGATTTCACATATTACTTTGCTAAATCAGAACAAACCCCTTCGGCAGTTGCGCTAGGAGTTTTAGTTGATAAGGATCACTCCATTCTGGCATCAGGGGGATTCGTTATTCAACTTCTCCCAGGCCTTACGAATGACGAGATTGTCGTGATTGAGGATATGCTGGCCAGTCTTCCTTCCTTTACGAGTATGTTGGATGGTGGACTGAGCTTAGAGGAAATATTGCAAACCGTGCTACCTTCCGTAGAGATTATGGATCAAATGGATGTTGTGTTTCGCTGCAAATGCAGTCGTGATCGAGTAGAGACGACGTTAATATCCTTAGGCAAGGCAGAGCTACAAGAAATCCATGATGATGATGGGTTTGCTGAAGTGGTTTGTCATTTCTGTAACGAAGCGTATCGGTACGATCGAGAAGATTTGCAGAGGATGATCGACCTGTAGAGTAACAGGATTATAGAGGCAAAGAGGGAACTAGGATGCGGAACGTAAAGCGACTGTGGGGAGTCATCAGCATGATGACTGTATGTATTCTTGTGCTCACTTCCTTGTTAATCGCCCGTTCCACGAACCAACCAGAACCAACGCATCCGCCTGAACCGCAGCAGCACAATGAGAAGGACACCGAGCGGGTAGTAGCCAAAATAGGTAGTCGAGAGATAACCATTCAAGAGCTTCAAACGGCGCTGGAACATCATTATGGTACAGAGCTGCTCAATCAAATGCTGGATCGTGAAGCGATATATCTGGAAGGCAAAGAAACGGGAACAACCATCGGAAACGCGGAAGTTGAGCGTGAATTGAAACGCATGCAGCAGGGGTATGAGAGTGAAAACCAATTTTACACTTCAATGAAGGATCAATTGGGAATGTCTAAGGAAGAGATTAAAGAAGATGTGAACAATAAGCTATTGCTTGAGAAGCTCGCGACCAGGAATGTTGCCGTTACGGATGCAAATGTGGATGAATACATCAAGACGCACCCTGATGAATTTAAGCAGGAAATAGAGTACAACATTCAGCAAATTATCGTTTCTACAAAGGATCAGGCGAACAAAGTACTTGCGGAGCTGGCTAAAGGAGAGAATTTTGCGATTTTGGCTAGAGATCGTTCCCTAGATGATGCGACCAATAATTCTGGTGGTGATTTGGGTTGGATTGAGGGGGACGATCCTTTTGTTGCTGCTCCTATCCTAGAAGCGGTCAAACTACTGAAGGTTGGCGAATTCAGCAAGCCGGTTGCCGTGCAGCAAGGTTTTGCTATTGCCAAACTGAAGAATAAGCGAGATAAGGTTAATCCGGATCATGCCTTTATTCGTGAAAATGTACGTAGGGAGCTTGCGCTGCAAGAAGCGCCGCCTCTGAAAGATTACGTAGTGAGCATTCGTAATAAATGGGGCGCTAAGATAATGGACCCCAAATTCCACTAAATGTACCGCGAAATTTTGGTTGACAACCTGTAAGTGCATTGATAAGATTAAAGTAATAATACCGACTAAATAACTCGGAAATCATAATTTACTCAATCTGGAGGGGAAATACATGGCAAGATTAGTGCAAAGTATTACTGAGTTGATTGGTGACACTCCGCTGGTTCGTTTGAATCGCGTGGTTCCTGAAGGCAGTGCGGAAGTGTACGTGAAACTAGAGTACCAAAATCCGGGGGCAAGCGTGAAAGACCGTATTGCCATCTCCATGATAGAAGTGGCTGAGAAAGAAGGCATTTTGAAGCCAGGCGATACAATTATTGAGCCGACTAGCGGTAACACAGGAATCGGATTAGCTATGGTTGCGGCAGCTAAAGGATATAAAGCGATTTTAGTTATGCCTGAAACGATGAGCTTGGAGAGACGTAATCTGCTTCGTGCATACGGAGCACAGCTCGTTTTGACGCCAGGTGCTGAAGGAATGAAAGGGGCAATTCGCCGCGCTGAAGAACTTCAGGCAGAGAATCCAACTTACTTCATTCCACAACAATTCAATAATCAGGCGAATGTTAAGGTTCACCGCGAAACAACGGGTCCCGAAATCGTAGAAGCAATCAATGCGCACGACGGTAAGTTGGATGCGTTTATTTCTGGTGTCGGAACAGGTGGAACGATTACAGGAGTGGGCGGCGTGCTCAAAGAAAACTTCCCAGGAATTAAAATTTATGCCATTGAGCCTGCTGCTTCTCCAGTTCTTTCTGGAGGTAAGCCAGGTCCTCATAAAATTCAAGGTATTGGCGCTGGCTTCGTACCGAGCATTTTGAATACGAACATCTACGATGAAATTATTGCTGTAGAGAACGACGATGCATTCGAAACTTCCCGCCGTGTTGCCAAAGAAGAAGGCATTCTTGGTGGTATCTCTTCCGGTGCGGCAATTTTTGCAGCTTTGAAGGTTGCGAAAGAATTAGGTGCTGGCAAACGTGTCATTGCCGTTATCCCAAGTAATGGCGAGCGTTATTTAAGTACACCTTTGTATCAATTTGACGAACAATAAACGATTAATAATATTTAACAAGCCTTCCAGCTGTAATCAGCTGGGGGGCTTTTTTTCTGGGAACTGTTAGAGTATACTAATGGACAACAAATCATCGGGAATATCTAAGGAGGGGCATACATGATTCTAACAACTTTAGAGCAGTGGCGCAGTTGGTCCTCCGCGTATACAATGCTGCCTTACGTCATCAAACTTGGCCTTGCTGATGATCGAATCGCTTCTTGGCACGAGGCGTGGAATCAAGCTTCACCTAACTCCTTTTTATTGGAAAGTGGTAAAGGCGGCCGCTATACGTGTTGGGGTCTTCACCCGATTACGACAATCCATGGGGTTGGCATGCAAGCCGAAATAAGTGGCAGGGATAGAGACCATAAGTCGGATGTATCTCATGTACAAGGGAAGCCGCTTGACGTTGTTAAGCAATGGATGGCTCCCTACCGCAGTCCGAAAGTGGAAGGAGCTCCTAAATTTCTTGGTGGCTGTGTCGGCTATTGGAGTTATGATGTTATTCGTACGATCGAGAAATTGCCTGAACTGGCTGCGAATGATCTACCCATCCCGGATTATAGCTTTGCGATGTATGATCAAGTATGGACGCTGGATCACGTCGAAAAAAGTTTATTTATTTCTGTACATATACCGTTGGCGCGAAACTCTGTTGATGATGCTTATTTGGAGCAATTATATGAGCGGGCTCATCAAAAGGCGGAAGCTATGCTCGATAAGTGGCAGGCAATTCGGTCTGGTAATTGGCCAGGCGTTGGCCCTGATAGGGTCGGCTTCCACGATCAATTGGCACGTGAGCATCTGCACATAGAAGTCGAACGCATCGAAGGTATCAAACCTGCTTTTGATAAAGCAGATTACATGGATGCTGTGGAGCGAATTCAAACGTACATTTCTGAGGGTGACGTGTTTCAAGTCAACCTGTCAGTGAGACAGAGCCGCAAGCTAAATACAACGCCAGAAGAGATTTACGAGGCGCTGCGCGTCGTAAATCCTTCGCCGTATATGGGCCTGCTGCGTTTCGCAGATTTTGCGCTCGTCTCTGGCTCCCCAGAGCTGCTGGTGCAGCTCGAAGACGGCGTCCTGCGTACGCGGCCGATTGCGGGCACGCGCCCGCGAGGCAAGGACGAGCAGGATGATCTGCGTCTTGCTGGCGAGCTCATTCACAATGACAAAGAGCGCGCCGAGCACGTCATGCTGGTTGATCTCGAGCGAAATGATCTTGGGCGCATCTCCAAATATGGCTCTGTCCAAGTGAAAGACTTTATGGTCATTGAATATTACTCCCATGTCATGCACATCGTCTCCGAAGTCGTGGGTGAGCTAGCAGAGGGGAAAGACGCCTATGATGTCATTGCGGCGACATTCCCAGGGGGGACCATTACGGGAGCTCCCAAGATTCGTACGATGGAAATTATTGAAGAATTAGAGCCGGTTCGCCGGGGGCCTTACACAGGATCTATGGGATGGATTGACTATAATGGAAATATGGAATTTAATATAATTATACGTACGCTAGTAGCGGTTCAAGGTATGGGTCATATTCAAGCAGGTGCGGGCATCGTCATTGATTCCATCCCCGAGCGAGAATATGTGGAATCCTTGAACAAAGCCAAAGCGATGTGGAAAGCAATTGAATTTAGCGAGCGGAGCATGAGCCGAGCTTAAGCCCGAGACGGGCTGACGAAAGGGGAGCTGAGAATGATTTTAGTGATCGACAATTATGATTCATTTACGTACAATCTCGTTCAATACTTGGGGGAGATCGGGGAAGAAGTCGTCGTCCGTCGTAACGACGAAATTGATTTAGCAGGTGTTGAGGCGCTGAAACCAGATCATATTTTAATATCACCAGGTCCTTGTACTCCGAATGAAGCAGGTATTAGCCTCTCACTCATTGATCATTTCAAAGGCATCATCCCGATTTTCGGCGTCTGCCTTGGCCACCAAACCATCGGACAAGCGTTTGGTGGAGAAGTTATACGTGCAGAGCGTTTGATGCATGGCAAAACTTCACAGATTTTCCACGACGGTCAGACATTGTTCGAAGGGCTGCCATCTCCTTTTACAGCCACTCGTTATCACTCTTTAATCGTAAAGGTGGAGACGTTACCAGACTGCTTAGAAGCGAGCGCTCATACGGCTGAAGGTGAGATTATGGCGCTTCGCCACAAAGAATATCCGATTGAGGGCGTTCAGTTCCATCCAGAGTCTATTATTACTGACCATGGTCATCAAATCCTGCGTAATTTTCTCCGCCGTACGGCAAAATCAGGCGTATAGATATGAAAATCAGCATTAACGGTACATTTTATGATGAACAGAAAGCCGTGGTCTCGGTTTATGATCACGGCTTTCTTTATGGTCTTGGCCTCTTTGAGACATTTAGAACCTATGAAGGACAGCCTTTTTTACTCCGAGAGCATTTAAAGCGTCTATCAGATGGGTGCGGCGAGCTTGGCATGATATATACGTTAGATTTAGAACGTGTTCAGCGATTAGTTACCGAATTACTCCAGATTAATCAGCTTAGTGATGCGTACATTCGCTATACGCTTTCTGCTGGCGTGGATGTACTAGGTTTGCCCTCAGGTGACTATCAGCAGCCAACGGAGATCATATACATTAAGCCTCTTCCACTTAGGGATGAAACTATTTATAGCCAAGGCAAGCCCTTGCAGCTTCTTAAATTGCCTCGTAACACCCCGGAGGGACTTTATCGTTTTAAGTCCTTTCATTATATGAATAACATTCTTGCCAAAAGAGAACTGCAGAAGTATGAATGGGCGGCTGGAGCTGAGGGGCTGATGCTAACTGATGATGGCTTTGTGGCAGAGGGAATTGTCAGCAACCTTTTTTTTGTAAAAGGTGCCGTCTGTCATACCCCATCTCTGGATACAGGTATCTTACCTGGTATCACAAGGGCTCACGTACTGCGAATCGCTCAAGCTAATGAAATTCCAACCCAAGATGGACTTTACACATGGGAAGATCTCTTGGCTGCGGATGAAGTGTTTCTGGTGAATTCGATTCAAGAGATCGTTCCGATTACAACCTTGTACACCCCTAGCGGACAGAAAAAGATAGTAAGTAAGGGTTGTGCGGGTCCTATTACTCGCAAACTTATGAAGCTTTATCATGTTGTTTATCAAAAATAGGAAGTGAACGTAGATGAAAGTAATTTCTTGCAGAGGACACGAGCTGCCCATCGGTGATCGTACGATCATCATGGGTATCTTGAACGTTACGCCAGATTCTTTCTCTGATGGCGGTGATTACATGACCATAGCGTCTGCCGTTCAAAGAGCTCGTCGGATGGTTGCCGAGGGGGCAGATATCATTGATATTGGTGGGGAATCAACGCGTCCAGGATTCGCTGCGGTTACAGAAGCAGAGGAGCTTAGACGCGTCATTCCCGTTATACAGGCGCTCAGCGCAGAGATTAATGTTCCGATTTCCATAGATACCTATAAGGCTGAGGTTGCGCGACAAGCGTTAGAAGCAGGAGCACATATTATCAACGACGTGTGGGGTGGTAAGGCTGATTCTCATATGGCAGCAGTAGCTGCACATTATGATAGTCCGTTCATTCTCACGCATAATCGTACAAATATGGAGTATATGGACTTTTTGACAAATGTGCTTGCAGATTTGCATGAAAGTATCGAACTCGCTTTAGAGGCAGGGGTTCGCAGAGAAAATATTATCCTTGATCCCGGTATCGGGTTTGCCAAAACTTACGAACAAAATTTGCAGCTTATGAAGCACCTTCGCCTCATCGCAGATATTGGTTATCCAGTGCTGCTAGGTACTTCTCGGAAGAGCATGATTCGAACAGCCCTTGGCGGTGTCCCTCCAGAAGATTGTCTGGAAGGTACGGCTGCGACAATTGCGCTCGGGATTGCTCAAGGCTGTGGCCTTGTTCGCGTACACGACGTTCAAGCGATGAAGCGGGTAGCCGTTATGACCGACGCTATTATTCGAGCTTAATTCAGTCCAAGGAGGCCTTTATATATGGATAAAATCACACTTTCGCGCATGCAGTTTTTTGGTCATCATGGTGTTTTCCAAGAAGAGAACAAGCTGGGTCAACGGTATTATGTTGATGTTGAGCTCATGCTGCCATTGCAGAAGGCAGGGCAATCCGATCACCTGAATGATACGATCAACTATGCTGAAGTTTTTTTCAAAGTAAAAGAAATTGTCGAAGGCCGCACCTTCAAATTAATTGAAGCCTTAGCGGAAAATATTGCATCAGAGCTGCTGCATACTTATACTAGTATCAATGAAGTGACGGTTCGGGTCATTAAGCCGCATCCGCCATTTGCTGTGATTTTTGATGGAGTTACCGTAGAGATTAACCGAAAGCAGGCAAAATGAATGGCAGCCGATGAGCAAGAACAAGGGATAACAGCTTATTTAGCACTAGGGTCTAACATAGATAATCGTGAATTTTACTTACAACAGGCTATTGCAGAGCTTAATGAGCAAGATGGGATTACAGTAACAGCTGTATCGAGTATTTACGAGACTGAGCCTGTTGGCTACGTAGATCAGTCTGCTTTTCTCAATATGGTTTTAGAAGTCAGAACGGTATTATCAGCAGAAGTGTTGTTAAGTGTCATGTTGGCTATTGAGAACCATCTCGGTCGAACCCGTGATTTACGTTGGGGCCCGAGAACGATCGACTTGGATATGCTTCTTTACGGTGAACATCGGCTCACGACTCCCGACTTGGTTGTTCCGCATCCGCGGATGCATGAACGGGCATTTGTGTTAGTTCCTCTCGCAGAGGTTCTCTACAATCGGCAAGATGCTGCTTTTGAATTCATCTCCGCCCAATTGGAGAAACTGGAAGGAAAGGAAGGCGTCGTTTTATGGAAAAAAGCTCAGTAGCTCAGCGCATCCGCGCTTTTCGTAAGCTAAAAGGATATACTCAAAATGAACTGGCCGATCTGTTAGGCGTATCTATAGCTATCTTAGGTGCGATTGAACGAGGAACTCGTAAACCAGATAGCAAAATCATTAGCAAAATTTCGCAAGTGCTAAACATCGAACCGGATGAATTGGTAGCGGTGGTCGCGAGGTGAGAGGAATGGAATCTTCGGTGCTCAGAATAGGAAATGTTGAGGCTCCCAATAAAGTTGTGCTAGCTCCTATGGCTGGCGTGTGTAATCCGGCGTTTCGGCTTATTGCTAAGGAATTCGGAACTGGTTTGGTTTGTGCAGAAATGGTAAGCGATAAAGCGATCGTTCATGGGAATTCGCGGACGCTGGATATGTTGTATGTAGATGATCGGGAGAAACCACTTAGCCTACAAATTTTTGGTGGCGATACCGAGACGCTCGTACAGGCGGCCAAAGTAGTAGATCAGCATACAAACGCTGACATTATTGATATTAATATGGGTTGTCCTGTGCCCAAAATTACGAAATGCGATGCTGGAGCGCGTTGGCTGCTTCAACCTGACAAAATAGAAGAAATGATTGCGACTGTTGTTGCAGCGGTGAATAAGCCCGTCACAGTCAAAATGCGCATTGGATGGGACTCTGAACACATCTATGCCATCGAAAACGCTAAGGCTGTTGAACGAGGCGGCGGTAGTGCGGTCAGTGTACATGGTCGTACGCGCGAACAAATGTATACAGGTAAAGCGGATTGGGATATTATTCGCGATGTGAAGCAAGCGCTGTCGATTCCTGTTATCGGCAACGGTGATGTTATAACGCCAGAAGACGCAAAGCGGATGCTGGATCACACGGGTGTAGACGGTGTTATGATTGGACGAGGCGCGCTAGGTAACCCTTGGATGCTTTACCGTACCGTTCAGTATTTGGCGAATGGTGAATTGCCTCCAGAACCGACTGCTGCGGAAAAAATTCGCATTGCGATTCTACATATGGATCGTCTAGTTGCTCTAAAGGGTGAGCATGTAGCTGTCAAAGAGATGCGTAAGCACATGGCTTGGTATCTCAAAGGATTAGTTGGATCCGCTCGTGTGAAGGACGTTATTATGGAGCTTCAGAAACGAGACGAGATGGTGCATGTTTTGCATGAATATGTCGAGAATTTGTCTGCAGATCCAGAGGCTCTTTCAGCTCAGGAATCCGCTGCGCTTCATTAAAAAAACCATCATTGGCTTAGATTGACATTTTGAAACCGTTGCAATATAATCATTCAATATTAATGTATGTTCCCGCATATAGTGAACGACAGCGGTGTCATCTTGAGGCACGAAGCTAATATATTAACTAATAGTGAATTCATACTACTTGAATCAGCTCTTTTAACGACTAACTCCTAGCAGAAGCATTGATTCAACGATATGAAAATTATTCACACGACGGGAGATCAGTTGAACATGGCTGAAAAAGAAGTCATTCTTACACAGGTTGGCTTGAAAAAGCTGGAGGATGAGCTTGAACATCTTAAATCAGTGAAGCGACGTGAAGTTGCCGAAAGAATCAAGGTAGCCATCGGCTATGGCGATATCAGTGAAAACTCCGAATATGAAGACGCTAAGAACGAACAAGCGTTTGTTGAAGGAAGAGTCATTACACTTGAAAAGTTGCTGCGCAACGCGCGGATTATTAATAACGATGATGTGGATATCAATACAGTAAGCGTTGGTTCCGTCGTAACAATGAAGGATTTGGAATTCGGCGATCTGGTTGAATACCATATTGTAGGGACAGCGGAATCAGATCCGTTCCAGAACAAGATTTCCAATGAAAGCCCTGTAGGCAAAGCCATTCTCGGTAAGCAGAAGGGTGCAAACGTAGACGTAAACGTTCCTGCAGGCATTATTCAGTATCAGATTATCGATATTAAAAAGTAGTGAGCCGCTGCGTCTCTTTGGAAAGCTTCCTTCCGGAAGCTTTTTTCCGGTTTTTAACCGATTATTTCCATGAGTCGTGTAGGCCATTTAATAATACCTAGGAGATGAAAGTATGAGCCAGGAACTGGAATTAAATGAATTGCTCGTTATTCGACGTAATAAATTGGACGAGCTTCGCGCTTTAGGCGTTGATCCGTTTGGAAGCAAGTACGAAAGAACGCATACGGCTAAACAAATTCTGGATAGCTATCAAGATAAAACGAAGGAAGAGTTGGACGAAGAAGCAGTGGAGGTTTCCATTGCGGGACGTATTATGCAAAAAAGAGGAATGGGTAAAGCCAGCTTTGCTCATTTGCAAGATATTTCTGGTAAGATTCAAATCTATGTTCGTGAAGATTCCGTTGAAGGAAATAAGTATCAGGCTTTTGATATTTTAGATCTGGGCGATATGGTAGGCGTTCGCGGTGTTGTGTTTAAAACAAAAACTGGTGAAACGTCCATTAAAGTTAAATCGCTTGAGGTTTTGACCAAATCGTTAATCCCACTGCCTGATAAATTCCATGGTCTTAGCGATGTCGAGCTTCGCTATCGTCAACGTTACGTGGACTTGATTATTAATCAAGATGTACAGCAGACTTTTATTTTGCGCTCCCGTATCATTCAGTCCATGCGTCGGTATCTTGATTCGCTCGGGTACTTGGAAGTAGAGACTCCAACATTGCATTCAATTGCAGGTGGGGCATCTGCTCGTCCTTTTATTACCCATCATAATACATTAGATATGCAGTTATACATGCGTATTGCTATTGAACTGCATCTGAAACGCCTTATTGTCGGTGGTTTGGAGAAAGTCTACGAAATCGGTCGTGTATACCGTAACGAGGGAATCTCTACGCGTCACAATCCAGAGTTCACCATGATTGAGCTATATGAGGCGTATGCTGACTATAAAGACATTATGAAGCTCACAGAGGAACTTGTTGCTCATATTGCTCAAGAAGTACTGGGCAAGACAACCATCCAGTATGGGGATCACGAAGTCAACTTAGCTGTAGGCTGGAGACGCGTATCAATGGTTGAAGCCATCAAAGAAGTTAAAGGTGTAGACTTTAGCGTCCATATGTCCAATGAAGAAGCGCATCGTTTAGCCAAAGAACACAAAGTCTCAGTTGAGCCTCATATGACATTTGGGCATATCGTGAATCAGTTCTTCGAAACTTTCGTTGAAGAAACGCTGATTCAGCCAACTTTTATTTACGGTCACCCTCTCGAAATTTCACCACTTGCTAAAAAGAACCCGGAAGATCCACGTTTTACGGATCGTTTCGAGCTCTTTATTGTAGCGCGTGAACATGCGAATGCATTTACAGAGCTTAATGATCCTATAGATCAAAGAGAGCGTTTTGAATCGCAGCTTCGTGAGAAAGAGCAAGGCAATGATGAAGCGCATGAAATGGATGATGATTTCATCCGTGCGTTGGAATATGGGATGCCACCAACAGGTGGGCTAGGAATTGGAATTGATCGTTTGGTTATGCTATTGACGAATGCGCCTTCTATTCGTGATGTGCTGTTATTCCCGCTAATGCGTGAACGCCAAAACGACTAAAATCCTTGCAATATGGGGCGCCGAGAGGTGCCCTAAATTTTTTGAAAATAATGCTTGCATTGTTTATCTCGTCTGTGGTATCTTATAAAAGTCGCCGCTGAGAAGCGAACGAAAGTAACTTGAAAAAAACAAGTTGCAAAAGAAATTTAGATGTGGTATATTGGTCTTCCGGCTTTCGAAAGAGAGCGGGTTGGACAAGAGTAATTGTTCTTTGAAAACTGAACAACGAGTGAAAGAAGCACGGTCGAGCAATCGATCAAAAAAGAGATGCAAATCTCGCTAGCAACGCAAATGAGCAATTAAGCTTTCAAATAGGTTTAACTATTATGGAGAGT
>NZ_JAAIKC010000002.1 GCF_010820665.1 Paenibacillus sp. SYP-B3998 | reverse complement strand
ACAGGAGACTTGGCGAGATGGCTGCCGGACGGCAACATCGAGTACTTGGGCCGGATCGATCATCAGGTGAAAATACGGGGTTATCGGATTGAGCTGGGCGAAGTGGAAGCGCAGTTGCAGAAGGTGGCGTCCGTTCAGGAGGCTCTTGTCATTGCGCGAGCAGATGATGACGGAGAGAAGCAGTTGTGCGCGTACTTCGTAGCGGATCGACCACTGACGGTAAGCGAGCTGAGAGGGACGCTGTCGCAAGGCATGCCGTCGTACATGATCCCGTCGTACTTTGTGCAGCTCGCGCAGATGCCGCTTACGTCAAACGGGAAGGTTGACCGAAAGGCGCTCCCGGCGCCAGAAAGCAGCATGAATACGGGAGCAACGTATACAGCGCCACGTACATCGCTGGAAGTGAAGCTGGTGCGCATCTGGCAGGGAGTGCTCGGGCTGGAGAAGGTCGGTGTAAAGGACAACTTCTTCGATCTTGGCGGACACTCCTTGCGTGCAACGACGTTGGTCAGCAAGGTGCATCAGGAGTTGAACGTCGTTCTTCCGCTACGGGATGTGTTCCGTTTCTCAACCATCGAAGAAATGGCCCAAGCAATCAGCGGCATGGAGCAAGCCGAATACAAAACGATTCCGCTAGCCGAAGAAAGCGAGCACTATCCGGTAACGTTCGCGCAAAAACGGTTATATATTTCGCATCAGCTGGAAGGCGCAGAGCAAAGTTACAATATGCCGGGAGCGGTCATTATGAATGGATCGCTGGAACGAGAGCGATTCGAGGAAGCGTTCCGCGAGCTAATCGCACGTCATGAGACGTTACGCACAAGTTTCGCTATGGTCAGCGGCGAACCCGTACAACGGATACAGTCGAAAGTAGATTTTGCAGTGTCATTCAGGCAAGCGGGTGAGGATGAGGTAGACGAAATTGCCCAACAATTCGTACGCACATTTGATTTGGGATGCGCGCCACTGTTGCGTATAGGTCTGATTGAACTGGAACCGGACCGTCATCTGCTGTTATATGATATGCATCACATTATTTCTGACGGAGTTTCCATGGGTATTTTGATAGATGAGTTTGTCCGCCTATACAGTGGAGAGGTTCTGCCTCCTCTTCGTATTCAGTACAAGGATTACGCGGCATGGCAACAGTCGGAGTCGCAGAGTGAACGAATGAAAGAGCAGGAAGCTTATTGGTTGAACGTATTGGATGGCGAGCTGCCGCAGTTGGAGCTGCCAACCGATTTTGCGAGACCCGTTATGCGCAGCTATGAGGGAGACGTGTTGAACTTTGTCATTGACGAGCAGAGAAGCGATGGCTTGCAGCGAATCGCCGAAAATACCGGATCAACGCTGTACATGGTGTTGATGACCGTCTATACAATCTTGCTTCATAAGTACTCGGCGCAAGAAGACATTATCGTAGGTACGCCGATTGCGGGAAGAACGCATGCGGATCTGGAATCTCTCATTGGCATGTTCGTGGGTACGCTCGCAATTCGTAACTACCCGACTGGCGAGAAAACGTTCTTGTCCTATTTGAACGAAGTCAAAGAGATGACCTTAGGCGCCTATGAAAACCAGGATTATCCGTTTGAGGAGCTTTTGGAAAAGGTGCAGGCGAAGTGGAGCCTAAGTCGCAATCCTCTGTTTGACACCATGTTAGTGCTCCAAAACACAGAAGAGCGGACAGATGGTTTCGGAACGTTCACCTTGGAACCTTATGCACAACATCATACGATTGCCAAATTCGATTTGACCTTAGAGATTAAGCTGGAAGATCGCGCGATGAGCGGTCACTTTGAATATTGCACAAAGCTGTTCAGTAAGAATATGATCGACAATTTTGCTGAAGATTTATTGGTGATTATCTCTCAAGTTTGCGAGCAGCCTTACGTGCTGTTAAAGGACATTCAACTAAGCAATGTCGGCCAAGAGGTGATGTCGGGAGAGGCATTTGATTTTGTTTTCTAATTCATCCGTTGCGCGTGTGTGTTGCTGCTCTGGCGGCAGCACACACGCAAAGGATGTTGTGTATGAGTCCAACTTGGCTTTTTCGGAAGAAAGGGGAGATGATTAAGGTGGCATTTGAAAAAGAGATTGTTTATTGGAATGATAAATTTGAAGGTGAGGAAAATACGCCTACCATACTGCCTTATAGCAAAGCCCCGAGCAACTCAGCAGCTAGTCGCCATTGTTTCTCCACCATGTTGTCTGTTAACGTGTCTGAGCGGATTGTACAAATGTCAAAAGGTTCTGATTTGGCAGCTTTCATGATCTTATTAACAGGGGTTCAATGTTTACTTTACAAATATACGAATGAAGACCATATTCTGTTGGCCATGCCTGTTGTCAGAAAGTCCAAGGAGTCGCGGCGGCCTATTAACAATGTGGTTGTTCTCAGGGATAAGATCAGTGCAGACCGTACATTTAAGTTATTGCTGAATGCATTGAAGTCTTCTCTAACTGAAGCAATCAATCATCAAAATATCCCATTTCGGAAAATGACGGAACGTTTGCATTTACAGGTTACAGATGGCGTTCCCGTTATCCATACACTCGTTTCCTTGAAACAATTGCATACGGTTGATTACAGTCAAAGCGTTGTTTCGGATATCGCGTTTGAATTTGAATTAGAAAACGATTCAATCTATTTGAATGCGATCTATAACGAAAATTTATATAACAACGAATTTATCGCTCAGACTATCAGTCATTTGGACCATATATTTTCTATCGTTTTATACAATCCTGATATTGAAATAGGCAGTGTGGAACTATTATCTGGACCTGAGAAGCATCAGTTGCTTCACATTTTTAACGAAACGGCAGCTGATTATCCGCGGGAGAAAACCATTCATCAGCTGTTCGAGGATCAGGTACAGCGATCCCCTGAGGCGGTTGCGGTCGTATTTGAAGATCAGCAGTTGACGTACCGGGAATTGAATGAGCGAGCGAATCGTCTAGCTAGGACGTTGCAAGAAGCAGGGGTACAGACGGAACAATTGGTAGCAATTATGGTCGAGCGTTCACTTGACATGATGGTGGGTATCATGGCGATTCTGAAAGTTGGCGGAGCTTATGTGCCAATTGATCCGGAGTATCCAGAAGAGCGCATTCGTTACATCATGGAGGATTCTGGTGCAGAGCTGATGCTGCTGCAAAGCCATTTACGAGAGAATGCCGCGTTCACCGGGAACATCGTGTTGTTGGATGACGCGTCGTCTTACAGCGAAGACGGTTCGAATCTGGCGTTGGATTCTGGCCCGAACAATCTGGCTTATGTTATCTACACGTCGGGAACGACGGGTAAGCCGAAAGGGGTTATGGTTGAGCATCACGGCTTATGCAATTTGAAAACCTATTTCGATCATACGCTCCATATCGGCTTGCAGGACAAGATTATGCAGTTTGCCAGCTATTCGTTTGATGCTGCTTGTTGGGAGTTTTTCCAAGCCTTGTTCTGCGGAGCGACCTTATACGTGCCGACTTCCGCGACGATTTTGAATTACCGTCTGTTTGAAGATTATATGGCTGATCACGGAATCACCGTGGCGGCGCTGCCTCCAACCTATGCGGTGTATTTGGAACCTGATAGGATGCCGAATTTGCGCATTTTGTTCACGGCAGGGTCCGCATCGTCTACGGAACTTGTGCAGAAGTGGAAAGATAAGGTGATGTACTATAACGGCTACGGCCCGACAGAAAATTCCGTAGCCACGTCCATTTGGTCTGTGTCAACGGATCCGCTAGCGAGCAGCATGATTTCAATCGGTCGTCCGATCCCGAATCATCGCGTCTATATGGTGGACCCGAGTGGGCAATTGACACCTGTTGGCGTGCCCGGTGAACTGTGCATTGCAGGAGCAGGATTGGCACGGGGCTATTTGCACCGACCGGAGTTGACGGCGGAGAAGTTTGTCTTCAGCCGCTTCAGAGAAGGCGAGCGTATGTACCGCACAGGGGATTTGGCAAGATGGATGCCAAACGGAATGATTGAGTATTTGGGACGGATCGACCATCAAGTGAAAATTCGCGGCTATCGAATCGAACTAGGTGAAGTCGAAACGCAGCTCTTGAAAGTGGAGTCTGTTCAAGAGGCAATCGTCATTGCGCGAGAAGATGAGAGTGGAGTGAGCCAGCTATGCGCGTATTTCGTAGCTGACAAGCTGCTGACGGTAAGTGAACTGAATGCGACGTTGTCGCAGGAAATGCCGACTTATATGGTTCCATCGTACCTGGTGCAACTGGAGCGGATGCCGTTAACGCCGAACGGGAAGATTGACCGCAAGGCGCTGCCTGCTCCAGAAGAGAACATGCAGACGGGTGTGGAATATGTAGCTCCTCGCACGCCATTGGAAGAGGAACTGGTAAATATTTGGAAGGAAGTGCTTAGGCTGAAGACGATTGGCGTCAAGGATAACTTCTTTGAAATCGGCGGCCATTCCTTGCGGGCAACAACGGTGGTAAGCAAGGTACATAAAGAAATGAATATCAGTCTTCCGCTGCGCGATATGTTCCGATTCCCGACGGTTGAGGAAATAGCCAAAGTCATTAGTGGAATGGAAGAGCAATCGTACAGTTTAATTCCGCAGATCGAAAAAAGAGACTACTACCCAGTGTCCTCAGTCCAGAAGCGGATTTACATTTTGCAGCAAATGGAGGGCGCTGAACAGAACTACAACATGCCGGGCGTGATGCTGCTCGAGGGGGAACTCCATAAAGAGCGGTTCGAGGAGGCGTTCCGGCACCTGATCGCACGTCACGAGACACTGCGCACGGGCTTTGAGATGGTGGAAGGCGAGCTTGTGCAGCGGGTGTACGACGAAGTGAGCTTTGCCCTAACGTACATATTTGCAAGCGAAGAAGAAACGGAAGAAAGAATCCGTCAATTTATTCGCACGTTTGATTTGGAGAAGCCGCCGCTCTTGCGGGTAGGGCTGATCGAACTGGCGAAGGATCGGCATATCTTAATATTCGACATGCATCACATCATCTCCGATGGCGTCTCTATGGGAATTCTGGTGGAAGAATTCGCCCGCTTGTACAGTGGTGAAGAGCTGTCACCGCTGCGTATTCAGTACAAAGATTATGCCGTATGGCAGTTGTCCGAAGTGCAGAGGAATCAGATGAAACAGCAGGAATCGTACTGGCTGAATAGGCTCCGTGGCGAATTGCCGGTGCTGGAGCTACCGACGGATTATGTGCGCCCTGCTGTGCAGAAGTATGAAGGAGACGCTTTCGAATTTGTTATCGATCCAGCGTTGAGCGAAGGGGTTCGGCAGCTTGCGGCTGAGCGAAGAACCACGTTGTACATGGTGCTGCTTGCGGCCTATACGATATTGCTGCAAAAGTATACAGGTCAGGAAGATATCATCGTGGGTACGCCGATTGCGGGAAGAACGCACGGCGATTTGGAACCGCTCATCGGGATGTTCGTCAATACGCTAGGGATTCGCAATTATCCAGCAGGAGAGAAGACATTCCTGTCCTATCTGGAGGAAGTTAAGGAAACGACCCTGGGCGCGTTCGAGCATCAGGACTATCCGTTTGAAGAACTGGTTGAGAAATTGCATATATCCAGAGATTTAAGCCGCAATCCACTCTTTGATACGATATTTGCCCTCGAAAACACGGAGCAGGGGAAATTTGAGATTGACGGCCTGCGCCTATTGCCTTATGCGAATAAGATGACGGCTGCGAAGTTTGACTTGAGTCTGACTGTGGGTGAAGGCAAGGATGGATTAGCATGCAGCTTCGGGTTTGCTACCGCCTTGTACAAGCGGGAAACGGTAGTACGGATGATGAAGCATTTCGAGCAATTGCTCGTCTCCATTGTGAATAATCCTCAGATCAAACTTTCATCTATAGAGATGATTACAGATGAAGAAATGAGTCAAATTATCGATGTGTTTAACGATTCGGAAGTTGAATTTTCGCATGAGAAGCCACTCCATCAGTTGTTTGAAGAGCAGGCGGATCGTTCAGCAGAGCAGGTGGCGGTTGTCTGCGAGGATCGGCAGCTGACTTACCGCGAACTGAATGAAGGAGCAAACAGACTGGCAAGAAAGCTGCGAGCTGCAGGGGTGCAAGCCGATGAGGCGGTTGGGATCATGATGGAGCGTTCGGCCCGGATGATCATCGGAATTATCGGGATTTTAAAAGCCGGCGGCGCGTATGTACCCATCGATCCTTCTTACCCAGAGGAACGCATTCATTACATACTTGCGGACAGCGGCGTAGATCTGGTTCTGACTGGGCAGGAACAAACGATGGACTTGCCGACAGGCGTACAACGTATCGTGCTGACAGATGAGCTTTTGATCACAGAGAGCGGTGTCAATTTGACAAGTCTTTCTGCTCCGCATCATCTGGCTTATGTCATCTATACTTCGGGTACGACAGGAAATCCGAAAGGTGTCATGATCGAGCAGCGAAATGTCAGCAACTTAATTGCCGGCTTAACGAAGCATATTTACAGCGCCTACCAATCGCCCGCACGTATTGCATGGTTGTCGCCTTATGTGTTCGATGCTTCTGTACAGCAAATATTCGCCAGTATTTTACTGGGACATACGCTCCACATCGTACCCAAAGAAACTGCAATTAACGGAGAGCAGCTTGTTGCCTATTATCAATCTCATCACATCCATATTTCCGACGGCACGCCGGCTCATCTTCGGATATTGCTCGAAATGTCTCATTTGTTTACGGATTTAAATGTGCAGCATTTTATTATTGGCGGGGAAGCATTGCCTGGGCAGCTTGTTGCTGAAATGGCAAACAGATGGCCCGGCTATCGCCCTCAAATCACGAATGTCTATGGACCTACAGAGTGCTGTGTTGACACAACGGCCTATACCATTGGCGAGGAAGAAACATTCCGATTCCACACAGTGCCGTTAGGAAAGCCACTGGCGAATCAGTCTGTCTACCTATTGGATTCGCAGCAGAAGGTAGTTCCGATCGGCATTATAGGTGAAGTCCACATTGGCGGTGCAAGTGTAGGACGAGGCTACTTGAATCGTTCGGAGTTGACCGCAGAGAATTACATAGCTAATCCTTTTCAGCTTGGAGAGCGGATGTACAAGACGGGTGATCTGGCCAGATGGCTGCCAGATGGGAACATTGAATATCTAGGCAGGATCGACTATCAGGTGAAAATTCGCGGCTATCGGATTGAGCTTGGCGAGGTGGAAGCGCATCTCTTGAAGGTAGCTTCGGTTCAAGAAGCAGTCGTGACGGCGCGGGAGGAGGAGAGCGGTCAGAAAGCTTTATGCGCGTACTTTGTGGCGGATCAAGAGCTGACTGTGGGCGAATTAAGAGACGTGTTGTCTCATGAACTTCCAGGATACATGATCCCTTCCTACTTTGTTCAGCTTCCGCAGATGCCGTTAACATCAAACGGAAAGATCGACCGCAAGGCGCTACCAGCTCCAGATGGAAGCGTGCATACCGGGGGAGCATACGTCGCGCCTCGAACGGAGCTGGAGAAAACGCTCACGACCGTATGGCAGGCTGTATTGGGCGCAGAGCGTGTCAGCGTAACAGATCACTTCTTCGAGCTGGGAGGCGATTCGATCAAATCGATTCAGGTTTCATCCAGATTGCATCAAGCTGGTTACAAGCTGGAAATTCGCGACATGTTCAAATATCCGACCATCGCGCAGTTGAGCTTGCATATTCAGCCTGTTGTCAAAAAAGCCAACCAAGGTGAGGTGATAGGAGAGGTACTGCTGACTCCGATACTACGAAGTTTTTTTGAACAGGAGCTTGCCGCCCCTAACCACTTCAATCAATCGATCATACTTTACCAAAAGGAGGGATTTGACGAAACCGCGATCCGCAAGGTATTGCAGAAGATTACGGAGCATCACGACGCGCTCAGGATGGTGTTTCGCTTGGCAGAAAACGGCGCGTATGCGGCGTGGAACCGGGGAATCGCAGAAGGCAGTCTTTACAGTCTGGAAGTCGTGGACTTTAAGGGAGAAACGGAACTTGAACAGGCGATCGAAGCGAAAGCGAACGAGATTCAAAGCAGCATGGAGCTTGAAGCGGGTCCGCTGGTGAAAGTCGGTTTATTTCAATGTGCGGACGGCGATCATCTGCTGATTGTCATTCATCATAGTGTGGTTGACGGCGTATCCTGGCGGATCTTGTTGGAAGATATCGGGATCGGCTATGAGCAGGCCGCGAAAGGTGAAGAAGTGGGGCTACCAGCCAAGACGGATGCGTACCGCACTTGGTCTGAACAACTCGCAGCGTATGCGCAAAGCTCGGAGAGGGAGAACGAATGGGCCTATTGGCGGCGCATCGAGCAAATAGATGCGAAACCGCTGCCTAAGGACCGTGAAACGACTTATTCGTTGCTGCGGGACAGCGAGTCCATCGTCGTTCAGTGGACTCGAGGAGAAACGGAGCAGCTGCTCAAGCAGGTTCATCGGGCTTATAACACGGAGATGAACGACATTTTGTTAACGGCGCTAGGGATAGCTGTGCAGAAGTGGAGCGGTCACGAGCGTGTATTGGTCAACCTGGAAGGACATGGGCGCGAATCCATCCTGCCGGATGTCGATATCACGCGCACTGTGGGCTGGTTTACGAGCGAGTATCCATTGTTGCTTGATAACGAACCAGGTGAAAATCTGTCCTATCGGATCAAAAAGGTGAAAGAGGATCTGCGCCAAATTCCGAACAAGGGGATTGGGTATGGCATCTATCGATATATGTCTGAACATACAGATGGATCGGCGAGGCGCGCAAAGCCAGAAATCAGTTTCAATTATTTGGGACAGTTCGATCAAGATTTGCAAAACAATCATATGGAGCTCTCGCCATATTCCAATGGTGAAAACCTCAGCAGCGATCAGACGCTCCAATATGTTTTGAACATCAATGGGATGATTACGGACGGCGTGTTGTCGTTTGATCTTTCCTACAATGGCGTGGCATACCGTACGGAGACGATACAGGAACTGGCTGGACGACTGCAGATGAGCCTCAAGGAGATCATCGCGCATTGCGTAGCGAAAGAGCGTTCAGAGCTGACACCAAGCGACGTCTTGTTTAAGGGACTGAGCGTGGAAGAACTGGAGCGTATTGCCGAAGAAACCCGTCACCTTGGAGAGATCGAGAACATATATACGCTCACGCCGATGCAAAAGGGAATGTGGTTCCACAGCGTTATGGATCAGCATGCGGGTGCGTATTTTGAACAAACGCGCTTTACGATGCAGGGAGCTCTTGATGTGGACGCTTTCGCTAAAAGCTGGGAGTTGGCGGCGAAACGCCATGCCGTTCTGCGAACAAACTTTTACAGTGGTTACAAAGGCGAACTTCTCCAAATCGTACATCGGGACAAGCGGATTGAATTTGCCTATGAAGACTTACGCGATCTGGAAGATGACGAGTGGAAAGCGCATATCGAGAATCTGGTCAGACAGGATAAGATCAAAGGATTTGATTTGAAAAAGGATGCTTTGATGCGTATAACGGTGATCTGCACAGGGGAAGAAGCTTATCAGATTCTCTGGAGTTTCCACCATATTTTGATGGATGGTTGGTGCCTGCCGATCATCACCAAAGAAGTGTTTGAAGCGTACGCCGCATATGTACAGCACGATCATCCTGAATGGACGGCGGTAGCGTCCTATAGTCAGTATATCGAGTGGCTGGAGAAGCAGGACGGGGAAGCTGCTTCCAAATATTGGGCCGAGTACTTGGCCGGATACGAGGGGCAGACGGCGCTGCCGCAAGGGAAGGCGCAAGGCCAAGGCGAGGCGTACGCAGCGGAACACGTCGTTTGCGATTTGGGTAATAGCCTGAGCGGACGATTAAGCCGGGTGGCGAAGCAGCATCAGGTGACGCTGAATACGTTGATGCAAGCGGTATGGGGCATTATGTTGCAGAAATATAACGGAACCGACGACGTAGTATTCGGCGGCGTTGTATCGGGAAGACCCGAAGAAATCCCCGGGATTGAACAAATGGTCGGGTTATTTATTAACACGATACCGATTCGCGTCACTTGCGATGCGGGGATGAGCTTTGCCGAGATGATGGGCAGTCTGCAAAGACAGGCGCTGGATTCGGGCAGCTACGATTATTATCCGCTATATGAAATCCAGGCGCAGATCGCGCAAAAGCAAGACCTGATTAAACACATCATGGTGTTCGAGAACTACCCTGTCGAAGCGCAGATGGAGCAAGCAGGAAGCCAGGATGATAGCGGCAATCTGGTGATTACGGATGTTCAGGTGGCAGAACAAACGAACTATGACTTCAACCTGATGATCATGCCTGGAGAGAAGATTGTCATTCGTTTTGATTACAACGCGCAGGTGTTTGAACGGGCGAGCATGGAGCGGTTAAAGGGACATCTGGTGCATGTGCTCGAACAAATCGCGGCTAATCCGCAAGTCGCTGTAGGCGAACTGGAACTGGCGACTGCGGAAGAGAAGACGGAGCTTGTCACCGTGTTCAATGATACGGCAGCAGACTATCCGCGGGAGAAAACGATCCATCGGATGTTCGAGGAGCAGGTGGAGCTTGGCCCGGATGCGGTAGCGGTCGTGTTCGAGGAAGCGCAGCTCACGTACCGCGAATTGAACGAGCGGGCGAACCAATTGGCGCAAACGCTGCGCGATATGGGCGTAAAAGCGGATCAGCTCGTTGGCATCATGACTGAGCGTTCGCTTGCCATGATGGTCGGTATCATGGCGATTCTGAAAGCTGGCGGGGCCTATGTGCCGATCGATCCAGAGTTCCCGGAAGAGCGCATCCGCTACTTGCTGGAGGATTCGGGAGCGAAGCTGCTCTTGGTGCAGGGCCATTTGCAAGAGAGCGTGTCGCGCGTATCGTTTGCAGGCACCGTGCTGAGCTTGGATGACGAGCATGCTTATCGTGCTGACGGCTCCAATCTGGCTGCCGTTAACAACGCGGGAGATGCGGCCTATGTCATCTATACGTCAGGAACGACGGGACGACCGAAAGGGGTTGTGGTCGAGCACGGTTCGGTCATTAACCGCTTGATGTGGATGCAGAAGCAATACGCGATTGGCGAAGGGGACACGATCCTGCAGAAAACGGCCATCACGTTCGACGTATCCGTGTGGGAGCTGTTCTGGTGGGCTTTCATAGGCGCCAAAGTATGCCTGCTGTCCGTTGGCGGGGAAAAGAACCCAGCTGCGATTGTGGAAACCATTGCGCGCGGGCATATCAGTACGATGCATTTCGTGCCATCGATGCTACACGCTTTCCTAGCGTATGTGGAGCAACAGCCGGAGCAGGAGATAAGAAGCAAGCTGTCAACGCTGCGGCAAGTGTTTACAAGCGGTGAAGCGTTGATCGCTACGCAGGTGGAGAGATTCTATCGTTATATCGCGCCAGTAAATGGAGCGCGGCTCATTAACCTGTACGGACCTACGGAAGCGACCGTGGATGTGACGTACTTCGACTGTCAGGCCGATCAAGCGTACAGCAGCGTACCGATTGGGAAACCGATCGACAACACGAAAATCTATATCGTGGGCAGCGAAAACCAACTACAGCCGATTGGCGTGGCGGGTGAGCTGTGCATCGCAGGCGTGGGACTGGCGAGAGGGTACTTGAACCGTCCCGAGCTGACGGCAGAGAAGTTCGTGCCCATCCCGTTTGCGGCTGGCGAGCGGATGTACCGAACGGGCGACTTGGCCAGATGGATGCCAGATGGCAACATCGAGTACTTGGGCCGGATCGACCATCAGGTGAAGATTCGCGGATACCGCATCGAGATTGGGGAAGTGGAAGCGCAACTGCTGAAAATAGCAGGCATTCGGGAAACAGTCGTCGTCGCTCGCGAGGACGAGAGCGGTCAGAAGGCGCTGTGCGCGTACTTCGTCGCGGACAGCGAGCTCACGGTGGGCGCGCTCAGGGGTACGCTGTCGCAAGAGCTGCCGGGGTACATGATCCCGTCGTATTTTGTACAGCTGGCGCAGATGCCGTTATCGGCAAACGGCAAGCTCGACCGCAAGGCGCTGCCGATGCCGGAAGGAAGCATCCATACGGGAGGCGAGTATGTCGCACCTCGCACCGAGCTGGAGAAGACGCTTGCAGCTGTGTGGCAGGCTGTATTGGGCGCAGAACGTGTCGGGGTGACGGATCACTTCTTCGAGCTGGGCGGCGATTCGATCAAATCGATTCAGGTATCTTCCAGATTGCATCAAGCTGGTTACAAGCTGGAAATCCGCGATTTGTTCAAATATCCGACCATCGCGCAGCTGGTCTTGCATGTTCAGCCTGTAGCGAGAATGGCCGATCAGGGCGAAGTGACTGGAGAGGCAGCGCTGCTGCCGATTCAGAAATGGTTCTTTGAGCAGCAGTTTGCCGATCCGCATCACTTCAATCAATCGGTTATGCTGCATCGGAAGGAAGGATTCGACGAAGGGGCGATCCGCAAGGTGATGCAGAAGGTAACGGAGCATCACGATGCGCTGCGGATGGTGTTCCGCATGGCGGACAACGGCGAGTATATCGGATGGAACCGAGGCATCGCCGAGGGCGAGCTTTACAGCCTGGAAGTGGTGGATTTCAGAGGAGAAGCGGCGCTTGAACAGGCCATCGAAGCGAAAGCAAACGAGATTCAAAGCCGTATGAATCTGGAGACGGGTCCGCTGGTGAAGGCTGGGCTGTTCCAGTGTGCGGACGGGGATCATTTGCTGATCGTCATTCATCATGGCGTGATCGACGGTGTATCGTGGCGGATTTTGCTGGAAGATATCGCAATCGGCTATGAGCAAGCCGTGCAAGGCGAAGAGATTCGCCTGCCAGCGAAGACCGATGCGTACCGCACATGGTCCGAGCAGCTTGCGGCGTATGCGCAAAGTACGACGATAACGGACGAACGGGCGTACTGGGAGCGCATTGGGCAAGTCGAAACGAAGCCGCTACCCAGGGATTGGGAAGCAGACGGCTGGTTGCATCAGGATAGCGAGTCCATTGGTGTTCAGTGGAGCCGAGAAGAAACGGAGCAGCTGCTCAAGCAAGTACACCGGGCGTATAACACGGAGATGAACGACATTCTGTTAACGGCGCTAGGGATAGCTGTACAGAAGTGGAGCGGACATGATCGCATGTTGGTCAATTTGGAAGGACACGGACGCGAATCCATCCTGACGGATATCGACATCACACGCACCGTGGGATGGTTTACAAGCTTGTATCCCGTCGCAATTGAAATGCAAGCGAATATGGATCTATCTTACCGAATCAAGAAGGTGAAGGAAGATTTGCGTCAGATCCCGAACAAGGGGATCGGATATGGCCTATGCCGATATTTATCCGAACATACAGATGAAGCTGTGAGGCGTGCAAAGCCGGAAGTTAGTTTCAATTACTTGGGTCAGTTCGATCAGGATTTGCAAAACAATGAGATGGGAATTTCACCCTACTCCAGCGGCACGGATGTTAGCGACAATCAGGTTCATCAATATGTTTTGAACATCAACGGGATGATTGCGGACGGCTTATTGAACATCAACGTGAGTTATAACGGGAAAGCATACCGCAGAGAGACAATGGCCAAATTGACCCAATGGCTGCGAGAAAGCCTCCAGGAGATCATCGCGCATTGCGCAGCCAAAGAGCGGACGGAAATGACGCCGAGCGACGTGCTGCTCAAGGGACTGAACGTGGAGGAACTGGAGCTTTTGACGGAACGAACGCGTCATATCGGGGAAATCGAAAACATCTACACGTTGACGCCGATGCAGAAAGGTATGTGGTTCCATAGCAAGTTGGATCAGCATACGGGCACGTATTTTGAACAAACGCGGTTTGCTCTGCGAGGAGCTCTTGAAGTGGATCATTTCATCAAAAGCTTTGACCTGTTGGCAAGCCGCCATGCCGTATTGCGAACAAACTTCTACGATGGCTTCAAAGGAGAGCCTCTGCAAATTGTATACCGAAGCAAGCGGATTGGATTTGCCTATGAAGACTTGCGCGATCTGTCGGAGGACGAGCGTAAAGTGTGCGTCGAGAATATGGCGAGCGCAGACAAGGCGCGGGGATTTGATTTGGAGCAGGATGAACTGATGCGCGTAACGGCGATCCGTACTGGAGAAGAAAGCTATCTGGTGCTCTGGAGTTCCCATCATATTCTGATGGACGGTTGGTGTTTGCCGCAGCTTACCCAGGAATTGTTTGAAACGTACGCTGCATACGTGAAGCACGATCATCCTGTATGGACGGCGGTACCGTCCTACAGTCAGTATATCGAGTGGCTGGAAAAGCAAGACGGGGAAGCCGCGTCCCAATATTGGGCCGATTATTTGGCCGGGTACGAAGGGAAGACGGCGCTGCCGCAAGGGAAGACGCAGGCGAAGGGGTTAGGGCAAGGCGAAGCGTACGCGGCGGAACACGTCGTTTATGGATTGGGTAATAGCCTGAGCGGACGAATGAGCCGGGTGGCGAAGCAGCATCAGGTAACGCTGAATACGTTGATGCAAGCGGCATGGGGCGTTATGTTGCAGAAATACAACGGCACCAGCGATGTGGTATTCGGCGGCGTCGTATCGGGAAGACCGGCAGAAATACCGGGGATTGTAGAGATGATCGGATTATTTATTAACACGATACCGATTCGCGTCTCTTGCGATGCGGGGACGAGCTTTACCGAGGTGATGAGCAGCCTGCAAAGACAGGCGCTGGATTCCGGCAGCTATGATTATTATCCGCTATATGAAATTCAGGCGCAAAGCACGCAAAAGCAAGACCTGATCAACCACATCATGGTGTTTGAGAACTATCCTGTCGAGGCGCAGATGGAGCAGGCTGGAAGCCAGGATGATGGCGGCAGCGGCAATCTAGCAATAACGGATGTCCAAGTGGCGGAACAAACGAACTATGACTTCAACCTGATGATCGTCCCCGGTGAAGAGATCGTCATTCGTTTTGATTACAACGCGCAGGTGTTTGAACGGGCGAGCATGGAGCGGTTAAAGGGACATCTGGTGCATGTGCTGGAACAAATCGCGGCTAACCCGCAAGTCGCTGTAGGCGAACTGGAACTGGCGACTGCGGAAGAGAAGACGGAGCTTGTCACCGCGTTTAACGATACGGTAGCAGACTATCCGCGGGAGAAGACGATCCATCGGATGTTCGAGGAGCAGGTGGAGCTTGGCCCGGATGCGGTAGCGGTCGTGTTCGAAGAAGCGCATCTTACGTACCGCGAATTGAACGAGCGGGCGAACCAATTGGCGCGAACGCTGCGCGAAGCAGGCGTAGAAGCGGATCAGCTCGTTGGCATCATGACTGAGCGTTCGCTTGCCATGATGGTCGGTATCATGGCGATTCTGAAAGCTGGCGGGGCCTATGTGCCGATCGATCCAGAGTTCCCGGAAGAGCGCATCCGCTACTTGCTGGAGGATTCGGGAGCGAAGCTGCTCTTGGTGCAGGGCCATTTGCAAGAGAGCGTGTCGCGCGTATCGTTTGCAGGCACTGTGCTGAACTTGGATGACGAGCATGTCTATCGTGCTGACGGCTCCAATCTGGCTGCCGTTAACGACGCGGGAGATGCGGCCTATGTCATCTATACGTCAGGAACGACGGGACGACCGAAAGGGGTAGTGGTCGAGCACGGTTCGGTCATCAACCGCTTGATGTGGATGCAGAAGCAATACGCGATTGGCGAAGGGGACACGATCCTGCAGAAAACGGCCATCACGTTCGACGTATCTGTGTGGGAGTTGTTCTGGTGGGCTTTCATAGGCGCCAAAGTATGCTTGCTGCCTGTTGGCGGGGAAAAGAACCCAGCTGCGATTGTGGAAACCATTGCGCGCGGGCATATCAGCACGATGCATTTTGTGCCATCAATGCTGCACGCCTTCTTGGAGTACGTGGAGCAGCAGCCAGAGCAGGAGCTGAGAAGCAAGCTGTCAACGCTGCGGCAAGTGTTTACGAGCGGTGAAGCGTTGATCGCTACGCAGGTGGAGAGATTCTATCGTTACATCGCGCCAGTGAATGGAGCGCGGCTCATTAACCTGTACGGACCTACGGAAGCGACCGTGGATGTGACATATTTCGACTGTCAGGCCGATCAGGCGTACAGCAGCGTGCCGATTGGGAAACCGATCGACAACACGCAAATCTATATCGTAGGCAGTGAAAACCAATTGCAGCCGATTGGCGTGGCAGGGGAATTATGCATCGCAGGCGTGGGGCTGGCGAGAGGGTACTTGAACCGTCCCGAGCTGACGGCAGAGAAGTTCGTAACCATTCCGTTTGCGGCGAGCGAGCGGATGTACCGAACGGGCGACTTGGCCAGATGGATGCCGGATGGCAACATCGAGTACTTAGGCCGGATCGACCATCAGGTGAAGATTCGCGGATACCGCATCGAGATTGGGGAAGTGGAAGCGCAACTGCTGAAAATAGCAGGCATTCGGGAAACAGTCGTCGTCGCCCGCGAGGACGAAAGCGGCCAGAAGGCGCTGTGCGCGTACTTCGTCGCGGACAGCGAGCTCACAGTGGGCGCGCTCAGGGATGCGCTGTCACAAGAGCTGCCGGGGTACATGATCCCGTCGTATTTTGTGCAGCTGGCGCAGATGCCGTTATCGGCAAACGGAAAGCTCGACCGCAAGGCGCTGCCAGCGGCGGAAGGAAGCATCCATACGGGAGGCGAGTATGTCGCGCCTCGCACCGAACTGGAAGCTGGACTGGCAATCATCTGGCAAGCTGTGCTTGGACTGGCGAAGGTCGGCGTGAAGGACAACTTCTTCGAAATCGGCGGACACTCCTTGCGCGCCACCACATTGGTCAGTAGGGTGCACAAGGAAATGGGTGTCAGTGTTCCGCTGCGGGACGTGTTCCGTTTCCCTACGGTGGAAGGACTGGCTCAAGTTATGAACGAGACGAAGCAGATGGCGTACAGTGTTATTCCTCAGGCTGCCGATCAGGCGTACTACCCGGTTTCCTCCGCCCAGAAGAGGCTGTACATTTTGCATCAATTGGAAGGCGCGGAACTGAGCTACAACATGCCGCAAATGATGCTGCTCGAAGGATCGCTCGATAGGGATCGCTTGGAGAGGGCGTTCCGCGGACTGATCGCGCGTCATGAGGCACTGCGCACCGGCTTTGAAATGGTGGATGGCGAACCGATGCAGCGCATACACCAGGAAGTGGATTTCGCGGTCGCCTATATGCAGGCGAGCGTGGAAGAAACTCCCGACATGGTGCGTGGATTCGTTCGCGTGTTTGATCTGGCGAAGCCGCCGCTCTTGCGGGTAGGCCTGATCGCGCTTGCGAAGGATCGTCATATCCTGATGTTTGACATGCATCACATCGTCTCCGACGGAGCATCGATGGGGATTCTCATCAATGATTTTGTTCGTCTGTATGGGGGAGAGGAGCTCCAGCCGTTTCGCATTCAGTACAAGGACTATGCGGTGTGGCAGCAGTCCGCAGCGCAGAAGGAGCACCTGCAGCAGGAAGAAGCCTACTGGCTGAAGGCGCTCGGCGGGGAGCTGCCTGTACTGGAAATGCCGACGGACTATGTGCGTCCAGCGGCGCAAAGTTTCGAGGGCGACGTGCTGCCATTTATGATCGATGCTCAGAAGAGCGAGAGATTACGGCGCATGGCGGTGGAAAACGGAGCGACGTTGTACATGGTGCTGTTAGCCGCCTATACGGCGATGCTGCATAAATATACCGGGCAGGAAGATATCGTCGTCGGAACGCCGATTGCGGGACGAACGCACGGAGATTTGCAGCCGCTGATCGGCATGTTCGTAGGCACATTGGCGATTCGCAGCTATCCGGCGGGAGAGAAATCGTTCCTCTCTTATTTGGAGGAAGTCAAGGAAACGACGCTCAGCGCTTACGAGAACCAACATTATCCGTTTGAGGAACTTGTGGAGAACGTGCAGGTAAGGCGGGACCTAAGCCGCAACCCGGTGTTCGACACGATGTTTATTCTCCAAAACACGGAACAAGGCGATATGAACATTCATGAGCTGCAGTTCAAGCCGTATGAGAATGAACATACGGTGGCCAAATTCGACCTGACTTTCCAGGCCGGCGAAGTCGAAGAAGGTATCCTTTGCAGCATCGAGTTTGCAACTGCTTTGTATAAGAAAGAAACCGTGGAGCGGATGGCGGGGCACTTTGAGCAATTGATCGACGCGGTGATCGGCCATCCGCAAGCCAGCCTTGCGCAGCTTCAAATGGTGACGGCAGCGGAGCAGGCGCAGATTATGGATGTGTTCAATGACACGGCAGCGGATTATCCGCGCGAGAAGACGATCCACGAGCTGTTCGAGGAGCAGGCAGATCGCACGCCAGAAGCGACGGCTGTCGACTTCGAGAACCAGCAATTGACGTATCGGGAGCTGAACGCGAGAGCGAATCAGCTGGCGTGGACGCTGAGAGACAGCGGCGTTACGGCGCAGCAGCCTGTTGGCATCATGGTCGACCGCTCCATCGAGATGGTCGTCAGTGTCCTTGCAGTACTCAAGGCGGGTGGAACGTTCGTGCCGATCGATCCGGAGTACCCGCAAACGCGTATCCATTACATGCTGGCAAGCAGCGGAGCAAGGCTCGTTCTGACGGAGCAGTCGTGGTTGGCGTCGATTCCGCCGGAAGTGGAAAAGATCGATGTTCACGAAGCCTCGTTATACGAAGGCCGCGAGGAGAACTTGCCGAGCGAAAACGAAGCTTCGCATTTGCTCTATATTATCTATACGTCGGGAACGACGGGGAATCCCAAGGGTGTGATGCTGGAGCATCGCAATCTGGCGAACTTATTGCAGTATCAGTTCACGGCAACGAACATTCCGTTTCCGTCGCCTGTTTTGCAGTATGCGTCAGGCAGCTTTGATGTGTGCTATCAGGAGATGTTCTCCGCCTTGCTGTTCGGCGGATGCCTGTGCCTGATTGGCAATGAGGTGCGAAAAGACCCGAAACGATTGTTTGCGCGCATCGAGGAAAGCAAGATCGAAGTGTTGTATCTGCCAGTAGCGTTCCTGAAGTTCATCTTCACCGAAGCGGAATGGGCCGAGCAATTCCCGCACTGCGTCAGCCATATTATCACGGCTGGCGAGCAGCTTGTCGTGACGCCGCAAATTGAGGCGGTCTTGCGAAGCCGAGGCATCCATTTACACAATCACTACGGCCCGTCGGAAACGCATGTCGTGACGACGTTCACGATGCAGCCTGAAACGATTGCGGCTGGTCTTCCGCCGATTGGCAAACCGATTGCCAATACGAAGCTGTACATTTTGGACGAGGGGCTACAGGTGCAGCCTATCGGAATCGGCGGGGAGCTGTACGTATCCGGGGATTGCGTCGGACGCGGCTATTGGGGTCGTCCCGATTTGACGGACGAAAAGTTTGTGAAGAACCCGTTCACGCCAGGGGAGCGGATGTACCGAACGGGGGACTTGGCGAGATGGCTGCCGGATGGCAACATCGAGTATTTAGGCCGGATCGACCACCAGGTGAAGATTCGAGGCTTCCGCATCGAGCTAGGGGAAGTAGAGGCACAGCTGCTGAAAGTGGCGGGACTGCACGAAGCGACCGTGCTAGCGCTGGAGGATGAAGCCGGACAGAAACAGCTGTGCGCATACTTCGTGGCGGAAGCGGCGCTGACGGCGGGCGAGCTGCGAGGCGCGTTGTCGCAGGAGCTGCCGGGGTATATGATCCCGTCGTACTTTGTGCAGTTGGCGAGCATGCCGCTGACGCAGAACGGGAAGATCGACCGAAGGGCGCTGCCGGCACCAGAGGCGAACGTGCAGACAGGAGCGGAATTCGTAGCGCCTCGCACCCGTCTGGAAGCCCAGTTGGCGCGCATCTGGCAAGAGGTGCTCGGCTTGCCGAGCGCCAGCGTGAAGGACAACTTCTTCGAGCTCGGCGGACACTCGCTGCGGGCGACGACGTTAGTGAGCAAGCTGTACAAGGAGCTGGGCGTGAATTTGCCGCTGCGTGACGTGTTCCGCTATCCGACGATAGAGGAGATGGCGCAGGCCATCGGGGGGATGGAGCGCAAGGCGTATGCCGCGATCCCGCGTGCGGAAGAGAGGGAGGTTTACCCGCTGTCTTCGGCGCAAAAACGGTTGTACATCATGCATCAGCTTGAAGGAGCGGAGATGAGCTACAATATGCCAGGGGTGATGACGCTTGGCGGTGCGCTGGATCGGGAACGCTTTGAAGCGGCGTTCCAGGGACTGATCGCGCGTCACGAGACGCTGCGAACAGGGTTTGAAATGGTCAGCGGCGAACCCGTGCAGCGGGTGCACAGTCACGTCGAATTCGCGGTGGAGTACACGCAAGCGAGTGAAGAAGAAGCCAGGGACATCGTGAGTGGATTCATCCGCGCGTTTGAACTGGCGAAGCCGCCGCTGCTGCGAGTGGGGTTGATCGAGCTGGCGAAGGATCGTCATATCCTGATGTTCGATATGCACCACATCATCTCGGACGGCGTTTCAATGAATATTTTGGTAGAGGAATTTGTCCGCTTGTACGGCGGCGAGGAACTGATACCGCTAGCGATTCAGTACAAGGATTACGCGGCTTGGCAGCAATCCGAAGCGTACAGCGAGCGGCTGAAGCAGCAGGAAGCGTACTGGCTGGATACGTTAGAAGGAGACTTGCCGATTCTGGATTTACCAACCGATTATGAGAGACCGCAGATCCGAAGCTTTGAAGGAGCGAGTATCCAGTTTGAAGTTGAGCCAGCTGTTTCAAAGCAGTTGAATGAGCTGGCGGCGAATCAGGAAAGTACGCTGTACATGGTTCTGTTGTCTGCCTATTCCGTGCTGCTTTCCAAATACAGCGGACAAGAAGACATTATTGTGGGAACTCCTATAGCTGGAAGAGCGCATGCGGATTTGGAGCCGCTCATTGGGATGTTTGTGGGGACGCTAGCCATTCGCAGCTATCCGACAGGAGCGAAAACATTCCTTTCCTACCTGAATGAAGTGAAAGAAACGACACTGGGAGCCTTTGAGCATCAAGATTATCCTTTTGAAGTGCTCGTAGAACAATTGAATGTGAAACGAGATGCAAGCCGTAATCCGGTGTTCGACACGATGTTTGCGCTGCAAAATACAGAGGATCGTCAAGTGGAGTTTGATTCTCTAAACCTGACTCCATATGTTCACGACTATTCGAACGATGTGAAATTTGATCTTATCGTGTCGATGAGCGAGGATAACGGTTTGATCAGAGGCGACATCCAATACGGCACGAAGCTGTTCAAAGCAACGATGATTAACAAAATTTTGAAGGATTTCTTGTTTGTATTATCGCAAATTTGTGAAAATCCTCAAACCCAATTAAGCCATATCAAGTTCAATGACCAATCGACTAGCAGCAAAAGTTCATTAGAAACAATGGAATTTATATTCTAAACAGAACTTTCGAAGCAAGGTTTACGCCTGAGAGAGTGCGTGTCTGCAATTATTTGGACGACACACTCTCCGGGTTTATACCGGGGTACATAGAACGACGGAATATTTCATCTGCATCATATGTTGAAGGGGAGGCTTACGAATGAAGTCGGTGTTTGAAAAAGAGGAAATGTATTGGAACGAAAAGTTTGATACCGAAGACAGTATGAATTTCCTGCCCTATAGCAAATCGTCCAGCAAAGTAAGCACTAACGACGTAAGCATTATAAATCGTACGCTGCCGCATCATCTTTCAGAAAGGATTAACTCCCTGGCAAATGGATTTGATATGGCGGTTTTCGTTATTTTATTAACCGGTGTCAAATGTTTGCTCTATACATATACAGGCAGAGAAAATACGTTAGTAGGAATTCCTGCTCAAACGGAGTTCGATGACGATAATCCGCCTATCCATGATTTTCTAATCATCAAAAATAAACTAAGCAATGAAAGTACATTTAAATCCCTGCTGGGTCAAATTAAAACTTCGGTCAGCGAAGCGCTGGAACATCAACATATCCCTTTCCGGAAAATGATTCGTCAATTGAATTTACAATATACTCCCGACGGCTCGCCGATTGTAAACACGATGGTTTCCTATACAAAAACACATACACTGGCTTTTGAAAAAAGTGTATCGACAGATACCTTGTTTCAATTTGATTCGGAAAATAGCTTGATCCGATTGAGCGTAAGTTTTGACAACAATCGTTATGATCAAGATTTTATGGAACAGATGACGGATCATTTCTTCCGACTACTTTCTGTTGCATTATTTCAACCGGAACTGGAAATCGGTAAAGTAGATGTTTTATCTGAACCCGAGAAGCATGAACTGCTTACCCTGTTCAATGACACACACACGGAATATCCGAAGGAAAAGACGATCCATCAGTTGTTCGAGGAGCAGGCAGAACGGAACCCGGACGCGGTGGCCGTCGTATTCGAGAATCAGCAATTGACATACGGCGAGCTGAACGAACGAGCCAATCGGTTGGCAAGGACGCTAAGAACTGTGGGCGTGCAGGCTGACAACTTAGTAGGTCTTATGGCGGATCGCTCCCTAGATATGATCGTTGGCATCTTGGCGATTCTGAAATCAGGGGGAGCGTACGTGCCGATTGATCCCGAATACCCAGAAGAGCGCATTCGGTACATGATCGAGGATTCGGGAACGCAAGTGATGCTGGCACAGCGTCATTTGCAGGAACGAATCCCACTCCAGAGCACCTTTGTGCCGCTTGATGATGAGGAGTCTTACAACGATGACGGCTCTAATTTGGATGCCGCTAACGTCTCTGCCAATCTGGCGTACATTATTTACACGTCTGGAACGACGGGGAAGCCCAAAGGGATTTTAACGACGCATTGCAACATCGTACGAGTTGTTCGAACGACCAACTACATAGACATCACCGCCCAGGACAACGTGCTGCAATTATCCAGCTACGCCTTCGACGGTTCGACATTCGATATCTTCGGAGCTTTATTAAACGGAGCCAAACTGATTCTCGTTCCCAAGGAAACGATGCTGGATGTCGTGAAATTAGCACAATTGATTGAACAGCGGCAAATATCGACTTTATTTATTACGACTGCATTTTTTAACGTCCTTATTGACGTGGGTGTAGAATGCATGCGCCATATTCGCACCATTCTGTTCGGAGGCGAACGTGTTTCTGTCAGCCACGTGCGTAAAGCGTTAGATTACCTGGGATCGGGCAAAATCAAGCACGTTTACGGTCCGACGGAGAGCACGGTATTTGCGACTTGTTATGACGTGAATGAAGTGGAGGAAGATGCCGTAACCATTCCGATCGGGCGTCCAATCAGCAACACGGCGATTTATATCGTAAATGGAGAGAACGGGCTTCAGCCGCTTGGCGTAGCCGGTGAACTATGCGTGGCGGGAGACGGATTGGCTCGAGGATACTTGAATCGTCCCGAACTGACCGCTGAGAAGTTCGTGGACAACCCGTTCGTGCCAGGGGAACGGATGTATCGAACGGGGGATTTGGCGAGATGGCTGGCGGACGGAAGCATTGAATATGTAGGACGGATCGACGATCAGGTGAAAATCCGCGGCTACCGAATTGAGCTGGGCGAGGTGGAGGCCTATTTGTTGAAGATGGACGCTATCGAGAAAGCGATAGTCGTCGTTCGTGAAAGCGAAGCAGGCGAGAAGCAGTTGTGTGCGTATTTCGCGGCAGAGCGGACGATTCCGGCAAGCGAACTGAAATTGATCATGTCGCAAGAGCTCCCGGGGTACATGATTCCCTCCTTTTTTGTACAGTTGGAGAGTATGCCGCTAACGCCGAACGGTAAGGTTGATCGTAAAGCGCTGCCTGCGCCGGAAGAAAGCTTACAGGCAGAAATCGAATATATAGCGCCTCGAACGCCAGCGGAAGCGAAATTAGCACGGATTTGGCGAGCTGTGCTTGGACTTGGGAAAGTCGGCGCAAAGGATAACTTTTTCGATCTTGGCGGACACTCCTTGCGCGCTACCATGATGGTAAGCAAGCTGCATAAAGAGGAGAACATCAGCCTGTCGCTGCGGGACGTATTCTTGTCCCCGGTTCTTGAAGAGATGGCCGAACTCATTTCCAGAATGGAACAACAAGTCTATGTGTCCATATCACCTATCGAGAAGAGAGACTATTACCCCGTTTCATCCGTGCAGAAGCGGTTGTACATCTTGCATCAGCTTGAAGGAGCGGAACAAAGTTATAACATGCCTGGAGCGATGGTTCTCGAAGGAACGCTGGATCGCAAGCAATTTGAAGAGGCGTTCCGCAGGCTGATTGCGCGCCATGAGACACTGCGCACCGGCTTTAAAATGGTGGATGGCGAACCTGTGCAGCAGGTACATCATGAATTGGATTTTGCGGTGGCTTATATGCAGGCTAACGATGAAGAAGCCAGAGATGTTGTGCGCGGATTCGTTCGTGCGTTTGATTTGGAGAAACCGCCGCTTCTGCGGGTAGGCTTGATCGAACTTGCGAAGGATCGCCATATTATGATGTTTGACATGCATCACATTATTTCGGACGGAACATCGTTGGGTATCATGATGAAGGAATTTGTCCGCTTGTACAGCGGCGAGCAGTTGTCGCCTCTGCGCATTCAGTACAAAGACTACACCGCATGGCAGCATTCCGAATCGCAAAAGGATCAAATGAATCGGCAGGAATCGTACTGGCTGCAGACGTTCAGCGGGAAGCTGCCCGTATTGGAAATGCCAACGGACTATGCGCGTCCTTCCGTCCAAAGCTATGAGGGGGCTATCTACGAATTTGCCATTGATTCTGTGAAGAGCGAAGGGCTGCGGCAGCTTGCGGCCGAAAGCAGAACCACCCTGTATATGGTGCTGCTTGCGGTCTATACGATCTTGCTGCGAAAGTATACGGGTCAGGAAGACATTATCGTGGGCACACCGATTGCGGGGAGAACCCATGAGGATCTGCAGCCGCTTATCGGCATGTTCGTCAATACATTGGCGATCCGCAGTTATCCGGCGGGAGAGAAGACGTTCCTGTCTTATCTGGAGGAAGTTAAGGAAACGACGCTCGGTGCGTTCGATTGCCAGGACTATCCATTTGAGGAATTATTGAAGAATGTGCAGGTGACACGGGATCTCAGTCGCAATCCGTTGTTTGATACGATGTTTGCTTTGGAAAATACGGAGAACGCGGAGTTTGACTTGGAAGGGCTGCGTTTGAACATATACCCGAGCAAGTACACCATGGCGAAGTTTGATCTGAACGTGACTGTGATGGAAAGTGAAAATGAACTCATTTGCAGCATCGAGTTTGCAACTGCTTTGTATAAGAAAGAAACCGTGGAGCGGATGGCGGGGCACTTTGAGCAATTGATCGACGCGGTGATCGGCCATCCGCAAGCCAGCCTTGCGCAGCTTCAAATGGTGACGGCAGCGGAGCAGGCGCAGATTATGGACGTGTTCAATGACACGGCAGCGGATTATCCGCGCGAGAAGACGATCCACGAGCTGTTCGAGGAGCAGGCAGGTCGCACGCCAGAAGCGACGGCTGTCGACTTCGAGAACCAACAATTGACGTATCGGGAGCTGAACGCGAGAGCGAATCAGCTGGCGTGGACGCTGAGAGAAAGCGGCGTTACGGCACAGCAGCCTGTCGGCATCATGGTCGACCGCTCCATCGAGATGGTCGTCAGCGTCCTTGCGGTGCTCAAGGCGGGCGGAACGTTCGTGCCGATCGATCCAGAGTACCCGCAAACGCGTATCCATTACATGCTGGCAAGCAGCGGAGCAAGGCTCGTGCTGACGGAGCAGCCGTGGTTTGCGTCGATTCCGCCAGAAGTGGAGAAGATCGATGTTCACGATGCTTCGTTATACGAAGGCCGTGAGGAGAACTTGCCGAACGAAAACGACGCTTCGCATTTGCTCTATATTATCTATACGTCGGGAACGACGGGGAATCCCAAGGGCGTGATGCTGGAGCATCGCAATCTGGCGAACTTATTGCAGTATCAGTTCACGGCAACGAATATCCCGTTCCCGTCGCCTGTTTTGCAGTATGCGTCAGGCAGTTTTGATGTGTGCTATCAGGAGATGTTCTCCGCCTTGCTGTTCGGCGGATGCCTGTGCCTGATTGGCAATGAGGTGCGCAAAGACCCGAAACGATTGTTTGCGCGCATCGAGGAAAGCAAGATTGAGGTGTTGTATCTGCCTGTAGCGTTCCTGAAGTTCATCTTCACCGAAGCGGAGTGGGCCGAGCAATTCCCACATTGCGTCAGCCATATCATCACGGCTGGCGAGCAGCTTGTCGTGACGCCGCAAATTGAGGCGATCTTGCGAAGCCGAGGCATCTATTTGCACAATCACTACGGCCCGTCGGAAACGCATGTCGTGACAGCGTTCACGATGCAGCCAGAAGCGATTGCGGCTGGGCTTCCGCCGATTGGCAAGCCGATTGCCAATACGAAGCTGTACATTTTGGACGAGGGGCTACAGGTGCAGCCTATCGGAATCGGTGGGGAGCTTTACGTATCCGGGGATTGCGTGGGACGCGGCTATTGGGGTCGTCCCGATTTGACGGACGAAAAGTTTGTGAAGAACCCGTTTGCGCCAGAGGAGCGGATGTACCGAACGGGAGATTTGGCGAGATGGCTGCCGGATGGCAACATCGAGTACCTGGGCCGGATCGACCACCAAGTGAAGATTCGGGGCTTCCGCATCGAGCTAGGGGAAGTAGAGGCGCAACTGCTGAAAGTGGCGGGGCTCCACGAAGCGACCGTGCTAGCGCTGGAGGATGAAGCCGGACAGAAGCAGCTGTGCGCATACTTCGTGGCGGAAGCGGAGCTGACGGCGGGCGAACTGCGAGGCGCGTTGTCGCAGGAGCTGCCGGGGTATATGATCCCGTCGTACTTTGTGCAGTTGGCGAGCATGCCGCTGACGCAGAACGGGAAGATCGACCGAAGGGCGCTGCCGGCACCGGAGGCGAACAAGCAGACGGGAGCGGAATTCGTAGCGCCGCGCACCCGCCTGGAAGCCCAGCTGGCGCGCATCTGGCAAGAGGTGCTCGGCTTGCCGAGTGCCAGCGTGAAGGACAACTTCTTCGAACTCGGTGGACACTCGCTGCGGGCGACGACGCTAGTGAGCAAGCTGTACAAGGAGCTGGGCGTGAATTTGCCGCTGCGTGACGTGTTCCGCTATCCGACGATAGAGGAGATGGCGCAGGCCATCGGGGGGATGGAGCGCAAGGCGTATGAAGCGATCCCGCGTGCGGAAGAGAGGGAGGTTTACCCGCTGTCTTCGGCGCAAAAACGGTTGTACATCATGCATCAGCTTGAAGGAGCGGAGATGAGCTACAACATGCCAGGGGTGATGACGCTTGGCGGTGCGCTGGATCGGGAGCGCTTTGAAGCGGCGTTCCGGGGACTGATCGCGCGTCACGAGACGCTGCGAACGGGGTTTGAAATGCTCAGCGGCGAACCCGTGCAGCGGGTGCACAGTCACGTCGAATTCGCGGTGGAGTACACGCAAGCGAGCGAAGAAGAAGCTGGGGACATCGTGAGCGGATTCATCCGCGCGTTTGAACTGGCGAAGCCGCCGCTGCTGCGAGTAGGGTTGATCGAGCTGGCGAAGGATCGTCATATCCTGATGTTCGATATGCATCACATCATCTCGGACGGCGTTTCGATGAATATTTTGGTAGAGGAATTTGTCCGAATGTACGGCGGGGAGGAACTGATACCGCTAGCGATTCAGTACAAGGATTACGCGGCTTGGCAGCAATCCGAGACGCATAGTGAGCGGCTGAAGCAGCAGGAAGCGTACTGGCTGGATACGCTCAATGGAGAAATTTCGGCATTGGAGCTACAAACGGATTATGCGCGTCCTGCGATCCAAAGGTATGAAGGAGATACGAACTTAAGTATGCTTGATCCGCAGACGAGCGAGTTATTACGCAAACTTGCGTCGGAAACGGGAAGCACCTTGTATATGGTGCTGTTGGCCGCATATAAGGTCTTGCTTCATAAATACTCAGCACAAGAAGACATTATCGTAGGCACGCCAATTGCCGGAAGAGCACATGCAGATTTAGAACCGCTTATCGGAATGTTTGTAGGCACGCTTGCCATTCGCAGCTTTCCGTCAGGAGACAAGACTTTCCTTTCCTATTTGGACGAAATTAAGGAAGCGACCTTAGGGGCCTTTGAACATCAGGACTATCCGTTCGAAGAGCTGGTAGAGAAGGTTCAGGTACCGCGGGATTTGAGCCGCAATCCGCTGTTTGACACGATGTTTAGTCTCGGAAACACAGAGCATGGGAATGTAGAGATCGAAGGATTGCAATTGAGGCCGTACCCCAATGACCATTCCGTGGCCAAATTCGATCTGATCTTTCATGTTGAAGAAAGGGAAGAAGGCATCGCATATAGCTTAACTTATGCAACCGCCTTATATAAGCGGCAAACGGTGGAGCGTATGGCGCTGCATTTCAAACAACTGGTCGAAGTCATTGCAGTGGAGCCTCAGATAAACCTTTCTTCTTTAAACATACTGACAGCAAGCGAGCAGAATGAGATTTTAAATGTGTTTAACGATACGGGTGTGGCGTACCCAAGGGAGAAGACCATTCATCAGGTGTTCGAGGAGCAGGCGGAACGCAATCCTGATGCGGTAGCCGTCGTATTCGAAGACAAGCGATTGACCTATGCGGAGTTGAATACCGCAGCGAATCGAATCGCCTATCTGCTGCAAGATCGAGGAGTGGGCGCGGGCGATTTCGTTGGTATATTCGTTGAGAGATCATTGGACATGGTGATCGGGCTACTGGGAATTCTCAAAGCTGGAGGCGCGTATGTGCCAATGGATCCGTCCTATCCGCAGGAGCGAATTGCTGTGATTTTGGACGATACCCGTATTAAAGTGTTGTTGACTCAGACACATCTACGGGCAAACCTGCCTGAGAATATGCAAGTCGTCTTGTTGGATGCTGTGGATGAGGGATCAAGGGAGATAAGCTGGTCGAATCCGACGCATGAAGCGACTGGAGACGATTTGGCGTATATCGTTTATACCTCCGGCTCTACGGGCACGCCGAAAGGTGTTTGTGTCACACATCGAGGTGTCGTGCGGCTTGTCACTGCAGCTAATTATGTGGACATCAGCGATAAGGACGTGTTTTTGCAAGGCTCGACCCTTTCATTTGATGCAGCCACTTTTGAGATTTGGGGCAGTTTGTTGAACGGAGCAACCCTGGCTATTTTGCCTCCTGGCAACTTGTCGCTCAGCGAATGGTCGCAGGTGATTGGGCAACATGGGGTAACGGTTTTGTGGTTAACGGCCGGATTGTTCCATGTTATGGTAGAGAATCAAATTCAGGCGCTGCAGGGCGTCAAACAATTATTGGTCGGAGGAGACGTCGTCTCCAAACCGCATGCGAAAAAAGTGATGGAGCGCTGCAGTGGGCTGCGGCTCATCAACGGCTACGGACCGACGGAAAACACGACGTTCACGTGCTGTCATGAGATCCGTATGGCGGATGTGGAGAAAGCGTCCATTCCGATTGGCCGTCCGATTGGCAATACGCAGGTGTACGTGCTGGATGGAGCAGGCAAGCTGCTGCCAGTAGGCGTGATCGGCGAGTTGTACATAGGAGGAGACGGACTGGCTCACGGCTATTTGAACCAACCGGAGCTGACAGCGGAGAAGTTCGTAGACAATCCTTTTGCACCGGGAGAACGGATGTATCGAACGGGAGATCTGGCAAGATGGCTGCCGGATGGAACCATTGAGTATGTGGGTCGGATCGACCATCAGGTGAAAATTCGCGGTTACCGGATTGAAATTGGCGAAGTGGAATCGTATCTTTTGAAAATGGCGTCGGTTCAAGAAGCGGTTGTCATTGCGCGCGAGGAGGGGGCTGGCCAGAAGGTGTTGTGTGCCTATTACGTGGCTGAGCGTTTGCTTCCTGCTAGCGAATTAAGAAGCATGCTTTCTCAAGAGCTGCCCGCTTATATGATTCCGTCTTACTTGGTGCAGCTTACAGAGCTGCCATTAACACCGAATGGTAAAGTAGATCGCAAAGTGCTGCCAGCACCAGAGGGAAGTCTACAATCGGGTGTGGAATATGTAGCGCCGCGTACGCCACAGGAAGAGCAGCTCGCACGAATCTGGGAGGATGTGCTCGGAATTGCGAAAGTCGGGGTGAAGGATAACTTCTTTGATCTCGGAGGTCACTCTCTAAGCCTGATGCAATTGATACAGCGAGTGTTTACTGAAACCGGAGTGGAGATTTCCTTCCATAAAATGTTCCAGAGTCCAACTGTTGAAGCGATGGCGTATGGCATTTGGGAATCCGATCTCGACGAGAAAAAGAGCAACCAATTTATGAAACTTAATGAACATGGATTCATGAATGTCTTTTGCTTCCCTCCCGGCCTCGGGTACGGCTTAAGTTATTTGGAGCTAGCACAGAAACTGGAGTCTCACTGCATCCTCTATGGTGCCGATTATATGGATGATACCGAATGCTACGAAACGATGCTCAATCGTTATGTGGATGCGGTCGTCAGCATTCAGGATCAGTCCCCTTACGTATTCATGGGATACTCATTGGGCGGCAATTTAACATTTGAGGTTGCCAAAGCAATGGAGAAGAGAGGCTATCAGATATCGGATATTATCATGATTGATTCTCTCAAAAAAGAAACCATCGCTCCATTGGATCAGTTGGAAAGCAGCATCGATCAAATACTTGAAGGTGCGGGAGAATCGGAAAAAGAACTGTTGGCCAATCCGTTTATTCGTAACCGCGTCAAACATAAAATGCGTTCCTATTGGACCTACGTTTCGCAAGTCATCAATTCAGGCACCGTTCAGGCAAACATTCACGGGTTAATTGCAGAAAAGTCTGAAGTAGGAACGCCTGATGATATTCATGTGAAATATTGGAATGAATCTACGGCGCTAAACTATCGCGAATATCAACTCGTCGGGGTTCATGAAAAGCTGCTCGCTGCCGAATATCTTGAAGAAAATGCTAAAGTGATTGAGCGGATCGTTCATCAAATCAGAGAACAAACGAATCAAAAGGTGTTGTCGTAAGCTTATCCATACCGTGCATACCTTGAAAGGGGCCAATTTGGTGGTAGAAGAACGGAAAGTTGTATCACCCCTACGGAAGTCAGTCCTTTGGCTGCTGTCGTTTACGAAATCGCACAGGGGATGGATGATCGTTGGCATTCTATCCGCAATTGCCGCATCGCTTATCGAGGTATGGACGGGCAGTTTAATCCAACAATTAACAACGAAGACCGACCATGGGGAAGGTCAGTCGGTCCTGCGAATTGTTTATACGATTCTTATTGTTATTTTGATAGGAGTCCCCGCGAAATTCTTCATGGTTTACGGCATTCAAAGAAGCAGTGCCCAAGCGATGCGAGATATTCGCAATCACATGATGAACCATATAGGGAAACTGCCTGTTCATTATCTTGAAAAACAACATTCTGGAGATCTTGTTTCACGGTTAACCAATGATCTGCAGCTCGTCTACCAATTTATGATTCGAGACTTGGCGGGGTGGTTTTATCATCCGCTTGTGCTTATCGGCTGTTTGACGTATTTGATCTGGATGCAATGGGAGCTAGTACTGTTCAGTTTGCTGCTAGTTCCCGTCTCCTTGCTCGTTTCGCAATGGATCGGTAAACAACTGCTGCAGCTAACGGAGGAAGCTCAAGAGAATATGGGCCTGATGAATGTAAATTTACAGGATACATTGGGTGGGATGTCGATAGTTAAAAGCTATTTGTTGCAGGGGATCATGTTTCGCTCCTATCAGTCTCTGCTTCAATTGACTTTACAAAAAAAACTGGCTGTGAAAAGACGAGAGGCATGGATGAATCCCGTTTTATTTACCCTTATGGTCAGTCCGATTATTTTCTCCGTCATATACGGAAGCTATCTGATCTCCAAAGGATTGTTCGGCACAGGCGAGCTCATTGCATTTCTTTACTTGCTGAATTTATGCTTGGAGCCGCTTCAGCACATACCCAATCTCATTACGAATACGTTTGAAATGGTCGGAGCGTTAAAGAGAGTATCCGAAATCATAAATGAACCTGTAGAGAATCAAGAAGGGCAATCCATTGTGAGAACAGACCAGCCCCCTATTCAGTTTGATAACGTTAGTTTTGCTTACGACGACAATGCACCTATCCTGCGAAATATGAGCTTTACAGTAGCCGAAGGGGCGACTGTGGCATTAGTCGGGGCAAGCGGCGGGGGAAAAAGCACGATAATCAAACTCTTGTGCGGATTTTACTCGCTGGAAGCTGGCCAAGGAACGATTAATGTGTTCGGTCAGTCTATCCTTAACTGTAATCCGAATGAGTTGCGATCACACTTTTCTGTCGTTACGCAAGATGCGTATTTGTTTAGCGGTACAGTTGCCGAGAACATTGCATACGGGCGCGAGGGCGCTTCGATGGAAGAAATTATGGAAGCGGCAAAGTTTGCTAATGCGCATGTTTTCATTGTGGATCTTCCCGAAGGATACCAGACAGAAGTGGGAGAAAGAGGAGGAATCTTATCCGGCGGGCAGCGGCAGCGCATCACCATTGCACGTGCATTTCTGAAGAACGCGCCGATCTTGCTGTTGGATGAACCCACATCTGCTTTGGATACGGAGTCTGAATCGTTGGTCCAGGAAGCGCTGAACGTTCTGATGAAGAAAAGAACGACCATCGTCATTGCGCATCGGTTGTCTACGATTGAAGAAGCGGACGAAATCTGGGTGATGGAGAATGGTGAAATTGCGGAAGCTGGAAATCACCATCAATTGTTAGAAAAGAAAGGGTTGTACGCCAGAGCGTACAACCAAGAATTCACAAGCAATCTTTCTTATGGCAAGGAGGTCGCCTACTCGTGAAAGTCGTAGAATTGACCGCATACGCGAAAGAAATCAAGTACATGATGAGCTTTATGGACAGAAAGCGAAAAATCCAGTACTCCATAGGCATTGGTGTAAGCACGATTATTCAAACCTTATTCCCCTTGTCATTTAGCTTGGTTGTTCAGAGTTTGGTCAAATATGCGGAGTCCCGAGATGCATCCTTGCTGTTCCAAGCACTTTTCGTATTAGCGGGTTCGTTAGTGCTACTAAACTTGGTCGCTCCAACGTTTATGTATATGTTTCACCGCAGTGTGGAACTTACGATGGTAGACATTAAGGAACGCCTATACAGAAAAATTTGCAAATTTCAGGTTGGCTATTTGGAACGAAATCACAATGGGGATTTAGTTTCACGGATGAATAACGATGTATTGGCCATGGAAGTGACATATGGTGGTTTTTTTATGGCGATATTGTTGGAAATTATGGTCTGCATAGGATCAATCGTGATGATGTTCTTTATTCAGTGGCAGTTTGCCTGCGCCTCGTTTCTGATTCTGCTCAGCGCATTTCTGATCAGCACACGGTTTGTTGGATACATTCGTGTCATGTTTAATGAGTCGCTTCAAATTACTGCTAAGATGACCGAGAAATTTTCAGATTTTATCGGAGGCATTCGCCTTGTTAAATTGTTTCATATCAGCCCGATCTTAGCCCAGTATGGGAAACTAAATGAGCAGGTGACAGAGGTTTCCACGCAAATTGCCAGTAAAAATGGCATGCTGAATGCAGTGAATCATTTTGTCAGTTACATTACGTTCTGTGGAATTATTGTTATTGGCAGTTTGTTATATGCTTATGGCATCATTGGGATGGGAGACGTAGCGGCATTGGCCGTTCTTCAAGTCTATTTGTCACAATCCTTTATGAATTTGGGTACGCTTCTGTCCCTTGTTCAAAAATCGTTGGCAGGCGCTCATCGCGTACAAGAAATATTTGATGAGAACGAGGAGCCTGAGCGCCTCGGCACTTTAGAGCATGACCGGACTTCATCCACTATGGTTGAGTTTCAAGGCGTGGATTTTGCCTATCAATCTGATAAAAAAGTGCTATGCGAGATGTCCATGCAGATTCATCCAGGGCAAGTTACGGCCATTGTTGGCGCAAGCGGAAGCGGCAAGAGTACAATCATAAAACTACTGCTGGGGTTTTACCCCATGGATGGCGGAGCCATTCTGATTCAAGGCAAATCGTTAGGCCATTACACGGTAGATGAGCTTCGGAGACAAATGGCCTATGTGCCCCAAGACGCTTTTCTGTTTACCGGGACGATTGAAGACAATATTCGTTACGGTAATCCGCAAGCGACAGAAGACGAGGTGATAGAAGCGGCTAAGGCTGCTTATGCCGATCATTTTATCCAGGAATTCCCTGAACAGTATAAGACCCAAGTGGGGGAACGAGGAGCGTCCCTCTCGGGCGGACAGCGTCAGCGAATTGCCATTGCAAGGGCAGTGCTGAAGAACGCTCCGATATTATTGCTGGATGAAGCTACGTCGGCATTGGATACCGAATCGGAATATTGGGTACAGCAGGCTTTGAACCAATTGATGAAAGGGAGAACGACTATTCTGATCGCTCATCGATTAAGTACGGTCGAGAAAGCTGATTTTATCTTTGTGATGAACAAGGGAACAGTTGTAGAAAAAGGCACTCATCAAGAGCTTATTGAACGCAGAGGCTATTATTCAAGATTATATGGATAGCGACTACGCGGAATTGTAGTTCAATAGCATGAGGGCTGCCTAGGGGCAGCCCTCTGTTACATTCATGGGCAAGCAAAAAACATCCAACATGACAGATATATTTGGCCCCCAAGTCCCACATGTAGTTCAATAAATTCGGGGGAACACCGAGGACTGATAAGAAACGTTGGAGAAGGCGAATTCGGAGCCACTTTGCATTAGTATAGAAGATAGATTGTTTTTAAAGAGAGGATGCATGCACGTATGAAATTTAGCCAATATCTTTATGAACGTCCTAACTTAGAAGAAGTGGAACAGAAATTCAAATCATTGCTAAGTAAATTTAATCATGCTAATAGCTTCGATGAGCAGGATCAGATTATGACATCTATCAATAAACTGCGCAGCGAAATTGAGACGCAAGGAGAAATCGTAGGCATACGCCATTCTATCGATACCAATGATGCTTTCTATAAGGCAGAACGGGATTACATGGATGAGACTGGACCGATCATTCAGGAATACATAACGGAATTCTACCAAGGGCTTGTCGATTCTAAGTTCAGAGTGGACCTTGAGAAGAGATGGGGAAGTCAACTTTTTCAGTTAGCTGAGCTTTCACTCAAGACGTTCAAACCTGAGATCATTGAAGACCTGCAACTTGAGAACAAGCTAACAACAGAATATTCACAGCTTATTGCATCTGCTAAAATTAGGTTTGAAGGTGAGGAACGTACATTACCTCAACTGATTCCGTTCGAAGAATCCAAGGATCGAGACATGAGACGTCGCGCTGCGGAGGCCAGATTCGGATTTATGGCGGAGAATGAAGAGACGTTCGATCGTATTTATGATGATTTGGTCAAAGTACGGACGAAGATGGCTCATAAGCTAGGTTTTGACAATTATATTGAGCTGGGTTATGCACGTATGAATCGTATAGATTATAACGCAGAGATGGTCGCTAATTTCAGAGACCAAGTGTTGGAACATATTGTACCTGTAGCGGCTAAATTGAAGGAACGTCAGAAGAAGCGTATCGGTGTAGAGCAAATGTACTATTACGATGATGGCTTCAGCTTCAAATCAGGAAATGCTACGCCAAAGGGAGATCCCGAATGGATTCTTCAGAATGGTTCGAAGATGTACAGTGAACTTTCACCAGAAATGAACGAGTTTTTTACGTATATGGTTGATAATGAATTGATGGATCTTGTGAGTAAGAAAGGGAAAGAAGACGGGGGTTATTGCACGTTCTTAAGCGATTATGGTTCACCTTTTATTTTCTCCAATTTTAATGGGACTTCTGGTGATATTGACGTTCTAACACATGAGGCAGGTCATGCCTTCCAAGTGTATGAGAGTAGACATTATGAAGTGCCAGAATACAATTGGCCTACTTTTGAAGCAGCAGAAATACACTCGATGAGTATGGAATTCTTCACTTGGCCTTGGATGGAGATCTTCTTCAAGGAAGATGCAGAAAAATATCGGTTCAACCATCTCGCAGAAGCATTATTATTTATACCTTATGGTGTAGCGGTGGATGAATTCCAACACTATGTATATGGGAATCCAGAGGCTACACCAGCGGAACGCAAGCGTGCTTGGCGTTCTCTTGAGAAGAAATACTTGCCTTACCGTGATCAGGAGAACAATGATTATTTATTACGCGGTGGATTTTGGCAGAAACAGGCTCACATCTTCGAAACGCCATTCTATTATATTGATTACACGCTTGCTCAGATCTGCGCCATGCAATTCTGGAAACGCATGAATGAGGATTGGCAATCAGCATGGAAAGATTATTTGAAATTGTGTCAATCAGGAGGAAGTCAGTCTTTTACAGGGCTAGTTAAGGTTGCAGGTCTAATCTCTCCATTCGAGAATGGTTGTGTAGCTTCTGTTATCGGGCAGATTGAGAACTGGCTGGATAGCGTGGAGGATCAACTTTTGTAAGAGAAATGTAGGAAATATGGAGCCGACAAAATATTGAACGACCTCATGATTTTGGTACAAATGAAAAATGTAATTTATCACAACGGATTTTCGTAGTATCAGGTTAGCCAGAAATAGCTGGTTAGCCTTTTTTTTATGGTAAAAGGTGGCGGCGATCGATTCGCTAACAAGATTTAGCTGGTTTCTCTTAGCGTTACATCCATTTTAGGATTTTGATGTTGAACTTTAGTCGGATGATGGTATATAATAACAAAATGATATTAACAATATGATAATAACAAAACAATCAAAACATATTTTCCAGGAGATAACTATGACAGACACGTCTATTCGAGACCGAAATGGTTTGACCGAACAGCAATTCTTACAAACTTATAATGTAAGTATCTATGAACGGCCTTCAGTAACCGTCGATATGCTTATTTTCACCGTGATGAATAAGGAACAAGAAAATTATAGAAAGCTCCCTGAAAAAAACTTACAACTACTGATGATTAAGAGGGGGGAGCACCCGTTTATCGGGCAGTGGGCTTTACCCGGAGGCTTTGTGTCCGTACATGAAAGCATGGATGAAGCTGCTCGCAGGGAGCTAATGAGTGAAACGAATATCGAAGATATTTACATGGAGCAGTTATATACTTGGGGAGATGTAGAGCGTGATCCTCGTACCCGTGTTATTAGCTGTTCTTACATGGCGCTTATTGACCGCACTTCATTAGAGGTTAAAGCCGGGGATGACGCAGATGATGCAAGCTGGTTCGATGTAACTCAAAGTGTTTATCAAGAGAAAAAAACGATGCTTCCCCTGGGTTATGAAATCGAGAGGCTGATTTTGATAAATTTGCGGAATGAGACTGAGATTTTGTCTGCAACAATTAAAGTTAGCGAAACGGTAATTGGCAAAGCTAGAAAACTGACTCGGGAGGTTATTCATTCACAGGGCATTGCCTTTGACCATGCGAAAATGATTCAATATGCAATCGAACGTTTACGAAACAAAATTGAATATACAGAAATCATATTTAACCTGGTGCCGCCTTTATTTACGTTATCAGGGCTGCAACAAGTTTACGAAGTCATTCTTGGGAAAGAACTTTTAGCCGCGGCGTTTCGCAGGAAAATTGCTGATATGGTTGCTGAAACCAACGAATATACCAAAGATGCGGGACATCGTCCTTCCAAGTTGTATCGCTATACACCTAAACATGATCGAATCTAAAAGAATGCGAGGAATGAAACTTATGGAAAGATACACCTTTTTTTATAGAACCCCATCCCCTTTTTCACAATGGCATCCTACCCGTTTTATCATAGAGGGGTTAACGTTCAATAGCGCTGAACAGTACATGATGTACAAAAAAGCGGTTTTATTTCATGATTTGGAAATGAGCCAAAGGATTCTGAACGCAAAAACGCCAAGAGAACAGAAGGAATTTGGACGCTTAGTAAAGGACTTTGAGAAGGAAAAGTGGGATAGACATTGTAAACAATTCGTCTACGATGCGAATTACGCTAAATTCACGCAAAATCAGGGACTATTAGAAATACTACTAGAAACCCGTGGCACAACATTGGTGGAAGCAAGTCCTACTGATCGGATTTGGGGCGTAGGCTTGTTGGAGGATGACCCGAAAATTAAAAACAGAAAATCTTGGCTTGGGAAAAACTGGTTAGGGGAAATCTTAACGCAATTGAGGGAGGACATCCTCAGAGAAAATGAGAAAAACAACATGGAGTGATGCATTATGAATATCCAATCTAATAATAGAGAAGTAAGATCCAGAATGGCAAAAGAAACGTTAGAGATTCTTGAGAGTGGTTTCTATATGAACTCATTTGGTAAGAGAAATCGGATAGAGCAGGAAGTGAGAGAATCTATCGCTGGTTCGATTCTTTATTCACCGGAAATGCTTCCCAAGCTAAAGAAGGATGCTAAGACGTTAATTAAATATGATCAAGGTATTGTACCTAATATTAAAGTAACTGATGAGACTACACTTGGTGCAGCAAGGCGACTCGTTACAGAAGAAGGTTTTGAAGATACGATTTGCCTCAACTTCGCATCTGCCAAAAATCCAGGTGGAGGTTTCCTGGGGGGAAGTCAGGCACAAGAAGAAAGTCTTGCACGGTCATCTGCTTTATACCCTTGTATCGCACAAAAGAATGAAATGTACAATTACAACCGCGGAAGGAAAACATGTTTATATTCCGACTATATGATCTATTCCCCACAAGTTCCCGTATTCCGTGAAGACAGAGGGAATTTATTAGATTCACCTTACCGCGTTTCTATGATTACAGCACCAGCCGTAAATGCAGGGGTTGTAAAAGAGCGGGAGCCTGAGAATGTGGCCAACATTCGGAAAGTGATGTTAGATCGTATCAGATATATTCTCGCAGTTTCTGCTATGCATGGACATAAAGCAATTATTCTTGGCGCATTCGGCTGTGGGGTATTCCGAAATGATCCGAAGGATATAGCAACAATATTCAAACAGGTATTAATAGAAGAAAGTTACTCGGCATTATTTGAAAAGATCGTATTTGCTATATTTGATAAATCGGAGAACAAGCATACTAAGAATGCTTTTTCGAGCATCATTTGTTAAGTAAACCAAAGGGGCGATTACATGGACCTTAGTAATAAGATCAAGGGTGGATTGTATGGGGTTGCTATCGGGGATGCACTGGGCGGTACAACAGAATTTTTCACTCGAAAAGAAATACAACAAAAGCATGGTTTTCTAACCGAAATTATCGGCGGCGGCGTTTGGGATTTGGAACCTGGGGAAGTTACAGACGATACGATGATGACTCTGTGCGTCGCAGAAGGGATTCTAGCTAACCCATCTGATCCCATGATATCCATCGGGGAAAAGTTTTTGGAGTGGTATCGTTCCGACCCCAAAGACATTGGGAATAATGATTAGAAGAGTATTAAGTTCTTATGAAGGTAATTGGTTTGAATCTGCATTTTTAGCCGATTTAGACCTAGGCCTAAGTGCTGGAAATGGTTCTTTAATGCGCTGCCTTCCTATAGGTCTATGCTATCCTAAGCTTTCAGATATTGAACATATGTCTCGCATGCAATCCAAAATGACTCATTATGATGAACGCTGCAATGAAGCGTGTGAAATTTACAATCGAATTGTGCATAGGCTCCTAAATAATGAAGACCTGCTTAGTGCTATTGAAAATGAAGTTATGAGTACACGGTATGCGTACGTTCTTACTGAGGATCCGAATTGTGAGCCAAGTGGCTTTGTCGTCCATACGTTTAATTGGATCATTCATATTCTTACTCATACGAACTCGTTTGCAGAAGTTGTACAGCAGGCAGCAAACTTGGGTGGAGATACCGACACAATTGCTGCAATTGCTGGAGGAATTGCGGGTGTATATTACGGATATGAAGGTATACCTCGTCATTACTCGAAGGCAATTATTATCAAGAATAAATTAGACAGTTTATCAGAACGTATTGTTGAACTTCGCGAAACGATAAGTGCTTAATAAAAAAAACAAAGACCAAGGTGCTTATTCATCATTAAAGTACCTTGGTCTTTGTTTTTTTATTTTACTGAAGTGAATGTTCATATTAAAGAAGTCCACTGATAATTTCCTTTAACGTTACGCGATAAATAAGAGACGTTTATATCTTGGTTAAAATGTAAAATAAAGTTTAATATAGTTAATAAATATAAAATTAACATTGTATTTCTTGATATTCCATATATTATCATGGTAAAATTTTACTTATAATATGAGGTATAAAGGGGGTTGATGAAGATGCCATGAAACTGAGTTTGGTATGGAAGAATCTTTTTTACAAAGTCAAATGAGTTGAGTATTACATATTTTACTACATATATGGGCGTACCTTCACTGAATTGTGAACGTTTAGCTCGAGTAATTAAATATAGAGGATAAGCTGTATTTGGAGGAGAGATATGTATACTAATCAATTTCTAACATTAGTAGATGTCATACAAGAGAGAAGTAAAATAACGGATCGCGGAATTCTTTTTATTGAGGCTGATAAAGTAGAAACCTTTATATCGTATGGTCAACTATTTATTGAAGCACAAGGATATTTAGGTTATTTGCAAGAAATAGGGATTAAACCACGACAAGAAGTTATTTTTCAAATACAAGAAAATAAACTATTTTTAGTAGCATTCTGGGCTTGTTTAATTGGCGGAATGATACCCGTACCTGTAAGTGTTGGCGAAGATGATGAGCATAAGTTGAAAGTATGCCGTATTTGGAAATTATTAAAGAACCCATTCATGATTGCATCTGAAAAGATATTACATAAAATAGAAAAGTTCGCTTTAGAACATGAATTATTAGATTTTCATCATGAATTAGGGGCTAAATCGGACCGTATCCAAAATAAAATCTATGATTTTAATCCTATCAAATTATATGAGCCTAAGTCAGAGGAATTGGCATTCATTCAATTCTCTTCTGGATCAACAGGCGATCCCAAAGGCGTGATGCTCACGCATCGGAATTTAATTTACAATGCATGTGCTGCTATAAATGGTACAAAGATCACTTCAAGCGATTCGTTCCTCTCATGGATGCCGCTTACTCACGATATGGGGTTAATTGGATTTCACCTCGTACCGTTGGTGGCAGGTATTCAACAGTACTCGATTCCAACCGAATTATTTATTCGAAAACCCGTTCTTTGGATGAAAAAAGTAAATGAACACAAAGCAACAATACTATCCTCACCTAATTTTGGTTATAAGTATTTCTTGAATTTCTTTCGAGAAGAAAAAACCATTGGGTGGGATTTGTCTTGTGTCAGAGTCATCTATAATGGTGCCGAACCTATATTACCTGACGTATGCCACGAGTTTTTAAACGTATTATCCAAATATCAATTAAAGAACACGGTTATGTTTACCGTATATGGATTAGCGGAAGCTTCTGTAGCGGTTGCTTTTCCAAACGTAGATGAAGAATTTACTTCTGTGTATGTACACAGAGAACATCTGAACTTCGGTGAGCATGTGGTTGAAATAGAAAAAGATGCAAAGCAGGTAGCATCTTTTGTTGCAGTTGGGAAGGCGATTGATTATTGTCAATTAAGAATCAGTAATGAAGAAGATGCAATTGTTCCAGATCATGTTATTGGAAAAATTCAAATCAAAGGGGATAACGTTACCCAAGGTTACTATAATAATCCACAAGCAACGGAGACCTTGTTGACTCAAGATGGTTGGGTCAATACAGGGGATCTAGGTTTTATAATGAATGGTAATCTCGTTGTAACAGGGCGGGAAAAAGACATTATTTTCATCAATGGTAAAAATGTATACCCCCATGACATTGAACGTGTAGCGATTCAATTGGATGGTATCGAATTAGGAAGAGTTGCCGCTTGTGGTGTCTATGATTCTAACAGCAATAGTGAAGAAATTGTCGTGTTTGTGGTTTATAAAAAACCGATTGAACAATTTGTACCCCTAATTAAAGAAATTAAAAAACACTTATCTATACACGGTGGCTGGAGTATCAAAGAAATCATTCCCATTAAAAAGTTACCAAAAACAACGAGCGGGAAAGTACAGCGATATCAGTTAGCCAAGCAATATGAAGATGGGATATTTTTAACAGAGTCCTCATTAATTAATGATAGCTTAGCGAATGATAAAACAAAGCAAATGGCTCCTATAGCAGCTCTTAGTATAGAGACCGAATTAATTTCAATATTTTCTGAAGTGCTGGTAGGGAAGAAGATCGATATTGAAGATAGTTATTTTGAAATGGGGGCAACTTCCTTACAACTGGCTCAAATTGCTGAACGTATAGAACGAAAATATGGAAAGGAGATTGCTATTACTGACCTCTTTACCTATCCGTCCATATCCGAATTAGCAAGCTATCTGGCTAGAAATTATGATGAAATCAAACATGTAAATAACGTCGTGGGGGAGCATCCGCCATCAAAAACATCATCAAAAGATATTGCCATTATTGGCATGGCACTAAATGTCCCCGGAGCATCCAATGTGAATGAGTTTTGGGGTATTTTAGAAAAAGGTGCGAATCGCATTCAAGATTATCCAAAGATAAGGGTAAAGGACGCAATGGATTATGTACAATCCATTAATAGTGAAATAAATAAAAGTCAGTTTATCAAGGGTGGTTATTTAGATCAAATTGATCAATTTGATTATTCATTTTTTGGTTTAACACCGAAAACAGCCCAATTTATGGATCCGAATCAAAGAATGTTTTTACAAACGGCGTGGCACACGATTGAAGACGCAGGATATGCAGGTGAAGATATAAATGGAAAAAATGTAGGCGTATATGTGGGTTACTCTAAAGTGGGATATGATTATGAACGGCTAGTAACGGCTAGTTATCCCGAGGAGCTTAAAAATTATATTATTGGGAATTTGCCATCAGTGTTGGCAAGCAGAATCGCTTATTTCTTAAATTTAAAAGGTCCTGCAATTACGATTGATACCGCTTGTTCGTCATCACTTGTCGCTATTCATATGGCATGTAAAGGATTGCTCGGTGGTGATTGTGAAATGGCAATAGCCGGCGGCATTAGAACTGCATTGCTACCTATAAGTATTGGATTAGATATGGAATCTCTAGATGGATTAACAAGAACCTTTAGCGAAAATGCAAGCGGCACAGGATTCGGCGAGGGTGTGGGTGCTGTATTACTGAAATCGCTACAGCAAGCCATGGATGATGGAGACCACATTTATGGGGTGATTAAGGGAAGTGCGATTAATCAAGATGGGAAGACGGTCGGAATTACTGCACCTAATCCTGAGTCGCAGACGAATGTTATTGAACTTGCCTGGAAGGAAGCAGGAATTTCTCCTGATACGCTAAGTTTTATTGAAGCCCATGGAACAGGGACTAAGCTAGGTGACCCCGTTGAGTTTAATGGACTGTGTAAAGCTTTTGAGAAATATACGGATAGGAAACAATTTTGTTCGATTGGATCTGTAAAAACAAACATCGGGCACTTATTTGAAGCAGCAGGAATAGCTGGATTCATAAAATCTTTACTCATGCTTCAAAATAAGCAAATTCCTCCGCTGGTTCATTTTGATAAACCTAATCCATTAATTAAATTTGAAGCTTCACCTTTTTATGTTAATCAAAAATTAATGGCGTTTACGGAGGAAGACAAGCCTTTAAGATGCGGGGTTAGTTCTTTCGGTTTTAGTGGTACAAATGCGCATATTGTTGTAGAAGAATTTGTACCTTTGAAAACGGAAACTAACCTGACTGTTCATGAGCATAATCTGTTTGTCCTTTCTGCCGCTAATGAACGGGCACTTGATGAGCTAGTTAGAAGTTATCAGCAATTTATAACCAATCACAATGAAGTACCAATTCAACAAATTTGTTATACAGCAAGTATAGGAAGAGCTAATTTAGACTACCGCTTGGCAATCATTGTAACCCATACACAAGAACTAAATGAAAAATTAAAACGGATCGAACTTGGAGAGCGTAATCTTACAGATGTTTATTTTGGTTATGGAAAAAAAGATAAAAAGTTGATTTCCGATCATTTGTATAAACAGGCAACTAAAGAATCATTAAATCAATTAGCGGAGTTGTTTACCCAAGGGAGAGTTGTGGATTGGGAGAAATTGTATGGTTCTACGGTCATTCGCAAAATTCCACTGCCGTTGTACCCATTTGAACAGACACGGTGTTGGATTGAAGTTAAACATCCGATACCAACAGTCATCCTTGCAGAGAAAAAGGAGGTTCAAAAGGGGGTTCAAACGGAGAAGCATACAAATGGCATTGAATTAAAAATTAAAGCGAGTATCAGTCATGCTTCTGGAATTAAGTTGAATGATTTAGATGAGCATACTCATTTCCTCCAAATGGGATTAGATTCGATTATTCTCATGCAAATTCGGACAGATATAGTAGAATTGTTCGGTTTGGATATCCCAATGGATATGTTTTTTGAAACGTTGATTAACATTAATCGGTTAGTTAAATATGTTTCTGAGAATGTATATGTTAAAAATGAAGAGGAATATACAGAAAATCATGCAATAGTGAACAATACGACTGTACAGGCATCTGCAAATGTTTCTGAACAAATTGTTCTTTCTGCCATTCATCTGATGGAATCGCAATTAAAAAGTTTGAATTTACTAGTAGGCGACCAAATAAATGCTATTCAACCCCCTTTTTTGGAAGTTAAAAATAATGAGGGCAAAGAAATCAAAGAAATCAAACAATCTGCGCAATCTAAGGGAGCCAAGCCATTTATACCTTATCAATCATTAAAAATTCATGAAGAAAGTGGATTTTCAAATCTTCAGAAGCAGTATGCAGAACAGTTCATTGCGAAGTATACCGCAAAAACAAAAGGTTCTAAGTTAAGAACAGATCAAACTCGGTTTGCTCATGCTAATAATCGCAATGTAGCTGGATTTCGTTCTTATTGGAAAGAAATGGTTTATCCCATTATTTCTATAAATGCGGATGGTTCGAAGATATGGGATATGGATGGGAACGAGTATTTGGATCTAACGATGGGATTTGGTGTCAATTTATTCGGTCACAATCCATCATTTATTAAACGTGTAATGGTAGAAAGTATTCAAGACAATTTGCCTCCATTAGGCCCAATGTCAGACTTAGCAGGAGACGTCGCAGAAAAAATTTGCGATATGACAGGTGTAGAACGTGTCGCATTTTATAATTCAGGTACAGAGGCTGTAATGGTTGCTTTACGCTTAGCGAGAGCAGTAACGGGACGCTCTAAAATTGTATTGTTTTCAGGGTCATACCACGGTACGCATGACGGTGTGCTGGGTGTAGCAAATCCTGAGAATGTTTTATCTCCTGCGCTTTCAATGGCTCCAGGTATTGTAAAAAGCTTCATGGATGACTTAATTATTCTTAATTATAATCATCCAGAGTCACTAGATATCATTCAAAGACTTGGTGATGAATTGGCTGCTGTACTTGTGGAACCGGTGCAAAGTCGAAGACCTGATGTGCAGCCAAGACAATTTTTGCAGGAACTTAGAGAGATTACACAACGATTTGGAATAGCACTTATTTTTGATGAGGTGATAACTGGATTTAGAATATCGTTAGGTGGAGCGCAAGCATGGTTCGGCGTTCAAGCAGATCTCATTACGTATGGAAAAGTGATAGGTGGCGGGATGCCTATTGGAATCGTTGCAGGCAAAGCCGAATTCATGAATGCGGTGGATGGCGGAATCTGGCATTTTGGTGATCAGTCCTATCCGTCAGCTGCGGATAAGAAAACTTTTGTCGGTGGCACATTTTGTACCCACCCCCTTGCGATGAGAGCAACGTTAACTGTGCTGCAATATCTTCAATCAGAAGGAGAGAAATTATATAAAAAATTAAATGAAACAACGGATTATCTTGTGAAAGAGCTAAATGAGTTTTTCAAAAAGTCTAATGTACCCATATATATGGTAAACTATGGATCGCTTTTTAGATTTATTTCGTTTGGGGATTTGGAGATGTTTTTTTATCATTTAATATATAAAGGTTTATATATATGGGAAGGGCGTAACTGTTTTGTCTCCACCGTGCATACGATGGATGATATGAACACCATCATTAAGATTGTGAAAGAAACGGTGTACGAACTTTGCGAGGTTGGATTTATATCCGTGGACACGCCTATCCAAACTCGGATGATGGGAAATGAAACTATTCAGGCTGCTTCTTTGTTAAAAGAACCACAAGAATATCAGCTTTCTTTAGAGCAAAAGCATCTTTTACTGACATCATTACATGGTGAAGATGCTAGTGCTTCATTCAACCAAAGCATTATTTTAAAGATGACAGGGCATGTAGATGCTCCAATATTGAATCAGGCAGTGAACCATCTTGTACATCGTCATGATGCTTTGAGAACGAGGATTCATGTAGAGAGTGAAACACAACAAGTTAGATCCGTCATGGAATTTCAGTGTGCATGCATAGATTTCTCAGAAGACAGTAATGTGGATCAAGAACTGGATATTTCCAATTGGTTATCTAACGATGCAAATAAAGCATTTGATTTACTGTCTGAGGAGCCTCTATTTAGAATCAGTTTGCTTAAAAAAGCAACGAATCAATATCTCATGGTGCTTACCTTTCATCACATTATTGTAGATGGTTGGTCAATTGCTGTATTCATTCAAGAGTTAGAAAAAACCTATTCTGCTCTTATTCGAGGGGTTCCTATTTTATTTCCCGAAGCCACGCCTTTCCGTGAGTTTTTAAAATGGCAACAGATTGAACATGAAAAAGGTGCTTTTACGCAAGGACTTCAGTATTGGAAAGAGCAATTTTCCTTATCATTCCCCCAATTAAATTTACCCACGGTGCGATCTCATGATGTTAATAAAGGATATTCTGGAGAAAGATATTCATTGAAATTGGATCGTCAATTAACAGAATCATTGCGAACATTAAGTATAAAGAATAAGAATAGTTTGTTTGTAACCATGTTTGCAGCTTTTCATTTATATTTGCATCAGCTAACAGGTCAGTCTCAGCTTGTTATTGGTATTCCTACAGCGGGGCAGTCCCATATGAGTAAAAATCTGCTTATTGGCAATTGCGTCAACATGTTACCTGTTCACACGACTGTTCAAACGGAGCAATCCATTTTGGACAATATCATTCATATCAAGGAAACGCTAGCCCGTGTGATGCAGCATCAGGGTGTTCCGTTGACAATCGTCTCAGAGCAGCTTTCTAATATGCCAATACCGGATATGCGCATTTTATTTAATATGGACAGAACGATTCATAATTTTCATTTTGAAAGTATCAAGACCGAGTTTATCGCGTATCCCATTAAACACGTTTCTTATGATCTATTTCTTAATATTACAGATGTTAGCCATGATCTATGTTTGGATTTTGATTACAATACCGATGTCATTGGATATGAGATCATGAAATTGTGGTCAGAAGGATTTGTTGGTCTGCTACAAAAGATGGTGACTAATCCATTGGCTGAAATTTCGTCCTTATCGTTATTTTCGCGTGAACGACAAGAGAGTTTACATGAAGAGTACAGCCGTTTTGTTAATGAGCGTGAGCGGATCTCCAATGATATAACTTTGTTTGAAAAGCCAGTAAATGATACGGAGAGAAAGTTGGCACTTATTTGGGGAGAACTGTTAACCGTAGATAAAGTGGGGAGAAATGATCATTTCTTCGATTTAGGCGGGAATTCGCTCAAGGCAACGGTTATGCTTGCAAAAGTACATGAACAGTTAAATCATAAAATTTCGATTGTGCAATTTTTTAAGAATCAACATCTGAAGGAACTTGCTAGTTTAATTAGGGGCGACAAAGAAGAATTCATACCTATTGAGATACTAGAAGGTAAGGATTTCTATGAAACATCTCCTGCCCAGCAACGGATATACTTTCTAGATGAATTCGAGCCTAACAGCATTTTTCAAAACATGTGCGGGCATATCACAATCACCGGAAATAGTGACGAACGCAAATTGATTGCATCATTGCAAAAAATGATACAGCGTCATGAAGCATTTCGAACAAGTTTTCACCTTGTAGACGGAGAACTTTACCAAAAGATTGCTCCATCCGTTGATTTTGAAGTAAAAAGGTCTCAAATGAGTGCTAGTCAATTTGATCATTATGTTAAAGAGTTTGCACAACCATTTGATTTATCAAGTGCTCCATTAATTCGTGCTGAATTTATTCGAGTAGGCCATGATCATGTCGAAATGCTCATCGAGATGCATCATATTGTTTCAGATGGATATTCCGTTAGCATTCTCGCTAATGAACTTATGGATGATTATGACGGAAAAACGATTGCGGAAATTGAGGTTACCTACAAAGACTTTGTAGCTTGGCAGAAACATATTATGGCGGAAGAGTCTTTTAGGCAGCAAGAACAATATTGGCTGGATCAATTTAAAGGAGAGATTCCAAACCTTAATCTGCCTACTGATTTTGTACGAACGCCATATTTGACTTCTACAGGGTCAAGACTTTCATTCTTGGTAGACAATCCTTTGAAGGCGTCGTTGGAAAAGCTTGCAAAGCAAACAGGAACAACGTTATTTATGGTTTTACTGGCAGCGTATAATGTGTTACTTCACAATTATTCGGGCCAGGAAGATATTATTGTAGGTACGCCTACTTCAGGAAGAAATCACCCAAATGTAGAAAAAATGATAGGTGTATTTATTCAGACAGTAGCGATTAGATCGCAGCCGGTTGCGAATAAATCGTTTCGAATGTATCTCGAAGAAATTAAAAAACAATCCCTTGATGCATTGGATAACCAAGACTACCTTTTTGATAGGCTTGTGGAGAAATTAAATACACATCGTGATACAACGGGGACAGTGCTCTTTAATACGATGTATATCTATTTAAATACAGCGCTAAATCAAAGAGAAGAAGATGATTGCACGTTTCGGGTTAAAGAATTGAATGTTGGCGTATCGTTGTATGATTTCATGTTAATCGTTGAAGATGACAACCAGTCCATGGATATGCATTTTAATTATAAGACGGAATTATTTGCACAAGACACAATCGAGAGGATGAAAACCCATTTTATCAACATACTTAGAAGCATTGTCATCGATCAAGACGTTTCGTTGTCAAACATCCAAATGTTGTCTCAAAGTGAACAAAACTATCTTCTCTATGCGTTTAACGACACAAAGCTAGACTATTCACGAGATAAGACGATACAAGAGCTGTTCGAAGAGCAGGTGAAGCGAACACCCGATCAATTGGCAGTCGTATTTGGGGAGCAGAAATTGACGTACCGACAGCTGAATGAACGAGCGAATCAGATAGCGCGAACTTTAAAAGCGGAAGGTGTAGATGCAGATCAATTAGTAGGTATCCTGACAGAGCGTTCGATAGAGATGATAATCGGCATCTTTGGGATTATGAAAGCGGGTGGGGCCTATGTGCCGATTGATCCGGATGCTCCTGAAGAGCGTATCCAGTATATCTTGAATGATTCGGGAGCAAAGTTGGTAGTCACTCAAGGACATCTTAAACAGGTTGTATCTTTCAATGGAACTTATGTGGATTTAAATGATAAACAATCCTACGCAGATGAGTTATCAAACTTGGAGGTAGCAAGAAATTCTAAACAATTGGCTTATGTGATTTATACCTCAGGTACAACAGGAAAGCCGAAAGGTGTGATGATTGAGCACCGTCAGGTTCATCACTTAATTAAAGGGTTGTACAGCCAAGTTATTGATGATCATGATGAAAATTTGCATATCGCGTTACTGGCGCCTTATTATTTCGATGCATCGGTTAAGCAAATTTTCGGCGCATTACTGGCCGGTCACTCTTTGTTTATTGTGGATCAAGAAACGATACTTGATGGACAAGGTTTATTGAATTACTATCGAAACAACCAAATTGATTTAACAGATGGTACGCCTGCACACTTGAAATTACTTTTAAAATCTTACGACGTTCAAGGGATTTCGCTAAAATACATGCTGATTGGAGGAGAGGCTCTTCCTCAGCAAAGTGTGGTTGAATTAACATCGTTATTTGCTATAAACCACATAACGCCGCCAACGATTATAAATGTGTACGGTCCAACAGAATGTTGTGTGGATGCTGCTACATATAAAGCAGTGCCAGAGCAACTAGAGTCAGAGAATAGTCGAGCTTACGTCCCTGTTGGTAGGACATTAGGAAATAATCGTCTGTACGTTTTGAATAAAAATGAACAATTACAGCCTGTGGGAGTAGCAGGGGAATTGTGCATTTCTGGCGATGGAGTAGGTAGGGGTTACCTAAATTTACCGGATCTTACTGCTGAGAAGTTTGTAAGCGACCCGTTTGTGCAGGGAGAAAAAATGTACAAGACGGGCGATTTAGTAAAATGGCGTCCCGATGGAAACATTGAGTATTTAGGACGAATGGATCACCAAGTAAAAATTCGAGGATATCGAATTGAAATAGGAGAAGTAGAAGCAGCGCTGTTACATATAGCCTGTGTAAAAGAGGTCATTGTCATTGCACAAGAGGCTGATAACGGGGATAAGTCGTTATGTGCCTACTTCACAGCGGAGTACACGCTAACAGTTAAAGAAATTAAAGAAAAAGTGTCAAGTGATTTACCGAGTTACATGGTTCCATCCTACTTTATACAATTGGATCAAATGCCGCTAACACCGAATGGGAAGATTGATCGTAGATCGCTCCCTGTTCCAGAAGAAAATATACAAACGGGAAGAGAATATGTAGAGCCTCGAACGCTAGTGGAAGAACAGTTGTTATCCATTTGGCAGGATGTGCTTGATGTAAAAAAAATAAGCGTAAAAGATCCTTTCTTTGATGTTGGTGGGAATTCCTTACGAGCAACAAAGTTAGTATCTAAAATAAATCAAAAAATGAATCTCGGCATATCTGTAAGAAACGTATTTGAATTACTTACAATCGAACAGATGGCTCAGTTCATTGATCCTATGGAGCGGAGTGTATTTGTATCCATTCCTGAGGCTGTGGAGAAAGAATACTACCCTATTTCTTCAGCACAAATGAGAATGTACATTATGAGCGTAAAGGGCGGTAAAGAACTCATTTATAACATGTCTGGCCAATTCATAATAGAAGGAACGCTTGATCGTATGAGGTTAGAAGATTCGTTTCAACAATTAATTCGTCGTCACGAATCTCTTCGAACGGCATTTAAATTAATACACGGAGAACCGAAACAAATTATACATCCCGAAGTAAACTTTGAAATTGAATGTATAGTGTCAACGGGAGGAGATGCAGAAGCTCAAATTCGGAGTTTTACTCGTGTATTTGATCTTAGTCAAGCACCTCTTATGAGAGCGGGGTTCATTGAACTTGAACCTGAACGTCATATCCTGCTTGTAGATATGCATCATATCATTTCAGATGGGTTATCTGTAAATATTCTAATGACTGAAATTAGTCAGTTGTATAAGGGAGCCGAACTGCCACCTCTTCGGATTCAATACAAGGATTATACGGAGTGGCAACAGGCTCTCATTCAAAGTGATCAGATGAAAAAGCAGGAAAAATATTGGCTTGATGTGTTTAGGGGAAGTATCCCTCTATTGGATATGCCAACAGACTATGAGAGACCTGTATCCCTAAGCTACGAAGGAGATGTATTCGAATTTGTAATTGAGGAGCAAATGCTAGAAGGTTTAAGAGAAATGGAAGCTCTGACAGGAACGACGCTTTACATGATTGTATTGGCAGTCTATACCGTCCTTTTATCCAAATACAGCGGACAGGACGACATCATAGTTGGAACACCAATTGCAGGAAGGACGCATGCAGAGTTAGAACCGATTATTGGCATGTTTGTGAATACATTAGCCTTAAGAAATTATCCGATAGGTGCAAAAACGTTTACTGCGTACTTGCTTGAAGTCAAAGAAAATATGTTAAACGCATATGAAAATCAAGATTATCCCTTTGAAGAATTAATCAAGAAAGTGAATATAACAAAGAATGCAAATCGGAATCCGTTGTTTGACACGATGTTTGTGTTACAAAATACAGATGTCACGGAAATTCAAATGGATGCTGTAACCTGCAAACCGTACGTTCAAAATAATAAGATAGCTAAATTTGATTTAACCTTATTTGCGAAGGTTTCTAATCTTAGACTGGAAGCGGCTTTTGAATTTAGCTCGAAATTATTTGAAAAGCCAACGATTGAAGCCATGTCAAAAAATTTATTGTTAATATTCACAACTGTTTTACAGAACCCGCATATTGAAATCAATAAGATTAAGTTGGTTGAAGAATTAATAAGTAGGGATACATTAGCAGATTTAATTGAAGTGGATTTCTAATTACGGGTTATTATTTTATTGAAAATTGAGGTGCTATATGTCTGTTTTTAGAAAACAAGAGATTTTTTGGGAGAATCAGTTTGGAAATGAGGATTATCTTATTCACTTGCCTTATTCTAAAACGACGTTAAAACATTTGGGTGATAGTCATCTACACAATTTTATTTATAGCCCTTTGTCGTACGATGTTTCGCAAAAAATTAAGTCGATATCCAAAAAAGCTAATATGGCGATCTTCGCGATTTTATTAACAGGAGTTAATTGTCTACTTCATAAATACACGAGTGAGACCAATATGATTGTTGGTATTCCAACGATTGATGAAACGTACAATGACCTTTCGCTTTCAAATAAATTTCTAATTTTAAAAAACAATCTAAATCGTACTACTTCATTCAAAACTTTGTTTAATCAAGTGAAGGTAGGTTTAAGTGGAGCCATCCAACATCAAAGAATACCTTTTAGAAAAATGGTTGAACATTTGAATTTACAATATGATTCGAACCACTTACCTATTATTCATACAATGGTTTCATTAAATGAAATTCATTCCTTTCATTATGCAAATGGCGTAAATTCAGATGCTATTTTTCACTTTGATCTGGAAGATGATTCCATCCATTTAAAACTCTTTTATAATGAAAATCGTTATGATAAAGAATTTATGATTCAAGTTATTGAACAGCTAGACAAATTATTTTCAGTCGTTTTAAACCAACCTGATCTGGAGATAAATAAAGTGGATTTGCTTTCAGAGATCCATAGAAATAAGTTATTATTTGCTTTCAACGATACAGCGGCAGGATATTTACAGAACAAGACGATGCATCAGTTATTTGAAGATCAGGTGGAGCGAACGCCTGATCATGTTGCTGTGGTTTTTGAGAGTAAACAATTAACGTACAGAGAATTAAATCAACAATCGAATCAATTGGCTAGGACGCTTAGAATCAAAGGTGTAGAAGTTGGTCAGTTAGTTGGCATTATGGTAGAACGCTCGTTAGAGATGATCGTAGGTATGTTCGGTATTCTGAAAGCTGGCGGAGCTTATGTTCCAATTGATCCAGAATATCCAGAAGAACGCATTCATTTTACATTAGAGGATTCGAAAGTGAAATGGTTGTTGCTGCAAAGCCATTTACAGGAGCGCGTTAATTTTACTGGGACATGTATTCTTTTGGATGATGAAGAAAGTTACAATAGCAATCGTTTGAATCTGGAGCACGTAATGAGTCCGCATGAACTGGCTTATGTGATCTATACATCGGGAACAACTGGGAATCCTAAAGGGGTTATGATCGAACACCGCAGTATTGTTAATTCCATTCAATGGAAATCAGAATTTTATAAATTTACTGGGGAAGATCGGGTATTAATGCTGAATCCATTCGTTTTTGATTCGTTTATTACTCATTTCTTTGGTCCCATTATCTCTGGATCTACGGTATATGTGTTAAACCAACAACAATGTAAAGATGCTGTAGCTATCAACACCATGGTAAAGAAGCAGGGAATCACGCATATACAAAGTCCTCCTAGTTTTTTGATGACCTTATTAGAAAATGTGAACGCAGAAGACTGGATTTCGATGAAAAATGTCGTCGCGGCAGGAGAGAAGTTGCTCCCCGCCTTAATACACAAATTAAAGCGCATCAATACGAACATCGAAATTTGCAATGAGTACGGACCAACCGAAAATAGTGTTGTATCAACGGCTCTTTCTATTCATTACGCAGATCAAAACATTTCAATCGGAAAGCCTATTGCCAATCATAGAGTCTATATATTAGGGGAGCAAAACGCCTTGCAGCCGATTGGTGTCCAGGGGGAATTATGTGTAACAGGAGCGGGACTTTCTAGAGGTTACTTAAACCGACCGGACCTTACGGCGGAGAAATTTGTAGATGATCCGTTTGTTTCTGGAGCAAAAATGTACAAGACAGGCGATTCGGCAAGATGGTTGCCAGATGGGAATATTGAATATATTGGACGGATGGATCATCAAGAGAAAATTCGCGGATACCGGATCGAGTTGGGTGAAGTGGAAACGGCACTTTTAAAAATAAACATTGTTCAAGAGGCAGTGGTCATTGCAAGAGAAAATGAAGAAGGAACGAAGCAATTATGCGCTTACCTGGTAGGGGCAGATGCAATAACTATAGGAAAGCTGAGAGAAGAGCTATCCCAGCAGCTGCCAAACTACATGATTCCGTCCTATTTTGTACAACTTGACCAGATGCCACTTACGCCAAATGGAAAAATTGACCGCAAAGCGCTGCCTGCTCCAAAAGAACATATGTTAAAGGGAACGGAGTACGAAGCACCACATACTTATGTAGAACAACAACTCGTATCCATCTGGGAAGTCGTATTGGGAGTTGAGAAAATTGGGATTACGGATAATTTCTTTGAGCTTGGTGGGGATTCTATTAAATCCATTCAAGTTTCTTCGAGGTTATATCAAGTGGGCTATCAGGTACAAATGGAACATTTGTTTAAAAATCCAACGATAGCAAGCTTAATTCCCTATGTTAATCCGATTAGCTCGATGTCAGAACAGGGGATTATAACTGGGGAAGTGATGTTAACCCCGATTCAGATTTGGTTTTTTGATCAATACAAGATAGATGCCCATCATTATAATCAATCTGTTATGTTATATCGGGAAGAAGGGTTTCACGTAGGCACGCTTCACCGAGTATTAAATAAAATTTGCGAGCATCATGATGCGCTCCGTATCGTATACCGTCAAACGGAAAGTGGTTTTGAAGGATGGAATAAAGGGACGAGTGAGGAGCCGTTATATAGCTTTGAAGTGATGGATCTTAGCCAAGTAGCAGATCCTTCTCAACGGATAGCGAATAAAGCAGCTGAAATTCAAAGCAGTATTAATTTGTCCAAGGGACCCTTGCTTAAGTTAATTTTGTTTCAATGTGCAGATGGAGATCATCTATTGATCGTTATTCACCATTTGGTCATAGACGGGGTTTCATGGCGAATTTTGATAGAAGATATCTCGGTGGGATATGAGCAATTATGGAATGAAGCGCCTATTCAACTCCCTCAAAAAACAGGGTCATTCCAATTATGGGCCGAGCAATTGGGGTTGTATGCAGGCAGTGAAGCAATGAAGCAAGAGCTTGAATATTGGAATAAAATAGAACAAGTGGTGTTTAAGCCGTTACCTAAAGATGATGAACAGGATCATGCGCTAGTCAAAGATAGTGAAGAAATAACCATGGAATGGACAGCTGAAGAAACCGAACAACTATTAAAACAAGCAAACCGGGCCTATAAAACGGAAATCAACGATTTGTTGCTAACGGCGTTAGGCATGTCTATTTATGATTGGACAGGCATTGATAAAGTTCTTATAAATCTGGAAGGGCATGGAAGAGAGCAAATTATACCAGATCTTGATATTTCACGAACGATAGGATGGTTTACGAGCCAGTATCCGATTGTCTTGCCTATGGAAGCAAGCTCAAATATGTCCCACCTCATCAAGACAATCAAAGAAAATCTTCGTCAAATTCCAAGAAAAGGTATTGGTTATGGGGTATTGAGATATTTAACTGGAAACGAGGAAGATGTTCAATTTAGCGCGAATCCAGAAATTAGTTTTAATTATTTGGGACAATTTGATCAAGATATTCAAAATAGTACGATGCAGATATCCCCGTACGCTAACGGGGCAACAGCCAGTGGAAACCATACAAGAAATCATCTTATTGATATGAACGGTCTTATTATGGAAGGGAAATTGTCACTTTCACTTCGTTATAGCCGCACGCAATATCGAAAAGAAACGATAGATCACTTAACTAAATTATTCAGAGATCGGCTGCAAGAAATTATTAGGCATTGCGTATCAAAAGAGAAGTCAGAACTAACACCAAGCGATGTTTCGTTAAAAGGAATATCCATCGACGAGTTAGAACGATTTGTACAACAGTCAGCGCACATTGGTGAAATTGAAGATCTATATGCTTTATCGCCAATGCAAAACGGCATGTTTTTCCATCATCTACTTCATTCAAGTTCGAATGCTTATTTTATTCAAACGACGCTCGATCTACATGGGCCTTTAGATATGGAGTCTTTTACGAAGAGCTTGAATCTTCTCATACAACGAAATGCCATTTTCAGAACTAATTTTCATAGTAAGTGGAAGAATATACCGTTGCAAGTCGTATATCGTAATAAACAGAATGGACTTATCTATGAGGATTTGCGTGAAATGAATGAGGAAGACCGCGAAGCGTATATGGCATCTTACACGGAAGAAGATAAAATAAAAGGTTTCGATTTGTCTCAAGACGTGCTAATGCGCATATCGATCCTACGTACAGATGATCAAACCTACCGCTTTATTTGGAGTTATCATCATATTTTGATGGATGGATGGTGTCTATCGCTTGTTATTAAGGAGCTTTTTGAAGGTTACTTTGCTATACAAGAACAAAGAAAACCTGAGAAAAAGCAATTGATTCCGTACAAACAATATATCGAATGGCTAGAAAGGCAAGATAATGAAAAAGCTTTGAAATATTGGAGTAACTATTTGGAAGGTTACGACGAGCAGACCACTTTGCCGAAAGAACATACAATAACGAAGCGTGAAGAATATCGTTCTGAGCATCTCATTTTTACGCTAAGTAAACAATTGACAGGGCAAATGGCGCAAGTTGCCAGTCAGAATCAAGTTACGCTTAATACATTCATGCAGACTCTATGGGCAATTTTACTGCAAAAATATAATGGAAGCGAAGATGTTGTATTTGGGAGTGTTGTTTCGGGCAGACCGCCGGCCATAGTAGGTATTGAAAGCATAATTGGCTTATTTATTAACACAATTCCAGTACGTATTCACGCCCAAGGAAATGAAGCATTTACAGAAGTTATGAAGAGGAATCAAGAGCAAGCAGTTGCTTCGCATCATTACGATACGTATCCCTTATATGGCATTCAAGCTATAACACAGCAAAAACAAAGTTTGATTGATCATATATTGGTGTTCGAAAATTATCCCGTACAAGGAATTATGGAACAATTTGGGGATCGTGAAGAGACAGCTCTTCAGATTACGAATGTAGAAGGGGATGAACAAACGAGTTATGATTTTAACCTGATAATAAAACCAGGTGAAGAACTGAAATGGCTGTTCTATTACAACGCAAACGTCTATGATCGAGCAAACGTAGAACGAATTCGAGGTCATTTGCTACAAATCATGGAGCAAGTGATCAAAAATCCACAAATCAGTATAAATGAAATTGAATTGATAACACCACAAGAGAAAACTCAAATTTTAGAAGAGTTTAATGATTCCATGGTTGAAAACCCATTAGAGAAGACGATTCACGGGCTCTTTGAAGAGCAAGTGGTACGAACTCCTGAACAAGTGGCGGTTGTATTTGAAGATAAATCTTTGACGTATAAAGAACTGAACGACAAAGCGAATCAATTGGCAAGAACGCTGCAATTCGAAGGGGTGCAAGCCGATCAGTTAATCGGGATTATCGCAGAACGATCGTTAGACATGATCATTGGCATCATCGCGATTATGAAAGCTGGCGGAGCCTATGTGCCGATTGACCCCGAGTATCCAGAGGATCGTATTCACTATATGCTTGAGGATTCGGGCGCACCTGTACTATTATTGCAGAATCATTTACAAGAACGTATATCATTTGCAGGTAAGGTTATCTTGCTAGACCAGCCTGAGTTTTATCATGAAGATGATTCGAATTTGGAATTAGCCGTTGCGCCAACGGGACTAGCGTACGTGATTTATACGTCCGGGACGACTGGCAAACCGAAAGGTACGTGGATTGAACATAAAAATGTCGTTCGCTTATTGTTTAATAGTCAAAATTTATTTGATTTTCATGCATCAGATACATGGACATTGTTTCATTCATTTTGTTTTGATTTCTCCGTATGGGAAATGTATGGGGCCTTACTCTATGGCGGGAAATTAGTTGTCGTTCCGCAAATGACGGCAAAAAGTCCAGACCAATTTCTACAGCTGCTAAAAAATGAACGAGTGACGATATTAAATCAAACACCAACTTACTTCTACCATCTCCTTCAAGAGGAATTACAAGATCGTGGAAGTGAGTTGAAATTAAGAAAAGTTATTTTTGGAGGAGAGGCACTCAGTCCATTGTTATTAATGAATTGGAGGTTGAAATATCCCTTAACACAGTTGATTAATATGTATGGAATAACCGAAACGACGGTTCATGTTACCTATAAAGAAATAACAGAAATAGAAATACAAGCAGGGAAAAGCAATATTGGAAAACCGCTCCCAACTTTGCAGACTTATATTTTGGATAAACAACAACGACATCAACCTATTGGCGTGCAGGGAGAGTTATATGTAGCAGGTGAGGGGCTTGCTAGAGGGTATTTAAACCGTCCTGATTTAACAGCAGAGAAATTCGTAGATAACCCATTTGTTAGGGAAGGGAAGATGTACAGAACGGGAGATGCTGCGAGATGGCTGTCAGATGGAACGATAGAATATCTAGGACGCATGGATCATCAAGTCAAAATTCGGGGTTACAGAATTGAGCTTGGTGAAGTGGAAACAGCGCTCTTGAAAATAGATTCTATTCAAGAAGCAGTGGTGATTGCACGGGAGAATGAGGATGGGTCGAAGCAATTGTGTGCGTATTTCAAAGGAGATAGCTTGCTAGCAGCTAAGCAAATCAGAATGGAACTGTCTCAAGAAATCCCGGATTATATGATCCCATCTTATTTTGTTCAATTAGAGCAGATACCACTAACATCAAATGGGAAAATTGACCGTAAAGCATTGCCATCTCCAGTCGAAAGCTTGCAAAAAGGTATAGAGTATCTGGCTCCGCGAACCTTTATAGAACAAACGATAACCTCAGCATGGGAAGCTGTGCTTGGCGTTCAAAATATTAGCCTATTAGATAATTTCTTTGAGCTCGGAGGCGATTCGATTAAATGCATTCAAGTTTCCTCGCGATTGTTTCAAGCGGGTTACAAAGTTGAAATGAAGCATTTTTTCACATATCCAACTGTAGCAGAACTAAGTTTACACGTTAAATCAGTAAGCACAATTTCTGATCAAGGGGAAGTTACGGGGCAAGTGATGCTCACACCGATTCAGCGCTGGTTCTTTGACCAAAACATGGTGGATGCACATCATTACAATCAGGAAATGATGTTTTATCGAGAAAAAGGATTTGAAGTCAGTTTCATTCACAAGGTGATGAATAAGATCGTTAAGCATCATGATGCTCTTCGTATGGTATACGGCCAGGCGGCTGGAGGCGGGTATGAAGCGTGGAATCAGGGGATAGATGCCGAAGAATTATTCAGTCTCGAAATCATGGACCTTAAAAAAGAAGATAGCCCTGCACAATTCATTGAAAATAAAGCGAAAGAAATTCAGAGCAGCTTAGATTTGTATCATGGGCCCTTAATGAAACTAGGCTTGTTCCAATGTCGTGAAGGAGATCATTTACTAATTGTCATTCATCATCTAGTCGTAGATGGAGTTTCATGGCGTATTTTATATGAAGATATTCAAACAGGATATGATCAACTCTTACGAGGTCAAGAAATTCTACTTCCACAGAAAACGGCTTCGTTTAAGCTATGGGCAGAACAATTGTCTATTTTTGCAAATAGCCCTGCAATGGAGCCAGAAATTAACTATTGGAATTGTAAGGAGCAGGTAGAAATAAAACCGCTACCTAAAGATTATGATTATGATACCACTTCAGGGAAAGATAGTGAAACGATAACCATACAGTGGACAGATGAGGAAACCGAGCAATTATTAAAGCAGACACATCATACGTATAATACGGAAATTAATGATATATTACTAACGGCACTTGGGATGGCCATTCATGATTGGACAGGTATGGAAGAAATCGTTGTGAATTTGGAAGGGCATGGTAGAGAGCAAATCATTCCAGATATGGATATCACGCGCACAGTGGGATGGTTTACGAGTATGTATCCTGTGATACTTACAATGGAAGCTGCTAGAGACATTTCGAAGAGGATTAAGACGGTTAAAGAAGGATTACGCCAGATACCTAACAAAGGTATTGGTTACGGGATTATAAGGTATTTGTCTCAGTCTCATGAAGCATACACGCTTGAGCAATATCCCGAAATTAGTTTCAACTATATGGGACAGGTGAATCAGGGTACGGAAAATGAGGGAATTAAATTTTCATCTTATGTGAGTGGCCCGTCTGTAAGTGAAAACAACAAAAGGCCGTTTTTACTTAATATAAATGGGATCGTTATAGATGGGAGGCTGTCGCTCACAATGAACTACAGTCGAAGACAATATCGACGAGAAACGATGGAGCAATTGGCTTATTACTTTAAAGAAAGTCTCAAAGAAGTAATTGTACATTGCGTAACCAAAGAACGCACCGAGCTTACGCCAAGTGATATTTCATGCAAGACGTTAACCATTGAACAACTTGATCAATTAGTGAAACAAACACAACACATAGGTGAAATAGAAAATGTGTATTCATTAACGCCGTTACAGAAGGAAATGCTGTTTGAAAGTGTACGAAATCCAATTTCGGGAGCTTATTTTGTGCAAATCATGTTTGATATGAGCGGAGATTTCGATGCTGCATCTTTTGAACTGAGCTTAGATCATTTAATGCAAAGACATGCTATATTAAGAACTAATTTTGATTGTGACTTCATGGACACCCCTTTGCAAATCGTTTATCAAGCGAAGAAATTCGAATTTAACTATGAAGATTTACTTGATAGGAAAGAGCTTCAACGTGAGGCGTATGTTAACGAGTATATCCAACAAAATAAAGGAAGAGGATTTGATTTACAACAAGATTCTTTAATTCGCATGTCTGTTTTACGAACGGAAAATGAACAATACCGTGTCATTTGGAGTTTTCATCATATTTTGATGGATGGTTGGTGCATGTCTCTTGTAAGTAAAGAAATTTTTGAAAATTACTTTGCTATTAGAGAGAAAAGAAAACCTGAAGTGACTCTACTCACACCGTACAGCCAATTTATAGAGTGGTTAGAACAACAAAACAATGAAGGAGCAATCAAATATTGGAATCAGTACTTGGATGGTTATGTAGAGCAAACGAAATTACCTGGGGAAAAAACCCAAACGAAGAGTGGAAGGCAAGATTCCAAATCTCTAATCTGCTATTTAGATGATGCGCTGGCCCAGCAAATGAAACAGGTAGCGGAGCAGAATCAGGTTACTATTCACACGTTAGTGCAAACGGCTTGGGGTATTTTATTACAGCAATATAATGAATGTAACGATGTTGTGTTCGGTAGTATTGTATCCGGTAGACCGCCTGTTATTCCTGGTATAGAAAGCATGATTGGACTATTTATAAATGCAATCCCTGTTCGTATTCAATCAAAAGGAGAAGAATCTTTTAGATCATTAATGAAAAGGACCCAAGCACAAGCGCTTGAGTCTCATGCATACGATACGTATTCCTTATATGATATTCAAAATTTAACTAAGCAAAAGCAAGCTTTGATTAACCATGTTGTTGTCTATCAGAATTTCCCTGTAGAAGAGCAAATGGAGAATTTGGGCAAAAATGACGAAAAACCTCTCGAAATCAGGAATGTAGAGTGTGCAGAACACAATAGTTTTGATTTTACTTTGATCGTCAAACCCCACGATAAGATGAAGATGATATTGCTATACAATGCAAATGTTTATGACTTATCAACCGTAGAACAGATTCAAATTCATTTTATCGAGATGATTAAACAAGTGGTAACGAACGCGAAAGTTAGCATAAATGAGCTTCGATCGATGACATCGATGACAACAATTTAACCCACAGAACAATGGAGTTCAACTTTCGCCCTTAAAAAACATGTATAAACATGGATACGACTGAAGATTTTCGCCAAATTAGTTGTTTCTGAGTGCGAAAGCTGAATTATTTTTTTCTGAAATTCAGCAAATAATGACAATATATCTTAAAAAATTCCAATATATATATCGTTCTATGGGATGAAAATAATACTATAGGACTATAGAAAATATTATTACATTTTATTACAATGAATGAAAGTTATGGTTTGTCTTAAAATGTCGGCACTATTAAGTCTTTTCCCGGAGAGAGGAAATGTTCGTGAGGAGCGCTATTGAAGTCCATCATCTGGTGAAAAACTTTGAGTATTACAAAAAGGAAATTGGAATGAGGCAATCTCTCAAAAACCTATTCTTTCGCAAAAAGCTGGTGAAAGAAGCGGTTAATGATGTGTCGTTCTCAATAGAAGAAGGCGAAATGGTTGGTTTTCTAGGCCCAAATGGAGCGGGAAAGACGACTACTCTCAAAATTTTATCTGGTATCCTGTACCCTACCTCAGGTAATGTAAACGTATTTGGATATACGCCATGGGAGCGTAAGAAACAATTTAAACAAACTTTTTCAATTGTTATGGGACAGAAAAGCCAGCTTTGGCCTGATTTGCCAGCTGGAGAGTCCATTTTCCTGAATAAGTGTATTTACCAGGTGTCTGATGAGGATTATAAAAGAACGCTTGATGAGTTGTCTGAATTGTTGGATGTGAAGGAATTACTGGGTGTACAAGTACGCAGACTTTCCCTTGGAGAGCGGATGAAGATGGAGTTGATTGCCTCCTTAATTCACAGGCCCAAGTTGCTGTATTTGGACGAGCCGACGATTGGGCTAGATATGATTTCTCAACGAGCTGTCCGTAATTTCCTGAAATATTATAATGAGCAATATCAGGCTACCGTTATCTTAACCAGTCATTATATGAAGGACATTGAGGATCTCTGTCCGAGGGTCATTGTTATTAACGCAGGAACCATTTCATACGATGGTGAACTTAAAAAAATTAATGCCTATCAGAATGAGAGAAAACAGATCAAGCTTATCTTTTCGGAACAGATGTCACAAGAACCATTGAGAGCATTCGGAGAAGTGAAAGAGTTTGACGGCTACTACGCAGTTATCGAGGTGGGAAAAGAAGAAGCCCGAATATGTTTGCAGCAGTTATTGGAAAGGTTTCCTGTTATTGATTTCACAGTTGAGGATATGACGATTGAAGATGGAATTGTCGGGCTCTATAGAGGTAGCGCATGAGCAGGAATAAATACGTTGTTGCTTTTCGTATCGGTTTTCAAAGTTCGTTGGAGTATCGATTTAATTTCTTTCTCTCGCTGTTAAGTGCGGTCTTTCCGATGATTGTGCAATATTATATTTGGACTGCGGTATATGCAAGTGCCGGGGAGAATGTCGTATTCGGATATTCTTATCATGAAATGATTATGTACACTATTCTAGCAGCTGTTGTTTCTAAACTTGTAATTACGAACATTGAATACACGATCGCAGAAGATATTAAGAGCGGTGGATTGAACAAATATATGATTCAGCCGATCTATTATTTTGGTTTTCGAATCAGTTCCTATATTGGACAACGCCTAATTTATTTCATCATCTCCCTGTTCATCATCCTTGTTTTAACCTACGCATTAAATATGTTGTATAACCTTCATGCTGCAGAAGAACGAGTAATGATCTTTTGCCTTTCCTTGATCCTGTCTATTATTTTAAGCTTTATGATTTCATACGCAATTTGTGCCTGTGCATTCTGGTTATCCGAGATATCCTACTTCTTCGTGGTTACTAGCTTGCTAGTTAATATTATGAGCGGTGGCATATTTCCTTTGGAAATTTTCGGGGAAAAGCTGCAGCAGGTATTTCGTTTCATGCCCTTTCATTATATGATTTACTTCCCTGTCAATGTATTGAATGGCAAAATAGCCGGGGAGTTGATCTGGCAGGGGATTATCGGGCAGGGGGTGTGGATTGCTCTGCTGCTGCTGATCTGTCATCTTGTCTGGAAGTGGGGGATGAAAAGGTATTTAGGGCTAGGAGGCTGACCATTGAACTTTGTCATCGAACTGCGAAGACATTTGTACATCCTTGCATTATTCGCCAAAAACTCAGTCATTTCTCAGATGGAATACCGCTTTAATTTTATTACAGGAATATTCGTGGAAACAGCCTTCCTTATGGCCAAACTTCTGTATGTGGTCGTTGTGTACAAAACGAATGTACATATCGATGGATTGACGCCAGATATTATCCTGATGTTTATTGGGACACATATTCTACTGACAGGCATTTATATGGGGTTCTTTTACAACAATTTTCAACGATTAACCGACTATGTCCGTAGTGGAATGCTCGATTTAATGATGGTCAAGCCCATCTCACTGCAATTTCTGGTCTCCGTAAGGTACATTGAGGTGGGCATGCCGATCCCGAATATCATCGCAGGGTCGGTCATGGTCACAATAGGCTGGATTGCTTCTGAAATTCCGTTTACCTTTGTCAACATAGCTTTATTTATTGTCTTTGTATGCATAGCTACTATAATGACTTACTGTATTATGATTATCCCCTCTCTGCTTTCGTTCTGGTTTGTGAATACATCGGCAGCCACCGAGATTTTCTCCTCAGTATGGGACGCAAACAATATGCCGCACTTGATCTATAACAAATGGATTCAGCGTATTGGCACATTTATCATACCGGTGTTTATCATTACAAACTTCGCACCACTGCTTGTACTCGATAAACTAACCAGGGTTGAACTGGTTTGGGGTATTCTGGCGCCGATTGTCTTTTTCTTGCTGATTCGCCTTCTATGGAGGCGGGCACTGAAGGTCTATAGCAGTTCAAATCTTTAATCTGCAATAACCTACCAACAAATGGTATACATCCTGGATATCTCATAGATGATAGCTTAAAAGTTGTAAGAATATGATGAGTAGGTGAGTTGATGGAGGACAGCAGCATTCACTTTGAGCCATTTCGCAAGGCGAGGCAAGGATGCGTTCTATGGCATGCGAACATGAATGAAGATCAGCACTGGAACGAGATTGCGTTATTCCCTTCTTTTGTAAATCCGCAGCAGCAAATGTTGATTGAGCAGCAGGAGCAGCAATTGCTCTGGATTGCCGAGCCGCAGGACACAGTTTGGCTTCTTCACCAGCCAGACCCGCAATTTTTGGCGTATGTGAAGGGTTATCGGGAAAACCTGCCGCAAATCTGTGTTACACCAGATGCGAGTCAGGTGGCTGTACAAGCAGCCGCGTTTTCTTCTGGGACGCTTACTTTTATGCCTTTTATGTTGACCTCAGAGTATGTTGCACTAGCTAAACAATATGGATGGAACTTGCTCCATGCTAATGCGGAGTTAGTAAAGCATTTGAATAGCAAATATGTCACAAGAAGACTTGCCGAAGAAAATGGATTTTGGGTGACGCAGGGCAGGTTTTGCGCAAATCCGCAAGAGCTGGTTGAAGTGTATAGTGAAATACGGGCTGCCGGATTTGCCAAGGCAGTGCTGAAGCAGCCATACGGATCTTCTGGCAGAGGCCTGACGATAATCGAGAATGAAGATAAATTTAGGCAATTGTCAACGTTTATTCGTAAGCGGACAACGTGCTTTGAATTATTACTGGAAGCTTGGCATCCAATCAAGCAATCTTTAAACGCACAGCTATGGATTGGACCAGATTCCGTTCATCTGCTTGCAGTTACCGAACAGAGAATAAACGATTACGGAGTATACATCGGTACGAACTATACACCTAACTATGATGCCGCCTTAATGCAGCACTATCAATCAGAAATGTTGCGGTTGGGAGCTTGTCTTAGAGAGCTTGGTTATGTAGGAATTGCCGGCATAGACTCCATTCTTGATGTTAAAAATAATCTGTATCCGGTCATTGAAATTAACGGAAGATTTACTCAGGTTACTTACTTGCTACCCTTCATCCAAACTTTACTTCTTTCCTATAAATATGTAGAAAGCCGCTATATTCGTTTGGAGACAGAGGAAAAAGTCTCCTTCGACGAAATTAAATCCAGGTTTGAGGCTGAGCTTCAGCCAGATGGGGAACATCAATTTACGATCTACACATTCTCCTTCTGCAATCAACCACACACGAATCTATACCGCATTTTTATCCTGATATACGGAAACGAAGCGGCCAAACTAACAGATATGCTGAATAAGTTTGAGCGCTTTACGATGATGCAAACCTCCTTATAAGCTAATGAAATTTACGCCCTCACTCATTTTTCAAAATCATCTTAGAATAATTCCTTATCGTCACACCCCCAATATAATAAGGAGGGATCTGTTCTTGAAGGAGACCGTAACAATTCTCAGCGCAGGCAATTCGCTAGGCGTATATGTACCGGCAAAGCTTTTACAATTGCAGCTCCGCGATCAAGGCGTACCTGCTGACATCTTTATGTTGGAGCATATGTACGATCAGCAGACGCGGGAGAATATCCCGCGCTACCGTAAGGCCTTCCATGACAGCTTCACTGTTGCCAAGATGGGCTACAAAATGGCCAAAGACAGCAGAAATAGCTTGGACGAAAATAATGTAGCTACGCTTCTACACGAATGGAAGCTTAAAGGCAGAAGAAGGTTTCTTGCCCTTACCGGGTTCTGGATTCCGATTCTGCAGCGATACCAGGAAATCATGGCTTCAGTCGATTTAGACATCCGCCTAATTCGTCTGGATGCAAGCGATACGCCATCATTCTCGGTATATGGGGAGGCATGTGACCAGTTCAAGAACGTTTGGCTATATCCGGTCGGCGAGAATCGAATCATTCAAACTATTGCGGTTAGCCAGGAGGAGCCGGTTCCATTTCAGGAGAGGGAGAAACGCTATCTGATTCATGGTGGCGGCTGGGGAATCGGTACATACAAGGACAAAATTACTGAGCTGACGGACAGCGATATTGCGCTGAATATTATCGCTTATTACAACGAGGATATTGCATATGAGTCTCATAAGTTTGCGTTTCACAGGTATTTTATGATGGATCCCTCATGGAGCCCATGGCAGCGCAATGCAGTCGATGAATTTGATTTTCCGCCTTTTGCAGAAGTGAGCCAGGGGGAGGCGTCTGTATTCGAAAGTGGGGGCAGTTATCCAAAGGTATTCGAGTTGATACGGCATAGTCTAGGTATTATAAGCAAGCCAGGGGGCGCGACCCTGCTAGATTCACTGGCTTCTGCAACGCCTTTAATTTTTCTGGAACCCTTTGGAGATCACGAACGGTCCAATGCGCAGCTGTGGGAATCTCTTGGATTAGGTATAAGCTATGATGCCTGGAAAGAACAAGATTACGCAGTGAACGTACTGGAGGATATTCACCGCAACCTCTGTAATGCAAAGCATAAAGCAGGTAATTTGATGAGCGATATTACGTGAGGGAGGTGATGGTGGGGGGGACGAGCTGTGCATTACAAGTTCCAAGAATAATGGCTAGTTTGTGCTGAGTAGGCAAGTCCCGAACCAAACGATAAGGAGGATAATTATGTCCGTACAACTTGGCAGTAGGAGATGTCACCTCTTGCCATGCTTTTTATGAATTAACATTAAAATGTAAATGAAGAGCGTCTGCTCGATATTTGGAATGGATCAAAGGATATACATGAAAGTAAAGGTGTCGTACAAAAAAAGGAGGAGTTTACATGATTCAAGCCGTTATGACTATTTTAAGTGAGATTAAAGCATCCCCAGAGCTGATGTCAACGTTAAAGCCGCAGACGGATATTATTCAGGAAGTTGGTTTGGATTCATTGCAAATGATAGATTTTGTACTCGCGATAGAAGATACTTTTGGTCTGGAAATAGACTTCGAGACGTTCGATTACGAACATATGAGTTCTATTGAGAAACTGGTAACTTTCCTAGAAAAGGAGAAGGTCACTGTTAGCTGATGCGTATGATGGGAGAGCATGAATGTGCCATGTAGTTCATTAAGAACAGGAGGATATCTGATGCAACCGAAAACGCAAATAAAATTTGACCGGAACACGTTTCAAAATGTGAAGCGAACGATTCAGAATATGTCTATGGCGAGTAGAGCGCAAAAGGCAGACCCGACATTCGCGCTGGATATTCCTGACGATATCGGCATTAAGCTGAATAACGGCTGTAATCTGCGCTGTAAGCACTGTTTTGAATGGGCGAATGATGGCTTTCATCATGATATGGACAAGGAAACTAAGAATCAGGAAATCGATTTTTCTTTACTTGAAAGTATCCTTGAACAAACTCGCGCCAGAAAATCAAGACTGTTCATTTGGGGCGGTGAACCGTTATTTTACAGCAAATTTGAGGAATTTGCTGATTTGCTAGCCCGAGATCCTCGTAATACGACAATCTGCACGAATGCGTTGCTTATTGAGAAACATCTGGACTCCATTCTGAGAATATCGAAGGACATGACACTGTTGATCAGCCTCGATGGGTTTGAGACGGAGAATGATGCTATTCGTGGAAAAGGTACCTTCCAGAAAGTCATTCACGTAGTGAACATGCTGCTGGAATTACAGCGGACAGGTGAATATCAGGGTAGGATTTCTATCGGTCTGACCATTAGTGATTCAATGGTAACGAAGCTGTACGACTTCATGGAGTATTTCGAAAATCTTGGCGTGGATACCGTATACTTCGTATTTCCCTGGTACATTCCTACCAATATTGCTGAAAAGATGGATCATTACTTTGAAGACCGCTTTCCTTGGCTTGAAGCGGTTGAGCAGCATCAGCGTTATAGCTGGCATTCCTTTTCATTCAGAGTTTCCCCTGAGAATATCGAGCCGCTAATTTCTGAAATAAAGCGGGTTAATGATCGAGTATGGCAGAATAGAATCCGTTTTCAGCCTGCTCTTGAGCTAGATGAGGTCAAAGACTTTGTTCTGGGCTCTGAGAAACCGGCGATGAAGCGGGAGCAATGCTTGTCCATCGCGAACCGCCTGGATGTCATGCCTGATGGCAAAGTAAATCCATGCAAGTTTTTCCCTGAGTTTACATTAGGCGATCTAAATGGTGCGGAGTTGAAGGATGTTTTTCAAAATGATAATTTCCGTAAGCATAGGGAGATACTTGGTGAGGGATTAACGCCAATTTGTTCAAGATGTGTGCTGTTGTACAACTATGGCCGTTAACAGATACAGCATACACAACGTTCGAAATAGCTTACATGAAGAGCGTTGCGCTGTTTTTGGCCAGCGAGGAGTCTCAGTGGATTACGGGTCAAACCATACGTAGTAATGGTGGATTTGTGTAAATAAGTCATAAACATCGATTGCAATTAGCTGTTTTCTATCCAAAAAAGAGAGTTATCATTGAAACAAAGGAATATTTGCTAAAAGCAGATTTTCCTTTGTTTTTATGTTTTTTTAAGAGTTGGAGCAGTTGATGTGCTGGTCCCAATGATTCTCCTTGATCTGCCTACGCGTGTGGAGGCCTGTTGGGTATTATTTTCCGTGTAATCTCAGTTAAGGCGAAGGAAAGACAGATCAGGTCGATAAAGAAGAGTTCCTTTCACTTGACAAATATAGCAGTATGAATTAATCTAACAATATTAAATTTAATCTAACATAATTAGATTGATGTGGCAACCAAGTCGATGTTCATTCATGTCTATGTTAATGAAACATTTCATGAGGATGTTGCCCAATGAATCATTCCTAAGTTTCGCAAATCAAAGGGGGGCGACAGCTATGCAACTTAACCATTTAAACCTGTGTGTGGATAACCTATCTGAAGCAACGGATTTTTTTCAGACCTTTTTCAACTTCCAACTGATAGAGCAAAAGGGAGATGCTATTGCCGTTATGAGCGACAGTAATCACTTCACTCTTGTACTAAGTAATCCAAGGGCTTTTGGAGGAGAGACTCCAACGTATCCCAATGAATTTCATATTGGATTTTATGTTGAAACTGTAGCAGAAGTCGATCAAATGTTCGATCGTCTCGCTGCAACAAAAATTCATATGGACCATGGACCAAGGAAAATTAGGAACGGTTATACCTTGTATTTCAAGGCACTCGGTGGCATCCTTTTTGAGGTGTCTTGTTTTAACCTTTAACCTGCATTGAGACTATCGTAGAGGAGTTTGCTTAGCGTCGGCTCCTTTCTTTATCGACAGCGGGCAGCTTAACGGGAATTGAATGCAATCATGCCAAGTTTGTCTAAATTATTTAGCTGAATTACTATCAGAAGAGGGGCCAAATACTGGAGCTAGCCTTGAAGTCGAAAGTTGGTCAGCGAGTCCGAAGTATTCGCAAAAATTCATGATCATCGGTTTCCACTTCGAAGGATCAATGTAATTGGCATGTCCATCCATCAGTAACTTTTCGTCGACATGGACACGGACAATACGCAGTTCAATAGCAGCTAAAGAGCTTGGCTGCTCAAAAGCGTACACATTTTCAACCGTTGCTTCTAACTGGATTTGGCATTCGGCGACTCGTGGTGCTTGAACCAGTTGTGAGGGTAGAGGAGTAAGCTTAGCGATGCCGAATTTATCAGCTTCGTGCTGATAACCTCTCTTCGCTTTAGATTCTGGTACGGGATTGCTTCCCGTAAGCAGAGTCAACTGCTCCACCGCGGGAATTAAATCCGTTGAAGGAAGATTTAGAACACATTGCCTTTCGCGCAGCAAATTTTGAACCGTTTGAGATTTGCTGCTCAATCCGAGCATACAGGATTGGTTTAGCCACCATGCGGAGGACATAGGTGCCAGATTGGGGGTTCCATTTTCGTTTAACGTGCTGATGAGTACGACTGAGGTTCCAAAATATAAAATTTTGGGTTCGATGACGGTATGCATAAGTAATCACTTCTCCTTAATAAAGGTGGTGAATTCAAGTTTTTTGGAAATTGATTTGCTTAGTATAGCATAATGAAAAGTAGAAAATGGGGTTTCCCAAGTAAGACAGCAAGATCGCAAAAGTGAAAATACTGGATTTAATTTGGAGGATACAAATGGAAATCAGAAAGTTCCGTGATACCGATATTAGCCAAATAATCTCGTTATTCTATGAAACCGTGTATACGATAAATAAAAAGGATTATTCGCCAGAGCAGCTTGATGCTTGGGCACCTAAAGATGAATTGGAGCTCAAGCTGAAAACTTGGAAACAATTAATGAAGTTAAATATCACCTATGTTGCCGAAATCAATGGTAAAATCGTCGGCTTTTCAGACATGACGCATGAGGGTCATTTAGATCGACTATACATTCACAAAGATTTTCAAAGACAAGGTATTGCTTCAACTCTGTTGAACATACTTGAATCCGAAGCAAGAAGACTTGGTCTAGTTGAAATGGAGACAGAGGCGAGTATCACGGCTAGACCATTTTTTGAACGCCAACGGTACCGAATAACGCAGTCGCAAACAGTAGAACGAAGGGGAATTGAATTAGTTAATTTCAAAATGAGTAAGCAATTGTTAAGTTAGGCAGTCTTACAACGAATCCAGTAGCCCAACCCAGAGTGCTGAGAAGGTCTCGCTTACCCATAAATGCGTATTGTGATCCCCGTATAGGGGATCTTTTTTTATGGCATGTAGGGGCATTGGGCGGAAGGGGAGGCGACTCTAGCTTCAGGATATGGTATTGTCAGCGGGTTCGTGGACGGGAACAGGGAGCCTACGCGCAGAATGTTACAAGAAAGCTAACAAACATCATCAACGATTTGATATTTGCCGGTGTAGTTTACTTTAGGCTAATTCTAGAAGTAGGTTTAATTACCTATATGATGACAAGTCCCAAAATATATATATTGGAAAATATTATAAACGTGACTTTTTTACTATTGCAGAGTCTAAAGTCCTAATTGCTAATTGTGGATTAACTGCGAAGTTAAGGATCGTTCATGAAAAGCTAGAGGAAAGCTAGAGGGAGAACGAGATGAAGATAATACTTTTATCTGGTGGATCTGGTAAACGATTGTGGCCGCTGTCCAACGATTATCGTTCTAAGCAATTTATCAAGGTCATGGGTACAGATAATCCTATGCATGAATGTCAAACATCTATGCTTCAGCGTGTTTGGGCGCATTTGAATGTGAATGATCTCGCCGACTCAGTTGTTATAACTGCGAGTGGCATACAACAAGAAGTCATCCAATCTCAACTCGGAGATGAAGTTCCTCTTGTGCTCGAACCTGTTAAAAGAGATACATTTCCAGCTATCAGTTTAGCATCTAGCTTTTTACATACGCACAAAAATGTGAGAGACGACGAAGTCATTGTTGTAATGCCTGTTGATGTTGACGCAGATGAAGGTTTCTATGCTTCTATTAAACAATTAGCGATTGAATTTGAAGTATCTAAAGCCAACATTGGGCTTATTGGTCTGAATCCCACGCATCCTTCGGAAAAATTTGGTTATATACTCACAGAACCTTTTCAAAAGCATGCAACACTTTTAAAGGTAGATAGATTTGTAGAAAAACCTTCTAATGTGGAAGCATCTAACTTGATCAGTCTTGGAGCATTGTGGAATTGTGGTGTATTTGCGTTCCGCTTAGGTTATTTACTTGGACGATTAGAGGCAGAGAATTGGCCCACTCAGTATGAGGACCTATTGACTAAATATCATTTAATGCCTGCGATTAGTTTCGCTTATCAAATATACATTATTGGCACCGATTTATTGGGTGTTAATGAGTATAGCCGCGATTAAAGCAGCTATTCAACTCATTACAAAGCCGTTTTACTGGGAGAAAACGACACACGGGCACTCAACAACGGATACGCACCTTACAGTATCGACTCACGACAAGGCGATGTAAGTAATTAATAGTAATGGATAGGTGAACTGGAATGTCTATTGTGTGGAAACGACCAATCTATGGCATATTTAGTGTAGTTTTATTTTTAGAGCTTGCTGTGGGCTATTATTTAACTGCCGTCTATGGATTCATGTCAGGCGATGCATCGAGCCGCGTGGCTAACGCTTTCTATGTTCTGTATAGCCGTGAACCGAGCCTTGCGAACATCGGATTTATTTGGAATCCCCTTCCAAGTTTCATGGAAATGATCGTACTTATCTTTTATCCTTTATTTCCTGGACTTGCTTCGTATGGATTAGCTGCAGTCATTGTTTCCAGTTTGTTTGCCGCTTTAACTGCAGCACTAATTGTGAAAGCAGGCTTGCAGTTCGGTGTGAATAAGTGGCTAAGTCTCGCAATAGCCTTTCTTTATGCTTTTAATCCTTATATTTTCTATTACGGTGCTAATGGACTAACAGAGGTTATTTTTATTTATTTTATTAATTTAGCCGTTTTTCAAATTCTAATCTGGATGCATAGTGATGGTGCGAGACATTTAGTTATTGCTGCACTCGCACTTTCGTTTGCCTTTTGGACGCGTTATGAAACCGTATTTTTTGGGGCGGCAATGGCGATAGTTGTTGTGGTCTGGGTATTGCGGACCAAACATTCCCCTATAAAGGAACGACTTCAACAAGTGGAAGGAACACTGACGCTTCTGCTAACCCCAGTTGTTTTCTCAGGATTGTTATGGATTTTCTTCAATTACACGATTAAGGGGGATGGGTTGTATTTCCTGACTTCGACTTACGGAAATCTAGGACAGGCCGTCCTTTTAAAGGGTGATGAAAAATTCACATCCTTGATGAACAATCCGATTCCAACGCTACTCTTTGTTGCTGAGCGTTTATGGTATTTCTGCATACCGCTTTTGATCATTTTTGTAATACGCATTGTCGAGCGCCGTTTATTCAAATGGGATTTTCTTATGCTGCTCATTCTAGCTACTTCGATTCCCTTCATGCAAGTTATCTTATTGCTTAAAGGAGGGACTGCGGCGTGGATTCGTTATTATATGTATGCTTTTCCGATTGTAGCTGTATGGATCCCCTATGAGATTAGTCGAATGAAATTTCGGGAAATGGGATCAACGGCGCTAATTCTTGGCATGCTTGTTAGTACCGTCGTCATGGGTATGATGATGAATAATCCCCAAATAGCGTCTGATGAATATGAAGCTTTTCGGCATAATAAGTTATTTGCAGAGCAAGAAGCAGGGGCGGCAGCAACCGCTTATATCAACGATCACTTGTCAGATCAAATGATATTAACGGATTCATTTAGCGCCTTCCGAATTATTATGGGAAGTCATCATCCACAAAACTTTGTTATTACAAGTGATCATGATTTTATGGATTCGCTTGCTAATCCAAAGGAGCATAAGATTAACTTTATACTGGTTCCTAATCCCCAAGCGGTATTATCCTTAGACGGCGTCAACCAAAAGTATCCTTATCTTTATGATCAAGGGGCGGAATGGGCCTCGTTGTACAAAGAATTTAATGGTTATTGGAAATTGTATAAAATTTTGGATTAATTAAATTGTTTGAATTTCAGATCAAGTCACTATTTTTCATGTATAATGAATAGCTATGCAAGCAGATTAAAATTCATCGAGGTGTGAATAGCTATGACTTCTGAGAAATTTTTTAAGCATCCACTAGGTATAATGTTGGCTGCTACACTAGCAACTTTGCTTTGGGGGAGTGCTTTTCCATTCGTTAAACTCAGTTATGGGGAGCTAGGGATAGGAAAAGCAGACTGGTCCGGGCAGCTGCTGTTTGCAGGATATCGTTTTGTCCTCGCCGCACTGCTTATCTTTTTATTTATGGTGCTAATCGGGAAAAGGGTGAGGTATCAGCAAGGAACGCTGTTGAAAATCAGTAAAATTGGTTTGTTTCAAACGTTTCTCCAATACGTCTTTTTTTATTACGGCTTGAGTGCCAGCACAGGGATCCAAGGCTCGATTATTGCAGGAACGACTTCGTTTTTCCAAATTCTTCTTGCTCATTTTATGTATAAAAATGACCGTTTAAATATAAAAAAAATACTAGGTTTAGTGCTAGGTTTTGGTGGGGCTGTATTGGTCAACATGACCAAAGGGGAGATGACGCTTCAAGTTGGCATTGGAGAAATCTGTCTGCTGATTGCGATGTTTTTCGGTGCGCTGGGCAACGTCCTGTCCAAAAATGAAGCAAAGGAGCTTGATGTCCTGTATATGACTAGCTGGCAGATGCTGCTCGGTGGAGTGGCAATGTTCGCAGTGGGGGCGGCTTTCGAAGGACCTTTGCCGTTTGAGTTCACATGGAAAACCATCTTCATGCTGTTGTATTTGGCCTTTCTATCTGGGGTTGGCTTCGTGCTCTGGAATAACGTCATGAAATACAACAAAGTCGGCAGCATTTCTATGTATTTATTCTTAATTCCGGTTTTTGGTGTGATCTTGTCTGCATTAATGTTAGGTGAGGAGATGCATCTTATTGTGCTTGCTGCCCTTGGTTTGGTCGTATCGGGCATCGTGATCGTCAATCGATCGAAAAGTAGCAAGATCGGTTCGACATCACCTGGAGTAAGTCATGACCCCTTATAATGCTTGCTCATCATTTTAAAATCTTGCGCTTTTAAATAAGTAAAACGACTCTATCGCAGGAAACGCGAACAGAGTCGTTTTATTTATTGAGAAGCATGCGTATACTTATTGCAAATATGCTTACGTAGTAGCTTCTGCTTGACCGTTATTCCTTCAATATGCTAAGTTCATTATATGATAATGATTATCATTTTCAAATTTGAGAGGGGTGTTCATTTTGCTGCATACACTTCTTCATGATGAACCTATATATGATTTTCTGGACGAAATATGGTTTAAACTTCGGAGTATCGAATGGCTGCGCGAGGGTCGGATGGAGCATCAGCTCATTCAATCGCATGCCTTGATTATTGTTAAGAATGGCTTGGGCCGATTAACGGTTGATTTACATGACTACCGATTAAGGCAGGATGCCGTACATATCGCATTGCCAGGACAGACCATTGGAGTAACCTTGGGAGCAGATGAGGAATTGGAACTCTATGTGATCAAGTTCGATGTTAGTGGGGATTCAGCCTCTAAAAAGGGGGGGCTACTAAAAGGGGAAGTCCAAGTTTACCCGGACAATCAGATGAGCATGTTATGTGATTTGATGCTTACCTATTGCCGAAGTGAACAGCCTTTAGAACGATTTCGCGGGCAGTCTACCTTTCAGGAATTGTTATATGGCATAATGAAAAATGTGCGCCTTCGGCCTGAGTCCGACTCACGAACAGCGTTGGATCGAACCAAAGCTTATATAGATAGCCATTATCACGAGAATTTGAACATTGAGCAATTGGCACGTATGGCGGAAATCAGTCCCAAGTATTATGTGGATTTATTTAAGAAGACCTATGGGAAAAGTACCATTGATTATGTTACGGAAGTAAGGGTCAACTCCGCCAAGCAATTCATGGTACAGTCGGACGCTCGCTTACGCGATATTGCTCACCAAGTCGGCTATAACGATGAGTTCTATTTTAGTCGCAAGTTCAAGCAAGAGGTTGGGGTGTCGCCAACTGCTTATATGAAAAACCGTCGTCGTAAAATTGTCGCCTATACGACTCCCATCATCGGTCAATTGCTTGCACTAAAAATGATTCCTTACGCGGCTCCGCTTCACCCGAAATGGACGGCTTACTATCATAAAATGTACCGGATGGATATTCCTATACATCTTAGCGCTTACCGTTTCAATGAAGACTGGGAATCGAATATTGAAGCGCTTATCCGGGCTGATCCGGATATGGTGATCAGCAGCCGTGATGACCTGCATCTGCATGAGAAAGAAAAGCTGGAGAAAGTAGCGCCTGTATTCTTCGTTCCATGGAAGGAAAAGAATTGGAGGGAGCAACTGCAACTGACGGCCCAGTTTGTTGGCGCTTCACAAGAAGCGGATGCTTGGCTACACAAATATGATCGAAAAGTAAAATTTGCCAGAGAGCAGCTGAATCGGGAACTCAGAGACGATACGGTTCTCATTATGAGCATTTTTAAGAATAGGTGTAATATATGTCCAACGCGAGGGATGCGGGATGTGCTTTACCATGATTTACAACTGAATTGCCCTAACGGATTCAATCCAACAGCCTATAATCAATTGATTACAGCAGAAGAATTGGCTGCATACGACCCTGATCGGATTTTAGTGAATGTGTGCCACGAGCCGGAGTCATTAAGCCATTGGCAATCCCTTCAAACCTCTCCATTATGGCGGGATTTAAAAGCAGTTCGGAGGAATCATGCCTATGTGATATCTTCAGACCCTTGGCGAGAATATTCCGCCAGCGCCAGTGAACGGATGATCGACGATGTGCTTAGACACTTATATGGAGATCGTCCAAATTGATTTCTGGATATTGTCCATGTTCGAAGAGGAGGACGTCGTTTATAATCTTAATGAGAATGTTTATCAGTGAAATGATAATTATTTTCAAAGGCAGCTAAGGCTTAATTATTTGGGGGTATGTTGTGGAATTATTTCAATTATTAAGGGAACGCAGATCGGTTCATAGCTTTGAGGATCGTCCTGTGTCTCCTGATCTTGTCATTGAAATACTGGATACCGCCGTATGGGTACCCAATTATCATATGACTCAGCCCTGGCGTTTTATAGTTACCTACGGCGAGGGACGTAAAAAGCTTGCTGAAGCTGTTAGAAGCTTGAAAGAGAACAGGGAAGTTGACCCATCAAAAAAGAAGGAAGTCGGCGAAAGATTTTACAAAAAAATTATGGCCATTCCAATGTTCATGACCGTTCTCATGAAGGAAGACTCCGATCCTATTGTACGGGAAGAAGACTATGCTTCGACGAGCTGTGTGATTCACAATTTTAGCTTGCTTGCATGGGAGAAGGGGATTGGATTGATTTGGGAAACTTATGGTTGGCTCCAAGATCCAACGTTCCGTGAAGCAATGGGTATCCAGCCGGGCGAAAAAGCAATTGGTAATCTGCACATTGGATATCCAGCCCAGATTCCAGCAGCAAAAGACCGAATACCTGCCGCACAACTCGTTACTTTATATAATGAGGCATGATCGATGAACGGGACGATTACGACGCAATCATTCAAGGGTAGAAGAATTGCTATCTATCTTCCACCCAGCTACCAGACAATCGGAGCCAAATTTCCGGTAGTTTATGTACAAGACGGGGAAGACTTGTTCGATCCTCTGCAAAGTAACTCCTTGGCCGTCCTGGAGGACATGTTTGCAAAAGAAGCGCTTGAACAATTGATACTAGTGGGTATACAGCCCAAACATCGAATCGACGAATATACGCCTTGGTCGTCCAAAGCGTTGGCGGATAGGTTTCCTGATTTTGGTGGTAGAGGTTCTGAGTATGTTTCTTTTATCGTAGATGAACTTAAACCTTATATCGACCAAGAGCATCGTACAAAAACGGATGCAGATCATACGGGCATGATTGGAGCCTCTTTTGGCGGACTTATTTCTATGTATGCAGCTAATTTACAGCCTACCGTGTTCGGGAGAATCGGTTCGATCTCTGGGTCATTTTGGTTCGAAGGTTTTACGGCTTATATGAAGAAAGAAACGCCTCGAGCGACGGATCGCAGGGTATATATGTATGTGGGTGGTGCTGAGGGAGCAGGCAAGACGAACATCCAAAAGGATATGGTTGCTAGAAATGAAGAAGTTTTTCAGTTACTTCTGGAACATGGCTATCCGCATGAGAACGTGTGTCTGAACATTGAAAAAGGTGCGACGCATGAATGGCGATATTTTACGAAACGATTTCCGGAAGCTCTGAAATGGATGTTTCCAAGGCATGATGATAGAGAGGGGTTTAATTGACAATGAAAAACAAAGTATGGGCATTAGGTTTGGCGTCTGTCATGATAATGGGATTAACAGCTTGTGGGGCTAAGGAGGAGGTCAAGCCGACCAACGCAACATCCGCAAGTCCGAAAAGTGAAACTGCTGCTAGCAGCAATCCTTCCGCTAGTCCAGCAAGCGCTGTTAATGCTTCAAGAAAAATCAGTTATTTGGGTAAAGAGTATGTGGTTCCGGCCAAAGCAGAGAAGATTGTTATCGCTGGCTCGATCGAGTCGATGGAAGATGCATTGGTGCTTGGTGTTAAACCGACCGGAGCTTCAACTGTAGGCGGTAAATTCCCGCCGATGTTTGCCAAAATTACACAAGGTGTTGAAGGGATCGGGGAGAAGTCCCAGCCCAACATCGAAGCGATTCTAAAGCTTAAACCGGATGTTATTTTGAGCAGCACTAAGTTCCCAGCTGAAGCGATAGAGAAATTGAGCAAGGTAGCCACAACGATTCCTGTATCACATATTTCTACAGATTGGGAAACAAACCTGAATTTGCTTGGAGAGATTGCAGGAAAGCAGGAGGAAGCGAAGAAATCGCTGCAATCCTATAAGGATGAGCTCAAAGTGCTCAAAGAAAAGATTGGACCAGTCTTAAAGGATAAAAAGGTTCTGGCTATTCGCGTACGAGCAGGCAGCATGTTCATATATCCGGCAGATGTATTCTTCAACCCATCCATTTATGCGGAGCTAGGGGCTACTGTTCCAGAAGAAGTGAAACAAGCGAAGGCGCAGCAACTCATCTCAATGGAAAAATTGTCTGAGATTAATCCGGATTTTCTGTTCGTTCAATTTTCAGAAGAAGAAAATAAAGATACGCCTAAAATCTTCGATGAGTTGAAAAGTAATCCAATATGGAAAAGCATAAATGCCAACAAGAGTGGCAATTTATATACGAACTTGGTAGATCCGATTGCACAAGGCGGTACGGCTTACAGTAAAATTTCGTTCTTGGAAGCTGTGAAAAATAGTAAGTTAGTTCAAACGAAGTGAGCCGAATGATATGCGAATAAAAATTCCTGCATATGTCTTGATCATAGGCAGTTCACCGTTTTTCATTGTGTTCACCATGATCTTGTCGATCCTTTATGGAGCTAAGCACATTGAGCTAGGCACGATTCGTGATGCGCTGTTCCATTTTGATGCGGGGAATGTGAATCATCAGATTATTATGCAGTCCCGATTTCCTAGAGTGATCGGGGCTCTGCTGATTGGAGCTTTTCTAGCTATATCGGGAGCGCTGATGCAAGGGATAACAAGAAATTATCTGGCTTCCCCTTCCATTATGGGCGTTTCTGACGGTTCGGCTTTTGCAATTACAATCTGTATGATTTTCATGCCGAATGCTTCCTCTATGGAAATGATAGTTTACTCATTTATGGGTTCGGCGCTTAGTATTGCTATTGTTTTCGGATTGGCCTCTCTTCTGCCGGGAGGACTCTCGCCGGTTCGAATGGCGATCTTGGGTACGATTATTGGTACGTTTCTAAGCAGCATTTCCGCAGCGTTATCGACTTATTTTCAAATATCGCAAAATATTAGCTTTTGGTACAATGCGAGGCTGCATCAGATGGACCCAGGACTCATTAAGCTGGCGATTCCCTTTGCGGTGGTCGGCATTTTGATTGCAATCTGGATATCCAAATCGGTCTCAGTTCTTGCGCTGGGTGAAGATATTGCTGTGAATTTGGGACAAAAAACGGTGCTTATTAAGCTGTTGGCTACCTTAAGTGTTGTTATTCTTACAGGAATATCGGTAGCGCTTGCAGGTAAAATCGGCTTTGTAGGACTTATTGTTCCTCATATCGCACGGTTTTTGATTGGAGTCGAGTACAAATGGATTATTCCTTGCGCCGGTTTGCTTGGAGGGGTGTTCCTAGCGCTTTGCGATGTGCTCAGCCGCTTTCTTAATTATCCCTTTGAGATGCCAATTGGCGTTGTCACTGCGATCATTGGCGTTCCTTTTTTCCTTTATCTCGTAAGAACGAGAGGAGGCGGGAAGCATGCGTAGTGCTTACAAGCGAAGTTATGCAACGGTGCTGATCGTTGGAAGTGGTCTTATTTTACTTACCGTGTATATGAGTTTGACGAATGGCGCTTTCGACATTACGGTCATGGATGTTATTCGAACCTTGCTGCGAATAGACCCGAAACCAGATCAGGATCTGGTTATCTTTGAGTTTCGTCTGCCTCGGATCGTCATTGCTGGGCTTGTTGGAGTAGGCCTAGGTATTTCAGGTGCAGTCATTCAGAGCGTAACGAGAAACGGGTTGGCAGATCCCGGGATATTAGGAATCAATGCAGGATCCGGAGCGGCCATGGTCATTTTTTTATTTTTCTATCAAGGTCAGATCAAAGGAAGCGGGTGGGCGTCCATTCTGGCTATGCCGCTATTTGGCTTGGTAGGCGGACTGACCGCAGCGCTTCTTATTTATGTGTTTTCCTGGAAAAATGGCAGGTTGGAGCCGCAACGACTTCTATTGACTGGGATCGCGATTGCATCCGGTTTAGGGGCGATTTCGCTTTTTTTAACGTTGAAAATGAATGCCAAAGATTTTGAGATGGCAGCGGTATGGACTTCGGGCAGCATCTACAATGCGAATTGGAAATATATTGTTTCCATATTACCGTGGTTGCTGATACTGATTCCGATTATTGTTAGAAGATCTTATATTCTTGATTTGTTTCGACTGGATGAAGATAGCGTAAGAAGTATTGGCGTGTCTTCGGAGAAAGAGAAAGGCATCCTATTGTTAAGCAGTATCGGTGTTGTGAGCGCATGCGTGTCTGTCTCTGGCGGCATTGGTTTTATTGGTTTAATGGCTCCGCATATCGCAAGGCGTCTTGTCGGGAACGCGCATAAGCGAATCATCCCCGTATGTGGCATCGTCGGTGCACTCCTGGTCATGGTTTCTGATTTTATCGGGAAAATGCTCTTTGCTCCGGTAGAATTACCAGTGGGCATCGTTGTTTCTATTATTGGAGTCCCTTATTTCATCTATTTGCTTTATCTGAACAAAAAAAGAAGTTGAAGCTATCACAGTTGGCTTTTCCCATATTCTCTCCTTACGGTCGATAAGCAAAAGGACATCCATAAGATGAACCTTACTTGTAGTCTTAAGGAGAGTTTTTTGTATAGCTAAAATGCCCTTTGGCCTGAAAATGCCACTTTCAGCGAAGAGCTCATCGGTAACTAGATATCGATGATTTTCTCTGGAGATCGTACAAAAGCAATTCTGGATATCATCCATGGTCGGTAAAGCATGTGTATTTTATAATTGGAAATGATAATCATTATCATTTATTGTGTAGTGGATGAGTAGTAGAGGAGGAATACACAAGGTGGCTCTCCAAACAAATGTAGAGGCCGTAAATAAGGTGAAAGACAGCACCGAGGTCACAATACCGGGGACAGAACAGCGTGTCATGCAATCGCGAGTTGGAAATAGTGACTACCGAATCTTTGTCTACACACCTGACGAAGAACCGCCTGTTACAGGGTTCCCAGTCATCTATTTGCTGGATGCCAATGCGGTATTCGGAACGATGGTAGAGGCTCAGCGCTTACAAGGACGTCGCCCTGAGAAGACAGGGGTTGTTCCTGCGATCGTTGTCGGCATCGGTTATCAGACGGAAGCTCCGTTTGCTTCTGCACGCTATTACGATTACACACTGCCAATGCCTGTTTCAGAGTTGCCTAAGAGACCAGATGGGACAGAATGGCCGGAACAAGGCGGGGCTGAAGCTTTTTTAACATTCATAGAAGAGGAGCTTAAGCCGGAAATCGAACGTGATTTCCCTATTGATAGCAACAGACAAATGATCTTTGGCCATTCGCTTGGAGGACTCTTCGTGCTGCATGTGCTGTTCACGAAGCCTACTGCCTTCCAGAGCTATATAGCAGGAAGCCCATCCATTCATTGGAACAAACGAATCCTTCTTGAAGAAGAGCAGCATTTTACTTTGCGTATGGAGCAGAATTCAATGGACATCGGCTTACTGCTCACAGTAGGTGAATTAGAGAGTAGTCACAAAAGTCGTATGAATGACAATGCGAAAGAGCTTTCTGAACGTTTATCTAAGCTTGCTAATCAGGGATTACGTGTGGAGTTTAAGCAATTCGAGGACGAAGGTCATGTCTCCGTATTACCTGTTCTAATCAGCCGCGCTCTGCGATTTGGATGGCGTTCTTTATCTGTTAATGCATGAAATGAGCGTACGCAGCGGAGTATCGTAATGAGGTCGTTTTCGAAGGAAGTAGCTTGTTTATACATAATGCGATTCTTAAGATCTCATTACGAGAGCTCAATTAACGAAAAAAAGAGTAAATAAAAGACTAATTTAGATATTATTCCAAAAAAGCTTGATGGACTTAGAATAGAGGTGATCAATAATAATGAGAATCGGCCAAAATGGTCGAATAGGGGCTGAAATCAGCTTTGACCTTAGAGCTTGATTTGAGTATGATTGATTACATTAATTGAAAATGATAATCATTATCAACTAATTCATTTTGTAGAGTGAGGATTTTTTTAGATTGTGGGCTTTGCTCTAAGGAAAGGAAATGAGAAATGGATTGCAAGGGAATTAAAGGCAAGGTAGCTCTAATAACAGGTGCTGCGCAAGGGATTGGAGAAGCAGTGGCACGATCACTTGCTGAGCTTGGTGCCTTCGTTGCTGTAGTAGATAAGCATGCAGAGGGAGTGGAGCATCTGGTAAGCGAGCTTCGCGCTAACGGTTACTCAGCCGCTGCCTTCCCAGCGGATGTAAGCGATAGTGCAGCTGTTGATGATGCCGTGGACCGCATCGAACGTGACCTAGGGCCAATTGAAATTTTGGTCAACGTAGCCGGTATACTGCGCATGGGTTCAATCGAGACGCTCAGTAATGATGACTGGGCGCTGACTTTCGCAGTCAATACGACGGGTGTTTTCTATGTTTCCCGTTCCGTTATTAAGCGGATGGTGCCCCGTAAGTCGGGGGCCGTCGTCACGGTCGGATCCAATGCAGCAGGCGTACCGCGTATGAATATGTCAGCTTACGCAGCTTCTAAAGCCGCTTCGACCCAATTTACCAAATGTCTTGGGCTGGAAAACGCCCAACACAACATTCGCTGCAATGTCGTGTCCCCCGGATCGACAGACACGGCCATGCAGCGCTTACTTTGGTCAGACGAGCATGGGGCCGAAGCAGTGATCGCTGGTTCTCTAGATACATACCGAGTAGGAATCCCGCTGAAAAAGATAGCGGCACCCTCGGCTATTGCAGATGCGGTTGTCTTTCTTGTCTCAGATCAAGCCAAACATATCACGATGCATGATCTGTGTGTGGATGGCGGCGCCACTTTGGGGGTCTAAACAATTTGAACGGAGGTTTTGGAGACTATGAAATATGATATTGCTCCGGTGGCTTCTGCCACCCAACTTTTAGATGAATACAAAGCAAACTCGACTTTCTTCTTGGCTTCACCGCTGCGAACTTTGCTTGCGCAGGGGACATTTGCAACCCTGCACAATCAAGAGGGAAACAATGATTTGAAGCTTCTGCCAGCGCGTGTTACAGCGCTACTGAATGGCGCGAAGCAGGCTGATCTGGGCGTGCCTATCGTCGTGGGGGCGGTGCCTTTTGACCACACGAAGCCTGCTCAACTTGTCGTACCCAAGTCTATTCAATGGTCAGGTCCACTACATGTTGAACCTAACAAAGCAGAGGGAATAGTTGGAGCTGCCTATGCGATGCAAGCAGTTCCAGAACCAGTCGACTATATACGAGGTGTAGAAAAAGGACTGGCACTACTCGAAAAAGGTGATCTCCGCAAAATTGTGCTTGCCAGATCACTGCATCTTACTTCACCGACAAAGGTCGATATCCACCAACTGCTTCGCAACCTCGCGAGGCATAACACCCATGGCTACACGTTCGCCGTGGATCTACCCAAGCAGGAAAATGATGATTCTAGCTTGTGCGTCGATTCCCTAGTAACAAGCTGCCGAACATTGATTGGAGCCAGTCCTGAACTGCTCGTTTCAAGAACGGGATTACAGGTAGTCTCCAATCCATTGGCGGGTTCCACACCTCGGAGTAATGATCCTTTGGAGGATCAGCGACGGGCCGCTGCCTTGCTCTCTTCTCCCAAAGATTTGCATGAACATGCGGTAGTTGTAGAAGCTGTAGCAGCCGCGCTTCGACCTTATTGCAAGAAGTTAGATGTACCCTCGGCTCCGTCCTTGATTCACACGGCGACGATGTGGCATCTCTCAAGTCAGATTAAAGGCGAACTTGCCGATCCATCTATCTCATCGCTAGAGCTAGCTGTAGCCCTGCATCCGACTCCAGCGGTGTGTGGAACTCCGACTGATTTGGCACGTGCAGCCATCCAAGAGATTGAACCATTCGATCGGGGGTTCTATACGGGAATGGTTGGCTGGTGCGATTCGAACGGTGATGGAGAGTGGATCGTAACCATTCGTTGTGCAGAAGTGGATGATCGATCACTACGTCTGTTTGCGGGGGCGGGAGTCGTCCTTGGATCAAGTGCAGAGGGGGAACTCGCAGAGACATCAGCTAAATTCGGTACGATGCTTCTTGCTATGGGCTTGAAGCCAGAGTAAGGAAGAAAGAAGGAGGAATGATTGATGTTGTCAAGATGCCCGTCGTGGCCCAATGAGTATGCAGATCGTTACCGGAAGGAGGGCTGCTGGCAAGGTGAGACATTCGGGGACATGCTGCGGACACGAGCTTCTAAGCATGGTGATCGTATTGCAATCACAAGTGGTGAAAGCTGTTGGAGCTACGGTGAGCTGGATACTAAAGCTGATCGTTTAGCTGCGGGCTTAAGCAAGTTGGGCATAAAACCAATGGATCGTGTTATCGTTCAACTCCCGAATATTTCAGAGTTCTTTGAGGTTTGCTTCGCATTGTTCCGGTTAGGTGCCCTGCCTGTTTTCGCCCTTCCTTTACATCGAAGTAGTGAGATTACGTATTTCAGTGAGTTTACAGAAGCGGTGGCTTACATTATACCGGATACATACTCGGGATTTGATTACCGGGAACTTGCCAGACAGGCTCAGAATAAGGTGCCGACCTTGAGGAATGTGATTGTTGTAGGTGATCCGCAGGAGTTTACGGCATTAGGTGACTTACACACGGAGCCTACCATTTTGCCTGAAGTAAATGCTAGTGATGTCGCTTTCCTTCAATTATCTGGCGGGAGTACCGGCTTACCTAAGCTGATCCCTCGAACGCACGATGATTATATCTACAGCCTGCGAGTAAGTGCTGATATTTGCAAACTGGATGAGAGCAGTGTGTACCTTGCAGTTCTTCCGGTTGCACACAACTATCCCCTTAGCTCGCCTGGCGTACTCGGTACGTTATATGCCGGTGGCAGAGTCGTGCTCGCACCCAGATCAAGTCCGGATGATGCGTTCCCTCTTATTGCACGGGAACGAGTTACGATTACTGGCCTCGTACCACCACTTGCGCTGATATGGCTAGAAGCAGCATCATCGCGGCATTACGATCTATCTAGCCTTCAAGTACTGCAGGTCGGCGGTGCTAAGTTTAGTGAGGAAGTCGCCCGTCGAGTCAGATCTACCTTGGGTTGTACCCTACAGCAAGTGTTCGGCATGGCAGAAGGCCTTGTAAACTATACTCGCTTGGATGACCCGGAGGAAACTCTTGTGAACACCCAAGGCAGACCCATGTCGCCTTACGATGAGATTCGTGTCGTCGATGAGGATGATCAGGAGGTTGAACAGGGCCAAACAGGGCATCTATTAACTCGTGGGCCTTACACCATTCGTGGATATTACAAGGCGGAAGAACACAATGCGAAGGCGTTCACGCTTGATGGCTTCTACCGTACGGGCGATCTTGTTAGGCTGACTGCATCAGGGTATTTAGTTGTGGAAGGACGCGCCAAGGATCAGATCAACCGTGGCGGGGATAAAGTTGCGGCTGAGGAGATTGAGAATCATCTACTTGCGCATCCGGCCGTACATGATGTAGCGGTGGTCTCCATGCCCGATGAATTTTTGGGCGAAAGAACGTGTGCTTTTGTGATCCTGCATGAACGACCTGCAACGGCAGGTGAACTGAAAGCTTTTCTGCGAGAGCGCGGGCTGGCGGCCTATAAGATTCCAGATCGTGTGGAGTTCATTGACTCTTTTCCACAGACTGGCGTCGGGAAAGTTAGTAAAAAGGCATTGCGTGAATCGATCGCACAGAAGCTGTCGTCTGTTGCAAACGCTGGATTTTAGATTGTTTATTATGTACTTACATGCATAGCTGCCAATCAAATATTGTAAAAAACGAAATGAGGGAATTTAATGGCTCTGCCTGCCATCGTATCTTATCCAATGCCAGGGGCATCCGATTTGCCAGAAAACAAGGTATCCTGGACGCCTGATCCTAAACGTGCTGTTCTTCTTATCCATGATATGCAGCGTTATTTCGTAGATGCTTTCACTGCAGGTGAATCACCTATTGTGGAACTCTTAGCTAATATTAAGTTACTAAAGAACCAGTGTGCGCAGCTTGGAATACCAGTGGTTTACTCGGCGCAGCCTGGCGGGCAAACGCCTGAGCAGCGGGGCTTGCTCCAAGATTTCTGGGGATCTGGGATTAACGATGGTCCTTATCAGAAACAAATCGTGGAAGAGCTTGCACCAGATGAGCATGACATTCAGCTAACCAAATGGCGATATAGTGCATTTCGAAAGACGAATCTTCTTGAGATTATGCAAGAGCGGGGCAGAGATCAGCTTATTGTGTGTGGGATATATGCCCACATCGGATGTTTGCTAACAACTTGCGAGGCATTTATGCAGGATATAGAGCCTTTTTTCGTCATTGATGCAGTAGCTGATTTCTCCTGGGAGAATCACAAAATGGCTATGACTTACGCGGCTCAGCGATGCGCAGTTACAACGACAACGCGAAGTTTGCTAGATGAACTAAATAAGAAGCAATCTGGCCAAGAGGAAGCAGCGGCTGCAACGGATCTTGGACTGTTAACGCTAGAGCTTGTTCGTGAACATATAGCCCAAATTCTCTATGAGTCACCCTCAGATATCGCCGATAGTGATGATCTGATTAATGACAGGGGACTTGATTCCGTTCGGATTATGAGTCTTGTTGAAAAATGGCGTCGCAGTGGGATTGAGGTCACCTTTGTTGAGCTAGCAGAACGTCCGACGCTCATTGAATGGTGGGAATTGTTGTCTTCTCGGCAGCAGCAGGCAATACCAAACATCGATTACTATGCTTTATGAAGGAGGTAGAGATCAATGCCTAATCGTCAGGAGGTTCGCTGGTCATTGTCGGGCGCACAGTCCGGTATTTGGTTTGCTCAACAGCTCGACCCAGAAAATCCAATCTATAATACCGGCGAATGTATAGAAATTAGCGGTCCGATTGACTCTGCTCTGTTCGAAGCAGCATTAAGGCAGGCTGTCATGGATGCTGAAACGCTGCATGTTCGCTTCGGCGAGGATGAGGACGGGCCATGGCAAATAGTGGACCCCTCGTCCGATTGGCCGCTGTATGTGATCGATGTCAGTAAAGAGTCTGATCCAAAAGAAGCGGCGGAGGCATGGATGAAAGCAGACTTGTCCCAACCTGTCGATCTCAGAAGCGGTCCTCTCTTTACTGAAGCGTTGTTTAGGTTGGGGCCTGATCGGTTTTTCTGGTACCAACGTATTCATCATATTGTGATGGATGGCTTTGGGTTTTCGCTCCTTGCGCAGCGGGTAGCGAGAAACTATACAGCACTTGCAAGCGGGCTCCTGCTTGGAGAAAGTACATTTGGCTCCTTGCTTTCGATCTTGAATGAAGATTCCGCGTATCGAGCATCGGAGAAGATTGAACGGGATCGTCAATTCTGGCTGGAACGCTTTGTCGATGAACCTGAGGCTGTGAGCTTGGCCGATCGAGCGCCAAGAACATCTAGAAGCTTTCTACGTCTAACAGCGTATTTATCTCCTACTCATGCAGAGCGCTTGCGTGATGCTGTCAAAAATACTGCAGCGAACTGGTCTGATCTTGCTATAGCCACTACGGCTGCTTATGTTTTTCGTCTAACTGGTGCGCAGGATGTCATCTTAGGCTTGCCTATGATGGGACGACTTGGTTCAGTTTCCCTTCGAATTCCTGGCATGGTAATGAATTTGCTGCCACTGCGTTTGTCGGTACGCCCAGATATGAGCATATCTGAGCTCGTTAAACAGGTATCCAAAGAAATTCGTGCGGTACGACGCCATCAAGGTTACCGGCACGAAGAATTGCGTCGCGATCTCAAATTGCTTGGTGACAACCGGAGATTGTTCGGTCCGCAGATTAATATTATGCCATTTGACTATGATCTGAGCTTTGCTGGGTATCGAGGCACTACGCACAATCTATCGGCAGGGCCGGTTGATGATATATCGATTAACGTTTATGACAGGTCAGATGGGAATGGGTTGCGTATTGATATGGATGCGAACCCTGCGGTGTATAGTAGGGAAGATCTCGCCATTCATCAACGACGTTTCCTGCGTTTCTTGGAAACGATCGCGGAGACCGATCAGAATCAGGTGATCGGCAGGCTTGAGCTTCTCCTGCCTGAGGAACGTCATCAAGTCGTGGCCGCATGGAATGAGACCCGACATGTTGTGCCGCAGGTGAATGTACCTGCGTTATTCGAGGCGCAGGTGGCTCGCAGTCCAGATGCTGCTGCATTACTTGTCGACAACGCCACGCTGAGTTACAGCGAGCTAAATATACGGGTAAATCGGCTTGCGCGTCTATTGATTGCGCAGGGTGTAGGGCCAGAGCGAATTGTGGCTTTGGCGTTACCAAGATCCATAGAGATGGTTGTTGGACTTCTGGCAGTGCTCAAGGCTGGAGCGGCCTATTTGCCGCTAGATCCCGACTATCCGGTTGATCGAATGGCTTATATGCTTGAAGATGCCGAGCCCGTATGCGTGATCACGAGTTCACTTGTTGTCTCTAAGCTGCCCGAGGGCTTAATAGCTCCGCTGATCGTAGTCGATGAGGCTGTCACGATTGAGCGATTATGGCAATTTTCCGATAGCAATCTGACCGATACAGATCGGACCCAGCATGTCTCACCATTAAACTCGGCTTACGTTATCTACACATCGGGATCTACTGGTAGACCTAAAGGCGTCATTATTTCATATGAAAATTTAACCAACTTTCTCTTTGCTATGCAGGAGCAATTCTTACTTAATGAGCAGGATCGGCTTCTCGCCGTTACTACGATTGCTTTTGATATCGCAGCTTTGGAAATATTCCTTCCGCTTATCAGAGGGGCGGGAATTGTTATCGCTCAAAAGATGACCATTCAGGACCCTCCGGCTTTAACGAAAATAATCGCGGAGACAGGCGTTACCCTGATGCAGGCTACGCCTACCTTGTGGCACTCATTAGTGACAACCAATTCTCCTGCACTTCGCGGTCTGCGGGTACTCGTAGGGGGCGAAGCGCTTCCGGTTGGGCTTAAGCACGCTTTACAGGCTCTTGGCTGCCAAATTACGAATCTTTATGGCCCGACGGAAACAACGATATGGTCAACTGCAGCTGCCCTTCTTCATGACGAGGAAGCAGGGAATCCGCCTATTGGTTGGCCGATTTGGAATACGCAGCTTTATGTATTGGACGCCAGTCTACAACCTGTTCCGCCGGGGGTGATTGGGGATCTTTATATCGCTGGCGCTGGGCTAGCTCGCGGTTATTTAGGGCGACCAGGATTGACGGCTGAGCGTTTCGTAGCTAATCCGTTTGGTACGCCAGGCACAAGGATGTACCGTACGGGCGACCTTGCTAGATGGCTTGCCAATGGTTCGCTTGATTATGTTGGTCGAGCTGATCATCAAATCAAGATTCGAGGTTTCCGGATTGAACTGGGTGAGATCGAGGCTGCACTTGCTCGGCATGAAAGTATCGCTCAGGTTTCGGTCATGGTTCGAGAAGACCAACCGGGAGATAAACGACTGGTTGCTTACCTCGTATCAGCATCCAATGCTAGTCCAGAGTCTGCCGAGCTCCGTCGATTTATCGCAGACGGTTTGCCGGATTATATGGTGCCGTCCGCTTTCGTGTTATTAACGGAGCTGCCGTTGACTCCTAACGGCAAAATTGATCGCAAGGCGCTGCCGGTTCCTGATCTTTCCTTATCTGTAACGGGCAGAAGCCCTCGAACACCTCAGGAAGAAATTTTGTGTGATCTGTTCGCAGAGGTACTCGCCTTGCCTCGAGTGGGTATTGATGACGGCTTCTTCGAGCTGGGCGGCCATTCCTTGCTTGCGGCCCGTTTGATGATCCGTATTCGCGATGCCCTTGGTGTCGAACTGGGAATCGGCAACCTCTTTGAGGCTCCTACCGTTGCTGGTCTTGTGAAACGACTTGATCAAGGGCTGAACGCCAGACCCGCAGTGCGCTCGGTTGCTCGACCGGAAGAAGTTCCGCTTTCCTTCGCTCAACAACGCTTGTGGTTTCTTAACTGTCTAGAAGGGCCTAGTCCAACTTATAACATTCCGTTGGTGATGCGCTTGTCTGGACAATTGGATCGGGAGGTGCTGCAGGCCGCCCTTGAAGATGTTGTAGAACGGCACGAGACGCTGCGCACCATCTTCCCAGAGGCATTGGGGACATCGCGTCAACTTATCCTGGGTACTGCCGAGGGACGACCTGCTCTCCATGTTGTCCCTACGAACGAAACGGAGTTCGCAGAGGTACTTGCTGCTGCTGTGCGCCATAGCTTCGATTTGTCGGCCGAACCGGCGATTCGCGTCCAACTGTTCGTTTTTGGACCCAATGAGCATGTGCTGCTGCTTCTCTTGCACCATATTGTCGGTGATGGCTGGTCGCTGACTCCGCTTGCCGCTGATCTTGCTGCGGCCTATACAGCACGAAGTCAAGATGAGGTGGCAGCTTGGTTACCGCTGCCTGTGCAGTATGCCGATTATGCGCTCTGGCAGCGCGAACTGCTAGGCAACGAAAGCGATCCAGACAGCTTAATCGCAAGGCAGCTTACCTTCTGGAGCAAGGCATTGAAAAGCTTGCCGGATCAACTGGAGCTGCCTACGGATTATCCGAGGCCAGCTGAGTCTAGTCATCGTGGCGATACGATAGACTTCCACGTTGAGCCAGAGCTTCACCGTCGTCTACTCGCCCTTGCTCGTGAAAGCAGGGCCAGTTTATTCATGGTGCTTCAGTCGGGTCTTACTGCCCTACTGACTCGGCTTGGCGCAGGAACCGATATTCCGATCGGCAGCCCCATCGCTGGCCGCAGCGATGATGCGCTAGCTGATCTGGTAGGCTTGTTTGTCAACACGTTGGTGCTGCGCACGGACACATCGGGAGATCCGAGCTTCCGCGAGCTTGTGGGCAGAGTAAGGGAGGTTAATCTCGCTGCCTACGATCATCAGGATGTGCCTTTCGAGCGTCTTGTAGAAGTAATTAATCCTGCCAGATCTCGGGCTAGACATCCGTTGTTTCAAATCATGCTGGCGTTCCAAAATACGCCGGATGCTACCTTAATACTACCCAGGCTGGAAACGAGCCTGCAAATTCATACAGTTGGTTCCGCAAAGTTTGACCTTACGGTGGAACTTCGTGAACGACGCACACCGGACGGCACACCGGATGGTATTGACGGATTATTCGAGTACAGCACCGAGCTATTCAAACGAGAGACAGTCGAAATGATGATGGTGCGTCTCCTTCGATTGCTGGAAGCAGCGGTTTCTGATCCAGATCAGCTGATTGGGCGTTTGGAATTTCTTGCTCCTGAGGAACGTCACCAGATCCTAGTCGAATGGAATGAGCCTGTAAAGGTGGCCCCGCAAAGTAATTTGCCGCTCATGTTCGAAGCGCAGGTTACTCGCAGCCCAGACGCTGCAGCAATCGTATGCGAGGGTGTCGAACTCAGTTATGCTGAGCTAAACCGACGAGCGAATCGACTTGCACATTTGTTGATTGCTCAAGGGGTAGGACCTGAGCAGATTGTTGCTTTGGCTTTACCACGATCGCTGGAGATGGTCGTCGGACTGCTGGCAGTGCTCAAAGCTGGCGCAGCGTATCTGCCTCTGGACCCTGATTATCCGGCTGATCGCATCGCCTTTATGTTGGAGGATACGGCGCCTGCGTGCATCATTACGAGCAGGCAGATTGCATTCGCGCTGACTGAGGTCAGCCATGCGCCAGTTGTTGTACTTGATGATCCTGATACTATAGAGAGGATAGGGCGTTATCTGGATAACGATCCAAGCGATATGGACCGAGTAGGGGCCTTGTCGCCGCTCAATCCTGCATATATCATCTACACATCTGGTTCTACGGGAAGACCTAAAGGCGTTGTGATACCGCATCAGAACGTTGTCCGACTGTTCCGTTCAACGGAACATTGGTTTCATTTCGGGACCGAAGATATCTGGACGCTTTTCCATTCCTATGCCTTCGACTTCTCGGTCTGGGAAATCTGGGGACCGCTGCTTCATGGAGGTCGTCTGATTGTCGTTCCGCATACGATTAGTCGTTCACCTTTAGAATTCCTACAATTGCTTGTCGAGGAAGGGGTCACTGTACTCAATCAGACGCCGTCGGCGTTTTATCAATTGATGCAAGCGGACAAGGAAAATCCGAGTCTTGGACAGTTGCTCTCTTTGCGATATGTGATTTTCGGCGGTGAAGCTCTGGAGCTTAGCCGTCTGGAAGACTGGTATGATCGTCATTTAGATCACGCACCAACGCTCATTAACATGTACGGTATTACGGAAACAACTGTACATGTAAGTTTCAATGCGCTTAATCGGCAGATCGCTGCTTTGAGGGCAAATAGTCTGATTGGCCGAGCGATACCTGACCTTCAGGTGTATGTGCTGGATGCTAATTTACAGCCCGTTCCTCCTGGAGTCGTTGGGGAGCTTTATGTGGCTGGCGAAGGCTTAGCTCGTGGTTACCTAGGCCGTCCGGGTTTGACAGCAGAGCGTTTTGTTGCGAATCCATTTGGTCAGCCTGGTACGCGCATGTACCGAACGGGCGATCTTTCACGCTGGCTTACGGACGGTTCCCTAGATTATATGGGCCGTGCCGATCACCAAATTAAGATTCGTGGTTTCCGGATCGAACTGGGCGAGATCGAGGCCGTCCTTGCGCGGTATTCCGAAGCGAAACAGGTTGCGGTTGTCGTTCGTGAAGACCAGCCTGGCGACAAACGTCTGGTGGCTTATGTCGTTCCTGCATCTCAAGCTACATGTGAGCCCACTGAACTCCGTCGGCATGTTGCAAGTAGTCTGCCTGATTATATGGTACCATCTGCTTTCGTGATGGTTGAACAGTTGCCGTTGACTCCGAACGGTAAACTGGATCGTAAGGCGCTACCGGCACCTGATTTCTCCACATCGGTTACAGGGCGAGGACCAAGAACGCCGCAGGAGGAAATTTTGTGTGATTTATTCGCTGAGGTTCTGGGATTATCCCGAGTAGGAATTGATGATGGCTTCTTCGACTTGGGAGGTCATTCCTTGTTAGCTGTCCGTCTAATGAGCGGCATTCGCGAAGCGTTGGGGGTAGAAATGGGTATTGGTAACCTCTTTGAGGCCCCGACTGTCGCTGGTCTGGCTGAGCGACTGGCGATGGGGACAAGTCAAAGCGCGCTTAATGTCTTACTCCCGCTAAGGACGAATGGCAAGCGATTCCCATTGTTTTGTATACATCCTGCGGGAGGGCTTAGTTGGTGTTATGCGGGTCTGATTAAGTCTCTAGGTACGGATTACCCGATTTACGGGCTGCAAGCACGCGGTATTGCTCAGTCGGAAGGACTTCCTAAAACCGTTGAGGACATGGCTGCGGATTACATTGCACATATTCGCTCGGTTCAACCGCAAGGACCGTACCATCTGCTCGGCTGGTCGCTTGGAGGTAATGTTGCCCAAGCCATCGCGGTTCAACTTCAAAACCTAGGCGAGGACATTCCTCTTCTTGTCATGCTGGATGCCTACCCAAGTCACTTCTTGCCTCTGCGAGAAGGTCCTGATGAACAGGAAGCTCTTATCGCTTTACTTGCCTTAGGTGGCTATGACCCAGATAGCATGGGAGATAAGCCGTTGGATATGACTAGTGCAATAGACATTCTTCGCAGTGATGGCAGCGCATTAGCCAGCCTTGAGGCATCTACAATATTAAATTTGAAAGAGACGTATGTGAATTCAGTTCGCATCTTGGCTGCTTTTGTTCCTAAACCGTTTCATGGGAATCTCTTGTTTTTCAGGTCAACTGTCATTCCAGACTGGTTCGACCCGATTGCCCCGGAAACTTGGACCCCTTATATCGATGGTCGAATCGTACAGCATGATATTGATTGTCGACATAAGGACCTGTGTCAACCGGGTCCGCTTACTGAAATTGGACGCGTACTTGCAGCCAAGCTGCACGAAATGAACAGCTCTATATCACAAGCATATGGGAGGGAATTAACTTATGACAAATCCTTTTGAACAAACAGAGGGGGCCTTTCTGGTGCTGAGGAATGACGAAGGTCAGTATTCGCTCTGGCCAGCTTTTGCCCTTGTGCCACCTGGCTGGGTTGCTATTAATGAGCCAGAGAGTCGGCAGACGTGTCTGGATTACATCAACTCGCAATGGACGGATTTGCGGCCGAAAAGCTTGTACGCCGCAGCTGGCGCTAGCAAAGGGGAGTTAGATGAGTATCCGACTTAATCCCAAGGTCGTCGTGAGTATTGTGTACGTGGCAGCTATGTTTATGGCTGCCATGGACGCAACGATCGTGAATGTTGCACTTCGAACGATCAGTAACGACCTTCTTGTACCACCTTCGGCCATAGGTACCGTCAATGTCGGATATCTGGTAAGTCTCGCGGTTTTTCTCCCGGTAGCGGGATGGCTAGGCGATAGATGGGGGACCAAGCGAATTTTCTTGCTTGCGCTTGGCGTATTCACCTTAGCATCTGCTTTATGCGGACTTGCTGACAGTCTGAGCGCTTTGACGTTGTTTCGCGTCATCCAAGGCGCAGGCGGCGGACTGCTCACTCCGGTGGGGATGGCGATGCTCTTCAGAACGTTTCCACCGCAGGAACGAGCTAAAGTATCACGGATCCTAGTCCTTCCCATTGCCCTAGCGCCTGCGTTAGGCCCGATTGTGAGCGGATTACTGGTGGATCAGTTTTCATGGCGATGGGTGTTCTATGTCAACCTTCCGGTTGGGATTCTGGCATTATTGTTCGGATTCATTTATTTGAAGGAGCACAAGGAGCTTGCCGCAGGACGCTTGGATCTACCAGGCTTTCTACTCTCTCTACCGGGTCTATCCTTGGTTGTGTATGCGCTTAGTCAAGGTTCGTCGCGGGGGTGGAGCTCTCCGGAGATTGTTGGGCTAGGGGGTGTTGGGATTTTGTTGATTGCGGCACTCGTCTTCGTTGAACTGCGAGTAAGTAAGCCAATGCTTGATCTGCGTCTGTTAACCGATCGGTTGTTCCGAACCATGGGCTTAATTTCAATGTTCTCGGCAGCAGGTTTACTCGGGATGCTCTATGTATTTCCGCTAATGTATCAAGAAGCTTTACATGCTTCAGCGTTGGACACGGGCCTGACAACTTTTCCGGAAGCGCTCGGGCTCATGCTTGCTTCTCAGATTACCCCATGGTCCTATCATCGGCAGGGTCCACGTCGGCTGATCACCATTTCGCTGTTGTGTGCGGCTGCAATCTTTGTGTTGTTAAGTCTGATTGACCAAGCGACCAATCCTTGGTTCCCAAGAATGTTATTGTTTGGCGCTGGCTTTTTTCTGGGTCACGCCGTAGGATCGGTACAGATCGCTTCCTTTGCCAACATACCCCCGAGTTCTATGGGAAGGGCATCGACGTTGTTCACTGTTCAGAATCGACTTGGTTCTGCTTTTGGCATGGCACTGCTTGCCAGTGTGCTGGCCGCAATTGGCACAAGCACGGTTGACGTAGTCGGCGCTGAGCAGCCTAATTTGGCTGCTTATCGAGTTGCGCTGCTTGGTGCGGCAGTATTCTTGTTAGTAGCACTGTTGTTTGCTCTGCGTATTCGAGATGCAGACGCTGCACCCACCATGCGCAAACGACCTCCAGTTGAATCCTCAGCAGTGGCTAGCGAACATCGCGCGGTAACTTAATTATGCAGGCAAGTCATGAATCCGTCATTGGAGGATTCATGGCTTTTTTACGAGGCTTGTTTTTCGAAATGAGTAATCGTTTGATGGAAGTATAGAAGACAAAAATGCCGTAGCTTTGCAAAATAAACAGGCAAGGTAGGATATCAATGCGATAACGGGTTTGAATCTCAATTAAGGCGTGTACGATGACATAACCCAGAAGCATCAATAGAAATAAAGCATGCTTTGGATACTCATTTCTCCGTAAAAGGAAAAGTAAAGAAAGAAGTCCAAACAAAGCGAGAAGAAAATAAGCAATGCCTTCCGTTAGCATCAGGATTACCATAAGCACGCTAAGATGTTCAATATCGATATCCCCTAGACTCCAAAATATGGATGGATCGCCATCCCCCCACATGGATTTGAATTTCTTGGTAAAGAGAACGATCAGTGCGGACTTATCTGCCAATCGTTCCCTAACCATTTGAAGTTCGATCTGATTTCTTTCCTTCCCAAATGCGTATTGCACGACATAATTGGCGTCTTCCGAATTCCACGCGCCTTCGTGAGGCTGATTTAATCCGACGACAAGCTTCCAGTAGGGTTCATTATTGGATAGCTTGGAGTGGGTTACCCCGGTGGCAATTAACGTGTAGCTAAAGAGCTGCTGAACGATGATGTAAACGACAACTACGCCTAATGTTTTGCCTAAAACAGACCCTACAAACTTCCTAGGAGTACGCAATAACTTGAATAGGAGTACATAAGCAATGAAAGCAAGGAGATAAAAACTGCCCATAGGTCTGAACAAATGACCAAGCCCATAGGACAATCCAATGAATATCCAATGGTATCGAGAAGTGAGACCCTTATGAATGATGAAATAGCTTCCTAAAAAAAATAGAAAGATTGAAAGATGTTGATTCGTTAAGACAGAGCATAAAATAATGCTAGGTGTATACATCGCAAAGAGCAGCATGGCAATTCGACCGCAAAACTCGTTAAAAACTTTCGCCGCGATCAAATAGAGGAGCACGGCCGTTCCTACATTGAAAACAAGATTGAATAGTTTCAAGATGATCATTGGCGTTCCAAATAGTTTAATTAATAGCATCTGGTATAAAGTAAATCCAATTTGATAAGGCCATCTAACAAAATATTCCGAATCACCAAAAGAGACACTTCCTTGGGCTGCGAGTAAAGCGGATTCGTACATAACTTGGAAATCGGAATTCGGCTGTGTGTCAATGGCTAGTATCCAAACTAATCTTATTGCGATGGCAACGAGTAAAAGAATGGATAGGTACATTCTCCTCGAAAGCGAACTTGCAGCGATGAATGCGGCTACGCCAATCAAACAAATTGCCCCGATAAATAGGCTTATGATTTTAACATCAATAACAATCAAGGTAATTGTATTCAAATACGAACAAATCATTGTAAACAAAAAAAATAAGATCCCAGCGACGACCAGAGCTTTGGTAGGTATCCACGCGAATTGCTTGATGAGCATAGGTTTTAATAATTTCCTTTTACCGTATTTAGTTCCGTGCGTTAACTATTGTGACAGTATATACCATTTTGTGTTTGGACTTCAAGCAAGCAGCCCCGTAGAGGAATGATCAAACCTTTGATAAATGGGGATTTGATTATTCTTTTTTTGAAGTTATGAGTGACTTTTCTTTATATACATTTTAGCTGCAGACGATCCAATAGAGAAGAATAAGCCTGTACCTGTGAAAAACGCATAGAGAAGAATAGCCATATCGGAGAAAAAGTAGGATGAAAGGGTTAAATATCCAAAACCAAATCCAATCATAAAAGGGACCATCGTAGCCGGGAAAAAACCAAATAGTATGAATGCAAGCGTATCAAACACGAATGAACGAGATTTAAAGTGTAAAAGTAAAAGGGAAATCCAAATGTAGGATGGAACAGCAACAAAAATGAAGAATAGGCTTAATCCCGTGTTGAGCAAATCATATTCACTATCTGTAGGGATGCCCAGACAATAGAACGCTGCTCTGTAAAAGAAGAGGCCAGCAATGTAGCTTATAAGAACAACTAAGGAGTAAATCAACAATCGTTTCATAAGAAGCAGGCTCCTTGCGTATGGTCTATTTCCAGATGGTGGGTATATGACGATTTTACTACAGCAACGAACAATGAAACAATGAAATGAATAAAACAGGCTATTCAGAAAAATGCTGGTTAACCTATTAAGAGGTAATGCATATTTCTTTGGATTACACTGTGCGGCGGACATTTTGAAAAAAGGTAATAATTGTGTCTAATTTTGTCGATAAACATCGTATAACTACGATGAGGGAGAGAACAACATGTTTAAAAACCAAGTGAAACTTACGGTTGGAATGAAATTAGCGCTATCTTTCTCTGTCCTATTAATTTTATTAATAGGATTGGGAACTTCTTCACTTAATCGAGAGCGCGTTATGCAAGACAAGACACAAGAAATTGCAGGGAGTTGGTTAAGCGGCGTTGAAATTGCAAATAACGTGAACTACATGACGGAACATATTCTATCTTTACAGTTTAAAATTTTGACACATCCGGATGCATCCAAAAAATTAAGCTACGAGCAAGAGGCGCAAAAAACTTTTCAAGTGATCGATACGGAATTAAATGAATATGCGAAAACATTCGCCAGTCCGGAAGATCAAGCGAACACGGAGCAGTTAAAGGAGAAATGGAGCAAGTTTCAGGAGACGTTCAAGCGAGCTGATGAAATAGGGAAGCAGATTAATTTGATAACGGGCTCTGCAAGTAAAGAGAAGGATATTACGAAATTAATGGATGAATCTGAAAAGTCATTTGAAGATATGCAAACAAATTTAGATCAAATGGTTAAAATTAATAAGGACGGCGCTATGCAGGCCAAGCAAGAGAGCTTAACGATTTATAACAGCAATGTTGTTCGCGGCATTATAATTATTGTGATTTCGGTTCTTATTGGCATTACGCTGGTTATTGTTATGAATAAGATGATTTCTAGACCCGTTCGCAAGGTGTCCGAATTGTTGGGACAAGTAGCTAAAGGCGATTTGTCCATAGAAAGAATGGAGCTCAAACAGAGAGATGAGATCGGTAACCTGGTTCAATCCATGAATGAGATGGTAGCGACCTTAAAAAGCACAATATTTAAAATTCAAGATGCCTCCACAACGGTTGCGGCGTCCTCTCAACAGCTTCTTGCCAGTTCGGAGCAAAATACGGAAGCCACGAAGCATGTTACGATTTCTATTCAAGAAGTTGCAGCAGGCTCGGAGAATCAATTGCAAAGCGCAACGGAAACGAGTAGAGCGATGGAAGAAATGGCTGTTGGTATTCAGCGAATTGCTGAAACAACGACTGAGGTTTCAGAACTATCACAAGATGCTGCTAATCATGCGAACAGAGGGAACGAATCGATTCAATCGGTCGTAGAGAAAATGAATAACATTAGCCGATCCGTGGATGAAAGTGAACAAGAAATGAAGATGTTAGAGATTCATTCGGAAAGTATAGGTGAAGTTGTTAAATTGATAGGCGATATCGCTGGGCAAACAAGTCTATTAGCGCTAAATGCCTCGATTGAATCAGCGAGAGCCGGTGAACACGGGAAGGGATTTGCGGTTGTTGCGAATGAAGTTAAGAAGCTGGCTGAACAATCAACGAATTCCGTTCAAAAAATTAATGATCTCATCTCGGCTATCCAAAAGGATACAGCTAAGTCAGTTCTAACGATGGGGCGCAGTCTGCAGGAGGTTAAATACGGTCTTTCGGCAGTCACCGAAGCTGAGAAGGCTTTCGAAAAAATTGTAACCACCTCAGGATTGCTTTCTGAAAAAGTACAAGAAGTAGCGGCCTCCGCACAAGAAATGGCAGCAAGTTCAGAAGAAGTTGCTGCATCTGTGCAAGAAATGAGCAGCTTAGCTAAGCGCGCGTCAGGCTCCGCCCAAACCGTAGCCGCATCAACGGAAGAACAATTGGCCTCTGTTGAAGAAATTACCTCTTCCTCGCTTTCTTTAAGCCATACTGCGCAGGAGTTAGCTGAAGTTGTAGGCACATTTAAGGTTTAGCGGGGGGTTGGGACAGCTTTTTTAGTTTTAACAAGATTAAGTGACGTTTGGAAAGTTTCCATGGCATCAACCTCCTTTCTGGAGGTATGCCGCACCCAAGGTTGTGCTGTACCAAACAAGTATATCACACAGAGTCTTCCAAATGGAGGGCTCTTTTCTTGTTACGGTTAAAGACTGTATTACTTTTTCTGAAAGACCAAAAGGTGGAAAAAACTCTTTTCAAAAAGAGCATGTTTCCACCTTTTTTATAATCACAACCTACAATACTATTCCAACAAAATTTTACTTTCTTCGACTGTGAGTGTTCTGGTTCTTGCACCGATCAATAAGTTCATAAAATCTCTTCGCGTTTTACTTAACTCATCGGAAGGAACTCCGTAGTCATAGGGTTCATTATCGTCAGCAGATGCAAATAAACTACTAAAAAATTCACTATTTTCTGGTATTGTTAAATCCACAGGAAAGCTTATTGTCTGATCTTTCTTATATAGTTCATAGACTGTGTGAACCTTATAAGAACCCTCTTCTCCCTTTTTTGCTTTTTGATAGCTTATGTTCATCTCAGTTACTCTACATTCTGGATAAGGGTCGTCATGTTTCAAGGGAAGTATCTTGTCTGCATACATTTTTTTAATTTTTAAGTAATCAACGTGCTTATCAATATTTTTCTTTAATTTTTCTTTACTTTTCTCTGAGGTGTGCCATGTCATACGCGCGTAATATTCGAATAATGAATCCTCATCCTTTTGCTTAAAAAGCATGGGGTAATACTCCGTAAGTATTTGCGTCACAGTTGATAAGGACACGATTGGCTCAGCGGGAACCATTTTATTCGCAACTTCTAACTGCTTCTGTGCGATTTGCAATTGTTTTTCATAATTTTGATCAGAAGCAACTTGCTTTCTTTCCTCAGAGACACTTCTTTTTTCACAACCAGCCATTAATGACAAAATTAAAAGTACAGCTGGGATAGTTCTAGCTATTCGTAATACCTTCATAAACCCACACCTTTCTTGATAAACAGAGATGCACCTGAGCGCAGTTTCAATACACCTACTGTTACGGTCAAAGCCAAGTTGATATGCTCCCATCCCAATGGAGACATATGTTTTAATAAGTCCTCTCGTAACGTTCCTTTACTCCAAAGTAGATCTGAAGCTTTTCCTAGATAAAAAGTATTCCAAACGCTGCTTGTCAACGAAAATGTAACGTTCTTCAATGCCAAGTTCACGCATTTTTTAATCTGCCATTCTGGCAGAAACGCGAGCGTACCCTAGTTTCAAAAAGGTCAACTCCTTCCTATTATCCATGTCAAAAAGTATATCAGTTAGTTGAAATGTTGCGAAACGAAAAAACATACTTTATGACATGCAGAATACTACCTGTATTCCACCGTTTCAGAAAGTATGCTTTTTGACAGAACTCCACATGTGACCTTCCTCATTTCCGTTTTATTGGTTAATTTTACAGTAAACTTCATTTTATAAAAAACTTTACATATTTTTAGAATTTACCTATATTGTAATTAAGAGTATTCTGGTAGCTCTGTATAGATGTATCTGCCGATTCATTCTATGTATGAATCTGGAGCGGTTATCAACAGAATATTCCGCATACCATTGAAAGGGGGGGAGATCTTCATGGATCTATAGGGAAACCATTCCCACATGATAACAACTTCTAAAAGGAGGAAGGTTTATGCAAAGAAGTTTTAAATTCCTGTTCACGTCCGTTTTTTCTTTGATTTGTGTTTTGTACTTTCAAACGAACGGTTTTGCCGCACCAGCATACGATGGAGTTGTCAAAATAAAGCAACCGTCAGGCGAATCGTTTCAAGCCACGGTACATGGAGATGAATGGTTCCATTGGGCAAGCACAGAGGATGGCGATGTACTTTTACAAGATCAGAAGGGGTATTGGAATTACGCTGAACTTACATCAGACGATCTGAAATCGACGGGGAAAAAATATAAAATTGACAAGAAGCCTGAAAAAGCGGTATATGAGAACAATTTGATCAATTGGATAAAGAAATACAACCCTCAAGCAAAGAAAAAACAGGAGCTCATGAATGAGCTACAAAAAGAATCCTCATCTTCTCCTGAACATTCAGGATCGAAAGAATTTACGGGATTACCAGAAAATATTGACGGAACTGTCACTCCAGTTTCAGGAACCAAAAAATTACTTGTTTTGTTAATTGGCTTTACAAATGTTGATATCGTATATAGCGACAACGATTGGAGCAACAAATTCTTTTCTGCAAATCAAAAGTCAGTAAAGAATTACTATAATGAAGTGAGTAATGGAAAAGCACAGATCACTCCAGCATCCGAAATATATGGTACGCAAAATGATGGGGTGGTTAAAGTAAAATTAGATTACACTCATCCGGATATGTCGGGAAAAGACATTAGAACGGTTATAACAGATGCACTGGCTAAAGCTGATCCTGAGGTGAATTTTGCTAGTTTTGATACCAATAATGATCAAGTCATCGACTCCAAAGATGGCTTCTACCTTGTAACTGTTATTGCTGGTAATGAAGAGGCTGCTAGTGGTGATCCAGTGCCAAATATTTGGGCACATCAGTCGTATGCTTCCAACACAAATCACGATGGTGTTGCAGTATCAGGTATGTATACGGCGCAGGGTGAGAAACAATATGGTCATATGGCAACGATTGGTATCCTTGCTCATGAATTAGGCCATTCCTTTGGCCTTCCAGATCTATATGGCGTTAATAATCATGTGGGTGGTCTAAGTATAATGGCTAATGGAGCCTGGAATAGTCTTCAAGGGGAAGATTTTGGAGCTACACCCGATCATATGGATGCCTGGTCAAAAGTAAAATTAGGATTTGTAACACCAACTGTAGTAAATGCCACCAGCAATTTTACTCTACATTCCATCCCAAATAACTATAATGTTTTAAAGATTCCCTTAAAGGATAATACGTATTTTTTAGTTGAGAATCGCAAAAAAGTTGGATATGATGCAAGCTTGCCAACAGATTCTGGTGGCATCGCGGTTTGGCATATTGATGAAGCCATGAATAATAGCACTAATGATCCTCATCCTTTCGTTGATATTGAGCAATCCGTCAGTGAATACCAAGACCCGTTCTATTACACGAATAATAATCATGCTGCTTCCTTTGGTCCAAACACCAATCCGAACAGTAATACCTACACTGGAAACAAATCGGGAGTAACGATTACGACGACAAGCACAAGTGATTCTGCCATGAATGTGGCAGTCACAACAGCAGGAGAAGCTAGTTTGATTCCGCAAACAAATTGGACACTAAAATATGTAGACAGCTATAATTGGTACAATTTGGGCACGTATGCCTTTGATGGAAAAAAAGACACGTTTTGGCACACGAACTGGAGCCCCGTAGATCCAATGCCGCACGAGATTCAAATTGATTTAGGTGCAGCCTATAGCATCTCCAAATTCAGCTACCTGCCAAGACAAGACGGCCAAGTGAACGGAACGATCAAGAACTATGAGTTCTACGTCAGTAGTGATGGAGTGAATTGGGGAACAGCTGTAGCTACAGGTACCTTTACAAATGATACCACTTTGAAAGAAGTCAGCTTTGCAGTCAAAACAGGTCGCTATATTAGACTGCGTTCCTTAAGCGAGGTAAACAATAACCAAGTGACAAGTGCGGCTGAACTCAATGTATTTGGAGTGGCGCAATAATGTATTTGTGAGGGTAGCTATTGAAATCATTGATACTCTACCCCAAAAGGTTATCATCTGCTGAGAGTTTCGTTCGGCATTTGATAACCTTTTTATTCTATACCAACCAAATCGTACCTTAAGCATTATTTGCTAACTAAGAATCGCCAGTCCCCTCAAATTTCCCCTTGCATGTATCCCCCCTTCATTCGACACAAGGCTGATTTGAAAAAGAGTTGAAACAAATAAAAACAAGTCCTTTAGAGCATTTGGATAGAAAATGAAGTCTTTTATAGTGCAGCTCTTTAAAGAAATAAAAACAAGTTTAAACCTCACCGAAGTGTTTATAACGTACGAAAGGTTCAGCTTACTTGTGCGTTCATCTTAAGCCTGTTCTCGACTGGTAACCACGTATTGCGGACGGTACCCCTTAGCGTACAAAGTCCACATTTATCTTGATTGTGATGATTTCTGGTAATAAACCCCATCCTGTGACCCATTTTACGTTATCTCGGCTGTACCACGTATTGACCTACCAAAGCGACGATACGTGAATATGAACCCTAAAATAGTCGGTTGCACCCTTAACGTGGTGAAAACCGGCTATTTTTGTGTCCAGAAGTTCTTAGCGTTGTAAATCTGCGTTTTGCTGATGGTACCCCTATTAGTGCATGTATTCCGTTCACCGGCGCGCCGATCGATGCGAGGATCCTATCCGGGAGAACCAGAATCATGAGTCACATCTTCTGCACATAACCGACTGCCACTTCTTCAGGCGGGTTCGTGTAGATCTATATATATCTATCGTTTCGGTGGCCAAGTTTACGTTGTAAAACAAAGCGATCAGCCCGTGTCGCTTTTGACAATAAATAAGCGTAGGCGTGCCGTAAATCATGAGGACGTAATGGAGATATTTTACGTTCAGGGTCCAACTGTTCTGCATCATGCCACTACCTATTTGTTCTAATATCCGATTTATTGATCTTTTTTCTAATCTACCATCTGAAAATCTTGCCGGTGTTTCTTTGGCGCTTAAAAACAAGGCCCTAATACAGCTATTGTTACGGTCAAAGTCAAACATGGATTCGGGCATACGCAAACAGATTAGTGTTTCAATACAGCTACTGTTACGCTTCCGTTACGTCTAGCTCCACGAGGTCGATCAGCGCATCTGGATCGCGGGCAAACACTCCGCTGCCGCTGGCTCGATCCATCGACTTCTTGCCACCCTGCGAGCCTTTGGAGTGATGATGACAGTAGATGACGCTAGCCCCTAATTCCGTGGCGATCTTGTCGAACCTGGGCTTCAAACAGCATAGAATTTAGCCGATCAACCTCCTGAATCTGCGCCGCATGAGCTGTCTTAATCTGCAAGGCACGTTGGCGAAGACGCTGCTTCTCCCCATTGCGCCCAAGGATGTCCTGCTGCTGGCGAATGAGTTCCGAAGCGGAGCTTGGCTCCTTTGGAGCACTTGTAAACTTTTACAAGTATCTTTTTATTGTCTATCAATTTTATTTATAGATTACGTTGAAATAACTACGGAATCACGGATCGAACATCTCGTCCTCCGCCCACTCTTTAATTAGTTCCGCCTTAATGACATCCTGGAAAGCGATCCAATCCCAATCTTCTTCAGCGGAAAATATATACAATTTAATTCCCGTCGCATTGAATTACTCAATTATTACTTTGAAGTAACCATTGATCTTCTGAGGCAGCGGTTGCTGTATTACTTCCATTAGTGCAATGGGCCAATATGATTAATATATTTTTTTAGCTGAAATGTTCTTAATTTAAATTTGCTAACTTATACATATTGAGTACCATCCAATATGTTAATTTTCTGTAGAGGAGAGCTGTGTGATGTCAAATGAAAATAATAACAAAGAAAATACGAATACACCTATGATAAATGAGGAGGATTCCATTCCTAATGAACTAAAAGCTAGTGGCGCACGAATATCTTTTCCTGATTTTAACTTTTATAATATTCGTACATTTGCAGGGAAATATGCTGATGTAGCTGGTGGCACTGGTAATGGAAATCCTGTTGTTCAGTATCATGCAAACGGTTCAGATAACCAAAAATTCATGATTTTTACTCTTGATAATAATTATTCTATATTTGCTGCAAAACATAGTGGGAAAGTATTTGATTTAGCATATAATTCTTTTTTTGGGAATTACCTTGTACAATTCGACTTTCATAATGGAGATAATCAAAAATTTTTTATAGCGAATGAGGGAGCGATTTCGGTAAAAAGTAATGGGCAGGTATGGGATGTACGCGGTGGAAACACAGGGGATAATGCACTAATTATAGGCTGGAATTATCAGGGCTCGCCCAATCAAAAATTCTCACTAGTCAAAAATGGATCGGCTTCCATTACTCCACCAACAAAGGGGAGTTTTACTCCAGCACCTGATTTCAAAACAGACGATCTAAATGAACAGTTACCGATGAATACAACTCCGGTTATTACACATTTTACATATTTACCGTATTTCATGGTAAAAGACCCTTATTACAATGCTGAACAAAAAATCAACAAATCGCCATACTATATTCTAGTACGAAGACAATATTGGGAGAAAAAAACTCAAAGAATACTTTCACCTAGTGAAAAATATGGATATTCTGAAACAATAGGTGTCTCTCGAACAGATCAAACATCGATGACGGAAACAACAGAAATATCAATAGGTGCAGATTTAGGATTTTCATTTAAAGGAATTTCTGCAGGGCTATCAACAACAGTTACAAAATCATTATCGGTTACCAAAAGTACATCAACCACGGAATCAAAGGAAACAACAAGAGATCTAAGCTACACGAATCCATTTGAGTATCAAATAGCATATGCAAAATATATGTTAATCAACGAATACTATGTAACACGTGCGAATGGTGAAATGATAACATCAGGAGATGCTGCTTATTGGAGAGTACCAGATCCAGAACAGACCGTTTCACGAATTATTCCTCGAAAGTAAGAAACTATCTAAAAGCCCGTCATCATATACTTTCTCATATACTACTGGATGGAGATATAATGTTAGAGCCTTTGGAGATTTCATTCCAAAAGCTTGGAGTAGTGCTACAGTTAAGGTATAGGGAATGACTGCAACGCATACAATCAAAATTCAGTTATAGTAAAATTGTGAAGAAGAGCCGTCTTATGCAGAGGGCTCTTCTTCGTTTGTTTGAAAATAATGTGGTTATGACAAATTAAAAAGCCCTCACCAACCAATTAAGGTCAGTAAGGGATTCGTCTTTCTATTCCTCCGGCTGCCCCGAGGCTTTCCGTAGCTCGTTTGCCAACCTATGAACCTCGTCTTTACTAGATTGATCCACGCACACTCCATACACAGAAGCTAGAACACCAATAATCTTTTCCGCATCAGCCACATTTAACATGATCTCTTCCTCCTCTTTTTTAAGCGCGTTCCAAGCTCCTTCGTTACCATACCCATAGTTCAGATCCACACCGATACCATTCAGCTCTAACCCTAAACCCGTTGGGCCACAATCGTACTGGTAGATGTTATTCGCACCCGTGAGTTGGAAAGCGATTCTAGCTTTGTTAATACGCTATATACACGCGCCTTTGAAACGGCGATTCAGCGTACTCTAGAAGGTTCTATTCTATCCGGGGATGGTGTAGGCAAGCCAAATGGATTCTTAAACAGTGGATCGCTCGTGGGGGTACTAAAGATAAGATCGAGTTGAGTTGGAGCGACCTTACGGCGGAAGACTTAGTAACAATATTGAGCACCAGTCGCTTGAATTCGTCATGTATACAATGCTGCCTTGGTTTAAACGCTGGGAAGAGAACATTAATATGCAACTCCTTACACCTGCTGAGCGAAAGGCAGGTTTTTATTTGGAATTTAAGATCGACGGCCTACTCCGCGGAGACGCTAAAAGCCGTGCAGAGTCTTATGCACTTGGTCGGCAGTGGGGTTGGCTGTCTGTAAACGACATTCGAAAGCTTGGGAACTTGAGCCCGATTCTGAAGGTGATATTTATCTCGAACCACTCAACATGGTGGAGGCTGGTAAGCAGAAAGACCATGTCAAGGCGATGGCAGACGAATTTTACAAGATGATTATGGAAAGGGAGGTGGCATAATTGTCGTTCTGGAGTTTTAAGGACTTGGGTGAAGCAGAAGATGTTGAACTGCGTATCGAGGGCGAGATCGTTTCGGACGACGATGCGTGGATATATGAATGGTTTGGCATATCAGCAGCCACACCTAATGCGTTCCGTAAGGAGCTTGCCAACTACAAAGGCAAAACATTACCGTTTGGATAGACAGCTGGGGCGGCGATGTGTTTGCGGCAGCAGGCATCTACAACGCGATGAAAGAGCATAAAGGAAAGGTCACCGCCAAGATCGACGGAAAAGCTGTTTCTGCCGCCTCTGTCATCGCAATGGCTGCCGATGAGGTTACGGTCAAAGAGCAGTAAAATCAAGGTTTTCCAAATAGCTATATTCAAATAATACTACAGCCGCAAGGGTTTGGCTATTTTTTCCCAACCGATCGCATGGTTTCAGGTTACTCCACAAAAAACAGCCTCAAAGCCATACGGCTCTAAGGCTAAAGTCATTTCTTATCACAATGACGGTTGGGAAAAAAGCTCCCTTCTTTGCGTATCCTTTTAAACGAGACGATAGTCGTCCGTTTTCTCTCCGTCTTCCCAGATTTCCACGAATAGCGCATCGCAATTTTCAAAATCTTCGGTTTTCAGGGATAGCGCCTTTTCCTCATCTGGGCCTACATACACATTTTCCATGCCATCCTCATTGAACGAGAGAACTACATAAAGTTTCATCCAAAAGATCCTCCAACAATTTGATATTCAGCATTATAACATAATGGACGTAGCAAATGTCGTAGTCTAAAGTGGATGGTATGGAAATCAACCAATTGGATGGTGAATAAAGTTCCATTTTCATGTATTCTTTACTTATTAATCGAACAGTCATTTACGAAGGAAGGTCATTCTATGATTAATCCCTACATTTACTATGCCTTGTTTTCTATTATTTTATTAATTGGGCTTGGCGGAACACTTTGGATCGGCTTTTCCCGGCGAAACCGAGAAGGGGATCAAACATATTTCCAAAAAACAGGCGTCAAGTGGCTACGGCTTACTTCGCTCTATGTCATTGCTATTGTGCTAGGTCTGCTCGCCTTAGTAGCCTATATAAGAACTCTAATATAATCAAGACTCCCTTTCTTTCACTAACAAGTGAGAAAAGAGGGAGTCTTTTTCATTTGCAATGAATTTGAATGGCTGTTTGTAACTGTTTTAAACCTGGAATCATTTGTTCAATTAAGGGTCTTGCAAAGCTTAGGCGAATATAACCATGATCCGACCCGTAAATACTTCCTGGCATAAACAAGACACCCCTTTTTATCGCTTCGTCAAGCAATTTGTAATCATCGACCTGACAGTTAAGCTTACACCAGAGATTCAGTCCTCCTTGAGGAGGGGTGAAAGTGACCGTAGTGCCCATAATGGCTTGCAATCCCGATACTAGTTCATTTTTCCTTTGTAACAAGGCCTTGCGCAGTTGGATGATTTGATGCTCAAAATGGCCGTTTGAAATAAATTCCTTCGCTACCCACTGAGGAATGATGCTTAGGCCAAAGTCCATTTGCTGCCGCGCATCCGTTAGGCGGTTGACAACCGCTTGAGGAGCGATTAACCAGCCGATGCGCAAGCCTGATGCGGCAATTTTGGAAAGGGAACCGACATATAGCACATTTCCAGTCGTGTCCATGGATTTCAAAGTGGGAGGGGGGGCTCCTTCAAATGCCGTTAAGGTGAATGGATCGTCTTCCACAATGGGGATGCCCAGTTCAGCCGCGATCTCAAGTAACCTCAATCTCCGATGATGAGACATAACACTTCCGGTAGGGTTTTGGAAATTAGGATTCACGAAGATCATCCGAATGCGATGTTGGCGGTACAGCGGGATAATATCTTCGGGATTAATGCCCTGCTCATCCACGGGCAAGCCGAATAAGCGTAGTCCGGCTGATTGAAACATAGGGAGAGAATAGCAATAAGAAGGATCTTCGATGGCAACCGCATCCCCGGGGCTTAACAAGCATTGCGTAATTAAATAAAGAGATTGTTGGGAGCCAGAAGTAATTAATATGGATGAATCCGTACTTTGAATCTGCAAATGCTGCTGGAGAAAGGTGACCAAGCTTTTCCTTAGTGGCGAGAATCCCTGAGGATTGTCATAGCCTAAGTTCTCTTGGAACGGTTGTTTTTGCAACAGCTCTCGGATAATCGCATTGGGAAATAAATCTGGTGATAATTCTCCGCTTGCAAAATCAATCACGGAATCCCGTACTCGAAGCTCCTCTCGGATACGACGTATGAAAGGAAGATTGGGCAGGAAAGTACTGCCTTCTACATACTGCTTCCAATTCGGCGTTTGTTTCGGGGATATCCCCCATTTATGCGTGCACACCCGTGTACCGCTCCCTTTTGTACGTTCAACCAACCCAGAAGCCCTAAGTTCTTCATAAGCCTGTACAATGGTACTGCGATTTACACTAAGCTGATCAGCTAATTTTCTTTCTGAGGGGAGGACACTCCCAGGCGGAAATTCTCCAAATGATATTCTGCGTTCCATATTTGCTACGATTTGTTGATAGATCGGTTTTTTAGAGGATCGATCAGGTTTCCACATAAGTCTTCATCACCTTCTGCTAAGTATGGCCGAGTTGCAAGATTTCATGATATTGGTAACTATTACTACTATCATAGCATGATTTTAATGGCTTTATTAGTTTGTGAACTTCAGGAATTATTTAGAATAAATTAAACAATTCCTTCGCTCTTTCTGAAGAATGACCAGGTAAGATGAGGACATCAGAAGTGAGGAAGGGTGAGAACGGCCATGATGAAAGGAATTGAAGAAAAACTGTTGTTTTTATATAAATTCGCAAGAGCGCCCAAGCAAATAGGCAGCGTAACGCCTAGTTCTAGGTTTTTGGCTAAAAAGATGGTTGCAGCGGTCCCTTGGCAGGATGTCAATTATGTAGCTGAACTTGGAGCGGGTACGGGGGCAATAACCAAATTTATAGCAAGGGTCAGTGATCAGCCCGCGAAGGTTCTATTGTTCGAAAAGGACCCGTTCTTACGCAAGCAATTAACGAGTCGATTCCTTGATTATGCTTGTTACGATGATGCTTGCAAGCTGCAAGCGGCTTTGAAGCAAGAAGGTATTGCACGCTTGGATTGCATGATAAGCGGTTTACCATTTTTCAATTTTCCTCAGTTACTGCGAGAGCAACTGATGAGTCAAATCTTAGCAACGCTTAAGCCGGAAGGTTTGTTTATTGCTTTTCAGTATACGCTGCAGATGAAAATACAGCTGGCGAGGCACTTTGATATTGAACAAATCCATTTCGTTCCTTTTAATATGCCTCCTGCTTTTGTGTATGTTTGCCGAAAACGTAAAGAGCCTTCTGAGGAGATTACGAGCTATGAATTATGACACGCTGCTTTCATTTATACAACAATATGGGTATGCAGCGCTATTTTTAGCGTTATGGCTTGGCATTGTTGGGATGCCGATTCCTGATGAGGTTGTTGTGATGACAGGAGGAGCAGTAGCCGCAAGTGGTATTTTACAGCCCCTGCCAGCTTTTATATTGACCTATCTGGGTGTAATTTCTGGGTTGTCCTTAGGCTATGTATTAGGGCGTACTCTTGGCGCGTCGATGATGGAGCGTTTACGCAAAAAGAAAAAAATGAGTAGGTATATTGAGTTTTCTGAGAAACTTATTCGAAAATATGGTAACTTTGCAATAGGTATTAGTTATTTTTTTCCAATTATCCGGCATGTCATGCCTTATCTGGTTGGTTTAAGTCACATGTCGTTTCGGCGCTATGCTGCTTTTTCTTACACCACTGGGTTTGTTTGGACGTTGCTATTTTTTACGTTAGGCTATTGGGTTGGTGATCATGCTCAGAACCTAGGCACCCTTATTTATGACTATGGATTACGATTCATTTGGCTGCCGTTTGCATTGCTTGCAATCTATTTGTTGATAAGGAGGAAAGCAAAATGACCCAGACTGTGTTAGTAACCGATGACGATTTGGAGATTCGGGATGTCATCCGCATTTACTTGCAAAATGAAGGTTACCGCGTACATGAGGCTGAGAACGGTGCACAAGCATTGGAACTCATTGGCAGAGAAGCCGTCGATCTCATCATTTTGGATGTTATGATGCCGGTGATGGACGGAATTAAAGCTTGTTTTAAAATCAGGGAAATGACTAGCGCCCCTATCATTATGTTATCGGCCAAGAGTGAAGACATTGATAAAATTACGGGGTTAACGACAGGCGCTGACGACTACGTGGCAAAACCGTTCAATCCGTTGGAGCTAATTGCCAGAGTCAGAGCGCAGCTTCGCAGGCAGACGTTGGCAGCAGTTAGTGGAGGCAAGGGCACAGATAAGTCAGTGATTGAAATTGAAGGTTTGATCATCGATAAAAAGCGCCATCTTGTTACTGCGAGGGGGAAGGAAATATCATTAACTCCACTTGAGTTTTCCATTCTGGAGCTGATGGCAAGCCACCGTGGGCAAGTTTTTAATATACAAAAAATTTATCAAAGCGTATGGAAAGAAGATAAATTTTTATCAGATAATACGGTAATGGTTCATATTCGTAATATTCGCGAGAAGATTGAAGATAATCCACGTGAACCTCAGTACATCAAAACGGTGTGGGGAGTGGGATATAAAATTGAATAAAAACCTCTTTTCGGTACTGAACTGGAACAAGAATATTCGGGGAAGATTGTTTTGGCTAGCTCTTCTCAGTTTCATCCTTGCGGTGCTTGTTACATTTATGATCGACAATACGCTAAAGATTCTTACGGGGTCTAAAGGTACGGGTTTATTGTATCTTGTGATTGTGTTTGTATTCTTCTTTTTTTTACTTACACGGCCGATTGTCCGGTATTTAAAAACATTATCCGACGGCTTAATGTCCATTGCAAGTGGCAATTTGGACTGTCGAGTGCCGATAACAAGTCAAGACGAGCTGGGGGTTATCGCTCAGAACATTAATTATATGGCTGAACAATTGCAGCTAATGATGCAGCGCGAAAGGCAAATTGAAATATCGAAAATGGAGCTTATTACGAATGTTTCTCATGATTTGCGAACACCGCTGACAAGTATGATCGGATATCTGAATTTGATGAAAAATGATGACTATCAAAATCTTGAAGAGCATAAACGCTATGTAAACAATACGTTTAACAAAACGCAGCAATTGAAAAAACTCATAGATGATTTATTTGAATATACCCGTCTGACAAGCGGCGCTGCGCAATTGTCTTTTCGAAGGGTAGATTTAAGCGGATTATTAGAGCAAATCATGATGGAGTTCGAGCCAATTGCACATGAGCATGCGTTAAAAATCGAAAAATTATGGGAATTTAAGCAGGTATATGGAATGGTAGACGTAGAAAAATTTGTTCGTACCATCGATAATTTACTCATGAATGCCTTGAAGTTTTCCTTCAAGCCTGGTGAAATTGTTATCATGCTTGCGGAGGAGAAAGATCATATTTATATCGCGGTGGAGAACCAGGGCGAACCGATATCGAGAGAGCAGGAGCTGCGGTTATTTGAACGTTTCTATAAAGCAGAGCCTTCGCGAAATGATTATTTTAACTCACAAGGATCAGGTTTAGGGTTATCCATAGCCCAAAATATTATAGAGCTACATGGGGGACAAATGGGTCTAGAGTATAGAGAAGGATGGTTTAAATTTTTCATTAAGCTTCCGCGATTGGGAAATTTTCAGGTGGGGGAGTGGAGGGGAAAGACAGCCCAAGGGTAAGACGTGGGCTACCTGTTCAACTGCTTTGAAACAAAAAGATTAAGAAATCAACAGCAGATAAAGCGCCGCCCGGGGAGCTGGGAGACGCTAGTTTTTAATGCTTATGCTCTTATTGGAAGAACAACACTCGTATCCCTTAGCTCCTCAACTTCGGGCAGTTGGAACAGTATTCTTCGACACTGGAGACCTCATAGTAGAAGCAGCAGGTTTTGCGAACCCGCATAGGCGTATTAGAAACTGATGAGAATGTCGGTTTGCTATAAAAGCGGCTTAACGGGTTTTGTTTTTCCCCGAATAAAGCACCAGGAGCCTGATAAATCAGATACTGAAAGTCTGCTCGGGAATGCTCTTGCTGTTCACCCGTTACCCCGATTCTTTTCTCGTATAGTGAGAACACACGAACCGCAACATTTTCCCATAATATCGATTTTGGTACGTTGGCCACTCTAGATATGACCGCTATTAATTTCCCTATATTCCCGGCAAAAAGAGCTAGAATAACCGTATTGCGCCAAATATGCCGTTCGCTAGCTTCGGGCATTACAGCATCAATATCGGCAAGACTGACATACTCCAGCCAGGAGTGACCCGGTGAAGATTCAAGAGAGCAATTTTCGGCAGATAAATCCAATCCCTTGTTGTACACTGTCATGGCGTACAGCAGCGGAACAGCGGTTAAGGTGGCGTACCTTTTAAAAAACTGCGAAGCTGTGATCGTCCTCGACGGGGACTGTAGAAGCACTGTCAGCCGGTCCAGATAATCGGAGCACATCTCCACGTCGAGCAAGTCCAAAGCTCTCACCGAATAAACAGGACGGGTTGCAACATATTCACACAAGCCAAAATGTCGGCTCAAGTAATCCCATTCATCCAGCGCGAGCCGCGACTGCTTGTTCATACACAAAAACCCCCTATTATTCTCTGTTCAAAAGGATTTATTTGAGCGCATCAGCGATCTGATCGACAATTAAATTGATGGCAATAGGTCCATAATAACCGATCCACTGCGCCGTGTTTTCCACATATACATGGTTGTCCTTAACCGCCTTCAGATTTTTCCAGATCGAAGTGTCCTGAAATTTAGTCGTTAGCTCCAAATTCGTATCGTCCTGAAGCAGAAACATATGATCGGCAGCCAATTCTGGGATAACTTCAAGTGAAATCATTACACTTGTATCCTTACCGTTGATTGCCATTTGGGGTGGAGTCAGGCCCAGATCGTCGTACAGAATCTGTGAAGTTCGATGTGATGTCGTTTGGAGACGAATCATTTTATCTCTAGGCCGGATCAAGGCAACCGTTTGGCCCTTCATTTTATTTGCCAATGCAGTTTTTAGATCGCTTATTTTTTGTTTGTAACCATTAACCATCTCCTGTGCCTCTTGTTGCTTATTCAAGATTTGCCCAAACTTCAACAGTACGGTCTGCCAATCCTCATTGCGCTGTAGTATAATCGTCGGTGCGATTTTCACTAAATTTTCGTATATCTTATTATGGTAATCCGTAGCGATGATGAGATCCGGTTCTATTGCAATGATTCCTTCCAGATTCGGTTCCAAATATGTTCCAAGTAACGGGATATTGCCCATCTTATCACCCAAATATGGAGGGAGTCCGTTGTCGGTTTCGGCTACTACGCTGCCCGCCGGCTTAATGCCCAGCGCCAGCATTTGATCCGCGTACTGAACGTCCAACACGACAATTTTTTTTGGTACGTTCTCAAACGTCATTTCACCCTTCAGATGCTGGATAGTAGCCGGTGCTGCGAGGACGGGCTTCACTACGGAGTTGCTGTTTACGGACTCATTATTTTTGGCTTGAGCTTGATTCGTCGTTCCTACCCCAGCGTTATTGTTACCTTGATTTGAGCTGTCTGAGCATGCGCCCAGAAACATAACCAAACTTACTAACAGGCTAATGGTCCATACAAACTTGATTTTTGGATACATATTATATAATTCCTCCACTTTTTTCTTATTGAGAATGAAACTCATCATCACTTACAACACTATAACGACTCGTTCCGTTATCTTCAATGGATATTTGCGCCAATATCCATGGATTGTGGCGACACAAAAACACTGTTGCTCGGATCGGCGGATCCGGAACCAACAGTGTTTGTATAAGAAATGGATCATTTTGCATCCAAGAAAACTTCCGTCACTTGATCGACCACCTGATTCATCGCGATAGGGCCGTAATAAGCAATCCAAATGCTCGCTTTGGCGTGATAAACATGATGCTGCTGCACGGCGCGCAGACTTTTCCATGTAGTCGTGGTCTGGATCTCATCCGACCAAGCTTTAAATTTGTTGTCGGTCAATATGAAATAATGGTCTGCATCCAGCTCCGGCAACCCCTCCAAAGATATCATTGAACTGGTCCTTTTGCGGTCAACCGCTAGCTTCGGCGGATGCAGCCCCAGATCGCTGTATAGAATCGCCGCCGTACGATGAGCACATGTATGCAGTCTAATGGTATTGTCCCGCGGCCGGATCATCGTTACCGACTGCCCATGCAGCTTGGCTGCAAGTAGCGATTTCAGCCCACTGATTTTGCGTTTATACTGCTGTATGACCTGTTCCGCCTCAAGTTTCTTGCCCATAATCCGCCCGATGGTTCGCAATGTTTCTCTCCAATCGCGATTTCGCTCGAGCATGATGGTCGGCGCTATATGCGTGAGGCTTCCATAAATGTTCTTCTGGAACTCGGTACAGATGATCAGATCGGGCGCCAAAGCACGCAGTGCTTCCAGATCGGGTTCATCCATCGTTCCCAAGGCCTGGACCGCACGGAGCCTGCCGATCAGATACTCAGGAAAGCTACTAAGATCTCCGGTTACCATGACGCTACCAGCCGGCTGTTCACCTAGAGCCAGCATATGGTCCATAAACTGGGGATCCAGCACAGCAATTTTCTCAGGCTGCCGCTGGAGCAGCAGCTCGCCTTTAAGATGAATGATCGTCCGCAATGAGCGACGGAAAGCAGCATCCTGTGGATCTGACGCCGCTTTCTTTTCGCTGCTAACTGTTTCCAGCTTAGGCGCGATTACAGTAACATTCTCCGGTTCATCACCTCTGGCTTGATGCATCGATTCTCGATATGTGCTTGGAGAAACGCCCGTGTAACGCTTAAATAATCGGCTGAAATAGTAGCTATCCACATAACCGACTGCTTCGGCGATATTCTTGAGCCCTGCATTCGTACGACAAAGTAATTCCTTGGCCTTGTCTATACGGATCTGCATCAGGTAGTCAATTGGCCCAAGAGCCAGCCGCTTGTTGAACATCCGCTGCATTGTCCGAGAGCTGCAATTCAATAGCGTTGCAAGTGTGTCTGCTGTGATCGGTTCGGAATAGTGTTCATCCATATATCTGACAGCCTGCAGTACCATATCCGGTGAAGCTTGCTCCAATCGCCGGTGCTGCAGTTGTCCCATCAGCTCGCAAATGAACTGATAAAATAACGATTTCACCTGCAGCTTCGCCATCGCTTCCGGCTGGTCCCATTCCCGCTCCATACGGGACAAGGAGATGAGTAGCGGAGCAGCATGACTGACCACAAAACCATATTGGATCTCAAACGGTTCCGTGCGAGCCAGCAATTGAAGCAGATCTTGGCTGCACGGCAGCGGTAGAGAGGCCTTATACTGAATGATATAATATTCAAAATGGTCGGTGATGTCCATGATAGTAAGAACTGTGCCTTTGCCGGAGTGACAAACATATCCATTCTCCACATGGTGCTCATCCCCGTCCAGCAGGAGCCGAGCACGACCTTTTATCGTGTATAATAGAGCACTCGACGAAAGCTGGGATGTGTGCAAATACTCGCCAATCGGCAGCTCGGTCCGCTGCACATCAACTATTTTCAGCGATACATGATTCCAAAGTATAAGGTGATTTTCCACAATCATAGTATGATGTCAACTCCTAGGAGGGTCTGTCGTTGGCTTTATTTAGTCAGGTCTATCTTTTTTCCTTCGAGATATTCCATCTTAACACTATCAATCACAGGACTTGCAGCTCGATAAATTCATACCGATTGAGTATGGTCTCGATCAAGCTCAAGATCTAGCGCAGACCTTAGCGCATGGAGCAGGTTGATCTCAAATTCTAATGTTCATGGTCACGTCTGTTGATTAACCAAAATAAGTTAGAAATATATTGAAAAGGCCGCTCTTTCTGTAAAATCGTTTGCACCACACAATACGATTTGAGAGAGGCGACCTCTTGAAAAAGTCTATCACGTTTACCAAGCTAGTTCAAACCTTATTGACAGAAGAAGATGTGAAACAAATTTTGCAAACATTGAATTACAAAGATACCGCTAGGAAGTTTACAGCCAGCCAACTACTATTATTTTTTATGCATGCTGCTCTGGGGGAATGGGATAGCTATCGATCGGGTGTCGGGAAAGCGATATTGAGCGGTCTGATTCCTGTTCGCTTCTCCTCTTTTTCTTCCAATGCGAGTGAGGTGCTTTATGAGCTCTTTAAGCAGTTGTTTCATAGGCTTCTATTCAAATGCAATCGTACAACCAAACGCCATCTAGGTATCTCTAAGAACCTTTTACTTATGATTCGACGACCATTACCGTAGGGAAAACACGGTTGCCTTGGGCTTTGTTTTATGGAGGACGCGCCAATTTGTCCACTTAAAGTGAATATACTTATAAAGCTTCAGGATAAACAATACAATAATTACACCACGATTCTATCCATCCTTCAATCCATATTAACGCCAGAAGAAGTTAATTCTATCGTTCAAGTTGCCGAATATGAAGACAAAGCACGGAAATTTACAATGTATCACTTACTTGAATACTGGTGTATGGCAGCAAAGTTAGGTTATCCATACAAATGCCTGATAAATCCGAAAAACTTTCCGTCATGAACTTGAATCGATTTAAACATCATCCAAATACATCTTAAGTCGGTTGTTCATTCTTCCTTCCACCTTCCTTAAATGAGGAGTTCCAATATTTTTTGGCATATTCCCAGTTGCTCCGATTGACTGTATAAGTTTGAGTTCCTTTGTCCGTGAGGTGATAGTATTTTCTTCGTCCGCCTTGCGTTTCATCGCCCCAATAGGAGGTAATGTTATCTTCCTGCTCTAAGCGTTTGAGACTGAAATACATAGTGAATAAAGCAAAGTTATATGCCTGTCAAAGTAATATTTCAGACATCTCTATTTGTTCTAATCTTCAACCGTATCAGCTTATATGTTCGTATTTTAAAAATAAAAATGTCGGATATCCGACATTATAAGCTTATTAATTGTGTTATATTTTTAATAACTCATCGGAATACTTGTATTTAAAAAGAGGTGAAAACATTATGGGTCTGAATAATGAGCTTATATACCATCAGGATAAAGATGATTCGAAAGAAGTGATCGTTGATGTCTTTCGAAGATACGGGGTGCCTCAAGTCTACAAGAAAAATGAGTTCGTCTTCCAAGAGAATGATAGCCCGAACGGAGCCCATTATGTGGAATCTGGGTTAATTAAAATTTCTCAATCCTCGGAGGAAGGGCAAGGGATCACCTTATTTCTTCGTTATGAAGGAGAGGTTTTTGGCAATGCGGAGCTTTTGACGAATGTCCAGCGCCAAAGGTATGCACGTTGTTTAAATGATAGTCAACTGATGACCTTGGACGCACGTAAATTTCTTGAATTAGCGAAAACAAATGCGGAGTTTGCTTATTCGCTAGCGGTAATCGGCGCGCGACGGCTGCTCCAGACGCAGAAAATGGTTGAGACTTTAATATGTCGACCTGTTGCTTGGAGACTTGCATGGTTTCTCATGCAATTAGGCAAGCCAGCTGACGAAAGGTTTGAGGTGCAGGTCCAGCTAAGTCATGAGGAAATGTCCTATGTGATTGGTTGTAGCCGACAAACGGTTACGGAAACATTGAATAAATGGCGGGATAAAGGACTTATCGATTACGCCAAAAAGAAAATTGTTATCTATGATCCTACCCAGTTCTTCTCTGGTATTTAGCATGAAATCCCTTGGGAGTGTGCATACATGATTACGATTAATAAGGTGAGCAAGGTCTTTCCACAGCGCAAGGGTGGGGTGTACACAGCGTTGGATCAAATCTCGCTAACCATTCAGCAAGGGGAGTTTGTTTCCATAGTCGGACCTTCAGGCTGCGGGAAATCGACGTTGCTGAATCTAATTGCGGGTTTCGAATCCTCCGATATCGGAAGCATTGAAGTGAATGGCGAGAAGGTAACAGCACCAGGCCCAGACCGCATCGTGGTTTTTCAAGAGCATGGGCTGTTTCCATGGCTGACTGTATTAGATAATGTAGCCTTTGGCTTAAAGCAGACAGGGTTATCGAAGAAAGAACGATATCTACTTGCGGAGGAGCAAATAAAAGCGGTCCATTTGCGCAAATTTATGGATCGTTATCCGCATGAGCTTTCAGGCGGCATGAAGCAGAGGGTTGCTATTGCCAGAGCGCTTGTGATGGACCCGGACATTTTATTGATGGACGAACCCTTTGCCGCATTAGACGAGCAAACCAGATTTATTTTGCTAAAGGATTTGGAAGAAATTTGGCTGAAAACACGTAAAACGATTCTGTTCATCACACACAACATTCGTGAAGCGGTTATGTTATCCGATCGCGTTATCGTAATGGCCACACAGCCAGGCAGAGTCAAAAAAGAATACATTGTTCAGGCGGCCAGGCCCCATGTAAGCTCTGACCCTCTCATTCATTTCCTGGAAAATAAAATTATGGACGCTCTCACCGATGAGCTTGAGAAAGTAGTCAGAGAGGAGCTCGGAAATGAGTACAGCATTAAGAAGAATGCTATTTCTAATTCTCCTGCTGATAGCGTGGGAGTTGGGATATAGGATATTTCAGTGGGGTTGGAAATTTCCGTCACCGCTGCAGACGTTTCAAGCTTTTTATGATGGCTTCACGCAGGGACATCTTCTCGGAGCAACGTTTGCAAGTCTTCAGCGATTGCTCCTTTCATTTATCATCTCTATAGGGCTTGGAACTATGCTCGGATTTCTGTTTGCTCGCTATCGCTATGTGGACGAGACATTAGGCTTCTTGGTGGTTGCGCTTCAGACGGTTCCAAGTATTGCTTGGCTGCCATTTGCAATCATTTGGTTTGGGCTCACCGACACCTCGGTTATTTTCATCACAACGATCGGAGCCACGTGGACGATGTCCATGGCTAGTCGCACAGGCATTCTGAACATATCGGCGATTCATTTAAGAGCCGCACGCATGTTAGGAACAGGGAATGGGTACCGCATGTTTTTTCAAGTTTTGCTGCCCGCAGCGTTTCCGCATTGGATCACAGGTATTCGTGTTGCATGGGCATTCGCCTGGCGAGCCCTAGTTGCTGGGGAACTGATTGCCAAAGGCATCGGATTAGGTCAAATGCTTCAGGATGGGCGTGGACTTGGGGATACCGCAACAATCCTATGTATTGTGATCATCATCGCGGTGATCGGTACAATTTCGGATCATTTTTGCTTCAAGCGGCTAGAGGATCGGATTGTGCTTCGTTTTCAGCTAAAGAATTAATGCTAGTAGTTGGAGGTACATGCAAAGATAAGGGGGATTTTTCATGAAAAAATTAGCTTGGCTGATGAGTTTGGTAGTTATACTGCCCCTGATATTAGCTGCGTGCAGTAAGGAAGCAGCAGCCCCGGCAGTGAGTACGACTGTCAAAATAGGCATTTTGAAAAATGTGACACATGCCCCTGGGTTTATAGCGCTGCATAACAACTATTTTCAACAGGGTTTTGGCAAACAGGTGAAAATTGAAGTGACGGCATTTGATAATGGAGCAGACTTCGCAACAGCGATTGCCACCAACCAGATTGATCTGGGGTACGTGGGCCCGGGTCCAGTTATTAATCAGTATCTGAAAAGTAAAAACATCAGAGTCATTTCTGGCGCTAATCATGGTGGAGCCGTGTTAGTGACACGTAAAGACGCAGGTATTCATGAAGTGAAGGATTTAGTGGGCAAAACGGTAGCAGTACCAGCCAAAGGCGGCACGCCTGATCTTTCTCTGCGCCTGCTTCTCAAGCAAGAAGGATTGAAAATTACTAACGATGCTACTGGCGTGCAAATTGTTACGAGAGCGCCTGCTGACACCTTAGTCGCCATGCGCCAAAAAGAAGTGGACGCAACCTTAACACCGGAGCCTTGGGGCACTCAAATGATTCAAGAAGGAACAGCAGAGATTTTGGTAGACTGGAATAAGATTCCTCCCAAGAACGGGAACTACCCCCTGACTATTCTAGTTGCAAGCGATAAGTTTATTAGTGAACACCGCGATCTGGTCAAAAAAGCCATTAAGGCTAACAAGCAAGGCATTGATTTTATTGGGCAAAATCCTACGAAAGCCTATGAATTGATTAGCGATGAGCTCAAACAGCTAACTGGAAAAGGCATGGAACCTGCGCTTATCAAAGCCGCTATCGATCATTTGAAATTAACCGAAGATATTGCGCTCGAGGATATAAATGAACAGGCCAAAGCATCCTTCGACGCGGGGTACATAAAAGGGGTTAAAGCGGAAGAATTGGACTTCAGCAAATTTCTTGACTTGTCTCTTCTGAATGAGGTCAACAAAGAAAAGTAATCGTCTTGGGAGGTCAATCACTTGCAAATACAGCGACAAGAGAATGTATTGCCAGATATTCATGAGTATTTAAAAATAGTCATTCTAGGGACAGGTACGCCTCGCGCCTTTTATGGAAGAGCCAAGGCAGGCGTTGCCGTTCTTGCGGGAGATAAAACTTTTCTGGTCGATTGCGGGGGGGCGACAGTGGATCAATTGATCAAAGCAGGCATTATGCCCCAACGTATATCTGACGTTTTGTTTACGCATCATCATAGTGATCATAACTCTGGATTTTTTGATGTGTTCATAACGAGCTGGCGTACACATGTAACTGCCGAGCGTGTATTTGAGGGGCGAAAAGGCCCGATGAACGTGTATGGACCAACGACGACGAAGGCGATTATTGGTAAAATGAGAGAGTCTTTCGATTTCGATGCGAATCTAAGGGTTCATTATAACTTCTCGACAGGAGAAGGGGCGGATATTCATTATTTCGAGAACAATGAAGGCGTCGTTTATGAACAAGATGGACTTAAAATTACCGCTTTTGAAGTCGATCATCGACCCGTATATCCAGCTATTGCCTATAAGTTTGAATATAAGGGGAAGTCTGTTGTTATCTCTGGCGATACGATTCCTGTCGAGAACATGGTTTCACACAGCAGGGGCATTGATTTACTTATTCATGAATCATATAACAAAATCTGGCTGGACGCACTTATAGCCAAATTCCCCGAGCAGACTATCGGCTTATCGAATCCAGCCAAATACCATTCAACAACATGGGAGGTTGCTGAGATCGCCCGTGAAGCGGGAGTCGCTCATCTCGTTCTCACCCACCATATTCCTGCTCCAGCTGCTAACACGGAAGCAGAGGCTGACTATATGGAAGGGATGCAGAACATTTACTCGGGACGAATTACGATGGCAAGAGATTTAATGACCTTTGAGCTCAAATAAATAAATGTCTAAAAAGAATCCGCAAGCAGATATTGCGGGTTCTTTTTTTCGTCTCTCGTCTCTTTTTCGTCTCTGTGTGCGCTAATAGAAGGAAGAGGAGCATCTCGCTCTCATCCCTGAGCCTCTGTGTCTTTATGTGTGTTCTGTGTTGGTTTTTGTTTATTGCTTGCTAAGCGACTGGTTCTCTGAGTAAAGGGGATAGTGTCCATATTCGCGAGAAAAAGCACATGATAACATCACAAGCCGAACTTGTAACCAAAATGATCTAAACTGATAGAACTCATCGGGATTCTAGGTATTGAACTGGTCATTCAACCTCGGATATAAGGAGAAATTTATGAAATAATTAATTTTATTGATTGGACATTTTCGTTTCTTTAGTTCAAAATAAAATTAAGTGCAGAGGAGGTCAACCATCATGCAAATTACAAATCTTAAAAAACTCTGTGATATTTTCTGGGTGTTTCTACGAATTAGTCCTGTCACGTTCGGCGGCGGCTACGCCATGATTCCCGCAATCGAAAGAGAAGTTGTCGAGAAAAAAGATTGGATGAACGATGAAGAGATGTCGGAGCTGCTTTCCATAGCTGGGGCGGCACCGGGCGGGATTGGCGTGAATGCATCGGCGTTAGTCGGTTATCACATAGCTGGAATAGTAGGAGCGATTGTAGCCGTCATCGGCATAACGCTTCCAACCTTCCTTATCGTACTCATGTTAAGCGTACTCTATTCATTCGTAGAGCATTATCCGAAAATGCAAGCTACTTTGGAGGGCATTCACGCCGCCATCGTCGGACTTATTATCGCGGCAGGCTACAAAATGGCGAAGTCTTCAATTACAGACAAAATGACATTGATCGCCGCGATTGGTACCGTCATTGTTTTATTGTTTGTACCTATACACCCGATTTTGGTTATTATTATGGGGTTATTCCTCGGTTTGATTGTGGTATATCTGAAGGATAGATGGGGGATGAGAAGTCCGCTCCATAAGGAAAAGGCAAAGACAGCAATTTCCTATAAATACGCCGATTATTTTATTGCGGATGGTATCTAAGGAAGGAGCTGCTGCTATGCTTTGGAGTTTGTTTATTACATTTTTAAAAATTGGATTTATTTCGTTTGGCGGGGGATACGCCATGATTCCCGTCATACAGCATGAAGTAGAGCGGCATCAATGGCTCCAGCCTGAAGCGTTTAACCACGCTGTTACTTTAGCAGGTACAGGTCCAGGCCCGATAGCAACGAATTGCGCGACATTAATTGGTTTTGGGATCGCAGGAGTACCAGGCGCAATCGCGGCTACTCTCGGCATGGTTGTACCTTCACTTATTCTTATTATTATCCTTGCGGCATTTTTGTATAAATGGCACAACAATAAGTGGTTTAAATCGTCGTTCTATGGCCTTCGTCCTGTTGTAACTGGTTTTATTGTTTTCGCGGCCATTCGCTTTGGATGGTCTGTGGGGGATAAACCTCTCATTTCGTGGCATCAAGCAGGGATGCTGGCGATCACGATCGGTGTCGTTGTGGGGATTGTAAAGTACAAGCTGCATCCTTTCGTTGTCATTGCTTTAGCAGGTATGATGGGCATCGTATTTTTTAATTGATGGAAAGGCACGAATAATTCAACAAAACCCCCTTGAACTGCAAGGGGGTTTTCATTTGATTAAAGAGAAATTAAATGTGTCATAATCTTCACAATAAGGGTGATAAATAATTATTTATGTGCTATAAACAATTTTTTTGTTGATTTATTCGTTGTATAATATACAATATATAATAAATAGTACACACTATATGACTAACATAAAATGATCGATGAGAGGAATGGGAGCATGAGCATGAAGTTAGAGGTTGAGCAAACAAGAGGTAGTGCTGTTCATTACAATTTGTCGGTTGCCCAGTTAATGAGCATGAGCATTCAGCGTAAGGAAGGAACATTAGCCTCCTCTGGCGCGCTTCAGGTGAACACAGGAAAATATACGGGACGTTCTCCTAAAGACAAATTCATTGTTCGTGAATCTTCTGTCATCGATGATATTGATTGGGGTCAGGTTAACCAACCGATCTCTGAGCAGCAGTTTGAGCGCTTGTATGAGAAAGCTCAAAGCTATATGAAGCAAAAAGAACTGTTTGTCTTTGACGGTTTTGCTGGAGCCGATCCCGCATATCGATTACCAATTCGGGTTGTCAATGAGTATGCTTGGCACAATTTGTTTGCCCATCAGCTTTTTGTTCGTCCTACCAATGAGGAGCTGCTGGCGCATAAAGCGGAGTTTACAGTTATCGCCCTGCCAGGTTTAAAAGCAGATCCCACTGTAGACGGCACGAAATCCGAAACATTTATCTGTCTCTCTTTTGAGAAAAAAATTGTGCTTATTGGCGGTACGGAATATGCTGGGGAAATGAAGAAATCTATTTTTAGCGTACTAAATTTTATTTTACCAGGAAAAGGTGTACTTCCGATGCATTGTTCGGCTAACGTTGGCGAAGATGGAGATGTAGCGCTATTCTTCGGTCTCTCTGGTACTGGGAAAACAACGTTGTCTGCCGATCCGAACCGTCGCCTTATTGGGGATGACGAGCACGGCTGGTCCGACAACGGCGTGTTCAATTTCGAGGGAGGCTGCTATGCAAAATGTGCAGGGCTCTCTGAAGAGAAAGAGCCTCAGATCTGGGAGGCCATCCGATTTGGTTCAGTCTTGGAGAATGTCGTACTGGATCCTACGAATGGCGTCGCGGATTACGGGAATACGCAATTAACTGAAAATACGCGCGCCGCTTACCCTGTTGAGTATATCGAAGGAGCGATGATTCCAGGCGTGTCCGGACATCCGAATGTCATTATGTTTTTGACCGCGGATGCATCAGGTGTTCTGCCGCCAATCTCCAAGCTGACAAAAGAGCAAGCGATGTATCATTTCTTGTCTGGCTATACGTCCAAGCTAGCAGGTACAGAGCGAGGGGTCACTGAACCAGAGGCAACGTTCTCGACTTGCTTTGGGTCGCCTTTCTTACCGCTTCGACCGACCGTTTATGCTGAGATGCTGGGTAAGAAAATAGACGAGCATCAAGTAAATGTTTATTTAATTAATACAGGATGGTTTGGTGGTTCTTACGGGGTTGGAGAGCGTATGCGGTTATCTTATACCAGAGCAATGGTTACCGCTGCACTTAATGGAAGTATCGAGGAAGCGACGTTCTCAGCAATTCCATTCTTCGGTTTGCTTTGTCCGGATCATGTGCCTGGGGTACCTAGCGAGCTCCTGGTCCCAAGAAATACTTGGCAGGATAAAGAGCTCTATGATAAGAAAGCGAGCGATTTAGCGCAGCGTTTTGTGAACAACTTCAAAAAATTTAGTCATGTCGATGCAAGTATTGTGGCTGCAGGTCCGCAAGTTTAAATTGACTTGTTGATCAGCTACAATAGAGTATGCTCCCTATATAATTTTTCTTGCAAAAATGTAAAGGGATGATATGAATTTGTTCAGGGAGGGAAACATCATCGAGCTTACATCCCGCCAGATGGAAATTATAGATCTCGTAAAAAAACATGCGCCGATTACCGGCGAACGCATAGCAGAATTACTCGGCATTAGCCGCCCGACCATTCGTTCCGACCTCGCGGTGCTGGTCATGCTTCGATATATGGATGCTAAACCAAAGGTCGGTTATTTCCTGGGCACTGCTGTGCTGCAGGAACAATCGCCATTTACAAGCGTTGAAGCGATGAAGGTAAAAGATGTGATGGGCATTCCAGTTGTCCTTCGGGAAACCGTCACTGTGAGTGATGCAGTTGTCACCCTTTTTCTTGAAAATGTAGGAACTCTGATGATTGTCAATTCAACGGGCAGCCTGGTTGGCATCGTTTCTCGTAAAGATTTACTCAAAGTAACACTTGGTAACGCGGCTGCGAATTCAATGCCGATTTCACTTGTAATGACTCGGCATCCAAATATTGTCACCGCGTATCCAGAGGATAGCGTGCTCGAGGCCGCTCGCAAAATGATTTTCCATCAAGTCGACAGTCTTCCAGTTATGAAGTCTTTGGAGGGACCGGATCACAATGAAGTGGTCGGCAGAATTACGAAAACGACGATGACCAAACTGCTGCTAGACGTAGCGATGGGGAACTAATCAGGAGGAGTTCGAGTGGGAGAGACTATGCATACGATTTTCGTTGTTTCGGATTCCGTAGGGGAAACGGCGAATACGGTTGTACAGGCAACGATACGCCAATTTAACGCAAGTACGGTTCAAGTAAAGCGGTTCGGATCGATCCGTACCGAGGATGAAATCCGCACGTTGATGGAGGAAGCATCGCGTGTTAATGGCTTTGTTGCCTACACACTTGTTTTACCGGAGCTTAGAGAAATGATGCGGCAAGAAGCCGTACGACTTGGCGTCAACGCGATCGACATTATGGGGCCTATGATGCAAGCATTCATTGATACATTCAAGGATTCACCGAAGCGCAAAGCAGGTCTTTTGTATCAAATGGATGAACAATATTTCGAGCGTGTAGAAGCGGTTGAATTTACAGTTAACAGCGATGATGGTAAGGATCCTGCCGCGATGAGGCAAGCGCATATTGTTTTGCTCGGGGTTTCCCGAACGTCGAAGACGCCATTAAGCATCTATTTGGCGCATAAAGGGTACAAAGTGGCGAATTATCCATTAGTTCCTGAGGTAAAGCCGCCTTCAGTGCTCTATGAATTAGATCCGAAGAAAATTATGGGGCTGACGATGAGCGCGGAACAATTGGTGAGAATTCGCAGCGAAAGGTTGAAGGCGGTTGGACTGCCCTTCGGTGCGAAATACGCGACGCTGGAGCGAGTAGAGGAAGAAATCGAATTTGCCCTAGCGTTGTATCGGGAGCTTGGATGTACGGTCTTAGATGTAAGTGAGAAAGCGATTGAAGAGACGGCTGGTATGATACTGGCCAACCAGTAAGCAGTGACGATGGATTCAAAAGCGTTGACCGAAGTGTCAACACTTCTAAATAGAAAGGGTGAATGGATGTATGGACATGGATTTGTCTCTGGACATTGTAAGAGTTACCGAATCTGCCGCATTGGCATCCGCCCGTTGGACGGGCAAAGGGAACAAACATTGTGCGGATGAAGCCGCAACTTCAGCCATGCGTTCCATTTTTAGCTCTATTCCCTTCCAAGGTACGGTTGTCATTGGCGAAGGCGAGATGGATGAAGCGCCGATGCTTTATATTGGAGAGCGAGTCGGGAATGGATTCGGTCCTGAATATGATGTAGCCGTTGATCCTTTAGAAGGCACTGATATTGTAGCTAGTGGGAGAAACAACGCGCTTTCCGTTGTAGCCATTGCTGAAAAAGGGAAGCTCCTCCATGCTCCTGATATGTACATGGAGAAGCTGGCTGTGGGTCCACGTTTAGCTGGCAAGTTGAGCTTGGATGACCCGTTAGAGAGTACGATTGCGAAGGCGGCTGCGCTTCTTCAAAAGGATATTACTGAATTAACGATTTCCATCTTAGATCGTAAAAGACACGCGGACAAAATTCTTTTATTACGCGGATTAGGCGTCAAAATTCATTTATTGAGTGATGGAGATGTTGCTGGGGCAATGGCAACCGCATTTCCTGATACGGGAATCGATCTGCACGTTGGCTCTGGAGGAGCTCCAGAGGGCGTGCTGGCAGCTGCTGCGCTGCGCTGTATGGGCGGTGAGATTCAAGGCAGGCTGCTGCCTGAGAACGAGCAAGAGCATCAACGCTGTATGGATATGGGGATTGCTGATCCATCAAAGGTACTTCTCATGCAGGATTTGATCGGCGATTCAGATATTTATTTCGCTGCAACGGGCGTAACGTCTGGTGATTTCTTGAGTGGTGTTAAGTTTATGTACAGCAACCGTGCAGAAACACATTCTGTGGTGATGCGCGCAAAGACGCAAACGGTTCGCTTCATTCATTGTGTACATCAGCTGCATGATTACCAACTTGGGAGTGCGTAAAAATTCGTCGGAGAAGGCCGAATAGGAAGCTGGAAATCAGCTTCCTATTCGGTTTTTTGTTATTTGAATTTTTGGCAAAATGTTGTTATGAATTCGATCCCTCTAAAGCAAATCTTTTTCGCTTTATTTTGTAAAAGATTTTGATCGGGTGAACCAAGGTGATCCAACTGCACCTCACAATTCACTTGTTTTATTCCTCATTTATAGGTTAACTTACCTTTATACATGATGTGATCTTCCGTTTTTATCTCGATCAAACTGCTGCCGAGTTTGTTCTTATCTTTATAAGCGGTTATCTCAAGAATAGCCTTTTCTGCACGATCACCTTCAACCAAAGGAGTCCAATAGATCGTTGTGCCTGACTTAACGTTTGCTTCCTTCCCCATCGGTAACACTTTATTAACCGGAGGATTCCATAACAACAGCATTCCCTCTGAGGTTCTCAAACTAATATTGTCTGCATCCTTACAAGCAATTGTTAAAGGAAAACCCGGCATACTACTCATAATCAATGAGTATTGACCAAGTGGGAAGTCTACATCGGGGCTTACTGCTACAGAAGTACCGTCTGCCGCATAAGCAGTAACTACCAACCCTTTATATAAATTGGGTAGACCACTACTATCTTGAGCACCATTGTAAATTAGCGGAATTCCAATGGCAATGATGAAAATAATCACGCTAGTAACAATAAATATCGTAACCTTACTGCGAGGATTATGGGCAACTGTTAGAGAACCATCGGCTCTCGATATGACTTGGCTAATAATCGTTTTTTTAAGCTCTTCGTCCGCCTTTACTCCATTCATCTCATTCACATACTTAGTTCTGATCGTCATCGTCCGATCCTCCCAGCATCTTTTCTTTCAGTAATTCCTTTGCTCGCTTCAACTGTGTCCGAATCGTGCTCTCTTTGATGTTCAAAATCTCGGAAATCTCAGTTGTTTTGTAGCCTTCATAATAATATAAATGAATGACCATTCTATATTTCCGGGGGAGTGTAACTACAAATGACACGACATCAATACTTTCAGTATGATTGTTAGGCAGATACTCAATAGAAGAGAACCATTTCTTCCACGGACTTCTAATAATGTCTTTGCACGTATTTATTGTGACTCGAATGATCCAAGCCTTCTCATGCTCTCCATCGTTAAAGTGGCGTTGGTGTTTGAATAGCTTGATAAAAACATCCTGACACGCATCCTGCGCATCCGCTTGGTTTCCAAGGTAGGTAAATGCCAAGCGCAGGACCATGTCGGCGTACTTGTTTACTAAGATTACTAAATTATCATTCTTAATTTTATCGATACCCATCCATTTATACCCTCCTTCCACTCATAACACGTTGATAAATAGTAAAATGTTTCATCGAACTAAAATAATTATTCGTGCGATATAACCCAATTGAATATTGGAGATTAGTAGCTCGCCCTTTGTTTTGATTGCCGTACAAACCACTTACCGTATGTATAAAGGTATGTAGGCCAGAACGACCTCCACTTGGCATACGAAGAAAGCGTCGTATCCTTGACGCTTCCAAAGAAATTAATTTACTGGTAAAGAAAGGACATATCGGCGATTATTTTGGAGAAGTGATAACAAAAACCTTCAAGTAAACAGCCCCCTTTTACCAAATTCCAACTTTTTTATGATTTTCGGGTTACTTTCGCATTCTCATGGATGATCGATCATCATGCTAAGTAATTGTAATGGGGATCTCTGTCTTCTAAAGGTAACCTGAACAATGGAGTATTTTTCAGAGAAGAAAACATACTTGGATATTGCAAAAAGAAAAAAACCTATACCACAGTTCTAACTAGTGGTTAAGGTTTTCAACCTGTAAAAATTTATTTTTGATCCAAAACATGCTGCCTCAATTTGTTGAAAGAAGATTTGTTTTTCGTAATCCATTCTTTCTTATCAGCAATATTCTCGGTAGCTAAGACTTTAGAATCTTTAGTCAATTCAGTAATTGCCGGGAATAATTCCTCATGACCAGCTTCAACTTTATCTCCTATAAAAGGAAGAGCTGGTGTACCAAGATCAACAAGTTCTTTTATCTTTTTATCCGCATTTAAGTTGGTATCAGATACTATTGCATCAACAGATGTAGGGATTGATTTTAAATGCTTCTTCCATTTGTCATCGAATTCCTTTGCCGATGCCCAAAGACTAGATTTTTTTTTCTTAAGGTCTACTTTAGCAATGTCTTCAATTGCAATTGCCATAATATATTCAAGTAACCCATTATTTTGGCTTTCGGATAATTTTTTTTGCAGGTAAGGAATTGCGTCATTTCCTAAACCGACTATCTTATTAAAATCAGTACTTCCTTTGATGTAATCATATGGATTTGAACTAGTGGCAAGTTCCGTTTTTAAAGATAATTCCTTATTAATTTTTTCAACAATTGCCGAGAAGTTGGAATCAATCTCATTTTCAATAGAGGCCTTTACATTTTGATTTATGAGCAATGTGATAATAAAACTAAATACAAACAGCGAGAGAAACACTTTTGTCATTGTTTTCATATTTATTTCTTCCTCCTTATATTTTATTATTTAGCGTATTTTCTTTGAGCTTCGCCATAAAACGTACCAGTCAAGTAGGTGCCATTCGAAGAAGAGGAACTATAAGGATTCCATCCCAAATGCTGCAAAAGTTCTAGAGTTCCCCATTTTGCATTGACATAGTTAGCATCTGCTACCTTAGCAAAATGTCCAATTGATGATGAAGTCAGACCATAAGAAATAATCTTAGTACCCGTTTGGTTACTACTAAAAGCAACACTAGTAAAACCAGAATAACCTAAATACGTATCAACTTGTGTAGAATTTGGATTTGCCGACCCCCATGGCCAATCCCAAAGACTAGTATCACCCTTTGCATAGGCCAAACAATTGTAAGTGGTGCTAGCATCAGCTAGCCATGCATAGTTTCCTCCAGTCTGCAATCTGCTACTCAAAAAGGCACCATTCGTTGTAATACCTGCAAGAGCTGCAGAAGATCCTGCTACAACTGCGGTGATTGCAATAACTGAAGTAATCAGTTTTCTTTTAGTTTTCATCAACAAATTAAACAACCTCCATCTTATTTGGAATATAAAACTATCAACTATCAAAATCGAATTCCTGCGTAAGGTTACTACCAATTATCTTTTTTCATATGGAGAAGACGTATTCTACCAATTTGAACTTGCAGCTGATGCAGTGTTAGCCAGTAGTGCACAGCTAATATTTACTGAGAGCGTAAAGTTTTTTTCATTAATCACTACCTTTCCTTATTTTTTTCTTATTTTCTAATCTATTAAATATCGCTGAACAATTACTATATTATTATTTTATCCATAATTTGTATCTAGTTCAATAGTTACTTTTTATTGTAAATTATTAACTTAACTCCAAAATCAAGTATCTATTGCACTTAACTAAAGTAAATAATTGAAAATTTCAATTCTTAATAATTAAGTTTTTAGTAAACTAAAGGAATATTTGGGAAAATTGTCGATAATGGATAATTTTAGTCGAACATATTTTGAGGTAGGAAGTTGTCTATGAATATAGTATATTCCTAATTCAAAGTGAGATGGTGCAAAGATGTATACACCGATACCAATTAAGCGAAGCAGCAGGTATGGAAATAATTATTGGGTTTCTTTCAGCAGCAAAATGAATGAAGTAGAAGGCAGCTCAAAATAGAACAAAAAAGGGGATGGGTATTGGGGGAGAAGCGATAGCCGCCGCCTTTAAAGTCGTGTTCATACCACCTTGTAAATTCAAGGAACACGACTTTAACAGCGGTTGGAACCGCACATCCAATCTCCTCGCTTTGCATAAACGTATGGGTTTAGACAAGGACGCCGTTAGGCATTTTTCTTATGTTCAGATTAATTATCTTACTTCGATCGTTGAAAATCATTCTCATTTAGAATATGCTAAAGAAGACAGATTCTGACGAAGGTGGTGAATACATCGAAAACGAATGAGGTTTCCGTGTTGGAGGAATTCGATAGTCAATACTTGTTGTATATGGATATTCTGAAGGGCTCTGGGAGCATTAGCACAGATGAGGATCGCATACTTATTCCAGAATCGATTGGCCATGGAGCTATTAGCCGAACGAAGCTGCGGCCTGGTATGGAGATCATTATAGCGGATTGCAGGATGCATGAAACACAAACTTTTCGATTTCGATCCGATCTGCCAATTGTTGAGCTCAGCTTCTGGCTTCAAGGCGTCAGTGAAATTGAAATGTCCGGAAAAAATATTCAGATTCCGAATGACCATTGTCAGTTGTCTTTTATCCGGCATATGGAAGCAGAAATGCATTATGAAGCTAATATGCCTATGTTGGCCTGTGAACTTCGGATGACGGAATCCGTATTTCGTGAACTAACTGAATCGTTCAGCGGAGAGAGGCCGTTCGATTTGTCTTATATTTTAGGCTCAGAGTCGTTTCGAATATTTCAACAGGCCATTCAACCGACTGAATTGCAAATTGTTCGTCAACTACTGAATTGTTCGTACACGCCTTCCTTACGAAGGCTATATATGGAGGGAAAAGCGCTCGAACTGCTGGCAACTTATTTGCAGCTCAATTTGTTCGACTCGCAAAGCTCAACTTCGCGAACGGGTAAAGGATTACGCCGAACCGATTTGGACAAAATTCGTGAAGCAGCGGTGATTCTTACCAAACAGATGGAACAGCCGCCCTCTTTGCTGGAATTATCTAAAATAGTCGGTATTAGCGACTTTAAGCTGAAAGCTGGTTTTAGAGAGCTGTATGAAACGACTGTATTTGGCTACTTGCGGGATAAGAGGCTAGCGTTTGCCAAATCTCTTCTTGAGCGAGAAAAAATCACTGTTTATGAAGCGGCAATTACCGTTGGGTATTCGAATCCAGGCCACTTTGCCGCTGTTTTTCGAGAGAAATATGGCTTTAATCCAGGGGAGTGGCAAAAATTAAGTGGTTTCGAACAATCACCAAGGGTAGAATGAACCCAACTAGATGGTAAAAATAAATGCACATCCTTAATTTTCGAGGGTGTGCATTTTTATTTTTAACTAGGAGTTACAGTTTGCGTTATTCACCCATAATCGCCCGAATTTAACCGTAGAATGGCGGACAGTCACAGATAGGAATGATAACCTTTCTCATATAGCACATGTATAAACAATAATCGCGTAATAGGGAAAAGGAGACGTTCGAATGTCAAAGAAGAAAAAAATAGCTAGATTGCTGGAATTAGCGGATGAGAAGCGCGGACTGCTTATTATTGCTGCTGTACTTTCGTCCTTAAGCGCTATTTGTTTGTTGGTTCCTTATGTGTCCGTCTATTTTATATTGAAAGAACTGTTGGAGCATGCGGCTAACCCGACCATGGCGGATGGAGGGAAGATGATTCGTTGGGGTGTTACTGCGTTAGTTGGCCTGCTCAGCAGCCTCCTCTTTATGTATGCTGGAGGGTTAAGCTCGCATATGGCTGCTTTTCGCATATTATATGGTTTGCGCGTTCGTCTTTCGGCTCATATCGGGCGGCTGCCGTTAGGGTGGTTGAATGGGACTTCAACCGGCACGGTCAAAAAAACGCTGGAGCAGAACGTAGAGAAAGTGGAAACGTTTGTCGCCCATCAATTGCCTGATTTGATTCATGTGATCGTAACGACTGTGCTGATGATTGCAGTTATGTTTTACTTGAATATTTGGTTGGCGCTTGCTTGTTTGATTCCCATATTCATTGGTATTACGGTTCAATTTTCGTTAATGATGGGGAAAGAATCACAGAAAAACGTTAAACTCTACTATGATTATTTGGAGCGAATGAGCGGTTCGGCGGTTCAGTATGTTCGTGGGATGCCAGCCATTAAAGTATTTGGTCAAACCGTGCATTCCTTTCGTAAGTTTTATGCAGATATGAGCGGTTATCGGGATTACTGCACGTCTTACACGGATCACTTTCAGCATGGATTTCTCATATTTAAAGTATTGATTGGATCATTTGCTGCGTTCATTCTTCCCGTTGGGGTGTTTTTACTTAGTCGTGATCCTGGAAATGTGGCCTTTGCCTCGGTACTGTTGTTTTTCCTTATTATGGCTCCCGGTATTTCGAGTCCTATGTTCAAATTGCTGTATATTTCTTCGAGTCTTCGCGATATTAACGAGGGGGTTGAGCGGATCGATCGGATTTTTGCCGAACAGCCTGTTCCTGAACCGATAAATCCACGGATTCCAACTACCTATGACGTGCAGTTCGATGACGTCACATTTTCTTATGGTTCAGATGAAATATCGACACGAAGCGATGCGCTCACGGGTATTTCATTTACTGCGAAGCAAGGTAAAGTGACTGCGCTGGTTGGACCCTCAGGCTCTGGTAAATCGACAGTGGCCAATCTGGTGCCAAGGTTTTGGGATGTGAACCAAGGAAGCATACGCATCGGCAATCTCGATATTCGTGAAATGAAAACGAGCGATCTGATGGATACTGTTTCATTCGTGTTCCAGGAGACATTCCTGTTCTTTGATACGCTGTATAACAATATCGCAGTAGGTCGTCCGTCAGCTACCGCGGAAGAAGTGTATGCTGCTGCGAGAGCTGCTCAATGCCACACGTTTATTTCCAAGCTCCCACAGGGCTATGATACATTGATCGGCGGTGGAGGCGTGTATTTGTCTGGCGGCGAGGAACAGCGCGTTGCTGTGGCCAGAGCGATTTTGAAGAACGCGCCGATACTGGTGTTGGATGAGGCGACCGCTTTTGCAGATCCTGAGAACGAATATGAAATGCAGCTTGCGCTCAAAGGTTTGATGAAAGGGAAAACAGTCATTGTCATCGCACATCGTCTCTCTTCTATTCGCGATGCTGACCAGATTCTTGTCATGAATCACGGTCAATTGGCAGAGGTAGGCAAACATGATGCCTTGGTTGCCGAGGGTGGATTATACGCCAGAATGTGGCATGCATACTCAGATGCTGGTCAGTGGCAGATTGGAAAAGGAGGTGTTATCGCTTGAGTATTCTAAGTAATATCACAGCGGGTAATCCAAGCAAGCTGGTAAAGCCTGTTCTATATACCACACTTTCGAATCTAGTAGCCATTCTGCCTTTTGCGCTGCTAGTTGAAAGTGCGAGATTGATATTCGATCCTTTTGTTCATCCAGGTACAACCCTTGACCTCATGCGTTTATGGTGGGTATGCGCAGCTATGGCTGGGGCTTTAATCCTGTTGTATTTGGTGGAAATTCCTGCATACCGTTCCCAGTTCAGAGGTGCTTATTCCACTGCAGCCGAAGGACGTGCCAATTTGGCAGAACATCTGAGAAAGCTGTCTCTGGGCTATCTGAATAAGCGTGATCCCGGCGATCTCGCTAACATGATGATGGGAGATTTCACAATGGTGGAGCATGGGATTTCTCATCTCGTGCCTCAAATGATTGGTGCATTCGTCATGCCAATCCTTGCGTTCGCAGGACTTTCTTTTCTGGACTGGCACATGGCGCTGGCGATGTTTGCCGCGTTCCCGATTGCGATTACACTCGTGCTTGTCACTTCGGGCATTCAGCGTAAGCTGGGCGCGCAGCACATGCGTGCCAAGATGGATGCCGCTAACCGATTGCAAGAATATTTGAATGGTATTCGTGTTATTAAGGCTTACAACTTAACCGGTGAACGATTCGTCCGGTTAGAACAGTCATTCAAGGAATTGATGAAACGAAGCATTCGAATCGAGGGTCTGCTCGGTCCGATCGTGTTGAGTGCAGTGGCCTGCATCCGAGCAGGTCTAACTTTCATGGTCATCGTCGGGGTAAACTTGCTTCTAGGTGGGAGTTTGGATATCCTCACACTCGTTGCTTTTCTACTCATTGGCACGCGCATTTTCGATCCGTTATCAACCGCTCTTGTCAATTATGCGGAGTTCCGTTATCACGAGCAGGCTGGCGAGCGTATTGTTCAGCTGTTGAAAGAACCTGTGATGTCAGGAGACAGGAAGCCGTCTACCCTACATGATGTGGAATTCAAGCAGGTTACATTTGGCTATAATGAGCAGACGATTCTTAAAAATGTAAGTTTACAGATAGTTTCGGGTTCGTTCACTGCTTTGGTGGGTCCGTCGGGCAGCGGTAAAAGTACGATTCTACGCTTAATTGCTCGTTTCTATGATCCAGCCGAAGGTAGTGTATTATTTGGCGGGCAAAATATTCGCGATACCGATCCAGAGGCGCTGCTAGCGAAAGTGTCAATGGTGTTTCAAGACGTGTATTTGTTCCAGGATACAATCGGTAATAACATTCGCTTCGGCAAGAATGGAGCGACGCAGACCGAGATTGAAGAGGTAGCCCGGCGGGCCTGCTGCCATGATTTCATCATGAGATTACCCTTAGGCTATGACACAATGGTGGGTGAAGGCGGAAGTACGCTGTCTGGAGGAGAGAAACAACGCATTTCGATTGCGCGTGCGATGCTGAAAGATGCTCCTATCGTCCTGTTGGATGAAGCAACGGCTTCCCTAGATCCTGAGAATGAAGTGGAGATTCAGCGTGCGATTGATGAACTTGTCCAAGGCAGAACGGTAATTGTGATTGCCCATCGTCTGAAAACAGTAAGAAACGCCGATCATATCGTCGTTTTGGACAATGGGAAAATTGTGGAGCAGGGCAAGCATGACGATCTACTGGCGCTTGATGGCTTATATGCGCGCATGTGGCTATTACAACGAGAGGCTAGTGGATGGCAGTTATCATCCTGAGCATTGATGCAGTGAGTAAAGGCATAGTTTCTGCTGCAATTGCGGCAAAGACTGTGCCTTTGATTTTTTTCACGCATGACATTTGAGAAGTCCCTTCAAAAAGGAGTATGCTTGGAAGAGTACATGTAAAAAGAGAGGAGCGATTAGTGTGGATTTAGGGCTGCGAGGGAAGGTTGCACTCATTACCGGCGGAAGTAAGGGAATCGGTCTGGCCACAGCGATTTCTTTATCACATGAAGGGGCGAAATTAGCCATATGCGCGCGGAATCTGGAGCAGCTTGAAGAAGCGGCAGCGAAGATTACCGACCTGACGAAGGGGGAGGTTATCTTCGTTCAAGCTGATGTCAGCTCGGAAGAGGATTGCAAACGTGCCGTTGAACAAACCTTTGAGCGATTCGGTCGATTGGATATTCTTGTGAACAATGCAGGCACTTCAGCGGCGAAGCCATTCGAGCAAGTAGGGACAGAGGCCTGGCGGCAGGATCTGGAGCTTAAATTGTTCGGAGCCATTCACTGTTCCAGTTATGCCATTCCATTCATGCGCCAAGCAGGCGGGGGCTCCATTGTGAATATCACGACTTCTTCGGCGAAAACGCCACCTGCTTCATCGTTGCCAACTTCCGTTAGTCGCGCTGCGGGACTTGCTCTAACGAATGCGATGAGCAAAGATTTGGCAGCGGATCAGATTCGAGTGAATACGGTATGCATCGGATTGATTCGCAGCGACCAGATCGAGAAAAGCTGGCAAAGGCTCGCGCCTGAGTTAACGTGGGACGAGTTCGCCAAGGACCCTCGTCATGACATTCCACTTGGTCGGATTGGGAATACGGAAGAAGCAGCGAATGTCATCACCTTCTTATCTTCTGAAGCGGCTTCTTACGTAACAGGAACTTCTATCAACATCGACGGTGGAAAAGGAGCAGCGCTTTAATAGACTGCGTAGCCAATGGAGGTTCATACTGGATTTGTTTATTCAATGCAGTCCCAGAACGTGACATTGAATTTTTCTTTGAAAAGATTTGAAAAGATTACAAAAGTGATATTTATTCATATCGACATGATCAGCGGCCTTGTGTGAGGAAATATCTTTCGCGTAATTTCGCTCGCAGTATTGAATCGATTTAGCGACTAATAAGTCTTGTTGACCCGAGCTAGGAAGTGAAAGCGACGCTAGGGTCATTCTTTCAGGCAGAGGGTTTGTATGTATAAGTGCGTGCTCGCAAGCCTCGGACAGATGGTGTAAGAGTACTCCTTGTCGTTGTAGCTAACAGTCACGGACTCAAGAATATATTTATGAATAATCTGTGCACAGCATTAAGTATGAGGCGAAAATGGCTCGAATCGTTTTGAGCAGGAGGGGTCCCTGTTCACTCTTTTGTTGGCGCAATTTGTTCGAATTGTGCATTATGGAAAAAAGGGGGAGCGCTAATGAAGCTTAGCGTGTTAGATCTAGTGCCAGTTTTTGCGCCAGCTGATCCGGGTTATGCGTTAGAACAAGCGGTTATCCTGGCACAAGCCGCTGAGAGGATGGGCTATGCGCGGTATTGGGTTGCCGAGCATCATGATAAGCACGGACTCGCTTGCACGTCCCCTGAAGTGCTGTTGGCTCATATTGGAGCGCGCACGAATCGGATACGCATCGGTTCCGGTGCTTTGCTGCTGCCGCATTACAAGCCGATGAAGGTAGCCGAAGCCTTCCGCATGCTTGCCGCATTGTACCCAGATAGAGTGGATCTTGGCATCGGTAGAGCACCTGGCGGTTCGGCGCATGCCAGCATCGCCCTCAGTGGGAATTTCCTTGAGAACGTGCGTCAACTACCGCATTCTCTGAAAGCTTTGATGGAGTTTCTAGACAATGGGTTTGAAATGGAGGGTCAGCTTGTGACAGCCAGACCTGTTCCAGCAATTGCTCCCCAAGTATGGATGTTGGGTACGAACAAGAAGAGCGCTGATTTCGCTGCTCAATTCGGTACAGGGTATGTATTCGGTCAGTTTATGAGCGATCTTGACCCCAAGGAGGTTCTTTGCGCATATCGAGAGGCATTTAAGCTCCGCTGTCATACTGAGCAGCCGAAAGTTATTGCAGCTGTTCATGTCGTGTGCGCGGAAACGGAAATAGAGGCGCTAGCCTTGGCAGCAGAAGGAATTGCCTGGATGGCATCAGCTGAATCCGAGGAGCAAAAAGAAAGGATGCTTGCTCAAGAACGCAAGATGTTCGTTGGAACCCCTGCTGCTGTGAAAGACCAGTTAGATGAATTCTCCGAAAAATATGAGGTGGATGAGTTTCTAGTCATGACACACATTCGCAATTATGATAGTAGAAGAAAGTCTTATGAGCTGTTAGCAAAGATTTTATAAAAAGTCTATGTGAAATACCGAAAGAGCCGCTCCATTGGTAGGTCAACCTACCAACGAAGCAGCTCTTTTTTAGATCAGTCGTTCAGAATTAGTTTCAAGTTACGCTCTTTTTTTCTTACGCAAATACCAGACTAGCATAGAAACGAAGTCGCGGATAGAAGCCGTTTGGTTTAAAGCAAATGTCGTCGTCATAAGCAAGTAACCTCCCTAACCCTGAAAAAATGTCATGCTTGAAAAGTACTACGCAAGAAGTGGGGAGGAGGTTTTATTTTTTTTGAGAAGCTGATAGAACAGTAAATGAGCAAATATGAGCACGAATACGACAAGTAAAGCTGGAAGCACAGGAAAATGGCGGCACTGTTCCGGTTTTTTTTTGTATTTTGCGCTTGACAGGTTAAACGTTTCAATTTAATCTATAACTGAATGTTAAACGTTTAACAAAACGGAGTTGAAAGCACAATGAGTAAACCTAAACAAGTCACGATTGTAGAGGTGGCCAAAGAAGCCGGCGTTTCGATTGCCACTGTCTCCAATGTGCTGAATCGAGGTGGGATTCGTTCATCGAAAGAGACGATTCATAAAGTGGAGTTGGCTGCTGAGCGGTTGGGGTATCGGCGTAACACGATGGCAGCGGGGCTGAGCCGCAACAAAACGTATGAGCTTGGTCTTATCGTCCCCGGCTTGAACGGATATTACGGGCTGCTTGCCGAGCATTTACAGATTGAAGCGCATAATTCGGGGTATCATCTTTCTGTTTTCTCCTCTGGTGGATTCGATCCTGAGATCGAGCGCAGGAATTTGGAGGTTTTGCTTCAGCGCAGAGTGGATGGCTTGATCTGTCATGGTTTGGCTATGGGCTTTGAATCCACAAGATCGATTGTAAAGAGTGGTACGCCTCTCATTCTGATCAATGGTTGGGATTGGCCAGAAGATATCGCGCTTGGCGCAGTAAATTTGGGCTTCGTGGATGCTTGCGAGCAATCGGTCAGGCTGCTAGTTGAGCGTGGCTGCAAAGCGCTATGCTACGTTGGGAGCAAGAAGGCGAAAGCCGTTGATGAACAGCGCCGTATTGGGTTTAGCAGAGGGATTGAGCAGTATGAAGGCGTTATCCAACAATATGAAATGGTCGATGCGAAGGAGCTTCAAGTCGATGCTTTTTTGCGAAATCTGCATGCAAAGTTTCCGTCGCCTGTAGGCATCGTTGCTTTTGATGATCATGTTGCTTTACGGATTATTTCCGCTGCCCATAAGTTAGGTATCGAACTGCCCTCGCAGTTAAAAATAGTAGGCATTAATAATGATTATATTGCGGAGCATTGCTTCCCAGGCCTAACAAGCTGGGACATTCCTTATACCTATCAAGCCAAGATGGCAATCGGTAAACTGCATACAAAGCTTGGTCAGAAGGGCGAGTCAGAAGGTTCTGTAGAAAATTTGGACGATTTTGATCCTTCAAAAATGGCGTCTAGGGAAATTAACGTCCCTCTTACCTTAATTGAACGTTCAACAACAAACTCATAGAAGAGCGGAGTGAAAGCAGATGTGGAAACATGCGATTGAAGATGCCATTGAAAAGACAAAAGCGAATATTGAACGTTATGGTGATTTATTCCCCCATGTAAGCGAGAATGATCGTTATTTGCTGAATCCAAATGACGACTGGACGGATGGCTTCTGGTCAGGGATCTTGTGGCTTTGCTACGAATACACAGGCGACAAGACGTTCCAACAGGCTGCTCGTCAAACCGTAGAAAGCTTTAAGCTTAGATTAGAAAAGAACGTTGTACTCGATCACCATGACATTGGGTTTCTTTATTCCTTATCCTCCAAAGCGCAATGGATGATTGAAAAAGATGAAACTGCCAGATTGTTAACGCTGCAAGCGGCAGATGTTCTTTTGAAACGTTGGAGACCTAAAGGACAATATATTCAGGCTTGGGGACCGGAAGGAGATGAGCAGAACGGAGGCCGTATCATCATCGATTGCTTGATGAATTTGCCACTACTGTATTGGGCTTACGATCAGACGGGGGAAGCAAAATACAAAGAAGTTGCGGTAGCGCATGCGAATTTAAGCCGTCGTTATTTAGTTCGTGGCGACGATTCTTCTTATCATACTTTTTACTTTGATCCAGAAAATGGCGTGCCGCTGCATGGCGGAACTGCACAAGGGTATCACGATGGTTCAACGTGGACGAGAGGTCAGGCTTGGGGCATATATGGGTTTGCGCTTTCCTATCGCTATACGAGAGACCCGCTGTATCTAGAAACTTCGAAGCGGTTAGCTCGTTATTTCTTCGAACGTTTGCCTGAAGATCATGTCGTGTATTGGGACTTCAATGCACCGATTCATGCGGATACGAAGCGCGATAGCTCGGCTTCTGCAATTGCAGTTGCAGGTGCATTAGAGCTTTTGGAGCATTTGCCTGCTGGCGATGCGGATCGTGTATTCATAGAAAAGGCAATCGAGCTATCGATGAAGGGGCTGGTTGAGACCTATGCAACTATCGGCAAGCCAGATGCGCAGGGTTTCATTGAGCGAGGTTCTTACAGTGTTCGCGGCGGTCATGCACCTGATGATTACATGATCTGGGGCGATTATTATTATTTAGAAGCGCTTCTTCGCTTAGAAAAAGGGCTCAAAGGCTACTGGTATGAGTAGCCTCTCAGCTCAAATGAATGATCGTGCTTATTGGCTAAGCACAATGAATCGGATTGCCTCACCTGTTCTTGAAGCATTGGCGGCAAGAAAGCTTCGAGCAACGATGCCCGTTGAACGTAAAAAAGAAGAGCAGCTCGCTTACGCTCATCTAGAGGCATTTACCCGGACACTAGTCGGCATCGCGCCTTGGTTGGAGAGCTCCTCTGATGATGAAGAAGAAAAGGCATTGCATGGTCATTATTGCAAGCTTGTCCATGCTGCGATGGATGCGGCAACGGATCCGAATTCACCTGACTACATGAACTTTACAGTGGGACAGCAACCGATTGTCGATACAGCTTTTCTAGCCCATGCGATTCTTAGAGCGCCAAACGCGCTGTGGCGAAGTTTGGACCCACGCGTTCAAAGCAATGTCGCTCAAGCATTGAAGGCAACTAGAACGCGTAAGCCGCACTTCAGTAATTGGCTGCTCTTCTCAGCGATGATAGAGACAGCGCTCTTCGTTATGGGGGAAGAGTGGGACCTTATGCGTGTGGATTTTGCCCTCAAGCAGCATGAGCAGTGGTATCTCGGAGATGGTATGTATAGCGACGGTCCGGAGTACCATGCGGACTACTATAATAGCTTTGTTATCCAGCCAATGCTCGTTGATATTATCGAGCGTGTGAGCGGTGAGTCGGAAGACTGGGAGCATATGAAAGAGCCAATCTTGGCGAGGGCCATGCGCCATGCGACGATTCTAGAGCGTTCAATCTCGCCGGAGGGCACGTTCCCGGTGACAGGCCGCTCGCTCGCTTATCGCTTCGGTGCGTTTCAGTTACTTGCGCAGATCGCACAGCGAGGCGAGTTGCCAATGGAGTACGATCCGGCGCAAGTACGCTGTGCGCTTAGTGCGGTTATTCGCAGGCTGATCGAAGCGCCAGGTACGTTCGATGAAGCAGGATGGTTACAGATAGGCTTGTGTGGGCACCAGCCTGAGCTGGGTGAACCGTATATCTCTACGGGAAGTCTGTATTTATGTTCTGCGGTCTTCTTACCACTTGGCTTGTCAGCGGACAACGCCTTTTGGCGTAATGCCGAAGCGCCCTGGACCTCTCAGAAAGCTTGGTCGGGGCAATCTGTTGCGATTGACAAGGCAATATAACCAAACATGCGCTATTAAGCGTTCAGTTTCCTCGGAAACTGGCGCTTTTTTTGTTACAATTTTAAAAAGATGCTTAAACCCAAACGTTTGAGGTATACTATAAGGAAATTTGTGAGAAAGTTCGCATCTTATGTTCAGGAGACATTTCATGTTCATTCTTATCAAAGGCTCTGGCCGACAATCGGCTTATATGGAATTGATCTATCAAGGGACGCCTCTTAGTGTGCTATTTCAGTTCGGCGTTAACTACTCGATGCATATCTCGCAGAAAACATATGGGATTGTGGAGCGATCTGATGAAAGCAGGACGGATACTACGATCCTGCAGAAAGAGCTGCAAGGTCTTATGGAGCGGATTCTCTCGGAGATTTCTTGCAGCACTATTTTCGTTCACGGGGATTTCAGGCTTAGTGAAGTTTCAACATTGATGGAGCTAAGCAGAGCGAACGACGAGCGATTCACATTAATTGTATCCGTTTTGGACGAATCGCTTCCTAGCGGTGAAATCATTATTGAAGAAATCAAGCATGAGCAAGGTTGAACCTAAATTTTATACAAAAAAACGATGACCTAGACGTCATCGTTTTTTTGTATTTAGTAGGAATAATACCAATCTGCAAGCATTTTAAAAATCCATATTTGTTCCTTTACTCAAATAAACTTATTGACAATAATTGTAGATAAGTTACAATTAACGAAGGTCATTTACGTAAATGGTTTAGCAAAAATATTGGGGGAGGCTGAAAAAATCGATTTATTGAGATGGCGTCATTTTGAAAAAAGAGTACTTATTCAGTCTGAAAAGGGGTTTTTAGCATGGCAGAATTAGTTGGGAAAGTAAGTGAATCATCTTTGAAAAGGTATCCATTAATAACGGCCATACTTGTATGGTGCGGTCTAATCGTGGTGTCAAGTTTATATATTACCCTACCAATGGGTTCTTATTTTGTAAGTACATTCAAAGTTACTCCGGCGATTGCTGCATGGACCAGCAGCGCTTTTTCATTCGCTTACGCCGTAGGCTTTTTATTATTCGGTCCCTTATCCGATCGATTCGGCCGAAAACAAATGATGTTTTCGGGTTTGGTTGCATTGTTATTCATTACTCCGACACTGGGTCTCATGACAAACCTGTCTGGTTTAATCGCGCTCCGTGCGGCGCAAGGCTTAGCGGCGGCGACTTTTGCCCCAGCTGCACTTGCCTACATAGTAGAAATGTTCCCGGTGGGAAAAAGGGTAACCACAGTGGGATTTGTCAGCACTGGTTTTTTGATGGCGGGAATTGTTGGACAGATTTTTAGCAGTCTCATTAGCCAAAGCTTGGGCTGGCCTTATGTGTTTTACTTTCTTGGCGCTTTGTATTTCTTATCTGCTGTATTGTTGGGTGGACTCGTTCCAAAAGGCGAAGTTCGCCAAACAACAGAAAGTGTACTAGCTTCATTTAAGCAGATGGGAGTTATATTAGTCCGCAAGTCGTTATTCGTCTGCTATCTGATAACCGTAACACTCCTGCTTTCGTTTGTTGGGATGTACACGGCTCTCGGAAATCACCTAACCCAATCCCCCTTTGGATTAAACGCGAGTCAGATTTTAATGGTAAGAACGGTAGGGATTTTGGGGATGGTCTTATCCCCATTCGCAGGACGTTTAGTAGGAAAGTTCGGAATGAAGGTAATACTGCGAGTTGGATTAGTATTTGCTGTAGCAGGTCTTGCTGCGATTGGAATTAGCTCCAGCCTTACCCTATTAATTGTCATGAGTGTCGTTTTTGTGGCTGGGATTTCAGTTACGGTTCCTACGCTGATCTCGTTGATTGGAAGCATCGCGGGAGAAGCACGCGGCGCCGCTGTCACCTTATACATGTTTATTTTATTCATAGGGGCAACTCTTGGCCCTATTGTGGCCTTGAATCTTTTGAAAATAGGGGGCTATATCCTTACGATAGAAACGTTGGCTGCTCTTTTAACTATTGCCTTTTGTTTATCTTTTTTTGTGAAACCAAAACGTTGATGGTTTCAAAAGCTCATCTGTGAGCTTTTCTGCTTTCATCTTCCCCATCTTCTCTGCTATGCTAATTGCAAAGGCAAGTTGTTCAGGAAGAAAGTGAAGTGAAAACGTTTGAATCAGGGCTATCAATTAACGGTACAAGAAGTGTTGGAAAGGCCTCATTTCCAGCATGCTTATCTAGCAGCAGGTAAACAAGGCTTACAGCGTTTAGTACGATGGGTTCATATTATTGAGGTCATTCAGTTCGAAGAATTGCTGCAAGGCGGTGAAATGATTCTGACGACGGGTGCCGCATTCAAGTCAGATACGCAATTGTTTATGACCTATTTGGAACAATTGATCAATAGAAATGTGTCGTGCTTATGCATTGAAATGGGGCATTATCTTAGCTCGGTTCCGCCAGCATGGATTGAGATCGCGGAGACGTCCGGATTCCCGCTAATTATTTTTCCGCAAGCGGTGAAATTCATCGACATAACGCAGGACATTCATGCGCATATTATTAACCAACATCATCAGACACTTCAAGATTTGGAAAAAATTTCGCGCGAATTCCATCGCATGACCTTAACTTCGCAAGGCGTAACGCATGTGCTTCAGCTGCTGCAGAGCAGCACCAAAGCACAGGTCATTTATGTGCCTTCAGAGGGGCATCCAAAATTTATTCCGCACGTTACAAGTCGCGAATCCCAACGATGGATGGAGCTTTTGGAAGGGCGCTTGCAAGAGAGCGCCGAGGCGGGCAATACGGCTTCGCCATCGCTCATTGAAGTGGATGCGAATACAGTTATTGTGCAGCCTGTGGGTGCGATGGGTAAAACGTGGGCACATATCGTTATGGTACTCAGTCGGAAGCCGCAGGAGTACGAGTATTTAATTCTCGATTCCGCTTCGCTGTCCATTGCGCAGGATTTGCTGCGTAAGCGTTACATGGAAGAACGCAAACTATATTCGCAGACCTTATGGGTAGACGATCTGCTTCATCTACGCATTCGTGATGAAGACCAGGTTAAGGTGTTAATCGGCAAAGATTTTAAACGGCTGAATGAACTTAGTTATCATGTGTGTTTGATTGAATTTGAACACGAGCTAAGCAGCGCGAACGCCTATGAAGGTGACGGTATCGAATCGCTTGGCATCCACCTGTCGATGACCGTTCGATCTGTTTTTGAGCAGCAAGCGTTCTATCCGCTTATTACGCTCAAGAACAATCGACTTGTTGTCGTTGCTTTCGATCAAACACCGAAACGATCTGCAAAGGAAAGGCTGCAGCATGTTTTTCAGTCACTTCAGCATATGAAAGCCGACGAAGCGGTGAAGCTGGTCATTGGCGTCGGAAGATCGAATCGAAATATGATGAATGCGTATGTAGGCTATCAGGAAGCGATTCAAGCGATTTCCTTATCTCCGACCCTACAGAGGATAGTTTTGTTCTTTGATGAACTTGGTGTGTTCCAGCTGTTGTTTCATATCACCGACAAGCAGATCCTGCATACCTTCGTAAGGACCTACTTAGGTCCGCTCATCGACCACGATATGACGAGAGGCAGTGAATTACTGCGTACGTTGAAGGTTTATCTTGACTATGACGGCTCGAAGCAAATCGCGGCGCAGCAGCTATTTATCGTTCGTCAATCTTTGTATTACCGTTTAGAGAAAATCGAAGAATTGCTCGGTCAAGATTACATGTCTGCAGAAAAAAGGCTGGCCTTGCAGGTCGGGATTCGGGCCTATCAACTGCTGTACCCGGATGTGAAAATGTAAAAAAGAGTGTAAAGTTTCGTTACATTATGTCTAATGGAACGCTATCCGATTGATTTTATACTTGGAGACAAGTACAGAATGATCTGACCGAAGGGTCATCACGAGAGGGAGAATAACGATGATTATTGGCGTTCCTAAGGAAATTAAAAATAATGAGTACCGCGTTGGAATGACGCCGAGTTCGGTGCTTTCTTACACGAAAGCAGGTCACAATGTAAAAGTAGAAACACAGGCTGGACACAGCATCGGATTCACCGATGAGGATTATAAACAAGCTGGAGCAACAATTGTAGCGACTGCTGCTGAAGTATGGGCCGCAGAAATGGTTGTCAAAGTAAAAGAACCGCTTCCGAAAGAGTATGATTATTTTCATGAAGGCTTAATTTTATATACCTATCTCCATTTAGCCCCTGAAGCAGAACTAACACATGCATTAGTTGAGAAAAAAGTAACTGCGATTGCCTATGAAACCATTCAACTGGACAATGGCAGCCTGCCACTTCTCACGCCAATGAGCGAAGTAGCTGGCCGTATGTCCATCCAGATCGGTGCTCACTTTTTAGAGAAAGCGCATGGCGGCAAAGGGATTTTACTGAGTGGAGTACCAGGCGTGGAGCCTGCTAAGGTCGCAGTAATCGGTGGCGGTATCGTAGGCACCAACGCAGCGAAAATGGCAGCTGGACTTGGCGCTGATGTTACGATCGTGGACCTGAACCCAGACCGACTGCGTCAATTGGACGATCAATTCCAAGGACGCGTGAAAACAGTCATGTCGAATCCGTACAATATCGCAGAAGTTGTGCGCCGCGCTGATCTAGTCGTAGGTGCCGTGCTCATTCCAGGAGCGAGAGCTCCTCGTCTGGTAACAGAAGAGATGGTACAGGCGATGAGCCCAGGCTCAGTCATCGTCGATGTAGCGATAGATCAAGGCGGCTCCATTGAGACAATTGACCGGATTACGACCCATGATCAACCTACTTACCTGAAGCACGGCGTTATTCATTACGCGGTTGCTAATATGCCGGGAGCTGTCGCACGGACTTCAACACTCGCATTGACGAATGTAACTACCCCATATGGTTTACAAATCGCTAACAAAGGGTACGTTCGTGCTGCTATGGAAAACAAAGCGATCGCCAAAGGCATTAATGTGGTAGGCGGCCAGGTGTCTTATCAGGCGGTAGCTGAGGCCCACGGCTACGCGCACACGGATATTTACTCTCTCTTACAATAAAATAAGACTGGTTATAATAATAGAAACCTAACGGCTGACCGTTAGGTTTTTTTGCTTCATGGCGATATAGATCAATACTTGAGCGTACTGGCTTGTATCGTTACGAAATAAGAAAGAGCCTCAGTACAAGTGACTGGGGCTCTCTGTGAGGTCTTAAAATGCAGGTACAATCGCACCTTTATATTTGTCTTCAATGAATTTTTTTGCGTCAGCGGAGTTTAGCGCCTTTGCCAGTTTTTGCATCGCTTCGGCATCTTTGTTATCCGGACGGGAGACAAGGATGTTCGCGTAAGGAGAGTTTTTATCCTCGATGAAAAGGGCGTCTTTGGTTGGCATTAAATTCGCTTGTAGCGCGTAGTTTGTGTTGATCAGCGCAAGATCGAATTCGCCGATAGTGCGCGGCAGCATAGCTGGGTCTAGCTCTTTAATTTGCAGTTTTTTGTTGTTTTCTACAACATCTTTAACTGTACCCTTAATTCCAACGCCGTCTTTCAGCTTGATTAGTCCATTTTTTTCCATAAGCGCAAGTGCGCGACCAGCATTGGATGGATCGTTAGGGATTGCAACAGATGCGCCATCTTTCAATTCGGCTGCGGATTTTACTTTTTGGGAGTACGCGCCGAAAGGCTCAATATGTACGCTAACGACTTTCACCAGGTTTTCGTTTTTGTCTGTATTGAATTGATCAAGGTAAGGCTGATGCTGGAAGAAGTTAGCGTCCAGCTGTTTTTCAAACACTTGTACGTTAGGCTGCACATAATCGTTAAACTCGATAACCTCAAGGTTGACGCCTTGTGTTTTTAATTGGGCCTTAACTGCGTTCAAAATTTCCGCGTGTGGGACAGAGGATGCGCCGACTTTAAGGGTAACTTCTTTGGCCGCGGCTGGAGTTGCCGATGCGGCTGGGGCTGGGGCTGCGCTTGCAGCAGGGGAAGGACTTTGTGCCGGTTTTTGTCCACAAGCTGTCAAAGCAAACATAAGGAACAAAGCGACAAGAGATACTGTAATTTTTTTCATGTTGGTTTCTCTCCTATTTCTTTATTTTTTATTAAATCTTGTGACGAGTCGATCACCGACGGTTTGTAGTACTTGAACGAGTACAACTAGGATGATGACGGTCACAATCATAATATCGGTGCGGAATCGCATGTAACCATAGCGGAGCGCTAAATCTCCGAGTCCTCCCCCACCGACAACGCCAGACATGGCAGAGTAGGAAAGCAGGGCGACAGCCGTCACGGTGACGGCTGAGATGAGACCCGGGCGCGCTTCCGGCAGTAGGACGCGCCAGACGATTTGCCATGGGGTTGCGCCCATGGATTGCGCGGCTTCAATGACTCCGCTCTCGATTTCACGAAGCGCAGATTCTACGAGCCGCGCTAGAAACGGCGCGGCGGCAATGATTAAGGGGGGGATTGCCCCTTTCACGCCGATAGTCGTATGAACGAGCACCTTCGTAATTGGAAAGACCGAAATCATTAAGATAACGAACGGAACGGAACGCAAGATATTGACGACGAGTGAAAGGACCCCATAGAAGGGCAAGTTTTGCAGCAGCTGGCCTCTAGAAGTCAGGAACAGAATAATGCCTAGAGCCATGCCAATAACGATGGTGAACAGCAGCGACCATCCGAGCATCACTAGGGTATCTCCTGTGGCTTTACTGATTTCAGACCAGTTTATATCCCAAGTCATGTTCATGGGGTGATTACCTCCACATCAATTCCTTCCTGCTTCAGCCTCGTAATAACGGCATCGATCTCATGTGAATCGCCACCGGTCAATTCAACGACAAGCTGTCCGTAGGGTACATGCTTCATTGAAGAGATCGTTCCCTGCAGGATAGCGAAAGAAACTTGTGTTGACTTCACAATTTGAAACAGGATGGGCTCATAGGTTTTCGCGCCAATGTAAGTAATACGAATCAGCTTTCCACGAGGTGAAGTTCGCAGTATGGAGTCGTCCTCTTCGTGGCTAGATCCAAAGTCTGAGACTTGGCCAACGAAATCTTTTGTTACCGCGTGCTGCGGCTTTAAGAAAACATCAAGGACATTACCCGTTTCAACGATTTGACCGTTTTCCATAACAGCTACCCGATCGCATATCGCGCGAATTACTTGCATTTCGTGTGTAATCAGCAGGATAGTAATCCCTAGCTTCTTATTAATATCAAGAAGTAACGATAGGATCGAGTTCGTTGTCTGCGGATCGAGTGCGGAAGTGGCCTCATCACAAAGTAGAATATCGGGATGATTAGCAAGTGCTCTTGCGATGCCGACCCGCTGTTTTTGTCCGCCAGAAAGCTGATTTGGAAATTTATGCGCATGTTCCTGCAGACCGACTAACTCAAGCAATTCCTTTATGCGTGTTCCAATGACCGATGTCGCCATCCCCGCAAGCTTCAAAGGAAATGCAATGTTATCCGCAACCGTCGCGGAAGAAAGTAGGTTGAAATGCTGGAAAATCATCCCGATTTTACGGCGTTTCGTCTGCAACTGTCTTGCATCGAGGCGTGTCATTTCTTCTCCGTCAATCTGAATGGTACCGGAAGATGGCCGCTCCAGCATGTTTACACAACGAAGCAAGGTGCTTTTACCAGCACCAGAATGACCGATGATGCCAAAAATTTCGCCTCGATTGATATGTAGATGAATCTTTTGAATGGCCGGAACGCGTCCAGGAACATTCTCATATATCTTTTCCAAATGTTCGATATGAATCAGGATGAGGACCTCCATTCCTTGGCAAATTTCATGATTTTATATTTTGGCCGACGGTAGGTTATTTTATAAGAAAATACAAGTGTAATCAACCACTAATATTTGGCAAAAGATAGAAAGGGCTCGCATTGACGCAAGAGAGGTTAACCTTTAAAATAAATTTAAACGTTTCAATTATAGCGATTACAGGGATTACTAGAAGGTTGTTATGCCGCTGTATTTTTACTTAAGGGGATGAAAAAATGTTAGATCTACATCAGAGAAAGCAAGAAATCATCGGGAAAATTGCCCGAAAAGCTTTCGAGCAGCCACTGCTTCGTTCTGGGTTATTGTTCGAACATGATATACGGGATAACTTTTACTATGCTTCTTATTTATTTGTGGGCTCGTTAGATGAACAATTAACAATTTTTATTGATGCAGATTCTGCGAAGACCAAAGCTGAATCTCTTCTAATGAAGGTGTTGGAACTGCAGGACCAAAACCCAATAAGCTCGACTTATGGGCATTGGCCGCTGCATCTTCGGCCTACCCCGCAAGAAGCTCCGATCAATACCTTACCGGTTGAGCTTATGGGAAGTCTAATGGTTTACTTTTATGAGCGGTATCGTCATGTTTTTAGCGAGCCTCTGCGTGTGTCCTTTGAGATTGCGTTGCTACATATTTATCGCAGCGATTTCTATAGGAAGCCGCTCGAGCATTATCATCATCATGAGGCAAAGTATACGGCTACGAAGCTGATTCTTGGACAGTTTTATCAAGATCAGAAGTTACTGGAGGATGGGTACCAAAGTTTATGCCTGACGTTGGAACGTATCACTGCCATGGGGATGTCGGAGTATGGAGGCTTACCCTGGTTTTGGCATTGGGTTCAAGCCTTTACTTGTGCTTGGGAGCTAACTGAGCATGCGGAGATTAAAACTGCCTTGGCGCAAATGCTTGATTACTTATGGCATGTTCGCTCAACGTATTATTTGCAGGGGGCCTGGGTTGGCGCCCATTCCCGAGGCTGGCCTCACGATATTCCACAAGATAAAAATGTGCTGTTTGATTATGTTCAATTCGGCGATTTCACTTTACCTGAGGACATGCCGCGTACAGAATATGCTGGATTCTTGTCCTACGAAGCGCCGGCTCTGGCAAGATCAACTGCCCTTAATCGCGCAATCCCTGTCGAAGTAAAACGGCTCATACCGCCTCCTGCTGCTCTTGCCGAATATGGAAAGGACTGTCTGCACAGCTATGTGTATATCACAGAGAACTATGCTATTGGCGGCGTTTGGGAACGTGCATTGGAATTTGACAACGAACAGCATCGCTGGGATGTGACACTGCCAATCACCGCAGTTGAAGGTGTAAATCGAGCTTTCTTTTTCCATCCGGGAAAGTGGTATGCGGAGGGGGATTTACGCCATCAGAGTGAATTTTCAGAAGTTCTCTTTCACCCCAACGTCGTCGTTGCAAGATATCAAATTCCAGCGGAACAACCCGATGAGATTATTGGTTGCTTACCGCAGGGGGAGTGGATCGAAGAGCCACAAGCACTTTATGGCCGATGTGGTAATGTCTTTATGGCTGTTTACGTGCAGCAGCCCTATCGACGAGAAGTGCTGGCAGATCGTTCTGTCATTAAAAGTTCGGGCAGAACGAATGCAATCATTCTGGCGTGTACGGATATTGTAAATGCCCAAACGAGAGGGATTATCGATCTGAATCAGTTCGCGGATGCTATGCGTCAGCAGCAGCCAATTTATGCCCAGTCGGGCGAAGTTGGACAGGCACTTACATATACAACTTTACAAGGTGAAAAGATTGCGTTTATGATAGATGAAGTGGGGAATATTACTAGATTTGTGAACGGTAAGGAGATTGATTTTAATGACTATACAGTCTCATAAATTAGCAAAAGGGGGTTGCTCAGATGCCATTATTTGATCTTTCGTTAGATAAGCTTGTGACTTATGAAGGGCGCAATCCACGTCCAGATGACTTCGATGCTTACTGGGATCGCGCAATCGCAGAAATGAGAGCCGTTGATGCTCAAATTGAACTTCGACCAAGCCAATTTCATGTGCCTTATGCGGATTGCTTTGATCTTTATTTCACAGGTGTAGGCGGCGCTCGTATTCATGCGAAATACATCCGACCGAACCACGTGAAGACACCGCACCCGGCAGTTGTTCAATTTCATGGATATTCAAATAATTCGGGAGACTGGACCAACAAATTAGCCTATGTATCTCTTGGTTTTTCCGTGTTTGCCATGGATTGTCGCGGACAAGGGGGAGGCTCAGAAGATGTAGGTGGGATCAAAGGAAATACGTTGAACGGTCATATTATTCGTGGATTGGATGATCACCCGGACCAGCTGCTGTTTCGGCAAATCTTCCTCGACACCGCACAGCTGGCAAGTATTGCAATGAATATGCCAGAGGTGGACCCGGAGCGTGTTGGGGCTATGGGCGTCTCACAAGGTGGAGCTCTGACTATTGCCTGTGCGGCCTTAGAACCTCGGATTAAGCGGTTATCCTCTGTTTATCCTTTCCTCAGCGACTATCAGCGCGTCTGGGAGATGGATCTGGCCAAGGATGCTTACGTAGAGCTGAAGGATTACTTCCGTAAGTTTGATCCGCAGCATAAGCATGAAAAGGAAACGTTCCTTAAGCTAGGCTACATCGACATTCAACACCTTGCGGAGCGCATTCAAGGGGAAGTGTTGATGGCGGTCGGTCTTAGCGATACCATATGCCCGCCTTCGACGCAGTTTGCGGCTTACAACAAAATCAAGGCGAATAAACAATTGGAGATCTTCCCTGATTTCGGTCATGAACATTTGCCGGGATATGACGATAGACAGCTTCAATTTATGTTGAAGCTCTGAGCTTAGGACTCGAAAATGTATACAATAGGCGCCTCTTCCTTGGGAATGAAAATTCTCATAAGAAGAGACGCCTGTTTAATTGCGCAGTTTATCGAAGGCTGTCATTTAAAATACCTTTGTCGTCCATGATTCACAATTCCATATATCTGTAACAACATCGCGATAAAATTCAGGTTCGTGGGAAATCAGCAGAATACTGCCTTTGTAGGCCTTGAGAGCACGCTTCAGCTCATCCTTAGCATCCACATCTAAATGGTTGGTAGGCTCATCGAATACGAGTAAGTTTGTATCGCGGTTGATGAGCTTACAGAGACGCACTTTCGCCTTCTCACCGCCGCTAAGCACAGCAATTTTACTCTCGATATGCTTGGTTGTAAGGCCGCATTTGGCGAGTGCTGCACGTACCTCGAATTGTGAGTAGGAAGGGAACTCCTTCCATACTTCCTCGATACAAGTATTATAATTTGTTTCTTTCATTTCCTGCTCAAAGTAGCCAATTTGCTGGTTCTCGCCAAGCTGAATGGAGCCGGACAAAGCCTTAATTTCGCCTAATATACTCCGTAACAGCGTCGTTTTACCGATCCCGTTCGCCCCAACAAGGGCGATTTTTTGACCGCGCTCCATTCGGAGATTGAGTGGTCTTGATAAAGGATCCTCATAGCCAATAACGAGATTCGTAGCTTCAAAAATCAGCTTGCCGGAGGTTCTGCCTTCCTTGAAGTTGAACTGTGGCTTCGGTTTTTCTTTAGCGAGCTCAATGACATCCATCTTGTCGAGTTTCTTTTGTCTGGACATTGCCATGTTCCGCGTTGCTACACTTGCTTTGTTACGGGCTACGAAGTCTTTCAAATCAGCGATTTCCTGCTGTTGACGCTTATAGGCGGATTCAAGCTGCTGCTTTCTCATTTCGTGAACCTGCTGGAAATATTCATAATCCCCAACATAACGGTTGAGCCCTTGATTTTCCATATGGTAAATCAGGTTAATGACACTGTTAAGGAAAGGAATATCATGCGAAATTAAAATAAATGCATTCTCATATTCTTGCAAGTAGCGTTTCAGCCATTCGATATGCTGTTCATCGAGATAGTTTGTTGGCTCGTCGAGGAGGAGGATGTCCGGTTTTTCGAGCAGCAATTTGGCAAGCAACACCTTCGTCCGTTGTCCACCGCTAAGGTCGTTGACGTCCTTATCCAAACCAATGTCGGTAAGTCCCAACCCGCGAGCAGTTTCTTCGATCTTGGCATCGATCATATAAAAATCTTGACTTGTTAATGTATCTTGAATCGTTCCTACATCTTCGAGCAGCTGTTCAAGCTCCTTCTCAGAGACATCACCCATCTTCGCATACATGTCGTTCATTTCTTGTTCCATATCGAACAGGTATTTGAAGGCTCCCTTCAGGACGTCGCGAATGGTTAGGCCCTTGCTAAGCACTGCATGCTGATCGAGGTAGCCAACGCGCATCCGTTTGGACCATTCGATCTTGCCGTCATCCGGCTGGAGCTTGCCTGTAATGATGTTCATGAAGGTGGACTTGCCTTCTCCATTTGCGCCGATGAGTCCGATGTGCTCTCCTTTAAGTAGGCGGAAGGATACATCGTTGAAGATTGCGCGATCTCCAAAACCGTGGCTTAGTCTTTCTACGTTTAATATGCTCATGAATGACACCTTTTCTTATAAACTTTTTTCTCGTTATATTATAAGCGTTATAGGGCCTAAAACTCAATGTGGGAGATTCGCGAAATTTAGGGCGCATTGGGAGGGAATGCCTAAGTTGAAAGGTGTCTAACCCGTTATCTTCTTCCGATAAACCCGTTCTGGTCGTCCGACGACCCCGTAGGAAACATCGGCATAAACATCGCCTGCGCTCACGAGGTGTTCTAAATACCGCCGACCTGTTGAACGGCTAACCCCGATTAATTTAGCGATTTGGTCGGCAGTAAGGCCATCTGGCGTGTTGGAGATGGCTTGAACGATTTTCACAAGCGTCAATTTGTCGATGCCTTTGGGCAGGAAAGCAGCGCCTGGTGCGGAATCTTTTTTGGATGAACCTGACAGTAAGCGATCGACGTCACTTTGATTGATAGAGCCATTTTCGTTCAAGCGATGCAGTTCACGTTGAAAATCTAGATAACGCAGGAGCGTTTCTTGCAGTCGGTTAAAGACGAGCGGTTTCATGATGTAATCGAAGGCTCCGCTGCGAACCGCTTCGCGTATGGCATCGATCTCTTTGGCCGCAGTAATCATAATGACGTCGGTATCTCTATAGTGCTGCCGAATGAACGATAGCATAGCTAAACCGTTCGCATTCGGGAAATAAACATCAAGCAGAACAAGATTTGGCGTTAGAATTTCCAATTGCTCTTTGGCTTGAATCTCATCCGTTGCGATGCCGATAACATGGAAGCCATCGACCTTCTCTATGAAGCGCCGATTAATCTCGGCAATTTTCACGTCGTCCTCGACAATCAATACTTCAATGATTGGATTCGGAAGTAGCGTGCTCATGGGTGTCGCGGCTCCTCTCAGGTGAATTTTTTGGAATGGCAGCGGTAAATATCGTACCGCCACCTGGGTTTTTGTGAAACGTGATATAGCCGTTCAGCTTGAGGGCGGCTTGCTGTACGAGAGCAAGTCCGATGCCGCGATTCGCTCCTGCTTTGGTTGAGAAACCCTTCTCAAAAACAACCTTCGCCGTTTCCTCAGGGATTCCTATTCCACGATCCTCGCATTCAATAATTAAATCCTCTCCCAGATCCGTCAAGAACAATTTTACGTGCGGCTCCCGTTCATCACCGCTGGCAAGAACGGCCTCCATTGCATTATCAATAAGGTTTCCAATGATCGTGATGAGCAATTTGCGATCGATGTGTTCAGGAATGTCGCCAAACGAACTCTCGTGATCGATTTCGAAGATGAGCTTTAATTCTTGGGCGTGATTAAATTTGCCAATAAGCAGCCCGCCGATCATGGGATCAGGAATTTCCCTCATAATGAACTGCACCCAATTCTGATGCACATTTGCTTCTTTTGAAATGAGCTCGACGGCTTCTTGGTAGGACTCAAGCTGAATGAGCCCAGAGATCACATACAGCTTGTTCGAAAATTCATGCGTCTGAGCTCTAAGCGCTTCGGCAAATTGCTTAACCTGTGAAAGTTCCTCCGTAAGTCGGTAAAGCTCTGATTTGCTGCGAAAGCTGGACACAGCGCCGGTGACACCGGTTTTTCGATTAATAATGGGTACACGGTTTACAATGACCTCATGATCGCCAATAAGCATTTCGTGATCGAATTCAGCTTCACCGGTGCGTACAACTTCGTACAAACGCGTATTCGGGATGACATCTTCAATGTGTCTCCCCGTGATTTTTGCACGGATTGGCAGCTCCAGAAGCTGCAGCGCATAACGGTTAGCCATCGTAATGATGCCATCTCGGTTCACGGCTATAATCCCTTCGCGAATGGATTCTAAGATGGCTTTCTTTTCGGTATAGAGTTCGCCGATTTCTTTGGGTTCTAGTCCGTGAATGGAGCGCCTTACGTTGTGGGCGATGAGCACAGAACCGAGGAGGCCTACAGCGAGAACGATCAAAGAAACCAGCTCGATTCTTGATTGATAAACATCGGTTATCAGCTCAATATCCTCGGTGAGGAAGCCGACGGACACAATCCCAATAACATGACCGCCTTCGCCAAATATCGGTGCTTTGCCACGTAGAGAAGGTCCTAGCGACCCGATGGCCTTGGAAATAATGGATTCACCTTCTAGCACAGGCCCATTGTCACCACCGATCATTTCTTTGCCGATTCGCTCAGGAAGCGGATGAGAGTAGCGGATCCCTTCACGGTTCCCGACCACAATATATTCAGCATCGATTTTCTCTCGAATGTTTTCAGCAATAGGTTGAATGATTGGAGAAGGATCTGACGTTTGAAAAGCATGGCGTATTTCGGGCATACTGGCTATGGTTTCGGCAACTTTCAACGCGCGTGTTCCGATCTGATCTTCAAGCGCAGAAGTCATGATGTAGTAGAACATGCTTCCCAGGCTTACAATGACGAATACAAGTAATGAACAAATAATCAAGATGAGCTTCGTTTGCAGCCTCATAACCCTGTTAGGCCCCCCGTTTTTGCTAGTATTGTATCATAAAGCGTTATCATTGGGACGGATGGAAATGCTCTGTCGCCGTGAACAATATGAACAAAATGTCCAAAACGAAGTTATTACAACTAATTTTGTTAAACTTCCCTAAATAATATACAGGTGATATTCTGAAAACGCTTCAAAGAAAGCGCATACAAAATTACAAACCAAACATATGGAGGGGTTTATTTTGATAAAACAACTACTAACAGCTTCTTGGAAAGTAACTACGATTAGTGTATTGGCTGTAAGTCTTGCTGCTTGCGGCAGCGGTACTGATAAACCAACAGACGCAACTGCAGAGAAGGGGAAAGAATCAACGGCCCCAACGCAAGCGGCATCCAAATACCCAGAGAAGGCGATCGGCATCATCGCGCCATCAGGTGCGGGTGGTGGTTGGGATATGACTGCGCGAACAATAGCCAAAGTACTTTCGGAGACGAAGGCAGTCGATAAGCCGGTGTCCGTTGAAAACAAACCAGGCGGAGGTGGCGCGGTGTTCTTGGCGGAATACGCGACCAAAGATGTGAAGGACAACTACAAACTGTTTGTCAGCTCACCGCCAATTCTTATTAATCATTTGAAAAAAGAGGGCAATACCCCTTACGGCTACAACGATACAACGCCACTTGCCCAATTGACAAAAGATTATGGCGCAGTTGCCGTAGCGGCTAATTCCAAATATAAAGACTTGAAATCGCTGCTTGATGATATGAAAGCAGATCCAACAAAATTAACAGTTGCGGGCGGCTCTGCTCCGGGCTCCATGGATCATCTTGTTTCCATTTTGCCAGCCTTTAAGTACGGCATTGATCCGAAAAAGGTCAAATATGTGTCCTACGATGGAGGTGGGGAAGCGGTAACTGCATTACTTGGCGGGAATGCCGATGTGCTCGGGACGGATGCGTCCTCATTAGACCAATACGTGAAAGCCGGTAAAATTCGCGTACTAGCCGTAGCGGCTCCGACACGACTTGGCGGAAGCATGAAAGATGTGCCAACGATGAAGGAACAAGGCGTTGATGCTGAATTCTTAATCTGGCGCGGGTTCTTCGGACCTAAGAACATGAGCGCCGATGCTAAGAAATACTGGGAAGACACAATTAGCAAAATGGTTCAGTCTGACGCTTGGAAAAAAGAATTGCAAGCGAACAATTGGGAAACGGATTATAAGAAGGCTGACGCATTTAAAGATTTCCTTGGCCAGCAAGAAACGCAATTAAAAGATATCCTGACTGCGCTTGGCATGCAAAAATAAGAACCGCTTTAAGGTAGGAGGGGCAGAGAGATGAATACGGCATTTGATCGTTACTCCGGAATTGCTTTTTTCGCTATTGGTCTAGCATTTGTTATTGGCTCCAGAAGTATTTCAACAAGTGCTTATGGCAGTAATGTAGGCGCCAACATATTCCCAATGGTTCTGGGCGCGATTTTGGCATTATTGAGCGTACGCCTTATCTATGAAACGTTTCGTAAGCAGCAAGCGGAAAAGCGTAAAGAAAACTTGGATTACAAAAGATTTGGCATTATTTTCATCTCTGCAGTTTTATATGCTTATTTTTTGGAAGATGTCGGCTTCGTCATCACAACGTTTCTCTTCTTAATGATCGGGTTTCAAACGATGCAAAGAGGCAGGGTGTGGGTTTCATTGCTCATCGCAGCTGGCTTTTCTTATGGGGTCTATTATCTGTATGTCAACTTGCTGGATGGTTCACTTCCTGGGTTCCCAGCTTGGTTAGGCTTCTAAACCTAGCTTACGAAGAACGTTCGCGGGAGCAACTTTATAGGGGGAATATAAGATGAGTACAGTTGACTATGTACTTCATGGTCTAGGCACTGCTATGCAGTGGCACAATGTCGTGTTTGTTTTCTTGGGTGTTTTAATTGGCACCGTTGTAGGCGTGCTTCCGGGAATCGGGCCGATGAGCGGTGTTGCGCTGCTAATTCCAATAACAGCGACGATGACCGCAGGATTAGGGCCTGAGGAAGCAGCGACGAGCTCCATCATCCTGCTTGCGGGGGTATATTACGGAGCGATGTACGGAGGATCGACCACGTCTATCCTGCTGAACACGCCAGGCGAATCTTCATCTGTCGTTACAACACTTGACGGTTATCAAATGGCCAAACAGGGCAGAGCAGGCGCAGCGCTTGCGATCTCAGCGATCGGTTCGTTCGCGGCAGGCATCATTTCGTTAATCGGCCTCATTTTCTTGGCGCGTCCTTTATCTGCTGTAGCGATTAAGTTCGGCCCTGCCGAATACTTTTCTCTCATGGTGCTTGGTTTGCTTGCTATCAGCGGTCTTGCTGGCAAATCCATGGTGAAAGCGTTAATGATGACCGCGTTCGGCCTTCTGCTCGCAACAATCGGGATAGATAGCGTATCTGGCGTGGAGCGCTTTACGTTCAATATTCCTGAATTATATCAAGGTCTGGAGTTCCTAACCGTTGCTGTTGGTACTTTCGCAGTCGGTGAAGTGTTCAAGACGATTCTCCAACGAGAAGGCAATGACGGAGAGATGGCCAAAATCAATCGGATTCTGCCAACCAAACAGGATTTGAAAGACAGCGCCGCTCCGATCGCACGCGGCTCGGTGCTTGGTTTCTTCATTGGTCTGCTGCCTGGAGCAGGCGCGATTCTGGCTTCTTTTTTCGCCTATATTGTAGAGAAAAAAATCAGTAAAAACCCAGAGAAGTTTGGCAAAGGAGCGATTGAGGGCGTAGCCTCGCCAGAAGCTGCTAATAACGCGGCTTCTGGCGGAGCAATGATTCCACTGTTGACGTTGGGTATCCCATCATCTGGTACGACAGCGATTCTGATGGGCGCTTTTATTATGTACAACGTGCAGCCGGGTCCCTTGCTATTCCAAGATCACCCACAGCTTGCCTGGGGCGTTATTGCTAGTATGTTTGTTGGTAATTTGATGCTGCTTATTCTTAATATGCCGCTGGTTAAAGTGTTCGCTAAAGTCATAGAAACACCTACAAAATATTTAATTCCACTAATCGTTGTCTTTTCTGTATTCGGTGTATATGCAGTTCAATACTCGACATTTGACTTGCTGCTCGTTATGGGCTGTGGTCTGGTCGGTTACTTCTTGTCCAAGAACGATTATCCGTTGGCGCCGCTGGTGCTAGGTCTTATCCTCGGGCCGATGATGGAAAATAACATGCGCAGAGCGCTTACGATTTCCAATGGAGATTTCATGATTTTCTTGCAAAAGCCGGTATCGCTCGCATTTTTGATTATTGGCGTCCTGTGGCTGACGATCCCCTTAGTTTTGAAAATGAGAGGTAAAAATGTCCTTGTGAACGAAGAAGGATAATCCATTTGGACAAACGAAACCCCTGTTAGAATGGGTCAAGCCCTGATTATGATCAGTTGCTTTCCAACCTAATTAGGGGTTTCCTTTACTAGAACTGGTGTTGAGGTTTTCATCGGTTTGTCCACTGGAGGCGTGCTGAACCAGGCTGCGTAGAGATAACGGCTGCACGACCGATTATTTTCGTGAGGGCTAATCCGATACCATCAATTCATCCTGATGAATTGATGATATAGCAGGCGTGTTGCGACTGAAAAATCGGACTTTTCTAATCCGATCAATTATGTGTTATGCTTTCCAGGTATATTTCGAGCAGCCTTGGACTGCGGGGGTCTATGATCAATGAGAAAGTGAAGCTTGCGGTTTCTGCAGCAATCGCTTCTGTCGTAACTGCTCATGAATGAAACAAGCTGTATAGGATTCCAAGCATCGCACGAATTATTCCACGGAATTTCGATCGTTGGGGAACGCTGCTCATTACCAAATCAGCAAGAGAATAAAGAGAGTGGAAGGTAGGAAGAGTATGGATCTGGAGTGGCTGCTTTTAGGACTGTTAAAAATTATTGTTATTAACATCGTATTAAGTGGTGATAATGCAATCGTAATCGCTTTAGCTTGCCGCAATTTGCCGGTCGATCAACAGAAGAAAGCAATCTTCTTCGGTAGTTTTGGTGCTATCGCACTAAGAGTTATATTAACCTTTGTGGCGGTATGGATGCTCCAAATTCCGTTCGTCCAAGTCATCGGTGGCTTGTTATTGATCTGGATTGCCCTGAAATTGATGAAAAACGAGGAGCAGGAAGAGAAGCTTGCTTCTAGCCAACATCTGGGGACAGCTATCAAAACCATTCTTATCGCCGATCTAGTCATGAGTCTGGACAACGTACTTGCCGTGGCTGGTGCAGCTAACGGACAAATGATGCTCATTATTATCGGACTAGCCATTAGTATTCCATTAATTATCTGGGGTAGTAAGCTGTTGATGACGCTTATGAACCGTTTTCCAATCATCGTTGTGCTTGGGGTTGGCTTGCTCGGTTATACGTCAGGAGAAATGATTATGAGCGATAAAGCGATTGCTGCTCGTATGGTATCCGTTCATCCAGTCCTGCATTATGCCCTGCCAATTCTGCTTGCTGCGGCTGTTATCGTTGTTGGCAAGTTGATGCAAAAGAAGCAGAAGGAAGAGACAAATCAAGTCGATCTAGCATAAACACATCGTGAGGACGGAGGGATCATATGGGCGGTTTAGAAACAAAGGCTATTGTAGAAATTAATCAGGCGGCAAACCAATTCAAATCGAGCATTGTAATGAAAGTTGGCAACCGATTCATCGATGTGAAAAGTATTCTTGGCTTAAGTATCACACTTTTCAGTAATCAAGTGTACCACCTTGAGATTCATGGCCCAGATGAAGCGGAAGCGAGGGCTATTATGGTTAATCTGTTTGAGAAGCATGGCCTTCCGCTTAGCTCGTAAGCTATAGTCGGACAAAAAACCGCAGTCTTGGATGTTTCCAAGACTACGGTTTTTTATTTTACCTTGAAATGGACGACAGCACTATAAAGCATTTTTCCCGCATTAGGGTCGAATACGACATGATGCTGGATGGCGAACACATCTAGCAATAACGCTTTGTTATTGTCAATTTGGTCATCAATCTTTTTCTCCAAAGTTTGAAGATCATAAGCTTGAAAAAACTCGATTTTATTTTCAATTCGATCTAATTTGAAATCCATTGCCATGCTCCCTTATTCGCTATTAATTAAAATGGTTCATTATTTCATTATAACGGATGCGTGCTTTATATCCATTTTATTTTCCGTATAGAATGTGGGAGCTTTCAGAAGCCTGTTATTTTACTTTAGTTTAAGCTGTTCAGTCGTTCCAAAATTCGTCGCTTGCGATAAAGCATTCGGGCTGCTTCACCGACATCCTGCAGCGTCCCCCGGTTAATCCATGCGCCAAAAACAATGCCGACAATGGGTATGAGCTGGAATAGCTTTTTCCAGCCCCAATTATCGCGATAAGTAGTGAATACCTCGCGCCAGCCTTGGAGCTGGGAAATCATTTGCGTCTGCTCCTTGTCAGAAGAATAGTCTGCAAGCTCTTCAAGAATCGCTTTCTTACCAACGATATCCGAGGAAGAGAATTGCAAGCATTTGATGGAGAAAATGCGTTCCTGTCTATCTTTGGGATCATAGCCATAACAGATGGCGATCTCTTGAATGACCTTTAACGAAAGGCCAAGTATGGCCGGTATGTCGATGGCAAGCGTGAGGATACCGCCAATGCCTGTCGTGGCGCCTTGTAGAGTCGCAATCTTCGTACTGCTTTCAATAATCTCTTGAGCTGTCTCGTCGAGGACGTTAAGCGGTAATGAACGCACCTCTTCAATGGTTAGCTCGCTCTTATTTAACACCGTGGCCTCGCCCCGCACAGCATGAGTTGCAATTTTTTTCAGTGTTCCCTTTTCAGAAATTAAATAGCGGCCGCCGGCCTGCATGTAATTGCCAAGTTCATTCAACGCTTCTTCCACTTTTTTGTGTAAAAATTTAGGGGTGATTCGGTCCAATAACAGAAAAGGAATTCGTCCGATTTTCTCCCAAAACCACAGGTCTTTCTGATCATTTTCCCACGCTTCAATCTGTCGCAGCGCTGTTTGCAGCTCCTCTCTCGTTTCTGGCTGGCGCTGCACGATAGGATCAAACATCATCTGAAATACAACTCCTTTCCAGGTGTATACGTATCAGCAAGCATATGGATTCAGTTAAACTAGAATGGGTTAATACTTGGTACTAGAGATACATAGTACTTTTCAATTATTGTCCATGATGTAAGATGAAGAAGTAAGTCAGGCAGGGGAGGACACCGAAGATGAAATCAAAATGGGTTACGATTGGGTTAGGTTATGTGTTGGGTGTGAGCTTGCTTTTAACGGCGATTGGTTATTTTTACGCAACAAACTGGCAGGCGTTAAATCGTACTGAGAAATTTGTTCCTGTTTTTCTGCTTATTCTAGGCTTCTATGGATTATCGGTGTGGTTATCTAGAAAAAGTGGACGCGCTTTTCTGAGCCGTTTAAGCTTGTTTGCAAGTTGTGTTTCATTTGGCGTAGGGATTGCGCTAATTGGGCAAACCTACAATTCTCATGCGGACAGCTACAGTTTGTTTGCTATCTGGATGATTCCCGCTCTTTTACTTGCGTTATTGACGAGGTGGCAGCCGTTTTATGTGCTTGCTTATCTGTTAGGGCATATGGCCTATATGCTTTATTATTTCCCTGAATGGGGGGGGAATCCGAATGAGGAAGGCATTGTAATTGTTATTTGGCTTGTAGTAGCTCTTGTTAATGGCTGTTTGTATGTGTTCGCTGAACGTAAACGACTGCAGACTCCTTTCATAAAGTGGATCTCTTTCCAAGTCAGTATGGCAATCATGCTGTGGCTATCGAATTCAATTGTGTTCGAGCAATATGGCGTGGTGATGAACTTGCCTTTGGTGGTCGTTCTGCTATCAGCTATTTCATATACGTATAGGACAAGAAATAAAATGTTTCTACTTTCTTCAGGGCTTTGGGTTTCAGCTATGATTACGTTGAAATTTATTGAACTTACGGTGAAATTTTATCATGAACTGTTTTTCTTGTTTGGTTTGTTGTTTGTCATTATTCTAATTGCTGCTAATGTGAAGTTTGTGCAGTACATTCGTACATGGAACTTAATCGTTAACTCGGAAGGTGAGTCAATACCTGAAGTAAAGCATGATGGGGATTTTACAAAATGGGTCATTCGCGTTGTTACTGTATCCGTCGTTGTCATAGGCACTTTGCTAGGCAGTCTGTGTATTATTGGCCTTGTGATATTGGTCTTAGACATTGAAAACCCTTCGTATCTCCTATATGGTTATGGATTGATTACTATTATAACGATGATCGCACTGAAGAATCTGAATAGTCTTGTGAGATATACACTGATGTGCAGCGGATTCTTATTAGGGGTGGGAGCTGCCGTGGCTATGGATAACATTTTGATGCAAATTGTTTTCCTAGCCTTAAGTATGATCACTTTTGTTTTTATTTCGGGAACGGTGCAGCGTATCTTTTTCTTCTTTGTGGGCGAAACGATCATGGCTCTTTTACTGAACCATCTGTATGATGAGCCAGAAATGGTGTTTGTAAGTCTGGTCTTACTATTGCTTATTGTATTTATAGTTGGTATGCGGATACGGCATGTGGATGTAAAAAAACCACTTCTGCTCGCAAGTTTTCCTTCTTTTCTGTTTGCGTTTTTCATGCTCACCTTTATTACCGAAGCTGTAGGGTATTATGTCAGTAACGTACTTTTCTTTATCACAATCGTCTTGGTGCTAATTATCAGTAAACAACGACAAGTGACTTGGATATATCGTTGGGGGCTTGGGTTTTGGGTCGCTTTTCTCGTGTGCAAATATTATGATCTGGCCTGGAAGCTCCTTCATAAATCTTTAAGCTTTGCGATCATTGGTGCTCTTATCTTGGCCCTTACTTTTTGGTATGAAAGGCGAAAGGGGCAACCTGAAATGGAGGATTCGGAAGAAGCCTCGCGTAGGGTTAAAAGCAACCGTTTGTTAATTATGGTACTCGTACTGCTTCAAATCATTGCGATGTCTTTGCAAATAGGGAAAAGTGAGTGGTTGCTCGCGCATGGGCAGCTGATCAAGCTTCAACTTGAGCCACTGGATCCTCGTTCCATGATGCAGGGAGATTATGTGCGTTTGCGATATGCGATTTCTGAACCAGAGCCACGAAAAAAATGGAGTGATCGCTCTTTTTCCAATAAAAAAATTACCGTTGTTCTCGCTCCAAAAGCCTCTACCGATGTCTTTGAATTCCGCCGCATGTATACAAAAGGAGAAGCGCTTGGTCCTGGGGAAATTCGTTTGAATGGATCGCTCCGAGGCATGAACAGTGTAGAATACGGCATCGAAACGTATTTCATCCCAGAGGGAACAGGCCATGACTATGAAAGGAATGCAAAGTATGCAGAAGTGAAAGTATCTGCGAGTGGAGATGCCATTCTTGTACGATTGCTGCTAGAAACAAGTCTTAATAGGTAATAATAGCTGTGGTTAAAGGATAAATTTATGATGTGCGCTTATATGAGTCTTGACAACAATTTAGCGATCCTGTATAAATAACTTAATATTCAGTGAAATTCATAATTAAATAATTAACATTACTGAACAGGAAAGTAGTTCTTGTCGGACAGTCGCAGCGAGCCGGGATTGGTGGGAACCGGTACGAATGCCAAGAACGAAACGGGCCTGGGAGATGGTCTTCTGAAACGAATAGTAGGAAGATCCGGCTTTAGCCGTTATCGAAGGAGTGGTCCGATCCCATAGGTCGGACACTTAGAGTGGTACCGCGGGAATGAATGGCTCTCGTCTCTTTATTGGAGACGAGGGCTTTTTTGCGTTTCAACAACAAATTTGGGAGGAACTTACCATGATGCATCACGATTTAATCGCCGAAATTGAAGCTCAGACAGTCGCCCTATTGCATGAGCATGGACTTGCGAGTCCTCCACAGTTGAAAGTAATAACGGAGCATCCGGCAAACAAGGAGCATGGTGATTACAGCACGAACATCGCAATGCTGCTGGCCAGACACCTGCACAAGCCTCCCATGCAAATCGCGGTGTCGTTAAAGGAACGCATGGAGAAGAGTGGATCGATACAACGATTGTTCTCCCAAATCGTTGTTGCTCAGCCCGGTTTTCTGAACTTTTATGTAGATTGGCAAGAATGGGCATCCCAAGAATTCCATACGGCTAAACCGCTGAAAGATTCAATGACGCGCAAAAAGGTGCTTGTGGAACATACCTCTATTAATCCCAATAAAGCGGCTCATATCGGACATTTGAGAAATTCTGTCATTGGAGATTCACTTTCGCGTATGCTGCGCCAAGCGGGTTATCAGGTTGAGGTCCACAATTATATCGATGATTTAGGAAATCAGTTAGCCGATACGGTCGTAGGGATTCTACATACGCGAACCGAGCAGCCTTATGAACGTTTCGGTGATTTCTGCTGGGATACCTATGCCAAGGTTAATCAGATTTATCAAGTAAATCCATCACTTGTGGAGGAACGCTCAGTTGTGCTTCATGCGTTAGAGGCAGGTCATTCAAATCTTGCGTGGGTCGGGGCTCTCGTTGCTGAACGAATTGTTCGCGAGCAACTTGAAGAAATGAAGCATTTTGGCATCGGCTATGATGTGCTTGTATGGGAGAGCAGCATTGTTAGGGAAGGATTCTGGGACACGGCTTTCAAGCTCTTGCAGCAAACAGGCATGTTTCACAAAGTAACGGAGGGAAAGCTTACGGGATGTTGGGTGCTTAAGCACAGTAGCGACAGCGCAGATCCTATAGAGGGTTCTGACTATCAGGCAGATAAAGTACTTGTGCGTTCGAATGGCATTCTAACGTATACCGCTAAGGATATTGCTTATCACCTGTGGAAATTCGGCATCCTAGAGAATGATTTTGTTTATAAAAAGTGGGAGACAGGTCTATGGTCAACAGCGCCAGTAGGCAGCAAGAAGGCAATCGGCCGTGCCGATATGGTGATCAATGTCATTGATCATCGTCAGCAATACCCGCAAGCAATGGTTAAGCTGGCGCTCGAAGTGCTCGGCTATGAGAAGCAAGCCAATCAGCTTAAACACGTGAGTTATGGCGTTGTTTCCTTAAGTCCCGATACAGCCGCAGGACTAGGCATAGATATCTCTGATGGCAAAAGCTCTTACGCCATGTCCGGTCGTCAGGGTATTGGAATCAAAGTGGCCGATCTGCTCGACCACATGGAAATTGTCATTGATGCTAAGCGTTCTAGAAAAGCGGGGATATCCAGCAAATCAATCGCTGCAGCAGCTATTCGCTATTATTTGCTCAAATACCACTTGCAAACCGAAGTTATTCTTGATATTCAGCAAGCGACTGAGGTAACAGGCAATTCTGGCGTTTATGTGCTTTATGCCTATACAAGAGCGAATAGTATTTTGGATAAAGCCAAAAGAGAGCCGCACGTGCAAGGGATAGCATGGCAGTTAGATGCAGATAAGCTTGAAGAATCTGAGTATAAACTCCTCAGACATCTCGCTTATTGGCCTGAGACACTGGATAATGCCATTACGCAGTTAGCGCCAAGTGTTATTTGCCAGTATGCCTTCGAGCTGGCAGCCCTCTTTAATCATTTTTATGGCACTTGTCCTGTGTTGAAGGGAACAGTTGAACTTATTTCCCATCGTCTGTGGATTACACAAGCGTATAAAGAGACACTTCATCAAGTATTACAAATACTTGGGCTTCCTACACCAAATCGTATGTAGCAATTGTCGGGAAAAAGCTATTCTTCACTTACCTATCCTGAGGAGTGAGGATAGGTGAGCATCGAAGGAGGATGAGGCAGATGATTCGTGCACATGTGAAAACGTATCAGTATCGTGTAGGCAAAAAAACGTTATTGTTATCAATATTCACCAATCTGAAAAGCGACTGCCCAGCAAGGAAATGCTTTGGCAAGTAATGCCATCAACGTGCAAATCTTTAAAAAAGCAAAGAAGCGCTGAGCTTCATCCCCTACTCTAATCAGAGAGAGCTAGCTGATAAAGGGTGAACGTTCATGCGGCGTAAAGCTACGAAACAACAAAGTTCCAGCATTGGAAAAACGAAAGTTCGCGTAAGACAATCGGCGAAAGCCTCCATCGGACAGGGCGGCAACGCGATATCTGTTAATGCTTCAGAGATTGGTGTTGTTCGAATTCGCCCCTACTAGCAACAATAGCTTTCTGAACTTGGACAAATGCGGTACAATAGAAATATTCGTGCGAATTTGAATGATTCAGGAGGCTTTAAACCCAATGACCGAAAAAAATACGGAGACTCAAGCTGGTCTTGATCTCGAACAACAAGCGCAAGATCAAGAGCTCGAACAGGGTCAAGTGATCGTAACATGGTTTCAGCACATCCAACAAGTATTGAAAGATCAATACGAAGACTATGAAGTTGACGGGCAAATTGGCAATAATCCGACGTATGGTCCAATGTTTGCTTTCACACTTAAAAAAGATGAAAAAACGTGCTCATGCGGATTTTTCCTAAATGAAATCATGCGTAATTTTCAAAACAATCCGAATGCTGGAATTTGGTTGTCATCCTTCTTCGTTGATTTGCTGCGGAGCCCAGATAGCCATCCGCTGCCTGATCCGCCGCAATCGGAAGACGATGCCAAAGCATTGCTCGATAAGCATATCGTTCCTTACTGTGCGAACATGGTACGTGAAGAATTCCCTGATCAGAAAATCTATGTGGATTTGGAGCTTCATGAAGAACACGGTCCTGTCCTTGAGGCTGGCTTCGTCGTGGTTGAAGAGGGAAATAACACGTGTGCAATGCCGCTACAATATTTAATGACGCTTTATTTGCTGAATCGTGACCCGGCCGAGCCTCTGATTCAAGCGATGTACCGACTGTATGAAGAAAACGGATTAGGGTCTAACGGAACTAACGAAAATAACGAAAATAACTAAACGTGCGAACAGCCAGGGGACTGCCCTTGGCTGTTTTTTTCAATTCATGAAGGCTTATTTCATGCATATCCAATCGGACGCGCAACTACTGTATATGATTGAGATAATCATTGTAGCTCTTTATGATTGGCAGGGAGTCGTCGCATGCAAAATCACTTATTTCAACGTATGAGACGTGTTGAACACAACGACCGAGTCGGTCGGTCGCAGCCAGCCTGTATCGCAGCATGCGAGCATACCCCTGCCCAAGTCGCGGTTCCCTCAGGCGAGGAGGAAATGCCTTGGCTGCCCAAGCACTTGGCTGCGTTGGCAATTTGGCTTTTGCTTAGCGATAAAGCTGTCCGACCGCTTTTCTCCAGGATCGATAAGATAAACGCTAAATCCGGAGGCTCAGACACTCGCATGCCTATCGGGCTGGCCTGTACGCCCGCAGGCTGTGGCGCGACCACAACTGCTCCGCAAGTTCAAATCCCATTGTCTTCTTGCCTTCCACCCGTCCGGCTTCTTTCAATGTGCTGACATTAACCCAGCCTTGTTCATCTTTGCCTGCTTCGATTATCGCCGCGGCCTCGTGTATGAAGCCATCTACAAGAAATGTTGCTGCGCCATATTGAACACGTGCTGTAAGCGCCTCCTTAGTTAACGTGTAAGCAGTTTGCTCTTAGATCATAGTCCGCCAGCAGTGTGCTTCCGCAATCGCATATGACATGATTAGATTCCAGATCCGCTTCCGTTACCGTAGCACGGTGAATTTTTCCTTTGCACATTAGTCGCTGCATGAGCAGTAGTTCCTTTGTCGCGAGGTGGGGTCTTCTTCACAAAATATGAGCAATCTGTCTTTCGTGGTGTAGGCAGTATCCATTTTTGTATAAAATGGGCCACTTGTAAGGGGGTGTGTTATAATGAAAACCATTATCAGTCATGACGAAGGTAGCAAAATGTTTGAGGAGTGACTTCATCTGCAAAAGATTTTTGAGATTGAACAATTACATAAGAAACATCCAAATAGAGGGCAAATCCCTTTGTTTGACCGAATAAATGCGACAATTCTCATGGGTGATCGTATTGCTATGCTTGGTCCTTCAGGTCAAGGAAAAAGCACCTTGCTCCGCCTATTAGCCCGCTTGGATCTCATCGATAGCGGCAGACTAACGCTGCATGGTAAGGAATCAGCAGGTTGGCACCCGAGCGATTGGCGAAAAAAAGTGTGCTACGTCCCACAGCTTCCAGTGATGCTGCCAACAACCGTTGCAGACAACCTAGCCGTAGCGAGCAAACTTCATCAGCGTAAATTCGATAAACCCCTAGCGCTTGAGTTAATGGAGCAGGTCGGACTTGGCGAACTGGATTGGAATCAAAAAGCAGCCGATCTATCCGGCGGGCAAAAACAGCGTCTTCAGCTCGTAAGATCCTTGCTGTTGAGACCTGACTTGCTGCTTTTGGATGAGGTCACCTCTGCATTAGATGGACAGAGCAAGCAGGCTGTTGAGCGTTTACTAATGAGATGGTGTGAGCAGGAGAGACTTTCGCTCGTGTGGGTAACGCATGAAGAGCAGCAAGCACGAAGGGTTAGCAATCGCCTTTGGATATTGGAAGGCGGCACCTTGGTGGAAGGTAGCACCGCAGTGGTCATAGAACGTTCTGGTTTATCGGGAGCCAGCGAAGGAGGACAAGAATAATGTCCACATTAGCATTAGGCTTCACCATGACCTTTGTTGTCCTTACGATGGCTTTATCCAGATGGCAAAAGCTTGGATTGGAGAAGGACATCGCTTTTGGCACAATTAGAGGCGCCCTGCAGCTGCTCTTTATTGGTTATGTGCTGCATTATGTTTTCCAATCTGCGAATCTAGGACTTATTGTAACGATAATTGCAGTTATGATTTTCATTGCCTCTCATAATGCTGGCAAGCGTGGAGAAGGCTTGCGGGGTGTTCACTGGCGAATCGCAGTCGCAATAGGTGCGACAGAAACGCTAACGCTCTCCCTAATGCTTGGTTTAGGTATTATTCAACCAACGACACAATATATCATCCCGATTAGCGGGATGACGATAGGCACTTCGATGATTGTATGCGGTTTGTTCCTCAATCATATGAATCGAGAGGTGGCCTCCTCTCGTGGAGAAATTGAGGCCTTGCTGGCACTCGGAGCGTCCATTAGACAGGCGATCCAACAGGCGCTGCAGCGCTCAGTGAAAGCGAGCATGATACCAACCATTGACGGTATGAAAACCGTTGGACTTGTACAACTGCCCGGCATGATGACAGGAATGATCATTGCGGGCGCGAACCCCATCGACGCAGTTCGGTATCAGATTTTGATTTTGTGCGCATTTACAGCAGCAGCGGCAATTACAAGTATTATTTTAAGCGCGTTGAGCTATAAACTTTGGTTTACTAAGGAAATGACGCTGCGGTAGTCAAAGAAAGATCAATAGCAACTTATTTGTCAGCTAGAGTAGCTTAATACCGCTAAGTAATACAAGGCTGGCGATAATCGTACGAAGCAAATTCGTGTGTGCTTTGGCAGACAGCATGCTGCCGATAAGCACACCAGGAATGGAGCCAATGAGCAGATTCAGAACAAGCATGTAATTGACATTCCCCATACTGGCATGTAGAAGACCCGCGGTAGTCGCTAAGAAGAATGCGTGAGCGATATCCGTACCAACGAGCTGCGCCGTGCTCATGCGGAAGAAATACAGCATCGCAATAGCGTACAACGATCCTGAACCGATGGACGTTAGTCCCACGATGAAGCCAAGCACGGCTCCAATAGTAATGGTTAATCCGCGTTTTTCCGCCAAGCTCTTGAGCTGCCAACGATTTTCTTTTAGCTTATGCCCGAAGAACACTTTAAACATAGTAGCTAGCGCAACCAGAATTAATACATAGCCAAGTGCATGCTTGATGATCATTTCTTGATTGAGATAATTCGACTCAAACAATTTTAGGCAAGTAACTGCTAAAATGACGCCAGGTATACTACCCATGGCCAGCATCTTAACGAGCTTAAAATCGATTGTTTTTTGCCGCCAATGCTGGATCGTGCCAAAAAGCTTCGTGATGGAGTTATAGAGAAGGTCGGTTCCTACTGCTATGGAAGGATGAATACCGATCATAACTAACACCGGGGTGAGCAAGGATGCGCCGCCAACACCGGTTAATCCGACTAGAAAACCGACCAACACCCCCATCAGTAAGATACTCAAAGTCATGTTGTCATGTCCCCATTCTAATTCCCACTATTCAAATTGGATTAATTTTAAGTCATGTGAATCGATTTTGTAAAGAAAAACTTTTAATTCCACAGCTTTTCAGTATATTGTGCAATAAGATTGAAGTGACAGTTTATTTCCGCTATGTGTCTGATTTGCTTTATGTACAATAGGCTTTGTTTTCAGTTACAATGTGAGGAAGATTTGGAACTAACATGGAGTGGGAGGAGCAGTAGATGAGTAATCGAACTACGGTTATGGTCAGCATTGTGCTCGCGATGTTAGTGGCATCCATGGATGCCACGATTGCCAATACGACTATGCCTATTATTGTGAATGAAATTGGCGGTAACGACTTGTATGCTTGGGCGTTTACCTCTTATATGGTACTTTCGACTGTCTTGGCACCTGTCGCAGGCCGATTGTCGGATCTTTTTGGACGCAAACGCATTTATGCTGCGGGAATTGTGTTATTTCTGGGAGGCTCTGTGCTCTGTGGATTATCTCAAACGATGGTTCAGCTTATCCTATTCAGAGCGGTTCAAGGGATAGGGGCAGGTGTCATGATGCCATTTCCATCCATTATCGCAGGTGATTTATTTACTGTGGAGCAGCGAGGTAAAGTTCAAGCCTTCTTCACGGGAATGTGGGGTCTATCTGCAATACTGGCCCCCCTTCTTGGTACATTTTTCGTCACGTATTTAAGCTGGCGATGGATTTTTTTCGTTAACATTCCTATTTGTCTCGTAGCGCTCTTTGCCTTGCTGCCTTATAAAGAAGTATATCAATCCAAGCGGTCTTCTATCGACTACGGGGGAGCACTATTATTTGCCTGTGGTATTTCGCTGCTGCTGCTTACAACCGCTGTGGAACGTTACAACTATATTTACGGCACGATAGGTGTGTTGTTAATGGTTGTTTTTTATTTCTACGAGCAAAAACAAAGTGCGCCAATCGTTCCCTTAAATCTACTTCGCAATCGTCCAGTAGCGATCATGATTGCTGGATCATTCCTCAGCTGCGCTGCGTTATTCGGCACATCGAGTTTTATGCCGTTGTTTCTGCAAACACAAGGCTATTCCCTATTTATAAGCGGTATTGCTTTGTTATCTACTTCCATTGGTTGGATGGCAGTCGCTGTGCCTAGTGGCAAATGGGTACTACGCTTCGGATATAAAAAGCTTCTCATTATAGGTAATCTGTTTCTTGTAATAACAGCTTTTATGTTATTTTTTCTTCGTCAAGACTCACCGTTTTGGTATTCTTTTATCGCATTAATGGTACTAGGCGTTGCCTTCGGGCTTATTTTCACCATTTCGACCATCGGCTCACAGCAGCTTGTAGAGGCACATCAAAAAGGCGTTTCGACTTCCTTACAGTTGTTTTCACGTAATATTGGAACAGCGGTTAGTGTAACGATTATGGGGGCAATTTTAACCAAATCAAGCCATTTTTTTACTGGCATTCATAGTATGTTCATTTTCGGACTCATTGCCAGCTTGGCGGCGCTAGCGATTCCATTCGCGATTCGCTCCATGAACAAACAGGGAGTGTGAATACGGTTGTTAAGTGTCATCCAATACTTGAATCTCAATCAGGGAATTGGATGGAGCTGCTTGTTACGCGTAGACGGTTAATTTATCTGCATGCATCGCCGAGTCTGCTTTTTTTAGCAGACTTTCTGAACACTGACCATCTATCGGATACAAGGCTATGCCGATACTAGTCGAAATACACAGTTGGTGCCCTTCGACAAGTAAAGGGACCGTCAGTTGCTCAATTACGTTCTCAGCAATTTTGGAGGTAGATTCCCAGTTTTCTTGCGGCATCAAAATAACAAATTCATCGCCATTTAAGCGTGCTAGTGTGTATCCAGGTTTCAAATCAGTGGATAACAAAGCTGAGAATTTCTGCAGGACTTGATCACCGATCGAATGCCCATATGTGTCATTGATAAGCTTGAAATTATCCAGATTAAAGCTGAGAAGGGCTAGGGTTGTTTTGCTGCTTTTAGCATTCGCTATGGCTTCAAGAAAGAGCTGGCCAAAGAGACTGCGATTCGGCAAATTCGTTAATAAATCGTAGTTGGCCAGTTGTTTTATTTGGGTTTCTGACTGTTTGATCTCAGTCAAGTCTCGCACATTGGCCGTATAGATTGACTTGCCTGCAAACTGCGTCCCCGTAATCGTAATTTCTGCAGGAAATTCGGTGCGATCCGATCGGTAAGCTGTCATTTCTACACGTTTTCCATAGATCGAGTCATCTTTACGGGTAAGAAGTCGATACAGAGTGGCTGCGCCTCGGCCATCTTGATCGAAAGGAAATAAAAAATCAAGTAAAGTTCGACCTAGCGCATCTTTGCGGGAGCATCCAAAAGTGGCTTCGGCCGCAGGGTTAAATTCAATAATCCACCCTCGGTGATTAAACATCATGATGCTATCGAGGGATGAGTCCAGTATGGAGGCTTTCAGTAAGGTGTGATCAACGAAACGCTGATCGGATTTCTGTGAGCTGGTTAGGCTTACGGCAAGAAGAAGAATCGTTCCAAACGCTATAAACATCGCCATTTCGAAATGTCCCAATCGCGATGCGAATATATTCCCTTCGGGTAACGCAGTTGGATAACTGATGACCGCCGCTGACATGCCGATGTAATGCATCGCTGTGACGGCTACTCCCATTAATATGCCGCCTATCTTGAATCTTAGGTTCTGAATCGAAGTAATATAGAGAGCACTCATAGAAGCCAAGATGGAGATAAAGATTGATAATGTAAAAGGAACAGGGAGGTAGGAAATCGTTACCTCACGGAGAGACGCCATACCAATGTAATGCATTGCACTTATCGCGAATCCCATGAAGGTTCCGCTAATAATTAATTTGGCTGGCATTAGCTTTGAACGAAACGTCACGAAGAAACCAATAATGGGTCCAATGATTGCGAGAAGTAAGGAGATCATGACAGTTTGAATGTGATACGTGATCCCGCTAGGAAAAGGATAGGAAAGTAATGAGATGAAGTGCATGGCCCAGAGGCCGACTCCCATGGCAATCGAACTGTAGAGGATCCACAGCTTCTGATGCCACCCTTGTGATGTGGACATTTTTTTAGCTAAATTAAGTGATGTGTAAGAAGCAAGTAAAGCAATTGTAAAAGATAGCAGGACTAAGTACATATTGTAATGACTAGTCAAAGCGTGATGCATGAATGCCTCCTTTTATCTTATAAAAGCTATCTATTTTATTCTAAAATGGTAGGCTAGTTGTATACAATTTAATCTGTTTTTTATTATAATTGGCTCAATTTCACCTGTATATAGCGTTATTTGTATCATAAAAGCGAATAATGTCGAATGAGATAAAATTTTGAAAAATGAGGATTTCATACTGAGTGGAATTGTATCTACTGGAATTAATTTGAATCCTATTGGAGTGTGTATGGGGCCTATGTATAAAGGTAAAGGCATCATGTTTGACATGGATAATACGCTGCTTAAGTCTAACATTGATTTTCAAGCAATGAAAAGTGAGATTGCTAGCTTTTTAAAAAATAATGGATTGGTACCTAATGATTTCGTTTGCCAACCGTACACAGCATCCATGTTGATTGAGTATGTAAAGAAGAAGGGTGTCTCGCATGCGCTGTTTGAAGAGATGATGAACATTGCTGTTCATCATGAGGTCCTTGGTATGGAAAGTGCCGGACTGGAGCCTGGTGCTACTGAATTATTAAAGGATTTCTATGCCCAATTCGTGCTTGTTATTGTGACGAATAATTCGTATCAGGCTGCTAAACAAGCACTTGAGCAAACTAGGATTATCCAGTATTTCGATTTCATTGTTGGGAGAGAGCAAATGGAGGCTATGAAGCCCTCGCCATCTGGTTATCATGCTGCGAAGCAGCATTTCCCTCATATAAAGGAATGGATTTCAGTCGGAGACTCATGGATTGATGGGCAAGCCTCCAAGGAAGCGGGAATTCCTTTTATTAGCTATGGGAATATTAGTGATCTTATGGAGGAAAAGGGGATTCAACCGATCGCTCATATCGATCATCTGCTTAAGCTGCGAGAGCTTATTTAAGCTTAGCTTATTCGCTAAGAATTCATGATCCTGCTCTAGACCTATTCGTATAAAAATGCTTTAATTAAGATTCGGTGTAAGAAGCTATGAGAAAGAAGTGGATAGGTATGCTTACTAATGTGAAATTAAGATTGCATGAGGAGCTCATTCAGGAGCTGCTAAGTTATAGTGTATTCCCTGACCCAGACAGATTGGAACAAACCATTCAGCAGTACGAAACTGATGATAGTCTATTATTGTTTGGCTATGAATCAGAAAGCGTTATGGTAGGTATCATCGGTTTTCGTTTGAATAAGGAGCGGGAGTTGGTAATTACGCACTTATCTGTCGGGCCGGAGAGCAGGGGTGTTGGTTTCGGTCGTGGGATTATTTTGGAAACCATTGAAGAAATGAAGCCTGTTACCCTTATTGCGGAAACGGATGAGGAAGCCGTTGAGTTTTATCGAAGCATTGGCTTTATAATCAACAGCTTGGGCGAGCAATATCCTGAAACTGAAAGATTCCGGTGCATATACGAAGTAGAAGAAGAGACGTTGAACGAATAGACTGTAGGCAGCAGTGGGATTATATCTTCAAAAAAGGGTACGTTACTGAAATGTGCAGAAAATAATTATCAAAGAAGCACTTCTCGATGATCTAATTAGTTCTATGAACGAAAGGATCATTAAGAAGTGTTATTTTATATGCGAAATAGGACTCATGATCTATATGGTTAAACATGGTATTATAGGGTTAAGAGCGATAAGGAAAACACGACATGACTCAAACAGGGACGAATAAGATTGGAGGATAAAAAAATGGTTCAAACTGTTATTATCCTTATTAGTATTTTTATGATTATTGCTATTTATAAACTTGTGTTTAAAGCGAGAAATAAGGTTGCCACCAACAAAGTCATCCCGATCAATCGTAAAAAAAAGAGCATAGGGAAAGAGGGTAAAAAGGCCTGCTCATTTTGTCATAAGAAAGTAAAGCGTTTATCATTTTACGTGACGGAAATGGGTAAAGTTGTTGGCGTATGTGAAGGTTGCAAACCGCAAGCGGAAAGAAGAGCTTTATCAAGACTCTAGCAGCCAATGAAAGTAGGGGAATTGTTGAAAGCATTGAATGCACGTAATTTAACTGTATTCTTGGGGATCTTAACGACCATAGGCATCGTTGTTTATTATTTGTTTAGAAATAAAACGTATTATGATTTTTTACTTTGGAACTTATTTTTAGCCTGGATTCCCTATGTTATTTCTTTAGCTGCCTCTCGCATACATAGCCAGAAAGCTACTAAACTAACTTCACTGTTCATTGTACTGCTTGGTGGACTGTGGATTCTTTTTCTTCCAAATGCCCCCTATATCATTACGGACCTTATCCATTTGACGGTAAGAAAATCTATTTATATACAAAACGGCAGATTATCTTTTGCTTATTGGTATGATTTTTTTATCATGGTGTTGTTCTCGTGGATCGGCATTTTCCTTGGATGCAGCTCCATGTATTTTTTTCAACGCGTATGTATGGTAAGGTTTAATCGATTCTTATCATGGGTTATGATTGCAATAGCCTCATTATTAACGGGGTATGGCATTTTACTAGGCAGGGAGTACCGCTTGAATAGCTGGGATGCTTTATTAAACAATCGGCTGCTTCAGGTTATCGATAAGACGATGAATAAAGAATCTCTTATTTTTTGTCTACTGGTTGGACTTGTCATGTTGATGTTCTATACCACCTTGTACTTATTAGCGAATGGTTCGTATAATCAAAGTTTAAAGAAACAATCTGATGCGAACTAGCAACGATTAGTTTACAATGATAAGTTATCTTAAGCATTGATGATCGATTTTACAGGAAGGTGGAAATGAGATGGGAAATGTTTTTTTTACATCAGATCATCATTTTGGACATAAACACATCATTGATTTTGAATCTAGACCCTTTCGTGATGCGGAAGAGATGACCAGCAAGATGATTGAAAGCTGGAATTCCGCCGTGAATAAAGAGGATAAGGTGTTTCATCTTGGCGATTTTTCATTTCTTAATAATGAAAGAACAAAGGATATCGTTAGTCAGCTTCATGGCTACAAAGTGCTTATTCTAGGTAATCATGATCGAGGCAGGTCGAGAACTTGGTGGTTGGAAGCGGGTTTCGACGAGGTGAGTGAGCATCCGATTATTTATAATAATTTCTTTTTTCTGACGCATGAACCTATGTATATGAACAAGCACATGCCTTTTGTGAATGTTCACGGCCACATTCATGGTCAGAAATACGAAGGTTTAAATTATTTTAACGTTTGTGTGGAGCATTGGGACTATAAGCCAATTACCTTTGAAACAATTCGAGATTCGGTCGTGGTAAATGAGGAACAAGGATGAGAGTCGCGTATGCAGGAAGCTTTGATCCGATTACATTAGGTCATACATCGGTTATTGAAAGAGCGACTAGTTTATTCGATGAGCTGCATATTCTCGTTGCAAATAACAGGTCGAAGAAGCATCATTTTACGATTGAACAACGCACAGAATTGGTGCGATTATCTATTCCGGAAGGCAGAAATATTAAAATCATTGCTTTCGAGGGAATTGTAGCCGATTATGTGAATAATAACGGAATTAAGGCTGTCATTAGGGGAATTCGCAATGCTACAGACCTTGAATACGAGTTAAAACTTGAGCAATATATGAGAACAACTACAAATGCGGATACCATATATTTGTCACCTATCATGGCAAATATGTTGACAAGCAGTTCACTTGTTCGAATGTTCTTAACCTCTGGAAAATCCGAGCTTGCTAAAGCTTACATGGCGGATTTGGCGTTTGAGCAAATGATGACGTACTAGAGCTAGCACGATGGAAGGATAGGTGTCGGAACCAAGGCGAAATGTCTTGGTTGTTTGACGTGCCGTTCATTAGCTTTGACAGTTGGCTGATAAATATCCCCATAAAGTGGATATTTATCCTTTTAATAGTAAACTTAATTGGAATAATATATGTGTTGTAAGACTTTTACGCTCACACGCAGGGAAGGAGGATTTAATAGATTACAGTCTCGAGAAGGCGCTTTCAAATCTTGCATCCCATTCGCTCTAAAGGAGGAAGTTAATGTGGCTATTGCATCGCAGTATTCGAAATCAATAGGGTTAAAACTTCTTGTGGCATTCGTTCTGATATTAGGAGTAGCGGCTTTTACAAGAATATTTGCAGGAAACGCGTCAGCACATGGTTATTTGGAGTCGCCTGCGAGCCGCTCATCCTTATGTCAACAAGGTCAAAACACGAACTGCGGTCAAATTCAATACGAACCTCAGAGCTTGGAAGCCATCGGTTCTTTTCCGCAATCAGGGCCTGAAGATGGTAAAATTGCAGGTGCGGGTAAATATCCAGAACTTTATGCGCAAACCCCTGATCGATGGAAAAAAGTAACGATGAACGGCGGTAAAAATACATTCACATGGCATTTGACTGCCCGTCACGCCACTTCGGAGTGGAAGTACTATATCACGAAAAAAGGCTGGGATCCCAATAAACCGCTTGCCAGGGCTGACCTCGATCCAACTCCTTTCTGCTATGTGAACGATGGTGGCGCTATTCCTGGCCAAACGGTCAACCATGAATGTAATGTACCGACAGATCGTAGTGGCTATTATTTGATTCTAGGTGTATGGGAAATTGCAGATACAGGCAACGCTTTCTATAATGTTATTGATGTAAACCTAGTCAATAATGGAACAGGCACGGATACAACAGCACCAACAAGTCCTAGCAATTTGCTAGCTACTGCTACTACATCTACAAGTGTTACGCTTGGATGGAATGCTTCTACAGACAATGTGGGAGTGACTGGCTACCAAGTATATCGAGGTACGGCGTTAGTGGCGACTGTGTCAGGCACAACCTTAAGCTATACGGATAGCGGGTTAACGGCTAATACAGCTTATACCTATTCGGTAAAAGCTAAAGATGCTGCTGGCAATATTTCATCAGCAAGCAATACGATTAGTGCTACGACCACAGGAGGGACAATAGATACCCAAGCACCGACAGCGCCTGGAAACCTTCGTGTAACGGCAACGACGTCCTCTAGCCTCGCGCTTGCCTGGAACGCTTCGACCGATAATGTAGGTGTCACGGGTTACCAAGTGTTCCGTGGTACGGCGTTAGTGACAACAGTTTCGGGATCATCGTTAACCTACACGGTTACTGGATTAACGGCGAGCACAGCCTATACGTTTACTGTGAAGGCAAGCGATGCCGCAGGCAATCTCTCGGCTGCTAGCAGTTCGCTAAGCGCTACGACCAGTGCAGATACAGGCGCATCGGCTTGGATCGTCAATAAGGCATACCTTGCAGGTGATCTTGTCACCTACAACAATGTCGTATATGAATGCCGCCAACCGCATACTTCATTAACTGGTTGGGAGCCCGCGAACGTACCAGCATTATGGCAAGTCAAATAACACGGTAATTTTCCTATCTCTAAACGTCTCCATCTCCACTTGGTTAGTGGTTTTGGAGGCGTTTTTGTGCGTAATGTATGACCTGCTCATTTGCAGGAACCATTTCGAAATATTTTGAGTAAAATTCTATTTAAAGTAAAAAAGGAGTGGAAACTTGAATAAAAGAGTGTGTCATACTTCAGCCAATTACGCATATAATGTTGTAGGTTATCTTGTAAGCATAACGGTCTATAAGCAATTGGACATGTAATCTTACGTGACAAAATTCACAAAGATGCAGCTGTACGTGGATGAGCTCATGAGAGAAGTGAGGAAGGATGCAGGGTACGATTTCGCTATTGAACTGGAGGATACAAAGATGCTGCATATTGTTGTGTGTATCAAGCAGGTTCCTGACAGCAGGGAAATACGGATTGATCCTAAAAATAATACGTTGATTCGCCAAGGGGTACCCAGCATTGTTAACTTCTATGATATGCATGGCTTGGAAGAAGCATTGCGAATCAAGGACGAACAGGGTGCAAGAATCACTGTCGTAACGATGGGACCCCCACCGGCAGAGAAAGGCCTAAAAGAATGCATTTCGTTAGGCGCTGATGAAGCTGTCTTGGTTACGGATCGCGGTTTTGCCGGTGCGGATACGCTGGCTACGTCTTATGTGGTTGCTCGTACAATTCGCAAAATCGCGGAGACGTGGGGGCCGATCGATATTGTTTTCTGCGGTAAACAAACGTTGGATGGTGACACGGGGCAAGTGGGTCCAGGGGTCGCATGCAGATTAGACTTGGAGCAGCTTACTTATGTCAATAAAGTGGTTGAAGTTGACGAGTTTAGGCGCAAAGTGCAGGTGCATCGCCTTTTGGAAGATGGCATTGAAGTCGTAGAGACAAGCATGCCAGTGTTGATTACAGCGCTTAAAGAGTTAAATAGGATCCGGCGAGCTTCTATGCCAGGAATGATCCGAGCGGCTCGTTATAAGCCAGTCATTTGGACGACTGCAGATTTCCCAGATTTGGAACGGGCGAAAATCGGGCTAAAAGGATCACCGACAATTGTAGCGAAAACGTGGGTGCCTGAAGTAAAGGCAGTCAAAACAAGAATGATCGTCTATGAGACGCCAGATGCGGCGGCGGAGCAATTAGCTGATCAATTGTGGGAGAAAGAGCTCCCTGAGCGTTTAGGCTGGACTTCATAAGGGAAAGTGGGAAATCGAATGTCAAATGAACAGTCAGCCGAACAAACCGATCACTCCATGCCAGATTGGTCGGCTTATCGAGGTGTTTTAATCGTCGTAGAGCAAAGAGACGGTGAAGCAAAGAAAGTTTCTTGGCAGCTGCTAGGCGAGGGCAAGAAACTGGCGGCGAAGCTTGATGTGCCGCTTATGGCGCTAGTTATCGGCGATGGGGTAGCTCACCTTGCAGAGGAAGCCGTTCATTACGGCGCGGATCGGGTGTATTTGTGCGAAGCGCCAGAGCTTCGCGTTTACAGGACTCGGCCATATAGTCGAGTCTGCTTGAAGCTGATCGAGGAAGCGAAGCCCGAAATCGTTCTGTTCGGCGCGACTGCCACGGGCCGGGACTTGGCAGGCGCGATCGCGACGCACCTGCCCACGGGGCTAACCGCCGACACGACGCAGCTTGATGTGGAGCCGCCTCCATCGAGGCTGCTGCTGGCAAGCCGACCGGCGTTCTCGGAGAAGATGATGGCGACCATCCTCTGCAAGCAATACCGGCCGCAGATGGCTACGGCTCGCGCGGGTGTTTTTCAGGCTCTGCCGAAGGACGCGGCGCGTGAGGGGGAGATCGTTCACATCGAAGCAGCGATGCGTGAGGAAGAAATTGCCGCGCAAGTACTCGATTTCTTGCGCGGGACGGGCCAAATTAATCTCGAGGAAGCCGAGATTATCGTGGCTGGAGGCCGCGGACTAGGCGGACCAGAAGCTTTCAAGCTGCTCGCTGAGTTGGCGGAAACCCTCGGCGGAGTCGTAGGTGCATCCAGAGCAGCTGTAGACGCCGGATGGATTGGACATGAGCATCAGGTTGGTCAGACTGGGGCGACAGTTCGTCCGAAGCTGTACTTTGCGATTGGCATCTCAGGTGCCGTCCAGCATACAGTCGGCATGAGCCACGCGGACGTTATCGTGGCGATTAATAAGGATGAGAAAGCGCCGATCTTTCAGTTCGCGCATTATGGCATCGTGGGGGATTTGTTCAAAATCGTGCCAGCTATCGCGAAAGAGATTAAGAAACGAAGAACGTTATTCGATATCTCCTTTCTTCAAGAAGCGGGCTCAGGAACTGAGGGAGTGAAGCCAACGGAAGCTGATCATGCCGCTCGTGAAAGGAGTGAAGCGCGATGAATGAAAAATTTGATGCGATTGTTGTCGGAGGCGGCCCTGCTGGTTCAGCGGCTGCCTTGACGATGGCCCGCGCTGGTTTATCCGTCGTATTGCTGGAACGTGGGGAATTTCCCGGCGCTAAGAACATTTTTGGTGGCGTGCTCTATCGCAAGCAGATTGAAGAGCTTGTTCCTGAATTCTGGACTGAGAAAAATTTCCCGATGGAACGCTATATTGTTGAGCAGCGAGTATGGATGATGGGCAAAGAATCCATGGTTACTTTTGGGCATCGAAACGAAGCCTACAAAGAACCTTACAATTGCTTTACCGGACTGCGTGTTAAATTCGATCAGTGGTTAGCTGACAAAGCGGTTTCCGCTGGTGCGCTGCCTATCTATGAAACAGTTGCACTGGAGGTCATTCGTGAAGGTAATCGTGTTGTAGGCGTCCGTACCGATAGGGATTTTGGAGATTTGTACGCGGATGTTGTCGTGATTGCGGATGGTGTGAACTCCTTACTCGGCAAAGCAATGGGTATCCATAAGGAATGGCAGCCAGATGAAGTTTCCTTAGCGGTAAAGGAAGTCATTGCCCTACCGAAAGAGAAGATTGAAGACCGCTTCGGCCTGGAAGGCGATGAGGGCGTTACGATTGAATTCATGGGTGAAACATCTTTAGGCATGGCAGGCATGGGCTTCCTCTATACGAATAAGGAAACAATTTCTCTAGGCGTCGGTGTGATGGTTAATCATCTCCGGGATAAAAAAGTAAAGCCGTATGCTGTTCTCGACGCGGTCAAGCAGCATCCGATGATTCGTAAGCTCATTCAAGGGGGTGAGACTAAGGAATACTCCGGACACCTGATACCCGAAGGAGGTTATCACTCGATCCCTGCGTTATCAGGAGATGGTTGGTGTGTCTGTGGCGATGCTGCGCAGTTGATCAACTTCGTCCACCGCGAAGGTACGAACTTGGCAATGACCTCTGGTCGCTTGGCGGGCGAAGCGATTGTCGAGGCAAAGGAAAGAGGAGATTTCACAGCCTCATCGCTGAAAGCTTACGATCAAAAGATTCGTACATCTTTTGTTCACAAGGATCTCAAAAAATACAAGGGCATGCACCAATTCCTTAAGGATCAGGACCCAGAGCTGCTCTTCGATAAGCTGCCAAGAGCACTGAATGAAGCCGCGTACAATATGTTCCTCGTTGATGGTGTAACGAAGGCAGACAAACAAAAAATGGCTGTCCAACTCATTAAAAATGCGGCTGGCGGCACCGTGAACCTGATGAAGCTTGGCTATAAAGGATGGAGGGCGATGAATGGATGAGCCAGACCGACGTCTCTGAGAAACTATTTACCATTCGTTACAAATGCGATGATAAGTCGCACCTTATTATTAAGGATTCACAAACATGCCTGAACTGTACAACGAAGGATTGTAATTACTTTTGCCCATCTGATGTGTATGAATGGGAGAAGAAGCTGAAGATTACAACGGTGGCCTTTGAGAATTGTATCGAGTGTGGTACTTGCCGGATAGCTTGTCCTTCCCACAATATTGATTGGGTGTACCCGAAGGGAGGGCACGGAATTACGTATAAATTCGGCTAATGTGGGTATGGTATGAGGCCTCATGACGAAAAAGGAGCGTCAGCTGAACAGGCCGATGCTCCTTTTTCGTGACTCAGATGAAAACCCGTACTTGGTTTAAGCATGATAACTTCCCAAGGGTTCGTTTAGAACCCATTCCAATAAGTCGATTCTATCAGCAAGTCGTTCATTTTGATCCTTAAGCGCTTCTCGAGCTTCGTTGCTCTCAGACTGCTCCAGGCGAGTTATCAACGTTTGCTGTTGTTGACGCAATTCATTTTGCTTTCGTTTTATTTGACTTTCGGTTCTCAATGTAAACACCTCATATCCATTGTTTAAATTAACTTCAATCAGAATTGAAAATAAATAAAACTACTTTCGCCACTACGCAGCATGATAATCAGTATGATGATAACTAACGTGTAACAAGCCGCACGGACGGGGGATGGAAAAAATCGATGCCACAGCTCGGAGATACGCGAGCGATGCGCTAGCAGCCAGTGTTCTAAAAGATGCAAGCCGAATAGGAAGATGGCTACATATAAATAGATGAGCATATAGGAAGGCACATGAAGAGCATCAGGCGATAGCATACGTCGGAGCAGCAAAAACACGACATGCCGATCGTGGATACGGAACATGACCCATCCGATACAGGTCAAATGGAAGAAGATTAGTATCGTAAACCAACGATAAATGATGAATTCATTCCATTTTTCTAAGTGTAGTTTCTTCTTAGCGGTGCTATACAGATTGTGCATAATGAGCAGGAAGCCATGATACATTCCCCAAAGGATGAACGTCCATAAGGCCCCGTGCCATATTCCTGAGGCTGTCATCGCGATAAAAAGAAATACATACTTGCGGATTTCTCCTTTGCGGGAACCTCCTAGCGGAATATAGATATAATCGCGGATCCAATTAGAAAGTGTTATATGCCACCTGCGCCAAAACTCTGTTGCATTAGAGCTTAAATAAGGCGTGAGGAAGTTTTGCGGGAGTTGAAGACCGAACAAATAGCCGATGCCGATCGCCATATCGCTATAAGCTGAGAAATCAAAATAGATTTGGAACGCGAACAAATAGGTTGAAATCCAAGCGGCTGAGCCAGTTAATGCGTATGGATCGCTAAAAAGGACGTTAACTCGATCGGCGATAGGGTCTGCCAGCATCATTTTTTTAACTAGTCCTAGCACCAAATAAAAGCTTCCAAGCCTGATAAATGCTGTATTTAATCGTAAGGAGGATAGCTTCTCTACTTGGGGAAGGAACTCATTCCCCCGCATAATGGGCCCAGCGATCAAGTGAGCAAAGAAAGAAATGAACATCCAAAACTCAAGCAAGGAACGCGATGGCTTGATCTTCTGCTTATAGATGTCGACCGCATATGAAATAAATTCAAATGTGTAGAAAGAAATTCCGACAGGCAGTACGAGCGACAGTAAGAAGGAATCCTCAGTGAGCAGCTTAATCGACAATACCTTTTCAACATTGCGGATCATAAAAACAGCGTATTTGAAAAAACATAAATTACCCAAATTTACGAGCAGAATTGCCCAAAGCACCCATTTCCGATAAGCTCCAGTGAGATAGCGGGAACTATAATAGGTGAACAAAGTCATGATGGCAAAAAGCGCGAGCATCCCGATCCCACTTACGCAATAAAACAAAATATTTGCTGCTGTTAACACGTACAATCGCTTTGCAGGAAAAGCGTAATAGAGTGCAATCGTAATGAATAGCAAAATCATGAACTCAGGTGTATGAAAAAGCATCCAGCCATCCTCCGTTAGTAATTATATGCTTTCAGCAGCTTTTCAGCGAGTTGCTGATAACCCTCTGGCGTTAAATGCAAATGATCTGTAAACAAAGCGTCAGGTATTTGTTCCTCCAAGTTTACATAAGTAAATGTTGATTTTTCCATAAATCGATCAATGGCTTGTGAATTGGCTATGTATCCCGGATCTTCAATTAATGATTTAACTAAGGTATGATTCGTTCCAGTCAGAACAACCAGTGTTTCTTTCCCTTGTTGATGCGCCATCATTTTTTTCAAGAAGAAAACGTCTGGGTTAGTATCCGTTAAATTAAAAGGCTTTGGATTAAAGGCGGCTAATACATTAGGATCATTAATTCGGTTAAAAACATCATATTTCTCCATCCAGGGTCTCGGATCTCCGCCCTCAAGCGTATCATCTAAAGGGGGTTTTTGTAGGGCTTTTAAAGCAAGCTGGATCATATATTTGTCCCAATAATCTTTATATAGATAAGGAACAAACTTTGGCAGTACGTGCTCGTTTAAGCTTCTCTTTGTTTTGGTATAAAAGGTAGTCGTTGCGTCATCTTTTTCAACATCCGGCAAAGAGAGCATATGCTGATAAGCGACCGGGTCCAACTGTTGCAAATCTCTTTTAAACCATGCAAGAACGGGCTGCCAGTAATTTCTTTTGATGAAGCTGGAGTAACGAATATTAAAAATAAGATGATCACTAGAAATACCAAGCTCATCCATTTTCAAAAGCATCGTATACAAATCACCGATTTGTGATCCCGGAAAAGATAGATTGTAGATGGGCAGCTTGGATGAAGCGTTCATGTAGGCATTGACGTTTTGATTAGAATTCCCAGGACTTCCATACATCACAGAGTCGCCCAAAATAATGAGATATTGTTTTAAATGCTTGCTCTCGATATCTTTGCGTATTGCCTCCAAAGTGATCTGAAAATCATGATGGTTATCTTTGGCTCTCGCATAGTCCATGCGATTGTGATAAAAAACATCAGTTGAAAACAAAGTTGGAAAGGCTAACTGAATAATTACGAAATAGATGAATACATAAATGAGCGTCTTTGCTGGAGATTTCCAGATGCGCTTTTTCATCGATTGATCCCCTTTACATGAATGAGCTGTTCGACTGCATGTGAAGCTACTTGCTATATTCTATCTTATCTACTGGAATTCCTTTCCGTCAATTCATATCATACGATCCGATAGAAAAGATGCTTTCACATTTTTAGTCGTTACGCTATGATAGAACTGAATTTAATAGAGAAGGGAGAATGATACGAATGCTGCAGCGACCTGATAGCCAAGAATACGCTTCATACTATTCAACCTATACTGATCTCGTTCCTGAGGGGGATTACACCTCATTCCTTAGGAATCAACTTCACGTCATTACAACGTTGTATGAGCAACTTTCGGAAGAACGAAGTGAGGGGCGTTATGCGCCTGGTAAATGGAGTTTAAAGGAAGTCCTGGGACATATTACGGATACGGAACGCGTCATGAGTTATCGAATGCTGCGCATTTTACGAGGGGATTCAACGAATTTACCTGGTTTCGATCAAGATGTGTTTATGGCGAACGCTTCCTTCCAACATGTGTCTCTTTTGACGCTGCTTGATGATTTCAAAGCGGTTCGATCTGCGACGTTTTCCTTGCTTACGACCCTGACAGAAGAAACGGACTGGCTGCGAACAGGTCGCGTTAATGATATAGCAATTTCCGCGCGTTCCCTTGCATACATTATTGCTGGCCATGCTGAGCATCACATAGGTGTCATCCAAAATAAATATTTATAAGATGAAAAAGGCACGAAGTCCTCTGGACTTCGCGCCTTTTTACCGTTGGTAGATTAATAAAGTGATAACGCTAGTGAATCACGCTCGTTCAATGAATGGAGAATGGCTTCGCAACCCACGATTTCAATACTGATAATCGAATCCAAACATTTCTTAATCGCATTTCGGCCCTTTGTGACCTTAGCTTCAAGTGCAGATTTTAACAAATTAAATTTCTTTTTATTTTTCTCATCGGAGTAAACAGGTACGGTTTTATTTTGAATTGTAATAAACATTTTCATAAATTCTCACCATCCTAAGATTTGGATATATGAATAGCATATATGACAATTATTAATATAACATTAAAATAGTTTTACAATTTAGAAACAAACCTGTGTATTTAAACGTATTCGGTGTATCCCTCCAATTTTAGTCGTTATTTCTGCATGGTTTTTACTGCTATAAGTCTTATACGAATCAAAGTGTGCAAATGTTTCAATTAGAAAGCTTACAGAAACACGAATCCTGTGTTATCTTATTTAAATATCAAAAAGACGGGAGTGAGGATGTCATGCTGGGGATCGATCATTACACAGTTTTTTTAATTTCAGGCTTGCTTCTGAATATTACGCCAGGCAGTGATACACTTTATATTTTGGGAAGAAGTTTGTCGCAAGGGAAGGCTGCTGGGATGATGTCAGTCTTTGGCATAATAACGGGGGCATTGGTTCATACGGTGCTTGCCGCTTTTGGTTTATCACTCATTTTGATGAAATCTGTGTTAGCTTTTCAATTAATCAAATGGGTAGGGGCTATTTATTTGATCTATATGGGAATCAAAGCGATTAAATCAAATTCATCTGGCGATATGACGAAGCAAATGGAACGAACTGCGAATCGTAAAATATATGTACAAGGTTTTCTAACGAACCTGCTAAATCCGAAAGTAGCTTTGTTTTATTTGGCATTTTTGCCGCAATTTGTTTCGGTTGATAACACTTACGGGGCACTTCCTTTTCTTATTCTAGGACTTACTTTCATTGTAACAGGCACCCTGTGGTGCTCCTTAATTGTCCTTGGTACAGAATTAGCTTCGAGCAAGCTGCGATCAGGTTCACTGGCGAAGTATTTAAACAAATTTACAGGTGTTATTTTCATTGTGCTTGGCATTAAATTACTAAGAACAGTGAAGCCTTCATAAGGGAGGAAAATTTTGAAATATATGAGTTCCCTCCGGAAGGAAAAAAGCGTTACGGACGTGGCAGTAAGTGCCCTGTACAGTAACGCTTTTTGTATGTTATTCCCCGAGTTCTTCCCACAGTGTTTTGAGCAGTTGACTAGAGTCGTCTTGTCCGTATTCCCAAAACATGATGCCAGCGATTCCTGTTTCCCGAATATAGGTGCATTTGGCTCGCAAAGAATCGGGGTCATCATACGAAATGAATGTGCTTCCGTCGTATAGGTACGGGGCTTTGGCTTCATCATCCCAATATCGCTGAAAGCCATTCTTATCGATGAAATTTGCCGTTAACTGCGAGTAAGTTGCTCCGTAACCGCCAAAGGAAGAAGTCATCTGATGCAAGCCATGGTTGATATTCGGAACACCTTGCCATTGCCTGGAATAAAAAGCAGCGCCAATGACAATTTTCTCTGCGGGGACACCTGCTTCCATAAACAACTGTACCGAAGCTTGCACAGAAATGCGAAATAAGTCACCGCTAGGCGTATACAAATTCGTATGGTGACCAGTAAGCGTTTGAAAGCCTCCACGCATGTCATAGGTCATTAATTGGATCAAATCTAGGTAATCTTGTACTTTATCCATCTCCGTGCCATCGATATAATACTGATCGGCACCAGCGGCGATTGTCAGTAAATAACGACGATTGTCTGCTTGCCCTTGCTGATCGAGCTGTTCGCGAAGTTCTTTCAACAGCAGTGTGAAGGTGATGCGATCCTTGGGCGAGGCTTGAATGCCTGCCGCCGCGTAAGAGGGGTACTCCCAATCGATATCGAGGCCATCGAGCTCGTATTTTTTTAATAGATTCACGGATGTTTTCGCGAAAGTTTGGCGACCTTCGATAGAAGAAGCTGCTTCGGAGAAGCCTCCCGCACCCCATCCGCCAATGGAAAGTAAAATATTCAATTTAGGATTGTATGATTTAATCGCACGAACATAACTCATATTGCGCATATCGTCTACATGGACTTCGTGGTCACGAACGAGACCGAAAGCAATATTAAGATGAGTCAACCTGTTAGCATCTTCTTGGGTAAGAAGTGGCAAAGATTCATCAGTTGCGTAAGCGGTCACGATAGGGGTTGAATAGGTCATAACTTGTTTCACCTCACAGTAGAATAGGGTACAAATCTAACTTATCACGCAATTAACGGTCATGGAATGCACAAAACGATAATTCACATGGACTATTTAATCATATTCGTGTACAAAAGTGGTAAGAATCAGGTATTATGGTAGTTATTACTATGGATTGAGGTGGTTAATTCTCACTGTGCGTAGATCTATGAAATGGTCCGATTTATACTATAAACATTTTAAACAAAAGCTGTTTAACCGAATTCTGCTTATCTTTTGTGTGACCACGATTATGGCCTTCATTTCACTCTCCTGTTCGATCTACTTTTACTTCAACCAGACCAATAAGCAAAAGGAATTATACGTAAATAAACAAGTTGTAGAAAATATAGGGGATTATTTTACCAAAAAAAAAGATGTTGCGCGTAATCTTGTCCAACAGCTCTATAGTGATGAGAGCTTGACGCAAGATGTGTTTTATTTATTGCAGCATGATTTCTCAGAATTCGTAAGTTACCAAATTGAACGATATTATCGCAGCAGTGTCTATAACTCCAAGCGGATGGAAAATTTTTTTAAGAGTTATTTTTATTCAGAAGGCGATGTTCAGGATATTAGTCTATTCAGTAAACAGTTGTCTTCTTTATTCATTTTTCACAATAATAATCAGATGGAATATATCGCGCACACTGAAAATGTGATGCTGCCCAATTCGATTCAGTTGGTGCATAAAGGATATGTGCCCAAAGAGATGGGCGTCTCCACTGAAGAAACGAATGTGTATACCATCGCAGAAACGATTAAAAGCCCCGTGACTCTTGAAAATGTGGGCAACGTGATTGTTGATTTTAATACGAACGGAATTTATAAGTCTTATCAAGTATTAGCCCAACAGATGAAAGGCTATGTCATTGTAACTACGGCAAATGGCGATGTTATTTACGATTCAACTCATCGGTATACAGGGAAGCAGTATCCTTATCTGCGACAGTTATTGGATAAAAAAGAAGAAGCTGAACTTGAAGAGCCATCTTATGTGCATACGAAGATTATTAGCGGAAGCGATGTGCTCATTGCGGGGATCATTCCTAAATCGCATCTGGCTGAAAGTATGAGAGTGCTGCGGAATTGGATTTTTATCTTAACGGTTATTTGTATCATAGGTGTCGTTTCTTTGGCTTATGTGCCTATTACTCGATTTTCGAAGCGAACGCAACTGATCATACGGGCGATGAAAAAACTGCAAATGGGTGATTTATCTGTGCGTATCCCTGTTGAAAAAGATGATGAGCTTTACCAAATTGCTGATCATTTCAACATGATGGTTCTGGATCTCAAAACGCACATCGATAAAGTGTACTTATCTGAATTGAATCAAAAGAATGTTGAGATGATCGCACTGCAATCCCAAATTAATCCTCACTTCCTCTACAACACACTGGAAGCGATTCGTATGCGGGCTATTTCTCAAGGGGCGAAAGACGCCGGTGAAATGATCTATATTCTAGCGATGCTATTTCGAAATTCGATCAAAAAAGATATGGTGGTCACGCTGCTCGAGGAGATAGAGCATTGCAAGCTGTGTCTAGAGCTGTTCAGCATCCGCTACAAAGATCGTCTTTCTTATGACCTAGACATAGCGCCAGAAGTCATGCAAAGCCAAGTCATTAAGCTGACTCTGCAGCCTATCATTGAGAATTATCTTGTTCACGGAGTTCGCATGGATGATATCGACAACTTGATTTCGATTCAAGCATTTGTGCGAGACGAGGAGCTTGTCATCGAGGTGAGAGATAACGGGAATGGCATCTCCGCAGACAAGCTTGAGCAGCTGAGGCAGTCTCTGCAGCTTATTTATAGCTTTCATACGCCTGGCCCCTCCATAGGACTTCGCAATGTGAATGAGCGAATCAAGCTCTATTTTGGTAGTGAATATGGGCTGGAAATCGAGAGTACGCCAGGAATTGGCACGAATGTAATCGTTAAAATTCCTTATCAGTGAAGGAGAAGGGGTCCTATGTACAAAGTATTTCTAGTCGATGATGAGCCTTTCATTCTTGAAGGACTGTCCGCGCTCGTGGATTGGGAACAATATGGTCTGGAAGTTGTTGGACATGCCTCGAATGGCGAAGAAGCCATGCGTATAGCGACAAATCTGGATGTCGATATTTTCATTACGGACATTTTCATGCCTCGAATGAGCGGTCTTGAGCTAATTAAGAGATTAAAAGAGAAAAACGATGCCCAAAAGTTCATCATATTGAGCGGTTACAATGAATTTGAATATGTAAAGGAAGGCATGAAGCTTGGGATCGAAAATTATTTGTTGAAGCCTGTAAATGTGGAAGAGCTTAAACAGACCTTGCATAGTACGGTAAATAAAATGCAAAGCGAGGCCCATCGGAAAGTCGTCACCGATAATCTCGATATTATTAGGGGCAATATCCTCCTTCGCTGGGTTAGTAGAACGATTGATCCCAAAGAGCTTCTTGAACGAGCGAAGGTGCTTAATATCAAGCTTTCTCAACCTTATTATGTAGTTTCGGTGATTCGTTTCAGTGACCCTAATCGGTCTAGTATGGAAGCTGATCAGTTAGCGGAAGTGCATGCGCTTTGCCGTTATCATCTGTCTGGCATTGTGCATGTATATGAATTCGGTGATTTGGATGGAGATTTAATTCTAATATTTGGATGCGAGTCACAGGATGTAGAAGCGGTAAGTTTTGTTACTAATTTGGTTCGTAAAGTGTTGAATCATGTGCTTGAGGATGCTCGTATGAGCGCTTTTGCCACTATTGGAAGTTATGAATCAACGTTCATGGAAGTCACGGAAAGCTATCGAAACGCGAAAAATCTGCAAGAGTATTGTTCGGAAGTTTCTGCCAATGAAATCATTGATTACAATGTGATGAATGCAGGATGGGAGCAGCAGCAGACAGGAATTTCATTACAATTGGAAGCCCTTTCTCGACACATTGAGAGTAAAAATAAAGAAGAGGCTTTTGCTTATATGGATCAATGTTTCCAAAAGCTTCAGGGGAGCAAAGGAGCCAAACCCTCAGATATTCAGCATTTGGCTGTAGAATTTATGTTCCAGATCAAACATGCAGTAAAGAACAAGCAATTCGACAGTAAAAAAATATTCTCTCATTTATTCAAAATTCGCACGCTGGAGCAGCTGAAGGATCACTTGCGCGACAGCATAGAAGCGGTAATTGATTATCTAGATGGAGAACGCAAGGATGATTACTCTCCGGTTATTAAAAGGGTGCTGAAAGCAATCGAGGAACAATATGCCAAAGAGCTATCATTAAAAACATTAAGCCAAGAGCTAAATATGAATGTTATTTATCTTGGTCAGCTATTCTTACATGAACTGAGCGCCACCTTCTCTGATTATGTAAACAGATATCGCATAGAGAAGGCAAAGCAATTGCTATATCAGACAACACTTAAAGCGAATGACATCGCTGGGAAAGTAGGATACACAGACCCCACTTATTTTTACCGCAAATTTAAGCTGATGGTTGGCGTTTCTCCGATGGAGTACCGTCAGCGGGAAGCTATGCAGAGGCTTGATCAGTGAACTGATTAAGCTTCTTTCTTTAGTTAGTCCAGTAAATATAAGGTAATTCAACTGTTCAGCTTTTTATCATGTTGATAAAGTTAATTCATAGCGATAAGCGCTTTCACAACAAAGAAAGGGGCCGGAGAAATGGTCGTTTGGAAACGCTTCAAACAGAATAAATGGTACCTGCTAATGGTGCTTCCCGTCACAGTGTGGTTCGTCCTATTTTCTTATTTTCCCATGTTCGGTACAGTCATTGCTTTTAAACAGTTTCGTATTCATCGAGACGGATTTTTTGCCAGTATAGCCAATAGCAAGTGGATCGGATTTGAAAATTTTAAATTCTTGTTCGGTACTCAGGATGCATACATTATTACGCGAAATACCCTGTTGTACAATACGGTGTTTATTGTGTTGGGTCTCGTTTTCGCTGTATTGTTTGCCATCATGTTAAATGAGCTCGGAGGGAAGAAATTATCGAAGTGGTATCAAACAGGTATGTTATTACCTTACTTCATCTCTTGGGTTGTTGTTGGCTATTTTGTATTCGCTTTTCTCAGCATGGACAAGGGTTTGCTGAATCGATGGCTGGAATTGTTTGGTGTGAAGTCGATTCAATGGTATAACGAGCCGAAGTATTGGCCATACATTCTTACCCTCACGTCACTTTGGAAGTGGATCGGTGTGAATAGCGTTATTTATTTAGCTTCTATCGTAGGTATTGATAAGTCGTACTATGAAGCAGCGATGATCGATGGCGCTAGTAAATGGCAGCAGATTCGCAATATCACGATTCCCTTCCTTACGCCATTAATGATTATTCTTACCCTGCTTGCCATTGGGCGGATTTTTTATTCGGATTTCGGATTGTTTTATCAAGTTACTTTCGACTCCGGACCGCTCTACGCAACGACACAAGTTGTTGACACTTATGTATTCCGCGCACTACGGAATTCTGGCCAAATCGGTATGAGTGCCGCTGCTGGTTTATATCAATCGTTTGTTGGTTTCATTTTGGTCCTTTTCTGTAATTATATTGTCAAGAAAATTGATAAAGACCAAGCACTCTATTAGAAAGGGGCAGCACGCTTGCAAACATCAACCGCTGTTTCAGTGCCTAAAGTTATTCGAAAGACAAAGGAAATTAACGGTCTTTCTCCGTTGTGGAAAGTGATCACGCATGGGTTTGTTGGACTGTTTACGCTAGCTTGCGTGTTCCCATTTTTGTTCACGATTATCATTTCGTTGACAGATGAGAATACGTTATCTCTTAACGGTTATAGCATTTTCCCTAAAAAAATGAGCACATTTGCTTATGAATTCATTTTTCGGACAGGTAATCAGCTATTCCGTTCCTATGGCGTGACCATACTTATTACAATAGTAGGCACGATCCTCAGTCTCATAGTGACAGGATTGTTCGCTTATGCGATTTCTAGACCTGATTTTTACTATCGTCGAAGGTTTGCTTTCTTTGCTTTCTTTCCGACATTGTTTAATGCGGGGATAGTCCCGACCTACATTATCATGACACAGTTTCTCCATTTGAAGGATTCGATTTGGGCGCTCATCATGCCGCTACTCGTCGTGCCGTTCAACATTTTCCTTATGCGATCCTATTTTCAAACGATGGTGCCTGACGGCATTATTGAAGCGGCTCGTATTGATGGCTGTGGTGAGCTGCGTGTCTTTACCTCAGTTGTTGCACCAGTGTCATTGCCGATTTTTGCTACCATTACTTTGTTTACTTCACTTGCTTATTGGAATGATTGGTTTAACGCTTTGCTTTACATTGATAATCCGCATCTCGTCCCCATACAGTATATGCTGATTAAAATTCAAAATAATGTTCAGTTTCTTGCTTCGAACTCGTCGCTGTTTAGCGCCGGAGTCGTTGAGAATATGGGACAGTTACCCTCTGAAACGATGAGGATGGCACTGGTCGTATTCGTCGCTGTTCCTGTAGCTTGTGTATTCCCCTTCTTTCAGAGGTATTTTATTCAAGGGCTTACGGGTGGCGCAGTGAAAGAATAGCGATCGTTGCTCTAATCTAGCCATTGTTTTTAACAAGTTAAGTTACATTGTTTTGAGCGAAACCATAATATGGTTTTGTTTAAATAAAAAAAATGACTAAGGGGGCATAAACATGCCGAAAATGAAAAAAACGTTACAAATGGTAACTGTAAGTTCTTTACTCCTAGTCTTGCCATTGTCTGCATGCGGTAGTAAGGATACAGCAACAACAGGGGCTTCGGTGGCACCAGCTACAACCGCTGGAGCTAAGGCAGATCCTGCTAAGGGTACTGTAGATCCGAGTAAGCTAAAGCCATATGAGATCGTTTGGTATCACGATGGCGGAGAAGTGCCAGATAGCGATAAAGTATTCGAGAAAGTTAGCGAGTATACGAAACAGAAAATTAACGCAACAGTGAAATTCAAGATGGTAAACTGGGGCGACTACGACTCCAAAATGCAAACCATCATTGCATCCGGCGAAAAGTTTGACATCGCTTTCACCGCTTCATGGGCGGCCAACTATAGGGAGAATGCACTAAAAGGTGCTTTCATTCCCGTTGATGATTTGCTGCAAAAATACGGTCAAGATCTACTGAAAGTGCTTGATAAGCGCTTCCTTGAAGGTACGAAAGTAAACGGCAAGAATTATGCGATTCCGGTTCAAAAAGAGATTGCCCAGCAATACGTTTGGCGTTTTAACAAAAATCTCGTAGATAAATATAAGCTGGATGTAACCAAAGTGAAGTCCCTTGAGGATATGGAGCCTCTTCTTAAATCAGTTAAGGAAGGCGAAAAAATAGCTCCTCTGCAGGCTTCCTATGACTCTAACGTTTTCTACATCCCTTATGATTACCTGCTTGAACAAACGATCCCGATTGGCGTTAAGTTGGATACGAAGGATTTCAAGTTCGTGAACGTGTACGAAACTCCTGAATTCCAGAAGGCAGCGGAAACAATGCACAAATATTATCAAGAAGGTTACATTTTGAAAGATGCGGCAACTCGAAAAGGTGGAGAAGATATTAAAAAATCAGGCAAGTGGCTGATAGATCGACAAGCGACAGTCCCTGGAGCGGACAACATTTGGACGAAGCAATATGCCATGCCAATCGTATCTACACCGATCGAGCAGCCAGTTGTGCTGAACGGTTCCGTTTCGGGAGCGATGCATGCGATATCTGCCACGTCACAGGATCCAGAACGCGTTATGATGTTTGAGAACTTGCTGAATACAGATCCGTACTTACAGAACCTCGTTAGCTACGGTCTTGAGGGCACACATTACAAGAAGCTTGATGAACATACAATTCAGGATCTACCTGCACGTTCAGAGCGTTATAATATGCCATTATTCGGCCTAGGAAATCGATTCATTACTTTCCTTGATAAGGATGATGCCAAAGATAAGTGGGATCAATATAAGAAATTCAATGAATCTTCTTACAAAGCGCCAACACTTGGTTTTGCCTTTGATCCAGAGCCAGTGAAAAATGAATTGGCTGCAGTTCGTTCCGCTGCGAACGAGTTTAACTTCGCATTATGGACAGGATCAGTCGATCCAAAAGAATTCTTGCCTAAAGCGATCGATAAATACAAAGCAGTCGGTATTGATAAAATTGTAAATGAAGCTCAGAAGCAATTCGATGCTTGGAAGGCTACACAGAAATAAAACGAAATCGGTGATCAGGAAACTGCAATTTGAGTTTACTGATCATCGTTTTTTTCTCCATATTTAGACTGAAAAGGGGCGAATTGAAATGAAAATTATTGAAGGCATTCATAGTATTTTCGATGGTTATTTGTATGACGAGCATGGTTTGAACTGTTTTCTTGTACCGAAGTATGTTGCGAGTCAGGCTTTCCGCAGAATCAATCCAGACCTTTATTACTTTTACTTGTATACTCATCTCCATTATTTTTTCCTTTCCGAGAAGCCATATGAACATTTCATGAGTAATAACCGCTATCAGCGCGATACGATCGAAGAATATGTACTTTCTGATAAGTTAGGTCTCAAGCTAGAAGCCGTTCGTATCGATAATAATCTGATCGAACAGGTGCAGCAAGCTCTAGTTAAAGACGCCATTGTTTTTGTACCAACGAATAAAAGAGCTATTTTTTATTGTGAAGAGTATCAGCGCAGAGATCATCCGCATCTGTTTCTTGTGAAAGGGTTTGACGAAGAACGTAACCTTGCCATCATACAGGATGGTGAACAAAATGCAGCGTTATTCAATAGTCCGCCATCCCCAACACTCAGAATGAGCATCGGGGATACGACGTCACAATTTTATTTGCGCAATGACATGCTTGAGTCTGCATTTGACGCTTACAATGAAACCTACGGCTATCATAAAGAGCATATTCTGATTATGTCATATTCTCATGCGCCTAGTGTTCACTCAGCAGCAGATGCGATCAAGGAGTTAAGCCAGCTTATGTCTGCGTATGTTGGGCGTGAACAGGAGATACTGGAGCCCAAATTAAAGTATTTGATTGAGGAAGTAGATCAGTTTCGTATTCCTTATATCAATACGCATATGATTTTTTTTAGAGCGTTAGCTCGGCTTATCGTACAGGTGCCGGAGCTTCAGAATCGAAGGACGGAACTTGACATCTTAGCTAGAGAATGTCAGATCGCTTGGAAAATAATAGCGACCAAAATTGGGATTTTGCATAAAAGAAATCGTTTTGAACCTGAAAAGTTGAATGAAAGCTTCAGTAATGTGATTGTACTAGAGAAGAAAGTAATAAATTTAGTTCTTGACTTTGGGAAAATGTTAAGATTTGAAGAGATGAAAATGAATTAAAAAAGACTCGAAAATACTTAATTCGACACAATAAACGAATGTTTTCGTAAATCAACATATGGTTAATAAAGTTGAAAATAAAAATTAAAAACAAACCTGTAATAATATAAAAATTTACCCCTTAGTAGGATGATTTTCCTCTTGTCCCAAGTCTCATTTTGTTAAAAAATGGTGATGTAATCATCCTTATACCTCATGAGAACTAAAGAAAGGAGACACCTAATGACACCTTATGAAAAGATTGCCGGAAAGGTAGGAAAAGTGCTGAATTTAGAAGCAGAACGGATGGTTGAATTGTCCGGAGACGAGGCATTGAACACAATTGGTATGGATTCTATCAATTGCATGGAGATTGTCGTCGAAATCGAGGAGGAATTTGAAATTACATTCAGTGATGATGAATTACTACTTGAAAGTTTGAATTCACTGAATAAGCTGACCGCAATCGTGGAACAGAAATTGAGTGAACACTCACTTACTTAGCAAAGGGGGGCGTGTAATGGCCTTGATCGAAGTCAAGGATTTGGTGAAGGAATACAAGCTAAGCGTAAGAAATAAGGGCATTTTAGGCTCAATCAAAAGCTTGCTTATTCCAGAATATCAAATGAAACGTGCGGTTGATGGTGTGAGTTTCACGATTGAACGTGGTGAAACGGTCGGGTTCATTGGTCCCAACGGAGCAGGGAAATCGACGACGGTTAAAATGCTTACTGGCATTCTCGTTCCTACGTCGGGCACGATAACGATAGGAGGCTTGTCACCTTACAAGGACCGCAAACAGAATACGTCACGAATCGGTGTAGTTTTCGGACAACGCACTCAGCTCTGGTGGGATTTGCCAGTTGCGGATACGTACGATTTACTGAAACACATTTACAAGATTCCAACGAAGGCATTTGAAAGCAACTTGAATATGTTCAGCGAAATGCTGGGGTTGCATGAGTTTATGAAGCAACCTGTTCGGCAGCTTAGCTTAGGACAGAAAATGCGTGCAGATATTGCTGCTGCATTGCTGCATGACCCTGAAATTATTTTCTTTGACGAGCCAACCATTGGCCTTGATGTTATTGCCAAGGAAAAGATTCGCTCGTTTATCAAACATATTAACAAAGAAAAAGGTACAACAATGCTGTTTACAACCCATGATATGGTCGATATTGAGAAAACCTGTGACCGTATGATCATTATTGATAAAGGGACAAGCATTTATGACGGTACTGTCGCTGAGATTAAGCAGCGGTTCGGAAGTGACCGTATTCTCGCAGTTGAATTTAGCCAAGCCTATGGAAGTATATTCATACCAGGTGCTGAGCTTATCGAAGAGAAAGACAACAAGAAGTGGTTTCGCTTTTCTAAGGATGAGGTTCAGGTGTCTGAACTTATTAACAAGCTTTCGCAGAAATACGGCATTGTTGATCTGACCGTGCAAGAGCCAGAGATTGAGAGCATTATTCGAGATATTTATCAGGGAGGTATTAACCTCAATGCGAGTTTATCTGGAGTTTGCTAAGAAGTCATTTCAAAACAATGTGACTTACCGAATGGACTATTTCGCTGGTGTAATCAATGCGATTGTGATGATTTTCGTCAACATTTGCATTTGGAGAGCGATATATGAGGAAGAAGAGTCGCTGGAAGGCGTCCAGTTTAAAATCCTTGTTACCTATATCGTTCTCTCCTTTCTCATGCAGGTTGTTTACATGATGGATGAGTATTTCATTGAATCGAAAGTGAGATCGGGCCTTATTTCATCTGACTTACTCAAACCGATTAATTTTAGGCTTTATGTTTTTTCCTACAATGTCGGCACGACGATTTTTCGGCTGCTGATGCAACTTACTCCTGCAATTATCATCTCAATTTTCTTATTCAAACTGCTACCCCCTTTCTCAACAGAAATGTTTTTGTATTTCTCCTTAAGTGCTATACTCGGCTACCTCGTGCTTTATAACTTGAATTTTCTCGTATGGGTAAGCTCATTTTGGTTTTATTGGACGTTTAGTCTTATCACCATCAAAGACGCTGCGGTTATGATCTTCTCGGGAGCGCTTATACCACTTTGGTTTCTACCAGAATGGTTAACGGACATTATCAAGTATACTCCTTTTGATTCTATTTTCTATATTCCAATCCGGATATACTTGGGTCAAATCCCACATGAAGAGATCATGAACAGTGTGTTCAAGCAAGTCATTTGGGCCCTGCTTCTGTTTGCCATCGGACAATTGCTATGGCGTGCCGCTGCGAAAAAACTGGTCGTTCAGGGAGGTTAAACGTGAGGAAGCATACGTTCGCTGAAATGCTTACTTTATTTTACTATTTCACTAAGCTGACACTGAAGACGACTTTGGAATACAAATTCGATCGTTCTTTGATCACGCTAGCTATTTTTTGCCGGGAAATGATAAGTGTTATCGTCATGTTCCTTATTTTATTAAGATTCCTCCATATTCGGGGCTGGGAACTTAATGAATTGATGTTTCTATACAGCTTCTTATTCCTTTCCTATAGTTTATTCGTGTTTTTATTTGCAGGTGTCAGAGATTTCGACGGAATGGTGCATTCTGGAGAATTTGATCGATTTTTGACGAGGCCCTTGGGGTTATTGTTCCAAATTATTGCTTCTCGTGTCGATTATCCGGCAACACTAGGCCATGGGATTGTAGGCATCCTTTTATTTATGAACACGGCATTTTCTGTCGGAATAGATTGGAATTTGACAAACATCATCTTCTATATTTTGGCGCTCTTAGGTGGGGCTGTTATTCAAGCATCGATCTTTATGCTTTCAGCCTGCTTCAGCTTTTGGTCTGTCAAAACAGAAAATCTACGCAACTTGATCTTTTTTAACTCTCGTAGAATCGCAGGCTATCCACTTAGTTTTTATCCAGGAATTATTCAAAAGTTGCTCATTTATATGATTCCTTTTTCTTTTGTAAACTATTTCCCAACACAGTATTTTCTAAATAAAGCCGATGCTGGACAGTTTTGGAGTGGTTATGTGTATTTGACGCCAGTAGTTGGAATCGTCATGTTCGGGATCGTATACACGTTCTGGAATTATGGGGTGAAGAACTATACAAGCACCGGCAACTCCATGTATTAGAGGTACCAACTACTAACATAATGAGGTTGAGGGATGAAGAAATATACAAACATTATCGTGCTGGGTGTGCTGCTTCTTGTTGCAGCAGGTTATCTGACTTATCGGACAGTAAATTTCAACGATGTGTTATTAAAAGTAGGTTATTACGAAAAGAAGATCAGCTTGATTAACTCCGGAGATGTTCATGGTCATCTCGTATATGACGAAGCGAACGGGGGATATTACAGTCTCGACGAGGTTAATGTCGAAATGGGTATGCCGCTCATGAAAGGAATTATTGATGATTTACGTAAGGAGAATCCAGATTCACTTCTACTGGATAGCGGGGATATGTTCCACGGCACGAATGAAGCGAATGTGAATGAAGGGCAAGGGGTTGTCGAAGCAGCAAATCTTATGGGATATGATGCGATGGCATTAGGTAATCATGACCTGGACTTTGGATTTGATCGAGCGGTCGCAATTAAAGCAGAACTCAAATATCCCATCTTATCGGCTAATGTGTATAGGAAGGGCAAGCTTGTATTTGACCCCTATAAGATCGTTACGGTTGGTGGCAAAAAAATTGGTATATTCGGTTTAACCGTTCCAGAGGCTTTGTCCAACATGAACGTTTCTGATCCTACGGGAGTTGAGTTCGGAGACCCAGCAGTATCGGCGCGTCAAACGATTGATGAGCTGCGCAAGCAGAATGTGGATGCGATCGTGCTTGTTTCTCACTTGGGGGACGATCTTGATAAGCAGCTGATCAAAGATGTGGATGGCATTGATTTTATTCTTTGCGGTCATCACCACTGGCTGTATAAGGATATTGAGAAGATCAATAACACATTTTATGCGGAACCGGGTTCTTATAGTACACACGTTGGCCTAGCGGATATGTATTTCCGGAGTGGTAAAGTAGCCAAAGTTACTTGGAGCTTGTTTCAATCGAAGGACCGAACGAAAGAAGATAAGGCAGTCGCGCAAGTGGCTGAGAAATATCACGCGATTGCCTTGGAACAAGGTAAAGAGATTCTTGGCACGTCAACCGTTCAACTCAATGGCATTCGCTCGCAGGTGCGATCGAAGGAGACGAATCTTGCTAATCTGATTACGGATTCAATGAGAGAGATTGGGAAGGCAGATATCGCGCTGCTGAATGGGGGCGGTATCCGGGAAAGTGTTCCAAAGGGAGAAGTTTCCTTATACAATGCAGGCAGACCGCTGCCCTTCGTTAATTCGTTAATGACGATTGAGGTAAAAGGCGAAGTTGTCTATGCAGCACTGGAACGTGGCTTGCGTGAGTGGCCGAACGGTTCGAGTAACGGTGGGTTCCTTCAAGTTTCTGGCATCAAGTATGAATTTGATGGTTCTAAGCCAGCCGGGAAACGCTTGATAAGTGTTTACAAGGATGGTCAACCCTTGGCGAAGGACAAGGTGTATAAGGTTGCCACAAACGATTATCTCATTAACGGTGGCGACAATTATAAGGAGTTTGAAGGCGCAAAGGTTATTAGTAAGGGGGATTTGTTGCGGGATGTGTTAGCCGCTTATATTCGAAACAAAAAGGAAGTAACCCCTGAGGTTGATGGGCGGATCAAAATTTTGAATGAGAGATATAAATAACCCAAAGGAGGGCGGTTTATGGGTCAGCATCTAATTAATGGCGTTCCTCGATATTATGTACCTTATCTTAGCGATTGCTTTGCAACGGCATATGCGGCAGTTCTAGCACATAAAGGGCAAAATCCGAATATTGTGTTGGCCGAATATTTGAACTTTATGTATGACGAAACGGAAGAAATGATAGGAAATAATTTTTTGTACCGTTTTACACCGTCTGTGGAGTTTACTGAGGCAGAATTAAACACCTCTTTGCCGTTTGTTTATCAGCCGGCGACTACAATCTACAGTGGTAATATGGATGCTGTGCAGACCAGTCGTGAAGATAAAATTCAAATTCGTTTATACATTTGTGATGACGCTGAAGTTGCCCACGAACGATTGAAACAGTTAATAAGAAACGATGAACCATTGTGTACAGTTGTCAATTTATTTGAAATGCATTATCACGGGGCTTATAAAAAGGAACATGGACTTCATGCTATTGTAGTAACTGGTTATGACGAAGATGCGGGTACACTTCATTTATTTGATAAATATAAGATTTCTAACAGTGATTTTGATGGGACGATGACGATTGAAGAGGTGAAAGTGGCTCGTTTGTCCACCTGTGAATTGAGTAATCCGGCGGCGGGTCCTTACACAAGGCAAATTCGTAATTTGTGGATGGAGATCGAAGTGCCTGATTCTTTTCAAGTCACGCAAGAATGTTTCTATACTATGCTAGAAGAGAGCAGTGCGAGAATGTTAGGGAGTAAGCAAGTGCTTGGTAAACGCTGTGGGTTAGAACGGATTGAAGCATTCCGCAGCGACTTACTTTTAAAGAAAGAATCCACACTCGATGAACGTGCTATCTACATGTTCAAGTTGTACTATAGCACCTTTCTAAAACGAATTGCCAGAACACGCAGACATTTCAAAGCATGCATTGAAGATATGGGAGATATGCTACCACAAGCCTTGAAAGACAATCTTCTTGAACTACTGGATGAAACGATCAAACGGTGGGAAATCGTCTCCAATGTGTCACTAAAGTTAGGGATTACGAAAAAGATGAGTTTGCTTGATGATATGGACAAGCACTTGAAGGCTATTATCGAGCTAGAGTCCGATATCGCAACCAAGCTTTCGCGCCAAGCAATTTTACAATAAAAGGAGAGACTTACTTATGAACGATGTAAAACAAGTGATTCGAGAAGTATTACAAGAACTAGCTGCCGGTATTGAGACAAACGAGCTTTCAGATGATACTTTACTTGCCGATCTTGGTATCGATTCGATTAAATATGTGGAGCTATTGGTGCAGATTGAAGAAAAATGCAATATTATCTTCGATGAATCCGACCTTGGTGTTGAGTCTCTAAGAAATTTTGGGGACTTAGCAGCATTAGTTAACAAATCCATCGTTTCTGGACAAGTGAATTAAGATGAATATGCTCTGGAATGCGCTTGAGCAGTCCTGTCTAGAGCATGCGTATCGACCTGCTTTGTCTGATCAAGCGGGGAATGTGATCAGCTATGGGGAGCTTTTAGGTAGAGTAAGAGCAAGAGCGAATCTGCTTCGCTCCTTGCTATCTACAGGCAGCAGGGTGGCTGTGTTGGAGGAGTATCCGCTTGAAGAAGCGATTGAAATCTTAGCGTTATTATCACTAAATGTAACGATTGTCCCCTTATACAAACGGTATGGCATTCAGCGGTGTGAGCAGATATTAGGGCATACTCGCCCCCATTATTTGCTGTCAAAGTTGGCCGCAAGTGAGCTTGAGCTGCTTGAACAAACTTGTGAAGCTGTCGGAACAACACTGCTCTCTCCCCATCTAGGGGACTTGGTTCAGCAGAATCCAGGCAAAGAGAAGTTAGGTGATACGGAACAACCGTTGCCACCATCGTTCCTCATGTACACTTCAGGTAGCACGGGAAAGCCCAAAGGGGCGATCTTAACGTATGCAAATATTTGGGCGAATATTGTAGATATACGGGCTTATTTCGACATTAATAAGAAGGATCACATCCTTATAAATCGTTCATTGAGCCATGCTTCTGTCATGACTGGTGAGTTCTTGTTGGGTTTGATGTGCGGTGCGCAGCTTACCTTCTACACGGAAGCTTTCATGCCCAGAAGATTGCTCAGTTTCATGGAGAAAACAGGTATAACCGTGTTTGGCACAACACCGACGATTTTCTATCAACTTGCTTGCGATAAAGCTAATTATTCGCTCCCACAGCTTAGCAAGGTTTCACTAATGGGTGAATACATGCATAAGCAGGTTGCAAGCAAGGCCAAAGAGCGTTTTCCCCATGTAGAATTTTATATGCTGTATGGTCAAACAGAAGCTTCCCCCCGAATAACGTATCTACCTTCTGAACATTTTTCACAGAAAGAAGGATGCATTGGTAAGCCCCTTCTTAGTATGAAAATTCGAATTGTAGACAACCAAGGGGTGGATACTTGTGAAGGTGAAGTAGGGCAACTTCTAGTGCAAGGGCCTAATGTTTTTTATGGATATTGGGACGCTCCCGAACTTACATCTGCGAAATTGAAAGACGGTTGGCTTCATACAGGCGATGCAATTTATCAAGGGACAGATGGCTACCTATATATTGCTGGACGTCAAGATGACATGATCATTCGAGCCGGAATGAACATTTATCCAAAGGAGATTGAAGATCGACTGCTAGAGGATGAACGCATCAGGGAAGTGATTGTATTTAGTGCAATGAATCCGAAGTATGGGCAAAGCATACAAATGGCAGTCGTTGCTGAAAGTGATGCTTTACTTACGCAAGCAGATGTCATGGCGATTTGTAAAAAGAAACTTGCCTCGTATCAATATCCGGATGAGATTCAGATTGTGGAGGCTATTCCTCGTAATCATGCCGGAAAAATTGTTCGTAAGCCCATAAACTATGCGCAAACTTTAATTTGAGAGGAAGATCATAATGACCAAATCCTTAGAACAAGAACTCGTGTTAGAACTAGCGCAATTTAGAAATCCGCATAAAGAAAGAATACTTGAGCTAATTGGTCAGAAGTTGGACTGGGCGGAAGTTCTGGGACATCTCGTTTACAATCGTACGGCTGGAATTGCTTATCATGTGCTTCGCGCATGCAGCGCGCCTTCCTTTAACCGAGAATTTGAGTTTGGGTTATCACTCATTCACGAGATTCAATCTCATCGTACTAATTCACATAAGACAGCAATTAAGGAAATCGCCTTAGCGATGAATGAAAGCGGAATTCCGCATGCGTTTCTAAAAGGTTCCATTTTGGCTAATTCGGTTTATCCGTTAGGCTGCAGGATTTCTAGCGATATCGATATATTGCTGAACGCAGGTGATCTGACGGCCTGTGGTAACGTGCTTAAGGAGCTTGGATTTATTCAAGGTTTTCACGATGAGAATGAAAATGTTGTGATTCCTGCAACTCGAAGAGAAATATTGAATTATCGAATGAACTACGGTGAAGTTGTTCCTTACCGCAAGGTTGTAAACCAGCCAGGTATTAATTTAATAGAAATCGATATTAATTTCTCACTCGACTGGATGGCCCAAGGTACGGAGAAAGCCGTGGATGATTTCATTCAGCAGGCTGAAGGCTACCACTTTGATGAGGGCATACAAGTTAGCTCACTCCCTAAAGAGTATTTCCTAGCTCATCTTTGCGTGCATCTGTTTAAAGAAGCAGCCGTCTTGAACTGGGTAGAGTGGCAGCGGGACCTTGGGTTCTACAAGTTCGTAGATATTTATGGGTTCTTAACCGACAGCCATATTCAGATTGATTGGGATCACTTTGTATCCATCATTACGAGTAACAACATCATTCGCGAATGTTACTATTCCTTGTCCTATACACGTACTTTCTTCCCAGTGCTAAATGGAAATGAGTCTTTTATTGAAATGATGAATCAAATAGAGCCTAGTGATAAGGACTATTTAGAACAAGTTGTGGATGCTTCAGATGCTACGATCGTCTACAGATGGAAAAAAGATTTAATTTCCCGTTTTTTTGATATGAAACGATTTAACGATCTCGAAAAACTGGAACCCATTTCTACTGTTTAATTGTTATGAATGGAAAAAGAGCGATAGTAAATAAGAATCAAGGCGTATTGATCGTTTGTGAGGGGATTAGCGGGTCGGGTAAAAGCGAAACGATTGTGAAACTTTCTAATCAATTGCGAGCCTCTGGTTATCAGGTAAACGTGTTGGAATGGAATTCCAATCCGATTATAAGATCGATTGCTGCAAAAATCGACGTTTGGGGCTGGTTGACACCAAATGTATACAGTCTTCTGCAGTGGATTGGTTTTCTGATTGATTATTTTAGAGTTATGGTGCCCTTATTGAAAAAAAAGCAAGTGGTAATTGCCGATAGGTATGTGTACACAGGTGCAACGCGTGATGCAGTTAATGGGGCAAGTAAGCTGATTGGTAAAATCATAGTACGGTTTACTCGTAAACCAGACTGGTTATTGTTCTGTGACACGCCTCCACAAATTTGCTACGAGCGAATCGCAATAAGAGGGAAAACCTTGTTCCATCCGAACAAGGCTATTTCTCAAAATGATCAAATTCCTAATAAAGATTTGTACTATTTGAAACAGATGAGAGAAGCCTATGTGGGATTGCTTGAGGACGTGAAAGCAGGTCGTAATACACATGTCTTCGTGTTGAATGGCAATTCTAAAATCGTTGAACTATTTATTGAGGATTATATTGCGCAGAAACTGGGAGTCCTAAAGGGCTCCCCTGTAATCTATCCATCGTTGGGAGGGAAATTATGAATCAAGAGGTTATCACCCACATCGTGAATGAGTTCAACACACCAATCTATATCTATGATGGAGAAAAGATAGAGCATCAATACAAGCTGTTGAAAAGCTGCTTACCGAAGCATTTCGAAGTGTTCTATTCCGTAAAAGCCAATCCATTATTGGGTGTCTGTCAATTGTTTAAGAAGCTTGGAAGTCAGATTGAGGTTGCCTCGCTGGCAGAGCTCCAAACTGCCTTCCAGGCAGGCTTCACACCTGATCAAATCATTTTTACAAGCCCAGGTAAAACGATCGAAGAGCTAGAGACTTCCATTGACAGGCAAATTTACAGTATCAATGTCGAATCATTAGAAGAAGCAATCTTAATTAATCACATTGGACAAAAGAAGGGCAGACAAGTTCCTATCTCCGTTCGCATAAATCCGGATTTCAATCTGTCGGGGGCTGGACTCCGCATGACTGGCGTACCTACTCAATTTGGCATTGATCAATCGCAACTGGAAGAAGCACTTGGAACGATTCAATCACTTCCTTATTTGAAATTGATCGGTTTACACATCTATACAGGCTCACAAATGTTGGCAGCTTCACTTATTATTAAAAATATGGAAGAAATTATTAAACTGGCCATTACGGTTTCTGAGACTTACGCTTTTCCGCTCCAATTCCTTGATCTAGGGGGTGGTTTCGGTATTCCTTACTTTACAGGAGAACAGTATTTGGATATGGATGAGCTGGGTAAGGGGCTTCAAACCGTTTGGGAAACTTATGCGCACAAACTTGAAGGAACACGTATTGGGGTGGAGAGCGGGCGTTTTCTTATGGCTGAATCTGGTTTATTCGTGACCAAGGTCCTTTATGTGAAAGAAAGCAAAGGGACTAAGTATGTCGTATGCGATGGTGGGTCGAATCATCATGCTTCCTCCGCATTTTTAGGTAGACACATTCGTAACAACTTTCCCATGCATGTTCACAGTCAAGAAGAGCAAGACGAGTTAACAGAAGTTACGGTTGTTGGCTCACTCTGCACGCCAACGGATGTCATTGGACAAAAAGTAAAGCTTGGCAAGGTGGATTCAGGCGATTATATCGTCGTAGAGAAGTCCGGGGCCTATGGTTTAACGCATTCGCCTGTCCTGTTTTTGAGTCACCAACTCCCTGCAGAGGTGCTCTATAAACAGGGGCAAGTCCATGTTTTAAGAGAGAGGGGGAGTGTGGAAGATTTCTTCAAGGGACAAAAGCTGTTGTCTACACATGAAGAACTTCTGCAACGGACATGAGCCAAACATTTCACTTGATTGAGTATTTAACTGTGAATCGAGATAGAGGGATCTTGATCTGGATTTTAAACATTGGAGCAGAGAAATATTGGAACCGAGTCCATGCGGGCATTGTGGATCGTAGTGAGGAAATGACTGTCAATCGGGTAGAAGAGATGAACCTTCTTTTATGTCGAGAGCAAGATGTGCTTATTTTAAGAGAACGACCTTCGGAGTCGTACTTAGCGCACTTGAAGCGACTTGGATTCGCGACTCCAACAATCCTTGTGCCGGAAGAGACAGATCCATTAACGCCAATCTCTGAACTTGTGCTAAAAGATGAACAACTACAAAAGACACTATCGAATATCGCGAAAGACGCTGATGATGTTTATTTCGTTCCTTATGCTGTTACGCACTTGGAAGAAAGCATTGCGAATAATTGCGGTCTTCAACTCGTTGGGGCTCCTTCAGGTGTGAATGCAGTCGTGAATGACAAAATATTTAACAGACACATTGCAGAACAGCTTGGTTTAGACGTATGCCAGGGCAAAGTATGTCATTCTGTGCAGGAAATTCGAGATGAATATGAACGGTTAACGAACGGAGAACAACGATTTGAGAAAATCATTATCAAAGAACCGCATGGCGCTTCTGGAAAGGGTCTCTATATCATTGAGAGTCCAGAAAAGTTATCGGCAATTTTGGCGCGACTAGCTCGAGTAGCCCGCAGCCATGAGGATGCGAAATGGTTGGTTGAAGGCTGGTATCTGAAGAAGGCTGATGTGAATTATCAAATTTATGTCGCACCTAATGGCGAGGTTGATGTTTTCTCAATCAAACAGCAGGTACTGCGGGATACAGTCTATATTGGCTCCAAAGCGCCAGCCGAGTTAGATGAGGTGGTATTAGAAGCATATCATGACTTCGGGAAACGGATTGGAAATTACCTTTATAGTATTGGATATTCTGGGGTTGCCGGTATTGATTCCATCATTACGGACGATGATTTAATTATCCCGATTATTGAAATTAATGGAAGATTTACGCTGTCCACGTATATTTCTTTCATTGGGCATGTTTTAGGCGAACAGAGGTTGTACTCCAGATATTTCAAGCTTGTATCCGACTCTCCGTGTGATTACGATGAACTGCAAAGGGTGCTGCAGCAAGAAAACATTCTCTATAACCAAGCGACTGGCGAGGGTGTGCTTGTTTATACTTCAGCAACCTTGCCTCTCCGATTAGATGCCAGCAGCGGTTCATATACAGGACGCTTGTTTACATTAATTCTGGCACGTGATTGGGAAGGGGTAGAAGCTTACAACGAACGACTCGAGCATGTAGTTCAGCATTTTGCGAGCTTACGTTTACCTGCGAGTTCTAGATAAGGGGAGCTGAATGAATGAATAAGCCAACATATAGTTATGATATTAAACCTTTTAGCGATTTTTGGATGAACTGCTTTCTAAACGGTATGTTTTCATTGGCTACTCATTTTGATAAAGCGTATAGACTTGCAGCCTATATGAATCATCATTCCTTTGAACACACGAACAACTACAAAGATCCTAGCTTTCGTCTCCCTGCTGTGAAGCTGCCTTGGTTTCAGCAAATGACTTCTGCTTTTAAATTTGAATTAAAACCTCATTTTTTTCTAGATGAAGAGAGATTTGTGGATGAGATTAAAGTATTAATTAAAGAGCAGCGCATTATTTCGTTGTGTGTGGATCTTTATAGCTGGATACCAGGTTCCTATTGCTTTCAACGGTATCATTGGAGTCACTACTCAATAATTAAAGGCTACGATGAGGCACGTAACGTGTTTTTTGTTTTAGATGATAATTTGAATGGATATAACGAATTTGAAATTTCTGAAGATACTCTGGTAACTTGTTTCAAAAATTCGGATTATTTCATGAATAGTGAAGTGTTTAAATATCCTTATGTAGAAATGGTATTGGATGAACATGTGCCTTACGTGTTTTCTTTTCAAGAGGTGATTGATCACAGTGAGCGACTTATACGAGAAATCGCTGAGTTTTCCTTTGATGGATTGTGGGAATTCGATCCGAATTCAGATGAGGTAACTTCACATTTGGATTACAGTATGATTGGAACGGAATCCTTTTTTAATCGTCAGATTGCAAGCAAATATCTGTTTCAATACTTGGTTGAATCGGGTCATATTGATAATGACTTATACGAGAATCTAGTGACCCAAGTGGATCAGATCCATGATGGTTGGCAAATTATACGAAATTTGTTTGGTAAGCACAAAGCTTTGATTTTTGCGCATAGGCCCTTCACGTTAGAGCGAGACAAAATGATTGATATGGCAAAAAACTTAATGCAAAAAGAAAGCGACATGTGGGAGACGCTGTATAAAGCTAATCGTTCACTACAGCAAGTAGGATGAGGACTAAGATGCTTGCTGGATCGGTCATTGAACATATTGATCATGCACAAAAGGCTGTATGTCTGACCTTTGATGACGGTCCACACCCGGTTTACACACCGCAAATCTTGCAGTTGCTGAAGAAGTATAAGGCGAAAGCTACCTTTTTTCTCCTAGGCTGTCACGTTCAAAAGTATCCTGAATTGGTAAAGCAAATTATCGCGGAAGGCCATGAGGTTGGCAATCATACATGGAGTCACGCTGATGTGAGTACTTTATCCGATGAAGAGCTGCTTGAAGAACTAGAGGAGGCGGAAAAAGCCCTTTGGAAAGCAGGGGCGGTCAAGCCTACTCTCTTTCGCCCTCCCTATGGGGAGTATAATGAACAAACGCTAGCTCTTGTTCATCGCTTGTTATATCGAATGATCTTGTGGACAGAGAATAAGGATACGAAAGACTGGAATTCCGTAGGGGCAGACCAAATTGTCAGGAAAGCGCTGACGAATGTAGAGCCGGGCAATATTGTGTTGCTGCATGACGGTAGCGAAGCGGCGACATGCAATAGGGAACAAACGGTGCAAGCTCTTGCCGTTATTTTGTTCGAGCTTCAGCGTGATGGCTATCGTTGTACGACGATATCAGAGCTGCTGGATCGCTAAAAGTTCTGATTAGGTCGCCCTCCCACGGTAAGTCGGGAGGGCGATTTCTAGTTCTGTTGAGCCTTCTGGCGAAATAGTTTGGGTGATAAGCCAAACCTAACTTTGAAGGCTCTGTGGAAATAAGGATAGCTGCCGAAACCGCAGCTTAAGGCAATTTGCTCCAGTGACATCGAGCTGTCATGCATGCGCTCGACAGCGCTGGTTAGGCGAACTTCAAGAGCGTACTGAACCATGGTCTTGCCGAAGCATTCCTTGAACAAATGCACAGCACGAGATACGCTCAGTCCAACATGAGCAGCTACGTCCTCAATCTTAAAAGTCACCGTCGCGTGCGCTTCGATGAAGCGCTTCATGCGCGTCCCAGTGAAGGGACGCCCTTGTAAGGAGACGGTCTCCGTTGCAGCACGTTCAACATACAAGCAAAGTGCTTGCAGCAAATAACCGCTGAGCTCACGGTTTTCTTCTTCCATTCTCCGCTTTTCCAGTATGAGTTGACGCCAAAGCGAAATCAATCGTGCATCCAGATCGATGCGGTTGCAAGCAGCTTTCGGACTGCGGTTCCACCAGGCATCAACCCATGCTCCCTTACAGAACAAATAATAGTCCCCACTGGCAATTTTGCCATGCAGTTGATCGGGATGCTCTTCAATACGAAGCTCATAAGGATCGCCCGGCTTATAGAGTAGTAAGTCTCCAGCTTCAATCAGACGGATATGCCCTTCCACGAGAGCCTCGCAGGAGCCCTCTGTTTGCAAACGAAAAAGATAAGTATTGAGCCCATTTTTGGCACTGAAATTAAAATTGTCCATATGGAAGGAATAGCCGCAGGTTAAGATCTCTGTTTCCACTGTGTCCATCTTGCTGTTCACCTTTCATAGCCAAATAAGAGATGTTTTAATTATATCGTGAATGGTCATAATAAGCCATTCTCCCGTATAATATCATCATAAAGGTGCATGTTTTATAGGCTTTGCAAATATAATTGTATGAAATGGGGAACTAGAATGGCACATATTGGAATTGGTTTGCAATTGTATACGCTTAGAGATGATATGGCTCTAGATATGGAGGGTACGCTTCGTCATGTAGCGAAGTTGGGGTACGAAGGTGTTGAATTTGCAGGGTACTACGGTATGCCGGCAGAGCAATTGAAACAACTTTTGGATGAGATCGGATTGAAAGCGATTGGAAGTCATGTAAGTTTGGATAACTTGAGAAACAACTTACAAGGAGAAATTGAGTTTCTCCGTACGTTGGGGGCTACCTATATCATTTGTCCTTACGTCGCTGACGAACAACGTCAAACGGTAGAACAATGGCAGCAAATCATTGCCGATTGTGAAACGTTTGCTGAAGCAACGAAGAAGCAAGGATTGCAATTCCTGTACCATAACCACGACTTTGAATTCCATTTACATGTGAATGGTCAATTTGTCTTCGATGCGATGTATGCGCAAAAAGGTGAAAATGCAATTAACGTTGAGATGGATGTATGCTGGGTTCAATTCGCAGGTCAAGATCCATTAGCGTATATTGCTAAATATGCTGGACGTTTGCCGCTTGTCCATTTTAAAGATTTCAGTAAAGATGCAGAGGGTAAAATTGTTACGTTGGAGCTCGGTCAAGGTGAAGTGGAGCTAGAGAAAGTTATTAAAGCAGCAGAGCAAGCTGGCGTTGAATGGCTGGTTGTAGAGCAAGATCACTGTCAGAAACCACCGCTTACTAGTGTAGCAAACAGTTTGAACTGGGTAAAAGAACATTATACAGGTGTAAAGAACTAACCAATAAAGGAGATCATAAATCAGATGACTAAAATTAAAGTTGCCGTAGTTGGTTGTGGTTCCATTTCCAAATATAGGCACATTCCTGAGTATAGCTGGAATCCGAATGTGGAAATTGTCGCATTCGTTGATCCTATTATTGAAAGAGCGGAGCACTATGCACAACTACACGGTGGCAAAGCTTACAGCAGTTATGCGGAAATGCTAAAGCAGGAGAAAGTGGATGCCGTTAGTGTTTGTACACCGAACTATCTTCATGCGGAAGTATCAATTGCAGTGGCAAATGCCGGAGCACACGTGCTCGTTGAAAAGCCCATTGCTACAACAGTGGCCGAAGCAGAAGCCATGATCGCAGCCGCAAAGAAAAATGGTGTATTTCTGATGGTTGGACACAACCAAAGATTGATGCCACCGCATGTGAAAGCCAAAGAAATTTTGGATTCCGGTAAGCTGGGTAAAGTGCTGACATTCCGCACATCTTTCGGGCATGCAGGACCTGAGGGTTGGAGTATTGATGGTCGCGACAGTTGGTTCTTCCGTAAGGAAGAAGCAATCATGGGCGCAATGGGAGATCTGGGTGTACATAAGTCCGATTTGATTCGTTGGCTCTTGAGCGATGAAGTAACGCAAGTGGCGGCTTTTGTAAGCACGAGACATAAAGAAGACACGCAAGTAGACGATAATTCGACGTGTGTGCTCCGTATGGCAAGTGGGGCAATAGGCACTCTGGTGGCAAGCTGGACTTACTACAAGGGTGAGGACAACTCAACTGTGCTATGGTGTGAAAATGGGGTAATTAAGATTGGTACCCATCCCGAGGATCAAGTCATTGTTGAGCTGCGAGATGGCTCAGTTGAGCGTCACAGGGTTGGGGAGATTGCAACGAATGCGAAACAAACCTCAAGCGGTATTATCGATGAGTTTGTAGCTAGCATTCTAGCAGGCCAAGCGCCGCGTATTTCAGGCGAAGAAGGATTGCGTGCTTTGAACGTTATTCTTGCTGCTTTTGAATCAGAAGCTACGGGGAAAATGGTATCGCTATAGATGATATAAAATTTAAAAATTGGAAAAGCCTTTTCCTTACCGGAAAGGGCTTTTCTTTTTTTCTTGAACTTGGAAATGATCTGTGTTAAATTTTAATAGTTCGATAACTTTCGAACAATAAAAAGGGGAGGGATCCTTTACTCAAATGACGACGAATACAGCTTCAACGATTTCGACTCCTCATGCAGAAGTGGCCGTCCTGAGAGAAAAGCTAGTTCTTAGTTTTTGGAGTGTTGCTGTCATGTTGATTGCTATGAATTCAACGATGTTCAATGTGGCGTTACCACAAATTATGAAGGACTTCTCTTTATCTTCCGCAACGGCATCATGGATTGTAACAGGGTATTCGATTATGTTTGCGTTATCCTCAATCACCTTCAGCCGATTATCCGATTACCTACCCATAAGAAGACTGCTTGTTATCGGAATTTGTTTTCTTACTTTTGGTTCTTTATTGGGTGCTTTCAGCCATCACTTTGTCATGCTGTTTGGGGCACGCTTATTGCAAGCTACGGGCGCCGGATCAGGGATCGCCTTAGGAATTGTGCTCGTTACCCGTTATATTCCAATGAGCAGAAGGGGAAGTTCGATGTCAATCGTCATCTCCACAGCTACGTTCGGCATGGGGCTAGGGCCAGTCTTAGGGGGCTTAATTACACAATACTGGGGATGGAACGGATTATTCGTTATTACGGGCCTTATTGTGCTCTTGTTGCCAATTTTTTATAAATTGCTTCCGAAAGAAGAGGCCGTTCACGTTCGTTTTGACTTCGCAGGCGCAGCCTTTATCGGCATCGGTGTTACGGGACTCCTTCTGTTTATGACGACTAGCTCGCTGCTAGCCTTGGCTGCTGGAGTGATATTCTTACTTTCATTTTGGTTTCGAATCAAACGAACGGATCAGCCTTTCGTTCAACCTGTATTATTGACGAATAAGCCGTATATGCTTCTTAGCTTTATGAGCTTTGCCGCGTTTGCCGCCCACTTTGCAGTTTTGTTTCTGATGCCGCTTATGCTGAGCCGCTTGTATGGGATGAGCTCATCATTTACAGGATTAATGATTTTTCCTGGTGCTATGGTATCCGCTGTGCTTTCCAACCCGATTGGCAGGTTGATTGATCGTTATGGTAATCATCTTAATCTGCGCGGAGGTAGCCTGCTTATGTTAGTTGGCGCAATTCTCTTCGCCTGTTTCAGTCACACGTCACCGTATACGATTCTTTGCATCTATATTCCTCTGAGTATTGGAGCGACGATGTTGACAACGAGTTTATCGAATGAAATGTCACGAATATTGCCGCGGGAGCAAATTGGCGCTGGTATGGGGCTTTCACAATTGATTCAGTTCGTAGGCGGTGCTTTTGGCGTGGCCTTGAGCGGTAAGAGCATTGTTTGGCAAAAGTCGATTCCACTTGCCGAAGCCTATTCACATATTTTTTGGGGAGCAGCAGGAATCCTTTTACTTGCCGTTCTTAGTTATTATCTGTACCGTACAAAACAGACGGCTCTAACGTAAATTATATACGAAAATCCCCTTACCGGTTTCGGCAGGGGAATTTGTGTGCATGTTAACGGCCTCCCATATCAATAGGCCATGTATTGGATTTTCCGATTACCGTTTCTTTAGAATCTTTCACCTGAACTTGAATGTCCCAAATGCCAGTCTTTAGCACATCGCCTTCAACTCTGGCAGTCAATTTGTTTTCATCCAGCCAAGTGGTTGGCAATGACTTGCCGTTCAGCGTGACATAACCGAGAGTCGGTAAATGATTGCCTTTTATAGTGATAGTTACGCTCGACCGTCCAGATAAATCCTGTGTGTCCGTTTGTGCGTTTTCAATCGTAATAGGACCGAAGCCTAGCATGTATTTAGGGTCAATAATCGGGTTTTTGTAATCTTTGTAAGCATGATGATCTCCGAACAGAATATCATATTGAAGTGTTTCATAGTCTCTAAGGTCTTCCTCTTTAATATTCATGCCCGCGTAATAGTCGTTTGGAGGAATGACAGGTATTTTTTTGGAAAGCTCCTGCAAATAATCTGTATAATAGCTGCCTTGCTGTTTGGATAGTTCGATGAGATATGGCCCTAAGAAAGAAGGGCTAATCGTGAGATTGTCCTTGCGCTGTGTATCAAAATTGTTCCATACCACCAGTGGAACGCTATACATTTTTTTCAAGAAATCTGGATCGTCTTTACCGCTAATGTATTTGGTGTCGATGTAAGTTGCATAATCGTCTCCCAATGAGGGAAGATGATCTCCCCAAAAGGCAATAATCGTAGGTTCGTCGCTTTTCTCATAATGTTCAACGAGCTCCTTTAGCATGTTATCCGCTGATTGTATGCCTTGAGCTAATGTTTCCAACATGCCTTGAGAAGAGGGAGCTATGTCACCTCTGACGTCGATCGTATTTTTAGGGAATTTCCCAGGAAAGTAATGGAAATGGTTTTCCATCGTGTTCGCGAATATAAAATCTGGACCCTCACTTTGATCACTTGCATGAATAATATTAGCCGCAACTTCACTATCTGCAATATAAGGGCCAGAATAATTAGGTTTAAAATATTCAATCGGGATGTATTTGGAAAACCCGAAATCTTCATAGATTTTGTTGCTGTTAAAGTACCAATTGTGAAATGGACTAATGGCCGTCGAGGTATACCCTTGTCTTGCATAAATACTAGCTAACGAGTCAACCTCACTCGTGATAAATTGGTTATAGGCGATCGAGCCTTGAGGCAGGAAGCGCATCGAGTTTCCGGTGAGAACCTCGAACTCCACGTTAGCGGTACCGCCTCCGTATTGTGGCGATAGCATCCAACCGCTCGTTCCGCTTGCTTGCAGCTTGTGGAAGAATGGAATGGGGTCCTGACTAAATTCCACACCTTTGATGATGGTTGGGTCCCAAAATGATTCACTCAATACGACAATCACATTGGGCTTTACGTTGCCAGTAAGACTGCCGACTTTAATTGGCTTTGGTGTTTGATTGACGATAGCCGCAACTGCTTTGTCATCGTAGCCTTCTCGTCGATCGCTAAACATGGATCTCGTATTTAAAACGGTTGCAAGCGCGAAGCCATTCGTTTTCGTATTCTGAGCTTGGTTCCATGTTAGCGCTTTAATTCCAAACCATTTCTGTAAGGGCATAGGTCTATCCGTTATTACAGCGGTAAGCATCAGGAGGGCCAGAATAGCTAAAAAACTGCGTTCTCGCCAAGCTACTTTTTTCACAAAAAGTCGGGTGCGGTACAAGAGGACATAGCTGACTCCAGTAAACAGCAATAAACCGATGAGTGTGCGTAGATTCAGAACGTTTGTCACGTATTTTACCATGTCAGAGGTTTCGCCGGTTAGGACGATATCCCACGGTAAGAGAGGAACACCTAGAATTTTGAGTTTGACGCCACTGATTAGCGCTAAGATAAGCAAGATGCTGGATAGCACCCAGTAAGCGATTCTTGTTCTACCAATTGCCGCAATGAACAGCAGCAGCAGACCGAGGACGATCCATGAATTGAAGAGGAATTGTAAGGCATGCTGCACGCTCCAGGACACCATCTCCAGATAATGACCGCGACTCAGGATTTCCATAATAAGCACGGGGATTAAGGTAGTCAAGAGAAGAGGCCATCGTCCTTTCCCAATAAGCCAAATACGATTTAGTTGTTGTTTCATAGTTTCTCCCATGATTAAGAAATTGTAAATGAACTCTGACATTATACCATGAGAAATAACAATATTCGATGGTTAGCTCTTCTAACATTTTTTGTGCGACATGATAAGAATGAGACTAGTAGAATAAGCTTATCCATTGTATTTCAGGCGGAATGTAATGAGTTTTGCAGGAAAAAGGTGGTTCGGGCGAGAAATGTTTAAGGAAAATACATATACATAAATATAAAGAAGGAGGGGATCACTTTGGCTGACCAACAGTTGAGTGCAGAACAAAGAACAGCGTTTCAATTGCATCATAAAAAAATGACAAAAAGCACCTTGCTACGGCGAAGCGTATTTCTATTCTTCGGTGCAGTATTAATGTCAGTAGGGTTGGAAATTTTTCTTGTACCAAATCGAATTATTGATGGGGGCATCACAGGTATTTCGATTATTTTGTCTTATTTAACCCATGTACAAGTGGGGATATTCCTTACCATTTTAAATCTTCCCTTTCTGTATATCGGGTATAAAATGATTGGTAAAACGTTCGCATTGTCCACTTTTTTCGCAATTCTTGTCATGTCGATAGGTACGGCGCTGCTTCACCCGGTTCCCCCGCTCACGATCGATCCCTTGCTTGCGGCTGTGTTCGGAGGCATCATTCTAGGTATCGGTGTTGGTATGGTGATCAGGTTCGGAGGCTCGCTAGATGGTACAGAAATTGTTGCGATTCTAGTTTCGAAGAAAATTCCGTTTTCCGTAGGCGAAATCGTTATGTTTTTCAATCTGTTTATTCTAGGCAGCGCTGGGTTCGTTTACAGCTGGGATCGCGCGATGTATTCTTTGATTGCTTATTTTATCGCATATAAAATGATCGATGTTACAATCGAAGGGTTTGACGAATCCAAGTCCGTCTGGATCATTAGCGACAGTTTTCGTTCCATTGGCGAAGCTATATTAGATCGCCTTGGTCGGGGAGTTACTTATTTGGAAGGGGAAGGTGGGTTTTCGGGCGATACCAAAAAAGTTATCTTTTGCGTCATCACCCGTCTGGAAGAAGCAAAACTGAAATCCATCGTGGAAGAACTCGATCCTGGCGCATTTCTGGCAGTTGGCAACATCCACGATGTGAAGGGCGGGCGCTTCAAGAAACGCGATATTCACTGATGCTTCTCTTTATTTTTGCCACGAACAGCGTTTTGTTCAAAAAGACCGAGGTCGCGAATTTTTTGAGCCGCTTCCTTACTGCTTGAACTCCCCAGTTTTTTCAAAATATGACCGACATGAATTTTTACTGTGCGCAATGAGATGAAGAAGCGAGTGGCGATCTCCGTTTGGGTATGTCCTTGATCAATTAGCTCAAGTACTTGTAATTCTGTCGGTGTAATCAAATCGCTGACTTCTTTCACCTTGAATTCATGCTCCAGTCGCTTGAGCCGACGGAATTCCTCGCGCATTTGTTCAGCCACAGCAGCATTGATGGAAGATTGGCGCGCATGCGCTCCGCGAATTACTGCTGGCAATTCTTCAAATCTCGATTTTATTTGATAATCAATAGCGCCGGCTTGAAAAGAACGGAAGATGAATTCTTTCTCTTCCATGGAAGTTAGCATGATAACCTTCACACCCCATGCCATTAGCGCTTGCTCCGCAAGACTAATCCCTGCAGGCTCATCATGCAGCATAATGTCCATAAGCGCGATACTGGCAAGCGGTTCTGTACTGCGAAATAGTTCTTGTGCTTCTTGTACTGTTGAAGCTGTAGCAGTTACCGTAAGATCAGGCTGGCGATTGAGATATGCGGTTAATCCGCGCAGCCAATCTCGGTCATCCTCGACAATTACGATTTTGATTTGTTCCATGTAAATATCTCCTTTATGTCGATAATCGTCGTGAACCTGGGAAAGTAAGAAATACGCTTGTGCCTTTGTTAGTTTCGCTGCTAAGTTCAAGGGAACCCCCATGTTTTTTCATAACACTGTAGCAATAAGCTAGGCCGAGACCGAAGTTATTTCGGCTGCCGCTTTTCGTCGTATAAAAGGGTTCGAGTACTTGTTTGAGGACCGCCTTTTCCATACCAATTCCAGTATCGCGAATCTCCAAGACGACATTTTTCTTAGCCATAAAGCCTTTAACAGTGAGTTCGCCACCCAGCGGCATAGCTTCAACTGCATTCATAAGCACATTTGTCAACGTTTCGGCGATTTGGATGCGATCTATCTCAAGTGTTAGCTCTTTGGAAATAGTAAGACTTAACTTCACTTTAGACAGATAGGGTGTCAGGGATTGTAGTGCTTCGATAAGTAGTTCTTCCATATTTACAGGAGATACTCGGATCGGAAGCTCTTGTGTCTGCTCATGAACGCGAGAAATCATATCCCGAATATGCATGGATGCACCCATGACAACGTCTAAATCTAGCATAAGCTCAGGCTGATTCGTCTCTTCCGCGTATTGCTTCATTTTCTCAAGGAATAAGCGCATTTTGCCAACATCGTTTTTAATTGCATGATTCATAATTGCCGTTCCTGACGTAATCGCACGTAAGGTGGAATCGAGTTTGCGTCTTTCAATGAGCAGCCTCATGCCAAGAAAACCGTATTTAAAAAAAGTGAAAATTAAAAAAGGCACAACTAAGGCAAGTATCCACGTGTGATAAATCCACATTCGATAATAACCTAGACTTGGCATGACATAGTTCAGTACGGCAAAGCATAGGATGGGTGGCAGTAAGGCCAAACAAGTGAACAGATGCGTTCGCTGCATGCCGGGAAGCCGTTCTTTTCTACTTGCAATAAGTATAGCGCCCGTCACAATATAAGGAACAACCCAACAAGCTACGATAGGAAACGTAATAGGCATTACTTCTGTATACCCTGGGGTAAGAAGGATACATGCAATTGGGGGTAGTAGCAGAAGGTAAGGTAAAAATGTTCGCGTTTTCTGATTCGGCCAAGAAGGATTATATTGTAAAGCCAGCATCGCAAAAGAGTAAGGTAAGCCATAGTAGGAAAGCAATGAGCTTGTTGCTTGGATGTGAAATAAGAGCTCGCTTACAGAAGGATTCGGTATTGTTTGCTTAACGTAAGGGATGATATTTTCTGATAAGACGGCTGCAAGTGCTCCGATTCCACCTGTAAAGGCTACAGCACTCATCCAGCGCATTGTGCTTGATCTTGGATCGATAATCAATAGTAATAAGGCTATGATCCATAGTGCGAATAAAACGAAAAGCATAGTTCCTCCATCAAGGCAAGTTTTCTCTATTGTGTCATGCGACAACCATTTGCACAAGAGAGAACTTCCGCTTTTGGAAATCGGCAGGATATGAAGGACCGCTCTCGAATATTGTGAATGGAGAGGAGGATCATATGAACGATCGTAAGGGTGTAGGAATATCGATTCTATCGATACTCGGTAAAGTTATGCTTTGCGTTGTGTTTATTGTTATTATAACCGTGATATTGTCCATAGCGGCTGCGGTCCTTGCGATAGCAAGGCAGCCTGCATTAGAGATGAGCATGGATGCGGTAGCCAGAGACGCTTTTTTCATCAAAGCCGCTTTATGGGCTCAAATCATTGGTTTTATTGGCGGTGTTGTCATCAACTACGCAATTTTTGAGAGGCGCCAAAAGTGGCCGCTAGGTTTGTATGCCGACCAGCTATGGAGAAAAATGGGTGAAGGCTTTGCAGCAGGTATTATACTTATTTCAGCTAGTTGTGGTTTAATATGGTTAGTTGGTGGGGTTAAGATCGTTTCTATACAGTGGAACGGAACGATTGCCCAGGAAATGATAGGAGGCTTCTTGCTTTTCATTGGCGTAGCCGTTAATGAGGAATTGTTTGCCCGTGGTTATTTGCAAGGGCTTGTGAAAAATAGGTTCGGCACGATTGCCAGCGTTATTGTTTCAACAATCGTATTCGCTTTTCTCCACTCCTTTAATCCGGGGATGTGGAGTACGTCTTTACCAATTATTAATCTGCTTCTTGCAGGCCTTTTATTCGGGGTAAGCCGGGTATGTTCGGGTGGTCTATGGATGCCAATCGGTATGCATTTGTCATGGAATTTCTTGCAAGGTAATGTGTTCGGCTTTGACGTTTCAGGAACACGAGTAGCTTCTATTATTCAAATTGAACAAAGTGGAACCGATTTATTGGCGGGTGGTTCATTCGGAGCAGAAGGAAGCTTGGTGACGACCCTAATCCTGCTGGCGGGAACATTTCTTGTATACGTCTACTATCACAGAATTAATTTAAAAAATCATATAAGTGTTTAATGCAGTTAATAACTTATTTCAGGAGGAAAAACATGCGTACATATGAGATTATTTCAAGTGAATGGGACGGTGTTTCGACATTTAAATTAGTCGATCATGCGGCGAAAGCGGAGGCCGAAGTCATTCCGGCCGTTGGTTTTCATTTATTCCGGTTTGATGTTGGGAACGAATCTTACATCGCGAAGCCAGAAAGCCTGGCGGTTCTTCGCGCACAGTCCTCACGTTACGGCGTGCCGATTCTATTCCCACCGGGACGCGTCAAACAAGCAGCCTTCACCTTCGAAGGCCGCGAATACCGGCTCCCTGCGAATCGGGAGCCACATCATGCCCACGGCGAGCTGCGCGAGCGGCCGTGGAAAGTCGTTGCTAGCGGCGCAGATGCCGCTGAAGGGGCTTACGTTTCCGCGGAGATTGACTTCGCGGAGCATCCAGAAATGCTGGCGTATTTTCCACACGCCGCATGCTTTCGTTTCACGTACCGGCTGAAGGACGGTACGCTGTCGCTCAGCGGTGAGATCGCCAACCGCAGCTCGCAGTCGATGCCGCTCTCGCTAGGCTTCCATCCTTACTTCGCATTCGCGAAGGAAGAAGCCAGTCGCGTGCGCGTAGTTATTCCCGCAGCGGCAGAATGGCCGCTCAGCGAAGACGGTTACGCAGCAGGCGAGCCAGCGCCGTCAGCGCTTACAGCGGCACTTCATCAAGGCCAGCTTGTTACAGAGCTGCCAGAATACCCAGGCGGATCACAAATGCTTACCATCAAGCCGGGACACCAGTCTTGCGAGCTGCACTACGAAGCGAGAGGGACTAAGCTTGTATACGACATGGGAGATCGCTTTCCGATCCATGTGCTCTTTACAGCCCCATGGTCGGATGCCGTATCCCTGGAGCCTTATACATCGATTATGAACGTGTTCAATGAGCCGTTTTCGGCTGATCTTTCAGGCGCTAAAGGCATTGCTGCAGGTGGAACTTTTGAATTCAGTTGGTCGATTCGTGTAATTGCTTTGGACTAGCCTTGCTTTTAGGAGTTAAGGAAAGAGCCTTTCTGCTCTTTCCTTAACTTTTTTTTGATAAGAAGGTTTAGAATTCATACCCGAAACCGATCGTAGAGTAGCCGAAATACGTATGTTGATGAAGCTCGGAAATCAGTCCTTCCTTTTCAGCGGATTTGACAAGCGCACCTTTTCTTGAGGTGTTATAGGCATTAGGCTCGACAACGCCTTTAAGGATATGGATGTGCGAACCATCTCTTAGGGGGATGGCGGGACCCGTTTGTCCATAGTAATTATGAAAGTGGCCATATTTAATTCCTGTAATTCCTTGGTATTGATGGACATGGCCGTCATAGGCTGTGCCATTAACAGAGAACGTATAAAGACGAAGTAGATGATAATGATGTAACGTTTCAGAGGTTTTTGTCGTGAAGAAGTGGACATGAGCAGGAGGAATCGCTCCGTTCATAGGAAAAACCCCCTCATGGAAAGGATATGGTTACATCCTATTCCGAAGGGGGCTCGTGTCATGACTTGGGGAGTAGATAAAGGTTTGATTGACCGATCTTCATTTTCTTGTCATCGATGATGCGAACCTCAATTTGATGCGCTTTATTTGCATCAAAGGAGGAATCATCAGGAAGATCGGCATAAAGCGTAGCCATCCCATCAAAGCTGGATTTATAGGCTACTCCATCCACATACACACTGCAGGAGGAGAAGAAATTGGAGCCTTCAATTTCCAACTTGTTTTCCACCTTAACTACGTTCCTAATAATGGGGTCGCCATAACCAAGGGTATAATTTGGCTGGACGATTGTATCCCTATAGCCTTTGGCTTCATACCCATAGCGGCTTCCGAAGAGATTATCGTACTGTAGTTTAGCATAATCGTTAAGATCACTTGCTTTAATCTGATATTTGTCCCACATGTCATTTGGGGGAATAACAGGGATTTTTTGTGATAAATCGTACAAATAATCTGTGTAATAACTGCCTTGGATACCTGCTAAATGGAGCAGTGTAGGTCCAAGGAAAGATGGACTGAGATGAAGATTTGTCTTTTCTTGATCCTTAGGTACAAAATTATTCCAGATCACGAATGGGGTATTATGGGTTTTGGTATATAGATCCGGGTCATCCGGAAGCACATAATCGGCATCGCGATATACTTTGTAGTTATCCTCTAGAAAAGGTAAATGATCGCCGAAGAAGAGGATAATTGTAGGCTCAGAGCGCTTGCTGTAGTAATCAACAAGCATTTGCAAGCATTTGTCAGCATCCGTTATGCCTTGGGCATAAGTTTCAAGCAAGCCTTTTGACTCTACTGAGATATCACCAGCGACTTCAATCGTGTTCTTGCTGAATTTCCCTGGTTTGTAAGGATGATGGTTTTCCATCGTATTTGCGAAAATAAAATCAGGACCGGGACTTTTTTCCGTTTCCTCAATGATTTTTTTCGCGACCGCACGATCCGCGTAGTTAGGTCCTTCAAAATCATTTGGGAAAAATTCACTGCTGATAAAGCGAGAGAAACCAAAATGTTTGTAAACCTTACGACTGTCAAAGAACCAACTGAAAAAAGGATTGATGGCGGTGGCTGAATAGCCCTGTCTAGTCGTGATGCTGGCTAGAGAGTCGACGCCATGATTCATGTACTCGATGTAAGGTATTATTTTATCAGGTGATTTACCGAAAAAGCGCATGGAGTTGCTAGACAGGACTTCAAACTCCACGTTGGCTGTGCTTCCTCCGAACTGAGGCGAGAGCATCCAACCGCCCGTATATGTTTTTTGCAGGTCATGCAGAAATGGAATGGGATCTTGGCTGAACTTCACATTTTTCATAACAGTCGGATCCCAGAATGACTCACTCAACATGACGATGATATTCGGTTTTTTTTCATTAATAGCCTTTTTCTCAGGAATCTGATTCAAAATTGAGGTAACAGCTTTTTTGCTGTAACCTTCGGGCTTTGCTACACTCAAGAAGCCGAGCATTTGTACAGAAGAAAATAGAAACCCATTTTCATCATAAGTAATCGTTTGATCCCATGGGACCGTGTACAATCCGTACATCTTCATAAAAGGAATTGGCTTATCCGTATACAAGCTCGTCATCATCACGATAGCAATTCCAGCATAAATCATTCTTTCAATCCACGGAAAACGAATTGGATGGCGACGTAAAATCAAGTGAAACAAGACGGCTAGTAGGAGAAGAAAGCCAAAAACCAAGGCGATAATACCAAAGCTCCAATATTGATTAAGGAAAACGCGATACTCCACGATTCGATTATGGAACATCAAATCCCAAGGGTAATAGGGAGCCCCAATCGCTTTTAGCTTGCTGCCACTCAAAATACCGAGCGGGAGTAGAGACGCACATAGCAGCCAGAAGGAGAGGCGGCTTCTTCCTGTTATGGCAATAAGCAGCAGGTAAAGGCTCCCCACAACGAAATAAGCAAGAACCATGGAGAGGGGGTGAGTGACAACCCACTTATGAAGTTCTTGATAGCTGCCACGTGCCAGCCATTCGACCATGAGCATGAGTAGAAGGGGCAATGAAATAATCATGATGCGGGAGGGTAACCGCTTGAGGATTTGCAAATAGATCGACATAGAAGAAAGCTCCTGTTCATTGTTATCAGTTTCCATTCGTACATTATCTTATATATTTTGTAAAGAAGGAAGAGACTCGTTGACAGCTTAAACTATAACATTTAACATTACAGTTGAGTGTAATTACAATTGTTTTTTCCAGTCTCTAGGCGTGTACTTTTGATAAAATGGCTGAAGATCAATAAGAATGAGGAGGGAAATTCAAGGAGCTGGTGCGTCGGCCATTCCAGCGTTAATCATGGTTGTAGTTGCTCGTTACTTTTCTGCTGCAGATCGTGGGAAAATATTCGGGCTGTTAACTTCTACGGTTTCTTTCGCAATGTAGGATTCTCATTTATCCAAACGGCCCTTGCAAACCGAGTGTCACTGACGCTCGAAGTCCATGAAACGAGTATTGGAATGGGATTGTTTAACCTAATTAGCTTTATATCTGGTACTGTTGGAACCGCAGTAGTTGCCAAGTTAATTGACGGTGGTTTCATGAATCTCTATGAGAATCCTCTTCTAAACACGGCAAAAGCGGTTCCTTACAGCAACTTGCTGCTGATTTTCGCCTGCGTCGTAATCATAAGCGGAGTCATCTACAATCGGATTTTCGGGAAAAAGGTGTTCACCTCTTAATTGCTTTATGATATAATCAACAACGCTTTGTAAAGCAAAGCCGCGGTTCGTGATCTTCCCGCGTTATCAAAACTAGGAGGCTTTAATGGGTATGTTTAACTTTTTATGGGGCGTGGGATTCGTCCTTGTGAATTTCGTGCTCTTTCTTATTTGTTATCGCTTTTTCGGTAAGCAGGGCCTGTACGCGTGGGTAGGTGTTGCAACGGTGCTCGCTAACATTCAAGTCGTCAAAACGATTGAAATGTTTGGACTTGTTATGACGCTCGGCAATACGATGTATGGGACCATCTATCTAACAACCGATTTACTGAATGAAAAGTACGGCGAAAAAGATGCGAAAAAGGCGGTTTGGTTTGGCTTTTTTACGCTTATTATGTCGATTATCATCATGCAGATGGCGATGGTATTCACTCCGCAAGAGTCAGATATCGGCCAGTCCTCACTGGAAACTATTTTTGGACTGTTGCCCCGTATTGCTTTAGGTAGCTTGGCTGCTTATTTTATCTCGCAATTTCTTGATGTTCGAATTTACACTTATTTGAAAAAAGTATTTCCATCCCGCAATCAACTCTGGATTCGTAATAATGGAAGTACGGGAATTAGCCAATTGGTCGATTCATTCGTATTTTGTAGTATTGCGTTCGGTGGTGTTTATGATTGGTCGGTTTGGCTGCAAATATTCCTAACCACTTATGGAATCAAGTTTGTTATTTCAATTGCTTCCACACCAGTCCTTTATATAGCAAGGAATTTTGTTTTTAAACCGTCTGCGTAGTACAAAGAAACCCGACCTCTCTCTGATGGAGAGCGTCGGGTTTTTGTTTGTTATTTCGTATCATCAGTTTGTTTTTCGCTTATTTGCTGCGCTCATTCGCAAATAAATTGCTATACATTATAAAACTTCACCTAGCATCCTTCGGGAACTCCAAATTACAAAATCAGAACAAGGAGCCTCTATTAAACATTGGAAATAGATATTTTTTGCTTTATAGTAAAAAATTTACTATAGTAGTTCTGAGAGAAGACGGGGTTTCTGAAGGTAAAGTAAAGGGAGGAATCACTGTGAATGAACAGCAGCATTTATTTATTTGCTCAGATTCAATAGGAGATACCGCCGACGCTGTGGCCCGTGCCACAATTCGTCAATTTAATAATAAGCAGGTTCAGATCAAACGTTACAGTCATATCTGCCAAGGAAATGAAATTCGTTTAATGTTGCAAGAAGCTTCGGCTGCCGGAGGCTTTGTCGCTTACACACTTGTACAGCCTGAGCTGAGGGATTTATTAAAAAGAGAATCGCTTCGACTTGGCGTCCGGGCTGTTGATATCATGGGACCCATGCTGCAAGCGTTCATGGATACCTATGGGGATGTTCCGAGGCATAGTAAGCAAGACTTGCTCCATGAAATGGACGCCGACTATTTTCGTCGGGTTGAGGCAATTCAATTTGCTGTTAAATACGATGATGGTAAAGATACCCGCGGTATGCTCAAAGCCGAAGTCGTTCTCATCGGTGTGTCTCGTACTTCCAAAACTCCACTTAGCATATTTCTAGCGCACAATGGCATTAAATCCGCTAACCTACCTATCATCCCAGAAGTCACGCTTCCTTCCGAGTTGTATAAAATTCCAAGCAATCGCATTATTGGCCTTACTATGGACGTCAATCATATCTTACAGATCCGACTTGAAAGAGTTAAAGCCATCGGTCTACCCATAGGTTCATCATACGCTACACTTCAGCGGGTTCAAGAAGAACTTGACTATGCCAACGCCATCATGGAACAACTTAAATGTACAGTCATCAACGTAACCAATAAAGCAATTGAAGAAACTGCCGGCATTATTGCAGAAACGCTCCATATTAAAACTATCGAAAAATAGCAGAGAACTGATAGGTTCAACAGACCCAACAGACCCAACGGACCCAACAGACCCAACAGACCCAACAGACCCAACAGACCCAACAGACCCAACAGACCCAACAGACCCAACAGACCCAACAGACCCAACAGACCCAACAGACCCAACAGACCCAACAGATACAACAGTCGCAACAGACCAAACGGATTCAACAGACCCGACTGACCAAAACCGATAATTCCAATAAATGCAATAATTCAAAAAGACATTGTAGACCAGAGTCTCCAACTTTCTTCACTAACCTGTGATATCTACAAAAGTGAATTTTCCAAGAAAATAACTGTGATAATGTACAGCACTAATGTATAATTTTTTTTGCATGATTATCATTTTGTAGATATAACAGGAAACGCTAAGAAGAAGGATGCAGTCTCTTTCTTTTTGCTTAACATTGATCATTCAATAAAAAACAACTTCATTACATTTTTTGTTAATAATAGGTTTAAATAACGCGGGGGATGTGATAAAATATATAAGAACAAATGTTTGTTTATTGAGGGATGTGTGATAATGGAGCTTCAATTATATGATGTTGAATCTCATATTTTTCAAACAGAAGAAGATTGTGAAATTTACTTGATGAATAAGCGTTGGTCAATAGGTTTTTGCTGCCCTCGCTGTGAACACCACCACGCTTACAAGATTACAGGCAGGAGGCTACTTGAATGCTCAGCATGCAAAATGCAGGTTTCGTTAACTGCAGGAACTGTCATGCATAATTCTAAGCTTTCCTTACTTACTTGGTTTCGAGCAATACAGTTACTAATTGAAAATGAACGTACTTACACACCGACCAGGCTTGCAACTGCTCTCGCGGTAAACTATCGCAGTGCAAGATTACTCCTTCAGAAAATTGATTTTGCTAGTTTTAGAAGTGAGCATAGACGATTTCATTTTGCGAGGAAGAAAGACATAACTTCTCAAGAAGTCTCAGCAGTTTCAATGCCGTTTTCAACAGAAGTGAACTCTGAACCCATGCAAGTCCAAGATATTGTATGCAAGCTATCCAATAAATGCCTACCCTTATCTAGTTTAGAGACTTACTTAAAGAACAAAAAGCGATTACATGTTTATTCATATCTGAACAATCTAAACTCTAGTGGAGTGGAATGCACACCGTATTTGTTTGAGAAGTGGATGCGAGCGTTTGTTTCAGTTACGCTATATCCTACGTTTCTACGATGTTTTCACTTACCAGAATGACCAATTTCCTCTCTTGTTGACGTCCGATTGGTTTTAAGGCATGATTGTTTAAAGCCATTTATTTGCTAGCAGAGGCAGGAGAACAATTAACGGATGAAGATAAAAAAAACCTTACAAATACCGATTCATTTTTATCGAAAGTTCATATCACCCTTGAAGCCACCTACGTGTCGGTTCTATCCCACCTGCTCGCAATATGCCCTTGAGGCGCTTGAAGTTCATGGTGCTTTGAAAGGTTCATGGTTGACCGTGAAACGAATTTGTAAATGTCATCCTTTTCATCCAGGTGGTGTTGATCATGTTCCTTTGCTTTCATCCGAATCAGCACATCATGATCAGCCTGCTTGACAGGTAGCTTCTTTTTTCGATATATTTGCGTTAAAGCGTTATAAATATTTTCGATGAACGGATAAGTACAAGCGGAGGCCTATGAACAGAGAGCCGGGTTAGGTGAAAGCCGGTATAGGAGCAGGTTTGGAAGATGGTCCCGGAGAATAAGCCTTCGAGCTGCCTAGAAATTGCCATTGTGAAGCAATGTTAGGGAGTAAGCTGGCTTCGTGTCCCAGCGTTAATGGGCAAGTCGTCATAGACTTACTGAGCCCCGAGCTTGTGAAAGGCGGGGGAACCTGGGTGGTACCGCGTGAGTTTACTCTCGTCCCAAGATGGATGAGGGTTTTTTGTGTTTTCTATAATTTTGTTGGGAGGAATGTACGATGACGACTGAGTCTAAAACCTTTTACATCACAACACCGATTTTTTACCCAAGTGATAAGCTGCATATCGGTCATGCCTATTCCACAGTGGCCGGTGATGTAATGGCCCGCTACAAAAGGCTTCGCGGCTTTGATGTCAGATACTTAACGGGAACTGATGAACACGGACAAAAGATTGAACGTAAGGCGCAAGAACAAGGAACTACCCCGCAGCTATTTGTTGATAATATTGTTGCTGGTATTAAAGAGCTTTGGGAAAAACTTGATATTTCTTACGATGATTTTATCCGTACCACAGAGGATCGTCATAAAAATGCTGTAGGCAAAATTTTTCAACGTCTGCTGGAGCAAGGGGACATTTATTTAGGGGAGTATGAAGGCTGGTATTGTGTGCCTTGTGAAACTTTTTTTCCAGAAAGTAAGCTAGTTGACGGGAAGTGCCCAGATTGCGGACGCGCTGTTGAGAAAATGAAGGAAGAGACCTACTTCTTCAAAATGAGCAAATATGCGGATCGACTCGTTCAATACTATGAGGAGAATCCGGAGTTCATTCAACCAGAATCACGGAAAAATGAAATGTTGAACAACTTTATTAAGCCAGGTCTTGAAGATTTGGCTGTATCCCGAACTACATTTGATTGGGGCATTCGAGTACCTGGGGATCCTAAGCACGTTATCTACGTTTGGATTGATGCATTATCAAACTATATTACAGCATTAGGCTATGGTTCTGACGATGAAAGTAAATTCAAGAAGTATTGGCCTGCTGATGTTCATTTAATGAGCAAGGAAATTGTGCGTTTCCATACGATTTATTGGCCAATCATGATGATGGCGTTGGAATTACCGCTGCCTAAAAAAGTATTTGCGCACGGTTGGCTGCTTATGAAGGACGGGAAAATGTCGAAGTCCAAAGGCAATGTTGTTGACCCGGTTACCTTGATCGATCGTTATGGACTAGATGCTCTTCGTTATTACCTCATGCGCGAAGTGCCTTTTGGTGCGGATGGTACGTTCACTCCAGAGAGCTTTGTAGAGCGTGTTAATCATGATCTTGCAAATGATCTTGGGAATCTACTGAACCGTACGATCGTCATGATCGATAAGTATTATGTGGGCGCAATTCCCGCTTACCTTCCTGGTGCAACGGAGTTTGATGAAAGCCTCTTGGAAACTGTCCGTTCAACAGTTGCAAAGTACGAAGAGGCGATGGAGAAAATGGAATTCTCCATTGCCCTCTCGGCTGTGTGGCAGCTCATTAGCCGTACAAATAAATATATCGACGAGACTCAGCCTTGGTCGATGGTCAAAGACGAGGCCAAGCGTGAAACACTTGGTTCCGTGATGTATGTGTTGGCGGAATCCCAGCGCATCTCGTCAGTGCTTCTGCGTCCTTTTCTGACGAAGACGCCGCAATTGATCTGGCAGCAGCTTGGCCTTGCTGCGGATGATTTGCCACGTTTGACTGCGTGGGAGAGTGTACAAACCTTTGGGTTGATTCCTGCGGGTACCGTCGTTCAGAAGGGAGCACCGATGTTCCCGCGGCTAGACGTAGAAGCGGAAGTTGCTTACATCGCACAGGCTATGGGAAGCACTGCCGCGCCGAGTGGCGCTGCTGAAACAGAAACGGCAGCACCAGAGGTGACTACTTCGAGCGTGCCGACTCCTGAGCCGAAGGAGGAAATCGGCATCGACGATTTCGCCAAGGTTGAGCTGCGTGTGGCGCAAGTTATCTCGGCTGAGCCTGTGAAAGGTGCAGATAAGTTATTAAAGCTGCAGCTTGATCTAGGTTATGAGAAGCGTCAAGTTGTATCCGGTATCGCGAAGTTTTACACGCCGGAGGAGTTGGCTGGGCGTAAAGTAATTTGCGTCACAAACTTGAAGCCCGCCAAACTGCGCGGCGAGCTATCGCAAGGGATGATTTTGGCTGCTTCACACGGCGATCAATTAACTTTGGCGACCGTGCCGGACAGTATGCCGAATGGTGCCATTGTGAAATAGACAGGATTTCCGAAGACACACATGGCTATTTATCTAAAAACGCTAAAAAGCTTCCATTTCCACTTGAATGTGGTTTTGGAAGTTTTTTATATTCTTTGCGAATACATCCATTGGAGTTATACCCAAAATCGAACTTGTTTTTTTCTTAAATGTGATGGGTACTCTAAAGGAAAAGAAATGACGGAGTGAGACAAATGAACCTTCGATTTGTTGTTACAGTGATGGCAGTCTTAGGGCTATCTATTCTGTTAACGGGGTGCAGTATATTTGGCGGTGGTGACAAGGCCCAAAAGAAAGAGAGCACTGATCAGAGTAAGCAAAAGTCACAAAGCACCAAGGATAAACCAAGCGTAATCAATCAAGAATTAAAGAAGCAATATGATATGTATAAAGAGATCATTCAGTATCAAATCGAGCAGGATAAAAAGGTCATTAAACAGTCAGAAGAGCGATATAAGAAGCTGAAAGAGGAAAGTGATAAGCCTCCGAAAACGGAGAAAAAGGACTCTAAGTCAAGTGCTGATGGAAAAGGAGAGAAGTCTGATCAGAAAATGATGAAAAGTAAGGGCAGTGATACAGGAAGCAGTTCTGGAGATTGAGATTAATCAATGAAGAAGTAGGAGAATTCGAAATGCTCGATAAACAGATAATTCCTCTGAGATAAGATTTACCGTTTAACGATGTTAAGGTGGAGAACCACTCGTGAAGTTCACAAGTGGTTTTTATTTTGTGTGCTAGGACAATTTACTCTTTTTGTGTATTGACATAGGTGAAGCCTACTCGTATAATCAAGGTCGTTAATAAAAAAGATTACGATTTAGATTGTGACGGAGGTTTAGATTTATGCGTAAAATGGCGGTCATTTATATAGGTATTTTGATTCTTTTCGGAATTGTATTAGCAGGTTGTGGAAGTGCTTCAAGTTCAAAAGCGGAGATTGTTCAAGGAAAAGTAAATGTTGTGACAAGCTTTTATCCCCTTTATGATTTTGCACGCCATATAGGTGGTGAATATGTGAATGTGATTAATCTTGTACCCGCTGGTGTTGAGCCTCATGACTGGTCTCCTAAAAGTAGAGATTTGAAAAATATGACCAAGGCTCAATTATTTGTTTATCAAGGTGCTGGTTTCGAAGGCTGGGTGCAAGATTTTCTTGGAAGTGTATCGGCAGACTCTAGTTTGAAGGTTGTTGAGGCTAGTAAAGGTGCAGAATTAATCAAAACCTCCGAAAATAAAGAACAATTTGATCCGCATGCGTGGTTAAGTCCGTTAAATGCAGTCAAAATGGCTAATAATATTAAGAATGCGCTTGTTGAAGCTGACCCTGCACATAAAGCGGTGTTCGAGCAGAATTATAATAATTACGCGGCAAAACTTATGAATCTGGACGAACGTTATAAGAAGGAGCTTTCTCAAACTTCAAAAAAAGCTATTGCGGTCTCACATCAAGCTTTCGCATATTTGTGTCGTGATTACGGTTTAACACAGCTGTCCATAATGGGCTTATCGCCTGATTCAGAACCGACGGCACAGGATTTGAAAAAAATGAATGAATTCATAAAAGAGAATGAAATCAAATATATTTTCTTCGAGGAGCTTGTTTCTGATAAGCTAGCTAAGACGCTCGCTAAAGATGCAAAGGTCGAAACGATGGTCTTGAATCCATTGGAGGGCTTGACGGAGGAGCAAATTAAAGCCGGTGACGATTACATTTCGATTATGGACAAAAATTTGATAAATCTTCTGAAGGCTTTACAATAAAGTTTAATGAGGATAGTGATTTCACTAAGTTAGGAGTTTCGTAGATGGATAATAGCAATAGGCAGTCGTGCCATCGCAGTATTGTTTCTATAGATCATGTTTCTTTTTCTTATGAGCATAAAAAGGTGATTGAGAAGCTGCGTTTTGACGTTCTTGAGCGGGACTTTGTAGGGGTGATCGGTTCCAATGGCGCCGGTAAAACGACCCTGCTGAAAATGCTTGTCGGGTTGCTAAAGCCGACCGAAGGTGAGATCAGATTGTTTGATCGACCGATCAATCAGTTCAAAGATTGGGAACGGATCGGATATGTTCCACAGAAAAATGCGTTCAATCCGTTGTTTCCAGCAACGGTAAGGGAAATTGTGCTGTCAGGGATGTACAGCAAGAAGCATGTATATCGTCGGCTGTCCAAAGCAGACGTTCAGAAGGCTGAGGATGCCATGCTAGCTATGCGCATCGAAGATTTGGCTAACCGACGAATCGGACAGTTATCAGGCGGACAGCAGCAGCGCGCTTTCCTCGCGCGCGCGATCGTGAATAATCCCGAACTGCTCATCTTGGATGAGCCGACGGTTGGCATTGATGCGGAAACGCAAGTAGGCTTTTTCCGAATGATTCGGCATATGCATCAGCATCATCATATGGCTTTTATAATGGTTTCTCATGATATGGATATGATGCAATCGTATCTTGGAACAGAACCGCAGCAAATGAGCGGCGGAATTAAATTTTATGTGAAGCATACCCATGATCCTGAAGATTGCCGAGAGACGAATTTAACTCATTCCATCGGCCAAATTCGTGAGATGATCGGAGTTCAGTAAGGAGCGAACATTTTGGATATTTTTACGGAATATTTTTTTCAACGAGCACTAATCGGAGGCATTTTGATTGGACTTACAGCGCCTTTAATGGGCGTTTTTCTTGTCCTTCGGCGATTGTCAATGATTGGGGATACGTTAGCACATGTCTCAATTGCAGGGGTTGCGCTTGGATTTCTCATTAACATTTATCCGCTTGGTGTAGGTCTGGTCTTTGCCTTACTAGCATCATTTGCCATAGAGAGGCTTCGCAAAGCTTACAAAACATATGCCGAGCTATCCATAGCGATCATTATGTCAGGGGGAGTGGCTCTCGCTACCCTTCTTTTCACATTGGGTAAAGGTTTCAATATGAATGTTATGAGCTATTTATTTGGCAGCATTTATACGCTTGACGCAACGGATTTATGGGTCGTTTTCGGTGTTTGTGTGCTTGTAGTAGGTGTAATTGCTCTCCACTTCAAAGAATTCTTCCTCATGTTTTTTGATGAGGATGCAGCGAGTGTAAGTGGACTTCCACTGAAATTTTATAATATGATGATAACAATGCTTACTGCACTCGTAATCTCCGTCGCCATTAAAATCGTAGGAGCACTTCTGGTTTCATCGCTATTAACGATCCCTGTGGCCTGTAGTCTTCTTATTGCTCGCAGTTTCAAGCATTCCGTTTTTCTTGCGGTGCTGTTTTCTGAGATTGCTGTAATCATTGGACTTATTCTTGCAGGTGTATGGGATTTAGCCCCAGGAGGAACGGTTGTACTAACTTTAATAGCAATCCTGATAGGGATTATTCTGAAAAGAGGATTGAGAATTTAACATGGACTCAGTAAATTTGTGGATCGCCCTCTGGGCGGGAATCGCTTCGTTCATTTCGCCATGCTGTTTACCCTTGTACCCTTCTTATCTTTCATACATATCGGGAATTTCAGTTAGTGAATTGAAATCTGGGCAATCTTCTTCAGACGTCCGTCGGAGAACGATGCTTCACACGTTATGTTTTATCGTTGGATTTTCGATCATTTTTTATGCGCTTGGGTTATCTGCTGGATTTTTAGGTAATTTTTTCGTTGATTATCGAGACCTGCTGCGTCAGATTGCTGCTATTTTAATTTTTATAATGGGACTATTCTTGCTTGGGATTTTTCAACCGCAATGGCTTATGAAAGAGCGTAAGCTGCAACTTAAATTCAGACCCGCTGGTTATTTAGGTTCTATTGTCATTGGAATGGGTTTCGCGGCAGGCTGGTCTCCTTGTATAGGGCCGATCTTATCAGCTATTTTAGCGCTAGCTACTACGGAGCCAGGCACTTGGTTTCAACTTACGACGGCCTATTCGTTAGGGTTTGCGATTCCATTTTTTGTTTTATCATTTTTCATTGGATCAACGCGTTGGATTTTGCGATATTCCAATACAATTATGAAAATAGGCGGAGGCTTAATGGTGATCATTGCGATTCTGCTCTATACGGGCAAAATGACACAAATCACGCTATGGTTGAATACAATAACCCCCGAATGGTTAAAGTTCTGAGTTTCGTGATTGAGTGCAATTGCTTTTAAGTAAAATATTCAATTTTCGCCGAGGGGAATTTATCGAAAATTTGTTCAGTGATAAATTCCCGGAGTGCGTTGGCTTGTTCATCCGGATAAACGTACTTTCCTTGTCCCCAACGTCCCCATTTGTATTTTCGTTTCTCTTCATCCATCTCTAGTTTTGTTTTCGGATATCTCTTTTGAATGATATTTTTTGCAGTCTTCGTGTATCGATGCTGAATCATTTCAAAAGTTAAATCCCTTGTAGCTTCTCTAGGCAGCTCCTTGTGGAGACGTTCTAGCAGAGTCGCGTAGCCTTCTTCCCAGCCTTCATGCCAAATAATCGGTGCTATGATGAAACCGAGCGGATAACCCGCCTTGGCTACTTTACCTGCGGCTTCTATGCGTTCATGAAACTTTGAGGTACCGGGTTCGAAATGTTTAATCACATAATCCGCATTTACGCTGAATCGAAATCTTGTGTGATTGTTGTGCTTAGCATTCAAAAGAGATTCAACATGATGATACTTTGTTACAAAACGAAGTCGGCCGTGTTCTTGCTGCCCCATGAATTCGATCAGTTGCTTCAAGGATCCCGAGATATGCTCCAACCCTACTGGGTCTGACGTACAGGCAGCTTCAAATCTCGTAATTTCAGGTTCGCGTTCTTCAATATATTGCTTAGCCGCTCCCAAAATATCATCGATGTTCACATATACTCGAATATAAGGCTTAGCGCCTAAAGTAGTTTGCAAATAGCAGTAATGACAATGTCCCATACAGCCGGTCGCAATAGGAATTGCGTATTCTGCTGATGGCTTGGATGTTTCAAATTTGATTGTTTTTCTAATTCCTACAACAAGTGTCCGCTTAGCAATTTTATACTTTTCTAGCTCGGAATCCCCTGGGAGGTCCCTAATTTGATTGTGGGAAGTTGTCATATGAATTTCAAGCCCTTGTTGCTTGGCCCACTTACAGATTTGCTGACCTTTAGGATAATTCATGGCATCTGGTTCAAAATAAACAAGCTCCGGTACGAATATAACGGTACTTGGCACTGGACGTGTCAGTAGTTCTGTTGTCATAACAGGCTCCTTTCACCATCAAACAGTAGTTGGCATTACTACTCAATAGTGTCCCAAGGAAGCTGGAATTGAATCATGGGAGATTTGACCGCGTCTACGTTCATGCATTATGATAGGTAAAGCGATGGACTGGAATTAAAGGAAGCAGGGGGAAACAACGCAATGGCTACACCAAGCATGGAAGATTATCTGGAGAGAATATATAAGCTCATTGACGAAAAAGGCTATGCTCGTGTCTCCGATATTGCTGAAGGACTGGAAGTACATCCCTCGTCGGTTACCAAAATGATTCAAAAATTAGATAAAGATAATTATCTCATCTATGAAAAATATCGTGGGCTTATGCTGACCTCCAAAGGTAAAAAGATGGGGAAACGGTTAGTTGACCGCCATCAATTATTAGAGGAGTTTTTGACCGTAATCGGCGTCCAAGATGATAATATATATAAGGATGTAGAAGGGATTGAGCACCATTTGAGTTGGGATTCCATTACATGTATTGAAACATTATTGGAATATTTCCGTAGGGATCCGAATCGAATGAGTGAACTATTACAAGTTCGCAAAGATATTGAAGTAGAAAGCCAATAGGCGTTCATTTATTAGGTAGGGGCTGCTTGTCAGCTTCTGCCTTTTTTGTTTGCATATAAACAAACTCTTTGTGCATATAGAGAATTGGAGCCAGATATTGTTGTTTCCAGGCTTTTAGAGGGGGAATGTCGGGTGAAAATAAACGGTGTTTTCGAAGGCGGAGGCGTCAAGGGGATCGCATTGGCCGGTGGCGTAAGCGCCGCGCTGAAACGTGGATATGAGTTTCATGAAGTCGCTGGAACAAGCTCAGGTTCGATTGTAGCTGCATTTCTGGCAGCAGGCTACTCAGGGGAAGAAATGAAGGAGCTGATACTGAAAGCGCCCTTCAAGTCATTTATGCAAAGATCAGCGATCTTTAATACCAAAATAATAGGACCCGCAACTCGGCTTTTAATTAAGAAAGGCTTGTATTCCGGCGAAGCCCTTGAGCATTGGGTATACGGCCAACTGTTAGCCAAAGGCATCCGCAATTTTGGTGACTTAAGGCCTAATCAATTGCGTATTATTGCTTCTGATATTACGCAAGGAAAGCTGCTAGTGCTTCCTGATGATATTGCCCAGTACGGAATCGATCCTCGGAAGCTTTCAATTGCTAAAGCGGTGCGTATGAGCACAAGTATCCCCTATTTTTTCGACCCCGTCATGGTTCGGTGCAAATTAAAAAGCTCTGCATCAGCAGAGCCTTTCGCGCAACAATTTTTTTATATTGTGGATGGTGGACTGTTAAGCAATTACCCACTATGGGTGTTTGATCGAGAAAATGATGTAGAACGAATTCCCGTTATCGGCTTTCATTTGGTCGGTAAGAGCGAATATCAGATGAACAAAGTGAGAGGACCTTTAACGATGCTCGAAGCGCTATTCGGCACTATGCTTAACGCACATGATGAGCGTTATATTGAACAGCAGAATCGCTTCCGAACGGTTAAAATTCCTACCCTGGGCGTTCAAAACACGCAGTTTGATTTATCTAAAGAAGCGAGTATGGAACTTTACAATTCGGGCTTTTCAGCCACCGACCATTATTTCACCAAATGGACAATGGAAACGTACGAACAGAACTATGAAAAATATGTGCTTCGTCTTTACAAATAGAAGTGAATTCAACTCGTTAATGATACTTCGGGAAATCGTCCGGTTCGGAGTCCTTGCTTCCGTTGATAACGCGAAATTTCCCGGATTTTCTTTTTCCCTTTGCATTTCCGCGTGCGGGAGAGTTCCACTTCCAGCGAGAGGGTGGGATTTTGTATAGTAAAAAGATGATCCCAAGCACGAGTATGGGGATGAATAAAGTTTGCAAACTTACGAGCAAACCAATGGCAATCAGCACCGCAATCGTAATCTCGACGGGGGAAAATCTTCTTCTCATTGACGTCCCTCCAATATTCGTTGTTCTGCTTCGCGCATACGGTTGAAAGAAGCAATGGACACTTCGACCTGGCTGTCTTCAGGTTCTTTGGTTGTGAGCAGTTGCAGCCACAAGCCAGGGTAGCCTAGAAAACGCAATACAGGTACTTCGCGTAGAGAATTCGTGAAGCGTAGTACTTCATACGAAACGCCAATTACAAGAGGCAGCAGCAACAAGCGCTGTACAATGCGCTCGACGTACCCGTCATAATGCAGGAACGAGTAGATGACAACTCCGATAATAACTGTAAATACAATGAAGCTGCTGCCACAACGATAGTGGAGTGTGTTGAATTTCTGTACGTTACTGACTGTTAGCTCAACACCAGCCTCGTAGGCGCTAATCACTTTATGCTCTGCTCCGTGATATTGGAACAATCTGCGAATCATCGGTGTCAGGGAGATGAAATAAATATACCCGACGAGCAAGATGATCTTGATGACGCCTTCTATTAAATTATGAAGAATTTGATTGCTAAATGCATTTTGGAAAAGAAACTGTTCAATAACCGCTGGTACAAGTGTAAAAACAAATTTCCCAAAAAGGAATGAAATTACACCGACAACAGCAACGCCGAGAATCATTGAGATATTGGAGAAGATTCCAGGCTTTTCTTCTTTTTTATTACTTTCCTTCGTCTCGCCTTCTTGCTCGGCAAACGACTCAGCGGAAAAGTTTAAGTGCTGCGCGCCCTTCGCACTGGACTCGATGATACCTACAATGCCGCGTACGAGTGGAATTTTTTTAAGCGCTTGGACCCAAGGAATTTCTTTCTTTGGTACCTCCAAATATTCTAAGGAACCGTCTTTTTTGCGTACTGCTGTAACATGCACATTTTTCCCTGCGAACATGACGCCTTCAATGACGGCTTGTCCTCCGTATATACTGTTTTGTTCTGCCAATTGGTCCACCTTCTTATCTATACTCAAATTAGGTATTACTTCTTTCCTATTGTAACGGATTCGGGGTTTGAATGCTACCGATTGAGGTAGAACATACTATTCTTGAATAGGAAGCTGCGAGCATCGAGTGCAAAGAAAGGAAGAGGTTTTAGCATGAGCCAGAAGAACGCGAGTACGATCAAAACGAGTCGGTGGTTATTTGCTCTCTATATCGGCTTCTTTGCCGGTTTGATTTGGGGAGGGCTTAAGATTGTTGAACAATATTTGAAGTTTACTAAAATCGTGATTGGGTTTCTCGTTGAGCCCTTTTTTAAACACGATTTTTTGCTTACATGGAAAGGTACGTTAATTGGCTGGGGATTTTTTATTTTATTTTCAATTGTCGCTGCTTACATCTATATGGTTACTTTGTGGAAGCTGCAAGGGCCGTGGTGGGGAATCGCTTACGGTGCCGCGTGGTGGTGCTTGATCTATTTGCTGGTTGGACCGCTAGCAGGGATGACTTACTGGATTCGTGAATCGGATTTCAATTCCGTAATTAGCGACGGCTGCTTATTCCTAGTCTGGGGGATGTTTATTGGCTATTCGATTGCAATTGAATACTCAGACGAAAGAACTAGAGAGCCTATACACAAGACATGAAAGTTATGGTAAAATACATAGGTTAAAACGCTAAGGGGGTTCCCTGTTGAAAAAGGTATTGGTTATTAACGGTCCGAACTTAAATATGCTCGGTGTGCGGGAACCAGGAATTTATGGCACGTCATCGTTGTCTGCCATTATTCAAGGTTTGAACAAGCTGGCCGAGGAATTGACGATTGAGCTGGAGACGTTCCAATCCAATCATGAGGGCGGCATCATTGATAAGATTCATGAAGCTTTCGGAACGAAAGATGGCATTCTTATCAACCCGGGAGCGTTTACGCATTACAGCTATGCCATACGCGACGCGCTGGCAACCGTGCAGCTGCCTACTGTGGAAGTTCATTTATCGAATATTCATAAGCGAGAGGAATTTCGTCATCACTCCGTAACAGCTCCGGTCGTTATTGGGCAAATCTGCGGATTCGGATCTCTCAGTTATGAGCTTGGTCTAAGAGCATTATTACCCCACTTGTAAGAAAGAATGGTGATTGATATGCAAGCGAAACGTATAGAACGTCTTCGAAAAGTCATGCAACAGCAAGATCTTTCAGCACTACTTATCACAAATGATTATAATCGTACATATGTATCGGGTTTTACGGGTTCTTCTGGCTTTGTTCTTATTACGTTGGATCGAGCTATCTTGTTAACTGACTTCCGATATATGACGCAAGCACCTCAGCAAGCCAAGCTTTTCGAGGTGATTGAACATAAGCCTAGACCGATCGAAACGATCAAAGAAATACTCGTAAAAGACGGCATTACGAAACTCGGATTTGAGCAAGTTGATGTATCTTACGGAGATTTCCTCAGTTATCAAGAGGGGTTATCAGGTATTGAATTCGTTCCTACCAGCCGTCTTGTTGAACAAATTCGAATCGTGAAAGATGAAGCTGAAATACAAATTATGCAGGAAGCTGCTGATTTAGCAGATCAAACCTTTTCTCATATTCTTGCCTTCATTAAACCAGGGGCAGTGGAGAAAGATATAGCGCTTGAGATCGAGATGTTTATCCGCAAAAATGGCGGGACTTCGACCTCTTTCGAAACCATTGTTGCTTCAGGGGAGCGATCAGCTCTTCCTCATGGTAAAGCGAGTGATCGCGTACTGCAAGGAAATGAATTTGTCAAATTGGATTTTGGAGCGTATTATAAAGGGTACTGCTCAGATATTACAAGAACAGTTATGCTCGGGAAGCCGACGGACAAGCATAAAGAAATTTATGATATTGTTCTTGAAGCTCAACTGAACTGCTTGGCTAATTTGAAACCAGGGATTACCGGTCGAGAAGGAGACGCCTTTGCTCGTGATGTCATCGTGAAACATGGCTATGGCGATAACTTTGGTCATGGCACCGGACACGGTTTGGGCATGGAAGTCCATGAATCTCCACGATTGTCGAAGACAGAAGATATGGTTTTAACAGCTGGGATGGTCGTTACCGTTGAGCCTGGTATTTATCTCCCCGATTTTGGCGGAGTTCGTATTGAAGACGACGTTGTAATTACCGACACTGGCATTAAAATACTTACACATTCTACCAAAGATTTTCTTATTATTGATTAGCGGAGGGACTCACTAGTGATATCAGTTAACGATTTTAAAACAGGACTTACAATTTTAGTAGACCATGATTTATTTACCGTTTTGGATTTTCAACACGTTAAACCAGGTAAAGGTGCAGCGTTTGTTCGCTCCAAGCTTAAAAACCTGCGTAACGGAAATACAGTTGAACGTACGTTCCGTGCTGGCGAAAACGTTGGACGCGCTCACATTGAAAATCGCGAAATGCAATACCTGTACGCAAGTGGTGACGAGTATACGTTCATGGATACTGAAACGTATGATCAATTCAGCCTTTCCTATGAGCAATTGAAATGGGAACTGAATTTCCTTAAAGAAAATATGAACATCAAAATTTTGAGCTACCAAGGTGAAATCCTAGGAATCAATTTGCCGAAAAGTGTTGAATTGAAAGTTGTTGAAACAGAGCCAGGGATTAAAGGCAATACGGCAACAGGAGCTTCCAAAGGCGCTAAAGTAGAAACGGGTTTAGTTGTTCAGGTTCCACTGTTCATCAACGAAGGCGATATACTCTTGGTTGATACGGATGAAGGTAAATATATTTCACGCGCATAACTGAGAATAAGTTTAATTCACCCCCTCCCGACCATAATGTCAGGAGGGGGTTTCTAATTTTGTGTGAATTATGTGAATTATGTGACACGATTCGTATTTCTTACCACAGGACTTCACTTATATGCTATAATATTGAATTGTTATGCACTAGTATGTGTTAGGAGTGGGTCTGCTTTGTCTCTTATAGTGATGAAATTCGGCGGCAGCTCTGTCGGTGATGCGGAGCGAATGAAACGTGTTGCAAAAAGAATCGTTGAACGAAAGCAAGCAGGGCATAGCTGCGTTGTAGTCGTTTCGGCGATGGGAGATACAACAGATGAATTGATCGACCTGTCTAAGCAAATTTACGATGGAGCCCCTCCGGCTCGTGAAATGGATATGCTGTTAACGACGGGAGAGCAAGTATCGGTTTCCCTCTTATCGATGGCAATACATAATTTGGGTGAACAAGCGGTTTCTTACACCGGCTGGCAAAGCGGTATTTTCACAGAAGAAGTTCACGGTAAGGCAAGAATTACAGATATTCAGCCGCATCGCGTGTTGAATGCGATTGAACAAGGTAACGTGGTTATCGTAGCTGGGTTCCAGGGAATGACTGAAGCCGGTGAGATCACGACGCTAGGTCGCGGTGGTTCGGATACGACGGCTGTTGCACTTGCTGCTGCGATAAAGGCTGATCTTTGCGAGATTTACACGGATGTAGACGGTATTTACTCGACAGATCCGCGGATCGTAAAGGTAGCGAGGAAGCTTGAGGCTATTTCATACGATGAAATGCTGGAGTTAGCTAACTTAGGAGCAGCTGTACTTCACCCAAGAGCGGTTGAATATGCGAAAAATTACAACGTGACCTTGGTGGTGCGTTCGAGCTTTAATTACAATGAAGGAACCAATGTGAAGGAGGAAGCAGTCATGGAGCAAGGCATCGTCGTTCGAGGCATCGCTTACGATAAAAATGTGGCAAGAATTAGTATTCTGGGTGTACCTGAGAAGCCAGGGCAGCTGGCTAAAGTGTTTATGGCACTTGCCGATGCACAAATTGATGTAGATATTATTGTTCAAAGTGGCGTACTCAGCGGCTCTGCTGACTTCTCTTTCACAACTTCTTTAGCAGATCGGGAAAGAGCATTGGATGTCATCGAACAAACGCGTGAAGATATCGGCTATCGCGAAGTAACTTCCGAAGTGAATCTAGTTAAAGTATCTATTGTAGGCGCGGGTATGGTAAGTACTCCGGGAGTTGCGGCTACAATGTTCAAAGTTATTTCTGACTTAGGTATAAGCATTTCTTTAGTAAGCACGTCTGAGATTAAGATGAGCTGTGTGATCGATAACACGAATCTTACAGACGTGATTCGCGCTCTGCATACGGCTTATGGCTTGGACACAACGGAGCAAGCCTTCGTGGGTGGCCCTGAGGATCGTAGATAACTAGCTAAGCTTATCAGCGATAAAGTAAGCCAGTTTCAATAAAAAAGCAGTGATTCCGGCGGCCATCAGCGGACCTACCGGAATACCGCGCATAAAGATAATGCCAAAAATAGAACCAATGACGAGGCCCACAATTAATTGTGGGTCTATTTTTAATAATTCTAGCCCTTTGCCATTCATATACGTAGCGATCGCTCCGCCAATGAGAGCGATAATTCCAGGCCATGTTGTAAATACAGAGATAATATCTTTATACGAAATGCGCTCACTCGCGAATGGAACGAGCACACCCATCGTCAAAAAGAGCAGCCCGATTTCTAATCCTCTTCGCTCAACTGTAGGCAAGTAACGATCAAGACCGAGCAATTTGAAGGCGAGCAGAATGCAGGCAGCCGTCGTAATAATTGGTGATCGACCGAGCAATCCGATAATGATAAGAATAACCAAGAGCAAATCGCCGTTCATGCCAAAACCCCTTGTCTTATGAGTAGTCAATCCTAGTCTATGAGGGGGGGGGGCTTTTTAGAACGCTATCGTAAGTTGGGCTGAGGGATTACTTGGTATGCAGCACCAGTTGATGACGTTCTAGAATGGGGACATGTTCTGTACTATTAACTTTGCTGCAAGAAATCAGATCTTCTTGAAATCCGAGCTTGCATAATTTCTTTCCATTGGTACATGCAAGCAATGCTTCCAAGAGTGTATCCTTTGTTTGTAAATAACAACTTTGCATCGCTAAACCGAAATCGTTTATAGTAAGCTGTTTGGTACCAAGAATGCCGCTAAGTTCATCCAAGATGAGTCCCGCGCACAACCCATCCTCTAAAGAGAAAACGTCCTGCGTTCCTGCGCATAGGATGACTACATCTCGTTTGAAATGTACAGCCGTATTTGCACATGCATTGCTGTTTGTCAGTGCTCCTGCCAGCACGTGCTCCGCTTTTGTTGCTTTTTGAATGCCTCTCGTGCCGTTCGTTGTCGTGAGGATAATTCGTCTGCCTTCTACGGCTTTTCTTGTATATTCTTGGGGTGAATTTCCAAGATGAAAGCCAAAGATTTTTTTGCAATACCGCTCGCCTCCGAGCAGGTCCCCCGGTTTGTGCAATTCTTTGGCTTGCAGGACGGTTTCTACCGGAATGATGGACTGACATCCATTAGATAGCGCGGCAATCATCGTGCTTGTGGCACGAAGAACATCAATGACAATGACGGTCTTGTGAATAAATTCGTCGGATCTAGCCTCTCCGATGTTGGCAACCACATCGATATGCATGAATTATTCCTTTCTGGTGCCGAAGGACAGCGTGTCGGACCGAAGTCCTCTACGTAAAGCTTCCAGGGATATGATGTCGTGTGTGGAGATGTTACCCAAGTGAATATTCGGTCCTAACAGCTGCATCAAATGCACTTGCTGGTTTTTTAGTGGCGCTTCCCAGAGCAATAAATGTTGATTTGGAATGCCGGAAAGAACTTTTTGCAATTCTTCGTCTTTACAGTTTCCCTCTTTGTCAAATATGCCAACACCCATTCCGGATTCACGCGCTTCAATCGTAATCAGTTCAGCTCCGAATTGAGCGTCAATCGTAATGGTCTCAATTAATTCATCAAGCTCGATGGATGACCCCCAACCCTTTTTGCCGTACTCGGTAACGACTTGCAGACCTTCTTCTAAACCTCTCAAAATGAGCTCGTTTCTTAATCTCCGCTCCACTTCAATCGTACCGTCTGATACTTCAAGACCCGTAAAACCAAGCATAATAATCATGTCAAAAAAGGAGGATACCGCGTTTTGAGCAATCGCAACTTCCAGAAATGTACCACCCGGATAAATACAAATTCCGCTGGATCTGGCCATGTCAATTTTTTTCTTTAGAAGATTCTGAGGGTAAAGCGGAGAAGTGCCAAAGCCAAGTTTGATCATATCCAAATGCTCTCCAGAAGTGCTAAGTAAATCTTCAAAGGCGTTCAATCCCAAGCCTTTATCCATCACCATTGTTTTGCCAAGAGTCCTAGGTTTGGCCTGCCTTTGCCCCGTGGGATCGGCCAAAACCGGATTCCAATTCAGATCAGAGGTTACTTTCATCGGTAAATCTCCTCACTATCCCTTTGTAGGTTCATTTATGTTTTCATCCTATGCATTTTCATATGGGGTGGTGCCCATCATGCCTAAAATCAGACGAGCGTGCATAAGTTAGGGTTAATAGAGATTGCTACCACTGCCCTCAATTAATCGAAACGTTCGAGTGCTTCGCGATCTGATCGTTACGTTTGGATCCCACCTAAAAATTGTTCCTTACATTAAAGGGAGGCCTTGGCAGGTGCTCCAGGTATTCAGAAGTACGCCTGCGGTATAAGTTGGAATTCTGAGAAGTTCGACTAAAGGTAGTGCGTAAAGATTATCCTTGTTAAGGGAGGGAAGTGAAAATTGATTAACAAAATTGTGCTAAGTATGGCATCCCTAAGGTTAATGTCAGGAAGCATTGAGATTATTGCGGCGATTATCATGCTTCGATTGGCGACGATCGAGAAGGCTCTGTTGGTGAATACAGGACTCGCTCTAGTAGGCCCTCTAGTACTTCTAGCAACGACGACTATTGGTCTAGTAGGTATTGCTGAAAAACTATCATTTGGCAAAATGCTTTGGGTGTTAGTAGGGGTAAGTTGTATTTTTATTGGGATTTTGAAAAAGTAATCTGTCATATTTCTTTCTATTAGGCATACAAATAAATATAGAAAATAGCTCAACTTGGAGGCATGTCTGCCTATGTTGGATTCCATTATTAGCCTGCTGCCTCACTCTCTTAGACTCATTCTTTCGCGGCTGCCAAGCAATGTACAAGCTAGTGTTGAAGAAATACGAGTCAGAGAATCAAGGCCGCTTGAGATCAGTTATGACGATCGCTACGCCTTCTTGGACGCGCAGGGTCAGATGGTAAAAAAGGAAGCTGAGGCTTACAAGCCAACTCATCAAGATTGCATCTCTTTGCTGGAGCAGTTGACGAATCATTCCCTTTATACCTATGAAGAAGAACTGCGAAGAGGTTATATTACGATCGTTGGCGGTCATCGTGTAGGACTGGCCGGTCGTACCATACTCGAACAAGGACGAGTGAAACAAATTCGCGATGTCAGCTCCTTCAATATTCGGATTGCTCGTGATATTGAAGGTGTAGGTAAAGCGATTGTGCCGTTCCTTTACGACCCCCTCGTGCAAAACATTCATCATACGCTCATCATTTCATCGCCTCAGCAAGGTAAAACCACGCTAGTTCGAGATTTGGCCAGGCTTGTAAGCCGTGGTGATTGGGGAGTAATCGGTTCTGCTCAAACAGGTCGTAAAGTAGGCATCGTTGATGAACGTTCCGAGCTAGCCGCGTGTGTTAAAGGGGTGCCAAAGTTCGACATGGGGCCTCGGACCGATATTTTGGATGGTTGTCCAAAGGCGGAAGGCATGATGATGATGATCCGTTCGCTTTCTCCAGAGGTGCTTGTTGTGGACGAGATCGGTCGACCCGAAGATGCAATTGCGATTCATGAAGCGCTTCACGCGGGGATTCGCGTTATGGCCACTGCACATGGTTCTGATTATGAAGATGTACGTTTGAGGCCCGTTTTGAAACTTTTAATGGAAGAGGGGGTGTTTAATCGATATGTCATTTTGGATCGAAGGAAGGGCGAGCAAGCGCCGTTTCGGGTTTTGGATCGTGCAGGTAGGCCGCTTGTCTCGCAAACGCGCAGGTAAAGGATGATGAATAGTGCTTAAGTTTGTAGGAGCGGTTCTCATTATTGGCGCTGCTGCCTTGCTTGGATTCCTTCAGGCTGCTCATTACGCAAGGCGTCCGAAACAAATCCGTTTGTTGATTAGCGCTTTGCAGCGGATGGAAACAGAAATTATATACGCGCTTACGCCGCTTCCAGAGGCGTTTGCTTCGCTAAGTAAGCAGATTTCTGAACCTCTATCATCGTTATTTCGATTAACATCAGAGCGATTGATTGCGAGTGTTGGCATATCAACGCGGGAAATCTGGCAGCAAACGGTCAAGGATGTATGGAAGCGAACCTCCATGAAACAAGTGGAGCAAGAGGTGGTTCTTCAATTGGGATCCGTACTTGGACTTACTGATCGTGGCGATCAGGTTAAACATCTGCGTCTAGCCGTTAGCCAGCTTCAAGCTGAAGAAACAGAATCTAGGGATGAGCAAAGGCGCTACGAAAAAATGTGGAAAAGCCTAGGCGTGCTGATCGGAGCGTTAATCGCGATCTTGATGTATTAGATGTAGCAGCTAGTCCATTCACAAGCGAAGTTGTCAACAGAGTGAGGTGCCTGGAATGAACGTAGATGTGAACGCCATTTTCCAGATCGCCGGCATCGGTATCATCATCGCGATGATCCATTCGGTGCTTAAGCAAATGGGCAAAGAGGACATGGCTCACTGGGTCACGGTCATTGGCTTTGTGGTCGTGCTCTTTATGGTCGTCAGTATGCTGGATAATTTGTTTAAAGAAATCAAAACGATATTCTTGTTTCAATGAGGTGGGCCCAATGGAAATTATACAGATTGTGGGACTAGGGCTCATCGTCACTATCTTGTCGCTGATCATCAAAGAACAGAAGCCGATGTTTGCTTTTCTACTGGCCACCTTTGCTGGTATCCTCATTTTCTTATTCCTGATTGGGAAAATTTCTTCGGTCATTCAGGTTCTCGAAAATTTGGCGCAGAAATCGAACGTAAACATGGTGTTTCTCAAGACGATTCTCAAAATTATCGGCGTTGCTTACATAGCCGAATTTGGCGCCCAAATCGTACGAGATGCAGGCCAAGAATCGATAGCCTCAAAGATCGAATTATCGGGCAAAGTGCTCATTATGGTCATGGCAATTCCGATCGTGACTGTCATTATTGAAACCGTCGTGAAACTGCTTCCCGCCTAAAGCGCCAAGCAAGTTTCCAATGGAAATTGCAGCAGATGCTTACGAAGCTAGCTTTCTCTTCCGAAAGCTCTAAGGAGCTGTACATGAATGATCCTAGACGATTCGCGCCAGATGTCGCACCACCGCTGGATGATGTTGATCATAATGACGATGAGTCTGTGGCTCGGATGGATGGGTTCTTCGGTCGCGGAATCTCCTACAGATATCATAATTAAGGAACAGGCAAGCCATCTGAACACGGATCAGGTTGAACAATATTGGGATAAGCTTATGAAGGATTATGGTGGGTTTTTCCCGGAAAGTAAGACACCAACCTTCATGGAACTGCTGCTCGGAACGAAAGGAATTAGCATGTCGAGTATATTTAAGGGGCTGCTCAGTTACGTTTTCCATGAAATTATCGTGAATGGTAAGCTGCTTGCCTCCATCGTCATTTTGACCGTGTTTAGCATGATTCTGGAAACGCTCCAAAGCTCATTTGAAAAGAATACAGTTAGTAAGCTTGGTTATTCGATTGCCTACATGGTTCTTATTATTATTGCGATCAACAGTTTTAGTGTTGCTATTGGTTATGCCAAAACGGCGATTACCTCCATGATTCAATTCATGGTCGCTATCGTTCCGCTGCTCTTAACGTTGCTTGCCTCCATGGGGAATGTAACATCCGTTGCCATCTTGCATCCATTGATTGTCTTCATGATTCATTCCGTCGGAACAGCGATTTATGTATTTGTATTCCCGCTCTTATTTTTTTCTGCTGTTCTTCACATCGTGAGCTCACTGAGTGAAAGGTACAAGGTAACACAGCTAGCCAATCTGCTTCGTACGATTAGTCTCAGTATGTTGGGGGTATTCGTTACTGTGTTTCTAGGTGTGATTTCCGTACAAGGGACTGCAGGGGCTGTAAGGGATGGGGTAGCTATTCGCACGGCGAAGTACATCACAGGTAACTTCGTTCCTGTTGTGGGGAGATTGTTCTCGGATGCGACGGAAACGGTCATAGGTGCATCATTGCTTGTTAAAAATGCCATTGGATTAGTTGGAGTTGTCATCCTCATCCTGCTGTGCGCTTTCCCAGCCATCAAAATTCTAATACTTGCCTTCATTTATAACGCGTCAGCAGCCATCATGCAGCCTTTAGGCGATAACCCTATGATTGCCTGCCTGCAGACAATTGGGAAAAGCTTGATTTACGTATTCGCTGCGCTAGCGGCCGTGGGGTTAATGTTTTTCCTTGCCATTACGATCATGATCACGGTTAGTAATGTTTCGGTAATGATGCGTTGAAAGGAGTCGTGCGATGGATTGGTTAGGGGGATGGCTGAAGTCAGTTATCATGGTTATCATGCTGGCGACCTTCGTAGACTTGCTGCTTCCTAGCAGCACAATGCAGCGGTATGTCAAAACCGTCATGAGCCTATTCGTCTTACTTACCTTGCTCTCTCCCGTGATGCAGCTATTTAAGAAGGATTGGAACGTGGACGAATTGATTGGCTCAGCTGAAAAAAAACAAAATGAAACGACTCAACTAGCAAGCAACGGAAAAAAAAACCTCATGAAATCCCTCGATGACATCACCAAAGAAGCTCTGAAGCTTAAGGCTCAAGGCCAGAAGCAGTCGCAACAAATCATTCAAACCGAGCTAGCGCAGCTTCTGAAGGATGATATACAAAAACAAACAGATTTCGTCGTTCAAGATGTTAAAGTGCTTGCACAATTCGACAATAATGGGGAACCGAGTATTAACCTTATTAAGGTGACCCTTGATGATATAGAAGCCAAGAAGAAGCTTCAACCGCCTGTTGGTCAGCAAAGTATTGCCGTTATGGAGCCTGTCCAACCCATTGCTCCGATTCGGCTCGAAAAAGAAATCAAGGTGCAAGGCAGCAGTCAAACAAAGCAAGTAGATGCAAGCGTCGCTGCACAATTAACTCCCCGATTAGAACAAGAACGCGAGCGGCTTACCAAAGGAATTACGCGTGATTGGCAGGTAAAGTCTGCACAGGTTGACATCCAATTTCAACAACAGAATGGAAGGATCGCGAGGTGAATCGATGGGAACATTGCTGCAATGGATGGAGCAGAAATTCGGCGGGGGTCCAGGCGGACCTAAGAGGAAAAACACGCTGTTATGGTTAGTATTAATAGGTCTTCTTGGGGCGTCGCTGATGATTATGAATTCTTTTTTAACAGTGAAAGAAGTTGATCCCATCAATGCGGGGCGAGCCTCCCCACCACCTAGCAAAGAAACATTTTTGGGAAGCTCGCCCAAAGAAAACTCCGCCTTTCATGATTATGAAGCTGCCTACCAATCGCAACTGAAAGATATTTTACAGAAAATTGTTGGCGTTGGCGAAGTGGAAGTGCTGGTCACGATTGAATCTACAGAAGAAATGACTGTCGACAAAAACTACAATGATAATCAGCAAATGACGACAGAACGCGACACCAATGGAGCGACACGCAACATTTCCCAAGTAACCCGAAGCGGTGAAGTTGTCATCTACCAAGTGTCAGGAGATCAGAAACCGCTGGTGCTCAAATATATTAAACCCAAAATTAGAGGCGTTATCGTTGTGGCTAAGGGCGCTGAAAATCTCACCGTGAAAAAAATGATGATGGAAGCTGTTGAGCGCGGTCTTGATGTGACTTCGAATCGCATTTCAATTTTACCAAGAAAAACGGGTGAATAAAGATTAACCCTATAAACTAATCCAAGGAGGAATATACAATGAATGCAAAAAGACAAACAATCTGGCTCGTTTCCATGTTAAGTTTAATGGTGGTGCTCTCTGCTTATTATTTGTTTACCGAGGATGTGAACAAGCTCGATCTGGCATCGACGGAAACAGCAACGAAGCCACAGGAAGTAAAAATCGATATGAGTCAGGTTGATCCTGCAACTGGGAAAACGGATGTGAAAGCTACGACAGGCGTTGACGCCAAGTCGGGTACGAAAACAGATCCAAAGTCAGATCCAAAAACAGGAACGCAAGCGACAACAACAACGAAAACAGATGTGAAGACAGAGGTTAAAACGGATGTTAAAGCAGATGCATCCAAAACAACAACCGTAGATCCAACGAAAACGACGAAGTCCACCACAACGGCCAAAACTGACGATCAAATCATTAAACAAGTCGAAGAACAAGCGAAAACGACTTCCGCGGGCGATTATTTCACAAATGAGCAAATGAAACAGCATGAACTTTTTAGCAAAAAGTCCTCCGATTTAATGGGAATTATTGTTGATTCCAAGCAAACGCCTGAGGCCGTAGTTAAAGCGAATAATGATTTGGAAAAGCTTGCAGACGTTCAAGATAAAGTAGAAGGATTGCAGGATCGATTATTAAAAGACTTCCCACAAGCGATCGTAAATCAGGATGGTAACAAGTGGAAGATTACGGTGCAAAGCGACAAATTAGAGAAAAGCCAAGGTGTTACCATTGTGGATATGGTTGTGAAAGAGTTAGGCGCAGCACCAGAAAATATCAAGGTTCAATACGTGCGACCATAGTGATTCGAGACTTAGGTGTCGAATCATGCGTAGCGTTGGAAAGGGTCCAGACAAACTGGACTCTTTCCATTTCTTACGTTTATGGGTATAATACATACGGTGCGGCTATCAAAACCCGCATGTTAATGGTTCACCAACTTTGAAGGAGTGACATGAATGTTCAAATTGAGTGAAATCAAAGAGTTGATCAAACTCGTCGATCAATCCTCTTTACAAGAGCTTGAAATCGAAAATGAAGGCGCTCGCCTAGCGATTCGCAAGCCGAATAAAACTGAGCCCGTTTACGTAACGACAGCACCTGTACAACACTCATATGCGCCAGTCGGACAAGCAAGCTTTGCAAATCAGCAAGCGCCTGCAGCTCTGGAAGAAGCCTCTGTACCTGCAACGAATGGAAATGCTAAGCAAGAGGACTCATCTTTACATAAGATTGTTTCGCCAATGGTAGGAACCTTCTATCAGGCTGCTTCCCCTGGCTCTGCTCCTTTCGCAAGTGTTGGCTCCAAAATAGGCGACAAAACGGTCGTCTGTATTGTGGAAGCGATGAAACTGATGAATGAAATCGAAGCTGAAATTAGAGGCGAAATTGTTGAGATACTCGTTGAAAACGGACAACTCGTTGAGTATGGACAACCTTTATTTTTGGTAAGACCGGAGTAAGCGTGTTTTACAGGAGGGAAAATGATGGAATTTCATAAAATCCTAATAGCGAACCGTGGAGAAATTGCTGTTCGTATTATTCGGGCATGTCGAGAACTCGGCATTTACACGGTAGCTGTTTATTCGGAAGCAGATCGTGAGGCGCTGCATGTGCGTCTTGCTGACGAAGCATATTGCATCGGGCCGACTGCGTCCAAAGATAGCTATCTTAATTTCACCAATCTGATGAGCGTAGCCACGTTGACGGAGTGCGATGCCATTCATCCAGGGTATGGTTTTCTGGCGGAAAATGCGGACTTCGCTGAACTTTGCGAAAGTTGCAATATTACGTTTATTGGACCGTCGGCGGATGCAATAAGCCGTATGGGCGACAAGGCTGTTGCCAAACAAACGATGGAAGAAGCTAGAGTCCCTATCATCCCAGGCTCTGATGGATTGGTAGAGAATATCGAAGATGCAGTTGTTATTGCTAGAGACATCGGTTACCCGGTTATCATTAAGGCGACAGCTGGCGGCGGCGGCAAAGGCATTCGCATAGCGGAAAACGAGGATATGCTCGTTCAACAAATTACTGCAGCGCAGCAAGAAGCCCAGAATGCTTTTGGTAATTCAGGCATTTATTTGGAAAAATATTTAACGGGCATGAAGCATGTTGAGATTCAAATTATAGCTGACAAGCATGGCAATGTCGTTCATTTGGGCGAACGTGACTGCTCCGTTCAGCGTCGCAGACAAAAGTTGGTTGAAGAAGCACCTTGTCCAATTCTTACACCAGAGACGCGGACAGCAATGGGAGAAGCAGCTGTGCGCGCGGCTAAGGCTGTTGCCTACTCGGGCGCAGGGACACTAGAGTTTCTCCTAGGAGCAGACGGCAAATTCTATTTCATGGAAATGAATACGAGAATTCAAGTTGAGCATCCAGTTACTGAAATGATTACAGGCATTGATATTATTAAAGAAATGATCCGCGTTGCCGAGGGCAATCCGTTATCCTTTACGCAAAATGACGTTAAAATTAACGGTTGGGCCATCGAATGCCGTGTGAATGCAGAAGATCCTAACAAAAATTTCATGCCTTCGGCGGGTCAAGTCAAGTTTTACTTGCCACCGGGTGGATTTGGCGTTAGGGTAGACAGTGCTGTATATCCTGGATACACCATTCCTCCTCATTATGATTCCATGATCGCCAAGCTGATTGTTTGGGGACCGACGCGTGAAGACGCGATTGCTCGAATGAAGAGAGCTCTAACAGAGTTTGCTGTTGAAGGTGTGCATACGACGATCCCATTTCATCTGAAGCTGCTCGAGCACAAGAGATTTATCAAGGGCGACCATGATATTAAGTTTTTGGAAGAGCATGATGTGAACGACCCGGAATCATAGTCGAACATTTGTCATATTTTTCACGGAATGGTATAGTTATTAATTAGGACGACTTATCAGAAGTCTGCGAACAACGCTATCAAGGAAGTTTTCTGGCGCGAATCTCAGATCCTATGTTCAATGCCAGTTGTACTGGCGCAAAACACGGTAATATTACTTTAAGTAAGGTTGCTGTGCAAACTCTCAGGAGGTGCCACTATGAGCACAATCGCTCCGGATTACGTCAAAACAGACATGGGCAGCATTCAAATTGCCCCCGAGGTTATCGAAATCATTGCCGGTTTGGCAACGGTTGAAGTTCAGGGAGTAGCAGGGATGAGCGGCGGATTAGCAGGCGGCATTGCTGAGTTGCTGGGACGCAAAAATTTGTCCAAAGGCGTAAAAGTTGAAGTGGGGCAGCGTGAAGCCGCCATTGACGTCTCCATTATTATTGAGTACGGGAATCGAATTCCTGAAGTAGCTAGTGATATTCAACAAAATGTAAAACAAGCGATCGAATCGATGACTGGCTTGAGCGTCGTTGAAGTGAACGTTCATATTCATGATGTCCATTTCAAAAGCGTTGAGAAACCGATCGAAGAAGAAACAGCAGCCGCTCATCGTGTGAAGTAAGCGGAAGTGCTGAATCCATATGGATCATTCGAAGCCCCCTACAGGTTTGCAGGGGGTTTCCTCTAACTATGGGAAGGGGACTAGCTTAAGTGGGTAAAATTGTCGATAGGCTTCTACTGCTTCTTTATAGCCTAATTGTATTCGTCGCTTCCATTATTGTTTTATGTACGGCGAGCGGTTGGATTCCAAAGGCACAAGCAGAACTAACGCTAAGCCACTTCTATGTGGACAAGAACTACGCATACCCAGGAATTTGTATTAGCTTGATTGTGTTGCTTATTAGTATTCGGTTTCTATTCATTTCTTTACGTCGAAGTCGTGCACAATCTCCTTCAATCGATCAACGAACGGATTTTGGGGATATTCGGATTTCAATGGAAACCGTTGAAAATCTGTCTTTGAAAGCAGCTGGACGTTCGAAAGGTGTTAAAGATTTACGCGCGCGAGTAAAAGTAAATCAATCAGGTTTGGAAATTACAATCCGGACAGTTGTTGACGGAGAGACATCGATTCCTGAGCTGACTGAAGAAATGCAAAGCGCTGTGAAAAGCTATATCGAAGAGATTACAGGCATCCCAGTAGCTAACGTAACCGTATTCGTTGCGAACATCGTGCAATCCGCGCCAACGTTTAAAAGCCGAGTCGAATAGAGGTGAACCCACTCATGTGGAACGAGCTGTGGGAACAGCATAGGGGCAAAGTAATCGGAGTGGCAGCAGGCATTTTCTTCGGATTTATTTATTTGTTTTTTGGCTTTTGGGACATGCTGATCTTTGCATTCATTGTCCTAGTTGGATTATATGTTGGGAACAAGCTCGATCGTAAGGAAAGCTTCGTGATGCTTGAAGACATTTGGCGTTATCTCACACAAAAATGGAGAATGTTTCGCTAAAATCCCTGGTCCATCCATGGATTTTTTTGTTTGGATTCATTCCCGAATGACGTATACTAGTAGAAAAGGGAAGTTGGGCTGTAACCTGTATTCCCAACTTTAGGAGGACCATAATGAAACGCAGAGTGGCAAGGGAAATTGCTTTACAAAGTTTATACCAGATTCAAATGAATGAAGCTTCGCCCAAAGAAGCAGTATTGTGTGCGATTCTTGAAGCAGAGAATGATAATGAAGCGGAGCTTGAAGTTCCAAATGAGAAAATATCTCCTACTTTTATTTTTGAATTAGTTGAAGGTACTTATGAAAATAAAGTTCGAATTGATGAATTGCTTGAACAATATTTGCAAGGCTGGCAGATGGATAGGCTCTCGCGAATTGATCGCGAAGTTCTTCGTTTAGCTGCTTACGAAATGATATACAGAGATGATGTTCCGCCAAAAGTTGTCGTGAATGAAGCGATTGACTTGGCCAAACATTTCGGTACGGACGAATCCGGAAAGTTCGTTAATGGGGTTCTAGGTAAAATGATTAAAGAGTTAGATGAATTAAAAGTCAAAGCTTTACAATAACGCTTTTTTCGAACGTTCGGCTTAAAAAGGTTAACCATGCAAATGTTCTAACGGAATCTCTTAGCTTATGATTAAATTGTCAGTTTTTCTTACGAAAACTCTTAGGAGGAATCAAGATGTCAGGACAAGTTATTAACGGGAAAGAACTCGTTAGCTCGATTCGTGAGGAGATTAAAGCAGACGCTTCAGCGCTTACTGCGCGGGGGAATCAACCAGGACTCGTCGTTGTTATTGTTGGGGAAGATCCAGCCTCACAGGTATACGTTCGAAACAAAGCGAAAGCATGCGATGATGTGGGCATTTATTCCGAAGTTCATCGTCTACCGGAGAACACAACACAAGAGGAATTGATTTCCTTAATTCAAAAGTTTAATGCGGACCGTCGAATTAACGGCATTTTGGTCCAGTCTCCATTACCTAAGCATATTGATGAGGAAGCAGTCGTGGATCAAATTGATCCGACGAAGGACGTCGACTGTTTCCATCCAGTGAATGTAGGTAATCTGATGATCGGTAAGGATGGAATGAAGCCTTGCACACCTCATGGCGTCATTGAAATTCTCAAGCGCACTGGCGTGGAAATCGCAGGGAAGCATGCTGTGGTTGTAGGTAGAAGCAATATTGTTGGGAAGCCGATGGCTATGCTGCTTTTACGTGAACATGCTACGGTGTCCGTTGTTCACTCTCGTACACCGAATATGGAAGACATTACGAAGCAAGCCGATATTCTAGTTGTTGCTGTAGGAAAAGCGCATTTGATTAAAGCTCATCATGTGAAATCTGGTGCTGTCGTCATCGATGTAGGAATGAACCGTCCAGCAGATGGGAAGCTGACAGGGGATGTTGATTTCGAAGCAGTGAAAGAAGTCGCTAGCGCGATCACGCCAGTTCCAGGCTGCGTAGGACCGATGACCATCACGATGCTGCTTCGTAATACGGTAGATGCGGCACATCGCGCAGCTAAAGCAAACGTGAGCGTTTAGCGGACGTATGGGGAAAAACGAGACGAAAATCTTATCGGTTAAGGATTTAAACCGTTATATCAAAATGACCCTCGAAGGCGATAACCGACTTCAAGATATTTGGATACGCGGCGAAATTTCTAACTTTACTCATCATTCTAGCGGTCATATGTACTTTACTCTGAAGGACGCAGACGGTAGGCTGAAAAGCATTATGTTTGCCTCGCAGAACCAGAGGCTGGGCTTTTTACCTAAAGAGGGTACGCGAGTGATCGCTCGGGGTAATATTTCCGTATATGAAAGAGACGGAGCTTATCAGTTCTATGTAACGGCGATGCAGCCCGATGGTATTGGTAGTTTATTTCTGGCTTTCGAGCAGTTGAAAAAGAAACTCGAAGGCGAAGGGTTATTCGCGGCGGAGCGCAAGAAACCGATTCCTCGGTTTCCCCGCGCAATCGGCGTGATTACATCTCCGACGGGGGCCGCGATTCGTGATGTCATCATCACACTGCAGCGGCGCTTCCCGTCCATCCCTATCCTCTTGTACCCCGTGCTGGTACAGGGAGCGCAAGCAGCGCCATCGATCGTCAAGGCGATCGAAGTGATGAATCGGCTCGGAGAAGCCGATGTGCTCATCGTAGGCCGCGGCGGCGGCTCGCTAGAGGAGCTGTGGGCGTTCAACGAGGAAGCGGTGGCGCGGAGTATCGCTAACTCCGCGATTCCCGTCATCTCGGCCGTCGGCCATGAGACGGACTTCACGATCGCCGATTTCGTCGCTGATCTGAGGGCGCCAACGCCCACAGCAGCGGCCGAGCTTGCGGTGCCGCATCATCTCGAGCTTAAGCAGCAGCTTTCGCAGCAGGCGCAGCGCCTTCATTATGGACTGCTTCAGCAACTGCGGCGCAAGCAGGAGCGGTTGGAGCGCGCGAAGCGCTCCCCGTTTCTTACGAACCCCCGCAGACAGCTGGTTATGCAGCCTGCGGAGCGGCTTGACCGGCTGACCGAGCAGCTCGGGTATCGCATGCAGCAGCGTGTGTCACGGCTTGCTGAGCGCCATAGGAAGCTGGAACGCAGCCTATCCAGCTTCAACCCCACAGAGCAGGCCGTGTTCGCCAGACGACGCTTAGACACGGCGGGGCGACAAATGCTGACGGCCATGCAGTCGCTCCTGCGAGAGAAGAAGCAGGAGTGGCAGTCTAGCCTCCGTCATTTGGACGCGCTCAGCCCGCTGAAAGTCATGCAGCGGGGCTACAGTCTTGCTTACGATGAGCAGGAAGAGAAGCTCATCCGTTCCGTTGAGCAGGTGCAAATTGGGGATGTCATCAAGATTCGCCTCAGAGATGGTAGATTGGATTGTCATGTAGCGGGGATGGAGGAAAACAAGGATGCCAACTAGTGAAACTGAAATTAGCTTCGAACTCGCCATCGAGCAGTTGGAGCGTATTGTCTCCCAACTTGAGAGCGGCGATGTGCCTTTGGAAAAAGCGATTGAGCTGTACCAAGAAGGGGTTAGGTTATCGCATCTGTGTGGAGTGAAGCTGGAGCAGGTCGAAAAGAAAATCGAGATGCTGGTTGAGGGAGAAGCGGGAGTAACTCGGAAACCTTTCCAACCGGTCTTGGAAGATAAGGGGAATTAAGTTGACGAAGACGAGCACGATTCGCGAATATATAGCCGCTAACGCAGATGCGATAGAAACGGCACTAGCACAATCTTTACCCGTTAACTGGGAGATTCCACTCGCCCTTAGGGATTCCATGAGTTATTCGCTTATGGCAGGCGGCAAACGCTTGCGCCCTATATTCGTTCTAGCTGCTGCTGAGGCATTAGGAGGATCGAGAGAAGCAGCGCTTCCTGTGGCTTGCGCGATCGAGATGGTGCATACCTATTCCTTGATTCATGATGATCTACCAGCGATGGATAACGATGATTATCGCAGGGGCAAATTGACCAATCATAAGGTATATGGGGAAGCAATGGCTATTCTAGCTGGTGATGGGCTGCTTACACATGCCTTCTACAGCATCTCACAAGCGCATAAGGTTCACGGTATTGCGGCCGATCGTGTGTTGGCCATTACGGAAGAGCTTTCTGTTTTAGCGGGAGCGCGCGGTATGGTCGGCGGACAAGCGGCTGATATGCTGGGTGAACAAGGGATTACCAAACTCGAGGAATTGGAATATATCCATACGCACAAGACGAGTGATCTGATTGTTTTTTCCCTGCGAGCTGGAGGTCATCTTGCAGGCGCTTCTGAGGAACATCTTGCAGCACTTCGTAAATTCGGCCACGCAATCGGACTCGCTTTTCAAATTCAGGATGATATCTTGGATATTATCGGGGATGAGAAGAAGCTGGGCAAACCCGTGAAGAGTGATGAGAAGCAGCAGAAAGTGACCTATCCTTATTTTATCGGCATGGAAGCTTCCGAACAGAAGATCAAAGAATTAACGCAACAAGGCAAAGATGCCTTATTGCAAGCGAATATGAATAATCCGGAAAGATTATTGCAGTTAGCCGACTACTTGATGCAAAGGGATCATTAAGTATTTTTTGACTTAAGCGTATCGTGTATTTCGTTAGTGTTACATGCAGGCCTCTAATTTATGTTATACTGTTGTAATCTTAGCATTTTCACATTGAAAGTGAGGAAACAAGCGTGCTGCTCGAACAAATCAATCAGCCTGAGGACTTAAAGCGTTTATCCTTACCGGAGCTTGAGACATTGGCTAGTGAGATCCGCCAATTTCTGATTGAGAAGCTTTCCGTCACAGGGGGACACCTATCGTCTAATTTAGGTGTGGTTGAGCTCACCATTGCTTTACATACCCTGTTCCACAGCCCGTATGATAAATTGCTATTTGATGTGGGCCATCAAGCTTACGTCCACAAAATTTTGACAGGCCGTAAGGATAAATTTGATACTTTACGTAAATATAAAGGTTTATGTGGTTTTATTAAGCGTTCCGAAAGTGAACACGATGTTTGGGAAGCTGGACACAGCAGCACCTCTCTGTCTGCTGCCATGGGCATGGCTCTGGCGCGCGACTTGAAGGGTGAGCATAACAAGGTTATTGCGATTATCGGAGATGGTGCGATTACAGGCGGAATGGCATTGGAAGCCATGAATCACATCGGACACGAGAAGAAAAATATTATGGTTATTTTGAATGACAATGAGATGTCGATTGCGCCCAATGTAGGGGCTCTTCATAATTACTTGAGCAAAATTCGTTCGGATCGTCATTATTTGAAAGCAAAAGAAGAGGTTGAACATTTACTTAAGAAAATTCCTGCCATCGGTGGTACGCTGGCCAAAACCGCGGAGAAGCTGAAGGACAGTCTCAAATATTTCGTGCTGAATGGCGTTTGGTTTGAAGAATTGGGTTTTACGTACATTGGTCCAGTTGATGGGCATAATTTGCCGGTTCTGATGGATACGCTTAAGCAAGCGGAAAAAGTGAATGGACCTGTTCTCGTTCACGTAGTTTCAACAAAAGGCAAAGGTTACACGCCTGCAGAGCAAGATTCTCACAGCTGGCATGGTCCGGGACCTTACAAGATTGAATCCGGTCAAGTGCTCAAATCAGTAGGCCCGCCTATGTATACAGAAGTGTTCGGTAATACGTTGATTGAGCTAGGCGAGCAAGATCCTAGAGTGATTGCAGTTACTCCCGCAATGCCTGGAGGCTCCGGTTTGTTGAAATTTGCGAAGCAATTTCCTTCTCGCATGATTGATGTAGGGATTGCTGAGCAGCATGCGGCAACGCTTTGCGCCGGACTTGCAAGCGAAGGTTTGAAACCTGTGTTTGCTGTGTACTCCACATTTTTGCAAAGAGCTTATGATCAAGTTGTGCATGATATATGTCGACCTAAGCTTAATGTCACATTTGCCATTGACCGTGCGGGATTTGTTGGACCAGATGGCGAGACGCATCAAGGGGTTTACGATATTGCCTTCATGCGCAACTTGCCCAATATGGTATTAATGATGCCGAAGGACGAACGCGAACTGCGCAATATGATGCAAACGGCGCTTGAATATAATGATGGGCCTATCGCATACCGTTATCCACGAATTAGTGGAACGGGTGTAAATCTTAACGAGGCACCTAAAGCAATCCCAATTGGAACGTGGGAAACCGTTCGCGAAGGGGACTATGCAGCTGTGTTAGCGGTGGGGCCTATGGTTCAAATTGCGGAAGAGGCAGCGGAACAGCTCTCCAAAGAAGGCATGAATTTACGCGTGGTGAATGCTCGGTTTATTAAGCCGTTAGATGAAGCGTACTTACTTCAAATAGCGAATGATTCCATGCCTATCATCACGATGGAAGAAGGCGCCATACAAGGTGGCTTTGGCAGCGCGGTTGTAGAATTTTACGCAGAAAAAGGTGTCGTAGGGCTGCCTGTTAAAATGATGGGGGTTCCTGATTACTTCGTCGAACATGGTTCTGTAAAAGAGCAGCGTGAGGAAGTCGGGCTTACCGTGCAAAATCTCATAGCTGAAGTGAAGAAGATCATGCCGCGCAAGCGCCAACGTGCCTAAGGTGCGAACCATACGAATAGGAGTTACCCATTCACATGTCATCTGATAAAGAACGTATAGATATTCTGCTCCTTGAACAGGGGTATTTTGAAAGTAGAGAAAAAGCAAAGGCCGCCATTATGGCAGGCCTTGTTTTTGCTGATGAGGAACCTGTCGATAAGGCAGGTACGAAGATCAGTCGTAAGTCTGTGCTTAAAGTAAAGGGAGCGCTCCATCCTTATGTTAGCAGAGGCGGCTTGAAGTTGGAAAAGGCGCTGAAGCAATTCGAGATTCATGTAGATGGCGCTGTCATGCTCGATATTGGCGCTTCAACAGGTGGCTTCACGGATTGTGCGCTGCAAAATGGTGCCTCTTACGTGTATGCCATCGATGTGGGATACAATCAGTTGGACTGGTCGATTCGCAACCATGAACGAGTGAATGTGATGGAACGAACAAACTTTCGTTTTACGAAGGCTGAGGATTTAAGCGGTCCTCGACCGACTTTTGCGTCTATTGATGTATCCTTTATCTCCCTTCGTATTATTTTGCCGCCCCTGAAGGAAATTTTACAGGAGCAGGGAAGCATTGTAGCTCTCATTAAGCCGCAATTTGAAGCAGGTCGGGAGAAGGTAGGGAAATCAGGGGTTGTCCGTGATTCGGATGTGCATAAAGAAGTACTGACTACGGTGCTTATGTTTGCCGATCAGCTTGGTTTATATTTAAGGGGGCTTACGTATTCCCCTATCACTGGCGGAGAAGGAAATATTGAGTTCCTCGCTTATTGGACATGCAGTAAAGAGGAAAGCTCGATCAGTGAAGATTCTTTGGCGTCTCTTATTTCCGCTACGGTGACAGAGGCGCAGAAATTGCACGGTAAATAAACTCATCTTGTATCCGCTACTTCTGCGGCCCAGAGATGGGTTTTTTGCTAGTAAAAAAGGATTTTTTGGATAAATTCGCGAATACTATGGCGAGGTGATGGACATGGAGAAGGGCGATGTCACAGTCATTTTGCTAATCGTATTCGGTTTTGTAATCTTTCTTATTTGGCGTTTTTTGTATTGGCTTCAAACACCAATGAAGCGGGGAGTTCGTGTCCCCTCAACGTCTGAGGTGCCAGAAGATGAAGTGGTGGCACTCCTTGAGGGTGCAGGGTTTGATGTGCTTGCTGGCAAGACCAAAATCCCGATTATCATTACAGTGAATGATACCGAGCAGCTGGAGAGTCGGCTTTTTATCGATTATTTTGTGGAGAAAGATGAGAAGTTGTATCTGGTCAAACTAGCCAAAGAGCGTAAAACGCTTGAAATGACAGGAAGCTCTGTACGGGATATGCTGCTTTCCTATAGCTTGATTTACCCCGAAGCAGCCGGGGTGCTCTATGTGGATATGGGGCAAAATAAAATCAAAAAAATCACATTTCATATAGAGGTGTAAGCATGAAAGGTCAACGACATGTGAAAATCAGAGAGATCATCACGAATCATGAAATTGAAACGCAGGATGAGCTTGTAGAATCTCTTCGAACAGCTGGTTTTCATATCACACAAGCGACGGTGTCGCGTGATATTAAAGAGCTTCATCTGATTAAGGTACCTTTGGATGATGGTAGATATAAGTATTCGATGCCTGCGGATCAACGTTTTAATCCGATGCAGCGATTGCGTAGAGCGCTTAGCGACCATTTTGTCAGTATTGATTTCACGGATAATCTTGTCGTGATGAAATGCTTGCCAGGTACAGCTAGCACGATTTGTGCGCTAATTGATAACCTTGATTGGAATGATGTGATGGGGACCATCTGTGGGGACGACACCATTCTGGTTATTTGCCGCGGCAAGGAAAATAGTCAAACGTTTGTTCATCAAGTGATGTCATTATTATCCTAAATTAGGGAGGCGCACATGCTAACAGAACTTTCGATTCGTAATTTGGCCGTCATTGAACATGTACATATTCGTTTTAAATCAGGGTTCCATGTATTAACAGGGGAAACCGGTGCTGGGAAATCTATTATTATTGACGCTCTTACGCTTATTGTAGGCGGTAGAGGCTCATCTGAGCTTGTACGTTATGGAGCAGATAAAGCCGTTATTGAGGCGATGTTTGATTTGCCCTCTACGCATCCCGTTTGGCATACGCTTACAAATTTCGGTATTCAAGCCGAACCAAGTGAGCATTTGGTTATTCGTAGAGAGATTACCGCAGCGGGAAAAAGCTCAAGTCGGATTAACGGTCAACTCGTCAACCTGACAATGATGCGTGAAACGGGTGAGTGGCTCGTGAATATTCACGGTCAGCATGAACATCAATCTCTGCTTGATGTTGAAGAGCATATTCACTCCTTGGACTTGTTCGCTGATGCTGAAATCAATGCGGCTAAGAAAACCTATCAGGCCTCTTATGATCAATATATGAAACTGCAAAAGGATCTGCGAGAACTGCAAGAAACAAGTAAGCAAGCACTCCAGATGCTAGATTTGTATCGGTTCCAGATTGAGGAGCTTACGACAGCGGAGTTGAAAGTAGGCGAGGATGAGGCGTTGCTGGAAGAAAAACGAAAATTAGCCAATGCGGAGAAGCTATACCAAAGCACATCGGAAGCCTATGATTTCCTCTACGCGACGAATCGGGGCTTGGATGCGACGGGTAAAGCGGTATCCCGATTACAAGATATCGTTCAGCTTGATCCCAGCAAGCTAGGGCCTTTGATGGAACAAGCGCAGAGCGCTTTCTACCAGCTCGAAGACGCGGCTTATCAATTGCGCGATTATCGTGATGAGATTGAATTTAATCCGAGCCGTCTGGATTTTATCGAACAAAGATTGGATCTGATTAGTTCGTTACGTCGTAAATATGGCGAAAACATTCAAGAAATGCAGGCTTATTTAGCTAAAATTACAAGAGAAGTCGATACGATTGAAAATAAAGACGAACATATTCGTAATCTGGAGGCGAAGCTCGCCAAAGAAGAGAAGCAGCTTGGCATAGCGGCTTTGGACCTTTCAAATATTCGCAAAGAAATAGCTCAACAGCTTGCTTCTCAAATCGAAATTGAGCTGCGTGACTTACAAATGGAACGCACGCAGTTCGGAGTTCAAGTCGGGCAAATTTTAGATGAACGCGGCATAGAGGTAGATGGCAATAAAGTTCGTTTTTCGAGGCAAGGTATCGACCAGGTTGAGTTTATGATGGCTCCAAACCCTGGTGAACCCCTTCGCGGTTTAAGCAAGATTGCATCCGGTGGAGAGTTGTCCCGTATCATGCTGGCAATGAAAACGATCTTTGCTCGGATCGATCAGATCCCTGTTCTTGTTTTCGATGAAGTCGATACAGGAGTGAGCGGCCGCGCGGCCCAAGCGATTGCAGAGAAGATGTCCGCTCTTTCTCGTGGCTGCCAAGTATTTTCGATCACGCATTTGCCGCAAGTGGCTAGCTTTGCTGACGTTCATTTCTACATTCGTAAAGAAGTGGATCAAGAACGAACATTTACTCGTGTGCAAGATTTACCGGAGACCGGACAAATTGAAGAACTGGCACGCATGCTTGGCGGCGTTGAAGTAACAGAAACGACGCTTCACCACGCAGGGGAAATGCTTGCCATGGCACGAAATAAGAAATCAAGGATATAAAGTATAGATAGTCATCATTTTCAGTTATAAAACGGGGGGAGTGGGGTTAACTTATAGGTACGCATTTGACGAAGCTGTTCGTCAGGGCCTAAGGAAGTGTGGAGGAGCGTGAAGAATTTGCAGTCCAACAAAAGAAAAAGATTGATTGGTCTCCTGCTCGTCTTCTTCGTTTGTATGGTTAGTTTGTCCACGCCTTTTCAAAGCTTTGCCTCGTTTCCCCAAGAACTCCGTTTATTTAGCGGTCAAGGAAAGCAGCTTCAGTTAACTATGCCGGTGAGCGCGCAAGTAACGGTCAAAGACCCCGACATCGTGAAAGTTAACGGTACGGCCAAGCACTCATTTAAGGTTAATTTGAACGAACCAATTTCTTTACAATCTGACCATTCCGGACAAACGGAAATGAAGCTAAAGCTCTTTGGAGCCATTCCGCTTAAAACGGTCAAGGTCAATGTAGTTCCAGATTTAAAAGTGATACCTGGCGGACAAACCATCGGTGTAAAAATTAAGTCTGCCGGCATTCTTGTTGTAGGTCATCATCTTGTTGCGGTTGCCCAAGATCAAAAGGTTTCGCCTGGGGAAGAAGCCAAAATTCAAGTTGGAGATCTCATTACCAGAATCAACGGGAAAGACTCCAAGGATGTTAGTAAAGTTGCAGAACTTGTAGCCAAATCAGGCGACAGCAAAACGCCACTGGATCTAACAATATTGCGTAACAGCGTAGAAATTCAAGTTAAGCTTCAACCCGCCTATGATGTGGTGGACAAGTCATATCGCTTAGGCTTGTATATTCGTGACTCAGCTGCGGGTGTTGGCACCTTAACGTTCTACGCGCCTGATCAGGGTGTATATGGCGCTCTAGGGCATGTGATAACGGACATGGATACCCAAACGCCTATCATCGTGGGTGACGGTGATATCGTCTACTCCAATGTCACTTCGATTTCGAAGAGCCACAACGGAGAACCGGGAGAAAAGCGTGCAACCCTTTACAAGGATAGCAAGGTTATCGGTAATATTGAGAAAAACACTTCCTTCGGTATTTTCGGGAAAATGTACACAGCCCCTGACCATAGCTTTGACAAAAATGCAATTCCTGTGGCATTCGCTGAAGAAGTGAAAGAAGGTCCGGCTCAGATTTATACCGTAGTAGAAGGTCAAAAGGTAGAGAAGTTTGATATTCAGGTCATCCATGTGTCCAAACAGGAATCTCCGGCAACAAAGGGAATGGTGATTAAAATTACTGATCCAAGATTGCTGGAGAAGACAGGAGGTATCGTCCAAGGGATGAGCGGCAGCCCAATTATCCAGAACGGTAAAATGATCGGTGCTGTCACACATGTCTTCGTGAACGATCCAACAAGCGGCTATGGCTGTTTCATTGAATGGATGCTTCAAGATTCAGGAATTATACTAAGACCTTCATCAGCAGAATCAAAGGCGAGCTAACTGCCTTTGATTTTTTATTATAAGGATGATCCCATGGTTACTTCATTTTACATTACGGCATATTTCCTTATTCGATATGTCGAAAAATGTTGGATATTATAGATAAATATATCATTATATAAGAAAGTGAAATAAAAGAAAAGAAAAATAATTTTCGACAGAAGGAGTTTTAATTAGGGTGTCGAATACCTTACCTTATGAGAAAAATTACCAACTTGTACAAGTAGCTAAAAGGAGGATTTCAAGTTGCAAAAAATTCAGGTGCTGTTAGCAGATGATAATCGGGAATTTACCCATTTGTTATCGGAGTATATTGGTGAGCAAGAGGATATGGAAATTGTAGGTGTCGCGTACAACGGAAATGAAGTTCTTCGATTTGTAGAGCAGCAGCGAGATGTGCCAGATGTACTCATTTTAGATATTATTATGCCTCATCTAGATGGACTTGGCGTACTTGAGAAACTACGAGAAATGAATCTTCCAACTCAGCCGAAAATCATCATGCTTACTGCATTTGGTCAAGAGAACATCACTCAAAAAGCTGTTCAATTGGGCGCCTCCTATTACATACTGAAGCCATTTGATATGGAAACCTTAACGAATCGTATTCGCCAGCTTGTGTCCAACAACCAGGCATCAGCTACGACAACCGCATCCTCAAGAGCTAACGTTGTACATATGCCAAAAGGTAAAAATTTGGACGCTAATATCACCAGCATCATACATGAAATCGGTGTTCCTGCACATATTAAAGGATATCAATATCTTCGCGAAGCAATCACGATGGTTTATAACAACATCGAAATCCTTGGCGCAATTACTAAGACCCTGTATCCTGCGATCGCAGAAAAGTACAAAACAACCCCGAGTCGCGTCGAGCGTGCGATCCGCCATGCAATTGAAGTTGCTTGGACGCGCGGCAATATTGATAGCATTAGCTTTATTTTCGGATACACAATTAACATATCGAAGTCGAAACCTACGAATTCCGAATTCATCGCGATGGTCGCGGATAAATTGCGCATTGAGCATAAGGTTTCTTGAGAGGGTTAGAGTCTTTGCGTGGTAAGGGATTTGGGATTCTAGAGAACCGATCTAACTTGACAGATATACCAAGTAATAGCTTTTGAGTATCAACCCATTTTTTGGCTGAACAACTAATTCCTTCTATTCATTGGGTAGTAATTCAACTCGATGTATAGGAGGATTTTCTTTTTATGACACGGTACTCAATAGTAACTAAATTCGTTTTGGAAATTTGGATGAAAGAGAGATAATGCTTCACATGAAATCGTTGCGGAATGAGTATGTAAGAAGGAGATGATTGCATGGGTTTTACTTTAATAACTGCTTTAATTCAACTAAAGCTATATCTTATTAAATGAAGCAATTACTAGAAGATTACATGAAGAAAATTATCAGTAGTTTTAGTTTTATCCTGTATCAATTTGCTAAACTTGCTCTTGCGTAAAGACGTTTTAGCTAACTACAGTAACGATAATTTTTGGAATAAAGTATTTGGCAATAGGATATGGAGCGGTTTTATTGATGAGATTGCTATTAATTTAAAAGTGAATACTGGGTATTTTATCCAAATTGTTTCCCTTGGATGCTATCGTAACAAAAGAAAAATTTCCCAATTGGTCAATAAAAATTGTTTGTTCAATAAATAACTAAAAGGCTACCTGATCTTATACATGCAGGTAGCCTTTTAGTATTAATCATAATTCAAATTACCAAACGAAAGCACTTGTGATAATAACCAACAAGATGAAAAGCACCAAAATCGCTGTTGAGGAAGTGTAGCCAACACCGGCTAAGCTAGACATTCAAATCATCCTTCCTTTAATTAGTCTGTGCTACATGATTAGTATACGGTCTAAGCACATGATGGTTTGGGCGAAATAGGTGATTGTGCGTATGTCCCTGTTGCTTGAGATAAGTTCAAAGATATGAGGTTTGAGCACTGAAGTACGGCTCATTTCTTATGGGAATGTGACTGCGAATGCATGAACTTATGCATGAACCTTTGAAAGTGTGAATAAACATTTTGTAAGCGGTTAGAATGGCTACTAAAGACGCATTCTTTCAAAGGAGTATATTACATGACAAGAGCAACGAGAAATGATAGTTGGACTATTGAAAACGATGCTGCACTAGCAAAGACTGTGCTTAAGCATATTGGATCAGGTTCAACTCAATTAGCGGCATTCGAGGAAGCTGCAGACCTTCTTAAACGAACTTCTGCGGCCTGTGGCTTTAGGTGGAATGCCGAAGTAAGGAAACACTATGCGAGTGAAATTAAGAAGTCAAAGACTCAGCGTTTGAATAATTTAGCAGAAAGACAAGGTAAAAGGTCTATTGGTGGTGCTGCAAGATCAGGACAATCTGAGATTTACGTGACGGTATCGCAAATGGATTTAAATGGAACCCATCAAAATGAGCTTGTGAAAGATGATTTAGATCAAATTGTTCATCTAGCACAAAATCAAAAGGTGAAGCTAGACAATATAGTGAAACAGAATCAACGCTTACATGAACGATTGCTTGAAAAGGATAGTGAAATTGAGCATTTAAAGAGGCAACTCAACGAAGCAAAATCGCAACCAAGTGAGTTAACGGTTAATGAGGATTATAAGACATTGATGGATATTTTGAAGAGAGCTAGAAAAATTGGTGCAATGGATGAAGTCGAGAAGCAAAAACCAGCTTTTAAAATGGATGCTAGTGGAAATATAGAGATGCTTGGATGACCTGCTCTTAGGAGTGGGTTTTTTATTTGTGACGAGATAGAGGCATTACAGGCTGAATGAGCAGAAGGCCGCCTGCTGAATGCAGGTAGCCCTCTGAATTTTATAGAAGTTAATTACCAAACGAAGGCGCTTGTGATGATAACCAATAAGATGAAAAGTACCAAAATTGCTGCTGAAGAATTATAGCCAACGCCTGCTCCACAACCTGCACCAACTGCTGCGTAACCCATCCAAATCAACCTCCACGTGATTGTTTTGCACTACGTGATTAGCTTATGTTCATGGTCTACTGAGTGTATGGGCGAAGAGGATGAGTGTGCTTCTGTCCCTATAAGTATCAGCGAAGTCTCCATATTGCAATAATTACAACCAATGAATCAGGACTATTGATAAAAACATGGAACCATACGATGCATGTTTTCGTTGATACAAAGAGTAGAACACAATTTAGCGATGAATTAGTTATTTCTAATGGTCTTAAGCAAAATTAGAGTTGGAGGCAGAAACGGTGGTTTTAATGAGTACAATGATAGTAGTTGTTGGGTTAACTCTTTTTGGCATATTATTTATGCGCCTTTATCCCATTTTTGGCCAGAAACCGAGCAAGGAGAAAATAAGGACTTACAGACAATCTGAACATGTCGTTAACGGTAAATTTGTTAACCTATCCCCTATGAAAATGGATACGAGTATAATGACGACGATAGGCACTTTAATTGATTTTATAAAAGGGAATCCGAACAGACGGCCTCAAAGATATCTCCCGATGGAGCCGCCTAGATTTATGCCCAGTCAGTTAACACAGATTACGTGGTTCGGCCACTCCGCTTCGATGTTAATGATGGATGGGAAAACGCTATTGCTGGATCCCATGTTTGGAAGGACGCCATCCCCATTTCCCATTTTCGGGAAGCCGCGTTATAGTGGAGAAATGCCGTTTAAAATTGATGAATTTCCTGTCATTGATGCGATTCTCCTTTCACATGATCATTATGATCATTTGGATTATGAGTCTATTCAGAAATTAAAACATAAAGTGAAAAAGTTTCTGGTGCCCATTGGGGTTGGCAGTCATCTAGTAAGATGGGGAATTGCTCCTGACAATATTCAAGAGTGTGATTGGTGGGAAGAGCTTACTTATGAAGGGATCCATTTGGTATGTACCCCGGCTGTTCATTTTTCCGGTAGAAGTTTGACGGATCGCAATTCGACATTGTGGTGTTCTTGGGTAATTAATGGAGGCCAAACGAAAGTTTTTTTTAGTGGCGATAGCGGGTATGGCGCTCATTTCAAAAAAATTGGAGATAAGTATGGTCCATTCGACCTGACCTTAATGGAATGTGGTCAATATGATGAACGCTGGTCTGATATTCATATGATGCCAGAGGAAAGTGTTCAAGCACACTTGGATGTGAAAGGAAAGCTTATGATTCCTATTCATTGGGGGGCGTTTACACTGGCTTTGCACGACTGGACGGATCCGATTGAACGCGTTACGAGAGCGGCTGAAGTATACAAGGTGGCGATTGCAACGCCAAAAATTGGACAAACGGTTGTCGTGGATGTAGCTGAATATCCGAGAAGCGCTTGGTGGAGAGAAGGATAGCCGTGCCAATTCTACGATCGGAATTATGGATTCAAGCGTCTCGCGAAGTGTGTTTTGATTTGGCAAGAAGCATAGATGTGCATGCGGCATCAACCTCCCAGACGAAGGAGCGGGCGATAGGCGGCGTAACGGAAGGCATTATTGAGCTTGGACAAACCGTCACATGGGAAGCTGTCCATTTTGGTGTCAAACAACGATTGACAGCGAAAATAAGCGAAATGGAGTATCCGCGTTATTTTGTTGATGAAATGGTTTCAGGGGCATTTAAGCGATTTCGACATGTTCATGAGTTTGTGATTGTTGATGACGGCACGCTCATGATAGATACATTTGACTATACGTCGCCTCTAGGCTTACTTGGCAAGGTTGCTGATCAGTTGTTTTTGCAAGCCTATATGAGCAGATTTCTTGAAAAACGGAATATATACATCAAGCAGCTCGCCGAACATAAGCTGAGCGTTGGAGGAATCATAAAAGGATAAAAAAGTAAACAACTGGATACTGCATTCATGCCATGGTATTATGGATAAAGTCGGTAGTAAGAAGCAAGCAGGAGAGGTATAGATAACAGATGACAGAGAAAAAAAGTGAACGGAAATTTCATTTCTTGGGTGTGTTATTAGGAGTATGCGTCGATAATTTGGGAACGTTCGTAACATCAGCTCTAATTGGCAGCGCCTATTTCGCCACAAGCGAGGTAAGTCAGAATGATTTGAGTCAAATTTATTCAAACATTGGTTTATTACTACTTCTGATGGTAGTGGGGCTATTTTGGTCATTTTTTGGCGGCTTTGTGGCCGCGAAGGTTGCTAAACGAGCCGAATACTTCAACGCTTCGATTATTGGGGTCATTGGAGCAGCAATTGGATTCGATTCCATGCTGACCAATCGTGATGTTCCACTCTGGTATGAGCTGACTGGGTTCATAGTTATCGTACCTGTTTCTTTACTTGGCGGCTATTTGGCCTTGAAAAGGAAAAAGAAGGTATCCAAGTAAACCTAGGTAATAAATTAAAGAGACTCGGCGTTCACGCTGAGTCTCTTTTCTATAAACAGCTATTTTAACTGGTTGTTGTTGGCATATGAGAAAGCATGGCTGCCTTTACTTTGACAATGGTATCGTTCACTGTCATGTTTTCAAAAACGTGCTCGCATTCTTTTCGGTAGGACACTTCTTCAATGTAGTGATTCATATAGTGATCGATGACGTCCATTGGTGTGCTGCGTGCGAGTAGTCGCTCCAAAATCGTTTGTTTGCTTGCATAGATGAAAAGACGTACAGCCCTTTCACCATATTCATATTTAAAACGATTAGCAGCGTATCGATTCACAATGACATAAATGAGTCCATTCTCACTCATCGCTCGATTAATGTCCGCTTTTTTCGTCCCGTAAAAGTTTCCGTCGATTTCTACGGTTTGAAAAAATTCACCAGCCCGATCTGCTTCGATAAATGCATTCCGGGAAATGAAAGAGTAATCCGTGCCGTTGATTTCTTTGGGGCGTGGTGTTCTTGTTGTATAGGATACAACCGATGAGAAGCCGAGCTCTTTAGCAATTCGATGCGCAATGGTTTTGCGTCCTGAACCGCTTGTGCCTGTGAATACGAAAACTAATCCATCCGTTTTATGTCCGCTCATATGAAATCCTCCTCCAAAAATATTTGAAAGCGTTTCCGTTATAGATACATTATAGTACGAAAATTCAGATAATTAAAGAGGGAGTTTCAATAGTTTGTTCAGCAAGGTTCTCGAAACCTAATAATTGCGATATAATGGTAGTAGAAATTGTTATCGTTGGAAAGGATATTGTGAATGCCAAAATATGCAAATATAAGCGAAGAAGCAACAGAATTATTGAGACAAAAAACTGGCAGTAGTCAAGTGGCATGCTATACTTATATCGATCCTGAACAGGAAGAAAATAGTTTTTTTGTAGTGAAGACGACGAATAAAGTGATTCAAGTTAGCTTCTCTGAAATTACTTACAATCCCAGTAATTTCTCAAGCTTAATTGAAGGACTGTATAAAGCAATCTATGAATAATTGCGTGGACAAGCTTTTCGATAGATGATAGGATGGGGTTAATTGCATAGCAATGGAATTAGGTGCTATATGCGTAACGCATATAGTTAAAAGGGAAGACCGGTGAGAATCCGGCACGGACCCGCCACTGTTAAGATCACCCTAAACGGGTATCTTCTTACATATTGTCACTGGGTACTATACTCGGGAAGGCGTAAGAAGAACGATCGAAGTCAGGAGACCTGCCTATTTCTGCAACACGATTGCCTACGAGGAGTTAGGAAGTGTTAGAGAGCGGTTACTCCTGTGGGCTTCATCTTGATGTATCCACTAAGCATTTCTAACATGACCCATGTAGAAATGCTTTTTTTGATTTTCTTAAAGACGCAGAAAGGGTGAATCGCAATGTTAGGCAAATTGCTCATCATAGGCTTTGGTCCAGGTAGTTTTGAACACATAACGAAACGCGCGCGTGAAGCTATTCAAGAAAGTGATATCATTATCGGCTACAACACATATGTAGACTTGATTGCGGGTTTGTTGAACGATCAGCAGGTTGTACGAACAGGAATGACAGAGGAAGTAAGCAGAGCGCAAGAAGCTGTTCGCCAAGCGAAGTTAGGTAAAAAAGTAGCGGTTATTTCAAGTGGTGATGCCGGTGTATATGGGATGGCAGGACTTGTTTATGAGGTGCTGATTGAGCAGGGGTGGACGCAAGCAGAAGGCGTCGAAGTTGAAGTTATTCCCGGCATATCGGCGGTGCATTCTGCAGGATCACTGCTTGGGGCTCCCATTATGCATGATTCCTGCACAATCAGCTTGAGCGATCATTTGACCCCATGGGAATTAATCGCTAAGCGGGTAGAGGCTGCTGGGATGGCAGATTTTGTAATTGCCCTATACAATCCTCGCAGTGGGAGAAGAACACGGCAAATCGTCGAGACTCAGCGCATTTTGCTGCAGTACCGTTCTCCAGAAACACCAGTTGGAATTGTAAAAAGCGCGTACCGTGATCGTCAGCATGTCGTTGTAACGACGCTAGCTGATATGCTAAACCATGATATCGGTATGCTGACGACAATCATCATTGGAAATTCAGCAACGAAATTATATGACGGTCTGATGATTACTCCACGAGGTTATCAGCGGAAATATACGCTTGGCGCGGACATACAGCCGCTTAAGCCTCATCAACGACTACAAACTGAGGCGGAGCCATGGGCTTTGGAGCAAACGGAAGTGTTACCACTCCCACAAGCGACTTACGAAGAAGAGGATTGGGATGAGTGGGAGGAAGAAGCTGAGGTTTCGATAAAAGCATCAGCAAAATCTGTAGTCTCCTCAGCTGGTAGCCTTGCTTCAACTAGCTCTTTGCAATTAGCGATGGAAGCTCTTCAGCTAGTTACAAAAGGCAGTCAAACCGCATTACCTGAGTTCAGTCAAGCTTTGACTGCCACTCGATCCATTTTCGAATTTGCTGTGAGCCCGGGAATTGCAAACAAGAAACTGTCCGCTGTTCAACTATGCGCCTTAGGAGAAATTATTGGTGATCGTGGCGATATTGAGTATTCACCGCATCATCAACTTATTGTCCGCGTGCAAACAGAAGACCCGGGACTAATCACTTCTCAATTAAGTGAGCTGGGGCTTTTGCTATCACCGATCGGTGATGTGGCGCAGCTCAAAGCTTGTGATTTTTGCAATTTGGAAAAGGGGCAATCGATTCCTTATGCGGAAGCGATTCACAGCAGGATAGGAAATATGGAAGTTCCCAAGGAACTGAAAATTGGCTTCAACGGCTGTGGAATGGCTTGTTACGGGGCTGTACAGCAAGATATCGGAATCGTCTATCGTAAAGAGAAGTTTGATTTGTTCTTAGGCGGAAAAACAGTTGGTCGAAATGCACATCCTGCTCAGCCCGTTGCGGAGGGTATAGAGCCGGATCAACTCGTTGATTTGGTGGTCAGAATTGTGGAGCGTTACAAGACGGAAGGCCATCCGAATGAACGGTTTCATAAATATTTTAAACGTGTGAAGGAAATTGAAGGGTACAGACATCAAGAAATGGTTGGATTTGTGATTGAAAATGCCATTTGCGGTGACTAGGAAGTAGGAGGAGTTTGAGGATGAATGCAGTTTTATTTGTAGGGCATGGAAGTAGAGACAACGAAGGTAATGAGGAAGTTCGACGTTTTATTGCGGAAATTGCGGCTAAAATGCAAGGACAAATTGTGGAGACTTGCTTTTTAGAATTCGTTGAGCCGACCATTATGCAGGGAATTGATCGTTGTATCGAGCTTGGTGCGTCACGCGTTGTTGTTATTCCTATTATTTTATTTTCTGCTGGACATGCAAAAATTCATATTCCATCAGCAATTGATGATGCTAAGATCAAATATCCATTCGTTAAATTTACATATGGCAGACCGATTGGTGTCCACGATCAAATCTTAGATATTTTGACGTCAAGAGTAGGCGACGTGGGTATCGACTCGAATGAAGAGCTTGAGGAGACTGCATTATTAATTGTCGGGCGCGGAAGCAGTGATCCCGATGCGAATAGTGATTTGTTTAAAATATCTCGCTTGTTTTGGGAAAAACTTAAAGTGAAATGGGTTGAAACAGCGTTCATCGGAGTGACGGCGCCACTCATGGATGCAGGTATTGAAAGGTGCATAACGCTTGGAGCAAAACGAGTTGTTATTTTGCCATACTTTTTATTTACAGGTGTATTGATTCAACGTATGGAGCTGATGGTTCAAGGGTTTCAAGAGAAATACGCCGAGCATGAATTTCAAATGGCGCCTTACTTTGGTTTCCATCCCCTGCTTCAAGAGATTTTGATCGGTCGGGCGCAGGAAGCGCTTCAAGACGAAGTCAAAATGAACTGTGATATGTGCCAATATCGCTTGGAAGCGATGAAGCATATTGATCATCATCACCACGATCATGAAGGCCATCACCACGACCACGATCATGATCACGAACACGACCATGATCACGGACATCATCATGAGCACGATCATGATTCTCACGACAAACATAATCATGACCATGATCATGCACATACAGGAGGAGGCAAGCGATGATCCTCGTTCTTGCAGGTACGAGCGACGCCAGGGAACTGGCGCTGCGCATTCGCTCTGCGGGCTACTCTGTTCTTACAACGGTCGTGACTGAAAGCGCCGCTAAGAGCATGGAAGCTGAGCAGCTTCCCGTGCAGGTTGGCCGGTTAACTGTCGACGACATGCAGCAGCTTATTCGTGATAAAGGGGTACGTATCGTAGTCGATGCGACCCATCCTTTTGCCGAGGAAGCTTCAAAAAACGCCATGGCGGCATCTCAGGAAGCTCAAGTGCCGTATGTGCGTTTCGAAAGACAAAGCTTGAGCATTGAACAAGGTGCGTTGATTACGACAGTAGATGATTACAAACAAGCGGCTGAGTTAGCAGCCGAAAAACGGGGCAGCATTATGTTGACCACGGGAAGCAAGACGCTTAAAATTTTCGCAGATCGCCTTATCGGTCTGCCCGATACAACCTTGATCGCTCGGATGCTCCCGCGTAAAGACAATATGGAGAAATGCGAGGAGCTTGGTATTGAGCAGAAAAACATAGTTGCTATGCAAGGGCCATTCTCCAAAGAGCTGAACAAAGCACTCTACGAGCATTATCATGTAACCTTAATGATTACGAAGGAAAGCGGAAAAGTCGGAGCTGTGGATGAAAAGTTGGAAGCGGCCCTCGAAATGGGAATCCCTAGCATTGTGATTGGCAGACCGGGACTTGAGTATGGCAATCTCTATACGGAATTCGAAGGTGTCATTCAATACATTGAAGCTCAAATTCAAAAGGAGGCGTAATAATTATGGAATTCCATACAGACTTTAAACCGCTAACTGTGCAGCCGCAGGAGATTGAAGAGAAAAGCTTCGAAATGATTACAGAGGAGCTGGGCGAACACGATTTTACAGATGAGCAATACCCTGTTGTGCAGCGGGTTATTCATGCTTCGGCGGATTTCGAACTTGGACGCAGTCTGGTGTTTCATCCACGAGCGATTGAAGCCGGTATTGCTGCTATTCGGGCAGGGAAAATTCTCGTAGCAGATGTACAAATGGTACAAGTAGGAATCAGTAAACCGAGAATTGAGCAATTCGGCGGCGAAGTGAAAGTATACATCTCTGATGCGGATGTAATGGCAGAAGCGAAGCGATTGAACACGACGCGTGCGATCATTTCTATTCGCAAGGCGATTGAAGAAGCGCAAGGAGGCATTTTTGCTATTGGGAACGCCCCAACAGCTTTGCTAGAACTGATCCGTCTTGTTAAGGAAGGTATCGCTAAGCCAGGGCTTATTGTTGGTGTTCCGGTCGGTTTCGTGTCTGCAGCTGAATCGAAGGAAGAATTATTGAAGCTGGATGTGCCGTTTATAACGAACGTCGGCCGTAAAGGCGGTAGCCCTGTCGCTGTCGCAGCAGTCAACGCGCTGTCGATCATGGCGGCGCGCAAGGAGTAACGCGCACTATGGAAGAGCAACCGGGCAAGCCGCTGCGCCACGGTTATACGACAGGCTCTTGCGCAACCGCAGGAGCCAAAGCCGCGCTGCTGGCGCTTATCGAGCAGGCGCCGCAAGTGTTAGTGCACATCCGTATCCCCATCGGGGAGACGGTTGCTTTTGTTTTACACAGCAGCACGTATACGCAGCAGTGGGGGGAAGTCACCGTCATCAAGGACGGTGGGGATGATCCCGATGCGACGCACGGCGCAGAAATCGTCGTGCGGGTAAGCTTCCGCGCCGAGCCTGGCGTCGGCATCGATGGGGGCGTCGGCGTCGGGCGGGTGACGAAGCCCGGACTACCCGTCGATGTCGGTCAAGCGGCCATCAACCCAGTCCCGCGAAAAATGATTCGCGAGACTGTGCAAGAGGTGCTTGACCAATACGACATTGGGCACGGCGTCGACGTGCTTGTATCGGTTCCGGCTGGCGAAGAGATCGCCAAGAAGACGCTGAACGGGCGTCTGGGCATTCTCGGCGGCATTTCGATTCTCGGAACCCGTGGTACCGTTGTCCCCTTTTCAACAGCAGCCTATAAGGCCAGCGTGGCGCAGGCTATTCGCGTAGCAGTCAAGTGCGGCTGCGACCATATTGTACTTTCAACGGGTGGTCGGACGGAGACATTCGGAATCTCGCTGTATCCGGAGCTTTCTGAGGAAGCTTTTGTAGAAATGGGCGATTTTGTTGGCTTTGCTTTAACCCAATGTCAAAGACAGGGCATACGTAAGGTAACGCTTGTTGGTATGATGGGCAAGTTCTCTAAGGTTGCGCAGGGCGTGATGATGGTGCATTCCAAGAGCGCTCCAGTCGATTTCGGTTTCCTGGCGCAGGTCGCTATCGAATCCGAGGCGTCCGAGGCGCTTGTTGACGAAATTAGAGGAGCCAATACAGCTTCACAGGTCGGCGATTTAATGGCGGCAGGCGGATATTTACGTTATTTTGAGCGTTTATGCGAGCGCTGCTGCGATGCTGGGTTGCAAGAGGTAGGACGAGATGGCTTCGATTTGATCGAAACCTTTATTATTTCCATGAAAGCCGAGCTACTAGGGAAAGCGGCTAGATATAACTATGGCAAGATGGGGGAGAACGGATAAGCATGAGTAAGCCAATTAAAATGATAGGCATCGGCGATAATGGTCAAGGCAGTTTACTGCCACAGTACGTAAAATGGATTGAGGAGAGCGAAGTGCTCGTAGGCGGCGAGCGCAGCCTGGCTTTTTTTCCTGATTATCGCGGGCAGAAGCTAGTCATTAAAGGAAGCTTGTCTGAGCTAATGGATCAGCTGAAAAGTGAAGAGCGTTCCCTTGTCATTTTGGCTTCGGGAGACCCGCTTTTTTATGGGATGGGGGGGTACGTGTCCAAAAAACTGGAAAGCGTATCCTTTTATCCGCATACCAGTTCTGTTCAATTAGCATTCGCACGAATGGGTGAAAGCTGGCAGGATGCCTATGTAACGAGTGTACATGGACGTACGATGAAGGGGCTGGCACAACGAATGGATGGGAAAGACAAAATTGCGCTGCTAACGGATGAGACGAATACACCGAGCGTAATTGCGGCCTATTTACTTGCATTTGGCATGACGGAATATGCGGTATTTGTCGCTGAAAACCTAGAGGGCGAGGAGGAGCGCTGCGGCTGGTACACGTTAGAACAGCTGCTTTCCAGCACGTTCTCACCGCTTAACGTTGTTATTCTGAAGAAACAATTTGCAGGTCCTACGTGGTCCATCGGCATTGAGGATGATCAATTCGCTCAGCGCAAACCGGATAAAGGGTTAATTACGAAGAAGGAAGTTAGGGTGCTTAGCTTAAGTCAAATGGGTTTGCAGCCTGACAGTGTCGTCTGGGATATTGGAACTTGTACGGGTTCTGTTGCGATTGAGGCGGCTCGGATTGCACGAGACGGATCGGTTTTTGCGATTGAGAAAAATGAGGATGATCTGAAAAACTGTTTGGAGAACAGCATCAAATTTCGTGTAGACATCACGGCTGTGCAAGGAAGAGCGCCGAAAGGCTTGGAGGCGTTTCCTGATCCGAACGCCATCTTCATTGGCGGAAGCGGCGGCGAGATGCAAGAACTATTGGAGCTTTGCAGCACACGGCTTCAGCCGGGTGGCAGAATCGTGTTGAACGCAGCAACAATAGAGACGCTCTACGAAGCAGATCAGACATTTACTAAGCTAGGGTTCGATGTGACCGTTACGTTAGTGCAAGTGTCCCGTAGCAAACCGATTTTACATATGAAGCGCTTTGATGCGCTTAATCCGATTTACATTATCACGGCTAAGCACAAGCAAGCGGATGCAGAGGAGGTCAACAACGGTGAGTAAACTTGGTACTTTGTATGGTCTGGGTGTAGGGCCAGGAGACCCGGAGTTAATTACGGTTAAGGCTTTTCGTTTGCTAAGAGAATGTCCCGTTATTGCTTACCCGAGAAAGAAGCGTGGAGCGAAGAGTTACGCGCTTGCGATTACGGAGTTATACGTCAACACCGAGCAAAAAGAGATGATGGGGCTTACGTTTCCGATGACAAGGGATCGGGAAGCGCTTGAATTACAATGGACGAAAACTGTCGAAAGCGTTTATGGTCATCTATCGGAAGGCAAAGACGTCGCCTTCGTGACGGAGGGTGATCCTATGATCTACAGTACCTATATCCATCTTATGCGACTGATGAATGAGCGGCACCCAGAGGTTAAAGCGATTTCGATTCCGGGCATTTCTTCGGTCAATGCTTCAGCTTCCAGACTTGGACTTCCGATGGCTGACGGCGATGAACAGATCGCCATTGTTCCGGCGGTTGAAGATTATGACAAAATGCGCAAAGCGATTGAAGAACATGATTGCATTGTTTTCATCAAAGTAGCCAAGGTTATTGATCTTATGCTAACGGTATTGCGTGATTTAGGGCTTGTTGAGAAGGCCTCGGTGATCACGAAGGTAACTTCTTCGGAAGAAGAGATTTGGCGCAATGTGGCGGAACTTCAAGGACGGGAATTGGAATATTTAACCTTAATGGTGGTGAGAAAATAGATGAAATTATATATCATTGGCGCGGGTCCCGGCGATCCTGATTTAATTACGGTTAAAGGCTTGAAGCTGTTGCAGCAAGCTGATGTAGTGATGTACACGGACTCCCTTGTGAATGAAGAACTAATTGCCAAGGCAAAGCCGGAAGCGGAAGTCTTGAAAAGCTCTGGGATGGAGCTTGTTGAAATGGTCGGTATCATCGTTGACCGCCTTAAGCAAGGCAAGATGGTCGTCCGCGTTCACACAGGCGATCCCGCAATGTTTGGAGCGACGATGGAGCAAATTGCTTTACTTCGCAAAGAAGGTATTGGATACGAAATCGTCCCAGGCGTCAGCTCCGTCTTCGCTTCAGCAGCCGCTGTGGGTGCCGAACTGACGATTCCGGATCTCACGCAAACGGTCATTCTGACACGTGCGGAAGGGCGCACGCCAGTTCCTGAGCTGGAGAAGCTGCGCGATCTAGCATCGCATCACTGTACAATTGCATTGTTCCTGAGCGCGACGTTAATTAAAAAAGTCGTTGGCGATCTGGTTGAAGCGGGTTGGAGCGAAGAGACGCCTGTAGCGGTTGTGCAACGTGCAACTTGGCCGGATCAGCTGATTGTTCGCACGACTGTGGGACATCTAGAAGAAGATATGCGCAAGAACGGTATCCGTTCCCATGCGATGATACTGGCGGGATGGGCCTTGGATCCAGAAATTCACGGTAAGGAAGAGTACCGTTCCAAGCTCTACGACAAGTCGTTCACGCATCGATTCCGTAGAGGTGTTAAGCCATGACGATTGTATTGAGCGAAGGCATCGTGCCTCCTATTCACCAACAAGGCGAGTATGCCATCGTAGCCATTACGAAGCATGGCGTAGAGTTGGCTCGTAAGCTGAATGAGCAAATGAGCGGTACTGATGTATACTACATGAGTAAATTTGCCAAGGGCGATGAAGAGCAACGCTCCATTCAGCTATTTGAGGGTAGTGTGCGGATGTTATTTCCTGCGTTATTTCCTGCCTATCAAGGACTTATTATTATTATTTCATTGGGGGCAGTCGTTCGAATGATCGCGCCGCTCCTACAAGATAAGAAGAAAGACCCTGGCATTGTAGTTATTGATGACAAAGGGGAGCATGTTATTAGCGTGCTATCGGGACATCTTGGTGGCGCTAATGAGCTCACGCACGAGGTCGCAGCGGCCCTAGATGCTAAAGCTATTATTACAACCGCTTCCGATGTGCAAAAGACGATACCGGTCGACCTTTTTGGTCGCCGGTTCGGTTGGATATGGGAATCTGCCGACAAGCTAACGCCTGTCAGCGCGGCGGTCGTCAATGAGGAGCAAATAGCCGTTATCCAAGAATCGGGCGAACGCAACTGGTGGACGCACGATCGGGCTATTCCACCCAACATTCAACGTTATGAAAGTATCGAAGCAGGCCGTGCTAGCAAACCGAATGCGGTTCTGCTCATATCCCATCGATTGCTCTCACTAGAGGAACAATCCATTTTGCAAAATGGCGTGTTATATCGTCCTAAAGTCATTGTTCTTGGGGTCGGCTGTAACCGTGATACATCCGCTGAGGAAATTGAGGCGGTGATTCACGAAACCTTGGAAGAGCTCGCTTTTTCCATCAAAAGTGTAAAAGCCGTCTGTACGATTGATTTGAAAAAAGACGAGGAAGGCTTACTTGAGATCACTCGAAAATATGGCTGGGAATTTGTTCATTATTCAGCCACAGAGCTTAATGTGGTTCCAATCGAAGCGCCTTCTGAAACAGTATACAAATTTACGGGCGCTTATGGGGTAAGCGAGCCTGCGGTGAAGCTTTACACGGGGAACAAACAGCTTGAGCTGGTGAAGAAGAAATCAGGCAACGTTACCCTATCAGTCGGTTTAGTGGACTTTCGCACACCGGTTCAATTAGAGCTAGGAGGGAAGTAATGCAGCGTCGGATTGTTATCGCAGGTACAGGCAGCGGTGTAGGCAAGACTACGCTTACGATTGGTCTCATGGCCGCTTTACAGCAGAGAGGGCTTGTCGTTCAAGGATTTAAGTGTGGTCCCGATTATATTGATCCTACCTATCATACAGCGGTGACGGGGAGAGCATCACGTAATTTGGATTCATGGATGGTTGGGCGCGAAGTGATGAAGGAGATTTATCAGCGCGGCAGTCAAGGCGCGGATATTTCTTTGATTGAGGGCGTCATGGGTATGTACGATGGTAAAAATCCGCTAACCGATGAAGGCAGTACAGCCGATATTGGACGCATTCTGGATACGCCTGTGTTGCTTGTCGTCAATATTGCAAGTATGGCTCGAAGTGTGGCTGCGATTGTGAAGGGATTCCAGCAGTTCGGTCAGGGTGACCGTATCGTGGGCGTGATCGCCAATCGTGCCGGCAGTGAGGGACATTACAAGATGGTGAAGCAAGCCATTGAACAAGAATGTGGCATTCCCGTCATCGGTTACTTGCCGCGTGATTCAGCCATTGAGCTTCCTGAACGACATCTGGGGCTTGTTCCTTCCATTGAAAGAGGGGAGATGCGGCCATTTTTCGATAAACTGGTTGAGCGGATCTCAAAGTACATCGATTTGGAACAGTTGTTGGCGTTAGCTGAATGCAAGCCTTTGGAAAGCAGATCTTCGTTATTCCAAAAGGGTGAGCCATCTCTGGTCAAACGGGCCAAAATCGCGGTAGCCAAAGATTCGGCCTTTCATTTCTACTATCCCGAGAATTTGGAGCTGCTAGAAGCTAACGGAGCTGAAATCGTCTATTTCTCTCCATTGGCAGGTGAAGATGTCCCACAAGATGCAGATGGTTTGTATATCGGAGGCGGGTTTCCCGAGGAATTTGCACAGCAGCTTGCTGCGCAAGAACAAGTGAAAGTCTCGATCAGACAACGGATTGGGCAGGGAATACCTACACTTGCTGAATGCGGTGGTTTCATGTATTTGACGGAACAGATCGCGAATACCGCGGGTGAAGTTTTCCCGATGGTGGGTCTCATCCCCGGGCAAGTCGTTATGCAGTCGAAGTTAGCTGCGCTTGGTTATCGAGAAGTGGAGGGGACAGAAGGTAATTTTTTACTCCCTCAAGGAGCGAAGGCTCGTGGACATGAGTTCCATTACTCGACTTTCCAACAGAATGAAGGCGTTGAACTCCCGGCCGCTTTTCAATCCAAAGGAAGGCTCGGAACGAAAGCCGAAGGGTTCATTGGAGAGAACATCGTCGCAGGCTACACGCATCTTCATTTTGCATCTCAGCCTCAACTGGTACATACATGGATCGCTGCTTGTGAGCAGTATAGAAGGAGTCGCGAATAAGACAAAACCCCCTAGCGAATGAAATCGATTAGGGGGTTTTGTCTGTAGTCGTGCGATTATTTTATGTAAGGCATCGCTTGATCTGCAATCGTTTGTTTATAACGATCAAGACAGTTGCAAAGGTAATCTTTGCGGCAGATCGGGCAAGGTTCTTTCATTAATCTATTCAAGTTCGTCACTTTACCAATTCCAGTTTCAGCATCTCTTTCGAAAAAAAGACGGCATTGGTTCCGGTCTTTCAATGAGACGACGACTTCAAAAAGACCATTTTTTTTGTTATCACTGACTATTTTTGCATCAATAACTTGCGGATCGTAAGCCATTATGTAATTCCTCCTCAAAACTTGCATCACCTCAATAGGGATCTTTGATCGATATCAAAGTTTTACCGTACTTTATTAGCTTGGGTGCATTAGTATATTATATAAATAAAAAAGATTTTATTCAATAGGAGGCTGAGTCCCGTGATTATTGATTATTGCGAGCAAGAGATTGTGGAGGAGAAGATGCTTGTGCATATCGGATTTCAATTCGAGGACGAGCCGGATTCGCTTTACGTGGCTGAGTTGAGCCTAGACAATGACGGATATGTAAGCGCTTGGACCTTGTTTTTTAACGGTTTTGATTGCAAATATACATTCCGTCAGGAAGAAAAGGAACATTTCATTCATTATGCGCAGGAACAAGGCATTTCCATCCGCCAAAAGGCATGAAAAAAGGAATCATCACCCTGCAAGCGGCTGAGATTCCTCATTTGGTGTTTATGGATTTGGCGATGGCGTAATTCAGGTAAGGTAGGCGTCATCTTAGAAATCGGGTTTGTTCCGTTCCAGTTTAGTCGATTCATAGTAGGATCAAGCTTACCTTCTCGCAAGTGCTGCTTGCGTTTTTTTTGAGCAGATGATAGTGACATCAAGTTTCCTCTTTTCATTAATTTATTTTGTCTTGCATGTTCATTGTAAAAAACAATTGGGGGGACGGCAATGGAAAGTTTTCTTTATACACATATGGCCGTTTCCGGAAAAAGGTGAAGGCATGCGTATTCAGATTCAATTATCGGTAGCTGGACAGTCGGTTAAGCAGGATGTGCTTGAAATTGCGGAACAAAAGCTTGGCGAGTTAACGGATGAAGAGATCGAAAGCGCCATCGAAATTAAGATTCGGACCTGGGTCGATCAGATGATTCAGGTCGAGTGGGAAGTCGTAGATTCTGATTGAAAAAGCTCCGGAACAGGTCAATTCCCGTTTCGGAGCTTTTGTATGCGGACCTACTTATGTTAATGGACGATTGTTGAGACACCAGTTTTTTGCAGGGCATGTTCCCAGCTAGGGTAATAATATAAGGCGTTTTTCATCAAATCGGGGTGCAATTTCTTCACGTTTTTTTTAGCTAATGACTCTCCGTTGCTGTGAAGCTGTACAATATGGCCTAGAACTTCGTCTGCACTCATGTTTAGCTCCATAGGTTCTCCTCCTTTACTGAAAGATCTTAAACCAATGCTTGCCAATCGAAAGGTAAATTATACATAGAATAAGGCAGTTGAGGGTAAAATAAGGCTACTATGAGGCGAAAAGGAAAGTCGGTGTTTATTCATGAATTGGCCTTCTTTGTCATTGTTTTCCTCGAAGCCGCAGCCGCTTTGTAAGGGAAAGGTTCGTTTGGGAGCAGTTACGAAAGTTTTACTTCGGGACTTGCCCTCAGGGAGAATTGTCGTGCTTCAGCATCGCGATCTGGATGAGGTTATTGCGCAGGAATTAATTGATTGTAAAGTCAAGGCCGTGATTAATTGTAAACAAACAATGAGCGGTACCTATCCGACGCAGGGGCCTCTGATGCTCATCCAGCAAAACATTCCAATTTGGGAGGTAGATCTGGATACTTTTCATACATTTAATGAGCATTGCGACATAAGTATTTATGAACACGACATCCGCTTTCAAGAAGTCTGCATCCCATGTAAAGCTTTTACAAAAGAAGACTGGTTAATTCAACATCAACGAGCCACGAACAATGTATCGCAACTTTTGTCTCAGTTCATTGATAATACATTAACCTTTGCTATGCAGGAAAAAAATACAGTTCTGGAACCATTGCCCTTGCTTGAGCTTCGAACAGAGCTCGAAGGGAAGTTCATCTTGGTCGTGTCTAGAGGTCGAGGCTATAAGCGAGATTTGCAGGAAGCAAAGGCATTTATCCGTGAAACAGAGCCTATATTAATAGGGGTGGATGGCGGGGCTGATGCGCTACTGGAATGCGGGTTTCGGCCGAATCTTATCATTGGTGATATGGACAGTGTGACGGACCGCGCGCTCACTTGTGGAGCAGAGCTGGTTGTACATGCTTATCAGGATGGAACGGCGCCGGGAATGGCTAGAGTTGATGAGCTTGGGCTAAAAGCTCATATTTTCCCATGTTTTGGAACCAGTGAAGATGCCGCGCTGCTTCTTGCCAATGAGAAACGAGGGGAGTGGATCGTGACCGTAGGCGCTCATACCCATATGATTGACTTCATGGAAAAGGGGAGGGAAGGGATGGGAAGTACGCTCCTTGTTCGGATGAAAATAGGGGCGAGAGTCGTGGACATCAAAAATATAGGCGTTTTGTTTCGGCCTGCGTCGTCCAAATTGAAAGAGGTTTCGGTTACATTGTTGTTATCTCTAGGGCTCATCGCACTCGGCTTACTACAAATGCATTGGATAACAAGACGAATCTCTCATTTGGTATGGCAATGGGATTGGGGCTGGTTGGGATGAAACCGCAAATTTCCATTATAATTCCTGCTTGGAATGAAGAACTAACCATCTTTCGGACACTTCGTTATTTGAAAGAAAATGCCGAGCTTTTGTGGGAGGATGAGCTCATCTATGAAATTATCGTCGTTGATGATGGCAGCAGCGACAGAACGTATGAGATAGCTTGGCCATGGGCAGACAAGTTGGTTAGACACAGTAAGCGCCTTGGCAAAGGGGCGGCGCTTCAGTCTGGTATTGCCAAAGCCCGTGGCAAGGTGTTGTTGTTCCTGGACGCCGATGTTCAGGCATCGGCGGGGTATGCCCTTGCTCTGATAGAGCCGCTGCTTCGATGCGAAGCCGATATGGCAATCGCAAAGCTGCCGTTTTCCCCAGCCAGAGGAGGCTTTGGTCTCGTCAAGGGCTTAGCGCGCCGCGGTATCTTTCGTCTCAGCGGCTATAAGACTGCTGCTCCCTTGTCTGGACAACGCGCGGTACGCGCGGATTGTCTACGGGAGCTGGGGCGATTCTCACGCGGCTTCGGCGTGGAAGTCGCAATGACGATCGATGCGGTGCGCTGCGGTCTGCGCATCGTCGAACTTGACGTACCCATCTCTCACAGGCAAACGGGAAGAGATTGGCCTGGCTTCGTTCACCGCGGCAAGCAATTCGTCGCGGTGGGGGTGGCGCTGCTGACTCGTTGGAAGGAGCGAAAGCCAGCATGGTCCTCATCGGATCGCTCTTCGATCTGATCGTGCTGATCGTGCTAGGACGATGGTTCCTGCCGCACGTCCAGCGTTTCCTAGAGGCGCATGGCCGCACAGAGTCGAACTACCTGGGTATCCCGATTGCACGAGGTATGGGGATTGTGTTGTGGCTGCTGATTTGGTCACAGGAGATCATTCTCATGTTAGTACTGTTAGTAGAACCATTTCGAGTTACGCTAACGATGCGGGAAGGCTTCCTCGCAAATGAAACCAGCATCGGCCGTGCAGTAACCTTACTTGAGTCAAATTATCGCATGTTTATGTTTGCCGCGACGTTCATCTTCTTGCTTGGTTGGACAGATGATCTTTTAGGCAGTAAGTCCGTGAAGGGGTTAAAGGGCCATTGGCGATATTGGCGGGACAAGCGAGTTATTTCTACGGGAGTGGTTAAAGCTTTAGGAACGCTGAGCGTAGCTGCTTGGCTGCTGATCGCGACGAGAAATGGAAAAATCCCCATCTGGGAGATGGGGATTGAACTACTTTTACTCGTGCTGATCACGAATTCCATGAACCTGCTTGATGTTCGTCCAGGGCGTTCTTTGAAGGTTTTTATTTTTACTTCCCTTGGTCTGGTGCTAGTGTTTGGAGGTAAGCATCAACTGCACCTTTTTCCCATTACGCCAGTCCTTATCGGTGGATTTCTTCTATACCGGCACGATGTACAGGCTAAAGGCATGCTTGGAGACGCGGGAGCGAACCTGCTTGGATTTACACTTGGGTACGGATTTATTACGGTAGGCCCGCTAGGACTCAAGATTTTCATGCTAGTGGTACTAATTTATTTGCATCACCGTGCTGAAACGAGCTCATTAACACGTTTGATCGAACAGAACAAATTTTTGAATTGGTTGGATCGATTAGGCCGAACTTAGTGTTCGGCTTTATTTGGTTAGCGGGGACCTGCTAATTGATTTTTTTCGAGCGTTTTGCTTTAAACCTAGGGGCGACATAATTACGTTTGCGATCACGGAAAAATGTCCAACCTCCAATAAAAGCAACGCCGATGAGGAACAAAATAAGCCCAAGGGTAAATTTTGCCCAGAGGACATGCCCAATATCCGTATTGAATTGGGCGAAAACGGCATCCTTCATAGCCAGAAATCCGTAAGTAGCGGTTATGCCTGGAATAACAAGGAGGAGAATGGCAACAAATCGATAAAATGGGGCTTTCATAAAGACTCCTTCGTTGTTTTTCAAATGTTTTCTATCATCATACTCTGAAACTGTTTTCGTGTCTAATTCACAAATAAGACTATGATTTCGATCCCAAAAAGGGGTAATATAATAGAGACAAGCGTATACATATAAGGGAAGTGAAAGTTTCATCCTTCACTTAACAACTAGCCTTTAGTCTGAACATAAGGCCCCAATCGCTAGTGCTTACGAAATAAGTTTTCCTGATGGAAAACCTGAGGAGGAATTGAGATGAGTGAACATAGATATGATGTCGTGGTGCTTGGTGGAGGAATTGGCGGTTACACAGCCGCGATTCGCGCAGCGCAATTAGGCAAAACAGTTGCCGTTGTTGAAAGAGAAAAGCTAGGGGGTACCTGCCTGCACCAGGGGTGTATTCCAAGCAAGGCCTATCTGCGCAGTGCAGAAGTTTACGCCACTATGAAGAAAAGCGAGGAATACGGCATAACGGCCTCATCCATTGATTTGAAGTTTGACGCTGTGCTTGGGCGCAAAAATCGTATCGTTGATCAATTGCATCAAGGGTTGCAATTTTTGATGAAAAAAAATAAAATCACCGTTCATTATGGTAACGGTCGCGTTATCGGCCCCTCGATTTTTTCGCCTCGGAGTGGGGCTGTCTCCGTGGAGAAGGAAGATGGCGACATTGAAACGCTGCTCTCCAGCAATTTAATTATTGCGACGGGCTCGCGACCTCGGAATCTGCCTGGATTGGACGTTGATGGCACGCATATCATTTCGAGTGAGGACGCTTTGCGTATGGAACAACTTCCTAAGTCCATCATCATCGTTGGCGGTGGCGTGATTGGTGTGGAGTGGGCATCCATGCTGAACGACTTTGGCGTGCAAGTAACGATTGTAGAGCTGGACAAGCGTCTCGTAAGTCTTGAGGATGCGGATATTTCCAAGGAATTGGAGCGACTGTTCAAGAAGCGGGGCATCAACCTTGTGACTGGGGCGAAAGTGCTTGCTGATTCCGTTAAAATTGTTGACGGCCAAGTGACGCTGCAAGCAGATAAGCAAGGAGAAATCATTGAATTAACAGCGGATAAAGTACTCGTTTCCGTAGGGCGTATTGCGAATGTCGAAGGAATCGGATTAGAAAACACAGATATTAAAGTGGACAAAGGGGTCATCAGCGTAAATCGTTTCATGCAGACGACGGAGTCGCACATTTATGCGGTAGGCGATGTGATTGGCGGACTTATGCTTGCCCATGTGGCCGGTCATGAAGGCATCTTAGCTTCAGAGCATATCGCAGGGCAGACGCCTCATGAACTTCATCCCCATCTGGTTCCTCGTTGTACGTATACGAGACCGGAAATCGCCAGTGTAGGCTGGACGGAACAACAAGCAAGTGAAAGAGGACATCGTTTGAAGACAGGGAAATTCAGCTTCAAAGCAATTGGTAAAGCGCTAGTTTACGGTGAAGCTGACGGTTTCGTTAAAGTGATTGCTGATGCCGATTCGAATGATATCCTTGGCGTCCATATGATCGGCCCGCATGTGACGAACAGCATTACAGAAGCAGCGCTAGCTCAAGTGCTGAATGCTACTCCATGGGAAGTCGGACAAACAATCCATCCACACCCGACTTTATCAGAAGCACTGGGTGAAGCGATGTTGGCTGTGGATGGGATTGCGATCAGCGGATAATTGTAACGGATAAAAATTGTATTCATAAACGTTTCCGTTTATAATAAGCTTATAGAGTCAAGTCTTAGGACCAGGTATTAAATTTTGGGCACTTTAGTTGCTTTAAAAGTTAGCTTTTTCTGATTTTTGGGATTATGTTCACGAGGCTAGATTTCTAGCTAAAATTATTAAGGAGGCAACTTCCATGTCAATCGGCCAGCTTTCCAAACACAGAAGCTTAGGTCTTTCAGACGAAGAAGCCGTTCGTATGTACACGGTTATGAGTCTCACTGCGAAATATGATGAGCGCGGTCTTATGCTGCAGCGTGCAGGTAAGGTCCCTTTTCATATTTCAGGAATGGGTCAATACGCAGGTCAAGTAGGGATGGCGTTTGCCTTACAACCCCAAAAGGATTACTTTCTTCCATATTATCGCGATTTCGCTTTCATTCTTTCCATAGGGATGACGGTCAAGGATTTAATGCTTTCCCTCTTCTGCAAAGCAGAAGATGTAAACAGTGGCGGTAGACAAATGCCGGGTCATTTTGGTGATAAGAAAAATAATGTCGTTACGGGCTCTTCCCCAGTGACAACCCAAGTTCCGCATGCTGTAGGGATTGCACTCGCTGCAAAAATGAAAAAAGAAGATTTTGTTACGTTTGTTTCCTTTGGTGAAGGCTCCAGTAATCAAGGGGATTTTCACGAAGGCTGCAACTTCGCGGGTGTGCATAAGCTGCCTGTTGTGTTTGTCTGTGAAAATAATCAGTATGCGATTTCGGTCCCCCTGCATAAGCAAGTCTCGGGTAAAATCGCTGATCGTGCGATTGGCTATGGCTTTCCTGGTTATCAGGTGGATGGCAGCGACGCGCTGGAAATGTACCGCGTTATGAAGGAAGCTAGGGAAAGAGCCATTCGTGGCGAAGGCCCGACATTGATTGAAATGATGTCCTACCGATTAATGCCGCATTCGACCTCAGATGATGACATGCTGTACCGAACCAAGGAAGAAGTTGAACAAAATCGTCAAAAAGACGGTATTGTGAAATTTAAAGAATATTTGATGGAATGTGGACTCTGGAGCGAGGAACAAGATCGCGAGCTTCAGGATAAGCAGAAGCTGGAAGTTAACGAGGCTACCAAGTACGCTGATCTTGCGCCTTATCCGAAACCGGAAGACACGCTTCTCCACGTTTACGCGGAAGGAGATGACCTGTAGCCAATGGCAGTTATTACTTATTTAGAAGCGATTCGCTCAGCGATGCGCGAGGAAATGCAGCTTGACGAGAACGTCTTCGTACTCGGCGAAGACGTGGGCAAGGGTGGTGTGTTGAACACCACCAAAGGCTTGCGCGATCTCTTCGGTGAAGATCGCGTACTCGATACGCCACTGGCAGAGTCTGCCATTGTGGGGGTTGCGATCGGCGCGGCGATGTACGGCATGAAGCCGATCGCTGAGATCCAGTTTGCCGATTTCATCTATCCAGCAACGAACCAGATCATTAGCGAAGCAGCCAAGATTCGCTATCGCTCGAACAATGACTGGACATGTCCGATTGTTATCCGGGCCCCGTATGGCGCAACCGGCGCAAGCGCCTTGTACCATTCCCAGTGTCCGGAATCCGTGTTTTTCGGCACGCCGGGCATCAAAATCGTAGCGCCTTCCAATCCATACGATGCCAAGGGGCTGCTGAAGGCAGCCATTCGTGACCGTGACCCTGTGCTATATTTTGAGCACAAGAAATGCTATTTAGCGCTATCCGCGGATGTGCCAGAGGATGATTACATTGTCCCGATCGGCAAAGCAGATGTGAAACGTCAAGGGACTGATATTACAGTAATTGCCTATGGCATTGCTGTTCACTACGCTTTGCAAGCTGCTGAGGAGCTTGCCAAAGAAGGCATCTCCGCGCATGTGCTCGACTTGCGCACGCTGCAGCCGCTAGACAACGAGGCAATTCTTGAAGCAGCAGCCAAAACGGGTAAAGTTCTTATCGTGCATGAAGATAACAAAACGGGTGGTGTCGGTGCGGAAGTATCGGCCATTATTGCGGAAGAGATGCTTTTTGAACTTGATGCGCCAATTGCAAGACTTTGTGGCCCAGATGTGCCAGCTGTCGGCAACAATCCGCCAATGGAGAAGTTTTTCCTACTCAGCGCAGATAAGCTAAAAGATGCTATGCGTAAACTTGCGATGTTTTAGGCAGCAACTAGCCCTTTTTCATATGGATTTAAATAGATAATTAAATTTGGCTTTCCTAAGAAAGACAATTCAACTAACCTCTAGACGCAGTTTCTCCAAGGTGAGACTTCGTTAGAGGTTTAACTTATGAAGATAGTTTTCCTAGGGGAAACTTGTAGGAGGTACAAACAATGAATGAAACCAACAGTCGACTCGTTGAGGTGACGGTTCCTCATCTGGCGGAAAGCTTAGTTTCGGCGACGATCGGTAAATGGCTCAAGCAGCCTGGCGATTATATCGAGCAATACGATGTGATTTGTGAATTATTCACTGAAAAAGTAAACACCGAGATGCCTTCTCCAATCGAAGGCAAATTGGTTAAAATTATAGTAGGTGACGGTGAAACGGCGGCTGTTGGCGAAGCCATCTGCCTTATTGAAGTCCCCGTTGAAGCATCGACTGGAATTTCCGAATCCGGGCAGCCCGGCGCTGGCGTTATCTCTCAAGCGAGTGCAGCTGTATCGGAAGACGCTGATCAAAGTATGAGAGGCCGCTATTCACCAGCTGTTCATCGTCTGGCGCAGGACAACAATGTGGAGCTATCACGAGTGTCGGGCACAGGACTAGGCGGACGAATCACTCGCAAGGATGTGGAGCAATTTATCGCATCTGGTGGCGCAAATGCAGCGCCTAGGGTGGCTGTACAGCCTAGTCAGTTTGTTTCAGAAGCAGCAGTTCCGCAAGCTGGAGAAATACTGCAACCGTCTAAACAGCCTGTTCGCAGCTCAGGTATCCACTTGTCCGCGAACCCGCCGACGCCATTAATTGAGGCGGAAGGACATTCCTTAGATGCCCGTAATGAGCATTTCATCGATGTAACGCCGCTTCGCAACGCGATTGCAACTCGAATGCGTCAAAGCGTGACCGAGATTCCTCATGCATGGACGATGATTGAAGTGGATGTGACGAATCTGGTCGTTCTTCGCAACAAGGTAAAGGATGAATTTATGCGCCGTGAAGGCATTAATTTGACCTATCTGGCTTTCATGCTGAAAGCCGTTGTCAATGCAATTAAAGATTACCCAATTATTAACTCGGTGTGGGCTGTTGATAAAATTATTGTTAAACGAGATATTAATATTTCTTTGTCAGTTGGGACGGAAGATTCGGTTATGACCCCGGTGATCAAAAAAGCGGATCAAAAAAATATCGCGGGCTTAGCAAGAGAAATCGATGAATTAACGAAGAAGACACGGGCAGGGAAACTGTCGTTGAACGATATGGTCGGTGGAACGTTTACGGTTAACAACACAGGCTCCTTCGGTTCGATTCTATCTTATCCGATCATCAACTACCCGCAAGCAGCCATTGTGACCTTCGAATCGATTGTGAAGAAGCCTGTCGTTATTCAGGATATGATTGCCGTGAGGTCCATGGTTAACCTATGTTTGTCCTTGGATCACCGTATTCTAGATGGTGTCATTTGCGGAAGGTTCCTTCAGAGAGTGAAGGAAAACCTAGAAGGTTATAACGCAGAAACGAAAATATATTAACCCTATGAATCAAAGAATAAGCCTGCAGTAAACAATAGGCTTGATAACACCATCGTAATTAACATCACGTAGACAATCACTTTAAATAACCGCTTATTTTGAAACACAACGATTCACTCCTTTTATCGTATAAAGCTTGTATCGTTTTTATTGTAACCTATAGTGTGTATCGGAGGAAAGTATATGATCCAGCAAAACCGTTTAGTTGAAGAATTCATCTCTCTCGTGCAAGTCGATAGCGAAACAAGATTTGAACAAGAAATTTGTGTCGTGCTGAAAGAGAAGTTCAGCAAGCTTGGTCTTCATGTTGTGGAAGACGACTCTATGGTAAGGAGCGGTCATGGATCAGGAAACCTGATCTGCACGCTTGAAGCGACGGATTCGAATGAAGCGATTCCGACGATCTTTTTTACTTCTCACATGGATACGGTAGCACCAGGTAAAGGCATTAAGCCGCAAATTGGTGACGATGGCTATATTCGTAGCGATGGTACGACAATTTTGGGGAGCGATGACAAAGCAGGAATCGCGGCCATGATTGAAGGTATTTTGGTGTTAAAAGAGCAAAACATCCCGCACGGACGCATTCAATTCGTCATTACTGCAGGGGAAGAAAGCGGCCTTAAGGGCGCACGCGCAATGGACCCTAAGCTGATGGAGGCAAAGTTTGGTTTCGCGCTTGATTCCAATGGGAGCATCGGAGACATTGCAACAGCAGCTCCAGGTCGTGCGGAGATCGAAATCACTTTTCATGGTCTATCCGCTCACGCGGGTGTAAACCCAGAAGATGGCATTAGCGCGATCCAAGTCGCGAGCAAGGCTGTTTCAAGGATGAAACTTGGTCGAATCGACAATGAAACGACGGCCAACATTGGTAGTTTTTCAGGAGTAGGGCCTTTAAATGTCGTTTGTGATATGGTGAAATTGGAAGCGGAAGCGCGCAGTATTGTACAACCTAAGCTGGAAGCGCAAATTGCCTCTATGAAAGAGGCATGCGAGTCAGCAGCGGCTGATGCTGGAACAACGTGCGAGTTTCATGCGGATATCGTCTATGCATCCTATATGCATGATGACGCTGCTCCGATCGTGCAGTTAACTGCTAGAGCGTTGTCTACACTTGGATTGACTGCTCGCACATTCCATTCCGGCGGAGGCAGCGATGCTAACATTTTCAATGGCATGGGGATCCCTACAGTGAATTTGGCAGTTGGATACCATGAAATTCACACGACAAAAGAACACATCGCAATCAGCGATTTGGTGAAAACTGCTGAATTGTTAGTTGCTATTGTGAAAGAATCAGCCAAAGGTTAATAATTGAACTTAATAGCCAACATCCACCGATCAGTGTGCCTTTCTTAAAGGTTGACTGATCGGTTTTTTTGCATGAAACGCCAAGCTCGATCATACTAATCCACTAATTCGTATTGTTGGGGGAAGAAGCAGATGATCGATTGGGATCAAGGTATTGTTATGGAAAGTATGCTTGTTCGTGTGGGTTTACAGGTAGTCTTGGTTAGGCGGAGCGATGGCAACGTACAACCGGCTGTTCATTATACCGACTCGCTGCCTGTTTTAGCTCCGGGAGATTGTGTCTTATTGAATGTCACAGCGGTCCAATTGGGACTTGGTTCCGGAGGGTATCATTTTGTGGCAGCTCTCCTTGCAAGCAACAAGAGATTAACAAATTCTCAATCAGCAGGGCATATTATGAAAATGAAATACACACCGCTGCAGCGTGCTGTGCGATCCGTGGAGGAGCCGGTGAGTCCTTATCATGACCTCTTTCAGGGGGATGTTCGGTTAGATGGATTACCTGTGCTGCTAGGAGAATTACACAGTATGCTGCCAGTCGCCATCTGCTGGCTACGGTATAGAAATAGAGGATTGTCCAGTCGTCTACGTATTGCCTATATCATGACCGATGGAGGGGCGCTACCTATGGCATGGAGCGAACACGTAGCTGAATTGGAGCGGTTAGAGTGGTTAGAGACGACAATTACCTATGGTCAAGCCTACGGGGGGAAATTAGAGGCTGTTAATAAATTTAGCGCACTTCTAGCGGCAAAACATGCAGCTCAAGCAGACTTATGCATGGTTACGATGGGGCCTGGCATGGTAGGTACGGGGACTAAATATGGTCATGCGGGTCTAGAGATCGGTGAGTTGGTCAATGCGGTTCATGCGCTTGGAGGGAGGCCGATCGTCATTCCGCGCGTCAGTTTTAAGGATCGTCGTGAACGCCATCGCGGGATTAGCCACCACACCTTAACGGCCCTGCAGCTCGCTGCTAGATGCCCGGCTGTAATTCCGTTTCCTTTACTGACGGAGGAGGAGGAAGCGATCATGGAGCCGCAGATGTTCGAGATATCTCAAGCTTCTTTTCATAAAATTATTCGAATTTCGACTGTTGCTTCTGAGGAAGTAAAAGCGGCTTTACAGATGTATCCCAAGGCTATTACCTCGATGGGAAGGGAATTATCCCAGGATTTCGCTTTTTTTCAAACCATTTGCGCTGCGGCAGAGTGGGCATGGCATTTACACAATCAATCAAGGTGACATCTTTGTCTGTTTGTTGAAGCATCAGCTGCAAATAACGCTTGATTTCCCAGGCTTTTCCTACAAGTCGGATTTGACGATCGGATATATAGCTTTTCATAATAGGGACCCCCTCATTAATTTTTAAATTTTGATATAATGAACAATATGCAAGGTTTGGACAAGTTATGCCAGTTGAAAGGATGACGGATAATCATGACATTAAATAAAAAATTCGAAGAAATCACCTTAAGCTCAGAGCCTATTTTTAAAGGGAGAGTCATCTCCCTTCAAGTAGATACCGTGCAGCTTCCTAATGGAGAACAGGCGAAAAGAGAAATTGTGAAGCACCCCGGCGCTGTTGCGGTTATTCCATTGCTTGATGACAAAATGATTGTCGTGGAGCAGTATCGAAAGCCCTTAGAAAAAAGTCAGGTTGAGATTCCTGCTGGTAAGTTAGATGAGGGTGAAGAGCCTTTACAAGCAGCATTAAGAGAATTGGAAGAAGAGACCGGTTATCGCTCTGAGCATGTGAAACATGTCAGTTCTTTCTATACTTCGCCAGGTTTCGCTGATGAAATCGTTCATCTCTATGTTGCAGAACAGCTTATTAAAGGGGAAATTCATTTAGATGAAGATGAGTTTCTGGAATGTGAAGCCATTACGCTTGAAGAAGCGCAGCGGTACATTCATGAGGGACGTATCAGCGATGCGAAAACGATTTTAGCGGTTTATGCGTGGCAGTTGTACAAATTAACAGGGAAGATCTAATATGAATTCCTATTATGTAGATCTGCATATTCATATTGGCCGTACAGAAAAGGGAAGCGCAGTGAAGATTAGCGCGGCAAATGACCTAACTTTTTTCAATATTGCGCGGGAAGCTTCGGAGCGAAAAGGAATCGAAGTCATCGGTATCATAGATTGTCACTCTCCGACTGTTCAGGATGAAATCATGATGTATTTGGATCGTGGAGAAATGATTGAGCAGGCGGGAGGAGGTATCCGTTATAAGGAAACCCATATTTTGCTGGGCAGCGAGATAGAGGTTCGTGACCCAGGTATGGGTGCTGCTCATTTGCTCGCTTACATGCCTAATTTATCCACGATGCAGGATTTCACCCGATGGATGAAGGGGCACATGAAAAATGTGGAATTAAGCTCTCAACGGATTTATGTACCTGCTCGGACCCTTCAGGAGGAGGTGCTGGGAAGAGGCGGGATTGTAATCCCAGCCCATATCTTCACCCCCCACAAAAGTATTTATGGCAGTTCGTCTACACGGATGGAGCATCTCCTTCAATTGGATGGAATCTCAGCGGTAGAATTAGGACTGAGTGCTGATTCGGATATGGCCGGACTGATCTCAGAGCTGGACAGGTACACCTTTGTGACGAATTCGGATGCGCATTCCCTTGGAAAAATAGGGCGCGAATACAATCAAATGCAGCTTGCTGCGCCAACCTATGAAGAGATAGTCAAAGCATTGCATCGCCAAGATGGGCGGAAAGTGGAAGCGAACTACGGGTTAAATCCGCGCTTAGGTAAATATCACCGGACGTATTGCGGCGCATGTGAATCTATTCTTGATGAGAGCGAAACGACGGTCGAACGCTGCCTGTATTGTGGAAGTAAAAAAATCGTGCGTGGCGTGATGGATCGTATTCTAGCTCTGGCCGATCGCGAGGAGCCATATTTGCCTCCTTACAGGCCGTCGTATCAGTTTCAAGTGCCGTTAGAATTCATTCCTGGGCTTGGACCGAAAAAGCTTAATCAACTGCTGCTTCGCTTCGGCACGGAGATGAATGTGCTCCATCGTTCAGCGCGCGAAGATTTAGCCAGTATAGTAGGAGAAGACATAGCCGCTTATATCGTAGGTGCCCGTGAAGGGCGGCTTGAACTAGAGGTTGGCGGAGGCGGACGTTACGGTAAAGTGAAAAATCATTCATAGTTTCCTAGTCTCGCTCATAAGCTTGTCTGTGTAGGGTTGTACACATGGGAAGGAGCAGCGGGATGAACAGGAACTTATCAATGAAGCAATATATGAAGGATAATTTACCGCTTTTTATATTCGTCTCTGTGCTTTTTGTTATTGGGGTTGTTTTTGGCGCGGTCATGGTTAATGCGATTTCTCTGGAGCAAAAGCAGGAAATGACGCGCCATCTCGGCAGTTTTTTTCATGAGATTAACGAGGGAGCCGAATTTGACAGCAAGCAATCGTTTGTGCAATCTTTCGGCATGCACATGAAGTGGATCTTGTTGATTTGGCTGCTCGGACTTTCTATAGTCGGGCTACCCCTCATTCTTGTCCTGGATTTCTTGAAGGGCGTGTTGATCGGCTTCACCGTCGGTTATTTGGTTGCGCAGATGTCATGGAAGGGAATGCTTTTTGCACTAGTTTCCGTTGCTCCGCAAAACTTGATTGTCATTCCTGCAATCCTCTTTTGCAGTGTCGCGGCAATGGCCTTCTCCATATATATGATTAAGAATCGCTTCATGAGCCGTAACGGCGCGATCTATCAGCCTTTCATGCGCTACATCTCCATAACGCTGCTTATGGGGTTCTTCTTAGTAGGGGCCGCCCTCTGGGAAGGCTATGTGTCGCAGATCATGATGAAATGGGTTACGCCTATGCTTGCAGGCTTAAACGGATAAAAGCCATACAGGTTCTGTTTGACTTTGTCAGCATACTCCCCCTATAATGAGTAAAGTGGCTGAAACTGGGCTTTGGTGCCCGCCGGTTTGAGGGGGAGGCTTATGGAAACAAGGATTGAGAAGATCAAACAGCAATTGCAATCCCAAGGGTACAAGCTTACCCCTCAACGGGAAGCGACGGTACGTGTACTACTGGAAAATGAACAAGATCATCTGAGTGCCGAAGATGTGTTTATGCTCGTAAAAGATAAAGCTCCTGAGATTGGCCTGGCAACGGTGTATCGAACTTTAGAGCTGTTAAGCGAGCTGCATGTTTTGGAGAAAATGAATTTTGGAGACGGTGTAGCGCGTTACGATTTACGCGACGATAGCACGCGTCATCATCACCATCACTTAATCTGCGTGCAATGCGGAGCCGTAGATGAAATTATGGAAGATTGGCTCGGGGAGTTCGAAGAGCGACTAGAGCGTGATTTCCATTTTCAAGTGCTCGATCATCGACTTGATTTTCAAGGCATATGCCATCGCTGTAACGATAGAGGGAAGCCGGACTCATTGGACAAATCCAAAATAACAGCTTCTGAATAAGCTGTTTATACAAAGAAAATGCCTGTATGCTGAATCCATCGCGTACAGGCATTTTTGCGTGCATTTCTTTCCTTGTATGGGCTAACAAAGGGTTTGAGTAAGTAGCAGCAGGCAATTTAGCCCTCTGGCATAATTGGGTATTTGAAATCATATCTTGTCCTTAAAGAGCGCTATGAAAAGGGGACGAACTATGATTTTTTCCTATCGTAAATGGCTGACGCGATTTCGGTTTATTATGTTATTTATGGCATTGACCGTCGTGTTGTATCAAGGAATGGTTGTGCTTTCTAGTTGGATTCAACCTGTTCATAAATACAAAACGCCTTCTGGGAAGTCCGTGAAGGTGTTCCAGCAGCATCAGCATGCTTCCGTGAAAGATGCCAGCTCGATGAGTGATCGTTTGCGTTTATTTTATTGGTACGGTGAATAACGCGTAAAAAGGAGGAGTTCTTCGCCGAATCGTTGAATGTGTAGATACATAACAATGGATATAGCGAAGGAGTCTATCGCCATGATGAATAATGATCTGCAATCCTTCATGCGTTTTTTGTCAGTGGAGCGTGGACTTTCAAGGAATACGCTTGAGTCCTATGAGAGGGATTTGCAGCAGTTTGTTGCTTATTTGGAGCAGCAGGGAGTAGGAGCTTGGAGAGATTCTGGGAAAGTGCACCTGACCGGATATTTATCGAAGCTGAAGACTCTTGGACGAGCTCCTGCTACGCTATCGCGCACGATGGTTTCCATACGAGCCTTCTACCAATATTTAATTCGCGAACGTGTAATAGAAACAGATCCTTCCATTTATGTGGAAACCCCTAAGCTGGAGAAAAAGGTGCCCAAGGTGCTCTCTGTTCAAGAGGTAGAGACGCTGCTCGAAGCTCCTGATCCGGAAAAGGTAAGTGGATCGCGGGATAGAGCGATGCTTGAGCTTTTATATGCCACAGGCATTCGAGTCTCTGAGCTCATTTCTTTGAATCTAACAGATATTAACTTGCAAATGGGTTTTATTCGTTGTGTGGGTAAAGCGGATAAGGAAAGAATGATTCCGATTGGTTCTATGTCGATTCGTTGCCTGGAGATGTACATGAATCAGAATCGAGCGAAGCTCCTTAAAAAAGCAATGGATGAGCAAGCTTTATTTATTGGCCATTTGGGAACACGGATGACGAGACAAGGTTTTTGGAAAATATTAAAACGCTATGCGCAGGAAGTGAATATTCAAAAAGATATTACGCCGCACACCTTGCGCCATTCCTTTGCAGCGCATCTCATTGAAAACGGTGCAGATCTTAGGTCCGTGCAAGAAATGTTAGGACATTCTGACATTTCAACAACCCAAATGTATGTGCAGGTTACGAAGCTCAAAATGAAGGAAGTATACAATCGCGCTCATCCGCGTGCAAATATGTAACAAGTGACAACGACATCTCTAGTCTATGATGTCGTTGTTTTGCATTCCATCAGTAAAAATGGGATAATAAAGGGTGGTTAAACTAGCAATTGATTTGGAGGGACAAAGATGCGCTTCGAACGAATTTGTGTAATCGTACTTGATAGCGTTGGCATCGGCGAATCGCCGGATGCAGAGCGGTTTGGTGATAAAGGTGCTCATACGCTAGGACACATAGCTGAGAAAGTTCAAGATTTTGCATTGCCGAATTTGCAGCAATTAGGACTTGGTAACATCGCTGAATTGAAAGGCATTCCAGCAGTGGAGATGCCAGATGGTTACTATGGCAAGATGGCAGAGGTTTCTGTCGGTAAAGACACCATGACCGGCCATTGGGAATTAATGGGTTTGAATATTTCGGTTCCCTTCAACGTATATCCAGAGGGCTTTCCCGAGAAGCTGATCCGTCAATTTGAGGATGCAACAGGCCGCAAGGTTATCGGTAATAAACCTGCCTCAGGTACCGAGATTTTGGATGAGCTAGGCGAAGAGCAAATGAAGACCGGAGCTTGGATCGTGTATACGTCTGCGGATAGCGTGTTTCAATTAGCGGCGCACGAAGAAGTTATTCCACTTGACGAGCTATACCGCGCATGCGAAATCGCCAGAAAGTTAACGCTACAAGACGAGTTTGTCGTTGGCCGTGTTATAGCAAGGCCATATCTTGGCAAGCCAGGAGCTTTTAAACGGACATCTAACCGTCATGATTATGCGGTGAAGCCACCTGAACCAACTGTCATGAACTATCTCAAGGATGCGGGCTTAGATGTCATTGCGATCGGTAAAATCAATGATATTTTTGACGGTGAAGGCGTTACTCAAACGACATCTACAAAAAGCAATTTGGACGGCATCCAGAAAACAATTGAAACGCTGGGAGCTTCCTTTAAGGGTTTGGCGTTTACGAATCTTGTCGATTTTGATTCGCTCTACGGACATCGCCGCGATCCAGAGGGCTATGGTAAAGCACTTGAAGAATTCGATGCTTTTGTTCCGCAGCTCAAGGCTGGAATCGGACCGAACGATTTGTTAATTCTTACTGCTGATCATGGGAATGATCCCATACATCCAGGGACTGATCACACACGTGAATATGTACCGGTATTGTTTTATAGTCCTAGCCTGCAAGCGCCTGGATCTATTGGTATTCGTTCTTCGTTTGCTGATTTGGGAGCGACGATTGCCGAAAATTTCGGTGTGACTTCTACAGGAAACGGCCAGAGTTTCTTGGAGCTTTTAAAATAAAACTAGGCTATTTAGGGATTTGGATCCCATCTAATGAAACCCATGTTTACGAAGAAAGTTTTCCAAAATGCGAAGGAGGAACGATCCATGTCTGAAACGTCCATGATTCAAAAAATTCAAGAGGCAGCTGCTTTCATTCTTAAAGAAACTGGCATTAAGCCGCAAATCGGGCTTATTCTTGGCTCCGGCCTAGGTGTATTGGCTGATTTAATCGAACAGCCCATCGTCGTAGACTACTCCCAAATTCCCCATTTCCCCGTATCTACGGTAGAAGGTCACGCCGGCGAACTGGTTGTCGGAAGCATACAAGGTAAGTCCGTTTTAGTCATGAAAGGGCGTTTCCATGCCTATGAAGGTTATGGCGCAGAAACCGTCTCATTTCCTGTTCGGGTCATGAAAGAGCTGGGCGTTCAAACGCTTATCGTGACGAATGCTGCAGGCGGGATCAATGAGACTTATCAAGTTGGGGATTTGATGGTAATTAGCGATCATTTGAATCTTACTTACCGTAATCCTCTTATTGGAGCTAACGATAATGCATTAGGCGTACGCTTCCCTGATATGTCAGAGGCTTACAGCAAGCGTCTACGCAAACTTGCGCATGATGTGGCTGCAACCCAAAACTTCAAGCTGCAAGAAGGCGTGTACGTGGGGCTTCTTGGTCCTAACTACGAGACTCCGGCTGAAATTCGAATGTTCCGCACGCTCGGTGGCGATTCTGTAGGGATGTCAACCGTTCCAGAGGTTATTGTTGCTCGTCATGCGGGTATTGAAGTGCTTGGATTCTCGTGCATTTCAAATATGGCTTCAGGAATTTTGGATCAACCGCTTTCCCATGCCGAAGTAATGGAAACCACGGAGAAAGTAAAGCCGAAGTTTCTTAAGCTTGTCTTGGGCATTATTGAAGCTCTTTAACATTGGAAAAAGAAAAGGGGAACCAACATGGAACTGACTTACATAGAGCAAATTAAAGAAGCGGCAAGCTATATTCAAGGTCGTTTAAATGAAGTGAAACCAGTGATTGGTTTGGTATTGGGCTCAGGTTTGGGCGATATGGCGAATCAAGTTGAAAATCCAATCGCTATTGATTATAGCGAGGTTCCTCATTTTCCGGTTTCTACAGTTGAGGGGCATGAAGGCCGCTTTGTTGTTGGAACACTGGAAGGTAAACAAGTGATTGTGATGCAGGGTCGTTTTCATTATTATGAAGGCTATTCCATGAAAAAAGTTGTTTTTCCGGTTTATGTGATGAAAGCAATTGGTGTTCAAACCGTTGTCATGACTAACGCCGCTGGGGGAATGAACCGTGATTTCCAAGCTGGAGACCTCATGGTCATCAGCGATCATCTTAACATGACAGGCGATAACCCGCTTATCGGGCCCAATCATAATGATCTTGGTGTTCGCTTCCCTGATATGTCGGAAGCTTATAATCGTGAATACCGTCAGCTTGCTCATCAACTGGCAAAAACTGTGGTTGGCGAAGATGGCGTGCCTTTGAAATTGCAAGAAGGTGTTTATGCAGGAATTACAGGACCAACTTACTGTACGCCAGCTGAGCTGACGATGCTGGCTCGCATTGGGGGCGACGCGATTGGGATGTCAACGGTTGGAGAGGTTATTGCAGCTCGTCACACGGGGCTCAAAGTGTTAGGCATTTCCTGCATTACGGATATGGCGATCGGCGAAGAACTGGAACCATTAACGCATGAGCAGGTAGTTGCGGTTGCGAATCGCACGAAGCCGAAGTTCATTGCTTTGGTAAAGGCTTTTGTTCGTGAAGTAAAGTTGAGCTAGTCTAAACCCTACTAAATTTGATGAATATGGGCTCTATGTGATTTCATTTATTTTTTTGAAGGTTAGCTTCGAAAGACCTATGAATGAGGCTGTTGTCATGCTACAATGTAGTCAATTAGAACTACAAACTCCAAACCAGGAAGTGATGGAGCATGACAATTCCTCATTTAATCGTAGCCAACTGCCCGCGCTGCGGGAAAGTTTTTCAAAAAAACTTAAGAAACCAATGTTCGGATTGCAGCCATGGTTTGGATTCGATGCTAAACCGTGTTTTAGAATTTTTACGCAAAAATCATCGTTCATCCTGCGAGCAGGTTCAAGCTGCCACAGGTGTGACATTGGATCAAATGTATGGATGGATGAAAGAGGGTAAGTTATTTCTTTCCGATTATCCGAATTTACATTATCGTTGCGCTTCTTGCTCGAGCCCCATACGTAACCATAAGCTTTGTGCGGATTGCACGTACAGACTGAATAAGGATATTCGTGCATTGAAGGAGAAAGAGCCGCAGTTTGGCCTTATCCGTAGAGAAAAAGTGTTGAGTGTAGCAGGTGGTTTTCAAATCCGTGAGCGATTTAGCGGTGTGTAAATTACTGCGGTGTGGGCAATAGTAAAAGTATGATTCTCCGTGCGGAGGAGAAGTCCCTTAAATACTCTCGTTCACACTTTTGTCACAAAAACTTCAACGTTTTGCCATCAACCACATATGGGATTGTCTGAACTTGTTAGGTAAAATAGATGAAGTGAACACACTACGAGGGGGATATACATGCAAAAGTGGATTTTCTTTGTGTTATTTATACTTGCGGGCGCACTTGGTCTGGGAGTCCTATTTCAAGATATCTCCGCACGTCAAGATGCGAAAGCTGCTGAAACTGCTTCTAACAAAGGACAACAATTAAAAATTGCTGCTTCCAACTGGCAATTCGATTCAGCTGACTACACCATTAAGAGCGGTGAACCGACGAAAGTTTCCTTGTCTTTAAAAGAAGGCGTTCATGCGGTGGAAATCAAAGGTTTAGACATCAAATTGGATAAAGAGAACCCATCCAAAGAAATCACATTTGATAAACCAGGTACTTATGAAATTGAGTGCGTTCTTCCTTGCGGCGAAGGACACGCCAAAATGAAATCGAAATTAGTTGTACAATAAAAGTTGAAAATCAAAAGGGGGCTCAAGCAGCTCCCTTTTTCGATTTTGCATAAGGAGGAATTTCTGATGAGAATGGTAGATCTGATACATAAAAAAAGATCTGGTGAAGCGTTAAATGAGCAAGAAATTCAATATATTGTAAGCGGTTATACGCAAGGCGATATTCCTGATTATCAGATGTCAGCGCTTCTGATGGCTATTTTTTTCAACGGGATGACTAGCGAGGAAACATCCATACTTACGTTAGCTATGGCTGGCTCGGGAGAAATGATTGATTTATCTGCAATTGCAGGCGTGAAGGTGGATAAGCACTCGACAGGCGGTGTCGGTGATAAAATTAGCTTGATAGTTGGACCGATTGTCGCTTACTTAGGTATTCCAGTGGCTAAGATGTCGGGGAGAGGCCTAGGTCATACAGGGGGGACTGTAGATAAACTCGAATCGATTCCTGGATTCCAGATTGAACTGACCAAAGAAGCTTTCATCGAAGCTGTGAATACGAATAAAATCGCGATTGTTGGCCAAAGTGGGAATTTGGCTCCTGCCGACAAAAAGATCTATGCATTACGCGACGTGACAGCTACGGTTGAGTCGATTCCGCTTATTGCAAGTTCCATTATGAGCAAGAAAATTGCATCTGGTGCTGACGCGATAGTGCTGGATGTGAAGATTGGTTCAGGCGCGTTCATGAAAACGGTGAATGACGCAAGAGTGCTTGCCCGCACAATGGTGGATATCGGCAAGAGTTTGAATCGTAATACGATAGCAATGATCACGGATATGGAACAGCCGCTTGGTCGTGAAATCGGCAATGCGAACGAGATTCGTGAATCTATTGAAGTGCTTCGCGGCACGGGAGATAAAGAGCTTACAGCGGTTGCGATATCTGTCGCAGCGTATATGTCTGTCTTAGGAAAGGCGTTTAATACCTTTGAAGAGGCGCAGGAGGCCATCACCGATATTGTGACCAATGGTAAGGCATTGGAAACCTTTAAACGGTTCGTTGCCAATCAAGGCGGCGATCCTGGGGTCGTTGATCGACCAGAGCTGCTGCCAACAGCTGCCTATCATTTTGAAGTCGTTGCCTCCAAAGATGGCTATGTCAGTCAAATTGACGCTGAACAGATCGGTATTGCAGCGATGCTTCTGGGTGCGGGGCGAGCGAAGAAGGAAGACCAAATCGATTATGCAGTTGGTCTAACCCTAAATAAGAAGATCGGCGATGCCGTGAAACATGGCGATTCAATCTGCACATTGCATGCCAATCGTGAAGATGTGAAAGAAGTTGAAACGATGATTCGAGAAGCTTATCGCATCGATAGCGAGAAGCCTGCTGCGGTACAGTTGATCTACGATGTTATTTTATAATGCTTAAGTAGCTCCATGCAGCGCTTTCCTTCGGGGAAGTGCTTTTTTTAATTTCCTTCTGTTGGAATATTTTGTAGGGAATTCGTCAACACTGATTAGCAGTAATTCATGCTGCAAGTGTAAGGCTTTCGCTTCATACATTCACAGGAGGGGTAGAATTGCTATGCGAAAAAAAGGGCTTATCAGTTTCCTATGTTTACAGTTGTGTTTGCTGCTGTTGATGCCAGCAGTTTTTGCTGAAGAGAAGAAGGCTCCAACCGTTGATTTAACGCCAAATGCGCAGTCTGCCGTATTGATGGATGCGGACACAGGTACCGTGATCGTGGATAAGAATAAGGACGCGAAGCTCCCACCAGCTAGTATTACCAAAATTATGACGATGCTGCTCATTATGGAAGCTATCGATCAGGGTAAGATCAAGATGGATGAGAAGGTTCGTGCAAGTGAATATGCCGCATCTATGGGAGGCTCGCAAATCTTCCTTGAGCCTGGCGAAGAAATGTCGGTCCAAGAGATGCTCAAAGGAATCGCGATGGCATCAGGCAACGATGCATCGGTTGCGATGGCGGAGAAAATCGCGGGGTCCGAAGAAAATTTTGTGCAAATGATGAACGAGCGTGCACAGCAATTAGGAATGAAAAACACTCATTTCTCCAACTGCAATGGGCTTCCCGTGGACAATCATTATACATCGGCGGGCGATATTGCGCTTATGTCAAAAGAGCTGCTGAAGCATGAGGAGATTACCAAATTCACAGGTGTCTATCAGGACTACTTGCGTAAAGAGTCACCGAGTCCATTCTGGCTTGTTAATACGAATAAGCTGGTGCGCTTCTATAGCGGTGCTGACGGTCTTAAAACAGGCTACACCAGTGAAGCGAAGTTCTGCTTATCTGCAACGGCGAAAAGAGATAATCTTCGTGTCATAGCCGTCGTTCTGGGTGAACCGAATACGAAGACGCGAAACGCGGAAGTCTCGAAGCTTTTTGATTTTGCATTTGCCCAATACACCAATTATCCGTTGTTCAAATCAGGGGATAGCTTAGGCGATTTCGCAATAAGCAAAGGGGAGATTTCGAAGGTTCCTCTTGTAGCAAAGCAAAACTACAGCATTCTGATGAAAAAAGGCGAAGCGACCCAAAACATTCGACATGAACTGCAAGTCGATCCTAACCTTAAAGCACCCATTTCGTTAGGCCAACCAATTGGTAAAATTATCGTGTATAACGGTGACACCGTGCTTGCCGAGTACCCGTTGGAATCACCAGTAGGCGTGAATAAAGCCTCTTGGTGGAAGCTGTTTAAACGGACGACCTCACACCTTTTCCATACGGATTAAGGCTTGAATACACGAATAAGCTCACTTTTCTTCTACTTTTAGCGCTTTTCTTCTAGTTTTGTCGGGTGGCAGGATATTCCATCTTCCCTGTAGAAATCTACTTTCAAGACAGGGAAGGAGTGAACATGTTGAGCCTGCAAATTGAATTCGAGCAAGGCCGAAGAGCGCTGATTGTTAGATTGAAAGGCGAGCTGGATCATCACACAGCAGATAGCGTGAAAGCGAGGATGGAGGATGCGATTGCTAAGGAAGAAACGCGCCATCTCATTCTCAGTCTGAGAGATCTATCTTTTATGGACAGCTCAGGTCTTGGCGTCATTCTTGGTCGCTACAAGCAAATCACGGGCAAAGGCGGCAAGATGGTTGTTTGCGACGTTGCTCCTGCGGTTTACCGTCTGTTCGAGCTATCCGGAATGTTCAAAATCGTCTCGATTCAGGATAACGAAAGATCTGCGATCTCCAGTTTGGAGGTTGCGCTATGAGTGATACAAATTTCATGTCACTGCAATTCGCCAGCCGTTCTGAGAATGAAGCATTCGCAAGGGTAGCTGTAGCTGCTTTTGTATCACAATTAGATCCTACGTTGAATGAATTGACAGATATTAAAACGGTCGTTTCTGAGGCTGTAACGAACTCGATCATTCATGGATACAACAACCGGATCGATGGTGTGATCACCATTTCGGCGCAAATCAATGAAGATATTGTTCACATTACGGTAGAAGACAATGGGCTAGGGATAGAAGATTTGGAGCAAGCCAAGCAGCCGCTTTATACATCCAAACCGGAGCTTGAACGTTCTGGTATGGGCTTTACGATTATGGAAAATTTTATGGATGAAGTGGAAGTAGTGACGGCCGTCGGAATCGGGACCAAAATAAAAATGATGAAGCGAATTGAATCTAAAAAAGCTTTATACAATTAGGGGTTTGATCTTATGGATGTCGATTTGAAACACGCCTCTCACAGTTATTTGGACGACAGTGAAGTCAAACGGTTAATCGCCCTCAGCCAATCCGGAGATCAACTCGCTAGAGAAACGCTCGTCAGCTGCAATATCCGACTGGTTTGGTCTGTTGTTCAACGTTTCTTGAACAGAGGATACGAAGCCGAAGATTTGTTCCAGATCGGTTGTATCGGACTGCTCAAGTCCGTTGATAAATTCGATCTATCTTATGATGTTAAATTTTCTACGTATGCGGTGCCGATGATTATCGGTGAAATTCAACGTTTCCTTCGCGATGACGGAACACTGAAAGTTAGTCGATCACTGAAAGAGTTGGCCAATAAAATACGCAAGACGAAGGATGAGCTGTCTAAACGGCTCGGTCGATTGCCTACAATTAAAGAGGTAGCAGAAGAATTGATGATTACAGCAGAGGAAGTTGTCTTCGCGCAGGAAGCGAACAAACCGCTATCTTCGATCCACGAAACGGTTTTCGAAAACGATGGTGACCCGATTACATTGATGGATCAAATTTCTGATGAGTCTGGGGAGAAATGGTTTGAGAAGCTAGCGTTGAATGAAGCCATAGGAACCCTCTCAGAACGAGAACGGCTCATTGTTTATCTGCGTTATTTCCGGGATCAGACACAGTCAGAAGTGGCTAATCGATTGGGAATTTCGCAAGTGCAGGTTTCTCGCTTGGAGAAGAAAATTTTGCAATCAATCAAAGATCAAATTGCCCAGTGAATAATCCTACGGCAAAAACGCCTTCATCCCCACATGCATAGTGGTTTTGAAGGCGTTTTTGCGTTATTGTTTGGGACTCGCTCTTTTACTGATCCCCTTTTTGGATAGCTCCTTTTTTAGACACCTGAACTGGGACTCCGATCAAAACGAAATAATTCTGCATCAGGATGAGAACCATTAAGAATCAGTCCAGCGATGATTTTCGCAGCTATTTTGTTATAGACGGTACCGTTGCCACCATAACCGAGAATGAAATAACAATGGGGATAACCTGCTTGCGGACCGAACATTGGAAAGCCGTCATGCGTTCCTCCGAACGTGGCAGCCCAGTAGTGTTCGGCTTTCAACGCAGGGAGTCCAGGGAACAGCTTCTGAATCTCTAGGAGCAGTAAATCCTTTTTATGCAGCAGGCGAGCATCTCGCTCTGCCGGGATCTTTGTAGCCTCATCCAACCCTCCGATGATGATGCGATTGTCCAAGGTTGTTCTTATGTATAAATAAGGTCTTGCGGTTTCCCAGATCAGACAGCGATCAGGCCACCCTGGAAATTCGGAAAGGGGTTGTGTTGCAAGCACATAGCTGCTAGACATAACAGCATTAGGATTTTTCTTGAAGCTTTGAGTCTCATAACCGGTTGCAAAGATAGCTTTGCGTGCTCGGATGGTGCGTTGATTTTTCAAGTGGAAAATGATTGTATTTTGCTTGTAGCTTTGTCTTAATACTTCTGTTTGTTCATAAACACGCATTCCTTTTTGATTAGCATGATGAATGAGAGCGTGTACCATCCGAAATGGATTGACTTCTGCGTCGTTGTTAGAGAGAATTGCCCCGGATTTCCGGAAAGAATACAACTTGGAGATTTGCTCTTCTTCTAAATAAATCGCATCAATTCCTAATTCAATAAGTGCTGCGAATTCTGCTTTCAACAGGGGGAGGTGCTCCTGGCAACTGGAGAAATAGAGGGAGCTCCGCCTAACGAATTTACTGTCAATTTCAAGCATTGAAGTTATTTGCTCTAACTCATTTATAGCATCTTTGCATAACTGGTACAGACGAATACCCTTATCCACACCATACGTATGCATACAAGCAGTCAAATGTTTATCGCTGGCAAATTGAAGAAGACCTGTATTGGCACAGGAGGTACCGCCACTAATGTTCCTTTTATCGATAAGTACGGTATCTACACCATGTTGGGTGAGTTCATAGGCCATTAGCGCGCCAGCTGATCCGCCACCGATAATGAGAACTTCACATTCAATATCCGATTCAAGAACTGGATATACAGGAAACTCGGGAAACGTATTCGGCCATAATAGTGAGCCAGTATGCAGATCCATAATGGAACTCCTTTAGCTAGGATGAGGACTAAAATAGTATGCGATGAATCGAACCGTAACTATTCATAATTACCCATACTCGTGGAAATAGTAGATAAGGGTTAATGTTGCTAATCAAGCAATGTACGGGGGCAGCGGTGACATCAAGGAATCCATTATTTCAACAACTGTGTACAGAAATGATCTACACTCACCAACAGCATTACCATTCGTTATTGAACACACTTCAGCATCAAGTGTCAGCCGCTCCAACCCAACTCCAATAATAGGAGGCCTAGTATAGTAAAAGCCGCTGTCCCCCTTTTCAAAGGGAACAACGGCTTTTTTACATGAAGCTATCTTACTTCAGTTCTTTCATCGGAATAGAATTTTACACAATATAAACCGCATAAACCTACGAGCGTATAGACAACTCGACTTAAACCTGAAGATTCACGGTGTGAAGCTCCTCCTAATATAGCAGAAACCAAATCCCACTCGAAAAGCCCAACCAGTAGCCAATTGAGCGCACCAATGATTACTAAGGTTAACGCTACCTTTGCCATGTTATCACCCTCTTTGCTAGGAATAGTTGCCTTATTCAAGTTTAATATGCCAATGCCAAACAATCTTTATTCATATTCGTTTGGCTAGGAGGATTTACCAAAGGAGCGGGCGATTAGGTGCGAGAAAAATTTTGCATACTACCCCTATACATGGATGATATCAACGCTAAGGGGGGAGAAAATGGGTCATATTGCCGCTCCATACCTTTTTATCCGGCTTCGCAGGAAAGCGCGTGTACGCAAAGGTAACGTTGTCCAATTAAGTCATATCGCACAGATGATCGTAGAGCCTGAATATGAAAAATCGCTAGCATCGCTTGTCATTCATAAGCCTCAGCAGCAAGATGGCAATCGAGTCCTTATTGACATGATGGTGATCGTACGTAAAGTAAAGGAACTATATCCTGAACTGCAGATTGAACATTTTGGGGAACCACACGTACTGTTAGAGATTTACACGGATAACAAGAAACCGAGTCCGATTTTAATCGGTATCGTGTGGTTATTGCTTTTTATAGGATCAGGTCTTGCTATTATGAATTTTCATGCTGATGTCAGTATGTTGGAAGTTCATCAACGTATCTATGAGCTGATGACGGGGAAAAGAGTGGATCACCCGCTTATTTTACAAATTCCTTATTCCCTAGGCATTGGGGCAGGAATGGTTATTTTCTTTAACCATCTTTTTAAGAAGAAATTTAATGAAGAACCAAGTCCGCTGGAAGTGGAGATGTTCATGTATCAGGAGAATGTCAATCATTACGTAATTACAGAAGAGTACGGCAAAATCCATGAAGGAGAAGACTCCAAGTGATCGCGCAGATAGCAAAAGACATTCTCGCCGCCTTTATTGGACTAGCTGGTGGAATCGCTGTTGGAAGCGGTATGGTCGCTTTTTTGGTTGTGCTTGATATTATTCCGCGGCTAGCCCAGATTACACACTCTTTTAAGAGCATACACGCCTACGAGGCAGCGGTCGTTACAGGCTCACTTGTTTTTACATGGGTTGATTTTGGCGATGGTAAGCTGAATTTGTATCCGATGAGCACGGCTTTAGTTGGTCTTTTTGCAGGCTGTTTTGTAGGAATGCTTGCCGCTGCGTTAACGGAGATTATTAATGTACTTCCCATTCTAGCCAAACGGGTAGGTATGGGCTCTTATATGATTTTGTTGCTTATGGCGATGATCTTCGGCAAGGTCGTAGGATCCTTATTCGAATGGCTGCTTTATTAATTGAAAGAGAGTGAGGAGAATTAAGATGAAGGTGATCGTAAAAGCAGGAGAATCAAACAATAAAAATAGCAAGGAGAACGATCAAAAGCTGGCCATTGATGAGGAGGGGAATTTATCTCCGTATAATCCAGAAACGGATATGACCGCGCAAGAGAAAGCGTTGAAAGTACAAGAGGACATTCCTCGAAATTTGAGACAAGTCCAGCGAGTTCTCGAGGAGCGGGTCGGATTACACAAGAGTTTTGACTTGGTACTCAGAGAGATGGTGTACGGCACCAAACGAGTAGGTTTATTCTATTGCAACGGCTTCGCCAAAGATACGGTCTTAACTGACATTATAACTCGTCTTTCCTACGCAGATAAAAAAGCAGTCGAGCATCATACCGTAGAAGCATTTATGGAAAATCTGATTCCCCACATTCAAGTAAAGTCCTACAAAAAAATGTCTGAAATTGTGGGTCAAGTGCTCATGGGAGGGACTGCGCTCTTTATAGAAGGAGAGACAACGGCGATAGCTATTGATGTCAAAAGCTATCCTGCTCGTAACACCGAAGAGCCTGATTTAGAGCGGGTTGTTCGCGGGTCGAGGGACGGTTTCGTTGAAACCTTGTTGATTAATGTAACCTTGGTCAGACGCCGCATACGCGATGAAAGATTTAAGCTGGAAATTATGCAGATCGGTAAGAGGACAAAAACGGATGTGTGTGTGGCCTACATAAACGACATCGCCGACGCTGATTTGGTGCAAGCAATTAAAGACAAGGTTAAGGCAGTGGAGATTGACGGTCTACCGCTTGGCGAAAAGCAATTGGAAGAAGCGATTGTTAATAAAGGTTGGAATCCTTACCCCATGGTTCGCTATTCTGAGCGGCCTGATGTTGTTTCGGCCCATTTATTGGAAGGCCATGTGTGCATCTTCGTGGATACATCGCCAAGTGTAATGATTATGCCAACGACATTTTTCCATCATGTTCAGCATGCAGAAGAATATAGGCAGACACCTTTTATTGGTACTTACTTAAGATGGGTTCGTTTCGGTGGCATTATGGCTTCATTATTTCTGCTGCCAGTGTGGTTTCTAATGGTAATAGATCCATCGTTGAAGCCAGTGGGTTTAGAGTTTCTTGGACCGCAGAAAGAAGGAACATTGCCGTTGCTCGTACAGTTTCTTCTAGCTGATATTGGTATCGATCTTATGCGGATGGCAGCTATTCATACCCCAGCGCCTCTAGCTACAGCAATGGGTTTGGTTGCAGCAATCCTGATTGGGGATATCGCGGTGAAGACAGGGCTTTTTATTAATGAAGTGATCCTATACTTAGCGTTAGCCTCCATAGGGATGTTCGCTACGCCAAGCTATGAGCTAGGTTTGGCCAATCGAATTACAAGGCTGCTTCTCTTAATTGTTGTTTCAATCTTTCAGGTCCCGGGTCTTATTATCGGCTCAACAGTGTGGTTGCTTCTTCTGGCAACTCGCAGATCGTTTAATGCGCCTTATATGTGGCCATTAATACCATTTAATGCGAAAAGCTTTTTCGCAATTCTGGTGCGTCGCCCTATTCTTGCCGGAAAAACGCGGCCCAGTTTAACCAAACCCATCGATGGGACACGCCAACCAAAGTAGAAGCACAAAAAGGACAGGGAATTCCCCTGTCCTTTTTGTGTTTATGTTGAAGTGTGTATTGTCAAAAGCGCTTTCACTATGGTACTTTAAATAGTAATGCATACGAAGCTATATCGTGAAAATTATACAATAGATGTATAGAGAGAAGGGAAATCATAGCGATGTATTTACACGGTACGAGCAAAATAAATGATCAAGGGCACCTCCAAATCGGTGGCGTTGACGCGACGCAGTTGGCCGCTAAATATGGAACGCCTTTATACGTATACGACGAAGCGCTTGTACGTCAACGCTGTAACGAATTTGTTGAGGCCTTCAAGGCATCCGGTTTGAAATTTCAAGTTGCCTATGCAAGTAAAGCATTTTGCGTCATGGCGATGTGCCGTATTGTAGAGGAAGAGGGCATGTCACTCGACGTTGTTTCCGAAGGCGAGCTGTTTACTGCGCTCCAAGCAGGTTTCCCCGCAGAGCGTATTCATTTCCATGGAAATAACAAGACAGTGGAAGAGATCGAAATGGCGATTGAGGCCAAAATCGGCTGCTTCGTTGTTGACAACTTTATCGAGCTTCATATGCTGGATGCCATAGCTGGCGAGAAACGCCAAAAAGTTAAAATTTTACTGCGTATTACGCCAGGTGTTGAAGCGCATACGCATGAATATATTTCGACTGGTCAAACAGATTCCAAATTCGGCTTTGATTTGGGTAACGGCACTGCACTTCGCGCGATTCAAGAAGCTTCTCAATTGAGTAACTTAGAGCTTCTAGGGGTACATTCCCATATTGGTTCTCAGATTTTCGAGGTTGAAGGCTTTCACATGGCGGCTGAGAAAGTAGCTGGTTTCGCCGTGGAGGTTCGCGCTCAAACAGGCGTTACGTTCAAGGTCATTAACCTTGGCGGGGGCTTCGGTATTCGCTATGTGGAAGGGGATACTCCGCTTCCTGTAGCTGTATATGTTAAAGCAATAACGGATGCGATTAAGGAAAACTTCGGCAGCAACGATTATCCGCTGCCAGAGATTTGGACGGAGCCGGGGCGCAGCATCGTAGGTGATGCAGGTACTACGCTGTACAGTATAGGTACGACCAAAGAGATTCCAGGCGTTCGTAAATATGTGGCTGTTGATGGCGGTATGACTGACAACCCGCGCCCTGCTCTCTATGAGTCGGAATACGAGGCCATGCTGGCAAACCGTGCAACCGAACAACCAGATGAGGTTGTCTCCATCGCAGGTAAATGCTGTGAGAGCGGCGATATGCTGATTTGGGATCTGAAGCTGCCTAAGGTTAGCAAAGGCGACCTTCTGGCGGTCTCTTGCACAGGTGCTTACAACTATGCGATGGCAAGCAACTACAATCGTATACGTCGGCCAGCCGTTGTATTTGTGAAGGACGGACAAAGCGATCTTGTTGTCAAACGCGAATCTTTCGATAACCTCGTGAGTAACGATGTAATTCCTGCGAAAATGAAAAAAGTAATCAGCACTGTTTAAGCGGATAACGTTAAAGAAATGAAGAAGGAAACCTCGAGCCTAGCTCTTGGTTTCCTTCTTCATTTCGGATAAATTCCAAGTCGAACTCTCTTTGCAGGGGGAATGAGGAGGACTTTTGAACATGAAGTGAATGCTGGATTCATCAGCCGATTATGCTCGGTTTGTGAAATGGATGAATTCATAGTAGAATAAGATATTATTGTCTAAAGGAGTGGACCACACATGGCCAAACAAGCACATATTAAACTCGCAGGCGGAGGAGAAGTTGTTATCGATCTTTTCGAAAATGACGCTCCTAATACGGTTGCCAACTTTGAAAAATTAGCAAACTCCGGTTTCTACAACGGACTTGTTTTTCATCGCGTTATTCCAGGATTCGTAGCACAAGGTGGATGTCCATCCGGTTCAGGAACTGGTGGCCCAGGCTACCAAATTAATTGTGAAATTAATCCGAACAAACATGAGCGCGGCTCTCTAGCTATGGCTCATGCAGGCAGAAACACTGGCGGAAGCCAATTCTACATCGCCTACCAACCACAACCACATTTGGATGGACAACATACTGTTTTTGGTAAAGTGTCCAAAGGGATGGAGTTTGTTGATGGTTTTAAAGGCAAAGACCTTATGGAAAAAGTAGAAGTTGTTGAAGTTTAATTCATTGTAAACACTTGAGAAGAGCCTGTTGATTCCAAACGATCAATAGGTTCTTTTTTTGTTGACATCAATAAATCCGAGTTATTTAATATAAAAACTATGAAATAAATGCTGGAGGTAAAAAAGCCCTTGCTTTTTCTAGTTGTGAATGATAAATTTTTCATTATGAAAGTAATTTTTAGTTACTGACTAGTAATTAATTACTTTCTTCTTGAATGTAAAACAATGCAAACCTTCGGGGCGTGGTGCAATTCCACACCGGCGGTAATTTGACTAGCGGTACTTGTTTGCTGCTAATCGATAAGTCCGTGACCCGTTTTGAAGCTAGCGGTACCTGATGCACAGCTTCGCTACGGCTGATCCGGTGTAATTCCGGAACCGACAGTATAGTCTGGATGGGAGAAGGAAAACGCGAACAGATAGATTCGCTATGCATGGTTGTTCATTTTTTCACGTAAACAAAAATTCGGCAGGTCTGCTCTTTTGAGCGATTGCGCCGTTGTTGTTTGATGTGATCAAAAATGTGGCAAGCAGGTATGGATGAAGCTTTTTCGTGTTATCTAAACAATCTCTGGCCCCTATCCGATACACGGAGGGGCCTTTTTGCATTCAAATTCCTGTGTTAGCAGGGTGAGGCGGTGAAACAGTGCACGTGATAAATGACGAAGCCTATATGCGCCTTGCGCTGCAAATTGCACAGAGCGCTCTAGGACAGACGGGGATCAATCCTGTTGTTGGATGCGTCCTTGTGAAGAATGGACGCATTGTAGGAATGGGTGCACACCTTAAGCGGGGCAAAGGCCATGCGGAAGTTTTAGCGCTGCAGATGGCTGGGGAAGAGGCGAAAGGCAGCACGGCTTATGTTACACTAGAGCCATGTAGTCATTTCGGAAAGACACCCCCGTGCAGCGACCGACTCGTAGAAGCCGGGGTGACGCGTGTCGTTGTAGCGGGAACCGATCCGAACCCGCAAGTTGCCGGTTCGGGGATTGGAAAGCTGCGCGCCCATGGCATTGATGTGAGTGTTGGGCTGCTCGGGGAGGAAGCCGCTTCGATGAACGAGGTGTTCAATAAATTCATCGTTACGCGAATGCCGTTCGTAACGCTCAAGACGGCAAGCACGCTAGACGGCCGGATCGCCTCGAAGACAGGCGACAGCAAGTGGATTACTTCCGAAGCGTCTCGGGCCTTTGTGCACACCCTGCGCCATCGGCATCAGGGTATCATGGTCGGCGTTGACACCGTCATCGCCGACGATCCGCTGCTGAGCGCCCGCGGAGACGTGCCGGCTGTGCAGCCGGTACGGATCATCGCGGACTCGCAGCTGCGAGTCCCGCTGGACGCCCGTGTGCTGCAGGAGCAGGATCATCAGCCGACGATCCTGCTCGCGAGCGCGCAAGCGCCCGCAGAGCGCCGCGCTGCGCTGGAAGCGCGCGGCATCGCGGTTCTTACCTGCGGGGACGGCCCGCAGGTGGATCTCATGCACGCCATGCGCCAACTGGGCGAGCGAGAGATCGGCTCCATCCTGCTCGAGGGTGGCGGCAGACTAAGCGGCGCTATGCTGGAGCAGCGGCTGCTTGATAAGCTGGTGCTCATGTATGCGCCCAAAATAATTGGCGGCGGCAGTGAAGCGCCATCGAACTTCAACTTTACAGGCTTTGCGAAGATGGCCGACGCCATAAGGCTAGACCGGGTAAAAGTGGAGCAGTTTGGTTCGGATATCTGTTTGACGGGTTATCCGAAATACACGTAAACCGTAGGTTTGTGAATGTGTTCTTAGGAATGGAGGATTTGCATGTTTACCGGAATTATTGAAGAGATCGGCCATATGCGTCGCATCCACAGTCAGGGACAAGCGATGGTGCTGACGATTGGCGCTAAGCGAGTGCTTGAGGATGTTCATCTTGGAGATAGCATTGCCGTGAATGGTGTTTGCTTAACGGTGATTGCCTTTGATGCAGAATCCTTCTCCGTGGATGTCATGCCTGAAACGTATCGCAAAACGAATCTGCGTAAGCTGCTAAATGGCACTCGCGTCAATTTGGAGCGGGCTATGGCCGCTAACGGTCGTTTCGGCGGTCATATCGTGCAGGGCCACGTGGATACGACAGCTACAATCCTCTCCCGCTCACCCGAAGAAAATGCGGTTGTCTACCGGTTCGCTCCGGAGAATAAGGAGATATTTAGATATATCCTAGCTGGTGGTTCGATTACGATTGACGGCATCAGTCTTACCGTAGTAAGTGTGACGGAGCACGATGCTGCTGTATCTATCATTCCGCATACGCTGGCGCAGACGGTTCTTCATGACAAGAAGGCTGGAGATACCGTTAACATTGAGTGCGATGTTTTAGGCAAATATATGGAAAGACTTCTTCGTTTCGGTCCGTCAGGTGAGGGAGATAGCGGAAGGAAGCCGCGTGCTTTATCAGAAAGCTTTTTGGCGGAGCACGGCTTCATGTAATAGTTAGCCATACCGAAAGCGATGACCTTATCTCCCGTTACAAGTTCTCAAATAAAAATGTTTAGGAGGGGTGAAAATGGCAGAGGTGCGTTTTAATACGATTGAAGAAGCTCTTGATGATTTAAAACAAGGTAAAGTGATTATAGTAGTGGATGATGAAGACCGTGAAAATGAAGGGGATTTTATCGCGCTTTCGGATAAAGCGACTCCTGAAGTTATCAATTTTATGATCAAAGTAGGTCGTGGGCTTGTGTGCGTACCGATTACGGAGGAACGAGCGCAAGCGCTAGACTTACCTCCAATGGTAGCAAGAAATACGGACTTTCATGGAACGGCATTTACGGTTTCAGTCGATCATATCGGGACAAGCACGGGAATCTCCGCTCATGAACGTTCAGCCACTGTCCAGGCATTGATCGATCCCCAAACAAGACCGCAAGATTTTCGTAGGCCTGGTCATATATTTCCTTTGATCGCCAAAGCAGGAGGGGTACTGCGCAGGGCAGGACATACAGAAGCGGCCGTAGATCTTGCCACCATGTGTGGATCTTATCCCTCTTCAGTAATTTGTGAAGTGATTAAAGAAGATGGCACAATGGCGCGTGTACCTGATCTAATGGATATTGCCGCGCAACATGAGCTGAGCATCATTACCATTAAGGAATTGATTCATTATCGTAATCAGCAGGAGAAATTAGTTAAGCGAGAAGTTGAAATCAGCCTGCCAACTGATTTTGGTACCTTCAAGGCGATTGCCTATACGAACCAGTTAGACAACAAGGAGCACGTTGCGTTGGTGAAGGGAACGCTAGACCCTAAGCAGCCGACGCTGGTTCGTGTTCACTCCGAGTGTTTGACGGGTGATGTCTTCCATTCTCATCGATGTGATTGCGGGCCACAGCTTGATGCTGCATTAAAACAGATTGATGAAGCAGGCTCAGGTGTATTATTATATATGCGACAGGAAGGTCGAGGTATCGGTTTAATTAATAAATTGAAAGCTTACGCGCTGCAAGAGCAGGGATTTGACACGGTTGAGGCGAATATTAAGCTTGGCTTTGCTCCAGATCTTCGGGATTATGGCATCGGAGCGCAGATTTTAAAAGATCTTGGCATTCGCCAGCTTCGCCTTTTAACGAATAATCCTCGCAAAATTAAAGGTCTCGAAGGTTATGGTCTAGAGGTCGTTGAGCGCGTGGCGATTCAAATGGAAAGTAAAGAACATAACTTAAGTTATTTGCAAACTAAAAAGCAAAAGCTTGGACACATGCTGGAATTTCAAGACTCTGGCAGCGGCATTTAAATAAACATTCCAAATAGGGAAAGGTAGAAACTCACATGCCAAACATTTTTGAAGGTCATTTAGTCTCGCAAAACTTGAAATACGGAATCGTTGTAGGTCGGTTCAATGAATTTATAACTTCCAAACTTTTGGGAGGGGCACAGGACGCATTGAAACGTCACGGTGTACAAGACGACGAAGTGGATATCGCTTGGGTTCCAGGCGCTTTCGAGCTTCCGTTGATTGCTCAAAAGATGGCGGAAAGCGGTAAATACGATGCGGTTATTACATTAGGTACGGTTATTCGCGGCTCAACGCCACATTTTGATTATGTGTGCAGCGAAGTGGCTAAGGGAGTCTCGGCAATCAATTTGAAAACAGGTATTCCGACTATTTTTGGCGTGTTGACGACGGATTCCATAGAACAAGCGATAGAACGTGCGGGTACGAAAGCTGGTAATAAAGGTTGGGAAGCGGCCGTTACAGCGATCGAAATGGCGAATTTGACTAAACAATTCTCTTCTTAATGCTGTCTTATTTTCATCTTGAAACACTGCTTCCTAGGTTGTTCGCCTTTCTGATTGCGATGACGTTGCATGATGCAGCACAAGCGGGCACTGCTTGGCTATTGGGAGATCGAACAGCCAGGGACAGCAAACGATTATCGCTAAACCCCTTGGCACATATCGATGCCTTGGGGCTAGCCATGATTGTGTTTGGACCATATGGTTGGTCCAAAAAGCTTCCGTTAGATGTGACCCAATTTCGAAGACGGCCTAAACTGTCTCTTACTTTCGTTTATTTGGTAGGGCCTTTAATGAATCTCTTACTTGTCTTTTTCTTTTGGTGGTTGTATTTCTTTGCTCCGACCTGGATAGGCAGAGGCGTAGAGACAATTGCTGTGGAGGAATGGCGAGTCTATTTGCAGTATTGCGTTATTGTTAATCTTATGATGGGTATGATCCACCTATTACCGTTGTACCCGCTAGACGGTTGGTTTGTGGTGCGGGGGCTTGTTTCGGATCGGAATCGCCCGTGGTTTGAACGAAATGAATACTATGGTCTTTTACTAGTTCTTATCCTAATGATAACACCGATCGGTCAGTGGGCACTGGCACATATTTATCCACTAGCTGCACAAATTGTGATGAACTTATTTTCACTTTGACAAGGGGGAAAGCTGAATGAAAGTCACTTATAAGCTCGAAGCGTATGAAGGCCCCCTTGATCTATTGCTGCATCTGATTGATAAAAATGAACTCGATATTTATAATATACCGATTAAAGACATCACGGATCAGTACTTAGCTTATGTACAGGCTATGCAGGAGTTGGAGCTTGATGTAACTAGCGAATTTCTCGTCATGGCGGCTACGCTTTTATCTATTAAAAGTAAGATGCTGCTGCCTAAACCGCCTGTTATTGAATTTGATGATGAATATGATTACGGTATGGATGATGATTTAGATCCTCGTGCCGAGCTCGTTGCGAAGCTGATTGAATACCGGAAGTATAAATCGATAGCAGACATGCTCCGTGATAAAGAAGTGGAGCGAAGCTTAATTTATACGCGCGAGCCGGAGGATTTAACCCCTTTTAGACCGGTTGTACACGAAAACCCAGTAGAGGGGCTTGACGTAGCGGATCTACTCATTGCTTTCCAACGTACTTTGCGCAAATTATCAAACCGTAATGTCATTGCAAAGATCCGAAGAGATGAAATTTCCGTGAAAGACCGCATGCGAGAAGTCGTAGACCTGCTCAAATTTAAGGGTGGCAAGCTGCTTTTTTCCAAGCTATTCGATTATGAAATGACAAGGGAAGAAATTGTTATCACGTTCTTAGCCTTATTGGAATTAATGAAAATGAAAAAAGTGACGTGCTTTCAGCATCAGCTATTTGAAGATATCGTCATTCAAGCCAAAGAGGAGGATTCTGCAATTGACACTCAATTTTCAACAGATGAAATCAATTATTGAAGGATTGCTCTTCGCCTCGGGCGACGAAGGCTTGGATGCCAAGCAATTGGCTGAAGTGTTAGAGCTTGACTTACATTTAGTAACCGATTTACTCCGTGATATGAAATTAGATTTCAAACGCAAAGGCCGCGGGGTACAAATTGTGGAAGTGGCCGGAGCTTACCAATTGACTACACTAGCTGCCCATGCGCCTTACTTTGAGCGGCTTGCCTATACACCTTCACGATCCTCTCTTTCGCAGGCAGCATTGGAAACATTATCGATTGTTGCTTATAAGCAGCCAATTACCCGGGTAGAAATTGAAGAAATTCGTGGAGTGAAGTGTGACCGCGCTTTGCAAACGTTAACGGGAAAAGATCTTATTGAAGAAGTCGGTCGAGCTGATGCAGTGGGGAGGCCTATACTCTATGGAACATCCAAGCAATTTCTGGAATACTTCGGCTTAAGCTCCATCCAAGAGCTTCCCGATTCTACCAGCTTCCAAGGGAATTTGGATTTAGAAGAAGAAACGCGGATGCTGTTCGATCGTTTAGGTGATCAAAAGCAAATCACTTTTGAAGATATGGATAAACGCGGCGAATAATGGTACATACTAACTCCAATGGCGAGAAGACTCTTCTTGCAGTGGAGTTTTTTTGTTTAGGAGGGATCAACGCGTTGATGTTGTTTGGGGTAGGGATGGTCGTTCTTGTGATCTTGTTTATGCTTATCGTCGTGATGAGCAGTTTTATTCGCGGTGAGTTTTATTTTTCTAGGGTTAAGGATAATGACACGTTATCTGTGGAAATGCGAGCTTTGTTCGGGCTGGTCAGGTACCGATATGTCATTCCGATTATTCAGTTTAAAGGTTTCGGTCAGGGTATTATGATTAAATCAGAGACGGTTACGAAATCGAATTCGAAATCGAAATCGAATGCGGAACTCAAGGATGCACAGAAAGAGCATATCACCAAAGAAAAAATTATTTCTTTTTATAAAAAAGCTAAAATAGCACTCGTCAATACGCTCCATTTGTACGATTGGATGAAGATGACCTTAGCTAAAGTCGAATGTACCGAGTTAAGATGGACCACACGGGTCGGCGTTGGAGATGCTCCTGAAACAGCAATCACCACTGGAGCGATTTGGGCAATTAAATCATCCCTTCTTGGTTTTGGAATTCAATATATCAAGCTGCAGACGAAGCCCATGATTGATGTTGTTCCACAATACAACCAAATGCATTTTGACACAGAGCTGCGTGCAGCTGGCCGTATCCGTGTCTGGTTTGTTTTGTTAGCAGGTGTTCGGTTAGTGGTTAGAGCGGCCAAGGTGAAAGGAGGACTGCGTGCTTGGATCCAAATTTTGCATAAGACTAGACCCAAAACCGTTTCGTGATGCTAGAAGTCGTACATAAGGGCAAACCCGTGAGGGCATTCTAAAAAAGAACCATTATTGCTCTTTCAAGCTTATGATTCCGATGCCAGTTTTTCTGGCCAAAAACGATTAGGAGGTAGATAACGATGTCAGAACATCCGATCCAAGGGTTAATGAAAGTTGCGATGGAAAACATCAAAGAGATGGTTGACGTGAATACCATTGTCGGGGATCCGGTTGAAACGCCAGACGGCAGCGTCATTATGCCGATTTCCAAAGTAGGCTTCGGGTTTGCTGCTGGTGGAAGTGAATTCGTCACGGATTCAGAAATCGAAATACAAGGTGGCTCCCTTGACAAAAGCGATGCAATTAACGCTAAGGTGGCACTCCCTTTCGGTGGAGGTAGTGGAGGCGGGGTATCTATTACACCTATTGCTTTTTTGGTAGTTGGTAAAAATGGCGTGAAAGTGGTTCCGTTGGATAACCAAACGCATATACTGGAGCGCTTGATTGATTCAGCGCCACAAGTTGTGGATAAAATCCAGAGTATGATTAAAGGGTTAAGCGCAAAAACGCCAACGAGTGGCTTAACTACTTCGGGGTCCAGCAATGTGACAAATATCGAAAATCAGAACTTTATTGTTTAGCATTAATTAAAATGGAAAGCTGTCCTCGCGGACAGCTTTTTTAGTGTGGCTTACATCAAATATCTGAAATATACATAGATCTGAGCAAGTAGAAGAGAAACAAGCGTTATGGGTACACCTATTTTTAGGAATTCAAAATAACTGAAGCTTTTGCCCTCTTTAGCGGCGAGTCCAGCAACAATGACATTGGCAGAAGCTCCAATGATAGTGCCATTTCCTCCTAGGCACGCGCCTAGTGCGAGAGACCACCAAAGTGTAGTAACTTGGGGAGAATCCACTGCTAAACCGAGAGCATCTGCCATGTCTTTGATTAACGGGATCATCGTGGCGACGAAAGGGATATTGTCGATAGTGGCTGATGCAATCCCTGATCCCCATAAGATAAGAATAGAAGCTGTCCCAATATTCCCCTCTGTGACGTCCAAAGCTTTCATGGCCAAATCTTTGATCAAGCCCACTTCTTGAAGACCTCCTACTAAGCTAAACAAGCCTGCGAAGAAGAAAATCGTTACCCATTCTACCGAATCAAAAGCAGTTTCGACTTCATGTTCTTTGAGTCCGAATATCATGAGGAGAATGGCTCCAGTTATTGCCACGACCGCAGCATCCACATGAATGATGGCGTGGAGCATAAAACCAATTATTGTAAGTCCCAAGATGAGTAATGATTTTTTCATCAAAACAGGATCTTGTATAAAGTCGCTCTCCCTCATATTCATTAATTTGGCTTGAAGCTGAGGGTTTGGTTTTAATTGACGCTTATAGATCCAATAAAGAATGAACAGCGTAACTCCCATAATAATAACTGTTATCGGAGCAAGGTTAAGTAAAAAAGCATTGAATGTTAGGTGTGGATTGGCCGAACCAATCATGATATTAGGTGGATCTCCGATGAGCGTTGCTGTGCCGCCGATATTAGAAGCCATGATTTCCGCCATTAAAAAGGGCACCGCATTGACTTCCAAGATTCGTGTTATGGCAAAAGTTACGGGCACGACGAGTAGCACCGTAGTTACGTTATCCAAAAGCGCAGAACCGATGGCTGTTAAGGTTGCCATGATTAATAAAATACGCAGGGGATCGCCTTTCACTAGTTTAGCCGCACGAATGGCTACGAACTGGAAGACGCCGGTTTTGTTCGTTATGCCTACGAGAATCATCATCCCGATTAGTAGGGTAATGGTTCCCCATTCAATATAATGTTCAAAAGCTTTGTGAACATCAAGGATGCCCGCAATGATCATGATCGCTGCCCCCAGCATGGCGATAACGGCGCGGTTCACTTTTTCAGAAATAATCAATGCATACGTTATTAAGAAAATAAGTAAGGCTAGCCAAGTCATCATGTTTCTCCTCCTTTGTATGTCGTGTTAGTTTGCACGGAGAACCCAAAAAAATGCAAAAAGAGCCCGCGTTGGCAGGCTCCTCCGGTAATCTCCATATGAAATTCTTTCTCATTATACCGAGTGTATGATGGTTTGTAAATAACAAGACTTGGACATATCCCAATTGGAAAAGCATATACTTGTACAAAGTTTTGTCTGATCAATACGTACAAGTTCTTTTGCCTAGGAGGATTATGATGAAAAAAAAAGTCAGGATTACAATAATGTGGACAGCATTCGTGTGCTTACTTTGCGCTCCACTGGGACAAGTGGAGGCAGCCCCGCCTGTCGTGCATGCTAATGCTGTGGGTGCATCTCTTATCGACGTGGAGTCAGGACGCATCCTATATAGTGAAAAAGGGGACGTGCCCATGCGTATAGCCAGCTTGACCAAAATTATGACGGCCATCGTAGCCATCGATAATGGCAAGTTGACGGATACGGTCAAGGTTAGCAAAAATGCGTTCGGTAAAGAAGGTTCTTCTATTTATTTGAAGCTGGGTGAAGAGATGCGCTTACACGATATGTTGTATGGGCTGATGCTGCGTTCAGGGAATGACGCCGCAACGGCAATCGCTGAGCATGTTGGGGGAAGTGTGGAGGGCTTCGTCTATCTGATGAATGAAAAGGCGAAGATGCTTGGAATGACCCATTCGAACTTTATGAATCCGTCAGGGTTAGATGAAGGCGAGGGCCATCGTTCGAGCGCAAATGATATGGCAAAGCTCACTGCTTATGCATTGAAAAATCCCATCTTTCAAGAAATTGTTAGCACCAAGGTGAAAAAAGTCCCGAATCCTAATGAAAAATGGGATTACACGTGGTTGAATAAGAATAAGATGCTTTCTCTTTTTGAAGGCTCCGATGGCGTCAAAACGGGGTATACCAAGCTGGCCAAGCGTTGTCTCGTGTCCTCGGCTACTCGTAACGGGCAGCAGCTTGCCGTCGTTACGCTTAATGATCCGAACGATTGGGCGGATCATTCAAGTTTGCTGCAGTATGGCTTCAAATATTATCCGCTTCAACAAGTCGCGAATAAAGGTGATGCGATTGACGGTAATCCTTGGGTTATTGGTCATTCCTTCTCCTACCCATTAGCGGAAGGTGAAGCGGCCTCACTTAGCAAAAAAGTAGTATTAGTCGATCCCTTATCCACGGATTATCGCCTGGGCGAAAGAGGGAGCTTACAGTACTTTCTAAATAAGAAGCTCATACAGACGGTCCCCTTGTTCGATAAAACAAGCACGCGTATGCAAGCGGCGGATCAGTCGACCTTTAGCTTTAAGGTAGGGAAGCCCTACAAAGAGACACTCCTTACACGTTATCAATTGATTTGCAGCATGATGATACATAAGATGTTCAATTTCTCTGAGACGGAATGGCTAGATTAGGGGGCTGCTGAAATGGTGAACTGGATATGGTTATTTTTTATTGTTGCGGGTTTCATTGTTGCAGCGTTAAGCGGTAATGTGGAAACGGTAACCCAAGCAGCTTTTGATGGCGCTAAGAGTGGAGTTACCGTATGTTTCGGGTTAATTAGTGTACTGGTCTTCTGGCTTGGCATGATGCGTATCGCGGAGGATGCAGGCATTCTAAGCAAACTAGCGGTTCTGCTTCGCCCATTCGTGCGCTTTCTTTTCCCCAGCATACCGAAAAATCATCCAGCGCTTGGCTACATCATGTCTAACATGAGCGCTAACGTCCTAGGCCTAGGGAATGCAGCGACGCCTATGGGCATCAAGGCTATGCAGGAACTGCAAAAACTGAATGGGGACAAGGATACAGCAAGTCCAGCAATGTGTACACTGCTGGCTTTAAATACATCAAGCATCACGCTAATTCCGACTACGTTGATTGCCATTCGAATGAATTATAATTCCGTGAATCCGGCTGAAATCGTGGGTACCACGTTAATCGCGACTGCGATTTCAACGGCTGCGGCTATTTTGGTAGATCGTTGGTATCGGAGGTCTCGCTCGCCCATTCCTCCATTGAAAGGATGATTATGTATGTATGCCTTCGTCTCACTCCTGTCTGCTTGGGCAATACCTGTTATGATTGTCTTTATCCCTTTATACGCTGCCTATCGCAAAGTTCCGGTCTATGAGTCTTTTGTAGAAGGGGCGAAGGAAGGTTTTGACACTGCAATTAAAATAATTCCACATCTTGTTGGGATGATGGTAGCTATATCTGTCTTTCGCGCATCGGGTGCGATGGATATTGTGCTTAGCTGGATGAGGCCTTTATTTGAAAGTATGGGCATCCCAACTGAAGTGCTTCCACTTGCCATTCTAAGGCCTATTACAGGCGCGGGTTCTCTGGCTTTCACAACTGATCTCATCGAGCAATTCGGCCCTGATTCGATGATTGGGAGGATCGCTTCAACCGTACAGGGCAGTACGGATACGACGTTGTATGTTGTGACGGTTTATTTTGGAGCAATTGGCATCCGTAAAGCGGGCTATGCGCTAAAGGTAGGACTTATTTCTGATCTTGTAGGATTCGTTGCCTCTATTGTGATTTGTTATCTAGTTTTCACTTAATGGCTCCATTCTGGGGTGAATATGCCTCGAACACGCTTCATACACTTGTGATTTACTATTAACTCCGTTATCATTAGCATGAGGTGAAAGCGGATCATGGAAAGACTGCAAAAAGTATTAGCCGAAGCGGGGATCGCGTCCCGCAGGAAATGCGAAGAAATTATCACGTCCGGGCGCGTACAAGTGAATGGGGAAGTCGTCACGACGCTTGGCGTGAAAGTGAACGCATCGGAAGATGAAATTAAGGTCGATGGTCGTACAGTCGGCCAACAAAAGAAAATTTATGTCATCTTGAATAAGCCAAAGGGTGTTATTACAAGTGCGACAGATCCTGAAGGGCGCAAAGTAGTGACGGATTTCTTACCTGGCATTAGGGAACGCGTCTACCCGGTCGGACGACTGGATTATGATACGGAAGGGTTACTCCTTCTGACCAACGATGGAGAATTTGCGCACTTATTAACACATCCGAAGCATCACGTTCCGAGGACTTACCAAGCTACCGTCAAAGGAGTTCCGCACGGAACACTGCTTGAGAAGCTTAGAATTGGCGTTCAGTTGGATGATGGCATGACCTCTCCAGCTGAAGTGGAATATGCGGATGTGAATCCAACGAAAAATGAATCCATTATTGAAATTACGATCTACGAAGGTAGGAATCGACAAGTAAGACGTATGTTTGAGTCGATTGCTTTCCCTGTAATTAAGCTTAAACGCATTAAGTTTGGTCCGATCTTTCTTACTGGCTTGCCAAGAGCGAAGTATCGTCACCTGACGCCGAAAGAGGTAGAAGAGCTTAGGGAAGCAGCGCTCCAGACACATAACGTTCAAAAAGGCCAATAAAGAATTGGCCTTCTTTTCGTTATAATGGACATATAAACGTGCCGAAATTGGCTAACAATGTTAATAAGTGAAGGTGATCAAACATGGGTAGAAATAAGAAATGGGTACAGATGGCCATATTTGCTGTCGTGCTTATTATTGGTGTGTTTACGATTATTACGAATTTGTCGGCCTCGGATAGTAAGAAGTATCCACAAGTCGGTGATAAAGCTACGGAGTTCAGCTTAATTGGTCTCGATGGCAAAACCCATGAGTTATCGGATTACAAAGGGAAGCCTCTATTAATTAATTTTTGGGGAACTTTTTGTCCGCCATGTAAAGAAGAGATGCCTGCACTCCAAAGGCAATATGACAAATGGAGCCAGCAAGGCGTTGTCTTTCTCGAGGTTAACGTCGATAAAAATAAAGTCACGGTTCAGAGCTTCATGGATCAGTACAAGCTGAATATGCCTGTATTGCTAGATGCGAAGGAACAGGTGCGGAAAATGTACGGGGTTATGGATTATCCGACAACCTTCTTTATTGGAGCGGATGGCAAAGTTGAAGTGAAAAAGATAGGCCAAATGTCCGAGTTGTTTATCGATGAGACGCTTACTAAGCTAGTTGCGAAAACGAAGTCTTAACTTGGGTAAGTGTGATAAGAAGGATTTACAAATGAAAACGCTTTTGATATTAGTTACACTGGAGTAAAATGCCGCTTACTGCTTACGAAGCAAGCGTTAAGTGGAGGCACTATGCTTAGGAGGTTCATCATGTTTCACAACACCAAATGTGATTGCGGGCATCAGAATCCAACCGGCACCTCACTCTGCGAATCTTGCGGTAATCCGCTAGTCGATGTGGATGGCAGAGATTTATTGGAGATGCGATACGACGGGATGGCTCGCCGTTCACAGAAATCCAACCCTTCCGTACTGGATAAAGTCTGGAATTTCTTTTCTTCGGTTAAAATAGCGGTATGGATCATCATATGGACGGTTGTCGCTTCAGCAGTAGGCACAATTTTCCCGCAAGAAAATACGTTCTTAGATATGGATCCTGCGCAGTACTATGCGCAAAACTATGGAACACTGGGTACCATTTACCATTTTCTCGGATTTTCGCACACCTTTAGCTCGTGGTGGTTTATCACGCTGTTGTTTATGATTGGGACATCACTCGTTATTTGTAGTTTGGATCGAGTCTTGCCGCTTTATCGTGCACTGTCTAAACAGCAAATTCGTAAGCACATCAATTTTTTAACTAGGCAGAAAGTGACTTACGTAGGCAAATTACCGGATCAAACGGATGAGGAAGCCTGGACAAGCCAGCTTGGCGTGCTGCTTCGCAAAAAAAATTATCGTGTACATACGGATGGAACGGCGCTCCTTGCTGAAAAATACCGATTTAGCCGCTGGGGGCCCTACATTAATCATATTGGCCTCATTATTTTCCTGTTGGGAGTTTTAATGCGCAGTATCCCTGGCTGGCATATGGATGAATATATGAGCGTTCTGGAAGGGGAAACCAAACAAATTCCCCATACTTCCTATTACTTGAAAAATGAGAAATTTACGCTTGAGCTCTATGATGACAAGGATCTGCCGGCAAGTATTAAGGAAAAGGGACAAATCGTTCCAAAAACCTATGAAACCAAGGCAGTTCTGTATCACTGTTCAGCGAACTGCGAGGATTCTTCGAAAGAACCAACGCTTGAAGAAGTTCATAAAGCTGATATCACTGTAAACCATCCGATGGATTACAAGGGTCTGCAAGCTTATCAATTCGATTACAAAGCATCGCCTATGCTGATTTCAGTAAAACCTGCTCTTACCAATCCTCAGACTGGTGAATCGTATGGAAGTTTTGACTTACCTATGAACAATCCGAAGGATGAATATACGGCGGGTCCTTATAGGCTCAAGCTCAAAGGTTTTTTTCCGGAATTCGGACTGGATGATAAAGGACAGCCAATAAGTAAGTCGAATGAACCTAAAGCGCCTGCTTTTATTTTTAGTATTACGGGACCTGGTCTTGCAGCTAGCGGAGAGCCTTATATGTATTTCCCAAGACAAATTGACAAGGAATCGTTTTCGCAGGATGCGATTAATGGAGCTATCAGCCAAAAGCTGAAGATTGCTGTAGGATCAATGGAAGGCGTTCAATTCGCTCAATACACAACCTATTTGAATATTCGTATCGACAAAGCGATGCCCTATATATGGGTAGGCTCTGCGATATTTATGATTGGCGTCATTATGGGCTTCTATTGGCAGCACAGACGCATTTGGATTCGAATTGATGATGGAATGCTCACGCTCGGAGGTCATACCAATAAAAATTGGTTCGGTCTTCGCAATGAGGTGGCAGCAGCTCTTAGTAAGAACCACATAGACGTGTCACCTAAATCTTTAGATAAAGGAGGGACCCCAGGGTGAATGTCAACTCTGTGAGCAGCACATTTTTACTCATTGCTTTTTTCGTCTACCTGCTAGCTTTTCTATTATTCGTCCTCTCCATTACCGGTAGGAAATGGAGTAATCGGGATCCTGAACAACATACGAAACAATGGGGCTTTGTCGCATTCATTGCTTCAGTCATAGGGTTTGCTTGTCATGTGACGTTCTTTTTTACGAGATGGGCGGAAGGAAATCATATTCCGACATCGAATATGTACGAATTCATGACCTTTTTGGGAATGATGATCATGTTCGCGTTCCTGATCGTTTATCTCATCTACCGTACACCTGTGCTTGGTGTATTCGCACTGCCGATTGGCTTTATCATTATTGCTTATGCATCTGTTTTTCCAAGTGAGGTACAGCCTTTAATTCCGGCCTTGCAAAGTTATTGGTTGAAGATTCATGTAACAACGGCTGCGACTGGCGAAGCTTTCTTCGCGGTAGGCTTTGCAGGTGGACTCATGTATCTGTTGAGAGCGGTCGATTACTCAGGAACATCGAAAACAGAGAAACGTGAGCAAAGAGGCGTGGAGCTTACCTTACTATTTATTTTGATATTAGTCGCTTTCATCGGCTCCATCTTTACCTTTAATGCTTCTGGCTATAAAGCTGTCTTCTCCAAGTCAGTGACTGTTACGGATGCGCAAGGTCAACAACAAACCAATGTGCAGAATGAAACTTATGTACTACCGCCAATCGTTAAGCCGCATGGCACTGAGGTGGTTGAAATGAAGCCGTTTCTTGGGATGTCGGAACCGCTTTTCACAGCCCCATCTTGGATGGAAGGCGCTAGTGCTGGACGTAAGCTTAACACCGTGATCTGGTCAATTCTTGGTGGTTTAATCTTATATGGCTTTGCTCGTGTGGTTGCGCGTAAACCATTAGGGGCGGCCATCGCGCCCATTGTGAATGGCATGGATCACGAAGATTTGGATGAAATTAGTTATCGGGCGATTGCCATTGGCTATCCGATCTTTACATTAGGTGCGCTTATTTTTGCCATGATCTGGGCACAGGAAGCTTGGGGACGATTCTGGGGCTGGGATCCTAAAGAAGTATGGGCATTGATCACTTGGTTGTTCTATGCCGTGTTTTTGCACTTGCGCCTGTCCAAGGGCTGGCAAGGCAAGAAATCTGCTTGGTTATCTGTTATCGGTTTCATTGTGGTCATGTTTACTTTGGTTGGGGTGAACCTTGTTATCGCAGGTCTTCACTCATACGCAGGTGTGTAGGGTTTGGAATAAAACACGAAAGGATGTGACGCTCCATGGAAATGAAAGCTAGCATTTTGGTAGTCGATGATGAAGAGCGTATTCGCAGATTATTACGTATGTATTTGGAGAAAGAAGGATATATCATTGAAGAGGCGGAAGATGGAGAGACTGCGCTTCGAATGGCTACTGATTCAGACTTTGACTTGGTGCTGTTAGATGTTATGCTGCCGGGGATAGATGGAATCGAGGTATGTGCTCGTCTTCGTCAGGTGAAGTCAACGCCTGTGATCATGCTTACAGCCAAAGGGGAAGAGACGAATCGTGTTAGTGGTTTCGAGGTTGGCGCTGATGATTACGTTGTTAAACCGTTTAGTCCGCGTGAGGTTATTTACCGAGTTAAAGCGATTTTACGTCGCTCTTCGGCAACGGCTTACTTATCTAAGGATGCTGGTTCGAGCAACAATATTGTTTTCCCGAATCTCGTTATCGAGCATGATGCACACCGTGTGACGGCAGGCGGACAAGAAGTGGCTTTAACTCCAAAAGAGTATGAACTTTTACATTATCTAGCTGTTTCTCCTGATAAGGTTTTCTCCAGAGAGGAATTATTGAAGGATGTTTGGAATTACGAATTTTTTGGAGATTTGCGTACAGTAGATACGCATGTGAAAAGATTGCGCGAAAAATTAAATAAGGTATCCCCGGATGCTGCCGCTATGATTACGACCGTCTGGGGAGTCGGCTATAAGCTAGAGGTGCCTAAATAACGTGTTTATATTCAGAAGTGTTGTAGGTAAGCTTTGGTTAACAATTATCGGCCTGGTTGCGGTTATACTGCTTATACTAGGCTTTTTTCTTGTTAATTATATGGAAAATTATTTCGCGCAAGCCAAGGATCAAACGGAAAATATGAAAAAATTAGCCGTTCGATTTTCTGATGAAGCATCGAGACATATGTATGATCAACAGTTTTATCAGTTAAGCAACGAGCTCTTAAGTTTTCAAGATGCGAAAATGCTTGTAATCTCGACGGATTTGAAGGAAATGGTGCTTCCGGTTATTACCGGAAGTGAACTGCCGTCGTTTCATGCGACTGATTTTTTTACGGATAATGAGCTTAATCAAGTATTTGCCGGCCAAGAGAAGGCGAAACAACTCAATAAATCCAACAATGGACGTTTTCATGCGGGAGTCGAGTATCTCGTTGTAGCTGTTCCGCTGAAAAATCCTCAAGGCGCTACTGTCGGTGCAACGCTGGTGTATCAGTCGCTTCAATCGTTGGAAGCTACCCAGAGTTACATGTTAAGGTTATTCGTCTATGTGTCCTTAGTTGGTTTCTTGATGACTACTTTCTTTGGGTTCTTCTTGTTCTCGCGCATAACCCGTCCGCTTCAGCAACTGAAAAAGGCGGCTGATTTAATTACACTTGGTCAATATGGCACGCGTGTTCCAATTGTATCCAAAGATGAGATCGGGGAGCTTGCGAAAACATTTAATCACATGGGTGAAAAGCTGCAGGAGAGCATCAAGGCCCTGAGTCAGGAAAAGGAACATCTGACAAGTATATTACGAAGTATGACGGATGCGGTTATTACACTAGATGCAGATGGATCTGTGATGCTTACCAATCCGCAAGGGGAGAAGATCGTTCAAGAGTGGAGCTCGATTGAGTGGTCTGACGATGAGGGGCTGAATCGCTTCAGCAAGCCGGATACTTCATTAGGTGATTGGGGACTAATGAGTTATAGGAACCCTGATTCTGAGCCAATTCCGATTCCTTTAATTCCGCTGTTCGAAGCCGTGGTGGCTGAATCCTCAGAGGCAGCTTCCAAGCTGCATGTACAAAATGGTGTTTGGTCGGTTGCGATGACGCCGCTTTATTCGCGAGACCAAATTCGTGGCGCCGTCGCCGTGCTTCGTGACGTTACGGAAGAGGTCCGCCTCGACAAACTGCGCAAGGACTTCGTAGCGAATGTCTCGCATGAGCTGCGCACACCGCTCTCGATGCTGCAGGGCTATAGCGAAGCCCTGCTCGATGATATCGCCTCCACACCCGAGGAACGCGAAGAGTTGGTGCAGGTCATTCATGATGAGTCGCTCCGCATGGGGCGCCTCGTTCGCGACCTGCTCGATCTGGCTCGGATGGAAGCTGGTCATCTCGAGCTTTACTTCAGGGAGGTCGAAGTCGACTCCCTGATCAAACGTATGCACCGCAAATTTTCGGTGCTGGCCAAAGAACGCAGCATCGTGTTGAACGCCGAGCTGCCAGAGCAGCCACTCATCCTTAAGCGTGGGGATGAGGATCGGCTTGAGCAGGTGCTAACCAACCTGCTCGACAATGCATTCCGGCATACCGCAGGCGGAGCGCGCATTACGATTAAAGCGGAGATGGCTACTTACAAGGATCAACAAGCAATTCGAATTGAGGTCACTGATGAGGGGAAAGGTATCCCTGCTGCTGACCTACCGTTTATTTTTGAACGTTTCTACAAAGCAGACAAAGCGCGTACACGCGGTACATCGGTAGGCACAGGGCTTGGCCTGGCCATCGTAAAGAACATCATTGATGCGCACCAAGGCAATGTGAAGGCACAGAGTGCATTGGGGCACGGAACGACGTTCACAATCTTGCTGCCCTGTGAACCTAAAATGTAATTGTCTGACAATTTAGACACATAAGAAGAGGCGTTTGCTGATGAAAATCACAGCAAACGCCTTTATTTTGTAGAATATTCAGACAAAATCTTGTTGTTCGTGAAACACTAAGAGGATTAGCATTTTAAATTAGATGGTTAAGGCACGTACGTTGACGATTTCTGTTTGCTTCGTAAGTTCAGCAAGTACTTCAGCACTTGCTGATTTGTCAATCGTCAGCACCATAATCGCCGATCCGCCGATCACTTTACGACCTACTTGCATCGTCGCGATATTCACATCGTTATTACCGAGTAGTGTACCTACGCGGCCAATAATTCCTGGTTTATCGTTATGTGAGATAAGAAGCAGATTGCCTTCTGCGGTGACATCAACTGGATATTGGTCGATTCGGACGATACGCTCGCCAAACCCTGCTAGTAACGTACCGGCAAGTGTTTTTTCTTCTTGTTTTGTTTTCACTGTTACCGTTACTAAGTTCGTGAAGCTGTTGGCCGTATTTGACTTCTGAACGACAATGTTCACGCCGCGGGATTTAGCTAAATGCATCGCGTTAACGATATTAATCGATTCTAGCTGATTCTCGAACACGCCTTTGACAATATACCGAGTCAGTGGACTTGTATCGACATCGATCAGATCACCAGCATAGTTTACGACGATTTCATACACGGCTCCTTGAGAAATTTGACCCAGAATGCTTCCGATTTTCTCGCCAAGCCCGAAGTAAGGTTGTAGTTTGTTAAGCACGTTAGCAGGCACAGGAGGCATGTTTACGGCATTCTTGTAAGGCTCGTTACGGAGGATGTGAAGGACTTCCTCGGATACGTCAATGGCGACATTCTCTTGAGCTTCTACCGTCGAAGCTCCAAGATGAGGCGTTACAATGACTTTAGGATTCGTAAGGAACGGATGGTCTTTTTGTGGAGGTTCCACTTCGAATACATCGAATGCTGCTCCAGCTACGATACCTTGATCGATTGCTTCAACCAATGCCATTTCATCAATGATACCGCCGCGGGCACAATTGATAATGCGAATCCCTTTTTTCATTAGATCGAACTGTGGTTTGCTAATGAGGTGGCGAGTCTCTGCTGTGAGCGGTGTATGCACGGTTATGAAATCTGCTTGTGCCGCAATTTCATTCACAGTCCCGAGTTTCACGCCGATTTTCTCAGCACGATCTTCCGTTAAGAAGGGATCGTAACCGATTACTTCCATACCGAATACTTTAGCTCGTTTCGCAACTTCGCTTCCGATTCGTCCCATGCCTAGGATTCCGAGTGTTTTATTACGCAGCTCGACACCGATAAATTTACGATCCCATTCGCCGCCAACAGTTTTCTTGTAAGCTTGTGGAATCATACGAGCTGTTGCCATCATCATGGCAAACGTAAGTTCGCAAGTTGCGATGGTGTTTCCATCGGGAGCATTGATTACAACAATGCCGCGTTTTGTCGCAGCTTCCAAATCAATATTGTCAACACCTACTCCGGCGCGACCGATTACTTTTAGCTTACTGCCGGCATTCATGATTTTCTCAGTGACTTTCGTTTGGCTGCGAACGAGGAGGGCATCATAGTCACCAATGATTGCCACAAGTTCATCTTCGGAGAGTCCAGATTGCTTAACAACCTCGACGTCGCTTGCATCATAAAGCATTTGAATTCCCATGTCGCTAATTGGATCAGATACTAATACTTTGTACATTGTTGTGTGCCTCCTTAGAATATGAACATAAAAAAAACTCCCAACCCCTCAGTTACAGACATATAGTCTGTAGCCAAAGGGACGAGAGATTGATTTCGTGGTACCACCCTAATTCGCTACCCGTTCACACGGACAGCCTCACTGGTCTTGCGACCTGGAACTGTAACGGGTTCCTATTCCGACTGCATCTACTTATTTCAATGCAATGACTCTGGAGTGCTCCGTAAAATGTTCGCTGCCGATTCGCACCTGCCATCGGCTCTCTGAAAGCTACTTTATTTACTTGGCTCCGTCAACGCTTTACTGTGTTATAGAATTTTCATAAGATTAACATGGGTTTGAAATTGTGTCAATACACGTCGAATCATTTTCACATGAAAGCCATATTTGAGCAAGGAGGTTTGGCTTGCATCCTTTTCGTTATTTATTTTATAGTATGCGTTAGGAGAATGCAATCCATTAAGCTTGGAAAAAAGCCTAATTTCGCTATTCTTCTCAATAAAAAAAAAATTTCATTGAGGTAATTCATTAAGGGAGGAAAATCATGGAGATAATGAATATCCAGCCGCATAAATTTCTGGAGGCACTAGATCAAAATCTTATAAAAGACAGCCTCATCGTAGATGTAAGAGAACCTCACGAATGGGAATTCTATCATTTAGATGAGGCTGTACTAATCCCTATGCAGCAATTTCCACATCGCTTAGGGGAGCTACCTGAAGACAAGGACATCTACCTCGTTTGCGCCCATGGCGTCCGCAGCTATCATGTAGCGGGATTTTTGCGTGAAAATGGCTTTGATCGCGTCATTAATATCGAAGGCGGCATGGCGGCCATCGGTATGCTACGAGGATTTCAATACGATTAATAAATAAAAAACCGGGCGCCTGAGCGTCCGGTTTGATTAATCAATTTACATCAGAGAAAAATGGAAGTTGGGGAAGCAATTCATTTGGATACCATTTAGCTTTGCCTTTTACGAAATCCCCTGATCTTACCGCATTTGTGCTTAGTAGAAGATCCATCATTTGGTTGACATCGTTAACATTCATTTTCTTGGCTTGTCCAGAAGCGATGAATTCATCGATGCGAATTGTTAAGTCTTGGGGATAAAAGGGTGAAAATGCTTTGTTTTTAAGTAATTTTGTAGTGATGTAAAGATTCTTCACATTTACATTCATAGCCCGCCATTGATCCAAGTTAGCATTGTTATTCGGATCGAAGGCTTCCAAGTCGTGATCAATGGTTCCGTTCCAAGCCACAATCGAACTGAAATAATTACTTTGCGCGGTTAGTGACTGTGTTTTCGCTTCTTGGAAGTAAGCGTCATTATCAATGGCTGCTAGAAGCTGGGAAGCGCTCATCCCGTTTGCTTTGCTTTGGTACGTTTTCAAAGTGTCTGCAAAAAGCTTAAGCCCTTTTAGGTATCCCTGATGAGACTGTACCAGAAGGGGGGAGGAAGCAGGCATGTTTTTACTCATCAACAGATTGTATTTCTCATCAGCGACTTTAGACAATTCCTTGAGAACAGCCGAAGCGTCTACTGCCGAGTTGCCAAGTTCGATCTGATTCATCTGTTCAAACCATTTATTCTGAAATTCCCTAAAGGGTAAAAAGATGGTATGGTAATAAGAAACCAAAACTTGTTGATCGTAGGCTCCAATTTCTTGGGCAGTGCCCTTGTCTGCATGCAAGATTTTGTCATACTTCTGATCCGATTTTTCTTGGCCGAGCCTTAAGCCGTAGAAGAAGGCGCCTAGTATACAAACAAGCATAAAGATAAACATGAGGGCGAATAAATAATCAGTGCGGGTCAGACGCTTATCCATAATCAAGCTCCTTATTCTCTCTTTTTCTTTTACTTAGTATAGGTGAAATAGCTAGAAAAGGGAATATGTCAAGAAAAGAGGGAAGCTTACATGAAAAAATTCGATTTCAAAAATATTCGCTTCGGCAAAGTGGATCTTAACGACTTAAATGATCGTACTTTGTTACTCAATTTATACATAACCCAGCTTCTTACGTTTATTATCGGAATTGTCATCGTTTTTTTTCAGAGCAATCATAAGATTCTTTCAATGTTTCATTTTGAAGGGGGATGGGCAATTCTCATTTGGGGTTGTTTATTCGCAGTTGTCGTGCTTGGTGTTGATGTTTTAATATCACGTTGGGTACCGAAGGAAGTATCTGATGATGGTGGAATTAATGAAATGATATTCGGTAATCGTGCAGTTTGGCACATTGCCCTTATTTCGCTCATCGTTGCCATATGTGAAGAGTTGCTGTTCAGAGGAGCCCTTCAATATTGGTGGGGGCCTTATTGGACGAGTATTGTGTTCGCAGCGATCCATGTCCGTTATTTACAGCATTGGTTGATGACAGGAATGGTTTTTGGAATTAGTTACGGTCTGGGCTGGATATACCAATATACAGGGAGTCTTTGGACGCCTATCATAGCGCACTTTATTATCGATTTTGTAATGGGTTGCATATTACGGTTTAGCAAGGAGGAAGAAAAAAGCTCATGAGCGTTGAAGATAGGGTTCCATTGCGGTCGGCGAAAATAACAAGTGCAACAGAAAAGGACGATACTTACCTGCCACCCCGTAAAGTGATTCATTCCTCTGAACAGGGAAAATGGACCCGAATTTTTTACTTAACTTTGTTTTGGCTGTTTGTCGTGTTAGTTGCAGGTTTAACCGTGTGGGGGATTCGTTATTCCTGAGGAATTCCGAGATATCCTAATTCTGTTTTTGTTGTTTAACCTTATTTAAGAAGCTATGATAGATTCATAGTTTCTATCCTTTGGGTATATGACGTATCCGGAAGGCTCTGTAGGCCTTTTAAGACCAGATATTGGCGTAACGATTAATTTAAGTGAAGGAAAGACGCCTGAATCCTTCCATTTTTATTTGAATGATACGGAAGTAAACCCAAGCTATGACCCCGTTTCTGTCAAATATGTATACAGGCCTGCGAGCCTTATAATCTCCCCCCAGGAGATTATAAGGCTCGCTTAGTCTTTTCATATAGCGAGCGCTTCTTTGCATGACGAAGACACAAGCCTTCAGGGTTATTTTGGTAAATCATTAAGTGATCGCTTGCAATATATGGGCTATTCACGCGCAAGCGGCGAGGACGTTGCTTATAATTCCGGTTCCCTTGTCGAGCTATTGATGATTTATTCGATGCGCCCTACCATTGATCACCATTCCTAATTCCTGGTTTAGTGGAAATTGGTGTCTTTAAAGAGGGGAATTATCATGTTCTCGAGTTTGGATTTTCAGAAGGAATTGCACCCGAATTAGTGGTTTCTCCGGGTCATCAGGATATTTATGCCCCAACATTATTTGATGGACACGAAGAGCCTGATCCAATGCGGATCCATTCGGGGAATGCCTACCCTGTAGGTTATCCAATCATGGCAATGGTGAATGGACCTGGTGTACAAAAGGTTAATTTGATTGAAGCAGAATTGAAAGACGAAATTGGAGCGGCTGTGCCATTTTTGATCAATTCTCCTGACAAAGACGACCATCTGGATACGGAAGTGATTCTCATGCCAACAAAGCCGCTGCAGCTAGATATGACCTATCAGGCAAGGGTTAAGTTGACTGCGACGATGAAGGATGGCACGATAAGACAATTTGATAAAAATTGGTCCTTCCGTACAGAGCCAAAAGTAGGTCTTGGTGTGTTGAAGCTCCATAAAGATGCGGTTTCTTATGCGATTCAACAAGCAAACTTCGGCTTAAACCATTCTCATACAGTTACTTTTGGTTTGTCAGACGATAACTATAAGCTTGATATGATATCATTTCCCATGAAACAGAACCCACGATTGTAGATGGAAGTTCTTTTTTGTACGTTCGTGATCTTGCAGCGGCATTTGGGGCCACAGTCGAATGGGACGATCAGCAAAAAGCAGCCATCTATAAAAAGAAAGAAAAGACAATCGTGTTCTACACGAATCGAAATTCTTACGTGATTAATGGGGTTGAGCACAAGGTGGACTCTGCGGCTCAACTCATTAATGAGACTACAATGATTCCTGTTCGCTTGCTATCTGAATCGTTGGGTGCGAAAGTCGATTATTTGGAAAACTCGCATACCGTTAGCATAAGCTATGAATAAAAAGAAGCGCCTTGCCACCAACTCAGTTGGACAGCAGGGCGCTTCTTTTTATCTCATTTCAAGCTCAATAGCATTTGGATCAACAAAGGAATATCCTTTCTCTTCCAACTGAGTGAGTAACGTGTCTAAGATGGATACTGTCCAAGGCAATTCATGCATGAGAATATTACTCCCCCCATGTAGTTGTTTCATCACATTTTCAAGGACTTTGTTTGGGTCGTTTTTTTTGTTTGTCATCTCCCAGTCTAATGAGCCATTGGACCAAGTCATATAAAGAATGTGATTATTTTTGATTTTATCTTTTAGATAGTCATTCCCCGCACCAAATGGAGGGCGGAAAAATTGTGGCTCCTGTCCAATTAATTCTTTGACGATTTTCTGGACATCATCGACCTGTTGATCGATTTTCTCGGTTTTCATATCTTTGAGGTTGTCATGATCCCAAGCGTGGTTACCGATTACTTGTCCACTCTCATGGACGAGCTTTACTAGTTCCGGTTTTTGCTTTATCCGATACCCATTCATGAAAAAGATTGCTTTTGCGTTATGCTTTTTTAAAGTGGCAATGAGGGAAGCATTCATTTCTTGTTCTTTGGGACCATCGTCAAAAGTTAGAAGAACGACTTTTTTATTCCCGTTCGGATCATTGGGGACAATATCATAATTTTTGTTCATATGATAGTCCTTTTTGACAATTTGCTGAGCTTGTTTTTCTGGTACAGGGGTTGTGCTTGGTACTGGTGTTGCTGTTGCTGTTGGACTAGGTGCTACAGTTGTCGCCTGTGCCTGACTTGTGGTTGCCGCTGGACTCGTAGTTGTCTTCCCTTGACCGCAGGCCGACAACAAAACAGCTGCGCAAACCAGCAGAATACTTGCTTGTTTCATACGAATTCTCTCTCCCCAATCCTCTTTGAAAGTTCTTTTATTAAAGCTATAAGTAGTTTACCACATTTCAGGCGTAACATATCTCCTTTGTTTTCCTGCCTCTGTGGCGTATGCACGCATCCAAACTCGCACAAGCTACTCTTGATTCAAACTACTTGACATGGAGGGAAACCAAATGAAAATAGGTACATTTTTGCTTGGTGGCATAGCAGGTGCAGCGGCGGTCATTTATTTGAATCGCAAAAGCAAATCGCTGATGATGTCCGCATTTAGCTCTTCCAGCGAATCGATGGGTAAGGTAATGGGGAGAGCCAAAGACTCGCTTGTAAACAATTCATTCAAAGAATCATTCAAAGATTCAACTTCCAAGAGCTTCTCGCCAACTAATTCTGGCAATGCAACAGGTTCTGGTCATTTGAACCAAGTCGAAAAAGTTGTCAAAGAAGATCCGAGTTTAAAGGCAACTGTGAATGAAATTCTTCAGGAAAATCATGAAAACACGACGACCATTCAGTAAACATAAGCATTAAGCACAGTCAGGCATACCCACAGTGCCGGCTGTGCTTTTTTCTTATATACATAACTTCCACGTGCATTTGTAATGAAATAGTGTTAACATGAGAGGTGAAAACGTAAGCTGAATGCAAGTCCAATTCGTTTTTGTGACTCACCTTTTCTTTTTTTCGTCATATTCTGTTTTAATAAGGTGACCATGCTTAACATTGAAAGCTTTTCTACGAAAAGCTTAGTAGCGCTTATGATGATAGCTTTTCTTCGAAAAGCTCTGAGGAGGATCCTATCATGAAAATTGAACGCTTAAGTCAGGATAAGATACGGATTTTCCTAACATTCGATGACTTAACTGAACGCGGAATTCAAAAGGATGACATGTGGAGAGAAATACCGAAAGTACACGAGCTATTCAGTGAAATGATGGATCAAGCTTATTCTGAACTCGGATTTGACCCGTCCGGACCACTTGCAGTTGAGGTGTTCGCACTTCCAGCGCAAGGTATGGTAGTTATTGTAACCAGAGGAAAGCTTGATTTATATGCGAATTCCGATGCCTATGATGATCATGAGGCCGAAGAAGTGTACGAAATGGAAGTCACGGTTGATCAAAGTGATTTAATCTCTTATGCTTTCCGTGATTTTGAAGATCTGCTTCGCGTTGCTAAAGTAATTAATCCGCTTTTAATGGAAGGCGGCATATTGTATTCCTATAAAGGAAAATATATTCTACAGCTTGAACCTGTTGAGCTTGAGGATTCCAAATACCAAGCGCTTATTGCATTTCTTTCCGAATTCGGGGAAGCTGCTTCAGTTACTCCTGCTGTATTGGAAGAGTATGGGAAGACGATTATCGCTGATGATGCGGTGAAGGTGCTTTGCCACCATTTCCGTTAAGTTAGACGTTCTGTCTTGTCATACAATGGAAATAAAAAAAGCATCTTCAAAAACATTTGTTTTTGCGGATGCTTTTTTAAGTTGAGTAGCTTGATCAACATGAGGGGGTAGCAGATGACGAACTCAGAGCGTAAACGACTAGCACCTACACCAGCAGCTGCCGATTTGGAAGGGTTGCTTGCCTACTATCAAAAGCAAATACGGGAAGAGGCTTTTTTCTATTTGCAAAAAAGAGGAATCACGGAAGAAACCGTTGAGCAGTTTCGAATCGGATTTGAAATCGGTAAAATTGGATTTTATGTCGACCAGAACCAACTGGGGGATTATTTCGAGAATCGAGTTATTATCCCGATTCGTAACTATAATGGTGAAATTGTCGATTTAATCGGACGCGCGATTGATCATAGAGAGCCTAAATATAAACCGTTATACGGTTTAGATCAGTATTTGTTTAATTATGCGGTTTTAGAAGAGTCGGATGAGGTGGTGCTTTGTTCCGGCCTATTCGATGTGATGACTTTGGTGCAAGCGAGAGTGCCTGCTGTCTGCGTACCTGACTATGCGGTTTTCAAAGAGCATCATGTTTCAATGTTTGAAGGCAAACGGGTCTACATTTGTATGGGGAATGATGAGTCGGGGAGAAGAGAGTCCTCCCGCATAGAATCTTTATTAAGGGAACATGCTAAAGAAACTTATATCGTGATTTTACCAGAGACGATACGGGATATTAATGATTTGTTCGTTAGAGCACAGAATCCGATAGATACGTTCATTCGACTCATTAATCAATCAGTCGAAGCAGCGATGCTCGCTCCTGTAGCTCCTGACAACAAGAATAGCACAATCTATCTGGAAGAATATATGAAACGATATCGAGGACAAGTCGCTAGCTTGAGTACGGGCTTCACAAAGTTGGACAACCTGCTTTTTGGAGGGTTAGGCAGCGGGTTGTACTTGCTGGCAGGTACAGGATCAATTGGTAAAAGCATGCTGCTCAAACAGATGGCAGATCAGCTTGCTTTAGATCAGATTCCCGTTATTTTCGTGTCTTGGGATTTAACCAATTTTGAGCTTTGGGCACGCAGTATAGCAAGAATCATTGGGATAGCACCGCAGCAAGTACTCGGTGGGAAGGTGGAGCCAGATCAAGTAACTGAAGCTAATAAGCAGTACGCTAAGATTAGCAAGATGTTATGGACGCTTGAGAGTACAATTGACACGTCATTAGAGCAAGTTGCTGCTTCTATCGAGCGAATTGCTGTTATTGTCGGCAGAGAGCCAGTAATTTTTATTGATCATTTACAGCGGATTCCAGTTCATAAGCAATCTGGCCCAATGACTTGGCAGCAGCAGCAAGCTGCAATCGCATATACGCTTAAACAATGGTCCCGTGAATGGAACTGTCCTGTCGTTGCTGCCACCGCTTTGGAATTCGGACAAGACACCGTAACAGAATCCGTACAGGCTTCGGCTGATGTTGTCATGATTATGAAATCTAATGAAGCAGAAAATAACCAGGCTCAGGCATTAGTGCTCGAGTTAACGAAAAACAGGAATGGAACTTTAGGTAGTTTACCCTTACAATCCCATATGGATCGCGCTCTATTTACAGAATAATCTACTTAAGAGGTGGACTTTATGTCAAACACAGAAAATTTAAATGTACTTCAATCTACCCAAACCGTCATTCATGAAGCACTCAAAAGACTTGGCTATCCAGATGAAATGTACGAATTGTTAAAAGAACCGCTACGCATTCTTACAGTACGTATTCCTATTCGTATGGACGATGGAAATGTGAAAGTGTTCACCGGATACAGAGCGCAGCATAACGATGCAGTTGGTCCTACGAAGGGGGGAGTGCGCTTCCATCCCGATGTCACTGAGGACGAAGTAAAGGCACTTTCGATCTGGATGAGCCTGAAGTGCGGTATTTCTGACCTGCCTTATGGAGGTGGTAAAGGCGGTATCATTTGTGATCCGCGTGAAATGTCATTTCGGGAGCTAGAACGTTTGAGCAGAGGGTACGTTAGAGCGATCAGTCAACTTGTTGGGCCTTCCAAAGATATCCCAGCTCCTGACGTAATGACTAACTCCCAAATCATGGCATGGATGATGGATGAATACAGCCGCATTCGCGAGTACGACTCACCAGGATTCATTACGGGCAAACCCATCGTACTAGGGGGGTCTCATGGTCGCGAGACAGCGACAGCAAAAGGCGTAACGATTATGATTGACAAGGCATTGCAAAAGAAAAATATCGCTTTGCAAGACGCGCGAGTTGTTATACAAGGTTTCGGAAATGCCGGTAGTTATCTTGCTAAGTTTATGCACGAAGCCGGAGCGAGGGTGATTGGGATTTCAGATGTGCAGGGGGGGTTGTATAATCCCGATGGATTAGACATCGAATACTTGTTAGATCGTCGAGACTCGTTCGGAACGGTGACGAACTTATTCAAAAACACCCTATCCAATAAGGAAATTCTTGAGCAAGAATGCGACATTTTGGTGCCTGCTGCGATTGAGAATCAGATTACTTCTGAGAATGCGGATCGTATCAAAGCAAGTATTATCGTAGAAGCCGCGAACGGACCTACGACGCTAGAGGCTACCAAGATGTTGACTGATAGAGGTGTGCTTATCGTGCCGGATGTTCTGGCAAGCAGCGGCGGCGTCGTTGTTTCATACTTTGAATGGGTACAAAATAACCAAGGTTATTATTGGACGGAAGATGAAGTGCATGCCAAACTTCAAATTGTCATGGAAAAGTCGTTTGAAAATGTCTATAATGTTCATAGTACTCGTGGCGTCGATATGCGATTAGCTGCCTATATGGTCGGCGTTCGCAAGATGGCTGAAGCATCTCGTTTCCGTGGTTGGGTGTAATTATACGTAAGATGAATTCCATGGATAATAGTCGTAAAAGAACTACATTTTAAGCAAAAGGGGGAGCTACTCATGCAAATACTGCCAATTTTGTTGGCAGCGATAGCCCCAGGTCTCTCTCTGCTTGCATATTTTTATTTAAAGGATCGTTACGAAACGGAACCGATACATTTAGTTATTCGAATGTTTCTATTTGGTGTTTTACTTGTGTATCCTACAATGGTGCTACAGCGTTCATTCATTGAGGAAATAGGCGAAGGGACGTTTACATCGGCGTTTTTTCTCTCAGGTGGGATTGAAGAATTTCTTAAGTGGTTCGTTTTGTATCATTTGATTTACAGACACGCTTCCTTTGATGAGCCTTACGATGGTATCGTATATGCCGTAGCAGTGAGTTTGGGTTATGCAACCTTAGAAAATATTATTTATGCTTTCTTGAATGCATCATCCTTTTCGGCATTAATGCTTCGTGCGTTATTGCCTGTATCAGGTCATGCGTTATTCGGAGTCACTATGGGGTATTACATGGGCAAAGCCAAGTTCACCCCAAACAAGTCACAAAGGTATTTATGGTATTCCTTGCTGCTGCCTATTGCTTGGCACGGATTGTTCGATTACATTTTACTGGTCGCCAAAACATACTGGGTATGGATTATGATTCCAGTCATGTCATATTTGTGGATTCGTACACTCTGGCGGGTTGATCGTGCAAATGCACGATCTCCGCTAAGAATTGCTTCTACGGATGAGAAGATTAAAATGAGTTGAGTGGGGTCATAATGGACGGTAACAGGCGAAATTCTAACGAATGCTGCCGGGAATAGCCGGGAGGGTATACATGTCCATGACACGAGTGAAAGTGAAGATTCGCTGCAAGCAGTGCGGTGAACGATTTGTACTGAAAGGCAAAAAAGAAATAGATAAAATTGAAACCGGATTTCGTCAATGTATTTGCAGCAATGAACATGATTTTGACGTAGAAGTCGATGATTGACGCAGGGGCCATTCTTATAGAATTGGCCTCTTTTCATTGTCAATTTTAGATGTATAAACCTGTGTTTCCAAGCAAAAACTAACGGCAGGTTTGACGGAAATGAAAGGGGAGTCAGGTTGTGTATAAAAGACTAAGTATCGTCATGTTCCCATTCCTTTTGCTAGCCCTTATTGGAGCGTCGGTTTGGGGTTATCTGGAGCATCAAGAGAAGAATACCATACTGATCAAAGCTGAGAATCAATACCAGCGAGCGTTCCATGATCTTTCCTTCCATGTGGACAAGCTTCATAATGAACTAGGGAATACCTTAGCTGTTAATTCGGCTTCGGAGCCTTCTTACCGTAAGGGTTTGGTCAATGTATGGAGGTTGACAAGCCAAGCGCAAAGCGAAATAAACCAACTGCCGCTTTCACTGCTTCCTTTTAATAAAACACAAGATTTCTTAGCAAATATGGCGAATTTCTCCTATCGAATGTCCGTGCGCGATATGACAAAACAACCGTTAAACGAAGAAGAAATAAAGACACTGAATACACTTTATGATCATTCTAAAGACATTACGACAGAGCTGCGAGGAGTTCAGGATAAAGTCATTACCAACAATTTGCGCTGGATGGACGTTGAAGTTGCCTTAGCCTCGCAAAATGAAGTCCACGATAACGCAATAATCGATGGTTTCACTTTGGTAGATAAAAAAGTTAGTGCTTATGAGGAGTTAAATTGGGGACCGGGTAATTTAAGCATATTATCTAAAAATGATGGGAAGCTGCTGTCAGGTGAAGAGATGACAGTGGATAAAATCAAACAGAAAGCTGTTCAATTTCTAGGGCAAAGCGATACGACCAATCTGAAGGTAGTCGAAAATGGGGGTGCTGCTTCAGAATATCAAAGTTTTAGCGTTGTTGTACCCGCAAGTTCAGGTAGTGAGAATGACATTCATATGGATTTTACGAAAAAAGGCGGACATCTTATTTATTACATGAAGTCGCGAACCGTTCAAGACAAAAAGTTTGAACTTCGACAAGCCAGAGATATTGCCAATGAATTTTTGGATCAGCATGAGTACAAAAGCATGAGCGCAGTAAGCTATGACCAATATCAGAATACGGCGAACATAATTTTCGCTAAACGAGAAAAAGATGTGACAATTTATCCTCAACAGGTCAGTGTGAAAGTAGCACTTGATAACTTGGAAGTTACAGGTATTCAAGCAACGGATTACGTGTTCGGAGACAAACCACGCAACCTCGGATCACCGAAAATAAGTGCCCAAGAGGCGCGTAAAACATTGAGTAAAAATCTCGATGTGTCCAGTGAATCACTAGCAATCATTAAAAATGAACTGGATGAGGAAGTCTTAGCTCATGAATTTATAGGGACGATGAATGGAAATCTCTACCGAGTCTATATCAATGCAGAGACCGGCGCAGAGGAGAAAATAGAAAATATACGTCCTGAGCAAGCTGCGGCTGTAAAAGCGGCCAAGTGATGGGAGAAAAGAAGCGGGATTCCTTGCTTCTTTTTTTGCTTTCTTAATTAATTTGTCGTGGTATAATCGTTGGAGTAAGGAAAAAGTAAAAATAGGAATAATGTGTCACATTATGTCGGAGGTGCAGAGATTGCTTCCTAAGGTTAACCAAATTTTACATTTGCAAATAAATACCATCGATGATGAGGAATCCAAAATTGAGTACAAAGCTAGAATTGCCGACATTACAGAGACAACGATTGTAATCGAGGTTCCTCTCAATGAGCAGACAGGACGGTTGAAAAAGCTATACGTAGGCGACGAGCTTAGCACTTTCTTTTTAAGCCAAGGTGGCGTTAAGCATTATTTCACCACATCCGTTAAAGGGTTTAGAGAGGATGTTATTCGACTTGTTGAAATTGTTAAGCCTGAACCAGAAGCTGTTACTCAAATTCAGAGAAGAAGTTTTCTTCGTGTTCTAGCGGAACTCGAAATCGCGGTAAGGCTATCGGATCAAATTCAATTTGTAGCAATGACCGATGATGTCGGTGGCGGTGGCATTTCATTTATTTGCGAAGGTCATATTCCTATTGGTGTTCAAGCTTTAATATCTTGCTGGGTACTTGTCCCCTATAAGAATGGTGTTATTGAACATATACCTTTACAAGGTGAAGTTGTGAGAGTTAAACAATTGGAAACAGGCAAACAGCTTGCGATGGTGCGTTTTATTGAAATTACGGATCGTGACCGTCAGAAACTGATTCGCTTCTGTTTCGAACGTCAAATGGATTTCCGCAAAAGATAAGGTGCATGAGACATTCGCTGCTTGGGAATACTACGAAGCAACTTACACGAAGCGAGCAGGTGAATCGTCGCATGCTACGGGAACAAGAAGACAAATCGTACGAGCAGCTGTTTATTCTCTTTTCTGCAAAGGTAGAGAAGATAATGATTCGGGTCACGCTCGTATTTTTAATTCTGCTTATTAGTATTCAAGCCCTATTGCAAATTCCGTACGTTAGAGAACGGCTAACACGTGTAGAACTGCTTGAGGGAAAGCCGTATTCATCGCCTCAAAATTATAGCGGAGAGCGTTCCTGAATTAAGGATGTTCGTCCATAAGAACAGTCCAGGTTTTGCATATGCCTCCGTTGTGTGGTATAATTTTGTTAATTAGCAGGCAGTGCCTGCTTTTTTGTTCGTAAGGTATTGTTAGGAGGAACAACAGCTTGGATAAGTTTAATATTGCCATAGATGGTCCAGCGGGAGCCGGTAAAAGTACCATAGCTCGGCTAGTTGCCGGTATGCTTGGTTTTATTTACGTGGATACTGGTGCCATGTATCGGGCAGTAACATGGAAGGTACAACAAGAAGGGCTGCATCCTAATCAAGAAACGGAAGTCGTGGCTTTAGCTAACCGCATGCGAATTGAGCTGATTCCAGGACCTGAAGGACAACAGGTTTTTGTGGATGGGGTCGACGTGACGAAAGAAATCCGTATGACAACCATTACCGATGATGTTTCCCAAATCGCTAGCATCGGTGGTATCCGACAACTTTTGGTTGCCCTGCAGAAGCAGATGGCAGTTGCCAAAGGTATCGTGATGGATGGCAGAGATATTGGTACCCATGTTATTCCAGACGCTGAAGTTAAGATATTTCTTACAGCTAGCGTTACGGAACGAGCAGAACGACGATTCAAAGAAATGCACACTAACGGAACGGGTACATTGACGCTCGAGCAACTTGAGCAGGATATTGCTCGTCGCGACCAGATGGATCAGGAGAGAGAAATTTCTCCGCTGAAACGTGCACATGATGCTGTACTAATGGATAGCACAGCTATGACGATAGCGGAAGTCGTGGACGAAATTCTTGGGCTTTGCAAAGACAAAGTCGGAGGTGGCAAATAAGATGCTGTATCGCATCGGAAGAGCCATGTTTCGGATTATTTTCACGTTTTTTTTCCGACTTCGTGCGATTGGTATCGAGAATGTTCCTAAAGACGGAGCTGTCGTTCTTTGCGGCAACCATACTAGTCTCTGGGATCCTCCTATGTTAGGGACTCCACTTAAACGCATGGTTCACTTCATGGCAAAAGCAGAGCTGTTTGATATTCCTATTCTTGGGTCGATTATTGCCAAGGTGGGAGCATTTCCAGTAAAGCGTGGAGGCGTTAGTAGGGAGTCCATCAGACTTGCCATTCAATTGCTGAAAGACGGCAATATGATGGGGGTTTTTCCAGAAGGAACTCGAAGCAATGCAGGTGGGATGGGGAAAAAAGGTGCGGCGAGTCTTGCGCTGAAATCGGGTGCAGCCGTAGTGCCAGTAGCTATTATTGGTAATTACTCCTTGTTTCGCAGGATGACCATCGTTTATGGCAAACCGCTTGATTTGAGCGCTTTCGCGGGTGGGAGTTCCGAAGACTTAGAGTTAGCTACCGATACGATTATGAAAGAAATTCGCAGTATCCATGCCGCACACAGCCATGGCTAATTGTTATGTATGGAAACGAAAGCTTGGAATTATACTATCCGTAAGCGAATGGAAGTTTTTGTTTGAAACAGAGTAGACGCGTTCTTGCAACTGCTTTGTAACTTATATATTATGTATTGTTGGTTGTAAATAGAGGAGGGTAAACCCATGTCAGATGAAGTAAAAGTTGAAGATCAAGCCCAAGAAGTTCAAGAAGTGCAGGAAACTGCCGTATCACAAGCAGAAGCAGAGCTAGCGCTTAATAATGTAGCTGTATTAAAAAAAGGTGCTATCGTTAAAGGTAAAATTGTTAAAGTAGACGCAGATCAAGCTTTCGTTGATATCGGCTACAAATACGATGGTGTTATTCCTGTTCGCGAGCTTTCTTCTACCGCGCTGGAAAATGCAGGGCAAGCAGTTCAAATCGGTCAAGAAGTTGAATTGAAAGTCGTTACGATTAATGATGCTAAGGAAACCCTAGTTTTGTCCAAACGTGTAATTGATAACGAGAAAGCTTGGGAAACTTTGCAGACTCAACTCGATAGCAAAGAAATTTTGGAAGCGACTGTTGCGGAAGTAGTTAAAGGCGGACTCGTTGTAGATATCGGCGTACGCGGTTTCGTACCTGCTTCTATGGTAGAGCGTCAATTCGTTGAAGATTTCTCCTCTTACAAAGGCCGCACATTGCGTCTTCGTGTAAAAGAAATTGACCGCGAGAAAAATAAAGTGATTCTTTCCCAAAAAGATGTTTTGGATGAAGAATATGAAGTTAACAAAAAGAAAATCATTGAAGGCCTTCAAGTAGGTCAAGTGTTGGATGGTACTGTTCAACGCTTAACACAATTCGGTGCTTTTATTGACATCGGTGGAATTGATGGACTTGTACATATTTCCGAATTAGCTTGGGAGCATGTTGAGAAAGCTTCGGATGTTGTAAAAGAGGGAGATCAAGTGAAGGTGCAAATTCTGAAACTTGACCCGACTACTGAGAAAATCAGCCTTAGCATCAAAGCAACGCAAGAAGGTCCATGGTCCAAAGTAGAACGTGAATTCAAAGCTGGTGACATTGTTACTGGAACGGTTAAACGCCTTGCTGCATTTGGTGCATTTGTTGAAGTAGCTCCTGGTGTTGAAGGACTTGTGCATATTTCTCAAATCGCACACCGTCACGTTGCTACTCCTCAAGAAGTGTTGAAAGAAGGCCAAGAAGTTCAAGTGAAAATCTTGGAAATTAATCCATCTGAGAAACGTGTTAGCCTAAGTATCAAAGAAACAGAAGAAGCTCCTGAGGCTCCAGCAGCATCAGCAGCTAAACCAGAAAGAGAAAGACAGCCTAGAGGCGATCGTGATCGCGGCAACAGTGCAAGTCACCAAAAAGAAATTGCTGGTAACGAGAATGTATCTTTGAGCAATCAAGGTCTTTCCTTTACATTGGCAGAGCGCTTTGGTGACAAACTTTCTAAGTTTAACAAGTAAGATCAACATTTCGCATATGAATGCGTAGTTAGTTTTGCTTTAGCAAAACTTTTAGGAGGACAATAGGAATGCGCATCTCACGCAAAATGGAGCATGTCCATTACGCGCTGGAGCTTGGACAATCAAGGCAGCAAGGGCTGTCGGATATCAAGCTTGTGCATAACTGTCTACCTGAGACTTCGACAGATCAAATTGCATTAACAACGGAAATCGGCGATCTCATTATGAGTTCGCCGATTTTGATTAATGCGATGACTGGCGGAGCTCAAGAGACAGAGCGTATTAACCGTCAGTTGGCAATCGTAGCCAAGGAGAAAGGTTTAGCAATGGCGGTTGGCTCACAAATGTCGGCAATCAAGAATAGCGAGGTAGCCTCAAGCTACCAAGTGGTGCGCCGAGAAAACCCGAACGGCATTGTATTTGCTAATTTGGGCAGCGAGGCGACGGTTGATCAAGCGCTTCGAGCTGTTGACATGGTTGAAGCGAATGCGCTGCAAATTCATCTGAACATCATGCAAGAGTTAATTATGCCGGAAGGTGATCGCAGCTTTATAGGCATGATTGACCGAATTGCAGCCATAGTTGACCACGTTAATGTGCCAGTTATCGTGAAGGAAGTTGGATTTGGTATCCTCAAAGATAACGCCAATCAGCTTCGAAGCATCGGCGTCCAGATACTGGACGTGGGGGGTTCAGGCGGAACGAACTTCGCCGCGATTGAAAACGCGAGGAGGCCAGCCGCCATCGAGTGGTTGAACGATTGGGGAACTCCAACAAGTGTGTCGTTACTTGAAGCTTTGTCGATATATCCGAGAGGCTCCGTAATTGCTTCTGGAGGAATTACGAATGCTTTAGAGGCAGCCAAGGCGCTCTCTCTCGGCGCATCGGCCGTAGGGATGGCGGGAGCCTTTTTGAGAGTATTGCAAGACGAGGGGATCGAAGCGCTTCTTCGTTTCGCAGATGAATTGGAGCAGGGACTTATTCTTATTATGACGGCGCTAGGCGCTAAGACCGTTCAAGAGCTTTGGAATCACCCGGTCGTCATTTTGGGCGATACAGCAGAATGGTGTCGTGCCAGAGGGATCGATTTAAGTTCATATGCAGAAAGAGGCAGTCGGAGTAAATAATCAATTTTTTGCCATACTAAGGATCAGACAGCGCTTCCCCTTAACTTCATGGAGGAAGCCTTGATGATCTGCAGGGTGGTAATGATTATGAACTCCGGCTATTTGTCTCTCATTCTCCTCTGCATCACGATGATATTGTTTGCGAGCGGGTGGAAGGAATTTTATGTGCGAAAGGTTTCGCACAAGGGAATACTTGTTTTTTTTACCGCATGGCTTGTTTTCTCGCATCTTGGTTTCTCTATACATCATGTACATATTCAGTTAGTCTATCTATGGATTTTATGTATTTGTATAGGCATTCTTTATGTTACACAAGGCTTCGTCCATAAGCTTCATCTCCTTTCCATTGGACTTTTGCTCGGTTCGCTCCATTTTTTGTTGCAGCAGCTTCTTGAGATGGATCCTATCCTCATCGTTCGTAATTCAGAGTGGGACACAGCGCTGCTTCTGGCTGTTATTGCAACTGTTTTACAACGGAATGAATTGGAGCAAATCGCTGGCCTTTCTATCGGATATCTGCTTGGAGATATGTATCAGGCCGGCATCCATCAAGCGAATGGTACTCATCAGTTGGGGGGAGCTCATTTTCAAGATCAATGGTGGCTTTCAATATTTGCAGCAAGAACATTGACCATCGTGCTTCAATCTGCTTATAATGGTTGCCGCTTCATGATTAGAAGTTGGTTAGATCGGAAAGGAGGGTGGCGAAAATAATGGATTGGTTTTATTCGCATCGGTATACGATTGGCATCGTGGTAGGTGTTATTTTTGGCGTGTTTGCACGTTTAAATATGCTGCGTACTGATTATAGGCAATACCCCACGTATCCACATGGGAAAATTATTCATATATCTTTAGGTGTCATTGCTGCGGGCTTAGGCGCTGTAGCTGTGCCTGCTTTGCTGGATAAAAACTATACCGCAGTGACCTTCCTTTCACTTGCAGCACAGCAGTTTCGTGATGTTCGGAATATGGAAAGACAGAGCTTATCGAAGATTGATGAGTTAGAACTCGTGCCAAGAGGGGCAGCTTATATTGAAGGGATTGCTATGGTTTTCGAGGGGAGAAACTATTTAGTTATTTTTTCTGCCTTCCTTGCTTCCTTCTTTAGTATTTTGTTTGCTTGGTATTGGGGAATTGCTGCGGGAATCGTGTCTATTTGGATCGCTAACTACTTTAAATCGGGCAATAATCTTTCAACGATTGCCGATATTGAGCAAGTTCCGATTCGGATAGAGGGACCTGATCTGTTTGTCGGCTCGATTTATATTATGAATATCGGACTGGAAGACACTCGTCAAAAAATACAAGAGCAAGCCCTCGGATATTTGGTTAAGCCGAAAAATCGAAATGCACGCGTTACGCTGGCTAATTTGGGTCAGAGGCAAGCGATCTTGCATGATATTTCTACCTTGTTTGGTGTGTATCGTGACGAGGGGGAGCCTTCCTTACTTCCAATGGCTAAGCTGGATATGAACACTGGAACCTTAGGTCTTCTGCTTCTGCCGCAGGAGAAGGACGCTGACAAAACGTTCGTTGCCCTCCACCGAGTACCGGTTTTGGAGAGTGCTGTTCGTATGCCATCCGAAGCCGGTGTTAATAAAAAGAAGGAGGCGTAACCGTCATGTCGCAAATTCTTGCTATCGTGACTATGGAGAAAGAACGAGTGGGCGGAGGGGCTCCTATATTTATTGTGGATAACTCGGATCAGCAGCAGAAGGTATCTTTTTCGCTAGAGAAAATCTTGGATGCAACGGCGCATGATTTGAAAAATGGCACGATGATTTTGGTGAAGCATTCCTGATGATCGATAGGAAATGCTTACTCATTGAGAGATTCTCAAATGAGATTAGCCAATTCGTGTCTTTTTTGTTATGATGTAAGTTGCGTATTTTTCCAGAGCTGACCATGGAATAGGATTTTGAATTTCGTTTTCTATGGCAACTGAGCTTATGCTTACGAAGAAAGTTTTTCTGACGAAAAACTCGAAGGAGTGAATTACAAGTGGCTAGACCTATCCTTGCTATTGTTGGCCGACCGAATGTCGGCAAGTCCACCATTTTTAATCGAATCGTAGGAGATCGTCTTGCGATTGTGGAAGATAAACCAGGAGTCACGCGCGACAGGTTGTACGGAGTAGGCGAATGGCTTAACCAGTCGTTTAGCGTTATTGACACGGGCGGTATTGAAATCGATGGTGAAGATGCTATCTTGAAATCTGTGCGAATGCAAGCTGAACTTGCGATTGAAGAAGCAGACGTAATCATTTTTATGGTGGATGCCAAAGCGGGTGTGACACCTTCTGACGAAGAAGTTGCGCAGCTGCTGTTCCGTTCGAAGAAGCCGATCGTGCTTGCCGTAAACAAAGTTGACAATTTGCAACGTCAGGACGATATTTACGAATTCTATTCCTTAGGTTTTGGAGATCCCATCGGTATTTCCGGTTCTCACGGGATTGGAATCGGAGATTTATTGGAGGCTGTATGCGCGCAATTTCCAGATAAACAAGAGGAAGAGTATGGCGATGAAGTCGTCAAATTCGCGCTCATCGGTCGTCCGAATGTCGGCAAATCATCTTTGACGAATGCGATTCTAGGTGAGGAACGCGTCATTGTAAGCGATGTAGCAGGAACGACACGTGACGCAATCGATACGCCTTTCGAGCGTGATGGGCAGAAGTACGTAATTATCGATACGGCTGGTATGAGGAAAAAAGGGCGCGTGTATGAAAACACGGAGAAATACAGCGTCATGCGCGCTATGAAAGCTATTGAACGCGCGGATGTTGTGCTTGTTGTTATAGATGGACAAGAAGGCATCATTGATCAGGACAAGCATATCGCGGGTTATGCACATGAAGCCGGGAAAGCTGCCATTATCGTTGTGAATAAATGGGATATCGTTGAAAAAGACGATAAAACCATGCAGCATTTTACTCAGACCATTCGTGATCACTTTCTATTTATGAGTTATGCGCCCATCGTTTTCGTTTCAGCGAAGACGACGCAACGATTGCACAAATTGCTGCCAGTTGTTGTTCAAGTCGCTGAAAGTCACGCGTTGCGTGTGCCGACGCATGTGCTTAATGATGTCGTTTCTGACGCAGTAGCCTACAATCCACCACCGACTGACAAAGGAAAACGCATGCGTATTAATTACGCAACGCAAGTTGCCGTTAAGCCTCCGGTATTTGTGTTCTTCGTGAATGAGCCCGAGCTCATGCACTTTTCGTACGAAAGGTATTTGGATAATAAAATACGCGCAGCTTTTGGTTTCGAAGGCACACCGATTCGGATTCTAAGCCGTAGGAAATCATCGGATAAAGAGTAGGAGATGATGTAGTTTGTTTTCGGTGATAACAATTGTGGTGGGTTATTTATTAGGCTCCATTAGCTTTAGTTATTTATTCGGAAAATGGTTTAAAGGCATCGATATCCGCAAGCATGGCAGCGGTAATGCAGGTGCTACGAATACGCTTCGCGTACTTGGCAAAGGACCGGCTATCCTTGTTCTTTTATTGGATGGCTTCAAGGGGGTAGCCGCAGTTTGCATTGGTATTTGGGCGGCTCCAGGACCGGATCAGATATGGATTCGAGTTTTGTGTGGACTAGCGGCTATCGTTGGCCATAATTGGCCCGTATATTTTGGTTTCAGGGGGGGCAAAGGGATCGCGACAACGATTGGTGTTATGGCGACACTTTGTTTCCTTCCTACTGTAATTGCGGGTTTAACAGCTATTATTATTATTGCAATCACCAGATTTGTTTCGCTCGGTTCCCTTATTCTTACAGCACTTTTACCTTTTCTTATATGGGGAATGGACCGTCCGTTACCGATTCTGTTGATTAGTATCCTGCTTTGTGTGTTTGCATTTGTACGCCATCGCACGAACATCGTGAAGCTTATTCAAGGCAAGGAGAATAAACTAGGTCAGAAAAAAGCCTAGCCTAGTTTTCATCGCCTAGATAATTTGAAAACACAGCGACTGCAAAGGCTGGAAGTTTTCTAGTCGGAGAAACGCTTAGGAGGAATGTGACCATGTCGAACAAAGTATCGGTACTTGTTGCTGGCAGTTGGGGTACTGCACTCGCCTCAGTACTGGCGGATAATGGTAAGCAAGTGCTGTTATGGTCTAGAAACGAGCAGCAAGTTAAGGAAATTAATGAACATCATCAGAACACTCGCTTTCTCGGAGACATCGAATTATCGCCACTTATCGTAGCTACGAGCTCGCTACAAGAGGCGGTTGAAGATGCAGATGCGATCCTGATGGTCGTTCCATCGTCTGGCATGCGCGAGGTTGCTTCGAAAATGCGTCCTTTTTTGAAAAAGGACGCATTGGTTATCCATGCGACCAAGGGATTTGAAACAGGTACATTGAAGCGGATGACCGAAGTGCTTACGGATGAGCTTCCAGAAATGGATGCTAAACGGTTTGTTGTACTCTCTGGGCCAAGCCACGCGGAAGAAGTGATTCGCAAATGTCCGACGACGGTGGTTGTTGCAGCTCAGGACTTGGAAGCCGCAGAAGCCGCGCAGGATCTGTTGATTAATGCATATTTCCGCGTCTATACAAACCCAGACGTCGCGGGCGTTGAGGTTGGCGGAGCGCTCAAAAATATTATTGCACTAGGAGCAGGGCTAACCGATGGACTCGGGTTTGGAGATAACGCAAAGGCGGCGCTGCTAACCCGAGGTTTAGCCGAAATTGCCCGATTAGGCGCGGCAATGGGGGCTAACCCGCTAACCTTTGCTGGCTTAGCAGGGATCGGAGATTTGATTGTGACATGTACGAGCAAGCATAGCAGGAACTGGCGTGCGGGCAACAAGCTTGCTCAAGGGTTGCCATTAGACGAGGTGCTTGCTGAAATGGGGATGGTCGTAGAGGGTGTTAAAACGACGAAAGCCGCCTATGAGCTATCTCGCAGCTTTCAAGTAACGATGCCGATCACAGATGAGCTCTACAACGTTCTTTTTGCAGGGAAATCGCCTCAATTAGCTGCGCAAGATTTGATGGGGAGAGTCAGAACCCACGAAATCGAAGAAGTTGCCAATGTCGCAACGACAAATTGGCTGGAGTAGCCTACACCACCTAAAGTCCGCTTTCATACTATACCTTAGACAATTAGTCACCATGAGGTATAGGAGGCGACAACTTTGGCCAACAAAGATATTTCTAAGGACGTATTAAACGTCGTGAAGAAGAAAACGGGTAAGTCCGTTACATCTAAAGATATTGAAAAAATTGCCAACGGAGTGAAACCATCAACGTTGCAAAGCGAAGCACAACTTCGTCAACTCATTAAGCAAGTTTCCGGACTTGTGAATGTTAAAGTTTCGGAAGAAACGATTAATGATATTGTTCAGGCGGTTAAGAGCAGTAAGCTGGATACGAACAATATGCAACAATTGATGAATATGATGCTTGGTAAGAAATAAGTAGGCATAAAGGGGAGTGATCCCCTTTATGCTTTTTTTCTCATCGTATGTTATAATGAACGGTGACTTATTTAACTTAATACTCAAATACATAAAGATTCTAGCTAGATAGCGAAAACGGTAAGGAGTAATGTCAATGTCAAGTTTAGATAAAATGTGGGCTTCCTTTGTCGCTATTGGGCTTATGGTGGTTGCCTCTTTATTAATTTCTTATGCAAGAACACGTACTAAAGGGACATTACGTTTAGTCCTATCGTTCGTTGCTTTTCTGTTGTTTATTCCAATTATGCTTTACATGCTGTTATCTCTGTTTTAAACAACATGGAGGATGGAAAGATGCTAGAATTAAAAACGCGTAAAACCCAAAAAATGATGCCGATCGATACAGGATTAACCCTTTTGGATCATGCGCTGAAGCATGATGTTGATTGGGGATTTTCTTGTATACGTGGAACTTGTGCCAGATGCCGTTGTTATGTGGACTTGGGTCGTGAATTGTTGGCTCAACCTACTGAAGCTGAGGAAGATCGCTTGGAGCCTGAAGAACTTGAACAAGGCTATCGCTTAGCTTGCCAATGTGCAGTGAAGCAAGGCGGGGACATTTCTGTAACGCATAAACCTTACTTCTAAACACTTATAAATTGGAAAGGTGTGTACACTGTGCTCCTGCTGCAACCGCTATTACTAACAATTGAATCTTTACACCAGCAATTACAACGAGCTGAAGGCACCCGTTGGTTAATAGGCGGCAGCTGCGGATTACTTTTACACAACGTGGACATTCAAAGAAGTCCCAGAGATCTGGATATTTATGTCGATTCAATTGATGTACAGACCCTGCATGCTTCCCTGAATGAAAATGCGATTGATACACCTGTTTATAGTGAAACGCCTATTTACGCTTCTATTTTGAGTCATTATGATATTCAAGGGAACTCGGTTGAGGTTGTGGGAGATTTTCGAGTTCAGGCTATGCGATCAACCTATCAGGTTGAAGTGTCCTATCTTTGGGAACACCACTGTACAGTCGTACCACTTACACCTTTGTGTACGGTGAAAATTATGCCGTTAGCACACGAATTGCTGTTTAATTTGCTGCGAGATCGCCCAGATCGTTATGAAGCTATTGCCAAAATGATGAAAAGCAATCCTTCCCCGCATGTGCCTGCACTAGAGGATTTGTTGGCAAGAAATAGCTGGGGGAGGGAAATTCTCTCTAGGCTTGAGAGATTATTGGCTTCGTAAATTATGTGTAATGCTTTCAGAAAAGAAGGGGTTCGAGATGTCGTTTTCAGAAGTGCATTTTTGGCCTGATGATAAACGGGTTCAGGTTCGGCCCGGTACAACCCTGCTAGAAGCAGGGCGCAAAGCTAGGGTTAATATTCGAACGCGTTGCGGAGCCAAGGCCGCCTGTTTAATGTGTAAGGTTATCGTGAAGGATTCAAGCGGACTCGCTCCCATGAATCAAAATGAACGCTTAAAGCTTGGGTCTCAAGTGGATGAAGGATATCGTTTGGCCTGTCAAGCTCGTGTCGCGGGATGTGTAGATGTCATATTACCAGAAGATCCGTTAAAGGCCGTAATCCGCGCTCAACTCGCCAAGCAGCGGGAAGAGGATGATTTATTTTGAATGTAAGGATGGTACAAGTGAAATTAAATCGAAATTGGTTCCAGTTGAAATGGATCAGTGTTGCGATAAGTCTCCTCTTCCTGTTAGGTGGCTGCGCTTACCCTAAGGAAATGCGCAAGGAAAATCAAATCAACCCGGCGGAATTTATTACGGTTGTTCAACAGGCGGTTGATCAATTCCACGAAAAAACCAGTGTATTACCGATAAAAAATAGTGAGATGACGACACCCCTATTCGAAAAATATGTGATTGATTTTAATAAGCTGAAAAAAACGAACCTTCTAAGCAGTGTTCCAGCAAATGCTTTTGAGAGCGGCGGGATTTTCATGTATGTATTAGTGGATGTAGAGACCAAGCCACAAGTAAAGCTGATGGATTTATCAGCCTATCAAAGTGTAGAAGATGTTCAGAAAAAAGTGGATGAATACAAGGTTAAGCACGCTGGGCAACTGCCCGACGGAATTGCTATTAATGATGTGTTCGAGTATGTGGATTTTGATAAGTTAGGCATGAAATTGCCAGAAGTTAAGTCTGATTTCAATCGTCAAAATTTCATCACTTATATGTTGAACAAGAACTCCGGCAAGGTTGCTATTGATTACGGCATGGATATTATGAAAGTGATTCAAAGCGGCTCCTTAGAGGCTTCTTTGAAACCTGATCAAGATTTGCGAGAACTGCTCATCGCGAAGTCATATTTTGTTCCTATCCGCAGTTACACTTATTTCTGGCAAAATAATCAGCCTATTCCTCAGAACAAAGACTAATAAAACGAACCTCTGCCTTATATTCCAGGTAAGAGGTTTATTTTTTTAGAATAAGGTCCAAGGTTTCCTCATATATTTCTTCAGAGGTTCTATAAGGAGATCCGTACGTGCTTAGGTAGAAGATGAGCAGTAAAAAAAATTCGTGATCATCTATCATATTTCTATCAAACGTACATATATTTCTTACTAGTCCAAATGAATGTACGAGTAGTCAATTGTTACCGTCATTTGAGTCAGTTGACGACCAAACTGTAGGAGGGATTCTCTTGGAGAAAGTGGATATCTTTAAGGACATTGCAGAACGAACGGGAGGGGACATTTACCTGGGGGTTGTCGGAGCGGTCCGGACAGGAAAATCAACCTTTATCAAACGTTTTGTGGAATCTGTAGTGCTTCCGAACATTCAAAGCGAAGCGGATAGGATCCGGGCTACCGATGAACTCCCGCAGAGCGCTGCTGGCCGCACGATAATGACGACGGAGCCCAAATTCGTACCGAATACTGCAGTTCAAATTTCGGTAGCGGAAGGGTTGAACGTAAATGTTCGCCTTGTGGATTGTGTCGGTTATGCAGTCGATGGCGCCAAAGGCTATGAAGACGAGAACGGACCACGCATGATCAATACCCCATGGTTCGATGAACCGATTCCGTTTCAAGAAGCTGCGGAAATTGGAACGCGAAAAGTAATTCAGGAGCATTCAACACTTGGGGTGGTCGTGACGACCGATGGGACGATTTCCGATATCCCACGGTCTTCGTATGTGCTTGCAGAAGAAAGAGTCATTAATGAATTGAAAGAAGTTGGCAAACCATTCATAGTTATCATTAACTCTTTAAAGCCTAACGGCGAGCCAGCGCTTGAACTGCGTAGTGAACTACAGCGAGTGTATGACGTTCCGGTTGTGACCATGAGTGTAGCAAGCGCAGGAGAAGAAGAAATGGTTTCCGTTCTGCGTGAGGTACTCTACGAGTTTCCTGTTCACGAAGTGAATGTGAATCTACCAAGTTGGGTCATGGTTTTGGACGAAAACCATTGGTTACGTGGTCAATTTGAAAATTCTGTTCGAGATACGGTTCAAGACATTCGTCGCCTGCGTGATGTTGATCGCGTAGTCAGTCAGTTTGGCGAATATGACTTTATTGATAAAGCAGCCCTGGCTGGTATGAACATGGGGCAGGGTGTCGCTGAGATCGATCTGTACGCGCCTGATGAGTTGTATGACCGCATTCTCATGGAAGTAGTCGGCGTCGAGATTCGCGGCAAGGATCATTTGCTTCAGCTGATGCAGGATTTCACTCATGCTAAGCGGGAATATGATCAATTCGCAGAAGCGCTAGAGATGGTGAAAACAACAGGCTACGGCATAGCGCCTCCAACACTGGCGGAGATGGCTTTAGATGAGCCAGAGCTCATTCGTCAAGGTTCTAGGTTTGGTGTCCGCCTGAAGGCCACTGCACCGTCTATTCACATGATACGGGTGGATGTAGAATCGGAATTCTCGCCTATTATCGGTACGGAAAAACAAAGCGAAGAATTGGTCCGCTACTTGATGCAAGATTTTGAAGATAATCCGCTTAAAATATGGGAGTCTGACATATTCGGTAGGTCTTTGCACTCCATAGTTCGTGAAGGCATTCAGGGCAAGCTTGCTATGATGCCTGATAACGCACGCTACAAGCTGCAAGAAACATTGGGCCGGATTATCAATGAAGGTTCAGGCGGTCTTATTGCGATCATTCTTTAAAGGAATTAGGAGAAAAAACACTCGAGAGAGTGTTTTTTGTCGATTTATAGCAAAATATCAAACATAGAAAGGAAAACTATACTTGAAATTGCTCTCAGGGTGTATTACTATGAATTTATTCGTCTGCTTTCGAAGTCATTTTTCACTAAGAAAATCAACGTTTTTTCATAAGTTCATGTATATTTTCTGACGAAACGGTGAAAACAGGAAGTAACGGAAGACAGTATGGCTGGGGGGAGGTGAATGGCATGAATAAATCTGAATTGATTAATAAGGTTGCAGAAACCTCTGAGCTTTCCAAGAAAGATGCAACAAAAGCAGTTGATGCTGTTTTTGAGGCGATTTCTGAAGCATTGCAAAGCGGAGATAAAGTACAACTTGTAGGATTCGGTAATTTCGAAGTTCGTGAACGTTCCGCTCGTAAAGGACGTAATCCACAGACTGGAGACGAAATTGATATCCCTGCAAGCAAAATCCCAGCGTTTAAACCGGGTAAAGCGCTTAAAGACGGAATTCAATAATTGCTAGTTTTACATACGAATGTACGTAAATAACAAGAATAAAGCCGTGGCTGCATATTGCAGTTACGGCTTTATTTGTTAATGGAAACAAAGCGTAATTTTCCAACGCTCCTTCATCAAACCGGACGTGAGATTTTCCTCCATTGGCTTTTGTATAGGATGATTGTGGCGGTGCAAGAGTGCTGATTTAGTATTGCAGGGGTGCGTGGCTACGTGATATAATTTGTTGGCATCGGCTAAGAGGCGGTCGGCAAGAACGTAGGACTGGAGCGGAGCAGAGCGGTTTTTTTACGGGGTATGGCGCAGCCTGGTAGCGCGCACCCTTGGGGTGGGTGAGGTCGCACGTTCAAATCGTGTTACTCCGACCATGGGAAAGACATCGTCAAGCCGATGTCTTTTTCTTTTGCAGAAACCCTTTACCTGCTGGACGCTAGCTTTATAGAGAAACATTAGGGGGAACGGTATTGAACAAATTGAAGCTAAATGAGCTGATCAAAGCCCAGGATTGGACCATGTATGGCATCATTGCCTCTATTTATTTAATCTGGCGCATAGGTACAGTTGGAAGTTGGAGTAAAGAATGTTGGGTATTACTGCTAATCTGTTTACTGGGCGTACGCAAAGATCAAATCGACGTCGATTGGAGACGATTTTTCCTTTTTGGCCTTCCGTTACTTGGCGTATTTTATTACTTTTATGGTTCAGGAAATAGTTTTTGGTGGAAAATCGCCAATTGGATGTTTGAGAATAACCGCCATCCCTGGAATTGGGATAGTTACATGAATGCAATTCCGCTTAACACTGGTGGATGGGCTCGATGGATCGCGACGCCTTCTTTGGATAAGGCTATGGTTTGGATTTATAATTACGGTTTTGTTCTTTCCTTGTGGATTTGTATTGTTCGCAGCTTCTGGACACGCAGTATTAAAAAAATGATTTCTTACGCATTATCAGGCCATATGCTGCAATTTCCGCTTATTTTACCTTTTTACAATCTAATCTTGCTTCATGAAGTTTGGTATGTAAACAAACAGCCGGATTTATTGCAGCGTGTTTTTACAGATGAAAACTCGGTCTTGGTTGCCACAATGAACTGCTTTCCGAGCATGCATACGTCGATTTCGTTTGCGATGCTTTTGCTAGCTTTACGTGAGAAAGATCGCATCTTCAAATCGATGATGGTTACTTATTGTGCGGCAATTATTTTCTCCACGCTGTATTTGCAAATTCATTGGGTAATTGATGTGTTTGCAGGTATGTTATTTGCTTATGGAACAGTTAAGTTGTCTGATTTTTTAATTCGTACGGCCTCAAATAAAGTACTGCCAGCTAAATTTAAGCTTTTTTATCGTAAAGGAGCTCCTTCTTCATCAAAAGAGATGAGTGCTTAAAACGCAGTTGGGTTGACTTCTTGCTGCTTTTTTAGCATCATTAGGTAGATTAAAAGTATGGTATGAACGGAGGAATGAAAATTGGAAAACAACAAAAGCAATAGTAACGGAAATACCACCAATGGGAATGAGTATTTTGTTATTAAAGCCAAAGATAACGGTGTCCATGTCATTGGTTTAACACGCGGCCAAGACACTCGTTTTCATCATACGGAAAAGCTGGACAAGGGTGAAGTAATGATCGCGCAGTTCACAGATCATACCTCCGCAGTAAAAGTAAGAGGTAAAGCGCTTATCATGACGAAGTTCGGTACAATCGATACAGAGGAATAATTTTTTCAGGCAGGCATAGCCTGCTTTTTTTCATTGTACAATGATATATGAGCTTGTTTAAACGTGCTCATGCTTACGAAGCAGTTTTGCCCAAGCAAAACGCTCAGGAGGTGCCTTGTACAATGAAATGGTCGGTACGTATGATGATTACGGCTGGATTATCCATTGCGGTGGCCGTTTGTTTGTCTTTGCTTCCTAAGTTGGATCATTCCGTTGGCACTAGTTTGTTAGACACGTGGTCAAGCAAGCGAACGGCGCAACTGACGGACCGGAATTTGGTTGATCTGCTTGTACAGGTTCCGATTCAGCTGCGGATTCGCAAAGTTGAATTAACAAATAGTCGGCTGTCGCTAGATTTGAGCTTGCCCAAAAATGCGGACTCTGCAGCTGTATATCGGGATTTGTATACGATTGCGCAGATAATGACCTCCAAAACCAATAATGTCAATCAAGTATGGGTTCGCATTTTGGATTACTCGGGTGCCAAAGATCAGTCCTCGGCTCAGCTCGTGTTAGCGATGGTTGCAGATCGAGAACATGGGAAAGATATGGAGACAAGTGCTAATGGGCTCAGCTTAATTCAGCTAGAGCAGCAACTGCAAAATCGATTTCACATCACTTATACGTCTAGATGGCAGCAACGCTATCCCTTATAATTAATTGTGCTTCTCAAAGCGGGTTATGCTATAATTACTTGGATAGAAGCACAACTGATATTTGGCACATGGTTACGGAGGCTTTTGCATGAATTCTTATCGGATCCCAGAGATCGCTAAGCAGTACACGGAGTATGATATGATCCAAATTCACACGGACTTGCCTGACTTTCCGGAACTCCGCACACGGCTGCTCTTCGCTTTCTTGAACGGAAATACGAAGCTTAGTGCTTCAAGCGAGCTACTCACCTTAGCGACTTCATTAGTTCAATTAGCGCTCGATACACACGATATGGTGGCGGCATCCAACGAGGTGAAAGAGAAACGCGCGGCTCGTTCTAGACAATTAAAGGTGCTTGCAGGAGATTATTTTAGTTCTCGGTTTTATCATTTACTCTCACAAGCAGGGCAAATTGAGATGATCAAGCAACTGTCTAGTGCGATATGCGAAGTCAATCGTCTCAAAATGAATGTATATACGAAAATGAAACAGTTGAAAATGACGGCAGAAGATTACATCCACCAAATGGTGGAGATGAAATCTCAGCTGTTTTTGTCTTTTTCAGAGAGTATGGCCAATGTATATGATCAAGCATGGCCTGAAGTACTGAGAAGTTTCACGAAGTGCGAAGTTATTTTTGAAGAAATATTTCGCGTGGAGTCAACGGTCCATTTCCGTGAAAGCTGGGGCTACTGGCATATCGTTCAGAATGGAACCAAGGAAGAGCGTAAGCAGCTTCAAGCAGAAGAAGCAGACCCAATGAAAGTTCGTGCATTGATACATAAATATAACATTTCCTCTCAGTTATATCAGATGCTCGATGATCAGATTAAACAGCTTCACGTGAAAGTTAAGCAGCTAGATTCGGATAAGCTAATAAGTGAACTGTTTCACATTGGCGAACCATTCTTGCGATTCTCTGCGAAGAGGCCTAAATTGCTTGAAGAAATATGAGGTGATTACAGATGAACACGACAAAAACGAAATCAAAAGAAGAATTCGTTCATTCTGTCTTTGAAAGTATCGCTCCCAAATACGATCTCATGAACAGTATTTTAAGCTTTCGAAGACACAAAGCATGGCGTAAGTTTACGATGAAAAAGATGAATGTACAACCCGGGGATACAGCGATTGATATTTGCTGCGGAACCTGCGACTGGACGATCAGTCTGGCTCAGGCAAGCGGCCATGGGGAAATGGTCGGACTTGATTTTAGCCAAAACATGCTGGACTATGGGGCTCAGAAAATTAAACAGCTTCATTTGGACAAGCAGATTCAATTAATACGTGGAAATGCAATGAGTCTTCCGTTTGACGACAACACATTTGATTATGCAACAATCGGATTCGCACTTCGTAATGTGCCTGATTTAGAGCAAGTAATCCGAGAAATGCAGCGTGTCGTTAAACCAGGAGGCTTAGTTGTGTCTCTAGAACTTTCTAAACCGACATGGCAGCCGTTCAAATCCATTTATTATTTTTATTTCCAAAAGGTACTGCCTTTATTAGGCAAGCTAATCGTAAAGCGCTATGAGCAGTACAAGTGGCTGCCAGAATCATTAATCCATTTCCCAGATCATAAGCAGCTCGCTGCAATTTTTGCCAAACAAGGTTTAGAAGAAGTTAATGCTTATCCACTGACAGGTGGTATCGCAGCGTTGCATATGGGGATCAAAGGGAAAATGAAATCAGGAGTGTAATCATGTTATGTTTACTAAATTGAAAATATTTTTAGAAATGATTAAGTTCGAGCACAGTGTGTTTGCATTACCATTTGCCTTCATGGGAGCTATTCTGGGTTCAGTCGTATTAAACGGGCACTTGCCCACGTGGATGCAAATTTTATGGATTACTTTAGCCATGGTCGGTGCGAGAACAGCCGCGATGTCCTTAAATCGCGTGATTGATAAAGCAATAGATAAAAAAAATCCGCGGACAGTGAATAGAGCGATTCCTGCAGGATTAATATCAATTAAACAGGTATTTATTTATATTATTCTCTCTTTTGCTTTGTTGTTCTGGGCTACATCCAATTTAAGCTCACTATCCATGAAACTGCTGCCTATCGCAGTGTTTTTTCTTGTTATTTATTCCTATACGAAAAGATTTACGTGGGCTTGCCACTTTGTGTTGGGCTTGACACTAGGACTTGCGCCTTTGGGTGGATGGATTGCCGTAACAGGTCAGTTCACATGGTCCTCTATTGTTTTCTATCTTACAGTCGTATGTTGGAGTTCAGGATTTGATCTTATCTATGCATGTCAAGATACGGAATTTGACCGTAAAGAAGGTTTATATTCGTTGCCAAGCCGTTTTGGCATTAAGGCAGCTCTGATGACAGCTCGCGTGCTTCATGCTTTAACCGCAGTCGGTTTGATTACTTTGTTTTTTATGACGCATCTAAGCTGGTTTTATTTAGTCGGACTTGTTATTGCTTATTTCCTTTTGTACAAAGAACACCGCCTTGTTTCACCGAATGATTTGTCTAAGGTGAATGCTGCATTCTTTACAATGAATGGTGTTTTAAGTTTAGTCGTATTCGTGTTTACATTACTTGACGTATTTGTGAGGCAGCATTCATGAGTGGCAACTGGGTGGTAGGGCTTACGGGGGCTAGCGGAGCGATTTATGGCGTCAGGTTATGCCAAGTGTTGCTTCAACAAGGTTATGATGTGCACCTTATCATTACTGAGGCTGGCTGGAGAGTTTTGCATGATGAATTGGATTGGATAGGAAGTCGACGAAAAGAAACGCTGCAGGAGCAATTCGGCAGCTATAAAGGCACGTATGAGTATCATCCGATTGCGGATATTGGAGCATCCGTCGCAAGCGGATCTTTTCGTACGAAAGGAATGATTGTCATTCCTTGCTCAATGGGAACGCTATCGGGGATTGCACGCGGTTCATCCGATAATTTGCTAGAGCGTACAGCAGATGTGATGCTCAAAGAAGGAAGAAAATTAATTCTGGTGCCGAGGGAAACGCCTTTACATGCTATACATTTAGAAAACATGCTCACCTTATCAAAGATGGGCGTAAGGATGCTTCCTGCAATGCCTGCATTTTATAATCGACCTAACTCAATCGAGGAAATGGTTGATTTCTTGGTGGGTAAAGCGCTGGACAGCATGGAGATTGAGCATTCCTTGTACCGAAGATGGGGAGAGAACAATGAGCAACCAAGACCCTAAAATACGTATCGGCAGAATCAATTACACGAATGTCTGGCCTATCTATTACTATTTCCCTGAGCTTATTAAGGCAGGAGATTTGGAAATCATTGAACAGGTGCCGAGCTCACTGAATCGGGCGATGGCAGCCGGCGAAATTGATATGGGTCCGATCTCCTCATTTGCTTATGGAGAATCATTTGAACACTACGTGTTATACCCGGATTTATCTGTCAGCGCGTTTGGAGAAGTGAATTCAATTCTTCTGTTTCATGAGAAGCCGCTGCGTGAGATTGCGAATGGGCACATTGTATTGCCAACTACATCTGCAAGCTCTGTCAACCTGCTCAAAATTATTTTGGAAAAGTTTTATAACGGGAAACCAACTTATTCATTTGCACAGCCGAATTTGGACGAAATGATCCAACATGCGGATGGTGCATTGTTAATCGGTGATGATGCGATTAAGGAGAGCTGGCGCAATTCAAAGTATATGATTACTGATCTTGGGCAAGAATGGGCGAAATGGACCGGTCAATGGATGTCATTTGCCGTGTGGGCGATTCGGAAAGCGACTGTAGAGAAGTATCCTGAACTGGTTGCGCAAGTGTTTGAGGCATTCGTGAAGAGCAAGCATAAAGCACATCAGCAGCCGGCAGAGATGATTGAAGAAGCTCAACAAAAGGTGGGCGGGACGAAATCTTACTGGGAAAATTATTTTAATACGTTATGTTATGATTTTGGATCCGAGCAATGGGAAGGTCTTCAAACGTATTATAAATATTGCTATGAGCTAGGTTTCCTGCCTAAACCGGCAACGATCGGGATATGGTCAGAGAATAAAATAGCACGGGTGACTGAATGAGAAGTTTATTGGATATTTATACAAGGAAAAAAAAGGATATCGCGGCGATTGAGAAGGAACTTGAAGAATGTGTGTACTCCGATCATGCGATGTTGAGAGAAACATCGCTGCACTTGTTAAAAGCGGGAGGGAAACGGATCCGTCCTGTTTTTGTCTTACTTTCGGGAGAGTTCGGTGATTACCAGCTTCAAACCATGAAACATGTTGCGGTTCCGCTCGAGCTCATTCATATGGCATCACTCGTGCATGATGATGTGATCGATGACGCAAACACGCGCCGCGGCCAGTTGACGGTTCGTTCCAAGTGGGACAATAAGATTGCTATGTTCACAGGCGATTATATATTTGCAAAAGCGCTTGGAGTCATTACGCAAATTCAGAAGCCTGCGGTTCATCAAATTATGTCAAAAGCGATTGTCGAGATGTCAATTGGCGAAATGGAACAAATCCGCTTCTTTTTCGATTCGGAACAAACGATTCGCGACTATTTGTTAAGAATTAGACGTAAAACGGCTCTACTCATCGCAGTTTCCTGCCAGATAGGCGCTATGGCTGCCAATGCACCAGATTGGATGAGTAACAAATTATACGCGTTTGGCTATAATGTAGGCATGGCTTTTCAAATTCGTGATGACATTTTGGATTTAATTGGGACAGAGAAGCAAATTGGAAAGCCACCAGGCAGTGATGTGAAACAAGGGAATATTACAATCCCAGTGTTGTTCGCCATGCAAAATTCAACGCTGAAACCACGCATTTTGTTTGAACTGGACCGCATCCAGAAGCTTGATGGTCAAACCGATGTAAGCAAGTTCTTGGACATGATCCGAAGCAGTGAGGGTATTGATAGAGCGGAAACGCTATCACAGAAATACATTGATAAAGCCATTGCATCACTAGATAAGCTCCCGAGCATACAAGCGCGTAAGGATTTGATCGAAGTTGCGCATTTCATCGGCAATCGCTCCTATTAAAACTAAGCCTTGGATTTGAGAAATGCTCCCAAGAAGTGTAAAATAGACGTACATACATAAGTTGTTCAAACAACATCGTTAAGGGAGGCGGGTCCATACATGGAAAAAACATTTTTGATGGTAAAACCAGATGGTGTGCAACGCGGGCTAATCGGAGAAATCGTTAAACGTTTTGAGCAAAAGGGTTTTCAGCTTATTGGCAGTAAATTAACTGTTATAACAAGAGAGCAAGCTGAGCTGCACTATGAGGAACATATCGGTAAGGATTTTTTTGAAAGATTAGTAACGTTTATTACATCGGGTCCGGTTTTTGCTATGGTATGGCAAGGAGAGCAAGTCATTGCTTTGTCTCGTACGATGATCGGCAAGACGAATTCTCTGGAAGCAGCTCCTGGAACGATACGTGGAGATTTTGCTGTACATACGAACTTGAATCTAATTCATGGTTCAGATTCTCCCGCAAGCGCTGAACGCGAGATTCGCAATTTTTTCAAGCCAGATGAGCTTTTTGAATACAGTAAAGTGATTCAACAGTGGGTCTAGTTCCCTATAGAAAATGGCTATCTTAAATGTGTTAAAAGCCTGCAATCTTTATGTTGCGGGCTTTTCTGTTAGATGGATGCAAATATTGTCGTTTTTTGAAGGAAATTGGCATGCACATACAGAATTAGTTGAATCAGCAAATGCTAAGGTGGGTGTATACCATGGAAGATCAAGATTTTTTACTGTTTATAAAAAAAGTTAAAGATTATACGTCTATTGATCTAGCACTTTATAAAGAAGCTCAAATGAAGCGTCGGCTTACGACACTTCGAATGAAGAGAGGATACAACTCGTTTGTCGCTTTTTTTGAAGCGATGATGAAGGACAAAGAGCTTTTCTATGAGTTTTTGGATCGTATGACAATCAACGTGTCTGAGTTTTGGCGCAACCCGAATCGTTGGGAACTGGTTGAGCAACGGTTTATTCCTGAAATGCTGCGTAAAAATCGTCGTTTGAAAGTGTGGAGCGCTGCCTGTTCGACCGGGGAGGAGCCATACACGTTAGCCATGATCCTAGCTGAGCAAGGAGCTCTTAACGAAGCGCATCTACAAGCAACCGATATCGATGACGGTGCGTTGGAGAAAGCTCGCAAAGGAGTATACCTGGATCGTTCATTGCGAGATGTGCCCGAAAAATACACGAAGAAGTATTTTCGACAGGATCAAGTCATGTATCATATTTCGGATGAGCTTAAGCGATCGATTAAATTCCAAAAGCAGAACTTGCTTGTTGATACGTTTGATACGGGATTTGATCTAATTGTCTGTCGTAATGTTATTATTTATTTTACTGAGGAAGCCAAACATGTCTTGTATCAAAAGTTCTCGAAAGCCTTGAAGCCAGGCGGTTTATTGTTTGTTGGTTCTACTGAACAAATTTTCTCTCCAGGGCAATATGACTTGGAACCAGCAGATACGTTCTTTTATCGTAAAAAGGGAGTATAATATCTTCCATATTTTCCAATACTAAGATATATAGATCAGGTCTTAGGAGGGTGCATATGGATAAACGAAAAGTGATAACCGCTTATCGCAGAGGTATGATTACGATCCAAGAATGCGCACAAATTTTGGGTGTAGATTCGATGCAGATTATGGGATTGATGAATGATCCGCTAATGGCTGAAAGTCCAAGAGTGGTACAGAAGCTACCTATACACGGCTAGAAAACAATTCGGACAGGTTGTTAACACGCTTATGCTGTGAGGGTCAAACCTCATAGGCGAAGCGTGTTTTTGCGTGCGCGCAGTTGCCAAACCTGAGTACCTATACTATAATGACAAAAGATAATCGCGCGTCAAAGCGCTAAAGTGTTCTATAAATCAGCAATTGTGGAAATAGGAGAAGGGGGTAACGGATTGTGAGATATTTAACGGCAGGTGAAACGCACGGCCCGCAGCTCACTGCAATAATTGAAGGGTTCCCGAGTAATGTAACCCTTAACTTTGAAGATCTGAACTTTCAATTACATAGACGTCAAAAAGGCTACGGCCGCGGTCGTCGCATGCAGATTGAGAAAGATACGGCTAACATTGTAGGTGGTGTTCGCCATGGTAAAACAACGGGAGCTCCGATTGCACTTGTCGTTGTTAACAACGACTGGAAGCATTGGACAACCGTAATGGGAATTGAGTCGGTTGAAGAGGATAACGAAGGCAAACGTCGCGTGAATCGACCTCGTCCTGGGCATGCAGATTTGAACGGCGGTCTTAAATATAACCAAAAAGATTTGCGGAACATTTTGGAACGTTCAAGTGCTCGCGAAACGACGATGCGTGTTGCAACAGGTGCTGTGGCTCGTCAATTTTTGGCGGAGTTTGGGATTAAAGTCGCAGGACAAGTTATTCGTATCGGCGACGTTGAAGCGCAGCGTCAAGAGCTCCCTCTCGACGATCTTGTTCGGATTACGGAAGAGTCTCCCGTACGTGTGGTTGATAAAGAGGCTGAAGCTAAAATGATAGCAGCTATTGACGCAGCTAAAGAAGATGGCGATACATTAGGCGGTATCGTAGAAGTTATCATTGAAGGCGTACCGGTTGGCCTTGGCAGCCATGTACAATGGGATCGTAAATTAGATGGTAAAATCGCGCAAGCGGTGTTATCCATTCAAGCATTCAAAGGTGTTGAATTCGGGATTGGCTTCGAAGCAGCAGAGCGCAGAGGATCTAATGTACATGATGAAATTCTATACACGCAAGAAGGTGGGTTCCGTCGTGCGACTAATCGTGCTGGCGGGTTCGAAGGTGGTATGACGACTGGCGAACAAATTGTTGTGCGCGGAGTTATGAAACCTATTTCTACTTTATACAAACCGCTGCAAAGTGTTGATATTGATACAAAAGAAGTTTTTACAGCTCAAGTCGAGCGTTCGGATACGTGTGCGGTTCCGGCTGCGGGCGTTATTATGGAAAACGTTATTGCGTGGGAAGTAGCCAATGCATTTTTGGACAAATTCGGCGGTGACTCGATCGAGGAAATCCGTGCGAATTTGAACAGCTTCTTAGCCCAAGTGGAGAACTACTAAGATGAGAGAACTTACCGTCGATTTGGGGGAACGCTCTTATCCTATTTATATTGGTCAAGGCATTCTGAACAACATCGCTGGTCTTTTCGAACAGCACAAACTAAGCCGTAAATCACCGTTGCTTGTCATCACCGATGACACGGTGGCCCCACTTCATTTGGAGCGTGTCTTAACGCTGCTCCAGAAGGGCGGTTTCACCGCTACGTCCTGCGTTGTGCCAGCAGGGGAAACAAGCAAATCCCTCGCACAGCTTGAGGAAATCGTGACAGTCGCCCTCCAGGCAGGACTCGATCGCAGTTCAGCGATCGTCGCCTTGGGAGGGGGTGTGGTTGGCGATCTCGCTGGCTTCGCTGCGGCGAGCTTCATGCGCGGGATTCGCTTCGTGCAAATCCCGACAACCATTCTCGCCCACGATAGCAGTGTCGGAGGGAAGGTAGCTGTGAATCATCCGATGGCGAAGAACATCATCGGTGCCTTTCACCAACCGGAGCTTGTCCTATTTGATATTGACACACTATTGACCCTACCTCCCCGCCAAGTGAAAGCAGGCTTGTCAGAAGTGATCAAGCATGGGCTGATCTGGGACGCCGAATTCACGCAATGGTGTGATGATAACGCGGAGAGATTACTTGCACTAGATCCAGAATCGCTAAGTTATGCCTTATACATAGGATGTAAAGTAAAGTCCATCGTTGTTTCTCAAGATGAGCGCGAAAACGACCTTCGTGCGATTCTCAACCTTGGTCATACGATTGGTCATGCTTTAGAAGCGGTTGCTGGCTATGGCGAACTGCTTCACGGAGAAGCGATTGCCATCGGCATGGTGGGTGCTGCTAAGCTGGCTCAACAGTTCGGCTATTCAGAGGAAATTTATACAGTCACTAAACGTATTTTTCTAAAATACGGGCTGCCAATCAGCATTCCCTCTCATTTGGATACGGATAAGATCATGAAAGCCATGATGCACGATAAGAAGTTTAAAGAAGGCACGATGGTGTTTGTGATCCCGATGGAAATCGGCAAGGTCGAAATTCGTAAGGACACAACAGTAGATCAGGTTAGACAAATTGTGGATCTTTTAAAAGGGGAGAGTTAGTTTATGTTCGTAAGGGGAATTCGCGGTGCAACAACGGTTGAGCACAACGAGGAACAGGAAATTTTAACCGCTACAGGGGAGCTACTGCGAGCGATTGTGGATGCGAATGATTTTCGACCAGAAGATATTTGTTCCGTATTCATTACAGTAACTGGAGATATTACGGCTACGTTTCCAGCTCGAGCGATTCGCACGATGACCAGTTGGGAATTAGTGCCTCTCATGTGTTCATTGGAAGTTCCCGTGGAGAATTCCTTGCCTAAATGCATCCGTCTGATGGTACAAGTCAATACAAACAAAAAACAAGATGAGATCAACCATGTTTATCTGAAGGAAGCTAAAGCGCTGCGCCCAGACATTGTTAAATTGACAAATTCATAAAGACGGTAGTATAGTGAGGATAGATGAGTAAGTAGAGCAGAGTTTAGTCGAGTAGAGCAAAGTTGAGATGAGCAGAGAAAAGGTACAAACGTTTTGTTATGGATGTTTATGAATGTACGCCTTCCTAGGTGGAGTGCGTTCGTTTAATCATACAAATTGTTTTGACTTCTTTTTCATATCTTTCTTTTTCTCCTACAATAACTAAAGTTAAACCTCTACTCCGGTAGAGGTTTTTTTGCATGTATAGGACAACTTTGTTTCGCAATCGTGAGATGGAGTAGAGCATTGGGCACCTTAATCGATAGGAGCTTAATAGCTGAGAGGGGATATTGACCATGTACACACCTGAAATTCAAGAAGTTATCCGACTAGCTAAAAATTATAATTTAATTCCTGTTGTTCGTAATTTATTGGCCGATACAGAAACACCAATTCGCATTTTTCAACATTTATATCAAGAACCAAGAGCATTTTTACTGGAAAGTGTGGAAGGCGGTGTGAAGTGGGCCAGATATTCCTTTATCGGCAGCGATCCTTTCCTCATGATTAAGGCGAAGCACGGGAAGACTGAGGTCCAGACGGAAAAGGAGACTACCGTTACCGAGGAGAAGCCGGTAGACGTGTTGAAAGCTTATCTTCGTTCCTATACGAGTCCGCAGCTCGCTGACTTACCTCGGTTTACTGGGGGAGCCGTAGGGTTTTTCGGATATGACTTATTACAATATTACGAGAAACTGCCAGCTCATCAAATTGACGATTTGCAAATGAATGACATACAGTTTATGTTTTGCGATCAAGTCATCGTGTTCGATCATTTCAAACAACAAATTAAAGTGATTTCGAACGTTCATGTGCCTCCTTCTGCAACTGAAGCGGATATTGTCAAAGCGTATCAAACTACATGTGAGAAAATTGACGCGACCATTGAGAAAATCAAACGGCCTCTCAGTTTGGATACAATGACACACAATCCGATTGTTTTGGAACCTGCCCTTGGTGAAGTGCGTTCGAACATTACGAAAGAAACATATATTTCGAATGTCGAAAAGGCGAAAGAGTACATTCGCGCAGGCGATATTTTCCAAGTCGTTCTTTCACAGCGCTTTGAAATCGAAACGAATGTGTCGCCGCTGCATGTGTATCGCGTATTACGCACCATGAACCCATCTCCCTACATGTATGTGCTGAAAATGGATGATGAAATCATTGTGGGCACTTCTCCTGAACTTTTGGTAAGGGTAGAGGAGGAGAAGGTCGAGACGAGACCGATTGCAGGAACTCGCCCCCGAGGCAAAACGCCTGAGGAAGATCTAGCCTATGAAAAAGAGCTTCTTGCGGACGAGAAAGAACGCGCAGAGCATTTGATGCTTGTAGACTTAGGACGTAATGATATTGGGCGTGTATCTGAATTCGGATCGGTGAAATGCGATACCTTTATGGATATTGAGCGTTACTCGCATGTCATGCATATTGTTTCAAATGTGTCAGGGAAGATAGCTGAAAATAAAGATTTTTTCGATGCTTTTCTATCCTGTATGCCAGCAGGAACAGTATCTGGAGCTCCAAAACTAAGAGCGATGGAAATCATTGCAGAGCTTGAGGTTGAGTCGCGCGGCGCTTATGCAGGAGCAATTGGTTATCTGGGTTTTTCAGGGAATCTCGATTCATGCATAACGATTCGGACGATAATTTTTAAGCATGGCAAAGCCTATGTGCAAGCTGGGGCAGGCATTGTGTGGGATTCGGTACCGGAGAGCGAGTATCAAGAGACTGTTAATAAAGCAACAGCGTTATTGAAATCAATTCGTATGGCAGAGGCTATGTTCAGTCCTGAGCCAAGACCCGTAAGCGACATAAATAAAGATTACTATGTAAACTCTTAAGCGGCGGAGAGAGGGAGGATGGAAAGCAATGAGTCAACAAATGTCAGTCCAACAAGCAATCGGCAAAATCGTCAACGGCGGCCATTTGAGCCGAGAGGAAGCACGAGGCATCATGTCGGCTATTATGGAAGGCGCCGCGACTCCAGCTCAGATCGGCAGTCTATTAACGGCACTGCGAATTAAGGGTGAGACGCTGGAGGAAATTACGGGCTTCGCGGAGACGATGCGCAATAAGGCCGTTCAAGTGCACGTTCAGCAGGCGAACCTGCTGGATACCTGCGGTACAGGCGGCGATGGCGCCGAAACGTTTAATATCTCGACAACAGCGGCGATCGTGGCAGCAGCAGGGGGGATTCGTGTTGCCAAGCACGGGAATCGCGCGATGTCCAGTAAGAGCGGCAGCGCAGATGTACTTGAAGCGCTTGGCGTGAATATTACGCTAAATGGCGAGCAAGCGGCACAATGTTTAGACAAAGTAGGTATTTGTTTCATGTTTGCTCAGGCCTACCATCAATCCATGAAACATGTGGCGGCTCCCCGTCGTGAGTTGGGGATTCGAACGGTCTTCAACTTACTTGGGCCGCTAACGAATCCAGCTGGAGCAGACCGCCAGGTGCTAGGTGTCTTTGATAGTTCTAAGACAGAACTGATTGCACAAGCACTCCAAGCATTGGGATTGAAACGAGCTTTGGTTGTAGCTAGCGAGGATGGACTGGACGAATTTAGTATTTCAGCGCCTACTAAGGTTACGGAGTTGAAAGTAGATAAGATTAGCACTTATATGGTTACGCCAGATGATCTCGGCTTACGCGCGCATAGCATTAAGGATGTTGCCGGTGGGGATGCAAGCTTTAATGCGGAGTTGATCCGCCATATATTTGCAGGTGATAAAGGACCTTACAGAGATATTGTACTGGCTAATGCGGCTGCTTGTTTCTATGTGACGGGAGAAGTAGGATCCTTACAGCAGGGCATTAAGCTTGCCGCAGACGTCATTGATTCTGGGCGTGCAGAGCAAAAATTGAACGATCTAATCCAATTTACGGGAGAATTAAGCCATGTTTCTTGATAAAATCGTAGCAACGAAGCTAGCGGAAGTGGAAGCCATGAGTGGATTTTCAATAAAAGATGTGGAGAAACGGATTGCTGAGCTCCCTCCATGCTTAGGTTTTCAGCAAGCGTTGACCGCTCGGAAAAACCGTACGATGGGTCTCATTGCAGAGGTGAAGAAAGCTTCTCCTTCCAAAGGGTTGATTCGTGCAGATTTTGATCCTGTGCAATTGGCGAAGTCGTATGAGCGAGCTGGAGCTGACTGTATCTCTGTATTGACAGATGTGCAATATTTCCAAGGGAGTAACGATTACTTAAGCGCCGTACGAAAAGCGGTTCATGTTCCACTCTTACGTAAAGACTTTACGATTGATGTAAAGCAAATCTATGAAGCGCGTTTGATTGGCGCTGATGCCATTTTGCTAATCGCTGCGATTTTGACTACGCCTCAGATGAAGCAATTCCTTGCTTTGGCAAATGATCTGGGTCTTGATGCGTTAGTTGAAGTGCATGATCGCGAAGAGCTAGAACGATCGTTGGAACTGGATACGCAGTTGATCGGGATTAATAATCGAAATTTAAAAACGTTTGTTACGGATTTGCATACGACAGAAGAACTCATCCAATACATGCCTACTGGGAAAACAGTAGTCAGCGAGAGTGGAATTTCATCCGTACAAGATATGGGTTATTTACAACAAATCGGTTCTCAAGCTGTGCTGATTGGCGAACACTTTATGCGTCAGCCTGTCGTTGAAGAAGCTGTGTATGACTTAATGGGTGCTCGAAATGAATAACAACCTAGCTTTTAGGAGAGAGGCGACTCACATGGGTGTGCAAACCGTTCCGACGGTAAAAATTTGTGGACTACAATCTGTTGAAGTGTTAAGATCGATCCTACATTTACCGATAGCTCATATCGGTTTCGTTTTTGCGCCTAGCAAGCGTCAGCTCACGCCGGAAAAAGCAGGAGAATTGATTGCTTATTTGAATAATGAAGCTAAGCAAGGTGTTTCTGTCCCACTGACTGTTGGGGTGTTCGTCAATCCGAGCGAGGAGCAATTGGAAGACATTCTTGCGGTAGCTCCGCTTGATGTCGTTCAATTACATAGTAAGGAAACGCCGGCTTTCTGTCAGTGGGTTCGCGAGCATTTTAAAGTCAAGGTATTCAAATCCGTATCTATTTCCAAATCGTCAGACACGATTCCAACGGCGCAATCTGTTGCTGCCCAGTTAGATCCTTACCTGGGAACGGTAGATGCTATTCTTCTTGATACATTTGATCCGGTATATGGGGGCGGCTCTGGGAAAACATTTGCCTGGGACTGCATCCCTGTCTATCAGGAATGGGCTCGTGCAGCGGGGATTCAGTTACTTGTAGCAGGCGGCCTTCAGCCTGAAAATGTGCATCAGTTAGTGGATGTTTATGGGCCAGATGGCGTAGATGTTTCGAGTGGAGTAGAAACCGATGGCGTGAAGGATATAGCGAAAATTATCTCATTTGTTGAAAGGGTGACCCGGAAATGACGCAAGTACCAGACCAACACGGCAGATTTGGCAAATTCGGCGGCCGTTATGTACCAGAAACGCTAATGAACGCACTTATCGAGCTTGAAGAAGCCTATGCAAAATATAAAGATGATCCAGACTTCATTGCAGAAGTTCGGTATTTGCAAAAACAATACTCAGGGCGACCTACCCCGCTTTATTATGCCGAGCGTTTGACGGAGAAGCTTGGTGGCGCCAAAATCTATCTAAAACGTGAAGACTTAAATCATACAGGTGCACACAAAATTAATAACACCATCGGACAAGCAGTTCTTGCAAAACGCATGGGTAAGAAGAAAGTGATTGCCGAGACGGGAGCAGGACAGCATGGCGTCGCCTCAGCTACGGTTGCTGCGTTACTAGGCTTCGAATGCAAAGTGTTTATGGGAGAGGAAGATACGAAGCGTCAAGCGCTTAACGTATTTCGAATGAAGCTCCTAGGTTCAGAGGTTATCCCTGTTACTTCAGGCACTCGTACTTTGAAGGATGCGTGTAACGAGACGCTTCGTTATTGGGTTAGCAATGTTGAGGATACTTATTATATCCTTGGCTCGGTTACAGGGCCACATCCTTACCCGATGATGGTAAGAGACTTCCAACGTGTGATTGGTGATGAATCAAGGGAACAAATATTGGAATCAGAGGGCAGATTGCCAGATGTCGTTATTGCATGCGTTGGCGGAGGCAGTAACGCAATAGGAATTTTCTACCCGTTCGTTGACGATACGAGTGTGAAATTGATTGGCGTTGAAGCTGCAGGCAAAGGTGTTGAAACAGAGGAGCATGCTGCTACGATGACGAAGGGAACGCCAGGTGTGTTTCAGGGCTCAATGAGCTATTTGTTGCAGGATGAATACGGTCAAGTGCAGCCGGCACATTCGATTTCTGCTGGACTAGACTATCCGGGAATTGGACCTGAGCATGCCTATTTGAAAGATATTGAACGTGCCAAATACGTTCCGATTACAGATCAGGAAGCGTTGGATGCGCTTCAGCTTCTGAGTCGAACTGAAGGCATTATTCCAGCATTGGAAAGCGCGCATGCGATTGCAGAGACAGTGAAAATTGCTCCTACAATGTCCAAAGATCAAATTATTATTGTTAACTTGTCTGGACGTGGAGATAAAGACGTGGACGCTATTATTGACTATCTCGGCATAGGGAGGGATTAGACAATGAACCGTATCGATCAACGATTTGCAGAATTGAAAGAGCGTGGGGAAACTGCTTTAATTCCCTTTTTGACAATTGGTGATCCATCCGTAGAAGCATCGATTGAGCTCATTTTAGAAATGGAGCGTGCGGGTGCAGACCTTATTGAACTAGGTGTTCCGTACTCGGATCCGCTTGCGGATGGTCCTGTGATTCAACGATCCTCCGAGCGTGCTTTGCAGCGCAATATTTCGATTTTTGATGTAATTGAAGTTGCTAGTAAAGCGCGTCTAAGAGGCTCTGAGCTGCCATTTATTTTGTTTACTTATTATAATCCGGTTCTTCAACTTGGTCTTGAACGAATGTTTAAGCTCATGCAGGATAAGGAGATTAGCGGGATTATTATTCCAGATCTGCCTCTTGAAGAAGATAGCGAGACCAAAGCCATGGCAGAAAGGTTTGGCATTCACCTCATCCCGCTTGTTGCACCTACATCCAATGAGCGTGTCAAAAGGATTGCAGCGGGCGCTAAGGGCTTCGTATATTGCGTTTCGTCGCTTGGTGTAACGGGTGTTCGCTCGGAGTTCTTTGGCGGCATCGATGAGTTCTTGGCTACAGTAAGAGAAGCGGCAAGCGTTCCTATTGTCGTAGGCTTCGGTATCTCTAGTCGCGAGCAGGTACAAAGATTCGAGAATCAATGCGACGGTGTCGTTGTAGGCAGCGCTATTGTTCGTAAGATCGAGGATGTTCTTCATCATCTGCAAGCAGATAGCAAGCATCCAGAAGGACTTCTGGAAGTTTATAATTTTGTTTCTCAATTAAAACGTTAAATGGAACGACAAAACGCCCTCCTGAAATCAGCATCGGATAACCATTTGGTTGTTCCTATGAATGATAGGAGGGCTTTTTTTTTACGATATCAGTTTTAATCATTGGGACATTATTCGCATTTACTATTTACTGTTAAGCTTTAAAGCGTTACACTATGAACTAGAAGGAATTGATAAGTTGGAAACTACTTTGTGATAAGGTAGAATAAATTTTATGTCATAAATCCTTTTCTTTCATGTTGAAGAGTTCGAATATTTTTGATGAGGTGACCAGTATGCAACCGAAACAAACCATTGTACATTTGCCGGTTTATCAACCGGGTAAGCCTATTGAAGAAGTAAAACGAGAACTGGGATTAACAGAAGTAATCAAGCTTGCTTCCAACGAGAATCCATTTGGCAGCTCGCCAAAAGCGAGAGAGGCCATTGAAGCCGAGCTATCTAACATCAGCTTGTACCCAGACGGAGGCGCAGTACAGTTAACCGAAGCTGTAGCGGAGTATCTAGGTGTGGAAACGAACCAAATCATTTTTGGCGCGGGATCAGACGAAGTTATTCTTATGCTTGCTAGAGCATTTCTAGTACAAGGTGACGAGACTGTCATGGCAACCCATACTTTTCCACAATATAAGCACAATTGTCAGATCGAAGGTGCTGTATCCATTGAGGTTCCACTGAAAGATGGAACGCATGATTTGGAAGGGATGCTTGCTGCCATTACCGATCGCACCAAAATCGTCTGGATTTGCAATCCGAACAATCCGACAGGTACGATGAATACAGATGCCGAGATCAAAGCATTTCTAGCTCAGGTTCCGCCACATGTGCTTGTCGTCCTGGATGAAGCTTATTGTGAATACAACACAACGGATGAATTTCCAGATAGTATCGAGCTGATTGGGCAATATCAGAATGTGATTGCGCTTCGTACATTCTCCAAGATTTATGGCTTAGCTTCGCTTCGAATTGGATACGGTGTTGGGCATCCAGATGTGATTCGCTCAATTAACCAGGTGAGAGAGCCTTTTAATACGACCCGGTTTGCGCAAGCAGCGGCCTTGGCGGCCATTAAAGATCAAGATTTTATTAAGAGCTGCAGGGAAGCTAATACCGCGGGCTTGCTTTACTTGACAAAGCAGTTTGAGTTACTGGATCTTCAAGCATTTCCGGCTCATGGAAACTTCATTATGGTGGATGTTGGCCGTCCAGCTGGCGCTGTATTTGATGGATTGCTTCGCAACGGCATTATTGTCCGTGGTGGTCACTTGCTTGATTTCCCGACGTCTATCCGTGTTACAATCGGCAGCCAAGAACAAAATGAAAAGTTCATTACAGCCCTGACGAAAGTGCTTGCTGACGTTCCTGTTCAGGTGTAGCCTAATTTAAAGGATAAAAGGTTGATTTCATGATGAAAATAGCGATATTTGGCGTAGGGCTGATCGGTGGATCACTTGCTCTATGCTATAAAGGTAAACCAGAATATACAGTTGTCGGCCATTCACCTAATCCTAAGTCTGTAGAAAAGCTGCTTAAGCGCAATGTCGTAGATGTGGCTACGACGTCTATGAGAGAAGCGGTAGAGGGAGCAGATTATATTTTCCTCTGTGTACCCGTAGGCATGCTTGATGCTTATCTGAGGCAGCTAGCAGAGCTTCCTTTGAAGCAAGGCTGCATCATTACAGATGTGGGGAGCACCAAGGGATCTATTACCGAGAGCGCAGCTTCTATAAATATTGAGGGAGTTCATTTCATTGGCGGCCATCCGATGGCTGGTTCAGAGAGACATGGGGTGGAGGCCGCATCATCTCATTTGTTCGAGAATGCTTTTTACGTTCTCACACCCGCAAGTGGAACTCCGCAAGTGGAAGTAGACCGATTAGCTTCTTTGCTCAAGTCTACGAAGGCTCAAATTGTACAAGTAGGAGCTCGCGAGCACGATGATATCGTAGGCGCTATCAGTCATTTACCACATATTATAGCCGTAGCGTTGGTTAATCAGGTAAGGGGCTATAATGCTACAAACCCGCTTTATCAGAATTTGGCCGCGGGCGGTTTCAGAGACATTACGAGAATTGCTTCCAGTGAGCCGATGATTTGGCGAGATATTCTTGTGAATAATCGTGAAGTATTGCTTCGATTGATCAAGGATTGGAATCTGGAGATTTCACGCTTTATTGAATTGCTGGAAAGCGGTGACGGCGAAGGAATAGCGGAGCAATTCCGAATCGCAGGTGAATTCCGTAGTCAACTTCCAGAGCGTAGAAAAGGCATGATTACTTCTCTATATGATATTTATGTCGATATTCCCGATCATCCTGGGATTATCGGTCAAATTACAACTTTACTTGGTAATGGAAAAATTAATTTGAGTAATATTCAGATCATTGAGAGCCGCGAGGATGTTCCAGGTGTGTTACGGCTTTCTTTCCGGAATCAGGAAGATGCAGATCGTGCCTCTGAGCTGCTTAAACAAGAGTATGCCATTCATGTATAGAATGAAAAGATTGACTAAAAGAGCTGGTCGCTTCCTTTTTTTCTTTAAAAAAGAAGAAGCGGTCAGCTCTTTTTATTGTTAAGTGATTGTGATTCTCAAAAAAAAAATCTTATGCTATAATGACATCTGCTGTTATATACATATTACTATTATGGTGGGGCGAACTTGATGATGCGAGCAATATGGAAACCTGCTTTACTTATTTTAATTATTTTTGTCAACTTTTTTCCCTTTTCTATTCGTGAGAATGAAGTGTTTTATTCCAAAGAAGTGTCAGTGCTTGTCTACCACCACATCGATGATCACCAGCAAGGCGGAGTGACGATTACAACCAAGGTTTTCGAAGATCAATTAGCGGCTTTGGATCGAAGAGGCTATAATTTTATTACTCTAGATCAATTTAGACAATTCTTATTGAATAAAAGGGATGTGCCTGACAATGCGGTCTTAATTACTTTCGATGATGGATATAGAAGCTTCTATACGAATGCTTATCCAATCTTAAAGAAGATGGAAGTGCCTGCAGTGAATTTTGTCATTACCAAAGATTTAGAGGACCCATTGCGCAGCCTGCTTCTTCCTTCTTTATCCAGGGAAGAAATTGTAAAGATGAGAACTGAAGATCCGAACATTGAGTTTCAAAGCCACTCGGACTCGCTGCATGCCATGCAGGATGGGAAGCCGATGCTTACAAATAAATTAGTGAAAGATAAGCTTGTAGAGACGGAGGAGCAGTTTAAACAAAGGATTGTAACTGACACAAGAACTTGCATCCGAAAGCTTAAAGAATTAAATGCTTCTGAAGCAGTTGACGCATATGCGTATCCGTTTGGTAGCTTTGATAGTCAAACGATTGAATTACTGAAACAAAATGGCGTGCAACTTGGCTTTACAACCAAAACAGGTCTGACAACGAGTCATACAGATCCCATGCAAGTTCCGCGTATCAATACGGGGGTTCCTTATGTGCAAGGGAATACAGTTCATTCTCTTATTAAACAATCTTTACGCCATCAATTACAGCCCATTTCATAATGGGCTTTTTTTATGTTGGTAAACGTTTTCAAAAAATTGTTGACAAAATGAAACCGTATACATATAATAAAAGTACAGTATGGTTTCTCTCCACTCCTATCCGATAATGGCACCATAAGTGCAACCGCCGATTTGGCGGTTTTTTTTTGTCCAAAGCACCATATTTTCCTGAATTTATTATATAATGGAAAAGACGCGTTGTTGTTTGTAACTGACAGTGGAGTATTTTCGGCGGAAAATCTGAGTTATTTCTCCTTCAAATGGCAATTCAAAAGGTGGATTTAACAAATATTTGTCGAATTGAGCAGGAATTCTGTGATGAATCAAGAAAGTTTATAGACTAACTTCTTTTACATAGAAAGTTACTAATTCGTTTACATACAAAACGCAACTTTTCACTCTAGCTGCAGTACAACATGTATGAGCAGTCGGAGTGGTACCCGGAATCGCGAGGAGGGTCGCCACGTAATGACCGATTCCCAATTGATCAGAGAAATCAAGGATGGAAATGTTCAGCTTTATAACGAGCTTATGCGTCGTTACGAGCGTAAAATCCTTGCATTTATTTTCCATATGCTGAAGAGTACGCAGATGGAAGTGATGGCTGAAGATCTCTGTAATGAAACATTTTATAAAGCTTATCGCAGTCTGCACTCATTTCGAGAAATCGAGGCTTCCTTCTCAACGTGGTTGTACACGATCGCTCGCAATACGGTTTTGAGTGAGCTGCGAAAAAATAAAAGTGTTCAAGTTTCCTTGGAACAAAGCGGACTAACACCGCATGCTTCCTACGATGCGATGCCTGAACAAGCTATGCTGCGGAACGAGAAAGTATCTATGGTTCGTAATGCGATTAATAGCTTACCAGAAAAGCAAAGATCAGCGTTGATTTTGCGCGAATATGACCAAATGGATTATCAAGAAATCGCCAATATTTTGGGGCAAACGGTTAGTTCGGTGAAGTCATTATTATTTAGAGCCAGAGCATCAGTTAAGTTGCAATTAGACCCTTATTTCAATGAGTCGATATTCGAAGAGTCGAAGGGATGAAAGAGCGATGAAGTGTAGTGACATTCAGGAATTATTTGGGGTTTATTGGGATTTGCCGAATGATGACCTGAGGCGTCTCGCGGTGGATAAGCATATTGCATCTTGTCCGAAATGCGCTGAGGAGTTTCAAATATGGGAGGAAAGTATGCTCTTGATTCGTTCTGTAGACTTATCCAGAGATCTCCCTGATTATGAGCCTATGGTTTCAGATAAAGTAATGAATCGGATTTACGAAAATGAATCGTGGCGTATTCCCATACCTGAACGTATGTATGCAATCTCCTATAAATTCCGGAGAAATTTGACGGCAGTCATTGCTTTTTGTTTAGCTTTATTTATGTTTAGCTTTTTATTTGCCATCGTCTATGAGGGTTCTCCCCAGTCCTCAATTGCATCAGCAGACAATACGCTATTTGATCTGGAAGCTCCGCAAGTATTAAAATCAAGCGGAGTAGAGTCCATGAACGGTCACAAAATGGTGGATGCAGTAGCGAGCTTGAATCCAAGCTTCATGGAGCCGTTGCGTTTTCATGTAGGACCGATCAACTCGTATCCACATTATTTGCTAGTCATCTCAATTCTAGGCTTAGTTAGTACGATGTTAATTATGAATTGGTTATCTAGAACTAAAGTATGATGCTCCGAAAGGAGCATTTTTCTTTTACTATAGACACATGGAGGGTAGTCATGACTACGATTGGATTTATTCGACATGGAAGTACAGAGTGGAATCGATTGGGGAAGCTGCAAGGGCAGCTGGATACAGAATTAACGCAAGAGGGGCGAGAGCAGGCCAAACAGCTAGGACTCCGATTAGCCAATGAACAGTGGACTGGGATTATCACAAGTGATTTGAGAAGGGCAGAGGAGACTGGTCAAATTGTCTCTAAATTGTCCGGTATTCCATTTCTTGGAACGGACGCTAGGTTGCGTGAACGTAAATATGGGCAAGTTGAAGGAACCACGGTAGCGGAGCGGGAAGAGCGCTGGGGCGCTGATTGGAAGCTGCAAAATCTGGGGCAAGAAACAGATGCCGAGCTGTTTGCACGCTGGTCACAATTGGAAGGCGAGCTAGTTCTTCAATATCCGATTGAGAGACTGCTATTAATCTCCCATGGCGGATTCATTGTACAAGTGCTTAGAGGACTACAAATGGAGCATGTCGAATTCTTGCAAAATACTTCATTGACGATTCTGCTGCGTAAAAATAATTCATGGGAATTAGAAAGATATAATTGTTTGAAGCATTTAAATATTGAATTGTCATGAATCTATAGAAAAAAGCACTGTTCGCTTTGTGAACAGTGCTTTTTTTTATGTATCTTGGAATATTTTCGGTAAATAATCCCATAATGGTTACTAGAAACTATGGAGCTGTAAGCTTCGCAACTGGGGGGCTTTGAGATGGAAATGAACCTAGCGGATATGCTCAGCTATGCCGATATCCATGAATTGAGTAGAATTGCCCAAACCTATGAATGCGAATGTAACGGTCATTCCAAGAATGATTTGATTCAGTCTATTTTAAGCACAGCGCTCCGTAGAGAGATTTTTGAGAAGCATGTTCACAGCTTGAATCTGGAAGACATTCGGTTTCTTAATTCTTTGCTCTTTGATCAGCGAAATGCCTTTAGTTTGGAAGAGCTAGTCGCTAGAGTTCAACAGTCGAGATTCTATAAATCCGAGAAGGGAGAGTGGAATCCGCGCGAGATGATTAGCAAATTTAAGAGTCTAGGTTGGTTATTTAATGGGTACTCTCAGCAAACAAAGTATTTGTACCATGTTCCAAAAGACTTAAAAAAAAGATTTAACGATGTTCTAACAAGCCAATTTAGAGTGACGTTGCACCTCGCCAGAGAACCTAGCGTTTATTGTGATGAACAATTGCTAATCGTTGATGACATTTACCAATTCTTGACTTATGTCGCTGCGCAGCGGGAAGTTCCGTTGACTAGCGAAGGAACCATGTATAAGCGACAACTCCAACAAATCCTTGAAAGAATGTCTGTTCAAGAAGAGATGGTGCTTAAAGGAGCTTGGCGGTTTGGATATGGTCGCTTGTTTAAGGAATACCCCAATCGATTCTCACTCATCTATGACTACTGCTATTACCACCAGCTTATTACTGAACAAGCACAAGAACTCCAGTTGACCCATTTAGGGAAAGTGAGATTGCAGGATGGGCAAAAAGAAAATTTTGCTGAGGTTTATCGATTTTGGCTACGACTCTATAAGAATGCGATTCCTAATGTACAAGCTCTCTCGCATTGGATAGACCGTTTAGGAAGTCAATGGGTAACAACAGCATCGCTCGGTGAAGTGCTCTGCAAGCTCATTAAGCCGTTTTATTACGATACTTCGGAGTCCATATTCGAACAACGCCTTTTGCAGATGATGATGCATTTGGGCTTAATTCGAATTGGTGAAGATGAGGAACATGGCAAAGTCGTACAAGTCAGCAAGCTTGGAAGCAGCGTCATTCAAGGAACCTATGTGACTGAGGATGACAAAATCGTATATATGCTAGATCAACGAGGCACGATAAAAGGTTTTTGAAACGCGGAGAACTAGGTAAAGACACATTCCTTCCGAAGAGGGCGATTGCAGGAAACGGTAGGGGATCATGTGAATATGCTTTAGTAGGAGCATACATGCATATCGCACATACTTGATGAGTTGCTAAATGAATATTTACGACGAAAATAGAAGCTCCTTACAAACCGCGGACAACATTTGGAGGTAGGTCCTATGGGAAAAATGAATGTATCTAATGATGCGCTGTTGGCACTTCTCGCGGAGATCGTATGGGACGATGCTATTCGCAAATATAAAGAGGAAAATCTCTATAAAGAGATTGACTGTGCTTTAGCAATGGGGGATCAAGAAACGTTTCTAGCCCTTACATCAGAGCTGAAAATCTTGCAATCTTTGGGTTAGTGCATAATAACTGGCACCTTCCATTTGTTCGTCTGAAAAGGCATGTGAAGCTAATTCACGTGCCTTTTTTATGCCGAGTAACTGATTGTACTTCCAAAAAGAGAACTAATTCGTATTATCCTTCGTCAATTAGATGTACGATGATAATAGAACACGAGGAGAACGAATATGAAAATGAAATTTTGGAAGCCTCAATGGCGCCGCGCATTCATCGCATTTTTAGTGCTTACAGGGTTACTGATTGGCTCTGGGTCGGTTTATGCGCTCTATTTATACAATAAATTGAATCAAACGATAGACCAGATAGCTGCGCCTAAGACATTGCAAAAAACCAAAAACATGGTTTCACTTCAACAAACAACAAATCTGATCGATGAGCCACTTACGTTCTTGTTAACCGCGATTGATGAGCGTGAAGGGAGCGAAGGGTCACTGAATACGGATGTGATGATGTTATTCAGTGTCAACCCCATTTCGCACCAAGCAACGGTTGTTTCAATTCCCAGGGATTTAGAAGTAAAAGCAGAGGAGTCTGGATTAGAGAATTCGCATAAAGCTAATTATTTCTACGCGTATTACTCGAATAAAAATAAAGCAACAGCGATTTATGAGACGAAGAAGTTATTCAGCCATCTATATAAAGTGCCTATTGATTATATGGCGGTTATTAATTTTGATGGATTTCGAAAAATGATCGATCAGCTGGGTGGAATGACAGTTCAAGTCGATATGAATATGAGATATGAAGATGTTAGCGATGGTACGAATATTCATTTGGACAAAGGGATTCAACATCTGGACGGTAAGCAAGTCTTGGACTTCATTAGATATCGTAAATCGAATTTAGGGACTGCGGAGTCATCAGATTTGGAACGAAATCAAAGAGAACAACTCGTCCTCAATCAATTGCTCGAACAGCTTACTTCATTAAATGGGCTTACGGCATGGGGAAAAATGTTTGACATTATCGGAAATTCCGTGAAAACGGATATTCCAGCAGATGAACTTCGCAATTTCACAAGCTCATATAGAGCGATTAAGCCAGCCAATGTAAATTACATTCATTTGAAAGGTGAGTGGGAAAGTCCATATGTCGTTATTAAACAGCAGGATTTGGAGCAAGCGCTACGTGCTCTTCGTAAACAATCGGCTATTTCAATTGACAGTGAGGGAATGACGAATTAAAGTATCACTTAGAGCTTGCTAACTTACATAGCAAGCTCTTCTTTTGTAAAAGATAGGGGAGGGCCGCTGCATGAAATTTAGTGAAATTGAGAAAGAACAATGGTCGGATCTTAAGCCGTATTTGGACACATGTTTACTGCCGCTAACTGGACTGAAAGGTTTCGAGGATCCCATACAGACAACAACTGCATTAGAAGATCTTCGAGACGCCTTGGAAACCATCGAGATCCCTTTTAAGGGAAGGGTAGTGACTTACCCAGCACTTCATTATGTGACAGGCCTTCATATGAAGGAACAATTGGAAGCCATAAGTCGTCAATTGAAACATGCTGGATTTCGATATGTAATCGTGCTCTCTATACATAAAGAAGCTGTTGAGTGGAAGACAGAGCAGACCGACCTGATAATCGTCGTTGATAAGCAAGAGTGGACGAGCAATGCTAAGGAATTAAAAATGCGTATTTCTAGTCAAGTCCAGCAGTTATGGCAACAAGGGGATTAACTTTCACTTCAGAGCGTATTATTGGAAAAAAAATTGCGCAGGCTAAGGGGAGTAATCGTTTTCTTTGGCTTTCACAAAGTTGTGACAATTTCGTTAAAATTTGTCCGAAGCCCAAGATTTCAGTACTTGAAAAGGAGTTATGGATTCTTGACGCCCTAGAGGTCGTAGGCTATTATTAGTAATGTCCTAGTTATGTAGTGTAATGTCGAACGACACGTGATAGAGGTAACGGAGCGTCCGAGAGGGTTCGGACGTCGGCCAATGTAGGAGGGTAGACCTGAGAATGAGTGACCACAACAATCACAATGAAGAGCAGCATGGGAAGAAACCGGGGACAAAACGCGAAATGTCCCGTCGACAATTTCTTTCTTACACCCTTGGTGGCGCTGGGGGATTCATGGCAGCGGGTATCATCATACCGATGCTGAGGTTTGCTGTTGATCCTGTCCTTCAAAAGACGAAAGCATCGGATTGGATCAAAGTTGTCGAAGAAAGCAAAATTACAAATGTACCACAATCGTTTACGTTCCAAATCCACCAGGTAGATGGCTGGTACGAAAGTGATGCTGAACTTGTCGCTTGGATTTCCAAGGACAGCAAAGGCGAGCTTTTTGCATTAAACCCAACCTGTAAGCACCTTGGATGTACGGTCAACTGGAACGACAACCCTGCCTACAAAGATCAGTATTTTTGTCCTTGCCACGGTGCTCACTATACGCAAGACGGTAAGAACCTTGCAGTAGCGCCAAAGCCATTGGACCAATATACGACTAAAGTAGAGAATGGTTTCGTTTACGTGGGACAACTACATGCTAACACAAGAGTATAAGGAGGCGTCACGATCAGATGTTTAAAAATGTATACAACTGGATTGACGAACGTCTTGATATTACGCCAATGTGGAGGGATGTAGCAGACCACGAGGTTCCAGAGCACGTAAACCCTGCTCATCATTTTTCCGCGTTCGTATATTGCTTCGGCGGATTGACGTTTTTCATTACAGTTATTCAAATTTTGTCAGGCATGTTCTTAACTATGTACTACACGCCTGATATTATTAACGCTTATGCCAGCGTAGACTATCTGCAACATAAAGTGGCTTTCGGTGTGATCGTAAGAGGTATGCACCATTGGGGAGCCAGTCTTGTTATCGTTATGATGTTCTTACATACCCTGCGCGTGTTCTTTACTGGATCTTATAAGGCTCCACGTGAAATGAACTGGGTTGTAGGCATGCTGATTTTCTTCGTAATGCTAGGTCTTGGCTTTACAGGATACCTACTTCCATGGGATAACAAAGCTTACTTTGCTACGCAAGTTGGTATCAAAATCGCAGCGTCCGTACCGTTCGCGGGACAGTACATTCAGACGTTGCTTCAAGGTGGAGAAATCGTTGGTGCACAAACACTGACTCGCTTCTTTGCTATTCACGTGTTCTTCCTGCCTGGCGTTTTGCTCGCTTTGCTTGCCGGACACTTCTTTATGATTCGCAAACAAGGTATTTCCGGACCGCTATAATTGAAAGGAGGGTCAATGCGTGGCGCATGGTCATAAGTCTGACGAAAAAATTGTTTACGTTGGGGATTCCCGCGTAGTTAAGAAAACGCAAGAGCAAAGATTGATTCCTAGAGATTATTCAGCGTATCCGGGAAAGTCAGAAGCGTTTATACCTAACTTCCTTTTAAAAGAATGGATGGTTGGGGTTGTCGTATTAGTTGGTATGCTAGTATTGGTTATGTCTGACCCTGCTCCACTGGGTTATCCAGCAGATCCCAAAAACACGGCGTTTATTCCAATGCCGGATTGGTATTTCTTGTTTATGTATCAATTACTGAAATACCCGTATACTTCGGGTGAATACGTTGTTCTAGGGGCTGTAATTGTTCCAGGATTGTTGTTCGGTGGCTTGCTTCTTGCCCCTTTCTTGGATACAGGGAAAGAACGCCGCTTTTACAGAAGACCAATTGCTTCTTCTTTAATGATCTTGTCATTAGTTGCATGTACGTATTTAACATACACTTCATGGTCTCACTATCAAGTGGAGTTAAAAGAAAAAAATATCGTTCCTGAGCATATTAAGCGTGAGGAAGAAATGAACGCTAATAAAGGCGCTAAGAGCGGCGGCGGTGCTAAAGAAACGAAGAAAGCTGCAGCTATTGTCGCAGCAGACGACCCAGGTGCAGAAATTTACAAGAAAGCAACTTGCTTATCTTGTCATGGCGCTGGATTGAAAGGAATGCCGGCTTCAGGCGTCCCAGCTTTGTTAGGTATCGGTGATAAGCATTCCAAAGAAGAAATTATGGGAATCGTCAAGAACGGCAAAGGCAATATGGGCAAGCAGTATCAAGCTAACATTGATAAAGGCTTAACGGATGCAGATATTGACAAGCTGACTGATTGGTTATCCAAACAAAAAGTTCAGTAAAGTAACAGAACCTGGTCGCGGAAGCGATCAGGTTTTTTTAAATGCTAATTATACCTAAGGAGGAGTTTGCTTGCAGCAAGGGTTATCACTCTCTTATTTATGGAGTAAGTCTTTATTGCTAAACAAAAAAATGCTGTGGCTGCTGCTCATCTGTAATTTCTTTGGGACGGTATATGGGTATGAATGGTATTGGGGGCAAATGGTAGATACCATTGCCGAGAATCCAATCTGGTACGTTATTTTTGTGCCTGATAGCCCTACAGCAAGCTTGTTTTTTACGGGCTCAGTCGCCTATTTATTGCTGAATCCATCGTCTCATACACAACGCAGTAAGGTGTACAGAGCTTTCCGCGGCTTTGTGGAAGCGTTCGCACTCATTACTTCGTTTAAATATGGCATCTGGGCTGTCGCTATGATTTGGGCAGGTGCATGGCAAGGTGTTCCTGTCGGATGGGATGGCTGGATGCTTACGGCTTCGCATTTGGCTATGGCGGTAGAAGCGTTGCTTTTTGCCAGATGGTACACCCATAAGATGCCAGCTGTTATACTTGTAGCGATATGGACTTTTTGGAACGATTTCATGGATTACGGAAGAGGGATCTTTCCTCGTTTGGCCAGAGAGCTGTGGGATGATTTAAACGTGATTAAATGGTTTACGGTCGGTTTAAGCATTACAGGTATTGTAATCGCCATCGCTTTTAAACGGACAAGGGATGCGAACAAAAATTCAACTACATAGATGGTCTAATTTGGGACAAACCTCCATAAGATGATGGTGAAGGAGGGAATGTCCCATGTTTGTTTATTCCGGCGTGAAAGGGTTGGCAACGATGTTGCTGATTCTGATCGTAGTTAGTGTGAGCACGGCCTGCGGAGCCATCCCAAGCACCAAAGAGCAAGCCATCGTGCAAGTAGACCCTGAACAACTGCAAAAAATGGAGCTTATGAATCAAATTGCCGATGACATGTATAAAAAAACGATGGATGGCCAAGTCGCGGAAGCTCGGAGTAAATTATTGCAATTATCGGATCAAATTCCGAAAATTCGATTTGAAGGGGCGACATCGGTAGAAGGCTTGAATGCGCTAACGGAGACGATAACGCAAGCAAAGCGGGTGTTTAACAGTGTAAGCTATTCACCTGCGGAGGGTCAGCTTGCAGTTGCCAAAATTCGCTTAGCCACAGATGCGCTTACACACAAGAATCAGCCAATGTGGCTTCAATATTATAAAGTATTGCAAAATGACATCAATTTGCTTAGTAAAGCGGTTAAGTCGGATGATCAGCAAGTCGCTTTAAGTGACTTTGGTGCAATGTCGCAACATATTGGGGTTATTCATCCTTCTATACTCATAAGCCGTGAGCCCTCGGATGTGGAGAAATTGGATTCACTGTTAATTTTCTTTAATAATAACTTGAATAATAGTCCTTTGCCCACTCGGCAATTAGAGAATGGGATTGAACATCTTCAACAAGTCATCAATGAATTGTTTATGAAACATAAAGACACTCTTGCTTTGGTCTCTTTAGCGGATCCACAGCAGCCCATTATTTGGTCAATAGGTATTGGACTTATCATTATAAGTGTGCTTTCTTTTGCAGGCTGGCGCATGTACCAATCTGGAAGAAATGTTGTTCCTGTGAAACAACCAAGAGAAAGCGAACATAGGTAAATACAAAAAATCCCGTCCACTGCAGCTGCCCTGGACGGGATTTTTGTATGTATCCTCATTGCGTTTTGAAACCCTCGCCAAGTACGTCATGTACTTCGCCTATAATTATAAATGCTTGAGGATCAATGGATTTAATCAGCTCGCGCATTCTTCTCGTTTCATACCGATAGACGACACAGTAGACGACTTCCTTATTATTGCCTGAATAAGCGCCTCTAGCGGGGAATAAGGTAACTCCTCTGTCTAATTCTTTGGTAATCGATTGAGCTAGCGTATTCGCGTGGTCGCTGATAATTGTGAATGCTTTGGCCGCGTAGGCGCCTTCGGATATGTAATCGATAATTCGAGAGGTTACAAAAACAGCGACAAGAGAATAAAGAACTTTTTCTTTCGGTAAATACAGAAAAGAGGAACCGATCACGATAACGTCAATAATAAGGATGACTTGACCTACACTCCATCCTCTTTTCTTATGTCCAATTCTGGCTAGTATGTCAGAGCCGCCCGTAGTACCTCCAAATCGGAATACAAGTCCAAGCCCTGTACCTAACGTTATACCAGCATAGAGAGTGGCAAGGAAGTAATCCTGCGTTGTATGGAACGGGATAAGCCAATGATTGCGAATCAACAGTTCCATTACCCAAAGGAAGAAAGACAAGCAAACGACACCGAATATCGTATAAAGCATAGCTTCCTTCCCAAAATTTCTCCAACCAATGTAAAACAAAGGGATGTTGATGACTAAGGTTGAAATGGACGGTGGAACGTTAAGTACGTATTTCAGCAGTAAGGAAATACCTGTAACGCCTCCTTCCATCAATTCATTGGAAATGACGAAATAGTGCAGCCCAAAGGCATATATCGCAGTACCTATAAATATGGCGACTACATTGGTGAAACGATCAGCAAATCGCTCTTTGAACATCATTCATTTACCCCCATTTGATTATATAAAGATTATTATAGCTTGTTTCTGCGATGAAAAAAATTTGTCAACTTTTCTTGTTTAGTTTAACATGGAACTGATAGGTTCGGTTGTGATGAAAGAAAGAAGGGTGAGCATGTCAGAACGTACACTTAAAGAAATGCAGCAAGAAGTGGATAGCTATATATCGCAGTTTAAGGAAGGTTATTTCAGTCCATTAGCGATGCTCGCCAGAATGTCCGAGGAAGTAGGCGAATTGGCCAGAGAAGTGAATCACGCACATGGAGAGAAGCCTAAAAAAGCATCGGAGGCTGACAACTCCATCGAGCTGGAATTAGGTGATATTTTATTTATTACGATCTGCTTTGCAAACTCTCTTGGTATTGATTTGACGGAAGCTCATAATAAAGTCATGCATAAATTCAACACACGAGATGCGAACAGGTGGACCAAAATTAACACCGAAAACACATAAGCTTCATAAACTGTACCATCCCCATATGCGGGAGTCTTACAAGCTCTTGCTGTCGAAGCCAGTTTTTTTTACGGAAAGCTTTTGGAAGGGAGGATGGGCAGATGAATGGAGAAAATCAAATACAGAAAGCTTACGAGTCCATACTTGGTCATGATTTTGAAAAAGCCATTGAATGGTTTGAGAAAGCAATAGCGGCTGAGCCATACAATGCTGCCTATCATTACAAGCTATCGATTACTTATGCAAGAAGCAATAAGCTGCAAAAAGCAATTGAACACGCAATTATCGCAGTAGATTTGAAAGAGAACAACGAAGCTTATCATTATCATTTGCAAGTTCTTAGAGCAAGAGAACTTGCCGAAATGGCACAAAAGCAGCTGGAAGTGAAGTCGGAGCATGCAGAACGTGCGATTTTCTTGTTGAAGGAAGCTATTGCATTAGATCCTCTGGCTATAGAAACCTATTTGATTCTCGCTGAGGCATTTGCAAATAGACAGGATTATTCTAGGGCTTATCAAACGGTCATGGAAGCTGTCAGTTTGGAGCCTCATCATGAAATCGCGAAGCAGCAAGCTGCGCAGTACAAAATAAAAATGAAATAGTTGTTGCTTAAACATAAAAAAGGAGCTAACACAGATGGATCGTAAAATTAGAGTAGCAGTCATCGGAGCAAGCGGAAGAATGGGGCGGGAAGTTGTAAAGACAGTTTTAACAGAGCCGGACATGGAATTAGCCACTGGTGTGGACCGCTCCTCCGGCCCAATTGATTTAGGCCGAATGGTAGGTTTAGATGAGTGCGGCGTGAAGATGCAAAATGATTTGGAACTTGCTCTTGTAGAATCACGAGCAGATGTTCTCGTTGATTTCACAGGACCCCAAACCGCAGCTTCACATACGAACCTAGCTATTCGTCTAGGCATACGTCCAGTAATGGGAACGACAGGCTTCACGCCTCAAGATATTATTGATTTGGACAAGCTTTGTCATGAGAAAAGTATCGGGGGATTGATTGCTCCTAATTTCTCGATTGGAGCGATCTTGATGATGAAGTTTGCAGCACAAGCATCTAAATACTTCCCTCATTTGGAAATCATTGAGTATCATGGCGATCAGAAGCTGGACGCGCCTTCTGGCACTTCTGTCAAAACGGCAGAGCTAATCTCCGAAGTAAGAGAAGAACTGCGTCAAGGCAATCCCAAAGAAGAAGAAACGATTGAAGGCTCACGCGGCGGGTATTACAATGGATTTAGAATACATAGTGTGCGATTGCCTGGTATTTTTGCTCAACAAGAGGTTGTTATGGCTCAGCACGGACAGTCGCTGAAAATTCGACATGATTCTTATGATCGAGCTGCGTATATGCCGGGCGTAGCGATAGCCGTTCGCAAAGTAATGACGTATACAGGCATGATCTATGGATTTGAGCACTTTATTGATTAAAACAGATTTACGAACAGATGATTGATAAGGCGAATCCTAAGGAGTGGTAACTACATCATGTTGAAAATCGCACTAATAGCGCACGATCGAAAGAAAGATGAAATGGTTAATTTTGTTATCGCCTACGAGCATGTATTTGATGGTCATAAGTTATATGGTACCGGAACGACCGGTCAGCGCATTATGGATAGTACGAGCTTAGAAGTTCATCGTTTTATGTCGGGTCCTCTTGGAGGAGATCAACAGATAGGTGCTTTAGTAGCTGAAAATGAAATCGATCTGATTATTTTCCTTCGCGATCCGTTAATGGCCCAGCCGCATGAACCGGATATTATAGCACTTCTACGTCTATGCGATGTTCAGGGAATTCCATGCGCCACTAATGTGGCCACTGCGGAATTGTTAGTTCGTGCTGTAGATCGCGGAGATTTCGCTTGGAGAGAGCTGGTACATAAATATAAACCGGGTGCCCTCGAATGTTGAATAAAATGAGTGAACCCCTAGATATATTGATATTCGGCGCTCATGCAGATGATGCTGAGATCGGCATGGGAGCTACGATTGTCAAACATACAGCCGCAGGCGATAGAGTTGGTATTTGCGATTTAACTTATGCGGAGATGTCTTCCAATGGCACGGTGGAAAAGAGAATGGAAGAAGCCGAGGAAGCGGCGACTATTATGGGATTAGCGATGCGTTCCAATTTAGGGCTGCCCGATCGCGGTTTGTCGCTAAACCAATCGTGTATTGAACGAATCACTTTGGAGATTCGGAAATATAGACCTAAGATCGTTTTTGCCCCTTATTGGCAGGATCGTCATCCAGACCATATTGCTTGCTCTCATTTGATTCAAGAGGCAGTTTTCAATGCGAAGCTACGTAAGTACGCGCCTGAAACTGAGCCTGTGAACGTACAGCAGTTATATTTTTACTTTATTAATGATGTCTATGAAGCTGATCTTATGGTAGATGTAACGGATTATTACGATAAAAAAATTGCAGCGCTGAGCGCCTACCGGTCTCAGTTTGTAACGGGTCAAGACACGGTGGCTACACCACTTAACCAGGGTTATGTAGAACGAGTAGAAGCGCGTGATCGACTTATGGGTCAAAAACGGATGATCCATTACGCGGAAGGGTTCGTTTCGAGATTGCCGCTTCTGGTAGAGCGCTTCAGCTGATTGGGAAATGAGGAAGGGTATGAACGATAAGCTGAAAATTGGAATTACCTGTTATCCAACACTAGGGGGCTCTGGCGTTGTTGCGACGGAGCTTGGCAAGCTGCTTGCCGAGAAAGGGCATGAAGTCCATTTTATTACGCACAGCATGCCTTTTCGATTAGGTAAATTTCATAAAAATATTTTTTATCATGAGGTGGAAGTGAGTGAATACTATGTATTCCGTTATCCGCCTTATGATCTTTCACTTGCGAGTAAGTTGGCACAAGTAGCCAAAATGGAGGATCTTGATCTGCTCCACGTGCACTATGCAATTCCACATGCGGTGTGCGCGCTACTGGCTAAGCAAATGATTGGAAGTAAACTGAAAGTCGTAACAACCTTACATGGGACGGATATAACGGTACTTGGACAAGATCATTCCATCTCAGATTTAATTCGGTATGCGATTAATGAGAGTGATGCAGTTACGGCTGTCTCGAAGGATTTAATCAAAGAGACGAGAGAGTCTCTCGATATTGATCGAGATATTGATTTAGCTTACAATTTTGTCGATAAACGCGTGTATTACCCGCGAGATATTTCAAAGCTTCGTGGGGAGTTTGCGCGACCAGATGAGAAGATTCTGATTCATATATCCAACTTCAGACCGGTTAAACGCGTCCAGGATGTCATTGAAATTTTCGCGAAAGTAAGTAAAACAGTACGTTCACGGTTGCTCTTTGTAGGGGAAGGCCCGGATTTGTCGAAGATGATTTCGAAAGTAAGGGAGCTTGGCCTTACGGATAAGGTGACATTCTGCGGGAAGCAGGATGATGTTGCGCAGGTGATTTCACTCGCGGATGTCATGCTATTGCCGTCGGAGAAGGAGAGCTTCGGACTCGTCGCGTTGGAAGCGATGGCTTGCGGCGTTCCAACGGTGGGCTCTAATGCCGGAGGCATCCCAGAGCTAATCACGCACGGTGAGACGGGTTATTTAGCGGAAACAGGAGATACAGAGAAGATGGCCGAGCATGTGATTCATCTACTCACTGATACAGAGCATTACGAGCAAGTTGTACAGAACTGTTTATATCGCGCTCGGCATACATTTTGCAATGACATCACCACAGTTCAATATGAAGAAATTTATTATCGTGTGTTAGGAAGAGAATTGCCAGAATCTCATCGTATTGTTGACTCGTTTTGTCAGTAGAAGGCTATGGGGTAGTTAGGGGTTTGAATCAATGATGTCAGTTGGTGGTCTGAAAAAAGTATCTGATCATGGAGCGGATTACGTCCTTACCCAACTCATGGCGGCGGGATACGAAGCGTATTTGGTTGGCGGATGCGTGCGTGATGCCGTGCTCCAAAAGCCGATCAAGGATATTGATATCGCGACCTCTGCGTTGCCTGAGCAGGTGATGGAATGCTTTCCGCGAACGGCGCCAACAGGGTTGCAGCACGGAACGGTTACGGTAATATTGAAACAAGGGACTTACGAAGTAACGACATTTCGTACAGAATCTCAGTATGAAAACTTCCGCCGACCCACATCTGTAGCGTATATCTCGGATCTTTCGGAGGATCTGAGACGTCGCGACTTTACAATGAATGCCATGGCGATGGATATGGCGGGTGCAGTGCTTGATCCTTTTGGCGGCCAAAAGGATATCGAGGATGGCATCCTCCGCTGCGTTGGCGCCGCGGAGGAACGATTTGGCGAAGATGCGCTGCGCATGCTTCGCTGCATTCGTTTTGCCTCGACCTATCAACTGGAAATCGAGGCGAAAACATGGGCTGCGCTGTTGGCGCAGGCTTCGCTGCTGCGCCACATCGCAATGGAGCGCGTGCGCAGCGAGCTGCAGCGCATGGTTGAAGGCCCAGCCCCGGCAAGGGCTGTGCGGTTGCTTTTGGCGAGCCGCTTGACGGCGCATCTCAAAAAGCAGCTGCCGCTGCCCTTCGAGCGATGGCTCGCCCACGACGCCGCGCTGGACGTCGTCAGCGCGCTTGCTGAGCAGCATGACCGCTGGGTTCTGCTGCTGATGCTGATGGAGACGCCAGCGGACTCCGTTCGCCAAGCTCTCCAAGAGCTCACCTTCTCCCGTGCGGATATGGACGCGGTAGTGGCCGTGCTGGCCCTGCGCGAGTCGCTGGCCGCGCAGCTGCTTGGCGGCGATACACAGGACGCGGCTTCAGACACGGCAGACCAGCCTTTGCTAGAGCGTGCCTGGAAGTTTGGAGCTGTGCGCCACGGCTCTGCTGCTGCGAGCACGCTGCTACGTGTGCTGCGTGTATTGCCGCAGCCAGATCGAGAAACGGACGGCGAACTTGCACGCTTTCGCTCAAGCATAGTACCAGCCTTGCTGCGGAACGGGGAAGACTGGCTGAGCGAGATTCCTTGTTTCAGTCTGAAAGATCTCCTCCTATCCGGTACAGATTTGGCGGAGCTGACAGGCAAGCCGCCCGGCCCTTGGATGGGAAAGCTGCTTCTACAGCTTTTGGAGTTAACAGCGTTAGGCGAAATCCAAAATGAGCGCCAGGCTTTACTATGCGCCGCGCGCGATGCTTGCAACTAGCGTCGGCGCGGTTTTATGATTTATAAGAGTAATGAAATTACAATAGATCGTGAGTGAGTATTGATGAACGAACGGATCTTAGCCTTATTTGAACAAAATCCGAACGCTTATGTGTCTGGTGAAGAAATCAGCCGCAGCTTGAATGTTAGTCGTACAGCCATTTGGAAGCATATTGCAGCGTTGCGCGAAGCAGGCTACACATTTGAAGCAGCTCCGCGCAAAGGATACAGGTTGCTTGCAAAACCAGACAAATGGAACGTGACGAAGTTGTTAGCAGGGCTCCAAACCAAGGTGCTCGGTAAGAAGCTGCATATTTATGGCGAAGTAGACTCCACACAGACGATTGCACACGCTCTGGTCGCCTCAGGCGCCCCTGAAGGCACTTTAGTATTGGCGGAGTCTCAAACATCGGGGAGAGGCAGAATGGGGCGTAAATGGCATTCTCCAAGGGGGAAAGGGATATGGATGAGCTTGGTTCTCACGCCGCAGATCCCGGTTTTCTTTATGCCGCAGTTAACTTTGCTTAGCGCAGTGGCTCTTTGCAGATCGATTCAGAAAGTGGTAAAGGTGAATATCGGCATCAAATGGCCCAATGACCTCCTGATCGACGGGAAGAAAGTCAGTGGAATTCTCTTGGAAAGCAGCGGTGAGGATGAGCGTCTGAAATATGTGATCGCTGGGATTGGCATTAGTGCGAATCTTAAGGTGGAGGATTACCCGGAGGAACTTCGATCACTTGCCACCTCCTTAGCCATTGCTTCCGGAACCGTCATTCCAAGAGAAACCCTCGTACAAGCTTTTCTTTTAGAATTTGAGGAACTCTACGCTCTTTACTTGGACAAAGGTTTTGCACCCATTCGTTTGCTATGGGAAGCTTTAAGTGTTACGCTTCATCGTCCTATTCGGACCCATACGCATTCAGGTGTGGTTGAAGGAATTGCGGAATCCCTCGACGATTCAGGGGCGTTGACGGTGGTAACAAGCGCAGGAGAAAAGGTAAAGATTTATTCTGGTGATATTGAACTGAAGTAGGAGTATCAAAAGTATGCAACTTTTGGTATAATTGATGTTGAGGCGGTATCCTTTGGGAATTGCACTCTGGTTTGACACATGTTCATAGGTGACATACTACGTAACAAGATGTTGGATTCTGCTCTGAGCCTTAAGGGACCGAGACAGAAGGATCATTGGATTCTTTCTGCATGCGCTCCTTTTAGCTCTAAGCTAAAAGGTTTTTTTATTTTATAGGGAAAGTTGGGATACGCATGGAACAACGCAAGCCTTTGACAACAGTGAAGATGAGAAAGATGAAGCAAGACGGCGTTCCGATTACGATGGTAACGGCATATGACTATCCGTCCGCGAAGCTATCGGAAGAAGCAGGGATTGATATGATTCTCGTCGGAGACTCATTGGGCAATGTCGTCTTGGGTTATGACTCAACGCTACCAGTAACCTTAGAGGATATGGTGTATCATTCACGAGCGGCAGCCAGAGGGGCTAGAAACACATTTATCGTTACGGATATGCCTTTCTTAACGTATCACGGCAGTCTTGACGTTACCTTTCAAGGCGTCGCTCGGTTGATGCAAGAAGGCGGCGCAAGAGCGGTCAAGCTTGAAGGCGGTGCTGAAATTGCCGCAACGGTAGAGGCGATTACTAAAGCAGGAGTTCCCGTTGTAGGGCATCTCGGGCTTACCCCTCAATCCGTTCACCAATTGGGCGGATTCCGAGTCCAGGGACGCAGTTCTGAGCAAGCAGAGAAGCTAATGAGCGATGCTAAAGCGCTTGAACAAGCAGGCGCTTGCGCGATTGTTTTGGAATTGGTGACAGAAGAACTGGCGACTTGGATAACGAAGGAGCTATCTATCCCGACGATAGGTATCGGCTCTGGCGTGCATTGCGATGGTCAGGTACTCGTTTATCATGATCTCCTCCAATATGGACCCGCCAATGTAACCAATAAATTCGTAAAGACGTACGCGAATATTGGGGAGACTATTCGAGCAGGCATTAGCGATTACGTGAAAGAAGTGAAGTCGCGTACTTTCCCAGCTCCAGAAAATACCTTTCATATGGATAATGATGTTGTTCAATATTTGTACGGAGATAAGGAGTAGTGGGTGCGATGAGTGCTGTAAAGACAATGGAAGTCATTTATTCCATCAACGATTTGCGAGCTCGCATTCGCTCGTATCGTCGTAACAACGATCAGTCCGTTGGATTTGTGCCGACAATGGGGTTCTTGCACGAAGGGCATGCTAGTTTGCTAAACGAAGCTCGGCAGCAAAGCGGACTAGTCGTATTAAGCATTTTCGTTAATCCGCTGCAATTTGGGCCGAATGAAGATTTCGAGCAATACCCTCGAAATACCGAACAAGATCTCCAAGTAGCGGAAGCCGCGGGAGTGGATATTGTTTTTATACCTGAGGTTAAAGAGATGTATCCAGTACCGATGCACACGAATGTCAGTGTGACAGGGCTTACTTCTCGTTTATGCGGGGCATCGCGTCCTGGTCATTTTGACGGTGTTGCGACAGTGGTCAGTAAGCTGTTCCATTTGGTACAGCCTGATCAAGCTTTTTTTGGACTAAAAGATGCACAGCAGGTTGCTGTGATCCAACAGATGGTTAATGATCTGAATATCCCTGTAGAGATTATCCCTTGCCCAATTTTACGTGAGCCTAACGGATTAGCGATGAGTTCAAGAAATGTTTATCTGAGTGTGGATGAACGTAAACAGGCCCTTGTGTTGTCGCAATCATTGGAGAAAGCAAAAGATTTCGTACAAGCGAATAGCTCTTATACTTCAGTAGAACTGAAAGAGCTGGTTACTGAACATATTGCTTCGGCTCCGTTAGCTGAAATTGATTACGTTGAAGTGTTAGCATATCCGACCCTGGAACCCTTGGAAAATTCAATCAGTCGTTCTTCTGATCATCCTACTTCTTTCATTATCGCTTTAGCTGTTAAGTTTGGAAAAACGCGCCTTATTGACAATTTAATTTTATAAATTTCAATTTATTATTAGGGAAGTGACAGCCATGTTTCGTACAATGATGAAAGCAAAAATCCACCGAGCTACGGTAACGGAAGCAAATTTGAATTATATTGGCAGTATCACGATTGATGAAGACTTGCTTGACCTTGTTGATATGTACCCGAATGAAAAGGTGCAAATTGTTAATAACAACAATGGAGCGCGTCTTGAAACTTACATTATCCCGGGGCCTCGCGGCTCCGGTGTCATTTGTCTGAATGGTGCGGCTGCGCGATTGGTTCAGACGGGAGATACCGTTATCATTATTTCCTACGCGATGATGACAGAGGAGCAGGCGAAGCATCATCATCCCACAATTGCCATTATGGGCGAAGGTAACCGCGTGGCTCAACTGCTCAAAGAAGAAGCTCATTCAACGATCCTTTAAGAGTGCTTAGTTCCGTAGTTTCGTTACAATTTTATGAATGAAATTGTCGCTGTTTACAAAGAATGAGGATAAGCTTTCGAAGCAAAGGTGGGATGCCAAATGTTTAAGCATTTATTTTCCACAATGAACGAAGTTTTGGAAGAAATCCAAAAAGAATATCCGAGCAGTAATGGGGACAAAAAAGCAGAACTTGATGAGCAATTACAAGTATTAAAAACGATGAGCGACGAGTTTATTGAGGCTTGGCTGCTATTCGAGGAGAAGCTGGGAAAGTTTTACGGGGCCGTACCGATCAGTACTCAAACCCTTCATAATGAGCTCATGGATCTTGACTTGTCCAGTAAGCAAACCGATGAGTTTATGAGGGGACAGGGTTATTACAAGCTGCATATGTACGATCAGGCGATTCTAGAATTCGAAACCCTGATTAAGCGACAGCCGGATTTTTTATTGGCAAGGGTTTATTTGGCAATGGGTTATTTGCGAAAAGGGGAATATGGAGAAGCTTATCGACATTTTCAGTTTCTCCTCCCTCTAACCGAAAATTCGAAAATGAAGGCCATCTCTTACAATGCTATGGGTTGTATCCAAATTCAGAATCAAAATATGGAAAAGGCTTTTGAGTATTTTCAAAAAGCGTACCATACCGATCCTTCCTGCATGGAACCACTAATCAATCTGGATGAATCCTAACGAATTGAAGTAAGTATTCCCTTTTCCTGATGAGATTTGGTATGCTAGGAGAAGAGCAGGACGAAGGGATTGAATGTATACGTCATGAAATTTGCAGTATTGGATTTTGAAACGACAGGAAGCCAATCGACGGATGAGATTATCCAGGTTGGGCTCGTCATTATAGATCAATTTCAAATCGTTGATAGGTATACTTCTCTGGTGAAACCGGGGATCAGTATACCTTCTTCGATTACGACCTTAACGGGAATTACAGATGATATGGTTAAAGACGCCCCGTCGCTCGATCAAGTGATGTCGGATATGTTTCCACTTTTATTCGATTGCGTACTTGTGGGTCATCATGTTTCATTTGATTTAACTTTTTTGCAAAGAGGGCTGACAAAAACGGGGTATCCGCCGTTTTCAGGACGTGTTTTGGATACGATGGATATGTTGCGCGTGCTGTTCCCGTCCATTTCAAGCCTTCAGTTGAGTATGGTAGCCAGCATGTTCGGTTTGGATCATGAGAGACCTCATCAAGCTGATAGCGATGCGGAAGTTACGGCACTCATATGGATTATTTGTTTAGAACGATTGTTGGGATTGCCGCTTTTAACGGTTCAGAGGTTGAATCAAATTCTCGAAAGCGGAGCCAACGATTTAAGCTGGTTTCTGGATGAAATTTGCCTCTTCAAAGAGTCAGAAACAGCTGTCGATACTGATGCGCATCGTTATTTTCGTCAATTTACGATCAATGTGAGTGATTGGGGCGATGAAGCAGCCATCCGCGAAGACGAAGATGTGGATAAGCTTGGATCTTTTTCGCAGTTTCAGGATGGATTAAAGGCTGCGCTTAAGATGAAGTTTGAGGTGTTCGAAGAGCGAGAATCGCAAGAGCAAATGATTCGTGAGGTTGAGCAGTCGCTGGAAAACGATCAGCATTTGATGATTGAAGCAGGAACAGGTACTGGTAAATCACTGGGTTATCTAATTCCTTCTCTATACTATGGCATCAAGAACGAGAAGAAAGTGATTGTTTCAACCCACACGATTAATTTACAAGAGCAGCTTAGAGAAAGGGATATTCCCTTGCTCAAGGATATTTTTCCTGTTAAATTCAATGCCGCTGTGCTTAAGGGAAGAAGTCACTATCTTTGTTTGCGTAAATTCGAGAATAAGCTGACGACGCGTGATTACGAGAACGGTAAGGAAGATCCGCTTACGGCTGCGCAAATGGTTGTATGGCTCAGTGAGACGGAGCATGGGGATGAGGAAGAACTGCATTTCGGCAATAAAGGGGCACAGTTCTGGCATACGGTTGCTAGTGACACGGACTCCTGCTTGAATCGGATGTGTCCATGGTATAAGAAATGTTTCTACCACCGGGCTCGTAACGATGCGAATGCAGCTGATGTTGTCATCACCAATCATTCTCTTTTATTTACGGATATGAAGGCTGAGAATCGGCTTCTGCCGGCTTACAAGCACTTGGTGATCGATGAGGCGCATCACTTTGAAGAAGTGGCAAGCAAGCATCTTGGTATTGAACTACATGCTTCGGCTTTTTATCACTCCTTACTATGGCTATATAAAGATACGCGCAGTGGTCAACTGCCGATGCTCCGCTTTCGTTTGCAGAAATCAGACGATCATCCTGAACGAGTGGCAGCATGGAGCTATACAATCGACACGTTATATCCGAAAATCATCAAAATAAAAGAAGACTGGGATCGTCTAAGCGAGTCCCTCTATGAGCTGCTTTCCTCGAAGAGCGACCCCTCTCAGACGGAAAATTCACAATATGTGCTGAGAGTGAAGCCGGAACTGCTGCCTCCTAACTGGAACGAGCTTCTGATCATGGAGGACAATATATATTTGAATGCAAACGACTTGCTGCGCACATTAGATAAGCTCTTGAGTGAAATCAAAGAGATGCAGGAAGTTTTTGAGGTTCAAGGGTTGGTCACCGATTTGAATGGTACGGTAAAAGAGCTTTACAGCCACAGAGACGCTTTACATTTCTTTATGAAAATGGCGGACGAAGGGTATGTGTACTGGATGGAAGCCGGGACATACGCAAAAGCCAAGTCACTTCAGCTCCTTTCCGTGCCAACTGATGTAAGTGCATTGCTCCAGACGCACTTTTTCGAATTGAAAGAGAGCATAGTGCTTACTTCGGCAACTTTGTCCGTTAACAAATCGTTTCAATATTCGGCTGACCAGCTTGGGCTGCACATTCCGAGGGATGAAGAAACTGGAAAGTTGAAGACGGTGCAGCTGCCATCGCCATTTAATTATAGGGAACAGGCTCTTGTCGTAATCCCTCGGGATTTCCCGACGATTAAAGGACCTTCCGGCGATCCTGTTTATATAAATGCACTTATTGAATCTCTTAGTGATGTAGCACTTGTGACCAAGGGACGCATGCTCATTTTATGTACATCTAATCGGATGTTGAAGCAAATTTACGCAGGAATGAAAGATCGCTTGAAGCCACATGGAATTACGGTGCTTGGGCAGGGCGTAGACAGCGGTAATCGAAGTAAGCTGACCCGTATGTTCCAAGATAATAAGATGTGTGTTCTGCTTGGAACCAGTTCTTTCTGGGAAGGCGTCGACATTCCGGGAGATGCGCTCAGCTGCTTAGCAATTATTCGATTACCCTTTCAACCGCCTAATCATCCGCTTGTTGAGGCCAAATGCGAGAACATTAAGAAGCGTAATGAGAATCCTTTTATGAAGTTTTCCGTTCCTCAGGCCGTTATTCGCTTTAAGCAAGGCTTTGGCAGACTCGTGCGAAGAGCTTCTGATAAGGGGATTGTTATTATTTACGACACGAGAGTCATTGATACGTACTATGGCAAGCACTTCCTCTATTCATTGCCTGGACCAAAGATTGAACATATGACGACGGAGCAAATGTTACCGAGGATTGAGCAATGGATGGGGGAGGTGGAGCAATGAAGACACAAAAAATTTCGGAGGCCGTTGTCCGCCGATTGCCGATTTACTTACGCTTTCTTAATGAGCTTTCAATGAAAAATATCATGACCGTGTCGTCGCAGGATCTTGGTCAGAAGCTGGATTTAAATCCAGCGCAAATTCGGAAGGATTTAGCCTATTTCGGGGAGTTCGGGAAAAAAGGGATTGGCTATGACGTAGCTTACCTGATTGAGAAGATTCGACAAATTTTGAAGCTTGATCGGCACATCCAAGTGGCACTCGTGGGAGCGGGCAACTTGGGGCGAGCCCTATGCAATTATAATACGTACTTACGCAATGATATGAAAATTGTGGCCGTCTTCGACGCTTTGCCAGACAAAGAGGGGGAAACAATTAATAACTTGATTGTACAGCCTATGCAGGAGATGAAGATGACATTAACGAAGCTTGGTGTACGCATCGGGATCATTACTGTCCCTGCTGTAGAAGCGCAAAATGTAGCTAATCAGTTTGTAGAATGCGGAATTGAAGCTATTCTTAACTTTGCTCCTGTTATTATTAAAGTTCCTCCTGAGATTCGTGTTCATCATGCTGATTTTACGACAGATTTGCAAAGCTTAGCGTACTATTTGGATTAAAATAGAGTTGTCTCTCGATTAGCTTTTGAGCTGCTGAGAGGCAGCTCTTTTTTTGTGAGGTGTAGGGATCAAGAAGGACTTGAAAAATCTTATATAAATTAGTTTTTCTAGTCCCTTGAACCATATATCCTACTTATGCTTACATGCGTGAAGCAGCACCAGTTTATCGGGTTGCATTACCGGACGGACAAGGACTTTGGTTGATAACGCGGTACGAAGATGTGTTGTCTGCTCTGAAGGATAGGCGCTTTGTTAAAGACGTGCGCAACACGATGACTCCGGAAGAACTTGCGCAAATGCCGCCCAAGATTGAGTTGATGCGGCAGTTGTCTCAGAATATGCTGGATCTTGACGAACCCAGTCACACCCGATTAAGATCCTTGGTACATAAAGGGTTTACGCCCCGTCTGATCGAACAACTTGGGGGACGCATTCAACAGATTGCGGATGAGCTGTTGGACGAAGTAGAAGAAAGAGGATCCATGGATCTAATTCATGATTTTGCTTACCCGCTGCCCATTATTGTAATCATGGAATTACTTGGTTTACCGCTTGAAGATAGAGAGCAATTCCGCGGACGACAGAACAATTCGCGAGCGAGGATATCGAGTTTGGGGAACGATTATCCCTCGTGGAGAACTGGTATTGTTAGTTATTGCATCGGCTAATCGTGATCCGCAGCAGTTTGCTGATCCAGACGTTTTGAAAATCAAGCGTCAAGAGATTCGGCATCTGGCATTCGGTCAAGGCATTCATTTTTGTTTGGGTGCTCCATTAGCAAGGCTAGAGGGTCAAATTGGCCTTACGACGCTTCTCAGACGGTTGCCTAAGCTGCAATTGGCTATACCGACTGCGGACATACAGTGGAACCCGCAGTTGGTTTTATGAGCGCTAGTAAATCTCCCTGTTGTTTATTAATCAAAACTAGTTTGCCTAGAACCATATGGGCTCATTATTGAAGGAATTGACGTGAAAAAGGAGTATCACAAGTTATTATTCTTAAAATTGCGTGTTTCATCATCAATCAAATATCTTCCTCACATGAAAAAAAGGTACAACCCCGAGTGAACACTTCGAGGTTGTACCTTTTTGGGTGCAAGAAGCAATGGAATTGAATAAAAGAACCGATTTCTTTGTAAGTTTTTATTAAAAAATAACTTTGAACAAAACAAAGTAAATCGAGAAGGCTAATGCAATGCTGATAGGAATCGTAATAACCCAAGTAACAAGCATACGTCCAACAGTTGCCCACTGAACCTCGTGAAACCGAAGGACACTGCCTGTACCGATAATTGCGGAAGAGATGACGTGTGTTGTAGACAATGGTTTTCCAATATGGGTTGAGAATTGAATGACCAAGGATGAGGTTAAATCAGCCGCGAAGCCATTGATCGGCTCGATTTTAACGATTTTACCTGAGATGGTTTTGATAATTCGCCATCCTCCTATGGAGGTTCCTAGTCCCATCGCCAATGCGGCTGAGATTTTAACCCAAAGCGGAACAGTCAAATCCGTTTGGTAATCTGCAGCGACAAGACCGAAAACGATAATCCCCATTGCCTTTTGGGCATCGTTGCCTCCGTGGGAATAAGAGAGTAAACCAGCAGATAAAATCTGTAACGTACGGAACATACGATTTAGCTTTGATCTAGATGTATTCCCTGACCATAGAATGATATATTTAATCAATACCATGATCAGATAACCGAGAACGAAGGCAATAATCGGCGATAAAATCAATATAATAATGATTTGTGTAAAACCACTCCAATTCACGGCATGAAGACCTGCTCCAGCAATAACTGCCCCTGCTAAGGAACCAAGCAATGTATGTGAAGAGGATGAGGGGATTGCTAAATACCAAGTCAGGAGATTCCAAATAATAGCGGCAAGTAAAGCGGCTATGACAATTTCTACACCATTTTCGATTTTTGCCGGGTTGGCGATACTTCCACCAACCGTTTTGGCAACCTCGGATGATACGACCGCTCCAACGAAGTTGAGTGTTGCCGCCATCATGACGGCAACACGGGGGCTTAACGCACGAGTAGAGATCGATGTAGCGATGGCATTGGCCGTATCGTGAAATCCATTGATGAAGTCAAACAACAGGGCAAGTACCACGATGACGATCAGATAAGTTAACATGATTTCCTCCTAAGCGTTTTGCATGAGCAAAACTTTCTTCGTAAGCATAGGACCTGATCGGTTCTTATGAATAACGAAGAACCACACTTTCAAGAATGTTGGCTACGTCTTCACAAGCGTCTGTCGTCTCTTCCAGGCGTTCATAAATTTCTTTCAATTTGAAATCTTCGTAGGGATCTTTGCGCGCAATGAAAATTTGACGAATGCCTTCGCGCATCAAGCGATCTCCGTCATTTTCAAGGCTGTTAATGGCAACCGTATGCTCGGGAATTTGCATATATTTTTTTTTGGAAAGCAGTTTGAACGCGTCCAGCATATGCTGGCAGGACTCAACGATAACTGCTGAAAATTCTTTCATATAACTGTCCGTATGAGAAACGCCGAGATAGTCAAAGCGAGCGATTGTAGCTTCAATGCCATCAGTAACATCATCGACTTTGGACGCCAGTTCCATAATATCTTCGCGATCAAGCGGAGTGATGAATACTTTGTTTAGACCTTTGAAGATTTCATGCGTAATGGAGTCCCCTTCATGCTCCAAGTCATTAATGTCTTTGAGATAGTCGATCGGCGGTTTATCGCCCATCATGGCTGTTCTGAACAATTGAGCGGTTTTCAATGCATTCTCTGCTGCACGGATAAGAAGCTGTAGAAAATCGATTTCGTTCTTTTTCGTAAATAGCGTTGTCATAGAACCCTCCTAAATTTTTCTGTATGTACAAGATTTTGATCGAATTTATGAGATAATCAGACCAAATGAGTGAAAAAACTCACAAAATTAAAAATATCATAATATTCCTATCTAAAGCAACGAAAAATACGTGACACTTTACAATTTCTCAACAAAGTTCGACCTCCTTGATTTTACATGCTTGAAGATGTAAAGTTGAAAAGGCAATGTTCTTTTATAGAATGAACAGAGAGAGGATTATTTAGTATGAAAAAAACATTAATTAAAAACGGTATTTTCATTACAATTAATGAAGCGAAAACGTTCATCAAAGGCTGTATGGTCATTGAAGGCAACCAAATTACATATATTGGCGAACTAGCGCCTGAACCTCACGAGAATTATGATGAAGTTGTCGATGGCACCAATAAGGTTTACATGCCTGGGCTCGTAAATACCCATGGACATGCAGCAATGTCATTACTTCGCGGTTATGGCGATGATCTTGCTTTGCAGATCTGGCTTGAAGAGAAGATGTGGCCAATGGAAGCCAAATTCAGCTCACAAGACGTAAAATGGGGAACGCTGCTCTCGATTGTTGAGATGATTAAAGGCGGAACAACAACGATCGTTGATATGTACGATCATATGAATGAAGTTGCCATTGCGATTGAACAATCGGGTATGCGCGGCGTTTTGACCCGCGGTGTAATTGGCTTGTGTCCACCTGAAATTCAAGATGCCAAGTTAAAAGAAGCGACGGAATTCGCAAGAAACTGGCACGGTAAAGCGGATGGCCGCATTACGACGATGATGTCTCCACATGCCCCGTATACATGTCCACCGGATTATATTGAACGTATCGTGCAAGCGGCACATGACTTAAACCTACCTATACATACTCATATGTCTGAGACAAGTCGTGAAGTACAAGCGAATGTTGATCAATATGGACTGCGTCCTGTCGCTCATTTAGAAAAAATCGGTGTGTTTTCAAGACCTACCTTAGTAGCGCATGGCGTTCACCTTCTTGATGAAGAAATACAAATATTGAAGCAGTATGACGTGCGCATTTCGCACAACCCAGGTAGTAACCTTAAGCTTGCCAGCGGTGTGGCACGCGTCCCTGAGCTGCTTCGTGCAGGAGTGAAAGTTTCACTTGGTACGGATGGCGCGGCTTCCAACAACAATTTGGATATGTTTGAGGAAATGAGACTTGCCGCTTTGATTCACAAAGGCGTATCGGGCGACCCTACAGCTGTGCCTGCTGCTGAAGCACTGTTGATGGGAACCAAGATGGGTGCCGAATCGGTTTGGCTGCAGGATGTTGGGCAGCTTTCCCAAGGTATGAAAGCTGATTTCATCGCTTTAGACATCGATCAGCCGCATTTCTTGCCGAAGACAGACTTCGTTTCTCATATTGTTTACTCAGCATCGGCAAAAGATGTAGTTGATGTGTGTGTAAATGGCGAATGGATCGTGCGTAAAGGCGAATGCCTGAAATTGGATGAAGAAAAGATCAAAAGTGAATTCGAGCAATGCTTCGATAAATTAATCGGCTAACGTCTATGAAAGGAGAGCGGCTTCGTGAATTGGAAAAGAACGGTGGCACTCTGCGCGTTCATCATATTGACGTTGGGTGTGGTGCTCAGCCGCTTTTACATGGATGTGCAAAATAAACATTGGGGTGAAAACAGTAAAGCTGTAGAAACCGCCTACGAAAAGACGATTTTGGCAAAAGCTACAAAGGTAGATTCTTTCTACGGTGATGAACCATTAAAGATTGTGTACGGTGAAGACAAAATCGGTCAACCGGTTATTGTTTGGGTGTCTGATAAAGACGTACACACGGAGATGTCATCCGAAAGTTTCTCCGAGGATCAAGTTAGGGAAATTATGCTCAAAAAGGGAACCGACTTTGAAGTAGAACGCGTATTGCCCGGTAAACTCGGGGATGATTACGTGTGGGAGGTTTTCTATAAAAAGCAGGACGACTCAGGAACGCGTTATTTTTATGACTATTATAAATTTAAAGACGGAACCTATATGGATACTTATCGACTCAGCCTGCATTAGGCTGAGTTTTGTTATTTCCACTCATTTCATAGAGCTATCGTATATGCCGCGTGATATACTTTTCGTATAGCAGCAGTGAATAACGAATGGTGCCGCATGATGTACACTCGATAGCATACAATTACGAGAAATGAACGCAATAACAAAATAGACTATAGAAAGGGGGACGTTGTCTGATGAAGCTACGTCTCTTACCTGTCGTCCTGAGTGTGATCATCTCTTCCGCCGTATTATTTGGTGGATGGTTTGCTTATACAAGTCTCGCCATGGAAAATCCATTATCCGATATTATCGGTAATGCTCCAGGTGTAGAAAGTTCGACAATGAAGCTAGACAGTACACAAGTAAACATTGAATTAAAATTGAAGCAAGACGCTAATTTGCGTGAGATCGTTAGACGTATACAGACGGAAGGTTCCTCGATTATCGGAAAGCGTTCTTTACATGTGGAAGTAACGGACAAACCATCAGCCAAGATTGAAGAATGGTGGTCCAAAGCATTGTTTGAGGTTGCGCAGGCAATGGAAACGAAGCATTATGCAGATATTCCAACCACGCTGCAGAAATATGCAGCCGATGTTCCTAACATGAAGGTAGATAGTGAGATGGATGAATCTTATGTATACATTCATATGACCGATGGTGAATCCTCTAAATTCGTAATGCTCCCACGATCTTCGAAGATAGGAGTGTGGCCGAATGAGTAAAATGTATAAAGAAATAAGTATCGGGTTCGTACCTGTGCTGCTCATTTTTTTGGCTTTCATTGGTGTCAATGTAATTCCATTGTTATTTGTAGCGGTACTGGGTGTTTCGTTGTTTTATATGATTAGAAGCCGTGGTGGCGCAGGTATTTCAGCTGGTGGCGGTGATCGGAAAAGTAAAAATCGGACCCCGTCTTATTTAACTTTTGATCAAATTGGCGGACAGGATCGAGCAAAACGCGAATTGATGGAAGCTCTTGATTTCTTGATTAAGCATGAGCAGATCAAAAAGTTAGGTATTCGTCCATTGAAGGGTATTTTGCTTACGGGTCCTCCGGGAACAGGGAAAACGTTAATGGCGAAAGCCGCGGCTCATTATACGAATTCTGTTTATATGGCAGCTTCAGGTAGTGAGTTTGTAGAGATGTATGTGGGTGTAGGGGCTAGCCGCGTTCGCGATCTTTTCAAAGAAGCGAGAACTCGCGCGGCCAAAGAAGGCAAAGAGAGTGCGATTATTTTTATTGATGAAATTGATGTAATTGGTGGTAAACGCGATGGCGGGCAGCACCGTGAGTATGATCAGACGCTCAATCAATTGCTAACTGAAATGGATGGTATTCATACGAACGACGCTCCACGCATTCTTATAATGGCGGCAACTAATCGTAAAGAAATGTTGGATAGCGCCCTTCTACGTCCTGGACGTTTTGATCGTCATATCGATGTGGATTTGCCAGATAAGAAGGGGCGATTGTCGATTCTGGATATCCATGTGAAAAACAAACCGCTGGCTGAAGGGGTCTCCTTGGACACGGTTGCCGAACAAACCTTTGGCTTCTCGGGCGCACAGCTTGAAGGCGTGTTGAATGAAGCGGCGATTTATGCGCTGCGCGAGGAGAAAACTGCGTTGGAGCAGCATCACCTCGCTTCAGCGATCGATAAAGTGATGATGGGTGAACGAACGGATAAAGAAGCAGCAAAAGAGGAGAAAGAGCGAGTCGCTTATCATGAGCTTGGACACGCCATTGTCGCTGAAATTGTTCGTCCTGGTTCTGTGTCTCAAGTAACCGTAAGCCCAAGGGGCAAGGCGCTAGGGTATGTGCGTCACAATCCGCCGCAGGATCAATATCTGTACACCAAAGATTATATCGAAGAACAGATTATGATTGCTTTAGGCGGAGCGGCAGCTGAAGAAATTTTCTATGGCGGACGAAGTACAGGGTCCCGCAATGATTTTGAACAAGCCTTATCGATGGTTCGTAATATGATGGATTCCGGTTTGACGGCATTGGGTATTATGGATCGTGAGATGGTGACGAAGGAGCAGTTAATGAAAGAAAATACGGCAATCTTGGACGCGCTTATGCTGCGGACCAAGGAGCTGCTTGAACAGCAACGCGGCGTGTTTGATCATTCCTTCGCAATCTTAATGAAAGAGGAAGTGCTCTCAGGAGAATCGTTTCGTAAACTCCTTGGACCTCGCGTGGAGCAAAGTGCATAATCATGACCGCTGACAAACGTCGGCGGTTTTTCTTTTGGTGTACTTTGGTGTTCAAATTGTGTCTAACTAGCGAAAACATCATGAAACTTTTGCGTATACTAATGAAATCGTAGGCCAAAGCTTGTATGATTAAGTAGTGGACGCTATTGAGAATCCATTGAGAATTATAGAGAACTGCATGGAGAAGGAGACACCGGGGATGGCATTCAAAACAATTGGTGTAGTAGGCGGAGGCACAATGGGGCAAGGGATCGCCGAAATGTTGGCGGCGAGAGGCTTGGAAGTACTGCTTGCTGAGAAGACGATGGACAAGGCGGATCGAGCCATTGAAATGATTTCGCTTAGTTTGGATAAACAAATTGAAAGATGGGCATTGACTGAAGCAGAGAGAAAGCTAATTCTAGGGAAAATCAAAAAGACAGACTCTCTTCAAGATATGGCTGCCTGTGATATGGTAATCGAGACGATTACGGAGGATTTGAATGCCAAAAAGCATGTATTCTTCCAACTGAATCAAATTTGTGGGCCGACAATTATTTTAGCTAGCAATACTTCTACTTTGAGTGTTACGGAAATCGCGGCTGTAACGACGAATCCTGGACGAATTATTGGGCTTCATTTCCTACATCCCGTTGCTAAAATTGATCTTGTAGAAATTATTAGAGCAATGAAAACGACGGATGAAACGTTTGAAGAGACGCGTAGATTTGTTGACGAGCTTATTCAAAAGAAGAGTATTAAAGTAAATGAGTCGCCTGGTTTTATTACGACAAGGCTTATTTGCACGTTAATTAATGAGGCATTGCATACACTTTCAGAGGGTGTTGCTTCGGCTGAAGATATCGATAATGCGATGCGGATTGGTTATGATTTCAAATATGGACCGTTAGAATTATGTGACCGATTCGGACTGGATTCGGTTTATTCCGCTCTAGAAGGCATGTTCCGTGATTTTGGCGATATCAAATACCGCCCGTCCTTCTTGTTGAAGCAAATGGTACGTGCCGGGCATCTTGGCGTGAAATCAGGGGAAGGTTTCTTCCGCTACGATAAGGATGGTGATCGCCTGTGAACATCTTAGTTATAAATGCAGGAAGCTCTTCGCTTAAATATCAATTGTTTAATATGAAAGATGAATCCGTTTGCGCAAAAGGAAGAGTTGAGCGTATCGGCATGGAGACGGCCATTCTGATCCATGAGCCAGCAGGCAAAGCGGAGGTTCATGAAGTTAGCGAAATTCTTGAGCATACAACTGCGATTCGCAAGGTGCTCGAGAAGCTCGTTCATCCCGTAGAGGGTGTTCTTGCCTCGATCAAGGAGATAGACGCTGTTGGCCATCGCGTTGTTCACGGAGGCGAATCGTTTAAGAGCTCTGTTCTCGTTGACGCAAACGTAAAGCAAGAGATCAAGCGGCTCTTCGATCTCGCGCCCCTTCACAACCCAGCGCATATGCTAGGCATTATGGCGGTTGATGCGAATATGCCTGGCGTACCGCAGGCTGTTGTTTTTGACACCGCTTTCCATCAAACAATGCCTGCGCCGGCTTATTTGTACCCTGTGCCGATGGCGCTGTACCGGAAGCACAAGGTGCGCCGTTACGGGTTCCACGGCACCTCGCACAAGTATGTTAGCGAACGCGCCGCTACCTTCTTAGGACGCCCACTGGAGGAACTCAAGCTTGTTACTTGCCATATCGGTAACGGAGCGAGCTGTGCGGCAGTACAAGGCGGCCAATCTGTCGATACGAGCATGGGGATGACTCCGCTCGAAGGACTGATGATGGGCACGCGCAGCGGCGATCTAGACCCCGCCATCGTGCCTTATGTGATGGGTAAGGAGGATTTGACGTTGGGTGAGGTCAGTTCTATGCTCAATAAGCATAGCGGGCTTCAGGCGATCTCAGGGATCAGCAGCGATATGCGTGAAATTGTAGAAGCATTGGAGTCTGGCGACAAAAACGCTCAGCTTGCTTTCAATATGTACGAATATCGACTACGAAAATATATTGGCGCATATGCAGCAGCCATGAATGGAGTCGATGCGATTGTGTTCACCGCAGGCGTTGGTGAGAACTCAGAACTACTTCGCAAAACCATTTGTGAGGGTCTGACTTTCCTAGGAGTGGAATTCGATGAAGCAGCGAATCGCACAGGTAGAGGACTGGATCGCAGGATTTCGAAAGTAGGGTCGAGGGTGGAAGTTCTCGTTATTCCAACTAATGAAGAATGGATGATTGCCCGAGATACGTATGCGTTAGTAATTGGAAACAGAGCGTGAGAAGCTAAAGCAGCAAAGAGGATTATTCAGAAGCATGTGAACTGATTCTTTTGTGGAAATAGTGTACAATAGTGTAGGTGTTTAAAAACTGGGAAGTTCCGGTATGTATAGGAGGCTTGAAAGAAAGATGAAGTGTACGATTAATGAAGTAAAGCATCATGTTGGCGAGTCCGTTACGATTGGCTGTTGGTTGAACAAGAAAAGATCGAGCGGTAAAATTCAATTTCTCCAGCTGCGAGATGGCTCCGGATATATACAAGGTGTCGTTGTAAAAAGCGATGTCAGCGAAGAAGCATGGGAAGCCGCTACCAAACTCACACAGGAAAGTTCTCTTTATGTTACAGGAACGGTGAAGGAGGATACGCGCAGCAAGGGTGGATTTGAACTTGATGTGCAGGGTGTGGAAATTATCCAAATAACGGAGGAATATCCGATTACGCCGAAGGAGCATGGCGTTGATTTCTTAATGGATAACCGTCATCTTTGGATTCGCAGTCCGCGTCAGCGTGCTGTTCTTGTGATTCGCGCACAAATTATTCAGGCTGTGCAGCAGTTCTTCAATGACCGTGGCTTTCATTTGGTGGATCCACCAATTTTGACGCCTTCCTCCTGCGAAGGCACAACGAATTTGTTCCATACCAAATATTTCGATGAGGATGCTTTCCTGACGCAAAGCGGTCAATTGTACATGGAAGCCGCGGCAATGGCGCTAGGTAAAGTATATTCATTCGGACCGACGTTCCGTGCGGAGAAATCCAAAACGCGTCGCCATCTGATTGAATTCTGGATGATAGAGCCGGAAATGGCGTTCGTCAATCATGAGGAGAGCTTGGAAGTGCAGGAGCAATTCGTGTCGCACATTGTGCAAACGGTATTAGCGAACTGCGGTAAGGAGCTTGAGACCCTTGAGCGAGACACGTCCAAATTGGAAAAGATTCAAGGTGGCTTCCCGCGTATTACATACGATACGGCTGTTGAGTTTTTGAAAAATAATGGCCACGAATTTGAATGGGGCGAGGACTTCGGCGCACCGCATGAAACGGCGATCGCTGCGCAGTATGAAACCCCTGTATTTATTACGCATTGGCCAGCTGAGATCAAAGCTTTCTATATGAAACCAGATCCTAGCCGTCCAGAAGTTGTGTTATGTGCAGACATGATTGCGCCTGAAGGGTATGGCGAGATTATCGGCGGAAGCCAGCGGATCGATGATCCTGAGCTTATGGAGCAGCGTTTCCAAGAGCATGAACTATCCAAAGAAGCCTATCAATGGTATCTGGATCTGCGTAAATACGGCACGGTGCCTCACTCCGGCTTTGGTCTTGGACTTGAACGCACGGTTGCATGGATTTGCGGATTAGATCACGTTCGCGAAACGATTCCGTTCCCACGTCTTCTCTATAGACTGTATCCGTAAACTATTTTATCGACCATTGGTAAAAAGGGGGGATTCAGATGAGTAGACAGGATACCACACCGCGCAAAATGCTGGAAGCAGCTCTTTTGATTGGATTTCGAGAGGGCAGTGTTACCGTCCCGACGCTTCTCCTGAAGCATTACCGAACACTGAAGTTGAGTGAGATTGAGGTCATGACGATCATTCAATTGATTTCCTTTTTTGAAAAGGAACAGAACGATTTTCCGACCATTGAGGAAATCCAAGCGAGGATGACGGCATCCCCCGATCAAGTGATTGCCAGTCTGCAGAAGCTGCTGCATGAGCAGTTCATTACGATTGACGAAGATACGGAAGAAGCTACAGGCATGAGGTGTGAGAGGTATAATTTATCGCCGCTCTACCAAAAGCTTGCGCAGCTCGTCATCGAGCAGGAAGCAGCTGCGCTTACAGCCGTTCGTGCACCTATTCATTCTGATGCTGCTGCTAAAGATATATACACCACATTTGAAAAAGAGTTTGCACGACCACTGACGCCAATGGAATTAGAAACGATCAGCGGTTGGTTGGACAAAGATATGTATAGAGAAGAACTGATCTTAACAGCATTGAAAGAAGCTGTCTTTGCTGGAAAAGTGTATTTCCGCTACATTGACCGTATCCTGCTTGAATGGAGCAGGAATCGGGTAGCGACTGTCGAGCAGGCGAAGGAGTATTCGCAGCGTTTTCGCCAATCTAGATAACTTATGAGAAAAAGCCAGATCGTCACTCCATGACTTGGAGACGATCTGGCTTTTTTGGCTAAAGAAGTGTCTGTAAACGGTAACTAGACACCTTTATGAAGCAAGTGGGAATGGTACACGTATTCGAAGATGAACTCAAATGCTTCCAAATGGCGTTTCGCTTCAAAAGCATTAGCGCCCCAAGCGTAGATGCCGTGTTTACGAAGTACAATGCCAGGAATGCGAGGGATAATAGCTCCTTCTACAAGCTCAGCGATACGCGGAATATCAGCATAATTGGGTAAAATTGGGATTTCGATCTGTGCTTCTTCATCCCAAATGTTGAATGCTTTGATCAGCTCGACACCATCGACGGGAATACTTTTACGCTCCCCGTATAGCTCGGAAATAAGGTTGTTGAAAATCGTGTGCACATGGAAAATAGCCCCTGCGCCTGTTAAACGGTAAATTTCACTATGGATTAAGGTTTCTGCCGATGGCTTCAAGCTAGTCGCTTCAGTTGGTTGACCTTGCTCATTGACAAGCAGAAAGTCTTCTGGCGTCTGGACCGATTTATCTCTGCCGCTAGATGTAATGGCGAAAGTGAAGGCATCAGGGGCGTAACCGCCTACGCGAACAGAAAGATTGCCGCTCGTTGCCGGAAACCAGCCTCTTGCCGCTAAATTAGCTTTAATGTCTCGAAGTTCCGTGAATGCACGTTGTTTCTCTTCTAGTAAAATACTCATGATATCGGTTCAGCCTCCAATTGCTTCATAATATCGAAGAACGTTTCGAAAGGATAATACGGATAATCAAGTTGTTTACACATATCGATGAGATGGGATCTCGCAAAAATGGTGTCAACCAGCTTAGCGCCTTCGAAATCGGTAATACTGTCACCGATAATAATACGTTCGTAACGTTCTTGATCATAGGAACGAATAATGCTAGTTTTGCACATGCCGCAGTCCGTAGAACACAGTTCATCACAGCGATGAGGCCACAGAATTTCAATCGTCGTGCCTTCGAACGTGCTGGCGTTGCAAAAAATGTGATCCGTTGGTATGGAAAACGGTTGTAGCAATGGGTAGATGAAGAAATCGATGCCACCGCTTGTGATGAGCAATGTAATGTTCTGTTCTTTGCAGTAAGCAACGAATTCCCCGAAACCTTCTCTAATCTTTGCATTCGTAATCGCATAATCGACGATTTCTTTCTTCCTAGCAGTAGGAAGGAGCGCGAACATCGCGCCAACGCCTTTACGGATCGAAATTTTCTTCCCTACAACCTGATCGACGAGTTCATCCCAACCTGGCGGCTTAAAATGCTTCATGATCGCCACAATGTTATCGTTCACGGTAATCGTACCGTCAAAGTCGCAAAAGATGATGCGTTCCTTGTTCATTCTTTATTCCCCCAAGTATCAATAGCTGCTTGTAACTCTGGATGTGTCTTGGCATATTCTTGTAAAGTAATACCTTGCAGACTTGCGTCAATCGCTTGACGGAATGCTTGTCCGCCGGCAATTGTGCCAAGCGGGTGACCATGGATGCCTCCGCCTGCATTCACAACGACATCGCCACCAAAATCACGCAGAATTAGCGGAACTAGGCCTGGATGAATCCCAGCGGATGGCACAGGGAAGCTGGCGGCAAGATTCAACGCAGCGTCAGTCGAAGCTCCATAGGCATAATCGGCCCGCAAATCACTCGTTAACAACGCATGCTTGATGGCTAAGTTCTCATCTCTTGGCATGACGACAGAGCCGTAAGGCGAAGGGAAGAGAACTAAGTCTGCGCCCGCGATTCGCATTAATTTGCCTAATAACACAGAAGCGGAAATGCCATAATGGTGAGATGGATAAGTAGCGCCAGCCATTGCTGGGTGTGCCATAATCGGAATGTTAATTTCAGGATCGGCGCTTAACGCATGAAGCACATCGAACCCGTAAGCAAGCACGTTGAAAAGCAAGGCATTTGCCCCAGCGCGAATGGCTTTTTTAGCTTGTTCAGCCAATTCAAAGGTCGGCCCCGTTAAATTAACGGCATAGAGCAGTTTTTGTCCGGTTTCCTTGCGCGCTTGCTCAGCGGCTTCCAGGCAGACCTCAATACGCTTCTCAAGCGGGGTTAATGGATTTTCAAACAAAATTTCATCGTCTTTGATTAAATCCACGCCGCCAGCGGCCTGTAAGTAGAATTGTTCTCGCAGTGCAGGCAGTTCATAGCCAACAACAGACTTGAAAATGCTCATTAGAAGCGGACGGTTATGTACGTCCAGTAGGTCGCGTACACCTTGCATCCCGAATTTGGGACCGGCAAAACCAGCAAGAAAATCAGAAGAGAACGACAAATCAATTAACTTGATTTTGCCGTCCATAGATAGCTTGCCGAACACGGTAACCAATAGGGCTGGAATATCACGACTAAAATTAACGTCCGGGTATGCGATTTGAATGTCGGCGTAACGTTCTGATAGTCCTTGTCCAGGAGCGGGTTCATGGACGTCAACCGAAATGACCTTGCCAAGGTGCTTCTCCATTTGGGTCTTTTGTGCTTCAGGAAGTTCAGTCCAGCTGCCAACCGTGAGGCCGACTGCGATGCTAGTCGCTTTTTTATGAAAATCGGCTTTCTCATCGAAAGACCGATAAGTTGCTAAGCAATAAGCGCTCATTTTTATCTTTCACCTGCTTTACATAGAGTAAGTCATCTTGTGATTATACGGTTTTCACGCTTGTATGTTGGGAAGCGATTTCCTCGCCCATTTCTTTGGCCCGTTCCGCAGAGCGGAAAACTGCGCGAGTAATCCCTTCGACAAATTGATGGTTGTCCAGAACTTCAATCGAGGCCTGTGTAGCGCCATTAGGTGAGGTGACCTTGCGACGCAATTCTGCTGGATTTTCTTGCGTTATTTGAACCATATGCGCTGCTCCAAGTACAGTTTGAAGCGTAAGCTGGCGCGCATCTTCCTCGGATAGACCCCCTTGAATAGCCGCTTTAATCATTGCTTCCATGAAATAATAGACGTAAGCAGGGCCACTGCCCGATACACCCGTCACAATTTCTAATTTTGTTTCTTCAACGATACTGACTATGCCGACAGCTTCAAATATTTGGGTAGCCAATTGTTGAAGCGATTCACTCACCGAAGCGGAAAAACTCATGCCCGTAGCGCCTAAGCCTATTGTGCAGGAAGTGTTCGGCATCGTTCTGACAATCGGCATGCGTGTTTGTAACAACGCTTCGATTTTGGCAATGGAAAGACCGGCGATTACAGAGATAAGCAATTGCTTCTCACTAAGAAAGGGCTGCAAATCGGCAAACGCGGTTTCGACATCCTTAGGCTTCATACAAAGGACGACAACATCAGCCTCGCGGATGTAGGCTTCTCTGGTGACAGAATCAGAGGTTGCATTTACATCGTACTCGGAACGGAGATATTCCAATCTTGTTTGATCGGAACGATTCATAACAAATAGATTGTGTGAATGAGCAACTTTACGTTCTAGAAGCCCTCGGAAAATAGCCTCGGACATCGAGCCGGCGCCGACAAATGCAATTTTTGCCTGAGATAATGAAATGGACATAAGTGCGTAATCCTCCTTAGGGTTTTGATCAAGCACGATTGACATCGCAAGCAATCTGTTGGATGCGAAACTATTCTCGGATTTGACCGCTTCCGTAGATGCGGTATTTCGTTGAGGTTAAAGCGTGCAGACCCATAGGTCCTCGCGCGTGCAGCTTCTGTGTAGAGATACCGATTTCAGCGCCAAAGCCGAATTCGAAACCATCTGTAAAACGCGTTGAAGCGTTGTGATACACAGCCGCCGCATCGACCTCTTGTAGGAATCGTTCTGCATGTGCAGGTTGTTCGGTCACGATGCACTCGGAGTGCTTGGTGCCATAATTGTGGATATGCGCGAATGCTTCATCAAGATCTTTCACAACTTTGACCGAAAGGATGTAATCTCCGTATTCCGTTTCCCAGTCAACAGCCTCGGCGATATGCATGGAAGGGACCAGATCTCTTGCGCGTTCATCGCCTCGTAGTTCGACTTGAACCGCTTGGAAAGCATCGGCTAAAGCAGCTAAGTGTTGGGCGGCGAATGCTTCATGAACGAGCATGGTTTCCATGGAGTTGCAGACGGAAGGCCGCTGCGCTTTGGCATTCACTGCAATTCGAATCGCCATATCGAGCTGCGCACTTTCATCTATAAAAGTATGACATACACCTGCTCCCGTTTCAATGACAGGAACCGAAGCGTTATTGACAACATTTTGAATAAGCGAATGTCCGCCTCTTGGAATTAATACATCAATCAGGCCATTTAACTTCAACATTTCGTCCACAGACGAACGGTCAGCGCTGAGAATAAGCTGGAGGGCATCCACTGGTATCGCAGAGCGGCTAAGGGCGCCATGGAGTACCTGAATAATTTTTTCATTGGAAAATAGTGCCGAAGATCCACCACGCAGCACAACTGCGTTCCCTGTTTTTAGACATAAGCCAGCAGCATCAACGGTTACATTAGGTCTAGCTTCATAAATGATGCCAATGACGCCTAATGGAACACGGATTTTGCTAATGCGCAAACCGTTGGGACGATCAAACGATTCTAACGTATCTCCGATTGGATCAGGTAATTCTGCGATTTGACGAAGACCTTCCGCCATTGCTTGAATGCGACTCTCATTCAGCGCTAGACGGTCTAGTAAGGAAGTGCTGGTGCCAGCGTCTTTGCCACGCTGCAAATCCTTAGCGTTAGCATCAATGATAGCTTGCTGCTCGGTTACTAGTGCATTAGCCATAAGAAGCAGTGCGGCGTTTTTCTGCTCGGTGCTTAGATTGCCCATCATTTGAGCCGCTTGTTTGGCAAGTTTTGATTTCTGAACGACTTCACTCATCGGTTTCAGCCTCCTAATTAAAAAATGTTTGACAGTGAGCTAGCAAATTGTCGACTTGAAGCTCGTATTGGTTACCGTTGCGGCGTTCCTTGCATTCGATACTGGATTCAGCCGCTTTCTTCCCTACAGTTAGTCGGAGCGGGAAGCCGAGGAGATCCGCATCATGGAATTTGACTCCTGGTCGTTCTTCTCGGTCATCCCATAAAACACTGAAGCCTGCACGTGTCAGCGTGTCGTAGATATGTTCTGACAGTTTCATTTGAGCTTCATCCTGCGTCTTAACCGTTAGTAGATGGATCGAGAATGGTGTAATGGCATGGGGCCAAATGATGCCGTAATCGTCATGATTTTGTTCGACTATAGCAGCAAGCACACGTGAAATCCCGATGCCATAACAGCCCATTACGATATCTTGGGAAGCGCCAGCTTCATCGTTGTAGACAGCACCCAATGAATGACTATATTTAGTGCCTAATTTAAATACGTGCCCAACCTCAATGCCTTTTGCAAAAACAAGTTCACTCAAGCAATGGACGCACGTATCACCTTCTGCCACATTGCGTAAATCGGCGTACATCAAAGTAGGGAGATCACGGTCGACCTGTACGTGTTGCAAGTGGAAATCTGCTTCGTTCGCACCGATGACTGCTTCAGTCAGCCCTCTAACAGAGTCGTCCGCGATGAGCTGAACGCCGCTTCTACCAAGAAGTCCGATTGGACCGATGAAACCTGCAACAGAACGAAGTTCATTCATGATCTCATCTTCGGTCATCATGCTGATTTGTTCAGCGTTAACGACTTGCCTAATCTTAATCTCATTCAGCTCATAATCTCCTCGAATGAGCACGACGAGAGGGGCGCCATCGGCCTTTAAAGCAATTGTTTTGATGATTTGTTGCGGCTTGACGTTCAGGAACTGACTTAATTTTTTGATGCTTGAAGCCTGAGGCGTGTGAATTTTCTCAGGCGGAGTCGAGTTGTTTGTTTCAGCCGTCATCTGTAGTTCTGGAATCACACCGACAGCTTTCTCTAGGTTAGCTGCATATTGACAGGATGGACAATAAACGATGGTATCTTCGCCAACATCGGCTAGTGCCATAAATTCATGAGTATCGGTGCCGCCGATAGCGCCGGAATCGGCTTCAACTGCGCGAAATTTCAGTCCCGTACGACGGAAGATGCGGTCATAGGCGTTATACATTTGCTTATAGCTTAGATCTAATCCAGCGGAAGAACGATCAAAGGAATAGGCGTCCTTCATTAGAAATTCTCGTCCGCGCAGGAGACCATACCGAGGTCGTCGTTCATCCCTGAATTTGGTTTGGATCTGATAAAGCGTCATAGGCAGCTTCTTGTAAGACTGAATTTCATCGCGTACAAGAGAAGTAATCACTTCTTCATGCGTAGCGCCAAGGGCGAACTCTCGCCCATTTCGGTCTTCTAGTCTCATGAGCTCTGGGCCATAGATGTCCCATCTGCCTGATTCTTTCCATAATTCAGAAGGATGGAGGGCTGGCATGAGCATCTCTTGAGCTCCAGCCGCATCCATTTCTTCTTGTACAATCTGTTGAATGTTGCGCAGTGCTTTCAATCCTAGAGGTAAATAAGAATAAATGCCGCTGGATAGCTGCCGGATGAATCCTGCTCGAAGCATGAGGCGGTGGCTCACAGCTTCTGCGTCTGCTGGTACGTCCCGCAGTGTAGGGTTAAGTAACAATTGTTGTCTCATGCTTAGCTTGCCTCACTTTCCGAGCCTATCTATAGGAGCGGGACCCACTCGTCTCGATGGATCACTTCAATACGTACGACCTCGACCCGCTTTTGTACTTCTTCGGTTGATAAGCCTGCGGCTGCTTGCAATTGCCATGCTGTGTAGTTAACGACTCCGCGACCTAGTAGTGTGTTATCTGTGCCCAACACCTCAACGACGTCTCCGGGGTGGAAATCGCCTTCGACGGCAGTAATACCGGCGGGGAGTAGGCTTTTACCGCCGGATAGCAACGCTGTCCTGGCACCCGCATCGACGATAATTCGGCCTTGGGGCAGCGAATGAAAACCGACCCATTGCTTTTTGACTGGCAAGTTGTTCATCGCCGTGTCGAAATAAGTTCCCTTGCCTTGACCATCTACGGCAAGCTGTAGATCGTAGGGCTCAAGCACGCGCCCTACGAAAACGGGTACACCTCCGCGCATGGCGATACGGGCGGCCTCGACCTTGGAGCGCATACCGCCGGTGCCGACTGCGCTCCCTGAACCTCCAGCGAAGCTGAAGAGCTCGTCGCTGATTGCATCTACGCGCTCGATTCGCTGTGCGCTCGCATTTTTTCTAGGGTCGTCCGTATACAAGCCGTCCATGTCTGTGATGATGATCAACTTGTTGGCTTTCACTAGGTTGCCGACTAACGCAGACAAGGTGTCATTGTCGCCGAATTTAAGCTCATCGACTGAGACGGAATCGTTCTCGTTGATGATGGGGACGACGCCCCGCTGCAGCAGTTCGTCAATCGTCATCAGCGCGTTCTGGACGCGCTTGCGGTTGGAGAAATCATATCTCGTTAGCAAAATTTGAGCGACGCTAGTGCCATGAGAGGCGAAGGCTTCGTGATAGGCCTGCATTAATAGCGCCTGGCCGACTGCAGCAGCGGCCTGCTTCTCGTGCAGCACCTTAGGCCGTGTGCGGTAGCCAAGGGAAGTGAAGCCTGCGGCTACCGCGCCGGATGTAACGAGCAGCACTTGATGGCCGTCTTGCTGCAATCGCGCCAACTCCGAAGCGAAAAAACGTATTTTATCCGGATTTAGGCCGCCTGTATCGGAAGTTAAAGAGCTGCTGCCGATTTTGACGACGATTCGCTGTATCATATCGATCCCATCCTTTGGTTTTATTTGGCTAAGTATGTATATGCAAAAAAGACTTTCGTCCTCATAACAATAAGGACGAAAGTCTGTAACTTCCGCGGTACCACCTTAGATTGGCGCATGTAAAAAAAGCTGCACCCAACTCTAGATTCCCTAAATAACAGCAGGGGGCTGTTCAACTCGTCGTTGACCGTTCAGGGGCGGGTTCGAAATCGGTTCACGGTAAGCTCTCTCAGCCAATGGAGCTTACTCTCTGCAGACGTGTTGCACGCTTCCTACTATTCCCATCATAACGTTGCGATATGGAAGTCTCTTGAAGGCTTCCTTTTAATTCTTTATAGAATAGCATGCTGTACAAGTCTTTGTAAAGGAGCTAATGTCAATACTTCCCTCTTACCAAGGGAAGGGAACCTGACTGTTCGGCCCTTTTTTTATTCTAACAGGAGTAACTCATGAAGCTCCTGCAAGGCTGAAAGCATGAAGCTCTCAACCCATTGTAATGTCCATAGATTAATCAAACAAATGAAGCTTGCCAATTCGCTGCACGGCTTCTTCCAAGCGTGTCTCAGATGACAACAGCCCAAGCCGTACATATCCTTCGCCGTGTGTCCCAAAGCCTACACCCGGAGCCACGACAACTTTAGCTTCCTGCAGCAGCAGGTCGGAAAGGCTTGTCGAGGTGTGTCCCTTCGGCACTGGCAGCCATGAGAAGAACGAGCCCTGTGAGGGGGAGGCGTTCCATCCGATACCAGCAAGCGCTGTGTATAGTGCGTTACGTCGGCTTTCGTAAACATTGCGAAGTTCAGTTACACAGTCCTGAGGACCGATAAGAGCGGTTGTCGCCGCTGCTTGGATGCCTCCGAACAGAGAGCAGTAATAATGATCCTGCATTAAGTTGATTAAGCGGATAACCTCACGATTGCCAAGAGCGAAGCCGACACGCCAGCCAGCCATATTGTAAGTTTTGGACAAGGTGTAAAATTCCACGCCAACTTCTTTTGCGCCAGGGGTGGAGAGGAAGCTTACGGGTTTCTGACCGTCGAAACCAATGGCTCCATAAGCAAAATCACTTGCCACCACGACCCCGCGCCGATGAGCGAACTCAACGGTCTCCTGGTAAAAGGAGGCTGGTGCGGTGGCTCCGGTAGGATTATTCGGATAGTTAATGAACATTAACTTGGCACGGTTCAGATCAGATTCCTTCAGCGCTGAATAATCAGGAAGGAAGTTATTGTCTTCTTTAAGCGGCATGAAAGCCATCTGCGCGCCTGCAAGCGCTACGCCAGACCAGTAGTCTGGATAACCTGGATCAGGGACAAGACAAACATCTCCTGGATTGAGCAGACATTGAGCGATTTCAATCAATCCTGTTTTACCGCCAAAAAGTATGGCGACCTCGGTTTCAGGGTCAAGGTCGACATCGTGGTCTTCCTTATAACGCTGAGCGACCGCTTCTTTGAGAAAGGGGAACCCGCTAAATGGTGGATATTTGTGATAGAGCGGATTAGCCGCAGCTTCTTGCATGGAAGCAACGATGTGAGAGGGGGTCGGTCGGTCAGGGTTACCTTGCCCCAAATTAATGACGTCGTGTCCTTGTGCAATTTGCTCATTTGCTTTACGAACTAGTGTTGCAAAGAACTGTGTTGGCAATCCCTGCATACGATCGGCAGGTTGTATGGAAAAAGGGGCTTGTGGTCGAGATAGATTGGTCATGTTTTAATTCACACTCCGTAGGTCGGGATTTACATAATAACATTAATGTACCATGATTCAAGTGTGGTGTATAGTTAGATTGTTCGCATGAATTTAGTAAGAACCCAAACGGGAAGGGGTTAATTATGCATACAAACGAAAAAGTGGCTGAGGTTTTTTTACAAGAATCGATTCGAGCATTTGAAAGTATGAAGCAACTCGCAGACAAAACGTTAATCCAGCTTGAAGATGAACATTTCCATCAAGCATTGGACGGCGAGTCCAACTCTATGGAGATCCTTATCAAACACATGCATGGCAATATGCTGTCTCGTTGGACGGATTTCCTGACAACCGATGGAGAAAAGGAATGGCGCAATCGAGACGGAGAATTTGAAAGTAAGTCATTCAACCGACAGGAGCTCATTTCGCTTTGGGAAGAGGGATGGCAAGTTTTATTTGGTACACTCCAATCGCTAACTGCGGATGATGTGCTTAGTCTCGTTATGATCCGTGGTGAAGCTAATACGGTGCTACAAGCCATTCAACGACAAGTTTCTCATTACGGTTATCACGTGGGCCAAATGGTTTTTCTTGGCAAGCATTTGGCAAGTAATAGCTGGACGACACTGAGTATTCCTAGAGGGCAATCCAAAGCGTTCAAGCCGAATTGAGTTCATCACTCAATTCGGCTAATATAATAAAAATGAAGAATATACGATTTTGAAAGGAGCCTTCACATGGGGGACGCCCATACTCTACATATTGCACTCATTCAGATGGATATAGCCATTGGAGAACCGAACACCAATTTTACTCGCTTGGAAGCATTTTTAAACGAAGCTGTTTCTGCTGAAATAAAGCCAGATGTCATCGTTTTTCCGGAAATGTGGAACACAGGCTACGCGCTGACTGAAATTCATGAAATAGCGGATCAAGACGGAGCTCGTACGAAAACGTTCCTACGTGATTTTGCGATGAAAAATAAGGTGAATCTTATCGGGGGCTCGATCGCGAATAAACGGGGAGATCAGGTACTGAATACGGTGTATGCCTTCGATCGTCAGGGCCAAGAAATTGCTGAATATTCCAAGATTCATCTTTTCCGCCTTATGGATGAGGAAAAGTACCTGCAAAGCGGCGACCAGCTAGGCAGATTCGAACTAGAGGGCGTTCCCGCTGCCGCAATGATATGCTATGACATTCGTTTTCCAGAGCTTGCTCGGAAGCTAGCTTTAGATGGGGCAAGGATATTGTTTGTACCTGCGGAGTGGCCACATCCGAGATTGCATCACTGGCGTACGCTGCTCATGGCAAGAGCGATTGAGAATCAAATGTATGTCGTTTCCTGTAATCGGGTGGGTACTAGCGGTACAACGAACTTTTTCGGACATTCGATGGTTATCGACCCATGGGGGGAAGTTCTTGTTGAAGGGGATGAAACCGAAGCGATTTTACACGCGACTATCGATTTGAGCGAAGTTGTGCGCGTTCGGGGGAAAATACCTGTGTTCGAAGATCGGCGGCCACACCTTTATTAGCGCTAGACTCTGCGTAAAACAGATTTGATTTTTTTGTGGTTTTTCGGTACACTAAAGCCAATTGTATAACAATTGTGGCTGTGATGGATGAATAGTACTTGAAGCACCTTCATGTTCAGCGAGCTGGGGACGGTGAGAGCCCAGACTGAAGTTCAAGGAAAAGGCTATCCGGAGTCAATTCGATAAAGGGGATACGCTCTTGTGAATTTGCGTGTCAACTAGGGTGGAACCGCGGGTGCGTAAGGCTCTCGTCCCTAGGCATTGTTTTGATGCCTTTGGATGATGAGCCTTTTTTTGCATTTGGCCCATCATCAAGGCGTCGTCTTCAACGAGAATCAACCTATTTTGAACAGATGAAGGAGAATGAAGATGAGTGTTACTATGGAGCAAATTGTAGCGTTAGCGAAGCACAGAGGTTTTGTATTTCCAGGTTCCGAAGTGTACGGCGGGCTTGCTAATACATGGGATTACGGTCCGCTTGGCGTAGAGCTCAAAAACAACATTAAGCGCGCATGGTGGAAAAAATTCATTCAAGAATCCCCCTACAATGTAGGCCTTGATGCAGCGATTTTGATGAACCCGCAAGCTTGGGTGGCATCCGGTCACGTAGGGAACTTTAACGATCCGATGATCGATTGCAAACAGTGTAAGGCGCGTCACCGAGCGGATAAATTAATAGAAGGCAAATTGGCTGAAAAAGACATCGAAATCATTGTTGACGGCATGACGTTTGACGATATGCAGAAGCTAATCGTTGAGCATGATATCGTTTGCCCGGATTGCGGCAGCAAAGACTTCACTGATATTCGTCAATTCAACCTCATGTTCAAAACGTTCCAAGGGGTAACTGAATCAAGCTCTAACGTCGTTTATCTGCGTCCAGAAACCGCACAAGGCATTTTCGTTAACTTCAAAAATGTGCAGCGCACGATGCGTAAAAAGCTGCCTTTCGGTATCGGACAAGTCGGTAAAAGTTTCCGTAACGAAATCACGCCAGGTAACTTTACGTTCCGTACGCGTGAATTTGAGCAAATGGAGTTAGAATTTTTCTGCAAACCGGGCGAGGACATGAAATGGTTTGAGTACTGGAGAAGCTTCTGCCATAACTGGCTGCTAACATTAGGCGCGAAACCAGATAACCTGCGTTTGCGAGACCATAATGATGATGAACTATCTCATTATAGTAATGCGACGACAGATATCGAGTACAAATTCCCATTCGGTTGGGGCGAGCTTTGGGGCATTGCGGACCGCACGGACTTTGACTTGAAACAGCACATGGAGCATTCTGGCGAAGATTTCAACTACATTGATCAAGAGACGAACGAGCGCTACATCCCATACTGTATTGAGCCTTCATTGGGTGCAGATCGAGTGACTTTGGCCTTATTGATCGATGCATATGAGGAGCAAAAATTGGAAGGTGACGACAGTCGTACGGTTCTGCGTTTCCACCCAGCGCTTGCGCCGATCAAAGCCGCGATATTCCCGCTTTCCAAAAAGCTGGCTGAAGGTGCGCAGGCTGTCTTCGCAGATCTGGCTAAGCACTTCATGGTCGATTATGATGATGCGGGTTCAATCGGTAAACGTTACCGTCGTCACGATGAAATCGGTACGCCGTTTTGTATTACGTATGACTTCGAGTCAGAAACTGATGGTCAAGTAACGGTTCGTGATCGTGATACGATGGAGCAAACACGTATGCCTATCAGCGAGTTAAAGACATTTATCGAAAACAAGCTGCAGTTTTAATAGCGTCATCCCCTGTATGCGTGCTAGCTGGCGCGGTGCAGGGGATTTTTTATATGACGTAATCGAGAATATCACTGTAGGGCAAGTAACGGTTCACACTGCGTAGCGGAGGCGTGTACACATGAAGAGAGATGGCACGTTCGTGAAAGGGATTGTTTAGTTGATGGATTTGTCCAGCAGGGGCAAGGAAAAATTGTCCGGCTTGTATGAAGTGATCTTGCTGAGGGATAGGGTAGCCTGCGGGATCTAGGGTAAACATCGTATTTACAAGCGAACCTTCAACTAAATAAGCGGTACCAATGGATAATCCGTGGTTATGAATGGCTGTAGCCTGATTGGCGGGAATATGAATGACGATCACTTCTAATTCTTTGCTGCTAAAAACGACATTTCTGCCGTAAGGAAGCTGTGTTGGCTCCGTTATTAGGTCCTTAATAGTGGAAAATCGTTCTTTCAAAGCATGTATAGCTGATTTCATTTGTTCGTGTGAGGGCTCTTGCAACCTGCAGAATGTTTGCTCAATTGCTTGTAATAACTTCATTGTTTTCAGCCTCCATAAGCCACTTTCATCTTATAATATCATGTTTTATTATCGTATTGATCATAAATTCTGATATATCATATGCTTTTGTAGGCTAAATGGTTAATAGGGGGGGGGAACAAAATGGCCATCGGCATATAGCAGCTTTTGACACCTGCCGTATCCAACAGCCAAATCGTATTGTGAAGGGATTTAATAAGGGAATAAGGGACTACACCCGGAACGGCGGCATTTGCCTACCGTCTACATCGGTGAAACCGTACTCAGCAGCTAGAGAGCCTGCCTCAAGTAATTGACCTGCTTTCTTGTGCACAAGAGGATCGGAAGCAAGGGCGACAACAGCACGGCCAATGTATTCCACCGACTCGGTAGGATGAAGCGCTTCGATTCTCATGAAATCAGGATCTCCTGCTTCTAGTCCATAGTGTTTATACACCGCTTCTGTTCGCATCCACCCAGGTGCAAGCGCTAATGCAATTACGCCAGTTTCACTTGCCTGAAGATTGAGGGACATCCCACGAGTCATCGTAGCGACAGCGCGTTTCACCGTATCGTAAAATACGTTCACGGGATAATTCCCGCCGATATCCGAATAAACACCGGTATTAATGATGAGTCCGTGCTTTTGTGCAAGAAATAGTCCTGACATGGCGTAGCGGCTTGAAACCATTTGAGCGCGCAAGCCGGCTTGAAACATTTTGTCCCAACGCAGCATCGGTTGCTTCCAAAAAGGAGCTTGGAAATCGGTGTCTTCGTAGTTTTCGTAACCACCCCAAGCGTTGTTTACAACAAGATCAAGGGAGCCTTGTTCTTGCTTAATGCGATCGTACAACGCGGCTACGTCGTCATCAACCGTATGGTCACAGCGAACAGGAATACCCACGCCGCCGCGCTGAGAGACGGCTTCAGCAGTATCTTCAATGGTTCCAGTTAAATCGGTTCTACTTGACTGTGTTCTCGTACTGCGTCCTGTCACATACACAGTTGCCCCGGCTTCCCCAAGAGCAAGCGCGATTCCGCGTCCACCACCACGACTTGATCCTGTCACTAAAGCAATCTTTCCTTGTAAATTTTGAACGTTATTTGTCATTGCTGCGCCTCCCAAGCGTGTTATTGCCAGAATTACTGGCTTAGCCATCATCTTAAGTTGACTACAGCTCTCATGCTACACGTAATCGTTGACAGATCTTGTCATCGTATTTACGGAATATTATACCTCATAAGCCTGCTGCATAGCTCGGATCTGTTCGCGGATCCAATCAACCATTTCGAAGGGCTCTTCAACAATCGCATCAGCGCCAAGACTAAGAAAATAGCTGGAAAAGTAAGCTAAATTGTCAGGCAGCATGTCGGCTACAAGCATACCGCTGCCATCCTTATCGAGTGTTAAAGCACCATTGAAACCATTGCTGCGTTCATAAGCGCGAATACCATTTGGAGTTAATCTGACGCGTAGATTAAGCTTCGGCTGCGGTTGACCTTCATATGCTGCGCCAGCAAGGAGCCAGTCCGGAATGGTATAGTTTCTGAAATCCTTACTAGGTTGACTTGAATGAGCAGGCTCCAGAGAAATGATTCGGTCAGCACGGAATAAAAGAAATCCTTCTTTTAAAAAGCAATAAGAGGGTAAGTACCAAAAGCCATGACTCGCATATATGCCTATCGGTTGAATCGTTCTTTGCTTGATTCCCTCTTTTGAGGCATAACTCATAAGTAAAGGATGACCCTCGATGGAAGCTTCAAGCAGCTGCTGCAAAAATGGTGAGCTCTGCGTTCGATACGGTGTCCAAAACGAAACGCGATCCTTGAGCGCATCAATCTTTGTTCTTACATCAGTCGGAAGGTAATGATAAAATTTATGAAGGGCGGAAGTCGATTCCGCTTCAAAAGGCAGCGCTCCGTAATATTGGAGCGATTGAAAGGCGAAAAACATGGCAACGGCCTCCTGTTCCGAGAACAGGATCGGAGGCAGCATGCGTTTTTTCAGCAAGCGGTAACCGCCATGAGGGCCGAATTCCGTGTAAAGGGGCATGCCGAGCTCGCTTAATTCCTGCAGATCGCGGTGCATGGTTCTGTCGGAAACGCCGAATTCATCAGCCATTTCTTTAACAGTGAACTGCATACGTTCATTAACTGCCATCATCAAATGAATCAATCGCTGTGTTTTATTCACCGTGAATGCCTCCCGTTTTGCTAGACAATACTGCTCATGACTTCTTTCATTGTAGAAATAAAAGCTTCGGCAGCTTTGGAAATATAGCGTCCTTTCTTATAAGCGATTACAAGCGTGCGCGTAGGTCGACCTTCTAGCGGAAGATATATAGGGGAAAGCTCGCTTAGGTTTCTTCTTGAGATGAGATAAGGTACAAAGGCTATGCCCATTCCAGCGGCAACGAGTGATTGAACAGTTTCCATGTTACTTGATTCGAAAACGATATTGGGTGTAATCCCGGCTTTTTGACAGAGATCGAGTGTTAATTTACGAAACCCTTGTCCTTTTTTCAACGCGATGAAGGCATCGTTCGCTAGCTGTTCAATGCGGACAGGCGCCGCGCTTGCCGCAAGTGGATGACTCGGTGGAACCGCAAGAACGAACTCTTCTTCCAACAGCGTTTCGTACACAAGCGAATCTTCACGAAGCGGGAGAGAAAGGAGGCTTATGTCCGTTTGACCGTTGTTCGTAAGGGTTTCTAAGTTCGCCGAAGTTTCTTCGACGAGAGAAATCTCAATGTCTGGGTACGCAGTTCGAAAAACAGGCACGACAAAGGGAAGGATCGTTGAACCCGTTATCGGCATGCTCCCAACAACAAGTCGGCCTTTTTTCATTTGCGAAATGTCTTCCATCTCCTTTTTAAGCTGCTCGACCATGTCCAGAATTTTTTGCGATTTTTCAACAAAAAGAGAGCCTGCATGCGTAAGCTCCACGGAGTTGGTGCTGCGTTGAAACAGCAGAACGCCAATCTCTTTCTCAAGCTTGGACAGCTGCTGGCTGAGGGAAGGCTGGGCGATATGAAGTTTCTCTGCTGCGCGCGAGAAGTTACGCTCTACAGCGATTTGAATGGCATATTGAAGTTGGCGTAATTCCATGATAGAAGGGTCTCCTTTTATATAAAGCGCATTTTCATTATTGTTTTTACCTATGAAGCTTGTCCTTAGTATACAAGAATACGCTCTGATATAGAAAGAAATTGAGTGTCGATATTCTGTGTTACTTATAGGAATAAACTATGAACCTTATAGTTATTGTGTCTTTCACCAAATAACGAATTCGTGCTAGTATACGTTATGAGGGTATTAAACGTAATCATTTAAGAGCGGATAATGACAAGAGGTGACTGGGTATGAGTAAAAAGACAATGTTCGAGAAAATTTGGGAAAATCACGTCATCAACCAGGAAGAAGGCAAGCCAAGCGTTATCTATATTGACTTGCAACTGGTTCATGAAGTAACTTCACCACAAGCATTTGAGGGTCTTCGTTTGTCAGGACGTAAAGTTCGCAGACCGGATCTGACTTTTGCCACAATGGATCATAACGTTCCAACAAAGGACCGTTTTAACATTACGGATCCGATTTCCAAACAACAAATTGATACACTTTCTCAAAACTGCCGTGATTTCGGCGTTACACTATTTGATCTCGACAGCATCGACCAAGGTGTCGTTCACGTTATGGGTCCTGAGTTAGGTCTTACACACCCGGGAAAAACTATCGTATGCGGCGATAGCCATACTTCTACACACGGTGCATTCGGCGCTCTGGCTTTTGGTATTGGGACGAGTGAAGTTGAGCACGTACTTGCTACACAAACGCTTCAGCAGTCCAAAGCCAAAACATTAGAAGTGCGTATTAACGGCAGCCTGAAGCCAGGTGTAACGGCAAAGGACTTAATCCTTGGCGTTATCGCAAAATACGGTACGGATTTCGCTACTGGTTATGTTATTGAATATACAGGTGAAGCGATTCGTGGTCTTTCCATGGAAGAGCGTATGACTGTATGCAATATGTCCATTGAAGGTGGAGCTAGAGCAGGTCTAATCGCTCCTGATGAAACTACTTTTAACTACCTGCGCGGTCGTGAATATGTGCCTCAAGGCGCTGGATTCGATGCAGCGGTTGAACAATGGAAAAACTATGTAACGGACGAAGGCGCAACATATGATTGGACAGTTGACTTCGATGCGGATTCTTTGATCCCGCAAGTTACCTGGGGAACAAGCCCAGGGATGGGGACAGGTGTCAATGCATTGGTGCCAGATCCACAAAGTTTCGAAACCGAAAATGAACGTAAAGCTGCTGAAAAAGCGCTTGAATATATGGATTTAACGCCAGGAACTCCGATGACGGAGTTGAAAGTGGATTATGTATTTATCGGTTCTTGCACCAACGGTCGTATTGAAGACCTTCGTGCGGCGGCCAAAATTGCTCAAGGGTACACCGTAGATCCTAGCGTTACGGCAATCGTTGTTCCAGGTTCCGGCCGGGTCAAAATTCAAGCTGAAAAAGAAGGTTTGGACAAAATTTTCTCGAATGCTGGCTTCGAATGGCGCGATGCAGGTTGCAGTATGTGTTTAGCGATGAACCCAGACGTACTTAAACCGGGCCAACGTTGCGCCTCGACTTCAAACCGTAATTTCGAAGGGCGTCAAGGTCGCGGAGGACGTACACATCTTGTTTCTCCAGCTATGGCTGTTGCTGCAGCAATTAAAGGTCATTTCTTCGATGTGCGCGATTGGGAAGTTAAAGAATACCAACAAGCTTAATTAAATTGGTGTATGAAGTTAGTTTTTCTAACGAAAAACTCTAAGGAGAATGTGAATATGGACGCTTTTAAACTACACTCGGGTCTTGTTGGCCCAGTTGATCGAGTGAATGTAGATACAGATGCAATTATTCCTAAGCAATTTTTGAAAAGAATCGAACGTTCCGGCTTCGGTCAATTTCTCTTCTTTGAATGGAGATGGGATGAAGCGGGCAATGTGATCGAGAATTTCCCTTTGAATCAAGAACGCTATCAAGGAGCTTCCGTGTTGATTTCCAGAGCAAACTTCGGTTGCGGATCCTCCCGTGAACATGCCCCTTGGGCGATTCAAGATTTTGGCTTCCGTGTTATTATTGCACCATCATACGCAGATATTTTCTACAACAACTGTTTCAAAAACGGCATTCTGCCCATTAAATTGTCCGAAGAGCAGGTGGAAGATTTATTCCAACGGACAGCGAAACATGATGGCTATAAGCTGCATGTAGATCTGGAGAATAACAAGTTGACTGATGACTACGGTCTCAGCATTACGTTCGATCTAGACGAGCATCGCCGTCAATTTTTGCTGCAAGGTTTAGATGATATCGGGTTAACGCTTCAACACGTGGACAAAATTACCGCATATGAAGAAGCTCATAAAGAGCGTTTGGCTTATAAATAAAACCTCGAATAAGGCGTGCTAATTGATGTTCAATTGGCATGGCCTTTTTTTTGTTCCCTATAGTTATTCTCAGAATGATAAATTTTATTTTTTATATGATTACTTTGCAACTTTTGGCAGAATAACACGTCTAATAGTATACTAGATTGTCGCAAGAACGGAGGTTTTGTTGTCAGTAAGTTTGCTATTTTGATATAATTACAGTGTTGCTGCTAGATTCTGATACATTGGTTATTTAAGCTCGATAAAACTTCCTAATTCCGACATTACATAGAGGTGAATGATGAAATTTCCTGCTATTTTTTTGACGCTAGTCGTGTTTATACTCCTTCTTCCTACGTATGCTTTTGGAAATGAAGCGTCTCCGAACACGATTAAATTGTATATGAATGAAAAGCAACTTGTTATAAAAAAAGAAGATCCTTCTCCTAGAATTGTTGGAGAGGGCTATACAATCGTGCCTGTTCGTATCATTGCCGAGGAGCTTGGTGCTAAAGTTACTTGGGATGCCGCGCTGCGTAAAGTTACGATTAAAAAAAGTGATGTTTTGATTGAACTGACAATTGACAGCAAAACTTCTAAGATTAATGGGGTTAATGAGAAAATGGCTATTTCTCCCGTCATCATCGAGGGGAGTACAATGCTGCCGTTAAGCTTTGTTGGCGCGAAATTGGGAGTTGAGTTCAATTGGGATTCGATAACCTCCTCCGTTCACATGTTCAAGAAAGACGATTTGTCATCCAAGCCTGTAGTTGAGCCTGTTGATGTGGTTGATGATAAAAATGGCAAGCCTCAAGGGGAGGTGCTGCCGACTAAGCCGACAAACCCATCGACACCTTCAACAGGAACAAAGCCTCCTGTAACAGGTACCACACCACCGCCTGGAACCGGCACTGGAACAGGGGACAAACCGCTGAATCCAAATACACATCTGCTTACGTCCATTGAACTTTCAGCAAAGGATCTTGTCGTCCTTGCAAAAGATGGTGTATTAAAACCAACCATCATGAAGCTGGCAAATCCGAACAGGATCGTCTTTGATTTCCCAAATACGAAGCTTGATGATTCATTTCAAAAGCTTTTGGTTAATAACGCAGGTGAGATGTCCTCCAAGCATCCCCTCGTGCAAAAAATCCGTTTTTCAAATTATTCGGATAGTCCTGATACAGTGCGTGTCATTTTGGATTTGAAGAGCTCAGCGGATTATAAAATTCAAACGACGAAGCCAACCAATCAATGGATAGCGACGATCGGTGAACATCATTTAACTGTTATGATTGACGCGGGTCATGGGGATAAAGATCCAGGTGCTTTATCGATTACAGGCAAGCATGAGAAGGATTTTACATTAGCTACAGCGAAGAAGGTAAGCAAGCTTCTTTCTCAGGACAAGCGTCTTGAAGTGCTAATGACCCGTTCGGACAATACATTTGTTGAACTCGACGATCGCGTTGCCTTCGCTAACGATAATCAAGTTGATCTATTCCTGTCCATTCATGGGAATAGCGCCAAAGCTAACATTACAGGAACGGAAACGTATTATAATCGGCCTGAAAGCTTATCTTTTGCCAATGTCGTACACAAGAATGTTGTTGCTGCAACGGGGTTTGCAGATCGCAAAGTTCGCGAAGCGGATTTTCGTGTCATTAAGAAAACCACAATGCCAGCTGTGCTTGTAGAAGTGGGGTATTTGTCCAATAAAGACGACGAAGCAGCGATGTATAAAGATGCTTTCCAGGATCAAGTAGCTACATCAATCGTAACAGCCATCAAAGAATACTTGGATCTTAAATAAGCTTAGGCTTAAGAAGCTGGCTTCCAGAAGGAAGCTCTAAGGAGTGAGTGAGATGACAAAAACAAGTCGCCTATTTCAAGGGGCGCTTCTTGTAAGTGCCATCACTTTAACTGTAACTGCATGCGGTCAAAAAGGCTTGCTTGTCGGAGGCGCTACGCCTCAATCGACGGTACCGGCACAGCCTACACCTATTGCTCAAAGCCCACAACCGACACCAACATCTTCGGCTGAACCTTTGATGCAAAAGAAGGTTAAAGCCTATTACAGTGACCAAGATGAGATGAAATTAATCGAACAGGAAGTCACGATCAGCTTTAAACAGGAAAGTGATATCTATCAAGCTTCTCTGAACGCTCTCGGAAAGAGTGACGATAGTAAAGCCGTTTCTTTATTTGACGATATGAAGTTTACGAATGTCGTGTTCGATAAGACCAAGGGAGAGTTGAAAGTCGATCTTAAATTTGGTCCAAAAACGCAGTTAGGTGCGCCTGGGGAAGATTTATTTTTGCAGGCTTTAAAGAAAACAGCTTTTCAATTTCCTGAAGTGAAAGCACTATTTGTACTGAAGGATGGAAAACAGGTTGAAAGTTTAATGGGACATCTAGAGCTTCCTTATCCAATCAAACGACCTAATTAAATGAAGGTGCAGAGGAGTATATACATATAATGAAAAATAGGAAATTAGCAAGTGCTATTCTAAGTTCGTTAATCGTGACCAGCTTGGCGGCAACGCCAGCTCTTGCCGAATCTGCTAACCAGAACTCATCTTCATCTACGAATTCGAATGTTAAATTATCCTTTCCAGATGTAAAATCCGATTATTGGGGGATTCGTCATATTTCCAAGTTAGCCTTGGAAGGTATTATCGAAGGCTATGAGGATGGCGCGTATCGGGCCGAAAATTCTGTTTCACAGCAAGATGTACTGATCATGGCTACCCGGATGATGGGTCTTCAAGGCGAAGTAGATGCGATGACAGCATCCACAATCTTTCCTGATTTTATGGCCGTTGATAAATACGCTCGAAATTATGTAGCAATTGCACTTCAAAAAGGCTTGATTTCTAACGAAGAAGAAAAAGCAAGAGCGCAAGGAGATACTTCGAAAGAGGTTTGGGGTCAGAAAAAAGCGACAAGGGAATGGGTAGCTGAAGTCGTGATTAGAGCTATTGGCAAGGTATCGCTTGCGCAAAGTATGTCTTCAACGCCAACAGCTTTCAAAGACAATAGTGCGATTAGCTACACAGCTCTTGGTTATGTGAATGCAGCCGTTGCTTTGCAAGTTGTAAATGGATTTGAGGACGGTTCTTTCCAACCAAAAGGTGCTGTAACACGAGCTCAGATGGCCGCTTTCCTAAGTCGTTCACAAAAAGAATTGGCTACTCTGCCTTCGCGAGCGGTTAAAGGCTATATGACCAGCTTGACGAGCGGAAGCATCGCTATCATGGACAAAGATGGGAACACAAGCACCTATAAACTTTCAACGAACGCTGTTTTTTATGGTAAAAAGGACGATAATCCAATTGCTGCCAAAACAATTCAAGAAACGTACGAGGTCTCGCTTGTACAAGTAAGCGGTACGGCTTACTACGTTGAAGTACTGAACGATGAACTACAAATGGACATTCATGAGGGCAAATTATTAAACTTAAATATCAATGGATTGAAAGCTACTCTCGACAATTTTGAGGTATATGATCTTGCTACTGATGTTGCCGTAACCGACGTGGATGGGAGAGGCCTCAGCCTTGGTTCCATCGTGAGTGGAAGTACGATTCAATTAAGAAAAAGTAAGATTGTAAAAGGCGACAAAATTACATCCATCGTTGTCAAACAAGTACCGGTAAATAAAACGGTAAACGGGACGATTCAAACGCTTAATAAAGACGGTAAACAACTGACAATACTCGAAAGTACATCAGGTCAACCTGAAACTTTCGGATTTTCGAGTAATTTAATTGCTACTTTGCCTGATAACAGTTTGATTGATGTTAATTCGCTTCACGTTGGAGATGCAATTGAATACACGGTTCAAAATAGCGTGATTACTAAAGTGCTTGTTAAAAAACAAGCTGATGTGGGTACTAGTGTAGAAGGTACACTTAAAGCAATTAGTGATGATAAAACGTACCTAACGATTATCAAAACGGCAGGTGGCCAGCTAGGGTCTTATTTCCTTGGTGATAATGTGCAAGTGATGATCAATGGCCTGACGACAGCTAGTTTATATGATCTTGCTCCCGGTGATCAGCTCAAACTGGATGTTCTGAATAATAAGGTTACACGAATTACCGTAACGAATCGATCGATCGAGAACTTATACTTTGCTAAAATTATTTCTTATGATCAAACAAATAAGATTTTAACAGTAAAAGATAATTCAGGCTCCCCGCATGCCTACCAATTATCTGAGTCGATGTCCATTATGTATGCAGGTATGAAGCTTCCATTTACTAGCTTCGTGAGTACTTTTACGACAGGCAAATATGTAGATTTGTTGGTTTCCAAAAACAATGTAACTCAAATTCAAATGTCGAACCAATTAGACGGTACTTTAACGCAGCTTAACCTGACGACAAGCGATATTACATTGAAAACAGACAGTGGCCAAAGCTTAAGCTTTAAGCTTAACTATGCCCCAGTCGTTGAGTTGGCTAATAAACCGAATAGTACGCTTTCCGATTTGAAGCTTGGTGAAAATATTAGCTTGATCCTTAGCTACGATCAATCCATCGTTACGAAGATTGTCACAAGTAAAACGGGACTTTACAAAACGATATTAAGCAATGTCAACGCAAAACAAGTAACCGTAACTGATGAAGCGAACACCTCTTATGTTGTTAATCTTGATAATGTACCTATTGTTAGGGCCGATCAAAGCGTTGGAGCGATAACAGATTTTGTGCCTGATGAGTATGTGAAGCTGACATTTAAAGGCACGGCCGTAGTGAAAGCAGAACTGATAAGTGCTATTCGAGGCAAAGTTACAGCTGTTGATGTAGCGAGTTCGAGCTTAACTGTACAGGATTTTACAGGGAAGAACCAAGTGTTTGCCGCTGGAAGTAACTATGCTGTAAAATTAAATGGCGGAGCCGCATTAAGCTTCTCATCGATTAAAGTTGGTGATCGTGTACAGGTGATGAAAGATGCCGGAGATAAGCAGGTCATTCAAGTTGCAGCTGCTGCAAAGAGAGAGTTTGCCAGCTATAACAACATTGTGAATCAAATGAATTTTAAACCATCTAGTTCTAACGATAGAACAACTTATAATCTTTATCCAAGAGCTTATTATCACAAAGGTGCAGATCAGCTATCTGTTTCTTCCTTCCAAGCTGGCGATCAAGTGATGGTTTATGTTCTGGACGATAAGATTGTAGAAATCGATAAGCAATAAGCTTGAACAAAATAAAAAAATGATCCGTCTGTTTATCAGGAGGCTATCTCCTCAACTAGGCGGCTCATTTTTTTGTTGGTCAAAATAAAAAAAACTTATAAATTTTAAAAAATGTTCGCATTTTGACGCTTAGAAGGATTGATTCTACCGTTACAATTCGCTACACTGGAGATTATTACGCCTCAAGGAAGAAAAAACATGACTCAAAAGTTGGTTAGACATATTTTAGATACGATTGGCGAGCTGTTCCCGGATGCTCATTGTGAGTTGCATCACAGCAATCCATTTGAATTGACCATCGCTGTATTGCTTTCCGCACAGTGTACAGATGAAACGGTCAATAAGGTTACTCAATCCTTGTTTCAGAAGTACAAACGGCCAGAGGATTACTTGGCTGTGCCTCAAGAGGAATTGGAGCAAGACATTCGTCGAATTGGCCTGTTTCGAAATAAGTCAAGCAATATTCAAAAGCTATGTCAATTGCTGCTGGACAAGTTTGATGGTGAGATTCCGGAAAAGCACGAACATTTAGTCGAATTGCCTGGCGTAGGGCGTAAGACAGCAAATGTGGTCGTATCGAACGCTTTCGGTGTACCAGCAATTGCGGTAGATACACATGTGGAACGAGTTTCCAAAAGACTAGGTCTGGCTTTGTTAGATGATTCTGTACTCGAAGTTGAAAAGAAGCTGATGAAGAAGATTCCGCGTGAAGAGTGGACTCAAACCCATCATCGTCTGATCTTTTTTGGTCGGTACCATTGCAAAGCACAAAATCCGCAATGTGCGATCTGTCCGTTGTTGGATAATTGCCGAGAAGGTAAAAAACGTATGAAACCAAGTAAAACTAGGAAAACTATTACAAACAAATGATAAGCAAACAAAGGATGGGATAGAAATGAAGTGCATCGCCGTATATACCAATAGTTTTGAATTGTTCTCCGACATTTATGAGCAAGTAATTAACACACCATTGAAAGATAATGAAGAAACCGTCATTGAAGGTGTAACGATTAGTGAATCCGGTGAGGTTCCTCAGAACTACATAGACAAAATGAAAACGAAACCAGAAGTGGTTGTTATGAAAGTAAAAGATTCGGATATTACGATTTTGCAGCATCGCGATGTATTTGAAATTTTCTTGCCAGAAAATGAAAATGTGATTATGTCCTAAATCTCCCTTGTGGAGATTTTTTTCTGTTACGACATATAGGTGTTGAATTGCTTAGTTTACCTAGGGGAGATTGACGATGAATCAAATGACAGAGGCAAGTATAGAGGCTATGCCGCCTGCGATGACGCAGATGCAGGTGAGGTTGCGTCAAATAGGGGATCAAGATAACGCGAGTAAACTGGGGCAATTGCTCGATAAAATAAGCTCGGCACGGATGAATATCGCATTTTGCGGCCACTTTTCTGCGGGTAAATCCACCCTGATTAATCAGCTTTGCGGCCATGCACTGCTGCCTTCTAGCCCCATTCCGACAAGCGCTAATATCGTTAGTATTCGCAATGGAGAGCCAGGTGCACATGTTACGCACCGTATGAAACAAGGACTGGTCAGTGAAGAAGTGAACACCAATAAGGAGACAATCCCTTTAGAGGAGCTAGAGGCATATTGTGTGAATGGCACGGATATTGAATCCATCGAGATTACCTATCCGATCTCATTTCTCGGCGAACACACAGCGTTGCTGGATACGCCAGGTATTGATTCGACAGATGATGCCCATCATCAATCTACAGAGTCTGCTCTTCACTTGGCAGATGTTGTTTTTTATGTAATGGATTATAACCATGTCCAATCAGAGGTCAATCTTGCGTTTACGAAGAAGATGAAAGAGTGGGGAAAGCCGCTTTATCTGGTTATCAATATGATTGATAAGCATAAGGAGCAGGAGCTTCCATTTAAGCAATATCAAGAGGGAACGAAACAAGCTTTCCTTAACTGGGGAATTGAACCAGACGGTTTACTGTATGTTACCATGAAGGAACCAGGCCATCCTCACAATGAGTACGCTAAGTTGCGTTGGCTCTTGACAAGTTTGATCGAACGAGGGGAATCACTTCGCAGCTTTAGTATTGACGCATCAGCTCGCTTTCTAGCAGTTGAGCACGGAAGATGGTTAGCTGAGCAAAATGAGCCGCAAAAAAATGATCTTATGGAGCAAATCAACCAAGAGGGCGATGTGCAGGCGGCTCAGGAGCAAGCAGATGCCAAGCAGTTGGAGCTTAAACAGTTAAGGGAGCTGCCGGAGGTATTAACGGCAGCATTTCGCAAAGAGGTTGGTGTGGTTATTGAGAACGCCAATATTACGCCAGCTTTGACCCGAGATCAAGCTCACCTGTATTTGGAGAGCCGCAAGCCTGGGTTTAAGGTGGGTTTCTTCTCGCGTGCTGTGCAAACAGCTCTAGAAGCGGAGAAACGTTTGAAGACGTTTCAAGAAGACCTTGCTGAGCAAGTAGAAGCTCAACTTGATTGGCATTTAAGGGATTCTTTAAAGAAGGCATCACAGCAGCAAGGACAGTACGATCAAGCGCTAATAGCCAAGATCGAAGCACTTAAGGTTGAAGTGACCCCAGATTGGTTGGCAGCCCAAGTTCACGCTGGGGCAGTTTTCGGTGGAGAGTACACGCTTAACTATATGAAGCAGGTAGCTGCTGACATTAAACTGCAGTACCGCAAACAGGCGTTTGCGTTAATAGACGAGCTCGCATCTGCCGTCCGCAAGCATTCCGCGCAAGCGATGGATGTGCTTGCGCAGGAGCTAAGCGCGCTGAGCGAAAGTCTCAGCGCCTATCAAGCGCTTCAGCGGCTTGAAGCTGCTGAAGCTGCTGGGCTGGCCGAACTGTTGCAAATGGCCAGCTGGCGGAAGCCTCTTCCGCCAGCGCTGCCAGATTTGCAGCAGGCTACGATCATGGAGGAGACGGCAGCAGCCCCGCTGAGCGGGGGCCTGCACGTAACCTCCATGGATACGATTTTGCAGGCTGCCGCGACTGCGACTGCGGCAGCTAACAGCCCTGCTGCCCATATAGAGGCAGCTACGGCGCCTTCCGTGTTCTCCTCGGGTGAACACGGAAGGCGCATGGAGCGCAAAGCCGCCGCGCTGCAAGAGGCGGCGAGTCTCATCGATGGACTTCCATCGATGAAATCAATCGCGCGCTCGATGCAGGGCAAGGCCGAGCGGCTGCGCGAGCGGACGTTCACGATCGCACTGTTCGGCGCTTTCAGTGCCGGCAAATCTTCGTTTGCCAATGCACTTATTGGGGAACGGGTTTTGCCGGTATCGCCGAATCCGACGACAGCGGCAATCAACAAGATTATGCCGCCTCAAGAAGGATGGCCGCATGGAACGGCTAAGGTTAAGATGAAAGCAGCTGATGCTATCCTGCAGGATGTGCTGTACTCGCTGGAACTGCTTGGCATGCAGGCCACAGATATGGCGTCTGCATTAAAGCGTATCAGTTCGTTATCCCCAACCGATGTAACGGCGAAAGGAAAGCCTCATTATTCGTTTTTAAAGGCCGTTGAGAAAGGCTGGACGTTAGCTGAGAATAAGTTAGGTTCTGAATTGAAAATTACGAAGGATGAATTCCCAAGCTATGTGGCGGATGAATCCAAATCTTGCTTTGTTGAATTTATTGAATTGTATTATTCTAATCCCTTGACTGAACAAGGCATCATTTTTGTAGATACGCCAGGGGCAGATTCAATTAATGCGCGTCATACGGGCGTAGCCTTCAATTATATTAAGAATGCGGATGCGATTCTTTTCGTTACTTATTACAATCACGCTTTCTCGCAAGCAGATCGTGAATTTCTGTTACAGCTTGGGCGGGTGAAAGATAGCTTTGAGATGGATAAAATGTTTTTTATTGTGAATGCCGCTGACTTGGCTTCGAGCCAAGAAGAGCTACAGGGTGTTGTTAAGCATGTAGAGACGAATCTGATTCAGCATGGTATCCGCAATCCGCGCATTTATCCTATTTCTAGTTATTTGGCAGCTGAAGGGAAAATCACAAATAGCGAATCATTAGTTGCACAATCAGGTATTCGACCGTTTGAACAAGACTTTATTCAGTTCACATTCAACGAGCTTAGCGATGTTGCGATTCATGCGGCGAATCTGGAGCTCAAACGTGCTATACACACGATGCAGCAATGGCTGGAGCATGCGCAAACAGGAGAAGAACAGCGGAAACAGCAAATTGCACAGCTTCTGGAAGCGGAGCAAGCGGGGCTGAAACTACTGGAGGAGACTGATTATGCGCCAGAATTAAAAGAAATGAAGAAAGAAATTCAAGAGCTCCTATATTACGTCAAGCAGCGGACAATGTTCCGTTTCGGGGAGCTGTACAATTATGCCTTCAATCCATCGACTTTCCGGGAAGAAGCTCGTGATCCGAAGCAAGCGCTCCAGTCTGCTTGGGGAGAGCTGCTGCGAATGATTGCTTTTGACCTGTCCCAAGAAGTATTAGCTACTACACTCAGAGTGGAAAATAAAATGAATCTTTTCAGTGGAAATCGTGTAAAACGTTGGGAAGAGCAGCTAGTGGAACAGTTAGATGGGTTTGAAAGCAGCACGTATGAGCCCCATTCATTTCAAACACCTGAAGTTACACCGAAGTTGGAAGTAACGGATGTTTCCATGAAATTGCTTCAAAGCTACTTCAAGAATGCGAAACAGTTCTTTGAGGGAGACGGGAAGAGCAAATTAAGATCAGAGTTGGAAACTCGTATGAATATGCCGGTTGCCCTCGTTATTGAGCGACAAACGATAGAGCTTGAACTAGCTTACGCGGAACAGCTAGAAAAACGGCTGTTAAGCTTGAAGAATGACATGGAGATTCAACTGAAAGAACATACAAGGGGTATGTTAGATGCGCTCGAAATGAAGATCGATTTGAACGAATTAATCTCCAAGCAGCATCAATTAAAGGCGTTCTTAGCGTAGACAAACAAAAGGGTGGGTAAAGTTGATTACAACTTATCCCTCCTTTTGTTTGTCTTGTTATGTAATCGCTTACATTGGTGGTTATCGGGATGATTTCCAAGAATAGGGTGGATTCTTACTAGTTTTTGTTTAGATATGGTCATTTAAGCGTTTAAATCCTCTTTTACTCTCATTGCTCCGATATAGGGATGGTGTTAAGATTCATAAAGGTTTTAAAACGCTTTCTTAGCTTTTCCAATTTTCCCTTCTTGAGGAGAGTGCGCTACGGTGGATGTGTTCAGGCAGTTGAAGCAATTTTATTGGCCAGAACGGAAATTGTTATTTACTTCAATTTTTTGCTTGACATTAGCAACCGCATTAGGCCTTGTGTATCCGAATTTACTCAGGTATTTGATTGACAACGTGATTAGTAAGAAGGAATATGGGCTTGTTCCTAAGCTCTCTCTCCTTGTTGTCAGCGTAGTTACTTTGAAGGGGATTCTTCAATTTCTTCATGGTTTAACTGGAGGCAGATTAGGTAACAGAGTTGCATTTCATATGCGAAATGCGCTCTACAAAAAGCTTCAGTATTTATCTTTTCAATATTATGATCAAGCTCGGACAGGGGATTTGATGTCGCGCTTGACGGCAGATTTAGAAGCAATTCGTACCTTCATCGGTTTTGGTTTTGCCCAATTGTTGAACGTTGCGTTAATGCTGGTTTTCGGGATGGGAATGCTGTTTTTGATTAACTGGAAATTAGCAATCTTGACCATGCTAACCATGCCATTTCTAGCTTTCACAGCAATTCGCTTCGAAGGGAAAATTCACCCTGCTTTCCGTTTAGCTCGTCAATCGCTCAGTTCAATGACAACGGCCGTTCAGGAAAACATTACAGGCGTAAGAACGGTAAAGTCTTTTGCTCGTGAGCCGCACGAAATCACAAAATTTTCAGCTCATAATGAGGATTATAAATCAATGAATATGGATACAGCGAACATTTGGGCTAAATATTTCCCGATTATGGAGATTCTGGCGAATCTCAGCGTCGTGATTTTACTCGGTGTTGGCGGCTACATGGTTATTGAAAATACAATTACACTTGGTGAATTGGTCGCTTGCTTTAGCTTAATTTGGTATATCATCGGTCCCATGTGGGGCCTTGGATTTCAGATTAATAACTTTACGCAAACGAAAGCTTCCGGAGAAAAGATTTTGGAGATTTTACATCAATATATGCATGTTAAAGATGAGCCTGATGCCATTAAGCTGGAAAGCAGCGAAGTGAAGGGACACATTACGTTTGAACAGGTCACATTCGCCTATCCTGAAAAGCAACCAGCGCTGTACAACTTTTCTGTAGATGCTCCAGCGGGATCTGTGATTGGGTTTCTGGGTAGTACAGGGTCGGGGAAATCGACCGTTATTTCCTTGCTCATGAGGGCTTATAATGTGAAGGAAGGTAAGATAACGCTGGATGGTAAAGACATTCGCTCACTCAGTGCCGAGAGTCTACGTAGCCAAATCGCTACCGTATTTCAAGAGACATTCTTATTTTCATCAACGATTCGTGGAAACATTGCATATGGTCGTAAGGAAGTCACGATGGATGACATCATACGCGCAGCTAAGCTCGCTAAAGCACATGATTTCATTATGGAACTGCCCGATGGATACGAAACGGTCGTTGGGGAACGCGGTCTAGGCTTATCTGGCGGGCAGAAACAACGGATCGCGATTGCTAGAGCGCTTCTCAAAGATCCGAGAATTCTCATTTTGGATGATGCGACAAGCGCAGTGGATATGGAGACAGAACATGAGATTCAAGCGGGTTTTGGCGAGGTGATGCAAGGTCGCACAACGTTAATCATCGCGCACCGCATCTCATCTCTCAAGCACGCCAATGAAATTATTGTGTTGGACCAGGGGCGTATTGTCCAAAGGGGAACCCACCAGGCTCTTCTTCAAGAGGAAGGTCTTTATCGGCAAACGTACCGAATCCAGTATGCAGACCAGCCTCCGGCCGCATCAGCTTCGGATCACGCTGCAGAGGCAAATACAGCTTTAAATAATCCTGCATCTTCTCTAGAAAGAAGGTTTGCACATTGAGCTCGAACGCAAAGCAGACAGATACAACTGGGAAGCAACAGGAATCTCAAGCAGGGCAGCGGTTCGTTTATCAAGACGATGAGTTGATTGATAAGCCGTTTGATTGGAAGCAGCTAAGACGTTTATTTAGTTACATGAAGCCCTACAAGAAACAAATGCTGCCGATTATTATTATCATGATGCTGGTTGGAGCGATTACCAAGCTAACCATTCCTCTCCTTATCCGTGTAGCAATCGATGATGCGATAACTCCGAAAAATCGGAATATGCTGCTGCTAATTGTTGGCATGATGCTTGGTGTTTATATCATTCAGTGGCTGGCAAACACATTCCGCATAAAGTATACAAATATGATCGGTCAACGTGTGATTTATGATCTTCGGCAACATTTATTCAGTCATATTCAGAAGATGTCATTCCGGTTCTTTGATACTCGTCCTGCAGGGTCAGTGCTGGTGCGCGTCACGAATTACGTGAACTCGTTGCAAGATTTATTTACGAACGGCATTGTAAATTTATTGATAGATTGTGTTCAACTGTGCGGAATCATTATAATTTTATTAAGCTTTAACTTTAAGCTTGGCGCGGCGATTATTGTTACCGTTCCATTGATGTTCGTCATTTCGACGAGGCTGCGAATGAAGATTCGTCGCGCTTGGCAGGACGTGACAACTAAACAATCGCGATTGAACTCACACTTGAATGAAAGTATTCAAGGGATTCGGGTAACCCAAGCGTATACGCAAGAAAAAGAAAATATCGGTTACTTTCACAACATGAATATGGTCAATCGGCTGTCTTGGAACCGTGCTTCGATGCTTAATCAAAGCTTTGGGCCGATCATTGAAATTACAGGTGCGATAGGCTATTGTATTTTATTCTGGTACGGGGCTCACCTTATTCAAACAGAGGAAATTACAGTGGGATTGCTGGTTGCCTTCGCCACGTACATAGGCTACTTTTGGGAGCCAATTACGCGACTGGGGCAGATGTATTCTCAACTTCTTGTTGCTATGGCTTCTGCAGAGCGAATTTTCGAATATATCGATGAAAAACCAACTGTAGCGGAGTTACCACATGCACAGGACCTTCCCAATATCGTAGGCAGTGTGAGATTCGAGAATTTGGTGTTCGAATACGAACCCGGCAGACCCGCGCTGAAAGGGATTAATTTGGAGGTGCAGGCAGGTCAATCCATTGCTTTAGTTGGACACACGGGCTCGGGAAAAAGCACGATAATGAATTTATTATGCCGTTTTTATGATCCAGTGGAAGGGCGAGTGCTCATAGATGGTCAGGATATCTGTACAGTGACGATTCAGAGTCTTCGTTCACAAATAGGTATAGTACTCCAGGACACGTTCATTTTCTCTGGAACGATACGAGATAATATCCGTTTCGGGCGTTTAAACGCGACGAATGAGGAAGTGGAGCTTGCAGCAAAAGCTGTTCATGCGCATGATTTTATCGTTAGTTTGCCAAGTGGTTATGATACGGAAGTTCAAGAGCGAGGCAGCGTGTTATCCATGGGGCAGCGTCAACTGATTTCTTTTGCTAGAGCGCTCCTAGCGAATCCACGCGTGCTGATCCTGGATGAGGCGACAGCGAGCATCGACACCGAGACAGAGCTGAAAATACAGGAAGCGCTTAAAACACTACTAGCAGGGCGTACTTCCTTTATCGTTGCTCACAGGCTCTCTACGATTCGGAGTGCAGATAAGATTATTGTATTGGATCATGGACGTATGATGGAAAGCGGAAACCACGAAGAATTGATGAAAGAACAGAAGATATATTTTGGTTTGATTCAAGCGCAATACAGATTTTTGCAGGACGTTGGTTAGGTTGATGAATGGAAGCTGGTTGACTGCTAGAGCGGTCAACCAGCTTTTTGCTTATAAACATGTAGTAAAGATAAGGTCGAAAAGATATTTGGCAAAGCCCCAAGGGTATTGAAAACAAACATACGTTCTGTATAATAGAATTAATAAAGCAACTGTTGTTTGCAAATTCAACCAAGAAGCTATACTCTTATAGTGAATTATGCCATTTATACGCAGGAGGGAACTCAATTGAGATCATCTCGCTTCATATGGGGAGCTATTGGCCTTACGGCATCGATATCCACATTCGTTTTTGCGGTTGGTTTTGCCTACGCAGCGAATCAAATATGGTTTCCCAAAGCCTCTGGAGACCTTGCAATATCTACAACAGCTCCGAAGAATGAAACGATTATTGAGACAAAAAGCAAGCTGCAGATTGTGGCACTCGGTGACTCTTTAACGGCGGGGACTGGCGATAACACGGGTAAAGGTTACGTGGGTCGAGTACGTGATAAATTGGAAAAGCAAAGTGGTAAACCGGTATTCGTTTTGAACAATTTGGCCATTCCTGGATATAAGAGCGACCAATTGCTTAACGATTTAGCTTTGAAAAAGACGCAGGATGCGCTAGCTCAAGCGGATATTGTGCTTCTGACAATAGGAGGCAATGATATCTTTGCAGGCGGCGAGGGAATCTTTACAGGAGATAATCAACAAGAGTTTAATCCCGAGGGGGCGCTCAAACGTATAGAACCGGCTTTAGCCCGGATGGATCAAATTTTACAAACCATCAACAAAGCAAATCCGAATGCAATTGTGTTGTATGTGGGACTTTATCATCCTTTTCTGGATCTTGATCCTAAACGTGAAGGCTCACTGATTGTACAGCACTGGAATAATAGCGTGTTCGCAATAACGAATCGCTATCCGAATATGATTATTGTCCCTACTTATGATCTGTTTGAACAAAATCTGATCAAATATTTGTCCTCAGCCGATCATTTTCATCCGAACGGTGATGGCTATGAACGAATAGCTGATCGTATTGTGCAAATTTTGAAGTAGGAGGGGGAGAAACATGACGGAAACAGCTGCACGACCAACTACCGTGTTATCCGTAAAAAATGTCAAAAAGCGAATTAAGAACAAGGAAATTATTAAGGGCATCTCGTTTGAAGTCTATGCGGGGGAAATATTCGGCTTTCTTGGACCCAACGGATCGGGTAAAACGACGACTATTCGCATGCTTGTTGATTTGATACGACCGACAGAAGGGTCTATTCATATCTGTGGGTACGATGTTCACAAAGAGCATGACCAAGCATTGCGCCATGTAGGCTGCATTGTAGAGAATCCGGAGCTATACTCTTATTTGACGGGCTGGGAGAATCTTGAGCATTTCGCAAGAATGCTGCCTGATGTGGATGAGAAGCGGATTGCCGAGGTTGTTGAGATCGTCTCCATGGATCAACGCATCCATGATCGCGTACGCACGTATTCTCTAGGCATGCGTCAACGATTAGGCATTGCGCAGGCGCTGCTTGGCCGACCAAGCTTATTAATTTTGGACGAGCCTACGAATGGTCTCGACCCGCAAGGTATTAAAGAAATGCGCGAATTTATTTATCGTTTAGCTGAGGGTGGCCTTAGTTTATTCGTCTCTAGCCATCTGTTAAGCGAAATTCAGCAAATGTGTGATCGTGTGGCGATTATTAGCCACGGGGCAGTTATTAAAGTCGGCGCAGTCGATGAGCTAGTCGCCCAAGGCGGTAAAGTAGTTTGGTCTGTGTCGCCAGTCGATAAGGCCGAAAAGCTGCTTGGCGCTTCGTCAGTGGTAACTTTTATTGAGGACATAATCCAAGAAGGCGCCGCGGGGAATGATCCGCTTGTGAAGCAAATCGTAACCGTTATGAACAAAGAAGATGTACCGCAAGTAAGTCGGGAACTTATGGAAGCAGGAATTAGCCTCTATGCTGTAGAAATCAAAAACCCAACGCTCGAAGATTTGTTCTTGAGCCTGACAGAAGGTGAAAGAATTGAGTAGTTTATATTCGCTTGTGGAAAATGAATGTATCAAGATGATAAAGAAGAAACGCTTCTACGTCATTCTTCTTATTCTGCTCGCTTTAATTCCCATGTTTACTTATGCACAAATGCGGGTTGCTCAAAATACGCAAAAGCAATTCGGTACAACGGATTGGAAAGCGGATCAGCGACAGAAAATCGCAGACGCGGAGAAACGTCTCAGCTCGGCGCGAACGCCAGAGGAATGGAAGCAGCAGCTTAAGGTACAGATACAGATTGCTAATTATTATTTGGACAAAAATGTTGATCCGAGCACGCCGAACGCAGTCACATTTACGCGTGAATTTGTTAAAAATGCGGTTGGATTATTCATCCCGCTCATCATCATGGTGATTTCCGCTGATATCGTATCATCGGAGCATTCTACGGGGACTATTAAATTATTGTTGACAAGACCGGTCAGGCGATGGAAAATCCTTATGAGTAAATTAATTACAGTGGTGTTCTTTACTTCACTGACGGTTCTGTCCACAGGCGTCCTTTGTTACTTAATTTCGGGTGTTGTCTTTGGCTATAACGGATGGACGATGCCGGTTTTTATCGGGATTCAATTAACAGGTTCAGAAGTTGATTTCAGTCTTGTTCGGGCTGTGGACCAATGGTTCTTTTTATTGATGGAGTTCGGCTTGGTTTGGTTCTCCGCCCTTGTAGTTGCCTTGATGTCGCTTATGCTTTCAGTTCTGATACGCTCAACTGCGGCAGGAATGGGCGTCATGCTTGCCGTATTAATCTCTGGAACGATTCTTTCCAACATGGTATCTTCCTGGGAAACGGCAAAATACTTGTTCATGGTTAATTTAGACCTGACCAAATATTTAACTGGAGGGCTGCCGCCGATTAAAGGAATGGACCTAACGTTTTCACTTAGCGTGTTAGCTCTATGGGCGATTGCTTCGTTAATTATTTCATTTTTTGTATTTACACGCAAAGACGTATTAAATTAAATGTGCCGTATCGTTTAAAAGGGAGGGCTTCGATGACCGAGCAGCTAGAACAAATTGCAAATGGAAACGCCACGGCGTCGGATTATAATGCCGATGATATTCAAGTACTCGAGGGCCTAGTCGCTGTAAGAAAGAGACCAGGGATGTATATCGGCAGCACAAGCAGCTCTGGCTTGCATCATCTGATCTGGGAGATCGTGGATAATGCGGTCGATGAGCACTTGGCCAAGCATTGTTCGAAGATCAACGTGACGATACATAAAGACCAATCCATTACCGTGCAAGATAACGGTAGGGGGATTCCTACCGGGATGCACAAAACCGGAGTTCCAACACCACAAGTTGTATTTACGATACTTCATGCTGGAGGAAAGTTTGGTGGCTCCGGTTACAAGAAGTCAGGCGGACTCCATGGTGTAGGCGCTTCCGTTACGAATGCATTGTCGGAATGGTTGGAAGTGGAGATTTACCGAGATGGCAAAACGCACAAGCAGCGCTTTGAATATTGGGTGGATGAATTAGGAGTCGAACATGTTGGGGAACCTTCAACGGGTCTTGAAGTTATAGGCAATACGAACCGCACAGGAACGAAAGTAACGTTCAAGCCAGATAAACGGGTTTTTCAGGGCGGCACGACGATTAACTATGATACATTGGCAGAGCGGCTGCAAGAAATTGCTTTCTTGAACTCTGGTTTACAAGTGAATTTAAAGGACGATCGAACGGAAAAGCAGGATTCGTTCCAATATGAGGGCGGTGCCAGCCAATTCGTAGAGTTCCTGAATGAAGAAAAAACCGTCCTTCATCCCGTGATCCATTTTGCCTCAGAAAAAGATGAGATTGAAGTGGAAGTGGCCATTCAGTATAATGACGGCTACACGGAAACACTTGCTTCGTTTGTGAATTCGATTCCCACGCGTGGGGGTGGTACGCACGAAACTGGTTTTAAAACCGCGTATACCCGCGTTATGAATGAGTACGCCCGTAAAGCGGCGCTTCTCAAGGAAAAAGACAAAAATTTGGACGGCACCGACCTTCGTGAAGGTATGATGGCGGTTATTAATATCAAGATGGGCGATGTTGAGTTCGTGGGACAGACGAAGGATCAACTTGGAAGTGCCGTCGCCCGAAGTGTTGTAGATGCCATCGTTTCTGATAAAATGGCGGTATTCTTGGAAGAAAATCCGCAAATCGGACAAATGATGCTGAAGAAGGCTGTGCAAGCTTCAAAGGCGCGTGAAGCCGCGCGGAAGGCGCGTGAAGAAATTCGTAACGGCAAAAAAGGTAAAAGCGAAAGCTCTAACTTGAATGGTAAGCTGACGCCAGCGCAATCCAAAGATTTACAGCGAAACGAATTGTTCATCGTAGAAGGCGATTCTGCGGGCGGTTCGGCCAAGCAAGGCCGTGACTCGAAACACCAAGCGATTCTCCCCCTCAAAGGGAAGCCGATGAATCCCGAAAAGGCAAAGCTGCTCGACATTATGAAAAACGATGAGTACAAAGCTGTTATTGCTGCAATCGGAGCAGGCGTTGGCTCGGAATTTGATTCAGAAGAGACCAATTACGGCAAAATTATTATTATGACCGACGCTGATACAGATGGCGCACATATTCAAGTGCTGCTGCTGACTTTCTTTTATCGCTACATGAAGCCATTAATTGATTCAGGTAAAGTGTATATTGCGCAGCCTCCGCTATATAAGGTGACGAAAAAAGGCAAGAATGGGGGCCATCGCTACGCGTGGACCGACGAACAACTGCAGAAGGTTGTAAAAGAATTTGGGAAAAATTCAGAACTGCAGCGTTATAAAGGACTTGGAGAAATGAATCCGGATCAGCTATGGGAAACGACAATGAACCCAGAAACGCGCATTTTGCTTCAAGTTCAGATTGAAGATGCTGCTAAAGCCGAGCGTCGAGTTACGACGTTAATGGGCGATAAAGTAGATCCCCGGAAACGATGGATCATGGATAATGTCGATTTTACCGATTAAGACGAGTAGACCAAAAAGAGTGGTGACTAGAGATTGAGTATGTTAGAACAGTTTTTGCCTGCCTTTCTGGAGGAGGTCGTAGGCGATCGCTTCGGCCGGTATTCCAAATATATTATTCAGGATCGTGCGATTCCTGACGTTAGAGACGGTCTTAAGCCTGTACAACGGCGTATCCTGTACGCGATGTATGATGCTGGCAATACACCTGATAAATTGTATCGTAAATCAGCGAAAACCGTTGGTGACGTGATGGGTAATTATCATCCGCACGGCGATGCGCCAATTTACGAAGGTATGGTACGGATGGCGCAGCCTTGGAAAATGGCGCATACACTTGTGGATGGCCATGGAAACTGGGGATCGTTAGACGATGATCCGCCTGCAGCGATGCGTTATACTGAAGCCCGTTTGTCGGAAATTGCGATGGAATTGCTTCGAGATATCGAGAAGCGAACGGTTATTTTCAAAGACAACTTCGATAATACGACGAAGGAGCCAGTTGTGCTTCCAGCCCGTTATCCAAACTTACTTGTTAATGGAGTAAGCGGGATTTCGGCGGGATTCGCTACAGAAATTCCTCCGCACAATTTACGTGAGGTCATCGATGCTTGTATCGCAATGATTGACAAGCCAGAGATTACAATGGACGAGCTGATGTCAATCGTCAAAGGTCCCGACTTCCCAACGGGTGGTATCATCATGGGCGAGGAGGGAATTCGCGACGCATATCGGACAGGGAAAGGACGTATTCATATACGTTCAAGAACGGCAATTGAGGATATGCGCGGCGGTAGACAGCAGATCGTCATTACCGAAATTCCCTATCAAGTGGTAAAAGCACGTTTAGTGACAGCGATGGAAAATATCCGACTTGAGAAAAAAGTAGAGGGTATTGCCGAGGTTCGTGATGAAAGCGGTCGGAACGGCCTGCGAATTGTCGTCGAGCTGAAAAAAGAGGCGGACGCGCAAGGCATTCTTGCCTATCTGCTCAAAAAGACAGACCTTCAAGTGACGTATAATTTCAATATGGTCGCAATCGTGAATAAAGCGCCGCGTCAGCTTGGTTTCAAGGATATTCTAGAAGCATACATTGAACATCAGAAAGAAGTTGTTACGTTCCGTTCCCAGTACGAACTGGAGAAGGCTGAGGATCGCGCTCACGTGCTGGAAGGGCTCGTCAAAGCACTGAACATCTTAGATGAGGTTATTGCTGCGATCAAGGCGTCTAAGAACCGACAAGACGCGCAGGACAACCTCGTTGCGAAGTTTGGATTCTCAGAGCGTCAAGCGGATGCGATTCTGGTCTTGCAATTATATCGTTTAACTAATTTAGAAATTACTTCGCTGGAGAAAGAATTGCGTGAGGTTGAGAAGACAATTGCCTACTTACGCGGCATCCTTGGCAGTTTAAAAAAGCTGCTTGGCGTTATCAAGGATGAAATCGGCGATATTCGTAAAAAGTATGGCATTGAACGACGTTCTGATATTCAAGGCGAGGTAGAAGAGTTGAAAGTGAATCTGGAGGTCTTAGTGACACCAGAGGACGTTTTGGTAACGCTATCCAACGAAGGATATATTAAAAGGACCAGCAAGCTCTCTTTCACGAGATCAGGCGGCGAGTTGGAAAGCACAGGGGTGAAGGAAGGCGACTATGTACGATTCCTTCTGGATGTGAATACGATAGAGAGTTTACTGATCTTTACGAAAAAAGGTCAGTACTACTTACTGCCTGTCCACCAAGCGCCTGAGTTTAAATGGAAGGAAAACGGAACGGCGATTGTCAACATTATTCCGATCTCAAAAGAAGATCGAATTGTTAGTGTCATTCCGGTGAAAGGCTTCGAAGATCCTACCAAATCACTCGTTTTCGTGACGCGCAAAGGACAAGTCAAACGAACGGAGCTTAAGGAATATATGACGAACCGTTCAAACGGAATCGTCGCATGTAAGCTTGGTGAGCAAGATGAAGTATTGCAAGTTCACTTAAGCGACAATTCGAAAGAAATATTGCTTGTCACGAAACAGGGGATGAGTATTCGTTTCCGCGAAGAGGAAGTGAACCCAATGGGCCGAGCGGCCGCAGGAGTTCGCGGCATTCAGCTTAAGGAAGACGATGAGGTCGTCTCAGCGGAATGGATTTATGGGGATGAAGGAGAAGTACTCGTCATCTCGGATATTGGTTATGCCAAACGTTCCCTTGTTGTGGATTATCCAATCCAAGGTCGCGGAGGCAAGGGTATTCTCACCTTTGAATTCAAAGAAGGCAAGCGCGTAAGGCCGAATGGCTCTATGCTAATTCGAACCTTTATCGTGAAAATGGATTATACAATAACAGCGATCATGAACACTGGAGAGAAGCTTCGTTTCTCAACGGAGACTGCGCCGTTGGAAGATCGTAAAGCGCAAGGGAAACAAATCATACCGGTTACCAAAACGGAGGCCATTGTTGAAATCTTGCGATTTCCTTAATCGTAACTGATTGAAGGTGGATCCAGCTTCTCAATGAGTTGAAAAGCCATTTCTAATAGGACCCATAGGGGCATTGGTTCGTCTAACCGATCCAGCCACTGTGGGTCTTTTAACAACCCTGATTCCAGCGCTTTTTTGCCAAGCTCCATTTTCCAAGCGTCCACATTGAATCACTCCTTTGTAGCTAGTTACTTAACTGTTGTGTAAGTTCAAATGCGCATCAAAGCCTTAAGCCTACTTATTCCACAGTATATGTAAGGAGTGGCCCATGTGTTAATGCTCTCTCGCAAGCATGACTATCAAGATGAACCATCATATTAGGACAAGATGGTTGTTTTGTCGTAACTTATCGACAGCATGTCCTACAAACGATGCAGTAGTTGTCAGAAAATATTAATGCCATTAACCTTTAAACCATAGATAGGTCATGCTATACTTGAGTTAGGAGTAATTTGGAAGCGAGATGATAAAAGCGTGTATTCCAATGAATTCGGTAAGCTATGGCTTAAACTATCCAAAGAATTGAAAGCTCAGATGGAAGCCGGTCTGGCGCCAACCCTCACGGAGGGCCAACTTCATGTACTAGAGCTGCTTAGTGCAAATGAGCGAATGAAGCCCTCTGATTTGATTGAATTTTTATCGACCACACCAGCGGCTGTAACAACGCTATTGGATCGCATGGAGAAGAATCAATTGATAGCTCGGGAACGAGATGAGAAGGACCGTCGTATCGTGTGGGTCAACGTGACGGATACAGGAAAGGCGGAATGCGAGAGAGGGACAGGAATCCGCGAAAAGCTGCTGAATTCGTATCTCAATCGCGTTTCCGCCCATAATCAGAAACTGCTTATTTATTTATTGGGGAAAGTTGCTAATTAACTTACCAGGTATGTGTAAATTCGCGCCAAGGGTACTGCTGAGGCGGTAACGACCGGAAGCTTAAGGTCTCTTTCAGCGTAGGATGCTCGAAGGCAAGTTCCGTTGACCAGAGCGCAAGCTGCTGGCCGGGCTTGTTGACGGTACTCCCGTAGCGTTGGTCGCCGTAGAGCGTACAGCCGATGGCTGCCAGCTGTACCCGGATTTGGTGCGGCCTACCGGTGTGCAGCTTCACCCGGAGTAAGCTGAGCCCATCTTGGCTGCCGAGCAGCCAATAGTCGAGCACAGCTTCCTTGGCTTCCGGCTGGCCTTCTCTGACCACGCTGACGGTATTCGTCCGCGTGTCTTTCCGCAGCCAGTGCCGCAGTGTTGCAGACGGCTGTGGGGGCTTACCGTGTACGACAGCGACATACGTCTTGTCGAAGGCTCTCGTCCTTACCGCGTCCGATAGTCGGGACGCGGCTTTTGACGTTTTGGCGAATACCATAACGCCTCCAACGGGACGATCTAGGCGGTGAACAAGCCCGAGGTAAACATTGCCTGGTTTGCTGTGACGGTGCTTAAGATCAGCCTTCAACAAGCTAAGCAGATCTGGATCGCGCGAGTCGTCCTCTTGCGTCGGCATGTTGACGGGCTTCTCAACCACAAGAATGTGGTTGTCTTCAAACAGAATCGGAATCTGTGAAGCTTCCGAGATATCTCTTGATCCTGCCACCCTTTACGCCTCCCAGCGTCCCAGAATGCCGCAAGGCAGCATCAAGCCGGAATGGGTGATAGGCAGACCGATTTCACCGCTGGAAATCGTACCACCATGCTTGTTCTTCATCGCCATGGAGAGGATGTTATGAAGGACAGTGGATGAAATACCTGTTGTGTAAGAATTAATCAACAGAAATAGCGGATCGTCCGTCAAGATGGACATACAAGTTTGGATGAACGGGTGAAGGTCATCCTCTAGCTTCCAAGTTTCCCCGTTAGGCCCTCTTCCATAGGAAGGAGGGTCCATAATGATTGCGTCGTATTTACTTCCGCGGCGCTGTTCTCTCTGTACGAATTTGAAGACGTCGTCTGTAATAAAACGTACAGGACGGCTGCCCATACCAGACAGCTGAAGATTCTCCTTCGCCCAATTGACTACGCCTTTGGAGGCATCCACGTGACAAACCTCCGCACCTGCGTAAGCGCAAGCCAGCGAAGCTCCGCCAGTATAGGCAAAAAGGTTGAGAACCTTAATCGGACGGCCTGCTTGTTGAATTTTCTCGATCATCCATTTCCAGTTGACAGCCTGTTCTGGGAACAAGCCGGTATGTTTGAAGCCTGTCGGCTTAATATAAAACGTCAGTTTCTGGTCATAAGTAATCGTCCAACGTTCTGGCAGTTCCGAGTGCTGCTCCCATTGTCCGCCTCCGCTGGAACTGCGGTGATAGTGGGCATCGGCTGACTTCCAAGCCGGTGTTTCTTTTTCAAGCGGCCATATAATTTGAGGATCCGGTCTTCTTAGCACGTAAGTGCCCCAACGTTCTAGCTTTTCGCCGCCGCCGGTATCCAGAAGCTCATAATCGGTCCAATCTTTTGCATAAAACATGCTGTAATCCATCCTTCAACTTGTATACTTGGTCAAACACCCATTGTACACCATTTATTGTCCTAAATCGATCTTTTCAATCAAGGCTGGCAGTTCTTTTTCCATAAAAGCTTGCGAATGTTCTTGTGACAGCTCGTTTTTGATTTGAGCTTTTACAGAATCAAAAGTTTTCACACTGCGTGATTCCACTTTCATTACGTGATAGCCGAATTCTGTTTCTACAGGGTCACTGATTGTATTCAGAGTCAGACTGATTGCAGCTTTCTTAAATCCAGCAACCCACTGGCTCACTTCTACATCTGAATAAAGACCGCCATTGTCTTTGGAACCTGGATCGTCTGAGTAGGTTTTAGCTAGACTGGTGAAGTCTTCGCCGTTTTTCAGCTTCTGCTGCACTTCTTTGGCGCGAGCAAGTGCTTCTTCTTTTGTTCGAAGCACTTTTTGAGTGGCGCTGTCATTCAGGCCAATCAGGATATGACGGAGCGAAGCGATGGTGTAGGCACCTTCGTTTGCTTTAAGGATTTCGTCATATTTGGCTTTTAACTGCTCATCTGAGATACTTGAGTTGATATAACTTTGCACACTTAGGCTTTCTACAATGGAGTTGTACAAGTCAGCCTCGGTTAGCTTGATCTGTTTCAATTGATCGACTGCAGCCGATTCAGTAATTTTCGTTTTCCAAGCTGCAATTTGCTTCGATGCGCTATCCTTAGCGGCTGCCAGATCGGTCTCTGAAGCCTTGCTGGATAAAATCCGGTTCTGAATCAGCTCTTTGACTATGTATTGTTGAAATTCAGGATCATTTTGAGAGGATGCATAGTCTGGGTAAAAGAAAGTTTGCAGTGCCAAATACGTTTCGAACTCGCCTTTGGTCACCTTACCACCTTTGTAAGTCGCTACGATATGAGACGGGTTGCTGCCGATCCAAATCGTTTCATTTGTTTCATCCCACTCCACAGCTTTCCCAAGTGCTTCACTTACAAATTTAAGGGGTACATAGGTGGAGCCCTCGTAAATAAACCCTTTTCCTTCTGCGGGTGCTTTTTCAACACCGTCAAACATATACTTGAGGTTTCGGAAAGCTACATCAATTTGACTGCTTGCAGCAAACGCTGCTGTGCCACTCAATAAGGAACCGATCGTCAAGCCGACAATAAGTCCTTTCATTTTGTCCTTCATTGCTAATATTCCACCTTTCAACATGTTCTATCTTAACAATTCACCATCTCTCAAATAATTCCCTTTTTTTCTTAGGAGAAAATTGAAGGATTTCTTTACTCGCTTGTAGTATTTGTACTCTATAGAAGGAGCTGGAAGTCAGCTTTCATCCAGTCATCTAGGCGTTTAGATAGGTTGCGAGCACGGAGTTACCGCTACTAGATGAATCAGGAGGTGATTGTGTGAGGACGCAAGGTATTCTCAGCGCAGAAGATTTATTTTTACTTCATGAAGGGTCACTTTACCACAGTTATCGACTTTTGGGCGCACATGTCAGCAAGACGTTGGGGCAAGAAGGCGTTCGCTTTGCGGTTTGGGCGCCACATGCCAGACAGGTTCATCTACTTGGAGATTTCAACGGATGGATCTCAGGGACTCATCGAATGGAACGACTGAGCTCACTAGGGGTATGGATATTATTCGTGCCAGAAGCCCGCGAAGGCGATTATTACAAATTCGAAATTCATAGTCAAAGTGGACAAGTACTGTTGAAAGCAGATCCATATGCTTTTTACTCTGAGCTTCGTCCTGGTACGGCTTCCCGTATTGTTGACTTGGCTGGTTATGATTGGCAGGATCAATCGTGGCAGCAACACAAACAGAACAGTCCCCTTTATGATAAACCGCTCTCTATTTATGAGGTGCATTTAGGCACATGGCGTAAAAAAGACCTTCAAAGTGAAGAATTATATACGTATGAGCAATTAGCACTCGAACTCGTAGATTACGCGGCAGACATGGGGTATACACATATTGAGTTAATGCCGCTCGCAGAGCATCCTTTTGACCGCTCGTGGGGGTATCAGGCGACGGGGTATTACTCGGTTACAAGTCGCCACGGTTCGCCGAAGGATTTCATGCATTTCGTCGACCGCTGCCATCAGCGCGGAATTGGCGTTATCATGGACTGGGTGCCAGGCCATTTTTGCAAAGACGATCATGGTTTACGACAATTTGACGGTAGTCCGCTATACGAATATGAAGATCCACGTAAAGCAGAGAAGCTGGAATGGGGTACGCTCACATTTGATTTTGGAAGACCAGAAGTTCAAAGTTTTTTGATCTCCAATGCGGTCTTTTGGATGGACATGTATCATATGGATGGGATACGGGTGGATGCCGTAGCGAGCATGCTCCATTTGAATTTCGGCAGATGGAATGAGACGCCTATTCATAATCAGTTCGGCGGGAATGATAACCCGGAGGCTGTAGCTTTTTTGCGTAAGCTGAATCAAGTTGTATTTTCATACTTTCCGGATGCGCTCATGATGGCAGAGGATTCCACTGACTGGCCGTTAGTAACGGCACCTGTTCATGATGGCGGGCTTGGGTTCAACTACAAATGGAATATGGGCTGGATGAACGATATGCTGAGGTATATGAAATTAGATCCGATCGCCAGAAAGTATCATCACAAGCTGATTACTTTTTCATTTATGTATACATTTTCGGAAAATTATATTTTACCGTTTTCCCATGATGAGGTTGTCCATGGTAAACGTTCGCTCCTGCATAAAATGCCAGGCGATTATTGGCAAAAATTCGCTAATCTTCGCGTTTTATATGGCTATATGATGGGCCATCCTGGTAAAAAGCTGTTATTTATGGGCAGTGAATTCGGACAATTCGATGAGTGGAAAGATTTGGAGGAAGTCGATTGGTTTTTACTCGAACAATTCGACAAGCATCGAGAGATGCAAAGCTATGTGAAGGCGCTCAATCAATTTTATTTGAGTGAGCCTGCTTTATGGGAGCTTGATCATCATGCTCAAGGATTCCAATGGATCAATCCTCACGATGAAAGCCAAAGCGTAGTTACTTTTATGCGAAAAGGTAAAAAGGCTGAGGATGATCTGATTCTCATTTGTAATTTTACACCTGTCGTTCATCCCGATTACCGGATTGGCGTTCCAAAACATGGCGTATATCAAGAAGTATTTAACAGCGATTCACCAGCTTACGGCGGTTCGGGTCAAGGCAATTCTGAGCCTCGTTCTAGTGAATTACGATCCTGGCACGATTTCCCCTATAGTCTAGCTCTATGTATCCCGCCGCTTGCGGCTATCTATATCAAGTGCATTGACGTATGCCAAACCGAGATTGAGGAACTTGAAGGGGGAAATCAGCTATGCGCAGCAAAGAATGTGTTGCCATGCTCCTCGCAGGAGGAGAAGGACGAAGATTAGGCGTATTGACGAAAAATTTGGCCAAACCCGCTGTTCATTTCGGCGGTAAATACCGAATTATTGATTTTACTCTTAGTAATTGTACGAATTCTGGCATAGATACCGTAGGCGTACTGACGCAGTATCAGCCTCTTGTTCTGAACTCTTATATCGGAATTGGGAGTTCATGGGATTTGGACCGCAAGTATGGCGGCGTAACGGTATTGCCACCCTTCATGGAGCAAAAAGGCGGTGACTGGTACAAAGGCACAGCGAATGCGATTTATCAAAATATTGGATTTATTGAACAGCATGACCCTGAATATGTATTGGTTATCTCAGGTGACCACATCTATAAAATGAATTATGATTTGATGCTGGATTACCATAAACAGAAAAAAGCAGATGCTACGATTGCTGTAATTGAAGTCAAATGGGAAGAAACGAATCGTTTCGGAATTATGAGTGTAAATGACCAGCAGGAGATTACGGAATTTGCTGAAAAACCAAAAGAAGCAAACAGTAATCTAGCTTCAATGGGGATTTATATTTTCAATTGGAGCGTGTTGAAATCTTATTTAATAAAGGATGAGGAGAATCCGCATTCCAGCAAGGATTTTGGCAAAGACATTATTCCGTTAATGCTGAAGGATGAAGCCCGCATGTTTGCCTATCCATTCGAAGGTTACTGGAAGGATGTTGGGACTATCGGTAGTCTTTGGGAAGCGAATATGGATTTGCTTGACGATAAAAATGAGCTGAATTTGAACGATAAAAATTGGCGCGTGTATTCCCCGAATCCTTACCAACCTGCTCAATATATTGCCCCAATGGCAAATGTGCGGCGCTCACTTGTGAACGAGGGTTGTGCGATTTTTGGCGATGTTGATCATTCTGTCTTATTTTATGGCGTGCAGGTGGGAGAGGGTACTGTAATTCGTGACTCTGTAATTATGCCAAACGCAAAAATCGGCAGTCATGTAACTATTCATAAAGCGATTATTGGCGAAAATACGATCGTAGAAGATGGCGCAAACATCGATGGAAAAGGTGAAATTGTATTGATTGGCGGCAATGAACGAGTTGAGGGAATACAAATCAGAAGGGATGAGTTCAAATGAAGCATGTGATGGGTGTCATCAATTTAGTGAATGAACCGGATGATTTGGAGGAACTGACTTATTTTCGCTGTCCTGCTTCTGTACCTTACGGGGGGCGTTATCGCCTAATTGATTTTACACTTTCTAGCATGGTGAACTCTGGAATCGATAATGTCGCTGTATTCACTCAGCATAAGTATCGTTCTCTGATGGACCATTTGGGTTCGGGAAAAGAGTGGGATTTGGACAGGAAGCGAGGCGGATTATTCGTACTTCCTTCTGTTACGGATGAGCCCACAGGCATATCCCGCGGAGACTTGTACCAATTCTACAGTCACAGGGATTATTTCTACCGGGGTAAGGAAGAATTCGTCATTATTTCGCGCAGCCATATGGTTTGCAACATCGATTTGAAGGATGCGGTGCGTTATCATGAGGATACGCAAGCGGACATTACAATCATTTATAAGCAGACGGATGAGGAGATTCACGGTAAATTCCGTCGTCTCGCGGTAAAGGATAGCGGTCAAGTGACGGTCATGGAAGATCATACAGGACGCCTTCGCACAAATAATATTTCGATGGAAATGTACATCATGAGCAAAGCGCTCTTGCTCGACATGGTTGAATCCTGCTTGGCTCAAGGCTATGATCATTTGGTCCGTGACGGTATTATGAAAAATATTGATAAGCTTAGCGTTTATGGCTATCATTTCGAGGGGCATGTGGGTGTTGTAAATTCCATTCAAGGCTATTACAAGCACAGCATGCAGCTTCTAAATCCAGTGATTTGGAGAGAGCTATTCTTCCAGAAAAATCTGGTTTATACGAAAGTCAAGGATGAGCCGCCAGCTAAATATTTGGACAGCGCAGCTGCCAAAAACGCTCTGATTGCCAACGGGTGCACGATCGAGGGGAAAGTTGAGAATAGCATCCTGTTCCGCGGTGTGAAAATTCGTAAGGGTGCTTATGTAAAGAACAGCATCATTTTGCAAAATTGCGAGATCGAGGAAAATGTTATCATTGAAAATGCCATCCTTGACAAAGATGTCTTCATAAGCCGCGGTCGCGTGCTCACAGGCGACAACAAAGCACCTTTCATCGCTGCGAAGACGAAGGTAATTTAAAAAATCAGCCTCACAATCTAGGAGGTTGACCGGCAAATGGAGAACGAGGAACCGAGCTTAGGTAATCTAAGTCAGTACCGAAGTTCCCCTTTTTTAGTTCAAGATTTGAAGACGAGGCGTCATTCGACAAGCTTCGTTCTCAATGATGATTTTCGAAATAAGGGGAGAGGGAGTGGGATGATGAGGATCTTGTTTGCTGCATCTGAAGCCGTACCATTTGCCAAAACAGGAGGCCTTGCCGACGTCATTGGCTCGCTGCCAAAGGAACTCATCCGTCAAGGACTTGATGTGCGAGTGATTCTGCCTAAGTATGGTGACATTCCAGCGGTATATCAAGAAGCGATGACTTCTGTGGCTGTATTTGATGTGTATGTAGGCTGGAGGAGACAGTACATTGGGATCGAAGTGCTGCAGCACGATGGCGTAACATTCTACTTCGTAGATAATGAATATTACTTTAAACGGACGGGTCTTTACGGTTTTGGAGACGAAGCGGAGCGCTTTGCTTTCTTCTGCAGGGGGGTAATCGAGGCGCTGCCCATTCTTGATTTTCAGCCTGATGTGATACACTGTCACGATTGGCAAACAGGTATGATTCCTGTTTTGTTAAAGGCGCATTACAGTCATCTGCCATTTTTTCATCAGATTAGAACAATTGCAACCATCCACAACCTGAAGTATCAGGGTGTTTTCAGTCAAACGGTATTGAAAGATTTGCTCGGATTGAGCGAAGATCATTTCACAGGTCTTGCGCTCGAGCTGCATGGGGGCGCTAGTTTTCTTAAAGGTGGGCTGCTCTATGCAGATCGCATTACCACGGTAAGTCAAACCTATGCCGAGGAGATCCAAACGCCTTATTATGGAGAATACTTGGACAGCCTGTTGCGTCATCGCAGCCACCAGTTAACGGGAATTGTTAACGGTATTGACTATGAAGTGTTCGATCCACTGACGGATCCGTATTTAGTTGTGAATTATCGGGATTCACTGCCTAAGAAGCAGGAGAACAAGCTGGCGTTGCAAGAACGTTTTGGTTTACCTATAGATGGCCATGTGCCGATGATTGCATTGGTTACCCGGTTGGTACAGCAGAAGGGACTGGATCTGATCCAACATGTACTTTCAGAAATCTTGTCTCTGGATATCCAACTTGTTGTTCTAGGGACTGGAGAGGCTAGCTATGAGCAAATGTTTCGTGAGGCAGCCCGGACACATCCTGATAAAGTATCCGCTCAACTGACCTTTAATGAAGCATTGGCTCATCAAATTTACGCGGCTTCAGATTTGTTTCTGATGCCTTCCCAGTTCGAGCCTTGCGGAATCGGTCAATTGATCGCACTTCGCTATCGTTCGGTGCCTATCGTCAGAGAAACTGGAGGACTTAAAGATACCGTTCAGCCTTACAATGAATTTGTTGGTGATGGAACTGGATTTACGTTCAGCCATTATAATGCTCATGACATGTTGCATACATTACGCCGTGCTTTATTTTTCTATAAGAATGATCGGGAAGCTTGGCTTCGGATTCAGCAAAATATGAAAAAAGGCGACTTTAGTTGGAAAAAATCAGCTCAGCAATACGTCGCTCTTTATAAAGAAACGATGAATGATTGATCATATAGAAAAGACTGGAGGCCCAAGGGTTTCCAGTCTTTTCTATATGATCTCTCTTTAGAATCCATCTCCAGTTGTCGATAAAAACAATACCAGATGAACTATACCTGAGAGGCAGTTGTTTATGATGAGCCGGATAGAAAATTATTTCACAGATGTCGATTTGTATCATTGCATGCTTTTTCATACACCAGTTGAGGTGTGGTTTGATGGTGAGTTGGAAGATTCAGGTGCATTGGTGGAGGCTTATACCGACGATGTTATTAAAGTAGGCGGGGTGTATTATTTGCGAAAACTTTGCCTAATTAAAAAAATAGCCTAACCAACGGCGAAGGCTCATAGGTAATGCGGCTATATTTAGGTATAATAGCCATATCAACAATGAATATGGAGTGTTGTTATGAGTTGGATTTCTAATTTACTTACAGGTTTATTCGTCATTAATATTTTACTTGCGTTGACAGTCGTTTTTCTTGAACGTCGTAATGTAGCTGCTACTTGGTCATGGCTCATGGTGCTCTTATTTATTCCGATTCTCGGTTTCTTACTCTATGTGATGCTCGGTCAAAACTTGAGCCGCAGAAAGCTCTATAAATGGAATCGGCAAATGCTAGAGAGGGTTAAAATGATTACCACGGAGCAAAGGCAGCAGTTAACTGATGGCACATTACCTTATGTCGACCCGATGGTCAGTCAATACCGCGATCTCATCTATTTGAATGTTGCGACAAATGATTCTTTCTTGACACAGGACAACGATGTTCACATCTTCACTGAAGGTGTTTCCAAATTCGACGACTTGATAGCGAAAATCGACGCCGCGCAAACACATATCCATATTCAATACTACATCGTTAAGAGCGATGAGTTGGGGCACAGAGTCATAGAGGCTTTGACTCGTAAGGCTAAGATGGGGTTACAAGTTAGATTCCTTTATGATGACATCGGTTCTCGCTCGCTGAAAGAAGCATTTTTTCGGGAATTTGTTCAAGCCGGGGGAGAAGTCGCCGCATTTTTTCCATCACGTATCCCGTTTCTGAATTACCGAGTTAACTATCGAAATCATCGTAAAATGGTCATTATTGACGGCAACATTGGTTACATGGGTGGCTTTAATATTGGCAACGAATATTTGGGTTTAAATCCTCGGTTCGGTTTTTGGCGAGATACACATTTGAGGTTAACTGGGAGTGTTGTGCTTGCGATGCAATCCCGGTTTATCCTGGATTGGAACTTAGCCTCCTCATCGCCAATGGATGTTTTGCCAGAGTTTTTCCCAGAACGGATGGAAAGGGAAGGACAAGGGACTGTGCCCATGCAAATTGTTGCTAGCGGTCCTAACGAGGCGTGGCCGCACTTCGTTTACACATTTCTGAAAATGATTCATACAGCGAAGAGTCGGATATTGCTTCAAACTCCTTATTTCATTCCAGAAGAAAGTATGCTGAACGCTTTACGTATCGCTGCGCTGTCAGGAATTGATGTGAGAATTATGATTCCTCAGAAAGCAGATCATCTCTTTGTTCATTGGGCTTCCCTGTACTATGTGGGGGAGTTGCTTAGGGCCGGTGTGAAATGCTACTTATATGATCAAGGTTTTCTTCATGCCAAGACGATTGTAGTCGATGGGAAACTGGCGTCGGTTGGCACAGCAAATTTCGATATACGGAGTCTGCGTCTCAATTTTGAAACGAATGCGCTCATCTATCATGCTGAAACGGCTAAAAAACTGGAGCATACCTTCTGGAAAGATATGGAGGGGTGTCTGGAATTGACATTAGAAGAATATGAAAAGCGGTCTCTGCGCATCCGATTTTTGGAATCCATATCAAAGCTCATTTCCCCAATTCTTTAGATTTGTTTGTCCCAAAAACGCTTGAATGTCTTTACTGTGAGGGAAGTCGTTATCATATTGTTTTCAATAGTTGGAAATAGTATAGTAAATGTTAGTAGCAGATATCGATTTATGGGAGCATGGGTAAATGGACTTCCTTCTTTTTATGTTCTTTGGCATTCTTGAAACATACGCGATCTACCTTTTAGCGTTTCGTTTTTTTAGATTTGAAATTGATGTTGTTTCCATCGTATTTGCATGTGTAATCGCCAGTTTCATTTCCTTCTCGTTAAGAGAGATTTATGGCTATGCTGGATTAGACATTTTCGTTCAGCTAATTTTGGTTTTTTTGTTTATATGGCAGTTGTTTAAAGTGCATGTGTTCTATTCAGCTCTCTTAAGTGTTACAGGTTTTATTACGCTGTCGATTATTCAGACCATTCTCTTGATGGCATTGAAGCTAATGGGGTTCATGCAGGATATCCCAGGGAGTCACTCACCAAGTGGTTACATGCTACAAGTTTTAACGGCAGGTTGTGTTTTTTTAACAAGCTATTTTATTCAAAAGAAGAGGCTTGGTTTCACGTTCGTGCCCAAAAGCAGTTATAGCACCATTGCTTTTACAGCAAGTAATCGAATGGCTATAGGCATCGCCATGTTTTCACTATTTCCACTAGGTTTGATATATCTATTATTTAATATGCAAGCGGATCAATTATTTTTCCTTATTCCGATTTCTCTGGGTGCTGTCTTATTTGCTTTATTGCATTGGGCAAATAAGAGAGAGCTGCGCGACGAGTGAGGGCAACATAGTGTCCCGACTCATGATCAAGAATAGAAGATTCACTTATTCTTGATCATGGGTCGGGATTTTTTGTTTACAAATAATTTTTATAATTATACGAAATATGACTAAAAGTAACTATTTGTCGAGAATGGAAACAGATATAATAAACTTAATAGTTAAGGGTATTTGTCTAAATATAGAAGGAGGTAAGGGAGGTGCCGATTCGCAAAATCAAGATTTTTGTTTGGGCGACAAGCGCTGTTATCATCGTAATTGCCGCTGCCATTTTTGTTCAATGGAACACGTATACTCCCTCTGATTTCATGCAAAAAAAAATAAAATCGGGTAATTTGTCAGTTGATTATTCCATCGATCAAGCGTTACTTGATGTGGATCGACTTTCTCTGAATGCAGTTAATGTTCCTGTGATGATCTTGGTTGACAATCTGGACGCAAGCACGATGAAAGTGGATCAAGGGAGCTTGCAGAAAGCCAAAGCAGTAATAAAAAAACTCAAAAAGCGCAAAATAGCCGTCATTTTAGAGCCCTATCCATGGATAGCAGCGGGTGAAAAGTACGAGACGGATTGGAACCCTTCCGATGTGAACCGATTTTTTGACAATTGGACGCATATGGTATTGAAGGAACTGATCGATAAAGTGGCTGTTCCAGAACGGGTAGACGTGTTAATGATGGCCTCTAATCTAAGATACTTAGAGCCTTATGATGAACAATGGGTAAAAACCGCCGATGAGGTAAGGAAGCACTATCAAGGATTCCTTACCTATAAGACCAACTGGTGGTTCACTGCAGAGGGCGACGAATCAAGTAAACGGGAATATCGTTACAAGCTGAATAGTCAGTTTTTATCGATGATGGACTACATATCAATCGGCTCTTATTTTGAATTATCGGATCAACCCGTTAATACTGTGGAGCAATTAAAAGAAGCTCTTTATGCATCTAAAGTATACAATAGGCGACAACCTATTGTTGAAGAGATTGAACAGTTGCATCAGCGTTGGAATAAACCGATCTTTCTGGGTGAGCTTGGCTTTCCTAAAAGGAATTATGCTGCTAAACATCCTTGGAATCCCTCGCCTTCTGACGTGTACAACGGAGAGGAGCAAGCAAGAGGGTTCGAAGCTTATCGGCAGGTATTTACGCAGGATTGGTTTCTAGGATTTTCGGTGTTCGCTATCGGGGAAACTGGGGACGATAAGCATTATTATCCTTCTGAGGAGAGCGCCGCGGTTATTAAGAAATGGTTTAAGTGACCATTGTTAAATCATTGCGAAGTAGTTAGCGATTTCAAAGTGGGCAGCCCGATGAATTAGCAAGCAACGATAGATGGTCAAGAGATCGTTTTTGTGAAAGGGAATATCGTAAATATAGAACCGGAAAAGGTTTTGGTCTACACAACGTTTGACCCACATTCAGAGCTTGAAGATATTCCTGCTAATTACCTTGAAGCTAGTTAAATGTTTGGAGTGGAAAACCGTTATATTTTCTTATAGATGTCCATATAAATGATAGTGGGAAGTGAATAGTATTTTCCGTGGGAGAGGGGAACCAAAGCGAGGAGCTTCTATTCTGTTCATGGAGGCGAAGAAAAATGAGTAAAAACTCACTCATTCAACTGCTCGTGTTGATGGTTATGATCATCGAACTGGCGACTCAATCGGGTAAGCTTTAACTTCCCTAATAAACGAGAACAGAGCCAAGAAGGATCAACTCTGCTCTCGTTTATTTCTTTGAATAACCACCTGCAATTTCATTAATCTTAGGGTGAGTCTACCAACTGGTAGGCTTATTTTCACATTTACATCAACCTCTTCAAAAATACGTTCCCATCTCTTATAATTAAGTCTTGAATCAGAGGAGGCGAGAACGATGAGAAAGTCAACTAAGAAAATCCTATGGTTTTTAGTTGTAGTAATCTTAATTGCAGGGGCCTCGTATGCCTCCGGCACAGATATCTTCAAGAGCAGCACGAGTAAAACGCATCCTGGATCCGTGGCAACAATTGTTTTCCCTAGTGATCGCTATCCAGAAACGGCTGCGCATATTAAATCTGCTATCGCACACGGAGAGTCCGCAGTGTGTACGATTAATAGAGAAGGAGCTGAGCAAAATCGCGGCGAATCTCTCAAGGGAATTCCTACCAAAAAAGGGTATGATCGAGACGAATGGCCGATGGCCATGTGTGCGGAAGGCGGGACTGGTGCTGATATTAGGTACGTTACTCCTGCAGATAATCGAGGCGCAGGCTCGTGGATATCTAATCAGCTCGAAAAATATCCAAATGGTACAAAGGTTGAAGTTGTAGTTAAATGAAATTGTCAATGCAAAAGCGATAGGCAAAACTATGAATCGGCCGTATTTGGAATCCGTTCAGGAGGATCATTATCCCCATCATGAACGGAAGCTCCAAATAAAAACAAAATTAAAATTAGTAACCATAGCATCTGGATCATAATTATCCCCACCTCTTTACTAAGATGAGCTCAGTTTAGCAGAAATAGAATAAAAATTCTGTCTGAAAACAAACAAAAATGTAAGTTTAGGTCGAAAAATGCAACAATTTTTTTAATCGAAACCTGGAAAAGGAACTATAGCCCTCCCAATGGGAGATTCACAGGAGTTCACTCTGAATGATGATGCTCGTTAGATCGCAAGTCATATCTTTTTTGAAATCATGGATACATCTTAATGCATCTTGCTCATCCATGCCTAAAATTTCAGTGAAGTAAACGATCATGTGATCGTAGATCGTATCGTAGTTTTTAAGTTCTTGAGGATTCTCAGATACATATTGTTGATGTTTTTTGATATAAATTTCAGTAACATGGTTCAATGATTCGGCCCCCCGATTGATATTCAACCAATTTAACACATGTGTTCGTCATATTTAGACATTTACAAAAAAATAAAATAAACCCTCTGTCAGGTTTCAAACTTTTGATTTCATGCAGCGGCTGATTTTGAATCGAGAAGAAGGGCATTATCCATCCATTCTAGGGATAAACCAATCGTTTCATAACAACTATGACGTCCTGGCTAGCAGTAGGGGGAGTGCTTGGAGCAGCCTCTCTCTTGTTAGTGCATCGCCTAGATTCCAATGCAACGCATTTACTTGATAGACATAGCCGTTGCGAACTGCTGGTAGTTTACGCCATAACGAACTTTGCATAAGAGCATGCGTAGCTTGCCTGGAAATCTCATTATGGCCTAAGAGCATAAAGATTCGATCACCTGCATAAGCGGATAGCTGATCCGTGGTAATTTCCATAAAGGCTTGCCCTGAAGCTAATAGTTCTTGAATTTTATCACCCGGCTTGAAGCCAAAGGGGTGATAGAGTGCTGAAGAAAGCCCCGTTGTGCCCATTACAAATAACCGATTACCATGATCAAAAATGAATACGGAGGCTGTTTCGTCAGTCTTCATATGGGATTGGAGATCGAGCCACATGGTGGATTCTTTGGCGGTATAAGCGTCAAGCCACAGTTTGGCTTCTTTTTGCTTACCAAGTAGATCTCCCAGCGTATGAAGGCGCCGCTCCAAAGGAGCAAAAGAATTAAAAGTAACCGTGGGTGCAATTTGAGATATTGTACTGTATAGGTTCTCGTCCTCATTGGCCACTATGATTAAATCAGGTTCAAGCATACGTGACTTATCCGAATTAAAAGGATGGCCGATATCGTGGATATCATCCAGATGATCCTCATAGATCGTTCCTCGTATGAAGGTCGAAGCACTGCCGATCGCCTCAACTCCAAGGGCAATCAGATCGCCGAAGGTTTCCCCATGATAGATCACCCTCTGTGGCATGACAGGAATGTCGACCTCATGACCGGTCCAATCCATGACACGAACTTTTCCACGCATTCTTCGTGCATATTGCTTAGGCGTGATGCCTGCTGTGTTGCGAAAGCGTCGATTAAAATAATATTCATCCGCAAACCCGACTTTTGCAGCAATTTCACGAAGGGGTTCGTCTGAGCTTCTAAGTAATTCTTTGGCGTGGTTAATTCGGAGGTCCGTCAAGTAGTCAAGAGGTTTCTTGCCGGTCAGCTCTTGAAAGATGGGCGTGAATTGCCATTGAGATACATTAGCAAGCTGGACAAGCTGCTTGACAGTGATATTCTCCATATAATGACGATTCAAATATTGAATCGTATTCTCAACAGAATGCGTGGCGCTGAGTGAATGATCCGAACGCAGATTATGCTCGAGCACAAAGCCCATTAGCTGCATGAAGCGTAGTTGCTGGGTATACCATTCTATGTCCGAGCTGCAATCTCTGCCTGCATACAATTCCTCGATTAACCGAATCAGACGAGAGAAAGGATAAGCGGATAGCTCATAACGGTTAGGAATAATAGGGTGGGTATAAACGACAGTTTCATCATTGGGCTTAGATTGTAAAGTAGTAAAAGTGATGAGAAAATAACTTGTCTCACAATCGAAGTCGCTCTGGACACATAGCGAAGATCCAGGGGGGACGATGTAACTCTTACCAGGCGCAAAATGATATTGGTTGTTATCGATATATAGAACGCCTGTTCCAATTTTGAATACGAATAAATGATGCCTCTTGCAAACAATGCGTTCAGACTTCCAGTTAGCTGGGTGTTCCTTGTGGGCAACTTCTAACAATTGGAACAGCAAGGAACGAAGTGGAAGAGTAGTTACAATGGGTTGAGTCACCTGCTGAGTCCCCTTTTTTAATTGAGAATGATTATCACTTTCTCTATTGTATAAAAAATAAATAAGCTTTTCAACGGTTAGTTGAAAAGCTATCGACAAGATCCTGTATGATGAACCAAAACGTTTAATGATTTAGCAGTTTTGGCAGTTCGATAAGAAGAGACTCCCTAGTCGTCGCGTCACTTGCTGATTTGCGAATATCAATTTGATAAACCTTATTGTTTTTTACAGCAGGTAATGCTTTCCATATTTCGCTTTGCATCATTTCAGCAGTGAATTTAACAGCTTCATCTGCAACAGGCGTCAGTATGAAAATACGATCTCCTACTACTTCTGGAAGCAGCTCCATGGAAATTTCCTGAAACCCCTTTTTTTCATCTAGAACGCTCTGGATTCTCTTGGTAGGTTTGAACCCATCCTGATGATATAAGACTTGAGAAAGGCCAGTCGTCGCCATGACGAATAAACGATTTCCAGGGTAATAGGTTAAAACACTAGCCGTTTCTCCAGGCTTCATGCCTTGTTCTTTAAGAAGTTTCCACATCGATTGTTCCTGGACATGATGAGCCGCCAGCCATTGTTCGGCCTGCTCTTTCTTACCGAATAAATCACCTAAAAGATGCATGCGATCATCCAATGACGCAAAGGTGTCAAACATGATTGTAGGAGCTATTTTGGATAATGCTTCGAATTCTTTATCGTCCGTACTTCCGGTAATGATGAGATCAGGCTGCAGCTCAAGTATCTTCTCAAGGTTCATTGGGAAGCCAGTATCCTCCATTTTCTTAACTTTGTCTTCGAACACCATGCCATCTACAAACGTTTTCCCGCCTCCGACAGGCATTAAGTCCAAAGTGAGCAAGTCACCAAACGTTTCCCCCTGAAAGACGAATCGCTGAGGTTTAACGGGAATTGTCACCTGGTGTCCTTTATAATCGGTATAGCTGTGTGTCGTGGGGGTGTTTTCCTTTGCGTTAGATGTGGGTGGGCTGCTAGAAGCTGCTATATGGTTCTGCGCTATCTTTGAACTCCCTGTTCCTTCTGTTTGTTTGCTGCATGCCGCTAAGAATGACCCTATAAGGGTTAATATGCATAGCAATGCGAGGAGATTTCGTCTTTGCATCATGCTGTCTACCTTCTTTCTTTTACTCTGAAAATATTGATAATGATTCTCAATGTAGATAAATATCATCATATATAATTGAAGAATTGTAGGCAATGGACAAATTAAATATACTGATTTTATTTTGTATAAAATACTCGGAGATAGCAGTAATCGCTAATCTTTGTGTTGATTCTTGTAGGCTAGGAATAGTGTTTCCTAGTGGGTTCAGCTATAATTTTTTGTACATGCAAGTAACGGAGGTGATCCAGTTTGAGAACTGTACTCATGGTGGATGATGAGGAAAAAATTAGAGAAGTGGTCGTATCCTACTTGCAAAAAGAGGGTTTTCGCACACTAGAAGCTGCGAATGGCAAGCGCGCATTGGAGCTAGTTCACGGTGAAAGAGTGGATCTAGTTATTTTGGATTTGATGCTCCCTGATCGATCTGGTGAAGAAGTATGTCAATCTATTCGGCAATATTCGGCAGTTCCAATTATTATGCTGACAGCAAAAGTCACAGAGGATGACCGCGTTCGGGGACTGACCATGGGAGCGGATGATTATGTGTTAAAGCCTTTTAGCCCACGTGAATTAATAGCTAGAGTAAAGGCAAATATTCGTCGTTCACAGGAAGATGCACTTTTGGCTGAAACGATATCCTTTCAATCTGGTGATCTTGTTATTCATACGACATCACGTGAAGTCGTGAAGAAGGGAGAATTTGTTGCTTTAACCCCTAGCGAACATAAATTGCTCTTTACGCTAGCACGTCACCCTGGACGAATTTTTACGCGTGAGGATCTCATTCAGAAGGTGCTAGGTTATGATTTTGAAGGTGATGTCAGGGCAATTGATCAGCATGTGAAGAATCTTAGGCAGAAAATAGAATCTGATCTGAAAAATCCTGTTTATATTCTAACTGTCTTTGCTGTCGGGTATCGATTTGGGGGAGGATTGTCTTCATGAGAGGATTATATGCACGGTTCGCGATTGCCTTTATTGGTATTGCTTCTGGCGTCATACTTATTTCGACGATTGCATTTATTGTGGAGACCCACTACCATTTTTCTCTCTACAAGCAGCAAGCGACGGATAGCGGGATGAGCTCACCGGCATTTGATAACCATTTTGAGCAAGCGCTTGTGCAGTCTGTTCTGTGGTCAGCTATCCTAGGCATTGTATTTTCTATTGTAATAAGTCTTGTTATTGCTAAAAAAGTTACAAGTCCTCTTATTCATATGAAAAGAATCGCGGAGCGAATGGCAGGAGGGGAATTTACGGCAAGAACTACGATTAAGGGCAATGATGAACTCGCTCAGCTAGGTGCTTCTCTTAATTATTTGGCCGAGCAGCTCCATTCACAGGAGCAATTACGGAAAACACTGACTGCGGATGTGGCACATGAGTTAAGAACACCGCTAGCAACACTTAAAAGCCATGTTGAAGCTATGATTGAAGGTGTTTGGGAACCTACGCCTAAGCGACTAGCATCTTGTTATGAAGAAATCGAGCGACTGCGCTATCTCGTAGGAGATTTGGAAAAGCTAACCGAAATGGAGTCTTCCCATTTTACGCTAGTATTAAATAAAGAAAATATGTCCGCAATCTTAGAACATCACGTTGAGGCAAGCCGAGCGGCCTTTGAACAAAAAGGTGTTGGACTTAATGTGTACAGTGACGCACTCGTTCAAGTTAGAGTGGATAAGCAGCGTATTGGGCAAGTATTCGTTAATTTGTTAATGAATGCATTAAAATTTACCCCTCATGGCGGTGAGGTTACGATTGACTTGCATAATGAAGACCAACTAGCAGTTTTTTGTATCAGAGATACGGGAATTGGCATTTGTGATAAGGATATTCCCTATGTATTCGAACGTTTTTATCGTGCGGACAAGTCTCGTGACCGTAAAACGGGAGGCAGTGGAATTGGCTTAACCATCGTGAAAAGATTAGTCGAGGCCCACAGTGGGACAGTCCATCTTCAGAGCGCCGTAGAAGAAGGTACAACGGTAACAATAAGATTTCCTCTGAATTAACGATCTGATCTACACAAGATATACATAAGTCTCCTTTACAATAATAGGGAGATCAGGTCTAGGAGGAAATTATGAAAAAAATGATATTTTCGATTTTATTAACTACTGCAGTATTAACAGCTTGTGGAAAATCAGTCGGTTCCATGGATCAAACGATGAAAGGCGGAACACCAGGAGCAACGGAAAGTGCAAATCATAGCGATAAGGGAGGAATGGATCACAAGGCGATGGTAACAGAAGCGGATAAAACGAAGGCGGAGCTTGTAAAAGCAACTTTTACACTTTCAAATGCTAAGCCCCTGCCAAACCAAGATACGACCATCACTGTTCATATTCAAGATAAGGACGGAATGTCGATCGACAAGTTTGATGTCCAACATGAAAAAAAGATGCATTTTATTGTTGTAAGTAAAGATCTATCTTTCTTTAATCACATACATCCGGATTATAAAGGTAAGGGAGAATTTACAGTAACTACGCAATTTCCAAATGCGGGAGAGTTTGAATTGATTGCAGACTTCGTACCTTCGGGATTAGGAGCAATGACCAAAACAGAATGGGTAACGACGCAAGGGAGTGTCCCCGAGCAAAAAGCTATTTTACCCGATGCATCCTTGACCCAAATCGTTGATGGCAAAGAAGTGACCCTCACCTTCGATCATCTCATGGCAGGAATGGAACTCAATTTGAATTTCAATATGAAGGACGCTCAAACGAAACAACCTGTGGCGGATTTACAGCCTTACCTTGGAGCCGTAGGACATGTAGTTATTCTTAATCAAGAAGGTGGAGAATATTTGCATGTCCATCCTTTAGAGGAAAAAGCCTCTGGACCGGATGCCAAGTTTATGGCTACCTTCCCGCATAGTGGTGTATTTAAAATTTGGGGTCAATTTCAACAAAATGGAAAAGTGTTTACTGTGCCTTTTGTCATTAATGTTCCATAAATAAAAGATAAAGCTGCTTAGGCTGGGGCTACGCATAGGGTGTAAATGCTGGATTGATCTAAGATTCGTCCGTTTGATGGGAGATCAGACCGATTATGTTTTTCTTTGTAAAAGCTTCTGGACGAAAACGTTCACAGCCATCGTAGAAGAATGATCGTGATTTCGAATGATCCAAAAGTTTCTTTCCAAGAGTTTGGGGGTAACTGGAATTTGACTGATCTCCCCCAATTCAAGTTCTTTCCTTACGATCCAACGAGAGAGGATAGTAATTCCTAGGCCAGCATAGACCGCCTCTTTCACTCCTTGACTGCTGTTAAAGACGTAAGATCGTTTCATCGTGAGGCCTGCGGCTTGGATAAACTGATCGCAGAAAGATCGAGTACCGGATCCGCTTTCTCTAAGTATCCAGATTTGATCTTGGAGCCTTTCCGTTTTTACAGCTCTGTTCGCCGCTAATGGATGGTCTGATGAGGCGATTAGAATCATTTCATCTTTCATATAAGGAGTAATGAGCATTCCATGGGAGGATACATTTCCTTCAACTAGGGCAAGGTCAAGTTTGTTAGCTTTCAGAGCTTGAGTAATCTCCTCTGTATTGGCTATCGTCACTGATATTTCGACTTCAGGAAATTGATTTGCGTATTCGGCAAGCACTCGTGGTAGGATGTACTCCCCGATGGTGAAACTAGCCCCAATGTGGATCGATCCGGACACTTTTTCAGTTAATAAATGGATTTCGTGCTTGGCTTCTTCATAAAGCGATAAGATTTGTTTCGCTCGACTATAAAGAATTTCTCCTGCCTCGGTTAGTTTGACATGTTTAGGTGAGCGATGCATGAGCTTCGCGCCATGTTCATTTTCCAGATTACGTATATGTAAAGAGACGCCCGGCTGGGATAAGTTTAGCAGCTCCGCGGCCCTGGAAAAGTTACTTTGTTCGGCTACAGTAACAAAGACCTTAAGTGTCTCTACGATCATGTTTAATACCTCCTTTTATCCACATAGTAAATGCACGCAGGGAAACAGATCAATTCTATCATAAGTTTTTCTCATGATACAGATAGGATATCGTTATTTCACTTATGATTTAAATAGCCTTATAGTGAAACTACAACGAACAATGTAGTTCTTACGACAAGGCTGGGAGTGAAGACAATGGAACAGGCATACGTGTTACCAATGAAACAGAATAAGGGTTTCGGATTTACACAAGGGATTGGATTAACGCTATTCCTTGCTATTATAGCTAACTATTTGACGGGTTTTCCGCTTCTTAGTATTATGGGTCAGCTTGTCATTGCAATCATGCTGGGCATCATTTGGAGAGCCGTTATTGGCGTACCGCAGCGTGCAATGACGGGTATTGCATTTTCCACTAAGAAGCTTCTGAGATACGGTATTATTTTGCTAGGTATGAGATTAAATTTGATTGATATCTATCATGCGGGTCCCAAGGTTTTAGCGATTGCCGTCATTAATATTGTGTTTACCCTTTTTGTTGTGTATGGCATCACGAAGCTATTCAAAGTAGAAAAACGGTTAGGCATCTTAACAGCTTGTGGGACAGCGATTTGCGGAGCAGCTGCAGTTGTAGCTATTTCGCCGCAAATCAAGGCCAGTGATGACGAGACTGCGATTGGGGCTGCAACAGTCGCTATTCTAGGTACCATTTTTACACTTCTTTATACCTTCCTGTACCCGGTGCTTGGGTTAACAGCTAAGGGATACGGTATTTACTCAGGTGCAACACTTCACGAAGTTGCCCATGTAATCGCCGCGGCAGCACCGGGAGGACAAGATTCTGTTGATTTGGCTGTCATCGTCAAACTCTCGCGCGTTGCTCTTTTGGTTCCGGTCGCAATCGTGATTGGGATATGGGCGAATCGTATGGAGCGCAAGGATAATCCCGATGCGCAGAAAACAAGTTGGAAATCGATTCCGATTCCATGGTTTATCTTTGGGTTTCTCGCTATGAGCGGGATAAATACACTTGGCATTATACCAATAAGCGTATCTAACCAATTGATTGTTATTGCTTATTTATTGATTGCTATGGCAATGGCGGGACTTGGACTTAACGTTGACATCGTGACTTTTCGACGATTGGGAATGAAGTCGTTTGCTGCGGGGCTTATTGGATCTGTATTACTTTCGCTTCTGGGATATGCATTAGTTATTTTATTCGGATTCAATTAAGAGCTAATCTATATAAACGATGAATCCCCCGCTGGCAGATGGGCTATTGGGGGAAAATATAACTTTAATTTATTTCCGGGGGAAAAAGAACCCTTTTCCAATTCCATCGGATCAGACACACGGTTTGCTGTGGATAATAAGGGTAATGTTCTTATTTATGACAATAACATACTGCGAAAGATCAACGTGTATCCTTAAATTAACTTATATTTCAAGTGCAAGTCTTAGGCACTAACGCTATGTTAGTGTCTTTTTTGTTCTAATTGACGGGTCTCATGGGGAGAAGATTAAATTAAACCTGTTGTAGGATTATAGAGATATTTAGTGTACGATTACGAACGAAGTAAAATGTAACAAAAGCCTAGGATTTTGTTTTGCTTTTAGTTGCGATGTAATTCGTCTTGTATTTCTTTAAGTAATAAGCTTTTGTGTGATTTTGTGAGAACTCTTGAGATATATATCGCCTTAGCGTCATAAAGGATATGAACAAGGATTGGTATTAGCAGGCTGCCTGTTGTGTAATACAAATAGCCTAATATCAGACCAAGCAGGGTTGAAGAGATTACTCCAGTGAGCCCCTGCATAAAATGACCAGCACCAAACACTACTGATATAATTAGAAAGCTCCATAAGGTTGAAACACCAAATTCCTTTACGTAATGCTGCATGAAGCCACGAAAAATAATTTCCTCACAGATGCCTACCGTGATCGTTACAAATACGAACATGAATTGTTGTTTATCCGTAATGGGATATAGATTGGTGTTGTACTTCTCTGCAACTTTCTCTTTTAAAATACTACTAAAGGGAAGAATTATTAAAGGAATCAGTACTGTAATCATTAAGTAAACAATAAGAAGCCATATTGTAACGTGTAGGGTATAATTTATTGGACTTCCATTTGAGTAAAAGTAGGACTGTTTCGTTATCAAGATAGGAAGTGTGAAAGACCAGTAAACAATGTAAATTAACCAGTAACCTAATTCCTTGGCACGGTTATGATTGGAGGAAGACTTTATTCCTCTAACTGCCACAATGTTTATTAGTGACATAAAGACAAGTGCTAGAATAATCAGTAATAAATTCAAATTACACCTCTAATCGATTGATAAATATCATGTTTTTCAATTGACCTAAATACTAGCTTGATATATGATAAATAAAATATAATTCAAACGATAGACTGGGGCGTTCTGTGATGGCAAGGGGCGGAAAACGTGAAGGATCAGGAAGAAAATCTATCGGTAGGTCTAAAACAGTTTCGTTAACCCTTACCGAAGAAGAATGGTTTGAAATTGAACAATCCCATTCGTCAATATCAGCCTATATTCGCGAATTAATTAAAGACAACAAGATCTATAAGAAAAAAAGAATTACAAAAGGGGAATAATACAATGACTTTAATCATTGAATTAGTAGTTAACTTGATTTTCATCGCTTCAATGGTAATACTAAATTTTGCAATTTTTCAAATTCCGATAAAAGGTAACGACAAGCAAATCACAATTATTACTTTAGTAGTCGGATTCGTTAATTTTTATTTTAAGTTCATTGCCGTAGATTCCCCATATTTGTTACTTCAAATTATAGCCTACATTATCACTTTAACAATAGTAAGACTATATCCAGTATTTTACGCGATAATCGTCTGCCTAACCGGAAGTGTAGCAGTTTCTGCCATTGACGCAGTAGTAACAATAATTGCCTTGAGATTCCATTTGAGTTCAATGGAAAAAATGAATACTAACATAGTGCACTTCGTTGTAACTCATTTTATTTCATCCACGGTGTGCTTAATAGTGGCGTACATATTAATAAAGACAAACATCAGATTTTCTTTTATTAAACATAGATTTTCAGGCGTTTATTCGTTCAACTTAATTAACGTAGTTTGGGTACTCATACTAGCTATGAGTATGATAGCCTCCTACTTCGGCTCAAGAAGCTTCGTTGTGTATTCATTACACACATACATAATTATTTTCATCGCTGTTTCACTAGTTGGAGGCATTTGTTATGCCTGGGTTCAGAATAAAAAACATGTAGAATCCCGTTACAATAGACAGGAGGAGAAGGATGGTTAGTATTGAGAGAATGGCGGATAATCTGTCTGCCTCTATACTAAAAAATTATCCCGATTCCTCGTCCTCTCTTCCAGTTCTGAGATATGCTTTAATTGCAGTAATAAATTTAATTATAACAATAATATCGGTTTTAGTAATCAGCGCAGTAACTGGGGATATAAGGGCTGGTTTTACCGCTATAATAGCTTTTCCAGTACTGCGTTATGTGAGCGGCGGTTTGCACTTAAAATCATCGAATCTCTGTAATTTTATTACAGCTACTTTTATGTTGATAGCGATATACACACCAATTGAATATTGGTATAATGGTTTTGTTTTAAATGTGCTTTCGATAATGATACTAGCAATTAATGCACCCAGTGGCATAAAGAGAAGTAGATTAGATAAGAAATATTATCCAGTATTAAAGCTACTTTCAATTTGTATTGTGTGTACTAACTTTTTGTTCCATTCTCACATCTTGTCAGTTGTTTTCTTCATTCAATCTTTAACAACAACGAAGTCTTTTAACAAATTAGTTGAATATCTTGACTAGGGGATGAGGTGATAAAATTGAAAACATTGGTTGCTAGATTTGCGCATGATGCGTTGACCTTTATTGCAAGTAAGCTTGTAATAACTGGTTGTTGGATTGGTTGTCATCGTCCGGAAGCTCCAGATGAATTGTTTAAGTAATTACATAAGCATCAATTAAGAAGGAAGCCTTTCGTTGGCTTCTTTTTTATGTCCTGGACTTCAGTGTGTACCCAAAAAGGATATACTTATTGAAGGGGGCAATATCAAAAATTCGGAGCCAAATTACAAAGTGGAGTGGACAAAGTTATTCAGGACACGGTATGAATGCTACGCCATTTCAAAATGCGGATTCGTTAACTACTTATCGTGTAAATAGGGCGGACGTTGATGCGACCATAATTTAATGATAGGGTGTTTATGGAAAATCGTAAATGAATAACAATTGATGAAGATAAAAAAGTGCTATTGGATATGCAAGTACGAGAACATTTGTCGAAGCTCGGGAGAACGCCTCTCGGGCTTCTGTCCTTATATGATCATTAGTGCGAATTTACTCGAGGATGCGACTATGGATAATCATCGTAGTTGCAGTGCTAAAATAACTGATTACATTATGTCACTTGGCGATATGACAAGTAGGTGCGTAGGATGATCAATAGAGCAGAACTGCTACAACACATCTCATGAGAAGATTGGAAGGAACACTCCTACATGAAACTGAAAAGAACAATTCGAACTATCGTTATGACCGTCGCTGTAGTGTACATGATGTTTATTTTTGCAAGTCTATGCAAATTTACGCTTTCTAATTTTAATGAAATTATTAAGAATGAAGTTGAACAAAAGCTAAATTACAAAGTGGAACTTACTTCCACGAAACTAAACAATTTAATATTCAAGAGCAGTGATACGAATCAAGCTTTGAAGAGTAAAGAGGTTAAAGAGGTATTGACGAAAATGAAAGGAAGTGGCGAAGAACACTATTTTATCTTAGATAAAGAAGGACGATTCGCTGCAAGTGAGAATCCAAAGTTCATCGTAGGCAAAGCAATGAGTGAAGAGTCGGATAGACAGTTGAGCAAAATCGGGCAAGTAATTGCTAGTACCGAGGGAACCAATGGTATGGGTGACTCTGAGAATGTTTATGCATTCACCTCGATTGGTGATACAGGTTATAAGTTAGTTTTGTCCATGCCTTTAAATCAAATTTATAACCCAATGATGGAAAACCTGTATTTAATTATTGGAGGATTTGTTTTCGCAATGGCTATATTTGCTGTCCTGCTTTTTATTATATTAACTCGTTATGTTGTTCGACCGCTGCGTACGATAAATAAGCATGTTATGGAGCTCGTTGAACAAGGCGGCGATTTGACGCAGAAGCTAAATATGAAGAGACAAGATGAGATTGGCATGCTTGCCTATTCAATTAATCAGTTTTTAGACAACTTACGGGGAATTGTTGGTAATGTCATGAATGGAGCAAACCACGTGAATGAGAACACGAGCCTGCTTCAAGCTGCCGCAGAGCAGATGGACGAAAGCTCAAAGCAGGTGACAACGATTATTGCTGATATGGCCGATCGATCGACACAGCAAGCGGAACATGTGCGGCAAGTTCTCACGATGATGGAGCGGACAGAGGAAATCTCCGCAGAAGTTAAGAGGGAAACGGAAAAAACAGTTGGCGATTCCCAGCATTTATTACAAGCCGTACAAACCGGCCAGAGTGCTAATCGTGCGTCTGTTGATAATTTAGAAGAGATGGTTAGTTCAATTCGCCGTTCGACTGAAACAATTGGCGAGCTGAACTATCGGTCCAATGAAATCGGCGAGATTATTACTGTGATTTCTGAATTAGCCAGTCAGACAAATTTACTCGCGCTTAATGCTGCAATTGAAGCAGCCCGCGCTGGCGAACATGGGGCAGGATTTGCAGTAGTTGCAGGTGAGGTTCGTAAGCTTGCTGAAGGCTCAGGAAGAGCGGCGGAACAAATAACCGAGCTCATTCGTAAGATTCAAGCGGAAACGAATGCAGCTGTTAAGCTGATGGAGGCTAACCAACGGGTGGTAATCTTACAGAACGATTTAGTGATGCAAGGCCAAGAATCGCTTGAAATGATTGTAATGAAGGTTGACTTAACAGTAGAAAGTACGCTGCGTATCCAGCATATATTCAATGAACTGTCGACTACGTCTCAGGAATCAATGGAAGCTCTGATGCAATCTTCGAAGCTCATTGATGAGTCGGCATCTGCATCGCAGGAAGTTGTTGCTTCTACAGAGGAACAGCATGCTACTGTCGACGAAATGATATCCAAACTGAAAGAATTGAGCAATGTATCTTTATTATTAAAGCGAGAAGTCGGGAAGTTTACGATTTAAAGAAACATTCATAAACATAGGTAGTTGCCGAAAGTGCAATCGCGCACTCTTATGAATCAGTGAAGGCGGGTACTGGGAAGCGTCAGAGCTAACCGTCCACCTATTTCAATGAAAGTGGATGCAGAAGATCAAGGCTGCAAATCTGCCAGATCGCTAACACTCGTTTTGCTAGTTCCCTGCCACAACATTAGTGGTGACCCAAGGTCGTACTTCCAAGTCGAATGTCTCTAAAACTTCGTACAATTTATCATCAATGGGAATATGAATAGTTTATTTGGTAATTATTGAAATAGTCATAAAGTGGTGTAAAATCGATTGAGAAAGAAAAACGCTGTCGAAGAAACGATGATAGGTATAGTCCTCATTCAGCTTTATAGGCTGTTGAGGGCTTTTTTGGTTTTCATTTATCGCTTTGTACAGACGATACATCTTTTAATTTGAAATTTAGATTTATGGACATACTCGAATGGGTTAACGACTGGCTTTATGAAACACTCCGCGGTACATTGGCTCCTATCAACTTGACACAAACAACCTAAGATGGTGTTCCCCCAAACATGTTCGTGACGTAAATGAAGTATCCGAAACTATTGCAGTGATTAGATATAAGTTTGGAATTAATTCCAAATAATGGATATAATATAATTGTGGTATCGAATGCAATAAGCTTTAATGTTAATGGATTGAAGGATAGGTAACAAACCAGCAATTCGCTCAAATTGCAAAACAGGCAAAACCAAAAAATAGACGTGAAGGATGGGGATAATGAGAGAAGCACTTATAACTGAAATAACTAAAGCAAAAGGAAGAAAGTCTTTATATCATTTTACAAGAGTTAGGAATTTGCCGTCTATTGCTCATTTCGATGCTCTCTTATCAAGTTTTATTATGAATCCCCAGCTCGCGGGTAAGCGTCGATCAGAGGCCAAGGAAGTGTATTATGATGATTATTGTATTACATTAAATGCTCATCTAAGAATTGCTGACAGTGTGATAGATGCAGCAATCACACAGGAACATTTTCGGGCATGCCTGGACAGGCATGTATTTTTTTGGCCTACATTAAAGGATTGCCAGAAGATGATGAACACCTATGCTCGAAGAGAACCGGACGAAGGGTTTGCTGTACTGGCGTTCGATGCGTATTCCTTACTATTGGAGCATTATTCAGCAGTAAAGCTGTCCAAATACGATTCAGGGAGTTCACCGCGGTTTCCATCTCGCTGTTCTTACAAGAAGAGTCCGGATATATTTCTACCCTTAAAGAGTTTTAAGAGCGTAGTGAATAACACAGTGCCTGCAAAAGCGTCTGAAATTCGGGAGTTTCTAATAGAAGAGCGGGTTAACAACGTGTCAAAGTATTTACAATTTGTTTACGTCGACAATAGTAAAGTACTGCCTGAGTCCTGGGGCGGTCTGGAGAAGCCTTTGACAGATTTGCAAATTTAGAGTGTAAAATGATTGAAGCGCATATCGTCAGATGAAAGTATTTTTTTATATTTTCTTTTGCTTAGGAATTATTGCAATGGAGTATTTTATGATTCAAAAGGGGATCGATTTTTTGATGAAATAATTGATATCCAACTTATAAGAAAATCATTAACGATCAACTTTCTATTATACTTAACATGTAGCTCTCACTGACCTCTTATGGTCGATGGGAGCTTTTTTGTTGTTTATAAAAGCGAAGAGGCGCATGTTCAAGCTTGAAAATAAAACCATATTTTAACATTTGGTTTGATATAATATGTCTGGATTGTATAATCCAATAATTACCAAATAGAAAGGGGGTGACAATTAATATGAGATTTTTGAAGAATAAGTCATTGGCATTTTCATTATTTCTAACGGTTGCAATTGCCTTTACACTGTTTTTTTGTTTGGCTGTACCAGTTAAGACGGATGCAGCCGCTGCCTACGACGCAACCATTACCTTTCCGCTAAGTAGGTATCCGCTAACAGGAGCACACATGCGCGACGCAATAGCAGCCGGACATTCATCAATTTGTACGATTGACCGTGAGGGAGCTGCTGAGAATCGTAAAGAGGCCTTAAGAGGTATTCCTACGAAACCAGGCTATGATCGTGATGAGTGGCCGATGGCAATGTGTCAGGAAGGCGGGCGTGGTGCGGATGTACGCTATGTACCGTTTTCGGACAATCGCGGGGCAGGTTCATGGGTGGGACATCAATTAACCCGCTACTCGAATGGAACGAGAATTAAGTTTTATATTAATTAAGGAAACGTAATACTAAGTAAACGATTAAAGTAAAGCCCTCACTAACCATTTATGGTCGGTGGGGGCCTTGTGTTGCATGACTATAAGTAAAAGAATAATTTGTAGATGAATTGAAAGATAATCAAAGCTCCGTTGTTTCAAATTGAAATTTCTAATTCTTGACCGCTGCGATCAAGAGGAAAATAGGACGGCGGGTTTCGTCTCGCATATCGGAATGCTTAGCCAGCAGTTCTTGCGACGGCTGAGGTTCAGATAGCTTCATAATGCTAAATCCAGCGTCAATTAACGCATTAACATAAGTGGCGATTGTTCGATGATATTTGATAACATCATTGTCCAGAAATTTTGTCTGACGCAGACCTTCATTCTGGTAGTCATCGACAGGCCAATGTAGTCTCTCGCCTTGCGGACCATAATGCCAGTCTTGTGCAGCGAGTGCGGTAAAGACCGGATGTTCGACCGAGAGTATGAATGTACCCCCTGGAACAAGACAATGATGGATTTTACCGCAAACGATGTCGAAGCGCTCAACATAATGAAGGGCAAGGGAACTTATCACGACATCGAATTCCCCTGCTGTAAAGTCGATGTCTTCAATCGCGAGCCGACGATAGTCGATCGCGGAATCGTTGGTTATCACTCTGGCATGTGCTAACATTTTCTCTGAGAGATCTACACCCACCACCGACCGGGCCTGTTGTTCGCGAGCATATTGGCAATGCCAGCCGAAGCCGCATCCAAGATCAAGAACATTTTTATCGCCAAGCTCGGGAAGCAACGCACGGAGTTCGTGCCATTCCCCAGCAGCGTTTAATCCACCAATCGAACGAGGCATCTGACTGTATTTTTCGAAGAATCCGAGATCATCATATTTGTTCTGTTTCATAGTAAACGAAGTCTCCTAACTTGATCTTGTTTTTTCACTTTGCCAAATGTTAAGTTTTTCTGAATATTTCCACTTTGATCAAGGAAATTGTTCCTCTTTACAATACCACCACACTATAAAAAATATCTATTGAAAGTTTCGTTTAAATAAACATTCGAAGCATTTTTGCTGAGCATGCGTAGTCTTTCCTACAAGAGAAGCCCAGATTAACCAACGCGCAGCCTTCCTCCTGTTGGACTACAAATAATAGTAACATTCATTTCCGATAACAGATCCATATTTAAACGAAACGCCCAGGGCGTCATAATCCAAGTAACCGATCGTCGAAATAAAGATTATATTGATGCGTGTAATTGGCTGAGAGATCTGCATTAGAATCATTGATCATAAAGATCGAGTGGAAATAACAACTATGAATAACAGTATTGGGATGGATGAAGAAACGCTGGAACGAATACTTGAAAGGCGATCGGGCATTAGGCAGGGAACAGGTCTGTCCAATGTGGATCGGAGCTTAAAACAAATGTATGTACAGGGACTGCAAATTCGAAGTCATCCCGATCAAGGTACAACAGTTGCCTTTGTCGTATCGAAATGAATGTGAGAGGAAGTCAAAATCGAAGAACACTATCGTGAGCTAGTAAATCAGTCTTCCAAACCTTAGCTATTACAGCTGAGGTTTTTCTTTTTAATGGGACTAAGCCAGCTTGAATTGTCAAAAAATAAAATATTTCGGAAAACAAGGAGGTGGTCCCTCTATTCCAATTAGATGTAGATAATGGTTATTTATCAGGGTTCAAAGAGGAATTGGAAGTATTAAAACAAAATATTCAAATTAGACAAGGATGAATGAAATGAAAGTCAAACGAGCTAAAAAACTTCATACGATAGGGACCTAGTATTCTATAAAAAACATAAATTATGCAAAGGTTAGGGATATAAGTAACGATCCGTTTTTAAAAAAAGATATGGAACTATTCTTTAATAGAAAAGTTCCATATCCTTTTGTTTTATTATGTTTTTGGAGGAATTACAGAACCATTTCGCCATTGTCATAGTTGAATTGCCAATGAATTCCAAACTTATCTTCAAGACTGCCGTAGCATTTGCTCCAGAATGTTTCCTGAAGTTCCATGCCTACTTGGCCTCCTTCTTTTAATTTATGAAATAGAGATTTGATTTTCTCTTCGTCCTTATTGACGATTGTGAGGCTTATGTTGTTCCCAGCAACAAAAGGCATACCAGGAAAAACATCAGAAAACATAACATTGCTTCCATCGATGTTAAGCCGCGTGTGCATGACTAAATTTTTTGCTTCTTCTGGAAGCGGGTAGTCTGGGTTAGGCGGCGTTTGACCAAATGTCATAATTTGTGGCTTCTCAGTACCGAAAACCTCTGCGTAAAATTCTGCTGCTTCACGACAATTTCCATTAAAATTAAGATAGACATCAACTGACATTTGCTTCACTCCTAAATTTTTAATTAGTGAGACATGCTGTATTTCCCTATTGTATCATTTACCAGTAAATAAAAAAATACACGGTAAGTTCATGGATAATCTAACGTGTAACGATAACGCGTTTATCACTTGTTATAACGGTCGAGCATCTGGTGTGGGTTCACGTAAAACAATGAGTTTAATATTGTTACTACTGCTGAAAAGTTGATTCATTCTAACAACGTTTGTAAGGCAACAATTCAGATGAAATCGATTACCATGAGAATGCGTGACTATAAAAAACAAACAGAAACTAAGGTTTCAAATTACATTGCGCAGGATATAATTATTTAAGTTCTTCTTCCAATTCTTCTTTGTCGCGTTTACTTGTAAAGTATAACAATATCGTAATCAAAAAAACTAAGAATACCATCATGTAATACATAAACTCAAACGAATCGGCTTCATTGACCAGTTCAAACCAATAACACAAAATAATCACTGATGATAATACAAATATGAGAAATACTCTATTGTTTAATATACTCTTGATTCCTCTTGGCTTATCTGGGTTAAATGTGAAACCTTCTCTAAAATATCTTGTAACGAAACATATCATTAGAATAATTATAAGGGTAGAGGCATCTATTAAGTAGCCTTCAAATGAATACAACTTTATTTTAGTGCTATCTATGATGTTATACAACTTGAATAAAGCAAGAATTCCAATTTGAACACCAAAGAACAATAGATAAGCACTGAAGGCAGAGAACAAACCTTGAAAGAATTTTTTCCTTATCACATAGTGGAACCCAAACACATAAATTAATATTAAGATGAACGGATTGAAGCTAGATAGCGTCGTGTGCATGAGCAATGATAAAGTAGATAAGAAAATACAAAAAACGATTGTTCTGATTATTTCAGTTAGTTTTACTCTGATCCTAAATAACGTAATGGATAAGAATGCAATTCCTGAAAAGGTCATACTAGAATGAAGAATAAAAAATAGTTGATTCATATTACTGTTTCTCCTTTAAGAATATTGATTAATCATATCAGAGTGCATACTTAAGTCGAAATAAATTATTCTAACACGGGCGATAAGTTTTTCGCAAATATCTTGTGTTTTACAAAAAAATGTTACTTTCATTGCAAACAAATTAAGAAGTGTATCCGTAAATTATAAAAAAGCGATTTGATCCTATTCTATTGGATGAGTTTTCGACCAATTACTTATCAACGGATCTGGATTATGAAATAAATTTAGAACTGGTTTTATCAATTATGGTTATATTAACTAGCGTAGCTTCTAGCATAAGCATCGGAAATTAGATTCTTTATTAAAAACTCATCTTCCTCTGATGTTAAAGTTAGCGGTTCAACTACATTGTAATTCTCTTTAAGTAATACTAAGATAAGCCCTAAATAGTGCTCATTTGAAACATAGAATGAGCACTATCTAGGGCTTTTAATATTAACAACTCAACTTTTGTACTTAAGTGACTAGCGTCCATGCAAACAAAGAAAAGGTGTGTAAATCCTCGTAATTAAGGCTCATCAATGTACTCTTCTTTATCTACAAGTTCAACCTGTTCATTTTGTGAAAATTGATTATCAGCAACTAATGTCAGATCTCTGCATGAAATGTTCTCATTCGCTATTTCAGCATTTAACACCTTATTGTTTTTAGACTCATTTTTTTCTTCGAACATAAGATTCCTCCCTTCTTATTAAAGGTAGGTTTACCAAATTCCAGAATTTCACTCACTATGTCGTGTCTTTTTTTGTTTTGTTATTTTAGATTGAGTATTCTACAGATAAATCAAAATTAAGGGGAGTGTAAAACCAAAATGAGAGACGATATTATTAAGCATCAATACACGAATCGTTAGGCAAATGTGAAAAGTCCATATCTGTTCCAGCGCATACACAATCAAGTTGAATGGTTTCCATGGGGAGAAGAAGCCTTTCTAGAGCCGCGAAAAAAGGCAAGCCAGTGTTTTTGTCCAAAGGTCATTCTTAGCTACAGAAGAAAGCTGCTCTTGCCGAACTAGATCAGTTCAAGTACCCGCCCGAGATCCGCAAGCTCATCTACACCAGCAACATCATTGAGAGTTACCACCCTCAGCTTCACGAAGTAACGAAAAGAAAGGGTGTTTTCTCAAGCGACGAAGCGCTGCTCAAGATGCTCTATCTAGCTACCATGGACGTAAAAAAACCAATATTTATCCATTTTAGTTAAAGGAATTTCTTCATTTCATTAAATGCTAACTCCCTATGACCGGCTTGACAGTGTTGTTCACCGCCAGTTTCTTTCGTAAATACTTTGGTTGTAATTGAAGCAGCATTGATTAATTCTTGCTGAATTTGTGCTAGTCGGCTAATAGGTACGTATTGATCATCTTGTCCAGCTAATAAAAGAACATCTTGATTAATGAATGCTCCAATTCCGTGCATCGTGTGCTTTTCAAAATTTTTAATTAGATCAAAAGGCGTTGATTCACCGGTATTTTCCATTCCTTTAGTAATCTTCCAATTCAAATCAATATTGTTAGCCATCATCTTTTCAAGTAATGAATTAACTTTATCTACTTCATTGCTATCGACTTGTTGCATAATACGATGATAAGTTTCTTCTGGCATACCAATTTTTAATGCATCTAAACCACAATAGAAAATGTTAAAGGCAACTACTTTATCTATTCTCTTTTCGAAAGCTGCAGCACGCATAGCTAAATATCCTCCCCAAGAAGCACCTACGAGGCTTACACGATCTAATTTGAAATAATCAATCACAGATGATATCGGCTTTTCCCAGTTGTGAATAAATGTAAGACCGGTTTTTAAGGCTGTTCCTTGGCCCGGACCATCAAATACAATAATATTGTAATCAATTCCTTTCATAAATTTCATCATTTTAAGCATCTCTTCCATGTAAGAATCATAACCACCAAAGACAAGTAATGTTTTTTCAGCTCCAGGTGTCAATAATTTTACAGCAGGAAGATAGGAGCCTTCATAGGGAATCTTGTAGGATTCATAATCAAAGTCATTAAAGCCTTTATAGAATGTTTCTCTATACTTTTGATACATTTTTTCTTTATTTGGGTCTGTGGGTTCAAGATAAAATTCGGCAGCTTGATAGTAGACTGAGGCTAAGTCAAAGTCCTTGCTATCTTCGCGTTTCTTTGCAAAATCTAGCCAAGCTTCATACCAGCTATTTGCATCGTTTAGTTTAGGGATAATTTGTTCCAAGTCAGCTTCTGCTCGATCATCTTCTTGATAATAATCATTAATAAAACGATTAATTTGAAGATTAAATTGTTCATTATTTACATATTGTTTAAACATATATATTCCTCCTTCAATGTGGGTATGTGCTTACTATAAAGCATCGTTACTACTAAAAAAATAAATAATATTGTATAATCTGTACGATATCTTACATGTTAAACATGAAGTGTTCGTAAACTTACAAATAAGGAGCAAGTGGTTAAATGAATGAAGATATCAGAATTTATAAAACAAAAATAGCTATTGAACGAGCACTCATTGAATTACTCAAACAAAATGATTTTAAAGATATTACGATCAAAAAAATTTGCGATCAATCTCTTATAGGACGCTCTACTTTTTATAGTCATTATTTGGATAAGTACGACTTGCTGGAAAAAATAGTTAAACAGTACGCTTCTGATTTTAAATATGAGATTGAGCAGCGGTTTGATTCAATGGGTGATGGTAAGGTGGCAAATGCCATAGAACTCGTAACAGATAAAATGATTAAAAATAAGTTCGAGATTTCAACATTGTTAGCAGTTCATGAAGTATCAGCTGATTTACGTAAAGAATTTGAACAAATTTTGTTTAGTACTTGCTTAGATTATTTAAACCATCAGATATCTTCAAGTTCTATCGCATTGGAATATTTAGCAGAATTATATGCAGCTAACTCGATGGTGTTTCTTCATTGGGTTTTGAAAAATGGTAAAGATACGAATATAATTCTTCTTTCAAATCAACTGCAAGAGTATATGTTTAACCAGTTAAAGTCTAATTTGTATAAAGGTTAATTTATAGTAAAGAGGACAAACAAAGAAAAGCTGATCATCACTTTTTATATGGATTGGGATTAGTATGGTAACGTCACTATTTTTTTGTAAGCCTAGGGCGTCATCCCTAGGGGGAAAGTCCGAGCGGGGGATGGCGAACTCACGTCGAGGTTATTGGGAAATGTCCTGAAACATAAACAACGCCCTTAACCTCTCCTATTGGAAAGATCAAGGACTATGCAGTCTTGCGAATCGGTATTTCGAACTTTGTTAACCTTTAGTAACAGTAACCGCCGCATACGTTCCGCATGTACGGTAGTGTGAGAGGTCAGGGGCTAGCCCGCCCCTATTGTGTACTTTTAGAAGTTGTATGCTAGAATGGTTGCATTCCTAAAGTGTCGACCTTCTCGCCAGTAATGTCCACACCCATTATAGCTGTAATATCGCGGTAATGTCCGACACGGCGCTTGACTCCTGTTCCTTCAGTCTCCCCAAGGTTGGCTTCCAGGCCGTTAAGAACCATGATCGTAATACCAAATCCAGCTGGCTTAAGTCCTTTGGCGGCTTGATCTTTTGTTGGTTTCCACTTGCCTACCATAACATCATGAGCGGAAGGTTTAGGAGATTGTGGTGTCATCCAGAACAGAATGGCGGTCATAAAACCAGTTTTTCCGTTCACGGCGAGCTGTTCAGGATTTTTTAGCAACACGTTCTTATCGCCATAAATAATGGAGCTGAACAATCCATAGTTGAAATTCCAACTTAGCATAATGGGTCCGCGACCGTAGTACCGTTTTTCCTTGATACCAGGATATAGCTCACTGCTAGCTGGGTCAACGAAAGCATCTAGGTTCTTTCCAGTTCTTCCGGCAATATTCTCATTCCAAAACAATCCCCACTTTAGTGGACCCCCGGGTGCTGCGTCCCATCCACCACCGGTTTCATGTGCAAGATTTGCTAGTAACGCAGCCAGCTCTCTTTTCCGATTGATCTTGGTACCTTCTTTTAGGAAAGTACCATAATCCACGATCTGGGTTATAACAGCTTGTTTCCGGTTCTTATCTGAGTAGAAATCGGTCGAACGTGCAACGAGCGTTTCTACTTTGGCTTCCTTATCCAGTCTATACACTTCTTGTATCGTATTGCTGCCTTCACGGATTCTAACTTTATATTTAATGTTAGCGACTTCAATTACTGCGTTAATTAAGTTCTCATAAGAGTAATAATCACTTTGATTTTCTTTATAATACTCTTTCCCTTTGGCTGCTTTATGCCATTCTTCTGATCCAAGTCGATAAGGGAATAGGTCTTCGTAATCTTTCTGCGGCAGGGCCGCTTTAACTGCTTCAACAGCATGATCTGGACTATAGTCTGGATCGATCCCATCCCACTCTTTTCCAATCTCTCTCTTGCTTAGGACGCGGCTTTCACCGACTTCCAACGTACTATCTACATCATAATAGTAGGAGTAAGCGTTATCATTCTGATCGGAACTAGGTTTCATTTGCAAAGATGTTGAGCCAGGCACACTTGATGCGGTAGGTGAAGCAAAGGCTGTAAGTGGTGTGACGAGCAGCGCGGTGCCCAGCGTTAAGCACATTGCACGATTCATTAATTTGTTTGAAATAAGATGTTTCCATTCAGCCATGTAACATTCTCCTTTATTTGGAATTATTCAAGTTTATTCTTTCTTGTTCGAAATCATGTTTAATTTGCATACAAACTTAATTTTTATCGTTAATGATAGAGAAGGAAACCAAATATCCGCAAAACAGAGTGTTGAATAGATAGGTTATCTTAACAAAGGAAAAGTAGTTATATCCAGATGAATAGAAATTTAAGATAATAAGATGCCTATTGGGAACGGAATACGGTAACAATCAGATGGTAGATATGGCTTATGGCAGGTAGAACATAGTAGATGGTATGAGCTTGAAGGGACCACTGAATATGATTCTGGAGCGTACATTCGGGATGGTCTTAAAGTATTGCAAAAGATCGGGTGCTGCACTCAAGCGTATTTCCCATTCGATTAGGGGACATTCACTAACAAACCTTCAACAGAAGCAGAAGCAAGAACAGGTGTGGCTCGTACAGGAATTGTACCGATGCCAAACAGAGACACGGAGTATCACTTGGCAGACACACAGTCCTTGCAATGGGGTACAAGACGATTGACGGAACTGAATATGTACCTCTTGGGGTCCTGAATGGCCTAAATGCATAAGAATTGAGAAATATCATATTATTTGGTAACTGAATGTAACAAAAGGAGGGAAATAACAGTCTAATAGTATGATATAAAAAGAAAGGGTTGCTAAAATGAAAAGAGTTATAGGTGGTTTGTTTTTAGGAATTTCATTAACATTTACATCAGTTTCATCTGCCTCAACAAGTACATTAGAGGTTTTTAACTCTCCAGTAAAGTATGTTTTTAATGGAGCCGAGATCCTATTAGATGAGGAATATACTTCACTTAACTATAATGGACATATGTATGCTCCGATCCGTTTTGTTGCCAATAATTTAGGTTCCCGAGTTGATTATAGTTCTGAAACGAATACCTTAATATTTGATTCCCCTCCTACTACAGGAGTTGGACATCGAAATGTTTCCCGTGATCAAGCGAAAATTGTCGCTTATGAGAAGTACCAGTTGAAACATGTTGATTCAGACACAAGTATAAGAGTTCTAACCGATGATGAGAAAAAACAAATTCCTGATGAGGCTAAGGATGGAATCCCCGTATATTATTTTGTAAAAGGAGTAGATGATTCTGAAAAAGAGATTACTATATGTGTTTGGTCGATGAATAAGGAGGTCAGCTTTGTTTATTCTCAAAATTAATGTTTCACAATAAAAACGAGTACCTTTATGTAGGTACTCGTTTTTGCACTCTGGATTTATGATGGTTTTTGTTGATTAACACTCCACATAGTAGAGCCGAATGAGTAAATTACTTCATAGGAGCTGTATTCATCATTTATAATCGCATTTTTCGAACCATCACTAAGAATTTGATATCTATAACCTACAACTGTTTAGCAGTCTCTTCGAAGCCTTCTTTAATAAATACACCTTTAGGCTCTAGATCCTTCCTATTAATTTGTTTGCTATCATTTACATTTATTGTATAAAAATGCGATATTGTCGAGTTGCTAGACAATATGTTTTATGTAAACTTGGGTTGTTTACAGATGGAGGTAGTTATTGTTTGGTTTACGTAGTCCATAAAAATGATGAAACCCACGCCAACCTTATATGGTTAGTGTGGGCGTTTTTTGTCTTAGTAACTTCTTCATATATTTCCCCTGTCACTTCTGTTGAAAAGCTACCTTCAGGCCAAGCGCAATATAGATCGAACCGATAATCTTGCCACTCCATCGACCAATCCAAGCGATACGCTTAACAACACGTCCGAGTACACGTACACCTAATGCAATCATGGTGGTATAGATGATGCCGAGAAATACAAAGATCAATCCAAGAATTAAGAATTGAACAAAGGTCGCGCCTCGTTCTGCGTGGACGAACTGCGGTAAAAATGCCAAAAAGAAAAGAGCTGTTTTCGGGTTAAGCATTTCCACAAATATAGCTAGTTTGTATGACTTTAATGGTGAAACCTGAGAGATCTTTGGCAGCTGAGGATCTGTTGGTTTTTCCAAAATCGCACGGATTCCCAAATACAACAAGTAGGCTGCTCCCAAAAACTTGACGATATTGAAAGCGACAGCGGAAGTCATAAGAATGGCTGAAAGTCCCGCAGCGGCAAACAGAGTATGAATTAAATCTCCTGTTGCTATTCCAAGTCCAGCCATTATGCCTGCTTTACGACCGCCCTGAATGGAACGTGTAGCTGTAAGAAGCACAGCAGGACCAGGTATCAAAAACAAACCGAATACGACTACCACGAACGAAACTAAACTAGATATCTCAAACATGTATATTCCTCCCCCCTGATGTTATTATGTTTGATCTATGTTTATAACAATTATACTTGAGGGTTGTTCTAAAGGACAACCCAGTTCTTCAGACATGGTTTTCTATTCATTAGGACTTTACATACTATTTGACGCTTACTGAAAAAGATGATCGGAAGAATAAAAAAGCAAACCAAAATTTCTGTTATGAATGTGAAAATAATTGAAAAAACATGATGTATCCCAAATTCAAGTAGAGTGGCATCATGTTTTTTGAATTTTCTATTTTAGGATTCTGGAATAATGGTAACGGCAATCGTTCGAATTTGTACATCTAGATCATTACTTTTGTTAGAAGTGTTGTAGTATTTTATCATTAGGTCGTTTAATTCATTTTGAAACTTTATAAAATTTTCATTATCAAGCTTCAATTCTACAAGTGAGAAAGTTGAACCATCATCTGAGCGATCTTGTTCTTCTAATTTGGTAAGATAGTTTTGATATTGAGTCATAAGCGATAATTGGTAATACGAAATATAATCCATCTTTTCCTTACTTGAAGAATTTCTCCATTCAGCTGCACTAATTCGGGCTGCTTCTTGATTTAAAGTGTAGTATTTTTCGGAAATGGATCTCACTTTTTTTTCTTTCAAAATGCGGATAACTCCAGCATCTAACATAACTTGTATATGTCTATATAGAGTTGCCTGAGGCACATCGTTAATGATTTTTACCATTTCTAGTGGAGTCAGTCCATTTTCTTTGTTTCTCATTAAAACTTGAGAAATCTTCATCCTTACGGGGTGCAGGATAATTTCAGCTTTATTAACCATTTTTATCTCCCCAATCATAAAAATATCTCGTAATTATCTATAATGATAATATTATCATTGTAAATAACAATAAGAATAAAAACAATATTCGAAAAAAAGTGTAACATTCTACGTTTGTATGTTATCATTATCGATAATGATAACATAATATGATTAACAATGACTTTAGGGGAGCTGGTTGATTTGCAAATGCATTACGGGTGGAACGAATTAAAAAAAATTGATTTCATGCCCTTGTTACCGGTTATTTTACCGGTCTTTGCTATAGGAATGATTTTGATCCTAATCGCATTAATGGATTTATACAAGCATAGAAAAACGAGGAAAAATGTTTGGCTATGGAGTCTCATTATTATTTTTCTAAACATGTTTGGTCCGATTATGTACTTTGTTATTGGTAGAAAGGACCGTGAAAGAATATGAAATTAGAAGTCAAAAATGTTACTAAAACATATAAAGCAAGAACGGCTGTAACTAACTTTTCAATGGTTTTACAATCTGGAGAATGTGTGGGATTGATAGGGCCGAATGGGGCTGGTAAATCGACACTCATCAAAGTTATTTCAGATATTACTAATCCTACAAGGGGAGAAGTATTGCTTAACGGAAAGAAAATTTCGCAAATGAAAAAGGAAATTGGCTACTTACCACAATACCCTAACTTTTATCATTGGATGACTGCACAAGAAACACTTGCTTTTATGGGGGAACTATCAGGATTAAGAAAAGAAGAATTAACAAAGGCTATCCCAGAAATATTATCGAAAGTAGGGTTAAGTGGAGAAGAGAATTCAAAAGTTGGAACATTTTCAGGTGGAATGAAACAGAGACTTGGCATTGCACAGGCGTTGTTACACAAACCATCATTGATTGTAATGGATGAGCCGGTATCGGCATTAGACCCAATTGGTCGAAGAGAAGTACTGAATCTAATCGAAGAAATCAAGAGAGAGACGACGATTTTATTGTCGACGCATATATTAAGTGATGCAGAAGAAATATGTGAAAGATTTATTATAATCAAAAATGGGCAAAAAATTGAAGATACAACTATCTCCGACTTGTTAAACCGTAATAGCGAAAATAAAATAATTTTTGAAGTTACATCTATCGATCAAGAATGGATGGAAGTGTTGAAAAATCTGAACTATGTAAAGGATGTAGAGGTAGTAGGAAATAAAATAAAAATACAAGTTGAACATATAGCCTTTAACAAGAATAAGTTACTAAGAAATGCTCTGGAACATCAGGTTGACCTCGTAAAGTTTGAAGTCAATAACGATACATTAGAAGAGATATTCATGAAATTGGTGGTGGAAAAATGAATAATTTTAATGTGCTAATGAAAAAAGAATTTGTTCAAATGGTACGTGAATTTAAAGTTGTTTGGCTGCCTCTAGTATTTATATTTTTAGGAGTAACTCAACCAGTTGTTAGTCATTATTTACCCTCCATATTAAAATCACTCGGTGGAGCACAAGGTATCACAATTGATCCTAGTATGGCTGCTCAGAAAGGTGGGGAAGTACTCGCAAGTACTTTAGCTGCTCAATTTGATCAGTTAGGGGTTATAATACTTGCAATTTCGATGATGGGGGTCTTACAGACAGATAAAGTCAATGGTATGTTGGCTTTTATTCTTACAAGACCGGTCACTGTAGTATCGTACATAGGTGGGAAAATAATTGCCAATTACATATTTGTTGCTTGTAGTGTAGTGTTAGGTTATTTGATTTCATATGTGTATGTTAATTTGTTGTTTACAAATGTTAATTTTGTGGACGCGATAATAGCTTCGTTGTTCTATTTGTTTTGGGTTCTGTTTATGGTAACTTTCACTACGATGATAAGCACTATTATTAATAGCCAAGGTATGATTGCATTAATTTCAATTGTATTCTTACTGGGCTGTAGAATTGTACTAGGTTTGAGTTCTCTTACAGATTTTATGAATCCAGCAAGTATGAGTAAACAAGCCATGGAAGTTTTAATTACAGGAGCAGTCAACCCCAACGTAACATGGAATGTTTTAGTGGTACTTATATGGATTGTACTAAGCTTCATTATAACGATCTTTTGGATTTCCAATAAAAAATTTAACAATGAATAATTGTGTTAGCGAGCACAGGCCCGTCTGGTATGAGTTTTTCATTTTCATATTTGTAATGCTAAATTTGAATTGTCAAAAATCATAATAATCCACTCAACTCATTTTATTTTTTCAAATAAACAACATACCCAGCACCGATGCGGTACTGGGTTTATTTAGCGCGATCTCTTTTTGGAAGATGGGGACGAATGAGCTCTCGGCAGTAGAAGAAGAAATGATGAAGGTTGTCATGGGTAAAAGGCCATTGAGCAGAGAAAAAATCAGTAAAATCAAGGAGAACTGATTTACTCCCTTTTCTACCCTTTTATCGTATTAATCGAATCCTGGTTTGACATAAAGGGGAATTATGTATATATTTTATTTATTCCGACTGTTCAGTATAAAAAAATCGGATGAACGAGGAGGAGAAAAATGCCTAAAGTAGGAATGGAGCCAAAGCGTCGAGCAGACGTAATTAACGCCACACTAATTTGTATCAGTAGACACGGGATTGATGGCATGACGCTAGATAAGGTCGCTGAGTATGCGGACTGCTCAAAGGGCGTTGTCACTTATTATTTTAAGAATAAAAATAACTTGATCATAGAAGCTTTCAAGTCGTTCTTAGCCTATTATGGTTTAAAGATCCAGTCAGAAATCCAGAAAATAATGCCAGCTGAGGAGATGATCGATGTCACGCTGAAGCACATCCTCCCGCCATATAGCGATGATAGGCAAAAGACGGTCAATGTCTCGGAACTTGATGGGATTGAGAGGATGTTTATCCCGCATGAAGATCAAGCCAAGCTTTTTCTTCAGTTCTTCTCCAAAGCTGTATTGGATCGCAATTTACAAGAAGTAGTATCCAAGAGCTATACGGAAGATCTTCACGGCATTGCGAGGATCTTTGATTACGGCAACATGTCGGGGCATATGAGGGTGGACGATTCCAAAAGCGCCGCTTACGGCCTTCTGGCGATGGTGGTTGGACTAAGCTTCTTTAGAGTAGCGAATATCCCTCCATTAAATAATGAGGATAATCGATATATCTGTGAGGATTATGTCAGAAGATTAACTAAAGGTTGAACGACGGATGGAGGACGAATATGAAATTAATTACAATCAAAAAGAACGATGTAGAAATTGCCGTCGTTGAAAGCAACGAAATATTGATAACGGATGTTCAGTCGGCATTAGATCTAATGGCAACTGTACAATATGAAGCAGGATGTGATTGTATAATTTTAAATCAATCGGCATTAAGTGAGGACTTTTTCGATTTAAAAACACGACTTGCAGGAGAAATATTACAAAAATTTATAAATTATCGTATGAAAGTTGCAATAGTTGGTGATTTTACTGTCTTTTCAAGTCAAAGCTTGAAGGATTTCATCTATGAGTGTAACAAAGGGAAGGATATCTTTTTCTTGTCAAATGAACAAGAAGCTATTGATAAATTGAGCAGCGGTTAACACAAGACAGACTAGGAGGAAGATGGAGTGTCCAATGTATTACAGAGTCTTGTTGATTATCCGATGGTAAAAGTTCCTGGTGGAGAAATAGATTTAAGGGACGATCGAACAACATCTAAATGGAAGGTTGACATACAACCGTTTCTTCTTGCCCGGTATCCTGTCACTAAGGAACTTTATTTTGCCATTTCACAAAAATCATCTACTTCTTATGACGGAGATCAAAATCCGGTTGTGAATATATCATGGAATGATGCAATTTCTTTTTGTAATCTACTTTCTCAGAAAGTTGGTTTGAAGGAGTGTTATTCGATAAGTAATGATGGTGAAAATATCATCTGTGATTGGGAATCAGATGGCTATCGCCTCCCTTCCGAAGCGGAATGGCAGTACGCATGTAAAGCAGGAACTACAGGATATAGATACGGAGAGCTTGATAAGATTGCCTGGTATAATGAAAATTCTGATGGCACGATCCATGAAGTAGGAAGAAAGGAACCGAATGCATGGGGGCTGTATGATATGTTAGGGAATGTTTGGGAGTGGTGTTGGGATTTATACGATCAGAACGTATATGGCTCCTACCGAATTTTTCGCGGTGGTAGTTGGGCTGAAGAGGCCAGAGGTTGTGGGGCTTCGTGTCGTCGTCGCAGTCACCCGACATTTACCATCGAGGACCTTGGATTCCGACTTGCCAAGTCTATATAAGTGGTGACAAGTGCAGGAGAGCGCTGCGAAGGCGCGATGAGGTCAGGAGATTGTTTCCCACCCAAAGTCCGCCGAGATCGGCAACCAAAACAACAGAGATGGGTTGTCAAGCTCATAATCAAAACTTATGTCAACAGACATGGGTTTTTCTTTTTGTTGTAAGGTATGCTAATCTCAATTTATCGACAAAAATATCCAAAAAACCAAGGAGTGATGCCCCATGACAACGAACAAAAAAACCAATAGATTAATTGCTGAGAAATCGCCATACTTACTTCAACATGCTTATAATCAAGTGGACTGGGTTCCTTGGAGCGAAGAAGCATTGAAGTTTTGAGGTGACCGAAGAATGAATAAAATAATTGATAGTATTACAGAGTTATTAAATGATGTTGATTATTTTTCTGAAATAGCTTCAGCAGTTGATTTAAGAAAGTATGTGTTTGATGAGATAGATTCATTTATATATCCAGTTGGTGTGAATTATCTATCTATTAATAAGTCTTATGTTAATGATTATCAGCAAGCATATAGCGTATTGTTTATAAAATGGCTTTATTCCGAAAATGAATGGAATCTGGATGAGGAGTCAATAGCAGAAGAAAGATGGGCTGAGCTTTTAAAAACTATTTGGATTCCCAGACATCACAAAAATGTAAACATAAAGCAGTATAGTCCTTTGGAATTTATCAATGAGGTAGCAGCTTGGTTAGATCATAATGAGTTTCCTAAAGCACAAATTGAGCTATTTAAAACTCAACATAGCCTGGCAAGCTTAATAGAAGTAATTGATTTATATGCGTGTCATCACTGTTTTGGCGAAACAGAAAAAGTATTTTTTATTTGTGAATTTGGCTGTGGTTATGATTAACTTCCATAAATGGGTTGTTGGATATTTATCACAAAGCAAGTTGTCCGAATTATACTTAGTTTTTTTGTAAATTTATTTGGGTTTTTCTGCACATTTGGATAAAATATTCTTAAGTTTCAAGCTAATAAATCCAAAACTAAGGAGGTGATGCCCCATGGCAACGAACAAAAAAACCAATAGATTAATCGCTGAGAAATCACCATACTTACTGCAACATGCTCACAATCCAGTGGAATGGTTCCCTTGGAACGAAGAAGCATTTGATAAAGCGAAACGAGAAAATAAGCCTATTTTCTTATCTATTGGGTATTCGTAGAGAGGCTTATGTCAACTTGTCATTGGTGAGATGTTCGTGTGAATCATTAATTTCTGTCGAATAAATGCTGATTGATTTAAAAATAAACGATTATCAATTATTATGGTCTCTCAGTTTCCCAGAAGGTCACAGGGAAAGTTTTGATTGAAAGTAATATGGAAATATAGGAACATCTATATAATTAGTCTGGATTCAATCTCTATAACAAAGAAAGCGAAGAGGCTGCTTAATACCGCAGACTCTTATTTGATTTTAAAATGACGAAATAAGTATATTCATATTCCTGCTTGTAAGATATAATGTAATATGGTAAATTTTACAAATTTTTTAGTGGTTTTACCGAGATACCGATTCGATGGGCATTTGGTAAGGATGCTTCACAAGAAGATGGTGAGGAAGCCAAACCCTTTTCGGTACAGTTCGTTGGCAGAGAGTATTCTGGCCTTAGAACACCCGCAGCCGAAATCCAAAATCTACGTCAACAGATAGCAAAACACATTTCGGATTCGAAAGAAAAATTTTGAGGTTACGAGGATTGTACAAAACTTCTTGTATTTTCTTGCTATGCTCCATACTTCGATACTGATCATTAGATCGAGCAAGTAGTTTCTGAAGTAACAGAATATGACAATGTGGATGGGATAACTATGAGATTGATTGATTATCGATTGCTATACGAAAAGTAAACATAAGTTTTAACTCAAAACGTACCTAAGGTGCGTTTTATTTCATATTATGGGTATGCTAAACTCGATACATAACAAAAATATTCAAGCAAACACTCCATGACAACGAACCTATGGATTAATCGCCGAGATATCCTAGCGTTAACTTATAAAAAAGACGTGATTGCTCACGTCGCGAAAATATAAATAATTAATTTTATGTTTTAATTTTATTATTATACAACATAATCCGCTGGTACATTGTTTTATCCTCTAAAAGAAGAAACGGGAATATATTAGGCTTAAGATTCGCTTCTATAACCCAAACTCTTCCTTTGTTATCCAACCCGATATCGAGTCCAACTGTTTGAAAGTCTTGATAATAAGGGCCAATTTGTTTAACCGTCAGCAAGGAAATATTATCAATTTTAGAAATTATTCTATCTAATTGCAGTGGTTTTATAGTAGATAATAGTATCGCTTTTCTCACTGGGAGAATAGTTTTGGTAACATTGGTAACGATATATCCTGGTTTGGCAACTTTCGCTAGCCTGCCAGTTACTTTCCAAGGGGAATTTTTTCGACGTTGTACCATTATTCGCAAATCAAAGGGAAGGCCGTTTATTGTAGCTAAGGGGATATAGCGTTGGACAATATACCTCCTGAATCCTGTTATCTTTTTTAGGTACGCATATGTTACTTTTTTCCTACTTAGAGTAATTACTCTTTTCTGGGAACGTATTGCAAACTTATTCCTCGCAATTGATGTGACTTGTACTACACCTTTACCTAAGCTTCCATTGCAGGGTTTTAACATCACTGCTTTATATTTTTTTACAAAGCTCCATAAAGATTTATTCGTCATATATTGAGTATCTGGTAAAAAAGAATCAAGCTTATGGGAAATCCTCATTATTTTATATTTAGTCCATTTATCTCTTCGCATTGTTCACGATGACGACAATCGAGGGATTTATTTTTTTCTGCATGTTATTTTGATGACTTGACTGAGAGGTATTATCTCTGGAGTAACGATCCCGTCTGGATTTACAAAAGCAATTTCAACGAAATCAATACCGATAACAACCAAAGTTCCAGATAAAGTTCCCTGCTTGGTCTTGACTGTTACAGGTGTGTCGGTGGAAGATGTATCTGAAAGTACAGTAATTCGGGATATGTTGGAAAATAGAATTCGTTTTGTCCCAATGTTAACAAATGTTTTTCCTACGTTAGTTATAAAACCTTCACTAAGTGTATTTCCAGACAAACCGGTTATTTTAACTCGGAGGTGTATGTCTTGAATAGATGTAAGACGTTGTTGAAGCGTTATTGGTTTAGGACTTGGACATGCCGTTACGATACCCACTTGTAATCCACCCTTTCGTCATCAAATTCAAATTATCATATTCATTTAACGGTATTTAGGTCAATGAAATGAGCACGGCTAAGTAAAATCATGTTCAAAAATTCAAGAATCAATATCAATTTTTTTTGCTTTTTTGCTTTTTGGAGTTGGGAAGATAATTGTGACATTTGATAGAGGTATAAGTGAGATACCACGTCCATTACTTGTTACTTCGAGAAAATCTTTAACCGATCTGCACGATCCGTAGATTATTCAAAATCGTAGGGGTATTCGGTTTTCCTTCTTCCACTATTGCATTTAAACCGATGCTGAACTTTTTTATTGTTGGGTTTTGTGCTCTTCGAGTAATATCCATTTTTTGAAGACCTAACGGAGAAAGAATAATTCCTGGTTTTTGTCCGACAACAATGCCTGATTTCAATACCTTACGAATCGTGGCATCTTCAATAAGCCCAAAAGGATTGATAAGAATATTTAATTTTGCACCGATGAGTTGAGCTAACCTCTGTTGGAGAGTAAGTGGAGTTTGACGAATCCCCCGTAGCTGGTCGTTAATTTAAAAATTGTCAAAACAATTCATCTCCTTGGAAAGGGTTTAGAATATGGTATGCTTTTTTTAGGGAATTTGAGTGGGTGTGCGACATGAAAGGATAATTGTTAAAAAGACTAAGAAGACCTTTCAAACGTCACAGTTCAAAAACATCGCAAAGACACCAGCGGGATTGCGAATGATTCCATTCTCCCTAAATATAATTCTAAGTTTGTACAGTTTCCGCATATATTTTAGAGTTTTGAGGAAATTCCGAATGTGTTTTTCCATGATTAGCTAACACCATTAATTCCCATGATTGATAATTTTGGCTAGATGTTTTCTTATTAGAGATGGAGATGAATTATATGTGATTACTTCTCTGTTGTTGCTTTTAATTCCATATTTTGTTTTAGCAACTTTTAAAACATTGCCATTTCCGAGGTTTTAAACAATTCGTCTAGCGCCCGATCCAATGACATTTTTTTCTTTAACGAGCTTTTCAATGCTTTTTGTATGAATCACGGAAAAACCACCTTTAATAAAAAAATAATGAACACCGATTTTATGTCCTAAACTTGGAAATAAATTGGACGAATTCTTTAGTATTGTCAAATCGCAGCCCATACTTGCAGGAAACTCATTGCATATGATGTGATCGAGTATTCTAAAAGTGTGCTAAAGGAGTATCGCACAATGATTTGTTCCCGTTCGAAAAGACTTGATCAAGAATTAGACAAAAAGCCTCATTTTACCAGAAAGATTAATTTTGTGTAAAAAATAGGAAGGTGATGGATGACTTTGGCTGAAATTCAGATAGCTGCTGTTGGGGATCTTATGGTTAAACGTTACATCATTTCTGATGCCAAACTGCCTAACGGAAGATATTCGTTTGACTCACTTTTTACAAAAGTAACGCCCTACTTGAAGCGAGCGGATTTGACAATTGGAAATCTTGAAACCACCTTCGCCGGAAGAACACGTAAAAAAAGGGATATATTCCGAAAATCGCGTGGTCCATTGTTCAATTGTCCGGATGAACTTGCACCAGCTCTTAAGAGAGCCGGGTTCGATGTATTAATTACTGCAAATAACCATTGCATGGATTATGGTGCCGCAGGCTTATTTCGTACGTTACGGATCTTAAATCAAAATGGGATTGACCATACGGGTACATTTAACTCCTTAGAAGCATCCAAGGAATATCTTGTCAAGGAGATTAAAGGTATAAAAATCGGGATCCTTTCCTATACAACAGGGGTCAATGGTATTGCTTTACCAAAAAGTAAACCATGGATGGTCAATCTGGTTCAAATTAAAAACCTCTTACAAGATATTCATAATTTGAAAAAAAAGGTCGATCTAGTGATCATTTATATGCATTTCGGAAAAGAATACAGTCATACTCCAGATTTGAGACAAAAGCAAATAGTCAACTTATTGTTTAAACATGGAGCCAACATTATTTTGGGGTCTCACCCGCATGTTCTTCAACCATCAGTTCAACGGGGAAAGAAGCAATTCGTTATTTATTCATTGGGTAATTTTATTTCCACAAAACTAAAAAATAACCCTCATACGCAAAGAAGTGTTATTCTTAATATCACTGTCAAAAAAGATGAAGAAGGAAAAATAAGTATAAAAAGCTATCGTTGTATCCCAACGTTGGTGCAGCGAAAGCTTAAAAACGATCGTAAAGCAACAGAAGTAATCCCGATTCGAGCAAAATGAAGCTGTCCAAGTCTTTAGTAATTTAATCAGAGAACACAACTAAAGAGGTGATGCCTCATGACAACGAACAACAAACCCAATAGATTAATCGCTGAGAAATCACCATACTTACTGCAACATGCTCACAATCCAGTGGAATGGTTCCCTTGGAACCAAGAAGCATTTGACAAAGCGAAACGAGAAAATAATCCTATTTTCTTATCTATTGGGTATTCGTATTGAGGCTTATGTCAACTTGTCATTGGTGCCATGTCCGCTTATGACCCCAAAAGAAAAAGCCTCTCATAAACAGCTTTTTCTTGTACGTAATGAGATTTTAGTGAAAGCTGAATGTAATACTTAAGTTGTCTTTGTCATCACGTATATAATCAATACGGTGGATTACTTGTTTGGAGCTATCTCGTTCTTTCATTATTTTGGCGTTTAATAGTGCTTTTTTAACCTTTGATAATTCGGATTCTTTTTCGATTATAGCGATTTTTAAGTTTTCTTTTTTATCAAAGCTAGCGTAGTTTTCTGAAAGAATTCTTTCCTCAAACCTCGTCAGTTCATCTTCTAATAGAGTGAATATAACGTCAGCCATTAGCATCCTGTTGTTGCATCGATGTTCTCCGAACATATCTGTCTTTTGACAATAACGGGTAAAAACTTTGCCATTGGGTTTAGTCTTAAATGGGATGCATTTTTTGCACTTTCGACAAAATACTAATCCAGAAAGAGCGGAAATGAGTCGAATGATCAAACGTTTATTAGTGGATATTTTCTATGGGATATTCAGATTCAAGATCGTCAAAAATAAAAATGGCGTCTATCTTAAGATCAAGAATTTCGCAAATATGGCGCAACCGGAGATAGTTGAAACAATTAAGATTCGATAAGCACCCATTGCGGGTGCTTTTTTATTGTTAATTATTCCCTTCGTTTTTCCGATATAAGGGTTAATAGAGAAGAGAGGTGTGACTTATGGATATGTCTCTATATGTGACCAATGATAAACATACAGAAAAAGTTTATGACAGTTTTGCAGAAATGTTCAAAGATAACCATTTTCGTGTAGATGAAGAACATGATTTTTTCAAACATTTTTTGTCGGAATACGAACAAAGTTGCTTAGAAATGACAACAGAAAAAGTATTTTTGCGAGGAAGGATTAATGGAAAGGAAGCTTATGAAGATAAAGATCTGTTTGCCCCCCCACAGGACAAAGCAAATGCGGGGAGACTAAACCCTAAAGGTATCTCATTTCTTTATGTTGCCGAAGAAGAAAAAACAGTTGTTTCAGAATTAAGGCCATGGATAGGTGCTGAAATCACGATTGCCACATGTGAGGTATTGCGCGAGCTAAAATTGATTAGCTTGGTACCAAATAGTTCAGATGCCGATACACTTAACAGTTTCAGAAGAGTAATAAGTGCTAAGTTTTCAAAACCTATTGCTCCTCATGAAAAAGAACTTAGTTATGTACCCACTCAATATATTGCGGAGTATTTTAAACGTCGTGGATATGACGGTATCAAGTACAGTAGTGCAACACACGAAGAAGGAATTAATTATGTGTTTTTCAATCCTAATAAAGATTTTAAAGTTAAAATACGTAATCAAATTAAGGTAAATTCAATTAATTTTGATTTCAATAGTATTTAGAAGTGAGCACCAATGAGGTGCTTTTTCTTTATCAAAACTTGATTAGACAAGCCTCCCACTGTGTAGGAATCGAATTGTTGTTATTATTGGACATTTGATTCGCTCCTATTTGATTTATTTTTTTGGCGGATTTGGTGGAGTAATTCTAGCAGAGGGCTTACCAATAGATCGTTGTTCGGAACTTGAGGAAATCACTCTAGCAGATGGCTTTATTACTGCATCTGTTATGTATTGAGATTTGTTATCTGTAGACATTGTGGTAACTCCCTTATATTTGGAATTGTTTTCCTTAATTATTCGACATTATTTTGAATTAACTTTCTGAAAAAAACTGGAAATGTTGTTCTATTCATCAAGTCATTCTATTAAGAGTGGTTTTTTTTATTATTCTTGGAAGAGGTGCTATAACAATGAATAACGAACAATTAGCCGCTCTATCAGCCAATCCCATTCTCTCCGAGGTCGTAAAACTATTCGTGGACCAGCAGGAGAAAGGTTTGGAGAAATACGGCGAACTGGTCAATCTGGATTCGTACTCGCTCGTAGGATGGATTGAGCATACACAGCAAGAATGCGTGGATAAGTTGGTGTATCTGGAGTGTGTGAAGCAGAAGGTTGTTGAGCGGCAGGAGAGGTTGTTGAGTCCATAGCAAGCGGGATTTGGAAACCACAATTGTCGCTATAGGATCTAAACTAATTGCGATAAAAGAAAAGTCGCTACTATGGGTATTTTCAGTAAATCTCTTTATCATAAGTTTGATTTTACTTATTTTACTATTTTTGGTCGGGTTTAAAATAATTGTATTGGTGTTTTTTTGTGCCTTGATTGTCGCAATAAGTGTAATGCACTATGCGATCCCATTGATTACAAAAAGAAATATAAAGGGATATTGGAATAAGGTAGATGCTAAAGTAGAGCTACTTCCTTTACTCGATTATATTCAAAGGAAATACGGAAGAAACAGCAAGAAACTCGAAACCTTCAAGACAAACTCAAGTGTGCTAAGTTAGCAAAAGTAAGCGAAATCAGGAATCAGATTGTGCTAAACACTAAAGAGCTAGACGAGGCTATGACAAGGTTAAGGCAAAAATACGAGAGTCGATGAAATATTTGTATGCGAACGAGTAATCGTATGGAAAAACATTAGATTAAGCCATAAACGGCTGAATATGGGATTGGACAAGGTTTGACCTGATTTGTATAATCGTCTTGTATCTCTCTAGTAACTAAGTACAACGAGCTTTAAACACAGAGCGCAGCAATTGTGTGCTTTTGACCTTAAACCTCATTCACGAAAGATAAAAACCTCCTTAATCTCGGGCCGCAGTCAATGCGCTAGATGAGATCACTGGATGTTTTTTTTTTGCGAGGATCACCGAGCTTGCATATACACATATCCTTCTTCTATGGTCTATATGTCATAAATTATAAGATTGGAAAATATGCGGTCGTAATGCGGTTTTCAGCATTAGGACTAGGACAGGTGAATGCCCGAATGGTCAGAGGGGCGGCTACGAGCCCCATTTCTTTCTTTGGTGGCGAAATTTGACACCGAGGCTGTATGTTTAAACAGCACCTCAGTTACATTGGTGCTATTAAAGAAACGCATATGCTTATTTAAGCCTCTTCTTTCGAGAATAGGTTTTTTTGTTGTGAGGTGGAAGTATGAAACAGGTCAAGCCATTCTATAAAAGCACAGCCTGGTTAAAGTGTAGGGCTTATGTATTAGAACAAGATATCTTTCTATGCCAACAATGCTTTAGAAAGAAGAGGCTGATATTTGCAACGATTGTCCATCACATAAAACCCCTTAGAGGATTACCCAGAGCTTGCGCTTGATGCTGACAATCTTGAGGGCGTCTGTGCATCGTGTCATAACAAGGAGCATCCAGAGAAGGGCAGCGGTAAGAAGGAAGTTAAGCAGCGTAAGGCATGCATTGTTAAAGCCAAGGCGAACGAGTGAGAGGTGGTGAGGGAAATGGATCTGGACCTGTATATAATAGCAAAGGATACCAACCAGGCTGATATACTATGGCGGCTAATGAAGGGAAAGTTTGATAGAAATAAATTTAAACGAGTTATTTTTGTAAGCACCCGCTATAAATGGGACGGACTTAACCCTAAGGATATGGCAATTATACTATGTGGGGAGCATTGGTTGAATCAATCAAAAGATTGTTATGTCTATCAATTCCTTGAAGAGTACGCAGCTTTGGTCACAGTGATTAATGATGCTAGAAGCGTTTCGGAGGCGTTGAAATGTCGGGATGAGCAAACACTCGTCTAATGATCGAGAATGCCCCCCCTGCCCCAAATTTCGAAGCCTAGTAGTCATGGGGACCAAACTCGTTGTGAAGGCAATCAAAAGGTTATCGGAGAGAAAGTCTTCAATCATAAAGGCTACGACTTCTTTATTCGGTATGATGACTGATTGTGGATTGTATCCGATGTGGCAATAGGCAGAGCAGTTACACGTTCAGACCGTTACAAGGTGGCGGTAAAATTGGCGAAAGAACGGATCGGAAAGAACTTTAATGATTATGTCGCTCAGGTTGAAAAGCTGCTTGGTGAGTTCATTTCATGATGAAAAAAAAAGAAATGACAGAATTCGCTCTTTTTTAGGAACCGAGCTAGGTCAAGTCATTCAATGAATATCTAGTGTTCCTAATAGACAAAGGAGTGGAGAGCCATAGAGGTTGTGCAGCCAATAAGAAGTGTAGAGAAGTTGACGCAGATGAAAGCAGTTTTAAAAGGCTACTCAGATAGAGATTGGTTTCTGCTAGTCATGGGGATTAATGTGGGGCTGCGGATCGGAGACTTGCTTAAGTTGCATGTCCGAGATGTGCGGAATAAATCACACATTCGAATCATCGAGGGTAAGACCAAGAAAAGGAAGAAGTTCCCCATCAACTCTGAGCTCCGCGAAATCATCAACACATACACAAAGGGCATGCGTGACAGCGATCCATTGTTTAAGAGTTACCGCACCAAACAAAACATAGGCAGGGTCCAGGCATACCGAATATTGAACAAAGCGGCTGCAGAAGTCGGACTGATTGAAATAGGCACTCATACGCTGCGTAAGACATTCGGCTATCACTTTTACAAGCAATACAAGGATGTGGCATTGCTGCAGGAGATTTTCAATCATTCTGCCCCAAGCATCACAATGCGCTACATCGGAATAAATCAAGATATCATAGATCAGGCCGTAGGAGGTTTTCACTTGTGAGGTGGATTATAAATGTCGAGTGTTGAGGAAAAAGAAGTAATATACACGGTTCACCAGGGTTGCAATTCAGGATTAATAAAAAATGCTGTAGAACTTTATTTTAATCCAGGAGAGTCTATCGCAGATGTTACTTATGGTAGGGGTGTATTTTGGAAAGATATTGATAGAACTCAGTACAATGTTGTAGGTACCGATATCCAAACAGGGGTTGATTTTAGAAAATTACCTTACCCCGACATATCTTTTGATAATAGTGTTATTGATCCTCCATATGCACGAATTAGTAATCTAAAGGGCATGGTTGAATGCTATAACACGACACGCCATATAACACATGCAGACATTATTCAAATGTACAAAGAAGGTCTTGAAGAACTAAACAGGATTACTAAAAAGAGTGGATTCATTTTTTGTAAATGTCAGGATGCGATTTATGGTGGCAAGCAAAAATGGAGTCATTTCGAAATTTATCAAATAGCCCAAGAATTAGGATTGATTGCAGAAGATTTATTCATACTTATAAACACTAAAAAACCAAAACCACTTTATAAGCAGCAACATGCAAGGAAAAATCATAGTTATTTGTGGGTTTTTCGAAAAGGCTTATGAACACAGCTGAATACTGAGGATGTGCGACTTGTTCTGCCATAACTGCTACCCAGTAGGAAAGGCAGGGGTTCAACTGAACCTAACTCTGTAACCGAGGATGGGAATGAGGTAACCATGTATACCAAAACCATTCCATTAAGCTCCTACTTGCTGACGATAGTGACAGCTTACTCCGTGAGAAGCTAGGTAAAGTCGGCAGAACGAAGGCTACAGCCACTCGAAAGAGAAGGTATGCCAACGGATATGCCGGATGGCTGAAAAAGAAATCATGGTGAGAATGATCCACTAGGATCTGACGAACTACCGAATGTACGGGTCTAAAAGTATAACATATGGAAACATATGTGTCAGCAGAAGCTGATGTGGGCGATGAAGAGTACAAATTTTTTCTAGGAAATTCATTACATCGAACAATGGCGGTGTCCAACTCACAGGCTCAGAGGTAACACCTAAAATTTCTACGCAAAGCTAGGATACAGGGAACAAGGAAAGCAAGGAACGTCGAATTTAATGGTCTGTCAACCTAGACGGTTGCTATAAGGCATAGCCAAAATGCATTAGTCCTTGTGAGAGTAAGGGCATGACCGATGAAGCCTTTGTAATGAGGGTGGAGGAATAGCCCTGAGTCTTCTATAGAATTAGTTAATTTTCCAAAAGTGAATTGCACCGATCAGGTAGGAATGTGGGAACACTGCTCCATTAAAGGAGGAGTCCACAGTGCAAGCTATCCGATATTGGGATTATTACAACATGACGGAGACTTTTACAGACTTGCATTCAAGAGCCATACGCGGAGAAAATTTCACGCGTCTATACGACACAATTTCCTCGAAGGAAAATATTCGTCTGGCGTTCAGGATGATTAAGTCCAACCAAGGCTCTACCACACCAGGAACAGACGGCAAGACAATAGAGAACTTTAAAACTCTGAGTGAAGAAGAAATTGTATCCACAATCCAACACAAGCTGGCTAACTACCAACCCAAGCAAGTACGACGAGTCCTTATTCCCAAGCCAAATGGTAAGAAACGGCCGCTTGGAATTCCTTGTATGATTGATCGTATTACTCAACAATGCTTTAAACAAGTGCTTGAACCCATAGCTGAAGCCCATTTCTTCAAACACAGTTATGGATTCAGACCGCTGCGATCTACGCACCATGCAGTAGCCCGAGTGCAGCATTTGGTCAACATTGTCGGTCTACACTACGTAGTAGATATAGACGTTAAAGGTTTCTTTGACAATGTAAACCATACCCTTCTAATCAAACAATTATGGAATATGGGAATCAGAGATAGAAAGGTCTTACGCATTATCAGTAAAATGCTAAAGGCTGAAATCTCTGGCGAGGGTATTCCCTCAAAAGGGACTCCGCAAGGGGGCATCTTATCGCCGTTACTCTCGAATATCGTTCTAAACGATTTAGATCATTGGGTTGCAAGGCAATGGGAAACATTCCCGACGAATTTCTCCTACTCAACAAGTTGGGTTAAGACCGCATTGAAAAGGACTAATCTCAAAGAAGGATACATTGTACGCTACGCGGACGATTTCAAAATCCTTTGTCGTGATTGGAGAACAGCCCAGAAGTGGTACCATGCCGTTAGACTCTATCTCAAAGATCGTCTTCACCTCGATATTTCGCCTGAAAAGTCACAGATAGTAAATCTTAGAAAACGAATCTCCGATTTCTTGGGTTTTACGATTTACACAACTAAAAAGGGCAAAAAGAGAGTGGCGCAAACTGGTATTAGCGAAAAGAAAAAGCTTGGAATTAAATTGGAAGCGAAAAAGCATATAAGAAAAATGCAAAAATCGCAAACCAATCTAAATGCTGAATCTTATAACAGTTTCGTGTTAGGGATACACAATTATTTCTGTAAAGCAACACAGGTAAATCCGGAGTTCTCACGTCTTGCTCATGATCTTAGGGCGTTCATTTACAATCGGCTTAGACTTGTTGGGAAGTATGAATATCCGACTAAAGCTCCTCCGACTTACCGAAAATTCTACAGCACAACCTATAGAACATTTCGGATAAAAGACACATATCTTTTCCCCTTATGCGATGTTAAGACCACAAATAATATGTGCTTTGGTCGCGGGTTAAATCCTTTTACGGAGTCGGGGCGAAGAATGGTCTACAAAAAGTTACAGGATGGCATTAGGTCAGAAATCGTCAAACTTATGAAATCCAATATTCCCAATCGCAGTATTGAGTACTTAGACAACAGAATTAGCAGATACAGCATGAAAATGGGGTGCTGTGAGATTACAGGAATGTTCCTGTTCGCATCATATGTCCATTGTCATCATTACCTTCCTATTCATCTGGGTGGGGGCGATAGATTTGATAATCTTCGAATTCTTCATAAAGATGTCCATGTACTCATACATGCAAAATCTAATGAATTGATTGAACAACTCATTGCAAACCTTGGCATAACCGAGGCAATGCTATCTAAGGTAAACCAATATCGCAAAATGAGTAACTTGGAAGCTATTAACACAAATCTATAGAAGATGGAACGCCGTGTGCTGCGAAAGTAGCCCGCACGGTGTGGCGGAGGGGAAAAGGTAGAGATCACATCAAAGCCTTACCTATTCCTATCATGCGGAGGTTGCGAATATGGAACAAAAGATAAAGTTTGAACGTGGCGACAGCGTTAAATTCGGCAAAGAGTGGTGTAAAGAAAATCACAGTAAACACTTGATCGGAAAAACCGTCATGATGACACCACAATGGTTTGAATATGATAACGGTTTGTATTGTGAGGAACAGGAATGTCCAGGCATGTTGGAGGAAGGTAGCGACGAGCCAGAAAGCGTCTATCACTTGTTTGGAAACGAATTCGAGAACTTCATGGATTGCGAATTAGTTAAGGGTTCGGAATCGGACAAAGTGGCCTATCAAAAAATCATCACGGATGCACAGGAAGTAGAAGCAAAGGCTTGGGAAAAGTTCACGGCAGAAGAACATGATTTCAGTCATATCGAAGGATGAACACCATTTGAATATTCAAATACATGGGAGGGGTTAGGGTTGGCAAACACTGAAGGAATGGCAATGAAATTCGCTGTCATGAAAAATTATGATATCCAAAGATATTTGACGGATGAGAAAAGAAGTGAGCTTCACGGAGCATTCGAGGAAATTGCAATAAATCGTCATGCAGAAGGAAAGAAACCAAATCGGTATATCGTCATCAACACTGACGAGCCTTATGCCGACGAAGTAATCGAAATGATGAAACGGCACGGTCACTGGGGATGACGGACAGGTTTGAATACGGACGAACTTGGGGAGGGAACAGAAAAAAGGAGATACATTGTCAGTGAATCCCCCTCTTTCAGTAGTTTAAAGACTTTTACTTCTCATCGTTTTAAGGTGTTACTCGGGGAACGGCATCAAAAATCACTGTATAATTCGCAGTATACAGACCATTCTGGGTGTCTATTGGTTTCGCAGGTGTAACAACTAAATCTGCCTGCGTACCTGGTGTTGACTGCGGATCATCGACAACTTCTTGCGGAGTAGCTGTCAACGTAATGCCATTAAAAGTATTGGTTATGGATATTGAATCCCTACCATTGAAAAGGGAAGCAGGACCACCTTCGATATAAGCATGTATGGAGCCATCAGTATTCTTAGTATCAAATTGTACCCTTAATGTACTAAACTGGTCGGCTATTGGGTCATATCCTTCCCTATAGTTTGGTTTTTCGTCTGAAATAGGGGCACCTATAGAAGGTGCCCCTGAGATGCTCGTCGTATTCCTAGTGCATCCATTTTTTATCCACTCTCTGTGTGCTTTATACTCTTCTTCAGTCATCACTGGACCTCTCCAAAAAATTTCTATTCTATCACCGGGGTTGTAAGGAGGATATTCTATATGAATTTGCACCCCTTCTATGTCTTGGTTATTCCCGTCAATTACCTGCTCATCATTTGGATTTACTGGTTCTTGATTCGAAATAGTTGTTAAAGGAATTGAATCGGAGACAGAAATTAATTTTGGAACACCTTCGAGAGAAGCATGTACGGAACCATTGTTATTCCTAACATCAAAAAATCCTTCTACTGGACGTAACGCACCACTTTTTGGGGTAAAAGAATCGTTATTGTTTTCTGGTTTTTCGTCTGACATAATATAGCACCTCTTTCATGGTTAATTTTAACACTCTCATTATATTAATGGAGGGCTTGATTTATTATTCAAAATCAAAGTATTAAAAAATATTTTCCCAGCAACCAGAAATATACAGAAATAAACGGGAGGAATGTACATGCTGCAATGTGACTTCAGGGGCTGCGCCGAAGGCCACCGAAACGACCGAAATCGTTTAACGCAGCGGAGGCCGAACCAGATCTTACAAGGGAAGGAAGTAGAGAGATGACCAGAGATGAAATCAATTTCGGTAGCTATGTGAAAATCGAGCAAAAGAGATTCGGCGTCCCGAATGAAATGTATCTGCATAAAGTGATTGGCCGTTTTGAGTCCAACTGCTATGTAGACATACCGGTGAAGATTCCGAGAACAGAAGTGCTACACGGTAAATTAGTTCCGGTTGTTTCTTGTATATGCTGTGGGATTGACGAAACGGAAGTCCTAAAATATCGACTTGTGGACGTGGAGTTAGCTGTAATGGGACAGGGTTTGAAGCAAGAGGAATTTGAGAGTAAAGAAACTTAACGGAAAGCTCCAGCAAAGGAGTTCATAAAAGAAAAAGAAAGCCCCGCATCATTGCAGGGCTCCATAAAAGTAAGGTTTCTACGCTTCAACAAGTTCTGGTCTTTTGATTTGAAGTGGAGGAGGGATGAGCCACCCCTTTTCCTTGCTCAAGTTGAGTAAGCGAAGTCCAAAAGCTGTTTTAGTAAGATGGTATTTAGCAAATAAAGCCCCAATATCCACTCTAATTGATTGGCCCATTGCCTGGCTACAAGAAACCAGTCCGATCGATGTATCTGCTGAAATTTTAGCAGCTATCTCAGGATCTGCAAATCTAGCACCGGCAGGAATATCTTCGAGTTTTACTGGTGGTCTTTCGGGCATCGTAGGAGCAGGTGCAATTCCGTTATCGGTGAGTAGAATATCGCATTCTTTGCTCTCCAGCTTTGCTTGATCAATTAGATCGTTCAATACCTTTTTAAGGTCCTTGTCACCACAATGGTTTAAGTATGCTTGATAGAAGGATATTGCTCCTTTTGCTACCGTTGAGGCCATCCACACGGCATGAATTTCACCATAGTGCATCGGTTCATCTTTTGGATTACCACTTAATATACCCATAGTCTCATCTCCTGTTAGTTAGATTTTTACCGTTTGTTAAGATTCCCTGAAATTGTAGATTTATTCAACAAAATGCTCCGAGTAAAGGAGTGATCATTGATGCAGCTGAGCTTTAAAATCCTGCCCGATCTTGATAAATGGGAGACAAAAAAAGCGGTCGAGGAAGCGTTGGAAACCTATCGGATGTACAAGTTTCTTGTATTCGAAGAGAAAGAAGCCAGGATAACGGCAGTGTATTCTGATATGCCACGTAGCAGCCCGACGAATGTAACAAGTGACCAAACGGCCGACATTGCCACGTACAACGTTGATCGGCCTGCTGCAATGAAAACCTACGTAGACAGGATCGACGGCATTGTGAGCCGGATGAAGCCAAAAGAAAAGACGCTTATGGAAAAAAGGTATCTAAATAGAGATCATTTCGAGTACGACAACATAGCGTATGACCTAACGTTTGATAATCCGATCAGCTCTAAGACGTATGACAAGATTAGGTGGAAGGCGATAGAGAAGCTTGCGCGGGCGTTGGGTATTGGGGTGGAGAAAGAATAGCAATTATACAAGCTAGTAAGTGTGTTTTAAATAAAGTGGCGACAAAACGGGGTGGTGATTCGGATAGAAGAAGATGAGACAAATGAAATAATATCCGATGATATAGATAGTACTGGCAAACCAGAAACTATTGATCGCTTTATTGATAATGAAGGGCATAGAGTGTGGAAACTTCGGTTAGGAAAACTTAACATTACCGCGACATATTTGAATGAACCATCAGAGTCAGTTTTAGACAAATGCAATCAAACATATAATAGATATTTCCATGATTTTAATAAATGAAAAAGACCAGCCGAGAGTAAGCTCTGGTCATACCCCTGTCAAGTAGACAGATGAAAAAAGCTACGCTGCCAGCGCGCACCGATACTCAATCGGTGCGCGCTGTTTCAGTTTGGATTGAAACCGCTGGTAGTTATAAAAGTAAATATAATCT
>NZ_JAAIKC010000019.1 GCF_010820665.1 Paenibacillus sp. SYP-B3998 | reverse complement strand
GTGCAGCTGACGAATACTAATCGGTCGAGGGCTTAACCAAGAATGCTTTCCTAAGAAGCAGAGCGGCTGTGGTAACAAGCAGCAAGCGATTCACGCTTTACGCAAGTTTCGTATCTAGTTTTCAGGGAATAATATTTCCTGAGGTATAATATATAGCATGGAGAGATACCCAAGTGGCTATAAGGGGACCCTCTGCTAAGGGGTTAGACTGCGTAAGCGGTGCGAGGGTTCGAATCCCTCTCTCTCCGCCAGTTTCAACTATATATTATTTTATGTGGCGGCGTAGCTCAGCTGGCTAGAGCGTACGGTTCATACCCGTAAGGTCGGGGGTTCGAGCCCCTCTGCCGCTACCATAATACCAAACCAGTAGGAGGCTTAGCTCAGCTGGGAGAGCATCTGCCTTACAAGCAGAGGGTCGGCGGTTCGATCCCGTCAGCCTCCACCATTATTTTGCCGTTGTAGCTCAACTGGTAGAGCAACTGACTTGTAATCAGTAGGTTGGGGGTTCAAGTCCTCTCGACGGCACCACTAATAGAATACGGAGCTGTGGTGTAGAGGCCTAACATGCCTGCCTGTCACGCAGGAGACCGCGGGTTCGAATCCCGTCAGCTCCGCCATCTATTATTTTTTTTGCCTGATTTGGATATAATAAAAGCACTTGTTTAAGGCTCGGTAGCTCAGTCGGTAGAGCAGAGGACTGAAAATCCTCGTGTCGGCGGTTCGATTCCGTCCCGAGCCATTGAGATGGTTGTGTTGCTTTTAAGCAGCATAGGTATCTCTGATCTGGAGGCTTAGTGAAGTGGCTAAACACGGCAGACTGTAAATCTGCTCTCTCCGAGTTCGGTGGTTCGAATCCATCAGCCTCCATTTTCCAAGAGCCATTAGCTCAGTTGGTAGAGCACCTGACTTTTAATCAGGGTGTCGTAGGTTCGAATCCTACATGGCTCACTTTTCTTCTAAAGTCAAGACCTGAGAAGGTCTTTTTTTGTTTATGCTAATCCGAAAATGGATTGAGATACAGTATAAACAAATGTTTAATAATAGTTAATATGGTTTATATATGATTAGACTAAAAAAAAGCATCCTACGCGGGATGCTTTTTTTTAGTCTAATTTTTCTACAACAGATTGCATTTTTTGTGCCATGGAAGCCTGTTTATCGCGACGGTCATCAATTTTGATAGAGGTGGAAACTCTTTGGGCCCCATGAGTGAAAGGGACCTCGTGAACGGCGCGTATAACTTCGAATAGACGATCCAAGGGTCCTTCAAGTATGGTGCCCATGGGGGTCATTTCAAATATGATATCTGTATGCTTTTCTAGTTCTTTGTGTAAATCAGCTACATAACTGCTGAGGCTTGTCGTTGCCGTACCTATTGGGATTATCGTAAATTCAGCAATGGCCATTAGAGACTCATCTCCTTAGTTAAAGTTAATCTTCTTCTATTGTAGATGAGTTATTGTGAAGTGTACAATTGGTTCTTGTTTTCATTTTTCGTTGCAAGGTCAATGATATAATCTGCTGTTCTTGCAGCTAAGGCCATGACGGTATTGGTTGGGTTTCCACCACTGGAGGTTACAAAGATACTTGCGTCACAAATGAACAGATTGGGGATATCGTGACTCTGACCATAGGAATTAACGACTGAGGTATCGGGGTTATTTCCCATCTTACAGCCCCCCATCAGATGGGCAGTATCAGGTACGACATACTTTACTTCCCCGCCAGCTGCTTTAAGAATAAGCTTCATATTTTCTACGGCATGATGAATGAGCATACGGTCATTATCTCCATAACTGAATGAGACGGCTGCCCGGGGTAGTCCATTTTCGTCTTTTTCAGTTGAGAGAGAGACGTAATTGTCCCAGTGAGGAAGGACTTCACCTACCATGGTTAGACGTCCATAGTAGTTGTAATCGAGCATAGTTTTTCGCAGCGTTTCCCCCCAAAGAGGACCCTCATTGGACTTCGCTATGCCTTCGGCCATGCTGATTGGTCGAGATCCATGAGAATGGATGGTATATCCGCGGGCAAAACCGCGACGACGATCAGTTTCATAGAAATCCTGAGTGGATGACAGGACGGGGCTACCTTTGTATAAACGGACCTCTTGGTCGAATTTGGCATAGACGTCATTGCTGCTATGAGTCATAATAGCCCTTCCAACCCATCCGCTGCGATTGGCTAATCCATTTGGAAATTGGGGTGTAGCAGAGTGAAGCAGGAGACGAGGTGTTTCTATAACATGAGCAGAGAGAATTACATTTTTTGCACGCTGACGATAGGTAATCCCGTCTTTCACGAAGAGAATTCCAGTTGCTTTTCCTGTACTACTCATCTCAATTTGAGTAACCATGCAGTCAGGGAGTACCTCGGCTCCTGCCTTTATGGCTTTCGGAATATGCACGATAAGTGTACTGAACTTGGCATTTGGCATGCATCCTTGATTGCAGAACCCGCGATTTATACAAGGTGGGCGTCCATCAAATGGAGCAGAAAGAATGGCTAGCGGCGTAACTACGGATTGGATGCCGAGACTTGTACAGCCTTTTTGAAATAAGTAGGCATTTGGACTAAGCGGATCTCTTTCTGGATAGGGGTAAGGTCCATTAAAATTTCCCCAGGGGAAATAATTGGGTCCCGAGACGGCTATTTCTCTCTCGATTTTGCTGTAGTAGGGTTCGAGATCTTTGTAGTGAATTGGCCAGTCTTCACCAACGCCGTCAATGGATTTTGTTTTGAAGTCCGATTCGTGGAAACGCAAAAAAACACCGGTAAAGTGCTGCGTGCCTCCACCAATTCCCCTGCCTGAATTATTATGACCCATGGTCAAAGGATCTTCACCAGCAACTAATCGAGTATCCTCCCAGGCTAGGCTTTTCATAGTTAGCTCGTCGCTTGCGAAATCTTTCTGCGGATCTCTCCAAGGGCCAGCATCCACAATAACGACTTGTAGTCCAGCTTCGCTTAACTCTTTGGCTAATACACCACCTGCCGCTCCAGCCCCTACGATGACGATATCGACCTCATCGTGTTCATATCTCCAGTTCATGGTTGACTCACCGCCTCCCATGGATCATGTTGTCCCATCCTAGATGTAAGGTAACCACGCGGATAGGCAGGACCTCCAAAACCGATTTCTGACCAAATTTGGGGATGCGAATAATACGCTTCTACGGTTAGGGTGAGAAGTTTTTGAAACAATTCCTTTTGGGGAATCCCCTCCCAAGCTTCGGTATGAGCAAGTGTGCCTTCGCTAATCTGCAGCATAATTTGCCGCTGTAAGCTTTCGTCCAATTGGGAAAAAGGTTGGCTATTCGCCATCCATCCTGATTCATCGATGGCCTTTAACCCATTTCGAAGGAGAACTTTAGCTGGAGGAACCCCGATTTTCCTCTGTCCCTCGCCTTTATTCCCTGAAACACTCAGGTCAATGTGACTTAGTATATATTGAATAATCTCTCCACGCCTATCGTCCATTAGAAGTGAGCAATAGGCTCGCAAGCATTCCGTTTCTACGGAATTAAAAAAGCGATAAGGATGCTCACGAATGGTTCGTGCTTGCACAAGAGAACGAGTGTGAGTATCCCAAGCATTCTGCTCCGTCATGACGTCATAGGTTGGATAATGTGTATGTTTTTCCATCGTCGGTCACCCTCCATAGACGGCTATAAGGCCAAGTATACTTACAGCTGAGAAAAGCAAAGGCATCATAACTGGCGGACCTGTAAGGAAATTTCGGAGCGCATATCCACCAACGCGTTGACCTACACCTCTAATATGAAAGAAGAAGCCAATTAAGCCTTCAAGGGTACCAAACCAATAGAAAAGCTGTGCAGTAAACAGCCAACCTTTGCTATTTAGTAGCACGGTTAGGATGGATATGAGACAAATCAGCGGAGCTAGAATAACGGGTCCCCACATTGCTTTTTTATAAAAATTTATTTTATAGTGGGACATCGTTACTTGCATCCAGATGAAAACATAGGCTAAGCCTACATAGAGGATGACAACACGATCCAATGACCAATAGCTCCAAGCCATGAAGGTAACCTCCGACTGTTTTTAGGATAGATAGACTACAATGGGCGAAGTTGTGGATACGTCAGCCCTCCATAGGGGATAATGGCTGTCTTTAAGGCAGCTTCGGACATTTGATCCATAAGGAATTCATTTAAATCATTGATTGGATGAAATCCGAGTAATAGTGCAGAAGCAGAGGGAAAGTCAGAATAAATATAAACCCTATGCCGTGTAAGCACTTGATCAATATGCGCAATCTTATGCGCACCGAGCACGAATCTTTGCTGCAATTTGTAAATCATCAGAGAGCGGTCTTGTATCGTTTCGACCCAATGCTCAAATAGACCATTGCCATATTGCTCTTCGCACTGAGCGACTAATAAAATGGTGCCGCCATATTTCGTGATGGCTGAGGCATTTTTTAATGCTTTAACGGATTGGTAGAGCTGTGTATCCTTTGGATATCCGCCAGGTGAAACTACGACTACATCGTATAGATGGGGGACTTCTACAACAAAGGTGCGACGAACTAATTCTAATCCAGCACGATGAGCAGAGATAACATGTCCTGCTACAGCCCCAAGCAGCTTGCGTTCATGATCAACAATGACGTTGAGCAAGAAGTGTACAGGAAGAAAATGTAGGACTTCTTCCATGTCCGTACGGATAGGATTATCGACAGTTCCGGGTGATGAAGAGAACTGCTGCGATAAACTGTGGTTATGCTCAATAGCAGCGGCTGATGCAGTTCCAGGAAAGATCGCTTTAATACCACCAGAAACGCCCACTAACGCATGTGGTTCTAAATTTCCGGTGACGATACGAAACTCTGCCTCGACCACATATTTGTTAATTTCAACAGGAGTACCTAGCCGAGTGATACCTAGATGAATGCAGTCTTCTGAGAGAGAAGAATGATTCATAACACATATACGCTTATAGATAGCCTCTCCAACTAGCTCAATGAGTTCCTCATTCGTTTGTTTGCGATGGATACCAAGAGCAACGATGATGCGGATATTCTCATCCGATATTCCAGCTCTATGTAAGCGCTGAAGTATGGAGCCAAGGAATAAATGGCTAGGACATAGCCGAGTCATATCACTGATTAAGATAACGGCTGTTTTACATTCCTTAGCAGCTAGTTCTAAAGGGAGGCAGCCAATGGGGTGTACTAAGGCCTGTTCAATACAGTCTGAAGCAGCGGGAGCAAAACGATGATAGTATATCCAATCTGGTTCTACACCAGGTGGGATATTTAGAGAGATACTCGATTTCCCGTATGGAATAGAACGAATGGAAATTCCTCCTTTACTGGTCCACGCTCTAATTATTTCCAAAATTCAAATGTTTATGAGTGGAGTTAGAGATTTTTAAAGCGGAGCTATTTTCTAAGTAGGAGGATGAACGGTTTATTATTTTCTCATCGACCAAAATTTTTATATTAATCGGTGCCCAATCAGAAAACAATGGGTAGTCTGCCATAGTTATATTTGGTGCTACTTCCAGAGTAATACCCATAGAGGTAATATTTTAGGAATGAAAGACTTTTCACTCCCATGGTAACCTATTACTAGGAAGAGAGAATAATCCCATTTCTTATAAATAATTCTGCATTGGAGGAAGTAAAATGATTAAAAGTCTTACACACCGTACGTTAGGTTTAACTGTTGCGGTTACGATTGCTTTATCTGCGACTACAGCTGTTTCCGCTTATGCGGCTAATGATGATATGGACGCGGTTTCTCTAGCTAAAAAGATGGTAGGGGTAGACTACTCCAAAAGCAACGAGTCCCCATCGGATGGCTTTGATTCCTCCGGTTTAATTTATTATGTGTATCAAACATTGAACTACTCGATGCCAAGATCACTGGCTGATCAATTCAAGATCAACAAGCCAATGATTACTCAGCTCTCAAAAGCTGAACCAGGTGACGTCTTGTTCTTTGGTAACGGCAAGCAGCCTTCCTATGCTGGAATTTATGTCGGGCAAGGCAAGATGGTGATGGCTTCCCAGAGTAAAGACGAAGTCGTCACTCGCAATGTGAATGATTATAAGAGCAGTTTCCTTGGCGGGAAAAGCATTCTTTCCTCCAAAGATCGCTTAAAGGCGGAGCTGATTCTCACTGCTCAGAAATATCTCGGAACTCCTTACGTATTTGGGGCAAAATATGGACAAACGAATACAATGGATTGCTCATCTTTTGTAAAAACGGTCTTTGCCGAATATGGCATTGATCTGCCGCGTGTATCTCGTACCCAAGCAAATGAAGGCATTTATGTGAGCAAAAGCAAATTGCAAACAGGAGATTTAGTATTCTTCACAACAATCGACTCGGGTAAAAATATCGGTCACGTAGGTATTTATGTGGGCAATGGAATGATGATTCATACTTATGGTGAGGGTGGAGTGAAGTTCACCTCTATCAATAAAGAATGGTGGGCTAACCATTACGTAACGGCCCGTCGCGTACTTAAATAATCAAACTAAGCCGTTCTGAAAGAACCCTTCCACGAGTATGAGTGGAAGGGTTCTTTCACATCAGGTTGGCCACATATGATACAATATAAAGATAGATAAATAAAAGATGATTATGGCATAGGGAGAGGAACAGATGGATTGGGAACGACTGAAAGAGCGTTTGGAAGCGGTTTTACAGGCGCCTATACAGATGGGTTTGTTACCCGAGGCCGAATGGAACCGTTTGGTGGAAGACCAGCAAGGTACTGAAGAGGGCTTAAACCGAAGTGTTATTCGTGGTCATGAAGTGTTGTTTTATATGGCTAAGGAAAACAAAGACATTCGCATCCTGCAAGTGTCTCAGGTGCCGTTAACTCTTTCAGAGCGAAGGCTCATAGAATTGATGCTAGAATCCAAGCAAACGCAGGAGCGCAAGATGAGGGGCTCGTATCTGTCAGAAGATGAAAGAAAAGCGCATCAACTAAGAGAGTGGTTGCTGCTGCAAATGGAGCGCGGTGCCGCTCACGCAGAGTTACCAGACGCTCTTGCATCCCAGTCCTCTCTATACTCGACGAAAATCCCATTGCTACTTTATGGGGACTATTCGCAAACACAGAATGTTTCCTATACAGACTTAAAGAAGCTACTGGAATCGTTCTTCGAAGCTGAGATTATCTTGATCCCTTTACTGGATAAAGAATGGCTCATTCTTGCACCTGAAGGGCTGTTGACTAGTAGCAGCGATGAAAGAGAAACAGACGAAGAGGAAAGCGTGGAGCAAATTCTTGATGCGCTAGGTTCTGGTTTATATGAGATGCTTGCCAACGAATGGGTGGGTGAATGCCATCTGGCAATTGATTATCCAGTGAAACCTGCCAAATCACTATTGGCCACGATTCTTCAATTACGAGAGACGATTATGCTAGGACGATCATTCCACGTGGGAAGTTTCATTCATCTTCCATGGGAGCTACGTTTGGAGAAACTGCTGCATCTTGTTCAAGAAGAGGAGAAGAGCGAGTTTCTCGAGCAAGTACTGCGCGGCACCGATCATGCACTCGATTCAGAGACCGTGACGACGTTGGAGCATTTCTTCGCGCTAGATTGTAACGTCAGTGAGACCGCGAAGAAACTTTATATCCATCGGAACACGTTATTATATCGTTTGGACAAGTTCAAGAACGAAACAGGACTAGACGTAAGGACCTTTAATCATGCGGTATTGGTAAGGCTGGCTCTATTATTGTACAAAGTAACGAAAAGAAAGTGATTTTTTTGTAGGGATTGTGCATAGTCAGTCTCATGTAAGTGGGTTAAGATGAATATAGTGAATTGTTGATAAACGAATTACTGATAAATTGTAGGGGGAATGAAACCATGGCAGGCGTACGTTTAAATCATATCGTAAAAAGATATTCTGGTGCAGAAGAATCCACTGTGAAAGATTTCCATCTTGAAGTTGAAGATAAAGAGTTTGTAGTATTGGTTGGAGCATCCGGTTGCGGAAAATCCACAACTCTTCGTATGATCGCAGGATTAGAGGAAATTACAGAGGGTGAACTTTACATCGGTGACCGCCTAGTAAATGATGTCGCTCCAAAAGATCGCGATATCGCGATGGTATTCCAATCCTATGCCCTTTATCCGCATATGACTGTTTATCAAAACATGGCTTTCGGTTTGAAACTTCGTAAATTCAAGAAAGCAGATATCGATGCTCGCGTTCGTGAAGCAGCAAAAATCTTGGATATCGTTCACTTGCTTGATCGTAAACCAAAAGCTCTTTCCGGTGGTCAACGTCAACGTGTTGCCTTGGGTCGTGCGATTGTTCGTGAACCGCAAGTATTCTTAATGGATGAGCCGCTTTCCAACTTGGATGCGAAACTTCGCGTACAAATGCGTGCAGAAATTACTAAATTAACAAAACGTCTTGGCGTAACGACAATCTACGTAACGCATGACCAAATCGAAGCAATGACAATGGGCGATCGCATCGTTGTTATGGACAAAGGTATTATTCAACAAGCAGCTACACCTGAAGAGATTTACAACCACCCTGTGAATATGTTCGTTGCAGGTTTCATTGGATCACCATCCATGAACTTCTTGAATGGTACATTGGTACAAGAAGGAAGCTCTGTATTTTTCAAAACACCTGGTGTAAATGTTGAAATTCCTGCTGGGAAAGCACAAGCACTTAAAAGCCATCTTGGCAAAGACGTGATTCTGGGTGTTCGTCCAGAAGACATTCACGAAGAGCCAGTATTCTTGGAAGCTTCCCCTAACACTGTATTCAATGTGAATGTGGAACTAACTGAGAACTTAGGCCACGAAATGTACTTGTACCTTAACGGAATCGGCAGTGGCACTGTAATTGCACGTGTTGATGGTCGTTCAGGCATTAAAGAAGGTACGAATGTAAAATTGGCTCTGGACATGAACAAAGTTCATTTCTTCGACAAAGAAACAACATTGTCCATCTTGGCTAACTAATATAAATGTTTTAAAGAGATAGACCAGCCGCCAACGGCTGGTCTTTTGTATATTTTCACTAGTTCATGAACACTTTAGTTGATTTCATATAGGGATTCCATTACGATGAAACTATTGGGTTACAGTAGAATGCTTATGAAGTATATGTTGCAAAGCAAAAACTCGGAGGAGACAGGTCTATGGCGAAAAAAGTGAAGGTTTCCGAATTAGTGGAACAATTCCATATGGAAGTTCTTGCAGGTGAATCTGGACTCAAACGTCCCATTACTACTGGTGACCTATATCGTCCAGGCTTGGAAATGGCGGGGTATTTCAACTATCATCCGCGGGAACGGATTCAAATGCTTGGTAAGACTGAAGTTACCTTCATGGAGATGCTCACTACGGGGGTTCGGCGTAATCGTGTTGAACAACTATGCTCACCCGAGGAAACACCTTGTATTATCGTGACGAGAGGCTTGGATGTTCCGATAGAATTGCTTGAAGAAGCAACGAAACGAGATCTTCCTGTTTTAAGAAGTCAAGTATCCACGACGATCTTCGCGAGTCGGTTGACGGGCTTTCTCGAAAATAAGCTAGCACCGAGCACCACAATTCACGGGGTGCTTGTCGATGTGTACGGAATTGGGATGTTGATCACCGGCAGTAGTGGAATCGGGAAAAGTGAGACTGCATTGGAGCTCGTGAAACGAGGCCACCGTTTAATTGCGGATGATGCGGTTGAAATCAGGCAGACAGGGGATAAAGTACTAACAGGGAATGCGCCTGAGCTTATTCGCCACCTGCTGGAAATTCGCGGAGTTGGTATCATCAATGTAATGACGCTATTCGGGGCAGGTGCGATTCGTAATATCAAGAAAATTTCCGTTGTTGTTAAACTTGAGAATTGGCAGCAAGATAAGCAGTACGATCGATTGGGCTTGGATGAAGAGCTGACGCGTATCATTGATACTGATTTACCGTTAGTTACGATTCCTGTTCGCCCGGGACGAAATTTGGCTGTTATCGTTGAGGTTGCTGCAATGAACTATCGCTTGAAGCGTATGGGTTACAATGCAGCGCTCCAATTCACAAACAAGCTTACTGAATCGTTAAATGAAGATTTCGAAGATGTAGATTAATGGAATGAAAAGCAGGTGCCGCTGGCCTAACGGTGCATGCATACATTAAGAAGGAGGCGCGGAGATAATTATGCTTAACAAGATTGCATTTGCAATTGGACCTCTCGAAGTGCATTGGTATGGAATTATTTTAGGGACTGCGGCATTAGTAGGTTTATTGTTAGCTATACAAGAAGGTAAACGATTCCGTATTTCACCTGATTTTTTTATGGATTTAGTATTGATCGGCTTGCCATCTGCTATCGTAGGGGCCAGAATTTATTATGTGGCTTTTCAGTGGTCGGACTACAAAAACAATTTGGCTGAGATATTTATGATTTGGCACGGAGGCATAGCGATTTATGGTGCGCTAATAGGTGCCTTGGTCGGCGGTTATTTTTACATAAGAGCTAAGGGGTATTCGTTCTGGAGAATTGTTGATATTTGTGCTCCTGGTTTAATCGTAGGGCAGGCAATTGGTCGTTGGGGCAATTTTATGAATCAAGAGGCACACGGTGGACCTGTAGGAGAAGCTTTCTTAAGAAATACGCTGCATTTGCCAAATTTTATTGTGAATCAGATGAACATAGAGGGGATTTACTATCATCCCGCATTTCTTTATGAATCGGTCTGGAATCTCTTAGGTCTATTGTTCCTTCTCTGGTTGCGTCGGAGACCCTTCCTTCGTTCTGGTGAGCTATTCTTTAGTTATTTCATTTGGTATTCCGTTGGCCGTTTCTTTATAGAAGGCGTGCGGACGGATAGTCTTGATTTTATCGGACCTACTTGGCTAGCATCATTTATGAATGTACTTTGGTCTCCAATGACTATTGTATTTGAACCAGGTGTACTGACATATGGTGGAAATGTAAGGTTTTCTCAATTACTTGCTCTGCTGATTGTCATTGCAGCAATCATTATTATTGTGATTAGAAGGAAAAAGGGATATGCTAGCGAGCATTATGCAGATCCAATTGTTTCTACAAAAGCATCGGCAGCAAGCGCAAATTCACAAGAAGAGTTAGACACAAAAGGAGCCGACTATGATTCAAACCGTACTGTTTGATTTGGATGGGACGATTGTAGACACGAATGAACTAATTGTACAATCGTTTCTGCACAGCTTAGAAGGGGAATCGCCTGAGCCTGTTACTAGAGAAATGATTATTCCCAATATGGGGCGGCCACTTGTAGAACAAATGGAATTTTTTTCAGGCAGGACAGAAGTGGAAGACCTTATTAATAAATACCGTACGTTTAATTTATCCAAGCACGATGAGCTAGTAAAAGAATTCCCGAATGTACATGCGGTTATGTCTAAACTGCATGAAAAAGGCTATAAAATCGGAATTGTTACAAGCAAAATCCGTAAAACAACCCTGATGGGGTTGAAACTTTGTGGATTAGACACTTTCATTAGCACGATCGTGACCGTGGAAGATGTGAAAGAAGCCAAGCCAAATCCAGAAGGTATTTTCGCTGCTTTGGAACAATTAGGCAGTAAAGCGGAAGAAGCCATTATGGTAGGAGACAGCCACTATGATATCGAGGCAGCGCATAATGCGGGAGTAACTTCTGTAGGTGTGTCCTGGTCATGGAAAGGGCGTTCTTATTTAGAAGGATATAAGCCAAGCTACCTCATTGACGATATGCTCGAGCTGCTGCCAATTGTAGGATTGGCAACGGATGTGGTTAAGGATTGAGAAGGACAGACAAGTATCCGGTCGACGGACCTAATGCTTTATGGCAAATCTATCATACGGTTAGCAAGTGGAAGGCGATACGTAATTTTGTGTTTATCCAAATTAGTCGGTATTCCCCTTCGTTGCGTGTGAAGAATTGGATATATCGGCATATACTTGGGATGACGGTTGGGGAGCATACGGCTTTTGCCTTGATGGTAATGGTGGATGTGTTTTTCCCAGAAAAGATTCATGTTGGGGATAATACCATTATTGGTTATAATACAACAATCCTAGCCCATGAGTATTTGACGCGGGAATATCGACTTGGTGAAGTGCATATTGGATCGAACGTGATGGTGGGTGCCAATACAATTATCTTACCTGGCGTCACGATCGGTGATTATGCCATCATTGGAGCGGGTTCCGTTGTACATAAAGACGTGGCGCCTTATAGCTTTGTTGCAGGGAATCCGCTGCAAATTATTCGCGAAGGACATAGTGAAAAGTAAGAGTTGTACGCAGTGTGGTACAGCTCTTTTTCTTTACGCTTATAGGCGCAATCCGGGTATAGATCGGTCCATTCACAATTGACGGTCATAGGGTTCCATGATAGAATAACCGTACATTCTTTATTTTGGTAGCATGGTAGCACGTTAGTGAACTAAAGTAATTTGACGGTATATATAATTCATATGAATAGAAGAAAGTATAATTTTTAATGATTGAGGTGAGACAGTGTCAAAGCCAAAAGTTTTCGAAAAACCGATTGGTGTCAAGGATTACTTGCCCGAGGCAGTAGCGAAGCTGCGAAATATTGAATTCCGTGTATTGGCGTGTATGGAACGCTGGGGATACAGTCAGATTATTACGCCGACGCTGGAATATTACGATACAGTTGGAGTGGCTAGTTCCACAGAAGACAAGAAATTATTTAAACTGTTGGATCGTAAAGGCAAGACACTTGTTTTACGTTCCGAATTAACCGCGCCAATTGCGCGTGTGGCTTCATCCTTGTTGAAAGAAAATGCTTTTCCTTTGCGCCTATCGTATCACTCAAATGTGTTCAGAGCGATTGAGGAAGAGGCGGGGCGGGATTCTGAATTTTTCCAAACGGGTGTAGAGCTTGTTGGAGATGCTTCTTCAGAAGCAGATGCGGAAGTGGTAGCTCTAGCCATAGCTTCTCTGCAGGCTGCTGGTGTGAACACATTTAAAATTGCATTAGGTCATGTAGGGTTTCTGAATGGGTTATTTCAGGAAACCCTGGAAGGGCGCGCGGATGCACAGTTGCTGCTGAAAGAGCAGCTTTTAAACCGCGATTATGTGGGATATCGGGAAGCAATCAAGTCTCTGGTCCTGACACCTGAGGTTGAGCGCGAGCTCAATGGTGTGCTAAGGCTCAGGGGTGGGGATGAGATATGCGAGCAAGCCCGTATGGTATCTCAGCATCCAATTGCGCAGGATGCAATTCGTCATCTTTGTGAAGTTTGGGATGTGTTGCAAGCCTATGGCGTCAGTGAGCATGTAGTGATTGATTTAACAATGATTGGAGATTTCTCCTATTATACAGGAATGACCTTTGAAGGATATGCTGCAGATTTGGGATTCCCGGTATGCAGCGGCGGGCGTTATGACAATCTGCTGAGTCAGTTCGGTCGTCCGGCTCCAGCAACAGGCTTTGCACTCAAGACGAATCGAATTCTAGAGGTTATAGGTAAAGAAGCCGTTGCGCAGCCTGACCGCGTATTCATCGCTTACGATGAGAAGCATCGCGAAGAGGCTCTTCAACTGGCCAAAGAGATGCGTAGCCGTGAAGACGTTGTTGTAATCACACAATTGGTGGCAGAACCTGTAGGGTTGTTTAAGAATCTACAAAAACAAGCAAACGGACAGTATGAGATCCGTGGAACCAGGTATAACGATGTTATCACACTGATTCTTTAATAGAGCTCGTTATTAAGTCGTGCTTACGAGCGAAGCGTTCGGTTCCGAAAATCGAAAGCTTGAAGGAGGCTTAACACCATGGAAGAGATATTAAGAGTAGCAATGCCTAAGGGCCGTATTTATAAGCAAGCAGCAAAGCTTTTTCATAAAGCGGGATTGCCTATACCCGAAGATTTGGAAGAAGGGCGTAGACTCATCATTCCCGTTCCTGAAGCGAGAATGGAATTTATTCTAGCTAAACCGGTAGATGTTCCTACCTACGTTGAGTATGGCGTTGCCGATATCGGTATTGTCGGCAAAGATGTGCTGATGGAGGAGAACCGAAACGTTTACGAGCTGCTCGATTTGGGGATTGCGCGTTGCCGGATGTCTGTCATCGGACTACCGGATTGGCAGCCTGTCATTAATCCGCGGGTGGCAACGAAGTATCCCAATGTTGCTTCTCAATATTTCCGAGAGAAGGGTCAGCAAGTGGAGGTTATTAAGCTAAATGGTTCCATCGAGCTGGCTCCGCTTATTGGATTAGCAGACCGGATTGTCGATATGGTCGAGACCGGACAGACGCTAAAGGAGAACGGACTTGTCGAGCAAGAGGAGATATTCCAGATTACAAGTCGTTTAATTGCCAATAGGGTTAGCTATCGTATGAAGAACGAATCGATTCAGCGTTTATGCGATATGTTACAGGTTGTACTGCCTGCTTCGATGAAAGTATAGGGATTGAAAAATAGCCTGAGTAAAGGGTCTACTATAGAAGGGATGAAGAAGATGCGAATTATTCCCGCCTCGGAATTTCAGTTGAACCGTGAGGTTGAATATGGCTCACCGGAACAAAATGAGACCGTCCGCCGCATCATCGATGAGGTGCGGCAGGACGGAGATGCTGCGCTGCGTCGTATGGCACAGCAATATGACCGTGTCACCGTCGCTGATCTTCGCGTTAGCGAGGAGGAAATTCAGGCGGCGTACGCCCAGGTGGACGCCGCGTTCATAGCGGCGCTGCGTCAAGCCGCCGCTAACATCCGCGCGTTCCATGAGAAGCAGAAACGCACGTCGTGGATGGACCTGCAGGCCGATGGCAGCCTGCTGGGACAGATCATCCGACCGCTGAAGCGGGTCGGATTGTACGTACCCGGAGGGAAGGCGGCGTATCCTTCCTCCGTGCTCATGAATGCCATCCCCGCTATCGTAGCGGGGGTGCCGGAGATCGCGATGGTGACGCCTCCGGCCACCGCGGGTGAGGAAGGCATTAACCCGCATATCCTCGTGGCAGCAGCCGAAGCGGGTGTGAAAGAGATCTACCGCGTTGGCGGCGCGCAGGCGATAGCAGCGTTAGCCTACGGCAGCGAATCAATCCCGGCTGTAGATAAGATTGTTGGCCCGGGCAATATTTACGTTGCGTTGGCCAAACGCTTCGTGTTCGGCGTCGTCGATATCGACATGATCGCCGGTCCGACGGACATCGTCATTTTGGCGGATGAATTCGCTGATCCTGAGTACGTGGCCGCTGACCTGCTTGCACAGGCGGAGCATGATGAGATGTCACCGTCGATTCTGGTGACACCTTCCAAAGAGCTTGCCGAATCAGTGAGGCTAGAGCTCTGGAGGCAGCTAGATGTGTTACCGAAGAAAGCGATCGCCGCTGTATCAACGGCTACTAAGGGCGCTATACTCCTTGTGGATAATTTGGATGAGGGTGTGGATGTCGTAAACCGCTTGGCGCCAGAGCATTGCGAGCTGCTTGTTCAGGAGCCATTTAACCTGCTGCCGCGTATTGAGAATGCAGGTGCTATTTTCCTCGGTGCGTACAGTACGGAGCCAGTAGGCGATTATTTTGCTGGACCCAATCATGTTCTGCCGACAAACGGCACGGCACGGTTTTCATCTCCGCTGAACGTGGATGATTTTATGAAAAAATCAAGCGTTATTCACTATAGCAAGGAAGCCTTATTGGCAAATGGCGAAATGATTATGACATTGGCTAGGAATGAAGGGCTGGAAGGGCATGCTAGAGCGGTTGAGGTACGACTTAAGAAGGAAGGGAAGTTGAAGCAGCATGAGTGAACAAGCTAATCAGCTAGCTCGTACAGCGAGTGTAGCGCGCAAAACGAATGAAACAGACATTGCACTGACGTTTCAAGTAGATGGGACAGGAGTCTCTGAGATCCAAACGGATGTACCTTTCCTTAATCATATGCTCGACTTGTTTACGAAACACGGTCAATTCAATCTGAATGTGGTCGCTAAAGGTGACATCGAAATTGATGATCATCACACGGTTGAAGATATCGGTATTTGCCTTGGGCAGACGCTTCGTGAAGCACTTGGCGACAAGAGAGGCATTAAACGCTATGCGAGTGTGTTCGTTCCTATGGATGAAGCACTTGCACAGGTTGTAATCGATATTAGCAATCGTCCACATTTTGAATATCGCGCACAATATCCTTCACAGACGGTGGGCAGTTTTGATACACAACTTGTTCATGAGTTTCTGTGGAAATTGGCGCTTGAAGCGCGTATTACTCTACATGTTATTGTACACTACGGACAAAACACGCATCATATGATAGAAGCGGTGTTCAAAGCGCTAGGTCGTGCGCTGGATGAAGCCACATCGATCGATCCTCGCGTGCAGGGGGTTCCTTCGACCAAGGGAGTGCTATAAATGATTGCAATTATTGACTATGGAATGGGCAATTTACATAGCGTAAGCAAAGCTGTGGAGCGTCTCGGATACGAAACGATCGTGACTGGAGATGCGGAGCAGATTCTAGCCGCTGACGGAGCGATTCTTCCTGGAGTGGGTGCTTTCGGCGACGCGATGGAGCATTTGCGTGAGTCTGGGTTGAATGATGTAGTTATCCGCTATGCAGATTCGGGTAAACCGCTGCTCGGTATATGTCTGGGGATGCAGTTGCTGTTCGCGAGCAGCGAAGAGTATGGCGATCACGAGGGTCTAGGACTCCTCCCCGGTGCGATTGTTCGCTTTCGAGGCGACTACAAGGTGCCGCATATGGGGTGGAACCGTCTTATTTACAGGCAAAAGGATAGCCCACTTTTCAGTGGTATTGATGAAGGGCACGTGTATTTCGTGCACTCGTACTATGCGAAGCCCGAACGTGAGAACGAACTGCTAGCGGTGACCGACTACCATCAGCCTGTTACAGCTATTGTAGGTAAAAACAATGTGTACGGCATGCAGTTTCACCCGGAAAAAAGCGGTGATATCGGCATGCAACTGCTCGATAACTTTTTGAAAATGTGTAAGTAAGGGAGCGGAACGGGAATCATGTCTTCATTCATTATTTATCCGGCAATTGATATTCGCGACGGGAAATGCGTCCGTCTGGTTCAGGGCGATTACAATCAGGAGACGGTGTACAATACGAACCCTCTTGAAGTTGCTCAAGCTTGGGAAGCGCAGGGCGCGTCTTGGATTCACCTTGTAGATCTGGATGGAGCTAAAGCTGGCTATCCCGTTAACGACAAGTTGATTGGACAAATTGCTCAGACAGTTAAAGTACCTGTGCAGATGGGTGGCGGACTGCGTACGGAGCAAGATATTGATCATATGCTTTCCTTAGGTGTATCTCGTGTCATTATTGGCACTGCAGCAATTGAAAATCGTGAATTTGTTTATAATTTGCTTGCTAAGCATGGAGAAAAAATTGCGATTGGCATCGATGCCCGAGATGGCTTTGTAGCTACACGTGGTTGGCTCGAAACGTCGCAGGTGAAAGCCGAGGATTTGGCAGTTGAGCTAGCCGAGAGAGGCGCAAAAACATTCATTTTCACGGATATTTCTCGTGATGGTATGATGGAAGGGCCTAACACGCAGGCAATTACACAGCTAGCCCAAATATCGGGGCAGACGGTTATTGCGTCTGGTGGCGTTAGCAAGATGGATGACTTGGTTCGCCTTGCGGATCAAGCAGATAATGGTGTAGGCGGAGCGATTGTGGGCAAGGCGCTCTACACGGGCAGTATTAACTTAGATGAAGCAATTAAGCTGATCTCTCGATAACATGACCGAGGGCAAGCAGCCTTGACAGGCTTCGGTAGATAAAGCACGATAACCCAGATGGAGGTGCCCATCATGTTAGCCAAAAGAATTATCCCTTGCCTTGACGTGAAGGATGGTAGGGTGGTCAAAGGCGTTAATTTCGTCAACTTGCGCGATGCGGGGGACCCCGTGGAGCTTGCTGCGATTTATGATAAAGAAGGCGCAGATGAACTTGTGTTTCTAGACATATCGGCTTCCGTGGAGGGTCGAGCTACCATGGTGGAAGTCGTTCGTCAAACTGCGGGAGAGATTACGATCCCCTTCACAGTAGGCGGGGGCATTTCCAGTGTCGATGATATGAAGCGGCTGCTTCGCGCTGGTGCCGATAAAATTGGCATTAATACAGCGGCAGTTCTTAACCCACAACTCGTCTCCGACGGAGCCCGTAAGTTCGGTTCTCAGTGTATCGTGGTTGCCATTGATGCAAAGTTCAATGTAGAGTGGGGCGAGTGGGAAGTATTTACCCATGGGGGTCGTAATGCAACGGGGATAAGGACGCTCGAATGGGCGAAACGCATGGAACAGCTGGGAGCAGGGGAAATATTGCTAACTAGCATGGATGCGGATGGTACGAAAGACGGCTTCGATTTGAAGCTTACGCGTGCGGTATCTGAGCTTCTCAGCATTCCGGTTATTGCCTCAGGCGGAGCGGGGAAAGCTGATCATTTCTACGATGTTTTTACGGAAGGTAAAGCTGATGCCGGACTGGCAGCTACTATTTTTCATTATAAAGAATTAACGATCCAAGGGGTCAAGGATGACCTCAAAAGTAAAGGAGTTGAAATCCGATGACATTCGCAGTAGATACGATTAAATATGATGCGCAGGGGCTAGTTCCCGTTGTTGTGCAGGATGCCGTTAGCAAAGAAGTGCTTATGCTTGCATATATGAACAGCGACTCCTTACAACGCACGATTCAAACAGGGGATACCTGGTTCTGGAGCCGATCCCGTCAAGAACTATGGAATAAAGGAGCAACCTCGGGCCACACGCAAAAAGTAAAAGCCTTGCGCTATGACTGCGATGCAGATACATTGCTTGTGCTTGTCGAGCAATTGGGCCCAGCCTGCCACAATGGAACGTACAGTTGTTTTACAACGAACATCCCATTGGAGGCCGAAGGAACTACTGCGGCGAATACCTCGAATAACACTTCTGAGTATTCCCAGGCTTCCATTGCGACAGGTAATCGTTTCGCAATTCTTTCGGAATTAGAATCCGTAATTGCTTCGAGAGATGCAGAGCGTCCTGAGGGGGCGTATACGACCTACCTTTTCGAAAAAGGTGTGGATAAGATTTTGAAGAAAGTGGGCGAAGAGGCCGCCGAAGTTATCATTGCTGCCAAAAATAAAGATAACGACGAGCTTCGTTACGAAGCAAGCGATCTGATTTTTCACTTGATGGTCTTGCTGCGTAACAATAAGCTGCCGTTGGATGACATCATGAAAGAATTAGCGATTAGACACGTGAAAAAATAAATACAATGACCTGGAGTGAAACCACGATGTTGATTGATTATCATACACATCATGCACGCTGCGGTCACGCCTCTGGGGAACTAGAGGAATACGTCAAACGCGGCATCGAGATCGGGCTCACGCAATTAGGGCTGTCAGATCATATGCCGCTTTTGCACGTGGACCCTGCGACATATTGGCCTGAGATGGCTATGCCGATGGATGAATTACCGCGTTATGTGGAGGAATGTTTCCATCTGAAGGATAAGTATAAGGATCAGATCGATATCCGCGTCGGGCTTGAAGGCGACTATATCGAAGGCTACGAATCGGAGATCGCAGCAATTATCAAGGCATACCCATGGGACTATGTGATCGGTTCGGTTCATTTCTTAGGCGAGTGGGATATTTCTGATTTTAGACAAGTGGCGGGTTGGGAAGGTAAGGATATTTATGAGGTTTATACGCAATACTACGAAGCAGTAAAAAAAGCGGTTCGTACAGGATTTTACGATTATATCGGACATATTGATGTGATCAAACGATTCGGCTACAAACCGGACCGGGATCCTTGGGAACTGGAAAAGGCTGCTTTAGATACAGTGAAAGAGCATAATCTGGCCATCGAACTGAATGCTTCAGGATTACGAATGCCTTGTGAGGAGATGTTTCCAAGTCGTCGTATGTTAGAGTATTGCCATAAGGTGGGGATTCCGTTGACAATTGGCTCGGACGCACACCAACCAGTTCGTCTATCCCAGTATTTGGACCAAGCTCGCGATCTATTGAAAATGCTCGGATTTAACGAAATAGCCACATTTTCTGCAAGAAAACGTCGTCTTGTTACTTTTTAAATTCGACAAGTTTCATGTATAATAGGTATGATTAGAAAGGTACGATAATCTATTTAATGAACCTTCGGAGGTAGCCATTAACCATGCATAGCGACAATGTTAAAATCTTTTCCGGATCTTCGAATCCGAAGCTTGCGGAACGTATTTGTAATGAGCTCGGCCAGCCGCTTGGAAAAATCAAGTTGTCCCGTTTCAAAAGCGGTGAAATTTACTGTCTGTACGAAGAAACGATTCGTAATTGTGACGTATTTCTGGTACAAACGTTCTCACATCCCATTAATGAACACATGATGGAACTGTTGGTCATGATGGATGCGGCGAAAAGGGCTTCCGCAAAAACGATCAACCTTGTCATTCCTTACTATGGTTACTCCCGTCAAGAACGCAAAGCTGCTCCGCGTGAGCCGATTTCTGCTAAATTAGTAGCTGACTTATTCAGTGCAGCGGGTGCTACTCGTGTTGTGACGATTGACCTGCATGCGCCTGCAATACAAGGCTTCTTCAATATTCCAGTTGATCATCTGACAGCGTTAGATGTTATCAGTGATTGCATCAAAAAGAAAAACCTGCCTGATCCGATTATTGTCTCTCCTGATGCGGGACGTGCAACAACAGCTGAGAAAATGGCTAACATTCTCGATGCGCCATTCGCTATGATGATTAAGAAGCGCCCTGCTCACAACGAATCCGTCATTACGCACGTGATTGGTGACGTAGCTGGTCGTACGCCAATTATTATCGAGGACTTGATTGATACAGGAACAACTATTGTGAACGTTGTAGAAGGCCTCAAAGAAAGAGGAGCGCATGATGTTTACATCTGCGCGACACATCCAGTGTTCTCGGGTCCAGCTCTGCAGCGCTTGGATCACCCTAATATTAAAGAGGTTATTATTACGGATTCTATCGCGATTCCTGATGACCATTCGGATAAATTCCGTGTGCTTTCAGTAGCTCCGTTATTGTCGGATGCGATTCGAATTATTAACGATGGTGGATCCCTATCTTCACTCTTTAAATACGGCGGCGTTTAAATTTCTGCTTAGCTTTTGGTTAATATTTTTGGCTTCCGGTAGATCTATGGTATAATTTGATCGTAATCAAATTACCGGAGGTGTCTTACTATGGAAAAGATGAAGCGTGTGTCCGAATCACCTAAGCCTAAAGTCATTTCAATAAACATGGATGCCGCATTCTTTTTCGAGAGAGCGGTTCAATCATTGGATCGATTTCACTATGATAAGGCATTGAAATATTTCCGTAGAGCTGCAGAGTATGAACAGGATAATCCTGTGAATCATTGCAACCTCGCGGGTGTTCTCTCCGAGATGGGTAATTACGAAGAGTCGAACCGAATTTTGCAGCATGTTCTTGATGTCATCGATCCAACGATGACGGAATGTTATTTTTATATGGCTAACAATTACGCCAACATGGACAGTTTTGAGTTGGCGGAGCAAGCAGTCGTTCGATATTTGGAGAATGATCCAGTCGGACAGTTTATGGATGAATCCGAAGAAATGATGGAAATGCTGAGCTACGAACTCGAGCGCCCCGCCCCTCTCACTAGCATTAAGAGTAGAGAAGGGCTCTTCGAGCATGATAAAGCCCGTGCTTTGTTAGAAGAAGGGAAATTTGCCGAGGCTGTGAGACAGTTGGAGCAGATAGTTAAGAAGAATCCAGAGTTCACGGCTGCGCGCAATAACCTTGCCTTAGCATATTACTATATGGGCCAATTCGAAAAGGCGATGGAAACGATTCATGAGGTTTTGGAGATCGATTCAGGGAATCTGCATGGGCTTTGTAATTTGGCGATATTCCATCAGCACTTCGGCAACAAAGCGGAGCTGGCAGAGCTAGCTGCTCTGCTGCGCAAGACGTTCCCCTATCAGCATGACCACGTGTTTAAGTTAGCTACGACCATGGGTATACTTTCTGAACACGAGAAGGCGTATCACCTATTCAAGCGTTTGTTGAAAGCCGGCGAAGGCACGTCTGATCCTTGCCTCTATCACTATGCAGCTGTTGCGGCGTGTCATATCGGCCGATTTGCTGAGGCGCATAGGCTATGGAAGCAGGTTGAGAAGCTCGATCCGGGTACAGAGATATCGAAATTCTATCTGGATCAGCTCCGTACTCGTACAACGAGTGAAACGCAACCGACCTGGAGCTATCACTATCACTTGCCTTTCGAAGAGCAATTCCGGGTTTTGGAGAAATCAACACAAGGGATTCCAGACCAATTGAAGAAAGATCCGCTTGTTCGCTCGTCCTTCTTCTGGGCGTTGCGACATGGTGATACGGATACCAAATTACAGGTTATTCAAGCCTTTGGTCTTATAGCAGACGCTGAAGTCCGAGATGCTTTACAGGATTTCATTCGAGAGCGCCAAGAGGACGATTATTTGAAAAAAGTCGCCATTTTCGTGCTTCGGAGTATGGGAATTCGCGATCCGTTACCTGCCTTTCTTGAAAATAAGGACACTATGGTAGAGGCATCGCCTTATTCCCCGCAATTGCCGATTTGGGATGCCAAGTGGCAACGTGTCATGGAAACGGCGATTTCACATATGCACAAACGTTACGATATGATCCAGCAGTATGATTTGGAAATATTATGGGTTGAATTTTTGACTAAGATCTATCCTAGCGTGCCTAAGATTCAGAAGTCCGAAGGTTGGGCTGCAGCGCTGGAGTATCTGATCGCCAAAATGCATCGTCGTGCCATCTCGTATCAAGAAGTATCCACTCGATATGGCGTCACCGTTTCGACCGTGAGTCGCAATGTGAAGCTTATCGATGAGGCTTGTGGTTTGCGTGAGAAAATGGAAGCTATTTTCCCTAAATTTCCTAGCATTTGATAGTCGGGCTTCTCTACGGGGAACGCCCGTTTTCATACATAAATTATGGGCAGCTCAAGCTGTCTGCAGAGAACGAATCGTATTGGAGGGAAACCATATGTACAAATCAGTCGTTGTAGGAACAGGACCATCCGGTCTAACAGCAGCCATCTATTTAGCTCGTGCCAACTTGAGCCCACTCGTTATTGAAGGCCCGGAACCAGGTGGTCAATTGACCACTACTACCGAAGTTGAAAATTTCCCGGGATTCCCTGAGGGCATCATGGGTCCCGAATTGATGGAAAATATGCGTAAACAGGCAGAGCGCTTCGGCGCTGAGTTCAAAACTGGTTGGGTAAACTCGGTTGAACTCACGAACCGTCCGTTTAAGCTTCAAGTTGAAGGTCTTGGCGAGATTGAAACAGAAACACTTATTATTTCCACAGGAGCTTCGGCTCGCCTGCTCGGTATTACGAACGAAAGAGAAAATATCGGTCGTGGCGTAAGCACTTGCGCAACGTGCGATGGATTCTTCTTCCGCGGTAAAAAGATTATTGTTGTCGGCGGTGGCGACTCTGCGATGGAAGAAGCAAACTTCTTGACGCGTTTTGCTTCCGAGGTTCGTCTGGTGCATCGTCGCGATGAGCTGCGTGCCTCCAAGATTATGCAGGACCGCGCTCGCGGTAATGAGAAAGTGAAATGGTCGCTGAACAACACGCCACTGGAAGTTGTGGCAGGTGAAAAAGGCGTGACTGGTCTGAAAGTGAAAAACAATGTGACGGGCGAAGATGAGATTATTGAAACGGATGGTATTTTCGTAGCCATCGGTCATACGCCGAATACGAAATTCCTCGGTGGACAAATCGACACGGACGACCATGGTTACATTGTAGTGAAACCAGGTACAACAGAAACGAATATCCCAGGCGTATTCGCTTGTGGTGACGTGCAGGATACGAAATATCGCCAAGCGATTACAGCTGCTGGAAGCGGCTGTGCGGCAGCGCTGGAAGCAGAGAAGTTCCTTGAAGGTAACATTGTACACGACTGGAGCCAGACGCTGTAATACGTCTGAATCTATTTACAGCAAACGTGGAGGGCTATGCTTTCCGCGTTTTCTCATTGTATAGGGAGTTAGTTCATTCTTGACCTGTATACAACCTTGTCTTATAGTTGGAACAGGAGCTTTTGCCCGAAAAATTATATGATTATTCGTAGAGGTGACCTTGCAATGTTAAATCAGATTTATATCGGTGTAGATTTAGGTGGTACCAATATTAAGGTCGGTATCTGTGATGAGCAGGGGAAGCTGCTGCACACATTTGAAGGACCAACAGGCGCAGAACATGGCGCTGACGCCGTGCTTGAGCGAATTGCCCAGTATGTGCGTCAAATTGTCGAAGATTCTCCGTTTGAATGGGAGCAAGTGGCCGGTATTGGCGCTGGGCTCGCGGGTTTTATGGATATCCCTGAAGGCCTTATTAAATTCTCTCCTAACTTGCAATGGCGCAATGTCCCTGCGAAAAAAACGCTTGAAGCTTTACTTGGTAAAACTGTGAAAATCGATAACGATGCCAACGTTGCCGCGTTAGGCGAGGCTTGGGCGGGAGCAGGAGCAGGCATTCCGAATATCGTATGCTACACACTAGGAACAGGCGTTGGTGGCGGAATTATTATTAATGGTAAAATTTATCAAGGCTCCGCCGGTATGGCAGGCGAGCTTGGACATATGTCAATCGTGCCCGATATCGAAGCGATTAATTGCGGTTGCGGTCAGGTGGGTTGCCTAGAAACCGTTTCCTCAGCAACAGGTATCGTTCGCATGGCGAAAGATGCGGTTGAGCGTGGTGAGCATACATCACTTGCTTTACATGAGAAAATCGAAGCTAAGCACGTATTCGACGCTGCAAAAACTGGAGATGAAGTGGCTCTACGTATTGTTAATCGTGCTGCTTATTACCTTGGCCGTTCAATGGCTGCTATGGCTGTCGTAATCAATCCGAAGCGCTTTATTATCGGGGGTGGCGTTTCAAGAGCTGGCGAGATTTTATTTAATCCAATTCGTGAAACATTCAAGAAATATACACCAGAAACTGCGCAAGAAGGTGTGGAGATTGTTGCAGCGACACTAGGAAACGACGCAGGGATAGTAGGCGCTGCCGGTTTAAACTTGCGCTAATGAAGTAGAATTGAAGTTCGTGCAGTGAGTGGGGGGCGCCCCCTCACTTATGAAACGCACGCCAAAGGAAGGTGCAATCGATGGAAGAAATCCACCCTTTAGCGAAACTAGTTATTATCACAGGAATGTCGGGTGCTGGTAAGACGATCGCTGTGCAAAGCCTTGAGGATCTTGGCTTCTTTTGTGTGGATAATTTACCCCCTGTTCTCATTCCTAAATTTGCTGAGCTGATTGTGCAATCTATGGGTAAAATCGGGAAAGTGGCCTTGGTGATCGATTTGCGAGGGCGTGAATTTTTTACGTCACTTCAAGAATCGCTGCGTTATATCCAAGAGAATTACACGCTTTCTTACGAAATTTTATTTCTGGATGCTACAGACTCGACTCTCGTTCAACGCTATAAAGAAAGTCGTCGCCGTCACCCGCTTGCACCCAATGGAGCGCCTTTGGAAGGCATCGCTATGGAGCGCAAGCTGCTAGAAGAACTAAAAGGCTTGGCTACGCAAGCCATTGATACGAGCACGCTTAAGCCGCTACAGTTGAAAGAAAGAATTATTTCTCGGTTTACCAATTTGGAGTCTAACCGCATATCTATAAACGTAATCTCCTTCGGATTTAAGTATGGGATGCCAATTGATGCTGATTTGATCTTTGACGTGAGATTTTTGCCCAATCCTCATTATGTAGAGCAGCTTCGTCCTCAGACAGGTCAAGATGCAGACGTATATGATTATGTGATGAAATGGAACGAGACGCAAGAATTCCTCACGAAGCTGCTCGATATGCTGCTTTTCTTGATGCCACAGTACAAGAAGGAAGGCAAGAGCCAAGTGGTCGTAGGTATTGGGTGTACAGGAGGTAAGCATCGGTCTGTTGCAATTGCCGAATATCTTGGTAAGGTGATGGGCAATAGTGAAACCGAAGCTGTACGTGTAAGTCATCGAGATGCGGAGCGGGATCGCGTATAGGCGGTCTTACGATTAAGAGGGTGAAGGATGAATGGATCGTGATGACTCACAACGCACTCCCAAAATAGTCGTTATAGGCGGTGGAACAGGTCTCTCTGTGATGCTAAGAGGCCTCAAGGAAAAACCGGTCGATATCACTGCAATTGTTACCGTAGCTGATGATGGAGGCAGCTCTGGTATTCTCAGAAACGAGCTGCAAATGCCGCCTCCTGGCGACATACGCAACGTGCTAACCGCACTTGCTGATGTAGAGCCTCTAATGGCGCTTATTCTTCAATATCGTTTTCAGTCAGGAACTGGATTGGCTGGGCATAGTTTGGGGAATCTAATCTTGGCTGCACTTACGGATATTACGGGCGATTTCGTGACAGCTGTTCAAGAAATGAATCGTGTATTTGCAGTTAGAGGCAGAGTGCTGCCGGCGTCGAGTCAAGCGATTGTACTGAAGGCGGAGATGGAGGATGGCACCTTGGTAATAGGTGAATCCAAAATTCCTAAAGCAGAAGGGCGGATTAAGCGGGTATTCATAGAACCGGCCAATGTGACGCCACTTGCAGAAGCAATTCAGGCTATAAAGGAAGCGGATGCCATTCTATGTGGTCCGGGTAGTTTATACACCAGTGTTCTTCCCAATTTACTCGTCCCCAAGATCGCTCAAGAAATTATGAAATCAGAAGCAGTCAAGATATTTATCTGTAATGTAATGACACAGCCTGGTGAAACTGACGACTATTCGGTTAGCGATCATTTGGCTGCGATCCATGATCACCTAGGGCATCATTTATTCGATTATGTTATCGTGAATAACGGTGATATTCCTCCTCAAGTCCAAGCGAAATACGCAGAAAAGGGCTCCAAAGCAGTTCATCTAGATTTGGATGAAGTGATGAAGAGGGGATACCAGGTCATTGCTGACCGGCTCGTGTTGTTCCGAACCTATCTGCGGCACGATGCTGAGAAGCTAAGTGAACATATTTATCAGCTCGTTGAAAGCTGGATGTTAAGGAAGAGGTGAGACCTTTGTCCTTTGCGGCAACAACCAAAAAAGAATTAACGATGATTGAGACAGAAGCATGCTGCGAAAAAGCAGAATTATCTGCATTAATTCGTATGAATGGATCCGTTCAGCTGTCAAATCAGCGGGTTATTCTCGATATATCTACCGAAAATGCCGCCATTGCAAGGAGAATCTACACCCTCCTCAAAAAGACATACCGGCTACATATCGAGCTGCTCGTACGTAAAAAAATGCGGTTGAAAAAGAATAATGTTTACATGGTTAGGGTTCCAGTAGGTGTTCAGGAGCTATTAAGCGATTTGAAAATCGTCTCCGAGGGCTTTATGTTTACGCCTGGGATAGAGAAAGAAATCATTCGCGGGAACTGCTGTAAACGAGCTTATTTACGTGGGGCATTTTTGGCAGGGGGATCTGTGAATAGCCCGGAGGGTTCTTCATACCATCTAGAAATAGCTTCTATTTACGAGGAACATTGCCAAGCCTTATCGCAGCTTGCTAACAAATTTGATTTGAATGCACGCTCCATTGAACGCAAGAAAGGGTTTGTGCTTTACATCAAGGAAGGCGAGAAAATCACGGAGTTTTTGAGTATCATCGGGGCTCATCAGGCGCTGCTGCGTTTTGAAGACGTTCGCATTATGAAGGATATGCGGAACTCTGTGAATCGCATTGTGAATTGCGAGACGGCAAATTTAAATAAAACCATCGGCGCAGCGTTTAGACAGATCGAGAATATCCGTCTTTTACAAAGAGAGGTGGGTCTTGAGAGCTTGCCGGATAAGCTAAGAGAAGTAGCTGAAATCCGGCTTCAGCATCCCGACTTGAATCTCAAGGAAGTAGGCGACATGCTCAAAGGAAACGTTAGTAAATCGGGCGTTAATCATCGGTTAAGGAAAATTGATGAAATGGCCGAAAAACAGCGAAATTCTTAAGTTTTGGAGCCTTGGTTCATCGTGTGCGTAAGTTTTTCTCATTTTTTCTAGTGTACTTGAGGGAAAAATGCTATAATGTTAAAACATAGGGTATCTGCACTGTCATCAATAGTAGTCCGTATAAGCTACTTGAGTAGGGGGAATTAGTTCCATGTCCAGACGGCCAGTCGTTGTGAAGTTGAGAACAGGACTTCATGCCAGACCTGCGGCATTGTTTGTTCAAGAGGCAAATAAATTTTCATCAGAAATCTTCGTTGAAAAAGATGAAAAGAAAGTGAATGCGAAAAGCATCATGGGAATTATGAGCCTTGCGATCAGCACAGGGACCGAAGTCTTCATAAGCGCAGAAGGATCGGACGCCGAGCAGGCTGTAAACGCTTTAGTCACATTGGTAAGCAAGGAAGAATTGGAGAACCAATAATTCGTCAAAAGCTTCCTCTTGAGGAAGCTTTTTTTCTTGAAAATTTTAGGTTGGGAATGAAATGATATTGCAATTATGAGAGAGAGGTCTGTTCATAAAAGTTGATTTTAGACGTCATCACGTGTAGAGTGTGTAATCTAAGTGGTGGGAGACCGAGCAGATCGTTATTTTTTATTTTAAGCTGAAATTATGGCAAATTTGTTAACAACTAGGGAGAACCAGAAACCTTTTCCTTAAGACTACGTCTAAGTATCGTGGTCAACAATGGAAAGGGCTATTTGCCGTGTACAACAACGATTTCCGCTCTGCCGTCATCGTCCACATTTATCCGAAATTCAAAGGAGTAAGCGAATGAAATTCAAAAGAAAAGAAATGACTCTGCTGCTAGCGCTTTTCGTCTTTCTAGCCAGCACAATAACTGCACCCGCCGCTCACGCTGTCTCAGCTAGTTCGTCCTTTATTTTATTGTATATCGATAAGTCCGAAGCTTTCATGAATGAAGAACAAATTCATTTGGATGCACCAGCTACCATTATTAATGGCAGTACGTACGTTCCGGCCAAATTCCTCGGAGACGCAATGCGTTTCAAGGTAGAATGGAGCGATGCGACACGGACCATTCAAATGACGCCTCCAGGGTACGATATTGTTCTAGATGCTGATAACAAGAGAGTAACTACGAATGGCGTAGATACAGCTTTTAAATCTGTTGCGGCGATTGTAAATGGTAAGCTGCTCGTGAAGCTGACCTGGTTGGCTGACTACATGGGTGCGAAATATACGTACAACAGTGAATTGCGACGTGTAGAAATCGTTCATTTGCCAACGCCAGAAGGCATCTATGTCGATCAGGACAGCAATTCCCGACCAGTTGCCAAGTTCACAACGGCTAAGCCTACATATCGACTTGGGGAGCCTGTGAAGTATATCGATTTAAGTTATGATCCGGATGCGGAAGGACTTGTTTCCTACGAATGGGTAGGGAATAAAGAAGTGTTCTTTAAGGCTGGGAAATACCCGGTAACACTACAGGTGTCTGATCGACACGGACATGTAAGTCCAGTGTTTAAGGGCTTTGTCACGGTAGTAGACGAAACTTATTTGAATGAAGTGGAATATCCGATCTATACGAAGCCTGTAGGCGGGTTCATCAAGTCAGATTGGGGAACGATTTGGTCCCATTTTAACGAAATGCCCAACTTGCCTAAGAAAGTAACAGAAGTCACTGATCGTAGACTGCTAGTCTCAGATAGTCCGGAGGAGTTTACAGAGAAGGGAATTTTGTATCAAGATAACATTAACGGTAAAGCTAGATTGTACGCAGATCATATCAATGGCACGCAGCAAAAAATGACGATGGCGATTTTCGCTACGAATAATACAGATAAGCCGGTTATGATTCAAACGACGAATAAAGGTGAGGTTTACCCATCTGTTTACGCCAATCTAATTGGTAGTGAAGCGTCAGTCGATTTCTTGTTAAATAACGTATATAACGAAAAACTGACCGTACCGCCGCACCAAACCTATGTGTATGCGAAGCTGCCGGATTTCTACCCAGGTCAAGGTGTAAACTTGTTCTATGACGTTGAAACGGATGGGGAGCTCCAAATCTCGTTTGGGGTTACCGATTTGAAATTGACGCCAACTACAGCACAGGAGCTGCCTCTATTGGGTTTCACAGGTCATGTGCGCGGGACATTCCCGATTTCTGAGATTAAGTGGGATATAGATGCGACGAGCTTTACGAAAACTTCTGTATTGACGATTGGTGATAACAAAACAGATCCATTCGTCAAAGGGTATGACGTAATGCGCAAGATGAATGTGGAGAATGGCGGTAACTACGGGGTTGTTTATAAGATTCACGCGAACAAACCGCGTAAAATGGCTTTGATGATTATGGCTAAAGGCGGCGTCTTCAAAGGGCCGTTCAAGATCAATGGCGAGATTGTGCCAGTCCCAGCCTCAGGTGTCATAACCGCTTTCGACGGTATGGAGGTTCTTGCGCGTACGACAGGAACGGAAAATGCACTGGATATCGAGTTTACGCCTCCGGCAGGCTCGGCTTTCCCCATCGATCTGATTTTCTATCCGCTAGATGAAAAGAAATAAGTAGTTGAGAAAACAAAAACCAGCCGATGACCGCTCGTGAGCGTGTCATGCAGGCTGGTTTTTGTTTTGTTTACAATTTACACGCGTTCAATGACTTTGTCGATGAGTCCGTATGCGGCTGCTTCTGCAGCGCTCATGAAGTTATCGCGGTCTGTATCTTTTTCGATACGTTCAAACGTTTGTCCTGTGCGCTCCGCAAGGATGGTGTTCAGGTTGTCTCTCATTTTCAAGATGCGCTTTGCGCGAATCTCGATGTCAGAAGCTTGACCCTCAGCACCGCCGAGTGGTTGGTGAATCATGACTTCGCTGTTAGGCAGCGCATAACGCTTGCCTTTGGCTCCGGCTGTGAGCAAGAATGCGCCCATGGAAGCAGCCATACCCACGCAGATCGTGGACACGTCTGGTTTAATGAACTGCATCGTGTCAAAGATGGCCATACCGGCAGTAATGGAGCCGCCTGGGCTGTTGATGTAGAGCGAGATATCTTTATCAGGATCTTGTGCGGCCAAGAAAAGTAGCTGAGCAATGATGGAATTCGCTACAACATCGTTGACACCCGTGCCTAGGAAAATAATGCGGTCTTTCAGCAAGCGGGAGTAAATATCATATCCTCTTTCACCGCGCGCGTCCTGTTCGACGACCATAGGGATAAAACTCATGAGAATTACCTCCTTCAAAGGGTACATGGTTCAAATGGTTGATGCTGGTACATACTACTAACAGTATCTACAAGTATGATAACGAAAAAACCTCCAAAGGTCAAGGAAGGTCAAACTAACAATAAAAAAAATCAGTTTTTCAACTGATTTCCTGCTTACATGAACGCGCCCGCAAGGAATCGAACCTTGATCTCAGGCTTCGGAGGCCTACGTCATATCCATTGGACCACGGGCGCATGTCTTATATAAAAAGTGAAGCAAGGGTTATTATAAGATAGTTGTAATGAAAAAGCAAGACCGTAAGCCCTTTCAGTCTAGAATAGAGAAAATATTAGAACAATTGTTGAATCTCACAAGATAATTGGTTATAATAAAGCGTGTAAGGAACTTTTTTTTCGCCCGGGTGGGACGCAAAATGCATACCCGGGACACAAAACGTCCATTAACTGGAGCGGGAGCGTTGTAATTCGTCATTATGAGAGAAATTCTTGACATTCAAAAACAGCTCTTACCGGATCTAATGGACATTATGAAGAAACGCTACTCGATCCTACAGCATATTTTGGCTTCCGGTGTGGTGGGACGAAGAACGTTAGCCTCTTCGCTGGATATGACGGAGCGCGTGCTTCGCGGCGAGGTAGACTTCCTTAAGGAGCAAGGCCTGCTTGAGACCGATGTTACGGGGATGAAAATCAGTGAATCTGGCCGTCAATTGTTAGAAGCGATGGAACCGATTATTAAGCTGGCTTTTGGTCTGACGGATTTGGAAGAGAGCATACGTCAAGCATTCGGGATGTCACAAGTAATTGTAGTCCCTGGAGACTCTGATACTTCGGACTTTACGAAGAAGGAACTAGGGCGAGCGGGAGCGGCAGCATTACGCAAAAATGTGACCAAAGACGATATTATCGCTGTAACCGGCGGGTCGACGATGGCGCAAATTGCGAACAACCTAGCCATATCGTCTCGAATGAAAGGGAGCTGGTTCGTTCCGGCGCGCGGTGGACTTGGCGAAAGCGTGGATATGCAGGCGAATACGATTGCCTCCATTATGGCCAAGAAGACAGGCGGGAAATATAGACTGCTGCATGTTCCAGATCACCTTGGTGAAGAAGCGTATCAGACGCTTATCCAAGACCCTCAGATTCGGGAGGTTGTAGAGGCGGTGCGCAGTTGTCGCATCGTAGTACACGGAATCGGGGATGCTATGGTCATGGCGCGAAGACGTAAAGTCGATAGCGAGACGACGCGTAGCCTACAAGCCGAAGGGGCTTTAGCTGAAGCGTTCGGGTACTATTTCGACCGAGAAGGTAATGTGGTTCACAAGATGCCGACCGTAGGACTTCGGCTGGAGGATCTCCAGTTGACAGAAGTTGTTATCGGCGTGGCCGGCGGTAAGAGTAAAGGGGAAGCGATTGTTTCTGTACTTCGACATGGGCAAGAAGATGTGCTCGTGACGGATGAAGCAGCTGCCTTAGAGATTATGAAACATGTATGAAAGCCATCATGACGCGTGTCTTATAGACCCGTCTTGAAATATAATTATTTTTTTAATCTTAGGAGGAATTCGCTATGGTAAAAGTAGGTATTAACGGTTTCGGACGTATTGGACGTAACGTGTTTCGCGCAGCTTTGAACAACTCAGAAGTACAAATCGTTGCAGTAAACGATTTGACAGACGTTAAAACTTTGGCGCACTTGCTCAAATACGACACAACTCACGGTAAACTAGACGCTACAGTTGAAGCTGGCGAAGGCGAATTGATCGTTAACGGTCGTTCCATCAAGGTATTTGCTGAGCGTGACCCTGGGAACTTGCCTTGGGCATCTGTAGGCGCTGAAATCGTTATTGAATCCACTGGTATTTTCACAGCGAAAGAAAAAGCATCCCTTCACTTGAAAGGTGGAGCTAAGAAAGTTATCATTTCCGCTCCTGCTTCCGACGAAGATATCACAATCGTTCTGGGCGTTAACGAAGATAAATACGATCCAGCTGCACACACAATTATCTCCAACGCTTCCTGTACAACAAACTGTCTGGCTCCTTTTGCAAAAGTTATCAACGATAGCTTTGGTATCGTAAAAGGTATGATGACAACAGTTCACTCTTACACAAATGACCAATCCGTTCTGGACGTTCCTCATAAAGACCTTCGTCGTGCTCGTGCAGCAGCTGAGAACATCATTCCTTCCAGCACTGGCGCAGCGAAAGCAATCGGTCTGGTTCTTCCTGAGCTTAAAGGCAAACTAAACGGTATGGCTATGCGTGTTCCTACGCCTAACGTATCCGTTACAGATTTGGTTGTTGAATTGAAAGTTAACGTAACTGTTGACGAAGTTAACGCAGCTTTGAAATCAGCTTCCGAAGGTCCGTTGAAAGGCATCTTGAACTACACTGAAGATGCGCTTGTATCCAGCGACTTCAATGGCGATCCGGCTTCTTCCACAATCGATGCTCTATCCACAATGGTAGTTGGCGACAATATGCTGAAAGTGGTTTCTTGGTACGATAACGAGTGGGGTTACTCCAACCGTGTCGTTGACTTGGTAGATTTCATCGCTAAAAAAGGTCTATAATTCATAACTAACACACAGGTGTACACATAAAGAGGAGAAGCGATTCTCCTCTTTATGTGTGATTTTCCATATATGAGGGTGTACGAACTATTACATGTTCAGGAGGCTATGACCAATGAATAAGAAAAGTGTTCGCGATGTTGAAGTAGCAGGTAAAAGAGTATTTGTTCGCGTTGATTTCAACGTACCTTTGGAAAACGGTCATATTACAGATGACACACGCATCAGAGAAACACTGCCTACGATCAAGTTTCTTGTTGAGAAAGGCGCAAAAGTCATTTTGGCGAGCCATCTCGGACGTCCAAAAGGCCAAGTTGCCGAGGAGCTTCGCTTGACACCAGTAGCAGCAAAACTTGCTGAACTGCTTGGGCAATCCGTTATAAAAGCAGATGAAGCGATCGGTGAAACGGTTAAAGCGCAAGTAGCGGCCTTAGAAAACGGAGACGTTCTCTTGCTTGAAAATGTTCGCTTCTACGAAGGCGAAGAGAAAAATGATCCAGCTTTAGCGCAAGCTTTCGCTGAACTAGCTGATCTCTACGTTAACGATGCATTCGGCGCGGCTCACCGTGCACATGCGTCTACAGAAGGCATCGCTCATCATCTGCCTGCTGTAGCTGGTCTATTGATGGAAAAAGAGCTGGATGTACTCGGCAGAGCGTTGAATCATCCAGAGCGTCCTTTCACAGCGATCATCGGTGGCGCGAAAGTGAAAGACAAAATTGACGTCATCAACAACCTCCTGAACATTGCAGACAACGTGATCATTGGCGGCGGTCTGTCCTATACATTCTTAAAAGCGCAAGGTAACGAAATTGGTAAATCCCTTGTGGATAACGAAAAACTTGATCTAGCGCTTAGCTTTATTGCTAAAGCCAAAGAAAAAGGCGTGAACTTCCTGCTTCCTGTTGATATCGTTGTTGCTGATAAATTCGGCGCAGATGCGAATACACAAATCGTAGGCGTTGACGGCATTCCCGCAGACTGGGAAGGCATTGACATCGGGCCGAAAACGCGTGAAATCTACGCGGACGTGATCGCGAAGTCCAAGCTCGTTGTTTGGAATGGACCGATGGGCGTATTTGAAATCGAGCCTTTCTCCCATGGAACTCGCGCTGTAGCTCAGGCTTGTGCAACAACTACCGGTTATACAGTTATCGGCGGAGGAGATTCCGCAGCAGCAGCAGAGAAATTCCACTTGGCAGATCAAATGGACCATATTTCCACAGGTGGCGGAGCTTCCTTGGAATTCATGGAAGGTAAAGCATTGCCAGGCCTAGTTGCCTTGAACGATAAATAAATAATGCTTAGACGGCCAGTTTCTGGCGAAGATTTTCGCCATGCTTACGAAGCCAATTTTTCTAAAGAAAAATTTTAGGAGGCGTACCGAATGAGTAGAAAACCCATTATCGCGGGTAACTGGAAAATGTTCAAAACGGTTTCTGAAGCCGTTAGCTTCGTGAATGAAGTGAAAGGTAGTGCTGTAGAAGGCGTTGAGAGCGTAATTTGTTCTCCGTTCACGAACCTGCCTGCTCTGGTTGAAGCTGCGAAAGGTACATCCGTTCATGTAGGCGCACAAAACCTGCATTTTGAAGACAATGGCGCGTTCACAGGCGAAATCAGCGGCGTTATGCTGAAAGATCTGGGCGTGAAGTATGTCATTATCGGACACTCGGAGCGTAGAGCTTATTTCGCTGAAACTGATGAGATCGTGAATAAGAAGGTTGTTGCTGCATTCAAACACGGCTTAACTCCGATTCTCTGCGTAGGCGAGAAGCTCGAAGAGCGTGAAGCGGGACAAACCAAAGACGTTTGCAAAGTGCAAACGGAAGCGGCTTTCCAAGGGCTTAGCGCTGAACAAGCTGCACAAGTCGTAATCGCATATGAGCCTATCTGGGCGATTGGCACAGGTAAATCATCTACAGCTGAAGATGCACAAGATGTTATTGGCTATATCCGTCAGCTTGTGAGCGGTCTTTATGGCGCATCCGTTGCTGATGCGGTTCGTATCCAATATGGCGGCAGCGTGAAGCCTAATAACATTGCTGAATATATGGCACAGCCTGACATTGACGGCGCACTTGTAGGCGGAGCGAGCTTAGAGCCAGTTTCCTACATTCAACTCGTCCAGGGGGCGAAATAACATGTCTAGACCGAAACCGGTAGCACTCATCATTCTCGATGGCTTCGGACTTCGCTCGGAAGAGCAGGGGAATGCGGTTGCTCATGCCAAAAAACCAAACTACGACCGTTACTGGTCGACTTATCCACATACTACCTTAACAGCTTGCGGTGAAGCCGTAGGTTTGCCAGAAGGCCAGATGGGGAATTCTGAGGTAGGACATTTGAATATTGGCGCAGGCCGTATCGTTTATCAGGACCTTACTCGGATTTCCAAATCGATTCGTGATGGCGAATTCTACGATAACGAAACGATTCTTGGCGCAGTTCGTCACGCGAAAGAGAACGGAAAGAAGCTGCACTTATACGGGCTGCTTTCCGATGGTGGCGTACATAGTCACATTCAACATTTGTTCGCTTTGCTTGAACTGGCCAAAAAAGAGCAGTTTGATGACGTGTATATCCATGCTTTCCTCGACGGCCGCGATGTGGCTCCGGATTCTGCGAAGGGCTACATGGAAAGCTTGCTGAACAAAATCGCAGAAGTCGGCGTAGGTAAAATCGCGACCGTTCAAGGACGCTATTATGCGATGGATCGCGATAAACGCTGGGAACGGACGGAGAAATCCTACCGTGCCATGGTTTATGGCGATGCTCCCCAATATACCGATCCGATGAAAGCAATCGTCGAGTCCTACGAGAAATCCGTCTTTGACGAGTTCGTCATGCCAACCGTTATTGTTGGCGAGGATGGCAAGCCGGTAGGTCTCGTAGAATCAGGCGATTCGGTTATCTTTTTTAACTTCCGTCCTGACCGTGCAATTCAACTTTCACAAGTGTTCACGAACGAAGATTTCCGCGGGTTCGACCGTGGCGAGAACGTGCCTAAGAACTTGTACTATGTATGTTTGACATTGTTTAGTGAATCCGTAGACGGCTTCGTTGCGTACAAGCCTAAGGATCTGGATAACACGCTCGGCGAGGTGCTGGCTCAGAACAATCTCAAGCAGCTTCGCGCCGCAGAAACAGAGAAATATCCACACGTTACTTTCTTTTTCAGTGGTGGTCGTGATGCGGAATTACCGGGTGAAACCCGCCTTCTCATTCCTTCGCCGAAAGTAGCTACCTACGATCTTAAGCCTGAGATGAGCGCTTATGAGCTGGCAGATGCTGTTGTACAAGAGATTGAAGATGAGCGTCAAGATGTTATTATTTTGAATTTTGCTAATCCTGACATGGTTGGTCACTCTGGCCTGCTGGAGCCGACAGTCAAAGCCATCGAAGCGACAGACGAATGCTTAGGTAAAGTCGTTGATGCGATTATTGCCAAAGGTGGCGTGGTTTGTATCACAGCTGACCATGGTAACGCGGATCTGGTTACAAATGCCGATGGAACGCGCAATACAGCACATACAACCAATCCGGTGCCTTTTATTGTGACGGACAAATCTGTTACACTAAGAGACGGTGGAGTTTTGGCAGATATTGCACCAACGATGCTCGACTTCTTGCATGTGCAACAACCGGTACAAATGACCGGAGCTACCATCATTAAACGGTAATTATCAACCTATTATAAAAGGAGTGTTTCTAACAATGACTATTATTTCTGATGTTTATGCACGTGAAGTTTTGGACTCCCGCGGTAATCCGACTGTTGAAGTAGAAGTATACCTTGAATCCGGCGCTTTCGGCCGTGCAATCGTTCCTTCAGGCGCTTCCACAGGTGCATACGAAGCGGTTGAGCTTCGCGATGGTGACAAAGGTCGTTACCTTGGTAAAGGCGTTCTGAAAGCTGTTGAGAATGTTAACGAAATTATCGCTCCGGAAATCATTGGTTTAGACGCTTTGGACCAAGTTGGCATCGATCACAAAATGATCGAACTAGATGGCACGCCTAACAAAGCTAAATTGGGCGCTAACGCAATCCTTGCTGTATCCATGGCTGTAGCTCGCGCAGCTGCTGACGCTTTGGATGTGCCTTTGTATGTATACCTTGGCGGATTCAACGCAAAAACATTGCCAGTTCCTATGATGAACATCATCAATGGCGGCGCGCATGCCGACAACAATGTTGACGTTCAAGAGTTCATGGTTCTGCCAGTAGGCGCTCCAACTTTCAAAGAAGCTCTTCGCATTGGCGCTGAGATTTTCCATAGCTTGAAATCCGTACTGAAAGACAAAGGCTTGAACACGGCAGTAGGCGATGAAGGCGGCTTCGCACCTAACTTCACGTCTAACGAAGAAGCGATCACAACCATTCTTACTGCAATTGAAAAAGCAGGTTACAAACCAGGCGTTGACGTATTCCTAGGTATGGACGTTGCTTCCACAGAGTTCTTCAAAGATGGTAAGTACCACCTTGAAGGCGAAGGCAAATCTTTCACATCCGCTGAATGGGTTGATTTCCTTGCTGCATGGGTTGATAAATACCCAATCATCACCGTGGAAGACGGCTGTTCCGAAGACGATTGGGAAGGTTGGAAATTGCTTACTGAGAAATTGGGCAACAAAGTTCAACTCGTTGGCGATGACTTGTTCGTTACGAACACTGAGCGTCTATCCAGAGGCATCGAGGAAAACATCGGTAACTCCATCTTGGTAAAAGTAAACCAAATCGGTACGCTTACTGAAACTTTCGACGCGATCGAAATGGCGAAACGCGCTGGTTACACTGCAGTTATCTCCCACCGTTCCGGCGAAAGCGAAGACAGCACAATCGCTGATATCGCAGTAGCTACAAACGCTGGCCAAATTAAAACAGGCGCTCCGTCCCGTACAGATCGCGTTGCTAAATACAACCAACTTCTTCGCATCGAAGATGAGCTGTTCACTGTAGCTCAATACGCTGGTAAAAAAGCTTTTTACAACTTGAGAAACTTCAAGTAAGTTTCTGCGTAATGTATAACTAAATAAACCGTGAGGGGATTACAGCATGAGCAATTGGTTGAAAACTATTTTATTTATAATAGGATCAGCACTGCTTACACACATGCCGCTGATCCCCTCTTCTTTTTTTCGAAATCTAGACACAATGGTTCATGAGTTTGGGCATGCGGCTATGACATTGGCGCTCTCTGGCAAAGTGATGTACATTGAGTTGTATGCGGATCACAGCGGGGTGACTTATTCCTCGATAACGAAAGCATGGGCGCTTATTCCGGTCTCGCTTGCCGGATATTTTACAGCCTCTTTGTTCGCTTGGTTTCTTTTCTCCGCTTATGCAAGAGGGAAGCAAAGATTCGGGCTGCAGGTGATGATCGCACTTGCTGTCTTGTCGTTAGTGCTGTTCGTACGCAATATGTTCGGCGTGACCTGGCTAGTAGGCTTTGTGGTGCTGACGATTCTTGTGTTGACGTTGACGCCAAAATGGTTACGAGACTTTTACTATCTGCTCGTTGCTTTCATCTGCTTGGAGGAATCGGTTTTTGGGCCGTTTTCCTTGATTGTTTATGCGGTGCAAAGCTCACGTCGGGCAGGAGATGCAACCAATTTGGCCCTGCATACGGGTGTTCCTGCGGTTCTTTGGGCGCTTGTATTTACACTGTTCTCTTTATGGTGCGCCAAGGGAGCAGTGCAAGCTTTTCTCGGACGAAATAAGGGTGTTAAAACCTCAAGCCCGCAGCCTGCGACTCCATCCTATCGTGACTAGCTCGTTAGTGTCGATAATGTAGTAGAATGAGAACAGCCTTTTCTTGTAATCTAGGACAATCTGTGTTAAAATATTCATGCTAGTTGTATAGGCAAAGATCAGGCAATTGGGGTGCAAACATGGTAATCTTTATGAAAATTTTGTTGATCATAGCTTCGGTCGGATTAATTGCAATTGTACTGCTTCAAAAAGGTAAAAGTGCAGGATTGTCCGGTGCTATTTCTGGCGGTGCTGAACATTTATTCGGTAAGCAAAAAGCACGCGGTTTGGAATTGTTCCTGTCCCGTTTTACAATGGGGCTTGCTGCTGCATTTTTCATTCTCTCAATTGTCGTAGCATACGTAGTGAAGGGCTAACACACATAAAACGATAACAGCAGGGGAAATCTACTCCTGCTGTTTTTTCATTTTATTAAGAAAGTATCAGCTGCTGGAAACCCAGCTGCTTTCTTAGCCATTCATCTGGTAGGAGTTGGACGTCATTGAGACTAGGGTATACAGGTCGACAGCCCCGTTCTATTGGTTAGGGAGTGGAGCGAATCAGGAGACAGGTATTCTGATGATTCACGGATTCACGGGTTCACCTTCGGAATTCAGGCGAATTGGGTACGAATTGCAGGACCAGGGGTACACCGTTAACGCGGTGAGGCTTCCTGGACATGGGACGACACCCGAGGAGATGATTCGCACCGGATGGACGGATTGGTATGGGCATGTGCTGGAGAGTTATGATTCGCTTGCAGTTGTATGTAAGCGTGTAGTTGTTATGGGTCATTCGATGGGGGGGCTACTTGCATTGAAACTAGCCGTGGAACGTCATACTGCAGGCGTGATTTCGCTTGCAACACCGATCTTTCTGGCTACTAGGAAAACAATGCTCGCAGTACCGCTCCAGCATTTCATTAAGTATGTAGAAAAGAAGCCCAAACAGATTCCCACTTTGTTAGATGAGTCATGTGCATATACCAAAACGCCGATTCGTTGCGTGGTTAGTTTGCGTAAACTAGTAAAACAAGTTAAAAAATTGCTACCCCAAGTGCAGGCTCCAACATGGATCGGGCAAGGGACGAAAGATGCTATCGTGTTAAAGGAAAGCGCTGCTTACTTACATCGGCAGATTCGTTCTGAAGTGAAAGAAATTCATTACTATCCAGAGTCCTCACATGGCATGCTGCTGGATCAAGAAAGAGATCGAATCTATGCAGATATTTCCGCGTTTATCCAGTCCTTGCAATTGCAATACTATGAATTAATGGGAACTGGTACAGCAGAGGAGTAGAAGCTCAACCAACAACAAGAAGGTGAAGAGACAATGATAACAGATAAAGAAATATTGAGTTTTATGCAAGAAGTGGCTTATAAGCCAATGACCTATCAGGAGCTTGAGAAACATTTCGGGATCGAAAACGCGACTGATTTTAAACATTTTCTCGAAATATTGAATCAACTAGAGCAGGATGGTTACATTCTTAAAGCTCGGAATGAACACTATGGTGTTCCAGAACGGATGAATTTATTGCGCGGTAAGTTGCAGGCGCATGCTAAAGGTTTTGGATTCCTCATTCCTGATGATCGGGAGCATCCAGACGTATATATCAACGCAAATGACTTGAATACAGCGATGAACGGAGATATCGTTTTCGTAAGAGTTACGGCGAAGAGCCAAGGCGGCGGCCGGATGGAAGGCGAGGTTGTTCGCGTTATTAAGCGCGCCAACACGCAAATTGTCGGTATTTTTCAGAGCCAAGAAACTTATGCATTCGTCATTCCAGATGATAAGCGCGTTTCAAGAGATATTTTCATCCCTCAACATGCGTTCATGGGAGCGGTGACAGGCCAGAAGGTCGTGGTAAAGCTCGTTAGCTATCCGGAGGGCCGAGCTGCGGCTGAAGGGGAAGTCATCGAGATTCTGGGTCATAAAGATGATCCAGGTGTTGATATTCTAGCGATTGTACGCAAATTCCAACTGCCTGAAGCTTTTCAAGAAGAAGTGGTTGTGGAAGCTGAGGCGGCTCCTGACGCGATTAGTGAAGAAGAATTAAAAGGGCGCAGAGACCTTCGTTCGAAGCGTATTGTGACGATTGACGGAGAAGATGCAAAGGACTTGGACGATGCCGTTAACGTAGAACGATTAGAAAATGGCAATCTCTTATTAGGCGTTCATATCGCTGATGTTAGTTACTATGTGAGTGAAGGTACTGCCCTTGATATCGAGGCATATAACCGCGGATGTTCGGTCTATTTAACCGATCGTGTTATTCCGATGCTGCCGCATCGACTTTCCAATGGGATTTGTTCGTTGAATCCACGCGTCGATCGTTTGACGATGTCATGTGAAATGGAGTTTGACGAGCAGTTGAATGTCGTTAAACATGATGTGTTTACAAGTGTGATTAAGACCAGTGAGCGAATGACGTATACAAATGTGCGTAAGTTATTGAAGGATGAAGAGATAGAGCCAGAGCTGCGGGAGCGTTACGCTTATCTGATGGATGACTTTAAGCTCATGGAAGAGCTCTCGATGAGACTGCGTGCGAGACGCATGAAGCGTGGGGCAATTGATTTTGACTTTGAGGAGTCCAAAATCATCGTCGATGCCGAAGGCAAAGCTACGGATATTGTAAAAAGAGAACGTTCGGTTGCCGAAATGATGATCGAGGAGTTCATGTTGGCTGCGAATGAAACGGTTGCTGAGCACTTCCACTGGTTGAAAGTGCCATTCCTTTATCGGGTTCATGAAGATCCAGATGCAGAAAAACTAATGCATTTCATGGAGTTTATTACGAACTTCGGGTATACAGTAAGAGGTAAAGGGAACTCGGTTCATCCTCGCGCTTTGCAAACGTTATTGGAAGAGATCAAGGGTACTCCCGAAGAGACTGTGGTAAGCAAAGTTATGCTTCGTTCGATGAAGCAGGCTCGCTATGATGCGCAAAGCTTAGGGCATTTTGGTTTAGCTGCTGAGTTTTATTCGCACTTTACATCGCCTATTCGCCGTTACCCCGATTTGATTATTCATAGAGTGATTCGTGAGGTACTGGAAAGCGGTACTTTGTCCGATAAGCGGATTGAATATCTAGCTTCACGGATGGACGATATTGCGCGTCAATCTTCGGAGCGTGAGCGCGTAGCTGTTGAAGCGGAACGCGAAACGGAAGCTTTGAAGAAAGCTGAATATATGTTGGATAAAGTGGGCGAGGAATTCGAAGGTATTATTTCTAGTGTTACGAATTTTGGTATTTTTGTTGAGCTGGATAATACCGTCGAAGGGTTGATCCGTCTAAGTGATCTGACTGATGATTATTATCACTACCACGAGATGCAGCATGCTCTGATCGGTGAGCGTACATCCAAAATTTATCGTATCGGAGATAGCGCCAAAGTTCGTGTTGCTCGCGTAAATTTGGATGAGCGCACGATTGATTTTGAGATGGTGGATATGAAAGCTCGCGGTAATAAACCGAACTTCATGCGTGGAGGCGGCAAGCCAGGCTTTAAGGGACAGGGCAGCGCTGGTGGAGATCGCGGTCGTAATGCAGGCGGACGTGGCAAACCAGGCGGCTTCAGCGGTGGTAAAAACGGTAAAGGCAAGGGTGGATTTGCTGGAGGTAAAGCTCGCAAAGGCGGATCTAAGGCTGGAGCTGGAGGCGTTTTGAAAGCTGATAGCAGCTTGAGCACGAGGCTTGAGGCTGTGGGAGCAGGACGCACGGAGAGCGGTAGTTTAAGGTCCGGATCAGATGGCGCTGGTCAGGAGCGTGGCAACAACGCTGGAGGCGCAAGAGCAGGTCGCGGTAGAGCCGGAGCTGAGCAAGTGAGAGGCAATGTTGGAGGCGGAAGTGCGGGTCGCGGCGAAGGTGGAGCTGAGCGAGGGCGAGGCAATGCTGGAGGAGGAAGAGCGGGTCATGGCGAAGGCGGAGCTGAGCAAGTGAAAGGCAATGCTGGAGGAGGAAGAGCGGGTCGCGGAGAAGGCGGAGCTGAGCAAGTGAGAGGCAATGCTGAAGGCGGAAGAGCGGGTCGCGGAGCAGGCGGTGGAAGCTTCGGTAAGCGATCTGGTGGGAAGCGTAACAAGGCTGGTGACGGAAGCTGGGGAAGTAAACCGGGCGCTGGTCGCAGCGAAACTGGAAGCGCAGCGGGTGAAGGTACTACCGGCGGCAAGAGAGGCCGCGGTGGGATCGCGCTTGGGGGCGAAGCCCAAGCGGGAGGCTCATCGTCCGCTTCGCGCAGCGCGGGCGGTAGCGATTGGGCGAGCGGCGTAAACGCGCTCGCCAAGGGTAGTCGCCGTCGCAACGACGACGGAAGTGGCGAAAGCAAGAAGCGGCGCAAGTAACGCCGCTTCTTGCTTTTCGTCTACAGAATTGCTACAATGAGTTGCACATTGTAGCAAGATTTACCTGCATGAGCGGGAGGAGGATCTCACGTGGCAACCAAAAAGGCCGATGGCAAATTGCTCGCCCAGAACAAAAAAGCGTCACACGATTACTTTATTGAAGAAACGTATGAGTGCGGTATTGTCCTGACCGGCACGGAGATCAAATCCTTACGAGCAGGCAAGGCGAACTTAGGCGACAGCTTTTCTACCATTCGAAATGGGGAAGCTTTTGTACACAATATGCATATTAGTCCTTTTGATCAAGGCAACCGAAGCAATCCGTTGGATCCAACGCGTACGCGTAAGCTGCTTTTAAAAAAGGTACAAATTGCTAAGATGCTTGGTCAGGCGAAACAAGAAGGTTATACCCTTGTTCCATTGAAAGTGTATATCCGGAATGGTTACGCGAAGCTTTTGATCGGCATAGGAAAAGGGAAAAAGCAGTTCGACAAGCGTGAATCTGCAGCGAAAAAGGATGCACAGCGAGATATTCAACGTGCTCTGCGTGAGAAGCAGAAGATTGCCAGATAGCTGGCGAGTCCATACTGGAAGGCAGCACCTCTACTTCCATCAACCTAGTCGTTCATTTTGCCGCAGCATGTGTTATACTAATTTAGCAGCAAAGATTTGAAAGCAATTTGGCTCAACTGATTATCCTGCTTTTCTTTTACCTTCACCGTCTATGACGGCAACGAAGGCAATCCGGGGGTGTTCTTGGATTCGACGGGGATAGTTTGGGCACGGGTTGCGGGTAGTGGGGACGCGTCCACTATAACAACGCTAAAGCCTATTAAATGGCAAAACACAAAACAACTACGCTTTAGCAGCTTAATAACCTGTTAGCGTGCTCCTCCTCAGCATCGCCCATGTGACTGGGATAGGGGCTCAACTATAGTGGGATACGACGTTTGGTCTCCGCCTGGGGTCGAACGTAGGAAGACAATCAGGCTGACCCAACGCATAGCCGGTTACGGGGCGATGCTCGGGTGACATCAAAACTGTGACTACACCCGTAGATGCCTGTGTGGCGATATTTTCGGACAGGGGTTCGACTCCCCTCACCTCCATACAGCAAATCCACAACCTTGAGGTTGTGGATTTTTGCTTTCTTTGAGAAAATGGATGTATTTCCTATAAACATTACTGCTAATAACTTTAATGAAGTAAAGAAGCATTAAGAGGAGGAATTAAATGCGTAGATATGTTATCTATGTACTTACAGAAGATAAAGTAAAAGTGGAATATCAAGGTCATGATGGAGCTCGACGCAAAATTACTTTTCATGTTGAAGATACGGTAGTTGTGCAGTCAGATAATCCAAACAAGCTGAGACACAGAGGAAGACAGGCTGTTATTAAAAGTTTCATTGGAAATGATTTTGGAAATGTGGTTAAGGCCAAAGTCCAGTTCACGGATAACAAGCGACCTGGGCGAGTCGATCTTGAAGATATTGTTCTCAAAGCATCGCCTGAGCAAGAGAGCAAGGTGGAGCAGGTTAATCTTTCTAAAACCCGTTACTTACCAGAGACAGCTCCAGATTCTCTATTTACAAAAGTTGAATTATCTCGGATGGGGCTTGTTCCACTTCATGATGAAGTGGCTTACGTAAGATATCCAGAGCAACGTCGGGAATACAAACTATTCTCGATTGATGAGACTAGGGAGTCAAAGAGACAGAAATCTTCGTTGTTATTTAAATCCGTCGATAGTACCGAGGATGTTTTAACAAGACGTGCAAACGCAATCAAGGTGCGAGACGAGCAATTTAAATTACTTCCTGCGAGAAATTCCATCGTTGAAACAATGAGCCAGGCCCCGATTAAATTCGGCCTGGCTCATTTTCAGTTTACATGGCATCTTGTCTGGCCCTAACAACTCTTTTTTAGCGACAGTAGCGCAAATGCCCGTTCGACAATTCGCAACAATGATATGGTATAGGGGACATAATGCTGATTGAACAAGGGGGAAAAGCAATGCCTATCAAACAACAAGACATAGATACGAGGACGATAGCGGATTATTCATCAATTAATAGACAATTTAAGGCCAATGCCGTCAGGCTGCGGTGCCGTTAACACTTTTTTTAAAGCCAAAATGAAAAACTCCATCAGCATACGAAGACGAAGTGGATTGTATATTTAATATTTTCCACTAGAATGAATTCCTTTATGCAAAGGAACAATATATAATGTGACATATAACAATAGATCCGTTTATAAATTTCCCAACGTATATTGACAACGTTTACAAATCAGGATATATTCTTAGTAAGCGTTTAACTAAGCCAATGGTTACAATAACCTTAATAGAGTAAACGTTTACGAAATAACTTAACAAAGAGGGAATTTAATGAACCCGACCATCAAAGATGTAGCACGCCGGGCCAATGTATCCATTGCAACCGTATCGCGTATATTGAACAACTTACCGGGATATTCTGAAGAAACCAGGAAAAAAGTGTTACAGGTTATCAATGAGACTGGGTATCAGCCGAATGCGATTGCTCGCGGGTTAATTAATAAGCGGACTAGAACTATAGGTGTGTTATTCCCTACTGTGTCGAGTATGTTTTCTTCGGAGATTCTGGACGGAATCGAACAATTTGCTCATAACCATGATTACAGCGTCATTGTGTGCAACACAGATGCGGACGGAAAGCGTACTCTGAAATATTTGCAGGTTTTAGGGGAAAAGCAAGTGGATGGTATCATCTTTTCTAGTGGGAATTTAAAAGATGAATACTATCAGACCATAAAGTCTATGGCCATTCCGTTGGTGCTTGTATCCACCATCTCCCAAAGGTTTTCTGTACCTTATGTGAAGGTCGATGATCGATTAGCTTCCTATCAGGCTACCGAGTATTTAATAAAGAAGGGTCATAAACAAATCGGGATGATCAGCGGGACTAAGGAAGATCTCATCGCAGGGGTTCCTCGTGTCGAAGGATTTTTGCAAGCATTAAATGATTATGGAATCCCGCATCGCAGCGAATGTTTGGTTTATGGAGGCTTCGATTTTAATTCCGGTTGTAAGGTGGTTAAAGAACTGTTAAGGAATGCACCGGATACAACTGCGGTTTTTGCAGCAAGCGATGAAATGGCAGCGGCGACTATTTCTGTTGCTTCTAAACAGGGGATTCGAGTACCGGAACAGTTATCGGTCATAGGCTACGATAATTTAAAACTTGCTCAAATGACGGTACCTCCATTAACGACAGTGGAACAACCCCTCTTCGAAATGGGAAGGATTGCTGCAGAACAATTGCTGACGATGATTGAAACAGGAAAAGATACAGGCAGCCGAATTGTGCCTCACTCCATCATTGAACGAAAAACCGTGAGAAGTTTGCTGGAGTAACTTCTTTTAATGATTACGTAAACGCTTACGTTATTTTGATAGATGCTTCGTAGAAATGGCACTTATATTAATAATGGGAAGTGTTGCTTGTCTGGAAATGGTTTAGCTTCATTTGGTTTCTTTTAATGATTGAGTAAACGTTTACGTCTTTTTGATAGATGTTTCGTAGAAATGGTACTTATATTAATAATGGGAGGTGCTGCTTGTCTGGAGATGGTTTAGTTTTCATTTGGTTTGTGTATAGTTTGTTGTTTATTTTGGCCAATGTGTAAGCAATATTGCTTTAATTGAAAATTACCAATAGAGGGGGATTTAAAAATGAAAAAGCTTTCTATGTCAGTAATTTCGGGTATTATGGCAGTTTCTATCATTTCAGGATGTGCTTCCACTGCTAAACCTGGTACAAGTCCTGCTTCAGCTGCTGGTAGTCCAGATGCTGCTCCTTCCAGTGCAAAAGTTAAACTTCAATTCTTCCAAAACAAAACGGAAGCGAAAAATTCATTTGATTCTCTAATAAAGAAGTTCCAGGCTGCAAATCCGAATATTGAAGTGACTCAAGTCAACCCGCCTGATGCCGAGACGGTTCTAAAAGTTAATATATCTAAGAGCGAAGTTCCGGATATCATCGGTATCGGTGCGACAGATACTTTTACCAGCCTTTCCAAAGGCGGAACATTTATTGACTTTTCAAATAACGAAAATATAAAGAATATTCAGCCTGCTTATTTGGATATGGTGAAAAAGCAAGGGGGCACGTCAGAGCTTAACGGAATCCCGTTCTCTTCCAATGCCGATGGAATCATTTACAACAAAACACTCTTTGCAGAGCTTGGATTAACTATTCCGAAAACTTGGGATGAATTAGTAGCAACAGCCCAAAAGATTAAAGACGCCGGTAAAGTTCCTTTTTATAACACATTCAAAGACTCTTGGACTACGATGCCTGCCTTCAACGCTTTCTCTTCGAACCTTCAGAGCGATACTTTCTTTGAAGATCGCAAGGCTAATAAAGTAAAGTTTGCGGATGCTTATAAAGAAATTGCTGAGAAACAATTGAAATTGGTTGAATTCGGGCATAAAGATCAAAATGGTAAGGGTTATGCCGATGGTAATACAGCTTTTGCTAAGGGAGCTTCTGTCATGTATTTGCAGGGAGTATGGGCAATTCCGGAAATTGTAAAGGCAAATCCTGATATTAAGCTTGGCACTTTCCCTTACCCAGTGTCCAATGATGCATCCAAAAACAAAGTGGTTTCCGGTGTTGATACCTTGCTAACTATCTCTAAAACATCGAAACATCAAGCAGAAGCGAATAAATTCATCGATTTCTTGCTACAACCGGATAATGTGAAGCAATTTATTACAGAACAAAAAGCTTTCTCTGCAATTAAAGGAATATCCCAGGACGATCCGAGTGTAGCGGATTTGAACGCTGCCTTCCAAAGCGGTCAACTGGTTGATTTCGCAGACCACTCCATCCCTGGTGCGATGAAAGCCGATACAATCGTTCAAGAGTTTGTTTTCAAGAAAAATGTAGGTGAATTTTTGAATAAACTTGACACAGAGTGGGATAAAGTACAGGCGCGTAAATAAAAAAAGAAGAAGGAAATTGGGTTATTCCAATTTCCTTCTTCCTTTCAAAAGGAGGATAGAGAATGGTAAAGCAACGATCAGCTTTTTATCTGATGACCATTCCAGCTTTGATTTTATTTTTTTCTTTTCATACGATACCTGTTATACAGGGGATTCTTTATTCGTTTACAAACTGGGACGGTTTTAGCCAGAGTTATGCATTTATCGGATTAAAAAACTACATGAACATTTTCAAAGATAGCAATGTATTAAATTCCTATCTTTTTTCGTTTAAATTTGCCATTGTTACAACAATATTAGTCAACGCATTAAGTCTTCTGATTGCTTTGGGTTTAAATTCAAAGATCAAACTTAAAAGCTTTTTCAGGGGCGTTTATTTTCTTCCGAATGTTCTTAGTGTTCTCATTGTCGGATATATTTTCAACTATTTGTTCTCGAACGTTTTCCCTTTATGGGGCGAGAAGTTAGGTATCGAAGTGCTTTCCAGCAATTTGCTTGGAGATTTGAATTACGCATGGCTCGGAATTGTATTCGTAGTGGTTTGGCAGTCCATAGCTTTTAACAGCATCTTGTACCTGGCAGGTCTGCAAACAATTTCCCAAGATATATACGAAGCATCCAATTTGGACGGGGCTAGCAAATGGAAAGAATTTTGGAGCATTACTTTTCCGCTGATTGCACCGTTTTTTACGATCAATATGGTGCTTTCGATGAAAAGTTTCCTTCAGGTATTTGATCAAGTCATTGCTCTTACCGGGGGAGGCCCGGGGCGTGTTACTCAATCTATCGCGCTTTTGATTTACACTGGAGGATTCCAAGGTCAAGAATTTGCCTATCAATCGGCAAACTCGGTCATTTATTTTATTGTCATAATTGTAATATCCTTTCTTCAAATTAAATTTTTACAAAAACGGGAGATGGATATGTAATGAAACGTACAACGAATTGGACATCGACACTTTTAATAGCACTTGGTTCCGTGCTGATCCTTTTTCCTTTATATATGGCAGTCTCTATTGCGTTAAAAAACCCGGAAGAGATGGCTCAGTCTATTTTTTCTTTGCCGACAGGCTTTCATATTAGCAATTTTGCAGAAGCGATCGAGCTTACAAATTTTTTCCAATCATTTAAAAATAGTGCGTTTATTACGATATTTACGGTCGTATTAACTTTATTAACAAATTCAATGGTAGCATATGCCGTTGCCCGCAATATGAACAAAAAGTACTTTAAAGGCTTGTACTTTTACTTTATTAGTGCCATGTTTATACCGTTTCCGATCATCATGCTGCCGATTGTAAAACTAACTACCGCTTTGCAGATGAATAATCCATCCGGTTTGATTATCCTTTACATTGTGTACGGACTTTCATTTAATACTTTCGTTTATGTGGGTTATATCAAATCGATACCTGGTGAACTGGAAGAGGCCGCGATTGTGGACGGAGCGACGATCTGGGGAACGTTTTGGAAAATTATTTTCCCGCTGCTCGGCCCCATCAATGCCACGGTTGGGATATTAACTTGTCTTTGGGCATGGAATGACTTCATGCTGCCTTTGATTATTTTAGGCAAACCGGAAATGGCCACACTGCCGCTTGTCCAATATGTGTTCCAAGGTCAATTCAGCACTAACTTTAATCTTGCTTTTGCCTCTTATTTAATGGCATTGCTTCCTATGGTTGCCATTTATCTGTTTGCCCAAAAATGGATTATTAACGGAGTCACGCAAGGCGCGGTCAAATAGACAAGAGAAGATACTTATATGGAGGAGTGTTCGGTTATGGAGAGAATATGGTGGAAAGAGAGTGTCATTTATCAGATTTACCCCCGCAGTTTCATGGACAGCAATGGGGATGGAATGGGGGATTTGAAGGGAATTATTTCAAAGCTGGATTACCTGAATGAATTGGGTGTAGATGTTGTATGGCTAAGCCCCGTTTATAAGTCACCAAACGATGACAATGGATATGACATTAGCGATTATCAAGGGATTATGGAAGAATTCGGAACCCTGGAGGATTGGGAGCAGTTATTAAACGGACTGCATGACAGGAACATGAAGTTAATCATGGATTTGGTGGTCAACCACAGCTCCGATGAGCATCCGTGGTTTATAGAGTCACGTTCTTCCAAAAATAATCCTTATCGTGATTACTATATATGGAAAATGGGGGAAAATGGGAAGGAACCGAACAATTGGAGCTCGTTCTTCAGCGGATCAGCCTGGCAGTACGATGAACAAACAGAAGAATATTTCCTGCATTTATTTTCAAAGAAACAGCCGGATTTGAATTGGGAAAATCCGAAGCTGCGCCAAGAGATCTATAGCATGATGAAGTGGTGGTTAGATAAAGGAATTGATGGCTTCCGCATGGATGTAATCAATTTAATATCGAAAGTCGAAGGATTACCGGACGCACCATCGGAGAATGAACATACTTACGTCTTCGGGGGACAATATTTCATGAATGGGCCACGTATCCATGAGTTTCTTCAGGAAATGAATGAGCATGTATTGTCCAAATATGACATTATGACTGTCGGGGAAGCACCTGGTGTCACTACCGAAGAAGCGGCGCTCTACGTCGGCGAAGACCGTGCAGAATTGAATATGGTGTTCCAATTTGAGCTGATGGATGTCGATTCCGGCCCCGGTGGCAAATGGGATATTGCACCATGGAAACTAACGGATTTCAAGCGGATCATGACAAAGTGGCAGTTGGGGCTTCAGGGGAAAGGTTGGAACAGCTTATATTTGAACAACCACGATCAGCCGCGAATGGTTTCGAGATTTGGTAATGACACCGATTATCGGGTTGAATCGGCCAAGATGTTGGCAACCTTCCTGCATACGCTGCAAGGGACGCCTTACATTTATCAAGGTGAAGAAATTGGCATGACGAATGTAAAATTTGATTCTATCAATGATTATCAAGATATAGAAACATTGAACATGTACGACGAAAGAGTAAATCAAGATGGCGCAAATTCGCAAGATGTTATGGAATCGATCTATTCGAAAGGCAGAGATAATGCTAGAACCCCTATGCAATGGGATTCTAGCTTACATGGCGGCTTCACCCAAGGGAATCCATGGCTTGCCGTAAATCCTAATTATCCGGAAATTAATGCGGCACAGGCTTTAGCCGATCCCAATTCTATTTTCCATTATTATAAAAAGTTAATTCAGCTGAGGAAACAGCACCCTATTTTGGTCTATGGTGATTATGCTCCATTGCTGGAGAGCAATGAACGAATCTATGCTTACAATAGAACCTTAGGGAATGAACAATTGCTGATCGTATTGAATTTCTTTGAGTCTGAAGTTGACTTTGAATTGCCTTCCGATGTATCGATTGATAAACATACCTTATTAATCAGCAACTATGATATCCCAGAAGATGAGAGGATCAACCGCTTTACGCTGCGCCCGTACGAAGCGCGAGTCTATCAAATCATTTAAATTCCCCCAAAAGATTCACCGACACGATTACTCGTGGGATGCTTCATATTCGCAAGTCCTAATGATGTCGCCCTTTTTTAATTATCTGGTCATGGGATGATTGACTCTTCAGGGGGGTTAATCGTCACACCCTGACCACAGTTTCCGGTGATCAAGGTATCTCAACCTCAGTATCATGCGTCGGCGAATTGTGGATTTATACAGCCACGGCTCACCTCCATACAACAAACCCACAACGGGGACCTTAAAGATTGAGAGTTAAAGTATAACTTTGCCGCTATGGCAAACATTTGCTTTAATGTGTGCGTAGAAGGTACCCATACAAAAAAAAGTCCCTCTGAAGGGGCTTTTTTTGTATATCAGTTATTGTACATAAGGAGAAGTTGTGAAGTGAATAACATTGGTCAAAGAATTAAGCTTATTCGAAAAACCAATAACATGACCCAAATTGATTCTCCAGTGCAATGGGTATTGCCCAAGGAACTTTAAGTGAAATTGAAGCAGGGAAAGCAAAGCCTTCATTTGATATGATTTATGAAATAAAGAAACATTTTGATATTGATTTAGACTGGCTTATTATGGGCGATATTTATGAGGAGCATAATTCCATAGAATATGAATTATTACAAAAGTTTCGGAATCTTGATCCTTTAATAAGAAATGAAGTATTGGAGTTCAAAATATTAAGAGTAAAAAAAGATAAATAAGTTACGGGGAATATTTCAGTTCGCTTTTTTAAAAGATTTTTCTAATGAACAACAGGAGATTACTGACCGAACATAAAGAGCGGCAGCTGGTGTATTGGTCCGATAGACATTTTATAGTCTACGAGCGGAGTATCATAGTGTGAAAAAACCATTAGATTATGAAAATAAAGACGTAGACTGGGGGTGGCGTTACGACGGATTTATTTAATTTTACGGCAAAGGTAGAGTAAAAGTAGAAACCTCAGGAAGGATGTTTTTTTTGAGAGTGTTCAGAAATGACCTTCGGGATTCAACAAAATATTTATATCACTATACAACATCGGAGAACGTAAGCGTCAAACCCTGCACACGAACACGAATTGTTGTCACATTGGCATGAACTGCATCACGTACATATTCCGTATATTGTGTTTGAGTCGCAGAAATTGGTTTCGAGACACCAACAAGTAAATGCGACGTTGCATCATAGGTGTACGTTGTTGTTACACCCAACACGTCAACAGCGCTTGTGATACTACCATAGTCGTTATAAGTCTGTGATGTATTAACCACATACTTATTGGTATTTCCTGATTCTTTCTTAGTTACCTTTGTTGCAATAGGTGATGTCCAGCGCCTTGGTTCGTCATATGTGTAGTCAGTCGTATTGGTATAGGTTTTTCCACCATAAGAAGAAGTTGTTACAATACTCATGTTGTAGAATACAGCTGGTGTATTCTCATCAATATAATCTTTCTTATTTGTGAACGTGGATTGAGTCAAACCATCGTAAACCCCGACAGAGAATGAGATATCTGTATCATAAGAACTTCCAATATCACTTGTTGGATAAGAGACGTCTTTATGGTTGTTACTTTTTGGGGTCGTATGAGACCATTGAAAAGTCTTGCGATCCGGTTCCAAGCCGACGGTCCTTTCAGAAGTAGGGGCAGTCAGTTAAAGTCCGCTGATTGTTTCAAATGCTTTAAATAACGGGCACGGATCAGTAGAAAGTACAGGAATTGCGCGGCAAGGAAAACGATGCAGACCGTAATGGCCGAATGAATCACCGGCGCATGAAGCAGGTTATGCAGAGCGTAGAGCGCAAACAGCACGAGATCCGGACGAATGCCCTGGAACACCTCCATAACTCGGTCGAACTCCTGGACCGCTTCAGCTCGATACCCGTATTTCTCCATATATGATTGAAGCAGCTGCGCCAGCTTAAGATCGTCTTCTACAATCAGGATACTAAACATAGGACTTGGCTCCTTTTCTGATTAAAAAAACACCAGCATGCCTTCGCCGAAGAGCGATTGGAACTTACTGTGTTTCTATGGTTTGAATAGGCTGGATTAGGTTCCGTTGTAAGCTATTATAACCTTAAGCGGCACTCTTTCAAGCTGAAAAGAAACCGTTTTACGAGTCCTCCAATACCGCAAGATCGAGTTACAAAATTGTAAGGTAGATGTAAGGCAAATCGATAGCTTAGGCCAGCCTGGCAGGATAAGATTGGAACAAACGAAAATAGAAATTTTTTAAAAGGAGAATCGAGATGAGGCTGTTTGAACTGTTGCTTTTTTTGTCAACCATTGGCTTGTTTGCATTAACAGTCCTATTAAAAAAAGGACGGCGTAGAATTCCAGTATTCGTTGCAAGCGGGATCGCCACACTTTTACTGGTCATTCATTGGACGGTGGAAGGATACAGAGTTCAGCTATTTTTCCCATATTGCATAACGATCATTTTTTTAGCCATTTCAGGTTATAGCTATTTTAAAAAAACCGGCAAAAAAAAAATCCCACGATTCATGTTGGGTTCAGCTTATACCGCTATAGCGATAATGCTGGTCGTAACAGCGGGTCTCATGTATGCTTTTCCTGTATTTAAACTACCTGAACCGGCAGGCGAATTTAAGGTAGGAACGCAAACTTTTCATTTCGTGGATACAAATAGGGAAGAGATTTTCGGCGAAGCCAGAGATGGTAAGAGAGAATTGATGGTTCAGGTATGGTATCCGGCTCAAGCTGGCACCGGCAAGTACGCTCCCTTTATTCCCGATACCCAGATTTTACGTTATATGGCCGCGAACTATGGCCTTCCCGGGTTTACTTTGCAACACCTGAAGTACGTATCCAGTCATGCTTATTCGGGGGCCGAAGTCTCTTCGGCACAGACTTCATACCCGTTGATCCTTGCGAATCCCGGCTTCGGCTCTTCCAGGTTCCTCCACACGTCGCAAGTCGAAAATCTCGCGAGTCACGGATATATCGTGGCAGTGATCGACCACACCTACAATACATTTGCAACCGAGTTTCCGGACGGTCGAATCACGACCATCTCAACCAACGACTTATTCTCGCCCGACCATGATTACCGGACGGAAAGCGGAAATCGCGACAAGTTGGGAAAAGTTTTAACCGGCGATGTGGCGTTTGCGCTGGACCAATTCGAGCTCATCCAATCGGGGCAGATTCCAAGTCATCTAAAAGGGAGGATTGATCTCGGTCATGTCGGGGTGTTCGGTCATTCCATCGGCGGAGCGACGGCCTATGACGCTTCTTACGATCCGCGAATCGCGGTTGGAATAGACTTTGATGGAGGGCTTTATCGACTGCGTGACAGAGAGGGTCTGCGAAAGCCGTTTTTGTTCATCAACTCGGAAAGCGAATTCGAAAAATTGAAAATGGTGATGGATAAGCGGGTCTACACGGATGCAGAGCTTAACCGTATGGGCTCAACAAGAGAGTGGATGGATCAAGTAATGGAAGATAAAAAGTTGGAGCTTGAACGGATGCGCGAAACGGTCGACGAAGGGGGACAAGTCCTCTATATCGAAAATACGGAGCATTTGAATTTTGCCGACGTACAGTTCATTTCTCCGATTTTCAAAATGCTGGGCATTACAGGAAAGATTGCGCCCGAAAGAGCGAACTCCGTTATCAATGCCTATATGCTGGATTTCTTCGATATGTATCTGAAAAATCAAGACGGAATCTTAATGAAAGGACCGGATAGCCGCTTTCCGGAGATGAAGTTCGTAACCTCGCTATTATAAATTACGAAACAGGCTACCGATTTTGATATGCTCCCCTTCAAGTAGACAGGTTTAATAAATAAACCGCTACTTGAAGGGGAGTTTTCCTTTGTCTAAGAAGAAAACGAATACAATGTGATTGAGAAACTAGCCATCATACAGGAGTTAAAAGCAGGACAGAGCAGCCGTGTGGAAGTAGCAAAAAAACATAACCTCAGCGTTACCACCTTAGTGAAATGGCGACATCGCTATGAGCAAGGGGCGGTCTACCAATCATCAGGAACGAATAGACATTGTTCTTTACTGTCTTGCCCACGATCATGACTACCGGAAGACAGCGGAACAGTATCAGGTTTCCTATCATCAAGTGTACCAATGGGTCAAGAAGTATAAGGAGCACGGTCCGGATGCTTGGCAAGATGGTCGGGGACGGAAAAAAGCAGAAGAAGAGTTAACCGAATCTGACCGCCAGAAGCTTGAGATGAAGAAGCTGGAGTATGAAAATGAGCGACTTCGAGCGGAGAATGCTTTCCTAAAAAAGTTACACGAATTGCAAAGGAGGCGAGTCTAAGCGGGCACCGACAGAAGCATAATTACCTGGCTAGCGAGTCCGTTCAACAGAAAGACTCGCTCAGCGTAAAGCTGCTTTGTGAAGTGGCGGGGATCCCTCGGTCAAGTTATTACAAATGGCTGAGCCACAAACCAAGTTTGCATCAGCAGGAAAATCAACGGCTTAGTCAAATCATGCTTCTTCTGTGCGAGCGGGTTGGAGGTATTTATGGATACCGGAGATTGACTCTTCACTTGCGTCGACAAACCAATCAACCCATTAACCATAAGCGGGTAAACCGCCTTATGAAGTTGGCCGGAATCCAGTCGATCATTCGTAGAAAGAGAAAGAAATATGCATGTTCTACGCCCCAGCATACTGCCGAAAATGTGTTGAACCGTAAGTTCCGAGCAGAAGCGCCGAATGAGGAATGGTTAACGGATATAACGGAATTTAGATACGGGAGTGCCCAACGCCATTCTGGATCTTCACGGCAACACAATTGTCTCGTATGTATTAGGTCGGTAACCGTCCCATCACGTACAACTAGCTCCATCTCCATCTAAGACCAAAAGTTTTGCGATACCTATCCCATAACGCGATAAGTAATCGGAAGCATAGATGACCATGGCAAATAAGGCTCGAGAGCCTCTGGATTTTGTGAATCCGGAAGCTGCGAAAGCTGCTCGAACAGGTACTTTAAATATTGAAATGGAAGAAGTCCGTTTTCCTTCGCCGTCTCGATGACGCTGTAGATCGCCGCACTTGCCTTCGCGCCGCGAGGCGTACTCGCAAATAACCAGTTCTTTCTCCCGATTACGAATGGCTTGATCAAGCGCTCACTGCGATTATTATCGATCTCGAGCCGACCATCCTTCAGGAAGGCAGTCAATTTCTCCCACTGATTCAGGCTATAAGCAATCGCTTTTCCAACCAGACTCTTCGGCAGTGTTTGAGAGCGCTGCTGCTTGAGCCATACCGAATAAGCCTCCAGGATCGGAAGGCTTCGCTTCTTTCGCTCGGCATATCGTTCTTCTGGCGAAGCATCCTTCAGCTCGCGCTCAATGGCGAAGAGAGCATTGCAGTAAGCCAGTCCTTGACTAGCTATCGAATCCTTGTTACCTCTCGTCGCTGGCGGGGCTGCTTTCAACGCTTCATCGTATTTACGCCGCGCATTGGAAATATAGAATAAAAATGGGGTTAGTCATATTGACCGTTGTACCCGTTGATAGGTGACATTGGAGGAGCTAGTTTTGCCCTGTTCCTGTTCAATATGGATTAATCCTTTTGCATTTATTAAGTGGGGTAATGAGATTGATTCGCTCTCTATATATCATACAGTCCCAAGTACCAGCATTGGGCAAAATTCACTTGGAACATAAAGAACTCCGAGATAACTTCATTTCAATGTTCAGCCCCACCTGCTTTACCGACCTCAAGTCATCCATTAAGAGCTATTGCTTTGCTGATGGCAAAGATTATCTTTATAGCGTATACCCAAGTAGGGAGAAGCCACAAGTTAAACTCCTCTTTTTTGTGGTTTTTTCTATAAAGATTATATTAAGTGCTCTTTCTCACAAGGGAGAAATTTTAAGGCTCAATAGCATGGGGCTGAGCCAGCGCAGTATCGCTTCGAGTATTCAATGCTCACGCAACACCGTCTCCGAGGTGTTACAACGTGCAAACGAAAAGGAGCTATCATGCGGAGCTCATAACACTCGTAGTTACCCAAATAAAAATGAAAGCCAAAGGGAAGCAAATTGAGCTTGTTGCGGAGGAGAAAGAACCTTTTAAATTAAAGGCGGATGCCGATCGATTGCGGCAGGTTCTTATCAATCTGTTGGATAATGCAATTAACCACATACCAGAGGGCTCTTCGGCTGGCATTCGAATCAATGGGATCAAACAGGAGCGTTGGATCGAGGTAAGGGACAATGGTCCTGGCATTCCGCCGGAAAAACTTCCACACCTGTTCGACCGCTTCTACAAAGTTGACGAAAGCCGCAACCGCTCTGGCGCAGGGCTTGGATTAACCATCTGCAAGCATATCGTAGAAGCACATGGAGGCTCCATACGGGTAGACTCTCAAACTGGAAAGGGTACGGTCTTTTTAATTTTTTTGCCTACTTCTCCAATGACTAACTTATGACATATTTATGAGCTAGTATAAGGTTCGTAAGCCAACGATAACGACGAATCGAGGAGAGATACATATGTTGAAAAAATTAACAGGATTAGCTCTAGTAGGTGCAATTGCCTTATCTGTTCCGGTCACTGCATTTGCTGAAACTGCGCAAGGAGCTTCGAGTGTTGTAACGAAGAGCAGTTCTTTTCATCCGGGTAAACAGCTTTTAGTTGATAAGGCACAAAGCCTAGGTATAACGACAGACGGCAAAACAAATGAGCAAATTAAAGCCGAGATCAAATCAGCGGATCGGCTCAAAGCCGATATTCAGGCGGCAGTACTAGCTCAATTACAAACCAAGGCAAGTAAGCTAGGTATTAACTCGGATGGCAAGACGAGCAAAGAGCTTAGATCCGCACTCCAAGCTGCTGCCCTTACTAAATTGCAGGAAAAAGCAGCAAAAGTCGGAGTTTCTACAGATAGCTTGACGGCTAAGCAACTTCGGGCCGCGTTAGCAAAAGCTAAGGAAGCGAAGAAGGTTGAGCAAATAAACAAACGAGCAGCGAAGTTGGGCATTAGCACGGAAGGTAAGACAACGGAGCAAGTTTTTGCGGAAGTTGAAAATGCTTTGAAAGTGAAGTGGGAGAAAAAAGCTCACAAACAGTAAAGAGATAAGGCAGATAGGCCCCGGGGGGAACCTCGGGGTTTATCTGCCTTATCAAAGGTAGCAGGGATGGAGGAGAAAAGCATATCTTTATTTAGTTTCATTAGCTCCTCGTCGGTTTTCTGACAAAGCCTCACCAATAATTTAGATGAGACTCTTAGGTATTAATTTTTTTCGATCATTTCCATTTCACCGATTGTAAGATATTGCGGATCACCATTATTATTATTAACAAATAATCGATATTTATCATAAGCGGTACTATTTGTAAATGTGAACTCTTTAGCTAAAGTTGCTTGCCAGTCAATTATTCCTGTTCTTGCGTCGAGTGTTACCCATTTAGTTCCATCATATCCTTCCAATTTCCAATCCTTTGGTGCCCTTGAAGGTCCAACTACATGATTTACGGGTTTAATCGTGTATCTTACGATGGTCTTGGGACTAGAGAATTTATAGGAAAGCCACTGATTTTGCACACTGTTTGGAGTCCATCCTTGTGTATTGTCTTGTCGATCAAATGCTTGATATCCATCACCGTAATAAGCATTACTAAACTCAACTAATCCACTTGGAGATGTATTGCTAGACATTTTTGGGATTATATTGAAATCACTAGGAGTTGGGATGCCAATTACCAAAGTTGTAGCTGACTCTCCGCTTAACAAAAGTGCGGATACGCCAAGATGATAAGTATTAGAATTTGTCAAACCAGTTATTTTATAAGTATTTGTTGTAACGCTAGATTGATTTATTTTAACGCCATCTTGATAGATATTGTAGCCAGTGGCTGTATTTAGAGGGTTCCAGCTTAAAGTAATTGAATGATCACCAGGAGTAGCGACAAGGTTTTTTACAATATTCAAGTCAAACCCCATCATTTCCATTTCACCAATTGTAAGATATTGAGGATCACCGTTGTTATCATTAACAAATATTCGATACTTATCGTAAGCAGTATTATTAACAAATGAGAAATCTTTTGCTACAGTTGCTTTCCAGTCAGTTATTCCTGTTCTCGTGTCGAGTGTTACCCATTTAGTTCCATCGTATCCTTCGAATTTCCAATTTTTCGGTGCTCTTGAGGGTCCAACTGTATGATTTACGGGTTTTATCGTGTATTTTACTAGCACTACAGGACTTGCAAATTTATAGGAAAGCCACTGATTTTGCACACTGTTTGGAGTCCATCCTTGTGTATTATCTTGTCGATCAAATGCTTGATAACCATCACCAAGATTAGCGTTACTAGACTCAACTAGTCCACTTGGAAAATTATTGCTAGACATTGGCGGAATAATATTTGCCTTACTATCAGATGGTAATCCAGTTACTAGGCTTGAAGACAATGTAATTTCAGAAATAGCTGCCCAAGAAGTTCCTGTTGCATTTACTTGGATTCTAAGCCCATCATAATAATCAGGAGTGACAGAAATAGGGGTCAACAAAGTAGGGTTATATTGCGGACTCCAATTAACAAAATATCTTGTAGAAGTGCTAATTTGGTTCCAGCTACCATGTAATAGGCCATAAATGGTATAAACCACATCTGTTTCGGGATAAGCGTTTGCTGCAATATTGATAGAGGACACTGCAGTAGCCGAAGGGAAATTTAATTGTAGCATGCCATTTGAACTACCTGAATTCCAGTAACTCAATAAGTTACAATCAATTGCATTGACAGCCTCAGTGCCCGGATAGGAAGTACCTGTGATTGTTGTACCTTTTGGAGGCATTTCACCATCTAATCCTGAACATATATTAGCACGTAATATTGAGATCTCAGAGATAGCTACCCAAGAGTAGCCTGCTGCGTTTACTTGAATTTTAATGCCACTGTAAAAACCAGGAGTCACAGAGATAGGGTCAAGAATCGTTGGTTTGTATTGTGAATTCCATTTAACACTGAGTGTAGTTGGTGGACTAATTCGAGTCCATTTATCATTTGATAATCCATATATGGTATAGACCTCGCTTGTTTCAGGAAAAGCATTAGCTGCAATTTGGACGCCAGAAATTGGAGTGGGCGATGTGAAGTTAAGTTGAATGGTTCCACTTGAACTCCCAGAATTCCAATAAGTTGTTAGATCTCCGTCGATCGCGTTAGTTGCCGGGCTACCTGAATAGGATTCCCCGGTTACTACAGTGCCGCTAGGCACTGCTTCACCTTGCATGCTAGGAAGTGAAGATGCACTAACAGAAGGTACTAATAAAACCATAAGACATACATAAATAGAGAGTAATAGTGCGGTTTTTGTTTTCAAAGTTAAACTCCTCTTTTTTTAGGTTTTTTCTATAAAGATTATATATCGGATAGCAATGGGTATTAATGTAATAGAAATATAATAAAAATAAGACTTTCTTCGTTACAAGCGTTGCTCTTTCTCACAAGGGAATTGAGCAGAAGCATTGTCTATCGAGGTGCAACGGATCCGTGAGACATATAAGGCTCGAGCTACATAAAGTAGTACCGGTATTTGGAGGAGAAGTCAAGCCAATTATTGAAGCAGTAAAGCAGGAATTAACTCAAACTGAGGGATGGAAAATATACAATTTGAGGACTATCTAAAGAACATGTTTATAAAGGAAGCAGAGAATAAGTACAACGAACGTTAGCTGGATAAATGATGCTTATAGGGTTTCCATATATACAAATTTGGGGGAGTACTGAGATATATTTAATAAAGTTCAATAAAGAAAATTTCCAAGCCTAAGTCCTATCAATGTTTGTCGGGGAATTAGGCTTATTTGCACGTGACATTATAAAATACTTTGTACAAATTTAAATCGCGAACGCGGGAGAGAAAGGCAAGTTTACGATAGTTGTGTCACCAATGGACTTTACGGTGAGAGCCATCAACGAAGATAAGACAATCGAGGTATCGAAATTCAACGCCTACGTGGAACGAACTATGGCTCTTTCAGGCGGAACCGATCCGAACAAAATCATGACAGGCGTTGTTATTGAACCGGACGGAACAGTGCGCCCTGTGCCGACTAAGGTCGTCATTATCAATGGCAAATCTTACGCGAAAATAAGTAGTATGACCAACAGCGTGTACTCGGTCGTATGGCATCCGGTCGAATTTGGCGATGTGACGAACCATTGGGTGAAACGCACAATTGGTGACCTGGGGTCTCGTATGATCATCGATGGCACGGGCAACGGCATGTTCAGTCCCGACCGGGAAATTACCCGGGCCGAGTTTGCCGCTATCCTCGTTCGCGGATTAGGACGATTACCGGACTGAATGGCAAGGCGTCCGCTCAATCGATAGAGGGAACACTTCGTCCGTTTGTAGATGCAGCTGGAGTATCCGCGTGGGCGCAAAGCAGCGTTGCGAACAGTGTCCAGGCTGGCATTATATCTGGAAGAAGCGCTTCTGAGCTTGCGCCGAAGGATTACATGACCAGGGCTGAGGTTGTAACCATTATTCAGAGACTATTACAGAAGTCTGGACTGATTTAAGTAGAGATCTGTGGTAATTAGAACAATATCCATGAGAAACTGAAACATCACCTAAAATCCCTTCCCAAGAGGATACTCTCTGGGGAAGGGATTTTATTGTTATGGATCTAAGCGGTTCGGAGGGGTTCTGTGTACGATCTCATCAAAAATTGTTTCTTCATATAATTTACTCAGTTTTCGATTTGATGAGGTCATTATCATTTACGGGCTGTCATCTCCGATGGTGAGGAAAAGTAATCATATTCTCATGATACTTGTCAAAATATTTCATGATAGTTCGTTACTATGAAAAGTGATGGTGCGTGCGTGACAATCGGATTAAAGCAATTGATGCATTGTGTCAGCTTGCGGATCAATCTTGCTTAAATAACTCGATGGGGTGGAAACAATGAAGATGAATAAGAAAAAGATGTACGGTGGAATGATTGTCTTGGCCAGTGCAGCCATACTAGCTGCAGGATGCGCCGGGGACAAGGGAGCTCGTCCGGTAGACGTCGCCCAATCAGCTCAACCGAGCGAAAATAATATCGTCAAATCCATTGAATCACAGGCGAAGCCGTTGAAGACGATAGACCCGACACAACCAATCGATGATCTAAAGCCGTTTGAGAACATGATTGGGAGTGCACATTATGTGGGATTGGGGGAGAATACGCACGGAAGCTCCGAAATTTTCACCATGAAGTTTCGCCTTGTGAAATATATGGTCACCCAGATGGGCTTTACGAATATCGGAATGGAATTGGATTGGGGAGACGGTTTAAAGCTGAATGAATACATCCAAACAGGAAAAGGAAATCCAAGAGAATTTTTGAAACTATTGTATCCGACCGATGAAATTATAGCCATGCTAAATTGGATGAAGGATTATAATGCCGATCCATCAAACAAGAAGAAAATCCAATTTATCGGGCTTGATTTGAAGGGGATGGATCAAAACACCTATAATCAAGTGATTGATTATGTGAAGAAGCATCAGCCTGATGCACTGGCAGAAGTGGAAAAAAGCTATAAAGATATGTCGGCTGTGACTGGAAGCTTGCAGGATTATATGAAGCTAACTCCAGAGGCGAAAGAAAAGTTCAAGGCTAACGCTGAGAAAGTGGTCCGATTGCTCGATGGCAAGACCAAACAGGCAAATACAGAGAAAGATTCATCTGAGCTGATCTGGGCGAAAGCAACAGCGAAGGCGATAGAGAACTTCACAACCATGATGGTGCCTAGTGACTATCCAAGTTTGTTGAAGCTGCATGAACAATTTATGGCCGATCATTTAATATGGGCCCAAGAGGCATTAGGCGGTAAAACGATGTTATGGGCACACAATATCCACGTAGCCAAAGGCATTATCGATAAAAGTTTATACCCTGATGGATCAGGAAGATTTTTGAAAGAACGTTTAGGTGATGATTATGTCGTCGTTGGCAGCACAACGGCGGAGGGCCAGTTTACCTTATTCAGCGATTTCGCTTCTGGCAAGACTTCGGCGGAAACGATTCCACAGGATGTGAACAGTACCAATTATACGCTTGGAAAAGTCTCATATGATATGTTCTTGTTGGATAACCGCCATCTTAAGGGACAGGCTAATCAATGGGTCAGAGAAAAGCGACCGTTGCTGAGCCTTGGGGGACAACTCATCCCGAACGCGCCGGTTTACTTTGATGCGTCCCTGTTAGAGCAGTTCGACATTGTTTACCAAATTCGCAAAACAAGCCCGTCCCATATCAAATAAGAGCATGACGACAATCCCTTTCTTGGTCAACCAGGAACGGGATTGTTCCCTCTCACTTCGTTTCAACACGGCTTGTGTACACGGATGATCATGTAATAATAACTTTGTTCATTATGATCCTATTAGGGGACAGAATATGATACAATCTGATAACAAATCAGGTGAAGGATTGAGGACTTCTATGAAACAATTGATTACTCGCTGGACGTGGCCGGACTGGGTCATATTTGGCATACGTATCGTATGGTGGATCACGCAAGTTATCGGCTTGTGCATGAATCAAACGAATATTCCTATGCCTCTTTGGGCAGCTATTGCGCTTTCCTTTGTTCCTTTCTCTATACCGTTCTTGCTTCAACAATTTCATCTGCGATGGTATTTGATTTCAGAGATTGTTTTATCGGGTGGTTTCGTTGTTTTCTTAAACATTTATTCTTTATCGAGTGTATGGGGGTTTATCCCGATTGGCTTTGTTATCGGCATATTAAGCATCAACAAGTCCTATCGATGGACAGCGATTTTGTCCATTGGGGTCGTCCCGTTTATCGTCTGCTCCGTAACCGGCAAGGACTGGACGGAAATTCTCTTTAATGTCATGCTGAACCACGGGATCGTTTTTGCATTAGGCTATGCGTTTCAATTATCTATTCTCGCTCACAGCCAAGGGAGAATCATTAGGGAGCAGAATCGCATTCTGGAGCAACACGTGGTCCAAATCGAGCAGATGACGTTAATCGAAGAACGTAATCGGCTATCGAAGGAGTTGCATGATACGATCGGCCATACGCTGACTTCCATTATTATGGGGATGGAGTCGGTACGTCCAGCGGTCACAGGCGAATACTCGGAGCGATTGGACGCCCTCCTGCACTCTTCCCGCAATGGACTTGATGAGGTTCGGAAACATCTGCATCAGATGTCGATGCCCAGCCTCCATGCATCTTTTACCTCATCACTGCAAAAGCTGGTGAACAAATTTCAGGATACAACGGGCGTAGAAGTCAAGTTTCGTACATTGGGCGATGAATATTCCGTGCCTAATCAAATTAAACTGGCGCTGTACCGCTGTCTTCAGGAAGCGTTAACGAACGCGGCTCGTCACGGGCAAGCATCGTCTATTCAGGTTCATCTTCACTTCGAAAATAATCAATTGCGGCTTCAAATTCAAGATAATGGGAAAGGCACTGAACAGCTTCTGCCAGGCTTCGGACTTTCTACAATGAAGGAAAGGATGCTAGAGCTGTCAGGTCAAATGTCTGTCCATTCTCATCTTGATGAAGGGACTGTCGTCCTGTGTACAGTGCCAAGACATAAACATCTGCAGAGCAAGATTCGGATTGTGCTCGTAGACGATCAAAAGTTAATTGTAGACAGCCTTAAGATGATACTGGATGATCAAGAGGATTTGCAGGTTGTAGGTACGGCGGAAAATGGGAAAGCTGCGATCGACTTGTGCGAACAAGCTCATCCCGATGTCATCTTAATGGATGTCCGAATGCCTGAAATGGATGGAATTGAAGCTTTACAAGTGATAAAAGACAAGTGGCCCGATCTTCGAGTTATTATCATGAGCACATTCAGTGAGGTAGAACAAGCGGTGACCTCTCTTCAGAACGGAGCAGTCGGCTATTTGCTGAAGTCGATCCAGCCTAAAGAATTAATAGAAACGATCCGGCTCATACATATGGGGGGTACGTCTATCACACAAGAAATCGCGGAACAGGTGTTTGAGGAGATGAAGCAGCAAAGGTTGCGTCTAATGGAGGGAGGAGGATCTGAAGGAACTAATCCGTACGGATTAACAAAACGCGAGTTGGACATATTGGAGCAGCTTTACCAGGGACTCCGTTACAAAACCATCGCTGCCAACATGATCCTCTCGGAAGGCACGATTCGTAACTATGTATCGATCCTTTATTCGAAGCTTGGCGTCAATAACAGGGATGATGCAATAAACAAAGCGAAAGAAGAGGGGCTGCTTGGCAAGGCAAGCGAGTTCAATGTCGGGCATATTCGTACCTAGTCCAACATGGATTAGTAGCAGTCGTCTATGCAACACCCTCGAACAACCGTAGTAGCAATCTGAGGCGAAATGTGGATGTGGCACACCACGGCTCACCTCCATACAGCAAATCCACAACCTTGAGGTTGTGGATTTTTGCTATAATTGCTACAACAATTCCTTTTGAAAGGGGCTTATTATGTCATGAGAGTTAAAGCATAACTTTGCCGCTATGGCAAACATTTGCTTTAATAAACTCGTGGCAAACATTTGCTTTAATGTGTGCGTAGAAGGTACCCATACAAAAAAAGTCCCTCTGAAGGGGCTTTTTTTGTATATCAGTTATTGTACATAAGGAGAAGTTGTGAAGTGAATAACATTGGTCAAAGAATTAAGCTTATTCGAAAAACCAATAACATGACCCAAATTGAATTCTCCAGTGCAATGGGTATTGCCCAAGGAACTTTAAGTGAAATTGAAGCAGGGAAAGCAAAGCCTTCATTTGATATGATTTATGAAATAAAGAAACATTTTGATATTGATTTAGACTGGCTTATTATGGGCGATATTTATGAGGAGCATAATTCCATAGAATATGAATTATTACAAAAGTTTCGGAATCTTGATCCTTTAATAAGAAATGAAGTATTGGAGTTCTTGGAGTTCAAAATATTAAGAGTAAAAAAAGATAAATAAGTTACGGGGAATATTTCAGTTCGCTTTTTTAAAAGATTTTTCTAATGAACAACAGGAGATTACTGACCGAACATAAAGAGCGGCAGCTGGTGTATGAACTGCACCCCGTCAAGTAGACAGTACAAAAAATAAAAATTAATTAAGCGGCCTTGGTCCTGAATTCCTTCGGACTGAGGCCGTTTAGTTTTGCTTGTAATCGTTCGGTATTGTAAAAGTGGATATAGGGAGTTACGTCCTTCTCGAGTTCCTCAAAGGTATGGTACGTGTGTAAATAATACTTCTCGCATTTTAGTGTCCCCCAGAAAGATTCCATGGGGCCATTATCGATGCACCACCCAACTCGAGACATGCTCTGAGACAGCTTGTTCTCGTCCAAGAGCGCTTTGAAGTCCAGCGACGTGTATTGAAATCCTCTGTCGCTATGAAGCATCGGCTGACTTCCTGGAGCAGCTTGCAAGGCTAGTTTCAATGTCTGGAATACCAGTGGATTGTTGTTGGAATGTCCCAATACGTAGGAGACGATGGATTTATCATGAAGATCAAGAATTGCGCTTAGATACGCTTTCTGACCATTGCCGTACTTGAATTCTGTTACATCTGTTACCCACTTTTCATTAGGTACTGCTGCTTGAAACTTACGATTTAACAGGTTATCGGCTACCTGCTGCGGTGTGGAGTGCACATATTTCTTTTTCTTTCTACGTATCACGGACTGGATTCCCTTCACCTTCATAAGCCGGTACACACGCTTATGGTTGATGACTTTTCCGGTTTGTTTGCGCATATGCAGGGTTAATTGACGATAGCCAAAGATACGCTCAACTTTCTCGTAGATGGTCATCATCACCTGTACCAGCTGCTCATTCTCCATCTCACGAGCACTAGGT
>NZ_JAAIKC010000018.1 GCF_010820665.1 Paenibacillus sp. SYP-B3998 | reverse complement strand
ACTGTTTGGTGATGATGGCGGAGGGGACCCACGCGTTCCCATCTCGAACACGACCGTTAAGCCCTCCAGCGTCGATGGTACTTGAACCGCAGGGTTCTGGGAGAGTAGAACGTTGCCAAGCAGTTTTTCCTTTTTTAACGACGCGGGGTGGAGCAGCCCGGTAGCTCGTCGGGCTCATAACCCGAAGGCCGCAGGTTCAAATCCTGCCCCCGCAACCAATATATTTCTTAGATCAAAATCCACATGCATTTGCTGGTGGTTTTTTTATTTTTTGGTGAATAATTTGCTTCTTAATGAATAGGAGAAAACAAAATGAACAATACTTTATTAGGGAAATATTGCATTGATACCGTCGGATATGCGGTTACGAAAATTGGTGAAATCAAAAAAGTAACCAATCGAACCATTCATGTAGATTGGGGCCATAAAGTGATGGTATATATCAATAAAGATTTTAGATGGGTACCGGTAACGAAAGAAGAAATTGAAAAGAAATACAAGAAGAATAAGTTCTCCCAAGATGCTCTTAATCGAGCCACTTCATTAGGTTTTGTGATCAATTAAACGATAAGGAAAAATAAGCGAAAGGCAGAACTTCAACTTCGAAGTTCTGCCTTTCGCGCAGTAGAGCAGGCTGTGAATGCAAGCGAGCTACTATTTGTTCAGATTATCGGATAAATACTTTACAATGCCATCCTCGGAGTCCTGAGAGTACTCCCAGACCATGGCGCCCGCTAGTTTTTTATCCTTGATGTATTTAATTTTTGCCTTCAAAGCCTCTTGATCTTCATAGGTTATAAAGGTATTGCCATCATATAAATAGGCAGCCTTCGCTGTATCGTCGTAGTATCGCTTAAATCCATCTTGGTCTAAGTATTTTTCCTTAATCGTCTTGTAACTCAAATCTACTTTGTCGATATTGATAGGCTTGCCCAAAGAAAAAGCTCCATCGCTACCCGGCGCATCACTTTTGACTTTCTCCCATCCATAGGAATAGGCTGGAATGCCTAAGAGAAGCTTTTTAGGATCAATGTCATGATCGATAAATAAATTAATAATTCGATCTACGCTAGTTTTACTCTTGTCATTCTTATCTTTATATAAATTCGAATTATAACCTGTCGTATCGGACCAAGCTCCAGTTAAGTCATAGCTCATGACATTAATGAAATCCACATATTTTTCTACTTTTTTGACCTCAACATTTTTGAAATACCAATCTTCGTTCCCAGCAGCAAAGGTTAAATAGTAATTTTTATCTTTACGTGGGAGCCGATCAAGTCTTTCTTTGAGTTCTTTCATCAGATTTGTAAAGTTTTTAGTATCTTCCGTTCTGGCTTTAGTCGTTTCCCATGAATCAAAAGCTGGATATTCCCAGTCAATATCTATCCCATCTAGGTCTAATTCTTTAACCATTTTGACGATATTCTCAGTAAAGTAGTATCGATTTCCATCCAAAGAAGCATCAGAAAATCCATCCGCTTTATAGCCGCCAACGCCAAGTACGAAGTTAGTTTTTTTATTGTTCGCCTTCAGTTTCTTTATATTTTGTTTGATTTCTTCATTTCTAGCAGGGTTTTGGTCAAAATACACATCCGTTTTATTGATTTTGGCAAAAGCGATAATTGCGATATCAATGTTTTTATCTTTGAGATTGAGATCTTTAAAATCTTTCCAAACTGGGATGTACACAGAGGTAACTTTTTTATCTGAATAATTGATATCGTAAAAGTAGATGCCCATACTGACAGCTAAGAGGGCCAGGAAGGCTTTTGTATATAGGCTTATTTTTATCATGTTAACCTCTTCCTCCAAATAGCACATGTGTAATAAATTTATTTAGATTCAAGACTTTAACCGTGATATAGCTGATCGAGAAAATGATGACAACATTGAAAATAAGGGTAAATGTTGTTTGAAGTAAAGTGGCTTCTATTTCAGCTCTTCTAGATACCAATAGTTCAACTAACAAATGAATTAAATAGATACTAAAGCTTGCTTTGGAAATTGAGCTAATCATTTTTTTGATTTTATAATTAAGCTTTTCGCTAATTACGGTTTCTTTTTCTTTAAAGTAAATAAATGTTCCGATAGCCATAAAAAATGTGGTGAGCGAATAATTACCGTAGAACATTTCATCAAGCGTGCCGCTGTATAAGGATGCAAAGTAGGTAGCTACTGGCGTTATGCAAAAGGAGATGATACCTAAGTTAAAGAAAATGTTTTTTGCTTTAAGCGGTATCGTATAGTTAAAGAGATAGTACCCTAATATAAAATATCCGAGATACCCCATGAACAGAGGGATATTGGTTATTGGAATATTGATATATTCGGAGGTTACCCTAAATACGATATCTGAGATGAATTTATAAAAGATACTTATCATAAACCACAATAGCAGATAATATCTTAGATCCTTTTCACTGCAATTTTTAACTAGCTTACTGATCAATGGAACTGTCATATAGATCGCGATGATCGCATATAGAAACCATAAATGGATATAATTTCTATCTGTCATTAAGCCGTAAGCAAAATGGGAGAAAAATTGATAAATGCCCATACTACTTTTTTGTATGAAATATTGGGTGTAAACGGCATAAATGAAAGACCAGCTAACTAAGGAAATGATCAAAGGAAGTACTCTTTTTACATAAAATTGCCGATATGATTTAACTTCTATCCTCAGAATCATAGAACCACTGATCATAAAAAACACGGGAACGGCAAATCTGGCTACAGAATTGAAAAGGTTACTAATCCACCATGATGTTGTATTGAAATCGTTTGTTCTTGTAAGTAAGTCGGCAGTGATATGCAAAATGATAACGGCTATGATGGATAGTATTCTTAAAATATCTATAAATATAATTCGGTTATCTTTAAGTATATGGTTCATAGATATGCCTCCTATATAAGGTTAGTTTGCTAATAGCTGACTGGAGGGATTAACTGATGCTAGAGACTCCTTTTCTTTCAACGAATCCCCAGCCCTCATCATTATCAAAGTATTTAAACGTGCCTACGATATTCATATAAAGCAGTAGATTTCGGTAGGTTAGTAATTCAACCTGGCTAAATACAAACATCTTGATATAATCTTTAAAGGAATAGTTGCTGCCAAATTTTTTACATAAATAGAGAGCAATTCCGATCTGTAAGGCATTGATGAATAAAGTTACTAACAGTAGCATTACAGCGCTCATTAAATTTGTACCTAGAAAGAGGGCTTGTATAAGATAGAATATGGTTGTAAATGCGGTTAATGTACCTAGAACAAAACCATCAATCGCAAAGAAGAGACTGACACCAACGCTAAACTTTTGAGATAGTCTGGACCAATAGATTAATATGCAATCTACAAATGCTTTTTGCCAACGTATTCTTTGCTTATAGAAGTTGATTAAGTTTTCTGGACATTCTGTGTAGCATACGGCTTCTGGCGCGTATACGAGCTTTTTATCCAAGTTATTGGCTTTCATGTACTCGTGAATTTTCAAGGTGATATCAATGTCTTCACCCACAGTGCTTCTAAACCCATTTACGTCTACCAAGATATTTTTATAAAAAGCTCCGAATGCGCCTGAAATAACGACAATAGAATTAAAAGCAGATTGCGTTAGCTTTCTAACATAGAAGCCATGAATATAACTGATGACTTGGCTTTTTATTATACCTTTTCCTGTGAATTTCTCTACGATAACGCCGTTCTTTTTTTCAGCGCCCTGAACGATCTTTACAGTGCCGCCTAAAGCGATGACTTGTTCATCATGGAAATATTGGTTCACATATTTAAGCGAGTTAACTTCTAGCATGCTATCCGCGTCAAGTGTAATCACAATATCAGCATCTGCGCAATCAATGCCAGCGTTTAGAGAATCTGCTTTTCCGCCATTAAATTTATCGATTACAAATATATAATTATATTTCTTGGAATGGTAGAATCCCTTAATAGCAGCGTACTTGAGCTTACCGTCTGCTTGTCGATCACTAATCTCTAAATCCAAAAGCTCATTTAACTTCTGTAAAGTTTGATCCTTTGAACCGTCATTAATAATGATGACTTCATAGTTGCTGTAGTGTAAGCCCTCCATTGCATCTATACAATTCTTAATCGTGAGCTCCTCATTATAAGCAGGAACTAAGACCGATATAGATTTTTCTGGAAGATCACTGTTTAAGGTCTTAACTTTACTGAAAAATAAGGGGATGATCATGTAAAGAAGTTGAAATCCGATAAAAATGATTGTTGACATGTAAAAAAAGTACTGCATAGGCTCACTCCTTTTCTCTATTTTAAGTTAGCATTTCTACAAATTAGACTGCTCTCCAGGCAGCTTAATTCGACACTAAAGCCGGGCAAGTACATCTGCCGACTAATCCAGACCCACCTCGTGTCAGGTAGGTCGTCTCATCGCGTCCAAATGATCGGATGATGGGAACTAAATGGGTTCGCTATAATAACCACCTTTCGGAGTAATTAATAATCAATAATAGTAAAAAAAGTTAAAAATAGCAACGTTTGAAAGCGCTTGTAATTGTTAATTTTTCAATAACCAAGTTATATTTTGTATTTCTGACATAACATTCATTTGCATTTTGTAGGATGAAAAATGAAGGAAACGATATATTAATGGAGATATATTGAGTAAATAGTGCATTTTAAGCGAGAAAATTGTTGTATTTTCTGATGCCCCTTTTCAGCAGTGCAATGCGCGCATCGGGTGGTCAATCTATGTGATGAAGGAAATTGAAACTAGCAAAACGTATGTTGGATATTGAGGGTATTAGGCAAAAATTGGAACCTCTTTAGCAAGGGATCAATCTTTTTGCATCAAGGGCCGCACCTGTGTAAGATAAGACTTAGTGAAAGAGCGGATAAGGGGGAGCTTTAGTGGTTTTCGGTGCACGTGTTTGGAAAACAGGAATAGCTGTTGCATTGGCTTTATATATCAGCGCTTGGCTGAATTTTACTCCACCTGTTATTGCGGCGGTAGCGGCTATTTTTGCCATGCAGCCTTCGATATATCGTTCTTGGCGCTATTTCTTGGAGCAACTGCAAACAAATATTCTTGGAGCTGCGTTAGCGTTGTTGGCTGGTATGTTTTTCTCTAATAATGTGATAGCGATTGGAATCGTTTGTATTCTCGTCATCATTATTTGTTTAAGGATGGGCATGGAGGAGACCATAGGGCTTACCTTGGTAACGGTTGTCGCTGTGATGGAGGCTTCAGGCGAATGGCAGTTTGCGGTTAATCGATTTTTGTTAAGCTTAATTGGAATTGGCTGTGCGTTCTTGATCAATGTCCTTTTCTTTCCTCCAAAGCCGAGGGAACAGTTCGCTGCACAAATTGAGACTGCATTCGGTAAAATGTCGCTTCTCTTAAGAACGGTTATTTCCAATGAAATGAAGGAAACGGTATTTAGGGAAGAGAAAGAAAGTTTACAGGGCGCTTTGAATTCTTTAGCCGGTAAATACAAGCTCATGGAAGAAGAAGTGAAAAAGCTTAAGCGCAACAGATTCAGTCACATTCGTCACTTAGTTATCTACAAGCAAAAACTGCTTGTTATGAACAAAGGGCTTGAAGTATTAGAAGCTGTGGATGAACATTATTTCCAAGCTACTCGTACACCACAGATCGATGTGTATTTCGATGAACATTTGGAGAAATTGAGCAAGTATCATGAGCATGCGCTGTTAAAGTTTGACGATAAACTCAAGGCAGACAGTAACGAGGGAGTGGACATTGAAGCTGAGAACGAGCTCTTCATGACCAGGCTCATTGAACGCTATAATGAAAGGCCAGCCGGTATGCTTCGGCTATCCGTCGTCGCGGCGGCGATGTACGATTATGGGTATCAGGTGGCCAGATTGGATAAACTCGTGGAGCATTATCATCGCGGGGAAACGGAGGAAAAGGAACCGTTCGATCTGTTGTTAAAAAGCATTAGATTAAAATAGCATGCACGTAGGTAAGAAAGGCCTCCTTTGCTTCAGATTGGATCTGAAGCAAAGGGGGCTCTTTGTTATCTCATAAAATGGCCGCGATTGTCATTCAATTTGCCAACTTGGATAGATAATTCCAATTCTGTAATTGAAAAATTCTATTAGACAGTATTAAGAAGCCTGCTGCTCATATTGAACGAAAAATTTGAGTTTCTGCCTAAGCTAGCCCAATCGGTTGAAACGAAGGATAACCAGACATTTACCGTGAAATTGAATCCGGCGGCCAAATGGAATGACGGACAGCCGTTCACGACGGCTGACGTGGCGTTTACGCTGAAGACAGCTCTTCATCCGAAGGTTGAGACCAATTTTAAGCTAATTTTCATTGAGGGCTTAAACGCTGCCGGTAAGCTTGACGAAGGGAAGACGGAGATTAGTGGCCTGAAGATTGTAGATGTCAAGACATTTGAAGTGAGAACGAAGACGCCAGTGGACCCGCTTATTTTCAAAGAACGCTTCGGTACCAAAGTATTTTTTTGCCACAGCATATTTTGAAAGATGTAGCACCCGACCAGTTGTCCACGAATGCTTATTTTCAAAAGCCTGACGTTACCATAGGTGCATTCAAATTTGCTAATTTCGCCTAGCATTACTAGCACGATCGTCAAGCTGCATGAATACAGCGAAGGCGCCTACGTCCACAAGGATTACCACCGATCCGTTGAGGCTAGCAATTATCTGGGGAGTTATCGGATAACGTATTGGTTATGATAAAACGCTTCTCATTGGATGAATAGGCGGGGGGATCGGCAATTTTCTGCAGTTAGGTTATTTTTGCAGGCCGTTTATCCGGCTTTGAATGCACTTATTGTCACAAGTACGCAAGCTGACTTCAGGGGCAGGGCAATTAGCTTGAATCAAACGTCGAATCAGCTCGGTATGATGGCAGGTCCGCTGCTTGGTGGCATACTCGGCGGTTGGATTGGCATTCAATTGGTCTTTCTGATTACAGGCGTGACGCTGCTTGGAGCAGCGCCGGTGATGAAATTGCTTAGCTCTAAGCGTATTGATCAGACTTTACCTGATTAATCGCTTGGAATGTATGTAACCAAATTAATCCTAAATGGACCAGCCAATTTCAGTAGTGAAATTGGTTGGCCTTTTCTATTTGCGCAGCAAATGGTTTACAGAGCTGACATGATCCGTTAATGTTAACTTTTGTTACTCGAAATAGGAAGAAATAAATTGACAAAATTTGATATTCATTGACATAATGAAAAAGAAGCGATAAAATACGGAGTTTTTAGACTTTTATGTGTTTTATTTGTACTCTTTTATGGTAGAGAAGAGGGATCTGATGAATAACGAAACTTGGATTGCGGAATCGAAGGAGAGATGTGTGAAGCTTGGTATCAATCCTTGTGCAATCCCCACATTTTCCAAGTTCTTAACAGAAGCAGAATTGGACCAAAAAAGAAATGAGTATGAAGAGATTTTATCTGTTATTAATTTCTTTGTTCATAAAATGTTGGAACTGATGAAGGGGATTCCTTTACTCATCATGATTTCTGATGAAAAGGGCTGCGTGCTAGAGATGGCTGGAGACGAAGCTATCAAAAGTGTGGTCAATGAGTCGGGAATTCAAGTAGGCCTTGTATTTAAGGAACATGAAGCAGGAACCAATAGTATTAATCTAGCTTTATCGCATCGTCATCCTTTTCAACTCGTTGGTGACGATCACTTTTTTAAATTTCTGACATCCTCTGCTTGTTATTCGGTTCCCTTCCAATATACAGATATATCCAATTTATTAGGTACAATTACGATTATGACGACAATTGATCAACATAATCCGTTTTTATTAGCGATGTTGTGTACCGTAGTAGATTCGATTGAGAGAGAACTCCTACTGAAAAAGCAAAACATCCGATTACATATCTTGAATCAAGTCGTCATTGAAACGACAAGAAATGGGATTATTATTACAGATCGTGAAGGCAAGATCACGGAATATAACAAATTTGCTGAGATTTTAACCGGTTCGATGAAACAAGATGTTATCCATCAATCGATCTCCGATGTGAAAACGAGACATTTCATCAACGAGGTTTTACACAGGGGAAAAGAATACGAAGATATTGAATTGATGTTGAAGCCAAGTAAGGATCATGAAGAACTTGTTTGTTTATTCGATGCTTTTCCTATTCATGATGAGAATATGCAGATTATGGGTGCATTTGCGCAGTTTCGTGATATAACTGAGCGCTATCATACACAGAAGCAAATTAATTATCTGGCCTATCATGACGATTTGACTGGATTACCGAACCGCAGGTTTTTTGCCCATCATGTTGATAATTTGCTTAAGCACGGCGCACAAGATAACAGTATCTTTGCAATCATGTTTCTGGATCTGGATAGTTTCAAAAAAATCAATGATACACTGGGACACAATAACGGAGATACGCTTCTGAAATTGGTCGCAGATCGTCTACTCATTTGCTGCAAGGCTCCTAATCAATTGGTTTCCAGAATGGGTGGGGATGAGTTCACGATCCTTTTGCAGGAGATTACTGATCATATAGATGCCATTGATGTTGCAGAAGAGGTTATTAAAGCGTTCGAGGCACCCTTTGCTGTGGATGGCTATGAATTCTACATTACAGCAAGTATAGGTATCTCCTTCTACCCGCATGATGGTAATAATGCCGAAACCCTCATGAAGAACGCAGACATTGCTTTGTACCGAGCGAAAGATGAAGGGAAGAACAATTTCGCGATCTTCAAGCCTACTCATAATAGCGGTGGTCTTGAACGACTTACACTCGAAAACTCTATTCGTAAAGCGCTTCAATTAGGGGAATTTGTCTTGTATTACCAGCCTCAAATCAATCTGCATACCGGAGAAATCATTGGAACCGAAGCGCTGGTTCGTTGGAGGCATCCGACCCTTGGATTAATTCCGCCTGCTAAGTTCATTCCGATAGCGGAAGAGACAGGACTTATCGTTCCTCTTGGTGAATGGGTGCTTAGAACGGCGTGCCGTCAGAATCAGATTTGGAGGGAAAAAGGGTTCAAGCCGATTAAAGTGTCAGTCAATATTTCCACGCGACAATTCTCAAAGCAGAATTTAGTGGGGACGATCAAAAAGATTTTGTTAGAAACTCAGTTGGATCCGCAATACTTAGAGCTTGAGATTACAGAGTCAATGACCATGAACGTTGAAATAGCGATCGAAATTCTTAGTAAACTAAAAGAGCTTGGCATACGCATTTGTATCGATGATTTTGGGACAGGTTATAGTAATCTCTATTATTTGAAATTGTTCTCCATCGATCGCCTTAAGATTGATCAATCGTTTGTTCGAGATATTATGACGGATACCAATGACGCGGATATTGTAGCGACGATTATAGCTATGGCTCATAAATTAGGCATCGATGTGATTGCTGAAGGTGTGGAAACGAAAGATCAATTAAACTTCTTGAGCAGTCAAAGCTGCCATGAGGTGCAAGGATTCTATTATCACCCTCCTTTACCTGCGGATCACATTGAACAGCTATTTGTAAGAAGCATAGCAACGAAAACTAACTCGTAAAGGTGACATGATGAAAAAGAGAGTATATACCATACTGGTTGAACATTTTAAAAACTGGGGCATTGATCATGTATTCGGCATCCCGGGCAAGTCCATATCCCCCCTTATGTTGGAACTGGATAATTTCGGAATTGAATATGTGTTAGGACGGCATGAGACGGGCAGCGGATTCGAGGCTTCCGGTTATGCGTTAGCTAGGAAAACGATCGGGATCGCTATTGGCACGTCTGGCCCGGGTGGAACGAATCTCATCACGGCAGCCGGACAGGCGAAGGAATTTCAGCTTCCAGTTCTGTTTATTACGGGACAGCCATCTATGCAAGAGACAGGACGAGCATTAAGTCAGGATTCAAGCCAATTCGGAACGGATTTGGTTAAAATGTTCGAGCCCGTTACCTTATTCAGCGCGCGTATTGAGCGAGGAGATCTGCTCCCTTTGTATCTTAAGCATGCGCTGGAGAAAGCATACGTTGGCGAAAGAGGACCTGTACATTTATGCATCCCTTTTGATGTGTTGATGGAAGAAGTGGAGCCGTTCTATCTTCCTTTGCCCGACAATATATCCCCTGCTGTGTCACCGGACATCGGCAAGGCGATTACTTTGCTTAACGAGGCGAAGAAACCGGTTCTATTCCTTGGAAAAGGCGCTGTCATTTCGGAGGTTTATTCAGAGCTGCGAATAATTGCCGAGCATTGGGGTATTCCTGTCGTTACCACACCAGGTGGTAAAGGGGCTATTCCAACGAAGCATCCATTGAACCTTGGCGGTTATGGGCTTGGAGGCTCAAAGGCTGCAACGGAATATATGAAATCGGGCATTGATTTAATGATTGTCGTGGGAAGCAAGTTGTGCGACATGTCTTTGTCCGGCTTTACGGCGGACATGCAGCCTGGTAAAGTTTTGCAGTTTGAATATGACCTTACTTTTGCAGGTAAAACGATTCAGGCCCCGACGCAGGTTATTCTTGGGGACATCCGTTACAACCTAGCACAACTAGTTCAGATAAGCGGAGCCTCCGCTAAAGACCATGAACGGCTTATAGACAACGAACAAGTGGCGGCAGCATCTACGGCAGCGGCAGGCTTAATGTCAGCCGGAAAGGCATTTAGGGCGCTGCGTGATGTGCTTCCAAAAGACGCTATCGTATTTGGCGATGCTGGCAGTCACTCCTTTCATGCAGTTCAAAACTTTGAAATTATCGAGCCTGGAACATTTTATTTAGACGAAGTATTCATTGCGATGGGAGCGGCAATTGGTTATTCGATTGGAGCTCAAATTGCAAATCCGAACCGTCCGATCGTCTGTGTAACCGGTGATGGATGCATCATGATGCATGGAACCGAGATTTCCACAGCTGTGAACCATGGCGCTTCAGTCATTTTCTTCGTTCTGAATAACGGGCGATTAGATATGGTGGACAAGGGAATGTCATACAATACAGGCCGATCCGTTGGCGCAGTTTATGAAAAGCCGTTGGATGTCAGCTTATTTGCTCAGTCTATGGGAGCAATCGCCTACCGCTGTCATGAAGCAGATGAAATTAAGTCAGCGGTACAAGCAGCTTTGCAATCTAATGCGACTACGGTTATCGAAGTTATGGTAGATCCTTTAGAAATCCCACCGATTCTTACAAGATTACTAAGCTTAGATTAAAGCTAACGGAGGTAGACATGGAGGACAATCGTTACGATAAAGGCATAGAAGTACTAGGTAAAATGGTTGATGAAGAGGTTTTGAATAAAACAATTAACTGGGTTAAGCAGTTTAGTCCAGATATTGCTAATCTCATCGTCGAGATCCCTTTCGGCACGATCTATTCTCGTCCGGGACTTACCTTACAGCAGAGAAGCTTGATGACCATTACTGCTCTGATTACGACAGGCGCCTCGAATCAGCTTGACTTTCATATTCATGGCGCCCTCAATGTTGGGTTAACTCCACAAGAAATCATTGAAGCGATCATCCATACGATTTCTTACTCAGGATTTCCTAAAGCCGTTGATGCTGTGGCTGTTGTGATGAAGGTATTTAAAGAGCGTGGAATAACGTTAGATTAATGTGCGGTCAGGCAGATAACCAAACCCTCATCCGTCAAGGAGGATGAGGGTTTGTCATAAGAGGAGATAACAGATTTGAAACTCGACATCATTAAATTAACGGCATTAACAGTAGGTTTGCTGGTCGGCAGCGCAAATTATGCTTTCGCAGCGGATGACCCGGTTGTCCATGAACAGCGGAAGGTGGCCTACAAGGGAAATTCATATTCGCTGGATCTTATTCGAGTGGATTTGAAAAACCCCACCATTCAAGTGAAGGCAGTTGCCGCTAATCATGAAGTAGGCAGCGTTCAAGCTTTTAGCGAGATGATGTCGGAGAATGAGGCCGTGGTTGGCATTAACGGGACTTTCTTCGATGCCTTTACTGCGGATATTGAGTACCGAACACCCTATGGCATACTCATGAACAACAATGATTTATTTTATGGTGGGGATAAGGAAACATCACTTACAGTGTCGACTGATAAAACTGCCTCTGTCCAACGTTTAGCCATTAGCAGCTCGGTGCAAGCGGGAAGATTCGGTTCCCAATTAAACGGAGTAGATCTCTATTACGGGGATCAAGCAGGAGGAGCATGGGTTTTTACCAAGGATTACGGGGATGTGGCAGATGAACCGGGGATCAAAATCACTATTGGGGAAGATATGAAGGTGAAATCGATTTCCGATCAAGCGGTCATTATTCCTTCTGGAGGTAAAGTTCTACTACTCTCTACGGATCATAGCTTAGAGCAAGTGTCTAAGCAGATCAAGGTAGGGGATAAGTTCAGTATGAGTCAATCCGTTGCCGATCTGGATACTAAACAGACCTCTGCCTTAGCGAACTACCAACTAGCCATTGGCGCAGGGCCAAAACTGTTGACAGGAGGGAACGTGGATATAGATTTCGAAAGAGATCGATTCAATGATCCGCTTGTAACTTCCCAATCTAATGTGCGAAGCTTTGCTGGCGTTGATGAGAAGGGTCGTCTTGTCATGGGGACGATTTCTTACAGCACGATTGAGCAAATGGCTAATGTGCTGCAGCAGGTCGGGATGACGGATGCCATTAATCTGGATGGTGGCGCGAGTTCTGCGCTGTTTTATAAAGGAAAGCTCCTTCGTAAGCCAGGTCGACTGCTCAGTAATGCGCTCATTGTGCAGCAGACGGATAAACCTCGCGTGCAGTTGAATGTAAATGGTCAACTTACAGGCAGCAAAACAGGATACATCCAAGATGAGCTGACGATGGTGCCATTTCGTGTGCTGCTTAATCGCATGAACGCTGAATATCACTGGCAATCAGAGGATTCCAGTCTGCATATTACGAAAGGAAAGCTGAAGGTCGATCTTCAACTAGGCAGCTCTACGGCTATGGTAAATGGTCAGCCAGTGCTGATGGACATGGCACCACAAATTGTAGAGGGCCGGATGTTTGTACCGCTGCGTTTTATTGCCGAGTCACTAGGAGCTAAGGTGGAGTGGGACAACAGCTTGTATAGGGCTACTGTGAAGTTCGCGGAGGGCTAGTAAGGTTTGAAAACGCGTCACATCCTATTTTGGATGGAGCGCGTTTTTTTGCATTCGCTCTTGGATGGCAGAGGGGATTGACGCTAAAAGAAGACGCGAGAACAACGCACATAAGGCTTAGCACAGCCGCATCCGCTGCAACGGCTCTACTCGGATGTACGTTTTGGCTCACACAATTCTCTATCAATGATAAATGAAACTTATTGACGTGTATTTGTAATAATGTTAACATAAATTCAAGTAATTCCTAGTATATCTATAGGAATTAAGAAAAGGAGGGGTGCAGATTGTCAACACTCAATGAATTTTTGGTACAGAAGAAAGAAGCTGCTTTGGCTAAGTTGGAGAAGGCGCAGCAGCAGTCAGACGTCAAGTCAGAAAGGTACTATGCGCGTGCTAGAGCGCTCGGGCGCAGCGGTGTAAGGGAGATTCGCATACGAGATTTCCAAGTCATCAGCGATAGTCCAACTGATTTCGCAGGATATAACCTCGGTCCCAATTCACCTGAGCTCCAGCTAGGTGTCCTTGGGAGCTGCTTGACGCATATTACGCTCATCCAGGCAGCTGTTCGTGGCGTTTCTCTTGAATCTCTAGAAGTTGAAATTTCAGGGGATTTGCACCCACTTGCTGGACAGCTTGGCTATGAGAGCATCCCTGTTTATCCGCACAATATCAGTTATCAGATTCATATTGTTTCAAACGAATCGTCGGAAACGATTAACGCTTTGCATGAAGAAATTGAACGGGTGTGCCCGATATATAATTTATTGAAAAATCCGCAAGACATACAAGGGGAAGTTGTCCTCTCTAAGCCGTTGGCTGATTAGGGTGAATACGCTGCGAGAAGCAATTAAATATTAACGTTGACCGGTAAACCGGAGACCGCACATTAGGATGCGAATCTCGGGTTTTTTTTGATTCTATTATTGATGAGGAGACTCTGCCATGAGAGACCGAGAACATATTTTCAAAGAGGAAGGCGAGCTATTTCCTGGAAAAACGTACGTTGAAGCCGTGCTAGCTCCAGCTTTTGATCAGGCTAAAAGAGAATTACTTCCTCCCATGATGGCGATTCATAAAGCTCATCTCATCATGCTCAAAGAACAGGAGCTCGTTGCGGATGCAGATGTCAATCTGATCGCCGCTGCTTTGCAAAAGATAGATTTGGATGATTTGAGGAAAGCGGAGTACACGGGACGATTCGAAGATTTATTTTTTCAAGTGGAGCATGAGCTGCTGGAGATCGCCGGGGATGCCGCAGGCAATCTGCACATTGCCAGAAGCAGGAATGATATGGGCATCGCCGTTTATCGAATGGTGCTGCGAGATAAGCTGCTCAAGACAATTGTAGCGGGTCTGAGCTTGCAGATCAGCTTGATCCACACTGCTGAAGAAAATAGAGAGACGCTGATGATCGGCTATACGCATACTCAGCAGGCGCAGCCAACCACGCTCGCTCATTATTTGGTTGCTGTGATTGATGTGCTCGATAGGGATATCAAGCGGCTGCAAGTTGCTTATGCGAATAATAATCGTAGTCCGATGGGAGCGGCGGCATTGACGACGACCGGTTTCAATATAAGCAGAGATCGCGTTCGTGAGCTGCTCGCTTTTGATGAACTCGTGGAAAATTCTTACGATGCTGTAGCGGGTGTTGACTATGCTGGAGAAACAGCAGCAGCGGTCCAGCTAGCCGCAATAAATCTGGGACGGTTCGTGCAGGAATTATTGCTTTGGTGTACACAGGAATTCGACGCTATTCGCGTTGCGAACCCCTATGTGCAAGTAAGCTCTATTATGCCGCAGAAGCGTAATCCGGTATCCGTCGAGCATGCGCGATCACTGCTATCCTCAATCGTTGGTAATGCGCAGACGGTGCTGACAATGATCCATAACACGCCGTTCGGCGACATTGTTGATACGGAAGACGATATGCAGCCGTATCTGTGGAAAAGCTTGGAGACGCTGGATCAGGTCTATCGTCTGCTCGCGGTCGTCATCGGTACGCTGGAGGTTAATAAAGAGAAACTTCGTCGTCGTACAGAAGCAAGCTTTGCTGTTGTGACGGAGTTAGCGGATACGCTAGTTCGTAGTGAGGGATATTCCTTTCGTACCGCACATCATGTTGTCGGAATCGTCGTATCTACTGCACAAACGCAAGCCCTTGCAGCTAGTGAAATATCCTTGGGGCTTGTCGCTGAAGCGGCCAAAGCGGTTAGTGGTAAGGAGCTGCTTTTGCAGGAAAACGAGCTGCGAAGGGCACTGGACCCTGAGCAATTCGTGCGCATACGCACACATCAGGGAGGCCCGAGCCCAGAAGAGATAGCGCGCGCTTTGCATGTGAGGGGGGCGCGGCATGCAAAGCAAGTGCGTTGGACCGAGTTGGTAGGCGAGGCCGTCCAAGGTAAGTTAGCTGCGTTGGATGCTTATATCCAACAGCGGAGTCAGAATGGGAATGAACAATAGAAGATATTTCATTCAAGGAGGCGGGGCAGATGTTCTCGGGACAATTTAGGGTATTTGATATCCATGGTCATCTCCCTTACCCTATCCATTTCGTTGAACGAAATGAAATAATAAGCCATTATGGCCGAGCTCGTTCTGAACGGATGCGGTTAACCTGGGATTTCCCGCATCCCAATCAGACAAGTAAGACGGATACGAGTAAACCGCTTGTGGAGCGTTGGATCGAGGAGTTAGATAAGTATAATATTGGCGGTTTGAATTTCCTTACGGCCGATAATAACGATGAATTGGCGGCGCAAATCAAGCTATTTCCAGATCGCTTTACCGGTTTCGCACATCATTCCATTGAGCGTGAGGATGCTGCGGATGAGCTGCGCAGAGCGGTTGATGAGCTAGGGCTGCGTGGGTATAAACTTTTTGGACCACTTGTTAATGTCCCTTTCCATGATCCGATGCTAACGCCAGTTTGGGAGGTTGCGGCGAGCCGCAAACTGCCCGTGCTTATTCACTTCGGCGTGCTTGGCCATACGGGGGGGATTGTTGAGCATCAAAACATAAATCCTTTGGCAATTTTCAATGTGGCGCGCGCCTATCCGGAAATTCCGTTTATCGTTCCGCATTTCGGTGCGGGGTATTTCAAAGAGCTGCTCCAGTTATGTTGGAGCTGTCCCAACGTCCATATTGATACTTCCGGCTCCAATCAATGGACTCGTTGGATGCCCTATGAGCTGACATTGGAGACATTATTTCGTAAAACCTACGAATTGATCGGTCCGGAACGCATGATATTCGGGACGGATTCATTCGGGTTTCCACGCGGTTACGTGTACCGGTATTTGCAAGACCAAGTGAGGGTTTGTCGCGACCTCAATATGAGAGAGAACGATATTGAGCTCATTTTCGGGAACAATGCAAGACGATTGTTACAAATACAAGTTAGCAGCGAAAGGGAGATCTAACAATGAGCAGCAAACGATTCCATATGGGGAGCTCACAGGCCGTTTCGGCTGTTGTACTAGCCTCTGCTCTAGCGATAACGGGGTGTTCTACCACTGGTTCCCAAACGGTCTCTTCGTCCAAAGTGCCCTCCACCCCAGCAGGAAGCGCGGCTCCGGGAGCGTCGACTAAGAGCGTAGAACCTGTAACGATTGAATACTGGCAGTACACGTTCCCAACAAAAGTGGACTTGGTCAATGAACTTATCCTAGAGTTTCAAAAGCTACATCCCCACATAACGGTGAAACAAACGAACTTTCCCTATGATCAATATAACGAGAAGGTAGCTACACTTGTACCCGCTGGAAAAGGGCCTGATATCATCAATCTTTACTACGGTTGGATTCCCAAATATGTACAATCGGGTTACCTACAACCGCTTCCTGAGAAAGGCTTCTCCGAAGCTGATCTGAAAAAAGACTTCTTCCCGGTTGTCGAAGCTGGGAAAATCAACGGCAAATATTGGGCAGTTCCAACAGCTGTAAGAACTCTAGCGCTCTACTATAATAAAGATTTATTTAAGGCAGCCGGTCTTGATCCAAACAAGCCGCCGGCCACTTGGGATGAACTGATTGATTATGCTAAAAAGCTCACGCAGCGCGATTCAAAAGATCAGCTTGTCGTAGAAGGCTTAACTTGGCAGCCGAATTCGCAGCTTCATCACTGGTATCGTGATGCGCTCATTTATCAAGCAGGAGGCAAGGATACGTCTGACGATCACAAAAAATATTTGTGGAACGATACGCCTGCTGGGCTTGAAGCCTTTAAATTTCTAACCGATATTCCCGTTGTGCATAAAGTAGGCCAAAAGGATTTCTATGAGACGGATATTAATGCATTTAAGAAAGGGCTCGCGGCGATTACGATAGACGGATCTAACGTACTCGCCAGTATTCGGAAGGATGCGCCAACGATTAATTTTGGCACCGCACCTTTACCAGCTAATCAAGCAAAGGCTACGCAATCTTCCTATTGGGCGAACGCGATTACTAAAGGGGTTTCCGATAAGAAGCTAGAGGCTGCAACGGATTTTCTAAAGTTTTTGACGAGCAAGGAAGTAGAAGAGAAATGGGTGGAAAAAGTAGGGGAATTACCTGCTAAGAAAGAGGTTGCCAGTCAGGATAAATATGCGAAAGATCCGATTCTAGGGCCGTTTATTCAACAACTGCCTGATGCACATGCTCATTTCTTCGTAGATGAGGTGAAGGAGCGCGATAATTTCGTTGAGGCGACGGATAAAGTGGTGCTGAATAAAACGGATGCGAAAACAGCGTTTGAAGAGCTCGTGAAAAAGAACCAACAGCTCTATGATGAATATTGGAGCAAACAAAAATGAAGCTGAAATATAACCATCAGCGCTATGTATTCATATACGGATGCTTATTGATTCCGTTGCTATTCTTTCTGCTCGTGCGAATTTTGCCCATTTTTTACTCGTTCAATGTTAGCTTTCATGAGTGGGATCTATTGTCAGAAACAAAGCCTTTCGTTGGGTTAAACAATTTTAAATTTGTTCTTCAGGACGAAGATTTCCATGCTTCGCTGCGAAATACGTTCATTTATGTCTTTGTCGGTGTGCCGGGCCAACTTCTTGTTGGCCTGATCGTGGCTTTGCTGCTGCAACGGATCACCCGTTTACGAGGTCTGTTTCGAACCCTATATTTTATTCCTTATGTCACAAGCATTGTAGCGGTCAGTTGGGTGTTTCGCTGGATCCTAATGCCTAACGGAGCCGCCAATAGCATTTTGCTACAACTAGGATTGTCCCCGCAATTGTTCCTTGGCACACCGGATCAGGCGATCTACGTTATTATTGGTACGATGATTTGGCAAGCTATCGGGTTCCAGATGCTTGTTTTTCTTACAGGCTTGGAGGGGATTCCCACGCTGTACTATGAAGCTGCGGAAATTGACGGAGCGGGCTCATGGCAGAAATTCAGGAAGATCACACTCCCCTTACTGAATTCGACGATCGTCTTTTCGGTGGTTATCGCAAGCATTAACTTCCTGCAGACGTTTACACAGGTGAAAAATATGAGCCCAGGCGGTACGGGAGGTCCTCTTGACTCAACGAAAACGCTAGTTTTGTACATTTATCAGCTGGCCTTCAAGAGTTACAAGATGGGAGAGGCGGCGGCGGCGACAGTCCTTTTATTCGCGATTATCCTTGTGCTCTCTCTCATTCAATTGAAAGTGTTAAGTAAGAAGGTTGAATACTAAACTAAACTCTCTTGAATCTCACGGAAAAAGCTTATCTTTAGCAGATCTATGGGGGACTAAGGAGGGGAAGGAGCACAATGATTAAGAGGCCTATAGTGTCCATAAGTCTGAGCTATGCACTGCTGCTTATAGGTACCGTCATCATGATTTTTCCGTTTCTCTGGATGCTCTCCACGGCTTTCAAGCAGCCTACAGAGGTGTATTCACTTACGCTCCTTCCCAAACATTTTACTTGGAGCAACGTTACGGATATCTGGCAGAAGACGGCGTTTAATGAATGGTTTATGAATAGCGCTGTTATTGGCGTAATTACTACGATAACCGTTGCATTTTTTGATACGCTGGCTGGATATATTTTGGCGAAATTTTCTTTTCGGGGCAAAGGATTTATCTTCATTTTGATTATAAGCACCTTGATGGTACCTACGGAAATGTTGATTATTCCTTGGTATTTGCTCGCGAATGGCATTGGTTGGGTTGATAATTATATAGGTGTTTTATTTCCAACGGTCATTACAGCGTTCGGTATATTTCTAATGCGGCAGTTCATGGAGGTAGTGCCTCAGGATTTGCTAGATGCTGCTCGCATGGATGGGATGGGGGAGCTCGGTATCTGGCTGCACATTGTGCTTCCACAGGTAAGAGCTGCAATGGTTACGCTCTGCTTATTGACCTTCTTGTCGAGCTGGAATGCCTATATTTGGCCGTTAATTGTCACGATGACGCCTGAGCATTATACGATTCCTGTTGGACTCTCCTATTTCTCCAGCGAAACGAGTACGGCTAGCAACTGGGTGCAGGTTATGACTGGCGCATGGATTTCAGTACTTCCCCTGATTGTGCTTTTCCTGATTTTCCAGAAGCACATTATTAGAGGTATTGCCCTAAGCGGATTGAAATAAGTGGCTGCAATTTCGGCAATAGTCATGATTTTACTTGAAGTCCTGTCTGTTAGGGGTGATTTCCCACAGATAAGGGCTCTTTTTTTAGTCGGACAAAGTAATGGGTATTTCTGTGATATAATAAACATATGTTCGTATATGTGTATTCTATAACGATAAATGGTGATGAAGATGAAAATAGAAAGATTAATATCTATTACATACGCTTTGTTGAATCATGAAGTGCTTTCTGCATCCGAGCTTGCCGAAAGGTACCAGGTATCTCAGAGAACCATTTATCGCGATATTGAGGCTATTTGTGCCGCAGGCATTCCTGTTGTGTCCTTCCAAGGCGTCAACGGCGGATATGGTATTATTAAAGAATACAAGATGGACAGAAGCTTGCTTGGCTCCAACGATATTCAATTTCTAATCACGCTTCTTCACAGTGCGGGAACTGTGTTCAAGGATGATACAACGAAAGAAACCATTCACAGACTCCAGACGATACAGCGTGATAACAGGCCGCAGCGTGTAACGATGGATATTGGGAGCTGGCGAACCGATGATTTGCATACGCTTCGATCTGCGATTACTTCTGGGCGCGTGATAACCTTCGGTTATATGAATGGGAAAAATGAGAGAAGCGAACGCGTGGTCGAACCGGTTAGCTTGCTTTTCAAATATTATGCTTGGTTTTTACATGGCTATTGTAGAACGCGGCAGGATTATCGGATGTTTAAATATCCAGAATGGCTCAATTGGTTGTTTTGCCCGAATTATTTTACCAGAACCATACGCACCCTCCCAACGATCTTACAATGGAAAGCAACCAACCAATCCAAATAGAGGAAGCTGTCCTTCATTTCTCAACGGGCTCCTTCGCAAAGGCATTAGATTATTTTTATGCAGAAGATAAAATTTACAATGAAGATGGTTCCCTTACAATTAAAGTAGTGAATGTTTCTGACTTGGACTGGTTAGTGGCAAGCATTTTAAGCTTTGGAGAAGATGTAGAGGTTCGCGAACCATTGATGCTAAGGCAGCAGATACAAAATAAAATTGCGAAAATGAGTCAACGATACGAAGAAGTATGACACGCAGCTGTCATACTTCTTTTATTACAATGAGGGTAATTCAACTTCAATCAAAGGAGTTTACCCATGCCAAATCATCCATTTTTTTTAGAGCAAAGAATCAGAGAACGAAATCTAGAACTTAAAGAGATAAATCGAGACGCTTGGAAGTGGACGCACACGCTTTCTCGCAAACCTTCAGCCTTGTTGTTTGGGCTTTTCGCTTTCTTCGCTTTATTAGATTAAAAGTATTCTTCGTTAAGTTGCTAGACGTTCCTCGTGAGCGTCGCTTATTGGTTAGAGGCTGCGAATAACTATAAGCGATAGTAAGGAGGAAATCTTCATGAACAGTATTTTTCGGAAAAAACATTTCTTATGGAAGGCTTTATGTGCAGGGGTGTTAGTAGGTGCGGTCTCTCTGTGTTTGGCAGGGTACATATATGTGCAAGGAATTGATGTATCCAAGCTCAGTCAACCCCTTCCAGAGCCAACCCTTGTGCTTGATAAGAACGGGAAGGCGGCATCGCAGCTGTCTGCATCTAAGATAGATCCTGTGCAGCTGTCACAAATGCCCAAATCTTTGATAGATGCTGTAGTGGCGGTAGAAGATCGGAGATTTTACGAGCATTCTGGCATCGACTTGAAGTCTATACTTCGTGCAGTTATGCGTGATATCCTGCGTGGCGGATACTCGGAAGGAGCTAGTACGATTACGCAGCAGCTGGCGCGGAATCTATTTTTAAATGCGGATAAAACCATGGGGCGGAAGCTAAAGGAAGCGGCTTATGCCATTAAAATCGACATGACGTACAGCAAAAATGAAATCTTGGAAATGTATTTGAACAGCATTTATTTTGGAGAGGGGAGCTGGGGCGTGCAAGGGGCAGCCAGAACGTACTTTAGTAAAAATGTACAGGATTTATCACTGCCTGAGGCAGCCGTTCTTGCCGCACTCCCAAAGGCTCCAAGTAAATATTCTCCCTTTCAAGATGAGGAGCAGGCACTAGAACGAAGAAACACGGTACTTTTGGTGATGCGTGATGAAAATAAGATTACGCAAGGGGAGTATGAGAAAGCGAAGATTGCTTCCCTCGGCGTGGTAAAAGGCGATAAAGGGGATGATTTGAAGGGGCGTTATTCAGCCTACGTTGATGCTGTAATTAATGAAGCTGTTAGCGTGTATGGCTTTACAGAAGAGCAGGTATTAACGGGAGGCTTGAGGATTACTACGGAGCTAGACACTTCGGTGCAACAGGCGGTATCGGATGTTTATAACAATGAAAATTTCTTTCCGGTAAGCAAACCTGATCAGCTGATTCAGAGCGGCGCAGTTATTTTAGATCAACAAACGGGTGGTATACGTGCAGTCGCAGGAGGACGAGGGGATGGCGTTTTTCGCGGCTTTAGCCGTGCGACTCAGCTCCGAAGGCAGCCGGGTTCCACTTTCAAACCGATTGCTGTTTACGGACCAGCACTTGAAAAAGGCTTTATGCCAGCATCAACCCTTTACGATGGTCCACTTAACATCGAAGGTTATCAACCTGCGGATTGGGATCATCAGTCCCGTGGGCAAGTAACGATGCAGGAGGCAATCGTTTCCTCATGGAACGTACCGGCTGTCTGGCTTCTTCATGAGATTGGTATGGATAGCGGTCTCCAATTCCTCGATTCACTAGGCATTAAACTGCCAACCAAGGATCGGCAGCTCGGTATTGCGCTTGGCGGCCTGTCGGAGGGGGTATCACCGCTTCAAATGGCACAGGCCTTCAGCGCCTTCCCGGCGAAGGGGATTTTGCACCAAGCGCATACGATCACCAAGATCGAGACGAGAGAAGGCCATTTGCTCATTCAAGCAAGCACTAAGGGGACACAAGTGATGAGACCGGAGACAGCCTTCGCAATGACGTCCATGCTGCAGCAGGCAGTAATAAGCGGAACGGGCAAAAATGCGGCAATGAACCGGCCAGTAGCGGGGAAATCCGGTACGACGCAATTGCCTAGTACGGATGAGTTCAAAGGACTAGGCTCCAGCAGTGCGAAGGATGCTTGGTTCGTAGGATACACGCCTGAACTTACGGTAGCGGTGTGGGTAGGTTACGATCGTACGGATCGTAACCATTATTTAACGACATCCGGAGGGGCAGTGCCCGCGGTCCTTTTTCGAGAAATGATGACTCGTGCGCTAGCCAAGACGCCTATAGTTGCCTTTGACATGCCCAATCTTGAGGTAGCCTCAACAACAAATTCTGAGAATCCCTTGACTGTCTCAACAGACAGGGAGGATGAGAAAAAAAACTCAGAGCATGATCATGGTCATAGCAAAGGTAAGAAGAAGTAAAACAGATTAAATAGAACAAGCCGTCCGCATCCGGAAATGGATGTAGACGGCTTGTTTTAATCCTCGTGCTTGCTGCCATGTTGGTTGTCGTTCTTTTTATGATCTTCCTTTTTCTCTGCCTTTTCTACCTTTTTATCACGGTTTTTACGTTCTTCCCCTTGGTCGTCATCTTTATTTTGCTTCGAAATGTCCTTGTTTTTTTCCCAACTGGCTTTCATTTGGACATTCAGCTTACTTGCATCCAGTCCATAATGCTCGGCAAGTTCTGTTAACAGCTGTTGTTCGGCGTTCGAGGATGTAAGGTCAACGGTTGAAAGAAGTTCCTTTATCCAAGCTGCGGCAGCGTTCCCTTTTAAGTGTACGTTACCAGATCCTTCAGGCTTGATGTTAAGGTCATAATCCTGTCCGCTGCTGCTTTGGGTTTGCTGAATATGCAGTTTGAAATGCTTTCCATCTACCTTCAGATCAATGCCATCCAAACCGGGATACACCTGTTTCACTTGTGCAGACGGTGCTTGAGATGAAGGTAGTGGAGCTGAAGGTGATAGGGACGCGACGGGCATGTTGGTCGGATTTCCTGTAGATAATTCGCTTGCACCGGAAGCCGCTGGTGTGGGCGTAGGTATTGGTGATGCTGGGATAGGTTGCTTTGGCTCAGGGGCTGTTATGTCCTTTGTTGAGGCTTTAACATAAGCGGCCTGCTGCTTGCTGTTAAGAATCAATTCAAGGCTATCGCCAGACTTTAAGTCGGATAGCTGTGCCTTTTGCTCGTTACGATAAACCCATACTGACTTGGCTAGAGGGATGGTTTGATCACCGTCGTTTGTAGTTACAGTAACCTGTGTACCGTCTGAAGTGACCGATTGGAAGGTACCCTTAACTGACGCGGAGGTCGATGTAGGGGATGAGGTTGCGGCGAAGGCGGTCCAACCGCAAAATAACAGAACGACCATAGCGATGGAAAGGATCGTGAATAGTAATTTTCTTTTGTGCATGAAGATACACCTCCATCAACAGTTTTCGGTAGAATAGGTAGTTTTAAGACGGTATTAGGGGGAATTGAAAGTAGGTGCGACTCGTTTTTCTGGCGGTTTTTTATTGAGGGATGCTAGGACGGAGGTGCAGATCCTTGTCGGATGCCCATCTTGATGATGTTCTTGCTTGTTGAGGATTTTTTCTTAAGCATGTTAATGTTCAACGGCATGAATAGTAGCGTGCAAACAGCCCATGGAGTTCTTGAACTCCATGGGCTGTTACTTGTTATCGGTTAAACCGCTAACTGTACCTTGTTAACGAAGCTTGCATTTTCAAGTTAAGGTTTCTTTAAGGTCGCTACCTGTCACTCATTCCGTCCCACTTTGTAAACGCTGCATGAATTCTTCAACAGCGCTATAGCCCTGCTGGCGCAAATACCAGTTGTTGGCCGCAGCTTCGACCAGTCCGGCCACATCTCTGCCAGGTTGGAGCTGAATTTCAATATGTGGAATCTGAATATCCATGTATTCTGTGAATTTGGGCTCCAGCTCCAAGTCGTTGTTTAGGTCATCTTCTCGCCATTTGGTCAGTTCGATATCCAGAACGATTCGCGTCTCATCTTGAAAGGCCTTCCGTCCATATAAGCGCGATACATTAACAAGTCCGATGCTGCGCAGGGCAAGGAATTCCTTCGTTTTGCCATTATGGGTCCCAAGAAGGGTCTCGGGACTAATTTTCTTAAGCACAACAATGTCGTCTGCTACTAGTCGATGTCCTCGATGGATTAAGGTGTGGGCCGTCTCACTTTTGCCTACGCCTGATTTTCCTCGTAAGAGGATGCCGATGCCTGAAACATTAACGCACACGCCATGGACGGCTATTTCCTGAGCAAGCGATTTACTTAAATACATATCAACAAGTTCTTGGAATTTAGTGGTTGAGGCTGGTGTGCGCAAGAGCGGAATTTTCTCTTCTTCGCAGTACTTGGTTAAATATTTCAAGCCCTCTTGATTTCTCGTTACGACGAAGCAAGGTGGGTGGTATTTGACAATATTACCGATATGGAGATTTCTTTCATGCTCGCTTAACTTATGCAGGTAGGTGATTTCTTTCCTGCCTAAAAGCTGAACATGTTCTTGCGGGAAATACTCGAAATAGCCGACAAATTCCAAGCCGGGGCGATGGGCCCTTGTTTTAGAAATGGTACGATGCATTTCTGAATGTCCGGTAAGCACTTCCAGCGAGAAGCGTTCAACTAAATCCTTGACTGTGATAGGCTTCACCAATCGTTCCTCCTAGTTCTAAATCGTATTCATAGTTTCGCTACAAGAGGGCTTGACTCCTGCGTTGGAAACGTTTTTATTAAAACTAAGATATAATATCTCGTGAATAAGAAATTACTTCGCACAAGAACAGTAGCCTCTCTGCTGTGGAAGAAAGGTTTAGTTGTATGAGCAAAAGACAATCATAGGATAAAGACAAGTGACTACACTACATAATAGACAAGGGGATTAAGAATGGAAGCTTCTTATAAAAATTGCCAAAGCTGCGGCATGCCGCTCACTCGTGACGAACAAGGGGGCGGTACGGAGAAGAATGGCGCAAAGAGTAAAGTCTACTGCAGCCATTGTTATGAGAAAGGTGAGTTTATCTTACCGGAACTAACCGTCGATCAAATGAAAGATAGAGTCAAGCAGAAGCTTGTAGCGTTTGGTTTTCCGAGGTTCCTGACAGGCTTTTTTACGAGGAATATACCTAAGTTAAGAAGATGGCGTAAGGATAATTAAGAGTTTAAAGTGAAGGTGGTAGGAAAAAGAGAAGTGGAAGGCAGCACAAAGTAGAATAGAAGAGGGAATGGGTATGGAGTGGAAAAGCGATTCAATAAAAGACGATTTCAAGAAACGGTGGGAACTCCATTCCCAATTACCCCCAAATTTCAAATCTATATCTCACTAGGACTTGAAATGTCCCACCTGAAACACCTGATACGGTTTATCAATCGGTTATGTTTCTCATATAATATTCAATAATGTCTTTTCGGCGAATAATTCCTATGAATAGATTTTCGTCATCTACAACCGGGACAAAATTCTGATCTGCTGCCAGCGCGAGCATATCTTCCATGTGTGCGTTGATGGAAACGGACTCATTATGAATATGCTTCTCGATTTCGCTTACCGGTACCTGCTGCATGTTATCAAAATCAATCCCTGGTGTATTTTTTAACTTCCATAACAGGTCACCTTCCGACAATGTACCTGCATATTTTCCTGCACTATCTACAATGGGAAGTGCTGTGTAATAGTGATGTTCCAAATGTTCTAAAGCTTCTCGCATGGAAGCTGATGATGTGATAAAGGTAACCTCGTCTTTAGGTAGTAGAAAAGAGGCTATTCTCATAGTTGTAATCTCCTTTTCTCAGAAATTTCAATTAGCGCTAAGTTTATTAAAACATAAATTGCGTATAAAGGCATTGAATGTTGCAAGAAATAGCGTGTCGTGAAGAAGTTTGAAATATGATATTCAGGTTCTATTACAGTATAGCGGTTTTCGGGCATTCTTGCGTGAGGATATAATTGGAATGACAAATAACGCCCTGCGCCAGTTCCGCGCAGAGCGTTTTGAAGGGGTCTTGCTTGGTTTGTTTATGTAGATGCAGCTATCTGGAGACGCCGCATTTCTTAGCAAGCGTGGGCCATGAAGTGACAAACATGTTTTCCCACCGGTGTTCAGGTAACACTTTAATCCATCTCGCGATTTGATCTAAACCCATTTCGCACAATATGTTGATAACTTCTTCTTTTTCACAACCTGTTTTTGTTGCTAACATCGTAAACCACCTCAGTCGAATGTATTCAAACAATTATGTATATGCAGTTATTTGAGAAAAGGTGACACTTTTCATTTAATCTTGATTTTCATCATATTGATTTCCAGTAAATTGATCTGGAACCAATCAAGAAGGAATGCTATTTAGGTATAGAGAACTGTTTGGAGGATATGCTTGGATGGACTAAAGTAATGGGTTGCCGTGTGCAGATGCAGGGGGTCAACATGAAAAAACGGAATCTACATGCTTTTCGAATCGTACATATGAGTTTGTTTTATGTAGTATGCGTAGGTCTGGCATTGCTAAGTGAGTATTACGATTTGCAGTTGATATATGGACTTACCTTTTCGTTCACCAGTATATTTTTGTTCCTTCTTTTACTTACATATGGATTATGGCCAGGCATTATAGGAGCTTTAGTTGTTTATACAGTGAGTGTATTTCAATTCCATGAACCAATGATCGACTTAATCAATGTGCTGGAGATTGCATTCTTGGGCGTTATTTTGAATGCTCGACGGAATATGCTCCTCCTGTGGGACGGGGTCTACTGGATTGTGCTAGGGATTCCGCTCATGGTGATCACGTACTATTTTTACTACCAAAGTCTTTCTATGGAATCGACGTTAATTATTACTACGGTGGCTACGAACGGATTATTTAATGCGCTTATAGCTGAAATGGTAGATAGATATGTACCTCAGGGTTTTAGAGGCATAGTCGGCAAGTCTGATGATCAGGGCATTCCATTTGGTCAAGTGCTCTTTCACTTCTCCATAACGGCTGTGGCTATGCCTTATTTAATTTTTGTTCTCATGAATAGTTGGAATCTGGACAAAGCTATAACGAACAGTACGCATCAGCAAGCGATGAACACGATGAATAGTATGAAGGAAGAGTTAAATAAATGGGGAAACCGAGACATCCGAGGCATTCGGCTCGTCAGTAAACTTCAAATCGGGTATTTAAATGAATTAGTGAGCAAGCATACAACGGGAAATTTGTTTCAAATTGTCATTACAGACAGCCAAAATCGTATTCTTGCTGGAAACGATCCACATTCTTTAGAGAAGACTCACTATGATTGGCGAGCGGATAGTATCACAATCAAGCTTGGAGAAACCTTCTATGAGAAGATCCCGCAAAAGCACTCCATTATTATGCCAACTGAAGAATGGAGAGAGGCGCAATATATTTATAACGACATGCTTACTCGTATCCCCTTACAAATTTATATCATTATGCCTATCCAGAACTATCGTATACAGATCTATGAACAGTTCTTAGCGCAGCTTAGCTATCTGCTTTTATTTATCATAGGCTCTAGCTTAACCTCAGTATTTATCAATCGGGCGATTGCTCGTAATTTATCGCAGCTGGCCTTAACGACAACAGGACTGGTCGATAAGATTTACTATCGCAAAGAGATGGAATGGCCAAATAGTCGGATCGTGGAAATCAAATCACTTGTCGATAATTTTCGTCATACTTCGCATAAATTGCTATTGATGTATCATGATTCCTTGGAGATGAACAAGAAGTTGCAAGAACAAACCAGCATGCTGCTAAGCTCAGAGGAAAAGCTCCAGCATCTCGCTTATTATGATGTGTTAACGGGCTTACCGAATCGACTACTTTTATCGAAGCATCTTGAGGAACTGCTCATCATGGAGAATCAAATGAGGCTGCCGATCGCTGTTATTTTCGCTGATTTGAATCAATTTAAGCAAATTAACGATACTCTGGGTCATGCCATTGGCGATAATTTGTTGCAGACAATTGCTAACAAGTACAGCAAGCTGACATCAAACGACTGTCAAGTATTCCGTTTTGGTGGCGATGAGTTCGTGTTCGTACTAGAGGGTGCGGAGGAATCGGAGCTTTTAGAGGTTACGAACGGGATATTTAGCTCTTTCGCCGAGCCGATCGAACTGCAAGAGATGAAAATGTATGTCTCTGTGAGCCTGGGGGTTAGCTTATATCCACGAGATGGTCAAGACCTCAATACGATTTTCAAAAATGCAGACATGGCCATGTACGTCGCGAAGGAACAGGGAGGGAATGCGGTTTATTTCTTCAATCCTGAATTAAATAAGTTAGTTACGGAGAAAATGCTGCTGGATAACGGGATTAGGGAAGCGCTGAAGCACGAACAATTCCAACTGCATTACCAACCCAAAATAGACACCGCTCAGCAGACGATTTGTGGTTTAGAAGCGCTTATCCGTTGGCAGCATCCAGAGTTAGGATTCATACCTCCAACGAAATTTATCCCGCTCGCAGAAGATTCAGGCATGATTCTAGAAATTGATAAATGGGTGCTGCAAGAGGCATGTAAACATAATAAATTATGGCAGGATCGAGGGCTCCCAAAGGTACCAGTCGCTGTCAATATTTCAGGGAAGCATTTCTATCAAGGCAATCTGTTTGAGGTAATCCGCCGTGTCCTTACTGAAACTGGCTTACAGGCACAATACTTAATCGTTGAAATTACGGAAGGTGTTCTAATTAAGAATGTCGACCAAGTATTGGAAACGATTATGAAAATTAAAGATATTGGCGTGCAAATTTCCATTGATGATTTTGGTACGGGGTATTCGTCTCTCAATCAATTACAGCGTATGCCGATTTACCAAGTAAAATTGGATCGTTCGTTTATTAGCAATGTAGCCACGGATACCAAGAAATCGGCGATTGTAAAGGCGGTTATTGAGCTTGCACACAGCATGAATCTGAAGGTAGTTGCAGAGGGAATCGAGACAAGCGAGGAAATGAATTATTTCGTACAGCTGGGCTGCGATGAACTTCAGGGCTATTACTATAGTAAGCCAGTTCCTTTCGAAACGTTTGCGAAGCTTTTGGAGAAACGTGACCGTTTTGTTTTAGAGAAAGGGGAGATCTGATTGAAAAGAGTGATTACCTTCACATTCATATTGGTAATGACGGTTGTCGTAGGGCTATCCGGATGCTCTTCTCCTTTTTCTCAACGCTCGGTCGTCGATAACCAGACTGCAACAGAACCACAAGGAGATGCTCAAAACGATAGTGATCAAGTTGAACTGACGATGTGGTCCTACTACGACGGCTGGGAGCCGCTCATTCGTAAATTTACGAACAAGTATCATGGTGTCAAGGTCAAAGTTGAGACGTTTACGTACTCAACCTACAAAGACAAGTATCTTCAATCGTTGATTGATGGACATCCACCTGATATTTTCGTCATTGACAGTAATCAATTCGGTGAGTTTAACGCGATAGAGGGACTTGAAAATTTACTGGCGAAGCCTTATGAGGCGGGGGGATATCAAGATGATTTCAGCCCTTATCTGTGGGAAAGTAACAAGTCATTCGACCAAAAGCAATTGATCGGTTTCCCTTATGCGTCATCGCCATCAGTGACTTACTATCGGGCAGATCTCTTACAACAATACGGGTTTCCAAGCGATCCTGAAGAGCTGGGACACTTTATGGAAAAGCCTGAAAATTGGATCGAGATGGCGAAGGTGTTGAAGGAACATGATATATGGATCAGTCTATGGCCTACGGATGTTTTGGAACTGTATGAGCATTCGAAAGGACTCTACGATTCGGATTTTAATTATCAACGAAACGATTATCGTTTCGGGGAATTATTTAATACCAGTAAGAAGATTAGTGAGCTAGGACTGGATGCGAACGTAGATATATGGCAAGAGGGAGGCAAAAAGCTTGTCCGTGACAATAAGCTTGCTATGTTGTACATGGGGACGTGGGGCCTTCAAAAATTGCAAACATGGTTTCCCGAGCAGGCGGGCAAATGGAGAGAGACGAAGCTGCCGTTCCAATTATATGGTTGGCAAAATAGCTCTAATTTTTCACTTTCATCCTTGAGTAAGCATAAAAATCTAGCTTGGAAGTTCATCGAATTTGCTGTGACGCAAAGCAGCATGGATGGTATCGATGCGACACTGCCAGCGTATTTGCCGGCAAGAAACAAGGTGAAACAGATTCCAATTCCTAATGAGTTTCTTGGCGGTCAAACCACCAACGCTCTTCATGTTGAGCTTGCTAGTAAAATGATCGAGCACGTTGTTACTCCGATCGATCAAGAAGCCAACGCGATGTGGGAAGGTATTATGAATAAAGGGATTGAGAACGATGATTCGATTTCCCAAGTGCAAGAGGCTGCAATGAAAGAATTAAACGGACGCTTCGGCAGAGATATAGAAATTTTGCTGAAGGGTAGATGATGAAGAGGGGACTCCTGCTGTTGCGAATAAATATGCGACAGTAGGGGTCTTTTGTCATTTTATTTGGGAGTGTTTCATGTCTTTGGTTGTGTATTCGATAGGCAGTTAGTACAATGGTGGTGAAAAAGCCTATGTTTATGAGAATGTTTTATCGGATGGAAAAAACGCTTATACTTACGGATTACGCTTTTCTAACGAGGAGCTTTAAGGAGGAAGTTTATGTACAAGCTGATACTAGTGGATGACGAAGAAGATGTACGGGAAGGCGTCGTCCGCGAAGTGGATTGGGATGCGATTGACTTCGAGGTGATAGAGAAAGCGGAGAACGGCAGAGAAGCGCTGGAAATGGTTGAGCGGCTGCAGCCTGACGTGGTCGTGACGGACATTCAGATGCCCTTCATGAATGGTTTGCAATTCGCTGAGTTAGTTCGTGAACGCTTTCCAACAATCAAGATTATTATCCTCACCGGACACGATGAGTTCGAATATGCGCAGAAGGCGGTCAAGCTGCATATCGATGAATATGTGCTGAAACCTTTTTCTGCTCAGGAGTTAATCAATGCTTTATTGAAGGTGAAGGAGCAAATTCAGGAGGAAGTGGCGCACCGGGATAACGTGCAACTGCTGAAGGAGCATTACCGTAAAAGTATGCCTGTACTGAAGGAGAACTTCTTGGCAGCCCTAATGAATCGGAAGCTCCCGCGGGAAGAGGTGATTGAGAAAGCGGCGAATTATGGTATTCAATTGGAGGGCAGCAGCTTCGTGGTAGCGGTTATAAGTATTGACGGAGTGCTGCTTCATGAAGATAATCTGGATAATAGAACCGAGCTAGCCCAATCGGTTTCCTTGAAGTATTCGGAGGACCAGGCGCTAAAGTACTTTGCTTTGCTCAATATAACCGAAGAGATAGCGGATAAACGTGGCCTTGGACTTGTGTTTATGCATAACGATCAAGTTGTCGTCTTAGCTGCTCGTGAAAGCAGTGATCGGGAAGCAGCGCTTCAAGAAACGATGAAGGTGCTGGAAGAAGTGCGCCAGAACGTAGAGAAATACTTGAAGCTTTCCGTTACGGTAGGCATTGGAACGGCCATGAAGGACGTGACCAAAGTAAGCTATTCCTATGAAGATGCCGTGCTAGCGCTCGACTATAGGCTTATTCTCGGCAATAATCGTATGATTTGCATCGATGATGTGGAGAAACGGAATGTCGAAAAGATTCGTTTTGACGATGTCAAAGAGCATGAACTGACACGTTGTATTAAGGTCGGAACGAATCAAGAAATTAAGGAAACGATTGATGAGCTTTTTCAAGGGGTAGAAGGCGGTGTCTCCGTTAAGGATTACCAGATCTATTTATTGGAGATTCTAACCTGTATTCTGAAAGCAGCGAAGGATTCAAACCTTAATATTGACGAGGTCTTCGGGGAAAACTTCATTCCTTTTACAGAAATTAATAAATTCACCTCATTGGAAGAAGCCAAGCATTGGCTGGTAGAACTGTGTGCCAGTATGATGCATCATATCGCCACGGATCGTCAGTATGCGTATAAGAACTTAGTGGACATGGCTAAGGAATATACGAAAAGTCACTTTCACGAAGGCGATATATCGATTAATAAAGTGTGCGGCCATCTTCACATTAGCGCTGGTTATTTCAGCAGTATTTTCAAAAAAGAGGCGAAGATAACCTTCGTTAATTATTTAAACCACATTCGCATGGAAGCGGCCAAAGAGATGCTGCGGACAACGGATATGAAGGCTTTGGAGATCGCCGAGAAGGTTGGTTATTCCGATGCGAATTATTTCAGCTTCAGCTTCCGCAAAAACGTAGGCGTTTCCCCTAAAGAGTACAGAAATAGTTCCAAAGGGGTGTGAAATTTGATTGGTAAAATGAAAGCCATACTGAAGGCACTGTATACCGTACTGCTTGACACGATGAGGGTCAAGAGCATCCAGTTTACGATTACAATGTCTTTTATTTTTATTACGGTGACCGTCATGTTGGTCGTCTCGCTGGTGCTCTACAATAAATTTTCAAGAACAGCGGAAGAGAATGCATTTTTGAATACGCAACAGATTATCGAACAAGTGCAATTTAACTTGGAAAATTATATTAAGGGCATGTCCGACACTTTCGAGGTGGCGGATGCCAAAATCGCCAAGAGCCGAGGGATTCCTTCGGATAAGCTGCTGGAACAGCTCGATACGATTGCAAGCACGCGAGAGGACATTGTCTCGATAGACCTATTCACAGCAGAGGGGGAACTCGTCACTGGCATTCATACGACTGAGATGCGTAAAAACACGCGGTTGACTGAACAATCGTGGTTCAAATCTGCATTGGATAACCCGAATCACCTCACCTTTTCGCTGCCCCATATTCAGAATTTGTTTAGAGATCCCTATAAATGGGTTGTTTCTATGAGCAAGGGGGTTACGATTGAGCGAAATGGCAAATGGGTGGATGCGGTGCTGCTTGTGGATGTGAACTTCAAGGCGCTAGACGATGTGTTTCGAACGGTTTCGCTCGGTAAAAAAGGTTACGTTTACATTATCGACGATTCTGCCGGGAATATCGTTTATCATCCGCAGCAGCAGCTTATTTATATTGGTTTGAAATATGAAAATGTGGAGCAGGCATTGAAATTTTCATACGGGAAGTACATGGATGTGAGTGATGGAGAGTCGCGGCTGAACGTCGTTCGAACGGTCAACAATATTGGTTGGAAAATTGTCGGCGTTTCGTATCTCGATGAAATGATCACGACCCGCAAGGAAATAAGCGCCTTTATGATTTGGCTTCTTGTCATTGTTCTCGTGTTCATTTTGTTGATTTCTGCCTTTATGTCAGCGCGTATTTCACAGCCAATCAAACGGCTCAAAAAGTCGATGGAAATGGTGGAAAAGGGCGATTTTGATACGTATATTCATGTTCGTGGGGCGGATGAAGTTGAGCAGCTATCGCGTAGATTTAATCTCATGGTGTCCCGTGTTCGCGAACTGATGGATCAAAGCATTCACGAGCAAGAAGTGCAGCGCAAGAATGAGCTTGAAGTGTTGCAATCCCAAATTAATCCTCATTTCTTGTACAATACGCTCAATTCGGTCGTTCGCATGGTGGGCAGCGGCAAAAATGAAGAGGTCATTACGACGATCACTTCATTGTCCAAATTTTTTCGAATCTCTCTGAGCCGAGGGAAAAATATTATCACCGTCCAAGAAGAGATTGAGCATATTCGCAACTATTTGATCATTCAGAAAATGCGCTATAAAGACAAGTTTGATTATGAAATTAGCGTTGAAGAAGAAGCTCTTCCATATAAGACGTTGAAGCTCATCCTGCAGCCAATTGTTGAAAATGCGCTCTACCATGGTATTGAATATTTGGCAGATACGGGTTCTATTCACATCTCGGTTCGTATTGTCGGCGAGAAAATTTTGTTTGAGATCCGCGATAATGGCGTCGGAATCCCAGAAGATAAGCTCAAGAGCATTTTGTCTGGACAAGTGAAGAGCGAAAAAGGCTCTGGGGTCGGGCTGCGCAACGTGCATGAACGAATTAAGTTATATTTCGGCTCCAGCTATGGGGTGACGGTTGAAAGTGAGCTTGAAGAAGGAACAACCGTGAACCTATGGATTCCGTTAGTACTCGAAGATGAATAAAGAGGAGAAACCATGGAAAAAACATTCAAAATTTGGCCTCTACTTGTTGCTATTACGGTCGGTGTCACCTCCATGTCCTCTTGCACGAGACAAGTCGAGGTGACACCGAATGTGCAAAAGAAGCACTTGGAAGTCGTCTTGAGAAGCCAATACGGGGACTACTGGAAAACGGTGAAAATGGGAGCGGAAGTCGCAGCCAAAGAGTTCGATGTTACTTTGGATTTCCGCGCGCCGGGGGATGAAGCTGATGTCAAAGGGCAGATCGCGCTTATGGAGCAATCCATCCATATTAAACCGGATGCCATTGTACTTGCGGCTAACGATTACAAGGATTTATCAGAGGTCGTGGATGAAGCGGCGATGCTTAATATTCCTGTCATTACGATTGATTCCGAAGTGGAAACACGTAAGGCCAAAAGCTTCATTGGCGCCAATAGCTATGAAGCGGGGACAATTGCAGGGCAGCAATTGATCAAGTTGGCAGGAACAAGCGGGAGCATTGCAATCGTGAGCTTTAAGCAGGGAGAAAGAAACACGGAGCAGAGAGAGCAGGGATTACTTGATGAGATTTCTAAGTATCCAGAGGTTAAGGTGCTTGATAAAGTGTATAGCCTAACGGATCGCAATCTTGCAGGTAAACTGACACGGAGCATCTTAGAGAGGTATCCGCTGCTGGATGGGATCGTAGCGCTGAATGAAATTACATCGATTGGTGTAGCTAGTGCTATCCAGGAAATGGGCCTCCAGGGTCAGGTGAAAATTATAACATTCGATAGCACCTCGGAGGAACTTGAATTGCTGCAAGAAGGTGTTATTCAAGCGACGATTATTCAAAATCCTTTTAGCATCGGCTATTTGGGTGTTAAGAATGCTGTTGCTGCCATCAGAGGAGACGAGGTGCCAACCCGTGTGGATACGGGGATTAAAGCTATTGATCTTAATAATATGTTCTGGTCGGACAATCAGAAGCTATTGTTCCCTTTTATAAAGTGATGAGAATATCGATATAACATGTGAGGATTTTGCATTTGTTTTGGTGTTTTGATCGATTATAGTAGGGGAAGTAAATACAAACATAACCTTTTAGGGAGGGTCTTACATTGAAAAAACTTCTTACCATTGCCGTAGCAGGTGCACTCGTTGCATCCATCGTAGGCTGTTCTAGCGCGAAAACAACTCCAGCTCCTGCAGCAAGCAGCGGAGCAACAACGACAACAACTCCAAAAGCAGACACAAGCAAGAAGCCAACCATCGGTGTTGCCATCTACAAATTCGATGACACATTCATGTCTGGTGTTCGTGCCGCGATTACGGACGCTGCTAAAGATAAAGCAATTGTAGATATCGTAGATAGCCAAAACTCCCAACCAACACAAAATGATAAAGTCGATCTTTTCATCACGAAAAAAGTAAACGCTCTTGCGATCAACGCGGTTGACCGTACAGCGGCAGGTATTATCATCGATAAAGCAAAAACAGCAAACATTCCAGTTGTTTTCTTGAACCGTGAGCCGTTGGCTGACGACATGAAAAAATGGGATAAAGTATATTACGTAGGCGCGAAAGCGGAGCAATCTGGTACGATGGAAGGCCAATTGCTGGTTGACTATTTCAAAGCTCATCCAGAAGCGGATAAAAACAAAGACGGTAAAATCCAATACGTCATGCTCAAAGGCGAGCCAGGACACCAAGATGCTGAGCTTCGCACGAAGTTCTCGATCCAAGCGATTACAGACGCAGGTCTGGGTGTAGAAAAAGTAGCAGAAGATACTGCGATGTGGGACCGTGTTAAAGGTCAAGAAAAAATGGCTGCATTCCTCGCATCCAACGAAAGCAAAATCGAAGCTGTTCTTGCGAACAACGACGATATGGCACTCGGCGCCATCGAAGCTTTGAAAGCTAAAGGCTACTTCAAGGACAACAAATTCTTACCGGTTGTAGGCGTAGATGCAACAGCGCCAGCTCTGCAAGCGCTTAGCGATGGCACATTGCTCGGAACCGTACTGAACGATGCGAAAAATCAAGGTGCGGCAACTACGAAGGTAGCAGCGGCATTGGCAAATGGTCAAACACCTAGCAAAGAAACTACAGGTTATGATGTAACTGACGGTAAATATGTGTGGATTTCCTACAAAAAGATTACAAAAGAAAACATGAACGAAGCGAAGTAATCTGAATAAAAGCAGGCAAGGGAAAGCAATGTATGCTTACGTTGCCCCCTTGCCTTCCTTATTTAGAAACCCTAGCAAAGTAATAGAGACATAAGCTTCGAAGAATGGCTTCACATTGTGTGGATTATTGTGAGCTGGTAGGGGGAGTTACCATGACTGTACATGATTATTTACTGGAAATGAATCAAATATCCAAAGAGTTCCCAGGCGTGAAAGCGCTGGATAACGTTACCCTCAAGGTTCGACCAGGAAGCGTTCATGCGCTTATGGGAGAGAATGGTGCAGGTAAATCAACCTTGATGAAATGCTTGTTCGGCATTTATAAGCCAGATGGCGGAGAGATTAAGCTGAATGGCGTAACGGCTTCCATTCAAAGCTCCAAGGATGCCTTAGCGAGTGGGATATCGATGATCCATCAAGAGCTTCATCCAGTTCCATATCGTAATGTAATGGAGAACATTTGGCTCGGCAGATTTCCGTTAAAAGGGATCGGACCTTTGAAATTAGTAGATCACAAAAAGATGCGTAGAGATACAGAGAGCTTGTTTAAACAGCTCCAGATGGACATCAAACCAGATACACTCGTAGGAACGCTATCCGTTTCGAAAGTGCAATCCATTGAAATAGCGAAGGCTGTTTCATTCAATTCGAAAGTCATTGTTATGGATGAGCCGACATCGTCGCTAACGGGCAACGAAGTCGAGCAGCTCTTTCGAATCATTCGCGAATTGAAAAGTCGCGGTGTTTCGATCATCTATATTTCACATAAAATGGAAGAAATATTGGAGATTTCGGATGAAGTAACAATCATGCGGGACGGTACCAAAATCGGCACGTGGGCATCATCAGAGCTGACAACCGACATGATCATCTCGAAGATGGTTGGACGTGATCTCAAAGAACGGTTTCCAGAGCGCAGCAATGTTCCGAGCGGCGTGCTTATGAAAGTAGACGGATTGACTTCCGTCATTCCCAAATCGTTCAAAAATGTTTCCTTCGAGCTGCGCAAAGGTGAAATTTTAGGCGTCGGCGGTTTAGTTGGCGCTCAGCGTACAGAGCTTGTTGAAGCTTTGTTCGGGATGAGGGGAATCGCCGCCGGTCAGATTTCGATACATGGTAAGCCTGTGAAATTAAAGTCGCCGATCGATGCGATTAAGCAGAAAATCGCCTTACTAACGGAGGAGCGTCGCGTCACTGGGATCTTCCCGGTGTTGTCTGTGCTTGAGAATACCGTCATCGCGAATCTGGGGCGCTATATGAATCCGTTTGGCTTGATTAATGAAGCCAAGCGTCGAGAAGAAGTGAAACGAAGCATCGAGATGCTTCGGGTGAAAACGCCGAACATGTACGCGTTGATTAAAAATCTGTCAGGCGGTAACCAGCAAAAGGTGCTTTTGGCCAGATGGCTGCTGACGGAACCCGATGTGCTGCTGCTTGATGAGCCGACGCGGGGAATCGATGTAGGAGCGAAATTTGAGATTTATTCCATCATCGCGGATCTGGCGAAGCAAGGTAAAAGTATTATCATGATCTCATCTGAAATGCCCGAGTTGCTTGGGATGTCAGACCGAATCATGGTCATGTGCGAAGGACGCCTTACAGGGATCGTAGACGGGAATAGAGCAACAGAAGAAGAGATCATGCGCCTTGCTGCACAGCATATGGCATAATGGAGGGGGCCGATTAACCATGAGTACGAAGGCAGAAACTTTAAAAACAAGAAATTTGAGCAGCTTTATAACCAAATATGCAATTTACATTGTCCTCGTCGTGCTGGTCATTGGCATCGCGATTTACGATCCGCGATTTTTATCAATTAATATTTTGCGTGATATTTTACTACAATCCTCTACACGCGTTATCATTGCGCTAGGTGCTGCGTTCATCCTAATCACGGGAGGAACGGATCTTTCCACCGGACGTATTGTCGGTCTGACGGCGGTTGTTTCAGCTTCCATGCTGCAGACGCAGGAATATGGAAGAAGATTTTTTCCAGGTTTGCCTGATTTGCCTTTGATTGTTCCGATTTTAATCGCCATTGCAGCAGGTCTCCTGATTGGTTTAATTAACGGAATTATCGTAGCCAAATTGCGTGTTCCGCCGTTCATTGCCACGTTGGGAACGATGGTAGCCGTTTACGGCGCTAACTCTCTTTATTTCGATATGAAGCCGAATCAGTCCCAGCCTATCGGTGGTCTTAGACCGGATTTCAGTAAGCTAGGTACAGGATTTATTGGTAAAGACGCAACGTACTCCATTCCATATATTGTTATTATAGCGATTGTAGTAGCTCTTATCGTCTGGGTAGTATTTAACAAAACGAAGCTCGGGAAGTATATGTATGCCATCGGTGGCAACATTCATGCGGCAACGGTTTCGGGGATTAACGTTAACCGTTACCTGATCTACATTTATGCGATTGCAGGTGCTTTATACGGTTTGGCGGGGGTATTGGAAGCAGCAAGAACAGGTGGCGCAACGAACAACTACGGTAACATGTACGAACTTGATGCGATTGCAGCTTGCGTAGTAGGCGGCGTGTCTACTTCCGGCGGTATCGGTACAGTACCAGGCGTGCTTGCAGGGGTATTGATTTTCAGTGTTATCAACTATGGTTTGACGTTCATCGGAATCAGTCCATATTGGCAGTTAATTATCAAAGGAATCATTATCGTGGCGGCCGTAGCATTTGATATGCGCAAATATATGAATGCCAAATAAAAAACTTGCATACAAACACCAAGATCATTTATACAAATTGGTCATATCAAAAGAGATAGTAGGCTGTCGAACCTAACGACAGCCTATTATCGTGCGCATAGATAAAAGCGATTACTAGAAAGAGTAAGGGGGTCGCATGAATTGACAATCAGCAAAACGAATAGATGGAAAGATCGACTATTTTCAGTTTCGTTAAGGGGCAAAATTGTCGGTACCTTTGTGATTGTATCACTACTCGTTGGTGTGACCAGCGGTATGTCCTGCATCTACTTAAATAAAGTGGACGGTTCTTATTCCGAGCTGCTTAACGATAATGTGTCTACGCTTAAACAGGTTTCAGAAATTAAAGAGAAAACACAAATGCAAAATAGCTTGTTGTTTGGCTACGTCATGGAGCCTTCGAAAGAAAAGGAAAAGCGTCTAACAGATATGAATATGAGCTTATCTGCGACTATTAAACAAATGAGCGAACACCCGGAAAATGAAAGTGAACAGAATGCTATTCAAGCGATGATGGATGCTAACCAGACGTTCGCGCGTTTAGTCAAAAAGGTGACTGACTACGGCGACAAAGGTGACGTATCCCTGGCGAAAGCGGAAGCCTCACAGTGGGCGATTCCGACCACGGAGACATTAACGCAGGCTGCGGGAAAGATCGAAGAGCTGGAAAAGATTGTGCAGGAGGAGGCATTAGCGCGTAATCATGATGCGGTCGCTTCGACGATACGTACATTAATTGGGGTGAGCGTCACTGCATTTGTCTTCGCACTGGCTATTGGTCTCATGCTATCGCGCCTGGTTGTAGCTCCCATGCGTTCTATGGTAAAAGCAGCTGAGCGAATCGCCGCATGTGATTTGACCGTTAGCGACATTCATGTGCCAAATAGAGACGAATTAAGGGATTTGGCAATAGCATTCAACCAGATGAAAGCAAACCTCCACCGTCTAATTAGTCAGGTAGGAGGCAGTGCGAAGCAAGTGGCTGCCGCCTCGGAAGCGCTCAGCAGTCATTCCGGGCAAGTAAGTGTATCCTCGGAACGAATTACGAATATCGTACAGGAAATCTCTGACGGTACCGATGTGCAGGTACGCAGCGTACATAAGGGTGTAGACATTATGGAAGAGATGTCCGCAGCCGTTGATCAAATTGCTAATGTGACGCAGCTTGCTAACTTCCAGTCATCCCAAGCACAGAAGGAAGCCGAGGCAGGGAATGAAGCGGTTGATTCCGCAATCGCTCAGATGAACGCCATTCATCATAAAATGATGGAGCTTGTAGTCTCTGTACAAAGATTAGGGCAGCGTTCCGAGCAAATTGTCAACGCCAACGGGATGATCGCGAATATCGCAAGACAGACGAACATGCTTGCACTTAACGCTTCGATTGAAGCAGCTCGTGCAGGATCGTCAGGCAGAGGATTTGCAGTCGTTGCCGATGAAATTCGCAAGCTGTCGATGCAAACTTCTGTGGCTGCTGGAGAAGTTGCAGGGCTGGTTGATGGCATTCAGATGGAAACGCAGGATGTCATTAGCTCTACAGAGTCGGGGAGCAAAGAGGTGATAACTGGGCTGCAGGTTGTCAGCGAAGCAAAGAATACTTTCAAGCGTATCCAGAACGCAATGGACGAGGTAGCAGGTCAGATCGTGGAAGTAACCGAACGTTCTGCGGCTATCGCCGAGAAAACGCGCTCAGCTGTCGAGGTCATACGCGCCATTGACGAAGTGGCTGGACAAACGGCTTCAGGGGCAAAAGTGGTATCGTCTAACGTTGAAAATCAGTACGCAAGCATAGATGAAATTGTTTCTTCTGCGACCGTGCTAAACCGTATGGCTGCAGACTTACAAGGGTTAATTGGCAGGTTCCGAGTGTAAACAACGTTCGTATGTACAGTGTAGTAAAAGCAGTGGGAGGAGCCTTCATGCTATCATGGCTTTAATCTCCTATTAACGAACGATGAGATCATGATTATAAGCAGAAGGACTCCCAAAGAATAGGCAGCTACATCCTGCCAATTCAATGTACTTCCGGCATACTCTCCATGATAAGTCGCCTTTACAAACATCCCATTACTTTCTTTTATTGCAATGGCATCATGTATATCTACATCAATAATTTTATAAAATGCAGTGCCTCGCGGATAACTGTTCGAAAAATTCCCTGAGTAAGTACCTTCCTTATCGGAATAAAGCGTCACTTTCCCTATCCTTGAACCAATTTGTTTTTTATCAACTTGGCTATTCGAGATGATATATGCTTTCCCATCATTGACGACAAAATTGTGTGCCCAATCGGCATAAGCGGTTCTCGCACATAAGGAGCCTACTAGCCAAATAGCTAGAAAAATATGTATGAAGCTTTTCAAAGGTATCCCTCCTTTCCTTATCATTTAGACTTGTCATGTGTAATTTTGTTGTGATTTACTTGAAATCAATATGAAAAGCCGACGCTAAGCTGCTTTTGGGCAGCGTAGCGTCGGCTTTTTTGGTCTTTCTGAAATTAGTCGCGGATTTCCACAATCAATTCAATTTCCACAGGTGTGTGGAAAGGAAGATCGCTAGTACCGATAGCGGAACGAGCATGTTTGCCGTTTTCGCCGAAAACATCTACCAACAAGTTGGATGCGCCATTGATGACGTAAGGTTGATCTCCGAAACCTGGTGCGCTGTTAACGAAGCCAAGCATCTTAACGATTTTCACAACGCGATCCAAATCTCCAAGGTAGCCTTTCATCACGGCTAGGCAGTTGATGATGGTTTGGCGAGCTGCAGCTTGAGCTTGTTCGATAGTAACGTCGCTTCCTACTTTACCTTCGTACATGAGATCGCCGTTAATGCGGCAATCTTGGCCGGATAGATAAATAAGATTGCCTGTTTGATTGCAAGGAATATAAGTGAAGCGCGGTTCTGGTGAAGGTGGAAGCGTGATACCGAGTTCTTGTAGACGTTTTTCGATTTGAGACATAAATGATGACCTCCAAGTCAAATTATAAATTTAGCTAGATTAGTGATTGTGATGGCAGCAGTGTTGGGCGCGGATGAAGCTTCCTTCGCGCGCTTGTGTATGCTGGCCACCCGATAAAGATAACTTACCGTTCACAACGACATGAGAAATGCCGTCAGGATACTGCCTTGGATCTTCGAAAGTCGCATGATCCTGGATAGTATCCGGGTTGAATACAGCCACATCGGCGATGTAACCAGGAACAATGAGACCGCGCATGCCTAATTTGAAACGTTGGACGGGGAAAGAGGTTACTTTTCGCACCGCTTGCTCCAAAGTTAGAATCTTCTGATCACGCACATATTTGGCAAATACCCGGGGGAATGTCCCGTATAAGCGCGGATGCGGCTTCCCTGTATCGCAAGTAAGACTATCTGAAGCGATGAGGGATTTATCGTAACCGACAACTTGGTTGACATCTTCGTCAGACATATGGAAATAGACAATCGAGATACGGCCGTCCTCTTCCAAAAGCAAATCCATCATGCACTCAGCAGGATGCTGCCCGCGCTGCTCGCTAATTTCCGCAAGGTGCTTGCCTTCGAGATGACGGTTTTTGGCTGTATGCATCGCAGAAAGGAACACACTTTGCCAGCCCGTGGAACAAATTAAATTGTCCCAATTTTTTTGTTCATGGCTCAACTCTTCCCGAATTTGAGCGCGTAATTTAGGGATTCGCAGCACTTCGAGCGCTTTTTCAATCCCGCCTTCAAGCACCCAAGGAGGAAGGATTGTCGTGAGGCTCGTTGAACCCGCATTGTACGGGTACACATCGCAAGTAACATCCATGCCGCGTGCTCTTGCATCTTCAATCAGATCCAAGGCATCGACAATTTGTCCCCAATTTCGCTTGCCTGCCGCTTTAAGATGGCTGATGTGTAGCGATACGCCAGCCTTCTCCGCTATCCAAATAACTTCTTGAACCGAAGGCAGCAAGTTATTGCCTTCCCCGCGAATATGCGTGGAGAAGAGACCGTTGTACTTCGGAAGCACAGAGCAAAGCTCAGCAATTTCTTCTTTGCTTGTGTAGCTTCCCGGTGCATAAAGCAAGCCGATGGAGAGACCGATGGCTCCAGCTTTCAGGCCTTCCTCAAGCATTTGCTTCATCAGCGTAACTTCTTGGGGAGTAGCAGGGCGATTGGCAAAGCCCATAACGGCAATCCGAAGGGCGCCATGCGCTACATAGGTAGCCAAATGCTCAGAAGGGCGTGAGCTTGCAACGGCATCCATATATTGCGCAACTGTTTCCCACGGCCATGCCCATTTGGTTTGACCGAGCACGGGTTGGACATAGCTTTGAAGCAGCTCCGCTTGCGCAGGGACGAAAGGAGCAGGCGCCAACCCACAGTTCCCGACTACTTCAGCGGTAACCCCTTGACGCATTTTGATTTCGCTATGCGGGTAATCGAAAATCATCAGATCCGAATGACAGTGACCATCAATAAATCCGGGAGAAATAACCTGTCGCTGTACATCCACAACCTGCCGCGCGTCGTCATGAATCTGACCTACAGCGACAATTTTGTTACCCTGAATCCCGACATCCCCGGCAAACCAAGGATTGCCTGTTCCATCGACAATACGTCCATTTTTGAGAATAAGATCTAACATAATCGCGATTCCTCCCTTTCCTTACTCCAACATTCCACGTGCAAGTACGGGCAAGCGTTCTAGCGCGTTGCCGCGATATAAGACAACGGAATTATGGAGGTTGACAGTACTGCAAATATGATTGGGGATAATGCGCAGCTGATCACCGACTTGCAAGCCAGCGGCTTGCGCGATCGGTCCAAGCTCGACCATACCGTGCTCTTCCGTAAGACGGACGAGCAGTGCGTCCGCGTGGCCGATGACGTGCCCGAAGCCGCGAAGCTGCAGCGGATCAGTGCCTGGCTGCACGTCGGTCGCGAACGTTTTGCTGCCGCCGTCGACGATGGCCAGGTCGGCCGAAGGTCGGCTGACGATGGTAACGAGTACGCTGCCAGCACAGTCTTCGATGCCGCAGACGCCGAAGCGCGCTTGCATCCGGTCGTGGAACACGTAGGTGCCTGGCCGTACCTCCGTTATGCCAGCTACCTCAGCTGCGTAAGCGGCCGTTGGCGTAGAGCCAACGCTGACATCCGCGATGGCAATGTCTTGCGCTCTTAAGCGCTCGGCAAGCTGCACCATCAATGTGCCTTCTTCATGGCCGGCTGCAGCCAAGTCCAGAGTGGGCTTGCCTGCAAGCAGCGAGCCGCGGAACGTGTAGATGCCAGTCAGCCGCAGGTGCGGCATCTGAGCAATTTCGGCTGCGAGTACAGCTGCCTGCTCGTAGAGCACGCCCGTTCTGCGCAAGCCGGTGTCGATCTCCAACCGAACTTGCAGCGAATGGCCGAGGCGGCTAGCCGTTTGTTCCATGCGCTGCGCGCCAGCTAAGCTATCGACGCCGACGATTAGCTCAATGCGCTCGCTCAAGCGTATGGCTCTTTCGATCTTACGCTCCGTCACGAGCGGGTAAGCGATGAAGATATTGTTCACGCCGCCCGCGGCCATAACTTCCGCCTCGGCTACTTTGGCAACCGTGATTCCGACGGCGCCAGCCGCCATTTGCTGCAGCGCAATGCGCGGGAGCTTGTGGGTTTTGGCATGGGGCCGAAGCTGCACATGATTCTTTTTAGCGATGTTAGCCATGATCTGGATGTTCTGATCCACCAGCTCTCCGTTAATAAGGAGACAAGGTGTTTCTAAGGTTTCCAACGATGTTTCAACTTGCAAGTCCATCATTCTTCACTCTCCTTTGCAGCACTTTTACCTTCTTCTAAGTGACTATAGAGGGTATACTTGGAAATATTTAGATAGGCGCATATTTTCTCGCCGCCTTTTTTGATAAGGAAGGCGCCTTTGCTGTCTAGCAGTTGAATCATTTTCATCTTGTCTTCCTTTGTCATAACAGCGACAGGCTTACCGACCTGCTCTTGCGCCTCTTGAATAAGAGCGTCTAGCAAATCGCTTACACTGGTGACGAACGATTCTTTGATTTCGGTTTGTTCCCCTGGATTGATGAGCGTTTGCAGCGTTTTGCCTGCTACCATCAGCTCCGTGATATCAAAGTTGATACAAAGCGAGCCAATGATATTGCCTTCTTTATTTTTCATATACATGGAACTGGATCGCAGAATGCGTCCGTCCTTCGTTTGCGTCATATAGTTCGATTTGTTGCCGTTCACTTGGCTGCCTCGCAGCAGTTCAAGTCCTAGATTCGTACCTGGATCTCCCACATTACGGCCAGTGATATGCCCATTCGCAATGGCGACAATGGAACTATCGTAGGAGCCGGTTAAATCATGCAGAACAACCTCGCAGCTATCTCCGAATTGGGCAGCAAGCCCAGTAACGAGATCTGTCAAAAAATCAAATTCATCATGAATCGATTCCATGAATCCCTTCTCCCCTTGCATGGTTATTCTGAGCAAAATGGTACCACAAACAATTTGTTTGTCAAACAAAAAGTTTGTTAAGCTAAAAAAAAGTATGATATTTACACAGGGCTCATGGTAATATGTAAAAAAGCTAATTGTAAGAATAAAGGGGGAATCACCCATGAAGCGCTGGATTGCCAAATCCCTGAAACGCAAGCTGTCATTGTTGATCCTTTTTGCCGTTATACTGCCGCTACTCTCAACAGGTGTTGTTTCTTATCGCATCGCAACGTCGGTAACGGAAGATAAAGCGAAGCAGTCGGGGATGAACACGTTGAGGCAGATTATGGACAAGCTCGATTTTGTCACGCAGGACGTGGAGAACATGTCTATTTTCATAATTGGGCAAAAGGATATTCAAACCTATCTGACCAACTCAGAAGGGGATGTCAACAGTTACTCGCAGATCGTCGGTACGCTATGGAATCTCTCCTATTCCAAAAAATACATCTCCAACATTACGATTACACCCAAAAATAGCAGCCCTGTCTTATCTACAACAACGATAACGAACTCAGGGTTATATCCGCTTTTGCAGCAAAATGAATCCGTTTACAAATCTGCCGCGAAATGGTGGTCGCCGCTTTATGCAAACCAGACCTCGGATGGTCCTAAACGCATCATTTCTTTAGTGAGGCCCATACGCGATACGAATACCTTCAAGACAATAGGCACGTTGGCAATTAGTCTAGACCAAGCGGAGATTGAGCGATACGTAGTGGAAGCCGGCTGGGAACATAGCGGGTTCGTTCTACTGCTGGATCAGTATAACAATATTATCGCTGGAGGCGATCCTGTATGGTTAGGACGTTCTGCAGCGGAGATGTTTCCAAGCTTGGGAAATCTCCAGAACCCCAGCGGCATTCTTAGCTTAGCTTTCGATAATCAGCGTCATACCCTTTTATATAATGCGATTCCTAAACTTGACTGGAAGTTGGTCGGTTTCATTCCTACCCACATTTATCAGGCGCAAAATGGTTACGTGCTTACAGTCACAGCCGTTGCCATAGGGATTGCCCTGCTAATTACGATTGTGATGGTGCTTTATTTCTTTCAGTGGGTAACGAAACCTTTGATCAAATTGACGAAATATCTGAAAGATTTGAATCCTGACGATACGATTCCGACCTACGAGGTAAAGAGTACCGACGAGGTCGGGCTGCTTGTTCACAGCTATAACAAGCTAAGTGAGCGCATCGGCAGACTCAAAGATCAGGTACAGCTGAATGAAGCGATGAAAAAAGAGGCGGATATATTAGCGCTGCAGGCACAGATTAATCCGCACTTCCTCTACAATACCCTTTCCTCTATCCACTGGATTGCGCTGATGAACAAGGATCGCCAGATTGCCGAAATGGTAGGAGCGCTCAGCGATTTCTTACGCTTTAGCTTAAACAAAGGCGAGGAATTCTGTGTTGTGCAGCAGGAGGTGTCGCATGCACAGAACTATGCTTATATCCAAGCGATTCGGTTTCCGGAGCAATTCGAGATTGAGTTCTTTATGGATCCAGGGATGCTTCAAATCCCGATGCTGAAGCTGCTGCTGCAACCCCTCATAGAAAATAGCTTGATCCATGGCATTCAGAAGAAGAAATCAAAGGGGAACATCTATGTGCATGGCGAACTGCAGGAAGATAGGATGAAATTCGTTGTTGAAGATACCGGAATCGGGATGGAAGAGAGCAAGCTTTACGATATCCAGCAGCAGCTTGCTTTAGCTAATCGCCAGATGGGCTTACTGGACGAAGCAGCCAAGGAACGTAAGAAAACGATAACCAGCTATGGTCTCATCAATGTGCACCGAAGATTGCTGCTGCATTACGGCATCCATGCGGGGCTTGAAGTTGATAGTACCAGTGGTGCCGGCACGCGAATCACATTTTCAATACCTCTGTCGAAGGGAGAGACGTCATTATGAAAATCTTAATTGTGGATGATGAAGTCATCATACGTACAGGCTTATGTACGGTGATCAATTGGAAGGAGCTAGGGCTTGAGCTGCTCCCACCCGCCTCTTCGGCTGAAGAGGCTTTGGAGCGTATCCCTGTGGAGAAGCCGCACATTGTGCTTACGGATATTCGAATGTCCGGTATGGACGGTATTGAGCTTGCCCGTGTGGTCAAGGGAATGCTGCCGGATACGGAAATCGTCATCCTTACCGGATATGATGACTTTGGTTATGCGCAGCAGGCCCTTCGCGAAGGTGTAACCGACTATTTGCTCAAGACAAGTCGTCCCGAAGAGATTATTAAAGCTGCTTTGAAAGCCAAGCAAAATATCATGGATAAATGGGAATCGATGAAGCAAGATAATCTTCAACAAGCTGCCCTGCGCAATCAATTGTTGGATCGTGCGTTACAAAGGGGCGTGCAGGATGATCCAGAAGGACGGGCACAGCTGTGCTACTGGTTTCATAAACGAAGGGTTAATGTGCAGGAGCAGTCGGAATCGCCTGCTCCCATGCAAGTGCTGCTCGTCTCGGTATCAGGTTGGGGACAGGCGCCGTTCACGGGGCTTTTACAGGGAGCGGCGGAGAATATTCTCTTTGAACTGCTCCCCTGCGTAACCCTTATGAATAAAGATCATTTATTGCTCGTCGTCCGCGTGGAAGCAGGCGAGGCCGAACATAGTGGCTTGAAGCGGGCGATCAAGCGTGTTACGGATACGCTCAAATGCGTTGCTTTTACGGCGGTGGGCAGCGTAGCCCTCGATTACGAGAGCTTGCGGGAGTCTTACCGCACAGCCAAGGAGATTTTTGCTTATCGGGGATTGCTAGGTACTCAGGGTTTATATACAGAAGAGGATATACGTGAGCGCAGCGGGGGGCGCACGGTTTGTACGGAGAAGGAAGAGGCTGAGCTTACAGCCATTCTGATGAGCGACAACGCGACTGAGCTGCGTCATTGGGTCAATCAGAAGGTGCGCGCGTTGCTGGAGGATACCACGGCTACGCCCGTTTCCGTCCAAGGCTACTTACATTCGATGATCATTACGGGGCGCCGCTGGTTAGAACGTGCCCGCGCCTCTCAAGCGAAAACGATTCCGGTCGAAGCGCTGCCTTCGTTTGAAGGCGACAGTCGTCCCGAAGAAGAAGTATTTAAGTCCTTATCCGCGGTCATGACCAGCTTTCATCAAGGTTTGGGACAAAATCGGTACGCTTATATTCATAAGTCAATCGCTTACATTCGGGACAACTTGGATCAAGCGATATCGCTCCAACAGGTTGCGAGGTTCGTGCACGTGAATCCCAATCATTTCAGTGAAGTATTCAAACGCGAAACAGGCTGCACGTATATAGAATTTGTTACGCAAGAGCGAATAAAACGCGCAATTGATATCCTTCAAAGCTCGCAGACCAAGGTCAGCGACGTAGCCAGAAGAGTAGGGTATGAAGATATTAAATACTTTACGCAGCAGTTCAAAAAGTACACTGGAAGAACACCATCTGAATTTCGGCAGGGGAGCAAAGACTGATAAATGTCCCCCTCTCCGCCGAAGTCTCTCCCGTACCGCCTCCTAATAATGTCCCCTATACTAAAGTTGTAACTAGAGATGAGGAGGGTTCGATCACATGAAAAAATCATTTATTGTAACGCTGGCTGCAGCGTTGTCATTATCCTTGCTAGCTGGCTGTGGTACGAGCGGAACAACAGACGGTGCTACAGGCAGCGCAGCGCCTAAAGCAGCAGACGCAGGTAAATCAGGCGAAAAAGTGAAACTTTCTATCTGGCATAACTACACAGGTGAGGATCTTCGTGCGAAAACTATGCGTGCTTACATGGAGCAATTCAAAAAAGATCACCCGAACGTAGAGTTAGATGTTCAAGGGATTCCACCCGATGGTTACCGTCCTCGTTTGAAAACGGTTGCTGCAGCAAATGAAATGCCAGATCTGTTCGTTATGTGGCCAGGCGTTATGACCAAAGAGTTCGTTGGCGGCGACTTGCTTCAACCAATTAATGAACTTCTTGACAGCAAAGCAGAGTGGAAAAACGGCTTCTTGCCAGGCTCTTTCGATGATTTCACAGTTAACGGTAAAACATACAGCGCGCCTATGGCCCTTTCACCTACATCGATTCTTTATTACAATAAAGAAATTTTCAATAAATACAACGTACAGCCGCCTAAAACTTGGGATGACCTTATGAGTTTAGTGGGTACGTTCAAAAAGAATAACGTCACGCCAATCGCACTTGGTAACAAAGCGGCTTGGGTTGCGCAATCAAGCATTCTCAGCTCCCTTGCTGATCGTGTGACAGGTACAGAGTGGTTCTTGAAAGCCGCTGATCAAAACGGCGCAAAATTCACGGATCCGGAATTCGTTCAAGCGCTGACGTACTTGCAGCAGCTTGGCAAAGCGGGCGCTTTCCAAGAGGGCTTCAACAGCATTGATAATACACAAATGGAACAAATGTTTGCGCAAGGTAAATCCGCTATGATGATCGATGGTGGCTGGGCGTTAACAAACTTGGCATCCAACGCTTCCAAAGAAGCATTGGCGAACATGGCTGTAACGGTTCTGCCTACCGTGCCTAACGGTAAAGGCGACCCGAATTCCCTCTCAGGCGTAGTAGGAACGGGTCTTGGTATGAGCAAAAAGGTTACTGGCGCTCAAAAAGAAGCAGCTTATGAACTGATCTATGCATTGTCTGGTCCACAAGCACAGAAAGCAATCTTGGATAGCAACAACTTGGTCAGCTACAAAGCAGATCTAGATACAACCAAAGTATCCTCCATCTTCGCCGAGGTATACAAAATGATGGCCAACGTTAAGAGAACACCGGTATACGATGGCAAGCTTAGTTCCGCTACTGCCGATGTAGTCAACAACGGCTTGCAAGAGCTCCTAATGGGCGGTAAGCCAGAAGATATTGCCAAGAAAATTCAAGATTCGCAAGCCAAATCTTTAGGGAAATAATACATGAACCAGGACTCCAGCCTTATCCCGGCTGGAGCCCTTTTTTAAAAGAGAGATAGATGTCTAAACGTTTAATTAGGGGTTGCCCAATAGAATCTACTTTTGGTCAATTTCTAATTAATTGATAAGACTTGATAGGAGGGAAGTTATGTCAGCAGCTGCACGTATCAGAGGATTTATCACGATAGGGCTCATACCGGCACTTGTGATTTATCTGGTTTTCGTTATTGTACCTATCTTTTGGTCGGCTTATTACGGTTTCTTCGATTGGAAAGGGATAGGAGCGGCCAAATTTATTGGATTTGACAACTATGTAGAAGTATTCAAAGATCCGATCTTCTGGAAAGCTTTCAAAAATAACATGCTCGTTGTTGTAGCTTCTGTCTTCGGCCAAGTGCCGATGGCATTGATTTTAGCGCTTTTACTTATGAAAAGCACCTTGTTTCAACGGGTAATTAGAGCTTCTGTATTTATGCCAATGGTATTGTCTTCCGTTGTTGTCGGGATTATTTGGGGTTACATTTATCACCCGCAGATTGGTATCTTAAACTTTTTGTTAGATGGAATGGGACTTGAAAGTTGGAAAAAAGCTTGGCTCTCCGATCCGAAATTTTCGATGTTCGCCCTGATGGTGCCGATCATCTGGAATTATATTGGTCCTTACATGATTATGTTTATTGCCGCTTTACAAAATATTTCACCTGAAATTGAGGATGCTGCGCAGCTTGATGGCGTCGGCCCCGTGCGTAAGCTTTTCAAAATTACACTGCCGATGATTTGGGATACCGTGAAGGTCGCAATCGTGCTTTGTATTTCGGGCAGCTTGAAAGCCTTCGATTTAATCTATGTCATGACAGGTGGCGGTCCGGCGCATTCCACGGAGCTGCTCGCTTCTTACATGTATAACAGCACATTCAACGTATACCGCTTTGGATTCGGCAGCGCCATTTCCACAGCCATTATTATCTTAAGTCTCATCTTGATTGTCGGCAGCCAATATTTGATGAAGCGAGACTATCGTTAGGAGAGAGGGGACATCTATGCAGCAGACTGTATTGAGGCAGACGGAATTACCCGTTGGAACCAAGAGAGCAAAAGGATGGAAGCAAGGGATAACGAATTCCCTGTTGACCCTCTATGCGTTGGTCACGTTATATCCGTTGATTTGGTTGTTTATTAGTGCTTTTAAGTCAAATGAAGAATTTTATTCCCGTCCATTTTTACTCCCAACCATCTGGAAATGGGATAACTTAGTTAGGGCGTGGAAGGTATCCGGAATGGGGCTTTCCCTCTGGAACTCAACAGTTGTAACCGTAGCGGCCTTAGTGTTGACATTGGTTATCGGTGCGCTTGCGGCGTTTGTTTTATCTCGTTTTGAGTTTCGTTTGAAATCGTTTTTTATGGGATTATTTTTGCTCGGGATGCTTATCCCTGTTCATAGTACCCTAGTGCCGCTCTTTATTTTAATGAAAAAAATCGGCATTTTGAATACGTACGGCGCACTTATTTTTCCTTACACAGCCTTCGAATTGCCACTAGCCATTTTCGTTATAGCTGCTTACCTGGTTACGATTCCCAAAGAGATTGAGGAAGCCGCGTTGATTGATGGAACTGGATACTGGGGCATTTTCTTCAAAATGATGCTTCCGCTTAGTATGCCTGCGCTTTCGACGGTTGCTATATTAGGATTTTTGCGGTTTTGGAATGATTTCGCTTTTGCTCTTGTCTTTATTAGTAAGCCTGCACTTAAGACGGTTCCGCTTAGTTTATCCGCATTTGCAACGGGATATATGACGGATTATGAACTTACGATGGCTGCGCTTGCGATTGCAGTGCTGCCAACAATTGTTGTCTTCTTATTGTTCCAAGAACAAATTATGAAGGGCATGACGGCTGGCGCTGTAAAAGGATAGGGAGGATTACTCAGATGACGAAATTGAAGGTAGCTGTTATTGGCGCTGGTTCCATCTCCGATGCACATTTAACTTCTTATGCGGAGCACCCTGAAGTCGAGCTTTATGCGGTCGTGGATATGAACGCTGAGCGTGCAAGTGCTGCGGCGGCGAAGCATGGCGCGAAGACCTTTTTTACGGATTATCGCGATATGTTGGCCGATCCGGAAGTTGATGCTGTGAGTATTTGTACGTGGAACAACACGCACGGAGCGCTCAGCATTGCCGCATTGGAAGCGGGCAAGCATGTGCTGTGCGAGAAGCCGCTCTGCACGAGCGTTGAAGAAGCGCTGCGCGTTGAAGAAGCCGTTCGCCGCAGCGGAAAGCTGCTGCAGGTTGGCTTCGTTCGCCGCTACGGCACGAACGCACAGGTGCTGCGACGCTTCATTGATGCAGGCGAGCTTGGCGAGATTTATTACGCCAAGGCTTCGTACTTGCGCCGACTTGGTAATCCTGGCGGCTGGTTCGCCGACAAGGAACGCGCCGGCGGAGGCCCGCTTTTCGACATCGGCATCCACGTCATTGATCTATGCTGGTACTTGATGGGACGGCCGAAAGTGAAGTCCGTCAGCGGGAACACCTATACGAAGCTGGGCAATCGCTCGCATATCCAGAACTTGTCCTTTTACAAAGCTGCTGATTATGATGCTTCTAAGAACACGGTGGAGGATATGGCCAATGCGCTCATCCGCTTCGAGAATGGCGCTTCGCTGATGGTGGATGTCAGCTTCACCCTGCATGCCAAGAAGAATGAATTCGCCTTGAAAATATTCGGTGATCAAGGCGGGGCCGAGATTGAGCCTGAGTTCTGCATCGTGAGTGAGAAGCATGACACCATCTTAAACATTACACCTCAAATCGATCATCCCTCTTTTGAATTTATGGACGGCTTTCGTAATGAAATCGACTACTTTGTCAATGTATGCTTAGGCCGCAAAGAACTCATTTCTCCTGTCGAGGACGGTGTGGAGCTGACGAAAATCTTGTGCGCCATTTATGAATCCAGCGAAAAAGGTATCGAAATTCACTTCAATTAATTCCGATACAGATGGGGGGAAGAGCAGATGGCTTTAACGAATCCAATCGGTATTATCGTCGATAGCTTCGGTGTAGGCGTGAGAGAAGGTTTGAAGAAAGCAAAGGAAGCGGGAGCCGACGGCGTGCAGATTTATGCCGTCAGCGGGGAAATGGACCCCGATCATTTGACCAGTGCGGATCGACTGGAACTTAAAGCCTATATCGCTTCGCTTGGTCTTGAAATCTCTGCGCTGTGCGGCGATTTAGGGGGCCATGGCTTTCAGGATAGGGCGGCGAACCCTGCTAAAATCGAGAAATCCAAACGCATTCTTGACCTCGCTCTTGATCTCGGTACGAACATTGTAACGACGCATATTGGCATCGTGCCGGAGGACACGCAGAGCGAGGTTTACTTAAGCATGCAGCAGGCTTGCGAGGAGCTCGGGCAATATGCGCATAGCAAAGGCGCATTTTTTGCCATCGAGACAGGCCCGGAAACGGCTGAACACTTGCGGAATTTTCTGGACACGCTAAGCACGAAGGGCGTTTCTGTTAATTTCGATCCAGCGAACATGATTATGGTAACCGGTGACGATCCAGTGCAAGGAGTGCATATATTGAAGGAATACATCGTGCATACCCATGTCAAAGACGGGATTCGGTATCGTGAGATCGATCCGCGTCTCGTTTACGGAGCCCTTGGCTTTGAGGGGATGGACCATGATAAGATTGCTGAAATGGCCTCAGGCTCCGAAGGTAATGCTTTCGCCGAATTGCCGCTTGGAGAGGGCAATGTACCGTTCGGCGCTTATTTCCGTGCACTTAGAGATATCGGATATACGGGTTATTTGACCATCGAAAGAGAGGTCGGCAACAATCCAGAGGCCGATATTCGCCAAGCTGTGAAATTTATTCGTCAGTTTCAAAATAAAACGGATTGAGTTTGATCTTGTTTTGTTGTACATATGGAAGAAAAGTCAGATAGCTGTGAAGCTGTCTGACTTTGTTTGTATTTATTGAAACTTATCGATTCGTGACTTCGTATATATACATATACGACAAACAGACAAGGTGGAAACCAAAATGAAAACCAAAGTAATTGCAATTATGACGGCCGTTTTATTGCTGGCCAACACAGCCAATATCTCCATCGCTGACGCGAAGGGTAGCTCGCCTAGCACTTCGTCCAGATCCGGTTCCTTCTCTACGGGATCCAAATCCAATTCTAATTTCAGTGGAGGCTCGAGCAGCAAAACAGCGCCAAGCACTTCGGATAGCGGAAGCTCATCAGGCTTCAGCGGAGGCTCATCCAGTAAGTCGACAGTGCCGAACATGTCTAACAATGGCGGCAGCACAAGCGGCGGAGCGACAAACAGCACAGGATTTCAACGTCCTTCCTCCAATGTAACGAACGGAAGTACAGTGAATCCGAATACAGGAAAAAGCTATTATAACAAAAGCACGTATTCAAACACGGTTCCGACTGGATCTCGTATGGGCAGCAGCATGTGGCCGATGGTTGGAGCATTCGCTGCGGGTACGTTCCTAGGCTCGATGCTTCACCCTTGGGGAGGCTCTTACCCTGCTGCTGGTGGCGGTTATGTGAACCAATCGTTCTCGTTTCTCTCGATGTTGATTGACATCATTCTGATCATTGCAGTCATTGCTATCGTGATGAAGGTCGTTCAATCAATCAGAAGAAGAAGGAGCTACTAAACGATGAATCTATTTCTCGATGAACAAGATGTTCTTGATTCCGTTCACGTCTTTATTGCCTCGCAGGACAATCACGGTCGCGTAGAGGGAAGTGCTCCTCACAACGTTCATGATGTTCAAGTGTCCTATGAGGAGCGTCATGGCTTTTCGGCCAAAGGCTCAATCTATGGCAAACAGCACTATTTGAATCAACAACAAGTTATTGATGCTGTTTCGGTTTACTTGTCTTCTTATTATTCGTTCCGCGCAGATCGGCTGCTGGTTAAGATGAACTGGGATGATTCTTCCCGCAGCTTCAGCGCCGATGTTATCGTAGAGCGTTAGAAGACGATCTATAATAAACAAAAAATCGCCATCCACCGGACTCTATTTAGAGCCGAAAGGACTGGCGATTTTTTGCTTATACTTAAGATTTACCTTTGCGTGTCATTTCGGCGAGGTCAATCCACTGCTCATCGGTTACTTCGAGCAGATCGTTGAATTGCCCGGCGCCTTGAAGCCATTCGCCGCCGTCAATGGTGACAACTTCGCCGTTGATGTAAGCGGCATAGTCTGAAATGAGATAAGCGGCCAAGTTGGCTAGCTCTTCCTTCTCTCCAACCCGTCGCAGCGGAACGCGATTCAGCAGCTTCTCCGACAGCTCAGGTGTAGGGGCCAATCGGCTCCAAGCACCGTCGGTCGGGAATAGCCCTGGGGCGATGGCGACTTGCCGTATGCCGTGTCGCGCCCACTCGACGGCAAGCGAGCGCGTTAGGGCGAGCACGCCGGCCTTGGCCGCAGCCGAGGGTACTACAAATGCGGAGCCCGTCGAAGCATAGGAGGTTACGATATTGAGCATCGTGCCCCCAACACCTTGCTCGATCCATCTTTTACCAACTTCCAGCGTTGTGTAAAACGTGCCGTGTAGGACTATGTTTAGAACGGCATCCACGGCGCGCGGGGAGAGGTTCTCTGTTGGGCTGGCGAAGTTGCCAGCCGCGTTATTGATCAGTACGTCAATACGGCCATAGTGCTGTTCAACGGCATTCACCATCTCTTGAATTTGGAGAGGGTCTCGAACGTCGCAGCTTTTGTAGAAAACTTCTTTGCCATCGCCGCTCATTTCGGCAGCAGCTTGGGCCAATACTTCATCGCGGCGGCTTGTGATCGCAAGTTTGGCGCCTAGAGATAGAAATTTCTCCCCCATCGCACGACCAAGCCCCGTGCCGCCCCCCGTAATGAGAATGACTTTATCTTTCAAAAGCGTCTGCTCAAACATAGGCCAACACCCTTCATGAGAATTCCATTATTAATTATTTGTTTGGGGAGTTTTGATTTTGGGCAAACGTTGTCTCGAATTGTTGAATACGTTCAGCTAAATCGACGAGGTACCGAGTCGGCTCACTTTTATGTAAATTACGAGTGTATCGTTGAAATGCTCATATTGTCACAGCCAACTTGTTCCATTTAAATGACAGATGAGACGTGGCTCAGATATCCGTTGGCATCCGTTTCGCAGAAACGCACTTTTGTTGGGGAATAAAAGCGAAAGCCTTCTAATTCTGGATTGTTCATGGCGGGTCTAGTCTGCTGTAAAATAAGTGTGGTATTGCTCACGAAGCTCGCGTTTCAAAAATTTGCCCACGGACGACCTCGGAATTTCATGAAGAAAAATAACATCATCAGGAATCCACCACTTCGTAAATTTGTCCGTAAGAAAGCTCAGTAGATCATCTTTGTCGCCTGCTTGCAGAGCGGCGTCTTTGAGGACAACAAAAGCGAGAGGACGTTCATCCCACTTCGGATGAGGAACACCGATGACGCAAGCCTCGAATACGTTAGAGTGGGCCATTAAAGCGTTCTCCAAATCGAGCGAGGAAATCCATTCGCCGCCGCTTTTGACCAAATCTTTCACTCTGTCGACCAGCTTCACGAACCCTTCCTGGTCAATTACAGCGATATCTCCCGAATGAAACCATCCATCTTGGAACGATTCTTGTGTTCGCTCATCTTTGTAATATTGCGTCGCCACCCAAGGTCCGCGAAGCAAAATCTCGCCCATCTCTTGACCGTTCCACTGAACGTCCCCTCGTGGGCCAACGATTCTCATATCAAGCCCTGGTACCAGCAAACCTTGTGTGGCTCGTGTGGTGAGCTGCTCATCCATAAGCGCCTCTTCTTGATAGCTCTTGAGGCGAGATACGGTGACGAGCGGGCTCGTTTCCGTCAAACCGTATGCATGATAGAAGGGCACTTTCAGCCGCTGCTCGTAGCTTTCAATCAGACTGCGTGGTGCAGCTGAACCGCCGCAAACCACGGCGCGCAGACTCGTTAAATCCACTTGCAGCGCTTCTTGGACTTTGAGTGACGCAGTCCAAACGGTGGGAACGCCTGCTGCAATCGTTACCTTTTCGTCAGCGATCAAACGCAGCAATATATCGGGCGTAGGCGCTGGCCCGGGAAGTACTTGTTTGCTACCGAACCAAACCGAGGCAAAGGGAAGACCCCATGCATTGACGTGAAACATCGGGACGATGGGCATAACGATATCCCGTTCGGATAGACCGAGCGTATCGGCAAGTCCAATGGCAAGCGAATGCAAATAAATGCCACGGTGCGAGTAAACGACACCCTTGGGATTACCGGTAGTAGCGGACGTGTAGCACATCCCCGCGGGAGCGCTTTCATCTATATTTGATGCATACTCAAAGGAAGGATCGCCGCTTTCTATCATGTTCTCATATAAGTAGATTGGATGTAAAGAAGTAGGCGGAAGTTCCTTTTTATCCGTTATCAGAATGTAGCCTTCGATCGTGGTTAATTGATCTTGAATTTTTTCGATGAGGGGCAATAGGCATTCATCAAGGAGTAGGAAGCGATCTTCCGCATGATTGAGAATGTAGGCAATATGCTCAGTTGGGAGCCGTATGTTAACCGTATGCAGGACAGCTTCCATACAGGGGATGGCGAAATAAGCCTCAAGATGCCAATGGTGATTCCACGCGAAAGTAGCGATGCGATCCCCAGCTTTAACGCCTAGAGTCTGTAAGGAGCTGGACAGCTGCTTCGCTCTCCGCCCAAAATCCGCATACGTGTAGCGGTGGATGCCGGAGCTAGTACGCGAAACAACTTCCTTTTTTGGGAATAAGGATTGCGAACGTTCAAAAAGAGAGCGTAGTGTTAATGGGAAATTTTCCATGTGGAAACACCTCCAAAGTGTAGCTGTAGAGTGGTTGCTATGTCCCTATGTTATGACGGACATTCTACGGCTAACACTATAAATGGAAAAACGATCCGATGGCAAGGTTAACTTGCGAATCGAGATCGTTTTATGCTAGTTCTTTTCTAGAATGAATTTCTCTATCACGTGGCGTACGCCATCCTCGTTGTTACTCGTTGTTACATAGTTCGCCAACGCTTTCAGCTCGGGCAAAGCATTATCCATGGCAACGCCAAGTCCTGCAACTTCGAGCATTTCACGGTCATTCCAAGCATCGCCAAGCGCGATAACTTCGTCGAGACTGCAGCCGATGTGCTGTGCGAGGAACTCAATCGCATGTCCTTTGGTGCCTTCTTTGTGCATGAATTCCAGATAGTGCGGTTTGGACTTGGTGATGTGCATGTTGTCACCGAGCAGAGGCAGGAGCTCTTCCCGCAGTTGGTCGCAAACCTCAGGTTGATCGACGATAAGCAGCTTCGGTTGCGGGATGTCGATCCATTGTCGCAGATCTCCTATGATATAAGGCGTCTTGGAAAGACGCACGTAATTTTTGATCTTGTCGTTATCCTCAGCGGCGTACAGTTCATCACCATGGTATAGCTGAAGATGAAGATTTCTTTTCTCGCAGAAATCGAGTAGAAAGCGGGCACTCTCCAGAGGGACAGTTCGCTCATAGAGTACTTCCTCGTCCAATAAATTTTTGATTAAGGCGCCTTGATACGTAATAATTGGCACGTTGAGCCCGATTTGCTTCGCAATTTTCGCAGCCGAGGGAAAGCTTCTTCCCGTAGCGATCGTTACAGTGACACCTTGGGCGACAGCTTGATGCATCGCATCGATCGTTTCTTGTGAAATCGTTAGGTCGTCGCGCAACAGCGTATCGTCTAAATCAGCAGCTACCAGTTTGTAAGTCATGTAGTCCTCTCCGATCCGAAAAGTAGTCGATCTATGAAAATTCTGCTATAAGCATACCCGAATTGGGGTAGAATTGCTACAATAAAGGCCTAGCGTATTCGGCGAAAAGGAGGCTTGCTATCATGTCATTACCTTACACGGACAAGTTTGAAATGTGGCTGCGCGAACATCATAACGCATCTTATGCGCCTTCCATGGAAGCGTATATGCGCAATCAGTTCCCATTCCTAGGGATTAAAAATCCAGAACGTGTGGCCCTTACGAAGCAGTTTTGGAAAGAACATGGATTCCCAAAGGCAGACGAAGGCGTTCAGATCGCTCAGGAATTATGGCAATTGCCGGAGCGAGAGTTCGCTTATACCGCCATGATGATCTTAGTCAAGCTGCGCAAGGAACTTGAGAAGTCTCATCTTGAAGTACTTGAAGGCTTCGTGGTGACGAAGTCATGGTGGGATACTGTGGATATTATCGCCGATCATTTGATTGGCTACTATTTGCAGCAGTTTCCAGAGTTAATCCCAGCTTCTGTGGAGAAGTGGCTAGTTTCTGATAATATGTGGCTGCAGCGCACAGCCATCCTATTTCAGCTCAAGTACAAGCAAAAGACAGATGTGCCGCTGCTCTTCGACTGTATTCGGCGCATGGCGGATTCCAAAGAGTTTTTCATCCGCAAAGCGATTGGCTGGGCGCTTCGCGAGTACTCGAAGACGGATGCCGAGGCGGTTCGCGCTTTCGTCGCGACTACGGAACTTTCGCCGCTAAGTGTGCGAGAAGCTCTGAAGGCGATTCATCGAAGTGAATTGAAATAAGGATTGTCTAAGAATTCCGCGCGGAGGAGTAATCGCTGTGCGGAATTTTTAATGTTCAATTACGTCATATTAACGTAATGTAATATTACACATATAATAAAATGAAGAAATTGTGTTATATATATTGACATAATAATAACATTGTTTTAAAGTAATTAAAATTGTTTATGGCTGCTTATCCGATTTGGAAGAGGGGAGCTGGAGGATGGAAACCATTTGGACGGAAGATGTATTGTCACGATTACCTAAAGTTGATCTTCATTTGCACTTGGATGGCAGCATGAAGCCTGAGACGATTCTGGAGCTGGCTGTTCGTCAAGGCATTGAACTTCCGGTGTATGACAAGGTCGGATTGATTCCGCATATGCGCGTTGGCGAAGAGTGCGGCAGTCTTACCGAATATTTAAGCAAATTCGACTTTGCGATACGGTTCCTCCAATCTGCGGAAGCGTTAGAACGAGTAGCTTACGAAGTTATTGAACAAGCTGCCGAACATAACTGTAAGTATGTAGAGGTTCGTTTCGCGCCCCAGCTTCATCGGAACAACGGGCTCAGCGTTGAAGAGACGATTCATCACGTAATTGAAGGACTAAAGCGCGCGTATCAGGATTTTGGCGTAAGGGCGGGTGTGATTGCTATCTGTATGAGAAATCACGCCTGCGCGATGAATAAGGAAGTAGTTGAGGCTGCTGGGAAATTCGTAGGTAAAGGCGTCGTTGCCGTCGATTTAGCAGGCGATGAAGCTTCGTATCCACCAGAAATTTTCCGTGAGGTATTTGCTGAATCCCAACGACTAGGAATTCCTATCACGATTCACGCGGGAGAAGCGGCAGGGGCTAGCAATGTTTACGAGGCTGTTATGAATCTGGGTGCCGTTCGAATCGGGCATGGTGTGCGTTTGAAGGAGAATAGCTCTATTATGGAAATGATCAAAGATCGCCGGATTCCTTTGGAAATGTGCCCCATTAGCAATATTCAAACGAAGGCAGTGGCGGGTTGGGATGATTATCCGATAAGAGAGTATTTGGATCAAGGGTTAATTATAACGATCAATACGGATAATCCCAGCGTTTCGAATACGAATATTACGAAGGAATATCGCGTACTCACGGAACGATTCGGTTTCACGAAGTCTGAGTTGGTGAAGCTCATTATGAATGGTGTGGAAGCCGCGTTCATGGATGAGAGCGACAGGCTTTTGCTAAGACGTGAGATGGAAGACGAGTTGAATGCTTTAGGACTGCTTAGTTAATGGCTTTATGGTATCAGTAACGACTAAATATGTGTATTGGCTGGATGAATAAGGAGGTTAATGATGATTAGTATAAAAAGAACTTCTTCAGAAAACCCTGATTTTTGTAGTCTAATCGAACTACTGGATAAAGACTTGTGGAATAGATATCCTGAAACACAACAAAATTTTATTGCTTTCAACGTAGTCAAACTAGATGCATATGTAATTGTTGCTTACGAGGATGACGGTGCTGTTGGTTGTGGTTGTTTTAGAGTTACGGAAAATGAAAGGATAGTCGAAATTAAAAGAATGTATGTAAAAGAAGAAAAAAGGGGAAAGGGTATTGCCAAATCAATACTAATGGAGCTTGAAGCATGGGCATTAGAAGCAGGGAAAATAGGTGCAGTATTGGAAACCGGGATTAATAACCCAGAGGCAATATCACTATATAATAAATTAGGATTTGAACAAATTGAAAATTATGAACCCTACGTAAATAATAAAGAAAGTATTTGTATGGGGAAAGATTTATCAAAGAAATCTTAATGAAATTGACCGCCTATAGAGGGGAGGGGTTGATCGATAATCAACAATAAAACGAAAACAGAGCTTAATTCAAAACGCCAGAGAACATGTCGTTACTCGCATTGCGCTTCAAAGCGCTGTGAGTGAGGAGATGTTTTTTTGTTTAGGTTACCTCCATGAAAGGTCTATAAATGATAAAACAAAAGGGAAAATGGCAAAGTGAGAAGAAATGGGAAATAGTGAGTAGACCTCTCTTGACAATATAGGGTAGGGGGGTATACTATATAGATATCGAAAGTAAATGAAGTTTTTAGGTGAGGTGAATGGTTAAATGGATGCTCAATCAGATACAAAGCATACTTCTTTTCAACTAACGGGTATGACTTGCGCAGCATGTGCTGCTCGGATTGAAAAGGGTCTTCGCAAGCTTGAAGGCGTGACTGAGGCGAATGTGAATTTCGCGATGGAAAAGGCGGCTGTTACTTTTGATCCGACCCAGGTAAACCGTGACCGTATGGAACAGACGATCATCAAGCTTGGTTATGGTACGGTAAGAGAGTCCATTGATTTTGATATAATTGGAATGACATGCGCGGCATGTGCAACCAGAATCGAAAAAGGGTTGAGTAAAATGCCGGGCGTTACAGAAGCGTCCGTTAATTTGGCGATGGAAACAGCACGTGTCGTTTATAATCCCGCAGAGGTATCACCGACTGACATGCAGATGAGGGTAGCGAAGTTAGGTTACGAGGCTGTTCGTAAGACTGAGCAAACCAAATCTGCGGAGCATCGAGCGACGGAGATTAAGAAGCAGAAGCGGAAGCTCTGGATATCGATCGTGCTCTCCTTTCCCTTGCTATGGGCGATGGTCAGCCATTTTTCTTTTACCTCTTGGGTATGGCTCCCTGAGCTGTTAATGAATCCTTGGGTGCAGCTAGCATTAGCGACGCCGGTGCAATTCTATATAGGCGGACAGTTTTATACAGCCGCGTATAAAGCGCTTCGTAACAAAAGTGCGAATATGGATGTCTTAGTTTCAATGGGTACTTCATCTGTGTACTTTTACAGCTTGTATCTAACCATTGTTTGGGCTGCACAAGCGGGGCATCAACACACGCCTGAGATGTATTTTGAAACGAGCGCGGTGTTAATTACTTTGGTTTTACTAGGCAAACTGTTTGAATCTTTGGCTAAGGGAAGGACTTCCGAGGCAATTAAAACATTAATGGGTTTGCAAGCCAAAACAGCGATCGTCATCCGAGACGACCAAGAGCTGAGCATCCCTTTGGAGAATGTTGTAGTCAGCGATGTAGTCCTTGTAAAGCCTGGAGAGAAAGTACCTGTGGATGGGAATGTAATAGATGGTCTCTCCTCGGTAGATGAGTCCATGCTGACAGGTGAAAGCCTTCCTGTGGAAAAACGCGCAGGCGATGCCGTTATTGGCGCTACAGTGAACAAGAATGGCGTGCTTAAAGTGCAGGCGACTAAAGTGGGCAGAGATACCGCATTGGCGCAAATTATTAAGGTTGTCGAGGAAGCGCAAGGATCGAAAGCGCCCATTCAGCGGATTGCGGACATCATTTCTGGCGTGTTCGTGCCAATTGTAGTCGGTATAGCTCTTATTGCCTTTGTAGTGTGGTACTTCTGGGTCACTCCCGGAGATTTCGCGAACGCTTTGGAAAAGGCGATTGCCATCCTTGTTATTGCTTGTCCATGCGCGCTCGGTTTAGCGACACCGACTTCGATTATGGCTGGTTCTGGCCGCGCTGCTGAGCTAGGCATTTTATTCAAAGGCGGGGAGCACTTAGAGTCTACTCATCGGGTTGATATTGTCTTACTTGATAAAACGGGTACTGTGACCAAAGGCAAACCAGAGTTGACGGACGTTCAAACAGTGCTAGATGAAACCTTGTTTCTGAAATATGTGGGCTCAGCTGAACGAAATTCAGAGCATCCGTTAGCGGATGCTATCGTTGAAGGCATTCGTAACAGAGGTATTTCTTTGCCGGAATCCAAGCAATTTGAAGCCATACCTGGCTTTGGTATACGTGCAGTCGTAGAAGGAAGGGAGGTGATCGTAGGTACACGGAAATTGATGGCGATGTCTGATATCCATGTCAAAGCTGCTTTAGCGCATATGACTCAGCTAGAGCTTGAAGGCAAAACCGTGATGCTTGTTGCCATCGAAGGAAGCTATGCTGGAATGGTGGCAGTAGCAGATACGATTAAAGAAACCTCTAAAGCAGCAATCACTCGCCTACACGAAATGGGCATTCAAGTCATGATGATGACGGGGGATAATCAGCGCACAGCAGAGGCGATTGCCAGCCAAGTCGGCATTGATCGCGTACTGGCAGAGGTTCTCCCTGAAGGGAAAGCGGAGGAAGTAAAGAAGCTGCAGGCGCAAGGCTTGCGAGTTGCCATGGTGGGTGATGGAATCAACGATGCGCCTGCACTGGCGATGGCAGATATCGGGATGGCCATAGGTACAGGAACGGATGTGGCGATGGAAGCTGCGGATGTTACACTCATGCGTGGCGATTTGAACAGCATTCCAGATGCCATCCTAATGAGCAGAAGGACGATGCGGAACATTAAGCAGAATTTGTTCTGGGCATTAGGTTATAACACGTTAGGCATTCCTATCGCTGCCTTGGGCTTGCTTGCTCCTTGGGTAGCAGGCGCTGCTATGGCTTTAAGTTCCGTTTCGGTTGTGCTCAACGCGCTTAGACTGCAAAGAATGAAACCGTGAGTGACACGTTTTCCCACCTTGACAATATACGGTGTGGGGGTATGATGAAAGTAAAAAGCTTCGTAGAAGGAGTTCTCCTATGGAAATGGAAACCCAAGAAAACCGCTGTCATTCTGATGATCAAGAGCGAAAGAGTCACCACTCGGATAAGTTGAAGTCTGATTTAGTTAAACGCCTCAATCGTATTGAAGGTCAAGTAAGAGGTGTGAAGGGACTTATTGAGAAGGATACGTATTGTGACGACGTCCTTCATCAAATCGCAGCGATACAATCCGCGCTGAATGGCGTAGGCAAATTACTGCTTGCCGGCCATTTGAAGAGCTGCGTGGTCGAACGCATACAAGAAGGCGATATGGACGTCGTGGATGAGCTTCTCAAAACGATGAATACGTTAATGAAATAACTTTAATTAGGAAAAGGAGCGATATAGAATGTCCAATATTATTTTGAAAGTTGAAGGCATGACTTGTAATCACTGTGTAAACTCCGTTGAGAAAGCGGTGAAAGAGTTAGGTGCAACTGGGAAAGTGAACTTAGCCAGCAAAGAGGTTGAAGTGCAGTTCGACGAAACCAAGTTGAGTGTCGGTGCGATTAAAGAGGCAATCGAAGAGCAGGGTTATGACGTGATTCAATAATGAAAAAAAGGAGCCTCCTGCTGATAACAGTGGTATTCCTACTTAGTGCTTGCGGAAAATCGGCTGCGCTTGTTCCTGCGGTTACCCCTACTGCGATGGGGCAAGAGCATGCTGGTCATAGCGGGCACGGTGATGCTGCTGCGGGCGACGGCGTACAGGCTGTTTTCAAATTGGCGTCTTCGGAACAGGCGAAAGCGAACCAAGACACGCCTGTGACGATACAAATTCTTGATAAAGACGGGAAGTCGATTGAAAACTTCGATCTTAATCATGAGAAGAAGATGCATTTGATCGTCGTGAACAAGGATCTCTCCTTCTTCAAGCATATTCATCCTGAGTACAAAGGAAGCGGGCTCTTCACGATTACAACCCTGTTTCCTGCCGGTGGCAATTATCGTTTGTTCGCCGATATTATACCAAGCGGGAAAGGGAATGTGGTCAAAAGCAATTCCCTTACGGTGCAAGGCGATACGCCAGCCACTATAGAATTACAGCCAGATGGCAAGCTTACAAAAACAGTGGATGGCACAGAGGTGACGCTTGCTATGGATCATCTGATGGCGGGAATGGATATAAACCTCGCCTATACATTCAAGGATGCGGTTACACAAGCTCCGGTTAAGAATCTTCAGCCGTATTTAGGTGCGGTTGGACACGTTGTTATTCTAGATGCGAATACGGTGCAGTATTTACATGTGCATCCGACTGACGAGAAGACAACGGGGCCGGAGGCTAAGTTCATGACGAAGTTCCCTAAGAGTGGCATTTATAAAATTTGGGGTGAATTTCAACGGGACGGTAAAGTGCTGATTGTACCTTTTGTAGTGAAGGTTCCGTAGTTGGGATTGAAAGGTGAAATAGAAATGAAGCAGGGCAGGCTGTCGGACTTATCCGGTGGCCTTTTTCTTTTGTTTAAAGTAAGAAATGGATATGCATGTTCTTGTCTCACAGCCCATATAGTTGCAAGTAAGCGAGCATAATGGGTTGGAGGTGGGACTAGATGAATGACGAAGCGGAACTTAAACAAATGAGGCTGGAGATCGGAGGGATGACCTGCGCAGCCTGCTCGGCAAAAATCGAGAAAGTCGTCAGTAGAATGGATGGTGTACGCGAAATTGTCGTCAACTTGACAATGGGGCGTGCTGCGCTTGTAATCGAACCTGAATGTGTTGGGGATAATCAGATCATCGAACGGATCGAAAAGCTCGGTTACAAAGCGAAAAAGCTCGAAGAAGGAAATAAGCGAGGGCAGGAGCAATCGAGTCTTGGTATCAAACTGACCATGGCTGTAGTGCTGACCTTGCCTTTATTGTGGGCAATGGTTAGGCACTACACATTTACTTCGAGCATATGGATTCCTGAGCTTTTTTTGCAGCCATGGTTTCAGTGGGCACTGGCAACCCCTGTGCAGTTTATCATTGGCGCACCCTTTTACTTCAACGCTTATAAAGCGCTGCGAAACAAAAGCGCCAATATGGATGTGCTTGTTGCTTTAAGTACAACCTGCGCTTACTTGTACAGTCATTATATGACGATACATATGCTGCGAGAGGGTCACTCTAATCCGCATAGCGTTTATTTTGAGACAAGCGCGATGATAATTACCGTTGTTCTGTTAGGAAAATGGCTGGAAGCCTCAGCGAAGAAAAGGACGCTCCGATCTATTCAAGGGCTTCAACAATTGAAGCCAGATCATGTAACGCTCCTTCGTGGCGGAGAAAGGATTAAGGCTGCCATCGAAGAGATCCGGGTTGGGGACTGTTTGTTAATCCTTCCTTCGGAGACGGTTCCACTTGATGGACAAGTGCTTGAAGGTCGTTCTGCTGTCGATGAGGCGTTCGTGACCGGTGAAGCGGCTCCGGTAGAGAAACGCCAACTGGAGCGTTTGATCGGCGGGTCTAGAAATATCGATGGCACGTTGATCATGCGGGTAACCGCTATAGGTCCCGATACAGCACTTGCTAAGATGATCCGCCTGATGGAAGAGGCGCAAGGATCCAAAGCTGAGATTGCTCGCGCGGTGGATCGTATCGCCTCTGTTTTCGTGCCGAGTGTGCTGGCGCTTGCTCTATTGACGCTAGGCATGTGGTCCCTGTGGCTTAGTCCAGGTGATTTCAGCGGAGCTCTGTTCAAGGCGATAGCTGTGCTGGTCATTGCTTGTCCGTGCGCGCTTGGTCTTGCCACGCCAACCTCGATTCTGGTCGGTACAAGTCGTGCTGCGGAAGGGGGCATCTTATTCAAGGAAGGCAAGGATGTGGAGCAGCTCCAGAGGGTGGATGTAGTTCTGCTTGATAAAACGGGAACGCTCACCCATGGCGCGCCACGTGTTACGGATATCATTACCGAAGATGGGCAGGAGCATCGTCTCCTGCGTATGGCGGCTGCCGCAGAGCTGCAGGCGGAGCATCCCTATGCAAAGGCGATTGTCAGAGAAGCACTGCGGAGGAATTTGAACGTCAAGGAACCGGAGCAGTTTGAATTCATGGCTGGATTCGGTGTGAAGGCTCGCGTAGAGCAGATAGATGTCGCGATCGGATCCAAGCTTTTTATGAAGCAGCAGGGGATAGATATGGAGCAACACTTTGAAGTAAGTGAGCGTTTGGCATCGGAAGGGAAGACCGTTCTATATGCCGCCTCTCAAGGTTCGGTAGTCGGTCTGCTAGCCATCGCGGATGTCATGAAAGCATCAAGTCCCCAAGCGATTAGGCGTTTGAAAAGGCTGCGAACCGACGTCATCATGGTTACGGGCGATCAGGAACGGACTGCGCGTGCGATTGCTGCAAAAGCAGGTATCGCAGCAGTTTATTCAGAAATGCTGCCGCAGGACAAGGTGGACTTAGTGAGAGCCTTGCAGCGCAAGGGGAAACGGGTAGCCATGGTGGGGGACGGAATAAATGATGCACCTGCACTGGCTGCAGCGGATATCGGGATTGCTGTTGGTACCGGGGCGGATGTAGCTAAAGAGGCGGCGGATGTGAATTTGCTGCACAGTGATTTAGGCGGTGTGGCTGACGCTATTGTAATTAGCCGGGCAACGATGCGTAACATTAGGCAAAATCTAGCATTCGCTTTGCTCTACAATGCATTGGCGATCCCTTTAGCCTTCATGGGGTGGATGGCACCTTGGATCGCGGGGACCGCGATGGCGCTCAGCTCCGTATCCGTCGTTGCGAACGCTTTGCGCTTGCAGCGAATACCGTGGCGAAGTTAGCTAAAGGAAGCACGCTTTCAAACCGCATTGTATGCACAGAAGCCGCTAGCAGAAGGGGGAGTGGGTTTTGTGAGTAACCAACAAGCTTCGCTCAGTAAGAAGAAATTTGCTCTCCTGTGCTGTGCGAGTTCTTTCATTAAAAGCAAGCGCAGTTTTGTGATTTTGTCAGGCTCCCATGGTAAAATACACAAAGAATACGCTTAGTCATAACTAAATTTAGATTATTCTTCTATGAAAAGAGGACGCGCTATGGATGTTTATCTCATAACCGGAGGTTCCAAAGGCCTCGGTGCTGCGATGATCTCGCAGCTTTTGCAGCAAGGCGCTGCGATCTACTACATCGCTCGCAACGAGAACGAGACCTTGCGCCAGGAGTCGCTGCGCACGGAAGGATCGCTAACCTTCTATGCCTACGACTTGGCGCATATGGACGGTCTGGATTCGCTGCTTGAGCGAATCCTAAGCGCGGCAAATCTGGATGAAGCGAGCTCGATTACGCTCATCAATAACGCAGGCACGCTCGAGCCGATGACTGCGATTGGGCGAGCAACTAACGAAGACCTGCAGCGGAGCATGCAGGTCAATCTCATCGCGCCGATGCTGCTGACGAACAGCTTCATTCGGCAAACACAGGCGTTCCCGCTCAAGAAGCGGGTCGTTGGCATCTCTTCCGGTGCAGGGAAGAAGCCTTATCCGGGGTGGGGAGCTTACTGCACCGCCAAGGCAGGCCTCGACATGCTAACACGCTGTGTAGGCGTTGAACAGGAAGGGCAAGCGAATCCGGTGGAGGTGTACTCCGTTGCACCGGGTGTTGTAGACACCGAGATGCAGCAGGAAATCCGCGCTGCCTCAGAGGAAGACTTCCCGCAGGTGAGCCGGTTCGTCCAATTGAAAGAGCAAGGAGATTTGCAGACGCCCGAGGCGACGGCGAAGCAGCTGCTTCGGCTGCTTCGCGAAAATGCCTTCGTGCAGGGCGAAATCGCCGATCTAAGAACGAAAAAGCCCGAATCGTAGGCAACCGATTCGGGTTTTTTTCTATTGAATGCTGCCTGACACGGCAGAGCCGGATGCGAGTTCCGACGTACAGAACTTGCAGCGCGTGGCCTGCGCGGGAATGTCGGACAAGCAGTGCGGACATGATTTGGTCGCTGGCGCTTTTTCTTTGGGCGCTTCTTTTTTACGGAACTTGGTAATTTGTCTAACAACCATGAAAATAACGAATGCGACAATTAGGAAGTCCAGAAAAGTAGATAGGAACTGGCCGTAGTTAAACGTAGGAGCGCTGACTTTTGCAGCATCAGCTAGGGTATCATAATGAGTCCCATTCAGTGAAATAAACAAATCATTAAACTTCACTTTGCCAAGCAGCAACCCAATCGGCGGCATAATCAAATCATTCACAATCGAAGTAATCACTTTACCGAAGGCTCCACCGATAATAACCCCGACCGCTAAATCGACCATATTTCCTTTGAATGCGAAATCTTTAAATTCCTTTAGCATGCTAAACCTCCATAAGACATGAATTGATAGCATTGTAGCATATCTTGCGTGTGTCTACCAAATTATTGAGGAGGGGCTGCTGCTAGCCCACGACTAAATCTTCGAAACTTCCTTTTCGAGCTCGACCTTCTCGAGAATGGATGTCAAGGCTTCTATAAATGCGAGGTGATCGTCGGAAGTCCCTACTGAGATTCTAATATGTTCGGGAAGGTTCCATCCTTGGCCGTGACGAACGATGATTCCTTTGCTCATCAGCTGGTCATAGATGCTCTTGGCTTCTGGGCCGAGTTTGATCAAAATGAAATTACTCATGCTTTTCGTGAAAGATATGCCTAGCTGCTCAAGTAAAGCGTATACCTGTTCTCGGCCTTTGGTATTGGAAGCTCGCGTAGCTTCAAGGTGAGCGTCATCTTTTAGTGCAGCAATGGCGCCAATTTGCGCGAGGGCATTCACATTAAAGGGTTCCTTGACCTGGCGAATGCTGTTAATTAGGCTAGGGGCGGCAACACCATAACCGACGCGGATGCCAGCTAACCCGTATATTTTGGAAAAAGTTTGCGTCACCATGAGCGGATATCCCATACGGACGAATTCAAGGCCGTCGGAGTAGTCGTCAGCTGTAACGAAGTGACTGTATGCCCCATCGAATATAACTAGAATCCGCGAAGGAAGTGCTTCCAGAAGTTCATATAAATCTGTTCGAGGCAGATAGGTTCCAGTAGGATTATTGGGTGAGCAGAGATAGAGTAGTTTGGTTTTCTCGGTTACAGCATTAAGGATATCCGTAATGTTGTATTGGTAACCTTCGCTCAATGGCACGGAGATGACCTTAGTTCCCATGAGCGTTGCGCCGAATTCATATTCGCTAAAGGTAGGCGATGGGACAATAATCTCATCCTCTGGCTCCAAAAATGTTTCCGAGAGCAGGGTAATCAGCTCATCAGCACCATTGGTGACAATGACGTGCTCCGCGGTAACCTGTAGTTTCTCTGCAAGGGCAAACCTGAGATCTACGGTATCTGCATCCGGATAGCGATGGATGTCTCCGAGGTAGCTTTGAATTGCCGCTACTGCTTTTGGGGAAGGACCTAACGGATTCTCGTTGGAGGCCAATTTGATTACCTTCTCGATCCCCGTTTCTCGCTGTACTTCCCAGATTGGCTTTCCGGGTGAATAGGGCTTCATTTGCTTTAGGACTAGGCGGGGGTGAATGTTCTCGAATCTAAGATTGTTCATTAGAAACACTCCTCTTTAAATATTCTTTATTACGATAACTAAATAATACATTAACGCGTTAATTAAGTAAAGGTTGATGTGGGATAATTTTCTATTATTTCCTTCTCTATCAATAGTATAATAGAAAAGTAAGATGAATTCGAATAAGGAAGGAATCGTAGCATGCTGGGGAAAAAAAGATTTGGTATTCGTTCTAAAATTATGCTCGGTTATCTGTTCATTATTGCGTGCGTATCTTTTTCATTTATGCTTGTTAACAATCAGGGTTCGTCCATGCAGGAAGATAGAAATTTCATCATAGATCATGACTTCGCTGTACATGAAGAAACTAATCGCATCGAGAAATTCGTTATGGATATGGAAAGTGCGCAGCGAGGTTTTTTGCTTACGGGGGACCCCACATATTTGGAACCTTACAATAATAGCGAGCTTAAGTGGAGAGAAGCTTATTCCCGGCTAAATATGCTTATCGCTGACAGCCCGAATCAATCGCAGAAGCTTCTGTCCATTAAGTCATCTATTGAGCATTGGATGATAGATGTTGGAGATCCCTCCATTTCAATGCGAAAGAAAAATATGACGAGAGAAATTTTAGATTTGTTCCAATTAAACTCGGGGAAAGAGGATATGGAGGGCATTCGTTCGCAATTCGAAACCTTTCGCACAATCGAAAAGGGTCTTACGAAACAACGGGCTGAGCATTTAGATCGTCAGAATCAGATACTAAGCTCATCCTTATTTGTCATGTTATCGATCGTGTCGGTCTTATCTGTAGCTATTGCTTTATTTATTTCACAATCGATTGTCGGGACGATGAAGCAGGTAACTCGAGCCATTCTCAAATTGGCTTCTTCCAAAGGAGAGATGTCTCAGCGAGTCCGCGTAAGTATTAATGATGAAGTTAAGGACCTTGCAGACGCAACGAATATTTTGCTTGAGAGCCATGAAGAGATTCAATGGCAGCAGAAGAAATTAACAGAAGTAGTAAGCATGCTGCAGGGGATTTCTGATTTAGAAACTTTAGGAAGCGCTTTTATTAGTAAAGCCGCGGAATTATTTAACGCCTCGTACGGTGTGTTTTATCTCCGCTCGATGAAAGATCGCAGCATTTTTATGGAGAAGCTGGCTTCATATGCAGCTATGGGAGACTGCAAAGAGCTAGGTGTGCATCGGTTTCGATTAGGAGAAGGATTGGTTGGTCAGTGCGCAGCTGCGAAACGGATGTATCATATGACGAAAGTGCCGGACAATTACATTTCGATAGCATCAGGTTTAGGCACTGCGAAGCCGCAAAGCATTTTGATTATTCCTATTACCTACAACAATGAGGCTGTGGCTGTGATGGAATTAGCTAGTTTAGAAGTGTTCACGCCGCTTCATCTGAATGTACTCGATGAGATTCTCGAAGTGCTTGGTACTATCATTCATAGTGTACAAACTCGGGTTGAAATGGAAAGGCTTCTCAGAGAATCGCAAATGATGACGGAAGAGCTGCAGACCCAGGCAGAGGAGTTGCAGACGCAGCAAGAGGAACTGCGCATTACGAATGAGCAGTTGGAAGAGCAGAATCGTTACGCAGATGAGAAATCGAAAGAATTGGAGCATACGAGAGTATCTTTGGAAGAACATGCGAAGCAGTTGGAGCAAAGCTCTCAATACAAGTCGGAGTTTCTGGCGAATATGTCCCATGAACTAAGAACTCCGCTTAACAGCGTTTTAGTCTTGTCGCAAATGTTAACGGAGAACGGACGCGGTACGCTTACGAATGAAGAGCGGGAGTACGCGCAAGTCATTCATTCTGCTGGAAACGATCTCTTACTGCTAATTAATGATATTCTTGATTTATCTAAAGTTGAAGCTGGTAAGTTGGAGGTTCATATTAGCGGAATGAATTTAGTGGATCTTCCAGATGTTCTGAAAAGTCAGTTTGCCAAAATAGCCGAGCAAAGAAAGATTACCTTTATCATAGAACGCGACTCCCTTGTTCCCGATATTTTTTATACGGATGAGCAGCGTGTCTATCAAATTATTAAAAATTTGCTCTCGAATGCTTTCAAATTTACACATGAAGGCTCTGTTCACCTTCGGGTGAAGAAGTGTGACCCAGAGCAAGTTGCGGCTCTATTGCCTAATGCAAACAATGAGCGTGTGCTTGCGATCTCTGTGAGTGACACAGGTATTGGGATTCCCAAAGAGAAACGTGAGTTTATCTTTGAACCGTTCCGGCAAGCGGATGGTACGACGAATCGCAAATACGGTGGAACTGGCTTAGGTCTGTCCATTTGTAGAGAGCTCGCGGCACTGCTTGGCGGCTGTATGGATATGCGAAGTGAAGAAGGCAAAGGAAGCACCTTCACGCTGTATATTCCTTCGCTCGACAAAGAAATAAGCGAGTTTGCTTCTGCAAGGAAGGAAGCGGCAGCCTCCTATACGGCATCTCTCATAAGCAAAGATTCCCATGCCATGCAAAGTCATGGCGACACTCAAGGGGAAACAAACGCTTTTAAAGGTAAAAAGGTACTTGTCGTCGATGACGACGTACGCAATGTATTTGCGCTAAGCAACGCGCTTGAGAACGAAGGGATCCTCGTAATTGTCGCGCATGATGGTCAAGAATGTCTAGACATTTTACAACAACATGAAGTGATGGATTTGGTGCTTATGGACATTATGATGCCTGTCATGGATGGTTATGAAGCGATGCGGTCTATCCGCAAAGACCAGCGTTACGAGCAATTGCCCATTATTGCACTCACGGCGAAAGCTATGAAGCAGGATCGTGAGATCTGTTTGGAGGCAGGAGCCTCTGATTATATTAGCAAGCCGCTGAATTTGAACCAGTTGTTTTCACTGATGAGAGTATGGCTAACCAAATAGGGGCAGAGGAGAGGCACTTGAATTCAAGCATAGTAGATACTTCTGAAGACTTCGAAGAAATGGTTGAGGCAGAGAGGGAAGCATTAGAAATTGATTTATTACTTGAGGGGATACATCGACTTTATGGTTATGACTTCCGTAACTATGTCAGAACATCCATACGTCGGCGTATTCAAAGTCGAATGCGGTTAGAGAAATTACCTACCATAACAGCACTATTAGAAAGGACGCTTCACGATAAGCTGGTAGCCGAACAATTAATCAAAGACTTTTCGATTAATGTCACCGAGATGTTTCGTGATCCTAGCTTTTTTAGGGCATTCCGCGCCAAAGTAGTGCCCTATCTTAGGGAGCTTCCTAATATTCGGATCTGGCATGCGGGTTGTTCGACAGGCGAGGAAGTGTTGTCGATCGCTATTTTACTAGAAGAAGAGGGGCTGCTAAACAAAACGCACATCTTCGCAACAGATATGAACGCAGCAGTTATTGACAAAGCTAGAACGAGAACTTACCCATTGTCACGAATGCAGTGTTACACGAAAAATTATTTGCAAGCTGGAGGGAGTCGCGAATTTTCAACCTACTATACAACAGATGATGAACATGCTTATTTTGCTGCTTCCTTAATGCGGCATGTTACCTTTTTTCAGCATAATCTCGTCACAGATCGCTCGTTTAACGAGTTTCACGTTATTTTTTGCCGGAACGTGCTTATTTATTTCAACCTTTCCTTGCAGAATCGAGCCCATGAGCTGTTCCGGGAGAGTCTTAGTCCTGCTGGTTTTCTGGGGTTAGGTAGCAAAGAATCGTTAAGCTATGTGGATTCATTTCAGCATTTTGACGTAGTAGATTCGGTTGAAAAGTTGTACCAGAAGTCATAAATAAACAACCAGCCCGCCTTTAGCATGAAGGCGGGCTGTTTGCTTATTTTCTTACTTTTTCAGATCCAAACGCACATCGCGACCATCATCCTGCAAGGACATTGTTTTGCCGGCTGCTTTCAATGCTTTTGCATAATCTACCCATGCATCCAACATAACTGCTCCGTCTTTCCAGTCTTTCACTTCGCCGAATACGGTGAAACCATCTCCGCTACCGGTAGCCATGAAATCGTTTGTCGTAACTTTGAACGTGCGGCTTGTATTTAACTTGCCATCTACATAAACGGGAGTACCGTCTACAAGTGTGATTTTGGAATACTTTTGACCGTCAGGCTTTGTAGCATCCCACTCTACTTTCAAACCAGAGAATTGAATGGCTGGGAGCTTGGAGTATTTGTCAGTCACTTCAAGGGCCTTCTTGAGCTGCTCAGCAGTCATTGTACCTGTTACGTTATAATTGCCGAATGGGAAAACCTCAAACATTTTGCCATAAGTCAGATCGCCTTTATCCAGGTCAGCGCGAACGCCGCCGATGTTCGTGAAGGCAACGTCTGATTTTTCTGAAGCGCGCATAGCATCAGTAATGCTGTTACCAAGTTGGGAAGCGCCATCACGCTCAATTTGACCATTCGCTGCGAAGCGGAACGACTTACGGGTAAGCGGTTCTGCGACTACAACTTCAACCTCATTGGATTTGGTAGCGATTTTTGCTTTGTAATCCTCAACCGTTTGATGAACTTTCGCATCAGCTGTAGTTAAGTTTGTGTATGTTTCCAATAAGCTTGCATTCGAGGAAACGACTTTCTTCGTGTTTTTGTCTACGAATAACTGGATATGCCCAACTGCGTATAACCAGCTTTGAGCTTCAACTACAGGAATACCGTTCACAATGCCTGAAACACGCAGATGCGAGTGACCGCCAACAATGGCATCGAGTGTACCATTTCCTGTACCGTTTGCAAGATCAGCCAATTCACTAATGATTTCTTGTGATTTTTGGTTTTGTTCACCTGGTAGGTGGGAGGTAACCATAATGATGTCTACGCCCTTTGCGCGCAGTTCTTCGGACAGTTCTTTCGCCAAAGGAGCTGGGTTCACAAAGGATAGGCCTTTAATGTTAGTCGATTTCGTAGTAGATGTGGTTTGCGGAGTAGCAAATCCAACGATACCAATTTTCAAGCCATCTTTTTCAACGATAACGTATGGTTGAGTCCAATCAACGCGCTTACCTGTCTTGTCATCGATAATGTTTGCGCCCAAAATAGGGAATTTAGCTTTTTTGATATTTTCGATCAGAACATCCCGACCGAAATCAAACTCATGATTGCCGATAGCAGCAGCATCATATTGAACTTGAGCCATCGTATCCATAACCGATTGACCGTTCGTTGTATTGGAAATTAGTGTGCCTTGCCAAGCATCGCCACCGTCAACGACGACAGTGCCTTTAGGATTAATCGCGCGGAAATCATTTACAATCCCACCCAACGTTTCAATCCCACCTTGATTTTGATTACGTTTTTTGTCAAAGCCAACTTCAATTTTTCCATGAATATCGTTAGTGCTCAAAATATCTACAACTTTAAACAAAATTGGTTTAAGCGCTTTCGCGACTTCTTCACGAGTGACTTCAGCCGTAGGATTAAAGTTTCCATCCAAGGTTGGAGCGAAAATACCGCTAATTACTGCATAAGCAACATAAGGGCGGGAATCTTTGGCAATGGCGCTGCTATCTTTAAAATAGTTAAGCACATTTTCGTTAACCTTTGGCAGCTGCCCGCCTGTAACTGTTTTTACAATCAATTCTGCTAGCTCTTGGCGAGTTACTGAGGCATTCGGATGGAAGGTGCCATCTGCGAAGCCACTGATAAGCTTAGCTGCAACGGCATTAGCCACAGCTTGTTTTTGCCAATTAGCAAGGTCAGTGAACGTAACCGATCCGAGCTCTGCATTTTTTAATTTGGCCGCGCGGTTAATCATTGTTACGACTTCTGCGCGAGTAGCGGCATTCACGCCACGATAATCTGAATCGCCATAACCTTCAATAGCGCCGTTATCAATCGCAAGCTGCAGATCGGATTTTGCTTTAACGGCAGATGTGGCCGTTGGTGTTTCGGCAAATGCAATGCTACCAGCGAAAGAGCTAGTAAGAACGGTTACAAGCGCTAAAGCGGTAAGACGAGTAGTAAGTGTTTTTTTCATACGTTTCAAATTCCTCCCTTATAATAGAACGACGGTAAATTAAGTCCAAGATTTAGTATAAGGGAGATTGGTAGATTTTGAGAAGTGAAGAATTTGTATAAGTTGGATAATTAGTTAGATGAACGAAAAAAGCCGCTTACCTTCCAAAGGTTAAGTGGCTTTTCGATCTGTATGGACTTCAAAATGATAGATGGTATTACGTGTCAATACCCGGAAATCGGGGCCATCTCGATCTATTGCTTGTACTCTTGTCGTTTTGAACGGTACATATTTCTCTATGCCAGATAAAACCATCGGACAACCAACTTCAGTTGGATTCATCTCGCGAAAAGTGTGCCCTTGAATCTCATCGAAATCGAAGCGTTCTGTACGATGCTTGGGTGTTATTCCATCTACTTCGTAGATTTGAAGAAGCTTTAATAATCTCATCATGAAACCTCCTAAGGAGTTTTCCAACAGGAAAACCTGCAACATGCGTATAGATTACGTTTTCTGAGAGGGTTTTTCTCAATACCTGTAGGCTTGCAGTTGTCATCCTATCTTATTTTAGTATACACCGTCTTTGTGCTAATGGCGAAATCTTTCGGGTAACCTAACAAACACTTAAATAGATACTTAATAGTGAGGAAAATATTTAATGATCTTGGCCTAGTTAACATGACGGAAACAGAAGTAACGCTCTACTCACATAATGGAGAAATGGAGACGAACTATATTCCTACTTCATAAATATGGCATGGTTTATAATCGTCTCGCGCTTCCTTTCATTATTCGTTACAATGGAAAGTAATGATTAATTCTAGGAGGTAAGGTACCTATGGCCGTTTTGAAAATGGAGCACGTCGGCGTTATGGTTGCACAGTTGGAAGCTTCGATTCATTTTTATGAAGAGGTAATCAGTTTGAAGCACAAAGAAACTCTGCTGCATGCTAATGGTGTAATTCGACTAGCTTTTCTAGGCTTCGAAGAGCTCAATGAAACAGAAGTTGAATTAATAGAAGGTTACAATGCTGGATTACCTCAAGAAGGCAAGGTTCATCATTTAGCCTTCACCGTTGATGACATAGAAACAGAATTCGCAAGAATTCAGGGATTAAATGTTGATCAACTTGATACAGAGATTACAACACTTCCGAATGGTTCAAGATATTTCTTCTTCAATGGATTAGACGGGGAACGAATCGAATTCTTTCAATCTACTCGTTAAATAGTTTAAAAGTTGCTAGATTTGGGCATCCTTTTACTAGAATTGAAGATTCTAGTGAAGAGGTGTCTTTTTATATGCAAAAATTTTGGTTTCTCTCAATGTTATGGATTGCTATAACGGGAATTATTTTTGGATGGGTCAGGCATGCTGGCGCTCAGGGAGAGCAGGACGCACTGCGTCTTTTAAATACCGTAACCCCTTATATGAATGGTGATGATCAGATCACCTTCAAATATACAGGTTATTTTGGAACATGTGGAGAATCTGAGGAGCACTTACTACAAGCTGGGAAGCAACTGTCACAAGCAATTGGACTTCCACAAACTGAAGGTTTGATCGAATCAAATTCATCTTTTATATATAAGGCCGAATTAGAGGTAGGAATAGATGAAGCTGTTACAGTAACGGTTGCTCGTCCTCAAGGACAATCTTCTTGTTACATGGTATTGCGAATAGATGCTTCCGAGGGTGCGGATTCGACCCATTTGATCAAAAAGCAAGATGAATTGAGTGAGCGACTTCGCAAACTACAGATCAATGGTCAATGGAATGTCATGGTGCATGGATATGTATCTCCCTCAGTACAATTGGAGGCGCAGCAAAGCTCATCTGAGCTGGTGAAAAAAATAGTAAAAGACTTTAGAGGAAGCATCGTAGAAAGTTACTCGGATATTAACACAATCAGTGCTTCACTAGCGTCGGATGGTTTTCATTCTTCTATTAGAAGCGGTAACAACATAGTTAATGTACAAATTGCTTTGCATCAAGAATCTACTACGGGAATGTGGAGATTGACAGTAGGTACCCCAATAATAACAATGGAATACTGAAGATAGTGTCTAAGGATGTAGTTCATTACATCCTTTTTGTTTACTTAGAGATCGATGTAGGAACAATCAAAACAATTGCAATTTTGGAACATTTTCAAAAGGGTTGTAATTGTTTTCGTATCGTGGTACATTAGTCCTCGTTGTTCTGAAAGAGCAAACGACCATGAACGAACAAATGGGACTTGCGTTCGATCAACAACCAACAGATATCGACGACAAATGACAAGAAAAATTAGTGCTTGCAATTGATGTCGAAGCTGTGGTACATTGTAAATCCGGCCGCGAGAGCGGGACGGAAAACGAAAGAAATTGATCTTTGAAAACTGAACAACGAGTGAAAGAAGCACGGTCGAGCAATCGACCAAAAAAGAGATGCAAATCTCGCTAGCAACGCAAATGAGCAATTAAGCTTTCAAATAGGT
>NZ_JAAIKC010000017.1 GCF_010820665.1 Paenibacillus sp. SYP-B3998 | reverse complement strand
TGACTGTTTGGTGATGATGGCGGAGGGGACCCACGCGTTCCCATCTCGAACACGACCGTTAAGCCCTCCAGCGTCGATGGTACTTGAACCGCAGGGTTCTGGGAGAGTAGAACGTTGCCAAGCACGTAAAAAGGTTATCTTTTATGACAGTAATCACTGTCTAAGAGATAACCTTTTTTATTGTATAGAAAGCTTATCTTAAAGCCTACATTCAGCACGTTATTTATCGATAGAGCTTGAATTTTAGAAGATAACTTCTCATTTTTCATAAAAGAGGAGAGATTGCCGTGTCAACGGACTACAAAGGTATTTTCATTAACCCCTATTCCTGCCGTGCTCGACTATGCCTAGGGATTGGATTTGATGCGTGAATATCCTATTTTCCAAGTAGAAAACAGGGTTGAAAAGAGTTCTTCACACTTTTCGGACAGATATTTGTGGTTTAGCATAGGGTTACGCGCCTTTCTGTGTGAGATGGTAAGCTCGAAACTTCCATTTTACCAAACGTGAAAGGTCTTTTTCTGTCAAGTTCACTAATTTTTTTGCTGCTACTCTAGTAAGATCAATATCTTGAGGCATTTTTCAATGTGCGAAACTTGAGTTACATATAAGCAAAGTAAGATAACTGTCACTTCGCTGGTACTACGCCTATTATGTGCACCCTGCTTTGTAACATCTTCCATTACGACCATATGTGTGGTAAATTGAATTTACCGAACATATGTTCTATTTTGATGTAGGGATAGTAAACGTGAGATTACATTAGGATAAAATTATATTGCGTATCGTAAACGAACGCAATATAATGGAAATATATTCTATTGTTATACTTATTTTTCTAATTACATAAATAAGGAGGGTTTTAATAGTATGAGTATAGTAAGTAACCTGAATGAGATTTTTTTGAAAATTCCATATGAAAGAATAAAAGAACATATTAAAATGATTCTTGATACAGAAATTGATTACACCAAAATTGTATATAAAACTCATCATGATTTAAATAACCGCTACTATTTATTCCTTCTTCTACGTAATGATAATGAACCATTTGCGCATTTCCACTTTTTTTCTTCTGACTCTATTGATTCTAAATTCGGTGAGTATTTTTATTTCTCTTTGCCTGAATCAGATTTAAAAGCTTTATTAGAATTTAGCAAGATTATGTTATTAAGTTAGTTACTTGAGTGTTGCAAAACAACGTTGTTGATTTGACTCGGTTAAAGTAGGCTTGTTAGAACTTTCGTCGAAGGTTTTAAAATAAAAAGGACATCAGACCTTTGTGTAGAAATTGACGGTTACGACGCCGTAATTTCCATATAAAGGAGATGCCCCTCTCTTATGGTATTCCTCTACATATCCATCGTCAAGTTCATTTTAGCGCTGAAGTTGGAGTTATCTAAGCCACAACTGAATCACGTTTTCACACTCGTGCATGGCATCATTCTCTGTACCGGCCGTAAGGATATCACTCAGATTCGTAACGCGACCAGACAAGATCTTCATCTCAGCAGCATCACCAATTTTTTGAATCACTCGCTATGGTGCGTCAACCGCATGCAATTTGCATTAGAAATGAGGCGCTCAGCTTTCAGTAATTACATGAAGGTGGAAAGTCTGTCTGGTGCCACAGCATTGTCACTTCTCATTTGGCGAGTGAAGGATGCTCATACGCTTGGGATTATCGTCCATATTACCCAAAAGAGTATTGTGAGGCCAGTGAATACTTAACAGCAAGAAAGATCTGGCTCTGGAAAGGATCGAGACCTTTTCCGCTGAGAAAGATGAACTCGTCTACGTTCTCATGGATAGTTGGTATAAGAGCGAGAAGGTCATAAATAGCTGTAACCGCAAGGGGCTTTATGTCATTACAACCGTAAAAACAAATCGGCTGATCTGTCCGGCTGGCATTTCGATTCAAATTAGTGATTTCATGATTTCACTACACAGCACATTCATAAAACTGATCTCCGCTCAGTTACCGTGGAAGGTCAGGGAGTATACTGGGTTTATCCCTACGAAGGACCCGTGAGCGAGATCAGAAATGTCAAGCTGTTGCTGTCTTGGTAAGATGATTACACCGATTTGAGCAAACCTTAGGTTTGTCTCCTTTGTACGGATCAGTCCATGGATTTCGTTACATCCAGCAATATTACCACGTGCGGTGGAACGTCGAAATGGGCTATCGTTATTTTCATGGATCTGCTTGGCTTTGACCAATACCATTTGCTTTCAATTTATCGGTATAGAGAGGTTTTGGGCCATTCAATTCCTGACGCAGAACTATCTTGAATTTCAGTGGCAGGAATGGATGAGAGGAAAATCATCCATGATATCAGCTTATTGTCTACGTTTATCAGCAAGCCATGGAGAAGAAGTTGTTTTTCGATAATACTTAAACATTTCAAACTGTCTGCCTAAATGGTTGATTTGCCGATTGTACTACAAGTCTGTCCTATTCTTCCTACTCAGTTGAAAATTTGCAACACTTAGGTTGGTTAGTTTTTATTTAGATTTTTTATTCTTTGGTATTCTTCTTCAATAATTCTCGTTAATAATTCTGTAGCTGTTATACCCAATTTTTTTGCAGTATCAACTAAATTTTTTTTCACGTATACAGGAATATCGTAATGAAATTTAACTTTGTTTCCATACGCCATTAAATGTCCCTCCGTTAATTAATGATTATTTATAACACTTTGATACTTGGACTCAATGAGCTTTATTAATAATTGAGTTGCAGACAAACCTTGAATTGCGGATGCTTCAATTAATTTCTCTTTTACTTCTGGGGCAAATTCATATGGGAGTTTAATTTTAGGTTCACTCATATTTCCACCAATATTCTTTTCAACTTCAATTCCTTTTTCAAGTAAATTTTGAAATGAAAGCTGTTGAGCTTCAGAATTATGACCATATCTCTGTAGTACTCTCTTTAAATAAGCCTTAAGTGCTTTTTGATTTTCATCAGAAAATGTAATAATTAGATTTTCATCTTCAACATTTAAAATACAATCTACGTTATTTCCAAACAAATTAATCATGTAATTCAATGTTTTCCCTCCTAGAATAGAATACTATCATACCTATATAATAATTCGTCACGTATTATAACGCAATAATAGATTCCATACCTACTTGGGGTTAATTATGTCTAATAACAACTTTACGTAATATCGATTTCCGTTCTCGTCCCGGATGACTTACGTCTTGATGCCATCAGGATACTCCCGAATCACCTTTCCGTTTTCTCCGTAGCGTATAAAAGTTTCTGAAGTGAAAGCTTACTTTCTAGCTACAGCTGCAGATTCCTTTCTAATCTGTTCTAATTCTTCTCTGCTCATCGTACTGCTCGCACAATCGGATCTACAGATTTGAATTTTTTATGTTATTTATTTATTATTTTGGAATATTAAAAGCAATGGTTAGTGGGGGAGGGCGGGCTTACAATGAGGAAAAAAACAACTACAACCGTTTCATTATAAAAATTATCCAATATGAACATAAAATGCAAATATAAAACTTAAAACCTATGTGATAACCAATGTCCAATACATACTCCCCAACACACGGCAAGTAAGTTGATTTTTGATAATGATTTCCGAAAAACCCCCACCTTTTTTTAAAAAGCATACGAGGTCGCTTCTTTAAGCGTTCACTGAATTCTGATGGAGCTTTATTAGAAATGCGAAGCGTCTCTACAAACGCACGTCCCTCATACCTGTTAATACAGGTTGTTTTGGCATTGATTTTACAACCCAAAAAACATCTCCTATGCGCTTTTAGCGTATCAGGAGACGTTTTTAAGTGATTGCTAGATGTGCTTAAAAAATATGGGTTAACATTGGTCATTCCAGAGCTACTGATTATTTTTTAGTTGAAATGATTTTAAATAAACCTTCTAGTCAGTTGATTTATCTATTTCAACAGATACTCCCATTTTAACAGCGATTGCTTGCATAACTTTGGTGTTAGTTTGTATGGTTTTTTCTAGTCTCATTAAAGAAAACATTGCTACTACCATAGGAAAACCATACTGGGAAATCAAGGATAAAATCTGGACATCCATAAATTCTCACTCCTCTACCATATTTTTTTTATTAGAGATTACTGATCCCTCTCTGTTTATTTATTCTGAAAATAAATGTAAGCCAAATATATGGCTACGAATCTGCAGCTAATTCCAGTAACTTAATTATAGTTGTTTTAAATTGAGCTTTTGCATTTCTATTTACTCATCTCCTGCTGTAATATTTTTATTTCAAGTGTAAGTTCTTCTTCCGAAAAGCGATGACAGGCATTACAACCAGTGCAGGATTGTAATTGCTACTAGCGGGATTGATCGATATTTCGCAAGAACTGACCCGGCTGGAGAAAGATTTGAAGTTACTAAACGGCGAGGTGGAACGAACCTGAGAAATATCTTGTGCATCGAGATCCTCCCCCTGAGATCCCATAACATTGGGTTGAAATACCTACTTTTATGCAAATGTCTCCCAATCTAAACTAGGAGGATCCGCTGCACCGGTCCTCCTGGTACTCCTTTGTTGGATCTCCCTTTTTTAATGATTGGTTAATCAGAGTAGCCGAGCACCAATGGCAAGGGGAGTACTCGAGACTGCTGGAACAACAACCTGGAAAGACTCTGATTGAGTAGCCCAGGCCCCAACAGTTACTTCTAAGATATCTATGCTACTCCAGCCTGCCACATCTCCCCACCCGGATGGAGAGTATCTGTATCCGACTCCTTGATAGTAAAAGCAAGGAAAGAGTAGGCCGCCAGTACTGCCAATGAAAATTCGATACGTACGCGATGAACCGCTATTATTGTAGATAGGTAAAGTAATATTCATTTGTTGCCCGTAGTTGCCTAAAACCCCACCCGATGCAGCTCCACTCTGGTCTCCTACCCACGGAACGTCGGCACCATTAAAAGTATCGCCGGCAGCAGCAAAACTATAGTATTTACCTTTTTGGTCGGAAGGGGACAATGCATTAAAATTAGTGGTGTTCCAATAGCCACCTTGAGCAATACCGCGAACCCTGTTAGTTCCATCAGTTGCGGCTGAAGATTGTGCATTACCGGAGTTTGAAATATAGGCAAGATCCCAAAGAGTTGCATTAGCATCAGTACCATTGTTGCTATCCGTAACACTCACTCGTGCAACAATTCCAAATACACCACCATTAGGAATTCCGCTTTGAAGGAAGATGTTACCATAGCTGCCTGGTTGTACTGTTACCGACACAGGGGAGTACATACTTGTATTCCAAAAAGACAGCCAAGCATTAGAATCAGGTTGAGCACCAGAATATTTTGTTAATCCATAGTTGGAAGAGGCTACTTTGATTGGAAAAGCATTTGGATTGTAAACGAGAATGCAGTTAGTGAGCATGGAACCAGTACCGTTAGAATGCCAAGTGTAAACCTGGCCAGTTCCTTTTACAGGTGCACGGTTAAGGTAGCAACCATTGTCTGCGATTGCAGGACTTTTCACGGTTTCTGGATTGTTCGAGTAAAAGAAAAAACCTCCTGCCAAGCTAGTGGAGCTAGTTCCTCGTGGAGCAGGAGCATCATACCCAAAATTTTTTGGAATATTGCTATTAATAACAACAGTGGCCATTGTATTTCCTCCATTTTTTGATGCGTTACGTTACGCATTATTTTGGGTTAAAAAAAGAGAGGGAATTCACGAATTCAGTAGTGTTTCCCCTACACCATTTGAATTCGACTCATCAAGTAACCTTAAGCACACTATATCATATACCGTTACGTAACGCAATATAATATAGTGTGCGTTTTTGAACAGCCGGTCATATCTTTGTTATTGGAGTAAAATTATAAAAATTAGAATTGATATTACTTTGAGAAAGGTTACAAAACAAAATTAGACCAACCCATTAAGGATTGATCCAACCTTTATTAATCAATCATTGGACATATAAGACGATGGTGTTTGATAAATCTGGATTAATCGTTTGAGATTCACTCCTTTCTTGGGAAACGAAAGCTCCCACATTATATTCAATGGTTATAGGTTGACTGATCGAAACTTGATATTGGCCAGGAGGAACAGAATTACCATCGATATCTTTTTTATCCCAATAGAGAATAGGGGATTTAATTCCCCAAACAACTTTCACATCACTACCGGGGATCAAATCTCCAGGGGGGGTCACGTTTGGAGGGGAAATATCTCCACTCCAAACAAGTTTATGTGGTTGTCCCTCCATAACCCTTTCAATTTTTATTTCGAGTTTGGTTTTGGTAAAGTTAATTATTTCTTTACTTGTATTATAAAGTTCTGCATAAATTCCAATTGAGGTACTGCTTGGCCCAGTATCGGTTTGAATTTTATTTAGCTTTAGAGAAAGGGGGGAGGTAGGTAAATTTCCTGGAGCCTTCGCTGTTAGTCTCCATGGCTCTGGAGCAGAATAGATGTCAATTTGAGATGACGAGTCGGTTGCTGAATTGGGCGGAATGTATTTTACAATAGACCCCATATTTTCAGCAAAAGAACGCAGTGGAATATATACACTGTTGTTGTAATTCAATATAGTGTTATTACTTCCAATGCTGCTTGTTTTCCCTTCCTTATGAACATTAATTGTACTTGGAAACAAAATTGCTTGAACAGTGGGGCTAGAAGCAAAGGCACCCGTGGCGAAAGACAAGAGAACTCCCGATGTTATACCAATTACGAACTTTTTCATAAAATGCATCCCTTTCTATATCAGCATTGAACAGCATGTATTGTCGGGCATAAAATAAGGGTTAATTTGTTGTACTGGATTTAGATTTATTATTGTATGCTGCGTATTCTAAACGACCAAAGCCAGTGAGATGTTTCAATGGTAAAATAAAAAAAATGAACCTTGGATACCAAGAGATACGTAACCTATATCGATTTTACCTAAAAATTTTGAATTTATTGTTTCGCTTCTAGAACCAAAGAGTTGATCTCCTATTAAAAATAGCTCTATCCATAAAACGACTTAATTCGAATATCTTGCTTCATTCATTTAAAGAAGGTTCTATGATCCAGCGTTTCGGTACATGCCACCAATCTCCTCTGCTTCGAGATCGAATCGATTGGGCAAAGATGTAGGTAACTCCTGCTTGGTTAATGATTGCATCCATTTGAGGTGCGATCATTTTTTTAGCTGGCTTTCTAGGGGACAACATCATGTTCGCTCACAGAGACCAGCCGCATGTGTACTTTAATGCCTGTTTTTGTCTTTTGAAAGATAGCCTACTTGTACTTCTGTAAGCAAAGTCCGATCGACTTGAATCGATGATTTTGAAATTGTTACGGTTCTTTGTGGTACTTGCTGCTGTAACTGAGCATGAAGAAATAATTTGAGATAGGCTGGAGTCGCTAACTTGTTAACATACTTATCTTGTTGGTTTTCAGCAATGTGGTCTTTGAACGTTTTTAAACAAAGGGGCTCACACCAGATTTGATAAAGGTGGAAAATTATGAATATTTAAAGAAGATTAATACAAATAAATAATAACATTTTTTGGTGGTTATTGGAAATGTTGAAGTACTCAATTAATTTATTGAGACAAAATATAAGTTGTATATTAGTCTTAAGTGGATTTATGAGCGAACCGAAAATAAAGTTACCTTATGGAGATATTGGTCCCAAATCGCCTGCCTCAGCAAATAAAGTTGCTTTCCCCCTTTCAATCGCTTCATACAAATCCTTCATTGCGTGACTCGTGTTTTTACCTTGAATGTTTTCGGCGTCTTGCTGAGTTAAATTTTTGATATGCTGCTTTAAGGGTTCACAGTGATTTTAATAAGAACGGCGTTCCCTTCTTGGCATGGAAGTTCGTCGCGAAACCCCGCGGATTGCGTAACGAACGACGGTAGAGCACCGAATGAAGACGGGGGCTTCCCTTTTCTTGGAATAGTCGCTAAGTGTAGGTGGAGATAGGTACGTTGCCAATGCTTCTGTAAGCTTCAAAATAGACATGATCCCCGGCGCTGCGAGCATGGATGACCGTTCGGGACACGCTGGCAATCAAAGGAAGACTCCTTTTCAATGTAATGATAGTTTTCGAGTGGAGAGGGTCCGCGATTGCCAATTGCACGGATAATTTGAATGTCCATGATTTTATGGTCTTGGCAGTCCCTTAGTGTAGACAATTTTGTTTCTTGCTCTGGTGACTTCACAGTGGCACGCTCATGGTAAGTAGTCTTATCCTTCCTTTGCTAATTTGTCGTTGAATATATAAGAGAAAGCTATTGACAATCATTATCAACAAAATTAAAATAAATACTATATAATAATTATTATAAATAAAATAAATAAAGTTCGAAGCTAGAAATTCAATCTAACAAAAGGAGAAATGACGATGACCCCTAATCACTTAACGACGAATCAAGGCGCGCCAGTAGGCGACAATCAAAATTCGCGAACAGCCGGCCAGCATGGCCCAACGCTCTTAGAGGATTACCATTTGCTCGAAAAAATCGCTCATTTCGATCGGGAGCGTATTCCAGAGCGTGTCGTTCATGCGCGTGGTGCAGGCGCTTTTGGTACCTTCACTGTTGAGAACGCAATGAAAAGATATACGAAAGCGACATTCCTTGGCGAAGCAGGCAAAGAAACCCCCGTATTCGTTCGTTTTTCTACCGTTATTCATGGTCAAGGTTCTCCGGAGACAGCTCGCGATCCGCGAGGCTTTGCAGTGAAATTTTATACAGAAGAGGGCAATTACGATCTAGTCGGCAATAATTTACCGGTTTTTTTTATCCGCGATGCGATGAAATTTCCCGATATGGTTCACTCGTTGAAGCCAGCTCCAGACACGAATGTGCAGACGCCAGACCGCTATTGGGATTTCATGTCGCTTACGCCTGAATCTACGCATATGCTGACGTGGGTGTTCTCAGACTACGGGACTCCTGCCAATTACCGAGAAATGAATGGCTTCGGCGTGCATGCGTTTAAGTGGATTAATCATACAGGCAATTATGTATATGTGAAATATCAATGGAAGCCCCATCAAGGTGTCCGTAATTTGAATAAAGCTGAAGCGACTGCCGTTCAAGGTGAGGATTTCAGTCATGCAACAAGAGATTTATATGACCATATCGCCCGTGGGGAGTTCCCGAAATGGGATCTGCATGTGCAACTGCTGCAGCCGGAGGATTTGGATGCGTACGATTTCGATCCGCTAGATCCGACCAAAGTATGGCCCGAAGATCTCATTCCATTGCATAAAGTCGGGACGATGACGCTGAATCGCAATCCGCAAAACTTTTTTGCCGAAGTGGAGCAGGCAGCTTTTGCCCCTAGTGTACTCGTTAGCGGTATTGAGCCTTCTGAAGATAAATTACTGCAGGGCCGCTTATTCTCCTACCCGGACACTCAAAGATACCGTTTAGGAGCGAATTACCTGCAAATTCCGGTGAATTGCCCCTACGCGACGGTTCAGAACAACCAACGAGATGGCGCAATGCAAATGAAGGAGCAGTCATCCAGCGTGAACTATGAACCCACAAGGCATGCGGATGCGCCCAAAGAAGCGCCAGAATATCGGGATAGCAGCGTACCCCTGCAAGGCGCGGTGGTGAGACAGAAAATTGCCAAAACTAATGACTTCGCACAGGCAGGGGATACATTCCGTAGCTTCAGCGTGCAGGAACAAACGAATTTTATTTCTAATCTTGTAGGTGATCTTTCTTCCGTTCACGAGAAATCGAAGCTGCTGGCCATCTGTAACTTCTATAGAGCGGATGCTGACTTAGGACAGCGATTGGCGGAAGGCTTACAAGTAGATATATCAGGCTATTTACAGCATTTGAAGCTGTAGCAGAGGTATCATCCTTTCCTATGAGCTGACTGCTACCGTAGAGGAGGTTTTCGACATGGCACAAAATGATTTGAATCAAGCTTTACAACGAATGCAGGCGAAAAATATTACCTTGACGCCGCAGCGATATGCCTTACTCGAATATTTATATACGAGAGGAAGCTATGTGACGGTCAAAGATATCTGCGATGCGCTAATCGTTCGGTATCCGCATATGAATGCAATGGCTGTGAACAGCAGTCTGCATGTCTTTGAACGGCTTGGGCTGATTCGAGAATTAGCTGTCGTCGATACCTCCGGGCGGTATGAAGCAGCAATCGGATCTTAAATGAAGAGCAAATAAAATTCCCTTTAAGTCGACTTTCTCAGTTTTGGCATGAGAAAAGCGGCTTGAAGGGCTTTTTTCATTTTGAGGGCGCTATCCCTACCAGTGGATGAAAGATTTTCGATAGATCCGTGTAAATGGCACCAAAAGGCGAACTATAAGAAAGAATCAGAGTGAAATTGTTCGTTTTTTGAAATTGACATGGCACGTCAGTTAGTAGTAAACTAGATAAGCGGGAAATTGATCCGTTTTAATTGAAAATGTCGAAAAAACTCGTATAACGTCGGGGATAAGGCCTGAAAGTATCTACCCAAAAACCATGAATTTTTGGACTACGAGGAAGCGAATGAGGGGAACCATAGGAAGATGATGGTCTTTTTGCATTCGGTTCTTTTGCTGTCCAGCGTATAGAATCGTGTATTCTAGCCCTGGGCATTTTTGTTTTAATGGATGACTTTTCGGTTTTTGTTGATGAAAGTTTCTAAAGCGAGCTTTGGAAACTACCTATATAAGATGAAAGTGGGTTTGTGATGACTGTACGTGTTGGAGTCATAATGGGAAGCCAGTCGGATTGGGAAACGATGAAGCACGCATGCGACATGCTGGAGGAATTGGGAGTACCTTATGAGAAAAAGGTGGTCTCCGCGCACAGAACGCCCGACCTCATGTTTGACTATGCGGCTTCGGCAGCAAGCCGAGGCATTCAAGTCATTATCGCCGGAGCAGGCGGGGCGGCGCACTTACCAGGGATGGTAGCAGCCAAAACGGAGCTTCCAGTTATTGGTGTGCCAGTGAAAACATCCACGTTGAACGGTCTGGATTCACTGCTTTCCATCGTGCAGATGCCTGGGGGCATTCCTGTTGCGACAGTCGCCATCGGCCATGCAGGGGCGACAAACGCTGGCTTGTTGGCCGCGCAAATTCTAGGCGCCTTCGAGCCTGAGCTGCAAGCCAAAATAAAAGCGCGCCGCGAACGCATTGCGCAAACCGTTATTGAAAGCAGTGAGCTGCTATGACGCTAGGAAGTGGTAAGGTGATCAAGCCTGGCGGCACGATTGGTATTCTAGGCGGCGGGCAGCTCGGACGTATGCTTGCCTTGGCGGGACGCAATATGGGTTATCGCTTTGTTACATTAGATCCGACAGAAGATGCGCCATGCGGTCAAGTTGCGGATGAACAGATTCAGGCGGACTTCGACGACGTGGAAGCAGCCAGAAAGTTAGCTGCCCAATCGGACGTCATCACGTATGAATTCGAAAATGTTGACGCCAACGTGACCGACATTTTAATGAAAGAATCCTATGTCCCCCAAGGGAGCCAACTTTTATATACAACACAGCATCGACTTCGTGAAAAAAGAGCTATCGAGGCAGCTGGCGTACCAGTTGCCCCTTATGCTGAAATCACGAGCGCGGCGCAGCTTCGCGAAGCTGCGGAACGCTTTGGTACGCCGTGCGTACTCAAGACGGCAACTGGGGGTTACGACGGCAAGGGCCAGTGGGTAATCCGCTCGCTTGAAGAGGTGGAAGAAGCCTACGAAACCCTCAGCCGCGCGAAGACAGAGCTTGTTTTAGAGCAATTCATACATTTCGATAAAGAATTATCCGTGATTGCAGCGAGGAGTCCTCGTGGTGAGGTGAAGGCTTTCCCTGCTGCGGAGAACATACATGTAAATAACATCCTGCATCAATCGATTGTTCCGGCACGCATTCCTGCCGAAGTGCAGCAGGAAGCCGAGAAGCTGGCGATTCGCATCGCAGACTCGCTTGGCGTAATCGGACTGATCGCCGTTGAGCTGTTTCTAACCAAGGATGGTCAGCTTTATGTTAACGAGCTTGCGCCACGACCGCATAATTCTGGTCATTACACGATGGAAGCATGTCGCACTTCACAGTTCGAGCAGCATGTTCGTGCGATTTGCAATCTGCCCTTAGGCTCGACAGAGCTGATGTCGCCTGTTGTTATGGTCAATTTGCTTGGAGAGCATATCGCGCCCCTTGAGCAGCAGGTGGACAAGGTTGGCTTTTTGGAAAACGAAGAGCTGGGAGTTAGCGCAAAGGTTCATTTATACGGTAAACTGGAAGCGAAAGAGAAACGCAAGATGGGACACATTAATCTGCTTGCAAGCGATGTCGCCAAAGCACAAACTTGGATAGAACGAGCTGGCATTTGGGAAAGTAAGTAAATGAGACAAACGGAGGAACTGCAAAATGATTGAACGTTACACTCGCCCAGAAATGGCGCGCATATGGACTGAGGAAAATAAATTCCAAGCATGGCTCGAAGTTGAAATTCTTTCTTGTGAAGCTTGGTCAGAGCTCGGCGTTATTCCTAAGGAAGATGTGAAAGTGCTTCGCGAGAACGCAAGCTTCAACATCGATCGCATCTACGAGATCGAGCAAGAAACGCGCCATGACGTGATTGCCTTCACTAGAGCAGTATCCGAAACACTAGGGCCTGAGCGCAAATGGGTACACTATGGTCTGACCTCAACCGATGTTGTGGACACGGCTCTCGGCTACTTACTCAGACAAGCGAATGAAATTTTGGACAAGGATATCCAAAACTTCATTGAAATTCTTAGAAATAAAGCGATCGAACATAAAGATACAGCAATGATGGGCAGAACGCATGGCGTACATGCGGAGCCAACGACTTTTGGTCTGAAAATGGCTCTTTGGTACGAAGAAATGAAACGGAACCTGGAGCGTTTCCGTTTTGCCGCTGATGGCGTGCAATTCGGTAAGATCTCCGGCGCTGTAGGGACTTACGCGAATATCGATCCATTCGTTGAACAATATGTTTGTGGTAAATTAGGCACAACCGCAGCTCCAATTTCGACCCAAACGCTGCAGCGCGACCGCCACGCTGAATATATGGCGACACTGGCGCTAGTCGCAACGTCCCTAGACAAGTTTGCAACGGAAATTCGCGCGCTTCAAAAAAGCGAGTTCCGCGAAGTTGAGGAACCGTTCGCTAAAGGTCAGAAAGGCTCATCGGCGATGCCGCATAAGCGCAACCCAATCGGCTGCGAAAGCATCTCCGGTCTATCCCGCGTCATTCGCGGACATATGATCTCTGCTTATGAGAACGTGACGCTGTGGCACGAACGGGACATTTCCCACTCTTCTGTTGAGCGGATCATTTTGCCAGACGCGACGCAATTGCTGAACTACATGCTTAACCGTCTAGGCAATATCATCAAGAATTTAACCGTGTTTCCTGAGAACATGAAGCGCAATATGCGCAGCACCTATGATGTGCCTTTCTCTGGTCGCGTCATGACGAAGTTGATCGACAAAGGCTTCTCCCGCGAGCAAGCGTACGATACCGTACAGCCAAGAGCGATGCAGGCTTGGGAAGAGCAGCGCTCGTTCCGTGACATCGTAGAGAATGCGTCGGTTATTACAGAAGCGTTAAACGCGGAAGAAATTGCAGATTGCTTTGATCCAAGCTGGCACTTGAAACATGTAGACACCATCTTCGACCGTCTAGGTCTGAAATAGCTCGTTCCATTTAAATAGAAAGGATGTGTTGTTGATGGCAAATCATATTCTGGATTCAGCGACGGAGCTTGTTAAAGCCCCGTTGGTGCACAAAGGAAAAGTGCGGGAGCTGTACGATCTGGGTGAAAACTTCCTGATTGTCGTGACGGATCGTATCTCGGCATTTGACTACATTCTTAAGCCAGGCGTTCCTGACAAAGGATATGTGCTGAATGCGCTAAGCAAGTATTGGTTCGGCGTGACTAGCGGTTATATGAATAACCACATCGTGCATGCGGACGTGGAACAGTTGCATGATGTGATTCCAGATGCAGCGGCTAGAGAGCTTCTCAAGGAACGTATTCTTGTAGCGAAAAAAGCAGAGCGAATCTCCATAGAATGCGTTGTTCGTGGTTACATCACAGGTAACGGATGGAGACAGTACGAGCAAACCGGCGAAATTAATGGCCGTAAGCTTCCTGATGGTTTGCGCAAGAATGAACGCTTGGAAATGCCTATTTTCACGCCGGCGGCGAAAAATGATGTAGGTCATGATGAAGACATTTCCGTTCAACAGATGTGTGAATTGGTTGGCGAGGAGCTGACGTATGAGCTGCAAGAAAAAAGCATTATGCTCTATACCATAGCTCATGCGATCTGTGAGCAAAAAGGCATTATTTTAGCAGATACGAAGTTTGAATTCGGTTTTTATGCAGGCGAACTCATTATTATTGATGAAATCTTCACACCGGATTCTTCGCGTTACTGGCCACAAGAGAAATACGCCCTGGATATCGAGATTGATTCGATGGACAAAGAACCTGTGCGGACTTACCTGGCGGGTTCAGGTTGGGATAAAAATAGCGAGCCGGACGAGCTTCCAGCTTCAGTTGTGGAAGAAACGGCAAGTCGATATAAAGAAATACTACACCGCTTGGTGGATTAGCTTAGGGCATCATCCATATTTTCAGGAAGCCATGATGAAGAGGAGAGATTAGAAATGAAAGCAACCGTCTACGTAACGATTAAACAAAACGTCTTGGACGTTCAAGGAACAGCGGTGCAAGGAGCGCTTCATTCGATGGGTTTTGAAGAAGTTGGCAAGGTTCGCATTGGTAAATATTTGGAGCTTGAGCTGAACACGACTGACAAAGCTGAGGCTGAAGCACGCGTGAAAGCAATGTGCGAGAAGCTGTTGGCAAACACTGTTATTGAAGATTATCGCTACGAGTTGGTTTAATACAGGGAAGATTATGCTTACGAAGAAAGCTTTCCTAAAGGAAAGCTCAGCCAATGCTTACGATGAAAGCTTTCCAAATGGAAAGCTCTAGGGAGGAAAACGTCATGAATTTTGCGGTTCTTGTGTTTCCGGGATCGAACTGCGACATCGACTGCTACAAGGCAGTCGAAGATACAATCGGACAATCGGTTGATTATGTATGGCATACAGCGGACGATCTGTCCAAATACGACTGCATCCTCGTGCCGGGTGGATTTTCTTACGGAGATTACCTGCGCTGCGGTGCCATTGCCCAATTCGCGAACGTTATGAAAGCTCTCGTTCAAGCGGCGGAAGAAGGCAAGTACATTCTAGGTATTTGTAACGGATTCCAAGTGTTGACGGAAGCTCGACTTCTGCCAGGCGCACTGCTTCGCAATAATGGCATGAAATTCCGCTGCCATCAGACGACGTTGAAAGTCGAGAACAATGCAACGCCGTTTACACGCGATTATGCAGAAGGCGAATTGATTGAGATTCCAATTGCGCATGGTGAAGGCAATTATTACTGTGACGATACAACACTTAAAGAACTGCAAGAAAACAAACAAATCGTATTCCGTTATGAAAAGGGTAACAACCCGAACGGATCCTTAGATGATATCGCCGGCATTTGTAACAAAGCTGGAAATGTAGTAGGTATGATGCCCCATCCAGAGCGCGCCATTCATGAGCTCCTTGGGTCGGCAGACGGCAAGAAGATGTTCACATCGATTCTAAACGCTTGGAGGGAGAAACATGACGCAGCAGCTATCCGCTAAGGAACCAACGGCCGAGCAAATCGCCGAGCAGAAAATTTACAAGCAAATGGGCGTAACCGATGACGAGTATGCCAAAATTTGCGGCTTCCTTGGACGTAATCCGAACTATGTGGAGATCGGCGTATTCAGCGTTATGTGGTCCGAACATTGCTCTTACAAAAATTCCAAACCCGTACTTCGCAAATTCCCGGTTACAGGTCCACGCGTTCTGATGGGTCCTGGCGAAGGCGCAGGGATTGTAGATATCGGCGACAACCAAGCGGTTGTTTTCAAAATTGAAAGTCACAACCATCCATCGGCAATTGAGCCTTACCAAGGCGCTGCGACGGGTGTCGGCGGGATCATTCGCGACATTTTCTCGATGGGCGCGCGTCCGATCGCGGTGCTGAACTCGCTCCGCTTCGGTAAATTGCAAAACGATCGCGTGAAGTATTTGTTCGAGCACGTCGTCTCAGGCATCGCTGGCTATGGCAACTGTATCGGTATTCCAACGGTTGGCGGCGAAGTGATGTTCGACGAGAGCTACGAAGGGAACCCGCTCGTTAATGCCATGTGTGTCGGTCTTATCGACCACGACAAGATCCAACGTGGTGTTGCCAAGGGGGTCGGCAACCCGGTATTCTACGTCGGTCCGGCAACGGGCCGCGATGGTATTCATGGCGCAACGTTCGCGTCTGAGGAACTGACGGCGGAGTCCGAAGCGAAGCGCCCGGCTGTACAAGTAGGCGATCCGTTCATGGAGAAGCTTGTACTCGAAGCGTGCTTGGAGCTCATCAATTCCGGCATCGTGCTCGGTATTCAAGATATGGGCGCTGCGGGGCTAACCTGCTCCAGCGCTGAGATGGCGAGTAAAGCGGGCAACGGCATGGAGCTTTACCTCGATGAGGTGCCGCAACGCGAAGAGGGCATGACAGCTTATGAAATGATGCTGTCTGAGTCTCAAGAGCGCATGCTGTTCGTCGTTGAGCCGAAGCATGAGGCGCAAGCCAAGGGCATTTTTGAGCGCTGGGGTCTCCACTGCGCCAAAGTCGGCAAGGTGACCGATGATGGTCGCCTGCGTTTAATCCACCACGGCGAAACCGTGGCGGACATGCCTGTAGGGGCACTCGTCGACGAGTGCCCGGTCTACAATAAGCCGAGCAAAGTGCCGGCTTACTACGAGGCTAGCGCAGCTATCGACACGACTCGTTACCCGGAGGTAACGAAGCTGACCGATGCGCTGAAGCAAGTGCTCGCGTCCCCGACGGTAGCGAGCAAAGAGTGGGTGTACAACCAGTATGATTCCATGGTTCGTACAGAAACTGCTGTGCGTCCGGGTTCGGACGCAGCGGTCGTGACTATTCGCGGCACCCGCAAGGGCCTTGCGATGACGACCGACTGCAACGGACGCTATGTATATCTCGATCCGGAAGTTGGCGGACGGATCGCTGTTTCAGAAGCAGCGCGCAACATCGTCTGCTCCGGTGCGGAGCCGTTAGCGGTTACGGACAACCTGAACTTCGGAAGTCCAGATAAACCAGAAATTTTCTGGCAGCTGGAGAAATCAACCGACGGAATGGCAGAAGCTTGTCGGTTCTTGGACACGCCTGTAATTGGCGGTAACGTCTCGCTTTACAACGAGAACGCTAAAGGCGCGATTTACCCAACGCCGGTAATCGGCATGGTTGGTCTGGTTCATGACACCGACCACATCACGACGCAAAACTTCAAAAATGAAGGCGACATCATTATCCTGCTCGGCGAGACGAAAGCGGAGCTCGGCGGCAGCGAATTCCAATATGTCATTCACAAGGTAACCGAAGGCCGTCCACCTGTTCTGGATTTGGCTGTAGAGAAACGCGTTCAAGACACTGTACTGAAAGCAATCCAAGAAGGTTTGGTCGCTTCGGCGCATGATTTGTCCGAAGGCGGTCTGGCTGTGGCGTTGGCAGAGAGCTGTATCGGCGGACGTACAGGCGCAGTCGTCAACGTAGCCTCAGAAATTCGCCCAGACTTCACGCTGTTCAGTGAAAGTCAATCGCGTATCCTCTTGTCGGCAGCGCCGGACAAAGCAGACGCGTTGAAGCACTGGATTGCTTCACAAGGAGTCCCTTATCAAGAAATCGGAACAGTCACAGGATCAGAGCTGACCGTTAAAATTAATAACGAACAGCGTCTTCACTCACCGGTAAGCGAGCTGGAGAAGGTCTGGAAGGATGCGATTCCATGTCTAATGGCATAAAGCAAACCGACGCCCTGAAGCTTCCATCTGCGCCCCTCGTACAATTGGGGGAAGCGCAGCATGAGCTTTGGACAGGCCAATACTTCAATGAAGGTATAGGCGGCCAAGGCGGAATGTTTGATAAGCTCAATGAAGAGTGCGGGGTGTTCGGGGTGTATGGACATCCAGACGCCTCCTCCTTGTGCTATTACGGGCTTCATGCTCTTCAGCACCGTGGACAGGAAAGTGCCGGCATTTGTACAGTAGAGGATGGGAAGTTTAATTACTACCGGGGTATGGGGTTAGCCAAAGAAGTGTTTACAGGACCTATTCTGGAACCCTTGAAGGGCTCAACAGCCATTGCCCATGTGCGTTACTCGACAGCAGGCGAAAGCAAGCTGGCCAATGCGCAGCCGCTCGTATTTAAATATCGGGAGGGCGACCTTGCGATTGCGACGAACGGAAACCTCGACAATGCGAACATCATCAAGCGCGAATTGGAGCGGAAGGGTTCGATTTTCCAAACGACGAGTGATACGGAAGTGCTGGCTCATCTTATTGCCCGTTCCGAGCACGATGACATCGTTGATGCCGTCAAGGATGCTCTGAAACAAGTGATCGGTGGCTTTGCCTTCCTGATCATTACGAAGGACAAAATGATTGCTGCGCTTGATCCGAATGGGCTGCGCCCGTTCATGATCGGTCGTCTCGGGGATGCGTATTTATTCGCATCGGAGACTTGCGCGTTCGACGCAGTTGGCGCGACGTATTTCCGTGATGTGCAGCCGGGCGAGCTGATCGTGCTTGATCGCGATGGCTTCCATGAGCAGCGCTTTGCTGAAAGCAGCAAGCGCGCAATCTGCGCGATGGAGTACATTTACTTCGCTCGTCCCGATAGTGACATCGACACCGTGAACATTCACTCTGCGCGTAAGCGCATGGGGAAGAAGCTGGCGATGGAAGCCTTCGTGGATGCCGACATCGTTACAGGCGTGCCGGATTCTAGTATTTCTGCAGCGATTGGTTTTGCCGAGCAAACGGGTATCCCCTATGAGCTGGGTCTTATCAAGAACCGCTATACGGGCCGGACTTTCATTATTCCTAGCCAAGAGCTTCGTGAGCAAGGGGTCAAAATGAAGCTGAGCGCCGTGCGCAAGGTGGTCGAAGGCAAACGCGTTGTGATGATCGATGACTCTATCGTTCGCGGGACAACAAGCTTGAGGATCGTCAATTTATTGCGCGAAGCTGGCGCGACGGAAGTGCATGTGCGTATTTCATCGCCGCCTTTCATGAACCCTTGCTATTATGGAATCGATACGCCAGACCGCAAAGAACTCATTGCTGCGATGAACTCTATTGAGGAAATTCGCAAAGCCATTAACGCGGATTCTCTGCATTTTCTCACAAAAGAAGGCCTGCTGAATTCCATCGGACAAGGTTCTGCAGGCGAGAAAAGCGGGTACTGCACGGCTTGCTTTGACAATAGTTATCCAACAGAAATTGTTGACGTTACGAAGGTTGGTTGTGCTTGCGACTAAGCGGTTAAATGAACAAATAAGTAATAACGGGACGGTTTGACGCTAGTCAGACCGCTCGCTACATAGACAATATAAGGAGTGGAAGCGAAGTGTCGGATGCTTACAAAAAGGCTGGAGTCGATATCGCGGCAGGAAACGAAGCAGTAGAACGGATGAAGAAACACGTAAAGCGGACGTTTCGACCTGAAGTGTTGACAGACCTCGGCGGCTTTGGCGGATTGTTCAGTCTGAACAAGGACAAGTACGAGGAGCCAGTGCTCGTATCCGGTACGGACGGAGTCGGCACAAAGCTGAAAATCGCTTTTGCCATGGATAAGCACGATACGATTGGCATTGACGCCGTTGCGATGTGCGTGAACGATATTATCGTTCAGGGCGCGGAGCCGCTCTTTTTCCTTGATTATTTGGCTTGTGATCGCGTTGTTCCAGAGAAGATTGAAGCTATTGTGAAAGGGATCGCTGACGGTTGCTCACAGTCTGGTTGTGCGCTAATCGGCGGCGAAACGGCGGAAATGCCAGGCATGTATGCGTCAGGGGAGTATGACATTGCCGGGTTTACCGTAGGCATCGTCGACAAGAAAAAGATCATCGACGGCACCACCATCCGTCCCGGAGATGTAGTTCTAGGCTTGGCTTCCAGCGGCGTGCACAGCAACGGGTTCTCTCTTGTGCGCAAGCTGTTGCTTGAGGATAAAGGCTATACGCTTCAAGGACATGTAGAGGAGCTTGGCGACAAGCTTGGCAACGTGCTGTTGGAGCCTACGAGGCTGTATGTGAAGCCAGTTCTGGGCATTCTTGACGAAGTGGCGATTAAAGGAATGGCGCACATTACAGGAGGCGGCTTTATCGAAAATATTCCACGGGTTCTGCCAGAAGGCGTGAATGTGGAAATTCAATATGGCTCTTGGCCGATTCTGCCAATTTTTGAATTGATGCAGCGTGAGGGCGGCATTAGCAACAACGATATGTTCCGCACTTTTAATATGGGGATCGGGATGGTTATTATCGTGGATGCGGATCTAGCGGAGAAAGCTATCGCGGCTGCAGAAGCGCAAGGAGAGAACGTATATCGACTTGGCGTCGTCACTGAAGGTGAGCGAGTCGTCACGTTCCAAGGAGCTGAGGTGTAATGCAGCCTTATCGGATTGCTGTATTTGCGTCAGGCAGCGGCTCGAATTTCCAGGCTATTGTCGATCAGGTACAGAAGGGGAAGCTTGATGTTAGCATCGAGCTTCTTGTCTGTGACCGTCCACAGGCATTCGTTGTGGAACGTGCCACAGAAGCGAAGGTGCCTGTGTTCGCATTTCGCCCCAAAGAGTATGAAAGCCGCGAGGAGTATGAATCGCTAATTCTGAAAGAACTGCAGGATCGTGAGATCGATCTCATCGTGATGGCTGGCTATATGCGGATCATTACGAACGTTTTGATCGTGCCTTACTATGGTCGAATGATTAATATTCATCCCTCGCTGTTGCCCTCATTTCCTGGCGTTAAAGCAATCGAACAAGCCGTGGCGTATGGCGTCAAACAAACCGGCGTGACCGTTCACTTCGTGGACGGCGGTCTGGACTCCGGCCCGATTATTGCCCAGCGCAGTGTGGAAATTCATGAACACGAGACTGCCGACTCGCTTGCTGAGCGCATCCATGCGGCGGAGCATGTTCTCCTGCCGCATGTCATTCGCTCGCTGCGCGAAGGTCGCGTCAGTATCGATGGGCGTAGGGTTAGCATACGCTTGTAGCTATTATTTTACATACAGTCAAAAACCATTTCTGGGAGGAAGCATAGTGGCAATCAAAAGAGCACTGATCAGCGTGTCCGACAAAACGGGGATCGTTGAATTCGCTAGCGAGCTGGCTAAGCTGGGCGTTGAGATTATTTCAACTGGCGGCACGCAAAGTTTATTGAAGGAAAAAGGGGTGCCGGTTATCGGTATTTCCGAAGTGACAGGGTTTCCCGAAATTATGGATGGCCGCGTCAAAACGCTGCACCCAGCTGTGCACAGCGGTCTCCTTGCGGTTCGTGACAACGAAGAGCATCAAGCGAGTATGAAGAAGCTTGGTCTTGATTATATTGATGTGGTTGTCGTGAATTTGTATCCTTTTGCCGAGACGGTTGCTAAGCCGGATGTGACTTATGAAGATGCCATTGAGAATATCGATATCGGTGGGCCAACGATGCTCCGTTCAGCAGCCAAAAACCACGCGTTCGTATCTGTGATCGTGGATGCAGCGGATTATGCGCAAGTGCTGGAAGAAGTGCAAGAAAACGGCGATACGTCGCTTGAAACACGTAAACGTCTTGCGGCCAAAGTGTTCCGGCACACGGGTTCTTACGATGCCCTGATTTCCGACTACTTGTCCAAGCAATTGGGCGAGCCTTACCCAGAACGTTATACCGTTACCTATGAAAAAATGCAGGACCTCCGCTATGGAGAAAACCCGCATCAGAGCGCGGCTTTCTATCGCAAGCCGAATGCGGCAGCAGGCAACATAACAACAGCCGAACAATTACATGGTAAAGAATTATCGTATAACAATATTAACGACGCGAATACTGCCCTTCAGATCGTTAAAGAGTTCAGCGAGCCTGCGGTCGTAGCCGTGAAGCACATGAATCCTTGCGGCGTAGGTATCGGAACGAATGTACTAGAAGCTTATCAAAAAGCGTATGCGGCTGATCCGACGTCCATCTTTGGCGGAATCGTTGCAGCAAACCGTACAATCGATGAAGCTACAGCACAGCTGCTTCATGAGATTTTCTTGGAAATCGTGATTGCGCCTGATTTTACATCTGAAGCTTTGGCTATATTAGAGAAAAAGAAAAATATCCGCCTGCTCAAAGTAAGCGGCTTAGATACAATAGCGGGTCGCAAAGCAGAGCCTGTCCTCACAACCGTTGAAGGCGGCATGCTCGTTCAAGACAGCGATGCCCATCAGCTTACGGAGGCTGATCTCAAGGTCGTCTCTGAACGTCAGCCAACAGAAGAGGAATTGAAGCAATTGCTTTTCGCTTGGAAAGTAGTTAAGCACGTTAAATCCAACGCGATTGTACTCGTTGCTGACGATATGACAGTCGGCGTTGGCGCAGGCCAAATGAACCGTGTGGGCTCAGCCAAAATCGCCATCGAGCAAGCGGGCGACAAAGCAAAGGGTTCCGTTCTTTCTTCCGACGCGTTTTTCCCGATGGGCGACACACTGGAGATGGCAGCTAAGGCTGGTATCACAGCTGTCATTCAGCCGGGTGGCTCTATCAAGGACGAGGAATCTATCCGCGTTGCGAATGAGAACGGTATCGCCATGGTTATGACAGGCGTACGTCATTTTAAACACTAAACGAACTGAGAATGCTCACGATCGATTGCTGACCGTGGGCATTCCCCATGAGAGAGGGACGGAAGACGGATGCGTATTTTAGTTATTGGACGAGGCGGGCGTGAGCACGCGATCGTTTGGTCTTTGAGCAAAAGCCCGAAAGTGAGCAAGTTGTTCTGCGCGCCTGGTAATGGTGGTATCGCGGCACTAGCCGAATGCGTGCCGATTACCGAGCTGCAGTTCGAGGAGATTAGCACGTTTGCGAAAGAGCAACAAATCGATCTTGTCATGGTCGCGCCTGACGATCCGCTCGCAGCGGGTTTGGTTGACCATCTGGAATCCAAAGGTATCGTTGCCTTTGGCCCGCGCGCGAATGCCGCGATTATTGAAGGCAGTAAGGTGTTCATGAAGCAACTCCTCAAGAAGTACCAAATTCCTACGGCCACTTACGAATCCTTCGACGCCTACGAACCGGCGCTAGCCTACCTGCGCAGCCAAACGGCGCCGATCGTCATTAAAGCCGACGGCTTAGCCGCAGGCAAAGGCGTTACTGTCGCGCACACCATGGAGGAAGCCGAAGCGGCGCTTCGCGAAATTATGGTGGACCAAGTTTTCGGCAAGTCTGGCGCTAACGTCGTAATCGAAGAATTTTTGACGGGACAAGAGATGTCCCTGCTCGCTTTTGTCGACGGCTCTGTTGTGCGTCCTATGGTACCGTCCCAAGACCATAAGCCAGTCTTCGATGGCGATAAAGGTCCGAATACAGGCGGAATGGGCACGTACTCGCCGCTTCCGCACATCCCGCAATCGCTTGTGCAGGAGGCACTGGACACCATCGTTCAGCCTACCGCAGATGCCATGGTGAAGGAAGGCCGCCCGTTCAAAGGCGTGCTGTATGCAGGGCTGATTTTGACCCCGAATGGTGTGAAAACGATCGAGTTCAACGCTCGTTTTGGCGATCCCGAGACGCAAGTTATTCTACCGCGTTTGCAGACCGATCTGCTGGATATCTTCCAAGCGATCATCAATGGCACATTGGATACACAGCCGATTGTGTGGAACGACCAAGCGGCGGTCTGCGTCATTGTGGCTTCCGAAGGATATCCTGGGCCTTACCCGAAAGGGCTCCCAATCACGGGACTTGACAACGTACAAGACTCCATTATTTTCCACGCGGGAACGGCTTTGCAAGATGGCCAAGTCGTTACGAATGGGGGGCGTGTTCTGGGTATAACAGCCTTAGGCAAGGACATCGTTGAAGCGCGCCAGAAAGCGTATGCTGACGCGGAGCGCATTCATTTTGACGGGAAGCACTATCGCACGGACATCGCATTGAAGGCATTGAAATAGACTTGAGAAGCACGAGAAAAGTCTTGGAATAGCTCAGAGTTCACCTTGAGTTAGCTGCAATTTAATGAAGCGCAACCTTTTGAAATCAAAAGGCTGCGCTTTTTCTTTTTCCCCCTCTTTATGTCGTATTTAAGAGGGGTTTGTCGAATTTCAAACGAATTTCTAGCTATAAGCAAAGTAGATTTTAATGAATGGAGGATGGCAATGATAAAGCTGAAAAGTATTCAAAGTAAGTTTATGTTACTATTAATTCCCCTTATTGTTATTACGTTGTCTGCGATCGTTGCATTCGCTTATATTTATAGTAAAGGCTTAATTACGAATGAAATTCAGCAGAAAATGCAGCAGCAGCTCAGCAGCGTAACCAGCAACATTAATTCCAAGATGGTTTCGCATCGTAAAGTGGGTGAGGTATTCGCGAGAACGATTGAATTCGCCCCTTCACAATTGACACTGGATAATTATAATCAAATGCTTAGCAATGATTTGTCAGCAAGCATAGATACTACAGGGATTGGGATCTTCTTTGAGCCCTTTAAGTACAACGCGAAAACAAAATATTTTTCTTCGTATGCGTTTAAAGATGGGGAAAAGGTAAAGCTTATCCAGGATTACAACGCGCCTGAATACGATTATCCGAACAAGGATTGGTATAAAGAGGGACATGATAGCAACAAGCCGTATAGCTACTCTAATCCGTATTATGACGAAACTACCAAGGTTTCGATGGTGACGACCAGTATTCCCGTATTCGATCAGAAAAAACAGTTTATCGCGCTGATTACTAGTGATTTTAACCTAGCTAAGCTCGAAACTTTCATTGAAGAAACGAAAGTAGGCCAAACGGGATGGGCATTCTTGATCGATGGCAACGGAAACTATCTGGCGCAGCCTGATAAATCCAAGGTGATGAAAGTAAGCATTGATAAAGATACTAACGCATCCTTAAGCGCACTTGCTCCTACGCTTCTGTCACAACAGCAAGGTGAACTAAGCTTCATGGACGACAGGAATATGGGCGTTAGCAGAATGTATTTCCAAAAAGTTCCTGAAACGGGCTGGACACTCGGACTCGTAATGCCGGAGAAAGAGCTTCATGAGCCTGTAGACAAGCTTGTTATGTCTTTAAGCATCGGAGGTTTAATTGCAGTTGTTATTATGATCGTTGCGATCATTTTGTTTAGCCGATCTCTGGTTGGTCATATCCGCAGAGCGAAAGTAATGGCAGGTCAAATCGCCGAGGGCGACCTCACGCATCAGATCGCTGTGAAAACAAACGATGAATTAGGGCAAATGGGGAATTCGTTCAACGAGATGATTGGGAGGCTAAGTACAATGCTTGGATCCGTGTCCATGCATACGCATACAGTAGCATCCATGTCCGAGCAGTTGTCCGCTAGCGCGGAGGAAACGTCGAGAGCGACGGAACAGATTGCCGATACGATTCAGCAAGTAGCCGCCAGCGCGGATGAGCAAAGCCTCCTTGTGAATCATTCCAAAGAGACGGTTACTGACATTGCGAAGCAATTGATTTCGATTGTGGACGGCGTTCAGAAAGTGAATCACTCGACGGAAAAAACAGCCGAAACGGCCGACGAAGGAAATAAAGCGGTTGGTGAGGTTACGGAGCAAATGAAGCTCATTCATCGTAACATGGCGCATACGTCCACGATTGTCAATGAACTAAGCGGGAAATCGCATCAGATTGGCGAGATGATTACCTTGATTACCTCGATATCCAGTCAAACGAATCTCTTGGCACTCAATGCTTCTATTGAAGCGGCGCGAGCCGGCGAGCATGGGAAAGGCTTCGCGGTGGTTGCAACGGAAGTGCGTAAGCTAGCTGAACAGTCAGCGCAGGCTGCTGATTCTATTCGTGGTTTAATTGGAGACATTCAGTCTCAAATTAGTAACGCAGTCGTATCCATGAATCAAGGCAACCAGGCCGTGAATGATGGAAGTGTCATGAGCGAAAGCGCCAAAGCGGCTTTCCAGGCGATTAGCCAAGCGGTAGAGGATGTATTCCAGCACGTGAAGGAAGTGTCACAGTCTGCAAGCGTGATACGCGCCGATTCCAAACGGATGGTTGAGGTCGTGGAGCAGATATCGACGATTTCAACGAAATCGCTCGAAAGCACACACAGCATTGCAGCGGCTGCTGAAGAGCAGCTAGCCTCAATGGAAGAAGTTAGCGCGGCCTCCCAATCACTGTCCAAGATGGCTGACGAGCTGCAGGAAGTCGTCAAGGTATTTAAGGTTTAACTCATTATCTTAACTCATTATTTATCACTGCTGTCCATGAGTAGTTTATCTTTATGTTTATAAACGTACCATACAGCAACAAGGGCTCCTAGGATTAAAGCGATGGATAACCAATGGTGGGTAAGCAGCTGCCAGAGGTTGTTCATACATGTTGCCTCCTTCTGTTTACTTTGAGAGTAGCTTTGGCAGAAGGAGGCTTTTTCATGCATATCAAGGGTTAGATATATTCCCAAGTTCACTACTCCCATCTAGAATCAACTTCATGCCCTGTGATAAAATGGACCTATGCTGATCTCCAAAACGGGTAGGCGCATGCAAAAGTATAAGCGCTATTCCTTTTGAGACGTCTCTTACCGCCCGCCAATCTGTCACATTAGTCGAAAAAGGGTATAATACAGCAAGGATTTCATGGTAAAATGAGTGAAGGATGAGGGAGGAATTGTGCGATGCTGCCTTCTTTTTATATTGCTCATGGTACGCCTAGCTTGACTGCTGAGCAGCATGCTTACACAGTGTTTTTACAAAAGTTTGCCAAAATTATACCTAAACCTAACGCAATCGTTCTAATCAGTGCTCATTGGAAACATAAGGTACAGCAAATTAGTTCGGCCTTCCAATTAGACATGCAGTGCGCTATTTCGGGGTTTGCAGATGAACTTTATGCGGTTAAACATTCAATCCGTGGTGATTTGGCGCTTAGCCTGCATCTCCAACAGCTTTTTCAAGCTGAGGGGATTCAATGCGAGTTGAATGATCATCAAAGTATGGACCGTGGTGCTTGGGGAGCGCTGCATTTGATGTACCCCTATTCATCGGTTCCGGTTGTCGTGCTGTCTGTAAATCCAAAATCCACACCAGAGGAGAGTTACCGGATTGGTGCAGCGATAGCTTCCCTTCGGGAGAAGCAGGTGCTCGTTCTGGGAAGCGGAGGGACGGTTTACAATCTTCAAAGACTTGATAGCAATAATCCAGTGCCCCAAGAATGGGCTATCGAGTTCGAGGAGTGGTTGGCAGAGCAGTTGGAGACGTGGAATTTGGAGGCGCTTTTCAATTATGAGGTAAGGGCTCCTAACGCACGTATAGCAGTGCCGACGCCAGAACATTTCGCCCCGCTGCTGCGTGCACTGGGTGCGGCTGATACTTCACACAAGGCTAAACTGCTGCATCACAGCTTCCGGCTAGGCACACTTAGCTTGAGCTGTTGGATGTTCGGAGCCAAGACCAAATAAACAGCGTCGATGTCGACCTGTTCACGAAAGAGCCGGCCACGTTGCCGGGAAAGGGTGGAATGATTGCAGTTGGCAAGCTTACTACGAAGTAAAAAAGTACACATCCTCATGATTTTACTAGCGGCAAGCTTGCTCATCTTTACGGCGTACCGCATTTACTTGTTTCTTGGACCGAGACAGGCTCATTATACATTAGCACAAAGCAGGTCGCTGGCGTATGAGCGATTGGGAGGCATTGGCTTAGGGCAGAGCATCAAGCATTTAACGCTGCCTCCTACGCCCAAGCTTAATCAAGGTAATTTTGATTATTACAATGTCGATAAAGGTACTTTCGTGGCTACCCCCCGTGATAAGGATATCATTGTACGGATCATTTTATCGGCGAATGCGGATCCTGCACGGCAAACAACAAGGGGAATCGGTGTGGACAGCACCGAATATGAGCTTACCACCATTTACGGAGCGCCGTGCTACCGCAGGAACGAACAAGGGGCTTCCATTTTCGGCTATTTGGACAAAAGGGCGAATCAAACTTTGGAATTCTGGTTGTTCGATAAACGTGTCAGTTTGATTCGACTAGATATGGCAGATATGAGCTAGCGCTCCCGCTGTCTAGCTGGGCTATTCAAGGAATCGCTGCTTGAACTCGGGCTTCGGCAGCATACAGTGCTCCGTTTGGCCGAACCAGTGGTAGCGATTGCGTGCAATGAAGGCATATACCGCATTGCGCAGCACGGGAGGCACGACGATGGCCGCATACGTCAGTGGCCATGCTCCACGCAGCTGCCTGGAAATACGCAGCGCCGCAGTGGATTGCGTGTAGATTCGCCCTTCTTCGATCAGGACAAAAGTTCCCAGGTGATCGGTCGGCAAGTGATGCCGCTGCAGCAGCTCCTGCCCGGTGGGAGACTGCAAAGAAGCGAAGTGCAAACGACCTCTCGGATCGTTGCGCAGTATGAACTGCACAGCGCTATTGCATAGGTTACATACCCCGTCGAACAGGACAATGCTCCCTTGATCCAGATGATCTGTCACGTGAATCCCTCCCCTAAGTTTTCTTGGAAAACTCACTCTATAGCAAATACTCTACTCGATTATACTATACCTAATCACTAACAAGCATCCACGCCTCTAACACCCTTTTCCGTCAAAACATAAAAAAAGGATTTCCAAATTATGCATGGAATTTCTCATAAGGTACAAAATTGCCTAGAAGTCTTCTATATGACTGTTCACTAGAATATACATTTTACTAGAACAAATAGATGAAGAGGTGCAGCCTGAATGAAAAACCTACCGTTATTTGGAGGAAGAAACCTTAGCGCTTGGCTTGTCCTTGGATGCTCTTTGATAGCTATATCGGGCTGTGGAGATACGCCTTCAGCTTCGCCAACGACTAGTGTCACGCCCGTTGAAACGTCCGTCGCGTCTCCCCCGTCCAAACCTACGTCCATCGCCGTGGAGACGGAGTTGCCTTTCAAATTCCCGTTAACGGGTCTGCCGAGCAGTAAAGAAGTGAAGACCAGACCCTACATGGTCATGGTCGAAAATGCCCCGCAGGCTAGGCCTCAGACAGGCCTCGATCAAGCCGACATCGTCTACGAAATATTGGCTGAAGGCGAAATTACTAGATTTGTCTCCGTCTTCCAAAGCCACGAAGCGAAGACCATTGGTCCCGTGCGCAGCATTCGTCCTTATTTTGTAGAAATCGGGGATTCGCTTGATGCGGTTATTGTCCATGCAGGCTGGAGTCAGGATGCAATGAACATCATGGCGGGTCGCAAGCTGGCCCATTTGGATGAAGTTTACGGCGACGGTGCTTTTTACTGGCGCGCAGACGACCGCAAAGCACCGCACAATCTCTATACCTCTGTGGATAAAATGAAGCAAGGCGTGGAGGCGCGCAAATTCCGCACCGAGTGGAACGGACCTCTGCTCACCTTTGCCAAGGATGGTCAGAACAAGCTGACTGGCGCAGCCGTGACACATATTCAAATTCCATATCTTCAAGGGTATTTCGTCTCCTATGAATATAATGCCGCCGAAGGGGTTTACAAGCGAAGCATGGATGGCAAGCCGCATGTCGATAAAGAAACTGGCAAGCAGCTGCAGACGACCAATCTGCTCGTGCTGGAGAGCAAGCATAAAATTTTGGACAAAGAGGGCCGCCGTACAGTTGATGTGTTCGGGCCTGATAAAGGTCTCATCCTGCAGCAGGGCAAGTCTCAACAAATTACTTGGGAGCGCAAGGGCGGGTTGATCCGAGCTTATGCGGAGGGCACGGAAGTTCCGCTGCTGCCGGGAAACACTTGGGTGCAGTTCGTGCCGGAGGGTACGGCGATTAAGACGGAGTAGACGGATGAGAGATATTAGAACACAAAATCAAGGAAGAAGCCGCCCGACTTGGTAGCAGAAGAACCAAGGCGAGGGCGGCTAATTACTTTTGGAAAATAGCTTTAGCTGCAAGCTGTGACTATTGCTTAGCAAATGAGGGATGGGTTACACTAAAGCTTATCTGCGTTTACGCTTTACTGAGGTGCTTCGACTGCTTTTTATGCGAGAGGAAGCTGATTTCTTACGACGGTTGCGTTTGCGAGGCAAGGCGTCTCTAATAGCTGAATCCGAAGCGTTTACTTTGCCTTTGCCGAAGGAGTTGAAGAGTACCTTCATCATCGGCGCCATTTGTTGAAAGCTGCTCATAACCTTCTGGACTTTACCCATCGTTCCAATAATACCGTCAATACCGCCCATACGTTCTACGAAGCCTGAGATCTGCTTCAAATTCAGTCCGCTTAGCGCATTGGAAGAGGTTGAACCGGTTCCGCCTCCACCGCCTAAAAGGCCTCCAAGGAGTCCACCACCGCCGCCCCCTCCAGCGGCAGGCGCATTGCCGCCACCGAATAATCCACCCCCGCTAGGGTTTCCGGCGCCACCACCGAACAATCCGCCGCCACCTTCAAACGGAACGGGAAGCCCGCCGCCTTGCGGGAAATCCGAGAACGGATTACCGCCAAGACCTGGGTATTGATTGAAGCCATTGCCGATTTGCGGAGCTCCTGTGAAGCTTCTTGTAAACACTTGAGGGACATTGCCGCCATTGCCAACAATCCTTTGTCTTTGGTTAGTCACTTGGATTCACGACCCTTTTCATCAGATTTGTCTCTTATAGGATATGTCAGCTGCCTACTGATGGTATGGACGAATGTCATGGGTAAAGCAAATTGTCGCAGTTTAGTCCTTTAACGCATAAAAATTTTAACGTTTCGCAAACCTAAAGGAAGGAATTTTTCAAGGCGTGTCGAAATTTACAAATGAGCTTACTGCATGATGAGCTAAAATGATGTTCTACCGGGAGTTGATAGCGTATGCAATTAAAAAAATTAAACGATAAAGCGATAGACCAACTTTTTGAGGCCGTACTGACGCTCAAAGATATAGAAGAGTGCTACGTCTTTTTTGACGATCTATGCACCGTGAATGAGATTCAATCGCTTTCTCAACGCCTTGAAGTTGCGCGTATGCTTCGCAAGGGCTGTACCTATAACCAGATCGAAGCCGAGACTGGCGCCAGTACGGCGACCATTTCACGTGTGAAACGCTGTTTGAACTATGGAAACGATGGCTATGTACTGACGCTTGACCGTCTAGGTCGCTAAGGCAGGCATACAGCTGGATAAAAAGCGGGGAATCCTGCCTTACCTTGTGTAAAGCAGGATTTTTCATGTTCAATTGACATGCAGAGGCACATTCGTTAGCATAGGAATTACATGGTATCGTAGGGAACGGGTGGGGACAAACACATGAACACATATGGCGTACTAGTAATTAGTCACGGCTCTCGCGATGAAGACTGGGTCAAGCTTGTGGATGAGGCGGTATCCGCTGTTGTGATGCCAGCCGAGATACCCATTTTTTCATCTTATTTGGAGCTGGTTGAAGGAAGGCTCATTCAAGATGGTATTTACAGCTTAGAGGCACAAGGAGTAACGAATATCATTGTCGTGCCTTTATTCGTATCCTCTGGGAGTACACATATCGACGAAATTAGTTATGCACTTGGCGTGATCCCGGAACCTACCCTAGAAACAGATTTAGAGCAATTTGACATCAAGGCGAACATTTATTTCACAACGCCGATCGATGATGATCCTGTGATTGCTGAAATTATATATAAGAAGATCGAAGAACTGTCGGATTCCCCTAAACAGGAGATTCTACTCTTGGTTGGTCACGGCAGTGTTGAAAAAGGCTTTCATCTTAAGTGGCGGAAAGGCTTAGAGCAGCTTGCCGGAAGATTAAAAGCGTTAGGCGGCTATGGCGAAGCGGATGTAGCGATGCTTTTGCCAGACCAAGTTCATCGCAAGATGAATTGGTGGGCTAAGCATAAGCCTGCGTATAAGGTCGTAGTGGCTCCGCTTTTTCTAAGTGAAGGGTATTTTACGACGAAAGTGATTCCTTCCCGCATGGAAGGGTTCGAATATCGATATAATGGGCGGGCCCTGCTACCCAGCCCGCTAATTTCCAAATGGATCGAGAAGCAGATCGCTTCACAGATTACTACTGCGAACAGGTGATGAGAACGCGATGGTCAAAAGAGCAAGACTGATCTATAATCCTACCTCCGGGCGAGAGGAAATGAAAAAGCGTCTTCCCGAAATCCTTCAACGCCTCGAGCGCGGCGGCTTCGAAACCTCGACACACGCAACTATTGGTGAAGGCGATGCAACACTTGCTGCCGCGGCCGCCGTTGAGCGTGGCTTCGATCTGATCATTTCAGCAGGTGGGGACGGCACGCTATGCGAAGTGGTGAACGGCATGGCGGAGAAAGAAAACCGACCGCCGCTGGGCATTTTGCCATTAGGAACAACGAACGACTTTGCTCGCGCATTGAGTATTCCCAAGAACTGGGAACAGGCATGCGACCTGATCGTTCAACAGTACACAACCGATATTGATGTGGGTAAAATCAACAACCGTTACTTCATTAATATCGCTGGCGGAGGCTCCATGACCGAGCTGACCTACGAGGTCCCCAGCAAGCTGAAAACCATGATCGGCCAGTTGGCCTATTATATGAAGGGCTTGGAGAAATTGCCTCGCCTGCGGCCCATCGAGCTGTACGTCAAAGCGGGCGATGTCGAGTTTCATGAGGAAGTTATGCTGTTCCTCGTCGGTAACTCCAACTCCGTTGGCGGTTTCGAGAAGCTCGTACCGGATGCGAGCATGAATGATGGGCTTTTCGACGTTTTGATCTTGCGCAAATGCAACCTAGCAGAATTCATCCGAGTTGTCACGTTGGCGTTACGCGGCGAGCATCTGAGCGATCCGAATCTGATCTATTTTCAAACCGATCATATCGAGATCAATTCACCGGACTACGTCCAGTTGAACCTTGATGGCGAGTTCGGCGGAACGCTGCCTTGCTTCATGACGAATTTGAAGAGTCATTTGCAGATCATCGTAGATGAATCGGGTCAGTCTATTTATAAGAAGACACTTTTGGAAACTTTGACCACGCCTTTTCAGTCCAAAGGGAACGGGCATACCGATGAGGAGTCAGAGTAGCAGTGCTTAGCCAACCTAACGTTTAGTATTTGAATTAAAGTGAGGGTATTATGAAAGCAAAAAGCGGTTCTGGCTCAGCGCCAGGTAAACATAAAAGTCGTCAGGATAAGCCTGTGGGGGATAGAGCAGGGGGTGCTGCGCGCACAGCAGGGGACTTCGGAGGGAATAGAACAGAGGAGACTGCGCGTAGAACGGGGAACTCTGGAGTAAGAGCAGAGGACACTGCGCAAAGAGCGGGGAATTCTGGAGGAAGAGCAGAGGGAACTGCGCGAAGAGCAGGGAACTCTGGAGGAAGAGCAGAGGGAACTGCGCGAAGAGCAGGGAACTCTGGAGGAAGAGCAGAGGGAACTGCGCGAAGAGCGGGGAATTCTGGGGGAAGAGCAGAGGGAACTACGCGAAGAGCGGGGGACTCTGGAGGAAGAGCAGAGGGAACTACGCGAAGAGCGGGGGACTCTGGAGGAAGAGCAGAGGGAACTGCGCGAAGAGCGGGGGACTCTGGAGGAAGAGCAGAGAGAACTGCGCGAAGAGCGGGGAACTCTGGAGGAAGAACAGAGGGAACTGCGCAAAGAGCAAGGAATTCCGTCAGGAAGGCAGCGCCGGCTTGGATGGCTGATCTTCCCGTGAAGATCGGGCAGCAATACGAGGCTGAGATCGTCGGGATCAGCCATGATGGTGAAGGGGTGGGCCGTGTGAATGGCTTTACCCTTTTTGTTGCTGGTGCGTTACCTGGTGAGCGTACGCTTGTGAGGGTGGAGCATCTGAAGAAGCAGTATGGGTATGCGGGATTGGTGGAAGTGATGGAAGTGAGTCCAGATCGGATCGTTCCGGAATGTACGATTTATGATGAGTGCGGCGGCTGTCAGCTGCAGCATCTCAGCTATGAGGCACAGCTTCGCGCGAAGCGGCAGCAGGTTGTAGATAATTTGCAGCGGATTGGGAAGCTGCAGGTTGCGGGTGAGGCAAGGATTGGCCGAGTCTCAACGACTGCAATAAGTGAAAATTCAGCTCCAGATTTTGATGAGACGAATATGGACGAGGGCGTTATTGTTCATCCGACGCTTGGGATGACTGATCCATGGCGGTATCGGAACAAGGCGCAGGTTCCTTTTGGGGAAGAACGCGGCGGCCTTATCGGTGGGTTTTATGCCCAGGGCAGCCATCGTATCATCGATATGGACGAGTGTTTGATTCAACATGAGTCCAACGACGAAGTCGTGGCTCGTGTGAAAGAAATCGGCGCGCGTCTCGGCATTCGCGCTTATGATGAAGAGCTTAATGCCGGACTGCTGCGCCACGTCGTTGTCAAAGTCGGCTTCCGCACGGGAGACATCATGGTTGTCTTGGTGACGAATGGGAATGTGATTCCGCGTGTGGATGAATGGGTCGCTGGCATTCGGGAAGCTTTGCCCGGTGTGAAGAGCATTTGTCATAACATTAATGTGAAACAGACGAATGTTATTTTTGGGGATGAGACTCGCGTCCTGTGGGGCAGCGAAGTCATCTATGACTATATCGGCGATGTGAAATTTGCAATTTCCGCGCGATCCTTCTTTCAAGTGAACCCCGTCCAAACGGAAGTACTGTACGGGAAAGCACTGGAGTACGCCGCGCTGACAGGCGGCGAGACAGTTGTCGATGCCTACTGTGGCATCGGCACAATCTCCCTGTTCCTCGCCCAGAAGGCGGGACAGGTGTACGGTGTCGAGATCGTCGAGGAGGCGATCGCGGATGCACGGAAGAATGCCGATTTAAACGGCATGACGAACGTGCACTTCGAGGCAGGCCCTGCGGAGGATGTCCTCCCCGAGTGGACACGTCAGGGCGTTCGGCCTGACGTGGTCGTGGTGGACCCGCCGCGCAAGGGCTGCGATCCGGCGCTGCTCGCGACGATTCTTGAGCTGCGGCCGCAGCGTGTCGTCTACGTGTCATGCAGCGCGTCGACACTAGCGCGTGACTTGCGCGCGCTGGTGGATGGCGGGTACGGCGTCGCGGAGGTGACGCCGGTGGACATGTTCCCGCATACGGTTCATATTGAGAGCGTTGTATTATTGGTGAGGGATGAAACAGTGGAGAAAAACCCTTATGTTTATTAGATTTCCCGATATGGTATAGATAGAAAATATTGGTAGTACAGAGCTCGAAAGTAAGCTTGATGTAAATTTGATGTAAAAATTGACCGAATATCAGCCTAAAACAAAAGAAGACGCCAAGAAACTCCTGTGCGTCTTCTTTTGTTTCATTGTGCAGCTTTAGATGTAAAGAGTGATTCAAACTTATCAGCAGCCGACTGATCAGCAGTACGGAGAGCTTGTGTCCATAAATGTTCATTGTTGTCGTGATGCTTCTATGCCCAAGTCGTTCTGAAATGATTTTGGCTTGGACGCCTTGGTTAACAATTGTGGCCGAGGTATAACGGAGATCATGTAACCGGATATATTGGAAATCATGAAATGCCGGAACCATTGATATGGTCGCTCGTGATGGAATGGTTCTCCGTCAGGGTGGGAGAAAAGGAAGAACCATTCGCCGCCGCGCCACTCGTCACTCATGTCATTTCGTTCCTTGATCCTGTAGGCGTGGTATTCCTTCAGCTCTTCGAGTATCGAAGACGGCAGGGCGACCTTTCGAACGGATTTTTTTGTTTTGGTTGTTTTACGATTACTTCTTCATTGAATGCTTGTATCATCATTCGCTAAACATCAATAACGCCAGTGCTAAAGTCAATATGCTTCCACTCGAGTCCAAGATCTCACTTATAACATCCTATATTCAAATTTATAAAAAAAGTCATGAGCTAATATTAAGGAGTCTTGAACCAGTAAACAAAGTGTGGAGCCAAAAGCAAAAAAAGTTTGTACCCTGTAAAAGGTCTAGGGATCCTGTCTTGTCCTTATGTATGGATGGTTTACGTAATAAAGGACTAACAGGTCTATAACAATATTGGGTTAAGTAAGGGATACAAAAGGAAAGCGCGATAAACAGGGTTTTAGGTATGGGTTGTTGAAACTAATATAAGATGGGTATGTTGAACTACATTGGAGGAACTATAGCCGAGGGGGTATTTAAACCCCTCTGTTCACTAATAACACTAGTAAAGTCAAGAGGAGAATACATAATACATTATGGCCAGCATCGAAGAAACTCTTTGGGATTCTGCTAATAAGTTACGTGGCTCGGTCAACTTCTCCATTTCCATCCTCGGTTTAGGTTCGTTTGAATTCGTCAACCGCAATTTTCGGTTTTAAGCCGACTTTTCACGACAGATATATTTTTGACGATATATGTTTGGTGCCTGATGTTGATATAGGTGATATTTCTGAGCTGAAAAAAATAAAAAAATTAATGGAGGATACGAAGTGATTACATCAGAAGAAATTAAACGCAGATTATGGGACGGGGCAAATGAACTGCGTGGTTCAATGGATGCCAGTCGTTACAAAGATTATATGCTGGGGTTGATGTTCTATAAATTTTTGAGTGATAAGACTATAGAAGCATTCAAAGTAACCAGCGGTTTAGGGCATACGACTGAATCGGAATTGGTTGAGGAGTACACAAAGGCCAAAGCTGAATACGGTGAACAGCTGGATAAAATGCTTCAAAATGTACTAGGTTATTATGTTTCACCCGAACATCTCTATCAGACTTGGTTAAAAGACATCAACTCAGGAGATTTTGAAGTTCAAAAAGTAACGGATAGTTTGAACAACTTCGAGCGTACAATTGCCGTGTCTGGAGATTCGAATGACTTCAAGGGATTGTTCTCAAGTTCTGCGCTTGATTTAACGGATACTGCTTTAGGTAGTAGCCTAAACGATCGTAGTAAAAATATTAAGGCACTGATTTTACTGTTTGCAGACTTGAACATGGTGGCATTACAAAAAGGCGATGTATTGGGTGATGCGTATGAGTATCTCATTGGTCAGTTTGCGATGGAGTCAGGGAAGAAGGCAGGAGAGTTCTACACACCACGTCAAGTCAGTGAAGTCATGGCACAAATCGCAGTGAAAACGCCAGGCATCAAGTCAATCTATGATCCGACTGTCGGTTCGGGTTCACTACTATTAACGGTAAAGAAGCATTTGGATGCAGATGTTCAAAAGAATTTGAGCTATTACGGACAAGAAAAGAATACAGCAACTTACAACTTGACTCGTATGAATTTATTGCTTCATGGTGTTCGCCCAGACAAGATGACTATTAAAAACGGCGACACCCTTTCACATGACTGGCCTGAAGATCCAACACGTCCAAATGAAGGTGTACAGTTTGATGCAGTGGTTATGAATCCACCTTATTCTGCGAAGAACTGGAACAGAGCAAATTTAAAAGTCAGCGACCCTCGGTTTGAAATAGCGGGAGTGTTGCCACCAGACTCCAAAGGGGATTTTGCATTTCTTTTACATGGATTATTCCACTTAGGTCCAAACGGAACAATGGCGATTGTCTTACCTCACGGGGTTCTGTTCCGTGGTTCATCTGAAGGTGAGATTCGTGAACGATTGCTCAAGAAGAATTACATTGATACCATCATCGGTTTGCCAAGCAATTTATTTACCAATACAAGTATCCCAGTAGTTATTATCATTCTGAAGAAGAACCGAGCAATTGGCGAACCTGTCTTAATTATTGATGCTTCTCGCAAATTTATTAAAGTTGGCAAACAAAACATGCTACAAGAAAAAGACATCGCTAAAATCGTGGATACGTATGTTGAACGAAGACAAGAGAAAGGGTACAGTCATTTAGCAACTCGTGAGGAAATACTGGCGAATCAATATAACATGAATATTCCCCGCTACCTTGAGGCGCTTGACGAAGAAATTCCTCATGATGTAGATGCGCATCTTCTTGGTGGGATTCCTCAGAAGAACATTGACGACTTAAAGATTTTGCAGTCTACCGTGTCAGATGTTTTGGGACAATCGTTGAGAGAAATTCGTGCCGGTTATGTTGAACTATTAAAACCAGTTGATGAAATTTCTGTGGATATATTGAACGACTCGCGTATTGTTGACAAATCAAAAAAAATCGAAGGCAAAGCTAAATCTTATATTGATAAATATTGGAATGTTCTACGAAATGTAAACACCAGTAGTAGTTTGACTCAGTTAATGGATGAAATGCTTATTGAAATCAAGGTGTTGTTATCAGAGTTCAAGTATATTGATGCTTATGATGGGTATCAGATTGTGGCTGAGATTTGGAAGAATGCACTGGCGCATGATACAGAAATAATTGCGTCAAGTGATTTCTATACGGCAGGACGCACTCGCGAGCCGAAAATGGTAACTAAAGGAACGGGTGAAAAGAAACGTGAAGAGCAAGATGGTTGGTTTGGCAGTATCGTACCGAATGATTTGATAGCTCAACGTTTATATAGTAATGAGTTAGAAGAAATCGAATCAAAAAATATACGCATTCAAGAAATTGAAGCTGAGTTGCTAGAACTGGTTGAGGCTGCAAAGGTTGAAGACAGTGATGAAGCTAATGCTCTAGGCGAGATCTTGAATGAAGCTGGAGAAGCTTTTGAAAGCAAATCAATCAAAGTAGAGTTGAAGAAGGCGTTCAAGGGAACAGTTGAATATAACCTACTGAGTAAAGTTGAGAGGTTATTTGCAGATAAATCAGCGCTTATCAAAGCCGTCAAAGATGATGAAAAGGCGCTTAAAGAAGCCGTGTACAAGCGTATCCTAATTTTGACAAATGAAGAAATCGACAACCTGATGTATGAAAAATGGTTCGGAAGCGCTGTGGATGCTATGGTTGGTTTGGTAGAGTTACCGCTAAAAAAAGAGTTAAGAACGTTGCAAATGTTGAACAATCGCTATGCCGATACGTTGTCAGCGATTGATAATGAAAGTCGGGACTTGGAATCAGCTTTTGAAGCCTTAATGAGTGAATTGGTGGTGAGGTAATGACTGAACGAAAAAAAATTGTACCAAAAAGGCGATTTAAAGAATATCAAGACACTAACTGTTGGGAACAGCGTACGGTTGGAGAACTGACAAATGTAGCATCCGCGGCTCGCGTTCACAAAGAAGAATGGGCTTCATCGGGGATACCATTTTTCAGGTCAAGTGATGTTGTATCTGCTTACAAAGGAAAAGAAAATGAGAAGGCATTTATCTCAATTGAACTATATGAACAGTTAGCAAGGGTTTCCGGAAAACTTGAAAAAGACGATATTTTAATTACCGGAGGAGGTTCTATTGGAATTCCTTATATTGTGCCTAATAACGACCCTTTGTACTCAAAAGATGCCGATTTAATATGGATAAAGAGTTCAGAGAAATTCAATAGTCGATACCTTTATACTTATTTTACCTCGCCGGAATTTAGGAGATATTTAAGGGGTATTTCTCATATCGGAACAATAGCCCATTACACAATTGAGCAAGTAAAAGAAACTCCGATACGCTTGCCTTCCATTGACGAGCAGAATGATATCGGCTCATATTTTACCCAGCTAGACCACCTCATCACCCTTCATCAGCGTAAATTAGAAAAAGCGAAAGCGTTAAAATCGGCTTATCTTTCTGAAATGTTTCCCGCTGAAGGTGAGTATGAGCCAAAAAGGAGATTTGCCGGATTCACTGACACTTGGGAACAGCGTAAGCTATCTGAGATAGCCACTATGCACGCTAGAATTGGTTGGCAAAATTTAAGAACTTCTGAGTTCTTAGACAGTGGTGAGTACATGCTAATAACAGGAACTGACTTCGAAGACGGAGCAATAAATTATTCAACTTGTCATTATGTTGAAAAAGAAAGATACATTCAAGATAAACACATTCAAATCACTAATGGAAGTATACTTATCACAAAGGACGGAACATTGGGTAAAGTCGCTTATGTACAGGGATTGACAATGCCAGCCACATTAAATGCTGGTGTATTCAATGTGGAATTAAGAGATGGTAATTCCGTTGATGGCAAGTATCTTTTTCAATATTTGAAGGCGCCGTATTTAATGGATTACGTTTCTAAAAAGGCTACTGGTGGAACAATAAAACATCTTAATCAAAATATACTTGTAGATTTTCCAGTTGTACTTCCAAACAAGGAAGAACAGACTAAAATTGGAGAGTTCTTCTCCAGTCTCGACGAGCTTATCACCCTTCATCAGCGTAAGCTGAATAAATTACAAAGTATTAAAAAAGCATACCTAAATGAGATGTTTGTATAGAGGGGAGCGTAAGTCATGAGTAGTGCACCAAAAACTGCGGCAGAAAAAACCTATCAAGAAAATTTTGTTAAAGAACTTAAAAAATATAAATGGCAAGCTCCTGACTTCTTGGATGGAAATATTCAAAAAGTGACCGTTGCTGATCTGGTTGCTCATTGGCGTGGCGAATTGAACCGTATTAATGCAGACCAGCTGGAAGGTGTGGAATTAACGGATAACGAGTTCAAACAAGTTATGGCAAAAGTTAACCGTATCAGTAACAGCTATGAGGCAGCCAAGATTTTAGCCATTGAAGAATCAAAAGGAAAGATTGATGGCATTTACCGTGATGATAATCCCAATATAACAAGAAAACAAATCACGTTGACCATATTTAAAAAAGCTGAAGTCCGTGGCGGGGACTCAAGCTATAAAATTGCTAGAGAAGTACAGACATCAAATAACAACCGTTTTGATCTTGTCTTGCTTATCAATGGCTTACCGTTAATTAATATTGAGCAAAAACGTGCGGACAAAACGCTAGACGAGGCATTTGGACAGTTTATACGCTACTATCGTGACGGCGAATACAGCAATAACTTTATGGCCTTTTCGCAGATGATGGTCATTACTTCTGAAATTGCCACTCGATATTTTGCCACTCCAAAAACCGTAGGAGATTTTAACCCTAGTTTTGTCTTTCATTGGTCGGATAAAGACAACAAACCGATTAACAATTGGCAAACAGTAGTGGAGCACTTTCTGATGATTCCAATGGCTCATCAAATGGTGGGAGATTACTTGGTCATTGACGAAGCAAGAGATGAAGAAAACAGGCGCCATATGCTATTGCGTCCATATCAAGTGTATGCCCTACAATCTGTCGAAGGTGCTGCTTTCGGTTGGGACAATGATGAAAAAGTTCCTCATGGCGGATTTGTTTGGCATACCACTGGCTCAGGGAAGACTATCACGAGTTTTAAGACAGCTTTGTTTTTATCGACTAGGGCAGGATTTGATAAGGTCGTTTTCCTTGTTGATAGACGAGAGTTAGACAACCGTACAAGTGAGAACTTCAAAGCGTATGCTGCTTACGAGTCTGTTTCCGTTGATGATACAAAGCACACCTATCAGCTTAAAAAGATACTTAAGTCAGTTAAAAATGGAATTGTGGTAACGACCACATTCAAACTGAATTCTCTGGTTAAAGAGCTGGAAGAAGCTCATGATGATAGTTTAGCAGATAAGAAAATCGTTTTTATCATCGATGAAGCTCACCGTACGACAATGGGACAGATGATGGGAACCATTAAGAGTTATTTCAAGAAAAATGGACTTTTCTTTGGCTTTACCGGAACACCTTTATTTGATGAAAATAAGATCAAAGGGAAGGTCAATGAAAAAAGCGAAGTCATCAATACAACTGAGAAGTTATTTGGACCTAAGTTACATCAATATACGATTGATGAAGCGATTGCTGATAAAAACGTATTAGGTTTTCATGTTGACTATATCAACACCGGAGAATTCAAGAGTTATGATGATTTAAGAGAACAATTAGCTGAAAAGATTAAGCAAGAACATCCTGAGTTGACGGAAAGAGAAATTGAACGTCAAGTTCAAGAGATGTCAGAAGTTGACGTTGAAAAGCAAGCTCAAAATCGAGGCTTGTTAGAATACCAGGATGAAACGCATATCCCGCGTGTGGTTGAAGAGATTCTGAATAACTGGGAATCTCAATCACAAGGTAGAGAGTTTAATGCAATATTAACAGTGGCTTATAAAAACCGGGTGATTGCTTATTATGATGAATTCAAGAAGCAGCTGACAGCTCGTGGTGAAACGTTAAACGTGGCTATGACGTTTAGTTTCGGTAACGAAAATGATCCTACACCCATAGATCCTAAGCTTGTAGAGGGTATGTTTAAGGACTACGCTGCATTTACAGGCATTGAGTTTGTCGCTGGTGATAAAAAACACGGTGAGGATGCTTACTTTGAAGATCTCGTTGAGCGTGCCACTCGCGGCGGTAGTGGACGAAATCCTAAGAATATTGATCTAATCCTGGTGGCAAATCAATTACTGACAGGCTATGACGCTAAGCGTCTTAATACACTGTATGTTGACCGTTCACTTGAACTTCAAAGTTTGATACAAGCCTACTCAAGAACCAATCGTGTGTTTGGCTCAAATAAAGAATTTGGAACGATTATCAACTTCCAATATCCACGGCTTACCGAGCAAATCGTAGATACAGCCTTGAAGCTGTATGGAAGCGGTGGCAAGAGCAGTAAAGCAATCGTGGATACCTATGAAACTGCTGTAAAGAAGTTAGCCATTAAAGTTATTGATATGATTCCAACTTTACCTGATCCTACTGAATGGCAGGCAATTGAAAATGATGAAGAGAAAAAAGAAGCGTTTATACTCGCTTTCAAAGATGCTGCTGAACAGCTAAATTTAGTAGAACAATACTATGAATTTAAGTGGAATGATTTAACTTTTGGTATAGATGAGCACACTTGGATGCAGTATTTCGGTGCATATAAAAACTTAACGTGGAAACCGGGAACTCCATCTCCTCCAGCATCAATCAATCCACTCGTTGGAAAAACCAAACTAGCAGGAACACAAGTAATCGATGCGAATCATATCCTCAGATTAATTGGTTCAAAAGTTACCTCGCCGAACGGAGTGCAAACAGTGGATAGTGAAACACTCCGTATTATACATGAGCAAATTCAAGAGTTGAGTAACATGGGGGAGTACGAGCAAGCACAGTTATTGAAAGAATTTGTGGATACTGAGCTTGTTCCAGGTAACCTATCGAGCGGTTTGGAATTTGACGAGGCTTTTGAAGTTTGGAAAGCAAGTAAGCTGCAGAACGTGGTTATTGATTTTTCTTTAGAGTGGGGACTAGATAGTGACTTACTTGTCAAATCAGTGAAATCATATTCTATTTTACAGCCTGATGTTGTTCCTTATATCAATGAACTCATTAGTAGTGTCAATTTTAGTAAGGCAACCAACCAAACGGCAGGTAACTTGTTAAGGCATAATATGACGCTAACTACCAAACTTCCGGCGTGGATTGCTGAAATTAAGCAAAAGTATAGTTAACCTGATGGTGCTCCTGTAGTGTTTACGGACCTGTTGACGTCTTGTTGACGAACATCGTCAACAACCAATAAAACGCAAACAAATAGAACAGTACGACATGGTTAAAACCCTTGTAAATTAAGGGTTTTAACCAACTATCACAGAATTTAAACAACCACCACATGTTCCCGCATACCGTGCATGTGGAATCGGTTGCGCTGCTTGTTCGAAATGAAACAGATGCTGAAGAGCCTTATTAATACTGGGTTTTTTCGATGAAACAGCACGATGAAATTAGTGATACAGTTGCGTTTTTAAGCCATTGGTACATAGTTGGTGTGAAAACTCAACATAAATGAGCCGAAATCAGCGAAAATCACCCGAAAAGAGCCTAAAATAGGGCAAGTTTTGAATAAACTGTTATAGTCCTTAAGAAACTAACCCAAACGATTAGTAAAGTAATCGTTCGGGTTAGTTTGTGTTATAATTAAAACGAAATGCTGATACTTAGCTACTGGGATGGTGAGACTTATGAATCAAATCAAAGATCTCCAGAAGCTTATTAAGCTTACTGGTGATCGCGCTAAGCTAGATGCTAAGGCGAACGAGACATATATTGTGTATAAGAATGCAAAAGGTCAGATAATTAAGGAATACAATAATGGTCATGTTATCCCAGTTACCGGACAGGATTCCCCTCATGCATGAATTGTCTCCGATCATGTACGTTTTTGCTGGGAACAATGGCAGTGGGAAAAGCACCATAAGAAACCTTATTGTTGATCGGCTCGGAATAAGCATTAATATTGACCCAGATGCTTTGTGGCAAGGGGTATTGACTCACTTTACCCTGAGAGTAGAAAAGTGTCCGCAGGAAAAAAAGCCATAAAATTAGCCAAGGACTGTATTCGAAACAGACGTGATTTTTCAGTAGAAACAACGTTGGCCGGTGATAATGTCATTCGCCTTATGCGCGATGCCAAAACCAATGGGTTTGAGATCACAATGTTTTATGTCGGTTTAGGCGATTATCATTTGAATATTGAGAGGGTTGCAGGTTCGTGTTAAGAATGGTGGCCACCACATTCCCTCTGAAGATATTATAAGGCGCCATGGCACATCTATTCAAAATTTGCTTTCACACTTTCAGATAATTGACCATTTAATTGTTATTGACAACAGTTTGTCAGAGGGCAGGATTATTCTGGGCTTAGACAACGGTACTATTACACATCGTTCAGACTCCATTCCTTCTTGGGTTGAATGTATTGTAAAGGCACTGGATGCATAGGAAGAACGACCACGAGATTTGGGTTGTTCTTTTTCTATTATCTTTATAATAAAAAAGAAACCGAACGATTAGTGTGGCCACTGAAAAACTTACGTTTTTTCGGAAGATCGTCCATTTTTATATGTGAAGTGCCGAGGTATACGTCTTTTCGATTACCTGATCAGACGGCCAGTCCTTCTATACAATCTGTTTATCGGTTGCTAGTAGATGATGAGAACAGCACATGTAGAATATTTTGAAAGGAAGCTTGAATAATTCGCTAAAAATGTGATTGTTTTACGTGGTGGTATGGGCAAAAAACAACGAGAGGCGATTAGGCAGCGGATTGCAAGTATACCTGATACGGAAGAGCGAGTTTTTATTGCTACGGGGAAATTGATTGGGGAAGGCTTCGATGATGCAAGGCTGGATACGTTATTTCTAGTTCATCCGATCTCATGGAAAGGAAGCTTGCGGCAATATGCAGGAAGGTTGCACCGCTCGCATGCCAATAAACAAGATGTACAGATTTATGAATATGTTGATATTCAAGTACCGCTTCTCATGAACATGTATAAGAAAAGGATAAAAGGTTATCGTGCTATGGGATATAGCGGTATGGAATTGTAAGTTTATCTTATACTGAATGGTACTGGCGGATACGAGTAGGCCCTGTCTTTAAGATAGGGTTGTTTCAATTGAATAATAGGTTAATCTATGTTTCTTTAGACTCGAAAGCCTCCACCATTATTTGGCGGAGGCTTTTTTCTAATCATCTCGTGTACGCATGGCAAAAAAATGTTGTCTCTAAGGAGTCGAAATTGTGGATGTTAAGCAAAAATGAGTATTGTCGTAATACTTTCGCCATGTTCGTGCACTCCAACATATGGGATGATAGCACTCAAGAGGCCGCCAATGAAAGTCGCGGATAACTTGAGTACGTTGTTTTCTTTTAAACTCTTCAGGCTATTGCCATCCTTCCTTCTATAACTCACCCTGATATCTAGGGTGGCAGCTTTCCTGAAGAAATACACAATCAGGCTATTGCATCTCTTCCTTCTAAACCAACCTTTGATAAAACTAGAGATGCAAGTTACCTGATTTTATTTTTATGAATAAGAGGAGGCATTAGGCCGCAATGAGAAATATCATTTATCTAAGAAGAAATAGAAAGCTCATTGTACAACCTGGGCAACACCGTCTTCCCCAAAAATATATAGCAACAGCAATGAAAAATATGGAGTACTTAGGGTTTACTTTCTCCAAACCACTTATGGAAGTTCTTCAAACGATGTCTGTAGATGAGTTTTTGGGGATGTATCAGCAGCTTGTGCAGGATTTGAAATCCCTCGTAGGGGAGCATGTAAATTTCAAGCCGATGTACCCTAATTTCCCCCAACAAGTTATGATAGCTAGGGATGCAGAACTGTACGTTAACGCCATCCTTCACTATGTAACGCTCGAACTGCCCGAACATGCTCCCATGGAAAGAATTCCCTTATTGGATCAGGTTGATTTGGAAATCATCGATTTAGGAAATCCGGAAGATTTTACTCAGATCATTCGTAATCTCATTCAAGCAAAGGTATCGATCTCGGAATCGGAAAAGGAAGATATTGAATGGGTAATCGAAACTTATGATGATCTAAGTACCGTGCTGCCAGGTGAGATTCCTTTAAAAGAAAATGTGGGTTTTGTTGTGGGCGCGCTCCTCAAATATGAGAAGGCAAACATCAAACTCATCGGAAAATACATGAAGACTGCAACGGATGTACTAAGGTTAGCTGTCGCACTGTCGGGTGGGGATGTAAGTCTTGCAGCAAACACGAAGTTCCGAAAATTCAAGCGGGCTGAGAGGCGGTTGCTTTTGGACCTGCTTGAGCAATGCGGGAATCGAGTTGAGGATATGCTGCGCCATAAAAATCGCTGGATCCGTCTCGGAGAGATTCTACACCCTGCCGAATATAAAAATAAATATGATGGCTGTAAGGAAGCTTTTGATATCCTAAGAAATAATAAACCTTATGAAACGTTCGGTGGCAAGGTTGAAAATGCGCTTCGCGATAAGGATACATTACTTGCCGTGGATATATTAAAAGATCGTGCAGGTGAGTTTGCTAGACGGCTGGATCATTTGCTAAGAATCAATGAGGATTTCTCCCCAGTTATTGAAAAGTTTGCGGAAATTGCAGTACATGTTTCGACTCCAGTGTTGTTACAAGTCATGGCTCATTTTAGCCATAGGAATGAAAGGCATGAGTTGCGGACGTTCTTTCCAAAAGGAAACGTAGCGAAAGCAATAGCTATCCCGAATACACTTCCCGACATTGCAACCGAAGCTTGTGAAACGATTGTACAAACGTGCAAAAACACGTTGATGAATCGATTCTCTGAACTTCCTCCGCTAGGGGACGTTTATGTTGACGCGAGATTGAGGCAGTATGTCATGCCTTTCTCCCAGAGGTCGGCGAGCAAGGCACTTCGTACGATTGTTCGGGGTAGCCGACTTGAGATGCCAGAGGGGGACACGATCCGCTTTTTCTTATGGTGGAAAGAAGGGAAGGTAGACGGAATATATACAGGAAGAGTCGATATTGACCTCTCTGCTGTTATGTATGACGAGCATTGGCAGTATATCGAACATATTTCCTACACGAATTTGCGTTCAGCTAAATATAAAGCCGCTCACAGCGGAGATATTACATCGGCACCCTCAGGGGCTTGCGAGTTTATAGATATTGATATTCCTTCTGTTGTTAAATATGGTGGACGCTACATTGTCGCCTCACTGAATTCGTTTACTGAGCAGCCTTACTGTGATTTGCCTGAATGTTTTGCAGGTTGGATGATGAGGAAGCATCCCAATTCTGGGGAAGTTTTCGAACCTTCGTCAGTGGTGGATCGAATCGATATTGCTGCAGACACGAGAATTGCGATTCCAGTTATTTTGGATTTGGTGGAGCGGGAGGTTATTTGGTGTGATTTAGCGCTGCAAATGCATCCTAACTATTACAACAATGTAGAGGGAAATCAAAAAGGTATGGTTCTAATGGGGAAAGCGATGACCTCCTTAACAAAGCCTAACCTGTATGATTTATTCATGCTTCATGCTGTGTCCAGAGGTCGAATCGTGGAACATGCCGATAGCGCTCAGACGGTGTTTTCTGTGAATGAAGGAGTTACTCCCTTTGAATTAAGCAAAATCATGGCTGAGTTTATTGCTTGATGGGGACGGCTATGATTAAAGAAAATAATTGAGAAGCGTTGGCTAGGAAGCTTGAGAATTGTTGTAAAATCTAAAGTTGGAAAACAGGTACATGTTTGTTATGATGTTTGGATATTTACAATAAGTAATTTTACCAAAGCTCATAGAAAGGCTGCTGAAAATATTGACAGAGGTCTATTTAAGGGGGGAGCACATGCGAAGAGAACAATTGTACCGGATTCGCCGGAAGCTGGAGCAAGCGGCCAAAGCCGATCCGGAGTGCAGTGTATTCGGATCTAGAGCGCATAAGTACAAGCTGAACGAGCCGCTTAGCCTTGCCGAGCTTCGGCGGTTCGAACAAGCGCACGGAATCGCTCTGCCTGAGTCTTATGCGTCTTTTGTAACGGAGCTGGGGAACGGAGGAGCGGGACCTTATTACGGAATTCATCCGTTGGGCGCCAAGCAGGCCATTGATCTTGACCTCATAGGGCAGCCTTCGCCCTTGCGCCCGGGAGATAAACTGGAGCTGTCCGGAACGTCCGAGGGCGGCTTGGATGAAAATTCCGAGGACGATGAAGACGAGAAGTACCCAGGGCTGCTCAATATCGGCGAGCAGGGTTGCACCTACGAAACGATGCTGATGATTACAGGTGATTACCGGGGTAAAGTGATCTATGTCGATCTGGACAGTCTAAAGACATTTTTTACCTATGAAGAGAACTTTCTGGACTGGTACGAGCGCTGGCTGGACGAGACGATCGCGGGTTACGACAGCGCGTGGTTCGGGCTGCGCCGCGGCGGGGACGACCGGGAGCTGATGGAGCTGTACCGGTCGGCTGCGGAGGAAAGCATCAAGATCGAAGCGCTGGAAGGTATGCTTAAGCTGCCGGACATTGGCGATGAAACCGTCGGCTTTCTCCTACGGCACTATCACGAGAGCTCCAGTGAAGTGTGCCGCTGGGCACTTCAGGTGCTGGCCAAGATGAGATTCGGCCAGGCGGAGCCGCTGATCAGGCAGAAGCTGCGCAGCCAAGACGCCGCCGATCGCCTGCTTGCGCTGCAGTTTATCAAGTGGTACATGCCCGAAGGGGATCGGAGCTTTACCGAGGAGCTTGCAGCCATGCTGCCGCTGGAGACCGACGAGGAGGCGTTTCTCTTCTTAGCGATGATATTGAGCGAAGCCGGGGTGGACATGCTACTGATCATGCTGCCTTTTTTTTCCTATCCCAACAAGAACATTCGCATCCAGGCGCTGTATCAAGCGGGAAAATCCCCTGCCCCTGTGAAAGCGGACTATGTGTCGAAATTCATCGAGGCCTTGGAAGATACGGAAGCGCGGGTGCAGCTCATCGCTTTGCAGGCGCTGAGGGGCGTGACGGATGCCAGACTGCTTGAAGTTTTTGAGCGGCTTCTGCAGCAGCACAAGACGGACAAGGATTATATTCGCACCAATGTGCGGGGGCTGCTCGAGGAATTTCCGTTCCGGTCTCTGGAGCAGGTGGAACGGGAAGTTCCTTCCTCCTTAAGGCAAGTGAAGGGGATGCTAAGGAAGCTGATGGAGCCTTATCTTAAACCTAGGAAATGATCGAGGGCATAATTATAGTGTGTATGAAAACGTTGCTTTGCCATTTTTCAAGCGAGATATGAAATCAAAAGAGAAAAAAGATAAAGCAAGCTACTATTTAGAAAAGCTTGGCATTAGCGATCTGAAATACAAGAACGTAAAGCTAATAGTCAGTTTAGTAGCTGTTTTCCTGGAAAATGGAAAGCGAAGTATTATATTAATGATAAAACAAACGGCTCTTACAATATCAGGTTTGCAGCCAAGTGAATATTTGCTTTATCGTCATCTCTCATAGCTTTTGGAGTATTATGCGGATTCATACGGTATAAAAAGCCCTTCTTGACAAGAGAGGCTTTTTTCTTTTGGTAATAGGGGGGAAAGAATTAGTAGATGATTATGTGACCGACCAAGATATTTATTCTAAAAGTGCCTTGGTTTCATTGACTGTAAGGGCTCTAAGTTGTACTTCTCCTAATTCATCAGGTGGATGCCATCATTGTTTGTTTCTCCTAGACTTGCCCATAGGAAGGATTCTCCGAACCCCTGCTCTTTTGGTTCCTTATTCATATACCTTAACTCGACCAACTCAAATTTTCCTGACATTATATATATTGTATTCTACGGTGGGGGAGCAAATGATGAAATAGTCCAGAATCATAGACCAAATCAAATGTGTGCTTTTCGAATGTAAGATTAAACACACTGTCACAATAAAAGTTAATATTAACTGCATGCTTATTTGCATTGTACCGAGCACCTTTTATTGCTTCTTCGGAAATATCTACAGCATCTACGCTGACGCCTTGTTTTGCGATATGTATAGCATTTCGACCTTCGCCGCAATCAAGTTCCAACGCTTTTTTAATACCTTTCAAGTCATGTTGAAAGTTGTGTTCTCATGTTTCTTGTTGTTATTCTTCCATTTATTCACACAATACTAAAAAATCATAGCGAGACAAACACTCCTCTTAAAGGATACAATGAAAAGATTCAACATGTGTAAGGCATGCGCAATAAAGGAGAATGTAGAAAGTAGGAGTCCATAATGTGGAAATTAGTTGTTGTTATACTTTTTATAATTGTTTCCGGGTGCGGGTCGGGAAATCCGGAATCGGCTACCCGTAACTCGGTGGAATCTTCAACACAAGCGCCTCAGCTATCAACGCTAGAACCAACATCAACAACGAGTGCACAAGATACAAAAGCTAATGCGCAGCAATCAAAAGATTTTTTATATGAAAATAAAAAGCTGGGATTTTCCTTAAGCTTCCCTACCTCCTGGCAAGGTAAATATCTGATTGAAGATTCTGCATACGGTATTGTAATCAGTTTTAAAGCGAATGCAGAGCAAACGGGATACTTGCGCGGAATTAGAATAGTATCAAAAGATACTTGGAATACCTATAAAGAAGCTGGCTTTTTTAGATTTTTGGGGGAACGAAACGGGTACGTGTATATAGAAAATTCTTCGCTTGGAGCTCCTTTTGATAGTAAAGGTGATAAAAAAAACTTCGATGCATGGACAAAGATGCAGGAGCAGATGGCGGATGTTCTAAAAACATTTCAGATGTTACCTGAATATGAGGAAGGGATTTTTAATAAGATGAGGACGATGAACCTTACCATAGATAGGTTCAAGGAACGGGGATATAAAGTTGAGGAAAAACAAATTTTCGCAAGAAAGTTCGAAGACATAGGCGAATTGACGGTAACACCGGTTACGAAATTGGGTAATAATAAAGATTTTCCATTATCTTTAATTTTGACTGGGGGAAAGAAAGACATTGTCTTAACGCCAAACAGAAAAGATGGCCATGCTATGTTTAGCTCATTCGAAGCCATTTCGTTTAAAGATATAGATGATTACAGCTTAAAGAGCGGTTATACAGATATCATCGTCATAGCTAATTTTATCACTGGCGGGGGACAAGATGGCGCTAAACCATTCTCCGATGTATTTATATTTAAAAATGACACATGGGGTAATTTCATCGAAGATACAATTTTGGAAAATAGAATAATGGGTTCTTCAACCAGTAGAACGCTGACAGTGAAACAAGTACTTGATCTGGCGAAGCCATTTGATATGAAAAACTTTGTAGGTAATTTCACGAAAATTTCTTCGAATGAATACGATAAATCTCAAATTAATATAGAAAGTATAAGCGATGGCAAGATCAAGTTTGCTGTAGATGCCTTCCATGTAAATGGGAGAGCTAAAGGCGCTGAAACTGGAAATGTAAACGTGGGAAATATCGAAGAGATTGCAACATTAGATGGTTATATAGCTACCTATAAAGCGGATGATTTTGATTTTGAATTGACATTTGAGTTTTTCGGGAATGACACATTTGAAGTAACTGCAAAGGGAAGGTCTGCATTTGGAGCGAATGTTAGCGCGAATGGTGTTTATAAAAGAGACTTATAGAAATGATGGTGGTTATGAAGATTGAATTTGAAAATCATATAATCGAAGTTAATGTTCAATATGGGAAGAGAAAGAAGATTTCAATTCACATAGATTCGTTAGGTCTCATAACGGTTAAAGTCCCTAATGTTACAAGTCATGAGATGATAATAAGTGCAGTGGAACATCATGGGAAATGGATACTGGAGAAATCGCGTGAAAATGCGGCGGCTCGAGAAGCACCGAAGCCAAGAGAGTACGAAAATAAAGGGAAGTTCCTCTATCTTGGGAAAGAGTATTTTCTTCATGAGTTAATAGATACGGGCGAGTTAAATGAAGAGGAACTTAAAAGGAATCTCAAAAAGTTTTATTTTTCAAGCTGTAAGAAGATTATAGGAGAACGAATAAATAGATATCAAATACAACTGAGAGTAAAGCCCAAAACCATCGAGGTAGTAGAGTCTAGCACCAAGTGGGGAAGTTGCAGCTCGGATAAAAAGGTAACCTTTAATTATCGTTTAGCCATGGCTCCAATTGAAGTTATAGATTATGTGATCATCCATGAATTATGTCATCTGCTTCATATGAATCATGATAGATCATTTTGGAGACGCGTTGGGAGTATTATACCGGATTATAAAAAAAAGGAGGCGTTCTTAGCGCGATATGGGCAGGCTATGACGCTTTGAAAATGACGGGGGTTTTGGACCATCTCTGATGTGGAGAGAAAGGCAAATCGAGTCATGTTGTTAAAAGGAAATCTGTATGAAGAGCCATCACTAGGGTTCTGATAACAGCGTTTTTATCTTATAAAGCGGGGGCTATACATTTGAAAAAGTTCTTATTGTTTGTACTTTCGTTTTTGTGGATGACGGGTTGCTCGGGCGGAGAAAAGAGTATGAATACGACTCCTCCACAAACTGTAGAAATGAAAGAGACGAGTAAACCAGTGCAGGGCAGTAAAGACGAAAAATTAAAGCATTATGAAGTAACGTTAAATCGAGAAATTTATGAAACGAATGTTGTTTCTGATGCTAGCGGTGGTCAAGGTGGTTTCAAAGTTAGCTTAACAAATGGAAAGAGATCATTTGAATTAAAAGTAGAGGAATTTGGCAAATTGCCATTAGATATTAAGCAGCTTTCAGGTGCCAAAGGAGAAAAGAACATCATCATAGCTGCCCCCTCCGGCGGAAGTGATGGCAATATGAATGTGGCGGTCATTAAACTAAATAAAAATAAAGACGCTATCGAGTTAGATCGTGACGTATTCAGTAAACTCAGCAAAACTTCTTTTTACGACTTAGATTCTAAAGTAAATAATAAAGAACTGCATGATTGGATTACCGACAAGTATATGGGCTTTCATACTGCCCATTTCGATAACTTTGTGTTGGATAAAGATAATGTTGGAACTGCAAGCTTTCGGCTTGGCTATCACCCAACGATATTACAGGGTTCGGCGAAGGTTCATTTTAATTTTGATGTCCTTGAATTTCAGTTAGATGAAATCAGAGAGGTTTCTTTCGAGGATATAAAAGCCAGCCGTTGGTGTGAAAATGTGACCGAGGAGAAAGATTACAATTTCAGACAAATGTTAGGTGTGAAAAGTAAAGAAGGAACTAGAAGTATATTAGAAAGTGGAGATGTAAATACACTAGTAAGCTGCGGTGAATCGTTAGATAGACCTTTAGCTGATGGGCAATATTACTTATTTGAAGCTATTGCAAGATTTGATGTGAATGGCAAAAATCAGTTGTTAGATAGGCTTTTAACTTATCAAATAAAAACGGATATCAAAGATGAGAACGGTAACTACGCATATACAGTAGCACTTATTAGAGGGATTACTGATCAGAAAATATTAGACAGGCTTCGGAGTAAACTTAGTAAAAGCAGTATGATTCAGGCCCAAAGAACGGTAAAACTCTTAATAAACGGTAACGGTTTATCTGTTGATCAAATCAAAGATATCATTCAGGATGGCGAGAATTCTGTACCTATAAATGCTAATATCTCGGTTTATACTTCTGGTCAAGTTTTTAACTCTAGTGCCAATACTTGGCCGGGGACTGTTCTTGGAAATGCGATAGTTGCTAAGGATGCTGAGAAAATCAAGTGGCTTCTAGAACATGGAGCAGACCCTAATTTGCCTATGGGTAATTATGAATTTAAAAGTTCACCACTAAGGCATGCTTTTAGTTTGGCTGACGGTGATTACACAATAGCTGAGGAATTACTTAAACATGGGGCTAATGGTGATGAAGTCGTATTTACAATGCCAGGTGAGGCCTCTTTAAATGCTTATTTTAGGGATGAGCCTGCGATAACTAAATTGTTAGAAAAATACGGGTTTAATCATTGGTACTTGCAAGATCCTGAGGAGAAGCTAGAACTTACATCGAAGGCTGAGATCCTTAAGCTGAAAAGGTACTGATGCTTCTGCACTTGGTCATTTACAATTACTGGGTTGAATGCACCCGGTATATAGAACCTTCGGCTTCGGAAATGGGTGAAAAGCAGGTATCGCAGAATTAACGCTGCGATACCTGCTTTTTATGCTATAGAGTGGCTTGAGCAAGCGAGCCCAGCAGCCAACTCTATGCTGATCAAACAGTTTTTCAAATTTATGGTTGACTATTGCAGATGTTTTTAATAAAATTAACCATGGGTTGTAATTCATAGTAATTAACTAGGAATTATAGGTGTTTAATGTACCAGACACACTGGACATCGAAATCACTCCCCAAAACGATCTCACGTAGTGAGTAAGTAAGTAAGTAAGTAAGTAAGTAAGTAAGTAAGATAGCAGTAGGATGAAGTAGCTTGAACGTTACTTACCCTTAGGATAATGTATGAAGCTAACTCGACAACGAGAAGCAAACTGATTCAAGTTTGTTTCTCGTTGTCTTTTTTTGCATAAAATTGGAGGCTGATCTATGGCAACTACACACACGAATCGTATGCCACTGAGAAATACGAATACCATACATGATCCCAACGGTCATCACCGAATTAGTAATATTTACGAGAAGATGCTGAGGAATTCATTGTACAAAGTGCTTCTTTTCTTTTCAGGATTGCCCGTCAATCTGATTGTGACGCTTATTTATTTCATTCGGAAGAAATCCGATCCTTATTTGCAGATAAGAGAAGAGACGATACATGGCTATCGTCAAGAAGGATATGAAGCTCGACTGACAGAGGAGATTAGCAAAGAGCTCACTAGCAAGTATCTGTTTTTCAATAAACAGGTAAACGAAAAAAAGCTTCAAAGAGAAACGGGAAAATTAGTAGAGAAAGTCTTTCTTGAAGAGGTTGCGACTAAAGTAGAGGAGATCATGAGAGTTGCTAAGATCAGCAGAGTTACTTATGGCAGCACGTTTAGAGTGCTGATCTCGAATCCGCTCTTTTTTATAGTTTCACTGATTCCGTGTTTATTGATGTATTTGCTTATTTATATATACAGCAAGCCATATTTGAAATACGTGTTCGATCGTCTAGTCATGATGGTGTTTGTTATTTTCGGCGTAACATTTCTCGTATTCACAATTCTTTACTTATCACCTCTGGACCCTGCGTCCAACATTTTGGGTCAGACTGCAACGCCGGATCAATTGAGTCAATTCAAACAGGTGTATGGACTCGATCAGCCGTATCTTATTCAATTGTGGAATGCCTTTAAAGGGCTAATCACCTTCGATCTTGGCAAATCGTTCGCTGGGAACGAAATGGTTTCAACAGAAATCGTTCGCAAGCTTCCGATTACGTTGAAGCTAACGGTTATTTCGTTAATTATCGGCATTCTTATGGCCATCCCTGCTGGACTTATCTCAGCTACAAGGCAGTATTCTTTCTTCGATTATAGCTTTATGTTACTGGTGCTAATTGGTTTATCCATCCCGGATTTTTGGCAGGGGCTCGTATCCATATTGAATTTCTCCATTAAGGTAAATTGGCTGCCAGCTACTTATAATCCAGACAATTGGTTGTCCTTAATCAATCCAGCCATCGTTCTGGGAACGGGTCTTGCTGCGTCGGTAGCCAGAATGACCAGGTCTTCCACGCTTGAGGTAATTCATCAAGATTACATCGTTACGGCTAGGGCAAAGGGTTTGAGCGAGCGTAAAGTCGTCCTGAAGCACGCGCTTGGCAATGCGCTCATTCCCATCGTCACTGTAATCGGCTTGCAGTTTGGCGGTATGTTGGGCGGCGCTGCTGTAGTAGAAAAAGTTTTTAACATTAACGGCATTGGCAGTTATATCGTAGATAAGCAGTTTGTTCCGGATATTCCCGGTATTCTAGCCGGGGTGATCTACGTGGCTGTGACCATTTCATTGGTCAATTTGCTTGTAGATCTATTATACGCGTTCCTAGACCCCAGAATCAGATCCAAAATGAGAGACTACTAAAGTGGGTGCATGATGAGCAAATACTATTTGAAACGCGAAACACAACGTAAACTTAAAGCATTTCAGGAATACAGGCTTTCGAATTTCGCTTGGTCAGCTTCTCTAGTGATAGCTATCTTATTTTTATTCAATGGCTATGATCTGTTTGAGCGCACCGTACACATTCCGTTTCTTGCCTGTGCAGGCATTTACTTGATTTTCGGACTCTTACAGCTGCTCGTCTCGGTGAAAATTAAAAAGGACGTACTGGAAGCGGGTGCTATCCAAACGTCCACGCGAATCTTCGGATTCTCACTCATTATTGCACTGTTGACTGGCAATATATTCGTTGCGATCGCTGCCCTCGATATGATCAAAAAAGGCAAAACGATCGAATATACACTGTCCATTTATATGGCTTTGACGAATTTCTGTATCATTATGATCTCAGCTTTGAATATATTCAAGCCCTATGTGGCTGATCTGTTTGTACTAGGCATGGGCATTCTTCTTGTCATTAGCATCATCCATGTATTAACGATGATCCTGATTTCATCATTTGTGAAAAATGGAACGGTGGATCGCCGGCTGCTGCCACTCGCTTACCTTTTAATTTTCACTTCGTTTACAGGGAATGTGTTTTCCTTGCTTCTAGGCTTTACGTTGTTATCCAAAATCAAGAATGGCAACAAAGAAGTGCCCGTGACGTGGATCGACATTCTGCGAAGATTGTTTAGAAATTCAATGGCGGCACTCGGCCTTTTATTCATCACGGTGTTGCTTTCGGTATCGATTTGCAGCTATTTCACCTTCGAGTATACGCTTGCGATAGAAAACAATTATTCAACACTACTGCTTCCTCCAAGTCTGGAGTACCCTTTTGGAACCGATGATTTCGGAAGGTGCGTGTTTTCGAGAATTGTGTTCGGCGGCCGAATTTCATTGCTTGTGGGCATTATTTCCACATTAATTCCAGTCCTTGCAGGCGGTGGCTTGGGCGCTTTATCGGGTTATTACGGTAAGTATGTTGATAACTTCATTATGAGAGCTTTGGATATTTTGTATGCAGTTCCAGGGATGCTTCTAGCCATTGCCATTGTTGCCGCTTTTGGGGCCAATACGACCAATCTGATCATAGCGCTCAGTATTGGATACATCCCTACCTATGCGAGGACGATGCGGGCGACGGTGCTCAGCGTTTCGAATTTTGAGTTTATCGAAGCGGCTAGAGCATGCGGAGCGAAGGATCATATTATCATTTTCAAGCACATAATTCCTAATTCCTTGGCGCCGATTATTGTAAAAGCAACGTTGACGATAGGCGTAGCCGTTATCTCTACAAGCAGTTTAAGTTACTTGGGACTGGGCGTGGAACCTCATATACCGGAGTGGGGCAACATTTTAAAAATAGGCAGCGAATATCTGGAATCCAAATCATATTTGGCCGTCTATCCGGGCCTGGCGATCATTATGATGGTGTTATCTTTTAACTTTTTTGGAGATGGGCTTAGAGATGCTCTGGATCCGAAGTTGAAATAGGAGATGGATGGGACACATGGAAAACATACTAGAAATCAAAAATCTCCACGTGCATTACGTGACGGAGGATAACGTCATTAAAGCTGTGAATGGCGTGAATTTGGAAATCAAAAAAGGTGACAGCCTAGGCTTGGTCGGCGAAACAGGAGCAGGCAAAACGACAACGGCACTGTCCATTATTCAGCTTATTCCCGACCCGCCCGGCATGATTGTGGATGGGGAAATCCTTTATAAAGGGAAGAATTTGATCCATAACACCGAGAAAGAGAACAAGCAGCTCCGAGGCAACGGAATCTCGATGATTTTCCAAGATTCGATGACCGCCCTGAACCCGATTATGCGAGTGGGGGATCAACTGGCTGAGGTGCTCATCACGCATAAAAAAGTAAGTAAGCATGAAGCCCGCAACCAGGTCGTCGACTTGTTGGAAACCGTGGGCGTGAAGGCAGATCGGTACAATGATTACCCGCATCAATTCTCGGGCGGCATGAAGCAGCGGGTGCTGATCACGATGGCGCTGCTGTGCAACCCAGCATTGTTGATTGCGGACGAACCTACGACCGCTTTGGATGTAACCATTCAAGCGCAGGTTCTTGAGCTGATGAAGCAGCTAAGGAAGCAGTATGACATGTCCATGCTCTTCATTAGCCATGATCTGGGCGTTGTCGCAGAGACATGTGACAGGGTTGCAATCATGTATGCCGGGGAAATCGTCGAAATTGGCACGGTGGAAGAGGTGTACACAGCGCCGAAGCATCCCTATACGAGAGGGCTATTTCAATCGATACCCAAGCTAGAGGAGGATCGAGCAAAGCTGTTTCAAATAGAAGGAAGCATGGCGAATCCGGCCTCATTGCCTGAAGGCTGCTTCTTTCACCCAAGATGCAAGCACAAAGCTGATATTTGTGAATCAATTTCACCAACGATGCAGGGAGAGAGGCATCTAAGCAAATGCCATTTCTCACTACTGGATGAGGTGAAAGTATGAGTGCACAGAACGTGTTAGAGATCAAACATGTAAAAAAACATTTTGCCGTTCCAAGGGGCTTACTGCATGCCGTCGATGATGTGTCTTTTAGCGTGAAAAAGGGGGAGACCCTAGGCATCGTCGGGGAATCCGGGTGTGGGAAGAGTACCTTGGGAAGAGTCATTTTAAGATTGCATGAGCCAACCGCTGGCAAAATCTTATTTAAGGGCATGGACATTACCGCCTTCAATAAAGAGGAAATGCGGCAAATGCGGCAGCATATGCAAATTATTTTTCAAGATCCGTATGCCTCTTTGAATCCGAGAATGACCGTTTCTCAAATTATTGAGGAGCCATTAACATTTTTCAAAATTTACAAAACGGACAAAGAGCGTAAAGCGAGAGTAGCCGAGCTAATGGAGTTAATTGGGCTGCCGCAAAGTGCTTACAATGCGTATCCGCATGAATTTGATGGAGGACGAAGACAGCGAGTTGTTATTGCGAGAGCTCTAGCTGTACATCCTGACTTTATCGTGTGCGATGAACCAGTTAGCGCACTCGACGTATCCGTTCAAGCGCAAATTCTCAATCTGATGGTGGACTTACAGAAGCAGCTTGGACTTACCTATATGTTTATTTCGCATGATCTGTCTGTCGTCAAACACATTTCCAATCATGTCGGCGTTATGTATTTAGGACAGCTTATTGAGAAAGCGTCAAAGTCGGCGTTTTTCCGAAGGCCGTTACATCCCTATAGTATGGCTTTGCTATCCGCGATCCCGTCAGTCGACTTGAAGGAGAAGAGAAACAAAATCATTTTGACGGGGGAGATATCGTCTCCGATTAATCCGAAGCCCGGCTGCCGCTTTGCAGCAAGGTGTCCCTTCGTTCAAGATGCATGTCTGGAGAAAGACCCGGAGTGGAAAGAGATCGAAGCTGATCATTTCGTTGCTTGTCATCGCGTAGAAGAATTTGCGCAAGGACTTATTTATTACCATTAATTCCTCATTTATTTGTGAGTGGGTTATATACAGATGAACAACTACAGGGAGGATTTTAGATGAAAAAGAGAGCCATACCCGCACTATTGCTAAGTAGTATGCTTGTACTCGGAGGGTGCCAAATCGCAACGAAGAAAGATGTTGTCGCCGAGACAAGTAAGGAACCCGCCATTCAGAAACCGGTGGATATCGAACTGCTTACACAGAGCAGCAATGAAACAGATGCGAACGTTATTCGGGATCAGCTATCCAAGTCAGGATTTAATGTAAAATTAAATCTACAACCCGATTTCGGAAGCTATACAGCGCAGCAGAAGGCAGGTAATTATGATATTGCCATCTCCAGTTGGACGACAGTAACGGGGAATCCGGATTATGCGGTAAGATCCTTGTTCAAGACAGGCGGAGATTATAATAAAGGGCCGATCAGCGATCCTGAAATTGATAAGTTAATTGATGCGGCAGCATCACAGACGTCCGAACAGTATAAGGCGACGTATGCCAAATTGGAACAGCGCTTAGTTTTCGATAAAGCTTATATCGCTCCCTTGTATGTGTCCTTGAAGAGCCAGGGCTTGAATAAGAACGTATTGAAGGAGAGCTCCGTAAGACTATCCAAATCAAGATCCATGGTATGGGAAGCAATTGATTTTGCCGATGAATCCAAGAGGGACAAGGAACCGTTAATTTTGCAGCAAAGCATTGCGAGCCTTACCTCCCTCGATCCGATTAAAGGGAATGATGGTTCGATTAATATGCTAAATACGAATATGTATGTGCGCTTAGTTAATTTGACAGATGACGATAAAATCACGGCAGACGGGGCTTTGTCCCAGAACTTTGCTATTGCCGATGGAAATTCAGAGTATTATTTCCTCTTAAGGGATGATATCAATTTTGCCAAAATTCAAGCTAAAGCCGCTGTCGACTCCAAAGAGCGAGTAGGCGCTGAAGATGTGGTGTTTTCCTTAAACCGTGCTAAGAACAAGGCCGCAGTTCCAGACCACAGAACGTACAGCTTACATGAGCATATCAAAAATGTTGAGGTTGTTACCGATCTAAACACGCTATCATCCGCTAAACTATCAGGATCAAGCGGTACGGTTAAAGAAGCGCTCGAAAAAGGCTTGAAGGCTCCAATCAGCCAATTGACGGGTAATAAGTCGGAGGCTAACAATCAATCTGGGAAATACCAAGTTGTTAAATTAACGACGACAGAACCATTCCCTCAAGTATTGAACTATTTGGCACATCAATCGGCAGGGATTGTTTCGAAAAATCAGGTCGAAAGCATTAACACCTATGATGTCGTCAAATATGATGTGAATAAAGATATCTCCTACGGTGACCAAGCGACGATAACGGAGGGCGCCAAGTACAACAATGCCCTCACTGCCAGCGGTCCTTATATTTTATCTTACAAGAATGATTATGAAGCGGTATTCTATAAAAATCCGGGCTACAGAAAGGGAACGGAATTCGAGCCGAAAATTGCTAAAATTGTCGTACGTTTCATCAAAGACGCGGATAGCGCATTGTCTGCATTAAGAAGCGGTGAGATTCATGTGTATTACGGCGTTTCCGAGAACAAATTTGATCTGGTCAAAAATGATAGCAAGCTCAAACTGCAAACGCTTGAAAGCAACGGTGTCGCTTATCTCTCATTTAACTTGAGTAACAGAGAAGTATCCAAGAGTGAAGATTTAAGAAAAGCGGTCTTGTATGCCATTAATCAAGATGAGCTGATCAAAACGTATAATAACAATAAGTTTAAAGCGGTCTCGACGTTGTCGCCTTTAGTTAAGACGGGTCTGGAGTTCAAGGCTGATCCTAACAAAGTGAAGGATTTCTTGAAGAAGTATAATGAAGGTAAATGAGTGAATGCTATTCATTCTGTAGAGTGCCGCGGCTAGTTGTATGACAAAAACAAAGAGTAAGGGATGCGCGTGTTGGCGTATCGACTACTCTTTGTTTTTTTTTATCTTCATAAATTAGATGTAAAATCTCAATCAACAATAGAGATAATATATTCCCCTCGATTTTCACCAGATCTAATTATCCCTAAATCTTTTAGCTTAGATGGAATTAGATAATTATCTTGATTTTACGAAGGAACAAATGACAAAATGAAGTAAGGCTTGGATGAAGTGCGAAATTTATTCCCGAAATACGAAAGCAATATATGCTAATCAAGGGTGGGCATCAATATGAAAAAGGCAATATTCATGGCGATTTGTTTATTAATCGTATTTATCGCAGCTTCTTATTTCATTAATAAGCAATTTGATACAAGTAATCCTGACAACAAAGAGAACGCAGCAGCAAGTAAAGAAATTGAGGGCTTCTATACGGAATTCAGTAAAGAAAATATGGGAAGCAATATCACGTTCCATATCAACAAAACGCTAGCGAATATTGAATTATACCGTTTCTATTATGGAGAAATACGCCAGTACCGAATAGTCAGTATCAAGAATTTAGAGGCCGACTATAAACAAGCGGAGATCGAAGTGAAAACCTTGAAAAAAGGCGGGGGAGAAAAGACCTATAAAGACACACTCATAGTTGTACGTAAAGGCGACAGATGGTTAGTTGATAAATATTACAGTACTAGCGTGAATGACTGGCCTAAGCTCCCCTAGGGGTGGCATAGCCAAATTATTGAATCGTTGCTGTCGGAAATAGGTGCATAGCTGGTGATTGACATCGGGATTAGGCATGTCTCGATTTGTTAGGAGGGTTTCGTAACGTAAAATGCAGGTGTCACAGGTAGCTCTGTGATACCTGCTTTTTCTTTTATGGTATCCGGCGCGTCTTACCGAAGCCACTCCATCGACGAAAGCATACAAAATTTTAAAATCAACGCTATCCAATTCAACATTTAATATGCTACCCTTATTGGACAATATTGTTAATTTCTAGCGGAATCATTCAGAAAGGTTGTGTAAGATGCAAGCAGGTATTACCAAGGCAAGGAGTTCGTATTCAGAAGGGAATAAGAGCGCATCCTTCTTCACGGTTTATCGGTGGTGCCTTGCTTATCTGAAACCGTACTACGGTCAGGTTATTTTATTCCTTTGCTTAGGTTTGATCCAGGCATTCGCGCAAATTGCCTTCCCCAAGGGGATTCAATTTCTAATCGATGACATCCTTCCGCATAAGGATATTCGTAGGTTCGCATGGGTTATTGGCGGACTAACCTTGCCCGTTCTATTTCTCATAATCGCCAATGCTTTGCAGCAATCGATTGGTGTGCGCTTTCAAGAGAAAGCGGCTTTTGATATGCAGCTATCGGTGTTTCGGAAAATGAGGGAGCTTGGATTTTCTTATTACGAGAAGCATCCAGTCGGTGAGACACTATCCTTGTTCCAATCTGAGATTCCAGCTATTCAGGAGATACACCGCAGGTATTTTCCGAGCATTATTAGAGTTTCCATTTTGCTTATAATCTCACTCTTTTTTCTTATATCTATTAGTCCGAAATTATCTTTAATTTTTATTCCTAGCTTCCTTGTTTATATGGTCGGAGGCCCCTATTTTGAGAAAAAGTCAGCATTATCGGGCGAGCTAACTTCTAATCGTTTCCGTGAGTTGAACAGAAAGCAATATGATAGCTTGTCTGCCTTGTTAGAGCTTCGAACACTCGGTAGGGAATCTTGGGATTTAAAGCGATTGATCCAATCCGCGAAGGCGGCGAGCAATGCCTTATTCCTGCATTTTATCCATATCAACTTAAGAGGTGGGTTACGTAGAATTGCGGTTTATCTTGGAGGAACCCTGCTGTTTATATACGGATTTTATTTAATTCGGGAAGGACAGCTATCGCTTGGGGAATTCGTTGGCTTCACGTTGCTGTTTTTTCGCGTTATTTTCGATCTGACGATCTTATTAACCAATTTGACGGAACAAAAAGTGTTGATGATTAGGGCCCAGAACCTATATCGCTTTATGATCAGCCCGCCAGATGTGCAAGAAGCAGTGAACCCGGTGCGGCTTGCACAAGTGAAGGGGCAATTGGAATTCGATGGCGTCGATTTCTGTTATTTGGCTGGCACGCCTTTGCTACAGGGATTCGAGCTGAACATTCACGCGGGGGAAAAGATAGCTTTGGTAGGAACTAGCGGTGGAGGGAAGTCGACGATAGCAAAGCTAATTGGGCGGTTTTATGATCCAAATGGCGGGGAAATCCGGCTTGACGGTGTCCCGATTCGAAATCTTTCTTTAGAACAGCTGCGTCAGTCGGTCGGGTATGTCTTTCAAGAGACGTATCTCTTCGGTATGAATATTCGCGATAATATCCGTTTCGGCAATCCAACATCTACGGACGAAGAAATAGAGGCAGCAGCGAAGGCGGCATATGCGCACGATTTCATTATGGAGCTTCCTAACGGATACGAGACACAGGTCGGAGAGCGTGGAACGAAATTATCTGGTGGGCAAAAGCAGCGAATCGCTATAGCCCGAATGCTCATTAAGAATCCCGTTATCGTAGTTCTTGACGAGGCAACCTCAGCGCTCGATTCCGTCAGTGAGACAGAAGTCATTCGGGCACTTCGTGAGTTGACTGCGGGTAGAACGACAATTGCCATTGCCCATCGGTTGTCCACGATTGTGGATTATGATCGTATCGTTTACATGGAGGATGGGCAAGCAACCGAAATTGGCACATACACCGAATTGATGGCGAAGCGAGATAGATTCTATGCACTTGTCGAAGGGAGAGGCGAAGAATGAGGGATTTACGCTGGTTTTTTGCTTTTCTCAAGCAAGTAAAAGGGTTATATGCAATCAGTATGTTGCTTTTAGTCGTCTCGGTCGTCGCTTACATCCTGATTACAGCTGTGCAGCGAACAATGATCGATACTGTATTTCAGCAAGGACAGTATGATCGGTTCAAAGAAGTATTAGTCTTGTTTATCGCAAGCGCTATTGTCTATGTGGGCTCTTGGGTTGCTAAGGACATGTTCTTCGAACGAACCTCTACGAAGCTAAGCATTCTGATGCGCGAGAGCTTCATGCGAAAGCTGCACCGTATGCCGACCGCAACGTTCCAAAATGAAAGGATCGGCAGCATTTCTTCGAGAATGGAGCAGTTCCTTCGTTCGAGGGATTTTTTTACAAATCATCTCCCTTACGGGATTGAAAATGGATTAAATATGTTCATTCTTATGGTGATCGTCGGAAGCGCGAATGTTTGGTTGCTAGTGAGCATTTCCCTGCTCAGCCTATTCTATATTTGGCTCAGTAAACGATATGTACCCAAGATGAGCAAGGTAGCAAAGGACATTCAGAGCTGCCATTCCGAAATTGGCACTCATATCGAAGAGGGAATCTCGTCCACCCGAGAGGTAGTAGCCTATCATCGGAATGCTTGGGAAGCAGAGAAAATCGATGCAGGGTTTCAGAACTACTTGAAGAAAATGCTGGAGCAGGCCAAGCTGAAGAACAAGCAGTCATTCTTCACCGATCCCTTTCGTTGGGGGGCCGTGCTGCTGATTCTCGGGTTCGGTGGCTACAGTGTGATACAAGGGCGGATGACCATCGGGACATTCGTTATCGTGTATCAATTTACGAATCAACTCATGGATGCTTATCAAGGCGTATACAACTTCATTATTCGTTTCGCTGAATCCAAAGCCACTGTGGAACGTGCGGGCGAATGGTTGCATGGCGATCAATTAACAGAAGGGACACGCGCGATTAGCGGAGCCATCGTTCAATTAAGCTTTTGCGACGTTCATTTCCAGTACAGTGAGGATCGCGGGATGGTATTAAAAGGTCTTACTATGGATCTACCGATAGGTCAAAAGATAGCCATTGTTGGCGCAAGTGGTGCTGGAAAATCGACTGTCGCTCAGTTACTTGCGCGGCTGTATGAGCCAGGTCAAGGTTACATCGAAGTAAACTCGATGTCGATGGACACCTACAATCGCGAGACATGGTTGTCTCGAATGTCTGTCGTATTCCAAGACCCCTACCTGCTTCCAGAAACAGTTCGAATGAACGTTACACTGGGTAGAGAAGTTCAAGAGCACGAGGTGATAGAGGCTTGCCGCATCGCACAAATCCATGACACCATTCTCATGCTGCCAGATGGGTACGAAACCGTGCTAGGGGAACGCGGCATCACATTGTCCGGCGGGCAGAGGCAGCGCCTCGCGCTTGCAAGAGCGATCTTAATCAATCCAGAGCTATTGATCTTGGACGAAGCGTCCTCCGCATTGGATTTGGAAACTGAAAGAAGGGTTATGCACGAGCTGGACGTGCTACGTCAAGGGAAAACGACGATTTTTATTGCACACCGTTTATCTACGGTAGAGAACGCAGATTTGATTGTCGTCATGGAGGACGGGCAGGTTGCCGAGATGGGTACCCATAGGGAGTTGTTGGGTGCGGGCGGTGTTTATGCGGGATTGATTCAGGTGGAGCGGGTTTTTGGTTAGTGGGGTTTTTTGGAGATTGGTTGCTGGACATTCATGGTGCTGTGAGGTGGCGACTTGTAAATTTGCCAAGCTAAGGTTTACTTGCCTCAAGGTGAGATGATCAGAGTGGCTCTGAGTGGCTAATAGAATCTGATATAGAAGGTGTAATATTTAAAATCTATAGTCTATTGAAATATAGTAAAATGGAAGAATCTAGCGAACCCCTTTTAAAAGTGCCCCTAGTGTAATGTTCATAGATAAAGTTAGCTAGTATTTTTGTATCCTAGGAGGAACAACATGAGCGAACATAAGGGAGTTTTCGAAGAAATTTTACATAAGAATAAAGAGTATCCTGCCAATCAAATTACGTATAATTTACTTCCTCAGAACCATAACCATGCATTAATTCAGCAAGTTATGAAAGATATAAGTAAAACGTTTAAGCAACTTGCTGATCAGAACCAGCAGGCACAGATATTAGAACTCACTCATCAATTGAGAGCCATGATTCCGAATCTACCTTCATACGAATTGGACATGCCGTTGAAGGCGATTCACTATAGAAATGATGATCATACCTTACCGATGTATCCTGAATTATTTCTGTCGCATCCGCTGTTACTTACGAATTCAGTGTCAGATCCCATGCATTTGTTGAAAGCTCTAAAGTATGAGCTCTTAACTGCGGATAATGCTTATTTCATGGTTAGTTTTGTTCGCTGGTCGGGTTTACAACTTTTAATTAGAGCACTGGATGATCTAAGGATTGAAGATCCAACAAAGAAAGTGAAAATTTTAACATCGACTTATCTGAAAATTACTGAACCAAAAGCACTTCGTCGGCTATTAGAACTGCCTAATGTTGAAACTAAGGTATTTGACTCTGGGCGCGTTTCTTTTCATACAAAGGCGTATATGTTTGAGAGAAAGTCTAGCTTGAATACAGTTATAATTGGCTCGTCTAATCTCAGTTTCTCTGCCTTGAAGACAGGTCATGAATGGAATGTTAAGTTACCAGGGGATACTTATTACTCTATATACGAAAATGCAAAGAAGACCTTCGATATGTATTGGGCGGATATTAAGGCTAAACAGCTCAATGTGGAATTGATCGATGCCTATGAGAAAGAATATAACAATAAGAAAATCATGCTTGTAAATCCTTATTTAGCGGCACACCATGTAGATATGGCGGACAGCTTTAATGACTTGACCGATAATGCTCAAGAAATTACGCCTAACATCATGCAACAGGCAGCTCTTGATGCCTTAGAACAAACGAGATTAAATGGTCATAATAAAGGTGTAGTTATTGCAGCTACAGGAACAGGGAAAACTTATTTGTCAGCATTTGATGTGAGGAAGTTTGGAGCGAAGAAAGTCTTATTTCTAGCACATAGAGATGAGATTTTGGAAAGCTCAAAAAAGACCTTCTCAAAGGTTCTTAACAATGCTGAATTATGTGGTAAGTTAACCGGAGCTGAAAAAGAGTGGGATAAACCATATCTATTTAGTACGGTGCAAACTTTATCGCGAGATGATGTTTTAAATAGATTCAATGAGGATTATTTCGACTATATTGTGGTGGATGAGTTTCATCATGCGGAAGCAACAACCTATAAAAAAGTTATTAACCATTTCAATCCCAAGTTTTTATTGGGCTTAACGGCTACGCCTGATCGAATGGATGGCCGAGATGTTCTAACACTGTGTGATAATAATGTCGTTTATGAAATTCGCTTAAGAGATGCATTAAGGGAGGGGCTTCTGACTCCATTCCGTTATTTTGGTTTAAGTGATTCGACCATTGATTATAATCAAATAGAGCTACAAAGTAATGGTCAGTTTGTAGAAAAAGAGCTAGTAAGGGCACTAAACAACAACGAGCGGGTAGACTACATTATTAGTATGATTAATAAGTTTGGGTATGACGGAAGGATGATGATGGGTTTAGGTTTTTGTGCTTCAATTGAACACGCTCGATATATGTGTGAGGAATTTAATGCGCGAGGGTATAGTTCGGCCTATTTAACAGGAAAGGATTCCCCTGAAGAAAGGCAGAAAGTAATTGCTAGACTTGAAGATGAAAGCAATCCGTTACAGATTGTTTTTACTGTTAATATTTTCAATGAAGGTGTAGATATCCCTAAAGTTAATTTGATTCTATTTCTAAGGCCTACGGAATCAGCAACGATATTTATTCAACAGCTTGGTCGAGGACTGCGGAAAGTAGCAGGTAAAGAGTATGTGACTATATTGGATTTTATCGGAAATTACCAAAAATCATTTATTGTTCCATTAGCATTGTCCGATCAGCATAACCATAAAGCATTTGATCGTGATTCTTTACGAATTGCAATTGAGACTGAATTTGCTGATTTACCAGATGGTTGCTTTGTAGATCTGGAAGAAGTCTCACGAAAGGAAATTTTGAAGAAAATTGAGAATATCCGAATGGATCGAGATCTTCTTCTCATGGACCTTTATAATCAATTTAAAAGAGAATTAGGGTACTCACCTGAATTAAACGATTTTTTATATTTTGATGGGGCTCCTAGTGTACATTTTTTCATCAAGAAATATGGATCATGGGTAGAAACGAAAAAGAAAATGCAAGACTTAAATAGCTTTGATAAACAATTGCTAGAAAACAAACAAATGTTAGAAGTAATACGAAGAATTGAAAACATGTTACCTCTTAAATGGCCGTACGGATTTTCGGTTTTAGCTAAATTAATTGAAAAAGGAATAATAACTCGAGAAGATGTAATTAGTGATTTAAGCTACAGGTTTGCTCTACCAATAGCTGAAGATGTTCATGGGAGTAAGATTGATAAGGCAATGGAGAAGCTATCTATTCATCTACCAAAGCAGAATTGGTCATTCGGTAAGCTAGAGAACGGCAAATTTATCTCATCCGATACGATTAAGCAAATAAATGAGGATGGTCAGTTACTAAGTTATATAACAGAACGTATTGAATACGGATTGGCGGAATTCCGAAGATTTTATAGACCTGATGTGTTCTTTGAGAGCCAAAAGAACGTAGTGAAATACCAGAATTATACAAGAAATGATCTGATTTATTTGTTTGAATCACCAGCCAAAGAAGGCACTTGGCGCGAAGGAGTTAGTCGAGTAGGGGATCATTATTTGTTGTTTATTAATTTAAACAAGGGAGGAACTGTTGCTGATCACTTACAGTATCATGACTATTTTGTAGATCAGCAACATTTCCATTGGCAAAGTCAAAATCCCACTTCCCACGACTCCGAGCGTGGACAAGAATTTATACACCATGTGGTTAAAGGTAGACATATTCATCTCTTTGTACGAAAGTTTGAGAAGATGCATAATGTTGCCTTGCCGTTCACTTATTTAGGTGAAGCCGATTATGTAAATAGCCATGGAGATAAGCCAATGAATATTAACTGGAGATTACATCAACCGATTCCTGATGCGCTCTACACAGATTTTATTCGCTAGTATTAATTTCTACGGAGTACTTCTAAAGTTGGAAGATCAGCGGGTGCCCATTCAAGCTCATTGAGTCTATCAAGAGGTAACCATAGTAGCTTTTCATGCTCATTTGGAGTAGGAGATCCTTCAATAATTTTAGCTTTATAGGTAATTAATCTGACAATAACTGTTGGGTATTCATGAGTTGCATCGGCAACAAGTTCACCGACTTGAACTGTACAGTTCAGTTCTTCCTTAATTTCGCGAGCTAGGCTCTGCTCAGGAGTTTCATTATTCTCGATTTTACCGCCGGGAAATTCCCAATACCCTGCTAAAGACATATTTTGAGAGCGAAGTGCACATAGCACTTCGTTTTTTTCATTAAAAATAACAGCTCCAACAACATCGACTTTTTTCATTGTTCTCTCCTACTTATTTAAAATTTATGCTTAGTATAACCGAAATCACGTAACGCACAAAATTTGAAGCGAGCCTAAACTAATATTGATTAGACAGTGGTGTATTTTTGATGGAATTCTCACTCATCATCCTCAACCAAATCAATAATTTCTCGTATATCCTCAATATTCAAAGCTTCAGCAATTCTTACAATATGACTGAAATTCACATTTTCTCGTTTACCATTAGATAATTCACTCAAAGCAGCATGTCTAACATCAGATAATCTAGATAACTCACGCAAGGATATCTTGTGATGTTTAGTCAGCTCGGAAATTTTAACGACAATTTTTTTGGTCATATCAGATCACCTACAAGTAATCATATTTAGTTGTTGACTATACGCAATAACGTACCATATAATACTATTATGGTTGGTACGTAAAAGCGTAATATGTAAGGAGGCGATTAGCATTCAAGACATCCTTAGAAAATACGACGAAGCAATTCAAGAAGAAAACATTTTGCACCAAAAAATCAGCGTTTGCACAGATTTTATAAACGTTATTCTAGATTATATCTCCAATAAAGCAGATTCTATTCACATGCTGACTGCTGAGGACATCGTTACCGCGGTACATACGATAGGCCAGGATCTGGATACAGAATTGCTTCATCTGAGGCTGGAGAAGGGTATTTTAGAAAATAAGATAAAAGGGTTAAAGTCACGTGATGAAGGTGAATAGAAATCTCCAAACACTTGCTGTTAAATATCAAATAGCAGGTGTTTTTTCATAGTTAATTGCCTAAAATATGGTATGATCTGGTAATGAACTGCCTATCTTCGAGGTAAATACAAGACAAAATCACCAGATGCATTTCTGATACCTTTTGAAAGGGAGAAACCGATGTCTCTAAAAAGTGTGACAATATTAAAGGAGAGAATGGTCAATTTTCAGGGGTATCCGTTCTCACTTCCATTAATAAAAGGAATGGATTCCATAGATGTTTCAAGTAATGTTACGTTTTTCGTGGGTGAAAATGGTTCAGGGAAATCGACATTACTTGAGGCAATAGCCTATCAGTGTGGGTTTAATACAGCCGGTGGGGGAAGGAACAATACGTATCACGTAGGATCCGCCGAGGCCGCTTTAGGAAATTACGTGAGATTATCATGGTTACCAAAGATAACAAACGGTTTTTTTATGAGGGCAGAATCATTCTATGAGTTTGCAACACATATCGATCAGATAGGTGGATTCGAATCATATGGTGGTCGATCCCTCCATAGTCAATCTCATGGGGAGTCATTTCTTAGTCTATTCAAACATAGGTTTAGAGACAAAGGGATTTATTTACTAGACGAGCCGGAAGCAGCGCTATCACCAGCAAGACAACTTTCATTACTCCAGATTATCAAGGATCTATCAGATTCTTCACAGTTCATTATTGCTACGCATTCGCCTATTCTAATGGGATATCCCGATGCTCAGATCATTAATTTTGATAGCTATCCAATATCTCAAATTGCGTATGAAGACACTGCTCATTACCAAATTACCCGAAGATTTTTAGAGAATCGAAAGACTATGCTTAGGCATTTATTTCAGGATGCTGATGATGAGAAAAACTAGCCCGTATCCATAGGAAGTTTTTCACCCATTTTAGTTACAGTCTTGTCCAAAATATCCCGAATGTCTTTGTTAGTACCGGGGGGAATATGAAAAGAACTCTCACAATACTGCTGATACTACTTAGCTTAGCTGCTGCTATATTTGGTCTGTATCTTTACAATCAAAATCCAAACGCACCAAAACATGCTGCCGCAAGGGATACTTTGATTAAATTCTACGATTTATATGTCACAAGTGCTGAGCGCACGGGTGAATTCTTTCCAGATGGTAATCCACAATTGGTCATACACTATCGTTTTTGGTACGGGGACATACAAAGTTATCGCATTGTGAAGATTAGGGATATCGACCATCCTAAACAGAAGTCGATATCTGACGTTCCTGTAAAAGGCAAACAGAAAGAAGCTTTGGTAGAGGTTATGGTCAAAGGAAAATCTAGTCCTTACATGGATACAGTCACATTAGAATTAATAGAAGGAAAATGGCTTATTGTTGATTATTGGAGTACAAGTCAAGAAGATGGGCCCAAGATGCCTTAACAAATTTAATGTAGAGAAAAGATCAGATACGTATAGAGGAATTTGGCAACCCCCATTGACAACAAATGGATACCAAGTTAATATCTTGGTAACAATACGATAACGAAAGGAGTTCGGTGAAGATGAATGTAGTACAGTTATTCCATTTCAATCATAATGAACATAGTAGCTTCAACATGGAAAGCTGTATACGATTCAAACTCTCATCGTCTCATCTGGTATCTGCTTACACGGCGTAGACTGGCAATTTCTGCTGGTTCCTCTCTGCGTTAGCCGTATGACCCGGTCATGGACTCTTGAGTCCATGGCCTTTTTTTATATTCTTATTTCCAAGGGGAAGATAACAATGGCAATTGTTCAAGTGAGATCCACGAACCCGAAGCTTTCTTTTATCATCAAAAAGAATCCAGAATCTGGCGCGATGCTCAGGTCGATCCGTAAGGGGATTGCTTATGGCTGGTACACGGATGATTCGACATTCAATGTATATTTTAAGGATGCGGATAATGAAGTTTCATACAAGCAGAATGAGCAGGATCATTTTGAATATCTTAATGTGTCCCGCTATAACACGCCTTTATTTCCATTGAATGCGATCAATGAGTTTTTCTCAGCTCCGCTTAAGGCGCAGGATGAACGGGATGTGGAAGGATACGAGCACTCTTTTTATATCAATATGATTCATGTTGAGATGGTGCGGTATGTTGAAATTTTTGGAAAGCATCTGAAAGATTTTACGTTCGAAATTAACCATAAGGCTCATAAAAGCTACTCGCTTAAGATCACGACGCGGCGAAGCCTGTACCATCTCATGCATGCTGTGAGTGTGCTGTGTTTATTCTTAGCTATGTTTGGTAATGAGTATATGGATATTACAGATAACATTTTGGATAAATATATCAAGAGCATTCATGTGATCGACGCGCCGTTTTATATTCGCAACTTGTTTGTTAGGCATTTCTTATCTTCCAAGGAACGCTTCAGGACTTACAAAGCGGAGCTAGAGAGAACGAGCCTTTACGACATCCAGTTTGCTTATGGAGGTACGGGACTTCAACGGAGGAACTATATTGCAAGTGCGCTGCCGTTCGACAAATCGATTGTGGATGTTGGCTGTGGGGAAGGGTTTTATGCGATTCCGTTCTCGGCGAAGATCGAGGGCAGTTACTATGCGATTGATATTGATGAGCAATTGTTAGCCGTCGTAAGCCGGAAAGCGAATTCGAAGGATATCGATAATATTGTCCCGTTCAGCTCTATTGATCGTTTCTTAGAAGCTTATAATGGCGAGCAGGTCGATATTATCCTAACGGAAGTTATTGAGCATATGAGTGAAGATGAGGCCAAGGGGCTGATTCGGCAAATTTGCGAGCACGTTGATTTTGACCATTTTATCATTACGACGCCGAACTCCGATTTCAATGTCTTTTATGAATTGACTGGTTATAGGCATGAGGATCACAAATGGGAAATGGGGCAGGATGCCTTTCAAATGTGGTTTATGGATGTCATTCACGGACTGAATCTCGATTATGAATTCGTAGCCATCGGCGACGGGGTCAACCAAATCCAGACGACACAAGGCGTCATACTTAAGAAAAGGGGGGCATAGGCAGTGGAGATTCAAACGAGAGTACATACGATCTTTCTCTTGATTGGAGCAACGGAGTGCGGGAAAACAACTTTTGCCAAGGAAGTTCTGATTCATGGGCTGAAGTTCAGCGATGAGGCCAAAAATTTCAGAGCAAATGTCCAATATCTCTCATCAGACAGCATTCGCGAAGAGATTCTTGGCAATGCGTATGATAAGTACGATCAAGTGATGCTCGAGGCGAGCGAGCAGGCGTTTCATCTCTTGTTCGAGAGATTGAAGATGGCGACTTCCTTTCCGATTAACGCGGAGTTCGTGGTTGTCGATACGACTGGATTAGCGGAGGATTTCCGCGCCAAGGTTCGAGAGATTGCTCAAGCTAATCATTACAATTTGGAAGTTATATTGTTCGATTATCGCAATAGAGAAGATTACTACGCTACGGATCGTTCCAAAAAGTTAATTACGAGCCACATTAATCGCTTGCGCAAAGACGTTCTGGGATCGCTCTCCCGAGAAGACTATTCCAAGATTCATAAAGTGCGCCATAAAGATTTTTATTCCGTGACTGACGGTCAAGTGAACCCTCATTACAAGGTGGTCATTGAAGATCAGCACGACTACTTGTCGACGATTCTCCCGCAAGCCGCGAGGTATATCGTCATTGGCGATATCCATGAATGTGTGGATGAACTTCAAGGTCTTTTGCTTAGCCATGGTTACAAAATGGAGGGCAATAGGCTTGTAGTTACGGATAAAGTACTCAATACGAAGATCATTTCGGTTGGCGACTGGATCGATAAGGGGAAGAAGACGAAGGAAACCGTTCAATTTTTATACGAAAATCAGGAACACTTCTTGTTCGTCATGGGGAATCATGAGAATTTTGTTTATAAGTTCATGCGTGGGGAGATCAGCGGAGTCGATGAAGAGCTGCTTCATACTTACTTCGATTCGACACAAGTACTGGAGCACGATGAGGAGTTGCTCCAGAAGTTCAATCATTTGGTGTCGCTTGCGCAACCCTTTTATCGCTTCATCGGCTTGAATAGCCCGTCCTTCTACGTGACCCATGCGCCGTGTAGAAATAAATATATAGGCAAACTCGATACGAGCTCCGTTCGTCATCAGCGGAATTTCCGCCTTGATCGTGAGGCGTCGGTAGAGGATCAGCTTGCTTTTCTCAAACTGGATGCGGTGAAAAACCATCCGTACCATGTATTTGGGCACATAGCCGCCAAAAATGCGTTCCGCATCAAAAACAAAATGCATATCGACACAGGCAGCGCACATGGGAATGCGCTCACGTCGGTTACCCTTTCAACTAAACCGTTCATGAAGTCTCAGAAGTCCAATCAAGTCATCATGACGGATGAACTTCCTGCATTGTTCCAGGAAGAGCGCATCGTATCGCTCCAAGACCTGGCTGAAGATGAAATCCGCAGATTGCAGTACATCTCTGAGAATAAGGTGAATTTCATCTCGGGGACGATGTCTCCGGCCGATAAGGATGAGGCTGCTCAAGATCTGGAGTCGTTGCAGCGCGGCTTGGACTACTTTGCGGAGCGGGGCGTTCAGCAGGTTGTTTTGCAACCGAAGTATATGGGTTCACGCTGTAATATTTACCTGAGCAAGGACATTGAACAATGCTTTGCCGTTAGTCGCAATGGCTACCAAATCAAGCAGGTTGATTTGACGGACATCTACGCGAGGCTGCTTCAGAAATTCGGTGCTTATATAGAAGAGAAGCAGATTGCGATGCTGATTCTGGACGGGGAGCTGCTGCCTTGGAAAGCGATTGGAGATGGACTTATTCAAAGGCAGTTCAAGCCAATCGAGAAAGCTTTGGAGAGCGAGTTAGATTTTCTAAAACAAAATGGCTTTGAGCAAGCTTTGGGCAAGCTAACCGAAGAGTATCAAGCGAGCGGCTTTGAGAAGGACCAGCATCACCTGTCCAAAACCGCGCTTAGCGATAAATACGGTTCTCACGTGTATCAAAATTACAAGAATGTCCATGATATTTTGGATACTTATGTGTCGTTAGAAGATCATCTCCAGGCCTATGAAACTTACAAAAAACAACTGGAGATTTATGCAGAAGACGGAGAGCTTGTATACAAGCCTTTTGCCTTGTTGAAAGTAGTTTATGAGCAGGGTGCTGAGGAGATTCCCGATTGGAAGACATCGGAGATGTACAGCTTCTTGTCGGAGGATGAATACCTCGTATTGGATCTGTCCGAACCTGATCGGTACGAGAGAGCGGAGCAGTATTTCTCCAAATTGACTGTCGATAACCATATGGAAGGCGTTGTGATTAAGCCAGAGGTCGGCAAAAGTAATGCGGTTCCTTATATGAAGGTTCGCAACAAAGATTACTTATCGATTATCTATGGTTATGATTACCGATTCCCGCATAAGTTCAAGAAGCTGATCAAGCAGAAGAACATTAAACAAAAGCTTCGTACGTCAATGAATGAGCATCTGCTAGGGAATAAAATGCTCTCTATTAAGTTCAATGAGATTACGCCGCATAATGAGGTTTTTAAGGAAGTGGCAGCGAATCTGTTGTTTGAGGTTGCTAGAGAGAAAGAGATGGATCCGCGGTTGTAGGTGATATGAGCTAACTGAGATTAGACTAATGCAAGGAACAACCATATGGCTTACGGCTACGATAAGCTAAAATGATTTTTCCTTTTATTACCAAAGGACAAACAAGGTGTAGAAAAGGCAAGTCTTCAGCAAAAAGCTGGAAGGTTTGCTTTTTTTATTTTTAACAGATTATTTTTTCAGCTAAAGATTTAGAAGAGAGTATCCGAAATAGTATAGATGCTTTATCTATTTGAAGATCTGGAGGAAGAACATGAAAGAGTCAAGAAGTCACACAACGTTTAACAGTTTCAAAAATAAGGTGCATCTAAAAAGCATAAAGATAAGGCTGCTCTTTTTTACAGGACTCCTTTTATTATTAAGCTTACTAAGCATTTCTTATCTTAGCTATTATTTCGCCTCTAATACAGTTCGGGATGGTATTGATGAGGAAGTCAAAGCGAGCGCAACGGTCATTACTCAAACGTTAGATACCCATCTGCAATCCAAGCTATCCGTCGTGAAGACACTGGCCAAAATGGCTGAGGGCAATTTCGGAAACACCGAGAAACAGTTAGATTTCATTAAGAAAGCTCAGCAGCAAAATCCGGAGCTAACGGGTATCGTGTTCTCTCATGAGCTTTCGGGGGGAAATTCAATGAATCAAAATGGGGAAATATTGGATCTTTCCACACGCGCGTATATAAAAGAGTTGAATAATGGGAAATCCATCATCTCTGACCCTGTAGCCTCTAAGGTAGATAATTCTTTATCTGTCATCCTGGGTGCCCCTATTTTAAATAACCAAAAAGTAGCGGGTAATTTTACTGCTTCTGTAGCCATAGCGGACGTTACGAAAACCGTTTCGACTGCTGAGTTCGGTAAAACGGGCTACGCAACTCTTTTGGATTCCGCGGGGAATGTGATTTACCATCGAGAAAAAGAGCGGATTATGAAGACCACAGTCAAAGACTTTAACTCACCCGAACTCACAGAGGCATTTAATAAGGCGATAAAGGGTGAACAAGGGACGTTTACTTATTCATTTAGCGGAATAGATAAATTCGGCTATTACGCGAGAACAAGCAACAATTGGGTGCTGATTCTGAGTGCTCCACTAGCTGAACTAGACGCGCCTGTTAATAACATGGCTAGCCGTATGGGTCTAATCACCATCGTTATTGTTTTCATCGGTCTGGTCCTGACCTATATACTTGCTAATCGACTAACGCGCCCCCTTGTACGTTTGAAACAATCGATCGAGCTTGTGGAAGCCGGGGATCTCAATCATGTGTTGATCGTAAGGGGCGGGGATGAAATCGCTCAAGCCGCTGTTAGCTTTAACCGAATGACGCAAACAATCAAGACGATTCTCACAGAAGTTAGCCTTTCTTCTAATCAGTTGGCTTCCTCTTCGGAACAGCTGACCGCAGGGGCGGAGCAAACTTCTAAAGTCACGGAACATATTGCAAACGCGATTCAAGTCGTTGCTGAAGGCGCAGGACGACAGGTTGACAGTGTAACAAGCGGAGCGTACACCGCTGAGGACATGTCGAATAAAGTTCGTCTTATCGTTGATAACACCAAGCAAATGTCTGAAGCCACTGGTGTGGTAACCGTTAAGGCCAAAGAGGGCGGACTTGCCGTTGAGCATGCCGTCTCGCAAATGGGTGTTATTCAGAACATGGTAGATGAATTGGCCATGGTGATCAAAACATTGGGGCAAAGATCAGATGAAATCGGGAATATCGTTGAAATCATATCCGGAATTGCTCAACAAACGAATTTACTTTCATTAAATGCTTCCATTGAAGCGGCGAGAGCAGGCGAAGCTGGAAAAGGCTTTGCGGTTGTAGCCTCCGAAATTCGCAAGCTCGCCGACCAAACCGCTTACTCAGCTGAGCAGATTGCTGCGCTAGTTTTGTCAGTCCAAGCTGACACTGGACATGCTGCAGCGACGATGAACACGGCAGTTGAGGAAGTAGAGTCTGGTAGGCAAGCCGTGAATAGAAATGGCGATTTATTCAAGGAAATCCAGCATGGAATAACAGGACTTGGCGATCTGGTAGGTCATGTATCGGGTTATGCCGAGCAGATCTCTGAGGGCGCAGAACGCATAGTGACCGCCATTCAAACCATTTCGGAAGTGGCCGAAACCAATGCCGGAGAGACACAGAACGTATCGGCTTCTGCTGAAGAGCAGCTGGCTTCGATGCAGGAAGTAACATCTTCAGCCGCGGCCCTGTCCAATATGGCAGAGGACTTGCGCAGTATGGTAGATAAATTCAAGATCTAATTTTCTTCATAGGAGGAAAGTAAAGATGCTTAGATTACCCAAATTACTAATTTACTCCATGGTTTTTTGCTTTTTATTTGCCATTCATTTCGTAGGTCAATCCGGTGTGGCGCAAGCTGATTCAACAGATATAGTAAGTATAGAGGATCCGCAGCTTGAATCCGTTTTAAGAAAGACACTCCAAATATCAAACAGACCCATTACGAGCCAGGATATGCAAGCCATCCATTCGATTGAAGAATCTAGTGCACTTGGAATCAAAAGTCTAAAGGGCTTAGAGTTTGCAATTAATCTGACGTCCTTGCACGTAATGGAGAACAAAATCGCTGACCTGTCGCCCATCGCAAATTTAACCCAATTAACCAACATTGACTTTAGTGACAATGAGATAACGGATATAAGTCCGTTAAAGGAGTTAACTAACCTTGAAGACTTGTCTTTAAGCGGTAATAAAATCAGTAACTTAGAACCCCTAACAAAGCTTAGTAAATTAAAAAAAATAGGGATCAATGAAAATGAAATTGCAGATTTGAGTCCATTACAAGGAATGAAAGACTTAATTGCACTATCTGCGTACAACAATCATATTCGAGACCTATCACCATTATCAGAGATCGCAAATTTAGAAATTCTATATCTAGGTAACAATCTTATTGTAGATATCACCTCACTTGGGAAGTTAACGAAATTAGACGTTCTTTCGCTGCCTGGGAACCAGATCGAGAATATTGGCGTTTTCAAAGATATGCCAGATCTTGCACTTGTCAGTTTTCATGGTAATCCAGTGAAAGATTTCTCAGCCTTACGGTTTCTCACTAAAGTTGAGTTCCTTAATCTCAGCCATTTCGGTCTTCAAGATCTAACTTTTCTAAATGAGATGGTTCGTTTAAAGGAATTGAAGCTTTCCAATAATCGGATTAGCGATATTTCTCCACTTTCGAAATTACCAGCTTTAAGCAAGCTTGAACTGAATGATAACGAAATTTCAGATCTTAATTTATTTTCAACTATGAAGGGTCTAACAAGCCTAAGTCTGAATCATAATCAGATTTCGGATATTACACCTCTACAGAATTTACCGAAGCTTTTTACTCTCAATCTTGATGCAAATCCCATTAAAGATTTCAGGGAAGTTGAGAAAATGAAATCTTTAAGTTCATTAACATTAAGGGATAACGGGCTGAAGGAGATTAATTTCTTGGGGAATCTCAACAGATTGGAGCATTTATCTCTTGATCACAACCAGATTACCGATTTAAGTCCTTTAAAAAGGCTAGATAAGTTGAAGAGCTTGAGTGTGTCGGAAAACAAAATAACAGACCTTCAGCCGTTAGCCAGTCTTTCAGGGTTAAATGAATTAAACCTTAGTTTCAATGATGTTAAGGATATATCTGCTCTTTATTCTCTTAAAAGGCTGAGTAACTTGTCTTTAGCCAACAATCAAATTACGAATATTGAGTCTTTAAAAGATTACTCTAGTTATTGGGAGATAGATTTGATTAATAATCCTTTGGATGAGCAAGCGCTTAAGATCATTCAAGATGCAATGAGCCGTCGACTAGTGATTAAACATGGTGCAGTCATCACCGTTAAGCTAAATGGTTATGTTCAACCCTATTATGGGGATGAACAGCCGATTCTAGACAATGGAACTGTTCTCGTGCCAATGCGCCGGATCTTTGTTGCACTAGGAGCAAGCATTTCATGGGACGGCGAAACACAAAAGATCACTGCTTTGAAAGGCCAACATAAGATTTCTTTGAAGATTGATTCCAAGGAAGCCATTCTAAATAACCAAAGTAAGCAATTGGATGCAGCGCCACGCTTAAGGAATGGTGCGACTTTAGTTCCTATTAGATTCATTAGTGAATCGCTAGGGGCAGGAGTAGAATGGGATGAGAAGCATCAAACCATTCTCATTAAAAATCAAGAGTAAAGTAGAAGCCGTCCGCTCAATTCCCTGCCAATAAGGAAAATATGAAAGCCGTAGAGATAACAGAAGATTGTACAATCCAACAAGATTAATTGATACGAAAAAGAACAGTCCCTCACAGGTCTTAAATCCAGTAAGGGATTGTTCATTTTCAGTTAATCTCGCCCCTTTATAATGACAGTCATGGATTGAATTAAAACAAAAGTGAGGATGCTTACAATGAAGATTCTTTTTGTTTGCAGCAGAAATAAGTGGAGAAGTCTAACTGCTGAGAAAATATTCGCTCATTACAATGGGTTTGAAGTTAGATCTGTGGGGACAGAAGAACAGGCAAGAATTAAAATAACAAGTGGACACGTAGGCTGGGCGGATATCATTTTTGCAATGGAGAAGAAGCATGTGAAGAGAATTAAAGAAAAGTTTCATGATGCAATCGCTGATAAAAAACTGATCTGTCTGGATATACCAGATGAGTATCCGTTCATGAATGAAGAATTGATTGAGACTTTGAAATCCAGAGTTTCGGAATATATAGAGATACCTGATTAAAAAATGGTTAAAATCAGCTTCTCAAACTTTTTTGCATTTGGAAAAATAAAACATTGCATTATAGTCGCGTGCCATGGTATATTGTTTTTCCGGCCGCAAGACAGGCTGGCGAAAGTAACTTGAGAATAACAAGTTGCAAAAGAATTGTAAGTGTGTTATAGTGAACTTCCGGCCGCGAGAGCAGGACGGGAACGAAAGAAATTGATCTTTGAAAACTGAACAACGAGTGAAAGAAGCAGGGTCGAGCAATCGACCAAAAAAGAGATGCAAATCTCGCTAGCAACGCAAATGAGCAATTAAGCTTTCAAATAGGTTTAACTATTATGGAGAGTTTGATCCTGGCTCAGGACGAACGCTGGCGGCGTG
>NZ_JAAIKC010000016.1 GCF_010820665.1 Paenibacillus sp. SYP-B3998 | reverse complement strand
TCATTAAAGTCGTTTTATTGATCTCATATTTCTTAGCTGCGGCCAGAAAACCTAGTTGTCCACTTGATACTTCATTAAGGATAATGAGTTTTTCCGCAGCTCCGTATTTTCTTTTTGACATGAAAAAACTCCCCTTACAGCAACAGGTTTTATTATTTCACCTGTCTACCGTAAGGGGAGCATATCATTGAACGATCGGCTGCCTTTGTTCACCTAACGGGCAGTTTTGTTGAATAAGTTGTAAATTTAACATTTAAAATTAAGAGCATTTCTTTGTAATGAGAAATGCTTTTTATTTTTATCAAAAACGATATTAATTTATTGTAAAACGATAAATTATGTTGTAAAGTAAAAACTGACATTAAATAAGTGAGGTGCAGTTTATGAAACGAGGAAAAACACTCTTTTTGAAGATAGCTGTTATTCTTATTGGAATCCCAATTCTCGCTTTGTGCATATTTTTAGTGCCTAAGATTGGGAATTTTGCTGGAGAATTGTATCCAGAAACGGCTTATATGAAATCTCTCGTTTTAATCGATATGTACGCAGCAGCGATTCCTTTTTACTTTGCTCTGTATCAAGCTTTTAAACTTTTAAGCTATATGGATAAGAACCAAGCGTTCTCGGAATTATCGGTAAAAGCTTTAAAGAATATAAAATACTGTGCTATCACAATCAGTACCTTGTACCTGCTAGGTATGCCACTCTACTATCTCATGGGGAAGAGAGTTGACCCTCCAAGTTTCATACCAATGGGATTGGTCATTATTTTCGCCTCTATGGTGATCGCCGTTTTTGCTGCTGTTCTCCAAAGACTTTTACAAGAAGTTATTAATATAAAATCAGAAAATGATTTAACGGTCTGAGGTGGAGCATATGGCAATTATTATTAATATTGATGTGATGTTAGCAAAACGAAAAATGAGCGTAACGGAGCTTTCGGAGAGGGTTGGAATTACAATGGCGAATCTTTCCATCCTGAAAAATGGAAAAGCAAAAGCGGTGCGTTTTTCAACATTAGAAGCGATATGTAAGACTTTGAATTGTCAGCCAGGTGATATTTTGGAGTACAAAAGCGACGAAGACACTCAATAAAAACAGATAACAAATTTATTTAACTAACGGGTCTCTCCAAATGAGATTAATCAATCAGTCCTGACGCCCACCAAAACTGAGTCATGATCAAAAAAGCTTCGGTATTATCGCGCCGAGGCTTTTTAACATTTAGTCAAAGAGCCAAATGGCATAAAGTGTTGTCACACATTGCTAACTAACGTTTTCATGTGGAGTTTAAAAATGTTGTTGACAGGACACCAAATGGTTTCTTATAATCAAAGAGTCACCATATGGTGTCCAATTGAAAACTAGTCATTTGGAAAATTTAGAGCAAGAATATTAGTTCACTTGAATCAACAATTATGAGGAGGAAACAAACTGAGTACGATCATTGGTACGGAAACAACCGCGAAAGTAGAAACCCAGCCCCGAGGAAAAATGATTGCTTATTGGTCAGTCACACTACTACTCTCAGCAGCTGTTATGTTAAGTGGTATCGGGCAACTGATGCAATATGGAGGAAACCTCGAGTTAGTGAAGAATCTTGGTTACCCATTATACGTCTTGACTATTCTCGGGATTTGGAAAGTGCTTGGAGCCATCGCTCTCGTCGTACCAGGCTTTCCTCGGCTTAAAGAATGGGTTCACGCTGGTATCTTCTTTTTAATGACCGGTGCGGCTTTATCTCATGCGTTTGCTAACGATTATGGTGATTACGGGTTTCCTATTATCCTTCCGCTTTCATATGCTGCATTAAATATGGCTTCGTGGGCGCTACGTCCGAAGAGCCGCATACTTTAAGGAGGTGGTGAAATCAACGGCTGTCCCTTCGTACCACCAATAGATTTCTACTACAGAAAATAATATTTAGGCGGGGGTGCTATGAGCGAGAACAACCAGTCGCGAGATGTGTTTGACGCGATTGCAGATCCAACTAGGCGCCGACTGATTCGTTTGTTAGCAGAGGCAGAGGAGATACCGCTTCATGAGTTAACGGCACAGTTTCAAATGGGCCGTACAGCGGTATCCAAGCATTTGACAATCCTTAAAGAGGCCGGACTGGTTCTTGATCGAAAAGTCGGCAGAGAAACGCGATTTAGGTTAAACGCCTCTCCACTCAGAGAAATTCAAGATTGGGTGGCTTATTACAGCAATTTTTGGCGTACGAATATGTTACGCTTGAACCAACTATTAGAGGAGGAAGAAGAATGAGTTTAACATTAACCTTGGATTTTCAGTACAAGACATCGATTGAGAAGCTTTGGTCCGCCTTAACCGATTCAAGCAAGCTTGCCAAGTGGGTGGCCAACATCCACACCGGTCAGGCGATGGAAAATGATTTTAAGCCCGTTGTAGGACACCATTTTCAGTTTCGCACTCAGCCGACCGAATGGTGGAATGGAATTATTGACGGCGAAGTACTTATCGTGGACGCACCAAACCGCTTGTCCTATACTTGGGAAAGCGGAGAGAAGCACACGGTTACCTGGACGCTGCAAGATTTAGGGGACGGAAAGGTTAACCTTCATCTCGAACAAACCGGTATCTCAAATGAACAAGCACTGGGTGGAGCTAAGTATGGCTGGGGTAAATGGTGCGGAGAGCTTGAGATGTTTTTGGAGCAATAACCGCAAGTGACAACAGAGCCATGGCGGGATTCCTGCCGTGGCTCTGTTGTCACTTGACGATGTAAATATGATCGGTTGCTTTTCTCGGATACCCGTTTTTGTTGGACTTAGTAAGGGCGATAATTATAATCATCATTATGATGTCTTATTTTTGGGCTGGTTACTGATGACCTACCAAATAGGTTTGGGGATATTCCGAGAAGGCATCAAGTTTTGGTCAAAGTAGTATCATTTCTTGTTTCCATCGTTACAGTAGGTTTTCTTCTGAGCGTTTATTTGGAGGTTCTATTCCCATAAAATGTTCTGCGTTATTAAGCTAACAGAGAACGATAGTGGGGAGCTGCCGCGAGGATAGCTCCTTTTGATAATCATTGAAGTAAGGGCAGGATAGATCAACTAGAGAAGGTTTTTATGGGCTGGACAATGGCGAAAGCTATGAAATCCCGGTAGTCTGTTTACGAACTTCCAATATTGTTGGACTTTAATAGCATGCTCACTCTAATAGCATTCGTATTGAAGAAATGATTAAACATAGTTGGTTCAGAGCATTCGATTTCTATGACCCGGATGGTTACAAGCTCAAAGTATGGCAACCTAACGAGTAGTATTCTAGACTTAATGTAAGAACCATCGATAGGCAAAACAATTACTTTAGGACATTTTCACATGACCATTAAACAAACGGGAGACTCCTTTACACTCTGTATGAACTCTCAGCAGTAGAAAACATTAGGAATATTTGCATGAATAAAGAAGATAAAGCTCTTTTGAGCAAACTTTATTCTCGTCCAGCGTTAGACAAGACTAATGAGTTAAAATGAGATTATGACAAAGAGTAGAATGAATCCCAAGGTTGATGAATATTCAAGTAAAGCCAAAAAGTGACAGAAAGAATTGGAGAAATTGAGAATGATCATGCTTGACTGTCAGATCGATAAATTGAAGAGGAGTGTTCTTTGATGACAAATAGTAAAATGAATCCAAAAGTTGATGCATTTTTAAGTAGAGCCACACAGTGGTACGAAGAATATGAGAAGTTGAGGAATATCGTTCTTGATTGTGAGCTGACCGAAGAATTTAAGTGGATGCATCCTTGTTACACGTTTCAGAATAAAAACATAGTTTTAATACACGGATTTAAAGAATACTGTGCGCTTCTGTTTCACAAAGGTGCCTTGTTACAGGATGCCAATGGTATTCTAATCCAACAAACGGAAAATGTACAGGCGGCGCGCCAGATTCGGTTCACCGATGTTCAAGAAATAGTTGAAATGGAAACCATCGTGAAAGCCTATATTTATGAAGCCATTGAAGTTGAAAAAGTTGGTTTGGAAGTGAATTTTAAAAAGAATACAGAATTCAACATTCCTGAAGAATTTCAAAATAAATTTGATGAAATGCCTGCCTTGAAAACTGCTTTTGAAGCATTGACGCCGGGACGGCAAAGAGCATACATTCTTTATTTTTCAGAACCCAAACAATCCAAAACTCGAGAGTCAAGGGTTGAAAAATGTATGCAGCAAATTCTGGGTGGAAAGGGATTAAATGATTAATATATATGATGAGAAAATAAATGAATCAAACTTTAAGATATTACCTCACTAGCTAATGGGAGATTAGAGCACAACACGAACAGGCTGCCGTCAATCGGTGAACCGTATCACAAGTAACGACAACTTCCTAGAAGCAACGGTTGCTACCTTGAAAGGCTGCCGGCATGAACGGCAGCCTTTACTCACATAACGGGCAGCATTGTCCTGTCACTCATGTATTTACACGAGAAATTGATAATAATTTGAAGAGCTGGGGATGAGTGTGGCGAACGACTGAAACGAACGATACAACTCGGCGATTACGCGGTGCCCCATCCAATCGTATGGAAGCAGAGACACCGGAAGCATGGGATCCCTAAGGCTAATCTCGCTGATAACCTCTCCGACATGCAAATAAAGGACAAACAGCTCTAAGGGATCCATCCTGTCTCTGATTTCCTTATTCAAAGCTGGCACGAATTCGTCTTGATACCATTGCCACTTCTCCTGATGCAGGCGATGGATGTCGGCTAGTGGCCAAATGTCGGCTGCCCGCTCGGGGGTAATATCCCGAAACAAAATCGACGCTTCCGAGATAGTGACGTATTCATCCATGGAGGCCGCATGAATCAATGACAGAAGCTGTTTGCTGTAATCCCAAGGAGAGACATAAACGCTTTTATACAGTTGACCGAAGCCAAGCTGCAGCAGCTGCAAACGGAATTGATCCCTTCTTATCCTCTCCGGCTCCGGTACCTCGAAGTGCACGAAATACCATTTGCGGTTCCAGTCCACATTGTATTGCCACGGTTTTCGGTTCACAAAGGATAAAAACTGCTCCCCTTTGTCCACAATGGAATACAGGGAACGCTCTTCCGCATGAATATACATTTCTTTCTTCATTCGTGATAGAACGTTCCTGATCGACTGCTCCTTATAGCCGCGCTTCGTATAAATTTGTACTAATTCTTTAGCATGCATGCAACGCTTTTTTGTTAGCAGGAAAAGTATCTGCTTCTCGATTGACAGCATTCGGTTTTTGATCCCCTTCCAGAATACTTGCTATCATCATATTACAGTAATTTGACAAAAAAAGAAATAAATAATATACTCACATTGTCGTCAAACGAATAATAAATAGTATATGGAGGGAAATAAAATGAACCTTACTTTTCACGGACATTCTTGCATTCAGATCTCGGATGGAGAGCGCTCGATCATCATCGATCCGTTCCTGACCGGCAATCCCGTTGCCAAAGCGAAAGCCGAGGACATTCAAGTTCAATACATCTTGCTTACACACGGACACTCGGATCACACCGCTGATGCGGAAGCTATCGCCAGAGCTAACGATGCGACCATTATCGCCACCTTTGAGCTCGCTACCTATTACTCATGGAAGGGCCTGAAGACGATCGGAATGAACATCGGAGGAACTGTGGACTTGGGATTTGCCAGAGCAAAGCTTGTTCACGCATTCCACAGCTCTTCTATTATAGCGGACGATTCTCAAAGTATCGTCTATGCAGGCATGCCGGGCGGATTTGTCATGGATTGGAACGGAGTTACGCTTTATCATGCCGGCGACACCTCCTTGTTCGGAGATATGAAAATGATCGGCGAGCTCCACGATATTGATTACGCGGTACTGCCGATCGGGGATTTTTACACAATGGGACCTAAGGATGCTCTGATTGCAGCAAAGTGGCTGCAAGCAAAGAACGTGATCCCGGTTCATCACAGCACATTCCCGGGCATCGCGCAAAATGCTGCAGCCTTCACCGCACAGCTGAAGGAGCAAGGAATCGAAGGCTTCGCTCTCCAGCCTGGAGAACAGCTTACACTTGTAAAATAAAGTGGGTGTCAACGTGTCCAGCGACACAAACATACGTCAATGCTGATATGAATAAAATCATGGAATTTATACATTAATGAAGTATGTTAGTGTCGTCATGTGGTGACACTAACATACAATTAACGTTTATACAGCCTTCGTAATTAAACGTTCAGATTAGACTTGCTATTTCGTTTACGCTCTGCTCTTCCCGCTATTTTCCTTGAAGTGGCGGTTTCACATCCTTGCTTGACATACGGTTTTCGATCGCACATTCCGTATTGATATGCACCTGCAAGCGCTGAGCAATCTCCTTGTCTTTCAAAAGCGCCTCCGCCTCCTAGTGATTCTCATCGGCTGCGAGTATCACATGAACACGCCAAATGGCTCAGACAGAGAAAAAAGATAAAAAACAAGGGGACCCTAGTATTGCTGCAATTTTTATTTTTATATAGTAATTAAAAAAGTGCGTAACTTTGACTTTAGATAGGTCAATGTTAAGCACTTTTTTGTTTGTTCTGGCAGTTTAGATCTAAACTAATAGTGTTGAGTGATTATACATCGGATGCATAAATATGCATTTTGTGCTTTGCGGATATTCTCATCATTTATGAAAATCAGTGTATTATGACACCGAGGAAGAAGGGGAATAACTTAGTTTACGAAGCCAATATTTTAATTGATGAATGGTCTGGTTATGTGCATCGCACCAGGTGGACATGGTTAGACCGCTGGATTTAAAGTCTGTGATTCTGGTCGTCCATGCTTGCAAGCGTTGCTGTTTGTCCATGAAATCGTAGCTCCTTAAATTAGGATATGCTTATTTTCTCATGGATGATTGGGATGTTATGTGGGGAGTATTTGACGCTTACGTTTGAAACTGATTGTTTCGGTCTCTAGGCACCATGAGCAATCTCTAAGCCTATAATGCCAATGGAATAACCATGATTTGAACACAACCGTTAAATTGAACTTCACCACTTGGAACGATTGGTCAACGAAGTATAACCTGCTGCTGACGGCCGGCGAGAAAATTGATATGATCTTCGTCTCTTCTTGGGCAGGTTATTTTAAGTATGCCAAGCAGGGGGCATTCATGGATTTGACCTCTTTGATTCCGAAGTATGCGCCTCAAGTGCAAAAACAAGTTCCGGCGCAGGACTAGAGCGACGCCACCATCGGTGGTAAAATCTATGCATTCCGAACACGAACCCCGAATATACGCCAAACGGTATCGTGTATCGTGAGGACAGGAGAAAAGAGCTGAATCTGCCTGAAATCAAGGATCTAGCTTCTATTGAAGCGTATTTGGATGGTATTAAGAAAAACAAGCAGGGTGTTATTCCCATCAACGGAAACGCATTGAACGAAATCAGCACCTTGTTCTCAGCAGTTAACGGCTACCAGACGATCGGCGGAGATAATATCAGCGTTGTAATAGCCAAGAGTTATAATAGCCCTAGAGATATTGTCGCTTACCCGTTCACTCCTGAATATGAGGCAAGGTTTTACGATGCCGACAATGGCGATTTCTAATGGGATGGCCATCCCAAAAAGTGCAGCAAACCCTGAACGTTCGCTCATGGTACTTGAGAAAATTAGAACCGATGCGAAGTATTACAATCTAATCACTTACGGCCTCGAAGGCTATCACTATGATTTGATCAACGACGGCAAAAACATGGTCACTCCTTCCAAAACACAGGATGCGTCGAAGGTTCAACCCTACGCCATCGTCGATTGGGGCTGGAGAAACAAGCCACTAATGAAAGCAGTCGCTGGCGGTTGGGACGGTTTGGATAAGCTGAATGATGAATTCTCCAAGATGAGCAAGCCGGATATTTTCTCGCCTATATCCATGGATTACGTTACGATTCTGTGAAAACAGAGTATGCTGCTGTAAATTAAGTCATTGAGCAATACGGCAAGCCGCTCATGATGGGGTTGGTACCGAACGTCGACCAGGCTATCAAGACTTACCAGGAGAAGCTAAAAGCAGCAGGCACCGATAAAGTTCTCGATTATGTTAAGAAACAAGCTGCGGCTTATTTCGACGAAAAAGGCATTAAGTAAGAAAAGAATAACAAATAAGCAAAAAGCATGGGGCTACAGGGGCAGCATCCGATATGAAACGTCGGATGCTGCCCAGTTGGTCTCTTGCTTTTTTTAAATCCGGTTGTCATCTATAGCGAGAAGGTGTATCTGCAGAGCGACGACTTCGGTGGGGCTATAATTCGTCCGCCGTTCTCACTAAAGAGCTATTTTTACGATGGTGGAACACAACCTGGAAAATGGAAACCAAAGATGAAATTTACACCCTTACAATGTAAGTAGATACCACTTACAATGAGTGATATGAAAATAATTGCAGAATGAAATCTACACGTTGGAGGTGTAGCCAGAATGAACACAGATAAGGATATCTCTATCTCTCGTCATCCGTCAGCTGCATCTAGTAGCAATATTTTAAAGCTGCTGCGCATGGACAACGAAAGGAGCTCAAGCAGAAAGAGCAGATCAGTGAACAGCTAAGACCATCTCCTTCAAGCAGCGTGAAGCATTCAAAGAAACCAGCTTAACTATTTGCATGAAAAAGGAGGACTTTCTTTGATAAAAATGAAAATGATGTTTCTCTACACTGTAATATGCCTTATGCTATTCTGTCTGTTCTCTGCTCCACTTCCTTCGATTAAAGCTGCGACAACTTGGAACTTGGTATGGAGCGATGAATTTAATGGCAATTCCGGCACTTCGCCTGATGCTGGCAAATGGAAATATGATATCGGAGGCAACGGCTGGGGAAACAATGAACTAGAGTACTATACAGACAGCAGAAACAATTCATACTTGGATGGGAATGGAAATTTAATTATAAAAGCAATCAAAGAAAATGTCGGGGGAAACCCTTATACATCCGCACGATTGCTGACAAAGGGACTATTCACTCAAGCATATGGAAAGTTCGAAGCGCGCATCAAATTGCCATATTGGAAGGGAATCTGGCCTGCGTTCTGGATGCTCGGAGATAACCTGGATTCGGCAGGGTGGCCTAATTGCGGAGAAATAGACATCATGGAGAATTTGGGTCAGGACTCCTCTAGGATATACGGCACTGCGCACGGCCCAGGTTATTCCGGTTCCGGTGGGATTGGAAAATCCTACAGTCTGCCAAATGGACAAAAGTTCAAGGACGCGTTCCATGTGTTCTCAATAGAGTGGGAGCCGACGCAAATCCGTTGGTATGTGGATGGAAACATTTATCACACTTTCAACAAAAGCCAACTGGGTGCGGGTCAAACATGGGTTTACGATCACCCGTTTTTTATGATCATGAACCTGGCTGTAGGCGGTAATTGGCCGGGGAACCCGGATGCTAGTACGAAGTTTCCGCAAACGATGGCCATTGATTATGTGCGCGTCTATACAGCAGGGTCCACACCCATACAGACGGGAGCAGTATATAAGCTGATCAATATGAACAGCGGTAAAGCGCTTGATATATATGCTGCAGGAACAGCAGATGGTACGAATGTGCAAATCTATACGGATAACGATAAGGCAGCCCAGAAATGGCAAGTGTTTGCTAACGCGGACGGAAGCTACAAGCTGATCAACCCGAACAGTGGCAAATCCTTGGACGTCGACGGTGCGGGAATAACGGACGGCACCAATGTCCAGATCTGGTCGGACAATGGAACAGCAGCACAAAAATGGAACATTGTCGATAACGGCGATGGCAGCTTTAAGCTAATCAACATAGGAAGCGGAAAAGCATTAGACGTGAGCTCTGGTGCAATTGTCAATGGTGCGAATGTACAAATTTGGTCTGATAACGGAACAGGTGCCCAGAAGTGGAGAATGATTAAAGCCTAGGCCACTGTAATTAGATAAAGGAGATAACAGCATGCTGCCATCACTCTCATTTCTTAAACGTCAATTGGAGGGGATTCTGCGCAACAAATTCGAGCAGGGGCATCAAACTTCCGGTTATTTAGCCAAGCTGGAACAGCTTCCCGCAAGCTATGATGCCTATATGGAATTCGCTCATAGCTTGGCTGCCATTCCAATAAGGGACAATTGGTCTTACTATGAGCCGAACGATTTAGAAGAGATATGGCGGGAATGCGATCCGGCTCGACCTCTCGGCCAGGTCGGAATCCTGAATCTGAAGGAGAGCTCCAAGCGGGTAGAGGCGGCATTCCTCGCCTCAGTTTGCGGCTCAATGCTGGGCAAACCGATTGAGGTAAACCCCAGCCTGTCGGAATTGCGTCAAGCGTTAACTTCCGTAGGGGAATGGCCACTGAACGATTACATTTCTGATGAAATCCTCCATGCGTTGGATCGTCGTCATTGGTCCTGGTTTGAGACGACCCGGGGACGAATTTGTTACGTGGCGCCTGACGACGATATTAATTACACCTTAATGGGAATGATTGTGTTAGAGCAATTCGGCGCTGGTTTTACGAAAAGAAATTTAAGAGATTTATGGATAAATCATTTGCCGATAAGTACAACTTGGGGTCCGGAGAGGGTCATCCTGCTTCGATCGGGGATTAGCTATTTGGAGCATGATAAGGACATATTCAATCATTCTGAAATCGAGGCTTGGCCCGACTTCTTGGTACAGGATACGGAACTATGCGGCGCTGCGATTCGCGCAGACGCTTACGGTTATGCCTGCCCCGGTCAACCAGCCCTTGCCGCTGAGTTGGCTTGGCGGGATGCAAGTTTTACACATCGCCGGACCGGCATCTACGCCACGATGTTCATTGCCGCTGCGATTGCTGTCGCACAGGTGCTGCGCGATCCGATTGAAATAATCAGTACTGCACTGCAATTCGTACCTAGACGGAGCCGATTCTATGAGATTACTCACGATTGCCTGCAGATGGTCGCGGATGCAGACAACTGGCTGGAAGCCTATCAGAGCATTAACCATAAGCATGCAAATTTTTTCCATTGTCAGGTTTATCAGGAAATTGGCACCTTAATTAATACATTTCGATTTGCTGACAATGTCGGCGACGGGATATGCAAGCAGGTGATGCAAGGCAACGATACGGACAGCTTTGGTGCAACAGCTGGCTCTCTGCTCGGGGTTTATTTCGGTTCTGAAAGCTTGGAAACAAGATGGCTTAAGCCATTCCAGGACCGGATTCATACGGGGCTATCTAATTTTAATGAGCAAAAGCTTTCCCGTTTGGCTGAGCGGATGGGGCGTTTGCCAGAGCTGCTGCACACCGGCCAACATCGAATTCAACCCAGCGAACTCTATGTGAACGAGAACGCGGATTAAGTATTCACCATTTTTAATAAAAGTATTTTCGGAAAAATTCCACATATGAACAATATCATGTTCTAGCAATCGTGGAATTTCACATAGTGTCCACATGTACCCTTCGGGAAGCAAACCAGTTGCCAATCCCAACTCCGCGCAGCAGCAAGTGCCTACCATCTCCGTCTACTTAACCGTCCACTCTTAACGCCTACAGATCCTGTACCACGAGCGTTAGCTATGTGCATCAACTGTATCTAGGTAGCACCGAGTACAAACCGGAGGAACATCACCTGAAAAATGGCAACCATAGCTGAAATTTGAAGCCTTACATTGCCAGAAGGAAGGACGTACAATGAGTGAAATGAACTGCTTACAAAAATGCGGAAGGCACTGGAGGTACAGCCAGAATGAATACAGAAGTGGATATCCCCATTCCGAATCACAAAGTAACTGCAGCTAGAAGAAAAGCGACAAGGCTGCTTCGCATACTATACGGACAACGCTATTTGCAGGCGATGGCGCTACTTGGCGTCGCCTGGATGATTATTTTCAACTATGTACCGATGTATGGAATCATTATTGCCTTCAAGGATTTTAATATCATCAAAACGATTTCTGAAGCCCCTTGGGCTGGACTCGAGCACTTCAAAGCTTTCATGGAAGATGACAATCTAGGTTATGTTATTAAGAATACCCTTGGCATGAGTGTGCTCAAGCTGATCATCGGTTTTCCCTTGCCAATTGCCTTCGCGCTATTTTTGAACGAAATCCGCTCCGTCCGTTTCAAGAAGCTGGTGCAGACGATCTCGTATCTCCCTCACTTTCTGTCATGGGTCATTCTCGGAGGTATCCTCGCTACGTGGCTGGCAGATGTCGGCATTATCAATAACTTATTGATGGCGCTGAAAATCATCAAAGAGCCGATTAGTTATTTGGCTGAGCCTCAATATTTCTGGAGTCTTATTATCACTTCGGACATTTGGAAGGAGCTAGGATGGTCTGCCATCATCTATCTGGCAGCAATCTCGGGTGTCTCGCCTGAAATGTATGAAGCGGCGACCATCGACGGCGCAGGACGGTTTCAGAAAATGTTCTATGTCACGCTGCCATCCATCAAAGGCACAATCACGATCTTGTTTATTCTCGCCGTCAGCGGCATTCTCAACTCGAACTTTGATCAAATTCTCGTTCTCAAGAATCAACTGAACGAAACTGCCAGCAACGTCATCGACGTATACGTCTACCAGGTTGGTCTTCAACAGAGCCGCTTCTCCTATGCAACAGCGGTTGGCTTAATTAAATCCCTCATATCACTCGTGCTGTTGCTCTCGGCGAACTTCATCACGAAGCGTATGAACAATACATCATTATTTTGAAAGAGGTGGCACAGCAATGCTTTCCTTGAAACGAAGAACCTTCAAAGAGGTCGTTTTTGACCAGTTTAATAATTTGCTGATGCTTGCTATCTGCTTCGCCACGCTCTACCCGATCTGGTATGTGCTTGTCAACTCTTTCAATGAAGGCCAAGACGCCATGCGGGGCGGTATCTACTGGTGGCCTCGGATGTTTAGCATCGACAGCTATTTAGCTGTATTCGCCAACGACGGCATTATGCTCGCCATGGGTGTCACCGTAGCCAAAACGCTCGTCGGCACCGTCATCCACGTGCTCTTCACGGCGATGGTCGCTTACGCTTTCTCGCGCAGAGAGCTTATAGGCCGCCGGGTCTACATGATCATGGGTACTGTTACGATGTTTTTCAGCGGTGGCTTGATTCCTTATTACTTGCTAATCCGCGATATAGGGATGCTAGATAGCTTCTGGGTCTACATTATCCCAGCGATGTTTAGCTTTTTCGATCTCATTATCTTCCTTTCTTTCTTCCGGGAAATTCCCGATGCATTGGAAGAAGCCGCCAAGATCGATGGCGCTAACGATTTCAAAATCTTTTACCAAATCATTCTCCCGGTATCCATGCCTGTCATTGCCACCATTGCGCTTTTCCACGGCGTTTATCAATGGAATGACTATTTCACGGGGATGATCTTTATTAACAAGAGTGACCTTCAGCCGATTCAAACGTATTTATACCGTGTCGTGGCGCAGTCTAGCTCCAACCAAATGGTCGCCGCAACATCAGGCAACATTTTTAAGACGGTATCCTCCCAGTCTGTTAAGCTGGCGACGATGGTGGTGACCACCATGCCGATTGTTATCGCGTATCCGTTCTTACAGAAATATTTTGTAAAGGGTTTCATGATTGGTTCGATCAAAGGTTAAGCGCTTGATCCTGTTTCCTTTCCACCAGATTCCGGTGATAATCTTTGTCTTATGACAGAGATTGAACATACCATTATGATGCAGAATAGGGGAAAACGCACATGAGGAAGAGTAAAACGCGCAAGACATTAACTACACTGCTTGCTCTGTTCACAGCCGTATCCTTAAGCGCTTGTTCAACGGATAAAGGCGCAAGCGGCTCCACGAGTCCGCAGCCAACGAAAGCGGCAGAAAAAGGTACAAGTTCCCCAGCGCCTGCGGCAAATGCCGATGAGCCAGGCTGGAAATCCGACACAAAGCCCATTACGTTTGATTGGTACTTGAACTTCTCTTGGTTTCCGAACAAGTGGGGCGTTGACGCAACTTCCCAGTACATCACGAAGAAAACCGGCGTAAACGTGAACTTCATCGTGCCTGCTGGCAATGAGAACGAGAAGCTGAACACGATGATCGCTTCCGGCAAGCTGCCTGACTTCATTACGCTCGGTTGGTACGAGGATGCGGTGAAGAAAATGATCGAAGGCAATATGGTGCTCCCGCTGAGTGATCTCGCGAAGCAGTATGATCCGTATTTCTTCAAGGTGGCCGACCCTGCCAAGACATCCTGGTACACACAGAAGGACGGCAAATTTTATGGCTATCCGAATGCTTCTTCCTCTCAGCAGGACTACAAGAAGTTTGGGGAAAACTTCACTTCGACCCAAACGTTCTTGGTTCGCAAAGATATGTATGAGGCAATTGGCAAGCCGGATATGAGAACGCCTGAAGGGTTTCTGAGCGCCCTGAAAGCGGCTAAAGAGAAGTTCCCGGAAGTGAACGGTCAACCGCTCATTCCGCTTGGTTTGCATGATTTTCAAGACAAAGGGAACTTATCATTTCTGGACGCAGCACAAAACAATTCCATGCTAGCAAACTTTCTTGCAATTCCTTATGAAAAGGATGGCAAGCTCTACGATCGTTTCACTGATCCGGAATATGTGAGCTGGCTGAAAACATTCCGTAAAGCCAATGAAATGGGCTTGCTAGCCAAAGATATTTTCATCGACAAACGCCCGCAAATGGAAGAGAAAACCGCGCAGGGCCGTTACTTCGCCATGTTGTATCAGCGCTCGGATTTGGCTAACCAAAATATTTCCTTATATCAAAAAGATCCTAACAAAGTATATATTGCTGTGGACGGCCCCGCCAACGCCAAAAAAGATGCGCCTGCCTTGCCAGGTCCAGGCATCTCCGGTTGGACGGTAACGTTGATCTCCAAAGACGTCAAGGATAAAGCGAGAGCGATTAAGTTCCTAAGCTATCTGATGAGTGAGGAAGGCAATAAAGATGTGTACCTAGGAGAAAAAGGCGTTAGCTACGACACGATTGACGGCAAGGATCAATTTAAGCCGGAAGTGTTTGATTTGATGAACAAAGACCGTGCAGCATTTGATAAAAAATATGGTTCGTCTTTCACGTACTGGATGCTGATGGACACAAATATGATTTTGAAATGGGCGCCGCCAACTGTGGAGCCGATGAAACAGCCGGAAGAGTGGACGAAAGGCAAGACGAAGAGCTTCTCGCAATATGATAACATTACTCCGTCAGGGACATCTGAAGAAGGGATCGCTAACAGTAAAATCGCGCAGATTTGGGGCAAAGCGCTGCCGAAGCTGCTGCTAAGCAAATCCGACGCAGAGTTCGATCAGCTCTTTGAGAAATTCCAGAATGACCGCAAAGCGGCGGGTCTGGATAAGGTAAAGGCGTATCAACAAAAGGAATTTGAATCGAATAAACAGAAGATTGAACAGTTTGCGAAGTAACACCGCAATTCTCGAAGTAGCTCTATGCGTCAGCCCGAAAGCCCGGTCATCCGGATTTTCGGGTTTTTAGCTTCGTGTTTTTCCCTCATCTGTCACATTTTATATTAAAATAGGAAGACTAGAGTGAGAGAGGCTGGATGTGTAGACATGGGGAACGTTCTTGGCAAGTGCAGAATGCGGCTCACGCAGTTGACGAACCGTATTTCCATACAGGTGAAACTGATCGTCGCTTATATTGTTATTATTTTAATCCCTATTAGTTTGTTCTCGTGGTATCTGTTTAATGAGTTTTATCAGAACACGATTCAAGACACGCTCAAGAAAAATCAATATGTATTAGAGAGCGAGAAGGCCAGTATTCTCAACAATATTGAAATTATGGAGCGGACCGCTCAACTGTCCATCGCCGATCGAGAGGTTCTTAATTATTTGCTCAGTACCCGGGAGTTAGAAGTTATGGAATTGGTCGATTTCAATACGAATACGTCTTCAAACTTACAGCGACTCATGTTTAGTAATCCAAACATCTTAAATGTCCGCTTGTTTACGAATAATCCGAGCATCAAGGAAATCTGGCCAGTCATCTTTAATGAAAGCCGAATTGAGGGAAGAGCCTGGTATAAGGACGTGTTAGCTAAAAAGGGAACGGTTTGGTGGGATATTTTGAAGGATGAGAAGGACATTATGAAGCGTGAAAACACGGACATGGAGTCAACCTCGACCTATGTATCGCTGCTTTGGGAGATCTATTATCGGAGTGATACGCATGTCGGCATTAGGGAAGTGGATATGCTGATTAATAAATTTTTTCAGAAGGCGTTCAGTCCGATCCAAGATGGTCAGTCCCATATGCTGATTGTAGACCGTTCGGGGCGAGTTTTTACGGATACTGGCAGCCCCTTCTTTAAAGGCATGAATCTGGAGCAGCTTCGTCGTGATTGGGAAGCACACCCGCATCAGAAGGGATCCAGTTTTACGTTTACAATTGGGAGTACGCCATATCTGTGCCTGTCTACACCTATTGATCAACTGGGGGCGCATCTGTTGAATGTGGTGTCACTGGAAAATCCAGTCACGCAAATTAAGCATACCCGCAATCTTTTCATCGCTGCAGCGGTGGTCTTGATCGCGCTTTTGTCGGTGATCACCTATTTCCTGCAGTCTCTTATTTTGAAAAAGCTGCACATTTTACGGGATTCGATGAAAAAAGTGCGTCGTGGCGACCTGAATGTGCAGATCGATATCGATGCTGGCGGAGAAGTGGGCGAGCTTGCGCATCATTTCCGACAGATGTTGAAAAAGTTGAATGAGCTTATCGTTGAAGCCGTGAACAAGAAAGCCGCAACGAAAGAAGCCGAACTAAACTCGCTCAAAAATCAGATCGACGCCCATTTCCTCTATAATACGTTGGAAAACTTAAAAATGCTGGCCGAAGTCGAGGCGCAGTATACGATCTCCGATGCATTGACCTCCCTCGGCGCTATGATGCGCTACAGCCTGAAGTGGTCCAGTGTTCATGTTCGGCTGCGGGACGAAATGGTGCATATCCAGAACTATATCGCCATCATGAACATCCGTTATGACGATAAGTTGGAGCTGAAGATGGATATTCCAGAGGGCTATCTTGAGCAGGAAGTGCTGAAAATGTCCCTACAGCCGCTAGTGGAGAACGCTGTCAAACACGGCATGAATATCGATAGAGCTAGAAGAGAAGGAGTTGTCATCTGGATTCGCGCGAGCCTTACTAAAGAGGGAATGCTGATTGAAGTTATGGATAATGGAGCTGGTATTACCGCAGAGAGGCTCATGGAACTTCATGAGAAGATCGGAATGGAGGATGTGCGCTTCCATAACCAATATGGCAACAAGGCTAACGGCGAGAATGATGGCAACGGTATCGGTCTGCGCAATGTCACGCAGCGAATTAAGATGTACTATGGGAGCGAGTATGGGATTCAAGTGGAGAGTACAAAAGGAGTCTCGACCAAGGTTTTGATGCTGCTCCCTTATTTAATTTTATCCGGAGGAATGTCTGCTGATGAGAAAAATACTTATCGTTGACGATGAGAATAATATCCGACTCGGTTTGAAAGCGATGATTACACGCGAATTTCCGACCGCTTATGAATTTCAATTTGCTGGTGATGGGGAAGAAGCATTACGTGCGCTACGGCATACACTTGTGGATATTGTAATAACAGACATCCGCATGCCCGTCATGGATGGCATTGCACTGATTAACTGGATTCAGGATATGAATCCGAAGCCTGCCGTTGTCATCCTTAGCGGGCATGATGACTTTCAATATGCGAAGGAAGCCATACGCTGTGAGGTGAAAGAGTATCTCTTGAAGCCCATCGTTCGTGACGAGCTGTCTCGCACCTTACTCCGACTGGAGAATGAGATGAAGCTAAAGGAGCACATGACCGAGCAGCTCACGAGTTCCTTACAACAGCGGGACGCCTTTCAAGAAAGCCAATTGAGCTACGTACTACGTCATCCGCATCTGCAGGAGAATGAAGTTCAGCATAAATTGTCCCGGATTGATATGGATTGGCTAGTAGAGGGGTTTCAGCTTGGCATGCTGCAATACAGGGGATCTGTTGAAAGAATGAGTCACGGGGAACTCTTGGACCGTATTCAAGCGGAAGTGGGAAACGTGCCAGAGAGGTTCCGTAAGCGGTTTGCGTATGTTTTTGATAAGGAGAATCAACTGGTGCTCATTGCGGAGCATGGGGAACTGTTTCAGTATTTGGCGGATCGCATTACGGGTACGAACTATTTTACCTATAGCTTAGGATTAAGTGAATATAAGCGTGGAATGACCCACTTACAGGAGGCTTATGTCGAGGCTAAACAGGCTTTGAAATACACGTTCTTACAGTCAGTGCTAGGTGTTATCCGATATGAAAACATCCGTCATAGGAGTCTAGAATTCATTGTGCCGATAGAGACAATAAAAAAAATCGCCAATATGCTCGGCGCCAATCGCGACAAGGAAATGATAGCGTTACTGCAGGAAGTACTTGATATGAAAACCGTAGCGCGATACGATATCGCTTATCTGGAAGCCATAAGCAAAGCTTTCAACGAGCTTGTTTTCGATAAAATCTTTCACGTGTACGGAGGCGAATCAGTGGAAATACTTCGACTGTTCAAGATGGTAGGGGACATCTCGAATTTTAACTATTTCCACGATTATTTCCATAGTGTTGAAGGTCTGCTGAATCGCTTAAATGACTATGTGCGATCGATGAAGACGTTCCATATTGATCACAAGGAAATGAAGAAAGCCGTTCAATATATGCATGAAAATTATCAGAAAGATTTGAATATGACCATCGTTTCGAATCATGTTTCTTTAAATTATTCGTATTTTAGTCAAGCCTTTAAGGAATATACCGGAAATAGTTTCGTCAATTATTTAAAAAAGCTGCGCATCGATAAAGCTCAGGAACTGCTTGCAACGACAGAGTACAAAGTCTACGAAATTGGTGAAATAGCTGGTTTCGAGAATACGAAGCATTTCAGCCGAGTATTTAAGGAAAACGTAGGCGTTAGCCCGCAGGAGTATCGGGATCAGCGGGAAGTCATAAATGGTTTAAACTGATCCGCCAGCACACGACGACATCTATCGCGATGGGCCGCCCGACCTTAATAGCTGCTCGTCTAAAATTCAAAAGGGGGCAAAAACAATCTAGTCGAAATAAAAAAGGCAAAGCTGCAGAAATGCAGGCTTTGCCTTTTTTTCAATTTTCTTTATTTCTTACTTGCGAGAAATGCGTCAAGCTGTTTTTGCTTTTCCGCCAGTATTTTTTCCAAACCAGCCGCTTTCAGCTTCTCCCTAAACTTAGGAAGAATTTTTTCCGAATCCACAGAACCCGTATCGAGAGGGGGATCGTATTCTTTTCCGACATTGACGAGCGCTGCGACTTCTGTTTTAACAGGTTCGGCATTAAAGGTAAACCCAAGACCGGGAGATTTTTTGGCATCTTTGTTGAACTCTTTGAATTTATCCCACTTTTGCGGATCTTCGGTATCCCAGATATAGTTCAGGAACTGGTTACCAAACATCCAGGAAGATCCGGGACTGTAATTCTTTGTAGCGTCTGTTGCTTTTATTATGTTATCGGAAACCTTATCATAATGTATGCCTTCTACCCCAAAGTTGAGCAGGTTGTTCAAGGTTTTGTCCGTATGCAGCAAATTGATGAACATCATAGCACGCTCCGGGTCTTCCGATGTGGTGGAAATCCCTAGCATGGATCCTGAAGTTTCTCCTGTAGAAACAGTTTTAGGCGTCATTTCGATTTGCTTCAGCTTGCCCTGCAGACTGATGCCATTCGCCATCTCGGCGTCTTTGCCCGGTTTCAAAGGGACGACAACCATGAATATGTTGCCCGCCTTTAAAGCTTCCCCAGTCCCAAGCGACGTAGTAGCTGCATCTTTGTTGATATAACCTTTTTTCATAAAATCGCGGGTGATTTTTAACGTTTCATTATACCTGTCTAGATCGCTTGTTAGAACAACCTTCGTGTTATCTTGGTCTTTCAGGATGACGCCGGGAATCGAAGCATCGCCAAGGGCATCGGTTTGCACAAAATAGTGGGCGTTGAAATTGTCTCCATTTCTTAAGAATAACGGAGTCATACCCGGCCTCTTCTCTTTGACAGACGCCAAAATGGGTTCAAGATCCTTGATTGTCTTCACTTTGGTCATATCCAGATCGAGCTCTTTGGCAATGTCTGAACGATAAATCACGCCACCTTGAGCAGCCAATTCTTTATTGGTCGGCACAGCATAGTTTTTGCCGTTAATTTTAGCTCCTTCCAGGAAGATTGGACTTAAGGAATCGATAATGCCCTGACCGTGTTTTTTTAATAAATTTCCGTATTTATCTAGGCTGTCATCATTCATTGGGAGAAACGCGCCTTTCGATACATTGACAGCATGTCCGTTCCATTGGGCGGTGAACATGATGTCGAACTTTTCGCGGGACGCGATCATCAGGTTTGCTTTATTATCCCATTGTCCCCAGTCGATTGGCATTAATTCGATTGTGGCATTGATTTTTGGCTGCATAATTTTGTTCATAGCTTCTTGGACTTTTGCTTGATCCAATTGAGCGCTTCCGGGATAAACCAACTTCAATTTATACGGCTTCAGCTGCGTAGTCGGCGTGTTCTCACTACTTGGATTCTTAGTCGTTACAGGTTGTTTATCGCCCCCAGAGCCGCTGTCATTACTATTCCCTCCTGAACATCCTGCAAGTACAAAAGATACGGATAACAACAGAATGCACAGCATAAGAACGTTCTTTTTGACTACCTTCATTACGTAGAAACCTCCCTTTTCTTATTCAATTTATGCTGAACCGAACATTACGGTTATAGCCGATGTTTTTACAATACGGTAGTACTCAACCTTTTACTGCGCCTACCGTCAAACCTTTGACAAAATATTTTTGGAAAAACGGATAAGCGAACACAATGGGTCCAATTCCCAAGACGGCCATGGCCATGCGCACTGTTTCCGTCGGAAGATTAAATAATCCTCCTGCTTGGCTAATTCCCTGCTGGGCCTGTGTATTGGTGGCAAGAAATTGGATATCAAGCATCGTTTTATACATCAAATACTGCAGATTCACATTTTTACTGCCGGTTATAAAAACTAAGCTTAAGAACCAATCATTCCAGTAATTTAAAGTTTGAAACAGGGCAACAGTTGCCAGCACGGGCAAAGAAAGCGGCAGAATGATTTGCACAAATATTCTCATTTCGCTGGCTCCGTCGATCTTGGCCGATTCGACCAATGCAGGCGGTATCGTACTCGCAAAGAACGTTCGCAGAATCATTACAAAAAAAGCGGATACCAACAGTGGCAGGATCAAAGCAGTCGCCGTATTTTTCAGATCCAGCATTTGTGTATAGACCAAGTACCATGGAACAAGTCCGCCGTTAAACAGCATAGTGAAAAACATAAAGAAGGAGAAACCGTTTTTGTGCGGGAAATCGTTACGCGAAATCGGGTAAGCGTACATCGACATGATGATTACGCTGATTGCCGTGCCGACAGTTGTTATGAATATGGATACCCCGAAGGATCTCAGTATTTGCAGCCAGTCCTGAAACAAAAATTGATAAGCGGAAAGACTGAATGTTTCCGGTATAAAGTTATAGCCGTGTATCAAAACAGATTTTTCATCTGAAAAGGATACGGTTATTACGAGCAGGAGCGGAAGCATACATGCTGCCGTATGGAGCCAGAAAATTAAGTTGATAAAAAAATTCGATGTGTTCGAAATGTCGTTAGGCCTGCGCCTACTCACTTTAATCACTTTACTCATCTCCTCAAAACAACGCATTATCTTTACTGACACGTCGTACAATCAAGTTTGAACCAAGAACCAGAATAAATCCTACGACCGACTGAAACAAACCAGCTGCAGATGACATCCCGACATCACCCATAGATAGAAATGTTTGGTACACATAGGTATCAATGACCTGGGTGGCAGGATAAAGTGCCCCCGCGTTCCGTGTAACTTGAAAGAATAATCCGAAGTCGGCATAAAAAATTCTTCCGATTTGCAATAAGGTCATGACGATCATAACGGGTACGATGAGAGGGATCGTAATCTTTTTGACTTGTTGCCATTTAGAGGCACCGTCCATTAATGCGGCTTCATAATATTCGTTATCAATTCCTATGATCGCTGCCATATAAATAACGGTGAAGTAGCCGATATTCTTCCAAATGTTCACGATCGGCAGAATAAATGGCCAGTATTTCGGATCTGAGTACCATTCGACTGGTTCAATGCCCAATTTGGGAAATACAACAGTATTCAAAAAACCGTGGTCTTGTCCCAAAAATGCAAATACTAGATAACTTACAACGATCATGGATAAGAAGAAAGGAAGAAACATTGTGCTCTGGTGGAACTTGGAAAGAAGTCTGCTGCGCATTTCATTGAACATAATGGCAAAAGAAACAGCTATCACAAGATTCATTATAATAAACACGACATTATAACCAATGGTATTTCGGGTGATGATCCAGGCGGATTCCGTCGAAAACAAAAACTTAAAGTTTTGTAAGCCGATCCAGGGACTTGCAAGGATGCCTTTGGAATAATTGATGTTCTTAAAAGCAATGATCACGCCGAACATCGGAATGTAATTGTTAATGAGCAGAATAATGCTGGCTGGCAGCATCATGATATAGAAAAACCAATATTTGCGTACCATTTTGAAAAATGCAGGTGTCGATCCTGGCGTTTTCAGGTTGTGACGTCGTCTTGATGAAACAATTGTTGAATTGCCCATTACGGTCTGTCTTCTCCTCCCTGTTGGTTCCTCTCAATAACTATATATTACCTATTAGGGAGGGGGGCATTCTACCTGAGTCGTGACTACTTGAACACTATTGTGCCTTGTTGATATGGAATTTTTTTCGGTATTCTTGGGGGGAAATGCCGGTCACTTTTTTGAACATTTTGGCAAAATGCGAGAAATGACCGTAACCGGTTACTTCGGCTACATGGCTGATTTTATTGCCCGATTCGATGAGTAGTTTTTTGGCTTTGTCCATTCTGATGCTGAGCATGTATTCAGATATGGATTGTCCTGTTTCTTTTTTAAAAAGGCGGGACAAATAGGCGGGATTTAGGTAGACGAAAGCAGCGATATCCTCCCTGTTCACTTCTTCATGTAGATGATCGTCCATATATTTCTGGACTTTAGTGATGACAGCGGAGACATCCTGATGATGCTTGTTCATATATTCGATACCAGCCGATACAACACGAATAGCCCAACTGCGAAGTTGGTTTAGCGAACGAGTGGCGGTAGCTATATCCTGCAGTTCATCATGAGGGAACATTTGCTGAATCGACAAGCCCTTTTTATGAGCTACATGATAAACCATATGGATCAGTCCGTAACATAAAGCTTCCAAGGATTCCGAACGTACGCCGCCTTCTTGCATCCGATCTGTGCTTTCAACAATTCGAATAAGCAGTTCATTCCGTTTGCCGAGTTCAAAAAGCAAGAACCAATCGGAAATCAAAGGAAATGATGGCAAGCTCCCTTTCTGCTCCTCACAGGTCTGCAGATTCATAACGCAATTAATCTTCGTTACATTATTTCGTTCCATGCCAAGTAGTGTGCCCAGGACTTGATGGATTTCGGTAACTGGCGTCATTTCCCCGATATAACACGATAAATCGCAGTGGAAAAAACGATTGCAAGCCTGTATGTATTCGGCGCATCGCCTGTTCAATTCCGGGGAAATAGGAGCGCCACCCTGAATATACAGGAGTACCAGATTGAAGCCGCTTTGGTCCGGAATTACGCAGCCAGGGTCATCCTGGAGAATCATTTCCGCTCCCGCTTTGCGCAAAGCGTACTCCATGATTTCCTCATCTCTTGCGTTCAATTCTTCTTTCCATTGTTCCACGCTGATCAATATGGGAATTACCTGACTCTGCGCATCCAACGGAATGCTGTATATCTGGAACCCCGTCTCCAGCCGTTCTTGCGTCGAGGGGATTTTGCCGTTTAACACATCCCGCCAAAACCGTTCCACGAGGAAGGGCAATTGATTTAACCAAATCTTGTAATAGGTTTCATAAGTTTTATTGTAGTCCAGCAGTTCCAGCTCGGATTGAATTTTGTGAACCGCTTTCCTGACGATCTCTTTTAACTGATCATGATCTACAGGTTTTAACAAATAATTAAAGCTTCCCAGTTGAATCGCTTTTTGCGCATAGGTGAAATTGGCGTGCCCTGTCAAAAAAATTGTTTCCGTTAAGGGAGATTGTTCCTTTACCCATTCCAGCAGCTTCAAGCCGCTTGCGTCAGGCATCTCGATGTCCGAAATCATCACGTCAATATTGTAGGCCGTTATGATCTGCTTGGCTTCCTCCGTACTGAAAGCCTCAAAAATATGCATGAAAGGCAGGTCAGACCAATCGATTCCTTGCGTAATGCCTTGTACAGCAAATTTCTCGTCATCCACTACGAGCAGGTTAAACACTCGAACCATCTCCTTGTCCAAAATGATGTTGAAGAGGGAACCGAATGCGGATTTCGGCGCCAGTTTGTTCCCTATTCGAGAAATGAATCTTAGCCGTGCCGTAACTCATTCGGAGCCGACGAAGCACGTTCCAAATGCCCAAATGTCCGTCTCCCGACTGTTTCGCGTAATGGTCGGACCTCAACTCCCGCAGCATCTCTGGCGTAAATCCTTTTCCGTTATCTGAAATAGTGACGATAAAGAAATGCTGAGGATCTTCCGGGTCGGGAAACGCTTTAATTTCCACGCAAAAGCGTTCCGAATTTTTTATGTAACCGTGAATCACCGCATTTTCCACAAAAGGCTGCAATGTCAATGAAGGCAACTGATAGTCGCGATACGATTCTTCAATGTGAATGGCGAATGTGAGGCTGTCGGGGTATCTCATGACCTGAATTTCCAGATAATTGCAAATGTGCTGGATTTCATCCATGAGCGATACGGACGTACGGTCTGTACGTATGAGATTACGAAAGTAGTCTGCTAGATGAAGCGCCATCTTTTGCACGGATTTATGGTCTTTTAGTGCGGCTAAATTGTAGATGATGTTCAAGCAGTTCATGTAAAAGTGAGGATTAATTTGCATCTGAAGATGTTTGAACTCAGCTTGCTGTACCCTGATTTTCTCTTCATAAATGGAAATTTTTAAATGCTCGATTTGCTTGACCATATCGTTGAAGGTGGAAACCAGAAATGCAAATTCGGTTGAATTGCTTTCGTTCAGACGGACATCGAATTGACCCCGGCCGATTTTTCTCATACCACGGATGAGCTGCCCCATCGGTTTAAAAAAGATTTTTTGCAGGAAAGCAAGATATAGCGCGAGTACTAGAGCGACTCCCAAGGGAAGAAAGTAAATGGCTTTATGTAAATAAGGCAAGTTCTGTAGGATTTTTTTCTCGGCAACCACGATCAGGTAATGAATTTTCGCGAGTTTCGAGGATTCGCCAACAACAAGGTACTCCTTTTTATTCGTCTCGTCCCGAATGATTTGATACACCTGGTTGGCGGGTTGTAATTGCTTCTTAAAACCAGCATAGGTTTGTATCGGGAGAAACTGTCCCGTTAACGGTTGTCCGTCGTCCGTAACGATGATCGTTCCACCGCCTTCACCCACATCCCAAGTACTGAGCGGCATCGCGAGGTTGTTCAGGCTGATGAGACAGCCAGCATACATTTCGGACCCCAAATCTTTCATTTGTACGAGAAAATAAGGATCACCCGATTGAATTAACTGCCATTCATTCCCCTGGTGAGGCACCGTTTGACCTAGGATTTGGGAAAGATAGTTCTGTATGGTTTGATAACGTTCATGGAAATTGCCGCTTTCCTGGGTTATGACCAACAGGTCATCGTTGGAACTGGAGTATACGAAGAAAGTGTTGATCATACTGTAGTATCCGATGTCCGTTATAAATTTGTTGTATACTTTTTGTTTGGCTAGAACATAGTCATCTATAGAGGATTTATTCGTTTGCATGGAAACAATTTCTGGATCGCTTTCTAAGCGATAGAAATAGTAGTCGAATTCTTTCAGCATGTCATCCGTTCCATTGACGTAATGGGTGAGCAGCTTGCTGTAATTCAGGGAGACCTGATCGCGAACTACATTCATTGCATACATATTGTTGTAAAACAGAAAAAACACAAGGGGAGCCACGACCAATATGAAACCGCTTACAGTTTTAAATCTGACTGATTTTTTGAAATTCATGGAATGGCACCTCGATATTCTACATGATATTCCTATACGGATAGTATACATGTTTTTCTTTTCCACCATCTAACACTTTTGATGACAGATTAACACTTCCGTTACTTTGCGGTTCATTCGGGAGCGTATCGTTGGAACAAGTCATCAAAGTGTTCAAGACGTCACGTTGCGGATAGAGGTCCCTTACCTCGAATAGGTAAAATAATAAATGCACAAGGGAAGGAGGTACAGTGATCAGCAAACGGACAGCCGAGGAAGACAAAGACGCGAAATTGAGCGACAAACAATTTGAGGAGGTAATTTTTATATGCTGAAAAGAATGGTTTTGATCTTTTGCACATTTCTTATCACCTTTATGATGGCAGTAACTTTCGTTCCCGCAGAGAAGGCAAAAGCCGCAGCAGGTTCGGTGGTATCCCAAAACGGTCAATTGAGAGTTTCTGGAAGCAATTTGGTAAATCAGGCGGGACAAACCATCCAACTAAAGGGTATGAGTTCCCATGGAACGCAATGGTTTGGACAGTACGTGAACTACGACAGTATGAAATGGTTGAGAGACAATTGGGGAATGAATGTGTTCCGACCTGCAATGTTTACGCAAGATGGCGGATATATCAACGATCCATCCCAAAAAAACAAGGTAAAAGAAGCCGTACAGGCCGCGATTGATCTTGGCATCTATGTGATCATCGACTGGCATGTACTGGGTGAAAAAGATCCGAACATCTATAAGGAACAGGCAAAAGGTTTTTTTAGGGAAATGGCCACACTGTATAAGGATTATCCGAACGTGATTTATGAAATCTGCAATGAACCGAATGGGTATGCCACTTGGAACGGTCATATAAAGCCTTATGCAGAGGAAGTGATCCCGGTTATCCGTTCCATTGCTCCGAATAATATTATCATCGTGGGAACTGGAACATGGAGTCAGGATGTGCATGATGCGGCGGACAATCCTCTCTCTTACAGTAACATCATGTATACAACGCATTTCTATGCCGGAACTCACGGTCAATTGCTGAGAGATCGTATTGACTATGCGAGGAGCAAAGGTGTGGCTGTGTTCATTACAGAGTGGGGGACAAGCGACGCTTCCGGTGACGGCGGTCCCTTTCTCGCTGAATCCCAGCAATGGATGGATTATTTAACGAACAGACAGTTGAGCTGGGTCAATTGGTCGTTATGCGATAAAACGGAAGCTTCGGCTGCATTAGCGCCTGGCGCAAGTCCGTATGGAGGATGGTCCGACGCGCAGTTAACGGCATCAGGTAAATTTGTCAGAGATCGTATGAAGGCAGGATCAACGCCGCCAGGCGATGGTATCGTTTCCGGTAAAACCTACAAATTAGTTAATGTAGGCAGCGGTAAAGCTCTAGATGTAAACGCTGCGGGTACTGCAGACGGTTCGAACGTACAGATCTGGGATGATAACGGCACGGGCGCTCAGCAGTGGGTGATCACAGATGTTGGCGGCGGGTTGTATAAAGTTATTAACACCAACAGCAATAAAGGATTGGATGTAGCCGGCACGGTCAATGGTTCAAATGTGCAAATATGGAGCTATGGCGGCGGCTTAAACCAGAAGTGGAGCATTGTAAGTGTAGGAGGAGGCTCTTATAAATTGATAGCCGGCCACAATGGCAGAGCCTTGGATGTAAATGCTGGAGGTACTGCGAACGGTACGAACGTTCAAATTTGGGATGACAATGGTACGAATGCTCAAAAGTGGAATCTGTACAAATTAAATTAGGGAATAGTAACCTGAAACTGCCTGCGATCACTTGTCTTTAGAGAGGTCGCAGGCTTTTTCTTTAGTTCTTTGTCCCACTATTTGTAGCGTGTTGGAAAATTTAAATGAGAATGTCATATTAGTGTTCAAAAGATCACCTTACAGATAGATTCGATATATGGGGAAATCTATAATTAAATCATGGAACACGAGTGATACTTTAAATCTTGCACCCTATACCTATTTACAGGAGGTTGGAAGCATGAGGAAACGATTTTCAAATATATTGTTATCGCTTTCAATTTCGTTGGGCGCAATATCTTCCGTGATGCCTCTTACGGCGAAAGCTGCTGAAGCAACATTGGTTGGTACGACGGTGAAGGTAGATCAGATTGGATATTTGCTTAGTGCCGACAAAGTGGCACTAGTGACTGAGACGACGGCTGCAGACCAGTTTCAATTGATCAACTTGGATTCTAATAAGAAGGTGTATAGCGGGAAGTTATCGGCTGCTGTCAATGATTCGAATTCCGGTGACACTGTCAGAAAGGCGGATTTCTCTTCCTATAAGGAACCTGGGACTTATGTGTTGCAGATAGAGGGGGGAGGAGTCTCCTATCCGTTCCGTATCGGAGACGATGTGTATCGGAACTCCCTGCTGCAGGCGATCCGATCCTATGCGCTTGGAAGGTCCGGGACTGCCATTCGCGACGGTCTGACCGGTCTTTCCTATCAAGCGGGGCATACGCAGGACAAACAAGCATTGATGTACTTCTCGGACGAGTTTCATCAGAAAGGCGATATTATCGATGCCAGCGGCGGATGGTATGATGCGGGGGACTTCGGTAAGTACATCCCAACCGCTACAGTCAGCACGGCCCAACTGCTACTTGCTTATGAGTTTGCCCCTTCAAAATTTTATAAAGGACAGATGGTGTTACCCGAAGGCTCCACGAATGACAGCAAGCTACCCGACCTTCTCGCCGAAACGAAATTCGAGCTGGATTGGATGAAGAAGATGCAACGTAGCGACGGGGCTGTCTATTTTAAGGTAGCCGGTAAGGGATGGCCAGGATTTATTAAACCTGAGTTGGATACCCAGGATCGTTATGTGTACGGACTTTCCACTTACGGAACCGCACAGTACGCGGGCGTTATGGCGATGGCTGCACGCATCTACCAGCCGTTTGATGCCGTCTATGCGAAGGAGCTACTGAATAATGCGCTTAAAGCGCAGCAATATCTGGAGAAGCATCCGTCTCCGGAATTCCGCTCAGATAAGGATCAAGACAGCGGTTCGGGAGCCTATGGCAAAACGACAGACAACGAGGAGCGTATATGGGCTGTGGCAGAGCTGCTAAAAACAACAGGCAATAGGGATTATGACCGTTATATTAAGGAGCATTTCGCGGATCAGCTGACACAGAAATCTGGGCCGATATCATGGGCGAACAGTATTCTACTCGGACAATACGCATACGCTACCAGTGAATATGCGGATACTTCCCTCAAAGAGAAGGTGAAGGCCTCCATTCTTGCCTATGCTGATTCGTTGCTGGAGAAGATCACGAATGACGGCTATCGTGTTGCCTTAAGCACGGACCAATACGGCTGGGGCTCGGCCAAGGATAGTGTAGCGCAAGGAAACGTTCTCTTGCTGGCAAATACCTTGTCACCAAAAGAAGCTTATGTACAGGGAGCACTTGATCAGCTTCACTATTTGTTCGGCCGAAATGCAACCGGCTACACCTATATGACCGGATCTGGTACGAAAATGCCTCTGCACCCGCATAACCGGATTATGGTGGGAACGCATACTTACATCCCAGGTCTTGTCGTAGGCGGACCTAATAAATTCGGTGGGGACCCTGCCATTGATAAAATCCTCAAGGATGCGGGTGGCAGTACACCGCCTGCCAAGGCTTATGTGGACATTGTGGATTCATATTCAACGAATGAACATGCAATCGATTATACGGCTCCTGTGGCGTTTGCTCTTGCTTATTTTACCAAAGGGGATATTGCGATGGCTCTGAAACCCTCTGCGGACGACCGTAAAGGAAATGCCTCAGCTCAAAGCTTCAACGATGTAACGGAAACAACGAGAGGGCATGAAGCGATTGGTGTATTATATGCGAAGCATATCGTTCAGGGGTATGAAGACGGATACTTCCATCCGACCCAGTCGATCACCCAGTACGAGGCAGTTCTATTGATAAGCCGCGCTTTAGGTAAATCGGCTGTTGAAGTTCAGTCGGCTGTACCTCAATATCAAGCCGATACTCCTGTAATGAAAGATCTGCTCCAGAGTCTCACCTTGAAGTTCGGAGGTACGCCGGGAGCGGTGGACGGATCTGTTGTCACTAGAGCGGACTTTGCCGTCTTCATCCAAAGTATACTTCAGCCATAAGCCTAGTTAAGTATGTCCACAATCATCCCCAATCGTAAAATAAGGCGAGTTAACAAGGAGTGAGTGATTATGATGATTTACGACAAGATTGTTGAGATCATTGCTATGGTTTTTCGACTAGAGGTTGATCATGTCAAACGCCTGTCCAGAGAGGAATCACTGAGTAGAATTGGCTTGGACTCTATTAATTGCATGGAAATTGTCGTGAATATTGAGGAGGAATTCTCGATTGTTTTTAACGATGAAGAGCTGTTGCTTGACAATTTAAATACACTGGACAAGTTGATTCACATGGTGGAGCAAAAGACAGGGGAGCACACTTTGATTTAGGGCAGGAGGAAGTGGAAATGGCTTTAATTGAAGTGAGCGATTTAGTTAAGGAGTTTCATCGGTTCGAATGGAGCGGGCAAGTCTTCTACAGTGAAAATGTTGATCGGCATTTTGGTGCCTACTTCGGGAGCGATCTCTATTGGAGGCCTCTCTCCAATTCAAAGATGCCAAGCTGATCCAGTCGTGGTGCCTTATTACGAGATGTACTGGCTACTTATATGAAGAGCAATGGAACGGTAGCGCAAGAGACAGACGGCAGAATTAAAATTGTCAATGAAAGGTATAAATAAGGGGTGAAAGGATGTAAGACATGAGAAATTCAGTTGAAAATGTGCCGAGATATTATGAGACATATATCAACGATTGCTTTGCGGCTGCTTATGGGGCGTGCTTGGCTCATCAAGGGCATAATCCTAATATCGTGCTCGCTGACTATCTATCTTTTATGTTTAATGAAGAAACCGGTTATATGGGTACGACCTATATGTACAGGTACTCGACGTCTGTCGAGTTCACAGAATCCGAGTTAAATTCATCGCTGGAGTTTGCGTACTTTCCTAAGACGACTTATTTCAAGGGCAGTCAAGAGACAGAAGGAGCAATAAAGCATGGCGACCGCATACAGATAAGTCTGAATATCCATGATGATCCCGAGGTGGCGGCTGATCGAGTGAGAGAACTGATTGATGGGAATAAACCTGTTGCTGCTGTTGTGGATTTGTATTATATGAGCTATCACAGAGCTTATCTGAAAGAACATGGTCTACATGCAGTTGTCATTACAGGCTATGACTATGAGCATAAGACCTACGATATTTTTGATAAGTACTTGCTTTCCAGCAGCGATTTTGACGGTAAAGTTCCGATGGAAGCGTTCATGCAAGCGAGACTATCCGATACACCGCGCATGAGTCCGGTTGTTGGCGAGTATAGAAGACCCATTCGTCACCTTTGGATGGAATTCGATACGGGACGGGAATTCCATATAACGAAGGACAGGCTGTTAGCTGTTCTCCGAGAGAGCTACACGCGTATGAGGGGAGAACAGCCTCATAATGTTGGGGAAAGCGGTCTAGGGCGTATAGATGCCTTTAGGAAAAGCATGCTGCTCAGGAAAGAACAGCCTATTGGTGAGACTGTGGCTCTCTTCTTTAAGGAATATTACAACACGTGTCTCAAAAGGGTAGCGCGAGGGCGGAATCGATTCCTTGTCTTTGTTGAGGAAATCGCCGACCTGCTGCCGCAAGAGGCTGTGATCATCCTGGGCGATCAACTAAGAGAATCAGCCAAACGATGGGATATTTGCGCCAATTTAGCGCTTAAACTGGCTATTAGCAAAGCTCCCCGATTGTTCGATGATCTGGAACGTAATTTGCAAGCTATCATCGAAATTGAAAGCCTTGTTGTGGATCAGCTTCGAATCTGCATGTTGCCCCTATCTGAAAAGGAGAATGATCACAATGAACGTGAGACAACAAATTCAAGCGGCTATTAGCGAAATTGCGATAGGTGTCGAGGAGGATGGATTGAGGGATGAAATGATGCTGGCGGACTTGGGCATCGACTCCTTCTGCCCAAAGAGTATTTCTTGGCGCATTTGTAATTGGCACAACGGTCATCCTTACGAGTAATCGAATTATTAACGAGGCCTACTATGCACTGGAGTATACGAGAGTGTTCTTCCCAATCCTGAATCAATATGAAGGCTTTATTGGCATGTCGAACGCCATCAAACCTGCAAATACCGACTATTTGGAGCAGGTTGTTGATGCTTCTAACGCTCAACTCGTGTGCCAGTGGAATAAGGACTTGATCACCCGCTTTTCGATATGAAACGCATTCTTTGGCCATCAATTTGGAAGAACAAGATCGTGATCACGGATAGATACATATACACGGGTATCACCAGGGATGATGTAAATGGCGCGATGGCTTGGCTAGGGTGGGTGCTGGGCCGGCCTGAGGATGATACAGACCTATTTTATCTGGAGGAGATGAGAAGGTCTTACTGTCGTTGTGTAACCAATCGTTCATTAACTAAGGAGAAAGCGAGGTAAAGGAATGGAATTGCAGGCGTATCTGGAAAAGTTGGTGTCCAACAGCCACTGCCCGATCACATTTGCTGGAGACATCCCAAATGCGCTAAGCCGGTGGCTGGTGCGAAGCGCATTTACGAATGGTGTCAATCAAATGGGAGTCGATCCTTATCTGGACACGGAAGCTCGATTGCTGTACTTTAACGAGCTTGTTATGCTCCCTCGGAAGGAAATAGAAGAGAATTGGCGACAGTACATTTCTGAAATGATTAATCGCTATCAAGAAGTGAATACGCCCCAAAACCTATTTACGATTGAACCGGATAAATACATGTATGGGTTAAACACAGTGTATTGCCAGAAAGAGCAAGATATTCTAGTCAATGTGATTACCTATTTTCCTTCGCCAATCCGGATGTGGATCAATGGACAGCTTGTCGTAACAGGGAATCACGATTATTTGATTAAAGACTACTTCTTCTTGTACCGGTTTCGCGAAGGAAGCAATACGGTATTGTTCGAATGCCCCCTTGCCTTGAGAGTGCCTTTGTCTAATCAGGAAATCATCGTTAAGCTCAATCCGGTTGATTGTTTAGAGGATAATGGGAAGGGCTTTAAAGATGAGGATTTATTGGACGCCTATAAGCAATCCTACAGCCTCTTCCCAGAACGTGTATTTTACATGCCCAATGAGGAACTACACTTGATCGTTCTTCCTCAATATGTGGATCGTCAAACTGAAATTGTTCATGTCAGCATCTTCAATGCGGCAGGAAATCTATTGCAGGCTAAAGAACTAGCTGCTTCCTCGGTTGCGATCTTTCCATGGCAGGACGACTTTAACGGCCTGCTCCGCATACGCGCCGAAGGAGCGGGAGACACTGCCAAGGTAGGCGAGGCCTACGTGTATTACGGTGAATTTCAGAGCCGCATAGACCAGGTTATACAGCAAGTGGAGAAGCGGAAGGATAGCGATCAGTCTGTGATCACGACCATCAGGGAGATGGTGGCTCTGCCTGAGGCCTTCAAGGCCTTGCATCAGTATGTGCCGAATACTTGTTACCTTACTCTTTTTCAAGTCCTTGAGAAATTCATTCGATACGCCAGCACTTCAGAGAAGGAGGTCAAGATGACGTATCGGGAGGTGTTTGGATCGAGTTTCACCGTTTATGAACCCCAGCCAAACGGAGATCGACTTGCTGCTTACACGGTGTATATGCCGGACGACTATAACCCGGAATCCTCCTACCCGCTGGTCGTTTATTTTCATGATGCGCTAGCTCGATCTTATCCAGTAAATCTTCCATGGGTGAAACATAGCTCTATTTCGGATGCTTTTATTATCAACATCGTCGGGATTGGCAGGTTGAATTATGTCGATGACGTTAACGTCATTCGTATGATCAATAGACTTACAGAGACCTACAACGTGAATCGGAACCGCATTCATTTGATCGGTTTCTGTACAGGCGCTACGAAAACACTTCGCATCGCGATGCAAGTGCCGGATACATTTGCTGGAATCGCCAGCGTCATTGGCGATATGCGGTTAAGTATTAATGAGCCTGAGTACGCACAGGTCGATAACATGAGCAATATGACTGTTTTGGGGTTGATGAGCACTGAACACTGGTTTTTTAACTCTACGCGATTCATGCACTTTTTAAAAAGGCTACCCAAGTCAACAACTCGTATAGTTCACGGTTTTATGCATAACGAGTTCAATGCGATATTGAATTCCAAAGTATTGCTCCACAAGCTGATTGCCGAGCAGCGAGATCCTTATCCAGAAGAGCTTAAGCTTTCCCCTCTTGAACCGGGATACAACAAAACCTATTGGCTTAAGGTAGAGGCAATTGACAATTTGGAAGAGCCGTCAAAGATTTGGGCAAAGAAGATGGCCCCTAATCGAATAGAAATTGAAATGCACAATATCGAATGCTTCAGTTTACTTCTTAGCAGGGAGAAGATGATCCTCGCTCCTACGATAGAAATTGCGGTGAATAGCGCCGTTCATCGAGTGGATCTAACGCCTTACTGCAAACTTTGGGTAAGCTGGCAGCCTGATAAATATATGGTGGAGGTCATTCCTATGACCGAACAAGAGTTTGAAGGAAAGTATCATACCATCGGTGTAGATGAGGAACAAATGGGGATTAAACAAATCTATTTGAGCGCTTGTACGATCGTAAAACCTGAAGGCGGTATTCCAAGCAAGCGGAGCTTGGTTAGCAAGCTTGTCTATTTGCTGCAGAATCCGATCAAAGACCGCTACATTTATTACAAATATGAGGCAATCAATGAGCAAGCATTGGATTGGGAGAAGGAGAGTTCAAGTCATACGAACCATGTAATTATTATTGACGTCAGGAGCAAGAGTAAGAAACAAGAAAAGCTACTAGATACATTAGGCATCTATATGGATGAAGAAAAGCTTATTTACCGCGAGCAGATGTTTGTCGGGACGTACTTTACTTTTATTAAACGCCGTCATCCATATTACAGCGAGCGACTCCTGCTAATCGTGGCTTTCAATGATGATCAGGTAGAGACAGAGATCATCACATGGATGAATGCCTTTGAAACAAATCCGCTGTTTTACAACGACGCCGTTGTTTTTCATGATGGAAATTATCAGGGGTTTAGAGATCGGCCCAGGCAAGCATCACCTTTTGCCCCAAGACATCAGTAGGGGTACAGAGTGAACCTACGACATCTACCTCTTCTTGATCGCCTTCTTTTCCAAACAGGTGCATCGGGAAATTATTTCTTACATATCGTCCCAAAAAGGCAGTTGAAGCATGCTGATTCGAGCCACCGTCACAGAGGAAGATGTCGCGACGTCAAATTGTTTTCACGGTATTTTAAATGGATATTGGATAAGTCATGCGATTTGACAGAGGTGTGCAGCCTGTTAATACAGGAGGGACTGCTCTACGACCCTGTCACTGAAGAAGGCATTATTGTTTATACATCTGGAACGCTGCCTTCACAGCAGGATGAAGGCGGATCAGCTTACACGGGACGCTTGTTTACACTTCTTGCATCCAAAGGTTGGGCAAACATCGAAGCCTTGAGCTCCCGCTTGGAGCATTTCATCGATCGATTGTCCCATCGGATCACGGTATAACGGTTAGTAACAAATTATACGGCATAGTTCGATCAGTTCTTCACTGATTGTACTGTGCCTTTTTACACATAACTTGGTTTCTCTAGGTGCGGAATCAACGCGTATTTGAAGATCAACGGTAGGTGATCGCTTGGTTAAGCTCAGACACTAAACCAAAAATGGGGAACGGTTGTCATACCCCGCGTTGGCACAGAGACGAATTGAGGAGTATATACAATAATATAGCGAACACCGACTATAACGATAACTAAGAAAGCTGTCTCCTGTCTAATACACAGGAAACAGCTTATAAGGTTACAAATTTAGGAGCGAAGTGTTTCATGGATATTAAGGCTGAATCCCCCAGACAAGAGTGCCGTTCTGGAAGAGCGTCACTTTGTCCCAGTTCGTATACGACGTCTTCGTTCCATCGAACGAGTAGTCGTTCGATTCGTTAAAGTTCGACCAATCGGTTTTGGACATCCGGAGTTGGATATCGCCGGACTGTCCGCCTGCCGGAATCGACCCGGCTCCTGAGGTAAAACTGAGCTCGACATACGTGTCCGAATTGGTGCCAGTCGTGCTGACGAACGTTCTTTGGATATTAGCACCGCCGACCTGCGCCCAATCGACCCATGAGTTCATCGCTTGAGTGCCATCTTTCGTAAAGTAGTAACGGATGCTGAGGTCGCTTAAAAGAACGGCGGTTGTACCGTTATTCTTGATGTTGAAATGAGGCTTGATCTGGTTGTCATTGATGTTCGTGTCCGCTGCTCGGTACTGCACCGACAGATTGCTCGTAGGCGGCGTTCCCTGCGGCGTCACGCTCACTTGCGAGGAGTTCGGGCTTTCTCCTGCGATATTCACTGCGCTTACGACGTAATAGTAAGTCGTGCCGTTGGTCAAGCCGGTGTTGGTGTAGCTCGTTCCGCTAATCCCGGTCGCCACCGTCGTATAGGGACCGCTACTTGTTGTTGCGCGATTGACGTTGTAGCTCGTCGCACCGTTCGAAGCTGTCCAGCTTAGCGCTGCTTGCGTATTGCCCGGCGTAGCGATTAGGCCAGTCGGTGTAGCTGGCATCGTTACGCCGGACTGAGGCATCGCGCTCACTTGTGCGGAATTCAGGCTTTCTCCTGCACTATTCGCTGCGCTTACGACGTAATAGTAAGTCGTGCCGTTGGTCAAGCCGGTGTTGGTGTAGCTCGTTCCGCTAATCCCGGTCGCCACCGTCGTATACGGACCACCGCTTGTCGTTGCGCGTTTGACGTTGTAGCTCGTCGCACCGTTCGAAGCTATCCAGCTCAGCTCGACTTGCGCGTTGCCAGCTGTTGCTGTCAAGACGGTCGGAGCCGCTGGAACCGTCGGATTGTTGCCGTTGCCAGGGATTGCCGGATAGGCATTCTGTACGAGCTGTACGAACTGGTTGTGGAACCAGTGGCCTGATAACGGAGCACCCGGCAACGCGCCCGTCGGCGAGCCATTTTCGTTCGTGTAAGTCGGATCACACATTCTGTCAAAACCCTTGCCCTCATTATTCGGAATGTATGAGCTTGAGCCATCCGACTCGCCTGGTGGCTTCACCCACACGAACGCGTCGAGGTGCGATGCTGGGTATCCTGCGGGCGCTACCGTCGGCGGTTGCCCCATACCTGCACCGGAAGGGTTACACCAATTTCCGCGGTGAAAACGCTTGTCGATACGCCCGGAATTGGCATAGTCGTTAACGTTAGTGCCGTTCGCCCCGGTCGGCCGGCCCGGCCCACCCCATCCGTTGCGTGAGGTGTCGATCAGGAAGCCAAGGCTGGTCGGCCAGCCATTCGCCACGAAACCGGCGTATAACGCCGCTGTAAAGTCCGCCTCATCGAAGTACGGATTCCACTGATAGTAATTCGCGGACCTTAGCTGCTGCCCGCTGATTGTCAAGTTCGGATCAGACAGGAAGGGCTCATCTAACGGGGTGGTGTTCGCCGTGTCGGTGATGAAGCCGTCGACGCTTGCCAGCCCGGCCGTAGTCCCCGTTACCACATTGGTAAAGAGGTCAATAGCAGACTGACGGTTAGAATCCCAGCCAAGCCAACCGGAGTGCCCGATGTCCATGTAGGTGTACACGTTCGGGATCGCATGGAGCTTATTCAGTGCATATTGTGTCGCATCCCGGTAGATGTTAGTAGAGTTTGCCTGTGCACACTCCGGATCACTCAAGTTCGTTACGAGGTTCGGCAATGAGTCCGGTTCGATCACCGTTACAATCCGGATGTTTTGGTATTTCGAGTCGGAGAACACACTGGCGATCGCGTCGATGTATTGTGTCTTGTACGTCTGCAGACCCGCCTGAGTTAGCGGAAGCTCTCCGTTCGATGCCAAAGCATGGCAGTCTCGACCCGGCAAGTCATAGATGACGAACGTTGTAGTGATCGGTGTGCTACTGTTCTTTTGCGCTAGCACAGCATCCATAGTCTCTGACAGGCTCTTGCGTCCTCCGTTCGCCGCACCACCTTGAATCGCCGCAATACGGTCAAGCCATACGGCTGTCGGGTACGACTTGACCATCTGCATCTTCGCAATCAGTGTGCTGTCGCTAACCTGCGCGATCGACGTATCGATCAATGCAGCGTAGTCGGGGCTCACATACGCTGTCGCACCCAGGAACGGGTTATTAACGTGTGCTTCAGCTGCAAAGCTGTTATTGCTTCCAAAAGGTATGAGAATGTTTATAACCAGCGCTAAGATCAGGATAAGGATCGAGGTGCTTTTAGGTTTAGGTAGAGCAATTGTCATTGTTTCAACTCCTTTGTATTCGCTCAAATTCTACCAATTGATCTTGCTATCTGGTGCAAATATTGCCGAACTGTCCGCCCGGGGTATCGAACGTCCTTAGAATGTTGAGGATAATGGTTTAAGGCTGAATCCCCCAGACAAGAGTGCCGTTCTGAAAGAGCGTCACTTTGTCCCAGTTCGTATACGACGTCTTCGCTCCATCGAACGAGTAGTCGTTCGATTCGTTAAAGTTCGACCAATCAGTTTTGGACATTCGAAGTTGGATATCACCGGACTGTCCGCCTGCCGGAATCGACCCGACTCCTGAGGTAAAGCTGAGCTCGACATACGTGTCCGTATTGGTACCGGTCGTGCTGACGAACGTTCTTTGGATATTAGCGCCGCCGACCTGCGCCCAATCGATCCATGAGTTCATCGCTTGAGTGCCATCTTTCGTAAAGTAGTAACGGATGCTGAGGTCGCTTAAATTAACGGCGGTTGTACCGTTATTCTTGATGTTGAAATGAGGCTTGATCTGGTTGTCATTGATGTTCGTGTCCGCTGCTCGGTACTGCACCGCCAGATAGCTTGTAGGCGGCGTTCCCTGCGGCGTCACGCTCACTTGCGAGGAGTTCGGGCTTTCTCCTGCGATATTCACTGCGCTTACGACGTAATAGTAAGTCGTGCCATTGGTCAAGCCGGTGTTGGCGTAGCTCGTTCCACTAACCCCGGTCGCCACCGCCGTATACGGACCGCCGCTTGTCGTTGCACGTTTGACGTTGTAGCTTGTCGCACTGGTCGAAGCTGTCCAGTTCAGCGTGGTTTGCGCGTTGCCAGACGTAGCGACCAAGCTCGTCGGAACCGATGGAATCACCGGATTAGGGAGCGCTTCCATCAGACGGTTAAGCATGTCTTGTTTCGGTTGATTCCAGGTGACCCAATCATCCTGCAACAGTCCGCCGGTATCACCGCTATTCGGATTGATGCACCAATACGTCCAATACAAGTCGTTCACTTTAATATAATCGACCAACGCATTTTGCCATTTGCCTTCCGTGGACGTCGTATCGACGCTTCGACCGCCGAATTCGCCGACGAGAATCGGCGCAATGTTGTTTTTGTGAATGTATCCCCAATACGTATCCCAAATGTTTGGCATGTTATTAGGGAATGTCGGATCAGAGAACCAAGGTTGACTGGCTACTCCAGGACCGTAATCGTGGGGAGAATATACGATACGATTCGCTATAGTTAAGCGTACCGGATCATTCTGCACCCCTTTCAGGTTGCCGCCCCACCAGTAGTTGCCGGTTTGACCCTGGACATTAGAACTTACGCCTTCGACGATGATCAGCCAATTCGAGTTAACGCTTAATATGGCATTGCCGGCACGTTCGGCGGCCAAACGCCAATCGCGAGTCGAATCTCCGCAGCCCCAACAAGCGTTTCCGTGAGGCTCGTTATGCAGATCTGCCCCGATTACCGTATCGTTGCCCGTATAACGCTGCGCAAGCATCTTCCAGTCTTCCACCCAGGTCGTCTCTGAAACTGTTGAAGTGTACCACAGTTCCGTTTGTTCAGCGGATGTCGGACGATGGCGGTCCAGGAACACCTTCATTTTCCTTGTGCCCGCCTTTTCAATCAGTTTGTCGAGGATTTGTATAGGCGTCAGCCCCTGCAGATCGGGGTTTTTCGAATAATCGATGCCGTTAGGCATCTTACTTGGCAGAAACATCTCATTGGTGTAAGGGATACGCAGCAGATTGTACCCTTTATCCTTCAGTTGATCGAGTAAGCTGTCCATCGAACGAGTCCACAATCCGTGCGGCGTGAAATTCGACGTCTCAAATCCAAACCAGCTAACACCGTTAAAAGTGGCGGCCTTGCCGCCAGAATCCACAATCCGGTTACCGTTGGTGTGATAATAATTCGGACCGTCCGCGGATACCTGGAACCCAGAGCCCAATGCACCTACAATAAGAGAAATAATTAGCGCGAATCTCCATACTTTTCTTTTCATCTGTTCCCAACCTCTCTATTTAATAATAGGATCAAGGGAATTTTCACAGGTTCTACATTTGGATCGCCTCCTTTCCAGCCGAAATGTTTCTTTTATCACTTCCTTTCAATCGGAATGGCAAAACAAACATGAGCTGTCGCTATGGTCTCTTTTGGAAAGGGGGGAATCGATTGTTCAATGACGACTTCAAAAAGAAATCGGAATGGGTGAGTAGACTTGAGTAGTACAAGAAGGGGATGCTGTGGATTGGAGTATCATTTATTTGAGTGTGAGCCCATTATAGGAAAGATAGACCTACTAACGCTATAATTTTGGTTACCGTATTAACACTTTTATAACCCTTTTCAGGGGGGGCAGATGAAATAATGCATAGGAAAAAGACTCCATATGTATCAGTACAAGTACATGGATACTAAATATACACATACTTAGAAAAATTACTACCATACCTGAAAAATGCGGCCTAACAATGAAAGCTCGGCTGTTTTACAATATAGTCAAGATCTAGGACTATCCCATATTTTGTTTGCTATTATTGAAAAGCAATTCGAGCAACAAGCTGCTTGAATTGACATTGGTACATGAACCGACTCATGCATTTAGTGATTTGGCATCCAATCATTGGGCTGCGGAACAGATCCTTCGTTGGAACGAGTTGGGGATTCTTCAAGGGTATGAGGATATTACATTGCGCAAAGCTTTAGCCGCAGGTTATTTCCAACTGGATGCAGAGAACAAATCACTTGCAGCGGATCCTCTAAGCAGAGCCGAAGCGACGATAGCTTTGGAAGCTGTCTATCACTTTCATAAAGATCGTTTTGGAAGCGTATCCAATTTTATTGATCCTGATAACGTGTGCAAGGAAGCAACTGCAGCGATTCAGGCCCTTGTCGCGAAAGGATACATAGAAGGTTTCGAATATCACACCTATAGACCTGAAAAGACTGCGAATGCAGATCTGGGCAAGCTTATCAATGTGGACTGTGACCGGTGCACCCTATATCTATGAGTTTGCGTCAACGATCACAATTGGACATTCTGAATGGGGGTGAGGGATTTGCTATAAACCGATTTTCGGTAATAAATCAAGGTCTCAGGTTATGGAGGTATAGATAAGGCAAATGCACTGTATTTATCTTGATAAGGAGCGTGTATATGTTTATTAAAAAGAAGTTTAAATGCATCTCTGTTGTTCTTTTGGCTATGATGATGCTCGTCCAATTGATAGTTCCTTTGGCAAGTGTAAGTGCTGCGGCAGATTATGCTTTGGCCTCTGATAGGGCTTACTCTTGGTTAAAGGCGCAGCAGGATCTAACTATAGGTACAGCAGGCGATGGTATGGTGGATAGTTTTGACGATTGGTGGGATGCGACGAATCGCAGACAAATTGCTTACACTTATGATCAGGGTGTAGCGGCGATTTCGTTCATGCTCAAGGATGATCGCGTCAGAGCGGAAAAAGTTTTAACCAAAATGTCTCAATTCCAAGATTCTGATGGATCATGGATTAACTCTTACTGGTGGAACAACGGTTTCGGCGAAGAAATCCGCAAACATGTTGGTCCAGTGGCCTGGATGGTTATGGCCTATATGACCTATGAGAAGAAATATGGGGATACGCGCTTCCAACCTAATGCTAAGAAAGCACTGGATTGGGCAGTTACATTTCAGAAAGCGAATGGCGGTATTTCGGGAGGCAGGACGCAATGGGATGTTCCTAATACATGGACTGATGAAGTATGGACTTCCACTGAGCATAACCAAGACATGTACAATGTGTTGAAATATTATGCAAATGTGTTCCAAGATCGTACGACGACCTACAACAGTGCAGCTACCGGAGTTAAAAATTTCTTAGATAACGTCGTATGGAACGACACACTTAAACGATGGAACGGCGGATGGAAAAACAATACGAATCTGCTTGATCCAAGTGTGCCATTGGATGTTAACCCTTGGGGCGTCCTTTCATTAGGCTTAACAGGAACAAGGGATTATAAAAAGTCGCTTGCTTATGTCGATAATGCCAACGGTACAGGAACTACAACAGATCCTAAATATGTACATACGTTAGATTATGATGGCATCAACATGATGACTGCTTATGATTTCGATTGGCAATATGATTGTGCCGCAGCATTGACGCCAACCGGACAGCCGAACGGTAATAAATGCTCGGATATTTGGTTCGAAGGTTCCACATTCATGTCCACGGCACATTTCATGAACGGCAATATGGCCAAGGCAAACGCCATTTTGGATGAATTAATCAAAAAACAAGGTACGAGCGGATCTTTACTTGGTGGATTGCCTTACTCTCTAAAAGGTTCGAACAATAACTATTGGAAAATGAACCAGGAAAACTGTGTTTCAAGCACCGGATGGCTTATCATTGCCATCGCTCGGTACAATCCGTTTACCGGTGAGTCTTTGAAAGATACATCAAGTGGCGGAGTTATTCCTGGGAAGATTGAAGCTGAAAGCTACAGCGCTAAATTTGACGTTCAGACAGAGACAACAACTGATACAGGAGGAGGCTTGAATGTAGGGTGGATTCATACAGAGAGTTGGATGGATTATGATGTAAATGTCCAAAACGCAGGGACTTATACCGTTGGATTCAGAGTAGCCAGCCCCAATGCGACAGGTCAGCTTCAAATAAGAAATGCTTCTGGCCAAGTGTTAACGACGGCAAATGCTCCAAATACTGGCGGATGGCAATCGTGGCAAACCGTGAATGCAACTGTTACATTGCCGGCGGGCAACCAAACACTGCGGGTATATGCATCTTCTGGCGGCTTTAATATCAACTGGTTGGACTTCACGACTGCTTCAACACCATCATCGCCTTCCATATACTCCATACCGGGCTCTTCAATACCAGCGCCAAGCGGAAGCGGTGTAATATCGCTTAAGGTTATGAACGGAACAAACGGAGCTTATCCGGATAGTCAGGTCTATTGGGGGGTTCTTGGGATAAATCCCACAAATGGAAAATGGAGTTATTTGGATATAAATGGAAATTTACAGCCTGTTTCACTGGCACTTAATGATGCACCCGGACATTTAACGAAAAATGGCGTTAACTATGCAAACTTCTATCACAAAATAAGTGATGCATCGTGGGTAAGTATGCCGAGAATAACATCAGGTAGAATGTTCCTTTGTGTAGCCACTGAATGTTACATTAAAACGTATGATAGCGGATTTGCCGGACCCGATATTAATAACCCCGCAGACCCGAATTTGAATGTATATTTTGACTTTATCGAATTTACAGTTGACGCAACTGGATATCATGGAAACACGACAAGGGTTGATATGTTCGGCTTCCCTGTTCAACACAGACTAGTCAATGCAGCCGGAAATTACGACCATACCGTTGGCGAATTGGAAGTTGAAACCCGTTCCGGCTTATTTGCTAAATTCGCCAATGAAATGCCTTCTGCATTTAAATCGCTAGGCACCGTTCAAGCTCCTTACCGGGTTATTGCTCCAATTCACGGTTCTTTTGCCCCAGGCGGCGCTAATTCTACTTACTTTTCCGGTTATTCCAGCTATTCCACACAGGATATTCTCAGATGCGATGGAGCTTTAACCAATGCTCAAACTTGTGCTGCAATCAATAGACATGTCTTTACAGATAGCAATTGGAATAATGTTGGCAATTATTATCAAGCTGCTCCAGCCAATTACTATTCAAAATTTTGGCATACTTACGGTATTAATGGATTAGCCTATGGCTTTGCTTATGACGATGTCAACAATCAAGCTGCTTATCTGGAAGTTGGCAATCCGAAAGGATTAATTATTAGGGTTGGATGGTAATGTAGCATTACTCTTGGCTGATCATCGATCTTCTCTCGTTTGTTAGAACGCTTCAGAGGTAGGAATATGAATTCTTGCCTCTTTTTTGTGGGCTTGGTCGCGCGCAATTCGTAAGCGATTACCCTGGAGGAAACAAAGAAAAGGTTAAAAATCAGACAAGTAAATCTGAAAAATGCCACAAAGAAACTTATGGCAAGCAACAAGAAAATTAACCGTTTGGGGTCCAATGTGAAAACTGTACAACAAAATCATAAAAACGGACAAAAAATGTAGGAAAGAGATACCTCTTTTCTAAGATGGGGGAGTGTTTTGGAAAGTAAAACCTAAAAAATAGATAACATTACCTGAAAAACCGTGCCTAACAATTTCGCATCCGCTCACTTACAATGAGATCAAGGAAGCAAAAAAATGACAAATTTAGATTCAAGAAGGTGGATTGGTGAAAAGATTACCTTTTCTTTTTTTACGAATAATTCGGATCGTTCAGTAGGTCAAGGCAAGCTCGAATTAAGGAGGAAATTTATGAGAATGTGGAAAAGCAAGTTATCTTTGCTGTCAGCAGGAATTATGATCAGCTCATCATTATCCGGAATAGCGGCATTAGCCAATGATACGAACAATCTAACTCCACCGGAGCTTGCCTCCTACTGGAATAGTTCGAAACCGGTGGAGGAGCGAGTCAGCGATCTGCTCTCCAAAATGTCATTGGACGAAAAGGTTGGTCAAATGGTACAGGCTGAGCGGGCATCCGTCACACCCGACGATGTACAGAATTACTACTTGGGGTCTGTACTCAGCGGAGGCGGTTCGTTCCCGAATGGCAAGCAATCGGACAGCACCCGCGAGAATTGGGCTTCACTTGTCGATTCTTACCAATCGGGAGCACTGTCTACACGCCTAGGCATTCCCATCCTATATGGGGTTGACGCTATTCACGGCAACAGCAACCTGCTTGGTGCAACGCTCTTCCCGCATAATATTGGTCTAGGTGCGTCGCGTGACACAGCGCTTGTCCAGCAAATTGGCGCAGCGGCTGCACAGGAAATCAAAGCCGCTGGAACCCATTGGGCGTTCTCCCCGACAATCGCGGATCCGCAAAATATTCAATGGGGGCGCACCTACGAAGGCTTCAGCGACAATCAGGAGCTTGTTGGTAAGATGGGAGCGGCCTTCATTAAAGGACTTCAGGGCGAAACAAGGGATCAGCTGAAACGTGCAGACCGCGTGATCGCTACGGCGAAGCATTTCTTCGGCGAAGGATTAACGGAAGGCGGAGCGAACCAAGGCAATGTAACAGATATGACAGAAGCGCAGGTTACAGCGTTGGATTTGCCAATATACAAAGCGGCGGTTGACGCTGGCGCTCGGACCGTCATGGCTTCCTATAGCAGTATTCAAGGTTTGAAAATGCATGCCAATAAGCGTCTGTTAACCGATGTACTCAAAGGCACCGCTGAGGGACAACTGGGTTTCACCGGCTTTGTAATTTCTGACTATAATGCGGTGCAGCAGATTACGAAGGACTGGGACGGCAAGGCTGTTAGCGGCTTGAAAAATCAGATTCGCGTTGCGGTTAATGCGGGCGTAGATATGATGATGATGGCTACGGAATGGAAAACGACGATCACGAATCTGAAAGCATTGGTTGCCGAGGGTGGAATCAAACAGGAGCGTATAGACGACGCGGTTACCCGCATTCTGCGCGTCAAGTTCGAATCAGGTGTATTCGAACACCCGATGACGGATAACAAGCTGGCTGGAACGTTCGGCTCTACAGAACACCGCGCGCTGGCTCGCAAGGCAGTCAGCGAGTCTCTTGTCTTGTTGAAGAACGACAAGGTGAACGGCTCTCCGATTCTCTCGCAGCTGTCCGGGATGAATAAGATCTTTGTGGCGGGTAAGAGTGCCACAGATATCGGCCTGCAATCTGGCGGGTGGTCCATCACATGGCAGGGAGCTAAGGGCAACACGACAACCGGAACAACGATCCTGCAAGGTATTCAGCAGGTGGTTGGCAGCACGAAGAACGTCACGTACAACAAGCACGGCCGGGGTGCGGAAGGTAACGATGTCGCGATCGTCTTCATCGGCGAAACGCCTTATGCTGAAAGCAACGGTGACGGATTGAACAAGCTGAAGCTTGATTCGGAAGACCTGTCCACACTGGACAATATCAAGGCATCCGGCGTACCGACGATCGTTGTCCTTGTTTCCGGACGCCCGCTTATGATCGGCGACCGTTTGAATGATTGGACAGGACTTGTGGAGGCTTGGCTGCCCGGTACGGAGGGTGCAGGCGTTGCTGACGTATTGTTCGGTAACATGGACTTCACTGGCAAGTTACCGGTTCGTTGGCCGTTTTATACGGAAGCTTATACGAATCCGATAGCAGGACAATCCAACCTGGATCCGAAATATGTGTTGTTTCATTATGGTTATGGACTGACGAAAGCGGAGGGAACCCCAACACTCCCCATCATGCCCGACAAGCCTGGGCAAAAGGATCCCTACGTTAAAGTTGAAGCAGAGAACTACACAGCTAAATCGGATGGTTTAAAAAGTGAGAATACGTCTGACACGGGCGGCGGGCAGAATATCGGCTATACCTCCGCTGGCGCTTGGCTCGAATATTTGATTGATGTTCCGGCTAACGGAACCTATGATGTAGACTTCCGCTATGCAGGAGGGGACGCTGGTAGCACGAACTCTGGCATGCTCATCTCGGATGCTGGCGGCCATGCACTTGGAGAACTGAAGGGAGTCGGCTATACCGGCGGCTGGCAAACCTGGAAGACAGCAACGGTCAAGGGTGTTGATTTGTCAGCAGGCGTGCAAAAGATCAAACTGCAGTTTACGAGTGGCGGCCTGAACTTCAACTGGTTCGGTTCCACAGGCTTTGGTCCTGCGCCCGAACAGGGCGGAAACAGCGGTGGAGCAATTATCCCGCAGAATCCAGTTTTGGGTGGTCAGGGCAAGGTACAGAGTTGGCTTTCGAGCGAACGCAGCAGCCAAAGCATGTTGTGGTATTATGCTCCGCAATGGCAACCTGGCGATGAACTTAAACAGCTGACACCACAAGCGAATCTTGATCTGACAAGCGTAGGCAACGACGTCTATGCGACGACCATCAACATTGACCCGAACAAACAGTATCAAACGATTACCGGTATGGGTTCCTCGATGGAGGAATCGACGATTTTCAATATAACGAAGATGTCGGATGCTAAGCAAAACGAGCTGTTGACCAAACTGGTCAGCAATGCGAATGGCATCGGGATGAGCATGACGCGTCTTACAATTGGTACGGCGGATTTTACTTCCCGGAAATTTTATTCGTATGACGACATGCCGACTGGTCAAACCGATCCCAACCTAGCGCATTTCTCCATTCAAAAAGATATCGATTATGGCATCATTCCAGTACTTAAGAAAATCATAGCTATCAATCCGGACATGAAGTTCTTCGCATCACCATGGAGTCCTCCAGGCTGGATGAAAACGACGGACAGTATGATCAAAGGCTCGGTGAAAGACGAATATCTGCCTGTTTTGGCGGATTATTATGTTAAATTTATTCAAGCTTACAAAGAGCAGGGTATCAACATTTCAGCTATGACGCTGCAGAACGAACCGCTTCTAGAGATTGAGTATCCGAGCACCAAAATGCCTTGGCAGCAGGAAGCCGAGCTTAGCAAGCTGCTGCATCAGAAATTAATTGTGGCTGGTCTCGATGTGAAGATTTGGATCTTCGACCATAACTTCAGCGATACGATGAATTATCCGGCGCCGATGTTGGCCGATGCAGCTAATCGTGACGCTATTGACGGTACGGCTTTCCACGACTACGGCGGCGACCCCTCGATGATGTCGCAACTGCATGATCTGTATCCAACCGAGAATATATATCTGACAGAACGAGCTGTTTGGGGTACTGCGGGTGCAGACCGAATGGCGCAATATTTCCGCAACTGGGCTAAGAGCTATAATTCCTGGGTTGTTATGCTCGACAGTGATATCGCCACCCATCAATGGGTCGGTACACCGGATCCAACGATGATCATCAAAGATTCCAGTAATCCAGATCATTATTGGCTGACGCCGGAATATTACACGCTGGGCAACTACTCGAAGTTTGTAAAGCCGGACTACATCCGGATCGACAGCAATTATGGGTCAAAGGATCACGTAACGAACGTTTCCTTCATGAGCCCGGACAAGAAAACCATTGTTTCCGTTGTCGTCAATCAGACCGATATCACGCAAACGTTCAAACTCGTAAGCGATGGCACACAAGTGGCTGCTCAAATTCCAGCGAAATCCGTCATTACGTACAAGTGGGATCGCATAGTGCTAGGACAGAAGGATCCAGTAGTAATGACTGTCGCTCCGCAATCTCTGCCTTACAATGTGAATAATAAGGAGATATCCCTCACTGTAACAGGAATGACGTATGGAACGAAGCTTGGCACCATTGCGCTTGGCGTTGAAGCGGCCGCCATGGGGATTACGTTAGGTGACGTAACCTATGCGGGTCCGGCTCAAGCCAATGTTCAATTGCGGTGGGATCCAACGAAGCCGTATTACGTGAATACGCCGTTGACGGTTACGGCATCGACGTACTCGAATACGGAAGCTAGTCAGACACTGATGGGTAGTATCATGCTGATGGGGACGGGGCACAAAACGATTGCTACTGATATTTTGCCTGGCCCAATAACGGCTAACGACTACTATCAATTATCAGGGGTAGCCATCCATGGTGCTGATACTTCAAATGCCAAACTAACCGGTATTCATACAGGAGCTTGGGCTGAATTTAAGATTAACGTGCCTGCCTCAGGCAAATATGCAGTTACTCTGAATGTAGCCTCACCGAACGGCGGCGGATTCCTCTTGCAGTCTGAAAATCTCAGCACCCTAGGCTCCTATACCATTCCGAATTTGTATGGTTCAACAGCTTGGGCGGGTGCGCGGCTTTCTGTGCAGCTGCAGGCAGGTGAACAAATCATTCGTATTCAAGGAAACAGCGGCTCGTTTGATATGCAAAACATTGCTTTTGAACCCGTGACTACTCAAGCAGCGGGAAGCGACGGTGTCATCAAGGTTGAGGCCGAGAAGTTTGTAGCAGCAAGCCAACAGGTGATACAGTACGGAAGCGGTATGAATAATCTTGGGTACACGACTGCAGGATCCACATTTGATTATCTCATTAATGTGCCGCAGAAAGGCTATTACAAAGTGCATCTCCAATATGCTACGCCACAAGGCGGTGTTTCCGCTTCGATATTGTCAAACGGAGCGCTCAAAGGTTCCGCGTCCATGCCGACTACAGGATCCTGGGGTACCTATCAGGAAGCCTCAGTCGTCGTCAAATTGGATGCAGGCGTTCAAACACTCCGTATTATTGATAATGGCGACGGATTTAACTTCGACGCTTTGTCTATTGAACCGGGAGGCACTCCTGTGGTTGTGATGCAGAAGGCTAAGGCTCCTCTTGTTAAAGCAACTACAAAATCTGTTGCATTGATAACTGATATTGAAGGGGCAACGATTTACTACACGACGGATGGCTCGCTGCCGACGAAGAATAGCGCAGCTTATACCTCGCCAATCGGCGTCACATCGGCTAAGGTGATTCGTGCAATGACGAGTAAAGAGGGTATGATTGACAGTTTTGTCACGTTTTTCTCGGCTCCTGGCGCGTATGTAGCGGTAACCGGCATATCACTGGACCCAACTGAACTTCCTTTGAAAGTAGGCTCGGTAGGTGTATTGAAAACTAAGTTCCAACCGGAATTTGTCAGCAATGAAGAGGTGACTTGGACCTCGAGTGACACAGGCATTGCAACGGTTGATAGCTCAGGTAAAGTAACGGCTATTGCTGTGGGAACAGCGACGATTAAAGTTACGACAGTTGATGGAGGCAAGGAAGCTACAGCGGTTATCGTGGTAACGAAAGCCGCGGGAGGCGGAGACGATCCGACGCCAAGAACCAGCTCGCCAAGCACACCGAGCACGTCAACTACGACGTCTGATTCTGGCAAAGTTATCGTTCAACCGATAACGGACGCGAACGGCATGGCTTCGGCAACGGTGAAGCCAGAAGACATTAAAGCGGCACTACATAGTGCGATAGATCACAAAATTACAATTGTCGTGAATGCGGCTACCGGTACAAAGCAAGTGAGATTGGACATTCCAGTGCAGGATATTTTGGCAGACAGCAGCATAAAAGCCATTCAACTAGAAACAGGCTTAGCAACCGTTACGATCAATCCTGATCTGGTTAGCAAAAATGGCGGAACTGCTGCATCCATCATCCAGCTTTCTGTGGAAGCGGTAGACACAGCCAATCTGTTGGCAACCGTTCAGGAGCAGTTGAATGGAAGAATGGTGTATGACTTCAGTCTTCGCATTGACGGAAAGAAGGTCAGCAGCTTTAACGGAAGTGGCGTGCAAGTAGGTATCCCATACAAAATGAAAGCAGGAGAAAAGCCGAACAACATCATCATTTATTGCATTGACGATACTGGTAAGCTCGAAGTTGTGAAGAACGGTAAATATAACCCGGCAACAGGCAATGTTGAATTTAAGGCAAAGCACTTTAGTCAGTATGCGGCTGCCTATTCTCATGCCTCCTTTACCGATACATCCGTAGCGCCGTGGGCTGAGGATAGTATTCAAGCGCTAGCTGCAAGGGGCGCAATTAACGGAACGGGCAATGGCTGGTTCAATCCCACTGGCGAAGTGACACGCGCAGAATTTATCAAGATGTTGATTGATACCTTTGATCTTGCTGATGTGACAGCTGTAACAACGTTCACCGATGTCCATGAAGGGGAGTGGTACACGAATGCAATAGCAAGTGCGCAGAAGCTTGGTATCGTAAACGGCAAGGATGACGGCACCTTTGGTGTGAACGACAACATTACTCGCGAGGATATGGTGGTAATGGTTTACCGGATCAGTCAGCAATTGAACCTAACGCTTGCGTCCGGCCAACTTTCCGCTGCCTTCACTGATCAGCCTCAGATTGCTTCCTATGCAAAAGCGGCAGTTGATGCCATTAAAAATGCTGGAATTATCAACGGCATAGAAGATGGAAGCTTCGCACCAAAGGACCATGCTTCCAGAGCGCAGGCTGCAACTATGATCTTCAGACTGTTTTTTCAAGCTTAGCCCGCAATCATAGTAGATAAAACAAAACACCGTCATTTTCTTGGTTCAACGAAACCAAAGGGATGAAGGTGTTTTGTTTTACCTTTATGATCAAGTATGAATAATGTCCGCCGGTCGGTTCCAGCAATATAAAAAAATCATGAGGTTTATACCACTTCATTGTCTTGGTGCGCTTCCATTCCTTCTCACTGCGGAACTTTTCAAACGGAATGCACGCAGCAAGATGAAAGTCAGAACCAATATCTATACCCACATAGAATGGGGAATATTATAATAGGTGGATGTAATGGCCTGTCCAGTATGGTCGGAAATGTGTTTCCTAAAGAAATCAAGCAAACTTTTGATGCTCTTCTGGAGAGCAGAACCGTCATTCCAGGTTCTCCATGACCTTCTGTCACCAGATGTTAATCAGTTGGAACTATCCTATCCGTCAATAAAAGAACGCACCTGAGCCTTTGCTTGGGATACGTCCTCCATACATGATTTCCAATTATTAATTAAAGCACATACGCGTATAGCATGTAGTTCTCTATCCAGAGCCCTAAATTGATTGATCTAAGCGCTACATCATATAAAGTAAGCTCCTACAGTTCTAGGACCAAATTGAAAAAACTGCGATTACAAGAATAGCCCTTGCATCGCAGTTTATCTTTTAATCTTATCCTAAACTCAAGGAACAGACCTTTTGGCAACCAGTTTAATCTAATTCAATTTCTACTTCTCTTATTTCATACCGGAAATTACCAAGTTATTGTATAGCTCGTTCCTGCCGTGGGCGTCGACCACGTATTGTTGGCTCCAGGCTCCCAGCTTTTGAGATTGCCTCCGCCATCCTTAATCATGGCTTTGAATTCATAATAGCGGGAAGCTCCAATGTAAGCTGTGCCTCGCCAGTCCGCCGTGGAGTTGCTGTACGTCAGCTTGAGAGGATAAACACCGGTTGTCCAGTTACCCATTTCCCAGCGGCTTCCCGTCACATATACGCTGTCCCCGGATACGGTTGGCGCGTTCTTCACAATAAAGGTGACTGGAATCGGAGTCATCGCAATCGCATCCCGGTAAACATCCATCAAGCCGGTCTTTGAGCCGTCCGCATTGACGAGGCTGGACATCCGAAGCAGAGTGAAACCGCCGGAATTGTAGTTAAACAGCATTTCGGCCACATTCTGATAGCCGCTTCCGTCACTGATCGGCAGTGCGTTCTCTCCATTGATGCGAATGCCCTTCTGGTTCGCCAGGTTCGCTACTTGAATGACTAACGATTTCGGGGCGGAATAATAAGGGCTTGTATAAGCTTGGCTATCGGTCATTTCCAAGCAGGTAAAGGTCAGATCGAGATTTGATCTCTTAAACTCGTCCAACAGCGTGCTGTAGTTGTAGTATCCTGCCCCTAATTCAGCTGCATGCGGCATGGAAGAGCTGTTCATCTGCCAATGAATCCCGGCCACCTTCGCACCGAGCGGAACACCGAAGACGGAATCGAAACGGCTGTGCGCTTTAGCAGCAATGGCCTTCAGATGCTTCTCCAACACACCCTGATACCAAGTCATGAAGTCTTTACCATACGTGGACTTTACGCCGTTGATGAAAAAATTATCACCATCGCTTGGCGGATTTACCTGAGAGAAAGCGGTTAGGCTCGTTCCCCAAGCGCTGTTGAGAGCGGAGATGGTGCCGTATTTAGTTTTCATGCCATTCTGGAAATCTTGCTTTGCCGTATCGGTGTACGCCTGCAGCTTGCCGCGCCCCGGGTAGTTCCAGCCATCGGCCGTATTATAGGATGGGAATCGAAGCTCACCCGCCGGGCCTCCGGAGAGGTAGATTTTGGCGATAATATCCTTGTAGCCGCTGAAATTCGTTGCAAAGGAGGCATAGAGCTCATCATATTGAGTCGATGTTCCTGTCCACCAGGGAGACAAGGTTTCGTAATCGTAATAGCCGGTTTCACTGCGCATCGTCATCTGGTCTTGAGTGCCCTTGTTCCAGAGCCAGGAAGGCAGTTTAATATTGCAGTCGTCACCGACGTTGCCCCCGCATTGATGCGTGGAGATTATCGGAATCCACTTCAGGCCCGCAGCACGCACCGTATCGGCATAAGTTTTGTAATAAGACCAGTCAAATACGTTATCGCCGCCCTGCTCAACGTCACCCCACCAGACGTCGGTTGTGAGGGCATAAATATTGTTATTCTTCAGTGCTGTCAGTTGGTTGCGGAATGCATTCCAATCCGTTATCTTGGTAAGCGGAGCCATCGCATAAGCCTTGTAATCACTGCGAATACTGGATGCTTCGGCTTGAGGTGCCGGAAAAACGAGGGAAACTGCAAGGATAACAGCGAGTGAAACGGCTGCATACTTACGAATTCGGTTAACTAATGATTTCATGGCTTGAAACATGATAATACCTCCTTAGGTTTGGGAGATCAGAACCGTTTTCTTCAGGTCAATCGTAAATCTCTGTTGGAAGACAGACAATCACTCCCTTGGACACAAAATTGTAAACGCTTACTAAAATAATTATAAAAATTTGCTCATGTTATGGCGATGGAAATTATTGTTGTGTAAGGTGGATTTTATTGTCTGATATTGTGTTAGCCCTATGTGCAACCCCATTCTTTTTATCTCCGCAGAGTAATAAAGTATTTGCTCGGATAACGAGCAGAATAACGCAATTATCCTTCCAATATCGGTAGCCCTGTCTTTACAAAGTAGAAAAGACTAATTAAGATAATGGAAAAAAAGCAAGGGAGAAAAATATGAAAAACTTTATTATCTTCGGGGCGAGTAAAGGATTAGGTGAGGCATTTGTCAAAGGGTTGCCCGAAACGGGTGATAACGTATGGATGGTTTCCAGAAGTCGCCCGGAGAGTTTAAAACTTAACGATGGTGTCCAAAGATATTGGATAGAAGCTGACTTATCGTTATCTGATGCAAGCAACAGGATCGCGAACACATTAAATGGCGTCACCGTAGATGTATTAATATATAATGTTGGGATCTGGGAGAACAAGGGATTTAGGGATGACTATGATTTTGAGAAAGATGGTCCAGACGAAATTGCAAAAATTATTAATGTAAATGTAACATCTGCAATTACTTGTATCCAAAAGCTGTTACCGAATCTAAAACAATCAGATAACGCAAAAATTTTTTTAATCGGATCTACGGCAGGCCTTGAAAATAATGATTTTACACAAATTTCATTTGTGGCTTCAAAATTCGGATTGCGTGGTATTTGCAATTCTTTACGGGAACATGTAAAGAATTATGGAATAGGTGTAACATGTATAAATCCAGGTGAAATTGCAACCCAAATTCCTTATGAAGACGGAATAGAGAAAGTCTTATCGGCTTATAATGGCACACAGATTCCCCTTCAGGATATCGTTTCATTAGTTAAGTGCGTCATGAATCTATCCAAGGCGTCTTGTGTGAAAGAAATAAATATTCCAGCGATGCTTGATACGAATGTATGATTGTGCTAATGGTGAACTTTAGTTCAATACATCAAGTGAAGGATGCCGATATCAAACGATCGGCGGCTTTCTCAGCTAACGGGAAGGATAACGTGATTATAGAAACAAAATTATAAACAAATAAATTTAATTAATATGTCAGATTTGTGACATGTGCGGTGCTAAAATCATGAAGAAAAAGACAAGAAAAATTATTGTTGGTGATAAGGAATACTTGTATGTGATTAACCAAAAGTATAATAACCATTCGAGTAACATTTCTTTAAAGGTATCCTTAGAGGGTTTTAAAAATTTAACGTGCACATTTCAGTTTTTTACATGGGACGATCCGATTACAGGGAGCCCGCTATTAGTGGGTGTTTCCTTGAAGAATAAAGAAACCAACAATAAGGAATTTTTTAATATAAATTATCCAAGAACGATTAGAGAATTCATTCTGTATGGATTAGAAAATGGATGGACAGGAGAAAACAAAATAGAATTCCAAGATGGAATCGATATTATCGGTAAGATGGGATATGAAGTTTCATGGCTCAAACCATAAAACAGACCGAGGATAGTTCATTGAAGCACGTTACGTTAACGGAAACGATAGTTAAAAATAAGGGGTTCTACATATTAGTCATGTACAGATTGGAAATCACTTTTCTTTCCTTTTATTTGTTTATGCTATTTATGACGATCATTCCCTACCTCTACACAGCTGTGCTGGGAGCAAGTCAATTATGCGGCAAGCAGGATCATCGAAATGTTTTACGAATACTCATGTGCCTATGGATATTATTGTCATTCTTTTTCCTCCCTTCTTCTTCTGAAGTAGCTCAAATGGCCAAATGGTCTGGGAAGATAGGTTTGTATATCTCTTTTGTATTCCCCATTTTCCTTTGGATCTACGGATGGCTGTTTCATCTCGCTAGAAAGGAACAGAAACAATGAAAAGTCAATGAAATTCGTGTTGTATAGTAAAAAGTTAATTGCGTGAATGAGGTACGGCCATGATGGATCCTAAATGCTGGACAGCGAACGGATCCGAAAACAATACAAAGAACGAGGCTGCCGCTAGATTAATTGGCAGCCTCGTTAAACGAATGGGCAGGTTTGTTTAATTATGGCTTGAAATTATTGAATACACTTTAGGCCCTGAATTTAGCACCTTATTTTAGACAGCCTATGGAGAAGGTCATAGAGAAATAAGAAAAGCCCCAGTTCTCGAGGCTTTTTGCATGTAATCATGTATCTGAGTCTACCCCTTATTTACGTGAGGCTATCTTCATCAGTACTACCAGATTGTGCCGTCCGTGCTTCTGCTAATTGTGCATGGGCTTGGTCAAGTTGTTCGTGCGCATTCTGTATAGATTGTCGTCGATGATTACTAACCGATTGTGCTTGATTCAATTCGCTTAATGCATCAGCTACGGCATTATGAGCCGCTGTTACTGCATCTTGCTGTTCGGATTGTTGGTCAGACATAGATACACCTCCAATTTGTGATTATTTAGGCAATCTTAATTTTTCCAAGATTTCACTGAATTATTCAGCCAGAAATATACTTGAGTGAAACCCATTTTTATTATGAGAGGTGGAAGGGGGATGGCCGATGATTCGGACAATGCTCTTGTCATTAATCGGATAATGTTTTTGCCATCCGACAAAACTGTTGGGTGACAAGAAAATTATCTCATTCCCGACTTATACTGATGAGGAAGCATTTGGTGAATGGAGTCGTTGGGGATATGAAATGACTATAAAAGTACAAGAAGAATCAATTGAGGATTGTCTCTTAGTATTAATACGGACTCAGGAAGTAAAGAAGATGTTCCTTCTTGCTTCTTTTTTATTGTCTATTTACTTGGTATAGCTTATTAGTGTACTATTACATTAATACAATAATTTAATTGCTTAGTTTCATTAAGAAGGAGAGATTTGGATGAGGGCATGGGTAGCTTTATTAAAAAAAGATTTTAAATTAACAAGAACTGTGTTTTTCGTAGGACTTGTCATTAATTTATTGATTGCCATGTTGACGTTATATATGGGGAGGCAAGCAGATCATACATTACTTATTTTCTTACCCTTAGCAGTTGCTATTGTTTTGCATGTTTTATATGTTCCGATTATTGTATTTATCAGTTTGAAAATAGAGGCAAACCAGCTACATTTATGGCTGCATAATCCTGGGCCAGCCTCTACATTGTTAATTAGTAAGATAGTGAACGGGCTGATGATGCTCATTATTTCATTATTGATGTTATATGTGATGTCTGGATTGCTGATCATACCCAAGTTTAACTTAATTGAAGCGTATTGGACGGATGCTTGGATATCGGGATTATTAATATTTCTTCATATTCTTATAATTTCTATCATAATTGGCGTTTGGGTGTTATTTCTTTGGGCGCTTTACCAATCCCTTAAATTTGCAATCGGGCGTTGGAGCTGGTTAGTCGTTATTGGGGCTGTTATTATACCTAGTTGGATAACTGCCCTATTCGAAACCACTAAACTGTATAGTTTAGTAACGAAATGGGGAAGTATTACCTATGATTTTCCTTCTTTTTCAATACAGCCAATACAAACATATACAGGAGAATATTTGTATACCTTCATTTTTATCATTGGACTATTCTTCCTGAGCGCGTGGATCGTTGATAACAAAGTTGAGGTGTAAGAATGGAAGAATTTAATGCTTCAAAGCCCATTTATCTGCAACTAGCGGATCGAATCAATCGACAGATTGTAAGCAAAGAATTGAAAGCAGGTGAGAAGCTTCCTTCTGTCCGAGAAATGGGGATCAAATACAGTGTTAATCCAAACACAATTCAGCGTACGTACAGTGAGTTGGAGCGAGAGGGTATTCTGGAAACGAAAAGAGGTCAAGGTACGTTTGTTACGGAACAAGAGGAACGCTTGGTTCAACAACGTGAAAATTTAAAAAATGAGCAGATCCTATCGTTTGTTCAAGTCATGCAGGAAATGGGGTTCAGCTCTTATGAAATCATTTCAGGGCTACAGGATCACTTGAGCAAATTTGATAAAGGAGATGAGTAATTTGATTCAATTGACGAATGTTTCCAAGAAATATGTTAAACAGTCCGCGCTCAATAACATTTCATTCACTTTGCCCGTAGGTAAAATCATTGGCATTGTGGGTGAGAATGGCAGTGGGAAGTCAACGCTATTGAGACTTATTTCCGGACTGTCGCTTCCTACGAGTGGGAGGGTAACCGTAAATGGAGAGACTGCCAATCGAAGAATCAGCAAAGTGGTTTCTTATTTATCGGAGGTTGGTTCTTTTTATTCCATATACACAGTACGTGAAGCGATGGATTTCCAGGCTTCCCAATATACGGACTTTAACATGGCTAAAGCGGAAGAAATCATGAAGTTTATGCAGCTGGAGCCTCATATGAAAATAAAAAATCTCTCGAAAGGAAAACGTGGTCGCTTAAAAATCATGCTTACTTTGGCTAGAGAAGTACCCTACATTCTAATGGATGAACCGTTGTCCGGACTTGACCCCATGGTGCGTGAATCTATCGTTAAAGGAATGATTTCTTATGTTGACTTGGAATCTCAGACACTCATCATGACAAGCCATGAAATTGCGGAAATTGAATCCTTACTGGACTGCTTCATTGCGATCAAAGACGGATCTTTACTTAGAATGGCTGATATGGATGAATTACATGAATCAGAGGGTCTTAGTATCACGGATTGGATGAAGAAGAATTATGTCTAATCAGGGTTATCTGGGCTGGTCTGCTCATTATAATGGTAATTATTGGGAGGTTAGAATATGAGAGCAATTGTATACACCAATTACGGATCACCGGATGTTCTTCATCTGAAAGAGTTAGAAAAACCTACACCCAAGGACAATGAAATACTGGTGAAAAACTATGCGACAACGGTAACAGCAGGGGACTGGCGCATGCGAAAGGCTGACCCATTCGTTGCAAGACTTTACAATGGCTTGATTAGGCCAAAAAGAGTAACGGTACTAGGGTTTGAGTTAGCTGGGGAAGTTGAAGCAGTAGGCAAAGATGTAAAACGATTTAAGGAAGGTGATCAAGTTTTTGCTTTCTGTGGTATTGGCTTTGGTGCATATGCCGAGTACAAATGTCTGCTTGAAGATGGCATGGTGGCTATAAAACCGACCAATCTGACGTATGAGCAGGCTGCAGCTGTTCCAATTGGGGGCATAACCGCTTTGAATGCTCTTAAAAAAGGAAATATCGCAAGTGGAATGAAGGTTCTTGTTTATGGGGCTTCTGGAAGTGTAGGTACTTATGCGATACAGCTTGCCAAATATTATGGGGCGGATGTAACAGGGGTATGCAGTACCACAAATCTTGAAATGGTGCAATCTATAGGAGCCGATAGGGTAATTGATTATACGAAACAGGATTTTACAGCGAGTGGAGAACGTTATGATTTAATTTTTGATGCTGTTGGGAAAAAAATATCGAAAATTACAAAATCAACATGCAAGAAAGCGCTTCGCTCGAACGGAACCTATGTGAGTGTGGATATGTCACGGAAGGATCTTGTTGAATATCTAGTTTTTCTGAAGGAGCTTATTGAGGGAGAAAACATAAAACCGGTCATCGATAGATCCTATCCGTTAGAACAAATTCCCGAGGCTCATAGGTATGTCGAAAAAGGACACAAAAAGGGAAATGTAGTTATAACTGTGAGGACGTGAATTCAAAAAAGGAGATAAACAAATGAATATTAACACGAAAACAGCAATAATTGTGGAGGTCTCGTTGTTTCGTCTTTATTTGCTGAGAGCGCTGTACCTTCTTATTGTCGTGGGGCTCGGTATCGTGGTATGGCCTGGAGTCATCCACCACGAAAAGCCGTGGGAACTGATGGAAGGAGTGGTCGCCTGCATGCTGGCCGCCTTTTCGGCTCTGTCAGTACTGGGGCTGCGGTATCCGCTGCAGATGCTGCCTTTGCTTCTGTGGGAATTGGTGTGGAAGACGATCTGGATGATTGTCGTTGCGCTCCCACTGTGGACCTCCGGTCAAATGGACGAGTCAACCTTGGCGATAGCCTTAGAATGCTTGATAGTCGTGATTTTTCCTTTCGTCATCCCTTGGCGCTTTGTGTTTGCGCACTACGTGAAGAATCGCGGAGATCGGTGGCGCTGAGGGAAGATGGACAGCGCAGCCCGTGGCCGCCTCTGATCAGCCGAATGTGGGGATTAAAAGAAATCAAATTCCCGAGGCTCATAGGTATGTCGAGAAAGGACACAAAAAAGGAAATGTAGTCATAACTGTGAAGACATGAATTCAATAAGGAGACAAACCTATGAATACACACAAGAAGACCGCAATAATTGTGGGAGTACTATTTATACTTGCGACGGTTTCGTCGATAATAGGTCTTATTTTATATGACCCTATTCTAAATGATCCCGATTATCTTATTAAAGGTTCTGAACATGCAAACAAGGTGATACTGGGAGCGGTTTTTGAGTTAATTCTTGTCTGTTCAGCTATTGGCACTTCGATTACGCTGTTTCCATTATTAAGAAAGCAAAATGAAAGCTTAGCTCTTGGGTATGTTTGCTTCCGGTTTCTTGAAGCCGTTATTATTACTGTTGGTATAATCAGCGTACTATCCCTATTGACCTTAAGTCAGGAATTTGTAAAAGCAGGAGCTCCGAATGCAGCCTCTTTTCAAACTTCAGGTACATTATTAAAAGCCATACATGACTGGACCTTTTTGCTTGGCCCCAATTTCATGCTGGGAGTAAATACGATGCTTGGCAGTTATTTACTGTATAAATCAAAACTCGTTCCCCGGGTGATCTCAGGCTGGGGTCTTACCGGAGCAACACTCATTCTGATTGCCGCTTTGTTAGTAATGTTCGGTGTCATTCGTCAACTTTCAACATGGGGAGCCGTTTTGGCGATTCCAGTAGCCTCTTATGAAATGATTCTAGCGGTATGGCTTATAGTTAAAGGATTCAACTTATCTGCGCTCTCTTCTAAGTCTGCAAAAATGCAAACGACGAGCTAATAACAACACAATTAATTTAAGAGAAGAATCTAAATGAAAGCAATTGCAGGACAAAATTTGGATCACTTTGGTTGATAGCGAATTTGAGAAGTTAAGAGTGAATAAACAAGAACGGTTGATTTGAATGTTTTTGGCACACGAACAAGAGGTACTTCGAAGTTTAGAGAAGAAGCCATAAAAGAAACCCATGACTTGACGGTCACCTCGAAAATTGTTGTGCTGACGAATTCTGAAACAAACTGTCATTTTTCGCTCACACAAGTCTATGGGCCTGTTGAAGATGCTCATTTAAGTATGTGTTCTTACTGAAACTAAAGAAAAACGAGAAAACAAGAGAGGAACTCGATTCATTACGTTAACCCAAATAATCAGCGGTAGACTAGGACATTATTTTGATGTCCTAAGCTACCGCTGTATTTTTTGTAGCCTTAAGTCAAATAGAGCTGAAACGGCATGATACCTTCACGAATCACTAAAATATAGGAATTAGCAATTGGAGTAGAAGTGTTTTACGAGTATTTTACGCTCAATATAACAGAGTAGACTCTTGTTAAGTCTAACACTGAATATCCAAAGGGAGTGAGACAAAAGCCTCATCTCCCTATTTTTTCAACCAAAAATGATTTGAGTTCATCCGAACGTGACAAGAATGTAACATTTCCCCTCTTGATTGTCATCAGAATCGAACGACAGTGTCTAATCTAAACCATACAATAAGGATGTATGAATGGCCTGTTCAATTTGGATTGGTTACCCCCGTCTCAGGTCTGAATACAGTTCCAGTTATTCCAAGTTCAAATGAATAGAAAGCAAGGAGAGGATTCTAGTTGATTAAGAACAAGAAACGAACCCAACGCACGCTAGGCGTCCTGATTGCTCTGCTGACGCTGAGTCTCGCCGGGGAAGCAAACGTGTACGCGCAGCAACAGCCTGAATCGAATCCGCTTGCCTCCGGGAAACAGCTTGCCTCACTCGGCAACGCCGGTACGGGAGATTTTACGAACGGACCGCGTGATGCCAAGGAAGTCGAGGCGTTCCTGGACGCTTTTTTTGCCAAGGATGCCATCAAGCAAAAGGCAGGGGCCGCCATAGTATCCGTCGTTCAAGACGGGAAAGTCCTCGTTTCCAAAGGCTATGGCGTAACGGACCAAACGTCGAAGTCATTAGTAGATGGAAGCCAATCCACGTTCCGGATCGCTTCCGTCTCCAAAGTGTTCACGGCGACTGCCGCTATGCAGCTCGTGGATCAAGGGAAAATTTCGCTTCAGGACAATATTGAAAAGTATCTGAACGGTTTCAAAGTAACCAATCCCTTCGATACACCGGTCACGATTGAGAATTTGTTGACGCATACGACCGGTTTCGAAGTGCGCGAACCATCTGACTCCAGCTATTTGACTGATGCTTCTCAGAAGCCGATCTCACTAAAAGAAAGCATCTTCGATCAGTTCCCGCCAGTCCTTCGCAAGCCCGGAACGTCATATATGTACGATAATTTCGCATCGCGGCTGCTAGGATTCATCGTCCAACAGGTAAGTGGAGAGCCCTTCGGGAGCTATGTACAAAAGCATCTGTTTGGACCGCTCGGCATGACGTCAAGCAGCTTTAGCTTGACGAAGGATTTGGCTGGACGGCTCGTAACTTCTTACGATGCAGCGGGCGGCGCTATTCCGGTGTACGATTTTTCACCGAGCGAGTGGCCGGAAGGCAGCATGGTATCGACAGCCTCCGATATGGCGCTGTTTATGAAAGCTTTCTTGAACAATGGCCGGACAGCTGACGGCACGGTAATCCTGTCGCCTGAATCAGTGAAGGCGATGTCGACCTACCGTGTGGCCATCTATCCGGATTTGCCGGATATGACCTATGGTTTTGAAACGCCTGTGGATCCGTTCCATACGAACGGTGAAGACGTAATCTCCAAAGGTGGCGATATTCTTGGCTTCAGTTCGCTATTGTGGCTGCTGCCTGACCGCAAAACAGGTGTCTTCGTTTCTTACAATGCGAATCAGGATTTGCGAAACGACTTATTTACTGCATTTATGGATCATTATTATGCCGGTCGTAAATCGACATTTGGCCCGGAGGGCTTTAAGCCGCAGACCGAGAAGGCACTCGCCAAGTTCGAAGGCTTGTATTCCGATTTGCGGATCAAATTACTGACCAAAGTCGAAACGGCAGGTGATGGCACCCTTATGGTGAGCGATGTTTCCAGCCGTCACCAACTGAAGCAGGTCGACGATCTGCTGTTCGTGGATGAACAGGGCAAGCCGCTTGCATTCAAGAAGGATGCCGATGGCCGAATCAGTTATCTGAAAAGTTATCTGAGTTACGAGAATTTTTTCAGTTATGCGGCCAAAATACCGGATGATCTGGAAGGTTTCCCGGATGTATCGGTCAGTCATCCGTATGGCAGTTACATTCTCGGCCTGAAATCGCTAGGCTTATTGACTGATGATCTGTCAAAGCCGTTTCAACCTCTGGAATCTGTCACGCGTGGAGCCTTCATTCATGCTTTTAACAAGGTATTGAGTATTCCTGGATCCGCAAATCCATCGTTATTTAAGGACATTGAAAATTCTCCGTACCGAAGAGATATTCAAGCCGCTGTTGAGGCAGGCATATTGAATGGGATGGGAGACGGCTTGTTCGAACCGGACCGTCTGATCCGCCGAGAAGAAGCCGCCGCTATCGTTTTCCGCTTATTGACGGGAACGGGGATTCGGGTGGCAGATTCCACGGCTACGCTCGCGCCCGGCACGTCAGAATGGGCTGTCGAAGCCGTTAGCTCATCTGTGATATGGAAGCTGTATGGGCCTGAGGTGACCGATTCGAACGGTACGATGGACTACGGTTCGCAACGGGCGCTGAACAAGCAGGAGCTGGCAGCGCTGCTATTCACGATGTTGCTTCCGAAATAAGGAAGTTGGCATGTAATCGTTGATGAGACAAGGAAGAGCAGGAAAACACTGCTCTGAACAAGTATGATCCGGGAGGGCGATTTTTGCCTCTCCCTTTTGTTTTTTGAAGTGAAGTCAAGGAGGCTGCCAAGCGCAGACCGATTGAAATGATCGGAAGAACATTGTAATTTGGTCATTTATCGTGGAAATAACGGTGGAAATGCCAACCTGTAATGATATGATGAAGAAAGCTAGGAATGGATTGCTGTATTAAACGAACCAGCGCGGCAATCGCGGGAAGGGGTTTGGCCGTTATGGATTTGAACATTTTTATTATCGAAGACGATGCTGCCATTTTTCGTTCCTTGAAGGAGAGATTGGAACAATGGTCGTTTCACGTCACGGGACCGGAGCGGTATGATGATGTAATGAACACTTTTATTAAAGTGCAGCCTGGGCTGGTCATCATCGATATCCAGCTCCCGATGTATGACGGTTTTCACTGGTGCCGGGAGATTCGGGCGGTGTCGAAAGTACCGATTCTGTTTCTGTCATCGCGTGATCATCCGCTAGATATGGTGATGGCGATGAATATGGGGGCGGACGATTATATTCAAAAGCCGTTCAATATGGATGTGCTGCTGGCCCAAATTCAGGCGATTCTTCGCCGGACGTATGCTTACGGAGAGGAAGCGGCCGATCTTATCGAATGGAACGGCTCCATGATTGATATGAAGCGTGGTCTGATCCGCAAGGATGGACAGGACGTGATTTTAACCAAGAATGAGTTCTTTATACTCGTTGTGCTCGTTAAGGCGAAGGATACAGTGATATCTCGCCACGATCTAATCCGCAAGCTGTGGGATGATGAACGTTTCGTCAACGACAATACGCTAACAGCGAATATAACTCGGTTACGCCAAAAGCTGATGGTATTCCAGCTGGAAGAAGCCATTGTAACGAAGAAAGGGCTTGGCTATATGGCGGCCACGTTATGAGGGGGAAATGACTTGTTACTCCGTTATTTGTATGACAGGAAAAGCTGGATTGTTTTCTACCTGCTTTCCTTGTTATTCGTGGATTTGCTGATCTGGATCGACAATGGCATTGCCATCCAAGTTGTCTCGATGCTGTATTTAAACTCGCTGCTAATTCTGGCTATGGTAGCCTTTCTTGGGTGGCGCTTCCGAAAAGAAACGAAATATGCGCGTCTACTAGCGGATCTGGCTGAAGAAATAGAGGAAGATTGGATTGAAACATTGCCACCTACTTATTTTTATCACGAAGAAGCAACTAATCAGCTTTTGCGGGCAGCGGGTCACTGGTATTGGCATAAACTTTCAGATAGCCATGTTGCCCAATCTGTGGAACAGGACTATATTGCTGCCTGGGTGCATGAAGTGAAGACGCCGCTGACCGCGATGAAATTGACGATCGATGCCAACAAGGGCAATCCGGCGTTGTGCAAAATTGAATCTGAATGGCTGCGAATTCATTTGCTCATTGACCAGCAACTGTACATCTCACGTTTGCCGTCGCTGGAGGCGGATTATGTGCTGGAACAGACCGGGATTCAGCGGCTTGCTTCTCAGGAAGTACGCGAGCTGGCTTCTTGGTGCGTGGAGAAAAATATTGCCGTCGAGTTCGACGGGGAAGAGGCTTTAGTTAGGACGGACCGCAAATGGTGCCGTTTCATCATCCGGCAATTGTTGACGAATGCGGTCAAATATAGCCCAGAAGGCGGAATGATACTTCTGTCGACGACGCTCACGCCTGATGGTCATGTCAGGATAACGATTAAAGATGAAGGGCCGGGCATCGCCACGCATGACTTGCCGCGTATTTTCGACAAAGGATTTACCGGGGGAAACGGTAGATTGCAAAATGCGGCAACCGGACTAGGGCTCTATTTAGCCAGGAATGTTGCGTTCAAAATCGGGATTTCCTTGACGGTACAGTCGGGGCTGCACGCAGGAACGGAGATGGAGATGACCTTCACTGTACGTAATGCGTTCGAATCTGTTCGGACATGACGATGCTGCAATGGACAATCATGGCTGGCCATGTGAACAAAATCGATTCAATATGACAACATTGTCACGTAGAATCTCCTACTTGTCATCTGATGTGAGCGACGGGAACGACCTTTTTCTCTAAAATGAATGTTAGATCAGAGTGGGAGGCTATGGGGATGAATCAAAACAATTGGCAAAAAACCGTGCTGCATGCTGAGCAAATCCGTAAATCATTTGGTGTCAGGGGCAATGTTCAGCAGGTGCTGAGGGGCATCGACCTACGCGTAGTGGAAGGGGAATTTGTCGGCATTATGGGGCCGTCCGGATCGGGGAAGTCGACGTTGATCAATGTCCTGGCGACAATTGATAAAGCGACGGAAGGGAAAATATTCGTCGAAGATGCGGACATCTCGAATATGAAAAACGCAGAACTGTCTATTTTCCGGCGCAACAAGCTCGGTTTCATCTTTCAGGATTACAATTTGCTCGACACGTTGACAGTAAAAGAGAACATTCTGCTGCCCATCTCTCTCGGCAAGATGAAGAAAAAAGCGGCGGAGGTTGAATTTCAGGCCATTGCTGCAGATCTCGGCATCTTGGAGATTGCCCATAAATATCCGCATGAAATTTCCGGCGGTCAGCGGCAGCGGACGTCTGCGGCACGCGCATTGATCCACAGGCCTTCTATCGTATTTGCGGATGAGCCGACAGGCGCGCTAGATTCGAAGGCAGCTTCCTCGCTACTCGGAATGATGGAGGGGCTTAATCGGCAGCGCAGCCTTACCATTATGATGGTGACGCATGATCCAGTAGCCTCGAGCTATTGCAGTCGCGTCGTTTTTTTGAAGGACGGAATGCTGTATTCCGAATTATATCGCGGCACCAAGACGCGGCAAGCCTTCTTCAAAGATATCATGAATGTGCAGGCCGTGCTCGGGGGTGACCACGTTGACACTGTTTGAGTTGGTCATCCGCAGCATGCGGAAAAATATTAAACATTACTATTTGTACTTTTTCGCGCTTATTTTTAGTACAACCCTATACTTCGTGTTTGCTACGTTGCAGAATGATTCTTCCATCATGGCAGCGACATTTGGAGATGTTCAATTTGCTTCGTTGTTTAAAGTGTCAGGGGCATTGCTGCTTGCAATTGTGGTCATTTTCATGATTTATGCGAACACCATTTTTCTGAAACGGCGCAGCAGGGAAATCGGGCTCTATCAGCTGGTGGGCCTTTCGCGCAGAGAAGTGGGGCTGTTGCTCATTACCGAGAATGTGCTCCTTGGGTTAGGAGCGCTCCTAATCGGGATTGGCGGCGGTGCGCTCGTGTCGCGGCTTTTTTTGCTCATTCTGATGAAACTGATCGGTATCGAAAGCGTAATAACCCTCTCATTCTCCTGTTCAGCTGCCATTCAAACCGCCATTGTGTTTGCCATACTTATCGGCCTTACATTGATACAAATGCTGTTCAAAGTTTACCGCACTACGCTGCTCGAACTCTTCAAGGCGGATCGAGAGGGTGATCATCCGAAACAGCCGAGAGCACTCTTGTCCGCCATGATGGGGCTGCTCGGCATTGTGCTGATCGCAATTGGCTATCTGCTCTCCAGCAAAGCGCCCGGTCAGGATCTGTTCCTGCAAATGCTGATCATTCTCGCTTCGACCGTACTCGGAACCTATCTGCTGTTTCGTGTAACGATTGGCTGGCTGTTCTATCGGGTTCGAAGGAGCAAGAACGGACAACTCGGACTGAAAAACAGTTTGTCACTGGCTCCGATCATGCATCGGATGAAAGCTAATGCGAATTCTCTCACACTGATTACGGTTCTGTCTGCGATGACACTGACAATGGTGGCAATCGCTTATTCGCTCTATTATTCGGCCGAGAGTGAGTCCCGGGCCATGCTGCCATACGATTTTATCTTTGAAAATAATGAACATGATGCGAAGTTATTTCGTGTAGAGCTGGAGAAGGCCGGATTTACGTTTATTCATCAACCAGTTGAGGCGGTTCGGCTGACAGGCACTTTCGGCAAAGGGAAGGAGGATGGACACAGCATATTGTTGCTCGCAGCAGAACAACTACAGGCGAGCGGTGCCGATATTGTCATGCCGGGGCAAGGTGAGGCCGTCTGGTACAAAGGCCAGAGGAAAGCATTAAGCAAGGAGAAGGACACCGCTTTGTTTCCGCAAGCGGTTGATTTTGGAGCAAGCGGGGTTCACATCATCATCAATGTGACCAAAGGTATTGATCGCCATACGATGAACTACAACGTGAACGGTCGTCAACTGGTCGTACCGGAGGCGACGCTAAATGCTATTCGTGAGCAGATGCCTGCTTCCCCTGAACAGGAACCCATTCGCATTGATACCTACCAGATCGCAGCTAAGAGCGAGCGTGCAGCGGCATCTGGTTTCTATGCGAAATATGTCAAGGCAGATGAGTTCAGGCCGGACTTCCACGCGTATTATAAAGAGTCACTCCAAAAATTCGGGCTGATCATTTTCATAGCAGGTTTTCTCGGTCTTATCTTCCTGATCGCGACAGGCAGCATACTGTATTTCAAGCAGATGACAGAGGCGGAGCAGGAGAGGAAAAGCTATACGATTCTGCGGCAGCTCGGATTTGGGGAGCGTGAGATGATGGGCGGCATTATCCGTAAACAGCTGTTTGTGTTCGCGATTCCGCTGGCGATAGGGCTTGTCCATTCCATCTTCGCCGTAAAAGCAGCCTCCGCGCTGACGTTGTCAGACATCACCTTTCCAGCAGCTATTGCCATGGCGATATACACGCTCATCTATTTCGTTTTTGCTGTTCTCACCGTTGGTTATTATCGCCGTATTGTGAGGTTGGCGTTGTAGCGGTTTGGCAAGTTACAGGGCTGTTTAGCCGTGGTCATGCTTGTTCAGAGGATGGCATGAAGTGGCGCTTTATACATGACGCACGGAAAGCAGGAAGTACAGACGTTATGATGATTTTGGGTGACAAATAAGTTTTGAAGTAGGGGGTGAATGCTTTAAAAGACTCCTGATTCACAAGTTATGGTATTTATTTAGTAGGTTTTACTAGAGAGACAAGCAGTAGAATTATCAAGTCGGGGAACTCAGGTTCGAGCCTATGTGATGAATGCTGAAATGCAGAGAAAAGTCTCATTGGCAAAATAATGTCCTATCCTTATAAGGGAAGGGACATTATTTTTTTATCAATTGCGCTCTGTTGTCACTATTTCGCCAGAAACGATGTGACCTCCGTCACAGTAGCTTCCTCCCGCTTCTGATAAGCTAATCGTTGTAAGAGACATAGCGAATCATGAACGGAGGATGCATCATGTTTTGTTACCAATGCGAACAAACGCCGGACGGCGGTTGCAAGGTTATCGGGGTGTGCGGAAAAGACGAGACGATCGCAAGCCTGCAGGATACGATCATCTTTGCACTGAAGGGAATTGCCGCTTATGCGACGCACGCCAGACAGCTTGGCTACACCGACCCGGAAGTGGATAAAATAACGCACGAAGCACTTTATCTGACATTAACCAACTCTAATTTCAATCTGCAGGAGCACCTAGATATGGCCATGAAGGTTGGCAATGCAGCGGTGCGGATCATGGATGTACTCGACCGTGCGCATACGACGCACTTCGGTATTCCGCAGCCGGTTACGGTACCGCAGAATAAGATCGAGGGCAAGTGCATCGTCGTGACGGGGCACAACCTGTATGCGCTAGAAGAGCTGCTTAAGCAGACGGAAGGCAAAGGCATCAATATCTATACCCACTCCGAAATGCTGCCAGCCCATGGGTATCCGAAGCTGAAGCAATATGCACATTTAAAAGGAAACATCGGGAAAGCTTGGTATGATCAACGCCGGCTGTTCGAGCAGTTCCCGGGAGCGATTCTAGCGACGACAAACTGCGTCATGCCGATCAAGGGCACGTATGCGGATCGCTTTTTCTCCTATGAGGTAGCCGGGCTTGAGAACGTCGCGAAAATTGTCGACGAGGATTTCTCGCCGCTGATCGAGCGGGCGCTCGAGCTGCCGGAGGCGAATATCGACTCCGAGCAGGTGCTGACCACCGGCTACCACCACGAAACCGTCATCGGGCTTGCGCCAGAGATCATTCAAGCGGTTAAAGACGGCCTGATCAAGCGTTTCTTCGTCATCGCCGGCTGCGACGCCCCGGGCAAGGGCGGCGAGTATTACCGCGAACTGGCGACATCGCTTCCGAACGACACGATCATCCTGACGACGTCCTGCGGCAAGTTCCGCTTTAATGATGTGGATTACGGCACGGTTGCTGACACCGGTATCCCGCGATACATCGATTTGGGCCAGTGCAACAACTCCGGCTCCACGGTCAAAATCGCGCTGGCGCTTGCCGACGCCTTTGGCTGCAGTGTCAACGAACTGCCAGTGAGCATCGTGTTGTCATGGTTCGAGCAGAAGGCAGTCGCCATTCTGTTAGGCTTGTTCAGCCTCGGAATCCAGGATATCCGCATCGGCCCGAAGGCGCCGGAGTTCATTAATGAGGGTGTCATGAACGTACTCGTCGAGAAATTCGGCCTGAAACTGATCGGCGATGCACAAGAGGACATGGCGGCCATGCTTTCGTTGCACTAATCTGATTATGGCGTTGTATATACGTTTTGAAGTAAAGGCGTTCACTCTATTGGGTGAACGCTTATTAATTTTGTTGTATGGTGAAAAAGCTACGTGCAGAATAGCGGAACAAAGTATGATCTGTTTCGTCTAATTTATAAAAGGGGGTCAGTAATGAAAATTAGTATCTCATTAAAACAAATTATTGTAGGAGTCTCAATTGTGTTTATAATTGTGGGATTTACCCCTCTTGGAAAAAGTATAAGAGTAGAAGCAGCAAAAACTCTCATTACAACAAGATACCAACAAGAAACAAGGATTTTAGTTGGAAAAGAAAAAAGAGATGAATTAATCAAGGAGCTTTATGATAAATACGGGATTGAATAAGTTTTATATTGAATGATATTGTAGCAGTAGAAGCAGGAGGCAGCCATTCTTTAGCTTTAACTAAAGACGGTAAAGTATGGTCTTGGGGTCGAAATGAATTTAATCAATTAGGCAATGGAAGCACCAAAAAAAGTAATATACCAGTTATCGTTAGAAATTTAAGTGGAGTTACAAGTATTTCAGCAGGAAATAATCATTCTTTAGCTTTAACTCGAGATGAGGGAATTTGGGCTTGGGGGTATAACTCAAACGGTCAAATTGGCGATGGGAGTAGTAATGTTTATGAAAAAGATGGTAGTTTAAAAGATAGCCAAAATAAACCTGAACCTGTAAAAATTGATGGATTTAATGGGAATATAAATTTTGTTTCAGCAGGTTTTAAGCACTCGGTAGCTCTAACTGAAAATGGTGAGGTTTATGTATGGGGATGGAATCAGTATGGTCAGCTAGGAAATGGAACAACGGTAGATTCTAAAATTCCAGTGAAAAATAAACTCAATGCAAAAATAATAAAAATTGATACCGGATCTTACCATTCATTTGCAATTGATGACCAAGGAATTATTCATGCCTGGGGAGATGATACTTACGGGCAGCTTGGAGATGGCGTAACGAATAAGTTTAGAATCTTCCCCACGGTAATTGAATTGAAGTAGCATGCCTGAATTATATATCTGGCTATCTTTGGCCCGGCGGTAGCCCGTTTATTGAAACAGAGAGAAGGAAAGGCAATGGGAGAAATGCTAGTGCTACTTCCCCTCTAAACGGAGAAATTATCGAGAATACTTGGTTTATACGAGAATTTGGAGTTTAGTGACTCGAAGACGAACAAATCGCTCTTCGTTACTATGCTTTCACGGCATACGAAGGGCGATTTGTTGTGCTAACATAGACAGAAGTCAGGTAAGTAAAAGATAGAGATCAAATTCCAGTATTTGGGATAGCGCGGTTTTCCCAAACTTAAGCCCAATAAGTAGCACTTGGACCGATCCATCAGTAAAGGGGTATCGAGATTTAACGGCTAACATTTGCGGACGAAATAAGAGCTTCGATTTGCTGTTGCTCGGTGGGGTCTTTTGCAACCAGCTTTTCAAACAAAGCTTGATCATTTTGCTTTTGCATGTTTAGGGCAGCCAAATAATAGCGAGCTGCCAAGCGATTTAATTGATCGTCCAATTGATCTGTCAGAATCGGTTTAAGAAACGCAATCGAATTCTGGAACTCTCCACGCATGAAATAAATCTCACCCAAAGAAATGGACATTTGTTTGGTAACCCCAAATTGTTGTCCTTGGTTTTGTTCTTTAGGAAGGCTTTTAAGAAGTTCCATTCGATTAAGCACGGTTTGATGTAATTCCAGTGCGTTATTCCAGTATTTACTAGAATTTTGTGCCTTACCATCTGCTTTCGCTTGAATTCCTAAGTCGGCTGCCAAAGAGATGCCCATTTCATATAAACTAATTTGCCATGGAAAGTTCGGAAGCTCGGAATTTACAAGGGTGAGGGCTTCCTCCAGTTGCCCCTTCATTTGAAAGTGTGTTAATTGCCCCATCACCAATAGGCGATTATGAGGCTCTTTTTGTTTTAATGATAGAATTAAACTTTCCGACTCCGAGTAAAATTGCTCGTCTTTCGTTTGCCTATAAAGCTGATCTAGTATCGTAACTTTGCCTGGAATAAACATCGAACCACTAGAAAAACCCATAATATAATCTGGATGATTTGGACTGAGTTTAATAGCGCTATTTAATGGCACAGCAATCTCATTATAGTTTTGATTCTTCCCTATCATTTTTAGATAAGTATCGAATGAACTATTAGAACTTAACAATCTGACAGAAGTAAAGAACAATGCTATAGAAAGTAATAGAATCAACGCAGGATACGTTTTATGAAACACCCAATTTTCTGTTTTTAGTTTTATAGGAACAGGTTCCGTAAAAGCCAACATGCCTCCCAAAGAAAGAAATAGGAGGGTGCCAAGATAAACATAGCTTAGATCAAAGTCGATGCTACTATGAGAGAGTAATGAGAGCGTGAAAATAAAAAACACAAAATACTGATCTCGTTTTTCCTGGGAAGCTTTGAAATAACTTTTGATGTAAAATAGCAAGATGGAAGCAATAAAAACAAGTAAAACAAGAACACCTAAAATACCCACTTCAACTAAGTATTGCAAAAAGAAATTATGTGCTTGACGGCTTACATAAGGGTTATTTTGGTATTTTTCATAAAGTGCGGCCCATGCCCCTCCACCTGCACCTAATATAGGGTAATCTTTCCAAAGCTTAATAGCATCCATGTAGAATGTTCCGCGCTCCAAAACACTATGCTGGGCGAAGTTTATACTTTGAAGTCTTGTTTGGATGTTGGAAGGAAGCAGATTTTTGAACCCCGTGTCGCTAAATATCAACACAGCTCCAATGAGACCTAAAATGATTGCGGTCATAGGAAGGATAATGTTTGTGAACTTGCGACCGGCAAACCGTTGAAGCTTCTTGTCAAGAATCGGAGCAAGAAACAGTTGAATGAGCACAGAAAGAATGGCAAAAGATGCCGAAGCTACTAGCAACCAGATCCATCCCTGCCAAGATAATGAAAGCGAAAATTGACTTTCCAGTTGAACCCCTATATCGGTAATCTTAGCTAATATTACCAAGGAAACAATGAATGCGAGTCCAAGATGAATTAACATTAGGGTCTGCTTTTGAAGATTTTGAAAGACAAGAATGATTAGCAGCACGGCTGGTAATATAACGATAGCTCCGCGGGATAAGGTAAGCCAGAATGAAATGATAACTAACAACATCATGAATGCATGCACCGCAATAGCATACCACTTTCGTGATTTTACAACGTAAAATGTTGATGCCAACAAAATTGCAATCAAGTATGCCGCATAACTGTTTGCGTATTGAAAAACAGAGGTTAACCTGATTCCATTTGAATCATTCATAACGGCTTGGTTATAAACTCCATTTATATCTGTAAACCATCCAACCAAAGCACCTGCAAACCTTGCATTTCCAAACCAATTCAATAATCCAAAAATAACAATGAAGTATCCCGAAGCCATCAGGGTTCCAGAAATTATGGAGTAACCTAATTTATTTCTCATTAAAAACGATCCCAAAATAAAAAAAGTTATATAAATCATTTGAATATAAAGCATATTCACGGCATAATGTTGCGACGCGGCATGAATAAGCGATATAAGATACGTTAAAGGAATTAATAATACTAAGAAACAAAGTGTGTCTCTATGGTCTCGAAGCTTCCATATAAAGAAGAGATGAATGGATAACATAAATAAAAAAATGGAGGACCAGATTACAGAAGAATAGATAGGTCGTTCAAAATCAAAAGAGTTTCCATTGAAAAGCCCTTTCTGAAATGGAGCCCAAAATAAAAAAAACACTAAGAGTCCTATAATTAACCAGTAAATCACAGATTTTTTTTCGACTTCGGCCGCAGCATCCTTAACTGGCTGCTGCATACCGTATATCCTTTTACCCATCGGTATATTTTCCCTTCTCTCCCTAAAATTACAACAAATTCATTATAAACTACCTACCCCTTTTTAGTAAAATCTTTTGCTTTATTATCAGAGAATAGTTTAGCTTTATTAAGATCTTAGGCATAACTCCTTGTTCAATTCTGTTTCCTCTTCCCATATCATTTGGTGAAATAGTTTTACTTCAACAAGTCTGTAATATATATTATACGGTAATTCCATAAAATGGTCTATGTCCCATATAAATCTTTATCTATCCTGATAGACGATTGTCATCACGAACCATTTTAATTGGCTGGAAATCTGGGCGCTGTCGGCCCGCGATCCACATGAACATGACGTTTTCACGCACGGCTTTTGCGATTTGGCGGGAGTAGTAGAACCGCTGGGTGTAGGTGTGTGGTTGATGACTTTGGTCAACAATTTGGGATGGTAGCTATCTCTGATACCACCGGGGTATACAGATGCAAATATCTTGTCGCTGACCTTCTTGCAGGAAAGAAAGTTCTGTATGTCATGAGGAGGAGATCTAGCTGGATTCGATTTCTTTGTCCGAACGGTAGTTTAGGTATGACGGCGTGAAAAGCCACCCCTTAGCTTGGCGACCGAAACCACCGCAGGGGTGCTTCCGATTGTATACTAAGGGGTGAGTTTGGTCCAAAACCTACTTGATACTAGCGTTCAATTGTGTGCATTCTGCGGCAGTGACGTTCTCGCCGCAAACGGCAATTTGGTTTTGTGGCTTTCCATCTGCCAAGTCGCTTGTGAGACGATTGCCAAGGACATGATTTAAAGTATTCAGGTTGTAGCCATTATCCTGTTCAAATTGCCATCCGAATACACCAGCCAAACCGTGATCCTTGGCATATTGTGCTTTCAGCGCGACGGTGCGCGGAGTTTCGATGGTGATGAACGAGCCGACCGTCGGATTGACCAGATAGTCGGCATTGGCCGCTTTATCTGTGTAGAGATGGTAACCGTTTTTCGGTTTCAAATCTTTATCAAGGAAATTTTGATAGAGATCGTATCCTTCCACGACGCCGGCTTCCCAGGAGCCAACACCCGCAATGCCCAGGATCAAATTTGCGCCTGTAGCGTTCAGGTCGCCGAAGGTGGAGGAGCCCTTCAAGCCATTGGAATACTCGGTGATGTCGCTGGGTTTTATCGCTTTCGAGCGGTGATAGTTGGCGATACCGATCATAATTTTGTTGGCTGGCACGCTATGGTTGGTTAAATATTTCACTATTGCGTCAACAGAGAGCTGGATCTGATTACCGCTTTCGTCTTTCAGGTTTGGATTGTTATACAGCGAAGTGTGGTGTCCTAATTGGCGTCCCCAAGCGCCGGTGAAATCGTAGGTCATGGCGTATAAACGGTCGAGATATTTGCTTACTTGTGTCCAGTCGATTTTATCAAGCGCTGGTACGCTGGCAGGAATGGCGCTGGAAAGTCGGTACTGTTTGCCGGTTTTCTTCGAAAGCCAATCCATGCCCGCACGCAAATCTTTCAAAAGCTGCAAGTAGTTCTGCGGATCGTCGGGGCGGGCCATGCCCACTACGGCTCCATCCGTGCCAGGGTATTCCCAGTCGATATCGATCCCGTCAAAATCGAATTCCTCCAAGAAGCGAACGACGGAATCTACAAACGCTTTGCGGCGAGTAGCGTCAGAGGCCATCCAGGGAAAGCCTTCGCTCAGCGTCCATCCGCCGACAGACAAATCGAGCTTCAGGTTCGGGTTGTTTTTGCGATGCTGATAGATCACGCCAAACACGCCTCGCACATCTTTGGGGTCGAGATCGTACATGCTTTCCGTGCCCGTCAAACTTCCGGCTGTCTGGCCAGGCTGCAAGCGAAGGAATGCCGCTTCAAAGTCGGCTACCGCCATGGCGCCGTCAGGCAGGTTGCTTTGCTTGCAGGTGCGGTTGACCGCAGCTGGAGCGGTGGTCGGAAAACCTGGAGTTTGCGAGTTCTTGGCCGCCGGGAAGCAGACGCCGGCAAAGCCGTATACGATGCGATCAACGTTTTTCACAGCCAATTTATTAAAATCAAAGCGACGTCCGTAAATCCCCCAATCCCCCATATATTCCACGATTTCTTGACCTGCGTTGCGATCGTAAACGTTGTTCTGAAGCGGTAAGGTTCCCGAAGGGAGCTTTGCTACACGAGCGCCGTTGTCCGCATCAAAACCTGGATGATTGCCTCCCGGATCTGTCGAAGGATCGATGCCTCCACGAATGCCTCCCGTTCCTGTGCCCGATACGGGATGCGCTGCGGCTATCTGGCCTGATGGCAGCACGATGCCAGTACGCGGATTCCCGTTAACGGGGGTAGGCTGGCCGTAATCAATCGTGTTTGGTATGGATACGGGGCACAAGTTAGGGTCAGCGATACCGACCAGTTCCCACATATGATAAATCGTATCGTCAGGGGCGATGCCGTGAACATCGGATAACGCGCGATATGCTTTGCCGTTATAGCCGACAATTTTGTCTTTGGCATAAATTTTGGTAGATAGGTAGGCTGGCGCGCAATATGGCGTTGTCGGACTCGGACCGCCGGGATCAACGGTAACTACTCGCCACAACGTAGACGCATTAGGCGGTTCCCATCCCAACAAGGAGGTATGCGCGAAGGTGCACTGATAATTTTTACCGCTGTAACTAACCGTGTCTCCGACTTTATAGGCGATATTGGGCTGCCATGCGTTATAGCCCACAGGCGTCGTTGTGGAGATGGAATTGCTAGCAGCGGAAAAGTTTCCGGCCGCATCTTTGGCTGTAACCGTGAAGGTGTACGCGGTGTTCCCTGTCAATCCGCTGACGGTTGCCGTTGTATTGTTGGTAGACAAAGAAAGTGCTGTACCGATGTACACGTTGTATCCAACTACACCTATGTTGTCGCTGGAAGCGCCCCAGGATAACGATACGCTGGATGATGTTGTGGCGGTGATGGTTAAGTTGGTTGGAGTGGTGGGCGGCTGTGTATCGATTACGATTCCGGTTGTGGTCACGGTGACCGTGTTACTGGCAGTGGATAAGTTACCTGCTGCGTCTTTGGCTTTTACCGTAAAGGTGTACGTCGTATTGGCTGTCAATCCGCTGACCGTAGCGCTAGTGTCGGTTACGGTGACTGCAGATTGGGAGCCCAAGTATATAATGTAACCGGTTACATTAACGTTATCAGTGGAGGCTCCCCATGAAAGGGTTACGCTGGTGGCAGCTATACTCGTTGCGGCTGCTTGACTTGGAGCTGTTGGCGGCTGCGAATCGACACTTGCTGTTTCTAACCAGAGTGAAGGCACGTTAGACGGCTCCCACCCGGGCAAAGATTGGTGGTTTTGCCGGCAAGCATACGCTTTCCCCCCATATGTTACAGTATCGCCTGTGGAATAGGCTGTGTAAGGAGCCCAAGCTCCTCGATCGGCGGCATAAGAGGCGGCGGGGAAAAGCGGCAGAAGCGTTAAAAGAAGTGCGGTGACAAGCGACAAAATGATAGCTTTCTTTGTCGAAATTTTTCTCATCCTTCATAAAACTCCTTTCAATTTTGATTAATTCAATCAATTCATGTGTTACAAAATGATCTTTATTCTTATTATTCTATAGATATAACTTCTTTCTAAGAGTTAATAAAATAATTGTTTTTTTCTGGAAAATGGACAAACCTGCACCGCGCCTAACCCTTGTAGGTACAACCTAATGGATGCCCAGCCGGAGTAGGGGTTAAGCAGTCCTTAGCGGGCTTGCGGTCTTCGACAATATTGGGTGCATGAGGACAATCGGCAAAGATCTGCAATATCCCCGTTCAAACGCTTCGCTTTTACAACAAGCTTGGCTCGGTTATTCCCAGTCACACTGACCAATCCTCTGCTTACCGGTATTATTCTCGCTCGAGGAGATATAGGCAACTTTGAATAAAGGAAGCTTGGATAGCCTGGTAGAGAAGCCATAATTCAAGAAACAAATAAAAAACCGAAGCGTGAGCACTAACTCACCTTTCGGTTTTTGTTTAATTCGGCCACCATGATATGAAACCTTGAGCTTTTTGCGTAGAGCTAATTAATTAGCTTTAAATTGACTAACAAATTGAGTTAAATCATTCAAGTATTTGTCATCAAAAAGACTTCTGGGAAAGAAAATAGCTGTTAGATTTGTTCGTAATTTAGATGCAACCATCTCCTTTTTTAGCATGGAATGATCAGCATCAGGTAAAATGGATACAGATAACTGGTTAGATTGTATATGTTGTCGATAAATAAGATCTGTATTATTAATATCAACATTTATATCCTGACCACCTAAGACTAAATGAACGGGTGAATTAAAATATTTCAAATCCTCTGTTGCATCAGAGAGATAATTCTTTTTAATAAAACTCCATCTTTCTTTAGAAATCAAACTATTTTTATTCGCAATTTTGAGATAATCGTCATAAGAAGATTGTGATTTCAATAAATCTAAGACTTGATTATCATATTTTTCTACCTCTTGAATCTCCTTTTCGGAGGTTCCCTCTTTTTGAAGGTTTTTTCTAGTGTTGTATTTTCCTTGAGTAACCCAATTTATAGCTGGTGAGACAAGAATGTTAAAAGCGATATCTTTATCCTCTTTTGCGATTTTCGGAATCACCCAGCCACCTTGACTTGCACCCCATAAACCGATCCTTTTGCTGTCAACCATTGGTAAATTTTTAGCCCAGTGTATTGCATGAATAGCTTCTTGGGCACGATCATCCATACTTTGTTCCAGCCAATTTCCATTTGATCCATTAATTCCTGGCTTATTCAAGGATAATGAAGCGTATCCGACTGAAGCGAATTTCTCCCACAGTGGTTTATATCCGCCATCATAGGAATCATTAATTGCACCATCACCATGAACAAATACGACAAGACCTAATTTTCCAGAATAATCGGTTGGTAACGCTAAAGTACCTGTTAAAATGCCATTGGAAGTTTCAATTTCTATTTTCTTTTCAGTTATTTTAAACGTATTTTGATATATAAATAGTACGATGCTAGCAGCAAGTATACCTATAGTTCCTACTAATATAAGTTTAAAGTGTTTTTTCATGTGTTTCACTCCTAGTATGTTGCTTTGCTCCCCATGCCATGAAATTCCATTTCTTTTCTTTGAAGATAAGATGCCTCATCAAATTATATTTTGATTTTTCAATACAGAACCCCATCTTTTCATATAAATGAATCGCATGTTTGTTTTTATCAGATACATATAAGGTTAATTGCTCAAATTCAGTATGATTTTGGATGTAATTTTTAGACCAAGCAAGGAGAAGCGTGCCAATTCCTTTATTGCGATAACTTGAATGAATAGCAATATGTTCGATATAACATTCCTGCTCTTTGGGTTGGTACTCTAGGAATCTCATTCCAATAATAAATCTCCATACATTTATAAATCCATATCGCTTGAAGAGGTGCATGATATCAATTTTTGTTGTTGTGCTTTTTGATGAACTGTTCTCTTTCCATTTTAGTAAAATAGTCCCTATAATTGCTTCGTTTTCTTTGATTACCATTTGTTTTTTTGCTGAAAAATTTGAATCATCCGTCCAAGTCTCCATGAGCAACTCGATAATAGCTTTATCGTCTAGATTTACCAGAGAATGAAATTTTCCATGAAATGATTCAACTAGAAGACTACGAATAGCTTCATCGTCTTCCTTTTGATAAGGGACAATTATGAATGGGCTCATTTCATACCTCCAAATCGTTTTTTTAGTCGCTGATTTTCACTTGTATCTCATAGAGAAGACTATTGTTGCTAAACATAGAAAGATAGGATTTTTCTATGATTATGATTTCTCCTGCATAGGAATACTGATTTTCTTGTATATACTGCTGTAACTTTTTTATTTCTTCTAAAATGTCGTTATCCCCTGTCACTATAAAATTTTTAATAAGATAATTTCCTTGTTCCAGTTTCAGATCAGCAGAACGAACGGATTCAAAACAAATGCTAATTCTGTTGTAGGCGTATAAATAATGCAAGTCTGATTCAAATAAATTAGGTAGTTTAAGCCTCTTTTCATAAAGGTTTCTCGCATTTATCTGCTCTTCTTCTCCGAGTTGAATCCATTGTGTCATATGTCGAGTGTCAAAATACTTCATGTGATAATGGTTTTCTGGATTGTTATGAGACGCATTGTGTTCTGTAAGAACCTTTTGTATAAAGTCCTTAAGGATCATTAATTGGTCGATTTCAGACTGAATGTCTTTCAAAGTTTTCGTGAAAAGCTGGCTATAATCATTGGCGGAGTAAGAGATCATACATTCTTTAATTTGTTTCACAGATATATTAAGTTTGCGGAGAAGTAAAATTTGAGAAAGTTGATAGATCTCGCTAATCCCATACATACGATATTGATTATGGTCTATATATGCAGGATAGAGTATTTCCTTCTCTTCAAAATAACGTACTTGATGTACGGATACATTCATCAGTTTTGAAAGTTCACTGATTGTGATATACGCGCTCATTTGCGACACTCCATTCGAATGATTCATAGCTTTACAATAAACCTTAGGTCTGACCTAAGGTCAAGAGAAATATGAAATTTAATTATTTATTGCTAAAACATTTATGTTTATCCCCCTAAAGGTCTTGGGCACTAAGGTGTAATTTCCCTCCAATGAAGCCTGAAACAACACAAACGGAGCCACGCGGGTTAGCGGGCTCCGTTTTCTAAAAAACGATGGAAATTCACATGCTGTGATTATTATTTTGGTAATAAACAAAAGGAATGAATAGGAAGCAATGGGGAATTTAAAGAACATGGATCATACCACTATTTACCATTAATATAAATAGATACATATTACTATAAATAAATGTCGAAAAATGATGAAATATTCCTTGATATGGAGCCGAGTCCATATGTCTAAAAATAAAGTTGACAAAAATTGAACGGTGTACGAAAATATCAATATTATTCCATTATATAGAAATAATATTATATTTATGGGTATTATGAAATTTTAATAACAAACTATGAAAAGGAGCTTGTTAAGATGCGAATGTAGATCTGCTTTTAGAAGGACCTAAAAATTCATCCGTTTTGTTCCAATTCGCTAAACGATAAAGTACGAAACCTGTTTTCCTTAAAATGAAAAAAAAGTTATTTTTTGAAGTGTTTTTTAATTTTTCAGGATCATACATAAAACCTTAAAGCTATTTTAACACTGAGAAAATATATGAGGAGCATACTAAAAATGTAAATAAAATGTAATTATTATGAAATAAAAGTAATTTTGGTAATTGGGTGATGTATACAAAACGTTTACCTAAATCCGTGATTGATGTTCTTTGAAAACAGAAGATATTTGAAAAAAACCAAGCATTCTGGCAGATATTCGTTCGTGCATTCAACTTCATTTATTTATCCGTGTTCCACAGTTGGAAAAGAAATATATATCCCCAAACGCCTATTCGTATCCGAAAAAGAACTCCGCCGCCTTTGACCTACACTCGAGATTTACTTCAACTTTCCCGTCGACGCTAAACACATACTCTACGAAACCGATTTTGATTGCAACCATTTTTTTATTCACCTAACAAGGCAGCAAGTAAATCAAGAAACCATTAATACGCATTTACCACATCTTCGTGAAAGGTTCTGGTCATCTGGAATTCAATAATTAAGGTATTTCCGAAATACATTTTAGGAGGGAAATTGTATCGAACTTTCGGTCCCATTTGCCGTTTGATCAGACAAGCTGGGACTCCGTTTTGTTGAAATCTATATAAATTAGGGAGGGTCCATATGAATCTTACGAATCAACTGTTTCCTTTGACGCAAGCGCAACAAAGAATTTGGTACATGGAAATGATGAATCCGGGTACGACAGTAAGCATGTTAGCAGGAACTTTGATTATAAAAGGAAACATCGATGTGCTCGTTTTGAAACAAGCGATTCATCGGGTCATTAAAGAAAATGATGCTTTTCGAATCAGAGTAACGTCTGAATACAATCAACCTATGCAATGGTTTGAAGATGAATCCAATATCCATCCTGTCATCGATTATCTGGAAATGGGCAGCCTCACGGAAGCCAATGAATGGTTGTATCATTATTGTCGAGTACCGATAAGTATGTTTGAAACCAATATGTATCACATTGTAGTTTTTAAAATCAATGATAAAGAATGTTGGTTCAATGTGAAAATCAATCATATTATTGCTGACGGCGTTTCCTTGCATCTCATGGCCAATAGCATCATGGAAAATTACATGAAAATTGTAGACGGAGCTATTTCAGCGCCTACACCGAAAAGCACTTATCTTGATTACATTCATGCTGACCAGGAATACGAGAAGTCGGATCGTTACCAAAAAGATAAAGCATACTGGTTGGAGAAATTTGAATCATTGCCTGAAGTCATCGGGATAAAGCCATCGACTCCCTTTTCGATCGATACCAAGGCAGAGCGAATGAGCGTTACTCTCTCCGATGAGCGTTACAAACAATTGAAGACATTTAGCGAGGAGAATAACATTGGTTTGCTCACGATGTTTCTAACCGCATTATACATATTGATTTATAAAATAACTGGGAATGAAGATATTCCTGTCGGCACTGTTTATGCAAATCGCACGTCCAAGAATGAGAAAGAAATGTTCGGGATGTTTGTTAGTACGGTGGCGACCCGATTGTCTTTGGATCCTGAGCAAACACTGCAATCCTTAATCAAGCTTGTATCCAAAGAACAGAAAGCGAATTTACGGCATCAGAAATATCCCTATAACCATCTCATCCAAGATTTAAGAACTAAAGATGCCAATAAAGATATCGAAGATCTTTTTGGCGTGTCTGTTAACTATGCGCCTGTCCATTGGACGCATTACGGTGATTTCTCTGTTCAACAAATTGCTAACTTTTGCGGTCATGAAACGAACGATTTTTTTATGCACATTGAAGATTTCCTTGATGATAAACGCATCTCTATGCATATCGATTATCGCATTCAATTGTTTGAAGAGAGCGAAATAACGCGAATCATTGAACAGGTTCTAATTATTGTTGATCAGTTGTTGGACAATCCTCACCAGTCTGTACGAGAGTTGTCGTTATTGAGCGAAGAAGAGAAACATAAAATTTTGACGCAGTTCAATCCGCAACCGATAGCGCTTTCACTAGAGCGATTGTTTCACCAAAGCTTTGAAGAGCAGGCGGAGCAAAAACCTGAGCACGTGGCCGTCGTCTATATGGACAAGCAGTTCACTTACAGGGAATTGAATGATCGGGCAAATCAGCTTGCAAGAACGCTTAGAGCCAGAGCTATCGGCAGGGAAGCGATTGTCGGCATACTGGCTGACCGATCGGTGGACATGCTCGTTGGCGTCCTGGCCGTCTGGAAAGCGGGGGGCGCCTATGTGCCGCTTGATCCGGATTATCCGTCCGACCGCATCCAATATATGCTGGAAGATAGTGGTGCTGAGATTCTCTTGACGCAATCGCATTTGAACGATCGCGTACAGGCATGGCTGGAAGATAAGCAGACGCTGCAAATCGTACTCTGTCTTGACGATGAAGAGCTGTATCGCGGAGACAAGACGAACGTGCTCAATATCAACGAGCCGCACGATCTGGCCTACGTCATCTACACCTCAGGTACGACGGGACGACCGAAAGGCGTTATGATCGAACACCATAGTTTTGTGAATACGGCCAATGCTTATCTTCGGGAATACCGATTAGACCAGTTCCCGGTCAGGTTGCTGCAATTGGCCAGCTTCTCCTTCGACGTGTTCGTTGGGGATATCGGGCGAACGCTGTATAACGGCGGAACGATGGTCATTTGTCCCCAAGAGGATCGCATCGACCCGACCCGCTTGTACGGGTGGATTCGAGATTATCAGATTACTGTAATTGAATCGACACCAGCGCTAATCGTGCCGTTCATGGAGCATGTATTCGAGCAGCGTCTGGATATGAGCTCGATGCGTTTGCTGATCACTAGTTCTGATAGCTGCAGCGTGACAGCTTATCGGGTGTTGCAAGAGCGTTATGGCTCGCAGTTCAGAATTATTAACAGCTACGGCGTGACGGAAGCGACGATTGATTCGAGTTACTACGACCAGCCGCTGGAGAATCTGCCGGAGACGGGCAATGTGCCGATCGGCAAGGCGTGGTTAAACACCAGTTTCTATATCGTAGATGCGCAGATGAATCCCGTTCCGATAGGGATGTTGGGGGAATTGTGTATCGGTGGAGCAGGCGTGGCTCGGGGGTATTTGAACCGTCCAGAGCTGAACGAAGGGAAGTTCGTGCCTAACCCGTTCGTGCTTGGCGAGCGATTGTACCGCACAGGCGACTTGTCCCGCTGGATGGAGGACGGCAACGTCGATTTTATCGGACGGATCGATTATCAGGTTAAAATTCGGGGTTTTCGCATTGAATTAGGGGAAATTGAAGCGGCGATGCTGCGTTTTGCAAGCGTGAAACAAGCGGTAGTGATCGACAAGACAGACGAGCGCGGGCAAAAATATTTAGTGGGTTACGCTGCTGCCGAAGAAACGCTCAAGCTCGAAGAACTGCAAGCTTTTATCAAACAAACGTTGCCGGCACATATGGTACCGTCGCGATTTATGCGTCTCCCGCAGCTACCTCTAACGTCGAATGGAAAAGTCGACCGTAAGGCGCTGCCAACTCCGGATGGAAGCTTGCAAACGGGAACGGACTATGTATCGGCTCGTACATCGCTGGAAGGCGAGTTGGTACGAATCTGGCAAGAAGTGCTGGGTCTTGAGAAGATCGGTGTGAAGGACAACTTCTTTGATATTGGCGGCCATTCCTTGCGTGCAACGATATTGATGGGCAAGGTAAATAAAGAGATACATGTCCAGCTTTCTCTGCGGGACGTGTTCCGTTTCCCTACGATCGAAGAATTGGCGCAAGTAATTAGCGGAATGGAACAACATGCGTACAGCTCCATTCCTTTGGTTGGAGAAAGAGAGTACTATGCGGTTTCTTCAGCTCAGAAGAGGCTGTATGTTCTGCATCAACTTGAAGGTGCGGAGATGAGCTACAACATGCCGGGTGTGATGCAGCTCGAAGGGGCAGTTGATCGTGAACGGATTGAAGCTGCCTTCCAGAGGCTGATTGCGCGCCACGAAACACTGCGCACTGGTTTTGAGATGGTGAACGGGGAACTGATGCAGCGAATACAGCAGGATGTGGGCTTTGAGGTCGCGTATACACAGGCAAACAGGGAGGAAGCCGGGGAAATTGTGCGTGCATTTGTTCGAACGTTTGACCTGAGCAAACCGCCATTGATGCGAATAGGCCTGATCGAATTGTCGAAAGATCAGCATCTCTTGTTGTTTGACATGCACCACATCATCTCCGATGGTGTCTCGCTCGGGATTCTTATAGATGAATTTTCTCGTACGTACAACGGAGAAGAACTGACGCCTTTACGCATTCAGTATAAGGACTATGCCGCCTGGCAATTGTCCGAAGGGCAGAAGGATCATATGAAACAGCAGGAAGCATACTGGCTGGATATGTTCAGCGGGGAGTTGCCTGTACTGGAAATGCCAACGGATTATGCGCGTCCTGCTGTGCAGAAGTACCAAGGAAATGTGCATCCATTCCTTATTGATTTGCAAAAGACCGAGGCCTTGAACCGAATTGCGGCCGAAACCAGATCGACATTGTATATGGTATTGCTAGCGGCTTATACGATCTTGCTCCATAAATACACGGGTCAGGAAGACGTCATCGTGGGCACGCCTATTGCAGGAAGAACCCATGAGGATCTACAACCGCTCATCGGGATGTTCGTAGGTACGCTAGCCATTCGCAGTTATCCGAATGCAGAGAAAACATTCCTGTCTTATCTGGAGGAAGTCAAGGAAACGACTTTGGGAGCATTCGAGAACCAGAGCTATATGTTTGAAGAACTGGTGGAGAATTTGCACGTGGTCAGAGATTTAAGCCGAAATCCAATCTTTGACACCGTGTTTGCCTTGCAAAATACGGAAAACGAGGAATTTCATGTCGAAGGACTTGCGTTGAAACCGTTCCCTAGAGAACATACGGTGGCGAAGTTTGATCTGAGTTTGGAGGCGACAGAAGGGACAGAGGGTTTGGCGTGCAGCTTTGAATATGCCACTTCTTTATATAAGCAGGAAACGGTAGAACGGATGGCGCTGCACTACGAGCAATTGCTCACGGCGATTGCGGATGCTCCTGAGGCAACGCTTGCTGCGCTTGTCATCTTGACTGCGGATGAGAAAGAACAAATTCAGCACACATTTAACGATACGGCAGCGGAGTACTCATCCGATAAAACGATTCATCAACTGATTGAAGAGCAGGTGGAACGTACCCCGGATGCGGTGGCAGTTGTGTTCGAGGACAAACAGTTGACGTACCGCGAGCTGAACGAACGCGCGAACGGTTTGGCTCGAACATTAAGAGCTGAGGGCTTGCAAGTAGATGAGCCTGTTGGAATCATGATCCCACGCTCTCTAGAAATGATTGTGAGTATACTTGCTGTCTTAAAAGCTGGTGGCGCTTATGTGCCAATTGATCCCGAATATCCGGAAGAACGGATTCGCTATATGCTGGAAGACTCCGGAGCGAAATTGTTATTGTTGCAACATCATTTGCAGGATCAACCTTCTTTTGCTGGAAAAATCGTGGCGCTGGATGACGAGCGGGTTTACGGTGAAGATGGCTCGAATCTGGAGTCGGTTGCAGGACCGAATCATTTGGCTTACGTAATTTATACGTCTGGAACGACAGGTTTGCCCAAAGGGGTGATGTTGGAGCATCGAGGGCTGTGCAGTCTGAAGCTTATGTTTGCGGAAACTTTGCAAATCAGCGACCAGGATCGGATCGTACAATTCGCCAGCTTGTCTTTCGACGCGTCTTGTTGGGAAATTTTCAAAGCTCTATTCTTTGGCGCGACGTTATATATTCCTACTGCTGCCACGATTTTGGATTACCATTTATTCGAAACATTTATGAATGATAATCGGATCACAGCGGCTATTTTGCCTCCTACTTATGCAACCTATTTGAACCCAAATAACATGCCGAGCTTTAAAAAATTGATCACGGGAGGTTCCGCCTCCTCGGTCGAGTTCGTTGAGCAGTGGAAAGACAGCGTGATGTATTTTAATGCCTATGGACCGACAGAAGCCTCGATCGTTACGTCGATCTGGACAGCTTCCCCAAACAATGTCTGCCACAACCCGGTTCCCATTGGGCGTCCTATTCACAATCATCACATCTATATTGTGGATGCTTATGATCAATTATTGCCTGTCGGTGTAGCTGGAGAATTGTGCATTGCAGGAGTAGGTGTGGCACGAGGCTACTTAAACCGTCCGGAGCTAACGGTGGAGAAGTTTGTAGACAGTCCTTTTGTGCCGGGAGAACGAATGTATAGAACAGGCGACTTGGCAAGGTGGTTGCCAGATGGAAATATCGAATACTGGGGACGGATCGACCAACAAGTGAAAATTCGCGGTTACCGGATTGAACTTGGCGAGGTGGAAGATAAGGTCTTGAAAGTCGCGTCCGTTCAAGAGGCAGTCGTCATCGCTCGCGAGGACGAAAGCGGCCAGAAGGTACTCTGCGCGTACTTCGTCGCAGTCAGCGAACTTACAGTGAATGAACTGAGAGGCGCGTTGTCGCAAGAGCTGCCTGGTTACATGATCCCGTCCTATTTTGTGCAGCTGGAGCGGATGCCATTAACGCAGAATGGAAAGGTTGACCGTAAAGCGCTGCCTGCTCTGCAAGGAAACGTGCAAATCAGAGGTGAGTATGTCGCGCCTCGCACCGAGCTGGAGAAGACGCTTGCAGCCGTGTGGCAGGCCGTATTGGGTGCAGAGCGTGTCGGTGTTACGGATCACTTCTTCGAGCTTGGCGGCGATTCGATCAAATCGATTCAAGTATCTTCTAGATTGCATCAGGCTGGTTACAAACTGCAAATCCGCGATTTGTTCAAATATCCGACTATTGCTCAGCTGAGTCTGTATGTTCAATCGGTTGCGAGAATGGCCGATCAGGGCGAAGTGACTGGAGAGGTAGCGCTGCTGCCGATTCAGAAATGGTTCTTCGAGCAGCAGTTTGCCGACCCGCATCACTTTAATCAATCGCTCATGCTGCATCGGAGGGAAGGGTTCGTCGAAGCGGCAATACATAAGGTGATGCAGAAGGTAACGGAGCATCACGATGCGCTGCGGATGGTGTTTCGCATGGCTGACAACGGCGAGTATATCGGATGGAACCGAGGAATCGCCGAAGGCGAGCTTTACAACCTGGAAGTGGTGGATTTCAGGGGAGAAGCGAAGCTCGAACAGGCCATCGAAGCGAAAGCAAACGAGATTCAGAGCCGGATGAATCTGGAGGCGGGTCCGCTGGTGAAGGCTGGGCTGTTCCAGTGTACGGAAGGGGATCATTTGCTGATCGCCATTCATCACAGCGTGATCGACGGCGTATCGTGGCGGATTTTGCTGGGAGATATCGCAAGCGGATACGAACAAGCCGTTCAGGGTAAAGAGATTCGCCTGCCAGCGAAGACCGATGCGTACCGAACGTGGTCCGGGCAGCTTGCGGCGTATGCGCAAAGTACGACGATAGCGGACGAACGGGCGTATTGGGAGCGCATCGGGCAAATCGAAACGAAGCCGCTGCCTAAGGATCTGGAAGCGGAGCATTCCTTGCAGCAGTATAGCGAATCCATTGTCATTCAGTGGAACCGAGTGGAAACGGAGCAGCTGCTCAAGCAAGTACACAGGGCGTATAACACGGAAATGAACGACATTCTGTTAACGGCGCTAGGGATGGCTATACAGAAGTGGAGCGGACATGATCGCGTGTTGGTCAATCTGGAAGGGCACGGACGCGAATCCATCCTGACGGATATCGACATTACGCGCACCGTGGGATGGTTTACGAGCCAGTATCCAGTGATGCTGGAGATGGAGCCAGACAGAAGCTTGTCCTATCAGATCAAGAAGGTGAAGGAAGATTTGCGCCAGATTCCGAACAAGGGAATCGGGTATGGCCTATGCAGATACTTGTCTGAGCAAGCGGACGAGGGCGTATGGGGTGCAATGCCGGAAATCAGTTTCAACTATCTGGGGCAGTTCGATCAAGATTTGCAAAACAATGAGATGGGAATATCGAATTATTCGAGCGGCGCGGAATGGAGCGGCAGGCAAACCCGCAACTACCTGCTTGACATCAACGGCATGATCGCGGATGGATTGTTGTCGCTTAGCCTTAGTTACAGCGTGAAGGAATATCAGAGAGAGACGATGGAGAACTTGGCTGGATGGCTGCAAGAGAGTCTTCAGGAGATCGTCAAGCATTGTGCAGCGAAAGAACGGACAGAACTGACGCCTAGCGACGTTTCCCTCAAGGGACTGAGCTTGAAGGATCTGGAGCTGATTGCGGAACAAACGCAGCATATTGGGGAAATCGAGAATATCTACACGCTAACGCCGATGCAAAAGGGCATGTGGTTCCATAACGAGATGGACCGTCACACGAGTGCGTATTTTGAACAAACTCGTATTATCATGCATGGAATTCTCGATGCCGATGTGTTTGCCCAAAGTTGGAACTCGTTGGCGGCCCGACATGTTGTATTACGGACGAATTTTTACAGCGGTTTGAATGGGGAGCCTCTGCAAATTGTATACCGAAGCAAGCAGATTGGATTCGCTTATGAAGATTTGAGCGATAGACAGGAAGATGAGCGCCAAGCGCATATCGAGAACATGGCGATAGCGGATAAGCTGCGGGGATTCGATCTCGAGCAGGGTGAGTTGATGCGCGTAACGGTGGTGCGGATCTCAGAAGAAAGCCATTTGGTGCTCTGGAGCTCCCACCACATTTTGATGGACGGTTGGTGTTTGCCGCTAATTGCCAAGGAATTGCTTGAGACGTACAACGTATACATGGAGCATGGTCACGTTGAACAGGCAGTTGGGCCTTCTTACAGTCAATACATCGAGTGGTTGGAAAAGCAGGACGGGGAAGCGGCATCCGCTTATTGGGCCGAGTACCTGGCAGGTTACGATGGGCAGACAGTACTACCGCAGGGGAAATCGAAAGGGTCAGATGAAGCGTACGTATCGGAGCATGTCGTTTGCGAATTAGATAAGAGTTTGAGCGGACAGATGAATCGGGTGGCGCAGCAGCGTCAGGTAACCCTGAATACGTTGATGCAAGCGGCATGGGGCGTCGTGTTGCAAAAATATAACGGCACCAGCGATGTGGTATTCGGCAGTGTCGTATCGGGAAGACCTGCGGAAATCAGCGGAATTGAAGAGATGATCGGTTTATTTATTAATACGGTACCGGTTCGCATCTCGTGCGATTCGGATGCGAGCTTCGCAGACGTGATAGGAAGGCTGCAAAAGCAGGCGCTGGATTCCGGCAACTTCGACTACTATCCGTTGTATGAGATTCAGGCGCAAAGCGCGCAAAAGCAGGATTTGATCAACCACATCATCGTGTTCGAGAACTATCCTATGGACGAGCAGATCATGCAAGCCGGAACCGATCATAGCGGAAAACTGACGATCGTGGATGTCCAAATTGCGGAACAAACGAACTACGACTTCAATCTGACGGTTTTCCCCGGAGAAGCGATTCACCTTCTCCTGGATTACAACGCACAGGTGTTTGATCGCGCGACCATAGAACGGTTGAAGGGACATCTGGTGTATGTGCTCGAACAAATTGTGGATAATCCGCAAGTTGCTGTGGGCGAACTGGAACTGACGACAGCAGCGGAAAAGACAGAGATCATAGATGTGTTCAACGACACGGCAGCGGACTATCCGCGTGATCAGACGATTCATCAGCTGTTCGAGGAGCAGGCGGAGCGCAACCCGGAAGCGGTGGCGGTTGTTTTTGAGGATGAGCAGCTCACGTATCGGGAATTAAACGAGCGAGCCAATCGGTTGGCGAGAACGTTGCGAGACAGAGGGGTACAGGCAGATCAGTTAGTGGGCATAATGGTCGAGCGTTCATTTGAAATGATGGTTGGCATTATGGCGATCTTGAAAGCGGGCGGGGCTTACGTCCCCATTGATCCGGAATACCCGGAAGAGCGTATCAGTTATATGTTGGAAGATTCTGGGGCAAATCTATTAGTGCTACAGCGTCATCTGCAGGATCGTGTGTCTTATACGGGAGAACTCGTGCTGCTGGAAGATGAACAAAGCTACCACAAAGACGGTTCCAACCTAGAGCCATTAGCAGGACCTGATCATCTGGCGTACGTGATCTATACATCAGGATCGACTGGCATGCCAAAGGGCGTTATGGTGGAACACCGATCGGTTGTCCACATTTTAAGTCAACTGGAGAACGAATACCCGATGTTAGCGGACGACGGGTATCTGTTAAAGACAACGTATACGTTCGATGTGTCCGTGGCAGAGCTGTTCGGATGGTTTGTCGGTAAGGGGAAACTGGTTGTTTTGCCGCAAGGTCAGGAGAAAGATCCTGCTTCTTTATTAAAGGCGCTAGAGGAGAAACAAATTACACATGTGAATTTTGTCCCCTCAATGTTTAGCGCATTATTAAACGATTTGAGGGAAACAGATCCTGCGAAATTCCAATCGCTCAAATATATTTTTGTTGCCGGAGAGGCGCTGCCGGCCAAATTGGTGGAAGAGCATCACAAGTTACCGTGGAAAACTAAATTGGAGAATATCTACGGACCTACGGAATCGACGATTTATGCTACCAAGTATGCAACGGGCTTAGGATTAGGAGGAATGGCAAACGTTCCTATCGGAAGGCCGCTAGGGAATGTACAAGCGTGGATCGTGGATCGCGCATCCCGTCTGCAGCCTATCGGAGTGGCAGGCGAGTTGTGTCTTGGAGGAGAGGGAGTGGCTAGAGGCTATTTCAATCGTCCGGAACTGAGCGCAGAGAAGTTTGTGGATAACCCGTTTGCAGCAGGAGAGCGGATGTATCGAACGGGCGATTTGGCAAGATGGCTGCCAGATGGAAATATTGAATATTTAGGACGGATCGACCATCAGGTGAAAATTCGCGGTTACCGGATTGAACTTGGCGAGGTGGAAGCCCAAGTCTTGAAAGTCGCGTCCGTACAAGAGGCAGTCGTCATAGCGCGTGAAGACGCAGATGGGCAGAATCAGCTGTGCGCTTACTTCGTGGCCGAGCGCGAGCTTACGGTCAGCGACCTGAAAAGTGTGTTGTCGCAAGAACTGCCGGGTTATATGATTCCATCGTACTTCGTACAACTGGCGCGGATGCCGTTAACGCCGAACGGGAAAATAGACCGTAAGGCGCTGCCTGCTCCTGAAGGCAGCGTGCATACAGGTGGGGAGTATATGGCTCCGCATACACCGTTGGAAGTGAAGCTGGCGCGCATTTGGCAGGAAGTGCTCGGGCTGGAGAAGGTCGGGGTAAGGGACAACTTCTTCGATCTTGGCGGACACTCCTTGCGTGCAACGACGTTGGTTAGCAAGATGCATCAGGAATTGAATGTCAGTGTACCACTGAGAGACGTTTTCCGCTTCTCTACGATCGAGGAATTGGCGCAGCGTGTGAGTGGTATGGAACAAGCAGCGTATACATCGATTCCACTTATCGAAGAGAGCGATTATTATCCAGTTTCCTCGGCCCAAAAGAGGTTGTACATCCTGCATCAAATCGAAGGAGCGCAGATGAGCTATAACCTCCCGTCTGTGACGCAAATCGAAGGATTACTTGATCGTAAGCAGTTCGAGGATACGTTCCGGGGGCTGATTGCGCGTCACGAGACATTGCGCACGGGGTTTGAACTGGTGAATGGCGAACCGATGCAGCGAGTATACCGGGAAGTGGATTTTACGGTGGACTATGTGCAGGCTAGCCCCCTAGAAGCAATGGAAGTTGTGCGCGGATTTGTTCGCGCGTTTGACCTTACGAAGCCACCGCTCTTACGCGTAGGCTTGATAGAGCTTGCGCAGGATCGCCATATCCTGATGTTTGACATGCATCACATCGTCTCCGATGGCGTGTCCATGGGGATTCTGATGGAAGAATTTGTCCGCTTGTATAGCAGAGAGGAACTAACGCCGCTTCGTCTTCAGTACAAGGATTATGCCGCATGGCAGCTGTCCGAAGTGCAGATGGATAAGATGAAAAAACAGGAAGCGTACTGGTTGGATATGCTGGGTGGAGAGCTGCCTGTATTGGAAATGCCGGTGGATTATGCACGTCCTGCTGTTAAAAGATACGATGGAAATTCACTCCAGTTCTTTCTAGATTCGCAGAAGAGCGCGGGATTGAATCGGATTGCGGCAGAAACCGGATCGACGTTGTACATGGTGTTATTAGCCGCCTATACGACGCTGCTGCATAAGTACACAGGACAAGAAGACATCATTGTGGGAACGCCGATTGCGGGAAGAACGCACCGAGACTTGCAACCGCTGATCGGGATGTTCGTGAATACGCTCGTCATCCGCCATTATCCGGCTGCTGAGAAAACGTTCCTCTCTTATCTGGAAGAAGTCAAGGAAACGACATTTGGGGCCTATGCCCATCAGGAGTATCCGTTTGAAGAATTGGTAGATAAATTAAACGTAGCTAGAGATTTGAGTCGTAATCCGCTCTTTGACGCGATGTTTGTTCTACAAAACACGGAGAACAAGGAATTGAATCTGCAAGGGCTTGGCATGAAGCCATACCCGAGGGAACATACCGTGTCGAAATTTGATCTGAGCCTGGATGTGACAGAAGAGAAAGACGGCTTGGCATGTAACTTTGAATATGCGATTTCTTTGTTTAAGCCGGAAACGGCAGCACGCATGGTGAAGCACTTCGAGCAATTGATCCAGGCCATTGTGGACACACCTGAGGCAACACTTGCAACGCTTGGCATGCTGACTGCGGAAGAGAAGACGGAGCTTGTCACCGCGTTCAACGATACGGCAGCAGACTATCCGCGGGAGAAGACGATTCATCGGATGTTCGAGGAGCAGGTGGAGCGCAACCCAGAAGCGATGGCGGTCGTGTTCGAAGAAGCGCATCTTACGTACCGCGAATTGAACGAGCGGGCGAACCAATTGGCGCGAACGCTGCGCGAAGCAGGCGTAGAAGCGGATCAGCTCGTCGGCATCATGACTGAGCGTTCGCTTGCCATGATGGTAGGTACCATGGCGATTCTGAAAGCTGGCGGGGCCTATGTGCCGATCGATCCAGAGTTCCCGGAAGAGCGGATCCGCTACTTGCTGGAGGATTCGGGAGCGAAGCTGCTCTTGGTGCAGGGCCATTTGCAAGAGAGCGTGTCGCGCGCATCGTTTGCAGGCACTGTGCTGAACTTGGATGACGAGGATGCCTACCATCCTGACGGCTCGAATCTGGCTAACGTTAACAACGCGGGAGATGCGGCCTATGTCATCTATACGTCAGGAACGACGGGACGACCGAAAGGGGTTGTGGTCGAGCACGGTTCGGTCATTAACCGCTTGATGTGGATGCAGAAGCAATACGCGATTGGCGAAGGGGACACGATCCTGCAGAAAACGGCCATCACGTTCGACGTATCCGTGTGGGAGCTGTTCTGGTGGGCTTTCATAGGCGCCAAAGTATGTCTGCTGCCTGTTGGTGGGGAAAAGAGCCCTGCTGCGATTGTGGAAACCATCGCACGCGGGCATATCAGCACAATGCATTTTGTGCCATCAATGCTGCACGCCTTCTTGGAGTACGTGGAGCAGCAGCCAGAGCAGGAGCTGAGAAGCAAGCTGTCAACGCTGCGGCAAGTGTTTACGAGCGGTGAAGCGTTGATCGCTACGCAGGTGGAGAGATTCTATCGTTATATCGCGCCAGTGAATGGAGCGCGGCTCATTAACCTGTACGGGCCTACGGAAGCGACTGTGGATGTGACATATTTCGACTGTCAGGCCGATCAGGTGTACAGCAGCGTACCGATTGGGAAACCGATCGACAACACGCAAATCTATATCGTGGGCAGCGAAAACCAATTGCAGCCGATTGGCGTGGCAGGGGAATTATGCATCGCAGGCGTGGGACTGGCGAGAGGGTACTTGAACCGTCCCGAGCTGACGGCAGAGAAGTTCGTGTCCATCCCGTTTGCGGAGGGCGAGCGGATGTACCGAACGGGCGACTTGGCCAGATGGATGCCAGATGGCAACATCGAGTACTTAGGCCGGATCGACCATCAGGTGAAAATTCGCGGATACCGCATCGAGATCGGGGAAGTGGAAGCGCAGCTGCTGAAAATAGCAGGCGTTCGGGAAACGGTCGTCGTCGCCCGCGAGGACGAAAGCGGTCAGAAGGCGCTGTGCGCATACTTCGTCGCGGACAGCGAGCTCACGGTGGGCGCGCTCAGGGATGCGCTGTCGCAAGAGCTGCCGGGATACATGATCCCGTCGTATTTTGTACAGCTGGCGCAGATGCCGTTATCGGCAAACGGCAAGCTCGACCGCAAGGCGCTGCCGATGCCGGAAGGAAGCATCCATACGGGAGGCGAGTATGTCGCGCCTCGCACCGAGCTGGAGAAGACGCTTGCAGCTGTTTGGCAGGCCGTGTTGGGCGCAGAACGTGTCGGAGTGACGGACCACTTCTTCGAGCTGGGTGGCGATTCGATCAAATCGATTCAGGTATCTTCCAGATTGCATCAAGCTGGTTACAAGCTGGAAATCCGCGATTTGTTCAAATATCCGATCATCGCGCAGCTGGTCTTGCATGTTCAGCCTGTAGCGAGAATGGCCGATCAGGGCGAAGCGACTGGAGAGGCAGTGCTGCTGCCGATTCAGAAATGGTTCTTTGAGCAGCAGTTTGCCGATCCGCATCACTTCAATCAATCGGTCATGCTGTATCGGAAGGAAGGATTCGACGAAGGGGTGATCCGCAAGGTGATGCAGAAGGTAACGGAGCATCACGATGCGCTGCGGATGGTGTTCCGCATGGCGGACAACGGCGAGCATATCGGATGGAACCGAGGCATCGCCGAGGGCGAGCTTTACAGCCTGGAAGTGGTGGATTTCAGAGGAGAAGCGGCGCTTGAACAGGCCATCGAAGCGAAAGCAAACGAGATTCAAAGCCGTATGAATCTGGAGACGGGTCCGCTGGTGAAGGCTGGGCTGTTCCAGTGTGCGGACGGGGATCATTTGCTGATCGTCATTCATCACGGCGTGATCGACGGTGTATCGTGGCGGATTTTGCTGGAAGATATCGCAAGCAGCTATGAGCAAGCCGTGCAGGGCGAAGAGATCCGCCTGCCAGCGAAGACCGATGCGTACCGCACATGGTCCGAGCAGCTTGCGGCGTATGCGCAAAGCGCGGTGATAGCGGACGAACGGGCGTACTGGGAGCGCATCGGGCAAATCGAAACGAAACAGCTGCCTAAGGATCTGGAAGCGGAGCATTCCTTGCAGCGGGATAGTGAATCCATTGTTATTCAGTGGAGCCGAGAAGAAACGGAGCAGCTGCTCAAGCAAGTACACCGGGCGTATAACACGGAGATGAATGACATTCTGTTAACGGCGCTAGGGATGGCTGTACAGAAATGGAGCGGTCACGAGCGTTTACGGGTCAACCTGGAAGGGCACGGACGCGAATCTATCCTAACGGATATCGATATCACGCGCACCGTGGGATGGTTGACAAGTGAGTATCCAATAGTGCTTGAGATCCAAGCTGGCCAAAGCTTATCCCATTGGATCAAGAAGGTGAAGGAAGATTTGCGTCAGATCCCGAACAAGGGGATCGGATATGGCCTATGCCGATATTTATCCGAGAATGCGGATTCAGCTGTATGGGGGAGAGCGTCCGAAATTCGCTTTAACTATTTAGGACAGTTCGATCAAGATTTGCAAAACAATGACCTGGAACTCTCGCCTTATTCGAGCGGGGCAGAAATGAGCGGTTTACAAGCGCGTAAGTTTTTGCTAGACATCAATGGGATGATTACAGAAGGCTCGTTGTCGCTCAATCTGAGCTATAACGGGGAGGAATATCAAAGAGAGACGATGGAAGATTTGGCTGCATGGCTGCAGGAAAGTCTCCAAGCGATCATCGCGCATTGTGCAGCGAAAGAGCTTGCGGAATTAACGCCGAGCGATGTTTTACTCAAGGGACTAGATGTAGAAGAACTAGAGCGAATTGTAGAACGAACACGTGACAGGGGGGAAATCGAAAACATCTACACGCTGACGCCGATGCAAAAGGGCATGTGGTTCCACAGCAGGTTGGATCAGCATACAGGAGCCTATTTCGAACAAACGCGGTTCACCTTGCAAGGAACGCTCGATGTGGAACAGTTCGCCAATAGTTGGCATGCATTAGCTGCACACCATGCTGTGCTACGGACGAACTTCTACAGGGATTCGAGCGGGGAACCCCTGCAAATCGTGTACCGGGACAAGCAGAGTGGATTCGTTGGATTCGCTTATGAAGATTTGCGCGATGTGCAGGAAGGCGAGCGGAACGCGTCCATCGAGCGCTTGGCGAAAGCAGATAAGGCGCGGGGATTTGATCTGGAGCAGGATGAACTGATGCGCGTAACGGTGGTACGTACTGGAGAAGAAAGCTACCTGGTGATCTGGAGCTCCCACCACATTCTAATGGACGGTTGGTGCTTGCCGCTGGTCGCCAAAGAATTATTTGAAACGTATGCTGCGTACGCGCAGCAAATTCATCCCGAGCAAACAGCTGTGCCTCCCTACAGTCAATATATCGAGTGGCTGGAGAAGCAGGATGGGGAAGCGGCGTCCAGATATTGGGCTGAGTATTTGGCCGGTTACGATGGGCAGTCTGTGCTGCCGCAAAGGAAAGCGCAAGGAAGAAGCGACGAGTATGCTGCAGAACACGTCGTGTGCAAGTTGGATAAAAACTTCAGCGGACGAATGAGCCGGGTGGCGAAGCAGCATCAGGTGACGCTGAATACGTTCATGCAAGCGGCATGGGGCGTTCTGCTACAGAAGTATAACGGAACGGGCGATGTGGTATTCGGTAGCGTCGTATCGGGAAGACCAGCAGAAATACCGGGAATTGAAGAGATGATCGGGTTATTTATTAACACGATACCGGTTCGCGTGTCGTGCGAGGCGGGGGCGAGCTTTGCCGAGGTGATGGGCAGCCTGCAAAGACAGGCACTGGATTCCGGTAGCTACGATTACTATCCGCTGTTCGAGATCCAGGCTCAAAGCGCACAAAAGCAAGATCTGATCAACCACGTCATGGTGTTCGAGAACTATCCTGTCGAAGAACAGATGGAGAAGGCTGGAAGCCAGAATGATGGCGGAAATCTGACGATTACGGACGTCCAGGTGGCAGAACAAACGAACTATGACTTTAACCTGATGATCGTTCCTGGCGAAGAGATTGCGATTCGCTTCGATTACAATGCACACGTGTTTGATCGTACGACCGTAGAACGGTTGAAGGGGCATCTGGTGCATGTGCTCGAACAGATCGTGACGAATCCGCAAGTGGCCGTGCGAGAGCTGGAGTTGGCAACCGCAGCCGAGAAGCTAGAGATTATGGACGTGTTTAATGACACGGCAGCGGACTATCCACGGGAGAAGACAATCCATCAGCTGTTCGAGGAGCAGGTCGAGCGGAACCCAGAGGCGCCAGCGGTTGTGTTTGAGGACAAACAATTGACGTACCGGGAATTGAACGAGCGGGCGAATCGTTTGGCGCGAACGCTGCGCGATGCGGGCGTACAGGCGGATCAACTCGTAGGCATTATGACCGAGCGTTCGCTTGACATGGTCGTTGCTATTATGGCGACCTTGAAGGCCGGAGGGGCTTACGTTCCGATCGATCCCGAATATCCAGAGGAGCGCATTCGCTACATGCTGGAAGATTCAGGAGCGCAGTTGGTATTGCTGCAGCGCCATTTGCAGGAGCATGTAGATTATGCCGGGAACCTTGTGGTGCTCGAAGACGAGCATGCTTACAGCGAGGATGGCTCGAATCTGGAACTGGTCACGGAGCCGAATCATTTGGCTTATGTAATCTATACGTCAGGCACGACAGGCAAGCCAAAAGGAGTTATGGTCGAGCATCGCGGGTTGTGCAGTTTGAAGCGAATGTTTGAGGAAACGTTGCAAATGAACGCTCAGGACAGAATTGTGCAATTCGCTAGCTTCTCATTTGATGCGTCGTGCTGGGAAACTTTCCAGGCGTTGTTCTTTGGCGCTACCTTATACATCCCTACGGCTGAGACGGCCCAAGATTATCGTTTATTCGAAAGCTATGTGAACAAAAATGGTATTACGACGGGGACCTTACCTCCGAACTATGCCATCTACTTGAATCCAACTAACATGCCAAGCTTCAAGAAGCTGGTTACGGCAGGATCGGCCTCTTCCGCAGAGTTAATTCAGCTCTGGAAAGACAAAGTGATGTATTTTAACGCCTATGGACCTACGGAAGATTCGGTATGCACAACGATTTGGGCGAATTCATCAGAAGCTTGCGATCAGGAGTGCGTTTCTATCGGTCGTCCCATTCATAATCATCGCATTTACATGTTGGATTCATTTGGTCAGCTGCTGCCAATCGGGGTGGCGGGAGAGCTGTGCATCGCAGGCGTGGGGCTGGCGAGAGGGTACCTGAACCGTCCCGAGCTGACGGCAGAGAAGTTCGTGCCCATCCCGTTTGCGGAGGGCGAGCGGATGTACCGAACGGGTGACTTGGCCAGATGGATGCCAGATGGCAACATCGAGTACTTAGGCCGGATCGACCATCAGGTGAAGATTCGCGGATACCGCATCGAGATCGGGGAAGTGGAAGCGCAGCTGCTGAAAATAGCAGGCGTTCGGGAAACGGTTGTCATCGCCCGCGAGGACGAGAGCGGCCAGAAGGCGCTGTGCGCGTACTTCGTCGCGGACAGCGAGCTCACAGTGGGCGCGCTCAGGAATGCGCTGTCGCAAGAGCTGCCAGGGTATATGATCCCGTCGTACTTCATACAGATGGGGCGGATGCCGCTTACACCTAATGGAAAGCTCGACCGCAAGGCGCTGCCGGCGCCGGAAGGAAGCATCCATATGGGAGGCGAGTATGTCGCGCCTCGCACCGAACTGGAAGCTGGACTGGCAATCATCTGGCAAGAGGTGCTTGGACTGGCGAAGGTCGGCGTGAAGGACAACTTCTTCGAAATCGGGGGACACTCCTTGCGCGCCACCACATTGGTCAGTAGGGTGCACAAGGAAATGGGTGTCAGTGTTCCGCTGCGGGACGTGTTCCGTTTCCCTACGGTGGAAGGACTGGCTCAAGTTATGAACGAGACGAAGCAGATGACGTACAGTGTTATTCCGCAGGCTGCCGATCAGGCGTACTACCCGGTTTCCTCCGCCCAGAAGAGGCTGTACATTTTGCATCAATTGGAAGGCGCGGAGCTGAGCTACAACATGCCGCAAATGATGCTGCTCGAAGGATCGCTCGATAGGGATCGCTTGGAGAGGGCGTTCCGCGGACTGATCGCGCGTCATGAGGCACTGCGCACCGGCTTTGAAATGGTGGATGGCGAACCGATGCAGCGCATACACCAGGAAGTGGATTTCGCGGTCGCCTATATGCAGGCGAGCGTGGAAGAAGCTCCCGACAGGGTGCGTGGATTCGTTCGCGCGTTCGATCTGGCGAAGCCGCCGCTCTTGCGGGTAGGCCTGATCGCGCTTGCGAAGGAGCGCCACATACTGATGTTTGACATGCATCACATCGTCTCCGACGGAGCATCGATGGGGATTCTCATCAATGATTTTGTTCGCCTATATGGCGGAGAGGAGCTCCAGCCGCTTCGCATTCAGTACAAGGACTATGCGGTGTGGCAGCAGTCCGCAGCGCAGAAGGAGTACCTGCAGCAGGAAGAAGCCTACTGGCTGAAGGCGCTCGGCGGGGAGCTGCCTGTACTGGAAATGCCGACGGACTATGTGCGTCCAGCGGCGCAAAGTTTCGAGGGCGACGTGCTGCCATTTATGATCGATGCTCAGAAGAGCGAGAGATTACGGCGCATGGCGGTGGAAAACGGAGCGACGTTGTACATGGTGCTGTTAGCCGCCTATACGGCGATGCTGCATAAATATACCGGGCAGGAAGACATCATCGTCGGAACGCCGATTGCGGGACGAACGCACGGAGATTTGCAGCCGCTGATCGGCATGTTCGTAGGCACACTGACGATTCGCAGCTATCCAGCAGGAGAGAAATCGTTCCTCTCTTATTTGGAGGAAGTCAAGGAAACGACGCTCAGCGCCTACGAGAACCAGCATTACCCGTTTGAGGAGCTCGTGGAGAACGTGCAAGTAAGGCGGGATATAAGCCGCAACCCGGTGTTCGACACGATGTTTATTCTCCAAAACACGGAACAAGGCGATATGAACATTCATGAGCTGCAGTTCAAGCCGTATGAGAATGAGCATACGGTGGCCAAATTCGACCTGACCTTCCAGGCTGGCGAAGTCGAAGAAGGTATCCTTTGTAGCATCGAGTTTGCAACTGCTTTGTATAAGAAAGAAACCGTGGAGCGGATGGCGGGGCACTTTGAGCAATTGATCGACGCCGTGATCAGCGATCCGCAAGCGAGCCTTGCGCAGCTTCAAATGGTGACGGCAGCGGAGCAGGCGCAGATGATGGACGTGTTCAATGACACGGCAGCGGATTATCCGCGCGAGAAGACGATCCACGAGCTGTTCGAGGAGCAGGCAGATCGCACGCCAGAAGCGACGGCTGTCGACTTCGAGAACCAGCAATTGACGTATCGGGAGCTGAATGCGAGAGCGAATCAGCTGGCGTGGACGCTGAGAGACAGCGGCGTTACGGCGCAGCAGCCTGTCGGCATCATGGTCGACCGCTCCATCGAGATGGTCGTCAGCGTCCTTGCGGTGCTGAAGGCGGGCGGAACGTTCGTGCCGATCGATCCGGAGTACCCGCAAACGCGTATCCATTACATGCTGGCAAGCAGCGGAGCAAGGCTCGTGCTGACGGAGCAGCCGTGGTTTGCGTCGATTCAGCCAGAAGTGGAGAAGATCGATGTTCACGATGCTTCGTTATACGAAGGCCGTGAGGAGAACTTGCCGAACGAAAACGACGCTTCGCATTTGCTTTATATCATCTATACGTCGGGAACGACGGGGAATCCCAAGGGCGTGATGCTGGAGCATCGCAATCTGGCGAACTTATTGCAGTATCAGTTCACGGCAACGAACATCCCGTTCCCGTCGCCTGTTTTGCAGTATGCGTCAGGCAGCTTTGATGTGTGTTATCAGGAGATGTTCTCCGCCTTGCTGTTCGGCGGATGCCTGTGCCTGATTGGCAATGAGGTGCGCAAAGACCCGAAACGATTGTTTGCGCGCATCGAGGAAAGCAAGATCGAGGTGTTGTATCTGCCAGTAGCGTTCCTGAAGTTCATCTTCACCGAAGCGGAGTGGGCCGAGCAATTCCCGCATTGCGTCAGCCACATTATCACGGCTGGCGAGCAGCTTGTCGTGACGCCGCAAATTGAGGCGATCTTGCGAAGCCGAGGCATCCATTTGCACAATCACTACGGCCCGTCGGAAACGCATGTCGTGACAGCGTTCACGATGCAGCCAGAAGCGATTGCGGCTGGGCTTCCGCCGATTGGCAAGCCGATTGCCAATACGAAGCTGTACATTTTGGACGAGGGGCTACAGGTGCAGCCTATCGGAATCGGCGGGGAGTTGTACGTATCCGGGGATTGCGTGGGACGCGGCTATTGGGGTCGTCCCGATTTGACGGACGAAAAGTTTGTGAAGAACCCGTTTGCGCCAGAGGAGCGGATGTACCGAACGGGAGATTTGGCGAGATGGCTGCCAGATGGCAACATCGAGTACCTGGGCCGGATTGACCACCAAGTGAAGATTCGGGGCTTCCGCATCGAGCTAGGGGAAGTGGAGGCGCAGCTGCTGAAAGTGGCGGGACTGCACGAAGCGACAGTGCTAGCGCTGGAGGACGAAGCCGGGCAGAAGCAGCTGTGCGCATACTTCGTGGCGGAAGCGGCGCTGACGGCGGGCGAGCTGCGAGGCGCGTTGTCGCAGGAACTGCCGGGGTATATGATCCCGTCGTACTTTGTGCAGCTGGCAAGCATGCCGCTGACGCAGAACGGGAAGATCGACCGAAGGGCGCTGCCGGCACCAGAGGCGAACAAGCAGACGGGAGCGGAATTCGTAGCGCCTCGCACCCGCCTGGAAGCCCAGCTGGCGCGCATCTGGCAAGAGGTGCTCAGCTTGCCGAGCGCCAGCGTGAAGGACAACTTCTTCGATCTCGGCGGACACTCGCTGCGGGCGACGACGCTAGTGAGCAAGCTGTACAAGGAGCTGGGCGTGAATTTGCCGCTGCGTGACGTGTTCCGCTATCCGACGATAGAGGAGATGGCGCAGGCCATCGGGGGGATGG
>NZ_JAAIKC010000015.1 GCF_010820665.1 Paenibacillus sp. SYP-B3998 | reverse complement strand
CTTTGACTGTTTGGTGATGATGGCGGAGGGGACCCACGCGTTCCCATCTCGAACACGACCGTTAAGCCCTCCAGCGTCGATGGTACTTGAACCGCAGGGTTCTGGGAGAGTAGAACGTTGCCAAGCACGTGCCCACAACGTGGGTTTTTTTCTTCTGGGGCCATAGCTCAGCTGGGAGAGCGCCTGCCTTGCAAGCAGGAGGTCAGCGGTTCGATCCCGCTTGGCTCCATTTTGTCCCTTGAATTCAATTAGTAGAAGACTTTCGCAAGAAAAGTTAGTACAAACTGAATTTTATTTTGGGGTTTATGGAGAAGTGTCCGAGCTGGCCGAAGGAGCACGATTGGAAATCGTGTAGGCGTCACAAGCGTCTCGAGGGTTCGAATCCCTCCTTCTCCGCCACTATTTTAATATTAGGCCCGTTGGTCAAGTGGTTAAGACACCTCCCTTTCACGGAGGTAACAGGGGTTCGAGTCCCCTACGGGTCACCATCTATATGCCCATGAACGCTTAGCTCAGCTGGGAGAGCATTACCTTGACAGGGTAAGGGTCGGCGGTTCGATCCCGTCAGCGTTCACCATAGTTCAACTTATTGACGCGGGGTGGAGCAGCCCGGTAGCTCGTCGGGCTCATAACCCGAAGGCCGCAGGTTCAAATCCTGCCCCCGCAACCAACCTCTTAATTGAGGTGAATACTTCGTGTGGAGCCGTGGTGTAGAGGCCTAACATGCCTGCCTGTCACGCAGGAGACCGCGGGTTCGAATCCCGTCGGCTCCGCCATTTTTCAAGAAAATCATGCAAGGCTTGGTAGCTCAGTCGGTAGAGCAGAGGACTGAAAATCCTCGTGTCGGCGGTTCGATTCCGTCCCAAGCCACCATGAATGTTAATATGCCGTTGTAGCTCAACTGGTAGAGCAACTGACTTGTAATCAGTAGGTTGGGGGTTCAAGTCCTCTCGACGGCACCAGCAATATGGAGGCTTAGTGAAGTGGCTAAACACGGCAGACTGTAAATCTGCTCTCTCCGAGTTCGGTGGTTCGAATCCATCAGCCTCCACCATTTTTTAATTAATGGTATTGGAAGTATGAAATAAGCTTCCTGCCGAATACATTGTGGCGGTCGTGGCGAAGGGGTTAACGCACTGGTTTGTGGATCCAGCATTCGCGGGTTCAAGTCCCGTCGTCCGCCCATTATTTTCAAAGATGTTGGGGATTAGCCAAGCGGTAAGGCAACGGACTTTGACTCCGTCATGCCAAGGTTCAAATCCTTGATCCCCAGTACTTTCATGAGTCATTAGCTCAGTTGGTAGAGCACCTGACTTTTAATCAGGGTGTCGTAGGTTCGAATCCTACATGACTCACCATTTGCCTTATTAACAACGTGCGCGTATGGCGGAATTGGCAGACGCACTAGACTTAGGATCTAGCGGGCGACCGTGGGGGTTCAAGTCCCTCTACGCGCACTAAACTCCAAAGAGTGGTAATGATATTTGTTATTACTTTTTGGGGCCCTATCAGGGTAGGAGTTATTCCTAAAACACGATTTAGAAGTTGCCTTATTAACAATATGCGCGTATGGCGGAATTGGCAGACGCACTAGACTTAGGATCTAGCGGGTGACCGTGGGGGTTCAAGTCCCTCTACGCGCATCAAAACTCCATAGAGTAATCATTTAGATGCATTACTTTATGGGAACCATGCGGAAGTGGCTCAGTGGTAGAGCATCGCCTTGCCAAGGCGAGGGTCGCGGGTTCGAACCCCGTCTTCCGCTTTTTCAATAATTTCATATGCGCCCTTAGCTCAGCTGGATAGAGTATTTGACTACGAATCAAAAGGTCGGGAGTTCGAATCTCTCAGGGCGCGCCACACAAGCCGGCGTGGCGGAATGGCAGACGCGCTCGACTCAAAATCGAGTTCTAACGAGTGGAGGTTCGAGTCCTCTCGCCGGTATTAATTTCGGGACGTAGCTCAGCTTGGTAGAGCACCTGCTTTGGGAGCAGGGGGTCGCATGTTCAAATCGTGTCGTCCCGATTCATGAAATTGAATTATTAAATAAGTATGTTTAGAGAGCAGCTAGCTTTCTAAACATACTTATTTTTTTGATATAATATGGTTAGTACACTACAAAAGGAGGAAATATAGCTCATGTTTGAACATCTCGTTGCTTTTAAATTTAATGAGAATTATACGCCAGCACTGGGAGATCAGCTTATCGCAACGCTAATGACATTTAAAGGCCTGATTCCGGGAATTCATGAATTAACAGCAGGCGTAAATGTAACGCAAGAGACAGATAATGTTCGTGGATACACACTGGGTCTTCGAGTGACCTTTTGTGATCAGGAGGCCCTGAGCCAGTATGGACCACATCCCGCACACCAGCAATTCGTGAAGTCATTAGACGGTATTTTGGATAATGTTGTAGTTATTGACTACCCGATTATATAGAGAGAACGAACCATGTGGATTCAATTATCAACGCTCGGCTGAGCTTTGATAAGAGTTAAGCACTTGAAGAACGATTGTTCTTGATTCGTAAGCATGAAAAATCAAAGCTAACCGATAATAAGCGATAAACTCCCTGTTAATTGAGTTCCTTCAGGGAGTTTTTTGTTGATTTCTCCAAAATGAAGTTTTCGAATAGGGTTCATGTTAAATTTTGAAATAGTAGAGGTACTTACTAATTTGCCTGTTAGCAAAATTTAATCGTGCTTATTTTTCCCGTTGATTAATTTCATAAACTTCCTTATCTTTACAAAAAAATATCACTTTATATTTCCAATCCATGGTAAAATTGTGGCGATAGTTTACTAGCTTTTTTACTACAAAGGAGGAAGTTCATGGGTACGATGGCAGGATGGAAATCAAGAGTAGTAAAGTCGGCGCTTGCCTTGACGGTAGCGTTGCCTTTACAAGTTTTGGTGACAAGCAGTTGGCAAGCTGTGATGGCGGAGGGTCCGAGTGATCCAGCTCCTTTTATCGAAGCTAAAGTTGTGAACGAGAATGCAGGTAAGAAGGTTTTATTCGACAATACCCATGAGCAGACTGCTGGAGCAGCAGATTGGGTCATTGATGGAGGCTTTTCGGACTTTGCGAACGCCCTAGCGAATAATGGGTACTATGTGAAAGAACTTCGTAAATCAACACCGATTACGCTAAGTGATCTTAGCGGTTATGATGTTTTCGTTGTAGCTGAATCGAATGTTCCATATAAAAAGAGTGAACAGACTGCCCTAGAGCAATACGTTCAAGGCGGCGGCAGTATTTTCTTTATTGGCGATCATTATAATGCGGATCGTAATAAAAATCGCTGGGATGGTTCCGAAGTATTTAACGGTTACCGTCGAGGCGCATGGGAAAACCCGGCTAAGGGAATGAGTGCCGAGGAAAGCGGTTCAACTGCTATGCAGGACGTGGTCAGCTCAGATTGGCTCGCTACACAATTTGGTTTGCGGTTCCGATATAATGCGCTAGGTGATATCAACGCTAACAATATTGTTGCACCGGACCAAGCACTTGGTATTACTACAGGCGTTTCTAGCGTTGCAATGCATGCTGGTTCAACATTAGCGATCATTGATCCTAACAAGGCCAAAGGCCTTGTATACCTTCCAAGCACGAATGCTGCATGGGGTAATGCAGTTGACCAAGGGGTATACAATGGTGGCGGTGTTGCAGAGGGACCTTACGTAGCCGTGGCTAAGGCTGGGGCAGGGAAGGCTGCTTTTATCGGCGATTCTTCTCCGGTTGAAGATGCAACGCCGAAATACCTACGCGAGGATACAGGCGCTAAGAAGACGACTTACGATGGCTTTAAAGAGGTAAATGATGGTGTCTTACTCGTTAACATGGTGAACTGGTTAGCGAAGAAGGAGAACTACACGAGCCTTTCGCAAGTAAGCGGATTGCAGTTGGATCAGCCTACGGCACTACTGCCTTTCGAGGCTCCGGCTGCTTCCACAGAACCGAAACCTGAGCCTTGGGCGGCGCCAGAAGCAGGTTATAAATGGTACGATCGCACTACTTTCAAAGCAGGCTCCTACGGTGGTGCAGCTGCAACAGCAAGTGCGACATACAGCTTCGTACGTCAATCAACGCTACCGAATGCTGAAGACTTTCAAGTTCGAGTTGTGATTGATAATCTTCCTGCGACTACAACCGTAACAGGATTCAGTGCAGGTATTTATTTGGCTTCTGGGGGCACTCAAGTTGCCCAAATTCAGAATGCTGACGGAACATGGCCTGCGGCTTATGGCTATAGTTCAACGTTCAGCTTGACGTCGGATATCAAGGGTCATGCTTACAAAGATTTGACTGTTCGCATCAAACCAGGAACGGCTGCAGCGGCTAACCTTCGTCTTCGTCAAAACGGTACGAATCTGAAGACAGAAGCAGTTACGATTGCAAACGTTCCAGCAGAGCCGCTACCAGAAGAGCATAATCCGATTCCGGCGAAAGTGACTATTGCTGAGGCTCGGAGCAAAGCAATTGGCACATTAGTCACCCTAGAGGGCGTCGTAACGACGGAGCCAGGTACTTTTGGTGGACAAGCTTTTTATATGCAAGATGCTACCGGCGGGATTTATGTGTTTCAAAACCTGAGCGGATTCCATGTCGGTGATACCGTGAAGATTACAGCACCGACAACGCTTTACAACACAGAGTTGGAATTGACTGATCCTGTAGTGATAGCCAAAACAGGCGTATCCTCGGTTCCGGCACCAGCGGCTGTAACGGCAGTAACTTACGCTAATCAAGGTCAACTGGTTGAGTTAAGCAACGTAACGATTAGTAATATCATCAGCGCTACACCAGCAGGTTCTTTTGAATTTGACGCGGTTAATGGGGCAGTAAGCAACCATATCCGTGTAGATGCACGAACAGGGATAACACAAACGGCATTTCCTTACCAAGTAGGACAAACGGTTAACATTAAAGGCGTGGCTGCGATTTTCAAAGGCGTGTTCCAACTGAAACCAAGAACATTAAGCGATTTTACAGTTCCAGCTGATACTTCTGCTCCTGTTACGATAGCTGCTTTGTCCAGCGTGCCTAACAGCCAAGGTTGGTTCAACCAAGATGTTACAGCTACGCTAACAGCATCGGATAATAGCGCAGGTGTAGTAACTACACAATACACGCTGAACGGCGGCACTGCGGTGACTTACACGGCGCCAGTTTCCATTCCAGCAGAAGGAACGAATACAATTCAGTATTTCTCTACGGATGCTGCGGGTAATGTGGAGGTTCCAAGATCTTTACAAGTGAAACTAGATAAAACGGCACCTTCTGCAACGCTGACACAATCAGGGCATAACGTGGCTGATGTTACAGACGCGGATACATTGACTTTCGATTTGGTTAGTTCAGATCTAGGATCTGGTGTAGCCACACAAACGCTAAATTTAGACGGGAATGTGATTACTAGCGGGCAAGTTTTTAAAGCTAGCGATTTGGGCGTGGGCGCTCATTCTGTCTATTACAGTGTAACAGATGCAGCGGGCAACACTGCTCAGCAAACTTTTACGTTTAATGTGACTACAAGTGTAACTTTCAACCAAGTTGCGCTATCTGCTGATAAAATTAATTTGAAACCAAACGATACTTCTGCAACTCACCTGAGCGGTACGTTAAGCAATGGTGCACCTGCTGATCTAAGCAATGCAACGGTGACTTATAGCACTTATAGTATTGGCAATGCGGCGGTAATTACAGTAGACGCCCTTGGAAAGATTACAGCGGTGAAGGAAGGTACTGCGCAAGTCACTGCGGTCGTAACGCTGAACGGGAAAACGGTACAATCGAATACGGTGACGATCACGGTAGCAAAGTCGCTTTCCAATGCAGTACCTGGGAAACCGGTGCTATCCGATACCAGTGGACAGGCAAATGGACTTAGAGATGGCAACTTTACCATTACAATGAATATGTGGTGGGGCAATAACGGTACGATTTTTAAATTGTACGAGAACGGTGTGTTGATCAGCACGAAGAATTTGACGGATGCCTCTCCATCAGCACAAGTTGTTAAGATTGACGTAAAAGGGAAAGCAAACGGTACTTATACGTATACGAGTGAATTGATTAATGCTTTCGGTACGACTACAAGCAATCCGCTGGTCATCAAAATTACCGAAGCATCACCAGGCAAACCCGAATTATCTCAGGATAACTGGGATGGCGATGGCAATTACAAAGTAACGATGAACATGTGGTGGGGAACGAACGCTACGGAATATCGCCTTTACGAGAACGGTCAATTAATCGATACGAAGAGCTTGAAGGCAACTGCTGTACCTAGTGCTCAAAACGCTTTAACGACGATTACTGGCAGAGCGAAAGGTGTCTATGAGTATCGCAGTGAATTAGTGAATGCGGGTGGCGTTACTTCCAGTGAGAAGATTACAGTGAAAGTTACGAAGTAATTTTGGTGAAAATTGGAACCTATTCGTTTTCAGACAGATGTCTGGGGACGGATAGGTTTTTTTATCGTAATGATGTTTTTCTCGGAATTTGTTTTTGCAGGTATATTCTGATAATAATGAATTATCTGGCTACAAAGTATATTGCTTATAGCAGGAGATTTGCGTAAATCATGCCGTTTATAGATTTCAAAGATGCGGTATTAAATCTTGTAAGCACTTACAGATAATGACCTAAGCTAAGGAGGCTCTCTGTGTCTACCGTTAAACTATCATTGGAAACCCGATGTCTAAGCTCACTTGAAAAAGTGTTTGCGGATGAAGAACTGCTTGCTGTCCCACATCAGCATGCTTCAGCCTTACAGTTAGAAATGTTCTCCTTTCAGGTAGCCTATCGTTCTTCCTTAGGGAGCAAGCAGATTCGTGTTTATGTTCAATCAGAGCTTGCTGCTCAAGTTGTTCTGCGAACAGTCAAGTTGGTGCCCGTTGAACTGGCTGTTTATCATGATCACGATGAGGATGTACTCCGAGACACTCCAGGACTTTATCCTGATGCGCTGCTTCCGGTTCAAGCTGTGGAAGGAATTACGGGCTTCGCCAAACAATGGCGTTCAATATGGGTGACTGTAGATCTTAAAGGAGATATAGAACCAGGGACGTACCCGATAACAATCTTGTTTGAATCGCGTGAAGGAGACGTTTTGTCTCGTGAAACGTTCGAACTCCATGTGCTGGCAGCAGCCCTGCCGGAGCAGCAACTGATCCATACGGAATGGTTTCATACCGACTGTTTGGCCACCTACTATCGTGTAGAAGTGTTCAGTGAACGGTATTGGGAAATTGTTCAACATTACGTGAAAACAGCAGTTGATCACGGTATCAATATGCTGCTGACGCCACTCTTTACTCCACCGCTTGATACGCAGGTAGGGGGAGAACGTCCTACTGTACAGCTCATTGATGTGGAGAAAGTCGGTTTAACATACAAGTTTGGCTTTGAGAAGTTGAAGCGTTGGATTGACATGTGTACTCGCAGCAATGTCAAGTATTTCGAACTGTCCCATTTGTTTACACAGTGGGGGGCTAAGCATGCACCCAAAATTATTGCTGTCGAGGAAGGGGAATCGAGACAAATTTTCGGCTGGGATACAGACGCGACAGGGAATCTGTACAAAGGCTTTCTGGCACAGTTTTTACCCGAGTTGGTCAGCTTTATTAAGCAAAATGAGTTGGAAAACAGGGTATATTTCCATGTGTCTGATGAGCCGATTGCTGAGCATCTGCCTTGGTATGAGAGTGCAAGCAGCGTGTTGCAGCAATTTGTCGGTGAATTCCCGTCTATTGACGCGTTATCTGACTATACGTTTTACGAGAGAGGTCTTATAAAAGCGCCAATTCCCGCGAACGATCATATTCAACCTTTTTTGGAACATCAAGTGCCGAATTTGTGGACTTATTATTGTTGCTCTCAGTATAAGGCAGTGTCTAACCGAATTATTTGTATGCCTTCCGCTCGTAATCGCGTTCTGGGCTTACAGCTTTACAAGTTCCAAATCGTCGGTTTTCTACACTGGGGTTACAATTTTTGGTATGCGCAATACTCTGAATTTCCGATAGACCCTTATACAAACACAGATGCAAACTATGCTTTCCCTGCTGGCGATCCGTTTGTTGTATACCCAGGCCAGGATGGGACGCCGATTGAATCAATAAGACTTGAGGTGTTCCGCGAGGCGCTTCAGGATTTACGTGCGCTTGAGCTCTTGGAAACGCTGATTGGAAGAGAGGCGACACTAGCGATCATAGAAGAAGGCGCTGGAGAACCGATTACGTTCGACGTGTATCCGAGGGATGCCGCCTGGCTTCTTGCTTGTCGGGAGCGGATTAATGAGGCGATTCAAAAGCATTCTTTGTAAAGCGGCAGTACTTGCTATCTAAATCTTGGTCTGTAAGTGGATTTAAATGATTGAGCCCTTCTCCTCCTCCTAAAGGGAGTCTGGAGGGCTTTATTCAATTCAGTAGACAAAAACGAATGACGATGGTAGCCTATATAGGTACTGTTGGTATAGCAACTAATAAGATGAGTGGTCAAGTAGGAGGTCAGAATGTGACGATGCATGCTGCTTTTGAGGATTACATAGGTATTCACTTACGTAATGCTCATTTGACGATAGCGAATTGTATAAAACACCAGCTGCTGCCATACCAGCTAGCGCCTGAGCAAAATCTTATTATGCTGCTGCTATGGAAGCAGGATGGTTGGAATCAAAATGAGATTGCTGAGAAGCTTAACAAGGATAAGACGAATATCGCACGGATGCTGTTGAATTTGGAACAGAAGGGGTTTGTTCGAAGGGTCGTGCAGTCAGAGGATCGGCGTTATTTTAACGTATACGTGACTGAAAATGGGAAGAAGCTTGAAGAGCAAGTCATCCCCATTATTGAAGAGGCTAATCGGCAATTTTGTAAGGATATTGACGAGCAAGAGCTGAAGGAGTTCCTCAGAATTTTATCCAAAATACGTACGAATGCAAGTACGGCAATAATGAAAAAGAAAGTTTGTGATGGGTATGAAAAATAGAAATAGCGCCGCTCTTGAAGCGCGCGCGTCTTTAAGTCGTTCAAGCCGTTTATGGATTGTACTTGTGCTGGGTGCACTGGCATCTTTTGGTCCATTGTCATTAGATATGTACTTACCTGCACTGCCCGTTCTAGCTGCTGATCTATACACGACGACCTCACTTGCTCAAATGAGCTTAACGGCCTGCATACTTGGACTATCGCTCGGACAACTGATTGCAGGTTCAATAAGTGACGTGCGTGGGCGTCGGATTCCACTACTCATCGGACTTGTTATTTATGCGATTTCCTCGGTTCTTTGCATGTACGCTCCGTCTATCTGGATGTTCCTTGGTCTGCGCTTTATTCAAGGGATGGCCGGTGCTGCGGGTATCGTTATTTCACGGGCGATCGTTCGCGATTTGTATTCGGGTGTCGAGTTGACGAAGTTTTTTGCGCTCTTGATGCTTGTGAATGGTGCTGCCCCGATTCTTGCGCCGATTATTGGTGGACAGATTTTGGAATTTACGACGTGGCGCGGGGTTTTCCTTGTACTTAGTTTGATTGGCGTCGCCATGCTGATAGCAGTTGTGCTTGGACTTAAGGAAACACTTCCTAGCGAACGTCGTTCCAAAGGCGGACTTGGCAACATGCTGCGCACATTCCGCGGTCTGCTTTCAGATCGCATGTTCATGGGCTATGCGCTAACGCAAGGGCTTGTATTTGCGGGTATGTTCGCCTATATATCGGGTTCGCCATTCGTTCTTCAAGACATTTTCGGCGTATCTCCGCAGATGTTCAGCCTCATCTTCGCGGTTAATGGCTTAGGTGTAATTGTCGCGAGTCAGGTTGCAGGTAAACTAGCGGGCAAAATAAGCGATCGCAGCATTGTTGCATGGGGACTTGGCGTTGCTGCCTTTGGAGGCATTCTGCTGCTCATTGCCACGCTCATTGGCGCAGGCTTGTATGCCATCTTGCCGGCGTTTTTCTTCATCGTTTCTAGCGTAGGGCTTGTTTCTACGGCCACCTCGTCGATGGCTTTGCAGAACCAAGGGAAATCTGCGGGAAGCGCAGCAGCATTACTGGGCCTACTCTCTTTCATTATTGGAGGAATTATCGCTCCACTTGTGGGGATTGGCGGAAGCCAGACAGCCGTTCCACTAGGCATCATTATTGCCTTGATGGAAGTTGGATCTATTGTTTGCTTCGTCTTGATGACAGGGGCAAGAAAGATGAATTAAGCAACATTCCACAATGAAAAAGAGGTTGTCCCGTATGTCTGTAAAGACCGAGGGATAACCTTTTTTTATATTTAATACAGCACTCTCCACAAATAAAAGGTGGCGTAGGCTTCCCAGCCCCTCCAGCCTTCGGCATATTGACGGATGGCAGGGAGCGAGGGCTTTTCCTCCATGCCCATTACATGTTTAAGTGCGTTGTGCAAGCCGACATCTGCAAGGGGAAGAGCTGCGGGATTGCGTAAACAGCGCATTAATACATAATTAGCCGTCCAAGGGCCAACGCCGCGGATGTTTAGAAGCTCTTTTTCTATGGCCGTGAAGTCTTGAAGCAGAAGCAGCTTATCTTTGGAAAGCGTGCCATCTTTCATCCTGGATGCTACACCGATCAGATATTCGGCCTTTTTGCCAGTGAATTGCAAAGCGGTTAACGCATCAGGGCTTAGTGCAGCAATTCGCTCTGACGTGGGGAATGCCCAGTAGGTACGTCCATTCCAGTTGACACAAGTTCCGAAGGCTTCGACGAGGCGTCTTTTTAACGTGTAAGCAAAAGTCAAATTGATCTGCTGTCCGATAATTCCCCAGCTAAGCGCTTCGAATAGATCAGGAATACCAAGAAGGCGTAAACCATAAAAATCCTCTGCTACTTGGTTAAGATAAGGATCGCGTGCCGCTAATTCGTAGAAGGGGGCGAGTTCGCTATCCAAATCGAACCATTCCCATACATAGCGACTAACAGCTTCAAGCATAGATGCATCTGGAAGAATGGAGTTCCCTACCGTACTCTCCAAAAAGGAGAGACCTGTGGTTAGCCCATTTGCATAAATGGCAATAAAGCGTACTTGCAGGTGCTTATTATCATCACTGTGGACAGCGATTAGCACATGTTTATCCACAATGGGCAGCAGCTTATAAATAGCTAAGTTATCCACATGGAATAAGCATTCGTTCGTAGAACGAGATAAATAGCCTAGATTTTGCTCGTAGCTGAATGGCTCCGGAAGCTTGATGGTAAGGCAGCGCGTCTGCTCGCACCATTCGGTAAGCTTAGGGTCAAGGGGATCATTAACTCGCATGAAAGGTCTCCTTTATTCGATAAATTCGTACAGATCTCATGCACTTGTTCCTCTATTATGACTCAGAATAGCTTTCGTAATCTTGCTTTCTCATCCCATATCTCTTACACCGGCGATGCCGTTTGGTTATACTGAGTCTATAGGTCGACCGAGGAAAATGGGGGGACAGATCATGAACGGAGAGTTTTGGGAAGCTATTGTAGATAACAATAAAGCGTATGATGGCAAGTTTTTTTATGCGGTGAAAACGACAAAGATATTTTGCAGACCGTCATGTAAATCAAAGCTGCCCAAAAAAGAGCATGTCCGTATCTTTTCCAATATGCAGGCAGCTATAGCTGAAAGTTATCGTCCATGCAAAAGATGCAGACCCGATGGAGTAAGGCTGCCGGATGAAGAATGGGTGTATCATATGACGCAGCATATAGAAGAGCGATACGCGGATTCACTAACGCTTGCTGATCTTGCTGAACAGTTTTACACAAGTATTTATCATCTCCAGCGAACGTTCAAGCGTTTAAAGGGCGTCACGCCGTTAACTTATTTGCAGCAAGTACGCATCGATGCCGCTAAGCGACTTCTTATAGAAACAAATCTGCAGATGAATATAATCGGTGTAAAAGTTGGTATTCATAATGCTGCGTATTTTACTACTTTATTTCAGAAAAAATCAGGATTCACTCCAACAGAGTTTCGCCAAGCCAATTACGGATTGATCAACCTTAATAACCATAACCGAGGAGGGATATGAGATGCAAACCAGATCAACTAAAACAATCGGCAGGCTTTCACATAGCCAGATTTATTGGAAAATTATGCGATTGGATAAGAGAGAATTTTTGATGGCAGCGACAGATCAAGGACTTTGTTATCTTCAGTTTCAGGAAGGAAGCAAACCCTGGCAAGTAGAAGGGCAAGTAGATGAAAAAGCTTGGCTAGAGCTGACGAAGTGGGTTAGCGTACAATTTCCTGAGTTTAAATTGGTGAATGCATCGGATGAGCTGGTGTTGTATGCAGAGCAAATTGAGGAGTATCTGAAAGGACTACGTAAAGAGTTTACGCTGCCTTTGGATCTAAAGGGCACTGCTTTTCAGCGAGATGTATGGCAGACCCTACATGCTATCACCCATGGGCACACATGGAATTATTCGCAGGTAGCTGAAGCTTTAGGCAGATCGACTGCTGTACGTGCAGTGGGCACGGCGATCGGTGCAAATCCTATTCTTATCGTTGTACCGTGTCATCGGGTAGTCGGTAAAAACGGTTCTTTAACAGGCTATAGGGGTGGGCTACCTAATAAAGAAAGTCTGCTGCGTTTGGAAAAGAGTAGTCCTGCTAAGCATGACAATGAGTTGTTAATTAATCGCTCTTAAAGCTTAGAGCTTAGAGCTTAAAGCCTAAAGCATAAAGCATAAAGCATAGAGTAGAGAGCATTGAGCATAAGCCAAAAGCAGGAGATATGAAAGGAGTTGGCTGCTTTGCAGATAGAGGTGAGCCGGAAGTCCGCGAAGCAACTGCTGAATAGGGCGAGTGGTTACTTGGAGGGATACTCGCACACGCTGAATCCATATACGGGCTGTGCGTTTGCTTGCTCTTATTGTTACGTGAGACAAATGCCTGTTGCGCTGTTTCGGGGAGGAGGGGACTGGGGAACATGGGTCGATGTGAAAGACAATGCGTCTCTCCTTCTGGAAAACGAGCTTGTTAAAGCGAAACGCAAAGGCCCAGTAACGATCTTCATGTCCTCCAGCACGGACCCTTACCAGCCAGCAGAAGTAACTGAGCGAGTCACCCGTTCGCTCTTGGAGGTCATGGTCAGGAACCAACCGGATTTCCTCTTCTTGCAGACTCGTAGTCCTCTTGTGACGCGGGATATGGACCTCTTGGAGCTGCTCGGCGCGCATGTGCGAGTCAGCATGACGGTTGAGACGGATCGCGAGGACATCCGCCGAGCGTTCACGCCCTCCGCGCCGCCAATAGCGGCGCGCTTAAGAGCGCTGCGCGAGCTTGCTGCGCGCGGCATTCCTGTGCAGGCCACGATTGCGCCAGCGCTGCCTAGCTCGGAGAGTTTCGCCGAGCTGCTGTCCCATATCGTGGATCGGGTGTGCATCGACGATTACTTCATGGGCGATGGCAGTAAAGGCAAGCGCACGGAACGCATCGGCGTGCGGGATATTTATGACGCGCTGGAGCTTCCAGACTGGTACAGTCCAGAAGCGTACGAGCGCGTTAGGGAGCAACTCCTGCGATATTTTCCGCAGGAGCGTGTGTTTGTGAGCCATGAAGGCTTCCTGCCTTGATGGCTCACTAGAACTAAAGCTCACTAGAACCTATGCTCCCTGCATGTCCAACACTTGCGCAAGCTAATCAGGCTTCGCAAGATCAACTAATCCGCCTGTGCAAGTGCAGATGCGAGCCCGGTCTGGCTCCGCATACGTTGCTTGAACTCTTTAGGCGAGCACTGATTGTGACGCTTAAACAGCTTGTAGAACTGTGCCATGTTCAGAATGCCTACTTCAAAGCTTACTTCCATAATGCTGAGGTCTCCGGTCAGAAGGAGGCGCTCGGCTTTTTTGATGCGCTTATAATTAACATAGTCAACGAAGGAGAGACCCATCACTTTTTTGAAATACTTAATAAAGTAGTGATAGCTTAGGTTGAGCACACTGCATACGTCTTCGACGGATATTTTCTCACTGAGATTCAGATCAATATAATCGAGTGCAGGCCTTAAGCGGGAAAGTCCCGTTTCCGCAGTCAGGCTTGAAAAATCACGGCTATCATTGCGCAGCAGCAACAGCAATAGATTTTTGATAGCTGCACTGATGGCTAGCTCATAGCCAAGTTTCCGCGATTGAGATTCATCATAAATGTTCATGATTAAGCTGTAAGCAGTGCGCTTTACCGTTTCGTTTTCACGGAACAGCTGATTAAACTGTTCGAGAGGGTGCGTCAGCTCTGAGAAACAGTGTAAGTATGGCATCGTCCCCAGATCAAAGTGCTGCGTCAAATCAATTTGAAAAACAATCTGTCTAAGCGCTTCTGCGGAATGCTTATGGGTACGATGCAGCTGGGAGGAACCAAGTACCATGACATCGCCGGATGCCATTACGGTGTAATCGTGCTTTGTTTGAATACCGAGGCGTCCCTCGGTCACAACAAGAAATTCGACCTGCTTATGGTAATGCCAAAACCAAGGGTTTGGAATCTCTGACAGGGGCGTGTCGGTGCTGATTTCCCATATTTTGAGGAAAAGAAGCGGGTTCTGATAAATGACTTCTTCATTGAAGATTTCTGTGAATGGGTTGTGTATATTCTCCATAAAGGTGTTTCCCTCGCTAACAATAAGGACATATTTGAATAAATCGAAAAAGTGTCTAAGCAAGATTTATCAAGATGATTATATCATTCTTGGAGATAGAAGGACACATTTGAATAAGAAGTGAGCAGGATCATGCATTTATTTTCGGGGGTGGAATGACTATACTCGGAAGTAGATTGAATACGCTGTCTTGGAGGGAAAATAAACATGAGTCAGAAGCTTAGAGTTACCGTATGGAATGAATTCCGTCATGAAAAAGAAAGTGAAATCGTACGCGCTGCTTATCCAGATGGTATCCACACTGCAATTGGCGAAGGATTGGGTTCAGAGGTAGTTTTGACTTACGCGACATTGGATGATGCCGAACACGGTTTATCGGAAGATGTTTTAAATAACACGGATGTCTTGATTTGGTGGGGACATAAGGCACACGATGAGGTGCAGGATGCGATTGTGAATCGCGTACAAGAACGTGTTCTTCATGGGATGGGACTGATCGTGCTGCACTCGGGTCACTTTTCCAAAGTGTTTAAGAAATTAATGGGTACCTCTTGTGATCTCAAATGGCGTGAAGCGGATGAGAAAGAGCGACTATGGGTCGTTGCTCCAGGGCATCCAATCGTAGAGGGCATCGGCGAGTACATCGAGCTTGAAGCAGAAGAGATGTATGGAGAGCATTTCGACATTCCACAGCCAGATGAGCTGATCATGGTTTCTTGGTTTGAAGGCGGAGAAGTATTCCGCAGCGGCTGTACGTTTACACGCGGCAATGGGAAAATATTTTATTTCCGTCCCGGACATGAAACGTACCGCACTTATTATAATGAGCAGATTCGTCGCGTCATTAGCAATGCTGTTGTGTGGGCTGCTCCAAGTAAGCGTGAATATCCGAAATACGGCAATCACAAGCCTTTAGAAGAAATTAAAGCAAAAGTACAAGCTTAAGCTAGCTGTACGTGAATAGCTTCAAAGAAAGCCCGCTAAGCTTGGTCGCAGTTGTATGCGAACATGTCTCAGCGGGCTTTTGGCATAAGAGGGTATTCTCTAAGCAATCTCTTCTTGAGGAGCAGCCGCAATCGGATCTCTCCCGGGTTCAATGTAGAAGGCTACAACTTCCTTCTCATTGACCGCTCGTACGCTCATACCATGATGTTCGGCAATTTGCTTGACGATCGCAAGCCCGAGGCCGAACTGGCCATCTCCTCCAGAGCGGAAAGGCTCGAATAAGCTCTCTGCAATGGTTTGATCTAAGGCAGGGCCGTCATTACTGATCCGGAAGGTAGGCGGAACGTTTTTAGTATCAGGATGGGCTGCGCTTGGCTTTATGGCAATCTGAATGCTCGTATTGGCATAGCGCAGCTGGTTGTCCAGCATATTTTCTAGTGCGACTTTCCATTGTTCAGAATCGCCTATTAATTGAATATGAGGCCATAGATCCATCTCCCATTGGATTTCGGGGCGTCTGTAACGAAGTCTTTCCACGACATCCTCGATGACTTCATTTAAGTCGAACGGAAGAAACGGCTTCTCCAAAGCTGTCAAATAATTGAGCTTATTCAGCAGCAGCAAGTCGCGGATCCTTTTCTCCAACCGATCACCCTCTTTCATAATGACGGCGACGCTTGCATGCAAGGTTCCTTTTGGAAAAATACCGTCTTGAATTGATTGCGCATAGCTGCGAATGACCATAACGGGCGTCTTTAGTTCATGTGAGGTGTGTTGTAGAAAAAATTGTTGGGCTTGATCTTGGCGAACCAGCCGCTGTCTCATGGATTCTATCGCTTTGGCTAGGCGTCCGAACTCGTCCTTTCGGCCTGTTTCTATAGGCTTGTGCCAGTCGCGTACTGCGAGTCGTCCTACATGACGCTCCATTTGTACAAGGGGACGGGTGAAATAACGCGCAAGACCTAAACAAGGGAGCCAACTCACCACAATCAAAGCCACCATCAGAAGCATCAGCCTTCCGAACATCGTCATGACGAGGTCATTACGATAATTGCCCCAAGCATAGGAAACGATGAAATTCGGCTCACCTTGCAGAAGCTCCTTACGGATGACATAGAAAATACTTTTGTTGTCGATGCTGCGGGTATATTTCTCCAAGGGTACAACTTGGGTAAAAGCATCTTGTTCCATCGCTTGAATGAAAGGCTGACCAATTTCGGCTGCCGGTACCGTTGAAACAGCGGCAGGTGAGGTACCATTAATCATAAAATGCCGGATAGCTGGTCCTTCCATAGGTGAAGCAATGATCCGCGTGGCGATCATAGAATCCGCCATATTTATTAATTTAGCAGAAAGTTCCTCTTTGTCCTCTTTAGTAACTGTAACGGCATGTGTATCTGCAACTGCATCTGTATATGGAATGCTCTTCCCGCGGGTTACACTTTCAAAGATGGGGGAAGAAGCGGTTGTGGATGTAGTAACACGGAGTGCCGGGGTTGCCAAACCACTTTGTTCCACTTGCAGGACACTTTGTGTATCAACCAATAGGTCGTACAACTGCTCCGTAAAAAAGCCCTTCAACGTCCAAGGCAGTAAGATGGCCAGAAGTGCAAAAATGAATAAAGTCAACGCAGCGAAAGCTCCCCACAGCTTGACGGCCAGTGGCCAGTGCCCAATTCTTAATCTCATGCCTGCACCATCCTATACCCAAATCCGTATACCGTTTCTAGTCGAAGTTCCGGTAGCTTGCGGCGAAGCCTGCGCACCAGATCATCTACCACACGGTCCGAACCATAATAATCCATTCCCCAGATTGACGTGAGTACTTGTTCGCGTTCCAGAAGTTGTCCAGGGTGGTTCACCAAATAAACAAGCAGGTCAAATTCCTTGGAGGTGAGCTCTAACTTAGTGCCATCCCCGTCTGTGACAATGCGGGCCCGTTCATCAATAAGATAGGGAGCAGATGTAAGCTTCGAACGACGTTCTTGAGAGCCAGCAGGATTGAGGGCAGCTGCACCACCGTATACGCGTTCGAGCAGCTTACGACTTCGAATCACCAACTCGCGGGGGAGAAAGGGCTTGGACAAATAATCGTCGCTGCCTAGCTCCAGCCCAATGATACGGTCGATATCTGCGTCGCGTGCAGAGATGAATATAACGGGCTGCGACGGTTGATCTGCTTTGATTTCACGCATCAGTTGATACCCGTCCACACCGGGAAGCATGATATCAAGGACCCACAAGTCCGGTCGTTCCCTTATTGCTGACTGAGCCGAAGTTCCGTCAGGGAACGCACGCACTTGCCACCCCTCTTTGGCTAAATAAGCGGCAAGAACACCGCTCAAATGCTCTTCATCTTCCACTAAATAGATTTGATACATGAAGCAGCCTCCTGTTGCGTATCACCGATAGAGAAAAGGCGGAACCGCCCGCATTTGCGTAACGGTCCCACCTTGTTTCATTTATGGTTTAGATACACCCGTTTGTAAATTTTTGATTAAAGTGCGAAGCGATTCGGTTTCATTTCGATAGTCTTTCAATAGCTCTGGCAGCAAGCTGCGAATGGATGCCGAGTCATCAGCTTCTATGGCTTCAGTAAGCTTTTGTTGGCGTTTAAATGCTTCCGTTGGCTCAGCCTTCATTATATCACTCGCTTGGATTGTCTCAACTGGAAGCGCTTGGGATTGGCCTTGCGTCCAAGCTAAATCTTGAGGTAGGATCGTATACTTGTTGCGTTCTAGTTGAATGAGAGCGGATGAATCGCTCTTATTCTTAGACGATTCCGATGTATCGTTTGGAGTTGTGCTAGTCGCAGGAGCACTTGTTGTTACACGTAGGGTTGCACCCAGTTTTTCGCCCTCAAAAGAAGCCGTTTCGTCTGATTTCGTATTTTCTGAGTCATTTGCCTGAACAGCTCGCTTCATGATTACAAAATTGCTTGTTAGCTTGGGCAGCTGAGCATCAAGTTGTTTCCGTTCTTCTAGGGCTTGCTTCCAGTCCCCGACTGTTTCTGGTGCGTAAGTGCTTGCAAGCAGTTTGAAGTAATTCCGCTCGATGGCTGGTTGCAGTAATAAGCTTGAACTTCCATAGGCTGGCTGAAATGGAGTAGTAGCGGAATACGTTATCGTTGAGGCGAATTGCTTATGCCCTTGCTCTTGGGCGCCTGTCTCGGCAGCGGAAGCACTTCCAGCTCCTAAAGCCATTGTAACCATTAAAGCTGCTAGAGCAGTTTGATTTACGCGGTTTTTCCATTGTGTTTTCATGTTTGAAAACTCCTCTCGGTTTAGGTAAGTGATGAAGGGGACTGTGTCTCCCTTACCTCCTTACTGTACCGAAAGATTATGGACATCCTATCGAAACATTGTGGGAAATTGTGTGTAAAATCAAATGGAGTAGCGTAAACGGGTGTCTGTATTATCTACCATTGTACATGGAGGGACCCTATGAACGAAATAAATTTAGGCTTAGCGCAAAATTATACAGAGCTGCCGGTAGAGATTCAGATTGAAAACCGCAGTTACTGAATTCTGAAAGATCAAGAGAGTTATCGTCTCGTTTCAGGGAAGTGTGCCCGCATGCCGCTGGGGCTAAGATAGAAGTAGAAGGTTTAAAATCAGCAGTACCCAATATCTAGCAGTGGAATAATAAAAAAGTTGAAGGAGGAAACAGAAAATAGTAAAGTTAGATTAAGCGCTTAACCTATTCGCGTAATAACTTTACTGAGGTGAACGAGCAGTGAATGTTTTCGGTATGTTTCTTGCGTTAATGGCAGGTTCATTAGGATCTATCCAAGGGGCAATTAATTCTTATGTGGGCAAAAGCTCGGGCCAATATGTCATGATTGTCGGTGTATCCCTCGTGCAGGTGATCATTAGCCTGATTATTGTTGTTTCACGAGGAGAAGCAAAGATGGTCAGCACGGGACCTGCGCTGTGGATGCTCGTATCTGGTCTCTTAGGCGTCTTTCTCATGTTTGCCGTCTCTTTCTCCATCGGCAGCTTAGGAACGCTCCCTGTGTATGTTTTACTTATATTAGGACAGGTGTTGTTTTCAGCTTGCATGAATCATTTTGGTTGGTTCGGCACGCCCCAATCGCCGATTACGCTGCAGAAATTAGGCAGCATTCTGATTATTCTGTTCGGTGTTTTTTGTTTGGTGAAATCCTCGTGAAGGCCACGATCTATGATGTCGCCAAAGAAGCTGGGGTTTCAATTGCTACTATATCCAATGCCATTCACGGTAAAGGGAAGATGAGCAAAGAGAGGCGTGCCCACATCCTGGATATAGTGGATAGGCTTCAGTATCAGCCAAGCATGATTGCCTCTGCACTTACAGGTAAACGTACTTATACCATTGGACTGCTGATTCCCGATATTGCCAATCCATTTTTTGCGGAGATTGCTCGCGCTGTGGAGAACAGAGCCCGACAATTGGGCTACAGCGTCATTATCTGCAGCACGGATCATAATCATGAACGTGTAGAGAGCTATATTCATTTGCTGCTGCAGAAGCGAATTGATGGCCTTGTGATCGGAACGGGCTTGGAGAATGTGGAACTGCTAGCCCCCCTGTTAACGGAGGCAATTCCAGTCGCATTCATCGCACGTGATTGCATATCCGATGCTGTGCATAAGGTAATCGTAGATGATTACCTAGGGGGCAGATTAGCTGCGCGACACCTGTTGGACCGTGGTCATCGGCGAATAGCGGTTTTGTCCGAGAAGCATAACGGCGAGAGAGTAAGGGGTTTCCGGCAAGCGCTGGAAGCGGAAGGCTTAGAGCTGCCGGATGAACTCGTTCAGACCTGCGATTACCGGATTGAGGATGGCAAGCGTGCAGCGGCTAACTGGTTGGCGCATGCAAATAGGCCGACAGCTTTATTCTGTTGCAATGATCTATCCGCGATAGGGGCTCTTCAAGCCGCCAGAGAAAACGGAATTAGCGTCCCTGGGGAGCTATCCATCGTCAGCTTTGATAACACCCTGCTAGCCGCGGTTTCGGCTCCTTCGCTTACAACAATCGCCCAACCGATTGAACAAATGGGCAAGCTTGTGATTGATATGCTCGTGAAGGAACTGCAGATGAGTACTGGTGATAAGCAGCGAATTGTGTTATCACCGGAATTAATCATCAGAGAGTCAACAGGGATGTCCCCAAAAAATAAAGCCTAATTTGAGTGGTTCATTGATATCGATGAACCGCTCAAATTAGGCTTTTTGTATGTAAAAACGTCATTGGTTTCTTTTTCTTCGTATAGAACGCAGCGGCTTTCTGCCGGTTCCCGCAGGCATCCATACGGCACAAGCGCTTTCTGCTGCTTATGGACGTATCAGATAAAAGCGCAAAAAGAGACCCACAGCAACGGGCTGTGGGTCTTAAGTTAAATCTATTTTAAAGGGGGTCGAGTTCTAGTATAGACTTCATTCATTAACGCTAGATGAAAATAATGTTTCATTCTGATTACAAATTAAGGCCGCTTGTAACAAACTTCCTGTTGGGAGGATTCTAGGTGGATTACTTATACCTATGGTAAAATAAAGCGAATGACTTACCGAGCTACTTTAATGGATGAAGCGGAGGCAATCGTGAATAATTATTCCATGCGATCTCATTTGACGATAACCTTTGCCATTATGGCAATGATTCCGATTCTTATTCTTGGCGGTTTCCAGGTATCGCAAATTACGAATATTACGAAGGAATCTAATGAGAACCAGAAACAAACCACTTACCGATTAGCAGATACGGTTCAAGATTATATGTATTATCATCGCAATGCGGTCGAAACCTTGGCAGCTACGATTAGCGCTTCAGACTCGGCCTTCCGAACAAGAGAAAGTCTGACCCTTAAAGTGCAATCGCTTCAAGAGAATTTAGCGGGATTCAGCGGCATCTATGTGGTTAATGACCAGAGTAAAATTAAAGCAATGAACTTCACTGCGGACTCATCGTTGATTGGCGCCGATTTGAGTGATCGCGATTATACCAAACGCGTACAAGCAACGCAAAAAACGATTGTGTCTTCGTTGTTTCGCGGCCCAGAAGGAGCCAATCAACCAACTGTCGCAATTGCAGCTCCGATATATGACGGAAGCAAGAGGTTTGATGGATTCGTTCTGGCTGTCCTTGATTTGGCACCGATTAAAACACTTGTGACTAAGTACGACTATGGTACGGAAACGTATCCGGTGGTTCTCGACCATACAAGAAAGCCGGTCTATCACCCGAATGGTGCCCTGACCGATTCCCTGACCGATTTATCCCAAGAGCCAGTTGTCGCCGATGCGAAGAGTAAAGATAAAGGCGAAGGCACTTATCAGTTAAGTCGTTCTCCGCAAAAAGAGTTTATTACTTATGCCTCTATTGCGGACATCGACTGGATCGTATGGGTGAGTAGATCCAAAGAGGCGGTGAATGCCGCGTTCATAAGTTCACTCAAGATTACGCTTCTGCTGCTCATCATTACACTCATCGTAACGGTCATGCTAGGCAGCTATCTCGCCAAGCGACTGAATGGCACGATCCATGCCTTGGTTGGTTACACTCAAAGACTTGCAGGTGGAACCTTTGTGAAGCCGGACAGCGGTGCTGTGCCGAGAGGAGCTCCACTTGAGCTGCAGATGCTAGCTGATCACTTTTTCTTGATGGCGGGACAAATCAAGGGTAATCAGCAAGCCCTCATGCAGATGAACGCTGAGCTAGAGAGCCGAGTCGAGGAGCGGACACAGCGTTTGCTTCGCAAAAACCAAGAGTTGGAAATAGTGAACACATTGCTGATCCCGCCGATTGCGGAACGGACGACAGATGAGCATATCGGATTAGGCATTCTTCAACTCAGTAAGTTTATTCAAGCCGATGTCAGCTTAAAACTGAACCCTCTTGGGGGTACTTCTTCTTTAGGCGGTTTTACGGGATGGGAAGAGAAAGTAGTTTCTAGCGATACAACGTTGAATAAATTTGAAGCAGAATTTAATGTGCCTGTGCTTGCGGGGAGCCTGCTGCTTGGAGAAATCATCGTTCAGCATGAGCAGGAGGCAGCTGATGATCGGGATTCCAATCGTGCTTTTCTGCAAACCTTTGCTAATACGATTGCCATCATGATGCAAAACGATCTGCTGTTAAGAAGTACGCAGGATGAGCATGCGACGCTGAATGCCGTTCTGGAGAGCATGTCCGATGCCGTTGTGCTGATTGATGTGGAACACAGAGTCGTTTATGCAAATCATCGGATGTCAGATATATTTGATATCCCCATGGCTGATTTACTGAGGATGAGCGAGGAGGGGTTATTTCACACCATCTCCTCCTTACTGTCGGAGCGGCAAGAGGATCTACAGAAGCTCACCTTAGAGCCGAGTACGCAAGGCGCTTTTACGCTTAAGCAAGAGAATGGCAAGGAACGGTTTATGATGGTGTCGGCATTCCAAGTGTCCCGTGAGGATCGGGTATTCGGTCGGGGCTATGTATGGCGCGATATGACGAAAGAACATGAAATTGATGCTTTAAAGAACGATTTGATCTCGTTGGCTTCTCATGAATTTAAAACACCCATTACCAGTATCAGAGGCGGCGTTGAAACTTTATTGCGTGTCGATGCCAATTGGGAAGAAAGCTTTAAACAAGAGTTATTAGAAGGTATTCATGAGGACATTGGTCGGATTCAAGATCTAATTGATGAGTGGCTGGATATTTCCAAAATCGAATCGGGCGCTATGCGCATCAATCCACAGCCTCTGCGAGTGGATACGGTCGTGGAGAGCGCGCGCAGACGATTGCCTCAGCAAGCGAGCTACGAGCTAATGCGGCTAGATGTGCAGATTGACGACCATATTCCCCTGATTTATGCAGACAAGCTTCGGATGGAGCAAGTTCTCGTTAATTTGTTTACGAATGCCGTTCGATATAACGACAATCAGCCGCTGATCAAGGTTACCGCTAAAGCAGATCAGCATTATGTGCATCTTGAAATACAGGATAATGGCATTGGCATACCGGATGAGCATGTGGGCAAAATATTTGATCGCTTCTATCGTGTGGATGTCTCATCAAGCCGCCAGACCGGAGGCACTGGACTAGGGTTAGCGATATGCAAAGGCATTATGGAAGCCCATGGTGGATTAATTCGTGTAGAAAGCATGCGGGGAGCGGGCAGTGCATTTATCATTTCCATACCTAGGTTTCAGGGGAAGGAAAGTGACTGATATGAAGAAACAGAAAATTATGATCGTAGATGACGAGCCGAAAATTGTGCGCTTTGTTGCTGCGAATCTCAAGTCGTTAGATTTTGAAACTTTAACCTGCCAGAGTGGGGTTGAAGCGCTGGAAAAGGTGGAAGGCTTCGATCCAGATTTGATTCTGCTTGATTTGATGATGCCGGGCATGGATGGATTTGACGTGCTTAAGCGGCTGCGGACGTATTCCAGCGTTCCAATTATTATGTTGACAGCGCGCAGCAACTCTAGCGATAAAGTTCAGGGCTTGAATCTGGGGGCTGATGATTATTTAACGAAGCCCTTTTCCTTAGATGAGCTGTTCGCAAGGGTGAATGCGGTGCTTCGCCGAATGGATGGACGGATGGCGACTCCTACGACAACAATGGAAATCACGTTAGGTCCAGTAACCGTTAATTTGGCGCAACGCAGAACGTGGCTGAACGAAAAGGAAATCAAATTTACCGAAACAGAATATAACCTGTTCGCGTTGCTTTTGCAGCATGCGGGGAAGGTCATGACGCACGAGCAGTTGCTCAGTGAGGTGTGGGGCAGCGAGTACCGAGATGAAGTTGAATACCTGCGTGTTACCATAGCACGGATACGTCAGAAGGTAAAAAGTCTTGCAGAAGGTCTCGATTTGATCGTGACCTATCCAGGTGTTGGGTATATGGCCCAGCATGAGTGAAACCGAGCAATTAGGTGGAAATTACAATAAATGTGTTGCGATTTACAACGAATACTAAGACGGAAAGCTGGAGTTTCGTTTGATTCCAAGCTTTTTTCTTTTTTTGTAGGTCTTTCGCTTTTGTTTATGGTCCTACTTGATATTGCCTTCAAGGGAAGCTTCATTTTTTTACGCTTCTACAGATACGTTTTTTTGAAAAAAATATCGAAATTAATCAAAAAATGCGGCTATAAATGTATCTACCCCAAATTGGGGCTACCATATCGGTCAATGATATCCTGAAAATGATGTGAAAAGGCTCTTTCTTCTGGTACCTTTTGTTAAATGATTAACTCACTTGAATAGTAAATGGGAACATATACCTATTTTAATAGGTGAACCAAAGGTGACAAAGGCGAAAATTATGTAGAAAATGGCGTTATTTTATTTAATTGACAAAATAATACAATGAATTATATGATTATATAAAGCGAATAAAACGTGTTACCGCAAGGGCATGAGTTCACAGCATAAGCTGTCTCATGTCCTTTTTGTGTTGATTGAAAATGGTATCGGGAGCGTGAAAGTAGTGAACACCCTAACGAAAGAAAATGGGACATACCCTTTGTCCCATTCGCAGAAACGAATTTGGTATACCATGCTAATGAATCCGGGTACAGGCATCGCCAATCTTGGCGGATGCATCAAGATTAAGAGCAGATCGGTCGATATGAGCCTGCTCGAACGATCAATGACAATTGCGGTGAGTGAACACGATGCGCTTCGTTTGCGTTTGATCGGGGACGAGGAAGATGAGCCGAGGCAGTATGTGACGAGCGAGTCAGGTGTACCGTTCCAAATGATCGACTTCAGCGAAAATGGACAAGCTCAATCCGCCGACGGTTGGATCAATGAGGACATGGAGGTGCCTTTTGCATGGAGCGACAGTCCGCTGCTCCGTGCAACCGCCTTCATCATCGACGAAAGCGAAACGTGGCTTTTTATTAAAGTTCATCATATTATCGCCGACGGTATGACCATGTATCGGTTGGGGAATACGGTCGTCGAAATTTATGCCGACTTATCTTCAGGCAAAGAGAGAACGCCTTGCGTGCAACCTTCTTTTGTATCCTTCATCGAACGGGAACAGCAGTATTTGCAGTCTTCCAGATCCTCTAAAGACCGAAATTTTTGGCTGAAGCAATTCGAGACTATGCCTGAATTCACACTGCGCGAACATAAAAAGTCGCGATCCCATGCTTCGCGTGAAATATTGGAGATCCCTCCTGAACTACAGGTTCGCATGCAGGAATTTTGTAAGGAGCATCAGATTGGAACGTTTACTTTGTTTTTGGCGGCGTTTTATTGCTATTTGCTAAAGGTGACCTCATGCCGTGACCTTGTCTTGGGGACTTACTATACGAACCGAATCACGAAATCAGAAAAATCGATGCTGGGTATGATGGTTAGCTCGCTTCCTTTGCGTATGCAGCTTGACCCGGAGCAAAGCTTCGCTTCGTTTGTGAAGGAAATCGGCAAACAGAAAATGCTTGCGTTACGGCATCAGAAATATCCGTTCGACCTGCTTGTGCAGGAATTGCGAGCCGGCCATGCCGAGGTAGACCGTCTGACGACCGCGGCCGTCATTGATTACCATCCGTTCACATGGATCTGCCGCAATGAGGTAACGTATGAAATCGAGATTTTTTTCAGCAAGCATGAAATCAATGAGCTGTTCCTGAATATCAAAGAGCGCATGGATACTGGCGAGCTGACGTTACAGGCTGATTATCGCCTGGATGCTTACAGTCAGGAGGATGCCAAAGGACTGTTGCGACATCTGCTCACATTGGCTGACTGCCTGATCTCTTCGCCTAACGATCCGATTCGAAGTCACGAGATGCTGGATGATGAGGAAAAGACGCAGCTGCTGTCTGTTTTTAATGATACTTTCAGAAAGTACGACAAGGAAGTAACGATACAGGAACTGTTCGAAGCGCAAGCGGATCGCTGGCCTGATCGACATGCGATCATTTATAACGATCGGGCGTGGTCCTATCGCCAGCTGGAGGAGCGTGCGAACAGGCTCGCCAGCATCCTACGGGAACGGTGCGGCATCAAGCCTGACGATCCCGTTGCGATCTGCCTGCATGGTTCCGCAGAAGGACTGGCGGCTATGCTGGGCGTGTTGAAAGCTGGTGGAGCTTATGTACCGATCGATCCAGATACCCCAAATGATCGGATCAAGTCGATAGTGGAAGACTCCGGCAGTCGCGTTGTCATCTCCTCCATCACCTATGCAGAACGTATGGAGAAGCTTCAATGGGATTGCTCCGGCTTTCGCACGCTTATTTATGCGGACGGAAACAAGGATGAGGCGGTAAAATCCATCAACGTCAGGCAGCAGGTAGAGTTGGAGAAGCAGCTATGGGAATCGGTAGGGATCGAGGCCTTGGACGAAATTGAGGCTGGCGGATGGTCAAACAGTTATAACGGAGAGGCGTTTAGTAAGCTTGAAATGGAGGAATATGCGGGCAACGTTGTTGAAAAGCTTGTGCCCTATTTACATCGTGACACGAGGATTTTGGAACTTGGTTGCTCTTCGGGACTGACTTTATTTCAGCTAGCCCCCTTGGTGGGAAGGTACTATGCAACGGATTTTTCCGAGGTTGTAATCGAACAAAACCGTAAACGGTTACTTGAAGCGGGGTACGACCACGTCGTATTGGATTGTTTGCCTGCTCACGAGGTGCATCGTATCGGGGAGACGTTTGATGTGATTGTTATCAACAGTGTGGTGCAATATTTTCACGGGTTTCCTTATTTGAGGCATGTCATCGACGCGGCGGTTGAGCTGTTGACTGAGGGGGGCGTCCTCTTCGTCGGCGATGTCATGGATTTGGAAAAGAAGCCTCTTCTGGCGCAATCGCTGGCTGAGTTCAAGCGGGCTCATCCCGAGGCAAAGACGAAGACGGATCTGTCCGGAGAATTATTCATCCCCCGCCAATTTTTCTGCAATCTTCCGAGCTGGAACGGTTTAATCAGCTCCGTCGATATTACGGATAAACGGTTCTCAGTGGAAAACGAATTGACCCGATATCGCTACGATGTCCTTCTTACGATCAACCACCGCTTCAGTGAGGAAGTCCGGCCTCAGCCAGTTAAAGAACTATTCGGCATTCGAGACATGGAGGGTTATTCATCTGCTCGTCCATTTGTAAGCAACCACGCTGGGCATTTGGCTTATATCATCTATACGTCTGGTTCGACAGGAAAGCCCAAGGGGGTCATGATCGAGCATCGCGGGGTTCATAATTTTATTGTGGCGATGGGGGATTTGATTCCGTTCGAGCTGTATGCGAATGTGCTCTGTGTCACGTCGGTGTCATTCGACATCTTCGTGTTGGAGACACTGCTCCCCTTGACGAAAGGACTTTGCATCGTCATTGCCAACGAAGACGAGCAGAAAGATCCGCTGCTGCTTCATGCCTTAATCGAACGACAGTCCGTAGAGCTGATTCAAACGACGCCATCCCGGATGAAGCTGCTCGTTTCTCTTGGGGGAGATCTCCCGGGGTTGCGGCAGGCGAAGGCTTTGTGCATTGGCGGTGAACCGTTCCCCGAGAAGCTGCTATCCGAGCTGAGAAAGCGGAGTACCGCGCATATTTACAATATGTACGGCCCTACGGAAACGACCGTCTGGTCCACGGTTCAGCAGCTAAGCGAAGGGGAACAAATCCGAATCGGTAAGCCTGTGGCGAATACACAAGTTTACGTAGTCAACGAATGGATGCAGCTTCAGCCGATTGGCGTACAAGGAGAGTTGTGTATCAGTGGCGACGGGGTAGCGCGTAGCTATGTAAACCGGGAGGATTTAACGAGCGAGAAGTTTATCGCTCATCCTTTTCTTCCTGGCAAAAAGCTTTATCGAACAGGAGATTTGGCCAAATGGCTGCCCGATGGCACGCTCGAACACGCGGGAAGAATGGACGACCAAGTTAAGCTGCGTGGATATCGGATCGAGCTGAAGGAGATCGAGGAGCAGTTGATCCTTCTTTATGCAGTGAAGGAAGCCGTCGTTACGGTACAAGAGCTGGGGGCGGGTTCCCCTGAGCTTTGCGCTTATGTCATCTTGAATGATGAAATGAGCGATCGCGCGTTGCAAGAGGCGCTTAGGCTCCAGCTTCCCGAATATATGATTCCTGCACATATCGTGCGCCTGGATCACATGCCGCTCATGTTGAACGGAAAGCTGAACCGTAAGGCGCTACCGCTCCCCGGAAAGCAAGGCAGGTCAGTTGGTTACGAAGCTCCGCGCACGCGGTTGGAGCAAGAACTGACTATTGTGTGGCAGGACGTGTTGGGCGTGGAGCAAGTTGGCATTACGGATTCGTTCTTTGCTTTGGGCGGACAATCGTTAAAGGCAGCTCAACTGATAACACAGGTGCACAAGCGAATGGGGACAAAGATTTCGTTCCGTGAGTTGTTTCAGGCCGGTACGGTAAAGGAGCTCGCACTTCGGATACAGGGAACAGAGCATTGCTTTTTTGCCGAAATCCCGCCTGCAGCTCCGCAGGATGCCTATCCGGTGTCGTTCGCGCAGCGCCAGCAATATGTACAGCACCATGTAGGAGGAGGTTTCGTTCATCATCTTCCAGCGGTTCTGCGTATTGAAGGGCCGCTAGACCGTGAGCGGTTCGAAGCCGCATGGCGTGGGCTTGTGCAACGCCATGAAGCGCTGCGAACATCTTTTGGCATGGAGCACGGAGAGCTCGTTCAACGTATCCATACGTTTGTAGACTTCACGGTTGAATATAAGAGGAGCCATGAGGAGGATACGGATCGGTTGATCGCAGAATTTATGCAGCCGTTCACATTGGAACGGCCAGCATTATTGCGGGTCAAGCTGATTCATTTGGGAGAACGGCAGCATTTGCTTCTCTTTGACATGCATCACATCATTTCGGACGGAGTATCGGCCGAAATCATTAAGCAGGATTTGGCTGCTTTATATGAAGGAACGCCACTGCCAGAGCTTCGCCTGCACTATAAGGACTATGCGGTATGGCAGCAGCGATGGTCGGCGAGTGAAGAATATGGAAGAGCGGCGACCTATTGGGCGGACAAGCTGTCTGGCCGTCTGCCGAGGTTGGATCTGCCTACTGACTTACCGCGTCCAGCGCAGCGCTCTTTCAAGGGGGAACGGGTGCATTTTGTAATTGATGCGGATCTCCGTCTCGCATTGACAGACTTGGCGGCAGTCATGGACGGAACGATGTACATGGTTTTGCTGGCCGCTTTCTCTAGTCTGCTTGCCCACTGCTCAGGCCAGGAGGAAATGATCATTGGCTCAGCCGCAGCGGGGCGTCCCCATTCGGACCTAGACAGCATCGTGGGGATGTTCGTGAACACCATGGCGCTTCACGTGTATCCAGCTCGGAGCAAGACATTTATGACGTACATGAGTGAAATCAAAGAGACAGCTTTGGCCGCTTACGAGCATCAGGACTACCCGTTCGTAGAATTGGTCGATAAGCTGGGACTCTCCCGCGATATAAGTCGTAATCCGCTGTTTGATGCCATGTTTAACATGCAAAGCGCGAATTTCTACGAATTCTCGTTTGACGAGGCGAAGATGACGATGATTGAGCTGGATTTATCAGTATCTCAATTCGATTTATTATTTAATGCCACGGAGACGCAGAATGAAGTTCATTGTTATTTCCAGTTCGACGCCGCATTGTTTCTCAAAGCTACGATTGAGCGTTGGAGCGATCATTTCCTGAAGCTGCTGCGGCATGTTGCGGCAAGACCGGATACGCCCATCGGCCGAATTGAATTGCTGGACGTGGATCAAAAGAGGGACATGCTGGCACGTTTGATACCTGCACCAACCGAGTTTGCTCGGGAGCAGACCATTCACGGTCTGTTCGAGGCCCAAACGGCCTACGCGCCAGAACGCATCGCTGTCGTTTGTTGCGGTCGGGAGTTGACGTACCGCGAGTTGAACGAACGTGCTGACCGACTGGCTCAGTATTTGAGGGCCAAAGGAGTAGGAAAGGATTGTATCGTAGGCGTAATGTTGAATCGGTCGGAAAACCTGATTATTTCCATATTGGCCGTGTTGAAGGCGGGAGGCGCATACTTGCCTCTTGATCCGGACTATCCCGCCGATCGGCTAAGGTACATGCTTCAGGACAGCGGTTCGCTTTTGCTGCTTGTTGATGAGGCTTCGACAGGAAGCATTCCTTTTGGCGGGGAAACGATAAATGTCCAAAATTTTCCCATACCTAGATACCCACAAGTACCTAATGTTTCATACGAGTATGCCAGCGAGTCTTTGGCTTACGTGATCTACACATCAGGTTCTACGGGCAAGCCCAAAGGCGTTATGTTGGAGCATCGCTCCGTGCACAATTTCATCATTGGTATGCAGCACAGCGTTCCTTTTTCCGAGTATGAGTCGATACTTGCACTTACTTCCGTATCTTTTGACATCTTTGTGCTGGAGACGCTGCTTCCCTTGTCATTCGGGATGAAAGTGGTGCTAGCCAGCGACGAGGAGCTAAGAGAGCCAGATCTTATACATGGCTTGATTGTTCGTGAGAATGTACATATGGTGCAGTCCACGCCATCGAGGATGCAGATGCTTTTGCACGGCGAGAGGGCTGCGGCAGCTTGGAGCGTTCTGCAGGTCGTTATGATCGGAGGAGAGGCGCTTCCCCCGAGCTTGCTCGAACACATAAAGGAAATGACAAGTGCCCGTCTATTCAATATGTACGGGCCTACGGAAACGACGGTTTGGTCGACAGTAGCGGAGCTGACGAAAGCGCAATCCGTGACCATCGGCATGCCAATTGCCAATACACGATTATATATTTTGCAAGATTCATGCATGCTGGCCCCAATGGGCATTGTTGGGGAACTGTTTATAGCGGGAGAAGGGCTGGCGCGAGGCTACTTAAATCGGCCGGAGCTGACAGCGGAGAGGTTCGTCGTTGATCCATTCGTGCCAGGCGAGCGGATGTACTGGACGGGTGATCTCGCCCGCTGGCTACCGGATGGAAGGATCGCTTACGCGGGACGGATCGACCATCAGGTGAAGATTCGCGGCTACCGGATTGAGCTTGGGGAGATTGAAGTCCAACTGCGGCGCATGCCGATGGTCAATGATGCGGTCGTCATCGCGCGCGAAGATACGGAAGGCAGTTCGCAGCTTTGTGCGTACATCATTGCTAGTGAAGCCTTCACCGTGAGCGACTTGCGCACTACGCTGGCGACAATGCTGCCTGGATATATGATCCCGGCACACTTCGTGCAGCTAGCGGAGCTACCACTGACGCCGAGCGGCAAGCTCGATCGACTGGCGCTGCCGAAGCCAGATGGATCAGCGGCGCTTGGGGTCGATTACGTCACGCCGCAGACGGAACGCGAACGGCTTCTCGCCGCCGTTTGGGAAGATGTGCTGGGCGTGCCGCGAGTCGGCGTCTTTGACAGCTTCTTCGACTTGGGCGGGGATTCGATCAAGGCACTGCAAGCTTTGTCACGGATGCATCGGCACGGCTATGGGCTTGAACTCAATGAGTTGTTCATGCGCCCGACGATCCAAGCGCTGGCCGAGGCCTTGACGCATCGCGAGATGGAGGCGGAGCAGGGGGCCGTGGAAGGCGAAGCGCCGCTAACGCCGAATCAGGCATGGTTTTTGGAACAGGGGCTGGCGGAAGCGGGGCGCTTTAATCAATCTGTGATGTTGTATCACCAGAACGGGTTCAATGAGGCGAGTGTGCGGGAGACATTCCTGCGACTGACTGGGCATCACGATGCATTGCGGCTTGTGTTCCGTCAGGAAGGCGATCGATGGGGCCAACGCAGCCGTGGGCTGACAGAAGGCGAAGCATTTGGTTTGAAAGTGTTGGATTTCAGACCTTACGCGGACTGGGCGGCTAGGATAAGTGAGACGGAGCAGCTGATTCAGGACGCTATGAGGCTGGAGGAGGGCCCGCTTGTACAGCTCGGATTGTTCCGCACGGCGGAGGGCGATCATTTGTTGATCACTGTGCATCCTCTGGTGATAGACGAAGCATCATGGAGGATCTTGTTGGAAGATTTTGAACATATGTATGGGCAGTATGAGGCAGGAAGTATCGCAGATGGATTGGCTGAAGCAAGGCTGGGCGAGCTGAGTGAGCCGGCGTTATCTGCCAAAACGACGTCATATCGGGAATGCGCGTTGCGGCTGACGGAGGCGGCACAGCGACCGAGGCTCAAGGAGGAGCGGCAGTATTGGCAGCGGATCGAACAAGCGGAAGTATCTTCGCTTCCAAAAGATTTTGAAGTGACGGAAGTGGAGACTAACGAAAGCTGTCTAGGCAACGGTCGTACATCTTACGGAGAGACGGTCTCGGTGACACTGAGCCAAGCAAAGACGAAGCAGTTGTTTAGGGAAGCGAACAGGGCCTACCGTACAGAGACGTCGGAGCTTTTACTAACAGCGTTGGCACTGACGGTGCGGGATTGGACGGGAAGTGGACGGGTACGGCTTGAATTGGAAAGATGTGGACGAGACGCGCTGCCTGAGGGTGTGGATGCAACGCGGACGGTCGGACGCTTTACGACACTGTACCCTGTGCTGCTTGAACTGGTTGGAGACGAAGCTGTATCGGAAGGAACACTTGGCATAGAGGCGAAGCCTGCGCCTGACGAGACGCTATTCTATGCTCCGATCGAAGAGGATAAGGCGTTAGCGCTTCATGTGAAAACAGTCAAGGACGAGCTGCGGCGCGTGCTGGACAAAGGGGCGAGCTACGGCATCCTGAACGACTTGAAGCAGCAGGAAGAAGGGCAGAAGAAAGCACATCGACTTCATACGGATATGCTGTTTCGTTGGAGCGGCAGTCTGTCCCCGTGGAGTGAGACGTTGTCGGAGGCGGAAGAGCAGGTAGCAGCAGGGTCCGTGCATGCCAAGCTCGCTGGGTTGAGGACTGAGATTCGCACTCGCTCGGAAGCGTATGGAACCCATTCGCTGGAATGGAATTTTCAGCTTAAAGACGCAAGGCTTGAATGTCATCTGACCTACGATGGGCGTGCGTATCGGAAAGAAACCGCGAACCGATTGATCACGCAGTTTGCATTATGTCTGGAGCGCATAATCAATCACTGTGTTAGCCGTAAGGAAACCGAGAGTACGACAACCGACTTCAGCGACCGGGAACTTACCTCGGACGAACTGGCGATTATTGCCGGAGCATTAAACGTTTTGTAGCGGAGAGGAGCAAGGATTGTGTCCAACACAGCGCATATTCAAGATATTTACCCTTTATCGTACATGCAGGAGGGTATCCTGTTCGAAACACTGTACGACGTCGGCAGCAGAGCCTATTTCGAGCAAACGGTTTGCGAGATGAAGGGAACGATCGACGAAGGACGGTTCCGACAAGGCATGGAGGCAATGATCGAGAGGTACGATATATTTCGTACGGTGTTCATGTATCGGGACATCGCCAAACCTCGGCAGGTCGTCTTAAAGCGGCGGGAAGCGGAAGTGATCTTCGAGGATTTGAGGGGACTGTCCGAAGATAAGATAAGCATTCGACTGGAAGCATTCCGAGGCGAAGATCGAGCAAAGGGATTTGATTTGAGTAAAGACCTGCTGCTGCGAGTCACGGTGTTTCGCACGGGGGAGCAGCAATATGCCTGCGTATGGAGCCATCATCATATCCTGATGGACGGTTGGTGCATTGGCATCGTAATAAAAGAGTTTTTCGAGGTGTACCGTTCGTTGCAGGTTGGACAACAGGCCGATCTGCTCCCGCCCGTTCGTCCCTACAGCGATTACATCCGCTGGTTGACGGGGCGGAACCGCGACGAAGCGGCGGTGTATTGGGATCAGCGGATGAAAGGCTGTACAGAAGCCTCTCCGCTGCCGTGGCGGCACAGTCGTCCAGAAGCCGGATACCGTCAGGAGCAGGCAACGCTGATGCTGGACGAAGCGGCGACAAGCCGACTGAACGCGTTGGCGAAGTCGTCCCGGTTGACCGTGTCAACGCTGCTACAAACCGCGTGGGGCGTGCTGCTCCAGCGGTACAGCGGACAAGATGAAGCGGTGTTCGGCGTGGTCGTGTCGGGTCGCCCTGCCCAGCTTGAAGGCATCGAGGTGATGGTGGGGCTGTTCATCAATACGCTTCCGGTACGGGTGGGCAAGCGTGAGGGAGGTTTTCTGGCCATAGCTCGAGCGGTGCAGGAGGCGGCGCTGGCGGCAGAGCCGCACAGCTACTATCCATTATACGAAATTCAGGCGCGGACGGAAGCAAAGAAGAACTTGATTGATCATATTTTTGTATTTGAAAATTATCCGTTGCCTAGCGAGTGGGACGGAGCAAGCGGATTGCGGATCGAGAAGGTTACCCGTTCGGAGCAAACGCACTATGATCTGAACGTGCTGATCGTTCCAGGATCTGAACTGCACCTGACGTTCGACTACAATGCCAACGTCTACGATGGGGACGGCATCCTCCGAATGGCGGGACACTTGCGGCGGGTACTCGATGCCGTGTTGAACAATCCGGCTGTCGATCCCGACCTGATCGATTTTGTGACGGAGGCGGAACGGAACCAGTTGCTGCTCGAATATAACGATACGCGCAGGGACTATCCGAGGGAGGCTACGCTCCACAGGCTGTTCGAAGAGCAGGCGGCGCGGACACCAGACCAGCAGGCACTCTTATCCGAGGCCATGACCATGACGTACGCCGAGTTAAACGCACGAGCGAACCAACTAGCTCACGCTTTGCGGGAACGTGGTGTGGAGCCGGGCAGTGCCGTCGGTTTAATGGTCGAACGGACGCCGGAAATGGTGGTCGCTATACTCGGTATTTTGAAGACTGGCAGCTACTTCGTCCCGATTGATACGCAATATCCGTCCGAACGGATCCGGTATATGCTCAGCGATAGCGGCGTTAAACTGCTGATAACGGAACCAGAGATCTCGGATCGTCTGGGGACAGAATTCGCCGATGTGGAGATGTTTTATGCGGATTGGGATATTCATCCGAATGGAGACGTGGTTCAAAACGTTGAGACGGTTGGCGACGCGGGCGATTTGCTCTATATCATTTATACGTCTGGCACTACGGGCAAACCGAAGGGCGTCATGCTAGAGCAGCGGAATTTGTCCAACTTACTGCATGATCAATATGCCCAAACCGACATTCCGTTCGACGGAAACGTGCTGCAATATGCTACAAGCAGCTTCGATATGTGCTATCAGGAAATATTCTCCACGCTTCTTGCAGGCGGGCGTCTTTCGATGATCGGGGAGGAGGCTAAAAGGGATGCCGAACAGCTGCTGGCGTTTATTGAACGTTCATGCATTGATGTCGTGCTGTTCCCGACAGCGCTGACCAAGTTTCTGTTCTTGGAGGCTGGTTTGGCGGAGCGCTTCCCGGACTGCGTACGGCATATTGTAACAGCAGGTGAGCAGCTAGTCGTTCCGACAGCACTGGTACACCTGCTGCGGCATAACCGTGTATATCTCCATAATCATTACGGTCCTTCGGAAACCCATGTCGTTACGACGCTGACCGTTGCGCCAGACGAAGCGGTGGCTGGTGTGCCTTCGATCGGTTTGCCGATATCGAACACATCTATCCGCATTTTGTCCGCGAAAGGTTTGCTACAGCCGATTGATGTGCCGGGAGAGTTGTATATTTCCGGGGATAGCGTCGGCAGGGGATATGCGGGGCAGGAGGAATTAACCGCTTCCAAATTCGCGCTCGATCCTTATGATCCGCAAGCGAGGTGTTATCGAACCGGTGATCGGGCCAAATGGCGATCAGACGGGACGATTGACTTCCTTGGACGTAACGATGATCAAGTGAAAATCCGAGGCTATCGCATCGAATTAGGTGAAATCGAAGGGGCACTGCTCAATCATCCAAGGGTGAAAGAGGCCGCAGTTATGGCAGTTCAGGGTACTTCTGGAGCCGATGCCATTGCTGCCTATTATGTCGGGGACGGATTGCTGGCGCATGAGCTTAAGGCTTGGCTGCTGCAAAGCTTACCCGATTACATGGTGCCTTCGGCATTTATCCCACTGGGGGCGCTTCCAGTTACCCTTAACGGTAAAATCGACCGTAAAGCGCTGCCGAATCCAGAAAACGCGATGGTCACGCGTGAGCTGTCGATTCCTCCCCGAACGTCGGTTGAACGGGATATTGCAGCTGTGTGGGGAGAAGTGTTAGAGCTCGAACAGGTAGGCGTTCACGATTCGTTTTTCGAAGTCGGAGGTCATTCGCTCAAAGCAATGGCATTGGCGGCACGCTTCCACCAGCGCATCGGAGTACGGATTGATGTCAAGGACGTGCTGCGCTTCCCGACTGTAGAAGCGTTGGCCCGTTATGTGGAGGAAGCAAGCAATGTGACCTTCACATCTATTCCCCAAGCTGCGGTTAGGGAAACTTACCCTGTTTCTTCCGCGCAGCGAAGGCAGTATATCTTGCAGCAGATGCAGGAGGACTCCACTGCGTATAACATGCCTGTCGCGTTGCTGCTTGAGGGGGCGCTCGATGAGGAGCGCTTTTGGCAAACATGGCGTCTCCTGAGCGAGCGGCACGAAGCGCTGCGTACGTCGTTCGAGCTGCTGGAAGGTGAGCCGGTACAGCGCATTCACCCACTGTCGCAGGTAGAGCCTATCTGCTGGAATGGCAGTCTGGAAGAGGCGAGTCTGGCGGCGCAAGCTTTTATCCGTCCCTTCGATCTTAAAGGCAGCGAGCCGCTGTGGCGTGTCGGCTTGATGCGTATGGAAAGTCAGCGGTATTTACTGCTTTTTGACATGCATCATATTGTTGCCGACGGTGTGGCGATTCGGGTGCTGATTGAGGAATTTACGATACTCTACGCTGAAGGGATACTTTCCGCTGTTGGCTTGGCGTACAAAGACTATGCCGTGTGGCAGCGAGAGACACCAGCATCTGAAGCTGCGCTTCGTCAGGAATCGTATTGGTTGGAGTCGCTTTCAGGCCAGCTTCCAATGCTGGATCTACCTGTAGATTATCCGCGTTCGAACATTCGCCACTCAGAGGGAGATCGTGTGACGTTTGCCCTAGAGACGGGTGTGTGCAATAGCTTAAATCGTCTATGTGCGGAGACGGAGTCAACGTTATTCATGGTACTTCTTGCGGCTTATGCTGCGTTCTTGGCCAAATGCACGGGGCAGGAGGATTTGGTTATTGGCACACCGGTAGCGAATCGGCTGCACGCCGATACGCAGCGAACAGTTGGCATGTTCGTCAACACGCTGGCACTTCGGCTGAAACCGCGAGGGGACAAGACGTTCTTAGACTATGTGCAGGAAGTGAAGGCGAACGTGCTGCAGGCGTTCGAGCATCAGGAATATCCGTTCGACGCCTTGGTCGACAAACTGGGTAACGTGCGCAACGATCTCAGTCGCCATCCCGTTTTTGACACGATGCTTGTGATGCAAACGGCAGAAGAGCGTCTGACTTTCACTGCCCCAAATTTGGCGATAGAGCCCTTCCCACTGGAATACGCAGCTGCCAAGTTTGATATGACGCTCTATGTGGCCCAAACGGAGCGTGGTATCGAATGTTCGTTCGATTATATGTCGGCGCTGTTCCGCAAAGAAACGGTGGAACGGTGGAGCGGTCAGTTTGTAAATCATCTTCGTCAAATGCTGCACAATCCGCAGGCAGCGTTATTCGAAGCGGAGCTGCTAAGCGATGAGGACAAGCAGCGCATGCTGGAGTCGATCCGCAGCCAACCTGCTTTCTACCCCATCGATAAAACCATTCACGGGTTATTTGAGGAACAAGCTGCCAAACGTCCAGACTGTATTGCAGTTGTCTGCGGGGAAGAACGCGTGACCTACGGGGAGCTGAATGAGCGGGCGAACCGCATCGCATCGGTGCTGTATGATCGAGGCGTCGTGTCCGAGGCGATTGTCGGCCTGATGACGGAACGCAACGTCAGTATGGTCATCGGCATGTTGGCTATATTGAAAGCGGGCGGAGCTTATATGCCGATCGATCCTGAATATCCCGAGGACCGTATCCGTTTCATGCTTGATGATAGTGGCACGAGGCTCGTTCTGACGGACGAGGCAAACGTTGGCCGGATTCCTGCAGAATTCGAAACATGCACGATCAGTCATGGTGTAGCGCAGGTTCTCGAACGTGCATCTTTGCCAACCATAAATCCACATCAACTTGCTTATGTGCTGTACACCTCGGGGACGACTGGCCGCCCAAAAGGAGTGCTGACCGAGCACCGCAATGTGGTCCAACTCTTATCTCACGACCCGTTTCCCTTCGATTTTGACGAGAACGATACGTGGACGATGTTTCATTCCTACAGCTTTGATTTTTCCGTGTGGGAGCTGTACGGCGCGCTGTTGTACGGCGGTAAAGTTGTCATCGTTCCCAAAGACACCGCTCGCGATCCCAAATCGTTCGCAGCTCTGTTAAGGCATGAGCGAGTGACGGTTCTGAATCAGACGCCAACGGCATTCTATCAACTTTTGAGCGAGCAGATCGGGTTCTCCTCACTTGCGGTGCGGACGATTATCTTCGGCGGGGAAGCGCTCCAGCCCGGAAGGATTCGGATATGGAGGGATGCCAACCGACACATCAAGCTGGTCAATATGTACGGTATTACGGAAACGACTGTTCACGTCACATACAAGGAACTGACGGATGACGACTTCTCCCGTCAGGCGAGTCCGATTGGCAAGGTGCTTGCCACGCTGCAAGCGTACGTTTTGGATGAACGGCACAGGCTGCAGCCTATCGGTGTGGCCGGGGAGCTGTACATTGGTGGAGCCGGATTGGCACGGGGCTACTTGAATCGTCCAGAGTTGACGGAGGAACGGTTCGTGTCCAACCCGTTTGCGCCCGGTGATCGCTTGTATCGTACGGGCGACGTGGCGCGGAGATTGGCAGATGGCACCATGGATTATTTGGGGCGTGCCGACCATCAAGTGAAAATCCGCGGGCATCGTGTTGAGCTTGGCGAAATCGAAGCGCAGCTGCTCGACATGCCAGATATCGAGGAAGCGGTTGTCTTGGCGAAGGAAACCGCAGATGGCCAGCAGGAGCTGTGCGGCTATATTGTCGCTTCCTCAGCCATATCCACCTCTGGCCTGCGGGGGACATTGTCCCGATCATTGCCAGGCTATATGCTGCCGACCCGTATGATTCAGCTTGAGCGCCTCCCGCTGACGTCTAACGGTAAGCTGGATCGTGCCAGCCTACCTATGCCGGAGCGGCAAACCGCTGTCGAAGACAGCGCGATCCACCCGCGCGACGAGTGGGAAGAAATGCTTGCGATCATCTGGAGAGAACTGCTGGGTATCGAATCGATTAGTATGGAGGACGATTTCTTCCAACTCGGGGGTCATTCGCTAAAAGCGACGCTGCTTGCCGCGCAAATTAGGCAGCGTTTGGGCGTAGATATGCCGCTTCATTATATTTTTGCATCGCCGACGATTGCCGAAATGGCTGTTTATGTCAGACAAGCTGAGCAAACGCGACGTCCCTCCATCGAGCGGGCTGAGCCGCAAACGGAATATCCGGTTTCCTCTGCTCAGAAGCGTATGTACCTGCTAGATCAAAAAGGGAAGACAGGAACGAGCTACAACATTCCGATTCTGCTCAAGCTCGAAGGTGACGTGGACGAACGCCGTTTCATCGAAGCATTTCGTAGGTTGACGGAGCGTCATGAATCGTTGAGGACGTCATTTCACTTTGTAGATGGCGAGCCTGTACAGCGCGTTCACGAATATGCTGCGACCGTCATTGAGGTGACCGAAGAGCTGGATGCCGATGTGAATGGACTGCTTGCACATTGCAACCGTCCTTTTGATTTGACCCAAGCTCCTTTGCTGCGGGCTGGACTTGTCCGCACTGCACCGTCGAGCTACTTCTTTTATGTCAACATTCACCATATTGTGGCCGACGGTTCATCGCTCGGCGTGTTGATTGACGAGTTTGCTGCGCTTTATGAAGGCAAAACGCTGGCGGAGCCTCAGCTTCAATATAAAGATTTTACCGTATGGCAAAATCGAATGATCAAGAATGGGGTTTTCGAGCAGCAGGAAACATTCTGGTTAGATGTAATCTCCAGTGACATTCCTGTGCTGGAACTGCCGACGGATTTCCCTCGCCCATCCGTGCAAACCTTCGAAGGAGATCACTATGAATTTGCCGCTTCCCCCGAAACGACGGATCGTTTGCGCCGATTGGCTCAGGAGGAAGGCACAACGTTATATATGATTTTGCTCGCAGCCTATGCACGCTTGCTGGCAGTTTATGGCGATCAGGACGACCTAGTCATCGGCAGTGGTGTGGCGGGGCGTAATCAAGCTGAATTGCAGCCTATGATCGGTATGTTCGTCAACATGCTGCTGATGCGTGTAAAGATGAGTGACGAGCAAACGTTTCGATCTTTGATCCGCCAAGTGAAGGAGACATCGCTGCAAGCGTTCGAGCATCAGGATTATCCGTTCGAGATGCTCGTCGAACGCAGCGGCATCGAGCGAGATGTCAGCCGCAATCCGCTTTTCGATGTGTCGTTTGTCGTTCAGAACATGGAGATGCCCGACATTCATCTATCCGGCGTCCGCTGCACCCCATGCAGCTATCGCAATCAGACGGCCAAGTTCGATTTAACGTTATTCGTCTGGGAGCAGGCGGATCGACTTGCATTCAGTCTGGAGTATGCGACTGGGTTGTTTCAGCGAACGACGGTAGAACGGATGATGCGGCATTATATGCAAGTCGTCGATGAAATCGCGTGTGACGCGAATCGGACACTCGGCGACGTGTCTCTCATGACCTCTGAGGAGACGCAAACGGTTCTCAAGGCATGGAATGACACGGATGAGCCAACGTTTACCGGGAATATGCTGCACACACTGTTCGAACAGCAGGTCGAGCGCACGCCCGAAGCAATAGCGCTTCATTGGCGGGATACTTCCATGACTTACCGCCAATTGAACGAGAAAGCGAATCGGCTAGCCGCATATTTGACGAGCGAGCATCGGCTTGTGCCCGACACGCCAGTTGGTTTGCTGCTTGAGCATCCCCCAGATCGTGTGACCGCCATTCTTGCCGTCTTAAAAGCAGGTGGTGCCTACGTGCCACTGGACCCATACTCACCGCTAGAACGGTTGAAAACCATGATGCGTGACACGGCTATTCCGATTCTATTGACGGAAAAACGACATATTCGCACGGCTAATCATCTCCAGTGGGAGTGCTCGGCGCTTAGCGCTTTTGTTTGTCTCGATAGTGACAAGGTACTGGAAGAGCCGGAAGCGGAGCGAAATGAACTGATGAACCGCGAGCTGTGGGAATTTATTGGCCAAGAAGCCGAGGACGACATCGCCGGAGGGGGATGGACGAACAGCTACACTGGGGAAATGATCGGCAGGGCGGACATGGACGAGTACGCGAGCAACGTGCTGGAGAAGCTGCGGCCGCAGCTGAACGACTCGACCAGAGTGCTGGAAGTGGGCTGTGCCTCGGGCATTACCATGTTTGGCATAGCGCCTCATGTTGCCTTGTATGTCGGAACGGATTTGTCAGAAATCATTATTGAGAAAAATCGACTTCGCATGCAGGAGGAGCATCTCGATAACATCAGGCTCGCTTGCATTCCTGCACACGAAATCGACACGCTGGAGGAGCAGGAGTTCGATATCATCATTTTGAACAGCGTGATTCAAGCGTTTCATGGCCATAATTATTTGCGGCAAGTGTTGAAGCAAGCCGTTGGGTTGCTTTCCGACCGTGGTCATCTGTTTATTGGGGACGTGATGGATTTGGACAGCAAGGAAGCGCTGTTCGAGTCGCTGATCGCTTATAAACAGGAGCATCCCGAGGCAAAAACGAAAACCGATCTGTCAGCGGAGCTGTTCCTCGCCAAGCCTTTTTTCGAAGACTGGGCTGTAGAAGTTGGTGGGGTAAGCGAGGTGGTCTTTTCGGGCAAGCAGCATACGATTGAAAATGAGCTGACGCGTTACCGTTACGATGTGATGGTGCATATCGACAAAACGTCCGAAGGGGTAAGGATCAATCAGCCGAAGCTTAAAAAACAGCATGGTTGGGATTCCGTCGAGCCTTATTCCCCTCACAACACAGCGTCGGATGTGCAGCCGCATCATTTGGCTTATATCATTTATACATCTGGCACGACGGGAACGCCCAAAGGGGTCATGATCGAGCACCGTTCGATTGCCAATACGCTGCATTGGCGAACACGCGAGTACGCGCTTGGCGAACATGACCGCTGCTTACAACTTTTCCCTTATGTGTTCGACGGCTATGTAACGAGTCTATTCACGCCTCTGCTTTCTGGCAGCACGGCTGTGTTGCTTGATGACGACGCGGTCAAAGATCCGCTGGCGATCCGCGAGTCGCTACATTCGTGTGGTGTGACACATTTGCTCTGTGTGCCGTCGCTATTTCGTATGCTGCTGCTCTACCTCGTCCCTGACGATGTGCCGTTGGTTCGAGTGATTACTTTGGCTGGCGAGTCCATTAGCGGCGAGTTGATCGCAGCGGCCCGTGCACTTGGTTCCCACGTTGAGCTTGTGAATGAGTATGGGCCAACTGAGAATAGCGTAGCTACGACGATATTACGTCGTCTTGATCAACAGACGGCAGTAACGATCGGTCGGCCGATTTCGAATACGCGGGTGTATGTGCTGGACGGCAAGCTTCGTCCAGTTCCGGTTGGCGTGCCGGGTGAATTGTACATCGCAGGCATTGGCTTAGCCCGTGGGTATTGGCAGCGTCCAGAGGCAACGCAGCATCAGTTCATTACGTACGATTCGGGCATTCGCGAACGGCTTTATCGTACAGGCGATCTTGTCCGTTGGTTGCCTGACGGAACGCTAGAGTATCGGGGCCGAAGGGATGACCAGGTGAAGGTTCGCGGCTACCGGATCGAACTGGGCGAGATAGAGGCGAGGATAGCGGAGTTGCCCGGTGTTAAGCAGGCTATCGTCGTTGTTAGGGCAGAAGCAGATGGAGGTCGAGAGCTGTCCGCTTACTTTATCGCTGATGGACTGAACGAGCAGGAACTGCGCAAGTCGCTTGAGTCGGTACTGCCGGGATATATGGTTCCTTCTCGTATCGTACGGCTGGACGATATGCCGCTGACCGCTAGCGGTAAACCGAATCGCAAGGCGCTTTCGTTACGCGGTTTCGAGCGTTCGCTGTCTGTAGCCCTTCCGCGGACGAATATTGAAGCCAGTATCGCCGAGATTTGGAAGGATGTGCTGGCGGTGGAGGCTATCGGCATTGAGGATAACTTCTTCCAGCTTGGCGGTCACTCGCTGAAGGCGTCTTCGCTCGTTGCCCGCTTGCAGCTGCAATTAGGCTCGACGCTTGGCCTACAGGATATATTCGCTCACCCAACAATCGCTGAATTAGCAACTGTGTTGGAAGCCAAGGAACGAAAAGCGCAAGCGCCGATTCCGAAGTTGCCAACTGCAGAATCGTATCCCGTGTCGTCCGTGCAGCGGAGACAATACGTAATCAGCCAAATAGAGGGCGCAGAACAAAGCTACCATATGCCATCAGCTTTGCTGATGTCTGGAACGCTCGACAGGAGTCAGTTTGAGCAAGCATGGCGGAAACTAATCGCTCGGCATGAATCGCTGCGGACATCCTTCGTTATGCTTGACGGAGAACTGCGGCAGCGTATTTGGGACGATGTTGATTTCGTCATATGTAATCTGACGGAGACGGCCGATCAAGCTGATCGTGCAGCGGCAGCCTTCATCCGCCCCTTTGATTTAAGCAAGGCTCCTCTGCTGCGTGTCGGATTGCTGCGAATGGATGAAGGGACGCAGCTGCTGCTAGTGGATTTACATCATATTATCGCCGATGGGATTTCCGTACACCTGTTAATCGAGGAGTTCGGCCATCTGTATGCGGGAGATACGTTGCCCGAGTTACCTCTTCATTACAAAGATTATGCCGCATGGCAGCAGGAAAGGTTGCATTCAGATTCGCTGCGTAAGCAGGAGGCCTATTGGCTCTCCACCCTGCTTGGCGAGCTGCCGACACTAGATCTGCCGACGGATTATCCACGTCCAGCCATTCGAAGCTTTTCCGGGGGGATCATCTCCTTCACACTGGACCGAGACTGTCTAGAACGGATGCAGCGTCTTACCGCAGAAACGGGTACGACGCTGTACATGGTATTGCTAGCTTTATATACCGCGTTTTTGTCAAGGGTGAGCGGGCAGGAGGATCTGATCGTCGGTTCTCCGATCGCAGGCCGTTCACATAGCGATGCGGAAAACATTGTAGGCATGTTCGTTAATACGCTGGCACTACGGATGTTCCCTGAAGCGGGTAAATCATTTTATGCATTTTTGTCCGAAATCAAACAAATAACTTTGACAGCGTTCGATCATCAGGAGTATCCGTTTGACGAATTGGTGGAGCAGCTTGAGCTTCCTCGCGATGTCAGCCGCAATCCTGTGTTTGATACGATGTTCGTGCTTCAAAATATGAAGCGTTCTTCCGAATCTCTCGAAGCCTTGAATTTAAAGCATTATCCACTGCCGCATAAGACGGCGAAATTCGATTTGTTGCTGGCCGCAGAAGAGACAGAGGACGGCATTGCTTGTGTTTTTGAGTATGCTGAGTCGCTATTCAACAAAGAAACGATTGAACGGTGGAGCCGTCATTTTGAAACTTTCGTTCGTTATCTGACAGTCCATCCCGCAGTTGCGCTAGATGATGCGCCCTTGCTGGGCGAGGAAGAAACGGAGCACTTGCTCACCGAGTTCGGTGGAGTGGGGCTCCCGTTGCCCTCGGTTACAGAGACGATTCACGCACGATTCGAAGCGCAGGCTCGCAGGGTGCCAGAACATACAGCACTTGTGTTCGAGGAAATCCGACTGACATATGCGGAGCTTAATAAACGGGCGAATCGTCTTGCTCGCCGATTGCGAAGCGAAGGCATTGGGCCGGATATGGTCGTAGCCGTTATGATACCGAGGTCGGTGGAACTCACCGTTGGCATTCTCGCTGTGCTTAAGGCGGGAGGCGCGTACATGCCGCTCGATCCCGACGACCCGCACGAACGCAAACGGTGGATGCTTGAAGACAGTTCGGCGGCGCTGCTGCTCACGATCCATTCTCTCGCTGAGCAGAAATTGGAAGGTCGTGTGCTTTATATCGATGAAGTACAGAACGAGGACTTAGAATGGGGAGATCAAGAAGATCAAGAAGATCAAGAAGATCAAGGAGATCAAGAAGATCAAGGAGATCAAGAAGATCAAGGAGATCAAGGAGATCAAGAAGATCAAGCCGTTCAGTCATCGTCTGAGCTACAAGAGCCAATAGCATCCGGCGATTTGGAACCGACGGCGAAGCTGGATCATCTCGCATATGTGATGTACACATCTGGAACAACCGGTAAGCCCAAAGGTATTTGCGTCTCGCACCGCAACGTTGTCGGCATGATTCCTGATTCCAATTATTTGGGATTGGACGAGCGGGACGCGGTATTGAGCTTCTCCAACCCCGCGTTCGATGCGTCGGTCATCGACATGTTCGGAGCTCTGCTGAACGGAGCGAAGCTAGTTCATTTGTCGAAGGAAGCAGCATCTCATTTGCCGAGCTTGCCTGCTCTGATCCGTGCGGAGCGCATTTCCGTGTTTTTCGTTACAACCGCGCTGTTCAATTTGATGGTCGAGCATGCGCCAGATTGCTTCACTGATGTTCGGAGAGTGCTATTCGGTGGAGAAAAGTCATCCGTTGCCCATGTGCGCAAAGCGCTCGCATATACGGGACCGGGCAAACTGTTCAATTTGTATGGACCGACAGAAACCACGGTTGTCGCCACCTGCTATCCGATTCATGAATTGGAGTCGTCTACGGTTTCGGTGTCGATTGGCAGACCTGTTCGAGGGTCAGCTGTCCTAATTCTTGGTCGATCTGGACAGCTTCAGCCGATCGGGGTACCAGGTGAGCTGCATATATCGGGAGGTGGCGTTTCTAAGGGCTATTGGAACAGGCCCGATTTGACGGAAGCGGCCTTTGTTTCTAGTCCGTTTGCGCCTGGCCAACGGATGTATCGCAGCGGTGACCGGGCGAAATGGCTGCCAGATGGCACCATCGAGTTTCTCGAGCGCATCGATCAACAGGTCAAAATTCGCGGTCAACGCATCGAGCTCGGGGAAATCGAGTCGCACCTGCTTCGTCACGACGAGATGAGGGAGGTTGCCGTCGTCATGCTAGATTCGGGGAATTCGAAAAGGATCGTTGCGTATTATGTTGCGGATCGCGAGCTTGAACATTCGACGCTGCATGAACATATGGTCGGCGGACTGCCGGGTTTTATGATACCTGCTTATTTCGTTCACCTGGACCGACTGCCGTTAACTCGCAGCGGCAAGCTCGACCGCAGCCATCTTCCAGTGCCGACGCAGCAAGTGGTCGAAAATACGTACGAAGCCCCCCGCAGCGAAGCGGAGGCGAACATGGCTGATCTGTTTGGCGAAGTACTTGGACAAGAAAAAATCGGCATCCGCGATAACTTTTTTGAGCGGGGTGGGCATTCGTTGTCGGCCATGACGTTGATCAGTATCATACATAAACGCTTAAATCTAAACGTGTCACTCGGGCTATTGTTCCAACATCCGACGGTCGAGTCGCTTAGTCTGGCAGTGAGTCGAATGCATGAGGTACGGTTCGAGCCTATTGAACCAGCACCAGCTAGCGATGCGTATCCACTGAGTTCCGCGCAAAAACGGCTGTTTGTGCTGGATCGGTTAGATGGAGCTGGACTCAGCTATAACATGCCAACTGCACTCATTCTCGAAGGCGAATTTGAGCCGCATCGTGCGGAACAAGCCTTCCAAGCGCTGGTTCAGCGTCATGAAGCGCTGCGCACCTCTTTTGCTTTTGAGCAAGGAAAGCCTGTACAAAGGGTTGTGCCCGATGCGCAAGTAGAATTCGTTTATGCCGAGGTGGAGGAAGATGAGGTCGAATCCTATATGCGGGATTTCTTCCGTCCCTTCGATCTGGCGCGAGCTCCGCTGTTCCGCACGGCCCTGATCCGAACAGCGGCAAGACGGCATGTGCTGCTCATCGATATGCATCATATTATTTCGGATGGCGTCACATCGATGCTGCTTATTCGAGAGTGGGCCCGGTTATATGAGGGAGAACATTTGCCGCAGCCGATTATTCAGTATAAGGATTACGCTGAGTGGCAGCGGGGCCATCTAGGGAGCGAGATGTTCCATAGGCAGCGAGACTATTGGCTGGGCGCGTTTGCCGGGGAGCTGAGCGCGCTGAATTTGCCCGGCGATTATCCACGTCCTCCTATTCAGACGTTTGCCGGAGACCGGGAGTTATTTACACTGGATCAAGCCACGTCCGAGAGGCTGCGCGAGCTGGCTATACGGGAAGGAGCAACGTTATTCATGGTGCTGCTTGCTGCATATACGGCATGGCTGTCTCGATTGTCTGCCCAGGAGGAAGTCATCGTCGGCACGCCAGTGGCGGGTAGGACTCATGCTGATTTGCAAGAGACAGCGGGCATGTTCGTGAATACCCTTGCCGTGTGTACGAAGCCGCATGGGGAACTAAGCTTTGCCGAGCACGTTAGGAACGTGAAGGAAGTCGCTTTGAAAGCGCTGGAAAATCAACATTATCCGTTCGAGGAACTGGTGGAGGAGCTGCTGTTGAAACGGGATGTCAGCCGAAACCCGCTATTCGACGTGATGTTCGTCCTGCAAAATATGGAACAAGCCGCATGGCAGCCACAATCTCTGCAGATTACCCCTTACCCGTATCGTCATCAGGCGACCAAATTCGACCTAACGCTAACGGCTTCGGAAATGGACGAAGGTATCCATTGCATGTTGGAATATCGCACGGATCTATTTCAGGCGGCAACGATTCGCCGTTGGATCGGGCATTTGGGGAAACTGACCGCATACGCCGCCGAATTTCCAGAGGAGCCGCTCGGTTCAATCGAGCTTACGCTAGAATCGGAGCGGAATAGGATCATTCATGATTTTAACGCGACGCAAATGGAATTCGCGCTGGAGGAGCCTGTGCATCGTTTGTTCGAACGACAGGTGAAGCAAACGCCGGATCGCATCGCGATCACTACAATGGATGAACAAATCACTTATCGCGATTTAGGGGAGCGGACAGAACGCCTTGCCGCTGTGCTGCGCAAGCGAGGTGTCCGTGCTGATTCCATCGTAGCGGTGATGGCTGAACGCTCGGTCGACATGCTAGTCGGCGTCTTATCGGTACTGAAAGCTGGAGGGGCTTATATGCCGCTCGATCCCGGATATCCGGCAGAACGCATTCGGTTCATGCTCGAGGATAGCGGAGCTAGTATTTTACTGACCGATCACCGTGGGCCGACGGTTGATTTTGCTGGGGAGATTTTGGTTCTTGATGATCCTTGCTCTTGGGGGGCGGACGCTTCTCACGGCCGTTCGTTTGTAGAGGAGTCATTCGATTCCTCAACGCTTGCTTACGTCATCTATACGTCAGGATCAACAGGCATGCCGAAGGGAGTCATGATCGAGCACCGCTCGGTTGTGAATCGGCTGATGTGGATGCAGCGGCAATATCCTTTGACAGAAGCCGATGTCATCTTGCAAAAAACGACGTTTAGCTTCGACGTATCGGTATGGGAGCTATTCTGGTGGATGCTGGCGGGAGCCCGGGTATGTCTGCTTCCCCCTGGAGACGAGAAAGAGCCTGCTGCGATTGCTGCTGCCATAGAAGCAGCGGGCGTTACTACACTGCATTTTGTGCCTTCCATGCTGCAAGCGTTTTTGGAAACGTTGCGGGCGCAGCCGTCGCTGCGTGGGAAGTTGTCTAGCCTTCGCCGCGTTTTTACGAGCGGAGAAGCTTTACAAAGACAGCACGTTAAGCTTTTCCGTTCGCTCATGCCGTCACATGTTGTACTCGTTAATTTGTACGGACCGACTGAGGCAACCGTAGACGTTTCTTTCCACGAATGCGACGACCGAGATAACGACGCATCGGGCGGCTCTGTGCCGATCGGCAAACCAATTGCAAATACGTCATTGATTGTGCTTGATCGTTTCGGACATATATGTCCGATTGGCGTCCCCGGTGAACTTGGTATCTCTGGTGTCGGCTTGGCAAGGGGATACCTGAATAGGCCCGAAACGACTGTCGAAAAATTCGTGCCTCATCCGTTTCTTCCGGGTGAGCGGATGTACAAAACGGGCGACTTAGCTCGTTGGCTACCGGATGGTCGCATCGAATATTTGGGTCGACTGGACCATCAGGTGAAAATTCGCGGTTACCGCATTGAGCTCGGCGAAATTGAAGCTGCGCTATTGAGTCTTCCAGGCGTGGACGAAGCGGCGGTTGTCACCCGTATCGGAATGAACGGACTGCTAGATCTGTGCGCTTACGTGGTTGCGCCCGAGAAGGAAATGCAGTCCTTGCGGCTGGCGCTGGGAGATCAGCTTCCAGGGTACATGATTCCGGGGCTGTTCATCGCTCTGGCACGTATGCCACTAACGGCCAGCGGGAAGCTGGATCGCAAAGCGCTTCCTGCACCTCTTCCGGCTGCGGGCTGGGAGGAACAGACCAAAACGCCTCCACGCAATGAGACGGAACAGCTGCTAGCCTCCATCTGGGAGGATGTGCTCGGCATCAATCCCATTGGTATCGAGGATCATTTCTTCGAGCTAGGGGGCGATTCGATCAAAGCGCTGCAGGTTGCATCACAGCTTTATCCTCACGGGCTTACTGTCGCGCTAAAAGACGTTTTCCGGCATCCTACCGTGGGGGAGCTCGCCAGTCTGCTGGAACGACATGCCTCGGGGGCTGAACAGAACGAGGTAGAAGGCGATCTGCCTATGACGCCTGTTCAGCGCTGGTTCTTGAATCAACATGTAACCGACGAGCATCACTATAACCAATCGGTCATGCTCTTCCGTCAGGAACGGTTCGAGCCAGAAGCGGTAGAAAAGGTATTCCGCGCATTGCTCAGTCATCACGACGCGCTGCGTATTGTTTTTCCGTTACAGGAAGGACACCGCGTTCCCTATCATGTCAGTAGTAGCGATTTTGCTTGGAAGCTGGAAGTCTTTGATGTGACGGACGTAAGCGACCCGCAAGCTTCTATACGGGCGATCGAGCTTCGCTTGCAAAGCGGCATCGATTTGGAGAACGGGCCGTTGGTTAAGCTCGGGCTGTTTCGAGCGAAGGACGGCGACCATTTGCTGATCGTCATCCACCATTTGGTGATGGACGGGGTGTCGTGGCGAATTTTACTTGAGGATTTCGCTTCAGGTTATCGGCAGTGGCTGCAAGTTCAGGAGCGACAAGAGCGGGATCTGGGTATCGAGCTTGCCCTTGACCTTGAACCCAAGCTTGACCTTGATCTTGACCTTGACGTTGATCTCGACCTTGCCCCCAACCGTAAGAGCCTTCCGCTCGAAAGAAAGGAAGCTACGTTGAGCTTTCCGCCCAAAACAACCTCTTATCGGGAATACGCCGAGAAATTGGCTGTCTACGCAGACAGCTACGAAATGCGAAAGGAGCTTCCTTTTTGGCAAAAGTTATCCCTTGAACCGGTACAGCCATTGCCTAGGGATGTAGCCACAGCAAACAACGCTACGGGAGATGCCCTTTCGCTGCATATCGAAATTCCGCAGCTCGAAACTGAGCAACTTTTACGTGAAGTACACCGAGCCTATGGCACGGAAATCAACGATCTGCTGCTCGTCGCTCTAACGATGGCAATGCGTCAATGGGGCGGCGAGGAACGCATGTGGGTCAATCTCGAAGGGCACGGCCGGGAAGATGTGCTGCAAGGGGTGAACGTGTCGCGAACAATCGGCTGGTTTACATCGCTCGTTCCCGTTTTATTGGAGGTGGAGCCTGCGGACGTGGGACAGATATCTTATCACATCAAATCTGTCAAAGATCAGCTGCGGCGTCTGCCGGAAAAGGGAGTTGGGTACGGAGTTCTTGCCTATTTGGCGAAGGAAAATCGGCGGGTTTCTGAAATTAGACCGGAGATTAGCTTTAATTATCTTGGACAATGGGATCGCGAAACGAAGAACGATGTATTCGCCGTTTCTGCCTTGCAACCAGCGTCGCCGATCAGCAGTCGGTCGGAGCGGGCGCATCAGCTCGATATGACTGCGCTGATTAAGGACGGCCGTCTCCTATGCAGTGTTCATTACAACGGATTAGCTTATAGGGAAGCTACAATGCTTCAATTTATCGAATCCTATAAGCAACATTTGTTGAATGTCATCGCGCACTGCGTGAGCAAGAAGGAGTCCGAGGTGACGCTCAGCGATTTTGACGACAACGAATTAACGGGGGAAGCGCTGAAAGAAATCGCCGCCCTCGTCAACGGCCTATAACTGTGGAGGTGAAAACGGGATGGATTTATCTAATATTCAAAATATATATCCGCTGTCATTTATGCAGGAGGGCATTTTGTTTCAAGCGCTGTTTGATCCGGCATCTTCCGTTTACGTTGAACAAACGACGTTTTCGCTAGAAGGTCGCGTGAACGAGGATGCGTTTCGGCGAAGTTTGCAGCTTATAGTTGATCGATACGATATTTTTCGCACGATTTTTATTTATCAGCAGGTGGGGGAGCAATCCAGACCACGGCAGGTCGTGTTGAAGCGGCGCGAGGCGGACGTGCGATTCGATGACATGCGGGGACTGTCCGCGGGCGAGTTAAGTGATCGGGTGGAAGCATATCGTAACGAGGATCGAGCAACAGGGTTTGATCTGAGTAAGGATATGCTGCTGCGAATTGCGGTGCTACGTACTGGCGAGCAGCGTTATACCTGTGTATGGAGTCATCATCATATTTTGATGGATGGCTGGTGTATTGGGATTGTGATGAAGGAGTTTATCGAGACGTACCGCTTGCTGCAGGCCAGGCAGCAGGTTGCCCTTCTTCCTCGTATTCGTCCGTACAGCGAGTATATCCGCTGGTTGATGGGACGCAACCGCGACGAAGCGGCGGCGTATTGGGATCGACAGCTGGAAGGGTGCGCTGGAGCAGCGGCACTGCCGTGGCGGCGCCGTCTTCCGGAGGCGGGATACCGCCAGGAGCAAGCGAACCTACTGCTGGATGAAGCTATGACAAGGAAGCTGAACGCGTTGGGACAATCGTCCCGCGTGACGGTATCGACCTTGCTGCAAACCGCATGGGGCTTGTTGCTCCAGCGTTACAGCAGACTGGATGAGGCGGTATTCGGCGTGGTCGTGTCAGGTCGTCCAGCCGAGCTCGAAGGCAGCGGTACGATGGTGGGGTTGTTCATTAATACGCTACCAGTACGGATAGGCAAGTGCGAGGGCGGATTTATGGCGATGGCTGAAGCGGTGCAGGAAGCTGCACTAGCGGTGGAGCCGCATAGCTACTATCCGCTATACGAAATTCAGAAGCGGACGGCGTCGAAGCATAATCTTATTGATCATATATTCGTGTTCGAAAATTACCCGCTGCCCAAGCAAATTCAAGGTGTTTCCGACAGCAGCGGCTTGCAGTTTTCAGAGATGTCGGTTCGGTCACAAACGCATTATGACCTGAACGTGCTGATCGTGCCGGGAGCGGAGCTGCGAATAACGTTTGACTACAATGCAAATGTGTACGATAGCGATGGTATCCACAGGATGACGGCACATTTGCGGCAGGTACTCAATGCCGTTCTAGACTGTCCGACAATCGAACCTGATGGCATTGATATCGTAACGGATGTGGAGCAGCAGCAGTTGTTGCATGAATTTAACGATACGCGAAGGGACTACCTTAAGCATATGACGTTGCATGCGATGTTCGAAGAACAGGCTGCCAAGACGCCTAATCAGGTTGCACTCATATTCGGGAACGTCGAAATGAGTTACAGCGAGCTGCAGGAACGGACGAACCGACTGGCTGGCTCGCTGCGAGCCAGCGGTGTGACAGCGGGAAGCATCGTGGGACTGATGGCAAACCGTTCGCCGGATATGGTTGCAGCCATTCTGGCTATCTGGAAAGCAGGCGGAGCCTACCTTCCGCTTGATCCCAGATATCCTGAGGCCCGCATACGATTCATGCTAGAAGACAGCGGTGTCGAAACGCTGTTGGTGGAACACAGGACGGATGCACATACGGATTTCGCCCGTGTGGTGATTAGCTTGAGCGATCCCTTGCATCCAGTTGATGCCGTTGATTGGAACAATCCAGCAGCGGTAACGGAAAGTAATGAAAATGCGGCAGAACGTCCCGCTTACGTCATCTATACATCTGGTTCGACCGGAAGACCTAAGGGTGTAATGATCGAGCATCGGAGCATTGCCAATACGCTGCATTGGCGGCAGGAGGCGTACAGATTCACGGCGCAGGATCGCAGTCTGCAATTATTTTCCTTTATTTTCGACGGATTCCTAACGAGTTTGTTTACGCCGCTGCTGTCAGGCAGTCCGGTCGTCATGGCGACGGAAGACGAAGCGGTCGACGCTAAGGCCATTGTTCGGATTGCCAGCGAGTGCGGGGTTACGCGACTGCTTCTCGTACCGTCCATGTACCGCGCGCTGCTCGAAATAGCAGAAACGGAAACAAAATCGTTGTCTTCGCTGCGATCGGTGACGCTGGCGGGTGAGCCTGTGCCGGAAACGCTGGTGGAACTTAGCCGCCGCATGTATCCGCAGACGGAGCTGATTAATGAGTATGGCCCGACCGAGAACAGCGTAGCCACAACGATATGCCGGCATCTGGAAAGGCAGCATGAAGTCGCTATCGGTCGGCCCATCGCGAATACGAGGGTGTACGTGCTTAGTCTACAAGAGCGGCTTCAGCCCGTTGGGGTGGTAGGAGAGCTTTGTATTGCGGGAGCAGGGTTGGCACGCGGGTACTTGAATCAACCAGATCTGACGGCGGAGAGGTTTGTTGAGGACCCGTTCGCGCCGGGAGAGCGGATGTACCGAACGGGCGATCTCGCCCGCTGGCTGCCGGATGGACAGCTTGCTTACACGGGAAGAATCGACCATCAGGTGAAAATTCGTGGCTACCGGATTGAGCTAGGCGAGATCGAAGCCGAGCTGCGGCGCGTACCTTCTGTCAACGAGACGGTCGTCGTCGTACAGGAAGACGCGGCAGGCAATGCGCAGCTTTGTGCGTACATCACCGCTAGTAAGACGCTTACCGTTAGTGGCTTGCGTGCAGCGCTTGCTGTGACGCTGCCGAGCTATATGATCCCGGCGCACTTCATGCAGCTGGCGATGCTGCCCCTGACGCCGAGCGGTAAGCTCGACAGGCAGGCGCTGCCGAAGCCAGACGGTTCTGCGGCGCTTGGCGTTGATTACGTCGCGCCGCGGACGGAGCGCGAACGACTGCTCGCTGCCATCTGGGAGGACGTACTCGGGGTACCACGCGTGGGCGTCCTTGACAGCTTCTTCGACTTGGGCGGGGATTCGATTAAGGCCATGCAAGCATCGTCACGGCTGCATAAGATCGGCTATGGGTTGGAACTAAAAGAGCTGTTCCTGCATCCGACCGTCGAAGCGTTGGCGGAGGTTTTGAAGCATCGCGAGTTTACGGTGGAGCAAGGGCCAGTAGAGGGAGAAGCGCCAATTACACCGATTCAGGCATGGTTCTTCGAACGAGGGCTGACAGAAGCGGGTCACTTCAACCAATCGATCATGCTATATCGGCGCAGCGGGTTTCACGAGGCGAACGTGCGGGAGACATTCCGACGGTTGACCTGGCATCACGATGTCCTGCGGCTTGTATTTCGTGAGGAAGGCGGGCGATGGAGCCAACGGAATCGAGGGCTGACGGAAGGCGAAACCTTCGGGCTGGAGGTGCATGATTTCAAGCTGCACATGGATTCGGACGCTCGTATTCGCGAAGCAGAGCAGCGGATTCAAGGCTCTATGCGGCTAGAGGAGGGTCCGCTTTTGCAGCTCGGTTTGTTCCACACGTCGGAGGGGGATCACTTGCTGATCGCTGTGCACCATCTGGTGATTGACGGGGTATCTTGGCGAATCATGCTGGAGGACTTCCAATCTGTCTATACGCAGTTGGAAGAGCGAGGAAGCGCAGATGCTTTGCGATTGGCTCATGGAGGTCTGGCAGTAGAGAACGATCCATCAGAGCCGGAACTACCCGCCAAAACCACATCGTACCGGGAATGCGCGCTGCGGCTAGCAGAAGTGGCACAGAGGCCGAGGCCCAAGGAGGAGCAACAGTACTGGCAGCGAGTAGTGGAAGCGGAAGTGTCTGAGCTTCCCAAAGATTTTGTGGAGACGGAAGCAGCGACGAGCGAGAGCAGTGAAAGAAACGGCCGTCAATTGGACGGAGAGACAGTTGGCGTGACGCTGAATGAAGCTGAGACGGAGCAATTACTGCGAGAAGCAAACAAGGCCTACTATACGGAGACAACGGAGTTATTGCTCACGGCGTTGGCGCTGGCGGTGCGCGCTTGGACCGGAAGCGGACGGATGAGGCTGGAGCTGGAAGGGCATGGCCGGGACACGCTGCCGGAAGGAGCGGATGCTACGAGGACGGTTGGTTGGTTTACAACGCTTTACCCTGTACTCCTAGACCTGAATTCGACGGGCTCCGCCTTGCAAAGGGCTGGGATATCGGCTGAAAATAGGGCGTTCGCGCATAACGAATCGGCATCCTGCGCGCAAATCGAAGATAACAACGAAGCGCTAACGCTGGCTGGAGACATCAAGACAGTGAAAGAGGAACTAAGACGTGTGCCTGATAAAGGGGCTGGCTACGGCATCATAAGGTACTTGGCGCAGCGGCAAAAAAGCGGCCAGGGCAAGCCGTCAGGGGCACATGCGGACATTGCCTTCAATTACCTCGGACAGTTCGACCGTGAGGCGGATAACGAACTATTTTCGATTTCGCCGCTTCACGGGGCATACGATACGAGCAAGGACAATCAGCGGCTGCACACACTCGAAATTACTTGTATGGTCGTTCAGGGGCGATTTTCCTTAACTGTGAACTACAATCGGCGCCATTATCGCGAACAAACGATGCGCAATTTCGCTGAATCGATCCGCACCCATTTGCAGAGGGTCATCGATCATTGCCTTCGCAAGGGCAAGCCGGAACAAACGGCATCCGATTTCACCAGCAGGGAATTGACGTCAAACGCATTGGATGACATTCGTTCTATGATCAGCTCTCTATAGATGCAGACAAGACTACTCGAGCAACGAACGATGGAAATTGAGGGGGAACAGGACGATGAAGGGCAAAGCGGAAATTCAAGATATCTACCCGTTGTCATACATGCAGGAAGGCATGTTGTTCCAGACGTTATACGATGGGGAAGCCCGCGCTTACGTCGAGCAAACGACGTTCAAGCTGCAAGGACGTCTGGACGAGGATGCGTTCCGGGAGAGTGTGCAGCTGCTGATTGACAGGTATGATATTTTTCGCACCATCTTCTTAGCGAACGTAGCCGAAATGACCCGACCCCAGCAGGTCGTCCTAAAGCGGCGGGAGGCGGATGTGAACTTCGAGGATTTGCGAGGGCTATCCGAGAACGAGATGAACATTCGAGTGAATGCCTACAGCCAAGATGATCGGGCGAGAGGGTTTGACCTGAGTAAGGATATGCTGTTACGGGTCGCGGTGCTGCACACTGGCCAGCAGCGATACACTTGCATATGGAGTCACCACCATATTCTGATGGACGGTTGGTGCATCGGGATTGTGATGAAGGAATTTTTCGAGGCGTACCGTTCACGACTATCAGGGCAGAGCGTCACATTGCCTCGCGTTCGGCCGTACGGCGAGTATATCCGATGGTTAACGGGTCGGGACCTTGGGGAGGCACAAGCATATTGGAGCCAACAGCTGGATGGCTGCGTAGGGAGCTTGCCGCTGCCGTGGAGGCGCAGTCGTCCGGAAGCTGGGTATCATCAAAAGCATGCGATGCTCACGTTAGACGAAGTGGTGACAAGTCGGTTAAACGCCTTGGCGCAATCGTCTCGGTTGACGGTGTCAACGCTGCTGCAAACCGCATGGGGCGCGCTTCTCCAGCGGTACAGTGGACAAGACGAAGCGGTGTTTGGCGCGGTCGTGTCGGGTCGCCCTGCCCAACTCGATGGCATCGAGACGATGGTGGGGCTGTTCATCAATACGATCCCGGTACGGATAGGCAAGCGTGAGGGCGGCTTTCTGGAGACGGCACGGGCGGTTCAGGAAAATGCGCTAGCAGCAGAGCCGCACAGCTACTATCCGCTGTATGAAATTCAAGCGCGAACGGAGGCCAAGCTCAACCTGATCGATCACCTGTTTGTGTTTGAAAACTACCCGCTGCCAACAGGAGCCGACGTTACCCCCGACTCATCGAATGCCCTGCTGGTGGACGATGTTGCGGTGTGTGAACAGTCGCATTACGACTTGAATGTGACGATCGTACCCGGAGAGCGATTGTCCATCCGTTTCCACTACAATGCGAACGTATATGACGAGACCGGGATGAACAGCATGCTGGGGCACTTGAGTAAAGTGATCGATGCTGTATTGAATAATCCACAAATCAATCCAAACGATATCGACCTGCTTTCCGAAGGGGAAACGGAAAAGTTGTTTTCCAATTCTATTTCACATGCTAACCCCGTCTTAGCCAACTATGGGGAGTACGGGGATCAGAAGACAGTTCCTCATTTGTTCGAGGAGCATGCGGCGAAGACGCCGAATCGGATTGCAATCGTTTGTGGCAAAGAACGGCTGACCTATCGTCAGCTTAATGCACAAGCCAATCGATTGGCTCGTGCATTGCGGGCCAAGGGGACGTGTCACGACGACATTGTCGCCATCATGGCAGGTCGCACTTCCGATATGGTGATCGGCGTGATTGCCGTTTGGAAAGCGGGGGGCGCCTACCTGCCTATCGACGCAGACTACCCCGCAGAACGCATCCGCTTTATGCTGACCGACAGCGGGGCGAAGCTACTGCTCACGCATCGCGGGGAGGAAACGCCAGCGGAATATGCCAACCGTACGTTAATCTTCGATGAGGAGCATACCTTATCTGAAGAGAATGAGTTTGAAGACATGGAAAGTGTCGAGCCAACCCTAGAGATTTGTCCTGAGCATGCTGCCTATATGATCTACACGTCGGGAACAACGGGAAATCCAAAGGGTGTAATTATTGAGCATGGAAGCTACGCAGGCATGACCGAAGCTTGGAGAACGACCTATGAGCTGGATCAGGCAGAACTGACGCTTTTGCAAATCGCCAGTTTTTCGTTCGACGTATTTGCTGCCGATGTGGCAAGAGCGTTATCAAACGGGGGCCGATTGATCATAGCTCCGAAGGAAGCGCGAACGGATGCCTACGACTTGTGCCAGTTGATCGAGCGGGAATCCGTCACCTTCTTCAATGCGACGCCAGCTGTTATCGTCCCGCTTGTTCGATACGCTGCCGAACACGGACGCGAGTTACGCTCGCTGCGCGTCCTCATTACTGGGGGGGATGTTTGCCACAGTTCTGATTTCGAACAAATTCTTCGTACGGTCGGTCACTTTGCCCAAGTTTTCAATTGCTATGGAGTGACCGAAGCATGCGTGGACGCCTTGCTGTACGAAGCGAATTCTCAATGGAGTTCAGTCATTGATACGACTCCCATCGGTCGCCCGTTTCCTCATGTGCGGACGTATATCGTTCATCCGGGCCTCGGTCGTCTTCAGCCGATCGGTGTGCCGGGGGAGCTGTGTATCGGAGGTATCGGCGTTGGAAGGGGATATTGGAACCGACCAGAGCTGAACGAGGAACGGTTCGTGCCAGACCCGTTTGTCCCCGGGGGACGGATGTACAGAACTGGGGATTTGGCCAGATGGTTGCCTTGCGGAAATATGGAGTTTATTGGCCGTTTCGATCAGCAATTGAAAATTCGTGGCTATCGGATTGAGCCCGGGGAAATTGAGGCGCGCTTGCTGCAAACGCATGGAGTGCGTGAGGCTGTCGTGACGGCACGCCTCGTCGATGGTCAGAACGAACTCTGGGCATATGTAACGGGGGACGACCATGTGACCGCCGCTTCGCTGCGAGAAACATTAGCTCTGTCACTCCCGGCACACATGATTCCTTCGCGTTTCGTTCGTCTGGACAAGCTGCCTCTCACTCATAACGGTAAGGTAGATCGCTCCCGGCTCTTTGCCGAGGGCATTGAAATCGAAAGCGGAAGCGGAGGTGAGTACGTTGCTCCGCGCAATTCCGTGGAAGCGAAGCTTGCCCGGCTGTGGCAGGACGTGCTGGTCGCCAGCCGTCCAATCGGTATTCGGGAATCGTTCTTCGAGATCGGCGGTCATTCGCTTAAGGCTACGACGCTCAGCTCCCGCATTCATCAAGCATTCGGCTGCCAAATGCCGCTGCGCGACATATTTCAATACGTCACCATTGAGCAAATGGCCAAACGAATCGCAGCAGGAAATACAAGAAATACAAGCAATACCGCTGCCTTGAGATCAACCGAAATTCGGCCAGATTATCCGGCGTCGTATTCGCAAAAGCGTCTGTACCTGCTGAATCAAATGGACACGTCCCAACATAATTACAACATCCCTTATATCTTTGAAATTGTCGGTGTCGTGGACTTTACGGCTTTTGAAGCCGCCTTCCGCGAGATAATGCGGCGTCACGATAGCTTGCGTACTTCATTCGGCATTCGTGACGGTGAGCCGGTGCAAATCGTACACACCCACGCCGATCTTCCTCTCGTGTATGAAACTGGGAGCCCGAAAGCGCTGGATATGGAAGCGCTCGTGCAATCATTCGTCAGGCCCTTCGACCTTAACCAAGCTCCTTTGTTTCGAATCGGTCTGATTCGGTTGGAGGAGGCGCGCCATCTGTTTTTGTTCGACATCCATCATATTGTGGCGGATGGTACTTCGGTTCATCTCCTGATCGATGAATTTTCCAGACTGTATCGGGGGGAATCGTTGCCAGAGTTGACCGTTCAGTACAAAGATTACGCCGTTTGGCAAAGGCAGCTTGCTGAAGGCGAAGCATACTGCGTGCAGGAAGAGTATTGGCTCAATCGGTTTACCATAGCGCCGCCCGTACTAAATTTGCCGACAGATTACCCTCGCCCGGCTGTAATGCGGTATGAGGGAGCCCATTTTCCTTTTACGGTGAGTAGTGAGGTGACAGAGAAGTTATACAGGCTTGTCTCTGAGACAAAAAGCACGCTTTACATGGTCCTGTTGTCTGCCTTGTCCGTGTTGCTTCATCGGCTGAGCGGACAGGAGGATATCGTCATAGGATCGCCCTCGGCCGGAAGGCGGCATACTGAGTTGGAGCCGATCATTGGGATGTTCATTAATACGCTGGCCCTGCGAACCTTTCCGCACAAGGACAAATCGTTCCTTGCTTTCCTGGAGGAAACCAAGGGGACGACGCTCCAAAGCTTGGAGCATCAGGATTATCCGTTCGAGGAATTGGTCGACAAGTTGAGGGTAGATCGGAGCTTAAACCGCAATCCAGTATTTGACGTGCTGCTGGCGCTGCAAAATATGGATCAGCGATCACTCGACCTTGGGGACTTGTACATGTCAGCCTATCCGTACGTTCATCCGACGGCCAAATTCGATTTGTCCTTGTATGTTACGGAGGTGGAGGGCTTACTTCGCTGCAGCTTCGAGTATTCAACCGAGCTGTACACCGAGACCACGGTCAGACGCTTGGCGGCTCATTTGGATACGCTGCTGCGGTCCATTGCGGACGATCCTAAACGGAGCTTGTCTGATTTGCCAATCTTGACTGGGGAAGACATTGAACGCCTTCTATTTGTAGGAGAGCCGAAGCTGGAAGGTTCAGCAGAAGTCCGTACGATTCACGAGCAATTTGAAGCAAAAGCGGATCGGCATCCAGACAAGACTGCCATTGTCTATCGTGGAGAGACAAACACGTACGGGCAATTGGAGGCTCGTGCGAACCAGATCGCCGCCTACTTATGCCAGTATATGAAGGGAAAGAGGGAGACGCCGATCGGCGTTTGGATGCATGCATCGCCTCATAGTATTGCCGCTATGCTGGGTATTCTTAAAGCCGGAGGATGCTACGTTCCTATCGATCCAGATATGCCGAAGGATCGTGTCGGCGACATGCTGCGCGATGCGGGAATACCGCTGCTTATTTCTACCCGTACCCATATGAAATCCTTAAATAATCTCCAATGGGAATGCACAGATTTGCAAGGGTTCCTATGCCTAGATTGCGATGATCCGAATGAGGTGGAGGAAGACGAGAAGAACGCTTTAATGGATGAACGACTATGGGAATTGGTGCGAAGTGAAGGAACAGGTGACATTCTGGGAGGCGGCTGGGTTAGCAGCTATACAGGCCAGCCGTTCACGCGCTTGGAGATGGACGAATATGCGGATAACATCCTGCACAAATTGAAGCCGCGTTTGCACGCAGGCACGCGGGTGTTGGAAATCGGCTGCGCATCAGGGATCAGCATGTATCGTATCGCACCTCACGTCGGATTTTACTGTGGTACCGATTTGTCAGAGGCGATGATTAAACAGAACCAATCCGTTTGCGAGGTTGAAGGCTGGAATCATATTCAACTGCATTGTTTGCCGGCCGACCGGATCGATGAACTGGAGGAAGGGGCATTCGATGTCGTCATCCTCAATAGCGTCATCCAATATTTTCACGGGCACAATTACTTGCGGCGGGTTCTTCGCCAAATAACGTCGAAGCTGCGGGACCAAGGCGTCCTGTTTATCGGCGACGTCATGGATTTAGAGCAAAAAGAGGCGCTGTTTGCTTCTCTACGTCAACACCAATCGGATCATCCCGAAGATAGCACAAAGACGGATTTTTCCTCCGAATGGTTCGTGGCAAAGCCGTTTTTCGAGGATCTCGCACTCGATCTTCCGGGAATGACAGTCGTCTCATTCAGTGCCAAAATTGCCACAGTCGAAAATGAGCTGACGAAGTTCCGTTACGACGTCATGTTGGAGGTCAACAAGCTTGAGGGCGTAGCGCCACGTAACATCGGCCGCCGCAAATTCCAACACGGGGCGCGTGTGCTGAATGCCTGTTCGGAGACGCGTATCGGGCTGATGCCGCAATTGTCAGATCAGCTTGCCTATATTATTTTCACATCCGGCTCGACGGGAAAACCGAAGGGCGTGATGATCGAACATCGCAGCATCCTGAATCTGAACCGATCGATGTGCGAGATAGCGGGGTTCAGTGAGCACGAATCCGTGCTGTGCGTGACGAAAATTTGCTTTGATATTCACATTGTGGAAACGCTGCTGCCGCTTATGAACGGGCTGCGCGTAATCATCGCTGATGAGGACGAACAGCGCGATCCCAAGCTGTTGAATAGGTTGCTGCTGCGGCATCCTGCGGATGTCGTGCAAACGACTCCTTCCCGTATGAAGCTGCTGCTTGGAGATCCACAAAGCTTGGAAGGACTGCGCGGGGCTCGTCAGGTCATCCTTGGCGGAGAAGCGCTGTCTCCTGCGCTGCTAGAGCAGCTCGGGCATTCGACGGGTGCGGACATCTATAATATGTACGGACCGACGGAGACAGCGGTATATTCCACGATGCAAAGGCTTAACGGACAGAATCGGATCAGCATTGGCATTCCGATTGCAGGTACGAGGGTAAGAATTGTTGATGAGGAGTTAAGGTTGCTTCCCCAAGGCGTCGTCGGAGAGCTTTGCATCGGTGGACCTGGTTTGGCACGTGGGTATTTGGGACAGCCGGAGCTTACAGCGGCACGCTTTGTTCCCGACCCGTACCAACCAGGAGAGCGATTATACCGCACTGGGGATTTGGCCAGATGGCTTCCAGACGGAACAATTGATTACTTAGGCCGCGCTGATCATCAGGTGAAGCTTCGTGGATACCGCATTGAACTGCAGGAAATCGAGCATCAACTGCTTCAAGTTCATGGTGTCAAAGCGGCAGCGGTGCTGCTGATAGGCCAATCCGCCGAGGATGGCGAGCTAAGCGTTTATTTTACGTGCGATAGCCCGCTGGCATCTGCGGATATCCGCACGAGCTTAGCGAGAAAGCTGCCGGATTACATGATTCCTTCACGTTATACACAGCTAGACCAAATGCCGCTTAATGCTAACGGAAAAGTGGATCGCCGCAGGTTGGCTGCCACTGGAGACGGTTCTCGCGCGGTTCGGGCGTATGTGCCGCCTCAAAACTGGATGGAAGAGCAGCTTGTGAATATTTGGAAGGACGTGCTCGGTGTGGATCGTGTCGGTATTACTGATCGATTTTTTGAGCTGGGAGGCAATTCGCTCAGAGTACTGGAGACGATCAACCGGATACACCAGCAGCTTCATGTCGAGGTGACGATGAGGGCGATGTTCGAGCATCCGACCGTACGGCAGCTTGCGGAACGCGTCACGTTGACCGGCAATGGGCAAAGTCTGATGCTGCTCAGCCCTAACAAGGGCTCTTCAGGTGTCACCGTAATCTGTTTCCCGCCGATTGCCGGTTTTTCATTGCTGTTTAAAGAGCTTGCTGACCAGCTATCTTTATTTGGCTCGTTTTACGGATTTGATTTTATTGAAGAAGAAGACCGTATCGATCGGTATGTAAGCGAGCTTAAGACGATTTCAGGTTCCGACCCGCTAGTATTTCTCGGTTATTCTTCCGGGGGAAACTTGGCCTTCGAGACGGCCCAAGCAGCAGAGCGGCAAGGAATCGTTATCGCGGACATCGTGATGGTCGATGCGTGGAGAAAAGACCAGAGCGGACAGCAGACGCTTGAGGAGATTGAGCAGCAAATTAAGGAGTCGATCACAGAGTATTACGCTCTGATTAGCGACAACGAGAAGCTGATTGACAAGGCAGTTCGCAAACGCAGAATATACCAGCTTTATTTTAACGAAATGATCAACACGGGACAGGTTCAGGCCAACATTCATATGATTCATTCCGAGACTGTTATTGAAGATTTGGAGGAGAAGGGCATTATGTTATGGCAGCAGGCAACGAGGGGAAGCTACCATAGCTATCAAGGAGCGGGGCAGCATTTCAATATGCTGAGCCCAGAGCATCTGCCCAAGAACGTGGCTGTTGTTAGTCATATACTGGTGAACGCCAGCGATTCTGTTACCCTCCTATCCAGAGCATAATGCAAGAAGCAGGAAAGACTTAAAAACAGGCTCGCCCTTTCAATCAGGGTGAGCCTGCTTTTTGTACGCCCAGCATGGGGCGTTAGTTTTAGAATGCAAATCGATTTCAGATGCCGTTTTCTTTCGAGTGCTTCACACTTATTTCGTTAACGTTACGCCAACTGCTGTAGCCCAGTTTCCTACAGGAGCAACAGTGTAAGTCGTGCCTGGCGTTAATTGCCCCTTGTTTAAGATAGCAAATGTAGCGGCCGTACCTTTACGGGAGGATTGTGTGTATTCGGCTGTTAAAGCGGTACCGTCTGGCGCTGTAAGTGTTAAGCGACGAAGCACGAACAGATCATCCTTCGGATCTTGTGCCATCGTGATTGTGAATGATTTTTCATCGATCGCAGCGGCAGATTGAATCGCAAGTGGGGCAATTTCTTTCGCTGTAAACGTTGCATTTGCGAACGTTGCCCAGTCGGCAGATACCTTGTAAGTGACGCCTGCATGGAACGTTTCACCGTTAGGTAGAATAAACTTAGGAGCTTGTCTACCGTCTGTCGCTTGCGTAAATGGCGAGTAAGTAGCCGTCATCGGCGCGCCGCCTTCTGGCGTAATTTGAACTTGACGCATACGCATGGAAGATAGGATTTGATACGTTTTACCGTTGTAAGTATTGTTTTCATCTACGATAAATGAGCCTGGGCGGCCTTTGCTGTAAGCTGCAATGACGTATCCATAATCAGCGACGCCATCTGCAAGGGTGGATTCGATTTCAAACATATCATTTGCAACCTGCTGTGTGGATTTCAGCGCGATTTTCTCTGCACTGCCTGTGAACGTTCCGGCAGGCTGTCCTTTATAAGTCAGTGTATAGGTTGTTCCTGCTTTTTGCGTTGGCGTCGGAATGATATAAGTCGCTTTGGAGCCCGTTTTTAAGCGTGGAACGTTAGAAATAGTAAGGCCATTGTCAAAAACAAAGTTTTTGGAAGCGGCTTCTAGCTCAAGGTCTGCATTTGGAATCGGCGCAGAGAACGTTACTTGCAAAGTGATGCCATTGAGGACGCGAATGCTTGTTACTTGGATTGGCGCTAATTGCTGCGCTTCAAAGATAAGCAGAGCGGCTTCACCGCGGGTTAAGTGTCCGTTGGAAAGAGAAGCACTGCTTGGAAGCTTCTGAACGGCAGTTTTATCTACCTTAAGTACGTTGGAGATGGTATCGAGCAATTGATCGGAAGAAACGGTCTGATTCGGGTGGAATTTACCGGATTCGCCTTTCATTGCGCCTACGGCTGCTAATGCATTTGCATAGGACTGAAACCAATCTGCTGAGGTTACATCACTAAAACCGTTAGATGCGGAAGCATTCAAGCTTACATGAAGCGCTAGGGCAACCATTTTCGCGAGTTCAGCGCGAGTGATCGGCTGATTGGGTTTAAACTCATTATCTTGATACCCTGAAACAACCTTTTGTTGAGCCAATTGCTCAATGGCGGTTTGTACCAAAGGCGCTTTCGACGTATCTTTAAATGGGCTCGCTGCCATCGCATTGAATGGAAGTAAGGCGGATAAACCTACCGCTGCTGTAATCGTTAAGGCTGCAAATGTTTTTTTATTGTTTTTCATATCTACCACTCCTCTTCGCTATTTCAACTATGTTGTACAATCTGCTGTGTCTTCGCTTCGTTGTCTACAAGATATAGCTTACACGGTAGGGCATTACAATCGAATAAAAATTCAGGCAAGCGCATTACAAAATCGTAAAAATGCTACTGATTGCTTCGAAAGATTCTAAACTTGATCACTGAAACGCAACGTATGAATTGGAAAAAAAGGCCCTTCCAGAACTTGATCAAGTTCTAGAAAGGCCTTTACGGTTTTAAGTATAACGATTAGCTTGTTTGTGCATCTTGTTCGCGCTGCACCATACTGCGTGAAACTGAACCTGTAAGCCTATGGGGCGGAAATACCTGGCGAACAGGGGCAATAATAAGCGCGGCTACCGCTGCTTTGATGGCATCTCCCGGTAGAAATGGGTAGCAGGAACTAATCATCGCTTTGGAAAAAGTCAGCGTCGGTATTTTATACATGAGCCAAGGAACGCCTGATACATACAATAGTAAGGATCCAAGCACTTCAAGCACGATGAATGCAGAGACGTAGCCCAAGACGCCATTCATGGGAATTCGAGGTAATACGAGCCCGATAAGTAGTGCGGCAAAAGGAAACATCATAATAAATCCGCCTGTGGGGCCGAGTACAATACTCAAGCCCCCAGCTCCATGAAGGAGCGGGAAGCCAATGGCTGTCAAGACGACGACAAGAGCCATACTGAGAAAACCATAGCGGGGACCGAGCAGCCCACCAGCGAGCATAACCGCAAGAGTTTGCAAGGTAATGGGGACTGGGGTAAATCCTAAAGGGATACTGACAAAACTAAATAAAACTAAAATAGCCGCAAACAATGCGCTAAATACAATGCCTCGAAGTGTTAACTTCATCTTGTTCATCGCTCCTGTATCTGTTATTGTTAATATGTATTGTCAACTAATTTATTGTTTGAATGGTTGACAATTCAGATCATAGCACATCTTTTTAGAAAGTGAAAGGACCATTTTACATATGCCAAATAACACTTTATTGATATCGCTGCAGCAGGCTTCTGTCGTTTATAGCATGGAAGCGGGACAAGGAAGACAAGTATGGTCCGATATCTCGATCGACATACATGAAGGTGAATGGATCGTCGTTACGGGGCCCAACGGCAGCGGTAAAAGCACGCTAGCCAGCGTACTGCTTGGATTGTGCCCTCTTTCCAGCGGGCAGCTTGTTTATAGTGAACAAAGAGAGTCACTCATCCGTGGAGTGCTGCAAATCCCTGATAGCCAGTTTGTTGGAGATACGGTAGAGGAGGAGCTACAGTACGTTCCGAACACACAGCATTTGTCAGCAGAAGAGCAAACGGAATGTTATCGTAATGCTTTGCAAGCTGTTGGTTTATCAATCCCGATAAGTCGTACGCTCAACAGCTTGTCTGGGGGGCAAAAGCAGCTCGTTAATCTCGCCGCTGCGCTTGCAGCTAACCCGGCAGTGCTTGTACTCGATGAGCCTACGGCGATGCTGGATCCTGCTGCAAGGCAGGAGGTTCTTCAAGCAGTACGCGCTGCATATAAGCGGGGGACGACGATCGTGTGGATTACGCACCGCTTGGAAGAAGCCGCAGAGGCGAGTCGGTTGATTGCTTTCGGTGGAGGGGCGATTGCGTTTGATGGACCTCCGATAGCTTTTTTTTACGGGGATGGTCAAATAGAAACGGGAACCGCAGCTCCTTGTCTTAAGCTAGGTCTAGACCCTCCTTTTATTGTTCAAACAGCTTTAGCTTTATTGCAGCGGGGCTGCCAGCTTCAGTACTTGCCGCTGAATGCGGATGAACTCGCCGAGGCGGTGTCGGGTACATGACGATAGCGTTGGGAAATCTTCATATTTGCACGCCGGAAAATCCAAATAATCATCTATTGAAGGCGCTAAACGTAACCCTTCATCAGGGTGAAATCACGCTGTTGATTGGGCATACAGGTTCTGGGAAATCGACATTGCTGCAAGTTTTAGCAGGTATTTTGGAACCGACCTCAGGGACTATTCAACTAGACGGGCAAGCACTGTGGCAGAAAGGAAAGGTAGAGAGGCGCCATTTGCTGCGCTTAGGATTGACATTTCAATTTCCTGAGCAGCAATTATTCGCGGGCAATATACGTCGAGAATTCACATATTCGTTGCGCCCTTATCGACTTGGGGCTCAAGAGAATGAGCGCCGAATTCAGGCTGCTTGTGATGATTTCGATCCCCATGGGATCTTCGCCATGCAGCGTTCGCCTTTCACGCTGAGCGGAGGCGAGCAGCGCCGGCTCGCGCTTGCAACGACGTTCGCCACTTCCCCAGATTGGCTCTTCATGGATGAGCCAACTGCTGGCTTAGAGGCGGCAGCCGTTCGCGAATTACTTCGCCTTATTCGCGAGAGAGAACTATCCCGTGGCGGTTTGATCATCGCCACGCATGATCTTGACACGTTCTTCCCGCTAGCGGATCGCGTCATTGTGATGAATCGCGGCGCGATTGTCGCAGACGGCTCTCCTGCGGCGCTTTGCCGCGAGCCGGAGCTGCTCGTACGCGCGGGTGTCGGCCTCCCGAGCTGCGTGGAGACCGCGCAGTCGCTCGCCCGCTGCGGCATCGCGATCACGCCGGATCGGCTGACGCCGGAGCTCGCCGCCGAAGCCATTGCAGCGGCGCTGCTCGTAGGCGTCGCGCGCATAAGCAGCGGCGAAGCGTCGCCGCACGTACGCGAGAGCGCGGTGACGTCCGCGCGCGCAGCCGAGCGGCTCAGCACGGCGGTTTCTGCCGACTACGCAGCGGAGCCGCTGCAAGCGTCCGCAGAGGTGCTGCAGCCTAATCCGGCTGCATGGCTGCGGTTGGACCCGCGTGCGAAGTGGCTGCTCTATTTGCTGCTCGTTATCGGAACGATGCTGCAGCAGCAGTGGACTGGCCTTGTTGTAGCCGCCCTGCCCGTGGCGCTCGCATTTGTGGGTCTCCCGCGTTTGGTCCTGCGCGGCGGGATGAAGATCGCATGGCCCTTTGTTATCTTTATGGCCATATCTGTAGGACTTGCAGGCTTAGATGTTTCGACAGCTAATGAACAGTTCGCCATTGGCTTTTCTATAGAAAGAGCATGGAGCACGATGCTGAATGTGTCTCGACTTTTTATAGTCGTTATTGCCGGCTATTGGCTAGCCGCTACAACACCTTATGGTCAACTGGTTCAAGGCCTTAATTGGGCGCTGCGATATTTCAAAAAAGTTAAAATACCGGTAGAATCTTTCGCTTTGGCAGTTTCTCTCATTTTTCGCTTCATTCCGCTGATCTTAAGGGAATGGCAGCGATTTTCCACGATTGTACGGGCAAGAGGCAAAGCTGCCTTACGTCCGGGAAGGGTGAGAACGAGGGATATCCCTGCATTAGTCGTGCCGCTTCTGCTATCGATGTTCTATAAAGCGGAGCAGCTGACGATTGCGATGGAAATGAAAAAGATTGATGGGAAGCAGCTCGCCCGTCAAAGCGATTCGCTGAAATGGCAAGGTGCGGATGGGTTGCTCGTGGCCGGAGGTATCCTATGTTTCGGGCTGCTTGTATATATACGGGGTTAAAAATGTTTTTGCACTTATTCATCATGTAATGGCGATTCCCTCCTGAGCTAATAACGAGATAGAAGCAACCAACTTAAGCGGTTAGCGCGAAGAGTGGGTTGCTTCTATTTGTCGTTCCAGCGTCTAGTCAGCTTCGAGCTGACGCTTTATTTATTTCATGTTTCACTTCTTATTCCATGCTTCACTTCACTTGCCCAATCGATAAGCTGAGTTTGTAATTGCCAAATCGCAGCAATGCATCCAGTAAGTCGCTCAATTGTTCTGAGGAACTTACACGCACACGCATCCAATAACAGCCCTCGCCGCTTACCCGATGCATCTCTATAATTTGCTCATTTTGTTGTACGAACGCCCGAAACGTTTGGTGAGCGGTGTTAGAACTCAAAAAGACGGTTATGAATGCGTGTACGGTTAGTCCGAGTTTATCGGGGTTCCACCTTAGGGTGTACCCTTCAATAAGACCCGTATCCTGCATCCTGCGAATACGGGTGCCAACAGCCTGACCTGTCAGGTGGACGAGTTCTCCAATCACTTTGTGAGGCTGTGTGGCGTCTTCTAGTAAGCATTGTAGTATGCGTAGATCGATTGGATCGATCATCGATGAGTTCATTTGCGGTAAATTCCTTTCAAAATGAAAATAAAAGCTGCTTTTCCGTTTCACCAAGTTGTATGCGAATCGAGGAGCATTTTCTATAATTGTACCAGAACGACCAATACGCGATAAGAGGTGCATGTTTAAGATGAAGATTCAAATGATTCGCAACGCTACTTTGTGGCTGGAATACGCAGGTGTAACCTTTTTGATAGACCCGATGTTTAGTGAGGCTGGAGCCAATCCGCCGATTCCTGGATCAGCTAATGAACGGAGAAACCCGCTCGTATCGTTGCCGGGACCTATTGATACTTGGCTTCGGCCGGATGCCGTTATCGTGACGCATCTGCATCCTGATCATTGGGATGATGTCGCAGTGACTGCATTGCCTAAAGCGATCCCCGTACTCTGTCAGCCCGGCGATGAAGAAGCGCTGACTTCCCAAGATTTTCATTCTGTCACCGCTGTTGAATCTACCATCACCTTTCAAGGTATTCGGATTAGCCGTACGGACGGACAGCATGGAACAGGAGAGATTGGCCTTAAAATGGGACATGTCTCTGGTTTCGTATTTCAAACGGATGGCGAACAGACACTTTACATTGCTGGCGATACGATTTGGTGCAAGGATGTCGAGCAATCACTCGATGACTATCGTCCAGATGTGACGGTAGTGAATGCAGGAGGCGCACAATTTGTAGTTGGCGATCCCATCACGATGAATGCAGACGATATTATCCAAGTATGTGAGCATGCGCCATACACCAAAGTCGTGGCAGTCCACATGGACGCTATCAATCATTGTTTTGTGACAAGGGAGGATCTGTACAGCCAACTTCAAGCTGTCGGACGGCTTCCTCAAGTTATCATACCGAAGGACGGGGAGTGGGTTTAAGCTTACTAAATCTGTATCCCTCCTGGAGTGACCTTGGCTAATGCCCGTAACATTTTGAGAATAAGCACTTCATAGACTATACTGTCGATAACCTAATATTGACGGTGGTGAACCTATGGAGGCCGAACTTACGCTTTACGAGCAGCAGATGAAGAAGCAGCTAAGGCGCTGGGAAATCAAGCTGCAGAAAGAGCCAGGAATGATAGAGAAAGCGTCAAAATCTGTACAAACACGGATCAACAACTTTCTTCCAGACAAGGTTCACAAGACGATAACCGCCACAGTGAAGGGGATTGTACAAACGACACTGACGGGTATGGATTATATGCCGAAGACTGCGCCTCTGCGAGGAGCATCATTAGCGGATAGCGATGCCAAAGCGGAGGAACTGTTATCTCTCTATAAAAAAATAGCGGCAGCAGAAGGCGCTGGCGCGGGAGCAGGGGGGATTTTACTTGGCTTAGCGGACTTTCCGATCTTGATCGGCATTAAGCTGAAATTCCTCTTTGAGCTAGCCCATGCTTATGGTTATTCCATGAAGGATTACCGGGAACGGATTTTCGTTTTATATGTGTTTCAGCTTGCATTCTCAAGTTCCAACAAGAAGTCTACGCTACTTGGCACCATTCGCAATTGGCAGGCTATTGCAAGCGCGTTTCCCCCAGCAACTACCTACATGGATCAGGTAGATTGGTTGCAGCTCCAGCAGGAATATCGCGACACCATCGATTTTCGCAAAATGCTCCAGCTTATCCCTGGGATTGGAGCGGTCGTTGGGGCTTGGGCGAATTATGGTTTGTTGGAGGAGCTAGGTGTCACAGGCATGAACTGCTTCCGTATGCGCAGACTACATGACAAGGAACAAGCTAGTTTGAAAGAGTTTTGATATTAATAAAATTAATTGCCTTATTTAGAGCATATTACTTATAAAATCAAGAGGTATTTACGAAATCGCGAGAGAATCAAAGAAAATAAAAGAATCACATGATTGTAAGCGAATTATTGGGTAAATGTGAAGGTGTGATATCTGTTTTTCACTTTTTTCCACCCTTTACTCTGTGACGATAAGAGCGTAAGATTCAACTCGTACGTCACAACTGAATATTTCGCTTAATTTTCTAGTAAGAAAAGCGGGGGATCCGAAGGTTTCATGGGGTGAATAGAGGTACTTATCAAGGTGTACCGCTTAGGGCAGATTTCTCGCGGTCCGAATCCGACAGCTAACCTCGTAAGCGAGCGTGAGAAGGAGAACGTGTGCTAAACACAAGGTCTATCCTTGTGTTTTTTTGTGCCCGAAAATGGGCATTTTAAGATGTACATTGATTAATTGGGGGAATTACGAAGAATGACCAGCGATTCATTGAAAAAAATGGTATTTGGCAAACCGCTAAAATCCAGCGAAATGGAATCAGAAAAAATGCAGGTATGGAAAGCGCTGCCCATCCTGTCGTCGGATGCGCTCTCTTCGGTTGCCTACGGTACGGAGCAGATCCTCTTGGAACTTGCGACAGTCGGGATCGCGGCGTTTGCCTTTTCGCTGCCGATTGCCATTTCGATTATTGCATTAATCGTGCTGCTGGTCATTAGTTATCGACAGGTGATTGAAGCCTATCCGCAGGGTGGCGGAGCTTACATGGTCTCCAAGGAAAATTTGGGTATGATGTGGGGGAGACTGACAGGGGTTTCGCTATTAATCGATTACACGCTAACGGTTGCTGTTTCGATTTCAGCGGGGGTTCAGGCCATTACTTCTGCCTTCCCGATTACGGTCCCCTACATTGTTCCATTGGCCTTGCTGCTCGTATGGGTTATGGTTTGGCTGAATTTACGAGGTACCTCCGAGTCAGGAACGATCTTCGCTATTCCTACTTACTTTTTTATTTTCTGTATTCTTTTGTTAGTGGGCAAAGGCATTTTCGATATGTTAACGGGAGCTGCGCATACGCAGCCCGTTCATCTTGTGCCTAGTTCGATGACGAACTCCTTAACTTTATTTGTACTCCTAAAGGCATTCTCGTCAGGGTGCTCGGCTGTGACTGGGATCGAGGCCATTTCGGATGCGGTGCCGCATTTCCGCAAACCATCGGTTAAGAATGCCAAGCGAACGCTGGCTTCACTAGGGACGCTTTTGGCTATTATTTTCGGTGGTGTGACCTTGCTTGCGCTGGGTTACGGGATTGCGCCAGACCCGAAGGGACACACTTCGGTTTTGTCGATGGTTACGGAGCAGGCATTTGGCCGCGGCACGATGTACTATGCGACTCAAATAGCTACGATGCTTATTTTGACCCTAGCGGCTAATACGAGCTTTAATGGCTTTCCGATCTTGGCCTCCATTATGGCTCAGGACAAAAACTTTCCGCGTATGTTCTCCTTTCGGGGAGATCGTCTTTCATTCAACTACGGGATTATAACGCTAGGTGTGTTAGCAAGCATTCTGTTAGTTGCATTTAAAGGGAAAACAGACGGGTTAATTCCACTCTATGCGATTGGTGTATTCTTGTCATTCACGCTAGCGCAAAGCGGCTTGGTGCGGAAATGGCTCCGGGAGCGCATCTCTGGTTGGTTTCAGAAGTCTCTTATTAATGGCTTGGGGGCGATTGTTTCCTTCGCCGTATTGCTGATCTTCTGCTTCACGAAGTTCAGCGAAGGAGCCTGGATCGTTATCATTGTCACCCCGCTATTGCTTTGGATGATAACGAAGATCAGCAATCATTACGATGATGTGGCTAAGCAACTGCGCATTGACATCGAGCAAGAGCGTGTGTGTACCAAAGAGCCCGTAATTATTGTGCCAGTAGCAGGCATTCACCGGGTTGTGGCTCAATCACTCAATTATGCCAAGTCTCTCTCTCCCAATGTCATTGCCTTCTACGTTTCTTTCTCAGATGAGGATGAAGAGGCGATGGAAGAGAAATGGAAGAAGTGGGACCCCGGTGTTCGATTGGTGGTATTCAAATCCAGATATCGTAACATCGTGAAGCCTCTGGCTGAATTCATCGAAAGAATTGACACGCATGTATCTGAAACCCAATCGATTATGGTTATTTTACCGCAATTTATGCCGAAAAAATGGTGGCATCGTCTGCTTCACAACCAATCTGCTTCACGGATACGTGCGAAGCTGCAGTCAGACAAAGATATCGTTGTAGCAACTGTCCCGTATCACTTGCATGAGTAGAATGGAAAGTTTTATTTGGAGGGATCTATAGGGAAACCAACTTGGACCCGTCGTTCTCCAGAATCAGATGACGGCTTGTAAGTAAAATAAAGATGTCATCAGCAAGTAAACCGTTGACTTTTCATGCAACCTCTTGAATAATGTGGGGAGAAACTGAGGTGATAGTATGGCTAAGAAAAAGTGGTCGCCCGCAGCTCCAGATGCCTCTGCCCAAGATAAGCCGGCAACGCTTAAGGATCTGCTTCGACCTGAAATTGTAAATAAGCTAAAGCAGCAGTCAGATGCGATGAAAGCGGAAGAGCAGGCGCGTAAGGCAGCCGTCTTAGAGCAGGCGGAAGCTGCTCGAAAGGCCGAAGAGAAACGGCTTGAGAATGATTTTGGGCATCTGTTAAGCAAGAGCAGCGCGGATTGGCGCAAGCACAAATGAAGAAACGAACAGGACAAAGTTTCCTGTTCGTTTTATTATGCTTTATGCTAGTGTCCGGCTGTGAGATGAACAGGGGACAGAAGGGAGTTCAAGGTGTGGCTGAAGAACTTGACCCAAGCAGCGCTCCCGCTAGGATCAGTCCATCAATCGAACCAACCCCTGTAACTGCATCTGAGACAACTTCGCTACCAGAGGCAGTTAGGATGCCTGCGCCGAACGACACCTCCTCCGCGCCAGAGCCTGACCCGGATAGAAGCAACGGTCAATCGTTGGCATCTCTGCAAAACCGCTATAGCGCGCTGATCCCTTTGAAATGGGGCGAGCACGTACCAGGTGTGAGGACGCAGCTGCAAACGAAGGAGAACGTTATTGCGCTCACCTTCGATGCCTGCGGTGGCAAGGAAGGAAGCGGTTATGACGAGAAGTTGGTTGAGTATCTCATTCAGGAGCAGATTCCAGCCACGTTGTTCGTGAATGCCCGATGGATTGACGCGAATCCAACTCTATTTCTGAAGCTTGCGGCAAATCCCTTATTCGAGATTGAGAACCATGGTACTGAGCATCGTCCTTTATCAGTTAAAGGCAAAGCGGCTTATGGCATAGCTGGGACGCAAAGTGTAGAAGGCGTAATCGAGGAAGTCGCTGGCAACGCGGACAAAATTGAGAAGCTTACAGGCCGACGGCCGCTGTTTTTTCGGTCGGGCACGGCCTATTATGATGAGGTTGCCGTAAATATTGTGCATGATCTAGGGTTTCAGGCGGTCAATTATAACGTGCTTGGCGATGCCGGCGCTACGTATAACACCGATCAGGTTTTCAAGGCTTTAACCAAAGCGCGAAGCGGCTCTATCGTCCTGGCACACATGAACCATCCTGAGAAGGATACCGCTGAGGGGGTTATGAAAGCCATCCCGGTCTTACAAAAAGCGGGCTTTCGCTTCGTTCAGTTAGCTTCCTATAAGTTAGAATAAACGTTAGCTTCCTGCGGGCTAGCGTTTTTTCATTTCAAAAAATTCGCACTCATTGCGATCGTAATAAGTCAAATCACTGACATGCGTCTGAACGACTACCATCGTAGCGCTGAATCTTAAAATGACCGCATTCGAATCTACAATATGGTCGTCTTTAAAAACGCGTACGCTTGCCTGGCTATCGACTGCTTCCTGAAAATCAACGTCGGTTAGTAATCTTTGGTTCCGAGCCATTGTTTAACTCCCCTTACTTGGTTGAAATATTTCTTTTATTGTACCACAGGTTAAGGAATTACCCGCGACGAACAACAGAGCCTTGGCGTTAGCATTGGAAAGAACCTGACGATTCAAGAGCAGAAAATGTTCCGATCCGTGTTACAATGAAAGGAGAGTTACGGCAAAGTCTACGTTAGTATCCGTGCATTATAGCCCAATTTCTCGGGATTGAGATCGCATGGAACTAAACGTCCTATACGGCCGAGCTAGGAAAGAGATAGAAGGGTTGGCGTACAATGGAGGCTAAATTCTGCATGTCCTGCGGGGCAGCTTTAGAGACTAGAGATGTGGATGGAACAACACGGAGAGCCTGCACAGCTTGCAGTTTTGTCCATTGGGGAAATTATAGCGTTGGCGTGGGAGCGCTTGTGATGCGAGCAGGCAAGCTTCTTCTTGTACGGAGAGCGCAGGAGCCGGGCAAAGGCAGATGGACTAATCCTGGCGGCTATATCGAGCAGCAGGAGTTAATCCACGATACCATTCAGCGCGAAGTGCTTGAGGAAACGGGAGTTGAAGCTGTTGTTACTAAGATTGTAGCTTTACGTGACCTACCGAGAAGTATACATAATCTCTACATTGCTTTTGATATGGAATATGTCGGAGGCGAGCCTATTCCCGACGGAGTAGAGGTAGACGCGGCTGGTTTCTACAGCCTCGAAGAGATGGCGTCTATGAATGTCGCAGATTTCACACGCTGGCTCATTGATGTAGCCATACATGCCGAATCTGCTGGCTTGGTTGTGGATGAGAACCCAATCGTTCCAATGGCGGGGTACGGATTGTATCGTGTGCCGGATGATCGTACAGACAGGAAATAAATAAGAAAAGCTGTCCATGACCTAGCGTCAGGGCAGCTTTTCTTATTTACGTCGAAGAACCGGCCTAACACTTGTTAGTTTTCGCAGTAGCAACCATGCGATGACCGCGTTGATAGCGCGATTGGCGTAGAAGGATACTACCACGAGACCTATGCTGGTTCCGCTATAGCCAAAATCATCTATTGATTTGTTGTGGCTGGATCATCTACATTAGGTTAAAAGAAGTTGAAGAAAAGGGAAGAGAGGAGGGATAGCAATGACGATTGGACTGAGGGGTCATCATCTACTTTGTTTACTGGGTTATAGGGGAATGGGATATTCCCAAGAATTTTGCGAGAATATGACTTCTGTCTACGAAATACTGCGCAATAAACCGGAGACAATGATTCGCATTGTCCTTGGGCCTGATGATCTCTGTGCGGCTTTCCCGTCCGACAAGGAACCGCATTGCGAAGGAAGAACGGTGTATGCAAGGGATGCTTTGATTGTAGAAAAGCTTAGGTTGAAAGTTGGGACGGAGCGAAGTTGGTCTGACATCTGCAAGCAGGTTGGGGAACATGTCGCGCCTAGCGACATCGGCCATCTGTGCGCTACCTGTCAATGGCAACCTTATGGCGTCTGCGAGGAAGGGGTTCGTCTGATTGCTGCGGGAGAAGCTTTACCGCCCGTTCCAAATAAATAATAGAGCCCGTGCATAAGCACGAGCCCTATCTCAGCTTTTTTATATAAGCACGCCTACATCTGGACTGGCTTCCATTTTCTCAGCAGGAGAAGAGAGGATATTTGCTATCATTTGCAAGTCATCAACAGGGCGAAGCAGGGATCTGAGAAGGCGGGGCTCGTTCATCTCCGGCTGCAGCCAGAGATTGGCCTGTTCTTGATCCAGAATCGCGGGCATTCTGCCATGATAAGGAGAGACGAGCGAGTTCGCTTCCGTCATGAGCATCATGCAAGTACGCAGCTCCTCATCGCTAGAAGGGGCATGCCACACATCGTATAACCCCGCAATGCCGAACGTGCCGCTGCGCATTTTGAAGCGGATCCATTCCGTTTCTTTCCCCTCAGTTCGGCTAACGTAGAAGCCGCTGGATGGAATAACGCATCGTTGTTTCTTCACAATTCGTCCAAAGACCTCATTGGTGAAGATCGAATCACGATCCCCGCATACGGCATCTTTGGCCCAAAAAGGCATAAGCCCCCAACGAAACTCATCGAGAAGCCGCTCTCCTTTTCTGTTGACGACAACAGCTGAAAGTGATTCCGTAGGACGAATTTCGTAACGGTTGGAGTTGTAAGATAATAGACGATCAATTTGAAATTGTTTGGCTAGCTCGGATATGTCTGCAAGCATGGATATTGAAGTACACATAGTTACCACCTCACTTGATTTTGGCTATTATTTTCCTAATTAGCTAATTTCATGTATGAGGTGGAGAAGATAGGTCAAACGAAGAGCAGCTTCGTAAAATTACTCTAAGATATAAAACGTGATCAACAACCAGACTCTTAGGCTTCATAGTCGTCTACCTCTTGTGTATACGATAAGATTTCGGAGGGTTATGGCGGTTGTTTGAGGTGTCTAGATTGGTAAGTGGCTCCATGAACGCATATTAAAAAAGCAAGCCGAGAACCCTCCGTTCCGGGACTTGCTTGGTTTAGTCTGTCATATGGGCATAAATCTGATTTTTGCCGCTGCGTTTAGCCATATATAAGCACTCATCCACAAGCTGAAACCATGCTTTTTTCATCGTGTTACGGTTGTAGGTGGCCAGTCCGATGCTCATCGTCAATTGATGACCTGGCATTTCGGGAACCTCAGTGTCACGAATGGTCTGCATTAACTGTTCGCATAAGGCCAGTACTTCCTCATGATTCTTCCCAACGAAGAGAACGGCGAATTCTTCACCACCATAACGAAAGGCCATGTCATCCGTTCCGAGAACCTCCTTGAGCGTAATACCAATTGTCTTGAGGACAACATCCCCGACCCAGTGTCCGTAGGTATCATTAATATTTTTGAAGTTATCGATATCCATAAGAGCTAATTCCAGCGGAGTATCATAAGGCATATGAGAAATCAGATGATCCGTATGCTCTTGAAAAGAACGATGATTAAACAGCTCCGTGAGAGCGTCCATTTTAGAAAGTCGATCAATCATCACATTGCGAATGAGCAGTTCTTGCTCACGCACGACCGAATCCTTGAGCAAGTGAATTAAATCGATTCCTTTGTTCATAATGGCAAAGCACACGAAAGCTGTAGCAGTGATAACCGTAACAGGAACAATGACCTGATTAGGAGTCAGAGGTATGCCACGATACAGGTTCAGGCTTATTAAGCCCACTAAGCATAAAAGCCCTAAACTATAAGCAAAGATAATCGGTTTCTTTTTAAAATATACAGAAGATAAAATAATCGGTACGGCTAGTAATTCATACTTCGTCCTGAGTTCCGGTATCGTGATGAGGAAGATACTGAGCATAATTAGTGTCCATACAATCATGATAAAATCACTGTATTTTTTGAAGGAAGCAATGGCGATATAACCGAAAGCCATGAGAATCAATTGCAAGCAAGTCGGAAGGACTTGAAATTCCATGAAATTGTTAAACCAATGATCCGGTTGGTTATAGAAACCAAAGAAAAATCCAAGCATGGCAGCCACTTCGTAAATCAACAAGATCCACCATAAAATATGAATGAGCTTGCGATTCCAAATGTTGTCATTAACCGGGAGCTGTTCCATCTTGATGAGGCCCCTTCCTATGTGTTGGCAATCGGTGTAAGACGAAGTGGACAAATGTAGTAACCTTTACCGATATTGTAAAGAAAGATACCCCATTTAGGCAAGAAGATTTACTGATTATGAGATTAATAGGAGGCTAATATAGCAGTTACTTCTCAGTAAGACGATGTCGGTTCAAGGTTATGAACATGCATGGGATCACTATACGGATGAACTTGCTGGATCGCAGAATAAGCGGATTTTTGGTTTTTTTCAGAACAGGAGTTTGACTGAATGTTCTTTTTACCCGATATTGACGGTGCAAGGCGTCCTTGGTATGATTAAAGACAAAATTAGTCTTTAATTAATAAGGGGGTAATATGAAATACACGAAAGCAACAAATTATGCGCTGCATACGATGGTTTATTTGGCGGCCGCACCTGTTGAGAAGGCGGTAGGAGTCCGCACTATGGCTGAGCTACAAGGATTGTCACCGACGTTTCTATCCAAAATTTTAACCAAATTAGTGAAAGCAGGGTTGATCGAATCTTCTCCTGGTGTTAATGGCGGCTATAAGCTTTCCAGAAGCAAGGAGGATATTTCTTTTTTAGATATTATTAATGCCATTGAAGGTTCAGGGTCTTTATTCATGTGCAGTTTGGAACACCAAGATTGTTTAATTCAAGGTGTGATGGTGGATGCCGAGCAAGCGATGGAAAAATATTTAATGGGACGAACGATAGCCGAGCTTGCAGATCAATTAAATAGACAAGCATCAATACGAAAGGAGGCGTTGAAAAATGATTTTTGACTGTGCCATTATTGGTGGAGGTCCTGCCGGTTTAAACGCTGCTCTAGTTTTGGGGAGAGCAAGACGTAAGATGGTTTTATTCGATGATAATAAGCCAAGAAATGCGGTCACGCAGGAGTCTCACGGTTTCATCACAAGAGATGGCGTGAAACCAAGCGAGTTTCGAGAAATTGCGCATCGGGACATCGCTAAATATCCCGATGTGCAATTTCGACCTGACAAAGTCACTCAAGTGACTAAGGAAAATGAGGGAGAGATTACTTTTGAACTAGTGACAGAAGTGGGAGAGTCGTATCGGGCTCGCACGATCATTCTTGCAACGGGGTTGAAAGAGATTTTTCCATCTATCCCTGGCATTCGCGACTATTATGGTAAAAGTATTTTCAGTTGTCCCTATTGCGACGGTTGGGAATTGAGAAATAAGCCGCTTGTTGCTATAACGGAGACCGAGCATGCCTACCGCATTACAAAGGTCGTATCCAATTGGAGTAAAGATGTAATTCTTTGCACCAATGGCAGCGACAAATTGACCCCGGAACAAAGACAAGCGCTTAAGACAAAGCAAATCTCTGTGTATGACCAAAAGATTCATTCTCTGGCAGGAGCCAATGGTCTCTTAAAGCAAATCAAATTTGAGGATGGTTCTGAGATACTTCGGGAGGGTGGCTTTCTTGCTATGCCATGGAAGCAGGCTACTACGATAGCCGAGTCGCTTGGATGTGAAATTAATACACATTTGGGCATCGTGACCGATGTTCTCGGCAGAACGAATATACCTGGCGTCTACGCTGCAGGCGATATGTCCGTTAATGGACCGGCTCAGTTAATTAATGCAGCAGCAGAAGGTAGTAAAGCCGCAATTGGCGTCAACACGGATTTAATAGAAAAGGAGTTCATCTAAAAGAGAAAAGAGCAGGATTCCAAGCGCTTAGTCTGGTTTCTGCTCTTTTTGTTTGTTTACATGTTTAGTACGATTTGGATAACAGCAAAGACTCAAATTTTAATTATAGAAGGCTTTAAAGTATATAAAATATCTTTCTTTTACCTAGCCGAAAGATGCCTTGAATTTCTCAATAAATGAATCGATTTCATTTTTTTGATTCTTTAGAGTGATTAAAGTATTTTCCTCCAAATGTAATAATGAACTGGCGTTGTCAGTTATTAATGATAAAAATTCCAATAAACCTAGTGGCTCATTAAGGTTTATTAGTTGGCTAAATTTTCCCATTTCACTTCCTAGCTCTGCTGGACGTATTTTCAACCCAATTTGACTAAATAATCTATCGTATTCAAATTCCCATATAAACTCAGTTTTATCATCTAGAATACCCATTTCTATTTTTGCTAATTGTTTGAGTTTATGTTCATATCTTTTGAATTCAATACTACCCAATAAATCAGTATAGTAGAAATTTTTTTGATATTTAGTTTCAAAACATCTATCAATAGAAATCCATTCACTATATTCATCTGAAATAATCACCATTGCTTGTACTTCTTTGGGGCTTAGTCCTTTGCTCAGTAGTTTTATTGCAAGACTTTCTACTCTTAGATGAACTACCCAATCTTCTTTAAATTTCGTTTCATCCAAAATACTCATCCTCCACCACTATGAATGTATTCTTCGTTCTATCTCTTGAGTGTACTCCATATGTTATTGCTTTATTTTTGATTTTCTGCGGTGATACGCGCTTCTTGTTGACATTTTTCTATGTAAATTCATGTTAGTTGATTACATTGTTAGTATACATAGTTTAAAATAACTTGTAAAAATAGTTAATTATTACTAAATTAATCCTCTTGATGTAAGTTGAACGCTGCCATGAGAATAGACGTGACTAGATGACGCGTTGCCGATTGCAAATTTATGGCTCTTTATGGTATATTTTAAAGAAGTGAAAAAAGGAGGTGAAGGTAGGATGAATCTAGAGTTGGTGAATAACCGTGTGAGCCAGTTGCCCATTGCGATGGCTGGCATCGTTCATGTATGTGGCAAAGACGCGAGAAGTCTGTCCATTTATGCTCATACGGTACCACCACTTAAGAAAAGACGCCTACCTTAACCTCAGACGGATGCATCTGAAAGGTCGTAGGGAATTTTCCTGCGGCCTTTTTGCTTTGTTACGATGTGGGATAGGGTCTTTCCATCCATAGGAGGATCCTTAATATGTTAATTGTGAATAGTCAAAATGTGAAAAAATATCATGGAGCTCAACTCATTCTAGAAGACGTAACGTTTGAAGTTCATCAAGGAGAAAGAGTAGGTCTTGTTGGCCGCAACGGAAGCGGTAAATCGACCTTGCTTCGCTTGATTGCCAAGATGGAGAAGTCTGATGAGGGTCAACTTACGATCCGCAAAGATACGCGCATCGGCTATCTGGCGCAAATCCCCAAGGAGTGGGAAGAAGGCACTGTATACGAAGTGTTAGCGGATAGTTTCCGTGAGCTTCAGGAATGTCGAGCGAAGATGACAGATATGGAGCAGCGAATGTCTATTTCTGACGCGGCGAGTCAGAGCGGGCAGCTAGAGCAGCTGCTTGGACAGTATGCGCAGCTGCAAGAACGTTTCGAGCGCGGAGGCGGCTACGAGCTGGATGCGAGAATCGATCAAGTGACAACGGGACTGCGCATTGCGCGTGATTGTTACGATCGTAGATTTGCCTCGCTCTCTGGCGGTGAGAAGACGAAGATTGCCCTCGCCTCTCAGCTAATCGGCAAGCCTGATCTGCTACTTCTGGATGAGCCGACGAATCATTTGGATCTTTTTGGCGTTGAATGGCTGGAAGAGTTCCTCGGCAAATACGACGGGGCTTGTCTCATCGTTTCACATGACCGTTACTTTCTAGATCGTGTCGTCACGAAAATTGTTGAGCTAGAAGACGGAGAATCGTCTACCTATCTTACTCATTATTCGGGCTATGTGAAGGAGAAGGAAGAAAAGCTGCTTCAGCAGTTCGCCGATTATCAGGAGCAGCAGAAGAAGATTAAGAAGATGAAAGAAACGATCAAACAGTTGATTGAATGGGGCCGAGTCGGCGGCAATGAGAAATTTTTCCGCAGAGCGTCATCGATGCAGAAAGCGCTGGATCGCATGGAAAAGCTCAAGCGACCTGTTCTGGACCCGAAAGCAGCGGAATTTGGGCTAAAGCCTGAAGATCGTTCAGGCCGGAAGGTCGTTAGCTTCAAGGAAGTAAGCAAACGCTTTGGTGACAAGCCGATCTTGCAGCAGGCGAGCGGATTGTTGGAATATGGCGAGAAAGTCATGCTGGTCGGACATAATGGGTCAGGCAAAACGACGCTTTTAAAGCTTATCCTTGGAACAGAGGAACCCGACGGAGGCGCGTTAGAGCTAGGCGCTAGAGTGGACATCGGTTATTTAGCGCAGCAGGACTATCCGACAGATCCTAAGCAGACGGTACTGGATTATTTCCGTGAGGAAGCGCGGCTGGAAGAAGGAGAAGCTCGAGGGCGACTGGCTTCGTATTTATTTTATGGCGCTGATGTATTCAAGCCTGTCAGTCAGCTGTCGGGCGGCGAGTGGACGCGCTTAAGACTTGCGCTGCTGGTCTTAAAATCGCCGAACTTGCTCATTTTGGATGAGCCGACGAACCACATGGACATTGCTTCCAGGGAGGCATTGGAAGAAGCGTTGGAAGAGTTTCCAGGTACAGTTCTGGCAGTAACGCATGATCGTTATTTCATGAATCGGCTGTCACGCAAAATTTGGGAGCTTGATCAGGGGCGTATCACCGTATTTTTAGGTAATTTCGACGATTATAAGGAGAAGAGCAAGCAGCTGTTAGTAAAGAATTATAGCCACAGCTTGGGTTCCGAGGTGAAGCCGGCTTCTGCCCCTTGCGTCAAACGGCCAGAGGTTGCAATTCCAGCAGTGAAGCGGGAAAAGTCGAAGACAGGGATGCAGCCGAGGAAAGAGCAGTTAGAGAAGTGCATTGCTGAGGAAGAGAAAAACTTGGTGAGCATGGACCAGCTGCTGCAGGAGCGAGCAAAAGAACCGGATGCGGATGAGCTCAGTCGACTTTGGGCGGAGCGGGAAGTTGTGCAGGAGCGACTGAATCTGCTGTATGAACATTGGATGCAGGTAGAAGAGACGGGAATTGAATCGTAAGAGAGAACAAGGGGCGCAATATGCCTCTTGTTTTTTTTAGGAGTGAAAATCAAATGAATTGTAAATAATTACAAGATGACAGTAATCTCCAAATCATTTACCCTAAAAAATAAAAAATACTACAGGGAGTACATCATGAAAAACAATCAGGGAAATTCAGCTCCTAAGAGTAAGAGCATTGAGCGCTTTAGTCGGTCTGGGTTTATTTTGGCCGCTATCGGCAGCTCCGTTGGTTTGGGGAATATGTGGAAGTTCCCGTATATTACAGGAAAGCACGGGGGTGCTGCATTTTTCTTGTTATTCATTGTCTGCTTAATTATTGTGGGCTTGCCTATTATGCTGGCAGAGATGACGATTGGCCGAGGGGGGCGGGGCAACGCCTCGATCTCTTTTGTAAATTTGACGGGTAAGAAATATTGGGGGGCTTTCGGGTTACTATCCATCCTTACAGCATTTATGATTATGTCTTATTACGCTGTCGTTGCCGGTTGGACGCTACATTATACGATTGAATCCTTCACGGGGCTGTTGTTTCAATCAGGTTCGGATTACAAAGCGAAGTTTACAACCTTTGCTGCAGGTTACTGGCCGATATTCTGGCAAGCCGTCGTCATGTTGATTAGCGGTTGGGTGATTGCGAAGGGGGTCTCTGGAGGGATTGAGAAATTTAACAAAATATTGATTCCTGGTTTCTTAATTATTTTGTTGATTCTGATGTTTCGCTCTTTGACCTTGCCCGGTGCCGCTGAGGGAGTATCTTTTTTCTTGAAGCCTGACTTCTCGAAGCTGGATGCGGAATCAGCGCTCATAGCTTTAGGGCATGCCTTCTTCTCTTTATCTCTGGGGATGGGTTGCATGCTGACGTATGGGTCTTATGTGGATAAAAAGCAGTCCTTGGGTCTTGCAACACTCGCCATTGGTTTGGGTGATCTGGTATATGCGTTAATTGCGGGACTCGTCATTTTCCCGACCGTGTTCTCGTATGGACTTGCGCCAGGAGAAGGCGTAGGCCTAGCTTTCATGGCTTTGCCAGTTGCTTTCTCCCAGATGCCGTTTGGCTCCTTCTTTGGCGGTTTGTTTTTCTTGCTTCTAGCCATTGCTGCGCTGACGTCCGCAATTTCCATTTTGGAAGTCCCCGTAGCGTATGCGATCAGCAAATGGAAGTGGAGCCGTGCTAAAGCGGCTGTGATTGTATCGGTGCTCTGCTTTCTGGTAGGAATACCAGCAGGGCTTTCCGTTGGAGGCGTGCTCAGTCCTTTTCAGCTGGGTGGCAAAGGGATTTTCGATTTGATGGATTTTATTACCTCCTATGTTTTAATGCCAATTGGCGGTCTTATTGTTACGCTGTTTACGGGGTATGCTTGGAAACGTGCAGGCGAAGAAGCAGGCCTCACGGGATTTTGGTATCGTGCGTGGATGTTTTTGCTTCGTTTCGTTGCGCCGATTCTTATTGTCTTCGTGTTTCTATACTCGGTAGGACTCATTAAAGTGTGATGATTGGTTTGAATCAGCTAGTATGGAAAACCGTCCGTTCTTGGGCGGTTTTTTTGCGTTCAATAGATTGTTCAGGAAATTATTGGATGCCGTTATAGCGTGTTATCAGCAGGAAAAGTAAGTGGGCGCTTTGTATTGTTTGTTATAGAGATATGCTCTTTTTGAAGGAGCGCTCCGTAAAATCGAATTACAATAAAGGGGTGACTGGTCGTGAAAATACTAACTATGTTTCGTTCTTCGGTGTCCATGAAAGTATCCCTGTTTCTGCTGCCAATTATGGTGGTCATTTTATTATCAGTAGGGACACTAATCTTTCTCAATGCCAAATCGAATATGCAAGGGCAAGTTGAGATGAACCTTCAAGCGGAAAGTAAAGCGCTCTCATTTCAACTAGGCGAATTATTTCTGGAAAAAGCGGCCATTCCTCATATCATGGCAACAAATTCCCATATCGTATCCTATTTGAGGAGTGCTGCTTCGCGCAGCAATGCTCTTACGGATGGGCAGTATCAAGAGGTATTTCAATTCTTGAAAGGTATACAAGCTTCAGATCCGCTCCTCTCATTTGTCTATGTTGTAAGTGCAGATGGCAGCTTTTATATTGGTCATGAAGGTAGTGTTTCCAAAGAGAACTACGTTATGAAAGACAGACCATGGTATGCAGGAGCCTCGGCTGCTAAGGATATCTATTACTCAGACCCCTATGTAGACGCGCAGACTGGGGATCTGATCATTAGCATCATGAAAGCGCTGCGAGAGGGGGATCATTTGCTTGGTTTCGTAGCCATAGATCTCAAGCTAACTTCCATTCCTACTATTATGGCTAGTTACAAGCCGCAAGAAGGGGGATATGACTTCTTGCTTAGTAAGGATGGAACTGTCATGTATCATCCAGACAGCTCGCAAATTATGAAGATGAACATTAACAAGAACGAGTGGATGCCTGGGCTTGGTGATAAGATTCATCAACATACAAGCGGGGTCATGTCAACGAATGATAAGAGTGGGAAGCTTTATGCTGCCTATGCGCCTGTCCTAAACACAGGCTGGACCGTGGGGATTGCTGTTCCTCAATCCGTGGCTCTAGCGGACGTGACTTCCTTTACTAAAAATACGGTGATATATCTGATCATCGCCTTGCTTGTGTTGACGACGATCATCTCCGTCTTGCTTCGCTATCTACTGCTTCCGCTCAGACGGATGAATGTTGTGATCGCGGAGTTCTCTTCCGGGAATTTGAAGCCACGGTTTGAGGTTAAGGGCAAAGATGAGATTGCGCAGGTTAGTGAGCATTTGAACATTATGCTGGATACCTTCTCGTCATTCCTATCGCAGGTTCGTCTAACGGCTGCTCATATGGAGGAGTCTTCTGATCGGCTTACAGGGGTGACGCAGCGTTCCTTAGAGGCTTCATCCCAAATCCACGGGAGCATTACCGAAGTGGCTCAAAGCAGTGAGTATCAAAGAGAAAGTTCCGAACAAACTTCAGTGGCTATGGAAGAGATGGCTAACGGTGTGCAGAGACTGGCCGAAGCTTCAGGGACTGTGTCCGAAGAAGCGCAGCAATCTGTGGATCGTCTGCACAGTGGACAGCTAGTTGTTCAAGACGTTGTTCAACATATGTCTACGGTTCAAGCCTCTGTTGAAGAAACAGCAAAGGAAATGCAAAAATTATCCGAATACTCATCTTCGATCTCGGAGATCGTTACCTTTATTTCCAACATAGCCAATCAAACAACGTTGCTATCTCTGAATGCATCAATAGAAGCTGCCCGCGTTGGCGAACAAGGAAGAGGCTTCGCTGTCGTGGCTGGGGAAGTGAAGAAGCTAGCTGAACAATCGCATAACTCAAGCCTTCTGATCACTGAGAAGATTAAGAATATGTTGGAAACGACGCAAAGCGCTGTCCATATGATGAAGCAAAGCGTTGAAGGTGTATTGCGAGGTCGCGAGATGGTTGACGATGTCGGCAATGTGTTTCATCGGATGCAGGAGACTTTCGTGAAAATAACGGATCAAATCAATGATATCTCAGCTGTAGCTGAGCAAATGGCGGCAGGTACGCAGGAAGTGTCCGCTTCGATGTCAAGCGCCACTGTTTCTTATTTGGCTACGGCGCGACAATCGCATACGATCAAGGAGGCTTCCGAAGGTCAGAATGCTTCGATACGTCATATTTCGGAATCAGCAGATGATTTAAATCGCATGGCTGCTGAACTTAATACATCACTATCTCGTTTCGAAGGCTAGTACTTTGGGGAAATCATAGATGGGCTGCTCTATGTGTCAGGTATATGACAACTATGGGGCGGCCCTTCTTTCTGTAGAAAGCCTATGATAAGCTATAAGTACTAAAATGAAGAGGCGATGCCGGTGATTCAAGTATCTCCAGCATAATCACGCAATGCGTGTTGCAACGATGATGACATTGCTGCGGGGAGAGGCTTCGGGCAGCATCCGCACAGGGATATGGAGATCGTCACCATCGTGCTCAGCGTCCGCATCTTTTACGTGATACGGCGGAGCAGGTTTTGGCCTACTTAGGTAATGGCCGATTACAAATGAACATTGGCCAGCAGTTTGCCTGGAAAGATGCGGCCAAAGCACACGAATGGGTGGAAAGCAGACGAAGCACGGTCGAAGTTCTGCTGAATGTTCGACTTAACATTGACGGGAGTTACAGACATGAAGCATCAAGATCAACTATTGGAAGACCAAGACCAACTTCAACTTTTTGAAGCAGCCAGCTCCTTCATCGTTGAATGCTATAGCGAATTAGGGAAAGATCAGATGGCTGTTCAAAATCGCTTAGCTGAAATTAAGCAGCACGTTCATGATCATGGTTATTATGAGCACACAATGGAAGAACTTCATCATGGTGCAAAAATGGCATGGCGCAACAGCAATCGATGCATTGGAAGGTTATTCTGGGAAACTTTGCAGATTCACGACGCTAGGCATATCGAAACTGAAGAGCAGGGGATAGAGGCACTATTTCATCATATTGAAACCGCTACGAATGGGGGCAAAATTCGTCCTGTGGTGACCATTTTTCCACCTGCGCATCACCCTCATCGCAAAGTTCGCATTTATAACGAACAATTAATTCGATACGCGGGTTATGAAACGGAACAGGGCAGGATTGGAGATCCGGCATCTTACGCATTCACGAAGCTTTGTGAAACACTGGGCTGGAACGGATCAGGGACGCATTTTGATATACTGCCGCTCGTTGTGCAGATCGGCGAGCGAGCGCCACGTTTTTTTGAAATCCCTAAGGAGTTCGTTATCGAGGTTAATATTACGCATCCTAACATGCCAGAGTTTGAGGATCTGCAACTCAAGTGGTATGGGGTGCCTATTGTATCCAATATGCGCCTTGAAATCGGGGGAATTGTTTACCCAGCAGCACCCTTCAATGGATGGTATATGGGTACGGAAATTGGTGCAAGAAACTTCGCTGACACGTCGCGCTACGACATGCTGCCTCTTGTAGCCGCGGTTATGGGGCTTGATACGCAGAGATCGTCTTCGCTTTGGAAAGATAAAGCGCTCGTTGAGTTGAATGTGGCGGTGCTGCACTCTTATCAAACACAAGGTGTCGCGATAGTAGATCATCATGCAGCGGCGCAACAGTTTATGCGCTTTGAAGAAAAAGAGCAAAAAAGCGGTCGCGAAGTGACGGGTAGATGGTCTTGGTTAATCCCTCCGCTTTCGCCAGCAACTACGCATATCTTTCATAGTTCCTATCGGGATGAAGTGAAATTGCCTAACTTTTTTTATCAAGATGAGAGCCGAGCAGTGAAGAATGAAGAAATAAGAATGAAGAATTTATAAAGGTTTAGTAGAAATTTATAATTAATGAAATAGAGCTTTGCTGCCAAACTTTGGCGGCAGGCTCTTTTTTGCGTTGCGTTGGCTGGCAGAACAGTGGAGCTCGCAATCCTCTTATGGTCTGAAAATTTTTCGACTAAGGTCTAGGATGAAGTCTGGTCTTGAGAGAGTTTTTGGAAAATTTTTCTTATTATAAAATGGGAAATATCGAGGATCAAACCATATATAAGGAGGGAATATGATGGATCATGAGAGTTCGAAGAGCGGTTTTGAAAGGAAAAAGCGGGCAGTCCAATTTTTTGAAGGGGAGAAATGGCTAGTGCTTACCGGCCTGCTCGGCGTCTTGCTTGCAGTGCTGAGTGCAGCCTGGGTGCTGCTCTATGGGGGGGCTGTACCTCCTAATGGTAATGTTACAAATGCAATCTCTTTTGATGCTGCGTTAGGGATATTTCTGATATCAACGGCAGCAATCGTACCATTTTCAGCAATGGGTGCGAAAGGCAGAGTATTCTTCCGATGGTCTTACATCTTGCTTGCACTGTATTCTTACTTTGCAGAAACCGTACAAAACTTTCGAGGCGTCAACCCTAGGTTTGTGAAAGGGGATAGCACCTTTGATCTTACGGTCGGCTCTATTTTTGCTTTTGTCGCTCTGTTATTGATTCTGTCTTATCTGTTTTTGGCCATTCACTATTTCCGTCGAAAAGCGTATATGCTTCGTCCGAATCTGGTGATTGGTATCCGCTATGCGATGATTGCAATTATATGCTCATTTGCAGCTGGTATCTGGATTTCTGTCAACCAAGGGCGCATTGTCGGCCTTCATGGAAATATTATTTGGCTGCATGGCCTTGGCTTTCACGCGATTCAAGCAGTGCCGATTGTCGCTTGGTTGAGTGAACGAAGCCTGCTTACGACCAAATCTCAAAGTAGATTGATCCATCTAACGGGAACCGCCTACTTGCTCGGCTTAATAGGAATCGGTTGGCAGACGTATCTCGGTCACTCTATTATTGAGTGGTCCTTACTTCCGCTTTTTGTCAGCGGCTGCTTTTTATTTTCATTAGGTATGGGGGCTCTGGTGCTGCATAAAACGGCAATAGGCTTGACTTTTCGTAAGTAAGTTTTTTTAGAAAAGTTAGATGAGTGAGAATCTATTTAGTGATTTCTCTCCCTTGGGGTTTCCTGGTTTGTGTCTCGAAATTATAAAGTTTTAGACTGAAAATAAAGTGTAAGGATTAGTTGGTATAAGACATTTTCCAAAATTATTCCTAATTGAAAGTAAATTAAGAAACCCCGGGTCTATTGACATCGGGGTTTCGATTTAATGAATATTTACCAAGTTAGCCAGCCGCTTGTTCTTTTGTAGCTAACGATCATATCAAAATTTTCTGAGCGTACCAATTGAGTCATCTTGTTTCTGTAAAGCCTGTAATGATCTTTTCGACAGGATTTTATTTCTTTGTTGTAATGGACTGCTTTAATGCCTTTTCGAACCTCTTTTAGTTTCTCAATTCGTGGGTCCTTATGGCATTTTGTCTTAATAAATGTCTTTTTAAATGTAATTTCGTTTTCCCAAGTCAAGATTTCTTCTTGATTGAACATTTTCTTCCCCGCTGCGTGGGGTTAGATTATGGTTCTCACCATGGTACCAACGCAACTAACGGAAGAAGGTATTAGGATTTAGCATGAAATCCACTCCTCATAAAAGGATCTTACAATTAAATTATCGTGTAAATACTTCTTCCAAGCAATACCGGTATTATCACATTTAATTTTCACGTGATATAGGAGCTCACCTTATTAGTCTAGACCTAGAGCATCGGTCAGAAGGTTAGTTGAGCTAACGGGCAGTTTAATGCAGTACCAAAAGATATGTCGAGCGATGATTTATCGTGAAGATGTTGACAACAGCTAAATCTTAGTAATAATATTGTTTTACGTACAAAATTTATTTTATGGAGGTCCGAAATTATGGAAGTATCTAAGGGAGTAGAAATGCTTCATCTAGATTTTCATGGGAATATTATTCACCCAACTCTTTTGTGGGATCAGGACATGGCCGTTTTAATAGACACAGGATTCCCAGGGCAAATTGAAGATTTACGCATCGCCATGGAAAAGGTAGGACTGTCGTTCGACAAACTAAAAGTTGTGATTTTGACGCATCAGGATATGGATCATATAGGCAGTCTTCCTGAGATTTTGAAGGAGTGTGGCAATGATGTTAAAGTATATGCACACGAGCTGGATAAGCCGTATATTCAGGGGGAGATACCTCTTATAAAAGACGGTCACCTTGAGAATCCCCCGAAGGGCAAAGTGGATGAAACCTTGATAGACGGTCAGGAACTGCCGTTTTGCGGCAGGATTCGCGTCATCCATACTCCTGGGCATACTCCCGGTCATATCAGCCTTTATTTAAGGCAAAGTAAGACTCTCATTGCCGGGGATTCGATGTACAGTGTAGACGGGATTCTCGGGGGAATTCATGTCCCGACCACACTGGATATGAATGCAGCTCGTCTCTCTTTGAAAAAATATGTAGACCTTGACATTGCATCCGTGGTTTGTTATCACGGGGGATTAAGTAATGTAAATGTAAATGATCAGATATTAGGACTTAGCCAAGGATTATAAAGTTAAGGTTTCAGCAAGTTATCTTTTAGTGAAATGATGTTGTTACGCTAACGAGGGTTGAGGGTCTTGCTTCGCGGCAGCTCCTCTTTTTTATATCGTTGAAGTAACGGGCAGTTATCAGTAGACCAACAGAAAATCGACCAGTTTGCCTTAGGCAAATTTATAGTAAGAGAGAATACCCAGTACTCGTCAGATGCTAGCTGTCGGTTTCCCCTACACAACGGTGTTTCAGAGAGCTTTGCGTGAAAGGTCTTTTGTCTTCATAGTATCTTAAAACCGTGTTGACAGAAATTAGGAATTATCGCATAATAACATTGACTGAATCGTTCAATCTATATTTTGGATTTAGAATGAAATTCCTTTATGAATTTTTTTATGTAATTATTGACTGAATAAGTCAATCTAAATTAAGGGGGAATTATGACATGACAACCAATCCTAACAAAAGCAATGCCATCGTCATTGGCGGGGGGATGGCCGGATTAATGACCGCACGCGTACTCTCGGATCATTATGAAGAGGTGCTGATCGTCGAGAAAGACGACTTCCCCTCAGGGCCAGACCTCCGTCCCGGAACTCCGCAGGCATTCCATCCGCATCGCTTTACGACGCGCGGGAAATCGATCACGGAACGGCTTTTTCCGGGATATGAGCATGACTTAGTGGTGCAAGGTTCCCCTTCGTCTCTGAACAAAGCCATTTATTTCATGAACCAGCACGGGAGCCTAGAAATGAAGTATGACCGGAATGATATCAAATTTAGTCGAGCTGTACTTGAGTGGGCCATCCGCCAACGCGTAAAAGCCATTCCTAACGTACGCTTCCTACCCAGGCATGATGTGATCGGGTTGTTAACGACCCCTGGTCGGTCAGTCGTTACCGGCGTTCAAGCTAGAGATCGTGATCAATCCAAGCAGGAGAAGGCTCTGACAGCCGATCTGGTTATTGATACGAGTGGACGTTCCTCGAAACTTTCGGGATGGCTTACGGATTTGGGATACGAGGTACCGAAGCCGGATCTTCTGAAAGTTTCGCTCGGATACAGCACTCGCCGATATAAAGTGCCTTCTCATCTGACCCACTTAATCGATAAATGGGACGTCATCAACCTTCAGGGTCAGCCTGCAGGCGGCACTTACACGGGCGTGTTCTCATTTATCGAGAACCAGATTGCCGAAGTGCTGCTCTACCGCCCGGGCGGGAATTACCCTCCGACGGATGCCGCCGAATTTGAACTGGCCGTGGAGCAGCTTCCGAGCCCGATCATTTCGGAAATCGTACGCGATCTGGAACCCATCACCTCTCCTCGAGGCTTCCGCGTTCCAGAATTGTACTGTCATCGCTACGAACAGATGTCCCGTTGGCCTGCAGGATTGCTGGTCTTGGGAGATGCTTACTGCATCTACGATCCGATCTTCGGCCAAGGCATGACTGTAGCCGCGATCGCTGCCGAAATACTGGAAACCTCTCTGCTAGAGCGACACGGCGATTTCCGACCTGATTGGGAGCACGGTGTACTTCGCCGAATCAAAGAAGCGATCGAGCCGGCCTTCTGGTTAAACTGCACGGCCGATCTGCGGTGGGAAGGTGTCGAATACGAAGGTTCGGATTCGCGCATGGGGAATGCGTTCAGCCGGGAATATATGGAGATGTATCTCAAGCACGCTACAAGCAAGCCCGATTGGCAACTATACGGGCTCTATTGGGCCGTGAATACGTTGTCCGTATCACCCAGTCACATTTTCAACCCGCAGACGGCCGTCCAAGTTCTATCCGAATCGGATGAAGGCAAGCGGCTACTCGCCGGGCTTAAGGCGAAAGACGGAAGGTCCGTCGAGGCGATTCTGGAAGAGCTGTTGCCCTGGTTCTCGGAAACGCCGTTCGAGCCGACAAGGCAATAGCGATTTTAATAGTCGGATTTGTTATACTGATAGATATCTATATAGTCCGGCAAAGGAGCACTCGACAATGGCACCATTAAACGATGAACAATTGCATCAAATCCGCGATGAACGAAGAGAGCAAATTAAGGCGGCGGCCATCCAAGTTTTTGCCCATAAAGGTATCATTAGCGCAAAGATGAGCATGATCGCGGAAACGGCAGGTATCAGCAACGGGTTGCTTTACCATTATTACAAATCGAAAGATGAGTTGTTTATGTCGCTTGTTCAAGAGGCGATGATCGAAACGGAAGCGGCCATGCGAAGCGTCTATAAAATGCCGGGAACGCCGATTGAGAAAATCAGGGCGTTGACGGCGGAAATTCTCGATGAAAGCGGAGCACCGTACTTTATGCTCATCCACCAGGCGCGTACGTCCGACGGTGTGCCTGAAAAGGTTAAGCACCTTCTGGAGCAGTATTCGATGGATACTTTTATTGATATGCTGCTTCCGTTATACCAAGAGGGACAGCAGGTCAGAGAATTGGCGGCAGGAGACCCCAGAGATCTTATCGCCTGTTTTTTATCTGTCCTTTCCGGTATCATGGTCATCAATTCGAACGGGATTGAAGACTATCGAATTCCGAAGGTCGATATGTTGATGCGGTTGATTGCTCACCCTGTATCGAGCTTGAGCAACAAATAATTAATTTAATATTCATGCGAAAACTAATCTTGAATATAGAAAAATGGATTATTGCCCAAAAATTCTTTAAGCTAACGGAAACTATAGTTGAACAAACCACAAAAGGCTGCTGCATGCAGCCTTTTGTGCTAACGGACAGAAGACTTGAATAACTCGTCGCTTCTAAAAAAGGGAGTTGAAGGATTTTTGAAGTGCTTATTGAACACTTTTGGAATAGTTTGCTATAGGAATTTTGCAGGTGTCAGGATCTAACATTCCTGATTGATTAAACCCTAAGATGAATAAGGACGGAACATGATAAACAAACAATAAGGAGATCCATATCATTGGATCAACAAGAAGTGGAAAGACATATAGGAAAATCATTGTAGTAAACAACAAAGATGCTACTGCATGAAGATTTATTCAACGAAAAACGATAGTTTAACATCTGAAGGGCTGCCGTGTGGCAGTCCTTTGCTCCGCTACCAGGCAGTTGAGTAAAAGAAGGGAAAGAACCCTTTTTTATAGAATTTATACAAAACAAGTGATTGAAAAGGTAGGAGGCGGTACCATTGAAAACAATCCAAAAGATGTATGAACATCTAAATTGGGCTAATCAACGAATTCTAGAAACCTTGCAAAATGTTGAAGTTGAGTTCCAACAGGTAAGTTTATTTTCGCATATTCTATATTCAGAACAAGTTTGGATTGCTAGAATAAAAGGAAAGGACAGTTCACAAATGCCCATCTGGTCGGATAGTGATCTAGAAGTCTGTGCAAAACTTATTAAACAAAATGAAGATAACTTCAAGACACTTCTCACTGAAATAGCAGAAACTGACTTAGATAACTTAATATCATACACTAACAGTAAAGGTAAGGAGTTTAAGACTTCCATACGAGATATTTTAACTCATGTAGCACTTCATGGTCAGTATCATCGAGGACAGATTAACTCACGAATTCGAGCTGATGGTTTTGAACCAGTGAACACTGATTATATTACTTTTGTGAGATAGATGTATAAATGTTTGCTATTTGACTGAAATGAACAATGATCATGCAGGCTGCCGGGGATAAACTTGGTGGCCTGCAGTGCTAATGGGAAATTAACTATAGTTCAATAACAGGAAGGTTGCATTGTTTGTTTATCTGATTCCCGACGGAAGCATTCTGTAAATTTTAATGGATCTGAACCTTTGTTTTATGACAAGAAAATCTACATCTAAATCGCGATCGCTCATCCATGATAGGTCAGGATAGAGGTGTTCTTAAGAACTGAAAGGTAGAAAATTGTTTAATTTGTTTTTGGACTTGTATAAGTGCACACTTTGTTGTATTTTATAGCGGAACCGAATAGATAGAGAACTATTCAAAATAGTTTTCAGGAGAGGGAAGTGAAGATCATATGAAACAATATAATACGCGGGCTATAATGGCGTCGCTACTCATTTGCGGCTTCGTAGGCATGTTCAGCGAGACAGCACTCAACATAGCAATTAGTAATTTAATGGACGTGTTCCAGATTTCGGCCGCGACTGCACAGTGGTTAACGACAGGCTTTTTGCTGACTCTCGGTATTCTGATGCCGATGACAGGTTTACTGCTACAATGGTTGACAACTAGGCAGCTTTTCATTGTTTCGCTTGCAAGCTCAATCATTGGGACATTGATTGCAGCGCTTGCTCTCAATTTCGAAATGCTGATGGTCGCTCGCGTTCTGCAGGCAGCCGGCATGGGTTTATTGATTCCGCTCATGTTTAATACGATTCTCGTAGTTTACCCTCCGGAGCAGCGCGGGGCAGCTATGGGCTTCGTTGGTCTAGTCATAATGTTCGCACCGGCGACTGGCCCTACTGTGGCTGGTATTTTAATTGAATATTTATCATGGCACTACATTTTCTGGCTGTCTCTTCCATTTTTGGTCATAGGGCTGTTGGTAGGATTGAAATACCTGGAAAACGTCACCGAGGTTACGAGACCGCGCATTGATCTATTGTCCATTATTTTGTCATCAATAGGCTTCGGCGGCGTAGTCTTTGGCTTCAGTAAGGCGGGCGAAGGGGGGGGAGGCTGGACTAGCGTGATCGTGCTCTCATCGATCGTCATCGGCCTTATCGCGCTTGTATTGTTCACGCTGCGCCAGATGTTAATGCGCGAGCCGATGATGAACTTGCGCGTCTTCAAGTACCCTATGTTTATCGTGGGGCTGCTTCTTGTGCTGTCGTGTATGATGATCATCTTATCGAGTATGATTATTTTGCCGATGTATCTGCAGAACGGGATGAAACTATCCGCGTTCGCTACCGGGCTCATGCTGCTGCCGGGCAGCGCGTTGAACGGTATCTTGTCGCCGCGTATGGGACGCTTGTTCGATAAGTATGGACCTAAGTGGCTCGTAATCCCCGGCCTTGTCATCGTAGCGGTGATGTTATGGTTTTTTTCCAGTATATCAGTTGCATCTTCTGTAGCCTTTATCGTGGCCTTGCATATTGGTCTCATGATTGGTATCTCCATGGTATGGATGCCGGCGCAGACGAACGGACTTAACCAACTGCCGCCGGAACTTTACCCACACGGAACGGCAGTCATGAACACGCTGCAGCAGGTCGCAGGTGCGATCGGCACGGCAATTGCTATCAGCATTCTGACAAGCGGCATGGAGAAGTATTTGATCAGCTCTCCGGTACCGAGTGAACCGGTCGAGATGGCTAAAGCGATGATGTTCGGTTCCCAGAACGTGTTCATGTTCGCGATGATTGTGACACTCATCGGGCTAGCCGTGGCGTTTTTCATCCGCCGCGTCATCGTTAAGCATGCGACGATGAATTCGATGCATTGACGTTCTTTTAAGGGAACTGGATGGGATGGTCTGAAAAACCATGAAATAGGAGCCTTTTGCAATGCATAACATACAAGCAGAGCTGCACTGCCGATATCATTCAGAATATCCACCGTATTGTTGACAATCCATTAAGGCTTGATTTTGGCCAAATACGTATGAGGCTTCATCATGTTAGTGGAGGAAAATGGCACATTCAAACGATGACAAAAGTATTATTTTAGAAATCAAAAGAACCAAAAAAAATGTGCGCAAATTTTTACTTTCAATAGGATTGCTGTTCATAGGTTTAATCGGATATGGAGTTTATTGGGTTTTCTTTGACATGAATGGGCTGCCGACGGGTGATTTAATTGAACAATCGACCTCTCCAAACGGCAAATATACAATTAATGCGTACGTATCTAGTGGGGGGGCAACGACTGACTTTACTGTACGAGCAGAACTTGTTTTCAACAAAAACTCTAAGAAGAAAAAGAATATCTATTGGAATTATAGAGAAGAGAATGCATATATCGTTTGGATTGACGATGATACTGTTAGGATTAACGGTCACGTTCTAAGATTGCCAAATGAGAAATATGATTTCAGGAGTGAGTGAACTCTCTATTCACGGGATTCGACGGAGAACGATAGTTAAATAACAGAAAAAGCAGCCCAAAACTGTATTGTCCAGTTTTGGGCTGCTTTTTGTTGATACTCCCCAAAACACATTTGTACAGCTAACCAAATGTATTTGTGTATTCGCAATGAATTCCTCTAGATAAGAAACTTAAAAAGAATTTTCATTAAGCGTCCTATTGAATAGGACGTTTTTGTTTTGAGTTTTATCCTCAGAAATTCTTTAGTTTTATCCCCGTAGGTTCCTTAGAATTCTAACTTAATATAATCTTATCGGCATTAACTGAGGAGGCTAGAAAATGATCAGTTTTTTTCTCGCCTGCTGCTTAGGTACATTTGGAATTCCGGTCCCTAATGAAATAACAATACTGACGGGGAATATTGGATGGAAATGGAATTTTTGATTCGCGGATTATATACGTTTTTATTCTTATCGGTTTATTGATAGCTTTTACGACCGGATAGTTATTAGGCAGAATTTTCGGAAAACGGATGGTTGCAAAGTTTAACAAAAGCCGTCATTTTCTAAGAGAAGAAAAATACTGGAAGTTTGCCAACAAACTCAATATTTTGTCGCTAAAAAATTAGCTGATTATGAATCGGTAGGCATTGCTGCACTGATAGCTCTCTTGGTATTTATATTGTTACACGAGCAAATCAACAATTGAAGAAAATAAGGAGAAGGATGGAGAATTTCATGGCTTCTGATCAATATTTAATGTTTTTACAAAAATTTATTCAAAACCCTAAGCAAATCGGTAGTGTATTGCCAAGTTCTCGATTTTTGGCTAATAAAATGGTTCAGTCTGTTCCGTGGAGCGAAGTTGGTTCTGTTGCTGAACTTGGATCCGGCACTGGTGCAGTCACACGGTTTATCAAATCGAGTGTATCGGACTCAACCAAAGTGTTTTTGTTCGAGAATGATGAAACCATGAAGGCTAATTTACAGAAGCAATACCCTAGTTTTGCATGTCACACAAACGCATGTTATTTAACAAATGTAATAAATCACCATGGCATCCATCAGTTAGACTGCATTATTAGCGGACTACCATTTTTCAATTTTCCAAGAGAACTTCGAGAAACGTTAATTGATCAAATTATCAAAGCCTTAAAACCGGGCGGCTATTTTGTCGCCTTTCAGTATTCTCTCCAGATGAAAAAACATTTAGTAAGTGCATTCGATATCGAAAGAATAAATTTGGTGCCGCTTAATTTCCCGCCAGCATTTGTGTATGTATGCCGTAAAAAGGGGGGGATTGCATGAATTACGACACACTCATACATTATATTTCACAATTTGGATATGCCGCGTTGTTTTTTACGCTTTGGCTTGGCATCGTGGGTATGCCGATACCAGATGAGGTCATCGTGATGACTGGAGGAGCTGTAAGCAAAACGGGTATTCTCCTGACGTTTCCAGCTTTTATTGTCACCTATTTAGGTGTGATTTCTGGGCTATCACTTGGTTATGCTCTCGGGAGATTTCTCGGATCACCGGTACTTGATAAACTTCGGCGTAAAAAGAATATCGATAAGCATTTAAAAACAGCAGAAAACATGTTAAACAAATACGGAAATTTTGCTTTAAGCTTTAGTTACTTCATTCCGGTCGTCAGACATATTATTCCCTATTTAGTTGGGATTAATAAAATGCCGTATCGTCATTATGCGCTTTATTCTTACACCGCTGGACTTGTTTGGACATTTGTCTTTTTTGTGTTAGGTCAACTAGCAGGAACCCATGTGCAAAGTGTTGGGACAATGGTATATCATTACGGTATATATGTAGGACTTTCATTTACGATAATCATTATTATAGTTTTATTATTCAGAAGCCAGAAAAGGGGGAAAGCAAGATGAAAACAGTATTAGTCGTAGACGACGATTCGGAAATTCGCGATGTTATTCACGTTTATTTACGCAACGAAGGATATAAGGTTTTAGAAGCAGAGGATGGTCTTAAAGCGTTAGATGTATTAAAGGTAAACTCCGTGCAGCTCATTATTTTAGACGTTATGATGCCCAACTTAGATGGCATCAAAACGTGCATGAAGATTAGGGAAACTTGGACAACACCCATCATTATGCTCTCTGCTAAAGAGGAGGATATCGATAAAATCATGGGTCTTTCTAATGGCGCTGATGACTATGTGGCCAAGCCCTTTAATCCTTTAGAACTGCTTGCAAGAGTAAAAGCTCAGCTTCGGAGGCAAACGTACACCGCAAAGGAAGCAAACGATTCCGCGATTACCATACAAGAACTTGTTATCGACAAAGCAAAGCATTTCGTATCGATAAGGGGGAAAGAGGTTTCCCTTACACCTCTTGAATTTTCTATTTTGGAGTTATTGGCAAGCCACTCTGGGCAAGTTTTTAGTGCCGATAAAATTTATGAAACGTTGTGGAATGAACCCTCCGGCTATTCCGATAATACGGTCATGGTGCATATCCGCAATTTGCGTGAAAAAATGGAGGAACATCCAAGAAAACCGCGATATATCAAAACGGTTTGGGGAGTGGGATATAAAATTGATAAATATACTATTTAGCTTGATAAGAGGTAAAAAAAGCATCCAGGTCGAGATGTTTTGGGCGTTTGTTTTTAGTTTTATTATTGCGGTTGTTTCCATGGCATTCATCTCGATTTTTAATCAAACTTATGTGCCGACTATTTGTTTTATAGCTGCATTCACCGTCTCTTTTTATTTACTAACCGGCCGCGTGGTCAGATACCTCATTGCTTTAGCAGATGGACTCGATATCATTTCAGAAGGAAATTTGGATTACCGCGTACCTATACTGCGAGAAGATGAGCTTGGGCGAGTAGCACTAAGCATTAATGCGATGACTGAACGATTAGATCGACAGATTCAAAGGGAGCGGAAGATTGAAAAATCCAAGATGGACCTAATAACAGGTGTATCCCATGACTTGCGCACGCCCCTTACGAGCATCATTGGTTACTTAGATTTATTAAGAACTAGTTCATTTCAAAATCAGAATGAGTATGAACGGTTTTTTCAAAACACATACAGCAAAGCCATTCATTTAAAAAAGCTCATAGACGATTTGTTTGAATTCACTCGTCTTACATCTAGCAGCATTAAATTAAACCTGAAACAAATTGATGTTCATCAACTGCTTGACCAAATGATCTTTGAATTCGAGCCTATTGCTCTGGAAAACAGAGCATCCATTGACAAAGATATCGGTAATACCGCTGTTGTTACGGTAATTGATAGCGAAAAATTCGCGAGAGCCATCGATAATTTGCTGATGAATGCGCTCAAGTATTCCATTAAGCCGGGCACAATCCGCATCTCCATGAAAACGGATGAACAGTTTTTTTACATTACGGTCGAAAATGAAGGGACACCCATCACAAAAGATCAAGAGGAAAAACTTTTTGACCGTTTTTATAAAGGCGATCACTCGCGGCGCAGCGAAGATATCCAAACGGGTACCGGTTTAGGTCTTTCGATCACCAGAAACATTGTTGAACTGCACGAAGGAACGGTAACGCTTACATATAATGACGGGATTTTCGTCTTTATAATTACGGTCCCCCTCAGAAATTCTTTAGTTTTATCCCCATAGGTTCTTTATTAAGTGAATCAATGTTCAATGAGGGCCGCGTATAAAGAGGTTTTTTGTTTTATGGGATAAACTAGCACGCTCCGTGTGGAACAGGGGAAAAGCGGGAGATAACATCAAACGCTTACCTATTGTTACCTATAGTTGAACAAACAAGGAGCAGTTCTGCCGCGGCAGCTGCTCCTATTTAAGGGCTATTCCTCATGTCTGTTAAGACTTTAGGGATAGCCATTCTTATTACCACTTGTGCTTTATTCGTTAGAAAGCTTGAAAATCTCCAACAGCTTGAAGATCAAGCTGAGCAGAATCGCTACTATGGTAGCCAGGGCCATACCTTTTAGTTCAAAATGCCCCAATTTCAGTGCTACCCCGCTAAGGCCAATTACAAGAACCGCGGTTGTTAGAATCAAATTGACCGGTTTGGAATAATCGACTTTGGTTTCCACCAGCATCCGGATCCCCGAAGCGGCGATGACGCCGAAAAGCAGTAAGGAAACGCCGCCCATGACAGGCGTTGGAATGGTTTGAATCAGCGCCGAGATTTTCCCGACAAAGGAGAGAACGATAGCCAGGATCGCTGCTCCTCCGATGACCCATACAGAATATACGCGGCTAATCGCCATGACACCGATGTTTTCACCGTAGGTTGTATTTGGTGTTGAGCCGACTAAGGATGATAGCATTGTAGAGATGCCATTACCGAGTAAGGATCTGCTTAGACCAGGGTCTTTGGATAAATCTTTACCTACCATATTCCCGGTTACAATCAAGTGGCCAATATGCTCCGCAATGACAACAAGAGCAGCAGGCGCGATGATTAATATACTAGCCAGATCAAATGTCGGGCTGTAGAAAGTGGGGAGTCTAAACCAAAGCGCAGCACCTAATGTTTCTCCTATATGTACCAAACCCAACAATGCGGCAAGTATGTAACCGGCAACTATGGCCACCAAAATCGGAATGACCTTCAATAGTCCGCGAAAGACAACGGAACCGAAAACACCTACCATAAATGTAAAAATAGAAACCGATATCACGATAGGATTGGGAACCCAGGCTTCCTTCAAATCGGTCGGAGGAATAATACCTGCCATAGTGGCGGCTGTAGGAACCAACTCTAAACCGATTACGGACACGATCGCTCCCATCGCAGCAGGTGGAAATACGACGTCAATCCAGCGTGTCCCCACGACACGAATTAACAACGATATGATTGTAAAAATCAATCCGACCACCAGAAATCCGCCTAAAGCCGAACTATAACCTTTGGAAGCAAGGACGACAAAAACAGGAGAGAGGAAGGCGAAGCTCGACCCCAAAAATGCCGGGATTTTTCCTTTTGTGATGAAAATATAAAGCAAGGTGCCTATCCCGTTCATCAGCAGAATCGTGGCTGGATCGACTTTAAACAAGATAGGGACCAGCACTGTTGAGCCAAACATCGCAAATAAATGCTGTAAACTAAGGGGAATACTTTCGCCGATTGAGGGGCGTTCATCAACTTGAATAATACGAGACATGGTGGAAACTCCCTTCTTTAACTTCTCGAACGATATCTTAACATATTTTGATTGAAAAAAAGAACTAATTTTGTGATGCTGCAATTAGCCACACAGTATTTCCCAATGGATCCTGCAGCATCATGAGGCTGGCACAGGATCCGCAGGTAGCTTTATTACGCTATTGGACAGATTGTTTCAATATATTAGAATAAACAAACGAAAAATGTATATTGGTGGGAAAATACCGATTGTTACAAAGAAAAAAACTTTTATATATCACAATAACTTCTACAAAAAGAAAGGTGCCTTCTCCTCCACACCCTCAAGGAGAGGCCAAAAACTCGTGTCACTAATGAGTAGCTTATTAGTACACTACTACAGGAGGGGATTCTGGACCATTAGAGTTTCCAAGTACTGAAAACTCGTATCTCTTGCATGCAACTTGAGTTGGATCATTAACTCCACATCCTATTGCTCCCACATCAACACAAACAATATGATTCCACAAGCCATCTTTTAGATCCAACACATAAGGTTCTCCTGCGGGACAAGTGCCATAATCATTATATTGAGGATCTAGTGTGGTTACTGGATGTAAACCTGAACCGTCATTAACCCAAATTGTTATTGATCTCCTATCAGTATGACAATTATAAATACTTACTTTACTATAGCCCTGTGTTGGTGGATGCAATGGAGGAGTAGTTGGAGTTGTCGGTGTAGTTGGAACTGGCAGAGTAGTTGGATCTCCAACATATGGAGCTGTGTCGGCAGACCAAATGACTGCACCTTTTTCGAATCGTTGAAATCTCCATCCATCAGGTCTAACTACCTCATCGCTTATGGGATAACCAAGCGAACCACCTACACCCCCCAATTCTGCCCACTTATTCCATATAGGATTAGAAACCGCATAAGCACGATCATGACCAAATTTAAAGACGATTGATCTATTCGGAATATTATAAAGTAGATTGTGAAAATTGTTGAAGCGACCACCTCCATTAAGAGTTGTTAATTCATCAGTGGCTGGGTAACCAAAAAATTCCCACCCAATACTTGCCCACTTATCACGAATAGCACCATGAACCTCATGGGCTCCTGTTTTAGGGTGCCAATAAATAGACCAATCTCTACCACTGCCTCGATAATGTCTAAAACGCCCGTGTCCGTCTTTAGTAATGGACTCGGGTGTAATAGGAGTACCTACAAAACCTTTTTTAATAAGCTCTCGATATTTACGGTCTATTTCTGACTCTGACAAATATTCAAAATGCGGTATATGAATCGGCGGATGGGACGGAGCAATCGGTGTATTCGGATTAAAAGGAACTACAGCACGTGAAATTATGGGATAATAGTACCCATAATAATACCCATTATATGGAATAATTTTGTATATTTCTTGATTCAAGGAATGTGCCTCCTTAACCTTATTAATGTTTGAAGTACTTTGTTGGGCTTCAATAAGATAAAGTATTCAGCAGATTATGTTTTGTAAATTTGTCCATGATATCTGATTGCCGACAAAGACACATAATAAATATACCGTGGATTATTTCGCTAGCGGGCAGATTACTTCAGTAGCGTGGAATGTTCAACAACTTCACAATGTTACTTCATCAATACCACAAGTACTAGTTTGGAGTAAAATATGGGTAGTGGTTGTTAGATTGGAGGTATGAAGAAAAGTGAAGTTAAGCTTATTGGAAGTAAGACAGAACAGGACTATAGAGAACAATTGATTAGAAATAAATTGGGTATGTAACACAGCCATACTTGGGGGACTCATATTGGGGTTCTTATACTTTGTAGTTGAATTTATATTAATAGCTCTTGTTATAGCCAAACTCGGTTCGATGGAAAATGAAGTGCTTATTATCAATATACTCGTATATCTAATTCCTATAATTGTATTGATTTGTTCAATACTTTTTAGAAAATGGCATCTCTTTCTATTCTTAATTGTATTTATAGCCACTGAATCTATGGTATACAAACATTTATATCCAGCAGCTCTAACTATAGCAAGAGCCAGCGAGGAACAGTTCTATGCCCTTGTAAAGACGTACTGTACAGACTAACATAATCAGCAAAAAATAGCCTTGGCCGACTAACGGCCAAAGCTATTTGCATACGAGCGAATCGGAGCCGATTCGCGATTAGTGACCCATCATCGCCGGGTCTGGATTGTCCCCGCCGACGGTTCCGTCTTCTTCCAGCTGCTTAGGTTTACGCAGAAGGAGCGACAGTGCGACACCTGCGGCCACAATGCACGCGGACAGGAAGAACGTGTCGCCGTAACCCGCGACGACGGCGTTCAGCGGATTCGCGTCCGCTCCCGCGCTTTCGGCGTGGGAAGTGATTTGCGACGTGAGATAACCCGTCAGGCCCGCGACCGCGAACGAGAGGACGACTTGCGAAGCTGCTGTTGTCAGCGGTGTGACGCGGTTCACCAGACGGCGAGGTGCAGAGTTCAAGACATGCGTGTTGAGCGGCATCATGGTGAAGCCCATGCCGAGACCCAAGATGCAGATGCACAGAATGATAACCCACAGCGAGGTATCCACCGATATGCCGGACAAGATGAACAGGGAAATGGTTATGACGGTAAGACCAGCGAAGGCGAGCGGACGCGCGCCGATCTTATCGAACAACCGGCCGCTGATTGGCATGCCGAGTCCCGCGCATAAGGCGTAAGGCATCAGGATCCAGCCCGTTTCAAGCGCGGTGTAGTGCATGACGCCTTGCAGATACAGCGGCACGATTAGCATTGTGCCGAACAGCGGGAGCTGTACGATCCACGTCATGATGATGCTGCGTGTAAAGTCGGACGACTTGAACGCTTTCAGCTCCAGCAGCGGCTGCTTCTGTGCCAGTTCCACGAAAATGAAGAGGATGAGTGCAATGCCGCCGACGGTTAAGCCCGTGATCGTCGAAGCCTTGGACCAGCTGGTGCCGCCTTCGCTTACCCCGTACGCCAGCATGGAGAAGGCGATCGGCGCGAGGCACATGCCGATGACGTCCAGATGCGGCGCCGCATGGCGGTCGGATTTCGGCAAGTATTTATACCCGAGAATGAAGGCGATAATGCCGATCGGCAGATTGATGATGAAAATCCAGTGCCAGCTGACAGAATCGACCAGCCAGCCGGATAGCACTGGACCGAACGCCGGCGCAATCAGCAATGGGATCCCGAGTACGCCCATGATGGATCCGCGGCGCTCTGGAGGCGCGAGTTTGAACACCATGGCCATCCCGATCGGGCCCACCATGCCGCCGCCCAAGCCTTGAATGATGCGGTAAATGATCAGCTGTTCCGGCGTTTGCGCGATGCCGCAAAGCACGGAGCCGATCGTGAACAGGGCGATCGTTATCATGAAGATTTGCTTGGAGCCGAATTTATCGGCCATCCAGCCTGCAAGCGGGATAACGGCGGATAAGGCTAGCGTATAGCCGGTGACGGTCCATTGGATCGTCTTCAGATCGGTGTCGAAGTATTCAACGAGTTTCGGAATGGCATTATTGACGACGGTGCTGTCCAGAATAACCATGATCATGCCGACAATAATCGCCATGAGCGGACGCAGAATGGCTTTCAACGAGAAGTCGTCCCCGCCAGTTGCCATCGGATTTGTTTGCGTAGGAGTTGACATAGGTCCCTGCTTTCTGCTCATTGAGCTGTGTATGGATGAAAATAATGGTCGAGGAACAAATTGATCTGTTCTTGGATGGACGCCGACACGCGAAAATAGGAGTCGTCGTGGGATTCTTGCTTACAACCGACTTTGATGATGGGCTACAGGATGGCGAAGGTCTTTTCGAAGTCTTCGTACGTGCTTGTGTTAATCGTAGCTTCTTCCCAAAACCGCTTGCGGATATCCATAGCCTGATCACGTAGTCCGACAATCTTCGGCTCCAGTTCGGCGATTCTTGCCTGCAGCTTGTTTCTGATCCCTTCAAGCCGCTCCAGTTCCTACCACCAATCCTTCGCTTCCATCTCTCCCTGAACGCACTCCTTTTTCCGTTTTTTTTGGATAAGAAAGAGCATTGACAAATTAAAGTTCCAGATGTACAATTAAACTAGGAAAAGAAATGAGTACACTCCTTATATTTATTTTTCAGTTACGCTATTGATTATATCATAGCGATATTTTGTGTTCAATTTATTTTTTTTGTTACCCTCCGACAGCGCTAAACACTGACCCGGATTGTGGACAGCTTAAACAAACCACCGCGGAGTTAAGCTGCCAGGAGATGACCCTTGAATTCATAAGAGGTCATCTTTTTTATGTCCACTGGCTCTGAATTGTAATAGGTTATGTTGTAAGCGGAGAACGGGAAACGATAGGTGAGGAGCATGCCACGGGGCAGCTCCTCTTTGGTTTATTGAAGTAACGGGCAGCGCAACAATATATCATTCAAATCAAGCCAATTTATAGTAAAATAAAATGATTAATTCTGTAATTGGTTATAAGCTTATGGTTAAAAGGTGGAACTGACATAAATGAAGTAGACGTATTAACAATGTTAAAGAACTATAGTCTGGCCTTAATGACTCGTATTTTGAACAAACCTATAATATCCCCGTGGAAGTATTCATGCATTATGAAAGAAGAGGACTCGAAATATGCCTGATGTAACTTTTTACCGCGATGATGCATTGCCTTTCTTGGAAGCAAAGAGATGTCTGAAGAGCGATTTTGCCTATCAAAAGCATTTCCATGAGGAATATTCGATTGGGTTAATTGATGAAGGTGAAACGAATGCTTGGTGTGACGGAACAATGCATTATGTTGAAAGGGGACGGCTGATCAGCTTTCCGCCGATGATGCTGCATGCATGTTATCCCGATACGGGCGTAAAATGGAAATACAAGATGCTGTTCATTAATCCAAATTGGTTCCAGGGTCTCAAGCAACGGGAGCTTGATCAGCTTCATATCCCGTTCTTATTGGGTGAGGGTAAAAATAAAGTCTGCCGTGTACACATCAATCGTACGATGGAGGCACTCACCAGAACCTCCTCTCCGATTGAGATCGAAACTGCTTTAATCGACCTGGTACAAGCACTCGTTAGTCAGAACACCTCCGATCTTGAACATGAAACACACCAAGGAAAGCAAGACCAGAAATACGTTAAACTTATAAAGGAATACATACATGCGCATTTTTCCGAACAGATAACGTTGGAGAATTTGGAGAACGAAGCTGGAATCAGCAGATTTCATCTCATTCGTATTTATAAGAGGTGGAGTCATCTGCCCCCGCATGCTTATCAAAACTTACTGCGAATTAATCATGCGAAGTCGGAATTGATGAAGAAGCGATCGATAGCCGAAATTGCAGTAGAAGTGGGCTTCTATGACCAGAGTCACTTCGCGAAAACATTTGACAAGATAGTCGGGACTACACCGCATAAATACGTCTTATCAATTTAAAAAAAGAGCAATTATTTACAATACCAGCCTCCTTCATCCTAGTATACTGGGTGTAACTTGAAAGAGGGAGAGTTGACATCATGTACCAAGTATCAGATTTGGAAAAACAATTCACAGCTGCACTAAAATCTATCGCTCGCCGTTCAGACCTAAAATCTTATGTGGAGCAGATACCACAACTGAATCGGCTGTTGCGTCTTACAGCTGATAGATATGTAACGGGTGAACATCGCAAAGACGGACTCAAAGTGGGACGCAAGTTAGTGGCTAAAGGTTACGCAGTATCCATCGAGTATATTGGTGAAAATACAACTGTTGCCACTGAATGTGAAGCAGCCGCATTGGAGATGATGGCCCTGATCCATGACTTAAGCCAAGGCGGGGTCCCAGCGCGTGTATCATTCGATCTATCACATATCGGGCTTTCCTTGGATAAGGAGTTTGCTTTTTCGCATCTGATGAATCTAGCTGAGCAAGCCCAGGAAGCTGGGGTTGAATTATTCATTAGTATGGAAGAGTCCAGTAAGACAGATGACATACTATCTGTTTATGAGCGAGCAGCCTCTTTTTATCCGAACATTGGCATTACTTTGCAGGCGCACTTGACACGAACGCCACAGGATTTGGCTGCTATAGTTGCCTCACCTAGTCGTATACGCATCGTCAAAGGCGCCTATCAAGAACCGGCTGACTGCTCGATCCCTCGATCTTCAACGCTTAGTGATCGTTATTTGGAACTTGTTGAAAGCACGATTCGCCAAGGACACCGTGTATCTATCGCTACCCATGATGAACATATCATCGAGGAAGTGCTGGAGCGTGGGTGGTTATCCAACTCAGATGTAGAATTCGAAATGTTGTATGGAATTCGTCCGGATTTGAGCAGCAGTCTAAAAGCAGCTGGGCATCCAGTAAGGATCTATCTTACATATGGGCATCAATGGTTTTTGTACTTGTGTCATCGGATTGCCGAATACCCGCCGAATCTTTTTCAAGCTGTGATGGATATGGTAAGTAATGAGGAAGTTGAGGTTGAGGTTATTAAAGCGTATGAATAAAAAGGATATTGTTGAAAGCAGGTGCTTATCTTGACTAAGCGATTCGCAGAGATATTAAGAGTCAAGTATGCGCTGCCGACATGGATTGAAAGCCGCGTTGCGATTGGGCAGGATAAGATATCCGGGAGAATTTTGACAGATTAATAGCATAAGTCCAAGCCAATATATTAACCAATTCATACACTATTACTATCTTGGTGATTAGGAGGGTGATAGGAATGGGATTAATATTTAATC
>NZ_JAAIKC010000014.1 GCF_010820665.1 Paenibacillus sp. SYP-B3998 | reverse complement strand
ACTTGAACCGCAGGGTTCTGGGAGAGTAGAACGTTGCCAAGCAGTTTTCCCTGATAGCTCAGTTGGTAGAGCACTCGACTGTTAATCGAGTTGTCACAGGTTCGAGTCCTGTTCGGGGAGCCATTTTTTCTTACATGTCAGGCTTTATTTTGGAGAGGTGTCCGAGCTGGCCGAAGGAGCACGATTGGAAATCGTGTAGGCGTCACAAGCGTCTCGAGGGTTCGAATCCCTCTCTCTCCGCCATAGATACTTCAATAAATAAAAGCCTGTTTACGAGGCCCGTTGGTCAAGTGGTTAAGACACCTCCCTTTCACGGAGGTAACAGGGGTTCGAGTCCCCTACGGGTCACCATTTATACTCCCATGGAGGCTTAGCTCAGCTGGGAGAGCATCTGCCTTACAAGCAGAGGGTCGGCGGTTCGATCCCGTCAGCCTCCACCATTTTCCTTGAAAGTGTCGCAAGGCTTTAAAGCAGTGCGAATTTATTGTCTTTGGGGAAAATCAATATCGCTAGTGTATACATAATTCGGTATTGTTTTGGAGAAGATATTCGTATCACACTGACGCGGGGTGGAGCAGCCCGGTAGCTCGTCGGGCTCATAACCCGAAGGCCGCAGGTTCAAATCCTGCCCCCGCAACCAACCTCTTAGCAGAGGGAAATACTTTGTGTGGAGCCGTGGTGTAGAGGCCTAACATGCCTGCCTGTCACGCAGGAGACCGCGGGTTCGAATCCCGTCGGCTCCGCCATTTTTTCAAGTTCGTAAGAGTCATTAGCTCAGTTGGTAGAGCACCTGACTTTTAATCAGGGTGTCGTAGGTTCGAATCCTACATGACTCACCATTTTTTTGCGGTCATGGCGGAATTGGCAGACGCGCACGGTTCAGGTCCGTGTGGGCTAACCCCCCGTGGAGGTTCGAGTCCTCTTGACCGCATCACCAGGAAGTTTTCATTATCCTATTAAAGGATAGATGAAAGCTTTTTTTGTTTGTCTTTTTACAAGAATCAGGTCAAGCTTTTTTAGTTTTCCATTGACATTGATAATTATTATCATTAATATCGGTAGTAGCAGCATCAGTCTGGGTGCGGAGAGTGAACCGATGAAAACAATTAAGTACTGCTGTAGGAACGAGAAATTTGGCTCCAAACAAATATATAAATCCCTGAAAAATGAATATCCGGATTTGAAGCAAAAGAAAAAAGACTGTCTAGGTAACTGCAAACATTGTAAAAAAGAGTGTATCGCCATGTTAGGCAAGAAAGAGCTGATATGCGCGGCTTCACCTGACATGCTGTACGCCCAACTTAAACAAATTATCGCTGAATCAAGAGCAGAAAGTGTGATGGTATGAACATTGACCTGCTAAAGTTGTTATTACCGTTTGTATTTGTAGGTGCAGTTCTGGTAATCTTGTATGTATGGGGAATGCGTAGAAGATAACCCAACCGGAAAGGGTGTGTGCACCAATGCTAAATGATACACTTACTGAAGCTCTGAATGAGCAGATGAACTATGAATTTTACTCCGCGCACGTCTATTTAGCCATTGCTGGTTATTGTGCCGCAGAAAGTTTGGATGGCTTTTCTAATTTCTTCACTGTCCAAGCCGAAGAAGAGAAATTTCATGCAATGAAAATTTTCAAATTTATTAATGATCGTGGAAAAAAAGTATCTTTCGCTGGAATGGACACGCCTGTCAATCAATACCGTTCGATACTTGATGCATTTGAGCATGCTTTTAAGCATGAGCAAGAAGTAACAAGACGTATTTATCATCTATCCGATTTGGCGCTTAATGATAGAGAGCACGCGACAATGCACTTTTTGAAATGGTTTATTGATGAGCAGGTAGAAGAAGAATCGATGTTTGACAGCATTATCAATAAGCTGAAACGTATCGATCAAGATAGTAACGCTTTTTTCATGCTTGACGCTGAGTTTGCACAACGTACATTCACGCCTCCGGCTGAATAATGATGATTTGCATGTAAAGCCCCTAGAGCTTACTTTTTCACGGAAATGCGTGAGAAAGTAAGCTTTTTATTTTTTACTGACGCACAGTTGTCAGTATTGGTTTTGTAAACTAGGAGGAAATAAATGGAGGTGATCTGCAAATGGATAAATTGGATCTTGCGAAAATAAACAAATCTTACTACACGGCCCCTACGTACCCTCAGCTTGTTGCTTTTGAACTTATTTCTTATGTCACTATTGCGCGACAAGGAGATCCTAATGGAACGGTCTTTGCACACGCCACTGAGGCACTCTATACGCTCGCATATAGTGTGAAAGGCATATGTAAGAAAGAGGGCCGAGATTTCACCGTAGCTAAGCTAGAGGGCCTCTGGTGGGTTGATGGAGAGCGAACAGCAATGGAGGTGCCTAGTTGCGAGTGGAACTGGAAGCTAATGATTCGCGTCCCCGATTATGTAACCATGGAGATGGTGGAATCCGCACGCCAAATCGCAAGCTTAAATAAAAAAGAAATGGTAACGTTGAGTCAGGTTCACTATGAGACCCTTCATGAAGGGAAATGCGTGCAAATGCTGCACGTAGGCCCATACTCCACAGAACAGGAAACCGTCAAGTGTATAGAGATTTTCATGCATGAAAATAGACTTAAACCGTACGGTAGGCATCATGAAATTTATTTGTCGGATCCTAGGAAGGTGGAGCCGTTGAAGATGAAGACGATTTTACGGCATCCTGTGCAAACTGTATAAGTGGTCTCTTTGCCCTTTTTGCGGTAAAATAAAAGAAAATGTCGCACGGTTTAGGAGGGACGGAGATGAAGGCAAGCAGCAGATTTCTTGTAGGAACGTTACTGATCGCAATTTGGATTGCGATTGGGTTCACGCTGCCTTCTTCTAACGTTCAAGCTAGCTGGCTGGATCGGTTCAAGGATATTTATCAATTACCTGAAAATGTAGAGCAAATTCAGAAAGATTATGAGGCTACAAAGCAGCAATTAGAAGAGCAAAAGGACAAGCTTTCTGAAGCGATACAGCGTTCACAAGAGACTGAAGAAAAACTTCTCGCTCAAAATCAAACGCTCCAAAAGGAAAATGAGCTGTTACAGCAGCGATTAAAGGCTATGGAACAGATAGCGCTAAATAAGGAAAAGCGTAACCATACAATCATGGTAATAACAGTTACTGCTATTGCATTCGTTGTTTTCTACTTTGTGCTAGGAAGGTTGTTCCGTTTTATCGTGTGGCGTAGGCAGAGGCGTAGACCAAGGCCATGATGCAGAAAGGGGGGAACTATGGTGAAAGTATCGCTAGAACAAGCGGCTCGAATGGCTACCCTTCAATTAGAAGCAAATGAATCTGTTCACGTGCTTCACCCGAACCAAATTATTGCTTTTCAAGGGAAGTCTGAACAGCGAGAAGATTCACTAATGAAGCTGCCAGGGATGTACAGGAAAAAGCGTTTTATCCAATCCCGCTTGTACGGACCATTGCAATTTATGATGGGAGTACCTGAAGGGTATAGTATGGCCGTTGTACCTATTGGTATCGATGACGACCTCTTGTACGAATTCCGACACGTTTTGTTTTATACAGAGGGAATTACTTTTACTTCACATTTGCAAAGTGTTAAAAATACATTGATCACGCAGGATTTGGTGAAAATGCAGTTTCGAGGACCAGGGACATTAGGCCTTCTGACAACGGGGCCGCTTTACCAAATGGAGTTGCACTCCGATAATCCACTTTATGTAGATACGAACTGCCTCATCGCTTATCCCAAACAGGCAAGTTTACGTCTGTGTGTATATGGTAATACTATGGCGAGTCAACATATGAACTACCACTGGGAGATGACTGGGCAGGGCAAGGTTCTTTTACAACCATGCAAGCCAGATCGTAAGCTCGATGAACACATGCAAGGGGATAGCTTGTTTAAGCGTATTATAAGGGAAGTAGTGCCCTTCGGCGGTATTTTTATTAAGTAAGAATACGTCAATGGGATGGATTCAATCTTTTGTTAATTAATTTGACAAGTTGATCGGCGAATTCAGCAGCATCAACAGGACATCTGGCTGTAATGAGATTGCCATCTTTCACTACATGGGGGGTTCGTATACGCCCGCCCGCAATGAAGTCGGTGGGAACACGTAAGTTTCTTGTTACTTCATCTTGGACATATTCTGGATAAGTACGGTAGTACTTCCCGTGCCTCCATGCAGTTAAATAGTAGGCCGTTTTTTCTAAGGTTTTAGTTAGCCCTGTTAATTTTTTTCCGAAAATAATACTTTGACCTGTTTGTGGATCTATAGTTCTAGCAAGTACGATAGTCCCATGACAAATCGCTCCTACAGGCTTATCCAATTTCCAAAAATCAAGCATTCTTTGCTGCAGTATCTGGCTTTCCAAATAAGGTTTCATCCCTTTGGCGTGTCCGCCAGGTAAGACAAAGCAATCGTATTGGGTGCTATCGATATCCCCGTATGGAATAGGGGATTGAAATTCCTCCGATTGTTCTAGCTTCCGATAAGCTTGAATGGCTTCTTGGGAAGCACCTAATTGACCGAAAAGAACGCCTGTTAGCAGTAAGGGATCGGTAAACCCTCTGCGACCAGATGGTGTGCTAAACGTAACTTGATAACCTTCGCTCTTAAAACGTTCCCAAGGTATAGCGACCTCCGTTGTATCAAAGTCGTATTCAGGAATCGGCATTAGTAGACGAATAAGTGAAGTCGACATGGTTCATCTTTCCTTTCTTATAAGGCTCACTTAACGAAGCCGAATGCTAGCGTGCTATACTTCTAATAGTAAAATAAATCGAGCTTATGTCAAACTGTGAGCATGTTGCTAAGCGATCCAGAAATTCAAGTCGCTGTGATTAAGCAGGGAACAAATGGAATCCAACTTTTTTCGAAAAACATTTGCTTTTATTCTAAAATCCTGATATATTATTCCTTGTCGCCTCTGAGACCACGTTCTAAAGTGACGAGAAATATCACATATGCGGAAGTGGCTCAGTGGTAGAGCATCGCCTTGCCAAGGCGAGGGTCGCGGGTTCGAACCCCGTCTTCCGCTCCAAATTTTATGCGCCCTTAGCTCAGCTGGATAGAGTATTTGACTACGAATCAAAAGGTCGGGAGTTCGAATCTCTCAGGGCGCGCCATTTTACAAAAAATAAGATAGGCCATCGGGACGTAGCTCAGCTTGGTAGAGCACCTGCTTTGGGAGCAGGGGGTCGCATGTTCAAATCGTGTCGTCCCGATACACGCGGGTGTAGTTCAATGGTAGAACTTCAGCCTTCCAAGCTGGTAGCGTGGGTTCGATTCCCATCACCCGCTTAACGAAAAAGATCACCGTCATGGTGATCTTTTTCTATTTAGGAATAGATAAATTCGTAAGTAGCGAATTGAATATTTATACATGAATTTGTTTCTTGAGTAGCGCTGAAAAACCGATCATGAAAAGGTAAAAGTAGATCACTTTGAGGTAGTCTTTTTTGTTGTGGCTTCAGTTTGCCCATATCACGTAGAGACGGGGTAACAATGGAAATGGAAAAATATATATTGCACATGGCCATAGTTTCCTGTTAACATGATAATAATTATCATTATCAATAAAGTGACTATCATCGAGATAAGGAAGGTATTGTCATGTCTCAGCATATCCATATGAAGCAAGCGGCCTCGGACAAAGTGAACAATCTGCGGACGCGACCTCTTGCTGCAACACTTATTATTATTGGCGGGAGTATCGCGCTTGCACTCAGTTTATGTGTATCCATTTCTCTGGGAGCCGCAGACATTAGTATAAGAACAGTTTGGGAGGCACTCTTTCACTTTAACCCGAATGTGACCCAGCATCAAATCATTCAAGAGCTTCGGCTGCCTAGAGCACTCGCAGGAGCGTTAATTGGCTCATGTTTTGCCGTGGCAGGGGCTATTCTTCAGGGAATGACACGTAATCCTCTGGCAGATACAGGCCTTTTGGGCATAAATGCAGGTGCTGGTTTTGTACTAGCACTTTGTTTTGCTTTCTTCCCAGGGCTGCCGTTCTACCAACTGATTCTGTATTCCTTCTTGGGAGCTGCCGTTGGAACGGGGCTTGTTTATGGGATAGGGTCGATGGCCAAAGGGGGGTTAACTCCGGTTCGTTTGGCTTTAGCCGGGGCTGCTGTCGCTGCTTTATTAGCAGCGCTGAGTGAAGGGATTGCCATTTTCTTTAAAGTAGGACAAGAGCTTGCGTTCTGGTATGCAGGGGGCGTAGCCGGCACGAAGTGGTTGCAAATCAAGATCATGTTTCCATGGATTATTGGAGGGCTGATTGGCTCTTTGCTGTTATCACGCTCCATTACGCTGCTAAGCTTAGGTGAAGAAATTGCAACTAATTTAGGCCAACGTACGAAGCTGGTTAAGCTTGGTTGTGTGATCGTTGTTCTCATTCTTGCTGGTGCAGCCGTGTCTTCCGTTGGCTCAATCGGATTTGTTGGGTTGATGGTTCCACACGCGGCGAGGGCGTTGGTCGGCGTCGACTATCGGTGGATTATACCTTGTTCAGCTGTACTCGGCAGCTTGCTGATGGTGCTAGCTGATATCGGAGCTAGGCTGGTTCATCCCCCTTTTGAAACACCAGTAGGTGCGCTTATTGCTGTCATCGGGGTTCCATTTTTCCTCTATTTGACACGTAGAGATAGGAGGGAGCTATAGTGGCATTGTCTCACGTTTCACGAATAGAAAAACAAAGAAAAACGCGAGCTATGTTGGTCATGACGCTTCTTGGTCTGTTGATCGTTGCCGTCTTTATGATCAGTATGAATTCAGGGTATATTCGATTATCACCCATCGAGGTATTTAAAACCTTGTTTGGTGGTGGAACACCGAAACAGAGTCTTATTCTATTCGAATTCCGGCTGCCGCGAATTGTTATTTCGGTTTTGGTTGGAGCTGGATTAGCCGTATCAGGTTGTATTTTGCAGGGGATTACGCGGAACTCACTCGCTGACCCAGGTATTCTCGGTATTAACGCTGGCGCTGGCTTGATGGTGGTTCTCTTCATTGCCTTTTACCCGAATAATCAAGCTGTACCCGTCTTCTTCTTGCCGATGTTGGCGATGCTTGGTGCTGGAACGGCAGCTGCGCTTATCTTCCTGCTCTCGATTGATAAACATCGAGGAATTTCGCCGAAACGAATGATTTTATCCGGGATTGCCATAGCAGCTGGGATCAGTGCCGCGATGATCGTGTTGACGATCAGATTGGATCCGAACGATTATCAATTCGTTGCGGTATGGTTAGCAGGCAGCATTTGGGGATCGAACTGGAAGTTTGTTATGGCTCTTCTGCCATGGCTTGCCGTTTTGTTGCCGTTCATTTTCTACAAAGCGCGTTCGCTCAATGTGCTAACACTCGGTGATCCGTTAGCCATAAGCCTAGGCTCTAAAGTAGGCGCTGAGCGCTTTGTTCTTCTTTCTTGTTCCGTTGCTTTAGCCGGAGCTTGCGTAGCCATTGGCGGTGGCATCAGCTTCGTTGGCCTTGTAGGTCCACATTTGGCCCGGCAGCTAGTTGGATCCAAACATCAATATTTACTGCCTGCCTCTGCGCTAGCCGGAGGGTTGTTATTAATTATCGCGGATTTGCTCGCTCGTATGATTCTACAGCCATCTGAGATTCCTACAGGCATCGTTGTTGCTATTATTGGGGCTCCTTATTTCTTGTATTTGCTTGCTAAATCAAAGGCATAACAAGTGGATGTCCTTCCTCATAGTCACCTTTAGGGAAAAGTTACCACCTTGCAAAAGTTGTAAATCGAGCTCGAACTGTGCTAGTCTATCAGAGATAAAAAATGCCGAATCTCAGAGCAGCAAAAGCTCTGGTACGGGGGACTTCTTTACTTGGGGTGAATGATCGTCCAGCTTTGCTGGGTGAGCTAGGGAAACCTCTTCCCGAACCCGTCAACTAACCTCGGAGGCTTCAAGGAGGCAAGCTGTTTGAAATTTTTTACGAAACGTCTTATTTGTTCAAGCGCATTCATCTGCGCCGCAGTACCTGTATTCGCGGTGTCATCCGCTCAAGCAGCTTCATCCTCGCTGCCGGTCAAAGTTCAGATTAACGATGAGATTGTACAGTTTCCAGAAGTTCAGCCTTTTATCGATACGAAAGGTAGTCTTCAAGTTCCGCTCCGTGTTCTTTCGGAGAAGTTGGGTTACCAAGTAGGCTGGGCGAAGCAAGGGGACGAGGTTGTCGTAACGCTGAAGAGCAAGCAGCAGGCGATCATGCTGACAACGGATGAGCAGCAAGCAATTGTTAACAGCAAGAAAATTAACTTGGAAAGCAGCCCGACACTGCATCAAGGGAATACATACGTTCCTCTGCGCTTCATTACGGAGACGTTCGGTTCTGCGATGGAGTGGAACGAGCCCAACGAAATTGCTATTGTGAATGTGGATGGCAAATCGCATAATCCTGCTTGGATTGCTCCGCCACCCCCTCCGGCTGCACCACCAGCTCCTTCTATGACGGATCAAATCGTGCAAACGGCAAATGCGTATAGGGGTGTACCCTACGCATGGGGAGGAACAACGCCAAGTGGTTTCGATTGCTCGGGCTTTGTCCGTTATGTTTTCCAAGCTAAAGGCATAGACCTCCCAAGAACATCGGGGGAAATGCATAGTGAAGCCGGAACCTCTGTGACAGATTTGAAGGTAGGAGATCTCGTTTTTTTCGCCTCAAAATCTATTAATCATGTGGGTATTTATGTCGGTAATAATGAATTCATTTCTTCGACTACATCAAGAGGCGTTACAGTTGAAAGCCTTGGTAGCTCCTATTGGAGCGCCAGGTATGTTGGAGCGAAAAGAGTATTGTAAACGAATTCCATATCGAACGCTTGTTTCCTATGATTCTTTCAAATGAAAGCATAGTAAGCAGGCGTTTCTTTTTTTGTGCGAAATCATGCGATTTTTATCGAATTTTTATTGATTTTGGCCTATAATGAAGGAATGTTTGGAAGAAAGAAAGCAGGTGACACATTTCGGTATGCAATTGAGTGTCTGGAAACAATGGTTTCATAAAAGAAAACAATCCGATTCCATCGGTACGATGGTTACAAAAGAAATTGTGTCTGAGATTCCAGTGGAGATTCTGGATGTCATTCGCCGCTTTTTCGGAACGTATAACAATTTCCGGGGAGCACGCAGCCTGCAGACGGACACGTTTATAAGAGAAGTATTTTACGCCACGAAGCAGGATGCTAGAGATCAACGTACAGTAGAAGAGATGGAAACCTATATTCAGCAAAAAAATATGCAGCGTCTTCGCTTAAAATCCTATGAAGTTGATGAGTTCCTTATGTTGAGCGGTAATATTTGTATGATTGGTGTAACGAGAGAGTTCAGCAATCAACATCGAAATCGCGTGCTTTATTTTATGAATAAAGAAGAGGGGACATGGCGATTTCATCATATTGCAAGGTCTCACCATGGGGTTGTGCTTGATAAGTTTCAGGTAAAGGAACAAGTAGGATTCGTGGTAGGAAACGAAAAAGCCGCTTTGCTGTTCATGACGCACGCCCAGTCTTCCGATGCATCGACTTTTATAACTGGGGATTATGTGCATGTAGAAGGGTATCTGGAAGTGGAACAGCAAGTAAGTGGCCAATTATATTATCGAATTGTACGTATGAACCGGGTTCATTAAAAAGTAAGCGATGCTCGATAGAGCTGAGAATTCCATTTGATTTGACCGCCAAGCGATTCAATAATTGCACGAAGCGGCATATAGATATGACTGTCTACAATTGTCGGCGCTTCGTCAAGAGGAACAGATTTACCATTCCAGATCATCACGGGTTGATCCGGTTGCAGTTGAAGGCGGTTGGCGCCATATTGCACGGTTAACGTTCGATTCGTTTCATTCCAAGTAAATTGCGCTCCGATTCTTTCTAGAATCCCACGGAAGGGCACCATGCTTGTTTCTCTAAGTAAATACCCTCTAAACTCATGGACAAACTGTTCATTAACCTCGATTTGGATTTGTTGATGGTCTAAGCGTTCCACAACAAGTGCATTACTAAGCGCACGTCCTGGTTTTCGCAGGATCGATCCATTGGCGTATAAGGCAGAACTTGCACCCCCATCAACATTCATCGCATCCGTTAAACCTAGCTGTAGCAGGACATGTGCCATATCCAAAAGCGTCGCAGAGGACAGCGTGCCCATGATCAGCTGTTGGGAACCATCCACGCCGATGAAACTCCGTACGTTGGCATTGGTCGTAATTTTCGGATCGGTAAAGCCATCTCGCGCAGCATCAATGTCGACGGCACCACCGTTTAGAAGAAGCGGCCCTGCCCCAATAGCAGCATCTATAGCTGGGAGTGCAAAGATTGAACCGGAATCCTGATCAGAGACAGCCGTTGCTAGCTTCATGGAATCCCCAATGTGGATATTCGGCAGCACGTAGGTAGTGTTGTTCGTGCTATTGCCAATTAGGCATATCTGCCCATCCTCTGGAATATCGATAGCCTCTTGGGTCACTATTGTGATTTGTCCCTTTTGAACGACGACCTTGGTCGAGTTTGGAAAATCAATCTGCTTGCCAAAAGCCCCAGTATACCAGACGATTTGGTCGTTAACGGAGTCCCCGTAGTATTTATTCACACCCCAAGACGCAAATGTATAGGTATCTCCGTTATGGGTAACGCTGACTTTTTGTTCGGTTTCGATACGGTGCAAGCTGGCGGTTTTGTTGGCAAGTAGGAGAAAAGCAGGATTACTGCCAGAGTGTACGATTTCACCTGAGCCAATGAGCAAGCCGTTTGGATACCGTTTGGTGTCGTCTTTTTCGTAAGCATCAAAAAAAGTACCATTTATACCTGCTAGTGCATGACTTCGCGTCATCATAGAGCTGAACGATTCGTCATGACCGATGCCAGCCTCAGCTAGGACGGGCTTCACACGAATATAAGGATCAGTAAGATCAACAGTTATCCACTGCGCGCTAAAATTTTTGCCATTATAGGAAACTGTTCGACTTTGGGTTTGAACAGAGTCTTGGGCGGAAGCAGAAGCTGGAATGGCGATGGCAGCTATGAATAGCCAGTTTAAGATTCCTGGGTGCACAAATGTTTTGAACCGTTGTAAAGGCATACGCATACCAGATCCCATCCTTTCTAACACTTACTTCTTCCTTAATTCGCGCAGTGAGTAGAACGTTCCTCTCCAATAGATGCCACCCTGTTTCCAAGTAAGCCACACCGAGCGAATGATCGTATAAAGCAGCAGTGCTGCGCTTACAGGTAGCTGGTAGGCTTCGCTGCCTCGTTTGCCCACGATACGGTCAATGAGCAACCGATACAGCCAGATTTGCAAAATGACAGTTAGGCTAAAGAGGACGCCTCTCCAATCCCATAGGAACAGTAGACCAAGCCACGGGAAAATAAAGAAAAACAATTGTCCCAGACAGGCGAGTATGGCAATGGAGTAGCTGTAGCGAAAACCGGAAAATAAGTTTTTCTCTAAACCCGTTATCGCCTCTCTGAGGGAGCGGTACCATTCTACCTGAAGGGTGTGCTTGCCAGATAGCATTCTTTGTCGGAAGCCTGCGCGTTTCAGGGAAATCCCAAGCTGCAGGTCATCATCAGGTCGCAGGGCAATGGCTTTATGGGTGCCGATCGCATCATAGGCTTTACGGCTGACCATGTTAAAAGCTCCTATGCCGATGCCTTGACGGCGGGAGTCGTCTTTATTAGCGCGCCAAGGACGCACAAACAGGGAGAACGAAAAGAGAAAGAAATGGACGAATCCGCGTAGCAGAGCGCCACGGGCAATCATGTTCGGGGATAGGGTAAGATGCTGGACGTCGTTCTCCTGCATATAAGCAGTTGCATCGGATATTGTTGTTGGCGAGAAAATAATATCCGCATCTGTAAACAGCAAGTACTGGCCTCGGGCTTGAAGATAGCCTTGATAGAGCGCATGGTTTTTACCGAGCCATCCAACAGGCAAATGGGTAATGTGAATGATTTGTAAGGGGGTACGTATGCCCTCTTTGCGCTCAGACCATCTGCGAAGCTCATCTAGTTTCACGCCAGTTGCATCTTGAGAACGGTCATTCACGGCGATAATTTCTAGGCGAGGGTAGTTTTGAGAAAGAAGATGTTGAACGGTTTCAAGGATGGTATTCTCTTCTTCTTTGGCAGCAATGATGACAGAAACGAGCGGAGGCTTGTCCAGCTGCTTCGTCGATCTGGGTAGAGTACGCAGCAGGTGCAAGCCTTTGTAGGTATCCAACGTCATGAATATCCAGTAAAGGAGGGTCAGGATTGCGATAATTCCGAGGGTGGACATGGTGCACCTCCTTATGAAAGAATAGAATTTGAAGGCATTATATCATTCATCGGGAGTTCGGAGCAATGATCCTGAAGGTGCAAGGAGGGCAACTGATGAGGGAAGATCGAGTTGGCATGCAGGAGCAATTTTGGGTGAAAATGAACGGGGAACAGCTCCCCTTGTTTCTCAAGGAGATGAGTCAGGCGAGCTTTAGGGAGACGGAAGCAATCGCTTTTGTCTGTATAGGAACGGATCGATCGACCGGCGACGCCTTAGGTCCTCTCGTAGGTTCTGCGTTGAAGGAAGCGGGATATCCATTCGTCATCGGCACGCTAGAGGCGCCATGCGATGCAAGCAACATGGTTGTTCGTCTCAGTGAAATACCGCAAGGCAGTGTCGTTATTGCGATCGATGCTTGTTTGGGACAAAAGCAATCTGTGGGGTTATATCAGATATCGAATCAGCCGCTTTTACCCGGTAAATCAGTGGGAAAACGGCTTCCGCCTGTCGGCGATTATACAATTGCCGCAATGGTAAATGCGGATGGTCCGAAGCAATACGCGATTCTTCAAACGACTTCGCTGCATCGTGTGTTAGCCATGGCGAGGGAAGTTACGGATGCAATCAAGCATGCTTTTCCGATAAAGGGTATCCAAAATGATATGATGATACAAATTTGATTAAACCTTAAACCATGAGAAATCAGGGCAAGGTTTAATCAAATCAATGAGTATTGGCAGCTGTGTTGTAGAACGGAGTGTGAAGGTAAATGAGACCAGGTGGGGATATGGGCCGACTATCCGATAGGACAAATCGCCCAAAAGCAAAGCTAAAAGATGTGTCTGTTCGTAGAATTTTATTGTTATTTCAAGGCTATTGGGGACAATTGCTTGTTATTGTAGGGTTGGCGCTGCTTGCCGCTGTCATTGGATTAATCCCGCCTCTTGTCATGAAAGAAATTATTGATACAGCGATTCCGCAAGGGAATATGCGGTTGCTGGCGGGAATGGCGCTGCTCATGCTTCTGCTTCCCGTTATGAGCGGTGTGCTGGGTGTCTGGCAAAATCATTTGAACACGAAAGTAACCCAAGGTGTTATTCGTGACTTGGGGCAGTCGCTATTTCAAAATTTGCAGCGACAGTCGATGGCTTTTTTTACGGATGCCCGATCTGGTGAAATCGTCCAGCGAATTACAGGCGATGTGCAGGCTGTCCAGAGCGTGGTTACTTCCCTCGTTGTATCTTCCATAACGCAAATCGTGGTTGTAGCTACGACAATAGGTATTTTGTTTGCGTTAGATTGGAAGCTAGCTATTATCTCGATGATCATTCTTCCATTATTTGTGCTGCCAGTGAAAAAAGTATCCAAGGTGCGGAAGGAACTGCGCACGCAAACGCAAAAAGTACGCTCAGATATCGCGGCTCAGCTCGGGGAAAGCTTTGGGATTTCAGGAGCTTTATTAACGCGTATCTTCGGTAGAGAGCGCCAGCAGGAAGTGGAATTCAAAGCCATGAATCAAAAGGTTATGGATTTGGAGCTGCGGCTTAATCTGGTAGGCCGTTGGTTCGGTATGGCAACGAATACGCTTGGACCGCTAGGTACAGCAATTATTTACATGTACGGGGGTTACTCCGTCATAAGCGGAAATATGACGCTTGGCGCGATTGTTGCTTTCGCGGCCTATCTCGGCCGTTTGTACATGCCTGTCGCCACGCTGCTGAACCTGCAGGTGGAGCTTGCTACGGCGCTGGGTGTATTTCAGCGTATTTTCGAGTATCAGGACATGGTTCCCGATGTCCAAGATGCCCCTGACGCGCGGCAGCTGACACAAGTCGCAGGCGCTGTGGCGTATAAGCAGGTTTCCTTTGCTTATCAGCCCGGACAGTATGCGCTGCGCGATGTGACGTTCGAGGCGCAGCCAGGAGAAATGGTTGCGCTCGTCGGGCCAAGTGGCGCGGGGAAATCAACTTTGATCGGGATGATCGCTCGATTGTATGATCCAACTTCGGGTGACGTCGAAGTGGATGGTGTGAACGTACGCGACGTTCAGTTAGCTTCGCTCCGCAGCACAATCGCTTACGTGACGCAGGAGTCGTTCCTGTTTCATGCGACGATCGGCGATAACTTGCGCTTCGCGAAGCCAGACGCCACGCGTGAGGAGATGGAGGAGGCCTGCCGTCAGGCCTACATCCATGATTTCATCGCGTCGCTCCCTGAAGGGTACGACACGATGGTAGGCGAGCGCGGACACCGACTCTCGGGCGGCGAACGTCAGCGGATCGCGATCGCGCGCGCGATCCTCAAGCGCCCGCGCATCCTCATCCTCGATGAGGCAACCTCACACTTGGACTCGGAATCCGAGTCCTATGTGCAGGCGGCGCTAGAGGAGCTGATGCAGGGGCGCACGACGCTTGTGATCGCGCATCGGCTCTCTACGGTACTTGCGGCCGATCACATTCTTGTGATTGAAGCAGGCAGTGTCGTTGAGCGAGGTACGCACAGCGAACTCCTCGAGCAAGAAGGATTGTACGCACGACTGTACCACACACAGTTCGCGAAGGTGAGCGAGGCTTAGGGCGACGCGAGATGCGAAGAAGGGGCAGTCTTCAGAAGGTAGTATCCGATGAGAAAATAACAGAAGCTGAATAACAAAACCTCCAAAACCACTAGGACAGTGGGGTTGGAGGTTTTGTTGAATTTGAGGTCTTAAGTGCCAAGGCTCAGTAGTCTACACATTATCAAGTGTCGCATTCGATACGGAGCTGGAGCTGTTTTTATCATCCAAGGAGGGCGGATTCTTCTCAAGCTTGACCTCTTCACGCAGCAAATAGCTCAAAAATAAAATGTAGTAAGAAACGATGACGAAAAAGACGCCGGCTGTTAGGGGGTCTTTAGTAAATTGCGATAGATCGGCGGGATTCATGCTAGCTGAATTGGAGACAACGGTGATGAAAACCAGTCGATAGGCAATCCGGCTGAGAAAAAGCACTAACACAGCGATTTCGACCCACAGGTGGGTCCGGTAATACCAACCGTCTGGACGCTGCTCGAAGCGAGTATGACGAATGGCGGTAAGTCCGAGAGCAACGCCTGCCGCTAAACCAATCGCGTAGCTGATAAAGTGAATCGGATGAACGAATCCAAGCATGAAGATGATCAGACCAATGAGACTGAACAGGATGAGACGGAATTTCAACCTGCGGGGGGAAAGCCGTTGAAAGCCGATCGTTCGCTTCGTGCGACGATAAATAACAAAGCCGATGATAAGAAATGGAATCACATAATGAGACCAGTTTTGCATGCGGTTTCCTCCTCAGATTTCGTAAGTTTTCCTTAATTGTAGCAAATTTAGGCTGCTTGTCATGATAAAAATTCTCGCGTTTTTAAAAAACTGTCATACACTTTATAGTACGTCGATACACTTACTATTACACACAAAATGTGCCGCAAGGAGTTGATAAACGATGGCTCTAATTACACATGTTAATGTATGTAATGCCGATCATGAAATTTACTGCTGTCTACGCAATAAAATAGTGAAGCTCGATGGCCAGCAGAAGGAGCAGTTCTGCAGTGGCTGTAAAATGTTTGCAGGTAGTATGGAAGGCCACGAGCAGAGCATGATGTGTATCTGGGAAGATCTGCGCGTTGTGAGCAATCCCCATTATGCCTTAGACCCCCTTGAGGAGTTTATCCACAATCAAATCCGTCAAGTGCCGCCCGAGGGTCCGGCCTTGTTTCTATATACGTCCTGATGGCGAAGCACATACTTTTTGATTTCGATGGAACATTGGTCGATTCCCGTGCCTTGCTTGTGAAGCTGTATAACGAAATGGCGGTGCAGCATCGCTTCCGAATCATCCAGGAGCATGATCTTGCTGCTCTCCGGTCTCTCTCTATTCTTGAACGAGTGGAACGATTGGGCGTTCCGGTACTGCAAATCCCCAAGCTTGCCATGGATGGAAGGCAACGCTATCAGGAGAACATCCGTATGCTGCAAATCGTGCCTGGGATGAAGGAGGTGATTGCGCGTCTATCGGGGAAAGGAATAAAGTGCTCTATCCTTTCTTCGAATTCGGCGAGCAATATCCGACTCTTCCTCAAGAACAATAAGCTCGATGGCGCTTTCAAAGAAATTATATCTGCTAAGCATGTTTTTGGTAAGCATCAGTCTATTCGTAAAGTTATGAAGCAATGGGGGGTTACCCCATCGCAAATTATTTATGTCGGCGACGAACTGCGGGACATTGAGGCCTGCAGAAAGCTAGGCGTTCCGATTATTGCAGTGACTTGGGGTTATGATGCCCCAGGACTCTTACGAAGCGGTAGTCCCGACTATGTCGTTCATTCACCGGGAGAATTAGTGAAAACACTCTTGACCTTAACGTAACGTTAAGGTTTATTTTGCTTATATAGGCTTTGTATTTGGCCTTGTATGTTGAATTGAAAGTGAGGATGTATACGATGGATAAAGAAGAATTACAAGAGCTATACCAACAAGATGCGTACTACTGGGGGAAGGAAGCGAATCAACTTGCTCGGAAAATCCGCTTCTATGCTCCTGCAGCGGGTCATGCAGTGGATTTGGGCGCTGGGGAAGGTCGAGACAGCGTGTATTTGGCTCAGCAAGGTTACAACGTATTGGCTGTTGATTTAGCAACGTCTGGACTAGACAAGGCCATTCGTCTCGCTAAGGAGTCGGGTGTCACAATCGACGTACAGGAAGGCGACATCAACGACTTCCAGCCTCCTCAGCCTGTAGATTTACTATATTCGATAGGAGCCCTTCAGTATGTCCAACCGAACAGACGAAGTGAACAATTTCGTTTGTGGAAAAAGAATACAAGCGTGGGAGGAATGCACGTCCTATTTGCTTTCAACGAGCACCCAGATGTCGCATTAGCCCCCGATTGGGGACGTAATGAGTATTTATACCAAAGGGAAGAGCTCCAATCCTATTATATCGATTGGGAATTGCTCTACACCGAGGCATACATTTTCGACTGCAGCTCTTCCGGAATTCCTCACCAGCATGCTGCAAGTATGTTAATTGCACGTAAGCCCTTTGCTTAAAAGACATGTTGATGAATAGTATGTAAAAAACAGATTTGTTTTTTGAGATAGTAGCGTAAGCTGCTGTCTCTTTATTTTGCAGCATTAGCCGTATGGATCTGAAATCATGTAAAATAGTTATAGTAGATTCAAGCGAAGGAGGCGTATAGATGTTATTCTATCTCATTGTTTTGGTTGTGACAGCGGCTGACCAGCTTTCTAAATATGCCATTCGCTCCATGCTGGAGGTGGGCGAATCGATGCCTTTTTATAAGGATTTCATTTCCTTTACTTATTACCAAAATACGGGAGCGGCAGGAAGCACGCTGCAAGGAGGGGCTCGTTATTTGGGCATTCTCGCCGTTCTTTTTATCATCGCTGTCATGTATTACCGAAAAAAGGGTCTTATTCGTGGATTCCTGAAGGAATCCGGGGCGGCTCTATTCGTAGGCGGGGCCATTGGTAATGGCGTGGAGAGACTGCTTTATGGAAAGGTAACAGATTTCCTCGTCTTTTATTCAGGTAATGGTGTAATGAATCTTGCAGATTTAGCTATTAATCTAGGTGTGTTGTTGATCGTATTAGATATGTTTTTTTCTTTACGCAAAAGAACCGTTGCTAAAAATGTACAATAGAATGAGTCTGTAACCCTATGAAAATAGATCAAAAGAACTACTTATGATATTCTATATAGAAAGGGTAGGATCCCTAGTTTAGGCAATTAGGAGATGATTGCATGTCACCAGAAAGAAAAGAATTAATTGATGAGTTTTTTGCTATGATCCGTAGATTGAATCGTACGGGTACGGATATTATACAGGTGAGAGACTTCTTCTGGGAAGTTTCAGCGATTCGAAATATCGTTCCTCCGACAGTGGAATTCATGTCTGTGCTTAGAACGTATAATGCTGTGTTATTCCATGAATTCAAAAAGTCACTTGTTCCCAACACAAGCATGCATCTGCTGGCCGGCGTTTACATGGAAGCGGGTGAAGCGCTCATCAGTTTAGGGATTACGAGTGTTGAAGAGCTGCAATTAGCAATTAAAGGTTCTGTGCAGCCCCCAAAAGCAGATACATGTTCTAAAATATAAAAAAACCCACGCAGTAAGCATGGGTTGGATAGAAGTAGGTTTGAACTAACGAACTAACTGTTTTTCTTCTCTTGCAGCGCTGCGAGCAGTTTGTCAGCAAGGCTGTTGTTCAACTGAGAGTTATCCGAAAATTTCTCGATCATTTGCCGATTGGCTTTTGCTGATGCACGGCGGCCGCCAGCCCCTTCATTTTCCAACTTTTCGACCACATTACACGGACGACATTGGAAATATTTACCTGACTTTCCTGTGTGAATCTCCATCTTCTTATGACATTGCGGACAACGACGATTCGAAAGTTGGCCGTCTGCTTCACGTTTATACGAACACTCCCGACTAGAACAAACGAGATAACGACCGCGTTTCCCCTTCACTTCCTGGAGATATTCCCCACAGTCCGGACATTTGCTTCCCGTTAAATTATGCGGCTTGTACGCCGCGTCACTCTTTTTGACCTCACTAACGAGTTCTGCCGCTTTGGAGCGAATCCCGCTCAAAAACTTGTCCATACTTCCCTTGCCCTTGGCAATTTGTTCAAGCTCGAGTTCCCAACGAGCTGTAAGTTCTGGTGAACGCAATTCTTCGGAGGCTAGCTCGATAAGCTGTGTGCCTTTACCAGTCGGCATTAAGACAGAACCTTGACGTTCAATGGTGTCCGAGGAAACTAATTTTTCAATAATGTCTGCGCGCGTTGCTGGCGTACCCAGATTATGTTTCTCCATCTGAGAGAGTAAGGAAGCCTCGTTATAGCGAGCAGGAGGCTTCGTCTGACGGCCTAATTGACGGCTGTTTTTGACGGTCACTGGGTCCATCGCTTTGGCCTGTGGCAATAGTTGAGAAGCATCGTCATCGGTTTCAGCCTCTTCACGATCTGGATCAGAGAAATCCGAAGCGCCATATACTTCTTTCCAGCCAGCCTGCTTAACCACCTTACCTGAGGCGTAAAGCTTCTCGCCGGCGATTTCCACCGTTAGCTTCGTCTCGTCATAACGGCACGGTCCATAAAATAAAGCAAGAAATCTTCGAACAATAAGGTCATAAAGGCGACGTTCATCGGCACTAAGGGTGGCTAGTGAAATGGCCTCGCCAGTCGGGATGATGGCATGATGATCGCTGACCTTACTATCGTCAACGATGCGTTTAGTTATCGTTAAAGGCTTGCGGATAAACGGAGCGGCAAGCGGCGCATACGGTCCAATGGCTGCCCCTTTAAGTCTGCCAAGCAAGGTAGGTACCATATCGGAAGTTAAGTATCGCGAATCGGTTCGCGGATAAGTAACGAGCTTGTACTGCTCATACAATCGCTGCAGCACATTCGATGTCTGTTTAGCTGAAAAGCCGAATTTGCGGTTGGCATCTCGCTGCAGCTCGGTTAGATCATAGGCCAGCGGATGCGGAATCTGCTTCTCCGTTTGCTGAACCTGAACGATCTTCCCATTCTGGCCTTGGAGTTTCGTCTTGAGCGCGTTGGCGCGCTCAAGATCAAAAATACGCGAATCCCCTGTTTTTGGATCTCGCCAGCTAGCGCGGAAAGGACCTAGATCCGCTTCGATAAGCCAGTAGTCGACGGAGCGGAATTCACGGATTTCCGTTTCACGGTTAATCATCATCGCGAGTGTGGGCGTCTGTACGCGCCCCGCAGACAGTGACGCGCCGAACTTGCTGGTTAACGCGCGGGTTACATTGAGGCCGATGAGCCAATCGGCCTCTGAACGGCACACGGCTGCTTGATACAGCCTGTTATAGTCCGTACCCGGCTTCAGCTGCGCGAAGCCTTCACGAATGGCCTGATCCGTCTGCGAAGAGATCCAGAGCCGCTTGAACGGCTTTTTCCAACGGATCAGCTCCATGATCCAGCGCGCGACGAGCTCGCCTTCGCGCCCCGCATCGGTTGCAACGACCAGCTCCGCGAGGTCTGTACGGCGGCTTAGCTGCTCAATCCCACGATACTGCTGCGAGGTTTCTTTAATGACCTTAAGCTTCATTTTATCTGGAATGATCGGAAGATCTTCGAGGTTCCAGGTTTTGTATTTGGAATCGTAATCGTCAGGCTCGGCAAGCGTAACAAGATGGCCAAGCGCCCAAGTAACGACATATTTAGGTCCTTCGAAATGGTGCTTCTGTTTGTGGGTACAGCCAAGCACACGGGCAATTTCTTTGGCAACGCTAGGTTTTTCGGTTAATACAAGTATTTTCATCGGCATAACATCCTCATTTCCAACAGGCTAATAAGCTTTATTCATTATATGGTTTTTGGCTGCTGTAAGGAAGCGAAGCCTCCCCGACATGTTGTGGGAAGGCTTCGGTTAGATTAAGCATGGAAAATCAATGTCCAAACCTGCTTGCCAATAAGCAGCACGGTTACGAGAATGAACAGTGGCTTAACGAAGGTGCTGCCTTTGCGAATAGCAACCTGAGAGCCAATTAGCGCACCTGCAATCATTGCTATACCCATGGGCAATCCGTAATACCAATTGACGGATTTCATCAAGAAAAAGGTGCCTAGGCTAGCTGCATTACTCGCCAAGTTCAGCACCTTGGCATTGGCGGAGGCACCGACGAAATCAAAGCCGACCATGAGAAACAGGAAGATCAGGAATGATCCTGCGCCTGGTCCGAAAAATCCGTCATAGAAACCGATGGCGAAAGCGCCGCATATAAGCAGCGTTATGGTTTTGGCGGTTAGGCCACTGAAGGTGGAGGTAGCGCCCCAGTTTTTTTTCATTAACGTATAGATGGTGACGACGACGAGCATACAGACGACGAGTGGCTTCAGAAAATCCGAGGGCACCTGTTTCACCGTATAGGTGCCTAAGATGGCGCCGATAAAAGAGAGCGGGAATAGCCAAGCGGCTAACCGCATATTAACTTTTTTGGATAGCAAAAAGGAACTCGTGCTTGTCAGCGAAGACATGGTTCCGCCAAGCTTGTTCGTTCCCAGACCAAACACAGGGGGAAGACCGGCAAATAGCAAGGCAGGGAGCGAGATGAGACCACCGCCGCCGACGACAGCATCAATGAAAGCAGCTAAAAAACCGGCACCGATTAAAAAGAAGAGCATCTCTAAACTTGGGTATTCCATGTTGTCGGCTCCTTAATTGAACATTCACTTAGGATGATACAAGTTAGCATAAGCCAAAAAAGGACTCTTTTCAACGACAAAAATGGATAGGAGGGGTATAATAATGGCATTAAGGATGAAGAGGAGCATAACATCTTGAGGCGAGGAATACATTCCTATTTTTTGAGCCAGACGATAAAGCAAAGGTTCCGTTTATGGATTGGGACTATTATTATTGCGCTCGAATTTTGTATTATTGTTCCTTTTTATTTTACGGAGAAACACGATCGTTTAAATGAAGCCGAAAGCCAGCTGAAGCAGATCATTGCTTTGCAGAGCTTATATATTGAAAGATGGAGCGAAGAGAAACTAGATACGATTAAAAGGTTCGCGAAATCTGACCCTGCAAAACTTCTTCAAATATCTGAGTTATATAAGGATATCGCGGATTACTCTCGTGTCCATTCTGAGTTTGATGGTATTTTTTTCGTAGATAAGGAGGGGTATTACCGATCGGAGGCGGATTCGAATGCTGCGATTTTTGTTGGAGATCGCTCTTATTTTACAGAGGCCCTTCAGAAAAAAGAGCACATATCTGATGTCTTATTTTCAAATCTTTCGGGTAAGCAAATGATTACCTTTTCTGCACCTGTACTAGGGGATGAAGGGGATTTCCAGGGAGTTGTGGTTGGATCGGTTTCGCTGGATATGCTGGATAAGCTCATGGAGCAGCTTAGTTTTGGGAAAACGGGTGAAGTATTCGTAGTCGATAAGACAGGTAAAGTAATAACGTCTTCTCGATCCCTAAGCCGCCCGCAAGCTGATGTCATGATGACTACAAAAATTATCCAAAGAGCTTATGAGAATATCGACTCAAACGATTCCTATATCGGCTTTCATGGTGATAAAGTCTACGGTCAATACCAATGGTCCACAGGGGAAAACTGGATTGTAGTCGGGGAAATAGCAAAGAAAGAAATTTTCCAGAAATTAAACCGATTAATTGTTACTATTATCATCATTAGCTTGATAGCTCTGCTGCTTAGCTTTATTGCTACGGTCTCTATTACTTCCCGCATTGAGCGACCCATCCGCTATCTGCTTCGAGGGACGAAGATTATACAGAGCGGGAATTATGACTATCAAATCGATGTGGACAAGATTAAACTGGCTCCTGTTGAGTTGAAACAGTTGTGCTCCACGTTCAATATGATGTCAAGCAAGCTGAAAACAAACATAGCGCTGCTGGAGCATTCCGCTTTGGTTGACCAGTTGACGCAGATTCATAATAGACGGTTTATGATGCTGGAAGGCAGTGAGCAATTGCAGACATGCATCGTAGCAGGACAACCTTGCTCCTTGATGATGCTGGATATCGATCATTTTAAACGAATTAACGACACTTATGGTCATTTAGTGGGGGATCGGGTGCTTCATCACGTGGCTTTCCTATTCAAAGAGGAGGCTGACCTGGATACAATTGTCGCTCGATATGGCGGAGAAGAATTTATAATTCTGGCTCTTCATAAAAATGCGGAAGAGACAGCAAGCTTAGCTAATAAATTGAGGAAACGTTTGATGGAAGAACCTTATAAAGATGAGCGTGTCAAAGTGCCCTTAACCGTAAGTATCGGGGTAGCGGAGTACTCGGCTAGTCCAGAGTATGGTACAACGGTGCTGGAGGATATGGTTTCCCGTGCCGATCATGCATTGTATCGAGCGAAATCTGGGGGACGTAATAGAGTAGAGCTAGATTGATGAATTTTTCATTAATCTAGCTTTTTGTTTTTATAAAATGTGGTCAGAAAATTAAAGCTTTAGTGTATAATAAGCAGAGTAAAATTTAAATTACCAACATTTAGGGGGATTTTCGTGTTGAATACGCCAATAAGGCCGATGGGAATTGGAAGAATCTTGGATCGAAGCTTCCTTTTATACCGCAAACACTTTGTGAAGCTGACACTAGTCATGTTGATCTTATACGGTCCGTTTTACTTGCTCCAGCATTTGCTTTTGTATCAAGAGGCGGCAAGCGCGTCCGCTTCTATTTTGGATCAAATTAGGAATGGCGGCTCTTGGCAGGATATTGTTACATCAGGTGCTGCATTTAGAGGAACTTCGCCTGACATTGATGTATGGAAATCGCTCGTTTTCCTCCTTGTCCTCTTTCCTTTATTTTTACTTGGCATGATGCCGGCATCAGTAGCTTCGGTCGTTCATCTGGTGAAGGCTCACTTGTTGGGAGAAAAAGTACCGGGCGTAGGCGATATGCTCAAAAAATCGTTTCGTCGCTTTTGGCCATTAGCTGGAAGCACGGCGCTGGATGGACTCATCGTTTTGGGAATGTACGTTGTTTTTTTCTTTATTTTCGGTATTTTTGTGATTGTTTTTGCGTTGGGAGCAGGTCTATCAGGGACGCTTAGCGGCTCAGGCATGGGAACAGGAGTAGTAATTGGTATTATCTTTTTTATTCTTCTTACGATAGCTGGTTTATTGACAGGGGCTTATTTCTTCCTCCGCTGGGGCTATTATTTACCGATTGTTGCCCTCGGGGAAGATTCCATTGGATTAAGTCGTAGCTGGAGATTGACGCGTGGCAACTTCTGGCGTTTGTTCTTAATGTTCTTCGTACTCATCATTATTTTGTATCTTTTCCAAGCGGTCATCCAATTGATTGTTACGGCTGCTTTCGGCTTGGGACTGGGTGCTCAATTGCTTCTTAGCCTAGTAAGCATTTTAATCGCTCCACTTGGGATTCTATCTTATGCTATTAGTTTTTTTGATTTGAAAGTGCGCAACGATGGCTTAGGTCTTGAAACCATGATTCATAACACGATTAACCCTAGTGGATCAGAGCAATTATATCAACCAGAACGAATTGAACCAGCGCTCCCGCGGGTAGTGGAATCAGAACTACCGAACCAACTCGAAGAGCAGTCGTTGCCACGAGAAGAATCTCAAGGGAGGGAACAGCAAGAAGCCTTTTTGGAGCCTGATCCTTTCGACCCTTTTGATGAACAGGAAAATCAGCAAGCTTTGAACAAAGCGGAGGATCGCGAGCCGCAGAATCAAAACGAAGCATCTCAGAAAGATGGCAAGCCAGAGGACTCGGATAAAAAGAATGAATAGTCTCGGTGCGATTTCTTCTGTGCAGCAAGATAAAGAGCAACTGCAAAACATTTTAAATCAAGATGAATATACGGCGTATGCTATAAAAGAGCATGGTTCGTTAAGGGAATGGCTAAAGCCGTTATTTCGTAAAATTCGCAGTTGGCTGCCCGATTTCAAGATGTCCGAAGGTACGGCGGACTTGTTTACATTGGGCTTGATCGTCCTGTTGTTTGCAATTGCCATCTTCGCGATTTATTGGTTCTCGAAGCAGATGATTTGGCAAAAACGGATTCGCAAGAAGGCCTATTTACCTACCGGGGATTCGAGCCGTTCATACGATTATTATTGGCAGCAAGCAGCTCTTTTGCGGGAAACAAGCGACTGGCGAGAGGGTGTGCGTTCTGTCTTCCTCTCCTTGCTCTTTTATTTAGAAGAAAAACGTTCGATTCGCGTAGAGAAGTGGAAAACAAATTGGGAATATACGGAGGAGCTGATCGGTAAAGCACCTTCGATAGTCCCCCTTTTCCAGGAAAGCTCGTTGGTTTTCGAGCGAATCTGGTATGGAAAAGAAGAAGTAACGGAGGAACTGTTCGATACGATGTACGAGCAAGTGGCTCAAGTAATCGGCAGAGAGGGGGACTTTACCCATGAGAAGGCTGAATAAGCTGAATGTGGGGTTAGTACTCAGTATCCTATTGTTCCTCCTGCTAGGTTATTGGATTGTAAAGCCGAAATTGGTGGATCAACCGCCTTACTTGTCTTTTTCAGCTGATGCCGATGGAACCAGAGCTTGGAAAGAGCTCTTAAGCAGCAAGCAACCATCTGTTAAAGAATGGCGTCTAGATTGGAAAAACTTGCCTAACGAACGGTCAATGTTGCTTGTTGCCATCGAGCCTACGGCGGTTACTAAGGCGGATAGGGAACAATTGCTGAATTGGGTGCGGAAAGGAAATGACTTCATCCTATTCGATCGTCAACCTGTCGGCTGGACGCAATGGTCGATTGAAGATGTTGCTAATGCGGCCAAGAAGGATGAGGTTTCAACGGTTGACAATCGGCTGAATGAGATCATGACCATTACAACGGGGCAGGAATTTCCGGGAACTCCGGGTATCCTCAGGGGAGAAGTGGACACGTCCTTTCGACTCAAGTCGGACGGCCAAGGGAATGGTTTGTTCGCTGATGAACGCGGCATACTCGCTAGACGCCTGGAAGTGGGAGCGGGCAGCATCACCGTGGTGCTGACACCGAACTGGATGCAAAATGAGACGATTAATAAAGAGTCTCATTTCGAATTGATCTGGCCGTTGTTCGCGAAGTCTTGGGGGGCCGTGTGGGTCGATGAGACCCATCACGGCTTAGGTACCAAGCCTGGATTATTGGCCATTTACCCTACGTGGCTGGTGCTTGCCAGCGTGCAGCTCGCTCTTGCGCTGCTGCTGTGGCTCTGGCTGCGCGGCAAGCGCTTTGGGCCTGTCCACACCCCGAGGGCGTGGACGGTAAGGCGCGGCGACGAGACGCTGCAAGCGCTCGCGGCGTGGTATGAGCGCCTCGGCTACCGCGAGGAGGCGCTTGCGCACCAGCAGCAGCTCCTGCGGCAGCTGCTCGCTCAGCGTTGGGGGCTTAGCCCCAACGCAAGCCGAGAGGAGGCCGCGCAAGCTGCGCGCGGCCGTTGGCCTGAGGCGCAAGTGGCGCAGCTTGCGCGCCTGCTTGTGGATGTGCCGCGGGCAGAGGACGGCGGCAGCGACGATGCGCCCCGCGCTGCGAAGCAGCGGGGCCTATCTGCTAAAGAATTCGTGGAACGAACGCGTGAGATGGGTGACATGATCGCCTATTTGGAGAAGGAGTGAGCGAAATGAATCAATTAATCGAAACGATGGAGCAGCGCCTGTTTGGGCAAAAGCTCAACATCCGACTACTCGTAACTGCTATGTTGGCTGGAGGGCATGTGTTGCTGGAAGGGGTGCCGGGTCTTGGAAAAACGAGGATGGCTCGAACACTCGCTGAGCTGTCCGGCGGAGAGTATCGTCGTATTCAATTTACGCCAGATTTGATGCCCGGTGATATTACCGGCAGTGTCATTTATCATATGCAGGATCATAGCTTTACAACGATTAAAGGCCCGATCTTCGCCAATGTCCTGCTAGCGGATGAAATCAACCGCTCGGGACCAAAGACGCAAGCTGCGCTGCTCGAAGCGATGGAGGAGCGGCAAGTGACAATTCAAGGAAATACGTACAAGCTTCCAGATCCATTCTTCGTTGTAGCGACGCAAAACCCAGTTGAGTATGAAGGTACCTATCCATTGCCGGAAGCGCAGTTGGATCGCTTCATGTTTAAGCTTGTCCTTGATTATCCAGGTGAAGAAGCGGAAGTGGAAATTCTGCGCCGTCACGTGCCATTCCGCCAGGAGCAAGAACAAACGATACAGGCAATTTTGACCCCTGAGCGGATTGCTGAGCTTCAGCGACAGTTGGTAAATGTCGTTGTGGAGGAGTCGTTATATGCCTACATTGCCACGTTAATTCGTAAAACGCGCGAATCCAAGCGTGTGCAGTTAGGAGCAAGTCCACGGGCAGGCATCGCGGTGTTGATGGCCAGTAAAGCCTGGGCGCTGTTGGAGGGGCGGACGTATGTAACGCCTGATGATATCAAGCTTGTAGCGAGACCAGCGCTGAGGCATAGGCTGCTATTGACGCCTCAAGCGGAATTGGAGGGCGGAACCAGTGACCAAATCATCCAAGAGACGCTCGGCTCCATTCCGGTTCCTCGCTAGAATTTTGTTTCAAGATTTTATCGTACCGACAAGTCGGTTTATTGCGCTCTTATCGGTAGGGGCAGTTGCTGCTTTGGTGGGCTCTGTATTTGGAATCGGTCTACCCATTTTCTGGAGTTACAATGCGCTGCTAGTTGTTCTTAGCGGCGTAGATCTTCTTCTGCTGCCTAAACGCAGTGTGTGGACTGTTCAACGGCAGCTACCGGTTCGAATGGATGTCAGGAACGGTTTCGAAGTGGTGCTTGAGCTGCATGCAGGGAGCCGTCAGAGGGTTCACATTGAGCTTTGCGACGACTTACCCGCTGTATTCAGTGCGGTACGCAACCACTTGAGCGGCAGCTTCGAAGGAACAGAAGCGTCATTCTTTTATACGACTACGGCCCTCGAACGAGGGAGATATGTATTTGCGCATGTGTTCCTTCGTTATTGGGGGGGACTAGGGCTGTGGAAAAAGCAAGTTCAATTGGCACAAGCAGATACGATTGACATTTATCCTGATTTAACCCAAGTGAGAGGTGTGCTGGGGGCTGTGCAGGATGCTTTGATTTTGGAAGGGCATCGGTTGTTCAAAAAGCAGCGCAGCGGTTCCGAATTTCACTATATCCGGGACTACGTACAGGGAGACGATATTCGGCACATGAACTGGAAAGCGTCTGCGCGCACCGCTAAGCTAATGACGAACCTTTTTCAACCAGAGAAAGGAAAGATCGTTACGCTGGTGCTTGACTGCGGCCGCCAAATGGGAATTGAACTGGAGGAACAAGTGAAGCTTGACCGTACATTGGAAGCGGCTTTAACGCTTGCTGCTGTCGCCCTAAAACAGGGGGATCAGGTGGCGTTGCTTGCCTATTCCAGTCAGGTGAAGGTGTATGTTCCTCCCGGCAAGGGGCTTTCTCATCTGCAGGAATTGACCAGAGCTGTCTATGATTTGAGAACCGATTTCGTGGAATCTAACACACAGATTGCGATGTCACACATGCTTCGGTTTCTAAAGAAACGATCGCTTGTTATTCTGTTTTCGGATATGGAAAGTTATTTGCATGATCGAGAACTGCTGCCTTACGTACAGCGGCTGCGTAAAGGGCACCACGTGCTCCTCCTTTCCCTTCAAGATCCACTTCTTCATTATTGGACTCGAATTCGGGCAGCGGATAGCCGACAGGCTTACAGGCAGAGTATTGCCCACAAATTTACAAGGGATCGTTATGCTTATGTAACTAAAATGGCCAGCCGAGGCATCCCTGTTATGGATGTCCCCGCCGACCAATTGACCCTTAGCGCGGTTAACGTGTATATGGATTTGAAATCTCGGGACGTACTCTAATGCCAAATATATAGTAGAGCGCTAGAAGAATTAATGTGATTCCTGCAATGAGGTATTTAATCTCCAATGAAAGTGTGGAAGGTGTAATGTAACCTTCAATAATGCCTGCGATGATGAACAGGGGAATCGTGCCAATTAACAGTTGGGCAGATTCCTTCGCGGATTCCAGAAAACGCAGCTTGCGAGGAAACGGCCCAGGCACGAAGAAACGGTAGCCCATGTACAGTCCGGCGCCTCCTGCGATGAAAATGGCGGTCAACTCGATGATACCATGTGGCAATATATAGGCCCAGAAGACATAGCTTTTTCCCGATTGCATGAATACAGCCGCTAATGCGCCTACTAAAAGGCCATTGCTTATCATCAGATAAACGGTGCCGATGCCTAGTGTCACGCCACTGATAAAGGCAAGCACAGCAACCCGAATATTGTTCGTCATAATGGCTGTCGAGACGAGTGGACTGTGGAGATTCTCACGGGCGTCAGCTGTCTTGGACGGGTCAATGCTATCTGCCATGCCGCCAGGCAAGATTAGATGGAGATTGAGCGGGTCTTTCCACACGGACAAGAAACCGAGTAATCCGCCTAGCACGAACAGAAGAAGGGCAAAGCCGATGAACATACTTCTGGCTTGAATGAGCGAAGGGAAGTAATGAAGGAAGAACGTTTTCAACTGCGTGCTGCTTTTGTTATTTTCTTTATGCATCGCATTATGAGCTCCGGATACGAGGTGGTTCAAATAGAGCGTCGTTTCATCATTCGGCTTGTGGGTTTGCATCGTGGCCAGATGCGCCGATGCGATTTTATATAATTCCGTGAATCGATTCAAATGGCTGGCTTGTAATTTGTTCTTTCGTTTACCTAGTTGAAGAAGAAGCTGTTCAAGTTCAGTCCATTGCGCTTTGTTTTCTTTAATGAATCGCGATATTTCCATGGGGCCTCCTCAGAGTTTGCTGTAGCAAAACTGGCATCGTAAGATTAGCTTTGAGTTTTCTTATGAAAAACCTGCAAGGTAAGCATACGTATATTGGTTTTGTTCATATTACCATAATTTTGAAATGTTGAGGAGATGCTATGAACGAATCTCTGGATAAGGAAGTAACGATTATTACCCCTGAGCAGGTGCAGTTGCAGTTTCAAACAGCAGGACTAGGTACTAGAGCGCTTGCGCATCTAATTGATGCCGTCATTTTAAGTATAGTAAATACGATTTTGTTTGTAGCTGCACTCGGTTTTGGCAGACTGTATGCGGGGGAATGGCTGCCTGACATTGCCGACTATTTGATTGTGCTTGTGATTGTGCTTTTCATCGTTATAAATTTAGGCTACTTTGTGTGTACGGAAGCTTATATGGGTGGGCAAACACCAGGCAAGAAGAAGATCGGAATCCGGGTTCTTCAAAATAACGGCCAATCCGCTACACTGTTATCAATCATCATTCGTAACTTATTTCGTCTCCTGGACATGCTGCCAAGCTTTTATTTTCTTGGAGCCCTTGCCATTTTTCTTACCGCAAGAGATAAGCGCGTCGGGGATATGGTAGCTGGCACCATCGTGGTCATTGAAGCTAGAAGCGAACGCTTGAAGCTTAGACGACAGATTGACAAAGCGATATCCAAATGGAAGCTTGATATCCCTCTAATCGAGTTCGATGACGCTGCAAAGCAGGCGGTTACGTCAGAAGATTGGCAGCTTTTACAAGCGTGGATAGAGCGGATTCCTACAATGCATAGTTCGAGGCTTCAACAGCTTGCTTTTCCGATAGCTCAACATTTTACCCGTAAACTAGGGCATGATGTAACTATTCAGTCTAATCCGGCCTCTTATTTAATTAGGATCTATGAACACCTTCGGGAAGACTGGGAAATTTGAAAGTAGTTAATGCCTTTAAGTATGAGTAGGCGCAAGTTTGCTGACGGAAGGCTTTCAGGGAGGGATTTTTGTGGGGACTACAGCTATTGTAGCGGGCGGAACAGGGCTTGTGGGCCGTGAATTGATCCAACTGCTGCTGAACGATCACTTCTATGACAAGGTCGTAGCCCTGGTGCGCAAAAGGATGCATCTAGAGCATGACAAATTGTATCAAGTGGTGACTGACTATTCGAATCTCACCGAGGTGTTGGATGGATCGGATTGGAAGCAAGCACATGTTTTTTGTACGCTAGGTACGACCATAAAGAAAGCGAAGACGAAGGAGCAGTTTCGCCGAGTTGATTTTGAATACCCGAAGATCCTGGGGCAGCTTGCTCGTAAGTTTGAGGCTGATGTATTTGCCATTGTGACAGCGATGGGCGCTAGTCGCAGTTCGGCTTTTTTTTATAATCAGGTCAAGGGCGAAGTTGAGGATGAGCTGATAGCGCTTGGTCTTCCTTATTTATTTCTGCTCAGGCCCTCCTTGATTCTAGGTGATCGCGAAGATGTTCGCCTGGGTGAACGTGTGGGGGCATGGGTATCGAAAGCGATTGCTCCCCTCATGCTAGGAGGTATGCGGGCTTATCGGCCGATTCATGCGAAAACAATCGCACTTGGATTGATTAATTCTGCAAAGTCAGGCATAGCTGGTGTAGAGGTGCTGTCCTCAGATGAGATTGTTAAACGCTCTAATGCTTAGGAGCAGCCCAATTTAATTAAATTGGGCGAGGAAAAGGATTTATATTGGGAACGATTGTTTGACGTGTTACAATGGGGACCAAGATCAGTGAAAGGTTAAGGTATGCAATGAATTCATCTAATTTATTACGCACGTTTAATTTTCTTTATTTTGCTCTGCTTGCTATGTTCGTTTCCTTCCTCCCTGTTTATCTGGATGCGCAGGGACTTCCAACGACGAAGATTGGCCTCATTATCGGAACTGGCGGTATTATTACGATTTTTTCCCAGCCTTTATGGGGAATGATTAGCGACCGGACTCGGACGATTAAGAAAATTATGATCCTTCTATTGGCGTGTTCTGCCGTAACTGGCTACTTTTTGTATGCATCTGGCAGTTTCTTCGTTCTTCTTCTTTTTGCGATGTTGTTATATTTCTTCTTAATGCCGTTGGATCCGTTGACGGAAAGCCTTAATTTCCAAACGGCAGAAGCAAATGGTGTGAGTTACGGTTCTATACGCACGTTCGGCGCACTAGGGTATGCGGTTACGTCCCTTGCTGTAGGTTATGCGATGCTCTATTTTGGTATACACAGCTTGGCTTTGCTATTTGCCGGTATTGGGGTTCTCAGTGTTGTTGTTTGCCTGGGATTACCGGATGCGCCTGCAACAGGGAAGCCAGTTACGCTGAAAAGTTTACGGGACTTTCTCAGTTATAAGGAAACGGTCTGGTTTCTGATCCTAATTTTTGTTACAGCTGTTCCTCAACGTATCAATGATACTTATCTTGGTGTCTATATTCGTAAATTAGGCGGCACTGCCGATTTGGTTGGTCAAGCTTGGTTTCTGGCTGCGGGGAGTGAAATTCTCGTTTTCGCTTTGAGCTTCTGGTGGCTTCGAAAAGGGAAAGAGATGTTGATCATCTCGTTTGCCAGCCTTTTTTATGTGTTGCGATTTTTCCTATCGGCATGGATTACGGATCCTCAATTACTAACGTATTTGCAGCTGCTTCAAGTCTTTACTTTCCCTGTTTTCTACTCAGCAGCAATTCAATACTTGTATCGAATTGTCCCAGAAGAGTGGAAAGCCACAGGTCAGACGGTGCTTGCTTTACTTTTCTTTGGCGTATCGGGCATCGTGGCGTCGTATCTTGGCGGCTGGGCGTATGAATCCTTAGGGGCAAGGACCCTATACTTGTTGATTTCCTGCATGTCTTTTGTGGGCTTACTTCTTAGTTTCGTCTTGCATAGAATTTATGGGAAAGCTGCAAGCGTGGAAAAGATCGGGAGTTAGGTGACGTTTGGGCTAACACTTACATACGATGGCTATGGGACGTTTTGTGGCGGGAGGGAGCCAACGGATGAATTCAATAGTCGGAAGCATTAGAATTAACAGCGTAGCAAACAGTTCTAATGTCCAAGTCGGAGATGTCGGTTTCATTGTGATGTCAAGCAACTCCAAGATGAATGCGGGTGCAAACTCGTTTACACCAGGAGACAGCTTCGGAACGCTAACTAATAATCAGAACAGCAGCACAAATACCAATGATCCTGATTTGATCGATGGGGCAAGTGTTGTATGACGGTTGCATAGATAAGACATTGAAAGAAAATAAAGAGCGGCTTTTTCGTAGGCAGGAGATGCGAGAAGGCCGTTCCTCAATTTTTAAGATCCAACTAGGGTCTGTCCTTGCAGGACCTTCACGTCACCCTCATAGCGAACAGGCAGCGCTTTGCCCAAATCCAGGGTCGGATTGTTGGAAACTTGGAAATGAATATGCGCTTCACTGGAATTGCCTGAATTACCGCATAAGCCTACAAGGTCTCCTTTCTTAACGATAGCTCCCTTCTGCACCTTGGCTGAGCCCATCTTCAGATGAGCCAGCAGCAGGCTGTATTCGCCATTGCCGTGGTCGATGACCACTCGGTTGCCTGCGGGCTGCTTGGCATTCATGGTGCCGACAGGGGAGTTATCCGCAATGTCACTAACAACCTCGATGACGGTACCATCTGCAGGAGCAAGCACGCCCTGACCGAAAAATCAAGGAGTCATCTTGCACTTTCAGAAGAACCGAGGTAAAATGAATAGATCGATACTGTGAAAACTTTTTTTGTTTAACTAGTTTCCAAACCCGACTGGGGGATTGATAATGAAGAAAGATCGAATAATGAGTGCATTTATCGAAGAGATTCATGATAAAGGCATGAAATTTACAATGGATGATCTAGCCAAACGGCTAGGCATTAGCAAACGCACGCTGTATGAGAACTTTTCCTCCAAAGTGGAGCTCTTGGAAGCGATTATTGAACAAACCTTGCGTGAAGCGGATGAGAAAACGGAAGCTATTATCCAAGATGAGAGCTTGTCTTTATTAGATAAAATCAAAGGTGTTATGACCGTTCTGCCCAACCATTACGAGCTGTATGACTTAAGAATTCTAGAGCAGATGAAGCGGTATTACCCTGAGCAATGGAGTCGAATTGATTCCGCGCTCAAAGATGACTGGCATACGCTTCATGTGCTAATCGAACAAGGAATTCGTGAAGGAATCATTGTTAATAAAAATATAGCGTTATTAATGAAGATGATTATAGATGCGATGAATTCGACGCTGGATCAGCGATTTTTTATGAAGAATCAGATTACGGTTGCCGAAGCGCTATCGTCAATTGTGGAAGTGTTAATGTTTGGATTGGTGCCAAGGAACGAGAAGGTCGAATGAAAGTCGATGAAACGGCTTTTATTCTTTTCTTTTGTCTAAGAAAACTAATAAAACAAAAATAGTTTTATTAGTAAAATTTTATTAGTGAAATTAAGAAAATGCGAGGTCAGATATCATGAATATGTTTCAAAATATGAGTAAAGCCCAACGAATCGGTCTGAGTCTAGTAATTGCGATTTTGTTTATCGATATGCTGTTGTATAGTCTGTTGATCCCTATGATTCCTTATTTCACCGAAAAATTAAACCCATCCTCCACTATGATGGGCATATTATTTAGCAGTTATGCAGTAGCCTTATTCATAACGACCCCTTTGTTTGGTTGGTTATCTGATCGAATCGGAAGAAAAACGCCAATGATTATGGGATTACTTGGACTTGCTCTGTCCACTTGTCTATTTGTTTACGCAGAAAATATGACGCTGCTTATAAGCGCTCGCTTCATACAAGGCATAGCAGCAGCAGCCTCATGGACGGCAGCACTTGCATTGTTGGCTGACTTGTTTCCAGGCAAATCACGAGGTCCAGTTATGGGAATAGCCATGACGGGGATATCTACAGGTTCTTTGCTAGGCGCGCCGATAGGTGGCTGGCTATTCGAATTAGGCGGGTTCCGCATGCCGTTTTTCTGCGCGGCCACTTTAATACTAGTAACGATCGCAGCTTCATTCTTATTTTTAAAAGAGTCGGCTCGTACGAAAAGCACGGGTACGAAGGAAGGAAGCAGCCTTCTACGAAATCGTTCCGTACTTTATATTGCGGCAGTCGTTCTGTTAGCAGAAATCTCTCTTACGTTGTTAGAACCGCTTCTTCCTGTATTTCTTACCGAACGATTGGCTGTCACCCCACTAGAAATAGGCTTATTGATTGGCGCTATGACGCTGGCTTACGGTGCGATGGCACCGATTTCAGGGGCGATGACCAGCAGATTTAACCCTTTAGCCATGATGCTGCTCGGCTTAGCAGGCTTGGCGGTATCCATGCCATTCATTGTATTATCGCAGTCCTTCTGGCAAGAGGTCGCCGTGCTTGTGGTAGTAGGAGGGATGATTGGTTTTACCTTGTCTCCAGCGCTATCCTCTTTGGGGTCGATCGTGGATGAAGGCGGAGAAAGCGGAGATTACGGATCAGCTTATGCTTTGTTTAACATGTTTCATGCTATCGGAATGATCATAGGCCCTCTCATCGGTGGCGTCCTTACGGATTTGATAACGATTCCGACAGCCATAATAGCCGTAAGTATCATCATCTTGGCGTTTACCGTGATGCTGTTCGGAATGTTGAGTTCGATCAATAGGGCGAAAGCCAACATTCAATTACCCGCAAGAAAATAAATGAAGGTTACCGCAGGGCTCAGATGTAATTTTTGCGGTAAACGGAGGGCGCGATCCCACGCCATTTTCGGAATTGCTTGGAGAAATAAAGGGCATCGTTAAAGCCGACAGATGAGGCTACTTGATCAATCGTCATGGACGTCGCAAGTAACTGCTGGGCGCGTTCCATTCGAATTTTGAACAAGTATTGCATGGGAGACAAGCCCGTGGATTTTTTGAACATTTTGCATAAGTACGTACGATGGTAGCCTAACATATGAGCAAGCTCATCGATGGAAACAAGCTGAGTGTACTGCAGCTCCAAATAACGGATGGCTTGACCGACTTGGCGTTGAATGTCCGATTCATGTGCGGGCTTAACCGTCAGCCGATTGCGATTCACTTGTCCGAGCTCACTAAGCAGTAGGCGAAGCCAACCGCTGCCTTGTAAATCCTCAAGCGCTGCATACTCGGACTGCTGAAAGCTGGAACGGATTCGACGATAAAAGTGACGTATGGAGCGTATGCGATTTCTTGAAATAATAGGATGCTCAGGGGTAACGCCGATTGCGGACAAAGTCGTACTCGCTGCCCGACCTGTAAAAGCAACCCACGCGTAGTGCCAAGGTTGATCGGCATCTGCGGTATAAGTAAAAAGCTCTCCAGGAAAAATGACAAAAGTATCCCCCGCGCTGCAAGTATACGTGCGCTCGCGTATTTCAAACGTGCCTTTACCTGATAGAACGGTATGAATGAGATAATAATCGTGCACAGCAGGACCCATCTTGTGTAGGGGGATAGGCTTGCCTTCTCCACTAAAAAGCACGGATAATTCGGTATGATTTGTAAGCTGATTGATGCTTATTGTAAAGAAGGAGTGGTCCGGGTTCATAGGATCCTCTTTTTTATTTTTGCTAATAGCGTACGATAATAAACTACAAATGTCCATATAGGTGTTCGTTCAATCCATATGCAGCAAAGCACTCCTGGGCTATAGTGAAATGGAGATTAAACACGACCATATGGAGGAGATTAGTCGATGTCCAAGATTACATTTCTAGGGGCAGGAAGCACCATTTTTGCTAAAAATGTACTGGGTGACTGTTTGCTGACCCCTGCACTTCAGGGCTTTGAATTAGCGCTGTTCGATATTGACCGCGAGCGATTGCAGGATTCGGCCAATATGCTCAATCATATCAAGAAAACAAGTGGAAGCGCCTCTATTGTGAAAGCGTATACGGATCGAAAAGAAGCGCTGCGCGGAGCTAAATATGTAGTTAATGCGATTCAAGTCGGGGGCTATGATCCTTGTACAATGACCGATTTTGAAATACCAAAAAAATACGGTTTGCGTCAAACCATCGCGGATACCGTCGGTATTGGTGGGATATTCCGCAGCTTACGCACGATTCCAGTGATGCTCGAATTTGCTGCGGATATACGTGAAGTTTGTCCTGATGCATGGTTTCTGAATTACACCAATCCAATGGCTGTGCTAACGAATGTCATGAACACGTATGGCGGCGTGCGTACAGTTGGGTTATGCCACAGCGTACAGGCCTGCCTGCCGCATTTGTTCAAAAGTCTCGGCCTCGATCAGGAAGGCGTTAAGAGCAAAATCGCCGGAATCAACCATATGGCTTGGCTGCTTGAAGTGACTAAGGATGGTGTTGATCTATATCCAGAGATCAAGAAACGGGCAGCGGAGAAGCAAAATGAGAAGCACTGGGATATGGTCCGCTATGAAATGATGCTGAAGTTCGGCTACTACATTACGGAGTCCTCCGAGCACAATGCCGAATACCATCCGTACTTCATCAAACGGAATTATCCAGCGCTAATCGACCGCTTCAACATTCCGTTAGATGAGTATCCCCGCCGATGCATCGAGCAAATATCGAGATGGAAACAAATGCGTAATGATCTTGTGAATGACGCGAATTTGAAACACGAGCGTTCCCATGAATACGCCTCGTATATTTTCGAAGCTATGGAAACGGATAAACCGTTCAAAATTGGCGGCAACGTTATGAATACCGGATTAATAACGAATTTACCACGCGAAGCATGCGTAGAAGTCCCCTGTTTAGTTGATCGCAGCGGCATCACCCCTACCTATGTTGGGGACCTGCCTCCACAGTGCGCGGCACTTAATCGTACGAACATTAATACACAGCTGCTTACGATTGAAGCGGCTATTACACACAAACGCGAGCATATTTATCATGCGGCAATGCTGGACCCGCATACATCGGCTGAGCTTTCCATGGACGATATTATTGCTATGTGCGACGAATTGATCGAGGCACACGGCAAGTGGCTGCCTGCCTACAACTAAAAAAAGAAGGTCGATGGGTAGTTGTCGTGCCCATGGCCTTCTTTTTCTTCTCAACCGCCGAATGCGTTTCGAAACGCAAGATTCAGTACATCTCGTTCAACGTTCCACAGTGGAGCAATATCGGGACCGACATTTTCGTCGAACCAATCGGAAAGTGCTTTACGATTACTGCCACTATCAACGATGAAGGGGAGATTGAGCATGACCTTCTTCACGTAAAGCTCCTCGGCCTGCTTCATTTGTTCGGGAGAAATCCAAACCTTCAAGCGTTTCGCTGTGCGATATAACTCCTTGCTGCATGCTCGGCGGATGCCCCGTGCGCTGGGGAGCTGCTGCTTATGCTTCTCGCTTGGTTTGTTGTTCAACATGACCAGCACCCACGCTCCTCTCTATCCTATATGTATGCATAGAGAGGCTGCAGAGCTACTGTAGATAAGGAACCTAAGCGCCCAAGTTGGGTGAACGCTCAGAGCTTAGCTGATGATTTGGCCGGGTGAAATTTCGTGCTTCGTCCCAGATAAGTCATCAGGGCGGGCAACAGCATTCCCCGAACAAGGAACGTATCGATCAAGATACCGGCCGCCATGGCGAAGCCGAACAACATCAGCTCTTGCAGGGGTTGTGTCATTAATACGCAGAAGGTAGCAGCCAGGACAATCCCTGCTGAAGAAATAACACCGCCTGTCAAAGCGACACCGCGTTGAATGGCTTCACGCCATTCGTACTTTCGCGCTTCTTCTTTTATCCGAGAGACTAAGATGATGTTATAATCCACACCTAGTGCGATTAGGAATACAAAGGTGTAAACGGGCAAACGATAACTGAAGGCATCATAGCCAAATCCGTAATGGCATACGCCCCATACAAGCCCCATGGTGGCCGCATAGGATAACAGCATCGTCGCCATCATCGTCAGAGCTAATCGGAAGGATCGAGCTTGCCATACGAGCATAGCCGTAATGAAGAGCGTAATAAGCGAGAAGAGTACGATTGTATCACGCCTATTCATCGTTCTTACGTCCAATTGCTCAGCCGTTTGTCCTGCATAATGAAGTGCATATTGCGCAGGATCGAATCCGCTGTCTCTCAATAATTGGTCGCTATCCGTGCGTAACTGACGAATGAAATCAAGGGCCTCTTGATCATAAGGATTTTGCTGTAACGTTAACTGGAATTTAACCGTGTGCTTTTGTTGTCCGAGCATCGAAGCAGCCGTTGGGTTATTCGCGGCTAGCAGCTCTGGGGCGATCTCCGGTGTAATCGCGCTAACGCCTTTTCTTTCTTTGATAGCACGTACCAGGACGCCGGCTTTATCGATAAATGAGGCATCCAGCGCGATCTCTCTCTCCGATGTCAAAACGACAGTGACCGGAGCTAATTGCCCTTGCGGGAAGCGTTCCTGCAAAATATCGAATCCTTGCCGCGAGGAGATATCACTAGGAAAGGATTTCATTAAATTAAACGAATAGCTCATTGTTAGCGAAGAAAGGGAAGATCCGACTAAGAGTGCGAGCAATACTATAGCAGTAATACCAGGCTTTTTTGTCACAAATGCACTTACTTTTGTCCAGAATCCCTTAGGTTGTTCCTCTGCCTTCACCAACTGCACCTTTGGAACCAACGGCCAGAAGGCCTTGCGTCCGACTAGTGCGAACGCGGCTGGAATAAGCGTTAAACCACCGAGCAGAATGATGACCATAGCAACAGAAAACACAGGAGCAAAGTGATTGTATGGTTTGAACACAGCCGTGAATAAGGTGAGCATGGCGATTAACACGGTGCCACCGCTGAAGAGGATAGGCTCAGCAACCGTAGATAATGCGGCTGTCATGGCGTCATACTTTGAGACAGATTTCTTGAGCTCAGTACGATAACGAGCGACGATAAATAAGCAATAATCGGTGAGTACGGCAAAGAGGAGGATCATCATGATGGAAAGCGATTGCTTCTCTACGAAGAACCAACCGAGCTTACCCGCCAGTCCGATCAGCCGATCCACGACTTCATAGACAAGGCCTGCAAGGACTAACGGCAGCAGAGCCAGAAGCGGGGAACGATAAATAACAATTAAAATAACTAAAATCAAAACAATAGTGGCAAGCATTAAGACGAAGTCTGCCTTCTTGAAAAGCAGAATCGTATCGGAAGAGATACCGGCAGGTCCTGTAATTTCAAGCTTGACCGTCCCTGTTCCTACTTGCTCGGCATACTTGCGAATCTGCTGCAGGGTGTCATAAATTTGACCTGACTCTAGGCCCTTCTGTAAGGAAACGGTTAGAAGAAGGGTGGATTGATCCTGCGAAAATAACTTATCCTGCTGCGGTTTAGGCAGCTTATGGAAAGGAACTGCACTGCTGATCAAGGTTGGCTTCTGATCGGAGGAAAGCCATTCACTGATTTTTTGGATATTGACGCGCTCAGCTTCTGATAGTGCGCTTTGTCCATGGAAGACGAGTAAGGCGGTTAATCCGTCCTGGAATGGGTATTGCTCTTTTAAAATTTGTTGAGCAGCCGCGGATAGCGTATCCTCATGAATGCTGCCTTCCCCGCCGCTTTGTGCAACTTGCTTAGATGAAGGCGCAACGGCGCTTAAGATAATGATGACGAGAAGCCAGCTGGTAAGAACGATTTTGGCCCCTTTAGAGCTGCTAACCCAGCTAGCCCATTTATGTGAAAATGGATTCATTTTGTTCAAATCCCCTCTCCTAATTCTAATTGAATTGTAGAAAAGGAATATGAACGGACGATGAATGTTGGATTACAAACGAGGTAAGTGTACGGCAAAGGTTGTGCCTTCGCCAATTATACTATGCACTTGAATGGTTCCATGATGCAGCTCAATAATTTTCTTGGTGATGGATAGGCCGAGTCCACTCCCCGAGCGAGTGCGATTCCTTGCTTTATCAGCTTTATAGAACCGCTCAAAAATATGAGGCAGCTCTGAGTCCGGTATGCCAATGCCTGTATCGCGAATCTGAACCACGAGCTCATTCTGAAGATTTCTAATTTCAATACCTAGCGTGTCGCCAGGCCGAGAAAACTTGATGCTGTTGGTGATCAAATTAAGCCAAACTTGATAAAGTAGCTCAGCATCAGCAGTGATTTCCAACTCGGGTAAGTCCAGTTCGATCTCTAGCTGTTTCTGACTCCACTGCCATTCAATCACAATTAAAAGTTGTCGGAGCTGCTCATCCAATCGATAGACGGAGGGTTTCACAACATGCTCTTCTTTGTCTAGCGATGCTAGGGTCAGCAGTTGCTTGCTTAAGGAAGACATACGCTGGCTTTCTTCCAAAATAATATGGAGATAGCGTTCTTTTTCCTCGTCGGATGTTTTGTCATCTAAGATAGACCCAGCAAATCCTTGAATAGACGTTAAAGGGGATTGAATTTCATGCGAAACGTTGGCAACAAACTCCTGTCTCATGTCATCCAACTGCTTTAAAGACTGTGCCATATGCGTGAAATCTCGGGCCAAGTCGCCAAGCTCGTCTCGCCGTGACACGTCCATCATGATTTCATAATCCCCGCTGACAATTCGCTTCGTCGCTTCGGTTAACTTTTTGACGGGTTTTACAATAAATTGAGAGAGAATGACGATCAGGATAATACTGAACAGAAAGGTAAGACCTAAGAGAAAGGCCATTAAGATGCGTACGCCGCCAATCTGTTGTTCTAGATTAGGCCTTACGAAAAGCGCATAGGGCTTTCCTTTCAACTGAATGGGAACCCCGATGGAATTTTGAATACTATTTTCAAAAAAACCTGTAGCCATGAGGAAATGACGCTCTTTCAAAATGCCTCGGTACGTTTCCCCCGCCAGTACGCTGCGAATTTGCTCAGGATCGATGAATGTATGTTTGAATGGAGTTCCATAGAAGGTCCCGGCTAATTGATCATTCACGGCATAAATTTGAAAGCCCATGTTAGCGATGTGCGTGAAATAGGTTGACGGCTCAAGATCCGGCATTTGCTCATATAGGGTCCGAATTTCATTTGTAATCGTCCATACTTTCTGTTCGTTCTCTCCGCGCAGCTTGATCAGATAATATCCGTTAGAGAGGATTAACGCTAACATACTGCTGACCATGGCAATGACAATGAAGGTGATAACGATACGTAGATACAGTGTTTTCACCCTTCGCTCACCTCAAGCTTATAACCAAGACCGCGTACGGTCGTAATGACGAAATCATGCGATCTCTCGTGAAACCGCTCTCGCAGACGTTTGATATGCACATCAATCGTTCGGCTGTCGCCTTCATAGTCAGAGCCCCACAGCATTTGGATGAGCTGTTCTCGTGTAAAAATTCTTCCTGGGTTGCTGGCCAATTGAGCAAGCAATTGAAATTCTTTGAGCGGCAGGAGCAGCGTCTCTTCGCCAATATGCACTTCATAGCTTTTACGATTAATAATGGTTTGGTTTAATTTAATAACCTCAGAGGAGACGAGCTGATAGCGGCGAAGCAAGGCTCTAGCCCGAAATAACAGCTCCTTAGGCTCGAAAGGCTTGACCATGTAGTCATCGGTACCGGAGATAAAGCCTTTCTCCTTATCTTCGAGTTCCCCCTTTGCTGTGAGCAGAATGACAGGGATATCAAAGTGCTCCCGAATTTCGGAGCATAACGCCAGTCCGTCCTTCACAGGCATCATGACGTCGACTACGGCCAGATGGACTTGCTCGGCTTCCATAATTAGAGAAGCTTGTTCGCCATTATCGGCTTCAAATACGGTGTAGCCTTCCTTTGAGAATAAGAACCGTAGCAGTTCGCGAATATGAACGTCATCATCAACAACGAGAATATTAGTTTTCAAGCTTCAGACACCTTCTCCATTGAAATCGTACAACTTGGGAACAGTGTAAACGAAAAATACCCTTATTTCCACTTCTAGTTCCAAAGCGGATAAGGGCTCGCTCTTGGTCTATAAGGAAAACAAGGGATGTTGATTCGGATTAGGGGGTTAGTCCACGACAATATAGCCAATCATGGGGCCACCATGCGCACTGTCGGCATGCGTCATGCAGATAAGGCGATATGTACCTTCCTGATCGGCTATAAAGCTGACGACCGTCTCTTTCCCTTTCTTAACTTCTCCGCTTATGTTCAATCCTTCAATGAGAAAAGGATGACTGTCGCCGTTCACGCCGAAGATGCTGAGTTTGATCCTCTCTCCCTTGCGGACGACAACGGTTCCAGGATCCCACCGATAGGCTTCAATGGTTTTTCCCTCAATGGTTGTGGATTTGTATTCGCCGACGACCATGTGGATCGTCCTTTCAGCTGGCGTCTGCGCTAACGCGGGAATGATGTGGTCCCGGTTCCCATACAGCAAACCGGAGAGGGCTAACAGCAGCGCTGCGGCTGCAACAACAAGATGTTTTCTTTTTATCATAATAATTCGGGACATGACGGCTCCGCCTCCTGTACAAGGTTCTTGTACATCATATGCAGAGGCTTGTCAGCACATGAATAAGTGAGCCGCTTACCACCATTTATTGGGATAAGCTACTTTCGTCACTCGGTGATAGCAAAGAGCAACGAGCACAAGCACTAGAGCGCCAAGCAGCACCGGGGTAAAAAGAAAGCTCCACTTCGCGCCTGTGAGCATGACGAGCAGAGGGTCTGCGCCCGCAGGAGGATGCAGCGTGCGCGTTAGCTGCATAAGCGTAATCGCCGCGCCGACAGCGAGCGCCATGCTCCAAGCATGCGTACCGAACGCGGTTAATGCGCTTAACCCGATGAGCGTGCTAAGCACGTGACCGCCGACCAGACTGCGCGGTTGCGCAAGCGGGCTCTGCGGGAGCGCAAAAGCGATGACGCAGGAAGCGCCGAAAGGCGCCATCAGCAGTGAAATTTTCGCCGCATCGCCGAACAGGCTGCAGATCAGGATGGCAAGGAAACCGCCGACGCCGGGTATGAGTATTTTGAAGACTGATTGTAGGGTAGGTTTCATCTCACAAAACTCCTCTTTTCTTAAGCTGTTTCTGATGATATCATGGGCATATCTATTTGAAAAGCGAATGATTACGATATCAAATATTTGTATAATCGATGGGTGGAGCCGCTGTGATTGAACATATGGATGGGCGAAGTATGAAAACGTTTGTGACAGTCATGGAAGAGAAAAGCATAAGTAAGGCGGCACTCCGGCTAGGTTACGTGCAGTCAACGGTTACGATGCACATACACCAGCTAGAGCAATTGCTTGGAAAATCCCTGTTCCGCCGCTTGCCTCGTGGCGTTGAACTTACAGAAGCGGGAAAAGAAGTAGCGCCTTATGCGTACCGATTTTTACGGTTAGGCGAATCGCTTCAAGCTAAATTAACTGGACTCGATGAGCCCAAGGGTCCTGTGCGTTTAAGAGCCTTGGAGTCCTTTTGCGTCTCGCAGCTGCCTAAGCTGCTGCCGACTTTATTTCAACAATATCCACAAATTCAACTTCATCTCGAAACAGGTTTTCAACGTGACATTACGCAAGAAGTAGCCGGCCATCGCGTGGATCTGGGCATTGTTCCTCGCAACCCGCAAATGAAAAATATTGAATTTGTAGCGCTCCTACAAGATGAACTCGTTTGGATAGGTACCCCTGAGCTTGTTCATAACATTGAATCAAAAGGCTGGCATGCTTGTGAACAAACCCCGATCATTGGTTTCGGCGGTCGCTGCATTTACCAAACAATGGCTGGACAACTCCTGTCTGAGAAAGGGATTTCCAATGTTCAATCGCTTGAATTCGATAGCTCCGAGATAATCAAACAAACGGTCATTTGCGGGATGGGAATAGCCCTATTGCCTCTTACAACTGTGGATGCGGAAATAAGAGAAGGCAGGCTAGCGAGATTAACAGCTGAGAAGCCGATCCCACTTGAACACGGTTTGATTTATGTCAAAGGCAAAGAACTAAGCGCTCCCGTTCAAGCTTGCAAAGAGCTTCTTATCTCTTTTTTTGACGAGGAGCTAAGTCGTGAAACTGGTTGACATTAGCCTGTCTATGGTAGAATAAACGTAGACAAGATATGGATATTTTAGTGGAGAGAGGGTTCATGGATGGGTGAGTTGATTCACAATGTTTTGTTATACTTGGAAGGACTTGGGTACTGGGGGATTTTCCTTGGACTGATGCTGGAGGTTATTCCGAATGAACTGCTTCTTGCCTATGCGGGCTATTTGGTATCGAAAGGAGATATCAATTTTTATGGTGCCGTTATTTGCGCTGTAGTAGGCGGTACCCTAGCACAAATCGTGCTTTATTGGATTGGCCGATATGGAGGCAGACCCTTCTTAGAGAAGTACGGCAAATACTTGCTGATCAGCAAGCATCATATTGATGTGGCGGAAGCTTGGTTTAACCGCTATGGAACTGGCATGATATTCACAGCCCGATTCATTCCTATTGTTCGTCACGCAATATCGCTTCCAGGCGGTATGGCGAAGATGCCGTTAGGTAAATTTACACTTTATACGGCGCTGGCTTTGATTCCTTATTCATTTTTATATGTGTATCTCGGGATGCTGCTCAAGGATAACTGGGAAACGATTGACGAAAAGGCGGGGCCTTATATCAAGCCATTGATTATTGCTGCGGTTGTGCTGACAATTCTTTACGTAGCCTACCAATTCTATTTAAAAAGAAAAGCAAAATTGAATAAATAAGTAAGCGTCGATTTGGAGCTTTTGCCTGCATTTGCTACAATACATAGAAGAACTATTCATGATTCATAGGAGGTTGAGATTAATGAGTACAAATCTTTCAAACAAGCTGCGTACAGGCTTAAAGCCACAACAGTTCATTGAGAGTATGACCAAAAACCAAGAGCAATTTCTGGCCTATTACAATGGGTTCGAGTGGGATAACGAAGAGGATAAAGAGTTCTTCGAATCGTTGAACAATCGCGACGATCTGCGCTGCCTCATAGTTGCAGCAGAATGGTGCGGAGATGTGGTTCGTAATGTACCAGTTGTATTCAAAGCGCTTGAGAACAGCGGAATTCCTGTGGAAGTGCTTATTATCGAGCAAAACTATGACGTTATTGACCAGTTTCTAACTGGTGGCGGAAGAGCGATTCCAATCGTTATTTTCACCGATACGGGCGGTTTCGTATTAGGTCACTGGGGTCCTCGTCCTGAGAAGGTACAGGCCGTTATGAATCAGTTCAAGAAAGAAAATCCTGATCGTGAAGCTGCGGATTATAATGATAAAATTCAAGTAGCTAGAGCGGAAATGGTTCGTCAATACGGGGAAGGCAATGGCTATCATGCCGTTATCGCCAAAGAATTGCGAGAGTTGATATCTACGTTCTAATTCCATTACTTCAAAAAAGATTGAGAGCGAATGCATATGATTAAGATCGAATCCTTTGCTTTAGGTCCATTAGGCACGAACGCCTATTTGCTATCGAACCCTGATACAAAGCAGGCTATTATCATAGATCCAGGCATGAATCCCAAGCCGCTCATCAAAAGGATCGCAGACTTGGACATTCTGGCCATATTGCTGACGCATGCTCACTTCGATCATATCGGTGGTGTGGATGAAATCCGCAAACTGAAGGGCTGTCCGGTGTATATCCACGATCTGGAGGCGGATTGGTTGAGCAATCCGAAGAAGAACGGCTCCGCGCGCTGGCCTGAGCTAGGCGCTGGAATTGAAGTAGAGCCGGCGGAATTTGCGCTGGACGAGGGACAAGTGCTTGAATTCCTCGGTATCAAGCTTAAGGTGTTCCATACCCCAGGTCATTCACCTGGGAGTGTGAGTTTCCTTTATGAGAAGCACCTTTTCGGGGGAGACGTATTGTTTAGACTGTCGGTAGGTCGGACCGATCTACCAGGCGGCGATTCGAATGCGCTACTCGATTCCATTCAAGATAAGCTGTTCGTTTTGGATGATGACGTGGTTGTTTATCCGGGACATGGCGGCAAGACGACGATAGGCTTTGAACGAGATAATAATCCTTATGTGTAAAGGAAGGGACTGCCCGAGCAAGTGGGGCGGTCCTTTTTGCATGAATAAGCTCGTTCGATCATGACAGCTAACCATTTTTAAGTCATCTGGGTATTTACCGTGTTCTATATGGGTGCTCTCCCATAGACTAACGTTGTAAGCAATTAACCTAACCTTGACGGTAACAACAACATTAGCACAAGACATAAAGGAGGTGCTTATCCATGGAACACGTAAAACCAGGTTATGTAGCCCCAATGTATCCCGTGCAACCAATGCCAATGCCAATGCCGGCTCCTATGCCAGCTCCAATGCCAATGCCGATGCCAATCGCTCAGCCACCAGCTCCAATCATGCACAAACCCGTACACAATGACATTCACCTGCATGCATCGTACCAACACACTTCGGTCGTATTTCCTAAACCTGCTGTCGTTGCTGCTGTCTCAGCTCCAGCGGCTGTTAAACCTTGCAGTTCAGCAGGCAGTATTCTCGTTCTGTTTATTCTACTCGTTATTATCTCTCGTGGCCTTATCCACCACAAATGTTAGTTAAGTAATTGATGAAACCCTTATGAAATGCGCCCCTTAGAATAAACATCGGAGAAACCCTGAGGTTAATCTGATGAGTTCTAGGGGGTGTGTTTTTTATGGCCATAAAAGATCAAACGTCAAACATTATAGGGAATCGCTTAAGGGAACAGAATCGCGGATAAAGAGTCCATTGGTTCAATGCTTGGGTAAAGGAGAAAAAGGAGTTTTATTTATAGATGACGAATGACTAAATGGGCTACAAGAATAGGAAAAATTATCAAGCATTGCTCCTATTGCAGATATCAAGGAACACGGGAATATGCTCGGGAAATTTCTCGTAGCCAGGGATAATGGCAAATCTAAAAAAATATCTCGCCATGTCGATTTAATCGAGATCTATTCGTCGTCCATATTGAGGCGAATTTATCAGTCTGATTAGAACTGATAAACGCGTCTCTACAATGATTTCAGGAGGAGCAACACATATGCGATTCATGATGATTGTCAAAGCTACAAAGGATTCTGAGACGGGTGTTATGCCTAGTCAGGAGCTCGTCGAAGCCATGTTGCGGTACAACGAAGAGTTGGCTAGGGCTGGCGTGCTGCTCGCTGCGGATGGTCTACACCCAAGCTCGAACGGAATTCGGATCTCCTATCCCGAGCCTGGAAGCAAGCCGAAAATAACCGATGGCCCTTTCACCGAGGCGAAAGAATTAATAGCCGGATATACGCTCATAGAGGTCAACTCTAGGGAAGAAGCGATCGAATGGGCGATGCGTATGCCGGATCCTCACGGTTATGGCGGAGGGGAAATCGAGCTTCGGCAGGTGTTCGAGGCGCAAGATTTGACTCAGAATCAGGAAACGCTAGCGAAGGAAGCTGCGCTTCGTGAACAGATGGAGAGGCTAAAGAAATCGTGACGTTTTCCGCAACTGAGCGTACAATCGATGCAATCTGGCGAATCGAGTCGGCTAATCTTATCGCTAGACTGGCACGGATGGTTCGCGACATCGGTCTTGCAGAAGATATTGCACAGGATGCGCTTGTCATCGCCTTAGAACGGTGGCCAGAAACCGGCATCCCGGACAATCCCGGGGCTTGGTTGATGACTACAGCAAAACGTCGTGCGATCGATCTGATGCGCAGGAGCAAACTGAGCGACCAGAAATATAAAGAACTTGGCCACAGCAGTGATTTGTACACCGAACACGACCTGGAAAATGCGATGGATGGGGAGATTGGCGACGATCTCCTGCGATTGATCTTTACGACTTGCCATCCGGTCTTATCCCGGGAAGCGCGAGTAGCGCTGACGCTGCGTTTACTCGGTGGGCTCACGACCGAGGAAATCGCGCACGCTTTCCTCGTCGCGGAATCTACCATCGCACAGCGGATCGTTCGGGCGAAGCGGACGCTTAGCTCTGCTCGAGTTCTCTTCGAGGTTCCTGTGGGGGAAGAGCTCAAGGAGCGTTTGTCAACGGTGCTCGAAGTTATTTATCTCATGTTCAATGAGGGGTATACGGCGACTTCTGGCGGTAACTGGATCCGCCCGCTCCTCTGCCGGGAGGCGCTTAGACTCGGGCGGATTCTTGCTGAGATTGCATCTACGGAGCCGGAGGTCCATGGTTTGGTTGCTCTGATGGAGATCCAATCGTCACGTTTTAAAACCCGGGTAAGCCCAATGGGCGAACCCATACTTCTTATGGACCAAAACCGTGCGCTATGGGATCATCTGCTGATCCGCCGGGGTTTGGCTGCACTTGAGTTTGCCCAGAAGCTCGGACGACCACTGGGCCCATATGCGCTGCAGGCCGCGATCTCCGCGTGCCATGCGCGAGCGCGTACCGCGTCGGAGACCGACTGGACGCGTATCGCCGCGCTCTACGAAGCATTGGCCCAGATTGCACCTTCCCCGGTCGTCGAGCTGAACCGCGCGGTGGCTATCGCTATGGTATTCGGCCCGGCTTTCGGTCTTCAAATCGTTGATGAGCTAACTTCCGAGCCGTCGCTAAAGGAGTACCACCTTCTGCCGAGCGTTCGCGGCGACCTTCTGGTGAAATTGGGGCACATGGATGAAGCGAAGGAAGAGTTCGAACGCGCTGCGTCTCTGACGCACAACGCACGCGAGCGCGAACTTCTATTGAAGCGCGCTGCTGAATGCGTTTCAAGCGAATGAGGTAATCACGGGTGAATAGAGAAACACAAATGCGATTTACTAAAAAAGCTAAAATAATTTTGCCGAAACTGTCGATTTTGTCATTTCCCATTCGTCGTCTTCATAAGAGGCTGATTTTATCGGTTATCTTCTTGAAAACACGCGGTTTACTACAAAAAAACTAAAGTGAAAGGTTGTTGAACATGGGAGCGAAGCTAAACCCCTATATCATGTCGGAGGATGCAAGAACACAGGCTGAATTTTATAAGAGAGCGCTAGGAGGGGACACCCTATCCATCATGACTTTTGGTCAGATGCCGGACACACCAGAAGCGGTCAAGGATAAAGTGATGCACATGGTTCTGACAGTTGCCGGAGCAAATACGCTATTCCTGACCGATTCCTTCGAACCTCTAAACGTTAGCAGAGACATCAGCCTTGCGCTGACGTACGACAACGAAGCCGAAGCCCGAGAAGCATACTCGAATCTCAGTGAGGGTGGGGCGATCAAGTTTCCGTTCGACCTCCAACCATGGGGAGCCTATTACGGCGAAATCATGGACAAATTCGGAGTCACGTGGCAGATCGTCAAGCAGCAAGACAACAAATAAAAAGCCATCTACTTAAAAGGAGAATGACAGATGAATCAAGAGGTAACTGATTTTATTGAAGCGCTAAAAGAACCTTGGCAAGGGGAACTGTGCGCCCGCCTTCGCGAGGTTGTTTACCAGACGATTCCAGACATACAGGAGCGCATTCAGTACAAGAAACCCCATTTTTTAAAAAATGGCAAATATGCCGCTGTCATTTCAACGTCCAAAGACGCGGTAAGTTTTACGATTTTTAACGCAAGTGAGCTTGCGCTTCCGGAAGGCTTGTTCGACGGTCCTCCTGAAAGAAAGACAATAAAGCTGCGACAGGGCCAAACGGTTGATACGGATCAGCTGTCGCAGCTGTTAAGTCAGGCGGCCTCGACGTTATAAGTGCACTTTTATGTAGAGTTGCTCGAAGAAATAGTTACCGCTTAACTTAGAGAAAGCGGGATATACTCTGTGGCGTCTGAAGGATATATGCTTTGCAATCCACCGTTTGGAGGCAATGCCCTGATGAGAAAAAATAAAATTAAAGCTGCTGCGACTGCCGTCTTGGGAGTCGCCCTGATGTTCGGTTTGTTGGTAGCAGACTCTCATTCTGCCGAAGCGGCGCGCAGTTCAAACACCGTGGATGTCCAGCTTCCCACCTTCCGGGTCATGATGAATAATTACAATCCGATCCCCCAGAACGAATCGTATCCGCCCATCGTGTATAACGACGTTACATACATAGCGATGACCTGGAACAACTGCCAGCGGCTTAACCTGTCAATCGATTGGAACGGGCAGACTGGGCTTACGATCGCTCCAAAAACAGTCGGGGCCCCTATGTATCCTAATGAGGCTCAGGCGGAGCATGATAACGACATACATGCTACTTACGAGGCGACGATCGCTGATTATCCGATTACAGTGAACGGTAAATCCATAGATAACTCCAAAGAGACGTATCCGATCTTATCGTTCAGAGAAATTACGTATTTCCCGCTGACGTGGCGATTTACTCACGACGAATTCCAATGGATGACGGATTGGAGCGATACGGATGGCTTTACCGTTTTGACTGGAAACAAAGTGTTTGGCATTAGCAGCATTACCGCGGACATGGGAAATGATCTGTACATCCACACCAACGTTTACGGCACATTGAAGCTGAATAAATCGCTGCAAGGGAACGTGGAGGCCGCCGCCGCTGACAGCGTCGATCAAGCAAGGCAACATCGAACCGTCGGTAACGTACGCAGTGACCCCGATGCCAAACATAACCAAACTCGGCTGGACAACGGCCGGCTCATGCTCGGTGATATCGAACTGATCGTGCCGGATCGGACGGCAGACGTGAAGCCGGAAGACACCGTTATTTCTGCCGGTTCGTTCCGGCTAGTGTCCGTGTCACTGTCTTCGCGGGATCGAAACATTGCAGATGTATATGTTGTGACGGGCAACCGCGCGGAACTGCTGGACCGTAATCAGCCTCTTTACCGCAAGTTCGCCAATCTAGACGGCTCGTTTTGGATTACGACTGCCGCTGTATCTTACGATGTGCATCATACCTCATGGCTGGAGCAACACGTGTGGCTTATCGGCAAAGACGGTAATATCGTCTCCATGAACAAGCAGCTCGGATCGAATTACCTGCGCATCTTGTCCGTGCTCAGTGACGGAACTTTGCTCGTGGCCGCTTCCGGAGATGCCTCGGATGAACAGTCGCCTGCCGATATATACAGAATCGGATCGGACGGCAAAGCCGTGAAAATGTACGAATCCGTGAAAGGCGGCATTTACGAGGACGATTCGGGTGAAGTATATGTACTAGCGTACGCGGATAACCAGATTACGAAGCTGAGCAGCGGGAAAAGCGTCGTGCTGAACGAGATTACGATGTTCCAAGCGGCCAAAGGAAGACCCCAACCATTGAATGGCGATTGAGCAGCGGTAGCAAGTTTCACCATAGAGCAGCATTAACTGACAGAGGCGGTAGTCTAAAACATTATTTTCATGTTCTAGCTTAATGTCTTTGAATGTTAGTTTTGCTTTAGTTAATGCCTTTTCAATCTTCCTCTCTGACCCAGGTAGTCCTGCATCGACAAGAAATGCATCCGTCAGTCCCCACAAGCAAGTGGGAGTTTACCATTTGGATGGGCAAAATTGGGGTACGGATGATTTTTACTGTTTCCATAATCAGTACCCCTCTCTGGTGTAATTAGCATAAGATGACAAAAAAGATACCGAACCGTTCGGTATCTTTTTTTGTCATCTTATCAAATTATTTAGTTAGAAGCCAGAGAGATGTTACAATACTCTGAACTGTTACTATCCGTACATGGAGGCTCTTAGAAGGAGGAGTTATGGCAAGCCGATTGAGTCGAGATAACAAACATATTAGATTTGTTATGCAGCAACTCCAACATCTGTTGACCTCGTATACAAAGAAATAATCAAAACGATTATTCTTTTATACTCATTGGACATGGTATTGGGTGTTGGCATTCCGTCTTTCCTGCTAGGAAATCGGAAGTGACTAAGCTTCTCTTTGTTCATTTATGTAGTACTTTCTTGTACGCGGTGTATTTCCAGAGGTTGGAATGTGGCTCATTGAAGAGGGCCAGATGATTACTTACCCTCATTTTATATTGTGAAATAACGGCGGTTTGGTGTGTTTTTATAAATTGCCAATAGAAACATCGGGCATAATGAAGGTAGGGCACTAACTATCCCGAGTTGCCACGCATACTACTGTGAAATGAAAAGGCGGGGGTATCATGGCTCAACAACCAGCCAAAAATATGATTCGACAACTTTTTTATCCTTTTCGCAAGAGTCTGAGGTACAAGCTTATGCTGATGATGGTAGCCATTGCGGTCATGCCGTTAAGTTTGGTTACCCTTTTCGCTACCAAAACCTCACAACAAACATTAAGCATGGAAGTCATTCGTTCCAATGAGTCCCGACTAAATTGGGCTGGCAAATATTTTGATGAAAAGTTCGACCAATTGCAATCGACTGCTTATTCTCTTTTGTTAGACAACAATCTGTTTCCAACCGCAAATTCATCCTTCACTAACAATGACAATAATCCCGATGCAGCACTTAATTCTTATATTATTGAAAAGTTGAACTCCTTATATATCGCAAATAATAATAATATTGCTCAGATTACTCTGTTTAAGAAATCCATGCATCAATTATTTATTGTCGATAAAGATGCTGTTCGTGTTTCTGAACAACTGAATACCCCTTCTGTTAACTGGCAGGCTATGGGAAATTCAGATGAAAGCGTTAATTTGATTAAGAGCTCCTCCAATCGTAATATGTTCACTCTTGTCCGCAGCATGAATCGATTTCAGAACAGGGAGGTCCTCGGCGGAGTATCTTTGGATGTTCGATGGAAAATGATGAACAGTGTTCTGGAAATGCTCCATTCTGAACCGAATAGCCAAGTGTTTATTGTGGATGCTAAGGGGGACGTGATGTATGATCCTTATTATAGTTCAGAGCAAGAAAACTTAGATAAACCGCTACTGGGGAAGGTCGTTTCGGACACGAAGGAGTCAGGCTATCAGAAATTTAAACTAGGGTTCCTTTTTTATCAGCCTGTTGTGTCTAATCAACTTTATCTGATCAAATTCATCCCCTTGAGTTATGTGACGTCCAGTGCATCTTCTACAGTTAATTTCAGTTTCGTTACCGCAATCATTTTTATTTTTTTAGCTATCACGGTTTCTGTATTCATGGCTTATTTCATAACCAAACCGATTATTCGACTAACAAAATCGATGAAAGCATTGGAATTTCAAAATTTTGATGTCGGTGTCAATGAGATTCGAATTGATGAAATTGGAACTTTGGAGAGACGTTTTAACTCTATGCTCTATAGGATTAAGGAACTGATTCAGATTGAATACAAGAGCAAGATCGAAAAAAGAACTGCGCAGTTGAAAGCAATGCAGGCGCAAATTAATCCGCATTTTCTCTATAATGCGCTTCAAGCCATAGGTGGCATTGCCCTTTCCAAGAATGTTCCCGAGATTTATGAACATATACGAGCAATAAGCGATTTATTTCGCTATACGATAAAAATAAAATCTGATTTAGTTACGGTCAGTGACGAGATTGTACATGTTCGCAATTATTTACATATTCAAAAAATCCGATTTCAAGACATGCTCCAAATCCATTTGGATGTGGATGATGAGTGTAGGACGTCCATACTCCCCAAATTTTCTTTACAGCCGATTGTTGAAAATTGCTTCATTCACGGTCTTGAAGGCAAAATGGATATGTGGTCGATAACAATTCGGGCACAGGTGATTTTGGATGAGGTCGAGATCATTATTGAAGATAACGGCATTGGCATAGAAACAGAACGATTAGAATCTATCCGCAAACAATTGAACCAAGTGTCGGAAGATCATGAGCTGGAAGAAAGTATGGGAATGGGTAATGTTAACTCCCGTATCAAGTTAATTTTTGGGGATGAATACGGTGTATTTGTTACAAGCGATAAGGGAGTAGGAACAATGGTCAAATTAGTTATTCCTTTGTTGCGGAGAGGGGAGGAGATTTTATTATGAAGGTAGTCATTATCGACGATGAATATTGGACGCGAGACAGCATCCGTCGGCTTGCCGAATGGGGCCGACTTGGTATCGATCAAATCGAAGAAGCTGAAGATGGGCTTAGTGGATTGAGTATCATCGGTGACATTCATCCAGACATAGTAATTACTGACATGAAGATGCGTGGTATGGATGGGACTCAGCTTCTGCAAAAACTATCGGAAGATTATCCGTTCATCCGTAAAATCGTTATCAGCGGCTACGACGATTTTTCCTATACAAAGCAGGCAATACTATCTAAAGTAGATGAATACATTTTGAAACCGATCAACCCGAAAGAATTGAATCGTGCTCTGGATAAGGCGGTTAGAGAATTACGGATCGCCCGTGGGCTCCATACTGTCCAACCGCTCGATAAAGAAGTTTTAAAGATCATGACGGGATATAAACAAGCTATCATTCGGAATTTCCAAGAGCTACAGATCGGTGAAGTTAGAAGTAAATTTAGAGAACTAGGGATCATTTTGAGGGCTCAGGAGCCAGTAAAACCTGGAGTCAATAATTCGTTATATAAGCTGTTTATGTTATTGCTCGAGGAGCATGCTTTCCAAATGTCGGATGATTCAAGTTGTGTAATTCCAGCTCAAGCGGGAGAACTCTTAGTCACAGACGACACGCCTATTGAGCAATGGATAGATGTTTTATCGGAATCGTACATTTCCGTAATGGAGGAATTAATTCATAGGAGAAAGAATAAGAGTCGGTTTGATATCGAGGAAATCCGGGAATACATTGACCGATCGTTTACGGAACCTATCACATTAGAATCAATTTCCACCCAATTTTTTGTTAGTAAGGAGCATTTGTCCAGAACGTTTAAGCAAAAATTCGGTTCGACCGTCATGGATTACATCATTACCCAACGAATTGAAAAAGCAAAGAAGCTTCTTCAAGACCCTTTGATTTCGATAAAATATGCTGCGGAAATGGTGGGATATTCCGACCTGACCTATTTTCACCGAATGTTTAAGAAAATAACCGGAATGACACCCGGACAAACAAGGCCTGACAATCAAAATTAAACGTTATATCAAAATCGTCCAGTAAATTCGCAAATTCAGTCCAATGTACGATGTTCCCTTCTATAATATACTTGCTCTGTAAGCGCAACCAAATATAAAGGGAGGTCATTACAATGAAGAAAGCCCTTACAACACTAGCAGCTTTGATTATGTTGGGGTCAACAGTCGCTTGTTCTTCAAATGAAAAAGCACAGGATAGCAATGCTGCAGTTGCTCCGAAAAAGGTGGAATTGAAAATATTTCTCGGCGGGGTGGACCGATTCCGTGACCAGTTCGACAAGTATTTTGCGCAGTTCGCTGAAAAAGAAAAGAAGGAGAAAAATATTGAGGTCTCGTTTAACTCCGAGTACCCAGGCGCGGATACTGCTCCTCAAATTTTGAAAACTCGTTTGGCCACTGGAGATGCGCCGGATATTTTTTCCTTTATTGCGGTGAATGACATTCCGGATTTCTATAAGGCAGGCTATTTGTCGGATTTATCCAGCCAACCTTTTGCTGGGAAACTAACCGATGGGATCAAGCCCATTGTCTCCATCGACAATAAAGTGGTAGCGGTTCCAATGGAAAGCTTGCAATGGGGATATTTATATAATAAGAAAATATTCAACGATTTAGGACTGAAACCGCCAACGACATTGACAGAAATGAAAGCGGTTGTACAGAAGTTGAACGATAACAAAGTCAAGCCGTTTTTACTCAGTTACAAAGAAAGCTGGATTCCACAGTTGTTCCTCCCTCTCACAGTGGGCGGACTTGTCAACACAGCCCATAAAGACTTTATCGACAAGATGAACAATGACCAGGGCAGCTTCTCGGAGATTAAAGAAATGTTTGACATCATTGATCTGGTTAACGCTAATGGTACGGACCGTGCTTTTGAAGTCGGCAACGATGACGGTGCAGCGGACTTCGCATCCGGTAAAGCGGCTATGTGGGTACAGGGCCCTTGGGATGCCGACAGCATTCTGAAAGTAAACGAAAAATTGGATTTCGGTGTAGCTCCATTACCGATTAATGACGATCCAAAAGCAACGATGATCAATGTCTCCGTATCTACATCACTGGCTCTGGCTTCGACCAGCAAAAATAAAGAAGTCGCACTTGACCTATTGAATTATATCCTTGACGATCAGGCATCCAACGTTCTATATCAAAATCTGAAATTTAATCCTGTATCTATGAACCATTCTTTTAAACCATATCCATGGGTAGAGGAAGCATTGAGCTACGCAAACAAAGGGCAGTCCTATAAAGATCCATCGATCCCAGCTTCTGTAAAAGACGAAGCAGGAAAGGCGCTTCAAGCCTATTTTAACAAAAAAATATCCAGGGACGAACTCATCAAAGATCTGGATAAGACCTGGAAAGTTGCCAATATAACAACAAATAAAAAATAAAATAATTTAGTAAAAGACTTGTGTTATGCCCTGCCGTCGCCAAATTTCGTGGCGATACAGGGCATAACTTCAATAAAGGAGTGAAATCATGTCGAACCGATCCAAAAAAGCAACAATGTCGTTGATCCTTTTTGTGCTCCCTGCCTTTGTCTTATATGTTATATTTCTTGTCATTCCGATGCTGCAAGGATCATTTTACAGCTTCACCGACTGGGATGGTTTGAATAAATCGTACAATCTTGTGGGCATCCAAAACTTCATTGAGGCTATCCGTGATGACGCTAGATTCAGAAATTCAATTTTGTTTACATTAAAGTATGTGATATTTGCTGTGGTATTGCAGAACGCCCTAGCCCTTCTGTTGGCCCTTCTGATTGAATCACAGAAAAGAGCAAAGGGATTTTTCAGGACAATCTTCTTCATGCCAAATATGTTAAGTATAATTATAAGCACCTTCATGTGGGTATTCGTGTTTACCAAGGTGATGCCAGCCTTATCTCAGTTTGCCGCTTTGAAATTTCTTAATATCTCTTGGCTTGGTGATCCAAACATTTCGTTTTGGACCATCATGCTGGTATCTATTTGGGGCGGAGTAGGTACGCTGATGATTATCTATATGTCTGCTATTCAAGGGATTCCGCAGCATCTGAAAGAAGCGGCCATCATTGATGGCGCTAGTCCATTTCATATGCTCCGTTACATTACCCTGCCTCTGATCGCTCACGCACTTACGATCTGTATTTTCCTTACGATGAACAGTTCCTTTAAGGTGTACGATCTCATTTATGCCTTGACTGGCGGAGGGCCCGCACGAGCTACACAAGTCATTACCATGAACATTTTGGAAGAGGCCTATCAACTCAACTATCGTTACGGATATGCAAGTGCAAAGGCCATCATCCTCTTTTTAATGATTCTTATCATTACGATTATACAAGTTACAATTATGAAGAAGCGGGAGGTGGAAGCGTGAACAGACGTCTTTACTCCATATTGTCTCTTGTTGTACTTGCCATACTGTCCGTTTATTTTCTGTTTCCGATATACATGGCAATCATCAATTCCTTTAAAACGCAAAGTGATATGTTCCGTTCCGTTCTGAGCTTACCGACCCGACTACAGTTAGATAACTACATTCAAGCCTTCCAAAAAGCGAACATGCTCCGAAGCGCATGGAATACGGTTGTTGTTACTGCAACAGGAATAATTGGTATTGTGTTTTTCAGCTCTTTGGCAGGTTATAAGTTGTCTCGGACGACAGGTAAATTGAGCAATACCATCTTTATGCTTTTCGTCGCGTCCACGCTGATTCCGTTCCAAACGATCATGGTTACTTTAACCAAGATGGCCAAAGACCTAGGGCTCCAAGGTTCGCCGTTTGGCCTGGGCGTTGTCTGCGCCGGATTAGGCGTCAATATGGCCATTTTCTTATATCACGGATTTGTGAAGGGGATTCCGAGGGAATTGGAAGAATCTGCACAGATGGATGGCTGCGGAGAACTCAAGACTTTTTTCAGAATTATTTTTCCGTTGCTGTTGCCTATTACCTTTACGATTGTAATTTTGAATATGCTGTGGCTATGGAACGATTTCCTACTTCCTGTTCTTTTGCTTACAGATTTCCGTAATTATACGCTTGTACTGACGATCAACATGTTTTTTGGCAAATACAGCAGGGAATGGTCAATGATTCTTGCTTCCCTGATTTTGTCTTCGATTCCGATTGTCGTGATCTTTGCGATCTTTCAACGTTGGATTATCCAAGGGATTACGGATGGAGCAGTAAAAGGCTAAATGCAAAGAGAAAGTAACGATCCTATACAGTTTCGTAATATAGATGGTTACCATGTACTTTTCTGACGGTACTGCAACGGACTTATTCCAGTCCATCGCTTGAACTGCCGGCTGAAATGTGATAAATGTGCATAGCCTAATCGGGATGCGATTTCTTTAAGTGCAAGATCGGGCTGCTGGATCAATACCTTGGCTTCGTGCAGTTTTAGTTCAGACAGATATTGACGCGGCGATACTCCGAAAACTTTACGAAATACTTGTAAACCATAACCAGGACTAATTCCAAGTGATGAGATGATATCTTCTATTTGTATTGTTAGTTCTATGTTCTGGGGTAAATGGGGATTAAATCTTGCCTTGATCGCTTCAGCAATCAATTGAGCATAATGTATAGTTGCAGGGGCAACAGCACTGTGTTTCTTTACCTCTTTTGATACCATTTGAGCTAGAATACCGAATAACTCGAACAAATGGACCTGAATGTGAAACCTGTCTGCCGTTGTGTAGCCTCCTTGGTTACGTACCATTGAAATCCAATGATCCAATATTTGTTTGATCTTGTTGTTTGCTTCTGTACCTGCTGGAAATAGCAATCGATCAAGCTTAGCCATTCCTTGCCGAAAATCCGGATCATCCACATTAAAATGGGCACAAAAATAGTGCATCCCGTTTTTTGAAATACATCGATTAAGATGTTTAAAGCCAGGCGGAATTAGAATCATATCACCGGCTTGGAGAATATACGGATTTCCTTCAATAAGTGTCTCTTGACAACCATCCAATATCAGGATGATTTCAAATCCGATGTGAGATTCTTTTGGAGCGCTCCAATTATTCTTAACCATTTGTTCATGTGCGCCAAAGAACTTTACATTCCAATCTATTGCCGGAAGCCATTGCACTTGGTCTGACGAGCCCTCTTTAAGAGTCAATTTGCTCATGGTTGAACCACCTTTGATTTGGGTAAAAACCTCGTTGTTTGGACAATCTTCTGCCTATTCAATTCAATCTATACTAAGACGGTAAGGAAAATCAAGCCTAATTATGGAGGGACACATTGTAATGATCAATTCTAATTACCGTTGGATCTCAAGCACGGAAGAGCAGGTATGGCAGGAAAAGCAAATCATTGAAACTCAGACACCTGATTCGAACCTCCTGATCACGAATGACATGTTTCAAACAATTGAAGGTTTTGGAGGCTGCTTCAATGAATTGGGCTTCGCGGCGCTTCATCATCTTTCTGAAGAAGATCGGATGAACGTCCTCCATAGCTTGTTCCATCCGGAGGGAGAACACAGATTCAGCATTTGTCGTTTGCCGATTGGCGCCAGCGATTACGCGATGGAGTGGTACAGTCTTAACGAAACAGATGACGATTTGGATATGGAGCATTTCACCATCGAACGGGACCGTAAGTATTTGATACCTTATATCAAAGAAGCATTGAAGTTAAATCCGGAGTTGAAGCTGTTTGCTTCGCCGTGGAGTCCGCCAACTTGGATGAAATTCCCGAAAGCTTATAATTACGGAACATTGCGTTGGGAAAAGGATATTCTTGAAGCTTATGCTCTTTATTTTGTTAAATTCGTTCAAGCATACAGAGCAGAAGGGATTACTATTCATCAGGTTCATGTGCAGAATGAAGTCGTCGCCGACCAGAAGTTTCCTTCTTGTGTCTGGACAGGGGAACAGCTTCGCGAATTTATTCGCGATTATCTGGGCCCGGCATTCGAGAAAAATGGTTTGGAAACGGAAATTTGGTTAGGTACGATTAATGCGCCGGAACCGTGGGATGAATGGCTCAAAAAAAAGACTGCAGATCACGATGCTTATGCACATACTGTTCTCAGCGATCCTGAAGCATACAAGTATGTCAAAGGAGTCGGATATCAATGGGCTGGCAAGTACGCTATCCAACGTACAGTACAAAGCTATCCGGAGCTTAGGTACATGCAAACAGAAAATGAGTGCGGAGATGGCGAGAATACGTGGTTTTACGCGAAGTATGTGTTTAATTTATACCAGCATTATTTCACTAATGGAGTCAACTCTTATATTTATTGGAATATGGTGTTAGAACCAAAGGGGCGGAGTACATGGGGATGGGAGCAAAATTCAATGATTACCATTAATCCTGCCGTCAAAAAGTCGATATTGAATCCGGAATACTATGTAATGAAACATTTTGCCCACTTTGTTCCCCCGGGTTCGAAGCGGGTAGGTTTGAAAGGATCCTGGTTCGGAAATGCTGTTGCATTTGAAACACCGACTGGTGAGCAAGTAGTAGTAGTCGCTAATCCATTTTCAGATAACCGCGTACTCAATCTTTCGAACGGGACGGTCACTCTTCAGTGCGAGCTTGAACCAAACTCATTTAATACAATAATCATATAATAAGTTATATGAAACAAACACTTCTATTTCGAGGTGTTTGTTTCATTTGTAGATCGAGGTATAAATTAGCGAAAGATAGCTTCATAACTGCATGCCTCAAGTCCTGACTCTGATGAGGCGGGGAATGGATTGGGCTGTTAGATAATCTTTAATTCGAACCGACTTTAGTCAATGGATACACGATCTTTAGACAAGAAACCGGAGATCGCATAGAATGCTGCTCCAAGCACTGTCGAGTGCTTGTCTAAATGTGCGAATTGTACCTTTACCTGATTGCGGTGATAAGGTAGCGATCTTGCTGAAACGGTTCGTTGAATGGCGCTTTCGATCCAACTTTGTGCCTGTACAATTCGGTTTCCGATAAGAATCAAATCCGGGTTAAATGTATTGATAATATTTGCAATGCCAATACCCAAATATTCACCGATTTCATGAAACAACTGAATCATATCGGGATTCCCCGCTTTGGTAAAACCAAGCAAGCTATCGAAATCAAACAGAGTGTCCGAGTGTTGACTTAGTTCGTGCTGAAGGGTTGGCAATGCTTTAGCTTGTTCCAATAGTGCTCGAAGCGATGCATACAGCTCCCAACATCCTTTATTGCCACAGCGGCACTTCTTGCCCTTTGCCTCAATTGTCATATGTCCCATCTCTCCCGAAAGGCCAGATACTCCTCTGTAAAGTTCCTTTCCTAAAATGATGCCTGTACCAATACCATCCCCAACACTGATATAGACGATGCTGGTCGCTTCTTTGCCAGCCCCGTACTGTTTCTCACCTTGCACGCCTGCATTTGCTTCATTATCGATCGTGACAGGCAATCCAAACGTTTCTGCAATGATCGCTTGTAGACGAATTCCCTCCCATTGTAGATTCGGTGCAAAAAGCACATTTCCATGCTCATCAACAATACCTGGTACGCCAATGCCAATGCCCACGACGCCATAAGGGCTTTGTGGTGCGAGATCAATCATAGAGCGAATCGCTCCGTTCAATTCTTGAATCACGTAGTCTACATCGGTATGATGAATTGGTACGGTTTTCTCTTCGACAATCTCTCCATTCAAATTAGTTAGCACCGCAAAAATATTGGCCAATCCGATTTCAACGCCAATTGCATACCCAGCAATTTTATTGAACAGCAGCATTAACGGTTTCCGACCACCGCTTGATTTGCCCGGTCCGATTTCGTAGACGAGTTCGCTTTCAATGAGTTCATTCACAAGGCTCGAAACGGTACCTTTGTTCAATCCTGTCATTTCGGAGACTGCAGCCCTTGATATAGGAGAATGAGCGCGGATCATATCCAATACAATCGATTTATTAATTTTTTTAATGAGATTTTGATCTCCAGTCGTCTTCATACTGCCCCTCAATTCGTTTAACGGATGTATTAATTACTTAGTGTAGGCGAGGAAGTTTAAGAATGCAAGATTATATTAGTAAGTTTGTTTATTCGATAGACAAACAAACTAATAAGCATTATGATATAGAAGTAACTTTAAACATACGGGAGGAATTTCAATGACTTATTTTGATGGCATCGAAAACATTCAATTTGAAGGCAGGGGTTCGAAAAATCCATTGGCTTTTAAACATTATAATCCGAGCGAGATAATAGCAGGAAAAACGATGGAGGAACACTTGCGCTTTGCTGTGTCCTATTGGCACACGTTGACAGGTGAAGGAACAGACCCGTTCGGAGCCCAAACGAATATTCGCGCTTGGGATCACTTTAGCGGACTTGATCTGGCAAAAGCACGCGTAGAAGCTGCTTTTGAGCTAATAACCAAATTGAACATTCCTTATTTCTGTTTTCATGACCGCGACATCGCACCAGAAGGCGCTACGCTGCAAGAAACAAATAAGAATTTGGATACTATCGTAGATTTGATTAAACAGAACATGAGAACAAGTAGTGTGAAACTACTGTGGAACACTCAAAATATGTTTTCGAACCCTCGTTTTGTCCATGGTGCAGGGACCACCTGTAATGCAGATGTATACGCTTACTCAGCGGCGCAGGTGAAAAAGGGGTTAGAGGTCGGGAAAGAGCTTGGCGCGGAAAACTATGTGTTTTGGGGAGGCCGCGAAGGTTATGAGACATTGCTAAATACAGATATGAAACTGGAGCTTGACAACTTGGCCAAGTTGTATTGGATGGCAATTGATTATGCCAAAGAAATTGACTTTGACGCGCAGTTTCTTATCGAACCAAAACCGAAAGAGCCTACGAAGCACCAGTACGATTTTGATGCGGCAACAACGATTGCTTTCCTGCAAAACTATGGATTGAAGGAACATTTTAAGCTGAATTTGGAAGCCAATCATGCTACTCTTGCAGGACACACGTTTGAGCATGAACTGCGCGTAGCACGTATGCATGGCATGCTTGGTTCGTTAGACGCTAATCAGGGGGATCTGCTGCTTGGATGGGATACAGACGAATTTCCGACCGATCTGTATTCTACTGTGTTGGCAATGTACGAAGTGCTGCAAAACGGCGGCATAGGTAAAGGAGGCGTGAATTTCGACGCGAAAGTGCGCCGCGCTTCCTTCGATCCGGAGGATTTATTCTATGCGCACATTGCCGGAATGGACTGCTATTCCAAAGGGTTAAAAGTGGCAGCAAAGCTTTTGGAAGATCGCGTACTTGAGAATATAATCGATAACCGTTATCGCAGTTTCAAAGAAGGCATTGGTGCTGAAATCGTTAGTGGAAAAGCGACGCTTCGCTCTTTAGAACAATACGCGCTTCAGAACAATCCGATCCGTAACGAATCAGGTCGCCATGAGTTGATCAAATCGATCGTTAACGAATATCTACTGTCCGAATAGGAGGTATAGGCAATTCACTGGGAGAGATGAAGATGAATTATGTTATAGGCATTGATTTAGGCACAAGCTCCGTCAAAACGATGCTTGTAGATCGGAGTGGAAATGTTTGCTATGAGGCATCTGAAAGCTATCCGCTAATTTATGAACAATCGGGATACAGCGAACAACATCCGGAGGATTGGGTCGAGAAAACGGAGTTGGCACTTCATAAACTGTTAACAGAGTCTAACGTTGTTGGGGAGGCTATCGAGGGCATTTCCTTTTCCGGACAAATGCACGGATTAGTACTGTTGAATAAAGATGGTCAGGTGCTTCGCAATGCAATATTATGGAACGACCTGAGGACAACCAAGCAGTGTCGGGATATTGAAGCGGTGCTTGGAGATAAGTTGTTAGAAGTCGCCAAGAATGCCGCGTTAGAAGGATTTACTTTACCAAAGCTGCTTTGGGTGAAAGAACACGAACCGGAGTTGTTTCATCAGGCTGCCATATTCCTGTTGCCAAAAGACTACTTGCGCTTTCGCATGACGGGACATATTTCAACTGAATATTCGGATGCGGCAGGTACATTGCTTCTCGACATAGTCGAGAAGCAATGGAGCTCTGATATCTGTGATGCAACAGGTATCGACATGGGACTTTGCCCGCCGCTCGTGGAATCGCATTCATTTGTCGGGACGTTATTGCCAGATTTTGCATCGAGAACGGGATTGAAGCCTACAACAAAGGTGTTTGCTGGCGGAGCTGACAATGCATGTGGGGCGATTGGTGCAGGCATTCTCAGCAACGGCAAAACGCTATGCAGCATTGGCACTTCCGGGGTGATCCTGGCTTATGAAGATAATAAACAACTCGACGTGTCCGGCAAGTCGCATTTTTTCAATCATGCCAAGCAGGATTCTTATTATGCGATGGGCGTTACGCTGGCTGCGGGCTACAGTCTGCAGTGGTTTCGCGATACGTTTGCACCAGGCGTGCCGTTCAACGAATTGCTCGAAGGTATTGATAAAATGCCGATTGGTTCGAAAGGACTTTTATTCACACCGTATTTGGTAGGTGAGCGGACGCCGCATTCGGATGCAACCATCCGCGCCAGCTTCATCGGAATGGATGGATCCCATACTCGAGATCATCTTGTCCGGTCGGTCGTTGAAGGAATCACATTCTCACTGCGAGAATCAGTTGATATTTTGCGTTTGGCTGGTAAAAGGATCGATATGCTCATTTCTATCGGCGGTGGTTCCAAAAATGAGACATGGCTGCAGATGCAGGCGGATGTGTTTAACACAAATGTGATTCGACTTGAAAGTGAACAAGGACCAGCCATGGGCGCAGCGATACTAGCGGCAGTGGGCTGTGGGTGGTTCGATTCGCTGGAAGAGTGTGCCGAAGTATTCTTGAAGCCAGCACAAACTTATCTGCCGATTCCGGCGAATGTCGAACGATATGAGCAGCTGTACCGTCTTTATCAATGTATATATGATCGGACGAAACAACTTTGTGATGAGTTGTCTTGTTTCAGGTAGGACATATAGGAGGCATTGGTCGATATTTTGTGGTAATAATATCATCAATGTCCGTTTCCAAATCAGGTTAGCCAGAGTTTACTGGCTGACCTCTTTTATATGTGCTTTAATAGCTTTATCCAGTGAAAATTCCTTTTATATTGGTTATCCCAACCAAAATGAAATTGTGAAAAGAGGAAACCTCTATGGCAGGAGTTCAATCAAGGAGTACCATCGTGAAAGAACCCATCTCGCCGATTTTAACGAAGAACCTGAAGCATATTCATAAATTGAGGCATATATTTACAACGCTGCAAGTAAGCGCCGGAACAGACAAACAAAAATAAAAGGCGATGAACCGAGTTATTCCACACTTGCCTAATATTCCGCCATAGAGCCTAGCCACCCTTTTACATTCACCGATCTTTCGTGTGCCTGATTCCTTCCTCAACTTCCTGTAATTCTGCTTCTTTATTTTCCAAAACACATCCCCTCTCTAAATTAGTAGTACATTCTCAATCGACGGGAAAAGCTTGAAAATCCTACCTCATTAGCAATGAAAACTCAAGTTAAACTTATATATAATGGGAATTTATCCTTGGAATTACCATAGGCTAATATATACTGGAAAGAGGATAGCTATACTTGGGTTGAATATTTTATGCCCATATAACAGAAGGAATAGTTACTTGCACGATACAGTAATCGGTAGAAAATAGCGGTTCCCCATATCCCGTTTACCGAGAGCTTACACGAAGTGCATAAGTCATCACATGAATATTATTTTGAGATAGGAGGGATAAACAAACAAGCGTACGGAGATATACAAAAAAATAGGTATTGGAGATGATTTATTATGATGAATTGGTTACGAGGAAGTAAACTTGCGGCAGCGTTTTTGACGCTTATGCGATTGTATCTTGGAGTTAAATGGGTAATGGCGGGTTGGCACAAGATTACTGGCGAAAAAGCATTTGATGCCTCAGGATTTTTGAGTGGTGCCATTGCTAAACCTGTTCTTGCATCTGGCTCGAATGACATGCTATATGTTAGCTACGTTTCTTTTTTGAAAAACTTTGCATTGCCGAATGTTGGCATTTTTAATGTTATCGTACCTTGGGGGGAATTTCTTGTAGGTTTGGGTCTTCTGCTTGGTGCATTGACAACTACGGCTATTTTCTTTGGCTTGTTTATGAACTTTATGTATATATTCTCTGGCACTGTTAGTTCGAATCCATGGTTTATACTGCTTGGTTTTATCGTTATTGCAGCTGGAGCCAACGCAGGAAAATTCGGTATGGATTATTGGATCCTTCCTATTTTGCGCGGATGGTTTGATAACCTGCTAATTTCTCTTCGCGTGAAGCCGAAATATTTACCATCATCTCCAAACGATTGATAGTGTTAGCTTGACTTATGCACTTCGTGTAAGCTCTCGGTAAATTGATTATGGGGAACGCTGAGGACAATGTTTGCTATTTGAAAATGAAAAATAGGATATCTTCATCAAAGGTTCTTGCGCAACGAAAGAGGCAACGGAAATGAACAACTAGTCCTTGATTATCATTAACTTGCAAGGAAAGCTGCTGCTGAGCGTATTGTACTTCTGCATTCAAGAATCCAAGGAGCAGGTAGTGCCAAAGTAACGCCAACTCGTATACGTGACAGTCCGAATATCCGACACTGGCATTGGTATTTCCCTAGAGGATCAGAAGCGTATATTCGAGCGGTTTTTTAAGGCCGATCGTTCCCACAGTCGTAAATATGACGGTAGTGGTATGGGACTTGCCATCGTTAAACAGATCGTATCGCTTCATCAAGGTGACATCCGAGTGGAAAGCGAACCCGGACGAGGAACGACCGTTATTGTCAACTTGCCAATTACAACGCTGATAGAGTAATTAGAATCATATTGTATAATTCGGATTGTCTAAACGCTGTCCCCGTATTCTCCATGTTACGGTATCATGTGCAAGCTTCCTTGCATGTGATGCCGTAACATTTTTTTTGCTTGTTCATACTCAGTACATCTTCATCGTATAAGCTTTCCTTAGTGACCCGTTATGGTAGCCCGATAAACAGATGAGGAGAGGTGCATGTATGATGAAAAAATGGCTGATTTTTATACTTAAATCAATAGGAGTATTAATTATAGCAATAGGAGTTTTTCTAGCCGTTGTTTTTATAGTTAATATGATCAGCAACAAATCGGACCAAGGAAAAATACAACCCTATGGTCAGTTAGTACCTGTAGATGGGAAAAATATGAATGTAACGATTCAAGGGAAAGGCGAGGAAACAGTCGTGCTCCTAACCGGTTATGGAACAGCAGCACCAGCACTTGATTTTAAGCCGCTAGTAGAAGAGTTATCTCCATTTTACAAAGTAGTCGTGATTGAGCCTTTTGGTTATGGATTAAGCGATGTAACCGAAAAGGAACGAAGCACAGAGAATATTGTAAGTGAAATTCATGAGGCTTTACATAAGCTTAATATTGATCGTTATATTCTAATGGGTCACTCCATTGCAGGCATTTACGGACTAGATTATGTGAACAAATATCAAAACGAAGTGAGTGCATTTGTCGGGATCGATAGCAGTGTTCCAACGCAAGGCGGTATGGATGTTGAATTTCCAATAGAAAGGTTTAAACTACTCAAAAAATCAGGTTTCTCCAGATTGCTAATGAAAATAGCTGCTGACCCATATGCTGCACTACCATTTGATGATAAAACAAAAGAACAAATGAGAATGCTTGCGCTCAAAAACATGTATAATCCCAGCACCCTGAATGAAATGGAACATATTTATCCTAATTTTAAAGCAGCTCAAAAGTTAAAATTCCCAAAAAATCTTCCCATTATTTTCTTTATACAATCGAATAATACAGGCGTTGAAGGTTGGATACCACTGCATGAAGAGCAAGTCAAAGATTCTGTACATGGAAAAGTGATGAAATTTGAAGGGGGACATTATTTACACCATACCAGATCAAAAGAAATCGTTGAAAATTTCAGGAGATTTATGCAAGAAATTAAATAAGAAAAGTTGATGATTTTTAAAAAGAAGACGCCAAAAATGTGTGTACTGAAAAAGACACTGGCATTGGTATTTTCCCAGAGGACCAGAAGCGTATATTCGAGCGGTTTTTTAAGGCCTATCGTTCCCACAGTCGTAAGTATGAGGGTAGCGGTGTGGGACTCGCCATCGTTAAGCAGATCGTATCGCTTCATCAAGGTGACATTCGAGTGGAAAGCGAACTCGGCCGAGGAACGACCGTTATTGTCACCTTGCCAATTATAACGCTGACAGTGTAATTAAATTCCTATTGTCTTATTCGAATTTCTAAACACTGTCCCCGTATTTTCCATGTTACGGCATCATGTGCAAGCTTCCTTGCATGTGACACTACAAGTCTGCAATATGCGCTCATCGATCATGGAGAGATTGTCATGTGCCTGTTCTGGATAAGCACCTTCGCCGATCACTGCAAGGTCTGCATCCGTTATGACCAAAACACAACTGCAGTTGCCTGATCTGCCGCCAGCGACGGGCGTGAACCGATTGTCTCCGAAAGATGTACTAATGTTACGTCATCCGGCCCAACATTAGACGGTATGAATCGCATTTAACTTCTCATACGAACAACTATACGTTACAAGTCTAAAAGGTTCGAACACATGCGCGTGTCCAACAAAAAAGGGATTCTCAGCTGAAAGCTGGTGATCCCTTTTTTGTTGGACATTACCCACTATCTCCTCGTTACGCTTGCGTGCGCCGATCACTGCGCTGTTGAACATGAATATGAACTGCAAGCTACCCATTTACAATTCCATAACAAAACTTGATACGTCGTTTTATAATTTGGAGTTATTATGAAATCAGGGAGGTTAAGGATTTTTTTGTCATATTCCCCTAATTTAAATCGCGAAAGCCTATTTCATCAAAGATAATTAGAGACAAACCCAATTTATGGAGGGGATTATCAATGTTAGCAAAACCACGTAATATACTGACGTTTATTATGTTGCTGCTTATTAGTTTTGTCACGTTGCTAACGGCATGTAATGGGTCGCAAGACGCGAATATGTCGTCGGATAATAACCAGACCAAAAATTCGGGCAAGCCAGTTTTAAGGATATTATCGAGTTCTGAGAATAAAGACTTCGATCCTCAAAATCCCAACGGGAATGGCATTATTGCCGATTTCATGAAAACTCAAGACTTTGATGTGCAATTTGTCTTGAAGGGTTCAGTTGACAGCATGAGTGAGTTAACCAATAACACGGGGGCATATGATGCTGTTTGGCTGGCGAACTCTCAATGGATTCTCATGGGGGATAAAAACAAAAAGGTTAAGGATCAGAAATCGATCATGACCTCTCCAGTCGTTTGGGGTATCAAGAAGAGCGTTGCCGAGCAACTTGGTTTTATCGGAAAGGAGGTAACGGTTCAGCAGCTGTCGGATGCGGTGCAGAATAAGAAATTGAAGTTCGCTATGACCTCAGCTTCTCAATCTAATTCTGGTGCCTCCGCGTATATGGGTTTCTTGTATGCATTGCTAAACAACCCTCAAACGATCACGATGGAAGACTTGCATCGATCTGACCTTGCACCGAAGATGCGAAGTTTGCTATCTGGTGTCAACCGTGGCAGTGGCAGTTCTGAATGGTTGAAGGATCTGTTCTTAAAAAGCAACTATGACGCGATGGTTAACTATGAATCGGTTTTGATCACTACAAATAACAACCTTGTGGCCAGCGGTAAAGAACCACTTTATCTGATCTACCCAGTGAACGGAATGACGGTTGCCGATTACTCTCTGGGTTATATCAATAACAGTAAAGATGAACAGGAAACACGATTTAAAGCACTTCAGGATTACCTGATGTTGAGTGATGTACAGAAGAAGATTCTCTCGACCGGCCGAAGAACAGGTATGGGGGGAATTGTTACAGGAGCAGATCCTTCTGTATTCAATAAAAATTGGGGAATCGATACAACTAGGTTGCTATCACCGATCGTTTTCCCTGAGCCAGAAGTGACCTTGGAAGCACTGAACTTGTATCAGACCACTTTCAAGAAACCATCGTTTACGGTCTTTTGTATCGATTACTCTGGCAGCATGTCGGGGAATGGTGGAGAGAAGGGTGTAAAATCTGCCATGGATCTGCTTCTTACACAAGCGAAGGCGAAAGAATCTCTTTTACAGTCATCATCTGAAGATGTAGTGGTCGTTCTTCCGTTCAATTCGAATATCATTGCAAAGTGGACGGCCGTTGGGCCGCAGCAATTCCCAGATCTGCTTAAAAGGGTGAAAGAACTTGCGGCTGATGGTGGGACTAATATCTATCTTCCTGCAATAGAAGCACTAAACATTTTGAAGGATGTGGATCAAGAAAAGTATGTAACGTCTGTCGTCCTCATGACGGATGGGATATCGAATGGAAGCCTCAAAGATTTCACTAACATGTATAATAAAATCCAGAAAGATATTCCTGTATTCTCAATCACATTTGGTGATGCCGATGAATCTCAATTGAAGAGCATTTCGGATTTAACAAGAGCAGATGTATTCCCAAGTGGAGGAGATCTTGTTGCTTCGTTCAAGAAGGTGAGGGGATATAATTGATCAAACGTCTCGCGTCTCTTCCGCAGTTTAAAATTATCGTTTCTACGGCAGTTTGCAGCTTAGCCTTTCTATACTTTCTTTTCGGCCTGGAATTGAACATACCGCTTTCCGTCATATTGGTCGGGCTCCTCTATTTGGGCATCCACCTGCTGCTGGTAACTTATGACCCTCAAGTAAGCCTATATGAGCAGACAATCAAGGAGGCTAATCGAAAGCTCAATGGTATCCGACACTCTGTTCTCTACATTACGGACATAAGAATTAAAACGCAGGTAACAGAGATCATCAACATTACGGAACAAGTACTCAAATACATCCAAAAGAAAAATACAAGCATGCCTCTAGTAAGAAGAATGCTTACGTTCTATTTGGATAATACGCTTGAGATTGTTGAGAAATATGCTTCGCTGCAGAATCAAAAGTATATAGACCCATCGACGATGGCAATCATCAAAAAGATCGAGGATCTTATCACGAGTATACGGATAAACTTCGAATCGCAATTGAATAAATTACTGAAAAATGACCTTTCTGAGATTTCGATCAAGATGGATGTCCTGAAAGAAATACTTCAGATGGAGGAAGGACAATGAAAAGATATCGACTTTTAGGAATTGTTTTCATCACAATAGTAATTGTCGTTTCTAGTATATTTAAAGTAACCTCAGGTCTTTCACAAGACACTGTGGCGCCGGCTTCTGCAAGTAATACAAATGAGTCCGCAATTCCCGAGAAGGTCATTAAACTCAAAGGCATGATTGGCAGTGAAAAAGAAGCTTTGTTTAACGATCCTGAAATTCAAAACATCGCAAAGACAAGGTTTCATATTACTATCGATACATTTAAAGCAGGTTCTCTCGAAATGAGCAATCAAAAGAACTTTAACGACAATGACTTTCTGTTCCCAGCAAGCCAGACAGTCGTGGAGAAAATAAAGTCGTTGACTAAGACAAGTGGAACGGATGACATCTTCCGTACCCCCCTAGTATATTATAGCTGGGATAAGGTAACGAAGTCTCTTCAAACGAAAGGGATCGTTTCCAAACTACAGGATGGCTCATTTGCGGTTGATAACTCAAAAATGATCGATCTCATCGTAAACGATAAAAAGTGGAATGATATTGGCCTCGATATTTACGGTTCGATCGTAATCGATACATCCGATCCCAAGAAATCCAATTCGGGAAATTCCTACGCTGCGTTGGTTGCTACATCCTTAAACCAAGGGAACCTGATTACAGAAGCGACGTTACCTGGAGTTATTCCACAGTTGCAGAAGGTTTTTCTGAAATCTGGATTCAAAAAAGCATCTACGTCCGATTTGTTTAATGAGTACTTGACGACTGGTATGGGGAGTCATAAGATTATTGTTGGTTACGAAAGTGATCTACTATACTTCACTCACCAAAATGCTACAGCGTGGAATTCACTGAAAGATTCTGTCACCCCGAGAATTCTCTATCCTTCTCCGACACTCTGGTCAACTCATACGATTATTGCGCTTACACCGAATGGAAAAATTATGAATGCGTTTCTTAAAGATCCTGAAATTCAGAAGCTCGCTTGGGAGCGGTACGGATTCCGTACAGGGGTTATTGGTATTATTAACGCTCCTGCAGCTCACGAAATTGATGGACTTAGCAAATCGATAGATAACGTCATGCAATTTCCGGATTCCATTACAATGGACCACATTCTAGCGGCATTTGAAACAAACGATCAATGAAACAGAAAGAAAAGGACACCTTATCTGCGGTGTCCTTTTCTTTCTGAGCAGTTGCGAGTCTAGTGTGTTAACGACCAAACAAAAGCAAGATATAGATATTTCCATCTAGCCCATAGTGTCTTTCGATTGTCCATAATTTGTTGAAGAAGTCGGTAGTCGATCAAAAGCGAAAAGTGGTTGGACAGGAATAGCACACCCTGTCCAACCACTTTTTTGGAAATCAGCGCACATCTCATTTAAGGAACTGTCCCTTAACTATTTTGGGGATCATTTTAGTTCTTTCATTAATCTGATCCGACCTGGCTATACGCGAGGGATCGCCGCTTATTTTTGCGATGCAGACGGGTACTTTTCCGTCTCCACAACCAAGCGCAGAGAATGTCATGGCTTCACTTCGATGTTACATTTAGAATAGCCGGCTTAATTTTTCTTTAATACTATTTTTAATCTTTTGTCCTGTGTTAACTTCTGTAAGAGTAATGTCCCACATTACGGCATTTGTAAGCAGATTTGGATCATCGTTAATAATTTTTATGGTAAGTTCCTTTGCTCCATTTAAAGGGGTTTGAAAAGACAGAAGCGCATTCTCACTACTTTTAGCTGATAAACCCAGTGAATAAATTTCTGTTCCATCTGCGCTAAAAATTATGTTGCTATTCCCTTTGCTTGCACTGTTGATTAAATCATCGGGTATAGCGACATAGCCTGATATTTCTGCATATTTGCTATTTAAAAGATACGTAAACTCGTTAGTTCTTGTATTTTTTCTGCTGTACATATTAATTTGAGGCTCAACCTTTTTTTCGACGGCTGTAAAACTGGAGATGCTTTCATCCCACAGTACAGACCCATCCTTTAATGTAAGTTCATTTAGGGCTACGACTTCGCCGCCCCCTTTTTCTAAATAATTATTGATGCCACCGACAATGGTAGTGACTCCAATCGAAAGTATAACCGCTGTCAAGATGATTCTACAGATCCCTTTTAATTTATCTCGATCACGGGGTACTAAACGTTGTGCACAAAATCCTAACGCAGCCCCTAATGTATTAATTATGACATCCTCAATATCAAAAGATCCTAAATGGGAAAGCATTTGTAAGGTCTCAAGAAACGTAATAGACAGAATAAATAGGATTATAAATCGAATAAAACTAGAACGAAACAGAAGTGGGATGACAACCCCAAAAGGTATAAATGCTACAAAGTTCCCCAACTCAAAAAACCAATTTTTAAAGTCTCTCCCCATTGGATAGTGTAAAGGAATTCCTTCAGGTATTAGACTATATCTCAAACTAGTGTCTTGAATAAAAGCTCTGTTGAAACCTATATACAAGAAATAAAGGATCAAAGCGGTATATAAAGCTAACAGTATAATAGTGATTTTTCGTAACTTTCCTTGATACATAATTACTTCCTTTCTTTTTTACAAAGCGCTGCATGCACAAATGCTTATGACACTATTTTAGAAAATAAAAATAAAAGGTTTGTTTAGCATTTCTTAATTTTCTTTAAAGATTGCTTTCATCCAAATAAATTGGCTTAACAATATTTTAACAATGAATTTATATACGATTTGATACAATAACTCTGTTGCAACGGACACAAATTTGAACGTCAATAGGAGTTGTCGAAACATTGTTTATTAAAAAAACTAGCAAGTTATTCACTATTGTTTCACTAGTTATTGTATTACTCAGTCAGAGCATTCCTCTCCCCACTGCTTTTGCAGCCGAGGGCGACAAGGTTTTTGACATTGTTCAGATTCCAGACTTTCATGGAACGTTGGTTAACGGAGAGAATCGGCCTGTTGCAGCGGTATTGGCTCGTAATATTGAAGAAATCAGAAGTCAGAACCCGGGGCGTACGCTAGTTCTTGGGGGTGGAGATAATTATCAGGATAAGAATCTCTACGATTTGATACATGGATTGACTGTCATGAAGGTTTTCAATGCCATGGGCATGGAAGCATCGACGGTGGGCAATCATGAGTTTGACTGGGGGCTTGATGCGGTCACCAAAGATGTTAGCAGTAGCAACAATTTCCCTTTACTTGCTGCTAACCTATTCTATAAAAATAACAATCAACGTGTGCTTGATGCTTATAAAATATTTGAAAAAGACGGTGTCAAAATAGCTGTCATTGGGGCTGTAACAACGGATACACAATACGCCCTGCCTGGGACCGTTGATGCTTACAATTTTAAGGATATTGCAGATGAAGTAAACAAAGCGGCACTTGCAGCGAGAGCTCAGGGCGCTCAAATTGTTGTGGCAAATATTCACGAAGAGAATGATGATGACACAAAAGGCCCGATATTTGACATTACCAAGCTGCTGGAAGGTGTAGATGCTGTATTGGGGGCTCATGGTCACAGAGATCTAAAAACGGTAGTTAACGGTATTCCATTGATTATCGGCAGAGCACGTGGCGAAGATTTCGTACATATGAAAATTTCTTTGTCATCAGATAATAAGCTTTCTTTTGATTATAATCAAATCGCAATAGATACGGACAGTGTGGTTTTCCCATTTGGTTTTAAGGCGGATCATCCCGTTGTGAACCAGGCCGTACAGGATATAGTTGCGGAATCAACGGTATTGAAAGATAAAAGCTTGCTTAATCTTGGTAATATAGAGATGAACGAAGTAACAGGAAATCTGGTACTTCCAGTTACAGGAGCAAATGGGACTACGATCAGCTGGGAATCTAGCAACCCTGCAGTTATTGTAACGAACGGTACCGTGCATCGCCCTGCGGCTGGCTTAGGGAATGCAGTAGTTACGTTGACAGCCACCATTACAAAGGATGGTAAAAAGAATACAAAACAATTTACGGTTACTGTATTAGACTATTCTACTCCGAGGAAAGTGAATGTGGCTAAGAAGGCAATCGTGACCGCATCTTCTGAATACAACTCGGATTATCCAGTTAAAAACGTGAAAGATGGCAAGTCCATTGTAATGGATCAATATGAATGGGCCTCCAAAGGCGAAGCGAAACCATGGATAAAATTAGAATGGCCAGAAGCGGTTAAGATCACTAAAATTAATATGTATGATAGACCTAACCTAGATGATAATGCGAATGGCGGCTTAATTACGTTCAGCGACGGCAGTACTATGGAAGTGTCTAATATCGATCCAGGAGGCAAGCCAACGACGGTTACCTTTCCTGCGAAAACGATAACCTCCCTAAAGTTTGAAATTAGTAGTGGTACAGGGAGCAACGTGGGGCTGGCAGAATTGGAGGTTTTTGGCAACGAGGCTGTTAGCGGCAAACCGCAAACGGATGATGCAAGATGGGTGAGTGGAGAATTTCATGCACACACCTACTTATCGGATGATGCACAGGAAAGTGTCGCAAGTGTATTGGAAAATGCTTTTGATATCTACGATCTAGATTGGCTAGCAACTGCCGATCACATGAGATCATCTCATCGAGATGATGAGGGACATGAGTTAGGGAAAACGATCCCGCGTTCACAGTCCATCACTGATTATGCAATTCCAAAGATGAATCAATCGAAAGAGTTGTATAAGGATAAGATCATGTTTCCAGGATTTGAATGGGATATTCCCAACCACGAGCACGGATCTGTGGGGATTGTAACAGAAGACAAAGATGCAGCGGGTAAATTTGAGCAAATGTTTGGTGATCAGGTCGTTGAGAAATATAAAGAGTTGGCCAAAACAAACCAAACGCACGAGGATGCAATAAACGGGATCAAATGGCTTAAAAATAACTATCCTGACACCAGTTATTTTCTCGTTAATCACCCGTCAAGAAAGCTGAAATATACCATAAAGGATTTCCGCGATTTTAACAATGCGGCTCCAGAAGTTAGCTTTGGGTTTGAAGGCATGTTGGGGAACCAGATGGAGGGCACCCGAGGTGGTTATGATCATAATGGAAATGTTCAAGGTAGATCCTATGGCGGCGTAGACTACAAGCTAGCGAAGGTCGGCGGATTTTGGGATGCTATGTTAGGAGAAGGCAGGAAATTCTGGGTTTTTGGGAATTCTGATTTCCATTTCCCTAATGGTAGTGGATACTGGCCTGGCGAATATGCTAAGAACTACACATGGGTAAAAGGTCGCGATATGAAGGACATCGTGAATGGCATGCGTTCAGGAAAATCATTTTCTGTGTTCGGAGACTTGATGAACGAGCTCGACTTTAATATTACAAACGGTGCTAGTAAGGAAGAAATGGGTGGAGAACTTCTTGTGAAAAAGGGGGATAGCCCTAAGCTCACCATTCGTTTCAAAAGCCCTGAGAAGAACAACAATGGAGATCCTGTAAGGGTTGATCATATTGACCTTATAGCGGGCGGTGTCACCGGCAAGCTTGTATCGGGGACAGCGGACTACGAAAATAAAGATACCAATGATACAACAAAAGTGATTCATACGTTCACGAACAAAGACTGGAAGGTCGAAGACGGATGGAACGTAATGACCTATGATCTTGGTCAGGTAAATGCAAATCAATATTTCAGGTTGCGGGCGACGAATCTTGCCCCGAACGTGGAGAATGAAACAGATAAAGATGGAAATCCGCTATTTGATATTGCTCTTGCAGAAGATACGCCTGCTGCAAAAAGTGCGCGGAATTATAAAGATTTATGGATGTACTCGAATCCGATCTTTGTAAGTGTTACGAAGGATGTACCTAGATGGATGGTAGGAGAGTTCCACAACCATTCGTCATTATCGGATGATGCAAATAATTCGCTCACAGATTTAATACATAATGCGTTTGATAAGTATAACCTTGATTGGGTTGCAACTGCTGATCATATGAGACTATCTTATCGAGATGATGATGGGAATGATTTAAAGAAAACGATCCCGCGTTCCCAGTCAATCAACGATTACGCCATACCTAAATTAAATAAATTAAGCTCACAGTATAAAGATAAAATCATGTTCCCGGGATTCGAGTGGGATGTCCCAGCACACGAGCATGCATCGGTGGGAATTATTACAGACGATAAAGAAGCCGTAAGCAAATTCGAACACATGTTTACCAACCAAGACATAGAAAAGTGGACTCAAGCAGGTCTGCCCAAATTAAATAAAACACATGAGGATGCAATAAAGGGGATCGAATGGCTTAAGACTAATTATGCGGATACAAGTTATTTTCTGATCAATCACCCTTCAAGGAAGCTGAAGTATTCCATATCAGATTTCCGCGATTTTAACAATGCGGCGCCGAATATAAGCTTTGGATTTGAAGGCATGCTGGGTAACCAGATGGAGGGTGGCAGAGGTGGTTATAGTTCTACAGCGGATCCTCAAGCTAGATCCTATGGCGGTGTAGATTATAAGCTTGCGCAGGTTGGCGGATTTTGGGATGCTTTGTTAGGAGAGGGCAGGAAATTTTGGGTCTTCGGAAACTCCGATTTTCATGCTCCTGATTACTGGCCAGGCGAATACTTAAAGAACTATACATGGGTAAAGGGTACCGATATGAAAGCCGTCGTGGATGGCATGCGGTCAGGTAAATCGTTTTCCGCATTTGGAGATTTAATGAATGAGCTCGACTTTCATATAACAAATGGGGATAACAAGAAAGAAATGGGTGAAGAGCTTCAGGTTACACAAGGGGACAATGCTAAAATCACAATCCGCTTCAAAAGCCCTGAAAAGAATAATAATGGAGATGTTGTAAAGGTTCATCATATTGATCTTATCTCCGGAGAAGTGACCGGTAAGATTGAATCTGGAACAGCAGATTATAATAAAGACACGAATGGTACAACAAAAGTAATCCACACCTTCAATAGTAATGACTGGAAGGTCGAAGACGGATGGAACGTCATGACCTATGATCTTGGTCAGGTAAGTAAAAACCAATATTTCAGGCTGCGGGCGACTAATCTTGCTCCGAGCGTGGAGAATGAAACAGATCAATACGGAAATCCACTCTTTGACGTTGCTCTTGCAGATAATTCATATGAATCTAAGAGTGCGCGGAATTATAAAGATTTATGGATGTATTCGAATCCGATATTTGTAAATGTAGCGAAGGATGTTAAGGTCACGGGCGTTACGCTCGATCAGAATAAAGTGACAATGAGTGTCTCAGGTTCCGTGTACGGTCTAGTTGCAACCGTGAACCCGGACAATGCTACGAATAAGGCAGTAACATGGAATTCGAGTAATCCAGCGGTAGCGACAGTGGACAGCCATGGTGTAGTGACGCCTGTAGGAGCAGGAACAGCCATGATTACCGTGATTACAGCGGAAGGCGGCTTTAAGGCAACATGCGAAGTGACAGTGAATACATTGAATGTTGCAGTAACCGGCGTTAAGCTGAATGTCAATGAACTGACGATGAGTGTCTCGGGTTCCGTGTATGGTCTAGTAGCAACTGTTAATCCTACTGATGCGACGAACAAAACGGTAACATGGCGTTCGAGCGATACAGCGGTAGCAATAGTGGACAGCCATGGCGTTGTAACCGCAGTAGGTGCCGGAACGGCCATGATTACCGTGAAGACAGCGGAAGGTGGTTTTACGGCAATAAGCAAAGTGAATGTGCTTGCAACGAATATTGCAGTAACCGACGTTAAGCTAAATGTTAATCAACTGACGATGAATGTCTCGGGTTCCGTGTATGGTCTAGTAGCAACCATTAACCCTATGAATGCGACAAACCAAACGATAATATGGAGTTCGAGTAATCCAGCTGTAGCGAAAGTGGACAGCCATGGGGTGGTAACTGCAGTTGGTGTCGGAAGAGCCATAATTACCGTGACGACAGCGGAAGGCGGCTTTACGGCAATTTGTACGGTAACTGTGAATAGTAGTGACCCAGGCACGACTCCAAGTGACAACATCAAAAAAGAAGTCAACCCAATAAGTGAAAAACCTGGAGTACTAGTCGTAAAAGCTAGCGATATTTCGGGACATATCGGGAATGGGGTCGCCACAATCACTGCTAGCGGTGATGTCAAGGAAATTGAGCTTCCTTCTAACACAGCGGAACTGCTTGCACAAAATCAGCTTAAGCTTGAGATGGGCAAAGTTACATTAAATATACCGTCTGATTTATTTCAGCAGTTGGCAAATAAGGTATCTGCTGATGAATTGAAGGAAAGTAAAATTGTACTGAAGAAAGAGGCGTTATCCAAATTAGAAGGGCGCGAAATTATCGCAAAAGGTTTGGCTCCCAATCAAGATCAGATTAGAATATCAGGTGAAGTGTACGAACTTAGTTTGCATATTGTTACAAAGGAAGGGAAAATTTTTAAATTGTCGAAGTTTGACAAAGGCATTACGATTCGTTTGAAATCCGATCCTTCTATGAACCAGTCATTGTCCGCAATTTACTATATTGCCGATGACGGGAAGCTTGAATTTATCGGTGGGGAAAATAGCAATGGGGACATGGTTGCAGAGGTATATCACTTCAGTAAATATGCAATTCTCGAAGTCAAAAGAACGTTTACCGACGTTCTATCAACTCATTGGGCTGCGGACACGATTCAAATATTAACGTCCCAGCACATTGTTGAGGGGATTAGCGAAATGAATTTCGAGCCTGAACGGTCCGTTACTCGTGCTGAATTCGTAGCGATGCTTGTCAGATCCCTTAACCTTAAAACGAAGGGTGAGCAAAAGTTTTCAGATGTTGCGTCCAATGCATGGTATGCAGATTCGGTTGCTATGGCTGTAAAATCGGGGATTGTCGCAGGAAAGAGCGACACGATTTTCGAACCGAACGCCCGTATCACACGTCAAGAGATGGTAGCAATGATGATGCGTGCTTATACAAGCATCAATGGAACGAAACCAGTAGGGAATACAAGCTCTTCATTTAATGACGAATCTACAGTAGCTCCTTGGGCACTGGAATTTGTCAGAACGGCGGCGAAACTTGGTTTAATCCAAGGACGCGCATCGGGCCAATTTATTCCTGACGGAATGACGACTCGAGCAGAAGCAGCCCAGGTCATTCGCAATTTGTTACAAAAATAAAAGTATATCGCCGCTCATGTGAATTAGATCGTTCACATGAGCGGTTTTGTGTGGTTACCAATAAGAAAGAGGCTATTGACAGATAAAGCATCTCCACATATAATTTAAACAAACGTTTAATTAAAACGATTGTTTAATAAAAGGAGTGGTTAATATGCTATCCGTTTTAGGTGCTTTTCTCAAACCGACAACTACGAAGGTGGGTATTATTACAGCTGTTATGTTTCAACTCTTATTCAGTATCATATGGATGACAGGTTATGCGGGCGTATCCGATAATACGAAGAATTTTAAAATTGCCATTGTGAACGAGGATCAAGGTTTAGGCAGCAAAATTGTTGAGAATTTGAAAGGAAATCTACCTTTCCGCACCGAAGTTATATCCTCGAATGAGGAAGCGCAGCGGAGATTGAATGCGCGTGAGGTGCAGATGGTGATGCGCATTTCGGCGGATTTTTCTAAACAGCTTCAAACACAGGGGGCAACAGTCCCAATCTCTTACACGATTAATGAGTCCAATCCGTCAATGACGAAGTCGGTGATGCAAGCAGTTGCTAGCAACGTTACGGCGGCCGTGAATAAAGAGGCTGTTGCAGTAGGCGCAGCCGCTGTTCTTACGCAAATGAACCCGAAGCTGCCAGCTGAGCAGGCTGGTCAAATCGCTCAGGGACTGACTAGTAAAGTCACCTCAGAAATTCACAGCACGAATAAAGTGAAGGATATGCCGAATCAAATGTTGCCGATGATGCTCGTCCTCGCTTCCATGGTAGGCACTATGATTATGGGAATGAATTTCAACGTATCTTCTAACCTACTTGGCTCCTCGCTTTCCAAAGGGCACAAAACGGCTGCGCGTTTCATGATTACCTTGATTGCTTCCGCTATTATTGGTTTAATTGGCGCGTCGATGGTGGTTCTTTTGGGAGGACACGTAGAGAAAGGATACTTCATGCTATGGGCCTTCCAATCGTTATTTTTGCTCACATTCGCTCTCGTAGCTCAAATGTTTTTGACATTGTTTGGTAACGCAGGTATGCTATTTAACATCGCAATGTTGTCTTTGCAATTGGTGACTTCAGGAGCGATTGTCCCACGTGAGCTTTTATCGAATTTTTATCATAGTCTTAGCGATGTTTTCCCAGGGACTTATGCCGTTAATGGTTTAATGAATATACTATTTGGCGGACCAGACGTTAGCAAGGAAGTTGAATTCCTATTCCTCATTGCTGGTGTTGCGCTGGTCATTGATGTCCTGGTGGTTAGTTTAAAGAAGGCAAAGCCGACACCAATCGTGGAACTTCGTCCACAAGAGGCATAACAAAACCAAGGAGGCCGCTGGTTGATGACAGATAAAGAACTAGATGTGAAAATGCGCATATTGCTTGCAGCAAAGAAGCTGTTTGCCAAAAATGGTTATGACGGAACTAGCGTTCGTCAAATATGTGAGGAGGCCGGAGCCAACGTGGCTCTGGTTTCCTATCATTTTGGGGGCAAAGAGAACGTTTTCCACGAAATATTCAAACAATTTTTCCCAAGCTATAAGCTTGCGGATTTTTTTGCTCTTCAAGATCCGATTGTAGGTATCCAAACGATTATTCGGGAAGTTGTATTCATTCGAAATGCGGACCCTGAGATGATTACGATGATGCAGATGGAGATTATTACGATAACGCCGCGAGTTGAAAAAATGAGAGATTTAATATATCCAATATGGAAAAAGGTAAGGGAATTTTTGGAGATCGGCAGAAAGCAGGGTCTCTACCATTTTGAATCCTTGGATAGTACGCTCATGTTTGTACTAGGATCGATATTTTTCTATAAACAACGGGAATTTTTTGAGCTTTTGTTTACGGATGAGCGGCCAGATACGGAAACCTTAATTAATCAGACGACGAAATACGTCTTGAACGCTTTAGGTTATCAACAAAGAGGGGACTAAAGAAAATGGACAAACAGTATATTGTATGTTTAGGTGAGTTATTGATTGATTTCGTGCCGGATGTGAACGGACAAGCGTTAGCTGATGTTACGAGTTTTCAGCGGGCGGCGGGGGGAGCGCCTGCCAATGTGGCTGCGGCTGTGGCCAAGCTGGGCGGGAACGCGCGGTTTATTGGGAAAATCGGCGAGGATCCCTTCGGCGATTATTTGAAGCGGACGCTCGAAGAAGTAGGCGTGCATGCGGCTGTGATCCAGACTGCTGAGGCGAAGACAGGTCTGGCTTTTGTTTCCCTGCGCGCGGATGGAGAGCGCGATTTCTTGTTTTTTCGCGATCCGGCGGCGGACATGCTGCTGCGCGCCGACGAAGTCGAGGCACAGTGGCTGGAAGACGCAGCGGTCTATCATTTCGGCTCGGTGTCCTTGATCGCCGAGCCCTGCCGCACTGCGACGCTCGACGCTGCGCGTCGAGCACGCGAGTTCGGCGCATTGGTGTCGTATGACCCCAATGTTCGTCTAGCCCTGTGGCCGAGCGCTGACGCTGCGCGGGCCGAGATTCTTGCGCAGCTACCGCTGGCTGATGTGGTCAAAGTGAGCGAGGAGGAAATTGAATTCCTCTTCGGCGTAGACGCGACCACAGGTGCGCAACTGCTGCTGCGGCAGGGTCCCAAGGTGATTGTCATCACCTTGGGGGCTCAAGGCTGCCGTGTCGTGACCGCACGGCAGGATGTGGTCGTCCCTGGCCAGCCTGCGGCGGCCGTGGATACGACTGGCGCCGGCGACAGCTTCGTCGGCGGGATGCTTTTTCAGCTGGTGGCGCTTGGCGCTACGCCAGCTAACATCGCGGGCGCGCTCGGCGAAGCTGGAGCTGCGGAGCGGGTGTTCGCGTTCGCCAATCGTGTAGGCGCGATCACGACAACCCGCAGGGGTGCGATTCCCGCGCTCCCGACGCTTGCGGAAGTACAGGACAACAACGCTATATAAGCGGTTAGTTGTATTGGTGAAATTTACAAGCGTATACGAAAAAGATTATCGCCTCATGCCCTTACGAATGAAAGCGAAAAAACTGTATGTATAGATTTCTGTGAGAAAAGAGTCCGGTATTTAATGCCGGGCTCTTTCCTTTGATATTCGTATTTATTTGAATATGAAATCTTACAGATGCTGGGGAATATCAGAGGATAGAGAAAATAAAGAGAGTAGAGATTTCAGGAAGCATGTTATTTGCAAGGGATAAATGCTTCTTATGAATCATTTACAATAAATTTACTATGAATAATATGTTTTTTTTGTTGTATATTTTACCAAATCACGAGAATTGATGTATAATAAGGCATAAAATGTATCTATTTATTGATTAATACAAAATTAATGAAAAGAGGAAGATGACAAAACATGAGAAAATTAGGAGTACTTATTTTAGCGGCCACCATAGGAGTAGGTTTCAGTGGCAACGTATACATTCCCGCTGCGGCAGCAGCACAATCGACTTCAATCACTATACCAACAAATTTGGCTATAGGTGGGACGGTAACAGCCAGTGGAGAGTATGGGCCACACCAAGGGAAGGATAGAGCGTTCGACCAGGACGTTTTTTCAAAATGGTTGACATTCAACAGCCCAGCATGGCTGCAATATGAGTTTCCTACTGCGAAGGTCGTTACTTCATACACGATTACTTCCGCGGAGGACGAACCTTTTAGAGACCCAAAAAGTTGGGTATTAAAAGGCTCCAATGACGGGTCTAGCTGGACGCAGCTGGACACACGACAAAATCAAAGTTTTACCTCCCGGCATCAAGCGAAAACCTATTCATTTACGAATACGACTGCTTATAAATATGTGAAATTTGATGACTTTAATAATCAAATTGGAAGCGGCATTCTGCAGTTGTCTGAAATCAAACTATTCGATGGCAGCGCAAAGACATGGAACACAATTAAGCCCACGGTTACGGCTAGCGGAGAAAACGCGCCTACCGATATCAAAGCGAACTTGGTGGATGGGACAAGCGTTACGAAATGGTTAACTTATGAGAACAACTCATGGCTTAAGTTCGACTTCGGCGAACAGGTGACGATTGATGGTTACGCGCTTACGGCGGCTAACAATAAACCCGAAGGTGATCCGAAAAGTTGGGTCCTTCAAGGATCCAACGACAATACGAACTGGACGATGATAGACACGAAAAGCGATGAGACCTTCAAAGTTCGGCATCAGCGCAATCATTACATTCTGAATAACAGTACCACGGCTTATCAATATTATAGGCTCAACAATTTGACAAATCATAGCGGCTACATTACGCAATTGGGCGAAGTTGAATTTTCGCGCACAAATGATATTGCGCATGCCGTTAACCCAGTCATCGAAGTACAGAACCTTGATTCAACGGGCAGCGGGAGCTTATTCACTCAAGCTCTTCCCAATGCCGAGAAAGACATCTTGGAGATCGCACGTAAAGTAAACGAAATGTTATACAGTAATCCCGCAGATGTGCCTACTGATGTGAAGAAAATCCTGGTGACCATTGAAGATGTTCCTGGGGTGGCTTGGACATCGGGAGACAGTGCGCAGAAGACAGTTGGCTTCAGTTCACAGTTTCTAAGAAACTTCGTACCTAGTCCTTCCAAATCGTTACGCGAAGAAATAATTGGAATTCTTTATCATGAAATAGGCCATGTTTATCAATATAGCCATTTCGATGTGGAAGCAGTAGCTGATAGCCTACGCTATGAAACGGGCTACCATGACCGCTATAGCGCCAGCAAGGGAGGGACTTGGCAGACTAATGGAACAGCGAACTTCATTCGTTGGATTGAGGATACGAAAAAACGAGGTTTCATTCGTGAACTAAATGCCACTCAGATCCCTTACAACATCGGTGGTGAAAGAGAACTTCAATTGTGGAAAGAAAGTCAATTTCAATTGATTACCGGAACAGACGTGAATACGCTCTGGACGCAATATCAAGCGATACTTCCTAATTAATAAAAGTTGCTCATTTAAAAGAGCATCTGTAATTCTGAGCTGAGATGAAATTATTGTTTTGCGAAGAACGCAAATTTTCGGATGAACTTCCGAGGTTTGCGTTCTTTTTGTTTTTTGATGAAAAAGGAGGTCGAGGGGTTGAATCGCAGGAGAATCCTGCTTATTTCTTTGATACTCCTATTTATATGAATATCAAACCTTGTAGATGCTGGGGAATATCAGATGATAGAGAAAATAAAGAGAGTAGAGATTTCAGGAAGGATGTTATCTGCGATCAGCAGGTTCTTCGTAGGGATTTATTAACAAAAATTATACGCCGCCATAGGTGTAGGCTTCAGTAGCAACGTACATATTCCAGCTGCGGTAGCAGCACAATCGACTTCGATTACTATACCAACAAATTTGGCTTTAGGTGGGAAGGTAACAGCCAGTGGAGAGTTTGCGCCACACCAAGGGAAGGATAAAGCGTTCGACCAGGATGTTTTTTCAAAATGGTTGACATTCAACAGCCCAGCATGGCTGCAATATGAGTTTCCTACTGTGAAAGCCGTTATCTCATACACGATTACTTCCGCAGAGGACGAACCTTATAGCTAAATGCGACGACTCCGATCCCATACAACGTCGGGGGTGCAAATGAAATTCAATTATGGAAAGAACGTCAATTTCAAGTGATTACCGGAACAGACGTGAATACGCTATGGACTCAATATCAAGCGACACTTCCTAATTAATAAAGCTGCTCGTTTAAAAAAGTATCTGTAACTCTGAGCTGTGGGGATAGTGCGCATAGGGAACGAAAAAGGCTCCTGTATCCGTAGGTATATTGTATTTGTAAAAATAAGTTGTAAATTGGGATATTATGTGATACTTTAGTTCGTAGTGATTGAACTGATAGTGATTGAACTGAGATGATATTATTGTTTTGCGAAGAACGCAAATTTTCGGATGAACTTCCGAGGTTTGCGTTCTTTTTTGCTTTTTGAAGAAAAAGGAGGTCGAGGGGTTGAATCGCAGGAGAAGCCTGCTTATTAGTTTCATTGCTGCGCTGCTCGCTGGTGGACTTGTGTATGGGGTTTATGTACTACAAGTCAATCAGGTGGAATTGCAGCAGACGGTACAGGTGGTTGTACCCAAAGACTTTATACGCGCCGGAACGATGGTTGGCAGCGATATGGTTGAGTTAAGAGCTATGCAAAAGGGCAGCTTTGCTAGCAGCATGATTACGGAATTAGATGAGATTGTGGGACAGGAAACGTTAATTCCGCTAGGCAAGCACGAACCGATTTTGAAGTGGAAAGTGAATCGTTACCATCTATTGCCGAATGAACATCAGGCTACTTTTCAGATACCCAAAGAGTATGTATTGTCAGTATCCAATGGTATACGTGCTGGAGATCGCGTTCGTATTTACGTATCCGCAGCAGATGGGAGTTCGCGCAAACTTTTTGAAAATGAAATCATGGTCGCTTCCGTGAAGTCTTCAGCGAATGTAGAAGTAGATAATCCCAAAAGCTCAAACCTGATGTCGAAAGTGGAGGGGGATAAGGAAAAAATGTACGCATCAAGGTTGGAAGCGAACGGCGCTATCGATCAAATCAATCTAAATTTAGCCGAGGAAGAGTGGCTCAAGATCGATCAGCTTTGTAGCTCCAAAAAAGCGAAGCTGGTTATTGCATTTAGTTCATCATCCATTCTGGCGCCTAATTGAAAGGAGGAGTGAAAGTGAACATAGGGTTACTTTCAGCAGATGAAAGGTTAATAGACGAAATAACTAATGTGGTATATGACCAGACTTTAAGCTGGGCGGTTTGTTCGACAGTTATGGATTTGGTACAGGAATTGGCGGAGCGACCCTTCTCGCATGTCATTTTATCCGATCGATATTTGGAGTTTGGGGCTCTTGAGGAATGTATTGATGGCATTCAACAGACGCACAAGGATGTGAAAATTATCGTGCTGTTATCTAATTATCATGATGCGGCTATTAATGAAAAGTATGTGAAAATGTGTAGACTTATGAACCTCGATTACATCCAACCAGGACGGAGCACGGCTGTTATTGCTGATGATATTCGTGCTTGGGTGGACGGTTTAGCTGGCGAATATGCTTATCAACAAGCGACTGGTAAGTTGATCACCTTTGTCGGATCTACCCCGAACATCGGCACGACACTGACCTCTTTCGGGACGGCTTACTCTTTAGCCTTGGAAACCTCCGCGAGGATCGGGTATGTATGTCTGAATTTGAAAAGCTCCAAGTTGCATCGATATTTGGGGCGTGACGAAAATGTATTTACTCTCGATGGCTTGAGAGCGGAGCTGAAAGCGCAGAGCCTAACAGCTGAGAGACTGCAGCAAGTTTGTGATCAGCCAAGAGAGACGCCTGGTTTACACATTTTATACGGCAATATGCTTCGAGAGCAGGCTGAGTTTTTTACGCCATCGGAAATTGTTCATTTAATGCGTGTAGCGCGAGCTGCTTTTGATGTGTGTGTAGTGGAAGTGAATGCGTATTGGGATAATGCGGCAACGATATGCGGACTCCTAGAGGCAGACACTAGAATTGTTGTTACGACTTCCGATCTATCCCAATTTCAAGAGGATTTTTCGAGATGGGTTAGGCAGGTTGGTTCTGTATTTGGTCTTCAGTCCGATGCTTTTGAGCTGATCGCTGTACAGGTGGACCGAAACGCTAAGCAGGATGAGTTCACGATTAAAGATATCCGTAAAGAAACGCAGCTCCATCTGATCGGCCAAATTACGCGACACGCCGATGCGCTATCTCGCTGCAATCAAGGAAAACTAATGGAAATGTTCGCACCAGGACACATGATGGGGGAGGAGGTTCTAGCAGTTTCAAGCAAGCTAATCGACTACTACAAGCTGCCAAGGAAAGCGAATGTGCGTCGTGTTACTTGGCTACGAAGAATGCTAGCAGGACGAAGGGCGGCGACCTAATACATAAGGATGAGGTGAAGGGGAGTGAATGAAGAGAAATTCTCAATTATTACTTATATGCATGAGCGGAAAGGTGAGGAAAGCAAGGTCAGCAGCAGTGCGTGGTTAGGTGAAGTTAAGTGGGCGGGAACAGGTATAAGACCAGGCGCTGGGCCAAGAACACGGCAGAAACTGCGATCAGACCGAACTGACGTATCAACCTTAATAGATCGGACAGAGGAGAAGAAGCCAGCTGATGCTGTATTCTATCAATGGGTTCAAGACATTCGCAGTGAGCTTGTTCTGGTGAAGGGCAGGACGGAAGAAGAGAAGCAGCATTATAATGAGACGTTAAATCGGGCGATTTTGGGCTATGAAGAAGATCGAGGCAAGATTCTTGCGATGATCCACGATCTTGTAACAAAACGCAGATTGTCCGATTTGCCCCCAGGTGCGAATAGCTACGCAACTTTGCCTGAAGCCATATTTGCAGAGATTATTGGATTGAATGTTCTGGAGCTTGTATTGAAACATAAGGAGGGGCTTGAGGAAATTCAGGTTGTGGGGCGGCGAATTTTTGAGGTGCGCAGCGGGACACCAGTGCCGTCCCCTTATCTGTTGCCAACGTTGAAGGATTTGGAGCGAATTCAACAAAATTTAGTGCTGTTTAATAATGACACGTTAAATCCTAGGAAGCGGTGGGCGGAAGTCGTTTTGCGTGATGGCTCGCGTGTTACGATGACTGGATTTGGCTTTACGGCGGAGCCGACCTTAACGATTCGTTTTTATACAGTAAAGCGCTTCGATTTAGCTTCTCTTGCCAGTTCAGAGCTTGCGACCTTGGATACTCAAATGAAGGATTTAATCCTTAGCCTTATCAGATCTTACTTTAATATGGTCGTGATTGGTCCGACGAACTCAGGTAAAACGAATTTAATTAAAGCTATCATTGCTGAAATGGATGATAACGAAAGAATCATTACGATCGAGTCAAGATTCGAATTGAATTTGAAGCGGAATTTCCCCCTGAAAAATATCATTGAATACGAAATTGATGAATCAGATCCGAGACATTCTGGATTACAGGCATTCAAATTAGCTTTGAGACAATCCCCTAAACGAATATGCCATGCCGAAATTCGAGATGAGGATGCCAATTTATATGTACGGGCATGCACTCGCGGACATGAGGGGAGTATTACTTCTGTTCATGTTAATGAGCTGGAAGATGTGCCTGATGCTATCACAGACATGTGTATGCTCGATGGTCGGGGGATGAATCCAGCACGCTTAACAAAGCGAATTACCGAATATGTTACACAAATCGGCATTGAAATGGCCATTGTTCGTGGGAAAAGAAAAATAGTGCGAATCGGGGAGTACAACTACGAAAATGAGGAGGTTCGTGTTACGGATCTCGCACTTTATGACATTTTTACAGATCAATGGACATTTCCCGGGAAATTGTCGCATCATGCATCGCAAAAAATAATTAAACATGATCCAGGAGGGTTTAATATGCTGATGAAGCTCGATTTTATTGAGAAAGAAGGCGAATGACAGATTGGTTTTCGCCAAATACTTGATTCTTTTATTGTTATTTGTCTTATGCTATGTGTTTCTCTACGCGATGTTACGAGCGCTTGTCCGACAGCGTAAAGCAAGGTACAGGCTCCATTATGTCAAACAATCTAAGCTAGGGAGCAGGTTCGGCGAATATTTGGGGAAGAGGAGCCTTTTCTATAAGCATGTGAAGGAGATGATGGAATCCGTCGAATCCCAAATGAGCTTAAACATGTTAATCGTGCTGACCATTGTATTGCTTTTGGTTGGCCTACTAGGAGGGGCTTTATTTTTCCAAACCGTCAAAGGTGCAGCGGTCGTGACGTTTATTTTCGTCTCACTCCCTTATATGCTGCTTCGAATGAAGTTGGTGAGCATTCGCTTGCAAACGAGATTAGAGTTTTTACCGGCAGTAGAAGTATTTTATCAATATTACATGATCGATCCGAATCAAAATATTAAAATAGCTCTGAAGCTTTGTTTAGAGGAAAATCGCATCTTATATCCAATCAAGCCCGTGTTTGAGCAATTGTATCGAAACTTAATGACACAAAGGGAGACAGAGGATAGTTTGAAAATGTTTTCGTTTACTTTAGGACATACATGGGCAGATTATTTCGTCGGTATTGTTCGTGTGGCTTTGACGGAAGGTATCTTTGTGGGGGATAGCTTAAAAGAGTTAATTGTCGATATGCGTAAAGCGCAGCGATCGGATCAGTTGGACAGAAATCGACTTTTGGAGATTCGTATTGCCAACTTTACACCGATTTTATTCCTAGCTTTATTTATGCTTATTAATTTCAAGGTGAATACAGACAATGCGTATTTGTACTACTTTGTGGATCCTGTTGGCCGCAATATGCTATTGGACGCTCTTTTGCTAATTTTCGTGTCGTTTCTTATGGGCATTTACTTATCATTAAGAAGAATGTGAGGTTGTGTATATTGGTTATTGAAAGCAAACAATTATTTGTTTTACAAATAGCGTCGAACCTGCTGCTTTTTACGCTTATCATGACGGTCTTGTATCAATGTCTTGTGCAGTTTCCAGTTAAAGCGAAAAGGTGGAGATCTCTGTATGTGAAACGTGCGCTTCAAAAGGCGCAGTTGCCTGGTTGGTTATTTAAAGTGCTTGGAATGAGCGGTAAACGTGTCGAGGAGAAAAGGCAATTGCTTTACGGTTGCGGGATGTGGATAGATGCGGCATTTTATGAAGGAAGCAGACGCTTATCGATTATTGGAGCGCTACTTATCGCTGGAGGAGGCTACCTGGCTTTGAAGTTTTCTTTTTTTACCTTTCATTTGCACCCTGTCTATATCGTGGTTGGAGCGGGATGTATGCTTGTTTTTCTAATCTTCGATAAGAAGGCGCTGCTTCAACTAAAGGAGCAGAGGGCGCATCGGATTGTCAAAGAAATTTATATCATTAGTCATCATCTTCTCTACTATAATGATTCACGTATGAATTTGCATCGGAAACTCACGCTCTGTGTTTCACAAACACGTTCGGTCAGGGCTCATTTCCAAGTTCTGCTCAATGAGTGGTATCAGGATGCAGAAGCGGCTATTCAAACTTTTAAAATGAGATTGGGGACGGATGAAGCCCATAGCTTTGGTGAAACCTTAAATGCTCTGAGGATGAATGAGCATGACACTTATTACGAGTTGTTAAAGCAAAGAATACAAGATTATAAGGAGAAGATGGAGATGGTTCGAGATAGCCGTAAAGAAACGGTGTCCTATGTGTTGTTTGTTTTGGCTGGACTGCCCATTCTTAATACATTTCGTGTATTTATGTATCCATGGATTGCGGAAGGCCAGCGATTATTTAACTCTATTAATTAATGAAAGAGGGAAGTTATGAGAAATATATTAATAACAGTCATGATGCTGATTGTAGTCGCTGTGCTTTTTACAACAATTATTAATGATGGGTCTACAGGAATGAAGAAAAATATTGAAACCCATGGAACGAAGGCAAATGCAGATATTACGGCATTAAAGCCATAATGATAGAGAGATTGCGTTGAGATCGATTCTAGTTACAGTGATGCTGATAATGGTGGTGATTGTCGTTTATAGCAATGTGGTGGGTGGGGATGCTGGAACAAGGCAGCAAGTTAAGGATAGCGGAGCAAGAATCAATGGTACGATTCAAAAGATTGATCCATGAAGCAGATTCTGGTGTTCATTCTTTTTGCGACGCTGCTTTGTTGGTTTATGTTTTCGCCTGTGTACAAGCACGTTATCATTATTCGGCAAGCTCTTTTACAAAAAGAAGTTGATTACATGTTAGAAATCGGTTCAAACGGAAGGCATGGTTATATTAATGAAACGATGATTATTGCTTCCAAAGAAAGAATGAAGGAACAAGGCTTCGTGGCTAGTGACCTTGTCTATGAGGTTACAACAACATCTGGTGCAGGAGGAATGGATGCTAGCCAACCTGTTTGGAGGGGGATAGGGATAACGCTTAAATTGACATATCCGTATCATCGTCTTTTTGTGATTGATCAGCTCATTGGTATAAATGTTCCGGCACAAACAGATCGTATGGGGGCCGTGGGCATGAAGATGAGTGAATATGTACCTTGAGGAGAGATCATGTACAAGCTGCTTCTGTTGATCTTGATGAGTGTTGTATATATGGCTTTGTATGCTTTGCAAACGGATGAGGAGTTGGCTATGCATACACTATTCCAAGGAAAGCATGCTTTGAATCGTGCTGTTCACGCGGCAGCTCAGCAGAGTGACCAAGGAAAACTTGCCATTGGCATCCATGTGATTGAAGAAAGTAAAGCTAAAACAGAGGCAATGCGTTATTTACAAAGTAACTTGAGGCTAAATAGTAATAATGATCCATTGCCCGAGACGTTTTTGCGCACACGAGTTGTGGTCGAGCTGTTTAAGATCATTAATGATCGGGAAGTATTCCCTTATACGTATACGAATATAACGAACGGGTATTCAGTCACGTTAAACAAGCCTGGGGTAGTTATGTTCATTCGTTTGGAGTTCCCTCGAACGTATAGCGTGCTGCAGCCAATTTCATGGACGATCAAATCTTCGGCGGAGATGGTGTATTGATGTATAATGTGAAGAAAAGCGTGTATGGCTTCCGTTATCATAGGTAACGCTTAAGATGCTAGTTTTCCTAACGGAAAACGCTAAGGAGAGGCTCCCATGAATATCTTCCAAAAAAGACAGCAGCGGCTGCAAGCAGAAATGATCCAGTGCGGATGGTCCGGTTTTTTGGTCACTCAACATGTTGACATGTATTACTACACTGGCTCTATGCAGACGGGTTATTTATTCATTCCTGCAGAAGGGGAATCGCTATATCTCGTTCGTAGAAGTTTAGCTCGAGCAGAAGAAGAAGCTTCTTCTAACGTCGAGCCGCTTGGTTCTATGAAGACGCTCAAAGAGCGTCTAGCAGCCCGGTATCCGGGGCTGCTAGACAATGCCGCAGCGGGAACGCTGCGGCTAGCAACCGAACTGGACGTGTTACCCGTCCAGCAGTTCCAGCGCTTGCAGGCCGCGTTGCCTGGCGCGGCCTGGGAAGACGGCTCGCTGCTTGTGCGCGAGCAGCGAATGATCAAATCGCCGGACGAAGTCACGGCGATTCGGAAGGCTGCGACAGTCGTAGACGCAGCCTTGGAAGCAGTCATCCCCCACATTCGTGAGGGGATGGCGGAGTTCGAGCTGATGGCGCTCATCGAGCATCAGCTCCGCATGCGCGGGCACCAAGGTCTTATGCGCATGCGCGCCTACAATTCCGAGTTAATCACGGGAATGGTAGCGGCTGGCGCTTCGGCAGCGGTGCCGACTTATTTTGACGGTCCAGCGGGAGGGACGGGACTTCATCCGTCAAGTCCGCAAAGCTCAGGCCGCGCGCCAATTAGGCGCGACGAGCCAATTCTCGTCGATCTGGGCTGCTGCATCGACGGGTATCTTATCGATCAGACGCGTACGCTTGTCATCGGCAGCTTGGACCCTGAGCTGCAGCGCGCGTACGAGGTGGCGGAGCAGGTGCTCCGCGCCACCGAGTCTAGGCTGCAGCCAGGTACGATCAGCGAGCATCTGTACCTGTTCGCGCTCGATCAAGTGCAGGAAGCGGGGCTCAGCGCCCACTTCATGGGCTACGGCGCTGACCAAGTGAAATTCCTTGGTCACGGTATTGGGCTCGAAATCGATGAGCTGCCCGTTCTCGCAAAAAACTTCAAATATCCGCTGGCTCCAGGGATGGTCATCGCGGTTGAACCCAAGTTCACATTTCCGGGGGTAGGGGTAGTGGGTATTGAGGATACCTATCTCATAACGGAAGATGGCTTCGAGAAATTAACGATATCTCGAGAAGGCGTTATTATTATTTAGCGGGCAAAACCCATTTATTTCCCATAAATTGTCTGGTTTTTCATTCGTGTACTGCACTATAGTAGATACATATAATGGAAAATGGGTGGCGTTTATCGTATGGATTTTTTTTGGTTCATGGCGTTAGGTACGATCGAGACTGCGGCGATATATTATTTATTTTTTCGCATGTTTAATTTTGGCTTGTATGTGACAACGATTTTTTTTGCTAGTGTACTAGCGACGTTCATTTCATATACGCTCCGTATAGAATACGGTTCAGCTAGTCTTGATTTCATTGTTCAAGTCGTGCTTATGATTGCGTTTTGCAAGCAGTTATTCAAGATTCAAGTTTTTTATTCCATTGTTATGGTGAGCATGGGATATGTAGCCTATTCAGCTATCCAAATCATCATATATATGGGTATGAATGCTTGGGACGGGATATCGGATATTCCAAATCCAACTTCTATGGAAACATATATTTTACAGTTTTTATCGGCTGGTATTGCCTTTGGAGTTGGCTGGCTCATAAAGAAAACGAACAGGGGATTTACCTTTGTTCCACATACGTATCAGAAAAATGTATTTAGTAGTCCGAATAAGAATACTATTATGCTGCTGATCTATAGCGCTGCTGCAATAGTTCCATTAGCCTTGTGTGTTAAATTTTTATTTTTTCAAACAAAGGAATGGGCCGTATTTATTCCTATTACGTCTATCTTCATCTTACTGTCGCTTCTTGTCTGGTCATCGAGAATAAACTCAGATAAGGATTGAAACTTGCAAGTTCATTCAAGAAAATCAGCATTTTAAACGAAAGAAGACTGCTTAGGGACACTGTTGCGTCCTTAGAGCAGTCTTTTTGTTAAGTTGATTAAAGGTTTTGAACGACTTTATCTATTAAACCATAGGTTTTAGCATCTTCGGCGGATAAGAAGTAATCACGGTCTGTATCTCGCTCAATTTTTTCCATGGATTGCTTCGTTGTCTCAGAAATGATGCGATTTAAGGTTTGTCGCGTTTTCAAAATATGCTGTGTGCGGATTTGAATATCGCTGGCTTGCCCTTGTGCACCGCCCCATGGCTGGTGGATCATGACTTCGGCGTTAGGCAGCGCAAATCTTTTGCCGGGAGCTCCAGCTGTTAGAAGGACGGCGCCCATAGAAGCGGCCATACCGACACAGATCGTAGAGACATCAGGCTTGATGAAATGCATGGTATCATAAATCGCTAGCCCTGCAGAGGTGGAACCCCCTGGTGAATTGATGTATAGCGAAATATCTTTCTCTGGATCTTCAGCGGAAAGAAATAATAGTTGGGCGACGATGGCATTCGCTACGTGATCGTCAACTTCGGTACCAAGAAATATGATACGATCTTTGAGCAATCGAGAATAAATGTCGTAGGAACGTTCTCCCCGAGAAGTTTGCTCAACAACCATAGGAATAAAACTCATGTGAATCATCCTCTCCGTACGTTTTGTTTATGCGGCCAAGCTTTGTATAGTAAGGTTAGAGTGAGAAGGCTTTTGCCCAAATCCTGAGGATACCATGATAAGTCGAATAGGCTCATCTGAGGTTGATGTGGGAAGTATTTGACTTGTGATGGTAGCTTCCGAATCCATAGGAGCGGAGCCATGACGACGATAATTATCAATTGATACAACTTTATTGTTGATATCCTGCGTTCGATCAACTTTTTGCTCCCAGACAATGACAGGTGATGCACCAGTTTGTAGCTTGTTGGTTTGGTGTTCTTGACTCATCAGAGTGCCTCCTTATTCTTTCGGTTTCGGGTACACGGATAATAGGACTTGGTACGGTGAATCTTCACTGCTTTTGATCGAGTATCGAGTTACTAATTGCTGTACCATGGCGGTGTATTCCTCCACGAAAGCTTGCCTGTGCGCTTCGCCGCCCAAATGCACTTGAAGCTGAATGGATGCGCTGGGTATTATCTCGTTCACATCGGACTGCTCCATGAGCAGCATCGCATCTCTCTTCATTCGTTCAGCAGTTGTTATGAGATGGGCTAGTGAGCTTTGATCCTTCAATCGCTGCAGCGTTTCTGGTTTCATGCTGAGGGATTCGGCAAGAACGAACGTTTTGGCAATAGCTCTGTACAGAACTTCAACTAAATTACGTACTTGGCGTGTTCCCACCTTATGCACTAAACCGGCTTTTTCTAGTGCTTTCAGGTGATAATTAACACGCTGGGCTGTTTCACCAAGCTGTCTGGCTACTTCAGCCGCAGAGGCGGGTTCCATGAGCTGAGCGATAATTTCCCCACGTAAGGGATTGAGCAAAACGGTCGCTTGCTCAGGTAATTCGATGTAATAGCTGTCTTGGATCTCTTTTAGCATGGAGAGAGCTGCCTCCAATAAAATTTATATGTTACGTAAAAATATTTTATTACGTTGGAGTGTCTTTGTCAAGTCGGCAGGCTTCTTCTCATTAGTATAGGTTTCACTAACTTCTTTTTGAAACAATTGTTCTACTTCTTTATAAGCTTGTTCGCCTGTATCCGTATTTTTTGATAATACTTTGTCGCCAACCTGAACGTCTTCAATTGATTTCTCACCATATAACAGGTACCATAAACATTTTGGGACTCAGGCTGTTTGATGTAAACGGTCTTAGTTCCCCGCATTCATTTTGTACCATACTTTCATCTTACTTAACTTAAACAAATAATGACCCGGTGAAGATACTCCACTTGAAGAACCGTCGACATAGACATAGTAATCTCCTGGATTCTTTAAGTATGCAATATAGCCATTAGTGAAAAGAGCTGCCCTCTAGGTCAAGTTAGACCTATTGGGACAGCTCCACAACGAAAAAATCAGAAATCGACCTGAGCCTTAGAGTTAAGACAAGCCTTCAATAAGAACTTCAATCATTATTTTAGGTCTATCGTTACTTAAGCCTCTCTTACCATGGGTTTTAACAAAACTTTTCACAAAATCCCAGTCTTTTTTTTCAAATAATAGATTCGCTTCTCGTAGAAGCCCGTTAACAAATTCTTCATTTTCTCTACTTCTAAAATCTTTAACAACTTCCATTAATTCTTCGAATTTGACTCTCGGTATTAAGTAACCTTCAATAAAGTACCTAAAGAAAACAAGAAATTCACCCTTATAACTACTTTTAAGATATTCCTCTGTTGATTCGTATTTTTTTGTCAATTTATTAAACCTACCTTCCTAGAAGATTGGGAAAGAAGTCAGAATATAGAATCCCTCACTAATGCTTGAATCCCTAACTAATACAACTCTTGATTTAGTCAAGTTATATCTCATAGTTCCTGTTTTTTCTGCTGCTCCAAAACCAATCGAGTAGCCATGATCAACTTCAAATGCTTTTATACCACCAGAATTTTTAAGCCATTCTTCAATTTGTGAAGCATTTTTTCTTAGATTTTGTTGAACTGCTTTAATTGCTGTACTTTTATTTTCAAAGCTAGTTGCGTCTAATTCCTCTTGAATAGCTCTCCTTACTAGCTCCTCATTCGTCATGGACACGTGATCACGAAGTGTGTGTCCTCCATTAGCATTCGGATAACCTTCAAATCTATCAAGAATGTCATCACCAACATTTCGAATCTTATATCCGAGCGTTTCCTTTAGCTTATCTACACTAGCTTTTACAATTCCTTGAGAACGCATAGCCATCTTCCCAGATAAATACGAAACTCCAGACAATGCAGCCGCTCTGGCTAATTCTTCGAGTGATGCAGCGCCCAGAACAGCACCTCCAACACCTGTCGGACTGGCCGCTAACGCCATTGCTCCCATGGAACCGGAATCTATTAAAGCCTGCACAGCTGCTGCGGCGCTTCCAGCTGCAGCCATTGTATAGGCGGCTGTAAATATTGTATCTGTTAATGCCTTTGCACGCATATAATAGTAGTTGCTTTCTGGTGCTTTAGCATTTGCTGCCCACTGTGCTGCTCCAAAGTAGACATTATCGTCCACTCCAAAAACAATACCACGCACCAACATCATTTTATCTTCGTCAGTTAATTCAGATGGGTCAATCTCGAGATAGTTATAAAATGCGTTCTTTATTTCGTTAATTTTGTCATCTATGGATTGCTGGATATCTATAACAATTGGTACACTTGGTATACCCATGACCTCAACCGATGTAAGAGTAACTCCTCCACTTTGACCAGGTGCACCTGCATATACGAGTCCTGTATCACTCCACATTCCACTAGCACTTAGGGAATATTGCTTATACACTGTTTGATTATTTCGCTTTACAATCGCGGATATTGGTGTTGAATTTTCTCTGGCGCTTCCTCCTATATCTGACAGGTATACCTCTACACTTCCTCCAGCACCATCATTCATTGTAAACCGATACCAATCTGGTTTTGTTTGAGAATTGGCGCTAAACGAATATTGGACCGGTTGAGTTACACCACTTGAAGAACCATCATGTACTACTTTAACATAGTAATATCCGGGGTCCGATAAATATGCAGAATATACGCCACTTGAATTGGATGTTTTCAATACATGCCCTGAATTGTCTTCAAGTATGATGTTATTGGCACTAATATTTATTTTCACATAGACAGGTGATGTAACCGTAATTTTATAATATTCTGTATCGTAGAGCGAGGAGATGTTGCTCGTATATATGGTATTCCATGTAGCCTCCTTGGCAGTCGTTTTAGTTGAATAAAAATTATCTTCTACCATAAGTCGAGTATTCAGTTTAGTATTATTTATACTCCCTACAACAATGTAGTATGTAGTACCTTGAGTTAATGTATATTCAATCTTTGAATAAAGCTCTCCATATGGATGGGGTCCTACTACATCATCGTTAGGAGTGGTTACTAGATGATTCAGTCCTGCGTCGGAATACAAATATAGAATTGTATCTGAATTGTTACCGGATATTTGAGACGGTGATGTGAAGAATCTATATAGTCCTGATTGAGAAGGCGTGAATTTGTAAAACGCATTTCCATTTTTAGAGATATTGACGGGCTCCTTATTTATTAAATCAACGAATTGTGTGATTTGATCTGGAATTACTAATAGCCTTGCATGGATTCCAGAATTTCCATAACCGTCAACGTTAATAAAGTAGCTGGTATTTCCTGTTAAATACACCTTCACCTCTGAAAACGTGGAGGTCTCCGTATCATCATTATGCCCATTTGGAACTAGATTTGTTAGGTTAACGTCACTGAATACGTTCAAAACTGTATCGTTATTTATACCATTGCTTACTCCCCCATAGTAACTAGTGTTAATGGTATACCATCCCGAGTCTAGGGTTTTTAGCTCATATACACGACTTTCTCTTACAGCCGTATCAATATCAATAGGTGTATTGCTTTGAATAGTAGCAATAGCTGCCAACAAATTAACAGTTAATCTAGCGTGTACAGCAGTAGTCTCGAATCCATATAATTTTACGTAGTAGACGACACCTGATTGTAATGTAGCGGTAAGTTCCGAGAATGGAGTATCATTTGAGTCATCTGCTGTTGGAACGACAAGTTTCGTGAGCTCAGGGTCAGAATAAAGATCTATTAGAGTATCATTAGGGCTGCCGATTCCACCGTAAGGGCTAGAGAATATTCTATAGGTCCCAGAAACATTCGGTGTAAAACTATAAATTGCTGAAACTTCGGAAGGTAAATCAACATCAATTGGATTGTTGATATTGATAGGTGGAGCCGTGGTCTTACTAGTAATCATTGAGAAGGGACTGATTCCTGATGGATAGGATGCAGAGACGCTTAGTGAATAACTAGTTAGTACTGAAAGACCCGTAAATGTATATGTTGGACTAGACGTAGTACCTACCGTAGCACCATTAAGCTTTACCGTATATAGAGTTGCATCGGTTACAGGTGTCCAACTTAAAGTAATGCTGTTATAGGATGGAACAGCATATAGTCCAGTAGGAGCTGAGTTACCTTGTGTAGAGCCCTGTATGGTTGAATAATTGCTAGTTCCCGTTGAATTAGAAGCAGCTACACCAAACATATATGATGTATTGGGTGTGAGTCCTGTGAATGTATAGGAATTTCCATTGGTGCTTGTGATTGGAGTTCCATTCTTTTGAATTAGATATGAGTTGGCTCCATTGACCGGATTCCAAGAAATGGTGAGGCTATCTCGCGTTTGATTGGTTATTTGTAGTCCAGTTGGTGCATAAAGCCCAGTACCTGAAGAAGTTACATAGATAGTAAAATGGTCATCCCAACCGAGTGCATCAGGATAATGGAAAGTAATGACGTATTCTCCAACTCGGTTTGACAGAGAAGAGTGCCAAGTATAGCTTGGATTTATATTGTTTCCCGGATATAAAATGTCCGAAGCAACAATGTTATGAGTAGCGGATTCTTGCACGGTAACTTCAATAGTAGGGTGAGGTGTAACATAATCTAGAGTTAATGAAACAGTGGCTGACCCGCCTTGGGCAATCGACTGTCCATCTCCAATTTTATCAAAGCTAAGAATATTAACATTGCTCTGAGAAGAGAGTGAAGTATTTAAACTGTTTGCATATTTTGTTAACAAGGACTTATAAATATTTTCTATTTTTGTTAATGAACCAGAAACGTTTGTAGTAAAGTAGTCACTTACAGTAGCTGATTGAAGAACTCGCTGTGATTTAGAAGTTCCCTTCAATTGATCTGGAAGTTGATGGAGTTGCGCAGTTTTCATTAACAATTGATTGTAATCACTATCTATTTCTTTAGATAATGGTATATTTTTGGCTTCGATTGCACGCTCTTTTAGGTGTTTTAATTGCTTACTTAGATTAGTGATTAATACATCCTTTTTATTAATGTCAAAATTCCCATCAGGTGTAGTAGTAGGTGGCTCCGAATTATCTGGTTGCTCTATTGGAGGAATTGGGCCCGTGACTAGGCCAAGAGCTTTAGCTACATTGATTAACCCATGACCGTATTCGGACGTATTTCCTAAAGCAGTTGCTGTTTCATAGAGCTTATTTTTAATTTGTTGACTGCTCATTTTTTTGTTTTTTGCCCAAAGTGTTGCTGCTGCACCAGTAACATGGGGAACAGCCATGGAAGTCCCTGATAACAGTGCATATTGACCATCTTTCGTTGTACTTAAGATATCAGTTCCTGGAGCAACGATATCTAGCTCTGAACCTGTACTTGAGAAAACAGCTCTTTGATTTTTCTTATCAGTTGCGCCTACAGATATGACCTCAGGAAATAATGCAGGATATAGCTCAGTTTCTGCACCACGTCCACGATTACCAGCAGCGGCTACAATCAGAATTCCATTGTTGCTGGCTTCTTGTATTGCTTCATGTAACAATTGGCTATTTTCAGATCCACCGAAACTCATGGAAATAATGTCCATACGGTTATCAATAGCCCAGTATATCCCCTGAATGATCTCCGCATAGTTCCCTGATCCACTATTATCTAAGACCTTTACCGCATAAAGATCAGCTAAAGGTGCTGTACCCACAACCCCAAATTTATTGTTTAAAGCTGCAATGGTTCCTGCAACGTGTGTTCCATGACCATTATCATCTGAATAACTAGAATTATTAGTTATAAAAGAAATTCCGCCACTAATGTTTAAGTCCGGATGAATCGCAATACCAGTATCCAGGACGGCAACTTTAATGTTTTTACCTTCAGACTTCGTGTTCATTGTGAGATCGGCACCAATTGCCTTAATTCCCCATGGAATTGTACTGGAATTAGGCTTTTTAGATTTTAGCAAGGTGTCATCTTTTTTAATTGTTCCAACAGAAGCAATGGAAGCGGTGGCATTTTTTTCTACATAAGCTATATCCTTATCTTTACTAATTTCACTTAATTCCTTGGCATTTAAATCCATTGTAAGGATGTTTTTTTGTGTGAATGTATTGATTTTTTTTGAAGACAGCTTCTTCCGAGAGATAAAGCTATTTGTATCGATATCTTTTTTGAATTTCACTATGTAATTTTTTGTAGGTCCATATACTGCATCAGTTACACCATTCGAACTGTAAACTGAGTTTGTAATACTAGTAAGATTATCAATAGTTTTACTAATTTCTGAGGAATTTGCGATTGCAGGCGTGATCATTTGAAAGAGTAAGATAAAGATCATGCATGAAGACATTATGTATTTTATAAATTTTTCTTTTACCATTGTTTCCTCCCGAATTAAATTAATATAGATAATTTTGATTTTGAATCTTGATGCTAGAAAAACAAATAATTGTACACCTTACTCCTCCTCTTACTCTATTTTTATGTAAAAATTGAACAGGAATAATTTTCATAATACAACAAAATTCATTTGTGTGTTATAAATTAATTGAAAATTAAGTTGAAAAATGGAAATAACGTAGTAAAATTTAACTTTGAATACATAGTTTTGAAGGTAATTAAGAATTAAATTTATTGAGTAGGTAAATGTATCTAAATTAGGAGGTGAATTGAATATGAAATAACCATAGGGTTATTTCTATTATTTCTAAGATGAAAATTTCAATTATTGGGGAGTAGAAGCGATTGCAGAATAAAGCGGCTATAAAAAGGGTTCTTGCACAAATGCTTATTATTTTAATGTTGTTTAGCCTTATGGGTAATGTATTTGCTGAGAATTGGGAGATAGATACTCAAAATATTAATAGTGATGCTTACTCTCCGAGTTCGGTAGAGAATTCAACCTACGGGAGTGCAGTGCAGCATATTCCTCCAGCCTATAAACAATCTCAAGTCAATATGCCTGTGGATCTGAATATAATAAATGGCACGGTAAATGGATCTGTTTATAATGATTTGACACACTCCTATATCGTCAAGTTTAAATCTTTAGACGCAAAAAAAAGAATGAAGAATGAATTTATTAGCAAGAGAAATCAAGTTCATATTCGACAAGAATATGAACATTTTCCATTTGTATTAGCTGATCTTACTGATGACCAAATGGTTCAGCTTTCGCAGAATTCGGAAATTTCATACATAGAAAAGAATAAGAAGGCAGTTTTGTTAAATTCGGTTAACACTGTTGTGGAGGATACATATGAAGAGAAGTCGTGGGGATATGATTTCTTACATGCTGATGAACTTCATGAAAATAATAATTACGGTCAAGGTATTAAAATTGCAGTACTAGATACAGGAATAGATTCATTAAATAATGATCTTCATGTTACTGGAGGGGTATCCTTTCCAAGTGGGTCGTATGAAGATGTTCAAGGACATGGAACTAAAGTAGCTGGGATAATTGCTTCTCAAATAAATAAAATCGGTATTAAAGGCATTGCACCTTCATCTGAATTGTATGCAGTAAAAGTGTTGGGGGATAAAGGTGAAGGGTATTATAGTCAAATTATCTCCGGTATCGATTGGGCAATCGATAATCATATGAATATTATTAATATGAGTTTTGGTGGATTAGAAGAAAGTCAGGCATTATCCGAAGCTTTGCAGCAAGCTTGGCAAGCCGGTATATTGCTAATTTCTGCAGCAGGTAACGATGGAATTAATACTTTGAGGTACCCTGCTAATTCGGAAACTGTCCTATCGGTTGGTTCTATTAATCAAGATTTATCTGTTTCAAGCTTCACAAATTATGGTGAACGATTGGAATTACTAGCTCCCGGTACAGATATATTGACTACAAGTGTAGGGAATAGTTATGTCAAGGTTTGGGGAACTTCTGCATCATCAGCTTTTGTAGCAGGAGCCGCAGCTTTAGTATGGTCAGCTCATCCTACTTGGACAAACGAGCAAGTCAGGTTGGCACTACTCCAATCTGCCGATTCGAATCAATCAGATAAAGTGAATGGATTTGGGCTTGTGAATATTGCGTCAGCAATCAAAGAACAATACAACAAGACAGTGCAATTCGACGTGTACGGAGTACAATTACCACTAAATTCCAATGGATTTGTAGGCATAACAAGTGATGTAACTCCGCCGAGTACATCCATTAATATTACAGGTAGTTCAATGGGGTCAGGTATTTACTATGGAACGGTTCAAATTCAGTTTACTGCTGTAGATGATTTATCGGGAGTACAGAAGACTGAATACAGCCTTGATGGTGGAGCAAGCTGGAACCTTTACTCAGGCCCCATTACCTTAACTGTTCCTAAGGTATACTCTTTAAAATATAAGTCAACAGATAACAGTAATAATGTCGAGACTATAAAATCTCAGAAGATAACCATTAAAGGGGACACAACTCCCCCAACGACTGTCTTAAGTATTATCTCTGGTGTAAAGGGAGGGGGGGGATTCTACACAAGTCCTGTTGTTTTTCAATTAACTGCATCAGATGATTCGGGTATTAGAGCAACCGAATATAGTATTGATGGTGGTGCAAATTGGATTAATTACAATGGTCCTGTCACATTAGATAATAATAAAACAGTTTCGCTAATTTATCATTCTGTGGATACAAATAACAATATAGAATCAAATAAAATTACAAAAATTTATATAGATAGAATATCTCCATTGCAGTCTATTATAGAATTTAGCCCTTCAACTTGGACTAATGGTGATGTCGTTGTCACCATAAAAAATGGATTTGATGATGGCAGTGGTGCTCAAAAAAGTCAGTACAGGTTAAACAATACGGATCCATGGACTGATTACATAGCACCTTTTATAGTAACTAGTACAAGTTTTGTATATGCTAGGACAATAGATGTTGCCGGTAATATAAGCATTGAAGTTAGCAGGCAACCACAGATAGATAAAACTCCACCAACAGTTCCGCAGATAATAATGAGTGAGAGCAATTGGACAAAAAACAATGTAACAGTCCAAATCATTGCGGGGACAGATCAAGAAAGTCATGTTCTTAAAAGTCAAATTAGGATCAGTGAGACAGGAAATTGGTCTGATTACTCCTCACCTATATTAGTTAGCTCAGAGGGAGAAACTACAATTTATGCTCGTAGTATAGATATTGCCGGTAATATAAGCACTGAAGCAAAAGTCACTGTTTATATTGATAAAACAAGCCCAACACAGCCGACGATTAATTTAAGTAGTAATGATTGGTCCAATACTGATGTATCTTTTACAATAATTGAAGGGATGGACAACGGAAGCGGTATAAAAAATACACAGTATAAAGTGGGTAATGATGGAATCTGGGTTAACTACACTTCACCCGTTACTGTAACTACTGAAGGTAAGACAGAAATCTTTGCACATTCCATTGATAACGCAGGTAATATTAGCTCTGAGGCACGCGCATTAATTTTGATTGATAAAACTGCTCCTAGCAAACCTGTAATCAACCTTAGTGAAAGTAATTGGACAAACAAAGATGTGAATGTCTCTATTACTCCAGGTATAGATAAGCTCAGTGGTGTGCAAAAAACACAATATAGGTTCAAAGTTGACGAGTCGTGGAAAGATTATATTAATCCTATGACTTTTTCAAATGAAGGCATTTTAGATATTTTTGCTCGTAGTTTAGATAATGCAGGTAACATTAGCGAGGAATCACATTCTGTCATTAAAATTGACAAGACTGTTCCATCTACACCAAACGGAGTAAATGTTACAAATAGGGCAACAAATACTATCTCGATAGCATGGACTCCTTCAACAGATAATTTAAGTGGTGTTGAGACATATATAGTCTACGTGGATTCAAAAGAGGTAGGTTCTACAGCAAATTCAAGATTCATAGTAGGAAACCTAACACCAGGAACAACTTATAACATCCAACTAAAAGCAAAAGATAGGGCAAGTAATTTTTCAGAAATAAGCGATAACTATACTATTTTCACTACTCCATTGTTATCATCATTCGGAGATCATGGCTTACTAACTCAAAGTAACGGAGTTCTTTGGACTTGGGGAAATAACAGTTCAGGACAGCTTGGTGAAGTAAATAAAAGAAATTTGACAAGTCCCATTGTTAGTGACAATATTGAAAATTTAAAAAGCATGTCTGCTGGAGAAAAACGTAGCCTGTTTATTAAAAAAGATGGTTCAGTATGGGAAATGGGTAATGTGACTGCAGAAGGACTGGGAGTAATTGGTCCCGTGGATGGGAAAGTCCCCAATAAAGTTGCTAGTGTTACCAACGCGGTTTATGTCTCATCAGGATATGACCATGATTTAGCATTAACTGATAGTGGAGAAGTTTGGTCATGGGGAAATAATGCAAGTGGTAAGTTGGGTATTGGAATCAACGATACTCCATATAACAGAATACATTCTCCTTCGAAGGTCAAAGATCTTAATTCTGTAATTTCTATTTCCGCGGGATATTGTCATAGTATAGCCCTTAAAAGTAACGGGACAATTTGGTCTTGGGGTTGTAATGGGGGATGGCAGTTGGGAGATGGTAAATATACTGAATATGGATTTACAGATTTTGATGACCATATGTACTATTCAGATATGTCGAACCTTGATGCCACAGGCTCTACTACACCTATTCAAGTTGTAAACTTAAATTCAATCGTTGCGATATCGGCAGGCGGTAGTTATAGTTTAGCTTTGGATAGTGATGGGAGTATTTGGAGTTGGGGGATTAATGGTAATGGGGAACTAGGAAATGGCCTTCCAATGACCTATCAAATCCATAAATACACTGCACCTGTAAAAAGATCTACGCCAACCAAGGTATTAGTAAACGGAAGATTTATTGCAATTTCGGCAGGAAGATCCAATGCTTTAGCATTACGAGAAGATGGAACTGTATGGGGGTGGGGATATGGAATCGGAAATGTTCCCCAACAGATTCAAGGATTAGATTCAATTAACGCTGTTTTTGCTGGGAAAGAAACTAATTTTGTAATAAAAAACGATGGAAAGATTTATTCATGGGGGAAAAATGAGAGTGGGCAGTTAGGTTTAGGATATGTTTCAACTAATGAGACATTGCCTAAAGAGATAAACTTTTACGTTATTCCACAATTACAATTAAAGCCTGCTGTAGAAATAACGTCTCTAATAGGAACAGAGTTAGAGCCCTGGTATTACAATTCGACACCAACGGTTACTTGGGTGCAAACAGATTCGAGTAACTCGGACTTTACTGGTTACCAGCTTCAAGTTTTAGATCAAAATAATACTGTACTATTCGATACTGGAATTGTTAATGAAAATAGTAACTCCAACATAAAGAAATTAGCTTTAAATAACTTGGTAAAAGACATTAAGTTAAAGGTGCGAGTTAAAGCTAGCGTTGGAACAGTTTGGTCTGATTGGTCGAGTCCTAAGTGGTTTGTTCTCTCTCAATATCCACAAGGTTCTATGGTTAAAGCAGGAGATAATCACAGCCTAATGCTGAAAGATGATGGAACAGTATGGGCTTGGGGGAATAATATGTACGGGCAGATTGGTGATGGGACAACAGTGACCAAATCAACACCTGTTCAAGTGGCTAATTTAAGTAATGTAAGGGCGATATCTACTTTGGGATATGGAAATCACTCTTTAGCGTTGAAGTATGATGGAACTGTATGGGCATGGGGAGCGAACTATAGTGGCCAGCTTGGAGATGGGACTACTACGAATCGATTGACAGCAGTACAAGTTCCGAATCTAACTAACGTTGTTGCTATATCTGCCGGAGTAGGTCATAGTTTAGCCTTAAAAAGTGATGGCACGTTATGGGCATGGGGAATAGGAAATGGAAGTGGTTCTTCTACTAATAGTTTATCTCCTATACAAAAACAAATTAATGGCGTGAAAGATATATCTGCTGGAAATCAATTTAGTCTAGTTTTAAAAAATGATGGTACGATATGGGCGTGGGGAATTAACAATTATATGCAATTAGGAGATACAACGACAACTAATCGGATGAACCCCGTACAAGTAGTTGGATTAAATGGAATTGTCCAAATAGCAGCATCTGCACGTGATGGACTCGGTAGTCTTGCAGTGAAGCAGGATGGTACCGTGTGGACTTGGGGCGGGGTGTCAAATGCTTTAGTAAAACAGGTTAATGGTTTAACTGATATAAAGCAGGTAGCAGCCTCGTCACATTATGTAGCTCTAAAAAGCGATGGGACTCTATGGACATGGGGAAACAATGCTTCAGGTCAATTAGGAAATAGTACAAATATAAACAATAATAATCCTGTGCAACTGACATCAATTAGTGATGTGAATAATATGTCCGCCGGTAGTGATCACACTTTGGCAATGAGGAACGATGGTTCAGTTTGGGCATGGGGAGATAATAATGGGCGTCAGCTAGGGTTAGGGACAACAACAAATGTCTATTTGCCTCGAGCAGTGATGTCCGAAAAAATACCAGTGGTGACGTTGACTTCACCGTTTGGAACGCAACAGAGCCCTTCAATTCTGATTGGCACTAAACCCGAAATATCATGGAATCAGATAGCCAAAGCATTAGCAAGTTTTGCATCGTACCAGGTTCAGGTATTGGATGAAGCAGGGACAACAGTGATACTGGATTCTGGTATTGCTACACAAAATACAAATAGTACTAGTAATAGCTGGACTGCAATGAGTGAATTGCCTGTGAATCAAAAACTTCGAGTAAGAGTCAAAGCAAGCGATGGTACGACTTGGTCTGTTTGGTCTGATGAAGGATGGATGATGCTTAGAACGTCTGTTAGTAACGTGCCAATGGTTGCCGCAGGTTCAACCCACAGTCTACAACTAAAGAGTGATGGAACCGTTTGGTCGTGGGGGAGTAACAACTCAGGTGAGCTTGGTGACGGAACATTCGTATCGAAGAGTACTGCAGTTAATATAATTGGATTAAGTGGGGTCAGCCGAATTGCTGCAGGTACAAGTCATAGTATTGCCCTGAAAAATGATGGAACTGTATGGGCATGGGGAGCTAATGATAAAGGCCAATTAGGAAACGGTAACGCAGCAAAGCAGCCCACTCCAGTACAAGTACCAGGGCTAAGTTCTATCATTAATGTGGCGGCAGGATCAAACTACAGCATAGCATTAAAAAGTGATGGAACCGTATGGGCATGGGGAGCGAACGAACTTGGACAGTTAGGAGATGGCAGCACGGTTATATCACGATATAAACCAGCACCAGTTCTCGGATTAGCCGGGATAAGTGCCATAGATGCTGGAAATGCACATAACTTAGCCATACAAAATGATGGATCTGTATGGGGGTGGGGAGATAACCAAGTTAAGCAGGTCGGTAACTTGCCTAGAGATATTGTAGCAACTCCAGTTAAAATATTAACAAATGTTACCGAAGTATCAGCAGGAGCATCTCATAGTTTAGCTTTATTGAAGGATGGAAGAGTAGCTGCTTGGGGAGCTAATAATTTTGGTACTCTGGGAAATGGTAACAATAATCGTTATCCTGACGGAAATCTAGTCCCAGGACTTAATCAAATTAGTCATGTTTCGGCAGGCGGTAATGTTAGCTTTGCCGTCAATAATAATGGGGCTGTATGGGCATGGGGATATAATTATTCGGGGAATCTGGGGGATGGAACGAATATAGATCGCTTTAGTCCAGTACAACTAACAACGATCAGTGGAGTGGAGAATGTCGTAGCAGGAATGTCTCATAGTTTAGCGTTAAAAACAGATGGAAGTCTTTGGGCATGGGGTTCTAACAATTATGGACAACTTGGATATGTGACGCCCAACGGTTGGAGTAGGACTCCGTTAAAAGTAAGGTAAGTTCATTATTGCTTACGACGCGGTGTGACCTCGAATTCTACCAGTTTCAATATAGTCATGATATGGGGACTGTTGACCCCAACAGCAATAACACTAGCAGTGACTTAGATGGTAATAATCTAATCAATACAAAGATTTAACAATAAAAACAAGCTTAGTCGGAGCGGATGACTAAGCTTGTTTTTTAACTTTTGAACTTGGATGAGTCAGCTAGAGCAGTAATGCTGTTTTGCAATTAAAAACGATTTGATATGGTAAGGGGCAACGAGCTTAACTGTCATATGTCAAAGATGGAGCGACGAACCAAGTCCTCGCGCAGGTTCTTTCATCGTGCCTTGAACTCAGTATTGTAGAAAGACTTTAGAGGAGCTCTTAAGGAGCACGGACTACATCGTTCATCCAAAACAGCAGACCCACCTGTGGGCTATGGCTGGTAGTTCGAATGATATTGAACTGCTTATTAATAAGGACGAGTGGGATCTATTATTGAATGCTGAAGCTTTTCTATGTAAACATCAAAAGCATCTATGTCTTCTTGTAAAATTATACGTGCTTCTTTATGAGTAATTGGTATAATCCACAAGACACTAATTATTTCTTCACCTATTTTATTTCTTCTAAATCCTCACTTTCTCCTCTGAGTTCATCAATCAAGAGGGCTTTTGTAGTCCAATTCTCTGGTGCGAGTGCGCTCTCAGTCATTACTCGTGGTACTTCCGAAGATTTTATATTTTCAATATTATGGGCAATTAGGTCGCTTGATGAATCGAGTTCTGTGGTTGAGTTTTTTGGAAGATTTGCTATAAGTGTATCGGTTATTGTAAGTGAATCTTATTCTAAGCATTATAGCGAGAAGCATTCTGCGAGCATTCTTCTCTATGGAACAATTGAAATGTCTTTCGAAGTTGATTTCGAAACAGACACCGGTGATATTAATGATGATTCGATTGAAGTTAGAGTCGGTGCTTTTGAAGTGGCCGAATATGAAGCTTTAAATAAAGATCGTGATTATTTTGGATTTGACGATGATGATACAAATTGCGTAGATTGCGGTAGAACTAACGCTGAACATCAAAAGGAAAACCATGATCCTGTTTGTTCGAAATGTGCAACAAAATATTCTTTGTGTCCTGAATGTGGTTACTTATTTGAATTAGGTAGCATTGGAGCTTTTTGTAATGGTTGCGATAAATAAGCCTGGGTATTCTCTCTAATTGAAGAATTCGGGGCCTAGAGCAAGATAGCCTATATATTAGGATATTACGATTCTGCAGGTAACGAAATTATTTCGCAGATTCTTGATTTTTGCGAAAACAGAATAGGTCTATAAATAATTTAATTCTTAATCTTGACTTTAAACAGTTGGATTAGAACTCAAATTTACCAATTCCCTCTTAGAACGCGCTAGCCTTTATTGTTTCATGGGGATGCTGAATGGATCATAAATTTAATAATACTTTCATAAGAAAAACTTCTAAACTGACGAACAGTGCAAACGAGGAACGATAGCGTAATAATCAGGGAGCAGTTCGCCTCGCGGCAGCTGTTCCCTGGATTCGTTGAGGTAACAGGCAATAGAGCATGGAAGAAGTTGGCTACTGTATAGATCTATTGATGAGGAGAATTGGAACATACAACAATTATAACCGTGTATTATTAAAAACACGGTAAGAACGGATACAAAAATGTAGAAACAACTTTAGATAGGTTTTTCTCTTTCGCAACGCATCGAGAAACAATTGACGAAAATGCAAAAGTAGGATGGAAATTAGTACAGGTCTTACCGACAAACTATAATGGCCATGGTAAACCTACAGCATATTGAGATTATTTTTGAACGACCCATTCAAAAATAATAATATGAGTAATAATGTGGTGGCCGCATCAGAAATTAAACTATCTGGATAACCTTTGTTGAAGGGGATTTCTTTATAAATTGTTTGTAAGAAGTACTTCAAGACTTATTTGTAAATCAGGTTTTCCACTCGAAAACATCACTTCAAAACTTAGTTTGTAAATCGATTTTATAAGAAAAGCCAGCAAACCCTTATGTTTGCTGGCTTCTTGCACTTCAAAACTTATTTGTCACCCAACACTCATTGTTGGGAACAACTCATTGAGGCTTTATTTATTCCGGTGACAACGGATTTATGAAGGTAACGCACGAAGAGTATTTTATAGCCTCTTGTACAGCTCCATTTCCCCTTTGCAATGAGGCTTAACGTCTCCACTCTCGTTAATATAACAATGTCATTCGTGCAACCACTTCGGAACTTTATTTGTCTTTTAAAGAAGAGAGAAGCAGCAGAGCGGGGACAATTAAGTCTTGAAGTTATTTTACAGACAAGGTGAAAGGACCTAGAAACGGTGACGGTCACTCTGTCCGTTTGTTTCTCATGCCTATTGTATTGGAATTTTCCAAGGCTCCACTTACTTAATATCTTATAAGAAATTCTTGAAATTACAGAAATTAATCCGATATGGGGATGCTATTATACAAATAGAAATAAAGACGAGGTGATGATATGCAAGCGAAATTGGCAGCGGACGCCATTCCCCTCCCCCATAAGCGGAATTCATGGATAAGAACGATACAAAAGCATAAAGTGATGTATGCTCTTTTATTCCCGGCATTAGTTTACTTTGCTGTATTCAAATACATTCCTATGGCGGGAATCATTATTGCTTTTAAAAATTATAACCTGGCTTTGGGGCTATGGGATAGCCCATGGGTGGGATTGAAAAACTTTAAAGATTTTATTAATGGCGTTTATTTCTGGGACATCATGAGAAATACGATTATCATATCGCTGTATAAGTTGTTGTTCGGTTTCTCCGCTCCCATCGTATTAGCTTTGCTGCTCAATGAAGTGTATACCCAATGGTTTAAGAAAATCGTACAAACAATCACTTATTTGCCCCATTTTCTGTCATGGGTCATTGTTTATGGACTGATGGTGGCATTATTAGCCCCAGGAGATGGCCTTTTTAATATGATTTTGAAGGAAAATGGTGTTGGGCCGATCTCCTTTCTAACGGAACCTGCCTGGGGCAGACTGCTGATAATCTTATCTGAAATATGGAAGGATATTGGATGGGGAGCGATATTGTACCTTGCCGCATTAGCAGGTATCGATCCAAGCTTATATGAAGCGGCTCGAATTGATGGCGCTTCCAAATGGAGACAGCTATGGCATGTCACATTACCCGGCATTCGAGGTGTCATTATTCTGATGCTGATTCTTAAATTAAGCCATATTCTGGACGCTGGCTTTGACCAAATATTCATGTTTGCCAACAGCTTTAACCAGGAGAAGATCGACATTATCGACACATGGGTTTACCGTGAAGGGTTGGAGCGTCTTAAGATTGGCTTGGCTACTGCTGTGGGATTGTTTAAAGCTGCCATCGGATTTATTTTAGTTTTGGCTGCAAACAAGCTCGCCAAAAAATTTGATGGTCAAATTTGGTGAGGTGGTTTTCGTATGATTAATCTGACAATTGGGGAAAAAGTATGGCAAGCAGCCGTTTATATTATTCTTATTGTGCTATCCCTACTTTGTTTGCTTCCCTTTCTATATGTGGTTGCTGTTTCCGTGACGCCAGAATCGGAAGTGTTAAGAAGAGGAATTGTTATTATACCAGAATCCTTTACTTTTGCAGCCTATAAAGAAGTATTCATTTCTCATGGTATAGGGCAGGCGTATAAAATTACGTTGTTTCGAACGGTTGTAGGCACTGCGCTTAATGTGTTTTTTACGATCATAGCAGCTTATCCATTATCCAAAAAATATTTACCAGGGCGCAGCTCATTTTTAATCTTCATTGTGTTTACCATGATGTTTGGTGGAGGGCTGATTCCGACTTATTTGTTAGTCCGCTCGCTGGGATTGCTGGACAGCCCGTGGGTATTGATTATTCCGCATCTCATTAGTGCTTTTAATCTAGTGATCATTAAAGGCTTTTTCGAGCAATTGCCTGCTGAAATCGAGGAATCGGCGAGGGTTGATGGCGCAAGTGAACTTCAGTCGCTATGGCGGATCATTTTACCTCTGTCCTTGCCCGTTCTTGCCACCGTTTCCTTATTTTATGCAGTGGGGCATTGGAACAGTTATTTCGATGCGATTGTCTACTTGAATGATTCGAACCTAATGCCGCTTCAAGTAGTCTTGCGCAACATTCTGCTTAACGTCGCAACACAAAGCGCTGATTCGATTGCCAATTCCGGGACGGTCAGCAAGTTCGCTGTGCAAATGGCGGCTGTCGTCGTGACGACGGTTCCGATTTTGATCGTTTATCCTTTTATGCAGAAGCATTTTACGAAGGGTGTGCTCATGGGATCGATTAAAGGTTAAAGGCAATTCCTACCTAGGTTGTTACGGGGACACCATGATAATATATATACAAGCAAAAGGAGAGGTCAATATGCAACGTAAAAAGCTTTCATTTACTGTCCTGGCTGCTATCGTAGGGCTGGGAACGCTATTGTCAGGATGTGGGGACCAAGAAGTAGTGAAGCCGACAGCTTCAAGCAGCCCTCAATCCGAGGCTAACAAGTTTGCGAACAAAATGAAAATTTCGATGTTTAACCAAGGTACTTTCAACGCTGCCGCTCCAATACCTCCGCGTGATGAAGATATTCAACGCCAAATTTTGGAAAAGGCGATGAATATCGACTTGGATATGATGATTCCTCAAGCTGGGCAAGCAACAACCAAACTGAATACGCTCATTGCAGGCGGGGATATTCCAGATTTGCTCTTCTTGAAGAGTCGGTCCGATCTCGCGCAATATTATGACCAAGGCGTTCTAGCAGATTTGACTCCGTACCTGGATCAATTTCCCGAATTGCAGAAGCGTTTCGGTAAAGACTCCTGGGATGCGACGTCATATCTGGGAAAAACCATTGGAGTTCCAGGTTATGATAATGTAAACGGCATCAGTCGAAGCTTCTTCATCCGCAACGATTGGCTGAAAAAGCTGAATATGAAAGTGCCGACAACCCCTGACGAGCTGTTCGAAGTGATGAAAGCCTTTACGGAGAAAGACCCAGACGGAAACGGCAAAAACGATACGTACGGATTCATAGGCGGTATGAATAAAGAAGGCAATTTGCAAACCTACGGCTTCGATAGCTTAATGTGGATGTTTGGTGTCAATCCTCCCTCAGCCATTGAAGTGAAAGACAATAAACCGGTGTTCCTGTTTATCGATCCCAAAATGAAGGAAGCGCTCGCTTACATCAATAAAATGATGGAAGCCAAAGTTGTAGACCCTGACTGGATGACGATGAATACGCCCGATTTGTTGGACCAAAAGTTATTTAAAGGTAAAGTTGGTTTCATGATTAGAGATGCCCGCAGACTGGAACCGGATTATCAGCAGAAAATGAAAGAAATCGGCGGAGAAGTACCGGAATGGATCATCATTCCTCCAATGAAAGGGCCTTACGGCGATCAAATCGTGGAGAGAAAATCGTTCCAAGGCAATTCATGGGCCATTTCCAAGAAAGCGGGCAAGGACAAAATCATTCGGATCTTGTCTATGCTGGAATATCTCTTTACGGACAAGGAAGCCTATCCGAATTTCGCATACGGTATCAAAGGGATTCATTGGGATATCGTGGATGGCAAGGTCAAAAATAAAACCTCTGAGTTATCGAAGGAAATGAAAGAAAAGTATCTATGGGTTGATCATTATAGAATGCCGCGCCGTGGCGATGATGCCGAGTACTTCAACTTCCAGAATCCGAAGACGGCAGAAGCTTTCACGAACAATCAGAAATATGTGGGACTTACTTTGCCCGGAAATTTATTGACTGCAGACCCGAGCGATACCTTGGCAGCTGACCGCACACGTTTCATTAATGAAAGCTTAGTCAAATTTATGACGGGCAAAGACCCTCTTACCAACTGGGATAATTTCCTCAAAACCTTGGATACCAAGTTTGACATGCAGAAATATAAGGATACAGCAATCAAGCAATTTAAAGAAGATGGCCTAATCAAGTAAATAAACAAAGAGAGAGGCGATAAATAGCCCCTCTCTTTGTTGTCCTATGCTATTCTTAGTTTAATACAGATTTAAAAGGAAGATGACCGATGCGAAGAAGAATCAGCTTGCCTTTAAAACTATTTTTTATCGTGTTTGCATTTGTATTAAGCTGCATCATCTTGATAAGCCAACTGTCCTATCGCTATGTCCAAAAGGAAATAAGGACCAATGGTATTTATTACACAAACCAAATATTGGACAAAGTTGACCAGTATTTAACGGTTAATTTTTCCTCTTTCCAAACGATCTTGTTCTCGGTCGAAACATCGGTGAAAGCAAACATTAACAATACGGAAGTGATTAAAAAGCAATTAAGAGAGCTGTATGAGCTCAATAGTAATTACGTCAGTAACATTTACTTGATCAATAGTGATTTATCCATTCTAGGCGGAAGTACGCCGACGCGAATTTTCGATGAACCCTTATCTGACAGAAAACCGTTGTTTGATGCGGCCGACAAGAACAAACGGACTACCTTTGTCAGTGATCCTTATAAATCCAAGTATTCCGGCTGGACAGTTACGATGGTTCGATATCTGAATGGCTCTCCGTTTCCTATGGCCATTGCGATAGATTTGGATCTAAATGCCATTGAAGAAACCTTGTTCAAGATTAATAAAAAAGAACAAATGAATCTGGCCCTGATTACCACATCGGGCAAAATTATTGCCGGATTTTCAGAAAATAGAGGTCCCCTGAATATTCAAGATCATACGTTTTCAATCGGGGAAATGTCGGCGGAACAAATTCTTGATACTACGGGAACAAGCTTTCAACTGCATACCAAGGATGGCATGCCGGTCTCCATTTTGAAGAAATCGATAGAGAAATTCAATTGGTCCATCATCTCGATCAACGATGAATCTCGTTTGGAAGCTGCGTTGTCCAGATTGGAAACCTATTATATTGGGCTTCTGGTTGCCGGTCTTCTATTAAGTCTGTTCATTTCCTTTTTTATTGCCAAATATATAAGGAATCCGCTCTATGCGCTCAAAACAAAAATGAAACGGGTGGAGCAAGGCGGTCTGACAACGACAATGACGATGAACCGAAATGATGAATTCGGCGACCTTTCCCGAGCCTTCGACCGTATGCTGCAACAAATTGTGGAACTGATTCGGCGAGCAGAGCTTCATAATGAACTTGAGCGGAAGCTGGAGATCCAAGTACTGCAATCGCAAATAAATCCTCATTTTTTGTATAACACGCTTGGATCTATTAGCAATGTTATACGTCTGGGACAAATAGAGAAAGTAGATGTGGTGATCGGGTCTCTCATTTCAATATTGGAATACGGGATAGCCGATGCTTCGGAGAAGGTTTCACTACGTCAGGAATTGCAAAATGTAGCGGACTATATCGCGATCCAGAACATCCGTTATAACAGGCACTTCCACTTGATTGAGAATATCGAAGATGGATTAATGGATTTCCCCGTATTTCGAATGCTGCTGCAGCCCATTGTGGAGAATAGTATCTTCCATGGCTATAACGGAGGGGGAATCGAAGGTTCGATTACTATTCATGCATACGAGCAGGGCGGCATCGTCATGATAGAAGTCGTTGATCAAGGCGAAGGTATTCCAAAGGATCGAATAAAGCATATTCTAGATTCAGAACCGAGTGATCTAGAGCTAAAAAGGAAAAGAATTGGGTTAAACAATATTCATGGTCGAATAAGACTTCACTACGGAGAACAGTTCGGGCTGCAAATCATTAGCATACCGAATGAAATAACCCGTGTCCGCGCAATATTCCCAGCAGGCATGTTTAAAGGAGATGCATGATGGTGAGAAACTACACCTGCTTCATCGTTGATGATGAAGATCTAATCATCCAAAGATTGGAACTGTTTTTTAGCGAGCTCTCCCATAAGGAAGGGCGATTCCATTTGGTGGGCAAAGCGAATAATGGGCAGAAGGGGATCGAGGAGATCTTACGGCTTAAGCCGGATATCGTAATAACCGATATCGTCATGCCACGAATGGATGGAATTTCTATGATTGAGCAGTTAAAGCCGGAGCTGCCCCATACCCAATACATTCTTTTGACTGCCTATTCGTCTTTTGAGTACGCTCAGAGAGCTATTCATGCCAACGTATTGGAGTACATTGTTAAGGTTCCGCTCAGGGAAGCGGATTTGGATCGAGCTTTGGATAAGGCAGCCGGAATTTTGGATGAGGTTAAGAAAAAAGAAGAGGAATTTCAATCTTTAAACGTATCCGTTCTTGAAAATAAATATAGAGTCCGTAAGCAATTTTTTAACGAGCTGATCAGAGGCGAAATCCCTTCTCATCGGGCATCCGATTTCGCCAATCGTATGCAGTTCCATTTCTTTCAAGCCAACTATTGCTGCTTTATTGTTGAAATGAATCTGTATGAAAGTTTTCGCCATGAATATTCAGCGGTTGACCAAAACATCTTGAAATATGCGATTACGAATGTAATCGAAGAAACGGTGATGAATTGTGGCAAGGGTGTAGTTACGGATTTCTCCGATAATCGTTTTATTGGCTTTCTTTCCTGGGAAAATAATCGCAGTGAGATGGATACGGAATATGCTTGCCAGACATTGGGGAGTCAGATCGTCTCTCATTTGCATCAATATTTGAATCAAAGGGTATCCGTCGCTTTTGGCGGTCCGCACCGAGGCTGGGAATCCATCAAACAAGCTTACTCGGAAGCTAATCATGTGAGTGAGGATTTCTATTATCATGCAGAGAAAGTAGTGAAAACACCCGCGCATCGGTTCCATTACCGTAATGACAGAAAGGTGGATTTTCAGCAGAAACTGGCTAATTTCCTTGCATGGGTGCAAAGAAAGGTTTCCAAGGAAGAGCTGGAGAAAGAATTTGCTGATTTAAACCAATTTGTTACGGATCATAAAATCCATAAGTCCATCATGGCACCTATGCTTCGAGACTTGTACAGAGACATTGCTGTGAAATTTAAATCGGGGAACATGTTGACCACAGATGTGGCAGAGTTTCCCATCGAGTTCATGGCATTTCGGGAACAGCTAGCGTATATTGGCGACTTCACATACGAATATGTACACGCTGGCCAACTTTTACATCGGGCAGAAATCATGAGTGCCATGCGGTTTATAGAGAAAAACCTGAACCAGCGTTTAACGTTGGAGGCTATTGCCGAGGAAGTGAATTTAGCTCCATCGTATTTTAGCAGTCTTTTCAAAAAAACAATGAACGAAGGCGTTATCAGCTACATCAACCGTAAAAAAATTCAATTGGCTCTCGAGCTGTTAAATGTTCAGGATTATTCTTTATTGGAATTGTGTGAGGAAGTTGGAATTGTAAATGAAGGGTATTTTTGTAAATTATTTAAAGAATATACAGGCGATACACCCAAGCAATATCGGATAAAAATGACACGGTATGAATCCAAATAAGGTTGCAAAAAAATGTATGAATTTTTCGCGAAATCATGTAAAAAAACGGGGTTCAAAAGAATTACCATGATAGATGTATCTAATCATGGAGGTTATCACAATGGAGCTTATTAAAGCGGATGTAACCGTCGTAGGCGGAGGTATTGCTGGGCTATGCGCCGCCATTGCTGCCGCACGTCAAGGGCTGCAAGTTTCACTTATTAATGATCGACCGGTTCTTGGGGGGAATGCCAGCAGCGAGGTCAGGGTTCATATCAACGGGTCGGCCTATCTTGGAAATAGTCCATCCTATTATGCGCGTGAGGGCGGGTTGGTGGAAGAACTCAAACTGAGGATTTTCCACTATAATCCGCTATATAACAAGAAGCTTATGCTCTCGCTCTCGGATACGGTCCTGTTGGATATGGTCTATGATGAGCCTAACATTTCTCTATTTTTGAATACCTGCGTGCATGAAACGGGAATGGAGAACGGAAGAATTAAATGGGTGGAAGGACTTCAATTGGCTTCCGAAAGGAAATTCCGTTTTGAAAGCCGAACCTACATCGATTGCTCCGGAGACGGGGTTGTCGGATATCAGGCAGGTGCGCTCTTCCGATGGGGGAGAGAAGCGAGGCATGAATACAAGGAAGACTTGGCTCCCGAAGTGGCGGATCATTACACCATGGGAGACACGATCCTGTTTCAAGCCCGTGACGTCGAATATTCCGTTCCGTACAAGCGGCCTGGCTTTGCGTATGATATTACGAAGCTGGACTTTTTCGATAGTATCAGAAAAGGCTTGAACCATCGGGCTTTCCCTAGAAAAATCAACGGGCTCGGCGGATTGTGGTGGCTGGAATACGGCGGACATATGGATGTTATCGCAAACAATGAAGACATCGCATTGGAGCTGCGGAAATTGGTTTACGGGATTTGGGATTATATCAAAAATAGCGGCGAATTTGATGATGTGGACAATCTCATCTTGGATTATGTATGCCCGATTCCGGGAAAGCGGGAGTCGAGGCGGTTTATAGGGGATCACATGTTGTCTCAGAACGATCTTACAGCAAAGCCGCATTTCGAAGATGCTGTATCCGTTGGGGGATGGTATATGGATTTACATGCTGCTAAGGGCATCTACGATGAGGGGCCGGCTACAGCATGGAATTTCGTGCCTGGCTTGTACAATATTCCGTTCCGTAGTTTATTTTCCCGCAATATTCCTAATCTCATGTTCGCTGGTCGCAATATAAGTGCTACCCATGTTGCTTTCGGTTCTACAAGAGTAATGGCTACCTGCGGTTGTATGGGGCAGGCGGTTGGAACGGCTGCTTCGTTATGTTTGAAATATGAGGTAGACCCCGCAGCCATAGTCGAGGCTCATATGGGGGAGCTGCAGGCGCTGCTGCTTCGAGACGGACAAACGATTGTAGGGCTTCAAGAGGAATTGGATCCTTACTTCGCTGACGGATTAAATATTCGTGCCTCGTCTCAGCGCAGCTATGCCAATCCTCATCCAACCGAAGCGATTCCTTTGGAGCAAGGGTTATGTTTGGTCTTGCCGATTCAGACATCCGTGGCGGAAAGCGTACGGATTAAAATTAAAAATATTTCCGAGCATTCGGAAACTCTGCATGTGAAGCTGTTTGGCGGGGAACGGAAGGAAAATTACATTCCAGACAGCGAGTTGAAAGACTACCGCTTGGCTATTGCAGCTGGTCATGACGACTGGACTACGCTGGACTTGGGCTGCAAGAAGCCGGCGGACGACAAAATTTACATCGTACTGGAAGGTACAGCAAAGCTTGCCGTTTACGGCAATGAAGAGAAAATGACAGGAGCGGTCAGCTTCCATTATAGGCCGGAAGTGCCATCCAGGCTGAAGAAATTCAATAAAAGCATTTGCTTTAAGGACCTGCTGCCATCCCAGAATATGTATAATCCCGAGAATCTCGTCAACGGCTACTCCAGGCCCTATGGCCTGCCAAACGGCTGGATTTCCGAACGTACAGAAGGACAGGAATGGTTGGAATTCTCTTTTGCAAGCCCCAAAAATCTGGACGAAATCCATCTTGTTTTCAATTCGCAGTTGGATTTGGAGCATTTCGACGATCCGATCGAGTCCCTTATCCAAGATTATGATGTGATCTTGACCTTAGAAGACGGAACGGAGAGGGAAATCGTAATCCGTGGCAATTATCTCACGTTGAATAAACATAAGGTGGATGCGGAAGGTGTAACCCGAATTCAGATTAATTTCTGCGCAACTTACGGTTCGCCTTATCATGAAGTGTTTGCTGTAAAATTGTTTGCTCCTACAACGATAAGTGAGGTCAGGTGAAGTCGCGATGAAGGAATTATTCCCTCGAAGAGGGCTACCTAATGTAATTCAGAAGTTGGAAAATAGGGAAACCGTGACAATCGTCTATTTTGGCGGCAGTAATACGCGTTCTGAAGGATATAGAGTCATGACGGCGGATTGGCTTCGTGGGCAATATCCCAAGGCGGATATCCGCTGTGTGAATGCAGGCATTTCTGGGACAGGGTCGGATTTGGGCTGCGCCCGTTTGGAGAGAGATGTGCTGCGTCATCAGCCTGATCTAGTGTTTGTTGAATTTGTCGGCAACGATGGCGGAGTGCCCGAGTCCAAGGCGCGGATCGAAGGGATCGTCCGTCAAATACGTAAGCGGAGCCGGTTTACTGATATCCTGTTCATTTATACGCTGAAGGAGCGGGATGTGGCCTTATTTCAGTCCGGGGAATACCAAAAGGGGGCTCTTATGCAAGAGGAAGTGGCCGATTATTACGGTATTCCTTCGATTCATCTGGGCGTAGCGGTCAGTCATTTGGTGTCGGAGGGAAAGCTCATTTTTACCTCAGGGGCAGACAAGTCCATTCCCGGAGCCATTGTTTTTACGCATGATTCGATCCATCCGACAATTCCCGAAGGACACCAGATTTACACAGATACGATCACTCGGTCGTTTGAGAAAATGAGCGAACTTCAAGGTCACTTGGGAAGAGTCGAACATAACTTGCCTCAGGCCCATTTGGTCCCGGCCAATCCTTGGGAGTACGCGACTATGCTGCCGCTGGATGGTCATGCCCATTTATCGGCTGGATGGTCCTACGTGACTCCCGATGATTCAGCTTTGGCCCGAGAGTATGATTGGTTGTTCTCCGGCCTATGGCGAGCGGTCGATCCGGGGGAGGCTATCACGGTGCAGTTCGAAGGCACACACATTGGACTGTTCGATATCGGGGGGCCAGATTCCGGCAGATTGAAGGTGACGGTGGACGGCGGGGATCCCTTCCTTGTGGATCGATTCACACCGCATAACGATCATAATCGGAATCAGTATGTTTTCTTGCCGGAGCTCCCGAATGGGAAGCATACGGTTCGCTTCGAAGTCGATACCGAGAAGACAGACAAAGCGGCCGTGTTTGAGGTATGCGGTAATGAACGAAGCATTGAGCATGTTCGGCAGCATCCGGATTGGTACGATCAAACAGTGATCCAGCTTGGCAAGTTGTTGTTAGTACAGCCGCCATTAGTGTAGTTTAAAGTCGTTTTATTCCTAATGTAAAACTTGCAACGTATCTGACTGCTGTTGAGCAGACGAATACGTTGCAGGTTTATTTTTTACTTAAAATCTTATAAGAAATTAAAGAAATTAAAGAAATTTCACGGTTAAGCGACATGCTATGATATCAAAGACAAAGGGGAGATTAACCAGTAGGATGCGGATAATTGCTTCTTTGCGATCATGTGAATAAAGGAGGTTGCGAATATTTGAAAGCGCTACCAATTCAAGGGAAGGAAGTGAGCTGTATGATAAAGATGAAGCTGTTTTTCTTAATCGTTTTCATCATGACGATAATAGTTCCATTAAGCCTATTCGGAATAAGGACGGCTAGTGCGGAGACTGTACCGTTCAAGACCATTATCATCGATGACGGGAGCCTCACGATTGATGGTGTCGTCACCACTGATGTGGATAACAAGAATAACGGATACTCGGCTCCTTATTGGAGCACTAGTACAGGAGTGAAGGGGTATAATAATTCCAGTTCCAACTATACAGATGCGGTGGGAAGAAGCATCACATGGAATCCGCGATTGGAAGCAGGAACAGCGAGAATATCGTTCAACAAGCTTAATTGGGCGGATAAAGCAGATAGTAATGTAAAAATCGAAATTGTGCATAATGGGATTACGGATGTCATGTTTATGGATCTCAGGCCCTCGTCGGGACCATCTGTTGGATGGGTTGATTTGGGGGAGTATTATTTCAGTGGTAATGATACCGAATTTGTCAGACTGACTCGAACGCAACCTACGACGGGCACCATCATTACGCGGGCAGATAGCGTCAAGTTCGAAGGGAATATTCGTCAGCAGGCTCCACCGTTGCCTCCGCTGCGTAGCCGCACATTGGCGAATCTCAGTTATACGGAAAAAGGCAGCATCGAGAACGGAAGCTATAAGGCGACCTTCTATGAAGCTGCTTGGGATGGAGGCAAATCCATCGTTCGTGATCTGTTCTACAAGGACACGGATACGGGGAACTGGGTAGCAATCAATAATGTGGCGGAAAGACTTGAAGAACAATGGGTCTTGTTGGACGGGAACGCAGGAAGTCGTACCAATTACTATGATACGATGAACAAACGCTGGATTACATTCGACGGGATCAATTTCCCTGATAGCCACACGGCGGTATTAACCGATTCTTCGCATGGAAGCGATTACGATTTACAAGTGAACTGGTCCCTGTCTGGGGACAAACCAGATGTTTCCTTCGCCTTTACACCTCGCCGGGATGGCAATTATGTGATCGGCTATCAGTCTTTCACCACAGAGCAAATCTCTGGCATCAATGAAGTGTTAAATGGTTTCAGATCGCATGCCAAAATGGTAGGTTCGGTGGAATCAACAAGCTTAAGAGAGCTGAGCGCTCCGATGAGTCTGGTTGAAAAGAATGACGGCGCGGGGAACGCTTTGACGTATGGCGTATTTGTACCATCGGAAGAGCTTCCGGTCGAATTTGAACCGACGGGAGGCGTTACCAAACAACGGCTGGGCATGAGTCTTGTCAACAACGAAGGCAGCGTGCAGCCGATCCTGTATGCTCCTCAACTAGGAACTTATTCGGAAATGACTGCGGAAAGCACGTATCAATTTCATATGGGGCTAATCGCTCAAAGCAGCAGTCTATATAAGGCCTACGGGGATATTCTCCGCAGTGAATATGGTTATTCGGCTTACCGGGAAAATGTCGCTGAACAGTCGCTTACGGATGCGATGTTCAATATGATCGATCTGCTCAAGATTGAGCCTCAGGGTGACGACTCTGTTAATTATGTTCCGTCGCCCAGCGGGTGGTGGAACCGAGCCAAGGGCTTCATTGACATCGAGAACGAGGATAGCGTTCGAACAACATCAAATGCGGTTCTTCTGGGAGCTTACTATTTGACCGGAGACGACCAGCTTTACGATACGAGAGCGCTGCCGTCCATCCAGTACGGTGTATCGCGAAATGGTATCGGTTGGTCACCGACACAGAAGCCCGTATATGGCGTGCCGTCGTTATGGAAAATGGCAACCTTGCCATTCGATGTTTCAAGCGTAGCCGCTGTCAATCAGATGATGGGCACATCGCCTGGAATTCGAGCGCTGGGGCAGCAAGAGTACCTTGTGCGCAATCCGGATCAGAAAGATCGCGGACCTGTCATTCAGCCCCTGATGATGTATCGTATGACGGGGGATGCGCAGTATTTACAGGCTGCCAAGGATGCAGCCGACAGCTATATCACTCAGAATATCGATACTCCTGAATCCGTGAATGTGAGTAAAAATGAGTTTATTTATTATTATAGCAAGCTGTGGATGGAAATCTTGGAGCTTTACGAGGAAACGAGGGATCCCAAATACTTGAATGCCGCGTACAAGGAAGCCAAACAGTACGCTACCATGTTCGTTGCTCGTCCGGTTCCCGGAGGCACCGTTACGATTCCGCAGCCGGAGACGTATAATTACGCGGAGTCATTCCATTGGCCGGCAAGCGGTAAATACAATTATCCTAGGAGCAAGCTCCCAGAAGATGTAGCCGGGGGCGTACAAGCGGACAGTTGGCTTGTTTCACCCAACGGGTTGACATTTGAAGCGGGAAGTACAACCAACTATTATCGGATGAATGCGCAGGAGGCTCCATTCATGCTGAGATTGTCGCTCTACACAGGCGATAAACTGCTGCAGGATATCGCTCATAATGCGGTCATTGGACGCTATTCCAGCTATCCAGGTTATTACTATAAGGGCTTCGCCGTTAGTCAGCTGGAACCGGATTTTGCTTTGGAAGGTCCCAGCGGGGCCACATCCATCTATTATCACCACATGCCAGCGCAGCTCGGGCAAACGATGGATTATCTGATCAGCGAACAATCGCTGAAATCGAATGGGAACATTACATTCCCTTCTGTTTTCGAAACTAATTTTCTATGGTTCAAATATCACCTCTATGGGAATAAACCAGGTCAATTCTACGGTAATTCGAACGTTTGGCTCTGGATGCCCAAAGGGGTTATCCAGACCAACAATCCTCAATTGAACTGGATAACGGGGGAAAGTGGAAATAAGTTCTACATTGGATTAAGCAACGAATCGACTGCTGAAGTACAGACTCCAATCGAATTGAATGCACAACTTATTGGGTTCGACCCAGCACAAGATTATACCGTAACCATCATTCGCGATAATGGCACACCAGAGCAAGCGGTCATGAGTGGCGGAATCATTCAGGCCACGGTTTCAAGCAAGGGAATGACAGCAATCATTGTGGAAGGACTTAACATTGATGTACCACTGCATCAGGTTAGAACGGCTGATACATCGGATGCAAGCTATTTTTTCGATGTTCACAGTCCAATAGATGCTGTTAAAGGCATGCTAATCGTCAAGCCCGACGAAACGTCCTACGATGCTTACGTAGAGGCCAAAACAACGAAACCAGCGACGATCCATTACTCATTGGACGGCGGGGCCACGTACACAACCGTTCCAGATACGATCTATCCGATGGAATGGTCGATACGGGTAAACGATTTATCCCAAACCTTCACTTATTATGTGGAATCGAACGGGAAACAGACCCGCAAGCGAACGCTATATCTGCCTGATCAGGTAACGGTTACGCCGGTCCAACCGGATTGGCAGGAGGGGTCCTCCATCATTGTGGATAATACGGAGGCGGAGACAGAAGGCGTCTGGATACGGGATACAACGGCTAATGACTATTACTACGATAACTATGTGTATGCCAAATCAATTTCAGGTACAGCGACTAGCAAGATTGTCTGGCGGCCCGAGCTGCCGGAAAGTGTTACTTATAGCGTGTATTACAAGCTTCCGCAAATAACCGCCACGAGTGAAAATTGGGCAACCAATGCCGCCTTTACCGTTTATTACAGCGGGGGTTCACAGACGGTTACCGTTGATGAGACAACGGCCAATGGGACGTGGGTGTTCCTGGGAGCTTATCCTTTTGCAGCAGGCGATAGTGGATATGTTGAATTAACCAACAAGGCCAATAAGTCGCGGGTAGTTGCCGATGCGATGATGTGGGTGGATCCGAATCGGATGCCGCTGCTGGAGTCGGTGGCCATCCTGTCGAATCAGGATGAGCTGCAGATGACTCGAGCTGCTCAATTGAGTGTAACCGGTTATTTGGATAACGGTCTGATCGGTGATCTGGCACATGCCAATGTGCAGTATTTTGTTGATAGAACCGATCTGGCTGTAGTGGACAGCAGCGGTTTGTTGACCCTTCAAAGCCTTGATGGAGCCACAGACCATATCACGGTGTGGGCCACTGTAACGATGGACGGAGTGACCTTAACAACACCGCCTTTGGCTATAACGATTAAGGACCTGACGGTTATTGTCGACAGCACGAATACGACCGGGTTATACACTACGGAAGGGTCTTGGAGCCAAAGCAATTTAGCCGGCTACAAAATTGGTGTTAAGTCCCGCTACTCTACAGTTCAAGGATCATCGGCGACGTGGAAGGCTCAGTTTCCTGAGGGAAGATATACGGTCTCGATCTACAAACTCGTCCACACAACGGCAAACGATAATCATGTCAAAGTGGAAGTGAAGCATCAGTCGGTTACCGAGACCACGTATATCGACGCGACAGTCGGCTCGTCGGGTTGGGTTAATCTGGGAACGTTCGACTTTACAGGAGACGGCAGTGAGTATGTTCGTTTAACCAGAGAGACTCAGACAACGGTAGATCCGCCAACCCTCCCTGCCGATATGATCTATACGAGGGCTGATGCAGTCAAATTCGAACGGCATTCCGTCAGTCCGGCATTGCTTGCGAACGGGGTGCCAGGTAAACCGACACTTTCGAATAATCGTGGTGTTGCGACAGGCTTACATGAAGGCAATTATGAGGTTACGATGCATTGATCAAGACGGCCGAGATACGTTGGGCTACCGTTCTACTGACATAGCTGGCAACGTGGAAACGTTGAAAACGGTTAATATTCAGTTGGCTATGACGCAAATTATACGAGGAATGCTGTGTGGAAAAATTAACGTACGCTAAACGGTTACATCGCACGAAGAAGGGCAATATTAAAGCAACCATTTTTCTTGTCCGAAAAAGCTTTCAAAATACAACAGAAATATTACCCGCTTTTCACAGTGCAGAACGAATGATCAAATACTCAAATTGTCTTCGTATGATTTAAACATGATTAACGCCAGAACCCCTTTTCTGCTTGTCAAAATGTGTTTTACGGCACGAATTGCTTTACTGAATTACTCAGAGGGAGGCGATTTGATTAATTTGTCAGAAGTACTTCAAAACAAATTTGTAAATACAGTCAATTTGGCTATTAAACCACTTCAGAACTTTATTTGTGATTTTATTTTCAGAAAAAGCCAGCAAACCCTTGAGTTTGCTGGTTTCTTGCACTTCAAAACATATTTGTAATCCAACAAGTAGTAATGGGTGACAAATAAGTTTTGAAGTAGACGATAAAGTTTTGAAGTGACAAATAAAGTTCTGAAGTATAGAAATTGATATTTTAGGTGATATTGTAATGCACTGCCGACATGGATTGAAAGCCGCGTTGCGATTGGGCGGGATAAGATATCCGGGAGAATTTTGACAGATTAATAGCATAAGTCCAAGCCAATATATTAACCAATTCATACACTATTACTATCTTGGTGATTAGGAGGGTGATAGGAATGGGATTAATATTTAATCGAAATGTTAGGGTTACTTTTTTCTCGGGTTTTAACTTTACTGGAAGAAGTCTATCATTTAGACGAGGCGTGGCAGTTTCAAATCTGGGATTATTCGGTTTTGACAACATCATCTCCAGTTTCCGGCTAAGAAATGTTG
>NZ_JAAIKC010000013.1 GCF_010820665.1 Paenibacillus sp. SYP-B3998 | reverse complement strand
AACCTATTTGAAAGCTTAATTGCTCATTTGCGTTGCTAGCGAGATTTGCATCTCTTTTTTGGTCGATTGCTCGACCGTGCTTCTTTCACTCGTTGTTCAGTTTTCAAAGATCAATTTCTTTCGTTTTCGTTGACCGCCTGTTTATCGGCGACTTTTATAATATATCACATTCGAGTTATTCAATGCAAGCTTTTTTTTCGATCCTTTTTTTGCCTCGCTTGCATCTCCCTATCGATCGCACACCGTTTTCAGCGGCGAAAGTTAATTTATCATAGATTCCTTAACAAAGTCAAGCATAAAAAAAGAATCAGAACAAAATCTGATTCTTTAAGAGAACTTCTACTACAGAGGCGTATATTTCAGTTCTAATTCCGTGATATCTTCATCCATGGGAATGGCGACTTCTTTAATCAATCCTTTTTTAACTAATTTGTTCAACAAAAGTGGCAGCTCCGCTTTCACTTCTACTAACTGAGGGTTCATCTGTAGTTCGTCTCCACTCAAAGGGCGATCACTCTCCTCTAAAATGTGAATAAGAGCTTCGCAGCAGCGTTCCATTTTGGACATCACAGAAAATTCACATGCCAGTAATACAAGCTGGACTCTTTGCTTTATTGTTTCTTTGCTAGTGGTCAGTTCCTCGTAAAGTTTATACACGCCAGGATTGATTGCACGAATCTGCCTCCACACTGTAATTTCCGGATGGTAGCCATCTTCAATAATGACAATTCGAGCCCAATGATGCAACGCTTCTAATATGTTGTTGTAAGCATCGAGCAAATGCTCATCCAGAATATACTCCTTACTCTGCAGATACTTGCGCAAAAACAGAGAGAACTCGACAAGGAGCCTATGCTCACGCAAATCAACAGGAAATTCAAGCATTCTATGGCGAAGTCCTTCCAAGTAAGTGTTCTGATCCAGAAGTATCTCCCCTTTTAACAGCCAATGAATGATATTTCGATGAATACCGTGACGAATCCACTGCTCAACGGAAGCAGGGTCATGCCATCTTTCTTGTATACGCTGGTTGTCTCTTATATAATTAGTTGTATGATTGTTCAGGCTCAGGTCGTTCGTAATGATGAGTAACAGTATATCAAAACCGTCTGTAAGTGCAGGAAGCTGCTTAGGATTATCAACCGCCATGACACTGATCACCCTTTGGTCATTTCGGAATTTATGCAAAAGCTGTTCTCTATCATTTGCCATGGTTATCAGAAACTCCTGTCTTGAATTGTTTACTATTTTATTTCTACATCGTAGATCGAGTTTCCTGCTGATTTCTGTGACAAATCATACAAAAAACCTGTTAAACAGATTGTGGGGAGGAACGATACAAGTGCGTTTGAGATCAAGTAAAGTAAACGAATTTCGCTTATGGGGCCTTGCAATGACAATGGGCGGAATGCTGCTTATGATCGTAGGTCTTGCTGGCGTTGTCTTTGATTGGGGGAAGGCAGGTAGAATTATCGCTGTAGTCTTCATGATTATTGGTATGATAAGTATGATGGTCAGCATGGGAATATACTTCTGGGCCGGAATGCTCTCAACTTCTGCAACTGCCATCGACTGTCCTGAATGTGGTAGAAGGACAAAAATGTTGGGAAAAACAGATCGCTGCATGTTCTGTAAAACCATCTTGACCATGGATCCACAGTATGAATCAACTGAAGAGAGTGAAAGTCCAGTTGGACAAGCTCCATTGCGTGATGCGAATAGAGATTTGGAACATAAGCCTCATTGATGTGACAAACCAAGAAAACCGATCCTTAGAGGGATCGGTTTTCTTGGTTTGATAACTTATTTTTTTTCTAATGAATCCTGAATAACATTCCATATCGCGGGCTGCTCAAAACCTCTTCGCCAAGAAGCAATCCCTGCTAAATCGTATTTCTTTAAGAGGTCAATTCTCGATTTCACTGAAATTTCATCTTCCAGCCATATACGAACAAGCTTTTCTCCATCTTTGTATTCCACATAGTTCTGACCTGCCTCTGGAGAAAAAGACGCTATAAGCTTCTTGTCTTTGATGATGGTTTGCGCAGCCTCCATGGTTAATGTTTTGGAGCTAGCCGATGTTTTGCCATTCTTCGTCACTTCAGTCCACATACGCGTATAGAATGGAACGCCCAGGACAAGCTTATTAGAAGGTACTTTTTCTGGTCCCAGAAGCTGGCTAACAGATTTCTCAGTCCACGGAAGAGAGGAAACGGACCCGGATTTGGGACTCGAAGCCCAATATTCGTCGTAAGCCATGAGCATCATATAATCAACAACCTCTGCAAGAGCTGGTCTATCGTAAAACATCGACCACATTTCATTTGTCGATTTTGGTGTTACATCGATAGATACGACCAAACCTTGTTCGTGCATAAAGGGGGTCAGTTCACGAACAAATTGGACAAGGTTTTCTTTATCTTTGAGATGAACATTCTCGAAATCAATGTTGAATCCCTGCAATTTGTATGTCTGCGCAAAACCAAGAAGCTGCTTAATGATTGTCATTCGCCTATCATAGGTTGACAAGGCTTGCGAGGTGCGATCAGGTTCAAAACCATTACTGAAAAGCGCCCAAACCTGATAACCTTTGCTTTGAGCCCATTTAACGTAGGACGCATCTGCAGAATTTTTGACTCGTCCCTCGCCATCGGAAAGGGAGAACCAAGTTGGACTGATCACATTCAAACCTGGCATATCGCCTATTTTCGCTGTATCTGGATTTTTTGTAATGACATGTTCCCAGGTCATATTGATCTTGCCGTTAAGAGGTTTCCAAGGTACATAAGATGAGGGTTGTTCGTGAATAGGGATGGTTTCTACTTGTTCCATTAGAATATCCGTTTTACGGACAAACCCAATCGGCCCGCTATCCTGTTGGACCTTAAACCAATCAGCATCTTCCCCTAAAATCATCACTTGTTCATTCACTGCAAGGGTGGAAACAACAGGTGCTTTAATTGTTGCTCCCGTCCGGAGCTGAACCCCCTCCGGATTCGCAACTTTGGCCCATTTCAACTGATCGCCTTGCTTATGCAAAATAACAGCTCCGCTCTTCTCCGATTCTCGAATTTCAAACGGATATAGTTGACGAAGAGGATCTATAGGCACATAAATGATTTTGTCCTTTTTCTCAACAGGAAAGGATAATGTCATTGGTTTCTCATTCATCAGAGCCGAAAGCTGCGCCGTTTTGAGCCGTAACACTTTATCTTTAGTCGTTATAATAACTGAATCTGTTGCTTTTTCGTAGATAATCGACGGATCGATCCATTCTTGGATGAGCTCAAGAGGAAGTTTGAGACCTTCTTTTTCCCCGATAGCACTCGTTTGAAAGTAATTCCCCTGATAGAACACAGGCTTCTTTAATTCATGGTAATCCGCTTTCACATGCAAACGGTTAGGGGCAAATTCTTTCCAGAGATAGACAGCCACACCCGAAGCTATGAATAAAACAATAATTAGGAAAAGCAGAATCAATCTCACACGGCTTTTGCGGCGAGGCCGCTGTTCGGTCGGTAGTAGTTGCAAAATTTCACTTCCTTTTACAAGGTTAAAAAAAGAAAAACGTATTCGCCCTTTATTCAATAGGGTGAACACGTTTCATTATACAACATACAAGCAGGTAATGAGGAATTCTGCTGAAAGTTAATGCCTGGTAACCCCCGCGCAATCCGTGCAAACGCCATAAACCTCTAATCGATACCCACGAACCTGAAACCCAGTCTGAAATGCCGCTGTTTCTTCAACGTCTAGAAGAGGCGGGTAATCGAAATCTGTGATCTTGCCACACACTTCACATTGTGCATGATAATGGTCCGTCATATCTGCATCAAAACGACTTGAGCTATCTCCATAGGTAAGCTCGCGAACAAGCCCAGCTTCAATAAAAACTTTGAGATTATTGTAAACTGTTGCAACGCTCATATTAGGAAATTTGGATTCGAGTGATTTGTAGATGTCATCTGCGGTCGGATGAGTCATGGAATCCAGCAAAAAGGAAAGAATCGCATGCCGCTGAGGGGTCATCCGAACACCAGTTGTTTTTAACTTAGCTAAAGCCTGCTCTAAATGTACTGCCATGATACTCACCACCTGATGTTAGTCGTTACAGCTTTACGCTATATTGTACGTGTGCTTCTCGACTTTTGTCAATGATGGTTGCTCAGTTGGCACATTATTCTGATTTATTTTTACGCGATTCTAATACAAACATACCTAGACCAGCAGCAATAAGAACAACTGAACCGATGTAAGAACCCATTAAATGAAACAAGTCTATAAACCAACTTGGCTTGGTGCTCAAAAGGAAAAACAAAACACCTAAAGAAATGAGTATAACCCCGAGATTGCTGCCGCGAAGCAGCCTATGCAAAGAATGGTCCTCTTCTTGTTCAAAGTCCCCCAACTCAATTCGGCGGTTGACTTGATCAGTAGCTCGCAGCGCATCAAAAACGTTATAGAAATAAATGACTGGTATGATCAATGAAAACAGGGTGATAAAAGGGACATTAGGCTCATCTTGTGTTGCCAGTGCCGTTATTGCGAAAATATCGAGAATAATAAGGGACATGATAAACAACCCGCGCTGCATAAACCCCAAATAAAAATGTCCCGTACCTGGAATAATTAGGGATACAACTCCTGCAATCCATTTACGTTTCCTAGGCACTTGATAATAGTGGGTATACGGGTTATTGCTATAGCTCGGTGATGATGACGCAAAAGGATTTTTAAGCAAGTCTTCGTGCATCGGAAATTCAGATGAGCATTGATTGTCTTTGGGTAGATTCAAAATAGTAACCTCCATTCTTCTTTCTTATTAAGATTGCAATATTTGAGAAATCTGATGAATATATGCGCTTAGCTGGGTTATTTCTGTATCAAGGGTCAAAATTCTACTTACAATTCCTGATTGAATTAAGAGAATCGTGGCCGCTGCGGCTACAAGTCCGTTCACTAGATCACTCTTTTTACGAGACCTTGTTGACGCATCTTTTCGTGCATGAAGGGGTTCATGAATGGATCGCATGACACGATCTGTTAGTGCGCCTGACGGTTCCAGAAGCGGCATTTCGTCCAAAAGCTTATTTAGGGATTGCGTGAGCAGGACGTCTTCGTGATACTTCAGTTTCATGCGGATTCACCTCCAACCATTTTTCTCTGAGCATGGCTTTGCCACGATACAGCCTTGTTTCAAGGGTCTTGACGGGCAGCCCAGTTGCATCAGACATCTCTTGATAGGAAAGCTGCTTATAATGGAATAAATACATGATCAATCTGTATTTATCAGGCAACTCAGTCAATAAAGCCTGCATACGCTGCTGATCATCTTTCAGTAGGGCTTTCTCCTCTGGTTGCTCTCTGGCATCCGTAAGCCAACCTTTCATTTTGTCCAGCAATGCTTCGTAGGGCCTTCTTTTCTGTGCACGTCGATAATCTGTAACTAAATTAGTTGTCATCCGATACAACCATGTTGTAAACTTCGCCTCGCCCCGAAAATAGGACAAAGAGCGAAAAAGCTTAACGAACACTTCTTGGGTAAGGTCCTCGGCAGTTTCCTTGTGCTCAACCATTCGGAAAACGAGCGTGTAGATGTAGCTCTTATGTCGTTCAACCAACACACGATAAGCGTCGGAATGACCTTGACGGACCTGATCGATGAGTTGCTCATCCGCCAAATTGTCCATGCCTGACCTCCTCCCTTTCTGTCTTTAAAGAACTTAGACGCTGCTTCAACCCATTTCCCCTTCAAACTTTACTTTTTTCTATCGTTACTCCGATAACACCGGATATTTTGTTGATTTCTTCCAAGATTGTAACGATAACTGCAGGTTTTGGAATCGTGACATAAAAGGTAATATGGATGCAGCCGACTTCATCTTCATCCCCATTCCCCTGATCTTCCATGGCGATTTTGCGAATATCCACATTTGTCTTCCCTAACAGGGTCGTAATGAGACCTAACGTCCCTGGCTGATCGGTAGCCTGGATTTTGATAATACGAACTTTCTTTCCACTGAAATACTTATGTTCGACTTTGTTAAGTATCCATAAAGAGATAAGAACCATGAAGCAAGACAATATCGCCGGATAATAAAATCCCGCCCCTATAGCAAGACCAATACCCGCTACAACCCATAGCGATGCGGCAGTCGTAAGACCTGTAATCGATCTCCCATTAAACATAATCGTACCTGCACCTAAGAAACCAATACCGCTGATCACTTGCGCGGCTAAACGTGAAGGGTCAAGACGAACATTCACTTCATTTACAAAAGCACTGAATCCATACATAGAAAGCAGCATAACAAGCGCCGAGCCAACACACACCAAGATGTGCGTACGAAGTCCTGCCGCATGACTGCTTACTTCCCTCTCGAAACCAATTAAGCCTCCTAGAAAAAGCGCTAATAGCAGCCTTATTGTAATATGCAATTGGTCAATAACCCAAGGATTAGTCAAATTAATATCGCTCCCTTTTCATGGTGATGGAATATAATATCACGCTTTCTGTTGATGGGAACCTGTTTGTTACAAAAATTAACGGACGGCAGGTCTCTCAAAAGTCGTTAAACATACACCTGGAGGAACCGTGAACACCCTACGCTGTACAAAGCCAAGGCTTTCATAGAGCTGAATAGCAGGAACATTTGCCGTTCCTGTAGAGACTATAAAACGAGAAGCGCCCGAGTCCTGTTGAACTCCAAGGAGATACTGAAGTAGCGAGCGAGCTATACCCCGCCTAAAGTAATCCGGATGCACCATCATCCGACAAATCGTTATGACCGTTCCTTCACGCGCAAAGGAAATCGCCCCAACTAATTTATGCGATACTTCTTCCACATAATACCCATAAAATGTTTCTTTTGCTTCGCGCAGCGATTCAATCCCATCCTTAAGCGGAGGGATATCGTCAAAACCAATCAGATCGGCCTCTACCCGGTAGGAAGCTAGTTGTAGAGCAAGCAGCACCAAAATTTCATTATTGGTCTGAAGAGAAAGCGGCTGAATTGACACCTGGAATCCCCCTTTTAATAAGTGAAAAAAGTGGCGTCCTATCTACAAGGATCACCACTTAATATCATATTACTTGCTATTCAGGCACTCCACAATTAATTTGTTAACGAGCCCTGGATTCGCCTTGCCTTTTGTTTCTTTCATAACTTGTCCGACCAAGAAGCCTACGGCTTTCTCTTTACCAGCTTTGAAATCCGCCACAGATTGAGGACTGTTCGACACAACTTGCTCAACAATCGCCTTAATGGCCCCTTCATCGCTTATTTGTACAAGTCCTTGCTCTTCAACGATTTTCTGAGGATCTTTGCCCGTTTCAATAAGTTCCTTGAACACGGTTTTGGCGATCTTCGTGGAAATCGTCCCCTTCTCAATCAGTCCGATCATTTCCCCCAAGCCTCTGCCCGTGATCTTCACATCCTGGAGTTCCAGGTTATTGGCATTCAAGTAACCGAGCAAGTCTCCCATGATCCAGTTGGAAATCGCTTTAGCATCTTGCGTATACTGCAAGCTCTCTTCAAAGAAGTCCGCCAGCTTCATCGAAGCGGTGATAACTTCAGCGTCATAGCCCGGCAAGCCATACTCACTGGCATATCTCGCTTTGCGGGCATCTGGCAGCTCTGGAATTGAAGCTTTGACTGCTGATTTCCATGCATCATCGATGTAGAGTGCAACAAGGTCTGGATCTGGGAAGTAACGGTAGTCATGCGCCTGTTCCTTGCCGCGCATTGTCAAAGTCTTGCCTTGCGCCTCGTCCCAGCGGCGGGTCTCTTGTACAACTTCGCCACCACTGCGCAAAATTTCTGCTTGACGGTATTCCTCGTACTCCAGCCCTCTTTGGACACCACGGAACGAATTCATATTCTTAAGCTCGGCTCTAATGCCGAATTTCTCTTGCCCATAAGGACGTAAAGAGATATTCGCATCACAACGAAGTGAGCCTTCTTCCATCTTCACATCGGAGACGTCGCAATACTGCATGATTGCTTTGATCTTCTCCAGATACGCTCGCGCTTCCTCTGGAGAACGAAGATCCGGCTCAGATACAATCTCAATAAGCGGGGTACCTACACGGTTAAAATCGACAAGGGAAGCGTAGCCGCCATCAACATGCGTCAATTTACCGGCATCTTCTTCCAAGTGCAGTCGAGTCACACCAATCCGCTTCGTCACGCCGTTAACTTCGATATCAATCCAACCGTTCTCGCCGATAGGCTGATCAAATTGCGAAATTTGGTACGCCTTGGGTGAATCGGGATAGAAATAATTTTTACGGTCAAATTTACTATGTGTCGCAATTGTACAATTCAAAGCCATAGCTGCTTTCATTGCGTATTCCACCGCTTGACGGTTCAATACAGGCAGAACGCCTGGGTGACCCAAGCATACCGGACATGTATTCGTATTCGGAGGTGCTCCGAATGAAGTCGCGCAGCTACAAAATATTTTGGAAGCGGTATGGAGCTCTACGTGAACTTCCAGACCGACTACCGTTTCAAATTGGGTATCCGATGCCGTCAAAATGAAAGCCTCCTTCGTAAATCGTGTGCCCTTACAGTTGAGGGCGTTGTTTATGGTGATCTGTATGCTGCTCGAATGCATGGGCAACACGTAGAAGAGTACTCTCATCTAGCGCTTTGCCTATCACTTGCAGCCCAACCGGAAGTCCGTTTACAAAGCCGCAAGGCACACTTATCGCAGGAATGCCTGCTAAGCTTACTGGGATGGTCATAATATCGTTCAAATACATGGTTAACGGGTCTTCATTCTGCTCGCCAATTTTGAAAGCAGGCGTAGGCGCCGTTGGCCCGATGATGATGTCGAATTTCTCAAACACCTGATCAAAGTCTTGTTTAATCAAAGTGCGCACTTTTTGAGCCTTTAAGTAGTAGGCATCGTAATAACCAGAGCTTAATGCGTAGGTGCCTAACATGATGCGACGTTTGACCTCGGGGCCAAAGCCCTCGCTGCGCGACATATGATAAACGTCGAGCAGGTTGCGTGCATTGTCCGAACGCACGCCGTACCGTACGCCATCAAAGCGCGCCAAGTTCGAAGAGGCTTCAGAGGAAGCTAGCAAATAATAAGCGGCAACTGCGTATTCAGAGTGAGGCAGCGTCACTTCTTCCCAAACGGCGCCTAAGCCCTCTAACACTTTAAGCGCTTCGAGCACTTTCTCTTTGACAGCAGGGTCGATCCCATTGCCCATGTATTCTTTCGGTACGCCGATACGAAGCCCTTTCACATCTCCAGTTAAGGCGCTGAGATAGTCCGGAATGTCCACTTTCGCGGAAGTGGAATCCTTAGAATCGTAACCTGCAATTGCTTGAAGCAGGTAGGCGGAGTCTTCGACGTTCTTCGTTAACGGCCCGATCTGGTCGAGGGAAGAAGCGAACGCAACCAGCCCATAGCGGGACACGAGTCCGTACGTAGGCTTCAAACCTACGATACCGCAGTAGGCAGCTGGCTGGCGAATGGAGCCGCCCGTGTCAGAACCCAGCGCAAAGTACACTTCACCTGCAGCAACCGCAGCGGCAGAGCCACCGCTAGAGCCGCCAGGCACGTAATCTGTATTCCACGGATTGTGAGAGGGATGGAAAGCGGAGTTCTCATTAGAACCACCCATGGCAAATTCATCCATGTTGAGCTTTCCGATGGTGACAGCTTGCGCTTCTTTCAGCTTACTAACGACAGTAGCATCATAAATCGGATTATAATTGGATAAGAACTTACTTGCACAGGTCGTCTTCAAGCCTTCAGTTACCATATTGTCTTTAATTCCGATAGGTAAGCCGAACAAACCGCCGCGTGCGCTATTTCCTGCTAACTGCTCGTCCAATTGCTTTGCTGATTGTCTAGCATTCTCTTCATCAAGTGTAAGGAATGCGCGAACCTTCGCATCGACTTCCGAAATTCTTGTATAGGATTGATCCACAAGGTCGGTAACCTTTAGTTCTTTGCCTTGCAGCTTCGCGTGGATTTCTTGTAGGTTAAGATCAAACAAAGACAACGACAGGCACTCCCTTCTATATATGTAGTTCTTATTCTAAGACGGCTGGAACTTTAAATTGACCGTCTTCTTCATCAGGCGCATTCAGTAACACTTTCTCGATCGGCAGGGATGGCTTCGTGACATCTTCACGCATAACGTTTACTAAAGGCATCGCATGACTGGTCGGTAAAACGCCTTCGGTATCCAGTTCATTTAATTGCTCCGCATATTTTAAAATGGCATTGAGTTGCTCTGTAAATTGTTCTTTCTCGTTATCACTGAGATCAAGTCTGGCCAACTTCGCAACATGCTCGACATCCGTTTTTGTAATGCTCAAGTTTCTACACCCCTTTATCAACGTCTGGTCATTCTTTTCATTATATCCCAGAAATTTTGCGAACTCAATCCAGAATAAGGGTACTCCAAAACGTGAAAAAACAGCTCCCCCACAAAATTAGCTGGAAGCCAATCTTGAAAAGAAGCTGTCGCGAGATAAACTACTGAATAAAGCCTGTATTCATTGCTTTCGCTTTTTCTTTGAGCGCGTAGTATTTAAGTTTAGCTGCTGCTAAAGTCGTTTCGTTCTGGTGAACTTTGAGTTCAAATTTATTCAAATCGTGCTTGGAAATAACGCCTACGCTGTAACGGAACTTCATCTTACCCCAATCTACGTTGACATCATTCAAATTACGCTGCTCGGTTAGCGCGGATTGATAAGCATTCTGAGCGTCATTATAGGTCGTTTGAATCTTCTTAGTTAGCTCAAGCTTCGTTTGCTCATTCTTTTGACCTGTAATTGATAGATTTAAACCAAGAGAAGTATCCCCATATGTGTTGGACGTAACGCTATGCCCCGATTGCCACACAGCTTCGTCCATATTATTTCCAGAGGTTTTCATCTGGTAAGAGTTTTTTAACAACGTCATTGTATTCGTCTCGACGATAGGATCCATGGAAATCGAATCGATATCCTTGATGACTAAGTTGGGGTCGTATGAAATACCGATGTCTGTCGAAAGCTGGACAAGCCCTAAACGATAGTTATTCGTTAATGTGACGATTTCGTCTTTTTGCTTGCTAATTGCTTTTTGAACGGTTTGGACATCGTCCGTAGATGCCAAACCTTGCTGTGCAAGAAGCGTAGCTCTGAGCAAATCTTTTTCGATAACAGCTTCGTACTCTTGCATGAAATTAAGCTGCTTCTTCTGACCTAGCAACTGCACGTACTGCGAAATTGTTTGCAAACGAATGCCTGCCTTCGCTTCATCGGATTGAAGAAGCGAATTATACTGATCAGTACCCAACTGATGGGCAGCGGTTTTCATTTGATATCTTTGCGAGGAAATGATTGTATTCATACCTCCAGCTAAAGCGCCCATGCCTTGCAGCATTTGGTTCATTGCCGTATTTTGCATGATCGTCCAGGCAATGTCCGTGGGGTTTGTCAGGGGCGGCAAGAGCGGATTGTGCGCGTACGTTACCTCTGTAACCGTATTTGGCAAATGACCAGGCGTGAACGAAGCTGAGCCCATCGCGTCCATTTGTTGCTCCAGATCATTTTTTTTACTGCCCTGGGCAGCATATTTTAGTGTCAGCAAATTAAGATTGTGTGAATCCTTCAGCGCTCTATCCAAAACATAATTTAAATCTATGGAAGATACAGTCTCCAAAACATCTGTAAACACATAAACATTCTGTTTAGGATCGTCCGTTGAACCGTTCACTGTATCGGCCATAACGATCGCTTGCGAGCTTGAAAAGAGTAACAGGGCTGCGGAAATGCTAATAAGCGTTTTTTTCAAGATAATCGCATCCTTTCTGAAATCCAAATTATACCGAAATATTCGTTCCTGAATGAAGAGCTGGTTTCGTGCTGTCAGCGGCTTCTTGCGTCTTTTTCTTGGAGAACACAACAAAACGCGTTAACAGCATGGCGATGAAATAGGTGAGAGCGCCCGTTAAAATTAAGGAGACGCAATCATGCCAAACGACAGACATATCATTTCCCTTGATGAAAATATTGCGCACGCCATCTAAGAAATAAGTGAGCGGAAGCAAATGACCGAACACTTGTAAAGCTTTGGGCATAGCTTCAAATGGCCAAGTAAAACCCGAGAGCATGAAGGAAGGCACGGCAATCAACATCGCTGTCTGCGTAGCACCAAGCTGATTGCTTGAGAACAAACTGATTAGGTAGCCGATACCGCTGACTGCGAACGTAAAGCTGAGGATAACACCGAGCCCAATAAGCAGGCTCCCATTCATTGGCGCTCCAAACGCATACAGAGCAATTACAAAAGTGACCGCTGTGTTAAACAAGTTAATTAAGAAATAAGGAGCTGTCTTCGTATAGGCAATGCGCCATGGATTTCGTTTCCAGGCTTCGAACCGCTGCCAAGTACCAGCATCTTTCTCTCTCGTAATCGTTAAGGCAATACCGAGAAATAAAACTTGCTGTAAAATTGCACCTACAAGACCGTAGAGCATAAAATCACTGTAGTTGAACGCTGAATTATACATAATTCGGTAACGATATGGGATTGGAGATAACGTGTTCATGACTTGTTCGCTTTGAAGACCTTGCTGCATTTGGAGTTTCTTCTGCGAATAGCCCATGCTGAACGTGGTAATGACCTCGTTTGCCCCCTTCGTAGCTGAATTCGAAATCATCATATTGCTGCCATCAATAAGGGTCAACAATGGCAGCGTTTCGCCATGCTTCAGTTTGGCCTCGAAGTTGGAAGGAATAATCAGCCCAACCTTCGCTTCCCCACTGGATAAAGCACGTTTGACATCTTCCTCGGAATGATATTCCTTGATGATTTGAAACGATTCGCTCTGTTCGAACGCTTGAATAATTTGACGGCTAAGCGGACTTTGGTCTTCATCGATTATGACGGTATCCATTTCGGTCACTTTGTGGTGCACATAGATGGAACCGAAGAGTACGGTGTACATGATCGGAACGAAGAACAAGATGGCAAAAAGACGTCGGTCCTTCAGAATGTGCGTCCATTCTTCTGTAATTAGCTTGCCAATCCGAAGATCCATCTCCTTCATCACCCTTCCGTTTTTCCGATCCATTGGAGCGTCATGCCTGTTGTCGCACTATCGGGCAGCTTGTTAAGTTCAACCTTGATCCCAAATGAACGAATATCCGTTTCACCTGAAGTTTGCGTCGCCTTTTTGATAGCAAAATCCGGCGCAGCCGCTACGATGGAAACAACACCTTCCACCTTTTCTCCCGTAGAAAGCAGAGACATGTTAATTTTGTTGCCTACTTTAAGTCCAGCTACGGCTGTTTCTGGTAAATAAAATTTAACCCATCGTTTCTCTGTGGATTCCATTGAAAATACAGGGAACCCGGAACCTACCAGCTCACCAGCTTGCGCTGATTGAGAAAGGACCACGCCATCTGTTGGAGCGAGCAATTCTGTATAGCTCAAGTACGTTTCAGCTTCCAGCTGTGCAGCCTTGGCTTGCTGTTCACCGGATTGGGCCGACATAATCGCCCCCTCCGCTTGTTGAACGGCTGCTGCAGCCGCGGTTACATCGCCTTGTCTCACCAGTACCGTCGCGCGGTTCGCTTCAGCGAGCTTCACCGCTGCTTTCGCTTGCTCCAATAATGCTTCCGCCCCACGAATTTCTTCCTCCCGAGGACCTTGGTTAGCCATGTTCAACTGCTGTTCAGCTAAATCACGCTTCGTCTTCGCTTCTTGATAGCTCACTTTGACTTTATCCACATCGGCTTGTGCGACAAGCCCTTGTTCGAGCATCGCGTTCATTCGATTTAAATTCTGTTCGGCAATCGCGTATACATCTGATGCTGCTTTGAACTGTATCTCTGCTTGCTTCTTCTCTTCGGGACGCGCGCCGTTATGCAGGCCATCCACTTTAGCTTGAGCGGCACTAACAGCAGCTTGAGCTTGAGCCACCTGCTGCTCGGCAGTATCAGCAGTTACATTCACTCCGGCGATACCCTGCTGCTTCTTCGCTTCCGCCGTTGCCGTTGCCCCCTGAGCCTCGGCAATTTTGCCTTGCGCCAGCGATACGGCCGCTTTAGCTTGAGCAACCTTCGCTTCTATTTCTGTGCTTTGGAGGCGGGCAAGCACTTGGCCTTTTTTAACTGGCTCTCCTTCTTTTACAAGTACTTCGGTTACTCTGCCGCCTACCTTGAAGCTGGCGCTGACTTCATTCGTTTCAATATAAGCTGTTGGATGAAGCTGATTCGCTGGATCCGTTTGACTGATCGCTTGCTTGGATGTTAAAAGAAAAGCGCTCGTGCCGATGACTACGGCCATCGCTGAGTAAATAATAGGTCGAATAAATTTCATGACTTTTCCCCCGTTAAAATAAATAGTTATACGCTTAAAAAATTACCAAAGTATAGCTGCAATAACTCGGAGATCCGCTCATTCGTTAAAGGCGTGTTTTGTTTCTCCCAGTCAAACACCAGAGCCACATAAAGTTTAAACATAATAAAGGCTGTCATCTTCGGATCGCATGCCTTCATCGTTCCATTATGTATAGCCCGCCCAATATGCTGGCTCATAAAATGAACAACTTCAGTTTCAATGCTGGCCATCGCATCCAGCGTGACTTGGCTTCCATATTGATGAACTTCATGCGCAAGCCTAATGAAAAGCTCATGCTCTTTGCGGAAAACAAGAATGCCGTAGATAGCGCCATGAATTTTTTCGAAGGGCGTTGTGCCTTCCGTTATTGACTTCTCAGCCACTGCCTTCATTTCAGCAACCAATGACTGAACAATTTCATGAAGCAGCTCTTCTTTATTAGCAAAAAACGTATAGATCGTCGCTTTTCCGACACCTGCGATTTTAGCGATCTGATCCATCGTTGTCCCTTTATACCCAAACAGCGAAAAAGATTTTTTAGCAGATTCCATAATCATCAACTTTTTCGGATCCATCATCGCACCTCAGAACTGAAATACTATTTTAGTTTTATGTTCGGAAATTAATATACCACCCTTTCCTAATTTTATCAAGAGTAAAAAAGCAAGATTTTGCTATTTCTCTGTTTACAGACAAAAAGAGGTTGCAACAGAAGACAGAAAAACCCGTCTAGTACGAATACTAGACGGGTTTTCTTCACAGGGATGTATTAAATCCAAGCCTTCAGGCCGATTTGTTTAATAAATTCTTCGCTCGATTGCACTTCCTTGTTCTGTTCCACCTGAACGGCTTCCAAGGAATCTCCGTTCATGATTTTGCGGAACATCTCCTCATTTTTCGTTGCTAACGCGTAATCAAGGAGTGCTTCTTTTTCGATTCGATCCGCTTCCTGCCTAAGAAGAACTTCTTCCAACTCAATGTCTTCCGCAGGCACATAATAATGCTTATTATCTTTGGGCACACGTACAACATAATCGAAAATGTTATCCGCATTACGATCATAAGCGATAATATATCCATATTGACCAATAGGCAGATTCTGTTCCAAACTATCGGCAATCACGATTATTTTTTCACCAAGACGAAGCATCGGAATTCCCCCTACCTCATACAACCTGTAAGCGAATTGACGTACATAACAGTCTATATCGCTATCTATTAATATGGTACTAAAAAAAAGAGAGAGTGTCCAATAGTTGAGATTGATTAAATAAAATAAGCCTATACCCTATTTTGAAACCTGTTGTTCATACAGAGTACATAATTCAGTCCTACACTAATAGCAATTGACTTACATCTACTTTTTAAGGGGTTGTACACGATGCTTAAACGTTCTTTAAAATTCCTGCACTATGTCGGTCTAGCGGAGGGCTGTTCCTTCCTCCTGCTGCTTGGCATCGCTATGCCGCTCAAATACTTTATGGATCTCCCACAGGCTGTACGCCTATTCGGAATGGCTCACGGCGTCCTATTCGTCTTATATCTGATTGCTGTTGCTGTGGTTACCCTCACTCACCGTTGGCCGCTAAAACGCGTGGTGATCGCTGTCATCGCCGCCTTCCTCCCATTCGGACCATTTGTTTTGGATGGCCGACTTCGGAAGGAGCAACAATTTCTGAAATAGGATGAAAACTGATATACTCCTTATAGAAAAATTTTCGCATTTTGCGACGATAAGGAGAGCTACATGAGTGGAAACGATCTGAAGAAAGCACGGCCTTCTTTAACAGAAGGCCCTATTGCAAAGACGCTATTCTTATTTTCTTTACCGATTCTTCTAGGTAATGTGCTGCAAACATTGAACGGCTCAATCAATTCCATTTGGATTGGCAAATTTCTTGGAGAGGGCGCTCTTGCCGCTACTTCTAACGCCAACCTTATCATGTTTTTTTTGATAAGCGCTATATTCGGAATTGCGATGGCTGCCGTTATTCTCATCGGCCAAAATCTAGGCGCAAAAAAGGTTGGCGAAGCGAAAAAAGTCGTGGGTACAAGCACTGTTTTTTTCTTCGTTCTTTCTATTATTGTCTCTCTTATTGGCTTTTTCTTTTCAGCTACGATTTTGGATTGGATGAATACACCTGCTGATGTGAAGGATCTCGCAGTTTCCTATACCCGCATTATGTTTGCAGGTGTTCCGTTTATGTTTGGCTTCAATTTGATTATGGCTATTTTGCGAGGATCGGGAGATGCAAAGACGCCTTTTTATTTCTTACTGCTGTCTGCCGCCCTCGATGTTGTGCTCAATCCGCTGTTGATTCATGGAATGGGGCCATTTCCGAAAATGGGGATCTCCGGTTCGGCTGTCGCCACCTTTATCGCTCAACTGGTCAGCTTCGTTTTGCTAATACTTTATCTTTATCGAAAAAAATACTTTCTGCGTATCACCCGATCTGACACCCACCTGCTTCGACTGAACTGGACGATTATCCGCACGTTAATTCAGAAGGGATTGCCAATGGGGTTGAATATGGTGGTTGTATCGCTGAGCAACTTATTTCTTATTCATTTGGTCAATTCCTTCGGATCAGAATCGACTGCCGCTTTCGGCGTGGCGATGCAAATTTCAAGCTATGTTCAAATGCCAGCAATGGCTATCGGCGGTGCTGTTACCTCGATGGCTGCACAAAATATTGGCGCAGGTAAATGGAATCGTGTCAACCGAATCACTTGGTCGGGGGTAAGCATTAACATTATTTTAACTGGACTGCTTGTTGGCATCCTTCACTTGTTTAACCGTGAAACTGTGGGCCTCTTCCTTCCTACGGATGGCAGAGCCATTGACATTGGCGTACACATTAACAATATTACACTGTGGTCGTTCATTATTTTCGGTATATTCAATGTTGTTGCTGGTGTTGTCAGATCGTCTGGGGCCGTCGTATTCCCGTTGGTCGTTTCCTTCATTGCTCTGTTAATCGTACGAATTCCCCTTGCGACATATATTGGGCATACGTACGGATTAGATGCGATCTGGTGGACCTTCCCGCTCAGCTTCACCGTTGCCGCAACGCTGAATGTGCTGTACTATCGATTCGGTAATTGGAAAAAAGCGCGAATGATGGGAACATGAAACAAGCATAAAAAACGTTAAGGTGATTCAAAAACCCTAACGTTTTTTTTATGCTTTATAGCGTTATGTGAACAGCGAATATTTGAATCCGCATGTTCTACCATTCAAAAATTTCAGTTCACACCGTCAACTGGGGGCAGCCCCCGTACAATGGTACCGCCCTCAATCAGCAGGGTACGTGCTTTGATCTTCAAATCAAAAGAAATGGCTTTAGAAAGTTTCGGTTGGGGATTCTACAGCTTCAGCAGATCCTTATGAATTTTGACGACAATTTTTTTGTTCGTTGTTTCTGCAGTAACAGAACAGTTCGGTCGGTGAATGTCGGAAGGAAAGCAGACTGCGAACATGCCCGGTTTTAAAATAATGTCGGTTTCAAGCTGCGTATCGGCCAACTCGTAAAAAGCGATATCATGCGACTCAAAATTATTTTGTACCACTTTGACATCATCATGCAGCTTATAGAAACAAAGTCTTTCTTCACCACTTACTAGAAATTGAATATCGGTATAGACCGCATGGGATTCCGGCATCTGCTCATGGGTCGGACGCGTCACACTTTCCTGTACATTGGCAAACATGAGGTCGCCACCCTCTCCTTCAAGCGGATATCTCCCTAACTCTGCCTCTCCCAAACTGTGGGATAAAATATAATCGATGCCTCTTTGGACCGCAGGTGGCCACAGATGACGTTCTTGCTCGTAGTTCCGGATGTCGCTAATAATCATGGTAAAAACCCTCTCTTTAAATGGTAGTAATCCTCTTACCTATAATATTACCTGATTGATTCGCCTTGAGCTACTCCAGCAATCCCTCCTGCAAGCACCATATGCACGAAAAAGCCCTGCCTGGCTGCGCTAACAGTCAAACAGAGCATTCCTTGTTCCTATGCTTGTTAATGGCTTTTACGTTTAGAAGCTACTTTGCTTAGCGCCTTCCCAATCTGCTAAAAAGCGTTCAATACCCGCATCTGTCAAAGGATGCTTGCTCATGGACTCAATGACTTTATAAGGCACAGTTGCAATATGTGACCCTGCAAGCGCTGCTTCTATTACGTGAGCAGAGTGACGTACGCTAGCCGAGATAATTTCGGATTTGATACCGTGAACTTGGAAAATTTGGCTGATCTCTTTGATGAGATTGATCCCAACTTGGTTAATATCATCCAATCGCCCTATGAAAGGTGAAACGTAAGTCGCTCCTGCGCGCGCTGCAAGAAGCGCCTGCGTGGAAGTGAAAATCAAGGTAACGTTCGTTGGGATTCCCAACTTGCTAAACACACTCGTCGCTTTGAGTCCATCCAGTGTCATCGGAAGCTTAATAACTACGTTCGAACCGAGTTCTGCCAGCTTCTTTCCTTGCTCTACCATTTCGTCCGCTTTGAGTGAAATGACTTCTGCACTAATCGGCACATCGCCGACGATGGAAATAATCTCTTTCACCGTTTCAAAAAAGTCTCTTCCTTCTTTAGCAATCAACGAAGGATTCGTTGTCACACCTGCGACAACGCCTAACTCGTGGGCCTTGCGAATTTCCTCTACATTAGCTGTGTCGATAAACAATTTCATCTCGTATCCCTACCTTTTCCCCATGATGGATGATTATTGGAAATACTTCATCTTGATTTGTTGTACGATCGCTTCTGCTGTGAAACCATACTCACGGATGACTTTATCCGCCTTGGCGGATGCGCCAAACTTGCGAATGCCAACGACAAAACTATCGCCGTCTGTAAGCTCTTCCCATCCAGTGGGATAGGCCATCTCAATGACCACATTAGCCTTTACCTACGGAGCGACAATAGACTGCTGCTCGAACAGCTCTCGGCTTGGCATTGAAATAACACGTGCCTATACTCCATCTTGCGTCAACAATTTCTGTACGTCAAGCGCTAAGCTCACTTAGCCAAAATTGGCTTTGGCGTTTCTTTCGTGACGAAAGAAACGCCAAAGAATTGGAAGAAGGCACGTTGTTCGAGATCAACACTAAAATCGGTATCATTACCTTGAAAAACATGCCGTTGTCCAAAGCCTGAGCGCCATCCTGCGTCGCTCTAATCGCTTTTTACTGTTTAATAACGATGATTGAGTTTTTTTGATAAACCAGAGGATTAACACAATGTACGTATTCATACAAAGATATACACGATTTGATTGGGGCTTCCCACAAAAAACGTGTACAAGTTTACGTTGGCGTACAGAAGGATCGAGACATTGGGGGCCTCCATATAAGGAGTCTATCGTTAGGGGAATGCTTTTCACGTCAAATGTGAAATTATTCATGATAACAGAAAAAGACATCGTCGCCACTAGCGCAATGCCGAACAAGAGATAAATCGAAGTTCTTTTGCAGGGATATCGTCGTATTAAATACTGTACTCAGAATGGTTAGTTATTTCAATTGAGACATGCATAGAATTCTTCATAAGTATTTCCTTCATCTTCACCCAAGATGCATGAATGACTGCTGGAGGCGGTAAGTGAAACTCCGTAATATGCGCTTTTATAACATCGATCAATACTTGGTCGAATTGCTTTCCTTCCATCCCATCCACACCCTAATATTCCAAATTTATACTTCCATCATACAATTAAACACCCCATGTATTCATCGCATTTTTTTTGCGCAAATATGCAAATCGCTTGCGTAAATATGCATTTATTGGAAAAATTAGAAATGCAATCTCGTAGAAACGACAAAAAAGACTGTATATTAGTAGAGACACTAATATACAATCCTTTTACATTTTGGTAAAATAATACTGTTGCATTACGGACGCCATTGTGAGTATGGTTCCTTCGGTTCTTTCTTTGCCGTCTTGGCACTGAGATGAAACGCGCTGGTAATAGCTTCCGATTCGACGTGAAGCAGCGACTGGGAGGATATCCACCCCTTCATTGCGTAAGCGGTCTCTTTTTCATTCAAACTCATCTCTTTCATTCTTCTTACAACCTGAGACAATTGAGGCGATAACTGAATAGCAAGCATGTAAAGACACACTCCTTTCTCATAAGATGCACTACTCTACTTAGTATAGCAAAAGAAGACTTCCAAAGGAGCCTTTCCATGAAAAAAATGTCATTTCGCATAAGTTTTGTTCTTCTTGCTGTGTGCTTATTATGGTGTCTATCTATCACCATTCGATTTCCATTCATCGGAATTTACACAGAACTTAATCAACAAGAAGAATGGCTAATTAAGGAGCTAGACTCTGAAGGAGTCAGCGCGAAACTAGATCTACAGGTAGGGGATCGAATTCTAAAAGTTGATGGGCAAACCCCTGACGAATTCCCCTCTATTCGCAAAAGCAGAGTGATTGAACAGGCTCACAATATCAAGATCTCTAGGGAAGGTATTGAGCGAGAGGTCGTTATTGATAAGAGTGACGCAATAACGACCTTAAATATTGCTCCCTTAGTTGGGGGAGCGCTGAGTTTGTTTATGACCTTATTACTTGCTACGAAAATGCGGCATTCCCCTTCCGCTCGCATGCTCTCATTTGTATTTCTAACCTGCGGAACTATATGGATCAGTTTAGGTGCATCGATTAGAACTGATCCAATCGGCGGTTTGTTAATTGAAACCTTCATGATGGCTTTGCAGGTTATCTTTTTGCACTTCTTGTTTGTATTTTTCAAAGAAAAAGGGAATCTGGAATTGCCTACGCGCATGTTAAAATATCTCTATGCCATCGTAATTTCAGAAACCGTATATACCCTGCTTTGCTTAATTCCTTCAATCTCTAAAATAATTCGTCTTCCTGGTTCTCCACAGGTGTTGATATTTTTTACGATCATTTTGTTAATTAATATTTTCATATTATCCCGCATCTACTTTAATCACAGGAAAGAAAAGTCACCTTTAGCCACGATTATTAAGAGCGTGTTGATCTGCATGCTAATCTCTTTCATGCCCTTTGTCTGCTTGTCTGTCCTTCCAAAATTACTAATCGGTTATGAAACAATTGTGAACAGTTACACCAGCATATTCATCTTATTTCTACCTATTTCTTTCACTTACCTCATTGCTTCAGATCAACTTTACGATATTAGCGTTGTGTTAAGGCGCATTTTATTTGCCATTATTATCGCTCTGGTTCCATGCAGCCTATTTACAGGATTATTTGCTCTCATATTTCCTGATGAGGCGGATCTCAAGCATCTCTTTTTCATTCTTTTCACTTCCGTTGCTCTTGTCGCAACGATCCTTTATTCAGCAGAATATTTCACAACAAGATTAGAATCATTTATGTTTCCAAGAAAGTATATTCTACGAACTGCGTTAAAAAAGATGTCCCTAAGCTTGGAGATGATTTCAAGCTTTCGTGAGCTGAAAGATTTGATCTTGGTGGATATTGTCGAAACACTAGAAGTCCAAGGCGGGGCGATTGTATTTCAGTACAAGGATACAATCGAAACCATTTATGAAGGAAATATTCGTCCAGATGAGGTCGAAAAACTTATCCGCACATCCTCTCTCGTTAACCATACCTCCTATACGAACATCGAGATTAATCGACATGAAGAATATACGAGTTATTTGATCCTGACAAGAAAGAAAACGAATACGCTGCTCGGCAAGGAAGAGCTTCAATGGCTTCACTTAATTACTGCTTATTTGGCAATCAGTTTAGAAAATATTCATTTGATGCGAAAGTTGACACAAAAATTAAAGCAATTGGCTTCGCAACTACCGAGTGAACAAGGAGCCCGAGATATTCAATGGTTTCGCAAACTTGTGTTCGAACTCCAAGAGGAGGAACGGATTCGCATTGCTACCGACCTTCACGATACGACAATGCAAGATTTGTTTTTTCTTAAAAGAAGGCTGACGTCTCTAATCCATAAATATTCTATGAAAGACGAAGATTTAGAGCAATTACATGAAATGATCAATTTCATCGAATTAATTAATACGAATCTACGACAAAATTGCTTTGAACTTAATCCGTATATGCTCAGCGAAATGGGGCTCATCCGCACGGTTGAAAAATTGTTAGATGAAGAAGCGCCGTACAGTTCCTTTAATATCCAATTTCTTACCGAAAATGCAGAGGCCATTGAAAAAAAAGAGTTAATCATAAAACGGCATATTTTTAGAATTGTGCAGGAATTGCTTAATAATGCGAAGAAGCATTCACAGTCTACTCAAGTCACATTTAATATGAGCATAAGGAATCAATCTTTTTATTTGCTTTATGAAGACGACGGTATCGGTTTTCAAAACGAAGCTATCACAAATCCGAATATCGGTAATTCTGGAATCGGTATGGAACAAATGAAAGGGCGTGTCCATTATTTGAATGGACAGTTTCAATTACATTCAGCCAAAGACAGCGGAGTGAAGATTCAGATCACAATCCCTATGAAGGAGGCCCTTTCCGCATGAGTGAAAATGTTAGTTCTGTGAAAGCACTTGTGGTCGATGATCATCCTTTATTCGCACAAGCGACTAAAAATCTTTTGGAAGAGATCGATAACATTGAAGTGATAGGTATAGCTGGGAACGCGAAGCAATGTATGGAAATGCTTGCGGAACACCAACCTTATTTTGTATTTCTTGACTACCAACTTCCTGATCAATCTGGCACGGAAGTTACCCGACAAATTCAACAGCTATATCCGAACATCCATATTATTATTTTCACGGGGATAGACGTTACCGATTTATTCAATAAATTTATTGATATGAAAATAAGCGGGATTTTATCTAAGGAATCCAGTGTGAGAACGATTAAGAATATGGTGAACTGCATTTTAGATAACCATACTATACTTCCAATCGCTCTCTTCCGAAACATTAGTCTGAATAACGAAAAGGTTGGTGAGAGAGCCCAACTTACAAAGGAAGAAGTTCTGATGATGAATATGCTTGTCAAAGGCTACACACATGAACAAATTGCCGAACAGATCCATATGAGTCGAAGAACGATCGATAATTATTTGAAAAAGGTTTACGATAAATTAGGCGCAAAATCCAAAATTGAGGCCGTCGAAAAGTTTGTTCAAAGAAAATAATGCTTAACACTATAGGGAGGCAGCGGCTTTGGAGCAAGATGTGCTTTTAGAAATGATGACAATTATAGATGAACATGTCTTTGTTGAGGATTTGAACTTACTGCTTAAATCATTTATTCAGGAAAAAGAGAAGGAAGAAAGCCTCTGGTCGGAGATTACACGACAAACTCACTTGATGTTAGGAGGGAATTCACCAAACATCGATCGAATCTCAGCCGCTACGGAGCTTATTTTGTTATCATTTGACATTATTGATGATCTACAGGATCAAGATAATGAAAACAAACCCTGGATGAAATGTCCACAACCTTACACGTTAAATGCCATTTTAGCTCTTATTACCGGCTTTATTGGGGAGTTAGAACTCTTAATTGGAAAAGAGCAAAAAGAGAAAATCTTTTCTGAAATAAGCAAACTTCTGTTTAGATCGATTAACGGCCAACAGAAAGATTTAAACAATAGCATTCTAACCGTGGATGATTATTTAATGATGGTCCAAGAGAAATCCGGCTCTCTCTTTAGACTTGCCTGTTACATGGGCTACTCTTCCTTGCCTTGCACAGCGGAAACGATTCAACAAATGAACGATTTAGCCGATTGCATCGGTCTTATTCATCAAATTCAGAATGATATCAAGGATTTCACACGATATGATTTAAAAAATGACCTGTTTGCGAAAAAGATGACGTTGCCGATCCTGTACTTATTTTCAATCGATGATTCCTCCTTTCAAGGCTTAAAGGATTATTATGAGAATAAGATCACCAAGGAAGATCTGTTGAAGCAGAAACAGGAGCTATTAACCTATATAGACGATTCAGGCTGCAAAGAATATGCCCGAGTTATACAATCGATTTGCATTCAAAAAGCAAACGAACTTTTCGAACAGATCCCCGCTATCTCCCCATGGAAAGAAAGATTCAAGGAGATCACCTATGGAGATTTCGAAGACTACTAGTTAGACGCTCAACATGCATACAGAGCCTTGTTTCCAAGGCTCCATTCTTTAGGCTAGTTGGTATTATTCCAATCCGTTTACCTCTAACTCGTAGATACGAGCAGCCGTATCCCCACCTTGCGTCGCTTTTAAGATATTCAGCTTCACATATCGCGCTTTAGTTAAGGAAATGGCATCCTTCGTCTCTCCTGAAGTGTTGCCTACTACGGACACGACATCTGTCCAAGTGCTACCATCGTTGCTGATTTGAAGCTTGTAATCCTTTGTATTGAATGCTGCCGCTTCGCCTCCAGCCTCAGCATGTTTAATAATGAATTCACTGATCAGGTGCGCGCCACCTAGATCAACGGTGATCCAATGAGGCTGACTGCTGTTCGCACACCACTTGCTGTTATCCGCTACTTTCCCATCGACTGCCCGGGAGGCTGTTTCATTCGGCCCGCAAGCCCCGTCTGCTGTCGCGGTTTTATTTAGAGCCAGATTCTTCACACCGCCAGAAGCCAGCTTGGTTACTGTAATCAAGGCCGTCTTCGTAAGGCTTTGCTCCCCAACACTGTTCTTTGCTGTCAATGTTACAGAGAATGTCCCTTCTTGTTGATAAGTAACAACCGGATTTTTATCCGTACTTGCTGCAGGTGTACCCCCTTCAAAGGACCAAGCCCAGTCTTCTGTCACTTCCGAAGATAAGTCATTAAAAGAAACTTTGTCCCCCGGTGCGAGTAATGTACGATCAGTCTTAAATTGAGCGACAGGCTTCGGATATGCTGGCCATGTGTAAACAACTTCCGCTGATTTGCCTCGCTGATTCGCAGCATCCACCGCCACAACCTTTAGAATGGTTTGGTTCTCTCTCCCTGCTCTTTTCATTTCAGGCACATAATATACGTGATTGGGCGTAGCGCCAAGCCATTCCTCTTTACCATCCGGATAAACTCGGTACACATCATAAGACGTCTCATTTTTACCTAAAGGATTCCATTGAAGCCTTGCGTCTCCATAAATTCCGTCTCTGTAATCTGCTGCTAGCACTTTCAGGTCTTTGACAGCAGGTAAAACAGCTTCTGCGTCCTTCACATTGCTAACGGACAATTGACCAATAGAGATAGAGTAATGATCAACTGTCTTTGTCGAATCAAAGTTCAAAGAGATAGCAGCAATCCGCTTCCCTGCGTATTTCGTAAGGTTAAATGAGGCTGTAGTCCAGTCTTTGTTTATGCTGTCTTTCACATCCAAGAACATGAATTGGTCAGGATGATCCGCGAAGGCGAGCCCCACTTTCAATGCTGGGGAAAGCTCTGTTTTATACGTAATAGACAATTGGGTGCGAGCGTCAACGCGAAGATCTGTCTGATACAGCTTCAAATGAGTCGCATTCTCTGGGCTCAACTTTCCTTCAACCTTCAGAGAGCTTCCCCCATTGTAAGCTGTCGACCAATCAAAGCTCGCTTTCAACGCTTGGCCCTTGCTCTCAGTCAGCCAACGCCATGTCGGGAGCACATCTTGAAGACTGCGGTTGTTCCAGGCTTGCTCACTGCTTCGTTGACCCTCTACATAGAATTGCTTACCGCTGCCTGTATTAAAATTTGTCGTGAACGGGAGTTTATTTACAGGGGTTTGCTCAATCACATAATTGGCAATCCCCTTCCAGGTAGAGGCGGTTTGCGTATGACTAGGGTCACCCTTCTCACCGACCCAGAAACGGCTTTCTCTAGCAAAAAAATCCTCCATGTTATCGGCGGTGTTATAAGCCCAATCTGGGCGATAAATACCAAGAGCGGTTACAGGCGACTTCCCTTCAGGAAACCACGTCTGCCATGGAAGATTCGTGTTGTACCCGTTCGCCTCCACATCAATCCCCGCATAAAGATCATAAGGGCTTCTATTTAAGCTTTTAGCTTTTTTCGCAGAAGAATCGAGTTCCTTCCACCAAAAGTTGAGGAACATACTATCGGAAACTGGTTTCTTATTTTGCTGCAAAAACATCGCATTTTTGTCGTTCAACGCATTCTGCCAATCGATGCTGCCGTCTGAAGTCATCGAGTCATACCACATGACTTGCATGGTTGCTGGTTTGTGAGATTGTATATACGTCATAAATGCTTGCATCTTTTTAGCATCGCTAGCCGAGGCCCCTTGCGTTTCCTGATTGAGGAACCAACCATCGAAACCATAAAACTTAGCAACTTCGATTAACTTATCTGCCATCGGGAATGAGCCATCTTGATTTTGTTTGAGAAATTGCTGTACCCACTCGAATTTCCCTCCATACGCATTGGGCGGGAAGAAAACGGTTCCCAGCACCGGAACGCCGTTCTTATGAGCAGCATCCGTCACATCTGCACTTGGGGGAACTATGATGCCTTCACCAGAGGAGCCTCCCCAATATACGAGCTTATCCACATACTGCCAGTAGGAGAAGGTGTTCGATTCAAACTTGCGCGAGCCCTGTGAAGGCACCCCGCTAGTCATTTTATTCATAGCAGAAAGTGCTGCGATTTTGGCATCTTTAGAAGCGTTCGGGTTCACTTTATTCCCCATAAACCGCTCCTGCAGCGGGATCATGCTTCGATTAAACTCAGCATCTGAATCGCTTTTCGGGTTCCATTGCAGCAATTGATCGGGGAACCAATACGAGGATTGCGGCTGTTTAGCAGAAACAGCTAAGGGCACGACAAGACAGATCACAAGCAAGAACATGAGACTTAATCCATATTTCTTCATTAATAACCCTCCAATGTTGTCAAGTAATCAAACATCCTTCTAGGTAAGCTAAACCTCCTTTAAAGAAGGGAAACGGTATCATGTACAACCGTCTCCCACAAGCCTTACAGGACAAATCGCTCCTTATGGATTTGATTTCTTCCACTCATCAAATTGTCTTTGAGCTTCTTGAATCACTTTATCCATTCCCGCCGATTTTAACTTTTCCATCGCTTTCCCTACATAGGCGTCTGGATCGACTGAACCCGTATAAATTGCTGGCATGAATTCCTTCGCCACATTCGTGATGTTCGCAACTTCCGTTTTGACCGGAGTCGGGTCAAAGTTAAAGCCGAATGTTGGCGCAACGACCGCCGACTTGTTAAATTTACTGAAAGCATCCCATTTGTCAGCAGGCTCATCCGCATGAAGATACGTTAAGAACATATTACCCAAAGCGAATCCAGGCATCGCATAGCGCTCTTTCATAGCTGGAAGGTCTTCAATGACATTCTCTGAAAGCTTCTTATAATGCACGCCTTCGATACCGGACTGGATCATATTCCGCAGCTTCTTATCCGTGTTTAAGAGATTCAGAAACATCATCGCCCGTTCTGGATTTTTGGAGTTCGCGGAGATTGCATGCATAGATCCGGCAGCGGAGCCAGTATAAATAATCGGTTCATGCATCGCAGAGGTTACGATCTCGTAACCAGCGCTTCTGGACCAGCCTTTCTCTGCATAGGGTTGGGTAATTTCTCGATCTACCAACCACTTGCCTGTCTTCATATTGTCAATGCCTTCCAAGGTAGCAACATCCTCGCGGAGATAACCTTTTTGATAATAACCTCGAATCGTCTTCAAGGAACTTTTCATCTCAGGTGTTTCCAGCATATTAACAAACTTGAAGTCTTTGGTGTTCATCGCCATCCCGATTGGAATATTGTCATCAAACAGATAATCGAACGGCAGATAAGCCTTGAAGCCCTTCGGTACTGCAAGTGGGATAATATCCTTGGATTCGCTCTCTTTGACCTTCTTAAGAAGCGGCTCCAAATCTTCTAGCGTACGTACTTTGGTCGTGTCCAAATTGTATTTATCCACATATTTTTTATTAAAGCGCCATACGAATTGCTGCGCCAATTCTTTATTTACAGGAATCGCATAGTTTTTACCGTTAACTTTGGTCCCCGCGAGAAACCGCGGATCTAAGGTATCTTTAATGCCTTGACCGTATTTATCGAGCAGCTCATTCAGCGGTAAAAAGACCCCTTTCGCCACATTTTGACGATAATCGAACGCCCAAGAACTCGTGAAAGCGATATCATAATTTTCACCAGAAGCTGTGATCACCTGCATGCGCTTCGTATAATCGCCGTAATCAATTTGTGTAATATCAATTTCTGCATGTATTTTTTCTTTGATATATTTGTTCATTTCTTCCTGAACCATCTTCATATCCCCCTGCGGAGCGCCGATCACATACATTTTCAGCTTAACTGGATCAAGCTTATCCTTATCCTTATCATTACCCGGCGCTTTAGCGGAAGCTTCGCTAGTTGAAGCAGGAGTACCACTCTTGCCACTATCTGTTCCGCATCCGGCCAATGCCACAGAACTAAGCAGCAAAGCTGCCATTGCTATTGGATATGTTTTTTTCGTTCTCGTCATCGTTCTTTTCCCCCTTTAAGTCAAACTCATCTATTGACACTGCCTAAGCAGGGACAATTCACGTTATTCTTTGACAGAGCCAATCGTTAAACCTTGCACAAAGTATTTTTGGAAAAAGGGATAGGCCATCGCAATAGGTAGAGTTGCCAAAACAACCATCGCCATTCGAACCGTTTCCGTGGGAAGTGAACTCATAACATCATAGGAAATTAGATTTTTGCTATTTTGGACCATGAAATCCATATTATTTTGAATACGCATAAGCATAGCTTGAAGCGGGACAAGCTTCGGATCATCAATGTACAACAAGGCGTTAAACCAATCGTTCCAAAATCCTAAAGTACTGAATAACCCGATGGTTGCGATGCCTGGCAGCGAGATCGGGAGTACAATCTTGACATAAATGCCAAACTCCGAAGCTCCATCAATTTTGGCCGATTCAATGAGGGCATCAGGAACTGTCGTTTGGAAAAATGTTCGCATCACGATGATGTAAAATGCATTTAAAATCGATGGCAGAATGAGACTCCAGATCGTGTTTTGCAGATGAAGAAACTGCGTCATAATGATATAAGAAGGTACCAAGCCACCTGAGAAAAGCATCGTAAAAAAAGCTAGAAAGCTGAAAAACCGTCGGTAGGTAAAGTTTTTTCTAGCGATGGCGTAAGCGTAGGTAGATACGCAAAACAAGGTTAACAACGTCCCGATAACCGTAACGGTCACTGTTACTCCGAATGAACGAAGCAGCTGATGTCCCGACTCGAACACGAACTTGTAGGCATCTGCGCTCCATTGTTTAGGAACGAGACTGAACCCTTCCACAGCGAGCGTATGCTCATCTGTGAACGAAATAATAATTACGAATAAAAAGGGAAACACACAGGATAAAGCAAACAATCCAATTAGAAAACTAAATATCACGTTCCAAGTATAGTTAATCTTGTTCAAATCCTGCCCTGTCGTCACTTGCGACATCTTCCTCACCTCCTGTTAAAAGACGGCATACTCTTTCTCAATTTTACGAACGGTGTAGTTGGCCAGCATGACTAAGATTAGTCCCACTACGGACTGGTACAAGCCAGCTGCCGTACTCATGCCAATATCCCCCGTATTAATCAAACTGTTGTAAACAAACGTGTCGATCACATTAGTAACTGCATACAGAGCGCCGGAATCCTTAGGGATTTGAAAAAATAACCCAAAATCGGAACGGAAAATCCCCCCCAATGCAAGTATGGTCAAAATAATCATGAGCGGCTTCAGCTGTGGAAGCGTAATGTAGCGAATCTGCTGCCATTTGGTCGCCCCATCGATCATAGCAGCTTCATAGTAGGAACGATCAATCCCTGTAATCGCGGCAAGATAAACGACGCTGCCATATCCAACTGATTTCCAAATTCCCATTATGATTAAAATATAAGGCCAGTAGGTTGTATCCGCATACCAACTGATTTTCTCCCCACCCAGCGAAAGGATAATTCGGTTCAGAACCCCTTTATCTACGCTAAGAAGGGTAAAAGCAAAATAACTAATAATGACCCAGGACAAAAAGTAAGGCATAAACATGGCTGTTTGATAGATCTTCGCCAACTTTTTGCTCAATAGCTCATTCAAAATAATCGCAAACGTAACTGCACATACAAGTCCAATAAAAATTAAAGCTAAATTGTAAAGCACCGTATTTCTCGTAATCAGAAACGCATCATCGGTGGAAAACAAAAACTCAAAGTTTTTTAAACCGACCCATTTACTATTGAAAACGCTCGCAAAAAATCCTTGCGGACTAATATGGAAGTCCTTGAATGCTAAAATGGAGCCAAACATAGGCAAATAGGCAAATATCACAAAGTATAGCGCTCCTGGCAGCACCATAAAGAGGAATGCTTTGTTCTTCATGACATTCTTGACTGTACGCGGCACGGCTTCTCCCCCTTTATCTATCGCTTACCCTTATTATGCCAAGAGTGTCATAAGGCTCGAAAGTAGATAAATGCTAAATCGGGATGGATAAATTAAAGATTTACTTTTTGGCATACATCGATCTTAATTCTGTCGGAGAAACTCCAGCGTATTTCTTAAATTGCCGATAGAAGTAAGAAGTGTCCCAATAGCCCACATCTTGGGCGATTTCTGCCGTTTTACGGTCGGTGTATAGAAGTAAGTGGGTCGCTTTCTCGATGCGATACTGATTCAAATAGTCTGAAAAGCTAGTCCCTACCTCTACGTGGAAAAGTTGTCCCAAATAGTTCGGGTGCAGTTCCACTTTATGTCCCCATGTTTTTAAAGATAATTCCTCTTGATAATGTCCATGAACATACTCCAGAAGCTCGGCAACATGCGGACTATACGCTTTCTGAGGATCGCTATGTATACGCTCCAAGGTTCGGTCTATCGTCGTGATGACATAATTCTTCAATCCGCTCAACGTATGTAAAAGAGAGAGAGGGGCAAAAATTTCCGTGTAATCCTTGCTCTTCTCTCGATCTTTGGCGGCCAGCATCAACTGGATAGCCACGTTAAAGAATAACGACCTGAGCGGCGGAAGTTCCTTGTCCTCTTGCTGAATGGACAGGGCCGCTTCCACATAGGCATGGATACGTTCTTCCTGTCCTTCCATCAAAAGCTGAGCAAATGCTTCCATGCCCACAGGCTGCTTGCCAGCGGCGCGTTCGATTTCTCCCTTCTCAGATAGCTTGAGGAATACGGTCTGATCTCCGCTCGGCAGTAAATGCTCTTGAAACCAGTGTTTTATGGTCGTGTAACTGTTGGCTGCGCTTAGATAGTCTTCTTTGGATCCATCAAATACGCCCCATATGGGGAACCCTGTAACCTCGCTTAGCCAATTCACCATACGCTCAAGAGCAAGGTAACAAGCTTCTTCATTGTCCGGATCAGGCATGGCGAAGATAACAACAAGATTGTCATCTCCATCTGGAAAACAGACGACTTCACTGGATACAGACAACTGTTCTTTGGCCATCTTCTCGCATTGTTCAGCGAGCACGTCCAATCTGTGAAGTCTGGAGGACAATTCGCTTTCATATACAATTTTCAAAGAAGCCACCTGATAATATGCATGAAACATCGGAATGCCTAGCAATGCAGCCCGATTCTTAAGTTCTTGACCTTCAATTTCTCCACTCAACCAACGCTGAAGGATATTGTTGCGAAGCACTTTCCAATCCTCAGCGGAGCGAAATAGGGTAAATTCCTCCCGTTCCCAGTCTCTAAGAATGTGCTTAATCGTTGACTCCAATTCGTCGATATTAATTGGCTTTAGTATATAATTTTCTATCCCTAACGTGATCCCTTCCTTGACATACTTAAACTCCTCGTATCCGCTCATGACAATGAATTTCGTGCGCGGATGCATCGTTTTGACCTTCCGAATTAAATCCAAACCGCTTAAGCCTGGCATCATAATGTCTGTAATCAGCAGATCTACCGGCTCATCCTTCAGCTTCGCCAGCGCTTCTGTCCCGTCCATTGCGATACCTGCGACAGTCAGACCCAATTGCTGCCAATCTACGACGGATGGCATCCCTTTGGCAATCAATGGCTCATCATCGGCAAAAAAAACTTTTCTCATGCGAGGGGTTCCTCCTTCCAAGCAGGTATTTCCAACGAAACCTCCGTCCCTTCGTTCACTTCACTCCAGATACGGATGCCATATTCGTTCCCATAAGTTAACCTTATACGTTCATTTACGTTAAATAAACCAAGAGAATTGCTGGGCAAGCTCTCCATCGAATGATTTTGCCTCAACCTTTTTTCAATTCCAGCTAGTGTTTCCTTCGTAATCCCCTTTCCATTGTCCATAACCTTGACTACGATCCGCTCGTTTACAATATGCGCCGTAATAGAGATGCGGTTGTCAGTGGCATTAGGTCGAAACCCATGCACAACGTAGTTCTCTACAATCGGCTGGATGAGCAGCTTAAGCACCTTGCAATTAGCAATTGAGCTGTTGATTTGCGTATGGACGATGAGCGTATCCTCATAACGGAATTGGAACAATTCCAAGTACGAAGCACACATGGCTATTTCTTCCGAGAGTGAAATATTCGTTTTGTTACGAATCATGTTACGGAAAATGTCTGCAAGCAAATAAATCATTTGCCCGACATCTCTATTTCCAGAAGCTAAAGCTTTCATACGAATACTCTCCAGCGTATTGTAGAGAAAATGCGGATTAATCTGCGCTTGTAAAGCAGACAATTCAGCGCTTTTCTGCCGAATTTCAGATACGTACATATTCTCGATATAGGACTCCAAACGATCGCACATATAATTAAAGCTCTCTGATATTTGTTGAAGCTCATCCTCGCCCTCCATCCGGATACGCGCTGATAAATCTCCTCCTTGCAGCCGGCTCGTATGCAGCATGATTTTCCTGATCTTTTTGGAAAAACGTCGAATCACCGTGAACGTAAAAGCAAAGCTTACTACGATACAAAGCAAGGTGACTCCAATCAACGTATTACGAACCGTATGAACACTCTCCTGAATCGTCGATATGGGTATGATTCCTGCAATGACTAATCCTGTATTCCCTATATTGATTAGGTTTACTTTGGAGGGCTCTTCCAATGCGTACCATTCCTTGGGAGTCTGCAGTTCTCTCCAATAAGGGTACGTTTTACCATAGTATTCATTGCCAGAATCATAGATAACCTCACCGCTTGGCGTGACAATGACGAACTTGCCTCGCTTGTCTTCCGTCATGCCGGGAATCGATTTAATAATTTGATCCGTATTAAAATCAAAAATCATCAGTCCATTCGTCTTTAGCGAAACGGGGTCCTGAAGCGTCCTTGCATACATAAATAAAGACTTTCCTTCCAGCTTTCGTTCGAGTAAAGCACCGTCCTCCAAGCTTCTCCAACTTTGATTTTTCAGCTCTTTGAGCCACTTCGTTTCTTCCAGGTCACTTATCGGTGAAGTGATGCGATCTTGATAGCTCTGATTTAGAATGTAAAAAAATCTCTTCTCATAGCTGTAAAGGATAAGGTTTTCAATGCCAATTTCACTCTCTACGATTGATTTCAAATAGGTATCGATCCCTTTTCCTTGGTAATTCTCGCTATTGAAATAGCGATTTAGCCGATGTTCCAAATAGGTGGTATATTCATGCGTCAAAAAATAGTTCAAGTCTTCATTGACGACAGCATCTGTGTACAACTCCTGAATATTGGATTGCATTCTTTCCACCTGTTGATTCATGTAAACGCTAACAATATCAATCGTTTGCAGATTCTTATCCATCTTTTCCTGAATCACTCGCTGCTCATAGTACCGATAGACTAAGAACGACACCGTTACAAACAAAATAATCAAAGCAATGGAATAAAGAAATAAAATTTTATTAAACATTTTTCTCTTCAAATGGTTCTGATAGAAGGTTCCGATTCTAGGCATGAGTCGCCCCCTTGTTCAAACTGATTGCGCGTTTAGTTTACCACCGAATCTCAAAAAATGGCAAACCCGATTGTTAAGGGAACAATAAAAAGCTGTTAGGAAGTCACAATTCTGACTTCCTAACAGCTTGAGTTCGATTTTAAACCATTTACAGCTGGATCTTGTATTTGGCGCTCAGTAATTGCTTAGCTTTCGCTTTCATACGATCATTGCCATTCAGATAGGCTTTCTTCAAAGCAAAGATTGCATAATCGGGCGTACGTTCATTTTTACTAAATGCAAGACCTGCATCATAATAGTTTCCATGCTTCTGTGCATGATTTAAGACGATAAACGGGTCCATGTTGGCGGCTTCCTGATAAATTTTCTCTCTTGCTGCTTCTTCTCCATACAAATCTGCCGTATACAAACGGTAAAATTGCAAAGCTTTCACGTCAATTTTACCTGCTTCAGCTGCTACCATTTCGGATTCCACAACTAAATTACGGTCCTCGTATAAATGGCCCAGTTCTGCAAGAACAGTTGCGTATTGCATGTACAGCTCAGCATCATTAGGGGTAGCGTCGATCTTACGCTCATATTTCTGCTGAATGTCATGAACCATCTGATCCTTAATTTTAATAAGTCCCTCTGCAGCCACTTGTATTGCCGCCTTAGCTGCTGCAGCATCGGCTGAATCCTCGCCTTGTACAGTCACCCAATGCTCAGTGGCTTGCCCATAGGCACTCATTCGCTCAACATACGCAGTATCTAGCCCATCGAACAAGCTCGTCTCTATATCAGCAGGTTGATACGGTGCGTAGTCCACCTGTGCTCCTACACTTTGTGAAATAAAGCGTACTGGAACAAGTGTATTACCTTGGATGACTTTAGGTGGAACGGGCAGGGTCACCGATTTACCATTAACTGTCGCTATCGGATTATCTACTTGTAAAACGATGTTCACACCATCTTTAGAAGCATTTATCGTCTTCGTTTGACTATTCCAGTCCAGTTTAAGATTCAAACTTTCTAAAATAGCGCGAAGAGGAACCAACGTACTTCCTTCCACAAGAGCTGGCGGTACTTCCAAGTCAAGCAAAACGCCGTTAACTTCAATAACGTTACCTGCCACCATAACAAGATTTATTTCTTGGCCATTCTCATTTAACGGTTTAACAGGATTGCCCTTATGATCCAGATAAATTGTTTGGCCACCATCTTGAACACGGAATAAAGCGCCATTTGCTTCATAAGCGAAATCATACTTCGGTTGGACAACGATCATACCCTTCTGATCGATGAAACCCCATTTCCCCAATTGCTTCACAGGCGCATAGCCCATCTTAAATGAACCGGCAAAATCGTACTGCATCGCAATAACGGTTTTGCCCGATGGTTCGATGTAACCGTATTTACCACCTGATTGTACGGCTGCCAACCCTTCGGAGAAAGGAGCTGCATCCTCATACTTGGCAGGTATGACTTGCTCTTCCTCTTTGTCGATATAACCCCATTTTCCTTGTATGCTTACTGCGGCCATTCCACCCGAAAAGTCCAATGCCTTCGTATATTGGTAAGGGATCGCAACCTCGCCCTTTTTATTGATATAGCCATATTTCCCTTTGATTTGAACTTTCGCCAAACCTTCCGAGAACGAACCCGCATCCTCGAATGAATCAAAGAACTGGATATTGCCATCACGATTAAGGAAAGCAAAGTGAGTACCCGTCACGACAGGAGCAAAATTTTCCTTGTAATCAAGCGCACTCTCATACATGATACTTCCAACTGCTTTTCCGCGCTTATTAATGTACCCGAATTTGACGCCATTTTTATCTTTTTTACTTACAATGGCGTTATCATTTGAGAATTCAGAAGCAGAATCATATTGTGGGGTAATTACCGTGTTCCCTTTTGGATCTATATATCCCCAGCTGCCCTTCACTTGGACAGCGGCAAGACCCTCAGAGAAATTTCCCGCTCCCTCGAATTGTGGTTGGATAAAGACCTTTCCAGCCTGATCCATGAATCCATATTTCCGACCAATTTTCATAGGATACAACGTTTGAGCATTTGAGGAAGCGTCTGTACCTGGTGATACGCTTCCGCTAGACGATCCTCCACTGTTTGTTGAACCCGAGGATTTCTGAATCAAGTTAATCTGCACTTTTTTACCAGCGTCAATGGAGGATGAGTAGCCTAGAATTTGAAAGAAATCAATGGGGATAAAAGGAATATCCCCTTCCAAATGCACGGATACCGTTGTAGACAAGGTGGCATCCCCCAGTTTCTGATGATCAGTCCCCACTATTTTTACTTTATTGGAGTTTACTTTCATCTGGTATTCCGTTTCATTACGTGTGTCCAAGACACTAATCGCACCATTTTTCTCCGTGGTTAAAAGGATCAAATCTGGCTTCTCAACGGTATAATAGCGTTCTAAGGTGAAAAGTGGGATCATAGGATGTCCATCTTTCACGATAATTGTAGCTGTTTGGGCGTACTTTTTGGGATCGCCTAATGAAGTCCGATAATCAATCGTTACTTCGCCGTTTTCCTTGATTTCAACCTTTTGTTCGGCGTATACGACAGAACCGAATTGTAAAACTAGCACACAAATCACGATATAAAGAATCAATTTCTTAAACAAGTGTACATCCCCTTAAATATATAAGGTAGAAATTTGGCATATTTCCCCTTTATCACTATAGCATTTATAGTCAAAAAGAACGATACCACCTCAAACATATACATTCTCTCGTGTTTAAAAAGCCGAATGCTTCATCGCATTCGGCTTCTTGTCCACGCATTAATATCTTACAATACAAAAAATTGACTAATAAACACTACACCTGTGGATGACTTAATTTGCAAAACAATCCCTGTCCGATCACCTTGTACCGCCACTAAGCTGTTACTTGGCAGCAGCGGGGTAATCAAGGCGCGAAGTCGAATGTTGTTGCCCACTTTTGCAGCTTGGACGAGTTGAGTTGCGAACGCATTATCACGGCTGATTTTGCCGTATAAACGTAAGACTCTCTTAGAAATACTTCTTAGGCTACTTACTGTCAAACGAACGTTTCCTTTCGTATTGGTCGCATTTCCGACTTCATTCGCTGGAGCTGGCGCAGCAAATTGAATGCTAAAGCCAAATGTATTGGAACCAACACTATTGAAGCCTGATGTCACTTCCTTGAACAAGCGATTAATTGTATTGAGGTTAGCGTTCCGAATCGCAAGGGTTAAACGTGCCGCGTATAGCGGACTTAAAGCAATTTTAAGGTAAATTGGCAAGCTCTTCCTGGCTGCTTTGCGCAGCGCCACTACAGTTAATTGACTCAATGTAAGTTTCAACTCCCCTACCATTTAATACGATAGTATATTAAATATTAATAGATTTGCTTGGGCGAGTCGGGTTCAAATACACGAAAACTATAATTTGTGCGCATGTTCCTATCGAAATCGATTCAGTGGTGGATTATCCAATCCATGGTCAACTCATTACCACGCAGCAATTTCTCGGTTCCCTGCTCATTGCTGGTCGCGTTACCTTGGCATTCCTAGCGCTGTCCAGAAGGAACTCCCCTAGTGGGTTTGCTCAATGAGGAATGGAAGATAATTTCCAATTTAAATTAAAATCCCTTCTAACCATCAAAAAATCCCGTTGAGCCTAAGGCCCAGCGGGATTTTTTATCTCTTATTTTTCTAAATCTTATATCAGCATTCTTTTATTACGGAATGATCACCGCATTGCTAGTGCCATCTTCGTAGCTAGTGTTGCTGAATGATTGCGAGGCTGACTGAACATCCAGCCAGAACCAATCCTTTTTGCTAACATCGCTCCAAACGTCCTTGCCCAGCTCTGGGGTCGGACGTCCGAGAAGGGAATTCATTGCTTTAACCGCTTCTGCTCGTGTTAATTTTTGATCTGGCCTGAATGAGCCGTCTTCGTAACCAGCTACCAATCCTGCAATCTTCGCCGTTTGAATGTAATTAGCTGCCCAGTGACCTTTGGTGTCAGTGAAAGATTGGGCACTTTCAGCTACTTCTAGCTTTTTGAGCCTTACGATGATGGCAGCTAATTCTGCTCTAGTAATTGGTGCATCTGGCTTGAACGATCCATCCGGATAACCACCTAGCAATCCTGCACCTTGCACTTGATGAATCACATCCGCCGCCCAGTGGCTATCTGATACATCCATAAACTTCTGCAAGCTGTTCAATGGTTTCGGAAGATTCATTGCTTTTACCAAAATCGTTGCTGCTTCTGCTCGCGTGATTGACTGGTAGGGTTGGAACGTCCCATCTGGATAACCATCTGTCCATCTCGCGTAAGTTACCGTTTCGATTGGCGTCTTCTGAATTTCAATCAAACTGAAGGTACTGAATTTAGTAATGACAATCTCAATACTTAACGGATTTTTTTGCGCATCGTATTGAATAGTGCCTTTTAGTAGTTCCTTCTCTCCATCGCTATGCTCGATATAGACGCCAAGGGAAGCCAAAAATGCATTTCTTTCCTTCGGATCTACAGGGATCTTAACCCCTTTTAACGAAAAGTTCAGTTTCGTTTCCTGGTTATTCAAGTTTGTCTCAATCGTCATCGGCCATCCAAGAAGCTCCGCTTTTCCATTCCCAGCAGCTTTTGTTACGAGCTGCGCAGCGAGAACCCGCTTCTTAGCTGCCTGCTTCATTTCATTCGTTTGATTCGAAATAAAGCGGACATAGAGCTCTTCTTTTAATTGCAGCGCGCCAGTGATTGTAGCTTTGGGAAGTGTAACTTGCACATCTTCAGTTACGATACTCACTTCCGAACCCCATCCGACCAAATCCTGCAAAGTATTCTTAGGCAGATTGATCATAAACTCATCGCTGCCTTCCGGAATTTGCGGAATAACCAGTTTAAGTGAGTTTAGCTTGCCTCCTGCTGCTTCTTCGATTTGTTTGATAACTTCTGGTGTTATAGCAACCCTATCAGTAACCCTACCATTGACTGTACGTTCCCGCTGTACATCAACATGTATGCTATTCCCATTATCCCCTACAATCAGTTTGACCTTAACTTGAGGAGAGATTGGGCCGCCACCGCCGCCGCCATTCCCTTGCTGTTTGTCTTGTTGCTGACGTGTAACAAGCAGTTTGTACGCCTGAGCTGTACCATCTTCAGAGGTAACGACAATCGTAATTTCATTGATTCCATAGGATAGCGGAATGATGTTCGAATTCCCTTGACGATCCACATCTACACCATTAACTTTAATTCTCGATGCAGGATCTGTCGATTGCGGCTTGACGATCAAGTTATACGTGGACTCGCTCACTGTCGCGTAATACTTTCCATCTATTCCTGATGTAACTGCTACCAACCCGTTATTGACGACGATTCCAGCTAAACCTACATCATTCGACGCTGCCCGCGTAAGAGTTATCGTATAGGGTTGTGTAACGCCAAACGTTGGAGTAACCCGGACAAGAATTTCATTTTGGCCAACTGCCAAATTTATTGGAACGCTTGGTGTGCCAGAAACTACCTTCAAGCCCATTACAGTTACTGTTGCGTTTGGATCATACACAGAGGCGGTTACCGTTACCGAGCTAACTGCATAAGGGACACTTCCTGCATAGGTTAAGGAATCAAGGTTAAACGGAGGGGTTAGATCCACTCCACTTACCGTAAGTCCCTTAAGCCCCGCATTACCATATCGCATAATATTAAGTACATACTCCTGAACGGATAAGTCTTGTGCCGTAACCTTAACTAGTATAGGATTCAGCCCATCATTCAGGTCAATCGTCGTAGGCTTCCCGCTTACTACGTTAATGTCGTTAATTGTAAGGATCGACGCTGGGTCATAGACAGTTCCTGTAACAGTCGCACTATAGACTGCACTCGTTACGTTTGCGGAAGCTGTATTCGTAGCCTTATCCCATATAATTTCCTGCGAATTTCCATTTGTGTTAAGAAGGAATGTAAAACTCTTATTATCGCTCTTCGCTCTTACTACCGTAATTGTATACGTCTTCTTCGTGCCATCTTCAGCCGTTACAGTTACCGTGACCGTATTACTCCCTACGATCAGGTTGCTGCCTCCTACCGCGTCGGCAACACTTGCCTTTGCATCTGCCTTCGTTCCAATCACCGTAACGGCTGTCGTGGCATTCGGCACCGGCACCGTGTACGTCAACCTGCCCGGCGCAAATCCTGTTATGCTCGTTCCGTTTACCTTCAAGTCGCTCAAGCTGGCATCACTGTTCTGCGCCGCTCTTACCACCGTCACCGTATAGATAACCTCTGTCGTGCCATCCTGCGCCGTCACGGTTACCGTGACCCTATTATCGCCTACGATCAGATTGCTGCCGCCTGTCACGGTTACAGTTGCCGTTGCATCTGACTTCGTGCCCGTTACCTTAACGGCTGTCGTGGCATTCGGCACATTCACCTTATACGCCAACGTACCTGGGGCAAAGTTTGCTATGCTTGTTTCATCTACCTTCAAGTCGCTCAAATTAGCGTTATTACTCTTTGCTCTTATTACCGTAATCGTGTACGTCTGCGTCGTGCCATTCTGCGCTGTCACGGTTACCGTAACCTTATTATCCCCTACGACTAGGTTACTGCCGCCTGTCACGACTACAGTTGCCGTTGCATCTGCCTTTGTTCCCGTCACCGTAACGGCTGTCGTGGCATTCGGCACCGGCACCGTATACGCCAATGTGCCAGATGCAAAACCCGCTATGCTCGTTTCGTCTACCTTCAGGTCGCTTAGGCTCGCGTTATCGCTGCCCGCTCGCACCACCGTTACCGTATACGTCTGCACTGTGCCATCCTGCGCTGTCACGGTTACCGTAACCTTATTATCCCCTACGACCAGATCGCTGCCGCCTACCGCGTCAGCGACACTTGCCGTTGCATCTGCCTTCGTTCCCGTCACCGTAACGGCTGTTGTAGCGTTCGGCACATTCACCTTATACTCCAACTTGCCTGAGGCAAAGTTCGTTATGCTCGCTCCGTCTACCTTCAAATCGCTCAAGCTGGCATCACTGCTCTTCGCTCTTACCACCGTCACCGTATAGATAACCTCTGTCGTGCCATCCTGCGCCGATACCTTTATCGTGACCGTATTATCGCCTACGATCAGATTGCTGCCGCCTGTCACGGTTACAGTTGCCGTTGCATCTGCCTTCGTGCCCGTTACCGTAACGGCTGTCGTGACATTCGGCACATTCACCTTATACGCCAACGTACCTGGGGCAAAATTTGCTATGCTTGTTTCATCTACCTTCAAGTCGCTCAAATTAGCGTTATTACTCTTTGCTCTTATTATCGTAATCGTATACGTCTTCTTCGTCGTGCCATCCTCAGCGGTCACGGTTACCGTGACCGTATTACTTCCTACGGTCAGGTTGCTGCCACCTGCCACGACGACAGTTGCCGTTGCATCTGCCTTTGTTCCCGTCACCGTAACGACTGTCGTCGCGTTCGGCACGTTCACCGCATACGCCAACGTGCCAGACGCAAAACCTGTTATGCTCGTTCCGTCTACCTTCAGGTCGCTCAAGCTCGCGTTATCGCTGCCCGCTCGCACCACCGTTACCGTATACGTCCGCACCGTGCCATCCTCAGCTGTCACCGTTACCGTAACCTTATTATCCCCTACGACCAGATCGCTGCCACCTACCGCGTCAGCGACACTTGCCGTTGCATCTGCCTTCGTTCCCGTTACCGTAACGGCTGTCGTCGCGTTCGACACTGGCACCTTATACGCCAACGTGTTAGGCACAAAACCCGTTATGCTCGTTCCGTCCACCTTCAAGTCGCTCAAGCTGGCATCACTGCTCTTCACTCTTACCACCGTCACCGTATAAACAACCTCTGTCGTGCCATCCTGCGCCGTCACCTTTACCGTGACCGTATTATCGCCTACGATCAGATTGCTGCCGCCTGTCACGGTGACAGTTGCCGTTGCATCTGCCTTTGTTCCTACCAACGTAACAGATGTTGTAGGGTTCGGCACATTCACCGTATACGCCAACTTGCCTGAGGCAAAGCCCGTTATGCTTGTTCCGTTTATCTTTAAATCGTTCAAATTAGCGTTATTGCTCTTTGCTCTTATTACCGTAATCGTGTACGTCTTCTTCTTCGTGCCATCCTCAGCTGTCACGGTTACCGTAACCGTATTACTTCCTACGGTCAGGTTGCTGCCACCTGCCACGACGACACTTGCCGTTGCATCTGCCTTCGTTCCCGTCACCGTAACGGCTGTCGTGACGTTCGGCACGTTCACGGTATACGCCAACGTGTCCGACGCAAAGCCCGTTATGCTCGTTCCGTCTACGAATAAATCGCTCAAATTTGCATTTTTAGATTGAGCCGCACGGTTTACTGTTATCTTATAAGTTCTCTTCGTTGTCCCATCCTCAGCGGTCACATCAATCGTAATTGTATTAATATCTACACCAAGATCAAGTGGTTCGCTCTCTTTTCCGTCACCCACCTCTTTACTATTCAATGTTACTTTAACCTTAGCATGAGACTCATTTACAGTAGGCTTAACCGTCAATGAGTTCACCGCGAAAGGCACATCTGCTGTATACGCTAATGTTCCTGGAGCAAAGGTTTCTTTTAATACAGCATTCGTTGTCGAAAGCCCTTGGAGACTCGCATCGCTGCTCAACACCGTTGTATCGTGATACCCCGTATCGTTGCTTACATCGAGTTCATCGCCTCCCGATACTTCCACCGTACTTCGCAATGTACGTTCAGCATTTGCTGCAACATTAACCGTCACATCAATCGGATAGTTGCTCTCACCATTCAAAACGTCTGAACGTGAACAGGTCAACGTGCCCGCCGGACAATTCCATCCTGAACCCGCTAACTTCGTAGCCGTTAGTCCCGTCGGAAGCGTAATCGTCGCTGTGACTGTGCCATTTGTTTTTACTTTACCGTTATTTCTTACTGTAATTGTATAATGAACGCCCGTTTTTCCTTGAGAGAACGTCCCCGTAGGTACAATTGTAACCTGCATATCCGTTCCTTCTGGATTAACAGCGACATTCCCGCCTGTATTCCCAGTAATTGAAGTACTCGTCAGAATTGGGGCTTTGTTCGCATTGATGAACATCCCGCCTCCGCGCGCAGCCGTATTACTAGTTACCGCCACATTCGTTAGCGAAACGGAACCCGTGAAAAAATCGAGCACCAATCCGCCTCCATCCCCGCCTGCGTTGTTGGCAGATAATGTCGTATCCGTAACAACTGCTGGTGTTCCCAAGTACAGTCCCCCGGCGCGTCCTTCGCTCCCGCCATTTTTGCTAACGGCCGTATTTCCGCTTATAACACTGGAACCAATCGTAACGCTTCGCAACGATTGCGACGCTGATACAATTGCCATCCCTCCGCCAAGCCCATACGAAGTGTTGTTCTGTACGGTAAGGTTCGACACCTCTAGGCCCATATCACCTTCCAAATATGCACCGCCGCCTTGAGAGCCGTAACTAGATGATGCTGACTCTCCTGCCGTATTATTGCGAATAATCGTATCCGTAAGTTGAACTTTCCCTGCCGCAGCCCCCGAAATAAAGAGACCACCGCCAAAACCTTCTTGGGAAGCGATATTTTTCTCAATAATCGATTGGCTGATTGCCAACGTTTTGACCCCTATATCGCCACCAATTCCCCCGCCGCCATATCCGTTAAGATCTGGGGCTTTACCGTTGCGAATCGTCAATCCTTGTATAGTCACATCGTATCCATTTACATCAAGCGCTGGATTAATTTCCAAAACTCTGTGCGTTGCTGCCGCAGCGCTGCTTGCCGCTTGGATGATCGTACTATTAGGATTGTTAGAGCTCCCGATGAGCTTTACCTGATCCTTAATTTCCAATTGCTGCCCTAATGTCAGCGTATAGATATTCTCAGGAATATCTATTACATCTAAACCCGCAAGCGCATTGGTTTCCATTAACGCAGCACGCACCGAACATTGACCATTACTATCTGCACATGCCCCATTGCCAGGACTGCTATCTACTGAATCTGCAGTTGTCGTCACCGTAAAAGACGCCGCGTAAGCCGAACCAGCAAGCCCCAGACACGCACCTACTAGTAATAACATCCATAACATTACAAATCTTATATTTCTACGATTAAAAAGAGAAGACCCGTATCCTTCACGTTCATCTATCACTTCCCCAAACTCCTCTCTTTCTCAACGAGAAACCAATTCCCCATACTCTAAGAGCGAGGTGGAAACACACCTTCTAAAGCAATACAAAAATTTAGCGTCAAATACGGCTGCATATTATTGTGAGGTTGGCCGCCACCCGCCTGCATAATCGCATTTCCCCCCATTGGCACCATATTAGTTAGACTTGTGTAGGCCAAACCTCCGCGACGCCCACCTGTATCCTTCAATATTTGGCCTACTGGCGATTCTTGCGTTCCTCCGGAGGTTCCATACTGTAGAGCATGTGAATGGGTGGGGATATGATCTGCTAGCAGTGTAACACTCTCCGAGCCGCCTATCTTACCAAGAGCGTATTCGGACAATCCCGGACCTTGTCCAGCATGCATCGGGACCATTCCTTGTAAATCGGGGAGGGCAAAAGTACTCTTCCCATCCCCTCCGTATGTAGCCCCCAAAAGAGAAAACAACGCTGAATTTTGCGAAATCGGTAGAAGTTGTCCATTGCAAAAGGCCCACCCTTTCGGTTCGAAATTCAAACCAAATAAACGAATTTCCCCAACAAACGGATCCATAATATCTCTCCTTAGTTTCTACTTGGAAATATGCCCTGTGTAGCGATAATAGCGGTTAGCGTTAGGAACGGCTGCATATTAAGGTGTGCTTGACTACCGCCTACATTGTCGGTTACCACATGGGATTGGCTATCTGGCACAAAAGCATAGGAGCTTGTGGAGGTCACGCCAAATGCGTTACCCTGAGCATTCTTAGATGTCGCTGGATTCCCGCTTGCATGAAGAGAATGCGCATGCCCAGGCAGCTCATTCAAGCTTAGCGTATGCGCTTGCTCTCCTCCTTTTTCTCCCAAAGTATGCCCCTTCCCAAAGTGGATCGGCACCCTTCCTTTCATTTCCGGTAGCCCGAATGTAGTTTGGCCATCTCCGCCGTACGTTGTACCCAGCAATGCAAATAAAGCTTGATTTTGATTAATCGGCATCATTTGCCCGTTGCATAGTGCCCATCCACCAGGAGCAAAGTTAAATGACACCCAACGAATCTCACCCATGTAAGGTTCTGTTCCGCCTCCACCGCCCTGACTAGGGAAAATTCCAAATAAACTAATGATATAATTGATCGCCACATACGGCTGCAAGTTGTTATGAGGTTGACTTCCGCCAGATAATCCTACGACGGTGCTAGCTCCCAGCATCGTACCTTTCGTCCCTACGGTATCCGTGAACTGGTTCAAGGTCGACCTCGCCATCACAGTACCATCAGGACTGTTCGTGCTGCCGAATTTGGATGATACACCTGCCGTATGACCATGCGAAGGGATTTGTTGAACCGTTAGCGTGGCATTTTCTACACCGCCAGTTTCCGCTTGTATAAAACCGTTTCCTTGATGAAGCGGAACCCTCCCACGCAAATCGGGTAAAGCAAATGTCTGCAGACCATCCCCACCGTAAGTCTTACCTATTAAGCTGAATAATGTCTCGTTCTCGCGAATCGGTAATACCTGTCCGTCGCAAAGCGCCCATCCATCCGGGGCAAACTTACCGGCAAACATTCGAATTTCGCCAACCAAGGGCTCTGGCATCGTATTTCCTCCTTCTGAACTCTCTTATTTAATATTTCTATTATGCAACCTACCTGATCCGAACGATCGATAGCCAAACAAATTTGAACTCCTACGGCTTCTGGTTACTTAAAACCCCACATAAGCTACGTATAAATTGTTGATACTATCGACTATTTATGGGTCCTTGTGACTATGATTCTAGCAAATTATATTGAAAAAAGCATTCAAATCCAAAGAATATATGTTATCTTTATAACAAGATGCCTAATCCTCGGAGGAACTACGAAATGGAATTGAAAAAAAATCTATCCCGCAGACATTTCTTGAAATATTTAGGTGCAAGCGCTGCTTCATTAGCGGCTACTTTTTCCGGTTTAAGCTCACTTAGTCAAACGGCTAATGCCTCAACCAATGTCAATACCTATGAACAATTACCTGAGACATTTAACCCCACCTTACATACTGCCGCAGATGCAGACCAACTTCTGCTAGCTAATGGTTTTACTTATAATGTTCTAGCTGCGTACGGAGATACGATCAATAAGCAAGGCGACACCTTAGGATTTAATAGTAGCTATACATCCTTTTTTCCGTTCCCCGAATCCAATTCGGAGGCCTTGTTATGGGTAAACCATGAATCTGCTAAGTATCCATGGATGATAGATCGCTCAAAGCTTGTAAGTTCGGAACAGCAGAAGCAAATGCTCTATGAGCAAGGTGGTTCTTTTATTCATATAAAGAAGGACGCCTTTGGTGCTTGGAAGCTTGTCTCCGATTCTACCGTAGCCCGTCGAATTTCCGGATTAACCCCTATTGAGTTAACTGGTCCAGTGCGAGGTACGACAGCTGTTAACGGAGCTACGCTCGTTCAAGGTACATTCGCGAATCGTGGCGGAGGAAAAACGCTTTGGAACACCCAGCTTACTTGTGAAAATCGTTATGAATTCACCTCGCGCGATGCAGGGCTAGCGCTTTCCCATTATGGATGGATGGTTGAAATCGATCCTTTTGATCACAAAAATACGCCGGTTAAACATACGGCGCTTGGGCGATTCCATCACGGTAGCGCTGCTATGACCTTAAGCGCTGACAACCGGATTGTTGTCTACATGGGCGAAGATTCTCCAGATGGCTTCGTTTATAAGTTCGTGAGCGCAGACCACTGGACTAAAAACGATGGCAAATTGAACGCTAAACTCTTAAGCGAAGGTACTCTGTACGCCGCAGACTTCATTCAAGGACGTTGGATCGAACTTTCAATTACTAATGTCAGAAACCAATTGAACCGTCTGACTTATCAAGTTCCAGAGGGTTTGTATAAATCCAAAGAAACGTTACTGCAGCAATTCCAATCGCAGAGCGACGTTCTTGCTTCCGCTAGCGAAGCGGCAACGATTATCGGGGCTACGCCATGCGACAGGCCTGCCGAGCTCACTGTGCATTCGACGAATAAAACCGTATTCATCGCCTGCACACAGAATGATAGCCGTGGCAACCTCCATGGGCAGATCTTCAAGCTAAAAGAAAATAGCGGGGGACTTACCTTCCAATTCGAAACCTTTATCACAGGTGGACGCCAAAGTGGCTTTAGTTCCCCGGGCAGCATGACCATCGACAACAGTGGAAACTTATGGGTCGCTTCCGACATTGCCGCCGATCGACTAAACAGCGGAGCCTGGTCGGAATTTAAGAACAACGGACTTTACCTCATTCATCCTACAGGCAGCGCTCAACGCACCAAGCAGTATGCGTCGGCTCCTACGGAAGCTGCATTGTGCGGTCTTTCCTTCACCGAGAATCAAGCGACTGTATTCTTGGCGGTCAACCATCCTGGAGCTGTAGGAGCAGGGACAAATAAACCAACTAGCCAATGGCAGCATCGCGCTAGCGAGAAGGAGCCACGTTCTGCAGTCGTTGTCATTACTGGATCTGTGTTGTAATTACTCAAACGAAAGGGGCCATCACAAGTCATAGACTTGGATAGCCCCTTTCTTTACTTCCGCAGTTTGCTCCAGTACATGTCGTGCACGAATTGCTGCATATGCGTATCTTGTGTGTACTATTGTTTGAACGGATTCACCTTATGAATGGCTAAAATTAGCCATCCTGTTGATGAGATTGCTTCAACTTTTGGCATATTCCAGTCGTCGCCGGTTGTTCCCCCAGCCATTGAATACGGAATACCGCCATTCGGTTTTTGAAACTTAATGACTTGATCTGTAAAATAGTCGGCATCCGTTGTTCTTCCTGCCGTGTACAAGGCTGCCGCCATTTGTGCGGTACCCTCAAGCCATACATCGTCTTTGTCAGCATTAAAATCAAAACCATCGACTACGATGCCATTAACTGTCTTTTTCAGACGCATTTGATTCATATTATAGTCAAGGGATTTCAAGTAATTTGCTGGTCCTAGGGACCCAAGCGATTGAACTCCCCATGCGTTTACATCCAAGAAAACACCTTTGTTATTACGTCCCACATACCACCTGTTGTTCGCTGAATCCCACATCTTCGTAGTAAGGAAGGTTCTTACCTTTTCAGCCTGCGAATTAAAGCCAAATGCTTTCAGCGCTGCATACGCATCTTCATTTTCTTCTGTTGAAGCATAGGTCAGCTTTTTTCCGCTTGCATCTATTCCTCCATTTATGCCTCCGTCCGATTGTTGGAATTTCAAGACCCAGTTAATGGCATCGTTTGCCATAGCATCAAACGAAGTTGCACCTGTAGCCTTCTTATATTGGGCAGCGGCCATAACCACCCAAAGAATAGGACCTATCCATTTCTCTGATTCGGCAACCGCATTTTTACTCGAGTACGCTGTATACCAGTAACCATCCTTATGCTGCAAGCCTTTTAGCTTATTAAGTAAATCGTAAGCCCTCGCCGTATCATTCTTCGCAATAAAAGCGACTGCTGCAACAGCTTGATCATAGGTATAACAAACATCTTCACCGTCTGCCTGACTATCGTAAAGACCATTCGTTTGCTTAACGGAAACCAACCAATTATAAGCATTGGTCGAAGCGGTTGCACGGTCTGTTGCAGCAAAGCTAGTTGAGATATTAGCCGTGCTGAATAACAACGTAGCACCAACGACAATAGGCAGTAATCTTGTACTCTTTTTCACTAGAACGAACCTCCCGAATTTAATTTAATAGCGTCAATCCATGGATGATCTTGACAATTTGATTATATGCTTTCATATCTATCTTTTCTTTAGTCATTTTCTTATTTCATTACGTCATTTTCTTATTTCATTTCATCATTTTCTTATCTCTTCCATTCCTTTCATTAATAAGGTTTATTTCCCTTTTACCGATTTCCGAAAATGACTTGGAACTTCACCTGTAAATTTTTTGAATTCCTTTATAAAATAGGAGGTGCATGAAAATCCACAAAATTCGGCAATGTCGGCGATTTTCATATCCGTTTCGATTAATAACTGCGAGGCTTTGATTGCCCGCTCGCGATTTACATATTCAATTGGAGAAACCCCCATGGACTTTTTGAACACCAAGCTAAAGTTTGAAACGCTCATATTGACAAGACTAGCTAATTCACTCAGCTTTATTTGTAAATGAGAGTTTCTCTTAATATGTTCGAAAACGGGCCGGAAGCGTGTGAGTTTCATGATTCTATCGGATAGAAACAGGCCTCCTTCGGATTCCAAGTATCTTTCAAATATAACCGCAAGTTTCAAAATAAGCGATTTGATGATGAGTTTGAACCCATTCTGTTTACGTTCATATTCGTTTTGCATTTCCTGCAGCAGCGAGACGATCAGCTTGTGATGCTCATTGTTCTTTTCTAACTTATTTTCAAAAAGTATGCCCGCTTTCCAAAATGGTAACAGACTGAGGATTTCAAAGGCATATACCGCATTCGTTAATATAAACTTTGGTTCAAATAACATAACTTGCATAACGAGGTTATGATCATTAAATGCAAAATGAAGGTCTCTAGCATTTATTATAAAAATATCTCCTTCCTCAAAGGCATACTCCCGATCCCCTATGATATAATTGCCTGTTCCGCGTTTAATATAATTAACTTCCATCCAATCATGCCAGTGGAGCTCCGTTGAATCTTTATCTATCCCTTCCGTATCGGCAATAATAAATTCAAAATCCTCGTCTTCGAAGAAGTCCATCTTTTTAGAAGGATCAAGATCATTTTTTTGCATAAAAAATTCCCCCTAGGTTGGACGCATGCTCATGTCAACTTACCTATTCTTCTTTTGTTACAGTTATCCTTTCTGTCGCTATTGCAACCATGCTGGTTGAGTAGCACATAAATGCGCGTAACACGCACTTTGAAAAGAGGGAATTGTGAATATGCTATACTACTAGAAAGAACTGCAAGGAGATGGACAACAATGAAGCTGATTTCCTGGAATGTTAATGGTTTAAGGGCTTGTGTAAACAAAGGATTTAATGACTATTTTACGAAGATGGACGCAGATATTTTCTGTATCCAAGAAACGAAATTACAAGAAGGACAAATTAGTCTGACCTATGACAAGGAATATCATCAGTATTGGAATTACGCGGTGAAGAAGGGGTATTCTGGAACTGCCGTATTTACAAAAAACAAACCGCTTTCCGTAAGATACGGCCTGGAAGAGGATCATGAATCTGAGGGGCGGATCATCACGCTAGAGTTCGAAGCCTTCTATCTTGTCAATGTATACACCCCCAATGCAAGACGCGATCTGTCAAGGCTGGAGCTTAGACTGGAATGGGAAGAGCGGTTTCGGAGCTTTCTTCAGAAGCTGGATGCTCATAAACCTGTCATCATTTGTGGCGATCTGAATGTGGCCCATCATGAGATTGACATCAAAAATGCGAAAGCGAATCGCAATAATTCCGGTTTTACAGCAGAAGAACGAGCTAAGATGACCCAATTACTAGATGCCGGATTTATCGACACCTTCAGGCATTTCTACCCAGACCAAACCGATGCCTATACCTGGTGGTCTACGATGCCTAAGGTGAGAGAGCGGAATGTCGGATGGCGAATCGATTATTTCCTCGCCTCTTCACGACTGGTTCCTTCCTTAATGGGTGCACAGATTGATGCTCATGTAACAGGCAGCGATCATTGCCCGATTGTCTTGAACCTTGCAGTGATCAGCCAAACCGAAGGTATTATTTAACCGAATGAAACGGGTACGCTCTGCGCCCACAATTGTCCTTGAAGGAGAACGATGACTTGCAATTACTGGCTAGGGAGTTCGGTAATAATCATGAAATAACTGTTTATGACACTACGGAGTTATATGGCGAAAAGGGAAAATTCCGAGTCATGCAGTTTTCGAATCAGGCCATACAAGGGGCACTAGATTTGAATAATCCGGATCGAATCCTATTCGAATATCCGAGGGCCATCATTCACTTAATGGCGTTTAACAACCCGACATTCGAAGACGTATTCGTCATTGGGCATGGAATTGGAACGATCGCCAGTCACTTTGCGGAGAAGCGATTTAAAGTAGCCGAGCTCAACGAGAAAGTAGTGGCGCTTAGCAAGCAGTATTTCGGATACCATAAAGATAATGTAATCGTTGGCGATGGACGACATATTCTAAGCAGTGAAGCGCCGCTTGCTTATGATTATATTATTTTGGATGCCTTTACGGATAAGGGGACTCCAGAGCATCTAACATCCAAAGAGTTTTTCAAAATAACTAAAGAAAAACTTGATGCTCGGGGTTCTATCATCATGAATCTTATGGGTAAAGGCGAGAATGACACGCTAATGAACGCTATTCATACGACACTTAGCGAAGAATATGCCTTTACCAAATCCTTTTCCCTCCAGTCAGAGGGTGCAGCCGACATCAAGAATATCATGATCATCGGCAGCAACAAGCCCATCGGTTTCCAATTACGCAATATGGCAGGCTTCACCGAGATTGACCTCGGACAAGGACATCTCATTTGGGACGGAGATTCACGCAAATAGCCCTGTGACAAATATCGCTACTGCGCTAATCACATGGATTGAATCCAATCACCCAAGGTATATAAAAAAACATGATGGTCACCGTTCATTAGGTGAACGCATCATGTTTTTTATATGCAAACAAATCTGTCAGTAGCGCTAAAATATTAGAAAAAATACTACACAGATCCCATCGACTTGCCTTTAACGAGAGTGACGTAAATCCGCTCTTGTTCCACCTCTTCGCCTGCAATGAGCTTGAGCAGCTGCTCGGAAGCCAAGCTCCCCCATTTCCGCTTGGAATAATCGATCGTGGCTAGACGCGGCTGCGTGTATTGGGATACTTCAATGTTATCGAACCCGATAAGGTGAATATCCTCGCCGATCCGAATGTCAGTAGTCATCAAATAGTCGTACATCCCAATTGCCATCTCGTCATTTAAGCAGAAAACAGCCGCAGGACCTGGATATTCCTTAGCGATTTGGAGACCCGCATGCGCGCCAGCCGATTTATTAAAGTCGCCTTCGATTTCGATATACTGCATGTCTGGATGACGACCAATTGTTTGTTTGACTGCTTGCAGGCGCTGCCTGGAATCGAACGAGCCTTCTGGCCCCGTCACCACATATACTTTGCGATGCCCGAGCTCAATCATATGCTCCATCGCGATTGTGGCTCCAGCTTTATTGTCAAGCAGCACCTGATTGATATTCGGATGCTTCAAGTCGCGGTCCATGACAACCAATTTATGACCAAGATCAGCATATTTCAGCAGTTCTTCATTAGAGAACTTCTCGTCGAGAACGATGGCCCCGTCTATCATTCGCTGGGGAAGCAGTTGATGCGATTGCTTCCCGCTGCAAACTACGAGATCATAACCACGCTGATTTGCGCCCTCTTTCATCCCCTGAAGCAGATCTCCGTAGAATGATCCGCTGAAGTCGGTCAAGAAAGCTCCAATAATTTTCGTTTCCTGCCTCTTCAAATTCCGTGCTGCGGCATTCGGAACGTAGTGCAGTTCCTTGGCAATGGCAAGTATTTTAGCTGAAGTTTCTTCTGTTACTTTCGGACTTCCGTTGAGCGCATAAGAGACCGTTGATATTGAAACGCCTGCTTGTTTAGCAATATCTTTAATATTGGCCATGGTACACGCTCCTCTCCCTATTTTTCGCTCTAAATATACCACATCGTGCTGTTAATTCGCCATTTGGTCACATATAGATATCAATCTTGTTGCTCTCAGAAGTGAGAACCGATTCAAGCAGCTCCCTAGTCATTCGCAAGCCGCCTTTCCGGTAACGGTTCTGTACCATTTGAGCAGGTACTGCTTCGCCATTCACCTTTACAAGACTTACTGGACAGCCACTGAGATGATAGACGAATTGGATAGGTCGGTCAATGAAGCGGAATTCAAACTGCAAGCCGTTTAAATGAGCAGGAAGAACAGGATCGATAACCAAATCTCCCCCCTCCTGACGGATGCCAAGGCAATTGGAGATAAGCTGATTCATATAAATCCCTGGACCGCTAGAATAAATTCTCCAGCCCCCTTTAACCGGAACCTTGCCTTGTTTGAGATCTTCAAAACGCTCTTGCGCTTCGTAACGGTCCTTGAATTTACCATCCGAGCTGCTGAAATATGCATTACTCTGGCGCATCTCAGCATTCGAAACGATATCTCGAAGTCCGATCGGATTAATCCTCAGAAGTCCTTGCCACACCTCATCTTGATGACCAAGCTTGGCCATCGCCTCGACGAAGCGAATATGGGCATGCACATACTGCAGTCCGATTTCCCTTCCGAAGTTGGCAGCCTGTTCGGCACGTTTGAAGTGTGTGCTAACGCCGCCATTGTAATTAGCTGGACGATTCATCAGTCGGACGCCGTCTGAATAATACAGCTTTTCCTTAATAAGCGTGTAATGAGCCTCCGCCTGCTCCTTGGTGAGCAGCTCGCTAATCATGCTGCGCGTCATGGGTAGCAAACGATAATGGATGCCAGTCTTGGTATCCTCTGGATGAAGCATCAACTCGGCTTGTCCCGGCTCCTCCATGTATAGAAACCCTGGAATGACTTCTGTTTGCAGCATATAGCGGTGGAAGTCTGCTTGGATGCCAGATGCAAGTTCGTGCAATTCTTCCGCCATCACCTTATCGTAGTCCACTAACGCTGCGGATAACTGATTCATCGCCTGATAGGTCAAGGCTACCGTCCAGCTGCTTACCATATACTGCTTAAGCTGCGCATTGGCCGGTTGCAGCGTATCGTCCCAATCGCCATCTCCATAGGCCGACAAGTGTGTCTCGTGCAGAAAATGCTCCTTGATATATTGGATTTCCTTACGGGCATGCATAAGTAAAGATGTTCGCTCTTCTGTGAAGTCAAACGTATGGCGATCCATGTAAGGCACGAGCTCCTGCAGAATGCTGTAGTCCTTGGTGACGTTCAAGTAATCCCCCAGTACTTTAAGTGGCCAAACGATAATGTCGCCGTGACTTTCTTCCTGCTGAATCTTTGTATACCGATCGAACATAAACCATTGCGGCCAGTTCCCGGTATCTTCGTATTGATGGGCGTATAACGTCAACAGGATTTCCCGTACCATGACATGCTTCTGGGTTGCCATGAAATATTCGACGGGCCCCTGACACACGTCGCGCGTTCCCCAAGCTGCTCCACCGTACTGCTCAAGACCGTGCGGTACCGAGAAATGAACAAGCATATTATGGGTGTACCAATAGGCTAACGCGTTTACTTTATCGAGTTCATCAGTTGCTTCGCCGTTTAAAGAAAGGTGAAAGCCGTTCAATATCTTCTTAAAATATTGACGATACGCTATTATTTCCATTTCCATATCACGGGAAACAAAAGGCAGTTCTTGTCCATGAAGTAACCCTTGAATGGTTAGGCTCCAAGACTTGCTTTCGGTAAGCTGCATGACGACTAGTGACGCTTCATTAGGCTCGACATGCTCTGCTAGCATACGCTCGTCACCGACGCTCAACTCCGCTCCCGACACCAACAAACGGTAACACAAATCTGGATAGACCGAAGCGCTTTGGGAACTGTTGTCCGCTCGGAATGTTAACATAGCTCCGTCCTGTTTCGAATGAAACGGCACTTCGTACTCATTATTATTCATCGTCACTTGATTCGTTAGCAGGTAACGATATAGTTTTCCGCTCTCGGAGGTAACCGTGAGGAATATCTCAGGCGTATCCACCGTGGTAAAAGTGGTGATGACCAGTGTATCCTCTGGCATTTTGTAATACCATCTGGCATAGTTGAAACCCATCTCATATAAGGATGGCATGGCTAAAAGCCGATAATCTCCATCCAGTTCGACATAAATACGCTGTCCAGATGTTTTCATGACATTCAATGCGTTACGAGCATTCGTTAGCATTTTGTTGAATGAGGTGTTGCCCACCACGACTTGAGAATTAAATATGCCATACATGTACGATGTCGAGGTCAGAATGTGCTCGTTCATCTGGTCATTATTGCCGGTCATCAAAATGTGCCCGTGCGGACGCTCAACCTGAAGCTCTTTCTCCTTCAGTACGACATGCTCATTCGTCGGTGTAAAGAAGGAAAGCAAGGTCTCTCCGTCCCATTCCTCTTGATGTCGAGCCGGGAAGCGATGATTGATTTCTTCGACGCTCATCTCCAACGAACGCAAAGGCTTGCCGATGGTCGATTTAAGCGCAGCCTTCTCGATAGAACGTCCTTCGACAGGCAGTTGCGCTTCGATCTGCATCCAAGCATCCGCAACATCTGCTCCATATTCTAGCGCCATTATTGGCGCGGGATGGTCTTCTTTGAACAGTCCATAGAATACAATTCGAGTCTGTCCATCCAGCTTCACGCGCGCTGACTGCAGGGCCACATACGCAAACTCATATTGATAAATTTCGTTCGCCAGTGTTTCCATTGTCAGGCTCTCTGGTTCATTGGTCTCTTTATAAGAGAGGCCATAAAACTGGAAGCCATCTGTGGAATATCCAGTTGCTCCTGTCAACACCCCTTGCTGCATATAAGGGAATTTCCCTTGTTGAGCTTGGTTTTGGCGGGAACAAATGACAAACCCTTTTTCCTCATCTTTAAAGGCGGTATGATCAATATATTGGGATAAATACGCTTCATTGGAACGTACTGCCGCCTTGTCAGCAATCCCGATATCCTGACCATAGATCAAATCTACTTCCTCGTCGCTACCGTCTAGCTGTACATCCCAGAACCAAACGCCACGATCTGTCAGACGGAAATCAACTTTGTATGCGATCCCACACACAGAACCCTCCCAAGTCAGCGCTTCCTCCGAAGCGCGCATCTGGCTTGCAGAGCGAACGCCGAGCAGAGGGACCGCTTCGATGCCAGTTGACCGATGAATCCGTAGGTATATATTATTTAAAGATCCGTCAATGGGATTGGTAAGCAGTTGATTGATAAGTGTATCTGCATGAGACGCTTCATATAGATCACCGCTATTCAAAAAGGTGAAACGCAGATGCCCCTCTTGTAAATGAAACTTAGAATCGACTTTATTTATCATTATGCTTCACTCATTTCTTGTTTATTTTTTACCAGTTGGAATCGGAGCTCCATCGTATCTCGGCTGTTAGGACCCACATAAACAATGAAGTCACCTGCGTCGCTAGCATATTTGTAGTCAGCATGGTAATAACGAAGCTGCGGCTCAGTTATACTGAAACAGACTTCTTCACTCTCGCCAGGCTGCAGCGATACACGACGGAACGCCTTCAATTCTTTGAGCGGACGAACGACATCACCTGACATATCCCTTACATAAAGCTGGACAACTTCCTCACCAGGAACGTTTCCTGTGTTGCTAACTCGCACCTTTATGGTCAGTGTTTGTTCCTCTGTTATTGTCTCAGCAGACAGCTGTGCGTCTTCGTAAGCAAACGTCGTATAACTTAAACCGAATCCAAATGGGAATAAGGGCTCGTTTGGAATATCTAAATATTGAGAAATATATCGTTCTTGCGCATCAGGAGCCCCTTTTGGTCTTCCCGTATTAAAAGCGTTGTAATAAACGGGAATTTGACCAACCGAATAAGGGAATGACATACTCAACCTGCCGACTGGTTGGACGTTACCGAACAAGAGGTCGGCGATGGCCGCACCACCCTCGCTGCCTGGGAACCAAGCCTCCAACACCGCATCGACCTGGTCAACAACACCATGCAGATCCAGCGGTCTTCCATTGAACAAAATGGTCACCATTGGTTTGTTTAGCGATTTCAATTGTGCAAGTAGGTCAAGCTGAGCTTGTGGCAACCTGATATCCGCCCGACTTCCAGCCTCGCCGCTCATATCGGAATGTTCACCCAAAGCTAGTACGATGACGTCAGCATGATGAGCAATTTGCAGCGCTTCGTTCATTTGCTGCTCCGTAGCAGCCGTCTCGACACCGCATCCCTCAGCCACTGCTAGTAAAGATGCCCCCATGATAGAAACCATTCCATCATATAACTGTACGGCTTCTTCTTTGGAACCCAGCCCAGACCAAGGCCCGAGAATATCTCCGCTCTTGGCGAAGGGGCCAATCAAAGCGATTTTCTGTCCTAATTTAAGCGGCAGTACATTGTTGTCATTCTTCAGCAAAACGCAAGATTTCTCCGCAAGCTTGCGGGATGCTTGCCGGTGATCTTCACAGAACACGATAGCACGTTCCCGTTCCGGGTCTGCTCCCCTCAGAGGGTGCTCAAACAAGCCCAATTTTTTCTTTAGACGCAAAATGCGCAGAACCGCCTCATCAATGAGCCTCTCTTCTACGGCACCGATCTCGACGAGCGTATCTAGATGATTGATATAACAAGGCGTCATCATCTCGATGTCGACACCAGCCTGAATGGCTTTATGAGCAGCTTCCGCCTCATCCGCAGCAACACCGTGCGGAATCATTTCTTTCACCGCTCCCCAATCTGAGATTAGAACACCGTCAAAGCCCCATTCTTCTCGCAACAAATCTCGCATCAGCCATTTATTGCCACTGGCGGGAATACCATCGACTGTATTGAAAGCCGTCATCACCATCTCACAGCCTTCGTCTAGCGCCGCTTTGTACGCGGGTAAATAAAATTCTCGAAGCTGTCGTTCTGACAGATCCACGGTATTGTAATCACGTCCGGCTTCGGCCGCGCCATAAGCGGCAAAATGTTTCACACATGCAGCAACCCTATCGGTCTCCGTCGATAAATCTTTACCTTGGAACCCCCGGACGAACGCACGAGCGAATAGGCTGTTCAAATAAGGATCTTCCCCTGTCGACTCCATAACCCTTCCCCAACGCGGATCTCGCACGAGATCGACCATGGGCGCAAAGGTAACATGAATGCCAGAAACGGCTGCTTCTTTGGCAGCGATTTCTGCACTTTTTTCTGCTAGCTCCAAATCCCATGAGCAGCCGATAGCCAACGTTACCGGGAAAATAGTTCGATAGCCGTGGATAATATCCGCCATGAAAAGCAGTGGAATGCCTAAGCGATTACTTTTCAAATGGGCCTGCTGAATATCAATAACCTGCTTTGCCCCAGCTAAGCCAAGTACGGAGCCGGCATTTCGCACAGTTTGCTCCGAAATGCCCATGGAAGCCATGGGGCCCGTGATCTGCCCCTCATTCTCCCCGCCTTCAAAGAAAGGCGCCGCCAACTGCATCAGTTGTGCGATTTTCTCCTCTCGCGTCATTTGATGGATTAGAGAAAGTAGTTGATGATCCATGATTTTATCCCTCATTTTAAGTTAATAATTTAGTTAGTAATTCAAGATATTCAAATCAATAGAAACGTTTCGATTTAGCTGTTTATAATTCTAATAAATATAAAACGTATAGTCAATTGGTGTAACACATTATTATTTTTTATTAGAAACGCTTATAATTTGTAATATATTGATAGATACAAGTAGATAAATGCAAATTCAGCTTGTTCTCTTATACAATAGAAACGTTTCGATTTTTTTGTTGCTGCTACAGTTTTAAATCTTTGTATTCGTTTATGGTCGTCCATCCACTCTATTCACCCAGCTTGCCGTGGCGACCGATTTCGTTTCTGTGGAACAAAAATAAAAAGGCGGCTGCTAAATAAAAAGTGCGTCCACTCATTGGAGTGAACGCAGCTGATATCGCGGGCATGGGACCTAGATAGCTAGGAATTTAGAAATTAACCATATCGGAAGCTATAATTTTACAGCTTTGCTATGCTGCCTATTTCCTCCTGATATTAATCGTCATCCCTAATGATGAAAGTCGTGCCCGTATCGGCTCCCAGGGCTCCTTCCTCGGAAGGAGCATACAAACCCAGATAAAATGCTTCTAATTGTTCTTTGTCAGTATCATTCACGATCTTAACTTGAATGCTTTTCTTCATTTCGCCATCACTGAACGTCAGTTGACCCGATGAGGAAATGTAGTCGCTTCCTGCCAGAGCAGACCTGTTCAATGTCATATACTTGACCGTTATCTCTCCGCGGCTGCCTCCGCTGCGATATACAGTGGCCGTTACCGTACCCGCACTCTCGCCTACCATCGTTACGAGGGTAGTGAACTGTAATTTACCAATCGGCTCCAGATCTTTCTTTTGGAAGCTAGTGGTTGATAGCGCTGTATTCCCAGCACGATCCGCAACGATAATCTCCAGATGATGGATGCCATTCGACAAGCCATAAGCTGAAGCTGTAACGGTCATTGTAGAGTTCTCATACTGAGCTTGCAAGACTTCTCCATCCAGTTTGAGACGAATGGAATCTGTATTGATACCAGAATCCATATCTGTTAATTGGGCTGACAGTGTCGGTGCTGCTGTCGTTATTATTTGTCCATCAGCAGGCTCCACATTGCTGATTGTGGGAGCCGTTGTATCTAATTCTAGTGGGCCCTTGACTGTTTTCGCGGTTATCTTTGGTCCATTTTTAGACCAGTGCTCAGAATCATGGCTAGCCTCAATTTTAAAATCATAGGCAGTATTTGACTTTAACTCCGCTACTTCATAGTTACTTACATCACCAGACAAAATAGCTAACCTTTGACCATTCTTATACACACTGTAAGAGACAGTTTCCTCTCCAGCGGCTGTCCATTGAAGTTTAAGCCCTGATGACGTAATATCCGTTGCCGTTAAAGCGCTATTCCCAGACCAAAGCAATTGGGGCTGAATGAACCTCTTAAACTCATCGGCAATCACTTGATAACCTTCCAAGCTTGGATGAATATCCGTGGTCGGCAAATACAAAGCATAATTAGCAGCAATCGCTTCTTTCGTAGGTACGAAAAACCCGCCTTTTTGCTGTACAACTTGAGAAACCGCTTCATTCAACTCATCCAAAATTTGCAGCAATCCAGCTTTCTGAATGTCTGTTAAAGGCGCGTTATGGAAGGCATCGTAATAACCCATGACATAGACCTGCGCAGCTGGGTTTAACATTTTGATTTCAGTCATAATTTGGTTCGTGTTTCCTGATACGGAAGCAATAAGCTGCTGGGCTTGAGCCGAACTAAGCTGATAATGATTAGCCTCCAACGCTTGCAAGAAATCGTTGGCCCCTGCATCAATCGTAACCATCCTAGCTCTAGCTAAATGATCCTTTATCCCACCTCCCAAATCACGAACATTATTCTGAATATCCGCCAAAACCTGATTAGAAGTGTAACCAGGAACAGCGAAATTATCATTGCTTGCATACAAATCTCCTTTGTCGTACAAATACTTAGAGAGGTAATCCGTATAACCGATGTCTATCGTTCCTGTTGGCGTCACACCAGCGGCTAAAGAGTCGCCCAGCGCCACATAATAATTATCTGAAGAATCACCCATTAAAATTTCAAAATAACTTTCCAACACATCCATGTGATTTCCATTTTTATCGGCAAGATCAATAGTTATTTTATGGAAACCCTTTGTTTCCACCCGTGTTCGCACGATAATGGATGAAGACTCACTCACATATTGGGCTGGTACTTGTTTATCGTCCAACTTCACCACAATGGAAGCTGGGTCGATCCCCACCTCGCTTGCCTTCACTGCCGCTACAATAGTAGGAGTATCTGTGTAAAGGGACTGAAGGTGTCTCGGGCTTATAAAAAGCAGTTCTGGATCAGGCATAGCTGTGTTGATACTATATACTTGCGAATATCCACTGACACCATACCATTGACCATCCTTCCAAATAGGCCTTGCTGCTGCTGCTGAGGGTATTCGTACGATACCATCTCTCTGACCTGTGACGTTGTTGCTTACATATATTTCCCCCGTACTTTCATAGAACCCCTTCGTAAATGCGATATCTCCATTTTCCGAGAGCGCCTCCAAACCAAAAAATTTATCCGTAACTTTTCGCTCCGTTCCGTCAGGAGAAATGACCCATAGTTGCCGGATGCCGGCATCCTCTTCACTTGTATCTTGGCTGTGATCTATTCGAGCATAGGCGATCCATCCGTTATTCACCATAAATTCAGTCGGAAATGGTAACGTCATCCCAGTACTTAGCTCAACTGTGCCTAGCTCGCGGTCACCTGCTGAATTATGCAGCAGAAGTGCAAATTTTTGATAGGGGGAGCCGTCTGGAAGAAGCCATTTCTTAAATAACGTGTTAATCCCATCCGTCGTTGCCAAAGAGTATCCAGGTAATGCAGGTAAGAATAACGAAGCACCTGCGCTTTCCTTATATTGCTTATAAACCCCATCTTCATAATAAATCGCAGTGCCATCTTGTAAGAGTTCAAACATTTGAGAACCTTGCGAGATTTTTGTGTCTACTCCCGTTAATAAATTCCTTAATAGGATGCCATTTTTCACAAACAGAGCATAGTTGCCATTTATTTTTATCAGGTTATCAAACACGGCATACTTATCCGTATTTAGGACAAAGTCTAGCCGATCTTCTCTCCATTCGTACAATTCTTCTCTAGACTCCCATTCGTCAAAAATTCCATCCGTCCTAATCATGGCCCCTTTGGGCGTCAAATGGGCTTCTTTAATTGTTATGTCTAAACGGTTTGGAATGGATGCGACCACTTGGCCCGAATGCAGATCCCTAATTTCAAATTTATTTTCGTGAAGGAGAAGCGCTCTGGCTGAATCATAGTCAAGCAACCTTGCATTTGGAAAACTATTCACCAGGGTTAGACGACGATTATTTCCTCCTACGCTCACATATCTTACTGCTGAAACCCGCTGCCCCGCCGAATCGTATCCAGTAAACTTTAAAGTAACTCTTTTGCCTTCGTATTGAGCAAGTGATATCACCTTGTCGATCGTGCTTACGCTCGACAAAATCTGTTTGTCGTTTGCCTCTACGGTGACTTTCTTGCACCCAGCAGGGTCATCGTCCATGCATGACATCTTCACGTGTACATCTCTGGTTGTAATGGAGAAAATATCCGGTTGTTGGACGTCGATTGTCGGTGGATCATCATAATTCACTTGAAAGGGTATGCTCGCTATATTTCCTTGAATATCTTTTGCTGTGATGAAGCCGTTCTTTTTTCCTTTACCTAAAGATGCAATGTCCATTTGCACTTTCCATGTCTGTGAGGAATTAACCCGTACCAAATCTATGGATACGGTATCCAGCTGTGCGGTTACTTTCGTAATTGGATAGTTATAATAAACAAGTACTCTCACTTCAAACTTACTCCCGACATTACCCACAATCCCAGGTGCCTGCTTTTCAATTCTAATTCCCCCATCCTGTGCGCTAGAACCGACAGGTAATGACACAAGAACAAGTACCGACAAAATCATTGCATAGAGCCAGTTCGAATAGGATATTTTCATAAGCTACCCCCATAATTATTTAGATACAATATGTATCAAAATAATTATGGAATATACGGCCTCATAAGTCTATACATTTTCTATTAAATTTCCGATATACTTGAATGTTTGCACGCATGGAGCCGAGCTCAACGTTCGCTATACATCACAAATAGCACGAAGAAATAAAAACACGGGAGCTCAAACTGATTGCTTCATGCCATTGTTCGGCAATAAAATGCCCACGGGAGGATCTGCCCCTCGCAGAGTCACGGAAATGGTAGATTATACATGCATATCTCCGTAATTCGTGATATAATCAACCGCACTTAAGTCTCAATTTGGATATAGGAGTCGTCAAACATATGCATAAAATTTTCTTTATAGCGACAATATGCGTGCTGCTCGCAGCTTGCTCGAATTCTCAATTAAACAGTTCGCCATTAAAAACGAATGTTGATCAAAGGCAAGCTTTAGAAGCAAAGCAACGGGCGAATGCCTTGGCTATTGCAGATCAAAAAATACAAGATCATATAGAAGAAGAGAAGCGGATTAAGCAGCATGACCTAAGTCAACTCGATATAACCGACACGAAAATCCAAGAGGGTGAATATGATCAAAAATATGTGGTGGGTACCGTAAAAAACAACTCTGGAAAAGAGCTGAAAAATATTGAAATTAATATAATGCTATACGATGACTCTGGTGCTCAGGTTGGTGAAACAGTAGCGTCCGTAACCAGCTTCGAAAAAGATGGAACGTGGAAAATGAAAGCGATAATCTTTCAAAAAGAAGCTACTAAATTCAAAATTAAAAAAATTGACTCTTTTTGATGCAGTGCACCCCTTAGAATAGACATTAGAGCCCCCCACGGGTTAATTCGATTACAATCTAGGGGGTTATTTGTCATGTCAGCAAAAAAAATCAGAAGTTATTGAAATAACGATACTCCTTGTAACCATCTCTTCCATTACACTAGCCTACGAATGGACCTGACCAGAACGTTTGGCTCTTGGCATGACTTTTCCAATACTCCCTGCTTCCTTATCCAACAGCGCATCCGTTCGCAGACATTTCAATCCCTTCGTACGAACTTCTTTCAGAACTTCCTTCAGTCCTATTATCATACGCTGCGGCGCTTCCACATCTGCCCCAAGTGTATCGCCACTGTCATGCAGAACGACGATGGAGCCCGGTTTAATTTTTTTCAACAAGGTACGCTTCATTTGTTCCGAGCTGACCGATGGTTTCCAATCTCCCACCATAACCGACCACAATGCAATTCGATAAAACTTTCGCATCAAAAGGAGATCGCCTAGATTAAGAAGTCCCCAGGGCGGTCGGTAAAAGGTAGGTCGTTCTCCTGTAATTCGCTCGACAATGTCAGCTGTGCGATCTGCTTGCTCTCGTTTACTCGCCCATGGAGACAAGATCCAGTTGGAGGTGTGAACATAGTTATGAATGCCGATTTGGTGCCCCTCCTGGTGCATTAGCTGAATCAGCTCCGGGTATTTTTCCGCTTTGCTGCCCAGTACGAAGAAGGTGGCCTTTACATCATGCTCTTTTAACAAGATTAGCAATTCAGGCGTATAACGGGGGTCAGGACCGTCATCGAAAGTAAAGGCAATTTCCTTCGCTACTTTTCCTTTGGAGAAAACGCCCCACCCATATATTCGGGTAAGAATAAAGGGAACGATCATATAGAGGATCATCACATCTATGGATAAAACAATTAGCATCTGTATCATGAAACCGCCTCTTTCTTCATTCGACCCTGCAGATCCTGGTGACCATCAAGCGGTGATGGTTTCGCATCTATTTTTCCGTACCATAAAACGTTCTTTCAGAGACTGCTTGCTTATCACCAGCATCACGGGAACTAACTTCTCAGTGCTATGTTGGACTCGTTGTCTCCCCTCCGGATGCAGCACACGAAGTAGGAAGCGAAGATACATCGCATAAAATCGTCGCTGCCATTTGGACTCGATGGGATGCTGTTCAAACCCTATTCCGTGAATGATCCCCCTATTAAGCAGCGTGATCCCGGTTATGGCCTTGATTTTCACCAGTTCTGGATTACTTTCCAGCTCCTGACTGATTTGCTTCATCGCATTGCGAAGCTTGCGTGCAGTACTCAACCCCGCTCGATCTGCACTTACCGTACGTGTAAGCCCCAACACCTGTCGATTATCCAGATGAAGCTCGCCCACCCAATCCCCGGCAAGTATCCGATGTCCATCGTGACAGGTAATACTTTTTCCGCGATGCTGCTTGACCACCAATTTGCATATGCCGTATCCCCTCATAGACTCGCTTCTAAATCTGGTCAAAAAGTCAAACACGTTCTCCCACATCATCCAGAGGGATTGTAAAGATGTTTTCATAAGTGCCGCTGCCATGATCTTTTCTCACTTTCATTTTGGATTGGATACAACAATCGTTAGAAATTATACTTCTCCCTAGATTCTTTACTTAGACGATTAAATAAGCAGCTGACCCTACATCCACTTCCTCTCATTTTGGGTTTCACTGGATCCACAATTCAGCATGGCAAAGATCGTGTCATAAATGATAGTGACCTTCTGTCATCTCTTTATTTTCGAGCTAAACCTTTAACCATACGACGCGTATGACCCCCGATCATCTTTACCAAACCATTGCCCAAGTAAAGACCGATCCAAACAAGTATGGCACCTGCAAGCATGATGAGGAGCGAGGCCCCGAACGTTTTGATTTCCATCCCGAAGAATGAAAAATTATAAAACGGGTACAAGGCAGGAGCTAACAGGAAAATAAGAGGTGTCACGTAAAAAAGAGCAACACAAATAATACTGACAAGTCCAATCACGAATCTCAGCATCAGCCACAATATCGCTTGCCAATTACGCTCATTCAATAGCTCAGCTTTAACCTGCTCCCACAAGCTTCCTTCCTCTCTTATTCGGCTTGGAACCGGACCAATAGAGATATTCGTGTAGATTTTGGTTTGTATCCGTTCGTGCTGCACAAACGCATGGGTGGAACGCAACACATAATGGAGGGTCGGAAGTCCTATGATGGTAATTGCCATTGTGACTCCCAATGTGATGCCCACCAAATAAAAGCAAAAGTAAAATAGTCCTGTCACAAAAGTAAGTAGTAAAAAAACGAAGTTTCTCAGGTGTTTTCGGATTCTTTGATTAATGCCCATCACTCCCTCTCTACTTTGGAAATCTCTTCATCTGTACAACTCTTATACTAGTTCTTGTGATGTAAAATCGAATAGTGCCTTAATGTCATATGACAGATCTTCTCGATAGACACCTACCGATTAAGTCTCATTCCACGTCAAAAACACCCTATCAGCTATTTCCGGGAAGGAATGTAGAAGATAGGGTGCAAGTTGGCTTATTCAACATCAGATGCTCGAATATCCTAAGACAATAAATCACTTCAGGAATAGTTCTTCATGATACTTCATGCATGAGTATGCGCTCACAGAGGACACTGTTCAAATAGGCGGCGTAAGTTGTCCATTGCAATGCGGGAAGCCATTTTACATTCTTCCATGCCTTCAAATTCGATCGTAATGTATCCGTCATAGCCAGACTCTTTAATGAGCTTAACAATTTTGCGAATTTCGATATCTCCTTGTCCGACAATCGCGCCACGAAGGTAATTGCCATGAGCGGTAATAAACCAGTCTCCGTCACCAGGATGCTCATCATATGGACGGAAGTAGAAATCTTTAAAGTGAACAAGCGAAGCATAAGGCAAATTTTTCTTGACGCCAATAATCGGATTTTCGTCGACGCACATGAAATTGCCAATATCGAGTGTTGTCTTGAAATTCGGACGATTGACTGCTTGAAGAACGCGCTGTACTCGGTCACTTGCTTGCACACTAAAACCATGATTCTCAATTGTTGTCGTAATGCCATATTGAAGAGCATAATCGGCGATTTCTTGACTTCCTCTTACGATCAAGTGCAAGTTTTTCTCAAACCATTCAATCGTCATATGTTCAGGTGGCAAAGTAAAAGCCGTCACATCGTGGCGCATATGCTTCATACCTAGTCGATGCACAAGGTCAACATGCTGCTTCACACGAGCAACTTCATCTCGGTATTTCTCTTCCGTTTCCTGAACGAAATTCGCTGGCATCGAGTAGTTAGATAAGTCAATTCCCACTTCCTTTGCCTTCTCTCGAACCGCATCCGCTAGTTCAAGATTGTCCACAAGTGTATACCCATAAGGGACAATTTCCATATGTTCCCCACCATGATCTGCAATCCATTGGATCGCATCCAAAATGGTCAACTCTCCAGCTTTAATCGCTTGCAGCAAGCTATAAGAACTTAAGCCGATTTTCATAATTTCCTCCTCATCAACCTACCCTTAGGCAAAATTGTCCTTTACATGTATATTGATTCCCTTGAATTTAATTGAATTTAATTGCCTTTTCTTGGCTTTTCTTGGGTTTCAGAGTCCTTCCTTCTAAAGTAATAGAACTCTGTCTCTATGTCCAAATGATATATTTATTGCTATCATTGAACTATTCATCATATCTTCATAATAAGTACATTAATGTATGTAAGCATTAGCATCCTTTTACACGAACAGGGGGCACCATTCATGAAACGACATTACTTCAAGTCCAAACTGTTTAAAAAATATATATGGTCCTACTTGTTCATTCTGCTTATCCCATTAATTATGATTACGGTGTTCATTTATTTAAGCGCTGTCACTAATCTCCGAACAGAAATTGAGCGCTCCCATCTCAGTCAATTAACCCAGAGCAGAAATATTATTGATGATCGGATAAAAGAACTAAGCAATATTGCTTCACGCATCGCTTATGACGAAAGATTAACGCCTTATCGGATTCACGATCCATATTATAGTAGAGAAGCCATTGACGCCTTGAATCAATACACAGCACCGAGCGCAATCATTAGTGAAATGTTCCTATATTTCCACAATGACAATCGAATATATTCGACCAAAGGAATGTCGAGTCTAGATGTGTTTCATAGCCAGTTCAGCTTCAACAATTGGTCTTCTGCAGATGTAATCCAAGACTTAAACAAAGTCACATTCCCTCTGATGCGTCCTACTGAGCTTACAAGCGATCACTTGGCCTCGCAGGGATCTGTGCTGGCTTATCTCGTTCCCATTACACCGAACAGCCCTAACCCACACGGGACAGTGATGTACCTGATCAAACAATCGGAGCTTTCCAGTCTTATCAGTTCCATCCTGGGCAATTATCAAGGACAGTCTTATATCTTTGATAACTACGGAAGCATACTGACTGCTAATAGTCAGCAAGAATCTCTTAAAGAGAATGAAGTGAGCTCACTCTTCCAGCTTGCACCTGGCATTCACAGCCAAACTTTAGATGGCAAGGATCATTCCATTGTTTCGGTAAAATCAGAAGAAAACGGATGGACCTATGTGACCGTCATGCCGAGTGACCAATTTTTCAGCAGTGTTGTGCATGTTCGCAGTATCATCATCATGTTGTTCTGCATTGTTGTTGTTGTAGGAGCAATCATCGCTCTGTTATTAGCCCGGATCCAATATCAGCCGATTTCACTGCTCGCCGAGTTTGCTAATTCTAGGTTTAAAACGAGCGAATCCCAACAAGGAAATGAACTCGAACGAATCAAAAACGTTTTACAGGAGTACATCTCTCGCGTTGATCTCCAGGAGCCTTATGCGCGCAATCATTTCTTATCCATGCTGCTCAAGTACGGGAACGCTCAAGGCGCAACTCCTGATATGCTCAAAGCATTCGATCTTCAGTTCAATCATTCTCAGCACTTTGTAATGATCTTGGGTTGGAAGAATATGCAAACAATTCCACACAACAGACAAGAAGTTATTCAATTGCTAACGCAAGTTGAATTTCCAGCGCTTTCAGCAACTGCCTATGGCGTCGAACTAACTCAACTCGATCAGGTTGCACTTATCGTCAGCTTTAATCTGGATCGCTCTGCAGAGCCCTTTGTCCATGTTCGCCGTATTGTCGAAGCAGTTCGCAGCAATGTACTGGAACTGGACATGCTGGATATGATTCCGATGATAGGTGTTGGAACTCATTATCCGAGTCCCGACCAACTCAATCAGTCTTTCATTGAAGCTTGCTCCGCATACGAGCTAGGAATGTCTTCCGAGCAAAGCACGGTTACTTATTTTGAGAAGCTATCCTATACCACAAATCATTCGGTGTTGATTCCACAGTCTGCTCTACTCAAGCTATCACAAAGTTTGAAGCAAGGAAGCTACGATGCTGCGAAGCAAGTCATTCGTCCGGCATTCAAAAATTTACAATCGCCTGACATTTCTCCACTGCTTCTAAGATGTATCACCTTCGATATTTTAAATACAATGCTAAGATCAGCTTTTGAGCTTGGGGTTCATCATGACATGCAAAATGTTGCTCCGAATATGATCTTTCACTCGCTAGACGAGTTAGAACGCAACTTCCTGACATTTGCTTCTCAAATTTGCGATGAAGTTGAACGCACCCATAAGAACGAAGAACTTTCGCTTATGGATCAAATCGTGGATTACATCAATCAACACTATACCGATAGCTCGCTCAGTCTCGAATCAATCTCGTTCGAATTTGCTGTTTCACCTTCCCATATTAGTCGGACTTTCAAAGATAAGATGGGACTGAACTTCATCCAACACATCTGGAAAAAACGAATGGAAGCAGTGATGCATCTGCTCAAAACGACAAACGATCCACTGAAAGATATCATTATGCAAGTCGGCTATCTCGATACGCCTAACTTTATTCGTAAATTCAAGAAGGATACTGGCTATACGCCTGGTCAGTACCGCAAATTGTATACAAATATAGATGCCACGGATGATTCAAGCGACCTCGAAACATAACCTATATTAGGAATCTATCGGTTCATCCATAAGCATGACCCGGTAGATTCCTTTCTTGCCTTCATGCATCAATCAAGCTATTTATTTCGAAGCTTTGTTCCAACGATCGTATGCGGCTTGATTCAATTCTACGATACGGTCGCCACCCATTTTCTTTACTTGAGCTTTGTACTTATCCCAGTTGGAAAGTGCCTCTTGACCTGTTACAAACTTCGCTTCCATTTGCTCTACGTATTTATTGAGGTCAGACAATATAGCAGATGCTTCAGCCTGCTCTTCCTTCGTCAAGTAAAGGTTCGGGAACGGAGCTTTCGCAATGGGAACAAGCTTCTCTTGATTTTGTTTGTCTAACCACATCTCAAAATCACTTCTCAAACCCTTTGTAACATCTGGAAGGTTGATACCCGGAGGAACGATCCCTACGTTAGGAGTAAGCAGACCTTTGTAGTCATCGCGAGTTACACCCTCTTTAGGAACGGGAAGCCATTCTTTCTCATGAGCCGCTTTGTCTTTATATTTCCAAAGAACATTCTCAGGACCTTGGGAGAACAAAGTAGCGCCTTCATAACCGTATTGATAATCTGCCCAACGCATGGATGCTTCTGGAGATTTGTTATTTTTCGTAATAGCAAATGTACCATTGGAAGATAGCCCAGGGTGCTTAGCGTATACCGGAGAACCCGGTACTTCACTCTTCACCGGTGTCATAAGCGGGTTGTCATTGTTCGGATCACCACCGTAGGTAAATGCTGCAAACCAGTCAGCAACCAATCCAATTTGATTATTTTTACCTTTAGCTTTTTTCTGATCATTTGTTTGTGAGAATGTTTCATGGTCAAGCAAGTCTTCATTCCACAATTTATTCATGAAAGTAAGGTAGCCTTTGTAGCCTTCTTCCATTGGTGCATAGTGGACTTTGCCTTCTTTATCTGAGTAAATGTCCGATCCATACATTCCCCAGAATCCAAGGAAGTACTGTCTAAGATCCTTCAGTTTTACCGAGGAAAGTGGCACTTCGTCCTTTTTACCGTTTCCGTTCGGATCTTCTACTTTTACTCGTTTCAAGTATGTGTATAGTTCATCTGTCGTCTTCGGCACTTCCATGCCAAGGGCTTTCAGGAATTTACCGTTATACCACATCGGACCTTGCCACCATACCGCAGTTAAATCGATGTTTGGCAGCGCATAGATATGGCCGTCTGGAGCTGTAATGGACTTGCGAATGTCCGGGTGCTCATCCAAGACCTTTTTCAAGTTTGGAGCATAACTTTCAATTAAGCCTTCAAGTGGAATCAATGCACCTTGTGTACCATAAGTTACTTGCTCTGCAGGTGTAAGATCTGCTCCGTAGAACACATCCGGCAAGTCACCAGAAGCAAATACAAGATTTTTCTTTGTTACAAAGCTGTCATCACGTGCATTTTTGTATTGAAACTTAATGTTCGTCAATTTCTCCATATCCTTAAGGACTTGCATTTGATTCCAATCACTCAAGCCTTTATCCTGTGCCATCATCGTCAACGTAATTGGTTGTTCAACGATTGGGAATCCTTCCTTCTTAACGCCTTCGACCTTCTTCGCACCTTCGACAGTCTTAGAAGCCTCCGTTCCTGCACCATCCTTAGATGAAGAGCAACCAGCTAAACTTGTTGAGCCGAGTAAAGTCAAACTTAACACTAGAGCCGAAGATTTAAGAAGCTTTTTCATTCTAAAATTCCCCTTTTCCCTAAATTATATATGGATAAGATTAGCCCTTTACGGAACCAATCATTATACCCTGCACGAAGTAACGCTGAAGGAATGGATAAATCATAATGACCGGGAGTGTCGAAACAATGATAACTGCATATTTCACAAGCGCTGCGACTTCTGCTTTGTTATTCATCGCTGTTGCTGCTGCTGCATCTAGCCCCACTCCTACAGACGAGGCTTCTTGTAAGATCAAGATCTGTCGCAAAACGAGCTGAAGCGGATACTTCGCATTGTCAACCAAGTAAATCATGGCTGAGAAATAGCTGTTCCAGTTGCCTACACCGTAGAACAATGCCATAACTGCGATAATCGGCATAGACAGAGGAAGTACAATCTTGATAAATAATCGCAGATTTGTACATCCATCAATTTGTGCTGCTTCCTGCAATTCGTTTGGAATGATCGATTGGAAGAATGTCCGTGATACGATAATATTCCAGATCGATGCAGCTGATGGAATGACGATCGCCCACATCGTATCGATCATGCCTAAACTTTTCACTAGCAAGTAAGTCGGTACAAGTCCACCGCCGAAAAACATCGTGACCATGAACATACCCATAAAGAAACCGCGTCCCCAGAAATCTTTTCGGCTTAATGCATACGCTGCCGGAAGGGTCACGAATAAGTTAATTGCGGTACCCACCACTGTATATAGGATCGTGTTCGCATAACCTATCCAAATTGCACTGTTCTCAAAAACTTTCTTATAACCCTCCCATGTAATTCCTTTTGGCAGCAGCCACATCTCACCAGAACTCACAAGCTTTGGATCACTGATGGAAGCACTCATCATGTAGATGACTGGATAAGCCACAAGCATAAATGCCAAGGATACATACAGATAGTTACAAATACCAAATAGTTTATCTGTCTTGGCTTGTTTAACAACGATTGCCATTCGCTTCCCCCTTCCTTCTACCACAAGCTATTCTCACTCGTACGACGCACAATCTGATTTACTACAATTAGCATAACTGCGTTAACTACCGAGTTAAACAAGCCGATTGCTGTAGAGAAACTATACTGGGCATCTAATAATCCTGAACGATATACGAATGTTGAAATGACATCTGATGCTTCCATGTTCAGCGAATTCTGCAGCAAGAGGATTTTCTCAAATCCAACTCCCAGCAAGCTCCCGATGTTCAAAATTAACAAGATTGTAATCGTCGGAATAATCGTCGGAATATTGATGTGACGGATACGTTGGAACCGGGTAGCACCGTCGATAATCGCTGCTTCATGCTGCCCCGGATCTACACTAGACAAAGCTGCTAAGTAAATAATTGTTCCCCAACCGGCACTCTGCCACACACCTGAAAACACGTACATCGTCTTGAACCAGGCAGGGTCTGTAAGAAATTTAGGAGCATCGAATCCAAGTGCTTCGATTAAATGAACAATAATACCCGTTGAAGGTGACAAAAATGAAATGATCATTCCACCCATTACAACGACCGAAATAAAGTGAGGCGCATAAGTGACCGTCTGAACGGTTCTTTTGAAGAGACCGTCTTTAATTTCGTTAAAAGCAAGTGCTAGGATAATCGGAATCGGAAATCCAATCGCAAGTTCATATAAACTGATGCTAAGTGTGTTCCAGATCAGATCCCAGAAATAGTAAGAATTAAAGAATCGAGTAAAATGGTCGAACCCAACCCATGAACTGCCTTGAATGCCTTGGGTAGGAACAAAGTTTTTAAATGCGATTTGTATGCCGTACATCGGCCCGTAGCTGAACACAAGAAAGTACAGGAATGCAGGTAATATGAACATATATAGTTCCCAGTTCTTCAAAATCTTTTTCTTCAGATTATTCTTCTCTTCCTTCAGTTTCACTTTAGGAATCCCGTTGTCTTGTATAATACTTGGAGTAACCTGCATCGTTTCACCTCCTCCTATTTCTGTGAATTGTTAGTCTGAGATTGTGCGTTCAACGCTTCGGTTCGAAAATTCAGAAAATTGATAGCGTTTACATAAGAATAGTTAACAATGATACATCGGTAAATATGTCATTTTTGATGGTAGGTAAAACCCCTTGTCCCCCACATTGAAAGCGCATACTTAACCTGAATTATCCACGATTTTCGATGTGTAATTTTTGATCGCAAACGCCATGCTTACACCCATCGCATATTCATTAAACCCCATTACAATGGGTACTTAATCTCAATAGCTTCAATTCCGGACGGATATCAAAAATAACACAGATCATACAAGTTAGCATAAAAGCTAATCACTGTGTGCTTATTTTATTGCCCCTCCACGCGGACTAGGGGGTTAGCCTCCTATATCTTCCACCAAATAAAAAAAAGCAACCTTTACGGTTGCGATGTTTTATTATGGTATGGCGACGCCGATTTAACCCTTTCAGATTCCAGCATTATTTTGTTACACGCAGACGACGAACACCTTCGCTGCCTCCTGGCGCTGTTCCTATATAGAGATATCCGTTATGGTTTACAGCCGTAGTTACGCCATACAGTGAGCCTTCCGGATCGTGCCAGCTTTCAATAAGCTCCCCCTGCGGGCTGAGCTCCACAGCAAGCCCATGCTTCGCCGGTGCGCTTGCGCCGCTAAGCAGTGACTCTGGGATTTTGGCCATGGTACCTGCCAACCACGGGTTGCGGTGCATCTGATCTACAAAAGAAATGCGACTCGTGAAGATCCCGACCCAGAAATGACCTTGCTCATCACGCGTAATGTTGTCTGGAAAGCCTGCGAGATTGTCAACGAAAATATCAGATGTCCCCTTCTTTGGACCCTTGAGCCAGTATCTGGTCAACTGATAATGATACGATTCTGCCACAAGTACGAAATCTTCATCCGCAGACAAGGCAACCCCGTTCGCAAAATAGAGACCTTCAAACAGGACTGTCGTCTGTTTGGTCATTGGATCATACTTCAGCAAACGTCCATGCGGCTTGTTCTCGGCCATTTCTTTGAAAGTCACGCGACCATAGTTCGAGGTGTCAGAGAAATAAATGGAGCCGTCCCGGGCAATATCAAGCTCGTTAGCCAAATAGATCGGCTTGCCGTCCACTTGATTGGCCAATACCTCTATACTCCCGGATGGTTTTATAGACAGCAATCCCTTCATGATATCAGTAACGATCAAATCGCCATTTGCATCGAATTTAAGTCCATTTGGCGTTCCTTTGGTGTCTGCAAACACTTGGGCCTTTTGCGGATTGCCCTCTGCATCGAAAGGAACCTTATAAATTTTACCGTCCGAATCTCCTGTATATAGCTGGCCCTCCTTATCAAATGTAATGAATTCCGGGGATTTAGGGGCATCGGTAATAAGTTGAGCTGAGCTGAGTTTGTTGTTCTGTTTCCAAGGGCCCGCTTCCTGAAAAGAGGGGGCCGTTGGCGCCAACCATTTTACTGGTTCGATAGGTGAAGGAACAAGAAGGAAAATGATGACTCCAACAAGGAGCACCGCAAGCAGCGATAGCCCCCACCTGCGCACTTTTCCTGATGAACGTTTAGGGCGATTTACGCCTTCAGTAGATTTAACGGAGCGAACTTGTGTATCTGGCATTTGAGTGCCTCCTATGTCTTTTAAGTGAGATTTAAATTTGGACGATGATTTTACCGAAATATTGCTTTCCTTCAGCCAAGAGCGCGAATGCTTCTCCAATTCGCTCCAGAGGGAATACATGGTCGATGACGGGATGTAAACGATGATGGGCAATCGCTCGATTCATCTTTTCAAAGTGATCCCGGTTGCCGACTTGACTGCCGCGAACAGTAGCGGCTTTCTGCAAGATGCCTGTGACATCATATTCCGGAATGGTCAAGCCCGATAAGAACCCGACCATACTCAAGGTCCCTCCAATGCGAAGCGCATTTATGGATTTGACCATCGTTGCCGCTCCTCCAACATCCAGTACATGATCGACGCCGCCAGTCAACTCTAATACTGTCTTATCCCAATCGGGAACCTCCGAATAGTTAATCGTTTGCCATGCACCGAGAGCTTTTGCTCGTTCCAGCTTGTCGTTGCTGCTCGATGTGATGATCGCTCGTGCTCCGGCCATAAGAGAGAATTGAAGCCCGAAGATCGAAACACCGCCTGTTCCTTGCAGCAGCACGGTATCACCCGCTTGCAAACCACCGTATTCGATTAGCATGCTCCATGCGGTTAATGCCGCGATCGGCAAGGTAGCGGCCTCCTCCCAAGTGAGGTGATCGGGAATATGGACGATTCCGTCTTCATGAAGAACGACATACTCGGCCGCTACTCCGTTCAACGGACCTCCCAAGCTGTCTCTTAACACATCTGCTTTGGGACTGCCGGCAATGAATCGCTGTTGCAAATTACCCGCTACTCGGTGTCCGACCTGAAACCTTGTTACTCCTTGGCCAACGGCTACAATTTCTCCCGCTCCGTCTGATAATGGAATGAAGGGAAATTTGATTTCAATCGGCATTAGTCCGCTGAGGATCACTAGATCCCGGTAATTGAGAGAAGCTGCCTTCATGCGGATCAGCACCTCTCTAGGTCCTGGCGTTGGTTTGTCGAGTTCCGTCAAGGTTAATTCCTCAAAGCCGAAGCCATTTTTCAGTTGTATAGCTTTCATTTAATAGTCCTCCTTGCAAGATCAGATTGATTACCCGGATTCTTATTATTGCTGCTATATCCTTCACGTGGACGAATCATGCTTCCAACAAGCCGAAGACTTTGCTTTCGTGTAATGAATCGCGATAACTGCGCCCCGAGATAATTCTGCACACCCGGAACAACATACACTTTCCCTTCCTTCAACGCGCGAAGTGCAACCTCTACGACTCTTTCTGGTGTGTCTTTCTTTCCGACGGAGGCTTCTTCCGCTCCTACGACATTAAAGAAACTGGTGTCCGTCGAACCGGGACAAAGTGCGAAGAATTTGATGCCGCGGTCGCGGTTTTCAAACCATAACGCTTGAGTAAATGACAGGACGAAAGCTTTCGTTGCCCCGTATACCGCCATATAGGGAAGTGGTTGAAATCCCGCGGTTGAAGCAACATTGATAACTACACCTGAGCTTCTGTGCAACATGTCCGGCAAGAACAAGTGGGTCATATCTACAACAGCGGCGACATTGAGCATCACTTCTTCATGTTGACGCTCACCTGACACTTGTTCAAATAAACCATGTGTAGCAAAGCCTGCATTGTTGATCAGCATTTCGATATCCACTTTCAAAAGTCGACATTTCTGATATAACTCGCTGGGTGCGCCCTCTTTTGCAAGATCCATAGAGATTACCTCGGTTTTGATGCCATACATCTTTCTAAGCTCTGATGCCAGGCTCTCAAGCTTGCTCTCTGATCGGGCCACGAGTACCAAATGGCTGCCTTGTTTGGCCAATTGTCTCGCGAATTGCTCTCCGATACCGGAGGAAGCCCCCGTGACAAGCGACCACTTTCCTTGAATTTTCATAACGCCACTCCTCTTAGAATACTATGTTATAGTTTAGTAACAATGTTACCAAATACTCGGAAGCAACCCCCTAAACCCAAAGAATTAAGAATCATCGTATTATTTTGGTAACACTGTTTCCGATATGACTCATTGTAATCCCCCTTTTTTAGAAAGTCAATATAATCTTTGAACATTTAACCTCACATTGACAACTGCCCAACAACTATATAAAATTCCCGGTATGGAGTAGGAAACTATGTTTCCTGACGAAAACATGATAACCGAAGGTGATAATTATGACCGACCAAGATATACCCTCTAATGTGAGCACACGAATGTTGAAAACCTACCAAGAAGCTCGCTTGCAAAATACTGAAAATCTCCGGAAGCTCGTAGTTGATGCTGCGGCAAGACTCTTGCAAGAAGAGGGCCCGGAAGCTGTTACGGTGCGTAAAGTATCGCAGAAAATGGGTTGCTCGACAAAAATCATTTATAGTTTGTTTGTTAATAAAGAGGGCTTGGCTCAGCATTTGTATCAGGACGGTTGTAAGCTTCTGGCTAACGAGCTCGAGGGGACACCGCAGACTGCTAATCCGGCACAACATTTGCTGAGTATAGGCGAAACTTTTTGGCAATTCGGGCAGCGTTACTCCAGCTATTATAAGCTGATGTTTGGAGGAGCCTTCGCAAATTTCAAACCGGACGAGGAAAGCATGCATGGCACTGTAACAGCCATGCGGCAATTATTAACTGTGATCAGCCATGCGCAAGAGCAAGGACTGATTTCCGCCCAGTATGATACGGAATCCGTTGTACGTATATTCTGGGCCTCACTTCACGGCGTCATTCATCTTTACATGGGTGGACATTTGGGAGATGTACAATCGGCTCATGCAGTATATAGGCAAACGTTGTCTTTGATTGTCAGCTCCTTGTTGTCAGATCCTAGCACCTAAAGGAGGGTCCCTTCCAGTTGACAAGTCACACAGCAATTTCCGGTAGAGCTGAGCCTCACAACTGAGTTAAGTTCCATTTCGTGGTAGAAAATTTTAAGTAGCCTCCCCCTTTCTGCTTCTTCAACGTTCTTGTATTAACGACAACCCTTGGGCTTCAGAAAACCTTGTAAAAATTTCAGAATGATTATGTGTCTTTATGGCATCCCTAAGGGATGCGCAAATTTTTAAGTAATGGCTGACATCATACTCACGAGGAGGAGGGCTTTTAGCGGTAAATTCAAATGCCGTACTCCTCCGTAAACGTCGTCAAATAGCCCCCAACTTTTGAAAGATGGGGGCTATTTGACGTTTGCTGTGTATTAGAGGTTATAAACGAGATGATAGTTCGCTATTTTTTTCTATTGCCCCGCCGCTAGAATTAAAACTAATTACTCCATTAGAAGAGTCGGCACTAAACTAGACATAAACAATTCTTCTCTCTGATACTTATAACACTCGTTATCTGTAAAGAAGACACCGTACTCCTGCCGCAAGGGACAGTCCGTGAGGACTAAACTCCTGACCGCATCGCTGCCAGCGATGCACACTCCCACCATGGGGCATTAAAGCACCTAAAGCTTATGGAATTTATAGGATAATTAACCATAACTTTCACACGCTATTCTTTATGAATAATTACACTTACATTCGTATTATTTGCAGCTGGAGTGCTGACTGTAAAGAGTACATTCGTACCGTTTACAGTTACATTCCAGCCCGTAATCGTAGTGCCGAATGCTGCAGCAATTTTCGTTGCTACACTAGCAGCTGTCTCTGTTCCTGTTAGTGTTACATTTACAGCCACAGGTGTCGTTCCATCCGTGAACGTCACACGAAGCGTTCCTGCTGCTGTTGCCCCCGTAGTTATCGTTAATGTTGCAACTTGCGCGACACCTGCAGTTGTTACCGTTCCTGCTGTGGTAATCGTACTACTCGGTGTCCCTACTCCTGTTGCCACTTCCTCTACCGTTGCTGCAACATTCGCATTATTGACCACTGGTGCTTGGACTGTGAACTGAACATTCGTGCCGCTTGCTGTTACATTCCAGCCGCTAATCGACGTGCCGAATGCCGCAGCAATCTTCGTCGCTACATCAGCAGCAGTTTCTGTTCCTGCTATATATACATTTACAGAAACAGGCGTTGTTCCGTCTGTGAACTTCGCATGAATCGAACCTGCAACTGTTGCTCCATTAGCTATCGCTAATGTTGCAACTTGCGCTATACCCGTAGTTGTTGTAGCTCCTGGGGTAGTAATCGTACTATCAGGCATTCCTATTCCTGTCGCTATTCCCGATAACCTTGCTACAGCCTTCGTATTATTCACTGCTGGAGCATTGGCTGTAAAGAGTACGCTTGTACTGCTTGCAGATACATTCCAGCCCGGAATAGAAGTGCCGAACGCTGCAGCAATTTTTGTCGCTAGCTGGGCCCCTGTTTCTGGAGAATCCAACATGGTTACATTTACAGACACAGATGTTGTCCCATCTGTGAACTTCACCCCAATCGGTCCTCCGCTTGATTCAGAACCGGGAAGTGTCAATGTTACAACCTGTGCCGTGTTTGTGCCTAAATTTCCGAGGGTAGTAATTGTACTAGTTGGAGCTCCTACTCCCGATGCCTCAAATACACTTATTGCAACACTTGCATTATTCGCCGCTGGTGTTTGGGCTGTGAACTGAACATTCGTGCCGCTTGTCGTTACATTCCAGCCGATCGACGTGCCGAATGCCGCAGCAATCTTCGTCGCTACATCAGCAGCAGTTTCTGTTCCTGCTATCGATACATTTACAGACACGGGCGTCGTTCCATCTGTGAATTTTACATAAATCGATCCTGCTGCTGTTGCTCCGTTAGAAATCGCTAATGTTGCAACTTGCGCAATACCTGTAGGCATTGCAGCGCCTGGGATAGTGATCGTACTATCTGGCATTCCTATTCCTGTCGCCATTCCCGATAACCTTGCTACAGCCTTCGTATTATTCACTGCTGGAACATTGGCTGTAAAGAGTACGCTTGTACTGCTTGCAGATACATTCCAGCCTGGGATAGAAGTGCCGAACGCTGCAGCAATTTTTGTCGCTAGCTGGGCCCCTGTTTCTGGAGAATCCAACATGGTTACATTTACAGACACAGATGTTGTCCCATCTGTGAACTTCACCCCAATCGGTCCTCCGCTTGATTCAGAACCGGGAAGTGTCAATGTTACAACCTGTGCCGTGTTTGTGCCTAAATTTCCGAGGGTAGTAATTGTACTGATTGGAGCTCCTACTCCCGACGCCTCAAATACACTTATTGCAACACTTGCATTATTCGCGGCTGGTGTTTGGGCTGTGAACTGAACATTCGTACCGCTTGCCGTTACATTCCAGCCGATAATCGATGTGCCGAATGCCGTAGCAATTTTCGTCGCTACATCAGCAGCAGCTTCTGTTCCTGCTATCGATACATTTACAGACACGGGCGTCGTTCCATCTGTGAATTTTACATAAATCGATCCTGCTGCTGTAGCTCCGTTAGAAATCGCTAATGTTGCGACTTGCGCAATACCTGTAGGCATTGCAGCGCCTGGGGTAGTGATCGTACTACTTGGTGTCCCCACTCCTGTCGCGGCACCTTCAACTGTAGCTGTAACATTTGTATTATTTGCTGCTGGAGCACTGGCTGTAAAGAGTACATTCTTACCGCTAACAGTTACGTTCCATCCCGTAATCGTAGTGCCGAATGCTGCAGCAATTCTCGTTGCCACACTAGCAGCTGCCTCTGTTCCTGTTAGTGTTACATTTACAGCCACAGGTGTCGTTCCATCCGTGAACGTCACACGAAGCGTTCCTGTTGCTGTTGCACCCGTGGTTATCGTTAATGTTGCAACTTGCGAGACACCCGCAGTTGCAAGAGTCCCTGCTGTAGTGATAGATGTAGTTCCACTCACACCTGTAGTAGTTGGCAACGATGGTGATGGTGATGGCGATTCATTGCCATTGCCATCGTTCCCGCTCCCGTTTCCACTAGGAGCTGGCGTTGGTGTTGGTGTTGGTGTTGGTGTGCCACCGTTATTTATATTTGCAGGCGGCTTCTCTAACGTTAAGCTTTTCGCGTTGTCCAGCATCACAACGGCCTCTGCGCGAGTAATGTTTGCTTCTGGCTTGAAAATAGGGTCTGCATACCCTGTAACAATGTTTTTGGATGCTGCTGCTCCTACTGCGCCTTTGCTCCATAATGCCATTGCTGAAGCATCTTTAAATAGATTAGCCGCCCACTCATCGTTAGGCAAATTCAACAGATGCGCTACAACAACTGCTGCTTCTTGGCGGCTTAGGGGTTTGGAACTGCGAATTGTCTGATCTTCATAGCCTTGTATGTAACCTGCTTCCACTGCTTTTTGAACTTCTATATATTCCCAATCAGACACTATTAAATCAGTGAAGCCTATACTAGTAGTTTTATTGAATTGAAACAAGCGGTTAACTAAAACCATGAACTCCCCACGCGTAATTTCGTTGTTCGGTTTGAGAGAACCGTCTGTATATCCCTTAATTAAACCTTGGGAGATCCAGCTTCTTAATTGGTTTTCCGCCCAGTGTCCTTCAATGTCCGAATGAAGCGTTTGACCGTATGCAACTCCGACTGATGCGAACATCAAACATATCATCAGAACGATCGATAGTACTTTACGAGCAAATTTTCTAGCAATCATATGAAACCTCCACTTCAGACTAGTTATTCTGTGTTGCTCAAAACAGGAGTAAACATTTGATAGAGCTCCTCCATCACTTTGTCCTCCTCCTTAAACCTATACGGTGATTCTCAGTTCATACATTCAGTGACAAACTGACCCATTTGTCAGCGATTAGCTGAACATTTCTTATCTTCGCCCTCGGTATTTCGAACAATTTGATCGCGTAAATAAACTTGTTTTACTATGGAATATCTGGTTCAATCATCAAGGTTTACTTCCCACCATGAGTCTGAAGCAAGCTTCCCACATGTAGCTCCCATCAGCTCAGCAAGAAGTTTGTGGCTATCAAAGACATACGGAGAAGCTGATTGCACCGATTCCGCATTTACTAGCCCTCGGCACCTGCCAGAGTCTTCTTCGGAGTTACGCTCGAAATGCTGTTTGGTAGTAAGAAGCAGTTGACCGCACTCCTGATACTGAAATTATGACCACTCCTTAAAAACTAGATTCTGATTCTATCCCTTTATCGGTTTTTCTCAACCATTTTTTAACATAAGGCTCTATTTTTATTGTTACTTTTAACCAAGAGGGAATCTCCCACCCACAGATATTAAAATAAACTCGTATTGTCCACAAGCAACCGAGAAACAACCGATAATTAAAAAATTCCCATTTTTACCATCGGTTTGAACACAGGAATAAAAAGCTTAGAAATTTGCATACCAAAGAGCCGCTAAACACTCAGAAATCTTTGTGTTTAGCGGCTTTTTTTGGAGCCTAGGGGGACTACTCCCCCCTAAACCTCTCGCATAAGCAGGTGCTTTCCCGTAGTGGTTGGTTGCATTACTCAACTCGATGTATGAAATAATTTCGCCTATGTAAAAACCATGAAACACAATTTTAGGATAGGTAAACTCCCATCATATTGTCCTGGATTCCTATAATGAGCATACAACTATGGCTATGATTGCTGGAATAATGTAGCTGTAATCATGGAATTCGGGCATAGGAACATATAATAGATGCCCTCACCATGCTTCTCTATTTCTCCCCAATCTAATTGGCTGATAAAAGTCATTCGCTTGGAGCAGCAAGGACATGCCGGATACTCTGCGTCCTGTATCCAAGACGGATGTCCACCGACCTGGGAGACAGTTGGCTCTAGCGTCCATTCAGCAGCATGGTAAACACTCCGAGGCTGGCTGGCTATCCGAAAAGACTTGCTTGCAGATAAATATTGGTCATCGTAATCGTCATGATTGATATCCGGCAAATAGTCTGGTCTCTTATTATATGTACTCCACTTCGTCTCCCCATTTAAATCCACATCCATATATACAGTGCCGTAGCAACCGCAGATAACGCAGGTTTCCACCTTAAGCCGTTCTCCAGCCAAGGATAAAAATTCAAAAAAAGGGTGGCTCACTCCTATATCCAAAAGTGTAGTCAACTTCCCGCCGCACCACAGACAAGTATGTGAGCTTTCAGTCAGCAATATTACTGATTCGCTAGCTCCGTGGACAGATTCCTCCGCTTTTTCCACCTTCTCAATAGCATAACTGTATCCATAAAATAAATTGTGCCGCTCCCCCTCTTCGGTAAGTTCCCATCCTGCTTCATACGTGTACAAATCAGGCGAAATATTGAGATTTCCTACCCACTCGGGGGAAGATTTCCGCCATTCATGCAACCGCTGTACGACTTGTTCGTCTCCGATCCAGACCAAAGCCGATAATAGATGATTGCGGTTATCATTATCGTATTCCACCTGATCCATCAACTGATTCCGAACTTCCTCCGAGGCATCCTTAAATAATATCCCAGGATAATATAGTTCGCGGGAGATAAGCTCAGGGATCCAAGCAGACAGCGATATGTTCTTATAACAAACTAGCGACAATAAAATGTCCTTGCTCGTATCCTCGTCACCCGAAACAAGTAAGTTCACTGCATAGTCCAACATCTTGCCTGCGTCCTCCGCAGACAATGACATATAAAGTTGCTCCTTATTCTGTTTATATGGCGTGTAACGGATCATAGGATCGTATTCTAAATTGGTATGCATGATCTTGAGAATTTCCACAGGATCAGCAATCCCCTCATACAAATTTACGTCTCTACGATGCTTATCTATATATAGTTGTCGCTCTTGGCGCTTCATCTCCTGCTTGCATGGCATACAATAACCACCTGTTTTCTCAGCTGTGGTAGGCAAAATTGTTGCTGAACAGCCTTCCCTTGTACACGGGATACGTTCCGTCACCACATTCCCTCCTCACTCTTGAATATCTTGAGAACTCGACTTAAACTGCAAGAAATACCCCACATCTAAAATTGAGGGGAGTGTTCAATAATCAACGGTGTCCTATATCCACTATTATAACACACAGGATAAAATATCCTTTTCAAAAAAAGGTGTCATTGGATGTATAGGGACTGAACCCCTGACCTCATCGTTGCCAGCGATGCGCTCTCCACGGTGGTTAATTGCACTGCCCATCGCTATATGTATGATAAACACACAATACGTAGGAAGCGCTTATACAGCTAAAACATTGTATGATCACTCTGTATCGAATTTAATTCATACGTTCTTTCGGAGCGATAATTAAATCAAAAAGCTTCTGTGCAGGATTCTATATCAATAAAATATAAGCTGCTATCATGGAATATTCCATGAATGGCGGCTTATTCATATCGTTGGAGTGCAACGATCAAAAAATATGGATTCACCCAATGGAGTGAACCTGCTATTTGCCATAAGTTGTTGGGTCTAGACTAAACGCAAGACTTTTCCAATTGAAGTCACCGCGCGCTCCTCTGAGTTGGTTTTCTTGAGCAATGTTCCGATAAAGCTTAAACGCCTCGCGGTCATTCAACTGTAGGGTGCCTAGGCCCAAGTGTTCGACCAAAAGTTGACTGCGGAGCGAACGCACCACTTTCGGATCCCAAAACGTAGCGTTCATCTCCGTATGACCAAATAGTGAATTCGAATGAAGGTTGCAGGAACCGATTGTCGCCCACACGTCGTCGATCATCATTAATTTTGCATGTACGTAAATGTTACTGCGCCCCCCCTGTCCATTCAATCCTGCTATTCCGACAAGGGCAAAATTCTTGTATTGGCCGAGCGTTTCTAACTGATCAAAGAAGCTTTTTCTGTCCGGATGTTGACGGAAAGTGTAGACGTATTGCTCGGGTTCAGCTGGAACTAGAAGAACGACATCCACGCCACGCTTCAAGGCCTCCTCCAGTCTGACAGCAATCTCCGGGATCGGAAGAGCCTGATTCTCGATGTAGATTGAGGAACGAGCGGCATCGATCGCTCGTTTGTACTGTTCAAAGATTGAACGTTCGCCAGAGGAAATATCAAATGGAGATCCCCCGGGAGTTGGGTAACTATCCCAGTATCCCGGGAAGGCTTGGCCATACCCACTACTCTCAAGATTGGGGCGCCAGAAAATAACCCTAACATCTAAACCTCGCAATACCGCGCTGTCCAGTACATCGAACAAGGTACCTCGCTTGTCCGGCATCTGGAAATCTGGTGACATGAAAGTAATTGTGAGCCAGACACTGTGCCGCGCTGCTTCGATGGCCTCACAAATCCGACGAAAGGTGGGCGCACTATCCACGAGCGGACGAACCCTATTTCCGTGACGAACAGGGTATGACCCAGATGCGAGAAAGGGTATCGGCGACTCGGAGCCAGCGATGGATGAGAACTCTAATTGTGTCATATTTGCCCCCTACCAAATTGAAATCTGTTTATCCACTAACCTCCATAACAAAATCAAAATTCAATGCTCCTATCACTTTACCAAATATTCCAATTGCAAGACACTTTCGTTAATTCAAAAAAAGGGACCCACAGCAACGGGCTGAGAGTCTAAGTTCTTGTCGATGGATTTGTGTCGCCTCATTTTATTTATATTGTGCATCGGTAATTGCCAGCTTCGATTTCCAAACAAGAATTTACAAAATTACCCTTCAACCACATCTGCCCCCAACTCGCCCGCAACCTCAATCATCTTGGGGATCACTGCTTCATTGGTGCCAGATACATAAATATCTCCCTCATAATGCCGGAACGGGATCTTTGTATCGCCATAGCTCCACATGAAAAAATCTCCCTCAATGGACATACTGGTAGAGGCTGTCACCGTAAATACGGATGTATAGGAAAAATCAGGTTTAGACGTAAAATACTGCTTGCACTCTTCCAAAGATATTGTTTTCACCGAATTATCCTTTTCTTGAAATGCTCTTGTAATTCGATAGCGTTGACTCATTGAGCTTCCTCCATTATCGTTCATTTTTTCTGTATATCAGGTACCGCAAAAGGTTCGGTAAGGACAGGTTGATACCGCAGGCAATGTAGAGTAATCAACCTGTTCAGGCGAGTGCGCGTAGGGGCTTGAAAGGACATCAAGAAGCCGCTCCATTACGCTATAGTCTCCTTTAGCCGCGGCTTCTAGTGCGTCTTCTACCCGGTGGTTGCGCGGGATTATCGCGGGATTGCTGCTGCGCATCAACTGATGCGAGGAGGCTTTTGACTCCTGCTGCCTGCCTAATCTCGCCTGCCACAGCTCATGCCACTGAGCAAATTCCGTGGTGCCAAACAGAACTGTATCCTCCGGCTTATCAAAAGTTAATGCGCGAAAGGTATTGGTGTAGTCCGCACGATAAGTCTGCATCATACTGAGCAGGACTTCAATAAGGGATTCATCCTGTTGCTCTTCGTTAAAGATTCCCAGTTTTGCCCTCATTCCCGCGAGCCAATTACGTTGATACAACTCGGAGAAGTCTGAAATCGCATCCTCAGCCAGTTTGATAGCCTGCGCCTCGTTGACATGCAGCAGCGGCAATAGGGTTTCAGCAAATCTCGCAAGATTCCACGTGGCAATATGTGGCTGATTTCCATAGGCATAGCGGCCATGAATGTCAATGGAACTGAATACTGTTGCTGGATCATAGGCATCCATGAAGGCACAAGGACCATAATCAATAGTTTCTCCGCTAAGGGCCATGTTGTCGGTATTCATCACCCCGTGAATAAAGCCAACAAGCTGCCATTTGGCAATTAGCACGGCCTGACGCTTGAGTACTTCCTGAAGTAGGCAAAGATATCGGTTCTCATCAGCAATAACTTCTGGAAAGTGTCTTTGCAATGTGTAATCAGCCAGGGCTCGAAGATCCTGGATAGTGCCACATTTTGAGACATATTGAAAGGTGCCGACACGCAGATGACTGGCAGCCACGCGGGTCAGAATTGCACCAGGTTGCTCGGTTTCGCGGAGTACTGACTCACCGGTTGTTACCACCGCTAGGCTGCGGGTGGTAGGAATCCCAAGCGCATGCATGGCTTCGCTGATGATGTATTCACGCAGCATCGGTCCAAGTGCCGCTCGACCATCGCCTCTGCGGGAATATGGCGTTTTACCTGAACCCTTAAGCTGAATATCAACCCGCTCACCTAAAGGAGTAATCTGTTCGCCAAGCAGATGAGCCCGGCCGTCCCCTAACAAGTTAAAATGCCCGAATTGATGCCCTGCATAAGCTTGAGCAAGAGGCAAAGCGCCTTCGGGAATCTGGTTGCCAGCAAGCATTGCTACGCCATCATTGCTTTGCAGCGCTTGGACGTTCAGCCCCAGGGATATTGCCAACGGACTATTAAGAATGATCAACCTCGGTGAGCGTGCAGGGGCTGGGTTGAGTCTGGTAAAAAATAATTTCGGCAGACTCGCATAACTATTGTCGAAGTTCCATCCTGTTTCTATCATTGCTTTTTTCTCTGTCATTGTATCTCCTTTTTCTTTTATCTTTTGTAACTTCGTTTTTTATTTTACATAAAACCAATTTATTATACCCTTTCTACACATAGATGGGTGCCTTCTCGATTTATTATTTTCACAATAGCGTCTGGGTTTGGTTGCTGATATTAATTGATTATTACACCATTCATTTTCCGCCCCCTCTTTGAACCATACCATATGTTGAGCACATGCTTGCGTTTATTCTGCCCAATAGCATAGCAAAGCTGCCGATTGTTCCCGCGTCAGCCTTGTGGTGTAGGTTTTTCATCTCTTGTTTTCCGTTAACGCAATTGTCAAACCGAAAGTTTCGCTAACCAAACTGAATCAGGTTTCATTATACGTATTCCACTTGCGAGCCAAAGCTTTTGCCTATCATTCATGATCGAGAGATAATTATTGAAATCTTCATTATCTTTTCCTCTCGGGTTCAAACTTTTAAACAGCAGCTGCCATACCGGATTTACAAAGGGTCTACCTGCACTATCTTTGAGGGCAAAATCATTTGTGCCCATAGTTATATTCTTATTTTTTCGAAAAAAAACTTCATCCCCCACACGTTCAGTAAGCAAAATTTCTATAAAATTCTTTTCTCTAAAAAGATGTAAACAATATCTGGGCAGTGATAAATCGCTAAACTGTTCATAGTCAACAAGACGGCCTTCACCTGGTACCGCGACTTTAATTTCCCAGTTTTCAAAATATCGAAGTGCTTCTTTAGCATCCTCGCGGTAAATGCAAATGTCGAGATCGTCATGCTCTCTCGTTAATTTACCCAAGGCAATATCGACTACCCAACCTCCAGATATAAACCAAGGCTTCTCGAAATTTTCCATGACATCCATGATAAAGTCTAAATCAGAATGAATAAAAATCCCCCCTCAAAACACCAATATTAAGTGAATACCTTCGATATTGCCCATGATTTCCCTGCCATAAGCAGATATTTATTTGAAGCCGCCGCCATGCAAACCTGCCAGTGAGGTGAGTAAAGGCTGCCGGAAATAGCGGCAGCCTTTGCAGTGTTTATTGAGCAGACGTTTCTCGTTTACTTAGCCAGAATACAATATTTCAGAGTTCTACCAGGTACCCTTACTTCATTTTATATTCCTTTATTTTCCAATCACTGTTTGATTCCTTATATAAGCTAATGTTGATCGTAGCACTTTTCATTGTGCCCTTCACCTTGATATCAAAATTAGCCTCGCCTCTCCCATTACTTATGGAAACGCCACCCATTGGAACTAAACCAATTGAAATTACTTCTCCAAGTTGCGATCGAACTTGGGGATTTTCTCTAATAAAACGTTCTGAAATTTCGTAGGATCTATTACTTTTAATCAAAAAAATAGTCATTGAGAAGAGAACACCTACAAACATAAGAAATGCACAAAAAGATAGTAAGATTTTAACCGGTAAACTTACTTTTTTCCCACTATAAAATACAGCAGTTTGGGCTAATCGATCTCCTAGTTTTCGTTGATCCTTGCTTGTTAACAGGATTACAAGTTCTATTGGCCAAAAGCAGGCTCCGCCAATTACGACTTCAAATCTCGCCTTCAGACAGTCGAGTAGCCCCCGGCTCCAGAAGCCGTGGCAACCTTGCTTCGCTCTCTAAAATCCCGCTGTTTGGACCATCAATTGCCGATCCAATTCTGAAATTCTAGAACAAGTTCTTTTCTATTCAATGAGCAATCCAATCACCTTCTAGTGCATGTGTAGCATCCGATACAGTAAAAACCAATACCCCCGATTCGTTCAAATCGAAGAAAAAACCTTCCTTTTTCATCGAATCAAGCGTTGCCACGCAACACTCTAGAGAGTTCCTGAACAATTACGACGTTTCCAGTCACGGTAGCGTTCCGAAATGACCGGTTCGATTATGCGATAGTTCTCGATCGAATCTTCCACATGGTAGATCGTCGGCAAGCCAGATGCCAAAATTTCCGCGAAATCAGTAGCAGTATAAATATCGTTATGGATATTAAGGTATTCACGCGCAAACGCATCCGCTTCGTCCGATAAATCATTCGAGCTCAGCACGCCATCCCAGTTTGTTCGATAAAATTGGGCGCCTGTCATTTCATCCCGTTTGACAAGCTCAATATCTGATGCATCGTTTTTGCGGTTTCGCTTGCTGGACAGGTCGTTTTTGATCACCCAGGCCACGAACATACCGGTCGGGACGTAGGCTTGAAAGGAATCCAGTTCATGCGGAAACTCGCCTTCATAATGCCATTTCGCCTTATCGAACACGTATGTTTCTTTTTCCTTGATTTGAAATAATACGTCGATCGGTTCTTCGATGAATCCTTTACCTTGGAGTTCATAAGCCAATTCCTTCAAGCGATCGACGGCTTCCTGCTTGGTAGGATACGACTCGTATGTTGGATTTATCGTCTTTTTATCGGAATATAGTCGGCCTTTAATGATATTAAGGATACAGACCAGCGTTCCTTCCGTAATCGTTAAATACCGATAATCTTTAAAGGTCTTTCCCTGCTTGGTTAAGGCGCACTTCACATTAGTCATCAACTTTCTTTAGTTTCTCATAGTTCTAGAAATCCAAAATGCTGTTTGGCTAGCTCTTTGAATCTAACGTTGTCAATCTGTTCCTTTTTCGATTTTCCATCAATCCATTGTGTGAAAGAAGTATCGGTTAACGTTACATTCCCATTGCTTTTAAGTTGGGTAATCAATGGGGTTTTGTTAAATCGTGATTCTTTGTGCTGGGTGATGATTCCTTGAACTTCATTCAGTTCAGATAAATCCTCTAATGGTCGTTTTGTATCAAAAGCATAGCCTATTTTCCAATCTACATCTTTATATTTTAATTTCATTTCAAGTATATAGTCTCCATAATCACTTTCCATTGCTTTGACTCGAAATTCTCCATTCATAGAGGAGGTTGTTTCTCCATTTAGCGGCACAGGTTTTAGTGGTAGGTTCCCTCCAAATCCAGTATCAACCAAGTACGTTTGACCTTCATGCTGCAAAAGAATAGCTACATGAGTTCTCCCGAGATTTGACCAGTCCTCCGTTGCATAATTGTATACTTCCCCTCGAACTAACACTGCATTAAACCCATTTTCAACTAAGAAAAAATAAAGCAGAGGATTCAATTGATAGCATAGACCACCTTCATTTTTCACGAGAATTTTGTTAATTAAATTCTCTTTTGTTATAGCTCTTGTTTTATTTGAAAGGATGCATAAATTTTCAAAAGGAAGGGCTGTTGCTGTTCTTTCAAGAATGTTATCTAAGGTTCCAAATGTAAGTTTTTCGTTCTCTGGAATGCCAATTCTTTTACGAAATAATCCATTCAACTCATTCATTATGAAAATCCCCTCCATGACTCAAAGATTGTGCAACAAGTTTACATACTATTGGCGAAATATATGTCATATTCTTTCACCACATAATAAATTATCGTTCACCGTTTAACGTAAGTTTACTTCCTCTGAGCCCGATTTGGAAACTTTTATTTTAATTATGATCAATAAGAAAGCAAGCAGTGTAAACATAATTCCACTCCAGATGAGTTGATGTATGCCCAAGTGAGAAATAAACCAACCACCGATAAAAGTCCCTACAGTAATTCCAAGATTGGAAAATGAGACTAACAAGCTGTTGCCGAATTCGGGAGCTTCTTTCGCCTCAGTCGTTAACCATGCTTGACTGACAATAAGCCCGCCAGCATGCACGGCCCCCCAAATGAACACAACAACAACCATCGGAATGAAATAAGAACCCAAATAATAAGCGAATAAGTAAATTACCGCATATAGTAAAGGAAACATGATGACGGTCTTTGTAATGCTTTTATGCAATAATCCCCCAAATAAAAAATTCCCCAAAATCATGACTAGACCAAAAGCCATCAACAGGATACTTATCCATGACCCGTTCATATGTGTTACTTGTCCAAGGTATTCAGCAAAGTAGCTATATACAGAAAACATAGCCGCAAAGATAAAAATAACTGTCACGATATTTAACCACAATTGAGGTTTGCGTAATATACCAAGTTGCTTGCCATAAGACATTTTTCCCTTAACAGGCATGGAAGGAAGCCAAGCTAATATTCCTACAAAAGCAATCACACTTACAAAAGCACCAAACAAGAAAGCAGCTTCTAACGAAAACTGCTCTGCCAGATAAGAAGTCAAAGGCACACCAAAAGCAAACCCGACAGTTATTCCAGCAAAAACCTTTGTAACCGCTTTGCTGCTTTGTTCCGAAGGGACAAGTTTAGCTGCCGTCACAAGAGCTACTGAAAAAAAGACAGGATGAAAAACGGCAGGAAGAATACGGAAAGCTAGCATAACTTCGAATTTCGTAGTATAGGCATAAACGATATTTGAAATCGCGAAAATAAGTACTACAGTTAGGAGAATGATTTTACGATTAATACCAGAAGCGAGTAATGTCAGGAAAGGACCTGAAATGGCAACGACTAAAGCAAATATACTCACAAGCCATCCTGCTTGTGAAGCTGATATATTAAATTTTTGAGTTACCTGGGGCAAAACCCCTATAATACCCATTTCCGTTGTAATAATGCCGAATACGCCTAAAGCCAGAATAATGATAAGCAAAGGGTTAACCTTTTTCATATTGAATGTAAGCCTCCATTTATATTCATATATACAGATATCTAGATGTGAAATACAAAAAAAAAACCTCCTTTTCGTTTATAGTTCCTTTTTAATGTACTCGGAAAATTCCTGTATTGTCTTTTCGTTCCGACGATAATACGTCCACTTCCCGATTCGCTCAGATTCCAACAAACCCGCTTTTTGCATAATCAACAAATAACTCGAGATAACAGACTGTGCAAGTCCCGCTTTAGCCTGAATTTCTCCCACGCAAACACCACTTCGGAAATTGAGACCCTGTTGCAAATAGGGCCTTTCATCAAAGAATTTCTCTGGATTTTTTAACCATAGCATGATTTGACTACGCGTCTCGTTAGACAAAGCTTTATAAATCAATAAAGGTTCCATATCGATTATTATATCTACTTTTATAGATTTGTAAATATTCAATGTGCTATTTCTTACACATATTTTGTCAAAATACTTTCAACATGCTCCAGATGAAGCCTCATATGCCTAGCGGCAAGATTCTTATCACGTGCCGATACAGCCTCGAAGATCATCGAATGCTCTTGATACAGCCGTTCCGCGACGAAGCAATTGGCATACATTTCGACGCGGCGGGTTTCACGAATCGCCATCTCCATCGGGTTCATAATGGAATCGAACAGACGTACCATAATCGAGTTATGTGTCGCTTTGGCCAGGGAAACATGGAATAACAAATCCGTTCGTTCCCCTTCCAGATCGTTTCCTATAGAGGCTTCCATTTCCTTCATCAATCCGTTCAAAATTTCAAGGTCATCATCCGTTCTTTTCTCAGCGGCAATAGCAGCGTTCGAAATCTCCAAAGAGTGCCTGGCTTCTAGCAATTCCAAAAGCGTCGTACGGTTCACGCGAAGCGATTCAAGCTCTGGCAGCTCAATTTCATTAGGCGTATTGCTGATGATTCTGCATCCTCCACCCTGCCGAATATCAATAAAACCCATCGCTTTCAATGCGCTTAGAGCCTCTCTTGTCGTGGATCTTCCGACACCAAACCTTTCGGACAATTCCTTTGTCGAAGGCAGTTTATCTCCTACTTTCAATTGACCCTGGAGAATCAGGTTCTTAATCTGCTCCGTGATTTCCTCATAGTGATTGCGTTTCATCAGTTTCGTTACTTCCATATTGTTAACCCTCTTTATCCTATGATCAAAGCGTATACGACCCCAGGTCCGTGAACACCAATGGTCAGATCATTTTCAATATCAGCCGAACGACTTGGTCCGGAGATGAAGTGAATACCCGCCGGCAGGTTCTCCCTTCCTGCACGATCAAAGTTTATCAACGTTTCCCCTAAGCGGGTTTTCAGTCGATCAACAGGAATGATCGCCATCAATACCGTCGGTAACAGGCTAACGGATCTTCCCTTGTCCTGAGATGACAAGACGGTCATGGATCCCGTATACGCAGCAGCATAGTCCGCCACAACAACGCCAAAGTCCGCTTCAGCGGCGCGAGCTTTCCAGTGCTCCTCCGGATCACGGTTCCATACCGTTATTTTAGCGTCTGTCAGCGCGCCTTCCAGATCGAGAGCGTCAAGCTCCGCTTGGTTTTGCCGGATGATATATTTCGCATTCATTTCTTCTGCTTTATTCACAATGAACTGTTTAGCATCTTCCAATGAAGATAAACGCGCCACATGTCCGCCAACACTTTGGAAATTTTCCGCAAATCTCTTAATTCTCTCTTCTAAAGGCCACTCGAACGCATGCCAGAAATCCGGCGCTCCCCGATAAGGATGAGCTGGTTTCTCGATCACCCGTGGTCTTCCAAGCTTACTAGCGATGCCATTCATAAATGCTTCTTGCTTCGCGCGTGACTCCGCTTCAAGCTCCGCTAACCAATCCTGATGCGTATCAGCCATGTTCATGCCCTCCTCCAGCTTCTCTGTCCTTCACGATGGCTTCCATTCGTTTGCGCACTTCTGGATCCAGCTCATTCAGCCCATGCCGTAATTCTCCCTCCAATGTCTCCCATCGATCCCGGAACGATTCCTTAGGCAAACTTGGTGCTACCCGATACGTATTCCAGCCTTTAAGCGGGCCTAGCTTCAAGCGGATTTCCCCATTTCGAACGATAAGCTTTTGACCGATCTTACCTAGTTTCAGCACACCTTTGAAACGACTGGAATTACCCATAATCGCCGCAAAGCCTTTCATCCCGGCCGCTTCCAATTTGTTGCCATAGCCGCTCTCCACCTTACGGCGCCGTAAAGAAACAAGCATATCGTGCAGAGGGATTTTGACTGGGCATGCTTCATAGCAAGCACCGCATAAGCTGGATGCATTGGCGATATCGTCCCACTCGGCTACATTCTTCTGTAAGGCTGGCGTCAATACGGCGCCGATCGGACCACTGTATGTTCCACCGTAGGCATGACCACCGATATGACGATAAACCGGACATGCGTTTAAGCAAGCACCGCAGCGGATACAATTCAGCAATTCCTGAAATTCAGGATCTCCAAGCTGTAGAGAACGTCCGTTATCGACGATAATGATGTGCATTTCCTCCGGACCATCGGCATCCTTTTCTCTTCGTGGCCCCGTTATGCCTGACATATACACGGTCAGCTTCTGACCTGTCGCCGAACGAGGCAGAAGAGTCGCCATCACTTCCAGATCGGTCCAGGAAGGAATGATCCGCTCCATACCCATTAGCGTAATTTGAGTCTTCGGAACCGTCGTCACCATCCGCGCGTTACCTTCATTCTCGAACAGTACCATAGATCCTGTCTCGGCAATTGCGAAGTTGCAGCCTGTCATCCCAATGTCGGCCTCAAGGAACTTCTCCCTCAACTTCTTGCGAACAAAACCCGCGAGTATCGAGGTATCCGGCGGAAGCGTCTCTCCGGCTTCCTTGGAGAGCAAATCAGCAATTTGATATCTGTTCTTATGAATCGCCGGGATAATAATATGGGAAGGCGTTTCTCCGGCAAGTTGAATGATATACTCGCCAAGATCAGTCTCAATAGCCTCCACGCCGATAGATTCGAGTGCGTAATTCAGGTGGAGTTCTTCAGTTACCATCGACTTCGATTTCACAACCGATTTTGCATGTTTTCTTTCCGCAATAGCTAGAGTTATTTTCACTGCATCCGTTGATGTATCAGCGAAGTGGACATGAACACCATTGGCGCGAGCGTTATCTGCGAACAAATTTAAATAATAATCCAGATGAGCGATCGTGTGCAGACGGATTTGTCGACCTCTCTCCCGCCACTCATCCCAATTGCCATGTTCTTCAGAAGCTTTGTTCTTACCTCCGCGCAGCCGCTCTGTCGTAAAGCGCACTGCATTACGCAAAAACTCATCATTGAGTGCCAGATCAGCACGTCCTTTTACGCTAGAAGCCGCAGAATTTGCAGTGCTCATGCCCGATTCACTCCTTCATATAACAGCTCTACCAAGTGCATAACCTTGACGGGTTCGTTTCGATAGCGCAGGTTACCAGCGATATTCATTAAACACGCCATATCCAGACCGACAAGGACTTCCGCTTCTGTTTCTTTCACATGATCCACTTTCTCTGTGACCATAGCTCCTGAAATGTCGGCCATCTTCACAGCAAAAGTTCCACCGAATCCGCAGCAATCCTCAGCAAAAGGTAGCGGTATAAATTCTAAACCTTGGACGTTTTTCAGCAGTTCCATCGGCTCATCTTTAACACCTAGAAGTCTGCTTCCATGACATGATGGATGGTAGGTAACTTTATGCGGAAACACCGCCCCAAGATCAGTAACACCCAGCACCTGCACAAGAAACTGAGTAAATTCGTAAGTTTTCTTCTGAAGCTTTACCGCTTTCTCCAAGCGAACAGGATCGTCTTGAAAGAGATTCGCATAGTGATGAATCATGTAAGTGCATGAACCCGAAGGAGAAATAACAAAATCGCTGTCTTCAAACGCTTCGAGAATTGTTTTCGCCGTTGTCCGTGCTTCATCCCAATATCCGCTATTATAAGCCGGTTGACCGCAGCAAGTTTGAACGGTTGGGAATTCCAACTGCACGCCATATTTGGCCAAAAGCCGCACCATCGCTTCTCCTACTCGGGGATAAATCGCATCGCTAAGACAAGTAATAAATAAAGATACTTTCATGTTGCGCACCTCTCATCTTTAACACATTTTATATTTATCAGGTTGTCAGACATGTCAAGTAAAAGAACCTCAACGATCGAGGTTCTTACTATTTATACTACTTTAATAGAGATCCCAAGTTCCTCTAATTGGGTGCGCGTTTCACTCGAAATGCGATTATCCGTAATCGTCGTATCCACTTTGCTTAGATGTCCCACATGAGTGAATGCTCGGACACCGAACTTACTTGCATCAGCCAGGAGAATCACTTGATCAGCGATTTCGATCATTTTCTGCTTCACGCGTGCCTGAAGTTCATTTGACTCGCTAATGCCTCGATTCATATGAACCCCTTTGCATGAGAGGAATAGTTTATCGACATGATAATTATCCAGTGAGCGCTCCGCTAATGGACCAATGTAAGACAGAGAACGCTTTGCAAGCTGTCCGCCTGTAGAGATAACCTCAATTTTTTCTTTGCTGCTGAGTTCAGTTGCGACCTTAATCGAATTCGTCAGAACGGTGAGAGGTATATCAGGCAACAACGAAGACATGTACCAAGCTGTTGTGCTGGCATCCAGTAGGATTCGATCATGAGGTTGAATCCAGTTGATAGCTTCCCGGGCAATCCGCTTCTTCTCTTCAGCGAAAATAATCTCTCTCTCAAAGTAAGGAGTTTCACTGGTTTGGTTCTCCTTGATGCTGACAGCTCCCCCATGAGATCGACGTAAGCGGCCATCCTGCTCAAGGCGATCCAAATCGCGCCGAATCGTCTCTTCTGTAACCTGGCACAACTCACTAAGTTCGGTAACCCGGATGCTCCCTCTTTCACTCACTAACTGCACAATCTTTTCATACCGTTCTGCAACCAACATACCGATACCTCTTTCCTAGTCTTTAATCCCAGTCACGATTTGGAAGCGTACGTACGCTTCCTCCCATGCCTCTCGCTCTTCAGGCTCATAAACGGTAACCGGGAATGATTCCCCTATGACTTTACGCGCTTCCCAAATATCAGAAAACACACCTTGAGCGATCCATTGCACGACTAAGTTGCCGATTATGCTTCCTTCAGCAGGGCCTGCCCACACAGGCTTTCCAATCGCGTTTGCGGACCACTTACAAAGCAGTTGGTTTTGAATGCCTCCTCCAACCATATGTAATCCGTTAAACCGCTGCTGGGATACACGTTCAGTCATCTCGAGTACATAACGGTATTTTAACGCGAGACTTTCCAATATACAACGAACAACTTCTCCAGGCTGATCAGGAAGGTGCTGTCCGGTTTGCCTGCAGTACGATCTGATGCGAGAACCCATATCACCCGGATGTAAGAACAACGGATCGTCTGGATCGATAAATGAGCTTCCATGATGCCATCTATGCCAATCAACCCGAAATCTACGGCCCAAGAATCGATACCAAGACTTTTAGCTTCAATGCCACGATGCTTGGCTTTCAACAGCCCCTGCTTGATCTCGTGATAAAGACGGAGGATGTCCCAGTGCAGCCGTTTCCCTGCGGACACTAGATCATTCGAGAAACGATGAATCTCCTCAACCTCGATTTTGCAATTAGTCAAACGGCCGAGCAACGCTCTGCCACTGCGTCAGCTCCCCTGAGCTTTTTTCCGACATGTATCCATCAGGTATAAACCAATATGTTTCCCCTCTTGCTTTGTACATATCTATTCACTCCCGCTTAGCGGGTAAATGCTGCAGGTACGCCGCCGTCAATGGTGAGCATGCAGCCTGTTGTTTTCTCCGATTTAGAGGAAGCGAAGAAGGCAATACCTTCTGCAATGTCTCTAGGATAAATGTTGACTAACAGCGTTGTACGTTTACGGTAATATTCTTCCAATTGATCCGGCTCGATGCCGTAAGCTGCCGCACGCTCATTTCTCCAGCTGCCATTCCAAATTGCGGAGCCTTGGAGAATGGCATCGGGAAGAATCGTATTAACACGAATCCCGAACTCTCCACCTTCAGCGGCAATGCAACGTGCCAGATGAGCCTCTAAAGCTTTTGCTGCGCTGTAGGCCGTTGCATTCTTACCCGCATAAACGGAGTTTTTGGAACCTATAAATACCATATTTCCGCCAATACCTTGTGTTTTCATTAATTTGAAAGCTTCGCGTGCTACTAGGAAATAACCCGTTCCGAGCACGTTCATGTTCAGGTTCCACTCTTTCAGAGACGTTTGGTCAAATGGGCTTGATGTTGCAAGTCCGGCATTGTTGACGATGATATCAACCCCACCATAAGCAATTGCAGTTTCGGCGTATGCTTCGGTAACTAATTCTTCACTAGTAACGTCAACCTTAACAGCAATAGCGCGGTTCTCACCGTATTTAGCGTTGATCTCATCCGCTACTTTCTGAGCACCCTCAAGATTGAGGTCAGCTAGCACAACATGAGCACCTTCAGCAACGAGCCGGCGAGCCGTTTCACTGCCAATACCGCCTGCGCCGCCAGTAATGAAGGCGACTTTGCGCGAGAATTCTGCTTCAGCAGGTGCAAGAGTCAACTTGTACAGCTCAAGCGGCCAGTACTCAACATTGTAGGATTCGTTCTCACTTAGGGAAACGAATTTACCAAGCGCCGTCGCGCCTCTCATAACAGCAATTGCACGGTGGTATAAGGCGCCGCTTACTTTGGACATTGCCCAGTTTTTACCCGTGTTGATCATGCCGATACCTGGGATCAGAATAACGCGCGGAGCAGCTTCGAACATAACGTCGCCTTCGTTTTTATTTCTTTCGAAATACGCTTTATATTGTTCTTTATAGGCTGCGATGCCTTCTTTCAGTTTCTCTTTCAGACCTTCGATATCTCCAGCATTCGGCTCCCAATTGATGTACAGTGGAACCACTTTCGTATGCACCAGGTGATCTGGACAAGCTGCACCAATTTGGGAAAGCTCAGCAGCATCATGGCCGCCAACGAATTGAAGTACATCCGTTTCATCATCAAATGTAAGAATCATTTTCTTCGCATCGCTAACTGCTCCGCGAATCGTTGGCATCACGCCAGCCGCAATATGGCGTCGAACTCCTGCCGATAATGCCGCGTATTTCACGCCGCCGAAGATTTTTGCCTCATTGATGCGGGACTCGATAAAGCTTTCCGCTTCGCTAATGATAGCAATCGTTTGAGCATAGCACGCTTCAGAAGTGTCTCCCCATGTAACAAGTCCATGTTTTTCCATCAGAACGAGTTCGGCTTTCGGATTAGCCAATACCCCTTCCGCAATCATCTTGGACAAAGTGAAGCCAGGACGAACATAAGGAACCCATATAAAGCGGTCACCATAAATTTCGCGCGCAATTTCTTTTCCGTTATCAGCACAGCATAAGCTTATAATTGCATCCGGATGGGTATGATCAACATGTTTGAAAGGAAGAAATGCATGCAGCAAGGTCTCGATGGAAGCACGCGGGTGCTTGGAGTCAATCATGCAATTAACGAGGTAAGCGACCATTTCTTCGTCAGGCATTTCAGCTTTTTCGAACAATAGACGGACATCTTCCATGCGAAGACCTGTGAAATTGCCCGCTTTCATCGTTGCCAGGTCCGAACCGCTTCCTTTCACGAACATGACTTCTACATCACGGCCGCGGAAATCTTTTACCATCGTTTTGCTAGACGTATTTCCTCCACCCCAGTTGCATACTCTGCGATCCGATCCAATGATATTTGAACGATAAACAAGCTCTTCAAGCCCGCTCTGCAATTGTGCTGCTGCTGTTTGATCCCACAAACTTTGTACCATGTGAAATACCTCCGTTTTTTTACGATATCTTTGTTTTGTTTTTGATTAACTTTATATTACCACCACACCCTCGTTTTGTATAGCGTATAAACAAAAAGAAACAGAAATTTTATGATTTTTTACCAAACAAAAACACATTTTCGTAAACGATCCTTAGAAAAGACCCACACTTTAATAAAAAATAAACAGGCTAACTTGAGCGACGGATATGCAGTTGCAAGAGGACTGGGTGATGTCCGTTTTTTTGGGGGCGGCACCTAGTTTATCCAGCATGCAAAGAAAAAAACAGCTAAGAAAGCACCATATTGAATGACGTATTAAACCTCTGCAATGAGGTAATAAATGTATCATTAGCATGAGGAGGAGTTGTAGGATGTGAATTTTTTGTCATTTTTAAAAAGTACTCTGCTTAGAGCACGTAAAAATGAGCAGTCTGCAAGTTACATACCTAATAATGACTCCATACATTCATCTCTTACAAAAAATATAGCTGTATTAGATACTGTTTTCAGCGAGACTCCTGACCTGATTGTACGGTTTATTGAAATCAAACAAACTGGTGGGCAAGGTGCATTAATTTTTCTTGAAGGACTGGTAGATAAAAATTCTATAAATAACGATGTGCTGCGTCCACTCCTATATGAAACTGGGGACGTTGGATCAGATATCACGGTATCCGTAGGCCATGTAAAAGCAGTAAATACTTGGTCACAAATTGAAAGTGCCATATTTCAAGGTTATAGCATTTTACTTATTGATAACCGAGCAGAAGCGCTTCTTTTTAAGACACAAGGTTGGCCACAAAGGGCGATCGAAGATCCTAATCTTGAAACTTCATTAAAAGGGGCGCATCTAGGGTTTGTCGAAACCGGCAGTCAAAGTATCGCATTAATTCGCCTGCATATTCCTGATAGTGACTTGAAAATTAAGGAGTTGATTGTTGGTCGTAGAGGGAAAACCAAAGTATCCATCGTGTATTTAGAGGACATCGCCCTTCCGGAAGTGTTGCAAGAGTTGGAAGACCGCATCTCTAAATTAGATGTTGATGCGATTATCAGTTCCGGCGAATTAGCTGAATTAATTCAAGACAATCCATTTTCCCCTTTTCCGCAATTTCTGAGTACCGCACGGCCGGACTTCGCGGCCTCCCAAATTTTGCAAGGCCGAATGGTTATGGTTGTCGATCGTTCCCCTAGCGTGCTGATAGGCCCAGCAACGTTTACAATGTTCTTTCAGAACATAGACGATTATAGTACGCAGTGGATAGTTGCTTCTTTTATAAGGTTACAGCGATATTTGGGCTTTTTAATCGCCGTGTTTTTGCCTGCGTTCTACATCGCCCTTATATCCTTTAATTATGAACTCATTCCAATGAAGTTGCTTTTGTCGATAGGCGAGTCGAGAGGACGAGTTCCATTTCCACCGCTGATTGAAGCCATAATAATGGAGCTTGCCATTGAGATGATGAGGGAAGCGGGGATACGTCTTCCTGCACCGATCGGTCAGACAGTCGGGATCGTCGGGGGCATTGTAATCGGTCAGGCCGCTGTACAGGCAGGAATTGTTAGCAATATCATGGTGATAATCGTTGCTTTGACCGCCATCGCTTCATTTATTCTCCCTAATTACGACATGGCTTCCGGCTTCCGGTTAATTCGTTTTCCGATGATGTTAATAGCTTCGCAGCTTGGAATTTTCGGTATTGTCATTGGACTCTTAATCTTGATCGCACATCTTATTTCACTTGAATCGCTTGGAACCCCGTTCGGTAGCCCGTTCGCTCCAATGAAGTATTCGGGTTTGAAGGATACGATCATCCGTTTTCCCTTGTACAAAATGACCAGGCAGCCAAAGAGTACGCATGCGATTCAATCTATGGAAATGGAAAATAGGCGTCCGGAGGATGACGGACAATGAAGAAATACAAATTGAACGAGATTACCACTATGCAATATATATTTTTAATTCATGGCACGCAGCTTGGCGTCGGTATGTTGCAGCTCCCGCGAATTTTGGCCGAGATGGCTGGAACGGATGGATGGATTTCCATACTGAACTCTTGGATCATTTCCACAATCGTCGGTTTGATTGTCATCCAAATTATGAAAAAAAATCCAGAAAGAACATTGCCTGAACTACTCAAACACTACTTCGGGAAGTGGGCGAGTACTGTTCTTACGATTTCTTTCATCCTGTTTTTCACCCTTACTGCGATCGCTGAATTATTAAGATCAATACTGTTTGTCAAAGTATGGCTTTTGCCGGAAACACCTGATTATATTATTCTCGCTTCGTTTGCTATTCCTGGTTATATGATAACTTGTGGTGGAATTCGCATCATCGGCAGATATGCGGAATTGGCGTTTTTCCTAACTCTAGGGATACCGCTACTTTATCTGATTCCTTTAAAGGACGGAAATTGGCACTATTTGCTTCCACTCTTCAAAGAAGGCATAGAACCCGTTTTGCTAGCGACATTAAATACCTCATATTCATTTTTTGGTTCAGAAATCGCATTTCTCCTTTATCCGATGCTGCAAAGAAAGCAATATGCGACTATCGGTATGATTACGGGAAATACGCTGACGATGGTCGCCTACTTGTTGGCGACACTTGTCTGTTTCATCTATTTTAGCCCGGACGAAATCAGTAGGTATAATGAACCGTCGGTTAGCGTATTAAAAACGATCGAGTTTCGTTTTATTCAACGACTGGAGATTCTCTTGTTCGCGGTTTATCTGCTTGCTATATTAAAAACGTGGATGAATTTTATATGGGCAGCAACTTTCAGCACAAGCCAACTAATGGGAAATCCGGATCATAAAAGATATTTACGGTTTTTTTTATTTGTAATCGTGCTGTACACGGTATTTTTCAATCATACCTTCAGCCAAAACGATTCGTTACAAATGTGGATAGGAAAAGCAAGTCTGTTCATTTCTTATCTATTTCCAATATGTCTATATGGTTATGTGCTTGTTTATGAACGTTTTCGGAGGTCATACATCACATGAAAAACAAGCTTAGAATCTTATTAGCTGCAGTACTTATCGTATGGCTTCCAGGCTGCAGCGAAGCTGTTGACTTGGAAAATTTAACTCTCGGACTGGTCATTGGCGTAGATCTTGACGAGCATAATCAGCTTGTTTCTTACTTCTCAAGCCCTTTATTTAATAAAAATGTAAGTAAAAGTACGTTAACTTTGGAAAGTAACGCCAAAACATTAAGGGCAACAAGAAGGGAATTCGATTCCATGGCAACCGGTTTGGCAGTTGGCGGGAAAACCCAGGTAATTTTGATTGGAAAACGGCTAATGCAGCATGGGGATTGGTTTTCTTTGTTTGATGTGTTTTTCCGTGACGCCAAAAACTCTCTTAGTGAGAGAGTGATTGCCGTCGATGGAGATGTATCTGAAATTATGCAAAACATTCCTCAGGATATGCCGCCTCTTTCCCTTCACTTGGCCAGTTTGATCGATACCAAAGAACTCAGAAACGAAACGGTGAAAACAAACTTGCAGCAATTCGACAAGCAGATGTTTGAGAAAGGGATTACGCCTTACATCTCGTTAATTAAAGTAGAGAACGAAAGGATCAAACTCACAGGTACGGCGCTTCTTGATAAAAAAGGAAGGCTTGTGATGACTCTGGATCAAAATGAAACAACTCTATTACGCATATTGCAAAACAGCTCAAGAGGACAGCAATCGTTGTCAGCCTCCATTCCCGGCGCGCAGAAAAGCGATATATACGATAAAAACAACCTAACTTTCAGTATCAATAGCGTTAAAAACAAGATGAAAACCGGTTACCGTGATGGTAAATTTGAATTCGATATCAAGCTGAATATGTTCGTATCCTTGAAAGAACGATTATTTACGTATGACATGAGAAAAAACCGCGAAAAGCTTGAACAGCAAATTCAAGAACAGATTAAAAAGCAATTTGAGGAACTCATAAAAAAATGTCAGAAAAATCAAATTGATCCAATCGGTTTAGGGCAATACGCTCGTGCTTATCAATATAAAAAGTGGAAGCAAGTACAAGAGCACTGGGGAGAAACGTTCTCCGAAGCTGATGTCCACTTATCGGTGAAAACGAATATTAAATATATGGGACCTGTTAAATGATCGCTAGTACTCTTTTCGTTAGCTCAGTGCCATTTTTCACACTCCTTTGAAAGAAAGTCGAATTTAATCGTTATCATTGGTTAATCCACATACACACGTATATGTTGAATCGCGTTATAACCATAACCTTTTACATTCCAATCTGCCTTATCACCTTGAATGTTCCCTGCAGCATCCGTAGCTCTGACTTTAATGTCGTAGGTTCCGGAATCATTTACATGCCATTTCCAAGACCAACGCCTCCAAGAATAAGGTTCATGCAGCTCCAACCAAGATGTAGGGAACCACGTTTTTCCATTGTCTGTACTTATTTCAACCAGAACGACTGGATCTTCACCCGATAATGCCGTACCCGATACCCAATTCTCTCCTTTTGCCAATACTTCTTGATCTAAAGGTCGAGCAATGGTTGAATTGAGACGAATAGTTGTAACTGGATTGGAAGATGATGAAGTTAATAGATTTCGATTATACACATAATCTACAACCTGAAAAGGACCTTGAAATTGTTCCTGAATCAACGTAATTCGGTGAAGCCATTTGACTGAAGCCATTCCATACCATCCTGGAACTATTAGTCTAGCCGGATACCCGTGACGATAGGGTAGTGGCTTACCATTCATGTAAAGGGCTATAATTGTATCGGGATTCAAAGCATGTTCAAGAGGTAGACTTCTTTTATAGGAAAAAATACCTGGCATGTCTGTTCTAACTCCCTTATCCATGCCCTCGAAGGTCACTTCACGTACGTTCATTTGAATTCCAGCTAAATGCAGTAAATCCACAAGACGTACCCCCATCCATACAGCATGACTTATTGCACCTAGTCCCCACTGCTCTCCGCGGACTTTTGGATAAAAAAGCGATCTTTTGTCTCCAGCACATTCGAGTGTTACTGCCAGTGTAACTTGAGGCATTTTTAAAAGATCATCATAACGAAAATAGATTTCTCTGTGTACACATCCTTTAATACATAGTCCCCAAGAACGGATATCAACATTTGGATATGGAAAATGGTTTCGGATATAAAACAGATTTTCTGGAGTGATTCGACTGGATAGTGACAACATTGGAAATTCCTGATTTTCTGGCATTATCTTTCGCGTGATCAAGTGAGGCGAATACAAAATTAATCATCCTTTCGTAAGAAGAAGTCTTACTAAAAGGTATGGGCCACATAGTGAATTGAGACTCTTCTTTACGCCCTAGCAACCTGTTACTCAACCTAAACTTAATAAAATCAAATAAAAGGTTCCACATATTAGACATGCCTAATATGTGGAACCCTTTATTTTTAATTATCGTTTCTCCGTTATTTTCTTCAGCAACTAAGCTAAACCCTACTTTTTCTGTCCAAAATTTCAATGACTCATCTTGGTTGTTCACATATTGTCCAGCCTATATCAATCCTGCTTATTTCGGCTGTTCGGAATGACAAACGACACTGTTGTACCTTCATTGGGCTTACTGAAGATAGACAAGCCTTGACCATACAATTGTGTCAATCGTCGATTCGTATTGGAAAGTCCAATTCCACCCTTTCCCTTCATGGTGGGACTTAACAGTTGAATTACCTTTACTTGTTCCATACCCTTGCCATTATCTTTTACTTCAATAAGCGTATAGCTGTCATGGCGAGTAATCCGAATATGAACCGTACCGCCTTTGTTCTGACTAAGGAGACCGTGCTTGATAGCATTTTCAACCAGCGGCTGGATCGAAAGCGGAGGGAGAAGCAAGTTGATGTTGGGTTCAACTTCCCATACGATCAACAACCTGTCCTCAAACCGCTCTTTTTCAATATTCAAATAGGCTTCGACAAGCTCTAGTTCATGGGGAAGATCGACCAGTTCACCCGTATTTATAAAATCAAAGCTGATCCGCAAAAATGAAGCAAAAGCATCACCCAGATTTCGCATCTTTTCCGTGTCTATCTCACTAAGTGCCATAATTGAATTAAGCGTATTGAATAGAAAATGAGGATGAATTTGTGCCTGCAGGTAGGCGGCTTCCATGCGTAAACGTTCATTTATGGATTGCTTCAGTGCGATCAACGCCCTGATTCGGTATTTAAGTTCCAGAGCGTCTACAGGCTTGGTAACGTAATCGTTAGCTCCCGATAAGAATCCGGTGTAGATGTCAGCAGGCTGACTACGTGCGGTCAGCAGCAGAACAGGAAGCTCTGATACGGAGTAATGCTCCCTGACCCTCTGCGTCAACTCGTAGCCGGACATGTGTGGCATCATAACATCGGCAATCAGCAGATCCCATTGCCCAGTGCCTAACAATTCTAACACTTCACGGGCCGAATTAGCTGTTGTGATGGTATACGGCTCCGTCGAAAGAATTCCAACGAGCACATTCAGGTTAACGGGGTCATCATCAACTGCAAGAATATTTACCTTCCCTTCATTTAAAAGCGGCGGGATAAGTACGGAGGTTGCCAATTCGCTGATTGCAGTGTCCGGAAAAATGAATCCAGTGCGCCTATCTTCAGTTCCATCCGTTATCTGATGGAGATGCAGATGATGTTGTGATAATGGGAAATCCGACACGTTCGCTAACGGCAAACCAAAACTGAAGACAGAGCCTTTACCCAGTTCGGAGCGAACGGTTAATGCACCGCCGTGCAATTCTACCAACTGCTTGCATATGCTTAAACCAAGCCCGATTCCTCTTCCATCGCTTATTCCATAAGCCCCTTGTTCATAAGGAAGAAATACTCGCGCCTGTGTTTCCTCGTTCATGCCGACCCCGGTGTCGGAGACGTGGATGATGGCTTGTCCATTCCGCGTCTCGGCGGAAACGGAGATCGTTCCTTCTTCCGTGTATTTGATGGCGTTATGCAATAAATTATATAAAATCTGCACAAGCCTTTTCTCATCGGCCATTACCGGCGGCATCGATTCCGCGATATCCATATGCAGCTGGATAGATTTTCCTTCTATCATGAATTTAAGCATGCCGATTACGCCGGGAACGATCGATTGAATCTTTAAGGGCTCTTGCTGCAGCACAATACGGTGTTCATGAAGCCGTACGACATCGAGAAGATCGCCAATCATATGAGACATGCGACGACTTATCGTTATTAGCAGCTCCATATCCTTCAGGCTGCTCTCATTCATCTTCTCTTTCTCTTTGGTAACGACGATCTGAGCGATATTCAAAATGCCGTGCAGCGGCGTTCTCAACTCGTGCGACGTATTAGCGAGAAATTGATCTTTCAGCTTGTCGGCTTTTTTCAGCTGCTCGTTTAGCTTGGCATTTTCCCTCGAATTGCGGAAGTATTTCTTGAACCAATAAGTGGAAAACCCGATAATGGACGCAATGATATCGATTGGATAGTAAACGGTGGTAATGTCTTTAACAGACTCCACGATGCTCCATGACAAGTTGGATATTATGCCTGCTGCCGTTAGCAGCAAGAAGATGACGTCTTTGTCGGCCTGCTTCTTGAAGATCATTGTTCCTACTATATAAATAAACCAAGTGAACGGGAATAAATAGAAGGCCATAAATATCTTTATATCGACTATTCCATTTGCTAATGAAGCGGGTGCAGCCAGCAGGAGTCCTGAAAGGGAAACAAGTGCCACCGTGTATGCTCGCAGCCATACGTTTCGTGGAGGAGCCGAAGCGAATCTTCTAAAAACAAGTAGAATAAAAAAGCTTTGCCACAGGAGGGAGATCAGTCTAATCTTTATCGCCCATGTATAATTGATCGGCAGCCATAACAAGAGCACGTTATCATGACCGCTCAAAACCGCTATTCCGACCGCCAGCGTTAACAGGCCTGTAATGAGCAAAGCCCGTTCTTGAGGATTGAATAAGTAGAGGATACAAGCATACAAACCGTGAAGCAGCAAAATAAGAAATGTAACCAGTTGAAATCCGATAGAGTACCAACGTACGTAGTCAATCGCGGCCTGAGACCCGAAGCGAATGGAGCGCAAGATCCCGCCTTTATAAGGATCGTCGAAGTTGGCCGCACGAATAAGCAATTCTATCTCCGTTGTCCCTTCTACAGAGTAGGAAGTTGTGTAAGAGACATTCTTGGGCGTGTATTCATTAGCGTTCGCGGCAGGCTTGCCGATACCGCCCGAGACAATCCCGTTTATTTCTACTTCCGATGATGCTTGAATTCCTTGAAGCCAGAATGCGACAGGCTTCTTCAGCGGATCGATTAGAATGCGCAGCCGATACGTTCCGTACCCGTGCGAGGAACTAGAATCCTTATCCAGCACGCTTCCCCAGTCTCCCGGAGCCTGAATATTACGGAATTGGCTTTCTTCTGACTGTATATCCTGACTTGAAATTAATTTTCCAGGGTAGAATTGCCATTGGCCGTCCAAAAAGAATGAGTGAGATTTCTCTAAATCCAAACTGCGCATGTCGAGTACGCCATTGACAGCAGGGGGGTGTTCCGATGTAGGAAAAATTTCGGACCAAGCCCAGCGCAGGCAGAGGAGAGCACTAAAAAACAATAGAATTATGGCTATATATCTAAGAGTGGTTTTGTTTATTATTCGCATCATATCAGGAGATTCGACATAAATAGCGCTTATTCCTTTTTTTAGTTGGTCCTGCGTTCTTCTTCCCGAGGTGCGTTCCAGACATGAATAAGGGCTCCCAACTCCATCGAATGTCTTTACGTTTCCAAAGGGAAAGACGAAATTCAGGCTTAAGAGTTTCGTGATCCCCCTAGATAGTTGCATCGAATAAGTTTAATTGTTCAAAGGAAGCATCTTCATGAATAAAATTACATTAGGTAATACGCTGGCCTTTTCGATACTTCATTGTGTGACCGCCCCTCCGTTCCTCTAATGCTTAAGTTGAAGAACATCGATCGATTGTTAGTTGACAAAAATGTTTTGAAGTGCAAGAAACCAGCAAACTCAAGGGTTTGCTGGTTTTTCTTGTGAAAATGATTTACAAATTATGTTCTGAAGTACTTTTAGCAAATGCGCGAGGAAGCTAGGGTACTTGCGCATAACGGTTACTTGTTTCCCTCCCATTTAATGGATAAGGAACCTCCGACGATTATGGTCCAAAGCTCGAATAGTGGAGATGATGGAAGAAAGGGGACTACATATCGCTCATACAACCATCATGCGATGGGCTCACCAGTTACTATTCACCGCACAAACAATTAGCCCTAACACTACGATCCGATGATGGTCAGCTCTTTTGGAAAAGAAGTCAGTACCTCTGTGCCATCTTTTGTCACCAACACATCGTCTTCGATACGAACTCCACCTATTCCAGGCATATAGATGCCTGGTTCAGCTGTGAATACGGACCCTTCAGGCAGAAGATCGTAGTTGTTCTCGTGGATAGACGGGTATTCGTGGATTTCCAGTCCGAATCCATGTCCTGCCCGAGTGATAAAATACTCACCATACCCCTTCTTAGCAATGAAATTACGCGCAGCGAGGTCTAAGCTTGCATAAGTAACACCCGGTCGCGCAGCTTGAATCATCTGTAGATTGGCTTGCAAAACCGTCTCATACATAACTTTCAGCTTCTCGTCGACATCGCCTACCGCAAACGTCCTTGTCAAATCAGAGGCATATCCATCAACAAAAACCCCTGCGTCAATCAACAGCAACTCTCCCTTTTTAATCTTACGTGTTCCCGATACACCATGCGGCATTGCCGTTTTTTCGCCCGATAGCACTAATGTGTCAAAAGAAGGTCCATCAGCTCCCAACAGCTTCGTCTGATACTCGAGTTCGGCCACGATTTCAAATTCGGTTACGCCGACTTTCACCTTTGGGAGTGTTGCGTGAAGCGCGTTTTCGATGCAGACGATCGCGCGTTTGATTGTGACTATTTCCTCCGCGCTTTTAATGACGCGCATCTCCGTAAGCTGTTCTTCCAAATCGACCGATTGTTCCGCTCCTATAGCTTTCATCAGCGCATGGTAACGTTTGACATTTACATAGCCTTCTTGTAATCCTACTCTTCTAATAACGGATGGCAGTTTGCTTTTGAGAACTTCAAATGGGTCCTCAGAGTCCTTAAATGAGTAAATTTTCTTGCAGTTGGAAGCCATCTCCGCTTTCTCGAGATCAAGCATCGGTACGAAGAGAAACGGCTCCTCTCCCTTCGGCAAAACAAGCGCGAGAAAGCGCTCATGTGGTTCCGTATAAAAGCCTGTGAAGTAATAAATCAGTTTCGGCTGCGTGATCATCATGGCGTCTAATGACCGTTCTTCCATAAAAGCATATAGCCTTTTGATGCGAGTATCCAATATAAACAACCTTTCTATCGGTTAATATAAATGACAGGCAATCCAATGGCCGCTCTCAATTTCTTTCCATTCTGGCTCCATGAGGCTGCACTTTTCCATCGCTTGAGGACAGCGCGTCCGAAATCTGCATCCGCTCGGCAAATTGGACGGGCTCGGCAAATCCCCTTCCAGCACGATCCGTTCCCTTTTGACAGTCGGATCGGGAATAGGAATGGCCGAAAGCAGGGCCTGCGTATAAGGGTGCAGCGGCTTTTTATAGAGCTCGACACTTCCCGCAAGCTCCACCATTTTACCTAAATACATGACACCAATCCGATTCGAAATATGCTGGACCATGGACAAATCATGCGCGATGAACAGAAACGTCAATCCGCGTTTATGCTGTAAATCTTCAAGCAAATTGACGATTTGTGCTTGAATGGATACATCCAGCGCCGAAATCGGTTCATCTGCGATAATAAACTGCGGATCGACCGCAAGCGCTCGAGCGATCCCGATTCGTTGGCGCTGCCCGCCGCTGAATTCATGCGGATACCGGTCAGCATGTTCAGGTCGAAGTCCGACAAGCTGCAGAAGCTCGCGAACCCGTTCCGCTCTATCTTTGCCGCTTAAATCTTGGACTTTCATTCCTTCGGCAATAATAGAGCGGACATTCATGCGGGGATTCAGGCTGGCATGAGGATCCTGAAAGATCATCTGTACATCACGGTTAAACTGCTTGCTTTCTTTTCGTGAAAGTTGATGGACATTTTCCCCCTTAAACCGGACCTCCCCCTCCGTGCTCTCATACAGCCGGACGATCGTCCGCCCCAAGGTTGATTTGCCGCAGCCGCTCTCTCCGACAAGCCCGAACGTTTCCCCTTTCCGAATCGCAAAGGATACGCCATCTACGGCTTTTAGAGTCGTTCCTGCTTTTTGACCAAAATATTTCTTCAAATTGTTAACTTCAACAAGGATTTCAGACATTAGGCTTGCCTCCCGACTGCTGTAAGTTCCTCGAATTTAGGGGCACGCTCATCATGTAGCCAACACGCTGCCTCATGTCCGTTACCGAAATATCTGACAACCGGCGCTTGCTCCGCACAGATTTCCATCGCATAATCGCAGCGCTCCGCAAACGGGCAGCCCTTCGGCGGATTGAACAGATCGGGAGGGGTTCCTTCGATTGGAACCAACCGCTTCTTGTGTTCGCCTTCCAGATGCGGCATCGACTTCATCAGTCCCCATGTATAAGGATGTTTAGGCTTCGTAAACAGATCATGCGTAGTCCCAGATTCCACCACGGTGCCAGCATACATGACTACTGCCCTGTGAGCGACTTCTGCAACAACCCCCAAATCATGCGTAATCAAAATAATAGAAAGCTTCGTTTGTTCCTGCAATTCCTTCATTAAATCAAGGATTTGCGCTTGCACCGTCACGTCCAAAGCCGTTGTTGGCTCATCGGCGATGACCAGTTTCGGATTGCATGCCAGTGCGATCGCAATCACGACACGCTGCCGCATGCCACCGCTAAACTCGTGCGGATACTGATCGACCCGTTTCTGCGGATCCGATATTCCCACTTTATTGAGCAGTTCTATTGCTTTCTTGTGGGCTTCCTTTTTGGATAATCCGTGGTAATAAACCAGCCCTTCCGTGAGCTGCCGGCCTATTTTCATCGTCGGATTTAGCGCTGTCATCGGATCCTGGAAAATCATTCCCATTTCAGAGCCCCGCATCTTCAGCAATTCCTTTTTAGAGAGTCGGGTGATGTCTTGGCCGTTAAATCGAATTTCGCCTTCAGCTAATCTACCTGGAGGGCTCGGAATCAAACCCATAATTGAAAGAGCGGTCACGCTTTTCCCACAGCCGCTCTCACCTACGATAGCAACCGTTTCACCGTGATCGACATAGAATGAAACGCCGCGCACCGCTTTCACTTCTCCACCATGCGTTTTGAAATTAACCTTCAAGTTTGTTACTTCTAATAAATGTTCCATCACTCTTCCCCCTAATCGCTAAGACCTGGATCCAACGCATCCTGCAAACCGTCTCCAAACACGTTGAAAGCAAACATAGTCAGCGATATCATCAGTCCCGGAAAAAAGAGACGCCACCAATCTCCGGTTAGGATGACGCCCAAAGCGTCGTTCGTCATTGTACCCCAACTGGCAATAGGCGCTTGAACGCCCAGACCCAAAAAGCTTAAAAATGCCTCCGAAAAAATCGCTGCAGGAACCGTAAAGGTCAGCGTTACAATAATAATCCCGCTCGTATTGGGAATTAAATGTCTCCATATAATTCGCGCGGATGAAACCCCTAATACTTGTGACGCGAGGATATATTCTTGTGAGCGAAGTTGCATAATTTGGCCGCGAACGAGCCGGGCCATGCCTACCCATCCAGTAACGGTTAAGGCCGTGATGATCGTCCCAATTCCGGGCTTCATAATCACCATCAGCAAAATAACGACCAATAAATAGGGCAACCCGCTCAGGACTTCAATCACGCGCATGATGACATTATCAATCCGTTCACCTCGTTTACCGCGTCCTGCCGTAAAACCGGCGATCCCGCCGAGGGTCACACCGATGACTAAGTCGATGAGCGCGGCTACAACTCCGATCGTCAAAGAAATACGGGCGCCGTACCAAGTTCTTGCAAATACGTCCCGGCCCAAATCGTCTGTGCCAAACCAATGGTCTTTCGAGATGGTCTGGTTAGCCTCGAGCAAACTTTGATCGGAAAAACTATATCGCGCAATATATGGACCGATGATCGCCATGATGAGAATCATCACAATGATCGTGAATCCAACCATGGCCAGTTTATTCTTAAACAATTTGCGTAAGGTTAATTGCCCATATGTGAGGCTCGGACGAGTGGAAGCTTTCTCGAATATCTGCTTGTTAAGCGGGTGAAACGATGTATCCAATTTCGATTCTGCCATCATTTTTTCTATTCCTCCTTGACGGTCAATTTGATGCGCGGATCGATCAAGGTATACGCGATATCAATCATCAACACAGCCAAAATTAGAATCGTGCTATAAAAAATGGTCGTTCCTAGAATGACCGGATAATCACGGTTAAAGATACCCTCAACGAAATACTTGCCGACTCCCGGGATGGCAAAAACTTTTTCCACTACAAACGTTCCGGTAATCAGCGCCGCCATCAGTGGACCGAGAAAGGTGATAACCGGCAAAATAGCATTCCGTATGCCATGCCTAATGACGATCAAATGCATGGGAATACCTTTCGCTTCCGCCGTACGTATGTAATTCTGTCTCATTACATTAATCATATTTGTACGCATATACCGTGCTATAATAGCCAGCGGGCCAAACGATAGCGCGAGGGAGGGAAGTACAGTGTGCATCCACGTTCCCCAAGTAGCTACCGGAAAAATCGGCATTTTGATGGCAAGGTAGTTGATGAGAAGAGGAGCCATCAGAAAGCTCGGGATTGAAATACCGGCAATCGCTAGAATTGTCATCACATAATCTGGTATACGATTGCGATTAAGCGCCGCAACAATACCAAAGAAAATTCCGAAAACAAGGGATATGCACATTGCTTGGATGCCTAGCAAAGCTGATGCGCGGAATCCGTCACCAATCATACTGTTTACGCTGCGCATATCGCTTTTTATCGATTGACCTAAATCAAGCGTCACTAAATTTTTTAAATAATAAACATATTGCACCGGATAGGGATCATTCAAATGATATTTGGCACGCAAGTTCTCCACAACCTGTTTGGGTAGTTTGCCGGACTCCGCGGAAAACGGATCGCCAGGTATGAGATGCATGAGGACAAACGTCAATGTAACGATGAGCCACAGTGTGAGAATCATCATCAAAATACGTTTTAGCAGGTATCTCGACACCGGTTTCCCTCCTTTTTCATCACATCTGTATTAGATCTGGATAAGAAAGAAAAGGGTACTGATATACCCTTTTCTAATTGTTGTTGTACGTATTTCTGTTTATTTACCAGTGATTTCTACTTGTTTATAATCGATGAGTGAAGCAGGGTGACGAATAATACCCTTGACGTTCGGACGTTCCATATAGGCTTTCGTGCTGTAGAAGAGCGGCAGCACCGGCATATCCTCGAAGAACGTTTTTTCGGCGTCGTGCATGATGGAGAAACGCTTCTTCTCGTCCGGTTCGATGCTGGCTTTTTGAATTAATTCATCGAACATTTTGTTGCTGTAGTTAATTCGATTTCCCGGATGACCCGTTTGGAATATTTCAATGAAGTTCAGCGGATCGGCATAGTCGGCATAGTAGGTGCTTAAAGACACTTGGTGCTTGCTTGCCCGCTGCTCGTCCAAGAAAACTTTCCATTCCTTGCTTTCCAGCTTGACGTCTACGCCCAAGTTCTTCTTGAACATTTCTTGCAAGACCTGTGCAACAGATTTATTCAAATCGTTCGTATCATATGTCAAAGTAACTTCAGGTAAAGTCGTATACCCGCTTTCTTCCATTCCTTTTTTCAGTAGATCTTTTGCTGTTTCTAGATCGTTATCTTTAAAGTACTCGCCACCAACAGCGCGGAAATCTTTGCCGTCTGGCTCAGGGAACCCGACAGGAACAATGCCCATAGCCGGTACTTGCTTACCTTGAACCACCTTGTCGATAATCAATTTGCGATTGACTGCTAGCGAGAACGCTTTGCGGATGTTTTTGTTGTTAAATGGCGGCATTGCCGTATTCAATCGATAGAAGCTAGTAGCTGCCTCAGGCGCAAGCTTGGCCTCGCCGGATTCGAGCAATTTTTGCTTGACGTCTTTAGGAACGGATTCAATTTTATCCAGCTCACCAGATTTAAACATCTGATACTGTGTATTCTCATCGTTCACCATCACCCAATTGATTCCAGGAAGCTTTACGTTATTTTTGTCCCAGTAGTTGTCGTTTTTGACAGCCTTGATCGATTGATTGTGCGTCCATTCCGTCAGCTTAAACGGTCCGTTGGAGACGATGGTTGCTGCTTCCGCAGACCAATTCGGATTACTTTCCACTGTCTTTTTATTAACTGGAGCAAACACCGGAGTTGTAATCATACTTAAAAAATATCCTGAAGGCGCTTTCAAAACAACTTCTAGTGTTTTATCATCAAGCGCCTTTACTTTCACATTATCTACAGTCCCTTTTCCTTTGTTGAAGTCTTCCGCCCCTGCGATGACAAATGCGAGAAATGAAGCCGGGAAGCCGTTCTTCGGATCAACCATGCGTTTCCATGAGACTTCAAAATCATATGCGGTTACAGGGTCGCCATTGGACCATTTGCTATCGCGAAGATGAAAAGTGTATTTTTTCCCGTTATCCGTGATATCCCACTTCGTTGCCATCGCAGGTATAATCATGTGTTTGTCGTCTAGGCGAACCAGACCTTCTAACGTGTTGTATAACACTTCAAATGCGACCGGATCGTACGCTTTCGGCGGATCGAGAGACACCGGCTCTGCCTTTAAATTGGAGCGTAAAGCAGCGCTTGCTTTTGCCGGTTCATTCGTGGGTGACTTGGACTCGTTGTTTACCGTTGCTGGTTTGGTACAGCCTGTTAAAATGATGGTGCTGAGTATTGTTACTGTGCAAACCTTTGTAAATACTTTTTTCATTTGCTTTCCCCCCAATTATTATCTTTTTAAATTCCTATGTACTTACCGTTCGACAAGCACCCAAACGATTTCGCAGTCCACGTCTCCGGAATTATATGCCCAATGTGCTTCCCCTGCTGGAATTAACGTCGCATCTCCTGCGGAAATCAGGTACTCTTTGCCCCCGCTCCCTGTTTCGATGGCTCCTTTGATTACGATGGAATATTCGTCTTGGTCATGCGCTCCTTCTCCATTCAATGGAACTCTAGCTTTCGGCGGTATAACGATGGTGCCGAATTTCACTTTCCCTCCTGCAATAGATTCCTCAGTAAACAATGTTTTCAGGAAGACTTGTGGTCTATCATCCGGCTTTACTGTATTGGCATTCACTATGATCATTCCTTCACTCCTCCTTAACGTAGGTAAATCAATACAATATAATTATGGATTAATTCTTAAAAATGACAGGCGTCAAGACACATAGAATTTGTGCCGGTTCATCGGAATGGTTATACCAGGTATGATCAAGGGTAGAAGGAAAATGGATCGTATCCCCCTTGCTCATTTCATGCTCTTTGCCATCGACGACCGTGACGACTTTCCCCTCTAAAATAAAGTAAAATTCTTCGCCTGGATGATTAAACGCAACCTCTTGCTGCTGTTGAGGGGGTAAAGTGATGTGGATAGGCTCAAGCGCTCTGTCTGGGAAATCGCCACCCAACCGAACATAGACGACGTGAGATCCTCCAATTTGAAACCGCTTCCGTTCTTTCTCAGGCAAAAAGTAACTATCATTTGCGGGTTCTTCAAAAAAATAAGTAATCGGCACTTGTAACGCTTCCCCGATTTTTTGCAACGAAGTAATCGCTAGTGAGCTATTCCCCCGTTCTACTTGAGAAAGAAAGCTGATCGACAAACCGGTTTTGATGCTTAAATCTTTTAATGTCATGTTGTGCTGCGTTCGCAGTAACCTGATCTTTTCGTAGATACTTTCCAGATCATCATCCCCTCCTAACAGAATTGACAAAATATTTAGATTTATTGGATTCATATTATTATACCAGCAGAATTTTGTCTATATTTTTTTATTCATACTGTAATTTCTTTTATTTTAAACTCAACTTCCGCACCTTAAAATATACTATAAACCCTCGATTTAACTGAAAAACATTGTGAAAAGGCACTAAAAACACCCTATCCTTTGGTAAAATAGGGTTGCCAGACCATACCCACCAAGGAAGGATGTTTTTCATGGGATAATAAAAGGAGCCTATTTAAAATTGATCCTTTAACACATTAATCTTTAGTAATCACATGAAGAAATGAATCAGAAATACTAGCGCATGTTGTCCATCAGTTCCGGACCCATGATTCCATCTGGAAATCCGGGAAAATTCTCGACTTCCGTCGTCGTCAGCTGTCCGCCCGGCTCCGGTGAAGGATGACTAAATTGTCAGTTTGGATATCGACGCAAAATATTGTACAACTACCTCACGGAATTCCATTGCAGCCCGCGATATGTACCGACTCCTATGCCATAATAAAGCGATTTCCCGTACTAATTCGTGATTTTCTACTTGTAGATATTTGATATGTTCATGTGAATACCTTGCCGTACTTGGTATGAAAGCAATGCCAATTTCTGCTTCCACAAGAGTGAATAGCCTTGCAGGTTCATCTCCCTCATACACATATTTAGGGACAAATCCAGCTGATTTGCATATAGAGTCCACTAAATCGCGAGTACCGTAGCCTCTCTTTACACCGACAAACCATTCATCCCTTAGTTCTGTCAAGGATACGCTGCTTCGGTCTGCCAACCGATGCCCCTTTGGAACAGCTACAAGGATGGGGTCGATGAACACGATTTGACATTCAATGTCATCCCCTTCTATAGGAGGTGAGGACAAGCAGAAATCGACCTCTCCTCTATGAAGAAGTGTAACCATTTCCTGCATGGTCAGCATTTGCACATGAAATTGGATATAGGGCCGCTTTTTCCGAAACTCTCGAAGGATATTTGGTAACGTGCTTGCCGTGGTCACCGCCAATTCGAGTGTGCCATGTTCCGGGCTGGATAAATCGCTAAGCTCCTGCTTCCCCTGTTCCAATTCAAACAAAGCCCTTTCCGCACGGCGAAGGAATCTGCTTCCGAACTCATTCAATCGCAGCTTCCTCCCTATTCGATCGAATAGAGGGACCCCTAAATCCTCCTCCAAGCGTTGAATCGTTTTGCTTAGTGACGATTGCGTAACGTGCAAACTTCGTGCAGCTTCGGTCACATGTTCCAATCGAGCTACCGCGAGAAAATATTGCAGTTGAAGAAGCTCCATTTTCGCACCTCCATTCATTCCCTCAAGTCAATGAAATCATAACATAAAATGCATTGGAATAAATAATCAATTTCAAGTACGATGACATCAATACACTTTGAGGGGTGACCAAAAATGAATGCTCGCAGCAGGTGGTTGATGATTTCCGTTGGCCTTGGGATACTGCTGAACCCATTAAATTCTTCCATGGTTTCAGTTGCTATTCCAAGGCTGCAAAATGTGTTCCAACTTGACTTTACAGGTGTTTCCTGGATTATTTTTTCTTTCTACATTGCAAGCGCTGTCGCTCAACCCGTCATGGGAAAGGCCAGCGATTTATTCGGTCGTAGGAAGATATTTCTTACCGGGCTTATTGTAGCCTTCATTGCATCATTAATAGCTCCACTATCACCAAACTTTGGGTGGCTTCTCGTATTCCGCATTGTGCAATCCATCGGAACAAGCATGATGGTTGCGGTTGGAATGGCCATTGTGCGAATTCATATTACGGATAAACAAGCGACTGCGCTGTCTGTTTTGTCCATATTCCTATCCGGAGCGGCAGCAATTGGACCCTTTATTGGCGGGGTCATCATTCACTGGTGGGGCTGGCCTGCTATCTTTTTCGTCAATATTCCGTTCGTGGTGGTGAGCTTTCTATTATCTTGGCGGAATATTCCTAAAGACGAACCGTCAACATCCGTTGCACGGGGCATGTCCTTTCGTAAATGGTTTGCTTTGATTGATGCCTCAGGGATCCTGCTATTCACAGTGGGTCTGGTTGCCCTGCTCACCTCCTTACTGTCAGCAAAATCATCTGGGCAACTCTCATTAAGTACTGTTATTGTCGGGCTGATAGGCCTCGTGCTACTTGTGGCTTTCGTACGACATGAGTTAAAAGCGAAGTCACCCTTTATTCCTTTGCGCACATTTGCCAAATATCCTGCGATGACTTGGGTCAATGTCGAATTCATGCTCGTTAACGTACTTTTTTACTCGCTCTTTTTCGGGCTCCCGTCCTACTTGCAAACGGTACGTCATGTCAGCGAGTTCCTTACAGGGATTCTCATGCTAAGCTTAGGCTTATGCTCGTTAGTTACTTCTCCAATAGCAGGACGATGGATCGATAAATCAGGACCTAGGCCAGCATTGCTGGTGTCCGCAATTCTGATGACATTGGGGTCAGTGTGGATCGTGACATTGAATCAAACTTCACCAGTTATCAGTGTGTGTTTGGCTTTAGCTGCATTCGGTATTAGCAACGGGTTGAACAATGTCGGTTTGCAAGCAGCCCTGTTCAAAAGTTCTCCAAAAGAAATAATCGGTGTAGCATCCGGATTATTTAATACATCCAGATACCTGGGAACCATTCTCTCTTCCTTGTTGATTGGCATCGTAATGGGAAATAAGTTCAGCTTCGAGGGATTTCAAGTCCTTGGAATTATCCTCACGGTAATTGCATTTTCCTTGGTATTCATGAGTCGGCGACACCGGGAGTCAGGGCAATTGCAAGAGTCCGTAGGGTCATCAAGTTCAAATTAGGTAAAAGAAAAGACAACATCGTTACGTTAGCCAGCAGGCAAGCGTAAACATGTAAACGATTAGATAAGGGGAGAATCGCAATGACAACATACAAAACCATCGTAATCGGCACGGGGCCAGCCGGACTGACGGCTGCCATTTACTTGGCGCGCGCAAATCTGATGCCGCTCGTTATCGAAGGGCCGGAACCGGGCGGGCAACTGACTACAACAACAGACGTAGAGAATTTCCCCGGGTTCCCGGAAGGCATCATGGGACCGGAACTGATGGATAAAATGAGAAGACAGGCCGAACGTTTCGGCACCGAATTCCGCACTGGGTGGGTCAACTCCGTTGACCTGTCACAGCGTCCGTTCAAGCTGAGCGTAGAAGGCATCGGCGAACTGACGGCGGAAACGCTGATCATTTCGACCGGCGCTTCGGCCAAATATATGGGCATCTCAAACGAGAAGGAAAACCTCGGACGCGGCGTCAGCGCTTGCGCGACATGTGACGGCTTCTTTTTCCGGAACAAGAAGATCATCGTAGTTGGCGGCGGCGACTCCGCGATGGAAGAAGCAAATTTCCTAACGCGTTTTGGCTCCGAAGTGCGCCTTGTGCATCGCAGGGGCGAGCTGCGTGCCTCCAAGATCATGCAAGATCGTGCCAGTGCCAATGAGAAAATCAAATGGAGTCTTAACAAAACTCCGCTTGAAGTCGTTGCTGGCGATAAAGGCGTAACCGGCCTGAAAGTAAAGGATAACGCAACGGGTGCCGAAGAAATTCTCGAAACCGACAGCATTTTCGTTGCGATCGGCCATAAGCCGAACACCGATTTCCTCGGCGGACAGCTCGAAACCGACGAGCTCGGCTACCTGATCGTTAAGCCGGGTACATCTGAGACGAGCATTCCTGGTGTATTCTCTTGCGGCGACGTGCAGGATCACAAATACCGTCAGGCGATTACCGCAGCGGGTAGCGGCTGTATGGCCGCGCTCGATTGCGAGAAATATCTTGAAGACTTAGATTATGTTGGGAGGGAGGTGACTCGCATGAATTGGGAAGAAATCAAGACGCTTGAAGAATGGAACGCCGTGTTGGAACGTTCCGCCGAACGCGGACAAGTGGTGCTGAAACATAGCACAGCTTGCCCGATTAGTTCCAACGCTCTAGAAGAATATAATCAACATTTGCAAAACAATCCGAATAGTGATGTCGATTATGTCCTCGTGAAGGTAATCGAATCCCGTCCAGTATCGAACCAAATCGCCGAAGATCTTGGTGTCAAGCACGCATCACCACAAATCATCTACATCAAAAATAAAGAGAAGTACTGGACTGCCTCACATTGGTCAATCACGACCGAGCATATGACGACGGTGCTGAACTAAGTGCGGGTTCGCCAAAAAAAGCACAGCCTGCACAGTATCGCTCGCTGTGCTTTTTCAATCATTTCGTTCATTACAAATTTAGGACTATCTTCTCGGTAATTGCACTGTTCTTGGTATTCATGAGTTGGCGCCTGGAGCCATAGGGGCATTTGAAAGGCGGAGGTCTAACAGCCCTTTCGAGTCATTACAATATTAGCTCCATTCTCGTAATACGGTATTAAAATACAAAAAATAAAAGAGTGATTATTATGACAACTTTTGACATTACGGATTGGTCCTCGTGGGATCAAGTCTGGCAACAAACGCATAAGCAACATGGAGATCAAGCCATCACAATGTGGGACTCCCGAGCTCAATCCTTTGCCGGGAATGCCCTCGGAAATGCGGGTAAAAGACGGACAGAGCATGTCATTGGGTGGCTGGATCAGCTCGGTGTACGTTTTGAGGACGCCACGGTACTGGACATCGGTTCCGGCCCGGGAGCTTTTGCCGTTCCCTTTGCCCTGCGTTCCGCTCAGGTGACGGCTGTTGAACCTTCTTCGTCCATGATCGAATTGCTACACCAACATGCGCACAGCCACGGCGTTACCATCGATGCAATCGAGGCATTATTGGAAGACATCAATGTCGATCACGAAGGCTGGAACCAAGCATTTGATCTTGTATTCGCCTCCATGATCCCAGCCATCAGCAGCTGGCAATATCTCGAAAAAGCGCTAAAGTGCGCCCGAAAGTATTGCTTTTTGAGCACATTTGCCGGAAAACGAGAGCACAACCTCATCCGTGAGTTGTGGCCGCTGCTGATGGGCGGGGAACAGCCAGCCATGCGTTTGGATATCGTATACATGTTGAATCTCCTCTATGCCCGTCAATATCAATTCGACTTTCGCGTGTTCGAAGAAAAGCGGGAGGATACGATGGAGCCTGAGCAGGCGTTGGCATACATCATGCAATTGTTGCCCGGTTTCCGTATCCCCATTCATACCGACACGAAACAAAAGGTACAAAGCTATATAGCCGAAACGTATCCCAATGTGGTGCCGATTCGGACGGCGACACGCTTTGGCCAAATTCTTGTGACTCTATAGACTGGTGTGATTCAGATTGAAATCCGTTAAGATCATCGCTCTGTTTTTGTGTGTTATTTTGCTGCTGTCGGCTTGTTTCGAAGAAGCGCCTGCTCCGACTGAGCCTTCAGCAAGCAACGTTGCACCGCTTATCATCCGGTTGGCGGGAAGCGACTATGGCATCCCGTCTCCATATACCCATTCCCCTCGAGGCCCGGGCTACTGCAATATGTATTTGCTGTTTGATGGACTCCAGGAAAAGGATGAGAAGGGCCTGGTTCCGTGGTTGGCTACCGATTGGACAATCGAAAACGATGGAAAAGCTTATTTGTTTACCATACGTGACAATGTGCGCTGGCATGATGGTACAAAATTAACAGCAGATGATGTCAAGTTTTCCTATCACTATTATTTGAAACATCCTCCTGTCCGCAATACGCTTGTCGAGGGAAAAGAAACGTTTGTAGAAAAAACGGAAGTCGTCGGAAAAAACCAAGTGCGAATTACCGTCAAACAACCTAACGCCGCTTACTTGCCTCAAGAACATCCTAAGGGCGACCTGTTACAATACGTAATATGAGATCGGCTTCCGGCATTTGATAAGCACCATCTTCAGAAATGTTCAATGTCATCAGAGCAGAAAGAACCGTAAAAAAGCAGGAGATTAATTTTCGGGGATCGCCTGACGCTAATTCACCTAATTCCTGCCCTTCAATAAATAACAATTCCAGTTGATCAATGACGTAGGTTTCCATGGAGTACTGTTTTATTAATTCTTTCGCCTTCTCGGGTACTTCATCGGAGGTACGAACTTGATGAATCAACATAAAATAAAGCTGACCTTCATCATCGAACTGGACTAAATTTCTTAATTTTTCTAGAGGGCTTCCAGGCAGTTTATAAACATTTTGCATCTCATTCTTTAATTCTTGAAGTGCTTGTTCTATAAGTGTAATGAAAAGTTCATCTTTCGATTTAAAATAGTGGTACAGAAGCCCTTGACTGATGCGAGCTTCTGTAGCGATCATGCTCAATTTCGTTCCAACTAAACCCCTTCTTGCGAAGACCTTAAGACCTGCTTTCAAAATTTGATCTCTTCGTTCATCACGAATTTGTTGTAATTGTTCTTCATTTAAGGGCACTAACAGTCACACTCCTTGAATCTTGTCTTAAATCCGATTATTACCACTCTTAGGCTTTATTAACTTGTTGTCAACGAGATAATCCATCGTATCACATATAATATCGGAAAATGCGGTATATTTGTATTGATAAACATTAGGGTATTTGGATGTATAAGCTATATCCTTCCCTATCCGAGGATATACTGAGGCAACTTCTTTATTAAAAAACTTTAGTGGCCACATGAAAAACTTTGGCATAACTTTCTTGGAAGGCGCAAATCCTAGATCCGAATAATTATCGTGAATGACTGAAGCAATATCCGAAAAACTTCCTTTCGCACTAAAAGAAAGGTAACGGTTTCCATTCGTGTTGGGACTGTTCATTATGCAGATATGCATACGGGCGCAGTCACGAACATCCACGAAATGCAAAACCATATCCGGCAGCATAGGCATCTTTCCTTCTGCTATATTCTTAACATTTTCAACACTGAATCGTACACCCGGAAGAAGAGAAGGTCCAAATATGATACACGGATTAATACTAGAGAGCTCTACTCCCCTTGGATTTCGTGTCTGGTCTTTAACCAGATCCCATGCCAACTTCTCCGCAATGGTCTTACTGCGATAATAATCAGCTATTCCATTAGGATTTGTCCAGTCGTCTTCACTAAAAGTAAGTTTCGATGCCGGATGTCCGAAAACCATAGCAGCCTCAGAGCTTGTGATGACTATTTTCCGCACAGTTCCCGACTGAAAAGCGGCATTCATTACATGCTGAGTTCCCTTGGTTGCAGTTTCTACCAAATCAACTTTGACGTTAAATTGTGGACTAGCTACATGGAAAACCCACTTGCACCCCTCAGCAGGCTCTTTCCAACCCTCCTCACTCAGTAAATTCGCCTCGACTAACTCCACTCCCGGAAGGAGCTCGTTCATTTTCTCGATTTGATTAACGTTGCTGAGCTTCCGAACAGTTCCTCTTACTTGAAATCCTTCTTCAATCAGATGTTTTCCAATCCAGGAAGCCAAATAGCCAGTTATCCCCGTTACTAAACATAAATCACCCTTCTGCATAATTGGATGCTTTATCATGAGTTATCACTCCTCGATCAACATCGGTTGATTGAATCAACCGTTCAATATAAAATAAAATATTTTTTTCCATTTGTCAACAGCAAAAAAAGGCATGACAACGACCACTCTCAAACAAAGGAAGAGCGAACTGTTTTAATTGAGCCAATCTGTCCGTTAGCGGAGTGAAGAGCTGCCAGGCGGCAGCCCTTCACTTCCTTCACGTCCATGCTGACATGTGCAGGATAGCATTCATAACAAATTTAAGAAGGCCCGTTCCAGCAACTTGCTGTCATAATTAGACGGAATAACCGCGTCGTCGTTTTAAGGTGAGAAAGCTGAGTTATTTATTATTGCAATCGAACGCGATTCCCCTCTTGTAAAGGTTCGCTGCTCTCGATGATGACCTCATCTAATAGAAAAATGCCCTGTTGCACGGCTGTTTCATTTTCGCTCGCGTCTACGATCTGTATATAGGTTTTGCGAACACGAAAAACATTGCCAAGAGGTCCCTTTCTCTCTTCAATCACATAGACAAACTCTCCACCGCGATCTCTGTGGATTGCGGCATTGGAGACGAGGATCACATCTTCCTTTGACGAAGACTTTTTCACTCTAACCTCTGCGCGTTCCGCTCCTCTTAATGCTTCATCCTGCACAGTAATCCGCACACTTTTAGAAACCACCACGTTATTTTGATTAGCTCCGGAACCCGTTTGGGTTGATTCTGTATCTTGAATTTCCGCGATCTCGCCTTCTACAACTCGGACTGCTGGGTCCTTCACTTCCACTTCAATCTTTTCCCCAACATGCAAAAGTGCAGCTTGTTCCGATGTCAACAGCAGTGACAAACTGAATCCCTTGTTATGATTGGATAGACGAACAACTGTGCTCCCAACATCGGAAGAAAGCCCTTCGGTCGCATTCAACTTCGTAATGATGCCGTCAAAAGGGGCAATGATTTGGCGATTAATCTGCAAGTCTTCTTGTAAGGCTTGTATCTTGCGTTCTCGGACACTCATCTCAAGTTTCAGAGATTCAACATCACGTTTCGAACGGCTAATGAGGGCATAATCCCCACCTTTGCTCGCCTCCACGTAACCTGCAAATAACCCTTCCAACTGTAACTTTTGCTGTTCATGAGCGGTTTTCTCATCCAGAATCTGTCGTTCTGCTGCTTTGCTTTCATAGGTAAGCAGTACCTGACCCTTTACGACGATATCTCCATTTTTGACGTGTATGGTCTTGACTTTCCAACCAATATCACTCTTTAATTCAGCTTCATCCAAGGGTTTCAGCACACCGCTCCCTTGGATATTATGGTTAAGGCTACCTTGGACAGGCTTTTCAATCCGCACCTTGGGCAGCGTGATGGATTGCAGCGTATTGCTAAATAACGTAAGCGTAATTAATAGCCCGAAGAATATACCTGCAATCATCTTTATTTTCCGCTTTTTTCGAGACTCTACCGTCTCTTCGAGTTGCAGTTCCAACGTTAAACCCCCTACCCCTTAATGCCTGATGACTGAATTCCTTTGATAAAATAAGATTCCGCGTAGAGAAACAATAGTAGAACTGGGCTCATATAAAGTAAAGATGAAGCAAAACTAACACCGCGCTCACCCTCCTGTATGTGGGCCAAATAGACGGATAGTGGATACTTAAACGGATCATCTAGAAAAATGAGTGGCTGCTCGACCATATTCCAATAATCCACAAACAACAAAACAATTAATGCCGCTATTCCAGGTTTCACAAGTGGAAGGACAATCCAGAAGAAGGTTCTCATATATCCTGCCCCGTCCAATTTTGCTGCTTCAATTAAAGCGCTTGGAATATGTAACAAAAACTGACGCAGCAAAAATACACCATATGTAGCGAAAATTCCTGGTAAAATGATCGCAGCTGCACGATTCAGAATGCCTAACTGATCAGCGATAATATAGTTGGGGACTAATGTAACTTGAAACGGCATCAGCATGGCCATGATATACATCAGAAACAAAGTATCTCTTCCAGGAAAACGCAACATGGCAAGTGCATAAGCGGCAAGCGCTGCTACGACTGTTTGTCCTGCAACAATAGGAACCACCAACAGCACGGAATTCCAAAATAGGAATAAAAACTTGGGGGATTGTATTAACAACGTTTCATATTGTGCAAATGATACCCAATCAGGTATGAGCTTCAAATTGATAAATTCATCCTGCTTACCTGAATCTGCGCTGACCATCGTACCGATTAGGTTATAGTTAAAACCGATTTCACGCTCCGTCATGAATGAATTGGTGAATGTAATCACAATCGGAGCCAGTATCACCAAAGCAAGGAAGATGAGTGCAATTGTTAATGCATATTTTCGTAATAAAACAGTCCTATACATGTACTTCTCCCTCTGGGTTCATTCCATAAAATTCCTGAACCGGCGTTCCAGCATATATAGCCCCAATACGATGAGCATGATACTTCCGACCATGAAGCTTGATGCTGCTGTCAGTTTCTGGACATCAAGGGATATAAACATATTGTTCATATAATGTTGAAGCATATAAATGCTGTCATGCGGATAATCGCCCGCCATCAAGTACGTCTCCCGGAACACTTTGAACGAATTGATGATCGACATCAAAACAACAAAAAACATCGTCGGCATTACATAGACGAGAGTGATCCTGAACAATTTGGTGAAGTGTCCCGCTCCCTCCAAATTTGCGATTTCATAGTAGCTATCCGGAATATTTTGTAGCCCTGCTAAAAATAAAATCATATTGTACCCGATATTTTTCCATATATAGATAACCATTACGACAATGATCGCCCAGTCGGATTTCATCCAATCGACCCGATCGATCCCTAAGTTGTGCAACCAAGCGTTGACTGTCCCGTTCCAGTCGAACCCGATCTGCCAGATCATCACAATCGAAGCGACAGGCACGACAAGCGGCAACATATAGGCCGTTCTCAGCCATTGGCGAATATAGACGTTCTGATTCAGAAGAAGCGCCAGCCCCAATGAGAGCCCTACCATCAGCGGCACGCTAATGATCGTAAAGAACGTGGTGTTCCATGCTGCCTTCCGAAAAGAGCCGCTTGCTAGCAGCTCTCGATAATTGTCCCAGCCTACGAAGGTTCCGTCGATAGTACGATCCATAAATGAATAGACAAGTCCCATCATAAACGGTATAGCGTAAAAAAGAGCGAATCCACTCACACTCGGCGCAAGGAACAAGAGGGCCCATGCAGTCTCTTTTTTCAATAATGCAGGAGTTTTCATGTTCGCACCTCACTTCATACTGCCGCACTCCTTAACGTTGTCCATGCTATTCCGATTCTTATTCATTCAAATAAGTCGTAACCCTGTTTTGAATCAGCTTGGCCACATCTTCGGCAGATTTTTGTCCGCTAAAAAAAGCTTTGGACTCGTTAGAAATGATCTCTTGGATCTTAGTAGGCTTGAATTCTACAGGATAGATCGCACCGGAGATATACTTATCCAGTCCTTGAATATCCGCTTCCGTCACCTTGATCGTCTTTCCTTTTAATGGCCCCTCTTCATGAGCCTTAACACTACCGTCTTTTATCAATTGCTTTACTTGCCTGTCATATTCGGCTTTATTGAGTGGAAAGCCGGTTTTATTAGCTGCAGGACGTAAATCTTCGGACAAAAGAAATTTCAAGAACTCCCATGCTTCCTTCTTTACAGCTGATTTCTCATTGATGCCGATCGTATTATAAGCTCTGTAATAATTGCCGACCTTCTGTCCACCTACATTTGGTTTGGTGTATAATTTTGGTTTATCAAAATATTCCCTTAAAGAAAGTATATAATCTGCTGGCGAATTAATCTGAGCTGGCACAAAATAAACTTTAGTTGGCCTCTCCGTAACCACCTTGTCATCGAACATCTTCTTTACTTGATTCAATAATTGAATAAAGGGCTCGGACTGAAAGTTGGCCTTCCGGTTCGCTTGATCCACAAACATGGCGGTATTATCTTGCACCATTTCGTTCAAGAAATCTTCCCGATTGCCAAAAAGCGCAGATTGACGATCCCCTTTTTTCACCAACCCCTTGGCCAACTCGTTAAACTGACTCCAGCTCCAATTCTGGTCGTCGAATTTTATTCCTGTTTTCGCGATTGCTTCTTCGTCCCCAGCGAGGCCATACACGAAAAATCTGAGCGGTAGCCCATAGATGCTGCCATTAAGCTTGCTGCCTTCCAAAATGTTATTGAAATATTGATCTTTCTTGAACGTTGGGTCCTTCTCCATCATTTCACTCAAATTAGCAAGAATTTTCTTATTCACATAGTTCCCCATAGGCAGGTGGTCCATTATAACCATATCCGGTCCATTCCCGGATAATAGCTCTGTGTTCGTCTTTTTAATGAAATTATCCGAGTATTCCTTTCCCTTCTCACCATCTACCGATGGGATATAATTAAGCTTGATTTCGATATTCGGATGTGCCGCTTCATACTTCTTCTTGGCCTCATTCAATGAATCGTACTCATAATGTGTCGAGAAAACAATGGTTTTTTTCCCACCTTTTGATTGAGGTGTTTCGGTGGTCAAGTTCGCATTGTTCGTTTGTTCTTTTTCGATCTTATTCTCATTTACTGGCTGTGCTGTTCCTCCATTGACTTCACTGGTTCCCCCACCGCTATTACTGCTTTGGCAAGCTGTGACTGCAAACATCATCATACAACTAATTAAAATGAACATTATTTTTTTCATTTTCTATTCTCCCTCATCTTTGATTTGACTTTAATTCGGGTATCGTTACAAACGAATAGCCCTGATCTTGAAGATAATCGATCATCATGGGCAAGCATTTGATCGTATTGCTTAAATCGCCTTTTTTCCCGCCAAAGCTATGCATAAGAATGATACCTCCGGGTTTTATATTCGCTTTGACGTTCTTCATCATTTCTTTGGGCGTCGCCCCAGTCCAATCCTTTGTATCCACGTTCCACAAAACATTTTTTTGGCCAGCTTGTTCAGCTACTGCTGTCACCTTCTTGGAGACCGCTCCATAAGGAGTCCGAATATACTTTGGAACCTCGCCCGTTATATTTTGGATAGCATTATTTGCTTTTACAATTTCACTCATAATTTGTCGATCATTGAGTTTCGTCAGATCCTTATGGCTCCAAGTATGATTGCCAAGTGCATGCCCTTCTTTGACAATAGAGGCAAGAACCTTCGGGTTTCTCTCCACCTGATAGCCAACGACAAAAAAAGTCGCCTTTACTTTCTTTTTTTTCAATATGTCTAAAATTTCAACGGTATATTTCGTATCCGGTCCGTCATCAAAGGTCAGTGCAACCTGCTTTTCCTTTGTCTGCCGTTTAGGATTCGCCTTTACCTGAGTCTGCTTTACCTGAGTCTTCTCTCCCTTCGTCTCCCCTTCGTTCGCTGCTGTTTGAGGTTTGATATTAATCATCGATTTCTCTGTGTGTTGTCCATAAACAAGCGCCACTACCAGCACCAGCAAGACATACCTTAATCGTAGAAATGATCTTGCCCTTGTCATCTTGTTCGACCTTTCCCTAAAGTCATCATGATTCTTAAGTTATTCTAAATTAACGATGTTAATAAAACTTCTCTAACTTGTAAACAAAATGTATCTAACCAGAACACGGGACACAAACAACAAAAAATCCCCGTATCGTTGCCGCAGCAAGACACAGGGATTCTTCATTCAAATTTCATTATCAGCTCTTTCATTTCATAATTAATTAACCAGCATGCTCAGTACATCGTTTATTTTTTTGCTGTTGGCTAGGTATCCATGGTTCATCCACGTCATAAAATCGACCTCGAAGGCATGGCGATTGCGTACGGCGGGAATGGTCTGCCACAACGGATGGGCAATTTGACGTCTTTCTGAACCCGCCTCTTGTTCATGCCACTTATCGAAAGCGAAGAAAATATAATCTGCATTCAGCCCTTGCAACCATTCCCAAGTCACGCCATTTCTGCCCGCTTCACAGGTTAACTCCTGCACCATCGGGTGTGGGACAATCCCTAAATCCCCCCATAGAAAGGGCTTTGTGTAGGTCTGATCAACACTAATACACTCGGCGGATATGCGCAGAAAAGCATAAGTCCGATTTTTAATTGAATGGGTTAACAAACTTCTGGCCTTAGATACTTTGGTCTCATATTGCTGGATAGCCAGCTCCGCTTGATCGACCCGCCCTAACCGATTCGCCACTGTTCGCAATGTCGAGTGCCAATCCTCATCATCATGCGTAATGATCTCCGTCTGCACAAAACGCTTGCATTGCTCGTATTGATTTGTTCGATACTCATAATCACTTCTTCGTGCGATGATTAAATCTGGATTGAATGTCGCAAGCGGTTCAAAGCTATTCTGCAGCACATCGAATGCTGGAACCGCATTTAGGCTTAGGTATTCTTGCCGACCCCAGCCTGCATGCGACCACTGCACAATCGGCGTAACTCCCAAAGTGAGTAATATATCTTCCATGAGCAAGGAGACAATGCGCATCTTCCCCCGATGATGATGCCTGTACCTCCCTGGTGCTATGCCCTCCATTTTCTTGAATCGGCGGTTGAAATAAAACTCGTTGTTGAAGCCGACATGCTGGGCAATCTCGTGAATCCGATCCTCTGTTTTTAGCAGTAACTGCTTAGCATGGTCGATCCTCAGCTTATTTATGAATTCAAGAGGGAATTGACCTGTCAGTTCCTTGAATATCCGCGTGTATTGCCACTGAAAAATGTTCGCATCTGAAGCCAACTGAGACACAGTCATTTGATCGGCGTAATGGCCGCTTATATAGTCAATCGAGCTTTTCACAATATCACGCAAGTTCGATGCCGGCGCTGCTCTTGTGTTTTGCTGTAGGACAAGACGAATCAGCTCCTCGAACCGCACATGGTTGTAAAACCTCATCAATTCATTTTCATCGGGACTATGCTGCTCAATTGCTTCTAGTAGATCGACACATTGTGAGAACGGTACGCAAGTTAATTCGCCAATACACGGGAATGCCTCCGGCGACTCGTATCGCAACGCAACTATATCCGAAACTCGAAACGCTTTGAAAGTGATGAAATAGAGAGAGAGGCTGTTTTCCTGTGTAGAGCTGAGAGCGGCTTGACCTGGCTCTGCAACAATCAGACTTTCCCTGATCAGTCCGTAGGAACGACTTCCTATCTTCATTTCTGCTGCTCCGTCCATAACGGCAAACAGCATGTATTCGCCATCGAGACCGACACACTTTTCGCTAGAAAATGGGGCCATATGGAGTTTCCTGATACCTGTCATGATATAAATGACGAAAGGATAGCGGCGAGATGCCGTCTCATTATTCATCTTACACGCCCCTTTTTCTTTAAATGAGAATTATTATCACTATTATAAGACAAAAAAGAAAGCTCTTCAATCTTGCATGAAAAGCTTTCCCTTTATGTCATAATGATGTGTTTACTGGACCGTTTATTTCACTAAAAATTTCAACAGGTCGTCAATTTTCATACGATTCGCTGTAATGGCACCCGATTGCCAATGCGAACGTTCAAGTTGATACACATGACCATTTTTTACAGCTGGAATACCTCTCCAAATGGGATCGTCAAGCAGGGCAACCGCCTTCTTATTGGACTCTGAGTCCCACTTTCCATCAGAAGGGAAAATGATAATATGATCGGCAGTAAACTCGGGTATTTTTTCTTGTGAAATAACTTCATGGGCTTCGATACTCTTCACCCACGGAAACGGCTCCAAACCGAGGTCTTTATAAATCATGCCCGTGTAGGCATTATTCTGACCGAACAAACGCAGCTCCGGCTTTCCTCCGACATCAAGACGCACAACAGCAACCGTTTGCCTGCCAATGGCTGCTTCCAGCTTCAATTTTGCATCTGCTATCTTCTGCTCATAGTCTTTCAATACACCGTCCACCTTTTCAGGAATACCGAGCAGATCGGCAATAGTTCGTAGTGTCGCTGCAGCGTCCACAGTCACCTCGCGGGTCAACCGATAGGTTGGGGCAATCTTAGAATATAATTCATAGTCAGCTTGATCTATCCCGGCATTCAAAATAATTAAATCAAGATTCTGCTCAATCAACGGCTCCAAACTGCCGGTAATATCGAACAATGGCACATCTGTATTCGCCATCCCCAAATAATCCTGCTTGCCCCACGATGGATGATACCATTGCACTATCGGTTTCACACCCAGCGCCAACATATAATCCTCCAAGTAAATGCCCGCCACTCGCTTTGGCTTAATGGGAATTTTCACTTCACCAAAAGCATCCTTGACTGTTCTTGTTCCACTGTCCGTCTGTTTATTGACTCCCGCGTCAATTGTCCCCTGCTTATCGCTGCAGCCTGCCAAACTCACCATAATAACAAGGAGAACAACCAGCCAATGAATCCCCAGTATGTGCCCTTTTAATTTCTCTGCCATTCTTTGTGCCAACTCCCTTAGCTAATGTCTATTGTTATGCAATGAACACCATCAGTAATAATGATAATCGTTATCACTACATTCATAGCCCATTATAACCTGCCAATTAGGCTGACTCCATACACATTTTCAATATGATTTTGCACAAACGTAATGAATCGGAGTGTGTCACGTCAAGGTATCCTTCTGAAGGAGTACTTCAGAACTTTATCGTTTACTTCAAAACTTATTTGTCACCCATTATTTTTACTACTACTATTTTTAAATCTTCCTCAATAAGAGTTCTGATAAGTATAAAATTCCCCCTCCTCGAAATAACCAGAATATGCTAATATTTTGATCATTTTTGAGGATTCTTCTTGGAGCTGCTTCTCAAGTATTCTGCCGGTTAGCGGAGTTAAGGGCTGTCACACGGCAGTCCTTAAGATGTTTAACTATCGTTTTTCATTGAATAAGTCTTCATGCAGTAGCATCTTATTGCTGACTACTACAATGATTTTCCTACTATGTATTTCTAAAAATTCATATATCTTCTTATTCAATTTGCGTCTAGCCTATTTCACCGGTTTCGGCGGTAAAGCAAGAAACCGACATCCGCCCTCAAATAAAGGGCGCGATGTCGACTTTAAACTTAACGGCCAAACTCCTTATTGATTATTTTACTGTGAGCCGGTTCCACTGCCGGGCCTACCGCGTTGATGACCGTTGCCAAAATATGCTTCCCGTCTAGAGATCCGAAGGCTCTCGATTCAAATCCGAAAGTACCGCCGGCATGCCCCCAGTAGGATTGCCCGTCCGCTGTTTTAAATTCATAAATCCCTAGTCCGACTTTACCAATAGGTCCATCTACTGTTGTGTGCATCTGGTCCATCATCTCTTGAGATAGAAGCTTCCCGCCCAACAGCGCACTGAAGAAGGTAGTCAAATCTTTAGTTGTTGAGACTATATCTCCGGCTGCATTTGCCCATGATTGATTCATATCTGTAAAATCATACAATTGACCCGATCTGTCCATATTATATCCTGTGGCATGCTTACCTGGAATTTCGTGACTATTTCCCATCACAAATGTTGCTGTCATCCCAAGCGGTATGATGAACCGTTTCCTGATCTGCTCCGCATACGTTTCTCCTGTTACCTTCTTAATAATTTGACCGGCTATTACAGTATTCATGTTGGAATAATTCCAGCCCTTCCCTGGCGCAAATACAGGCGGCTTTGAAAGTCCCATGCCGATAAGCTCATCGACGGAATAGTAACGGAACGGATTTTGAGGCAAAGTAATATCTCGGAAATCCAAATCTGTATAGCTAGCAAGCCCGCTTGTATGATTCAATAACATACGAATCGTAATTTTGTTGGCGTCATACCCTTCACCTTTTATGACCCCTGGCAGCCATTTTTCAATCGAATCATCCAGATTCAATTTTTTCTCGTCAGCCAACTGCAATACAACGGAGGCGGTGAACGTCTTCGAAATGCTTCCAATACGGAATGAGAAATCGGACTCCACCGGGCGTGGTACTTCGTAACTGGCTGTACCTGTAGCGTAAGACCAGCGTTCCCCATCCTTTAGCCCGCCAGCTATGACACTTGGGACTCCTTTGGTGGTTACCACCTCATCAATGACGCGTTCGACTTCCTCCCTATGCTTGCTTTTCTTTGCCTTCTCTGTGTCCACTTGTACCACGCTTTCAGTCTGTACCGCGTTTACAGATCCATAAGCAGAAAATACCAGTGTACCCGCCAATATAGCTGTAAATGCAAGTACAGTCCCTTTTTGAATCGTGAATGATTTCATAACGCATCGCTCCTATTATTTTAGAATGTTGTTCTGCTTTACCCCCTCACCTTACCCCCGAAATTGTTAAATCAAACAGTGATAAAACCGCCAACCTTTTGATGACATCGTATTTGGACCTGTCACATATACCGCATGACAAAATGTCAACTGTCTTATATGACGTGCTTGCCAAGCTACGTTCTAACGCGTTAAAACCCCCTCTTTCGCTTGACGGATCGGGAAGTTATATTGCATGATAGGTCTGAATCATTCGGAAATTGGTTTGCAAAAAAATATAAGCAGGTGTGCATAATTCGTGTTCTCTATACTGAAAAAAAGGTTCTGGTATGATTGGATACTTGTGGCCATACGAACGCTTTGGCTGGTCATTATCGCAAGTGCTGGTTTTGTCGATCCGTCATTGATCGTTGTGCCGCTTTGGGTTGTACTTTCTCTTGCTTTCGTCGTTTATCTCTTTCCATTAATCGTCTGGTGTAGGAATACAGATCGGTATCTTGCAGTCGAAGTCACGGTAGCGGGCTTATTCCATCTTTATTTAGCCTACGCAGCCCCGGGATTGCTTTGGTCTTTTATTTTACTCGTGATGACTATCGGCTTGACGAGCAGTCGAAAAACCTATGTGTGGACAGGTATCCTTAGCGGAATCGTATTCCCGGTATTGAACGGTTGGATTGCTGATCGTCTCCCGTATGAGTTTATCGTTAGCTGCAGCCTTGGTTTCGCCATCGGCTTCGCGTTTAATATATTAATTCAGTACCATAAGCAATCCCAAATTATTCAAGAACAAAAGCTGTTGCTGGAGCAGCATATTAAGCGGATTGAGGAACTTACACTGATGGAGGAGCGCAGCCGGCTGTCACATGAGCTGCATGACACGATTGGCCATACACTTACCTCGCTCATCGTCGGCGTCGAATCACTGCGATCGTCCGTACCAGATGCGCAAATAGAGAGGATCGATTCGCTTGTCGGAATCGCCCAACACAGTCTGGTTGATATCCGAAAGCATCTGCATCAGCTCTCTCATACTCCGTTGAACCATTCGTTAAGTGAATCGCTGCGGCAATTAACTGAAGATTTTATGAAGTCAACAGGTATAACGGTCAACTTCCGTGTGATCGGCAGTGAGACTCTCGTTATGCAAAAAATAAACTTTTGTCTATCTCGTTGCCTTCAAGAGTCTCTAACCAACGCGGTTCGGCACGGCAAAGCGAGCGAGATATCCGTTCAGTTGCATTTCGATAGCCAGCAACTCCGGTTACAGATCGAAGATAACGGCATCGGAATGGAAGAAATCCAATTTGGATTTGGGCTGGGTGGGATGAAGGAACGGGTTGAACTATTTCACGGCACGGTGTCCGTGCATTCCGAGTCAGGACAAGGAACTTTCGTCATATGTAATATTCCGTTGCAGACAGAGCCTGTACATGATACGATCCGCCTGCTGATCGTTGATGACCAGGTGATCATTACCGACAGCTTGAAGCAAATTTTGGATCAGCATGCTGATTTTATCGTCGTTGGTACAGCCGGAGACGGGCGCGAAGCATTAGAACATTGTGAGCAGTCCCAACCGGATATCGTGCTAATGGATATTCATATGCAGGGAATTGGCGGGATTGAAGCTTTACTTGAGATGAAACAACGATGGCCTGATATGAAGGTTGTGTTCATGACAACGTTTGAGGATTCCTTGCAGGCAGCAACTGCATTGGAGCGCGGGGCGGAAGGCTACATGCTGAAGTCGATTCATCCGCGGGAGATGAAGGAAGCCTTGAAACGTATTTATAACGGAGGAACCTGGATCGACCAATCGGTCGCTACGCGAGTTTTCGAAGAGATGAAGCGTCAACGTGAGCAGTTGGAGAAGATCAGCTCAAGTCAGGGAAACTACCCGTACGGGCTTACGAAACGCGAGATGGAGATTCTGGAGCATCTGTCGAGCGGACTGCGCTACAAATCGATCGCCGCCAAGCTATTTTTATCGGAGGGAACGATCCGCAATTACTGCTCGATTCTCTACTCGAAGCTCGGCGTCAACAACCGCGAAGAAGCCATAGAAATGGCGCGAACGAAGAATATCGTGTAGGCGCTGGAGAATTTTCCGATGGTACTCACGATATAGATCATTTCGATATCTTTACGCCTGCTGCACCAAGGAATGAACTTATCTTGCTGAAGAAAAAAACGAAAACATTATTGCAGTATTAAATGAAGTTAAGGTTACAAGAAAAAAGGGCGCTTTTCAGCGCCCTTTTTTCCTATAATTTGGAAATTGCGTTTGGCATTCTGCCTGTACGTTGAATGGTACGAATCTGAGAAGTTGTTATCCGGAATCCAACCAGAATAAACGACGAGGTTACATTGTTAAAGTTGAAAGCTCGTAA
>NZ_JAAIKC010000012.1 GCF_010820665.1 Paenibacillus sp. SYP-B3998 | reverse complement strand
GGTTGATAGGTTCGAGGTGGAAGCGCGGCAACGTGTGCAGCTGACGAATACTAATCGGTCGAGGGCTTAACCAAGAATGCTTTCCTAAGAAGCAGAGCGGCTGTGGTAACAAGCAGCAAGCGATTCACCCTTTACGCAAGTTTCGTATCTAGTTTTCAGGGTGCAAACACACTTTGACTGTTTGGTGATGATGGCGGAGGGGACCCACGCGTTCCCATCTCGAACACGACCGTTAAGCCCTCCAGCGTCGATGGTACTTGAACCGCAGGGTTCTGGGAGAGTAGAACGTTGCCAAGCAGTTTTCCCTGATAGCTCAGTTGGTAGAGCACTCGACTGTTAATCGAGTTGTCACAGGTTCGAGTCCTGTTCGGGGAGCCATTTTGCTTCCATAGCTCAGTCGGTAGAGTGCATCCATGGTAAGGATGAGGTCACCGGTTCGATTCCGGTTGGAAGCTCCAGAACGTAAGGCCCGTTGGTCAAGTGGTTAAGACACCTCCCTTTCACGGAGGTAACAGGGGTTCGAGTCCCCTACGGGTCACCATTTATACTCCTATGGAGGCTTAGCTCAGCTGGGAGAGCATCTGCCTTACAAGCAGAGGGTCGGCGGTTCGATCCCGTCAGCCTCCACCATTTAAATCAATACGCCGTTGTAGCTCAACTGGTAGAGCAACTGACTTGTAATCAGTAGGTTGGGGGTTCAAGTCCTCTCGACGGCATGCTTCTATTGGGGATTAGCCAAGCGGTAAGGCAACGGACTTTGACTCCGTCATGCCAAGGTTCAAATCCTTGATCCCCAGTACTTTCATGAGTCATTAGCTCAGTTGGTAGAGCACCTGACTTTTAATCAGGGTGTCGTAGGTTCGAATCCTACATGACTCACCATTTGCCTTATTAACAGTGTGCGCGTATGGCGGAATTGGCAGACGCACTAGACTTAGGATCTAGCGGGTGACCGTGGGGGTTCAAGTCCCTCTACGCGCATCAAAACTCCATAGAGTAATCATTTATGTGCATTACTTTATGGGAACCATGCGGAAGTGGCTCAGTGGTAGAGCATCGCCTTGCCAAGGCGAGGGTCGCGGGTTCGAACCCCGTCTTCCGCTCCAAATTTTATGCGCCCTTAGCTCAGCTGGATAGAGTATTTGACTACGAATCAAAAGGTCGGGAGTTCGAATCTCTCAGGGCGCGCCATTTTTTAAAACGAATTATTATCGGGACGTAGCTCAGCTTGGTAGAGCACCTGCTTTGGGAGCAGGGGGTCGCATGTTCAAATCGTGTCGTCCCGATATACACGCGGGTGTAGTTCAATGGTAGAACTTCAGCCTTCCAAGCTGGTAGCGTGGGTTCGATTCCCATCACCCGCTTACAGAAAAGAGATCACCTTTAGGGTGGTCTTTTTTTCTTTTTATTTAAAAATACGAATAAAGACAATGCTTTTCTTAGGAGATATCAGTTCATTATAAGCACCAACCAAGAAAGTTTTTATTAGTGAACCAATAAGAATAACTGAAAAACTTATTTATCGGACAAACAAGAACCAACCCGAGGTCGATTCTTTTGGATTTGAAAATTGAGCTTAGACGGCACAGTCCCTCTCATTAATTACCAAGGTTAAAAACTTGTTTTTTTTGTTTTTACTCTATATGCTTAGAGCGGATTGTGGTAAAATATTCTGAAATGGGTTTTTCTAAAGAAAAACTTTTATAGAGAGAAGCTTTAATGTACCATAGTGAATAGATGAGGTGGAGAGTATGACAGAGAACGAAATTAGCTTGGAGAAGCAATCAACGAATAACTTGCTTCGCAGGGATGTGCGCTTCTTGGGCCATATTTTAGGTGAGGTTCTAGTCCATCAAGGAGGTAATGAATTACTTGATGTTGTAGAGAAGATTCGGGAAATGAGTAAATCTTTAAGAGCCCATTATGTACCTGAAATATATGGTGAATTTAAGAAGACTATTAGTTCATTAGATCCGGATATTCGCCATCATGTTATTCGAGCGTTTGCGATTTACTTTCAATTGGTTAATATTGCTGAACAGAATCATCGCATTCGCCGTAAAAGGGACTATGAGCGCTCTTCAGGCGAAAATGTTCAACCAGGTTCTATTGAGAGTATCGTTCAAGAGCTGAAAAGCAATCATGTTCCCTACCATGAGGTACAGGAAATATTACAAGCTATCTCTCTGGAGCTCGTTATGACGGCGCATCCTACAGAGGCTATGCGTAGAGCTGTCCTTGATGTAAACCTTCGTATCTCAGATGATATGATGAAGCTAGATAATCCTATGCTAACGCCTCGTGAACGTGAGCAACTTCGTGAGAAACTGCTTGGTGAGGTTCTTAATCTGTGGCAAACGGACGAGCTTCGCGATCGTAAACCAACGGTTATCGATGAAGTGAAGAACGGCCTTTATTATTTTGACGAAACGTTATTCGATGTGTTACCTGAGGTTTATCAGGAGCTTGAGCGCTGCTTGACTAAATACTATCCACAAGTAACATGGCATGTACCATCCTTTTTAAAATTTGGTTCATGGATTGGTGGAGACCGTGACGGAAACCCTTCCGTTAAAGCGAATGTAACTTGGGAAACGCTTGGATTGCACCGTCAACTTGCTATTCAAAAGTATGAGGAAATTCTTAAAGATACATTAGAGAATATGAGCTTTAGTAAAAATATCGTTGAAGTTAGTGATGATTTATTGGTTTCAATTCAGATTGATCGGGAAGTGCTTGGTAATGTTCAGGATGTATGGCGCAATGAAAAAGAGCCATATCGTATTAAGACAACGTATATGATTGAGAAGATTCATCATACGGGGAATCCGAATGTGCCATCTACTCATAAGTATAATAGTCCTGAAGAGTTCATTTCTGATCTTAAGGTTATTGATAAGAGTTTGAGAATTCATTATGCAGATTATGTAGCTGACAAATATATTAAAAAGCTGATTCGTCAGGTTGAGTTGTTTGGCTTCCATTTGGCTGCGCTGGATATTAGACAGCATAGTAAAGAGCACGAGCAAGCAATGACTGAAATTTTAGCGAAAATGGGTCTTATTGCTGATTACAGCAAGCTGACGGAAGAAGAAAAAATTAGTCTATTAACAGATGTTTTGAATGATCCTAGGCCTATCACTTCAATGTATCTGGAATATTCAGAAAATACAGAAGAGTGTCTGGATGTTTACCGTACTGTAGGTCTTGCTCAGAAAGAATTCGGACGTAACTGTATTAACAGTTATTTGATCAGCATGACACAAGGCGCTAGTGACCTGCTAGAGGTACTCGTATTTGCTAAAGAAGCAGGTTTATATCGCCAAGAGAGTGATGGTAGCGTTTCCTGCACGCTTCAATCAGTTCCACTATTTGAGACGATTGATGATCTGCATGCAGCGCCAGGTATTATGAGAACATTGCTTGCTATCCCAGCGTATAAGGCCAGCTTAGACCCTGTGGTTCCACTTCACGAAATCATGCTTGGTTACTCTGATAGCAATAAAGACGGCGGCGTAATTACAGCGAACTGGGAGCTGCGCATGGCTCTGCAAGATATTACGGAAGCAGGTAAACAATTCGGAGTGAAGCTGAAGTTTTTCCATGGTCGTGGTGGTGCGCTTGGTCGTGGTGGAATGCCTCTGAATCGTAGTATTTTGGCACAGCCTGTTGAAACGCTTGGTGGTGGTATTAAAATTACCGAGCAAGGTGAAGTATTATCCTCTCGTTACTCTTTGCAAGGGATTGCTTATAGGAGCTTAGAGCAGGCAACATTTGCCTTAATAACAGCCTCTCAATTATCACGTGCTCCACAAAAGCACCCACTGGAAGAAAAGTGGGAAAGTATTATGAGAAGTATTTCTGAGCAGGCACAGACGAAATACCAAGATTTGATTTTCCGTGATGAAGACTTCTTGACGTTCTTTAAAGAATCTACACCACTTCCGGAAATTGGCGAATTAAATATCGGATCAAGACCATCCAAACGTAAAAATAGTGATCGATTTGAAGACTTGCGTGCTATTCCTTGGGTATTCGCATGGACACAAAGCAGATATTTATTGCCTGCGTGGTATGCGGCTGGAACGGGTATTCAAAGTTTTTATCAAGGGGAAGAAGGAAATCTGGATACATTGAAGGAAATGTATGAAGAGTGGTCATTCTTCCGTTCGATGATTGATAATTTGCAAATGGCACTCGCTAAGTCCGATCTTCTGATCGCTAAGGAATACGGCAGTATGGTGAAAGAGTCGGAAATCGCTGAGCGTATCTTCGGTCTGATTAGGGAAGAATATGAATTGACTTCGTCCATCATTTTGCAAATTACTGGACAGCAAGAAATTCTGGATAATGTACCAGTTATTCAAGAATCAATTCGTCTTCGTAATCCATACGTAGATCCCCTTAGTTACATGCAGGTAGAGCTGCTCACTGAGCTTCGCGCTTTACGTGAAATCAATGAAGACGACGCTGATCTTCTTCGTGAAGTATTGCTTACGATTAACGGAATTGCCGCAGGGCTGAGAAATACGGGCTGATTATAAAGTATCAGCGGAGATGCTTGAAGCAGGATGTAAGAGTGGGGGGCCTGGTACGTAGGGCTTTCGACTCTTCCTGTCATTTCTGCGGGTCCAATAAGGACGGGAGATGATAAACAACATGGGACGATGGTTGGCTATAGTTCTTGTCATTATTGGGGCATCTAGTTACGGGCTGCTTTCCTCTTTTATAAAAATCGCCTATGATCATGGGTTTGAAGGCGGCCAAATTTCACCAGCACAAATGACGATGGGTACGTTATTTGTTTGGCTGCTTATTCTTTTTCATAAAAAGTCTTGGGCTAATCCTTTCAAAGGGCCGTGGATTAAGCTTGGGTTAGTGGGTATATTCGGTTTAGCTTTAACCACAGTCTTTTATAATAATGCATTGTCAGAATTGAATGCATCTTTATCTATTATTTTGTTATTTCAATTTACATGGATGACCATTAGTATGGATTGTATTGTGAAACGAAGACTTCCTCGGAAAGCCGAGGGTTATGCGATTGTTATCATCATGTTGGGAACTTTATTTGCTGTAAATATATTTGAGACTAATTGGCATCAATTCAATATGCGTGGGCTTCTATATGGTCTTTTGTCAGCTTTAACGTACAGTCTATTTTTGTTTTTAACGGGTCAAGTAAAAAGCTCACTGCCACCGCTAATGAACTCGGCTGTTATGCTGACCGCGTCTATTCCTGTTATCTATGTATTGTACCCACCTACTGTGTTCTTTGATTCGAATGGCGGTATCCTGCTGTTATGGGGGCTTTTGTTAGGGTTCTTAGGTCAGGTAGTACCTACAATCTCTTTCAATATTGGTATTCCACGCATTGGAAGCACGCTTGCTGCTATGTTGGGTTCTGTAGAGCTTCCTGTTGCTGTCGTTGCCGCGTTCTTACTTATCGGAGAGGCTGTAAATGGCGTACAATGGTTAGGGATGGGTTTGATTCTTGCAGGTATTATTATTTCTGAATACAAAACGGGTACGACTACGTAAGAATGGGTAGAAGATTTCATTGTCAAGAAGCCGGAGGAAAACGAAGTGAATTTTGTAGAAGCACGTTTGGCGAAGTTAGCCAGGACTGGAGATCGAAACGCTTTTGGAGAGCTGGTAGAGCTCTATAAAGATAAGATCTTTCACTTGGCTTATCGAATGCTGAATAATAAGCAAGAGGCCGAGGATGCGGTGCAGGAGACGTTCTTGCGGGTCTATACGAATTTGCATCGCTATGATGAGAATCAGAAGTTTTCGACCTGGATTTTCCGTATCGGAACAAACTTATGTATCGACAAACTGAGGAGAAGAAAAAACACTTATTCCTTAGATGCAGAAATGCCTGACGGAGAAGGAAACGATTATTATTCTTTGCTCCCAAGCTATGAAGACACACCAGAGAAACAAGTGATTGTATCGGAAACGCAAGCGCAGATTCGTAAAGCGATAGATACATTGCCTGAGAAGTACAAGTCGGTTGTGATCTTACGTTACCTCCACGATATGTCTTTGCAAGAGATTGGGGATGTGCTAGATATGCCAGTTACAACGGTGAAAACCCGTGTGCATCGTGGGCGTGAATACTTGCGTAAGAGATTAGAGCAGGAGGAACATATTACCATTTAAAAACATGTTCCATTGTGAAACATATTTGAACTTCAAACGTATGGTATACCACAAACGCAAAAGTTAAAGAAAGGGGTGGGTGAATGATGAATTGTAAGGAAGCCCTCCCGCTCATGCACGAATATCTAGATGGTGATTTGCAAGGATCTGAAGCCCTTCAACTAAAGGAGCATTTGATATCTTGTACGGCGTGCCATGCCTTGTTCAGAGAATTGGAGAGAACGGACGCGATTGTAAGATCGCTGCCTCCTGTCAGTGTACCTGACACTTTGACTGCGCAGATTATGAGCGGACTTCCACCTGTGAAGAAAAGAAATTCGTGGATGGATTGGATTCGTAAGCATCCGGCTGTATCCGTGGCAGTAGTTTTCGCAGCTGTCATGTTCGGAAGTTTCACGTCGATGTGGAACGATGATAAGAATCTTATGGTCAAAGGTAGTGACTTGCAAGATGTTGTCATTCAAGGTGATACGGTCACAGTGCCAAAAGGCCATACCGTCAACGGTGATCTTGTTGTACAACGCGGGAAATTAAAGGTCGAAGGTGATGTAACTGGAAATTTGATCGTTATTGATGGTACTCTCAATCTGGCGTCAACTGCACACATCTCGGGACAAGTCACGCAAGTAGATGAGGCATTGAGCTGGATTTGGTACAAAATTGGCGAGTTCGTGGGTATGCTTTCGAATTAATTGGTATAGCAATGAGCCTCTATCTAGCAGTTCACTGGATGGGGCTTTTTTTTCATGGAATTGAACCGATCGAATATTGGATACGTCAGGTAGGAGAGATAATAGAAGTATAGTTAGGAATATGGTATTATTCTTATACAGAGAGATTATTGTGTGTAGCCGTTGGGGGAGAAAAAGAAATGGACTTACTCACTAGCATCTCGCCTAAGGATATTGTCGATATCCTGATCGTCAGCTATGTGATTTATAAACTCATTCTGTTAGTTCGTGGGACAAGAGCCATTCAATTGATGAAAGGGATTCTTGTTGTCGTTATCACATGGGCTTTCAGTATATGGTTTAAATTGAGTACACTGCAGTGGTTGATGAACCAGACTCTTACATTCGGGGTTGTGGGTATCGTAATTATTTTTCAGCCTGAGCTGCGCAGAGCCTTGGAACAATTGGGACGAGGAAAGCTTTTCAGCCGATTGTCTACAGAGGAAGACCAAGACGTTAATAAACGTATTGGTGAAGTCATTCGAGCTGCGCATTATTTAGCCAAACGGAAGATTGGCGCATTAATCGTCTTTGAGAAGGAAACAGGATTAACCGATTACGTAGAATCAGGTATTGCAATAGAAAGCAAAATTAGTGCCGAACTGTTAATTAATATTTTTATCCCGAATACGCCGCTGCACGATGGGGCTGTTATTGTTCGCCAAAGCCAGTTAATGGCGGCGGGATGCTATTTACCACTGTCAGAAAATCCTTTCATTAGCAAAGAGCTTGGCACACGGCACCGCGCGGCTATTGGTATGAGTGAGGTCTCGGATGCGATGTGCATTATCGTTTCCGAAGAGACAGGGCAAATTTCTTTAACCATGAACGGTCATATCGTTCGAGACATTAAAGAGGAGTCGCTAATTGCTAAGCTGTTCGAAGAGCTTAAGCCCAAAGCAAAAACAAAAGAGAAGAACCCTTTCTTGAAGTGGAAGGGGCGTTCAAATGGATAAATGGTTGCGTAATACGAATATGGTTAGGATTGTTGCTCTTCTTATTGGTATTTTCTTGTGGGTTGTTGTACACATGGAAGAACGGAATTTAACGGGAAATTCACCGTTAAGAGAGCGCGTGGAAACGATTAACAATGTGGCTATAACAACGAAATATGATGAAAGTCATTACTTTATATCCTCGATGTCCCCTTCAAATGTGCAGGTTATTCTGAATGGGAAAGAGGCTGCTGTAAAGAAAGTGACTACAAGTAATACGTATCAGATCCAGCTTGATTTAACTCAAGTAGGCAAAGGCGATCATCAGCTTACGCTTACGCCTGTAGGCTTTCCATCGGATGTGGAGGTTCAAGTCATTCCGCGGATGGTACATGTCGTTATTGAAGAACTGCAGATGAAAGAAGTCCCTGTCGTTATTAATCTCAAAGGTACGCCAGCTGCTGGATTGAAAGCTGGACAACCGATTGTGAAACCAAATAAGGTATATATAACAGCGGCTACAAGCAAGCTTGAGCAGATTGAAAACGTTCGTGGCGAAGTATCCGTAGATAAATCGCAGTCCGCTGTAACGAAGCAGGTAAGGCTGCAAGCTTTTGATAAAGATGGCAAAGAGGTTCAGGTTAATATAAATCCTTCAGTTGTGGATGTTGAAATTCCAATTACGAGCCCGTTCCAGACCATTCCACTCCAGTTAAAGTTGGTTGGGGAACCGGCAAAAGGTTTCGCAATTGCTTCGGTAACGCAAAACCCTGATAAGATTACTGTTTATGGAACACAGGATGTAGTCGATCGACTAGAGTTCTATCAAGGGCCGCAAGTAAACGTGCAGGATTTGAACGAAACTAAGGAATATGCACTTGATATTCCGCTTAGGAATAAAGTAACTCAGCTGGACCCCGCTAAAGTAAACGTTAAGGTTGAAATTGTACCTTCGGTTACGAAAGCGATTGAGAATATTCCGATTACGATTATCGGCCAAAACGAAAGTTACAATACAAAAGTAATATCACCGGATACAGCTAAGTTAAATATTACGGTAGAAGGGGCACCAGCCCTTATTGATCAAATTAAGTTGGAAGATATTCAAGCCATACTGGATGTTAGTAATTTACCGCCAGGTAAACATGAGTTGAATGTTACATTAAATTTACCTACTTACGTAAAGCGCAGCGCACCGCAAGAGGTGAAAGCTACAGTTGAGATTAGTGAAAAAGTCATCGCGCGTCCGTAGTGTGAGATAGAGAAGAGAAAGAGAAAGAGGAGAAGAGAAATCATGGGGAAATATTTTGGTACAGATGGTGTTAGGGGAGTTGCGAACGATGAGCTGACCCCAGAGTTAGCTTATAAGGTAGGTCGCTGTGGCGGTTATGTATTAACTAGACAAGCGCAGCATCCAAAGGTTGTTATTGGGAGAGATACTCGTATTTCAGGTCCTATGCTAGAGGCTGCGCTTGTCGCAGGACTCTTGTCTATCGGTGTTAACGTTATCCGCATCGGTGTCGTTAGCACACCAGCTGTAGCTTATTTAACGAAGAAGCTAGGGGCCCATGCGGGTGTTATGATTTCGGCTTCACATAATCCAGTTCAGGATAATGGGATTAAGTTTTTTGGCGGCGATGGATTTAAGCTGTTAGACGAGACGGAGTTAGAGATCGAACAATTACTGGATGCACCTGTTGATGAGCTGCCACGACCTGTTAGCGGCGAGATTGGCACCGTTTCGGATGACACAGACGCGAAGTTTGCTTATCTGGAATTCTTGAAGACGACGGTATCCGGAGATTTCCAAGGCTGCAAGGTCGTATTGGATTGTGCGAATGGTAGTGCATTCGAGCTGGCACCGAAAGTATTCCGCGATCTAGGAGCGGAAGTGATCACCATCGGCGCTGAGCCGACTGGCCTTAACATCAATGACAAATGTGGTTCCACTCATCCGGAAAAGCTTAGAGAAGAAGTGGTAAAGCATGGAGCGGTCATTGGGCTTGCTTTTGACGGAGATGCCGACCGTCTAATTGCTGTTGATGAAACAGGAGCTGAAGTAGATGGTGACTTCATTCTTAGTATTATCGGGGATGCACTCAACCGCGCAGGAAAATTAAATCATAGCACGATTGTTACGACAGTAATGGCGAACATCGGCTTTTTCAAAGGTATTGAAAAGGCAGGCCTTAAAGGGCTCCAAACAGCAGTAGGCGACCGCTATGTTATGGAAGAGATGCGTAAGGGCGGGTATAACTTGGGTGGAGAGCAGTCGGGGCATGTAATTTTCTTAGACTATATCTCTACAGGTGATGGCATTCTTACGGCTTTACAGCTAGTTAATACGATTGTACAGTCGGGTAAAAAACTAAGTGAATTGAAAAGTATTATGCGTAAATATCCGCAGTTGTTAGTCAATGTCCGTGTAGTAGATAAAAGTAAGCTCAAGGATAATACGATTATTGAGGAAGCCATTCGTAAGGTTGAAGATGAGCTTGGGGATAACGGCCGCGTACTGGTTCGTCCTTCGGGAACGGAATCTTTGATCCGAGTTATGGCTGAAGGGCCCGATAAGGAGCAAGTAGAGGCTTATGTCCATACAATTGCAAAAATAATACAAGAGCAGCTCGTATAAATAGCGAGAATGGCGGATCCCCTTCTGGAGCATCAGATGGAGGGGATTCATCATTTGTAAAGAACAGGCTGTCTGTCAAGAAAAAAATAGTTGCGCGTATGCGTTAAAATGAATATGATGTAAATGTGTTTTCATAAATTTTCATTACTCAAGAAGGAAAGGCAGGGTAGCTTAATACGCAACAAATAGCGCCAGAACTCGCAAGCGGGACGGAAAAGTAGCGATACTACTACGCGGTGAGTTGACGAGGTGAAGGTGTTCGAAACATTCGGCGGGGACCTTCCGGTACGATGAGTGCCGTTAAGTTGGAATGCAAAAACGCTTGGGCGACTAAGCGGACAAGAATCCAACATCATTTTCATAATGAACTTATTGAACGTTATTATAGATGATTTTAGACGGTTTATTTGGTTTTCAAAAAAAGATGGATCTTTGACAAAAAGCCCTTGATTAAGAGGCTTATAAAACTACGGAGGTACTACACTATGTGCGGAATCGTTGGATACATTGGTAAGCGTAATTCTCAGGAGATTTTACTAGAAGGACTTAAAAAGCTCGAATATCGTGGTTATGATTCGGCAGGCGTCGCTGTGTATACAGCGAATGGTCTTCAAATTCAAAAGGCAAAAGGTCGCATTGCGAATCTTGAATCCAAGTTGGAGGAATCACCACTAGACGGAAGTGTTGGAATCGGGCATACGCGTTGGGCGACACACGGTAAACCCTCGGATTTGAACTCTCATCCGCATACAGACAACTCTTTGAAGTTTTCTGTGGTACACAACGGGATTATTGAGAACTATATGTCTTTGAAAGAGGAACTGAGTCAAAAAGGACATGTATTTGTATCGGAGACAGATACAGAGGTTATCTCTCACTTAATCGCTCATTTGTACGAAGGTGATATTCTGAAAGCTGTTCAGAAAGCAGTGAAGCGAATGACAGGAGCATTCGCACTTGGTGTTCTGACAGAATTCGAGCCAGACCGATTAGTTGCAGTTCGTCAAGCTAGTCCTTTAATCATTGGTATCGGTGAGGGAGAAAACTTTATTGGTTCGGATATCCCAGCTATTTTGGAATATACACGTAACGTGTTTATTTTGAACGATGGCGAAATGGCTCTTTTGACGCGAGAAGGTGTCGAATTAATGACCCTGGAAGGTAATTTTATTTCCCGGGAAATGTTCCATGTGGATTGGGACATTATAACGGCTGAAAAAGCTGGATTTGATCATTTTATGTTGAAAGAGATTCACGAACAGCCCAAAGCGTATCGCGATACGATGGGCAGTCGGATTTCAACTGATGGAACAAAAGTGACCTTAAACGAGCTTTCGATTTCAGCTGAGGCTATTCGAAAAATTAGTCGTGTTCATATTATTGCTTGTGGGACAGCTTATCATGCAGGTATGGTTGGGAAATATGTTATTGAGAAATTAGCACGCATCCCGGTAGAAACGGATGTTGCGTCTGAATATCGATATCGGTCACCGATTATTACAAAGGATACGCTTGTCATCGTTGTCAGCCAGTCTGGTGAAACGGCAGACACCTTGGCTGCGCTTCGTGAAGCGAAACGTTGTGGAGCACACGTTCTGGCAATTACAAATGTTGTGGGAAGCTCAGTAGCACGCGAAGCGAATGATATTATTACGACATGGGCAGGCCCTGAAATTGCAGTTGCATCGACGAAGGCTTATACGTCGCAACTGATTGCTTTTTACTTGTTTGGGCTGCATTTGGCACAAACCTTAGGTACTCAATCGGCTGCAGAGATTCAGAAGACGATTACGGCTATGAAGGAGCTTCCTGCGCAAGTGGAAGCGATTCTGGAGCAAGCAGAAGTGATTAAAGTTGTAGCCGAAGAAATGGCAAAGCATGATAATCTCTTCTTTATTGGTAGAGGCCTAGATTATGCAGTCGCATTGGAAGGATCACTAAAGCTGAAAGAAATTTCATATATTCACTCTGAAGCGTATGCAGCGGGTGAGTTGAAGCATGGAACATTAGCATTGATCGAGGAAGGAATTCCTGTCATTGCACTTGCTACCCAGCACGAGCTGCTCGAGAAAACCGTGAGTAACATCAAAGAAGTGAAGGCACGTGGCGCTCAGGTGCTCGGCATCGCCGTTGAAGGCGAGCTGGAGCTTCAAAAGGCTGTAGATAGCACCTTCGTTATTCCTAAGACGCTGGATATACTGGCTCCAGCGCTGGCGGTAGTTCCGTTGCAGCTATTGTCTTATTACGCGTCACTTGCGCGTGGTAATGATGTTGACAAGCCGCGGAATTTGGCGAAGAGTGTAACGGTGGAGTAGGAAAAACTGATTCATTTTTTGTCTGGTGATAAAAAAGTCGTGAACCAGTAAAAGATGTCGTGAACCAGTAAAAGATGTTGTGAACCAGTAAAAGATGTCCTGAACCGATATGCAAAATGAATGATTTTCAACATCTAGAAGGGAGCCCGAGGGATAGATTCGTGGCTCCCTTTTAAAATGCTAAAAAACAATATACATACTTCATGATTAGTGGTGAAAATGTTGAATGACATTGGCCATAAAATAAAATGTATCCGTAAAGAAAACAATTTAAACCAAGTTCAATTTGCAAAAAGTATAGGAATTTCTCAAGGGAATCTGAGTGAAATTGAATTGGGAAATAGTAATCCATCTGCGGAAACATTAATATCTATTCGAACACAATATAAAGTAAACTTAAATTGGCTATTAACCGGTGCCGCTGCAGAAGATGGGACGACATATGAAGATGAATTCGAGAAAAGGTTGATTGAAGTTTTTAGAAATCTTGATGATTATGACAAGAATGAAATAATTGAATTTATACAATTGAAAATGAATTTAAGACCAATATAGTTGTTCAGAGAGAATAATGTTTTAGACTGAAACATCTGACTTAGAGAGCGCCTGTTCAAAAAGTATGGATTTTATTTCTTACTCGTTATCTCCATCAAGTCAACAACATGCTGTTGTATAAATATTAATCAACAGAAAGTCAACAATTTTTATTTGCTTGCTAATGTTTTTTTTGTGAAAAATATAGTGTCTTTGATAAGTTAGGTCTCTCGATAGAAAATAATTCACAAGCTATCGCAAGCTTGTTAAAAGGGAATGAGTTACATGAGTAACGATCATTACTTTTCCATAGGTCAAGCAGGGAAGATCTGCAATCTCTCCGTGCAATCGCTGCGCTTTTATGACAAGATCGGTTTGGTGATTCCCAGCCACACGGACAATTCCTCTGGTTATCGCTATTACTCCAATTTCGATCTACTTAATATTAAAATTGTTCAGGATATGAAGGCGTTGAATTTCTCACTCGAAGAAATAAAGGCAACTATGAATAATGGCAGCTTAGACTGCTTGATTGAAAAGCTTGAAGCCAAGCGCAAGAGTACAATTGCTGAGATTACACAATTAGAGCGGATTGTAGAATCCATTGGCCATAGAACGAACCAAATTGGCTATCTGCAGGAATTGGGAAACGAACTTAAAGACCTCGATGTTTTAGTGGAATTAAAACAGTTTCCTAAGCGGTATGTCCTTTACAATCGTAGGAGATCAGCCTGTGGAATGGATGCGTCAATCATGCAGTTTACGGAACTATTTCAAAAGGCGGATGCCAATGGGTTGATTCCGAAACGATTAATGACCGTCTACCATGAGAACATCATGACATTCGACCGTAATGATTCCGATCTGGAATTTTGTATTACAATAGACTCCTTGGGAGATCAAGCTTCAACGGATTTTACCCGAATCATACCAGGAGGGGATTATATTACTGCCCTCTATTGTGGAATTCCAAACGCTGAATCCTGTAAAAGAATCTATAGTAAATTGCTAGAGTGGATAGAGAGAAATCACTATATGGAAATTGGCCCTTCGATTGAGCAATACCTTGTGGATATGGCCCAAATGATGAAGCCTGAAGAATTTATTGTGGAACTCCAAGTTTCCGTTCAAAGAGTATTGACCCTATAGTTGCTATAGGGTTTATATTTATTTTTATCCACAAAATCGATTAGGAGGATAAAATAAAATGAATGTGATTCTGGGAACGGGACCGTTAGGAATGGCGGTGATGAGGGAGTTACTCAGTCGAGGAGAGTCGGTTAGACTGGTGAGTATGAGCGGGAAAGCGACAGTCCCATCAGGGGTAAGGGTAGAGAAAGCAGACCTTATGGACAAGGATCAGTCGAAGGCCATTATGAAGCAAGCAAAGGTTGTCTTTCAATGTGCGCAGCCACCGTATCAAAAGTGGGATGAATTGTTTTTATCTTTTCAGGATAGTATTGTGTCAGGGGCCATGACTGCCGGAGCAAAGCTGGTCGTTGCTGAAAACTTATATATGTATGGGCAGGTCAAAGGGAACATACATGAAAGTTTACCTTACACCGCCACTACTAAGAAGGGGGAAATTCGGGCAGAGATGTCGCGTAGGCTGCTACAATTGCACCAAGAGGGCAAGCTGCAGGTGACGATGGGACGAGGCGCGGATTTTTTTGGACCGGATGTTCATAATTCATCTGTAGGTTCGCGGCTCTTCAAGCCAATCATGAAGGGTAAAGCTTGCACGGTCATGGGTAACCCAGACAAGAAACATACGTATACATTTATCGATGATTTCGGAAAGGCACTTGTCGTCTTAAGTCAAAATGATGACGCATTTGGTCGTGCTTGGCATGTGCCGAATGCAGCCACAGTTACAACAAGGGAATTTGTTGAAATCGCCTATCGGCTTGCTGGATTCCCCGCAGTTATTCGCACCATGGGAAAGGGCATGCTTAGATTAGGAGGATTGTTCATACCGGCAGCGCGAGAAAGCATAGAAATGCTGTATCAGTTCGAGCAAGATTTTATCGTAGATAGCAGTCCTTTCTCCAAGCGATTCGGTTTGGTGGCTACTTCCTTAGAGAGCGCTTTGGCCAAAACGTTGGATGCACAGAAGTAAGAAAGGAGAGTGGGATTACCATGGGGAACAAAATCATTCGGGCACTCGTTTTCATTTTTGCATTTGCAATAGTAGGTTATGCCATTGTTCAGTATGGAGTATTGAGTGCTCGTAATGCTGGACTCGTTTCTTTTAAATTGCAAAAGCCGGACTTTCATCTAACACCTTGGGTGTATGTGCTGTATGTTCATATAGTAACTGCAATGTTGGCCCTTGCCATTGGGCCATTTCAGATTTTTTTGAAGCAATCACATGCTAGGAGACGTAAGCACAGACTGCTAGGTTATGTTTATATTATTTCTGTTTCTGTGAGTGGGATTGTCAGCCTATATTTATCGTTTTTTGCGACAGGCGGTTGGATCGCAGGACTTGGATTCTTCGGATTAGATGTACTTTGGGTAGCAGCCACTTGGATTGCCTTACGCAAAATTATTGTCAAAAATGTTCAGGCTCATAAAGCATGGATGCTTCGCAGCTATGCGCTTACTTTCGCAGCGGTTATGCTCCGAATTTGGTTGGGTCCGCTTGTATTGATTTTTGGTGATTTCGAGGCGGGGTATCGTGTTGTAGCTTGGCTTTGCTGGATTCCTAACCTGATTGTTATCGAAGCAGTGATTCGTACGAGAATATATAAGATTAGTTCTTCCGCTACTTCAATATAAATTATCTTAAAAGTGGTGCTATCACCACTTTTTCTCGCGATTTTTCAATATCTGTTTGAAAATTTGACTAATACTTCAAGCTTTAAACTGAAAGGAATCCACCAGTTGGAGTGACTGGATTAGTTATGAGGGGAATCCGGTTGTGGCGGGAGAAGAGTAGAAAGTAAATGACGTATATTAATGTTCGCAATTTGAATACACTATCTAGAAGATTGTAAATCCACCGGTGATGCATTCAAAGTGTTACAGCAGAAGGCCAGTGTTCCTCGACTGAGGGGTGCTGGTCTTGTTTCTTTATATTGTAGGCAAAATCTTGAGTACCTGCGTGTCAATTCAACAAGAGATCAACTGAGTTAAAAGCCGGTTAAGATTAATCGCGGTGAACAGTATCATAAGTAAGGGCAAGTTTTTTTACATGTGCGGAATTCTGGTAAAAGAAAGGATTTTTTTCACTAACCTATCTCTACTCTCTCCTAGAACTAATTTCTTTTTCGTTCAAAGGATGCTATCTAGTCGCAGTTACCACAACCCAAATTTTAGGTGAGGGGAGAAGAATCCGACTGAAAATGGTGTCAGTAGTGTGGGTGTTGTCAGAGGATTTGCTGATGCAACTGATGCTTCAAGACATTAGATCGCTCAGGTGAACCTAGAAGGGAAGGTTTGCTTAGGAAAATCCAAAAAGCCCCAGACCTTGCTGGTCGGGATAGGCCTATCCTCTACATTCTTATCACTTAAACTATCGTCAATACACTGCTACAATAGGAGTATCAGTAAGGATAATTTCTTTTCTCAGTCTAACACTTTATTTTTTTCAATTTAAAGGATGTAAAGTTACTTTGATACTTAGTCTAAAACTTATTTTTCAAAAGTTGACGATTTTTCAACTCAAAAACCGTGCCAAGTCGACAACTTTAGTCTAAAACATTATTATTTCCGAACAAGTACGACGTAAACAACAAGGTCGGAGTAGTTAAGAAAATAAGAAAGTGGTTTAAGACCTTCAAAAGAACATGCACCCAGAAAGGTCCCGATGATATTTTATCTCGGGACCTTTTTACGTTTAGGAGGGTTTTAATATTTTCAACATTAGGTGAGCGTATTCGAATAATCAGATAATTTAACAATTTTAACCAAGTCAAATTTTCCGGTATTATTGGTGTTTCCTAAGGGACTTTAAGTGAGTCAGAACAAGATAAGTACAAGCCATCATTGATACGATCATAGCTATAAAAGATAGTGTTAATACCGATATTGAGTGGTTGATTTTTGGGAATGCAGCCTAGCTATTGATGGGTCAAGAGCTTAATCTTATTTCCTTGTTAAGAGAACTTTCTAAAAACGATAAGGATGAAATTGTTGAATTTATAAAATTGAAGATTCTTGTTACTAAGTATCATCAGATGCAAGAAGTATCTTAGTACTGTTTTATGCATTCCACCTTTATTGATAGCAGATATTGGAGTTTCTCCATACGAACATACATGCGCTTGCTGACAGGCTAGCAATAGTTAAGTGGTATATAATTATGGAAGTTCCCTGTCGAATGAAGGGGATTTCTATTAGTTTGTGGAATAAGTCTATAGAACTATTAAGAGATAGATAGAGCAATACCATGCTAACAGGAGAGGTTCGTAATAAGATTGATAAAATATGGTCAGATACATGGGCAGGCGGTATTAGCAACCCAATAGACCTGAAGATTGAGAGGCAGCCTGAATCAAGGCGACAGCGGTTGTGCGGCTTGCAACTTGCTTTAGTTGTCGTTTCCACCCGATTATAATCTCCTGTGGAGACAACCTACATAGGTCTGATGAAAATGGAAACATCGTAAGGGTCGCAAGTGCCGTCTTACAGGTTACGTCCTTAAATACCAACATAAGTTCTGGAAAATACCTATCAATTCATCGATGAATTTGGTTAAGTACGCCGGAGTATTGCTTTCCCTTGTTGTGACGATCTGTCGAATGCCACGATAATGACCCGGTAGACTCTGTACTTCAGAGTAGTAACCGTTCTTAACCATATCAGCTATGGCAAGTGCATCTTTCACATCGTTTTTAGTTGGAGAGTTGTCACGGTCATTTGAGAAGGCGAAATATAAGCCTCGCTCAATCCCAATGATAAGATAGTCGCTGGAAATTCTCTCAATACGTTGATTTTGTTTGTGGCTTGCTTAAACTTCGTAATATGAACACCTTCCTAATGAATGATAAGGGTTATCTGGCCCCGCAAATTCATCATACGAAGGTGTTCTTCTTTTTTTAAATGCCAAATTTAACCCCCTGCAGGAATGCTTTAAAATTGTGAAATTACCTTGTTACGGGCTATTCATCTAATTTCACAATTTTAGCTGGGGTCCCCGTAAAGTATTCGGAATTAACTTCGAAGCTTTTCTTCACTTTGTGGGGTGGGGGCAACAACCGGAAGGAAATACTTCCCCCGTGTTAACCCTAAACGATTAAAGAGAGGCTGATCAACTCACGGGACATCCTCAATTTATTTAATTACTAGAATGCTTGGAACACTTTACAATTTATAGGAAAAAGAATATTATCTAATTACGTAATATGCTATTTCTTAAAAAGTATATGGAAGGAGAGGGGAATCATTGGTGAAGAATTGCGAATAGAGATTAACGCTCTGAAAAGTCAGATGGCTGAACTCCAAAAACGTGTTCAGAATATCGCTAATGGCCGTCCTAATGTTGACCTACCGGTGAAAATATCTGATGCATCAAGTGAAAATAACTCAACATTTGCAGCTTAATTTAGGCAGATAAGCCTTGATATAATTGGGCAAACCCGCAAACCATTGTTGAAGTTGATTTTGTATTAATTTTATGATTTCCTTTCCTGCCTTGGAAGCAATCTCGTTTAGCAAATCAACCAGTTGTGGCAGGGCAACATCCCCATCAAGACTACTCACTTCATCGCAAAGCAAATAAAACACCCCACCAAGCGTTCGCTTATCATTATTCTATCTGTGCTACCAACCAGCAAAGTGTAACGAGAAAACACGATTGTCGTATGACTGACCAGCAAATCATAAGAACGACCTTGACACTCCTTTTGTAGACGTAATAGCGACTTGGCGCATTTGAAGAAAACCTCAATGTCCCAGCGCATCCTGTAAATGCTTATCACTTCCTGAGGGGTTACTGTAAGATCTGTTGAAAGAATCGCAAGCCACTCATTCTTCTTGGAACGATGACGAATAAACACAGTCATTACAGGAATACCCGCAGCGAGTTGAGTCCTGATGAGCGCAGGATGTTGTGATTCTTCCCTTCAATCTTCGGCGCAACTGTATACAGTTATTATAGACTAAGGCGCTTTCCGTCTACGAGGTGCCGCTTGTTATCGTTTTTCACCATGCCGATTACGTGATCCCACGGCTCCTGCGAAAGTTGAGTAAATAGAATTTGGGGGAAATATGATGAAACTTCAAGAAAGAATGCAGATAGGAATGTTCGAAGGATCTATAATACCTACTATAGTGAAAATTGGTCTACCCATCCTAATCGGTAACCTATTAAATTATGTTTACTTGATTGTCGATACGTATTACATTGCAATGCTGGATCCCTCTTCGCCCGCTCTTTTGTCAGGAACAGGTTTGTTATTCCCTCTGATTTTTGTTTTTGAGGCAATAGCTTCAAGTTTAGCAGTTGGCCTCAGTGCTGTGACAGGAAGATTGATTGGTGAAAGAAAGTTTGAAGAATGTAAAAGTCTTGGGATAAGCGGTGTACTGATGGCCTTGTTGCTGGGGATTCCATTCATCATAATATGTTATACTTTCGGACCTGATCTTATTCAACTATTGGCAGGAAGCGAATTAAGTCCTGAGGCTGCGACATATGGTCTTCAATTCTTGTATTCACTAGCTCCAGGTCTTATTTTTATGATTTTATTGCAAGTTTATGGAGGCATACTTCTCGGAGAAGGACTAACATACGTTTTAGCAATAGCATTTATGCTTATGACGGTTCTCAATATTATACTTGATCCTATCTTGATCTTTGTTCTGAAAATGGGGGTTGCCGGTGCCGGTTTGTCAACAACAATATCTTTATGTGTTGCTCTTTTATATGTAATACGATTTATCCAAAAAGGAAAGGCAAGAATACCTTTAACGTTTAGTCTTTCTCGATTTAACGGAACGATTGTTAAGGAAATTATTCGCATCGGTTTGCCGCAGTTTTTAATGACAGTTTCAATTTACGTTATTGCAGTTGTATATAATAAAATTATTACTACCACCTTCAGTGAAAACGCGATGAGCGCTTGGACATTGACAGGAAGATTTGATCAGATCCTCATTATTCCAATTATAGCGGTCGCAGGTGCGACAACGGTCTTTGTTGCTCAGAATTATGGACGTAATCAGCTTGAAAGGATCAAAAAGGCTTTAAATGTTAATTTAGGGTTCGTGATGATAATGAGTACTGTTATAGCCGTGATTTACGTATTCGTGGCACCATGGTTATTCTCAAAGTTTACTTTAATTCCTGAAGTTGTTGAACTCGCTACAAAACAGGTTCTTATAATATCGTTTACATTCGGGTGTATGGCAATAACCTGGGTGATCGGATCATTCTTTCAAGCTACAGGTAAACCAATGCCCGCAGTTATTATTCTTTATATTAGGGTAATCATCATTATTGCATTAGGCGTATATTTTATATATGTACAAAAAATGGGATTAAATGGTATTTTCATTTCCGTGGCAATCGGAAACGTACTGTCATTGCCATTATCATTTTTCTGGATTAAGAGACATCTTAAGTCCATTAAGTTCGAGTCCGTTTTAGAAAATTAATTATCATGTAAACCGATATTAGATAATAATTGATATACGTGTAAAATTATTATAAATCTTACAATATACCATCGAAGGAATAAATCGTAAATCATATTGACATATTTTGAGTGCTTGTCTAAAATAAATATCGATAAAGCATTTATTTCCATTAATTATTATATGTGTATTTATAGGAAAAATAATTAATTTTAATGTACAAATAATACATATTATTTTATGCATGTTTATAGATTTACTTCAGTCACTTATTGGTTGTTAATCGCTGGCGGGTCACGTTAACCACTGATAAGGAATATAGTGTGAAAGTCATTGTAGCTTATCAAATAGGATAAGTGAAAGGGCGAAGCTATGTGAAAGTAAAGTAAATATGTGAGGTGATGTGGTGAATTGGTATGTATTGTTTGTACGAACGGGTAAGGAACAGAAGGTCAAAGAACTCTTTTATGAATGGTTGGATACTGATGTTTGTAAACCATTTGTACCCCTCCAAGAGAGACTCTTCAAGGTTGCGGGAACAGTAAAAAAGGAACTGAAGCCTTTGTTTCCAGGCTATGTGTTTATAGAATCTAAATTATCCATTTTAGAATTCATAACACATACAAACGTAGTAATATCCAACTCACGAGATATAATTCGCTTATTGAGATACTCGAAATCAGAGGCTTCATTGAGAGATTCAGAGAGGCAAGTCTTGGCAAGTTTATGCAATGACGACTATTGTATTGAATCATCATGTGGGATTATAGAAGGAGACAGAATACAAATCACAGGTGGGCCTCTAAAAGGATGGGAGAGTAGAGTTAAGAAAATAAATAGACATAAAAGGCAAGCAGTGATTGAGTTGGAATTAATGGGTGACATAAGGTTAGTTAATGTTGCTTTAGAAATTGTTTAGAAGACTTAAGATATTAATATTACAGGGGATATCTCTGATACATAAGACTGATTGAAGAAGCTTTAAAACCACGGTTAATTGGTTTTATAAGGCTTTTTTTTGCGTTTGGAAATCATAACCCAAATATTCACATACGTGGTCACAGTCACACTACAACGTAGTTAGAAATGAATGAAGTTTTATACGTTAATAATGCCTTGGATACCCGTAAGATACAATCCGTCTAAACAGTACAGGGGGCTACCATGAAGGTGTATTCTAGTATTGGCATAATTGAGGAAGTAATTTTAAGATCGGAAGAAAAGTCGCATCAAGCACGAATATCTTTATGCAATTTCAAAAGCTCGCCAGATTATTATGAGAGAGCTATTGATTGCCTCCATCCGCTTGAGATGGAATATTACAGAAGTTTAAAGTATGAAAAAAGAATCAGAGACTATACCGTAGGAAGATATTCTGCAAAATTAGCTATATCCGCTTTATGTGGTCAATCAAGGCTGGATTCCATTCTTATAAGAAGCGGCCTGTTCAATCAGCCAGTTGTTCATTGCGATCAGGGAAATAATATTCAAGTCAGCATAACCCATTGTGACCAAATTGGCATGGCAGTAGCATTTTTAGAGGATTATCCCCTAGGAATAGATGTGGAAAAAATCAGTGAAACGAATATTCGGATGATGGAAAAACAGTTTACCGCATCTGAAATTCATTTGATAGAGAGAATGTCCCCCGGTCTTGAATATACAATGGTTGCTTTTTGGACAGCCAAGGAGTCGTTATCCAAAGTGTTGAAGACCGGTTTACTGACGCCATTGGAAATATTTGAAATTGATAAGGTTAGCTTGGATGAAAGGCATATTGTCTGCACCTTTAAAAACTTTTCTCAGTATCAAGCTTTGTCAGAAAGAATAGGAGATTATGTGTTTTCAATTGTATATCCACGTCATGTGGAAATCTTTATGGATCTGAATAAGTTGAAAAACGGTATGCCGACAGGTTGTCATTATGGATCCGGCATGGGAATTGAATAGGATTTGCAACGGCTTGATGCGGTTTTGTTAGGCGTGCTATTGATAGATTCTCAATATAGCGTAACCCCTCTCCACGATGAAGAGATACCCAGCTTGGGGGTTAGCTCTAAAAATGCATGTTGTTCTTCCTAAGTTGACCATTTATGCAGACAAAGACTTTACGATTTTAGAAAACATAGATCCTGATTTTTTGTGGAATACAGTCAGGGGAGACATTAAGTTTTCGAATATATTACGAAGTTGTGATCTAAATCAGTTCAAGATGTTTATCGATGTTGGGCCTTCGGGAAGCCTAGCCAACATTGCAAAAGGAGTTTTGAGACAGGAAAACGGGATCGAAATATTTGGTATTTGGTATCATCAGTCAATTTCATTCAGAGACAAAGAATATTGAAATGATCAAGAAAAAAACTAAAGACATACAGAATGCTAAGATTTGTTAAATGAGATTTATAAGGAGAATATTATGTTGGCTTATTTATTTCCAGGACAGGGCCCTCAGCAAATTGGCAGGGGAGCGGGATATTTTGATGGGTTCAAGGGATTTGTTAATGAAGCTGATCACATAAGGGGTTACTCCATAAAAAGACTTTGCCTTAAGGATCCGTAAAGCCAACTGGGGCTAACACAGTTCACGCAGCCTGCACTTTATGTTGTAAATGCAATGAGCTATTTGAAAAGAATACAGGACACAGGTAAAAAACCTCAATATGTTGCCGACCACAGCCTTGGAGAATATAATGCGCTTCTTGCGGCAGATGTTTTTAATTTTTGCAACAGGGTTGAAGCTTTAATAAAGAGAGGGGGGAGTTAATGGGACAGGCATCAAACGGTGGCATGGCAGCCGTTGTGGGCCTTGAAGTGCAGGTTGTTGATACAATAAAGGTTCTTACTAATTTTATCTGGTTAAAAGGAATCTAAGAAAAGAATCACTTGATTATTGGCTGGATCAAGCGAAAACACTCGGGGGCATGAAGAGAATCAGGCCGTGGAAAAGTATATACAGGAGTATTAATCGGGAAATATCCTGCAATGATGACTCCTTGCCTGCAGCAGACATCATATTCCAGGTAACTGAAAGAACGATTGATAAACATGGAAATAAGTTGCTTTTCCCGGAGATTGAAGTTGAGACTTACTGGACTGATTTCTATGAAAATTCTGAAATCCCTATTGATTTATATCATGATCATGACACAAGCGAACAGTTCCATAGTGAATTGAAAACAGATATGGATGTGGAGCGTTTTCCGTCAGGCAAGTTTGCGGTAAATTCCTTAATTGGATAGATTGCGATGTTTGCATTTAATAGTTTACGGATTCAGGTGAAATTTACTAATGGGATAACTAATATACTAATTAATTTATAAGAGGAGATATATTTATGGAATTTAGTTTTTGTACAATAGCCTGGAGACATAAAACTTTGAAACTTGATGATATGCTTTATCTAATTAGTTTGCTTGGTTATGATGGTATAGAAATATGGAGTAAACATTTATTTGAATATACAGCTGCATTGCCTGCCTTAAAGAAACTACTTGCTCATTGTAATCTCAAAGTACCAATGATTACACCTTATTTTGATTTTACTTCAACAAAAAAAAAATGGAGAGATAGCATTTTAGAAGCTGAGAAATACATTCATTTGGCTAATGAAATAAACTGTGGTATCATTCGCTGTTTTACTGGAAAAGTTGGAAGCGAATTTGCGACTCAAAGAGAGTGGAACAATTGTGTTGAAGGTGTGCAGGTAATAGCTGATAAAGCAGCAGCATACAACATTAAAATAGCTATAGAAACTCATGTTAATACACTCGCTGATAGAATTGAATCGATCAAAAAATTGTTAATAGATGTAAACAGGCCTAATGTAGGTTTGGTGCTTGACTTTTATAATTTATATGAAAATGAAAAAGGTCTTGATCCTTTAATTGTTATTGAAGAGCTATATGAGCACACTATTCATGTACACGCTAAAAATGCAGAAAGTAATTTAGGTTTGATTACTCCATTTAATTATGTTATGGACAAAGATCGAAAGATACTCGGTATACGGAATCTCAATGATGGTGATCTTGATTATCGGGCAATAATTGCTGAATTAAAAAAAAGAGGTTATCAGGGATTTGTATCTGTTGAATGTTTTGAAACGAATAGAAATCCTATTCGTGTTGCAATGGATGAAATTCAATTTTTAAATCAAACAAAACAACCGGATTTACAGCCAATTGCATAACTTAGAAGAAATAATTTAAGGGGGAAAAAATGGGAAAGAGAACACTGAATTTAACTGATGAATTATATGATTACATACTGGATAATTCATTGAGAGAACCTCTAGTTGCTAAAGAACTTAGGGAAGAAACCAATCGTATGCTCATGTCTGCTATGCAGACCCCACCTGAGCAAGGACAGTATCTTGCTATGATGGTTGAGTTAATGAATGCAAAGCAAATTTTGGAAGTAGGGACATTTACCGGATATGGAGCTTTATGGATGGCGTTGTCTTTACCTGAAGGTGGAAAAATAACCAGTCTTGATATTGATGAGAAATGGTCTAGTATGGCAAAGAAGTACTGGAGAAAAGCAGGAGTTGAAGATAAAATCGATTTAATCATCGCGCCTGCTTCCCAATCTATGCACAAGTTGTTAAATGACAATAAAGCCAATTTTTACGATATTATTTTTATTGATGCTGATAAAGAAGGATACCTCGATTATTATGAATTAGCTATGAAACTTGTAAGAGTTGGTGGTTTGATTTTAATTGATAATGTTCTTTGGGGAGGGAGCGTCATTAATGAGCTTAACCAAGGGCGTGATGTTTGTGCAATCCGTGAGGTAAATAAAAGAGTCCATCTTGATGAGCGAATTACAATGAGTTTAATGCCTATTGGTGATGGTTTAACATTTGCGCTTCGTAAGAAATAATTGAAGGGTGATAAATTATGGAAATTCTCAAGTTATTAAAGACTTTAAGTAGTTCAAAAGTTAATTTTGGATTTAAAAAAAATGATATTTATTTTGAAAATGAATTAGCTAAAGATATACAAGAATACATTATAACTCATAAAGAGTTATTAAAAGATTTCCTTAAAAATAGTCAATTAATTGATTTGACAATTTCTAATAAAAACACTCATGAAAAAAGTTGGGCCGGGCTTGATTTTTTATTCGTTGAATCTGGAAGCAAGAAAGATACCCAGTTTTTATATAGAACATTTTTATTAACTGGTGAGAAGTTATTAAAAAATATAGCAATTGATGATTCACTTAACAACATGAATCACCTTTACTTAGCTAGCATATTTATCGCTTTATTTTATCGATATACGGATGGTGATATAACCCCCTGGATAATTGAGTGCAAAGGAAAAAAAGCTAAACTTGATATTTCTATATGTACTAAACAATCAAAAATTGCAGATTTAGTGGAGAATATATCCTCATTATTAGAAAAAGAACAAATAAATATAAATGATCTGGATAGCTTTAATCTTGTATTAACTGACACTGAATCAAGTAATGTTATGGCAATAAACCTTTCTTTAAAGGAAGAACAGGTTATATTTACATTAAAATATAACTCGCACTTAATTTCTGTAAATATGATAGATCGAATAGTTAATAATTATCTCACATATTTATCAGGTTTTTTAAAAAATCCAGATACAACAATTTCTTCTAATTCCTATCTTTCTTTAAAAGAAATAAATAAGATAAACAGATGGACAGGTATGATTGCCTCGTATCCATCAAATCAAACGCTTTATGATTTATTTGAACAACAGGTACATAAAACACCACAAGAAATTGCTATTAGTTATGAAGATAATAAAAGTAATATTTCTTCAATTTCTTACATTGATTTACTTTGTTCAGTTGATCATTTGGCTTTAGAAATCATGCAATTAAACTTAACAAATCATGTAATTGGCTATTGTGGTGAACGGTCTATTTATACCGTAATTGCTATGCTTGCTGTTTTTAAGTCAGGAAACATTTATGTCCCTCTGGACACATCTTATTCTAAGGAAGACCTCAATTATATCATTGAGGATGCTAGAGTTGAATTAATATTCACAACAGATCAGAATGTGAGTGGAATTTCTAACTACAGGACAATTGTGATGAATGAGCAAAATATTATTAATGCTGCTTCGTACAAACAAAGCCATTCAGCGAGTAAGAGTTCTTTAGACAATGACTGTTTAATCATGTATACTTCTGGATCAACAGGGAGACCTAAAGGTGTTATTCACAAACAGTTACAATTATTTAATCGTTTTAACTGGCTCTGGTCTCAGTATCCTTTCAAACAAACGTCTTGTATGTGTCAACGCACTAGTATGAACTTTTTACCTTCGATGTGGGAGTTTCTAGGAGGGGTGTTGAAAGGAGTTCCAACAGTTGTTTTAGCTGATACTATTGTAAAAGATCCCAATAAGCTTATTAATGCTATTGCTCGACATAAGATATCACATCTTACTGTCGTTCCCTCACTTTTAAAACGTATTCTGGAATCTCCAGAAGATAAAAGTTTATTATCAACGATGCAATTATGCATTACAGCAGGAGAACCGTTAACACTAAATTTATTGAAGCAATTTAAAGAAATAGTACCTCAGGCTACTTTATTAAATGACTTTGGTGCAACAGAAGTAAATGGCATTTTATATTTTGATTCAAAAACTAAAACAAAAAGAGAGGATAAATTACCTGGCTTTAAACCAATTAAAAATGTCAAAGCATACATTCTTGATTCAGATTTAAACTTTACTGGAATCGGTGTTGCAGGAGAACTGCATATCGGTGGTTTGCCTTTAGCAACAGGTTATCTTAATGATCATGAAGGTAATAAATCGAAATTTATTGAAAACCCTTTCAAAGATAACTCAGGTCCCCGATTGTATAAAATGGGCGATTTTGCCCGTTATTTACCTGATGGTACTATCGAACTTTTAGGGCGGCGTGATCATCAGGTGAAAATTAGGGGGATTAAGATTGAATTAACTGGCATTGAACGAGTGATTGCACAAAACGATGCTATTGCTGAATGTGCAGTTTTTGTTAAAGAAATCAGACAGGGAGTAAGTCGTCTTTATTCTGCTATTGCTTTATGTGATCAGAAATCAATCACAGACGAAGAATTGTACTCATTTTTAAAAGAAAAAATTGCTGATTACATGATACCTTCTTCTTTTTTTAGAGTAAAAAAGTTACCAAGAACCCCAAATGGTAAAATAGATCGGCAAAAATTATTAACGTTAACAGACCAATCCATAAATAATCAAAAAACGAGTCTTATTTCAACTAATGAGATAAAAGAACAGCTTGTTTCTCTCACGGCACAAGCTCTATCAGTTGAATCTTCCTTAATCGAGAGTAAAAAAAAGTTCTATGCTTTAGGCTTTGATTCACTTACTATAGTAGACTTCTTAAACGCAGTAAATAAGAGGTTTGGTATAGCATTAGCAATTACTGATTTATATGATTGTTCAAGCATTGATGAGTTAACTACTTATTTAAATTCAAATAAGAATTTAAAACCAGAATTAGCACATAAATTAGAAATAAAGTCTAATGTTAATCAAGCATCTTTCGAACCTCAGCCTATTATAACAAACACAGCTACCAAAGATATATTAATTGCGTTAGCAGCTAAAGTCCTTCAAGTAGATATTTCATTAATTGAAAGTGAAAAGAAATACTATGCTTTAGGCTTTGATTCTTTGACTATAGTAGACTTTTTAAATACAGTTAACAAACAATTTGGGACAGACCTCGCAGTGAGTGACTTGTATGATTACTCAAGTATTGATGAGCTGGGTGTATTTTTATCAAGTCAGAAGAAGAATCATTCTATTAGTAATAGTATATCTTTTGCCAGCCCCATTCAGGATTTATCATATGTGGACAAAAAAGAAAGTAATGAAACAAAGAACAAAGTCAAAAAAATAGCAATAATTGGATTGTCTTGCAAATATGCAGGCGCAAATTCCACTGATGAATACTGGGAAAATCTCAAAAATGGCGTTGATTCAATTCAGACCGTTCCTGCACATAGATGGTCGATAGAAAAATATTATGATCCTGATATCAAAAAGGACTATAAAACAATCAGTAAATGGGGAGGATTCGTTTCTGATATTGATCGTTTTGATGCAGACTTTTTTTCTATAACACCGATTGAAAGTGAGAACATGGATCCGCAACAACGAATTTGTCTTGAAGAATGTTACCATGCTCTAGAAGATGCAGGGTACTCAGAGCATGAACTAAGTAATAAAAATGTTGGGGTTTTTATAGGCGCTAGGCCAGGCGATTATATTGATATTATTAAGGAGGACAGAAATCCTCCCAATCCCTATAGCTTGATGGGAAATGATTTTGCCATTTTAGCAGCGCGAATTGCCTATTTTCTCAATTTAAAAGGACCTTGCTTAAGTCTGGATACAGCTTGCTCTTCTTCACTGGTAGCCATTCATCTTGCTGCAACAAGTATACTTAATGGTGAGTGTGAAATGGCTTTAGCAGGTGGTATTTGCATTATGTCTACTCCCGATCTTTATTTGACTTCTTCCAAATTGGGCATGTTATCACCTGATGGGATGTGTAGAACATTTGATAACAGAGCCAACGGTTTTGTTCCTGGTGAAGGGGTAGGAGTTGTTGTACTCAAAGAACTAGACAAAGCAATCGAGGATAAAGATCATATTTATGGAGTTATATCTGCTTCTGGAATCAATCAGGATGGTAAAACCAATGGGATAACAGCACCTAGTGCTTTAAGTCAATTAAATTTACTTAAAACAATCTATAATGAAAATAAGATAGACCCAGCTTCTATTGATTATATTGAGACCCATGGAACAGGGACTAAACTTGGCGATCCTATTGAAATAAAAGCTCTTTCAGATGTATTTGGGAAGGCTTCCAAAGCAAAACAATATTGCCCCATTGGTTCTGTAAAAACCAATATCGGGCATACAATAGCTGCTGCAGGAGTTGCTGGGATAATTAAAATATTATTGTCATTGGAAAATAATTTGATCCCTCCAGCTTTACACTTTGAAAAAGCTAATGAACATATAGACTTTGAAAACAGTCCGTTCTTTGTAAATACAACCTTAAAAGAGTGGAGATCCAAATCAACTCTGAGAAAAGCTGCTGTCAGCTCTTTTGGATTTAGTGGTACTAATAGTCATGTTGTCATTGAAGAATTTAAAAATGATAGTAATAGATACACGATTAAACAACCATGTTATTTGATACCGATATCAGCTAAATCAAATGAGAGTCTTATGCAGAAAGTAAAAAAGCTTGGTGAGTGGTTAAAAAGATCTCATGAACAATCCATTGGGGATATTGCATACACGTTGAGTATAGGTAGAAATCATTTTGATGAAAGATTAGCATTTGTTGTAGAGAGTAAGGAACAATTGCTAGCTATACTTGAAAAGACTTATGAGAATATAAATGTTGAAGTAGTTGGAAATAATGATAATGCTGAATGGGATAAAATAATTGATCTATTAAATAAGCCAGAAATAAATAATATGGCATATAAAGAACATATGGAAAGCTTGAAAAACACTTATCTTAATGGAAGTAAAATAAACTGGGAAAAATTGTATCGAAACACTCGTTATAAAAAGATTTCATTACCTACATATCCTTTTGAAAAGAAGCGATTTTGGATTGAAAGATCAGACAAGCAACAAATCAATTCAACAAAGTCTTTAAAGCACGCTTTATTTGAAAATATAGTGAGGGAAAGGCATAAAATTCATTTTACTGTTTTATTAAACAATCAAAATGAGCTAGTTAAGGATCATAGGATCAATGAAACAATTATTATTCCTGGAACCTTTTTTGTGGAAATGATCTATAAGGCTTTGGAAATGCATAATGTCCTTAAAGATGAAATCGTAATAGAAAACGTCAACTTAATTAAATCAGTCCATTTAGGAGAGCAGGATACAAGCATAACTTTATCAATTGATACCTCAGCTATGACTTTTGTTCTCAGTAGTGGGGATGACATCATTGTTACTGGAGCATATAAAGAATCTCAGAATAGCTCTCTAAAACCATTTGATATTGAAAGTTTTATTGCTAATTCTCATTTAAGATATAATAAACAAGCTATTTATAATCAGCATCTTAAGTCAAAGTGTCAGTATGGCGCAGCTTATCAAGTCGTACAAAATGTTTTTATGAATAACAATGAATTACTAGCACAAGTTGATTTTGGAATAGATCGGATTAGCTATGAAAATGGTATTCTTCATCCCATCTTACTTGATGGTGCATTGCATGCTGTTGTTGGCTTTAAGAATATTTTTTCTTCTGGAAATATGTATCTTCCGTTTTCAATTGGAAAAGTTCGTGTTTATAAGACACTTACGGCTCCCTGTTATTCATTAATCAAAATCATGCAACACAATGAAACAGATTTATATGTAAAATGTAATATTAATATATATGATAAATCAGGTGAAACTCTGGTTGAAGTAGAAGATTTTATGTTAAAAGCGCTGTCAGAAAAAGCTTCACAACTATTGTTTTATACTCCACATTGGAATGAAAAATATATGAATAGTAATAAAATTTTCAAGCAGGAAACAGTGGTCCTTTTCGATCATGATGATACTAATTATCAGGCAATTTTGCAGGAAAATTTAGTGAAAAGAGTAATTCTGGTTAAAGCAGGAACACAATTTATTAATGATAATAATCTCTATCAAATAAATTTTCATGATGCGCATGACTATCATAAGTTATTAGATAGTTTTAATGCACATTCCATTGATTTTTCTAACTTGATTTATTTTCCTGTTATAAAAAATAACAGTGAAGCACCATTGTCCAGAGCCAAAGAAGTGGTACATCCTTTATATTTACTTTGTAAAGCATTGATGAAATTAAGAGAAAAGCGAAATTATAATTTGTTATGTTTAATAGACACTAAGGATAATGAAAATTATCCTTTTTATGCTGGTCTTGGTCCTTTTATGCAAACAATATGCTTAGAAAATCCTGCTTTTCGATTCAGGACATTGACCCATAACTGGATGGAAGTAGATAGTAGAAGGACGATAGAGGAGCTTTTTCATCTTTCTTCTTCAGCAGAAATTAAGTATAACCATACAGTCAGAATGGAAAAAGAGCTGAAAGAAACGGCTATTGAATTATCAAAAAATGATCATTTCAATGGTGTCTATATCATTACAGGTGGATTAGGTGGCATTGGTTTAGTTATAGCTCGTTATCTCAGCCGGCACCCATTAACAAAAATTGTGTTACTCGGCAGGTCCACTCATGATGCAAAAACGGATCGATTACTAGCTTCTATTCAAAGTGATAATGTGGTTTATCAAAGCTGCGACCTTGCCGTAGAGAGCAGCGTTAAAGATGTACTGACCGTTATAACTACCGAGTTGGGACCTATAAGAGGTGTTTTTCATTGTGCTGGTGTCATTAATGATGGGCTGTTTTTTAATAAAGACTGGAGTGACTTTGAAGAAGTCATAAAAGCTAAAGTTGCAGGAACTGTTTATTTGAATAAGTATACGAGTACTGAAAAATTAGATTTTATGGTCCTTTTTTCATCTATTACATCTTCTTTTGGGAATAAGGGGCAGTCAGATTATGCTTATGCTAATGGATTTATAGATTATTTTGCTAGCTATAGAGATAGTGAGTGTCAAAAGGGACATTTATCTGGAAAAAGTATTTCTATTAATTGGCCACTGTGGTTATCAGGTGGAATGCAATTATCAGAGTTAGCTCTCAATAAAATGAAAGATGACAAGGGATGGGAAGGTCTAACAGACGAAATTGCTCTAGAAGCTCTTTTTGCTATTTTATCAAGTCGTTATGCGAACATTGGTGTTCTATATGGGAATAAATTCAAGTTAAATAATAACTTCAATGATCAATATGCGGATTCCCCCAATTTATATATTGAAACGAGTCAGCAAGCACCTGATAAACAAAAAGTAAAAGAAGTAATTGCTGAAAAAATTGCTGTTGTTACAAAAATGTCAGTTCAGCAAGTTATCGGCAAAAAAAGTTTTGAGCAATTTGGTTTTAATTCATTAATGATTATGGAGCTGAATGGACAATTAGAACAGGTTTTTGGGGCTTTATCTAGCACCCTATTTTATGAGTACAATTCATTAGATGAGCTTGTAGATTATTTTATCAACAATCATAGTGAAGTAATAACTGGAAAATTTGTTTCAAATGTTGATCAGAGTTTATCAGTAACTGCTTCACTGGTAACCAGGAAAGAGGTCTCAGCTACTAAAGTAGATGAGACCTCTTTTGTAAATGATAGGGCCATTATGGGAAGTAATCGTGTTTATCCTGGAGTACAGGATATTGCGATCATCGGAGTAGCCGGACGTTATCCTCAAGCCAAAAATATCGAAGCCTTATGGGACAATCTTAAGAAGGGAAAAAATTGTATTACAGAGATCCCAAAGGACAGATGGGATTGGAAGAAGTATTATACCGAAGATAAAAAGGCTTATGGAGGGATATACACCAAGTGGGGCGGTTTTATTGAAGATATAGATAAGTTTGATCCGTTATTTTTCGGGATATCACCAAGAGAAGCCGAGCAAATGGATCCCCAGGAGCGATTATTCCTGGAGACGGTATATGCAAGTATTGAGGATGCCGGATACACTCCAGACAATATAAGCGCCACGAGAAAAGTAGGTGTTTTTGCTGGAGCGATGAATGGGGATTACATCACGGGGGCCTCATTTTGGTCGATAGCGAATCGTGTCTCCTATGTCATGAATTTTCAAGGGCCGAGTATGTCAATAGATACTGCGTGCTCATCGTCCTTGGTAGCGATACACCTGGCAGTGGAGAGTCTTTATAACGGGACTAGTGAATGTGCCATTGCAGGTGGAGTCAATTTGATTGTAAATCCTTTTCATTACCAAAGATTATCAGGAAAAACAATGTTATCTTCGGGTAATGAATGCAAGTCATTTGGAGCAGGGGCAGATGGCTTCGTAGACGCAGAGGGAGTAGGAGCTATCGTGTTAAAGCCCTTATCTGCCGCGGAAAAGGACGGAGATCATATTTACGGAATTATCAAAGGGAGCATGATAAACGCTGGAGGAAAGACTAATGGGTATACTGTGCCCAATCCGAATATGCATCGTCAGTTGGTTAAAGAAGCATTACAACGGGCCGATATTGACGCGAGAACAATAAGTTATCTTGAAGCACATGGTACAGGTACGGAGCTGGGAGATCCAATTGAGATTGCGGGTCTTACAGGCGCGTTTGAAGAGAGTACAAATGATAAACAGTTTTGCGCGATAGGTTCGGTAAAGTCGAACATAGGTCATTTAGAGAGTGCGGCGGGTATTGCCGGCTTGACTAAAGTGTTGCTACAGATGAAGTATGGGCAGATAGTGCCTTCACTGCATTCCAGTACGTTGAACCCGCGTATAGATTTTAGCAAGACATCATTTGTTGTCCAGCAGGAACTGTCAGAATGGAATCGACCAATAATTGACACTAAGAGATTTCCACGGCGAGCGGGTATATCATCTTTTGGAGCAGGAGGAGCAAACGCGCACGTCATAGTGGAGGAGTATATGCCTGCTGAAGCAAGAAGTGTGGAGATCAATATTACCCAGCAGAATTCAGTCATCATCGTATTATCAGCAATGAATGAAGAAAGACTTCGAGAGCAGGCGGACAATTTATTGGCAGTAGTAAAAAGTCAGCGGCTTTCAAATGGAGATTTGATTGATATCGCTTATACGCTCCAGGTCGGACGAGCGACACTGGAAGAGCGAATGGCCATGACGGTGACGTCTCTGGCGCAATTGGAGATAAAGCTTAGTGCATATCTTGAAAATAAGGATGAAACTGAAAATATTTTTCGCGGGTGTGTTAAGAGTGATAGAGCCATGGGGGCAGTTTTGGGCGCTGATGAAGACATTCAAAAAGCGATCGAATCATGGATAAACAAGAGAAAATATGAAAAACTGCTAGACTTATGGGTAACAGGCTTAGACGTTGATTGGGAAAGGCTATATACCTACAGTAAGCCCCAAAGGATAAGCTTGCCGACATATCCTTTCGCACGGGAACGATACTGGCTTTCGGAAATAGAAGCTGAAGCGGAGGGAAATCGTGTAGAGGGTCTAAAGGCAAATGGCTATTTACACCCTTTGCTCCATAGGAACACATCTAATTTGGAAGAACAAAGATTCAGCAGTACGCTGACCGGGAATGAGTTTTTCTTAAGGGATCATGTCGTAATGGGAGACAAAATACTGCCTGGAGCGGCATACCTGGAGATGATCAGAGCAGCGATTCATGAATCAGTACCAAGGGCAGAAGAAAGCGCAATAAAACTAAAGAATATCGTGTGGTTAAGACCGCTCGGCGTAAACGGTAAAGGTCAGGAGGTACACATTAGTGTATATCCGGAAGAAAACAGTGAGATTAGCTATGAGATATATAGCGAAGGATCGAATAGGGAAGAAGAGGCAATCGTCCACTGTCAGGGTCGAGCGGTTTTCGTTCCGACAAGTGAGTCACGGTATTCAGAACGTATAGATGTTCGAAAATTACAAACCGAATGTAACGATAAAATGATAACCGGAAGCGAATGTTACGAGAAATTTAGAACCTTAGGGATCGATTATGGAAGTGGACACCAGGGTATCGAGTGCATATACGTCGGAGAAGGTAAGGTATTGGCAAAGCTCACTATGCCGGAATCAGTAAGAGCAAAAGCGGAAGAATATATCCTGCATCCAAGCGTCCTAGACTCCGCCATACAGTCAACTATCGGTTTATCAATAGGTAACGGCACTACAGGGAATAAGGAAAGAACAAAGCCAAAATTACCCTTCGCCCTAGAAGAGTTGGAAGTTATAGACAGATGCAGCGAAAACATGTGGGTGTTTGCAAGAAAGAGTGAAGGTGTTACTTCCGATGATAAAATGCAGAAGCTTGATATCGACATATGTGATGAAAACGGTAAGATCCATGTACGGATGAAAAAGTTTGCATTCAGAGCGCTGGAAGTAGAAAGGGAGGGCAAAGATGATGTTTGAAAGAAAGAGTGAAGGAGCAGATATTGGCACTATAATGCTGCATCCCGTATGGAAGGAATCAGACACCATACAAGTAGAAACAATGCCTGATCGCGTACAGCGCGAAATCATACTGTGTGAAGCGGATAAAGGAATAACCTCTGAAAACCTTGAAACTCGGATAGCAGGGGTGAGATGTCGAATATTACGAAGCGAAGAGAAGGGTTTGGGTATCAGATATGAAAAGTATGCAAAACAAGTGTTTATTGAGATAAAAAGCATTCTTAAGAGTAAACCGAAAGGAAGTGTTCTGGTTCAAATCGTCGTCTTTACTGATGAGGATAAAGAAATATTTAGAGGGTTAGGGGGACTATTAAAGACAGCTCAATTAGAGAATCCAAAACTTTTGTATCAGATTATTCAACTATCTGCTGAAAGAAAGATTGAAGCAATAGTCGAAAAGCTGGAAGCGAACAGTCTAAGACTGCAAGATAGAGAGATAAGATACGACAATGAAGGTGTGAGATCTATCAAAAGCATCGAGGAAACGAGATTACTCGATCGAAGCAATGAAGAAGAAATTCCTTGGAAAGAAGGAGGTATATATCTAATAACAGGAGGGGTCGGGGGCTTAGGCTTTATATTCGCTGAAGAGGTAGCGGAAAAAGCAAAAGATGTAAAATTGATCCTGACTGGAAGATCAGAGCTAAATGAGATTAAACAAGCCCAATTGAACGTCTTAAAAGAAATGGGAGCTATAGTCGAATACAGGCGGACGGATATCGCAGAAAAAGAACAAGTCAAGGAATTGATAGCCGGAATAATAGAAACCTATGGCGCGCTAAATGGAATTTTTCATAGTGCCGGGGTAATACGGGATAATTATATCATCAATAAAACAGAAGAAGAATTCGTGGAAGTACTTAAGCCCAAAGTAACCGGATTATGGCATATTGATGAGTTCACAAGAGATGTAAATCTTGACTTTATCATTCTATTCTCATCAGGAGCAGGAGAATCCGGGAACCCGGGTCAGGCAGATTATGCGGTAGCGAATGCGTTTATGGATGTGTATGCAAGCTATAGAAATAAATTAGTAGAGAAGGGAGAACGCCGGGGAAAAACCCTCTCGATAAACTGGCCGTTATGGGAAAAAGGCGGAATGCATATCGACAAAGAGATCGAGAAAATCATGTTTAAGAATATAGGCATGATCCCCATGAAGACAGAGACAGGTATAAAAGCCTTCTATAAAGCTTTGGTTCAAGAAAATGATCAGGTGATGATTATGGAAGGAGATATTAAGAAACTTCGTGAAGTGTTTATTGAAAAAGAAAGCCGTATAGCATCATCAGGAAAAAATGAAGCAACAGAAGAAAGACGTAATAAGATAACAGTGGCTCAAGAAACACTGCAAGAGAAGGCGGAAACCTATTTCAAGAAGTTGCTGTCATCCGTAATCAAGTTACCGGTAAACCGCATAGAATCAGACGCCCCTATGGAAAAATACGGGATAGATTCCTTAGTGATCATGCAAATGACTGATGAGTTGGAGAAAACCTTTGGCTCACTATCAAAGACATTGTTTTTTGAATATCAGAACATCCACTCCATAACAGGGTACTTTATTGAATCCCACAGAGATAGACTGATAGAGCTGCTGGGGATTGAGAAGAAAAAAGTACAATCTATCGCAGAACCTGAAAAATCCACAGCCAATAAAGAACCTGTAAAACAAGTGATCAAAAAACCACAACGTTCGCGATTTGCCTTTCCAGTCATTCCTACTATAGAAAAGCCTGGGAAGGAAGACATAGCCGTCATCGGAGTATCCGGTCGATATCCACAAGCAAAGAATCTGGATGAGTTGTGGGAGAATCTGTGTGGAGGTAAGGATTGTATAACCGAGATACCGAAAGAGCGTTGGGATTACAATCTATACTATGATGAAGACAAGAATAAGATAGGGAAGACTTACACCAAGTGGGGAGGATTTCTGGATGATGTAGATAAATTTGATCCGTTATTTTTTAATATCACTCCTCATGAAGCAGAATTCATGGACCCGCAGGAGAGGTTGTTTTTGGAGTGCGTCCTTGAAACACTGGAGGACGCAGGGTATACCAGGGAAACCTTAAGCAAATATCAGCGCTTTGGACTGGAAGGGAATGTTGGAGTCTATGTAGGTGTTATGTATGATGAGTACCAACTTTATGGAGCTCAGGAACAAGCTCAAGGTCGAATGCTTGCTCTTAACGGGATTATGTCATCGGTAGCTAATCGTGTATCTTATTTTTGTAATTTTCATGGTCCAAGTATCGGCCTTAATACGATGTGCTCTTCATCTTTGGTAGCCATACACTTGGCTTGTCAAAGCATACAACAAGGAGGATGCGAGCTCGCGATTGCCGGCGGTGTAAATGTATCCATACATCCCAATAAATACTTACTGTTAGGTCAGGGTAATTTTGTATCAAGTAAAGGAAAATGTGAAAGCTTTGGAAAAGGTGGAGACGGTTATGTGCCAGGAGAAGGAGTCGGAGCGATACTGCTAAAACCCTTGTCTAAAGCTATTGAAGATGGAGACCAAATCTATGGAGTTATCAAAGGCTCGGCAATAAACCATGGAGGAAAGACAAACGGCTACACAGTGCCGAATCCGAACGCGCAAGCGAGCATGATAAGGGAAGCGATAAAAGAAGCAAGAGTAGATGCAAGAAATATCAGTTACATAGAGGCCCATGGTACAGGAACAGCGTTAGGCGATCCCATAGAAATAACAGCACTTACAAAGGCCTTTGAAGACCACACGGAAGAAAAGCAGTTTTGCGCGATAGGCTCAGTCAAGAGCAATATCGGACATTTAGAGAGTGCTGCGGGGATCGTGGGTGTAACGAAGATGTTGTTGCAGATGAAGTATGGAAAGCTGGTACCGAGTTTGCATTCAAAAATATTAAATCCCAACATAGATTTTGAGAAGACCCCATTCAAAGTACAACAAGAGTTAGAAGAATGGAAACGCCCGGTAATCGAGAAGGATGGAGAAAAGAAGGAATATCCAAGAATAGCGGGGATATCCTCATTCGGCGCCGGAGGATCGAACGCCCATCTTGTGATAGAAGAATACATCCCGGAGAATGAAGAACATTCTGCGATAACCATAACAGTTGAGAATCCCGCGGTAATCATATTATCAGGGAAGGAAGAAGAGAAGCTAAAAGAACGAGTGAAGCAGTTATTGAGAGAGATAGAGAAAGGAAGATTTGAAGATAAAGATCTTTCGGATATAGCATACACCTTACAGATAGGTCGAGAAGCTATGGGGGCTCGTTTGGGAATGACGGTGACCTCAATTAGAGAACTGGAAGAAAAACTGAGAGGATTTCTGGCGGATAAGGAAGACATAGAAGACATGTACGTAGGCCGTGTGAAGAGGGAAAAGGATACACTGGCAATCTTCAAAGCGGATGAAGACTTACAAAAGGCATTAGACTCATGGATAAACAAGAGAAAATACGGGAAACTATTGGATTTCTGGGTGAAAGGTTTGGACTTTAATTGGGAAAGGTTGTATAAAGAAGCGAAGCCCAAAAGGATAAGCTTGCCCACATATCCCTTTGCACGAGAGAGATACTGGATTCCGAAGATAGAAACTAACACTGACAGTATAATAGGAACAAATGTAACATCGAGAGTACTGGAAGAAAAAGAAGGAGAACTGAAAGAACTAAGTGCAATACAAGAAGACAAGGCGCAGCTTACTCAGAATATACTGAAAGAGAAAACAGTAAATTATTTCAAAAAAGTGCTCTCGTCAGTAAGTAATATACCGGTAGACCGGATAGAATCCGATGTTTCACTGGAGACATATGGAATAGATTCGGTAATGATAAAACAGCTATCGGGACAATTAGAGAAATCATTCGGATCAATATCGATGACACTATTTTTTGAATATCAGACTCTTCAATCTCTAGCTGAATATTTCTTAAAAACATATAAAAACAAACTAATGGAATTATTCGAACTAGATGGCAAAGAAAACGATGAGATTGAAGGGAATAAGAAGTCTACAGAACTTAAGACTGATGTGATACAAACTTTTGCAAATAAACCAAACCCTCTAAGTATTTCAAAGTTAGAATTGGATGCCCTCCCTATTCATGACAGCAAAAATATTGACATTGCAGTAATAGGCCTCTCCGGACGTTATCCGCAGGCAAAGGACATAAATGAATTCTGGGAAAACCTGAAAGCAGGAAAAGACTGTGTAGATGAAATACCAAAAGATCGATGGGATTACACTCTCTATTACGATGAAGATAAGTTCAAGCCTGGAAAGATGAATAGCAAATGGGGAGGATTTATCGCTGATGTGGATAAATTTGATCCGTTATTTTTTAATATTTCGCCTGAGGATGCCGAATTCATGGACCCACAGGAAAGGTTATTCTTGGAGTGCGTCTATGAGACAATAGAGGATGCAGGATATACAAGAGAGGCATTAAGCAAATACAAAAATGTTGGTTTAGAAGGAAATGTAGGTGTTTTTGTAGGAGTTACTTTTGCAGAATACCATCTATATGGTATACAGAGTCAAATGAAAGGTAAACCCTTAGCTTTATCCGGAATATCATCATCAATCGCGAATAGGGTATCTTATTTTTGCAATTTTAATGGACCAAGTATGTCTATTGATAGCATGTGTTCTTCTTCTTTAACGGCACTACACGTGGCATGCGAAAGTATCAAGCAAGGGGGATGTAAACTTGCGGTAGTAGGGGGAGTAAATCTTTCATTACATCCAAATAAGTATTTATTTTTGAGCCGGTATAACTTCTTGTCAAGTAAAGGTAGATGTGAAAGTTTTGGCAGTGGTGGAGATGGCTATGTGCCTGGCGAAGGAGTCGGAACTATACTTTTAAAGCCGTTATCGCAAGCTGAGGCTGATGGAGATCAAATATATGGAATTATTAAATCAACGGCCATCAACCACGGAGGAAAGACTAATGGGTATTCCGTTCCAAATTTAAGTGCACAGGCCAATGTTATTAACAAGGCATTAATTGAAGCAAAAGTGAACCCGAGAAGTATTAGTTATATAGAAGCTCACGGAACAGGAACCTCTTTAGGAGATCCGATAGAAATAGCGGGAATAACAAAGGCTTTTAATGAATACACGAATGAACGAGGATTCTGCGCAATAGGGTCAGCCAAAAGCAACATTGGACATTTGGAAGCAGCAGCCGCGATAGCGGGAGTTTCAAAGGTATTATTACAGATCAAACACAAGCAATTAGTACCGAGCCTCCATTCAGAGGTGCTAAATTCTAATATTGATTTCAAAACTACACCCTTTAGAGTACAGCAAGAGCTGGAGGAATGGATACCTCCGGTGGTCGAGATAGAAGGTGAGATGAAGGAATATCCGAGAATAGCGGGTATTTCATCATTTGGCGCAGGAGGATCGAGTGGACACATAATAATAGAGGAGTATATACCGAAGATTCAAGAGCAAAATCAAATGACAATAACAGTACAAAACCCGGCGCTAATTGTATTATCAGCGAAAAAGGAAGACAGCCTGAAAGATCAGGTGAAGCGGCTGTTGGAAGCGATAAAAAATCAGCGATTTGAAGATAAAGATTTAGTAGACATAGCCTATACACTGCAAGTTGGTCGGGAAACAATGGAGGAGCGACTGGGAGTAATAGTTATATCAATTGATGATTTAAAAGAGAAACTGGATGGATTTCTAAAAGGGAAAATTGACATAGTCGACCTATACAAAAGCCAGGGGAAGAAACAGCACAATATTGTTTCACTATTAAAATCGAATGAAGAATTGCAGGAAGTTATCGGTAAATGGATAGAGCGGAAGAAGTATTCGACGCTATTAGACTTATGGGTAACAGGCTTAGACGTTGATTGGGAAAGGCTATATACCTATAGTAAGCCCAAAAGAATAAGCTTGCCGACATATCCTTTCGCACGGGAACGATACTGGCTTCCAGAAATAGAAGCTGAAGCAGAGGAAAACAGTGTAGCGGGTCTAAAGGCAAATGGCTATTTACACCCGTTGCTCCATAGGAACACATCTAATTTGGAAGGACAGAGATTTAGCAGTACACTGACCGGGAATGAGTTTTTCTTAAGGGATCATGTCGTAATGGGAGAAAAAATATTGCCTGGAGCGGCATACCTGGAGATGATCAGAGCAGCGATTCATGAATCAGTACCCAGGGCAGAAGAAAGTGTAATAAAACTAAAGAATATCGTGTGGTCAAGACCCATCGACGTAAACGGTAAAAGCCAGGATGTACACATCAGTGTATATCCGGAAGAAAACAGTGAGATTAGCTATGAGATATATAGCGAAGGATCGAATAGGGAAGAAGAGGCAATTGTGCACTGTCAGGGTCGAGCGGTCTTCGTTTCGACAAGTGAGTCACCGCATTTAGAACGTATAGATATCCGGAAATTACAAACCGAATGTAACGATAAAATCATAACCGGAAACGAATGTTACGAGAAATTTAGAGCCTTAGGGATCGATTACGGAAGTGGACATCAGGGGATCGATTGTATATACGTCGGAGAAGGTAAGGTGTTGGCAAAGCTTACTATGCCGGAATCAGTAAGAGCAAAGGCGGAAGACTATCTCCTGCATCCAAGCCTACTAGATTCCGCCATACAGGCAGCTATAGGCTTATCAATGAATAACCCAAGTCTGCCCTCCACCCTAGAACAATTGGAAGTTATAGACAAATGCAGTGAGAATATGTGGGCATTTGTAAGAAAGACTGAAGGTGTTACTTCCGATGATAAAATGCAGACGCTTAATATCGACATATGCGATGAAAACGGTAAGATCCATGTACGGATGAAAAAATTTGCCTTCAGAGCGCTGGAAGCAGAAAGCGAGGACAAAACAGACATTGGCTCTATCATGCTGCACCCCGTATGGAAACAATCGGGCACAATACAAGTAGAAACAATGCCTAATCGTGTACAACGAGAAATCATACTGTGCGAAGCGGATAAAAGAATAACCGCTGAAAGCCTTGAGACTCGGATAACAGGGGCGAGATGTCGAATATTACGAAGCGAAGAGAAGAATTTGGGCATCCGATATGAAAAGTACGCCAAACAGTTGTTTGCTGAGATAAAAAGTATCCTTAAGAGTAAGCCGAAAGGAAGTGTTCTCGTTCAGATCGTCGTCTTTACTGATGAGGATAAAGAAATATTTAGAGGGTTAGGGGGTCTGTTAAAGACAGCTCAATTAGAGAATTCAAAACTTTTGTATCAGATCATTCAACTATCTGCTGAAAGAGAGATTGCAGCAATAGTTGAAAAGCTGGAAGCGAACAGTCGAAGCCTGCAAGATAGAGAGATAAGATACGACGATGAAGGCGTGAGATATCTCAAAAGCCTTGAGGAAACAGCATTACTCGATCGAAGCAATGAAGAAGAGTTCCCTTGGAAAGAAGGCGGCGTATATCTAATAACAGGAGGGGCTGGGGGCTTAGGCTTCCTATTCGCCGAAGAGATAGCGGAAAAAGTGAAAGATGTAAAATTGATCCTGACTGGAAGATCAGAGCTAAATGAGACTAAACAAGCCCAATTGAACGTCTTAAAAGAAATGGGAGCTATAGTAGAATACAAGCGAACGGATATAACAACAAAAGAACAAGTCAAGGAATTGATAGCCGAAATAACAGAAACCTATGGCACGTTAAATGGAATCTTCCATAGCGCCGGGGTAATACGGGATAACTATATTATCAATAAAACAGAAGAAGAATTCGTGGAAGTGCTAAAACCCAAAGTAACCGGATTATTACATGTAGACGAGTTCACAAGAGACATCCATCTGGACTTTATCCTTCTATTCTCATCAGGAGCCGGAGAATCCGGGAACCCAGGTCAGGCAGATTATGCGGCAGCGAACGCGTTTATGGATGTGTATGCAAGCTATAGAAATAAATTAGTAGAAAAGGGAGAACGCTGGGGAAAAACCCTCTCGATAAACTGGCCGTTATGGGAAAAAGGCGGAATGCACGTCGACAAAGAGATTGAGAAAATCATGTTTGAGAAGATAGGCATGATCCCGATGAAGACAGAGACAGGTATAAAAGCGTTCTATAAAGCTTTGGTTCAAGAAAACGATCAGGTTATGATTTTGGAGGGTGATACGGCAAAAATCAGAAAAAAAATACGTTTAACACAATTGAAAGAAGATACACACCAACCGAAGTTAAACATGAAAGAAGTAAATATAGACATACTAAAAGAAAAAGTCATACACAAACTGACGGTACTACTCGGAGAAAGTATAAAGCTAAATATAAATCAAATAGACACGGAAGAACCATTCGACACTTACGGAATTGATTCAATCAAGCTAACCTTGCTGAATCAGAAAATTGCTGATTATTTTAATAATTTATCAAATACCTTATTTTTTGAATACCGGAACTTATCAACCTTAGGAGAATATTTAGCTTCTGAATATCCGGATGAATGTATGAAATGGACCGGGAATGAAATTGAAGTCGAAGTAGAAAATTCAAGTGATAGAAGCTCAGCTACAAAAAGTTCAGTTACAAAAAATAGTACCCTATTTCCAAAGCTTACATTGAAAAGGAGCAAGCCTGATTCAATTAAGAGGAGTTGGGGAAGTGTTGGATATGACCATCATGAAAATGAGCCAATAGCTGTCATAGGCGTGAGCGGTCGTTTCCCAAAGGCAAAAAATGTTGACGAGTTTTGGGAAAACTTAAAAAGTGGAAAAAGTTGCATTACAGAGTTACCTGAAGAACGCTGGTCTTTGGAAGGATTTTTTAATCCGGATAGAGAGGAAGCTGTAGCCCAAAGAAAAAGCTTCAGCAAATGGGGTGGTTTTTTAGAAGGATTTGCTGATTTTGATCCGTTATTTTTTAATATATCACCTGCTGAAGCGGAAAGAATGGATCCGCAGGAACGCCTATTTTTAGAAGAGTGCTGGAAAGCGGTTGAAGACGCGGGATATGTACCATCGAAAATAGATGAAAGCTTACGAAAACATATTGGGGTTTTTGGCGGAGTTACGAAAACAGGATTTAATTTATGGAATAATACCTCCAATAAGTTTTTCAATACATCATTTTCATCTTTAGTCAATCGATTGTCATACTTTATGGATTTTCATGGTCCTAGTGTTCCGGTTGATACGATGTGCTCATCTTCGCTTGCAGCTCTTCATCAGGCCTGTGAAAGTATCAGGAACCGGGAAATTAAAATGGCCATTGTCGGAGCGGTAAATTTATATCTGCACCCTAGCAATTATATAAGTCTCTCTCAAGCTGGATTAATTTCTGATTCTTCAAGTAGTAGTGTATTTGATAAAGGAGGAATCGGATTTATTCCGTCTGAAGGCGTGGGAGCAGTAGTTCTTAAACGATTATCCGACGCGGAAAAAGACAACGATCATATTTGGGCTTTAATCAAAGGAAGCGCTGTTTCTCATAGTGGGAAGACGAATGGCTATAATGTACCTGATCCAGCCAAGCAAGCCGCTGTCATACAGCAGGCTTTGAACACGGCTAATGTGGATCCGCGATCGATAAGACATTTTGAAGCCGCAGCAAGCGGATCAGAGATGGTCGATGCGATTGAAATGTCAGCCATATCTAAGGTGTTTCAGAAGTTTCGAGATCAAGAAAGCCAATTCTATACGATGGGTTCTGTTAAATCCGTATTAGGACATGGTGAATCGGTATCGGGGATGGCTCAGTTTATAAAGGCATTACTACAATTCAAACATAAGATGCTGTGTCCGACCAAATTACCGGAGCAACTTAATCCGAATATTAAATTTAATACGCTGCCCTTTAAGATTGAAACGAATTTTGTGGAATGGCCGAATATGGATGTCGATGGGGATAGAAGCCCGCGGCGTATCGGAATCAACAGCTTTGGGGCCGGAGGTGTATACTCGCATTTAATATTGGAAGAGTATGATAAGCCAGCTGACCATGCCATTGTTATTCCTTCTAAAGGTACTCCGAACCTATTTGTTTTTTCTGCAAAAACCAATCATTCGTTGAGAAGGTATCTTCAGATCTGGAAGGAATATTTGGCAAAACAACCGGATCTGGATCTGTGCCAACTCGCATATATCCTGCAAAATAAGCGAGAAGCAATGAAAAGAAGGTTTGCTTCTATCGCCCAAAACACAGAACAGTTAATAAATAACATTGAGGATTACCTGAATGATGTGACCAATCACAATAGCTATACGGAGAATATGAACAAAGGAGGTAATTCCCAGTCAACACTGCAAAATCCGCTTTTCGACCATCAAATAGATAATCTTAATTCGGAAAAGGATTTGTCTAAATGGGCTCAGTTATGGGTAAACGGAGCTTCTTTGTCATGGGAAAAATTATATAACGATAATGTCCCAAAACATATTTCACAGCTCCCTACATACCCTTTTAGACAAAAGCAGTTTTGGCTAAATGTGAAAGAAGACAATCTTTCGAATGAATCAGAAAGCCAAGACTTTATTTCTTTAGACGCTATTTTAGGGACTGAATTTATTTCATTAGAAAGCATTTTGCACCAGGAAGATGAGAATTACAATTATTCGATAATAAATGATAATCAGTCGGAAGATTCACCTGAAACGTTGGAAATCCAACAATTGATTAAAGAAATTCTATATGAAATTTTATATTTAGATGATCTCGATGAATTTGATAATGAGGCTAATTTCATGGAACTCGGATTAGACTCTATTCTATCAGGTAAATTTATACAAAAAATGAATAGTAAATGTAATCTGAATTTAAGAGAAACAGTGATGTTTGATTACCCGAACACTTTCCAGCTATCAAAGTATATTGCCTCACAACTCATATGGGAGGTTAGATAAAACGATGTATAACAAACATTTGAACGAAAATTTACTTGATGGATCACAGCAGCAGTTGTTTCCAGATGCTAATTTCGAGGATAAGTTTAAGAACGGTGAGTACCTGGAAAAATTTTTTATCAAACGTGAATACATCATTCGTCTTGCCTCACCGGATGATATTCACTCATTAATGGACATAGAGGCGAATTGCTGGGCTATTCCCTTACAAACAGATAGGTCAGAAATTGAACAGCGATTGATGGATCCGGCTTGTTTTAATTTTGTTTTAGAATACGAAGGAAAAGTAATAGGTGTTATTTATACTCAACGGATTCATCAGGATAATATTAAAAAAATCAGATCCAATACGGTTAATAAATATAGGGTTAAAACCGGTCAATGTATTCAATTTATTGCGTTGAATATTCAACCTGTCTATCAAGATAAAGGATGGGGCAATGAATTACTAGAATTTGTTCTTCAATACTATTCCTTACATCCAGAGATCAATAATGTATATGCAGTAACGCGTTGTCGTGATTTTTACAAATCGAACTGTTCTACCATTCAAGATTATTTGAAAAAAATTAATCGGAACGGCGAATTAGATGATCCAATTTTAAAATTCCATCAATTACACGGGGCAAAAGTGTTGGGTTTGATGGATAATTACAGACCAAATGATGATGAAAATCATGGATATGGAGTATTAATTCAATATGATATAAACAATCGTCCATGGAATGGCAAATTGTCCACTAAAGGTTCTGCAAAGAAACAACAACATTCAGGAAATCTATTATTGGATTTACTCCAACGGAAATTAAATACAACCAACATAAATGATCAAAAAAGTTTAAAAGAACTTGGTTTAGATTCTCTTGATTTCGCGGATGTACTAATATTTATGCATGAAAAATTAGGTGTTGATGTATCTATCCATGATCTCAATAATAAAAATTTGTATGAACTTCTTCAGCTTTGTGAAGACGGGGAAAACGTTAAATCAACAGATACCAAACAGCAGCCGTTAAAAAAACAGATACGTAGTCTTATGCGTCAATATCCTGAAATAGTGCCTTTATCAATAGATGGAGAAGGACCATGTACCTTTTGGATTCATCCACTTTCCGGAGATGTTGGTATCTATAATAGGATAGCCAGTCAAACGGACGGTACATTTAGAATGATTGCCATTAAAGCACGTGGATTTTTATCATCAGAAAATAAACCCTTAACATCTGTTATAGACATGGCCAAATACTATTGTGAAATGATTACAGCAGTAGAACCAGAAGGGCCATATCATCTGGTCGGATTTTCTTTTGGAGGGACGGTTGCTTATGAAATAGCACACCAATTGCAAATGCAGGGTAAAGAGGTTGATACGTTACTTCTTGTTGAATCGCCGTTAATTTCGGGAAAAGAATCCGAATTATTTAAAACAACTTTTAGAAACAACCTTTTAATGAATGCGAATTTTTTATTGTTAACCCTCTTGAATACGGAGCAAAATCTTTCCCGGAAGCTGCCCAATGGAGACATCGATTGGAATTTTTATAAAATTACTGCGGATGATGTTAAAGATTTTCAGGATGAAGTTTTAGTAAAGGATATAGTCCGGTTCTGCAAACAAAAAGGTCTCAAGCAAGCGGATAAAGAATTGGAATTCAAATTACTTTCCATGTCAGATGTCCATATTTCTAATCTTCGAGCATTGCAGGAATATCATGCAGCAAAAATACTACGTCCTAATAATATAAAAGCCTGGTTATTTAGAACGGAATCTGCACAGGCAGTATCACGTACAATTTGGAATCCTGACTATCTAGAAAATATACAGAGAGAAAAGGGGTCATTTCTGCCGTTACTTCAACAATGGAATTCAGTATTACCAAAGCTTCAAACGATTATATTAGAAGGGGATAATCATTTCGATATTCTGCATTCTGATAAAAGTATAAAAAAATTCTATGATTACTGTAGAAACATTTATACAAATCGTTCAAACGCAGCGCAACATCCATCTATTGCAATTGTTGGAATCTCAGGAAGGTTTCCGGATGCGGAGAACGTTCAACAATTTTGGGAGAACTTGAAAAATGGCCGCAACAGCATAAGGGAAGTGCCTGATGACCGGGGCTGGAATATTAATGATTATTATGATCCAAAGCTGAAAACACCCGGGAAAACATTTTCTAAATGGGGAGGTTTTTTAACGGATATCGATAAGTTCGATCCGTTATTTTTCAAAATATCACCGCGGGAATCTGAGCTTATGGATCCTAGTGAGCGCATATTTATCCAAGAAGCATGGAAAGCCATTGAAGACGCAGGATATAACCCAGGAAGCATTAGCGGAAAACCATGGGGAGTGTTCGCTTGTGCTAAAGGAGATTACTCCATAACGGTACAAAATGAGATTGAAACCTATTACCTTCCAACAGATTCTTATTCCGCTACCAGACTTTCATACTTGTTAAATTTAGTGGGACCGGCAATGACGATAGACACAGCATGCTCATCAACTTTGTCGGTTGTCGTTGAAGCTTGCAATAGTTTGATATTAGGTAATTGCGAAGCCGCGATCGTTGGGGGAGGAGCCGTATATACTACCCCCAATATATTGATCGGTTCAAGTCAATCCTTACTTTTATCTCCTGATGGTCAATGTTATACATTTGACCAGAGAGCTAACGGTACAGTTGTCGCTGAGGCGATTGGGGTTGTTGTTTTAAAGCTTTTAGATAAAGCGATTGAAGACAATGATCATATTTATGGGGTCATCCGGGGTTGGGGAATGAACCAGGATGGGAAAACCAATGGGATAACAGCTCCAAGTGGACTGGCACAAAGTCGGCTTCAAACAAGTGTGTATGAGAAGTTCAACATAAATCCAGAGAACATAACGATGTTTGAAGCTCATGGAACGGGCACTCAATTAGGTGACGCGATTGAATATCAAGCTCTGACAGAGACATTCCGTAAATTTACAACAAACTTAGATTATTGTGCTTTAGGATCTTTAAAAACGAATATTGGTCATGCTTTTTTTGGTTCCGGAATAGCGGGACTAATAAAAATTTTATTATCTATAAAGAATTGTCAGATTCCCCCAAGCTTAAATTATGAGAATGCGAGTCCACAGATGGCTGTGGAGAATAGCCCATTTTTTGTGAATACAGCTTTAAGAGAATGGGAAACGAAATTAAATGAGCCACGCTGCGCCGCTATGAATTCTTTTGGGGCAACAGGCACTAATGCACATCTGGTAATAGAGGAATACGTTTCAACTCATAAAAAAGATACGGTGGTAAATACTCAGGTACAAAATCCCGCAATCATTGTATTGTCGGCAAAGGATGAAAATAGACTAAAAGAGTATGTAGATCGGTTTTTAATAGCATTAGAGAACGAAGAGTATACGGATAAAGACTTAGCGGATATAGCCTATACACTGCAAGTAGGGCGTGAAAGTATGGAAGCCCGTTTAGCGATGACAGTGGCCTCGATAAAAGAGTTGAAAGAGAAGTTTAAAACATATTTGGAAGGTAAGGAAAACAGTGAGGACATATATAGAAGTCAGGTAAAACCGAAAAAGGGCGGATTGGCAATATCAGCAGTAGGCAAGGAAATGCAGGAAGCGATGGAGCTATGGGTGGAAGGGTTCGTGATTGATTGGGAAGGCTTATATCGTAATAACAAACCCAAGAGAATATCTTTGCCAACCTATCCGTTTGCAAAAGAACGATACTGGATACAGACGAACGCAGGAGTAAGAAAGAAAGAAAACGAGGAGCCATTTTCCCGGGATCACTCACCGGAAGATCCCCACGAATTAATGATGTTCACAGAAGAATGGGAAGAAGCCCCCTTAAATGATTACCCAGTCAATGAATTAAAAACAATCGTATGTTTTCTATCAAATCCAGAAAATCAGAAAAGGATAAAGGTACAAATAAAAAAACGTAATCCGGGAGCCAATGTCATTTTCATTTCACAAGGAAAAGACTTTCAGAAAGATAATGAAGAGAATTATCTCATTTCCAAAAGTGATAAAAGAACATATGAAGAAGCATTTAGCGGCATACTAACAGATTATAAAAAAATAACAGCAGTCGTATATCTTTGGCCGTATGAAGATCCGGAGTGTATCGAAGATTATAAGAACATAGTATATATATTGCAAGCAATCGCATCTGAAAAAGTGGAGACAGAAAGGTTCATATTAGGCGCACAATATAAGACTGAATTAGAAAGATGCTACCTGGAATCATGGATTGGCTTCGAACGGTCATTAGGACCGATGGTGTCGAAAACGAGAGTAAAGGTAGTCATCCAGGAGAAAGAAAACTCCAATCAAAGGGAAATAACTGAAGAAATCTCAGAGAGACTGTGGAAGGAAATTGAGGCAGTTAGCAAGGTTCAAAGCGTGCTGTATAAAGAAGGAAAAAGATATGAATATAAAATCAAAGAAACAAGTGCAAATCCCGGAGAAACTCCGTTAAAAACAGGAGGAACCTATTTAATAACAGGAGGATTAGGCAAACTGGGGCTTATTTTTGCAAGGCATCTCGCGCAAGAATACAGTACAAATTTAATATTAAGCGGCAGGTCAAAACTAGATAAAGAGAAGCAAATACTCATAAAGGAAATAGAGAAATTGGGTAGCCGGATACTATATATACAGGCGGATCTATGTGACCGGGATGGAATGAGAAAAGGGATAGAAGCGGCAAAAGAACAATTTGGGGAGATCCATGGAATCATTCACGCGGCAGGTATAGTAGATCAGCAGGGTATATTTCAAAAAGAAATAGAGAGTTTTGAAAAAGTAATCAATCCCAAGATCAAAGGAACGTTAATTCTAGATGAACTGTTGAAGGGAAGTCCACTTGATTTCATATGCTATTTTTCATCATCAGCTGCAATTTTGGGGGATTTTGGTGCATGTGATTATGCTGTAGGGAATCGTTTTCAAATGGCATATACCCGTTATAAAAATAAGTTGGAAGATCAAAAGGAAGTATTAAGTAAGACGGTAGTTGTCAATTGGCCGTTATGGCGAGACGGAGGTATGGGATTAGCCCAAGATGATAACGAAATGTATTTAAAGTCAAGTGGCCAACGTTATTTGGAAACAGAAGAAGGAGTATCAATATTTGAAAAGATTTTAACGCAACCCCAAACGCAGCACCTTGTAATGGTAGGACAAAAGAGCATGGTATATCGGTTTTTAAGATTAAACCGGGAACAGACTACGAAAACAGTTCGGGTTGATACAGGCAACTCCGACATAAGTAGAGTTCAACCAAAAGAAATGCAAGGATTCGCCATTGAACAGTTCGTGGAACGGGATCTAAAAGAAATGATAAGCAAATTGCATAATTTGCCGGTCGAGAAATTGGATGTTGAAGAACATTTGATCGAATACGGATTTGACTCCATCAATTTATTTGAATTTGCCGGAATGATAGCAGATTTCTACGGGATTGATATAACGCCTTCATCGTTATTAGGGTATTCAACGATAGGAAAAATAATAGAATACTTTATGTTGGACCACAAAGAAACAATAGAACAATTTTATAATGAAAAAACAGAAAAAAATACCCCGCAAGCCTCTCTCCACCCAGAGACGCAAAAAGAAGAAAAAAACGGATTAGACAGAGACATAATAAACAATCCTTTTGAAAAAATATCTGAACCCATTGCAATTATAGGGATCAGCGGAAGATTCCCCCAAGCGGACACGGTGGAGAGTCTTTGGAACAATCTGAAGGATAGAAAAGAATGTATTACAGAAGTTCCGAAAGATCGTTGGGATTGGCGAGAGTATTACGGAGATTCTCATAATGAAATAGGAAAAAGCAATTCTAAATGGGGGGGATTTCTTACAAATATAGATCGATTTGATCCTTTATTTTTTAAAATATCTCCTAAGGAAGCCCATATCATGGATCCATGCCAGCGATTGTTTTTAGAAGAAGCTTGGCATGCGTTAGAGGATGCAGGGTATATGGGCGAGCTAATCAAAGGGAAATCGTGTGGCGTGTATGTCGGTATTGAAGAAGGTGAATATGGATTTATGGTGAGGCAAGAGGGACAGTTTTACAGCAATCAAAATGCTGTCTTATCTGCTCGTATTGCATATGCTTTAGATTTAACGGGGCCAAATTTATCGATAACCGCATCATGTTCTTCCGGTCTAGTTGCATTACATCAAGCATGTCAGGCCTTACGTCACGATGATTGTGAAATGGCTTTAGTTGGAGGGATAAACTTGTTCGTTTCTCCAATGGTACATGTAGGTATGAGTATGCTCGATTTACTCTCTCCTACCGGGAAGTCTTATGTATTTGATGATCGTGCTGACGGTTTAGTGCCTAGTGAAGCAGTTGCAGTTGTTTTGTTGAAGCCTTTATCAAAGGCAATTCGTGATAAAGACCAGATATATGGATGTATTAAAGGAAGCGGGGTCAATTATAACGGCAAAGGCCATGGAATAATGTCACCAAATCCATTAAGGCAAGCAGAATTGATAAATAATACATTTGATAAATATCAAATTGACCCATTAAACATCCAATATACGATTGCAAGTAGCGTGGGTACTAAACTAGGAGATGCTGCGGAAATAGACGGATTAAGAAAAGCATTTAGTAAATATTCAAACGAGCAGTATTGTTCTATCGGTTCTATAAAACCATTAATCGGACATACCTTTGCTGCTTCAGGAATAGTCAGTTTATTAACCATGTTGATGGCAATGAAAGAACAAACTATTCTAGGATTGCATAACTATAAAAATAGTAACGAAAATATTGATTTTTCTAAAACTCCATTTATAGCAAGTACAAGCGATCAACCATGGACAAGGCAAAAAAATCAACCAAGACTAGGGGCGATTAGTACTTCAGCGAATAGTGGAACAAATGCATTTGCTGTCATTGAAGAGTACATTAAACCCCCGGAGGAAAGGAATAAACATAAATCTATTCATCAAAGCCGGATTTTTATATTTTCAGCTACGGATAATGAGCGATTGCAGGTAGTTGTAAAAAAGCTACTCGAATACATCGAATGTAATGACAAGATTTTATTGTCTGATATTGCCTATACGCTTCAAGTAGGACGGGAGGCTATGGCATGCCGATTGGCAATCGTGGCAACGAGTAAAGATGAGCTTATTCAGGCTATGAATAACTATTTAAATTCTGTTCAAGCTAAAAATGAGATAGAGAGCTCTGTCCCCTTTTTTACCGGGAACGTAGAGGACGGTTATTTAAAAGCGCAAGCTTTGTCATCTATTAAATATGAAGAAGCACTGTTGCAAGAGTTTGTTAAGAAAAACAATCTCGAAATAATAGCCATGCACTGGACCAAAGGTGGCAAAATGACATGGGAATCTTTATATGAGACGGAAGATGGTCGGAGAATTTCTCTACCAACGTATCCTTTTAAAAATGAGCGTTATTGGATAACAACAGAAAAAGATGAATGGGTTAATGAAAAAGATCTGCTAAATGCAAACACCGGCAAATCAACACAACAAATGATAGAGGGATATATAGTAAACTTTTTTTCAGGGAAACTGGATATTCCTAAAGAAGAGATTAAATTGAATAAATATATTCAAGACTATGGAGTAGATTCTATTCTTATCATGCAATTTATTCGAGATTTTGAAAAACATTTTCAGTTCAGTATTTCAGGTCGAGACTTACTACAATACCCGACGATTAGTTCATTAACGACTTACCTGATCGAAAAACTAGAAACTGATCCTATTGGTAGCCATCTTCACGATAAAGAGAACAAGATTGGAAAATCCGCTTTAAATAAGAGCGAATACAAGGATAAAGAAGTCATCGAAGCTATGGAGAAATATGTCCGGGGAATGATAGATCTTGATGAAGTAGAAAAAAGCGTAGGAGTTGGTAGGATATGATAGCTAAAGATATTTTAATCAATTATAAAGAAGGCGAATTATCAACAACTGAATTACTTAAAAAACTTCACGAGCTTAAGTATCAATCTTTTAATAGGAAGCCGTTATCCGAAGGTCAGAAAGGGTTATGGGTACTGGAGAAGGTTTCTCCTGGAATGAGTGCGTACAATCTTCCAATTTGCTTCCGAATTCGCGAGAGAATTGATGTTGATTTATTTAAGCAAGCTCTTCATTATATTGTAGAGCAAAATCCGATTTTAAAAACAGTGATAGAAGAAGAAAATGGAATTCCCTATCAAATTATTCAGCAGTCGCAAGCACTTTATTTCGATAAAGAAGATATTTCTAATCTTAAAAGTGAAGACATACTTCCTTACATTAAAAAAATAGCAAGTGAGCCTTTTTCCCTAAATAAAGGTCCATTAATGCGTGTTCATTTATTCAAGGGATTAGAGGAAGAGCATATTGTGTTAATTAATGTCCATCATATTATTTTTGATGGTATCTCTATAGCCATATTATTAAAGCCATTATTGGATGCCTATCTTGATCTCACTAGGGGTATTCCATTAATAAGGAATTCCTCCTCTTCAACCTACAATGATTTTATTGATTGGGAACAAGAGATGCTGTCAAGCAAGAGAGGGGAAGAACATCGCGCTTATTGGAAACAACAGTTATCAGGAGTTTTGCCGAATTTAGAGCTCCCTACAGATCGCACGCGTCATTCACAAACAGCTTTTAAAGGAGAGACACATCGTGTTTTCATTCCATCTGAACTAACTAATAAGATTAAATCTTTTTCTAAGTTACAACGAATTAGTTTACCTACTTTTTTTCTAGGTATTTTGAAAGTTCTGCTGCATCAATATTCAAACCAGGATGATATTATTGTTGGGATGGCGAGTTCGGGAAGACCTGCTGATCGATTTGAATCTTTAATTGGCTATTTTATCAATATGATTCCAATACGAAGCCGAATCGAAGAAACTCAACATTTTTTGCAGTTTATCAAACAATTGCAGTTGTCGATGCTTGACGGAATGGATCATGCAGATTATCCGTTTCCTGCCATCGTAAAAGAATTGAACTTACCACGAACGCTATTGAACTCTCCTGTATTCCAAGTTGGCTATTTTTATCAAAATTTCATTCCATCCAACAGTTTGCCAGAGCTCAGTCATTACCAAAACACTCTTCATATAGAGCTTTTAGAAGAGATCCATCAAGAAGGAGAATATGAACTTACATTAGAAGTTTTTGAACGTGAAAATGAGTTCCTCTTAAATATGAAATACAATCCTAACCTATATCATACTTCCACTATCAATCGGATTAGCGAAAATTTTGTTAGATTAACAGAAGGAGTTATCAAGAATCCGGAATTGACCCCCAAAGAATATCCGCTGCTTTCAGCAGAAGAAGAGAAAACGATACTTATTGATTGGAATGCAACAGAGAGAGAGTATTCGAAGGATAAATGTGTACAACAATTATTCGAAGAACAGGTGAAGAAGACCCCCGAAGCGGTAGCTGTTAGTTATGAAAACGAATCGTTAACCTACCGGGAATTGGATGACAGAAGCACAAAATTGGCAATCTACCTGCAGAAACAAGGTGTGAAGCCTGATAGCCTAGTAGGAATAAGTGTAGAACGGTCATTACATATGATTGTAGGCTTGTTGGGGATTCTTAAAGCAGGCGGTGCATATGTACCCTTAGATCCTGAGTATCCGACTGAACGCTTAGCGTACATGATCCAGGATAGCAAAGTATCCATTGTTTTAAGTCAGTTGACTCTAATGACTAAAATGAAAGACTTGTTAGGAGATAACGTCAAAGCAATTCCTTTGGATACTTATTGGGATACAATTGAACAAACGGTGTCCCAACAGGAGCAATTGAAAAGAGAAGTGGGACCAGATAACTTAGCCTATGTGTTATATACGTCTGGAAGTACAGGGAATCCAAAAGGAGTTATGATTCCACATTCAGCATTGACCAATTTTTTACTAACAATGGGGAATGAACCAGGCTTAACATCTGAAGATAAATTATTCGCAGTCACAACCTATTGTTTTGATATTGCTGGCTTGGAATTGTATTTGCCCTTGATCAAAGGAGCAGAATGTTATATCTGCAGTACAGCCAAGCAGAAAAACGTTGAAAGGCTTAAACAGGAAATTCAAACCATTAAACCGACAATTATGCAAGCGACTCCCGCCACTTGGACGGCACTTTATCTGATCGGCTGGAGGAATGAAGAGAGAATCAAAATTCTCTGTGGAGGAGAAGCCCTTCCGGAAAGGTTAAAACAGTATTTTACTGAAACACACAGTGAAGTATGGAATATGTTTGGCCCCACGGAAACGACTATTTGGTCAACCATTAAACAGATCAAGAGAAATGAACCTATCACTATAGGAAAACCTATTGCTAATACACAAATTTATATCCTAAATAAACACATGATGCCGGTCCCGATTAGTGTTGTAGGAGAGCTATATATAGCAGGTGATGGGTTAGCTCGGGGATATCTAAATTTACCTGAGCTTACAGAGGAGCGGTTTATAGACAATCCTTTTCATCCTGGGACAAAGCTTTACAAGACAGGAGATTCAGCAAGATGGCTGGCTTGCGGTGAGATAGAATTTCTGGGACGTATCGATAATCAGGTTAAGCTGCACGGATTTCGAATAGAATTTGATGAAATTGAAACGAGATTGAACATGTTTCCGGGAATTCAAGAAAGTACAGTCGTAATAAATGAACATCATGAGAATAAGCAGCTAAGAGCGTTTTATGTGTGCAAAGATCAGAGTCACAAAAAAAATAATCTCGATACCAAAGAGTTACGTAGTTATTTGAAAAAATGGCTTCCGGTTCATATGGTTCCAAGTGTGTTTACAGAGCTTGAATCCATACCCTTAACACCAAACGGAAAAGTAAACAGATTAGAGCTGTCCAAACGTAAAGTTACTCAACCGATTAAAGAAAAAAACGATATCACTGCGTCTGAGACAGAAAATATAATCGTTGAGATATGGAAAGATGTTATTGGCGTTGATGAAATAAACATTGCAGACGGTTTTTTTGAAGTAGGAGGAGACTCTTTCACCGCGGTTACTGTAGCGGAAAGAATCAGCCAGAAGTTGGACTGTGATATAAAGGTAACTACAATATTCGAATACTCTAATATCAGAGACATCAGTAAATATATTTCGGAATCAAAAAATCAGGATCGTTTCACCTATGAAGAGAAAAATCAAAACGTAAACGATTACAAGAAGGAAAACAAAATAACATCATACCCTGAGTACTATGAAGATAGTGTAGCAATCATTGGAATATCATGCCAATTCCCTGAAGCAAATAACTACAATGAATTCTGGCAAAACTTACGGGCAGGGAAAGAAAGTGTCAAACATCTTTCCCCAGAAGAGCTGAAAGAGTTAAACATACCTAAAGAAATGATAGAGAATCCCAACTATGTGCCCATTCAATTAACAATTGAAGGAAAAGAGTTATTTGATCCTGAGTTTTTTAAAATATCACCAAAGGATGCGGAGTTCATGGATCCGCAGATGAGGCTCTTATTGCTTAATTCATGGAAAGCAATAGAGGATGCTGGATATATTTCAAAGGAAATACCGAACACAGCCGTATATATGTCCTCAAGCAACAACTTCTACCAAGCGCCAAATGATTCACAAAAGGTTACTGTTTTGGAGGATGCAAATAGCTATGTAACATGGATATTAGGTCAAGACGGGACAATTCCGACAATGATATCCTACCAATTAGGACTAAGAGGACCGAGCTTCTCTGTACATTCGAATTGTTCTTCCTCTTTAGTAGGATTATATTCAGCGTATCAAAGCCTGCGATCAGGAGAGGTGGAGTACGCTTTAGTTGGGGCATCGACTATACATGCCACTACAAATGCAGGATATGTCCATCTACCCGGATTGAATTTTTCAAGTGATGGGCATTTAAAAGCTTTTGACTCTTCAGCCGATGGGATGGTGGGAGGAGAAGGAGTCGCGGTAATCGTACTGAAAAATGCGATAAATGCGATAAATGACGGTGATAACATTTATGCTCTGCTAAGAGGTATTCATATCAATAACGATGGATCAGATAAAGTTGGATTTTATGCTCCGAGTACTAAAGGTCAGGCAGAAGTCATTCAGAGGGTGTTGGAATCGACGAAGATTGATCCTGAAACCATTGGTTACGTAGAAGCACATGGAACGGGCACGAAATTAGGCGACCCGATAGAAATTTCTGCGCTTAGTCACATCTATAAGAAATACACAATGAAAAAGCAGTTTTGCGGGATAGGATCTGTAAAAACGAATATCGGACATTTGGATACTGCTGCAGGTCTAGCTGGAAGTATTAAGGTCGCATTAAGTTTCTATAATAATCAGATTCCTCCAACTCTTAATTTTAAGGAATCAAATCAGGAAATCGATTTTAGTCATTCTCCATTTTATGTGGTAGATGAACTAAAGGACTTGGGAGATCAACCTATTCCTCATCGGGCGGCGTTGAGCTCATTCGGAATAGGAGGGACAAACGCGCATGCTATATTTGAGAAGTATACAGAGACGAATGGATTAGGAAGTCTCTCAGAATCTAATCCTAATGATTCCTACTTAATTCCGTTATCCGCAAAAAATGAGGATCGTCTTAAAGAATATGCGATCGAACTCCTTCGATTTCTGCAAAGTCATAATAACCGTCACAATCATATAAAAAATATAGCATATACCTTACAAGTTGGCCGTGAAGCGATGGATAGTCGGATTATATTTGTCGTAAAGGATATCGATGATTTAATGCAAAAATTAGAGGCATATATGGAAGGTAAGGTGAAAATAGATAATTGTTTTGAGAAAAAGGCTAAGCAACCACTAGAAGCCATTCCATTATTTGAAAAGGATGAAGATTCAAACGAGTTAATAAGAAAATGGATCACAAAGGGCAAAATACAGAAACTAGCAATGTTATGGGTAAAAGGATTTCAGTTGGATTGGGGTTTGCTTTATGATCATATGGGTAAGCCACGTCGCGTTAGTCTGCCAACCTATCCATTTGCTAAAGAAAAATACTGGAAGGTTGAAACAGAAGCAAAGACAATTGCATTAGTAGAAGGAAAAGCGGTTGTTGACAAACTCCATCCCTTAATTGATCGTAATACATCGGATTTCATGGAGCAGAAATATACAACAACACTGTCAGGAGAAGAATTTTTTCTATTGGATCATATCATAAATAATAAGAAAGTTTTGCCGGGTGTAACCTATATCGAGATGGGAAGAATGGCCGGTGAGATGGCAACGAAGCAGAAGATACATAAGATTAAAAATATTATTTGGGCACGCCCGATTATTGTTGATGAGTCTCGTGAAGTTGATATCGTGCTTTACCCACATGAAAATGAGATCGAATATAAAGTAAGAACAGTAGAAAATGGGCAAAAAGTCATTCACTCACAGGGAAAGCTGGAATACGTGAATGGAACATCAACAAAGAAAGAAACCTCGAAATTGCATGAAACGATTGATATTGAAGCTTGCAAAGAGAGATGTAATGGTTACATCAGTCATACCGAATTTTATGAATCAGATGCTGGGTCAGTTTATCAATACGGTGCAACCTTCAGACCGATAAAAGAAATTTACTTTAACGACTCAGAAGCGATATCACGAATAGAGCTGCCTCTTGGAAGAGACAGCGATTTCAGCAAGTTTACCCTCCATCCCTCTTTGTTAGAAGGCTGCCTACAAACCGTAGTCGGACTGATGAAAGCGAAAGATCCCTCACCTTTCATGCCATTTTCAATAGATGAGATAGAAATAATAAATACATTTCCTAAGCAATGCTACGTGTATGCGACATTAGCGGATAGAGAGTCTGACAAGGCCGACGCTACAAAGTTTAATATCAAACTTTTTGATCCTCAAGGTCAGCTTTTGGCCGCCATTAAGAATTATTCAATCAGAACGATCACGACAGCTTCCGAAACGGTATCCTCAAAATCAGAAGGGTTAGACACTGTGTATTATCACAGTTCGTGGGAAAAGGCAAACATTGAAGAGTTACCTGAAGACCCTTTAGGAACGTTGCTCATTTTTGATGACAGTGTAGAAACTCGAGACAGGTTAAAAACGGACAATCCAATCATTCTCGTAAAGCCGGGGGAAACTTACAAAGATTATCAAAACAATAGTTATGAGATTAATCCAATGCAGCAAGACGATTATCGAAAACTGTTAGCTGATCTCAGAAAGAAAAACATCATACCCAATAAGATTGTCCACATGTGGTCGCGAAATACTTCATCTAACGAAATTGAAAATCTGATGCAAAAGGGTATTTATTCGTTATTTTATTTAACCAGATCACTTATGGAAGAGACCCCTAATGAAAAAGTGAAGGTATTAGTGATCTACAAAGATGAGGCCCATATTTCTTCGGCTCTCAGTGGAGCGATCAGCGGTTTTGCAAAAACACTTCGAATAGAACATCCGAAATTTTTCTTTAAAATCATTCAACAAAAGTCAGAGTCAACTCATCTGAAAGATATTTTGCTGTCTGAATTTGAAGCTGAAGACGGCGATGAAATATGCTATACGGACGAAGGGCGTTTTATCAAACGATTAAGAGAGGATGATATTGAAACAGAGACGGCCGATAAACCGATTCCTTACAGAAATAACGGTGTCTATCTAATAACCGGAGGTATGAGCGGATTGGGGCTCATATTAGCGAAATATCTCGCAAGAACATTAAAAGCAAGATTAGTGCTTGTTGGTCGATCGAATCTGGATGACGACAAAAAGGCTGCCATTGCCGATCTGGAATCTTTAGGTTCAGAAGTGTTCTATTTAAAGGCTGACGTATCCATACGCGAAGATGTAGAAAAAATGCTCATACAAACACTCAGCCGATTCAATGCGCTTCACGGCATCATCCATTGTGCAGGAATTATTAATGATAATCTCATTATGAATAAAACTTATGAGGAAATGAAGGCTGTGCTTTCCCCAAAAGTTAATGGCACAATATTTTTAGATGAAGCATCCAGGGAGGAATCTCTCGATTTCTTTATTCTATTCTCTTCAATATCACACTTGGGTAATGCAGGACAGTCGGATTACGCATATGCGAACAGTTTTCTTAATTACTATGCAGAGTATCGTGAAAAACTGCACAGGTGGAACAAGTGTTCGGGGAAGACGGTAAGTATAAACTGGCCGATTTGGGAAGAAGGTGGAATGCGGATCAGTGAAGCATCATTAAAGTTGCTCAAAACAATAAAGGGCATTCACCCTGTTTCAATCGAAGTCGGATTAAATGCTTTAGAAAAAGCTCTATTACAAAAACATAGTCAAATCATGGTGTATCATGGTGATCCCATAAAAATTAGACAAAGCACTGAGTTTAGAAATATCGAAGCTGAACCTAAGAGAACAATAACCCATCAACCCCTATTGGAAACCGATGATAAAGCATTATTCGAAAACGTTAAGAACTTCCTGGTAAAAACGGCTTCTTCGTTACTGAAGATACAGGAAGTAGATATAGATCGAGATATGGTGCAATATGGCTTCGATTCTATCAGCAATACAGAATTTTCCAATAAAATCAATGATCATTATCATTTGGATGTCATGCCGACAATCTTCTTTGAACTCGATCAACCGACTATCAGGTCTTTGGCGCATCATTTATGTGGAAAATATGCAAAAAGTCTCAGCATCTATTATCAAAAAGACATCATGGCTAGGACTGATCTGCCTAAATCGAATAAAGGTGTAACAACAAACCCGGTTCTACGTTCTCGTTCTTCTGAGGAAGAAGATATCATCAGAACAGACGGATTCAAAACCCCGTCACGTTTCTCTTATCCCGAGACAAAAGACGCTGAATATCAAAGAGACAGAATAGATGATGAGCCGATAGCTATTATAGGTATGAACGGTATTTTTCCTCAGTCTGAAAACCTCGACGAATTCTGGAAAAATCTCGAGGAGGAAAAAAACCTTATTACCGAAATTCCTCAAGACCGGTTTGATTGGAAAGCATTCGATGATCCCAAGGTTAAATGGGGTGGGTTTATGAAAGAAGTCGATAAATTCGATGCAGCTTTCTTCGGCATATCAGCGCGTGAAGCGGAAGTGATGGATCCCCAGCATAGGCTATTCCTTCAGGTAGCATGGAGTACTATTGAAGATGCTGGATATAAGCCTTCAGATTTATCAGGATCAAAGACAGGAATATTTGTTGGGATCGGAACACAGGATTATTCTCAAATTATGGATAAACACTTAGTAGAGCATAATCCTTATGCACTTACGGGAAGAACACCTTTTATGTTGGTGAATCGAATATCCTCCATGTTGAACCTACATGGCCCGAGTGAGCCTATAGATACGGCATGTTCAAGCTCGCTCGTAGCGATTCATAAAGCCGTGGAATCGATACAGAGAGGATCATGCCAAATGGCGATCGCAGGTGGAGTTAATGTGATCCTTACGCCATCGGTTCATCTTGCTTTCAGTGCTGCGGGGATGCTTAGCGATAACGGACAATGCAAAGTTTTCGACAAAGAAGCAAATGGTACGGTTCGAAGTGAAGGTGTAGGTGCGATATTACTGAAAAGAATGAGTGATGCCATATCTGACGGGGATCACATTTATGCGCTCATTACAAGCTCAGCAGAGAATCATAAAGGTAAAAGCGCCTCCTTGACAGCTCCTAGTGCGAATGCTCAATCAGATTTATTAGTTGAGGTGTATCAAAAAGCTAAAATAGACCCGACAACAATAAGTTACATTGAAACCCATAGTACAGGAACCAAATTAGGGGACCCCATTGAAGTTACGGGACTTAAGAATGCTTTTAGTGAATTGTACAGAAAAAATGGGATTTCATCTATACAACCTCACTGTGCTATAGGCTCCCTCAAGACCAATACTGGTCATCTCGAGACAGCCGCAGGGATTGGGGCTGTTATAAAGGTGCTCCTCTCTATGAAAAATGAAAAACTACTGAGTACACTTCACTTTAAAGAACTGAATCCGTATATTAGCTTGAACAATAGTCCCTTCTATATTAACGAAAAGATCAAACCATGGAATCGTATAGAAAAGGATATACCGCGAAGAGCTGGAGTTAGTGCTTTTGGATTTGGTGGTGTAAATGCTCATATCATGCTAGAGGAACATATAGCAAAGAATAATGAACGGCCGCGAATGATGGTTACCACAGAGAACCCTGCCATAATAGTACTATCAGCAAACAATGAAGAACGTCTAACCGAACAGGCAAAGTTGTTATTGGATGCTGTTGAAAAGCGTCAATTTAAGGATGAAGATTTATCGAACATCGCATACACATTACAGGTAGGACGAGAAGCCTTGGATGAGCGGTTGGCGCTAACTGCAGCTTCGATAGATGAACTTACAGAGAAACTTTCGGAATTTATACAAAAAAACAATGTCTTTAGTAATACTGTTCAACGAGGTCAGGCTAAAAAGAGCAATGATGTAGTTGCATTATTGGCAAAAGATGAGGCAATGGATGACGTAATCGAAGTATGGATAAAAAAAGGGGAATACAACAAGTTATTAAGCTTATGGGTGAGGGGATTGATAATTGATTGGAACAGGCTTTATAACAATAGTAAACCTCAACGGATATCACTTCCCACATACCCGTTTGAAAGAAAGCGTCACTGGATAGCTATACAAGATAAAAACTTACCTGAAGCGGTGCAAGAAGAGAGTCGGCAATCAGCGAAAATAAACAAAACTGTTAATAGGGGTACAAATGATAGCCAATTTCAAGAATTAAATAGAACTTCAACAAAGAATATTGTCTTGCATTTGTTTTCCAGTTTACTAAGCATTGATGCTTCAGAGATTGATGTTGATCAATCCGTTGCGCAATTGGGGGTAGATTCTATTATATTGACCCAATTATTGCAACAGCTACAAGTAATGGATCCGTCTATTGATTTTGAAACATTATATCATTGCAAAACGATAAATGAAGTCATGGATGTTATATCAACACCTGAGGATCAGATTAAAGAGGAAAGTAATGGGGAACCAGTATCTGAGAAGGATTCACTTAGAAATGACAGGGAAGATAGTTCTGGGATAACAAATACAAACGAAAATGTTGATGAGAGCACAAATGATATCCAACCTCAAGTATCAGTTGAGGCTGAAAAAAAATATGATGATATACATCCTATTATATCATCTGCAAAAAATGAACAGGCAATTCTTGATAAATCTAAGAATGGTACACCTTCTAATACGCTTTTATCTGAATATCCTGAACTCATTAGACTTAATAAAGCTTTTCAAAAAAGGCCTGTCTTTTGGTTTCATGGAGGCTTTGGCGGGGTTGAAGTTTATCGGTTAATCGCACAAAAAATTCAGAGGCCTTTTTACGGTATTCAAGCCCGGGGATACATGTCAGACCATGAGCCTATACAGGGGATAGAAGCTATGGCGTCGTATTATGTCCGTATTATTCAATCAGTTCAGCCTGAAGGACCATATGATTTTGGAGGATTATCATTAGGTGGAATGATTGCATATGAAGTTGCTCGTCAGATGCAAGAGATGGGACAAGTTGTTAATTCAATAATCATGTTGGAATCGATTTATGTAGATGAAACGATGAAAAATAATTGGTTAGCTATACCGACATTAAATTTGAAGAAAGACCGGATGCTTAGGGCCATTAATCTTCTATTAGCCTTTTCATCAACAGAAGAATTGGTGCTCATTCCTGAAAGTGAATTAAATTTAGATGTTTCCGACGAAGCGTTTTTAGAACAGTTAGTAATGCTTGCTGGGAAAAAAGGTAGTACTAAATCAGCTAATCAATTACGTAAGTCAATTATACAATTGGAAAAAATCTTAAATACTTTAGATATGGGTACAACTGTTTATGATGTTATACCTTTGGCTGATCCGAGTTCAGTACAGTGTTACTATTTTTGTAACCCAACGGGGTCACTATTTGGAGAACATGAATCATATTTTCGCTTAGTTGATAAAGGCCGCGTATATGATTATCGCAGCTTTTCCGAGAAGTGGAAAGAAAAACTACCGGCATTAAACACTTTAAAGGTAGATGCATCTAATCATTTGACATTATTGACGGAACCTAAATCTCAAGAAATTATTACTAGATTTTGTGAGACGTTATATTCTGATGAACAGCTTACAGATGAATATTTAAAATCTTTATCGATAGATTAGTATCCGGTTAGTTTTTTTCTGCTAAACCGAGTGTGACATACATTCTTTCCAATTTCGAAGTGGTGGCAAGATAGATGAACGGTACGTATTTCATAGAATTGCGAATCTGATGAATAACACACAATTGAATCTGCGCCCGAAATGCTGCGTTAATAGCTTCATAAAAGCCAGACAGTCCATCTTATTTTGAGATTGAGCCTTTAAGGAGCTTGATCTTTTTTTTAGTATATTGTATACAAGTAATGAAGGATATTATAGATCTGGGAGATGATGTAATGAAGAGCATAAAAATAACAGGGGCACGTATTCACAACCTTAAAGAATTTGATATCTCAATCCCCAAAAACAAGCTTATCGTAGCGACAGGTGTTAGTGGATCAGGTAAATCCAGCCTGATGTTTGATATCATTTTCGAGGAAGGGCGCAGGGAATATCTCCAGTCTTTAGGTATGTTTCCAGGACTCGAAGATGAAAGAAAGTTCGACAGCATATCAGGTATAGGCCCTACGATAGCAGTGAAGCAAAGTATTGTCCGTCAAAGTAATCCGCGATCAACTGTCGGTTCAAGGACACAAATTTTAGGTCTGCTCAGTCTCCTTTATTCCAGTGAAGGCCAAATTTCTTGTTCCCAATGCGAGACACTTGTTGAGGCCGACTTGACCTGCAGCAACTGTGGGAATGAGGAAGAACGCCTGGAATCAGGCTACTTCTCGTATAACAATGCAAATGGAATGTGTATGAAGTGTTCCGGCCGAGGGGCATACTATAAAGTTAATATGGAAAAACTGGTTCCACATGACAATACAACTGTTAGAGAAATTTTTGATTCTATTGAGGTAACACCTGGTATCGGTAGAGTATTGGAAAGAAATCTTAAAGAATACATGGATATGCCTTATTCAACATTACCCGAGGATGTAAAAGAAGAAGTTATCAATGGTCATTATATAAATAACAACAGTGAAAATCAAAGCTTTTGCTTGTCAAGAATCCTACAGATTCGTCATAAAAAAGGTGAACATTTAAGTGGGCTTTATGAAATGGTTGCCTGCCCCGAATGTCATGGGTTCCGCATTGGAGAAGAAGCACGCAGAGTTTTTATAAATGGTAGACATATTGGAGAAGTCGGGAAAATGACTCTTACTGAAGCAAAGGAGTTTTTAGAGTCCATATTAGAGAAAGTAGAATTAACACAACTTGGGAAAAACCTACTTCGAGATATCCTGCGTAAGACAACTTCGTTAATTAATTCTCGTCTGGGGCATCTATCTTTATACAGAGAAATGTCTTCATTGAGCGGAGGAGAAATACAACGATTATTTCTCAACTCTCATCTGGAATCAAAGATGGAATCGCTGATTTATATCCTAGATGAACCGACTGTAGGTCTACATGAATCTGAGAAAGCTGAACTATTAAAATCGATACATGCTCTTAAGGAATTGGGAAACACAGTTATTGTAGTGGAACATGATAAAAGTACAATCGAAATGGCTGACCATATTATCGACATAGGGCCAAAAGCCGGTATCGAAGGTGGGCAGGTCATCTATGAGGGCGATTTTGCGGGTTTGCTAAAATGCGATAAATCGTTGACCGGTCAGTATCTTTCTGGTAAAGCCAAGATGCCTACCAGAACGATAAAACAAAATATTCTTGAAGATATAACGATGCCTCGCCTGACAATCCAGCATGCCAAAACAAACAATCTTAAAGATGTTACAGTATCATTCCCATTGGGAGTCATTGTTGGAGTTGCCGGCGTATCCGGAAGCGGGAAAAGTTCTCTCATTTCAGATACGTTAATCCCTCTATTAAAAAGCCATTTTCGTGATCATTCTAAGAATGGTGCAGCGAATACTGAAGATAACCAAATAGACTTCGAAGATGAATCAACACTAATTGAAACAATAGCGGAAAGACTGGACGGAGTGGAACATATTTCAGGTTTCGCGGAAGTATCACAAGCCCCGATTGGAAGAAATATAAACTCCAACCCTATAACCTTTATAAAAATCTGGGATAAAATACGCAAGCTGTTTGCTGAACAACCGGAAGTCAAACGGTTGAATTTATCCGCCGGGCATTTTTCATTCAACTCAGAAGGGGCCTGTCCGGAGTGTGGCGGGAGCGGTCGTAAAACGATCTTTCCGGGTGCCAGTATAAAAATGTATACTACATGCGGAAAATGCAAGGGTAAAAGATATAATGCAGAAGCTTTAACTGTTAGATACAAAGGTAAAAATATCTCTGAAATTCTTGATATGCAAGTATCAGAAGCCGTTTCGTTTTTTAAGGATAACAAGGCCATTGTTTCCACATTAAAGGTTATGGAACGAATTGGTATGGGATATATTACACTTGGCCAACCCACTTCAACCATGAGTGGAGGTGAAGCGCAAAGGCTCAAACTTGCAAAGGAAATCGGTAAACAAAGGAAAGGCAATATCCTTTATGTGCTGGATGAACCTACGACAGGTCTTAGTCTTTATGATACAGCCCAACTAATCAAATTATTGAACGAACTTGTTGAAAATGGCAATTCTGTAATTGTCATTGAACATAATCATGAAGTACTTGAATCCTGTGATTGGATTATAGAAGTTGGCCCTGTAGGAGGAGCAGGGGGAGGAAGGATTATTGCAGAAGGGTCGCCTCAAGCATTGAAAAAAGATCCGAACTCTATAACCGGAAAATATTTGGATCTTGATGGTCATAACTAAAACCGTATAAAAGGGGGATATTGCTTTTATGAACAACTTAACTGAATGGGAGACTAGGGAGGCTGAATCCGTTGGCATGCGTTCGGATAAGCTGAAAGAACTGGATAACGCATTAAACTTCCAGCTCGGTATTATTAATAGTGTAGTCGTTGTCAGGAAGGGAGGCATCGTTTTTGAAAAATATTTTAAGGGCTTTGGACCTCAGGATATTCATGATGTTACCTCAGTGACTCAAAGTATCATTTCTGCTTTAATTGGTATTGCCATAGATGCAGGATATATCAAAAGCGTTGATCAGAAGATACTGGATTTTTTCCCGGAAGCCGCTTCCGGAGCCAGTGATTTACTGAAACGTTCCCTGACCCTTAAACATCTTCTCACTATGACTGCGCCATATGCTTGGAAGGGAAGCGAGCCTTTGGATAGGCTGCGAAGGCAAAAGAACTGGACTATGTTTATCCTTGACATGCTAGGTCAAAAAGGGAAGGCTGGAGAATTTCAGTATAGCTTGGCAAGTGCGCACCTTCTTTCAGCCATCATCAAGCGAAGCACAGGTGTATCTGCCCGTGAGTTTGCGAATGAACATTTATTTCGACCTCTTGGAATGAGAGAAATCCCGGATCAAAAGATGAAATCATTCTCTAAAGATGATGTGTTCGGAAAAAATACAACCGGTTGGATCAAGGACCCTCAGGATTACAACACAGGAGGATGGGGACTTACATTAACTCCCAGAGATATGGCACGTTTCGGATATTTATATGTGAATCGCGGTAAGTGGGACAACAAACAGATTATTTCAGAGAATTGGATAGATGAGTCGGTAGCTCAGCATTCTGAGGATTATGGCTATTTATGGTGGCTTAGAGAAGATAATGGCATCGCTACTTATATAGCTGCAGGTATAGGTGGTACTTATATCTATTGTATTCCGGAAAAAGAACTGATAGTAGTAATTGCATCTAAGTTCGACAAAATGATAATAGACCGATGGGAGCTTCTTGAGGATTATATTATTCCTGCAATAATAGAATAAGTATATGATTTTCAGTTAAAAAGGAAGGTAATGTTTCGAAGTTGCCCACATAACTATAAGTCCTACTAAGATTGTTTAAAATTACTTTTAACAAAAGGATAAAAGGAGGAAAATATGAAGACTTATGTATTTCCAGGCCAAGGTTCTCAGGCTAAAGGTATGGGTGAAAACCTCTTTGAAGAGTTTCCTGATCTGATAGAGAAAAGCGATGCGATTTTAGGGTATTCTATAAAAACACTTTGTCTTGAAAATCCTGATGGAAAGCTTCGTCTCACTCAATATACACAGCCTGCATTATATGTGGTAAATGCGTTGACCTACTTTAAGAAACTTAAAGGAATGAATAAAAAGCCCAATTTTTTAGCCGGGCATAGCTTGGGCGAGTACAATGCAATCCTGGCTGCCGGTGGGTTCGATTTCGAAACAGGCTTAAAGCTGGTGAAAAAAAGAGGTGAGTTGATGAGCAGGGCATCCGGTGGGGCTATGGCGGCCGTAGTCGGACTGACCGAAGATAAAATAAAAGAGATACTGAGAAAAAACGAATTGACGGATATTGATATTGCTAATTTGAATACAACTACACAGATAGTTATTTCGGGTTATAAGGACGATATTGATCGTGCAAAGCCCTTTTTTGAACGTGAAGGAGCTAGCTATATTGCGCTTAATGTCAGTGCAGCTTTTCATTCCAGATACATGCAGGACGCAAAAGATGAATTTGAAGAATACCTGAAGGGTTTTAAGTTTTCAGAGATTACCATTCCCGTTATTTCAAATGTGACTGCCAAACCTTATGATCCTAATGATGTAGTTTCCAATCTGGCAGATCAGTTACGTTGTTCAGTGAGATGGACAGATAGTATACGATACTTGATTAGCCAGGGGGAAATGGAATTTGAAGAACTTGGATCTGGTAGTGTACTAACACAGTTAATAGCTAGAATTAAATCTGAGACTCCGACAGCACAGCAAGAAGCAACCAACGTGAAGGAGGTTGCTGCTCATGCTGAGGAAAATCTTCGAAATCAGTTTAAAGAGACAATAAATATAGAATCCTCATCAAGAGAGGAACCAACAGTTAATAAATCAATAGATGATACTGATGAGGATATTGAAGGCAGAACAGCATATAAACGAAAAATCGAAGTCACTTATCAAAAAATCGCGGACTGGAATAAGAGCTATCCCATAGGAACGAAGGTAACCTGTCAGGGGTATAACGAAGAATTGAAAACCAGAACCAAAGCGATGGTTTTGTTTGGCCACAGGGCAGCCATATATGTTGAAGACTATAATGGATATTTTGCCTTGGATGAGATAACTCCTGCTTAATACTGCCGGTCTGCTGAAAACCGGTATGTGCATCCCAGGGGTCCCGATTTTTTTTCGCTGAGGCCTAAAGCAGTCGTCATGGATGTAGCTCAGGCTTATCCAACGAATGCTTTCCTCATGCGATTTGCTTTGCTGACCGCTTTCACGTTCATGGCTACGTCATTGAAAGTGTAGACGTCGTCCTCCCTCGCGTTATATCCATTCCGCACATCTCCGAACCCTGACCAAGGTACCACTTATCTTACGACCACACAAAAATGAGGTCCACCAGAAAGACCTGGTGACCTCACATTACGATACTAACAGTAAACAGCACTCCACACATGTGGAGTGTGACAGGTTGGCTCAAAGCATTAACGATGTATAGGGGCGGCATGCTCTTATTAAGGTAAGATTTTGGGGGCTTAGGGCTGGAGCGAACCCCTCAGGGTTCCGTCCGCGCGGACGGAACGGATGAATAAACTTCGAAGTGTAACGTCACTTTGTGGGGTAAGAAAACGGCGTCTGAATCTACCTCTGAGATTGTCCTCGTCGGTCGGCTCCGTCAGCAAGCTTAATCAATAATCGGACATCTCAAGCTGGAAAAGAACTAACCCCTTGGCTCCCCAGTGCTACCGCTACCTTGCTAACGAATCGTATTGTCCTTATGATCGTCTAAATTGATTTTTGGCTGATCTAACGAATTCTAGCGGCATTAATAATGAAAAAGTAGTGGAAATGCAGGCCTTTGCCGGTAATAGCGACTCTGGAGTTCGTTACAATTTCAGAACACGTTATTTTGATCAAATAAGGTTTATTGGATTCGTAGTCCGTACGAACGATAACGCTGTTTGCCACCTGTAACGATCAATAGCTGAAGTTCGACTAACTTGTGAAGAATTCGCCTCGCATGTTGAGCTGTAATTCGCAGATGAGTTGCCAATTCTGCTGCTGCAAAAGGACGAAGTAGCCGCCTCGCATAACGGATGGCTTCCGCTTCCAGCCAGGTCAAATGCTTAGGCACATCCGTAGCCATGAATTTTCCGATAAAGGAGAGGACAAGCTGCTGACAGCGTTTGGGCTCATCCGTAATGGAAGGATAGGCAATCGGCAGGAAAATCCAATCGTCCAATGCTAATAAGCAATGCCGCCAACATAAATCCTTAAAGCGTCTCACATCAAGATCTCTTGCGTGAGATCCATATCCTTGAATCTCGATCCCTCCCTTTACATTGCCGTCAGGCATAAAAGCCAGATCCAGGTAACGATAACCGTTGTTGAAATCACGCACTTCCCATTCAGGATACAGATGGTCGAAGTTTCTTATAACCGGAAACCAAACAGAACGTAAAAATTCAAGAGTGCCGTGGCCGAGCCCTTTATTCAGTAATTCGCGTCTTCTGTGATTTGGTTCTTGTGTAATGGTTCTTTGCATCCATTCCTCATAAGCTTGGTCAAATCTTAAAATCGCTCTTCACATCCTTTCTTATCATGGTTTCTGAAAGCTAAAACGCCGCTTTGACATCAAACCCGCCAAGCGGGTTTGATGTCAAAGCGGCGTGTGCTTCACAACCGACGTTATATTTTTAGTATATCTAGAGTATAGGATATTTCAATCCTAATAATTAAAAAAGTCCTCATCATATTAGCTCCCCCCCAAAATCAAAGATTCGGGCATCCCCTAAGCTCCATAAAAAAGGAGCACTTCAAAAATAGCGGGTTTTTCTTTTTATCAGAACACATTCTTTTTTCTAATCGATTTGCGTCAGAAGATAGTTATCCAATCTGATATAACCCAATGCTTTCGCATCGGCATCCCTTCTGCTTGGCATTAGTCAACTCCACATGCTTCTTCGAGAGAATGAATGAGAAGTCTATGATCGATCGGTGAAGACATGACAATCAGGATCGTATAGGTTCCATACTTATCGCACTGATTGCCAAACTCTTCGAGAGCGCGTGTGGATCCGGTCACTACTTTTAATAAATAACTGTGTTCTCCGCTTATGCGGTGGCACTCGGCAACATGGGGAGATGCATGGACAAAATCAAGAAATGCCAGGCAGTCTCTAGTCCGAAACAACATATAGGCTGCCGCATGCTTCCCAATTTTTTCAGGAGAGATGATGGTGCGATACTCCTCGATAATTCCGTTTTCTTCCATTCTTCTAACTCGTTCCGTTACAGCAGGTTGGGACAAACCAACGCTTTTACCCAGCTCTGTCATTGAAATCCTTGCCTGATTTTGAAGATAGAAGAGGATTTGTTTGTCTACATGATCCACTTTGAATGTCCTCCTTTAAATTTAAGGTGTTTCAGATGAAACTGATTTAATTAATCTGTATAATCATCATAATTGATTGATTGTGATATGTAAAATAAATGATTTTAATTATATAATAATTTCACACCAATAAGATGATCCATATATGAAAAGTTAGAGAGGATGGCTACCATTGAGCAAATACGATTTAAATAAGGTAGGTACAGAAGATTTTCAGGCACGAATTGATGAGGTCATTGATTATACTATTGACGAAAAAAGGCTGGTTGGTGCTGTTGTCCGAGTTGCGCTTAATGGAACGCAATGTTATAGTCGCGCTGCCGGATATGCAAACCGTGAACAAAGCCGGTTCATGCAAGATATAGAAGGTACTTCGGGTTTCAGGCTTGCTCCCGGCCGGGCACTTGATGATACGGCGTATCAGTCAGGTGGAGCCGGCAAGGTAGGCAGTGCAAGCTCGGCTTCGAATATGCGCAGGTGGCGCAATGGCACGGCTCGCTGGCCGCTATGGCGTGGCCCAATTACCAAATCTAAGTCTGGAGGGAACTCTCAATGAGCCTCTCCCACTCCAGCAAAAATATAATTGCATTGGCCGCTATATGTTTGTCCGCGCTAATGTTCGGCCTCGAAATTTCCAGTGTGCCAGTGATACTGCCAACCCTGGAAAAGGTATTGCATGGCAATCTCAAGGATATGCAATGGATTATGAACGCCTACACCATTGCTAGTACGACAGTTCTGATGGCTGTTGGAACGCTGGCTGACCGGTATGGAAGGAGGCGTATTTTTATTATCAGCCTCGTCTTGTTCGGCATTACATCCGTGATTTGTGGCTTGGCACAAAGCACGACAGTTCTGATCGTCAGCCGGTTTCTTCAAGGCGTGGGTGCTGGCGCGATGCTGATTTGCCAGATAGCAATTCTTTCGCATCAGTTTCAGGAAGGAAAAGAACGCAGTAAAGCCTTTGGCGCGTGGGGGATCGTGTTCGGTATCGGCCTCGGTTTTGGACCCATCATCGGCGGCATGATCGTGGCCGTTTCGAACTGGCATTGGGTTTTCCTAGTCCACGTCCCGCTGACCATCCTCACTTTGATCTTTGTCATAGGCAGCGTGGAGGAGTCCAGCGATCCGCAGGCGAAAAAGCTGGACATTATCGGCATTGTCACGCTTTCGTTGACGGTTTTTGGGCTGGCATACTTTATCACGCAAGGGCCGGAACTCGGCTTTACCAGCATAGCCGCCATCAGCACCCTTGTTGCAACGGCAACATGTTTCATTATTTTTCTGTTTGCGGAAAAGCTCAGCACCCATCCGATGTTCGACTTTTCCGTATTCAGGATACGTAATTTTTCCGGCGCTCTCTTTGGCTCCGTCGGCATGAATTTCAGTTTCTGGCCGTTCATGATCTATCTGCCGATCTATTTCCAGAGCGGCCTTGGTTACGGCATCGTGGCAGCTGGGCTGTCTCTCTTGGCTTATACGCTGCCCACCCTGGTGATTCCGCCTCTGGCAGAGCGCCTTTCGCTCCGCTATCAGCCGCGCATAGTCATCCCATCGGGTCTGTTCATCATCGGCATAGGCTTCATTTTGATGAAATTTGGCAGCGGCGGCGATCACGCCAGCTGGTTGACTATGCTCCCCGGTTCCCTGTTGGCTGGTATTGGGCTTGGCTTAACCAACACGCCTGTGACCAACACGACCACCGGCTCGGTTCCGAGTACCCGTGCAGGCATGGCTTCTGGCATAGACACGAGTGCAAGATTAATCAGTCTAGCCATCAACATCGCCGTAATGGGATTCATCTTGCAGGAAGGCATCCTGTCTTATTTGAAGGGTGCCCTTTCTGGGACTCTCGATGCAGTGCAATTGCGGTCTTTGGCCGAAAAAATAGCCGTCGGAAACACTTCATCTCTCAAGCAGGGTTTTCCAGAACTATCCTCTCTGGATGCGTCCGGAGCCGTCGTCCATGCAGCGCTTGCACACGGCTTTGGCTTGGTGATGCTCTATGGCGGTATTGGCGTCTGGGTTTTGGCCGCGATCAGTTTTATGATTTTTGGACCCAAGAAAGCATTGTTGCATAAGTAGAGCGTGAAGACCATCGCACTTCCCATTGCGATTCCGGCATATTGATTAGCCTCCTATTCGTTATTGTCTACTTTTCATCTTTGCAGATATAGTGTGTATCTTGGCTCATCCCCTTTTTAGACAACAAAAAAGACGCCCGCTACGAGGCAACAATCAGATTGCATGAGAAAGAAACGTCGATCTCACGTATCTGTACTGTTGTCTTGTTTCTGCGTCTAATGTTGAATTATTATTGGCAGCTAGGCAAAATATGATTTCTTTTTGCGGCTGTGTAGCTTATGTCTGAAGAAGCTATTTTGGGCAAAATATAAAAGTTGGTTTCACTTTTGGTCACAAATATGGTCACACTTTCTGATTTCTGAGAGCCGCGGTGCACTCGAATGTAGAAGCATTTAATTCAAAAAAGCCTTGCCTCTGAAAGGCTTACCTCCACAATTCCCTTAACCTACAATACCTCTCTCTTCACTGGCAGCGATGAGGTCAGCGGTTCGATCCCGCTAGTCTCCACCATACGTAATCTCAGAACGGCAGAGATGCCGTTTTTTGTTTTTTCCTGACTCTTCGCGCTACTGGGTCAGCCATGCGCTATATCGACGAAGCCTGAAATTTTTATTCTATACTTTTTAATGACTCAATCATATTTATTTTGGTTACTTTTCTCCTAAGTAGTAGGTTAGATAGAATGGTAAGTAAAAATGCAAGAATAACAGATACCAACATGGCAAAAATATTTAATTGATCTGGGATTTGTTGATGGGTACTAGACAGTACCTTTACAATATTTGAAAACATATAGCCACTTAACGGTAAAGCTACAATTACTGCAAATGTGGTTAGGATGAGGTTTTCCAAAAATATAAGTCTGTTTATTTTATATTTTTGATAGCCTAATACCTTAAGTGTTGCAAGCTCACGATTCCTTTCATAAATGTTTATGGAAGATATCGTATATATGGCGCCAAAGGAGAGTACGACGGCACAAATGATAAACATGATAAATATAAAACTGTTTTGCTTCAAAATATATTGAGCTGATTTCTTTAGATCAGTCTTATCTGCAATGGTATCTACATGATGATCTTGTTCAAAGAAGTTACGAACGCTTACAAGATCTGTAGAATTATTGGCTTGGGCTAAAAGCGAGGTTGGACTGTAGTCTATGCCAAAGCTCTTTAAATAGGCTGGTGTGCTATAAAACGACGGATTCGAATACTGTGAAGATATGTTTAAAACCTTCATATCTACAGATTTATTTTTAAGCTCTGGTGCTATGAACTTGATTTTGATTGTATCCCCTTCTAAAATACGATATTTGTCGGCGTAAGATTTGGGGACCAGCACACCATTGTTTTCTAATGATATCCTATTGTCATTTTCGTCAAAGAAATGAATGAGATTGTTTTCTTTTTCAGAAACAACTAAAGTGGCATTTTCTTTTTCATTATCTTTTATGAATTCAACAGGGAAGGTGGATAAAAAATAACTATTTTTAATACCGGAAGGTAGTTTTGACGGATCAGGAGATGTTCCCATCGTGTAATCTACTCTTAAATCATAGGTGTACACATCTTCAATTTGGTCAGCTACTTTTTGCAAGGCCGTTTGAGTGCCAAAAGCAGTGATCAATAAAACCGTGCTGACAACAACACCAACTGAGCTCGCTAACGCTTTTTGTTTATTTAGAAATATATTTCTCAAAATGAGTTTGTAACTGTAGGAAAGATGACTCCAAATACCCGGAATTCTTTCTATGAGTAGCTTTTTCATCGTCCTTGGCGGTTTAGGACGCATAGCCTGAGAAGCACGTTCTTTTAATAGGGTTCTACCACTTAAGTAACAGGATAGGATCCCAAAAGCACTAGAGAAAATGATGGGAGGAAAGATCGAATAAAAAGAAAGTGAGAACTGAATGCCTGGCAGAGAGTAGGCCCTCGCGCACGATGCAGTTACAAATGGGACAAATACAAAAGCGGCAATGGCACAACCTAGGATTGAGCCTATTATACCTACCAGCACAGGGTATCCCATGTAATGAAGCATGATGTTTCTGTTTTTTATACCCAAAGCCTTCATAATCCCTACTTGATTTCTTTGAGAATCTATAGTCATCGACATGCTAAGAAACAGGATAATAGCTGAAATCAAAAAGAGAACGAAAGGGATAACCTTACTCATCATGCCATTATTATATATCGTTTGAGTTATTTGAGAATAATTGAAAGTCCGTTCTTTGCTTACTTGGTCTAAATAAGTAATTTGTTTGGATTGTACTTCAAGGGATTTCCCTAATTTGTCAATATCGTAACCTTCTTTAGCATCAATCATGATTTCATTATAGGAAAAGCCGTTTAAGATTTCAGGTATTGTCTCTTCGGCAATATAAGCTACTCCGTCGGTCTTATGGTCTTGCGTTCGGTTCTTTTTTGCATGTTCGACATTCTCACCCAAGCCGCTAATTGTAAACGTAAAATCTCTTCCATTCGTACTTACACTGATTTTATCACCTACATGATAAAGATGTTCTTTGGCATAATGGGAATCTAATAAGATCTCATCCTTTTTTGACGGAATACTGCCCTCAATCATAGTAAGCGTATTTATTTCATTTTTTACGGGGATCGAATGAATTTTTAATGAAGCTTTATAATCTTCAAAGACTTGCGTGGCATCAAAGGTATAACGTCCTTCTATTTTATTTATACCCTCAACTTGACTTAAACCAGCCACATCATATTTGGAAATTTGACTGTAATATACATTTAAGTCGCTTAAATTATGTTCTTTAAAGTAAGCATCCGTATAAGTGCTAAGCTTATTGCTATAAGTGATCAGCCCCGCATAGAGAAAAGCTCCTACTGCGATAACCAAAACTAAGGCTATAAATTGCCCAGTAGATTGTTTAATATCCCTTAATAATTTCAAAAATAATTTCATAATCACCACTCAATCCCTTCAACACTTTGTTTTTCATCATTAATCGTAACACTTTCTATCATTCCGCTTTTAACCTTAATAATTTTATCGGCCATAGGAGCAATTGCGGAATTATGTGTGACCAATACGACACATTTTTTCGTTTCTTTGTTCAAATCTTGAAGAAGCTTTAAGACGGACTTACCTGTCACATAATCCAATGCTCCGGTTGGTTCATCACAGAGTAAAAGTAAAGGATTTTTTGCAACAGCTCTAGCTATAGCCACTCTTTGTTGTTCTCCTCCAGAGAGCTGGGAAGGGAAGTTTTTGATACGATCCTTTAACCCAACTTTATGTAAAATATCTTTAGCATCCAGATGGTTTTTACATACTTCAGTGGCAAATTCAACATTCTCTAGAGCGTTTAAATTCGGAATTAAGTTATAGAATTGAAATACAAAGCCAATTTTCTCACCGCGATATTCTGTTAATTTTTTTTCATTAAAACTTGTTATTTCTTGATCACCAACAAACACTTGACCTGAGGTAGCGGTATCCATACCGCCAAGTATATTCAAAATCGTACTTTTACCGGCACCACTTGCACCCAAAATAACGACGAATTCTCCCTCAGATATGGATAAATCAACACCATCAAGGGCCTTGATTGGCACTTCTCCTATTTTGTATTCTTTCGTTACTTTTTTGAATTCGATTAACTTTTTCACTTCTTACATCTCCTCGTATCGTATTTTTTGAAGCTTGGTTTGACGCGATTTCAAGTTTTCTAGAGAGATGGAAATAGTCAAACTGAATTTCTTTCTAACATCTTGAACCTGTAAGGTTTTGTTTAGTTAGTCTCATTTATTCCAAGAATATCATGTTATGCAATATATTTACCCATGCTCGGGTAGGATCCATAACTGGACCGAAGTCCAGTAGGCAAAAGTGTTTCAGCACTATACGGAAGAATTTAAGTCAGCAGCAGTCAAAAAATACGTGGAGGGATCAACAAGTTATAAAGTGTTAGCAGGATTTATGCCAAGTTGATGGACAGAAAATAAAAGACGATTATACCCCCATACGGGAGCACGGGCTGGTTGGTTACACTACCCCAAAAAGTAATTAAACCATCGAATGGCAAGCTATTTCATAAAAACCCTAAAATGGGGGCGTTAGTTCAGTGGGAGAATATTTCGCTGGCAGCGAAAGGGTCGGGGGTTCGAATTCCCCACGCTCCACCATATCAACAAGCGAAACGGCAGAGATGTCGTTTTTTTATTCATATCTGTATAATAGAAACTGACACGTAGACATTGTAGGTGGGAATCATTCAAAATTTTCAAGCTGATAAATTGAATTGATCGCGAAGAAAGAGGTTATGGAATGTCTTCAGAAAACCAAAAAATCAATGTACTTGGAGACTTTTTAAAATCCCGCCGGGCACGGATCAAGCCGGATCATGTCAGCATTGTCGGTCGCTTTGGAACAAGAAGAACGCCGGGATTACGCAGAGAAGAGGTTGCCCATCTGGCGGGAGTAAGCATCACCTGGTATACCTGGCTGGAACAAGGCAGGGCCGTCACCGCCTCAAGAGAAGTGATCGAGAGCATCGGCAAAGCCTTGCGACTATCTTCAGATGAGCATCTTCATTTGCTTCGTTTGGCAAATTATGGCGGAGAGGGCGACTCTTACCCGAACGCTAAGGAAATATATCCAGAGCTTCAGAACATTATCGACCAAATGAACTATCCGGCGATCATCGCAAACAATCGAACCGAGGTGTTGGCCTACAATCGGATGGCTTCTGAAATCATTGTGGATTTCAATGCGATACCCGCTGAGAAACGCGTGATGACACGGTTGATATTTACCGATCCAAACCTGCGCAAGCAGTTGGCGAATTGGAAGGAATTTGCTGATTTTACGTTAGGGGTATTTCGTATGTATTTTGACCAAAAGGCGGGCGATCCCTGGTATGAGGAATTCGTGCGGCGGATGTGCAAGGAAAGCGAGGAGTTTCTAACCTTATGGCGTTTGCATGATGTGCAGCAAAAGAAAGCCATACTTTACACGTTTGATCACCTCGTCGCAGGGCGATTATACTTTCAATTGAACACCTTTTCTACTATTAACGGCAATGAAAACCTACACTGCTGTGTATTTACTCCCATTGCAGGTACCGACACTGAGCAAAAATTAGTACATATTTGTCAATGAGCCTGTTAGTCTGGATACCTGTATAACTGCAAACAGGTTGCCTCCTTGGTCATCGAATATAATAAACTTATTCGCAATCAAGGAGGTTATATAAATTGAAAGCTATCATAATTGATCGACCAGGAGGACCTGCAAATTTGCAGTTGCGCGAGAAGCCGGATCTACAACCGATCCCCGGTATGCTAACCATTGACGTTGCTTATGCTGGAGTAGGGTATTTCGAAGTGTTGCTTAGCCGTGGTGAATTCAGCTCCGTATTTCCGATGCCGCTTACGCCCGGATTAGAAGTATCGGGATATGTACGTACCATCGGGGAAGGAGTAAAGGGCTTCTACGTTGGTCAACCTGTTGCCTCGATGACACTGCATGATCTTAACGGCTTTGCATCAATGGCGAATGTACGGCCAGATCTGACGGTTCCGTTAGATCAATTAGGAGCCGACCTCGACTTAGCGACAGCGGCAGCCTCCATTGTAAATCTGACAACCGCTTATCTGGCTATAAAAGATGTTTATAGAATGAGAACGGGTGACAGCATACTGGTTCATGCAGCGGTTGGCGGGCTGGGCAGTTTTCTGGGGCAAATGGCGAAACTTCTGGGAGCAGGCAAGGTATTGGGAACCGTCGGAAGCGCGGAGAAAGTAAAGCTGGCCGAATCCCTCGGATACGACGAATTATTTGTCCGATCTGATTTTGTGGAGCAAACCCTACGGGCAACCGGACAAAAAGGCGTTCATGCCGTCTTTGATCCTGTCGGGGGGAATATGCGCAAACAAAGCTTAGAGGTGCTTCGTCCGTTAGGGCAACTGGTTGTAGTTGGAAACGCAAGCGGAGAAGAGGATGTTATACATTCTTATAATCAAATATGGTTTTCCAACAAACAGTTCGCAGGTTTTACATTAGGCGGATACAGCGACAGTAATCCTGTGGAGACTGGGAAAGCGGCGCGAGAAGCGTTAGGTATGCTGGCAAGAAAAGAAATACATGCGGAGATTCAAGGGGTGTATCCTCTGGAAAATGCCGCAGAAGCACTTGCTCTCTTGGAAAAGAAAAACACGGTCGGAAAACTGGTTTTGCAAATGTAAGCTTGACCTCTTTCTTATTATGGCAATTTTGTTCGTTAAATGCGAGGCTTTAGTTCAGTGGGAGACGGGCTGGTCGAGAACACTGTTCCAAAATATTAAGAATTTCGCGGGGAATCAGTTCAGCTGGGAGAGCGTATCGCTGGCAGCGATAAGGTCAGAGGTTCGAGCCCCCTAGGAGAAATTAAACCGTGGTCACTCGTTTGGTCACATTGAGCATTTCTTGAGGAAATTCGGTTTTTGTGGACGGCAGAACTGTTTTATCCTTACTGTAATTGGCAGGAGTGTTGGTTTTGTTTGTGGCTTAGCTTAAACTTTATAATATGAACACCTTCCTAATGAATGATAAGGGTTGTCTGGCCCCGCAAATTCATCATACGAAGGTGTTCTTCTTTTTTTAACAAGCATGACGCCCTACAGGAATGCTTTGAAATTGCGAAATCACCTTATTACGAACTTATCCATCTAATTTCACAATTTCAACCGGGGGCCCCTGCAAAGTATTCGGAATTAACTTTGAAGCTTTTCTTCACTTTGTGGGGTGGGAGAGCAACCGGAAGAAGATACTCCCCCGTTTTTAACCCTAAACGATTAAAGAAAAGAGGCTGACCAACTTATGAGACAGCCTCACCCAATCAATAGGAAGCTGTGCGCTCAAACTGCAATTAAGTTAAGCTCAGATTGCCGCTGACTCGATGATTGCTTTCGTCTTTGTGCTCTTCAAGTATAGATAACACCATGTGAAGGAGAATACCATCATCAGGAGATTAATACCTGCAATCGTATAAAAAACTTCTATAGTACCCAAATCGAACATTCGAATGATCGCGTAAGTTAGCGGGATCGTAAGAACCCCCATCCGAAAAATATCAAGCACTAATCCTGGCATTGCTCGGCCTGTCGCCTGAAAGGATGTTGTAACGATAATAGCTGTCACAATGCCCAGAAAGGAGAAAGCGATAATTTGAACCTGTGCTACACAATACTCCACAACCTGAGAAACATCTGTGAACAAAGAAAACAGCTGCCTAGCAAACACGACATAGAAGGTTGCGATGACAGCCGTAAGTATTAAACCAAGCAGCAGATTCGTTTTGAATGCACTCATGACTCTATCCATATTTTGTTTCCCATAGTTTTGCCCAATGAGAGTTAATGTAGCATTTCCAAAAGCATAGCCGGACAATAGAAGGAACTCATCCATTCGTCCAACCAACACCCATGCATTCATAGCATTCTCACTGATTGAACCAAATAAATTGTTCAAGAACATCATAGTGACGCTAAGGGAAGCCATACTTAGCACCTGAGGGATACCGATACGAACAATTTCCAGAACGACTTTACCACTCCCATTAAAGATATTCCAACTAACAGGAAGAGAAGATTTTTTCTTCAGGAATATCATTACAACAAAAAGTAAGGATACAGCTAGAGATATCGTAGTCGCCAAAGCTGACCCTGCTACACCCATACCGAAAGAAAAAATTAAGATTGGATTTAAGATGATGTTAATTAAAGTAGACAGCAACATTGAAATTCCGTAGTACTTCGCCAATCCCTCCCCCTGCAAAACCCCCAGTAGTGATTGAAAGATCAGCATCAAGCCAAGGCCTGGAATAATATAAAATAAGTAGGTTACGCCACTACTAATTGCTTCTGCGCTCATTTCCTTGCCAGCCATCATATTTATAATGGGTTCTCCGATTAAATACAGCACTATAACCATTACAATTGCTGTTATGGTCGAGATCAACAATCCAGAATCTGTAGCCCGCCGTATCACTAACTCATTTCTCGCGCCAAGCCCCCTAGCAACTACCGAACTAATTCCAGTAAACAATCCTGTACTTAAAGCCATGAACAGTATAAAGACTGGGAACGCAAGACCGATTCCGCTAATAAGAGCGGTGGACGATTTATCGATCATAGAGACGAATAGAGTATCCATAACCCCATATACCAGCAATAGGATTTGACCAATTAAAACTGGAATTGCTAACTTCATCGAAATCGGTATAATCGGTCCCTTCAAAATCTCAGTTGACAAACTATTTTCCATATTAGCCTCGGAAGCAACTTCTTTTTTCATAAACAAAACTCCTTTGCCATTAGTTTTTTTTGAATCTAGAACCGCTAAATTCTATCTCAATTTTCCAGTACTACAATACAATACCATGATAAAAAACCATATGCAACATTTTTCAAGTCCTAAATACAGCTAAAAACAGCTTATATAATCTTAATTTTACCGTTTATGTGATAAAAGTTAGTGTTTTCTTAAATTTAAGATTAAAAACTGGCTAATACTCGTTTTTTCTATGTTTTTAGTACTAAAATTAAATACTTTGATTTAATTGTAATTATATGTATAAAATTATATTGTTTGGGTTAAATCCAACCTTGAATACCCTAATAAATAAAAGGAGTGAAATTAATAAATTTGTTCGATCTGGAGTCAAATGTTAAATCGTATTGCAGGAAATTTCAGTTTCTCGTTGGAGAAAAATACGTATCCTCAAATCACTGCTTCGTGGATGGTACGAAGATTGAAGCCAATGCGAATCGTTACACCTTTGTATGGGGAAAAGTTGTAGTGAGGTTTAAGACGAAGCTCCAAGAAAAAGTGCAGACGTTATTCGTAACGATTGAAGAAGCAGAAAAACAAGAAGATCATGCGCATAGCGGACAAGATCTTTTGGAGCTCGGATATCATACCAAGCTCATAAGCGAGAAGTTAGAGCGGGCAGTTGAGCATTTAGAACGTTCATTGCAAGATAAAACCCAAAAACAAGCTACGTAAGAAAGCCATCAGCCAAATCCGCCGAGTGGAGTATGAGTCATTTCATGCTCCACAATACTTTTGTTATATTTCTTAGTGAAATTTATCTACTTGAGGTGATTAATGAGTAGGGTTTTGTTTGTCCAGAGAGGATTCATAAGCGATTGAAGGACCGAGATAATGTTCATGCTTTGAATATAAATTTGATTGATTTGCTTCAGCAAGAAGAATTAAGCCATGCTAAGGCAATATCTACGATGCAATTCCATTTGGTATACTGAATAAAAGTGTAGAGGTATTTGTAATGAAAATATGAAAGTGTTGAATTGATTGAAGTATCCCAAGAGGAATCACGGCTAATTCGTTTCATTTAGCAGTTAGGAGTTGTATGTTGATATGAAAAAAATCGCTTTTAGACTTTTTATATTTCTTATCATTTGTACGATGACAATCGGTTGCAGCGTTTCTCATACAGTCAGTACTAAACCAACCAAATCATTAGCAGAGGACTTGAAGCAAATTTCCAAATCAATTAGAAATGTTAAGTTTACGTTTACCCGCCCTGATCTGTTTATCGATATTAAATTGACAGAAGTACCAAGTAAGGAAATACTTGACTCGATATTGTCAAATGTCAAGGCGTTCGCAACAGTTGACAATATGAATGAAGTTGCCCAATCCGTCAAATGGGATTTAGAGGTATCTGAAATTCATCTTGCTGTCAATGGCGATAAAGATCATCAAACAATTAAACATGCTTATTTCGCTCGATACTTCAAAACGTCCGATGCTTCGGATAAGTCTAAAGAGAATATTGATGGGTACCAGACTTGGATTATAGAAGAACAATAATAAAGGCTATTTCATGCAAAAAGGGCGATACCGTGAAGTCATTTGACTATCCGGAATATCGTCCTTTTTGGTTTTTAAGCTATAAGGTTCAGGAAGAAGATTTACTGCGTGTCGTGGAGCTGAGATGATGAACCTGCGCTTAGGTTGCTCTTTTTCCCCAATACTCAGAACATAGGATGTCACTTGCTCTGACCGAGAAGTTTAAGTTCCTTGGCCTGCGCTATTGCTTTTGTGCGCCGATTGACCTTTAATTTGGCAAAAATATTTTTTACATGGACCTTCACTGTACCTATGGCAATAATCAGGTGATCGGCAATTTCCTTATTGGACAATCCTGCGGCTAATAATGCGAGCACCTCCAGCTCACGGTCCGTAAGAGGTTCCTCCATCATCCTAGCCAATGGCTGTGCTTCTTCCTCCATACCTGGTTCTGTATAAGATTGCTCGGTCGAGCTTTGCAGCACACACATCAATACACCATGTGAAGCCATAGCCAGAAGAACAGCCATACGATCGTACGCGAACACACCGCTTGCGAGCTTGTTTTCAAGGTAAAGAACGCCCAGCAAAGTGCCATGAACAGTTACGGGGATGCACAGGGCCGATTGAGGCTGGTGCTTGGCAATATACGGGTTGTGAATCAGCCAACTCTCTTCTCCTTCGGTATAATGGACCTCCTCCTGTGTACGAAAGACATATCGGATGATCCCTTCCGGCAAGAGGGAACTGTCATCCATTTCTAAAGGAGACGGGACAGCCTGCGCCTCTGAATCCGCATATACCTGAATATAAAGTACATCATTGCTGCCCGTCAGCAAAGCGCCCTTACTTGCACCTGCATACTTCATAATGGTATTCATGATTTCCGCAAGCACAGTATCCATGTCCATTTGATTCGTTATCGCCTGTGTTGTTTTAAGGATCGCCGCGAGATCAACGCTGTCCACGGAAGCGGGCTCGTTCCGAAAGCCAGATGCTCCGGCCACCTGCTCTGCATCACTCTGGCCTCCCGGTGACTGTTCATTTTCAGATATTTGATCAGCATCCGCTTGCCGCTGCCAGTGGAGCAGGAGCTCCTCCAACTGCGTTACCTTCACAGGTATTTCCCACTGCGTGTACCCCTGGGCAGCCAATTGCAAATAAAATATAGCCGTCTTTCTCTTGTCACGTCTCCAATAGTGGTTGGCTGCGAGCTCGCCTGCAAGGCTTGTCACTTGTATATCGCCTTGCTCCCTCGCCTCGCGGATGGCTTTATCATACAGCTCCTCAGCCATCTTGAATTCGCTGGAGGCACGCGCAAATTCGGCTTGAAGGAGATACTGCCTAGACTGATAATTAGCTGGGCTCCATTTTGTCCATTTGCTGAAACGACGAAGACTTCGAATCAAGTTTTTTTTCATAGGTGACCGTTTCTGCGAGTGTGTATAAGCGGTAAATGTGGCGAGCGACTCATAGAATAGGCATTCTGGCAAATGAGGCAAATGAGTCGCATAGGCCTCATAAGGCTTGGCTTGTTGAGCCCAACGGATAGCGTCCTCGTACCTGCCTAACAAATAGCAAAGCTGCGTCTTATATGTGCTGTATTGAAATAAGGTGGTGGCCGAAGTCTCCTCCTTGTGAATGTGGTTTAAAAATTCCTCTTCTTCGAAGCCAGCGCTGCTGAACGAGTCTGGCGCAGCCGTCCCACCCTGAAGGGCGAGAATAAATTGCTGGTATAGGTAAAAGTTCAGCTTCACAAAATCATCATTTGTTGTATCAAGCACCGCCATATAGTCTGCTATCGTTCTTGCTAATTCACTTAATGGCGCTCTCGTATACAAGGAATTGATATGCGCGCCAACTGCATAGCTGGCAAACACATAGTCCCCTGAATCCATGCCGAAACGAAGCGCTTTTGCCAAATAAGCATCTCCTTCACGGGCATTTCCGGCAAATTGGCAGAGTACCCCGCCGAATACCGTATAGGTTTTACTTTTAATTGAATTGATATTGTATTGCTCGGAAAGCTCCACGCCTACTTTGCCAATGGCATAGCCTTTATCGAATTTGCCTAATGCACCCCCCAAAATCATGCCATATGCGGAATAGACAGCTGCGGAGACAGGCGTGTTTCCATATTTAAGCGATAGCTGAATGGCTCTGCACATCAGCAGAAAATAGACCTTCTTATTGGTGAAGAAGGTGGAGGGAACAATGGCGAAAATCAGATTCATCGCAGCAATCCGCTCTTTATCCGACATTTCCTTCAAATGAGCGAGTCTGTCATATCGATTGCGCAGCAACAGCTCAATTCTCATCCCTTCAATCAGGAGCATGAAGCTCCCTGGATTGGGCGAAATGATAATTTGATGCTCCCTTAGGCTTTCTAGGCCGAGGGCAGTACCTTCCAAATATTTCCCTTGATTAATGTACTGCATAATTCTGATCATTTGCACCCTGCTCCGCTCAACCGGATTGCGCGCATGACCAAGCAAGAAATCGATTTCCTGATCAGACTTCATATGATTGCCGCATAAATATTCACACTCCGCTTTTTGGGCATGCAATTCGAAGATGAGCTCGAACTCATTGTCCCAATCTTCCGGTGACAGCAGCCCTACTCCTTTTCTGAAATAGCCTAAGGCAATATCGTAGGCGGAGGAGGCCTTGGCACGGTTTCCCGCATCGAGATTCAGCTTTACGAGCTGCAATAACTGCTGTCTGTTCGTTATTCTTTTCGAGCCCTGATTAAGATGATTAACAATATCGAACGAGTTCTCTCCATACTCGGCGTCCATCTCGTTCATGCATTTGCCAATTCGGATATGAATGACCTGCTTAGATTCATCATCTATCCGGCTGTATATCAGCTTCTGTATGTTATCGTGTGCAAAACGAAATTTATTTGTTTCAAACGGCAAAATCATCCCTTCGGCTTCAATCGTGGACCATTCTGCAATCATATCTTCTAGTTCCTGATTCGCAACGCAAGCTATCAAATGCGGGTGAAATGTGCTTCCTACACAGGCAGCAACTTTGAGCAGCTCCTGCGCATCACTCGAAAGACGGTGCAGCCTGTGCTCTATCAGATCATTGATGGCATAGCTTGGTCCCTGCTCAATAATCTGTCCCAAATTCCATTGCCAGCATCGCTTCTCGTGGTTGTACTGCAGAATGCTATCGTCTTGTAGGCGGAGCAATATTTGTTTGAAATGAAATGGATTACCGCCCGAGTTGTGATACAGCAATTCCGTTAAGGACAAGGTAGTGTCGGCTTGGCTATTAAGCGTCTCCATAACGATTAGGTTCATTTGCGTAAGGCTCAGCGGGGACAGATGAATATGACGGACAACTGCTTGATCTGTGACGCTTCCGTCCGCTTCGTACCCCGGCAGCTTGCTTCGGTCTGTTTCCGTATGGCGATAAGCGCAGACAAACATCAAATATTGGCATTCTGGATCGCATAGCAACGCATGAATTAACTGAAGAGACGAAGAATTGGCCCATTGCAAATCATCGATAAACAGGACGAGTGGATGCTCTTTAGAGGCCAGTGCCTGTACAAATTTGCGAAAAACATAAATGAATCGTTTCTTCGATTCATTGGCCGGAAGCTCCTCCGCAGCAGGCCCGCCGCCCAATATCAACCCAGCTTCAGGAATAATCGCTGTAATGACGTTGGCGCTAGCACCCAAAGCTTCGCGCAGCTTAAGCTTCCATAACTCGGTCTGATCCTTGCGTTCCCCTAGCAAATGACGCATTAACCCGCGAAATGCCTGAATAATCGGATGATAAGGGCTTTCATTCGATATTTGCTCGAATTTTCCGGTGATATAGAAAAAATCTCGTGAATGCTGTTGTTTTCGAAACATCTCATCCATCAAGCTTGTTTTGCCGATGCCGGCTTCGCCCGAGACGTAAACCATTTCTGTTGATCCGAAGCAAACGGAATAAAAGGCTTGCGTCAGCATTGAAATTTCATGCTCTCTGCCGTGAAATCCCGACTCCATGAAGAACTTATCGTGAGAACGTCCTATTTTATCCAAATCCGCTATTAGAAAACCTGCATTCTGGTAACGATTATCTGGATTTTTTTCCAATAGCTTCATTACTATAGATGCTAGACCATCGGGCAAATGTGTTCTTTGATTCGTCAGCGGCGGGGGACTTTGCGCTAGATGCAAATATACCCATTCGAGGGGATTGTCGGCTATAAAAGGCAGACGGTCTGCCAGCATTTCGTAGAAAATAATGCCTAAAGAATATAGATCACTACGTTCATCTACAGTTCGCAGCATTCTGCCAGTATGCTCAGGTGAGCAATAGGGTAAGCCTGTTTCAAAGATGCCGTAGAGGGGTGGACGGTCATAGCCATCGTCCGAGCGATGCATCGCATAGCCTGAATCGCTCAAATAAGCCTTTTTTCCATTTGAAAGAACACTGATCCGCTCTGGCCGCAAATCGAGATGAAGGGTCTGCCGCTGATGAAGTTTCCCGACACAGGCGGCAATTACCCTGGCAAGTATGAGAAACACATCTGGATTCATGCATGTTTGTCCATTCATAAATTCCCTAAGCGTCATGCCAGTTTCATGCTCTAGCGACAAAGCAGAGGGCTGCATGTTAAGGCCAGAATTGCCCGTTTGACTCTCGATATGATTGTTCATTTTCATTTTCGAACACCTCTAACGTCAACTTACTAATGATTACATTCTATTGTAATGGAAGAGATGCCCTAATTACAGATAAAAAAACGGAACCATACAGGCAGTGTTAAGATGTAGAAACTGTGGGTGAATATGTTTACAATTAGTTCCATCCGTTTACTGCGGGAACGGGCTACTGTTGAGATTGTTGACATGCTGATCCCCTTTCATGTGGTTCACTCATTTTCATAAGAAATCTATCGACATCATAAAGCCGCACAACCAAAAACTCCATACCTCTATAGGGGTAGGATTCACTGCCGTGCGTTTAACGTTTTTTTAAGGAAGATACTCCTTTATAGGTATGGAGAAATGGAAGGTTTTGTTTTATTTTATTCATACAACTTATTAACTGCATTAAGAAATTTGGATTGGAAAGGTTGGTGTGGATCGAAAATGGAAAATGCCCTCATAGCTTTTACATGCATCATTCTTCTTGGAATTGTTATCTTCATTAAGATATGGTGGGACGGAGCAGGTACGAGCTTTACATTTACCAAATGGTTCTTTGGTATTTTTTTTATAGCGGGGCTAATTGTTGGGGTGTGCGCGTATTTGGGAGTTATTCAATTTTAGGGCACTGTGAGTAGTCATCGATAGCGATAACATGAAGCTAAGAATGGAGGATATGGATGAAAGGTTTGAAGCGAAATAAACGATGGATTGCCATGATTCTTATATTTATGATTACTTTAGGGGGATCATCTGGCGGATATGTTTTTGCTGTAAGTTCAGCTGTTTTGGATCAAGAGCAGCTAAATGCTTCCGGGAATGTTTGGGTCAGCCATGATAACCCGCGTTATCAGACATTTACTCCTGCAATTACGGGTAATCTCAGTAAGATTGATCTCAATACGTTCGATAGCTTCGGCTCACCTGGAGCAATCCTGTTGAGCATTTATAAAGAAGGGGATCTTTCGACGCCGCTTGCTACAGCTCAGTTGGGGGCATACAGCGCAGGTTGGGTATCGTTCGATTTCTCTGGGGCATCGCCTTATTTGAAAAAGGACACGATGTATAGAATGATTGCCACCACGGAATTCGGGAACCCTTCTGGTTTTGGATGGTATCTTAGCAGCAGCAATCTGTATACACGAGGATATTGCTCAGCTAATGATCGTGACTTCTCTTTCAGAACATACATGATTGCGGATTATTCGATATCCCCGGGAGGGAGCGATGTCTCTAGTGCTCATTCTAATCTTATAGCCGATGGAACAAGTCAGACGACGATCAGCGTGAAGCTGAAAGATGCGCAGGGTAATGCTTTGACGAGTGGAGGGGCGGCGGTCGCCATCGCCTCGACGTTAGGCACGGTTGGCCCAGTAACAGACAACCAAAATGGTACCTATACGGCGACGCTAACTGCCCCGACGACGGTGGGCGCCGCGACGATAAGCGCAAGTGTAGGCGGCAGTGCGATAACAGCGACGGCTACCGTCCAGTTCGTGCCTGGAGCGCCGTCAACAGTGAAGAGCATGGTTGAAGCGGGCAACGCTACTTTGGCCGCTGACGGGACAAGTCAGACGACGATCAGCGTGAAGCTGAAAGACGCGCAGGGTAATGCTTTGACGAGCGGAGGGGCGGCGGTCGCCATCACCTCGACGTTAGGGGCGGTTGGCCCAGTAACAGACAACCAAAATGGCACTTATACGGCGACGCTAAAGGCTCCGCTGACGGTGGGCACCGCGACGATAAACGCAAGTGTCGGCGGGAGTGCGATAGCAGGGACGGTCAGCGTCCAGTTCGTGCCTGGAGCGCCGTCAACAGCGAAGAGCACGGTTGAAGCGGGCGATGCTTCCCTGACGGCTGACGGAACAAGTCTGACGACGGTTAGCGTGAAGCTGAAAGATGCGCAGGGTAATGCTTTGACGAGCGGAGGTGCGACGGTCGCCATCACCTCGACGTTAGGGACGGTTGGCCCAGTAACAGACAACCAAAATGGCACCTACACAGCGACGCTAAAGGCTCCGCTGACGGTGGGCACCGCGACGATAAGCGCAAGTGTCGGCGGGAATGCGATAGCAGCGACGGTCAGCGTGCAGTTCGTGACTGGGGCGCCGTCAACAGCGAAGAGCACGGTTGAAGCGGGTGATGCTTCCCTGACGGCTGACGGAACAAGTCAGACGACGATCAGCGTGAAGCTGAAAGACGCGCAGGGTAATGCTTTGACGAGCGGAGGGGCGGCGGTCGCCATCACCTCGACGTTAGGGGCGGTTGGCCCTGTGACAGACAACCAAAACGGCACCTATATGGCGACGCTGACGGCCCCGACGACGGTGGGCACCGCGACGATAAGCGCAAGTGTCGGCGGCAGTGCGATAACAGCGACGGCTACCGTCCAGTTCGTGCCTGGAGCGCCGTCAACAGCGAAGAGCACGGTTGAAGCGGGCGATGCTTCCCTGACGGCTGACGGAACAAGTCAGACGACGGTTAGCGTGAAGCTGAAAGATGCGCAGGGTAATGCTTTGACGAGCGGAGGTGCGACGGTCGCCATCACCTCGACGTTAGGGACGGTTGGCCCAGTAACAGACAACCAAAATGGCACCTACACAGCGACGCTAAAGGCTCCGCTGACGGTGGGCACCGCGACGATAAGCGCAAGTGTCGGCGGGAATGCGATAGCAGCGACGGTCAGCGTGCAGTTCGTGACTGGGGCGCCGTCAACAGCGAAGAGCACGGTTGAAGCGGGTGATGCTTCCCTGACGGCCGACGGAACAAGTCAGACGACGGTTAGCGTGAAGCTGAAAGACGCGCAGGGTAATGCATTGACGAGCGGAGGGGCGGCGGTCACCATCACCTCGACGTTAGGGGCGGTTGGCCCAGTAACAGACAACCAAAATGGCACCTATACGGCGACGCTAAAGGCTCCGCTGACGGTGGGCACTGCAACGATAAACGCAAGTGTCGGCGGGAGTGCGATAGCAGCGACGGCTACCGTCCAGTTCGTGACTGGGGCGCCGTCAACAGCGAAGAGCACGGTTGAAGTGGGCGACGCTTCCCTGACGGCCGACGGAACAAGTCAGACGACAGTGAGCGTGAAGCTGAAAGACGCGCAGGGCCATGCTTTGACGAACGGAGGGGCGGCGGTCGCCATCACTTCGACGTTAGGGACGGTTGGCCCAGTAACAGACAACCAAAATGGCACCTATACGGCGACGCTAAAGGCCCCGCTGACGGTGGGCACCGCGACGATAAGCGCAAGTGTCGGCGGGAGTGCGATAGTAGCGACGGTCAGTGTACAGTTTGTGACTGGGGCGGTGAGTTCGTCTCACTCAACAGTTACTGCGAGTGATCTAGTCGTACGAGCGGATGGCAAAAGCAAAGCCTTGATTTTCGTGAAACTCAAGGATGATTATAACCATCCGATCACTGGAAAACGAGTGCTGCTTCAAGCGCATGGTGGGCGATCAGTCATTAATGATGTTTATGGATTGACCGATGAGAACGGTCTTGCCACGCTTTCGGTGAGTAATACAGTCGCAGAGAACGTGATGTATTCCGCAAAGGAAGAAGCAAGCGGTCTATCGTTAGACCAAACCGTGAATATTACGTTTACGTATGACCAGCCTCCGAACATCGAATTGCAGGCGGATCCTATCGCCGCAACCTTTGGAAGCGTGACTGTTACAGTAATGGCGTCTGTATACGGCGAATTCAATAGCGTTTCTTCGATCAAGTGGGCAGCAGGAAGCCGTTCTATTTCGTATTTTGATACGTTGGGCGTGAAAATTACTGACCATTTTACCGTACAAGAGAACGGGATTTATTCTGTCTATGTGGCAGATACAGCGGGCAACGCGAACGTTAGCTTGATTGAAGTCCAGAATATCGTTCCTTTGAGCAGCAATGCGAGCTTGAGTGGTTGGCAGCTTATAGGATTGGGTGGGACTGTAAAGTTTGATTTTGACCCTAAGACCATGAGCAATAGTGTAGATGTAAGTCATTCGGTATATGGTCTGAAAATGATATTGACAACCGCAGAGGCCTATTCTGTCGTCTATGTGAATGGATTGCAGGTAACTAGCAACTCGATTACTAAGGAATATTCGCTTGTAACAGGTAAAAACACGTTCGAGATCCGTGTCAAAGCGCAAGACGGTTCCATTAAAATGTATACACTGGACGTGGTTCGTTCAAGTGCAAGCTCCAATTCCGATTCCGATCGGAATAGTCCTTCGAATGCTGCGAGCCCTTCGTCACCCAACAATTCGCTTGTGATTTGGATAAATGATAAAGGGGTGCCAGGGATTGCCTCATTTCAAATAGATACGAATGGAGTAAAGTCAATCGATGTTCTATTGGATACGGATACCCTAAGGAAGGTAATCGATTCACTATCCGCTGCGACTGAAGTGAATCTCTCGATTTCGGTTACGGATAAGGCGGACAAAATAGCTCTACGACTTCCAGGTGAAGCTGTCACGCTCCTCGCTAAGAAGTCGGCTACAATTACTTTGAAAACTCAGCATGGCCAGTATCGATTGCCTCTAGCTGAAGTCGTAAACCAGGAGTCCGATTGGGCGAACGATGCGGAAGCTCAAATAACGATCAAGCATGGCAATGGTGAAGTGCTACCTGGACTGCAGGAAGCAGCGAATAAAGGCGGTTTCCAACTGGTGGCGGATCCGATTTATTTTGATCTGCATGTGAGGAATCATGGTGAGAGAAAAGAGATTTCAAGCTTCAAGCGTTATGTGGAAAGGGTCATTTACTTGCCAATGGACTTTGCCAGATCCGCTTCAACGGTCACGGTTTGGGACCAGAAGCTCGGTGTACGCCCGGTGCCGACGGAATTTACCAAAGTTGATGGACATCCGGCAGCTGTTATTCGCAGTCTCACGAATAGCGCTTATGTGCTGGTATCCAAAACGTCCCAATTAACAGATATTCAAGGACACTGGGCCGCATCTGAAATTGGCGACATGAATAGTAGAATGATCGTACATGGCGTAGATGAAAGCCGATTCGCTCCTGATGTTGCTATTACGCGGGCTGAACTTGCTGCGTTGCTTGTAAGAGCGTTGGGCTTGCCGGAAGGCGGAAATCATGCAGATTTCCAAGACGTAAGCGAGTCGAGCTGGTACAGCAGCGCCGTAGCAGCAGTTAAAGCATACGGAATTATGGATGGTTTCAAGGAAGGAACATTTGGGCCAAATCGTGAGGTATCAAGGCAAGAAGCGATCGTAACGATCGTTCGAGCGCTGCGACTGGCCGATGCTTCTTTGGCAACAAGCAATGTTGGCGTGCAAGAGGATTTGGCCGTCTACGTCGACCATAATCAAATTGGCGACTGGGCGAGTGATGCGATACGGACAGCCATGCATGAGGGCTTGGTGAATGGGTATGGCAATGAATTGCGGCCGCAGAAGTCATTAACTCGTGCCGAGACGACCGTGCTCCTTTACCGAATGCTACTAAAAGCGGAATTCATTAATGAGTAAATTTGAATGAGGGGACGAGCCGAAGGGCTCGTCTTTTTTGCACTTTTGGCAGTGCATCTACTTACGGATGCAAGACCCATACAGAAACTTTCTGGAAAGTGCTGCGTATGTTCCATATTGACTGCACATTAGGTGAGGTGGTAATTATGAAGCTAACAAAGATTAAAATAGTATTACTTAGCTTTCTCTTATGTATTTCAATTGCTTACGCCGTAAAATATGTGGAATTGTTCATGGATGCGGGTCATGTGGATGCGAGTCCAGAAGCTTCAGTTGAGCGATATTTAAATTCCAAGACCAAGGAATATAAGATCATTAGTATTGCTTTGAGAGAGAAGGAGTTTAGAAGTCGTATCTATAGGGTTGAATGTGAGTGCATTTTTAAAAACGAAGAGAACCGAAGTATTCAAAGATATGATTTTTACTTAATTGATGATTTAGGTTGGATCGTAGAAAAATATGAGAAGGTAGAAAGCTAAATAAGATCCCCAGTTCACTAACCCCATTTTGTTATCACTTCCTTTGAACCTATACTTTTATATTGTGTTATATCACGCCAGATTTTGTTGGAATTCCTGCTATTAGCAGAGACTATGTCAGGTCAGATAGTAATAATGAGCTTTTTTCGTCAGGGGTTCCTTTAACAATGATTTCTTCTACGAACGTTTCGACCGGATTAATTCCTTCCTTATATGATGCTACTATCTCATCCAAATAATACAAGATTTATTACGCCTGAAAGTTCTTGCAGCAGATCATCAATAAGTACATTATCAGGGTGCGGTTTTTTTATTGTTCATATAGGTTGACAATGATAATTGTTATCAATAATGTGGGAATAGACGAAAGTCCTCATGCCCACCTTTCTGTATTCCAACGGCAGATTTTTGATTGATTCCGAGTTTATATAGCCCAGTTAAAGAAGAGATTCGGATTAAGGCGCCTATTAGATAGACTTATGGCAGCATGACTAGGGTGGGAAACTGACCTTAAAATTGGTTCTCGATGTATTTTACTGGGCACTTATACATGGAGGGACGGGGAGCTGCCGGGGCTGAAAATCGAATTATCGCCTAGTCAGCAGGAATGCTAGGACTGCCGAACGTTTGGAACATAATTTGTCCGGTGTCTGACCGGATTGAATTATCCGCTGATTAGTTGGAAGAACTGTGGTAAAAGCTATGCAAAGCGGAATTGCTCCTCACCTGACAACTGGGACAGCAGCTTGTTAAATCGTATGTACTGCTTGTGGTCAAGAGCTGCACAGGATGTACAACGATCGATCTCAAAATTAACGGTCAATTCCTATTGAAATGAGGTATGCAATGTGAAAATCGACGTTAATCAGTTAGCAGAGCATCTGGCACACACTCCTTTTCAAGTACAAGGAGTATATCGATACGCTAGAAATCCAGGTGTGCCTCACGCTGACTATACTGATTCTTTTCCTGGATTTGTGTTTCCTCTTACAGGGAAAATACAATTTCAATTTAATAGCACGCCCTATATCTTTTCGCCAGGAAAAGTTGTACATGGGGGTGCAAAAATGAAACTAGCCCAAAAGGTGTTTGGTAAAACTGACTGGGAATACATCCTAGTTTTATACCGGATATGTAACTCAGAACTAGAAGAGTCAAGCTTTTCGCATCAGCATTTTGAATTATTAACGGGGCAATCTCCTCGTCTTATTGAATTAATTATGCGTCTTTGGCATGTCTATAATCAGCGTGGAGGCATTTCGATGTTTCAGACCGAGATGCTGTTTCGCGATGTACTGAATGAAGCCTTATTATGTGTTGATAACAGGCAAAATAGTTGTGAATCGCATACATTATTCGAACGGGTATCTAATTATATTCAAGAATACTATTATCAAAGCCTTACAATAGCATCGCTTGCAGAACAAAATAACGTTAATCGAAATCGACTTTCTTATGTGTTTAGAAGACATGCAGGTATGGGACCAGCAGAATATTTATTAAAATATCGTATAAACATGGCGCAAGAAATGCTATTTACAAGTGATGCGCCTGTACAACAAATTGCGCAAACTGTTGGAATTGCTGATCCCTTTTATTTTAGTAGAGTGTTCAAGAAAAAATTTGGTATTTCTCCCACTGAATATCGAGAGAAGCTCATCAATAATCCATGCTAATTTCAACAAGCATCCATTCTAATCTACAAATTACTTTTCTATAATAATGTCAGATCAAAGAAAACATTATGTTGGAGCAATTTTCTATGCAAAAGATTAAAGGCCTGTTCACTATAACGGTATATTGAAAATTAAAAAAATAAGGAGGGGTTAATATCCGTTACCAAGCTATTAATCTGAATGAGAAGCTATCTAAATTCAACGACTATTGGTCTCTGAAAGTCATTGGTGAAATGAATGACTATCAATTTAAGCTTATTAAGATTGCTGGGGATTATGTATGGCACGTTCATCAAGATACCGATAAGGTATTTATCGCACTCGAAGGGGAGATGATCATTGATTTTCGTGATGGCCAAGTAAAAATTGCCAAGGGTGAGATGTTTATTGTCCCGAGGGGAATAGAGATGAAGCCTTTCGCCGAAAAGGAATGCCATATCATGTTGGTGGAGCCTAAAAGCGTTGTAAACACTGGCGGTACTGAGTCCGAATTAACAGCAGCCAATGATACTTGGATCTAGTGCTTGTTACTAGAACGAACTAATGTATGAGAACATGATTCCTTGTGCCAATTCATGTGATTGATGAAGAGGTAAACCGTATTCGGGATGGCTGGATTTCCAATGTGGTTTGCTGTACTAAGACGGACTGATTCGGCGATTTGCTCAGTAAAAATGTCGTATTTAACCCTTGTCTCTACAATGAAGGACACCCAATCAGGGTGTCCTTTATTTCGTTTTATAAATGTTAAGATGAACCTTATCATAAGTGACGGCAAGTTTTTTGGAGAGAAACGTACATGGGGTTGGGATAGGCTAATTATCCCCAGAACGTCAGAGCAAGAACTCTTTTTAAGATGATTTTTGTAAATCGCTATTGTTACTGCTGGTTAAAACTACTTTTCGGACAGATCCTTTTAGTTGTTGGGGTCGTATCGAACGGATTAGTGATGAAGGACTTCCTCAGCAGATGAGGCCGTTTTTTTTCTCATAATTCCGAATGGTTTGCCCACTGGTAATACGACATACCCGAGGTGCGCGGGATTCTCAGCCCTCCCCTGTTTCCTCAACCTCTGCGCAAAGGATCATTTCACCATTTAAACGCGGTTTGATGGGCAATAAAAGAAGCACCCCGAGTGGAGTGTTTTCTATAGAAAACATGAACTTTGAATTATTAATTGGTGATATTTAACGTATAGGGTACATTATAGTCATAGTCCGAACCTTTTTGTCCTCTGACTTGATAATATATAGTACCACTATGTATCACGGCAGTTGCAAAGGTATCTGCTCCACCTACTCCATGATCAGTTGCTGCTCCTATGGAAGTAGGATTGATACCATTAGTCATCATGGCTACATGTAAGTCGTAATTTTTGCCAGTAGGAGATTGCAATGTTGCAGTTATATAAACAGTAGGCCCAGTATTTGTCCAAGAGTACCAATCGACATCATCAGAACCCTGGATAAGTGATGATATACCACCTACTGGTCCATTAAGTGGGTGGGCCGTTCGAACTGAATCAGCAAATCCATCATAAGCAAACGCTGACGTGCCTCCGACCAAAGATATTGCGCTTGCCAAAACCCCCACTAGTAATTTTCTACCAAATTTCTTTTTCTCCAAAACTATCATCCTCTCGAAGTTCAATTTGTAATAAAAGTTCTTTATTCAAATTAAAGATATCATTTCCATAGTTTAGTAAATATAGACTTAAAATACCAATTATCTAAAGTGAAAAATTGTTAATTTTTCAACTTATTATGATGAATAATGTCAAATTGAGGATTCAAAATCCCAATTAACCCATATACACCCATGACATTTTGATGGTTGTTTTTTCTTCTGCTCTGTATCGGGTGATATTAGTATTTTGCTCATTCATAACCTCTTCCTTATTCGAACAATAAAACCTTGCTAAATGATCCCTTTTGGACTGTGAATTTATGCAAATCTGGCGCAATAAAAAAAGCACCACATGGGTGCTTACATTACTCCATATTTGAGTACAATAATGATGTTTCAAATTTACTCAATTAAGGAGTGGACTAATGCCATGGCCAAGCAAAAAAAGAGTGCGAAATCTGAAGAGCAAAAAAACCAAAAACCAAATTCAAACAGTAGTAAAATGCGCTAATCAAATGCTGATTGGACAAAAAAAGCCCGAGGGAAAGCTTCCTTCGGGCCTTTAATCTGATACGAAGACACCTTGCTCGTAAATAAGCCAGTATCCGCGTTCTTTTGCACGGTCGTTGTTTGTAGAGGACTTGATTGCTTTCACGCTGAATTGAATACATCTTTTAGGCCCTCCCTATCGTATCTGTTCGTTGCATTTCTGGCATGTTGTCAGCGGCAGCGATTGATCTATTGATTTCATGGTTGGCAATGCTATTGCCCTCCGTAAAGCAGCCGATGACATGGATAAAATTGAAGAAACACTAATCGAAGCTTATTTAAGCAAGGATCGGAGCTGTATCTCTTGCCCATACATCGTCCATAGGAATAATATAGAAGTCGATTTTGTCCATATTTATACCCTCATCATATAGAAGATCATAAATATATATTTTTTCGTATTTATCATATGCGATAATATGAACATTTTCCCCTTCACTTAATAAAGTGCTTGCCATCTCTATCCAAATGGATTTAAGCTTTTCTTTATGACCATTACCATAGGTAAAGTTATGGGGCCATTGTAACCAAGTACCTTCATGTTTGCTGCTTTCATCAGGCATGGTGTAGCCTACATTTTGTTTTTTCATGTTTTGACCCTTATCCGCTTTACTTTGCGTACACCCTAGTAAGATCGTCTCTATGGCACAGTTGATATTAAAGACCATGCTCAGCTAATTTTTGAGGATAAGTAACGGCGAAAAATTATGTTGTGAATTAACAATGAGCCTAAAAGCATTGAATTACCAATTTCATTTCACGAGGTTAATGTCGATGTTGAATGAAGATAACGGGCAGGAGGGAGTCGGTTAGGCGGGGGGCGAATTTTTTGTGATGAAGGTATTTACTATGATTTTCGTTGATAAATGATAAAAAAAGGAATTAATATATTTAACGCTGTGCTAACATGGAAAGACTAAGATTATAAGAATAGAGAGGATGTGTGCATGTGAAAATAAATCGATTAATTTCGAATAATATTAACTTATTAGATGCAGAACTACCAGTAGATAAATCATTAGGAATTGCAGGTTTATCTGGATCGGGTAAAACAACTTTTTGTCAAACCATTGGTGAAGAATCCAAGAAGCGCCTCGTTTCTTTATTGCCAAAGGCAGAGTATCAGTATTTATTTCCTGATATTATGGAAACCAATTTCAGTGCTATCAAGATGGAAGAAATGCCTTTAGTCCTTTTTCTCGGAAAATCATCGATTTCATCCAATCCTCGTTCAACCATTGGCACACATACTGGCGTTTTTAAAGAGATTCGCGAGCGTCTAGCTGAAAAGTTTAATCTTTCTCCGGAAGTTTTTTCCTTTAATAATGCCCTAGGCTGGTGTCCGGATTGTAAAGGGCGCGGTACTACTAAGAATATTGAATGTCCAAAGTGTAAGGGCAAGCGCTATAATCATGAAGTTGAGCAATACACAATTGAATTATTTGATAAAGCACACAATATTTCCGATATCAACGACTTAAGCATTGAAACCATTTTATTACTAGCAGAAGATTTAAATATAAGTGAAGGTAAACAACATATTCTAAAAAATATCATCAATATGAATATTGGTTACTTAACATTAAATCGTATTATGGGTACTTTGTCAGGTGGAGAAATAACACGAATGTACTTGGCAGAATTCATGGCAACAAGTGAAAATACGGTTATTATTATTGATGAAATCTCTGTGGGCCTTGATCACCAAACACTATTGAAAATTTTAGATGAGATCAAACAATTGGGGTATAAGAATCAAATTTGGCTCATTGACCATTCTGACACGGTGCTTGACACATCAGATGAGCAATTGTTCTTCGGACCTGGTAGTGGTAAATACGGTGGGAAAATTGTTGAAGAATCACCACGTCCACAACCAATCATTTGGGAACGAAATCTGGAAATACCAACCCGATATTACCAATTTCAAGATCTTTACTGTCGTAATATTCAAATGGCTGAAATTCAGATTCCCCAAAATAGACTTGTCACTTTTACGGGTGAGTCCGGCTGTGGTAAATCTACACTTGTCAATGAGTGTATGTCCAAAGATTTTCTAAAACGATATCCAAAAGATAAATTGGTCATGGTCGGGCAAGATCGAAACCAATCGATTTCCAGTCGGTCAACCGTTGCGACTTTTCTTGATATTAAAAAGAAACTCACCAAATATAGTGAGGACATTGATGATATTTTTCAACGTTCGATTGAAGAGATTATTGATGAACTGCCAAATGAAGACATCGCTCATAAACGCTTGAGCTTATTGATCAAACTTGGACTTGGTTATTTGACGTTGGAAAGAAAAACACAGTCCTTATCGACTGGAGAATTCCAATGTGTCCATTTAGTTTCTGAGCTGTTTGCCAACTCAAGAAACCCATATACGCTTTTTATTTTTGACGAGCCTTCAAAAGGTTTATCTCAAAATATTTTAAACCAATTCATTGATAGTGTTAGGGGCATTCTGCAAGATGAATCTGTCTCCATCCTAATGATTGAACATAATGCCTATATGCTGGAAAGCTCTGATTTTATCGTTGATTTTGGCAAAAGGCAATCTGAACCTGTTCGGCATCTTGATGTTGTCAGTCATGATGATTATTATCGTCAAACACAGAAGGAAGATAGCAAGGCCCCCTTGCATATTTCTTCCACACTCAAGCAGCAAAATGGTGTTCACTACTTACAAGAAAATCATATGGGTTATTTTAAAAAGGCAGAAAACGTCTATAAAGGCGGTATCCTAAAAAGCTTATCATCCATGGCCCATCTGATTTATGGTGAATATGAATCTGATAAGATTGCACCTGTCATTGCCATCGATCTTGAACGACACCTGTATAGTCAATATAGCTTTCTTTATGAAATGGGTGGACTGATCAACCATATTGTGGAAGCTCATCCGACCAATAAAGATACAAGAAGCTTCGATTTCTATTATCAAGACAATCATTGCCCGAGTTGTTCGGGTCGTCGTGCCATTGAACAATTTGATATGGATGTTCTCATTCAAGACAAAACAGTGCCATTCTGGGATGGCTTATTACTTCCAGAAGTTATGGAGGTCTTGAAATATTATCAACATGCCAAATTGCACTTCCTATTTGAAGAGTTAAAGAATGAACTTGGTCACGATATTAGTAAAAGCTATAATGAGATGTCAGAAGCAGAAAAGCATACTTTCTTATATGGTTATTGGGAAAAGTCTTTTTATGATAAAGCAGGGAAGGCTTCGAGAACATGGGAAGGCTTTAATCTCATCCTTGGGCGTTATATGGTTATTTCGAAGAACCTGCCTATTAAAGAGGCTATGAAAGCTTCAAAAGAAATGATTGCCTGCCCAGTTTGTCAGGGAACCGTGTTAAACCATCATAAAAAACTGAAATTTGGTGGCACGGATATTCGTGAGATTATTCAGCAACCGATTGATCAGGTCATAAAAACCGTAGGGAAGTTACCCGAACTAGAAAAACTAAAGGCAATTGTTGGCGGCGACCTTGCACTAACGGAAGATGTCTCCTTATTTCCTAGGGAAACACAAGTTGCACTGAAAATGTTTGAATTGGAGCTTGCAAGCTTTGCCCACTATGAGGTGGTTTTACAAAATGCTGTACCATTTTGGGATACGATTAAAGGGAACATTGAGGCGATCAGCAGCAAAAATAGGATTACCATCTGTGATTTTCCCCATATTACTGAAACAAGAGAAACCATTATTGATAAGTACTTCACCAATGGAAAATATAAAAAACTAACTTATGTCTATGAAGCGTTTAATTACAATAAGATTGTTACCCAAATTAATAAGATTAAAGCAAGTCATCCATGTCCATTCTGTAACGGGAAGAAAGTAATTTCTGAAGATGGACTCCATGATGGCGTACATAAGTTATCGGTGCCATGTGTTAGCTGTTACGTAAGTGGCATCAATGATGAAGGGCGCAAGGAAATCGTCGAGGGCATTAATGTGCAAACATGGCTAACCGGCAAAGTCAGTGATGTTGTAGCAGAAGGCTTACTAACTGAGGCAGTTGCAGATATTCCTATTTTCAATCGTATTCGTGAGTTGAATAAACGAGATATGATGGCGGTTTATCAGTGCTTGGAGAAAAATACACTTGCATAGCATGAAATAATTGCAGATAGTTGGATCGTTTGAGAAATTCGCCTAGTAGGTCATACACTGAACCGTATCATAAGTAGGGCTGAATTTTCAAAAAATGCTAGAATATACGCTTGGGGATTCCAAGCACATATTACTTATAAAAAGGAATTAATGAGCGCTGCGCGAATTTTTTGCCGACAGACACAATAGCTTGTGTTCAAAATCAGTGGCACAAAAAAATTCCGTTATTGCGTCACGATTTCGCTTGCACCTTACGTAACGTAATGTTTTACAATAGAGCTACCGGTACATAGCTAGCGCCAAAGAGTGGAGATGGTTAATGGAGAGACATTGGAAGGTCGGGGACCTCGCCAAGCTGACGGGGCTTACCGTAAGAACCCTGCGTTTTTATGATCAAATCGGTTTGTTATCTCCATCCGGCCAGACGGAATCGGGTCACAGGCTGTATAGTGACGTCAACTTGTCACGCTTGCACCAGATTTTATCGCTTAAGGAGCTGGGATTATCTCTCGAGGAGATTAAGTCGGCCTTGACGGGCGGGCAAATCAGTCCGCTTGAAATCGTGGGCCTCCAGATAAACCAAATCCAAGAACAGATCAAACTGCAGCAGAAACTATTGGAGCAGCTCAGACATGTATCCAAGCTTATGCAGGGCAAGGCGGAATTAACAGTTGAAGATTTCACGAGCCTACTGCAAGCGATGAAGATGGGATTTGAGAAACCGGTCATTGAGCGGCAAACGAGTTGGGAGCGACATTTGGACCTGTTAGGAGACTTTCTTGCCGAGGAGAGCGGAATTCCGAAACATAAGGAGGAAAATCAATGAACGAACGATTCATCAAGCATGGAACCTTCGTCGTAGAGCGTACTTATGCCGCTTCGCCGGAGCGGGTTTATCACGCATGGGCCGATCCGATTGCCAAAGCCAAGTGGTTTTCGAAGCCAGACATCTTCGATTTCCAGGTTGGCGGGCGCGAGTACAGCAGCGGCGGGCCGCCGGAAGGGCCGATCTTTACCTTCGACGCCAACTACCAGGAGCTTGTTCCAGAGCAGCGCATTGTCTATACGTACACCCTAGATTCGGGCGGCATACGCATCTCCGTCTCGATCGCAACGGTCGAGCTTATCAAAATGGAGGGCGGCACGAAGCTGATTTTCACGGAGCAAGGTGCGTTCTTTGACGGACACGATACGCCAGAAATACGGGAACACGGTACAAACGTCATGTTGGACGCACTGGGCAAGGTAGTGGAAGGGGAGGTATGAACATGACAATAGGTGAAAATGAACTTATTGCTACGCGTGAGTACGATGTCCCGCGGGAGCTTGTGTTTCGGGCTTGGACAACCCCTGATTTGTTAGCCCGATGGTGGGGACCTCAAGGCTTCACGAATACGTTTCACGAATGCGATATGAGGCCGGGAGGTACGTGGCGGTTCACCATGCATGGACCGGATGGCGTGGATTATCCTAACCATAACGTCTTTGTTGAGATCATGCCGCCGGAGCGGATCGTGCTTGATCATCTATCCGGTCACGAATTTCGGGTAACGGCTACCTTCGAGAGCTTCGAAGGCCGCACTAGGGTCACCTTCCGTCAACTTTTCAAGAAAAAAGAAGAGTTTGAACAAGCTAAGCCGATCTGCATAGAAGCTAATGAGCAGCAGCTTGACCGACTTGGCAAGGTGCTGGCGGAATTGGCTTAAGTTATATCGGGTTTTTACCCGAAAGAACTGTCACTTACGTGATGACTCTAAAATTGTCGCCGTTCACGTTCCCTGTCGGGAATCGGACGGCGATTTTTATTATAGTAACGGGAGGACGGTAGTAGAAATCTGACAGCCTATTAAGGCGAATTTTTCGCTGATCGCCCCGTTACGGTGAACCCTATCACAAATGACGGATAAATTTTTGGACGAAAAGAGAGTAGAGGCGTAGCGAAACTAGCTTGTGAAGATGATCCTATAAGATCAACTCCGCAAGACGATGAATCCCCTGCTCAATCGATACTTCATCTACTTTTGCAAACCCCAACACCCATCCCTTTCGTTTGCTTTCCAAACAATAGGGTCCAAGAGGGTATACACGTATTCCCTGTTGAAGGGCTAACTTTGTCACGGTTTCTTCGTCGTATGACTCTTCAGCTTCAAGTAACATATGCAATCCCGTTTCTACACCGCTTAGTGTGAACCGCTCCCCTAAACCGCTAGCAATAATAGCCTTTGTCATGGCTTCGTGTCTTCGTCGGTACACATTTCTGACCCTTCTCATATGGCGCATAAAATGCCCATTCTTGATGAAGTGCGTTAATGTAAGCTGATCCATAATCGGAAGATGACGGTAAGTCAACTCCTGTACCCTGGCTAGTTGAGCAATTGCCTCGATAGATCCAACGATAGCCGAAATACGAATGCCTGGAGCAATCATTTTAGAAAAACTCATGAGGTATAAGGTATTATAAGATGTCTGGCTAAACAATGTTGGAAGCGGCTCCCCACGATATCGAAATTCACTATCATAATCGTCCTCAATGATCCAAAATTGTTCTTTAGTTGCCTTATGTAATAATTGTTGCCTACGCGGCTCCGACATAACGACCCCGGCCGCACACTGGTGCGAAGGGGTCACAAAGATCAGTTTGGATTGTGGGTGAATACGCTCAACCACTAGACCATACTCATCAACGGGAATGGGCACCACATTCATACGCCGATATTTCATTGCCATCCAGGCAGCTGGAAAACCGGGATCTTCTACAGAGACAGTGTCGCCATCAGCTAAAAGCGATTGTGCGATTAAGTCAATGCTATGCTGAGCTCCTGAGGTCAACAGAATCTGATTTGTTTGGATATGGATGCCTCGTTCAAGTGATAAATAACGCTGAATTTGCTCGCGTAATGGTGTGAAACCATAGGGATTACCATAAGCCCAGCTCGATAAATCCATTTCAGCAGATGCGTGGAGAAGCGATTGTCGCCAGTTTTTTTGAAATTGTCCATCCAAATAGGGTTCATGGGGACTGAAATCAATATCCACTTCTCGCTGTTCTTTGCCTCTGAACCAGTCATGTAATTGATCGACCGCTGAGTTCAACAAGGGAAGTGAGGGGGGGATGGGGCCATCTGTTATTATTTCCTTCGTTGACTCAGTGACTTGCTTCCATTCACTAACTCGCGTTCCCCCTCGGCGAGATGTAACTGTATAGCCTCGACTTAGCAATTCCTCATACACGATCTGTATAGTTGAGCGAGAGATACCTACCATGTGAGCGAGTTCGCGGGAAGGAATCAGCAATTCTCCTGGGGCCCAGATTCCGCTTGTAATATTATAAATCGCTTGATCTAACAATTGCTGCCAGATCGGTCTCTTATCATTACGAATTACTTTCATCATCGTACACACCTCCAAATAGAAGCTCCAACCCTAAAATATTAATTATGGATTGTTCATAACCGTGATGTTTGGATGTTTTCACACACTCCATTCATTGATATACTACCGTAATAACGCTGGTATTTGCAATCTGGTCGTTGCCGGACTCTAGAAGACCATCGGAGTTAAGACAATTGGAGTGGGATGAATATCTTATGAGTAAAAGGAGAGATTTCGAAATGGATTCGGTTCGTTACAAGATTAGGGAATGCCAGGATCATGAGAAAATTGAAAGTTTCCTTCACCAAGCGAGAATTGGGTATCTTGGGTTGGTTGATGGGAATCTCCCCTATGTTGTACCGCTTAATTATGTATGGACTGAGGGGAAGCTCTATTTTCACGGGGCTGGAGATGGAAGACGTAATCAGGTCATGAGTGAAAATCCAGAGGTATGTTTTACGGTATGTGAGGAATACGGAACCATCGCGGATCCAGTACCTGCCAAAACAGATACGGCTTATATGAGCGTAATGATATTTGGACAAGCAGAACCGATCACAGATTTGGACGAAGCCACTCATGTACTTCAGGAAATGATCAATAAATATGTACCCGGCTATTATAACCGCCCCTTGCCCAAACAACATGTGGACAAGTATAGGTCGGCTGTATTTGGCGGACCGGTTCAAGTTTGCCGGGTAATCCCACACTATATGACAGCAAAAGAAAATCCTATTGAAGCAGAAAAAATGTATAGAACGGGCAACCCTTTAAATCATTAATCTGTCAGGCGACGGTTCCCGAGAAATATTGTAGTCATTCATACTGAAATAATATAAATAAATTTTTTGGGGTGAAAGTACGCTATAATATTTTGGTATACAGAGCAAAAATCCAATTTCGGAGGCAGTTAAAATGAATGACGAGTTACAACGTACGTTAAGTGAGATACTTGAATCAGGTTCACAATCTAACCCCGCCGTGAATGTACTGATTAGTGATTATGCTAAGTATCATGCTGTACTCGTTATTGTTGGTGGATGCTTGGTACTCCTATTCGCATTACTTAGTATAATTTTTTGGACTAAATTTAAAAGATCGCCTAAGATAAGCAAGTTAAAATGGGGATTTGAAAGAAAAGCATACTTTTCTTTCGGGCTTTTGAGTAGTAGCGTCGCTTTATTGATGATTTTGATTGTTGTGGCAAATCTGACAAATGTATTGAATCCGTTGCATGGGTTTTCATTGCTTAATGTTTCGTTTAAAATATCCAATGGAGCAACATATAAGGACGAATTACGCTATGCGTTTAATGAGTGGATACAATCAGGTAATGAAAATATCCCGTCTATTCTTCAGGAAAAGATTAATAAACGCATTGAGTTTCATACTACAAAAGCTATTGTTTGTGGAATATTGTTGATACTATTTGTGGGACTTAGTGTGTATATTTGGAACGCATTAGTAAAAAGGGCTAAATCAAATGATTCAAAATGGAGATTTAAAGAAAAAGCTTACTTTGTTTTTGGAATTGCCACGGTTGTTCTTTCTTTGTTAATGATGGTGATAGTAGTAGCAAATATGCAAGGAGCATTTGCGCCTATAACCTTATTTATGATGAATTTGTTTAATAGCTGAATGCACTGGTATGCAGGGTGACCTCCGCTCTACTTGTGCGCGAAACAATAGGATGCGCCCCTTGACTGTGGAACAGCCAAAGGGCACATCCTATTGTATTCTGTAACTGCGTTTTACATCCGCAAAAGAGACGCATGTTTTGACAACACCCACAATTACGGCTGTTCATCTGGAGAGTCCCCCTTTGTTTTTTCTGAACACGGCGCCAATTTAGCAAACCATTCTTTTGACTTCACAATCACAATGACGGCAACGAGCCCGCATATCCAAACGATACATTCCACTACCCATAGCGGTAACATCTTAGCTTGATACAGACCTGCAAAAAAATCGACTAGAGCATGAAGCAAAACAACATAAAGCAAGTATACGGCCTTACGTGTCCGAATCCCGTACAAAACAATTAATGAAAGTGCAATTTGGATAAAGATTGCTGGGATGCGCTCGAACGCGCCCAGCCAATATTCACTCTGCGATGCATGAGTAATTCGGTCTCGGAGCCCTTGGAACAGCGCAATTTGCTCTGGGGGTACTTTGGAGCTGAACATTTGCTCGAAGGTTCCTGTGTTAATCATGGTTGCAAACACGATCCCCATTATGCCCATAACCACGCTTATAAGCAATACCTCGATACCTCCGTGGCCTATCCCTACAGCAATGCCGTCTTTGCGCTCTTGACGCTTTTTTAATAGAAACGAGAAGCCTAGCCAACGTCCCGCGTTTTCAAATATACTTGCGGCCAGTCCGCCGTAAACGGCTGCCATCCACGGATTTTTCAGCCACTCTGTCGTTGTTTGGTTACCTGAAAGCATATATACATGCAGCACTTGCTCCAATAACTGCGAGAAAACGATAAAGATAAGAATGCCGACACCGACCGCACGATAAGAAATTTTAAGCGTACTGCGGTAATAAATGAGCAAAGACAACGGAATGACAATGCCTAGAATAACCTGAACAATCATAGCGATGATGGAGCCTTGACTTACCATGTGGCTTCACTCCTTATTCTTTTGATTGTTCGGCAGCGAAATCGGTTTTGAACAATTCCTTTGTAAGTAGGGTAGCCAGCATATCAACAGACATCTTGCGGATGCCGATCATAGGTGCAAGTTGGCTCCAAATATCACTTCCGTTATTGGATAAAATGACCAATCCGATCCTTTTATCCCGATTGAATGTTGCAAAACTGCTTGATCCGTACGTTCCTCCGTTATGCCAGTGCGTGGTGGAACCATCCTTCTCTCTGAAGAACATCCAGCCAAAACCGATGCCGACCCCCCTGCTCGGAAAAATGTCGTGCTGCGCTTTCCTACATTCCGCAAGCGAGGTATGCAGGGAATGATCGGTGTCACTCAACTGAGCGTCAATGTAATGAAGCATGTCTGAAACGGTCGAACGAACGGCTCCAGCTCCTGCCATTGTATCTCCGAAATCCCAATGCGGTACAGGTTTCCCCTTGGCATTGAAGACGGGCAGCATCTGTTTGCGTTGGTCTTCGGGGAGTCTTATAGCGGTATCGACCATTCCGAGAGGTTTAAATACCAGATCGCGCAAGGCTTCATCCAGGCTACCCCCCAAGCGTCTGGCAAACAGCCAACCCAGCAGACCAAAACCATAATTGGAATAGCTGTGTTTGTTGCTTTTCTTCGGACTTTCCAATGCAACAGCGCTGATTAAATCATCATCCTTGTAATTCGCATAAGGATTCAGTGAATTTATGATGGATCCTTTCATATTTTTAGGCACCATGGGTAGACCCGACGTGTGAGTAGCCAGCTGCAGCAAAGTTGTCCCTCTGGCAAATGGACTGGAGGACCATTCGGGAACGAAGTCAGACAGTCGGTCGGAAGGGCTCCAGACTCCATTCTTCTCGCCGATAGCCAATAACAAGCCGGTCATTGTTTTGGTAATCGAACCAATCTCATATAGGAATTGGGATGAATCCACTCCGTTCCCCTGTCCCGAAGTCCAGATCGAACGCGCGGAATGGTGAATCAATCCGACGGTTAACTGATGGTTGGGGCGTTCGGCCCACCGCTGAATATGCCTTTTCGACAAGCATGCCCTAAGCTGTCTGTTCATTCATGTCATTCCTCCTTTTGCCACAGAAATAGCCTTTAGTTCATCCCCTTGCGGCCATTTGTTATAATCTAATGATATTATGATGATATCACATTTAGAAAAAAATTCAAATAATGGAACCATTATTTTATAGTTGTTTATTTGTAATATGATTGATTTTGGGGAGTAACAGAAGCAAGTCAAATCCCGTTGCTATGAAAATGTCGCTTATGCTTATTTGTTTACGATATGAGTCTTACAGATCAGTTGAGTAATATGTCTTCGAAAATATGGTAAACTTATCTTACCAATTATAGGGGAGAGAAAAGGATGACCGATCATGACGAGCTCGCGGAAAAAAGACGCAAAAATTTAAAGCTCATTCAATTCAGCAAAGATGATCACTCGCTTGTCGAGTCAGAGAAGCCAAAGGAGACATTCGCCGATGTAGGCGGCTTGGAGGACGTGAAAAAGAAAATCAGGATGAACTTCATCTTACCGCTGAAGCAGCCTGAGTTATTTGCCGCATACGGAAAGGAAGCTGGGGGAAGTCTGCTGTTGTTTGGACCTCCGGGCTGCGGTAAAACGTTCTTGGCGCGGGCGGTAGCGGGAGAGATCGACGCGAATTTCATGCACATCGAGCTTCAAGCAATCCTCTCGATGTATGTGGGTCAGAGCGAGCACAATTTGCATGATATTTTCGAGAAGGCGCGGGAGAACAAGCCGTGCGTTATCTTTATCGACGAGCTGGATGCCATGGGGGGGAGCCGTCATCAGATGCGGCAGCATCACGACCGGATGCTCGTCAATCAGCTTCTGCTGGAGCTTGACGGGCTGCAATCACAGAACGATAACGTGTTTGTGATCGGCGCGACCAATACACCGTGGTATCTCGATTCCGCGCTGCGGCGCCCGGGTCGCTTCAACCATCTAGTGTTCGTACCGCCGCCAGAGGAAGCCGAACGTCAGACGATTCTTCAACTGAAGATCTCCGGCAAGCCGACGGAGTCGTTGAATTTATCGAAGATTGCAACAGAGACAAAGCATTTTTCTGGTGCTGATTTGGAGCAAGTGGTGAAGGATGCTGTAGAATCCGCGATGGAGCGCATGTTCGAGACGGGGGAGATCCAGCCGATCACGCAGGATGATTTGAAGAAAGCGGCGAAGACCCGGAAGGCAACGACGCTGGATTGGTTCTCGACGGCGAAAAATTACGCTACTTTCAGCGATGTGAACAGAGATTACCAGATCGTATTAGACTATGTGAAAAAGCACGGGATCAAGTAGTATGGTGGGGAAACGGGAGGTCTTCTACGGTGGAAAAAGATTCGATTAAAGCAGCCTATGCCGTGGTGAATCAACTTATCAATTGGAAGCGATATAAGGAAGCTCTAGTGGAAGCGGAGCAATTGCTGCGACAGGATCCGGATAACCCGGATGCTTATGCGCTGATCGCCCGGATTTATTCTTTGATGGACGAAAATCAGAAGGCGCTGCATTGGGCAAAAGAGGCGCTTGCAAGAGAGCCGGAGCATGAACTGGCGTGGTATGTGCGCGTGGGTGTCTATTATGAGACAGAGGACGAACATTCGTTCAACGAAGCACTTCAGGAAGCCTTGCGAATCGATCCTTACGAGGCTCATTATTATTTCTTGAAAGCGAATAAGTTGAATAAGAAGGGGAATTTCAAAGAGTCGAGGGAGCAACTGCTGCAGGCTTTGGAGCTCAGTCCGGAAACTCCGCTTTATTTGGCAATGCTGAGCTATACGGAGGCGATGTTAGGAAACGTCGCAGAATCTAGGCGACTAGACCGCCAGGCTGTTCAGTATGACGCCGAAATGCCGTACATGCTCTTGTATTTGGCTTGGGCTGCGGGCCATCGCGGTGATTACGACCTTAAAGAAACGTACATGCAGAATGCGGTACGGCTAAATCCCGAGGATAAACAGATTCAAGACGAATATTTAGAGGCGTTGCAGCACCGTTATACGGTGTTTCGCTTATTTTTGTGGCCTACGAAGGTTTTGCGCAAATTGAAACCGTGGCAGATTTTAGTCTCATGGATACTCGCATGGTTTTTATTTAAACCGCTCATCATTCTTTTTATTGCGCTTTACGTGCTGACGCATTGGGTGACTAAGGGAATCGTACATGTGCGCGTGTTCGGCTGGAGACGAAGAGGTTCATAAGAACTGAGCGAAAAGATCATCATCAGCTTCTCAAAAGACGAGAATAGAAGAAATAATGATGTCGTTCATCTAACAAGAAACGATAGTTGAAACAACTACAGGAAAAGGCAGCCGGTAAGAAGGCTGCCTTTTCTAACCTAACTGGCAGTATAACTGATAAAACTTATCTGTGACCAAGCAACTGGCATAACAATGGGGGGATATTTTTGTCAAAAAAACTTCGAGCAAGGTAGTATGTTAAGAATTTATTGTTTAATGGATAGAAGATGATTTAACGCATCATTAATGAATGTGATATCAGGCTGATGAATACCCCTTCCAGCAAAATGCCCCCAAATGGAGTCTATCGGATGTAAGCGTGCGTTCGGCATATGATCGACTTCGAACTTGTTATCATCGTGCGTAAAATAGAGATCTGTTGCTCCTGGCATGATGCAGGCTTGAGCCTTGATGCAATGGAGCGCCTTATTGAAATCGCCATTGTACAATGAATTATTGCTGATATCGGCATGTTGCCCTGTACGAAACATTGTCAATAAGTTATAAGGGTCAAGAGTAAGAAAGTTTTGTTCCCAGAAACCGGTAATAAACTCATCTAATGAATAGTACCCTAGCTCCTTGTAGCAGCCTTTACGATAGAACGCATGCGAGAATCCCCATCCGGCGTAAATACGTCCCACAGCTCGTAAGCCTGTGCTCGCATCAGCCTCCAGTGGAGCTTTAACACCTTCAAAGAAGGCATAGGCGTGTGGCCAAGTTTTGGCTGTACCGTTAAAAGGGGCTATCCGCTGAACCATATCGGGATATGCGGCTCCCCATTCAAAGGTTTGCATAGCTCCCAATGACCAGCCTGTGACCAGAGCGATCTTTTTAATCCCTAGCTTGTACGTCATGAGATGGTGCTGCATCCGCACATTATCATAGATGGTAATGAGAGGAAAGGAATTCTTATCTAACGGTGTTTCTGAGTTGCTAGGGGATGATGACAAGCCGTTTCCCAGCAGATTTGGAACAACAATAAAGTATTTATTTGGATCCAGTGCCATACCTTCGCCGATCAACCATTCATTACTTCGATGGGTATCGCCCAGAGCGGTTGGATACAAGATAACATTGTTCTTCTCAGCATTCAAAGTCCCATAAGTTTTGTATGCCAGAAAGGCGTTATTTAACACGGTTCCCGACTGCAGGGTGTAATCGCCTAGCTCAAAAATTTCATAGTCCATGATAAAACCTCTCCCACAATTGAATTGATTTCATTCTAATCGAGTGATAGTGTTAAGTATATTGAATGATACTTAATGTGTAATTCAGTATTATTAAACTTCGGGGAGGGAATGACGTTTGGAACTTCGTCAACTGATTACTTTTCGCATGGTTGCCTCAACTCTTAATTTCAGCCGGGCTGCGGCCGCGCTTAACTACGTACCTTCGAATGTAACCCTGCAAATACAAGCATTAGAGGGAGAATTGGGTGTTCGTCTTTTTGATCGTTTAGGCAAACAGGTTGTGTTGACAGATGCTGGAAAGCAGTTTTTGTTTCACGTTGAGCGTGTGCTAAATAACATTGAGGAAGCACGTCTTTCCGTAAGCGATAATCATGACATGACCGGGACGGTCACGATTGGCGCCAATGAGATGCATTGCGCTTACCGTCTTCCTAAAGTTCTGCAACTATATCGAAAGCGTTGTCCTGATGTTCAACTTATTTTTAGACCGACACCTAACGAGGATTTGAAACAGAGTCTGTATGACGGTAGAAATGATGTTGTGTTCATGCTTGACCAACCCATATATTCATCGGGACTTTCAATTGAGCTCTTATTGGAAGAACCATTTAGACTCTACGCAGCACCGGACCATCTTCTAACGAAAAAAAGCGAGATTCATTTGGAAGATTTACGTGGAGAACTCCTGCTTCTGAACGAAAAAGGCTGTACGTACAGAACCTTTTTTGATCAGGCTTTAGCTCGGGAAGGCATCGATAGATTACATATGAATTTGGAATTTTCAAGTGCTGAAGCAATAAAACAATGTGCAATCTCCGGCATTGGCATTGCATTTCTTCCTCAACTGGCCGTATCGGGTGAACTGGAAAGAGGAGAACTCGTTGTCCTTCCTTGGGAGATGTCAGAGCTTAGAGTAGCTACACAGATGGCCTGGCATAGAGAAAAATGGATTTCACCAGCAATCCTTGCTTTTCTCAATGTTGCTCGTGAATCCCTATCGAGGATTCCTGCTAACGGGGAACGCTAGAACAATAATACACAAATAAGATTAAACCCTCCCAATTCTAGTAAAGCTAGAGTTAACTTATAATTGGGAGGGTTTTTATTTATGACATTGAAGGATTTATGGATGGTGTATGAAAAATCAGAGATAAACACTGACTGTTTCTGTCAGTAATAATTATGTACACTACAAGCAGGGGAGAGAATCAAGTGATCAAGAAATCCAATGAATTACCGATTTTGTTCTTTAACGAACAACAATCTCTCGATAATTGGCTTGAGGACAATCATGCCACTTCACTGGGAATCCGATTGCAAATTGCGAAAAAATTTATCCTTGGTCAAACTGATAACTGATTCCATGATAGGAAGGAATGGACGAGCGTATGTCCAAAGCAACTAACATGCTTTCCATCCTATGGTTGCTAAGGTCGGGCAGGCGAATGATGGCCCAGCAGCTTGCGGATGAGTTGGAGATTCATATTCGGATGCGTAATTTGCTTCCGGACTCCCTTGATGCGGAATCTCTCGTAGCGGTAAAGATACAAGGGCATGAGCAAGTGCTGGATCTCTTATGTCAGCATTAGTTGTTTGGCCATGCGCTTGTTGAACGTAAGGATGGACAAGCTTTATTCAGACTTGGTGTTCCTTCCTTACAGTCTTATGTGCCTTATTTTCTTCTTCCTTATGGAGAATCGCTTGTTATTCTCGAGCCGGACATTCTTATCGAGAAGCTGGCGGAGATAAGCGGTGGTGTCGCAGCGCATTACCAATCGATGAAATCGGCAATAAACCAAAACTTGCATTGGCATTAATCGGATAAAACATAGGGGCTTCTCCTAATAGGGAGTAGCTCTTTTTTTGACGTCCTATAGTTAGTTTATGTACCAAAATTACTGACCGTAGGTGTCAGGAATAGCTCTATATAATTGGCGGTGTAGGAAAATTATTTTATTGGAGGAATCATGTATGTTTACCAGAATCAATGATTTCGTGCAGGAATTCGAAATGGAGTCTGCTATTACTGAACGGGTTTTAGACTCACTTACAGATGAATCACTTACACAAATCGTCTCAGACAATCAGCGCACTCTTGGTCAGATTGCTTGGCATCTCGTAACCTCGATTAACTTCCTAACCTATTTAGGATTATCCTATGACGAGTCTTTGGCGGAAGAAAATGCACCTGCGTCGGCTGCAAAGATCGCGAGTGAATACCATCGTCTTGGACAATCCATGATGCGCGCCATGAGAAGCCAATGGACCGATGATTCGCTTGGTCAGCTTGTTAACGTGGCTGGTGAGGAGTGGCAGAACGGTGCTTCTTTACGGTATTCATTACGGCATGAAATTCATCATCGGGGTCAAATGACAGTACTGATGCGTCAAGCAGGTTTACGCGTTCCTTATGTACTAGGTCCCACTCGTGAAGATTGGATTGAAAAAGGATTGGAGCCTTATGCTTGAACATCTTCCAAATACGCTCAGGAAGGTAGAGGTTCTGTATGTGCACACGTTTTGACTTTTATCAGGTGATGAAGTTAGCTGGGCAGATGCACGAAAACTAGGGGAAACCGTAAATGAGGCTCTACTGCCTTAGCGTTGACCGAACATGTAATCATATTACCGATATTGAAAGTGCTGGACGGAATATATGACAATGTCAGGATGTATTTTACGGAAATTATGATGATCAATAACTGGAATCGTCTATCCATTTCCATGGGATTTGTTCCACCCCCTGAATGAAGCAATCTGCTTAGAATGATAACAACTTCATTGACATGCAACTGAACCCCGAAATGATGTTCTTTATCATTTCGGGGTGAAAAATTTGGACATAAATAATGCCCTGAACACCTCTTTGAGGGAAGTGTAAGGGCTGAAAAATGTGAAACGATGAGTCTAATGTGCGCCTAAATAGGCTTTGACGATGTTATCATTGCTGCGAAGCGCTTCCGAGCTTTCTTCCATTGTGATGGTACCCGTTTCCAGGACATACCCTCGGTGAGCTAGCTTAAGCGCAGCTTTGGCATTCTGCTCCACGAGCAGTATCGTCGTCTTGTTCTGTTCATTAATGGTTTTAATGATTTTCATGATTTCAATCACGATAATAGGCGCAAGTCCCATGGATGGCTCGTCGAGCATAAGCAGCTTCGGCTCGGCCATCAGCGCCCTGCCAATCGCCAGCATCTGCTGCTCGCCACCACTTAGCGTGCCAGCCATTTGCTTGTGGCGTTCCGCCAAACGAGGGAACATATCGAAGACCATGGCGATTTTTTGCGTTGTCTTGGCTTTATCGCCTTTTTTGGTAAACGCGCCAAGCTCCAAATTTTCCGTCACGGTCAGCGCGCCAAAAACGCGCCTTCCTTCTGGAACATGGATTAATCCTTTTTCTGCGATGACGTGCGCTTCAGTGGTTGTGATGTTCTCCCCGTTGAATGAAACCGAACCTACGGAAGGCCGGACAAGGCCGGAAATCGTTTTTAGGATCGTGCTCTTGCCAGCGCCGTTGGCGCCGAGCAGAGCAACGATTTCACCTTGTTTTACGGTAAGGGATATGCCCTTAACGGCTTGGATTTTGCCATAGAATGTCTTTAGGTCTTTTACTTCAAGAACAGGGTTCATCCGGCTTCATCCTCCTTTCCGAGGTAGGCTTCGATAACGAGTGGATTATTCAGCACCTCGTCTGGGCTTCCTTCCGCGAGCTTTTGCCCATAATTAAGAACAAGAATCCGCTCCGATACTTTACTGATAAGACCCATATCATGCTCGATTAGCACAACAGAAAACTTATAGGTACGGCGAATGCGGCCTATTAAATCGATTAAATCCTGCTTCTCAGTGAAATTGAACCCTGCCGCGGGTTCGTCTAGGAATAGAATTTTGGGCTGAATAGCGAGTGCTCGGGCAATTTCCAAATATCGCTGCGCTCCATAAGGTAAATTCTTGGCTCGGCGGTTTCTGTATTTTTCAATGCCAACAAATCGGATGCATTCTTCCGCCACGCTTAGGATTTTCTCTTCCTCTATTCGCTGCGCCTTCGTATGAAACAAGGCGCCGTAGAGGCCTTGTTTCGTACGAGAATGCATCCCAGCCATGACGTTCTCAAGAACTGTCAAATTCGGGAATACTCTGAGATTTTGGAATGTTCTCGCCATGCCGTGCGCCGTTATCTGATGCGGTTGTTTTCCGACGATATCGGTTCCGTTAAACATAATTTCCCCGCGCGTCGGCCGGTAAAAACCCGAGATCATGTTGAACAACGACGTTTTGCCAGCTCCATTCGGCCCGATTACACTCATCACGGTGTCATGAGGAATGTCGAAGCTTAAATTGTTCACGGCTGTTAATCCGCCGAACTGCAAATGCAAATTTTTGACTTGGATAATCGACATAAAGGGTTTCACCTCCGGTTACTGTTCGGTATCTTCTTTGTCGGGGACGAGCCCTTTCGGACGGAAAATCATCAAAATCACGAGGGCGACACCGAATACAAGGTAACGGTAACGATCAACGCCGATGTTCAGATGAACGACTTTGTCAAAATCGCGAAGCAATTCCGGTAGGACGATAACAAGGACAGCTCCGATAATAACGCCCGATACTCTGCCGACGCCACCGAGAATGACGGCGAGCAAAATCATCGTTGATTGCATGAAGCTGAAGCTTTCCGGCGCAATTGCCGTCATCTTGACAGCAAAGATTGAACCAGCTAAGCCGCCGAGCATAGCACCCATCGCGTAAGCAGCAAGCTTGGAGCGTGTGCGGTTAATGCCCATGGCTTCCGCTGCGTCTTCGTCCTCGCGAATATAGGCCCAGGAACGGCCGATCCGTGAATTTTTCAAACGCAAAGAAACGAAGATGACGATCAGCATAAGCGCTAGGATTGCCCAGAACGAATAGCTCAAGTTGTTAATCATCACGCCAGCAAAGCGCGTAGGTGCTGGAAACGGGCTCATAATGCCATAGATGCCAGAGGCGCTTCCGGTAAAATCAAGATTTTTGGCCGAGGTGCGGACAATTTCACCGAATCCTAGCGTAACGATTGCTAGATAGTCACTGCGTAAACGAAGCGTCGGGGCCCCTACGATAATGCCTGCTAACGCCGCCAAAGCGCCGCCGATCAGCATTGTCGGCCAGAAATTCATATGGAACTGGGTCATCAGAATGCCTGTCGTATAAGCTCCTACTGCGAAGAAAGCAGAGTATCCGAGATCGAGCAGTCCTGCATAACCTACAACGATGTTTAGTCCGAGTCCAAGACAAATATAAAATACCGCGAGAAACCCGACATCAAGCCAGTAGTTGCCTGCGTAGAAGGGAAGTAACGCCGCGGCAACGAGTAGAATTCCAATCAGTACAGGCTTACGCTGCCCCAATAATCTCATTGTGGCAGAGGTGCGGTGGATCGCTTTCTCCATCATCTACATCCTTTCCGTGACTTTTTTTCCAAGCATACCGGTTGGTTTCAAGACAAGCAGTAATATGAGAATAATGAAGGCAAATACATCTTTCCACTCACTTCCGAGCGCATACGTACCGAATGTTTCTAGAAGTCCGAGGACAAGCCCACCTAGCATGGCGCCCGGTATGCTGCCGATTCCGCCGATGACGGCGGCTGTGAATGCTTTCAATCCGAAAATGAAACCCATCATAAAGGTGATGGTACCGTAATAGGTCGCGTTCATCATACCAGCTGAGGCTGCAAGAGATGAGCCTACGAAGAACGTAAGCGCAATTACGCGTCTAACATTGATACCCATGAGGCTGCATGCTGTTTGGTCAAGGGCAATTGCTCGCATCGCCTTCCCATAAATGGTTTTGTGGATAAACAGCTGTAGGCCAATCATGAGTAGAAGGGAGATTGCAATGATGCCAATTTGCGCATACGTGATTTGCGCACCGAATAATTGAAAGCCGGTCGTTGGGAGCGTGATCGGCATAATATGCGGTTTGGCGCCATATGCCGCCATCACGCCGTTTTCCAGAACGAGCGACATGCCTACGGCGGTAATGAGTATGGATAGTTTCGGTGCTTTCAAGAGAGGCCGGTAGGCAATTCTTTCAATACCCATCCCGAGAAATCCGGTCACAACCATCGCTACGAGAAAGGCAGCTACTAATCCCAACACGCTTCCTCCTATACCGGTAAGCTTCGCAAGCACGGTATAACCGACAAAAGCACCAGCCATGAACACATCGCCATGGGCAAAGTTCAGTAATTTGATAATGCCGTATACCATGGAATAACCCAAAGCAATTAAAGCATAGAAAGAACCGATTATGAGCGCGTTGATCAACTGTTGAACAAGCAAGTCAGCCGTAATTTGCAAGGCGGGCACTCCTTTTTCAGTTAGAGTGGCGTGAGGCGCCGCTGGCACCTCACACCGAGAAAAATTTAAATTTCGATTAGTCGATTTTCGTAAAGCTGCCGTTCTTAATTTGCAGCAGCACGAAGTTCGATTTTTTCAGCGTTCCGTTGTCGTTAAATATGATTTGGTCAGTATTTAGCGTCTTGAGGTCCGATTTCTTCAAGGCTGCGGCGATTGCAGCTTTGTCTGTGGAGCCTGCACGTTTAATCGCATCGGCCATAATATTGATCCCGTCATATTCAAGGGCAGAGTAGGGACCTGGTTCTTGACTAAATTTGGCTTTATATGCTTCTGTGAACTTTTTCGCTTCCGGCAGCAGATCTGCGGTTGGCGGTGTTGTCACGAAAGTTCCTTCAACTACGTCTTTACCAGCAATGTCGACGATAGTTTTGTCGTTTGCACCGTCTCCTATACCGATCATTCCACTAACGCCCTGCTGCTTGAACTGCTTGATAAACAATCCGCCTGCTTTATAGTAAGCCGTCCAGTAGGTTGCATCCGGCTGCGCCTGTTTCAACTTGGAAACAAGTGGAGAGAAGTCTGTCTCATCTGGATTCACTGCATCGTAGACGACAACTTGTCCGCCAGCGGCAGTAACGGCAGCTTTGGTACGTTCGGCTAAATCTTTCGCATAACCGGAGTTATCGTGGATGATGGCGATTTTTTTCGCGTTTTTCTTTTTCATCATGTAATCCGTAGCAATCTCGGCTTGGTGAACGGTGGTGCCGTTGATCATGAAAATTTCTGGAAACTTTTGATCAGGAATTTTCATGGAGTTCGCAGCAGTAACGACCATCGGGATTCCGCTTTGATGATAGACACCTGTTGCCGGAATGGTAGCCCCGGAGCAATACCCGCCCACAACTGCGCTGACACCTTGTGACACTAGCTTGTTTGCAGCCGCTGTCGCAGTTTGCGGATCGCATGCATCATCCTCGGCAGCTAGTTTGATCTTTTTGCCGTTGATCCCCCCTGTGCCGTTAATTTGCTCAACAGCCAGTTCCGCCGCCTGCTTCATATCTTGCCCCATTTTTGCTTCATTACCACTTAGGGGCAACTGCAGTCCGATCAAAATGTCGCTTCCGTTAGTTGCGTTGTTGGAAGCTGTTCCTTGGCTGCATGCACTCACTAACAACGTGCCTATGATAACGCTTACAAAACCGATGCTTTTTAGTTGACCTTTCATGATATGACCCCCTAGTTGTTTGTTCAATGTCTATATTAGACACAAATCCGACGAAAGTGTACAAGTAAATTTTGACAATTGTGTTCATAGTGTATAATTTGGGTTTTTCGATACTGAAAAATGAACAGTTTAAACAGGGGCAATAACGCTTTTGAAGCAAGTTATTGCCATTGGATACAGCTCTGTGGAACGCATTGAACTAATGTGTTCCACATGCTAAGGTTGGAGAAGAGCGAGAAAGATTAGCGTACAGCAATGCTGATTTCGAAAGGAAACGTTTATGCAGAAAATACTCATTGTAGAGGATAATGAAGACCTGCGTTCATTGTTGGCCGTGCATTTAGACAAGCATGGATTTCAGACGATGGCTACCGTTCAATTTGAGCGGGTATTGGGTGATTTTCTGGAGGGCAAGCCTGATTTGGTGCTACTGGACATTAATCTCCCTTCCTTTGACGGTTATTATTGGTGCAGACAGATTCGCCAACATTCCACTTGTCCGATTATTTTTATTTCCGCACGTGAAGGCACCATGGATCAAATTATGGCGTTGGATAATGGAGCGGATGATTTCATTACGAAGCCGTTCTCCTATGAGATGGTTACAGCTAAGGTGAGAAGCCATTTGAGACGAGCCTATGGAGAATATGCTGCGACTGTGGGAGAACGCGTTGTGCATTTTCATGGTCTAACCTACGTCATCGAAAAAATGGAGCTTCAGTTCCAGGCTCAATCGATAGAGCTATCCAAAAAAGAGGCCTCTTTGTTAGAGGTTTTACTTGAACGCGGAGATAAAGTAACGAGCCGCGACAGGTTGATGGAGAAGATGTGGGATACGGATATGTATGTAGATGAGAATACGTTAAATGTATACATGACGCGGGTGAGAAAAAAACTATCTGAACTGGGCATTCACGACGCCATTGAAACGGTACGCGGTGCTGGCTATCGGATGAAGCTTACGTGGATAAAACCAGAATGAGGTTATTTATTCGTTCGCACCTATCTGTTCTTGTTCTCGTCGTTATACAGGGCGTATTCATATTCGGGTACTATTGGTTTTTGGGGTTTCAGCAGCTAAACCATCTAATGTATGTGTTTTTTGTGCAAATTTTTTTGGTTTGCCTTTATTTTTGTTATCGCTGGATACAAGATCATCGGTTATATGAGTGGTTAAGCGATCATAAACAACGGACGGAGATGTCAATTCCCCATTTAGGCAGCAGTTCGTTCTCAGAGGCTTTATACGAGCAACAACTGGCAAAGACGCAGCATGTGGAAAACAGAATTCAACAAGTACATGCGGATTTAGAGGCAAGGGTGACGTTTATGAATCAATGGGTCCATCAAATGAAAACACCTGTGTCGGTCATCGATTTAATGATTCAAGATGAGGACGAGGAGCCTTTCCAAGATATTCGTAAAGAGCTATATCGTTTAGAAGAAGGACTTAAAACAGTGCTGTATTCTTCGAGATTATCTTTGTTTGAGAAAGACTATTTTATTGAAAAAATAGGCATTCAAACCTTATTGGATGAGATTATTATGGAAAATAAAAGGTTATTTATTCAGAATAAAGTGTTTCCGAAGAAGGTATATCCTGTTGAAGCGATAGGCATCGTTACCGATAAGAAATGGCTGGGATTTGCTATTAGTCAGCTCATCACGAATGCGGTTAAGTACTCTGCGATGAAAAGCGATACCTTTACTCTTCAAGTAGAGCAGGAAGGGCAGCAAATTGTGCTGAGAATCGAGGATTTCGGTATCGGTATTCCGCCGTATGATTTGAAACGGGTGTTTGATCCTTATTTTACAGGTGTGAATGGGAGATTATATCCAGAAGCAACCGGTATGGGGTTGTATTTGGCTAAAGAAATCTTGTACAAACTAGGGCACCGAATGGAGCTGGACTCTGAATTAGGCAAAGGCACGGTATGTAAAATATTTTTCTGAATGATCAACCTTACTGGATAACGAATCCTGTAAGGTTTTTGTTTTCTTACTAAAGTGTAAGGTTGAGTTAAGGTAAAGCAATCGTGAGGATTTCATTTTATAGCTATAATGGGTGAAGCGATTGGAAAAAAGGGGACATTTCTATGACAGAAGTACTACAAGTGAAACAAGTAAATAAAATTTATGAGGGAAAATCTCCATTCCAAGCGTTATCAAATGTTTCATTTCAAGTAGAAACAGGCGAATTTATTGGCATTATGGGTCCATCTGGCTCTGGAAAAACGACCCTGCTGAATCTGATCTCGACAATTGATTTTCCAACAACGGGAGAAGTGCTCATTAACGGCCAAGCTCCGCACCGCTTGGGAGGCAGTAGCTTGGCCCAGTTTCGTAGAAAGCAATTGGGGTTTATTTTTCAGGATTTTAACCTGTTGGATACGTTAACCATGGGTGAAAACATCATTCTTCCATTGGTGCTGGAGAAGGTGCATCCCAAAGAAACCAACTATGCGCTCCAAGCTATCGCTGAAAAATTAGGGATTAGCTCCATCTTAAACAAACGTACCCACGAGGTATCCGGCGGCCAGAAGCAACGGGCCGCGATTGCCCGAGCCATCATCCATAAGCCTTCTCTGCTGCTAGCGGACGAACCGACGGGGAATTTAGATTCAAAGTCAGCTAAAGATGTTCTGGTGGCCATGCAAGCAATGAATGAACAGCAGCAAGCTACCATGTTGATGGTGACCCATGACCCCCTTGCGGCCAGCTACTGTCATCGGATTCTTTTTATAAAAGACGGTAAGCTATTCAACGAGATTCATCGCGGCTCGAACCGTCAGGTATTTTTTCAACAAATCATTGATGCTTTATCCATGTTGGGTGGTGACGCGAATGACCTTTCCACAATTCGCCTATAGAAATGTTACTAGGAATATGAGAGCGTACGCGGCTTTTTATTTGAGCAGCACGCTAGCGGTGATGATCTTTTTCATGTTTGCCATGTTCATCTTTCATCCAGGACTGGGAAATGGCTATCTGAATGATATCGCTAAAAAAGGGATGGTCACTGCTGAATGGATGATCTTCTGCTTCTCTATTTTTTTCGTAGTTTACTCAGGCAGCGCATTTTTACGAACAAGAAAAAAGGAGCTGGGTATCCTTACTATACAAGGCATTACCCCGCTTCAGCTTCGTTCGTTGATAACCTTAGAAAACCTGTTTATCGGCATCGCCGCGATTGTAACTGGGATCTTGGGAGGCTTGGTCTTTTCTAAGCTGTTTTTCACTGTAGGGAGCTATGTGCTGGAGATGAAACCCTTGCCCTTATATGTGCCTTGGAGAGCGCTGGGACTAACGACAGGTGTATTTATTCCTTTATTTTTGCTCTTTTCGCAGTTTATTCTTTTTACAATTCGCAAGGGAGCGGCGATCGCTTTATTGAAAGGCTCGCCTGTGCCGAAAAAGGAGCCAAAACCGTCCATTCTCTTATCTTTAACGGGATCTGCCTTTCTAACCTTTGGGTATGGCTTGGCTATGTTTGCCGATATCCATTTTCGAGCGGCCGTTCTTATTCTGCTCTGTACGGTTGTCGGAACCTACTTCTTTTACAGTCAAATAAGCCTATGGCTCCTCAAGCTTTTAAAGCGCAGCCGGAGGTTCTATTGGAAAGGCTTGAATCTGCTGTGGATATCCGATTTAATGTACCGAATGCGGGATAATGCCCGGATGTTTTTTCTTGTCAGTATTATTTCCTCGGTTACTTTTACGGCTACTAGCTATTTACTTGTTTCAACGGCCAATGAATTTACGGAAAAAGATGCCGTCTACGATATGGAGTTCTATTCCTACCCGGACAACGTTAAAGAAAGCGATCAGCTTCAATATATGGAACAACAGCTAGCCGAACATAACATACAGTATCGGCCGTATTTCTTTGATGTTTTTGAAGTTCGTTATGAACGAAACGCGATAGAGAACCCTCCTGTGATGGTAATGACTCAGAAACAAATCGCATCGATGCTCCCAGGTTGGAAGCAGGTTCAGCTTAACAATCAAGAGGCTTTGTATATGAGAAGCAAGCACGAAGCGGTGAAGGATATTCCTACACAACTGCAATTGAAAGATACGGGAGTTTCCTTTCATTTGAAGTCCATCGAGAATCCAGTGGTCGCCACATCAGGCATATTGATTGTGAATGAGAATGCCTATGAGCAGTTGAAGCAAAGAGGGCAGCCAAGGAAATTTTATGGGTTTCAAGTTGCAAATTGGAAGGATACCCTAGAAATTAGCAATCGTATCCATGACGAAGTGTACGGAAATTACTCCAACGTGAATTCCCATTTTTATTCCAAGGCCATTCAATATTTTGAGCGTGTTCAAACGCCTAATCTTGGTCTGTTTATTGGTTTATTTATTGCAGTGATTTTTTTCTTTGCAGCGGGAAGCTTCTTATACTTCCGTTTGTTCACCGATCTGCATGAAGAAAGGCAGAAATACAAAGCTCTTGCGAAAATAGGGTTAAGTGAAAACGAAATGTCGAGTAGTGCAACACTGCAAATGGCTGTTCTTTTCTTTCTTCCCCTGCTGCTGGCTGTCGTTAATACAGCATTCGCGTTGCGGGTCATTGAGCGCGAGAGTGGGCATGAGGTCATTACGCAGGGTGTGATTACGATAGTTGGATTCTTTATGCTGCAGCTTCTCTTCTTCCTAGCTGTCAGATTCAATTACGTGAAACATTTAAAAAAATACGTGTACAGATAAGCTTTTCTAAAGATAGAGAGGATATGAATAAAGGATGAAGCGGATAGATACTTTGGATTATTTACGGGGATTTGCGCTAATCGGCATTATTTTGATCAACATTACCCAGATGGTGGATGCTATTTCACTCAGGGAAGCGGCCGACTATGATAGCTCCCTCGATTTTTATGTGAATAGGTTTCTGGATTACGCTGTCTTTCAGCGATTCTATGTTATTTTCTCCTTCTTGTTCGGGATTGGCTTTTATTTGTTTGTCTCACGTGCCAAAGCACGAGGCGAAAGCGGCAACAAGTTATTTATTAGAAGACTTCTCATTCTCTTGGTTTTTGGTTGGATTCATCATCAATTTCAGTCTGGAGAAGCTTTATTCTATTATGCGATCATCGGGTTCATTTTAATTCCCTTTTATCGTTTGAAGCCAAGAACTAATTTTATTGTTGCTATGATTGTGCTAGTCGGTGCTTTTTGGATAGGCTATCTATTTGCGATTCTAGGCATGTTTTTATTAGGCTTGTGTGCAGGCCAGCTCGATCTCTTTAGGAAAATTGATGCCTACAAGAAGCAAATACGGGTAGTCCAACGGATCTCATTATTGCTCGTTCCCTTTGCGATGTATGCGCAATATATAATTATCGAAAAAACAGGATTGCTGGATTCTGGCATGCTGGTAGGCGGCTTGTTTATGAGTGTTTGTTACGTCAGTTCGCTTACGTTATTACTTGAACACGAAGTGATGAGGAAATGGTTAGCTCCATTAAAATATTTGGGGAGAATGGCTTTAACTAATTATGTGGTTCAAACCATTCTTATCTTATCCATAAGCTCCTTATTCAAGCTGAATAATCATGTTCATGTCTGGACACTTATGCTGATTTGTTTGGGCATATTGCTGGTACAAATGGTGTATAGCGCGATCTGGTTGAACAAATTTAATCACGGCCCCATGGAATGGCTCTGGCGAATGGGAACCTACGGGAAATTACCAAGAAAATACGAAAAAATGGATAGCTATAATCAGCCAAGCTAAACAGTTCCTTTTTTAGAGACAAGGTTACTCTGAAGAAACGCGGCTTGGCATGAATTACAAAGAAATGCAGCACATCTCGTGAGGAGAGAAGGCTGCATTTTTCAAATTCATAATCATTCTAGTATTCCGCGAATTTCGAGAGTAAATTTGTTTATCTTACACATGGCTTCACTTTTATGGTAAGTTTGTCAGGTGACAATGAAAATGAGAGCAAGGTGACAATAATGATCTCAAATAGACAGGATATCATTGATAAGTTTTTTGAAATGATTAGGAAATTGGATCGCACAGGAATTGACATCCATGAGGTGAAGACTTTTTTTGGCATCGTTTCAGGAATTCGTACATTTACACCTCCGACCGTTGAGTTCATGTCGGTTCTTAAAACATATAGAACTGCACTATTTAGTGAATATAAACGGTCGTTAATTCCAAGCACAAGCATGTGGTTTATTTCGAATGTAACTATGGATGTTGGTGACGCGTTAGTAAGCTTGGGGATTAGGGATGTGGAGCATCTGGAGCAATGCATTAAAGGGTAGGGATGAAGACAAGTGAGCGATCACTAGTTGACAATTCATTGCGGTTGGTGTAAATATAAACTAATTGAAAGTAAAAACGAATTGAATGATCTATTCAAATTCATTGACGAGAAAGAGTACGTTAAATCCTTGTTCTCCAGAGAGTTGGCCATGTGCTGAAAGCCGACGTTCAAGACTTAACTGAAAATCCTCTCCGAGAAGGAAAGCTGAAGCAACTACTAAGCTGACCCGGGATCCCGCCGTTACAAGGGACACGTATGCTGGTGCGTAGTGGAGGCGCCGTAAGATTATACTGGATATAATCGTTGCGGAATTAGGGTGGTATCGCGAGAGATAATCTCGTCCCTTACGGGACGGGATTTTTTTGTGTTTTTCAAAAGTGATTGTGGTTCCGAAGAGAGAGGATGGTATACATGAAAAAAGTGGATGTGAAGGAAAAAGCGAGGACTCGTGAGCTGCGCGTGCTTGAGCAATGGCAAAAGGAGGGCACGTTCGGTCAGTCGATTGAAAATCGAGTAGGCAAGCCTCATTTCGTCTTTTATGAAGGACCTCCTACGGCCAACGGTAAGCCGCATATCGGTCATGTGCTTGGCCGCGTTATCAAAGATTTCATCTGTCGTTACAAAACAATGTCAGGCTTCCGTGTTATCCGTAAAGCGGGTTGGGATACGCATGGTCTCCCAGTCGAGCTCGGGGTAGAGAAGCAGTTGGGCATCTCCGGGAAACAGGAGATCGAGAAATATGGCGTAGCAGAGTTCGTCGAGAAATGTAAAAGCAGTGTGTTCGAGTACGAGAAGCAGTGGCGGGAGCTGACCGAAGCGATTGCTTACTGGACGGATATGGATAATCCGTATATTACACTGACGAATGGTTACATCGAGAGTGTTTGGCACATTTTATCTGAAATCCATAAAAAAGAGCTTCTATACAAAGGCCATCGCGTGAGCCCGTATTGTCCTTGCTGCCAAACGACACTCAGTTCTCATGAAGTAGCCCAAGGCTATGAGGATGTCAAAGATTTGAGTGCCACCGTCAAGTTCAGAAGTAAAAACGGCGAAGGCATTTTTCTGGCATGGACGACAACGCCTTGGACGCTTCCTGCAAACATTGCCTTAGCAGTCAATAAAGATATCGACTATGTCAAAGTCAAAAAGAATAATGAAGTATACATCGTAGCAAAGAATCTCGTGGAAAAAGTCATGAAGGAAGAGTACGAGATTGTATCTACGCATAAAGGATCGGAATTTGTAGGTATGTCTTACGAGCCGCCTTTTGACGATATCCAAGTCAATAAAGGGCATATTGTTGTAGATGCAGAGTATGTCAGCGATTCAAGTGGGACGGGTATCGTTCATATTGCTCCGGCTCACGGGGAAGACGATTACCGGACAGCTCGTCAGCATGAGCTTGATTTCGTGAACGTAGTTAACTTGGCTGGATGTTACACTGACCAAATCGCCGATTTCGCCGGACGCTTCGTCAAAGATTGCGATATCGATATCGTGAAAAAATTGTCCGAACGCAATCTGCTATTTGCTAAGGAGCGTTATGAGCATAGCTATCCGTTCTGCTGGCGTTGTAAATCACCCTTGCTCTACTATGCGATGGAAAGTTGGTTTATCAAAACGACAGCCGTTAAGGAGCAGTTAATCGAGAACAATAACAACATCTCCTGGTACCCGTCTCACATTAAGGAAGGACGATTTGGCAAGTTTCTTGAAGATCTTGTAGATTGGAATATTAGTAGAAATCGCTACTGGGGCACTCCGCTTAATGTTTGGTTATGCCAAGACTGCGGATCTGAGTATGCGCCAGGAAGTCGTAAAGATCTGCAAGATAAATCCATACACCCACTGGATGATAATCTGGAGCTTCATAAGCCTTACGTTGATACCGTGAAGCTTCGCTGCGCTTGCGGCGGTACAATGGATAGAACATCCGAAGTCATTGACGTTTGGTTTGACAGCGGCTCTATGCCTTTCGCGCAGTATCACCATCCATTTGGCGATGAGAAGGTTTTCCAAGAGCAGTATCCTGCTGACATGATCTGTGAAGGGATCGACCAAACCAGAGGTTGGTTCTTCAGTTTGTTGGCTGTTTCAACGCTCTACAATGGTAAAGCGCCTTACAAGGCTGTTATGTCAACTGGTCATGTACTGGATGAGAACGGGCAAAAAATGTCCAAGAGCAAAGGCAATGTCATCGATCCTTGGGACATCATCAATGAATTCGGTACGGACGCTTTACGTTGGGCGCTGCTATCGGATAGCGCTCCTTGGAATAGCAAACGTTTCTCTAAGCAAATCGTGGCGGAAGCAAAGTCGAAAGTTATCGACACCATCAATAATACGCATGCTTTCTATGCGCTATATGCAACGATCGATCAATACAAGTACGAGGAGCATGCTCCCTTAGTTTCTGAGAACTTATTAGATCGTTGGATTTTGTCTAGGCTGAACAGCACCCTACAGCATGTATTAAAGGGACTAGAGGTCAATGATTTTATGAATCCGGCCAAACTAATCGAATCCTTCGTCGATGAGCTTAGCAATTGGTATATCAGACGATCTCGTGACCGTTTCTGGAGCAGTGAAATGTCTGTGGATAAAGTTTCGGCTTATCAAACACTACGTGATGTCCTCCTGACGCTAGCGCGGATTATCGCGCCGTATGCGCCATTAATAGCGGATGATCTTCACGGGAATCTTGGCGGCGAAGGAAGCGTCCATGTAACTGATTATCCGAGGGTTGAACAGGCTCTAATCGACGAAACGCTTGAAAATGATATGAAGACTGTGATTCAAATCGTCGAGCTGGCTCGTAACATTCGTAATGAAACCGGCATTAAGACGCGCCAACCTTTGTCAGAAATGATTATCTCATTGGAGCGCGATTGTAATCTAAGTCCGTTTGAAGCTATCATTAAGGACGAAATCAATGTCAAAGTCATTCGAATGGATCAAAGTGACAGCGGGTTTGTTCGGTTCAGCTTAAAGCTAAACCTGAAGGTAGCGGGTAAAAAGTACGGTAAATTCGTAGGGGCCATACAAAACCATTTGAAGCAATTGTCCGCTACCGAGACCAAACAGGTAGTTGACGATGGGGGCTTAGAGGTAGTCATGGAGGGAGAATCTTTCCGGATTACAATGGATGAATTGCTTGTTGAAAAACATGCAGTAGAAGGTTTCGCTTCAGCCTCTGGTTACCAAATGACCGTTACTTTCCAAACAACGATTACCAAGGAATTGGAGCAAGAAGGGGTTGTGCGTGAGGTTATACGCGCCATTCAGGATTACCGTAAAAAGTTAGCCTTGCCGATTGAAAAACGAGTAAATCTTGTTCTTGATGTGGATGCTTATTTGAAGGAAGCATTAGAGCGTTTCGATGAGGTTCTACAAGAGAATGTGCTCCTCGCAAGTGTTAGATATGCGAATGAACAGGAGATGGAGCTGATTTCGATTGGGGATAAAAGCTTCCGTCTGCTAATAGAATAAGCAGATTGAATAAGACAGAAAACAAGAAAACCGCTGGCTCCTGCCATCGGTTTTCTTGTTTTCCATTTTAAGATAAGGGGTTGATAGTTTTCGACATCCTACATATTCAATTGCAGCTTACGCGTGCGCAACATACCTTCCAAACCGGTAGGATCTTGGCTGACTTTGTATTGAACAAAGGCTTCGGCCTGCTCGGAGGTGCGAATGCGCAGCGGTTTGGTTTCCATATTTACTAGCTTCAGCATGACTTCAGCGACAGATTCCGAGGTTTGCGCTACGAAGTTTCGCTTGGAGTACGTGTCGATATACGTATCTAAAACGGGCTTGTATTCATCGTCCCGAAGACCGCCGGTTTTCTCAACGTGTGCGAGCACCGTACTGTTAAAATTAGTCGCGATAGCGCCTGGTTCAACTAGCGTGACATCTACGTTAAATGTAGGTTTGTAGTAGGTAGCCAAGCTTTCTAGCAACCCTTCAACGGCAAATTTACTTGCGCAATAAATTTCATTTAAGGGTTGTCCCACGAGTCCGCCTACACTCGTTGTAGCGATAAGGTGACCAGCCTCGGATTTACGAAGGAGCGGGAGCCCAGCGCGAATGGTATGCATCACTCCATAGACATTTGTATCAAAAACATGTTGGATTTCTTCAAAGGTCGCTTGACCTAGTGCACGCAAAAATCCAAATCCTGCATTGCAAAACAAAACATCCAGATGACCATGTTTTTGTTCAATTAGCGTGAAAGCTCGTTCCAGAGACTCAGGCTGTGTAACCTCCATTTCAATAAAATGAAGATTCGCTTTGTCGCCATGCTGCTCTTGATCTCGCTTTACATGGCGCGTGCCCGCGTAGACGGTCCATCCAATTTCAGCGAATCGTAGCGCAGTAGCTAATCCGATACCTGACGAAGCACCCGTGATTGCAATAATTTTGCTCATTATAAGAACACTCCTTGTGTTTAAAGTTTATATTGTTTAATGACTAAACAATATATTTATTAAGTAAATAAGTCAAGTGGTAATAAAAAAATTCCAACACCAATGCGTTGGAATCATAAAGGCAATTTTTCTAAAAGTTGTTTCAAGGTTGCAAGTTCCTCTTTTGAATAGTTGATAAATAATTGTTCGATCTTTTTATTATACGCAGCTAAAATCTCATTTATTAATGCGTTCCCATGATCTGTCACTTGAATAGATAAACTCCTGCGGCTCGTAGGATGAGGCTTGCGAACGACGAGTCCGTGCTCTTCTAATTTATCCAAAAGCTGGGTAACGGCGCCTCGTGTTAATCCAAACTCGTTGGCAATATCGACCGCTATGCAGTCTGGATGCTTGCGCAGAAACTCTAGCGTGTACATCATCACAGGAGAGATGCGATAGCTTGGAAGAACTTGAGTTAAATAAGCGGAGAGTGAGCTTTTAATTTCGCGAAATTTATAAGTAATCAGTTGATCGAGCTCCATAATAGGTTGAAGTCTCCCTTGCGATGTTTAGTTTCTATACATTATACCAAGCTGTCATTCAAAATACACCTTGGTTCTCGTAAGCGAATGGCTCCAAATGTATAGATAACAACGCGTGGACAATAGATGTCATTGTGGCGGAATGATTTGGATGTCATGTGCTGGGGCGCCTGCTGCCGCGAAGATGAGGAGCCGAGTCCCCTCTTCGATCAAGGATACCTGATCCTTTGAGGATAGGAGGGTGAAGGGCTCAATAATAAGGATGGTTGTGTCAGCCTTTTTCTCGATCTTCCACGTTCCGCTTACGAACCCATCGATAAGTAGGGTCGCGTGAATAATACCGTTCTGGGTGAATACCCGGGGGCGATATTTGTCTGCGAGAATGCGCGTACGATTAGCGTAAGACAGGAGCATGTTATCGAACTCGGCGAGGAAGCGCACAGGTGCTTCGGTTCCTGCATCTGGAAGCGGGGCATCAGGCAGGTCGAAGAGCTCACTGCCTTGCTCGTCGAGAAATAAGTGCAGGTGTGGACGCAGACGTTCGATGACTTCCCGAAGTTTCGTCAAACCTGACCAGACCTGGATATCTTTGATTGTCGCTGGGCCAAAGGCTGCCAAATAGCGTAAGACCATGTCGTCTGGCGAGGTGTTAGCCGCAAGCGATTGTCCTAACCACACCTCAGCGGAGGTATGGCTGGCTTGTCCGCTCACGCCCCAGAGGCCGCGAGGAGGGACTTGTACGAGTGGCACTATTGTACGCACGGCGGCGGCAAGTGCGGCGGGCTCGTGATTTGGCCATTGCTCAGCTAGCTGCATGCCGAGTTCGCTGAACGTGCGCGGCTGTGTCTCTACGAGCTTACGGCCGGCAGCGGCAAGGGCCTCGATGTCGAGGCCGTTAAGATGCTTGCCGAAGGTTCCTTTCAGGGCGCGTTCATGGACAGACTGCAGAACGGGACGCAAGGCCAAGCAATCGCGGGCCGTCACAAGATGTAGGGTTGAGCGCATGAGCGCGATGCGCACGGCGCTTCTGTCTTGGATTAACCGTGACAAGGCCTCGGGTTGGAAGTCAGCGAGTCGAGACCACAACCCGATGTATGGCGGGTTGGGTGCTTGCGCTTGTAAGCCAACCAGATGCTCAAGGGCATCTGGAACTGACAAAGGCGAGCGGCGCAGCAACAGCTGGCGCTCAAGAAGCGCGCGGTTTAAAGCGCGCGGACTGAGCACACGACACCCCTTGTTTGGGCTCTCCTTGTCAGCTCTCCCTTTGTTGCTTTTACTGACCATTTGTCTTCACACTCCTCTGAGAAAATTGAGTATTTGAACTTCCTGTTGTCTCCAATCATAAGACTTGCACCAATACTCGGCAAGAGGATCGAATCTCTTTAACATGTTCGTTCACGTTAAAGAGCCAACCTTTGTCATTGGATTGACTTGGTTGGCTCTTTGTTTGCCTTAGGTTGTCTGCAAGTGGCTTTCAGCAGCCAAGCACAGGTAGTAGGCCAGCCCAATCTGCTGGCTCTCAAGCATACTGCAGTGAAAGTCATCCTGCAGGAAGAAGCGCGTTTGCGCAGCGAAGCTTGCACGGTTTACTTCATGTCCATGCGCATTTAAGAACGCGATGTGGGTCTGAATCAGCGTCTGTACTTCGGCGCTGTTAACTTTCTTTCCTGTTCTTAGCGCGTCAGCAACGCCATTCATGAAATGGAGTGCTTCCAAGGCGCTTTCGTTCATTTCCTTCGCTTCAATCGGTGAAGAATCAATGAGATCGTAATTGTATGTCTTTTTCAAATAATCATCTTGCTCCGCCAAGGCGCTCTTCCATTCGTCCTCGTTTTGAAAACCCTGAAACATATCTGTTGGTTTCATTTTTTCTCCCTTCGTCTCGCAATTCATAGAGATATCAATCGTTTGAATCAACAGCTCGAGCCTAAGCTTACGGACAAGCAGCAGCTCCTTTTGAGCGGCGAGAATTCCACCCCGATTATTCCCATCCTCCAGTAACGGTTTAATCTCTTCAAGCGAGAAATCTAATTCCCTATAAAATAGGATTTGTTGCAGTCTTTCGAGTTCTGCTACGCCATACAACCGATAGCCCGCCTCACTGACTTTGCAGGGGAGCAGTAGTCCTATCTTCTGGTAGTGGTAAAGGGTTTTGATTGTTACTTTGGCTAACTCAGCTACATCCTTCACAGTGTAGAGCATCGTGATTCACCTCCTAAACTAAGTGTAGAGTCTCCCCTAAGGGTGGAGTCAACTGAAATATGTATAACGATCGACATCATCGTTGTCTTTAGGTTGAGCATCGTTCGCATTGTACTCCCATTGCCTAAAGAATATAATGGAATGAAGAGAATGCTGCGCGAACCTATTACATTGCGCTCAAATAAATAGGATCAAACTGGATACATTCCCCAACAATGATCCTTTCAGGTAGGTATGAGCGTAGAGGAGGCGTTAGCACTGCGTGGTCAGGTGACGGGCCTGCTCAAGAAAATTCAAAAATGCTCACCACAAATAGCGCCACCTGATATCAAGGAGATAAAGGAGAATGGATCATGATGGCGGAAGCAACGTCTATTCTACGTAAATTGGGTAGTTCCAATTTGGAGCTTTCTCCATTGGGACTCGGTTGTTGGCAATTCAGTAACGGCCAAGGAATGGTCGGTAAGTTTTGGCCAGTGTTAGCTCAGGAGGACGTGCTGAAAATCGTGCGAACTAGCCTGAAAGGCGGCATTAACTGGTTTGATACGGCTGAAGTATACGGGAAAGGCCAGTCCGAGCAAATGCTTGCCAGAGCGCTGAATGAGGCTGGCTCCTTGGCTGATGGCGCACACGTCGCTACCAAATGGTGGCCGATTATGCGTACCGCGAACAGCATTACGAATACAATTGATGAACGGATCCGTTTACTGGACAATCGAAAGATTCATCTGCATCAAGTGCATCAACCCTATTCATTTTCGTCTGTAGCTAAGCAAATGAATACGATGGCGCAGCTTGTGAAGCTGAACAAAATTCAGAATGTTGGTGTCAGCAACTTTTCCGCTAAGAAGATGCGAGAAGCAGATCGAGTACTGCGTGAGCATGGACTTCGGCTCATCTCCAATCAAGTAAAGTATAGCTTATTGGATCGCCGTATTGAGCATAACGGCATTCTGGACACCGCGAAGGAGCTGGGCATTGCCATTATCGCCTATTCGCCGTTAGAGCAAGGGATATTGAGCGGCAAATTTCATAAGAATCCTGCTCTCATACAAGCCATAACCGGACCGCGTAAATGGTCATCTGCTTTCCGTGAATCAGGGATGCGGAAGTCGAAGCCGCTGATCGACTATCTAGAAGAGCTTACGGTTAAATACGATACTTCTCCGACGCAGATTGCTTTAAACTGGATGATTCATGCTAATGGTGAAACGGTTTTTGCAATCCCAGGCGCTTCTAAAGCTCACCATGCTGAGGAAAATGTAAGGGCGATGCAATTTACGCTGACAACCGACGAGCTTCGTCAAATTAGCGATATTTCGAACCTTGTCCTTGAGTAAATTGGACAAAACGCGGATAAGATTTTCCTCACAATTTGTAATCAAAATGATACATAGATTTCATCAAGCTTTAATGATTAAAGCCTATACTAAAAGTCGACCCCCCTTTAAAATATAAACACTTAGACCCGCAGCCCATTGCTGTGGGTCTCTTTTTGTTATGAACTTTTTTGAGGCGAAACTTGTCTAAAAATATAGTTGGAAAATTTTATAACTGGAGATGATCCCAATAACATACCTAGCTGCATTCCTAATATCGTTTATTATCGTGTACGTTTTGATTCCACCATTGGGGAAATTAGCTTTTCGGTTTGATTTTGTGGACAAGCCTAGAGCAGATGTTGAAAGAAAGATTCACCGCGAGCCGATCCCCCTGACAGCTAGTTATGCTATCTTTATAGGCTTTGTAGTAACCTTCTTAGTATTTTTAAAAGGGTTCACCATCCAAACGGGAGCCATTCTAATTGGGGGGCTGCTTCTATTAAGTATTGGTACGATAGATGACTGGTACAAAACGCATCAGAAAGATTTTCCTACCCTTCCGAAGTTAATCGTACAGGTTGCAGCAGCCGTTCTTGTTTTTGCATCCGGTATTTCGTTTACTGGCTTCTATAATCCATTTAGCGGAGAGTTTGTTGTACTTGCTATGTGGTTGCAGTTTGTCTTAACCATCTTATGGATTTTTGGAGTTACGACCGTTATTAATTTTTCAGACGGTATGGATGGGTTGGCGGGTGGTTTGTCGGCGATATCAGCGGTTACTCTCTTTGTAGTCGCATTAGCGAAAGGGCAAAGCGATTCTGCCATGATGGCGATCATTCTAGTGGGCGTCACGGTAGCCTATCTGCGATTTAATAAGCCGCCTGCCAAAATATTTATGGGGGATGCAGGCGCGACCTTCTTAGGGTTTATTCTAAGTGTTATTGCGCTGGATGGAGCATTTAAACAAGCTACTATCCTATCCCTGTTCATACCCATTTTAGCGTTAGGGGTACCCATTTTTGATAATATTTTTGTCGTCATTAAGCGTTTTTTACAAGGGAAACCGATCTACCAAGCCGATGCAAGTCAAGCGCATTATCGGTTGTTGCGGACAGGGTTAAGTCCTAAACAAGTCGTTGCTTTTCTATGTTTAATTAGTGGATGTCTCAGCTTATCTTCGATCATCCTACTTCTGCTAAATGTTTGACACTTGACTATTATTAGATTGTCACGTTGTGATTCATGTGTTAAATTATGGAAAATAGAGAAGGTGGACATGAAATGAATTTTTCTGATCAGAATCCAATCACGCTATCTTTTCCTGAAAGCTTCGAAACGGAACGTTTGCTCATTCGTTCTGCTCATTTCGGTGATGGAGTCTTAGTTAATCCAGCCATCATTGAAAGTATGGAGGAACTTCGGCCTTGGATGGCTTGGGCGAAATCGGTGCCAACATTGGAAGAGACAGAAGTGAGTGTGCGGAAAGCGAGATTAAGCTTTTTAGAAAGAACGGCTTTATGCTTTCATTTATTTCATAAACAATCAGGTGAATTTATGGGTTCAAGCGGCCTTCATCATATCAATTGGCAATCGCGCAAATTTGAAATTGGCTACTGGTTAAGAACGTCCTGTGTAGGTCAGGGACTTGTTACAGAAGCTGTCTCAGGTACTACGGATTTTGTGATCAATGAACTTCAAGCGAATCGGGTTGAAATACGCTGTGACGCAAGGAACATGCGAAGCGCCAAAGTAGCAGAACGCTTAGGGTTTGCCCTTGAAGCTGTTTTGAGAAGCGAATCTTGTGATGTATCCGGAAATTTACGGGATATGATGGTATTTGCTAAGGTTCGGGGGAGTGAGTTTTAAGAATTGTGTTGCTGGAAATAGGGTTAAAATGTTCATCTTAGCATAAAGGCTTTTCCTAGTTATCGATTAGATGATAACGGGAGAAGCCTTTATGTATGCTTACTTTAATCGACGGCCAAGGAAAACAATCAAGGCCAGGATGAGAAGAATTAATGGCACCGTAGCCATGCCCATGCCTTGGCCAACCCTGAGATGGGTGAATACGGCCCCAGCCATTGTAATGACAATAACACCAGCGGAGTAGAACGCGATGCGCGGCTTCTTGAAGCCAATGAGAAGTCCGATGGCTGCCAAGAGTTCAATAACGCCAATAACATACATGAATCCTACACTGTACCCGTATGTCTCAGTGAAGGATTGTACCTGCATCTCATTTCCTGAGAGCTTCATAAAACTAAATATGAAGTAAGCTAAAGAGAGTAAGCCTTGTAGAATACGAACCGTCCATTTCACGAATCGAACACCTCTATTTCAAATTTGGCTACTCTAGTTATGGAATACTCGGTTGTGCGATTCCTTTTGTTGGGGCTCTTTGAAGTTCAGTAACTCTAAGGTTCTTGGCTGAGGTATTCCACAACATGTTTACGGATTCTTAACTTGACGTGATACGTTATTAATTTTATATTTATTACAAATGTAAGAAGCTAGAACAAATGTTAGGCGGTTTCGTGTATGTTAAATATTGAAGAAAGAAAGCTGATAGTAAAGATATGCAAGTTATATTATTTTGAGTCATGGACACAGGAGCGAATTGCTGTGAAGTTCGGAATTTCACGGCCACTTGTCTCTAAATTACTGCAAAAGGCACGAGAAGAGAACGTTGTAGAAATCCTCATCCATGATGATATGTTGGAAATAAGCGATCTTGAGAAAGAAATTGAAACTACATTTGATCTCAGACAAGTACTCGTAGTGCCTACCCGTGATTTGAATCAGGATCTGATATACAGTACAGTAGGCAAGGCAACAGCTAATTTTGTTCTGAAAACAATGAAACAAATAGAGCGCATCGGCGTATCTTGGGGGACTACGTTGTTTCATATGGTGAAGGAATTTCCGTTTGAAAAAAAAGATAATCTCAAGATTATTCCGCTAGTCGGAGGGATGGGCAATGATAAGACGGAGATTCACTCTAACCAAATCGCGTATGAGTTGTCTAAAAAAATGGGTGTCAAATGCGAATCTCTTTATGCCCCAGCGGTGGTGGAAACGGAGTTTCTTAAAGATCAGCTTGTCCAACTTCCTTATATTGCATCCGTTTTGGAGGAAGGCAAGCAAATTGATATCGCTTTAGTCGGCATCGGAAATCCGTTTGCTATGTCAACCATGGAACAAATCGGCTATTTGAGCCAAGATGTACTGACTGAATTGAAGTCCATGAACGCGGTTGCGGATATTAATTCCCGCTTTATTGACCATAATGGTGAACTCTGCGAGCATCCCATCAACGATAAAGTCATCGGCATCGAGCTTGAGCATCTGAAAACGGTCAAAATGGTGATCGGTATCGCTGTAGGCTTACATAAAATAGATAGTATTCTAGCCGCATTAAAGGGAAAATATATACATGTGTTAATTACCGACGATTTGACCGCATGCAGCCTGGTAGCTCGATTGAAAGAAAGTAAATCGGTATTGGAGAAATCATTATGAAAGAGACCCAATTAGAAGCTTTCTTTCACTGCATGCATTGCAGACTCGATGAAAATCATGTCATCAGCTATTTGAATCAACGTATTTCGAAGATTCAATGCCAGGGCTGCAATCGGGGACTTTCTTTACAGATTGATCTTTCTCAGGAGCTTTATGAGGAAGTTTTTATGAGAATTCGAAGCAAGCCTTCCAGAATGACAGAGGAATACCATGATCAGGTCAGCCAATTCCTTTTAACCCTCCCGAGAAGATTCATAAGCAAGCCTTTTCGAGTTTATCGTGAAATAAAGGAAATTCGAGTCTATTTTAAAAAATATCGGGTCAACAATAGCTGAGTTGGGAGGCCTTTTCTAAATCAATTGCAAGAAACGCATGATTATGCATAAGAACACCTCAAATTTTGATCCGCAGTGGAGGCAGATCAAAATTTGGGGTGTTACTTATATGCTTCTATAATAAGCCTACAAGCTCTAACCCATAGGCAATCCCGTCCTGACTAACGTCCTTTGTAACATAGCGTGCGGCTTTTTTCACGGAATCAGGAGAGTTCCCCATCGCCACGCTGTGACCTACGTACTGCAGCATTTCCATATCGTTTAGATTGTCGCCAAACGCATAGACATCTTCCTTGGCAAATCCGAGCTTGTCAATTAGTCGCTCAATGCCCTGTGCTTTGGACCCCCCATACGGCAATACATCCATAGAGACGGGATGCCAACGAACAAAATCCAGCTTTTGAAAGCGTTCTTTATAACTAGCTTCTTCATCCTCTGTGCAAAAGAGCATCGATTGATAGATTTCTCTGCCCATATAATAGTTAGGGTCATACTCCGGAAGTGTATAGCACAAAGTTCCTATGCTTTCTTCGACGTGAGAGTGGTGTTTGATATTGCTTCTCATTCCTTCGTGGTCTAAATAGACAAGAGGATTACTGCTCTGTTGGGCGTATTCCGACAAAGCGCGGATGAGATTTGTCGGAATAGGATTTTTATAAATCAACTCGTCATTCAGCATCACATATTGGCCGTTGAAACCAACGAATGAATTTATCCCGAGCTCATCCTTTAGTGACTTGAGCATAAAAGGGGAGCGTCCTGTTGCAAATGAGATTTCATGGCCAGAATCCTTCAATCTAAGGATGGCTTCCTTTGTTGATGGAGGCAATTGTTTACCATGATCAAGCAGCGTACCGTCGATATCGAAAAAAATCATACTTCGCTTTTGCTTCATGCAAGTACCTCAATTCTGTTCTTCTTCGTTACTTGTTCGCTTGTTAAATTGAGGGATACTTTTTCGTTCAGTTGAAAGTGGAGTGGAGAACTAATTTCCCACTGGCCATCTTCAGTTTGGATATCATAGTGAAATTCTTTTCCCTGAAATTGAACATTGGTAACCTTGCCCTGAACGCCAGGCTGCTGCGGAGAACTCAGTTGAAATTGATCGGGCCTGACCGGATACAATCCATTTGTTCTAAAGTAGTCCGCTACATAATCACCTTGCCACTGGAGGGTGCCATCAGAACTTATTGGTACAAACATGCTGTTGTTCCAACGTCCACGAACCAAATTGGCCTTGGATACGAATTTGGCGACAAATTCCGTTTGCGGACGCAAGTAAATGTCTTGTGGTGTACCGACTTGTTCGATCAATCCATCCTTCATGACCACAACCCGATCAGCCATTGCCAAAGCTTCGCCTTGGTCATGAGTAACGTACACGATGGCAGTCCCCGTTTGCCTATGAATGGATTGGATTTCCCGGCGCATATCCATGCGGAGCATGGCGTCGAGACTGCTAAGCGGTTCATCCATCAACAGAAGCGAAGGTTCGGCGGCGATAGCTCTTGCAAGCGCAACACGCTGTTTTTGACCTCCAGACAATTCGTGTGGCATACGTGTAGCATGCTGCGACAAGCCAACCATTTCAAGCACGCTTGCGATACGATCCTGTTCTTTCTCTTTAATGTAAGAGGGCGTCTCTTTATGATGGCGGATTGGAAAGCGTACGTGCTCTGTCACATTCATATGCGGCCATAAGGCGAATGCCTGAAATACCATGCCGATTCTTCTTTTTTCTGGAGGAAGACTGAAGCCTGGCTTCGCTACTGCTGTATGGTTCATGAGGATTTCTCCGGTAGTGGGCTGCTCGAATCCGGCAAGCATGCGGAGCAGGGTTGTTTTACCGCAGCCAGATGGACCTAGGATGGCGACGAACTCGCCTGCGGCTATCGTGAGGTTTAATAACTTCAGCGCTTGAAAGCTTCCGAATTTTTTACTGACGTTGGCGATTTGAATGCTCATGGCTGCTGAACTCCTTTGTTGGATTGAAACTGTTGGAAGATATACAGAATGCCCATTCCTAGAACGATCAATATGACAATCAAGCTAGATAGAGCAGTTGAGTACAGGGTATTACCGGCCTGTTCAAAACTAAATATCGTAACACCGATAGTTTGAGAGCCGGTGGACCATAATAAGGCAGATACCGTCAACTCGGTGAAAGCCGTCAAAAAGACGAGAAAAGCTCCACTCAACAGTCCTGGCAGAAGAAGTGGCAGAAGGATGGTTGTCCATTTTTTCCATAAACCGGCACCGAAAATATGTGCTGCTTCTTCCATCGATACATCGATTTGCATAAAGGCCGTGATACTTGCTCGTACCTGCAAAATAAGAAATCGGCACACATAAGCGATAAATAAAATGCGAATGGAACCGTAGACACCAGGATTCCAGCCGGGAATCGGTTCCATCCATGCAAAAATCATGGATAAAGCAAATACAATCCCAGGCAACGTATAAGGAAGGGCGACGGCTAACTCCATTGATTTGGTAATCCACGAAGGCTTACGTACTCGTACATAAGCAAGTAGAGATCCAAGCACTAAGCAAATGATCAGCGTCGTAGCGGAAAGCATGAAGCTGTTTTGAATGGATTTCCATACCTTTGGATTCTCGAACAGGATGTACTGATAATTGGCAAACGTTAAATTTACGGCTTGAAAAGGGAGTCCATATGCCTTTTTCAAGGAAATAGCTACCATGGAACTTAAAGGTACCACTGTAATCAGAGTGAGGAATGCCCATACGGCAGACGTAATCCATAAGCGGTTTTTACCTAGCAAATGGCGCGGGCTGTTATCGATGATAACGGTATCAGTGGTTTTAATTTTTTTGACGGTAAGCCATTGCAGGAGTGTACCAAAGACCGCAATAATGCCTAGCATGACGGATAAAGCTGCCGCTCTTGCGAAAGCAGAGGGGCCAAAACCGATAATTTCTTCATAAATCAATGTGCTTAAGACGGATATATTTTTGGGAATGCCAAGAAAAGCTGGAATTCCGAAATTATCTAACGAAGCTAAGAATACGAGCAGTCCTCCAGCTGTCAAACCTGGCAAAGACAGGGGAAGGGTAACCAGATAAAATGTTTTCCATTTTCCAGCACCGCTAGCTCTTGTTGCCCACTCCAAATCGCGGGGAATTTTTCTCAACACATCAACGGTCAAGAGATAAACAAGCGGGAAATGATGGATACCCATAACGAAAATGATACCGCCGTAGCTATACATACTCCATGGCTTAGCATCTGGATTAAACAAGTGCAAGATTTGGGCTACGGCTCCTTGAGTGCCCATGAAGGAAGACCAAGATAAGGTTAAAACGTAAGACGGAAGAATAAAGGAAAGCAAGATGGCCATATGAAGCAATTTCTTGTGTTTAAGATCCGTGTAAGCCATGAACCATGCTGCAAGAACGCCCAATAAAATAGATAAAAGCGAGGAGCCTGTGACGATGACAAACGTGTCCTTCAGCGTTTTCCATAACCTTATCTGCTGTAGCATTTCCATGTAGTGCTTAAGCGTGAATCCAACGCCGTCTTGCATGCTTAAATAGATTAATTTGGCAATCGGCACGATAAAGAACACAAAAAGTAAGAGTAGGGTTAGTAAAATAACAGCTCGTTTCATTAAAAAGGGGAGGAGTGCGGGTTTGATCCCGACTTCCTCCCTCGCAATCTGAATCTTTTTGGAATCGATCATTGTCTGTAGGCTCCGCTTCTTATTGTCCGAATATCTGCGTAAACTGTTTTTTATCTGCGTCCCGTGCTTCAGTCAGTTTGGAAATGTCAGAGGAGATGACTTTGAATTCCGAGATACTTTTTAAACCTTTAGGGGCTGGAATGCCTTCGCGAATTGGGGTATAACCGATACCAGATGCTAATTTTTGACCATCTTCCGAGAGAACGAAGTCAACAAAGGCTTTAGCCGCTTTTTCATTTGCTGTATTTTTCATAATTCCGATCGGCTCGGTAATAACGGGCACACCCTCTGAAGGATAAATCAAATCAACAGATGAGCCTTTTGCTTTCTCACGGGCTACTAGATAATCAACGACCATGCTATACGATTTTTCTCCAGCTGCTACGGCATTGAGAACAGCCCCGTTTCCTTTGACAACGGAAATATTATTCGCTTTTAAGCCCTTGAAGAAGTCCCAACCGAATCCATCTGTTCGAGTCAATACGCCAACATTATAAGCAGCTGCGCCAGAGTAAATTGGACTAGGCATGATAGCTGTATCTTTGCTCTCAGATGAGGTAAGTGCTTTCCATGAGGTCGGTGGTGTTTTCACTTTTTGCGTATTAATGGCAAGAACAGTTGCCATTACCTTTGTTCCGGCATACATACCATCCGGATCTACGAAATCTTTAGGAATTTTTGATAATTCCGGTGATTTATAAGAGTTTAATAGATTTTGTTTCTTTAAACCTTCGAAGGTGACAGCATCAGCCAACAGAAGCACGTCGGCTTGGACTTTTCCAGCTTGATTCTCCGCTTGGATTTTGGCAGTCACTTCCTCGGTTCCAGAGCGAAAGTTTTCTACTTTGACATCTGGATATTTCTTATTGAATGCAGCGACCAGTTTCGTTACATCATCTTCAGGCTGGGAAGTATAGAAGGTTAGCTTCCCTGAAATCGTAGCAGAAGTTTCTTGATTTGGTGTCGTTTGCGGAGTTGCCTGCGCTCCTTGAGTAGCTGATGGTTGTCCATTTGTACCGCATGCACTTAATACGAGTAATACCGCCAAGCTAACTATCATAGATCCTTTTTTCTTCAACATGGTGTTCTCCCCATTGTTCTTTTTTATTTTTTTATTATATCGTTCATTTGTCAGCAGGTTATTAACTGAGAATTCCTAGTTTGTAAATATGATAGTCACTAGTCTAGGTAGGCCAATAAGATTTAAAAGTAGCGCTCAATCACATCGGCAACACCATCATTACTGTTGCTTGCCGTTACGGCGTTGGCTGCTTTTTTGGCTTCATCACTGCCATTGTCCATGGAAATACCTAGTCCCGCCCACTGGAGCATGTCCACATCATTGTCATAATCGCCCACAGCAGCGACTTGGTCGGACGAAATACCTAATCTGCGAGTTACAACCTCTAACGCTGATCTTTTGCTGATACCTGCTGCATTGACATCGAAGCGCCTACTTCCAGTTCTTGTTAAGGTGAACTCATTCCATGATTGAAGCTCATTAAATACTTCGTTCAACAACTGGCTATCTTCGCTGATGAAGGTAGCTTTATAGAGCTGTTCTGAAGCAGCTTCCGTGAATTTGACCATAGAGCCTACTTGTTTCATCTGAATCCTGCTAGCTTGATCCTTATAATTCTCATAGGTATGGGCTTTTTCTGGGTCAATAACAACATTGGCTAAGGGCCATTTAACGTTCCATTCATTTAATTGTTCTACAAACAGTTCACTATAACCGTAAAAGTGTACGTATGTACCCATCATTTGTCCCAAAGCCGCAATACGTCGAGCGGAATCAGAGGAAAGGGGATAGCCATGTAGCTTCTCTCCGGTGTTGGGATCTAATATGACGGCTCCATTAAAAGCCACCAGAGGACTATTCATACCCACATGCATTCCATGCAGCCAAACCGAAGCAGGAAATCGCCCCGAAGCAATAGTTACGTTCACCCCCTTTCCAATAATTGCTTGTATTGAATGGAAAACCCTGGGTGAAATCATTTTGTGTGGATTCAAGAGTGTTCCATCCATGTCTAGGGCTAGTAATCTATACATGTGTTTGCTCCATTTCTTTTAGGTTACAGGTTTAGACCTTGTACATGCTCTCTGTATTAGGAAGGAAGACAGGCCCCCCGAACACTTCACTTGCCGTTTGTTTCATCAATTCAAGATTGCCGTCACCGGGCAAATGCACGAGAATCAGTTTTTTCACGTTTGCTTTTTCTGCGATTGTAGCCGCTTGGCTAGCATCCATATGCCCGTCACCAGTCGTATGATGACTCCCCTCGCAGATTGTCGCTTCACATAGAAAGATATCCGCATCCTTAGCGATCTCAATCAGCGAATCACAGTAAGAGGTATCACCTGAATATACTAGTACCTTATCTTTGTAAGTGATTTTTACTGCATAACAGGAAATCGTATGCTGTACGGGTACAAACTCGATTTCAGCGCCAGCCAATTGCAGCTTAAGAGCAGGGTTAATCAAGGTGATATCGGTATGTGGACCATACAGCTTGCTAAGACTATCAGCCGGCTCTTCAGGAACGAATAACTTCAGTTTATGGTTCATCCGTTTGTTTCTAATGGCTCCGACGGCAGCGTACTGTAATATACCGATGTCCGCCATATGATCATCATGCAAATGGGACAAAATAACGCCGGATAAATTCTCCACAGATGTATGGAAAGTGAGCTGGCTCATTACGCCACTTCCACAGTCCAGCAAAATATGTCCTTCGTCCGTTGTTACTAAGTAGCCAGCAGTCGCACCACCGGGAGCGGGGTACCCTCCCCAGTAACCCAAGATATTTACGTGCATATGTTTTCACCTCAGTGTTGTCTGTACTTCATGTTTTTACATTTGTTCTTGTGTTGTACATTTGTCATTAATATAAATTTAAAGTAGAGTAGGGTCAAGTTAAGATCGTGTAAACAGTCCATTAAGGTGACCTAGTAGAATGGGTTCAGAAAATAACAAAGAGCAGCCCAAGACTATACATAATCTTGGGCTAAGCATTTTATATGCTATCGAAAACCAGAGTAGTGGTAGAGTTGAATACTGCAAAAAACTGACTGCGTGAACAGTCAGCTCTTCTTTTCTTGGCTATGCTGACAAAAGTGTAAGACAAATAACCGTCCCATAGAAAAGAAATTGGGGCGGTTTTCTTCGATGTCTAAACATTGCTTATTCAAATTAGGCAGAAAGCAACCAGTTTCTTTGCGTGATCAAACCGATCAATTTTCCCGATCTCAGCTAAAATTGTTGCAGCAATTTGGGCCAAATACCGGTATAGATTGAATTAAATCATACTCCATTAATTCTTCAGCCAGAGCATCTATCGATTTATCAAGTTTCGCTAGATGCACTTGGTATTGAGGGAGCAAATTAATAAGCAGCTCCAATGAGATTAAATGCCTCGGAAAAGTTTTTTTGCTACTGAGTAATAAAAATCAACTTGTTGAATAATAATCTTGAGTTTGCACTATCTTTGCAAAAGTAAAAAAATGTGGCTCAAAAAAGCGAGCACCCTTTGGAAAGAGCGTTCGCTTTTTAGGTCTATTATTTTAGCTGAGCAGTTCAATCATCTCTTCTTCTTCCCTTGCCCTTGCAATGTCCAGCGGGGTTTGTCCGTCGTTATCCTTAATGCTTTTGTCCGCCCCCTTGGCAAGAAGCATTTCAACTACGTCCAAACGTTCTTCACCGTCTGAGACTTGTGTATGTAAAGGTGTGCTTCCGTCCGAGGACTTTTTGTTGATCTCGGCTCCGCGATTGAGCAAGCATGTGACCACATCGGGATACAGAGCAATATGAAGTGGGGTAATGCCTTCATCATTTAGAGCATTCACATCCGCACCTTGATCTAGCAGAAACTCAACCATCTTGGTATTTTCCGTCATAACTGCACCATGAAGCACGCTAAATTCATAATCATCTTTTCCAGTAATTAGCGAGGGATCCGCTTGTAGGATCTTTTTAACTTTTTTGAATTCATCCCCTTCAACTGCTTCATATAAATCGTCGAATGTATAGGCCATTGCTCGTCCATGCCTTCCTTGAGTAGTCTCTAATATTATAATCCTAGTTAAGAGCAAAAAAGATGTCGGTAAGCGCCAGGTACAGAGGCCACTGTTTTACAAAAAAGACAAGAAGTCCATTTTGATAAAGGTTAATCAAAATGGACTTCTTGTCTTCTAGATAGCTGTAAAAAAATTACATATTCTAAATCCCCAGTAAGATTACCGTTCCGAATAAAAAGGGGCGGTTTTCTTTTGGGCGAAAATCAACAATAAACGAAAACAGAGCTGTAAATTTAAAAATTGAAACAGCTTTCCATCGATTAAAAAGCGATGGAAAGATAACTAAGCGATCCGACTTCGTAACTCCGGTGAATCACTTGAGCTTGACGTTCCGGGTTGCCACTTCCCATAGCGATATAGAGTGGGATGAAATGCTCAGCTCTAGGTACGGCCATCCGGGCATTAGGAGCTTGTGTCTCGTAGTGGAAAAGTGCATCCAACTCCTGCTTCTGGATATGATCGACTAACCAATCATCGAAACCTACAGCCCAAGCCTCAGGCTCGGTGGCGTTCCAATTGATGGCCCGCAAATTATGGACGGTCGCACCGCTTCCGATAATTAAAATATCTTCTTGATCGAGGCCGCGAAGCGCCTCTCCAATGCGATACTGCTCAGAGGGCGGTAAATAAGGATTCACCGACACTTGAATAACTGGACATGGCGGGGTAGGAAACATCCTTGACAGAGGTACCCATGATCCGTGATCTAGCCCTCTGGTCGTGTCCATATTCACGGCGATTCCTTTGGCCTGAAAGCGGTCGGCAAGTGTTTGGGCAAGTTTAGTCGAACCTTTGGCTGGATAGTTGATTTGGTATAACTCCTTCGGAAAACCTCCGAAATCGTAGATGGTCTCGTATACGTCATTCGTTGATGAGATCGTTAGCACTTCAGTTTCCCAATGAGCTGTGAAAATAACAATCGCACTAGGGGCTAACTTCTTTCCATAGGTAAGCAGAAATGCCGTACACGCAGTATCTTGAATCGCCATCATGGGCGAACCATGTCCTACGAAGATAGGTGAAATCATTGTGAACACTCCTTTTGTTAAGTAATATTTTCGTTACTTCTAAATACTTAGTTACTTAATGTAACCGAGTATATTATACACACTAAGTTCCGTCAAGTAATTAATTTACTTTGCGTAACATTGGTTTTCGTTGTATGCTTACGCTATAATAAGAAGAATATATTGAGGTGATGAAAATGGACCAAAGTCAAATGTGTCCTCGGTTTGAAAAAGCAGTAGAAATCCTGAGCAAACGTTGGACGTCGCTCATCGTTTTTCAATTGCTTTCGGGTCCGCAGCGTTTTGTTAATATTGATCATGCGCTCCCTAATTTAAGCGGCAAGGTTTTGTCCGAACGTCTCAAAGAACTGGAGCTTGAAGGCATTGTTAAGAGGGTAGTCTTCCCTGAAAGCCCTGTTCGTATAGAATATTCGTTAAGCGACAAAGGAAGGGCATTAGCCCCAATCTTCGGTGAGATTGCCAAATGGTCCTCTGAATGGCTGCCCGTCCCTGATGAAGTGGCGCCATGAATAAACAAAAGGTCAGCAACCCTAAGTAACATCGGGGTTGCTGACCTTTCTTTTTAATTTCTATTTCCTATTAGGACTTATTCTCATCCAGATCAATTAAGGCTAACGCGGCAAGAGGGTTAGCCCCTTCACTATCGTCAGCTTCAACAAGTCGTTTGAGTACATTCAATCTATTATCCCAGTAGCGTTCGTAGTAGGAAAGCCATCGCTTTAGTTCCATAAGGGGTTCTGCTTCTAGGCGATAACGGGTCTCGCGACCGACCTTTCGCTCTTTGACGAGCCCGGCATCAGCCAATATGCGCAGGTGCTTGGAAACAGCTGTGCGGCTTATTGGGAAGTGACCGCTGATGACCGTAACTGGCATCTCTTGCTCACCTAGCAGCTTTAAGACCTGACGACGAGTCGGATCGGCAATCGCTTGGAAAACGTCATGCTTCTGCGAGGGAACAGTCATCTTAAGACTCGACGTAAGTAGCGAGTGACTTTTGAAGACTGCCCCAGCCTTGCGACATTCTTTCGCGAACTTCCTTGTGCGTTTGTCCGAACTCAGTAACCTTGTCGGCATCCCAGCCGGAATGAACGAGCGTGAACTCCGTTTTGCCATCCAGATCGACTAACTCGAATGTTAATGTCCAGTCTTTGCCCCAATTGAAAGCTAGTCGGTTTGGGGGATCGATTTCCGTTACTTTACAAGGCGATTTGCCGAAAGGGCCAGCTTCCAGATGGAATTCATACCCGGCTTCGGGCTTGAAATCATTGGGCATGAACCATGCGGCAATCCCCTCTGAGGTAGCGACAGCGTTCCACACCTTCTGAATAGGTGCTTGAAAGACGAGTGTTTGCCGAATATCCGGCAGAGTGTGTGTTTGATTTTCCATTGTAGAAGGCCTCCAAATGATATTTACTAGGTTTCACTTTATCTTGATGTCGGAAATGCAGTGCTGACCACTTTACTCGACGGCCACGTTGCTGACAGGACGGTATGAACATATATGTTGTACCAAGCTCCAAAGCGTATCACGGTTAATGTCAGTTTTTACTTTGGAACTCATCTTCGGATAAGTGCTCCAGAATTGGCCTTTACCTAAAATAATTCAAGACCCAGCCAATTCCGTTCTTATCCGTCACTTGGCCATGCAGCGCTCCGAAAAAAGTATCCTGCAGTTCAATCGTTGCATTACCGTCGATGAGCAGTGTTTCAAAAACATGTCTGATTTCCTCTTCGGTCTCGAATTGTAAAATGATCTTCGTATTTTGTCCTGCTGTATAAGTTTGTCCATAGGTATCCGAGAAATGAATCAAACTATTGCCGACATGCAGCTCAGCATGAAGGATTTTGCCTCCATGTTGGTTGAGGATGTGAATTTCTCCGCCGAAAATGCGCTGATAATAATGAATAGCTTCTTCGCAATTAGTAACAACGATAAAAGGGTTGGCACTTTTCATTCGTCACGTTCCTCCCAAAGATTCATTTGATCAGAAACCAAATGGTTTCATAAATGAGTGTACGAAACCATTTGGTTTCGTGTCAAGCGTTGAGTTTAGAAGGTAGGATTCATTTTACAGCGTAAACAGCTAAACTTGGCAGCTCTAACGCATTTAACTGTCCACCATATACAGCGCCGCCATCAATACCGATAATCCGATTTTCTCCGAAGTAGACCTCAAAGTTGTCTTCTTCATCATGCAGGGAATCTGTTGTGGTATGGCCGAATATTACGGTTTTCTCCCCCTCATATCCATCATGAAAATCACTTCGAATCCACATGAGCGTATAAGGATCTGTTTCAGCAATAGGTGTTGTTGGATGTACGCCGGCATGGACGAAAATGTAGTCCTCAGTTTCAATATAATGGTCTAGGTCCATTAAAAAAGTTAAGTGCTGCTCCAATATGTCCGAATGTAAGGGAGGCCTGTTGAATTCTTCAGTCATTTTGTCAACAAGATAATCTGTCTTCGTAAAGCCGTAGCTTTCTAACGTCTTATGTCCGCCATTCATATGTACCCAGCGATTCCATGTTCTTTCCTCATTTTTGGTAAGGGCGTTTATCATCATATCTTCGTGATTGCCCTTTAGGACAAGGGCGCCAGCTTCTTTTAATTCAATAACCTTCTCCACTACGCTTTTCGCATCTGGCCCACGGTCTACGTAATCCCCTAGCAGAATGAGCTGATCATGCTCGGGTTGATACTGGACTTCATTTAGTAAACGTTCAAATTTTTCTAGCTCTCCATGAATATCACTAATAACAATAGTTCTTTTCATGTCATCACCTAGCTTTCTGGGTATGGATCTTCTCCTTAATTATAGGTTATTTTATGTGAAAAACCGATAAGCAACCAGGCGTGTAATCGGATATTGGATTCCTATAGCATATGCGAGAAGTCAGATGCTCAGTATGCCTATTTGCAGGCTTGCTTCCCTCGGCAAGTGCGAACTTTATATCGAAATCGTACGTTCTTTTCTCATTTCTCTATCTACAGTTATCCACATACTTATCAACAATATCAACATGTCCACAGAAGCTGCTGTGTATAATATCTAAGAGTCGTTGTGCACATATCCACAAGCAGACATATCCACAGCCCTACAATTTGTAAGTAGACAGCGAGCGAATTCTTTTGTATGGTAAACGAGATGCAAGGTAACATTAACTACCAAAAGAGTGGAAATAGGTGGACAGAAAATGAAGAAGATTTTTAGCATTTATAAAACAGATCTTATGAACTTGTGGAAAGTGCCCACGGGTCTTTTTCTCATGATTGCGCTAGCTATTTTACCATCCGTTTATGCATGGATTAACCTGGAGGCGATGTGGGACCCTTACTCGAATACGTCCGGCATCAAGATCGCGGTTACAAGCAACGACCAAGGCGCGACTGTTGAGGATAAGGCCATTAACATCGGTAATGAAGTTGTAGATAATTTGAAAAACAATCATACGCTTGGTTGGACGTTTGTGGATGAGAAGGAGGCGCTTCGCGGCGTCGAACACGGTGATTATTACGCAAGCTTGATTATTCCTGCTGACTTTTCCAAGAAAATCACGAGCATTATGGATGGCACGATGGAAAAGCCAGAAATTCTCTATACCGTGAATGAGAAAATTAACGCAGTTGCGCCCAAAATTACGAGTAAAGGCGCGTCTAATGTGACTGCTCAAATCAGTGAAAATTTTATCAAAACCGTGAGCACCTCCATCCTGACACGAATGAAAGAGCTAGGCATTGACTTTGAAAAAGAGCTTCCTACCATTCGTAATATGGAGACGAAAATTTTTGAATTGGAAAAGCGTCTTCCAGCTATCGAGGATATGGGCAATAAAGCGATAGAGATTGAACAAAAACTTCCTGAATTAAAGGAAAAAGGTCAGAAAATCGTCGAGCTCGAAAAGAAAATTCCCGACATTGATCGAGCGGCGGATACGGTACTGAAGATTGAGGAGCGTTGGCCGAAGATAGAGGCCGTAGCGCAAGAGGTGCTTGTTATTCAGCAGAAGCTTCCTGAGATACAGCAGGCCGCTGATCGGATCGCGGAGTTGGATCAGAACTTTGATAAAGTTGCAGAAGCCCTTAATACAGCCATTGATAAGTCTCGCAAAGCGGACGAGGTCGTTAGCGCAGCATTAAGCGCCCTCCCGAAAGTGGATGCTATTGCTACGCAAGGCGGCGCTTTCGCCGATCAACTATACAATTATTTGCAGAACAACGATGCTGCTTTTCAAGCGATGATTCCTGTCGTTAAGCAAAACTTGATCCTGCTTCAACAAACAGCAGACGCAGTCACGCAGATTACGCAAGTGCTTCAAGATGTGAATATGGATCCAGAGAAGGCTTTAACTGCGTTAGGCTTTCTAAGAGATCGACTTACAACGGGCGTGGCAGTCATTGACAAAACAATCGATCTATTCACACGGCTCAACGGTTACTTGCCGAGCAGTCCGTTAAGCGATAATATCAGCCGTTTGACCGCTATCAAAACGAAGTTTAATGATCAAATCCAAACAATTAATAAAATAGAGTCTGCCATTAAGCGAGGAGAAAAACCTGCCAAAGATCTAGTCGACCATCTCAACACCTTGTCCAGAGAAGCTAGCGGCGCAATAGGCAATATCCTTTCCCGTTATGACTCAGAGATCGTTCCGAACATTACCATAGCATTGAATCAGATCAAGTCTGTTGCTAAAAACTCAGCGGACGTGCTGAAAACACTTAAAGATCAGTTGCCTAATATTAAAGAAATTCTGCTCGATGCCCAGTCAGGTATTCATTTCGCTCAAACGCAACTGGATGCGCTGCAAAAGGATTTGCCGCAAATTCGCGCGAAAGTTCACGAGGCATCGGAGACCATTCAAACCAAAATGAATGAATTTACCAAAGCTATCAATGAAGCTGCGCCGTTCGTTCGTAATGATCTGCCCAAAGTTGAGCAGAAGCTACATGAAGCGGCGGACTTTGTGCGTAACGATCTGCCTGCGGCAGAGGATGAGATTCGTAAGGTGTCGGATTTGTACCAAACGAAATTTCCGGAAGTGGAAGATGCGGTGCATGCAGCCGCGAATTTGGTTCGTAGTGATCTTCCTGCGTTTGAGGCGGCTGTTCGGAGGGCTGCTGATCAGATCCGGCGTGTCGAAGGCGGTAACAGCATTGAGGAAATTCTCAAGCTGCTCCAAAACGATATCCAAAAGCAAAGCGATTTTCTCTCCAATCCAGTACTGATTAAAGAGGAAAAGCTGTTTCCGATTCCTAATTATGGATCGGCTATGTCTCCCTTCTACACGACCTTATCTCTGTGGGTAGGTGCTATGCTACTTGTTTCAATGATGAGAGTAGATGTGGATAACTCGGATGGCTTGCTGAAAAGCTACCATGTTTACTTTGGACGTATGATGATTTTCTTAACAGTGGGCTTTTTTCAAGCGATAATCGTCACGCTGGGGGATTTCTTTCTTCTAGGCACCTACGTTGTGGATAAAATATGGTTCGTTCTGTTCGCGATATTGATCAGTAAAGTGTTTATAACGATCACCTATACGCTCGTCTCGGTGTTTGGAAACATGGGCAAAGGAATTGCGATCATCTTCCTTGTACTTCAGTTCTCAAGCTCTGGTGGGACGTTTCCGGTCAGTACCGCGTCCCCTTTTTTCCAAAAGCTTAATCCCTTCGTTCCGTTCACTTATGCGGTCGGAGTCATGCGCGAGGCGGTGGGCGGCATGCAGCTTGAGGTCGTGCTCAAAGATGTATTCTTCCTCTGCGTTTTTATTGCGATCTGCTATGTCGTTGCTCTCGCTTTGAAAAAGCCGCTAAGCGGCTACACGAAACGGGTAGCCGAGAAGGCGAGGCAAACAAAGTTAATACCTTAGCTTTGGAGCAATTTGTTCCATTGAGCTTGTGCCTTTTGGGTGCAGGCTCTTTTTTCTATCGCCCCTACTTAGCCTTAGGTCTAGGTTTTTTTGCGACCTTTGGCTAAAGGAAGACAGTACCAAAGTGCGTTTTGCAGGTATCAAATTTCTTTTATGATGGTAATAACGTTAAGGAGAGTGAGGAGTTCGTGTGAGAGAAGGGTCATTAAAGTCGTATCTGCTTGCTTGCTGTGCGTTGTTGTCTATCCCGTTGGTGGGTCTCATTTATATCCACTTAAATCATGCGGGAGTGGTTTCCTACAGCTTGGTTACGGACTTGGATCGGCAAATTCCTTTTCTGAAAATATTCGTTGTCCCTTATATGCTGTGGTACGTCTTTCTCCTTCTTGGGTTCATGTACCTGGCTTATAAAGATCGCCGCACCTATTATCTAACGCTGCTTCAGTTCATAATCGGCTTACTTCTTTGTTATAGTGTTTACGCAGTGTACCAAACCTTTGTATCTCGACCTGTAATCAGTGGAGACGATTGGATGCTGCGAATGGTTCAGTGGGTTTATCTTTCAGACCAACCGTTTAATTGTTTCCCCAGCACACATGTGCTTACGTCCTATCTAATGATGAAAGCTTATTTAAATACAAAGCAAATACCTCGTTTATATACCGTAATAGTCACACTGATGTCTGTACTTATTATTGCGTCCACACTGTTTGTTAAACAGCATGTTTTGCTGGATATCGTGGGTGCCGTATTGGTTGCAGAAGGCGTCATTTACGTTGTACAAAGAGTTTGTAGAGGTTGGAAGATCGTGCCGATAGCTGCGAATGTGCAGCCTAGTCATATAAAGGGAGGGCTTGAAAAATGATGCATAGAGAGAAAATACTAATCCTGTCCGGCAGTCTTGGAGATGGTCACAATAAAGCAGCGCAAGCTATTTTAGAAGCAGCGCGTTTTTACCATCCGGATGTAGAAGTGAAGGTTGTTGACTTCCTAGAATGGACGCACCCGCATTTGCATTCAGTGGGGAAGTACTGCTATATGCAGTGGGTGAAAAGCCTGCCGTCTGTTTACGGTTATTTATACCGTAAGACGCGCGAAGACAATACGTTATCCTATTGGTTTAAACGGATGAAGTCGTTTAGTACGGATCGAATGTTGGAGCTCCTTCATGATTATGAACCTACCGAGGTCGTGAGTACGTTTCCAGGAGCAGCCGCGGCGATGTCTTATTTAAAAAACAATGGATTTACCAGTGTACCGACAGTAACGGTCATGACGGACTACACAGATCATAGCTATTGGATTCATCCATGCACGGATCGCTATCTAGTGGGCGCTGAACATGTTAAAAAGGCTTTGTTACGCTATCATGTTCCTGAGCATCGCATTATGGTGACTGGTATCCCGATTAGGATGCCTTTCACACAAACCTATGATCGTTCGGAACTGCGGGATAAATACCAATTAGATCGAAGGATGCCCACAGTACTTGTGATGGGCGGGGGGCATGGCTTAATTGGGAAGCAGTTCAAGTCTGTGCTTCAATCGGATGATTTGGCCGCTCCTGTGCAATTTATTTTCGTTTGTGGACGTAACGAGAAACTGAAGCAAAGGCTTGAAGAGGAGCTCGGAGGCGGAAAAACTTCTCATCGCGTGGTCATAACTGGATTTGTAGACCATATTCATGAATTGATGGCACTATCAGATTTAATAGTGACCAAGCCTGGTGGTTTGACGGTTTCAGAGGCGCTTGCGCTAGAGCTTCCGATGATGCTGTATAAACCTATACCAGGCCAAGAACAGGGAAATGCAGCTTATCTAGTTGGTTTAGGTGCAGCAATCGAAGCGCGGAACGCAGCGGAATTGAAAAGCCAATTGCTTGAAGTAATTGCAAACCGATCGTTGTTATCCGAGTTAAAGAAGAATGCGAAGTCTAATCAGTCGAAGGAGGGCGCATTTCATACAATAGCAGCTATCCTGGAAACAAAGCATCACTCAAAGGCTGCACGAGAAGGACTGCATGTGGCATATGCTAATGTATGATCCATTTGACTTCCGAAGAGCTAGCATTGAACAGGAGAGTCGAGAAGGAGGACGATCATGAGACATTTGGCAATCAGCCTGGTGGCGATTGGTGCGGTATATACACTAGTTCCATGGATTATTACACGTATATTGGGAATAGGCGTCTTTCGCAAAGGGGAGGAAACAAGGGAGATTGCATTGACGTTCGATGATGGTCCGAATCCACTATACACACCTCAACTGCTAGATATGCTAAAAAGGCACGAAGTGAAAGCAACGTTTTTCGTTTTGGGCGTACGTGCGCAACAGTATCCTGATCTTATTCTGCGTATGCATCGAGAAGGGCATCAGATCGGCTTGCATAATTATTTACACAAATCCAACTGGTTGATGCTTCCTTGGACAGTTCGTAAGGAGGTAGAACGGTGTGCTGCACAAATCCAAGACATCACTGGAGAGCATCCTACTTGCTACCGCCCGCCTTGGGGCATATTCAATGTGTTTGATTTGCTGTTAAGAAGGGACTATACCTTTGTTCTTTGGTCACTTATGGCCAAGGACTGGCGCAGTCGTGTGGGACAAAAAAATTTGAAATCGGTACTGCTTCACCAAATTACGGATGGCTCTGTTGTTCTGCTTCATGATTGCGGAGAAACCTTAGGTGCAGATAAGGATGCGCCTCTTTATATGCTGCGTGCTCTTGAAGATGTTCTGCATGACTTGCACAGTAGAGATATTCGCTGCGTTCGAATCGACGAAATGACCCGAACCGTTTCTTCAGAAAACAAACATGAAAAGCACCTCTCCATTCGTTCCTAATTTCGAGAATTTTAGAGGCGTCCTCCTCCCCTCCTCCCTCTTTTTGCTACAGCTTTTCTACCTGCAAATCTACCCGTTAAAAGACTAAAGCGGCATTATTCCAGATCGAGGGTTAAATTTCATTGTTGTCAAGTAATTTGTCAAATGCTCCTTTTTTCACATTACCTATATATATAGTTCTAAGAAACTTTACAAAAAAATGTAAATTACAGCGTAACTGTGCAAGAGTCGCGCTCGATTAGGTTGCCATAAATAGAAATTTTAGCTGGGCTTCCACCATAATCAATTTTGCGGATTAGGTAGTCCACGGCTTCGAAGCCGAGATGCTCGCGATTGACTTGAATGGTTGTTAGCTGTGGGGAAATCATACTTGCGGCTTCAATATCGTCGAAGCCCACGATGGAAATGTCATCAGGAACTTTAATTCCTTCACTGCTAAGAAGTTGTATAGTTAATATCGCCATGCGATCGTTGACGCAGAAAAAGGCCGTAGGCTGGGAAGGCATTCCCTTTAAATGAACGGTTAATTCGGTCGAAATTGTGCTGTGAGCTTCTGGTGACGATGAAGGAAAGAAGCAATGGTTCCTATCCACATTCAAACCAGCTGCGGACATCGCATTTTGATAACCGTACCATCGGTCCCGAAAGTTCTGGTTATTAGGAGAGGCTCCAATAAAACCGATATGTTGGTGCCCTTTTTTAATTAAGTAGTTTACGATAGTATGAGCTTCTTCAGCATTAGCTGTGATTACAGCATCAAGTCTCAAATCGTGGTAATAATGATCTACTGTTACTAAGGGAAGCTGTGATTCAAAAAGCTTAGACACGTAGTCGAGTTGGAAAGCACCAATGAGTAGCACACCCTTAAATAGCATTTCGTTATATATTTCGGGCAAAACAAGGTTGTTTTCCATGTCCTTCGCAACGCTGCAGATGATTGCGTTGTAGCCATTTTCCTTGGCTCTCTTTTCAGTAGACCAGCATACTTCGTAATAAAAAAACTTGTCGTCGTGTATATGCTCCGGCATTAAAACTAGGAGGTTGCTGCGCTTTTTTTTAGCCCTAACTTCGGTCCTATAGTTGAGTTGACTGGCAGCCTCCAACACTCGTGAACGTAATTGCTCACTTACTCCCGATTTATTGTTAAGAGCTAAAGAGACCGCGTTTTTGGAAATGTTAAGCTTATCGGCAATATCTTGCATAGAGGTTTTTTCGTTCATTCTGGCAGCTCCTTGAGAAGAGTAATCATATTTTGATTTTATAATGGTCACATAAATATGTAAAGTGAATCAACTGTGATTTAAAATTTACAAAATTATTTTGTCAATTCAACTACTGATTAATTGAATTGACATTGATAACCTGAAGTTGTATTTTACTTATTCCCGAAATGTTTTGAAGACAGTAAACACGAACAAAATTAAAGTGAGATACTCCGTAGAACAGGTTTCTCATTTCCTTGTTAAAATGATAAAGTGGACGAAACATATGTATGAAAGGAAATGAAGTAGCGTATGATACGTTTTGGTATTATCGGAACCAATTGGATTACGGAGATATTCATCCAAGCAGCTAGGGATACAGGCGAGTTTGTATTAACAGCTGTATACTCCCGTACAGAGGAAAAAGGTCGTGAATTTGCTCAAAAGTATGAGGTTCAACATCTTTACAATGACCTGGATATGTTTGTGAAAAGTAAAGAATTTGACGCTGTTTATATTGCTAGTCCGAACTCCTTTCACTCTGAACAGGCAGTTCTTTGCATGGATCACGGTAAACACGTACTATGCGAAAAGCCGGCTGCTTCCAATGCTTCTGAGGTTGCGGCTATGATTGAAGCTTCGCAGAGGAATAATGTTGTATTCATGGAAGCCCTTAAATCCACCCTGCTTCCTAATTTTCGGGCTGTACAGGATAATATCCATAAGCTCGGACCTATTCGCCGATATTTTGCGAGCTATTGTCAATATTCATCTCGGTATGATGCTTATAAGCAAGGAACAGTACTTAACGCATTCAATCCTATTTATTCGAATGGATCATTAATGGATCTTGGCATTTATTGCATATATCCCCTAGTTGTGCTGTTTGGAAAGCCGGTCAGTATTCAAGCGAACGGGCTTTTGCTGGAATCTGGTGTTGATGGGCAGGGAAGCCTCCTTCTTCAGTACGAGGAAATGAATGCAGTTATTATGCACGCGAAGATTAGTAGCTCTTACCTACCAACTGAAATTCAAGGAGAGCACGGCACCATGGTTATCGACAAAATCAATGAACCTGAGAAAGTGGAAATTCGTTATCGAGATGGGGCGGTAGAGGATTTAACACAACCGCAATCGAGTCGAACGATGGTTTATGAGGCAGCTGAATTTATTAGCTTGATTAAGGCAGGTCAACTGGAATCCAGAACGAATTCTCACACGAACTCTAGAGTAACAATTGAGATCTTGGACGAAGCTCGCAAGCAAATGGGTCTTGAATTCCCGGCGGACAGGCACCAGGTAATCTGAAAATAGATATAGTTTATTCGCCCTTTATATGAAGCGATACATTTAGGACGGCGACCATCTCGTCGGTCCTTGCATGTATTGATGTAATTTTAATAAACGTTGTTGCATTACAATATTATATGTGTTATATTATGACTCCTGTCCCAAACGGGCAGGTAACAAATGCTTTTCGAGATCTGAACGTGTTGATTATCTTCACGAATGGATCGAAAAAAAGAAATTGTGAAAAAGACTTGCAAAAGAAATTTCAACATGGTATATTACATCTCGCTGCTTCGGAAACAACGGCGGCGAACGAAAGAAATTGATCTTTGAAAACTGAACAACGAGTGAAAGAAGCACGGTCAAGCAATCGACCAAAAAAGAGATGCAAATCTCGCTAGCAACGCAAATGAGCAATTAAGCTTTCAAATAGGTTTAACTATTATGGAGAGTTTGATCCTGGCTCAGGACGAACGCTGGCGGCGTGCCTAA
>NZ_JAAIKC010000011.1:71503-166153 GCF_010820665.1 Paenibacillus sp. SYP-B3998 | reverse complement strand
CTTTGACTGTTTGGTGATGATGGCGGAGGGGACCCACGCGTTCCCATCTCGAACACGACCGTTAAGCCCTCCAGCGTCGATGGTACTTGAACCGCAGGGTTCTGGGAGAGTAGAACGTTGCCAAGCATATAAAAAAGAGTCTTTTTGGAAGAAATTCCAGAAAGACTCTTTTTTTACATCATTATATTAGTCGTTATTAAACCATACTAGCCCTATGAGGAGGGAATTGTATGGATCAACTAAGACGGGTGAAGTGGTTTTTTATAAGCGTGGGTTGTATAGTTTCACTTACGAGCGTGGGTTGTTCGTCAAAACCGGATCAAATAAAGAACAACACTGTGAGTTCTTTAAACTCTATGTCTAACCAAGGACAAGTAGTGCCAACGCCGATAGCAGAGCAGATGGCTGCACCCCAACTAGAAGAGCTGAAGCTTGTGCCTCAAGTAGGAATAACGGCAATGGAGCAAAAACCTCAAAAGCAACTTGTTAAAGGCATATACGTATCAGCATGGTCGGCAGTAGGGAAGAAATTCGAGCAGTTGATCCAATTGGTTGAGCAAACTGATTTGAATGCGATGGTCATAGATGTAAAAAATGATTCGGGACAGGTTACATACCCCTCAGTGGTCCCTTTAGTTAACGAAATTGGTGCTAATAGTCATACTATTATAGGAGATATAAAGTCCAAACTTCAAAGACTTAAGCAAAATGGGATCTATACCATTGCCAGAATTGTTGTTTTTAAAGATCCTTATTTGAGCAAAAAGAAAAGTAACTATACTCTTCTGACGCGTTCTGGAAATGTATGGCGAGACAGCAAGGGAACATCGTGGGTCGATCCTTACAAGGAAGAAGTTTGGGATTATAATATTCAAATTGCCAAAGAAGTAGCAGAATTAGGTTTTGATGAGATTCAGTTTGATTATGTTAGATTTCCTGATAACGGAAAGAAAGTAGATCGCGAAGTAAATTTCGATAATCCACAGCATTGGACAAAAGCTCAAGTAATAGAAGCCTTTCTGAAGCGAGCAAAAGAAAGGGTTGGTGGGCAAGCTTTTTTGTCCGCTGATGTATTCGGTATGACAACATCTTCTGACAACGATATGGGTATTGGTCAAGAATGGACGAGGATCAGTAAGCAAGTTCATTTCATTTCACCGATGCTGTATCCATCGCATTATTCCAGCGGTATTTATGGAGTGAAGAACCCTGATTTGCAGCCCTATGCGATTATTAGTAAAGCGATAAGTGACGCAATATCAAAGAATGATCAACTAGAGCGAGCGAATACGAGCATTGCCGAAATAAGACCTTGGTATCAGGATTTTACAGCGACTTGGGTGAAACCTCATAAGACTTACGGATCTGTGGATGTTAGGGAGCAAATCAAAGCAGCCAAAGAGCATGGAATTGAACAGTTTCTGTTGTGGAACTCTAACAGTATGTATTCTTATCGTTAACGGAATCTTCTTATTCAGCTGTTTGTCCTGAAGGTATCCAGTCCTTTTCCTTGACACGAAAAATAGGGTTTTGTTAAGATAAGCACTAATATATACACCTGCATGAGGAGGAATTTGTGTTGTGAGGGAAGATAAGTTTGGCAAGGAAGGTTTAACATTTGATGATGTGTTGTTGGTGCCGAGAAAATCGGAAGTGTTCGGTAAGGAGATTGATGTATCGACATTACTTGCTCCGCATGTGAAGTTAAACATTCCATTCATCAGCTCAGCCATGGATACTGTAACAGAATCTGCTCTTGCTATTGCTATGGCACGTGAAGGCGGCATCGGGATTATTCATAAGAACATGACCATTGAACAACAAGCACAAGAAGTAGATCGCGTTAAAAGATCGGAGAGCGGGGTCATTACGAATCCTTTTTCCCTTACACCGGAGCATCATGTCTATGACGCGGAAGAACTCATGGCGAAGTACCGGATATCAGGTGTTCCTATTGTGAATGAGAGCAATAAGCTTGTTGGTATTTTGACTAACCGTGATTTGCGCTTTGTTCATGATTACTCGATTAAAATTAAAGAAGTCATGACACGCGAAGATCTTGTAACAGCGCCAGTTGGTACAACGCTTCAACAAGCGGAAGGTTTACTTCAACAGCATAAAATTGAAAAATTGCCGTTAGTCGACGAAAATTTCGAACTAAAAGGTTTGATTACGATTAAAGATATCGAAAAGGCTATTCAATTCCCTAACGCGGCTAAAGACACCCTAGGACGTTTGGTAGTTGGAGCGGCTGTTGGCGTAGCCAAAGATGTTATGGAAAGAGCGGCAGCGCTTGTTAAAGCCGGCATCGATATAATCGTAGTAGACTCTGCTCATGGACATCACATTAACATCTCAAACACGGTGAGTAAGCTAAGAGCCCAATATCCAGAGCTTCCTATTATCGCAGGAAATGTGGCGACGGCTGACGGGACACGCGATTTGATTAAAGCTGGAGCATCTATGGTCAAAGTGGGTATTGGTCCAGGCTCTATTTGTACAACAAGGGTTATCGCAGGAATTGGAGTACCTCAAATTACGGCTATCTTTGACTGCGCGCAAGCAGCTGCGGAGTTCAATGTACCTGTTATTGCTGATGGAGGTATTAAGTACTCAGGGGATGTTGTGAAGGCGATTGCGGCTGGTGCTAGCGCTGTTATGATTGGCAGTCTTTTTGCAGGAACAGACGAAAGTCCAGGAGAATCAGAAATTTTCCAAGGACGTAAATTTAAAGTGTATCGTGGAATGGGTTCTCTAGGAGCAATGAAGGAAGGTAGTAAGGATCGTTATTTCCAAGAGAATGAGAGTAAACTTGTTCCTGAGGGGATCGAAGGTCGCGTAGCTTACAAAGGGCCTATGGCAGACACTGTATATCAACTCGTTGGTGGTCTTCGCTCGGGTATGGGTTACTGCGGCGCAAGAAATATTCAAGAGCTTATTCACGACACGCAGTTTATTCGGATTACAGGTGCAGGGCTAAAAGAAAGTCACCCGCACGATATTCAGATTACAAAAGAAGCACCCAACTATTCAATGTAATTGTCACAATACTGACGAAAAAGAAGGCGCTGGTTTTGAACCTACGTCTTCTTTTTTTTGTCTAATGGGGTGTGTTACAATAAAATGTGTCATTATATCGCTAGGGAGAGTGGAATCGTGAGATTATTGAGTTTAACGAGAAAAAAGGTTGCTTTGGTACTAGGTGTAAGTATAATCGCTCAATCATTCCTTTTACATATACAACCGACCTATGTTCATGCTGAAGGAACAAAAACAACGACAACGGCTACTGCAGCCCCATTGAATAACGAGCCAAAGCCAAATGCGAAGTCAGCTGTCATTATGGAGGCAAGCACGGGAACTATACTTTATGAAATGAATGCTGATGAAGCGCTTCCTCCGGCCAGTATGGCCAAAATGATGACGGAATATATTGCCATGGAAGGTATAAAAGAAGGGAAATATACATGGGAAACTTCCGTAACTGCGACTAAAAATGCTGCAGACGTTATTGGCTCCGGACAACTCATCGCTGAGAATGAAACACTGAGCTATAAAAGTATGTTTAACGCGATGTCTATTTACTCCGCAAATGACGCTTCTGTAGCTTTTGCTGAATTAATTGGAGGCACGGAAGAAAACTTCGCTAAAATGATGAATGAAAAAGCAAAACAAATTGGCATGTCCGACAAAACCCACTTTATTAGCGCTACGGGGTTGTCTCGTTCGGATCTCAAAAATCCACCACAGTCTATAGAGGGCGAGACCAAAATGACGGCGCGCGATGCGGCTATTTTAGCCTACAACATTCTTAAAGATCATAAAGAGATTCTGGATTTTACTAAAATCACATCGCTAAAACTAAGACCTACAGATAAGACGGCAATGATTAACTGGAATTGGATGCTAGAAGGTAATCAAACCAACACCAATTTTAAAAAGTATGCTTACACAGGGCTAGATGGTTTAAAAACAGGCTCTACGGATGATGCAGGCTACTGTTTTACGGGGACTGCCGAAAAAAACGGCATGCGTCTTATAACGGTCGTGATGGGCACTAAAACAGAACCGGAGCGTTTCAATGAAACCAGAAAGTTGCTTGATTATGGTTTTAATAATTTTGAAATCAAACCTTATTTAAATGCAAAAGCAGAAATAGATTCTTTGAAAATCGTAAACATTAAGAAAGGTGTGCAGACACAGGTACCTGTCGTAACGAAAACAGGGATGACGTTCATTACTAAAAAAGGTGCAAAGGACACAGATTTCACATTGACAGCTGAACCGCTTGAAGAGAGTAAGCTTGTGGCACCTATCAAGAAGGGCGATACACTGGGTAAAGTAAAAGTAAGCTATAATGGGCAAGAAAAAACGATCGACATGATTGCAAATGACGATGTGGAAAAAGGAAGCTGGATTCGTCTATTGTTCCGTTCGATTAAAAACTTCTTTAGTGATATGTTTAAAGGGGTCAAGGGAGCTTCCTAGACCAGAAAATGGGTTGTATATTGCCCATCCATCATGTAAAATGATTGTTTAGAAGTTTACTATCGAATCGTGTAGGGAACTGCACGAAATTGGCATAAAGCTATAGGAGGAATAAAGAATGGAAACTGGTACATCCCGCGTTAAAACTGGTATGGCTGAAATGCAAAAAGGCGGCGTCATCATGGACGTCATGAATGCTGAACAAGCAAAGATCGCTGAGGCAGCTGGTGCATCTGCGGTTATGGCGCTTGAGCGCGTACCTGCTGACATTCGTGCTGCTGGTGGCGTATCCCGCATGGCTGACCCGACGATTGTTGAAGATGTCATGAGAGTTGTATCGATTCCCGTAATGGCGAAAGCAAGAATTGGACACTTTGTAGAAGCAAAAGTCCTAGAATCTCTAGGCGTTGATTATATCGATGAAAGTGAAGTATTAACACCTGCGGATGAAGTGTATCACATCAATAAACGTGATTTCACAGTTCCATTTGTTTGTGGCGCTCGTGACCTCGGAGAGGCACTTCGTCGTATTGGCGAAGGCGCGTCGATGCTTCGTACGAAGGGTGAGCCAGGGACAGGGAACATTGTTGAAGCTGTTCGCCACATGCGTATGATTAGTGGGCAAATTCGCAAAGTACAAGGGATGTCCAAGGATGAGCTGATGTTTGAAGCGAAAAACCTTGGTGCTCCTTATGAGCTGTTGCTGCAAGTACATGAAACAGGCAAATTGCCAGTCGTTAACTTCGCTGCCGGTGGTGTAGCTACCCCAGCTGACGCTGCACTCATGATGCACCTAGGTTCTGATGGTGTTTTCGTTGGTTCTGGTATTTTTAAATCAGATAGCCCTGAGAAGTTTGCTAAAGCGATCGTAGAGGCTGTTACTCACTATACAGATTACAAATTAATTGCAGAAATTTCTAAAAACATCGGTACACCTATGAAGGGAATCGAAATTTCTAAGCTTGACGCTTCCCAACGTATGCAGGAGCGCGGCTGGTAATGATAAAGATTGGGGTTCTCGCGCTGCAAGGCGCGGTAGCAGAACATATTCGTGGTATCGAAAAGGCCGGAGCTGAAGGCGTCGTTATTAAGAAAACGGAGCAATTGGCTGATATTCAAGGAATAATCATCCCAGGTGGAGAAAGCACAACGATTGGTAAACTCATGCGAACGTATGGCTTTATCAATGCCTTAAGGCAGTTCTCTGCAGAAGGGAAGCCAGTCTTCGGTACTTGTGCCGGGCTGATCGTTATTGCCAAAGAGATTACAGGACAACCTGAGGCTCATCTAGAGCTTATGGACATCACGGTAGCTCGTAACGCATTTGGACGTCAGCGCGAGAGCTTTGAGACGGACTTATCGATCAAAGGCATCGACGAGAACGTTCGCGCTGTATTTATCCGTGCACCACTTATCGAAAAGGTGGGTGCGGGTGTAGATGTATTGGCCACCTATGATGGCCAAATTGTAGCTGCTCAGCAGGGGCATCTCCTTGCAGCTTCTTTCCATCCAGAGCTGACGGATGATTTCCGAATGCACAGCTATTTCTTAGATATGGTAAAGCAAAGACAAGTATAACTCAGGGTACAAGCACCTCTAAATAACCGGGTTTCCGGTCAGGGTGCTTGCTTCCATATTCCAACTATTTTGCGCTAACGGAGGAATCTCCTTGTTTGATGTAAAGTTACTTCGAAGTGATCTGGCAGCTGTACAGGCTGCTATGGCAAACCGCGGGAAACAGATCGAAGAGTTAAAAGGTTTCACTGATCTGGATGTAAAACGCAGAGAGCTCCTACAAGAAACGGAGCAATTAAAAAACCGCCGTAATACGGTGTCGCAAGAGGTTGCTGTTCGAAAAAGATCGGGCGAAAACGCAGATGAGCTGATTCAAGAAATGAAGGCCGTTGGAGACCGTATTAAAGAGCTCGATGACGAGATTCGTGTCTTGGATGAGTCTCTACAACATATACTGCTTTCTATCCCTAATATGCCTCATGAGAGCGTTCCTGTAGGCCTTACTGAGGAAGAGAATGTGGAGATCCGCCGCGTAGGTGAAATTCCAAAGTTTGAATTTGAAGTAAAGCCGCACTGGGAAGTCGCTCAGGAACTAGGTATTTTGGATTTCGAAGCAGCTGCGAAGGTTACAGGCTCTCGCTTTGTTTTTTATAAAGGACTTGGCGCAAGACTGGAGCGCGCACTAATTAATTTCATGATGGACCTGCACAGTGCTGAGCATGGTTATGAAGAAATGCTGCCTCCTTACATCGTCAATCGCGAAAGCTTAACGGGAACTGGACAGCTTCCTAAATTTGAAGAAGACGTCTTCAAAATTGAGAATTCGGAGTTTTTCCTAATTCCGACTGCGGAAGTACCCGTAACGAATTATCATCGTGACGATATTTTAACGCATGAGCAGTTGCCTGTTAATTTCGTTGCTTTCAGCGCTTGTTTCCGTTCTGAGGCAGGATCAGCGGGTCGAGATACCCGGGGGTTAATTAGACAGCATCAGTTCAACAAGGTTGAGCTTGTAAAGCTGGTGAAGCCTGAAGACTCCTATGAGGAGCTTGAGAAGCTTACAAGCCATGCTGAGCGTGTTCTACAGCTTCTAAAGTTGCCTTATCGCGTTCTTACGCTGTGTACAGGAGATATCGGGTTTACGTCAGCTAAGACGTACGATCTTGAAGTATGGTTACCTAATAGCGGGGCATATCGCGAAATTTCGTCTTGCAGTAACTTTGAGGATTTCCAAGCACGCAGAGCGAATATTCGTTTCCGTCGTGAAGCTAAGGCCAAACCTGAATTCGTACACACGCTGAATGGATCAGGTTTAGCATTGGGGAGAACCGTGGCTGCAATTCTCGAAAATTATCAACAAATCGATGGTTCAATTGTTGTACCAGATGTTCTGATCCCTTATATGAATAACGTTAAAGTGATCACAAAAAAATAGGGCTTGATTTTTCATTGAAAAGTATGCTACAATGCTTTTTGTCACTGCATAAGGTTGTTTCCTAACAAGGAAACACCTTCGTGGAGAGGTGGTCGAGTGGTTTAAGGCAGCGGTCTTGAAAACCGCCGAGGTCGCAAGGTCTCCGTGGGTTCGAATCCCACCCTCTCCGTATAGAAAACCCTTTAAAAAGTCATGCGATTCTTAGTGAATCGTGTGGCTTTTTTTGTATGGATAAAAGAGGTGGCACTTTCGCATTTTAATCAGGTGGAGGTGTTAACCTATGAGCAAAATAGATAAGCTGACCATTGATCAGACGCGATTGGTGGAAGAGTGGAAAAGCATGATGCCCCGAACACTTGAGAAAACCGACCAAGCGCGAGTATGGGCCGATGAGGCCGATCCACAGGCGCTTCGTGTGCACATCACGACGTCAGGGCATACGGGATACACATTTGATTTTAAAGTGACCTATGTAGACAGTAGAGAGGTTAAGGTTGAACTTACAGATGTAGAACAAGGGACTACGCATATCGATGAACGCACGGATATCATCCAAGCATTGGTCGATGATTATGTTCGTCACATTCATGAATGTGCTCAAGCGCTGCAGCAAGTTACACATGCTTAAATCTAGGGGGACGAGATTCAATGACCAAACAAAAAAGCAGGGACAAGAATCTGCAAAATGTTGCTAAGGATCTGGCCGATAGCCCTGTCAATAGCCATCAGGCACAGCAGTTTCAGCAACAAACGAATGATCATAGGCATCAAGATGCACTAAACCATGATGTAGAGTAAAGGAGAATGATAAACGATGTCTAAGCCAGAAGCTTATTCGGCAGGAGAAAGTCTTTATCAAGATAACTCGAAGCCGGCAAACAATCATAATGGTACACAAGAGCCGTTGTCTGGATCAAAGAAGGTTAAGAACCGTAAGCATAAGCATCAAAGCCAAGCCGAGGGCTCTTAATATAGAAAATTTATGCAAAGCTAAATAAGTAAAAAAATATTTTAACACGATGTTTAAAATTCGTTATGCCGGACATACTAATTATTGTCGGTGAGCAGAGAGGTGTGGTTCCGTTGGAGCATTCAGCGAAACAACCGTTGCCTAGAGGACTTTTGTACCTGTTATAATCAGGCTGGAGGGGATGTGCCAAAGACACTTACCGTGTTTTATATGCAGATTTTCCTAAGGTTTACGTGTAACAAGGTTTTAAAAGAAATCATCAACACCGACAAAAAAGAACCCTTAGGGGTTCTTTTTATTTAAAGCTGAAAGTAAGAAAAAAATTTTAACACGATGTTTAAAACTCGTTATGCCGGACATACTAATTATCGTCGGTGAGCAGAGAGGTGTGGTTCCGTTGGAGCATTCAGCGAAACAACCGTTGCCTAGAGGACTTTTGTACCTGTTATAATCAGGCTGGAGGGGATGTGCCAAAGACACTTACCGTGTTTTATATGCAGATTTTCCTAAAGGTTTACGTGTAACAAGGTTTTAAAAGAAATCATCAACACCGACAAAAAAGAACCCCTAAGGGTTCTTTTTTTCGTCTGTATCAAATGAATTACTAGTATACAACAATGAGGGGATTTCTTGTTTTTTGTGGTAAAAGAACAACCGAATTCCCGCGCCAATTAGAATTAAAGCTACGATAGCTGTCTGACCGAAATTGTTAATTAAATATACGTAATTCGACGACTGAGGGAAGAGACGATAAAGGAACTGTACAACAATTTCTTTAAATACATAGTAGCCGCCTAGAATAATTAGGATGCCCCCGATAATGCGATGATAGGAGGACAAGTTTTCGATAATCGGTTTATCAACGATTGTACCATTCTCGTATTTGGTTATTTGCTGTAAGGCGTCAAAGAAGCTGAAGAACCACAAAATAGGTAACAAGAATAAGAAGAGCGACAGTCTAAGGACATCCAATATATAGATGGAAAAAAGGAAGATGGCCATTAGCTGAACTCCCCGTTTGGTCATTGACAGGTACAAATGGGCGGCCCCTGGGAAAATAGCGATAATCGTGGCCAGCGTCCGATTTTTACGGCCATATTCGTCTCCTACATGGAAATCATCAAACATACTCCGATCGACGAGCTCAAAGCCTTCTTGCTTACGCTGCTGTTGTCTGAGCGCATCGAACATCGTATAGAACCATAGCACAGGTATCGCTAAGAGAAAGGCCATAAAACTTGCATTATGCGTCATAATGCTTACAAAGAAAACGAGGATAATAACACCAAAGAAAGTGACCATCGCAGTCAGGCCCCGCTGCATGAGGCCAAGTTGATAATGACCAAGTCCTGGGATGAAGGAAAGTAGCATAATTCTTGTTCTCTCGTTTCGATTAAGTTGGACTGTGGCGTAATGATTAGCTTCCCAGTGAGGTTGTTCTGAACCATAAGGCATCATTCCAGGTGCTGGATAGGGTTGGTAACGCAGAAGAAAGATAATCATATCTATCATGTTGATGATCCAGGTGAGCGCGGCAATAAAAGCGAGCAAGGTAAGAGGCTCGCCATGATAAGCTCGAGTTACTAAACCTACAAAAATTAGAAAAAGAGAGCCAAAGAATCCACCGCCGTAAACGATGGCCCCGAACATGCGATGCATGTAGAGATGGCCGACTCCAGGTAGAAAAGAAAGCAAGAAAGCGATTAGGCTGCTTTTGTTATTCAAGGACGAGAACCTCCTTTGTCATGTCCATTTTGGAATGTGTCTAACCATGTTAGTGTTTTGTTTAAAAGTTGATCTGAGAGCGGCGGTGGTTCCTGTAGGGAGGTAGGAGCTATAGTGATGTCTGTAGAGTTCATTCCCCGTGAAGCGCCTATGGCACCCATTTCCTGTGAAAGACTATGAAAGAAGCCAGATACGACTAGGAAGAGCGTTGCAGCAGCCGCGATGCCATAGTGAAACATGGTCGAACGGAACCAAGCGCGTTTGGTACCTATCGTTCGATTCAGAATAGAATCAACATAGACTTGCGTATCGGTTTCCATAAGAGGAAGCATACTTGCTGATTGTTCCATACACGTTACATAGTGGGATAAGCAGAGGTCACATTGATATAAATGGAGTTCCATTTTGGACATTTCATCGGGCACTACGCGCTCCTCGACGTATTCCATCCATGCTTGCTTCTCATAATGCTTCAAAAAAAGTCCTCCTCCTTCCAGTTTTTCCGAAGCCACTGCTTGGCTCTGTATAACTTGGATTCCACCGTTTTTACTGTAACTCCTTGAGCAGCTGCGATATCTTGGTAAGTCTGATGATGTAAGTAATAGGCCATGAGTACATCCTGATAATTCGCGGGAATTTGATCTAGTTTCTCGCGTACGAGCAAGGAGGTTTCATTCATGAGAACCTCATTCTCAAGATCATAATAATGGTCAGCCGCTTTAAGCTGTAGGGGTTCTTCGATTTCCGCAGTCATTTCTTCCCGTTTCCTGCTGGATGCCCGTTTGAAGTCGATAGCTCGATTCACCGCGATACGGGTCATCCAGGTTTTGAGACCCTTCATCTGGTACTGTGGGAGGGAGAAGTAAATCCGGGTCCATACATCCTGTGTCAAATCTTCCGCATCCTTCGGATGGCGAACGACGGCATAGATGGTCTGAAATAAATAATGACGATAAGTCGTAACTAGCTCACGGAATGCCGATTCATCGCCATTTAGTATGCGTTGTACAAGTGTATCTTCCTGAATATGCCCCTCCTCCTCTCCGAAATACATAGACGAGAGCCACGTCCTCTATCCCTGCATAAGAGTTAAAACAAAAAACGAATCTTCCGATTCGCTTTAATATAATACCACCTTACGGATTGGAAAAAAAATCAATTAAACTAAAAATAGTTGATTTTATGCGAATAATGTAAATTAAAGTGACTTTTATGCTAGATTAATACAATCTTCATAACTTATATCGACATTTTATTCATTTTTATGTATACATAAGACTACTTGTTAGGATAAAATACAAAATATGTATAGGTAAATATTACTATAGCTGTTTTTCCACGCAAATTATGGACTAAGAAGGAGACACATTCATGTTAGAGGGAGTAAAGAATTTTTTTGCAGGATTATTTAATTCAAATGCGTCATCTGAAAATGAAAATGTATTAGCAGCAGTAACTAGTAATTTAGATCAAACTGCAGCTAATCTCGAGAACGTTGGACACGAGCTAGAAGTACTGGCAGGAGAGCTGGAGCAAACAGCAGAAGAATTGGAGCAAACGGCTGAAGAATTAGAGCAAACAGCTGAAGAACTGGAGCAAACGGCAGAAGAACTAGCTGAGCTAGGCGATGAACTGGAAGAAGAAGAAGAAGAAGAAAAAGAAGATGAATAACGTATAATTCTATGAATTAGAACAACAAGTTTTAGAAAATATAAATTATTCTACAAAAAAACGCCTCCATCCCCACTTTGCTTAGTGGTGTTGAAGGCGTTTGTACATTATTTGGGACTCACTCATTTACTGATACTCTTTTGAGATATTCTCTTTTTACATACGCGCCCGATACGATTCGAACGTACGACCTACAGTTTAGGAAACTGTTGCTCTATCCTGCTGAGCTACGGGCGCATGGCAAAGATTATGATAGCACGAAGGATTACGTGGCGCAACCTTTTGGGTGGCAATATTTCTTCGCTACAAGGCTCAAAGACAGGCTTTGGGCTTCTCTGCAAACAGCTTGCAAACATGAGCGTCTTGAAAATAGTTGCGAAAACCTCGGAGGGATTGTTATTGTAGTCCTCCTAGGCTTAGGGAGTGAAAGGTTACTCCAAGGCGTTGTAATCGAAGATATTGCAAGTAAATAGACGAATTGCAAAATCCAAAAGTCATGTAGATAAGGAAATGCTCCTTATTCCTTGCCACGCAGCTTGCGAAAGAATGTAGTCAAAAGAGCCGCGCACTCTTCCTGCATAACACCGCTGATGACATCAACGCGGTGATTGAATCGTTCCTCTTGCAATAAGTTCATGAGCGTCCCCGCACATCCCGCCTTTGGGTCAGTGGTGCCAAAGATCACTTGCGGGATTCGCGACTGGACAATCGCACCTGCACACATCGGGCAAGGCTCAAGCGTAACGTATAGTTGGCAATCCAGTAGCCTCCAGGCCTGTAAATACTCGCTGGCTTGCTTAATGGCGATCATTTCTGCATGAGCAGTCGGATCTAAAGTAGTTTCACGCAGATTGTAGCCGCGGCCGATGATTGTACCGTTATGCACGACAATTGCACCGATGGGTACTTCACGGATAGCTTCGGCTTTCAGGGCTTCTTGAATGGCTTCTTTCATCCATGGAATATGTTCATCCACAGGGGGACACCTCGCTAAATTCAATTATCCACATGTGCATAAGAATCCGAACAAATATTCGTTGTTAACAACCTGTGGATAGATGTGTGGATAACTTATAAACTTGTGGATATATGTTTTTCATTGTAGGGATTCTTTTCGTTTAAATCAAGCGATAGATCGTCTCCAAAGGTATGACGGAAGAGAAACAGATTGAAAAAAATAAGGTAAATAAGCTATACTAAAGTTAACTTATAGGTTATAAACATAACGAAATTACATAGCAGATTCGAAAATGGCAAACTTGCTGAAAGGTAAGGACGCAAAGCCGAGGGTCTAAGGTTCCCATAGGGGAGCTAAGACAGCCTGGTTACCGAAAATCGATGCTTTTTGATTGAGGTAATAGGCTGTTCCCAGCGATGGGACAGTCTATTTTTGTTTTATAAACAAATAATTTAGAAAGTGGGAGTGGAGACTAGATGGCGAGTGGGCAGGAGCTCATAAAGTTCTACGGCAGCAAGGAAGGCAACGACTCGGATATTCTAATCGACAGCAAAGCTGTAGTGTCCAAGAAGGATTTCGTTTCTACAGGCGTGCTCACCTACGCGCTAGGCGACATCATGGAAGTGGAGCTGCCACATATTGAGGCTTTTAAGCTCGGTGATAAGGTGAAGGTGACGATATATTCCAAATCGGGTCTATTTGTTTTTGAAACGACAGTGGTTGCCAAAGACGGAGGTTCCCTCATCGTCATTAATCCGCCTGAAAATCGCAGGAAGTTTACGGAGAAACGTGAATTTCCACGTATAGACGTGGCTCAAGAGGGTATAATCTTTGGGGTTCACGATATGCATAAGAAGAATAAGCATCAGTTTGAACAACCAATTGGATTTTCTATTAAGAATATGTCAGTTAACGGTTTAGGGTTTACTATTGAAGACAATTCGATTGTGGAAAAAATCTTGCAAAAGCATTTGCACCTTGAGGTTGAACTGAAGTTAAGCTTCTCGTTATCATGTATAATGGAAGTAGTGCGAAAAGAAAAGCGAGATCATGGCTTCTATTATGGGGCTAGATATATTGATATTTTGGACACACACACGAATGCGTTAAGAGGATTTATTCTTAAAAATCAGGTCGAATCCTACTTCATTCAGAAGAAGGATGCGGAATATAGAAGTCAATTGGAAAAAAAGTCTCCGGTCAATCCATAGCCGCAGGCTTTTTTTTGACTTGCAAGTGCTATATAATGAATAAGGAACATTTTCAAACTTAAGGGAGTTGTAACTACAATGGCTTTGAAAGCAGGAATCGTCGGTCTACCGAATGTAGGAAAATCGACATTGTTTAATGCAATTACACAGGCGGGAGCAGAATCTGCGAATTATCCGTTCTGTACGATCGATCCGAATGTCGGGGTAGTAGAAGTACCGGACGAAAGATTGCAGAAGCTGGTGGAGATCGTTGTGCCTAAGAGCATTGTTCCGACTGCCTTCGAATTCGTCGATATTGCGGGTTTGGTGAAGGGCGCGAGCAAAGGTGAAGGGCTTGGAAATAAATTTTTGGCACATATTCGTGAAGTAGACGCCATTGTGCATGTCGTGCGTTGTTTTGTTGATGATAACGTTACGCATGTGTCCGGGAAGGTTGATCCGGTTAGCGATATCGAGACGATTAATCTCGAATTGATTTTGGCAGACTTGGATTCCGTAGAGAAGAAGATTGAGCGTTCGCGTAAGAATTTGAAGGGCGGCGACAAGAAAGTCGTTGCTGAGGTTGAATGTCTTGAACGTATCAAAGAGGCGCTTTACGATGATAAACCAGCACGTAGTTTGGATCTAAGCGACGATGAGAAATTAATCGTTCGAGATCTTCATTTGTTGACGATGAAGCCTGTGCTTTATGCGGCTAACGTGAGTGAAGATGAGGTAGCGAGTGCAGAAGATAATCCTTATGTGAAAATAGTTAAGGAATACGCTGCGAAGGAAAACAACGAAGTGGTTCCAATTAGCGCTAAAGTTGAATCTGAAATCGCTGAGCTCGATGACGAAGAAAAAGCGATGTTTCTCGAAGAGCTGGGACTTCAAGAGTCCGGCTTGAATAGATTAATTAAAGCAGCTTACAGATTGCTTGGGCTATACACGTATTTTACCGCTGGCGTTCAAGAAGTAAGAGCCTGGACGATCCGCAAAGGGACTAAGGCACCTCAAGCAGCCGGTGTTATCCATACGGACTTCGAACGCGGCTTTATTCGGGCCGAAGTGGTAGGCTACGATGATTTAATCGCAGCGGGCGCAATGAATGCGGCGAAGGAAAAAGGACAAGTTCGACTTGAGGGGAAAGAGTATGTCGTTAAAGATGGCGACGTTATGCATTTCCGCTTTAATGTATAAAATAAAACTAAAAAGTAAGGAGTGATCCGAAATGTTAGATCGACTTCAAGCAGTAGCGGATCGCTATGAGAAGTTAAGCGAACTGCTTTGCGATCCAGATGTAACTAGTGATACGAAGAAACTAAGAGAATACTCCAAAGAGCAGTCTGATCTTCAAGAAGCGTACGATGCTTTTATTGAATATAAGAGCGTAAGCGAACAGCTGGCAGAAGCGAAAGTGATGCAGAATGAGAAGCTGGATGAAGAGATGCGCGAAATGGTCAAAATGGAGATTGAGGAGCTTAGCGAGCAATCCGCGAAGCTAGAAGAGCATCTGAGAGTACTCATGATGCCAAAAGATCCAAATGATGATAAGAACGTTATCGTTGAGATTCGCGGTGCTGCTGGCGGTGATGAAGCTGCGCTATTCGCAGGTGATCTGTACCGGATGTATACACGCTATGCAGATAATCAAGGATGGAAAACAGAGATATTGGATGCCTCGGTAAATGATTTAGGCGGGTTTAAAGAAATTATTTTCATGATTACCGGTAAAGGTGCTTTCAGTAAATTGAAATACGAGAGCGGCGCTCATCGTGTACAACGTATTCCTGTAACAGAGTCAGGTGGACGCATCCATACATCTACGTCAACGGTTGTTGTTATGCCGGAAGCTGAAGATGTTGAGATCGTCATCCACGATGCGGATATTCGTGTCGATACGTTCTGTTCCAGTGGAGCGGGCGGACAGTCTGTTAACACAACGAAATCCGCAGTACGCGTGACACACGTGCCTACAGGTATTGTAGCGACATGTCAGGATGGTAAATCCCAAAACTCAAATAAAGAGTCAGCGCTTCGCGTACTTCGTACGCGCATTTCTGATAAATTGCGTGAGGAAGAAGAAGCGAAGTATGCCGGCGAACGTAAAAGCAAAGTCGGTACCGGAGACCGTTCAGAGCGTATTCGTACTTACAACTTCCCGCAAAGCCGCATTACGGATCACCGTATTGGTTTAACGCTGCATCGCCTAGAAACGGTGTTAAACGGCGATATGGCAGAGATCGTATCGGCGCTCACGATTGCAGCGCAGTCCGATTTGTTACAAAATGGGGAGCAGGCAATGTGATGCTGACTGCCAAAACGATTAGAGAAGCCTATGTTGAGGCTTCTTCTTTTTTAGGATCACAGGGGGTGGCGGATGCTGCATCCTGTGTAGATCTGTTGCTCCAGCATCTGCTGGGGTGCAACCGGACACAATTACTGTTCCGCTGGCAGGAACAGTTCCCATCCGAGCTGGCTGCGCCTTGGCGCCAGCTGATTGAGAGAAAGGCCGCGGGTGAGCCGGTGCAGTATATCATCGGCGAGCAGGATTTCTTCGGCCTTCCTTTTGCTGTGAACGGCGCGGTTCTTATTCCGCGGCCAGAGACTGAGCTCCTCGTGGAAGCTTTGCTCCACGAAGGCTCGCGCTTATTCCCGCAAGGTACGCCGCTCCTTGCGGACGTGGGTACCGGGAGTGGAGCGATCCCGGTAACCGTGGCTCACGCGCGTCCTGCGTGGCGCGTGGCGGCGAGCGACATCTCGGCGGCAGCGCTGGAGATGGCTCGAATGAATGCTCAGCGCCACGGCGTCGCGGAGCGGGTGGAGTGGTTCGAGGGGGATCTCCTCGAACCCTTTATTGAACGCCGGATAGCGCCGGACATTCTGGTGTCGAACCCACCGTATATCCCAGATGGCGATCTGCCGGCGCTTCAGCCGGAGGTGCGGTTGTTTGAGCCGCACACAGCTTTGTTCGGTGGTGTCGAGGGACTCGACCTGTACCACCGGATGATCCTGCAGCTGCCGCAGCTGCCGCGAATCCCGACTGTGGTTGGGTTCGAGGTGGGCATCCGGCAAGCGGAGGCGGTGGCGGCGATGCTGCGTGCTGCCGCAGACTGGGATGAGATCCGTTTCGTAGCAGATCTCCAGGGGATCGATCGCCACGTCATCGCAATCCGTGTGCGTGACCGGGCATAGGATAGGTAATAGGCAATGTCATCGGGGATCAAGCGCCCCGATCCTTCTCGTTTTGTCAGCTGAGGGGCTAGCGCGTTACTCTCTCATTATTAGCTAGAAAAAGATAGATTACTAGGTTTAACCCCTATTCTTTTTGCCCATACTGGTTGGTAGAAGCGGAAGGAAAGGGGCTTTTCCTAATGGTTAAAAAAGTTGAACGTCATTCATTTAAACATTTATTATTAGTAGCTTTTGCACTCATAGTTATGATTGCCTGCTGGGACTCTAATCGTATTAATGCTGCGGTTGTATCACCATCAATTCCCAAAGAATCGATCCGTTTGCGAATTCTGGCAAACTCGGATTCTGTGCAAGATCAAGCGTTGAAACGCGAGATTCGCGATGCCATTATAGCTCGAATGCAGGAATGGGTTGTTGGCCCGCATACACTAGATGAAGCTCGAGTAGTCGTGAATGTGCATCTTCCTGAACTTCGTGTTTTAGTTGGAGAAATGATACAAGAACGCGGTTACAGCTACTCACATACTGTAGAGCTTGGTAAAGTTCCCTTTCCTACGAAAATGTATGGGAATGAAGTCTACCCTGCTGGCGACTATGAAGCGCTGCGCGTTACGATTGGTAGTGGTGAAGGCCAAAACTGGTGGTGCGTCCTGTTTCCACCGCTTTGCTTCGTAGATTCAGTATCTGGTGAAGCCGTAGCATCGACATCAGCCGTAGTTGCAAAAACAGAAGGCGAAGCTAAAGATAAAGCATCATCTGCCAAGAATGTGAAGGACGCAGCTGCTTCGTCAAAATCTGTAGTAAAAGATAGTAAAGTTGCCGATACGATGAAGTCTAACAATACGCAAGATAGATCGAGTTCCACCGCAGTTAGTCCTACAGAAAAGGATGAAGTGGCGAATAGGGTGGATGCTCAGCCGAAAGTGAAGTTTTTCATTTGGGAATTCATTAAGAAAGTTGTGGCTTGGTTCAGCTAACCAAGAATTGAAGAAGGCAAGGATGGAAGACATCGTGACAATATACTGGAAAGTAAGTGGTTCCGAAAATTCTTACACGGAGCAGGAGGCTACTGCTGCCGATCTGGCGATTGCTGAAGCGGCAAAACTTCTTCAAAACGAAGAAACGGTGGCATTTCCTACGGAGACGGTTTACGGTCTTGGGGCAGATGCCACAAGTTCCGCAGCTGTAGGGCGAATTTTCTTAGCGAAAGGGCGTCCTTCCGATAACCCATTGATCGTCCACATCGCGAGTAGGGAGCAGCTCGCTGGATTGGTTGCCCCACAGAGTCTCACCTCTGAACATTATCAATTAATGGAGGCTTTCTGGCCGGGGTCTTTGACTATTGTGCTGCCTGTGGCGTTGGGCAGCATTTCGCCTTTGGTAACCGCAGGACTCTCAACGGTTGGGATTCGGATTCCTGATCACCCCATAGCGCTGCGCCTATTACGCGAAGCTGGTTGCCCGGTTGCTGCACCCAGTGCTAATAGTTCAGGTCGGCCGAGTCCAACACTCGCTTCGCATGTGATGGAAGATCTCGACGGCCGTATTGGTGGATTAGTGGATGGAGGAGCAACGGGGGTTGGTGTCGAGTCGACAGTGATCCAAATCGTAGAGAGTGAATTGCATATTTTGCGTCCTGGTGGCGTTACACTCGAACAGTTGCAGTCGGTTCTTCCAAGTACTTATATTCATGAGTCCCAGCAGCAGAGCCTGCTAGAGAAAGAAGCGCCTCGTGCTCCAGGCATGAAGTATACGCATTATGCCCCTCAAGGGCACTTGCACATCGTACAGGGAGAAGATGAGGAAAAGGTAATTGCTTGGATTCAACGAGACATTGATGCCGCTAAATTGCGAGGAATGTCTACGGGGATCCTCACGTTCGAGGAGCATAGTTCTAAGTATCAAGCCGATTGTGTGATTGCATGCGGTTCATTGTCACAGCCTGAAACTATTGCGCAGGAGCTTTATGCCTCGCTAAGACGTTTTGATGAAGAAGGCATTCGTTATATTATCGCCGAAGCTTGCCCGGAAAAGGGGATTGGTCTTGCGATTATGAACCGATTGCTGAAAGCAGCTGGACATCGCCTTATACGCGTTTAGCTAGCATCTTTCCCTGTTTGTCCGCATATCTTGGGATAGAAACGTGGACAGGGGGAAGGCGGTATGCTCGCATCTTCAATAGAACTTGGGCAGCTCATAACAATTATTATCATGGCGATTGCTTTGGGTCTAGATGCTTTCTCACTTGGTATTGGTATCGGGATGAAAGGCATTCGCTTGTTTGATATTTTGAAAATTAGTCTTGTGATTGGTATTTTCCATGTCCTCATGCCGCTTATGGGGATGTTTATGGGGCAGTATGTTAGTTCCTTATTAGGTAACGTAGCGACTACAGCTGGTGGTTGTCTGCTAATCTTGCTTGGATCGCACATGGTTTATAGTTCGATTCGAGGAGAGGGAATGGTCTCATTTGACCATCGTACGGTTTTGGGACTGACTGTTTTTTCTCTTAGCGTTAGCATTGACTCCTTCTCAGTGGGGGTGTCTTTGGGGATGTTTGCGACGGATATTGTGCTAACTGTACTTATCTTTGGCGTTTTCGGTGGTTTGTTATCCATTATTGGTTTACTTGTAGGCAGACGAGTAAGTGGTTGGATCGGTGAATACGGTGAGGCGTTCGGAGGCCTCATTTTGCTCGCATTTGGGATCAAGTTTTTACTATGATACAATAGTTAACGAAGTCTCCCTTCTTTATAACAAGCAAACAGCTTAAGAGGGAGAACGTTTTAATAACGGACTTTAGCTTTCTTCTGAAAGCTTTTAGGAGGATCTCAAATTGCGAATTCTATTTGTTTGTACGGGAAATACGTGCCGCAGTCCATTGGCAGAGGGTTTGCTGCGTATTAGAGTGCACAAAGAGGGACTTGTGGCTGAGATTCGTTCTGCAGGTGTTTCTGCGGTTACGGGTGGTCCCATTTCTCGAAATAGCGCTTCGATTTTGAAAGAAGCGGGTTTCGAAGAACAGATTAGCTCTCTAGCTATTCAGGCATCAGAAGTGAATTGGGCAGATCTAATACTTACCATGACCATTGGTCATAAACGCGCAGTGATTCAGCATTTTCCAGATGCCATAGATAAGACATTTACGTTGAAAGAATATGTGGAGGACGATCCTCGTACTTTGCAGGCGATTGCGGAAAGAGAGCAGCTTGTTACTGAGCTTCAATTGAAGCAGGCTCTTGCGCAAACGGTATCTGTTGAGGAGAGAAGTCGTATTCTCACATTGGAGAATAGCATCCCAGATTATGATATTTCTGATCCTTATGGTGGATCGATTGAAATATATCGACAAACGGCTAAGGAAATCGGCAGGAGTCTTGATAAGCTGGTGCAGAAGCTGAGCAATCATAAATAGGATGATGAGAATAGTCTGCGGAGGTATCTTTACAGGTACGGAAGAATGCGTTAGAATGAGGGTATTGATCAAGACTCGATGTAACTGGCGACGAGTGGGCTAACCACAATGGAGCATCGAGCTATACGGCCGGTCGCCTGGGCAAAAGAGCAACACGCATTTTAATGCGGGTTCCGCTCTTTTTTTCGTTTTCTGGTGAGCTTTGGGATATAATAGGATGGTCGAACTCGAACAAGCAAAGGAGCGTTTTACTCATGAAAATTGCCTTAGGTGCGGATCATGCAGGCTATCGTTTGAAAGATGTCATCATCCCTTTTATTGAATCATTAGGTCACCAAGTGATAGATTTTGGATGCAACTGTGCAGATTCTGTAGATTATCCGGACTATGCGCTTCAAGTTTGTGAACAAGTTACAGCTGGTGAAGCAGATAAAGGTATTCTCATCTGTGGAACGGGCATCGGTATGTCGATCGCCGCGAACAAAGTTCCAGGTATCCGCTGTGCGCTTGTACATGACCTATTCTCAGCAAAAGCAACTCGTGAACATAATGACACGAATGTGCTTGCATTGGGTGAGCGAGTTATTGGGCCGGGTGTGGCTGAGGAAATTGTGAAAATTTGGTTGGATACCGAGTTTTCAGAAGGTGCTCGTCACCAGAATCGAATTAACAAAGTAAAGAGCATCGAAGATCGTTTCGCGCTTCATCCGTAGGACGGGGAGAGGGCATGCTATGACTGACTCCATTCTCCTGAACATTGCTGAAGCGGTGGAAACCAATTTGCGAGAACTTATTCAAGTCGGGGGCCTGATCCCGGGACAGCTGTTAGTGATCGGTACGAGTACGAGCGAAATTGTCGGGCAGCGCATTGGCACATCGGGTACGCTGGATGCGGCTGAGCCTATTTTTGAGGCTGCGCTTCGTGTGAGCCGAGAATTCGGGCTTTATCTTGCCTTCCAATGCTGCGAGCATTTGAACCGTGCACTGGTTGTCGAGGAAGATCTGTTTATTCGTTATCCGAATCTGGAAACGGTGACAGTCATTCCGGTTCCGAAAGCTGGAGGCTCGATGGCCTCTTACGCCTATCGACACTTGGCGAAGCCAATCGTCGTCGAAGCCATTGAGGCGCATGCAGGCATCGATATCGGCAGCACGCTAATTGGTATGCATATTCGACGTGTTGCAGTACCCGCTCGTCCTCCTGTACGTATGATTGGGCATGCTTATGTAACGATGGCCTTTTCGCGCCCGAAGCTAATAGGCGGAGTGCGGGCTGTCTACACAAAGGAAGTAGCAGATCAGCAATACCGAGCAGCATCCCCTGATACAGATTGTTAGTATTCAATCAATTGCATGAGTAGTGAGAATCAAATATCTCTAAAATACATCACTTGGAAATAACCCCATCACGATATAAATTAAATTTAGGAGGAATTATAAATGACAGACTTTTTAAGCAAACAGGACCCTAAAATTGTAGAAGCTATGAATTTGGAACTTGGTCGTCAACGCGACAAAATTGAGTTGATCGCATCCGAGAATATTGTAAGTCAAGCTGTACTCGAAGCAATGGGAACTGTACTAACGAATAAATACGCAGAAGGCTACCCTGGCAAAAGATACTACGGTGGTTGCGAGTACGTTGATATCGTGGAAGATATCGCACGTGACCGCGCGAAAGAACTTTTCGGTGCGGAACATGCGAACGTTCAGCCTCACTCCGGCGCACAAGCGAACATGGCTGTTTACTTGGCAGCGCTAAACCCAGGTGACACTGTGCTTGGTATGAACCTGGCGCATGGCGGTCACTTGACGCATGGTAGCCCAGTGAATGCTTCGGGTATTCTTTACAACTTCGTTGCCTATGGCGTTAGCGAGAAAGATTCCCGTATTGATTATGACGATGTCCGTAAAGCGGCATTCAAACATAAGCCTCGCATGTTAGTAGCAGGCGCAAGTGCTTACCCGCGCACCATTGATTTCGAAGCACTAGCTTCCATCGCTAATGATGTTGGCGCATTATTCTTTGTTGATATGGCTCATATTGCGGGTCTGGTTGCTGCGGGTCTTCATCCGAATCCAGTGCCACACGCTCATTTCGTAACAACTACAACGCATAAGACACTTCGCGGTCCTCGCGGCGGAATGATTCTGTCCCGCAAAGCTTGGGCAGCTGCGATTGATAAAGCGGTATTCCCTGGTTCCCAAGGTGGACCTTTGATGCATACGATTGCGGCGAAAGCTGTTTCCTTCGGAGAAGCGCTTCAGCCTGATTTCAAAACATACGCACAGAATGTGATCAATAATGCTCAAACATTGGCAACTGCACTGCAAGCTGAAGGTATCGACCTGGTTTCTGGCGGTACAGATAACCACTTGATGTTGGTTGATTTACGCAACCTGAATATCACAGGTAAAGATGCGGAGCATGTATTGGATGAGATCGGTATTACAGCGAACAAAAACGCGATTCCTTTCGATCCGACGAGCCCGTTTGTAACAAGTGGTGTTCGTTTGGGTACACCTGCGATTACATCGCGTGGTATGGGTGAAGATGCGATGAAGACAATCGCCAAGGTGATTGGGCTTACGCTCAAAAACCCTAAAGATGAAGCGACGCTCGAGAAAGCACGTGGTATGGTAAAAGATTTAACTGCTCAATACCCTCTCTACCCAGGTTTGACTTACTAAGATTTAAAAAACATAACGGAACGCCTTTTTCGACCTTGCAGGTTGATTAAGGCGTTTTTTCGTATATTTTGACAAGATTCTTAAGAACTTCCCTTTTATCCCTTAAAATTGTGCTAGGGTTCCTGTTTTTACAGGAGATAAGTTGGATAACATATGATATAATAGATGAGGTTTGCCATCAGAAGGCGTCAGTTTTTGTAAAAAACAGATGGAATTAAGTGGTTTAGGAAAAATAACAACGATTGTTGAAGCTAGTTATCTCTTTCTAGAGGTTAGCTTGTGCATAAGATGCAGCTTTTCCATACGGAAGGCTCAGAGAATACTTACGATGCAAAACGCTTAGGAGGAAATATTATGGGAAAAGTATTTATTTGTGATCATCCACTCATTCAACACAAGCTTACATACATTCGGGATGAGAATACGAAAACAAAAGATTTTCGTGAGCTCGTTGACGAAGTAGCGACATTAATGGCTTACGAAATTACAAGAGAAATTCCACTTGAGCATGTTCAGGTGAAAACACCAGTAACGATGGCGGATTGCCGCATTATTTCCGGAAGAATGCTCGGTTTGATCCCAATTTTGCGTGCGGGTCTTGGTATGGTCGACGGAATATTGAAGCTGTTACCTGCTGCCAAGGTAGGGCATGTTGGCCTTTATCGTGATCCGGAGACGCTTCAGCCTGTCGAGTATTACGTGAAGCTGCCTACCGATGTCCAGGAGCGGGAGTTGATCGTTATCGATCCAATGCTGGCAACAGGCGGATCTGCGAATGCAGCAATTGAGGTGCTGAAGAAAAGAGGCTGCAACCAAATTAAATTAATGTGTCTTATTGCTGCGCCAGAAGGTGTGAAGGCTGTCCAGCAAGAGCACCCTGATGTTGACATTTACGTTGCGGCTGTAGACGATTATTTGAATGATCACGGCTACATTGTACCTGGTCTAGGGGATGCAGGGGATCGCTTGTTTGGCACGAAATAGTCCATGCATATGAAGCAGCTTTCTTACGGAAAGTTGAATTTACGCTTACGATGAAAGCTTTCCTATGGAAAGCTCTTAGGAGGAGAAGTACCGATGAAACGCTTGAAAGTGATTACGATCTTCGGAACGAGACCGGAAGCGATTAAAATGGCACCGCTCATTTTGGAACTGCAAAAACATCCCGAACATATTGAGTCTCTTGTGTGTGTAACCGCACAGCATCGGCAAATGCTAGATCAGGTTTTGGATATTTTCAAAATTACGCCTGACTATGATTTGAATGTGATGAAGGATCGTCAGACTTTGAACGAAATTACGACTCGCGTTCTGCAAGGGCTGGAGCCTGTTTTTCAAGAGGCTAAGCCTGATCTGATCCTTGTACACGGCGATACGCTAACAACCTTCCTTGCTAGCTATGCGGCGTTTATGCAGCAGATTCAAGTAGGCCATGTTGAAGCGGGACTTCGTACATGGAACAAGATGTCACCTTACCCAGAAGAAATGAACCGCCAATTGACGGGCGTGCTTGCTGATTTGCATTTTGCTCCGACGGAACAATCCGCAGACAACCTGCGTAAGGAGAATAAGCCGGAATCTCGTATCTACGTAACGGGGAATACAGTTACAGATGTATTTCAATATACGGTGCAGAAGGAATACGAGCATCCGGTTCTGGAATGGGCAGCTGGTCGTAAGTTGATTTTGATGACAGCGCATCGTCGTGAAGCACAGGGTGAACCGCATCGCCAAATTTTCCAAGCGGTACGTCGCATTGCCGATGAGTTTGAGGATATCGTCATTGTATATCCCGTGCATCCAAGCCCTGCGGTGAAAGAGCCTGCCCATGAAATTCTAGGCAACCACCCGCGTATTAAGCTGGTAGACCCTTTTGACGTGTCCGAATTCCATAACTTCTACCCGCATGTACATATGATTCTAACAGACTCAGGCGGTCTTCAAGAGGAAGCTCCTTCATTCGGCGTGCCGGTGCTTGTTCTTCGCGATACAACAGAACGTCCCGAAGGTATTCAGGCAGGTACATTAGAGCTTGTCGGTACGGATGAGGAAACGGTATATAGACGTACGCGGGCACTGCTTACTGATCCAGTTTTATACAATAATATGAGCCAGGCGGCTAATCCTTATGGGGATGGAAAAGCATCAGAACGTATCGTTCAAGCTATCCTCCATCACTTCGACAAGACCCATAACCGTCCTGAGTCTTTCTAACCGTGACAAAATCATGACAAACGCTACAGCGTACAGTTCGACTGTTTGGTTTGGAAATCAGCAAACCCTTGAGCCATAAGGCTCTGGGGAGTTTTGTGGAAGCGAACATTTGAAGTTCATTCAATTGACAAACCTTGCATGGCTTCGATACAATAAATGAGGATTCTTAGGAGGATGCGATGAAACCAACAGATCCGAAGGATAATCCGTGGCGAGCAGCAGCGTTAACTAGTGCAATTGGTATTGACCTCGTAGTTTGTTTACTAGCCGGATATTGGTTCGGTGAATGGTTAAGTCAAACGCTAGGGGGACAGCTCTGGTTGTTGGGTGGATTCTTGCTCGGGCTTGTAACCGGAATCATTAGCATTTACTTCATGATAAAGCGGTACGGAGGGCTATGAATGGATAACTTTTCAGCCACTCTGAAAACGGTTCAAAATGTATTTCTCTTCTTTTTATCCTTTTGTTTAGCTGCATGGGCGCTTCTTGTTGATTACAGAGTTTATATTGCGGGACTGATGCTTGGCTCTATAGTAAGTATCATCAACGCAAGGTTTCTGGCCTGGAAAATCGACAAATTGGCAGCAGCTGCGATAGAGCAGAAGGGACGCAAGGTGACCCTCGGTTTTCTGACAAGAGCAGCGATTGCGGCTTTTGCAGGTTTGGTTGCCGTCCGGTATCCACAGCATTTCGCCTTACCCACGACGATCGCTGGATACTTTTTTGCTCAATTGGTAACACTCGTACTGGGTATTCTTTCTATTAAGATGTCAAAGAAGTAATTCCATTCGATGAAAGGGGTGAAAATGGAAAATATGGAACATAAGGTACCAGAGTTTGAGTGGTTGGGCATTCATTTCGATGCATCAGCACTTATGATGATCGGAATAACAACTATTATCGTGCTTATCCTAGCAATCGCAGGAGCCAGCAAAGCATCGGTAACGAATCCTTCGAAATTGCAAAATTTTATGGAATGGACTATTGAATTTGTAGAAGGTATTATCGGTAGTACAATTGGTTCCAAGCATGGCAAAGGATTCATAGCACTCGGTCTCACGCTCATTATGTACATCTTTATCGGCAACATGCTCGGCCTTCCGTTCTCGATTGTGACCGAAGATCATGTGTCTTGGTGGAAATCGCCAACAGCTGATATTGCTGTTACAGGAGCGCTTACGGTTATCGTCATCCTGCTTAGTCATTATTTAGGGATAACTCGGAATACGAAGCATTACTTTGCGCATTACTTTGAGTTTAAAGGCGCTATGCTGATTCTTCATTTGATTGAAGTTGTATCTAAGCCGCTTACACTCGCTTTTCGTCTATACGGTAATATTTATGCAGGTGAAATCATGATATCTGTCATTATTGGTGCAGGCTGGTTTGGAATAGCGCCTCTCTTTGTATGGCAGGGCTTCAGTGTGTTCGTAGGCGCGATTCAAGCCTTCGTTTTCACCATGTTGACAATGGTTTACATCTCTCAAACGTTGATTCATGAAGAAGAGCACTAAAAGCAAGACTGACCTCGGGAAGTCTCGAGTTAACGATACTGTTAACAAGTAGTTACAATCTTTTAGCAGTAAATACAAACAAACTTATGAATTTAAGGGAGGATTTTATCAATGGGAGCAATAGCATTAGTAGCAGCAGGTATCGTATTCGGTTTAGGAGCACTTGGAGCAGGTATTGGTAACGGTTTGATCGTAGGTCGCGCTTTGGAAGGTATTTCCCGTCAACCAGAACTTCGTGGTACGCTTCAAACAACAATGTTTATCGGGGTAGGTCTGGTAGAGGCAATGCCAGTCGTTGCATTGGTTCTTGCGTTCATTTTCATGGGAAAAGCTTAAGAAACCGTTTGGCGGGGATGGCCCTAGTAGCCACCACGCCTTCGTTTTGCCCACGTTATCAGAAGGGAGTGACGTTACTTGCATATTGAATGGTCCACATTTTTTATACAAATTATCGCGTTTTTAGTTCTGTATCTGTTGCTTTCCAAATTTGCGTTTGGTCCTCTGTTTGGCATGATGGAAAAACGCAGACAATTGGTTAAAGATCAAATTCAAACGGCTGAAAATAGCCGCAAGCAAGCAGAGCAACTGTTAGAGGAACAAAAACAAGCTCTGCAACAAACTCGTAAGGAAGCTTACGATATTATCGAGCAAGCGAAACAAACTGGCTCCAAACAAGCAGATGATATCGTTCATGCTGCACAAGCGGAATCGAATCGTTTGAAAGACGAAGCGCTTAAAGATATCGAGAATGAAAAGAACAAAGCGGTTGCCGCTCTTCGCAGCCAAGTGGGTGCAATGTCCGTTCTGATCGCCTCGAAAATTATCGAAAAGCAAATCGACGAAAAGTCGCAGGAAGAATTGGTTGAGCATTACCTCAAAGAGGTAGGAGGCAACGTATGAGTGACATCGTCGTAGCGAAGCGTTATGCCAAGGCTCTATTCGAAGTAGCTAGGGAGAAAGGTGTTATTTCCCAAGTTGAAGAAGAGTTGAAATCTGTAGGTAGTGCGATTAGGGACAATGCAGATTTGCAGAAGTTCCTAAACCATCCGAACGTCGGAACTTCCGTGAAGACGGACCTTCTGAAGCAGATTTTTGAAGGCAAAGTTTCCGAGATGGTAGCGAACACGCTGCAGGTCTTGATTGATAAAGGAAGACAATCGATTCTTACTGCGTTAGTAAGCGACTACGTTAAGATCGCAAATGAAGCTCTTGGACAAGCGAGTGCAACCGTATACTCTGCACTTACATTGACAGAAGCACAACAAGCAGAAATTGCATCGCAGTTCAGCAAAGTAACAGGGAAGACGATTCGTGTTGAAAATGTAGTTGAGCCTAAGTTGCTTGGCGGCATTCAAGTGCGCATTGGCGACCGTTTATATGATGGAAGCTTGGCAGGTAAGTTGGATCGTTTATCTAAAGCGTTAGTTTAACAAAGCACTGTAAGAATAGGGGTGAAGTTCGTTGAGTATCAAACCTGAAGAAATCAGCTCATTGATTAAACAACAGATTGAAAACTATAGTTCCGATATGCAAGTGGTTGACGTTGGTACAGTCATTCAAGTTGGTGACGGTATCGCTCGTGCTCACGGCTTGGAAAGCGTAATGGCAGGCGAGTTGCTTGAGTTCCCAAGTGGCGTTCTGGGTTACGCGTTTAACCTGGAAGAAAGCAACGTAGGTATCGTTATTCTCGGACCTTACAAAGATATTCGTGAGGGCGATCAAGTAAAACGTACTGGACGTATCATGGAAATTCCTGTAGGCGATGAGCTTCTAGGTCGTGTAGTTAACCCATTGGGTCAGCCCGTTGACGGCAGAGGTCCAATCAACACAACAGGATTCCGTCCGATTGAGTCCCCAGCTCCAGGCGTTATGGCCCGTAAATCGGTTCATGAGCCTATGCAAACAGGTATTAAAGCGATCGATGCAATGGTACCAGTTGGCCGTGGACAACGTGAGTTGCTCATCGGTGACCGTCAAACAGGTAAAACAGCGATTGCTATCGATGCAATCATCAACCAAAAAGGCAACGGCGTTAAATGTATTTACGTTGCTATTGGTCAAAAACAATCCACAGTAGTAGGCGTTGTAGAAACACTTCGTCACGCTGGCGCTTTGGATTACACAATCGTTGTAACAGCTTCAGCTTCTGAGCCTTCACCAATGCTTTGGTTGGCTCCGTATGCAGGTTGCGCAATGGGTGAGTACTTCATGTACAAAGGCGAGCACGTCTTAATCGTATATGATGACTTATCCAAACAAGCCGCAGCATACCGTGAGTTGTCTCTGTTGCTTCGTCGTCCACCGGGTCGTGAAGCTTACCCAGGGGATGTTTTCTACTTGCACTCCCGTCTTCTAGAGCGTGCTGCGAAACTTAATGATGAGCTAGGCGGCGGTTCCATGACTGCACTTCCTTTCATTGAGACACAAGCAGGCGATATCTCGGCCTACATTCCTACGAACGTAATTTCGATTACGGACGGACAAATCTTCTTAGAATCCGACTTGTTCTACTCCGGTCAGCGTCCAGCGGTTAACGTTGGTAACTCTGTATCCCGTGTAGGGGGCTCGGCGCAAACGAAAGCGATGAAAAAAGTTGCCGGTACACTTCGTGTTGACTTGGCACAATATCGTGAGCTTGCTGCATTTGCTGCATTCGGATCTGACTTGGATAAAGCTACTCAATCGCGTTTGGACCGTGGTGTTCGTACGCTTGAAATTTTGAAACAAGGTGTTCACCAACCGATGTCTTTGGAAAAGCAAGTTGCTTCCCTTTACACGGTTGTTAAAGGGCACGTGGATGATCTTCCTGTTCAAGACGTAACGCGTTTTGAAGGTCAATTCTTGGCTTACTTGGAATCGAACCGTCCAGAAATTCTACAAAGCATTCGTGACACGAAGGACATCACTCCGGATAACGATAAAGCGCTAGTAGAAGCAATTGTTCAATTCAAAAAGAGCTTCGCAGCTTCTGTATAAATCATGATGGCAGAGCTTCAAGTTGAAGTGAAGCTCTGCCTCCCGTGTTAATCCTGGGCAGGCTGATCGCCTGAATTCAGGTCTTCGAATGAAGGCTTTTCTAAGCCTCAAAAGAGAGGTGAGCAGGTATGGCAAAAGGAATGCGCGAGATTAAGCGCCAAATCAAGTCCACACAAAACACGAAACAAATTACGAGAGCGATGGAAATGGTCTCTGCAGCGAATTTGAGACGAGCGCAACGTTCTGCGGAAGCAGCACGTCCTTATTCAGATAAGCTGAAAGAAGTCGTTCAAAGCATTGCAGCTGGAAGCAAAGGGATCAAACACCCGATGTTACAGTCACGCGAAGTGAAGAAGACAGGCTATTTAGTAATCACCTCGGATCGTGGATTGGCTGGAGGCTACAACGCTAACGTGTTGCGGAAGGTCATGACCGAGATTCGTGAAAACCATAAATCAACAGCTGAATATTCGATTTTCGTAATCGGACGTAAAGGTAGTAATTTCTTCCGCAAACGTAACATGCCAGTTGTGGAAGAAGTGACAGGGGTTCCGGATTCACCGAAATTCGCGGACATTAAACCTGTAGCTACTGCAGCAGTGAAGAACTTCGAGAACGGTACGTATGACCAGTTGTTCTTGGTATACAACCAATTCAAAAATGCGATTACCCAAATTCCAACCATGATTCGCCTGCTTCCTATGGAAGAAGTTACTGGCGTGGCTACTGCTAGTTATGAGTATGAGCCGTCACCAGAAGGCGTACTGGAAGTATTGCTACCTAAATATGCTGAAACGCTTATTTACAGTGCTGTATTGGAAGGTAAAGCAAGTGAGTTCGGTGCGAGAATGACCGCGATGAATTCCGCTACGAAGAATGCAACGAAAATGATCAGCGGCTACACATTAGCCTACAACCGTGCGCGTCAAGCCTCGATTACCCAGGAAATATCGGAAATTGTTGCCGGAGCGAACGCGAACGCATGATAATAAAGCTTCTACGGAAGCAAAGCTTTTCTTAGGAGGGAAACCATGAGCAAAGGGCGCGTTGTAACAATTACAGGGCCAGTCGTCGACATTGAGTTCGAACGCGGACAACTCCCTGAAATTTTGAATGCAATCAAGATCGAAAGAAATGATAACGGCGTAGTATCCACGATGACGGTTGAAGCAGCTGTTCACCTTGGTGACAACCTGGTTCGTTGTATCGCAATGTCCTCAACTGACGGACTTGTGCGTGGAGCCGTAGCTGAAGATACAAAAGCTGCTATTACCGTTCCGGTTGGAGCAGCAACATTAGGTCGTGTGTTCAACGTATTGGGAGAGCCAATCGATGGTATCGAAGGCGTAGACCGTACGTTTACAAGCGGTATTCACAAAGAAGCTCCAGCTTTCGACAACTTGTCGACGAAAGCGGAGATTCTTGAAACAGGAATTAAAGTTATTGACCTTATGGCTCCTTATGTTAAGGGTGGTAAAATCGGTCTCTTCGGCGGCGCGGGTGTAGGTAAAACCGTAACGATGCAAGAGTTGATCCACAACATTGCACAAGAGCATGGCGGTATCTCCGTTTTCGCAGGCGTTGGTGAGCGTACTCGTGAAGGTAATGACCTTTACCACGAGATGAAAGACTCCGGCGTTATCGCAAAAACAGCGATGGTATTCGGTCAAATGAACGAACCTCCAGGCGCGCGTCTTCGCGTAGCTTTGTCCGGTTTGACAATGGCTGAGTATTTCCGTGATGAAGAAGGTAAAGACGTTCTTCTTTTCATCGACAACATCTTCCGTTTCACCCAAGCAGGTTCCGAGGTTTCCGCTTTGCTTGGTCGTATGCCATCTGCGGTAGGTTACCAACCGACTCTGGCAACAGAGATGGGTCAACTGCAAGAGCGTATTACGTCCACGAAAAAAGGTTCCGTTACTTCCATTCAAGCGATTTACGTTCCTGCCGATGACTATACAGATCCGGCTCCAGCAACGGCTTTCGCTCACTTGGACGCAACAACGAACTTGGAGCGTAGTATTGCAGCAGCAGGTATTTTCCCTGCGGTAGATCCACTTGCTTCTTCATCCCGTATCTTGACGCCAGAAACACTTGGCGAAGATCACTATAGAACAGCACAAGGTGTTAAACAAATTCTTCAACGTTACAAAGAGCTTTTGGACATTATCGCGATCTTGGGTATGGATGAGTTGTCCGATGAGGACAAATTGACTGTACACCGTGCGCGTCGTCTCCGTTTGTTCTTGTCTCAGCCGCTTCACGTTGCTGAGCCGTTTAACGGTTTCCCAGGTCTTTATGTACCTTTGAAAGAAACTGTGCGCAGCTTCAAAGAAATCCTTGAAGGTAAGCACGACAACCTTCCTGAAGTGGCTTTCCACAACGTGGGAACGATCGAGGATGCTATCGAGAAAGCTAAAACGCTGTAGTCTAGTTTAATAAACTCAGCATTTGCTTACGAAGAAAGTTTACCTATGGTAAACGCTTAGGAAGGAGAATCCAAGTGAGTACATTCCTACTGGAAATTGTTACCCCAGAGCGCAAAGTGTACGCTGAACAGGCGAACATGATTTCCGCAAAAGGTATTGAAGGGGAGCTTGGAATTCTGCCGAACCACATTCCACTGGTCACTCCATTAAAAATTGGTTCGATTACTGTGAAAAAGATGGGCTCTAAAGACGAAATCATCGCAGTAAACGGTGGATTTATGGAAGTGCGCAAGGATAAGGTGGTTATACTGGCGGAAAGCGCCGAGCTGCCAGGACAAATCGATGTGGATCGTGCGAAAGCAGCGAAAGAACGTGCGGAGAAACGTCTTGCAGAAACAAAGCAAGAAAACGTAGACTTCAAACGTGCTGAATTAGCGTTGCAAAGAGCACTCAATCGGATCGACGTGTCCGGTAAGTAATAGATGATTGTTAAGAGCGAGGGAGCATTGGTTCCCTCGCTTTTTTTGTTTGTTCAGGTAGAATTGACCTAACCGGTTATTCCAAAATCTTTCAGCAGGGGAGGGTGAGTGATATATTAATCATGAATGGGGGATGTAGATATGTATAAAGATAATTTGAAAATACGCCAATATCAATTATCAGATACAGCGTTTATTGTAAAAATGATAAATAGAGATCCATTTAATTTGCAAAAAGGAATAACAGTTGATGAGTTTGAACGGTACTTAGATAAACCGGATGCAAAGAGTCGTGAAAATACATTTGTAGCTGTTGTTGATAATCAAATTATAGGGTACATATCCCTTAGCTTCGCTAGTCATTTGACGGGAAGAAAAGTTGACAGTTATTCTGCCGTCGACGTCGATTGGCGAAGAAAGGGTTTGGGAACCCTCCTGATTGAGTTTATACTTCAACATTTGAATCAATATGCCCATAGTGTGAATCAGACCATTCATTTTGTTCTTCGGGTAGATTCTCGAACGCCAGGGATGCTTGAATTAGCGCATTTGCATGGAATGGTAAAAAGACATGAACTACTCATACTTCGAAATTCTGAAATCGATCAGGCACAAGTGGTTCCCTTACCCACAAATTTTTCTTTTCGTTCACCTACACATACGGATGCAACTGCATGGGCTTCAGTTTATAATGCTGCGTTTAATGGTAATAAAACTACAGATAGTGTGGTCCATGAATTTGGAAGTTCCGAGTTCAGACCAGACTTATCTCTATTAGCGTTGACTATAGAGGGGGAACCTGTGGCTTTTATATCTTCCAAAATGGTTGGAGGAGTTGGGCAAATTCCAACAATCGCGGTTAAACCAAGCTATCAAAGGCTAGGTTTAGGCAAAGCATTACTTTTAGAAGGTTTATATAGATTTAAAAAGGCTGGAGCGAATGAAATCACTTTGAGTGTCAATACAGCTAACGATAAGGCAATTGACTTGTATGAGAAAAATGGATTTATCCACAGCTCATCACGAAGCTATTATTTCAAAACCATATCCCCTAGCGATAGCTAAACTTACTTGAAGATTAGATCTTTCGTTCATATGCAATTTCCATTGCATAGTAGTACTCACCCCCGCTGAGCACTAATCAGCTGATGAAGGAAATGTGTATTTTAGGTAGGAATTGGGAAATCTACACCCTGAGCCTGAATTGTGACGTTTGGAATTAGTCATCGACGCCTAAAAACCTTTTTGATATAATATTGAAGGTGAATATTGCCAAAACTAATTAGTTTTATAAGAAAAGTAAATAAGAATGGAGGCGGTTACATTCGGATGATGTACACAAATAATTATGTGATCGTAGCGATTTTCCTAGGATTAGGCGTTTTGTTGCCTGTTGTGGCCTTAACGATTGGGAAGTGGCTGAGACCGAGTAAGCCCGTCGAAGAGAAGTACACGACTTATGAGAGTGGAAATGAGCCTGTGGGTGAAGGGCAAATTCGTTTTAACATTCGGTATTATCTGTTTGCTTTGATGTTTGTTATTTTTGATGTAGAGACCGTGTTCCTTTATCCATGGGCTGTGGCGTATAACCAGCTTGGACTTTTTGCTTTAGTGGAAATGTGTATTTTTGTTGCCTTGCTTGCCATAGGATTAATATACGCTTGGAAAAAGAAGGTGCTGCAATGGACTTCAGTTTAGAGTCGATATCTCCCGAGGAACGGGAAGAATTAAACCGCAACGTATTTATGACGACGCTGGAGCAAGTGAAAGCTTGGGCTCGCAGCAATTCCCTTTGGCCGCTGACCTTTGGTCTAGCGTGCTGCGCCATTGAAATGATGGGCACAGGTGGCTCACATTATGATTTAGACCGTTTCGGAGTCATCTTCCGTACGTCTCCCCGACAATCTGACGTCATGATTGTAGCAGGGACGGTAACGAAGAAAATGGCTCCTTTGTTGCGCCGTCTTTATGAGCAGATGCCTGAGCCTAAATGGGTTATCGCTATGGGTTCATGTGCAACTGCTGGTGGTCCATACGTAAAATCGTATTCGGTTGTAAAAGGTGTCGATCAGGTGGTACCAGTCGATGTGTACATTCCAGGGTGTCCTCCTAATCCGGCGGCACTTATCTACGGGATCAATAAGCTTCAGGAGAAAATCCGTTATGAAGCGAAGACTGGGAAGCAGGTGACTAACCGATGAGTGAGGAGAAGAAGCCGGAAGGGAAGGAAGGACTAACACCTGAGAATCCCGAAGTGAAATCGGAGCTAGCCCAAGTTGAAGCTGAGGTCCAAGAAGGAGAAAGCAAGGTTGTCGGTGCTGCCAATGGCGCTGAAGCTTCAAAAACAACGCCTGAGGTGCCTGTCGCTAACGAGGAGGCATCGCAGGAGCCCACTCCTACAGCAGCTACGGATGCAGCAGCTGAGCGTGCTGCGGCCCGTGCCGCGCGGCAGGCTGCGCGAGCGGCAGCAACGCCGACTGGCGAGCCCGCGTCGGCTGAAACCCCATCGGTGACGCCTGCGGACGCCACCGATGACGATAAGGCGGCCAAAGCCCAGGCCGCCGCTGAAGCCCGCGCAGCGAGAGCTAGCGCACGCGCAGCCAAGCCCGATTCGGCCGAGCCTGCTGCGCCGAAGGAGCCCTCTCCAAACCAGCCATTGCTGGATCGGCTGGTGGAGATTTTGAAATCCGACGTAGGCGAAGACGCTGTCGTCGAGGCTTTCATCAATGAGAAGGACGCGCATCGTCCTTACGTTATTATTCACAGCAGCCGCTGGCCGGAGGCCGCGGTGATAATGAAGAATCACGAGGAGTTGCGCTGCGATTATTTGCGTAATCTCTCCGGTGTCGATCAGGAAACGCATCTGGAGGTGGCTTACCACCTGCTTTCCCTCACACATAACAGAGAATACTGTGTAAAGGTGAAAACCGATCGCGAGCAATCGATCATTCCATCGGTTGCCTCTGTATGGCCAACGGCTGATTGGAATGAGAGGGAAGCGTACGATTTATTAGGTATCAATTTTCCAGGACACCCTAATTTACAAAGAATTATGATGCCTGACGATTGGGTCGGTCATCCACTACGCAAAGATTACGAACCGCTCGACCCGGAGGTGTAGCACTTGTTACGGACAGAAGAGCTGTTATTGAACGTTGGCCCTCAGCATCCTAGCACACATGGGGTTTTCCGTGTGATCGTAAAGCTGGATGGAGAAATCATTCGTGAAGCGATTCCGGTGATGGGCTATCTACATAGAGGAACTGAAAAATTGGCTGAGAACCTCAGCTATACGCAAATTATTCCGTATACAGATCGAATGGATTACGTATCGGCGATGACAACGAACTACGTGCTCGTTCATGCCGTAGAAAAAATGATGCAGCTAGAGGTGCCCGAACGAGCGGAATTCCTCCGCTTGATCGTGATGGAGCTGCAGCGCGTTGCTTCCCATATGGTTTGGTGGGGAACCTATCTGTTGGATATCGGTGCCATGAGTCCATTCCTTTACGCTTTCCGCGATCGGGAAATCATTATTGACTTGTTCAATGAACTTTGCGGTGCTCGGCTGACCTATAACTATATGCGTGTAGGCGGAGTCAAATGGGACGCTCCAGAAGGCTGGATCGATAAAGTAAGAAAATTCATTCCGTATATGTATGATAAGTTGGAAGAGTATCACACCTTAGTGACGGGCAATGAAATTTTCCTTTCACGGATTAAAGGTGTGGGTAAATATGACGCCGATACAGCAATTGCCTACGGCTTAAGTGGAGCAAACCTGAGATGTACCGGCGTGAATTGGGACATTCGCAAAACGCAGCCCTATAGCCTGTACAGCCGTTTTGAATTCGATGTACCTGTAAGAACCGGTGGTGACTGTTATGATCGCTACATTCTTCGTATGGAAGAAGTGAAGCAATCGCTTCGTATTCTAGAGCAAGCGGTTGAGCAGTTTCCTGGTGAAGGCGAAACTATGGGCAAAGTGCCTAGGGTCATTCGTCCAGCTGAAGGAGAAGTGTATGCGGCCATTGAATCCCCTCGCGGCGAAATCGGTTGCTATATTATTTCCCGAGGCAAGCAAGAGCCTTACCGGTTGAAGTTCCGCAGACCTTCTTTCGTTAATCTACAAATATTGCCCAAGCTGCTCGTCGGTGAAACGATGACGAATTTGATTACTATTTTGGGCGGGATCGACATTGTCGTTGGGGAGGTGGATGCCTAATGATGAATTTATTGGAGGAGAGTCTAAGCTGGACGAACTTCTTCATCTTCCTATTCTGGGGCATCGTGATGCTCATGCTCGTATTAGGCTTCGTAACCTATGCAATCTACTTCGAGCGTAAGGTAATTGGTTGGATGCAGCTGCGTATTGGGCCTAATCGTACAGGACCATTTGGACTCCTTCAGAGCGTTGCGGACGTGTTTAAATTGTTGATTAAAGAAGATACAATTCCCAAAAAAGCAGAGCGAGAACTTTTTATTTTGGCACCGATCATTACCTTCATTCCGTCGTTCACGATTATTGCGACGATTCCCTTTTCAGATAAATTGTTTAACGCGAACTTGAACGTGGGCCTTCTCTTTTACGTAGCCTTAACGGGGATATCCACCATTGGTATTATTTTAGGTGGGTGGGCGTCCAATAATAAGTACGCGTTGCTCGGGGGCATGCGCTCTGCTGCCCAAATGATTAGTTATGAAGTCCCGCTTGTCATTTCCGTTATTGGCGTCATTATGATGACAGGCAGTTTGAACTTGCATAACATTGTTGATCACCAATCAGGCGGCTTCTGGCACTGGAATTTCATTCCACAAATTCTCGGTTTTGTAATTTTCGTTATTGCTGGCGTTTCCGAGCTGAATCGTACGCCTTTCGATTTGCCAGAAGCAGAATCAGAGCTTGTTGCAGGTTATCACGTGGAGTACAGCGGATTCCGCTTCGCTTTTTTCATGTTGTCGGAGTATGTGTATGTATTTGTGATTGCTTCGCTAACAAGCCTAATCTTTCTAGGTGGATGGCATGCGCCATTCGCATTCCTTGATTTCATTCCAGGTATCATCTGGTTCCTGCTTAAATTCTCATTTATCGTATTTTTCTTGTTCTGGCTGCGTGCAACGCTGCCACGAGTACGAATCGATCAACTGATGGGCTTCGGTTGGAAGGTACTGCTCCCACTAGCGCTCGTCAATATGCTGCTCACCGCGATTATTATGAGCTTTACAGCATAATTTCGTAAGCAGCAGCCGATTGGAAAGCCAAGTGTGTTGGTGTATAAGGCTGAGAGAATGCTCAGGAACATAGATTTTTGAAGCATATTTTGCTTAAGTTGCACGTTAAGGAGAAGGAGGGATAAACCGATGAAGGGCATAATGAAAGGCTTAGGCGTAACGTTAAAAAGCATGACCCAGAAAAAAGTGACTTACGCGTACCCTGACGTCCCGCTTAAAATGCCGGATCGCTTTCGTGGTATTCAATATTTTGATCCAGAGAAATGTATTGTTTGTAATCAATGCGCACGGATTTGTCCGACAGAGTGTATTACTTTAACAGGCAAAGCGAACCCGGATCCTGAAAAAAAGGGAAAGGTTATCGATACGTATGACATTAATTTCGAAATTTGCATCCTATGTGATCTTTGCACTGAGGTTTGTCCGACAGAAGCGATCGTCATGACGAATAATTTTGAGCTGAGTACGTACAGTCGGGACGATTTGTTCAAAAACATGCAATGGCTCAATGAAAACAATACGAACATTCGCCAAGAGAACAATTCGGCTATGCCGAAGGGGGGCGCTAAAAAGGATGTTTAGCGGTATTGGTGACTTTTTATCGAGCGGATCAAGCTGGGCGTTCTTCATCTTCGCTCTGCTAGCTATCGGCGGCGCTATATTTATGATTTCTTTCACCAAGGTCGTTCATATGGTCGTTTCTGTTGCCTTGACGTTTATTAGTTTAGCGGGACTCTATATTATTCTGGAAGCTGAGTTTGTTGCTTTCGTACAAGTGTTAATTTACGCAGGTGCCATCTCTATCCTCATGATTTTCGGGATCATGATGACCAAGCACAGACAAGGGGAGGAAACGGAGCCTAGACGTCCATGGCATGAAGGTTTAGCGATCTTAGGTTCTTTGGGATTGTTCGGTGTTTTATTTTATGCGATTCAGAAGACGAACTTCGTTGCCACAAAAACATTCGATGCGGGTAAAGATAACACATTGGAAATAGGGAAGCTGCTTTATAACGAGCATGTTATTCCTTTTGAAATTATGTCCGTCCTGCTGACGGTAGCTTTCATTGGTGCTATTGTCATCGCGAAGAGAGAGGAGGATTAGAGCTGTGGGCACAATTGTTACTCCTTATCTCACGCTGGCGGCAATCCTATTCTGTATTGGCTTGTATGGCGCGTTAACGAAGAAAAATGGGGTTATCGTCCTTCTGTCGATCGAGCTGATGCTCAATGCGGTCAATTTGAATTTGATCGCTTTCTCGAAGCTAGGTGACCATCCAGCGCTAACGGGTCAAATTTTCTCCCTCTTTAATATTACGATAGCTGCTGCTGAGGCAGCTGTAGGAATTGCGATTCTAATCACAATATATCGGAATAAAGGAACATCGGACGTCAATGAAATGGATTCTATGAAGCGCTAGGAGGCTGAGAAGGACATGGTATCGGACTATTCGCAATACGCATGGCTCATTCCGTTGTTTCCGCTGCTTGCTTTTCTAGCGCTTACGGCTATGGGACGTCAATTAAAGGATTTTGGTATTTACCTTAGTATTTTCGCGATGTTGGCTTCATTTATTGTTGCCCTGTTGATATTCGTGGAAAGACTGGGCGGAAAAGTCGAGGATTATACTTGGGATAAGCTACATTGGCTCCAAATCGGTGACTTCACTTTGAACATGGGCTTTGAGGTCAATAATCTCAATGCTTTAATGCTCGTTATTGTGACGCTGGTCAGTTTGCTTGTCAATATTTACTCAAAAGGCTACATGAAGGGTGACGAGCGCATCCATGTGTTTTTTAGCTATATTGCGCTGTTTTCTTTCTCAATGTTAGGCCTTGTTATTTCAGAAAATATGTTGGAACTCTATATTTTTTGGGAACTTGTGGGGGTTTGTTCCTTCTTACTAGTTGGATTTTGGTACTTTAAGCCAGAGGCAAAAGCTGCGGCTAAGAAAGCGTTTATCGTCACCCGAATCGGCGACGTTGGTCTTTTCATTGGGATTCTTCTGCTATTTTGGTATATGCCGGGGCACGCACTGGATTTTAGTTCGATCCATAATGCTTTTTCATCTGGTAAAATCGATCCCACCATCGTCACATGGATTGCGATTCTGATCTTCATTGGAGCGATCGGCAAGTCCGGTCAGTTTCCGCTCCACACATGGCTGCCAGACGCAATGGAGGGTCCTACGCCAATAAGTGCGCTTATCCATGCTGCAACAATGGTGGCAGCAGGGGTCTACTTGGTATCGCGTACCTTCGATATTTTCCAAGCATCCCCAGATGCCTTGCTTGTTGTTGCTTATGTAGGGGGATTTACCGCAATTTTCGCTGCAACCATTGGTATTGCACAGAACGATATCAAGCGAATCTTGGCATTCTCTACGGTAAGTCAGCTCGGTTATATGATGATGGCGCTGGGCATTGGCGTTTCTTTTGCCTCCGGGATGTTCCATTTGTTTACACATGCGTTCTTCAAAGCACTTCTCTTCTTGGGTGCGGGCAGCGTAATTCACGCGGTACATACGCAGGACATTAACGAAATGGGCGGGCTGTCCCGCAAAATGAAAATTACGACATGGACGTTCGCAATTGGCACACTGGCGTTAGCTGGTATTTTTCCATTCGCAGGCTTCTGGTCAAAAGATTTAATTCTAACAGAGGCGTACGAACATAATCAGCTTCTATTCTGGGTTGGAGTCATTGCTGCGTTTTTCACAGCGTTCTACATGTCCCGTTTGTTCTTCCTAGTGTTCATGGGAACTCCAAGAGGAAAGGCCACGGCTGCTGTTGATCATGATAACCATGGTGATCATGCACATGCCAAGCAGGAACCGCATGAATCTCCAGCATCTATGACGGCTCCATTAATCATTTTGGCCGTATTGGCGGTTGTTGCAGGCTTCGTAAATACACCGCTAAATGAATGGCTCAGCCATTGGTTAACTGGGGAGAATCATGCATCTTCCGCGAACTGGACCGTTATTATTTTATCTACCCTTGCGGGCTTGCTCGGTATCGGTTTGGGCTACCTCATGTATCTGAAACGCTCCATACCGCGTGATGTCATTTCGGGCAAAGTGCCTTGGCTGTATACACTGTTAAACCGCAAGTATTTCATCGATGAGATTTATGACGGCATTATTGTTAAGCCGCTACGAGGTATAGGTTTCATTCTTGAATTCATTGATGTGTATATCATCGACGGTTTGGTGCGTTTGGTTGCTTTCACAGTAGTAAGTCTAGGACGTTTAGGCTCCCGCCTCCAAAACGGCCAAATGCAAGCCTATGGAGTTATTATGATACTAGGCATGCTGATTCTGGCACTCGCCATTGCGGGAAGGAGATTCATCCATGCTGAATAACCTACCGATCTTAAGTCTTATTGCCTTTTCACCTTTGCTTGGTGTTCTGATCTTACTCTTCGTTCGTGGCGAAAGGGGAAATTTGGTCAAAACCATTGGTATCGCCACGACGCTGATCCCCTTGATTTTGGCGGCTTGGTTGTATGTGGATTACAACTATCAAGGAGATCCGCTGCAGTACAAGGAACAACTTAGTTGGATCAAAGTGCCTCTAAATCACGAGGGTATTCAGCAGTTGACCTCCTATTTCTTTGAATTTAAATATTCACTGGCCGTGGACGGCCTTTCGTTGCCGCTTGTCTTTCTGACGGCGCTTGTGTCTACGATGGCTGCACTGGCCTCGGTTTATATTAAAAAACGATGGAAAACGTTCTATATTCTGTTTCTTCTGCTTGAGACGGGGATGTTCGGTGTTTTCATGTCACAGGACCTTTTTCTCTTCTTCCTGTTCTTCGAGATTACGCTCATTCCAATGTTCTTCCTCATTGGCATTTGGGGATACATGAACCGTGAGCAAGCGGCTAATCGCTTCCTGATTTATAATGGACTTGGGTCAGCTATTATGCTCATTGCTTTCTTGATTTTGGTTAGTACGGCAGGGTTCAGCCAAGTGCAATCGCAAACGGAAGCTATTGTCTATTACAGCGGAGACATTCATACGATTGCGCATAATTTGCTTCAGAATCCCAGTGCTTATGTGAATCAGGAAGGAACGCCGTTCTTTATGAGCGGAACGATGAGATGGACGGTATTTATTATGCTGCTAGTTGCTTTTGGCATCAAGCTACCGATTTTCCCGTTCCATACATGGATGCTTAAAGTGCATACAGAAGCTCCTCCTTCTGTAGTCATGATTCATTCGGGTATTTTGCTGAAAATGGGGGCTTACGGCCTCATTCGATTCGGTATTTTGTTCTTCCCGGCGGAAGCCAAGCAATGGGCTTGGATGCTGGCGCTGCTTGGCGTCATCAATATTGTGTACGGCGCGATTCTCGCTATCGTACAGAAGGATTTCAAGCTGGTGCTGGCCTATTCTAGTATCAGTCATATGGGCATCGTCCTATTAGGACTTGCGGCTTTTAACATAACTGGCTTACAAGGGGCAGTGTTCCAGCTCATTTCGCATGGACTTATTTCTGCGCTGATGTTCTTGCTCGTCGGTATTATCTTCGAACGTACCGAGACGACCATATTGGATCGGCTGGGAGGTCTTGCTACCGCAGTACCTTTCATCAGCGGAATCCTACTTATCGCTGGTATGGCATCACTCGGATTACCAGGTTTATCAGGGTTCATAAGTGAGTTCTTAGCGTTTCTTGGGCTCTTCGAAACGCACAAGGTGTATGCGATTGTTGGCACGCTCGGGATTATATTAGCAGCAGTCTACGTGCTTCGAGGGGTGTTGAATATTACTTTCGGACCGCTGGATCAGCGTTTACAAGCGCAGGGTATGCGCGACGCAAGGTTAATTGAAGCGATACCGATGATTACCTTGGTAGCCTTTATTCTCTTGCTGGGCATATTCCCAAGCGTTCTAAGTCAGCCGCTGCAACAAACGATAGGCAGCTTTGATCAATTGATCCAAAGCGTAGCCGGGAAGATAGGAGGTTAGTCCGGTGGAACAGCTTCGACTCCATGTCGCCGATTTATCGCATCTGCTCCCTGAGCTCTCGCTGATCGCCACCGCGATCATCCTCTCGCTATTGGATTTGATTATGCCAGAGAAAGTTAGCCGCTCCATCATTGGATGGCTCACTCTAATCGGCATTGTTGTTTCTGGGGTATTTGTACTTTTGCAGTTGAATCCGACTGAGGCCATTCAACTGCTCAACCATAGCTATCGGATAGATGATTTCTCTAACCTCCTGAAGCTATTCGTACTGACGGGGACAGGTTTTGTTGTTCTGATGAGTCTGGGTTTCGTCAAAAAAATAGACATTCCACATATCGGCGAGTATTACTACTTTTTGCTTCCAGCTGCATTAGGCGGGATGATTATGTCTTCTTCCGGAGATTTAATTACGCTGTATGTTGGGCTCGAGCTACTTAGTATTACATCCTACTTGCTCGTGGCGATGAAGAAAAACAATCATCAGTCCAACGAAGGTGCATTCAAGTACTTAGTGATGGGTGGGATATCATCTGCGATCATTTTGTATGGGATGTCATTTCTATACGGGATGGCCGGATCGACAAATTTATCGCAAATTGGTGCGGCCTTGCCGTCACTCATTCCATCCTATGAAGCTCTGATTTACGTGTCTTTCTTCTTGCTGCTGGCAGGTTTCGGTTTCAAGATTGCCGCTGCCCCGTTCCACAGCTGGGCACCTGATGTGTATCAAGGTGCTCCAACACCGATTGCGGCCTTCTTAGCGGTTGTATCCAAGGCGGCAGGCTTCGCCATCTTGTTTCGTGTGTTTTATGCCCTGTTTGGGTTCAGCAGATTTGAGGGAAGCGCGATCCAATCTGATGTATTTCTAGCTATATCGGTGATGGCGGCTATTGCCATGGTAGCGGGTAATTTCATTGCGTTGAAACAAACAAACATGAAGAGGCTCCTTGCTTATTCAGGAGTAGCCAACGCCGGTTATTTGCTGGTACCGATAGGGACTTATTTCTCAGGTACGCATTATAGTAACTTCTCTGAATTTATTTTCTATCTGATTGCTTACTTGTTCATGAATATGGGAGCATTCGCCGTCTTAATGATTATAGAGCAAGCGGAAGGGCATACGGAGTTGAAAGGTTTCGGTGGCTTATACTACCGAGCACCGTTAACAGCTGTAGCCATGGTGTTGATTGTGCTCTCATTAGCCGGTATTCCTGTATCGGGTGGATTCTTCGGGAAGTTCTACATCATCTTAGGAACGATGCAGACGCATCAGTATTGGCTCGGTGCCCTAATGATCGCCACCAGCGTCGTCTCTTTGTACTATTACTTCGGTGTTGTTCGCCAAATGTTCATGCGCAGTGATTATGAACCTTCGGAGGTTAAAGTTTCTGTACCCCTTGGCATCACCGTCTGGTTGTGTGCCTTAATCGGGTTGGCGTTGGGTTTTGTTCCCCAGGTCGTACTGAAAGGGATTGAATCGATCTTCAGCTTGACGAAAGATTTTCTGATTATGTAAAGGACCTTCTAAAAGAGTCTTTTTCCACGTAAAAAGTGGGAGAAGGCTCTTTTTACGTCTAATCCAGAAAATACATAATAAAAATATCGCTTAGATCTGAACTTTTTGCGACGAAAAACCGTTAAAGGTATCATGAAGACTGCGAATGTGGTATAGATAGATAATGTGTAGAAGACTATTATAAATAAGAAAGCCTGTGATTTCATGAAACTGACTCAACACCTTCTACTTATTGCAATAATGATGTTGGTTATAGAGCTTGCAGGGATCCTACCAAAAGCAGATGCGGCCTATCCGCTATCGACAGACCCAATGAGGGTGAAACAAGCCTATTTGGATATGATTCATATGAATGAGGCTTGGGCGGCAACAGGAGATACGAAGAACTCAATTGTTGTAGCTGTTGTAGATACGGGCGTTGATCTTTCGCATCCTGACCTAATAGGCAACTTTGTGGAAGGTATGAACCTCTTCCAGCAGGGGAATAAGCCTAATGATGATAACGGACATGGAACTAACGTAGCTGGTATCATCGCAGCCACGCTTAATAACGATAAAGGGATTGCAGGCATTGCGCCAAACGCCAAAATCATGCCTATAAAAGCGCTGGAGGCTGATGGTACAGGTGGTGAAGCGAAGCTTGGCGAAGGGATACGATACGCAGTTGATCACGGTGCGAAGATTGTCGTGCTTTCGCTCGGACTGAACAAATACTCTGATTATTTAGCGGATATTGTACAGTATGCGGAAGATCGTAATGTGCTGTTAGTAGCTGCAGTCGGCAACGAAGGCACCAGTGTCAAATACCCAGCGGCGTATCCGACGGTACTCGCTGTTGGCGGAGTTACGGCAGATAAACACGCAGATGCCCACTCCAATTTCGGACCCGAGCTAGATATTGTGGCTCCATGGGACGTCTACACGACAGCGCTTGGGGGTGGCTACCAATACCAGGACGGCAGCTCGATGGCTGCCCCGCAAGTAGCCGCCGCAGCCGCGCTCGTCTGGGGGAAATATCCAGGGCTTCGGGCTTACGAAGTTCGGGATTTACTCGAACAATCCGCGGAAGATCTAGACACACAAGGTTGGGATGATCATACGGGTTATGGCATGCTGCGCGTCGATCAAGCGCTCACACAGTCTTACAGCGAGGATCGCTTCGAGCCGAATAATCGTCAGGACCAAGCAACCATGCTTCCTGTTCACGCATCCATTCAAGCGACGTTAAGCTCTGCGCAAGATCAAGACTGGTTTGCAATTGATGCGCCATACGATGGCTCCATCGAGCTGACGCTTCGCAGTGGCGACGGTACAGCTATCCGTGCAAGTATTGATTCTGGAGAGGTTTTTACCACTAACAGTGGAGATGCCGCTAACCAATCGTTTACGTTCCAAGTAACTAAAGGGCGCACCTATGTTCAGCTTCAGACGGTTGATCGTGCGCGCAAAACTTCGTTGAGCTATTCCTTGCGTACTGATTTCCGTATCTATCAGGATCCGTTTGAGAATAACGATAAGCAGTACAAAGCGTTCGTTCTTCCTCCCCGGAGTCAGACAATACGCGGAACTTTTCACAAAAAGGGTGATTTGGATTGGTTTGCTCTCCCCCTTGAGAAGTCAGGTACGATGCGCGTGAAGGTATCTGTCGATACCGGTCGGATTGACCCGGCGATTTTCTTCCAGAAGGAAGGGGAAAAGGGATTTATCATTGATCAGGCCGGCGATGGGGCAATAGAGATTAGCTCTCAGATGGAGTTATTACCCGGCCAATACTATATTCGTGTAAGTAACATCAAGGACTATTCGGAACCGATCACGGGGGAGTATACGCTGGAGATTGAGTATACGCCGAAGCTAATTGATCCGAATGAACCTAATGATAAACCCTACCAAGCAACTTTTGCTGCTATGCTTTCGGAATACGAGGGCCTATTTGACAAAGACGATGATGTGGATTGGTTCGAATTCCGTATGGGTAAGGATGGTCTTGCTCAAATCAGTTTGACGAATATCCCCAAAACGCGCCTTGTTTATGCTACCTTGTACGACAGTTCTTTAAAAGAGCAGGGCACATACAAAAGCGAATACGGAAAGGAAACCCTATTCTTACATAAGGTTCTGGATCAAGGCACCTATTATATTAAACTGCAAGCGAACAAAGCGTTATTAAGCCAGATGTACCGGTTAAAAGTAGCGGGATATCCGCTAATAAGCGGATTTATCGATATCGATGGCCACTGGGCAGTGGATGCGATAACCAAGCTTACCCAACAAGAGGTGATTAGCGGCTACGGTAATTACCGATTTGCTCCCAATCAACCCATTACCCGTGCAGAGGCGGCCACCGTCTTGGCGCGAGCTTTGAGACTGACGAAGCAGAAAAAACTACTTTTCAATGACCTGAGCGCTTCGCACTGGGCATACGATTATATAGCCAAAGCCGTGCAGGCTGATCTTGTAGATGGCTACCCGGATGGAACTTTTGGACCGGACCGGACGTTGACGCGGATGGAAATGACACAGATGCTTGCTCGCAGTATGAATATGACCGGGAAAAGAAGGGGCAATTCTCCATTTAGTGATGTTAGTGAATCCTATTGGGGTGTTGGCATACTCAAGCAAATGTCGGCTGACGGCTGGATTGGCGGGTATCCGGATGGTACGTTTCATCCAGATGCGCAAGCATCCCGTGCTGAATTCGCAACAATGCTGGCGAAAGTTCTAAATCGGTAATGCGGAAGGGAGTCGCGCATGGCAGATACAGATAAATGGAGTGAGGCGGCAAAATACGCCTCACTTATGAATGTGGTCGATATTGCTGTTTATATAGTGTGTATAGGCCTCTCTTGGTGGGCGTTGCAGTCGTTTCGCTTTGATGTCTTACTCAGAAGGCCTAAAGGTGCTCAAGCGATTATGCTGCAGATTTTGCTGTCCATTGGCTTAGGTCATCTCGTTGCCAGCTTTTTTATTCAATATCTTGGTTTCTCCATGGGCTTCAGTAAATTATTTTAACAGCAAAGCAAACATTTACACATAATGAAGCTTTTTTAGGTGAATAGCCTATTTGTAGGGCTCGAAAAGCAAATATTTTCGAATAATGAGCAGTTTTCTTGTCAACAATGGATAATAGAACGGATCGAAAAGAGAAACCTCATCCGAACTCTATGGATGGCAGTTAGAATGCCAAAAGAACACAGTTGTCCATTATAGGGTGAAATGATAAACTTAGGAAATGTGAAATGTGTTATAAACACTGCGTAAATTCAAAATAAGTTCGCGGAGGGACCATGATGAGCAAAATTATCGTCCGCGGTGGCCGAAAGTTAGCTGGCAATGTGAAAATCAACGGAGCGAAAAATGCGGTTCTACCGATTATTGCGGCTTCCATTCTGGGGTCGGAAGGTGAAAGCGTCATCCATGATGCGCCTCCCCTTGACGATGTACTAGTCATTAATAAAGTTTTACAAAGTTTAGGAATCGAAGTGGAGTACAATCAACAGGTCATTCGAGTTCGCGCTCAGCAAATCACTACCTGCGAAGCTTCTTATGATCTTGTCCGCAAAATGAGAGCTTCTTTCCTCGTGATGGGCCCACTCTTAGCAAGATTAGGTCAAGCGAGAATTTCCCTTCCAGGCGGTTGTGCCATCGGTACAAGACCTATCGATCAGCATCTCAAAGGCTTCGAAGCTATGGGTGCTGAAATAGAACTGGGGCAAGGTTACATTGAAGCGAAAATTAAAGGTCGTCTCAAAGGCGCCAAAATTTATTTGGATGTAGCCAGTGTAGGCGCAACCGAAAATATTATGATGGCGGCAACGCTTGCAGAAGGCACAACGGTTATTGAAAATGCAGCGAAAGAGCCAGAGATTGTCGATTTGGCTAATTACTTAAATGCCATGGGTGCTGTCATTCGCGGCGCGGGAACAGGCGTTATTCGTATAGAAGGCGTCGAAAAACTTCGCGGAGTCGTACATACGGTCATACCCGATCGGGTTGAAGCGGGTACATATATGATTGCTGCGGCCATTACGGGAAGCGAATTATATATGGAAGGTGCAATCGGAGACCACCTTCGTCCTGTAATATCCAAAATGCAAGAGATGGGTGTTGTTATCACCGAAGATGAAAATGGCATACGCGTCAGCGCTTCCGGTCCTCTTCGTGCAGTAGATGTGAAAACATTGCCTTACCCAGGCTTCCCGACCGATATGCAGTCTCAGATGATGGCACTGCTTATGGTAGCGGACGGCACGAGTCTCGTTACGGAGACTGTGTTCGAAAATCGCTTCATGCACGTGGAACAATTCGCGAACATGAATGCACAGATCAAAGTCGATGGTCGCACAGCCATCGTTAGCGGTAATGCTAAGCTGCAGGGCGCAAAAGTATGTGCTACCGACCTGCGTGCAGGGGCTGCCCTTATTCTAGCGGCGCTAGTAGCCGACGGTGAGACCGAGATATCCGGGGTTCATCACATTGATCGCGGATATGTCGATATTACCGATGTGCTTCGTGATCTGGGAGCGGATATTCAAAGAATAGTGCCGCAAGAAGTGAATCAAGAAATCGAGCAAGAAGCTATCGATATGGGCTTTTTTAATATTCAGCCAACACTTGCTTAAAAGATGTAACGTGTTCGACAAACCGGAGCTGGTTCCTAAGGGAACCAGCTTCTTCTTGTTCTATTCTAGTATTTTGTCTCATAAGCTAAGGTGAATAACCATTTAATTTATATAAACTACTTACTAGCGAACGCGCTTATGGAGGCACTAGACGATGCACAAGAAGAGACGTGTTTGGAATCATAGGGTCATCCTTTGGATGGCTGTTTGCTTGTCCACTATGCTGTGTGTCACTATCATTGTACCCGGATTACTAGTCAAAAAGATTCCATACGGAATCTCTGATCCTTCTGGCGGCACGAAGGAACTGCCTGTTCAGCCCACAGAGCAAGGTTTTATGGTTCCTGTGTACCTGTCCAAGAAGGATGTAATTGAAACCGTCCCCCTTGAGCAATATGTAAAAGGCGTGCTTGCCGCCGAAATGCCCATCGACTTCGAGCTCGAGGCCTTGAAGGCGCAGGCCATGGCTGCGCGTACCTACGTGGTGCGTAGGGCGCTGGAGCAGGATTATAGCAATATGCCAGTCCGTGACGCATTGGTGACAGATACGACTGCGCATCAAGCCTATCTTAACGAACAAGAGCTAAGGGAGAAGTGGGACAAGCGTGTATACGAGACGAACATGGCCAAGATCAGCAAGGCAGTAAACGAAACAAAGGATGAGATTCTTACTTATCAGCATCAGCCGATTAATGCTACTTTTTTCTCTACGAGCAATGGATATACAGAGAACTCAGAGGATTATTGGCCTTTCAAAATCCCCTATTTGCGCAGTGTGCCAAGTCCGTGGGATGTGAAGCTTTCTCCTCGATATGAGGAAACAATCGAACTTAGCTATACAAGTGTGCTGCAGAAGCTAGGCGTGGCCAATATTGCGACAATAAGCACAAGCTCGAAGGGAATGAAAGTACTAGAGTGGTCCACAGGTCATCGCATCAAAAGTATGACGATTGGCGGGAAAACCTTTTCCGGTCGTGAAGTAAGAGAGAAACTAGGGCTAGCCTCCTCTCAATTTATATGGAAGTGGAAGGGATCGCAGCAGATTGTGTTTACCACCTACGGATATGGACATGGTGTAGGCCTCAGCCAGTGGGGAGCCAATGGTATGGCTAAGGAAGGCAAGCGCGCAGAAGAAATTGTAACCTACTATTACACGGGTGTCTCTATCGAAAAAGCTACCCCTTATATCAACAAAACTTAGACATTTACCGTTTCTATAAAAATATGTTTCTTCAAGTATAAAACCTTTAAATGTGTCAAGAATGGTTGATGAGGTGATAACCATGAATGATCAAAACAAAGGTTTTCAGAAAGAAGAAGCTCCTAAAACTGCGCAAGGAGCACAAGGCGTAACATCTCCATGGAAGAGGTTGCTTGCTAAAAAATGGGTGTTCCCAGCGACGTATATGGCAGCAGCGGCAATTATCTTAACCTTAATGTGGGTGTACCAGGACACCGGGAAGAAAATAGTCAGCCAAGATGAACTGGGGATTAAGGTTAGCAGCAATGAAAAAGGTACAGACTCATCCAAAGCACCGGACAACTCGATGGCGGTATCCGCTCATGCCGAAACCATGCAATGGCCTGTGAAAGACAAGACCCAAGTTACCGTTTCGATCCCCTTCTATGACACCAGCGCAACGAATGAAGTGAAGCAGGCGGCTATGATTCAATACAACGATCAATTAACGCCTCACACTGCCGTTGATCTAAAAACGAAGGATGGTGCTGCTTTTGATGTACTGGCTGCGTTGAGTGGTAAAGTGACTGCCGTCGATCAAAGCCCGGTCGTGGGCAGTCTCGTTGAAATTACGCACACCAACGGACTGGTAACGGTCTATCAAAGCTTGGCTGACGTGAAAGTCATCAAAGGCGCTGACGTAAAAAAAGGTGATGTCATTGCCAAAGCCGGACGCAACGATTTTGAAAAAGAAGATGGTGTTCACCTGCACTTCGAAGTCCGTCAGGGTATTGATGGCGCAGCGGTAAATCCAGAGACGATTTTGAACGAAAAACAGCAATAAGCCTTAAATAGGGGGGAGCAGCGGGTTTATCCTGCTGCTTTTTTGCATTTTTTAGAAAATAAATGTGAGAAATGAGCTGCTAAGGCTTGGCTACGTAGAATATCTAGTCATGCCCCTCATATACTTTACCAAACTATCTCGAGTAGGGAGGCGAGGGGAGTGCACGATTACATCAAAGAGCGAACCATTAAGATTGGTACCTGTATCGTCGAGACCAAGAACACGGTTCGCACTATTGCTAAGGAATTTGGCGTTTCCAAAAGCACGGTGCATAAGGATCTAACAGAACGGCTGCCGGAAATAAACCCGGACCTGGCCAATCAGGTGAAGCACATTCTGGAGTATCACAAATCCATTAGGCATCTCAGGGGAGGAGAAGCAACGAAAATCAAGTACCGTAAAACTCGAAACCCGAAGCCTTCCGATAACCTAGTCACCGTCAAGTCTTGACGGTTCCAACATCCGTGAAACCTTCCTGTTAATGGTTTTGTCGAAATTTCACAAAAAAAGAGGAATTCATGCATTTATAGCGAATTTAGCTTATAATTAGAACTATATACAAGAGCGCCGATTCTTCACGGGATGGACGGTTGGTTTAGGGAGGATTAACTTGAAATGTTAAGCAAGGATATTGGAATAGATCTTGGCACGGCAAATGTGCTAATCCATGTGAAAGGCCGCGGCGTCGTGCTTGATGAGCCTTCTGTAGTTGCCATTGAAAGCGATACGAAGCGGGTGCTTGCCGTAGGCGAGGAAGCTTTCCGGATGGTCGGTAGAACGCCGGGCAACATTATAGCGATTCGTCCTTTAAGAGACGGGGTTATCGCAGACTTTGATATTACGGAAATGATGTTGAAGCATTTTATTGCTAAGGTGGGGGGCAAGAATTGGTATTCTCATCCGAGAATTCTGATTTGTGCTCCTACCAACATCACCTCGGTCGAGCAGAAAGCGATACGTGAAGCGGCTGAACGCAGCGGTGCTCGAGAGGTATTCATGGAAGAAGAGCCGAAGGCAGCGGCAATTGGCGCCGGTATGGACATCTTCCAGCCTTACGGCAATATGGTTGTAGATATCGGTGGAGGAACGACGGATGTAGCTGTGTTATCCATGGGTGACATCGTCACCTCCTCCTCTATTAAGATTGCAGGCGATAAGTTCGATACAGCAATCACTAAATTTATTAAAAATAAGTACAAGCTGCTTATCGGTGAACGGACCAGCGAAGATATTAAGCTTAAAATCGGAACGGTATATCCACACGGAAGAGATGAAGAGATGGATATTCGCGGAAGAGATATGGTCTCTGGTCTGCCTCTGACGATTACGATTCACTCAAGCGAAGTGCAAGAAGCACTGTGGGATCCGGTTTCTTCGATCGTTACCGCAGCGAAAAGTGTATTGGAGCGCACGCCTCCGGAGCTTTCAGCGGATATTATTGACAGAGGTGTTATTCTGACAGGCGGCGGGGCTTTGTTGCATGGCCTAGATCAGCTTCTTGCAGACGAGCTTAAAGTACCTGTGTTAATTGCAGAAGACCCAATGTCCTGCGTCGTTAAAGGGACAGGTATTATGCTCGACAACTTAGATAAAGTAACTAAACGGAAATTTGTTTAACAGATAGGAACACTACCTAAGAGGTGAAAACATGCTAAGAGGACTGTATACCGCGGCATCAGGAATGATCTCCGAGCAGCGTAGACACGATACGATCACGAATAATATTGCCAACATTAACTCGCCAGGTTTTAAACAGGGGAATGCCCTTTCCCGTTCGTTTCCGGAGATGCTCATATCCACGATTCGCGGTGGACAAGGTGCCTCAACAGCTCCGCTTGGAAAGTTAAATACAGGTGTTTTCTCTGAGGAGAATATTTCACTTCATGCACAGGGTGATCTGCAGGAAACACAGAATCCATTTGATTTTGCGCTTGTTTCCAACATTCAACTTCCGGGCATGACGTTCGATGCAGCAGGCAAGTATGTGAACGCAGATGGTGAGCGGACATTCCAACCGCAAGCTTTGTTCACGGTACTCAATGCGGATGGCGAGCAGAGATATTCCCTGAACGGGAAATTTACTGTTGATACTACGGGACAACTAGTCAACTCAAATGGTAATCCTGTGGTTGGTCGTGATGGACAACCTATTCGACTTATAGATGGAACGGGCCAGCCCATTCATACGTTCAAGGTAACAGATAAAGGTGAATTCCTGGGTAATAATGGGTTTCCCCTAACCAATGCTGCAGGTGGACCGATTGGTCTTATGCTCTCACGTGCAGAGAATCCGAACTTATTGTTGCGTGAAGGGAATGGCTTGTACCGGATTAATCCAGGTGATGAGGCTACGGTAACACAGGTCGCAGCGGGTGATCAGGTTGAGGTTCGCCAAGGGTTCGTGGAGAGATCTAATGTAAACACTTCACAATCGATGGTTGACATGATGTCGGCGTTGCGCGCCTATGAAGCCAACCAGAAAGTTATTCAATCTTATGATAAAAGTATGGAGAAAGCCGCTAACGAAGTAGGACGCGTCTAATCTAGCTTGCGAAGGAGCCAGCCATGAACAATTCCATGATTAACTCATCGGTATCCATGCAAAGCTTACAACAAAAGCTGGATATTCTATCGAACAATATCGCGAATGTAAACACGAACGGATTTAAGAAGAAGGAAGCTTCTTTTGAAGACGTTTTGACCAATGTGAAGGGTCAGCCGGAAGGCTTCCGTCAGCAAGGAAGATTCTCACCGCTAGGCTTTAACCAAGGATGGGGCTCTAGGCTCGTACAGATCCAAACGAATCTATCGCAAGGACCTATTCAGTCGACTGGCAACCCAACGGACTTTGCGATTCAGGGTGACGGGCTGTTTGAAGTGTCTGTTAGTAAGCTTGACGCTAACGGAAATCAAGTATTTCAGCCTGCTTGGACGCGCAACGGTGCGTTTAATCTAAGTCTAGGAGCGAATGGGAACACGGTGCTAACGACTAAAGAAGGTCACTTCGTAACAGGCTCAGATGGCAATCCAATTCGCATCCCGAATGGTTACCGTCCTGTCGTTGAACCGGATGGCTCCGTTAAAGGATACAGTCAACAAGATCCAAGTGCTACCCCTCTGAATTTGGGTGAAATTAAGCTAGTCCGCGTTGTGCGTCCGCAGCTTCTTCATGACGTTGGAGATAATCTGTACGGTTTGCCAGCTGGAATAACAGCTGAAGAGCAGGCCAACATTTTGCAAACGGTGAATGGTACTGAAGAAAACCCAGCAGAACGTGTCACGTTGATGCAAGGCTATCTGGAGCAATCCAACGTTAAGTTATCGGATGAAATGACAGACCTGGTCATGGTGCAGCGAGTTCTTCAGCTCAACTCCCGAGCCATTACATCTGCAGATCAGATGATGAACGTAGCGAACAATTTGCGTTCCTGATAGAGGAAAAGGAGGGATAGGGCTAGATGTCGGATAAGCCTACTCCAAAGAAAACGAAAACGCAGCCGAAATGGCTCGAAATCATACTGTTGATCATCAGAATTATCCGTATTCCTGTTCTAGCTGTGCTGGCTATATTTATTGGCCTTTGGGTGGGTTATACGAAGCTTGGCCATCAGCCAGCTTCGGAAATTTTCCATTTAAGCACATGGAAGCATTTATACGATCTGGTGTTTGCAAGTTAACCGAACTCCCTCGCGGGAGTTTTATTTTTTGGAAATGAACGGTATAATAAATGAAGGTTTAGCATTGTCTTAACAGATTGAAGGCACGGGAGGGTTACCTTGAACATACCGAACATGCTCACGATAAGCAGGTTTATCCTGATCCCTGTCTACCTCATGTTCTTCTTCAATGACTATATCAAAATTGCCTTTCTCATCCTGCTTGTCGCTGGACTTACAGACATTCTTGATGGATATTTAGCTCGAACTAGGGGGCTAATTACACCACTTGGAGTCATGTTAGACCCACTTGCAGACAAGTGCATGATGATAACTGTTATCTTATCTTTACTCATTTCTGGTATGATTCCGTGGCAAGCGGCAGGAGCGATATTTCTTCGAGATTTGGGAATGATTATGGGATCGGCCTTCTTTCATTTTAGAGGCAAGCTTACCGTGCCGGCTAATATGATGGGCAAATTAACAACGGTACTTTATTATTTTGCTATACTATTTATTGTTTTTCAACTAACCTTCGCGATCACGTACTTATGGTTTGTCATTCTTGTCTCTTTCGTGACTTCCATTATTTATATTATTCAATTCCTCTTATTAAATCGCAAAGTCAAGACAAAGCAAACTTGAATTTAAGAAAAAAGAGCCTATGTATCGGCCTGTGTCGCAGACCTATACATAAGCTCCCTTATATGAACCTTCACTTCTGCAGTTGGTGAAGGGACAACACTATTGTAAGTGATTGCCTTGCATTTTATGCAGGCATTTTGAAAGGAGAGCATCATTGTTATGCTAGATATTAATCAAATTCAAGAAATTATTCCTCATCGCCCGCCATTTCTCCTGGTCGATCGTATTTTGGAGTTAGAAGTGGGTGTTAGAGCTGTAGGAATAAAAAATGTAACAATCAATGAGCCATTCTTCGCAGGGCATTTTCCCGGTTATCCGGTTATGCCTGGAGTACTCATTGTTGAAGCCTTAGCCCAAGTAGGTGCGGTAGCTGTTCTTTCAATGCCGCAATATAAAGGAAAAATAGGCTTATTCGCAGGTGCTGATGGCATTCGTTGGCGCGAACAGGTAGTCCCTGGAGATACCCTCATACTTGAGATGACCATTACACGAGTGAAAGGTATTATTGTTAAAGGTCAAGCTGTGGCCAAAGTTGGCGATAAAGTTGTAGTCGAAGGCGAGCTAATGTTTGCCCTTGCTAATAAATAAACCATAGACTAAAGGAGATGAACCTGACAACTATGACGCGTGTACAAACTCAATATCAATTATGGCTCGAGGATCCGGCAATTGATGCCGGAACGAAGGAAGAACTTCAATCAATTGGTGAAGATGAAAAGGAAATCGAGGATCGTTTCTATAAAGATTTGGAGTTTGGTACAGGTGGGCTCCGTGGTGTAATAGGCGCGGGAACGAACCGAATTAACCTTTATACAGTTGGTCGTGCAAGCCAAGGTTTAGCCCAGTATGTGCGTGGAACAGGTGCAATTGCTCCTTCCATTGTCATTGCTTATGATTCGCGTCATATGTCGCCGGAGTTTGCTTTAGAAGCCGCTCTTGTATTCGCAGGAAACGGAGTTAAGGCCTATGTATTCGAAGCGCTTCGCCCAACCCCACAGCTTTCTTTTGCTGTTCGATACTTAGGGGCTACCGCAGGTGTTGTTATTACAGCAAGTCATAATCCGCCGGAGTACAATGGTTATAAAGTGTATGGTGCAGATGGCGGGCAACTTGTGCCCGAGTTTGCGGAGCAAGTTATCGCTCATGTGCAGAGTGTTGATACATTTGCCAAAGTGAAGAAACTCACGCAGGTGGAAGCTGAGTCTCAGGGACTCCTCCAGTGGCTAGGTGAAGAAATTGATAACAAGTACATAGAAGTCGTTTCCGCTGTCAGTCAGAATCCAGAAGTTATCCGAGAAATCAGTGATGATTTCCGTATCGTTTTTACACCACTGCACGGAACGGGAAATATGCCGGTTCGCGAAGTGTTGAAGGCCGTGGGTTTTGGACAAGTGCGTGTTGTGGCTGAGCAAGAGCTCCCCGATTCGCAATTTTCGACCGTTAAGTCGCCAAACCCGGAGGAAAAGGATGCTTTTAACCTGGCCATCGCGCAAGCGAAAGCTTGGAATGCCGATATTATTATCGGAACAGATCCTGATGCAGACCGTATGGGTGCAGTTGTGAAGGATGCGGCAGGTGAATACTTCGTATTAACGGGGAACCAATCTGGCGCCATAATCGTTAACTACTTACTCTCAAGCTTGAAAGAACGTGGAGCTCTTCCTGCGAATGGCGTTGTGATTAAGACAATTGTAACTAGCGAAATGGGAGCAGTCATTGCTAATCATTATGGCGTTCCTACATTAAATACGTTAACCGGATTTAAATATATTGGGGAAAAAATGTCGCAATTCGAGCAGAGTGGCGATCACACGTTCTTGTTTGGTTATGAAGAGAGCTATGGTTACTTAGCGGGTGACTATGCAAGAGATAAAGATGCGGTTATTGCAGCGATGTTGATTTGTGAGGCGGCTGCTTACTACAAAAAGCAGGGTAAAACCTTATATGATGTCTTACAGGAGTTGTACGCATCCTTTGGGTATTTTTTGGAGAAGCTTGAGTCAAGGACGCTTAAAGGGAAAGACGGCGTGGAACAGATTGGCCGCATCATGGAAGCTTGGAGAACCAATCCGCCTAGTGAGATCCAAGGCGTCAGCGTAACGGAAGTTGAGGATTACGAGCAAGGTATTCAAGGCTTGCCCCGCGAAAATGTTCTTAAATTCAAACTAGCGGACGGTTCATGGTTTTGTCTGAGACCATCAGGAACAGAGCCAAAAATTAAGTTTTATTTTGCTGTACAAGGATCTACCGCTTCAGAGGCTTCGCAGCAATTGAATGGCATTATACAATATGTACTTAGCCGTGTAGACGGATAACGAAATAAGATGTAATGAACCTCTTCAGAACCTAAGTCGGGTGTAGATCGTCTAATGAATAGTTGGAAATAATTCCGCATTCAGATGATCGATATCCAGACTTGATGATCTGGAGAGGTTTTCGAATGTAAAGGGAAAAGATACAGCAAATACTTACGAAGAAAGCTTTCTTTTGGAAAGCTCTAAGGAGTGAACAACTTGACGCAGTGGTATAAAACATGGAATAATCCGCTTAAAAATGTATTATGGTGGCTTGTTATTATTGGAATGCTGGGCTCGTTACCGCTAGCCTTCACACGTCATCAGACGGAGACTTCCGCAAATCAAGTGGAATTTGTTTTTGACTATCGCGATTTGCTAGATATCGCTGATATTCAAACCAATCCCCAAAGCTTTGCTGCGGATCAGCTCAATAACATGAAGGCAGCAGGCATAGGCTCAATGGCTGTCTATGAGAGTACGCTTTCGGAATTTAGAGAAAGTCGTCGCATTGAAATGTTTAATTCTCGTGATGCTATGGCAATGACTCAAACTTTTGGGGAGCCCAATGAGAATTATACGTATGTTTTGTTCTCTGATAACGCGACTCAGCAAAAGCTTGAGCCGTTGATTCAAAAAACATTCGGCGATCTGAAAGTCGCAACGAAACCGTGGAGCTTCAAAAACAGAAGCGGGCTCATTATTCAGATGAGCATAGATGATGCATCTATTAAGACGATGGACCCAGATCCAATAACGCTTCAAATGTTGAAAGACAAAGGTTTTCAAATCGTGGTTCGTCTCTCGAATCGCAGACCTTTTGTGACTAATGAAATGGATCGCTTACTTAAACAACTGCATGATTTCGGTGTGAAACGAATCATTGTGGATGGGAATGAAGTTCCAGGTTATACCGAAGAGAATACGGAGCTACATCTCAACAAGATGGCAGAGCTCCTTCATAAAAATGGTATTGGTTTAGCCGCGATTGAAATGCTAAAGGAACCGCAAAAAGGATTCAATACCTTAGCGAAAGAAACAAACTATAATGTCGTTAGGCTGCATTCCTTTACTGAGAAGGACGGAGAAAAGCTGACAGAGCCATTGAAAAAGGCGGAGCTTGAAGATCGGATTCAAGGCGTTGCGGATCGGTTTGTATTAGCTGTGAAAGATCGTAATATTCGCATGGTCTTCATAAACGCGAAGCCAGTGAAAAGCTTGGATAAAGGTAAGCTCTCCGATCCCTTAGCAGCCTATTATGAGAGCTTGCAAGGCAAAGATGGGGCAATTCCAAGAATTGAGAACGTTGGCTTTACGTTAGGACCCGCAGAGCCATTTACAGTGGAAACGACAGCTTGGCAAAAAGCTGCCCGTGTTTTCATGCTCGTGGGTGGTGTCAGCTTGATTGTTCTTACAGTTACTTTCTTTGTACCTGAGGCGGCTTTATTTCTCTTCTTCGTGGGCTTGCTTGGCGCCGTTGCTCTGCATACGTTGTCAGCGAATTTATACGCGCAGGGTCTTGCGTTGGCGACAGCCATCTGCGCACCGAGTGTAGCTATGATGCTCGCGATTCGCTCTGTACGTTCTGGTGCTGCAGCCAAGTGGAGGTCTGGACTGGGCTTTGGATTGTGGATGCTTCTCAGAACTTCCTTGATTTCGCTAATCGGGGTTGTGTATGAAGTGGCGCTTCTGAATCACATTACGTACTCTCTTGTTCTTCAGCAATTCAGAGGCGTTAGTGCGCTTCATTTACTTCCAATTGCTATTGCTGGCTTGTTTCTTCTTTTCTTTAGTGAAAACAATACCTACGCGGAGAAATTGGGGAAAGTTCGCCAAATTCTTTCTTCTTACATCAGCGTACTGTGGATTGTAACGGCAGGAATCGCACTTGCGGCGGTTTACTACTACTTATCACGCACAGGCAACGAAGGACAGGCCTCTACAGTGGAGAAGCTATTCCGGTCGTTCTTAGAAAATACATTGGGGGTTCGTCCGCGAACCAAAGAATTCTTGTTCGCTCACCCTGTCTTTTTATTCGGAGCCTACTTAGCGGTTCGTTATAGACACGCCGTATATCTAATGTTCATTGGGGTTATTGGACAGCTTTCCATCGTAGATACTTTTGCACATGTGCATACCCCTCTTCATATTTCGCTCATTCGGATTACGTATGGTGTTGTATTCGGTGCCTTAATCGGCCTGATTTTAATTGCATCTTGGGAAATTGCCACAAGGAGTTGGAAACGATGGGTGCCTCGGTTAAAATAGCCTTATCCGGCTACTACGGTTTCGATAACAGTGGGGATGAAGCGGTGCTGCAATCCATTTTGTTCGCTCTGCAAGAGCAGGGTCGAGCTAAAGGCATTCAGATCGAACCCATCGTATTGTCGGCTAATCCGGAGAAGACCTCTCAGATGTATGGCGTTAAGGCGTATCACCGGATGAGACCAGGCCCTTTGCTTCGCGCACTACGCGAAGCGGATGGCCTTATCAGTGGGGGAGGAAGCTTGCTGCAGGATGCGACAAGCTCTAAGACAATCCCTTATTACTTGGCTGTTTTGAAATTAGCCCAGTGGCTTGGCAAGCCGACCTTTATTTATTCACAGGGCATCGGGCCGGTGAACCGCCGGATGTTTGACGGTTGGATACGCGGCGTATTCAAGCGCTGTAAGTATGTGTCTGTCCGCGATATGGAGTCCGCAGACTTGTTGGTTTCAATGCACCTCAAGCGGGAGCGCATTGAAATTGTACCTGACCCAGTGATGGGCCTCCCGTTGCGGATACGCAGCGTGCCTGAGGCCACGCTGGGGCTGGGGACTGCGAGCGCGACTGATGTCGCGCCCGTGAGTGCAGGACGAACGGTTGGAGTATCCGTCCGCTTCTGGAACCAGGACCGCTCGGAGCTGGAGGCTCTCTCGCGGTCCTTAGGGCAACTGCTCGTGGCCCGCACGGATGTGCGGCTGCGGTTCTTGCCCTTCCACCTCCCTTCGGATGAGGTGGCCTCGCAGTTCGTGATCGATCGCCTTGGTGATCACGGCAGTCGTGTGGAGATGGCGAGTGGCATCGCGCATCCGCAGGATATGCTTGAGCTGGTTGCAGAGTGCGATCTGCTGATCGGAATGAGGCTGCATTCTCTCATATATGCAGCTTCGCAGTACGTGCCTATGGTTGGGATTTCGTACGATCCGAAGATCGACCAATTCCTTCATAGGCTCGGTATGCAAGCCGCGGCATCGACAGCTAGCTTCGATGCAGAAGCCCTTACCGCCGAGTCGTTAAGACTCCTCGACGGGCGAGAGCAGTGGGCGGCGTCCCGCAGCGCCGCTATCGAAGAGCTGAAAGCGCAGGCGCAGCGACCTGCGCAGCAAATCGTCAATTTTTACAAGCAACCAAATGTCTGATTCTAACGTCATAAAGGATGAGAGATTCATGAGCCTAACAACAACTACAAATCCTGCGGTGGCTTCTGCTGCCGCTATACCTAAAGTACGTATTTACGGTGTGCCTATCTCTAAGATGGGCATGAAGCAAACAGTCGCTTATTTAGCAGAAGCTATCGAACAGAGAAATCCTCATCAGATCATTACGGCGAACCCAATCATGGTTATGGCCGCGCAGGAAGATCCAGCTTATTTAGAGATGATGCAGCAGGCTGAATTAATCGTTCCTGATGGGACCGGCGTTGTCTGGGCAGCTAATTATGTGGGTGAGCCTGTCGTAGAACGGGTCCCTGGATATGACTTACTTCATGAGTTAATGAAAGTCGGAGAGGCAAGGAAGTGGAAAGTGTACCTGCTAGGGGCATCTTCCGAAGTCATACATGCAGCCGCTGATCGATTACGGGCTGATTACCCAAGCATCGAGCTTGTAGGGATTCGTGATGGCTACTTCGGGGCTGAACAGGATGCCGAGGTTATCGCTGATATCGTTCAAGCCGCGCCAGACCTCCTATTTGTAGGAAGATCGGCTGCTAATCAAGAGCCGTGGATTGGTAAGTACAAAGAGCAAATCAACATTCCAGTTATGATGGGTGTTGGAGGAAGCTTTGACGTTCTTTCGGGCAAGCTAAAGCGAGCGCCTGTTATTTTTCAGAAACTTCGTCTAGAGTGGTTTTATCGCCTTCTGCAGGAGCCTTGGCGCTATAAGAGAATGCTGCTGCTTCCGAAATTTGCATTGAAAGTAATGCGGGACAAAGAGAAAGTCACGAAATCATGAAAAATTTCATGAAAATCACCTGAAAACGGTCATTTCAGACAAATTTAGCAGTGGTATTTGTGGACAAATCGGAGTATAATTCATTTCGGCGGATGACCTGCCACCCACGACAAGAGGAGCTGTGAAGAATAAAATGTATGGATTATATGTGATTGGGTTTATCGCTTCGTGCTTAATGGCGCTGCTGCTGACACCCCTAGTCAAAAAATTTGCCTTCTGGGTAGGAGCTGTTGATGCTCCCAACCATCGTAAGGTACATACGCGAATTATGCCGCGTCTCGGAGGATTAGCGATATTCCTTGCGTTCGTCGGTGCCTACTTCGTTATTTCTCCAGCACTTGATGCGGTTAACTCAGATGCGGCATTTGGTTTGCTGCTCGGCGGGTTCGTAATTGTTGTCACAGGGGCGTTGGATGACCGTTTCCAACTTTCGCCTAAATGGAAGCTGCTCGGACAGCTTATTGCTGCTTGTATCGTTGTTGCTTTTGGTCTTAAAATTGATCTCGTGAACATCCCTTTCGGGACGACTAACTTTAACATTGGTTGGTTAAGCATTCCGATCACTATATTATGGATCGTTGGCGTGTCCAACGCGATCAACCTGATTGACGGCCTCGACGGCTTGTCGGCAGGTGTTTCTGGAATTGCAACAACTACGATCCTTGTCCTTGCTTTAATGATGGGGAACGTAACTGTAATTCTCTTGAGCGTGATTTTACTTGGAAGTATCATCGGCTTTATGTTCTACAATTTTCACCCGGCCAAAATATTTATGGGGGACTCAGGTGCCTTGTTCCTCGGCTTCGCTCTTGCTACCTTATCTATACTCGGTTTCAAGCAAGCCGCTGTTGTATCTCTATTAATTCCGATTATGATTCTAGGTGTGCCATTATCCGATACCTTCTTCGCAATCATGCGTCGTTATGTGAACAAATTACCGATATCCGCGCCAGATAAGAGTCACTTGCATCATTGTCTGCTGCAATTGGGGTTTAGTCATCGCACGAGTGTGCTAATTATTTATGGTATTGCGCTTGTATTTGGCGGTAGCGCCGTGGTTTGCTCGGTATTTATCTCTCAGGACCTTACTTGGGGATTGGTGATGATTATTGTAGCTTTATTTTTGGTGATGTTGGTTGGTGCCGAGGCCATTGGTATTATCAGCAAAAGCCGGAAGCCTATTCTTAACTTTTTCCAACGTTTGCTTGGAAAGCCAGTGCAGAGTGATCGCTTGGGTAAATAAGGGCATCTTGTTTTAAATTTAAACCTCAACCACAATGGTTGGGGTTTTCTTGCTTTTTATGAATTTTTTGCTCGGCTCTAAACATTTTTACTGCTTTTACCGATAAGAAAGTAACAAGAACTTTTGACTCATATCCGCGTCTAATATTGTAGAATGTTGGGAGTAATTAGGAGGGATTGTCGAAAAAGATTGAAAGATGTCAAGATGAAATCTAACATACTATACATAAGGAGGAAATAGCTTTGAAAATTTTCAATAAAAAATGGGCAAGCCTCATGTTGATCATGACTCTGCTTATTAGCGCACTGCCAACGATGACTGCAAGCGCAGCTGGGACAATAACGATTACTAACCTCTATACGGTTAATCCACCTAGTGTTTATGATGATTCACTTGTTGATCGAGTAACGCAAGGTACGACGCCTGTTAATGTTACAATTAACGGAATCACTGACGATCAGATCAATAGTATTTACTACGAGGTTGTTAATGAAAATACAGGACAAATCACGTCAAATACGACAAACAAGGCAGTTCGAAACCCAAGCAATAAGAGCGAAATATATTTTAATGGTGTTAATTTAACAGAAGGTAAGAACAAAATTACCATAAAGTATGGCCAAACTGGAGGAGTCATTTCCAACCCAGCTTATGTTTACTACACGCCAGTTTCGAACATTGCTGCACTTAAATTTAATGATGATTCCTTTGTTGATGGCGGCACATATCCTTCTCATGGACCTTACACAGGGATCAATATTACGGGTACTGCGAATAACGCGGTAGATATTGAAGCTAACTTAGGCGGTGCTGTTTATCAACGTTCCGCATTTGCAAGTGGAATATTCACATTCGTAACGAATACTGGAAGAACTACAGATATGGAATTCAATCCAGGAGATAACAAGGTTACATTTGCTGCAAGAAATCAATCTAACTTCTTTACAATGCCGCGTACATTTGCATACGATAACGGGAAAGCTTTTGCATATAATACCGTTGCTAAACTCAAGGGCGGCGCAACTTTCAGTAAGTTAGTCGATAATCCAACTTTTGAAACAGTAGCTGCTGCACCTGTTGCTGATATTGACTTTGAAACAGATATCAAAGTGCATGATACAGTTAGTAGATATGTCTATATGGACATTTTTACAAGTGCGGGTAATAACTATCACTACGATTTTGATAGCAACACGCAGAAGGTTCCTACGCTTAGTGACAATACGCCTGCTACTCCAAGTTTGGGGAGCAACCTGAACGTAACACTCAAGCATGGTTCTACATTAACTGAGCCATATCGTACTTTTAATGTTAAAGCAGGTCAGTTGCCTGTAAATAAACAAAAGTCAACACAAGAGTTGTTCTTTGTGTTCACTGATATGAATGGTGCAACCAGTACATCTAAATATGTGTTTTCTTATGTAGATAAAGATCAACCTTATGTAAGTAAGCTGAATTCCGTACGTTCAACGCCTGGTGGCGGAGCTACATACGAAACCACTATTAGTGAAGGTGGCAGCACTCAGATTACAAATTTCCCTGCTGCATTGAAAGTTTATACGAATGACCAGGCAACAGGCGTTATTATCAAAATTAATGGGATTCCATACAATGAAACTGCATCCATTACGAATGGAGAATATGCTGTAACTGGTGGGCCTGGAGCTAAATCGGCAACCTTAAACTTGCAGGGTATTACAGATGGTCCTGTTGTTTTAACCGTGACTCCTTACAAAACCACATCCGCTAACACTTACGCAGCAGGAGCAAAGCAATATAACTTGGTGATAACAAGTGCACCCTATGTTATTATAAATCAACTTTATAACGGCATCGTTGTTAAAGCCGCAACCATGTTAACTTGTGCAAGTGGTGGTACAGCACCTTGTATTTCCGGGCGTATCGTGAATATTGCTGCTGACGCTGATTACGATGCCATTGTTTATAAAATAAACGGAAATGCAGTTCCGGTTTCTACTTCGCCGAAAGGAAACGGTGGAATCTTTAAGCTAGACAATCTTGCTAGTGTTTTTGTGAAAGATGGGAAATACACACTTACCATTGAACTGAAAGTTTCTGGTCAACTGGTAACAACAACAACAATGGAAATTTTTGTTTTATCAGATAATGTTCCTTCTGTAGATAGTTTACAACCTTTCGAAGCGGACACTTTAAACCCTGAATTCATTAAAGATAAGTCTTTGCCTGATACGTATGTAACAAAAGCGCTTGGAGTTAGGATTATAGGTAAAGTTGTAAACTCGACTGTTCAAACTCCGCCTACTCCGGGTACGGCCTTATATGTCCGTAAAGCTCCTTTTGCGATTTCGGCTAATGAACGTATTCCTTTGACAGGAACGGATAGTTTTGACACAGGAAGCTATTTTCAGTTAAAAGAATTTGGGCAGTATGTGTTTGAAATTGTTTCTACTAATGCAATTTCAGGCACTACGGCTAACAAAATATTAACGATTACTCGTGAGCCTGCTCCATATACGTTTGTACATCCTACGAGCAAGCAAATCATAAAAAATGCTAAGAATCTCGATCAGGCGAACATTAATCAAAATTACTATATGATCGAGCTTGAGGCTGCTCAAGCAGATTCTGTAGTTTTTGGAAAAGAAGAAGCGATTTACGATAAAGTAACTAAACACTTCTTCTACGAAGTTAAGAATTTAAAGATTGGTGCCAATGAGGTTAAGTTTACTGTTAATCGTGGAACATCTAAGTTAAACGGAAGTATTGTATTGTTTAATACTAATGTTACGATGGTAGGCGCTCAGATCAAAGCTCCATTAGGCAATTCAATAAAAGTCTTTGATGGAGATGTTCAGTTTACCTTCCCGAAAGATACGAAGTTGATGCGCTATGATCGTAACGATTCCACCCAGTATGTAAGCACTGATCGCCAAATACTATTTGGAATCGCAAGTAATGAAGATGGTCGAGTTGATCGAACAGATGGTGCAGACGCTGTTGAGAATAGAAATGGAATGGTTACTCTTGCTGAACTGACAGGAAGATTTAGACCAGCAAGTAAACGTTATTGGGTAGATGCGGGTATTATTAAACCGAATGCCAATGGTTCTAACTCATCCCTACAAGATGCTTATATGGGAAGCGGATATTTGCCGAATCTTATTAATGGCGGAACATCGCGCCCTGCATTTAACCTGAGGGATTATAGAGATGTTGTTGTACCAACAAAGACAGGTTCATTGACGCTAAAATACGATAGTAACATTGTTAATGATGCATGGAGATACTTAACCGTATATCAATACACACCATTTGAAGATCCGAATGGATCAGGACTTTATTTGCCTAAATGGAAGAACGTTGGTGGTAAAGTAGATCCTAGTAAGAGCACAATTACTGTACCTGTAGATTCATTTGGTTATTTCCAGGTTATGTACATGGATAACAGCTTCAATGATGTAACCAATCACCCATGGGCAAGAAATGATTTGGACATTCTATATTCCAAAGGGTATATGGATGGCAAAACAGACGGACTATTCATGCCTAACGATGCAATTTCACGTGGCGAGTTCGTTACGATGCTTGTAGATATTTTTAATGTTCCATTGCGCAATGCAGATATTGAAGAGGGTTCACAATTCCAAAATCAAACTGGCACATTCCTAGATGTTCAAAAGGGTTATAGCCTACCAGGCAGCAATAATGGCAGACTCTTTGACTATCAACATATTGAAGCTGCTGCAAGAGCAGGGATTATTCGTGGTAACGCGAATGGATTGTTCCTTCCTAATAACTCGCTGTCTCGTCAAGATGCAGCTGTTATGATCGCTCGAGCTGCTGATCTAAAGTTGACCAGTGATGAAACCAAATCAATGGCAAGCTTGAAAAAAACCTTTACAGATGCCGACGTTGAACATATGGAACTTTACGCAGCGCCAGCTGTCGAGGCTGTAAACAAGGCCAAGCTAATTGAAGGAATTGAAAATGCGTTACTCGAAGGGCAAAAGAAAAAAACTTACCGTTATGATGCTCGTGAAACTTTCACGCGTGCGCAAGCCGCAGCCGTAGCTGTTCGTGTATTAAAACAACAAAGCATCATTCCTAAATAAGCGATTGATGTCCATAAGGACCGCCTCCTTTAGTTAAAGGGGCGGTCTTTTTTGTGTTTGGAAAATTGTTATCAATGAAATCAAGTATAGAAGATAGTATACTTAATTTGTAGCGAATATGATATACGATAAGCTACACGAAATTGATAGAAATTATTATTTATTGGCTTAAAGGTTTTAGAAGTCGTCCCGTTGGTTATAAGTTTTTATAACAAAAAACTTTAAAAATATTAGGAGGAAACAAACCTTTATGAAGAAAACTTTATCCGTCGTATTAACGTCCGCAATGGCTCTTTCGATGTTCTCATCTGTAGCATTCGGTAAAACATCGGCAGACTTCAATGATCTAAAAGATCTTGATACAGCAACGAAAGCGAAATTCGATGCGATGATCAGTGCTGGTATCTTCGACGGCGTAAGCGACACGTCGTTTGGTCTGAAAGAAGAAATGAACCGTGCGCAATTCGCGAAAGTAGCGGCTTTGATCATGGGATTGGATATCAACAAAGACTTGAAAACATCGAGCTTCACTGACGTTAGTGTAACCGACGAAGCAAATGGTTATGCACTTCCTTACATCGAAGCTTTGAAAACAGTTGGTGTAACGGATGGTTACGGCGAAAACACATACAACCCTGCTGGTAAAGTAACTAAAGAGCAACTAGCTACATTCTTGGTTCGTGTGCTAGGTAAAGACGCAGATGCAAAAGCGAAAACAGGTACAGACGTAACGGTTTCCGGCTGGGCACAAGGTTATGTAGCGCTTGCACTTGAACTGAAAGTGCTCTCCAATGGCACTGACGGCACATTTGGCGGCATGGCTAACGCAACTCGCGATTTGCTTCTGACAGGCGCTTATGAGGCTAAACAACAGTACGTACCGGCTGGTAAAGTATCTGTAACAGGTGCAAAAGCAACGGGCGTACAAAAAGTAGAAGTCACGTTTAACAAGCCAGTAGAAACTGATAAAGCGAAAATGACTTTGAAAAAAGCTACAGTTGATGTAGCAACGACGGTTAAGTTTGCTGACGATAAGAAGTCTGCTGTACTAACGTTGACTGATGTAAAGGTAGGGGAAGGAGATTACACAGTAACTCTTTCAGGCCTGGATACAGCGGCTGTAGATAAAACAACAGCGACTTTCAAAGGCGAGGCTGAATCCGTTAAGTCAATCGACTTCGTTTCTGCTTCCGATACAGTTGCACAAACAACAAAAGCGCAAGTGAAACTTGCTGCTAAAAACCAATACAATGAATTAGTTGATATGTCTGCAAGCAACTTTACAGCCGTTGTTTCCGGTTTTGACAGCAGCCTTGTAAAAGATAGCGAAGGCAACTTGGTAGTTAAAATCAACACCAAGACAATGGTTGGCGCTACATCCGATACAAGCCCAGGTATGACGATGGTTCCTGTCTATGTGTACAACAACGATACGCGTATCAGTGCACAAAAAACATTCAAACTAGGCTCCCAGCCGTTTGTTTCGAAAATCGAACTTGGTCAAGCTGTATACAGCGGTGACAAGAAATCGATTACGACAACTGGCGAAACAGCAACATTTGCTTTGAATCAGTTTGATCAATACGGAAACCCTGTTTCCTATGATGATGCTAATAATGTAGCAAGCAATATCAATATGATTGTAAGCCCGTACGATGAGCACATTACGACTGAATACGGTGACTTTGATAACAGTGGCTTCGGAGAAGTGAAAGTGTCTTTGAAAGGCAATGTGGACAAAGGCGGAGATTTCAACGTAACTGTATACGCCGGCTCAGCAAGCGCTACTGGTAAATTTGCAATTGGTTCGAGCAAATTGGCTACAAAAATTGAGTTTGGTGAAGTAACAGAAGATTTTGCTACACAAGATACAGATAAATATATCGATTTGATTGCTTATGATGCAAACGGAGTGAAGCTTTCCAAAGATGATATGGTGAGCGCGGAAAACATCGATAGAATTAAACTTTCTGGTTCTAATGTAGAACAACCGGTCATTGCTAAAGATGGCCAACACAAAGGTCAAATTAAAATTTCTAAAGTTACAGGCCCTGCAGATAGCATTGCATACTTGAATGCCTATATCGCAACTTCAAATGTAAATAGCAACATTAGCAAACAAATTAAAATCGGTAAAGCACGCTTTGCTGATTCCTTGAAAATGGTTGATGAGAACAAAACAAAAGCAATATTGGGAGCTGATTCCGAGTTCAAAATCGAAGCTCGTGACCAATATGGCAAAAAGATTGATTCTGTAGGAACAATTACAGAAGGTTCCAGCAATGTAACGTACTCTGTATACGTTGACTTCACAGCTGACGCTAACTCAGCAGTTACTTTAACAGGTAAAGAAGCTGAAACGACAGCGGCTCTGGGCACACTTACAAACGGTCAACACTACACGTTTACTAGTGATAAATTTGATCTCTTCAATAAAGGGCTCAAATTCCAAACAGAAGCAGGTTCATACGGAAAAGGAACAGTGAAAGTAGTTCTGCAAAAATCCACAGATGGTGGCGCGAACTGGAAAGAAGTTCAAACCCTGTCCAGAGATATTACAGCACTTGATCCAGCAAATGTAGATCTGACATATGGTCTTGATAAACCTGCTACCTTGTATGCAGCGATTGATAGCTCAGTCGTTGATGAATCAGCGGCTAACATTCAGACTTCATCCCTTGCAAGAGACGTGAAGATTACTGCAAAAGACTCGGCAGGTAATGACGTAGCGATTTCAGAAGACAGAATTACTTCGATTACAAGCTCGGGTTACGATGCAGTGGTTGCAGCGGCTACGAATGCCAATGGTGGTAACGGTAAAATCATGGGTAACAAAAAAGGCACAGCAACAGTAAACGTTATGTACAAGGATGCAAAAGATGCTTTTAAAACAGCTAACTTCCAAGTAGAGGTTAAAGACGAGCTTCCTACTGTTGACAAGCTTACAGCTGATGAGGATTACACTAGCGCTACAAATAAAACGTACGCATACGATTACATGGATCTGAATGTAGTAGATCAGTACGGCGTTGAGTATACAACAACAGAAATCAATGCCTATGATACACTTACTCAAATCCGCTACACACTTGAAGATGCGGTGACACCAGCTGGTGGTACTGCAGCGACAATAAACAATGTGACTGGTCAAATTACGTTGAATGATTCCACAAGCTTTACGCTGAAAGCAATGTCCGCTAATGGTAAAGTAGTAACAACGTATGTAACTCATCAATAATCGATTTAATGAAAGGAAGGCGCCTAGTGCGTCTTCCTTTTTTTGCGTTGAAAATATGAAACTATATCCTGCAAAAGGGTAGCGAGGGGTATCTCAGCTATCCCCTAAAGTAGCGCTAATCATAATTCAAGATCCGAAAGAATCTCTATTTTATTAATAGATATATTTGAATATTGTGGTGTTGAATGAAGGGGCATTCAAACTGCGATCAGTAATTTGTGAAGAAATTGTAAAAAAACAATGAACTCATTATAGAGGCGGTTGTAATGAGTTATATAGCTATTTACACGACCTAAGCCGAATTTCGTCAGTTTTGAATCCGGTTTTTTCAGGTTATTTTAAGCTAACTTTTAGTTACTGCTCAGTTTCTATTCTCAGTTTGTTCATAAATAGGTAGTAAGCTTGCTCTATGGGAGAAGTAAGAGGTGCTAGTGTAATAAATCGCTGGCGACTACGTCCCTTGAATGTTATTAGGGCTTCAGTTAGTGCTTGTTGGGTGTGAAACAATTGGAAAATTGTTATCAATGAAATCAGGTATAGAAGATAGTATACTAAGTTTGTAGCCGAGGTGATGAACGATTCATATACGAATGTCTACACGATAATCCATACTTATTTGATAGACTGTTCTGAGCTAAAGTGTTTGAAAAGGAAAGTCGTCCCGTTGGTTATAAGTTTTTATAACAAAAAACTTTAAAAATATTAGGAGGAAACAAACCCTTATGAAGAAAACTTTATCCGTCGTATTAACGTCCGCAATGGCTCTTTCGATGTTCTCATCCGTAGCATTCGGTAAAACATCCGCAGATTTCAACGATCTGAAAGATCTTGATACAGCAACGAAAGCGAAATTCGATGCGATGATCAGTGCTGGTATCTTCGACGGCGTAAGCGACACGTCGTTCGGTCTGAAAGAAGAAATGAACCGTGCGCAATTCGCGAAAGTAGCGGCTTTGATCATGGGATTGGATATCAACAAAGACTTGAAAACATCGAGCTTCACTGACGTTAGTGTAACCGACGAAGCAAATGGTTATGCACTTCCTTACATCGAAGCTTTGAAAACAGTTGGCGTAACGGATGGTTACGGCGAAAACACATATAACCCTGCTGGTAAAGTAACTAAAGAACAACTAGCTACATTCTTGGTTCGTGTGCTAGGTAAAGACGCAGATGCAAAAGCGAAAACAGGCACAGACGTAACGGTTTCCGGCTGGGCACAAGGTTATGTAGCGCTTGCACTTGAACTGAAAGTGCTCTCCAATGGCACTGATGGCACATTTGGCGGCATGGCTAACGCAACTCGCGATTTGCTTCTGACAGGCGCTTATGAGGCTAAACAACAGTACGTACCGGCTGGTAAAGTATCTGTAACAGGTGCAAAAGCAACGGGCGTACAAAAAGTAGAAGTCACGTTTAACAAGCCAGTAGAAACTGATAAAGCGAAAATGACTTTGAAAAAAGGTACAGTTGATGTAGCAACGACGGTTAAGTTTGCTGACGATAAGAAGTCTGCTGTACTAACGTTGACTGATGTAAAGGTAGGGGAAGGAGATTACACAGTAACTCTTTCAGGCCTGGATACAGCTGCTGTAGATAAAACAACAGCGACTTTCAAAGGTGAAGCTGAGTCCGTTAAGTCAATCGACTTCGTTTCTGCTTCCGATACAGTTGCACAAACAACAAAAGCGCAAGTGAAGCTTGCTGCTAAAAACCAATACAATGAATTAGTTGATATGTCTGCAAGCAACTTCACAGCCGTTGTTTCCGGTTTTGACAGCAGCCTTGTAAAAGATAGCGAAGGTAATCTGGTAGTTAAAATCAACACCAAGACAATGGTTGGCGCTACATCCGATACAAGCCCAGGTATGACGATGGTTCCTGTCTATGTGTACAACAACGATACGCGTATCAGTGCACAAAAAACATTTAAACTAGGTTCCCAGCCGTTTGTTTCGAAAATCGAACTTGGTCAAGCTGTATACAGCGGTGACAAGAAATCGATTACGACAACTGGCGAAACAGCAACATTTGCTTTGAATCAGTTTGATCAATACGGAAACCCTGTTTCCTATGATGATGCTAATAATGTGGCAAGCAATATCAATACGATTGTAAGCCCGTACGATGAGCACATTACGACTGAATACGGCGACTTTGATAACAGTGGCTTCGGAGAAGTGAAAGTGTCTTTGAAAGGCAATGTGGACAAAGGCGGAGATTTCAACGTAACTGTGTACGCTGGCTCAGCAAGCGCTACTGGTAAATTTGCAATCGGTTCGAGCAAATTGGCTACAAAAATTGAGTTTGGTGAAGTGACAGAAGATTTTGCTACACAAGATACAGATAAATATATCGATCTGATTGCTTATGATGCAAACGGAGTGAAGCTTTCCAAAGATGATATGGTGAGCGCGGAAAACATCGATAGAATCAAACTTTCTGGTTCTAATGTAGAACAACCAGTCATTGCTAAAGATGGCCAACACAAAGGTCAAATTAAAATTTCTAAAGTTACAGGCCCTGCAGATAGCATTGCATACTTGAATGCCTATATCGCAACTTCAAATGTAAATAGCAACATCAGCAAACAAATCAAAATCGGTAAAGCACGCTTTGCTGATTCCTTGAAAATGGTTGATGAGAACAAAACAAAAGCAATATTGGGAGCTGATTCTGAGTTCAAAATCGAAGCTCGCGACCAATATGGCAAGAAGATTGATTCTGTAGGAACAATTACAGAAGGTTCCAGCAATGTAACGTACTCTGTATACGTTGACTTCACAGCTGACGCTAACTCAGCAGTTACTTTAACCGGTAAAGAAGCTGAGACAACAGCGGTTCTGGGTACACTTACAAACGGTCAACACTACACGTTTACTAGTGATAAATTTGATCTCTTCAATAAAGGGCTCAAATTCCAAACAGAAGCAGGTTCATACGGAAAAGGAACAGTGAAAGTAGTTCTGCAAAAATCCACAGATGGTGGCGCGAACTGGAAAGAAGTTCAAACCCTGTCCAGAGATATTACAGCACTTGATCCAGCAAATGTAGATCTGACCTATGGTCTTGATAAACCTGCTACCTTGTATGCAGCGATTGATAGCTCAGTCGTTGATGAATCAGCGGCTAACATTCAGACTTCATCCCTTGCAAGAGACGTGAAGATTACTGCAAAAGACTCGGCAGGTAATGACGTAGCGATTTCAGAAGACAGAATTACATCGATTACAAGCTCAGGTTACGATGCAGTAGTTGCAGAGCCAACCAATGCCAATGGTGGTAACGGTAAAATTATGGGTAACAAAAAAGGCACAGCAACAGTAAACGTTATGTACAAGGATGCAAAAGATGCTTTTAAAACAGCTAACTTCCAAGTAGAGGTTAAAGACGAGCTTCCTACTGTTGACAAGCTTACAGCTGATGAGGATTACACTAGCACTACAAATAAAACGTACGCATACGATTACATGGATCTGAAAGTAGTAGATCAGTACGGCGTTGAGTATACAACAACAGAAATTAATGCCTATGATGCACTTACTCAAATCCGTTACACACTTGAAGATGCGGTGACGCCAGCTGGTGGTACTGCAGCGACAATAAACAGTGTGACTGGTCAAATTACGTTGAATGATTCCACAAGCTTTACGCTGAAAGCAATGTCCGCTAATGGTAAAGTAGTAACAACGTATGTAACTCACCAATAATCGATTTAATGAAAGGAAGGCGCCTAGTGCGTCTTCTTTTTTTGCGTTGAAAAATGCGAAATATCCAAGGATGGAAAAATTATTGAAAACTTTTTTTAGAATAACGCAACTTTTTTTTGTGCGCTGCGTTTAATACTTTGAAAACAAGTAAACAATAAAAAGTTTGTGTTTAAAACATTATTGGTTTGAGATTCTAAAAAAAGTCTTTACGACAGATTTCTACCAATGTATAATATACCTTGGTGTGACTCTCTGTTTTTTCCAAGGATTAGTTTACTAGTTTCAAATGTGACTAAAGTGTCGCAAGAGAACTTAGTTATATATTGTGCTCAACTCTGGAAAGGGGGTGAACCGGACAATGAGTGAATCGAGCTCAAATATTGCTTCAAGAAACCTAAAAAATAAAACCCAAGATATTCAAGGAGGAGAAAAAAAGGTTATGAAAAAAAGTTTATCCGTAGTTCTCTCTACAGCAATGGCATTATCCATGTTTTCTTCCGTAGCATTTGGTAAAACATCTGCTGATTTCACAGATCTTAAAGATCTTGACGCAGCTACAAAAGCGAAATTTGACGCTTTAATTAGCGCTGGTATCTTCGACGGAACAAGCGAAACAACGTTTGGTCTGAAAGAAGAAATGAACCGTGCACAATTCGCGAAAGTTGCAGCTTTGATTACTCTTATCGATGTAAACAAAGACCTGAAAACTTCCAGCTTCTCCGACGTTAAATCCGACGATGCAGCTAACGGTTATGCACTTCCTTTCATCGAAGCTTTGAAAACAGCTGGAATCACTGATGGTTACGGCGCAAACACTTACAACCCAGCAGGTAAAGTAACTAAAGAACAACTAGCTACTTTCTTGGTTCGCGTTCTTGGTAAAGACGCTGATGCTAAAGCTAAAACTGGTACAGATGCAACAGTTTCCGATTGGGCACAAGGTTATGTAGCTTTGGCGCTTGAATTGAAACTTCTTCCAGCTGGCACTGATGGCAAATTCGGTGGTCAATCCAACGCAACTCGCGACTTGCTTTTGACAGGCGCTTATGAAGCTAAACAACAATACGTTCCAGTTGGTAAAGTATCCGTAACTGCAGCGAAAGCTACTGGCGTTAAAAAAGTTACAGTTTCTTTCAACAAACCAGTAGACATTGAAAAAGCTAAAGTTGCCCTGAAAAAAGGTTCAGTTGATGTTAAAACAGAAGCTAAATTTGCTGATGACAAGAAATCAGTAGTTCTGACTTTGACAGAAGTTAAGATCACAGATGGCGACTACAGTGTAGCTCTTTCTGGAATTGATGCTGCATCCCTAGGAACAGCAACTGCATCCTTCAAAGGTGAAGCTGAAGTAGTTAAGAAAATTGATTTTGCTTCTGCATCCGATACAATTGCACAAACAAAGAAAGCTCAAATTAAATTGTCTGCTAAAAACCAATATGATGAGCCAGTTTCCAAGTCAGCTAGCAGCTTTACTGCTGTAGTTTCTGGTTTTGATTCTAACTTGGTTAAAGATACTGAAGGTAACTTGATTCTTAAAGTTGATACGCTGAACGCAGTTGGATCGACTACAACAACTAGCCCAGGAATGACAATGATTCCAGTTTATGTGTATGAAAACGATACTCGTATCAGCGTTCAAAAGACATTCAAACTTGGTACTGTTCCTTTCGTATCCAAACTTGAACTTGGCGAACCTAAATACAGCAACGATAAGAAAGCTCTCTCATCAACTGGTGAAACAGTTATTTTCCCTATGAATCAGTACGATCAATATGGAAACCCTGTTGCTTATGATGATGCTAAGAACTCCACAACTAGCAATGTAAATGTTATGGTAGCTCCGTATGAAGAGAAAGTTAAAACTGCAGAGAGCTATAGTGACTTTGACAATGATGGTTTTGGCGAAATCAAATTGTCCCTGACGGGCAATGTAGATAAAGCTGGAGACTACACAGTTACTGTTTATTCTGGTTCTTCGACAGCAACAGGTAAATTCACTGTTGGTTCCACTAAACTTGCTACAAAAATTGAGTTTGGTGATCTTACTGAAGATTTCTCAACTGGAGATACAGATAAATACATTGATCTAATTGCTTACGATGCAAGCGGCAATAAATTGTCCAAAGATGACATCGCAAGTAACGAAAATGCGGGTAAAGATGATAAAGGAACAGATGCAAGAATTCATTTGTCTGGTTCTAACATTGATTCTCTAGATGCTGCTACTCCAGCAATTTCAATCGTTAAAAGTGGCCAACACAAAGGTCGAATCAAAATTGCTAGATTTAGCGGACCGGCTGACAGCATTGCATATCTGAATGCTTACATCGCGACAGCAAATGTAAACAGCAATATCAGCAAACAAATCAAAATTGGTAAAGCTCGTTATGCTGATTCTTTGTACATTGTTGACAAAAACAAAACAAAGGCTGTTCTTGGTGGAAAATCCGACTTTAAAATTGAAGTTCGTGACCAATTCGGTAAAGCATATGATGGCAAAACTGCTGTTATTGAAAATGGACAGAGTGTAACTTACCGTGTGTATGCTGAATTGACAAATGAGGCAAATAGTGCAGGAGTTTTGTCAGGAATTTCAGTGGTTGGTCAAGACTCAAATGAATCATTCTTGGGTTCTCAATTGCCAGGGACAAGTAAAGTATCGAGTGTATATTACTACAATACTAAAGGTGACTTCTCTAATTTCAATGATGGATTTACCTTTAAATCGTCTGCAAATGTTTATGGAAAAGGAACATTGAAAGTTTCTCTTTTGAAATATGTTGGTGGTTCCGATGTTGGTAAAGAAGTTGCAACGACTACTAGAGATTTCACTTCCATTGACCCTAAAATTGTTGACTTGACATATGCGCTTAATAAGCCAACTAGCTTATTTGCAGCTATTGATAGCGACTTGCTTGCTGCAAACCAAAAAGATGCTTTGACATCTTCTGTAGCTAGAGACATCAAAGTAACTGCAAAAGATTCCTCTGGTGATGATGTTGCAATTTCATCAGATCGTGTTACATCTGTATCCAGCTCTACTTACCTTGCTGCAGTAGCTAAAGAAACAAATACTAATGGTGGTATTGGTAAAGTAATTGGTTACAAAGCAGGTAAAGCCGATATTACAGTTACTTACAAAGATGCTAAAGGCAACTACAAAACAACTTCGTTTAACGTAGAGGTTAAGGCGGATTCACCTACTGCTGATAAATTTACTGGTAAAGAGAAGTATGAAAAAGCTGGTCACTTAGATCTTGCTTGGAAATACATGGATCTTAAAATTGTGGATCAATATGGTGTTGAGTACAATGAAGCAGAACTAAACGACTATGACAAATTGCTGCAAGTAAGATACACTGTTGAAGCACCTGAGGGTACAAAAGTTGAGATCAACAGCCAAACTGGTGCAATCGACTGGACAAAAACAACAGCAACTTCCTTCACACTTAAAGCAACTACTGGTAACGGTAAAGAAGTAACAACTTACGTAACTAACCAATAATTATTGGCTACTATGTAGTGTTGAAAATAGAAAGGGGCATTCGTGCCTCTTTCTTTTTTTTGATTTTCACTTTGAGCTAAGGGGTGCACAGATGAGAAATAAACTAATCAAAGTAGTTCTGCTAGGATCCGTACTATTATTTTCTCCGATTCTATCTATAACGAAAGCCGAAGCCCCAACCCCCGGCTCCTCAACGGACCCGGTAATTACGAAAAGTTACTTCGACCAGAACACCTTAAGCGAAGCCAAGGTGAAAGAGATCGTTGCCTCCGCGATCACGGCCAATACTGGCGGAAGCCAGCCTAATAGTGGGAGCAACGGAGGCTCAACTTCTTCGCCAGCGGCGATTACCGTTGTCCAGCTGAAAGCGGGACAAACGTTATTCGCGAGCGCTGGCGCTGAATTTATTGTTCGCTCTGGCAAGGTAATTGCCGTGAGCACTGACGAAAACGGGATTCCCGACGTGACCGGTGGCAAGGATATTGCCGCAGGTACGGAGATCGCGACGAATCATCTTTTGATTTTCCCGCGCGATGGACGAGGAATTAAGCCAGTTCCGAAGAATACGGCTGACATTTATGTCATGGTGCGTGGCAGTTACGTCCTACTTAATGCAGATGGAAGTACGACTACTCCATAATTTTACCCATGTTGACAAGATCTTATCCGTTTCGACTTCGAGGAACCAGCCATACTAAGGATGTACCCACATTTGAGGAGGCGATGATATGGCTAGAAGCAATAACATCAAAGTGGTTCCCGAGTCGAAAAAGGCACTGGATATCCTTAAGTATGAAATCGCGGCAGAGCTTGGATTACCTGTTGGTAAGCACTTTGCCTTCGATGCAGACACGGAATTCGCGACGGAATTAGGGGCAATTCCCTCTAGTTCAATTAAGGAAGATTACTGGGGACATATCTCTTCGAGAGATGCGGGAGCAGTAGGCGGAACGATTACTAAACGGCTGATCCAAAAGGCCGAGGAAGTTCTGTTTACTCTCTGATTTGGCTGGCATTATTTCTAAAATCTTAACATACGTTTCATTGACACTAGCGGACAAATAAAGTAAGATAATTTATTGAAGGTCAATGTTTATTCAAACCTTTTCCAATCGGGAAAGGTTCATTTTTTTGTTATGAGATGCACTTATTTTTACCATTTCGGACAAGTCGTATTTTTTGTAGCGCATGAGCGCAAAAGAAGAAGATTCCGTTTGGCGTGAAAAGCTGATGCAAAGCCTGGTCCATTTTCGAGAAAGTATAAGTTTCTTTTTTTGGAATTTTCTTTCTTATTGGCGATAAAACCTATCATAAACGCGGTCGCTCATCTTTGAATGACCTCGCTAGAGGTTTTCTCATATAGGCATCGATTAAAAGCTTTTCAAACATACTAAGATTTGATTAGGAGGATGGATGATATGGCGCAAGTACGTGGACGTCGTTTATTTACATCCGAATCCGTGACAGAAGGTCATCCTGATAAAATTTGTGACCAAATTTCTGACTCGGTATTGGATGCGTTTTTGGCCAATGACCCAAATGCTCGTGTAGCATGTGAGGTCTCTGTAGCAACTGGTTTGGTTTTGGTAATTGGTGAGATTTCTTCCAGCTCTGAATATGTAGATATTCAAGCGATTGCCAGACAAACCATTAAAGAAATTGGATACACGCGCGCGAAATTTGGTTTTGACTCCCAAACTTGTGCAGTTCTGGTTTCCTTGAACGAACAATCGGCTGATATTGCACAAGGCGTTAACAGAGCGCTCGAAGCAAGAGAAGGTACGATGTCAGATGAGGAAATTGAAGCAATCGGAGCAGGCGACCAAGGTCTAATGTTTGGATTTGCGGTAAACGAGACGCCTGAGCTTATGCCTTTGCCGATCTCGATTTCTCACCAACTGGCTCGCCGTTTGACCGAAGTGCGTAAGAATGGAACGCTTCCTTACCTACGCCCAGATGGTAAAACGCAAGTTACTGTTGAATACGTCGACGACAAGCCTGTTCGCGTTGATGCAATTGTCGTATCTACTCAGCACAGCGAAGATGTTACTTTGGAGCAAATCCAAAAAGACATTAAAGAACATGTTATCAATCCAATCGTTCCTGCACATCTTTTGGATGGGAATACGAACTACTTCATCAACCCAACTGGCCGTTTCGTTATCGGCGGGCCTCAAGGGGATGCTGGTTTGACAGGTCGTAAAATCATCGTTGATACTTACGGTGGTTATGCTCGTCATGGCGGCGGTGCGTTCTCCGGTAAGGATCCAACGAAAGTTGACCGTTCTGGTGCTTACGCGGCTCGTTATGTTGCGAAAAACATCGTAGCTGCTGGACTTGCTGAGAAATGTGAAGTTCAGCTTGCTTATGCAATCGGTGTTGCTAGACCAGTATCTATTGCTGTTGATACGTTTGGAACAGGTACTGTTAGCGAAGAGAAGCTTGTTGAATTGATCAGCAAAAACTTCGACTTGCGCCCAGCTGGAATCATTAAAGAGCTTGATTTGCGTCGTCCGATTTATCGTCAAACAGCTGCATACGGTCACTTTGGCCGTAACGATCTGGATGTTCCTTGGGAGCGTACAGATAAGGCTGCGACTTTAAAAGTGCAAGCACTCTCTTAATTTTATAGAATAGAAAAAGGCAGTTCGTCACTAAGACGAGCGGCCTTTTTTGACATATAAGAATTTATAAGTTTTGGGGTAATCGAAAGGTTACCTTTTTTTGCTGTATAAATACAACATATTTCCACACTATGATTTTCGTAACTTTTTCCATAGTTTTAGAGTCTATATAGGTATCTATTAAGATAAATACTAGACTTAGACTGAAAGAGGAGTGTGGAGAAGCAACATGAAGGTGCAGAAACAAATAGGTATAGGTGCGCTGGCTTGCGCATTAGCATGGCAATTGGTAGCCGGAACGGCGGTTTACGCCGCGGGGCCGACGTTAACATTGAGTTCGCAGGAGTCGATTACATCTGGCGCTATTCTCAAAAACTATGTATGGACAACAACGAGAGGCACTAAGAATGTTTCTGTGAATGCGAATGTCATTGAAGTAGACTTAACGAATCCGAATGTAAAAATAGACGCAATGGCTGGAACCAAAAATCAATTTACGAAGAACCAGAGTGTACTCGGTATGGCTAAGGACACGGGAGCCGTGGCTGGAGTGAATGGTGACTTCTTTAATACAAAAGCAGAAGGTGTACCGGAGGGAGCGCAAATCACGAATGGACAAGTGATGGCTACCCCTGCAAAAATTTCTGGATTGTATTCATTTGCAATAACGAAGGATAACCAACCCATTATTGATATTTTTGATTTCCAAGGAACAGTAAAAGCAAAAGATGGAACATCTTTTGACTTGGGTGGCGTGAATAAGACCTTTTATTGGGATGATAACGGCGTGGCCCTGATCGCTGATGGTCTATTTTTGTATACGAAGGCTTGGGCGATGACACAGCGTGCAGTTGATGGAACGAACGTTCCCACTGAGGTGCTTGTGCAGAATGGCGTAGTGAAAGAAATTGCAGTAGATACGAATATCAGGATGATTGCGCCTGAAGATGGTTATATTCTAAGAGGTTCAGGCTTGGCACGTGATTTCATTGTGAATCATCTTAAAGTTGGAGATCCGATCACAACCCAATATGATATGGTCCCTCACGACGCTTCCAAGACGTATGATTGGAAAAATTTCAAGATGATGATTGGTGGCAATACCCTGCTTGTAGATGACGCCAAACCAAGTTATTTTACTCGAAATATTAACGAATTTGACGGAAATACTCCGCGCTCAAGAACGGCAATGGGCTACTCCAAGGATTTCAAGACAGCGTATCTAATTACATCGGACAATAGTGGCAGCAGCAAGGGCATGACGCTTCCGGAGCTTCAGCAGTTTATGATTCAAGCAGGTGTTTGGAGAGGCATGGTTCTAGATGGTGGTGGTTCGACACAGATGGTCACCAGACCACTAGGTGAGTTTGATCCGAAATTAACGAATAAAACGGAGTACGGCAATCAGCGTGCAATTGCTAATGGAGTTGGCGTTTACACGACTGCGCCTAAGGGCGAGTTAAAGGGGCTTATCTTAAAAGGTCAAAAGCTTTTATTTATGAATGAATCTAGTACTTATCAATTTAAAGCTTACGATGATTATGATAATCCAGTTGCAGTAGATGCTATTGTCCCCGAGTGGAGCAGTTCCACAGCGAATGGGACGTTTAAAAATAATGTTTTCACGCCAACCCAGATAGGCAAAACACAAGTTATTGCTAAATCAGGCAAGGGCTCAGCGACGATGGATGTCGAAGTAGTAGGAAGAGACCAAATTTCCTCTTTGAAATTTAGTGCAGGCTCGTTCTCGCTGACAGAGGGAGGAGACTTTAGGTTGCCTTTGTCCGTGACTACGAAGAGTGGGATATCGAGAGAGTTACCAGCAGCGTCAGCGCAATGGGAACTAAAAGGTGTTAAAGGCACGATCAAAGATGGCGTTCTGCACGTAGATAGCTCTGTAGGCAGTCAGGCGGCTCAGGTAATTGCGAGATACGATGGTTATAGTACGATGGTTACTTTGCCAGTTGGGCAGGAGAAGGTTTGGTACGATCTTGATAAAAATGCAGTCATGACGACAGGAGATAAATATCCTGCGGAAGTCATTTCAAGTGTCAATGTCGTGCAAGAAAATACGGGTAACAAAAATTTGGAAATTGCCTATGATTTCACCAAGGGAACGGGAACTAAAGCAGCATATGCCAGATTTGATGGAACAAACGGTGTTCAAATTGAGGGTCAACCGCAATTTATTACGGCTAAAGTACTCGGTGACGGAAGCTTTAACTGGGTACGTGCTGAATTTGAGGATGCCGATGGCAAACAACAGCTGAGAAGTTTTACTGATAGTACAGATTGGACTGGATGGAAAAAGGTTACCGCGGATATGTCAGATTTAAAATTTCCTGTAAAATTGAAGAGCGTCTATGTAGCGAACCCAGCTATTGGACAGGATGAAAGAGCGGCTAAAGGGAAAATTAACATCGACGATATTTCTTTTATTTATAAGGGACAAATGCCTACATTACCTAAAAATTCGGTGAAGCTTACAGTGAATAAGAAGCAAGTATTTTTGAACGATAAGTCACTTACTTTGGAACAAGCGCCAACGATTGTTAAGGATAACACGATGATTCCGATTCGTTTTGTAACAGAGGCATTAGGCGGGGATGTTAAATGGGATGACAAAGAGCGCAAGGTAACGATTATTCGCGGTGATAAGCTCATCGATTTGTGGATTGATAATCCTGACCTGTTGGTAAATGGAGATCGAGTAACAGCTGAGGTAGCGCCAAGTATTATGAATAATCTAACGATGGTGCCTCTAAGACTAGTTTCTGAGAAATTGGGCTGGAAAGTAGGCTGGGAACCCAAAAACCAAGGGATTACCCTCGAATAAATAGTGCTATTAGTTCACTTCAAATGACTAGAATTATGATACAATATGGGGTAGACTAATTTCGTTTTCATAAAAGGAGCTTGTTCCCATTGCAACCGGACGCTATAGATCGTGTCATTAAAAACGCCATTAACGTCATGGAGAGCAGTAAGTATCAAATTTTTGAAATAGCAGAAACATCCCGTCTAGAGAAAGAGACGCTAGCTCGTGATCTAGAGGATATTAAGGATGAAACAAGTGTCACTATAGAGCTGGTGGACAAGCTGGAGAAGGACTACAAGCGGTCTCGTATTCGGTTAACAGAGGTTAGCAGAGATTTCAACAAATATCGTGAAGATGACATCAAAACTGCCTATGAAGCCGCCATCGGTTTCCAACTGCAGCTCACTATTGCTAGGGAAAAAGAGAGTCATCTCAAGACCCGTCGCAATGACTTACAGAAGCGAGTTAAAAATGTAGACAAGCAGGTAGAACGGGCAGAGACCATTGTCTCTCAGATGAATGTTGTGCTGGAGTATTTGTCAGGGGATCTGAATCAAGTTACCCGTATATTGGAATCCGCCAAAAATAGACAACTGCTCGGTTTGAAAATTATTTTGGCTCAAGAGGAAGAGAGAAAACGGATCGCACGCGAGATTCACGATGGGATGGCTCAAACGATGGCCAATGTCGTGCTTCGCACAGAAATTGCGCAACGTATGCTCGTCAAGCAGGATATTCCAGCAGTCAAAGAAGAATTAGTAGATTTGAAGGGCCAGGTCAGAGGGGGACTTGAAGAAGTTCGCAAGATTATCTTCAATCTCCGCCCAATGGCACTCGATGATTTAGGTATTGTACCTACGCTGCGCAAATATGTGCAGGATTTCGAGGAGAAGAACAAAATTCGCACGCAATTCAATCTGGTAGGTAGGGAATCTCGTATTCCATCCGGGCTTGAAATTGCCGTTTTCCGACTGGTGCAGGAAGCTCTATCGAATGTGATTAAACATGCGAAAGCCACTTTCGTATCTGTTGAGCTGACATTAGAGCCCGATCAAGTGCAAATCTATGTGGTTGATAATGGGGTAGGCTTTGATGTGGCACAGACAGAGCAGCGAATAGCCAAGGGGAATAATTTCGGTTTGCTAGGCATGCGTGAGCGTGTCGAGCTGCTGGAAGGCTCGATGGTTCTAGAGTCTGAAAAAGATTCGGGTACAAAAATTACGATGCTGATCCCTATCGGCGGCACAGAGAACAAGGAGGAAAATCAGAATGGACAACACGGCGAGTCATAAACGCAATGTGCGCATTGTGATTGCGGATGATCATCAACTTTTTCGCGAAGGTGTAAAACGAATTATCAATATGGAAGACGACATGGAGGTCATTGGGGAGTGCGGTGATGGCATTCAAGTCATCGAGCTGTGCAATCAGATCACACCAGATATCGTTCTTATGGATATCAATATGCCCCTTGAGAACGGTGTTGTGGCTACTGAGCGGCTGAAGCTCATTTTCCCAGATGTGAAAGTCATTATTTTATCCATTCATGATGATGAAAGCTATGTCTTCGAGACGCTTCGCAAAGGGGCTTCTGGCTATTTACTTAAGGATATGGAAGCGGAGTCGCTTATCAACGCGATACGTTCCGTCGTGGCAGGCCATGCCTACATACATCCTAAGGTTACAGGCAAGTTGATCAATCAATTGAGACGTATGACCTACCTTGATGATGTTGGTATCGTTGGTTCTGGTCAAGCTGTGAAAGATTCAGGTTTGAAATACATACATAATGCAAATAGTCCGCTAACGAAACGGGAAGCCGAAGTGCTTCGCCTGATGGCGGAAGGCAAGAGTAATAAGCTGATTGGGGAATTCCTCTTTATTAGCGAGAAAACGGTGAAGAATCACGTCAGCAGTATTCTACAAAAAATGGAAGTTGATGACCGTACTCAAGCAGTTATTATAGCGATTAAGAACGGTTGGGTAACCTTATAAGTAGAAGTTAAAAAAGCGCGGCATTTCTAAACAATCGTGAATAGGAACCCCCCCTCCTTCGATGGCATACAATGCAGAAAGGGAGGGAGCCGCTATGTGGATCGGATTGCTCTGGATCGTAGGCTGCTACGGAATCAGCATTGCTGTGCTTCATATCTTGTTCGGAGCCCGCAGAGGTGGAAGCAAGAAGCATTCAAGAGTTCTTTTAGTTACAAAAAATAATCAAAATCAGATTGAATGGTATATTCGCTCTTTGTATTTTTTTTCGCGAGTTAAAAGTACGGGGGTGACCGCTATCATCTTCGATCAGAGCTCATCAGATGATACAATGAATATCATTGAGCGATTATCACGTACGCACAGGCTAGAGGTTTATAGCCAAACGGATGATCAATCCATTGATCGCTATTTATTGCTTCATGAAGATGAACCTTTGATCGTCGTCAATCTTATCAATCGGGAGGATCTCGTAGAAATCCCAATGGTTATGTAGGAACTGATTTCAAAACTATAGAGAGCAAGGTGAAGAATGAAGGGTCAACTATATGCAGTACAGCTTGGATCGAAGTGGACATGGTATTCAACGATTCATATGCATACAGACATTCATTATTGGTTCCAACAACACGCTGCCGACGCCGGCATTGTGGTGCTGGAGCCTTTTATTTCTTTAGGGCAAGCTATGCGCATGCTTCAGAAGATAACCTCCGAAACTACCTCGTTGAATATGCAACTACCAACCTCTAGACTTACTGAACAACTCAAGCGATTGGCAGCCAGCTGTGGCATTGTTAGCGGTGTGAGCGAAACTTTCTCTTTGAAGCCTATCCAATACGATAGGTGGAAACAAAACTTATATCCATTAAGCGATTTGCAAGCCGGTGTGTATAAGAAAATCGTACAAGCTTGCAGTGGCAGAGCGCTGCTCATTGAAGAATTTCAATTATTATTAGAGAATCATGGCTTAGCACTTCATACAGAGGCTTGGCTTTCTTATGTGCAGCTCGCTGATCTGAACGGGGATGTTGAAGTAGCTAATGGATTGCAAATTACGGAAAGACGAGAGTGGCGGCGTGGTTTCATTAAAAATGTCATCTATACCTGTAAACGATGCGGAAGCGGTTCAGAGCGTATGTACAGGGCTAACTGTATAAATTGTGGTCAGGACTGCGCCTACTGTGAAGAGTGCCTAACAATGGGACGGACGCGGTTTTGCTCATTGCTCATTCTTGGGAGAACTAGTAAGCAGGGAGACAAGGATGATTTGGTGGTGGGAAGAACCCGAATTCCAGAGCCAGGGGATGTTGAAAAGCTAGGCAAAGTAAAGCAAGGACGAACAGCTTCACGTGTAGACAATGATGAGCATTGCAATGAGGACAAATATGCTAGATATCGGTTTTACACCGATCAGTGGGGATTGAGCGAGGCCCAAACGGCAGCTTCATTGGAAGGGCTTCGATATATTGGAGACACGCATGAGAATATAAAGGTAAGGAGAGGAAAGGTTAACAATCCTCAAGAACCAGGAAAGTTCTTAATCTGGGCTGTTACAGGCGCAGGTAAAACGGAAATGATATTCCCATTCATCCACTACACCGTCGCTAGAGGAGGCCGTGTACTTATTGCAACACCGCGCAAGGATGTTGTGCTTGAGCTGCAGCCGCGAATTGGACGGGCTTTTGCTAATTATAGCGTAGTTACGCTATATGGAGGCAGCGAGCACAGATGGGAACAGGGTCAGATTACGATTGCGACGACGCATCAACTGCTGCGCTTTCACGAGGCCTTTGATCTGGTTATTATTGACGAAATTGATGCGTTCCCTTATCACAATAATCCTATGTTGGCCTATGCGGCTGGCAAAGTATGCAAGCCTAACGGCAACAATATCCTTTTATCGGCGACTCCACCGCATGCTGTGAGAAAGGCCGCTAAGCGTGGAAGCTTGTCACACGTTCGAGTGCCTGTACGGTTTCACAGGCATCCCTTACCTGTTCCGCGGTCGATGATTATCACTTCTGTACGCAAATTAATCCTTGCTAAGAAGCTTCCACAATCTCTCCTTAGTAGAATTAAGATCTCCATAGAGCGAGGGGCCCAGGTGTTTGTTTTCGTACCCAACATTCAATTGGTTGAGCCCATGGTTGAGCTGCTACGAGCTACAATCCAGCGTGAAGGGGGCGGTACTCCAGTATGTGTGGAGGGAACGTCCTCCAAGGATCCTAATCGAACGGATAAGGTGCAGCGGTTTCGGAATCGAGATATTCGTGTACTCGTTACGACTACAATTCTAGAACGGGGAGTCACGATTCCACAATCGGACGTATTCATTTTAGATGCCGATTCTGCGCTATTCGATGAGTCTGCGCTCGTTCAAATGGCGGGACGTGCAGGGAGGTCCAAGGAGGACCCGGCAGGAATGGTATATTTTGCAGCCAAAGAAATGACAAAGTCGCAAAAGGAGGCGATCCGACAAATTAAACAAATGAACCGTATTGCACGGAAACAAGGTTATCTAAAAGGGGGAAATGAATGAAAGAGCACAAAAAGAAATCTGGAAAATGGAAAGAACGCATTGCGGAAGCAATTTTTTCACTTCTCAGCCCACAGAAAGATACGTGTATGTTGTGCAAACAACAAAGCCACTTACATAGCTCAGAGCTAGGCCTGTGCTGCGCTTGTTTTAGACGTATTCCTTGGATTGTAGAAGTACTTTGTCCTTCCTGTGGACGAGGCGAGAACTGCCAGGACTGTGTGCGTCGAAAGGAGACCTATTTCGCTGGGAATCGTAGTGCTGTAAAGTACGACGATACGATGAAAGAGTTGCTTGCGAGATACAAGTACCGCGGAGATGAGCGTTTAAAATCGGTCTTAGGACATATGCTCGTTCACGCTTATCGCTTGCTTCGCGCAGATGCAGGACGAAATCGCATGGGTATTGCGTATGAGTTAATTACTTATGTTCCTGTAAGCGAGCGCAGGTTAAAGGAAAGAGGATTTAACCAGGCAGAGCAAATGGCTGCTGAGCTCGGCCGCAGGATGGGCATTGCCGTTGTGCCGCTTCTTCTTCGTTCTAAGCATACGGATAAACAGAGCTTCAAAACGAGAAATGAGCGTTTAGCTGATTTGCATCAGGTTTTTGAGATAAGCCCTGTGCATGTGGAGCAGGTTAAGCAGCTGAACAATGCTCATTTAATCATCTATATCATTGATGATGTCTATACAACTGGGAGTACCATGAATCAATGCGCTAAGGTACTCAAGGAGAGCTTGAAAGCTGAGGTCTTCGGCATAACTTGGGCGAGGTAAGGGGGAGACGCTATAGAAATAATATAAATGTGCAAATCGTGTCGAACTGCGGTAAACTGGAATTAATAAATCGTTATATGGGAATAATAGAAGGAGGGCTGTGCAATGAGCATGAATGTAGCGAATTGTCCGCGCTGTGGGAAAATTTTTGTTAAAGGTTTTAATGAAGTCTGTCCAAATTGTGTAAAAGAAATAGATCAGCAATATGAGAAATGTGTGAAGTACTTACGTGATAATAAAGGAACTTCGATTAACGAATTAAGCGAAGCCACGGATGTCACGATGAAACAAATCACCAAGTTTATTCGTGAAGGCCGAATTTCTATTATGAATGCGCCAAATATGTCTTATCCCTGTGAAGTGTGTGGAACTTTGATTCGTGATAACACGCTTTGCGAACCTTGCCGGAGCAAGCTGGTGAAGGATGTTAGGAATAACGCAGAGGATGAGCGGCGTAATGATGAACGTAAGAAGCAATCTGGCGGCATTACCTTTAATATTCAAGACCGACTGAATGATAAGCGCTAATTTTGAATTAGGACCATAGAGATATAAAGTTTCATATGTACGATGCCGATAATAGTTCTAAAGATTATCGGCATTTTATTTTTATATGTCAGAGACATAGGAGAGTTGTAGTTATGAAAATTAATGAAAATCAGCGGGTAGGCGCTGTCAATCCTTATAAAAAATCAGGTGAAGCCAATTTCGTTCAATTGGCTGGCAAGAAGACTAAACCAAAAGACCAGGTCGAGATTTCAGCTGAAGCCAAGGAGCTGCTAGGTGCTCAGGGAAGCGTTCCTACGGAGGAGCAAACTCTTCGTCTTGAAGATTTGAAAAAATCAGTTGCTTCTGGAACCTATCATGTAGATGCGGGTAAGATAGCAGAGAAGCTTCTTCCTTATTTGAAGTAGGATAGTTAGGCATAACAAATTAAAGCAGGTGAACGAGCGTGTCGATTCAGCCATTATTGGAAACGATGGGTATACTCCTGGAAGCACACGAGGCATTGCTCGGTCTTGCTCGAGACAAGACGCAAGTCCTCGTTAGCAACGATATCAATCAGTTAAATATGATCGTGAATAGAGAAAACAAATGGATTAGAATAATTGCTGAGACTGATCAGCAACGCTTACAGCTGATTAGTGCATACTTGATTTCCAGAGGGTATAATCCTAATCCCAAAATCACAGTTAGTGATCTCGTCAAGGTGATTTTTAAAGCAGAAGAAAAGCAAGCCCTTGCCCAAGCACAGCAAAAGTTACTGGCAACGATTAAGGAGTTAAAGGCATCAAACAATATCAATCAGCAGTTGATAGAGCAATCTCTTTCTTTTATTAATTATTCAATTGATCTAGTATTGGGAGCGCCGGAGGATGATGTATTGTATCAGCACCCACATCAGCAGGCTTACGGTACGAAAAGATTAGGGGTTTTCGATACAAAGGCTTAAGTACTTCCAATATGAAAGGAGATAAGAATATATGCGTTCCACCTTCAGCGGAATAGAGATTTCTAAGCGTTCTTTGTTTACGCAGCAAGCAGCCTTGACGACGACAGGTCATAATATTGCGAATGCAAATACGAAAGGGTATTCAAGACAGGTTGTCAATATGGTGGCGTCCATTCCAATCGAATATCCGGGGCTATCGCGAAGTAATGTTCCGGGCCAAATGGGTCAAGGTGTTGAATTCGAAAGTATTACGCGGGTTCGTGAGAGTTTTTTAGACAACCAATTTCATAATGAAAATAAGAATTTAGGGGATTGGACGGTTCGTAAGGATACACTAGAGAAATTGGAGGCTATTATTAATGAGCCTTCGGATACGGGTATCCGCCAGACGATCGAAGGATTCTGGAATGCCTGGCAAGAATTAAGTAAGTCACCGGAGAATACTACAGCTCGCGTATTGGTTAAAGAGCGGGCGCTAGCGCTGACAGATGCATTCAATCAAACATCGCGTCAATTAAGCGATCTGTCTGGCGATTTAACGGAAAACGTTGAAGTAAAGGTTAAGCAAACGAATCAGTATCTATCGCAAATCTCTCATTTGAATGAAGAGATCTATCGTATTGAAGGACTTGGAGATAGCGCTAATGATCTCAGGGATCAACGCGATCTATTAATGGATGATCTTTCTGAAATCATTAATATCAGCTATACAGAAGATGCATCTGGTTATAATGTGAAAATGGGTAATATCCAACTCGTTACTGGTAAAGAACAAAATACTACTTTTACCAGAGCGTCGTTAGAGGCAGCTGCCGGAACTGAATTGAACAGCGGCGAAGTGTACGGAATGATTCAGTCACGCGATTATTACGTATCCAATTACCAGTTTCAGTTGAATAATATGATTAAAACATTGGTTCAAGGGGATATGCAGGTTGCTCTTCCGAAAGGCATGGTCGTACCGGCAGGAACAACGCTAACTATAGCGAATCCGGATGGTACAACCACGCAGCAAGCATTCAACGGATCATTAGCCCAAAGGACTCTGGGACCTAATACGAACGTAGTAGTAAAAGGATTTAATGGGCTTCATGAATTAGGTTATGCTTCATCAAGTCCGCTTAAAGTGGGTATTCCATTTTTTACGCTTAAGCAAGGCGCTACCGATTTCGATGCCAGTAGCATTACGGTAAATCCGGATATTGCTAATGATGTTTCTAATATCTCCTCTTCTTCTAGAACCTTTATAGATACCGATGGGGTTGAAAAGGTAGTAAAGGGAAACAATGACATGGCACTTTTGCTAGCAAGCGTCCGAAATACTAAAGTGAATTTTGATCCTTCAGCTACAGGTAAACCAATTTTGACAGGTGGTACTTTTGATGAGTTTTTTAGATCCATTGTCGGGGAGCTGGGCGTACAAAGCCAAGAGGCTACCCGGCAAGCGAAAAATCAGCAAATTCTTGTAGATCAGGTTGATTCCAGAAGGCAATCGGTAAGCGGTGTCTCGTTAGACGAAGAGATGGCCAGCATGATTAAATTTCAGCATGCATACAATGCTGCTGCTCGTGTAATGACAACTTTCGATGAAACGCTGGATAAAGTTATTAATAGTATGGGCGTAGTAGGACGCTAGGCTATAAATAACTTCATAACAATGAAGCAGGTGACGATAACATGGCGACAAGAGTAACGCAGGGAATGCTCAATAACCAACTGTTAAGAAATATTAATACAAACCTAACCCGTATTAATACCCACCAAAATGAACTATCAACGGGACGGAAGATTAATAAACCATCGGATGATCCGGTGGGAATTAGCTCATCCCTTCGTTATCGGAGCGAGGTTTCTGAAAATGAACAATATGAGAGTAATGTAGATGCAGCTATATCATGGCTAGATTATACAGATACTTCTCTAGGACAAGCTAACAGTGTGATTCAACGTGTCCGAGAGTTGGCTGTACAGGGTGCTACTGACACAAACCCGAAAGCGGCGTTGGATTCAATTGCTAGTGAGGTTCAACAGCTCTATTCTCAAATGGTCTCTATTGGAAATAGTGAGTTTAATGGGAAATATGTGTTTAATGGGCAGTTAACAGATAAAGCTCCCTACACGGAGGCTACTGCTGATACTGATAAAGTCGATCAAGGTGAAATTAAATTCGAAATTGGAACAGGCGTGAAAATTTCTGCGAATAAACCCGGTAATAGTGTGTTTGGAGAGCCAGACGATCCCAATAGTCCTGGAACGAAGGACAATGTTTTTAGAGTGCTCAAAGATTTGATTTCTGCGCTTGGAGCGGGAAACACGAAACAAGTCAGTGCAATTATTGGGCGAATTGATACGCAAAACGATAAATTCTTGGAAGCTAGAGCGGACGTTGGGGCAAAGTCAAACCGAATAGAGTTGGCTAAATCAAGGTTACAGGATATTAGTGTGAATCTGCAATCTTTGCAATCAAAGACAGAGGATGCAGATATCTCGGGAGTAATTACCAATCTTAAAACAGATGAAAATGTATACCAAGCATCCTTATCTGTAGGATCCAAAATCATTAGTACAACTCTTGTCGATTTCCTTCGCTAGGAGGAGGCTAGGTGAACAATCTATCTTTCCCGCAAATACAAATAAGTCAGCAGTATGGCAAAATTGGCATTGACGCTGATCTAGGTCGACAGGAGATCCAACAGCCTAGAGCAACTCAAGAGCTAATTACGACTCCTTCCGTTATGGAGATTGATTCTAATCCGGGCCACCTATTCATTGATAATAGTAAATGGCATGATGCATTAGGACATGGCCCTTTTCTCGAGGTGATGAATCGAATCTATTCACAGTCTCGAAGTATTGCCCTCCAAGGTATCGCGAAGATCGTTGAGGATGGCAATCGGTTGGCAGCTATTCATACTGGAGAGAATGTAGTTGCGGCATTGGCAAAGGAAAGTACAGAGGATATAGATTTCTCTGAGTACATGTATATGGGTGATGCTTCGGTGGATAATATAGACATACGGTATGAAGCTGGGGAACTTACTATTCAATTTCAACCAGCTCGTGTGGAACATAATGTTACGATAAATCGTCCCCAAATTGATTATCATCGCGGTAAGCTGGACATTTATATGCTTCAGTATCCTAAGGTGGAAATTATACCACCACAAATTGATATGAAAACTTAAACATAATTTACAATGAAGCTATAGCTGCTTAAGGCACCTATAGCTCATTTTTATTACTTACAGAAGGGGTGTTGTAATATGTTGTTAGACACAATAATGTTAGGAGAAATAAACTATGAAGAAGAAGAAGTTATAACGTTTGCTCAAGGGATCCCAGGTTTCGAGAAGCTTCAAAGATACCTTGTTATTAAATCAAGCGAGGAAGATCCTGTTGCTTATTTACAATCGATAGATGAGAGCAGAATGCATTTTGTAATTACAAATCCGTTCTATATTCACGCTGAATATGAGTTTCACATAGATACGGCTGATCAAATTGAACTTGAGATTAAATCTCAATCCGACGTGGAGGTTTGGTCAATTCTGACGACACATGAACATATACAAGAGACAACAATTAATCTATTAGCGCCGATTATTATCAATAAGAACTCCAAACAGGCAAAGCAGATTATTTTACACAGTACAGAATACCGAACGAAACATCGGTTATTGGATCTGATGGTGGCAGCGAGCCAGAACGAAGGGGAGTGAAGTGATGCTTGTTCTTTCAAGGAAGCCTGGGGAAACCATTATGATTGGGGATCAAATAGAGCTCATTGTACTTAGTACAGAGGGAGATGTAGTTAAGCTTGGGGTTGTTGCGCCCAAAGAACAGCAGATTTTGCGTAAAGAAATTTATGTTGCACTCAAGGAATCCAATCTAGAAGCTTCGAATCCAACTGCTAATCTAAATAAGTTGAGGGACTTTTTTAAAAAAAAATAACTTTGAAAAATGCTATTAACTTTATGCAAGTTCATTCCGATATCTAGATTAGAGAGAGGAAGATAAGGGCGGCCGACCTAAATTGACCTTACTTAATACATTACACCACCACATGGATGTGGGGTTATGAACTTCAAGGAGGAAGAAAAATTATGATTATCAACCACAATATCGCAGCTATGAACACGCACCGTCAGTTGGGTGTTAACACCGCAGCAACTAGCAAGAACATCGAGAAATTGTCTTCTGGTCTTCGCATCAACCGCGCAGGTGATGACGCAGCAGGTCTAGCAATCTCCGAGAAAATGCGCGGCCAGATCCGTGGTTTGGATCAAGCTACTCGCAACTCTCAAGATGGTATCTCCTTGATCCAAACGGCAGAGGGTGCATTGAACGAAACTCACTCGATCCTACAACGTATGCGTGAATTAGCAGTTCAATCTGCGAGTGATACGAATACTGATGCTGACCGTACAGAACTTCAAAAAGAAGTTACAGCTCTTACTACAGAAATTGATCGTATTTCAAATAACACAGAATTTAATACTCAAAACCTACTAGATGGTAAGTTTACAGGTAAGAAAATTCACATTGGTGCAAATGCTGGCCAAACCTTGACATTGAAAATCTCAACTATGGGAGCTAAGGCTCTTGGGGTAAGTGG
>NZ_JAAIKC010000011.1:0-71412 GCF_010820665.1 Paenibacillus sp. SYP-B3998 | reverse complement strand
CACAACGTTCATCCTTAGGAGCGATTCAAAACCGCTTAGAACACACAATTAACAACTTGGGTACATCTTCTGAAAACTTATCAGCTGCTGAATCTCGTATTCGTGACGTTGATATGGCGAAAGAAATGATGAACCAAACAAAGAATTCTATTCTAGCTCAAGCAGCACAAGCAATGTTGGCTCAAGCTAACCAACAACCTCAAGGAGTTCTTCAACTTCTTAGATAATAATTTGATTTAAGGTGATAATAATAAGGTGGATGGCATAACTGCTATCTGCCTTATTTGCTAATGAGGAGAATGAAAAATGACATATTATATTAATGAAAAAAAGTTTGCCAAAAATAAAAATCTCCAAGAAACTTATGATGATATTGTTCGATATTTAAATAAAACATCTTCAATAATTGTGGAAAATGCTGAAACTCCTCTTGAGAAAAAGGAAATAATGGAAATTTTAGAAACGCAAGAAAATCCATCTTTTGTAACAAGGTTAATTGTGGATCATGAGAAAGAAGTGCTCCATAACGTGCAACAATTTTCAAAAGATTTGTTAATAAAAATAGAAAAATTGAATTTAAAGAGTAATGAAGATATATTATCAACATTTTCTGAACTGTCTGCTACTTTATTGGAGTTATCGAATGTGGATAATTATTTTAATATTAACAAGATTATTAAGGCAGAAATAGAATTGAGTGTAAAACAAGCAGAACAAAAAATACTGGAAAGTGATTACCCTTCTATTTTGGATATTATTGAATTAATCTACTCGGATTGGATAGAGGAATTTATAGAAGAACTAGAAATTAGGAAGGAAACCAATCAGTGAGTATGTATGAGATAATAAGTGGAGAAGCTGATGATGGAAGTCAAATTTATTTTTATAAATCAGAAGGTACGACCCTTCCGTTAAATTCTAAAATTTCTCCAAAAAAAGAAATTAGTAAAATTTTGAAGAAAGAAATATTAGAAAAAAACAAATTTATATTTATTATAGGGGTTGGAAATGGCGAGATTGTAGAAGCACTCCATTCAATGTATCAAGATATCCCGAAAATAATCATAATAGAACCATTTAATGAAGTTGCTTTGAGTGAATCTACTTTAAATAAAATTAGAGCGAGTAATAACATAGAGTTGCATTACTTAAAAAGCCTACTGCCTATAACAATAACCTCTATTATAGAGAAATTTAGGGGCCTCTCCTCGCAAATAATTATACATCCAAAATATGACCAAACTGAATCAATATTAATTAATGAAGCTTTAAAATTAATAGAGAAAAGTTTGAGTTTATATGTAATTAATAATAATACGGTGAATTTTTTTAAGAAAAATTGGATCATTGAGCCAATATTAAATTTAGCTTACACATTCGAAATGGATTCAATAGATGGATTTTTGGGGAAGTTTCAAGGAAAAGGAGCTTTGCTAGTCTCCTCTGGACCATCATTAACTGAAAATATTGAGTTTATAAAGAAAGCAAAAGAACATATGTATGTTTTTTGTGTAGGCTCTGCTGTAAGGGCACTGTTAAAATATAATATTCAGCCAGATTTTTTAGTTTCAATTGACTCCAGTTTGACAAACTTTGAGGCCCACTTTAAAGGAATCAATTACAAGGGGCTTGCTATTTTTGACACGATGACCCATCATTTAATTCTGCAAAACCATCAAGGAACCGCTTTAAAAATGTTAAGCGAAATGGATGGTATTACAGGAAGCATATTTCCTGAGCAGCAAAGATTCATATCAGTTGCTTCGGTAGCTATTTCTACTCTTAATATTATTTGTCAACTTGGATTTGAAGAAGTGTATTTAGTTGGACAGGATTTATCTTATGTTGACAAGAAGTATTATGCTGAAGGAATAACAGTACACGAAGGAGTTAGAATAGAAGAGGAATTATTTGTAGATAGTAATGACGGTGGGAAAGTTGTAACTTCTGAAACATTATATGCACAAATTGATTCATTCAACCAATTAACAAATCTCATACGAGATCATATTAAAATGTATAATACTTCAATAAAAGGTGCGAAAATTGACAATATTCCTTATATCCATTATGAAAATGTTAATTACCAAAAATTTATAAAAGATGTAAGTTTTACAGTTAACCAAAACAAAATGAGTATAAAGGGAAAAGAGAAGGCTATAGAAGTAATAAAAAATCTGTATCAAATTTTCGAATTGGTAAAAGTTGAAGAAAGAAAAATGAATAAAATACGAAAAGATGTAGTTAACATTTTAGATATCAAAACATTGTTAAAAAGTGTGAAGAAACTTAGAAAAGAGCCTTTAGTTGAAGGTGCGTTACTAAATCAGTTAATAGACGATGTTCAACGAATTAGCAATCATTTCGAATACAATTTCAAAGTAGATCAGACTACAAATGATCAAAGAATAGAAATGAGAGATAATATTCACGAGCTGTTTATAAAATTAAAAAATTATCTGGATTTATTATTAAACGACAATGAGATTAAAAAGTTTTATTCTAAAGGGTGAATGTATATGAGTAATAAGATATTAATAACTGGGGCTGATGGATTTATCGGCTCACATCTAGTAGAAGAACTTATACGCGCGGGATATAATGTTCGAGCATTTGTTTATTATAACTCTTTCAACTCATGGGGGTGGCTTGATTCTTCATCAGCGGATATTAAGAATGAGTTAGATGTATTTTCTGGAGACATTCGTGATCCATATGGGGTAAAAGAAGCGATGAAGGGTTGCGATACGGTTTTGCATCTTGCATCGTTAATTGCGATTCCTTATTCCTATCATTCTCCTGATACATATGTAGATACAAATATAAAAGGAACTTTAAATGTACTTCAAGCGGCACGTGAGCTAGGCGTTTCGAAAGTCGTTCATACGTCAACTAGCGAAGTATACGGTACGGCAAAATATGTACCTATTAATGAAGATCATCCATTACAAGGTCAATCACCGTATTCTGCATCGAAAATCGGTGCAGATCAAATGGCTCTGTCTTTTTATCGTTCATTCGAAACTCCAGTGGCGGTTATTCGACCATTTAACACGTATGGCCCGCGCCAATCCGCGCGGGCGGTTATTCCGACCATTATTACACAACTTGCATCTGGTAATGAGATAATTAAACTCGGCGCTTTAAGTCCAACCAGAGATTTTAACTATGTAAAGGATACTGTAAGAGGATTTATTTCAATTATGAATAGTGAAAAAGCACTTGGTGAAGTAATTAATATAGGTAGCAATTATGAAATTTCAATAGGTGAAACAGTTAAAGCTATTGCTGATGTTATGGGCAAAAAAGTTGAAATTGAAACAGATGAAATTCGGTTTCGTCCTGGAAAAAGTGAAGTAGAGCGACTTTGGGCGGATAATCAAAAAGCGAAAGAATTGCTTGGTTGGGAGCCGTTATATGGTGGTATTGATGGATTTAAGCGAGGATTGAAAGAAACTGCGGATTGGTTTACGAATTTGGAGAATTTAATCCGATATAAGGTAGATGTATATAATATATGACCAAGCAATGGCAGGAAATAACTCATAATATTAAAGCAATTTACGGCAATAAAGACATTGTTCTCTTACATGAGCCAACTTTTAGTGAAACAGAAATTGAGTATGTAACGGACTGTATTCGGACAGGTTGGGTATCATCTGTTGGTAAATATGTCGATGAGTTTGAGAAAAGACTCGCAGAATATACAGGTGTCAAGCGAGCGGTTGCGGTGGTTAACGGGACTGCTGCTTTGCATATTGCGCTTAAAATTGCAGGTGTGCAAGCGAATGATGAAGTCTTTATGCCAGCACTGACATTTATTGCAACAGCCAACGCAGTTTCGTACTTACAGGCACTTCCTCATTTTGTTGATGTAACAGAACAAACCATGGGCATTGATCCGGTGAAACTCGAAGAACATATTCGAGAGATTGGAGAGATTAATAATGGTCACCTTATCAATAAGTGGACAGGGCGTATAATTCGTGCAATTGTTCCAATGCATACATTTGGGCATCCTGTAGACATTGATGCGTTAATAGATATTTGTAAGCGGTATAATCTCGTTCTCGTCGAAGATGCGGCAGAATCACTGGGCTCTTATTATAAGGGGAAGCATACAGGGGGATTTGGTCTTGTAGGGGCACTTAGTTTTAATGGCAACAAAATCATGACAACGGGTGGAGGCGGTGCGATATTAACGAATGACGAGCAGCTTGCAGATTATGCGAAATATATTACGACAACTGCCAAAATACCGCATCGATGGGAATACCGTCATGACGAGATAGGTTTTAATTATCGAATGCCAAATATCAATGCCGCTCTTGGATGTGCTCAAATTGAGAAAATGAACGATTTTTTAACAGAGAAAAGGCAATTAACGCAAAAGTATCAAACGCTATTTGAACAAATCGATGGAGTCGATTTGTTTATTGAACCTACTTTTGGTACGAGTAATTACTGGCTTCAAACAATTATTCTTGATTTGGACAAACATAATCGTGATGATGTGCTAGATGTATTGAATAAGAATGGAACAATGGCGAGACCAATTTGGACACCAATGGATGAGTTAATTCCTTATATGGATTGTCCAAAAGGGGATTTGTCGGTGACATATGAGCTGAACAAACGAGTTATTAACATTCCTTCTACTCCTATACGAGTGGGGAAATCTACTCATGAATAAACGTAAAATTTGTATTGTTACTGGAACAAGAGCTGAATATGGGTTGCTTTATTGGTTGATGAAAGAGATCCAAGCAGATGATGAATTAGAATTACAACTAATTGCTACAGGGGCGCATTTGTCTCCTGAGTTTGGCTTGACATTTAAGCAGATTGAGGAAGATGGATTTACGATTGGCGAAAAAGTAGAAATGCTCTTGTCATCAGATACTCCAACTGGTGTAGTGAAATCGATGGGACTTGCAACAATAGGATTTGCGGATGCGCTTGTTCGATTGAAGCCAGATTTACTTGTTATCTTGGGGGATCGATTTGAAATGTTAGCTGTGTCGCAGGTCGCATTAATCACCGGTATCCCAATTGCACATTTACATGGTGGTGAGTTAACATTAGGAGCATATGATGACTCAATTCGTCACTCTATCACTAAAATGGCGACATGGCACTTCACCAGTACCGATAAACATAAAAAACGAGTAATTCAACTTGGTGAATCACCGAAACGGGTATGGAATGTTGGTGCGTTGGGAATTGAAAATATTTTTAAAATACCACTATTATCTAAAGATGAATTATATACTCAGTTATGCCTCGATAAAAATAAATCACTTTTACTTATTACCTATCACCCTGAAACGCACGGAGATCTAGAAGGGATTCATCCGTTATTAAAGGTATTAAGTGAGTATCCAAACATGAATCTTATCTTTACAAAAGCGAATGCGGATAATGGTGGACGCTTCATAAACGAAGTAATTGAAAAGTACACTTCTCAAAATGAAAATGCATTTTTGTTTGATTCGTTAGGACAATTGCGCTATTTAAGTGCAGTGAAACATGCTGAGTTAGTTATTGGTAATTCATCGAGTGGGCTTATTGAAGTACCATACCTTCAGACACCTACTGTGAATTGTGGTAATAGACAGGCGGGTAGGGAAGGACCAACATCCGTTTTTGATGCTGAGCTGGACGAAGAGTCTATTAGAAATGGCATTGAAAAAGCATTGCAATATGTCGGGCCATATGAACAAATTTTTGGCGATGGAAATGTTTCTCGAAAAATAGTAGATATCCTCAAAAGAATACCTTCCTACTTGATTCAGAAGGAGTTTTACGATTTATGAAAAATCATACATACATAATTGCGGAAGCTGGCGTCAATCATAACGGTTCTCTTGATCTTGCGTTTGCACTAGTAAATGCGGCAGTGCAAGCTGGAGCAGATGCAGTTAAGTTTCAAACCTTTAAAACAGAGAACCTTGTTACAAAAAAAGCAAAACAGGCTGAGTATCAGGTGAAGAATATTGGAGAAGAGACGTCACAATATGCAATGTTAAAAAAATTGGAGCTTGCATATGATGAGTTCATTCAAATTAAAGCATATTGTGATGAAAAAAAGATTGAATTTTTATCGACCCCTTTTGATCGTGAAAGTGTTAATTTTTTAGTAGATGAACTTGTAATTCGAACAGTGAAAATTCCGTCTGGTGAATTAACAAATGCACCGTTCGTACATTATATTGCTACAAAACGAAAGCCAATGATTTTATCAACGGGTATGGCAACTATGGAGGATATTCATGAAGCTATGTCTTTTATTGCGTATGGTCTTGCCCATCCAACTGAAAATGTCGAAATAGGGGCTGTTCGCAAGTTTTATCACACATCTGAAGCCAAGGAATGGTTGAAGGACTATGTGACGATTTTGCATTGTACGACTGAGTATCCAACTCCCTACACAGATGTTAATTTGATGGCGATGGATCAATTAAAGAGAGAGCTTCGAGTAAATGTTGGTTTATCTGATCATTCAGAGGGTATTTATGTCCCGGTTGCTGCTGTTGCGCGCGGAGCTCAACTTATTGAAAAACATTTTACAATTAGTCGAACTTTGCCTGGACCAGATCACCGTGCCTCCTTAGAACCAAACGAATTAACAGAGATGGTGAAAGCAATTCGTATTATTGAACAATCACTAGGAGATGGTGACAAAAAACCAACTTTCAACGAACAGAGGAATCAAATAGCTGCGCGTAAAAGCTTAGTGGCTGCAAAGCCAATTGAAATTGGTACAATTTTTACTGAGGAAAATTTAACAGTCAAACGGCCAGGTAGTGGCAGGGCACCTTCTCAATATTGGTCATTTATTGGAACAACGGCATCACAAAGCTATGAAGAGGATGAGCTCATTGACGAATAAACCAGTTATTTTGATTGGAAATGGCGGTCATGCGGCAGTGCTGACGGATATTCTGTTGCAACAGCATCGTTCCATTATTGGTTTCACAGCGCCAGAAGATCAAGAAAATCGTTTCGGGTTACCTTATCTTGGTAATGACGATGCAATTAATTCGTTTAATAATGCTCACATTGAACTTGTACTATGCTTAGGTACAATTGGTGCGAGGGCAAAAATTTTTCAACAGTTTAAAGAAAAAGACTATACATTTTCTTCAGTTATCCATCAAAGTTCCGTTACTTCTCCCTACTCAACATTAGGGGAGGGTATTCAGGTTATGGCAAATACTGTGATTGAAACTTTTGTGATTGTTGCCGATAATACTATTATAAACACATCTGCTAGCATTAATCATGACTGTCGAATCGGGCGGCATTGTCACATTGCACCGGGCGCGACGCTTTCAGGAAATGTAACCGTGGGTGATTTCACACATATCGGTGCAGGATCAACAGTTATTCAGAATGTTCAGATTGGAAGTCAAGTATTAATCGGCGCCGGATCGCTTGTTTTGAAAACGTTAAAGGATGGAAGCAAAGCATTCGGTGTGCCAGCTAAGGAAGTGTAGAATATGACAAGATGGAGAGACATCTTAATTGGCCCTCATGTAACAATTATGCAAACGATGAAATTGATAGATGATACTAGATTGCAATTTGCACTAGTTGTTGATGAGGATAGGCGTATACTTGGGACAGTGACGGATGGTGACATTCGTCGAGGACTATTGAAAGGCTTATCTTTAGATACATCAATTCACAAAGTAATGAATGAATCACCCATATATGAAAAATCGGGAAAGAAACCGTTTTACTATAAAGAGTTTATGAGAAAGCAGAAACTGAAACAACTGCCGATTGTGAATCAAGAAAGGCAGATTCAGGATGTCCTATTTGCTGATAATGTAGTTCAAATTTCACAAAAGGAAAATACTGTAATTCTGATGGTAGGCGGTCTTGGTACAAGACTTCGTCCTTTGACGGATCATATGCCAAAACCTATGTTGAAAGTTGGGGACAAGCCTATTCTAGAATCAATTATTAATAGCTTTAAAGGTTTTGGATTTACTAATTTTATTTTATCGGTAAATTATAAGAAAGATATAATTAAAGACTATTTTCAAGATGGAACCCAGCTTGATGTGAATATATCGTATATAGAAGAAACAAAGAGGCTTGGAACAGCAGGGGCACTATCGCTTTTGGTAGAAAAGCCAGATCATCCCTTTTTTGTAATGAACGGAGATCTATTGACCAAAATTAATTATGAGCAGTTGCTAAGTTTTCATAATGAAACGAATTCAGTTGCAACGATGTGTGTAAGGGAATATGAATATCAAATCCCTTATGGTGTTTTAGAAACAGAGAATCACCGTCTTTTGTCTATTGAAGAGAAACCGATTCACAAAAGTTTTGTTAATGCTGGTATTTACGTATTGAACCCTGATGTGTTGAAATTGGTTCCTCAAAATGAATTTTACGATATGCCAGATCTTTTTAAGAAAATGATGAGCGAGCAACAAGAAGTCTCCGCTTTTCCATTGAGAGAGTATTGGCTTGATATTGGTCGTATGGATGATTATGAAAAGGCTAATTTTGAATTTAGTGGAGGCTTTTTGTGATTAATAATAAGAAAGTCCTAGCAATTATTCCTGCGCGCGGTGGTTCTAAAGGAGTACCAAGAAAAAATATTCGTCAGTTAGCAGGAAAACCATTGATTGCGTGGACGATAGAGGCTGGAAAAAAGTCTAAATATATCGATAGATTAATTGTAACTTCGGAAGATCTAGAAATCATTGGAGTGGCAGAGGAGTATGGGGCAAATGTTCCTTTTGTTCGCCCGAAACATCTTGCAGAGGATGAAACCCAAGGATTGGATCCTGTGTTTCATGCATTGAATGAGTTGCCAGATTATGATTATGTGGTTATTCTACAGCCGACATCGCCACTGCGCGTAACAGAAGATATTGATAGTTGTATTGAGCATTTAGTGAATTCAGGAGTGCCAGCATGTGTTAGTGTGACAGAACCAGATAAATCACCTTACTGGATGTATATGTTACAAGAGAACGGGTTAATGAAACCGTTTAGTTCTCAGAGAGAAGTCGCTGTTAGGAGACAGGATTTACCATTAGTTTATGCTTTGAATGGTGCGGTCTACGTTGCAGTTATAGAATGGCTAATGAAAACAAAAAGAATAGTAACAGAGGAAACTTCTGCATTTATTATGCCAAAAAGTAGATCTTATGATATTGATACCGAAGAGGATTTTTTATTGTGTGAATGGATGATGACCAAGGATTGAAGTAGAGTTAGTAATCTACAAGTAAGGAGGCACGTTAATGAATACAAGACCAATATTGATTCCTGAGTACATGAAAGCGTTTCAGTGCATTGGTTCAGAATGTGAAGATACATGCTGTGCAGGCTGGAAGGTTAGTGTTGATGAAAAGACGTTCAGTAGTTATAGAAATATTAAAAAATCAGCCTTGAAGGATGAATTGAAAAAGAATGTTACAAGAAATCGATCCAACAGTACCTCAGAAAACTATGCAAAAATTAGAATGGATAAAGAGGGGGCATGTACATTATTAGATGAAAATCGTTTATGTACGATTCAAAAAGAATTAGGTCCAGAATTATTATCTAATACATGCGCTATTTATCCGAGAGTGTTAAATAAAGTTGATAGAACAGTGGAGAAAAGTGCTACGTTATCTTGTCCAGAAGCGGCAAGGCTGGTGCTACTTAATGAGAATGGCATTCACTTTTTTGAAGAAGAGGAACCTGCTGATACGCCAGGATTTATGAACCAAAGTTTTTCTACTGCAAAAGGGAATGAATTGTTCTGGGATTTGAGGATATTCTCAATACGTATCATGCAAGATAGAGCAACTTCTGTAGAAAATAGATTAATAGTTTTAGGTTTGTTTTTTCAAAAATTATCAAATATAGCAAATGTTGAATTGGAAATCCAACTTCCAAAAATTATGAGTGAATATTTATCGTCTATATCAGATGACGCTTTTTTAACTTCTATAGAAAATATGCCAAGTAACTTATCTTTTCAGCTAAGTGTGTGTAAAAGTTTAATTAATTATCGATTCTCTTCAGGAGTGACTAGCAAAAGGTATATTGAATGTTTACAAGAAATGTTAGAAGGTTTGAATTTCAATGATGATGCTAATTTAGAAGAAGTTAAGAGCCTTTATACGGATGCTTTTGAAAAATATTATAAGCCGTTTGTTGAACAACATTCATATATATTAGAGAACTTTTTAGTGAATTATATATTTAAAAACCTTTTTCCTTATAATCAAAAAAAATTCTTCGAGAGCTATGTGATGCTGATCGTGAATTTTGCTTTACTTAAACTGCATCTTATTGGTATGGCCAAGTATAATGAAGGTTTATCGACTGAAATTGTAATTAAGTTGATTCAATCTTTATCGAAAATAGTGGATCATGATCTTCGATATTTAGCAGATGTTCAAGATGTATTAACTGATAGTGGATATACAACGATGGCTCATATGGCTGTGCTGTTGAAAAGCTAAAATTGCTTTATGTAAATATAGCGAAAGAAATGATGGAACTGGCTCAAGCGAGCCAACATTGTTCACTTTTATTATACGAAAAACAGGCATCCTTCGCACAAATAGATCGCGAAAAAGATGCCTGTTTGATTTTTGAGGGCTTTTCAGCGACCTGTAGATTACTATTTGGGTTCTCTTTTTCTTGTGCAATTGACAACATTGCTCTCGAGGATAATTGCGAACACCTATCGATAGTTGAAGCTAAGAGATAAGCACTAACAGGTGGTTCTAGATGTTTAATAGTAATTTTAAAGGGAGATTACGAGGTGGAAATTCCCGGAGATATATAATTGGATAATTAAATTTTAAAATCAACAATTTTTTATCCGATTACCCTAAAATAAATTTCACTTCTATCCGATAGTATTAGTAATAGCTAAAATTTGGAGGGCGTTTTATGGATATATCTTCTATTCCTATAGTGGGTGGTTCCCCACAGTCGAATCCTAATCGTTCATCATTTGAGACGGATAAGACCGAAGTTAAAGAGGCTCTGCCATTAGAACGTGCAGAGCATATTCCTATTAAGGAAATTGGAAGACAAGAGTTAGAGAGATCAATTGAGGGTTTGAATAAATTCATGCAAGTTAGCAATACACACCTTAGCTTCGTCCTGCATGATGAATTGAAAGAATATTATGTTCAAGTGATTGACGACCAGACAAAGGAAGTAATACGGGAAGTGCCATCCAAAAAAATGTTAGATGTAGTTGCCGCAATGAAGAATATGATCGGAATTCTAATCGATGAGAAACGGTAGGTGGAGGTAACATGGTAAATTCAATTCGTATGGGTGGTTTAGTCTCTGGACTTGATACAGAAGCAATGGTTAAGAATTTAATGAAGGCGCAGAAAGCTCCATTAAACAAGATTTTACAAAATAAACAAACAGAAGAGTGGAGACGTGATCAGTTTAGAGAGATGAACACGCTCTTACTGGATTTCAAAAAAACAGTATTTGATATGAAATTGCAAGGCAGTTACGACAAAAAGGCTATATCTTCTGATAACGAAATGATCGTTGCTGCTAAACAAAAAGGGTCTCCAAGTTTACCTGCGTATAATGTGGAGGTAACGAGTCTTTCTACGGCAGCTAAGGCTGCGTCTGTGAAGTTTACCAATAACTTGTCAGATGAGTCTACCGCGATTGGAGAAACATTTGATTTTAAGGTTGGGACGACTTCTATTAATGTAACAGCAACCGATACAATTAGCAGCGTAATAACTAAGGTTAATGCTGCGTCAGCAACAACGGGAGTTACTGCAAGCTATCTCAAAAGTGATAAATCCATTACCTTTACCTCAACGGCCAGTGGGGCCAGTTCCGCTGTTTCGATTAATCTTGTTGGTGCTGACTTTGGAGCTAGTAATAAACTGAACTTGTCTGTCGGTACGGTTAATAGTACTTCTGAGACGTTTGCTACAGATTCTGGATCTCAGCTGTCAAAAGACGCTATATCAGGAGCGGTTAAGATTAATGGAATTTCCTATGCTGTCGGTAGTTCTACCTTCACATTTGACGGTGTTGAGTTCACTATGAAAGCTGTTGGAACGACTAATGTGAGTCTCAAGCCTGATGAGGATTCCGTTTTCAAGTCTATTAAAGGCTTTGTAGATAAATATAACGAGGTTATTGGAAAGATAGACGTTAAAGTAAGCGAAGCGAAATACAAAGATTATAAACCTCTATTAGATGAGGAAAAAGCATCTTTGTCTGAAAAGCAGGTTGAACAATGGGAAACAAAAGCAAAGAGTGGTTTGTTGCGTCGTGATTCTTTGCTTACTAATGTATTAACTCAAGTGCGCCAAGCTCTTACGGCTAATGTGACGGCTACCGGTATTGATACTAAATTTGATACTCTTAGTGAAATTGGGATTACAACCGGTAGTTACCAAGAAAAAGGGAAACTCTATATTAATGATACAAAACTACGTGAAGCCATTTCTCAAAATGGTACCAAAGTCATGGACCTCTTTACAAAAGTGAGTACCGCAACAGATGTTAATACGAAGTTTAACGAGAGTGGATTAGCTCAACGTCTGTATAGTCAACTTGAAACTTCCATAACTAAGCTTACGGATAAAGCGGGGAGCGCTCTGTACCTCACAGATAACAGCACAATTGGTAAAGATCTAAAGAGAATGAATACTGACATAAGTAAGTGGAATACTCGCCTCAAAGACATGGAAGACGGATACTGGAAAAAATTCGCTGCGATGGAATCAGCAATGAACAAGGCTAACTCCCAAAGCAGTTGGCTTGCGAAATAAGTTGCTTAGCAAGCTTAGAATTAAAAGGAGCGATGAATCATGATTACTGCAGCTCAGAAATATCAAAACAATCAAGTGACTACAGCGACTCCTGGAGAACTAACTCTTATGCTCTTTAATGGTGCCATTAAGTTTATTAAACAGACGAAAGTGGCTCTTCAAGAAAAAAAAATGGATAAGGCTAACGAGTTCAATCTACGAGTACAGGATATCATCAGTGAATTGATTATTACGTTAGATCGTTCCTACCCGATTTCGGAACAACTCCTTATGATGTACGATTACATGAACCATCGAATGATTGAATCGAACATCAATAAAGATGGATCTATTTTAGACGAAATAGAAGATTTATTTGCACAATTCCGTGATGTGTGGAAAGAAGCTATGATTTTGTCTAAACAACATTCATAGTAGGTGAGGAATTGATGAATACTAGCTCTCTAGATCCCCTGTTGAACGAATTACTTGGGCTTACTGTTCTTTTAGAGAAAACAGTTCTTGACGAAGAAAGTGACCCGGAAAAATGGATAGAGCTCTTGGATAAAAGACAAGAGGTAATGGATCAATTATCAGGGCTGTTTGTAAAAGGGATATCTCTAACAGAAACTCAAAAACAAACCTATTTCCAGCCTGCTTATGAAGTTGATAAGCGGATTATTCCAATTATGGATCGGGAGAAAAAAAAGTTGGAATCCCAAATTGCTAATGTACAGAAAAATAAGATTGTCAATCAGCAGTATGGAGGATATGGTACTTCGTATTCTCCGCATGGTGCCTTTTTTGATAAAAAGAAATAGTTGATAAACCCCCTCATGTAGAGATGGGGGGCACTGAAAAAGTCCGCTTTCTTTGAAAATAATAAAATAGCAGAAAAAACGAGCCTCTAGAGTTGCTTCTAGGGGCTTCTTCGTATTTAGGGAAACATCTTTGAACCCCAAAGCTGCACGTCCTGTCGCTAGCAACCGCTAGGCAGCAGATGTCACGAACAAGGGCACCTTCAGGCGAAGCGAGACAACTTCAATGTGAAAGACCTAGAACTTGCAAGTGGAGGATAAGAAACGAATGAAAGCAGACTGCACAGGAAGGAGAGTTCGCTTTTTAATGATTAGGTGGGTAGTAGGTTCAATTTAGAGATGGCTTGGGAATCGGTAAAAACTAATAGTGGTAGTGGTGGAATTAATATGTCATGATACCCTGTGGACAATGTGCACAACTCTGTGCATAACTTTGTGAATAAGTTGTAAAGATGCTCTATACGACAAGGTTTTACAAATTTCTCACTTATCCACGGGATGTATATACCCGAATTTTCTAAAAATTATACGTGGAATAAGTAAAAAATTGACATGCCAAGCTAACGGGTGGTATAGTCGAAAAGAAAGGGCTTACATTTTATTCTACTTATTTGAAAACGAAGGGAACGTGTACGGCATGCAGGGTAAAGTGAAATGGTTTAACGCAGAAAAAGGTTATGGTTTCATTGAGCGTGAAGATGGTGGAGATGTTTTTGTACATTTTTCAGCGATTCAATCCGATGGTTTCAAAACATTGGAAGAAGGTCAGCCTGTACAATTTGACATTGTAGAAGGCGCACGCGGACCACAAGCAGCTAACGTATCCAGATTATAATCATCCGGCTGAGAGAGCCGCTTGAATACAAACATGAGCAGACGCCCTGGAGAAATTCCAGGGTGTTTTTTTGCGTATGAATCTTAGATCGGAATTTAAAGGAATTATGAAGGTTAGGTGGAATGTAGTATAATGTAAGCAGGAAGGGAGATGTGTAACTATGAATATTAACATTCGCGGAGAACACCTTGAAGTAACTGAAGCCCTCAGGGACTATGTCGACAAGAAATTGAATAGACTAGAGAGGTATTTTGAAGCCCCCCTTACATCCGATTTACAAGTAACGTTAAGAGTTATCAAAGGTATGCAAGCTGTTGAGGTGAGCATTCCACTAGCAGGCGTGCTGTTACGGGCCGAGGAACGTAACAATGATATGTACGCATCCATCGACTTGGTCGTGGACAAGCTAGAACGTCAAATTCGCAAGCATAAGACGAAAACGAATCGTAAAATTCGTCAAGAAGGCGGCAAGCGAGATTTGTTTAAAATGGAGACTTCACCTGTCACGTATTTGGATGAAGAAGAAGACTTCGAACTGGTTCGCAGCAAACGCTTCATGTTGAAGCCTATGGATGTGGAAGAAGCGATTCTACAGATGAACATGGTAGGCCATAGTTTCTTTGTATTCTCTAACATGGATACCGATCAAGTGAATGTCGTTTACCGACGTGACGACGGCAAGTATGGTCTGATTGAGCCAGCTGTATAAGAATGCAAATAGTGGACAGACATTATAATAATTATTGAATTTCACGAGCTTGATTCGATTTCATTCGAATCAAGCTTTTTTTATGCATGTAATCTAAGGTTAGATTCAATACTATAAGAATGGATAGGAATGTTATGTTTTTGCAACATAGATACAATTTATACGTATATAGGATACAGGAACGGGAAAGAGCAGCCCAAAATAATTGCGCGTTTGTTGCGGCAAGACCGCCAAACTGGTACAATTTAAGGATACGAATGTAAGGGAAAGGGGTTCACCGATGCTAGGACTTGTGAAGAAAATTTTTGGTGATTCCAATGAACGGGAAATTAAACGGATGCTTAAAGCCGTTAATCACATCAATGAGCTTGAGGCGGATATTCAGCCGTTATCCGATGAGGAGCTGAAAGGCAAAACGGTAGAGTTTAGAAACCGTTTAGACAAAGGCGAGGAACTTGATGATCTGCTGCCTGAGGCTTTTGCAGTAGTGAGGGAAGCAGCGAAGCGTGTCTTAGGCAAACGTCATTATGACGTGCAGCTTATTGGCGGTATGGTGCTCCACGAAGGCCAGATCGCAGAAATGAGAACTGGGGAAGGGAAGACGCTCGTAGGAACGCTTCCTGTTTATTTGAATGCTTTGTTAGGTAAGGGTGTACACGTAGTAACGGTTAATGATTACTTGGCGCAACGCGATAGTGGCGAAATGGGCCAGATTTATGAATTCCTTGGGTTAACGGTTGGGGTCAACCTACATGATTTGTCGCATGAAGAGAAGCAAGCGGCATACGCTTGTGATATTACTTATGGGACGAATAATGAATACGGCTTCGACTACTTACGTGATAATATGGTGCTTTACAAAGAGCAAATGGTGCAACGTCCGTTGTACTTTGCGGTTATTGACGAAGTTGACTCTATCTTGGTCGATGAAGCGAGAACGCCGCTTATTATTTCGGGACAAGCTGCTAAATCGACAGATTTGTACTACTCGGCTGACCGGTTTGTCTCTAAATTAAATCATGAAGAAGACTATACCATAGATATTAAAGTGCGTTCCGTGGCGCTTACGGAAGAAGGCGTAGCCAAAGCGGAGCGAGCGTTCGGGATTGAGAACTTATTTGATCATCAAAACGTGAATATCAACCACCATGTGACACAAGCGCTTAAAGCGCGTTTCATCATGAGACGCGATGTAGATTACGTTGTGCAAGAAGACGAAGTCATGATTGTTGATGAATTTACGGGCCGTATTATGACAGGCCGTCGTTATAGTGATGGGTTACACCAAGCAATTGAGGCCAAAGAGCAGCTGCAAGTTCAAAATGAGAGCATGACGTTAGCGACAATCACGTTCCAGAACTACTTCCGGATGTATCGCAAGTTGTCTGGTATGACGGGTACGGCTAAAACGGAAGAAGAAGAACTTAAGAAAATTTATGGTCTTGAGGTTATTGTAGTTCCGACGAACCGTCCTATGATCCGTAAGGATATGGCAGATGTCGTGTACAAGTCGGAAAAGGGTAAATTTAAGGCAGTTGTTGAACAAATTGTTGAGCGTCACAAGTTAAACCAACCTGTGCTCGTGGGTACGATTTCTATTGAGAATTCGGAGCTTCTCTCCGAAATGCTGAAGCGCAAGGGTATCCAACATAAAGTATTGAATGCGAAGTATCATGCAGAAGAAGCGGAAATCGTCGCACGCGCGGGTCAACCAGGTTCAGTTACGATTGCAACTAATATGGCAGGACGCGGTACAGACATTGTGCTGGGCGAAGGCGTACACGAAGCAGGCGGACTGCATATCATAGGTACGGAGCGTCATGAAAGCAGACGGATCGATAACCAGCTTCGTGGTCGTGCGGGCCGTCAAGGTGATCCAGGCTCTTCACAGTTCTATTTATCTCTTGAAGATGAGCTGATGAAGCGTTTCGGCGCTGACAATATCATGGCGATGATGGATCGTCTAGGTATGGAGGAAGATCAACCGATTGAGAGTAAGTTGATTTCACGTGCTGTAGAATCCGCACAGAAGCGTGTAGAAGGTAACAACTTCGATGTGCGTAAAGTTGTCCTACAGTATGACGATGTGATGAATCAACAGCGTGAAATTATATATAAACAGCGTCGTGAACTGCTTGAATCCGAGAACATTCGCGAAGTTGTTGAGGGCATGATTAACTCGGTTATCGAGCGTATCGTGAAGGCTCACTGTCCGGAGGACCAAATTCCGGAGGAATGGGAGCTACACGAAGTTGCCAACTTCGTGAACAATAACCTGCTGACTGAAGAAGGTCAGATAACAGATCAAGACCTGTGGGGCAAAGAGCAAGAAGATGTGATCGAGTTCATTAAGGCGCTTGTGAGCAAACGCTATGATGAGCGTGAGGAAGACATCGGTGCGGAATTCATGCGCGAGTTCGAGAAAGTTGTTGCACTTCGTGCGGTGGATAGCAAATGGATGGATCATATCGATGCGATGGATCAGCTTCGTCAAGGTATCCATCTTCGCGCTTACGGCGGAACAGATCCTTTACGTGAGTATCAATTCGAAGGCTTTGAGATGTTCCAAGAAATGATTGAGAACATTCGTGAAGAAGTCGCTATGTACACGATGAAAGCTCACGTTCAAAGCAACCTAGAGCGTCAAGCGGTAGCTGAAGGTCAAGCCGTCGATCCGAAAAACGAAGCAGGCGGCAAAAAGCCAGTAATACGCGATGAGCAGCGTATCGGACGCAATGATCCGTGCCCATGCGGTAGTGGCAAGAAGTTCAAGCAGTGCCACGGACAAAGCAGCTAATGCTGTTTGTCTAGGTTAGGTACAACCAGAATAAATGAGGTGTAAGACATGCTGGAACCAGAAGTGAAACAAGACCTAAGAGAAACAGCGAAGCGATTAACTGAATTACGGGGGTCTCTTTGACTTAGATCATAAGCTTGAAGCAATTGGCGACTTTGAGGAAAAGATGGGGGCGCCGGATTTCTGGGACGATAATGATCGCGCTCAGAAGACAATCGGTGAACTCAACGCCATCAAAAGCGTCGTTGATCTTTTCCAAGGCTTCTCTGACGAGTACGATGACCTCATGGTCATGGTCGAACTCGAAGAGGAGGAAAGCGACAGCAGCCTAGCTGCCGATATTGAAAACGGCATTGCCGTTCTAATGAAGAAGCTCGAATCGTTCGAGCTCGGGTTGCTGCTCAATCAGCCCTATGACCGATTGAATGCCATTCTTGAACTTCATCCCGGAGCGGGGGGTACGGAGTCGCAGGACTGGGCCGAGATGCTGCTACGCATGTACCGCCGCTGGGCAGAGAAGCGTGGTTACAAAGTCGAGGTTCTCGACTATTTGCCAGGCGACGAGGCTGGGGTGAAGAGCGTCACGCTGCAAATCACGGGCTTCAACGCCTATGGCTATTTGAAGGCGGAGAAAGGCGTGCATAGGCTCGTTCGCATCTCGCCGTTCGACTCATCAGGCCGACGGCACACATCGTTCGTATCCTGCGATATCATGCCAGAGATTGAGGATGATACCGAGGTTGAGATTCGCACCGAGGATCTCAAGATCGATACGTATCGTGCCAGCGGCGCCGGCGGTCAGCATATCAATACAACCGACTCCGCTGTGCGGATTACGCACATGCCTACGGGCGTTGTAGTAAGCTGCCAGCAGGAGCGTTCTCAAATCAAGAACCGTGAGAAGGCGATGAAGATGCTTCGCTCCAAGCTTTATGAGAAGAAAATCGAAGCGCAATTAAAGCATCTCGCAGAGATTCGCGGCGAGCAGTCGGATATTGCGTGGGGCAGCCAAATTCGTTCTTATGTATTTCATCCCTATAGCATGGTCAAGGACCATCGGACCTCAGCGGAGACAGGGAACGTAGGCGCCGTCATGGACGGCGATTTGGACACGTTCATTGATGCTTATCTCCGTCATCAGATTCGCAAGCCGGAATAGCGCTTGTGATGCGGGAAGTCTTAGCGGCTCGCCAATTTAGGAGGGCCGCTCAAGCTTTTGCCCACATGAGTTAACGCGCGTGCAAGCTGAGTTAGTGTCCATCCTACACCTTTTGGTGTAGGTTTTTTTGTGAGAGGAGGGCCTTGTGTGCCCAGAAAAGAACCGCGTTTACCTGCTTTACCCGTAGGCAGTGCGTTACACACTGCGTTTGAATATGTGTTATTAGTACTGGGCTCGCTCATTATGGCTGCGAGTTTTAATGCTTTCCTTAATCCGAACCAAATCGCTTCAGGCGGTGTTTCGGGTGTTTCTACGATTGTGTTGCAGCTGACAGGCCTCAATCCAGCGATTACGCAGTGGGGGTTGAATATTCCGATTTTCTTACTTGCCTTATGGTTATTAGGAGGACAATTCGGAGTGAAAGCCGCTGTCGGTTCAATCGTATTTCCGCTTTGCGTTCTTCTAACGAGCCACATAGGAACTCCTACGCATAGTCCGTTGCTTGCAGCCGTATACGGCGGGATCGGGATTGGACTGGGGCTTGGAATCGTGTTCCGAGGACGGGGATCTACAGGGGGACTTGGGCTCGCTGCACAGATTTTGCATAAATATTCAGGTCTTAGTATTGGGTTTTGCGTTGCGATATTCGATGGTATCGTCATCTTGAGTTCTGCGCTTGTATTTACACCGGAAAATGCGCTTTATGCTATGATAGGACTATTTGTTACTACGAAAACAATTGATGTTGTTCAACTCGGCTTCAATTATGCGAAGGTAGCTTTCATTATTTCGGAACAGACCGATGCCATTCGCCAAGTGATCTTACATGATTTGGATCGAGGGCTTACCGAGCTTAACGGTTCTGGAGGGTATACAAGAGAGTCGCGGACGGTGATGATGGTGGTCGTTAAGCAAAACGAGGTAACCCGTCTCAAGATGTTAGTTCGTTCCGTGGATCCGCAGGCATTTGTCATCTTGAGCGAAACGAATGAAGTGTTAGGGGAAGGGTTTAAAAGGCATGCGTAGTTGTGTTCATACATAAGGTAAGGTCGAACATGTTATTGAATTAATTCTTAAAGCGTCAGGGAGAAGTGATGTGCGTAGGTACATCGCTTTTTCCTATGCCGCAAAGTAGGAACGAATCGATAGCCGTGTAGCTACTATGCCTCTAGCTGTCATGAAAATGAGGAGATAACCTATAATTTGCTAGATGGGCACATGTTTTGGGATAATATAACTGTTATCTAAATTATTTAGTCTCGATCTAGAAGCGTGAGAACGAGAGAGAGATCGTTATGATTGCATATTTGTATGGTTATAGGCCGAAAAAAGAGCAATTTGACCTTAGAGCGGTTTCCTGGACGAACGCATGAAAGATGCTAGGATGCTTATTCCTATGCCTTTTGAGGGCATATTTTAACGAGAAAAATATCATTGAATTATTATGTATACGAATGTATAATAATACATATATTTTATGGACGTCTGGGGGAATTTTTAATGAGTAATACAGCTAGAGCGGCTATCATAGGTGCGACTGGGTATGGCGGCGCAGAGTTAATTCGACTTCTGCAGGCGCATCCGTCCGTTCACATTACTTCGGTTATCTCCACTTCGAATGCTGGAGCACCACTTGCGGATCATTTTCCACATTTGCAGGAAGTTGTTGTTGATATTCTTGATGAGCTTAATGTAGAACTAATTGCTGGCAAAGCGGATGTTGTGTTCTTGGCTACACCTGCTGGCGTAAGCGCGGAGTTATCGCCCAAGCTGCTTGCAGCGGGGTTGAAGGTTATTGATATCTCAGGAGATTTGCGTTTAAAGTCGCAAGCGGATTATGAACAATGGTATAAGCGTACGGCGGCTCCAAATGAGATTCTGGCACGTGCGGTTTACGGCTTATCCGAAGTATTCGGTGATGAAGTGAAGGGCAAGGACTTGATTGCTAACCCAGGTTGTTATCCGACAGCTACACTGCTGGGTCTTATTCCTGCGGTTAAGGCTGGCTGGATTGATCCTTCCAGTATTATTATTGATGCTGTATCTGGCGTGTCCGGCGCGGGTCGCGGTGTGAATTTGGGTGTTCACTACGCAGAAGTGAATGAGAATTTCACGGCATATAAAATAAACAAGCATCAGCATATTCCCGAAATCGAGCAAGCCCTAAGCAGTGTGGCAGGCAAGCCGGTTGTGACGACGTTCACGACGCACTTGGCACCGATGACGCGTGGGATTATGTCAACGATGTACGCCACCATTAGCGGTGCGCACACGACGGAAGATTTTACTACGCTTTACCGGCAATATTATGAGGGGCGTAAATTTGTGCGTATACGCAACAGCGGTAAATTGCCTGCAACAAAAGAGGTGTACGGCTCCAATTACTGTGACATTGGCTTCGCTGCGGATGAGCGTACGGGTCGCGTCACTATCGTATCCGTTATCGATAATGTGGTGAAGGGCGCTGCTGGTCAGGCAATTCAGAATTTGAACATCATGATGGGTTGGGACGAAACGACAGGATTGTTATTCGCGCCTGTTTATCCATAAGTATCAATAGAAAATTGCATTTGAAAAAGGGAGAGCCTGGCTGCGACTTCTTAGTTGAGAAAGCCGCTGCGATGCCTGCCATTCTTCTTATATTTAACGATGGGACAGGTGAATGACGAACATGTCAGTTCAAGGGCAAGGGAAATATATCGTCGTGCCAGAGGGCACAGTTACTACGCCAAAAGGGTTTCGTGCAGGCGGATTGCACTGCGGTTTGAAGAAGACAGAGCGCTTCGATCTGGGCGCTATCGTATGTGATGTGCCAGCAGCGGCGGCAGGTGTTTATACCCTGAACTCGTTTCAAGCGGCTCCGCTTCGTGTGACGCAAGAAAGCATTGCCCAAGGCGGCAAGTTGCAGGCGATGATCGTCAATAGCGGCAATGCCAACGCGTGTACGGGCCAGCAGGGCGAGGACGACGCGCGAGCAATGCGCGCTGCCAGTGCGAAGGCGCTAGGCTTAGAGGAGCACCAAGTCGGCGTGACGAGCACAGGCGTCATCGGCGAGCTGCTGCCGATGGATAAAGTACTCAGCGGTATCGAAAAGCTGCCGCTGAGTGTGAAAGCAGACGGTGGTGACGACTTCTGCCAGGCGATTCTCACGACGGATCTCGTACAGAAGATGACGTGTGTTCGTCTTGTCGTTGGCGGCAAAGAGGTTCACATTGCTGGCGCAGCCAAAGGTTCGGGGATGATTCACCCGAACATGGCAACGATGCTCGGTTTCATGACGACCGATGCGAATATTGAAAGCGAGTATCTGCAATTGCTGCTGAGCAGAATTACAGATAACACGTTCAACATGATTACCGTAGACGGGGATACGAGTACGAACGATATGGTCGTTGTGATGGCAAGCGGTCTGGCGGAAAATGAAGCTTTACATCCGGATCACCCGGATTGGGAAGCTTTTGCAGCCGCTGTGCAGCACGTTGGTGAATACCTCGCCAAAGCGATTGCTCGAGACGGCGAGGGTGCAACGAAGCTGATTGAGACGACGGTCATTGGTGCGGATAGTGACGATGCCGCTCGTAAGATCGTAAAGTCAATCATCGGTTCAAGCCTTGTGAAGTCGGCTGTTTATGGTGCAGACGCCAACTGGGGCCGTATCATTGCTGCTATTGGCTACTCTGGGCAGCCAGTCAATGTGGACACGGTCGATATCCGCTTAGGCGACATTGCGGTTCTAATACAGTCGCGTCCCGTGAAGTTCGATGAGGAAGCTGCACTTGCCTATTTGAAAACAGATACGATTCAAATTCACGTGAATTTACATATGGGTGCTGGTAAAGCTACGGGCTGGGGCTGTGATTTGACCTATGATTATGTACGGATCAATGCCGCATACCGAACTTAAGCAGTATCATGAGTAAAGGGCAAGGGGGAAACGGAAGCAGTGAAGAACAATTGCTTTGTGATGAAGTGCGGCGGAAGCACATTGGCCGCTCTGCCGGTTAGTTTTTTTGAAGATATGCGCGAGCTGCAGGACGAAGGCATCGTAACCGTTATCGTCCATGGTGGCGGCCCTGCCATCTCGGATACACTGACAAAGCTGGGTATTGAGACGGAGTTTGTGAATGGCTTGCGTAAGACGAATGAGGCTGTGCTCGATGTTGTTGAGATGGTGCTATCGGGCCAGATTAACAAAGAAATCGTACGACGCATTCAATTAACAGGCGCAGCTGCGCTAGGATTATCTGGTGTAGATGGGCATTTAATCGAGGCGAAGCCAGTAAGTAACGCACATGAGGTTGGCCTTGTTGGCGACGTTACGAAGGTGAATGCAGAGTTGATCCAAGGCATTGTTAGCATGGGTTATATCCCCGTGATCGCGCCTGTAGGTCTTGGTGCTGACGGTGGACAACGCTATAACATCAATGCGGACACGGCGGCTGGAGCGGTTGCTTCCCATCTTGGCGTGGAGCAGATGATTGTAGTGACGGATGTTCCTGGCATTATGAAGATGGTAGGCGGAGAGAAACAGGTGCTGCCTGTGCTAAGCGTAGCGGAAATCGAAGAGATGATCGCAAGCGGGGATATTTATGGAGGCATGATTCCTAAAGTTCGTGCTGCAATTGCCTGCATTCAGGGGAAAGTACAGGAAGTTGTGATCGTGAATGGCTCCGAGCCGAATGTGCTTAGCAAAGTATTAAAGGGCACAGGAATCGGCACGCGTATTGTGCGATAAGAAATTTCTGCGATGATAGGGTCAGTTTTCTATCCAAAAACTCTAAGGAGGGAATGTATATGACGAAAACGGGAAAAAGCTCGCTGTTTCCAACTTATGCTAGATTTCCAATCACGCTGGTAAAGGGAGAGAGCAGCCGACTGTGGGATGACACAGGCAAGGAATATATTGACTTGATGAGCGGGATTGCGGTAACGAATCTTGGGCACGCGCCGCAAGCTGTTAAGGAGAAGCTGGTCGAGCAGCTTGATCAATTGTGGCATGTGAGCAATTTGTTCCACATTCCAAATCAGGAGAAGCTGGCTTCGCTGCTGACAGATAATAGCTGTGCGGATGCGGTATTCTTCTGTTCTACTGGCGCAGAGGCGAATGAAGCGGCCATTAAGCTCGCGCGTCGCTATTCACAGAAAGTGTTGGATAACGGTCGGTATGAGATTATCACGTTCAACATGTCGTTCCATGGACGGACACTGGCTACACTAACTGCGACGGGCCAAGATAAAGTAAAGGAAGGCTTCCATCCGCTTCCTGGCGGCTTCACCTACGCGCCATATAATGATTTCGAGGCTGTGCGCAGTCTCGTGAATGATAAAACTTGCGCGATCATGCTGGAATTGGTACAGGGTGAAGGCGGCGTGCTACCCGCTGACCCAACATTTGTGAAACAAATTGCGGAACTCTGTAAGCAACAGAACTTGCTTCTAATCGTGGATGAAATCCAGACGGGTGTTGGACGTACGGGTAAGCTTTTTGCTTATGAGCATTATGGCATAGAGCCAGATATTTTCACACTAGCCAAAGGCTTAGGGGCTGGCTTCCCAATTGGGGCTATGCTGGGTAAGGCGTTTCTAGCTGAAGCGTTCGGTGCGGGGAGTCATGGCTCCACGTTCGGTGGAACGCCAATTGCCACAGCGGCCGGAATTGCGGCTATTGAAACTGTGATTGCTAACAAGCTGCCTGAACGTGCAGCTGAGCTTGGTGCATATACAATTGAGAAGCTTGAAAGCAAGCTCGCTGGTAATCCGCTTATCGGAAGAGTGCGTGGCGTCGGTCTTCTTATTGGTATCGAGTGCAAGCAGCCAGCAGGTGAAATTATTAGTGAAATTCATAAACAAGGCGTGCTGGTCATTCCAGCAGGTCCGAACGTGATCCGTTTGGTACCAGCTTTGACGATTCCAAAGGAAGATCTAGATAAAGCGTTAGATGTGGTTTGCGCAGTGTTGGCTGAGAAGGCTGCTGCCTCCACAACGAGTGCGGTCTAGAGTTAACAGCAGAGAGGTTGGATGAAATGAACAGTAGTACCCTACAGGAAGAAATAGCTGTCCAGTTAAAGGGCAAAGATTTTCTTGCCTTGGTTGATTATACATCGGAAGAAATCGAATACTTAATTCATTATGGCATCGAGCTCAAGCGTAAACAAAAGGCCGGAGAGCCGCATGCCGTGCTAGCTGGTAAGACGCTTGGGATGGTTTTTGAAAAGTCGTCCACGCGCACAAGGGTATCCTTTGAAGTGGGCATGTATCAGCTTGGGGGGCAAGCGCTTTTCCTAAGTAAAAATGATCTTCAGCTTGGACGCGGCGAAACGGTCTGGGATACGGCACAGACGTTGTCCCGATACCTTGATGGCATCATGATTCGTACTTATGAACACCGTAAAGTGATCGATCTGGCTAGAGGCGCTACAGTGCCTGTCATTAATGGATTAACCGACTATGCACATCCTTGTCAGGTTATGGCGGACTACCAAACTGTGCTTGAGAAGAAGGGGCATTTGAAAGGCTTGAAAGTAGCTTATATCGGGGATGGCAACAATATGGTGCATTCCCTGATGATGGGCGCAAGTAAGCTTGGGATGGACTTCGCAATCGCATCGCCAGAGGGATATGATCCTGATGCTGAAGTGATCCAAATGTCGAAGGATAATGCGGCACAAACGGGTGGCAGTATTCTTATCAGTCGAGATCCACGCGAAGCGATCGAAAATGCCGATATCGTCTATACCGATGTATGGGCGAGCATGGGCTTTGAAGATGAGCAGAAAGAGCGGGAGATCGCCTTTAAGAATTATCAGGTGAACGAAGCGCTCGTGAAATATGCGAAGCAGGATTACTTATTCATGCACTGTCTTCCGGCACATCGTGGTGAAGAAGTAAGTGAGGGTGTCATTGACGGCGCGCATTCGATTATTTTTGACCAGGCAGAGAACCGTCTTCATGCGCAAAAGGCTATCATGGCCGCGACGATGAGATAGATTCATTATTCCAGTACTAGGAGTACTAGGTAGAAACGGAGAGATTATTACAATGGCTAAGGAAAAAATCGTACTCGCCTATTCCGGCGGGCTGGATACGTCTGTTATTTTGAAATGGCTCAAAGAAACCTATGACGCAGAAATTATTGCTTTTACAGCTGACATTGGCCAAAAAGACGAGTTGGATGGCTTGGAGGAAAAAGCGCTTCAAACGGGCGCGTCGAAGATCTATATTGACGACCTACGCGATGAATTCGCGAAGGATTTCATCTACCCGATGTTCCAAGCGGGTGCTCTGTATGAAGGGCAATACTTGCTCGGTACGAGTATTGCGCGTCCCTTAATCGCGAAGCGCATGGTCGAAATCGCCCGCGCTGAAGGCGCAACGGCGATTGCCCATGGCGCAACGGGCAAAGGCAACGACCAAGTGCGTTTTGAGCTGACAGCAGCGGCACTTGCGCCCGAGCTATCGGTTATCGCGCCTTGGCGTTTGGAAGAATTCCGCGAGCAGTTCCCAGGTCGCGCTGAAATGATCGCTTATGCTGAGAAACATGGCATTCCCGTTACAGCATCTGCGGCAAAGCCTTATTCAACGGATCGCAATCTGCTTCATATTTCCTTCGAGAGCGGCATGCTGGAGGATCCTTGGTTCGATCCGGCTGCGGATTCGAACAAAGGCATGTACGTGTTAAGCGTTTCGCCTGAGGATGCTCCGGATCAAGCGGAATATGTTGAGCTTGATTTTGAAAAAGGCGATTGCGTAGGCTTGAATGGCGCAAAACTGACACCTCTGCAGGTTATGGAAGCTTTGAACGAGCTAGGCGGCAAGCATGGCATCGGTCGTGTAGATATGGTTGAGAACCGCTTCGTCGGTATGAAGAGTCGTGGCGTGTACGAAACACCGGGGGGAACGATTTTGTTCACGGCTCATCGCAAAATGGAGTCGCTCACGATGGATCGCGATGTCATGCATCTGCGTGATTCACTAATTACAAAGTACGCGACGCTTGTTTACAACGGCTTCTGGTTCGCGCCAGAGCGTTTGGCGATCCAAGCACTGGTGGATGAAAGCCAGAAGAACGTGTCGGGTACCGTTCGTTTGAAGCTCTACAAAGGAAATATCATGGGAGCTGGCGTGAAGAGCCCTGTATCCCTGTACAATCCGGATATCGCAACCATGGAAGCGGATCCTACCAAAGCTTACGATCAAGGCGATGCGGCTGGATTTATTCGTCTGAATGCGCTGCGTTTGAAAGTGTCCTCTGGCGTGGAGCAAAGCGCGAAAAAATAAATCTATAGTCGTTCAAAGTGGGCTTTCCCTTCGTGGAAAGCCTTTGGGCTGTAAATACGAGAGGAGCATCTACGATGTCTAAGCTATGGGGTGGACGTTTTACGAAGCAAACCGACCAACTGGTCGAAGAATATACAGCATCAATTCTATTTGATAAAGAACTGGCGGATGAAGATATTCAGGGCAGCTTGGCTCATGTAACGATGTTGGGTAAGTGCGGCATTCTTCCTGCGGCTGATGTGGAGAAGATCAAAGATGGCCTTCATGAAGTGCAGGGTATGATTCGTCGCGGCGAACTCGAATACACCGTGCAGAATGAAGATATTCATATGAATATTGAGAAGACATTGATTGACTTGATTGGTCCAGTAGGCGGCAAGCTGCATACGGGTCGCAGCCGTAACGACCAAGTAGCAACGGACATGCATCTTTACCTGCGAAAGAGAGTAGTAGAGTTCGTTGGTCTGCTGACGAAGCTGCAAGAGGCTCTGTTGGAGAAAGCGAAGGAGAATCTGGATACGATTATCCCTGGATATACGCATCTGCAACGCGCACAACCCATCCTATTTGCGCATCATTTGATGGCTTACGTTAGCATGTTCCAGCGGGATCTTGAGCGTTTGCAGGATAGCTACAAGCGAGTTAACATCTTACCTTTGGGTGCTGGCGCTCTCGCTGGCACGACGTTCCCGATCGATCGCCATTTCGTGGCTTCGCAGCTTGGGTTCGATCGCGTGTACGAGAACTCTCTGGATGCGGTTAGTGACCGCGATTTCATTCTGGAGTTTCTCTCTAACGCGTCGATGATCATGATGCACCTTTCCCGTTTTTGCGAGGAAATGGTGCTATGGTCTAGTACGGAGTTCGCATTCATCGAACTCGACGATGCATTCTGCACCGGCAGTTCCATTATGCCGCAGAAGAAAAACCCAGATGTCGCGGAGCTTGTCCGCGGTAAGACAGGGCGCGTCTATGGCAACTTGTTCGGTCTGATGACCGTGCTCAAGTCTTTGCCACTGGCTTACAACAAAGACATGCAGGAAGATAAAGAAGGCATGTTCGATACGGTTCGTACCCTTCAAGGTGCGCTTCAATTGTTCGCGCCTATGGTGGCTACGATGAAGGTAAATACCGAGCGGATGAGACAAGCTGTGAACCAAGATTTCTCGAATGCGACAGATATTGCTGACTACTTGGTTAACAAAGGGCTGCCTTTCCGCCAAGCGCATGAAGTCATTGGCAAGACAGTACTCTATTGTATTCAAAATAAAAAGTATTTGCTCGATATGTCAATTGAAGAGTTCAAAACCTTCTCGGGCCTCTTCGAATCAGATATCTATCAAGTTCTGCAGCCAGAGCAAGTCGTTAACGCTCGTAACGTATACGGCGGCACGGCTAGCAATCAAGTGTCTGAAGCGATTGGCCGCGCAGAGCTTGTGCTCCAGCAGTCAAACGAATGGGTTCAGACATATTTGGAGAAAAGTAAATAAGAAGTATTTAGAAACAAAGAACCTTCTGTTCCACGGGCTTGTGGCACAGAAGGTTTCTTTGTTTCTTATTTATCTGTAACGGTTACGGAGCCCGTATCGGTGCTAACTGTCACTTTTTTACGGCCATCGCCAAGAGTCCCTATCACCGTGCTGCGGGCGGATTCCGTTATATTTACACCGGCAATATCGAGGGTTACGCTTCCGATATCCGTGCTCAGGTCAAAGCTCGCTGAGGTTGGCGGAGGGGATAGCTGGAGCTCAATATTGCCTGTATCCGCATCGAGTGAAACGGTGTCGCCAATGTCATGAAGCTTAGCATGGATGTTTCCGGTGCTCGTGCGTAAGCGAACATTTCCTTGGCCTTCTACAACGGTGATACGACCGGTGTCACTTTCGAGATCAAGTTGTTTCCCTTCGTAACGATCAACTTTAATTGATCCTGTATCTGTAGAGGCAGTCAATGTTTCCGCCTTCACTTCTTTGAGATTCAGAGACCCTGTACCAGAGGAAACCTTAATTTCCTTATACAGTTTGTTTGGAAGCTTGACTTCCGTTCTCAATTGATTATCGAAATTGGCGATCGCGTCCTTAAGTTCATCTAGATTGAAACTAAAACGGATTTTTTTGTTTTTACAGACATTGACCCGCCATGCGTTAGAGCCTTCGGTGACGGCATCGATGGTGCACTCATTCGCACGATTTTTGGTAACTGTACCGATAAGATGTACGCTAATTTCGTCGGTATCACTCGGGATGAAGGTAACTCCTGTAATCTCATTTTGGATCGTCAGAGTGTCAATATTTGTTGCAGCAATTTTCTTTTCTATGTCGATGGTTGTTGTCCCTGCTTTGAAATCTGTATCTTTAAATGAGACCGCAGCCCCGACGATGCCAACGGCTAAGCAGGCAAAGCCCACCAGTAAGAAAAATTTCGCTCCGCGTTTCATGGCTTAAGCCCCCTTAATCAGTTTTGCGTTGAATTGGATATACATCCAAGTCAGTTTGAAGAACCATTTGAACAACCATGAGCCAATTGTTGTAAGAATGAGTCCCAAGCCGAAGCAGGCTAGCATCGCAAAGAAGATCAATCGTAAGTCGCCTCCGGAACTCTCTAAGAAGCTTCCTGTGGCCCCAACAACGGGCGCGATGATCAAGCAGATCCCAGAGACGAACAAAGCAACTAACGTTCCGAGGAGACTGAACCAAAGCCCCAAGACAAAGATTAGGTTAAACAACCCAAGTGCAATGCTCGCAACAATTGCTTTCATACCTGATTCTGGCTTTCTTGGATAGGGTGGATAAGGATTACCATTTGCATATGCATTAGTGTTGTAAGCTTGTGTAGAGGGGACTGGTCTCTCAGCCTCATACGTAAGTGGCGTCGACTCAGGTCTATGAAAGGGTACCTCTTGTTCATTTGGTGATGCTTGTTTAACTGGCTCTTGTTGTTCGCGTGGTGCCTCTTTTGGGGCATCCCAATTGGGGATTCTGGGATAGCCAAGAGATTCGGCAACATCTTCCTCGTTTTTCCCGTTCGCAAGCGCCTTTTGAAATAATTCCTCATATACAGATAATATATTGTGTCGTTCCTTTTCAGGAAGTCCGCGAAGCCTATAGGTTAATTCTTTAAAGTAATCAGATTTACTCATTGTCTTGCCTCCTTCATGCTTTCTCTCATGTACCTAGCATAAAAGAAAAAAGTCATAATGACCTAGTATCTAGAGTCATATGACCTGTCATTGTTTTTACCATTATTTAATATTCAGCGAAAACTAGGCCCTTTAACCCCATCTTCCAATAACGGTTTACCGTTCTCGTCGGGATTTCCTTCTTCGGGCTTAATATCTCCGCGATTTGAGGCTACAAGTGCGGGAACAGGCGAGTACCGATCTTTGGAGATGAGTTCTTTGCTTACTACTGCTCCATTCAGCTTTCTATAACGATACGTTTCAACGACATAGCCTTCTTTGCCAGCACTTATTGGTTTAATGGAGCCGCTGCGCATGCTGGGGTTGTGCAAATATTTGACGGTTGGCTGTATCGTTTCAATAATTTTAGATTCGATATCATAGGTAGTGGATGGAGAGATGCGGCCGAAAAGTTTTACGGTTACGTCACGATCTGTAGAAATCGTTCGAATGAGTATATAGGCATCGGTACTGTTACGAAATTTGAAGTTGATGTAGCCGCTGGCGAAGGTAGCATCTTGACCTAAGGGCACATAACTAACAGGTAACGAATGGCTGCGTCGTTCAACGATCTCCAGGCCGCTGCGCAGAACAGCGTTATATAAGGTGGAAGACACTTGGCAGATCCCACCACCGATACCTGGAACGAGTTTGCCGTTTAAGATGACAGGCGCTTCCTGATAGCCGAATTTAGCCTCGGTTTGTTCGATGATCTTGCTGTAGTCGAACGTTTCGTTAGGCGCGAGCAGCATGTCTTGGATGGAGGCAGCTGTAGAACGAATATTATGAATACGACCTTGTCCTGAGACGGGAAACGTCGTCGTGAATTCGGATATTTTCCGCTCCACTCCTTGCCTTCTGAGTGAATCCATAGTGACTGAAGGAAGTTCTGTGTAGATAGGGACGGGTAGCTTAAGTGGCTTCAGCGGGTTAGAAGGTGAAGAAAAAGGCGGTAATTGTGCTTCAATCTCTTTCTGCAGGGTAGTTGTATCTAGGCGGAGGACACCGCGTTCAGGTTCATATCGGATCGTATCGTCTGGGTTCACGATTCGCATTGCAGCTGTGGGGTGATAGTTATATAGTTCTTTCCAAGTTTGCTTCACAATGGCTCGAAGCTTGTCTTGGTCTATTGTGATCTGGAGGGGTAATTGTACCTTGCGAAGCGACCATCTGGCTGCGATGCGGTCCGTAAGGGAAGCGTGGAACATACGCTCCATAGCTTCATCCAACGGTCCCCTGTGAATGGCGAGGCCTAATTCTCCCAGAGACAGATCCATGGATGCAATATCAGGGCTTGGTGAAGCCAAGTGGACCCTGAGGGAAGCATACAAAGCTAACTGTTCGTCTAACTGTGTTTGAAATTGCATATAGGGAATCGCACCCGGTTTCCACCCGGCAACCTGAAGGTGAGCAGGTAGGGACTGTCCGGTTCCATAGAGATAGAGAACCCCTCCGCCAACACTTGTTAAGACGGTCATTAGTCCAAGAGTAAGGATATATGTACGGAAAGGGGAGTAATAGGGTGAAGTTGATCGCATGGAAGGTGCTCCTTTGCTATCAGATAAAAGTAGAGCAGACAACTCAATGCCTGTACTAATATATGTATCGTTGGCGGGAGATTTTTAGTACTTGAGTGGAAGGAAACCTGCTGGGACGTAAAGACGCCAAAAATCAGCTTGACAAGCTTTAATTAAGACCCTTATGGGATTGGCTATCAAGCTGCCCAGATGCTGATTGACGTGCTTGAAGGAAATCAGGTCGAACAATTAGCACTTCCAACGGAACTTCTTCGATCCAGTGCAGCAGCGCCTACACGATAAAAGATTTGTTGAAAAACCGACTTTTACAGGGGTGTTTTTTTTCGCATATTCGCATGCGATGGTTCTCCTGTTTGAAATTACTAGCGCATTCTTTCTCATAATCTACTGAAAAATGATATAATGAGGGTGATTGGCACGAATTTTCTGGGTCTTCTAAAGGGATTTCGGCTTTTATGTCGAATGAATACTGGCTATCTATAAAATGGGATGTGATATTGTGATCGAAATGCAGGACGTATGGAAAACGTACTCCAACGGCACTCATGCATTGAGAGGGATTAATATAAAAGTGGACCGCAACGAGTTTGTTTATGTTGTTGGGCCATCAGGCGCAGGTAAATCTACTTTTATGAAATTAATGTATAGAGAAGAAAAGCCGACTAAAGGTCAAATTTTCGTGAACGGTTTTAATTTGGAAAAGCTCAAGCAGCGTAAGATTCCTTATGTGCGACGTAATATTGGCGTTATTTTTCAGGACTATCGCTTGCTTCCGAAACTTAATATTTTCGAAAATATTTCTTTCGCGATGGAGGTCATTGAAGCTCCAAAGAAGCAAATTAAGAAACGCACAATGGAAGTACTGGAACTCGTTAAGTTGAAAGATAAGGCTAATTCACTGCCTTCCCAACTATCTGGGGGGGAACAGCAGCGCGTTGCCATTGCCCGGGCAATAATTAACAACCCATCCGTCATTATTGCTGATGAACCGACAGGAAATCTCGACCCTGAAACTTCATGGGGCATTATGAAATTGATGGAGGAAATCAACTTCCGCGGCACGACGATCGTCATGGCTACTCACAACAAAGAAATCGTCAACACGATGCGCAAAAGGGTTATCGCTATTGAGCATGGGCTTATTGCGCGTGACGAAGCGCGGGGGGAATACGGCTATGAAGATTAGTACAATCTCTCGTCATTTGCGCGAAGGTGGAAAAAACGTAGTTCGTAACGGTTGGATGACTTTCGCATCAATTAGTTCGATTTCCATCTCCTTATTTATTCTCGGTATTTTTGTACTTATTACGTTAAATGTCAACGATATTGCCAATCAGATTGAAAAACAAGTTGAAATTAATGTGTATTTAGAAGTTAATACGCCTCAGCAGCAGATTGATGCACTCCAGAATCAAATTAAGGGTATCCCTGAAGTGAAGACGGTAAAGTTCGTCTCTAAAGAAGAAGGACTTGTTTACTTGCGAGGAAAGCTTGGGGACAGTGGTAAAGCTCTCCTCGAAGGATTCGACGGAGAAAACAATCCGCTTAACGATGCTTTCACCATTGAGGTGGACGAACCAAGGAATGTTGCGGCGGTTGCTGATCAAGTCAGCTCGCTGAATATAGGTAAAGATCCTAAACCGATTTACAAAGTGAATTATGGCAAGGGCACTGTAGAAGCTTTATTTAAAGTGACGCAGATCGCTCGTTGGATTGGCTTTGGTATTGTAATTTTATTATCGTTTACCGCAGTATTTCTCATTGCTAATACGATTAAGATCACGATTCTGGCTAGACGCAAAGAAATCTCAATTATGAAGTTGGTAGGTGCAACGAACTCTTTTATTCGTTGGCCATTTTTTATAGAAGGTGCCTTACTAGGTTTCATAGGTTCGGTTATCCCTATTGGGGTCATTTTAGGCGGGTATTGGAAGCTTATGAATACAGGCTCGCTTGATCTTAGTTTGATGATGATTAAATTAACGCCCTTTAACGACATCAGCTTCAAGCTGACGGCACTTTTACTTGGCATTGGGATGGTTATCGGCATATGGGGAAGCTTGATTTCTGTGCGAAAATTTTTGCGTGTTTAAGAGATGATAGGATACACCGATTCACTAGAATAAGTTTTCCAGATTTGGTTTGGAAGAATGGGGAGGCTAAGTGCTTGAAGAAGAAGATTCTGCCCGTGTTGTTGTCGCTCGGTATTGCGGGAACGTTGGTAATTCCTTATGCAGGGTATGCCGCTTCAACAACGGATAAGATCGACCAGCAGCTGTCTCAGCTTAAGAAGAAGAAATCAGAAATGCTGCAAAAAGCAAATGACGCTCAGAATCAAATAACGAAGGTACACTCGGAAAAAGATCAAACAACCAAAGATATGAAGACGCTTCTCGATCAAGTGAATGCAGCGAGCAAAAAGCTGACGGAATTGAACAATCAGATTGATCAGGTATCCGATACTTTAGAACAAAGCGGCAAACAATTAGACGAAGCGGAGGCGCGGGTTGAGACTCGTGATCAAATGCTGAAATCCCGCTTGCGCTTAATGTATATGAATGGTTTCGTGTCTTATATGGACGTGCTGATGAGTGCGACCAGTTTTTCTGACTTTTTGAACCGTCTGGAAGCTTTGCAATCTATTGTGAATCAAGATAAAGAGATTCTGGTCTCCAATAAAAAAGATCGTGATACGGTAGAGCAGAAGAAAGTGGAAACGGAGCAACAGCTAGAGAAAGTAAAGATACTTTATACGCAAGCTGATGCGGTTCGGGATGATTTGCAAGTGAAAGAGAAAGAAAAAGAAGTGAAAATTGCTTCCTTAAGCAAGCAGGAAAAAGTGCTCGAAGATATTTCCGAAGAGAGTGAGCGGCAGGTCACTCAATTGGCTAAGCAAGAGGCCGAGCTGCAGGAGAAAAAGCGTGCAGCTTCCAAGGCGAAATCGCCTTTTACTTATTCTGGCGGTAAATTAGGCTATCCGCTCGCTGTTCAGGCGCCGATTACGTCTGATTTCGTCAATAGGATTAATCCGGTAACCGGTAAATCGGAGAACCATAAAGGTATTGATTTGGGGGCTCCCAAAGGGACGGAGATCCGAGCGGCTGAGAATGGAACAGTCATCTACGCTTCTTGGATGAACGGGTACGGCAATTACATCATTCTAAATCACGGCAATGGTTTGTGGACTGCTTATGGGCATATCATGAATGATGGTATTTACGTGAAAGTAGGCGATACCGTGAAGCGCGGACAAAAAATCGCAGGCGTCGGCTCAACGGGTCAATCGACCGGAAACCACTTGCATTTTGAAGTAAGGATAAACGAAGTACCGACCGATCCCAAACCCTACTTGAGATAGGACAACTGGTTATAAAACGAGGCTAGCTTGTCATATACTAAAACAAGCAGTACTCAAATGGGTTAAGGAAAAAGGGGTGTGAAACACGCTGTGCAATTTAAAGGACGCACCGTGCTTGCTTTTGTTTTGATAACGATGTTTGCAAGCAGTATTTTGACATTAACGATTGTAGACTCCTCGACATTTTTGGGTTGGAAAGAAAAGCCTGCGGGGAGCGCAGCAGCGTCTGCCTCAACTTCTTCTGGTTTATCAAGTAAGGATTTGAGCAAAATTTCGACTACGTATCAACTGATCGAGAGTAAATTTTTGAAACAAATGGACCATGATAAGCTGGTTAATGGCGCAATTAACGGGATGCTTGAATCCCTCGAAGATCCGTTCACGGTATATATGGATCAGAAGGAAGCGAAGCAATTTGATGAAAGTATTTCGTCTTCTTTCCAGGGGATCGGCGCGGAAGTTTCCATTGATGAAGGCAAATTCGTCATTGTCTCTCCAATTAAAGGATCACCGGCTGAGAAAGCGGGCATTCAAGCGAATGACGTAATCGTCTCCGTAAACGGCGATAAGTTAGATGGACTTACGCTTAATCAGGCGGTTATGAAGATTCGCGGCCCGAAGGGCACGCAGGCCAAGCTTGAACTGGCCCGTCAAGGCGTAGGTGACCCGATTCAAGTTATCGTTGTACGGGATAACATTGATGTGGAAACGGTCCATGCCGAAATGTTGCCGGATCAAATTGGAAAGATTGAAATCCGGCAGTTCTCATCTAATACGGCTACACGCTTCGCGGAAGAACTGAAGAGCCTTGAAGCGAAGGGGATGAAGGGGCTGGTCATCGACGTGCGCAACGATCCAGGTGGTCTGCTGAATGTGGTTGTGGACATCGTGAATCCTTTCGTTCAAAGTGGCAAACCGATCCTGCAAGTGGAGAACCGTGATGGGAAGCGAGAACCAACGCCTTCGACAGGCAAGGGCAAGGCCTATCCTGTAACTGTTCTCGTGAATAAGGGAAGCGCCAGCGCTTCTGAGATTTTGGCTGGAGCGTTCCAAGAAGCTGTGGGCAGTAAAATCATAGGTGAGACGTCCTACGGGAAAGGCACGGTTCAAGTGACTTTTGAGAAGGAAATGGGCGACGGCAGCAATATCAAGATGACCGTGTATAAATGGTTAACACCTAATGGTAATTGGATTCACAAGAAAGGTATCCAACCAGATATCGTTGTTGAACAACCTGCTTACTTTAAAGCAGCGCCAATCTCTAAGAAAATGGTATTAAAGCAGGATAATACAAGTGATGATGTGAAGAATTTGCAATTGATGCTGTCGGGAATCGGCTTCGCGACAGAACGGACAGACGGTTACTTCAATGACAAGACTGTAACCGCGGTGAAGGCATTCCAACGTACGAATGGTCTCCCAATGACGGGGGAAGTGGATACGGAAACGGCAACAAAGCTGGAGAAGTCGGTTCTCTCCCAAATTCGAGAACCGAAAAATGATGTGCAATTGAAAGCGGCTGTTCAAGAATTGCTGAAACAGCTTGGGAAATAAAGTTGCTTAGTTGTTGGAAAATAGCCGAGTTCAGCAGGAAATGAGCTCAGCATAGTCGAAATAGTATAGGGAGGTTGCTGTAGCAGCCTTCCTATTTCTTTTTGATCAAGGAGCCCCGAATCGTATGGAACTATTGATTCAACTCTTGGAAAGATTATTACAGGCTGTGCTGCAGCTGTTTCTAAATCCTTTTTACTATATAGGTATCCTGTTTATCGTGCTGCACTATCGTAAGCAAGTGCAAATGGAGCGCAAACTGTTCCATACGAAGCTACATTCTCTGCTGGACGAGAGTTGGCGAACCGTACTTTGGGGATGGGTTGGCGGAATTAGTGCTTCTGTTTTGATGCTTTTTGCTGGTGTCACCGTCCAAGCCGATGTGATCGTGCTTTTATGGGCAATCTCAATCGTTTTACTGATCATACGTGTTCGATTTTTATGTCTGGCTTATGCCGTTGGTATCCTTGGTATAGCGCATGCTGTGGCTGCGTGGTTGCCCAATATTGCTAGCCTTCAGGAAACTGTACCTATGTTGGATATCGTCGTACGGGCAGACATTCCTTCATTGCTAATTATCGTAGCTGTTCTCCATCTGTTGGAGGGGATCATGGTAGGTTATCAAGGAACTCGGATGGCAACTCCCTTATTTCTTGAAGGGAAAAGAGGGAGAATAATCGGTGCACATCAACTGCAAGGTTTCTGGCCGATTCCGTTATTTTTACTTGTACCGCTTGCTGGTGGCAGTACGGGTGGACTTCCGTGGTGGACACTGCTAGATGCAGATCTTGCATCAGGATGGAGTTTACTGGCCTTCCCAGCGATGATTGGCTTCACGGAGCTGACGATTTCCAAGCTACCTAGAATCCAAACACGGCAAAGCGCTAAGCTTCTGTACTTGTACGGTATGATCGTATTGGGAGCAGCTATCGTTTCTAACTATTGGTCGCCGGTTATTATTGTAGCTGCAGTGCTAAGTATTGGTTTACATGAAGCGCTAATCAGTTATAACCGCTGGGTGGATGCAAAGCAAAGTCCATTGTTTGTTCATTCCTCGCGCGGTCTTATGGTCTTGTCCGTTGTACCTAATAGTCCAGCAGAAGGTATGGGGATTGTAACCGGAGAAATCATTCACAAGGTGAACGGGCATAAGATTTTAAGTAAAGCGGATCTCCATGCGGCCATGCAGTTGAACTCAGCTTTTTGTAAGCTTGAAGTGCTGAATGAGCAGGGGGAAGTGCGCTTTCTGCAGCGGGGTATTTTTTCCGGTGATCATCATCAATTGGGCATAATTCTAGCCCCAGATCAGCATGCGCTTTACTATGTTGAGTATCGACCGCTGCATCTGTTCTCCTATTTACGTAGTAAGCTAACAGGGCTCCTATCGAATGATTCGACGAAGCCAATGTGATAAATAGATGAAAAAGACCCTGTATCTCACCGTGAGATGCAGGGTCTTGCTGTTATTTATTACCGGTCGAGACGGGGGACACACCGTCGCGCAGCACGATGATTTCGACGCGTCGGTTTTTAGCTCGGTTCTCATCACTATCATTGTTAGCTTTGGGCATCGTATCCGCATAAGCTGTAGCAATAAATTTGTTGTCATCGAGCCCTGCTGTATCGCTAAAATACCGAAGTACCGATAATGATCGGGCGAACGATAAGCCCCAGTTGTCTTTATAAGGAGAGCCAGTTGCTAATGGTAGGTTATCTGTATGGCCTTCGATACTAACTTTACTGTTGAGCGTTGGAAACAGCGAAGCTAACTTTTGAAGAATTGGAAAGGAAGGATTTTTCAGATCCGCTTTGCCTAGATCAAATAAGAACAGATCATTAAGTGTAATGGCTACGCCTCGATCCGTATCGCTGGCCGACACCTGCGCTTCGATATTTTGATCCTTGATGTAAGCTTGGATTTGTTTTAAGAGGTCTTGAAGTTCTTTCTCCTTCTTCTCTTTTTCGCTGTCCTCTGGTTTTGTCTTCGAATGTTCTTCCTTTTGAACGTCTTGATTGTGCTGGGTATAATCTTTATCCTTGCTGTCAGCATCCCCTTGTTTAGGGGTCATTTGGCCGCTGATGCCTTTACCTTGGTCCAGAACGGAGTCGGCTTTCTGGAACTGCATGTTTAATATCTGAGCCAGAACGGCATACTTTTGAACATCGACTTTACTCATCGAATACATGATGATGAAAAATACAAGAAGCAAGGTGATTAAATCGGCGTATGTAATGAGCCATCTTTCATGGTTGACGTGTTCTTCTTGCTTTTTACCTCTCCTCGCCATGATCAGCACCTGCCTCTACCGGTTTCTTCGACGACTTGTCATGAAGGAAGGAGGTCAGTTTCTTCTTAATTAGTTGAGGGTTTTCTCCAGCTTGAAGAGCAAGGATACCCTCAAGCATTAGTTCCATTTCAGAGATCAACTCTTTGCCGCGAAGCTTAATTTTACTTGCAATTGGCAGGTAAACTAAGTTGGCGCTCATAACGCCATAGAGTGTGGCTGTAAAAGCAACAGCAATTGCAGGTCCTAGGGTTGAGGGATTTTCAAGGTTGCCTAAAACGTGAATCAATCCCATAACCGTACCGATAATTCCCATCGTAGGTGCATATCCGCCGCCAGCCTCAAAAATTTTGGACATATGATCGATTCGATGCTCAATCGCGTCCATCTCTAATTCAAGAATTTGTCGTGTAAGTTCGGGGTCTGTACCGTCAACAACCATTAACAGCCCGTCTTTAAGGAAGGGGTTTGTATGTTCTTGAGCACGTTGTTCTAAGGCAAGAACGCCTTCTCTGCGAGCGATCGTGGCCATATCGACGATTTCGTCAATAGTGGAAGCGGAATCACGCTTCTCTTGTTTGAAAGCAATTTTTAATGCTGCAGGAATCGTGGCTAAAATAGAACCAGGAAAACTGATCGCCACGGCTCCGAACGTCCCAGCGAACACGATCAACATGGCGCTAGGGATAATTAATGAGCTGATGTGCCCGCCATCCCACATATAACCACCGATTAAACCTGCAAGACCTAAAAGTAATCCTAAAACTGTTGTCAAATCCATGTTTGTACCACTCCTACATTAGCATTAAGAAAGAATAGAGAGAAAAGGCATTGAAAATGATGCCGCATGCATCAAGGTTAAATCGGTATAAACACATATTGCCGTTTGCATCAATGGTGTAAAAAGAGTATAATGGGAAAACCAGAACAAACATTCTTATTAGAAGGAAATGTTGGAAGTTCTACTTCTTTATCGGAAATTGCAAACTGAAAGTTTATAGGATAAAAGTTCGATTTATTTCCATAGTGTAGGTGATAATGGATGAATGAAATTGTGGTCAGTCCAAAAAAATTTGAGCTTGTATCGGAATTTTCCCCGCAAGGAGACCAGCCAAGAGCTATCGAGGAACTGGTCAGCAGTATTCAGGCGGGAAATAAGCATCAGACGCTTCTCGGTGCTACGGGAACAGGTAAGACGTTTACAGCTGCTCAGGTCATTGCAAAGTTGAATCGTCCTACTCTGATCATTGCACATAATAAAACGCTAGCCGCACAGCTGTGCAGTGAATTTAAGGAATTTTTCCCTCATAATGCCGTCTCCTATTTCGTTAGTTACTACGATTATTACCAACCAGAAGCCTACATTGCATCCTCTGACACCTACATCGAGAAAGACTCAAGTATTAATGAAGAAATTGATAAGCTTCGTCATTCCGCGACAAGTTCGTTGTTTGAGCGTCGTGATGTTATTATTGTTGCGAGCGTGTCTTGTATTTACGGGTTAGGCTCGCCGATGGAATACGGATCTTTGCTGCTTTCTTTGCGTGTAGGGATGGAGAAATCACGAAATGAGATTCTGCACCGACTGGTCGATATTCAGTATCAGAGAAATGATATGAATTTCGTGCGGGGTACGTTTCGAGTTCGTGGGGATGTCGTTGAGATTTTTCCGGCTTCCCATGGCGAACAAGCGGTACGGGTTGAATTGTTTGGCGATGAAATCGAACGGATAACGGAGATTAACGTACTTACTGGAGAGATTGTTGGAGAACGCGAACATATTGCGATTTTCCCGGCGTCTCACTTTGTGACGCATGAAGATTCTATGAAGCGGGCGCTTGTGGATATTGAGCGTGAGCTAGAGGAACGACTAACGGAACTGCGCGAGCAAGGAAAGCTTTTGGAGGCCCAGCGACTAGAGCAACGGACGCGCTATGATATGGAAATGATGCAGGAAATGGGCTTTTGTTCAGGTATCGAGAACTATTCGGGACCTCTCACGTTTCGGGAACGTGGGGCAACGCCGTATACCTTGATCGATTATTTCCCTGAAGATATGCTGTTCATGGTCGATGAATCCCACGTGACATTGCCGCAAATCCGTGCGATGTACAATGGAGATAAAGCACGAAAAGAAGTGCTCGTAGATCATGGTTTTCGTCTGCCTTCTGCACTGGATAACCGACCGCTTCGCTTTGAAGAATTCGAAGAGAAAATAAGTCAGATTTTATATATATCAGCAACACCAGGACCTTATGAGCTTGAACATTGTCCAGAAATGACGCAACAGATCATTCGTCCAACGGGTTTATTGGATCCTATAATTGAAGTTAGACCTACCAAAGGGCAAATTGATGATTTGCTGGCTGAGATTCAAGACCGAATTCGTAAGGATGAGCGCGTTTTGGTGACGACGTTAACGAAGAAGATGGCGGAAGATTTAACCGATTACTTCAAAGAAATCGGCATCAAAATTCGTTATTTGCACTCCGATATCAAAACTTTTGAACGGATGCAGATTCTCCGCGATTTGCGTTTAGGAACCTTTCACGTCCTTGTAGGGATCAATCTTTTAAGAGAGGGTCTTGACTTGCCAGAGGTTTCTTTAGTCGCTATTTTAGATGCGGACAAAGAAGGCTTCCTGCGCTCAGAGCGCTCTCTAATCCAAACGATTGGTCGCGCTGCGCGTAACTCCGATGGACGTGTCATTATGTACGGAGATAAAATAACCGACTCGATGCAAAAGGCAATCTACGAGACGAGTCGTCGTCGCAGTATTCAAGAAGCGCATAACGTAGCGCAAGGCATTACACCACAGACGATTGCTAAGAAAATTCGTGATGTAATTGAGGCTACGAAAGTAGCTGAGCAGAAAGCGGATTATCTAAGCGATATTAAAGGCGCGAAGATGTCGAAGAAGGATCGCGCTGCGCTCATTGAACGTTTAGAAGGCGAGATGAAAGAGGCCGCTAAGAACTTGCAGTTCGAGCGAGCTGCGGAGCTGCGTGATGCAATTATGGAAATGAAAGCTGAGGCCTAGTAGTTTAAAAGGAATAGATAAGAAGCTTGGAGAGGAAGGGTATTCGTGTCTAGAGATAATATCGTCATTAAAGGAGCGAGAGCTCATAATCTAAAAAATATTGATGTAACCATTCCGCGCGATAAGTTTGTTGTATTAACGGGTTTGAGCGGATCAGGAAAATCATCGCTTGCCTTTGATACGATTTACGCCGAAGGTCAACGTAGATATGTAGAATCTTTATCTGCGTATGCAAGGCAGTTTCTTGGGCAGATGGATAAACCGGATGTAGATTCCATTGAAGGTCTATCACCGGCAATTTCAATTGATCAGAAGACGACTAGTCGTAATCCGCGTTCCACAGTCGGAACGGTTACGGAGATCTATGATTATTTGCGTCTTCTTTATGCCCGCATTGGACGGCCGCATTGTCCAACGCATGGCATCGAAATTACGTCGCAAACTGTCGAACAAATGGTTGATCGAATCATGGAATATCCAGAGCGCACGAAACTGCAAATTCTTGCTCCGCTCGTCTCTGGACGTAAGGGTGAACATACAAAGTTATTAACCGATATTCAGAAACAGGGCTTTGTCAGGGTTCGAGTAAATGGTGAAACCCTTGATCTTTCTGAGAAAATTGAATTGGAAAAGAACAAAAAGCATACGATTGAGGTTGTCGTAGACCGTATTGTCGTCAAGGATGACGTACATGCCCGTTTGGCTGATTCTCTGGAGACAGCACTGAAGCTGGCTAATGGTCGTGTTATCGTAGATATCATTGACCAAGAGGAACTTCTCTTTAGTCAGAATCTGGCCTGTCCAGAATGCGGCTTCAGCATTGAAGAGTTGGCTCCGAGAATGTTCTCTTTTAACAGTCCTTTTGGGGCTTGTCCTGAGTGTGACGGGTTGGGTAGTCAGATGATTGTCGACCCTGAATTGCTCGTTCCTGATAATAAGCTCACGATTGAGGATGGCGCTTTTGAAGCATGGGCAGGCAGTACGTCGAATTATTACCCGCAATTTCTGGCGGCGGTTTGTGAGCATTACAGCATTCCGCGAGACTTGCCAGTTTCTGAATTGAGTAGCGATCACATGAAGGTCATTCTTTATGGGACGGGTGGAGAGAAGATCCGCTTCCGTTATGAAAACGATATGGGTGCAACGAAGGAAGCACTCGTTCCTTTTGAGGGGATCATCCGTAATCTGGAGCGCAGGTTTAAAGATACGTTCTCTGAGGGTATCCGAGAGCATATCCAGACCTATATGAGTACTAAACCGTGCCCTAAGTGTAAGGGACAACGTTTGAAGCCAGAAACTCTGGCTGTGACGATTAATGGCAAGAACATTGCTCACGCAACTTCATTATCAATCGGTGAGGCGGAGGAATGGTTTAAAGGCCTGAATTTAAACGAGAAAGAGCTTACTATCTCCAACTTGATACTCAAAGAAATTAGAGCTCGAATAGGCTTTTTAGTTAACGTTGGTTTGGATTACTTGACGATGCATCGGACTGCAGGGACGCTATCTGGGGGAGAAGCCCAACGGATTCGGCTAGCCACGCAAATTGGTTCTAGCTTAATGGGCGTTTTATACATTTTGGACGAGCCCAGCATTGGACTCCACCAGAGGGATAATGCGAGACTGATTCAAACCTTGGAGCATATGCGTAATTTAGGCAATACCTTGATCGTTGTAGAGCACGACGAAGATACAATGATGGCAGCTGATTATATTATTGATATTGGACCAGGCGCAGGTATCCATGGGGGGCAAATTATTGCTCAAGGTACACCCCTGGAGTTGATGGAAGATCCTAACTCCATCACAGGTCAATATTTGAGTGGGAAACGTTTCATTCCCATTCCTTCGGAGCGCCGAAAGCCCAACGGTAAGTGGATTGAAGTGAAGGGCGCTAAAGAAAATAATTTGCGTAATGTTTCGGCCAAAGTACCTCTAGGTGTATTTACATGTGTAACGGGCGTTTCTGGGTCTGGTAAAAGCACACTCATTAACGAAATTCTCTTCAAGTCGTTAGCGCGTGATTTGAACGGAGCCAAAGTTCGTCCTGGTGAACACAAAGAGATTAATGGTTTGGAGCATATTGATAAAGTTATTGATATTGATCAATCGCCTATTGGTCGGACACCTCGTTCGAATCCAGCTACTTACACTGGCGTATTCGATGATATTAGAGACGTATACGCGAATACAAATGAAGCCAAAGTACGTGGTTACAAGAAAGGCCGCTTTAGCTTTAACGTAAAAGGCGGCCGCTGTGAAGCTTGTCGCGGAGATGGCATTATCAAGATCGAAATGCACTTCTTGCCGGATGTTTATGTACCTTGCGAAATTTGCAAAGGTAAGCGATATAATCGTGAGACGATGGAAATTAAGTATAAAGGAAAGAGCATTTCAGAAGTGTTGGAGATGACGATTGAAGATGGATGTGAGTTCTTTAAGAACTTACCGCGTATTCATCGTAAACTAACAACATTACTGGATGTTGGGCTGGGCTACATGACTCTTGGTCAGCCAGCGACAACGCTGTCAGGGGGCGAAGCGCAGCGTGTGAAGCTCGCGGCGGAGCTTTACCGCCGCAGTACAGGTAAGACGATTTACATCCTCGATGAGCCGACTACAGGGCTCCACATCGATGATATCGATCGTCTCCTGAAGGTTCTTCACCGTCTGGTTGAGAACGGTGAGACCGTCCTTGTCATCGAGCATAACCTCGATGTGATTAAGACTGCGGATCATCTCATCGATCTGGGGCCAGAAGGTGGAAACCGGGGTGGACAGATCGTCGCTTCTGGTACGCCGGAAGATGTCGTGAAGGTGGCCGGGTCATATACCGGTCAGTATTTAAAACCGATTCTCGAGCGGGATCGAGAGCGTTCTGAGAATTACAGCAAGCGCCTCGAGTTGTTAGAGGACGCTGTGGGTTAATAGAAAGGGCTTGGTAAACGATGAAAATAGATCGTGTATCCAAGCCTTTTTCAATTAGCTGTGGAATATTTTAGTTTTATAGTAATAAATAATTTAATCATACAAGCTTCGACAATTTCACCCTCTATCCTAATGCGACCATATAGTCCTATAATAAAGTATAGGATAAAAATGACAGATTGCTCGATGTATACAGATGAGATGGAGAGAGAGTAATTACTAGGGGTGTGGAGGCTTGTTATGAAACCAACGTTAGAACTGCAAGAGATTATTGTTGCTCTTGGAATTGATCTTGAACGCTTTCGCATATGGCAGCAGAGTGAGCTGCCTAGACCAGAAGCGTCCAGCTTAGAAGATAAATCAATGGATGCACCAGATGTTTATGAGATGGTATTTTAAATACTAAAAAGAAAAAAATGCGGATGAGTAACATACTTTGTTAGCATCCGCTTATTTTGCGACGCATAGCAACAGTCATGCAATTGGAAATATTGACAAAGGGTTTAAAACCTACTATGATAATATGAGAATGATTATCACTTTCATTTTATTGACTTTTATTTTTTAGACGTAAATTTATATGTAGCAAACCATTTGAGTAACATGTTTAATAGTCAAAATAGGCTTTTTACTATGTTGTAATTAAGAGGTTGTAAGTCATTCAGTGGTAATCAAGAGCAAGGTTATAGCGAGCTCAGCAACGGATTTAATCAATGTATATATACATAAAGTAATAAGTCTTAGTAAAAGAAAAATCCGCATGAAGTAAACTTCATACGGATTCGTGAAATGATTAAATTAAGATGCGTCGACCAAAATTTGTGTAAGCTTCTCTTGGAAGGCACTAGCACCGACACGATTAAAGTACTGATTGAAGGTTTCACCATCGACACGGTTCTCTTTGAAGAACAGAATAAGTTGAGCTAGAACAGGTCCAACATTATCGCCTTTTACACGACCTTTGAGGGTTGTGTTGAACTGCGCTCCTGGTCCAAGAATACCACCAACCGCGATATCGAATGCATCTACCATGCCTTCAGGTGTTTTTATTAAAGCCCCCTGTAGACCGATATCAGCAATATGCTTTTGACCACATGCGTTCGGGCAGCCGATGAAATGGATACGAACTTCTTCATTAAGCTGAACATTCTCATCTAAATACTTTGCAACGCGAACGGCACGCTCTTTCGTTTCAACAACAGCAAGGTTACAGAACTCGTTGCCTGTGCACGAAACGGTACGACTCATGAAATGCTTCGGATTTGGCGTTAAGCGCTCGAATACATGTGCTTTTAACACTTCGTCGATCTTCTCGTTAGGAATATCTGAGATGATCAAGTTTTGGGAAACTGTGGCGCGCAACACGCCCTTGCCATATTCATCCGAAATACGAGCAAGCTCAAGAAGTTCATCTGCCGTAAGACGACCCACAGGTAAGTTAAGACCGATATAACTTAGTCCTTCTTGCTTCTGAGGATGTACACCATCGAAATAAGCGGCCTTCCAGCCGACTGTTTTATCGTCACCGCTTGTAGGCATCTCTCCAATAACTTTAACCAATTCCTCACGGAACTTCTCAACGCCCCAGTCTGCAACTAGGAATTTCAGACGCGCATGGTGACGTTTTTCACGGTATCCGTTATCACGATAAACGGTTGTTACCCCGACCGCTACCTTAAGTACTTCTTCTGGCGTGACGAATATATCAAGTTGTCTAGCCAAGTGAGGCTTCGCAGAAAGACCGCCACCCACCCATACATGGAAGCCGATTACTTCCTTACCATCAATGACTTTAGTAGCTGGCGTGTAAGCCAAGCATTGAATCTCAGCATGCCCGGAGTTATAAATGTTTGAGGAAATGGACATTTTATACTTACGAGGCAGGTTTGAGAAATCACGGTTCATTAAGAAGAAATCGTTGACTTGATTGACCAGATCCGTTGTATCTATCAACTCATCCTTATCAATATCTGCAAGGGGGTTACCAACGATTGTACGCGGGCAATCTCCACAAGCTTCATAGGAGTATAAGCCAACTTTTTCAAGACGTTTAAAGATATCTGGCAATTGCTCAACGCGCAGCCAGTGGAATTGAATGGCTTGGCGAGTCGTAATGTCTACTAAATCACGTCCGTATTCTTTAGCAATGGCAGCCATTTCTCTAGCTTGCTCACTTGTCATTACGCCTGAGTTGATACGCACCCGCATCATGAAATGACCATCCCTAGGCTTTTGCTCGTAAACGCCAGCCCATTTGAAACGGTTCATATCGTCTTCTGGAATTGAATCATAGCCTTTATGTGCATACTCTTCAATAATCGTACGGATAACATCAAGGCCGTCTTTTTCAAGTTTCCACAATTCCATTTTGTTTAGCTTAGGGTCTTGAGCCCAAATCGTTTCGTAAGCCACGTTGTAGGTCCTCCTTAGGTTTTTTTGCCAGTTTAACTGGCCGTTGTAAGCATAAACTGGAGTTTCTTAGAAACTGTACAGTAAGCAAAAGCTTTATTTGAGAAAGCCTCAGCAACTTGCAATTGAATTCCGATAGCTTTGGTAAGAATATAACTAGATCGTACCATACTTAGTGATACAGGTAAACGCAAATGGCTCTCAAACGGTATAAGCATTTGTTATACAAATCATTCAAATGTGTTATATTGTCGGTAAGAAGTGTGAATTGTATGCAAATGGTGACAAACTTGTTACACATGAGTGGAATCACTTGCATCTGATGTCCAATCAAGCTAACATAGAAGTAAAATAGCAGAACGTGTGCCTTGCACCGAGTTACGATGAGGAGGATTCACCATGTTATTCGCGGAAGAAGCGGTTTCAACTAGCACCTACACAACATTTGATATTTATGTGTTGATCTTTACAATAATCATCGCGATCGCTTTCATCAGACAATTGATCAGCCCGAAAAAAAATGTTTTTGCCCTCGGATTTGCGGGAGTTTCATTGCTTGTATTTGGTATCATGGATGTTGTTATGGTCAGTGGTTGGTAATTAGAATAAAAGAGAAAGCCCGCAGGACGTGATCGAGTGATCAGTGTCTGCGGGCTTTTTGTTTATGTTGGGATTAAACCCACCACATATCGCCAAGAGGTTCCTTGATGAGTACTTGTTGGAGATTCTGTACGGCCTTAGAGAAGCCTTCATCAACTGACATCAAGCCGTCTTCATGCTCGATACTCACGACATAATCGTAACCGACGAGGCGCAGTGCGCTGATGATGTCAGCCCATGTTTTGAGATCATGGCCGAAACCGACGGAACGGAACTGCCAAGCACGATCCAGCATGTTAGAGTAGGACTGCATGTCTGTTACCCCATAGCGATTAACATTATTGGTATCAACAGATGTATCTTTAGCGTGGAAGTGATGAATCGCTCCAGCTCGGCCGAGGATGTGAACGGCTTGAACGGGATCAATACCTTGCCACCACATATGACTCGGGTCAAGATTGGCACCAATGACTTCGCCAGCTGCTTCGCGTAGACGAAGGAGCGTAGCTGGTGTATGTACGGAGAAGCCTCCATGCAGTTCGAGTCCAATTTTCACACCACGGTCAGAAGCGTATTTCCCTGTTTCAGTCCAGTAGGGGATAATTTTGTTGCCCCACTGCCAGTCCAGAATTTCTTGGAAATCGTTTGGCCAAGGAGCTACCGGCCAATTCGGATATTTGGCATCCTCGTGGTCACCTGGACAACCGGAGAATGTATTAACGACGGGTACTTCTAAGCGCTGTGCAAGATCAACCGTTTGTATAAACGCATCATGAAATTCTTTGGCAATATGTTTTTGCGGGTGCAGCGGGTTGCCGTGGACGCTCAATGCGCTGATTGTCAAACCGCGGGATTCGACCGCATGTTTAAATGCTTTCAACTTGCTTTCATCGGCAAGAAGTTCTTCGGGTTTGCAATGTGCCGTACCAGGATAGCCTCCCGTACCAATTTCAACGGTATCTAAGCCTTTTGCAGCAATATAATCCAGCGCTTCCTCGAAAGGCTTTCCTCCAAACAGAACCATAAAAACGCCTAACTTCATTCGGTACACCTCCATTAATGTCTATCAATAGGTAAAGAACCATTACAAATTATATCACTGGTATTACATAAAATGAAGCAGGCCCTTATAAATGCGCAGCACGGTTTCATAGTTGGAGCTATAAATAATGACAGATATAGTAACCAATGCCTGGGTAACGAAGCAGCGGAAGTAGAAATAAGTTTTAGAAACTTTCTTTTTGTTGACAGTCGTGATTTTCAGTAGGTTTTCTACTGCAAGGATAATACCGTGGTACAAGCCATAGAACAGGTACAACCAAGTGAAACCGTGCCATAATCCAATCAATATCATGATCAAAACGGAGAGACCTGAAGCGACCCAACGAGAGGGAACAGATCGCGAGAAGAACATGAAGATATGATCACGGAAAAAATCACCGAGCGTTGCGTGCCAATTCCGCCAAAATTGGGTTAAGGAAGGAGATAGGAAAGGACGTTTGAAATTTTCAGGCATCGTGTATCCCATAAGTCGACCAAACCCGATGGCCATGTCCGAGTAGCCCGAGAAATCAAAATAAATAAGAGCATAGAACCAGATAAGCAAGAACAAGGATTGATGCGTGTGTAGATCTTGTTTCAGCACTTGGTCAAATATCCCGGTCATCCAAGTGACGACGACAATTTTTTTAAACATCCCCAAAATGATTCGTTTCACACTATCCTTGAACAGCGTCGCATCCACCGAGTAAGGCTTTTTGCTATCAGCCATGAAATCGCGAAATTTCAAAATCGGCCCAGAAGTAAATGTCGGAATGAAGAGAATGTAATTCGCGTAGTCAATAGCAGGCACTTGGCCTTCTTTACCAAAGAAATAAGCAAAATAGTAAGAATCAATCACTTTGAGTACGTTATAAATGAGCCCTAAATAAATAATGGCATCGAAAAGGGGATTATGGAAAATATCCATAACGAACAGCCTAACACCAAGAAACACACCAACGACATTAGCTGCGATCGCAAAAATAAAGGTAGCCTTACGCCATAGCGTTGTCCGGCATAAGTAAACAAAACCGCCGTAGTTGATGATGGTGAAGGCAGCATAGAACAGACAAAGCTTCTTGCTGAACAAGAGCAAGAAACAAAGACTGAATACAATCATCAGGATTCGTTTATTATCGGCCCACTTACGGGTGAGCATCAGAACAGCGATCATACCAGCCATGGCAACAATCGCGTTCATGTGCATATAAAACATGGTTGCAGAACTCCTCGCTTCAAAAGCTTGACGACCTAGATGACTAGAACTTCTCGTAAATAAACAGGCCCTTGCCGGTAAAATAAATGAAAACCAGGTAAAGCATGACGAGATAGACTAGGACCTCGATGGTTTTTCTAAGGATTTTAACCATGCGTCAACCTCCTTCGTAAACAGCGGAGCGCCCTCTTCTCGGTTGAGATGCACAAGATCATGGAAATAACGAGGGTCGTACGTATGCATTAAATCAAGGGTAGGTACATTCGCAGCCTCAAGCTGGCGATTTACTTCTTGTTTGAGTGAAGTGACATATGGGGGATCCGCATAGTCTTTATTCCATGGCATCCAGATGACACGCAGTGAAAGCTGATGCTCATCCGCATAGTTAATGATCCAATTTAGTGCGGTTAAATTCGCTTTAAAATCCTTGAGCGTCATGGAGCCAAAGCGCTTGTCGTAATCGTCCCATTTACTCTTTAGAAAAGTGTTATCCTTGCGTCCTGGATATAGCTCTTTATCGATCCACCGCGGTTCATAAGCGAGGCTGCCCTTTAACAAGTTTTTAGCAAACTCTTCTCCCGAATCACGGAAATAGTCACGGTACGTATACACATAAGGCTGATACACAGGCTTAAACCATTGATAAGTAGGATCAGTTTCCAGTGAATCCAGCATGGTGTGAACATCAATTCCGATGACAAGTTCTTTTTGGACCTGATATAGATTATGTTTCAGAATGTCTTGTAGATCGGTTAACTTGCCGTAAGACAGTCCCATTTCAACTAAATGAGCAGCGGACTTCTCTTCGATGTAAGCACCCGTAACAGATGAATTACCGAAGAAAACCGGCCCCGATTGGGACCAGCTGTGGTGGTAGAGCGTTTTAGTAAAGTCATTTTTGTAAAAACGGCGGGAGCTAGCCATAGGGTTCCACCAAGAGACTAGAAGGTCGGAAACAACAAATGCTAGCAGCAGACCGAGAACGAAGCTATTTTTCTGGAGAAACGATGCTACCTTCAATGGATATCACTCATTATCATTATATTGGATGAAAGATCGGATAAGCTGGGATATAGAAGACAGAAAGAAGTGTATCTTAGAGTTCCTTCTCCTGCCAAGCATGGTATTGCTCGCGGAACGTCGCCGGCCATTGCTGCTCGTCCAGACCATATTGCGCTAAGAATGCAAATGCCCAACGCTCAATGCCGAAGCCGACACAACCCGTAACAGCATTCCTTTTGCCCATTTTGATATTAAACGCATTACCGAAGGTGTTACTGTGGAAATTTACGGAGCTACATGCAATAGACTTCTTCACATGCGGAATCGTCAGGCGCAGCTCATATTTCATCTCTTGGTTACGTTGGAAGGATGCCTTAACTTGGAAATCATTCGTAAAGAAGGGATCGTTAGCGACCTCCATCATGCTGTCTACATTCCATTCAATTGCGAGTTCTTTCAAATATTCGATTGATTTCAGACGATTTTCTTTGACAAAGTCTGGTTTACCTACAAAAATAATTTCCCGCATTGAGAAATCAAGCAGTCGGCCGAAATCCGTATGGTTTTTAGACTCGAAACGGTGACATTTCGCAATGGCAGTAACAACGATGCCGTCGCCTTCAAGAGTTTCATTCTCTAATCCTTCATAACAGTGATAGCAGGTGGATGGATTCATTGTAAAATTCGGCTTCACCATATTGCGATCTAGCTCGATAGGCTGATCTTTGTTCCAACCACCGGCTTCACGGATGGATTGGGAGAACGATTCGATAACATCCAGGTCCTCACGTAAATGCGTTAAGAAATGAATATGTTCTGGGAATGACGTGAAGTGGTTTGTTTTATTTAACGTATGACTGTGAATGACAGCCGGGTAAGACTCTTCTTGCATGCCTTCGAATTTTTTGGCGATTTTTGTTACGAAGGAGTAGTCGAAAAATCTCATTAAGCTGGAGAAAGGCTCACGGAATATGAACAGTCCAGGCTCCAGCACTTTAATCGCTTTGCGATCAACCAATTCAGCGATAATATCGCCCTCATAAGGGGTATCGACTTTATGTTCAAACAGAATGTTTTCTTTAAAGCCAAAATCACCATGAGAGAAGCGCTCAATGAGGCGTTCCACTCGTTCGATGATCGTGTCATTTCCATTTGGTGAGTTATGTGTAATAAGGATATGGTTATCAACAAGAGCAATTTCTTGAATGTGCTCATCAACGAAAGATGAGGCATACTTTACTTGTCCATGTTGACTTTCAGCTAAACGTTCTAAAGAAATCTTACACTCCATCATGGGTCAGTTACCTCGCAGTCTTCTTGGAAATGAAATCAGCAATTTCGCGTACGGTATTCATTGTGTACAGCATTAAATCCTGATTCGTCACTTGGATAGTATATGTTTTCTCGATATGGGCAATCAGTGCCGTAGCGCCGATCGAATCGATAAACCCATAATCAAATAAATGAACGTCAACATCAAAATCGTCGTCGTCTTCAGCAATTTCATAACGCTCGCGAATATGCTGCTCTAGCTGTGCAATAAGATCTTCATTAAACATGATGGTAAGCCTCCTGATATGTGTAGATAAAAGTGAAGGAAGGCGGTTATCGTGATTTCGCCTTCGAAAAAATAATTGTTGTCGAATCGCCATAGCGGGTAATTGTATACGTGCGTGCTAAGGCGTCATACTCAATTTTAGCCTCTTTGCTATCAAAAAGCAGATCATAAGGACTGTACAACTTTACTTGTTGGAGACCAGAAGACTTTAATTCTAGCTGATAAGTAGATCCTTTGGGAGTAAGAGCAAAGGGCATATTAGAGCGTACGACATGTAAACGATCCTGGGTGGGCCCAATACCAACTAAGGAAGGTCTAGCAAGGCCGACATAAAAGCGATTGTCCAATGTTGTATAAATATCGGAGTCGCTTTGCAGCGTGTAGGGGGCTAATTTTTCGCCCTTTTCAATAACTACGCCAAGCGTATGTGCGTACTCGTCTGCCAAATCTGGCACATGTGCCGTATTTGGCGTTAACGTTGCATGCCAATGAGGGCTGCCGCCAGTCAGACGATCTTTTAGTTTATCCCATAAATACTGAGCCCAAGACTGGCTGACCGTGACATCGCTTTTCATCGCTGCCAAAAAAGATTTGGCCATTTGAGTTTCAGTCATAAAATTATAATCATGCTTCGTTCGAAGCTTATTAAAATAATCTGCGAATTCCTTTAAATCATTAATCTTGGCAGGTACGGGAAAATGGTACTCGATGTGCTCGAAATAATCAATCGGCATATCAAGTTTAACCATAGATTCGAAAACATCCGTTGTCGAATAGTCTCCTGTTCTAAGCACCGGTGTAGGTGTATGAATCAACATCGTCTGGTCTGAACTTCCTTGCTGGTCTTGAAGCAGAAAAGGGAGTGACCATATCGAGTCGGGCCGAGCGATAACCGGTGATTCAGAGGGTAGGAAGCCGAAATTATACCACATGCTTTGTTGTTGTTCGCTTCGCAAGGTTTGTTGTTGGTCCTCATTATTGATGCGCCAAGTATGCTGATTAGTTCCTGGACGCAGCCAAGGGATACCAAGCTTATCGAATGCTTGTTTGTGGAGGGCTAATTCGGTTCGTTCCTGTTCGTTGTTTTTGAAATTATGTACAAATACATGCGGATTCAGATCCAAATGATTGTTCTGCGCGTATTCGATGAATGCTTTCAATTCCGTTTGATAAGGAAATTGCGGATCGTCGATTGCTACAGGAGATCCGAATTCGATGCTGCCAACAATGAGATCGTCTTTGCTGTCGTGATTGAGATCCAACCATAGTGGGACAGTATTATGTCCTACAACCAAAGCATAATTGCCGACTTGGTTAAGAGTTGCTCCCTCTATCGGACCTTGTGCCTTCCAAGCGCCGTCTGCGCCTTGGAGAAACACTTGAAGGTCCCCGTCGCTGCTGCCGACCACGAGATCCGGTCGGCCGTCGCCGTTCATATCACGCACGGCTGGCGCCGCGTTCGTGGCGTTGCGGGGCAGCGTGATGATCACGCTGCCTTCTTCCAGATCCAGGCCAGCCGCGCTGCGGCCTTTGTACAGGCGCACTCGTCCATCGGCTTCGCCTAGGACGAGGTCAAGCTTGCCGTCGCCATGGATGTCGGCGACGGCCGCCGCTGCAGGCCCTCCGGGCAGCTGCAACGGCTTCCCGCCCGCGAGCACAGCCGCGGGCTTGCCGAACTTACCGCTAGCAAGCTGCGGCAGGAACCGAACTGCGCCGGACTCGTCGGAAACGACGAGGTCCTTGCGGCCATCCCCGTTCACGTCTGCCGCGTGAACGGTACTGTAGGGCTGGAGCTGGAGCGACTCGCCCGACTCCAGCTTTAACTTCTCAGGTGCGCCGAACGTATCCGGCAGCACAAGGCCATCGGGCGGCGGCTCACTCGCATAAGCCGCTGCCTGAGTCCCTTGATTCGTGTAAACATACACGAATCCATCCGCGCTGCCGACCAGCAGATCGCTGCGGCCGTCGCCGTTCAAGTCCGCAGTGGCTGGGTAAGCGCGGTAAGGCAGCTCAATCGCGCTTGCCAGATCGCGATATTGAGGGAACAAAGCTTGACGCAGCGGCTTGCCTTCAGCCATTATGTGCAGCCCGCTTGCATAGCCGGAGCCTGCAAGCTCCCCGGCGAATTTGGGTTGAACGTTCGTTCCGCTGTTGAGCTGAACGGTCAAGCTCTCGCGCCACTGCCCCCAATAGAAGGCGTTACGCACTAGTGTAAATGAGGGAATCTCGTCATACTTTTTCAGAAGCTCAGCCCAAGCGATGCCATCTTTTTGCTGAATGGCCGGCATGGCCTCAAAATGGTTTTGGAAAGCCATAGCTGGCCGGCCGTAGGGGCCGAGTACTTTTTTTATACTATAGCCAAGTGTTTCTTTGGACACATAGGCGAGCAGCTCGCTGCGATATTGCATGTTAGCCGCTGCAAAAGTGAAGTTAAAATAGGGCTCAATCGGTAGCTCTCTTTTATTGAAATAAGATGTTCCGGCTAGGGGTTTGCTCTCCGCTTTGTACTTGTCTGCAAGCTGCGCAAAGCCTTGGTTCGGGTCCATTCCGCTTCGCATGTCGTAGCCAGTCGGAAAGTAGCGGTTCGGCAAGAAATTGCTGCTCATGAGCACCGTGCCCTTACCCACTTGGTTAACGATACTTATTGGCGTCTGATTTAACGTCACAATCGTTTGCGCAGAGGATGGGACGAAACCATAACCCCAATTGAAGCCAGGTGTGTTATCCAACGTGTTGTGTTTGAAATAGCTCTCCGTAAATAACCTAACTACTTGCTGTAAGCCTTGCAGATTCAAGGGAACCTGAGGGAAACCAAAGTTAGGCGCTCCAGCGGCAAAGTCAGGGGCAGCGATACTTGCTGCTCGGACGGTTTTCAAATCAAGAACTTGTTCAACTCCGAGGAATGCCGTCGCAAAGCTGTTAGCGAACGTGTTTTCCAAGAGTAAATGTCCGCCATCCTTGACGTATTGCGTAAGCTTAGGTGATTGCACAGCCCAGTCTGTAGCTTGCCCAAGGGCAGGATCGAGATAAATAGCGCTGTACTGCCTCAGCTTGCTTCCTGATAAGGTATGTAGGTCTTGACGTTCAATTCGAACGCCGGTTTGCAAGGTTTGCTGAAAATTTCCGTAGGCTGCTGAGTCATAGGTGTTTCCGCTCGTTGCATAGAGCAGCTTTGTTCTGTCTATTTTAGGTAAGAAATAAAGCAAGGAAACAAGTAAAATGAATCCAAGGACGATTCCGATAAGCAGCTTTTTATAATGAAATTTCGACAAAACCAACACATATCCCTCAATTACTAAAATGGTCACTATCCTCGCCATTATAGCATTGATAAAGGGGTTTGTTAACTTCTAACGGGTTATATATCCCAGAGGCAACGTTTGGAAAAGGGTTGACGTGTGTCGGAAAGTGGGTAAGTTTGCAAATTACTCCCTCCCTAGCTTCCCTGCCACCCTTTCTGTTACACTAAAGAGAAGACTTGAGGAAGACTAAGTGTGACTTAAGGATCTATTTGTGAAAGGATTTGCTGCCATGCGTACGATACGCAGAGAAGATATAGAATTGCTGGCCCCGGCCGGGGATTGGGACTGCCTGAGGGCGGCAGTGGCCAATGGTGCGGATGCCGTGTTTTTTGGCGTTGAGAAATTCAATGCTAGGGCGCGAGCTCACAACTTTACGATGGACGAATTGCCCGATATCATGTCGTTTCTTCATCTATATGGCGTGAAAGGTTTTCTAACTTTTAACATCCTAGTTTTTGAGGAAGAATTAAATGAGGCGAAACAACTAATCGAAGCTTGCGTGGACGCCGGGGTTGATGCGGTGATTGTTCAGGATCTCGGTCTTGTAAAATTGATTCGCGAAATCTCGCCGGATTTCCCGATTCATGGTTCAACGCAGATGACGATTACGTCACCAGAAGCTGTTGAGTTTACGAAGCCGTTTGATATTGAACGGGTTGTTTTGGGACGTGAAAATAACCTAAAACAAATCAAACAGATTGGCGATCAAGCAAAGCTTCCAATGGAAGTATTTGTACATGGCGCGTTGTGTGTTTCTTATTCGGGTCAATGTCTCACCTCGGAAATGTGGGGAGGACGCTCCGCGAATCGTGGGGAATGCGCGCAAGCTTGCCGACTGCCTTATGATCTGATGATTGACGGTGTGGAAAAGCCAATGGGCGATGTAGCCTACTTGTTGTCTCCCAAAGATTTAGCGGCGCTGGAACTGGTGCCGGAGCTCATTGAAGCGGGCGTGACTTCTTTCAAAATTGAGGGACGTTTGAAGACCCCTGAATATGTTGCGAACGTCGTGAGCAAATATCGTCGCGCGATTGATCGGTATTTCGATGGGGAGAATCCGCGCCCAACGAAAGAAGAGCTGCGTGAATTGGAGCAAAGCTTTTCGCGTGGTTTTACGGTTGGCTTCTTGAATGGGACCAACAATAAGCAACTCGTAGAGGGTACATATCCGAAGAGTCGTGGAGTGTTTGTGGGTCGCATCAGGCAGATTTTGCGTGATGGCGTCATTTGCGAGCTGGAAGCGCCTTTGAAGCGCGGCGACGGGATTGTGTTCGATGCGGGGGACCCAACGAAGAAAGAAGAGGGTGGGCGCATCTACGATTTGCGCCGCAAGGGAGAGAAGATCGAAGGCGAGGCCGAGGGCGGAATGATTGAAATTATTCCAGGACGGAATGATGTGAATTTAAACCGTCTGCACGTAGGCGATCGCATTTGGAAAACGAACGATCCGCATCTGGACAAGCGTCTGCGCCAAACGTACGAGACCGAGAAGCCTTACCGGACGTTCCCGGTCAGCTTGAAGGTAAGCGGTGTTGAAGGCGAGCCGCTGAAAAGCTGGTGGACAGATATCCGAGGCGGACATACTGTCTTCGTACAATCCGAGCTTCCGCTAGTTCGCGCGGAGAAGCGTCCCATGGACGAACAGCTCTTCCAGGAGCAGTTCGGACGCCTAGGCGGCACGATTTATGAGCTCAGCCAGTTGGATGTCCAGCTGACGGGAGAGTTAATCGTTCCGATGCGCGAGCTGAACAGCATGCGTCGGATGGCTGTTGAACTGATGGAAGACGAGCGTCAGAAGCCTCGCGCTTATCAGAAGCGAATCGTCGGCGTTTACGACGATGTGCGCGAACCTTCAGCTCAGCAGCAGACTTCCAGTACCGTTCCTGCTGATAAGGACGGGGTTCAGTTGACTGCGCTTTGCCGTAATCTGGATCAGGTGAAGGCTGTGCTGGAAACAACCGAGATTGATTTTATTTATGCCGATTTTGAATTTATTAAGCAGTTCCCCGCCGCGGTGGAAGCCGTTCGTGCCGCTGGTCGCAAAATCGCGCTAGTGACGCCGAGAATTCATATGCCAGGGGAAACAGGCTACTTTAACCATATATTGAAGCTTAATCCGGATGCCGTGCTTGTACGCAATACGGGCGCAGCGTACTTCTTCCTGAAACATCAGTGGGAGAATCTTAACGCACCGAAACCTCAGTTAATCGGTGACTTCTCGCTGAATGTATCGAATCACAAGACGGCGGCATTGTTCTTGGAAGCAGGGCTTTCCAAGATAACTCCGTCCTATGATTTGAATATCCAGCAGATGGTTGATTTGCTGCGCCGAGCGGAAACATCGAAGCTTGAGGTCGTGATTCATCAGCATATGCCGATGTTCCATACGGAACATTGTGTATACTGTACGTTCCTGAGTGAAGGCACAGATTTCACGAACTGTGGTCGTCCTTGTGAGGACCACAGCGTGTCCTTGCAAGATCGCGTAGGCATGTCGCATCCAGTTCGCGTGGACGAAGGCTGCCGGAATACGGTTTACAATGCAGTCGATCAATCGGGCGCAGAGTATTTGAGCCACTTTATGGAGCTAGGTATTCGTTCTTTCCGTGTTGAGTTTCTTGAAGAGACGCCGGATAAGGTTCGTGAGATTCTTGACTTGTACAGTCGTGCTATTGCCGGTCAAATCAGCGGAACACAAGTATGGAAGTCGTTGAAAGCGACTAACCAGCTTGGAGTTACGCGCGGTCAGCTTGTTAAATAATTTGAAAAAAACAGCTTGCATGTTAGATCGCATGCTGAATTCTCTTAAAAGCAACCTCAACACGTCCTTGCTCATGTATGCGAGGCAAGTGTTGAGGTTTTTTAGTATTGCTGAATGGTTATATCCGAACAAGCTATCTTGTTCACAATTTAGACATATTATTTTAATCTATTTTTCAGTTTTGCTTAAGGTTGGTTTATTGTTCCAAGGGTATAGTGATGATGGTTTATATGAACGAATGTTATGAATGGAGGATCTTCGATGCTTGAGGTCAAACAGGTCAGCAAGCTGTACGAAAATGAGCGCGGCGTGCATAACATCGATTTCTCGATGCAGCGCGGCGAAATCGTCGGCTTCTTAGGGCCGAACGGTGCTGGCAAAACGACGACAATGCGTATGATTACGGGGTATCTGAATCCGACACATGGACACATATGGGTAGACGGACTTTCAATGGCGGATCATCCGAAGCAGGCACGACGTAAGATTGGCTATTTGCCAGAAACGCCACCTTTGTATCCAGAGATGACAGTGCAAGCTTATTTAAGATTTATTGCCAACCTGCGGGATGTCCCTGCGAGGGAACAGAAGCTGCGTGTTGGCGAGGCCATTGACAAGCTTGGTCTGCAAGGCCGCGAGAAGCAAGTTATTCGCTCCTTGTCCAAAGGTTACAAGCAGCGTCTTGGCTTGGCGCAGGCGATCCTGCACCAACCGGATCTGCTCATTTTGGACGAGCCCACCTCGGGACTCGATCCGAAGCAGATCATTGAAATTCGCCAGCTCATTCACGAGCTGGGTGAGAACCACACCGTGCTGCTGAGCACGCACATTTTGCCTGAGATTAACGCGATCTGTAACCGCGTTCTCATTATTAACCAAGGACGCGTCGTCCTTGACGAGCGCCCGGAGCATCTCGGCCGCACAATGGGCGAGACGTTCGAGGTATCGCTTGAGGTCAAGGGACCTCGCGAGCGGATCTTGACCGAGCTGCGTGGGCTGGAAGCCGTCGCGGCAGTGAAAGAACTCGGCGCTGAAGCTGCGCCGAGCCTCATGCACCCAGCAGCGTCCGTAGACGCTCCTGACAGTACTACGGCCATCGATAGCGATGAGCCTATCGATGCTGCGGTGACAACTGCTTCCTCGGAAACCGTGAAGCTGCTCGTGACCTCCGCGGATCGTTCCGATATCCGCGAAGCGCTATTTTTCCACCTAGCCCAGGCCGGCTATCCGATTCTCGAGATGAAGCGGGAGAGCCTGAGCTTAGAGGACATTTTCCTTAAGCTGACAACGGATGAACCTGCTGAACAGGGCTCCTCATCTGAGGATGAAGAGGAGGTTGCCGCCAATGCGTAGAATGTGGGCCATTTGCTCCAAAGAGCTGCAAATGTATTTCTATTCGCCAATTGCTTACGTGGCATTTGCTTTTTACGTGCTTCTGTCGAGCTTCTTTTTCTACATTAATTTCGTCAATGGCCAGCCGCCGATTGTGGATGCTCGTTCTGTTGTAGGGAATACAACTTTTGTATACCTATTTATTATTCCGCTCCTAACGATGAGGCTCGTGGCAGACGAATTCCGGCAAGGAACGGATGAATTACTGCTCACTTCTCCTGCAGGCATCGGTGAAATCATTCTGGGCAAATACTTGTCCACACTGGTTGTTCAAGTAGGGCTCGTAGCTATCAGCTTAATTTATCCGCTCATTATGTCAGCCTTCGGAACGTTAGATAAGCCGGTTATGTGGCTGTCTTACCTAGGAATGTTCCTGCTTGGCTGCGCGATGATGGCAGTAGGTCTATTTGCCTCTAGCTTGACAAGCAATCAAATGGTGGGCGGTATAGCAGGCTTTGTTATTTTACTGCTTTTATGGTTGCTTGATTGGCTTAGCGATAGCTTTGGCGGGAAGCTGAAGGAATGGGTAAGCCAATTTTCGTTAACCAGCCATATGTCTAACCTGCAAAAAGGCGTTTTACACGGCGGAGACATCGTTTTTTATATCTCATTAGCTGCTGTATTCCTTGTTCTTAGCATACAAGTTCTTGAAAGAAAGCGTTGGAGGTGAGCGGGATGAATAAGTGGATACGGGGAACCAATGCGACTGTGTTATCAATCGCCGTTATCGGGATTTTCATCATTCTGACGATCTTCCTTCATTCGCTGAAGGGCTTTCAGCTCGATTTGACGAAGAACAAGAGCTTCACGCTCTCCGAGCAAACGGTAACGACACTCAAAAATTTGAATCAAGACATCCATATTATCGCCTTTACGAACAGTGGAGCGGGCAGTGATTTCATTACTCGCCAGGTAACTGATATGGCTGCAGAGTATAAAAAGCAAAGCGGCAAAATCACTTATGATGAATACGATATGCTGAAACAGCCTTCGATGGCGAAACAGTATGGTGTCGATCAAAGCGGAACGCTCATTTTTGAATTAGGTGACAAAAAGAAAAATGTAAACTTTGCGGAGCTATTTAACGGTCAACAAGACGGCTCGTATACGTTTACGGGCGAAGAGAAGTTTACCCAAGCAATTACAAGTCTGACTTCTACTGAGAAGCATACGGTCTACTTGTTGTCAGGGCATCAAGAGTATCCGCAAAATGCGATGACTATCCTTACAAGCAGTCTAATAAGCTCTAACTATGTCGTTAAGGATCTGAACCTGTATCGCGAGGGTAAAATACCAGATGATGCGCAAATGCTGCTGCTGCTGGGGCCGCAAAATGACCTTAATGACAAAGAGGCTGAGCTCATCAATACCTATTTGAAGGATAAAGGGAAAATTTATATCGCTTTAGGCTTTAATAAAGATATGGCGACGAAATGGAAAAACATCGATTCGATCATGAAAACGTTCGGTATCCAGGATCAGCATGCTGTTGCCATTGAACCGAAGCAAACATCCCTCTATGATCCATTGACGATTATTCCGGAATATGGGTCTCATGAGATTACGAATAAATTGGCTAGCAACAATTTGATCACCATGCTGTCGCTTGCTGTAAGCTTGAATGCTGACGAAAGTGCAGGGGAATGGACGAAATCGGTGCTGCTCACAACGTCTGACAAGGCTTACGGTGAAACCGATATTAACCTCCTGGCACAATCCAAAACGAAGCAGGATGCGGCAGATGTAAAAGGTCCATTGAACCTTGGTTATGCGATCCAAAATAAGGATAACAAGCCAAAAGCTGTTATTTTAGGTGGATCGACGTTCGTATTGGATGAAGATATTCAAAATCAAGGCAATAAAGATTTTGCGCTGAATAGCATTGGCTGGTTACAGGAGCAAAAGGACCAAGTGACCATTCGTCCGCGTCAAGGGGATGCTTTTCAACAGGCGCTTATAACGCCAAGCCAAGCTAATACCATTTTCATCATTACAATCGTGTTCTTCCCGCTCTTGTTCTTAGTGATTGGTGGAATGATTTGGTGGAGGAGGAGAAGGGGATGAAACGGTTTATTCCTACCATTCTGTTAGTGGTCATCTGCATTGGAGGATTCTGGTATGCTTCAAGCAAGGACTTCTTCCGAGAAAAGAAAGAAGAACCGAAAGCTCTTCTCACGATTCAGCAAGAGCAGGTCCAGTCTCTTCATGTGCAGGCAGGTACTCAGCAGGTTGAGTTAAGTCGAATCAACAATGGCTGGGAGATGAAGGAGCCGGCGGCTGCGCCTACCAACACGAATTTGGTCAGTAGCTGGCTTGACGCGCTCGGTCTTGTGAATCAAGTGAAGGTCGTGGAGGAACAGACAACGGATTTGGCTAAGTATGGGTTAGATCACCCTGCGCAAACGTATGAAGTTACGATGAAGGATGGATCAAAAAAAGGACTTCAGGTTGGAGCGGCGCTTCCCATTCAAGGATATTCCTATGCCATGGTAGAGGGATCTGCCGCTGTTTATCAGGTGAGTGACCAATCGTTAATGGCACTTAACAAGCAGTCTGTGGACTTCGCCCAGACGAATCCGTTTCTTTTAGATAACGATAAAGTGCAGAACGTGAAGCTGACTTGGAAAGGCCAATCTTGGACGTTAGCGAAGACGGATAAGGACAAGGTTACTGCTGAAGCTAATTGGAAGCTCGGTGATAAGGAATTGAAAGGTTCTGAGGCGAGTCCGTTGCTAGATCAACTGACCTTTCTGCGAACGGCAGTGCTGCCACAACCATCGGCAGGACACGCGACAGTGGGAGGCGAGTTCAAAGTTGAACTCGGATTAACGATTGATGGTAAGGACACTACAGAGACCTATGAAGGAAAGCTGAACCAAGATATGCTTTGGCTAGCTAAACAAGGTGGGGATTGGGCTTACATGCTCACAACCGCTGATATACAAAAGGTGGCAGATGCCTACGCCGGCAAACCGGAACAACCAGCCTCCTAACACAGAAGACCGTTCTCCGCAGGAAATGATGCGAGGGACGGTTTTTTTGTGAACCTTTTTTGAACTTACATAAAACGGAATAAATTGGGAAGCCTACTAGTAACAAAGGAAAGGAGGGTAATCATTCACATGTACAATCAAGGAAACCAAACCATTTCCAGTAAAGAACTAGCCTACATATCGGATTCACTGAAAAATGAGGAGTTACTTACGAAGCTTTGTGTGCAAGGCGCGGTTGAGTCCCAAAGCCCATCTTTGAAGATGACGTTGATTCATCTTTCTCAAGAGCGCCTGCAAAACATTAGCTTGCTCGTGAACACCCTGCAGCAGCAATCTGGCATTACCCATTAATTCGGACACCAGGAGGTGCATTGAATCGTGTATCAGCAAAGCCAACAAAATCAGCGAAATTCCTACCAGCAGCAGGCTTATGGAAACCAACAACATCAACAAAGCCAACAGCAGCAAGTTTATCTAGAAGAGCAAGATCTTGCAAACTTCGTTCTGTCTGAGTTGAAGCGTACTGCACGTGAATATACGACAGCCATCTTGGAGGCGGCGAATCCGCAGGTTCGACAAACGTTCCAGACGCTTTTGCAGAAGACGCTGCAGGATCAGTCAGCTGTGTTTCAAGAAATTCAAAGCCTGGGCGGTTATGAAATTCAACCTGCCGCTCAGCAGCAGCTTCAACAAGAACTACAAAAACAAAGCCAATCCTCAGTTAAGCTGCAATCGTTTGTTCAACAGAATTTAAGTAGAGTGAACAAAGGTCATAGCCAACAGCAGGTAAATCAAACGCAAGCCCAACACCAGCAGACGCAGAGCCCTAGCCAAAATCAGATTGCGGCCTTGCATCAGGCGCCTTTCCAACCGGCACAGACCATTAATGCGACTTCATTCCCGAATGCCGTTTACAATCAGGGTTTTTCCCAGCATACAAGTAATTCCCCAAATACGCATCAACAGCAGCCCTATAACGTATTGCAAGATCAAGGATATAGTCCAAATCAAGGATATTCTACATCCGATTATGGAGTAGGTGGTATTTCATCAGGAGGGATTGAGAATAAATCCGCCTACAATACTACCGATCTTACGTCTTCGGAAATCACTAGCTTGACTGGCAAGTCAGCCAACCAAACGCAAAATGCTCGCAATCAATCGAGTGATCAAAGCTCGCATTCGACAGGGGAAAGCTCATATTTAAGCAGACACCAAGAAGGAAGCCGTTATAGCTTCTAAACGGTTAATTGAATTTGTATTTGTCAAGACGTCCTTAGCTCCCAGGCTCTAGGGCGTCCTTTTGTTTTTCTTTAGGCGCATAATTCTATGGGATCACAATATTCAAGGTATGGAATCAGCTTGTCATACATATATAAGAGACTAAGGATGTCCAAACTTATGGGGAAAAGGGTGTATCACTGATGAGAAAAACGTGGGTTTATAGCGCAGCTTCACTCATTATACTAGGGGCAATGGCAACAGCTTGTGGTTCTAAAGATGAAGCTGATGCAACGGGATTGACTGGAGTCTCCAAAGTAACATCGACAGTGGCTCAGCCCAGTAAAGAAAGCAGCATAAAAACTGCGCCAGCTGGAACTAAGCCTAGTATTGATGCGCAGATCAACCTAGATGGACGGAATGCTACCATTTCGTATAAGACTAGCAATTTTCAACTATCGACAGACCATATGGATAAGAAGAACGTACAAGGAGAAGGTCATCTTCACTTATATGTGGATGGAAAGCAGAAAGCTATGCTTGGTACGAATGCTCCTGTGAAGCTGACCAATCTGACTGCAGGCAAGCATGAAATCAAACTCGAGCTGCAGCAAAATGATCACTCAGATACGAACGTTGAAAAAATATTTAACATTGAAGTTAAATAAGACTTAAACGTAGGCAAACCCGAAGCTGAGACCAAGCGTCTCAGCTTTTATTTATAAAGGTTCCATATACAAGAACGCTTGTTTGTATTTTAGTAAATAAGTGGTTCAGCATACGTCAGGTCGTGAAAAGTACAAATTGCTTAAAAAGACGGGTGATTAGCCCGTCTTTTGTCATTTGACACACCGGAATGGGTTAGCATAGACTGGTGGTAGTATGGCATAATTGCCGCTTAATCGGAGGGAAACCATTGATTGTCGATATAAGCAAGTGGAAGCATGTATTTAAGCTTGACCCGGACAAAGAAATCTCCGACGAGGCGTTAGATCGATTGTGTCAGTCGGGTACAGATGCAATCATGGTAGGCGGTTCTACCGGGGTGACTTTTGATAATACAGTGGATCTTTTGGCTCGAATTCGTCAGTACGAAGTTTCTTGTGTATTGGAGATCTCCAATCAAGAGGCTATCGTGCCTGGATTTGATCTGTTTTTGATACCTGTCGTGTTAAATGCGAATGATCCGCAATGGATTGTAGGGCATCATCATGACGCTTTGAAAGAATTTGGTGCCATTTTGAATTGGGATGAAATTATAACCGAGGGTTATATCATATTAAACCATGAAGCGACAGCGGCGCAGCTCACCTCAGCCCGTACGAACTTGGATACCAAAGATGTTACAGCTTATGCCCGCATGGCGGACAAGCTGTTCCGCATGCCAATCGTTTATCTGGAATACAGCGGCGTTTTTGGCGACATGGAGTTGGTGCGTCGTACACGAAGTGTGCTGGAGAATGCGCGGCTCATTTATGGTGGCGGGATCGATACCTTGGATAAAGCGCAGCAAGCAGCGGAGGCGGCAGACATTATTGTAGTAGGAAACGTTATCTATACGGATTTGGAGCAAGCGCTTCAGACCGTGAACCTTGATAGAACAGGAAGGTAGATTATGAACGAAACGGTAAATATCTTGGATGCAATTAAAAGGCTCAACCCCCAGCAGCGTAAAGCAGTGGAAGCCGTTGAAGGCCCTCTTCTTATTATGGCAGGAGCGGGCAGCGGTAAGACGCGTGTGCTAACGCACCGCATCGCCTACTTAATTGGAACACGCAAGGCGGCACCTTGGAGCATCCTGGCTCTTACTTTTACGAATAAAGCTGCCCGTGAGATGCAGGATCGAGTAGGCAAGCTTGTTGGCGGAGGCGGAAGGGATATTTGGGTTTCTACCTTTCACTCCATGTGCGTGCGGATTCTACGCAAAGATATTACAAGAATCGGATTCTCCTCGAACTTTACGATTCTTGATTCCGGAGATCAGCTCTCCGTCATTAAGGCCTGCTGCAAAGAGCTCAATATCGACACGAAGAAGTTTGAACCGAAGGCGTTTCAAGCCGCGCTCTCCACAGCAAAGAATGAACTCATTACCCCGCAGCAATTAGAAAATAAGCAAGGTGACTACTTTGAAGGCCTTACAGCTAAGATATATTCCTTGTATCAAAAAAAGCTCAGAAGTAATAATTCACTTGATTTCGACGATTTAATTATGGCAACGATTCAATTATTCAAGGAAGTTCCTGAAGTGCTGGATTTTTATCAAAATAAGTTTCAATATATTCATGTTGATGAGTATCAAGATACGAACCGTGCACAGTATATGTTATGCCAGATGATTGCTGAGAAACATAAGCGCATTTGCGTTGTGGGCGATAGTGACCAGTCCATTTACCGCTGGCGCGGAGCTGATATTACTAATATCCTTAATTTTGAAAAAGATTACCCTAATGCGACGACGATCTTGTTAGAGCAAAATTATCGGTCTACCTCGAATATTTTGCAGTCGGCTAACAAAGTTATTGCGAACAATACAGGGCGTAAGCCAAAAAACCTTTGGACGGATAAAGAAGGCGGTAATCTAATTAAGCTGTATCAAGCTGACTCCGAGCATGAAGAAGGTTATTTTGTTACGAGTGAAATCAATAAGAATAAGTCAAAAGGGAAAAAATTTGCCGATCACGCCATTCTTTATCGAACAAACGCCCAGTCCCGGGTTATTGAGGAAATTTTGATTAAATCGGATATTTCCTACACAATTGTCGGCGGCGTGAAGTTCTATGATCGCAAAGAGATTAAAGATATTTTGGCTTATTTACGCCTCATTTCTAATCCAGATGACGATATCAGCTTAAATCGAGTTGTGAATGTGCCGAAGCGGGGCATTGGCGGTACCACCATGGATAAATTAGCCGACATGGCAGGACGCAGAGGGATTTCTCTTTACGCGATGCTAGAGGAAGTCGAGGCGCTCGAAATCAATACGAAAGCGAAACATGCTTTGTCGGATTTCCGAGAAATGATTGATAACCTTAATCGGATGGTTGAATACTTATCAGTGACCGAGTTAACGGAGAAAATATTGGAGATGTCGCAGTACAGGCTTGAGATGCAGCGTGAGAATACGATTGAATCTAAGGCGCGACTTGAAAATATTGAAGAGTTTTTGTCTGTAACGATGGATTTTGAAAAACGTAATGAAGATAAGTCACTCATCTCGTTCCTGACTGACTTGGCGCTGATTGCCGATATCGACACGATGGATAAGGAGAAGAGTGAGGAAGAGAAGGATGCTGTCGTTTTGATGACGATGCACAGCGCCAAAGGGCTTGAATTTCCGGTTGTTTTTATTATCGGTATGGAAGAAGGCGTCTTTCCGCACAGTCGTGCGTTTTCCGACAATGAAGAACTGGAAGAGGAGCGCCGACTTGCCTACGTAGGCATCACGCGCGCTGAGCAAGAGCTCTTTCTGACGTGCGCGCGTATGCGCACGCTCTTTGGTCGCACCGCTGCTAATGCACCCTCGAGATTTCTTACGGAGATTCCGCAAGAACTCCTTGAGAATGTCTCGATGGGCGGGGGCGGTAGCTTCTCGCGAGCTGGCCGCACCAGTTCATGGGGCAGCAGCGGTGCTGGAAGCTCAGCGAGCCGCGGATCCACTGGCTCGTCCGCATGGGGCACACCGTCCTCCTTCGGTCGGTCGGGCTCCAGTACGGCAGCTCCGAGCCCGGCAGCCAGCCCTAGACCCACAGCGTTCCGGGCTCCGCAGGCCGCAGCGGGCGGCGCGGTGACGGACTACAAAGCCAGCGACAAAGTGTCCCATGGCAAATGGGGCATCGGCACCATCGTGTCCGTCAAAGGCTCAGGCGATGATACCGAGCTTCAAATTGCTTTCCCGGCACCAGTCGGGCTCAAGCGCCTGTTAGCGAAATTCGCACCGATTACGAAAGAATCCTAATCGCATATCGACATAGAGAGGAAGAGCCCGTAATGACAGATGCCATCGCGGCAATGAAAGCCCTCATCCAAGAAATTAATCAACATAACCGTAATTACTACACATTAGATAAGCCTACCATTTCGGATCAGGAATGGGACGCGCTTTACGATAAACTAGTCACGTTGGAAAAAGAGACAGGGGTTACCCTGCCCTCTTCACCTACACAGCGAGTTGGCGGGGATATTCTCAAAGGCTTTGAGCCACATCGCCATCTTTCACGCCTATGGAGCCTCGATAAGGCGCAAAATGCAGAGGATCTACAAGCTTGGCACACGCGTGTGCTGAAGCTGATTGGCGAATACAATAGTAAGAATCCAGAACAGCCACTTCCTGAGCCTTCGTACGTCGTAGAATTGAAGTTCGATGGATTGACGCTCAATCTTACTTATGAGAAGGGGCAGCTCATTCAAGCTTCCACCCGTGGCAATGGTACTGTGGGCGAGGGAATTTTAGCGCAGATCAAGACGATTAAGACCATTCCGTTAGAAATTCCTTACGATCAGGGGACAATTGAGGTACAAGGAGAGGGGATGATGTTCCTTTCTGTACTGGAGGCTTACAACCAGACAGCTGCGGAACCACTCAAAAACGCCCGAAACGCAGCCGCTGGAGCGCTGCGGAACCTGAATCCCAAAACGACCGCAGAGCGTAAGCTGAACGCTTTCTTCTATAATGTTGGTTTTTCCGACGATGTCCAATTTGATAACCATGCGGATATGATTCAATTCCTTCGAGATAACCATTTTAAAGTGAGCGATCGTACGCGGTTTTTCACGAATATGGAAGACGTTTCAGCCGAGTTGGAGCGCATTGCTGAGGAGCGTCATAGCTTTGACTTTTTAATTGATGGAAGCGTCATTAAGCTCACCGACATCCGTACGCGAGAAGTGCTGGGCTACACGGAGAAATTTCCTCGTTGGGCAGTTGCGTACAAGTTTGAAGCGGAAGAGGCAACCACCATTCTTCAAAGCGTTTCTTGGGAAGTAGGCCGTACAGGTAAAATCACCCCACTAGCCCGTGTTGAGGCCGTTGATTTGGCAGGCGTGACTGTACAGAACTGTACGCTTAACAACGTTGGCGACATTGAGCGCAAAAATCTTAAGCATGCTCTGGGCAGCCTTGTCTATATTCGTCGGTCGAATGATGTTATCCCTGAAATACTGGGCAAAGTAACCGAGGATAACGACGGCGAAGAGATCCTCTTCCCGACTCATTGTCCTTCCTGCGGTAGTGAATTGGAAATGCGTGGTGCGCATTTATTTTGCTTGAATCGTCTTGGCTGCAGTCCGCAGCTAGTCGGACGTATGGCGCATTTTGCTTCGCGCGACGCGATGGATATTGAATTTTTCAGCGAAATGACCGCCTCACAGCTTCATCAAGAGCTAGATGTTCGTGATCCTGCTGATTTGTACGCCCTTCAATTCGAAGACCTCGTGAAGCTTGATCGCTTCGGAGAGAAGAAAGCGAAGAACCTCTTGGACGCCTTAGAAAAAAGTAAATCTCGCGACCTCGCTTCTTTCCTGTATGCGCTCGGAATTCCGAATTCAGGAAAAACAACGACTAAAGTATTGGCGGATCATTACCGCAACTTAGCTAAATTAATGGAGGCTACACCTGAGGAGTTAATTATGCTTCCAGATGTAGGCGGCATTGTAGCCGATAGCATCGTTACATTTTTCCATGATCCCGTTATGGTATCGAGCATTCAAAGGATGCTGGAAGCAGGGGTCAATCCAGTCTCGGAGGAACCGATTGTCATTCAAGCAAGCTCTGATAATCCGTTTTTTGGTAAAACGATTGTTCTTACAGGCACACTCAGCACCATGGGGCGCGATGAAACAGCCAAGAAGCTTGAGGCGCTCGGGGCCAAAATTACCGGAAGTGTTTCTAAGAAAACGGATATCGTTATTGCAGGTGAAAGTGCTGGAAGCAAGTTAACGAAGGCGCAAGACCTGGGTATTAGAATTATTGATGATGAGCAGGAGCTTCTGCAGCTTCTAGGCGAAGCGTAACCGTCTGACCAACTTGTGTTGTGATGTTTAGGTGGAAATTTTGAAACCAGACGTTAGAAGTATTGATATGTTATGAACGAATTTTTATACGAAGGACCTATCGACATGCAGGTGTCCGAGAGGTCCTTTATCTTTCAAGCCCAAGGGAGGGAAAGAAATATAGAAGGTAGACGGCTTGGTTATTTGGTTATAGTGTAACAATCCGCTGTTTTGTAACCTGACTGCGTCTCTTTGAAGCAAGGGAGTGGGTGCTAACCAGATTAGTGGGGCATAGTTAAATGGCGTTCATGATAGGATTAGGAGGTTTTCGTTTATTGAGAACAATGCATGCTTAGGTGTCTGGACGACAAAGTAAAAGGGTTTTTCGAAATGTTGAATAATGGATATTAAAATATACTTGCATTTGGTTTTGAAACCTGATAGTATATGTTCTTGTCACCGCAAGAGCGATGCACTAACGCTTTGAACGGTAACGCAATAAAGCTCCTTGAAAACTGAACAAATAAGTGAACAATCAGCAGGTCACGTAAGTGACCAAAAAAGAGATGCAAATCTCGCTAGCAACGCAAATGAGCAATTAAGCTTTCAAATAGGTTTAACTATTATGGAGAGTTTGATCCTGGCTCAGGACGAACGCTGGCGGCGTGCCTAATACATGC
>NZ_JAAIKC010000010.1 GCF_010820665.1 Paenibacillus sp. SYP-B3998 | reverse complement strand
TTATATTTACTTTTATAACTACCAGCGGTTTCAATCCAAACTGAAACAGCGCGCACCGATTGAGTATCGGTGCGCGCTGGCAGCGTAGCTTTTTTCATCTGTCTACTTGACAGGGGTATGACCAGAGGGTCGTCTCACACGGTTCTTTGCTTTTTATTCAAATTTGGTCAGCAGTTTCCGATATAGTAGAGTACATAGAAATCATAGTGAACATAAAAAAGGAGACATCATGACACCATTAAAAGAAAAGAAAAGCCGAAAGACGATATCCCTGAGAGTTAAGCTGCCCCTATTGATCAGTCTTTTGGTTGTTTTAGTTTTAACAGGTTCCAGTGTATTTACGTATGTTTTTGGATCAAGCTTGCTTCTGAAGAAAAGCAAGGATGAAATAAATACGAATGTTGAACGTATTGGGCAAAATCTGAACACGACGGTGCAGTTAGAAGAACAAAGCACGTACTTAATTGCGGTCCAAAATACCATGAAAGACCTATTGAAGTTTAAGTATCAAAAGAAATTATCAGATTCTGACTTCTTCTCTCCCAAAAACGACTTGCAGGTGAAAGCCAACGCCCTCCTAGTCCAAAGCATTAAAGGCACACAAGGTGTTCAGACGATGATGCTGATCGACGATAAAGGCATGGTTGTGGCCAGCAACAATGCGGAAGCCTTAAAAATGGATCGTTCCGATCGCGATTACTATAAGGAAGCGATGCAGGGGAAATTTGTCATTAGCGATGCGATCATTTCCAAAACGAGCAATACGTTAGTTGTCGTATTTGCAGAGCCTGTCAAGGATGACGACGGCAAAGTGCTCGGCGTTTATTTAAGTACAATGGACGCGTCCTTCTTTGTAGATAAGCTAAAAAATATACGAATTAATGCTGCCGGAAAAGTTTATGTAGTAAGTCGCGGAGGTACGATTGTATATCACTCTACGGATTCTTCCATCGTAGGGAAGAAGCTGGAATCCCCGGAATTCGCAGAAATTGTGAAGCAAAAAGCATCAGGCGAGGTAGTACAAGGTACCGTAGACAATGCCGATACCTATATTCGCTATGCCAAGATTCCGGGGGCTGATTGGATGGTTGTCGTCGAGGATGATTACCGTGATATCAAGCAGCCCTTGAACGATTTGATGAGCAAAATTGTAGTTATAACTCTTATCGCTGTTGTCTTTGCTATTCTGGCTGGTCTCCTCCTCTCAAGAGCCATAACCATGCCGATTACTAAACTGACGGGCTTGTTCCAACGTCTTTCCTCGGGCGATTTAACTGCACACGCCGAGGGGAAATACAATAGTGAATTTAGAGATTTGGCAGATAGTTTTAATGTTATGGCTGCTAAAAATAAAGAATTGATTGCTCATATGAACACTTCCATTGCGGTGCTGAATACAAGCACCAATGAGCTCGAACAAACCTCGAAGAATACGAGTCAGTCAATCTCAGAAACATCCGTGACGACGATGGAAATCGCTAAAGCAATGGAGTCCCAATCCCATAATACGGATCATATCGTGGGTAAGTTTAATGAGTTAGGAGAAAAAATCGCTCGGGTTAATCAGACCTCTCAATCAATGAAAGAAAGAGCCGAAGCCATAATTGCAATCTTTCATACCAATCGTGAAGTGATTCAAAACCTGATTCAAATCAATAATAAAAACGAACAAGAAGTTCACAAAATTTCATCCATTACAAGCTTGTTAGCCGAAAGTTCGAATCAAATTCGTCATATTACAGGCGCTATCGGCAATATCGCCAAGCAGACGAATCTTTTAGCCTTGAACGCATCCATTGAAGCGGCAAGAGCGGGCGAACATGGTCGTGGCTTTGCAGTCGTTGCTGGTGAAATTCGAAAACTAGCGGAAGAGTCTTCCAAGCAGTCTAGTGAAATCGATGGCATTATCCAACAAACCCTTACCCATGTAGATGAGAATAACAAAAGTGTTGGCGAGATTCGGGCTATTGCTTTAAAACAAGATGAATTTGTCGGTAAAACGCAAAGCTCTTTTCAAGTTATTTTAGAAAATGTGATGGATATTACGGATCAAATCAAATCGATGGCTAGCGAAGTGCAGCATATGGAACGAGACAAAAATGATGTCCTTGATTCTACTCAGAACTTATCTGCCTCAGGCGAAGAAGTGTCTGCTTCAGTAGAAGAAGTAACCGCCACGGTTCAAGAGCAATCCGCTATGGTGCATAATCTCGCTGATATGGTAGAGAGTATCGATAATCTGACGAAGGAACTTGCGAAGTCTGTTTCCCAGTTCAAGGTCGAATAAATCGGATAAATATGCCTATTTGTTAGACTTCTCGCCTATATTTTTCTATAATGAGAGGGAAAGGGAGGACGAGCAATAATGTCAAATAAGTGGATTAAAGATAATGGTATGTACATCTCATGGTTCATAGCTTTAATCGCAACACTAGGAAGTCTATATTTCTCTGAGATTATGAATTTTTTACCTTGCAAATTATGTTGGTATCAGCGCATTCTGATGTATCCGCTTGTCATTCTGTTAGGTATTGCAGCCGTTCGTAGAGACTATAAACTCACCATCTATGCGCTGCCACTAACGATATGGGGAGCTTGTATCTCCATTTATCATGTTCTGCTTCAATCAGGTGTCTTCCATGAAGACGCAACAGCCTGCGGCCCCGTTCCTTGTGATGTAGATTACTTAAATTGGTTCGGTTTCATTACGATTCCAATGTTAGCTGGAACTGCTTTTATCCTCATAACTATTTTTCAGTTTTTGACGTATCGAGCTACAAAATAGGAAATTAGCAGGGAAATTGTCTAGCAATGTCGAATATGAGTATGCGAGTATTCATGAAGGGACGAGGTGCTAGCATGACCCCACTATCCAAAAGCGCTGCACTGCTGATCGTTTTAAGCGTATCATTGATCGGCTGTGCAGACAAAAGTTTGAGCTCCACATCATCTGAAAAGGGAAATCCCCCTGTAGCAACTGCTACTCCACAAGCAACGAGCCTCCCTGTAACCGCAACTCCAAAACCAATAGCAACACCCATACCCACTCCAATGTCATCACCTTCACCAAGTGAGACACCTCATGCCTCTCAGACTCCTACAGCATCCGTAACGCCTAAACCAACTGCGTCCACGAAACCTGCAGCGCAGCATGCAAGCGGAGATCGAACGGCTTACTCCTGGTACTATATGAAAAAGAAAACGGGACAAGTTCCTGATTTTCCGAAGGAAACGAAATCGTTCACAGCGGATCAAAAGGCAGTTTGGGTAGGTACGGGTAAAAAAGTGTACCTAACCATTGATGCAGGTGGTCCCCTTATTGATGTCGATCTGATGCTTAAATCGCTTAAAGATAATAATGTAAAGGCGAATTTTTTCATCTCCGGCAATAATATTAAAAAGAATCCGGATTATTTAAAACGATTAGTCGCAGACGGTCATTTGATTGCGAATCATACGATGACGCATAAAGATTTCAATGAACTGACGGACGATCAGATTAAGAAAGAAGTTACTGATTTTGAAGCTTTATATAAGCAAATAACCGGGAAAGACGTAGAGAAATATTTCCGTTTTCCCTATGGGAAATATAACATGCACAATTTAAGTCTCGTTTCTGGGATGGGGTATACCTCTGTATTTTGGTCGACTGCTATGCGTGATTGGGAACCAAGGAAAAACGGCGCCGAGGATCCTTATAACGACATTATGAACAATTTGCATGAGGGAAATGTCATTTTGATGCACCAGGGCTCTAAGGAGAATATGGAAGCACTCGATCGCATTTGTAAAGAAATTAAAAAGAAAGGCTATGAATTCGGACTCGTGAATGAACTTTAACCTGAAAAATAGGTAGATGTTGAGAAAACAGCTTCATTTGCCTAGTACCTTTGAGCTTGGACGTTCATATTCTAACCATGTGGTTCCGCAATTTATTAACCGGCAAAGGAAGCGTATAGGTGTGCAGCAAGCGATAGCCGTTCTCGACTCCGGAGTCGGAGGTTTAACCGTAGTAAAAGAAGTCATGAGACAGCTTCCTCAAGAAAAGGTGATTTATTTCGGTGATACGGCTCGAAGCCCCTATGGACCCCGACCTCCAGAGGAAGTTCGTATGTTCACTCGACAAATCATTGACTATTTACTTAAATTTAATCCCAAAATGATTGTCATTGCCTGCAATACGGCGACTGCCGTAGCTATAGAAGAGATTCGAGCTCGCGTTTCAATTCCCGTGATCGGGGTTATCTCACCGGGAGCGAGAGCCGCGATTAAATCGACGAAAAGCGGGGTTGTCGGCGTTATTGGCACCGAGGGCACGATTAGAAGTCAAGCTTATGAATATGCGCTTCAAAGCATCTCACCGAGCATCCATGTGTTAAGCGAACCGTGTTCGCTGCTGGCCCCATTCGTAGAGAAAGGGCTGTTCCATGCAGATGAAGCTGATACGATCGTGGAGCAATCGCTGCGTCCACTGATAGGCAAGCCAATTGACTGCCTGATCTTGGGATGTACACATTATCCCTTTCTCACACCCGCTATTGCTCGCGTAATGGGGCCGGATGTCACGTTAATTTCTTCAGCTGATGAAACCGCGCGTGAAATTAGTACGATTTTATATCATCGTGGTCTGCTTGCGGCTACGGGTTTGCTTCCCATTCATCAATTCTTTTGCAGCGGTGAGCCAAAATTATTTAAACAAATTGCCCAAATGTGGCTGAAAGAGCAAATCTCGATCACACCTGTTGTTTGGCAAGTACCTACGATCATTTAATTGCGTGTATGGACCGAGCCTGCTCGGTCTTTTTTTTGTTGTCGAATGTTTCGAGGCTCATAGGCATACTCATATCGTGACGAAAGAAGTAAATAGGCATCGAGGTGATTGCATGGAGAAGGTTGGATACGACTATGGGGTGCTTTGTAATGAATTAACGAGGCTCAGTAAGTTATATCCGTTTCTTGGTATACAGACAATTGGACAGAGCGTGCTAGGCAAATGTATTCCTGCAATAGGGATCGGGCATGGCCCCAGAAAGCTTCATTACAATGCTTCTTTTCATGCCAATGAGTGGATTACTACGCCCCTGATCATGCAGTTTTTAGCGGATATTTCTTTAGCATATGCTAGAGGGATCGCTTGGCGAGGATACCATGTCGGAAGATTGCTTGCAGAAAGCACCTTGTGGATCGTACCGATGGTTAATCCCGATGGTGTGGATCTTGTATTAAAAGGTGTTACTCCTAATCACCCCTACGGGGATTTACTGCTGAACTGGAACGAGGGATCGTCAGATTTCCACAATTGGAAAGCCAATGTGCGTGGAGTCGATTTGAACGATCAGTTCCCGGCTCATTGGGAAGAGGAGGCAGCGCGCAGAGGCCAGCTCGGTCCAGGAGCACGCGATTTCGGAGGCGAGGCGCCATTAACAGAGCCAGAGACGATAGCGATGGCTTATTTTACGCAAGCTCATTCGTTTGAACTTGTCATGGCTCTGCATACACAAGGGCAAGAGATTTATTGGAACTATCGGGATTATGAGCCCGAGGCTTCCGAAGCGTATGCAGCGCGGCTTGCTCGTGTAAGCGGGTATAAGGCGGTTAAACTAACCGGAAGTGATGCGGGCTACAAGGATTGGTTTATTCAACAGTTTCGAAAACCAGGTTTTACCATAGAGGTTGGCTTTGGGGTAAATCCGCTCCCCAGCGAGATGTTCCCGGCCCTCTATGAAGAAATTGTTCCAATTTTACTAGAAGGTCTGGAGCTTTAAGCAAGAACTTTTCGTTGTACAAGTCAGCTTAACTTGATCCTGCTCATTAAGAACCGTTCGGCCCATCCCTCATATACTGTTGACAGGATTAACGAGGAGGAATGAACATGGCACCTAAGGGTAAGGGCGGGAAGGTCACCAAGAAGAAGGAGCTTTCGTCACGTGTTCAATACACGATGAGGCTTGTCGAATCGGCTACTTGCGAGGTATGTAAACAGCAATGCGCGAGGGGGCTGAAATATCTGGACATCATGTCGGGGGCGGGTGCTGTCGGTAAAGGGGTTCCGTGTATACTTACAAGAAAGCCCATAAACTGAATGAACATGAGAGAAGGTTATACCGTCCATATACGTAGAGGTGAGCATAATGACAAGTAAATACCGTCGACTACGTAGAGGTACCCTTCTCTTAGTTTTTATAGGAGTCTTAGGCGCAGCTGCGGTTAGTGTTATTAATTATCGAGTGGCAGAAGTAGGTTCACAGTACATTCTTTCCGCTGATCAAGTGCCGCAAACAGATGCTATTCTCGTACTTGGCGCTTATGTTCTCCCAGATGGTACACCTTCTATTATGCTGCGTGATCGTCTTGAAGTAGCCCTTGGTCTATATCAACGACATGTCTCGGACAAGCTGCTGGTCAGCGGGGATCACGGTCAGAAAAATTACGATGAAGTGAATGCGATGCGAGCATTTATGGAAAAACATGACGTGCAGCCCGTCGATTTGTTCTTAGATCATGCTGGGTTCAGTACTTACGAAAGCATATATCGGGCTCGAGATGTTTTCAAAGTGCGTAAAATAGTCATTGTTACACAGGAATATCACTTGAAAAGAGCCATTTATACGGCTAGACAAATGGGCTTGGAAGCTTATGGCGTTGTCTCTGATTTGCAAACGTACAGAGGTATGCCGAAGTTTGAAACGCGAGAAATCGCGGCAAGAAATAAGGACTTTATGCTTGTTCATTGGTTAAAGCCGAAGCCTAAGTACCTAGGGGACCCAATTCCAATAGCCGGGGACGGACGGCAAACTCGAGATGAATAGTTTTGCTTTCTGGAAGGTAATCGTGGTTTAGGAATTATACGCAAGGAAGCTTACGCCATTGCCTGAACCTTCTAGCACGCTCGTAAGATGTTTGATGCGCTTAATAGTTCCCACTACAGCACGAAGGAACAGGGCCGTGAGAAACCGCGATAAGTGGCTCTGAGCAACCCTATGACCGTGAAAGAGATCAGTCGACTGGGGCATAGCATCGCTGCGAAGGTACTTGTGCTTGCATTTTTCATTCAGAGGGTGAAACAGCCTTCGTAATGCTGATAATTCACAAGGAAAAAGTCCCTGCGGGCAAATAGATGCAGGGACTTTTCTACATCATTCTCCGTGATGAATGGAGCATTTATTCTCGATAAAGTTAATTTGATTCTCGATCCGATTTAATTGTTCTTGAGCTTCCTGTGAAGTAGGAGGCTGATCTTTAAACGGCTGAAGCTCTTCTTTAAGGCTATGCAGGTCGTTACCTGCATTGGCGCAATCATAGTTGCTTTCCAAATTATCGATCATAGGGAACCTCCAACAAAGCTATTTTTTACCTTTTTGACCGCTTCTGTCCGATGTGCGTGTAGTCGTATTCTGGTTGGCGTGACCTTGCTGTTTTTTAGCTGACATTCTGTTCACTCCTTTTAAATGAGGGTTAAGTAATGCGAGTTTATTATGAGCATTCAGGTGGTTTTCATACGAGAGGTACGATACAAAAATAAAAGCCTAACGAACGAGGAGTATCGTTCGTTAGGCAACAAGTTGTGTATAAATGTAACGTCTTTCTAGTGGTTAGGTGTTAAAAGTTTATCTGCCAACGATTGCTTAAGCTTCTTGATGGCATCTGTTTCAAGCTTATGGTTTTGATTGAATTTAGCGCCAGTTAATGCAAGCGCTTCCTTAACAGTCATTTCCACACGAATAAGTTCTTCGCCTTGCGGGATTTGCACGTTGTTGTTGCTCATTTTCATCACTCCTATGTCAACTTTTTGAAGTGGAAACCTTGATTTAACGCATTTTTAATATAACATACCATGTAATATATTGCAAGAGGAGGAAGGACCTAATTCAAAAGGGTGTATAAATTAACAGATGGTTAATTAAATACGAAATCTAGGCTCATGGGGTTGTTGCTTTTGTCGAAGAAGTGCGGGAAAAGCCCCTAAGATCCAAATGGATTTTAGGGGCTTATGGAGCTTGCCTAGGGGCCCTTGTAGGGGAGACTGCCTTCTTTGTATTCATCTTCTGGTTTGTGAATCCATCGCTCTAAGTAGCCTTGATCAAGCAGGGCTTTGATCAGAATGATGAGGACAGGCGAAAGAATGACCCCTGCAAAGCCAAACAAAGAAAGAGACACAATCATAAACGCCAAAGTCGTAAAGGCCGATACACCAAGCGATTCCCCAGTAATTTTCGGTTCCATGATTTGTCGGGCAAGAATAACGACAAGCAGCACGGCGCTAAGCCAAATGGCTAAAGACGTATTACCGACAATGAACAGGTAAATAATCCATGGGATGAACAGTGTCGAAACGCCCAACAACGGTAGCACATCGAAGATTGCTGACAGCAGCGAGATCGAGAAGGCATTGTTCACACCGAGAAGTAGAAGTGCCAGGAATACTACAAAAAATGTTAAGGTGATCAACTTCAGTTGCGCTTTCACGTACGAAACGATGCCTTTAACGACATTCTCTTTTAAGAAATAGAAAGCATTTTTAAATGTGTTAGGTGTTTTGTCATTCGCCAGTCGCTTCCAAGATTCAATTTCAATGCTTAGGAAGTAGGCGAGTATAATGCCGACGATGAAATTGAACATGAAAGTGGAGAAGGATGTGAGCGAATGGACTAACCCTTTTAAGAATACGATCAAGAAGTTGGAAGCTTTTCCGGCAAATTGTCCGGCGTATTCTTTCGTTTTTTCGATGACATCCGGCGGAAGCGTTTGAAATTGTCCATTCAAATTCGTGATTTTATGTACGATCTGCTCTTGGAATATGGCTTGATAATCATCGATTTTATCTACCAGACTCAGAATCTGGCTCGTAAAAATGACCGCCGCTCCGGCAAGCGCCCCTAAGATGACTAAGACAAATAGCAAGGTTGAAATAGCTGAGGCTATCGCTTTTCGCATCCCCTTGCGATGCAAAAAGCGGGCCAAAGGCTCGATCATGGCAAAGATGATCAGAGCCAAGAAAATAGGCGTCGCAATGCGGTATAAATAGCTGAATAACAGCATGAATATATAAACCGTAAGAACGATCAGTCCAATATCAAAGGCCGTTCTCCAATATCTTCTGTAAAAAGAAATCACATGGAAACCTCCTGGGCAACTATTGTTCAGTCAGTATGATCGGACCTTTGCTTGTAATAGCTATCGTATGTTCATATTGGGCGGAAAGGCTTCCGTCGAACGTGCGCGCTGTCCACCCATCGGCGTCTACTTTAGAGAAATGCTTCCCGACATTAAGCATCGGTTCAATCGTAAAGACCATACCCTCTTTAATTCTAGGACCCTTACCAGCTGGACCATAGTGGGGCACTTGGGGTTCTTCATGCATCTCTGAACCAATGCCGTGTCCGATAAAATCTCTGACGACGGAGAAGCCTTGAGACTCCGCGTACACTTGAATGGCGTTGGCCACATCGCCGATGCGATTGCCAGGAACTGCTTTCTCGATCCCCTTATATAAAGACTCCTTCGTCACTTTTAGCAGCTTTTCAGCTGTCGGTGAAATCGTGCCTACCGCATAGGACCAAGCGGAGTCGGCAAGCCATCCATCGATGCGAACGACCATGTCGATGGTTACGATATCGCCATCGTTAAGCGGCTCTTTTTTTGGGAAGCCGTGGCAAATCACATCATTGACGGAAGCGCAGGTCGCATATTGGTATCCGTGATATCCCTTTTGCTCGGGTGTAGCCCCGTGTTTAGCAAGAAATTCCTCGACGAATTGGTCAATTTCCCATGTTGTAATGCCGGGGCGAATCATCTTAGCGATTTCTTTGTGGCAGTCGGCTAGAATTCGGCCGGCTCTGCCCATTTTCTCAATTTGTTCTTTTGATTTGATTGTGATCATCAAGTAACACTCCTCTGGTGAAGTTCAGGAATTGTCTATTATGTCCATTTAGCGGACCATAACTTCATTTCTTTCAATATTTGATGCAAATCCTCGCCTTTCGGTGTCAACGTGTATTCGACAGTGACAGGTACGGTTGGATAAGCCGTACGCTCCAGCACGCCGTGTTCTTCGAGATGACGCACCGTGTCGGTTAGTGACTTGGGGCTGATGCCTGTTACTTGGCGCTGTAATTCACCAAACCTGCGTGTTCCGCAAAATAATTCACGCAGAACAAGAAATGCCCATTTCCCGCCAATGACTTCAAGTGTTCGCTCAATGGAGCATTCAATCACTTTTGGCTCTTTGGGAACATAGTTGCTAAGTGGAGCGACTTTTTCATTTTCTAGCGTAGACATAAGAACACGTTTCCTCTCAAAATGTGATTACTAACGTATAGGTAAGTAAGTTTCTATGTTGTAATTAGTAATGAATCTTTCCACTGCTATATATTTTAAATAGCACAGGTTGAATTAGCAAGCTCGAAGCGAGGTTGATTTCGTGCTTCGAATTCTTTACAATAAGAAATAAAAAATGTTTCAGGAGATGTGTACATATGAACGTCAAAATTTCTCGTAATGCTGCCAAAGTACTTCAATTGGAACTTGAAAAAGAAGAAAACAAAGGATTAATCGTTCGTGTACAAGTGACTCATAAGCATGGTGACCATGCGCACTATGGTTTGGGTCTTGACGATAAATCGGAAAACGACGTCGTTATAAGCACAGATAAAGGCATTGATGTATTAGTGGACAAGAACGAGCCGTTGCTTGATGGTATTCGTATTGATTACTTCTACACACCTGAGGAAGGCTTTATGATTACAAACCCTAGCAAGGGGAATCATGGGGATCACTAATGGCGAATGATATTCGCATTTGTGATAAATGCAAACATATGAAAGTAAAGACTGCCATACCAAAGCTTAAGCTGATTGCTCCGGATGCAGACGTCAAAATAGCCTGCAAGTCTTATTGCGGCCCATGCTCTCGTTTCGCATTTATTTATATTAATGGACGATACGTAACCGGAGCAACCGAGGATGAAGCGATTGAAAAGGCAAAGAAATACGTAAAATAATGCAGTTGTTTGAACGAAACGCCAAAAAGCATCCCTTCACATCATGTGGGCGGGATGCTTTTTTCATTTATGCATGTACGGTGGATTTTTCCAGCAGCTTGCGAATTTGACCTTCAATTTTACTAGGTGATGTAGTAGGGGAGAAGCGTTTAATTACGTTGCCTTGTTGATCGACCAAGAACTTTGTGAAATTCCATTTAATCCTAGAACCAAAAATACCGGATGCGTTTTGTTTTAAGTAACGGTAAAGTGGGTGGGTATTTGCCCCATTAACATCAATTTTAGAGAAAAGAGGGAAATTGACGCCAAAATTTATTTGACAGGACTGCTCGACTTGAGCGTCATCGCCCGGCTCTTGATCTTTAAATTGATTACAGGGAAAGCCAAGAACGGAAAAGCCTTGATCTTTATACGTTTCATGAAGCTCTTGAAGCCCTTTGAATTGGGGAGCAAATCCGCATTTGGTCGCTGTATTTACAATAAGTACGACTTGACCAAGGTAATCGGAAAGTGGCTTTTCTTCACCACGAATGGTTCGAGCTTGATAATCATAAGCGTTCAATAGGGTCACCTTCTGACAATTATTTTGTGCAAATTAATTTTAAACAATTTTTATCAATTTGAAAAGGGATTTTTTATTTAACAATTCGTTAACACTCGTATGACACTGCGTAAATATATGCCCAGTATGCTTCTAATTATGAAAGTTTATTAATGAACTTATGTTACGGAGGGGTTATTATGAAAAGACTACTGAGAAAAAAACGCATGATCGTCTTACTCACAGCAGCATTTGCTGTATCTGGCGCAACGGTTGTTTCTGCTGGACAAGCTACCTTGGAAGCTGTTACGGCCAAATTCCAAATCACCACAGCAGGCAAAGCGCTGACCTTGGATAAAGATCCTGTTGTTATTGATGGAAGCACGTATGTGCCGCTTCGTACACTTAGTGAAGCGCTCGGTAAGCAGGTTGAATGGAACGAGTGGAATCAAACGATCGGACTTAAAGATATTCCCAAGGTAACTGGTAAATTTGAGTGGAAAAATGCGCCTGCACTTGGAAAAGGCATTCAAGAAGGCGGCTTTTCCGGTCTCGTTCATCTGCCTAACGATGCTGCTGATACGTTCTACACGCTTGCAGATCGTGGCCCTAACGGTGAGGTAGGTAAAGATAAATTGCGTACGTTCCCAATTGATGCATACAATCCTCGTATTTATAAATTCAAAATCAAAGATGGCAGCATTGAAATCCTTGACACGATCAAGCTGCAGCTGCCTGACGGCAAACTGGATAAAGTAAGCAAAAGCAAATACATAACGGGTTTGCCGAACTTGGTAGGTTCGGACGAAGTTCCTTACGATGAAAAAGGGGGAACGAAGCTTTCCTACGATCCAGATGGTCTTGATCTGGAAGGGATCGCGTACAGTCCTTCTGATGATACGTTTTGGCTTTCTGAAGAGTACCGACCTTCCGTTCTTCAAGTGAAACGAGATGGTACAATTATAGGCCGATATGTCCCGAAAGGCGCGAAGGACAAGCTAGTTGAGGCTGGCGCTCAAACACCTATTTATGATATCCTTCCTGAAATTTACAACACACGTATTTCTAACCGCGGCTTCGAGGGTGTGACAATCTCCCCAGACGGTAAGTATTTGTACACGTCTATTCAAAGCCCAATGGCCAACCCTGACAAAAAGACAGGCGAAGCTTCCCGTAACCTGCGTATCCTAAAAATGGATCTAGCAACGAAACAAGTTATTGGCGAGTATGTATACGTCGCTGAGCAAGCGGGCTTGTTTACGAATGTGAAGCAAAAGGACGTTGTGATAAGCGATTTATCTGCATTGTCCAGCAATGTAATGCTTGTGGATGAGCGCGATAAAAATGCAGGTGCCGATGCTCAGTTGAAACGCATCTATAAAGCTGATTTTTCCAAAGCGACGAATGTACTTGGAACTGAAACGAGCAAAAAACTGGAGAGTCTTACGATTCAGCAGTTGAAAGATCAAGGCATCCAGCCAATAAGCAAAGAATTAGTTGTAGACATCGCGAAGCTGGGCTATCCGTATGAGAAAATCGAGGGCTTAGCAGTGGTAGATAAAAATACGATTGCAATCGTCAACGATAACGATTTCGGTATCAGCTACGATGATAAAGGCAGCCTAATTATGACGGGTATCCCTACGCAGCTTCAACTCATTCAAGTAACAGACGATTTGTCGTTGTCCACCAAATAAGCAGAAAATAAAAAACCAGATGATCAGGTGTCTCTCGATCGTCTGGTTTTTTGTCGATTAAGCCTTATAGGATGCGTACTATGGGTTGCAATTAGTGCTTAGCAACGATACTCGCTAATGCTTTATCTACCGTCAAGTACTTAAATACGAAACCATGCTCCTGCAGCACCCAAGGCAGGACTTTCTGACCTTCCAGAAGAAGGACGGATAATTCGCCGAGAATGAGCTTCATCAGAAAAGCAGGAAGCGGAAACAGATTCGGTCGGTGCATAGTCGCCGCTAACACCTTGCCAAATTCTCTGTTCGTCACTGGATTCGGCGCGGTTGCATTGACGGGACCGCAAATATCTTCCTGCTGAATGCAGAAATCAATGAGCCTAACCATGTCATCGATGTGAATCCATGAGAGCCATTGTTTGCCGCTACCAATGGGGCCGCCCACACCGAGCTTATAGGGAAGAGCCATTTTTGGGAATGCCCCTTCCTTAACGTCCAGTACAAGACCAACGCGTATTTTTACAAGGCGAGTACCTTGAATGAAGTCAGCCGCACGTTCCCATTGCTGTGTGACACCAGATAGGAAATCAACCTCACGGTGCGGGCTGCGTTCATCGAAGGTTAGAGTCTCAGATGTGCCATAGATGGACATCCCAGACGCGTTAATGACTACTTTTGGTTTCAGTTCTAAGCGCGCCACGAGCTGAGCGACTTGTGAAGCCGCTTTTTCACGCGACTGTAAAATGCGTTCCTTCGCCTTAGGGGTCCAGCGTTGATTAATCGATTCACCTGCCAAGTTTACAATAGCCGCGACGCCTTCCAGATCGGAAACGTTGGCTTGAAGCTGCTCCCAAGTGATCGTTCTGATTCCATGAGCTGTAGTTTTAGGAGTGCGAGAAATATTAATGATTTCATATTTTTGATCCTGGAAATGATGAATCAGTCGGCTTCCGATGAAACCGCTACCTCCGGTAATCGCTATTTTCATGGATACACACTCCTTTCCTTCATTATAGGTTGTTTATGTAATTGTTACCAATGATAGGTGTTCTTCCGCTAACAATTATGTGTTATATTGGAAAAAGGAGGGGTGCCGTATGTTTCGTTTTTTTCGTAAATTATTTGAACCTTCATCCAAAATGAATCGCAATCGACCTAATCGATTCAACAGAACCAGATTTCGTTTCGATGCGTCGCAGTTGCCTCAAGGTCTTGGTTTGCTTCATGATGTTCCTTTGGAGAGAGCGGTTGCCAGATTGAGCAGTGCTGTGCCTTCTGACTATGTGGAAAGATTGAAGTACCGCGTATTAGCAGAAAATCGAAGTATGACAGATGATGAATTTGCTTGTAGATGGTTTGAACTGCAACGATTTTTCCTGCTGAATTTAATTTTAAAGCAAACGCCCATGTTTAGTAACGAAATTGATAGCATTTGGCATGAAATGCTGATGTTTACAAGAGAGTATCAACGATTTGGGGATGTTTTCGCCAGTGGGGTTATTCACCATGCACCAGAACGAGAACCTAAGCAAATGCCAGGTGAACGCGCTTGGTTTGATTGGGTGTATGCACATTTATTCGAATTTGCGCCTTCAAGTGCAGTTTGCTGGAATGGATTTTTCCGTAATCCGCTATCTAAAGATAGAACGAACTTATTGCGAGAAGGGAACGAGGCCCAGATTGCCGAGCTCTTATTCAATAAGGAGCAAGCCGAACGCTATCCGGAAGTTGCGGAAACGATCCATTTGTTAATCCAGCAGGCCATTCAAGAAGCCAGACATGCGGGTCAAAGCAGTAGCTTGGAAGAGACAGGCTGGTCAGAACCATCAGGTGCACCTGGGATGATGCATCTTGCGGGAGCAATGATGTTTTTCTCTATCCTCGATCCTACAAGCTATGACGATAGCATGAGCGCGATACGGCCAGAAGACCAGCCGGAACCGAATAAGGGAGCCAGCTGTTCTACATCAGGCTGCGGCAGTTCGAGCGGTGGATGGAATAGCGGCAGTAATTCGGGCGATGGCGGCAGTTCAGGGGGGAGTGGAGGTGGAAGCAGTTGCAGCAGCGGCTCAAGCTCAAGCTGTTCCTCTAGCTCCAGTTGTTCATCAGGCTCAAGCTGTAGTAGCTAGAGTTACAAAGACAGAACACTTTTCCAAGAGGAAGGGTGTTTTTTTGCGTGAACGACCACATATTGGCACTTTTCGTGTATAATGTGATTTTGCGGTTAACGAACCGGAGGTTAATAATTACAGCGATAGGGGTCTTTTCAACATGAATCGATTTCGAGTGTTTCTTAGTTCATATCATCCGATTGTTCACATCTTGATTCTTGGAACGGTTATGGCGAGAGCAGCATCTTCGATGAGTCTGCCATTCTTGGCTATTTACTTATCAAGAAATACTTCAATGAGTGAAGTCATGATCGGGGTCATCATTGGAATGGGCGCTTTGGCCGGGACCGTTGGCGGTTTTGTAGGCGGAACCTTGTCAGACCGCTTTGGAAGACGCGTTATTATGCTGATCGCCTTGTTTGGATGGGCGTTTGTTTTCACGGGATTCGCGTTCGTCAAGCTGCCCGTTTTATTCATGCTGTTGAATATGGTTAACGGTTTATGTCGATCGTTCTACGAACCGGTATCCCAAGCCTTAATGGCGGATTTGACGGAACCAACTAAGCGTTTAAAAGTATTTTCTATGCGTTATATGGCTATTAACGTGGGGGTTGCTGTTGGGCCCTTATTAGGTGCATACTTCGCTACGTTGGACGGCTCACTACCCTTTTTGATTACAGGAATCGTCTATTTTATCTACGCAGTCACACTCTACATGCTTCTGTCGGCTTTTGGCATTAAAAAGATTGAAGGCGAGAAGAAATCACCGGTTACATTTACCTCCTCATGGCGAGTCATTCGCAATGACACGACTTTTCGTTATTATATTGTCGGGGGTATCGTTGGCGCAATTGGCTACTCACAGGTGATGGTAACCTTGTCGCAATATTTGGAACACAGCTTCGCTGACGGAGTGAAAATGTTCGCTTTGCTCATGAGTGTTAACGCTATTGTGGTTATCGCCATGCAAGTTCCTTTAACGCGTTGGGCCGACAAATATACACCGCTCGTTGCCATTATCGTCGGTAATTTGATGTTCGCATTAGGAGATATCGGATTTGCTTTTTCTCATTCCGTTGTCCTTTTGATCATTTCTATGACCGTATTTACGTTTGGAGAGATTTTGAATTATCCTGCCGCCAATATGCTTATTGATAAACTAGCGCCCGAACATATGAGAGGTACTTACTTTGGAGCGCAGACCTTTACGAATATAGGTCATTTTATGGGTCCATGGGTGGGAGGATTTCTGCTTGCTTCATACGGGGGAAGTACGCTGTATTTGGTGATGGCCGTTATAACAATCTGTGGTTCCTTGTTCTACCAACTAGGTAATCACAATTTTTTGAAAAAAAATAGTCATTCCAAGGAAGAAAATGCAATAAAATAGTGTAATTTGCGAAAAATAGTTCTAGAGAACTATTCGAATTCAAAACAACTTCCCGTATCCTTGAGAGTACAGATATATCCATATGACAGTTTTCGATACATCTTGCGAGTACCATCACGATAAAGGCAAAACTGGCGAAAGTCAGCGACGCAAAGCTAGAGGGGCTTCCTTGTCCTGTAGAGGATAAACTGCCAGCCAGCCACCGAACGATTGGATGATCTATAACTAGAATCCCTCCGATCGGTTTATAGGGTGGGGGTTTTTCTTTTGTAAAAATTAAGAAGTACAAAGAAGGGAGGATCCAGCACCATGCAGCCAGAATGCATGCAACACGAAGAACAGAAAATTACTTCATTGTGCGGTAACCATGTTGCCCGACTGGTACCATCCTCAGATGGACCGAAATTAATGATTAATCGAGAAGAATACTCACTCAATGAAACGTGTTGGGATATCGAAATGTTTCATGGGCGAAATAACAGTATTCTTATTTTTTACTGGAAAGGCGAGGTAAAGCTTTCTGTGAAAATTCCGCCTTTATCTCAAGTTGAAGCCTTTCTTAATAGACTTTATCAATGTTTATCTTCCAAATGGAGAACGGTGCAGCCCTTATAGGCGAACCGTTCTTTTTTTATGTCCATGAAATGGAACATGACTAGGCTACCGCACATATGTTGAGAAGCGTTAAATTATTTGACGAAGCTGTCTTATATAACTGCAACCAAGAAGCCATCTGGCCTTTGCACAGCGATGTCGAATGTTTACAAAATCGTTGTAACCATTCGACATGGGCGATATAATAAAGAACGATACATAGATGTAGTGCTTAAGGACTACTATTGGGAGGAATACATAGCATGAGATTGATCACTCGTTCGGATTTCGACGGTCTGGTTTGTGCGATGCTTTTCAAAAAGCTGAACATGGTGGATGAGATGAAATTCGTACATCCCAAAGATATGCAGGACGGATTAATCGAAGTAACGGAAAATGATATTTTAGCGAATGTGCCGTATGTACCAGGTTGTGGTCTATGGTTCGACCATCATTCAAGCGAACTGGAGCGAATGGGAGAAAAAGTGGACTTTAAAGGGGAAACCCGCATTGCGCCTAGTGCGGCTAGAGTGGTTTATGACTATTATGGTGGTAAAGCGACATTCGGGAATATTGATAATATTATGCAGGGCGTGGACAAAGCTGACTCGGCACAATTCAGCAAAGAAGATATTTTAACACCAAAAGGCTGGGATTTGCTGTCTTTTATTATGGATGCAAGGACAGGGCTAGGGCGCTATCGTGATTATCGCATCAGTAACTACCAACTCATGGAACAGCTTGTGGAACATTGTGCGACCAAATCAGTTGTTGACATTATGGAGCTTCCGGATGTGAAGGAGCGGGTAAATCGTTATTTCGAGCTGGATGTTTTGTACCGGGACATGCTGGCGGCATATACCCGTACGGAAGGGAATGTCATTATTACCGATCTTCGTGATGTGGAGACCATTTATCCAGGTAACCGTTTTATGGTGTATGCCCTTTATCCGGAACAAAACATCTCCATTTGGATCGTTGACGGTCGTAATAAACAAAACTGTGTGTTTGCTTGTGGACATAGCATCGTCAATCGTTCATCCAAAACGAATATCGGCACCTTAATGCTCCAGAACGGTGGTGGCGGACATCAAGCTGCTGGCACCTGTCAGGTGCCCTACGAGCAATCAGAACAAGTATTAAAGGAATTAGTAGCTATTATGCGAGCGGACGGTTAAAAGGGCTATTACAAGCCGTAGGAAGGTGAGTACCTGACTGCGGCTTCGTTGTATGATGATAGACGAAGAAGGTATCAGGGACATAGCTGCAAAATAGGGAATGGCTAGGTACAACTAAGCCGATATTGTTGAGGGAATGGAGGGGAATAAGGTGAAATTACAGAACATCCATCATGTGGCTGTTATTTGCTCGGATTATGAAAAATCCAAGTATTTTTATGTGGAACTGCTGGGTCTGAGCGTAATTCATGAATCTTATCGTACAGATCGAGAATCCTACAAGCTGGATTTACGTGTAGGGGACACGAAGCAGCAAGTTGAGTTGTTTTCTTTCCCGCATCCGCCGGAGAGGGTGAATCAACCAGAGGCACGTGGTCTCAGGCATTTAGCATTCACGGTAGCGAATATCCAGGAAAGCATCGCAGAGCTTGCCAGCAAAGGTATTTCGGTAGAGTCTGTGCGCATTGATCCGATCACGGGTCAGAGATACACTTTTTTCTCTGATCCGGATGGCTTGCCCCTAGAATTAGTTGAAGATGCGAAATGACGCGGAGCAAAGGACGGAACAAGAACCTAAACTTGGGTTTGCAAGAGGCTGTCTGTGGAGCCTTGTTTTTTCCATTCCCCTTTGGGCGTTGATGATTTGGTGGTTGTTTTCCAAATGAAAAATCCCACGATCACTTGCTCTGCCGGCAGCTTGCACGGGTTGAGAGAAGTGAATCGAGGGATTTTTTTGTTACATGAGCTTAATTGCCTTCTCGCGGTTTACGAGGAGGCAAGGGGCCCATAAATTGGAATAAATTACATTCAATTCGACCGTTAAATAGTTTGCGCTTCTTATCGGCGCGTCTGCCTACATAATGTTCAAGCTGCAAGGTCGGGCTTAACACGAACATACTCCAAGATGGCATGGGAGCCGTAATAGCGCCGAGCTGACGAAGGGTTTGCTCGACTTCCTTAAGTTCGCCAAGCCTCTCCCCATAGGGAGGATTGGTGATCAAGCAGCCGTAGTCGCCTCGCGGGCGAGCCTTGGCTACAGGTTCGACGATGAACTTGATCTTTTTCGTCAAGCCTGCTGCTTTGGCAGCAGCCTCAGCGACTTCAATGGCCGCGCCATCGATGTCGCTGCCGACGATGTTCAGTGGCACATCGTCACGTACGGCGTCGTAGGCCTCATCCCGTGCCTGCTCCCAAAGCTTGAAAGGGACGTTGCCCCACTCTTCGCTGGGAAAGCTGCGCCGTAGGCCAGGAGCAATATTCCACCCGATCATTGCAGCCTCGATCGGAATCGTCCCCGAGCCGCAGAATGGATCGTAAAGCGGTCGATCCACGCGCCAGCGGCTCAACAGAACCATAGCGGCAGCCATGGTCTCTTTCAACGGCGCCTCGGTTGCGAGCTTGCGATAACCGCGCTTATGCAGGCTGTAGCCAGTCGTATCGATAGTTAGCGTCGCGATATCGTTTAGAAGTGCAATTTCGATCACATAGCGAGCTCCGTTTTCGGCAAACCACTCGGTGCCGTAGCGCAGCTTCATTTTCTCTACAACAGCTTTTTTTACAATGCCCTGACAAGCAGGCACACTCGATAGCTGTGACTTGTGCGAACGGCCCTCTACAGGGAATTCTGCATCATTGGGAATCCAGTCCGGCCAAGACAACGCCTTCGTTCCCTCGAAAAGCTCATCAAAAGTGAGAGCCTTGAATTGTCCCATCAGGACGAGGATCCGATCGGCCGTTCGAAGCCATATATTTGCACGGCAAATGGCCAGTTCGTCTCCAATAAATCGTACGCGACCGTTCTCAACGGTCACCTCATTGTAGCCGAGATCGCGGATCTCGCGAGCAACGATGGCTTCAAGTCCCATCGGACAAGTAGCAATTAGTTCAATTCGTGACATGGTCGTATCCCTTTCTATCCGGGTTGTACATCGCTCATAAAACTCATACAATTAACAAGTATAGGACAAATGAGGTACACTTACAAACGAAACTCGAAAGTGAGGAGAGAAGCGATGATGGAAACGAATACAGCCGAGAGCTATATGGAAGGTTTATATGAAGTAGATGAGGTATTGGAGAAAGTCAAAGAAGGTATTCGTTCGCACAATATGCCGGAAATATCCATTGCGCCAGGATACGGCAGATTGCTTACTATGCTTGTCACAATGATCGGAGCTAAGCGGGTTTTGGAGATAGGCGCTTTAGGCGGCTATAGCGGCATTTGTCTAGCGCGCGGTCTAAAGGAGAACGGCAAGCTTATCTCGCTTGAGCTTAAGCAGGATTTCGCTGATGTGGCCAAGCACAATGTTACAGAAGCGGGCTACGGGGATCGCGTAGAATATCGTATTGGGGAAGCATTGGAGCATCTGACTCAGCTTAAGGAGCGGGGAGAGCGTTTCGATTTCTTCTTTATTGACGCCGATAAAGTGAATTATCCAAACTACTTAGAATATGCTATTCAATTAGCGAATCATGGAGCTGTTATAGCAGGCGACAATACGTTGATGCGGGGGAAGGTTATCGACCCTCAGCAAAATAAGGCTTCTGTGCAGGCTATGCGTAAATTTAATCACTTAATTGCAAGTGATCCAAGACTAGAAAGCACGATTCTTCCTGCTTACGATGGCTTAGCGTTGGCTCGAGTCAAGTAAAACAGCATCCATTTATGGTAAGAAAAAAGCGCTGCAGGCTGATTAACTATCAGTCCATAGCGCTTTTATGTTTATGATGCTTTCTGTACCTCGTGATAAGTTTCTGTAACTGTAACTCCACGTAAGGTAAGCGGCTTTATTTGGGTCAACGAAGGATTCGATCTAGGCGTAGAAATCGGATTTGTCGTTTGTTGTCTCCTAAAAGGAATGGCACTAATGCTGTTCCAATAAATAAATAACAATTCTGCACAAACGACGATAAACATAATTTTGCGTAAGTTGAGTTTCATGCTTGGCATCCTCGCTTTCAACAATAATCCCATATTACCATATTGTGGAATCGGTGACTATCGTTTTTTACACCAAATTGTAACCGCCTTTTCCTGAGTGGTCATTGGTCTGGGGAAGGATTTGATATCGATTTCTTGGCGAAAAGTGTCTTGTACACCCAGAAGGAATTCACGAAAAGCAGGATGGAAGAGAGAAGGAATATTTCTCGGATATTCAGCAGACCCGAAATAGCGCCACCAACGACAGGTCCCGTCATATTTCCAAGACTCAACGCACTTGTATTAAAGCTATATGAACGGCTTTCCATACCTTCAGGCGTATATTTACGAATAAGTGCATTGACGCTAGGCAGCAGTCCCCCCATGAAAAAGCCAAGGCCGAATCGCACGGCAAAAAGTTGCCACACATTATGTACGAGTGCCTGTGGGATAAAGAGAACGGCCGCACCGGCGAGACAAACACTAAGAATACGCTCTGGTCCGATACGGTCGGACAGTTTCCCAAGCAGTGGCGAGGCAAACATGTTGGAGAAGCCTGTGATGGAGCCAACTAAGCCAGCAAAAAAGGCGAGACCTGCTGTTTGCCCATGAAGCTCTGCCACGAACAAGGGCATTAATGGCATCGTGCTGAGCATGGCGAATTGGATGAGGAATGTAACCGCATAAAGGGAAGGAAGTTGACGGACATGTTTTAATTGTCCTAATCCTTGTAAGACGGATATTTTCGGCTTCGCAGCAGCCTCTTTGACGTTAAATTTCTCTTTCACCAAGAGAAGAGTCAAAACGGAAGCGATGAACAATAAAATCCCGGTAATGTAAAAAATATATCGATAACCAATCCATTCAGCGAGTAAACCTCCGATAAAAGGGCCGAGGATTGTTCCTGCGACAGCCCCCGATTGCAGTGTGCCCATGGCGAAGCCCATCTTCTCCTTCGGCGTGTTCGTCGACATGAGAGCTACTGCAGCTGGCGCGTAGCCAGAAATGGTTCCGTTCACCATACGCAGAATAAGCAGCTGCCAGGCATTACCTGCGAATCCCATCAATGTCATAACGACGGCCATTCCGAACCCAGAGCGTAAAAGCATAACCTTGCGGCCATAGCGGTCGGCTAAACCGCCCCAGATGGGTTGAAACAAGAAGGAAGTCACGAAATTACCTGCGAAAATAACACCCGCCCACGTCGCTACTTCATGTGGGTCTTTCATACCGAGCTCTTGCAAATATAAGGGAAGGAACGGCACAATCATGGTCATGCCGCCCATGACTAGAAATTGTCCTAACCATAGGACGATTAAATTGACTTGCCAACGAACCATTTCAAATCCTCATTTCATGCTGCGTCATCATCGTATGATTTACTTAGGATTTCACTAGTATGGAGATTTATTATTTATGTACCAAGCCGCTTGTGATTTCAAGTTCGTATCTTCTTCGATCGGGCATTTCTACTTCGTAAGCAAGACGAACCGCGAGCTCGATATCATAGGGGACACGAACAAACTGAATGGATAATCCGGCTGGCACGGAGGAATCCGTTTCTCCTTCTACGATGCAGTAACAGGCTTGTGGATTGCCGTCATAGGGAGTGCCTACACTGCCCACGTTGAAAAGTGTAAGTCCTTGGCACGCAGGTATCGTTGACTCATTTTGGCGCGGACTTTTGATCGTTAATAGATAGGGGATATGAATATCCCCATATCCAATGATGTCGGGCTGCCTTCCATCGAGCGGCGTACCTGTCATCGCTGTGTTCTCAAACACTGCGAGCCGTTCTTCTTTGGAAGCTTTTCGTTTCAATCGGTGAAAGACACTTTGGGCAGATGCATGAAAAAGCCTAATTAACTTTCCGCTCAAACGCACATCGACAGAAAAGGGAAGCTGCTCTAAATAGGCAAGCCGTTCTGCTCCGAGTTGCTCTTGATGCCACTGTCCTGCCGGTAGATCTTGTGGGGATGTAATGCCCAAGTCCCAGTTCCCCTGCACCACATTTTCGCAAACGGCTTTGATGCGGTCTACCGCTTCTGCGGAGCCGGGGCCCTTGCCGACCAGATCACCAAGGCAGATGATGCGTGTGATTTCCCGACGTTTTATATCTTGAAGCACGGCGTCCAGCGCCGGTATATTTCCGTGAATATCAGAGATAATCGCTACGCTATCCAACGAGATTGTATCCTTTCTTAAATCGAGTTTATGTATTTTTCTGATTCTTCTTTTATACCACACCTAGACGATATGAGAAAGTTAGTGACTTTTTACTAATGTCGGAATAGTGTCTGTTCTGCTATAATTTGTAGGGGGAAAGGGGAATGTTCCATTGGAATCCAGATCAGATCGTTATCGTAAACAAAAACAAGAGCGACCGGTTCGCACCAAGACACCGCTCAAAGTAATTGGTGGACTTACACTTGCCGCTGCTGTCTGTTTCGCCATTGGTATAGGTGCTTCCTATCTATCAACACGCAGCGCTCCTGCGGAGGAAGCTCATTCTGCTTCAACAACGCAGCCTACGATTACACCACAACAAACAGCTCAAGTAAATCCGAAGTCAAGCACGCCAGTAAGTCCTCAGCCAACACAAAAGGCAGTTATCGCTGCTCCGTCGCCGAGTGTTTCGGACAAGCCTGCTGAAAGCGGCTCCCAAGTGAAACTTAGCTTTGTAGGAGACGTGCTCCTTGCTTCTAAAGTAGAAGATATTTTGAAGCAAAAAGGCTATGAATACCCTTATACGAATGTATCCGATTTTTTAAGTAAGCCGGATTACACAATTGCAAATCTGGAAACACCCCTAACAACGAGAGGTACGATTCAAAAAAAGGATTATGTGTATCGTTCTTCACCTCAAGCGCTGCCTGCTTTGAAGGCCTCTGGCATCGATATCGTCAATTTGGCGAATAACCATGTCATGGATTATGGAACAGAAGGCTTATTAGATACGATGGCAGCACTCGATCAAGAAGGTGTGAAACGTGTGGGGGCTGGGAAGGATTTGGAAGAGGCCTATCAACCTGTCATTGTAGAGAAGCAGGGAATGAAAATTGCCTTCTTCGGGTTCAGCCACGTTGTTCCAGAAGCTTCTTGGAAAGCAGCTCTCGGGCATCCAGGCGTCGCTGATACTTACAACTACAAACCGCCAGTTGAAGCGATCCAAAAAGCTAAGGAAAAGGCTGATCTTGTCGTCGTCGTTGCCCATTGGGGAATAGAACGTGAAGATCAACCAGACAAAAATCAGAAGGATCTTGCGCATCGTTATATTGATGCAGGAGCTGATCTTGTTGTTGGAGGTCATCCACATGTTCTTCAAGGCTTTGAGTCATATAAGGGCAAGTGGATCGCCTATAGCTTAGGTAATTTTATATTTACAACTAACGATTTTCCAAAAACATGGGAGACGGTTATTTTGGAGGCTGCATGCACCAAAGATAAGAAATGCGATGTACACCTTGTACCGATTCTTACTAAAGGCGCTCTGCCGACACCAATGAATACTGAGGATGGGACCAAGCTGTTTCAGCGCTTGAGCCAAATTTCGATTGGCGCCCGTGTGGATGAGCAAGGCAATCTCACGAAGAAATGAAAAGGGGTGCAGACCATATGAAAGAAACGATTCGTAACATTTATTGTGTAGGACGTAACTATCGCGCACATGCTGCAGAGCTTGGGAATGATGTTCCTGATCAACCGATGATTTTTACGAAACCAACGCATGCTTTAGTTGAGTTGAACGGGGGAGATCTGACGCTTCCTGGTAATCTAGGTGAGATACATTACGAGGCGGAATTGGTTTTGCATATCACGAAGCCTTATACACTAGAGAGTTCAGTGGATGATATCGTTGGTCAATATGCGCTAGGGATTGATTTTACACTGCGGGACGTCCAAAATGTGATTAAGAAAAAAGGGCAGCCCTGGCTTCCTGCCAAAGGGTTTCTAGGATCGGCCCCAATCAGTAAATTTCGTCCTTTTCCCGGTGCCGCTGCACTTGTGTTAACGAATTTCCAACTTCTGCAGAACGGTAATGTTGTTCAAAATGGCAATATTAGCAATATGATTTTCGATCTTCAAACAATTGTTGATTACATAGCAAAGCATTATGGTCTAGGTGTAGGAGATATTATTTATACGGGAACACCAGAAGGTGTAGGGCCTGTTCATAACGGTGATCGCTTGGAGCTGTTATGGGGAGAAGAAGTAGTTGGAGCTGGAACGATTAAAACGGAGGGCTAATGCCTCCGTTTTTTTGTTTTAAGAGATGGTTTTTCACCATGGGTATCCACGTAGGTATCACGTATTTGTAAGATATCCGGAAGCTTATGGAAGAAAACATCTACGACAGCAGGGTCGAAATGCTCGCCCCGTTCAGCTTTGAAAAGCTCAAGGATGCGGTCCAGTTCCCATGCTTTTTTGTATACGCGTTCACTGCCTAATGCATCGAAGACATCGGCAATGGCCGTGATACGGCCAAAGATGTGGATTTCCTCGCCTCGGAGTCCGCGTGGATAGCCGGTTCCGTTCCACTTTTCGTGATGCTCATAAGCAACTGTTGCGGCTGACTGAAGGATGGGCCGTTTGGAGGCTTTGAGTAAATGATAACCGATGACTGTGTGGTTTTGAATTCGGTTGAACTCTTCCTCCGTCAGCTTACCTGGTTTCATGAGAATGGCGTCAGGGATAGCCATTTTACCAATGTCATGCATCGGAGATGCCATTTTGAGTAAAGCAGCCTCTTCGTGACTTAGTCCTAAACCAAGCGCTAGTACATACGAGTATTCAGCTACGCGCTTAACGTGATTTCCAGTCTCTTTGGAGCGGCATTCACCGATTTCACCTATCGTGAAAATGATTTCTTTTTGCGTTTCTTCGATTTCATTCGTAAGCAAAGCAGATTCTAAAGATTTTCCGGCATAGGAGGCTGCCAACGTTAAATACTCCATATCTTTCGCCGAAAACTGCTCGGTAGCAGTCATTTTATTTATGGCTTGGTATGCCCCTATAATTTCACCTTGATTGTTCCGGAAGGGGATAACCATGAGTGCTTTAGTTCGATAACCCGTTTGTTGGTCTGTAAGCAAAGCGCCATTAAGTAAGTAGGGCTGATACTCCTCGTTCGTGTAGGCATCGTCAATGAAAACGGCTTTATCATGAGTAACGGCATAGCCAACTAAACCTGCGGTTTTCGGAATGCGAATTTCATCAAGGCCATGCGCCACTTTGGACCATAACTCATTTTTATTCACATCGAGCAGCCATACCGTGCACCGATCAGAAACAATCATATCCCGGCCCATATCAGCCATGAGCAAAAGTACATGCTCAAGGATGCGCGCACTCGCAATTTTTGCGGCGTAATCAAATATGACGCGCAGCAACTCTTGAGGATCTAGATCTCTTCTGGGGAGAGGCTCTAAATCAAATCGTTCGTGTTCCATGATAGCCTCCTAACGTACCGAACATTATTCTATACATATATTCAGCTTTAGATCGCTAACTTCCTTCTGGATAGGCTGTATTTTTGACTTATTTTGTCGAATAATCGACGAGTGGGAGACAGACATAGAGACGTAATTAGCGCTATGGTATAATTGGAGGGTCATGAAGGAACGGATGAAATGAAAAAATAGGAGTGTTTTGTTTGGAATGGATTTGGGGATTGCTGGGAAGCTTGCTGATTGCAGGAGTTGCTTATTGGAAGGGATCCTTATCTCTATCAGGTACGCTTGCGGCAGTGTTGCTAGGAACAACGATGTTTGCGCTTGGTAGCTTCGCCTGGGCAGGAACGCTGATCGCTTTTTTTATCTCTTCTACTTTGCTTTCCAAGTTTAAGCATAAACGGAAAGCTCGCGCGGAGAGTGGCTATGCGAAAAGCGGCAGAAGAGATGCCGGTCAAGTTGCTGCAAACGGGGGAATTGGCCTGTTATTATGTTTAGGCCATGCATGGCTGCCTCACCCCGCCTGGTGGGCAATATTCGTTGGCGTGATGGCGACTGTGAATGCAGATACATGGGCGACGGAAATCGGCGGGTTAAGTAAAACCGAGCCAAGATCGATCGTCAGTGGTAAGCGAGTGTCTGCTGGTACATCAGGAGGCGTGACGGGATTCGGTTTGCTTGCTTCCCTTCTGGGTGGTCTTTTCATTGGACTCGCTGGGTGGTTATGCAGTCAAATGGGTCAGCTGGAAACAGGAATTAGTTTCTTACCCTTACTTTTACTTGCAGCATTATCCGGTTTGTTGGGATCGCTTATTGATTCATGGCTAGGTGCAACGCTGCAAGTGATGTTCCGCTGTGATGTATGTGGTAGAACGATTGAGAAGCAGGTACACTGTGAACAGCGTGCTAGGCAGGTTCGTGGAATGAGCGGAATGACGAATGATTATGTGAATGCCGTAAGTTCGCTTGCTGGAGGCTTGATCTGTTTGGTGCTTAGTTGCTTTGTTTCGTAGAACGTTTATTCATCTTTACGAGAATACGCTTTATTTAATACCCAAATGAGTAAACCAAGCATGCCAACAACGATGAGAATAGAAAAAACAATTACCGCGATCATGGTGTCAGGCTCCCTTTTTCATAATAGGCAAATATGGTGCCCTATACTATTGTAATTCAGGCAAAGATACAAAACAACCCTGTTTCCTAAGTGGAAGCAGGGTTGTTGACGTTACTAACGCCGTTAAAGATTCAATGAGTTATTCGTTTCTTTGGGTTGCGTTTCGCTACCGTTTTGCTCGATTACCGCAGGTGTAAGAGCTTCTTGCAACTGTTTTTCCAGTTGACGAAGTTTACGCTGAAGCTTGTATTGACGAATCATACCGAATAGGCCAACGATAACACCACCCAATAAAGTAGAAGTCAGAATGACAAGAATTAAGGGTGTGTGCGTTTGACTGAACATGAAATTGACTTGGACGGGTTCAACATTAATTACTGCGAAAACCGCGGTAATTAGGGCAAAGACTAGCGCGCAAATAAGAATCCATTGCATCTTCAACGAAGGTTTCTCCTTTCATGGAGAAAAAGGGTGAAAGGAACCTTCAACCTTTTTCGTACATTTATTTAGTCAGTTCTTCCATTTGGTCGAGCAGCGAGCTGAATACGCTCATCGCTTGCTTGATGGGTTCCGGTGTCGACATATCGACGCCAGCTCGTTTCAAGATGTTCAACGAGTAATCACTACCGCCGCTTTTCAGGAAGCCAAGATAACGATCAACTGCTGGTTGGCCTTCATCCAGGATTTGTTTAGCAAAGCTGGTAGCTGCAGAGAAGCCTGTCGCATATTTGTATACATAGAAACTGTTGTAAAAATGAGGAATGCGCGCCCATTCCATCTCAATGTCTTGATCAACGACCATTGCATCCCCATGATACAATTTATTCAAGCCATAATAGATTTCGCTGAATTCTTGCGGTGTGAGGGAATCACCTTGCTCCGCTTTGTCGTGAGTAATCATTTCAAATTCGGCAAACATCGTTTGACGGAATACGGTTGTACGGAACTGATCCGCGTAATAGGTAAGTAAGTAGAGTTTCTCTTTCGGATCCGTTACGCGCTTCAGCAAGTAATCCATAAGAAGTGCTTCATTTAGCGTGGAAGCCACTTCCGCAAGGAAAATCGTATACTGCGCGTAACGATACGCTTGATTTTCATCTGACAAATATGAATGAATCGCATGACCCATCTCGTGTGTGAGCGTAAACATGCTGTTCAAGTTTTCCTTGTGGTTCAATAATACATAGGGATGCGTACCATATGCGCCCCAACTGTAGGCGCCATTTCGCTTGTTTTGATTCTCATAAATATCGATCCAGTGGTTATCAAAGCCATCTTGAAGAATTTTCAAATAATTATCGCCTAGTGGCTGCAAGCTTTTCTTAATTTCTTCCTTGGCTTGCTGGTATGTAATGTCCATGTTAAACTCTTCCACCAGAGGCGCGAACAGATCGTACATGTGGAGCTCATCAACTTTTAAAAGCTTCTTGCGGAGCTTTAGGTAACGCTGCAGCTCAGGCAAAGAATCATGGATCGTTGAAACCAGATTCGTATATACTTCTTTCTTAATATTGTCGCCAAAGAGGGTAGATTCAAGCACAGAAGGATAGCGACGCGCTTTGGCATAAAAAATGTTTTTATTGATATTCGCGCTAAGGGTAGCTGCGATCGTATTCTTTTGGCTGCGATAAGTCGTATAAACAGCTTCGAATGCATGTTTACGAACTTCCGGGTTGCGGGATTCTAAGAACTGGATGTAGCTGCCGTGCGTAAGCTCGACTTCTTCACCTTTTTCGTTCTTGATTTTAGGGAATTTCAAATCCGCGTTGTTTAACATGCTATAGATGGTGCTTGGTGCTCCAGCCATATTGCCTGCTTGCGCAAGCAGAGCTTCTTGTTCTTTGGTAAGCGTATGGGGCTTCTGACGCATCATTTCCTCTAACGTATCTTTGTAAAAGGATAAAGAAGCATCGGTCACCAACTGCTGCAATTTTTCATCGGATAAGCTTAAAATTTCCGGTGAAATAAAGGAGAGCGCTTCACCGACCTCAACGCTGATCTTCTTAGCTTTATCGGATAAGGCCTGATAGGTAGGTTCTGCTGTGTCCTCATGGTGCTTCATGTTGGCATAAACATAGAGCCTTTCGGTTTTCTGAGAGACATCGTCCTCTAGCTCAAAGCATTGTTTGACGGCTGCCGGCTCACTAAGCTTTCCTTGAAAGGCGCTAATTTTGCTAAGCGAATCCCTTACTTGCTGGAATTCTTGATCCCAAGCCTTCTGATCGGCGAATAAATCCTCCAGATTCCATCGGTGCTCGGCCGATACTTGTTTGCGTTCCAGTACTTGATTCATCGGAGCCCTCCTGTCTTTATATTGAGATTTGGGTAAAGTGATTCCTATCGTGTGCAAATGAACCGCTGGCATGGAGCTATAAAGAAGGCTGATGGCAGCAGTTACACAGATCCAGCGTATAACGGTCACGCTCCTGGCATATCCCCATCGATATCACATGAAATCCATAAGATGGTTTTCACCTAGTATGACCGTTAGCTCATGTATTTATGATTATATGAAAAAGCTGGAAAGAAGTAAATTTACATCCCGACGCCGAAGAAGCTGATCAAAACGAGTACAAAAGAGATAGAGACCATAACTATGGCAAGTAAGGCTAGGTAGCGTTTCATTTGAGGCGGCAGCGAATCTTTTTTCATAATTAAAATGACAGCAAGACAAAAAGATACGAGAATAAAGGTCAATATCGAACCGGAATCGGTCATTTAAAAACATCCTATCAGCTTAGAATATGGTGAGCTAAATGGTATCACCTAAATAACTTTCGCTGTTTGCCGGCGAATTCCTTTTTGTTAGCCAGCATGCTTCATCGTACCGTCTGGATTTTCCCCGTCCTCGACTTTGACCAACATGAGTTTACCTCGGGAATCCATTTTAACGGTGAACCGATCCTCAGGCTCAATTTGCGCTTCGTCGCTCAATTCTTTTGGTAAAGTTAACTGACCCCGCTCCCCCACCTCTACGAGATAGCCGACCATTTTGCTCCATTTACCAGCAGCGAGAACTACGACAATAAGTAATCCGATTAAGAGCCATTTTGCGAATGGGTTGGATTCAAAATAAGGAGTTAGAAACTTCTCTCCAGTAATCATTTTTCCTGCTGTAAGTACGAGTACACCTGATCCGATATATATGATCCATGGGTAAGTTTCAATCCATTTAATGAACAAGGTGCTTCCCCATACTACGATAGGTACGCTAACCATCAGACCGATAATGACTAACCAGAAATTTCCGTGGGCTGCGCCAGCAACCGCGATAACATTATCGAGACCCATGACTGCATCTGCGATGATAATTGTACGAATAGCAGCCCACATACTATCCTTGGCTTGAACTTGTTCATGATTTTTCTTATCTGTGAGCAACTTGTAAGAAATCCAGAGCAGCAGGAGTCCTCCGGCTAGTAACAAGCCAGGGATTTTCAAAAGGCTGACGACAATAACCGTTGCGAAAGCGCGAATAACGATAGCGCCTACAGTCCCCCAGAGAATTACTTTCTTTTGAGTTTCTTTCTTCAGATTTCGAGCGGCCATACCGATGACAATCGCGTTATCCCCTGCAAGAACCAAATCAATGAGGATGATACTTAATAATGAGACCAAAAAACCAGTTGATAACCAATCCATACTCAACACTCCCTTTACTTTTTTGAAAAAAATAGAGCCTAACACCGTTTTGCGGTGAAGGCTCTATTTCATCAAAAAAGACCTTCACCAATAAAATTGGCAAAGGTCTTGCTAACAACGTTGTCGTTGCCAATAAAGCCGGGATCTGATGAGGATCCGAATTGACGACTTTACTGTACCAGCTACTCCCCTTTGGAGTGGAAACTATGCGTTTATGTCATCATTATAAGGACATAACAAACTTAAAGTCAAGGCTATTCCCAAAAAAAGAAGCTAGACTTGTTTGAAAGCATCCATAATAGCTTGCCATTCTTCCTCAGTACCCTCGAAACTATCCTTAGGGAATTTTTCAGTTGCCCACTGCATCATGGCAGGTCGGCCGATGAATGTGTGACATTCTTCTCCCCACTGATCTGTAATCTCTGTCAGGACGATCTTGGTGCCTTGAACTTCGACATTAATCATGTTCCATTTGTCTTTTTTGTAGATAACGTGTTTTTTAAATCCTTGATTTGACAATGAATATTCCTCATTTCTATTTAATTGGGGCAAGTTGGGGACAGATAGGGACGCTCATTGAAAGTTTCACGTCACCTTCATCAGCCTTTTTACATCATGATCGTAGGTGTACATCGTAGTGTTAATGTTAGAATGTCCCAGACGAAAGGATATTACAGAGGCATGAACGCCTTTTATTAAACAATGACGCTGAAGCGTGTTTAGGTCTGTGAAGTCTAGTGAAACTCAATTTCAAAACCGCAGTCTTTATGTATTTTACCATATTGGTTAGCATTTCGGGCATAGCAAGTTTTCGGACTGAAGAAAAATTTTGCTTCCAAATAGCCCCCTCGTTAAAGTGTACATGTTTCTGTGAAAGCTCGCAAATCGATTGTAACCGATGAACCCGGGAAAATGTAAAGAGGCCTAGAGAAAGAGGGTTGCACGGAGTCAATTATGATGATAAAATCCTCCTAATCCTTTCCATAGGGGAAGGGTGAAGTGGCGGTAGCGCCTCAAAAATATAAGAGCAGAGCAGAGGAGAGATTAGGATGGAACCAAAGCGCGTATATGAACAGGCAGGGGTCGCAATGACTTCAAGATCTTATGTGGAGTATGAGAAAATGTTTGTGTTGGACTCCAAGCATTTACAAGGAAAACGAGTCTTAGATGTAGCAGGGGGCGCTTCGTCCTTTACGGTTGAGGCTAGAGAAAAAGGGATCTTTGCAGAAGCGGCCGACCCCCTCTATAGTAAATCGCCGGAAGAGATTGCTAGACATGGTAGAGATGAGATTGAAATTGTCGCGTCAAAAATGGAGAAATTGGTTGAGGTGTATAACTGGGAGTTCTATGGCTCTGTGGAACAACACAAAGCAGCACGGGTGGAAAGTCTTACGCGATTTACTGAGGATTACGCCAGTCGCGATTCAGCCTCTAGATATCACAGGGCGCTATTGCCGGAACTTCCTTTTCCTGATGGGGCGTTTGACCTCGTTCTTTGCAGCCATTTTCTTTTTTTATATGAAGAACAGTTCGATGATGCCTTCCATTTAGCGGCCATTCAGGAGCTGCTGCGCGTGTGTAAACCGGGCGGGGAATTACGCATCTATCCACTGCTTAATTTCCATACAAACGAGTACGCTGGCATGCAAAAATTATTGGACGAATTGACATTATTGGGGCATTTAGCTGTGAAAAAGGATGCGGATCTGCCTTTTCTGCCAAATTCACAGCATTATTTGGTTATTGACAAGTCCATTTGCGCATGATTCCAAAACATTGAAGTATTCTCTAATTTTAGTGGTTTTATACGTATTCTTCGTTGATTTATAGAGCTGTTGGTGATATAATTTTGGTATTCGCCACAGATGGCGATATTTTTAGGAGGTTGTTCATTTGAAAGGTACAGTTAAATGGTTTAACGCAGAAAAAGGCTACGGATTCATTTCAGTTGATGGTGGAGACGACGTTTTTGTACATTTCTCCGCAATCCAAGGCGATGGCTTCAAAACACTAGAAGAAGGCCAAGCAGTAGAGTTTGATATTACTCAAGGTAACCGCGGCCCTCAAGCAGCTAACGTCACCAAATTATAAGAATTTGGGGTTTCCCACTTATAAATAGAGTGTCATAGCACAAACAACAAAAGACAGCATCCGAAGTACTCGGATCTGTCTTTTTTGCTTTTCTCCTTTGACCGAAACTACGCCGAATGGTAAACTAAAGTGGCAAAATGATGAAGGGGAGCGTTTCGACGATGAAATTTAAATTATTTAAAGACCGTAAAGGAAAAGCCGATCAGGCCAAAAATAATCAGTTTGTGAAGTTAGGGCGCGAGATCTATGTAGCGGCTCGTAAAGGGGGAACTAACCCTGATGCCAATTATGCGTTGAAAACGGCGATTAGTAATGCTCGTCAAGTACAGATGCCTAATGATAATATTGAGCGTGCAATTAAGAAAGCTAGCGGTGATGGCGATGGCGTGGAATATGAGGAAATTTTCTATGAAGGGTACGGACCTGGTGGTGTAGCCATTATGGTGAAGTGCTTAACGGACAATCGCAATCGTTCTGCGGCTGATGTTCGCGCAGTATTTAATAAACGTGGCGGGAACATGGGCGAATCAGGCTGTGTATCCTATATGTTTGATGAGAAAGGTATTTTGGTGCTTGATCGGGAAGAGTTAGAAGTAGAAGAGGACGAGCTAATGATGCAAGTGTTGGAGGCTGGAGCTGAAGATCTGTCTACTTCTGAAGATAATTATGAAATTATCGCGCACCCGCACGAATTTGAAACTGTGAAGAATGGGCTTGAAAAGCAAGGTTTCAAATTTAGCTCAGCAGCCGTACGTTGGATTCCACAAAATACCGTGTTGGTAGAAGGCGAAAACGCAGAAAAGCTCCTGAAAATGATGGATGCTTTTGAAGATAATGATGATGTTCAAGATGTATTTGCAAACTTCGAAATCAGTGAAGAAGAGATGCAGCGTATAGGTTAACAGGAATAGCGAGGCTGTGTTCTAGCAAGTAAAGGAACTAGAATCGTAGGGAGCCAAACAGAAGAAACATGTACAATCTTGCCTTAGAGAGCCTAAAGAACATAGAGAAAGGAGCTGTCAACGACAGCTCCTTTCTCTATGACTTTTATGGCCTAGTCGATGATTTGAAGAATTTCATCGATTTCTTTACGAGCTAGTTTACCAGGACGTTCCTTTGGATACCCGAGTGAGATGACCATATTGATTTGACATTCTTCTGGAATGTCAAGAAATTCCCGAATTTGATCTTGGGCTAAGAGAACGGGACCCGTCATCGGACAAGTAGCCAAACCTCTTGCGTGCGCAGCGAGCATGAGGTTCTGAGAAGCAAGGCAAGAACTCTTAATGCCTTCTTCCGCCCAAACAGCATCATCCACAAGCTCAATCGGATCAAAGATTCGGTCACGGAACTTAGATGCATATGGGGTAGCTAAGCAAATGATTAGCACTGGCGCGTCAGAGAAAGCGGTAGCATAAGGGCCAAAAGATCTTACAAGCATACGTGCTTCTTTAGAGAGTCCACGCTGTTCAGCCTCGGCGGCTCTGAGGTGAAGCTGATCCCAAGTCAACTGCTCAATGTGTTTAATCTTTTCTTTATTTCTTATGGCAATAAACTGCCAAGTCTGTGAATTCGTATCACTTGGCGCATAGCGGGCGCAGTCGATAATCTCACGAATATCTTCGGTAGCGACCTCTTGCTCTGTAAAATTACGCACACTACGACGATCTAGTACAATGTTTTTGAAATCTTCATAATTCATAAGAAAATGTTACCTGCCTTTACTTCTCAGTTTATAAGAAAGAGGGAGTCCTTTGTCACTTGGTACTAAGACTTTATCCTTATTATATGTCAGTTGCTACTGCAGCACAACCGTATCGCCAACGCTGAGTCCTTTAACGACTTCTGTCTTCTCAGGCGTTTCCATGCCAATCTCGATTTCGCGTCGTTCTGTCCCCTGGCCTGTTTGAAGCATAACGTAGTAGGATTCCTTTTCATGTAACACCGCTAGAGTAGGAACAACGAGGACTCCCTGTTTTTTTTCAGTTTCGATTGTTCCAGAGAGGCTAAGTCCTGCGATTAATTGGTCATTCGGTTCTAATGAAATGGTAACCTCGAATTGAGCGGAGCCGGAGCCCTGTTCAGTGCCAGACTTGGCGAACTTAGAAACTTTCTCAACTTTACCTTGAAGCTTGGTTTGTTTTAATGCGTCAACTTTTACTTGTACGCCCATGTCGGGTTTAATTCGGAATACGTCAAATTCACTGACTGTGCAAACAAGCTTTAGTTTGGATAAATCAACGATTTTACCGATTCGTACGCTTTCCTCAACAGATTGAGGGATTTTCGCGGAATCTTCAAATAAAAAGATGCCGTCCTCTGGAGCGGCGTAAGCAGCCTGCCCAACCTTTTCCTGTTTCTTTGCTAACTGAAGCTGAATCGCTTCATTGTTGACACCGTTCAATTGTTCTTGAATTTTTCGACCTTCGGTTTCTGCATAACGAAGTCTCGCTTCAGCCTCACTAACGGAGGAAGCTCCTGCAAGCGAAGGATCGACTGTTGAACCTGCTGCTTTAAAGTTAGATAAATCTGTTTCTAGCTTTTGTTTCTTAAGGCTTGTTTGCAAATTGGCAATCTCACTTTTCAAAGGTGTTGCATCTAGCTCGAACATCAACTCGCCTTTTTTTATTTGTGAGCCCTCCACAACGTTCCACTTTTTAATCTCACCATTGAATGGCGCATAAATGCGTGTTTCTTTTTGGTAAGCAGATTTTCCTTTTACCTCTACGCTATTAACTAAATCTTCTTGGGTAACTTTAAATTGTAGAGCTGAGTTAGCTGCTCCATTTGCATCTAGATTACGCGTTTGCTTGGGATGGCTTGATAGGTATAAGATTCCGCTAATCCCACACACAACAACGACTGCCGCGATTAGCCCCCATGTTTTCTTTTTCTTCATTTCCAGTTATCTCCTATTCTCGTTTTATCGCCGTTAAGGCATCTGTTCGGGAAGCTTTAACAGCTGGATAAAGTCCGGATAGCACACCTGTCATGATTGCGAAGAACATGCCCACAGGGAGAATCCATAAGCTGATGAACAAGATTTCTGCGTTCTCACCGCTGTTATTAGAACCAAATTTAATAATAATTAAGTTTATTCCCCATATAACCCAATAGGACAATAGAATGCCTACGAATCCTCCCAGCATGCCGAGCAGCGATGATTCGACAATAAACATGTTGCGGATTTGTTTTAAATTTGCGCCCAATACTTTCATAATCCCGATTTGCCTACGGCGCTGATGCGTAGACATCGTCATGGCCACTACAATGGAGATGGACGCGACGAGTAGAACGAAAAGACCAATTCCGGTTAGAAGTAAACGCACAATGGCGAATTGACCTTTCATGCGATCCTCTTGATACAGATTGGATTGACTGGTTAGACGCAATTTCTTAATGAGATCATCTACTTCTTTGACATGGGAGCTACTATCGACCTTCACTCGCACCGATGAATAGTTAACGCGTCCATTTCCAGAAGATTTATTCATTAACTCGAGTATTTTACGACCCATGTCGGGTGAAACGTAGGCTGTTTTATTTCCTTGTACCATAGAGTCAGGTAGCCCTTCTGGTTTTTTCAGTATACCTGTAACTCGAAAAGTAATTTCGGGTTGCCTTATGGTTGTGCTTTTGCTGCCAGTGGCTGAGGGTTGATTGTCAGCGTTACTAAATTTCACAAGAAGCTGTTTTTGCAAGAGTGGGTAAAGCATCGTATTCATCTTTGTTAACGTTTCTTCCATTTCCTTGCTCGAATTTTGCTTATACAGCTTGGAACGAACCTGCTGAGTCTTTTCATCCATCAATCCCATGGTAGAGCCGTAGCTCACGACTATACTGTTATCGTTCTCGGTGATGCCGCCCTGCTGAAACTTATTGTCGAAGGCGACTAAAGTATTGAGTTCGGTAGCGATTAGATTAAAATAGCTCTGTTTCCCGTCATCTACAGTAAATTGGAAGTTTCCCAATTCTTGAAAGCTGGCAACTGACTTGACGTGAGGAAACGTGCGAATTAGATCAAGCTTGGCCGCTGTTATTTTACCTTGGCCGCTGGGATCATCTGGTTGGTCCTGAATTGTTATTTCATCTGTCTTCAAGTAAAAGCTCATTTGCTTCTGGCTGTAATGCTGGATGGATTCACCGAATCCTAACGCAACCATAATGGAAGCAGAGCCAATTGCAATGCCTACCGTGCAAAGCGCTGTAACGACTTTTCGGCGCTGCAATTGATCCCAGCCAAGGCGAATATAATCCTTAAGTTTCATCCTGTGGCGTCCTCCTGATGACCGTCTTCAAGCAAATAGCCGTCGCGTAGCTGTAAAATGCGCTGTGTTCGACAAGCGACTTCATGCTCATGCGTGACGATGACGAAGGTAATGCCAGAATTTTGATTCAAATCGATAAGGAGATCGATAATCTCCTTTTCTGTTTTCGTATCCAGGTTACCTGTAGGCTCATCCGCAAACACGATAGCTGGTTTAGTGATAAGTGAGCGTGCGATACTAACACGCTGCTGCTGCCCTCCGGACAACTGTGAAGGGAATAGTTCGGATTTGTCGCCGATACGCACTTGCCCAAGTAAGGTCATGGCTCTTTCTTTGCGTTCTTTACTGTTGATGCTTTGAAACACTAACGGAAGCTCGACGTTCTCACGTACGGTTAAATGAGGGATTAATTCATAAGATTGAAAAATAAATCCGATGTGCGTCCTGCGAAACTCGGCTAAACGGTTTTCATTCATCTGCTCAATGGCTTTACCTGCGATTAGAATGCTTCCCTTGGTCGGTTTCATCAAACCTGCCATTAAGTTCAAAAGTGTAGATTTCCCCGAGCCAGAGCTACCGAGTAGAGCGACCATTTCTCCTTGCTCCACTCGGAAATTAAGCTCATGAAGGACGGGCGTATCTTCCTGGCCTGTGCGGAAGCTGTGAGACAACCGTTCAACGGCTAACACACGATCATCCCTTTCTTTTATGAATTCACTTTTCCTGCTGAGATTCCATCATCACTTTGCAGCAAGTGGGTTCCTAGAAAACCAATTGCCGCCAGCAAAGATAGGCCTGCCCCGAGGAAATAAACGGTGCTGCCGCCCCATACATCATAAATCCAACCTCCAAACATTCCACTGATTAATCCTGCTACGCAAGACCATGCGACAGCGAAAATGGCCTGCCCTGAGGATCGATACTCGTCGGGTATGATTTGCTGGATATAGCGGATTGCGGTAAATAAAAATATTCCGAAGGTCACACTGTGCAAGAGCTGTACGAGTAAGACCCAACCCGGATCTTGAACGAACCCCATAATAACGAAACGAACGGTGTAAGCAATCCCTGCAAAAGCGAGCAGCGGCAATTCTTTGAATCGATGACCGTATTTGCTGAGTAAGAAAAACATCGGGATCTCACTTAGCGCTGAAGTCATCCAAGCATACCCAATTAAGGAATCCGATGCCCCAAGTTGTCTCATATACAAGGCAAGGAAGCCATCATTGAAACGATGAGAGACGGCCATAACAATGATTAACACGAGGAACCAAATAAATTTTTTGGATCTCACAATGTTCAGCATCCCGCCCAATTCCATCTTTTTTCCACCTTGTCGGGCGTCTTTAAGCAAGAAGGTGATTACTAACGTGCAGCTGATGGTTAAAATACAAAGAATTGGCGTTAATCCTGTTCCATAGTGTCTTAATATCAGACCAAAACCACCTGCTGACACGGCGAAGCCTATGGAGCCCCATATTCGGAAGGAGGCGTAACTTTTGCCACTATGACTGACGCTTAACATCAATTGGCTGTCATTAAGGGAATTTACCGGTTGCTGAAAAAAGAAAAACATCGCTAAACATATGTACAACAGGGAGAACCATCCAGATGTGAACACAAGAATGGCTGTGACCAGCTGCCCACAAATGAGGATTATCATTATTTTCTTTACCGTCTGGAAACGGTCGCTCAAATAACCCCACAGCAGGTTCGTAGCAATCCCGATAAGCGGTCCGATGGCGTAGAGCAGCCCGATCTGAATCTTTGTATAGCCTTTGTAATCAAAGTAAAGCGGGAAGAACGTGACGACAATGCCCATTGTCATATAAAAGGAAAACGTGAACAATTTTAAGATCAGATCATGGGACTTCGTAGTAATAGACGTTTGCATTGATCCTTATCACTCGCTTTCCTCATCATTTTTTTGAAGAGAGATTTTGTTCTTGCTCATTTGCTGTCCTTTTAAGAACATATAAGACGACAAGAAGCTCAGCAAGCATACCGACAGATTGTGCTAAAGCACCAATTTTGCCGTTCCAGCCTGGAGTCAACAGGATCGTTGTAACCAGCGTGAGAATCGTTACTATAGCGTTTGCAGATTGTGAAGCAACCATGACTTTTGTTTGGCCTCTTAGCATTATAATACCGTTCATATAATCAAGCCATGGAAATACAAGCGTCATTATCATAAAGATCCGCAGCGTACTTAAACTGGCACGCATCAGTTCTGCATTTACCCCCATCACATGGGTCATGAACAGGGGACCTAACGAAGTGTAGCCGAGTATCCCTATTAACGTTCCGGGTATGAAACTAAGGAGTAGAGAAAAACGAAAAACCATTGACGAGTCTTTGCGATAGAAATTCAGTACGATTTGATGGATATATGAAAAAAAGCTCATTACGAGTTGAGTTAAACTCCCCGCAATAGCAAACGAAGCAATAGCCAAATGAATATGTGTTGTTTTACCGAGCATTGCATTGATCGCAGGACCAATGATGACAGCAATGATTGAAGAATATAAAAGTGGCTTATAGAAGTTGAAAATTTGCTGCTTGGTTTCTATCGGATGTTCTTTTGCTTTCTCAGGAATAGCTTTACGCAGCAAAGAGGTACCTTCCCAAATCGCTACCGCTGCTTCAATGATCATCCCCACGAGGAAAATGATAGCTCCAACACGTCCGCTGGAAACATTATTCGTCGTGATGAAATAGAGAGATAATAAGTACATGGCAGCGAGTCTGATGCACATCCCGATGGTCAGCCATTTGGTTCGCATATTAAAAATAATGATGCCGTGAAATAAACAACGTAATCCAGAGAAAATGCTGACATACATGAGAATCCGGTAGACGCTGATCGTGGCAGCTAACAACTCGCGTTCAACACCAAAAAAATAAAGAAACACCCATTCTCCAACAGGTGTATAACAAAGAATAAGGCCTATTAGGATGATACAAGCGAAAACGTACGAGCTGACGGCTCCCATTGCACGAAAGGATATTCGATCTCTTACTAACGCTGAGCACGTTTGTCTGAGAAGAACGACTGGTTTCTCCGTTAAGCCAAGAAGGCTTAATGGCAGTGCATACGTAGCGATGACCACTTCAGGATTGGCGGCTCTGGCAAGCGTACTGTTAATAATAACATGCGAGAGCGTAACTAGGGTCGCGGAAAGGCCTAGGGGCAGAAAAAAGAAGAGGAGCTGTTTCCATGTGAGCGGTACTTTTTGCGTCGTAGCGGACATCTTAATCTCTCCTTCGCTAACTTCCCTTTACAAAACATTAATTAAGTATAGCAGAAAATGAAATCAGGTTGACATACAATTTTAACTGGAATCCGAAGGGTTGAAGTGATACATTTAAAGGTAGAATGTTTCTTGAAGTGTAGTTTAAACGGAGGCAGCAAGTTTTTCCCGCAAGGAGGTAGAACAGAAGATGAGTAATTATTTTCAATATGATCAGAGATTAGGTATTGAGATTCCAAAGCTGGAGGATGAGTGGGACAATTACTCTTCTGAAGTGCGCGCTCATATTTTATTCCATTGGGAGCAAATACGCGGAGCGATTCCTGACCGCATTATGAAGATCGAATCGGTCATTATTGTGAAGCAAAACCAACTCAATCACGAGGACGATTTTCCAATATCATGTCGCTTAAATTCGGAGATTGCTGACTTAGCCAGTACGATAAATGATTTACACTTATGGTTTAGGATGAATCAAGATTTGGAAACCAAAGTTCACCAATAAGAATGGCTGCCTTACAACGTCAACTTTATTTCTCATAACTTAAGAATGGGAGTGACTGGCATGCATAGCAACAAGGATGAAGCCAATTGGCTAGATGTAATTGCGAAGCCGCTGCTAGAGCATCTGCCTTCTTTGTACCCAAGTGAACAGTGGGATGCAGAGATGGATGCACGTATTGAAGCTCTGTTATTGGAGAACCTTACCAAGGGAAGCATAGATCAAGAGTCATATGGAATGGCGATTAAAGCAGGTCTTTTTTTATTGAATGAAAGCCTCGACAAGTCCCATGATATTGCCCAGGAAATTACGAATACATCTGGTAGCTATTGGCATGCTTTAATGCACCGGATGGAGGGCGATTACAGCAACGCTAAATATTGGTTTAATGATGTTGGTCATCATCCCATCTATTCGAGTCTTATCCAATGCGTTAGGAATATTTTGACTGTCAAAGATTTGGCGGATCTGGATAATGAAGCGCTTCGCAGTAAACTTGAGGTGCTTATTACTTCACCCGTTTGGAATCCATGCGTATTTATTGATGCTGTTGAACTGCAAGTATCCGATGTGCAGAATGCTGCTGTCGAGAAGTGGTTGCAGCAAATTCAACGCTATGAGATGCAGTTGTTACTGCAATACTGTTATGAACAAAGTTGTGGAGGAAGTTTGCTTGAAGCAATTGGACAGAAGTAGGACAAAGGTTCCCCGGGGCCCCTTCAGACTAATGTTAAGGGTCTACCGATACATTTTGCCGGAGGTTGGCAGTCAACTATCTCTTTGGAAGGAAGCAGCTGAGCGAATTCCGGATACAGAGCTCCGTACGCAAGCCTTAGCTAGTATTGCGACGAAGCAGTTTCACTGTCAAGGTGGTGCTGTGTATGCCGCAGCCCATTTATCCATGCGCCATGTATTAATTCCTTTAATAGTCGCATTCCAAACGATCAGTGATTATTTGGATAACCTGTGTGATCGGAGTACTTCGTTAGATCCAATTGATTTCCGCCAACTTCATCAGTCGATGCTTGATGCTGTAGATCCCTCTGCCCCATTGCATGACTACTACGCTTACAGGGAAGAGAAGGAAGACGGCAACTATTTGAACAATCTCGTCAAAACATGCCAGTCCTGCATTTGTCTACTGCCATCTTATGCTTTAGTAGCGGATCAGGTTCGTGGGCTTGTTTCTTTGTATTGTGATTTACAAGTGTATAAACATATTCGTAAAGATCTACGTGAGTCTGAGCTTACGAATTGGTGGGACAAGCACCAAAGTAATTACCGGGAAATTGGTTGGAATGAGTTTGCCGCGGCAACAGGATCTACGCTGGGGATATTCATGCTTTTCTTGGCTGCTTGCGAGCTTCGCGTGCAGCAGCAGCAGGTCAATCTCATACGTGAAGCTTATTTTCCCTATGTATGCGGACTGCATATCCTGCTTGATTATTTGATCGACCAAGAAGAGGATCAGATCGGCGGCGATCTGAACTTTTGCAGTTATTATGATTCGATGGATGTGACCATCGAGCGAATCGCTTTCATTACCGAGGAAGCTCGTGCGAAAATTTTATGCTTGGAACATCCTCGATTTCATCGTATGATAATTGAAGGTCTGCTTGCGCTCTACTTGTCTGACCCTAAAGTCAATCATCAGCAGCAGGTGAAACAAATCTCTAGACGTCTAATGAAAAATAGTCCATTAACCCGGTTATTTTTCTGGCTAAATAGTATGTACATAAGAACTACATCATGAATATTATGCAGGAGAATTTGGAGGAGGATATGAAATGTCAGCAGTAAAATCGATTGCGGTATTAACTAGCGGTGGCGATTCTCAGGGAATGAATGCGGCTGTTCGTGCCGTTGTAAGGAGTGCTCTTTACCACGGGCTTGACGTATACGCGGTACAACGTGGATACCACGGGCTTATTAACGATGATATCCGTAAAATGGATTTGCGCAGCGTTGGGGATATTATTCAGCGTGGAGGGACGATCCTGCAAACTGCTCGTTGCAAAGAGTTTTTAACTCCCGAAGGTCAACAAATCGGGGCTGATAATTTGCGCAAGCGAGGCATTGACGGATTAGTTGTTATCGGTGGCGATGGCTCTTATCAAGGAGCTAACAAGCTAAGTAAGTTAGGAATTAAGACAATGGGTTTGCCAGGAACGATTGATAATGATATTCCTTTTACTGACTTTACGATCGGCTTCGACACAGCGGTTAGTATCGTTGTGGATGCTATTAATAAACTGCGAGATACGATGACTTCTCACGAACGTTCTTCGGTTGTCGAAGTTATGGGACGTCATTGCGGTGAAATCGCTCTTTACGCTGGACTAGCCAGTGGGGCTGAGACGATCATCGTGCCTGAGGTTCCGATCAATATCGATGAAGTGGCGAATCGGATGAAAGACAACTTCTCACACGGTAAACGTCATAGTATTATTCTTGTCGCTGAAGGCGCAGGAACAGGCGATGGTATCGCTAGACAGATTACCGAGCGCAATGGTATTGAGCCGCGTGTAACGGTGCTTGGCCATATTCAGCGTGGTGGCGCACCAACTCATAATGACCGTATATTAGCAAGCCGCCTAGGAGACTTCGCAGTACGCAAGCTCATGGAAGGCGATTCTTCTAAAGGCTGTGGCGTTATGAAAGGTGAATTAGTCGCAACCGATATCGATTTGGTTGTAAACACGAAACGCGCGTTTAATACTGAACTTTATGAGTTAGCGCAGCGCTTGTCCCAATAAGCTTAAAGTTTGCTTTCATGGATTGACCTTGCTATTATCTTTGGCTATAATAACGACACAAAGAATAAATCGACATTACGTCTATGAAGAGAATCCAACTCGGAGGCGCTTATGATCGGAAAGGGCGTCTAAGTATGCGCCTTTTCTTTAAATAAGCCGGTACCGCCCGTTATCGCGGAACCAAGCGGATGAATTTACGCATGTTTATTCATCAAGTTGGGTGGCACCGCGAGCAGAACGCTCCTCGTCCCAATCGGACAGGGGCGTTCTTTGTCTTTTTCAGAAAAGAAGAGGAGCGGTGTCAGTTATGTTGGATATCAAATGGATTCGCAATCATCCAGATCGAGTATCGGAAGCAGCCAGAAGCAAAGGAGTTCAGGATTTTTCAGTTGAGCAGCTACTCCACGTGGATCTTCAAAGAAGGAATTTGCGGCAGCGTGTAGATGAGCTGCGTGCAGAGCGGAACGTGCTCTCGGCTCAGATTGGATTGTTAATATCACAGAAGCAGCTTCAAGAAGCAGAGAGTCTCAAGGAGCACGTGCGGCAATGTAACGCAGCGCTGAATGACTATGAAGCTGGTCTTGAAGATCAGGAGGCCCAATTTGAAGCAATGATGCTTAAAGTGCCAAATCTTGTTTCGGCTGGAACGCCAAATGGAAAGTCTGACGCGGACAATGTAGTGATGAAAGTTGTTGGAACGCCGACTATGTTTGCATTCGAACCGAAGGATCATGTGCAACTCGGGGAAGAACTGGATCTCATTGATATTCCCCGTGGCGTGAAGGTGGCTGGCAGTCGGAACTACTATCTGAAAGGGATGGGGCTTTATCTTCATAGGGCTGTTCAACAGTTAGCGTTGGATCTTTTAACCGATCAGGGTTTTACGGTGATGGACGTTCCATTAATGGTTCGGGAAGAAACTTTGGTGAATGCAGCGTTTTTCCCTGGTGGCAAGGATCAAACCTACGAGTTGGTAGATGAAAATAAATGGTTGGTTGGCACGTCGGAAGGTCCGTTAATTTCGTACTACGCGAATGAGGTTGTAGATTTGTCAAAAGGACCAATCCGGTTAGCGGGGGTATCAAATTGCTTCCGTAAGGAAGCTGGGTCGGCTGGAAGAGATGTCCGAGGGCTTTACCGTGTCCATCAGTTTGCTAAAGTGGAACAAGTGATTATTTGTCAAAATGATGAGGCGTTCGCGGAGCAAATGCTGGAAGAAATTACACAACATGCAGAGCGGATTTTGGAGCTGCTTGAACTCCCCTACCGTATTGTATCGGTGTGTACGGGCGATATAGGTGCAAAAAATTATAAACAATATGATATCGAGACGTGGATGCCGAGCCGACAGAACTATGGCGAGACACATTCGTCTTCTAGTTTACTTGATTTCCAAGCACGCCGTAGTGGAATTCGTTATCAGCGCGAAGGAGGTGGACTGCATTATTGCTACACACTAAACAATACCGCAGTAGCTTCGCCTCGCATCCTGATTCCGCTCCTCGAAAACCATCAGCAATCGGATGGATCAATCTACATTCCACTTGCGCTTAGACCCTATATGAGGGGGATGTCCTCGATACCTTGCCAGTAAAAAAGCGTACCTTCTTCTCCGTTCGTTCCGTGGGGAGAGGGTACGCTTTTGTTAAGCTAGTAGCCTTCGGTTAAATTAACGACGTTAATCATATCGTCACCGTTTAACAAGGCACGGATGTTATGGTATACGATAGAAGATGCACGCTCCGTATAGCGAGCAGAGGAGCCTGCGATATGTGGTGTCATAATCACATTGTCCATCCTCCATAGTGGAGAATTAGTGGGTAAGGGCTCTTGTTCAAAAACATCCAGTGCAGCACCAGCTAGCTTGCCTTCTTGGAGAGCTTCTGTTAAGGCTTGTTCGTCAATGACGTCTCCACGCGCTAAGTTGATAAGAAAGGCGCTTTTCTTCATAAGCCCAAGATGATCTTTGGTCAAGAAACGTCTTGTTTTTGAAGTGCTAGGCAAAAGCAGAACGATAAAGTCACTCTCAGATAAAAGCTGCTGAAGCCCATCCTCTCCATGAACGGTGCGATCGAATGCAGGTAGAGGTGTTCCTGATCGATTCAAGCCGATGATCGTCATATCAAAAGCCTTTGCTTTACGAGCCACGGCTTCGCCAATCGCTCCTGCGCCAACAATTCCTAGTGTTTTACCGTAAAGCTCGTCGAAAGCGATCTGATGATCCCATACGTGCTTCTGTTGTTGATCATGAAGCAAATTTGATCTACGAACCCATTGCAGCATAAGACTGATTGTAAACTCACTCATTTGAACGGTATGCACACCACGAGCGTTGGTTAGTACAATATTCCGCTCATTCAATTCTTGAAGAGGTAATTTATCAACACCAGCGGAGAGCGTTTGAATCCATCTTAATTTCGTAGCCTGTTTCATAATTTCGGGATTCATCCGACCTGCTGTTAGAATTGCATCAGCCTCAGGGATATGTTTGCTCGCTTCATTAGCGTTTTTGAACCAATGAAAATGGACACGACTGGCCAAATCTTCGGGCATATGTTCACACAAGTAGGTAAGATCCATACCAGTGACAGCTACAATATTCATTTTTCCTTACAACTCCTATCAATTTGTTTTATTGTACAACCCTTGTCTATGTCTGGTAACATGATAATCAAATTGAATTCTAATGTAAATAAGGGAGCAATGCGAATCATGTTTATGTATCGGATGGAAATCGAGCTGCAAGAACAACTTGCTTATTTTATTGTGTTGTCAGAAACTGATGAGAAAGCATTCCAGTATGCTGAAGAGCATTTGGAACGTCACTTTATTGCTAAGCCTAAGGTTTACCAACTAACGGTATTAGAGAAAAAGCGTGTCCATGCCGGTTCGGGCTATGTGATCGAAACGAAGACGCCCTGAGAGCGAGATGCCCTCAGGGTGTCTTTTTAATAGTTAACGTTCGGGGTGTAGTTATTGTTAGCATTCCAAAGTAGGAATTCATCAACACCGTTATCTTTTAATGCGCGTACCTGCTCTTCAACTTCATGTTTGCCATACTTGATATAACCAGGTACCCATGAGGCGGTAAAGTCTTGAATCCAAGGACGAATAATCGGTTTCATTCCTTTTTTATCAACCTCCTCCAATTTCTTGTGAGTATCCTTGGAGGCGCCGTTAATCGTTGCATAAGGGGCTGCATCTGGTACTTTAGAGCCGAACCAACCTGTACTGTAATGGCTCGGATAAATCATTGGGCAGATGACATCTGTGTTCTGAGATATTTTCTCGAAATCCTGACCGATCCCTTCAGCTGCTGGAACGGAAGCGGCATAGCCGAAAATATCAACAGAGACACGGACACCAAGTGGCTGCAGTTGCTCTTTGGCGTATTTCACGAAAGAAGCAACAGCGTCAATGCGGGAACGTTCGTCCTTCGTATATTTCAGGATGTCTGCTCTTTTCTCAAAGCCTTCTGGGAATCGTACATAGTCGAATTGAATTTCTTTAAAACCAGCTTTAACGGCTTCTTTGGCAACCTCAATGTTATAGTCCCAAACGTCCTTGCTATAAGGATTTACGAAGCTATCCGGAGGATTTTTACCATTGCCCCAAAGTGTACCGTCAGGGTTCACGAAGGATAGCTCCGGCTTCTTTTTCGCTAGCAACGTGTCCTTAAATACGACAATGCGGGCAATTGGATAAATCTTATGCTCATTCAATGTGTTCATCAATCCAGGCATATCAGCAATAATTTTCTGTGTGGTTCCCATTGCATCCAGAGAAGCGTTCCCTGTCTCCCACGTGATGTAGCCCCAGTCATCTTTCACATCAATGACTAATGAATTGAGCTCCGTGTCGTCGAGCAGCTTCACAAGTGTATTCAGGCGGCTGCCTCCGGCACTGTGAGCGGTTGCGTAGATACCTTTTACCTTAGGGGCATCTTTCTGTGGGTCTTGTTTGTTTACTGGTGCTAGAGGATCTGCACCTGGAGCAGCCTGAACAATCGCGTTCTTAGCATCCAGAGAAGCTTGAACAAGTTGGTCAAAGTTGGCATCTGCGTGGGAAGCCGTTACGTTGCCCCAGATCATGACTAGTGAAGCGAGCAAAATTTCCATGATGAATAAGTCCTCTCCTATCTATGTTTCTAGCTATATTATAAAACAAACAAGGGACTTCCGCACATAGGAAATTTGTAGAGAATTGTAGGAGAAAGCCTTGTGGTAGAATGTGAGATTAGACAAAGGAATAAACCTGGAACCATTTCCGTATGCATGTTCATGCGTACACAAACGTATTCGAACAAAATGGGTCTTAAGCAACAAAAAACACCCGGATATGTGCCGGGTGTTTTTACTTATTTGTTTTGAACTTGTCCTGATTCCGTTTTGGTTACTTCAGCAGGATTAATCTCTTTGCGTGCTGCCGGCTGCTCTTCAGTAGAAGAAGCGAGGCCATTACCGGTCGTTGCATCTTTGAACTCTCTGAACATTTTACCAAAACCGCGACCTAGCTCAGGCAGTTTGCTTGGCCCGAAAAGAAGCAGTGCAACAACAGCAATTAAAATCACGTGCCATGCAGAAAAAGGTCCCATACGCGCACCTCCATTATTTCAACTTTGTTTATCTTACCATGTTCTTATCATAAACTATACACCCTAATTATTACAAACGCATTAACATTCCAAACTAAAAAGAAAAAAAGAAGCCCTTTAATGATAAAAGGCTTCTTTTTGATGTTCAGAAATGCTAAATTGGATAATTTCCATTACATCGTTTGCTTCGAGCGCCTCTAACCCATAACGGAGGACAATCTCCGAATCCAGCTCATGGCTGGTGAGGAATGGAACCAATTCCGGTGTTAATTTCATTACAATCCTGGATAACTTGACTGTCTCCACAAGCATCACCCTTCCAATCATAAGATTAGAAAAAGAACTGCGCCTGAATCACTCCGATTGAACCAGAACTATATGAAATAACAATTCCTATTATAACACAAACTGCTTTATAAAGAAGGGGCTGTTTCCACCATTTCTCATTTCGGTTTACGGAATTCACCAAGCACGCCGACGGTTTCCACAATATTTACGAACGCTTTAGGATCAAGCTCTTTAATAATTCGTTTTAACTCGACCAACTCGTATCGCGTAGTAACTGTCATCAGCATGTCGTGCTGCTGGTTTGTGTATGCGCCTTCTGTTTTTACAAGCGTGACGCCACGAGGAAGTTGAAGTAATCGTTTAATCAATTCATCTTTCTGTTTCGTAACAATGAAGGCAGTGACTTTAACATGGCGAATATGTATCGTATCCACAACTTTACCGCTAATATAAATGGCTAACATAGAATACAGCGCTAAATCCCAGTTCTGCTTGTAATAACCTAGAGCTATAATAACAACGCCATTCAACGCAGAAAGAACAGTGCCAAGAGGAAAATCATAGCGCCTTGTTAGAATCGAGCCGACAATATCGAAGCCAGCGCTTGAACCTCCAATTCTTAACGTAATCCCGCTTCCTATACCAATCAATACGCCCCCAAAAACAGCGCCAAGAATGGGTGCTTGAGCCACATAGCTAGTCGGAATTAGTTGCATTAACCACACGGTTAATACAACAGAAAGGACGCTAATAATAATGAATCTGCGTCCTAATTTAATTAACCCCCAGAATAAGAGAGGCAAATTAAAAATGAAATATAGAAAGCTGATGTCCCAATCCGTAAAATAACCAATAATCATTGCAATCCCCGACACTCCGCCGCTTAATAACTGGTGCGGAATCAAGAACATGTTGAACCCAACCGCAACAAGCAGTGCGCCAACTAGAGTAACGATGACGTCTAGCGCATTTTTCAAACCTAATCACCTCTAAAATAGTATGCAGCATAATGCCAGTATAATTCATTCTTATAAAAGTTCAACAACTATTTAACCGATGTTCAATTAATGAGGGGGTTGATAACTAAAAAAAGCTGAGCCCTTTATTCGGGACTACAGCTTTCTTGTAAGTTATTTGCGCTTTTTGAATGAACCTGAACGTGTGCTAGTACTTGGTTTACTACCAGAAGGTTTGGTTACTTTATTTGATGTAGATCCATCGTTTTTACGGGTGGTCGAACTGCTGCCTGTGTTTGAGGAGCCCGTTCCGGTTTTAAAACTCCCCGTTCGATCTGATGTTGTCGGCGACTTGTCTTTGGAAGTGTCGGTTCTAGGAGAAGTTGTGCTGCCTCCTGAACTGTAGGCTGGGGTCCTCGTATATCCTCTATAGTCATAGGAGGTCCGATTGTTAAACCAACCACCGCCAAAGACAGATTGAAGAATGGTGGCTGTCAAAAAACCTTGCAAAAACGATGAATCATAATGACTCTTCGCGTATTGAATACTATCGATTTGGACAAGTGTGTTGTTGCTGTCTTTAGGGTCTTTTTGAATGTTAATAATTTTATTATCGTAAACCAGAAACATCTGATCGTCTGATTCTTTGCTTTTTTCCTTAGGTGGTTCTTTTGCGGCCAATTCGGCTGCCACAGCAGGTACGCTTTTTCCCTCAACGGCATATACCTTAGACAAATTACTGCCATTGCCGTCTGCACTTACCAAGGGGTATTGATTCTTAATATAGCTGCCGGCATCAGCACCGCAAGCGGTCAGTAGGGAAATGATCAATGCAAATGCAAGCCCTGAAGTCCACTTTTTCACTGTCGAGTATCCCTCCTTCCAATCTTCGTTCGTGATGCCGTTGTTTTTTTAATGAGTGGCTTTTAAAAATTTGATTTGGTTCCCTGGTGTTCGTTCTCCCTCTAAAGCGACAAATTTCCCATCTTGCCATTGTAAGAAAAAGAAACGATCGTCTGGTCCGAAATAACGCCAAAATGTAACATCATCCCCGGTGCGGAAATCAGTGTTTCCTTCTGTACGCGACATATCATTTCGGTAATTCTCAAGCTCAAAGGTAGCATCCCCGTCGAGTTCCAAACGCGACGGTACATCATTAGGATCATCTAGGGCTCCTTCAATGAAATGACAGATGAAACAGTCATAGGTTCGCCCTTTTTCAACAATTAGACACTGCATATTTTTACCGCTTTGCAAATAGTATGCATATCGGTGTGGTGCAAAACCGCGGTCAAAGTAAATGACTTTACCGGAAATTACGTACTCTTCCAAATCTACATTGACGATATCTCCGACTTTGGCATCCTCAAGCGGGTTGCCAGCGGAAGCAGCAGTAGGCTCTTGTTTTTGACTACGAAGGATGTTGCTCATACGTTTAAAAATTGACATAGAAAACTCTCCTCTGTTCCATTTGACGTTCTTCTTTCTAATACGTTTAGGTTGTGCATTAGGTTTCGTTTCTAATTAGTAAAGAGACCCTCTGGAAATGTGTGTGGGACCTGTGGTATAATATCCGAGATATTCTTAAGGGCGGCCAGTTGGATCATGGATGATGTGAATCGAAAGTGTATTCCACCAAGAAACTATAGATATGGATAGGAAGTCGTACTTAAGGGTAAAAAAGATACAAGGCATTAGCCTGCCCTGTACAAAAGGAGATTGAATAGATTGAAAACATTTCAAGAGTTCGGTTTAGAACCAACAATTTTACGCGCGATTACGGAGATGGGTTTTGAAGAGTCCACACCAATTCAGGAAAAAACGATCCCGCTGGCCATGGAAGGTCGCGATTTGATCGGGCAAGCGCAAACTGGAACAGGTAAAACAGCTGCTTTCGGTATTCCGCTTGTAAACAAAATCAATATTAAAGAAGAGCGCATTTCTGCTTTGATCATGTGTCCTACACGAGAACTTGCCATTCAGGTTGCGGAAGAAGTTGAAAAACTTGGCCGTTTCAAAGGTATTCGTTCTTTGCCTATTTACGGTGGACAGGACATCGTCAAACAAATTCGCGCTCTTAAAAAGAAGCCGCAAATCATCATCGGAACGCCTGGACGTCTACTTGACCATATTAACCGCAAAACGATCAAGTTAGATGATGTAAAAACCGTTATTTTGGATGAAGCGGACGAAATGCTGGATATGGGCTTTATGGAAGATATTCAATCCATTTTAAGCTTGGTGCCGACTGAGCGTCACACTATGCTCTTTTCTGCAACAATGCCTGCAAATATCCAAAAGCTGGCTCAACAATTCCTTAGCAATCCAGAGCATGTTTCGGTTATCCCTAAGCATGTTAGTGCGCCATTGATTGACCAAGCGTACATTGAATTGCATGAAAAACAAAAATTCGAAGCGCTTAGCCGTTTGATCGATATGGAAGCGCCAGATCTTGCAATCATCTTCGGACGCACTAAACGCAGAGTAGATGAGTTGGCTGAAGCTTTGCAAAAAAGAGGCTACGCGGCTGAAGGTCTACACGGTGACTTATCCCAAAACCAACGTGATAATGTGATGAGAAAATTCCGTGATGGCAGCATCGACGTTCTCGTAGCTACAGACGTAGCTGCAAGGGGTCTAGACGTATCTGGTGTTACACACGTAATTAACTTCGATCTTCCGCAAGATCCAGAAAGCTATGTTCACCGTATTGGTCGTACAGGGCGTGCTGGTAAAGAAGGTACAGCTTGGACTTTCGTAACACCAAGAGAGATCGACCACCTTCACTTTATTGAAAAAGTAACGCGTCATAAAATTACTAAAAAGCCTTTGCCAAGCTTGGCTGAAGCTATTGAAGGTAAGCAAAAAATGACAGCTGAACGTATTCTCGACGTTCTGCAAGATGAAACTCAAGCTGAATTCAAAGGTTTAGCGATTCAAATGTTGGAGCAATACGATTCCGTTAATCTGCTTGCGGCAGCAATGAAATTATTGACTGGCGAAAAGAAAGCAGTGGAAATCGAGCTTACTCCTGAGGATCCAATCCGTGCGAGAAAGAAAAAATTCGACGTGCGCAGTTCTGGTAGACGCGTTGGCGGTGGATACGGTTCAGGAAGCTCAGGTGGTTCAGGAGACCGTAGAAACGACCGTCAAGGTGGTTATGGATCCAATAACTCTGGCTCCCGTTATCCGCGCAAAGACGGCGCTAGAGAGTATGGTTCCCGTGAAGGCGGGGGTTCTTCTTCCTCTTCACGTAATCGTGAGTATGGCAATAGCGGAAACCGTGATCGTTCCAAAGCTCCTCGTAAGAGCGAAGAAACACTCATTAACAAATAAGAACATCCAAAAGAAGGCGAAGATCCCTAAGGGATCTTCGCCTTCTTTGCAAAAGGGCGCTTTAAGCTGTGTTTAACTTAGATAACAAAAGAGCTAGTAATGATAACAAGTAGAATGAAAAGAACCAAGATTGCGCCTGCAGATGTTCCAACTGGATGTGACATCGTATCAACCTCCTGAGAAATGATTTAAAGAGAAATCGTATTAACAATACTATACTATGTAATCCAATCTGCACGGACTAGACGTCTACCTATCTAAGCAAAAATAGGCTATAATTAATCCATAACAATAGCAAAAAGATTATGCTGACGCAGAAAGTTTCCAAACGGAAACTCTAAGGAGGACACAGTTTTGGAGTTTAGAGGAGTTATGGGAGGGCTTTACAGAATATCGGAATGGATCATGCGCTTATCGGTGATTAATCTTCTGTGGTTAATATGTTCCATTCCGGTTTTCTTTTTTGCTTTTATGGGGTTGGTAAGCCAATCTACAGATGCATTTATGTCTACATTGCCGTTCATTGCTATTTTGGCACCGTTTACTTTATTTCCAGCAACCGCGGCTATGTTTGCTGTCGCTAGAAAATGGGTAACAGGTGAAGAGGACGTACCTTTATTTAAAACGTTTTTCCGTGGGTACAAAGATAATTATGTGCAGAGCATGGTAGGCGGAATCTTTTTTGTAATTATTTTTGCTGTTATTGTCGTAAACTATTTCTTTTATCTCAAGCAAGGAAGTTCACTAAAGGTATTAGCGGTTTTGTTTATTGCTTTTACCGTTATCATGATAATTGCCTTGTTTAATTTCTTTTCTATCTTAGTGCATTTGCATATGAAAATATTACAAATTGTCAAAAATGCAATTCTTATCACAATAGGCAATCCTATTAACTCAATCGTTATGCTCCTATGTAATGGAGCTATTGTTTATATTTGTCTAACAAAGCTGAATATGTTCCTGGTTGTCTTCTTCATGGGAAGTATCGTGGCGACATTCTCATTCTGGCAGTTTAATCGAAGCTTCACTAAGCTCCAAACTAAGCAGCAAGAGCTTGAGGAGAAGGAACAGCAAAGGCTTGCGGAAGCAGCCGCGGAAGAGGCAGCGAAAGATGAGGTTGGTCTTCATGTAGAAGAAGAAACTGGTAAGCATAAATCGGAAGAAAATGAGAAGAATAGAGAGTAAACCTACCAGTTGAAAAACTGTAGGTGTAGCACTATAATAAGAAATACAGAAGAATCCTGCGATGTTCGTTTCGGTTTTAAGTTGTTTTAAACCAATGACTGTTTCTAGGGAGACCTATATTGAAGTGCGGCTGACATGCCCTCGAAAGGGGAACTCAAAAATACTTCTGCGGACACCCACCTGCGAGAGCGGGTTTGAAGCACCAAAACCGGACGGCATAGGCGGGTTTTTTTGCGCCTATTTTTGCTTCTACTTTATGAATAAATCTAAAATTTCGCGAAGAAACCGTCCCTGAAAGGACGGTTTTTTGATTTGAACTTGTTTACTGAATTGATGGAACGAACGTTTTCTGGAATGCTGCATACGAAAAGTTGAATGCAATTTCCCATTTTCAGATTAATTGAAGAAGGTTCAGAGTCCGAAAGCGCTTTCCAGAATTGCCGCGGAAGATGTGCTTTTCCGTGATAGGTAGACGTTATCTAGTGAACCCTACGCGTGTTTTGGGATCGGGACGCCATCTTGGCTTGCTCTCTCTGTAGTTGGGCAGGGACGGCAGCCATCGCACCCCAGAAGGGCAATGAAAGCATCTGAGCCTCCAACGACCTATCATCCCATGCGAAAGAAAACCGAAAATCTTCGTCTGCTCGGTAAGTATCGGGATGGACAAAGACGACACAGAAGTGCTTGGTGATACAGAAGTCGCGCCTTCTCATCCACGCTAAGGAAATTGTCGCCGTTTACGACTAAGGCGCAGGGAAAGCAAATCCGGTCGTGCTTCACGGCTTCAGGCGTACCTACCCGACCACATGCCTGGATTCAAAGAGCGGTGTTTGCCTTCATTCTAAATGGCAAGACCCACCTTAGAATTAGGAACGCCGGTTTTTCTAAGCGTAAGCGGATTCCTTTAATTGTGCAAAATACGAATAATCGGGAAGTCCCTTAATCGAAACCAATGAAATACGAAGTGCCGTTCTATATTAGAACGCAAAGCCTTTCTACTGCATATTATTAACTCAGAAGTTGAAGTAGAGGGGATCGAGCATCTTAGACATCCCATATTAAGCTCATTTCGTGCCACTTAATCCCTCCGTGCTCAGAAGTTGAAGGGGAAATATACACAAATCCATGTTTTTCGTAAAACTCAATTAAATGTTCTTCGCACATAAGCACAATGCCTTTTAGAAGATCTCTCCTTGCTAGTTGGATGACTTGTTGAAGGAGTAAAGAGGCTACGCCTTTCCGTTGATGAGCAGGATGAACAGCAATTGTTAAGATACATAAGTAAGCACCATCCAAAGTAGATGCTGTAGATTGCTTAATGCTTTCATCGGTCAAATGAATATGCTGGAGCTTAACGCTATTAGTTACCCCGATGATCTGACGATGACTTGTCTCTGCAACAAGAAAATAAAGGCTGAAATTCTCTTTTCTCATCATAAAAGCTTCTAATGATGCTGCTGTTTCAGATGAATAGACAGTTTGCTCGATGTCAAAAGCGTTCAAAACATCTGTTTCTGTTAAAGCTTGTCGAATGATCATACGGAACTACTCCTTTAGTATGGGGTTAATTATAGATTCCTTGATGTATGAGTTTTTCCTGAGGGAAACTTATTTCCTCATGGGCATAAATTTTTACCTATAGCATAATTTAAAATTATGTAGTATAATAGACTTAAAAGTTTCCCCTGAACAACATTATTGGTCAAGAGAAAGAAGGTAATCCTATGGAAGTGGCTTACAAGAAGCCTGAGCAGGAACCGAGCGGCTGGAAAAGGACTTCTACCATGCCTAGCTTGCCTGAAGTGCATCATAGTTTACATGTACCGAAAAAAGCAAGTTTTTTCCGGAAATTACTTGCTTTTGTTGGACCTGGGTATCTCGTAGCTGTTGGATATATGGACCCGGGTAACTGGGCTACTGCGTTAGCAGGTGGGTCGCAATTCGGATATACGTTATTATCAGTTATTTTAATTTCTAATTTAATGGCCATTCTCCTGCAAGCATTATCCGGTCGTCTGGGGATTGTTACTGGAAGAGACTTGGCACAGGCGTGCCGTGATCATTATAGCAAGCCGGTCTCATTTGGGCTTTGGATTTTGTGTGAGCTAGCCATTGCCGCGTGTGATTTAGCGGAAGTAATTGGGGCCGCAATTGCTTTGAACTTATTGTTTGGCATACCTCTTATTTATGGGGTCATACTTACTGCATTAGATGTTCTCTTGGTGCTCATGCTCCAAAAAAAGGGCTTCCGTTACATTGAAGCGCTGGTTATTAGTTTAATTGTTCTCATCGCATTATGTTTTGTATTCGAAATTATTTTTTCTCACCCTGACTTTAAAGCGGTAGCTGCTGGATTTATTCCTACAACTCAAATTATAACAAATCCATCTATGCTGTATATCGCGTTAGGTATTCTAGGTGCTACAGTAATGCCTCATAATTTATACTTACATTCGTCCATTGTTCAAACTCGTAAGATTGAACAAACGGTAGAAGGTAAACGTTCAGCGATTAAATTCGCTACAATTGATTCTACGGTGGCGTTAATGTTGGCGCTATTCGTTAATGCGGCTATTCTTATACTCGCCGCAGCGGCTTTTCATTCGGTGGGTCAAGAAGTAGCAGAAATTCAAGATGCATACAAGCTGCTAGGTCCAATGCTTGGAACAGGGGCAGCGAGCATTTTATTCGGGGTGGCGCTTCTGGCTTCAGGACAAAATTCGACGCTGACAGGTACCTTAGCTGGTCAGATTGTTATGGAAGGCTTTCTGAATATTCGACTCACGCCTTGGTTACGGCGATTAATTACTCGTTTAATCGCGATTATTCCTGCGGTTATCGTCATCAGTATTTATGGAGAGCGCGGTGCGACAGATCTACTCGTGCTCAGCCAAGTTATTTTATCCTTACAATTATCTTTTGCTGTTATCCCGCTAGTCAAATTTACATCGGATCGAAAAAAGATGGGAGTACTCGTAGCTCCACGATGGATGGTCATACTGAGTTGGGTTGTAGCTGTTATTATCGCAGCACTGAATGTCTATTTACTTTATGGAACTCTATTTAAATAAAGGTCTTTTATGTGAGAAAAGCAGGGATGAAGTTCATCCGCTGCTTTTTTTTCATTTAGTTGAGCGGATCCTTCATTTCCGAAGGCATTTTACTTTCCCTCTTTTTCTTGAGGTTAAACAGTGGTAAGATAGAAAATAGTGTAGAAATGGCAAACGGTCCATACACTTCATTGAAGGGGGGAAAAGCTTTTGCTAAAGAGAACTTTGATTGGATTGGTTCGTAGTCACGAAACGACCGGAGATAAAGCCAGAGATCCATTGCTCAAAACAAGGTACTATAAGCTTCCTAAGGAACAGGTATGGGAAGAAGTTACTGCCGTACTGAAGAAAACACCGGGGTACAAGCTTCTTCATGAAGTTCAGAGTGTCGGGGAAATTCTTGCCGAACGTCGTACAGTGCTAGGTAGAACACAAGATGTTACATTGACCTTGTTTGGGATTAACCCTGTAAAAACAGCCGTTGACATTTACTCTGCTTCACGCGGTTCTATGGGAGATTTGGGCTCGAATTATCGTACGATTATAGATATTTATAAACAATTGGATCGTAAGCTTGCCTCATATAAAATTGATGGTTAGAAAAAACAGCAGGGAAGCTAGGCCTCCTTGCTGTTTTATTTATCTCTATAAATTATACAAGTTTCTTTACAGCTTCTACAGCTGCTTCGTAGTTAGGGTGAGCAGTCATTTCGCTTAGGTATTCTACATATTGCACAGTGTCATTAGCATCAATAACAAAGATCGAACGCATATCAAGCTGAAGTTCTTTGATCAGAACGCCATATGCTTCTCCGAAAGATTTTGTTTTGTAGTCCGACAAAGTAATTACTTTGTCAATTCCAGCAGCACCGCACCAGCGGGATTGTGCAAAAGGAAGGTCAACGCTGATGGTTAGTACAGCTACGTTGTCGCCAAGGCCGGCTGCTTCTTCGTTGAAACGACGAGTTTGAGCATCGCAAACCCCTGTATCCAGGGACGGAACAACACTGATCAGCTTAACTTTTCCTGCATAGTCTGCGAGGGAAACTTGATTCAATAAATCTTTGTTGACTTTAAAGTCAGGAGCTTTGTCTCCAACTTTAACTTCGGGGCCTACGAGTGTAATCGGATTGCTTTTAAAGGTAGCAACACCTGTACGTTCTTGTGCCATGAGTACTGTTTCCTCCTCTATTTTCCATGCTAGATATCAACATTTTTATTATAAGCTTTTTCAAGTTAGGTTGTCCAATCGTTGGTGTAGAGCTATAATTAGATCCGTAGCAGCTGAGTTAACGGTTTCGAAAGACGTAGAAGTTGGAGGATTTATGGCGTGGAGTTAAGACAACTACTGTATTTTGTAAAAGTAGCAAGGAAACAGCATGTCACACAAGCTTCTGAGGAGCTTCATGTTGCTCAATCAGCCGTGAGTCGTCAAATTCATTTGTTGGAAGAAGAGCTGGGCGTTAACTTGTTTGTACAAAAAGGTCGTAACCTGCACCTTACCTCGGTCGGACATTTGTTCTTGAGTAGAGTTGAGGGCATTCTTACGGAGCTAGAGCGAGCGGTAGGAGAAATCCATGAATTTCTTGATCCGGAGGCTGGAGAGATTCGCATCGGCTTTCCCCACAGTTTAGTCATTAATTTACTTCCTTCCGTGGTGGCTGCTTTCAAAAAAGATCACCCCAACGTCAAATTTAGGCTGCGCCAAGGAACATATACCAGTTTGATTCGTGACGTTACTAAAGGGGAGATTGATTTAGCATTCATTTCTCCCTTCCCTGAAAAACATGAACATGTCACAGGCGAAATATTACTAACTGAAGAATTATACGCAATCTTGCCTTCGAACCATATATTAGCTGAGTATACTTCGATTCGATTAGAGCAGCTCAAGAATGAATCGTTTGTTATGTTCAGTGAAGAATACACCTTGCGTTCGATCGTGATGGAGGCATGCTTAAAAGCTGGATTCGTACCGAAGATTGCATTCGAGGGCGAAGAGACGGATACGATTCGAGGGCTTGTTGCAGCAGGAATGGGTGTAAGTTTGCTGCCTTCGATGGCTCTTATGGAGGGCGGTAAGATGCAGCCGGCTAAAATTCGGGTGACGGATCCTCAAGTAACTCGAACTGTGGGCTTGATTAGTCGAAGTGGTGAAAAGCTACCATTGGTGGCTGAGGTGTTCCGACGTTTCCTGCATGAATATTTCAATGAATAAACTGGATAACAATAAAAGCTTTCCTTCTGTGCGCCTGAGAGCACAAAAGGAAAGCTTTTTGTTATTTAGTCATCATTGCTGCGATTGTTAAAGATCATCATATATTTCAGAAGCTCAAGAACTGAGATTAAGGCTGCTGCTACGTACGTGAGTGCCGCGGCATTAAGAACTTTCGCTACCCCGCGTTCTTCCTCGTTGGAAATGAAGCCCTCGGCAATCATCAATTCACGCGCTCGTGAACTGACGTTGAATTCAACTGGCAGGGTAATGAGTTGAATTCAACGGCTGCGGCAAAGAATATAATGCCGATTCCAAGCAACCAAGGAACTTGTTGAAATAAGAATCCTGCTAAGATCAGAAAGGGAGCAACGCCAGAAGCGAAGTTAACGACAGGGAACATTTGGTGTCTCATGACGAGCATTGGATATTGCACCTTGTGCTGAAAGGCATGACCAACCTCGTGATACGCGACTGACACGGCAGATATGGAGCTTTGATAGAAAACGGGCTCCGACAGTCTCACTACTCTAGCCGTTGGGTCATAATGGTCAGACAGTGAGCCGGGAACAGCTTCTACAGGGACGTCGTAAAGTCCATTAGCATCCAACATTCTTCTAGCTGCTTGAGTCCCGGTCATCCCTGAATAAATGGGAACCTCGGACCATTTGTTAAACGTCCCACGAACTCGGAATGAAGCCCACAAGGAAGTCCGAATGCAATAATAATGAGAAAATCCATTGGGTGAAAAAACATTATGCATGCCTCCGTATTTCATTATGAGAACGGATTTTTACCTAGAAGAACAATAAGCGCTTCAATACAGGCGGCTGTTGGCTGCGTTAAAATTTTTGAAAGTTTCTTCAACTGGTTCGGTTTAAGTTGCTGCATAATGGGCCCAAGTTCTTTAGCTTCTTTCATTAGTTGTTCTAAATGAAGTTGGATTGATGTTAGCTTATCTCTCACCGCATCGTCACGAGAAACTTTATTCATTTGCTGTAAATTCGCTTTGATTTCTTCTAACGTATATTTCTCGGTCTTCATCGATTCAATACGTTTGAGCCGATTTAAGGTCTCATCACTATACAGTCGGTAATTCGTGTCTGATCTTTTCTCAGGTTCGATCAAGCCCAACTTGGTGTAGTAATCAATGGTTCGAGGACTGACATCGGCTAGCCGAGCTAATTCCCCGATTTTATAAAGCACTTCATTCCCCATTACAAATTCACCTCTACTCCATGTTATGTACAAAATCTACTTCTAAGACTCATGATAACTGATTCTAAACCGTACAGTCAAACGTGATGCTTGTTGGGCTTTGGATGGGTAATACACCCAGTTTACTGAAGAAATGCTTCTATATGAATGGAAAGACGAATTATGTATGGTTCATGTGAGCTTATTTTTCTTTTTTTTCTAATTTTCAGAGAAAATTCTATTGTCAAACGACATTCACGTGTATATAATGACACTAAGAGTTTCATTGTATGTCAGTAAATATAACATTATAGGGAGTGGTTGTATGGCTAAAAAAATGATGTTAGCTTTCGGCATTGTGGCGTTATTGTTCCCTACTCTCGCGTTTGCAGCAGATGAAGCTACAATCCCTCAATTGCAAAGCGCAATTGATGCGGTATGGGTCATGTTGGCTGCCATCTTAGTAATCTTCATGCAAGCAGGTTTTGCTTTATTGGAAGCAGGATCGACTAGAATGAAAAATGCTGGACACGTAGCAGGTAAAACAATTCTAACATTCGGTTTATGTGCGATTGCTTTCTGGGCTGTAGGATTTGGTTTCGCATTCGGAGACGGAAATGCGTTTTTCGGAACTACTGGATTCTTCGTTTCTGGATTAGAGGATCAAGCTACGGCAGCATTTGGTTCTTTGTCTGCATCTGATGTACCTATTGGTATCAAATTCTTATTTCAACTTGCTTTCGCAGGTGTATCCTTAGCCATTGCATGGGGGGGATTTGCCGAAAGAGCGAAACTCCCTGTATATTTTCTTTTCGGTATTTTGTTCACAGTCGTTATTTATCCGATCGTAGCTCATTGGGTTTGGGGCGGCGGCTGGTTGAGTAAATTGGGTATGCAAGATTTCGCGGGTTCAACCGTTGTCCATCTTCAAGGCGCGACAGCAGCTCTCGTCGCGACCATTCTATTAAAACCACGCATTGGCAAATACAATAAAGATAAAACGCCTAACTTAATTCCAGGTCACAACCAAGTATTATCTGTTCTTGGGGTAATAATCCTCTGGATCGGCTGGTTCGGATTCAATCCAGGTAGTACACTTAGTGCGATGGGTGACGGGTTCTTTGGTTACATTGCATTAACGACAAATATGGCAGCAGCAGCAGGTGGGGTTGCCGCATTAATTATTTCTTGGATGTATTTTGGGAAAGCAGATATTCCAAGTATGCTAAATGGTGTTCTCGCTGCGCTTGTTGCCATCACAGCAGCCTGTGCTTTTGTAGATACTTGGGCTGCTATTGTTATCGGTGCTGTTGCAGGAATTGTAACCTTCTTTACGGCACAATGGTTTGAAAAAGCTGGTGTTGATGACCCGATCTATGCTTTTTCCGTACACGGTATTGCCGGGATATGGGGTACGCTTTCAACAGGTTTGTTCGCCACTCCTGAGCTTTCGGCAAAGGTCGGTGTTGGTGGCTCGGGATTATTTTATGGTGGCGGGTTCCACCAATTGGGGATTCAAGCGCTGGGTGTTTTCGGGACCCTCGCATTCGTGCTTGCACTTTCCTTCATTGTCCTAGGTATTATTAAAGTGACAGTAGGTTTGCGTGTTACGGAAGAAGAGGAAATTATTGGTCTGGATTTATCTGAACATGGTTCTTATGGATATCCTGAACAAATGAAAAAAGCAAGTCAAAACGGCGTATCCATGTAATACTTCTAATACCTACACACTTATTACTAATGTAAAGGGGATGCAACATGAAACGTCTCTCAGTGGAACAGATCTTGGAACGCATTCATTTATCGGAGCAGTTCGATGAGATGCGAATAACCAGAGATCAAGTGCATGAGAGGTTTCGGGAGCATCTCCTTTTATCTCATTCACTTGAGCTTGGTGAGAGAGTGAATGAAGTCCACGATTCATTAATTCACAGAACGATTCAATTGGCTGAACACATGTTAGAAGATGAAGGACATGGGAAGCCGCCTGTCCCATATGCATTCATTTTGTTTGGTAGTGGAGGGAGAAGAGAACAGACACTTTGGAGTGATCAAGACAATGGATTGATCTATGCCGATAGCGTCGATTATTCGAAGGAAGAGCTAGAGCTTTACTTTACTCGACTAGTGAATTGTATACTTCAGGGCTTAGATGTGCTTGGTTATCCGCCTTGTCAAGGTAATGTCATTGCAAGCAATAAGCAATGGAGAAAACCATTTGGACACTATAACTTAATGATGATGGAGTGGTTTGAAGAGCCGGATTGGGAAAACGTGCGTTATTTGTTAATTTTGGCTGATATGCGCTGTATTTATGGGGATAAATGTCTAGTGGATCGACTTCGGGATAATTTCTTAACCTATGTTAAGGAACACCCCGGTATACTCACCTATCTGTTGTCTAATACACTGCATCATAAAATTTCATTAGGGTTATTCGGTCATCTCATCACAGAACGTTTCGGTGAAGATGCTGGTGGCTTCGATATCAAATATGGCGCTTATATTCCTATTGTAAACGGGATTCGGTTATTGTCCATTCAATCAGGTATACATGAATCCTCTACATTAGGAAGATTAAAACAGTTGACAGAGAGTGCTATTATTTCTGATTGTTACGCAGATAAATGGCATCAAGCATTTTGTATGGCTCTAAAATTGAGAGATCTAACGCCTTATCAGATTGAAGATGGCATGTACACGACCAGAAGTAAGCTTAGCGCGGATCAGTTGTCCAAAAAGGTGAGACAAGATTTAAAACTTTGTTTACGTGTTGGTATTGATTTGCAAAAATATGTGAAGAAATCAATAGAATTACAACTAGATAAATAAGAAAAAGGTTAGTGCGAATGGAAGCGGGAAGGTCAGAAGCGAGGGGATTAATTTGAAAGATATGCATCGAGCAGGTCGGATGTGGCATTTATATAAAATGGGGGGCTTTACGCCCGCAATTACCTCTATGTTTGACGCGCAGAGCGCTCAGCAGATGGCATTTATTCGCTCCATGTTGAAGGAGCAACGAAAAAATTCACTGTTTGAAATTCCGTTGCATGCAATGGAGCTCGTTGTATTTGATTTAGAGACGACAGGTTTTTATCCGTATAATGGGGATGAGATTATCTCTTTTGGCGCTGTTTCCGTCATCGGCGGCGAGATTCAGTACGATCAAACATTTTATAGCATTGTCAATCCGAAACGTAAAATTCCTGATGAAATTGTAAAATTAACTGGAATTACGAATGATATGGCGGCAGAGGCGCCTGACTTAATTATTGTGCTTCGCGATTTTTTGGAGTTTGTACAGCAAAAGGTGCTAGTGGCGCATGCAACGGGTCACGATAAAAACTTCTTGAATGCAGCGTTATGGCGGACATCGAAAGTGAGCTTGTCTCACCGTGTGCTGGATACGATAATGATTGCAAAGTGGCTGATGCCCAAGCGTAAAAACTTAAGTTTGGACTCGCTTTTGCATGCCTATGAGCTCCCCGTAACGAACCGTCATCACGCACTTGATGACTCGCTTATGACCGCACAGCTATGGTCTAAATTCATGGAAGAAATCAAATCTAAGGATGTTGATACATTAGGCGATTTATATGCCTTATTGAGCCATCACTGACCGATGACAAACGAAAGTTTGTGGATTGAGGTCTGGGGGGCTTTTTTTATTTGATAGATTTGCAGTTCAGGTTTAAACGGGTTTTGGAGAGATACAATCCAATAAGTAGGGAAAGTATGCCATAAGGTTGCTATATCTGCTTCTGACGGGGCTGGGGGCGCAGTGGGATGGGAATGAAAGATTCCGATTACCTTAGTTTTAGGGTTAACAAGAACAGGAATGATGTCATGGGGACTCATTTCGAAATGGTGGCGCGGATTGCTTGCGTGATTCTTCGAAGGAATCATGGATATGGCTTCAATTGTTTGAGAAATTACAGTTCCTGTAATGAAGCCGCAAGCTTCGTAAGGTAATGTACTTATACAATAATCAATAAGCTTCTTGTGAAGTTCGTCTTGGATTTGAATCAACGCATACGCCCCCATGTTGGAATGAATGATGTAATTATATAGGGTACGATTGTGAAAAAACAGATCCCTGATGGAATCTGTTAGTTAATTTGTCCTTTGGGCTTGATAAAGAAAAATGCCAAGCCTAATGTGAGGAGAGCAAGGGAAGAGACGGTAATGAATATAGCCTGGTGCGATACGTTCATAAGCCAACCGAAAATAGGTGGTCCTAAAGCAACGCCTATGAAGCGCAGGCTATTGTATAAAGAGGTGATCATCCCGCGTTGTTCAGTCTCCACAGAGCCAGTAATCATCGTATTCAAACAAGGGAGCAGGAGGCCTGTGCCAATACCGCTTGATGTCAATAAACCAATAAAAACGTAAGGATTGGAATGGAAGAAAATCGTAAGTGCCAAGGAAATGGTCATCAGCATGAGTCCGATGTTGATTAACCAACGCATTAACGTACCATTTTTCTTGATGAGGGCTCCTGTTGTATAGGAAGTGACGACCATTCCTAACAAAGGAATCGCAAGGATAAGTCCCTTTTTAACCCCTTCAATTTGGTAAGGCTTCTCCTCTAATATTTGGGATAAATAAAAGAGGACGCCGAAAAGAATGAATAACGCTAATGAACCCGCAAAATAGGAGGTAATCAACCAGCGACCTTTTTCTTTGAGAATGGTCTTTATTTGTCCGATGTAAGCTTTCAAGCTTTGGGGTTCTTTATTCTTCTTGGGTTCTTTAATGATGAAAATTACACCAAGTAAAGCGAGAAGGCAGAAGAACGGAAAGGCAAAAAATGGGGCGAACCAAGCCATTAAGGCTAATAAGGAACCGAATATCGGACTAACGACCTTCCCAGCACCATTAGATGCTTCCGTTAAGCCGAGCACTTTACTTTCTGTACCTCCCTTATACAAATCACCGACCAGAGCCATCGCAATAGGTGCGGTGCCAGCAGCTCCCAGACCTTGTATGGCGCGAGCGATGATAAGTATCGAGTAAGAGTTCCATATAGCCCCAAAACCTGCTAGAACGCCAGCTGCTCCGTAAATAATAAGGGAGGGAATCATAACAGCTTTGCGAGAAAAGCGATCGGATAAGTACCCAGAGATCGGGATAATTAGTCCAGCTGTGATGGAAAATAAAGTGATAACAAGACTGCTTTGAAAGCGTGAAATACCCATTTTCTCCTGCATATCGGGCAATATTGGGACAAGCATGGAATTGCCAAGAACTAATACTAGAGGGATCGATGCTATCGCGATGAATTCCCAAAGGTGCCCTTGACCTTCACTTTCGTTAGCTCTATTGGGTTTATTTTTGCTTTGATGAGGCTGTGGAAGATCATCGGACCTCTCGCTCTCTAAAGCGATGTTGAATGTTCTTCTTTTCGCTTTTTCCATTTGAACCTCCGTCTTACGGCTTTTTATTACTTTGCCCTGTCACCGTCTGGACATACTTATCTTATATTCCTCAGATGTTGGAATTTTGCCGGAAATGGAGATAATATAGACAGAGTGGAGGTGCAGCAATTTTGAAGAGGAATGGAATCATACTAGCTTTCGTTTTGTTGCTTGCAGGATTAGCCGTTTATCAAAACGCCCAACATGCGAATAAAGAAACGATCATGCCAACCGAGCAAGCGCCAAAAGTGAATTATCTTGCGCCCGCATTTACATTAACAGGGCTCGATGGTCAGAGCTATGCCGTTGGCGGTCCGCGAGATAAACCGCTTTTAGTTAACTTCTGGGCATCCTGGTGCGGACCTTGCGCAATTGAGGCGCCTGACTTGGTGGCCATGTATAAAAAGTATGAAGGTCAATTCGATCTCTATGCGGTCAATGTCACGCCTGGTGACAAAATGGATAATATCAAGAAATTCGTTGAAGAATATAAGTTCCCCTTTCCCGTGTTGCTCGACAAAAAAGGCGAGAACGCAGATGCATATCGGGTGCTTGCGATACCAACCACTTTTTTGATTGATAAAAATGGGGTTGTCCGGGAAGTTATTCATGTGTTGTCTCCCAAAGAACTGGATAAGAAAATCGCAAATTTAATAAAAAATTAAAATAGAAAAAGCTGCAGGAGGACATTAGCCAACTCCGTGCAGCTTTTTTTGTAGTAATTATCTTAGTGATTTACTAAGCCTAGGCGTTCTTGTTGATCTTTGTTAGTTGGTTCAATGCGTGTTCTGCCTAGAAGAGCATAGCGCAAGCTATCCACTAAAGCGTACCAACTTGCTTCAATAATGTTACTAGAAACACCGAGTGTGTTCCATGATGTATTGAAATCGGTGGATTCCATTAAGACTCTAACTTTGCCAGCAGTAGCGTCTTTCTCGTCAAGTACGCGTACCTTATAATCGGACAAATGAATGTGTTGAATATCAGGGTAGTACTGGATTAAGGCTTTGCGTAGCGCGTTGTCGAGCGCATTGACAGGACCATTGCCCTCAGCCGCGGTATAAATGGTTTCACCATGTACTTTAACCTTGATGATCGCTTCGGAGACAACTGGATGCTTTGCTGATTTCTCAACAAGCATTTTGAACGACTCCAAAGTGAAGATTTCCTCTAGTCCTTCGAACGCTTCGCGTAGAAGCAGCTCAAGAGATGCATCTGCACCTTCGAATTGATAGCCTTGATGCTCGAGATCCTTGATCTTCTCGATGACATCCTTTGTTTTTTGAGGCTCATTTTGATAGTCAAGATTTAACTCTTGCGCCTTGACGAGAACATTGCTTTGTCCAGCAAGCTCGGAAACAAGCACACGCTGCTTATTTCCGACGAGAACAGGCATGATATGCTCATAGGTGCTCGCATCTTTCAAAATAGCTGAAACATGGATACCGCCTTTGTGGGCGAATGCTGCGTTGCCTACGTAGGGTTGGTTAACGGGCATATGCATGTTGGCAATTTCACTAATATAACGGGAAACTTGCGTTAATGACATTAATTGCTCGGCTGAAATGACGTCGTATTTCAATTTTAATTGAAGATTAGGAATAATCGAGCTCAGGTTAGCATTCCCGCAGCGTTCACCGTAGCCGTTAATTGTTCCCTGTACTTGTCCAGCACCTGCTTGTACAGCTGCCAAGCTATTTGCTACACCTAATTCACAATCATTGTGAGCGTGTATTCCGACTGGTGTGCTAACATGTTGTTTCACTGTGGTAACGATTTCAGAGACTTCACCTGGGAGTGAGCCGCCATTGGTATCACATAATACGATCCAGTCTGCACCTGCGTCCTGTGCCTTTTGTATCGTTTGTAAGGCGTAATCTGAATTATTCTTGTAACCATCGAAGAAGTGCTCGGCGTCATAGATTACTTCAAGACCTTTGCTTTTTAAAAATTGGACAGAGTCGAATATCATTGCTAAATTTTCTTCGAGGGAAGTTTGAATCGCGGTTCGAACATGGAAATCCCAAGATTTTCCGAAAATCGTAGCAACCTTTGCGCCGGATTCAACAAGTCTATTCAGATTAATGTCATCTTCAGCCTTGGAATCTTTGCGTCTTGTGCTGCCGAATGCCGTGATCTTAGCATTAGCGAAATTCATATCGCGGGTGCGCTCGAAGAACTCAATGTCTTTACTATTGCTACCGGGCCATCCGCCTTCAATATAGTGAACCCCAAGTTCATCGAGCTTGAGGGCAATTTTGATTTTATCCTCAACGGATAAGCTGATGCCTTCTCCTTGCGTTCCGTCTCGTAACGTAGTGTCGAAGATTTTAACTGATGTTGGCATGGGTTCCTCCTTTGAAAGCTGGCAACTGACTAATTACATCATTGAAAATGAAAGTAAGTGCGCTCGCTTTAAAGCGTTAATGTATAATTAATGATTATAACATAATTGTATTTGTAAGGACATCATAACGCAAAAATACGTTTGCTTGAAAGAATATTTTTTTGTATGCTGAAGTGGACTTGAGCTTATGCTTATCATTATGGGAGGTTCTGTGCATGGTGTTGGTTCATAATCATTACCCCAAACAAGGCAGAGTCATCCTTCATATTGATATGAACGCTTTCTATTGCTCCGTACATGAGGCTGTTGAGCCTCATTTGTACAAAGGGAAGCCTCTTGCAGTAGCGGGAAGTGTAGAGCTGCGGAAAGGAATCATTGTAACATCTTCCTATGCAGCTCGTTATTTGGGTATTAAAACAGGGATGCAAGTGAGGCAAGCTCTGCGGATATGTCCGGATTTGATCCTTATACGCCCAGATTTCGATTTGTATCGCAGCTTCTCCCGTCGTTTCATGCAGATTGCCTATAGTTTTTCACCTCTAGTGGAATCTATGTCTATCGATGAGTGTTTTGTTGATATTACGGGCTCAAAACAGTTTGGGACACCGCTTGAGATTGCGAATCACATTCAAAAGAAAATCTTGGATGAATTGGGCTTGCCATGTTCAATTGGTGTGGCACCAAATAAATTGCTTGCCAAAATGGGCTCAGATTTGAAGAAGCCTAGTGGGATATCTGTTATGCGACTTCGCGATGTGCCCACCTTATTATGGGATAAGCCATGTCATTACCTATATGGTATTGGGAAAAAGACAGCAGATAAATTAATAAAGTTAAATATTCATACACTCGGTCAATTGGCCGCAGCTGAAGAGAAGCTGTTAAGCAAGCACTTTGGAATCCTAGGTCCTCATCTCATACAATCAGCTAAGGGCATCGACCATTCTATTGTGAATCCGGAGCAGGAACAGAGCAAGTCGATCGGACATTCGACAACGCTGCCGCATGATGTGACGGATAAAAAAGAAGTGTACCGTATTTTCCTCAATCTAGCGGATCAAGTGGCGAGAAGACTCCGTAGGCAAAAGCTCATGTCATCTACGGTGCAGATTACAATTCGGGATCCCGAGATGAGGACTATTACGCGTTCGCTTACCCTTCAGACCCCAACAGAACATATGGCTGATATCTACAGCACGGCTTGTAATTTATATGATCATCACTGGGAGGAGACAAGTCCAATTCGGCTTTTAGGCGTTACTTTGCAAAACTTAGGAGCCAAGGAAGAGACGGCTATTCAGCTTGATCTTTTCGATTATGAGAAACAGCCTCGTAGAGATCAGTTAAATCGAATTATGGATCAGCTTCGAGACAAATTTGGTGAAAATGCGATCTTGACTGCTGGGATGATGGGAGATGATCCTTCCGCTTTGATAAGAAACCACAAAGCAAGAGGGACGTCTCTACAGATGGATCACTTGAAGAATAACCCGCTTCATCAAGATGAGTAAGGGAGAAAAAATGGCACATTACATTGGGTTTGCAGGCTTTTCAAACAGTGGGAAAACAACGTTTATCGCCAAGTTAATTGGAGAGATGAAACGACGCGGTTATTTGGTAGGTGTAATGAAACACGATGCTCATGGACATTATAAAGAAGCGAAAGGCGCTGACTCATCGACGTTCATTCAATCGGGTGCAGATGCGGTTGCAACCTTATCGCCTGACGGTGTGCACGTCTATGAGAAAAAGTCTGAACCGAATATGAAGGAGCAACTTGCAGCATTTGCGCATCTAGACTACGTAATTATTGAGGGGTTTAAGAAGGAAAAGCATCCAAAGATAGCTATCTTTCGTACAATAGAACAAAGTGCGATTATGGCCGAGCTGGATTCAGAACCCCTTGCAATTGTAACGGATTTGGTCGACTTGAATGGCGTACTTCCTTCGTATAAGATGGATGAAGTAGAAGCGGTCGCTACATTTATTGTCACATTTTTCGAAGCTCGTCAATATTAAGGTTTGAACTTTACTCGCATTTATATTATATTTTACATTGAGGATATTTAGAGGAGGAATACAGAATGGCAAAGTATACATTTGTTGATAAAGATACTTGCATCGCTTGCGGCGCATGCGGGGCTACTGCTCCAGACATTTATGATTACGACGATGAAGGTCTAGCAGAAGTTATTTTCGACGGAGATGGCAATAAAGGCGTAACTGAAATCCCAGAAGATCTATTTGATGATCTGCAGGATGCACAGGATGGATGTCCAACAGACTCCATTAAAGTGGCAGATTCACCTTTTAACTAAACCTTAATAGTAGTTCATGGATTTTGTGATTTCGAAAGAGCTCGGTTCCTACAAAGGAATTGAGCTCTTTTTTTTGATACGATTTGTATAAACAGGTAACAATTCATTGCCATTTTGTACACGCCATCTTACAATAAAGTCTAGTAAGTATAGGGGAGGAACCTATGGGTAAGAAGAGTTGGATACAAACGTTGACCGCAGGAGTTATTTTGATCATGCTGTCGACATATTTCTATACAGTGAATTCGAGTGGCTTGTTTTATTTTATTGAGCATCCACTTCAAGATAATTTGCGAAAAGCAAAGTCTATTGACGAACGACAGCCTGAAGATCGAATAAAAATTATTAAAATTGATGAAAAATCTCTCGCGGCTATTGGGAAATTTCCGTGGGATCGAAAAACGTATGCCCAAATGATAGAAAAATTAGAGCAGTCAGGTGCAGCAGCTATCGGCATAGACGTAGTTCTGGCCGAACCTTCGAAAAACCCCGACGATGATAAAGCTTTGGCTGATGTATTGGCCAAATACCATAATGTGATTCTACCTGTTCAAATTAACTACCCCACCAAGCAGCAGCAAGCTGGTGAATTAGTCCCTGAGAAGGTCGACTATCCCTCCACAACCTTAACGACGAATAAAGAACAAATGGCCCATATTAATGTGTTTGTAGATAAAGACGGGAAAGCCAGAAAGCTTCCGGTCGGACTGCCTGATGAGAATCAGCATAATATACCTGCGTTCAGTGTTGCACTTACGAATTTAATTTTGAATGATGAAGAAAAAATAAGTTACGATGTGGCATCACGACAATGGAAACGTGGTAATATAATCATACCTACAAATGATCGTAATCAGGTCACAACAGAATTCTACTCGTTACCTAGACAAAAAATGGACGTAGGCACGGGGTACGAAACGCTATCATACATAGATGTGATAAATAGCAAGAAACCTTTACCCTTAGAAGGCGCAATCGCTCTTGTTGGACCATTTGTAACAGCCATGCAGGATGAATATCCAACGCCAATCAGCTCTGTGAAAATGTTTGGGATTGAGATTCATGCGAATATGATTCAGACGCTGATCGAAGGCAAATTCTACAGGGATACAAGCAAGCCTATTGGTATTGTTATAATTCTGGTTGTAGCCTTGCTAGCTTTATTCCTATTTGAGAGATTTAAAGGAAGAGTGGCTTTATTTCTATTCGTTGCCATGTTAGTTGTATACGGGTTGATTTGGATGCTTCTGTATACGATAGGATCGATATTTGCTCCTCTTGTTTATCCGCAATTCGCAATCGTCGCGATATACATGTGGTCGCTTGTAAGTCATTATTTAAAAGAACGAATGGAACGCAATCGTGTTACAGGGATCTTTGGCAGATTTGTTTCTAAATCAGTTGTAGATGAGCTGTTGCGCTCTGGCGAGGATGTGAAGCTTGGGGGGAGCCGCAAAGATATCTCCCTTATTTTTGTTGATATTCGTGGCTTTACACCCATGTCCGAGCGGCTTGAGCCTGAGCAAGTTATTCGAGTTTTGAATGAATATTTAGATGTTTGTACAAAAGCTATTTTTAAATATAATGGCACGCTTGATAAATTTATCGGAGACGGCGTTATGGCTATGTTCGGAGCGCCAATTGAATATGATAACCATCCTGAGATGGCTGTACGTGCAGCTATCGAAATGAAATCCCAAGCTGGCGTTCTTGAGCAAAAGCTTATCGAGAAATACGGCATCGGTGTTAAATTTGGACTGGGCATTAATAGCGGACCTGCGGTAGTTGGGAATATAGGTTCTGAGGATTTAAGACTTGATTACACGGCAATTGGAGATACGGTTAACTTATCTGCGAGATTGGAATCCAACGCCAAGCCTGGTCAAATTTTGATCAGTGAGCTTACCTATGCGAGGGTGGAAGGTCTCTTTCGGATTGAACCAATAGGTGAAATGAAAGTGAAAGGTAAGGAAAAACCAGTGATGGTTTATGAAGTGATAGGGAATTTATAATTAAGGAGGCGTTTATCGTGAGAGTTACTAAGAAATCATTCCTTTCTGTTTTCTTATGCTTTTGTCTTGTGTTTACTTTATTTTCTGCTTTGCAAGTGAAGTCTGTTGAAGCTAAGACGATCCGAATCGCAGTAATTGCCTCTTTAAGTGGAGAAGTCACGGTGAAGAAGGGTGGAGGTTCTAAGACATACGACGCTTACGAGAATATGAGCTTAAACCAGGGAGACACGCTTTACACGGGAGAGAATTCCACTGTTACGCTTAACTTGAGCAGCGGGGATGCCACCGTCACATTGAGTGACAACGCTGAAATTAATGTATCGGATTTACATACATCGGGTGGAAGCGAGAAATCCAAGTTAAAAATATGGGCTGGCTCCATGTGGGTAAAGGTTAAGTCTCTAGCTGGTTCTGATGATGAATTTGAAGTTGAAACACCAACGGCAGTTATGGGTGTGCGTGGAACGCAATTTTTTGTTCATGTGGATCCAAGGACTGGGGAAACAAAAATGTTTGTTGGAGCCGGCAAAGTTTCAGCTACTACAGTCACTACTAATGCAGGAAGCGAACAAGCTGCTAAAGTCGTTTATTTGTACCCTACACAACAGATATCTTTAGATTCGCGAAATGAAGTACAGGATTTGTCGTTAAAGGTTGAATTGATAGACTTGGAGGATTTCATTAATGATGCTTCTCCTGATGTTATTAAGGCTCTTATTCAAAATAAAGCTGATATTGATAGGGAGAATGACGAATTTATAGCAAAGAAAAAGAAGGAATTGGAAGAAGGTAAAGAAACGGCAGATCAAACCTCCATGTTTATTAAAGATCAGGCAGCGCTTGATAAGGTGAAGAAAAACCTTGATAACCTTATTGGAAATATAGCCAAGAGAGCATTGAAGGATCAAAAAATCAGTAAAGCAGATATGAACAAAGTTATTGAGGAAACGAACAAGAAAATAAGTGATAATACGAGGAAGCTTGATCTGGATAACGTGCAGGAATTGGATAAGACCGCAGGCGTGGATTTAGAATTGGAAAAAAAGAAGCAAGATGAACTTCTCAAGTTTGAAGCGGTAAAGATTAAGAAAGCGGAAGATGAAGCTAAGAAATTAGACGAAATAAAGCAAAAACTTACTACAATTCTCAAAACAGCTGAGGATGCAAATAAAAAGATTGAAGAAGCGAACCTGAAGGTGAAAGCGGATGAGAAGGCCAGAGCAGAAGCTGAGCTCTTAAAGAAACTTTCTGATGCTGAGAAGAAGAAATTTGAAGAAGCTAGAAATGGCGGGCCCACATCAACCCCAACAACGGGAACTTCTGGTGGGGGGAGTAGTGAAACGCCGACGGAAACACCGAAACCGACCATTAGTTTGTCTGCAGGGGAACAAAGTCAGACTGGATTATTTGATTTGGATATTAATTTGAGTGATTTTAATGATAATACTTCCATCTATGCTGTAGAGGCTCATTTGCTGTATGACACAACAATTAGTTACACGAATTCAGAGTTGGTCAACGGTACTATTTTCGATATGAATAACAGTACTGCCGGCATTAAGGAATATAAGAGTACTCTTAAAAATGAATTGGTTTATGTAGTGACAAACTACGGAGCTAACGCGGGCAATTCAACTGGTTTCAAAGGAACAAAGAAATTAGTGACGATACCGATGCAAGGATTCTCAGATGGTGGTAATGATCGTACAGCAACGATTACACTAGAAGATATTATTATTGTTCGTAAAAAAGGGAGCGTTCTTGAGAGGGTCGTTGTTCCCAAAGAAAATGTAAAAACTACAATTACTCTAAAAGGCCATGCTCTTCCAGCTGGTTAAATTGTCCGAAGGTGTAATTTTAAAAAGGAGAAATCAATGAAACCCTTTACATATATAGTCATAACTTCGATGGCGATGGCTACATTCCTTGGAGGCTCGTTTGTATCGGCTTCAGGATTGTCTGCCAATGCGTTATTCGCTGGAAATGGGCAAATAATGGCGGATATCACAACGCATGCGGGCATCGGTGATTTTGATGACAAAGATGGCGACGCGCTGACTGCGGCTTTCCGCACGCCTAGCAGCATAGCCGAACTTCCAGATGGAAGTATTCTTGTCGCCGATACGCGCAATCATGTCATTCGTAAAATCTCAAAAGGGATAGTAACGACATTCGCTGGCCCCGAAATTGTTGTGAAAACGAATAGTCAAGGTTTACCAACAGGTGGTTTAGTGAATGGTAAATCGAGTCAATCGTTGTTCAATGAACCGACTGGAATAACTGTTGATGTCAAAGGGAATGTATGGATTGCAGATGCAGCTAATAACGCCATACGTAGAGTAGACACGAATGGACAAGTATCTACAGTAGCGGGTAATGGACTTATCGGTAATAAAGATGGTCAGGGTACGGACGCCACCTTCAATCATCCAAGTGATATTGCTGTCACAGCGAATGGAACCATCTATGTAGCAGATTCCTTAAATCATGTCATTCGTAAAATTTCGCCTAGTGGCGATGTCTCTACACTGAACACTGTCTCTACAAGGGTGATTCAAATTCGCCCAGGTGAAGCATCCTTTGCTGGTGATTTTCTTGACGGCAATTTATCTACTGCTAAATTTAATGAGCCTTCTGGTCTTGTTCTAGACAGCATTGGTAATCTATATGTAAGCGATACTGGAAATCAACGGATTCGATATATTGATTTCAAAGCAAATACAGTAAGTACAGTTGCAGGAACAACAGCATTGATGGATGCAAGTTCGTTATATAGTAAAAATGATCTCTACGCAGCCGGAGATTTCTTGGATGGCGACGCACTACAAGCGAAGTTTGATTTCCCTAAAGGGTTAGCTGTGACAACCGAAGGCGGATTGCTAATTGCAGATAGTTTGAATCACTCGGTTCGTTATTTGCTTAACGGCAAAGTAACTACGCTTGCGGGTACGGTAAAAACAGGGGAAGCTGATGGTGTAGAGCAAGCTGCTGAATTTTATAATCCTACGGATGTTCTAGTGACTGAACAAGGTGACATAGTTGTGGCAGATGCTTTCAATAACAAGATTAGAAAAATTGCTCCGTATCAGTTGCCGAAATATGTGCCCAATAATCAACCTATTAAAGTGGTGAATGGCAGCAAGTTGATCGAATTCGATGCGCAGCCTGAGAACCAAAGTGGCCGTACAATGGTTCCTATTCGTGCAATCAGTGAAGCATTGGGTTATGAGGTTAAATATGTAGAGCAAGAAGGAAAGACTATCGTGCAGCTCGTCAAGGGCGAAGTAACGATTGAGCTTACGATTGGCCATGAGGGTGTTACTCGCAAGGAAGTCAATAAATCTGACAAAAAGAAAGATACAGACGTGGCTCCGTATGTGAAACAAAATCGTACTTATGTACCTGTTCGCTTTTTTGCTGAAGAAATTGGACTCAACGTGGAGTGGGATGCTGTTCATCAAACGGTGATCTTACGAACGAAGTCTTTTGTAAAATAAAATACGCAAGATGACGAGCTTGGAAGGGGGACCCCGGATCAAGGTCGTCTTTTTTGTCTTCATATCTAGGAGGTTAATGCCGATAAAACAGAGAGAGTAGGACGAACTGAATGGGAGGGTTGTTGCTCTTTGAAAAAAAACAATCAGAACGGTCAGTTAGAGCGATTTTTTCAGCATAATCCGATTGAAGATCCTCTATATTTAAAAAAATATGTGAAAGACCATCCTGATCACAAAATGGCTTGGTACTTGTTAGGTAGAGAGTACGCCTCTCAAGGAAAAGAGGGGAAAGCTGCGTACTGCTTTGCGCAATCTGGAGAGATCTATGAAGCCTTTGAACGTCAGAAAATCGCTGTGGATGGTTCCTTGCCTACCTACCCTGCGGCCGCTTCGCTAAAGGAGTCAGAGGTGATAGCGAAAAGAATGGCTGCAGCCCTTAAAGAAGAGATGGGTAAAAAAACATTAATCGTACAAGGGGATAAAAAAGAAGCGAGTAAATCCAGACGCAATTTGAAGTGGATTACGCTTCTGGCTATGCTCGCCTTTTTAGCTATCGTTGTTTCAATCGATGCGGTGAAAGATAAACTCCCGACGAATATAGTGAAACAAGAAGTGGCTACCCCTGTGGTTGGGGCGATGAATAACCCTTCTGGGGATTTAAAGCTTTATTTTGCTGATGGCGAATGGGGACCTTTGTTACAAAGCGTACTGACTGCATCAGGCAAGGAAACGGGAGAGTCCGTAATTATGGAAGCAACCAAAAGCGTTGATGGAAAATGGCTGGAGTGGAATAAAGAAGTGAAGCCTGTCGTTGGTGTTGTAAATGAAGGCAGAGGTGGAAATACAGCTTCGCTTACTCATTATAATTCGCAAGTGTGCTCCTGCCAAGTTGCGGATAGTTCTAAAATAGTGCCGCTTATTGAGAGCTGGATGCAGGATCGGGAACAAGCAATTGTTCTTCAAAGTGCAATTACGGCCTATCAGCAGAAAACAGGCGTTCTGCCTGATAAAGCGGAGCAACTCGCTAAACCTTATCCAGATAATTTGCTTCCCGGCGTATCTCCTGCCATGCAAGAAATCTTTCCGCAAGCATTAGAAAAGCTGTCAGGAAATAAAAAAACGGTTGATGGAGCTGGGATAAAGGGTCCTCAGGAGACAAATAACCAGTTGTCTAAGGCGCCAAATGTTCCTAACAGCTCGCAAGCAAAAGCGGCTGCGGAGCCTTTGGAAGAACCCCTTCGAATTATTATTGATACCGAAAAACATCGCCTAGCGTTAGTTAGTGGGAAATATATGCTTCGGAGTTATCCTGTTGGTTTGGGTGGAGAGAAAACGCCAGAAGGCGACTTCATAATTAGTGAAAAAGTGCGTAATCCAAATGGGAGATCAAACGGAGAATTCGGAAGTAGGGGGATGACCCTATCAGATACGTTATATGCTATTCACGGTACGAATAAACCCTCTAGTGTTGGTAAGGACGAATCCCACGGATGTGTTCGCATGCAGCAGGAGGATGTAGAGGAACTCTACGACATGGTTCCGGCACAGACAAAAGTAACGATTGGCAAAGGCGTATTGCCAGACTTTGAAAACGGCGGAGGCAATGGAGCAGGGAGAGGGAATCCTTCAAAATCCTTTAAACTTCCGCTTCAGACAAATGACAGTAATCCAAATAAAAAATATAAATGGCTTGATTAAATGAATGGAAAAAGGCTCCTAAAAAGGAGCCCTTGACAAGAAAGCGGAAAGCGATTACAATTCAAGTTGTGAAGTTTTCAATCATTTTAATCGGTGTCATTTGTTTAAAATGAGCAGTATAATCATGATGATGATAATGGCTAGAAGTCCAGAACCTGTCCAGATGATCGCTTTCTTGTTTACTTCATCTTTTGGTTTGCGAGATGCAAGAGCAGATTTACGTTTTGACATGAGATCACCTATTTCAATTGGATTTGGTTGATGCTTCTATCTTAACACAATTAACACAAATCATAGAATATGAATATTCATAGAAAAATCATTTTATGTGTTGACGTTCATGTCATTATATTGTAATATTTAATCACATGAAGAAATTGGAAATAATTGAATATGTTAGTTTTAATAACATGTTACCGAGAGGGCATAAGTTGTTGAAGAATGCAAGTTTTCTTCTATAGCTATGCCCTTTTATTTTTTGTCTTTAGTATGAATTTCGAAAGGGGTTGGTAGCGCAAACTATTACAAATTAAATCACTTGGAATGAACAATTAGAAAAAAGCAACGCCAGAATTTATTGAAAAAAGGGAGAAGATGAACACATGAATATGAAAAAATGGTCTACAATGGGTTTAGCGGCATCCATGGTTTTAGTTGCTGCGGGCTGCGGGAAATCTGCACCGGCTGAAACAACAAAACCAGCTGCATCTGCTTCACCGACTACTGCTGCATCTGCTGCTCCAACTGCTGGTGCGAAAAAATTATCTGGTGATTTTGAACTCCAATACTTTGTTGGCGGTTATGGCGACAAATGGTGGAAAAAAGTTATTGCTGACTTCCAAGCGGCTAACCCTGATTTGAAAATTAAAGAAAGTGCGGGCCCGAAAATCAACGAGCAAATGAAACCCCGTTGGATCGCTGGTAACCCACCTGACTTCGTATACATCGATGGACCTGAATTGTTCGACCGTCAATTAGTTACAGACGGCCAACTTGAGGATTTGACTGACTGGCTGAAAGACGCGAAAAACGTTGATGGCGAGAAAATCCTTGATTTACTTGCGCAGAAACCGCAAGATTTTGGTGGCAAAATGTACAACATTCCTTTCGTTTTGAGCTCATGGGGAACATTCTATGATAAAGCTCTATTCAAGGAAAAAGGTTGGGCTGAGCCTAAAGACTTCGAAGAGTTCCTTGCTGTAAGTGAAAAAATTAAAGCTGCGGGCATCAATCCTTTAATTCATGCTGGTAAATATCCGTACTACCTCAATGGTGGCGTACTTTACCCATCGATCGTATCTGCGAACAACAATGATTTCAAATTGTTGCAAGATATGTCTACAAACAACTTGGAAGCTTGGAAAAACCCAGCAATTATCAAAGGCTTGAACAAAATCGTTCAACTTCGTGATAAAGGTTACATTGACAAAGCATCCGTACAAATCAATCATACGGATTCTCAATCCTTGTTCCTTCAACACAAAGATGCTTTCATTCCAAACGGTTTGTGGTTACCTAACGAAATGGCTAAAGACGTTCCAGCAGCATTTGATTTCGGTTTTATTCCATCTATCACACAAGATAAAGGTGGAAAATTTGTTGCTAATACTTCCACTTCTACTTTCGCTATTCCTAAAAAAGCGAAAAACAAAGACGCTGCTAAAGCATTCATGCAATTCGTATTCTCGAAAACACAAGCTTCTGCATGGGCTGAGCTTAGTGGTGCTCCATCAAACGTTAAAGGTGACATCAGTTCTACCAAAGCACCTAATTTTGTAAAAGATGTAGCGAAATTCTTGGCTTCACCTGACACTGTAGTTATTCCAACAGTTTCTTTTACAGCAGACGTTGATAAAGCAATGCAAGATGCTACACTTGCTTTGACAATCGGAACGATTACTCCTGAAGAGTGGGTAAAACGTGTAACTGATGTTGTAGCAAAACAAAAGAAATAAGAATTGAATGAAACAGTGCGGAGAACAAGTAAGGTAACCGCCTTATGAGTTCTCCGCCATTTTAATGAAAGGACGGTGAGGAAAGAATGAAGACCAGTACAAAAATGTGGAAACGGAATCTGTTTATTGCTTCATTCATCATTCCGACATTTCTGTTCTTCTGCGTATTTACGATGTACCCGGCGTTTCAGGCGTTACAAAAATCTTTGTACGATTGGTCGGGAATGTCAGAGAACAGTACGTTTATCGGATTCGATAATTTTGTGGAGATGTTCAAAGATCCAATTATCTGGAGAGCCATTGGAAATGACTATTTTCTAGTAGCTGGCAAAGTAATCGGTATTATGATCTTGGCGACTTTTTTCGCAGTAGCCTTGACACGGTTCAATTTAAAAAGTTCCGGTTTTTTCAGAGCTATCTTTTTCATCCCGAATGTAATTTCAGTAGTTGTTATCGGTGTTCTATGGAATTTCATTTATAACCCTCAAATTGGTTTTCTTAACGCTTTCCTATCCTTATTCACGGATAAAAAGGTTGATATCACTTGGTTAGGTTTTACAGAACACACGATCTGGATGCTGTTGCCTCCTACGATCTGGGCAGGTATCGGATTCTACATGATTCTAATGATTGCCGCAATCGTGAATATTCCCGCATCATACTATGAAGCGGCTAATATAGACGGAGCGGGTCAGTGGTCGCAGTTCAGACATATCACGATGCCGCTCATTTGGGAGCAGATACAAGTTTCCATTGTCAACATTGTTATCACTACACTGAATGGTTCGTTTGTCATTGTTCAATTGATGACCAATGGCGGACAGCCCGATAATACGACCCAGGTTATGGGATCTTATCTGTATCGGATGGCTTTTCAGCAATATCATTTCGGTTATGGAGCGGCCATTGGAGTGTTGATTTTAGTGTTATCTCTAATTACAACTCTCATTTTACAAAGGCTTTTACGCCATGAAACGATTGAAATGAGCTAGTGCCATCTTAGAATTAGGATACTGAAGGAGGGAGCCCGTAATAATGGAAGTGAAAAATCCGTTTGCCAAGTTAATCGTATGGTTAATTCTTCTACTATGGAGTGTTGCTGTACTTTATCCATTGATATGGACGCTGTTAGATTCGTTGAAAAATAATGAACAGTTTTTCTTCAATATGCCATGGGCTTTGCCAAAATTTCCACTGCTGTGGTCAAACTTTTCATATGTATGGAATAAATATAATTTTAGTACCTACTTTGTAAACTCAATTGTAGTCACTGCAGGAAGTACTCTTCTTGCCTTGATTCTTTCATCGACAACGGCTTACGTTTTGGCAAGATATTCGTTTAAGGGTAATAAAATCCTTTTAACGATATACATTGCAGCGTTAACAATTCCTTTCGCGCTTGCTTTGATTCCGCTGTTCTTCTTGCTAAATGATCTACAACTGGTTAACACGTGGCTTGGATTGATTCTGGTGTACGCAGCCTTAAATCTTCCGTTTGGTATTTTCTTGCTTGTAGGTTTCTATAAAACCTTACCTAAGGAAATTGAAGAGGCTGCAATTATTGACGGAACATCGCACTATGGTACTTTCTTTAAAGTGATGCTGCCATTGTCACAGCCTGGTCTAATTACAGTTATGATTACGAACATGTTAAATAACTGGAATGAGTATTTCCTTGGGGTTGTCTTGACAAATGATCCGACTAAGTATACATTGCCTATTGGTCTTGCAGTTATGCAAGCTGAGATGCAATATCGCGTAGAGTGGGGTCCTCTATTCGCGGGACTGCTCATTACAACACTTCCAACTTTAATCGTGTATATGATTTTCCAACGCCAGATTGCAGGCGGAATTACGGCTGGAGCTGTGAAATAAAAATTCCATATTTTTCGAGAAAAAACACCTTTTCCTAGAGGATTTTATCCTTCCAGGAAGGTGTTCTTTCTACTATAATTGATGTTATGTAGGAGCAAGCAAGATTCGGCCAAACTTGTAAGCTTAAGGTGAATGAATATGAGATTGATGTATATGTTACAAAAAGTTGGACGATCATTAATGATTCCAATTGCAGTTCTACCGGCAGCGTCAATTCTCCTGCGCATTGGAAAAATGAAATTTGAGGAACCTTTATTCATCCATTTAGCACAAATTTTCGAGTCGGGTGGCAGCGCTATCTTCGATAATTTGCCGATGATTTTCGCTGTAGGAATTGCTATAGGACTCACATCGGGGGATGGGATAGCAGCACTTGCCGCGACAGTTGGTTATTTAGTATTCGATAATGTTTTGAAGCATTTTCAAGTAGGAACAGAATCAGCGGATAAGCTTGATATGGGTGTACTTGGAGGGATGCTTGTAGGCATGCTCTCGGCTTTTTTTTTCGACAGGTTTCAACACATACAGTTGCCCAGAGCACTAGGTTTTTTTGGAGGTAAGCGCTTCGTTCCTTTAATTACAGCTCTTACAATGGTAATTCTAGGTGTTTTGATGGGGTTCCTATGGCCTCCTGTACAGAAGTGGATTAGTACTGTTGGACTATGGATTGTCGACAATGGGGATGTCGGAGTATTTATCTATGGATTCATGAATAGGTTACTTATTCCAACAGGTCTTCATCATATTATTAATAATATTGCTTGGTTTCAGATTGGGGATTATGTCACTCCAATAGGGAAAATAGTCCATGGCGATATTGCTCGATATTTCGCTGGAGATCCAACGGCGGGAATGTTTATGACCGGATATTACCCGGTTATTATGTTCGGGTTACCTGCTGCAGCATTAGCGATGATCAAAGCGTCTACGTCCACAAATCGACAGATTTTCATTTCGGTTATGCTAAGCGCTGGATTGACAAGCTTTCTTACTGGTATTACTGAACCTATAGAATTTGCCTTTATGTTCGTTGCACCAGGATTGTATTTCATACATGCATGTTTGACTGGTCTTTCCATGATGATTATGCATATGTTGGATGTAAAAATGGGTTTTGGCTTTTCTGCTGGTTTTATTGATATGTTATTGAATTGGAATTTATCGACAAAGCCTTATTGGATCATACTTATTGGCATAGGTTACTTTTTCATTTATTATTTTACATTCCGAGCCTACCTACATTTATTTCCTTCGAAACTTCTTGGTCGTGATGAAGCGGTGGAACCAGAAACGCAGGAAATAGTAAATCCTTTAGAAAATAAGGGGAATCGCCCCAAAAGCATTCTCAAACATATTGGTGGACCTGAGAATATCATAACAATTGATGCTTGTATTACACGTCTCAGATTACTAGTAAATGAAGAGAGCTTAATTCACGATGCTGAACTTAAGCAATTAGGTGCAATCGGCGTGATTAGGCTTGGAAAAGGCAACGTTCATGTTGTGTTTGGAACCGAGTCAGAGCAAATTCGCGAAAGTATTAAGCCCATGCTACTTGACCGCAAAGAGTCAGATCAGGACAAACCTAAGAAATCGGAGGTGTCTTATGATTGAACGGACTATCATTCATGTACTTTCACATAATGTCGTGATGGTGCATTTATCAACAGGGAAAAATTCGATCGCCTTCGGAAAGGGGATTGGGTTTAAGAAGACAGCTGGGATGGTTATTGCAGAAGGTGAGATTTCACAAGAATTTCTGCTGCATACGTCCGAAGTACTCAAAAATTATGAACAAATTCTTAATGCTGTTGATGTTAAAATTATTGGTTTTACAGAGGAAGTCATCGCCTATGCACAAGGGATGCTCGAAGGTGCTTTCTCCGAAACGATTCATGCTTCTCTTGTTGATCACATTAACTTTGCAGTAGAACGGCAGAAGCGAGGGATTTTTATTACAAATCCTTTTGCTTATGAAATTCAATATATGTATCCAGAGGAATACAAGGTGGCCAAAAAATCAGTTGATTTCTTGAATGACCATCTTGATGTTAAACTTCCGGAAGACGAGGTCGCATTCCTTGCGATGCATTTCAACGGAGCAAGAAAGAAGGAGCAGGCTTCCGACTCCTTGGCCATAGTGAGGGTAGTGTCCCAAACGATTGAATCTGCGAAAGAGTTGGGCTTTAATTTCGATGACTCCTTCTCGACATTGCGCTTTATTAGTCATTTGAAGGGCCTTATTGAACGAATTAAACAAAAGAAGACACTGCAGAACTCGCTACTGGATAAAATAAAAGAGGAGTATGGAGATACGTACGTAAAAGCAAAAGTATTGTCATTGATGCTGAGCGACTCTCTTCAAATGGAAGTGCCAGATGATGAAACAGGTTATCTAACCATGCACCTGGAGAGGATGCTTCAACGAACAGAAGCGTAACTTCTCTATATGTCCTTTCTTGATTCCCTTGCACCTTTTGGATGCAGGGATTTTTCACGTTTATAAATTTTTTTAGTCTTTTAGGCGATTGCATATTTAGACATTGTCAGATAAACTGACTGTTAGAGTCATTTTAGAACGGAGTGCATGGACATGCTATATGAGAAGTTAGGTAAACCGGTTTTGTTCCGAATGGATCCGGAAAAGGCACATCATTTGACTATCGATGGACTGAGTGCAGTAGGTGCTTTTCCTGGAGGTAAACAACTGCTGAAAGCGATGTATGGAACGACATATTCTCCATTTATGGTACAACAGCTATGGGGAATTGAATTCGCCAATCCGATTGGACTTGCCGCAGGATTAGACAAAAATGCGAAAGCTGTCAAAGGATTTTCGCAGCTTGGCTTTGGATTTATGGAAGTGGGCACGATTACGCCAAAGCCTCAGCCTGGAAACGAACAGCCGCGGCTATTCCGATTGCCGATTGATCAAGCGCTGATTAATCGTATGGGCTTCAATAACGTTGGCGTAGAGGAAATGGCACGTAACCTTCAGAAGACTGGAAAACGGGATATTCCTGTTGCAATAAATATTGGTAAAAATAAAGGTACTCCGAATGAAGAAGCTGAGGAAGATTATCGAGCTTGTATTCGAGCGTTATATACATATGGAGATTTCTTTGTTGTGAATATTAGCTCACCAAATACACCAGATCTGCGTAACTTACAGCATGGGAATGATTTATGTAGATTGCTAGATGCGGTTACAGATGAGATGCAAATTCAGCAGGAAAAACATCGTCATTCTGGAAAACCTGTTTTGGTTAAAATAGCGCCTGATCTAACGGATGAAGAACTCGAATTGACAGTGGGCACGATCAAAGATAGTGGAGTATCGGGAATAATCGCCACGAATACAACGCTAAGTAGAGAAGGATTGCAGCATCCAAACAAAAGTCAGGCTGGTGGGCTGAGTGGAAAGCCACTAACGCAAAGAACGACTGAGGTCATTAGTCGTGTTTACCAGCTCACGGAAGGTAAGCTTCCGATCATCGGATCTGGGGGTATTTTTACTGCGGAGGATGCTTATGACAAAATACGTGCAGGCGCTAGTCTCATCGAAGTGTATACGGCATTAATTTATGAAGGTCCTGGACTTTTAAGCCGTTTAAACGAAGGTCTTCAGGCTTTATTGAAGAGAGATGGGTTCACTCATATTTCCCAGGCAATCGGAACAGCTCAGAAGTGACTTCATTTGGAATGGAGGACAAGAAGATGGATGGACGGGACTGGAAAAAATTCCTTCTGCCCTATGAGCAATCAGTGGAGGAATTAAAAGTAAAGTTCAAAACGCTTCGTGGAGAGCTTAAAAGTAGGGAAGAATATTCGCCTATTGAGTTCGTCACCGGACGTGTTAAAAAAATTTCAAGTGTTTTGGAGAAAGCTAAACGATTAAATGTACCTATGGATCAATTGGAATCCGGTATTGAAGATATTGCAGGAATTCGAATCATGTGTCAGTTCGTAGAAGACATTGAACGTCTTGCAGATTTGATAAGATCAAGACAAGATATGAGCGTAGTTTACGAAAAAGATTATGTTGCGAATAAAAAACCAAGCGGCTATCGCAGCTTTCATATTATTATTGAATATCCCGTACAAACTGCTTTAGGTATGAAACGAATCTTGGCTGAAGTTCAAATTCGGACGCTTGCTATGAATTTCTGGGCAACAATCGAGCATTCTTTGAATTATAAATATAAAGAACAGCTTCCCTCTGAAGTGAGGGCACGTCTAAGTAAAGCAGCAGAGGCTGCTTACTTGTTAGATCAGGAAATGTCGAGTATTCGCGGTGAGATCGTCGAGTCTCAGAAGTTATTTGAAGATAATTCTAATTTGGTGAATATTGTGCTTAACAACATTCAAGAACTCTATTTTTACCATCGTGTAAGGGAAGCAGCTCAGTTTCAATTAAGGTTTAATGAGGTTTGGGAAACGGAAGATGTTTGGGGGATGAGTGAGCTGTCAACACAGATTGAAGCAGCTATCTCTAGAGCCAAAAAAGGAGATCAAACGTGATCCTATGAGTGCTTATGATCGATTGTATGTGGCATATTTGTATTATTTTAATGTAGCAAGGGATTATTTTGAGTGCCATGAAGTGATGGAGGAGCTTTGGCTTGAAGAGGGCCGAAGTCCGCTATATCAAGGTTTGCTGCAGGTTGCAGTGGGCCTTTATCATCATGCGAATGGAAACGTAAGCGGTTCCATTAAGCTTTTTAGTGCAGGCTTAGATAAGCTAGAAAGATATCCAGATGAAGTGTTAGGGATTGATTTGGGGAAGCTGAGGCTAGACAGCAGGAACTATCTAGGAAAGCTTATCCTCATCGAAGATGAACCTTTTGATCCTTATGATTTGAATATTGTATTGCTTGATGAGCTGCTTGCAGAGAAGCTAGAGGAAGTGAAGAGAAATCCGCCTGTATTAGATGAGGAAGAAACAGAGGCTTAGGATAGGGATCGGATCAACTTTCTGAGGTGGAGCTATGGATTGCGTGTAAATAGCTTAAAAAGCTTTTTAAAGGGTTTTTAACACTGTAATTGTGATTTGCATTATTGGAGCTATGTATGATCTTAAAAGGCGTTAGAAGGTTAGAAAACGTAATTCGATTGTATAAGGAAGAAGACTGGAATGAAAATTCCAGTCTTTTTTTTGTTCATAGGTAAACTATTCGCATAACTTCGAGACAGGATAAAATCACTTCATAGGTACTGAAATTTATGAAAATAACGGTGCAAATAGGTCGATTTTACCAACGATTTTTACAGAATTTATCTAAAATTACATGAACTATTGTAAGGATATTTTTACCATGTTACCTTTATTCTAATCTTATAGTACTTATACCACGAGCAGGAGAGAATTTTTAAATGAAAGAGAGGGAAAGTTCATGATCCTGGAAAATGAAATACAAGTGAATGATGAAATAAAGCAGATTAATTACACAGAACGGTTAAGCGCTTTGCAGTTATACAACCAAGGCCTTCGCTAGATATGGTCAAAATTCGTATTGATAAAGTGGATGGTGGTTATCGGATTAATGGTAACAAGGAATGATCCGGGGGTTGTTATAGAAGAAGCTTGGAAGTCATCAGCAATGAAGGGAACAATGAGCCATCATGTGCGTTTGGACAATGTGTTTGTCTCAAGCAGCTGATTAATTGCCAGAGAAGGTTGCGCGATAGAAGATACGAATGAGCTATCGTATTGGTCAAGATTGGCGATCTCCTCTGTTTATCAAGGCATAGCCAAAGCATCATTTGACTATGTGCTTGAAAGTATGAAAAGCAAAAAAGATGTATACTCTCAAACCTCAATGGCCTTTATGCCCGGACCTCAATATGCGTTGGGCGAATTGAAAATTCATGTAGAAACGGCATGGAGCCAACTACTTACTTTTGCCAGACAAGCAGACCAAGAATGAGCGAACGACCGCTTCACGGATGATTTATTCCAAAAATCTTTAATAATCAAATATTTTGTCACGCATGAAGCGAATCAAGTGGTGTGGCAGGCTATGCAAATTGAAGGCATGAATGCTTTAAATCAAGGGCAATTGTTAGAAAGACTTTATCGGGATGTGCGAGCGGCAGCTTATCATCAACCAGGAGATGATTTATTGAAAGAATTACTTGCTAAGAAGATATTAGGTTTAGTCCGCTTGAAAAAACGATGGTGCTAACTAGCTGAGAAGAGAGAGGGTCATTTATGATAGAGCGTGAAATTAAACAGATTTTGACGAAGGAACTCTATGAACAATTGATAGCTAGCGAGTTTCTTGCCACTTACCCCAAAAAACAACAGCTTCAAATTAATTATTACTACGATACGAGCGATTATCTTCTGTATGAAAGTGATATTACACTTCGCGTACGCCAAAAGGAGAGTAATCTCTCTCTGGAAATGAAATATCCGGTTGAGGATAAATCAACCTATAAAGTTAAACGGGAAATTACGAAGCCTATCTTGGAATTACCGATTGAAATTGAGCTTGAGCATCAATTTGATGGCGTATCCCTCCAAGGGAAAGCGAGTTTAATACAATCTTTAGTAACAGAGAGAACCAGAATCTATGTGGACAATGATTTGTTTATCGATTTGGATAAGAGCCATTATTTGGGGGTTACTGATTATGAGCTAGAAATTGAATTTAATGAGGATGCTTACGAGGATGCTCACCACATTTTTAAATTGTTGATTCCGTCGGGCGAAGCCAAATCTTCTAGGGGGAAAAAAGCAAGGCTTTTTCATCAATACTTTCTTAAAAAGGGGATTTCTCATGGATATTAAACTAAAAATTAATTGCTTTCGATGAACAAGAATTTTTTCTTGAAAACTGTTCTAGCTTAAAAAAAGTGGTAGCTATTGTGGAGATAAAAGGGAGTATATGGAGAGGTGACACGATAATTGAAGAAGTAATTATAACCCCACTCAAACGAATATTCGATGCACGAGGGGATATCTTGTATATGCTTAGGAAAGATAATACGCATTTTCAAGCGTTCGGTGAGATTTATTTTTCATTCATCAATTCTGGGGCTATTAAAGGATGGCATGCGCGTAAGTGCATGGAACTGAGAGGAAATTCAGGAGATAGTAATGGGACAAAAATACAATTGTCTAGTCACGGTGCCGCTACTGATATGGAGTGGCTTTACTGGGATTGGCGCGGAAACCGCGCTAGTTGCCAATTGTGCTTCGATTGTTCATGATCCGGAAGAAATAATGCGTCCGGATAGCACTCATCCCACAATACCGTATAGCTGGACGAACGAAGCTGGATGATTGATAAAGTTCTATCATGGGCGGACAATGTAAAAGGGGCAGTTTACTACGTTATAGTAACTTACGAGCAATATATTCAAAAAGCAACGGGGCATCCCGTTGCTTTTTATAGTGAACTAACCTTTATATTTTTGAAAAAATGCTTTGAACGTTTCGGGTTTATTTCCTCCTGAAGTGGCTGATTCAGGAACACCGCCAACAATTCGTTCTACTTCTACACCGTCTTTATAATAGACGAGTGTAGGTGTGGAATCAATTTTATATTTCTGCCAGCCATCTTTGAATTCTTCCAAATTAAACTGTTTCACATCGATGCCGAGTTCTTTCTCGATCGGAACGAGAACAGGCGTAGTCACTTTACAATGTGGGCAAGTGGAGGAATAGTAGTATTGGAAAAAAGACTCTTTGTTTTTCAATCTTTTATCCAGGTCTGTTGGCAAAATAACATTTTGATAGTTCGGATCGTTTAACTGTTTGACGGTTTCGGGATGTAACTTGGAGACGGAAACTCCATAAGGGTTGTAGGCGTAGCCTTTGTCTGATGATTTGGAAGATTGCTGATTAACGAAATATAATCCTCCAAATAAAATAACTACAATGCCTAGATAAATAAGCAGCTTCTTCATTCATGCACCTCTTTTATGATATATACTTCCTACTATCTTCTATAAAAAGTATAGCATATCCTGTCCAAAAATTGAAAAAAATTGGCTGTTTCGTGACAAGTCAGCTATAATACCGATAGGTTATATGGAACAATGCGAACGGAAAGGGAAAGATGAACCATGAACAACAAGCTACCTGCCGCATTTACGGAGAAGATGAGTGATTTACTGGGTGAGGACGAGTTTAACTTATTTATGGATTCTTATGAGGATCCGAGAGTGTTTGGATTAAGGGTGAATACCACTAAGATAAGTCTTGCGGAGTTTATGGAAAAAAGCCCGTTTGCCATAAGTCCTGTGCCTTGGGTGCCAGAGGGATTCTATTATGAAGAGGGCGAAAGACCGGGTAAACATCCTTACTATCACGCTGGCTTGTACTATATTCAAGAGCCTAGCGCAATGGCTCCCGTCGAGTTATTGAATGTTCAGTTAGGTGAAAAGGTACTGGACTTGTGCGCTGCTCCTGGGGGTAAATCGACACAGATTGCGGCTAAGCTCGGTGGCGCAGGCGTACTGGTGGTTAATGACAACCATTCAGATCGGGTGAAGGCTTTGGTTAAAAACTTGGAGTTATTCGGTGTCCGAAATGCGGTTGTTCTGAATGAAAAACCAGAACGGATGCTGCCCGTTTTCCAAGGTTATTTCGATAAAATATTAATTGATGCTCCTTGTTCAGGAGAAGGGATGTTTCGTAAGGAAGAGAGCATGATGTCGCAATGGGAGCGCCATTCGGTTACGGAATGCTCCATTATGCAGCGTGAGCTTTTAGGACAAGCGGCCCAAATGCTGGCTCCAGGCGGCACGATGGTGTATTCCACCTGTACGTTCTCGCCTGAGGAAAATGAAGCGCAAATTGCTGAGTTTTTGGATCAGCATCCTGCGTTTGAAGTCGTTGCAATTAACGGATTCGATACTGGACGACCGGACTGGGTGCGGGCGCCATGGTGCTCAGAAGGTGCTTATTCGGCAAGCGCTCTGGCAGCTGTCGCCGGGACGGCGCGGTTGTGGCCGCATCACTTGAAGGGTGAGGGACATTTCGCGGCATTACTGCGTAGACGCGCTGTAGAGGCAGTGGATGCGGCGAGTGTAGGGAGTGCAGGAAGTGCAGGAAGTGCAGGGAGTGCAGGGAGTGCAGGGAGTGCACTGAATGCCGACGTTGTGTCGGCATTGGTGGAAGGGAAGCGCAGCGTCCGGGAGACACAGCGCCGGGGAGGCGGCCGCGCGAATTCTTCGCGCGCAGCCATGAGTTTGGAGCCGCTGCAGGCGTTCGCGGGCGAGCTGCTTAGCAGCGAGCCCTTTGCCATGGAGCGGCTTGTGTGCTATGGCGAGTACGCATATGCCTCGCCGGCGGGTTTGCCCGAGCTGCACGGACTGAAAGTCGTGCGGCCTGGTTGGTACATCGGCTCGTTGCACCGAGGCCGATTCGAGCCGTCCCATGCGTTAGCCATGGGATTGCGCAAGCACGAAGCGAAGCGAGTGCTGAGCTTGGCTTTAGGCGACGGGCGAGCCCTTCGGTACTTGAAGGGCGAGACGCTCGAGGTCGCGGACGATGAAATTATCCGCGATATGGATGTGACCAAGGTAGCCAAAGGCTACTGCCTGGTCTGCATTGAAGACCATCCCGTAGGCTGGGGCAAGTGGCACGACGGGATGTTGAAAAACGAATATCCGCCAGGCTGGAGGTGGACCTAATCGGTCATGAAACAAACACAAAGGCTCGATAAAATACTCGCCCACATGGGCATCGGCACACGTTCTGAGCTCAAACGCCTCACCAAAGGCGGGGCGATTCTTGTCAACGGTGTGAAAGTTAAGGATAGCGGGATGCAGGTTAATCCTGACACAGATCTGATTACAGTAAACGGCGATCCTGTTGTTTATCGCGAGTTCGTTTATCTTATGATGAATAAACCGCAGGGTGTTGTTTCTGCTACAGAAGATAATCGTGACCGCACAGTTGTAGACCTCTTGGATTCAGCGTACTCACCTTTTGATGTGTTTCCAGTAGGGCGTTTGGATAAGGATACGGAAGGCTTTTTGCTTCTTACGAATGATGGTAAACTGGCGCATAACCTGCTTTCTCCTCGTAAGCATGTACCCAAAACCTACTTTGCCAAAGTGGAGTGGGAGGTTGGGGAAGCAGATCGCGCAGCATTTGCGCAAGGCGTGATTTTGGATGATGGTTATGAGACTCTACCTGGTACTTTAACGATTTTAAGCGTAGGAAGTGAATCGGTTGGTCAGCCTTCCGAAATTGAACTTACCATCATGGAGGGCAAATTTCATCAAGTTAAACGCATGTTTCAAGCGGTAGGTAAGACAGTCGTTTATTTGAAGCGCATCTCTATGGGGCCGTTAACATTGGATGAAAGCCTTGCACTCGGTGATTCGAGAGAATTAAGAGAAGATGAACTGATCGCTTTACGCAATGCGCATGAGGTTTAAGAGAATATTACAACTAGGGATTGATCAATCTCCTAGATTGTGGTATTTTAATTGGAGAAGAAAAATGTGTGCGTGCGGAAGAACCGCCCATGCTGTCGTTAAGCTTGATGCGACTGCGGGGTGGTTTTTTGTTGTTGTTTTGTTTGTGTTCATAGGTTGATAAAAAGGTAGACATTTACAGAAATGTTATGCCATACTACCGATTAGGAGGAAGTCACATTTTGAATAAGAAAGAGGAGTGGATATGGATATGAAAAAGAGTTTGAACATGATATTGGTCATGATCTTTGCATGGGTCACTCACGCATCGCTGGTAAGTCTGCCAAAGGTCTTGAGCGCTGAAAGTAGCGGATCTCCAGTGAGTTCAACGAAAACCTCAACCTTTGAAGACTTAAATAACCACTGGGCAAAAAGCTCAGTTGAAAACTCTTTTCTTAAAGGATTTGTTGATGGGTACGAGGACGGAACATTCAAGCCTGAAAGCAACGTCACTCGTGCAGAGTTTATCAAGATGGTTACTATTGCCTTAGCTTTGAAACCGACAGGAACATCGACCAGTTCAGAATGGTACAAGCCGTACTTGGCGGTAGCGATCGAAAAGGGCATCGTAAAAGATAACGATTTTCCCGCGACGGATCTTAACAAACCCATTTCAAGGCTAGAAATGTCTAAAGTATCAGTACGAGCGACGGATACTGCTTTACAAGATAAAAAAGTAAATATCGACGATGCTTCGGTGATGTACAACGCTACACAAAAAGGATTAATTCAAGGACTGGCCGGTGGTGACCTAGCCCCCAAAAGTTCAACAACTCGTGCACAGTCTGTGACGATTATTGACCGAATCTTGCGTGTCAATAATGGCGAAAAGCTGGAGGTGGATAAATATGCAGTATCTGCGGCAGAGTTGGTGCTGAAGAAGACGAATATTTTTAGCGTTATGCCAGAGATATTTGGTGGAAAGCAGCTTGAAGGACAATTTTCTAGAATGTGGAATCCTGCGAATTTAGTAATGGAAACTTCAGATGGGATATTTAAGGGGACCGTTGACCGTATAATCGCGATTGATATGGCAGATTTGAATGATCCTAATCGGGGATTGTTAGGGGATGTAGATAAGTTGACGTGGAGAACAGGTGGGAGAAAGGTTATTCCATTGGTTAAGGATTTTCCTGATAGTTATATTATCTTGATTGAAAAGCATGTTGATTATAATAAGGATGAGAATCTTTATGCATCGGAAGGGGGGGTACAAATAGACTTGAATGGGTTTCTTGAAGTCAATAAAGAGAAAAGATTAAACGGAACACTAAATATCCCTGCGACTGTTGGTAATTTACCTTTAGGATATATGGGGTTTATTATTCCAAAAAAAGGATTTAAAACAGGAGGTTCTGTAGGTTTAGAAATCTCAGCCTCAGGTAGGCCACCACAACCGAACTATATTAGAAATGTACTAACAGTAATTTTACCAACACAATTTGATTAGAAAGATGACCAAATAGGGCGGTTATAAATGATGCATAGAAACAGAAAAATAAAAAAAAAGAAAATGCTAACTATAGTCTTAATATTGATGATAGCAGTGGAGTTAACTTCATCTCTAGATTTTGGTTACTTTGTTAGAGCAGCAGCTTTTTCTTCTAAGACTGTTGAAGTGGATATTAATTATGAAACGGATATGATTGATCAGGTTCAGGAACCGTATTTTTTCTCTAAAACGTCTACAGCATATGGTGTAGTTGATATCACGAGTAACAAAATTCCATTGGGAAAGGTAATTAAAAAGATAGAACAACAGATGCTTGATGGCTCCTATATGGATGTAACCCCTTCAGCAGCAATAAATCAGCCGTCATACGCTGGGCGCTTAGAAGAACTAAGAGGTGTATCAGAAGCCATTAGTTCAATTGGAAATACTTCTGCACTTGGTTATTATGCTTGGTATAGATATGTGCCTGGTGGATCAGCAGGGGTAAACTGGTATGCAGATCTAATTGGTGACGATGGAATTAGTCATAATGTTAACTGTGGTCCGTCCAAAGGGAAACCTGACAGTAATCATAAATATACGAATCCTTCTGATACAGACGATATTTCAGGAACAATTATGCCTCACTTTCCAGACTGTAGGTCCAGTGATTTTAATACTACATTAGGGAATTCTTTAAGTTTAACTGCGGATATTAATGCAGACTACACCACAATCGATGGTATTATAGTAAATCCAGTAGCAGCATTGCCATTTACTTCGTCGCATGCTGATATAATGAGAGATAAGATAATATATGGTCCTTCTAATTTGGGATCAGGTAAATCTGATGAAAGCACGATTACTATTGTAGAAGATCCAAAGCCAATAGGTTCCGATGCAAGTAAATTCAAAGTTCTTTTCAATCAGGATTTTAACTTTCAGGATGACTACAACACAACCACAGATAAAGGCTTCACCTCCTCCAAAGAACTAGGTTCCCCTCCAAATGGAGCGAAAATTCTAGTCTACTATTTCGCTTTTAAAGTAAATGTGTTTTCCAAAACTCATCGCTACTCCACCAAAGCCCGAGTAACCTATGATGATATGCCAACCGATGCCAATCTTGGAGGTATCAATTTTACTCCGGGTTGTGTACAAAAAGATGTCTCCAAATCCTTTGACTTTTCCTTCACGAACAGCGGCTCGAATCCTATTACTGCAGCTTTTAATGTGAAAATAATGGTCGATGGCACAGAAATAAAGACAATTCCCTACAACGTTTTGGCTGGAGGTGCTACAGCGACAGGAAGCTTTACGAAAACGTTCAGCTCGGAACAATCTCTTAGTATCATCCTCGATTCGATGCCCGGTGAGAAGAATACGTCGGACAACGCAAGGGTATTCCCTATTTCTCCCCAGACCACCTGTACGATAGATAACGGTCCTGAAGTTATCACTGGGGACTTCCATCTCGAAAAAACTAAAATGATGTTCGGACAATCAAATTCGGTGTTACCCGACAATGTAAGCGTGAGTGGAGGAGCGGGCTGTAAAATGACCCAGTTTGGCTACGTTTTCTCACAAGGTAGCTTGATTGACGACACGGTAGGAATAACAAGTGTACCTTCAACTCAAGGGTTCACAGGTCCCCCCTATCCAAGAGGGATGGGAGAAGGATTTGTTGATGTAACGATGAAAATTGTTACTAGCTGCGGAACGACGAAGGTGGTTGGACCAAAATCCTTTGAAATTACAGTTGCTTCCGGAAATCATGCGCCGATTTTTCAACCAGGCTGGTTTAATGGAAATAATGTTAATCGTTATCCATCTATAGATGAGGCTGTTTTAGGTGATTACATCGATTTAGGGATTATTCAGGATCGATTTGCGAAGCCAGAAACACCTTATGATCCAGAAGGCGATGGAATCGTGTACAGCTGGGATTTCAAAGGCAGCTCGGATCCCTTTATCCGAAAATTAGATACGGATTTTGGTTTCTGGGAGCATGACGAGCATTTTAAGAGGATCAAAGCAGATGTGCTTGGCATTCATACAGCTTACGTCACGGGTATGGATACTAGAGGCGCAAAAACTGAAAGAAAGCCAGCGACGATTACAATCGTTGAGCCCAATCCGGTTGCAGTTTGTACGGCTCCAGCGGAGGTTAAAGCAAACCATCCTCTTGCCGTTGATGCCATACACAGCGGCAAAAGTCGCAGTCCTGTCAACGGAAGAACCATTGATCACTCGAAGGATATTTGGATCAATAAGCTCAATGCATACCCTAATGCTAGCAGCGGCGATGTGACTGTGAATGTGACGTTAAGTAAGGTCACGGACAACACGGGGCTAGAGTCACGAAATCCTAGTACTTGCTCCATTATTGTACACCCAGATCTTCCTCCGGTTGCCAAAATCATAGCACCGTCTTTGGGGATACGGGGTGATGAATATGATGTTCTTAACGATTCCTCAAGTGTCGATGGAGATCCCATTACCGTTGTAGAGTACAAAATGAAATATGATGCTAACAACAACGGTTTTGATGATGATTCTTGGGTATCTATTTCGGGAACGAATCCAAAATATATATTTAAGCCTGATAAAGTCGGTAAATATCAATTTTATTTGAAAGTCATTGAACAATATGGCGCTTCGGCAGAGGCCGTTTCAACGACAATGAACGTTATTAACCAAGCGCCGAAAGTTAGTTTCGATCTTATAGGTAACAGTCCGAATCCAGATCCTAAGCCGAGTACGCTATATACAGCAGGAGATATTCTTAAATTCTGGTCTTTATTTCACACAAATACGACACAACAACTAAAAAATCGCTCATATATGTGGCACAATATGCAGGGCTCCTTATTAGCAGGCTTAGGCAAAGGGGCAGATGAGCAAACTTGGGGAGTTAATACCGTCAGATCAATGGGGACATTTGTCAGTGCTCAAGCATATACGACAACATTAAATGATATGGGATATGGGAAAAATGGGTTGTCCCCCTATAAACCAATGATTTCTCCAACAGCTGGTTATTCGCAGCCTTTGTTCTTTCCCACAGAAAATGGAGATCCGGGTGGAGCGGTGCCAGGTGGGACCTTATTGCAATCGGATAAAATCCATATTTACTTCAGTGATGGTAATTATGTTGATAAATTTTCAAGGTTTTATGCACTGAACAAATCTAAAATTGGAAGGTATACGAACAAAATCGTATGGACGCCTAATCCATGGGGTGGGCCAGCAACGGGCCTCCTCACGCACCATTGGCTTGATGGGAACCCCTATGATTATGTAATAAAAACACCAAGCTATAACGATCCTGTAATAAAAAAAGAGGTCGTCGTTCCTTTCTATCCGCAAGGTACTTCGTTTCCCGTAGAAGGCACAAAAACTGTGAGTGAGATTCCTCCAAGTCAATCATCTTACTATTTTGCAGAGAATAATATTTACCAAGTATTTTCAAAGGAAACTCCTCGTTTTGTTTATTACGACAATGATAGCGACCATGGTGGGATCAAAAATGCGTACAATAGTTTAACGATGGCGTGCTCTTATAGGGCGCTTGATGGAAGTTTAATTCGATGCTTTGACGTGGCGCCTAAGGCTACCCAATTCATTATCAAGGGCCCAAATCTCGTCGTGTTGAATGATAAAAGCTTGGGCTATAGCGGCCAAACAGGTATAGACACAATCGTTTACGATGTGAATGGGAACCTCATTGATAGTAATGAATTTCAAACAAACAGCGCTGCCTTTCCGGTTACTTATGAAATGAAGTCTTATTATCGCCCGACGAATTCGTACTATAGCTATGTACCGGCAAGATATGATACGGCAAGCTGCTCTTATAGAAATTATTATAACACTCAAACTTATAAAGGATTGGATAACGATTATTATGTTTATCAAATAAGAGAGTGCACGGCATCAAATGGAACACCTCTTCAATCGAATCATATTACTTCTGTAAATTATCCGCAGCTAGAGGTTGGCATTTACGTAGCCAAGTTTGATAAAGATAACAAGCTAGTTTGGCGAGCTAGAACAGGCGGGAATGCAATGTCTTACTCGTCTTCTATGAATAGCGATTATCAGGATAATATTCAAACGATGATCGTCAACCCATTCGCCAATCAGATTATTACTAAAACGATGTACAATTTTTCTAACCTTTGGAGCGATGAGACACATACGAATGTATTTAATACGATCGATATGGCCTCAGGAGCAGTTTGGGGTGCAGGGAATGTAAATCCAATTACGCCAAACTTCCATATCAATACGAACGAGAATTATGTATATGGCAGCTGTGCCAATACCATCTATGGGAATTGTTCAGACCTGTCAACAGGTGAAGGAAAAGTTATTACTGGTTCTTATGGCGTAGTTTCAGGAGAGACTAAATTGGTTTCAACCAAAGCCTTTAGCGAATATTTGGGGGATGGGTTACTTGTCTCTGCCTATATGTACAATCAGTGGATCACAGGGAATTCATCACCTCCTTACGGAGGCACATATCTTTATATGGACAAGGGGGATCCGGTAATTTCGGAGCCAAAGATTCCTAGATTTCAATTGGGCCAATATAAATCAAATTATGAGCTAAAGGATACAGAATTTTCTTTTGATTTGAAATCTGAACAAACGAATGTTGATAAGGAGTTATTCGGATTCTCATTTCGTATGCAAGATGGAATGAACCGTTATGCTTTGGAATGGGACGGATCGAATGTATATGTAAGTAAATACCAAGCTGGGATTAGGACGGTTTTGATGAGTTCGGATTTTATAATACTAGATCATAAGAAGTACAGTGTAAAAATTCGAATGATAAATAACGAATTGTTTGTATTTATTAACAATGTGAACTATTTTAAAATGAGCGACATCACGTTCAGCAAAGGGTATTTTGGGCCATTTTCTAATAAATCGTTTGTTACCTATTCGGCAATTGCAAGCAAATCGATAAATGAGACGGACGTGTGGTCGGGAGACTATGTCATTATCGATGAACATACAGGTGAAAATGAGCTTAATTATGACAATATTCATTTTGATGATCCGGAAAATGATCCTATCGCGGGCACTTATGAATGGGGTTATATGCATATGCCAATGTTTCTTAATAATCAGGGTGTTTCGAGCTTGTCAGGAAAAAGCTTTTCATCTGGACAAATGCATTTTGATAAGGTAGGTAAGTATGAGGTTTCGCTGAAAGCAAAGGATGACCCCCATCCAGCAATCAATTACAAATACCCGGACTTGACATTTAATGCGTATAGGGAAAATTCAAATACGTACAAGAAAACGATTATTGCACACCGAAGACCTATTGCTGAGTTTAGTCATATCGTTGATGACGATGGAAATGTGCATTGGTCTCAATCAAGCTATGATCCAGATCGTTACAATCCTGCTACTGGTGAATTTTCACCTGGTTATGAAGTGAACAAAGGGATTTTTCAAGAACGGTATTATTATATAGATCCCGATGGGAAATTAGTGTCTGAACAGCTGAAAACAGCAACAAAGGCTGGAACCTATCTCGTAGGTTTGCAAGTAAAGGATGAATATGGAGCTTGGTCGTATAATACGGAACATACGTTGGAAATAGCCGTGAAGCCAAATCATAAGCCGATGGTTCAATTAATTAGCTATAATGGCACCGAAGATGTTCCAGCCTACGCGGGACAAAATTCGGATCCCCTCTTACAATGGAAGCAGATAGACACGGATCCGGACACGACTTTTACTGCATATGAGGTAGAAGTCTATTATAAGGCACTCTCCGGTAGGGATGTCGGTAAAACCATAAGATATATAACTACTGGTCAGAAGGCTGGCATAAGTAAATTAGAACTGGGTTCTTTTCAGAATGGATCTGGTTATGCTAATCAGGATAAGAAGTTCTATTGGCGAGTACGAGTCAAAGATGAAACAGCGTGGTCGGAATGGTCGGAGTATGGGTGGTTTCAAACAAATCGGCCTCCTGTAGCAATGTTGACATACCCGACAGGTACCCTGGCTAGTCCAACTTTTATGGATAGTTTGACACCAACCATTTCGTGGAATCAAAGCGATCCAGACTCAGATGCGATCTTGTATTTTGAAGTTGAGACGAAAGACGAGAACGGGAACTTGGTTACGTCGGCTTCAACGATAAAATATGCATATTCGAACAACGCTTCAGGAAGTTTTAATGTTACGGAACCATTAACAAACGGAGAGAAATATCAGGTAAGGGTAAGGGTGGAAGATAGTCATCTTACATGGTCAGAGTGGACAAACGTTGGGTGGATGGTTGCCAATCGACCTCCAACTGCAATCATGCGGGTACCTGATGGCACACAGGCGAATCCTACCCATATTCAGACCGTAAGACCGACACTGCAATGGAGTCAAATCGACCAAGATGCAGGTACGGTGTTCACGTATTTTCAAATACAAATCACAAATGAAGCTAATGATACTATCGTTCTCGATACAGGTTCGTATTCACAAAACACGGCTTCAACCCTAGGTTATTGGACAGTTGATCGAGATTTGCCAGCAGGTCAAAAACTGCGAGTAAGGGTCAGAGTTTTCGATGGACATGCTTGGTCAGACTACTCGCCACAAACATGGTTGTATATCAATAGGGCACCTAGTGTTGATTTTGACTGGTCGCCTAAGCCAGTTTGGGAAGGTGATAGGGTTCAAATAAATAATCTATCCATCGACCTGGATGGTGACGATCTAGCTTATGAGTGGAAGGTACAGGATCCAAACTTAATCACTTCTACGTTTACCTCCAAAAACATAGCTTATCCATTTAATCAACCTGGGAACTATCAAGTATCGTTAACGGTTACAGACGGATATCTATCAGCAACCTCGACGAAAAGTATCCCTGCAGCGCCCTTGACCATTCAATCTGACGTGAATTATACGGAAAAATGGCTGGCTTTGCATGAGAAGAACGGGGATCAAACGGTGCTTGCACCCAAGGATTTCTACTCAGGGGAAATTTTTGTAGTTTCGAGCCGAAGCTCTTCGGCTCCTGTAGATGAAGTTACCGCATGGATGGATACGACGGGGCTAGATGGGCACTCTCTTTATGTGACTCAAAAGCTAACGGTATCTTTGGAAAACGGAACTTTTTATAGCGGTGATTTGTTTGACATTAGATTTCAGTCGTATGCAGAGGGGTTACCCCCAGGCTTACAAATGATTCATTTTCGAATTCGTTATCGAAATGGTGTAGTTAAAACAGAGGATATCCCTGTTAACATGATTGGGAATGTGAATAAATCTGTAGGTGTTCATAGGGTTCAATAAAGGGGAGGCAGCTATCTTCGGATAGCTGTCTTTTTGTAAATTGGATGAATGCCTGTGTGTCCTGTGGTACAATAAAACGAAAACATGCGGAAATAAGGAGAACGGACATGAAGTATAAATTAATTGCTTTGGATGTGGATGGCACACTTTTAAATGATCAATACGTGTTGACGGATAAAACTAAGCAGACAATCCAAGAAGTTCATGATGCGGGCTGTCATATTGTGCTTTGCACAGGGAGAGCACCTGCCAGCACATTGCCTATTCTACAGGAACTTGGACTTGAAGGGACTATGATTACTCATAACGGCGCTGCAACGGTTCACGCGGATGAGCAGGGACAAACGTTAGTGAATGAGTTCGCATTCTCTCTGCAAGAGATTCAACCGATGCTAGATTATGTGAGAAAAGATGGCATCCATTTTGATGTGTGTACGCCATTTAATATGTATATTGAGCGAATTGGGGAATACGAAAAACAGATGTACAAGAAGTTTATGATCGATCCCAAGCTAGTGACGGATGTGTCAGAGCTTCAACTTCCGATCGTGAAGTTTACACTTTTTGCTAAACCTGAGGTACTGGATCGCGTAGAGCAAGAATGGGAAGCGCAGAAATTATACGGTAGTTTACGCATGATCCGCAGCGGTGATTTGTTCATCGATGTCATGAACGCAAAGGCAAACAAAGGAAATGCATTGAAAGCATTGGCTACCACTTTGGAAGTAGAGGCTAATGAGGTGATGGCTATTGGAAACTATTATAATGATCTTGAAATGATGGCTTTCGCTGGACTTGGCGTTGCAGTAGCCAATTCTCCAGAGGGTGTGAAACAAGCCGCAGATGCGATTACGGCTTCCAATAATGAAGACGGTGTTCACGAAGCGATTGCCAAGTATTGTTCATAGATGACGAAGAAAATCCTCACTATTTGAGGATTTTTGTCATCCCAGGGGGTTCTTCCTACAAAATACCTATGATAGAATGGAAGAAAGAATCTAAGAGGCGGTGGTGCCACCATGGGGAGAGAGAAGAAGTCCTTGAGTAAGAAAGCGAAGTGGATGGGGATCGTTATGAGCATGGCAATTGCTGCGGTGCCATTGGTGGTTGTGCCTGCCCAACAGGGGTATGCCAACGCAAGCTCAACAGCATCAGTAATGTCAACACCAGAAGTAATTGATCGGCTACATACGATTGTTCTACCTGAGCATGGTATTAAATTAATTGATTTAAATAGCGTTTTCGATCGAAAGTATAAAGAATTTAGAGTAACGTATACTGATTCGATTGATGCGTCTGTTGCTAAATTTAACAATGAGTTCTTGTCTAAAGGTTTACTTTATATAGAAGCCATCTCATCTGGGAAGGCTGCTTTCACAGTAACAGCTATGAAACGAGAAGGAACGGGAACACAAACAGATTCTGTAGATGTTATTGTTGTTCCGGCAGATGGTTATACGCGCTTTGACATTGCGAAAGCAATTGAGCTTATGGGAATAGTTCCAGCTAAGTACCAAACCAAAGAACAAGTAAAAGAATTAATAAGTACGATAAAACCAATCACGGTTAACGTGGATGAATCCTATAATCAAGAGGGGAATATAGCTCCAAAACAAGCTGTATCAAGCCCTCCTATAGAGGCTATTAGAGGCATTGATAAGCGTGATTTCGAAATTCAAGAACGCATTTATGATTATTTTAGAGATCCAAATGAAGATCAATTAGATTTGGTTATTACCTCTACGGATGAAAATTATGTTCATTTAACCAACGAATACAGAGGTAGTTTGTTTGTAGGGCAACATTTAACCTTTATAAAGGCTGGCCAAACCGAAATATCTGTTCTTGTTAAGGATGGCAAAGGCGGCATTACTGCAGGTAAAATACCTATTGATATAAGAAATAATGAGATAAGGATTGCGGAAACCATTAGTTTAGACATGGAGTCTTCTCATACTGTTGATTTGAGAGATTATTTCCCGGAAATGAATGCACCGACATTTGTATTGGATGAGTTTCCTCCTAATTATGAGGGCGAGAAGATAATTGCTGGTAATAACTATACGTTCTATTTACATCCTGGGACTTATAAGATTCGTGCGACCGATTCCCAAAAGACGGAGCATCAAGAGTTCATCGTGAAAGAATCTGATCGATTAAAGGATCGTAATGTGCTTTCAAAGAGTTCATTGAGCCTGGATATAAAAAGCTTTTTCCTTTCCGATGCACCGAACTCAGCTTTTACTTACTCCTACAAACAGCAGGGTTCATCAGTCACTGGGATAACCTATGAAGCTGGGGCTGATGATTACTTATATATTAATACAGACAACGCTCAACAGGGCTATCCAATAAGCACAAGAGTTGCTGTTACCGCCAAAGATATAGCCAATCATCATATATATGTAGATACAATAAAGGTTCAACTTTACGAGAAGAGCCTGTCATCCATTGGGAATAAGCAGATTATGGATGTATCTCGATTATTTGAAGGTATCGATTGGAATGATGTTGTCATCACAACATCGCCGAACATTACTGCAAGTCGTGTTCCTTCTGGTAATAGTTATGTTGTTGAGCTATCCGGAGCAAGCTCTGGGACGTTAGTAATAAGCTATAAGGGAAGCAAAATCGTACATGTAATTCCTTTTGGCAATTAAGAAAGATGCTAAAAAAGAGGCTGCGTTGTGTCATCGATATGATACAACGCAGCTTCTTGTGTTTTAAATAGCTAACGCTACTTGAGCTGGTGAACTTTACAGAAGGAAAGAACGAGTGATGATAACTAAAAGAATGAACAGTACCAGGATAGCGCCGGTGGATGAATAGGCTGCTACAGCAGACATTCGACTACCTCCTTTGTTAAAGTGTGCCGACGACGAAAGTCTATTACGGCCGTTGTATTGTACAGGATATGAACCCATGGTCGAATGTGTATAGACATTTACCCGGTATGCTCATATTTTGGGCGGATATGGGACATTCTACAAAAGAATGAAGGATCTGTAGAGGAGGCGAATCAAGTCGTGGCCGGTATCTTGCTTAGACCAGACCTGAAAACTGCAGGCGGCGAAGTCTGCGATATTATGTGCAATGAGGAATATGTAGGTACATTAACGCTCGTTTACCGGGAGTCAGATCGACTCACAGGCTCGGTTCAATTGGAGCAGCAGTCCCTTGCCGAAGCGGATAAACAGCAGGTGTATGTGTATTTGCAAACGTATATTCAAAATGTCACTGACTCGCTTGGAATTAGGGAGTACGAGGTGTTTGTCACGTATAGCGATTATGATTTTATTATCGCTACAGACCACACTATGGCGGATTCTGCCCAAAGGGAAGCGGACACTCCACAATTACATGATGACGAGGTTGATTATGAATGGGTAAGAGATGAAACCCGATACAATGATATTGATCAGGAACAACAAGATGAGATGACCATGGGCCAAGAACGGAAAGGTAAAATCGGCTTCGAACTGGTCATTGTCGCGGAGAAAAGGAATCAAGTGAGCTACCACATTTACGATAAGGAATCGGAGTTGGTCGGAGAGGCTAATCTTCAGATTTTTGGTTCTGAGATTGTCGGGGATGTTGAATGGAAATTTGACCCTTTTGAGGACGAAATGGACGATGTGTCTGAGTTGATTATCGCTGATTTTGATGAAGATGAAGTGGACACGTTTATTTTCAATATGAACTTTAACGGAGAGACCATTGATACAATCGAATTGACGCACATTGATGTATTAAACAGCGAGGAGACGTTTTGGTCAGATATTGAAGCGCTGAATCCGAATCGAGACGACTATACGATAGTGATGGCTAGAGATGATGGAGATACGCTCACTTATGAAATTTATCAACAATCGTATGGCGGATTGCCAATTGGGACGGCAACAGTTGATGTTAGTCAACGTCAGTTGACGGGCTTTATTGATTTCCGTGAGCCAAGCGATTCCGATGATCGGGAGTTGATTGCAACGCTGCTGCTCGAGGAATTGGATAAGGAAAACGAGTATGACACCTTCAACGTATCCATGCTTTATCGCAATAAGCTAATCGATGAGATTTTGTTTGAAACCGATCAATTGCATTAAAAAAAAGCATGGGCCCCTTCCCCTATTTGTGGGAGAGCTCATGCTTTTTTCTTATTGTCGACTTAAAAAGTGTTAGAAACTGTAATTTGCTCCAACGAGAAACGACCAGATGGTCTTGCTGGCGTTGCAGCCAAACCAACGGTAACCAGCATAACAGGCACGTAGCGAGCAGGTACGTTGAAAGCTTCAACAAACTTGGCAGCGTCGTAACCACCCATTGGGCAAGTATCGTAGCCAAGTGCTTTCGCGGCGATCATCAACTGCATAGCAGCCAGCGAGCCATTGCGAATAGCCTCATCGTGAGCAACTTGCGGGTGTTGATAAGCCCCATCAATTTGAGCGATAAGGTTATCTTTTAATTCTTTCGGCATGAATCCACCTTCAACAGCTGGACCAAACACGAGTTCTGCATTTTTGTTCGCTTCGAGGTCACCGAGAACCGCGATTACAACAGAGCTTTCTACGATTTGTTTTTGTCCGTATGCGATTGGAAGCAGTTTTTCTTTTTGAGCTTGGTCTTCAATAACGAGGAGCTTCCAATGTTGTAAATTCCAAGCGGAAGGTGCTTGGGAAGTGGCAGTCAGGAGCTGCTCCAGAACTTCCTTTGGAATTTTGTGTCCAGTCTGGTATTGTTTCACGGCATGGCGATCTTCCAGAACTTTAAGAACTTCGGATTGTACAGTTTGAGTCATAATAAGATTCCCTCCAGATATAAAATGAATTCTCTTTAGTGTGTTTCAGTAGTTGTAAAGTATTCAGTTTGATGATTGAAAAATGCTTCCAACTCAGCCGCTTCAAGGTAACGGAAAGTAAAAGTAACATTGTCTCGTTCGTAGGTAAACTGTAAAATTTGGATGCGACAATATACTGTAATAATAAATGTTGCAGTTAGGATTGTCAAGCATCTCTTTCCTCTTGTCGGAAAATGTTAGATAATGATAACAGGAAAGGGGTGGTTCTCTTGAATATGACGCAAAAAGAGCTGGCTCATCTTATTTTCTTGTCTGAAGTCGTATTAACTGGCAAGAAAAAGAGCCTGATGGAAGAGACTCTGCAGTGCTTGCTTTATATCGTAAAATCACTGGAGGAAGTGGATCTTCCAGATTCTGTTGTGGACCAAATTGAGCGCCTCACTGGCTTGATCGAAACCGATTTACGGGAAGAAAATGAGCGAATGCAAGAAATACATAGTCATTTGGATTGGGCAAATAGCCGTCGTAAAGCGCTAGAGTAAACCTAACCAGAAATTGTTTTTCAATAAAAATTCTCGCATCCGGCTTGTTTATGAAATAAATTCCCCCAACTATATAGTCATATCGCCCGATAACATTACGTTTATTATACCTCTGCCTAGCATGAAGGCACAGTTATACCCCCTGCAGGTTTCTTTCTCATTCTCTCTAAACGAATTAATAATGAATCGATAAGTTCTTAATCGATCCAACTTTGATCAGAGTCACAAGTTCATAACGAGGCTATTTCTAGGAAATATTATTTATGGGAATTTTAGCTATGGCTTATCCTGCCTCTCTTTCATGGATTGTTAGAAGCATACTTCCCGTGATATAATTTGGAGTACTGTTTTTCATAGATGAGGTGATAGATATGGGGTATGAAATCCCAAGAGATGTGCAAGTTTTGGGGCGAGACATCAACGAGAATCAACTGAAATATCATCACAAGTCTGTCTTGGTTTCCAAAGAATTTACGTTTGATAGTGCGCATCATCTGCACTGTTATGAGGGAAAATGTAAAAATCTGCACGGGCACACCTATAAGCTGCAAGTCATTATGCGCGGCAAGGTGGATAGCCGGGGGATCGCTATAGATTTTGGAGATATTAAACGCATTGCCAAGGATCGGGTCATTGATGTGCTAGATCATAAGTATTTGAATGATGTTCTGCCTCCAATGAACACAACGGCTGAGAATATGGTCGTATGGATGTACGAGCAAATTCATCAAGGATTGCTGCAAGAAAAACTTTATCCCGCTATTCAGCTGGAGGAAATTCGGCTATGGGAAACGCCGACCAGCTATGCGGCCATCACTCGCTCAATGATGGAGGAGGAAGCGTAATGCGCGATATCCGTATTCCTATGGTAGAAATATTCGAGACGGTAGAAGGCGAAGGAACCCGTGCTGGGTTCCCGACGGTTTTCGTCCGTCTTTTTGGTTGCAACCTACGCTGCACGTGGTGCGACACCAAGTACAGCTACCCACCTGCGGAAGCGGAAAATGTCATGACCATTGCTGAGATTCTCAGCAAGGTGAGTACCTTCCGCTCCCGGCATATTTGTCTGACCGGCGGGGAGCCGCTCTTGTATGGCGAGAAGTCGCTCGCCTTAGCGGAGGCATTAGCTGGTCTCGAGCAGGTCGACGACCTGCACATCGAGACGAACGGTGCGATCGATCTGGCGCCGTTCATAACGCGTATCGCTTCACCAAAGGTGCGATACATCATGGATTTCAAGCTGCCTGATTCTGGCGAGACGGAGCAAATGATCATGAGCAATTTCGGCTTGCTGCGCGAACAGGACGAACTGAAGTTCGTCATCGGTAGCGAAGTCGATTTCCGCGCCGCTGTGGAGGTACTGGCGCAGCATCCGACCAAGGCGCTGCCGATGTTTAGCCCGGTCTGGGAAACGATGCCGCCGCGCAAGCTCGTCGAGCTGATGCTTGAAGCCGGGCTGTCGAACGTGAAGCTGAATATGCAGCTTCACAAGATTATTTGGGACCCTGCGCTGCGCGGGGTATAGGAACTAATTGAAGCGAGGTGGCCTTAATATGAGCAACAGCTCTGACACGAATAACAAAAGCAAGAAGGCGGTAGTTATCCTAAGCGGAGGGCTTGATAGCACTACCTGTATGGGACTGGCAAAGGAAGCCGGATACGAATTGTACCCGATCTCTTTTGATTATGGACAACGCCATCGGATTGAGATTGAAAATGCCAAGCAAGTAGCTGAGCATTACGGCGTGAGTCAGCGTCATAAAATCATTAAGCTCGACTTCTTTCGCGATTTTGGCGGAAGTGCTTTAACGGATGACACGATAGAAGTGCCTAATGTGGTCAACGTAGAGCAAGGGGAGGATCCAGAAGCGTCAGAAATTCCGGTCACTTATGTGCCGGGGCGCAATCTGCTCTTCTTGTCCATTGCTACATCTTACGCAGAAGTGACTGGCTCGGAAGCGATCTATATCGGCGTAAATGCCTTAGACTACAGCGGATATCCCGATTGCCGTCCCGAGTTTATCCATAAAGTCGAAGAAGTGATTGCGCTAGCGACAAAAGTAGGCGTGGAGGGCAAGGGAATAACGATTGAAACTCCTTTGATCGATTGGACGAAAGCGAGGATCATCCAAGAGGGGATCCAAATAGGTGTTCCGTATGAACTTACAACCTCTTGCTATAATGGCAAAGCGGAAGCCTGCGGCGAATGCGATAGCTGTCGCCTGCGGTTGAAAGGTTTTGAGGAAGCGGGTTCTAAGGATCCAATTGCCTACTTGGAGCGATAAGTAGGTTATCTGGATCAGAGGAAAGGCGGAATGGAACATGGTCAAAATTATGGTAGTGGATGACGATGAAGCGATCCGAGAGCTAATTCGTGTCTATTTGGTTAGAGAGGGTCTTGAGGTTCTTCAGGCCAGCAATGGGCAAGAAGCGCTCAAGCTGCTGGAAACGACATCAGCTGATCTCGTCGTCCTGGATATCATGATGCCGCTCATGGACGGGTGGGATTTGTGCCGCGAATTAAGAGCGAATTACAATGATATTCCCCTTCTCATGGTGACCGCCAAGAGTGAATCGGCTCATAAGGTGAGAGGGTTTCAGCTGGGTACTGACGATTATGTCGTCAAGCCGTTCGATCCCGTCGAGTTAGTGATGCGCGTAAAAGCGCTGCTTAAACGTTATCGTATCGCGTCCTCCCAGACGATCCACATTGGGGATGTAGTCATCGATCGGACGACTTTAGAGGTGCGTATGAAGGGGCAACGTTACGATTTGCCGCTCAAGGAATTCGAATTGCTGTACAAGCTTGCGAGCTATCCAGCGCAAATCTTTACCCGGGCTCAGCTTATTGAGCAAATATGGGGGATTGATTATGAGGGGGATGAGCGCACTGTAGACGTACATATCAAACGCTTGCGGGAGCGTTTCGATTCCGTAACCAACCAGTTTCACATTGCAACCATCCGCGGCCTTGGCTATCGACTTGAGGTAAAGCATGATTAAAACCCTTTATCTGCGAGTTGTGCTAACGTTTTCCGCGGTTGTAGTCATTAGCATTTTACTTTCCTTTTTAATTGCTATGCTGCTTTATACGAATCGTATCTCAACAGAAGTTCTTGATAATTTACTCAAAGTCGGGAAGCAGCTTGTTACGATGAGTAACGACTATCAGCCCTTAGAAATCAAGTCTTTTCTAGAAGCAAGCACGAAGTTGAACGATGGTTATTCTTTAATTCTTTTTGATAGCAGCGGGGATAATGTCGCGTTTAGCATACAAAGTAAGAATGAATCTTTGAATATTAAAGCTGAAGAGGTTGAGCAGGTTCTTCAGGGCCAAATTTATAAGAGCATGTATTTAAATTACGGATATTTCGGTGAGCCTACCCGTTTAGTTGTCGGTGTGCCACTCAGCGTTAAAGACAAGCAATACGCTTTGTTTGTTATGCCCAAATTCACAGAAGAGTCTAGGAAACAATCTCGAACACTCATTATAACGGTGCTCTTGATTGTTCTTATTATTGGGAGTGTTCTCATTTTAATTGCTTCCCGATATATCGTGAGTCCAATCAAAAAGCTAACCTTGGCGACAAATCGGTTGGCGAGAGGTAATTTCAATGTGAAAGTAACGGTGAAAAGGAAGGACGAGATTGGTCTTTTGGCAGAGGGCTTCAATCATATGGCTGGCGAACTCAAGCAGCTTGAGCAGATGAGACAGGATTTTGTTTCAAATGTTTCACATGAGATTCAATCGCCTTTAACTTCCATTCGCGGCTTCTCCAAGGCATTGAAACAGCCGGATTTGAAGGATGAAGACCGTCTTCGTTACTTGGAAATTATCGAGCGCGAAAGCGAACGGTTGTCTCGTTTAAGCGAGAATTTACTGAAATTAGCTTCCCTTGAATCGGAGCATCATCCCTTTAAGCCAACAACCTTTGATTTGGACGAGCAGCTTCGTCGCGTTGCCGTCTCTTATGAGCCTCAATGGTCTGCCAAGCAATTGGATATGGATATGGATTTGCCAAGAGTGAAAATCACTGCGGATGCCGATCAATTAAGCCAGGTATGGATGAATTTGCTCGGCAACGCGATCAAATTTACACCTGCGGAGGGAAACATTCGAATTCAGATTATTCCGCTAACGGATCGTGTTCGCGTGCGCATTCAAGATAGCGGCATAGGGATATTACCGGAAGATCAAGAACGGATTTACGAGCGATTCTATAAAGCGGATGCTTCGCGACATCGTGAAAGCAGCGGCAGTGGTTTAGGGCTGGCCATCGTAAGGAAAATTATAGAACTGCATCAAGGAACCATGGATGTACAAAGTGAGATTGATCGCGGAACGACGTTTACGATCACGCTTCCCATTCTCATCCACCCAACTAAAAAGCATTGACTGAAAAAATCTTGGCGGAGAATGCCAAGGTTTTTTTGTTTGTTCATATTGGGTTCATATTTGACATGTATCTTTAGCGTACAAACATTTGATGAAAATGTGAAATGCGAATGTCATGAGGGGAGTGCAGGAATGAATCGATTAACCCATTTTTCCATGAAGAACATCTCTGCGTTGTTTATTATTATCCTCATCTTGTTCGGAAGCGGTATGTACGCAGCCAACAAGTTGAAGGTTGAAAACATGCCGAACGTTTCGTTTCCGGTCGTGGTTGTTTCGACGACTTATACGGGAGCACCCAAAGATGTCATGGATGAAATTACGGATCCAATTGAGCAGAAGCTGGCCAATTTGTCTGATCTAGAGAATATGAGCTCAACTTCGAGCGATAACTTCTCAATGATTATCCTACAATTCAAACAAGGTGTAGACACGGATAAAAAGAAGCAGGATGTCATGGGCTTGCTTCAGGAAGTGAAGCTTCCAGCAGGATCCAGTGCACCGAAAGCTTCAACCTTTGGCGCAGCCTCCTTTGCTTCTAACTATCTAGTCGCTTATGCGAATAACGGTATGAGCCAAACCGAGCTGGATAAATTGTATAAAGATACGATTAAACCTAACTTAGAAGGCATAGCTGGCATCGACCATATGGATGTTATTGGTGCTCGTGATACGACACTGGATATTGAGCTGGATGCGGATGCGTTAGCGTTGTACGGTCTCTCGCCTTCTCAAGTAAGCAGTATGATTAACGCCGCTGTGACGAAAAGTCCAATTGGAAGCGTCGAATTGAGCGGAAATAACAAGATGGCCCGGGTAACCGGCGACCTAAAAAGCCTCACAGATCTAGAGCAAGTAGAGATCACAACAGCCAAGGGAGATATTGTTACCCTTTCTCAAGTGGCTAAAGTCAAAGCGATCACGGAGTCTGATTTTAATGGTCGCTTGGATGGTAAACCAGCAATCGGGATGATCCTGTATAAGAGCAGCGACGCGAATGCAGTTGAATTCTCCGGATCCTTGGAGAAGCTTATTGCAGGCTGGAAGACAACCATGCCGAACGTAACCTTCATGAACACTTACGATAGTGCGACGAGTATTAAAGAATCCATTAGCGGTTTGTTACGCGAAGGGGTTGTAGGCGCTATTCTGGCCTCGCTAATGATTCTTGTCTTTTTGCGTAATGTTAGAATGACATTGATTGTTTTAGTATCGATTCCCTTATCGATTCTCATTACACTACTGTTAATGTGGCAGCTTGGTCTTACGCTCAACACGATGACGCTAGGAGGCATGTTTATCGCCATTGGGCGTGTCGTGGATGACTCGATTGTGGTTATTGAAAATATTTATACGTCATTGGAAAAGGCGCAGCAACGAAATGAATCGGTCATCAAGCTTGCGACGAAACAAGTTTCAATGGCGATTACCTCTTCAACATTGGCGACAGTTGGGGTCTTTGCGCCTATCGGTATGGTCAGTGGTGTTGTTGGGGGCTTTTTCAAACCTTTTGCTATCACGTTAGCGTGTGCACTTTTAGCTTCCTTATTAGTCGCATTAACGGTTATTCCGATGTTAGCTAAATTATTAGTACTGCGAAGCAAAATCAAAGTTCACGATGAGACGAAGCCATCACGCTTAACTTCTTTTTATGAGTCCGTTTTGCAGTGGTGCTTGAAACATAGAATCAAGTCTCTTCTGATTTCAGGTTTATTGTTTGTTGTTACGTTGGTCACGACGATTCCTAATCTTTCGGTGGCCTTCGTGCCTAACGGTAAACCTTCGAAAACGATGTATTTCCAGTTGAAAATGCCTTATGAAACCTCGTTCGCAGCAACAGATTCGAAGACGAAAGAAATCGAAAAAGTGTTGTTAGACACGAAAGATAGCAATGGCAAGCCCGTATTCAATTTCGTCGAAGCGTTAGTTGGTTTTGCTGGCGATGATGATGAACGTACGCCTTATGCTTCCCAAATTTACGTGGAAGTCAATAATCAAGTTGATCCTGCAAAAGTGAAGGAACAAATGAAGGATTTCATCGTTTCTGAATTACCGCAGGGCTCTACCGTTGAGCCCAGAGAGCTTGGCGGAGACGGAGGCTTCTCCAGTACAGACTTCTCTTACTCGCTGAAGGGCGATGATCAGGATCAGCTGATCAAAGCAGCTGCGCTGGTTAAAGAGAAACTTAAGTCGTTTCCCGAGCTTAGCGAAGTTGAGGATAATTTGAGCGATGCGAAAACAGAGGTCGAGATTGCCGTTGATCAGAAGAAAGCTAGAGCTTATGGACTGAACACCTCTACGGTGAGAGACACAGCTCACGCTTGGATTCAAAAGCAAAGCCTCGGTGATATGAAATTTGATAATGTGACGTATACAACAACCGTCTCATTGGATAAATCAGATAAAAACACGCTTGAAAAGCTAGGCAATATTCCTTTTACTGCGACGAACGGCTCGACTGTTTATTTGAAAGAGATCGCTAAAATCAGTGAAATTCAATCAGCGAACTCTTTGGCTAGAGAATCGCAAAAGCAGTTAGTGAAAGTAACGGCGAAAATTAATGACGAGAATAAAAGCGGCGTTAGCATGAAAGTATCGATGGCACTGAAACAAATTGAATTGCCAGATGGCGTATCACCTGAGGTTAAAGGGGTATCGGCAGATATCAATGAAAGCTTCTCGCAATTATTCCTAGCCATGGCAGTCGCCGTAGCGATGGTCTACTTAATTATGGTGCTTGCCTTCGGTAACGCCGGGGCGCCATTCGCGATTCTTTTCTCCTTGCCTCTGGCCGCAATCGGTGGTCTCCTAGGACTTATTCTGACAAGAGAATCACTCAATATTACATCGATGATTGGGTTTATGATGCTAATCGGTATCGTAGTAACGAATGCGATTGTATTAATCGACCGCGCACAACAGCTCCGCGAAGAAGGGTATGCGGTTAGGCATGCGTTGATTGAAGCGGGCAAAGTACGTTTGCGTCCAATCATCATGACGGCTGGAGCAACGATTATGGCATTAATGCCGCTTGCTTTGGGCTTATCTGGAGAAGGCGGATTAATTGGGAAAGGGCTCGGGATCGTTGTTATCGGTGGCCTGATTACTTCAACCATATTGACGCTAGTCGTCGTTCCAATCGTATATGAAATGATTGAAGGCTTCAAAGGGCGTGTATCACGGATGTTTCACAAGGACAAAAAGAAAGTAGAAACGAAGCCAGCAAGCATAGACGTATAGGTGGGTTCAAGCAAAACTCAGGTAATTTTAGGAGGCACAGAGATGAAAAAGGTTAGTACGGGTAGTCTTTTATTCAAGAATCGCACGCTTCGCATGCTGGCTGTTTGGACAGTGGCCGCCGTGATGGCGGTCGGCTGCTCGGCTCCCGGCGGAGCTGGGCCGGCTACGGCGCAGCTGCAGCCAAGACCAGTTAAAACGGAAGCCATTGTGAAACACAAAATTAGCAGTCCGATCGAGCAAGTGGCCGATGTGGCCGCGGGGACTGCACTTGACGTGATTCCCAAAGCAAACGGAGAAGTTATTGAGGTGCTTAAGAAGCGCGGCGACTACGTGGAGAAGGGCGATGTATTGTTCGTCCTCGACAGCAAAGATGCCGAATCTGCCAAACGAAAAAGTGAATTGTCGCTCAAAAGCTCACAAGAATCTTTACAAAAAGCTCAAGATGATAAAGTGAACAATCGTAAGGATTTGGCTGATGCGGTAACCCGCTCAGAAACAGCTTACAAAAATGCTCAACAGGATTACAACAAAATAAGAAATGATTACGACGCGGGTCTTGTCACGCAGCATCAAGTCGACCAATCCAAACAAGCTGTTGACAATGCTCAGATGAGTCTTGAATCTGCACAGAACAAGCTGACGGCTAACGATAGCTCGAACACCATCGCTTCGATTGAAACGCAAGCGGAATCAGCTCGTCTATCGTTGGACGATGCGACGCGTTCGCTTGAAAATTACAGTGTGAAAGCACCAAGTAGCGGAATTTTAACTGATTTTAACCTTGTGGCTGGTCAAGCGGTGTCTGCCGCTATGGGGAAAGTCGGGCAAGTACAGCAAATTGATCCGATCAAAATTAAAACGGAGCTATCCGAATCTAATAATCTGTTGGTCAAAGGCAAGCAAGAGCTGGTGTATTACAATCCAGACGAGCCGACAAAAAAAGGTACAGCCAAAATCAGCTATCTTGCGCCCATCATGAGTGCTACAAGTAAGACATTTACACTGGAAATGGAAGTTCCGAATGCGGATCACCAGCTTCAGCCCGGTAAAAGATTCATGGTGCAGCTGACGACAGAAACGGAAGAACAAGTTGTTGCGGTTCCCACACTCAGTATTATTCGGGAAGAGTCCGATACCTTTGTATTTGTTAAACAAGGTGATCAGTATATGAAACGCAAAGTAAAATTAGGACGCATCAATGGTGAATATCAAGAGGTGCTTGAAGGCGTCAAAGATGGTGAGCAATTGGTTGTCACTGGACAAAACAACTTGAAAGACGGACAAAAAGTAGAGAACTCGCAAGCGACTCCGACACCAGCAGCTAAGTAGAACATCTATGTGAAATCGTACAATAAGGAGAGTACTCTCATGAAAAATAAACCTTGGAAAACAGGCTTAACGGCAATCGTGCTAGGTACAATGATTCTGCAAGGGGGAATACCCGCTCTTGCAGCGGATTCAGCAGCGTCTGTCGTAAAGGCTCCTTCTGTAAATTATGGACTAACAAGTGATATTCGGGCAGCGATAAAAAATGTTGCTGTGACTCCGACTGCATTGGGCTCACAAATTTCTGCAACAATTCGTCTCTATAACGGAGGGGATGTGCAAAATCGTGTTCCTGAGCATGAGCTGCGTGTTCGCACCTTAAGCGGTGTAGTCTACACATTGAAACCAAGCGCCAGCAATAAAGATGCTTTGCTGCCGAAGGAAATTACCGAACTCGTGTATATGACTTCCGTGGATAGTAAGGAAATTACCCAGATCGATCAAATTTCCTTTGTTAACGTAGACATCTACGCATATCCAAAAATAGAAACAACGCTGCTAGCGATGCCAACTGGAAACGTTTGGTACGGTACAGGTAATTCAGCACCGCAGAAGCTTGATGCGTTACAATGGGGGCAGCCGTTTACGCTACCTGGCGTGAATTCAGGGCTTGTTTATTCGCCTTTAGAGGTTTCTATGCAAAATACAAGCACAGGTCGTGCAGCCGTTGTGACCGTACTTGCTGAGAATCCAGGTGCTGGGCGCGAGACGGTTCCTGCGTTCCGAATAGATGCCCAATCCGAACAAAAAACCTATGAAGGCAAACGCTCGGAGGCAGATCCGATCGCTTTAGAAGCTGGCGAGAAAAAATATATCCATTTTACGGTTCCAATCGAAAATGGCGTTACGCTTTCTAATCTCCTTATTGTCTCTACAGACACATTTGCACCCAAAGGAGGGAGTCAAGTAATAACGTTAGCTACTGGGAAAGTCGCAATTGCATGGCCTAAAGGCGAACAATCGAATACAGGAGCTCCGGTGTATACAATTGGAACTCCAATTGCTTTCGATGCTTTGACTACGGTTGTTGATAAGAAGACGCAAGTATCGTTGATGGAATTGCATATGCATGAAAATCCGGGTGAAGGCTATCAAACCGCAGTGGCTAAGTTCAAATTAACGAATACAAGCGATGTGCCAACAACTGCACCTGCGTTCCTATCGGAATTGACGAACGCGCAAGGCGTTACGTATCAAGGCGCTCGTCAAACGAATGTGACAGCGATGATGAATCCAGGCCTTAGCTACGTGGTTAGCTATTCATATATCGTGCCCCAATCCGAGACAAATACTGGTTTCACAATGAAGTTGCTCGATGCGCAAGCGGCTGCGCCTTACATGACGACTATCGCCTCCTTGCAAACCAAGGTACAGGAAGAAACGACGGACGGCATGATTTCAATGTATCCGTTCGATCTGAAATTTAATGATGTAACCGTCAATACCCAAACAACGGCAGCTTTGACCTATACGTATAAATTCCGTCTTGATCTTGATATTACTCAAAAAGAAAATGTTGTCGTTGACAATAACTTCTCCAAAATCAAATTCGAAATTGTGGACAGCGTTGGACGGGTAGTCGGTTCGAAGGACGCTGTCTTAACGGGTACGAACAAGCTGATAAGCGGCAAGCAAACCCTGGATGCAAGCAACATTGCAACGGACCAATTCAGTTATCCCTTCACAGTGAATGTGTATGAGGTCATCGATACACAAAGCGGTACAGCTAAACGTTTATTAAAAACAGTAAAATAACAGTTTGTAGGCAGACAGAGGATTAATCCCCTTGAGTTTCGGGGATCGATCCTCTTTCTTTATTTGAGTTCTGCGGCGCGATAAACCTTCGCATACCCTGTTTTAGATCTTTGAAGCAGCGTTTCCAAGGATTCTCTAGGTGGCTGGGCAGTGAGTATTTCTTGGGAAATAATTCCCTCATACCCGATCTTGTGGAGTGCTCGGAGGAACCCTTCTAAATCAATTACGCCTTCGCCTGGATACAGCCTTTCATTGTCTAATACCTCAGAAATGGGGACATGGGGTGCGTCATTGATGTGGACATGTACGATTTGTTCACGCTTCAATCGTAAAATATCCGCAATGGTATGTTCATTGGTATGCCAATGATAAGCGTCGAACAGCAGTCCCACATTGCTTTCTCCAATTGTCTCGATCCAATCGAGTGTGCTGTGCAGATCCCAAATAAATGGATGTTTCCAGCGCGTACGCAAATGGTGGGGGCCGACAAACTCAAGCCCGAGCTTAATGCCAAAGGCGCCGAGCACTTGAGCGCACGTTCGAAGTCGGCGTGTCGCCAACGCCATGAAATGTGCAGCAGGATAATCGGTGGAGGGAAGCACGTACGTGCAGCATGCCGTACAACCGAGCGATGCAGCTGCCTCTGCATCACGTACCAAATGGGTCAAGCCGTTGCGAAATTCAGCTTCATCGGTGCGCCACTGAGGTGAAAGGCTTATAGCACCTATTTGCACGCCGTGTTCTTGCAAATAGGTGTTAGCGCCCTTCAAACCGTAAGCTTCAATGAAGGTTTCTAAATCTGCTCCGGTTGTGTCAACAGCTTCAAATCCATATTGTGAAGCCTTTTGAATAAAAGTGGCTAGATTACCGATGTCTGATCCAAGCCCCGCACTCGTTAATCCTTTAATCATACAATCACTCCTAATAAAGTGTTTAGTTTCACTTTTTCGCAGAATTACTAGTTCTCCTAGCTTATTCCTATGGTAGAATATAAGAGTCAAGTATGCATACTAAATCTTCCTGATCTATCTCATATTTTCGTAAAGGGTTGAATCGATGACGCTTTATCCTGCTTATCTTACGGATTATCCCAATATGAACAGCGATTTTCCTTTTCATCTTGCCATTCACACATTGCCTCATGGTTTTCCAACGCATCGTCATGATTTCATGGAGTTTTCATTTGTTTTGGAAGGCGAGGGCACGGAGATCATAAATGGTGTGTCTCATCCGATGAAACCTGGGACTTTTACCTGCGTACTTCCTTATGAAGTGCATGAAATTCATACACGTCCGGGGAGTACGCTTCGTTTATACAATTGTATCTTTGGTCTGAATATAGGGCTTGGCGCTTTCTCTGGTCTTGGAGTCGTCGAACGATTCCTAGATCCAATGGATGGAACCACGCCGTTTACGCAATTTCAAGAACACGACAGAATTTACATGAAAGCGCTCTTAGATCGCCTTTTTGAAGAATATAAGGGTAAGGATAGTTGGCGAACAGCTCTTTTAGGTGCAGGTTTGATTGAAGCGCTCGCACGTTTTGATCGACATCGGAGAACCATTGAAACGGCCGTTGAAAAACCTCCGCAGAGTGTGAGAGCGAGGCAAGTATGGCAAGTTATTTATTATGTACATAAGCATTATGCGGATGATTTGAAACTGGGTGAATTAGCGGAAAAATTTCATTTCAGCGCCTCCCATTTGAGTGAATTATTTACGAGGTATGTCGGTCATAGTTTTGTTCATGTCCTGCATGAAATTAGAATTCGGCATGCGGTTGGATTGCTGCGGTCTACGCAAATGAGCATAGCAGATGTTGCTTTCGAGGTAGGCTATGGCTCCTATCAAACGTTCTCTCGCGTATTCAAAGCCTATAAAAAAGTGACGCCTGCAGCATACCGGAATCGTAAAGAACAGTCGGATGTCGAGCTTAACAGGTGACGAAGGGAGGGGGGGATTGAATCGGAAGTTTTATGTGCGCGAAGCCGTAGGCTTGCTTTTGGGTGTAATTTTCCTCACCAGCTATTTGGGGGTTTACCAGAATAATCCTATAATTTATGAAAAAAAGGGATACCGTCTATAGAGATGGTATCCCTTTGTATTTAGTTTGCTGCATCTTCTTCGGGCTTCTGCTGCTGGCGATCCTTCCAGAACAACACAGTGAGCATGCGCTCAATCCATTCTTTATCTTCTTGTGTTAGTACAAAGCCATCAAACATCAAGTCATTTTCACGGAGAAATCGCCGCAGATTGACGGGATTGCTTTGAAAGGGTTGATCGGTTGGACTCGCTTGTGAAGACTCCAAATATCCCGCGATTTCCATCAGCTCAGAATAAGATGTATTCAATCCTTCAGACAATTTCATCAATACGTCGGGGGAAGGAACGCCTCGGTTTCCATTTTCTAACTGCGAAATATAGGCTGCAGACACGCCGGAGCGATCCGCTAACTCACGGATCGTGAAGCCTTTCAACTTACGCATATCTTTTAATTTATCGTAAAAATACATGCTTTCTCACCCTCACGTACGAAAGTAAACATTAGTTAACAATTTGATAGTAACAGTTTACTATAGTAATTACAATCGTGTGAGGGTATTAGGGGACGCTTATTCGTATTTTTTGAAAATAAGCACAGCGTTATGTCCGCCAAAGCCAAAAGAATTTGATAAACCGATACGCGGTGCCTCGTGCCTTGCGACAAGCGGTACATAATCGAGATCGCATTGCGGGTCTGGATGCTCCAGATTAATTGTTGGCGGGATGATGCCTGTCTGCAAGGTTTTAATTAACGCGACGGCTTCAACCCCTCCGGCTGCGCCAAGCATGTGGCCGATCATCGACTTATTCGCGCTGATAGGTACGTCATACGCTCGGCTGCCAAGCAATCGCTTGATGGCTAGCGTTTCGGACAAATCCCCGTCGATGGTGCTAGTCGCATGGGCGTTGATCGTGTCGATCTCCTCGGCCTTGAGATCGGCGTCTGCCAGCGCTTCGCGCATGGCTCGGTATGCCCCTAAGCCTTCAGGATCGGTCGCTACAATATGGTAGGCGTCCGAACTAGATCCATAGCCGACAATTTCGGCATGGATGCGGGCGCCGCGCCGCTGGGCATGCTCGAGCGACTCAAGCACCAGCACCCCAGCGCCTTCGGCGGCAACGAAGCCGTCCCGCTGCGCGTCGAATGGGCGGCTTGCCTGCTCTGGCGCGTCACAGCGCGTCGACAGCGCCGTCGCATTGCCGAAGCCCGCCAGCGCGAGGTCCGTGACCGTCGCTTCTGCGCCTCCAGCTATGACGGCGTCTGCGCCTGAGCGCTGGATCAGCTTGAACGCCTCGCCTATGGCGTTATTGCCCGTTGCGCAAGCGGTAACCGGTGCGAGGACGGGCCCTTTGGCGCCGAACAGGATACTGACCTGCGCTGCCGCCATATTGGCGATCATCATGGGCACAACGGTCGGACTTACCCGGCTTGGCCCGCGCGTCAGGAGGGTACGGTAGTTTTCTAATATCGTTTGGATGCCTCCGATACCAGATCCGATATAAACGCCAACGCGTTCAGCGTTACTTTCATCCAAATGAAGCTGAGCATCTTCAAGCGCTTGCTTAGCCGCAACAACAGCGAACTGACAATAGCGATCCATACGACGAACATTTCGACGGTCAATGAGGGGTTCTGGGTTGAAGTCACGAACGATACCTGCGAAGTCCGTTTTGTAAGCCGACACATCCATCGAATCAATCTTTGATATTCCCGACTTTCCTTCAATTAAATGGCCCCAAAACGTGTCCACATCGTTCCCGATCGGGGAGACGACACCCATTCCTGTAATGACTACGCGCTTCATAATAAAAACCTCCTTAAATTTTTGAGTTCGATCTACAAGCTTCATGAAGAATAATTTGTGAGTTGAATGTTAAAGCAGTGAGAGTAGGCATGCGGATACTCGTAAAGGTTTGCCATAGTAAAACGAGGCTGGCAGGATCCGCTAAGATTGTTTTTCTTAGATTGTCACACTTTTTATCCTATTACAAGTAAGTGTTTATACTGGTATAATAACTGCTAGGTTGAGAACACGAGGAGGAATAGGGATGAATACAACAGAGAGATTACAAGCTCTGTCCGAGTTTTTAACTGCGCACCGAGCCAAAATTCAACCCAGCGAAGCCGGGCTGCTGACGGGAGGCAGAAGAAGGACGCCGGGACTGCGTAGAGAAGAAGTCGCGGCGATGGCTGGTGTCAGTACCACTTGGTATACCTGGTTGGAACAGGGGCGCGACATCAAGATGTCCGCTCAAGTGCTGGATCGCATTGCTTTGGCTTTGCAGCTTAATGAAGATGAACGTCAATATTTATTTATGCTGGCGTTAGAGCAGCCTGCTTCGACGGTCGTACTGGAGAGCGCACCAACGATTACCCCAGCGCTTAGTCGAATATTACTTGAGCTGCACGATTGTCCAGCGATTATTTCAGATCGCAGATGTAACATTGTCGGCTGGAATCAAGCGGCGGCAGGCGTTTTTCTTGATTTTGAGCTAATCCCGTTAGAAGAACGGAATATGATTTGGTTGTTATTTACACGTAAAGAATTGAAAACACTGGCAGTCAATTGGAGCGATTTTGTAAGAGGCTTTCTGGCGATGTTTCGTTCCTATTATGGTCAATACCTTGGGGATAATTGGTATAGCGAGTTTATCCAGCAACTTAGCGAACGCAACCCGGATTTTCGCAATTTTTGGCATCAAGGAGATGTCAGCTCTGCGCCAGATGTGTTTATTGAATTTCGCCATGCGAAAGTGGGTAAAATGCTGTTTGATTTAACGACCTTACAGGTTCAGGGGAGGACTGACCTCAGGTGCAGCGTGTATACACCATCGGTTGGTTCCGATACGGATATTAAGATTAGACAATTGATGAGCAAACTGGGTGATCGGGATCAGAGCGTAGTGAGATGAACTTGTATGAAATCGGTGCCGTTCCCACAATCAGAAGGGAGTTCTATTATTGCGTTATGACATTGAAGTGGCTTGCACATCGTATTTAACACTTCACGAACAAAAGCTACGGATCAAATCGTTTTTGATCGATTATTTTGGTATAGCTAACTTCTTTCTTGTTGAAACGGGCTTTTCTATAACAGCAGTACAAGAGGAAACAGCTTTTTTTGAGTGGATAAATTCAGGTAGACCGGATCGAACAACCCAAGAATTGTTTCTTTTTGAATGGGTGGAGCAAGAGAGATGGAGCGGGCATTTCCTATTGAAATGCAGCTTTTTTAATCGTTTGGAAGATAACAGCAGGCGGAAGCAATTCGAGAAAATCGTCTTGCAAATGAAAGCATATATGGCGCATCCCACCTTAACGCTTCATATCGATGAAAGAGGGAAAGTCATCGATGTACGGCAATTTCATCATCGTACAGATGGGAAAATTGGCTATGCTTTGCTGCCTTATGCAGAAGATGAGCAGGGACGTTGGCGTGAAAATCTGGGTGCTAGCTTATGGATATATCGTGAGGATTTTCATGTTTTATATGAGGGAATCAAGGCGGTATATCCGCGTAAGGTTACAGGCTTTGAGGATTTTGACCACACGGGCATGAATTTTGTTAGTAAGCCGGAATGGAAAATCATCCTGAAGCATTGGACGCAACTTGCAATCAATAACCCATCTAGCGCCGAATTTATAGATTATGTAAGTCGGTGGGTGATAACAACGCTAGAACATGTGGATGAAATTGCAATTGAAGGGAATATGTAATTTGCCGATCAAGTTTATGAAATCTATAGGTGTTTAGAGGTACGTATAGCGGTTCATTGTGCTTGGACTAATGAATTATGGCATTTTTTGTTGCTTTTAAAATGTTATAAAGTCGGTTGGAATTAGGGGTATGGCTTAAACATCTTTATTTTAGATCTAGAATCAGTGCTAGGTAATTATTTTGTATACTAACGTAAACATATTTGGTTGCAAAAGTAAAAAATAATGGTATAATGGTTATTAGGGGAACAAAACGAGAACGGGGGCAGACGGCGGATATGATGAAGATTGTGGCAAATACCGAAGCATTCATTAAAGCGCGAATTCTTAAAGGGTACTCTCAAAGAGAGTTAGCGAAGCATTCGGGTTTAAGCCATGCGTATATCAGCTTACTGGAACGCTCTGTCAAATCTGTAGGTCCTGCGACGGCCAAGAAGCTAAGTGACTTGTTGGATAAAGATTTGGAAGATTTATTTCGCATTGAGATGATGTGAATAGTTTATCCTTTTACCCTAAATAAAGCCAGCTAGCTCACTATGAAGCAAGCTGGCTTTATTTAGATATAGCATCTCATAGACCTCCAAGTTATTAGAATTTATGAAGCTAGGAAGTAATAAAGAATAGAATAGACTAAAACCCAATTAACCTATATATATCTATGATAAACGAATGAATTTTGAATGGATTGAATAAGAGGTCATTTAAATGGACTGTGGGCGAAGCTCAACCGAAGGGGCGAGAGGATAAGCTTTTAATGTTTGCACTGAAAGAGGTACATCGGCTTGACAATGAACGTGCTAAGCTCCGGGAGAGAACAGAACAAGTTGCGCCCGGAAAATCTGTGGTAACCTGTGACTAAACCAAATCAGGAGTGCTTTGACGTACTTGAACGCGGCATACAGCGCGTCGAGCAATGGATACACGTCGAACATCGAGGTGCACCTCCAGCCAGTGAAGTACCTAAGATCGGAAAAGAAATATTCTGGCTGCAAGGCGCATAGTAGGCGATTGATCGGCTTTCAACGGGATTGATCAAGAACGTGAAGCAACATGACCATGATATCAAACAAGAAGGGTGTTTTTCTGTCAAGAGCCAAGAGTGGAAATTTTTCTTCTGTACTCTTGCAGTTACAAGCGGTTAGACTGCTTTAACATTTGAGAAAGTTCAGTTACTAAGAAGTATGGCTCTACTAATCGAAGAAGATCATTGTTTGTCTGAGGTATCTTTCCATCCATCATAATAATTAGATCCACACTTATCTCAATATCCACTTACTCTTCTCTTTCCAGCAAGCGCAATGCGTCGATTCGTTCAGCTCCCAAGACAATCTTGGCCAATTATATAATATGCACTAACCTAATGTACTGTTCGATGATCCAAGTAGATATTTTACTGATTTAACCCGCGCAGAAGTGTGAATTGTATTTAATACCACGTGTTCACTATTCGCTTTACTTAGTTGACCCAATGTATACAGTCTTATCACTCAGAAAGCTGGAGGCTCCAAACCACTTCTTCTGGCTGAGGTGGACTGCTCTCGTTGGCCAGCAGTTCTGGCTTTTTACTTCTCCAGTTGCTCTTATGAACCATTTAAATGGCGTTTTTGGTGTCTTAATTATAAAATTTCATTCAACAATAACAAGAGGAGACCAATTTTTGAATGAACACCAAGTTTGTTGTAAACATTGGATATATGCTTACGAACAGTCGACTCAGAAATTCCAATATTTGAAGCAATTTCTTTATAATTACAATCTTTGATCCAAAAAACTGTAATTTCTCGTTCACGTGTTGTAAGGTTCAGTTTAATCAAATAACTTTGGATTTTATTGAGTGTACAATCAGATATATAAGTCATCCCAGATCCTCTCCACAAATAAAGTGTGTCATTAAAATTAACAGACAATACCAAAATTGTAATTTAAATATTACGATAAATGTTTTAAGAGGCAGATAAAATTACATAAATCATAATATCACAAATAAAAGGATATAAAATACTACAAATGAATTATTTACCATGAAGAATAAACCTGAGATAATTTAATTATAAATTGTGAAGCGCAGGATTGATCCTAAATATGGTATATCTGAAATCCTTTCCTTGATTTAAACAGGACAACCCTATTTAAATAAATCTTTTGAATCTAAGGAGGAAAAGGTTATGGCTAATTTTGATCTTGATTTGCAAGTTGAAGAAATCTCCCAAAAAATTATTGAGAGAGTGGAAACAGAAAGAGGTTATTGTTCTAACACTGTGACTTGCAATGCATCCTGCGTACCTACTTGCTATTCTTCCTGTTGCTGCTAAAGATTGTTATGCCATGGTGCCCTGACAAATCCGTCAGGGTCATTGGCGTTTTCATAAACATGAGTCAAGGAATAATAGGGAAATGGGAGGATGTATAGTGAGAAAACTAGACGATAAGCTGTATAAGTCATTAGATATTTTTATGCTTAGGGCTCCTATCTTGTCTATACAAGAGTATTTAAGATCTTTATCTTTATTAGAATCCCCTGAGATTCAGAGTTATATCAATTTAACTAGCGTAACCGAAAATCCTATTGTTAGAGAGGCAATTGCTGTTGCAAGCCCATCTTTACTAGGATCTTTGGACAAACTCAATACAATGACAGATTTTAAGAAAAAGAGGCAAACATTTAGAAGTATATTAAGATATTTCATAAGAATGACAAGTAGACCTACACCATACGGGCTCTTTTCAGGTGTAACGTTAGGGCGATTTGCAGATGAAACAAAAATTTCGTTTGATTCTGTCCAGTCCTATAAAAAGAGAACAAGGCCAGATATGGAATGGATTTTTGCTATTATTAATGACTTAGAGAAAAAAGAAGAAGTGTTCAAACAGTTAAAATTTGTAAATAATTCCCTCGCCTATCATATAGGTTCTAGATTAAAACTACCATATCAAAATTTTCGTGATGAATCTGCAATGAGAACAGGAGCAACATCTTCTGCCACAATAAAAAGAACTGCTGTTGTTGATTTTGTAATGAATATTACCACTGCTCCAATTCATTTTGATGATTTGTTTCATGAAGTTAACAAAGAATTTCCTAATACAGAAGAGAGAATTATCATAGGATTTATCAAACAACTGATGAATCAGGAATTTTTAATAAGTAATTTACGCCCACCATTAACAGATGAATCACCTTTTAAGCATTTAGTTGAGACAATTTTTCCTCTGAAATATGTTGATGAGATTAAGGATGCTATAAACTGCATCGTGAAAAGTATAAATGATTATGATCAAACTCATGTAGGTGAGGGTGAGAAAGAATATATTGAAATCGTAAGGAAAATGAACGAGTTATATCCCGTAACTAACCTTCTCCAAGTAGATTTAGCTTTGGGAAAAATAGACGTTAAGATTAATAAGAAAATAAAGTCGGAAATAGAAAACGCTGCAGACGTACTTTGGAGGTTATCGCCAGATGTTATAAATCCGCACTTACATAAATACAAATTGGAGTTTGTTGAGAAATATGGCGTTTATCGTGAAGTTAGTCTGATGGAATTGTTAGATGAAGGTTTAGGTTTAGGTGCGCCACCTACTTATACACTCCCAGAAGGATTCTATGTACCCGAAAACCCACCTAAACTTTCTGACGAAGGACGAGAGAAATTCCTTAAAGTCTGGCTTGCAGAAGCAATAAGTGAAGGGAACTTAGAACTTCATTTAACCGAAGAAATGATTAAAAAAATTGAGTTTCCCGAAAAAGGACTTACACCCCCACTATCACTAGAAATATATGCAACAATTGCAGCGAAATCTGCAAGTGCTCTTGATAAAGATGAGTATAAAGTCATTCTTAACCCCAATAGTGGAAATCCTGGGGCTGGTAAGTCATTTGGACGGTTTCTAGATATGCTTGATAGCTCCGCTGAGGAACAGGTTAAGAACATCTATGCTCAAGAAGAAGAACTTAAACCGGATGCTATTTTTGCAGAACTTATTTATTTACCAGTACATACAAGAGATACGAACATTACTATAACAAAAAATCTCAGAAAATATCACATAATAATGGGTGTAAGTCCTTCTTCGAATCAAGATTCCAAATCTATTTCTCTCTCAGATCTTGTCGTTGGGCTACGTAATAACAGATTTTATTTAAAATCAAAAAAACTCAATAAAGAGGTTATTATAACGACCGGACATATGTTTAATGCGCGAAGGGGAGCAAATGTGTACCGATTTTTGAGAGAAATTTCTGCTGAGAGGCACCGTAACTGTTCGCTGTTTCAATGGGGCTCCCTGAGTAACTTTCCTATATTACCAAGATTAGTATATCGGCAGTCGATAATTTCTCTTGCCCAGTGGTCATTACACTCCCTACCAGATTCTTGTTATGGGCAAGTTGATGATCAAAAATGGTTTGCGGAATTTCAACAGTGGAGACAAAAATGGAAAGTTCCTCGTTATGTGTTTCAAACAGTATCCGATAATAGAATTTTATTGGACCTCGAGAACTATTTACATGTAAATGGTTTAAAAAAAGATTGGACGCAGACTACCAAAAGTGAGCATATAATCTTAACAGAAACGGGTATGGATTTTGATGAATACTTTGCAAATGGTGAAGGCGGTAGCTATAGCATTGAATGTGTAGTTCCATTAATAAGAACTTTTGGAGAACCAAATAATAATGAAGAGTTTCTCATTCAGAGTGGCAGCTCCCAACATGTTCCGGCTTATTTTCCAGGCAGCGAATGGTTATATTTGAAACTCTACGGTTTAGCGGGCCGTGAAGAAGAATTTATCAGTTCTCGGTTAGTTGAATTTTTCCGAAATTTTGATGGCCTGTCTCTACAATACTTCTTTATACGTTACGTAGACCCTGAACCCCATATTCGGTTAAGAATTAAATCAGATCCCTCATTTATCGTAAACAAGGTGTTGCCTCAAATTAGATTATGGACTTCAGAACTGCAAAGTGAAGGTTTACTAAAACGCATGATTATTGATACTTATGAACCTGAAACTGAAAGATATGGAGGACCGTTATTAATTGGGTTAGCAGAGGAATATTTTGCAATTGATAGTGAGATAGTTTGTGAGTGGTTACTGCTCAAGAGATCAGGTCAACTAATAATTGACAAGACAACACTCGCCATAGTAAGTATTTTGGACATCATTGAAAATTCCCCACTTTCGTTAGAGGGAAAAATAGAATGGTTACGTAAAAAAAGTATCTCAAAGAGATATCTTAAAGAGTTTCGACAAAATAAAGATTTATATTTATCTCTTACACATTACAAAAACCAATGGGAAACGGTCCAAAAGTATAAAATGAATTCGGTAATATCTTCGTTTAGTCGCAGGTTACCTGTGTTAAAGAAATACATGAATGCGATTAAAGAAATAGAAAAAACACAACATTTGCAAAATGATATCTACAGTATATTGGACAGCATCATGCATATGCACATTAATAGATTATTGGGAGTAGATAGGGAACAAGAAATCAAAGTGTTAGAGCTTGTTAGTCACACTTTTTATAGTGCTCACCAAATAGATACTCATAAGTTAACTCTTGTTTAAAAGGAGACTTTTATGAAACTAACCGAACAATCATTGGAGTTTGTTGAGATTCATGAATTTAGGCCCCAGATTGAGAAGATACTACAGGAATTAGGTTCCAGACTTAAAGACGCAGAGAAGGTTGAAAGAATAGCAACTTCCGAAGGAAATCACATACTCGCAAATAATGGGAAATATTATCCGTGGCAAGCAGCTAGTTTATCAAGCGGGTACCCTGGAATTTGCGTTTATTATTCGCTAATGGATCATTATTTTCCGGATGAAGATTGGGCCTCAGTTGGACATGATTTTCTTAGTAGATCTATTAACGTTATTAAATCAAACGGTGATTTGAACATATCCCTTTGGTCTGGTTTAGCTGGAATAGGATTTGCAGCTTATTCACTATCAAAGAATGGAACATGCTATCAAGGTCTATTAAAACAAATTAATGATTTGATTCTAAATAAAGCTGAAAAACTGCTTGATGTTACTTTGAATAATGTGCAAAACGGCTCTGTATATGTACACGATTACGATGTTATTTCAGGTTGGGCAGGTATAGGGAGATATTTATTGCTCTTTAAGGATATACCTAAAGTAAAGGAAACCCTACTATACATCATAGATTACTTCATTAGTCTTAGTCAGCATAGAATTTCAGGAGAGAATAAGGTACCTAACTGGTATGTGCCTTCTCAAAACCTATCACTAGACGAAAAACTGAGGTTTAAGGACGGTTACTTTAACCTAGGGCTGGCGCATGGTATTCCTGGACCTCTTGCATTTCTTAGTCAAGCTTGCATTGATGGCTTTGAAGTAAAAGGCCTTAAAGAAGCCATTCAACACTTTGCGGAGTGGATTTTAGAATGGGAATTAAAAGATGAATCCGGTGGAATATATTTACCGTTAATATTGGAGTTGGGAGAAGTAGTTTCACAAAAGGTAGAAAATAAAGCGCATAAAGAAGCATGGTGTTACGGAACACCGGGTTTAATGAGGGCAATATGGTTAGCAGGTAAAGCTTTAAAAAATGAGGAATGGAAGGCTAAAGCCATTGAATCTTATAAATCCACACTACTCAGACCGCAAGAAAGATGGGATATATATTCACCTACATTTTGCCATGGTTATGCCGGATTATTGCATCTTACTAGTTCAATATATCAGGATAGCAATGATGATTTTTTTAAAAAACCGATTCTTAATTTAACAAGAGACATTGTCAAAATGTATGATGAAAATAGTCCTTTTTTATTCCATGACATACATAAAAACTCTAAAGGGAATGACATATTGAACATGCCAGGGTTACTTGACGGATCTGTAGGAATAGGCTTAGTACTTGCTACTTTAATAAAGCCTAATTTGATTCCTTGGGACATCTGTTTGTTAACAAATTAAACTGAAATGGAAGGAGTATAATGCCGTGCTGTTCCCACTAATTCAAGCACTGTATATTACTGTGTTTGTATTTTCAGGTATCACAAAGTTACTTTCCTATCAATCTTTTAGGAAAACATTTCTTGATTTAGGTTTTTCATCTCTTTTAACAAGGATTGGAACCATTCTTATTCCAGTTGTCGAATTATGTTTCGGCTTTATGATACTAAATGATAAGGTTCGGATTATTAGTGAAGTTGGTTTGCTATTTTTACTACTAATATTTACATGGGTGACGCATAAAGCATTGAATATTAAAAAAGATATATATTGCAATTGTTTTGGCGGTACGCTTCCGGACAAATTCGGATTAAATACATATTTAAAAATTTTTATCTTGTTCCTTATGGATTTATATCTTATTTTTGGGCAACATTCACTTGACTTATCAAACGTTCCATTTCCAACTAAATGTGAAATTATTTTAACATCTATAGGTATATTATTAATCTATTTGTTAGTTATTTCATTAATGAATTTTAAAAAAAATTTATTATATCATGAGAAAAGGGGGAAATCATGATTACCATTTCCTTCCTTTCATATCTCATCTTGTGGATGATAATAATTATAATTACATGCGCTATCATATATTTGATTCAAAATATGACTAAGCAGCTTAGTTTTATAAAGGAAACCTATTCAATTAAAGAGGAAATTGGTCTTCCTATTGGTTCTGAACTTCCAGTCCTCTCAGTTAACACAATAACCAATACAACTTATGAGCTTAGCTTCAATGTAAAAACTTTGTTATTATTCGCGTCTACCAATTGCCATGTCTGTTTTGAATTTTATCCGCATCTAACGACCTTTCATAAGAAAAATCCATTATTAAATATCGAACTTTTAATGTTGGGTGATATAGAAGAAGTAAACAATATTATTAAGAAATATGAACTAGGAATGCCTGTATATCAAATATCACACATTATTTTAGAACAAAATTCTATAAACAAGCTGCCTTTCGGCCAAATTATCTCAGAAAAAGGGATCATTTTAAGAAAACAACTGGTAAGAACTGAAGAGGAACTGATGAATCTTGTTTCTTGATTATTAGGAATATGTCAATTCACTTTCTACGAAAAGATAAACTACTAACCATCCAGTTAAGTGACTATATCTGTGGGTAGCTGTAACTCTAACGACTAAGAATTTCAAATTTTGACTAGAAAACCTGGTGAATAAGGAGGCTAAGTGCTACATAGCTCCTGCTTCCTTATGCAACTGGGTTTGCTGTTTTCGTTAACAGCTTTCAATCCCCGGCTAACTACTAGATTAAACGACTTTATTAACCTCGCCAGTAGGCCCACATAAGCATTAACGTGTCCATCGGTCAGCTCCTTTGGCAACCATCAAGGGATGCTAAACAACCTATATGCTCTTCATAAATAGAAACAACTTGAATTATTTACTCAATAAAAGTCATTTATACTAATAGTTTCAGGATCTGCATCATTAAGTCCAGAAAATTAAGGATTTTTTCGAGAATCAAAGGAGCAGCCGTTCCTATTGGATCTGTGGGAAGTTATTACCTCAGATGAGCAATAACAGGGGCGTTCATTAAGCTTCATTGACAGTCGTCTAAGAGCAAAAGTCTGCTCCATATGAGGAGCAGACCTTCGTTTTGATTACTTGTTAGCTAGAACATCAAGAAGAGATTGATACGCTTTTTTCGGTTTGAACTTGGTGTCATAAATCAAGCCATCTGCGTATTTAAAGTATTCCCAAGGCGACAAGGAGGAATACCTGTCAGTGAAACCCCACACGGAAAACGTGGTGAATGTTGGATTATCAGCGGCTACCTGCAGCATAGAAGCATAATAGTTAGCCTGTTGGGTAGATAGAGCATTGGTCACTTTATCTTGAATATTGACATCCATTTCGGAGATGCGAACTTCCAAGCCAAGATCTGTGAAGCGTTTCAGATTCGATTTGAATACTGCGTCCGTAACTGGCGTGTAGCCCTTGCCAATATCTTCATGCAGCTGGAAGCCAATTCCATGCAGAGGGACGCCTTTGGCAAGCAGCCCCTTTGCCAGTTTATAAAGGGCATCCGACTTTGAATTTTTTTCTTCAACGCCATATTCATTAATATACAAACGAGCATTCGGATCGGCCGCATGAGCTGTTTGTAGCGATAATTCAATGTAGTCGGTACCTAATGCTTTGTACCAGGGGGACGTCGTGCGAAAACTGCCGGAGGAGTCATTGAACGGTTCATTGATAACATCCCAATCTTTAATCTTACCTTTGTAATGTCCAACAACCGTGTTGATATGATCGATGAGAATGTCTTTGATTTGCGCTGAGGTGTACTTGGTCTCCGTAAGCCAACGAGGAAGTGCTTCATTCCAAGCTAGTTCATGACCATGAACAGCCATATTATTTTTTTGAGCAAATTCAACAAGCGCATCGGCCTCAGCAAACGCATATTGGTTAGGCTGCGGATGGATGAACTGGAATTTCATATCATTCTCAGGTGTAACCGTATTAAATTCACGGCCAAGAATTTGTGTGTACGAGGGATCTGTCAATAACGGGATTGACGCTACAGCAGTTCCAATGCGAAGGTGGTTCACATGTTTCTCTGCAAGCGAGCGGAGCGAATGATTGGTTTGAGGGATAGCTAGAATTTGATTATCTACGGCGTTCACGGAAGCGCTTGCGCTTTCAGCTTGTGCGGACAGGGAGTTAATCGTATAGCTTCCGCCTACAGAGGCATCTGCCCCGAAAAATACATGCCCATCGATGAAGACTCCAGGATTACTCAACTCGCCAATTTTGTTACCGTTTGCATAGAAAGTGAATTTGTTATTAGCACTCACGGTTTTGAGGGTTACAAGCCGAGAAAGATTGGACCCAAAGGTTCCTTTAGTAGGTTTATTGGAATTGCCGTCCAAGACTTCAACATACAGTTTTCCTTTATTAATCGTCAACGTTAAGGTTTTACCTTCTTGCCGCCATTCATCTTGAATCAAGGGCAATGTTCCGTACATCATGAAGGAGGCGCTTGTATTGGCTGCAACTTGAATAGCCGTTGTAACCGAAAAGTCACCAGACACCTTTAAATAAGTGCCTCTGAGATTGATCGGTGGGTTCTTGATCGTTGTTTGATCATCGTTATCGGATTCAGGAACAATGGCGCGGCCTATCCCTTGAATGACAACCGTATTGCCTGAAACTGTTGCACCAGAGAAATGACTCCAATCGTGTCCTTGGATAAGATCGATGGGAGCAGATGCTGCATAAGCGACTTGCGTTGAAAATTGTAATGGAATGATAGCGGTGAATGAGAGGAGGCTTAATCCAATTGCACCCGTAACTAACGTCTTTTTCATTTTGTGTACACTCCTTTTTCCAATGACAAATAAAGAAGAGGGACGAAATTTTTCGTCCCCTCTATCTTCACTGCCTACGTATTAAAAATTAGGTGCTAGACGAACTAATTTATCTGGAGTGCCATCTCCATTTTTATCACCATTATTGCTGGTAACAAAATAAAGGGAACCGTCTGGTGCCTCGACAATATCGCGAATACGACCATACTTGTTGACGTAGAGGTAGCTCAGATTGTTGCTAGTTATCGTTGGTTTGCCATTTTGTTCACCGACAACTGCCCGAATGATTTGTTTGCTTTTTAAGTTAGTTATGAGCAAGTTTCCGGCCCAAGGCCCTTTGGTTACAAAAGCAATGCCCGATGGTGCCCATGTTGTGCCGCTCGCATAAATGAGTGGAGGCGTGATACCGGTATGGTTTTGGTCGCCGCCCTCATATTTGGGCCAACCGTAATTAGCTCCTGGCTGGATGAAGTTAATTTCATCATGGGAGGCTTCCCCATGCTCGGATTCGAACAGTCGATTCGTGCCAGGCTGCCAAGCGAAGCCCTGTGGATTCCTGTGCCCTCTGCTGTATATTGGAGAGGAGGCTCCGAAGGGATTATCGCTTGGAATCGTCCCATCCAAATTCAAACGAAACGTCTTACCACCTAAATAATTGAGTGTATCATCTTTATTGCCGTAGTTGCCATCCCCGAAATAAAGCTTGTTATCAGGACCGATTTTGAGGCGTCCTCCGTTGTGATAGACAGCGCCAGGGAGATCCGTGATAAGCACCTTATCGAGCGTAGCTGTATTGTTATTTTCAATGAGTCGTACGACACGATTGGCTACCTTATTGTCGGAAGTTTTGTAGGAATGGTAGATGTAGATATAATGATTGGTTGCGAAATTGGGATCAATCGCAATGCCGAGTAATCCGCCTTCGCTTTTTGGCATGTAATAGAAGGGGGATCCGAGTGTCATTACCGGCGTGGATTTTAATTGCCCGTTAATAACTACACGGATTCTACCGCTATTGCGTTCCGTAAAGAAAAGTCTTCCATCGGGTGCAAAAGCGATCGCCCATGGCGTTTCCAAGTTGTTGGCAATGACTTGCGGCGTATAAGGGTCGGAAGAAGCTGGGCTTGTTTTAACGGAAAGCGCAGTGCTGGAGGCTGAGACATTACCGGCCAAATCTCTTGCTTTGACAGTAAAGTTATACGTGGTGTTGGCTGTTAAGCCCGTAATATTAGCAGCGGTTGTCGATGTGCTGTTTGACAGTGCGCCGTTTGTGTACACATCGTATTCGAACACACCTACATTGTCGGTCGATGCTGCCCAAGTCAAGCTCACAGTAGAGGATGTTTTACTCGGGCTTGTTAATCCTGATGGGACAGTAGGAGCTTGCGTATCCGTTTGATTCGACGTTTTCACCTCAAGCGGGCTGCTTGCCTTGGAAACATTGCCAGCGGCGTCCCTAGCTTTCACTGTGAAAGTATACGTGGTATTCGCTGTTAAGCCCGTATACGTATAAGTAGTGGCGGACACATTAGCTTTAACTAATACGTCGTCTTTGAAAACGTCATAACCAGTAACCCCTACATCATCTAGCGATGCCGTCCAAGAAATCGTAGCAGTCGTACTAGTTACACCATTTGCATGTAGACTTGTAGGTTCCGTTGGTGGAAATACATCGCCAGTGGCATTTACTTTCACTTTATCAAAGGTAGCCGTACTTAATTGCGAAGTATTATGGCTTGTGACCGCCAAACCAACGTACAGCGAGGCATTCATGTTCAGGGTAATATTACCTAAGTCGCCCCAATTGAGTCCGTTATTGGACACATAACCTTTGATTACATTGCCTTTGCGTTCTAATTTCACCCAGTTAGGGCTCGTTGAGGCGATTTTTACACTCTGTGAAGCTCCGCCTGTAGTTGTTCGGTATTGAAAAGTAAACCCGTTGGATGGTGTTAGCAGCAAATCAACATGCTTGGAGTCAGCCTGCAGAGTTTCACGAATCATCACACCTGCTTTGGCAAAATTGTCTGAATTGGACTGTGAGGAAATAAGCGCAATAATGGAGCCATCCCCTGTCCAGGGCTGATACGCGTAATTAAATTGATCAGATGTTCCCCAAATATCTTTTCCTGCTCCGCTAATTGAGAATTGGTCGCTGCTCGGATCATAGGTTGCGTTGCCTGCTAATGCGGGCGATCCGATATTTTGTTGGCTCCAGGGACTTGGCATAGCTCCAGCCTTAGCAAATCCTAACGTAGGCAATAAGGTGATAACCAAACAAATACAGACACTTAAAGCAGCTATCTTTCTTCGTGTAATCATCCATACACATCCTTTTTTAGGTTTTATGATACCTTGCTAGTCTGATAATCCCCCTTTCATCCATTAAAGTTAAAACGCTTATACTTTCATGTTTAAGTCTACCACATTTTATCGAAAAAGGAAAAACTTATCTGATCTTTGGTGCATTTATGGCGGAGCTGAGTTGATGGGATAGTGCTTATAAGAAGGAATAACCAACCAATGAACGTCAAGGTAGCGATGGGGAATTGGTTAGCCACTGTCCTAGGAAGATTGGAGCAGACCCCAGTGAGGTCCATTCAATACTAAATATAAATTTGCACAAGTGCGGCAGTTCAAGTATATTTCAATGGTGAGATGGATAAGAAGCATATAAACATAGAATCTGACCTAAATTGGTTTGTTTTTTTGTGGGAGCAGTTAAAAAAGGGGGGAATACGATGATTACGATTACGAGTTACACGGTGGAATTGGTGAAAGATCCGTTCGGCATTTTGACAGGGCAGAGATACGAATTCATGCTTGATATTGAGGTTGAGGAAGATGACGAGCTCTACACGGACAGCGGCCTGTACATTAGGGCGATCTATAATGTGGAAGCAGGCAGCGAAAAGCTGTTGAACTACGAGCTCTATGAAAAAACGACACAATTATATCTTGATTATGATTTAGAAGAGGATGAGGTAGCCGTTGTTGCTGCGTTTTGTAAGGAACATTTCCAAGATACTTCCGAATAGCTGTCGTTAAGCGCAAGCAAAAAAACAAAGAGTTATTCAAGAGGGTTCTCATCTTGATTAACTCTTTGTTTTATTTCACAACCTGAAGGATTTGATACACTTCACGACCATCGCCTTTCAGCTTGTCTTCTCGACTCTTAAGCTGGGAAGAACCATCTCCATCGAGGAAAATGCCGTCGACAAGCTGTCCAGGCACTATTTTCTGCAAAATGGCGCTGCGGAACTGTTCGATAGTACAAGGCGTGGGCGTGACGATGAGCCATACATTCCCCAAGCTGTCATAGGCTGTAGCAGATCGGAGTCGATTCTCATCATAAGCGGGCATTTCTTCGGCAATCATTTGAGCTTCCCATCCTACGGGGTCACCAAGCTTCATACTAACTCCGCCCTGTGCCCAATAGTGATGACGATCTGTGACCTGAAGCTCGCCTGCATGCTTCACAACTTGAATATACATGGCGCGAAGCGCTTCATCCCAAATTAGTGTGCCGCGCGCCACATCGGTATTGTACCAACCAGTTCCATAATCATTGGCCTCGCCTTTGGCAGGCTGGTCATTGGTTACAGCGATGCTAAGCAGATCGCTGTTGTAAAAAAAACCACCATTAATGCCATACAAGCCCGTTTGTGTGACATTTTTATCAATTGCTTTAAGCGCAATATTGCTAGGCTTTGTTTTTAAGGTATGAAGCTCGACCCCATTGGCTGCTTGATATTTTGCGTAGGTATAAGCATGAGGTTTTTTACTGTTTTCAATAGCCAACGGAAACAAGAAAATAGACAATAGCACACCGACGAGGGGGAAAAGCAACCATAATATAGCCGCGCGATATTTCTGCATATTAAGCGTACTTCACCACCCTGTTTTTACCTGACGTCTTAGCTTTGTACATGGCTTCATCCGCTTGTTTGATGAGCTCCTCTGCGCTAAGACCGTTCTTATACTTGCTATAGCCGATACTTGCGGTTACAATCGTTTCCGTTTCAATCCTCATGCGGACACGCTCTGCAAAAGCATCCATTTTGACGCTAGGATCAGTTACCATGATGACCATCTCTTCTCCGCCGTATCGGCCTGCAATTCCACATTCCTCAGCTTCATCCTTCATGATTTGGGCCACTTGCTTCAGCACATCGTCCCCCATTTGATGTCCTTGGGTATCGTTCAATTTTTTAAAATTATCGATATCACTGAATAAAATGTAAATAGGGAGGTGGCGCTGCACATATTGGGTAACTCGGTTGTAGAAAAATTTACGATTAAATAATCGGGTCAGTCCGTCTGTGATGGAAGAGTTATAGATGGCCTGCATGAGTTCTACGACTCGATCGAAAAGCAGCATAAAGAGCAGGAAATAATAAATAATCGGCAATATATTATCCGCTAGGGAGAACCAGAGCTGCGAATTATTGTACATATAAGCATTTATTAGATGTGCGGCTTGCATAAAAAAATAGACAGTCAGCGCTAGCTGATACTTGATTTGCTGGGCAATAAAGGGTGGTATCATATAAAAGCAGAGAAAGATGAGCACGAAAACATAAAGCTCCAAGCCGATATCCTGCAGCAGTCTAACCTGCTGATTCGGGCCACTATACAGCTGAGGGACGTAGAAATGCACGATTGATACGACAAAGCCCATAATGATTAATCCATAGAAAAATACATATTGTCTGCGCTTAGTCCGGTTGTACAATTGATAAATGCCCATATTGACCAGTATAAAGGAAATAATTTTGAGCATGAGCAGGATGTAGGCGGTAAGGCTGGTATCAATAGCACTTAGTTTCAGATAAAGCTGCAGCACATAAGTAATACTGACAATTAAAAGTGAAATCGTCATTGACAGGTAGCCTTTTTTGCGACGATCGAGAAATAATCGAATCGAAACGACAACCATTAGAGCTAGAATGACAAGAACGATTATATTCGATAAAATGGAAGCCATTTCACCGAAAAGTAGATCAACAACTTTCATACGCTCCTCCAGATGTATATTTTTCGACAAGTATGGATTCTATTATAAAGGAAAAAGTGAACGAGGGATAGAATCGAGTTGATAGGACTAACGCTGTTCTCTTTTCTATTCAGCGTACACCAGTTACAATAAGAAGGTAAGCTCAAGGTTTTTGGGAGAGGGGCTCATGCAATGAACATATTGCAAGCATTGTTTTTTCCACCTGAACAGCCAGGTGGAGTGTCATCCATGGTTCCCTATATATTGGACCGATTTAATAAAAAGGGCTGGGAGATGGAATTGTTTTCGCTGCCTAAGCGCATTCGTGGCAAAGGGACTGAGGAAGTGGAATTTACCACATTCGATTGGCGGAAATATGCCGGAAACCCGATTGTAGATAAATACATCCAGACCTACAAGGATTATGTGTGGTGGACGAAGCTTAGGCTAACAAAGAAATACGATATTATACATACGCATCATCCGATAGCAGGACTTGTTATGAAGCAATTATACCCGGATACGCCTGTCATTTTAACGATTCATTCCAGTTTTGAGAAAGAGCTGATTTTAAATGGCCGCATTCAAGAGAATGGGATCGAGCATCAGTTTCTGACGTTAATTTATAGCGAGCTTGAGTCGAGAGTAGATCAGATGATTACAGTGTCTAATGCGTTTAAACAGTACTTAGCTGATTATGTGCAAGACAATGAGCGCATCGGAGTCATTCCGAATGGTTTTGATGAAAAAAGGTTCCGTCCGATTTCACATGAAAATCAAGTTACACAGTTCATTACCGTCTGCCGTTTAGTCCCGGCCAAAGGTTTGGATACGCTGCTCGAGGCATGTGGAGATTTGAAGAAACGAGGGCTCCCCTTCGTCCTACATATTATAGGCGACGGACCAAGCAGAGAAGAGCTTGAGAAGCTCGCTGTCGAGCAAAATATTTATGAAGACACGATATTTTATGGCTACATGCTGCATCCGGAAGAATTCATGCCGTTTTTCGATGTGTTCGTGCTGCCCTCTCGTGCCGAGGCTTTCGGCTCTGTATTTGCAGAGGCGGCCTTGTGTTGGCTAGCGCTTGTGGGAACGAATGTAGGGGGGATTCCAGAGCAGATCGAACATGGTCATAATGGATTGCTTGTTCCTGTTGGCGATTCGCTTGCGTTGAGTCATGCATTGGAGAAAGTAATCATTGATCCAACGTTCCGATACAATTTGGCACGCACGGCATGGGAGAAGGCAAAAAAGACCTATTCCCTCAATCGTGTCCTGCGTCAATTGAAAAGCGTTTATGAAAGTTATCAAGCATAGGAGCATGAAAAGATGAAACGACTTCGGTTTGTGCATGCAGCGGATTTGCACGTGGATAGTCCGTTCAGAGGCATGTCGGCGTTGCCGGAGCGGATTCGTGAGCGTATCAGGGAATCAACCTATGGTGCGCTTAAGGAGCTCGTCACAGTAGCTATAGAAGCTCAAGTAGATTTCGTGCTCATCAGCGGGGATGTGTACGATTTGTCAGATCGGTCTTTGCGCGCGCAAATTCGATTCCAGAAAGCGATGGAGCAATTGGCGGCGCGAGACATCCCCGTCTTTATCATACATGGGAATCATGACCCGGAGGATGGACGTGCGGCAAAGCTGGATTGGCCGGCAGCAGTCCATTTTTTTGCGTGTGATCAGGTCCAAACATTTCAAGTGGAGAAGGCGAATCGAGGCGTTATTGCGCAGATTCACGGGATTTCATATCGGACTTCTGCGGTTACTGAAAATTTAGCGCGACAATTCACAGCAGATAACACAAGCATTTATCAAATCGGTCTGCTGCACACTAACGTTGATGGTGATCTCGGACACGACAATTACGCACCTTGCACGAAGCAAGATTTGATAGCCGCTGGCATGCATTATTGGGCCTTAGGTCATGTTCATACGCGAAAGGTCCTTCATGAACAGCATCCGACAATTGTTTACCCGGGTAATGTTCAAGGTAGAAGTATCCGCGAGACGGGAGCCCGAGGCTGTTATGTGGTAGATGTTCACGAAGACGGGAGGGCGGAACTGACTTTTCACGCACTTGATCAGGTTCGCTGGTTTCATGAGCAGATTCCTGTCGCAGGTCTACAGACAGAGCAGGAACTGAAAGATCGATTAGGCGAAGAGATGGAGCGACTCCGTCAGGATGTGAATGGACGTGACGCCGTTGTCCGGTTCGTATTAGAAGGGCGAAGCAAGGTGCACGCTCTCTTACGCAAAGGACGAGCGCTTGACGAACTGATTGCGCAGTTTCGGGAGGACGAATCGGAACGTAGCCCATTTGTTTGGATCGAGGGGATTGAAGACCGAACAGGTAGTGAAATTGATTTTGAAGCTTATCTGCAAGAGAAGAGTTTCCTTGGCGATTTGCTGCGCTATTCGCAGGCGTTGCAAGAGGACGATATAGCGCTAGCCACCTTTGTAAGCGAGGCACTTGCCCCGTTGCAGAACTTGCCTAAGGCGGCCGCCGGATTGCCATCTGAATTAAATCCCGATCAGTTGCGGGAGTGGCTTCGCGCAGCGGAAGAATTGGCTGCAGATCTCCTAGTTGGCGATGGAGGGTGGAAGGAATGAGAATCACATCCATTCACGTAGAAGGCTTCGGTAGTCTTCGCGAGAGGCTAGTTGACACAGACAGCTCGATTACGCTGTTTTATGGCGCAAATGAGGCGGGGAAAAGCACGTTAATGGGCTTCGTGCGTGCGGTATTATTCGGCTTTCCGACTCGCTCGAGTCGAGTTGATCGCTACGATCCGGTGAGTGGGGGCGTACACGGCGGGGCTTTACTTCTAAGGGATGAACAGGGACATTGCATTCGCGTCGAACGTTATGACGCGAGCGGTGTAGGCGGCAGACGAGCCTCTGCGGGGCTCGTCAAGGTTACTCTCGGTGATGGTACAACTGGCGGCGAGGAACTGCTGAACACGCTGCTGGGTGGCCTATCGGCCGACCTCTTTCGTAGCTTGTTCGCATTCGGTCTTACCGAGCTGCAGGAGCTGCGTACCCTGCAGACGGATGAGATCAGCGGCTATCTGTATAGCGCTGGGCTTGGGGTGAGCGGCTCTGCCATCATGGAGGCTGAGCGGAAGCTGGCGGCGCAGGCCGAGGGCTTGTACAAGCCCCGCGGGCGCAATCAGGAGATCAATCGTCTCCTGAAGGAGCTAGAGGGGCTTGAGCAGTCGCTGCGCCGCAGCAAAGATCACGCTGCCGACTACGATCGGCTGCAGGAGGAGCGCTGCTCTGCCGAGGAGCGTGTTGCTGCATTGGAGCAGCGGCAGGATGCGCTGCGCGCAGAACTGCATAAGCTAAGCTTGGCCGGAAAGGCGCGAAGCGGATGGATCCGCTTGCGGCAGGTCGGCCAGGAACTGGCCGCGCTTCCAGCGCTAGCGAGCTTCCCCGAGCATGCCTCGGCGAGACTTGAAGCGCTGGAAGCGGAGCTGGAGCGCGCGGAAGCGGAACGTACGCGCCTAACGATCAAGCAGTTAGGCTTGCGGAGCCAACTGCAAGCACTCGATCTGGCGCCTGAGGTGCTTGCGCGTCAAATCGAGCTGAATGACATGCTGGAGCAAGCCTCCAGCTATGAAGAGAATAAGCGCAGCGTTGTCGAGCTGCGCGTGGAGCAAGACCACTTGCGCGTGGAGCTGGACAAGCTGCTGAGTCAGATTGATGAGCGTTGGGAGGAGCGTACGCTAGCTGCATTCCCCGTATCGATTTCGCTGCGCGAGCAGGTACGGTCCTATAAAGACAAGTTTCAGGACTGTCGTGTGGAGGAGCTTCGAGCCCGCACGGAGCTGGAAAGCTTACGACAGCAGCGGGTGCGTGTCCAAGATAACGTACAATCCTTAGAGCTGGATTTACATAGAAAAGGCATAAGAACAGATACGATAAGAACAATTAAGGAAGGCGAAGCCGATGGTGGTGCACTCCAGCATGTAGCCAGAAACTACGCGCGTTGGCAGCTGCTCTTGCGCGATGCGCAGCACTACAAGGAGCGACAGGCTGAACAGCGACAGCATCAGCTGCTGCTTGACGAGGCAGCTGCTCAAAGCAGACGCACATCGCGAAGGAATCAACAGCGTCTAGTCGTGATAACCTCGCTCTTAACGGTCATTGGGCCTGCATGGCTCCTTTGGCAAAAAAATGGGGGGGCAGCGCTGCTCACTTTTGTGCTGCTTGCTGGGGTTTCTTTGTATATCTTATTGTCAGGTCGCCAAACTTCAGTGAAACGGTCAGCGCGCGCTTTAACTTCCGAGACAGTTACTCGTGGAGCGGTCAATTTCTCTTCCGAGCTTTTGCGAGTAGAAGAGGAACTGCAGCAGTTGGAACGCGTATTGCAGCAACAAGTAGAGGAGCAATTTGTTCGTGAACAGCAGGCTTTCCGGGAAACTGCGGCAGCTTCGGAGCTGCACAAGCGCGGGCATACATTTCCGTTACAGGAACTTCAGTCTCAGCTAGATGTTTGGCTGCGAGAAGCCGAGCTGTGGAAGCAGCAGCGGGGTGAGCTCCAACGCAAGCTAGAAAAGCTTTTGGATGCTAAGGAAACCCGGCAAATCCTACAAGATCAAGAAGATGAACAGAATGAGGTTCTGCAAGAGAAAAGAGGCGAATTAGAACAGCTTCAAACAGAGTGGCGCGTTTGGCTGCATACGCTAGAATTAAGCACCCAACTATCGCCAGATGCAGCTCTGGAAACGATACAAGCCGTTGAAAAGGGGCATGAATGGCTGCGACAGCTTCATAAACTAGCAACGAAATTGGTAACTCTAGAAGCGAGTATCGATCTGTTCGAGAAGCGGATCGCGGACCTTCTTGGGATGGATACGCAGAAGGGCAATGAACCGCTCCTTGCGCTTAAACGCTGGAAGGAGCAAGAACAGAAGCAATTGCTCCTACTTGCTGAACAGCAGCATTGCGAGCAGCTTTCTCGCGATGGGGAGCAGGAACTGCTTGTTCTCCAGGAAGCCAAGCAGCGTATACAAACTCGTTTGTCCGAGTTATTCGTCGAGGCATCTGCGCCGGATGGTGAAGTCCTTCGGCAGAATCAAAGCCAACAGGAACGGCGGATGAGGCTGATCGAAGAGCAAAAGGTGCTTCAAGCTTCGCTTGAGTCGCTTATCGGAAGCAGCTCACTAGCTAGTTTTTTGGAAATCTTAGACGTGCAGGGTGAGGAGGATATGGCTCTGAGCTTGCAGTCCTTAGAGGACGAAAGGCTAAAGGCAGCTGAGGAGGCAAATGGACTTCGCACAGAGGTGGGTAAGCTTACTGGTGAAATTGAAAAGCTAGAGCTGGGCTTCGAACATGCGGACCAACTGCTTCAAGCAGAAGCTTTTAAGGCATCGATCAAAAAGCAAGTTGATCAATACGCGATTGCTTCTTTTGCCACTCAACTTTTGAGGAAGGCTCGCGATGTGTATGAGCGAGAGCGCCAACCGGGCGTTCTCCTCAAAGCGTCTTCTTATTTCGAGAAAATGACAAATGGAAAATGGGTTCAAATTCGTGCGCCGTTTGGCGAACAACGACTCGTTGCGATAAGAGCGAATGGGCAATCGCTCGATACGAATTCGCTCAGCCGAGGTACTGCCGAGCAGCTCTATTTATCCATGCGATTCGCACTTGTAGAAGAGTACGCAGGAAAGGCAATCTTACCGCTTGTTATGGATGATATCCTCGTTAATTTCGATGAGGAACGGATGGAGAGCTGTTTACGGGTTATTGCGGATGTAAGCAGTAGGCATCAGGTGCTTTTATTTACATGTCATAGTCATGTACGGGATGCGGCATCGCGAATCCTCCCTGGTCATAGGCTCATTGAGTTATAAAGACTGTATGACAGTGATTTTATTAAAAGGAGGAACCAGAAAAGGAGGAGCCTGGATGTATTCCGAAAGCAGTAAGAAGAAAGGGCAGCGCGAGATTACCTATCAAGTAGGTTGGAAAAAAGGAAAGATTGCTTTGAATGAAGGGGGAGCGGCGGAAATCCTCGTCAAATCTCATGCCTTGGAAGAATCAACGTCTGTGAAAGGACAAGCTTTCTTGAGGTTCCTCTGGCAAGCAGTCCCCACACTTCCAAACGGTTTGCTTTTGCCACTCTTATATGGGCTTCCCCTTGTCTGTTTTATGTTGACCCTTGTTCTCGTATACAGTTTACGCTTTTAACGTATCCAACCTCATAGCAGGTGAGAAGGGAGTCCCTCATGAATTTGATTTTAGCCATATTCGGAGGCCTAGTAGGCATTTTTGTGACAGGCGTAGCGGTTTACACGGCTTGGATGGTGCATCAGCTTTGGAAGCAGCAGGCAGCGGGGCCAAAGCCGTCCAGCCAGTCACAGATTGCAGCGAGCTATTTTGCGAAATGGACGTTAATGGATTGTGCGGTCGTAGGGTTATTCTTAATTGGACTTTTGCTGCTGTTAGCTGAATTATTCGCTGTTTTACGTGATAAAACGATTGTGGGGAATTTTCATTTTTCCTATCTTTTAACCGGCATTATTATTTCGGCCATGGGCATGCTCTTGCTGTTCGTGCGCTTGATTGTTGTGCTAGGATTTATACAATCGAGTGCGTTACAGCGCACGGTTTCGCCAAACCATCAGTACGAGCCAAGCGATGCTGACAACGCCAAATAGAGGATATAAGGCGGACAACAGCACTTTGAAGCCAATAAGGCTTACCACATAGCTCAGCCCGAGGATGTTGATTAGGAGAACCTTGGGATGCAGTTTGGAGCGCTGCTGCAGTTGAACGGATAATCCATAAGCATTGGCAATAAAAGTAGTGAAAATTTCGCCATAAATGACGATCAGATAAGTGAATTGAGGCACGGAACCAAGTCGGGTAATAATGTTTCCCATCGGGATCTCATATTGAGCAATACCCGGCATTTGCGCGGACAGTGCGTAGTGTGCAGACAACAAGAGGAGACCGATGCCAGCACCTCCTAGCAGTCCCCCCCAATAGAGATCAGCTCGATTCTGAATGGAGGCGCCCACAGGAACAAGCACCGCTTGGGCCATGGCAAGGTTGAAGGCTGTATAAAGGAATGGTGCGAACCATATTTTTCCAATCGAATAATCGGTCGTGATTCGCAGCCAGTTTCCTGCTCCTGGCAAGTGCCAGGTGTAGATAACAATGACGGAGCTAAATAAAAGCATAATGGGCACAATGATGGAATTTACGGTCATTATCGCCCCGATTCCCCGGGCTAAAACAAGGTAAGCAAGCAACAAAGTTACCAGAAGTCCCGTCTGATAATTGAGGTGAAGCTGCTCTTCGAAAACGGTGCCGCCTCCGGCAAGCATAACCGTTGTGATGCCGAAGAGTACAATCATCATAAACAGGCTGATCCAGTTCCCCATTTTTTTACCGAATAGCGCTTTATTTAAATCTTCATATGACGTTGCCTTAAGATCATGAGCCATCAGCATGAGCTTGATCCCGATCCACACGAACAACAGACAGGAAAGCGCGATTGTCAGGGTGGCCATCCAGCCGTACCGTGTGAAAAATTGCAGGATTTCCTGTCCAGAAGCGAATCCCGCTCCGACGACTGTACCAATATAGGTAAAGGCGACACGGACAATCTGTGATCCTGTTCGCATAGTTTGCCCCTCTCTCTGTCGTTTGATATAGTACAAGGTATGTTACCGTTGACAAGCGCATGACAGGAACTTGGGGCAAGCTCTTTTTTTTGGTAAAATAGTAGATATAGGATTATGTTTATTTGGGAGTGTGTCTTACGTGCAGGAAGCACTTTATGATTTCATTAATCATTATGGATATATTGCGCTGTACATTTTGTTATCTGCAGGTATTGTGGGCGTGCCTGTCCCCGATGAGACTTTAATGGCCTTTGTCGGATCTTTAACAGTGCCTGGGGGTCCGTTTACTTTCACGACAACGTTGATTGTTATTTATGCGGGAACGATGACAGGAATGATTGTGAGCTATGTGCTGGGGCATCGAGTTGGCAAACCTTTCCTTTATCGCTTTGGAAAATGGTTCAAGCTCACGCCTAGCCGCATCGAGCGGGCTGAGGGCTGGTTTAAAAAGTACGGCCTTTGGGCGGTTTTCTTTGGCTATTTCGTTCCAGGAGTACGGCATTTCACTTGTTATTTGTCAGGTGTCAGCGGGGTCAAGTTTTATAAGTATTTATTTTTTGCGGGTACGGGTGCCTTGTTATGGTGTACAACATTCTTGACATTAGGTCATTTTATCGGAAGCAATTTGGAGGAGATGTTCGCATTTATCCATAAATATATGGGGTTGAGCTTATTGATTTTGGCTGCTTTGGCTATTGTTGGGGTCATGATCTATATGCGGGTTAGGAAACGCAGAGCAATTCCTTAACGTATGAAAAAAAGACCCTGGCATATCTCTAAATTAGAGATTTACAGGGTCTTTCCGCTTCATTTTAACGATCGGCGAACAGCTTAATAGATTGGATCGTACTTTCTTTGGGATCAATGTCGATCTTAAGAATCGTGTTTTGTGACTTATAAGAAAGCACGTATGTTGTATTGGCATCCGGCTTGCCCAGTATTGTGATGACATCTTGCATATTTTGTCCGAGTTTTAGTCCACGAAGTCCAGGATCGATATCAACAGAATGAACATCGACGAACTCGAGTTGATCCTTCTTGTTGAAGCCAACAGAAAAGTCAGAATAGTCATAGACTTGAATTGCATCTTCATCTTCGTCCATCACAAATTGCTTCTTCGCTTTGCCAAAGCTATCTAATACCGTAGTCTTTGCCGCGCCAAGCTTGAGACCCATTAGTGTCGGATTCTCTTGTTTGTAGGTATCCTCGGCTTTAATTTTTGGCTTAGCTGTTGGCTTTGCACTTGCAGCGGATTTCGGGATATCCGAGTAATCTGACTTCGCAGAACCTGCCACTTGCGCTTCATGCTTGGCCTTGTCATCTGGTGTCGCTGTTGGTACTGACGTTGGCGATACCGCTACGGGCAGACGGCTTTCTTGTGTCATTGACTGCTCATAGGCAGGTGACTCTATAGGAGAATGTGCGGATGGAACAGATGACTTTTGGCAGCCAACTACCAGAAGTGAAGCGAACGCGACTGGTACACAGCCAAGAACGATAAGTTTAAAAGGTTTGTTCATCGTCATCTTTCCTTTCTGCTGAATAAGTTTAGAGTGAAAACGCAACATTACTAATCATAATCCTTTATGGTTGTCAATCTCAATGCTTAAATGTGAGCAAATGTGGGCATTTTTCATGAAAAGGGACGAAATTTCTTCGGAAGTCCATTCTTATGTGGCAAAGGCGGCCTTTTTTAAGCATTACATGTATATAGACATCGCTTTCCTCAAAAAAGTTTCACTCCAAAAGACCTAAATCAACAAATTGGGACTTGAAACCTACTTGAGCAATATGGTAACTTACTCATAATACATAGGCGTGGAGGTCATCAAAATGGAATTTTTGAAGCAGCGGATCTTAGAAGTGGGTGTCGTCGTATCGGATCAAGTGCTTAAGCTGGACGCCATTCTGAATCATCAGGTGGATCCGGTGCTCATCATGGAGATGGGTAAAGAGTTTGCCAGATTGTTCAGAGAGACGAAACCTGACAAAGTATTGACAGTGGAATCCTCAGGCATTCCAATTGCCTTAACTACAGCCTTAGAGTTGAATGTTCCAATGGTCTTCGCACGTCGTAAAAAGACGCTTACAATGGATCAGGACACATATAGCGAACGAGTCCCTTCATTTACCAAAGGTATTGTAACGGATATTATGGTATCCTCACACTTATTGAAGAAAGGGGAGCGCGTGCTGCTAATCGATGATTTTATCGCCAATGGGGATGCTGCTCGCGGTCTGATCAGGATTATTGAGAAAGCGGAAGCTGAGCTTGTTGGATGCGGGATAGCGGTGGAGAAGCTTTTCCAATCGGGAGGCAGATCGATCCGCGAACGCGGTATTCGCGTAGAATCCTTGGCACGTATTGCTTCTCTGGCAAATGGTCAAGTTACTTTTGATTGATTTTTCATCTGTGCTACGCCTTCCCTGAAAGCGATTTATCCTTTATAATGATTACTAGGTAAGGAAGGAGGCTGACATCTATGGGTATTGAAAATGGTTCATCTGAATATTTTATGACGAAGCTGGGAGAAGCGAAAACTCACTTTGAACGTGCTCTTGATTGTAAGCATACAGAGTTTGATGATCTTTATCCCTATATGATCGAACATCCTCAATTCTTCTGGTACAAACGCTATGTGGCTTGGTCTGAATTATTGACAGTTGTAAAGCTATGCACAGAGCTTTCGATTGAATGGGAAGAGCAATTCTCCGTGGCGCAAGCGGAATATATTCAGAAGCGCGTAATGTCCAGCAAGGTCCTTGATTTGTGGTTCGAAACGAACGATTCCAAGGAACATGTAAGCTAATTGCATTCCCATATAATATAAGGCCAATGAATCCTTAGATTCATTGGCCTTTTTCTCAGTTCGCCTTATTTTCAAAAAGCTAGTGTGCTATACATTTGGGCTTAAACTCCGTTTTCCAGTATATGCATGCTTTCGATGTGACGTTTTGTCTCTTCGGTTCCTAACTGATGTAGAGTGCGATAAACTTCTGTCAAGTAATAATCATATTCTTGATTAGCTTCGTTGGAATAGTATACTTTCCAAGGTAACCAAGAGCTTGCATAGCTGCCTTGTGAGGAATTGTCCGTTTCTTCCAGTAGTTCTTGAAGTTTGTCGATGTCTTCCTCACTGGCCAAGATTTCAAATTCGAAATTTAATGCTTTTTTATCTTCAAGGACTTCTCCCGTACCGACGTTAATAAAATATGGTTTTTTTTCCACGAAGTGAGCCTCCCAGGATAAGATCTTATGAAAATCTGAGTTCCTTATTACTAAGTTAACCTGAGTAGTCATGATTTATGTAAGTTTCAACTGTTCTGAAATTGGTGTATGCTAAAGGGATAAATAAGGCTAATTTATGTAAATAACAAGCAGGAGGTAGGACAGATGATAACGGAAGAACAATTAGATCAATATAGGGTAGAGGGTACGCTGCTTCGCGTTATCCGTGATGTAAGTCCAACTAATGATGTAAGAGGTATTGTTGTCGCTTGGGACGATGAGAGTGTATTAATCAGGAAAAAAAACCGCAGAGTGGTTAAGCTTCGTCGCGGATATGTGTATCAACCTTATGGCGATGAAAGACCGCCTGAATATATGCTCCCCCAAGAACCTGTGGAACCAGATCAAGATGATGATGAATAACAAGATGATAAATAAATAGATGGTGGGATTTCAAATAAGATAAGGGGTAAGGGGGGAGGGGGTGTCGATCACTGGCCTCACGATGCAAATCGTTGAATCCCGCAAGGGAACGTACCTGCTGATTCGAAGCGAGCAACCGCTACGCACGTTGAATTCCTCGCCATGGGGCGGAGGCTTTGGTTCTCACACAAGTCTGATGAATCGGCAAGTAGACAAGCATTATCAGGCGGCTGACCCCATTACGGAGATGAATGAATTCATCACTAGAGAAGGAATGTCTCCCTCTGAGATCGCTGGTATGCTTACTGCTGCTATTGTGAAGGATGTTGGGTGCAGCTTTCTTTCTTTGGACCAAATTGAGCTTCAATCTCCAATAGGACAGGATCAAGGGCAATCACAAGAGCAAGAGCAAGCACAAGATCAAGATCAAGATCAAGAGCAAAAGCAAAAGCAAAAGCAAAAGCAGCTTCAAGTTAACGCCTGGGTCACCGTAGGGTTAGGGAACAAAGCAAGAGCAGGCGCGGAGCTTCCAGCAGCTTCTCTCTACCCCGGCACGATTAATTGTATCGTGATTATCAATGGAATTTTAACCGATGCAGCCATGGTGAATAGCATCATCACAGCCACGGAAGCGAAGTCTGCCGCGCTTCAAGCTCTAGGGATTGAGGTCGATGGGCTACCCGCTACGGGCACAACAACCGATGCCGTTCTCATTGCCGCGACGGGCAGAGGCCGATTACATAGCTATGCCGGTACGGCTACCCAATTAGGGTACCTGATTGGAAGGACTGTTTATGAAGCTATCATGCAGTCAGCGCAGTTGTATGAAAAAAAGCCTTGCTGATCCGATAGGTGGACACAGTAAGGCTTCTTGATTTGCTGCGCAGTGTGGAGCGATAAATTCAAGTTCTGCGAAAAACGCCGAAAGCCGTCGCGGCCGCAAGACTTCCTAGATCCGTTTTATCCTCGTCTTCATTTTGATGATTAGGATCATGCACAATGGCTTGGGCCTCTCCTTCGGTAAGATCTCGTTTATTGCCTGTATACTTAGGTTCTAATGCATCGATTTCTTCTTGATCCATGAATGATCCCTCCTTTGGGTTTAACTTGCGGAAAATCGTATTGAAATATGCAGACTTGCGTGAAAAATCTGATTGACTGGACTGGAAATCGCATGCTATATTTATTTTTGTCGCCGCTTATGATGATTTGCTTATGAGTCAGCTCGCGGTCATGGCGGAATTGGCAGACGCGCACGGTTCAGGTCCGTGTGGGCTAACCCCCCGTGGAGGTTCGAGTCCTCTTGACCGCACCATACTTAAAGCGAAACTCTTCGATTAATTCGAAGAGTTTATTTTTTGTTGATAGGGTTGGGACTCCATTTTTCGTGCTGTGCATGAAGGTTAATTTGAAGCAGATTCACGTAATGCCGGGTTATTTCGAGCATATAGTGTCTCAAAATACGTTGCAGAGCGTAGACGCTGCCGTCGTTCAGCAGAAACTTTTTCGCCATCGTGTGGCAAAACGTATGCGCCGATCCGCGAACGCCAATCAGCTTGGCATTGCGGCAGTAATGCCGAAGCATTTGGATGATCGAGGCTCGACCCAAAGGCGTTCCTCTGCGAGCAGGGAAATGTGCAAGTTGCGGGCCATCATCCGGTTGTTCCACAAAAATTTCGTACTGCCAGTTGCACCAATTGGATGTATATTGACCATTCTAATGTTCGTTGAATGGGTATTCTTGTTGGTCTGCTTTGAGTAGAAGAAACTTATACGACACCTAAGCGGGAGAACAAACGCCAGACGAGCTCTCTGCGACTTGATACTTTGGTTTTGACAAAGATGGATTTTAAATGGTCTTGCACCGTATAGGCGGAAATATGAAATGAAAGCGCGAGCTCCTTCGTGGACATGCCCCTGACGAGCGCATCGAGAATCTGTTTCTCGCGTTCGCTCAGCCCGCAGGTTTCAGCCATGAGGCGCAGCGTATCTGCCGATCCGGCCGGTTCAAACGTTACGCCAAGACGTGGAGAGTCCTCCAATCCGTACAATTTACTCGCCCTAATCGTCAGATAGCGATACCCAGGTATACGGACACAAGTTTTTGCCGACGACGGCGCATCTGGTAAGGCCGACAATGCCCGGAAGCAGGCTGTTCTGACGGGTCTTGGGAGTACGGTATCGTCGATGCCTTCCCGTTCTCGCAACCTTGACAGCCAGCGGTCTGCAATCGCGTTAGTCGATAGCGTGACGAGGCTTTCGCCCAGCACTAGAATACCAGGCTCCAACTCTGGTTCCAATTCGATTTCAGCAGGCGCTGCAAAGCCCGATTCGCGTAAGCGTAATGCAATGGCCGGCGCGAGAGAAGAGATGAAGACACGCTCTTCTTCTGAAAATGACGGGTGCCCGACACGGCGAAATAACGTCAAATATCCCCAGCATACCCCTTTGTAGTTCAGTGCCGCCCTCAATTCATCGCTGAAGCCGGCAGGGGAGAGCACATTCCTGTAACGTGCGCTTCTCGTCAGCTCGCCTTCCGTCGCTCCGCTTAATGTCGCGGTCGAATCGACCGCCTGCACCAACTCCCGATAAGGAATATAATCCGTTCTTAAGTAATCGTATTCGAACAAGCGGTCGTGGATGATTTCAACATCCTCATCCGTCACAGAACCCGTGGACAGCAACGTTTCGGGATCGACGGTGGTGCAGCAAGCGGCATCAAATGGGACAACTTGCCGTAACAACTTCACAAGCGCTCTCCTGTAAACATATGAACAGTCTGTGCTCTCGGAAAGCCTCAACAGTTCGGCTTTGACGGGTTCCATTTTTGCATGCATATTCGGCCTCCTTGCGCCTCTCATCGCGGGCTATATTAATAAATCCCAGATATGAGGGATGGCGCTCATGCTTATTTTCTTTATAATTGATAATGATTCTCATTATAAATGAAAAGCAGGGAGTTGGGAAGTGGATGTTGGGTTTATTGGCTTTCTATCGCCGCACTCGGATTGGATGGATCATGGGTTTAGTGGCGTGCATGTTGGTGGCGGGCTGCTCTAATAGCAGCATAAAGGGGTCTGGAGAGAATGCCGCAACTGGAGATGCTGCAAAACCGGAGAGCATCGTGCTGCTAAGTCCTCGCGTTCCTGCGATCATACCGGCTATGTTCGTCGCGCAGCAGGCTGATGCGCAAGTGAAGATCAAGGTCGAATTGTGGGACACGTTCGAGCAATTGCTTGCTCGTGTTCAGCAGGGTGATGCACCGTTTGTTGTTGCCGCCCTGAGCGTCGGCGCCAATATGCACGCCAAGGGTCTGCCGCTTCAGTTGCTGGAGGTCGATACATGGGGCTCGATGTACCTGGTCTCGCTCGATTCGAAAGTCCACAACCTGGCCGATTTGCAGGGCGAGACGGTGTATGTTCCCGGGCAGGGCGGGCCGGCTGAAATATTGACTCGCTTCCTGCTGAGAAAGGAAGGATTAGAGCAGCGTGTCAAGCTGGCAGCCGGGACTGTGCCAGACATCATGCAGCAACTGGCGGCAGGTAAGATTCGTCATGCCGTCCTGCCCGAGCCTGTCATTGGCGGATTGCGCGAGAAACTGGGAGAGGCACTGCATGAAGCGGTCGACTTTCAGCAGGTTTGGCGAGGCATATTCGGCGAGGATCTGCCTCAGTCGGACATTTTCGTTCACAGCGGCTGGGCAAAGAGTCATAAGGAAGAAATCGCGCAATTCCGCAAATTGTACAGGGAAGCGCTGGCTCGTACCAAGGATGGCTCGGATGAGGTGTTGAAGCCAGCTGCGGAGAAGCTTGGCCTGTCCGAGAAGTCGCTACAACTCGCGCTGCCGAAGATCACCTTGAATGATAAGGACGCGGCAGAAGCCCGGCCCGAAGTGGAGCGGTACTTTGATATTCTGCTCAAGATGGCGCCGGATTCGATTGGAGGCAAGCTGCCGGATGAAGATTTTTACTATCATTTATAAAAAATGGCCAGGTTGCTATACGTATCTGTTGTTGATCGCTCTCTGGATCGGGATCGCCGGCGTCTATTCGCCCGTCCTGGTTCCGGGTCCTCTTGAATCACTGCGCGCGCTGTGCACTCTCGCCGCAGCAGGACAACTATGGTCGCCGCTTGCGCTTACCTTTCTCCGTTTTGCTGTGGGGTTTGCCGTCGCTTTTGTGCTGGGGGGCGGCCTGGGATTATGGGCGGGATCACAGCAGTACGTGTACAAGCTGATTCATCCGGCCGTGTCCCTACTACAAGCAGTGCCGCCTGTCTCATGGATGTTGCTGGCTATCTTGTGGCTGGGGACAAACGGCGGAACGCAAGTGTTCGTCGTGACTCTTGCGCTCTTCCCGGTCTTTTTCTTTAATTCGGTACAGGGCATCCGGAGGGTGCCGTGGGAACTGCTGGAGATGGCGTCGGTATTCCGTGTCAGGCGTGCAAAACAGATCCGTGATATTTTCTGGCCTGCACTGGCACCTTTCTGGTCCGCCGCGCTCGCTATCAATGTCGGTACGGGGTGGAAAACCGTCGTCATGTCCGAGCTGATCAGCGGCGAGACCGGGATTGGCGCGGCGATGAACACGGCCAGAGTCTATTTGAAGACGGAGGAGGTCATGGGTTGGACGCTGCTAGTAGTGCTATTCGGGAAGGGGTTGGAAGGATTGGTGCGTGCATCGACCAGGGGAAGGAGGGGAAAACCATATGCGTTTCGAACGAATCAGCATGATGTATAACGGAGGTCGGCGCGTATTTGAAGATTTCTCGCTGGAACTGCAAGCAAGTCAAATCACGTGTATCATGGGGGCTTCCGGCACCGGCAAGACAACGCTGTTGCGCTTGATCGCAGGTCTGGAGCAGCCGATAGCCGGGCGTATCGACCGCAATGAATTAGAGCGTATCGGCATGGTATTTCAGGAACCCCGTCTTCTGTCGCACAAGACTGCTTTGGATAATGTGCTCTGGATCGCTGAACCGGACGTAATGGCGAATTCGATCCGGGAAGCGCAATCCATGCTGGAGGAGGCAGGACTGGGCGATGCGATTCATTGCTATCCGGAGCAATTAAGCGGCGGCATGAGGCAGCGGGTTGCGCTTGTTCGAGCATTCGCTTACCGTCCGACGCTGCTGCTTATGGATGAACCGTTTCAGAGTCTGGACGCCTTTTCAAGAAGGAGCATGCACGACCTGCTGTTGAACTTGTGGCGCATGGATAAGCCGACGGTTATGTTGGCGACACACGATCGGGAAGAAGCGACGGTGTTAAGCTCCCGTATCGTTCTGCTTACCGGGACGCCTGCCCAGATCGGGCTCGATCTAAAAGCGGCGAATCATGCTTGCGAACCGAAATATTCAACACTTGAGCTTGCGCAATTAAAACAACATATAGACGGACAGACTGTTCGTCACATGGAGGAGATCAGTAGATGAATCATGAAAAAGAGAAGACGCCCCTCGATTGGGAGCATCCGGCCGTGTACCGATATGAACAAACGATTCCGTTGAAAATTCCAGGCTACGAGCGCCTGTACGAGATAACGAATCGCCTGCTGAACGCGCAAAGGGAGGGGAAAAGCGCAGCAGCGGACATTCTGATCGTTGGCGCAGGCGGGGGTCAGGAGTGTGTAGCGCTCGGCGCATCTTATGGCGAGAGGACGTTCACAGGAGTCGATCCTTCTGCGCGAATGCTGGAGATTGCCGCGCGAAGGGTGGAGGAAGCCGGAATGAAACAGCAGGTGACGCTCATTCAGGGGTCGATCGAAAGCCTGCCATGTGGCAGGCTTTACGATGCGGCGACCTGCATGCTTGTGCTTCATTTCATACGAGGGATGCCTGCCAAACGGAATATGCTGCATCTTATTGCAGAGCGGCTGAAGCCGGGAGCGCCGCTGTTTCTGGCCTCGATCAACGGGGAGCCGGGTACACCAGCTTTTGATCTGCAAATGCTTGCCTGGTTGAAGCATATGCGGGATAACGGGGTATCCCCGGAGGAGACCGAGAGGTACGCGGCCTCTTTCGGCTCCGCGTACGATACGATTCCCGCGGCGCAAGTTCTGGAACTGTTGAACGAGGCGGGCTTTGAGCAGGCTACTTCGTTCTTTGGCTCTTATCTTATTGATGCCTGGGTGGCAACCCGGAGAAAGGAGTGATTGGAAATGGTATACGCGTTGCAGGCATACTTGAAGCGGCCTTCTACAATCGTCGGGATCGTGACGGCTGTAATGTTCCAGATTATTTTTGCCATCGTTTGGATGACGGCTTATGACGGCGTTACGGGGGCGGACAGGCTGAAACAGTTGGGAGTGGGCATTGTCGTGTCCGATCAAGCGGTCGGTCAGGCGATTACGGAAAAATTGGCTGGTGAGCTGCCCGTCAGTACGCGGCTGATTGCTGCCGAAACGGAAGCGGAGCGTCTGCTAAATGAGCGGAAGCTGCAGATGGTCATCACCATTCCAGAGGGCTTTAATGATTCTTTGAAGGATCCGAACCGTACCGCTGCCATTCGATATAGCGTCAATGAGTCGAATCCGATATTGACGGCAAATCTGATGCGTACGATTGCTGCACAGGTGACTGCTGCGGTAAACAAAGAAGCGGTCGAACAGGGGTTGCAAGCCGCGTTGGAGCAGATGAAATTGCCGGAAGAGCAGTCGGCTGCCGCAGCGAAGTCGATGTCCGAACGGGTAACGTCCGAATTTGCGAATACGAATATCGTCAAAGGAATGAACAACCAAATGGCGCCTATGATGTTGCTGCTCGCCTCGTATGTCGGCACGATGATTATGAGTATGAACATGGCACAATCGTCGATGGCATTAGCGGCGATGGGGATTGGCCGCTGGCGGCTTTTCGCCGCTCGGAACATGATCAATGCGGCGGCAGCTGTATTCGTTTCTCTCGTCGGTACTTCGCTTTTGATCGCGCTTGGAGGTCAGGCAGAACATGGCTTTCTGTTGCTGTGGGGATTTCAGTCTCTGTTCGTGCTGTCTTTTATCCTTTTGTCCCAGCTTTTCATGCTTCTGTTTGGCATGAGTGGCATGCTGGTGAATATTCTGCTCCTTTCGATTCAGCTTGTTACCTCCGGCGCGATGATGCCTCGCGAACTGCTGTCTAGGTTCTATCTGCGGCTAGGCGAATGCCTTCCAGCTTCTCACGCAGTCGAAGGGAGCATGGACCTACTATTCGGGGGATACGGAATCGGCGCTGCATCGTTGAGCCTGCTGATGTTCATCATCATTTCTGCAGGGCTTAGTGTCTTAGTGGTCAGCTTTCGCACGGGACGAGCGAAGCAGCTCTTGCCAAATTCGCAATTTAGTTCTTAATGCAAGCCAGGCATTGTAATTAGATATCATGAAGTAAGAACCTGCCCAAGCTTTGAAACTGAAAGGTTTTCTACAGCCGATGCTTGCGAATATTGATTCCAGGCCGATTTGGGCTAACGCTAAATGTATCAAGGCTTATCGGGTTTTTTGGGAAAATTTTCACCTCTTGGTATCCCACCAAATTCAGGCCCGTGTGGGCTAACCCCCCCGTGGAGGTTCGAGTCCTCTTGATCGTATTACATGTTCGACAACAAACCTCTCAGATGTTTCTGAGTGGTTTGTTGTTTTTGGTGAAACGAAAATTAGTCTTAGACGTAAATCTAAATATAGGACTTTAAGATGGTGTGGATATGGTGAAACAAAGCTTGCAGATTCAGACATAATCGTGATCAAGACCCGTGAAGGAGGTGATTCGTTAGATGGAATGGTCCCTTGATATGTCACTGCTTGTAATCATGCTTAGTTTAAGCGGGGTAATTGTAGGCTATTACCGCTATTTTCATCAAGTCCCCCTTCGACATAAGTTTACTTATGAACGGGTCGTTCTGCCGATCGCAAGGCAGATTCAACCTCCAACGAAGAGTCGTTTACTTCGTGTGCGAAGAAAAATAATTGGATTGAAATCGTTCCGAAGCGAACGCGGCGAAGAAGCGCCCTCCTCCTCCTTCATTTGATCAAGCGGTAGGCATGAAAATGAGGAGGAATTGCATAAATGGACACGTTATTACATCCAATTATTACACTTTTGTTCACTGGCTTATCTTGGTTTCATGGCTTAACCTCAGATTGGGGCATCGCCATTATCTTACTAACTCTGCTTGTTAGAGCGCTGTTATTTCCTCTGAACCTACGGATTGCTAGACAACAGTTTAGACAAGCAAAGATGCAGCCGATATTGACCGAAATACGGTTGAGTTTTGCCAAAGATCAGACTAAACTGTTGCAAGAAACAAGCAAAGTTTACAAGCAATTTGGCGTCAAGCCGCTTTCTATGATTGCAGTGTCTCTCGTTCAAGCTCCCTTATTTCTTAGCCTGTATCGAGTGTTCACCACGCATGGCACAACCATGACATCTCACTTCGTGCCTTGGATAGCAACTTTAGGACAAAGTGATCCTATGCACATAGTACCGCTTGCATATGCGGCTGTTACATTCATCAGCATGGTGGTTCCGCTCACCAATGAAATCGCTGCGACCGGGTCTATCTTGTCTCGAGTGTCGGTGCCCGCATTGATAGTCCTTGTGATGGCGGTGATTATATGGTCATCCCCTGTGGCCATAGGCCTTTACTGGACGACGAATTCCTTGTTTGCTATTGGGGAACGTATATGGTATCGAACTCCATTAGGAAAGAAGTGGATCATACATGGAAGCGTCGCACTCAACGGTAGCTATGATTACAAGTAGGCGTTTAAAGTACAGAGCCTCTTTTTCGTTGCGCAAGGAATCGCTTTATGCCGAAGTAGCGATGGACGGAAATATGCTTGAAGCAGGTTAATGACACGCTCGAAATGGGACAAATAAGGGTAGACCCGCATAAGCGACGACAGGAATATCAACCGTTCTTAAACGATTGGGCCACAGGATATGGCAGCTTACATGAAAATTGGGTATAATATATAGTATAGATTGTACTTATTTAAAATAAAGGGGATGAAATGTCCATGGAAAGATCAGTTACAGTTTCACACACAGGTAGTTTTGCGCATGTGCTTCAGACGTTTGCTATCTCACTTTTGGTTTCCTTCATAGGCACGTTGGTCGGCGCGATGGTTGTCCCACGATCGATGGTTATGCTCTTCGTTGTTGCAGAAGTCGTTATGTTAATAGCAGCTATTGTGATCCGAATGAGGGGCAAGAATATTGGTTACGGTTTTCTTTACGCTTTTACAGCAATCTCCGGCGTAACCTTATACCCAGTGATTATGGCTTACGGAGGACTGTTGGGGGCTAAAGTTGTATCGGGCGCGTTCCTTGCCACAGCAGTAATCTTCGGCGGACTTGCCTTTTATGCGCACCGCTCCAAACGTGATTTCAGTTTCCTCGGCGGCTTCTTATTCGCGGGAACCATCGGTCTTGTGCTCATGAGCGTAATTGGCATGTTCGTATCTTTTGGTTCTGTAATGAACTTGGTCTGGTCCATGATCGGTATTCTGATTTTCAGTGGATGGGTTCTGTACGACGTGGCTCAATACCGTGATGGCGTTAATTCGGAAGAAGTTCCGCTGGCGGCATTAAACATTTATTTGGATTTCATTAATTTATTCATGTACATTCTCAAATTCTTGGCATCTATTGTCGGTCTTAATCGCGATTAGAGGAAAAATAGATGAGTTTTAAGAATAGCAAGCACTTTCGAGTTACACGATAACGCCGTGTGACTCGGAGGTGCTTTTATTTATCTGTTTTAACTGCACCTGTTTTGCTATAAAACTAGGAAGTAGAGTACGCTATGACTCGCTCCGTAGAAGCAAAATAAGGAATATCTCCTCGGAATGTTCGATTGATTTCCAATAAGGTGTGCATAAGTTGGATGAGGTCGGCATGGTTAAGGCGAACGACAGCCCGATCATTCCGTTTATTGCTGTTCAGCCTTAGTTCAAAAAACTGATTTGACTCATCCATCTGGATTTCTAGAAGCTCCGTATTGAGCATCTGTTTCCACATCCTTGGAAGCACCTCTTTCTCTCTCTCTAATTGTTCTAGTATATGCATGAAAAAAAAGAATAGAAGCAGGTTTGAAAGAGGCATTAACTATAATAGGGAGAAACAAGCACGATTTCCTTGGTTCCTTCATACAATTTAATGATCTTATTTGGATGAGGGGGAGATGACCTATGGCGGCTTGCAGTACTTGGACGTATAGAGGGGTTTCGTCTTCGGTTTTTAAAGCGTTGCAGAATACGGGCAGAAAACAAGGCTTTACGATTCCGAATACAGCTTCTGGGAATTTCAACATTTCGGTCGCAGGGATGAATGTCGGCTTCCAGTATGCTTGGGATACAAAAAGTCAAACGTTGTTATTGCAATGTGTAAATAAGCCGATGCTGCTCGGATGCGGAACGATCAAGACGTTCGCGGATAGAATTGTTGCCGAGAGCGGAGGGAAAGTCGTTTAGAACAAGGATTTCTTCCGCCTGTCTATTCCGTTTAGGCATTTGCCTGTATGGGTAAAATAGGGAAGAAGGCAGGTGGAAGTATGGCAAAAAGCGATGAACTGGTCAAATACATAACGCAGCAGGTTGTCACCTATATTGAAACGCCTAAAGATATTCGTAAGCAAACCAAAGCAAACAGCAAAGAGCAGAGGGAAAATTGGCAGACGCGTTGGTTCGGTATGCTGCCCTTGGCTGCACGGATGATTATTGAACGGACAAAAATAAAAAAATAAAAGAATGCCTCTGTGAAATGGTCAGGTGAAAGTTACTTGATTGTAAATCTATAGGAGGTTTTTTTGTTTCTAATAGCGAATACAAATGGTAGATTTTAGTGGAGAAAGGAAGGATCGAGCGTGAAGCTGGAACTGAATGATAAGTTAGTTATGATTGGGGATTCCGTCACTGATTGTGAGCGCGCAAGGCCGGTCGGAGAAGGTCTATTCGGAGCTATAGGGAAAGGATATGTGTCCCTCGTGGATGGATTGCTGAACACGGTTTACCCTGAGCTGCAAATTAGGACGGTTAACGTAGGTAACAACGGTGATACGGTGCTTGATTTGAAGGCAAGGTGGCAAACCGATGTCTTGGATTTGAAGCCCGATTGGTTGTCGGTCATGATCGGAATCAACGATGTCTGGCGTCACTTCGATCATCCCAAAGTCAAGGAAAAGCATGTAGAGCTGGAAACATATGAACGCACTTTGCGAAAATTAGTCACAAAAACACTTCCGCATGTCAAAGGGATTGTACTGATGACCCCCTTCTACATAGAGCCAAATCCACAGGACGCTATGCGGCAGAAGATGGACCAGTACGGGCAAGCGGTGAAACAAATCGCAGAAGAGACAGGTGTGCTCTTTGTGGATACACAGAAAGCTTTCGAGCCTCTGCTCAAAGAGTATTACCCTGCGTACATCGCTTGGGATCGGGTGCATCCCAATAACGTCGGCCATGCCGTTTTAGCCAAAGCCTTTTTACAGGCAATCGATTTTCAGTGGAAATGATACCAAAAGCCTTAGACCTCTAGAATAGCGGTCTAAGGCTTTTTTACGCATAGAGATGGCCCTGCTCAAGTGCCTCTTTAAGCAGTATATATCTCGTCCCGACATGATCTACAGCAAGATAAGGCTCTCCGCCATTCCACATCTTATATCCGATTACAGCTAACGGAAGAGTCACTTGATTATTATATAGTTCGGCTACATAGGTAAGCTTGTTTTTCTGCTTCAACGCTGCCTTGAGCGTAGGCATGTCTGTCACGGAAAGCGGTTTACCTTGCACCCAGTGAAGACGATCGTAAGGGTCAAAGGCAGTCAGCAGCAGGTCATCAAGCTTGCCTGATAGTTCGGTTTCTTCTCCGGATGTGACGGCTTGTTTAGGGATTGGATCTTGGTGAAGCGGAAGCAGTTCGCCAGATTTCGCATCCAAATAGTACGTTTGATCTTGGAGCTTAATTTTCCAAATGGCGGTAAGGGAGTCCATATACAATCGTTCTTTGATTATCTTTTCATTTTGTGCAAACTCGGTTAATGAGGTAGTAGAGGAAATGAGTTCCTGCTGTACCAAGGATCGATACAGCGTAGTCAAGCTGAACAAAGGGTAGTCTCCCGTTCCATATTCGCTTAAGCGCAAGGAGCCGTTTTCTGCGGCATTTACAATCATGTAACCGACGTCTTGACCCTTAGCGTTTAGGATAACGACCCAACCATGTGTGCCAGGTCCTAGCGGATAGCTGTTCCATGCCGCTTGCTGCCACCTTTCGAAGCCGCGCTCGTGGGACAAGGTTATTTTCCACTGATTGACTGTATCTGCGAAGGACGCTTCGCTTTGCGTGTTCATTGAGGGTCTTGGTTCACCTAAAGCAATAACTTCAGTCGGCCCTTGCTGCACTTGGCTTGTCCCCACTTCAGTATCAAGGGCTGACGTATGGATAGGCGCTAGCAGGAACGCACTTACACTGATCAAACATGCTGCTGTCCAGGTTGTCCATTTCATCATCATCTTTCACCTACCTATCGTGTAGCCTCTCATTTGGTATGTTCTTATTGTAATTCTTATGCCTTAAAAAGAATGTTAGAACCTGTAGCGACATATTTGCGATGTTTTAGCGACTTCCGTCATTTCTAGGCGCTCTGCCTGCGTTCAAATGGAACAGCCCGCAATTGATGACAGAAACCACGATTCGTGGCTTATACTGCCAATCAATTTCCTGCAACCGATTGCGGCACTGGGATTCAATTTCATCTCTTTTATCAGGCTCAGCACTCATTAGAAGGCCGTTGTAGTAGGCTTCTACCCGATTGAGCTCACTCCGGTGCTGCTCATTCGCTTCATCGGCCCAACTGTGATCATAGACGCTGATTTTGCGTTCTAGTGTCATTTCAAGGGCGTTAATAGCCTTTGGTAGCGAAAGGTTGTCTGGTAGAATATGGCTGTTCGCCAGCAGCTTGGGAGATAAGCTCTTGGTTAACAAGTGTTTATGAAAATGCTCCCGGATTTCTCCGTTATTCAGCTGAATGGCAAGAGAATGTATCTCGCTTCGCTTGCGGTCGCAAGCCAGTTCAACCTTGTAGTTGACACTAAACCATGTGTCATACACCAAGGGATGGTGCAACGCAGCCCCTATAGGGAACGGTTCTTCGAATAAGTGAACGAATCGACCACGCCCACGTACGATGCTGAAGATCTGTTCCAGCCGCCGACTACCGAAGGTGACATCATCCTGCGGGACGCGAGCGATCACGGTTGTTGGGACGAAACCGAAATAACGACCAAGGATGCTGTCCGGATTGCCGTCTGGCGGCAGCTGGGGTTGAGCTTGATTATGATTTGGCCTTTGAGGCTGTAGTTGTCCGTATCCTTGGTTGCCTTGATCCAGTGGGTTTTTGACTAGGGGTGGGGCCGCTTTCGGTTTTGCTTCCGCTTTCATCTGTTCAGGGTCAAAGATGAATTTGTAGGTCATCGTCTCGGCAGCAGCACCTGTGCGCTCAACAAAGCTCCAATAGTAAGGCCGCCCAGTCATCTCTTTGTCCGCTTCTGGGGAAAGCTTAGCTGTCACATACACAGGAGTTTTCTCGAGAATCGTACAGTCGTAAGCTTCTAGGAATCGCATAACGAACGTATGGATGTTCCGTTTGTTCATGGACGTACCTCGGTATTATGATCGCTGCCGACAGCATCTAAGATCCCACGGTAAATGGCGTCTGGGGAAGGTTCTTGTTCAACCTCAGTCTGAACTTCAGAGAACGTATCCCCCAACTCGTCTAACTTCTTGCGAATATCATCGCTTGAACCTGACTCCATGACCATTCGAAAGAGGGAAGATTCGAGCGATCCCTTCTTTTCGATTCTTTCGAGAATCGTATCCAACTGTCCGATAACCAATTCAAACATATTGATTTTCTCGTGCAGCAAGGAAAGGATATGTTCTTCAATGGTATTCCTTGTGGATAAGTTATAAATATTCACGTCGTGCGTCTGACCGAGACGATGCACGCGGCCAATTCGTTGTTCCACGCGCATTGGATTCCACGGCAAATCAAAATTAATCATGTTATGGCAAAATTGCAAATTAATTCCTTCTCCGCCAGCTTCCGTCGCGACAAGCACTTGTGCGCGATTGCGGAACAGATCCATCATCCAATCCTTTTTGCCACGATTCATGCCCCCGCGATAAGGAACCGCACTTATTTTGTGTTCTTTCAAGTAGGTCATCAAATATTCTTGGGAAGCTCGATACTCTGTGAAGATAATTACTTTATCATTAATTTCCTGAACAAGCCGCATGGTTGTTTCTGCTTTGGTGTTGGCTTTAATGCTGCGGATAAGTTCGACCAGTTCCCATACTTTTGCTCGCATAGGCGAGTCTTCAGGCATTTTCTTAAATAAATTTACGAGTGTAATGAACACGGCATCACGTGAGCTACAAACTTCACGCTGCAGCGTGATTAGCGAAAGCACGCTGGATAAATCGCCGTTGCTCTCCTGATAGCGTGTGCGAACGAAATTGGTTACGCCATCGTAAAGCGCTTGCTCATCCGGAGAGAGCGTGAGCGGTATATTTTTGACCACGCGCTTTGTATAGTGCACACCACCGTCGCCGCGCCGATTGCGAATCATTACCTTAGAGAGTTCCTGCTGGAGCATGGCTTCGTTTTTGGGCGTCCGCTTGCCAACAACATAATTGGTCTTGAAATTGCTCTGAATGCCTAATTGACCAGGTTTGAGCAGGGTTATTAGGTTGTACAGCTCTTTTAAGTCGTTCTGCACAGGTGTTGCTGTGAGCAGGAGACAATACTTTTTGCGGAGCTCGTTCACGAAAGTGTAGTTGGTCGTCTTTTTATTTTTCAGTTTGTGAGCCTCGTCCACGATCAGCATGTCATATTCAAGCCCCATCACGATTTCGCGATGCGGTTCGCGCTTTGCTGTATCCATAGAGGCAACGATAACATCGCTTTGCTGCCACATATACGCTTTCTTCTGGGCAACAGCTGGAATACCAAATTTGGTGTTCAACTCACGAACCCATTGAAGGACAAGGGAAGCGGGGACTAGGATTAATGTTTTACGGACCAGACCTCGAATCATGTATTCTTTTAAAATTAAACCCGCCTCAATCGTCTTTCCAAGTCCAACTTCGTCGGCCAAAATAGCGCGCCCCCGCATCTCGTTCAGCACGCGTCTGGCTGTATCTAGCTGATGAGCCATGGGCTCTAGCTGCCCAAGATGCACGAGGCACTGCATTTCATCGAAGCTCGCGATAAGACCAGATTCCTCCGATTCATAGGCAAGCTGGTACAATGTCCAATCATCCCAGGGGCCACCCTCATGCACGCGGTGATCCAGCTCGGTAAACCATTCCCTGTCAAAATGCATATGAAGCTGGTCATGTATGGGGCGAATGTTCGCTTGCTGTTCATGTTGACGCATAGATGTGCCTCCTAACAATTTTCGCCAGAATACTGGCTTCGTTAGCGCATGTTGATCGTTGGAATACGTGATAGTATGTCCAATCTGGGGGCTTTCATAACTTTTCCATTCGGGGATTGTCGCAATTCCGGATATACTTGCTTCAGTAGTAGATTTAGCCGGGAAACAGCGAGGCACCTCCTTGTTTTCTTGGGCAATGAAGCGTTTTGTTGGCAATCGAACTTCGTAAGCTAAGGCTGTAATGTGTTATGATAGAGCTTGGATATGGTAAGTAGGTGCGAAAGGATGCGTGTACAAAGATGACGGCATGGCGATTTATACATACAGGAGATCGTTCTCCTGCTGAAAATATGGCAATTGATGAAGCGATCCTAACGGCGCACAGCGAAGGCAGAGTTTCACCAACGGTTCGATTCTATGGATGGAATCCAGCGACATTGTCGATTGGTTATTTTCAAAAAGCGCAGGAAGTGGATCGCGAAGCGGTAGCTGGAGAAGGTATTGGTTTTGTTCGAAGACCTACAGGGGGAAGAGCTGTTCTTCACGATAAGGAGTTAACGTATAGCATTATTGTGGCTGAGAATTATCCAGGGATTCCGCGAAATGTTACGGAGGCTTATCGCGTGCTGAGCGAAGGGCTCTTGCAAGGATTTCGGGCGCTAGGACTAGGTGCTGAGATGGTGCAGCTAGCTAGCGATGAAGAGAAAGAGAAATATGCCTCAGCTGGATCGGCTGCGTGCTTTGACTCTCCTTCTTGGTACGAGCTTGTTGTTGAAGGACGTAAGGTTGCCGGCAGTGCGCAAGTTCGCCAGAAGGACGTAGTATTGCAGCACGGCTCGATACTTCTTGATATGAATACGGATCAACTGTTCCGCATGCTTCGCTTCTCCAATGAGAAAGTGGCGGAACGGATGAAGGCTAGCTTTTTGAAAAAAGCAGTCGCTATCAATGATCTGCTTAGGGCTCAGGGTAAGCAAGAGGTCACGATAGAGCAGGTAGAGGAAGCGTTTCACCGTGAAATTGGCTTAGGGCTTGGCGTCGAATTGGTGGAAGATGAGCTTTCCCCTTACGAAGTGGAGCTTACTGAAAGGTTAGTCCGAGAGAAATATGGTACAGATGAGTGGAATTTGCGACGCTAGCGTCATTTGAAAGAAAAGAGGCACTGACCTGCTCCGGATATAGGAAGGTCAGTGCCTTTGTTTATTGAATTGATGGCAAGTTAAATGGCAAAAGTACGCTCAAACTCTTCTTGCAGCTTGAGGGTAAGCTGCCCAGGCTCTCCTGCTCCGATCGGCTTGCCATCAAACTGGATAATTGGTGTGATTTCTACTGTCGTTCCTGTGATAAAAGCCTCATCAGCTTGCAGCAGTTGCTCCAGTGTGAAAGCTTCTTCATGTACTTCGACCTGCAATGCTTTGGCAATCCGCAGAACGACTGCGCGCGTGATGCCATGCAGGATGAGATTGTTAGCAGGGTGTGTGTACAGTACGTTATTCTTGATCATCATCAAGTTAGAAGCACTGCATTCGGTGGCAATGCCATTGCGATGAAGCACGACCTCTTGCACGCCATGATCGATTGCAGCTTGTTTAGCCATAACATTAGGGAGCAGGTTAAGCGTTTTGAGGTCGCAGCGAAGCCAACGGATATCTTCCAAGGCAATCGCGCTGATGCCGCTTCGGATGGTCGCAATTGGCCTTTTGACCTCGTTGCAATAAGCTAGCAAGATGGGGTGAGCTTCCGTAGGGAAAGGATGGGCCCTAGGAGCCTCCCCTCTGGTGATTTGCAAGTAAATCGTGCCCTCAATGAGTCGGTTTTCATGAACCAGCTTTGTTAAAATGCTCTCAATATCTTCAAGTTTGTAGGGAAGCGCGATTCGCACTTCACTTGCACTTCTTTGCAGCCGCTGCATATGACCCTCTTGTTCGTAAATCTGACCGTTATAAACGCGAAACACCTCGTAAATACCATCGCCAAAATAATAACCACGATCATCGGGTGAGATGCGCAGTTCCTCTTTTTTTATAAATTCATTTTTATAAAAATACAACATGTACACCTCCAGTATCCTAACTATAGGGTAGCAGAGGATTTGTAGATCGTCAAAATAAGCCAAATGACTGCGAAACATGCTTCGGAGTTCGAAATTGGTTGTGTCGAAAATCGTAACAATCCATAACAGAAATTCGCTTGAGAAAGAGAGTATTTACAAGAAAATCATAGATAGAGAGAAGTAAGCTTGTCTTAATCGGCCAATTTGGTTTCTTATCTATTCGATGCACAACATATAGTGATGTATAATGATAAACGCACACCATATATTGTGATTTACATAAACTTCATGTACAGACATTCATAGAGCTGCTGCTGAATCTAAGGCCATCTGGGAGGGTGTTGTTGTTGGAAATGATGAAGGATAAGAAGCGATTAGATGGATTGAGCGAGAAGATTTTTTTGGATCGTTATGCACTTAAAAACGCGGATACAAGCCTCGCGAAGGTTGGCGATACCGTTCTTGTTTTAACGAAAGATGATCCCAAGTTTCCAGCGAAAGAAGTAGGCGAAATTGTTAGTCGTGAAGGCGATAGGGTCAAAGTTATCACACGCAGTGGAGAAACCGTGGAATCCTCGGTTGAGAAGCTTACGTTGAATATAGAAAAAACACCAGAAGAAATGTGGGACCGTTTGGCAAGCGCGATGGCATCCGTCGAAGCGACGCCCGAAAAAAGAAAAGAATGGACAGATAGATTCAGATATATTCTTGATGATTGGAAGCTTGTCCCAGGCGGACGAATCGCTGCCGGGGCCGATGCTAGTGATGAGCTAACGTTATTTAACTGCTATGTCATTCCATCTCCGCATGATAGTCGTGGCGGGATTATGAATACGCTTAGTGAAATGACGGAAATTATGTCTCGAGGAGGAGGCGTCGGTATCAACCTATCTTCGCTTCGTCCTCGTCGTTCCGTCGTGAAAGGGGTAAACGGCTCTTCGAGTGGCGCGGTATCTTGGGGCGGCTTGTTTAGCTATACGACTGGATTGATTGAGCAAGGCGGGAGTCGTCGCGGCGCACTGATGCTGATGATTAATGACTGGCATCCAGACCTTGTTGATTTTATCACGGTGAAATCGACGATGGGGCAAATCACCAATGCAAATTTGTCTGTCTGTGTGAGTAACGGATTTATGAAGGCTGTGAAGGATGATCTCGACTGGGAGCTTGTGTTTCCTGATACGACAGATCCCGATTATAACGACAAATGGGATGGCAATTTAGACGCGTGGAAAAAGCTTGGTAAAACCGTCAAACCTTACCGCACCGTGCGCGCTCGCGACGTGTGGCATACGATTATTGAATCAGCTTGGAAATCTGCGGAGCCTGGCATCGTATTCATGGAATACTATAATCAAATGTCCAACAGCTGGTATTTCAATCCAATTATTTGTACGAATCCTTGCGGTGAGCAAGGACTTCCGGCATGGGGAGTATGCAATTTATCCGCGATTAATCTTTCCAAATTTTATGATGCTGAGAAACATGATGTAGACTGGGAAGACTTAGCTAAGGTTGTTCGTTATTCTTCTCGTTTTCTCGATAACGTGATCGATAAGACGCCTTATCATTTTGAAGAAAATCGCATCAATCAACAAGGCGAACGCCGGGTAGGATTAGGCTCAATGGGACTAGCGGAGCTAATGATTAAGCTTGAAATTCGCTATGGGAGCCCTGAATCTTTGCAGTTCTTGGATAAAATCTATGGTTTTATGGCCAAAGAAGCTTATCTCGCATCTGCGAGCATTGCCGAAGAGAAAGGCTCATTTCAACATTTTATTGCTGACCGCTTTCTAGAGAGCGGCTTTATGAAAAATATGACGAAGGTATACCCGGAGGTTGGCGCCGCGATTCAGCAAAAAGGCATGCGCAATGTGACTGTGATTACCCAAGCGCCAACGGGAAGCACAGGCACGATGGTAGGTACATCAACGGGGATTGAGCCCTACTTTGCCTTTGAATATTACCGCCAAAGCCGGCTCGGCTTCGATAAACAATATGTACCGATCGCGCAGGAATGGAAAGACCAGCATCCGGGCCAAGAGCTGCCAGACTACTTCGTAACGGCAATGACACTAACGGCGGAGGATCACATCCGAGCGCAGGCGGCAATTCAAACCTGGGTGGACAGCTCTATTTCCAAAACAGCGAACTGTCCTGCTGATTTCACGGTAGAAGAGACAAAGAGGTTGTACGAGCTAGCGTTTGATCTTGGCTGTAAGGGAGTTACGATTTATCGGGATGGCAGCCGCGATGTGCAGGTGTTGAGCACGAGTTCAGATAAGAAGGATGAGAACGAGAGTAAAGCTGTGAGTGGGGAGAATGCTGAGAAAGAAAAGATAGCAGCTTTAGCAAATGCTGCCGCAGTTGCTTCAAATGAAGGAGATAGCTTCGCCAATCTCTCTGGGAAGCTTTCTGTAGCTGTGGATGCCAAGACGGAGCAGGTTTTTGACAAGCAGTACAAGCGCCGTCCACAGATTTTACGCGGCGCGACGTATAAAGTGAATACGCCATTCGGTATGGCATACATTACGATTAACGATATGAACGGAACGCCGAGCGAGATCTTTCTCAACGTAGGTAAAGCCGGTTCTGACGTGTTCGCGATGTCCGAAGCGCTCGGCCGCGTTTGCTCCTTATTCCTGCGCTACGGTGAGCACGGCGAGAAAGTGAAACTGCTCGTGAAGCATCTGAAGGGCATTGGCGGTTCTGGTGCCATTGGGTTCGGCAACAATCGTGTCGAGTCTATTGCGGACGCGGTTGCCAAGGCACTCGAACAGCATGACGAAGTGATGAACGAGCAAGACGACGCGCGGAACTACGTGACCGCGACTAGCGAAGTGCTGGACGCGACAGCACCAGCGTCTGCACTAAGCAGTCAAGCCGGGGACGGTGCGGGTAATGATCACGGCCACGGTCAAAGTGCGAGCGCGATTAGCATCGCGTCGAAGGACCTGTGTCCGTCATGCGGCTCCGCCTCGCTGATTAACAGCGAGGGGTGTAAGAATTGTGCTAACTGTGGGTACAGTAGGTGTTCGTGAGAAGGAGCCGGGGGCTTTGCCCCAGGCTGGCTGGTGTGAAATTCCATAATTCGTTAGACGGTTTGTTGCAGAATTCCTTAGATTTTAGTGTTTATGCATGAATTTGAATAATAATACAACAAGGCAGGCGATAATGTTTTATCGTCTGCCTATTTTTTGATAATCGCAGAATAAATGGAGATGGAATTGTGGATAGAAAAATTCTGCCTTTTGTACCTAAAGTTTATGATGATGAAAGCCTGATCAGTTATATTTATAGACTATCTCATGCTAATAATCATGATATTGCTTGGACATATGAGTTGCTAGGAATAAATGTGAATAAAATAAGAACTCGGGGATTTCTGCTGGGAAAGGAAAAAATTGAGACCTCAAAACTAGCTGGCATCACTGGAATTGATCAAATGCACCTTGTGCAATTTTTCACACCTTAAAATTCTAAAAAAGCTGTCTTGACATCTTGTAGCACCACAAGCGTATGAGTGAGTAATTCTGATATGTTCTATTAGGAATTGAACGTATGTTTCGCATTAATAGGAGAATGTAAGGCCGAGCAAAGGAACCTAACTCGGTATATATCGTTTCCAATAAGTAACAAATACCCTTAAAAATTTAATGGTATTATCTTATAAAGTTTTACCAACTCCACAGTGTATTTGCTATCAAATGCTAGAGAGTAAATATTAAAAATGATGGGTAAGAGTATAAGAAAAAAAGCACTTCTTAAAAGTCTTGTATGGAATACCTGCATTACACCTTTCAATATGATACTGAAGAAAACTATAATCGAAATTGATTTTATTATGATCCAAAGTATATCAAGACTTACTGAAGTGTTTGAAATGAAATATGATTTTTTGTATATTACCATGTTAGTCAATTCAATAATTATAGACGTTGCATAAAGTGGGAGAGCAGAAAAAAGTAAAAATCTCCTTGCTACACTATAAGTAATTATTCCCTACGATAGTTTTATCCCTAAATAGAATATGCCCCCTTTTATGTAGTAAGTTAATACCCCAACGAAGAATCCAGCAACTGCTAATAGTATCCAGAGATACGTCCAATTTCTAAAACTTTCAGAATATCCGTTAATATTGAAATATGTAGACTCAACAATACTAATGCTAAGTGATACACCTGAGAGCCATATAATAAAAAAAGTAAACAATCTCCCTTGATTATTATTACATCTATGATGAATCCATCTAATAACTTCTTTAAGCATTTAATATTCCCTTTCATATTTGAATAAGACCATCAATTATTTTTAAGTGATTTTTCCACTAATTCGAAAATAAATGGTTTACTTAATCATCCTTTTAGGCGTAATGATTCACATTAATTATCTTGCTTGGCAGACCATTATTTTCACCTGGATAACCTAATGAAGCATTAATAAATCTACAATCATAGTGCATATAATCCATTCTTTTATGAACATGTCCAAAACACCATATTTTATTCTTGATACCATTGAAGAATTCTTGACCATCAAAATAATAAAAGCTTGTGGCCAAATCGTGAGCTCTATCAATTGGAACATGTGCCCAGTCAGGTGAGAAGTGAGTCACTATAACATTTGATTTATTTAGTACTTGATTAAGTTTTTTCTTTTCCTCTTGAAACATTAATTCTACTAGTCTTGGTTTCCCTTCTATTAAAACCGAATCATTAGAAACACTTTTCCAGTGATTAAAAACTTCTAACTCACTAGCCTTTAAGACTTGATAGCCATATTGGAAATCATACCACATTCCACAACCGCCAAAGTTTATTGTATCGATTTCTACCAATGTTCCATCTAAAATCATTACATTGGAAAAACGTTGAATAAATTGCCTCATTTCATTCCATCTATTTAATGAATTTTTCCTGTACTTATTTTTTATGGATTTTGATTCTAAATAATAATCATGGTTCCCGGCCACTATCAGAATGTTTTTATAAATTTCCATCATCTTGTTAATAAAGATGAAATTCTGCTGATTAAAATGGCCTAAATCACCTGCAATTACAAGAATGTTTGAAGGTGAATCGGGTAGAATTGATTTAATAAATTCATCCATTTGTTCTTCCATTTTTGAAAAGTTGCCTGAATATTTAATCCAGAAATCTAAATGGATATCGGAGATTAAATCAAAATTAATCATATGCTATCCTCTCTCTTAAAAGCGTATTTTACTATGATAGATTTCATTAACGGGATATATGAGAAACTAATTAATTATAAATGTACTGTAATAATGGAAAAAATGTCTAATGGTTTTTGAAGGAATTATAGGAATTTATGTGTGAATATGAGAAAATAAATGAAGCTAATAAAGGAGAGAAAACAAATGGTTATTAATAATGATAATTTTGAAGACAATCTTGATAATGTATTTGCAAGAACCTATGGTGTAGAGCTTTTGTTTGAAGATTACCCTTTGTTATCAGCGGATAGAATACTCGATTCATTAAGAGTTTACTGCGGGAATGTTGAATTAGCTACTAATAAAGAAAATGTGCTGTTATTTTTCTTTAAAGATTATTTAATTTCTTTTGCAGAAGGAGATATGCCTGCACAAATAGCAATTATGTTATCGAGTGAACAGCTTAAAGATATGAGCAGGTTAGAATCATCTTTTGTTCAATCTTGGCGATGGAGAGATGTGCGGAGCACAGTAACAAAGTGTAGATATACTGTATTGATTACTGATTTTATGGCCTCAGGTTTAGAATCTCAGAAAAGAATGGAATTATTTCAAAAGGCCCTTTATGCAATTGTGGAATCATGTTCATGTAAGGCGATTCATTTTAGAGTGAGTGAACAATTTATTGAACCAAATGACTATCTATCCAACCAACCAAATCAGCCTAACTACGATATCATGCTCGGTTTAATGAATGTGAGACTTTTTAATATAGAAAACACATTCAGTGAAACCGTTATGGATACTTTAGGACTCTCTGCTTTGGGATTACCGGATCTGCAAGTACACTTTAATGATCTTGATGTAAATGAAGTTGCAAATCTTCTTTATACATACGGTGACTATATCTTTCTAAACGGTGATGTTATTGAAGACGGAAATACTATACAGGGGATTGAAGGAAAGAGATGGAGCTGTAGGCATGAGGTTTCGTTGATCCATCCGAACCGGGTCGTATTAGATATACATCCTGGAGATTTTGCAGCAGGTAAAAGAAATTAGTCTATTAAATACTGGAGGTAATTTTTTGAAAAAGGTTAAGTTTGTTACTTTCTCATTAAGTATGGTATTCTTACTAAATTTATCTTTACCTTTAAAAATATTAGCAGATTCCCCAGAAGTAAAAATTGAGGATGCAGCACTTGAAAAAGTTATTAGAAAAGAACTTAATAAAAATGATGGCCCTATAACGGTAGGAGACATGGAGAGTCTTAGAAAAATAGGTCCAGCAGATTGGCAAGGCATTAAGACGCTAAATGGCTTAGAGTACGCCAAAAATTTGGTGGAGATAAAATTAATACAAAATAAAATCGAAGATATTAGCGCTCTAAGCGGATTAAAAAAATTGAAAAATATTAACTTGTGGCAAAATGAAATTAGTGACATTAACGCGTTAGCTAATCTCCGCTCTTTGGAAAGTCTAAATATTAGTCAAAACCATATTGCTGACGTAGACCCTCTTAGAAACCTTAACAATTTAAAGAAGCTGGACTTGTCTGAAAATCAGATACAGGATATTGAACCTTTAAAGAACCTTGGCAACTTAACTACTTTTAACGCTTACAAGAATCAGGTCCATGATATTTCTCCAATGCGTAATTTTAATAAATTGTCCTTTACTAATTTACAAGAAAATCAAATCTCAGATGTTTCGCCTTTGAGCAATTTATCAAATCTCGATTTCATTGGTCTTAAATATAATTGGGTTAAAGATATAAGCTCACTAAACAGCTTATCTGACTTGAGGGGTCTCGAGATATCTGGAAATCCAATTCAAGATTTAAGTGTAATTAAGAATTTCCCTAAACTTGATACTTTAAGCATCGGTTCTCTTCATATAACAAATATAAGCTTTCTTGAAGGTCTTCCAGAAATGAAGTGGCTGCAGCTTGAAAACAATCAAATTTCCGATATAAGCAGCCTTCAAAAGCTTGTTAAACTAAAGGATATAGATTTGTCAAATAATCAGATTTCAGACATTTCAGCCTTGGCTCATGCGAATGAACTCGAGACGTTAAAATTCAATCAAAATCGGGTTTCAGACATAAAACCAATCAGTAAATTACCAAAATTGTGGTTGTTATCACTTAACGGTAACTCAATATCCGATCCAGAATTGTTAGGAAGCTTACCTAAATTGCGTTCACTTTATTTAGGCTCAAACGGTATTGCTTCACTTCAGTTTCTGAAGAGCTTGCCTCCACTTGTCTTACTTTCACTAGAAAGAAACTCTATTAACGATTTACGTGGAATAGAAGCTCAGAGTGGTATTTATCATCTTGATTTAAGCAATAACCATATTAACGATCTAAGTCCAATTAAATCCCTAAATAAGTTAGATGTCTTGTATCTAGATGGTAATGGTCTTTCCGATATATCAATACTATCTCAATTAACACCAAGAAAGATCTCATTAGTCAATAATGAAATCCAGGATATTAGTTCTCTGGATAATCAAACAAATCTTTGGGAGATTTATTTGGCCAATAACCCGTTAAATGAAGATTCAATTAGCAAACTCAAAGATAGGGCATTAAACGGAGCAGCAGTATCTTACGGTGATCGAATATATGTAAGAATAAATGAAGAAGTTCAAGACTATTCCGAAGAGGAATCTCCGCAAAATATTTCGGGTTCTGTGCATGTTCCCATGAGAAAAATCTTTGAAGCACTAGGTGCCAATGTAACCTGGGATAGTTATTCTGAGACAGTGACTGCACAAAAATTAGATGTCTCTCTAAAATTACAAATTGGCTCGAACAAAGCCATTGTAAGCGGTAAAGAAGTAAAACTAGACTCAGCAATACAAGTCTTAAACGGATATACCTTTGTACCTGTAAGAATGGTAAGTGAGACATTTGGCGCGAAAGTAACGTGGGACTCAAATACAAAAACAGTTGATATCAGACAATAGTCTGATCAGGGGACTAAAGATGAGAACTGAAGAGTTGAAGCAATGGATTGAAACAAATCAAATACATAAGAAAACGATTGAGGGATTCTGGAAATCGTTTAATCATTACCTAATTGAGGAACCCAAAGAATGTAGGCAAATGTTCGGTGATTTTGACAAGAGCAAATTAGAAATAAAACTTGATTCATATAGCCTCATGGTTCATAGCTATCGAGGTGAGTTCGTTCAAATGACTCTGGATATGAATTATTCGGATCAATATATTGGTTATTACAGAATGATGTTTAATTTTGCTGGTGAAGCAATCGATGACTTTTTGGTATCTGAATGGAAAACCTGGGATATCTATAGACGCATCTCTATTCTTGAGGAAATAAAGAATGACATCAAAAATGAAGAGTTGTTACAAATTATTGAAATGAAGATCCAAGAAACGAAGAAAAAATTCTAACAGAAGGCAAACAAAAAAACGAAAGTGTGAGCATTAAACTCACGCTTTCGTTTTTCAATTAATTGGGCCACCATAATATGAAACCCTGTGCTTTTTCAATTTCCTTTGTAAACGTTTCAACTGAACCTGTACCACGATCAACGTAATCGGGGTTAAAAGCATAAACTTCTTTGGCAAATGCCAGAAAGTCCTTTGGTTTCTCTAATAATTGAACAACAACCCAGTTAGAACTCGCACTCGCTACCTCCAACTTAGTGGATGTGTTCCACTTATCGAGTTGTTTAATTACAGCATTAGAGTCATATTTTGTACCGATTTCACCCAACTGTTTCAAAAAATCAGCATCTGTTCCTTTAATAATTACTACTTGCTCGGGCAGCTTTTTCTCAGAAATGGCTCCAGTACGAAATACTTTATAACCCAATGGAATTAACTTACTTCTAAGTTGATTGACCGTTTCTTTAACTATTCCTCGTTGCACAGAAAGCTGCAATCCATAGATAGCTTGCGATTTCTCATTGCTAAAAGGGTCGATATCCCCTTTAAAATCTTGACGCACAATTTCAAGAATTCGTGAATCAAAAGAAGCTTTTTCAGACCATATTTTTGCTTGTTTATTTGTTAGCTCTAATAATATTGATTGGATTTTCAAAAGATTGTTTTTATCTGTTTCGTTTTGAGCTGTTTCTAAATAAAAATTTGTCCAAGCAAGGGCAGCACTCCCTTCAGAATTTTTCTTCCAAATGTCTGCCCCACCGTCAATCAGGGCTTGAACCATATCAGGGTCCTTATAATAAATCGCTGTATGTAAGAGGTTTGTAACGAACTTGTATTCATAATTAGGATCTGCTTTATATTGTAGAAGTAATTTCGCCATATCAGTGTTGTGATGGTGAATAGCCCACCCTAATGGGATACTATCCATATGACTATAATAATTCGGATTCGCCCCTTGATCTAACCAATACTTTACTTTATCAATGTCATTGTCTAAACAAGCATGAATGAGATAGTACCCCTTGTCCGTAACAATGTTAACATGATTTGTCTTTTGTTCCCAAGTAACATCTCCGCCACTCACTTCTCCTACAAACCTTAATGGAACAAATGTATCACCATTAATAATGCGTGGTGCAAGAGTTAATTCACTGGATTCATTGTTCACTAACGCGCTATTGCTTCCAATATTGAGCTCGATATCGGCTTTTCCGTTTTTTGCAGTAATCGATTGCTTATCTTCATTCCATGTTAACTTATAATTTAGACTTTCAAATAGAGGTCTAAATTGCACAAGCGTAGTTCCATCTTCGACAATTGGAAGTTGAGTAAATGATATCTGATAGCCGTTAATGAAAACTCGAATAGGTTCATCAGCTTTTGCATCTTTGACATAAGTAAAGCAAAATACAGTCATCGTAATTAAAATAAGAACAAACCTTCGAAACATTTGGTCACCAGCCTATTATTTGTTTTTATATAGAATACCAAAAAACGGAATAGCAAGATACAAGTTTCATAAAAGAAGACAAAGACATAATTAGGTGAATGATCACTCTAATCTTGCCTTTGTCTCTATACAGTCTGCTAATCTTTAAAAACCTCTTTAATAATCGCCTTCGCCTTTTTTACATCCTTTGAATCGTGGCGAAGCAGTTCCACTACTTCCTTAATATCCTCTTCCTTCTCAGTTACCCTGTAGTTTATGTTATGAGAGTAGCTAAACAATTCATGTATACCAACACCCAGACCATCCGCTATTTTGGACAAATTTATTAACGAAATATTCTTCTCTGCTCTTTCAATCCCGCCGATATAGGAGAAGTGGAAACCGGCTTTCTCACCTAATTGTTCTTGTGATAGTCCTCTTTCCTTACGAAGATCCCTTATCCTGGCTCCAACATATCTTAAAATGTTATCGGACATCACTACACCTCTTTAAAAAGAAGTGTAGACAAACGCAAAATGAAGAAACATCCGTCGTTTTATATCAAAACAATAATTGATATTTATTTGTATCAATTAAATCTATTAAGGCAATAATAATGCTAGAGAGTTTAATAGAATCTAAGTAGGTGGTGACGAAAATGAATTTACCCAACTTACTCCCAATGGATACAGCGACAATAACAACAGAAGGTATTCTTTATAATGGAATGATCTATAATTGCCCTTTAGCAATTAAGGAGCAATGGTTCTTTCGCTCGGTTGACAATGATGTTAGGAGGATATCAGTTTGTTTCGATCCCGAGGATCCGAATTTCTTGTTATTGCTAGTTGATCATGTTGGGATGGTTCCAGCTTACAAAAAAGTGGATTCAAAACCATTGAATCCAGACGTTCTTGAAGCGTATCATTCAGTAATTAATGTTTTAAAGAGCAAATGGAAATTAAAAAGACGAAAAAATAAGAAGCGCGGTGTGTAGACATGAGACCGGTTCGTATCCGTCCGGATATTGATAATCAGGAAAGTTTGTCAGGATATTTACATAAAGTTTCTGTTATAAATCACTACCCATCAATTTCAATTATTGCATCTGATATTAAAATGACTGTTCCATATTTAAACAATAATTCATTCACTCCTAATCAATTAACTTCGATTAGCAATCTAACAGGAATACCCAATGAAATACTTCAGCTTCATTCAAATGATTTTTATGAACAATCAATTGGTCGAGAGCTTACAAATAAGTCTGTTTTGAAAAATCGAGTTAAATATTGTCCGCTATGTATTCAAGAAAATATAGTCCATAAATTACCCTGGAACATGCTGCAGCTCAATGTTTGTTTCGAGCATAAAATAATTCTCATTGACAAATGTTGCGGATGTGACTCTACAATTTCTTTAACCAGCTTTATGGCTGGATTTTGTGATAGATGTGGTTTTGTTTACGCAACTGCTAGTCCAGGAGAGATCGAATTACATGAATTAATATTAGACCCTCAATTGTATTTATTTCATAACTTATTTGATCAAGCTAGCACCCATTCAATGCTCGGTCTTACGTTACATGACTGCTTAATCCTAGCTGACTTTAGTTATCACTTACTTGAAGGAATGCACAGTTACTTAGGAGATAGTCAAGCGATTTCATACTTTAACAAAAAAAAGAACGGTCATAGAAGTAGCAATAATCAATCCCATGCTTTTAATAATGCTTTTTGGATGTATCAAGATTTTCCCCACAATTTTTATTGTGTGCTAAAAGCGTCCTCCGATAACGTATGAGCAAAAGGGGCAATTCGAAAAAATATTTGAGTTTGAACAATTAAGGGAAGTTTCCAAAGCCTATAATGTTTTTTGGCTTGATAAGATCAATCAGGGAACTATACGGAGGGATTTCTCTGTGTTTAAAAAGAACCCCGAACTATTAGAACAACGTGATTATTTAAGGAAAGATGAAATTCGTACTACTAATGGGATGAGTTATGCAAAAATGACACAATTAAGTGAACTGAATGAGATTGATATGGTCATCTCACAAAAAGGTAATAAGACCAAGTATCTCGTGAATAAGAGATCCTATAATGATGCGTTGGATTCGATGAAGTATCTAATAACAAAAAAAGAAGCTGCTCTTATGCTGGGGATTCAAAAGGATTCCGTGCCCAAGCTTATTGCTGCTGGTCTTTTGAAAACATATCGGAAGAGTTCGAGTCGCTTTGAATTATTGTCACATACTGAGGTCAAACAGTTGATGGATGAATGCCGCGGTAAAGTCGTTGATACTCGAGATATAAAGGGATTGAGACTACATGATGCTTTAATTACCTATTCAGTTAACGGATTAAGCATTGCAAAAATAAATCATTTCACACGTGAGGGACTATTGAATCCTTTGACTGATAATGAGAATGGAAATTTTACGCAAAACTATTATATTGAAGATGAGCTTACTAAATGTATTGAGATCATAAAAAAGGAGAAGCAGCTTGCAGTTGGCTACTTTTTAAAAGATGTAATGGCAATTCTAAAAATTAGTGAGAAGAAGGCTTGGAAATGGATTGAAGCTGGAATCCTAGTCCCAGATCAAGTAGTGATTCTTAAGGACGGCCGGAATCGTTACCTATTTGCAAAAAGTACGATTGACTCTTTGGTAATTAAAAAGAATACATCTAATACTGCTTGATCAAAATTAATGAAAGTAATAAATGAATCATTTTTAAGATGAGCTCAATACGCAAAAGTTACCAATATATATAAGCCAAGGTTAATGGAAGTCATTGACTTTGTAAGTAGTCACTTATCACTTAGGAGCTATCGAAAGAAGACGTTACTAAAATCTATCTGATATGTAATGTTGACGCCTTTAAGAATTTTATTAATACCAATCGATGCTGAGTATAAAAGAATAATGAATTAAAAAACAAGCACTTAATTTGTCATTGAAGAAAAAAAGGTAGGATTTTCCTCTGTATCTGTCGAAATAGGTATTATTTTATTGGTGATTCACGGTAATTGTATTATATTTGCAGATTGACTAGTCCGGTGCTTTAATTTGCTCTTAATTTTACGCAACGTATGATTAATAAATAGCTAAATAAAGGAATGATAATAATGGGTTTGGAGCATGCACATAAAGGATATGAATATCAAGACTTGTTATCAGCATTATTTATAATTGAACATTTACTAAAAGATGTTAATGCAACAGTAAAAATTGATAAAAAAGAAAGTGCTAATGATAAATTCGATGATATTACAATAATGTTTCAATCGAAGACTATTAAGAGACAAATTAAATATAGTGAAGATAAGGTGCTTGCTAAAGCTGATTTCTCATCAGCCACCTACGATTTAGCATTGGATATATTATTTAAGTCTTGGAAAGAAACAGTTGGGTCAAAGAATATCGACTTGAGGATTTGTCTAGCGTGGGAATACATTGAGAGCAACGAAGAATTAGATTTTTTGAAAACTATAGACTGTGAAAATATCTATAACGACGACAATGTAAAGTTTTTGAAAATTGATATCGACAAGATATGGGCAAATGGGCAATTGCCCATATCTACATGGAGAAGATTAAGAAGCCAAAATCATAATATTGATAGAGAGGAGTTCGCGTCGTTTCTTAATGATCTAATAATCGAAACAAATTTACCTAAAGCTAGTCATGACATTTCAAATCCCGCTGATTTGGAAAAATTAGTTTTACTAAAATTAAAACAATTCGGCGTTGGTAAATATCCAAATCATTTGAAAGCTGTAGGAGATGTTTTATTAAATTTAACACATATAATAAAAAGTTCAAGGGCAAACGGTGAGGAAGTTAGTCTTAATAGGATAGTGTATAAATTGGGGCTTAAGAGTGGTTTTGGAAATATCCAGCAGAACTTTGATATTGATGAGGACATGAATGTAATTAATGAAGATCGATATCATTCTTTTTATAATTTTGTATTTGTCAATAGAAAGACAATGTTAATTGGTGAACCTGGTGCGGGTAAATCATGGTTCATACAAAATTACATTAAGTTTTTAAAGAAAAAGGATATAAATGTGGTTCAACATTACTGTTATACAGCTTTAGATGATATTTACGAAAAAGAGAGGATTACAATAAATGTTTTTTTAGCAAATTTAATTAATGATATTATCGATACCTACCCTGCTTTATCAACGTACAAAAGCACAAAATATGGCGTAGACATTGATGAGTTGCAGACTCTTATAGACAATGTGAAGGAAGATACTGTATTAATTATTGATGGGCTAGATCATATTAGTAGAATTTATAATTTTCATAGGACATTAATAAATGAAGTTGAAACGGAAATCATTAAAGTTTTATCGAAATTGGAATTTCCCGAAAATTTTCATGTAATACTAGCATCGCAACCAGTAACTGAGGTGATTAATCTATCTGATCAAGGTTACAAAATATTTAACATTGAACCTTGGGATAGAAGTGATGTAGAAAAGTTATTATTAAAAAGTAATATAGAGAATCGGTCCATAAATAGAGATACAACTCTTTCTGACATTTTACTTAATAAAAGTAACGGGAACCCATTGTATCTGACTTATTTAATTAACGAAATAAAGCGCTATAATTCATTTCTTTTATCGGTTGAACTTTTCGAAAATTTCCCTCCATATAATGGGGATTTATCGAATTATTACGATTATATAATGACTCAAATACCTGAGAGTCATAAGGTACCGCAGGTATTAGCAGGTGCTCCTTTTTATTTAACTGAAGAAGACTTGCGCGAAATTACCTTTTTAGGTCAATATGTAGGACAAAGTCTCGAAGCAATTCAGAGTATACTCAAAATAAATGTCTGCAATGGTGGCTATACAATTTACCATGAAAGTTTTAGAAGATATATACTAGAAACACTTGAAAGGAAAGAAGTAAATGTAGAAAAGATAATTTATGATGATTTAATTGAATGGTTAAAAAGAAAAGGGTTTTATCAGAACAGAAAGTCATATCTAAATTTATTTATTTTGCTATTTGAATCAAAAAGATATGAAGAAATTCTTTCGTACTGCAATAAGGAATTTGTTGTTGATAGTATTTTTTTTGGAAACAATGTTAGTTCATTAAAAAATAACTTCGAATTACTTATTAAGACTGCTTGTATGATGAAAGATTATGGAGCATTAATTGTTTGCACTGAACTAAGCAATATGATCTATAGTTTAGAGTATTCATTTGACGAAAACTCTGAATTGTATTATATGGGACTTGGATTAATAAATGGGTATTCTAGTCTAAAAGAGACATTAATGTATGAAGGCAATATGGCACTTGATTTAAAACAGGGTCTGCGAGTCTGTTATTTGTGTTCAAAAAACAGTATTGTCCCAGAGTGGGAACCTTATATTGATCAATTAATTCAGGCAAGAACAACTTCAAGTCAAAATCATAGTTCTGATGATGAAAAAGAATTGTACAGATATTATATTTGTGCATGCATAGATTTGGATTGGGAAATGGTAGAAAGATTATCTAAAATATGTGCTGAAGAGGCAGGAGATTACCGTAAGATTGTTATTGAAGAATACAGCAGAAGAAATGAACTCAATAAACTAACTATGTTAATTGATGAGATATCCATTAATGAATATTGGAAAAAGAGTATTGCTACTTATACAGGTAGGATAGAAATTGATGAGAATCTTGTAACCAAAACATTTTCCTGTTTGGAAGTGGCAGATTCATATTCTGTTGCTACTATGTCGTCTTTAATATTCTATATAGAAAATATTAAATGGTTACTAGAAAATCGAAGTAATGAATTAGATGCATTTCTAGAAACTATAAAAGACAGGAATTGGTTTTATAATTGGATAAGATATATTGCCGAGGTTAACCGAGTTCTTCTTGATTTGGGTAATATAGAATTCGATACAAAACTGTCCAATGCTTATTTATGGTTAACAAATGATTTAGAGCCCTTTAAAGGGACCCCCAGAACATGTGATCTTTATAAATACGAAAGTATTATATATGCGACAATTAAGGCACCGTTGAACTACATCAAGACAAAAGACACATGGGAAATAATCCTGGAAACCATTAAATTAATGTCAGAAGAAACAACTACTCTTTTACAGGGATCAACCGGTGGCCCACTTCCTACATATAAATTATTGAATTTGTTTATGGATTCGGCAAATCAAGACAATATTGAAATAATTCTGGAGATAATTAGTAAAAAGATTGGGAAGGAAGATAAATATAGATTTTACTCTTATCTGGCTGATTACAGTTTTAAACACGCAATTATTTTATCCAAAGCAGGTAAAGAGGATATTTCTCAAAAAGAATTTAAGCAAGGTGTAAAATATTTATTGTCATATTCTTTCCGTAAGGATCGTACGCTTAGTCATCTACTTGATAGTGTCCTAACCACTTACAAACTTGATAATGAAATAGGCCTTAAAAATATTTTGAAGTTGAAACCATTGGCGGACGCTGTTGTACATCATACTGATGGTAAGAGTACGAAAAGATATCAGAATGAATGGTTTCAACTACTAGTAAAAACGAGAATTGACTTAGCAGTAACATATCTTAGAAATGAACTTGCGTTACATGTAAATCATTGGATACTCGAGGATAGCCTGGAATCACTGTTGATCGCTTGTAATAGTGAAATGGCTCCAATCATAGAAAGTGTGTTATTTAAAACAATTCCAAATAATATATCAGAAGATTTTATCGAAGCATATGTTAAGAATATTGAGTGGTTGTTTGAGAATAATTTATATTTACCAGCAAGAAGATCACTAGCAGAACTTATGAGCCGTTTTGATGCTCAAGACCAAATGAACTATATGAATCATAATTTGATTGTTAGGCTGAAAGAATTATGTCACTCATTTGACATTGAATGGAATGAGAAGATCCAATCAAAGAGGAAAAGAAGCTTAAATGGTTCTGTGTCTGTTACTCCTTCACTATATGTACATCGAAAAAATTTTGATGAATTTACTCACGCGGAGTTGCTAGATTACTTAAATGAGAATGGTGCTAGAAGAGAAGATTCTAAAGGGATCTTTTATTATTTAAGTATTAGGATAAAAGATCTTAATTATGAGACTAAGGCTTTTTTAAGTGGAATAGTTAAATCTTGTTTTGAAAAAAGAACAAATGACCCTTCAAGTAACAGACTTTTGGAGATAGTCAATAACCTTAATTTAAACGATGAGGTCATGGCATTTCTCTATATGCAAATGTTTTTATTACATACTGATGGTTGGTATCATAAGTTTACGGAAATTGAGTTTTTTAGGAAAGCGCATGAATATAATTCGAATGTAGCAAAGGAACTTTTTTTCGAGTATATCTATAACAATTTAAGTACCGTTGATTATTCGTTGGCGGTAGGGGGGGAGATAATCAACTCATTAGCAGTTATTAATTATGACAAAAAACTAATTTTAGAGTATTGGGATAGGCTCTTTGATATTATTAACTTTAGGCTGTCGGGACAAATTGATTATGACTGGGATGCTGTAAAAAGTCAGACTGAGCTTTTTGATAACGAAGAAAAACTCTTTTCACTTCTACTATCAAGATTTAAATATGGGGAGGCAAATAGATATAAATGGATTATAAGTGAAATGAATTTGCTACTAGAAGATAAAGTAAATAGAGAAAAATTTGTTAAGCCCTTTGTTCAGTTCATACAAGAAAAGGATAACTACATCGATTATTCATTGGTTTTGTTATTATTTCTTATATGTAAGCAGTATAAGTTTGAGGAGTTAGTCCAAACGCTTATGAAAGATGCTCTTGAACAAATCTACCCAACAAAAAATATGGTGACTAACTTTTTAATTCGAGCAGTTATTCACAAAGAAACAAAGAATATCTATTGTGAATACAGAAAAAACCATAGTTCATATAACGAAAGAACTCATTACTTCCTAGATCGAATTAAGAGAATCGATTCCAAGGTGACCTTACTGGAGGAATATGGGTTAGATGTTGAGTGTGTAATACAAGATTATACCCATAAAATCTTTACCGAATCTTTTGTTAAAGAATATCGAGAGATCTTGTTTAACAGAATGTATCATGTACTTATTCCAAATGTATATTTTTACGATTTATTAACAAGCCAAATTGGAATGGAAGTTGAGAAGTTTCTAAAAAACTATTCTGGAACTCCTTTCTTTAATGAAATTGAAGGAGAGATCTATAAGATAGCTTTAGATGATATATCATTAATTGTTGCTCAACAAACTTCAATTATTCCTCGACCCCAAGATCTGGTGTTACCACAATTCGCTAAAGAAGGAGTTACAGAAGTTGAAGTCTCTGATTGGGTACGAATCGCACATTCTGAAAAATGGTTTAACAAACTTGAAAAATACAAAGAGAATTTCGGGGAGAATACTGAAGCGATAACAGTTCTGTCGGGTGTTGGTTTTGGAGCGGAGAGCCCGATGGTACCATTTATAAAATTGGGCGAGGAATACAGTTTCCTTGAAGAGAATGAAGAGTTTCCAATATTCCCTGGATATTTTAATAAATTGGAAGTGTTTCTCACTTCGAATATTTCACTATATAGTGATCCCTATCTTACTTTCAATACTAAACAATATCTTGGCATAAGAGGAGGTGTATTACAGAATCTGGGTATTAATATGATAGATACTGGATGTGGGATAGTTGGGATCTTAGAAGATGGTGAAGAAGTATTAAAGTATTTCAGGTGGGAAGTAGGCTTCTCAGATACAGAGAATAATAGCGATAAAATTCCTTATTTAATTGGAAGCCAACTGTTGATGAAGTATACAAAATTTAATGAATTGTGTTCTTTAGTTCAAAAGAAACCTTTACTTTACACAACTGTATTTGATCCCTTTTCAAATTGAGAAATTAAGATTACAATTTTACAATGCTTCAAATAAGATTTAGATTCGGAATAAATGAAGAAAGAGACCTTTCACTCGTTTTCATATTGGCTTTTTTCTCTAACGGATGTCAGGGAATCAAAAACTAGACCTTGGATTAATATTTCGGTGTTTAGCGAATGATGAATAAACGCTATTTATGTTTATATTTATTTTCTAACGAATTTCTGCAACAAACCTCCTTGTCCGCCGCGTCACACCGCAAATATCTAACATAACTAAGACTGACTCACTCGATTATACGGGGCTCCGTTTTCTAATTAATTCTGTTTTTATGCCAAGAAGAATCTTAATATTATCTAGCATGATATAATAACATACAAGATAATTGGGGATTTTACAAAATTCATTGGTGAGAGTGTAGTTTAGGACAATCTACTTTAACTACTTCCTATTGATAAAAATTTGAAGTGAAAAACAGGGCCAGATTCTTGGCCCTTATTTATTAAGTTTGCAGTAATTGCTCCTTACCTTTATATAAATTAGCAAATCATGCGTCACCAACCTTCAGGAGGCTAGATCCCATTGATTAGATTTTTGGTTGTTAAATCTACAGTTGAAGTAGATGATACTTACATAAAGCAGACAATACTAGCAAGTCTTAACACAAATGATAATGGTATTTCAGCTATGATTTACGATTCATCGGAAAATGAATGGAGTTTCAGACTTATAAGCAAGCGCGGTCCAATATATTTTATGACCCTAGCATTTAATAGTTATGACCAATTGGGCCAGTTAGTGGTTAACATTGATGCTAAAAAAGAAACTACTGATTTTGATGAAGAGTTGCATAGGGTTAAAGTATTAATTAAAAATCTCTTAATGAAAACCTGGAGTAAATGTGTTTGGCTTTTTGATGAACAATCAAATCGATTTGCAGAGCAATTATACGGGCGTATGTATCATGTAGAGAATTTGTTACGTAGCTTTATTAACCATATCATGATTACTTCAATCGGAATAGAGTGGTGGGAAAAAATGGTCCCACTGCGACTTAAAACACAATATGATGCTAGAAAACCAAGCTATAAAAGAGTAACAAAAGATTTTAGGAATGTGGAAGATTTTTTGTTGGCAGTTGACACTGACCACCTAAAAGATATTATGACACACACGACTAAAAAATGGATTCCAACTTATAATGATGAGATTGAATCTTTACTTCAAAGAGGTCAGCAGAACGACAATGGACGTATAATATCTCTCTTAAAGAGCCAACTTCAAGATGAAAGAAACTTATGGGACACTTTATTTAAACAACATTTAACTGAAAATAATTTGTTAGAAGAAAATGAAAGAAAATTCGCAACAGTAAAAGATCACATGGAACAAGATGGTGTTGATTTTCTAAATGCATGGGATGAATATTGTAGCTATCGAAATCACGTTGCTCATAATAAACTTCTAGATGAACATGCATTTAAGATGATACTTAATAATGTCAATTTAGTTGAGGGGATTTTAAATGATGCAATAAAGCGCTTCAGTACGTCAACAATTTCTGATGAAAAACGAAAAGAAGCACAGAATCTTATAATTGAATTTAAGTTAGAAAAAAGAATGTACGAACAAGCTGGAGTACGTGTGTTGTCTGAAATTGAAATTATTGAGAAAGTTATTTGGAGACTAAATAAATTTTCCCAGCAGATAATGGAGGAACTCTCGCGAAATGATTTGGAGTTCAATTATGGTGTTAATATTGAATTCCCTGAGGAGGAGTTTGTTACATTCTGTACTATTGAAAGTAAGATAAGTAATAAAATAATACGAATCCATGCTATGAAAAAACATATTAATGAAGGCCCTGGTGAAACGAGTGCCTTCTTAGTTAAAGCAACAGCACTATTTGACTATTTTATAGGTGAGATTGATCTTTTATGGACAAATGGAAATGCTGAATGGGACTCGGATGGAGGGAGGTTTACTCATAAGACTTATGATTCCTTATACGACAAAGATTTAGATACTTTAGCTGATATAATTATGGATACAATTGAAAAAGAATTTAAAAACTACGTTAAACTTTTGGAATATAGATCCTCCAGTACACTTAGAGATGGTGAAGATAGCCCTGTATGTGACGACCCATGCCATAAATGTGGAAATATCACAGTTAGCCTAGAAGATTATATTTTTCCGGTCGGTAAATGTGCCACTTGTGGTACACAACATAATATACGTAAATGTTTAATTTGTAATAAAAGCAGTATAATCGAAAATGGATCGAATTGTGAAACATGCACTAATCTTTTGAGTATGCCGAATTTAGATGTATAAAGCAATAACTGAAGAGTTATCGAAGTTTATGAAGAATGCTTATCTTATTTTGATACTAATTATTTACGTGATACCAGATAAAAAGTACTTCAAATGTAGTGCGACTCTGCAATATCTGACACAGGATCGTAGTAAAATACTAATGAAATAAAAGCATCACTTCTACTGGCTCGGATAATCTAATAATACTTTGTCTTCGTTGTAAAGAGACTTCAGGAAGATGACAAAGAAGTTAAAGTCAGTCGGTTGGTGTGAATGTATATTTATGCATACATGTTTAAAGCGGCTAAAATACATTTTCTAACGAATTCTGCAACAAACACTCATCTTCGCCGCTGGCGAGTTCAGTTTCTAACAAATTCTGAAACAACAAAAACGGAGCTACGCGGGTTTGCGGGATCCGTTTTCTAATTAATTCTGGAATATCACAGCTGGGTGGTTGTGTGGTGTCATAATTATTGAGAAAATTTTCGGAATTAGTGAGACAGTAATTTCAGATTTATTGAGAAATTCATAATTATGCATGGCTATACATTATAGATTATTTTGTAGGTGGTTATAGAAGCTCCGTGTCTTATGGCACGGGCTTATTTTTATGTGAACACTTAAGTTTAACAAATAGGTTTAGTTAGAAAAGCTTTATGATGATCGGAACGCAATGATTTAACGAGAGTGGTAGATTACTCTTGTGTATGCAACCCTTATACTTGTCTACGATTCTTAAAAGTAAAAAAGAGGGTTATGCTTTAGGGCGTCCCGGAATATTGATATTGGACTCATTAAGTAAATACTTAGGTACATTGAAAAAAGAAGAGAATAAAGAAGTGACTAATGTTCCTTCTGTCTAATTCAATGAAACTATGTCTAAAATTGATAAGGTGTTGAAGTGCACTAAAATTATTACGTGTTTTTTTTGAGGAGAACACGTCAGGGATAGGAGAGCAAAAAATGTGCAGTTTTTTAATTAGACTGAAAACAATTTCAGATGAAAATTTAAAAAGTTACATTATACGTACAGCAAACGAAAATATGATAGTAAGTATATATAATGTATGTACAGCCGTCGGTTTAACTGCTGGAAAAGGGTTAGAGAACTTTTCTATGATTAAAAATCAGAACATTTCGTTAGAGAAACTTAGCGGGATGACTAATAAAAGTATTGATTCATTAAAAAAAGTAACATTTTACAACGAGTTCGGAAGATATTATCAGGATAGAACTAATGAAGTAAATACAATATTTAGGTTTGGTTTGAAAACTAAATACAATCAAGTATGCACATTATGATTGAAAGAAGAACGTTATATCAGGAAAAGATGGGAAGTAGGTTTTTATACATGTTGTCATATTCATAATTGTTTAATGTTGCATAATTGTCCAAAATGTAATAAAAGACTAAAGCTGGATACTACAAGTTATCATTATTGCAGATGTGGATATAATCTGATAAATTCCCCAGTAATTTTCGTGAATCAGAGTGAAGCAGAACTATCTAGACTTCTCTCAGATAAATTTGATCAGAAAAAAATAATCAATTATGAAAATAACCCATTAAAAGACATGGACTTGGTTTCAATAATTTATTTACTTTTACAGACATTAATTCGAATTTCCGGGTATTTTTATCGTGAAAGATTTTCATTTAGTAGACAACTTGATATATTGAAAATCCATGAAATTACAAGTCATATTTTTAGAATTTTCAAGAATTGGCCAAATTCGTTTTTTACTTTATAGAAGAACTAAAGGGTATCCCAAAAACTGAAAAACATGCTGTTGGACTAAAAAAGGACTTTGGACAATTTTATGAAATTTTGTATAAACAACTTAATGCAGAAACTTATCATGGAAAAATGGGTGTTTCTTCAAGTAGGCTAAATGAATTTATCGAAACTAAACAAATTGATGGGGTGATTCTTAAGAGGAATGTTAATAATCAAACCTTAGTTAGAAGTGCTAGTGTAGAATTGTATATTGCTGAACGCAAGCAAAATGTATCATTAGCAGAAAACGCGTTTTTTGATTCTGGAAGTAAACAATAAGTCCAATGATGGTAAATACTAGTACAGTTGCCAAGCTTAAATAGGAAAATAGACGAAGTAGATGTTTACAATGATTTAGGACAAGTTGCACGAAGGTGTTCTGATCATTAACGGTAGTTTTCATCATGATAAGCCTCCTTAGTCTATTAATAGATTATGACTATATTTAATAGATTAGAACTTGGATTTGACATCCTAATACGCAATTTACTACAATTTGTAGTATATATGAAAATAGAAAGGGTAATCAGTTGGATGGACTTACTTTTTGATTTGGACAAGTTAGTTGATTGGTTGAAAAGTTTTGGTGTCTGGGCTATCTTGGTCAGTATAGTGTTAAATGTGGCCATAAGTATCATAGGGGTTGTGCCTTCAATACTGCTCTCAGGGGCGAATGCAGCCGTATTCGGTATGGTACCAGGTTTCTTTATTTCTTTAATTGGGGAAGTTATAGGAGCATGGATTTCTTTTGTCTTCTATCGATGGGGGATAGGTAAAGCTTCCAGATTGGATACGGAAAAATGGAAATGGGTACAACGAATAAACAACGCAGGAAGGGTCCGTAGTTTGTTTCTATTATTTGTTGCGAGATTGACACCGATTCCTTCGGTTGTAATTACACTTGCAGCTGCATTTTCAAATGTTCGCGTTCTTGATTTCATTGTAGTCACATTCTTAGGAAAAGCCCCCTCGGTTGCGATGGAGACTCTTATTGGGCATGATTTATTATTTCTGAGCGGCAACGTACCTAGATTGATCATTTCATTAGCTTTTTTATTATTAATTTGGATTTTCGTTCGTACAACACAAAAACAACGCTAAGGAGCATGGTATATGACAAAGGGCCAAAAAAAGAGTTCGTCTTTCAGTCTAGGATGGATTTTCGTTATAGTGATTGCAGCATTTCTAGGTCTGGTGATCTGGGGAATGCTGGATAAATCGGATTCTCAAGTAACGGATGAATATAAAGCGGATGGATCCAATCATCCTCATACTTTTAGTTATTCACCGGATGAAAGCACGCTATGGTTGGGGACACATAAGGGTATATATGAGTCGCGTAATGGAAAATGGATAAAAGCAGTTCCTCCATTGGGCAGTAATGATGTCATGGGTCTGGAAATAAACCCAAATCAAACGGATACGATGGCTGTTTCCGGTCATGGATTTGTAAAAAGGACAACTGATGGGGGGAAAACATGGGAGGCAGCGGAAAATGGCCTACCTAACAAACCCAAACCGGATGTACCAGATGCACACCAACTTACCATGAATCCGCGTGATCCGAATCATCTGATTACTTTGTTAGCCGGAAAGGGAAAAAACTTGTTTGAAACCAAAGATGGAGGACAAAGCTGGAAAGAAGCTGGTTCTATTCAACAGGATGCTTATTCAATTGCACTAGCACCCGATAGCGATACGTCCGTTCTTGTTGCAACCGAGACTGGTATTTATCGATATGACAACATTAATGGAGCATTAAAAGAAACGAAAGTAAACAATGAGCCGGCTTTTCAGTTGTTAACATTGGAAAATGGCTCGGTGTTTGCAGTAGGTGAGAGCGGTATACTTATGTCCAAGGATCTAAAATCCTGGAATCCTATACATGTACAACTAAACGGTAAAATGCCGTTAGGTATCGAAGGTTCTAGGTCCGATGATAATAAACTGTTAATTCTCACGGATAAACTAACCGCGTATGAAAGCACCGATAGTGGTAATAGCTGGTCAGAGCGAAAATAAAGTGGATTGGGACGTTCGAAGAGTAGAAGAGATGTTACCATTTAAAGTGCGAAGAAGGAGGCAAATTTATGCCTCCTTCTTCGTATAGGTTAGCGCCTGACGTCCCATCGCATCCCAGGTCTTAATAAATCGTTGTTTTTCGATTTGATATTGCTTCCTCCCACTGAGTGGATCGTTGACATATACATGTTCCTCATCATAGCCAACAAGAAGAACAGCATGTTCAATAAACGTTGTTTTTATGGGTCCAAGGGGAGAGTCCCATACTACCCATTGGTTTTCATTGGGGACTGTGAAAGGGATTGTTGTCCACACGACAACAGGTATACCTTCAGATACTTTTTCCTCCAGTTTATTGAATGTTGTTCCTGTTAAGTCAGCAGCTGAAGGCACATATTTTGCAAGTAGATCAAATAATGCAGCATGATAAATCCCGAACCCCTTCTTCTTACCGGTAATATCACCGACATATCCTGAATTAGGATTTCCCCAATAGGCGATAGTCCCATCTTTATTCCGCTGTAGAGGTGTCGTATCTACCTTCATTTCCGGTAGAAGATCCATTTTCCCCTTTTTTATCCCATAAAATTGTAGCAGCATGGTAAGTGAGACCAGCTCGCAACCTGAGGGAAGCTCAGGGTTTTGTAAGACTAATGGCGCGTCTATCATCATCTTTTTTTTAATTTCCTTCGGTGCAGGCTGCTGCGGTTGATTGTCTGCAGGTATTGGCTCCACTTTTAAAGGTTGAATGGCCGCAGAAGCTATGGCATCCCCAAACCCAAACTCGGGTTCCTTCCCTGAAACCTTGAAATACAAAAGGATGCTTAATAGTCCGCTAAAGAAGGCAAGTCCTACGATCAATATGGTAGAAAGCAATAATTTTAAACCGGTAACGAGCATCTGAATCATCCTTGTATGTTGTAAGATTTAAAGAAGGAATTCATACCTTGATATGGTAGAATTCCTTCTCCTTATATTTATTCAGGTTTATTGCCTGCTTTCGGATCTGGAACGAAATTAGGTTTGAAATTATTATATAAGAGATGGGTTACCATACCAGCAGAAGCATGATGCAAGTCGTGGCAATGGAACATCCAGTCCCCAGGATTGTCGGCCTCAAATGCGACCTCGTACTCTTCACCTGGTTTAACATTCAACGTGTCTTTAATGATTGGAGAACCTTCCAGCGGTTTTCCGTTCTTGCTTAGAACTTGGAAGAAGTGACCGTGCAGATGCATCGGATGATCATCCGATTTAGAATTATTCACGAATTTAACTTTGACAAGATCACCTTTGTTAACTTTGAGCATTTCGGTATTAGGATAGAGCTTGTCGTTAATCGTATACACGGCTTCACCTTTTTGTTCCTTGGTGTTAAAGTCCATTGTATATTCGAGGTCATATTTTTGATTAAGAGAGAATTTTGCCTGTGATGCTTGGCCATACTTAGCGATATCTAGAGTAGGAAGTTCTGCTGTCTCATTGGCTTGATCTTTAGAAGCGTCGATGCCTTCATATTGAATCATAGCCTTCATTCCTTTGACGGCAGCTTCTTTTCCGTGCTCTTCGATATACCATTGCCCAGGGTTATTGGCTACAAATTCGACATCATATCTTTCACCTGGTGCAATTGCAATGAGTTGATCCGTTATTACAGATGGATTATTAATGAGCTGCCCATCCGTTGAGATAACCTTAAATTCTTGACCATGAATATGCAGCTTATGGGACATAAATCCTGCATTGATTAACCGAATTCGGACTTTCTCGTCTTTTTTCACAAGAAGTTTATTAAACTTCTCACCCGTTTTCCCATTGATCGTAAATAGATCATACATACTATTCATATCGTGGCTTGCCGCAGCAGTTGTTGGTGTAGAGGTATTTTTGGAATTGTCCATATTCATCTTGGAATGATCCATTGTCGACATGTCCATTTTTGACGTGGATGGCATACTCATCCCAGAACTATTCCACTCATCTAAAACAAGTGTATAATCACGATCTGTTTGTATATCATCTTCTACAATGATGGATCCGTATAGACCGCGATCCACTTGATTTACGCTATCTTGGTGCGAATGGTACCAGTACGTACCGGGGTCATCTGCTTTAAATTCATAGGTAAATGTTTGACCGGGTTGTACTGCATTTTGCGTTATACCTGGTATACCGTCCATATGATTAGGTACTGGTATTCCGTGCCAATGAATGGAGACAGGTTCAGGTAGTTCGTTTTTTAAATTAACTTTTACTACATCACCTTTTTTAACGCGTATTTGAGGTCCAGGTACGGAATTGTTAAAGCTCCACACCGGAATAATCTTGCCGGAACCCGTATCCAGGGTTGCAGCCATTGCAGTGAGATTGAATTCCTTTCCTGTTAATGTTTCCACATTACCAGTAGGGGTCCCCTCAGGAGTACTGCTTTGCGTATTCATGGTCTGCCCCATCTTAGAATGGTCCATGCCTTTCATGCCATTACCTGATGTACATGCAGATAAAATCGCTGCTAATGCACCCGTTAGTACAACAAGTTTAATAAGAGTATTTAGTTTCATAGTTACCTCCGTATAGAATATTGGTATATTCTGATCATACAGATTCGATGTGTAGAATCTGTGAAGTTCCGTCAAATCATTTATTGTCATTGACTCGATCGTTTAAAATATACTACAATTTGTAGTATCGGGATGTGATAATAATTGAAAATAAAAAAGTATAATGTGAATGAAGAGGGGTTAAATCGTTTTTTTGGACCTCTAGAGGCAAAAATTATGGAGATCTTATGGTCAAGTGAAGGGTTTACGGTAAAAGAAGTTCAAACCTTAGTAAACAAAGACCATCCCATTAGCTTAACTGCTGTAATGACCGTATTAACCCGATTGCATGAAAAAGGCCACTTGGATAAAAAGTCAGAAGGGCGAGGTAGAGGGAGAGTTTCCCAATACGCGGCAACGCTTACCAAAGAACAGTTTATTAATGAGCAAACTAAAGCTGTTACTCATGGACTTATTCATGAATACGGGGATCTTGTAGTTAATCATATGGTGGAGGCTTTAGAGGAAGTTGATTCAGAAATACTTGTTAGACTTCAGGAAAAACTAACCATGATTCAGAAAAGGAAAAACAAATGAATATCGATCATTTGAAATACAAATCGGTATCGATCCTTATGGGACTTTTTATCATGATTCTGTTTATGCAGATGGGCTTTTTTGTTGCACACCAACTATTTGGGGTTCAATTAGGCTGGAATTTATTTCAGTATTGTTTATCTCTAATGGATGAAAATACATACCCTCATATAACCGTAAAAATGATGATTAACTCGTTCATCCTATATACCGTTACAAGGGTTTTATGGAGGCTTGTTAAGCAAATTTATTTGACAATCAAATGGTCAGTTGCTTTTCAAAATAAACAGGATAAAAAACTAACGCGTCGATTGAATGTTAAATATCGCAAGTGGGGCTATGAATTGGTAGTTGTTAGTGATGATTCATTTATTGCACTAACGATGGGCATGATTAGGCCAAAGATTATAGTATCCACTGGTGTTTTAAATTCCTACTCGGTCAATGAAGTACAAGCCATATTACAGCATGAGAGATACCACTGTATGAGACGGGACCCTTTAAAGATATTTATTTCCACTCTCTTGGTCGTAGGCTTAGGATACATCCCTATCTTTAAGTGTTTTCATCACTATTATAAAACATGGAAAGAACTACTTGCAGACCGTTATGTGATTAAAATGATGGGAACCGAATATGTTCTTGGGAGTGTCTTAGTAAAGCTTACTGAAAGGAAAGATACTTTCGAACCAGCAGTAGGCGTTCATTTTGCAAATGTTGCAGTTAATTACAGAATGCTGCAAGTACTTCAGCCTGAAAAGCCGATTCAAGTGCCATTCTTCCACTTTAGGCCGATCGCGATTTCTTTATGTATGACCTTTCTAATGACAGTAGCTGTTTGGGGCGGGTGTTCATGACCTGCTTTTCTTTATACATATAAATACTACAATGCGTAGTATTTTAGAGGAGGTGATAACATTGAACGTAAGCGACTTAACGGTATGGATCGTATTTGGGGCCGGATTTCTTTCCTTTATCTCACCTTGTTGTTTGCCGCTATATCCTTCATTCATATCTTACATTACAGGGGTTTCAGTTAAAGAACTTCGTGAGGAAAGAGGGGGATTGCAAAAGCGAGCTTTACTCCACACCTTATTTTTTGTTCTAGGTTTTTCCATTATATTTTTTGCATTAGGATTGTCAGCCAGTTTTTTAGGGACCTTATTTTCTAATAATCGTGATTTAATCCGCCAACTCGGTGCTATTTTTATCGCCATAATGGGATTGATCATGATGGGTATTTTTAAGCCTACATTTTTAATGAAGGAAGTACGATATCAACATAATGCTAAACCTACAGGTTACTTAGGTTCCGTTTTGGTTGGCATCACATATGCAGCGGGGTGGACACCATGTATTGGGCCTATTCTAGCAGCAGTCCTAACTTTAGGAGTCAGCAGTCCTAGTCAAGCTGTTTTATATACAGCCGCATATACAATAGGTTTTGCCTTGCCTTTTGTCATTATGGCTTTCTTTTTGGGAAAAGTGAAAGGATTACAAACTCACTCTCGTCACATGATGAGGGCTGGTGGAGCACTTATGGTTTTGACCGCGTTTTTATTATATACAGACAAAATGACTTCGATCACAGTCTTTCTTATTGATAAATACGGTGGGTTCACCGGGTTTTAGGAGAGGATTCTAAGATGTATTCATTTTTAAGCCAACTCAGTACTTTCATAACCCAGCCATTTATTAATGCAGCGAACACGGAGTTTGCTTTGTTCGCGGCTCTATTTCTAGGATTTGTCGGTTCACTCGCGCCTTGTCAAATCTCTGCTAACATTGCTGCAATTACCTATTTCGGTAATCGGCAAGCGCAGGAACAACTATCCTGGAAAGAAACATTCATGTATTTAGTTGGGAAAATGCTTGTTTTTATCATACTAGGAACGTTATTTTGGATATTTGGACAGCAACTGGCTAACGAATCGATATACCTTCTCGCATTCGCCAGAAAATTACTTGGACCCTTACTTATTGTAGTCGGTGCTTTCCTACTTGGTTGGTTTTCGTTCCGATTGCAGATTGGTGTTCGACTCTCGAACCTCATTAGTAAGCAATCAGAGAGAGTAGGCGGGACAGGAGGTGCTTTTCTTTTGGGAGTTGCCTTCTCCTTAGGGTTTTGCCCGACGATGTATGTATTGTTTTTTGGAACCTTAATGCCCATTTCATTACAGTCATCTTATGGAGTGATCCTTCCGCCAATTTTTGCAGTTGGAACAGCGATGCCGTTTTTATTATTTCTCGGACTAACGATAGGACTAAATTTAGACCGTACTATGATCAAACATGCCAAACGATGGGGGAACCATATCCAAAAATTAGCTGGTGTTTTTCTTATTATTTTTGGTATCAATGATACGATAACATATTGGTCTATTTGACATAGGAGGGATTTATTTTGAAGAGACAGTACTTGCTACTGATTATAGTCGTCATTCTGGTGATCCTAGCCATTTACCAAAATAAGCCGATAAATAAAGAGGAATTACCCACTGTTGGATACCAGGCACCGAGTATTTCACTAACTGGGTTGGACGGTAACCCATATACGTTAGAAGAGTTAGGGGATAAACCTATAGTTGTTAATTTTTGGGCATCTTGGTGTGGACCTTGTAAGCTAGAAGCACCGGAACTGGTGAGATTGTACGGAAAATATAAAGATGAAATTGAGATTTATGCCGTTAATGTTACCACTAGCGACACGATTGAGGATGCGCAAGACTTCGCAGAAGAATACGGGATTAATTTCCCAATCTTGCTCGATGTAGACGGCGAAGTATCAAGGAAATATCAAATAAAACCTATACCAACTACATTTTTTATAAACAAGGATGGCGTTATTATGGAAAAATTATATGGAGTAGCCGACCCCAGTTCTCTAGAAAACAAGTTTAAGCAGCTTCTTCAGTAGGTATAAAGGGGAGATATGATTGAACGATGTCATTCAATTCGGTCCATTTATGATTAGAACAGATTTGTTATTACTGTTCATCGCGGGGTTCTTCAGTTATTTCTTACTAACACGATATTTTTTTAGAGAATCCACTTTCAACACCACTTCAGTCTTAGATAAGACTTTGAATGCCATATTCATTATTTTTTTTAGTTGGAAGCTTAGTCCGATTCTGAGTCAACCTTCGATCCTATGGAAGAACCCATTGAGCGTAATTATTATGTCTGGGTCTGAACTTGGTATATGGATAGGATTAAGTATCGTTTTTATATACCTATATAGGGAACTGAAACGACTACAGATATCCTATTTATTTTATTTCGATTTCTTATCTGTGGGATTGCTTATGGTCATTTTTATTTATCAATGGCTGGGATGGAGATACGGGTCTCTAACCTCATTGCCTTGGGGGATTTCTATCGAAGACCCTTCCTTTAAGTATCATCCATTGAATATATATGTTCTGTTTGCAACGCTACCGATGTTGATATTTGCTTATATTAACAAAAAAAAACTCGGAGATGGCAAGTTATTCATTAACGTTCTGACTTCTTATATGGTGGGACTGATGTTAATCACCCTCTTCAAAGGAAAAACGAACTTTGTTCTCGGACTTTCCAAGGAGCAGTTGATTTACTTGATTTTAATCCTGATTGGTGTAATTCTCGCTAATATAAAGCTAAGAAAGCAACAACAAAATCAAACAGAGGTAGAAGGGAAGGAAAGTCATCATGTTAACACCGGGGTACTGCCTTCTAATTCAGGAGATGCTGCTGTTAACGAAGTCCGACCTTAAAGTAATATCCAAGAAAAGGGGGGGGTTATCAAAATAAACATCATGCGTTAGTAAGAGAGGAACTACTTCAGCGGAAGAGAAAACAGGCTTATAAAACGATTAAGGGGACTTGAAAATGAGAGTTATATTGTTCTATATTGGTGATTTTCCCGTTCCTTCGTATGGAGTGATTGTGGCCCTAGCTGTGTTGTTAGCATTTGGTGTAGCTAGTTTTCTGGCAAGAGGTACTAAATTTCAAAATCACCTCCCTAACCTTGTCACCTATGCCATACTCGGGGCAATTCTTAGCGCAAGAATATGGCATGTGTTTTTCTTTCGATGGGATTATTACTCGCAAAATATTTCGGAAATATTTGCGATCTGGAATGGTGGTATATCCATTCAAGGTGCATTGATAGGTGGCTTTCTCACAACGGCACTCTATTGTAGGTTGCAACGTATCTCTTTTTGGGAGTTAGCCGATGTTTTGGCCCCTGCAATCATACTTGGGCAGGCAATAGGGAGAATTGCCTGTTTTTTAAACGGAGACGCATTTGGATCACCAACAAACAGCGGTTTTGGGATCGTATATCCGGAAGGTACTATAGCTTATGAACAGTATGGGGCCCAGCCGCTGTGGCCGGCAGAGATCTGGGAGGGACAGTGGGGACTGGTCGTATTCGCCATATTGCTTTTATTGAAAACAAAGCCTCTGCCTAAAGGTTTTTTATTCCTAACTTATAATATTCTGTACGCCATTGGGAGATTTCTTCTCGAGTATCTCAGAGGGGACTCGCCAAGATATGCAATGGATTGGACGGCCGGTCAATGGACAAGCGTAGTCGTCATTCTTGTGAGTATGGCCTTAATGAGCTACTTTGCGCTTCAACATAAGATGAAAAGGTTAATCGAATCTAACTAAGTTGTTGGATTTCTGAGACTGCAATGTGTAAGTCTGGATCAAGGTTTCGGTTCCAATAACCCTTGGTATTCCAAAACGGTATAAGCTACGTTTCTGTTACTGAATCTATTCGAATACTAAGGATTTCAATCTTCTAACTTACTTGCCTCGGAGAGCCATAGCCCTGCTAAGGTTCCTGTTCCGAGCCCTACAGACATTCCTAGAGCCATGGCGGCCATACATTGTCAAACGCTTGCGGAACACAATAATGAAGCCAATCAGCCAAATACATAGGTCCCGAGTAAGAAGAAGAAGTTCACTCTAGATCACTCCACAGCTTGTACATACATATATTCTGTTCAAATATATGTACCTGAGGGAATTATATGCATGTAAAGGTTGCTTGTTTTTATGACGAGCAGCTTTTACATTCTATGTTAGAGCACATTTCTTCCAAATATCACAGCCACGACCTGATCAGCGTCAGTTACATGTCTCATTCCGAGAAAATGCTAAGGACAGTAAAGTAAACAATTCCAAAATTAATCCTCTTGTCGTATTACCGATTATCCAAAATATAAGGAGTGATTGAGATGGACTGGTCGTGGTTGTTAATTCTGGTTTGTCCTATCATGATGCTATTTATGATGAAAGGAATGTATGGAAGGGGAGGTCAGGGAACTCACCAGCAAGATCAGCGAATCGAGCGTGAGATAAATGAGTTGAGAATTCAAAATCTTGAACTCAGGCTGCGAGAAATAGATAATTTAAAATCAAATCAAGAGGGGACATAAGCCCCTCAATTTGTTTTAAGCACTCATTTTGCGACATTCCTTAGCACATTTCAGCACAATCACGGAGCATGCTTATACAATGTACTCAGGCAGTAACGTCTGGTACTTGCAGGAAGGCATCAAAGCATTTTTAGCACGTTTGCATGCAATAAATGCAATTTAATTTGATCCCGTTCGCTATTCATCTTAAATAAAAAAGCATCAGATCGAAAATTCAATCTGATGCTTTTCATAGTTTGGTAAGTGCTCACTCTGCAGTAGATGGTTCAGTAATCATATGTAGGTAATCTTCTTCAGAAGCAATTCTTCGAGCAGTCACATAACTTTTAGCATAATAAGAATCACTTAATTTACTGATACTAACCCCTTTATTACTAGCAGAATGAGCAAATTTGCCGTCTCTGATATAAATGCCCGCGTGTGAAATACCTTTACCATCAATGTTGAAGAATACGAGGTCACCAGCTCGAAGATCACTTTTTGCAATTTTGTCCCCAGCGTTAGCCTGAGTTTTAGATGTGCGTGGCAACTCAATTTCGAATTCTTTGAATACGTTCAAAATAAACCCCGAGCAATCGAAACCACTTTCCTGTGATGTCCCCCCCCATTTGTAAGGGGTTCCAAGTAGTTCTTCAACTGTACCATCTAAAGTTCCGTTCGCCGAAGCGGTCCCGGTACTTAGTGAAAACAGTAAGACAGCACTGGATAAAACCAAAGAAACTTTCTTCTTCAAATGAAAACTGCTCCTCCCGATAGCCTACGAGGTTAGCTGAAGGGTTCGGTTGAAGGTTCCCTACGATCAATAAGATCAATTCACCCCAAAAATGGATCCCCCGTTCTTCCCAAAAGAAGATTCGGCATTGTTTTATATTTTCGAGTTTTAATTTCGACTTACTATCTCCCTATTCCTGCTTTGACACATATTATTCAAATTTTGAGAGTTTAATTGATTTGGTAGATTATTCAGGCTGTATGCGATCTTCTAAGAGCTACGAGTAATTTTGTCTTACCTAATACAAAGCAATCACGGTGCTGGAGTTGGTACGATGGGTGCAATATTATATATGATCCTTTACGTGGTGCAACCGAAGTTAAATTTTTCAAGAAAAATGAGAGAACCTGTTTACCATCATTGAGATTGACGTGAATCAGATTAATATACTACAATATGTAGTATATTAAAGCGTTAAACTTTGACTACCCATGAGAGGGTCTAATTTGAGTATGGGATGAATTTGTAAGGGCTCAATGCCCTCAGCATACAATCAGGTTCACGTAAATCAACAAAAGAGGATTATAGCTTCAAGTTGTTTCGAGTCAATCAGTTGTAAAAAATGTTTTGAACGATAGCCCTAGGTATCACTTTTAGCCCAGGGCTCTCTATTTGGAGTATATACTTCAAGCTGTAGAATAAAATCTACCTTGTTATTAATTATTTGAAGTACATACTTTCCACAAATTTAGTGGATATTATAATAGTTAAACGCAGAAGGAAAAAGGGTTGAGTACCAATGAAGAACTTACGAGTTATGGTCGTGGATGACGAATGGAATATGAGGAACCTACTGCGAATTTATCTTTCGAAAAACGGTTTTCAAGTTCACGAGGCCAGTAACGGTGCTTGATGCTTTAGAAGCAGTTCGTCAACAGCATTTTGATATGATTATTCTAGACATCATGATGCCGGATATGGATGGGTGGGAAGTTTGTAAAAGGATCAGAGAGTCTTACAATACGCTGATTTTAATGCTGACGGCCCGTACGGAAACATCGGATAAGGTACGTGGGCTTAATTTAGGTGCGGATGACTATGTAGTAAAGCCTTTTGAACCCGAAGAGTTAATCGCACGAGTGTTCGCCTTAATTCGAAGAGCTTTAATTGCTCAGACCTCTGAACAAGAAATAAAAAAAATTGTGCATCCTAATTTGGCCATATCTCCGGACGCAAGAACGGTAACAATTAAAGACCAAAATGTGGATTTGACTCAAAAAGAATTTGATTTACTGTGTCTGCTAGCAGATAATCCACATCGAGCCTATACAAGAGATATGCTCCTTGAAAAATTATGGGGACATGATTTCTTCGGTGATGTAAGGACAGTTGACTCTCATATTAAAAATATTCGAGATAAAACACGAAAATCCGGTTTGGATTATAACCCCATACAAACTGTATGGGGGGTAGGTTATAAGTTCCATACGGCTGGTAAAAAGAAATGAGATGGAACAGTATTGTAACTAAGCTTGGTGCTACCATAATGATCCTCTTCCTTGTTGTGCTATTTATCTTCTCTTTTGTCATTGATCAGATATTTGCTGGGTTTATTCACAATAAAATATTAAAAGAAGCTGATGAACTGTCTGCCCGTTATGTAAGTATGATGGAATCTCACGGAGATGTCATGATGGATATGATGTCGGAGCTTTCCAATGCGGGTATTTACATCATGGATAACAAAGGTGAGGTTATCTCTTCAACAGGTCAGTTGAAAGAATACGAATCCATATTGGCAACAAGTAGTGATCTAAGTACACTAGCTTCCGGTCAGTCGTTACAAAAAGAGGTAAACTTTACTTCCAATAAAAGATATCTGGTCTCAGCCAAACCCTTACGTCATGAGGGAGCCTATATGGGGAGTGTTTTTATTTTCTCTTCATTAGACGAACTTGACAGGTCAGTAACGAGGGCAAGGCAATTTATTCTTCTAGCAGGGATTGGCGCACTATTACTGGCAGTAGGTATAACCTACATTATCTCGAAAAGGATGTCACTGCCTTTAATTCAAATAGAAACCGTCTCGAGGCGGATGGCTACAGGAGACCTTGATGCTCGTGTTAAGGTCGAATCTGAGGACGAGATTGGCTCACTTTCACAAGCGATCAATGATCTTGCAACGGAACTACAACGCTACCGTGCGAACCGAAGTGAATTTTTAGCCAATATATCTCATGAATTAAGAACGCCAATTACATACCTGGAAGGGTACACGCAACTACTATCTGAAGGATTATACGATACGGAAGAAGAAAAAAAGCAATATCTTGATGTTCTTCGTCAAGAGTCAGTGAGGCTAAAACACTTGATTCAAGATTTATTTGAGCTCTCCAAAATGGAGGAAGGGAAGCTTAACCTGGACCTAGAATGGATCGACCTGAATGAAATTGTCGAGAGCTGTACTGAAAAAGTTGCATTAAAGGCAAAACAAAAAGGAATCTCAATTTTATCCCATGTAGATCAGCAGCTACCCATGCTATATGCTGATGGTAATCGAATGGAACAGGTGTTTCTCAACCTCCTAGATAATGCAATTCGTTATTCAGAGAAGGGGGAGATCATGATTACGATCCATCAAATCCAATCAGAATTACTAATTATTATTGCAGATACTGGAATGGGTATACCGAAGGACGAAATAGCTTACATTTTCGAGAGATTTTACCGTGTAGAAAAGTCACGTTCTCGTGAACATGGTGGAACCGGTTTGGGTTTAGCGATCGTAAAAAAACTAGTCGAAACACAAGGTGGAAGTATTAGAGTAAACAGTACCTTTGGTATAGGGACGCAATTTCATATTTTGTTTCCTCGCGATAAATTGGCAGAGCAGCTTTAGGAGGAGGGTGCATGATGAAAATGAAAGATTGGATGATCGCCCTCATCTTTATTGTAATGGGGTTATGTTGCCTAAGCCTGTCAGCGATAAACTGGCTTCGAACAAGTTCGATTGGTTCGTACACTGTTGTACTTCTTAAGCTATGTGTAATAGGTACTGTTCCTCTTGCTATAGGAGGGGGGCTCGTATATTACATAAGTAAACGAAGATGAATTGTTATAGAGGTAGGGATGGATATGGTTCCAGCCTAAATATTTGATCTCGTTCTTTATTGTGACGATACTTGGTTTAATCGGAAGAATAGGTATTGATTCACATCTGAACGTCTTATCGTAAATGCAATCCGTAATGTGTAAGGATGGTTGACAATGTTTTCCCAAATAGGTGGGATTCTGAAACCCGCCTTATATATTAAACATAAATACTACATATTGTAGTATAATAAGAGTGATTTTTTTGATACTGAGTGTGAAAATAAGTGGATTGGGCGCTGATGGAGTCATTAGCATTAGTGCCCCTTTTTAAATATGGGGTCTGGGCCGTGTTTATGAATTTATTGGTTCTTATTGTAACTGGTGAGTTATCATGGCAAGGCTATATGTTGATAACTTCTCATGCAGTCATGGCCATACAAGGAATGTTGCTTACCCCATACTATCGTTTTGAAATGAAACACTTAGTCGTAGCAGCCATTTGGATACTCCACAATGACATCATTGATTATTTGTTTGGTATGATGCCCCGTTATCACGACCTAAACCATTATATGATCCCATAGGGTATTTTACATTTTGGCTAAGCATATTATCTGTTGCTATGGCATATTACCTTGGTCTCAGAAGAAAGAGAGATATCTATGAACTTCCCAATTGAAGAAGTGTAAGTCTCACAAAGAAGGGACGAGTTATCATTTGTTGCAACTCTTAGCAATGTTAACGATGCTTGTTGATCATATTGGTGTAATATTTTTCCCTAAAACAGAGCAGCCTCAACTAGGCTTTAAAGTATCATATTTAGAATCAACTAAAAAGCTATATGCTTTGTAATACTGACTTTTCCTCTGTCTAGTGAGCAAGTAACTCCTTTGTCTGAGTTTATAAAAAGGTACTTTGCTTTATCATATTGTTATCCTGGACCTAATCCAATTTGTGCGCCACTTTATCTCAAATATGACCATATTCTTTTTCGGTAGTTCCTTCAGCCATTCGTTTTATTGCATTTTTCTTTTTAATTTTTTCTAATTCTAGGGCCAAAATCATTTTTTGACTAAATGATAATTTGTATGATTTAAGTATCTCGATGCTTTCTTCAATAGCATTTAGTGCAGGAAACTTAATTACTTGCTGTATCTTATAGATAATTGCAAATTGCAAATTGCGGCAAAGTCTTTACGATGCTTTTCGATTAGGTGATGTGTTGCTGGATCTTCATTGTATAATCTAATTCAAATCTCTGTGTATTCAGTAAATAATACATCTTGAAGCTCTATATTTTTCTCCAAAATGGTTTTAGCTCTCATAAAAACATCTTTAGTCTGCACCACTAGTGAGGCGCATCCAATTTTATAATAGATTCATCTATCTGAACAGGCTGCCATTCGTGCTGGAAGCCTGTTGTCGTTGGCTCCCTACTGCATCGTGCTTTTTTCGGTAAATGATGGGGCGGCCCTTATATTTGCGGATACCACATCGCTGGCGCTCGTGGTCAGTAATTTGGTAAATATCGTTTCCGCCGATTTCTTCGGGATTGGATTCGTGGAATATGCAGGACGGATGATCGTGTTCAGAATAGACCGAATGCAAAACTGAAATTTCACAAAATTCATTTCATCTCCTCATTTTCTACATATTTGTAATTTATGCTATAAAAAGACCAACAAAAGTAATTCACATCCAATAAAACTATAAGTCAAGGAGGAGGAGGAAAACGATTGGATATTTTACCGCGTTTCCGATTGGTGGACATTGACGATGTTTAATTTCATGAAGCTGTAGAACCAGGTCGGCTGGAGAGAACCCGCCAAGCCATCCAGCAAGAAGGTTTATTACGTCATCCTGTAATTGCAACCTCTCTTTTTGCGAATCGCTATTTAATTGTAGACGGCGCTTGTTCTAAGGAGGCTTCTGAATTTGCAAGTCCCTTTATACTGGCTGATCTCACCTCCTCGCACGAACGATTGGAGCCATTTTTGTGAAGAGAAAATCGATAGAATGCGCCTATATACAGAGAGTATTTATCTTTGTGAAGTATAAGCGCTAAATGAGGTACTAAAACAATGTGGTACACACTTGCGCTGCTTAGTTCACTTACGTTTGGACTGGGCGGCTTTATGATGAAAGTCAGTTCCACCAAGCGTGGCTCTACTGCTCATTTGCTGTGGGGGCTATATTTGTCAGGCACGATCGGATTTTTAGTTTGGGTTCTTTCTACCGACAGTTGGGTTATCAATGTCGAAGTTGTTTTGGCAGGATTCGTTATCGGATTTGGAACTGCGATGGGAAATTTATTGTTTATGCATGCACTAGAACATGGACCAGCTAGTCTAACGTCCCCAGTAGTCAACAGCAATGTTGTTTTTACAATTGGACTATCTGTAACGCTATATGGAGAACAACTTTCTTATTTTGAATGGTTAGGTGTCTCTATGCTTGTTCTAGCCGTTCTCATGCTGCCCATTGATCCTAATGAAAAATTGCGTATCCGAAATTTAAGATGGTATATGCTAGTTCTTACAGCGACTTTTCTTTTTTTTCTTCGCAACGGAGGCTTAAAAGTGACAGAAGAGTTGCATTTACCAAATGCGATGATTTTATTAATTAGCTATTTTTTTGCATTGCTATGGTTCTCTATCGAGATTTTTCGTCGTAAAAACAAAAATTTAACACGCACAGTAAAACGGACGGGAGTCTATTGGGGGCTTGGATCAGGTATATTCTCCTTTTTTGGAATGCAGATATACGTAATTGCTGTATCAAATGGTCCTGCAAGTATTGTTGCTCCTATTTTTTCGACGAATAGTCTTGTTGTGGCTTTACTGTCCATTTGGATTTTTCGCGAACGCATTTCTCTCCTACAAACAATTTCACTTTTCGTTCTTTTTCTTGGCCTGATTCTTACCCGTCTGTAAAAAATCTGCGTATTATTAAAAGAGGTGACCGTAATGATCTATCGCAATATCACTGAATGTATTGGAAACACCCCCATCGTAGCTTTGGAAGATGAATTGGTGCCATCTGGAAAAAAGCTGTTTCTAAAGCTCGACTATTTCAATCCTACTTTTAGCGTGAAAGATCGTACAGGCTTTGGCATGGTCAAGAGAGCACTGGAACAAGGCGAAATAAAACCGGGAGGGATTTTAATTGAGTCCACATCTGGAAATTTAGGCAAGTCTTTGGCAATGCTCGGAGCAGTGTATCGATTTCGTGTCTTAATTGTCGTAGACCCTAAGATTAGCCCATCTATTTTGAAGTGGTATAAAGCTTATGGCGCTGAAACTGAAATGGTAACAGAATTAGACGAGGATGGGGGCTATCAAAAGACGAGATATAGAAAGGTCAAAGAACTTCTTAATAATTATCCAGATGCTTACTGGCCAAATCAATATGATAACCCTAGCAATCCTACTTATCATTTTGAAACCACAGCTCAAGAAATAATCAATTTTCCGATGGATGCGGTTGTGGGAGCTGTCAGTACAGGTGGACATCTTTGCGGCATTAGTCGATTAATGAAAGCAAAGAAGCCTGAGGTGCAAGTTGTAGCTTGTGATGTAAAAGGCTCGGCCATTTTTAACAAATCGTTCCATTCTTACTTAATTAATGGTGTCGGATTAAGCTGGAGAACGGAAAATACCGATTTATCTGTAATTGATCACATTTGTATGGCAAGTGATCAAGAAGCTATCTCAACTTGTCGCCTCTTAGCCAGAGAGCATGGTTTGATGATAGGTGGATCAGGAGGATTAGCTGTTATAGCTGCTCTATCTTATCTAAATCACAGTAATGCCAGTACGGTGTTGGCAATTATTCCAGACACGGGCATTAACTATCTGGATCAAATTTATGATGATGAATGGCTTGATACGAAGGGAATTACTTTATTAGATCGAACTGAATTAAAACAAACAATTACTCATATGGAACTGTTCGTCCCTGATGGAGGTTTTCATTATAGTTCATAATGGCACACATTTGGTCGCACTTTCTACAGAGAATTGATTTCTTTTTCTTTAACAAAAGTGTTAGGGGTTGTTCCGCAGTATCTTTCTTCTGAACTATGACCTCTTTTAAGGACAAAGCAAGAAAGAGACGTTATGCGGTTAGGAAATGACTCCTGTATTCATCGAGGCACTGAAAAAGTTTATATAGTTGAATTAGGCGGACCTTTTCTCGATTTTATGGAGAAAATGTCCGCTATTTTTTACTGTATAATACCACATTAAAAATTTTTTGATAAAAAGCATATCTGCAGATATTGATCAGCGATTTTCAAGTATAGAAGATATGACTCAGGTTTTTGCAACTCTTAAGAAGTAGATTTGAGATAACACATTATCGATTACAAATAAAAAAAGAGCCCACTTCAAAGTGAAATCAGGAAACAATTACGATTATATTCCATACGTTTGCGGGTAGTACAGCATAGCTGACACGACCGCAAACACGGGGGAAGTATCCATAAAACGCACACGTACTGCCAAATTGGCGATCTGGCAGGCGAAGCTTCGGGCAGAAGAGCAGCCACGTTGAACACTACGGGCAGTTTCGTTCAATTTACGACGAAAGCAAGTGCCAATACGATCGTTGCTCGTTTCTCTATTCCAGATTCTCCAAACGGAGGAGGAAATGGATAACACGCTCCATGTATATGTCAATGGTGCGTTCGCGAAATCGATCAATCTTACGTCTAGGTATGCGTGGCTCTACGGCGATGAGACAGCACCAGTGACACCGGCGAACAACACACCTCAGGCTGTTCAAAATGCGATCGATCAAGTACGTACAGATCAAACTGACCAATTTGTAGGCGTCTATCTTCCAGCCTGAACCTATGAAACTAGTTCAAAGTTTCAGATATATGGCAAGCCGAAGTCTTAGTTTTAAATCTATTTGATGAGATTTATAAAACAGCTCGAGATGTACTTAATAGTTTTGAAAAGTATCTTTTCAAAACTATTTTATCTAATCATAGTCATTGCATAAAGCGATTTTCAGGATTGTATAAGATAAGTAGGGAGAAGGATTTTCCAGAAATATGTCCGTATGCGTACGCCTATATATTTTGGAAAGAATCTTTTTATAATATTAACCCCTTTTATAGCGAGAGGGTTGCAAATAACCACTTTAATGATTGGATAAATATAGCAAGTGATTATGCAGCAAAAGGTATTCGACCAGTAACTAAATATGATGATTTCAACAATAGTGATTTATTTTCATTTGTTATAAATGAAAATGATGATGGATTAAACAGCACATTAGAGTACTATGTTAGTAAAAATAGAGAAGTAGTAGCATCTATGAAGAAAAATCAAATAATTTGTCCTTATAAAGAAAAGAAATACAAGAAAAATGAAATATCTCATTTGCCAGTGAGGCTGTCAATTAATTCTGGTTTTGACAATGAAAAAAGAGCAGCCGAAAAATATCTTGCTGGATTAAAAATTATTTCAATTGTAAAGTAATAGCAGGGAAACAAAAACAACAATTATCTTGTTGTTTTTGTTTTGTCCTCAATGCCTCGATGTAGGCAGATTTGTGTCATTAGACAATTAGACATTTATGATGACATAAGTGTCGGTTGACAAGAACATAGCCGAGCCGATACATGCCAAGAATATAGACCGATTGCCGACGAAGGCACAAATAATAATTTCATGAGATATTAAGGGAAATGGTTCAACCATCGAAGTTCCGTAAGAACAGCCATCTGTGTATAGTCGGGAACAATATGATACTATAAATAAATGAATGGGATTATGGACAAAGCAGCAGCTTCGCGAGTTATTAAGGAGAATAAGTTGGTATCGGCTCAAGATGCCCAAAATGCATTGAAGAATCTATTTAGAAGCTGAAATGGATACGTATTTAGGCTACCAAAAATATGAAGTAGAGAACAAAAAAACGACTAACAGTCCTAATGGAAAGAGCAAGAAGATCGTAATCAGCAAGTACGGAGAGCAAGAAATTATCATCCACGGGACTGTTGTGTGTTGTCATAATTTTCGAGAAAATTTTCAGATTTAGTGAGGATAGATTCTCAAAATTGTTGAGAAATCTATAATAATGCATTAACATACAGGAAGTAGTTTATCCAAGTCTTCAAAAGTAGAGTTATTAAACTAATTACGAGACATGTGGAGTGCTATTCACTCTAAGTTTGGAACGGAAATAAAGGGAAGTAACGGTGAAAGCCCTTCTCATGAAGGGCTTTTGTTTTGATGTGAACACTCAGGATGGCAAATCATCCGTTACAAGTTTTCTAATTCAATCGTTAGTACTAGTAAGGCCATTTTACTTCATAGGAGCGTCTGAAGGACCATGATAAAGAAAGAACTCGCACATATTCGCAAGCAGCTTAAGTTGGATTACGACATGCTTGAAATTTTCAACATTCTTAACGTGTATATCATGAAGGAAAGCAACGAGATCTATCATTACGAGCGTCAGCCGTTCTCCCTATTGGACAGGGAGAAGCAGGAACTATATATGGTCAATTTCAAAAAACTGCTGACCGGCGAATTGGATCAGAAAATGTTCGAGTTAAAGTTTCAGGAGGAAGCGGAGACGCCTTCACAGGTGCTTCTCCATCAAGGTATAGTGACTGGTAATCCGGAAGAATGGCAAGATCTGATGCTCCTGTTGGTGGAGAAAATGTTGGCGGATACCAAATATGAACGGGATACGGTCATTACTTTCGTCCACGGACAATATTTTAAGCCGACCAAGATCAGGAATGAAGAAGCCGAGGAGAGCGAAAAGGACGAGATGTTCGCGAATCCGTTCATTCTGTGCAGTGTGAATTCCACTGAGCAACAGCGGAAAACCCTCATGTTTGATTACGTCGAGAGGGAATTCAAGTATAATGTCTTCGTAGATCCGATCATTAAATTGAACTCGCCGGAGCAAGGTTTTTTCTACCCAAGTGTGACGGACAACTATTCCGACATGAATCGCATTCTGTATTGCACGGGTAAAGCCAACGAACCGAATTTGCATTTCATCGAGCAAGTTTTGAATGCCGAGAAGACCGTGACGGCGCAAGAAGAGAGAGCCATTTTTGAGGAAATCGTGAAAGAAGTGGCGGGAGATCAGCTCGACGCTTCAACGATCGCTCACGTGTACGAGGAAATTCATCGGGTCATTGAGACTAACGAGGAGGAGGAACCTCCGAAGTTGGACTATAAAGATGTGGAACGCATGCTAACGGTGAGCGGCGTGGAAAACGTGACGATGGAAAAGGTGGAACGAGCGTTTCAAACTGTTGTCGACAACAAAAACTATGAACTCAAAGCAAGCAGCGTCCTTCCGAAGTTCAATTCGAAATCGATTAAGATTGATACGAAGATCGCCACGATTTCAGTCAGTCCGCAAGATTTAAAGTACGTGAAACAGGTGAATTATCAAGGAAAACGATGTATCTTGATCGAGGTCGATGAAGACGCCGTGATCGAAGGATTTACGCTCAGTACGGAGACGTTGTAGAGTAGGGAAAACATTCACGCAGACGGCGCAATTGGCGTGCTCAGTTTTGTTAATTTGGGCGGGTGCCACACCGACAAATCCGCTCGTTTGAAATAAATGTATATTTATGCATGTACAGCTGAAAGGTTAAAATATTTTTCTAACGAATTCTGCAACAAACTGCTAATTCCGCCCCGGCGCACTTTAAATTCTAATCAATTCTGCAACAACAATAACGGAGCGCCGCGGGTTTGCGGGCTCCGTTTTATAATTATTTATGAAACATCACAGGTGGTGTTGTTTAACGTATCCCGATACTCCGTGCTTTCTATGTCATCCTGCGAATACGCCAACTTGCGTGAGGGTAAGGTTTATTTTAAGCTGTCAATGCAAAGATTTTAGTTGGGTTGTAGGCTTCATCACTACGAGCCATACCGACTAAGAGGCGAGCTAACTTTCCACATAACTTCATGATAGATTTCATCTTTTTAAGCTTTTTTACTTGGACATTATATTGGTGTAAAGCTTTAAATTCTTGATTACTCATAACCATGCACATCGTGATTAAATAGAGGAAGTGACGCAGGCGTGGACGGCCTCGTTTACTGAGCGTCATTTGTCCCTTCCATTTACCCGAGCTTGCCTCAGTCAAATTAAGACCTGCATGGCGGAGTAGTGCGTTCCCATGTGCAAAACCTCGTAGATCACCAGACTCTCCTAAAACGCCAGCTAGAGCAATTGCACTTATACCTGTAATGGCAAGAAGTTTGCCTGCATAGGGGATACGTTCAACAACGTCTTTGGCTTCTTTTTCGATCCTTTGCAGCTGTTTAGTTGCTAAGTCATGCTCCTCAAGAAGCTGTTCTAGATGGAGTTTGTAAGCATGTGCAGCCTGTTTGGAACCAACGGTTTGCTTGGCAAGATCGATGAGTAGGTGGGCTCTACGCACACCTGAATGCCATTTCATGGATTTCTGCCATCCTTTACTGACATCGTCAGGACTTAGTTTACATAGATCAGTTGGGAGAGGAAAAAGCCGAAGGGTTAACAATGCACCTTTGCAAGTTAAGATCTTAAAGACTTGCCTCAGTTCAGGGAAGACAATGTCGACCCAGCGGTGGATCTGATTAACTGCACTTACAAGCCTTTTAACGACTGTTTCTCGGTTAGCCGTCAGGACGCGGAGCTCCTCGTACTCAGAAGAATGGAAACGGACGGGGGAATAGTAGCCGTTTTTCACCATGTCGGCAATAACTAAAGCATCTTTTCTATCGCTTTTAGAACGTGTATTGTCGCGGTTTTCTTTATTCTTTTTGACTAGGTGAGGATTAACAAGCACGGCTTCAATTGCTTTGTTTTTGAGCCAACCAGCAAGGCTGAGCCAGTAATGACCCGTCGGTTCCATACCAACGATTATTTGAGATAGCTTATTATGAAGCTAACAAGTTGCGAATCCAACGGTCGAGGGATTTGAAACCATCTTCGTCATTACTAAATTCTAAAGGATTACCGAGAGCGACTCCACGGAAGTTAACTGCTCTAGCAACATGAGCCTTCTGAGCAATGTCTACACCAACAACAATGTGATTAACGGTAATGTTTTCAATGAGTTGATTTTGCTTATCTTGTGATTTAAATGTCGGGGCGAAATAAAGTGTTAGACTGAAAAATAAAGTATTTTCTTAGTGCTTAGATTAAGCAAGGGCTCCTTTTTAAGCATTACATGCTACCTGAGAACGTTCTTTAATTTGTAATTGGAAATGGAATATAATGAGGAAGACGTAACCCAATCGAAGGCTTGGGTTACGTCCTTTTGTTGAATTAATGGGCAAGATAGTTCAACAATCTCATGGTCTAATAAATTATTAAATTTCAGTATTTTCATCTGATTATGTTGTTGAACGAAGAAAGTTAGATAAATAGAGTATTTTTTTATAATAATGCGTTTTTCTTTACAAAAAATGTACAGTTCTTGTAAAGTGATATTGCGAACAAAGTCATATAATTTTAATACGAGAGGAGGTGCGGCGTAATGGATAACTTAAATACTTTTGAGTGTGTCGTGGAATACCTAGAAAATATTATACCTTGCTCAGATGAAGTTGATTACAGTGTTATATCTAAAATTGCAGGTTGTCCTGCTCCCTTATTTCAGCGTATTTTTGTATATATTACAGGGATAACGATCAGTGAATATGTAAGAAAGCGTCGATTGACGTTGGCAGGTTATGAGCTTAGAACTAGTAGTGAGAAAATAATAGACATCGCTGTGAAATATGGATTCAATTCGCATGCCGCTTTTACAAGAGCATTCAATGAACACCACAAGGTTTCTCCTACTCATATTAGAAATGGCAGCGTACAGCTTAATGAATGCCCTCGCACCTCCTTTACAAATATTAGGATTGTAGGAGGAAAACGAATTATGGCTGAGCTAAGAAAAATCGAATATGTAGAATTTGGCGCTCGTAAAGTTGTCGGTATGATGAAGGAAACTTCGTTTCAAAAGGCAGGAGAAGAGTGCTGGGGGACAGCTTTTAGGGAAGGCTTGTTTGATAGATTTCAAGAAATTGAGCAATGGATATGCAAAGATATCGATGATTATATCGGACTTGGGCATATGAGTAAATTTGTTGGAAGAGATCATTTCCAGTATATCATAGGCAAATTTGTAGAGCTTGATGCACCTGTTCCAGAAAATATGTATGATGAACATGTACCTGCTGGCACGGTTGCTAAAGTATGGATTGAAGCCGATCACTTAAACGATATTATTGATAGTGCGTACTTGATTTGTTCCGAAGCAATTGAGAAAACAGGATACAAAATTGATATTGAAAACTTTTATTGGTGCGATGTCTACACATACGAAAGATACTGTACACCAATAGAAAAAGGTCAGAAAATTATTCTTGATTACTTCTTGCCTGTAATTAAAGCGGAATAGGAAAGAAGCATGAACTAACGTTCCCAGTTAGCTGAATGATCCGTACTACTACCCTTCGATACGGTTCTCCTCAATGTCTGTAATGGCAAGTTTTAAGGCCATCCTTTGCGGGATGGCCCTTTGTTTGAACTCACTCTATTTCAACTATCGTGTCCCGTTAGCTTAGCGGCTAATGATTCAGTTTCTCCTTTGAAATACAACTATTCATTACTTATTTATCCATGAAGTAATCATATATAACGAAACAAATGTTCTAAATCGTAACCTCTTTAATACTTTTAAATTAAATGACAAGAACTTTCCCATTCCCGACTAGCGCCATATGGAAAAAACTAAATTTTAAACCCTCACCAATAAATGGGGAGGGTTTAAATTGTCAGTCCGTTCACATACTAATCGACGTAATCTGCTTTCTAATCTGCTGAAATTTCTACAACAGCTTCGTCGCAAGCATCTTTTAAATCATGCAGGTTTTTTATAAAAATAAGCAACAAAATTAATTATAGACACTAGTACTATTATAATAAACATAAAAAAGGAAAAAGGATCACCAGCCACTGATAATTCGTCAGTTAAAATGCCAGCTAGGTAAGTCAAATAAATAGACACTAGTAAACAAATAAATGAAATACTTATTATTACAAATCCGTTAACTAATTTAAATCTATTTTTCTTAAAAATAGTATTTATCAGTAAAATAGTAAGAATAATAATAAAGAAAATATAAATTGGTCTAAAATAATCAAATACAATATTATGATGCATTTATTTTTCTCCAGCCCTTCGCTATACTTCTCGGGAAAAGTTACGGTATTCGTTACTAATAGAGCGATTTAACTTGGAGCCTCTATCGGAATGTTTTAAAGCGAAAGGGCTAAAACACAATTGTTTCGCACGGCAAACCAGCCTATCATGCCCACCACTCCATATAATATCGCAATCTATTTTACCCATGTCGAAATAGCTAGGAAGCTTTTCTCCTTTAATATTCTTACTATTAAATTTCACCATACAGATTTTTTTAGTCCCAATAACCCGATCCAGGGTTACATAAGTTAGCCACAGTCTCCGCATAACTTACATCTGGTCTAGATGGTTCTATATTCCAAGGGTTTTTATATTGAGCACTTCCAACATGACAACTAAATTGATCTTCCAAACCACCTGCATTACTCCAATTTGAACTTCCACTATGTACAGCTACAACTTTACTCCAAGCATCTGCGGATCTTATAGCAGCATCCCACTGAGTTGATCCTTCATATATATAATTTGTATGATTTAAACTTAAAGATATTGGATAAGTTCCACCTCGATTTATCCATTCAAAACTATTAAAATAAGTTGAATAATATGTAGTTTCAGTTGTTAACATGATTTCATATGGTTCTGTGCTATTAGTACCTTGAACAGTAAGTTTCAACATATTAGCATCGATACTTGTAATTAAATTTTCTGTATTTTGTTTATCAACAACGTTAACAGAAAATATTCCAAGTGAATTACCATTCTTATCATAGATATTTCCTGCATTACCTGTTTTACCCTCTTTATTTTTATACAATTTTAAGTGTATTCCATTATTGGATTCATATGGAAGTTCAATGATTGTGTCATTAGCAGAAGGAGTAACTTTAAAAGTGTGTTTTTTTGTGTTTTTTTCTTTTGTTTGCTGATAATCAAATACCTTTGCAGTTTCGGTTTTAACTTTAGGTGTTAGAATCCGAATGCTTTTTTCTTGCTCAACATTTACATTTTGCGAATTTGGGTTATTATTCGCAAATACAAAAGTACCTCCTGGTATTACAGTTGTACAAACACAAGAAATTATTAAGGCTTTTTTTAATAGTTTTTTCATATACCTTTCCTCTTTTCCTCGTAGATAAATTGTACTTATATTGGTAATATTTTGTATTACATAGAGAACTGTAACATATACCAGAAATTTCTCATAGTAAAATATGGTAGTTTTATTCAGATAATCCCTAATCATCAGCCATTCTGCCAGTCACTTCTGCAATTTATACCTCTTTGGGTATTCAGATAGACTCCAATACTAAAAACTGGATACTGTTGTGAACTCAGTTTGTCGCGTATACAATATCCGTAATTCTTAGCCTTAACAAGAATGTTTAGTTGAGCGATGTAACTGTGAGTCTAATATTTTATTTTCTCAGTCTACAACTATATTTAAATTTTCTAGTATATTTTAATAATTTGAACATCTTTTCATTCTTATATCTTGATACATTGTAAATTTGAAACATAGTAAGTATGGAAATCCTGAACTCTAAAGTTATAAAGCTTGGCATATTCTTTGGTAATGAGTATTTGCTCTACAGGTAATGTGGATCCATTACTGATTTCTAAAGAATCACCTTTACGAATGTTCTTGGCTTCTACCCAGCCCTTCCCGGACACCCAAATTGGATGCTCTTCCGAAGTCGTAATGGATTCATTTGAAAAGGTAAAATCGCAACTGGGCAAGCTGCTGAGCGCGATCATTGCTGATGCGGGATATGGCGGTGAAGAGAAGAAGCCAACGCATCGTCAAATATAGTACCTACCACCGTGAAAAGAGTAAGACTTGGCAAAAGGATGTCAGCAAAATCGACAACTGGACCTATAACACCGAATCAGATACATGGACATGCGCGGCTAGGCAAACCATCCATTTCCGCAAAGTGAGCAAGGAGAAAACGGAAAGTGGATACGAAATCGAGTACCGTCATTACCGAAGTGCAAGTTGTGAAGGATGCCCGTTAAAAGCACAGTGCACGAAAGCTGTGGGCAATCGCGAAGTCAAAGTGAGCATGAAGTATTTGCGATTAAAGACCCAAGCGCGTGAAAAACTCCGCAGTGAAGATTCCTGAATCGACTAAAGCCTTAGAGGTCGGGGGGCTTTCGCTTGCCCACAACCTGCTGAAGAAAGCAGCAGTAGACATAAAAAGCAAAGGAGCTAAGCACGTACAAGCCGCTTAGCTCCTTTTTCCTACTACCATTTGCTATTTCTAACGATTGGATCTGTCCCGCACGTCTATAATTGTTACTTATGGGACAGCCTCTTTTTTAATCTGGTCCGAGATAAGTACTTTTCCATGAAGTCTTTTGTGCCAAATATGAAGCAGGTACAGAATATTGTAATAGAATAAGTTGAAATTGTTGTTGACTACGCTCCTTCAAAGGTGTAACATATTTACTAAGCTCTATATAGTTATTAGTGAATAGAATGCAGCTTTGAATGAGGGAAGAATCGATTCCTTATCCAAGTGCATTCTTTTTTGTTTTTTTGGGAAAGAAACGAGTTTGTGGCAAGGATTTCAATGATAGAAGAATCGGCCTTTAGCGTATAGCCATTAGAAGCCGCTACCTATACTACTAGTAAAGCGGGTGCGGATATGTTAATAACAGAACAGATGAAAGATCAAAACGTGGTATTAGTGGGCGGAGGGGCATTAACGATCGAGCAGGTCGTTCAGGTTGCGCGCTTCAACGCCAAGGTCGAGTTGCAAGAAGAGAGCATTCGTAAAATGGCGAAGAGCAGAGCCTATGTGGAAAAATTGTTGAGCGAGAAAAAAGTGGTCTACGGCTTGACAACAGGCTTCGGAAAATTTAGCGATACCTATATTTCTGGCGAAGATGCCAAAACCCTTCAGTTAAATCTCATTCGAAGTCACGCCTGCGGGATCGGTACGCCGTTCTCGATCGAAATTGTAAGAGCGATTATACTTCTGCGCGTCAATGCACTCGCGCTCGGCTACTCCGGAATTCGTCCGGAGGTCGTCCAATTGATGGTTGGTATGCTGAATCAAGGGGTGACGCCTGTCATACCGGAAAAAGGCTCGCTCGGCGCAAGCGGTGATCTGGCTCCGCTTTCTCATTTGGCGCTCGTACTCGTCGGTGAAGGAGAAGCTTATTATCTTGGTAATCGGCTACCAGGCGGCCAGTCCATGAATCTTGCCGGGCTTGTTCCAGTAACCCTGGAGGCGAAAGAGGGATTGGCTCTTATTAACGGGACACAGGTGATGACGGCTGTAGGCACTTTGGCCTGCCGGGATGCCATGAATCTGGCGAACTGGGCCGATTGCACAGTTGCATTGACTTGTGAAACGCTGTTCGGTGTCCGGGACGCATTTGATCCTTTAACCCATATCATTCGTCCGCATAAAGGGCAAAGTCAATCTGCAGAAAATATAAAACGGTTAACCTCCGGGAGCAAGTTAATGACAAACCAGGGGGAACGAAGGGTGCAGGATGCGTATTCCTTGCGCTGTGCGCCGCAGGTTCACGGGGCAAGCCGCGATGCGCTGACTTATATTGCCGAAAAGCTTGAGATTGAAATTAATTCGGCCACGGATAATCCGCTAATTTTTGTGGATGAGGAACGGGTAATTTCGGGCGGGAATTTTCACGGGCAGCCGATTGCCCTGCCGATGGATCATCTGTCCATCAGCGCATCAGAACTGGCCAATATTTCCGAACGGCGGATAGAAAGACTAGTCAATCCTCACTTAAATGAGAACCTTCCGCCTTTCTTAACGAAAAATGGAGGTCTGGAGTCCGGTTTTATGATCGCTCAATATGCAGCCGCGGCAGTCGTTTCCGAGAATAAGTCATTGGCTCATCCTGCAAGCGTGGATTCCATTCCGTCTTCGGGGAATCAGGAGGATCATGTGAGCATGGGAACCATTGCAGCAAGGAAAGCGAAGCAAATCGTGGAGAATGCTTATGCTGTTCTCGCCATTGAGCTGTTGTGCGGGGCTCAAGCGGCTGATTTCCGCGATCCGCAGCTGCTCGGGCTCGGGACCAAATGGCTCTATGACCAGTGCCGCAATCTTGTTCCAGCCGTTGAAGCGGATCGTGTGCTTTCACATGATTTTCAAAAGATAGCGGATTGGATGAAGCAAATCGATGTAGCTAAAAGCATGTCGGAGGTAGTGAAAATTCAATAACTTGGTGTCTTCAAACTTGCAAAGGACCGTTTTTTGCCTTTCCTCTGGCTTTAAACGGTCCGTTTTAAATATGGAAAGTATTGATATTGACAGTAAGATGTACTCTGATATAATCAAGACAAGTAATCTAGTGCTCTACTTAGCCTATAGTCAATAGAATGAGCTTGGCATGAAGGAATTACCATCCTTCGATGCGAAGTTTTTTGTTTTTTTGGGAAGGTTACAGAATAGAAAGGATGAGTCTTAATGAGTAACCTGAATGAAAGAAAACTTTTCGACTGCAGTAATTATACGATGGGAAAGCTAACTTCTCTTTTGGTCATGCTGCACAATGATGAAGCGGGTACGGATATTGAGAATGAAATGAAGAAAAGAGGATACCGGTATACGATTGGAAAGGTTGGCGCAATGGATTTGGTAAAAGTAGTGACGGCTATTGAAACCAGCGCCAAATCGAATAAGGTTATCGATCCGAACTCTTATCGGGAAGTTCATTCGTTATATCATGCCATTCTTGAAGCGATTCAGGGGATTGGGCGAGGGACAGTCCAATTCGGGGATATTTTGCGGACAGTAGGATTAACATTTTGTATTACAAGAGGGACGGTCGAAATATCAGGATATTCCGAAGAATGGTTAAGTGTCTGCATTTACGGAACGATCGGCGCTCCCAAAAAAGGCTTTGAACACGATGTGTTAGGGTTTGGGTACAACCATATTTAAAAAATGATGACGGAACGACCCTTTTTTCGAAGTGATTGTAAGCGCTTTCCATTCAAAACTACATGAAACGGGGTATACTTCATATGGCAAGCGAAATAAAGGGAAGTAACGATCAGCTGAAGCGTTCCATGAAAAGCAGGCATATGTATATGATTTCGTTAGGAGGCGCAATCGGAACCGGCTTGTTTGTAAGTACGGGGTATTTGATTAATCAAGCCGGACCCGGCGGTGTGGTCCTGTCTTATTTGTTCGGCGGACTTTTGATGTATCTAGTCATGCTCTGTCTGGCTGAACTGGCTGTTATTATGCCGGTGACGGGCTCCTTTCAGGTCTACGCAACGAAATTTATAGGTCCGGCAACCGGATTTACAATAGGCTGGTTGTATTGGATCAACTGGATTGTAGCCGTCGCTTCGGAATGGGTCGGTGCCGGAATGTTGATGAACCGATGGTTCTCTCATGTCCCCCCTTGGGCCTGGATCGCACTAATCATTGCATTCATGTTCCTGTTAAATGCCTTCTCGGCGAGCCTCTTTGCCGAATCCGAGTTCTGGTTTTCAACCATTAAAGTCATTACGATCGTTTTGTTCGTTCTATTAGGAATTGCCGCGATCACAGGCATCATTCCTTTCGAAGGCCTCAGCTCGGCTCCGATTCTATCAGGCTTCACCCACGATGGAGGATTATTTCCACATGGCTTCGTTCCGGTATTCATGACCATGGTAGCCGTTAATTTCAGTTATCAGGGAACGGAACTGATCGGTATTGCCGCAGGCGAAAGTGAAAATCCTGAAGAAGAGATTCCGAAGGCGACACGAAATACAATATGGAGGATCTTATTTTTATTCGTAGGGTCGGTATTTATCTTAAGCTCCTTAATCCCTTGGAAAGAAGCCGGTCTTACGGATAGTCCGTTTGTGCTTGTTTTTGATAAAATGGGAATTCCATTTGCAGCGGATATCATGAATTTTGTTATTTTGACAGCGCTTCTTTCGGCAAGCAACTCCGGCTTATATGCTTCCTCCCGTATGCTGTGGTCGCTGTCAAAGAGTAATATGGCCAGCCCCTACTTGAGTAAGCTGACCTCCAGAGGCGTACCTTTTCGAGCTCTGATCGTAAGTGTTATCGTTGCGTCTGTTGCCTTGATTTCAAGTATCGTAGCCCCGGACACTGTCTTTCTGTGGCTGAGCGGCATTTCCGGATTCGCCGGAATTCTGGTTTGGATGGGGGTTGCGTTATCTCAATATTTGTTCCGTCGTCGTTATTTGGCCGAAGGGAACCGCCTGGAAGATTTGAAATATAAAGTAAAGATCTTCCCGCTGGTGCCCATTCTTGCCATAATCCTATGTCTGATTGCATTAGTCGGCTTGGCGTTCGATGAAGAACAAAAAATTGCTCTTTACTACGGAATCCCTTTTACCATTGTTTGTTATGGTGTTTACTACCTGTTTTATCGCAAGAAATATGAGCAAACGGAAATGCAAAAGTTGTAAAGAATATGATCGGTGAGATAAAATGGTAGTAACTACGGAAGCGGTTTTCTCCTAAGTTTTGGAGCAAAGCGGCTTCCGTTTTTGAATAGATAGGCAGGGTGATTTCAACCATGAAATTGGATACGGCCCAAGCGGCTTTTTCTCAACTTCTTATTTCCGGAACGCTAATCCATGAAGCGGATTTCGATGACATGCGCGAGAGGTTGGGTATCGAATCATGCCCTCAATTGGTCATAGTTCTCTCAATCGACCGATACACCGATTTGGCTATGAATAAGTCTTTACCGTGGAGTATCGAGATCGGACAGCAGCTGGTGCAAGCGATCTATGAGAGCTTTGCTGCACCTTTTTTGTGGGTATGGGTGGGAGAAGGGGTATTAGCCTTACTCCTGGAAGTACGCGCAGGCGGGCAGCCGGATCCCTCCTATAAACAAATCATGGTCCGCATGGTTAAAAAATTGCAGCATCAGGTGGATAGGAAGGGGTTCTCCGTCTCGGCAGGAATCGGTACTTACTACGACGATCCTTATAAGCTGCACCTCTCCTACGGCGAAGCCAAGGAATCACTAATCGACCGTTTTTTTCAAGGCAACCGGATGATTTTTCAATACGAACAGCAAAGAAACATTCATGAGGAACGGACTGAGCCGGTGTCTCAAGAGGAAAAAATCGAGCTGCTTTCACGTGTCCGGATCGGCGATGAAGACGGGTCGATAGCCTATTTGGCCGTGTTGTTGGAACGGCTTGCCGGGGTGTATAAGCATAATGTGGACAGATTCAAATCGGAAGCCTACGATCTGATCTTATCGCTATCGAGGATGGTAGTCGATTTAGGCGGGAATGCTTCGGAAATCCTATCGGACAATGCGAGAATGCTCCAAAACTTATACAGCACCATTCGTTATGATAAATTTGTTCTAAAGCTGAGCTCTTATTGGAGGAAGCTTGCAAGGCAAGTAGCGGACGATCATGCATTGGAGGTATCTCCGGTCATCCGGTCGGCCATCGTCTATATTAAGGAGCATCATCAGGAAAAAATGCTGTTAACGGAAATTGCGCAGCGTTGTTACCTGAGTACCCATTATTTTGCTCATTTATTCAAAAAGGAAACGGGTTTAAGTTTCGTCGATTTCTTAAATAAAGTTCGGATCGAAAAGTCGGCTTATTTCTTGGAGAAAACGGAGCTTTCCGTACAAGAGATTGCGGCCCATGTCGGTATTCAGGACGCGAACTATTTTGCAAGGAAATTTAAAATGATTATGGGGTGCAGCCCGACGGACTATCGGTCTTCAGCTCAGTGCTAGTGTTATAGCAATATCTACTTAAAGCCAATCCGCTCAGGGGTTGGCTTTTAAGCGTTTTCAATCGAATATTCATTTCTAGATCAAACCGTAATATTGTGCTATCTTTCCGCAAATTCGGCTAGATTCAGATGCCCCATTTTTAAGTATGATGGAAACATAGCAACAAACAAACTTTGTTTCATGAACCTACAGGAGGGAAGCGGCTTTGAGAAAAATTGAACTGCTGAATCCGCCAGAATTTGTACGACAGTCCAATTGGCGGGATCGATTCGAGACCAAGGTATCCCAGTGGTTGACCCCATGGGAAGGCGAGGAAGAAGTCCAAGTCGGTTTCATCGGCGTTCCGCTTTCTAAGACGTCAATCAGTATTTCAGGCGCTTCGATGACACCGAATGCCTTGCGGGAATTATTTGCAAATGTCACGACGTACAGTATCGACCACGGGGTCGATTTGGAGGAATTGCAGGCACGTGATCTAGGTGATATTCAGATGCATGTGACGGATCTGCTGCGTTGTCATGCCAATATCGAACAAGGGCTGAAGAACATTTACGCAGCCATGCCTCTTTTGTTCCCGATTATTGCTGGCGGCGATCATTCCATTACTTGCCCCTCTGTGAAAGCGTTTAAGCACCATGTCGGTGGAAAGGTGGGCATCGTTCAGCTTGACTCCCACATGGATGTCCGGAATCTGGAGGACGGAGGTCCTTCCAACGGAACGCCAATCCGCGGGTTGATCGAATCGGGGACGGTTGAAGGCCGCCATATTGCGCAAATCGGACTTCACAGCTTCGCCAATTCAAGAGCGTATCATGAATATGCCATGGCGCAAGGAATTACCCAATATACGGCGCGTCAGGTAGCCAAAGATGGAATCGAAGCTTTGGTGGAAAAGGCGCTGGAGGTTGCTGGTGACGGGACGGATGCTATTTATGTAACCGTTGACATGGATGTACTGGATCAAGCTTATGCACCTGGTGTGCCAGCGCTCGTTCCAGCAGGAATGACTTCTTGGCAGTTGTTGGAAGCCGTATTCCTATTAGGACAGCATCCTAAGGTCCGAGGCTTTGATATTGTTTGTGTAGATCCAATGCAAGATCCCCGCAGAGCGACGGTCAGGACCGCCTTGCATGTCATCTTGACTTTCTTGACGGGATATATGAAACGAAATTAAATGAACACAACATAGAGGAGTGACTATTCATGGAACAAACTATTAAACGTACGATTCGAGCAGCACACGGAACGAAGTTAACGGCAAAAGGTTGGCAGCAGGAAGCTGTCCTGCGTATGTTGATGAACAATCTGGACCCAGACGTAGCAGAACGTCCGGAAGATCTCGTCGTCTACGGCGGAATCGGCAAGGCTGCACGAAACTGGGAGTCTTATGACAAGATCGTAGAATGTTTAACGAACCTAGAAGCGGATGAAACGCTGCTTGTACAATCCGGGAAACCGGTTGGCGTATTCAGAACGCATTCGCATGCGCCGCGGGTTCTCATCTCCAACTCGGTCATTGTTCCGGCATATGCCAACTGGGAGACGTTCCATGAACTCGATAAACAGGGTCTTATGATGTATGGCCAAATGACGGCTGGCAGCTGGATTTATATCGGAACGCAGGGCATTTTGCAAGGTACGTATGAGACTTTCGCTGAGGCAGCTAGGCAGCATTCGGGAGGCACATTAAGAGGTACCCTGACATTAACGGCCGGACTTGGCGGTATGGGCGGCGCTCAACCTCTCGCTGTAACGATGAACGATGGTGTGGTTATCGGTGTAGACGTTGATCCGACTCGTATTCAACGCAGAATCGACACTCGTTATTGCGACGTCATGGTTTACGATCTGGATGAAGCGTTGAAGCTTGCGAACGAATCGAAAGCTGAGGGGAAAGCGCTAGCTATTGGGCTAGTAGGAAACGCTGCAGAGGTTTTCGCGGAATTTGTGAAACGCGGAATTGTGCCTGATTTCGTAACCGATCAAACTTCGGCTCATGATCCGCTTAACGGCTATGTGCCGGTCGGTTATTCTTTGGAAGCTGCGGCTGACCTGCGTAAAAACGATCCAGCGCAGTATGTGAAGCTATCCAAAAAATCGATGGCTGACCATGTTCAGGCGATGCTTGATCTTCAAAAACTTGGTTCAACCGTATTTGATTATGGTAACAACATCCGTCAAGTGGCTCTTGATGAAGGGGTTAAGGATGCCTTTAATTTCCCTGGATTTGTTCCGGCTTACATTCGTCCGCTCTTCTGCGAAGGGAAAGGACCGTTCCGTTGGGCGGCATTGTCCGGTAATCCGGAGGATATCTATAAAACAGATGAACTTGCTTTGAAACTGTTCCCAGAAAATGCGCATCTGCGTAAATGGATCGAATTGGCCAGAGAAAAAGTCGCGTTCCAAGGTTTGCCAGCTCGTATTTGCTGGTTGGGTTATGGGGAACGGGCCAAGATGGGTCTGGCGATTAACGAAATGGTGCGCAATGGAGAATTATCCGCGCCGATCGTTATCGGACGTGATCACCTGGATTGCGGATCCGTGGCATCGCCTAACCGTGAAACCGAGTCCATGAAGGACGGCAGCGATGTAGTTGGCGACTGGGCTATCTTGAATGCGCTTGTGAATACAGCATCCGGTGCGAGCTGGGTTTCCGTCCATCACGGCGGCGGCGTAGGCATGGGTTACTCCCTGCACGCAGGTATGGTTGTCGTCGCGGACGGTTCCAAAGAAGCAGACGAAAGGTTAGAACGTGTCTTGAACACGGACCCTGGAATGGGCGTCATCCGTCACGCCGATGCCGGCTATGACATTGCCATTCAAACGGCGAAGGAACGCGGTGTTCGCGTACCGATGATGGGCATCTAATTGTTACTGGAAAAAGAATGATGATAACTCGCAGCAAGCCCGATCAGGCTTGCTGTATTTCGAGGGGGAGAAACGATGGAGAACAATCGGATTGACCTGCTGATCCATAATATTGGTACACTGATCACCATGCAAGGAACTCAGGAGCCGCGCCGAGGCGATGAAATGTCAGAGGTTGCGGCAGTTCGAAGGGGAGCAGTGGCAATCACAGACGGTATCATAGTTGCAGCCGGAACGGAAGAAGAAGTTTTGGCACAAATTGGTGGACGGCCGGTAACTCATAAGCATGATGCTGAGGGTAAGCTTGTTACCCCTGGACTTATTGACCCTCATACGCATTTGGTTCACGGCGGCTCTCGCGAGAATGAACTAGCCTTAAAGCTGAAAGGAGTTTCTTATTTAGAAATTTTAGCTCAAGGCGGCGGGATTCTCAGTACAGTCCGTTCAACCCGTCAGGCTTCGGAAGATGAGTTGTACGTAAAGGCTAAAAAAAGCTTGGATACGATGCTTTCTTATGGGGTTACCACAGCAGAAGCCAAGAGCGGGTATGGTCTAACGCTGGAGGATGAGCTTAAGCAGCTTCGGGTTACTCGCAAACTCAACCAGGAACATCCGGTTGATCTGGTATCTACGTTCATGGGTGCTCATATGGTTCCGGAAGAATATAAGGGCCGGTCACAAGAATTCGTTCAGCTTCTCATTGAAGAAATGCTCCCCGAAGTGAAACGTCAGGGACTTGCTGAATTTTGCGATGTGTTTTGTGAGCATGGCGTATTCTCCGTGGAAGAATCGGAGCAAATCCTGTTGGCCGCAAAAGCAATGGGCTTCGGTCTGAAAATCCATGCGGACGAAATCGAGCCGATGGGTGGCGCGCAGCTTGCCGGTAAACTCGGCTGTATCTCCGCTGAGCATTTGATTGCTGCATCAGATGAAGGATTGGAAGCGATGAAGCGAGCTGGCGTCATTGCCGTCTGTTTGCCGGCTACCTCCTTTAATTTAAGACTGAAACATCACGCCCGTGCGCGTAGGATGATTGAAATGGAACTCCCCGTAGCGTTATCCACGGATTATAATCCGGGTAGTTCGCCAACGGAATCTATGCAGCTTGTCATGACGCTGGGCTGCCTGAATTTAGGGATGACGCCGGAGGAAGTTCTGACGGCTGTGACCATCAATGCGGCTCACGCGATCGGAAAAGCGGATAAAATTGGCAGTTTGGAAGCAGGAAAACAGGCGGATTTGGTTATTTTCAATGCAGATAACGTGGCTTATCTGCCTTATCACTTTGGGATCAACCATGTTCATTCTGTATTCAAGCAAGGAAAAATGGTCGTCTCGGACGGCAATCGGATTCATTAAAAGGTGTACTAAATCTCAAGGGGGATCATCATGGAAGCTCCGACGGAAGTAAAAGAGAAGCCTATGCAAGCGGAAAGCTTGAATGTTTTGAGCAGAACGCAGCTTGTAATCCAAGCTGCTCTCGATAAAATGGGATGCGCGGAATCCTTATACGAATTGCTAAAGGAGCCGCTTCGATTGCTAACCGTACGCATTCCTGTGAAAATGGACGACGGTTCGGTGAAGGTATTCACAGGGTACCGTGCGCAGCATAATGATGCGGTCGGACCGACCAAGGGGGGCATTCGCTTCCATCCCGGGGTCACTGAAGACGAAGTGAAGGCTCTTTCTATGTGGATGACCATTAAATGCGGCATTGCCGATCTGCCTTATGGTGGAGGCAAAGGCGGAATTCAGTGCGATCCGCGCACATTATCCTTCGGCGAGCTGGAGCGGTTAAGCCGTGGTTACGTACGGGCAATCAGCCAGCTTGTTGGGCCGACCAAGGATATTCCAGCGCCGGACGTGTTCACGAATTCACAAATCATGGCGTGGATGATGGATGAATACAGCCGGATTCGGGAATTCGATTCGCCAGGTTTTATAACTGGCAAGCCGCTCGTCTTGGGCGGATCGATTGGAAGAGAATCTTCTACCGCTATGGGCGTTGTACTATTGCTTAGAGAAGCAGCTCATGTCGCTGGGATTCCGATTGAGGGCGCGCGCGTCATTATCCAAGGCTTTGGCAATGCAGGCAGCTTTCTTGCTCAGTTCCTTCATGAGGCTGGAGCTAAAGTGGTAGGCATTTCGGATGCTCAAGGGGCTCTCTACGATCCTGAAGGCTTGGACGTGCAGTATTTATTAGATAGACGGGATTCTTTCGGAACGGTGACGAACTTGTTTCCGAATGCCATCTCGAACCAAGAGCTGTTAATCCAAGACTGTGATATCTTAGTGCCGGCTGCGATTGAAAACCAGATCACAGAAGACAATGCGCCCGACATCAAGGCGAAGATTTTGGTGGAAGCGGCCAACGGACCGACGACTTTGAAGGCTACTGAAATTTTGACCAATAAAGGCGTTTTGATCGTTCCAGACGTGCTCGCCAGCTCAGGCGGGGTGATCGTTTCTTACTTTGAATGGGTTCAAAACAATCAGGGGTACTATTGGAATGAAGAAGAAGTGAATGAAAAGCTTCAACAAATATTGAAAAAATCGTTTAACAACGTCTATCAGTTATCCTTGCAAAAGCAAGTCGACATGAGATTGGCGGCCTATATCGTTGGTTTAAAGCGAATGGTCGAAGCGATAAAATGGCGCGGCTGGATCTAATGTATGCTCTGTGAGGCCATGAAACTAGCAGCTGTGTACGCCATTGCCGATTTGGTTCCTGCACATAAGTTGAATCGGGACTATATGATTCCGCCTCCGTTTGAACCGATGATTGCTCCGAATGTTGCTGCTGCCGTTGCTCAAGCAGCAATGGATACGGGTTGCGCAAGCGTATACATCAATGCGGAAGAGGTTAAGGATAGAACAAAGAAACTGATCCGCAAGAACGATGCGGTAGGTTCATATTTTTCTTGGTACGCTGATATGACAGAGAAAGAATAGGTATTCTTAAGACTTCTACGTGGGACTTGGTACTTTCAGGTCCTTTTTTACTTGGAATGAGAAAGGATTCAAGGAGATGGTGATATGTCTCATTCGATAAAAATAATTAAAAAGCATGAGCAAATAACGTCCGCTTGGTCAGGCGGTACAACAACGGAGCTAGCCATATATCCTGAACATGCGGAGTATAATAAACGAAATTTTTTATGGAGAATCAGTACGGCCAGCATTCAAGATGAGCAGTCTTTGTTTACCTGCCTTCCTGAGTTTTGGAGAAAGCTTATGGTTATAGAGGGAGAGGTGATTCTCGAATATGAAGGATCACATCAGGTGGGGTTAAAACCCTACGAGCAGGAGAGCTTCAGCGGAGGATGGGTTACCCGAAGTATGGGGAAGGTAACAGACTTCAATCTCATCACAGCGGCAGGATGCCAGGGAGAAGTAGAAGCTTTTCAAATACGTAGAGGAGAGTTTCATGAATTAGAGGATAATGTTGATAACATTGAATTTATGCGAGTAACAGAAGCTTTTTATTGTATTCGGGGACGTATAGGCTTGAAAGTAAATGATGGAGAGTCTCAATGTTTAGAGGAAGGAGACTTTATCCTTTTACCCCAAAGAACCACATGCCAAAATGTAAATATTAAGATTTACAATAATCATGACAAAATTACGGCGCATGTTATTCGAGTAATTATTATGAATTGAGTGGACGCAGATGTTTGGATAACAAACGAAGGGAATTGATGAGGATGTGTGAAAAAGTTTGATGAATATAGGTTTTTCCTAAAGCATTGGTTCCCTTCATAATGGAAATTGTAAATGGAAGCAGCATATCTAAAGGTTTATATAGGTGATATTAACTAGAAACTCATTTATTGAAAATTAATAATAAGGATGATATAATTCACATAAATTAATGACTGGAGTTGAAAGAATAATGTAGGATTTCTTGCTAACGATAAAACAGTAAAAGCGATATTATCGCATGTTTTATTTTGTATGCAAGAAAGTTACATTACCTTTCACTCGAACGATATCTTTATTTAACTCCGTGCAGGGGTTGATTAACTGTATTTATTTGAGCTACAAGAATGTAACTTTCTTGTAGCTTTTATTTTTTTCATACAGGAGGATACTTTTATGTCATTAATAAATGTTACAAACCTATCGTTTGCCTATGAAGGAAGTTATGATAACATTTTTGAACATGTAAATTTTCAAATCGATTCCGATTGGAAATTGGGGTTTACAGGAAGAAACGGTAGAGGTAAGACAACATTTCTCAATTTGTTGCTTGGTAAATATGAATACAGTGGAAATATTTCTGCTAATATCAGTTTTGAATATTTCCCTTTCCCTGTAGAAAATAAAGAAAATAATACGCTTGATGTAATCAACGACATTTTTCCAGACTATGTTCACTGGCAATTAATGCGTGAGCTTTCATTATTAAAGGTTTCTGAAGATGTTTTATATCGGCCATTTGATTCATTGTCTAACGGAGAGCAAACGAAAGTTTTACTGGCTACTTTATTTATTAAGGAAAATAGTTTTCTGTTAATTGATGAACCAACCAATCATCTTGACATGAATGCAAGAAAACTGGTCAGTGATTATCTCAAGTCTAAAAGCGGATTTATTTTGGTGTCTCACGACAGAGCTTTTCTTGATAACTGTGTAGATCACATACTTTCAATTAATAAGACCAACATAGAAATACAAAAAGGTAATTTTTCAAGTTGGTGGGAAAATAAAATGAGGCAAGATACCTTTGAGCTTGCAGAGAACGAGAAACTTAGAAAAGACATTAACCGTTTGTCAGATTCCGCTAAACGGACGGGCAACTGGTCACACGAAGTGGAAAAAACAAAAAACGGAACAAGAAATTCCGGTTCTAAGGTAGATAAAGGATATATTGGCCATAAAGCTGCTAAAATGATGAAACGCTCTAAAGCTATTGAACAAAGACAGCAATCTGCTATTCATGAAAAGTCTAAACTCCTAAAAAATATCGAGAGCTCAGACAGCTTAGAGATTTCACAGCTTGCTTTTCATAAAAACCAACTTGCTGAACTTGATCATGTTTCCATTTTTTACGATGAGAAGATCATTTGTGCAGATGTAAGTTTTACGATTAAGCAAGGTGAGCGAATTGCTCTTTCCGGTAAAAATGGCTCAGGAAAATCAAGTATCATCAAACTTATTTGTGGTGAGGATATTAACTATACAGGCACCTTCCGGAAGGACGGCCAGTTGAGAATATCCTACGTCTCACAGGACACATCCCATCTTCAAGGAAATTTATCTGACTATGCTGCAAACAGCGGGATTGATGAAAGTCTTTTTAAATCGATTTTAAGAAAACTTGATTTTTCAAGAAGTCAATTTGAAAAGGATATTTCATCATTTAGTGGAGGACAAAAGAAAAAAGTATTGATTGCAAAAAGTCTTAGTGAGAATGTTCATTTGCATATTTGGGATGAGCCGCTTAATTTTATTGATATTATTTCTCGCATGCAAATTGAAGAGTTGCTGCTTGAATACTCACCAACCATTCTTTTTGTCGAGCATGATAGAGAATTTTGTGAAAATGTTGCAACAAAAATCATCGAACTCTGATGTTGTTTCTAACAAGAAAGTCGCCATACATTGGCGGCTTCTCCTTTTCGGCTGTGGTGCAAGAATTAAAAAAGATAGCAAGTACCTAATAAATTGTAATTAACTATGCCACAATACCAAATATTTTATTGAGCCATTCAACAGCAGAGAGGACAGACGAATTATTTTCGGCCTGCCCTTTCCAAATCATATGAATAGCCTCGATTCCTTTTAACGTCTGTTCTGCAGTTAGAAATGATTTGAAACCAAGCTATATTTCGGCGGCCTTCTCAGCTAAAGGGCAGATTTGTTAAATATCATCTTCGTACAAAGGTATTTTTTGTATTGTGCCGAAGGGTACTATAAACGGAGAAGGAGATTTAAGGAATGGTAAGAATACCTTAATATGCACATTTTATAGAAGGAGACATAAATATGCCACCATACTTTTCTGTCTATTATTCATTTCCTTATACTTCTGTCTCAGATCAGTTCGTTAGTGAAGTATATTCTGTTTTTTTAAATTACTTCCCCTATAAATCAGGATACTGGCAAGCAGAAAAAAATTCACTAGAAGAGATAATAAGCTGGAACTCCGAGTTACTTACTCGTAAGTTTGAGCTCGGATTTGATCAACATGTCATGCATGACTATAAACAGTTACTTTTAGAATCTGAAAAACATGAACACCTCAGATTATTCTGGAATTATCAAAACAACGAAGTAACATTGCATATGATTACACCTGAGCACGAAGTGCTATTGGATGATAAAAGTTGGAGATTTAATGGTGAACGTATTTATAATCTCATTAATCTTTCCGTGAAATTATGGGAAAATCAAAAACTAAATGTCGTCCAGACATATCACGAATTAGACGCACCAGAAAGTCTTAGCAAGGTATGCAAAGGTGTACAGCCACGGACAAATCCTTTTTGCATTGTGGATGAACAAACCTTTCTGAAACTGGAAAAACAATTAGAAACTAAATACTACATTAAACATATAAAGAATGGAGTTATGATAGTAGAAAGGGATTATGCAAGTTTAGTAAGAGGTTAACAACCACGGATATGCCATTACGCTAACGCAGAACGACAGCTTAATAAACATCAGGATGAGGCTGCCGGTAAGAAACGGCAGCCTCGTTCAGCTAACGGGCAGCATTCCTATTTTGAAGAAATACGGAGTTTGAGATATAAAAAGACTCCTTGGTATGATGTTTATGGGTCCCAGATGCTGGCCAGCGTCGGATCCAAAAACAAACCAAGGAGACTACAACATGCATTCTACTCAAAATGAACGGATTAATCAAATCACTTCTTTAACCTTAATTGTCGGTGTAGACATCGCCAAATTTAAACATGTGGCTCGTGCGCAAGACTACCGCGGAGTCGAGTTCGGGAAGCCAATTGTGTTTGAAAATAATCGAGAAGGTTTTGAATACTTTGTTAGTTGGTTCAAAGGACTTGGGGCTGAGCAAGGCTTCCAGGACGTCATCGTCGGCATGGAGCCTACAGGCCACTATTGGCTGAATCTTGCTCATTTCCTAAGAGAACAGCAAGTCAAGTATGGCGTGGTAAATCCGCTACACGTCAAGAAAAGTAAAGAGTTGGACGACAACTCGCCAACAAAGAATGACATCAAGGACGCAAGAGTAATCGCTCAACTGGTCAAAGACGGAAGGTACGCTGTACCCAATCTTCCTCAGGGCGTCTACGCTGAATTACGGGAAGCAATGAAAATTCGCGATCATCTGTCGACTGATCTGAGCGTGGTACAGGGACGTGTCCATAATTGGTTGGATCGGTATTTTCCAGAGTTCCTCACGGTATTTAAGGATTGGGAGTGCAAGTCAGCCATCCACTTACTAAGCCTTTGTTTACTGCCGCATGAGTTTGTTTCTCTTTCAGACGAAACCTTGCTGCAGCATCTAAGAGAAGTTGCAAAGCGTGGACTTGGACTGGGTCGCGTGAAAAGTTTGAAGGCAGCTGCCAGTCGTTCTGTGGGCATAAAGCAAGGATCACAGCTGGCCAAGATGGAGCTGCGTCTTCTATTAACCCAATACAATCTGCTCCAAAAGAAGTTTGAAGAATTGGAAGCTCAATTGGATGAACTGCTGATGCAAATTCCATTTGTGCCGCAATTGCTAGCGATTAAAGGGATTGGCAGAGACACCATCGCTGGATTTCTTGCTGAAGTAGGAGACATTGAGCAGTACCGACATCCAAAGCAGATCATAAAGCTTGCGGGGCTGAACCTGAAAGAAAACACCTCGGGAAAACACAAGGGACAGGCTAAAATTACGAAGAGAGGCAGGAAGAGGCTTCGAGCTTTACTCTTCCGTGTCATGATGCCGTTGGTTGCTAAGAACGCGGCCTTTAAAGCGTTGCACGAGTACTACACCAACCGACCGGATAATCCCTTGAAAAAGATGCAGTCCCTCATCGCCTTATGCAACAAGCTCATTCGGGTGCTGTTCGGTATATTGAAAAAGGGACATGAATTCAATGAAAGCAAGATGATGCAAGATATCCCTCGATTCGCAGAGTTACTGAAGGCAGCTTGAATGCAGGTATGATGAGAGATTAAGATCGTAGCAACAACAGATAAAAGAAGCACGGATGAGTCGGAACGCAACTATCTTACGGACGAAGATCCTGTCGGGCAGCATATCTGACCTCCACCTCATGGACAGGTTGAATGAAGGAATGTGGGAGCATAGACTCTGTGAGACATGGGAGGGTTGACCTCCATGAGCAGATGTGGAGATCCAATAAGTGCAACCATAATTTACCGAAAGAGCCACTTTTTACTGCGAGTGGTCTGGGTAAGGATTTTTTGCGCATTTGCCAGCCCCACATATTTCTTCATCTTCAATTTAGTTCCACATTAATTTTATCTGCTGCACACGCATTACGGTCAGACTCCAAGAATACATGAGCATTTAAGAGCAAATCGTTTCTCCATAGAGGGAGTTTAGTTCAACTCTCCTACTTAATTCTTGTTACAATAAGGACACCTAGTGGAGGGTAGAAGAGTGGAAATACAAAACAAAAGTGTTAAAACTGGAAAAATGCAATTTGGATTGTACAGAAGATTGAATTTAAAATAAGTTTTTTTTGAAAAGCCTATTCCAAACAAAACTTGTAGCCGAATCCACGAACAGTCACCACATAACGCGGATTTCCCGGGTCTTCTTCAATCTTTTTGCGAAGATTACGGATATGCACCATCACGGTACGTTCATCACTTTCACGATCCCAACCCCAAATGCGGTCGTATAGTTGTCCTACATTGAATACGTGGTTGGGGTTTTCGATGAAGAAAGTGAGCAACTGCTTCTCCTTGGCATACATAGGGACGACGTCTCCATCTACCCGAACATCGTAATTGCCAAAGTCCACCTCCAGGCGCCCATGCCGCCACAGTTGACCATCTTTGCGCCTTCCCGCTTGGGAAGCAGCAGCGAGCACGGAACGTCGGAGATGACCAGTGACCCGCGCCACCAGCATCTTCGGATTGAACGGCTTGACGACATAATCGTCCGCGCCGTTTTCCAAACCGGCAATGATGTCATCGCTTTCCCGTTTGCAGGTAAGGAAAAGGATAATGGCATTCGAATTGGCGCGAATACGTCGGCATAGTTCCATACCGTTCGCATCGGGAAGCATAATGTCGAGCACAAACAGATCGAATCGTTCCTTGGAAGCGAGCTCCATCGCCTGCTCACCATTTTCCGCGACGGATACCCGGTATCCTTCCTTGACCAAATATAGCCGGACTAACTCGCGGATATCCTCCTCGTCCTCGACCAACATAATATGTTCTCCCGCCATGAGTTACATCCTCTCTCCGCTGCCGCCGAACTTTTCGCAGTACGCCCGAAGTTTGAAAAAAAACGCACTTCCTTGCCCTGGTTTGCTTTCCACACCAATCGTTCCCCCATGCGCCTCGATGATTTCTTTGGCGATGGCCAGACCTAACCCCGTTCCTACGGCACGTCGTTCTTTCGAACCTTTGCCGCGATAGAACCGATCGAAAATGAATGGAAGGTCCTCATCGGCGATGCCCTCCCCGGTATCGGATACACGTAAAGTGATAGTACCTGGCTCATGTTCGAACAGCAGGTCTATCCGGATTGTTCCTCCTGCTGACGTAAACTTTCTGGCGTTTGTAAGCAAATTGGAAACGACTTGCTCCATCCGAAGCGGATCGCCGGAAAAAATGACAATTCTGCCATCGTTCTTTAAACTCTCCTCGGCTGACTGGAGGCCGTCCCACTCGAACTGCTGGCCGTTCGAACGAAGCTCCGGCTCATACTTTTCATAGATATGGCGAAAATAGTCTTCCGCGGGAAGCGGTTCAAAATGAAACGCCATTTGCCTAGCTTCCAGTTTGGACAATTCCATTAAATCGCCAATGATTCGGTCCAAATACACGGTTTTCTCATAGATCAAATTTAAATATTTTGGATTTCCTGGGTCAATGACCCCGTCCTTCATGCCGTTTACATAACCTTGAATCGACGTAAGCGGTGTGCCAAGTTCATGCGAAATGCCGGACAACAGGTGGCGTCGGGACGTCTCCAATTGTGAGAGTTCATTATTCGCCTTTTGCAGGTTGGCCACCGACTGGCGTAGCTGCACGGTTCTTTCTTTAATTTTTTCTTCCAACGTTTCGTTGATCACCGCGAGTTCTCTGGACAGCTTCTCCACTTGCTTGAAAGAACGCGAAAATTTGCGTGACAAAACAAACGATTGTATAAACAGTGCTCCGACCAAGCCGAGAGGGAACGAATCTCCCGTTGAAACAGTATGATTGTAGTATAAGGTGTCGTTAACGGCTGCGGCAATAAACAATAAAAGCGCCACGCAGTTGAATCCGGCGGCTTCCTTCCTTCTCAGTAGCGCCAGTACATATACGAAGGCGACGTATCCGAAGATCAGCAATATCCACAGCTGAAAAGCAAGCATCATACGGGTATATAAGCCAGCGGAAGTGATGAGTACCACGAATGCGCAAGAGACACTGACCCAGACGGCGATCTTGCACATGTTTCTGTTCATTTCACCGGGGTACTGGGAGTTTACGAGCGCTACGACTAGGGCAATTCCGAGTAAGACGCCGAGATACTCCAGCTTCGTCCCCCACTCCCAACTGATGCCCGGAAACAGCCGAATCGCCAACGCCTCGCCGACAAATAATGTCCGAATGGCAATGACCAAGCACAACGTGCCAAGAAACAATGGTGACATGTCCTTGCGCCTGAGTAAGAAAATCACAAGATGATAGAACCCCATGATCGCAAGACTCGCTGCCAACGAGGCTTCGACCGTAACTTTCTTATCCCGTTCATAGCTGATCTGCTGCTCGCTCCCAAGTCGAATGCTTGACCATAAACCACCTTTGCGCTGTACGAAGTTGGAAACCTGCAGCACAAGTTCGATTTGCTGCTTATCTGGAGTAAATGTCACGATTTTGGCGTAATTCCGCGGAATCATACTGTCTTTACTGTTTCCGACAGTGCCGTTGGAAGTGGCGTAACTTCCGTCGATCCAAAGTCGGTAAGCGGTAGCTATCCCCGAGATGTATAAGGCCTCATGTTTATGGATCTCGCCGGGGGGCAGTTTGATCTGCAGCCGGTATGTAGTGTATCCATCGTTGGAAAGTGGCTTGCCACCAATCGTGTAGCCATGCCACTCATTCGGCACTTTCACGTATGTAGGATTCAAGTGGGAGGATTGATCGTTTATATCATTCGGTTCAAGGAGCTGGTTCCAATAAAACTCCCATTCTCCTTCCAATGGAAGGTCTCCATCCCGTTCAGCGCTCCAGCCTGTGGCATCCAGCACACCTTGCAGGGCATGTGGGGCTTTCACTACAGCCAGAGCTTCGTCAGCCCGAAAGGCCGTACAAAAAACCACCATGAGAAGCATTACGCTATAAAGCGCAGACTTTCGCATCGGTCCCTCCTCAAATCGAGTGTCGAATCTTGTCTTTTGCTACCATTGTATCATAAGACCTTTGAACCAGATATACAGAAAATTCAAGTGTTCGGCATCCAATCCAGTTTGTTCCACCATGCCTCAATCCTGCGAAAAGTTTCTTCACTGAGGAACATGCCGTCGTGGGTCAGCCCTGGGAGTACTTCGACTTCGGCGTCGGTATGTAGAGGGAAGAGAGGCTGGTAGCTCTCGCCTGCAAACTCCTCATCCCGTTCACCGACAAGGACCAGCGACGTTCCGGGCAGTGCCCGCATGGAGGATTCGTAACGTAGTGGCGGCATCCTCGAAGTTAACAGCCGGCAGCTGAGTGACAACGTTTCCGTTCTGTCCAGCGTTTCCTCCTGCTTGTTGATGATCATGACTGGCAATCCGTTAAATGCCTCCACGCCGACCGTATTCAACATCATAAGCCCGATCAGTCGCGGCAAACTGAGGCTGACAAGCCTGGTTGATTTCCCTTTTTTATGGAAAGGGGCACTCGGTGGAAGCGCAGGCGAAAGCAGCAGACAGGCATCAATAAGAGGTGAAGTGCCGTGCCGCCCCCGGCCGAATGCCCTCCGAGCGTGATTGGCATAGATGGATGATCCATATGGATGAAGCGGATCAGGTCCGACAGGTCATCCTCCAACTGGCTGATGTAGTCGATATCCCCCCTTCTTCGCGGCTGTTAACCGTATCCCCTGAGATTAGGGACGTATACATGCGCCATCTCTTTTTGCGTTATCCGGCAATGCCAATGAATGAAGATACTTTCCGTCCGTGCTTATGCCGTGAAGCAAAATAAATACCGGTTTATCCGGAAAATCCACAACGGGATAGTAGCGATATTCAAGCTCGTTTCCATCTCTCGCCTTATATTTCGAAAGAGCGGGGAGGCCGGACAAATCCTGGCTTACCGGCTCCGTTCTGACATCTTCCGCGGTCACTTTTTTACCTTTAGGAGCGAACATAAGAAGCACGCCCGCCGTTCCCGTATAAAGCAATACTCCCCCAATGATCGTCAACAATACGACAAAACTGAACATGTGCACAGCCCCCCTTCGGCAAACTTTACCCCACTGTAACCAGTAGAGTTTAAAAATGATTAAAAATCATAATAATTTTATTTTTTTAAACCAGTTTTAAACATTCAATGATACTCTCCATACTTGAGTTCAAGAATTCATTTGAAGAGAGGGATCCCTTTTTGAAACGCGCTTTCGTTGTTAGAGTATGGGACTAGGTTACATTAGAACCTTTTTAACATACAAGGTCTATTGAAATGAAGTTTTTAATAAAAATTATGGGAGTGTGTTTATGAAATTCAAGCTGCTTCGGATTTTGACATTGATGATTATGATCGTGTCGGTATTTCCTGTCCCTGCCTCATTCGCTTCAACGGATGCTTCTCAGACGGGTATTGCCGGTGTCTACCCGGTTAAAGTTGTTTCCTCAGGAAGCTTTACAGTCGCTCTGGATGCCGGCGGATCGGTGTGGACATGGGGGAAAAATAATTATGGACAGCTGGGAATAGGCGATATCGCCGACCACCAATACCCAGTCCAGGTTGCGATTGGCGGTTCTCCAAAAATGAAGGATATTGTCGCAGGTCCCACTTACACGTTGGCCCTAGACACCCAAGGCAATGTGTGGGAATGGGGGATGCTGCCGCCAAATCCTAACAATACCGGAATTAATACTCCAACATTAGTAAATGGTCTGAGCAACATCCAACAGATTGCAGCAGGTCAAACGATGGCGATGGCATTAACATCTGATGGGAAAGTGTTGACATGGGGCAGTAATTATTTTGAGGGAGAGCTGGGACAAGGTAGTCAATTCAGTAGTCCACTCTCCATGAATCTTACCCCCTCGCCAGTTGTTATTGACGAGAACAAAACACTATTGACTGGTATTAAGCAAATAGCTAAAGGCAATCTGGCCTCATATGCTTTAAAAGACGACGGAACCATCTATCAATGGGGTTTGACAGATCTTCGGAATTTTACGACGTCTTCCGTGGCGACTGCAGTCAACGGCATTTCTGGAGCAACCGAAATCGTATCTAACCCGAATGCCGCATTCGCGTATGCCGTAACAAGCGGCGGTGTCTTCGCTTGGGGGCAAAACAGCAGTGGACAACTGGGGACAGGGGACACCAAAGATTCCTACACCCCCGTACAGGTGACATCTTTGAAAGACAAAAGTTTGAAATCGTTAAATGTCGGTAAGGGCCATGTGCTCGCATTAATGAACGATGGCTCTGTTTGGGGAATAGGCGCTAACTATCGTGGACAACTAGGCGATCCTCAAATATATGGGCAAGTAACCAAGTTCACGAAAATCACAACCGTATCCAACGTAAAAGCTGTTTTTGCAGGTTTTGACAATTCCTTTTTCATCAATGAGGATGGTACTGTCGTTGCAAGCGGATCAAACTATGATAATAACACGCGCATTTATGGACTTTTGGATGTCGGTTACAATTTCGATACTACAAATAGACCAATACCCATGATTCCTTTTGCGTCATCGTACGATGTAGCCCCAAAACCATTGAAAAATGTTTCCATTCAAGTGATTAATAATGATCAATTAAAGTTTACGTATGATATTCCGGCTTTGTCGAATTTGGACAAGATCTATTTTGATGTATTTCCGTTGGGTGGAAGCACTGTAAGCCTAAGCGGTTCAACCCGTAGATACGACTCGCCGTACGGTGTTACAGGAGTAACTCATACACTGGATGGTCACTTGCCACCAGGAACGTACAGTGTAAAAATCCATACCGAATATACGGGGAATCGTTCCGTATCGGAAACCGTAACCTACAATAATAATGGCAAAGGGTATACGGTAAACCCGGGTTCCGTGACGTTAAGAGTACCGGTTAAAGAATGGAATGTGTCAAGAGCGGCAAATCAATCGGTTTCGAACTCCGTTTACGGTTCTGTTTACAGTGTTCCTGTCTCCGGGGTTACAGTTACAATTGCACCTGATGGTGATTTTCGTCATAAAATGACAGCTAACACCTCAATGGATGGAGTTGCCGTATTCAATCATCTGTATCCTGGTCTATATCATGTAGGTATTACAGATGGCATGATCGGTGAGGAGCCCGAAACTATCGTTGAGGATTCGGTTTTTGTATTCGGCAGCCAAGTTTCACATACGCTTCAGACGATTTCAAATACGCAGCCGACTAATTTTGTGTACCGGCAAGCTCGTAGTACGCCGGCAGGGAAAATTTCCGGTTATGTTTCCTGGTATCCCTCATCTGGACCATTACAGCCAAAGGATTATCGCTTTTATTTCGAAGATGGAAACGGGAATAAGCTGGGCGACATGATTCTCGATACACCGTTTGTTCCTGATTCGACGAATTATGCTCCGGATGTACCAGAAACCAATATCCCAACCGGTGCAATAGGAATTCGTTTATACACCTTTGATGGTACATCTGAGCATATCACCCCAGATTTTGTTAGTCTTTGGAATGATTCCATGCTGCCGCTGCATGCATCTATGCAAAGCACAGATTCGACCGGAAACAATTTGAGTGGGACTATTAAGTGGGATGCAGCATCAAATGTGACAGGCGTATCAAGCTATGTTATCATGCCTGACTTTCAGACGATCGACGGCAATAATGAACGTAATGAAAATAGAATTGCGGAGATACCGGCAACTGGAGCTTCTGCATACTCATTTAACTTGTCTGATTTCATGCTGCTGGATAACTTTAACTCCAAGCCACTTGCCAACCAATACATGATTGGTGTAGAAAATGTAATGGGGCAATTGTTAGGATATTTGAATTCCAACTCCCAATTTGTTCCTTATACTTCAGTTGTTGTGATTACTCCTTATTCGCCTGATCCAGGAGGCAACCCAGGAGGCAACCCGGGAGGCAACCCAGGAGACAACCCGGGAGGCAACCCAGGAGGCAACCCGAGAGGCAACCAAGGAGGCGACAGCGCCCAATCACCATCGGTGCAACAGAATAGTGACGGCAGCCTTTCCGTAAACCCGACAACGGTTACCGATTCCAATGGGCACAAGGTTTCGCAAGTTAGCGTGGATACGAAAACGATTCTGGATGCGTTGGATCATTTGCCATCATCTAGTGATAAGGATCAGTTGGTTATGCAAATACCATCTGACGGATGGGATGATTTCGAGTTCGATTTTGAAGTGGAACTATTTCAAAAACTACTGAATAAAAACCCGAAAACGGTACTGATCATCCAGTCCAAGTTTGCAGCTTTTCATTTTCCCGCTAGCACTGTGCAAAAATCGCTTGAACAATTCGGGGTACCTTTGACGGGTGCACATGTTAAGCTGCGTATGTCGAAGAAGAGTCAGGTAAGTGATGAACTTTTGCGTAAATTAGGCATTTCGTCTGTTACTACACCGATTGATTATAAAATGAACTTCATCGAGAAAAATGGGTCGGATCATTCTATGACTCAGTTTGATTCCTATACAAAACACCTATTAAACCTGCCAAGTTCATTTAGCCAAACGCCGCTAAGCAATCTGGCTGGCGTCATGGTCGATCCGGCAACAGGAAAATATTATCCTGTGCCAGCAGTATTTACCAAAGATTCGAATGGACAACTTCAGGCGCAGATCTATGGGAGAAATAATGCCATATATGCTGTTGCCCAAAATAGTAAAACATTCCGCGATGTAGCGAACAGTTATGCAAAAGATGCGATTGATACACTGGCTTCCAAATATGTGCTAAGCGGATATGAAGATGGTAGCTTTAAGCCAACTAAAACGGTAACTCGTGCCGAGTTTATCACGATGCTTACGCGAGCGCTCGGCGTCACCCCTGATACAAGTGATAGTCAACCCATTTTTAAAGACGTGAAGTCCGGCGATTGGTTCGCGCAATCCGTTGGGGCTGCGGTGAAAGCACATCTGATCGATGGTTATTCCGATGGAACCTTTAAACCGAATGCAGAGATAAGTAGAATGGAAATGCTTCAAATGATCTATAATGCAATGCATGCGAGTGGAATGTGGAAGGGGACAGTGTCCTCGGCGGATATCGACAAAATTCTCTCCCGGTATGCTGATCATGACAGCATTCAAGGCTGGGCGAAAGAAGCGATGGCTGTGGCGATAAAAACAAGTATTACAAGCGGTGTGGCGGATGACCAGCTGGCTCCTGCCATGAATGCAGACCGCGCTCAGAGTGCATCATTTTTGTATCGTATGTTAAAGAATTTAAACCTAATTAACTAATTCCGTTGCAAAGTGCTGTCATGCAGCGTGTTGCTTTCATCCGTAGACTGCTTGATCGTGCGAGATGTTCAATCCGCCGCCCACGGAAATACACGCAGCAAGCCATTACCTGGCTCAAACTATTTAACACAATAAGCCGCCAGTTAATGCTGGCGGTTTCAACGTATAACTACGATATGACATTTTAACATTCAACCCCCTCGGAGAACTAAAGCTCAATCAACATTAGAAGGCTGCCGATACCAATGGAATTGGTAGTCTTCTAAACTAAGGGGCAGTTTAGCTTGGGTAGTTGTATTGATTACGGGCAGACGCTGTTTAATGGCTTATCTTTCACTAGTTCATTTTGCTTGTCCCCCTTCCTGAATCAACCTGAGCCAGTTCCCCATGATTGAGAGTGCATTTTCAGTTTTTACAATCGAGTCGTGATTTTGATCAGCGATGATGCGGACCTCAGCCTTGCAAAATCTTTCGTAAAGTGGTTTGTATGCACCAGCGTCGAATACCTCGTCATCAGCCCCAACCATGACGAAAGTCGGTTGGGTCAACTGCGACAAATAATTTTCGTAATTATTTCCCACCATGCGCGACAAGGCGAGCCGATAGCTAAGATTGCAGGATTCAGTCCCATGTAGCTTTTCAATCGGTGTGAGTCTGCGGTATACAATAGCGTTGTTATAACGGTGAATGCCAAGTACATTGAGCAGCATTAACAACAGATATCGTGGGATGCTCACCTTGGATTCGTTACCTGAACCACCTTTTCGATCAAGTGGCGCATTGGGGCTAAGTGCTGGTGAAATGAGTAAATAGGCAAAAATGTCCTTATGAATCGGTCGTATTGTTTGTCTGAGCGCGGTTGCACCTCCCGCAGAATGACCTCCTACAATGATCCTCGCACCGGGATGGTGCTTCTGAACAAAACAGAACAGGTCCTCCATATCATCATCAAGTTGCCCGATGTAGTCAATGTCACCGCGTCGAATGGGATGATTTCCATACCCACGTAGATCCGGAAGGTACACGGTGGCGAGCCCAAGTTGGGATATATATTGGCCGAATTCCCTCAAATACAGGCTAGGTTCCGTAATACCGTGTAGGAAAATAAGCACAACATCGGGTGGACCCTCAAAAAAACGGTATGGAAGTTGAGCACCATCACGAGCGGTGTACGTTTCAAAGTCTTCAGGGTAAGTATTCATAAAGCTGATCCCTCCGCATTTCTTTTGACCTTCCTTTATATAAATCTTACAAGAGGCAATCATTAATGGAAAGAGTTATCATCGGATGGTAATAACTTGGTCCAGGGGAGGAAGAGTGCCCTACGCTAACGGAAAACGATTACAAAATAATAAAACAGGCTGCCTGCATTGGGCAGCCTGTTCAAGTAACGGACAGAATAACGCAACGATACTAGCGGTAGAACGTCTAATAAACTGAAGATAAGGAGGAATACATGATACGAACAAAAGGTAACGATAGGACTGCTAATTGCTATCATCGGGCTTTTGTTGACGATTATTTTCGTTATTTTTAGACATGATGAAGGTGCTCTTAAAAGTACAGATATTATCCTTCACCGTTTCGACCAAACTGACATAAAACGGTTAAACGAGTTGGTTGAGCGTCATAAAAATGGAAAAGGTGATTATCTCATGCTAATTCCGCCGATTATCGATGGAGGGTACTGGATACATGATGTGCAATCAGATGGCAATGAAATCACATGGACCATTGACAATAACAGGGATGGAATGAGCTCTGAGCATGGTAAACAGGTTTACCGATGCAAGAGCATTAGCATGCATGAGACAAAAGAACATTATGTTTATACACTCGATCAATGTGACAATGAAGGTGAAAATAGCCTGTCAATTTTTAGCATCCTCAAGAAAAATGATTTATTCCGCTAAAGAAAATCGATAGGAGTCGGCACCTACTCGACAATCGCTATTAGAGCTTCTGCGGCAATCGTCTTGGCTGCCTCGTTGCCTTGCGCTGAGCTCACCGCAATAGTTTGGAGCGCTTTCTTGGCGATCTCCAGCTGTGTGGTTAAACGGTCAGCCATTTTGGCGATATCGATGGTAAAGTCGTCTGTTAACTCACCATTGCCTATTAAGACGACCGCAGTAAATTCGAATCTATTCTTCACCTTTATTCATCTCCTTCAGCTTGATTTCATTGCCGGCGTAGTCGGTCCCAAAAGACGCACAATTTCCCCCAGGGGCGAATATTTAAATCATAGACTACCAAATGCTTCTTTGTAAATATTTTCCCCATTACCCATCCTCACGGACACGGCATCTGCATGTTACGCTAACGCAGAACTATAGCGCAGGAGCTGCATTGAAGAAGCTCTTTTTTTGATTCATTTAAGTAACGGGCAGCACAGTTGAATAGCTTACTTCCACATGACCCTAACACTGAGGTCAAGGTTTATAATGGAATTATATCGAGCAGAAATCTATTAGAAAGGAAATGTGATACGTTATGGATATTACTCCACAAGAAGAAAATATGATTAAGGCTCTTCGTGAGGCTGCATTACCCCCTTTATTTGTGCTCATACGAATTAGAAATGATATTTCAAGTGACACTGTAAATGTCGAAGAGAGCCGAAGAGATGACGTCGTAAAAACATTAGAAAAATACATCGCCCCACTATGGGAAGATTATCATGAGGGGAAGAATTCACATGCCAAAGTAAGCCCTTAACGAATTAATCTTAACTTAGATTGATATCATTACACTCTAACGATGTACAAGAGCTTAATGCATTGACAATGAAGCTGCCGCGGAAGGATGTCGGCAGCTTCATTAAGCTATTGGGCAGGATAGTGCAAAAAGATACTTTTTTTGAAACATATCGATAGGAGGTTTCGTCTTAAACTTAAAGTACTTCACACACTTAGGGGTTGAGTTGATTGAAGTTTAAAATTTGGATGCCTTTACTTATAGTTAGTCTTATTTTTCTTGTTTCCCCAAAAAATGATGTGAATGCATTATCTTGCGTTAAGGTAGATGGGTATAAGGAGAAAATGGAGACTTTCGGAGGAGCAATATATGGTGAAGTAATTCAGATTAAGGGAGATATCAAGCAAAAAGGTTTTATTGGTCCCAAGGAGTATGTTACATACATACTGGTTGATGTTGAAAGAAGCTGGAATATTGAGGTCCCCTCACAAATAATTGTGGCAACAGATTATTCTTGGGGATTTCCATTTGAAAAAGGAAAATCATACTTACTTCATGCACAAAATCTCAATGGAGAGTTAGTGAATAGTCCCTGTGGTCCAGTTAAAGAAATACAGTCACTTAACCAGATAGACAAGCAATTTGGTGAGGGAAATACTCCAATAAATCAGGTGAATATGGAATACAAAATGTGGTTTATGACGGATAAGGACTATGATGTTTTGATCTTGGGTGGTATGTTGATATTGTGCCTTCTTGTGACTATATTCTATTTCAAAAGACGCCGAAAAATGAAGGCAAATGATAAATGACACATAATAGGGAAGTGCCTTTTTTGCGTCCCGTTTCGTACGAAATGTAAACCTTGGACTAAGCTAACTCAGAACTATAGCTCAATTACAGAACGACACGACGAGGCTGCCGGTATAATCGGCAGCCTGTTGAATGGGCAGGATAGTTTCAAGATCAAGTGCGGGTCAGTTGATTATAGATTCTCTTTCAGCAATTTTCTTTATACTGTCCAATGTTTCTTCCCAGTTCTTATCTGAATGTTCGTACATAGTCCAAGTACAAAAGTTACTGTGTTTTAACTTTAAAATTGTCTTGTTATCTTGGTTTAATAACGTAAATTTGATGATTGAATAGTTTTCAGGGGTGTCATCTGTGCCGGAGAGGCCGCTCCAGTAGTCATACGAGAAAACTTTGGGAGCTTCCAACTCCAATAGATGTCCTTTATCTTCGAAAACTTTGCCATCCCAACTGAAGGAAAAGGAAATCGGATGGCCAATTTTCCAATCAGTCTTGATTGTGACTCCCAGCCATTGTTTAATAAAATCAGGGTCAATTAAGACATTCCAAACAGTCTCTGCTGCTGCAACAATTTCTCTTTGTTTGTCAATGGATAACATGTTGCTCATAATCTCAAACCTTTCTTTATTAAATTTAATGGTCAATATAATCTTTCCAATATGAAATATTACAACATGAGGAAAGGGAAGTATCGTAAAAATGCGACAGGAGGTAAAATAATGGCGGCTGAAATAAAACCAATCGGCATGTTAAACAATAAATCCGCAGAGACTAAGTTTAAGTTATCCTTATTTCGACCTTCGGAGCATCTTGCTTTTTTTGTGGAGAATTACTGGATGGTTCAGTGGGATTTACGTGGAGAAGAACCGTTTCTTTCAGAAAATCTGCCTCATCCTAGCGTCCATATGGTCTTTGAGAAGAACAACACGAGGGTGGTTGGCGTTGTCACCGGAAAATTCGGTTATTTGCTCGAAGGCTATGGAACCATATTTGGCATAAAGTTTAGGCCGGGGGCTTTTTATCCTTTCATGTACATTCCGGTGTCGCAAATTACGAATGGAACGATGAAACTTACCGCTTTATTTGATTTAAATGTACAAGAGCTTGAGGATGCAATCTTATCGCAGGCGGACCGAGAGAAAATGGTCGAGACGGTGGAATTTTTTTTAACTGCAAGGCTTCCGGAACGTGATGACAATGTGGAATTGATTAACCGAATCCACCAAGTCATGATGTCAGATCGGGAACTGACAAGGGTTGAACATGTTGCTTCCCATTTTCAAATGAATTCAAGGGGACTGCAACGTTTGTTTAATTTGTATGTGGGCGTCAGTCCCAAATGGGTGATCCAGAGATATCGGCTCCATGACATCGCAGAAAGGACAGCCAGGGATGAGGAGCTGAATTGGTCCCAACTGGCATTAGATCTCGGTTATCATGATCAAACCCATCTTATAAAAGCTTTCAAATCCGTTATTGGATTGACTCCGGAAGAATTTCGCAACAGAAGAGCATCCAGTGAATAGTTGCCGCTGTAAGAGAGAAAAGTGCCATTCGTTTCACGCGATGGCAGCCTCACTCCGCTATTCCAGCTAATAGCTTGTCAATATTTAATTATTAATGGCGAATTCATGAGGTGGTGTACTTAAAAAAGTGAACGGAAAAGAACCGTCCCATAAAGCATGAGGCTGTCCCAAAAGTCATGAATAATGACTGAGGGAGGGCCTCTTTTTCATTTTATGCAACAAAAAGAAACCGTTCTTTGGTAAAATGGAGGTACCACCCAACCATTTCAAAGGAGACGGTTTCTT
>NZ_JAAIKC010000001.1:1573515-1701022 GCF_010820665.1 Paenibacillus sp. SYP-B3998 | reverse complement strand
AAATCATGTCCCATATCCTTCATAAATTGGCTGCACTGGGGACATTTATATTGCCTATGTGCAATCTCCGTATCACTAAGTTCAAAATTAGATACTTGTTTAAATACCTTCCTACAATTAAAACATGCGTTAATGTCTTTATATGGCCCATACATCGCATATCGACACATACAAATCCCTCTCCCTTTCTACGTCGGTTTATCCTGCTGCCTTCAAGTCGTGTTTGAACTATCGTTCTGCGTTAGCGTAACAGGGCTACGAAATCATTCGGCTGCCCTTTGTTGCTTTTCGCTCTATAGTTTTCCTGTAGTTAATCCAGCCAGCCCATACACTTAATACCTAACAACACAAACCCGATACCGAGTAGGATATAAATAACTTTAACTAACCACCAAGGTAATGCTCTTAATAACGCACCAATTGAATTAACGACAAAAAAGATTATCCATACAAAAAATGAATCGGCAACACCTTCAATATCACGTAATTTTAATTCTTTGGCAATAGTATCTTGTTTGCGTTTTTCACTTTGAACAACTATTATGCCTAATGTAAGAAAAACGAAAGAGATAAACCAGCAAATAATGGCACCAATCAGCCGAAAGGTCAAACCTCCACCTCCGAGTTAGTTGTAATATTCCGTTCATATATTTTTTCCATAATTCAGAAATTGAAACTCTTCTGCTCATTAGCGTAAAAAAGGACTGCCATTCGGCAGCCCTTTCGTTGTTGAACTATAGTTCTTCGTAATGATATCAATCTAAGTGATGCGAGTTTGGGGTTTGCAGCCATTGCATAGTTATGATTAATTCGTTAAGATCTTTCTTTGGCTTGTGAATTCTTCCCCTCATGATAGTCTTCCCATAGTGGGCCGATGTATTTTTCTAATGTTTTAACGACATCATCTCTTCGGCTCTCTTCGACATTTGCAGTGTCATTTGAAACATCATTTCTAATTCGTATGAGCACAAATAAAGGGGGTAATGCAGCCTCACGTAGAGCCTTAATCATGTTTTCTTCTTGTGGAGTAATATTCATAACGTATCTTATTTCCTTTCCAGTAGATTTCTGCTCGTTAGAAGGCCGTGTCATAATTTATTTGCTGAATTCCCTCCTTACCATAGAGGTAAGCATACAAGCCATAATTACATAAACAAGCGGGTGTGGTGAATATGTCCGATCAAACGAAATCATGGCCAATGTTAAAACGAATATTGAGAAGTTTTCCATATAACGAACATGATTGGGAAACGACGCTCCAAGAGGCGTCAATTCCGCGCGGCCTCTGCCCGGAGTGACTGCCCGCAGCGCGGACAATACCGTGTCTTTGGCGGGCACTGCGTGTCGCACACTTGGCAGTTTAGCGGACGCTCGACGTCCGCATCCTCTTCCTCAGCATCGTCTATCAACCGGTCCGCGCTCAGCGCAGGATTCAGTAGCGTCAGTGCTTGTATTTCTTCTGCTGTGCCGGAACGGATAAGCAGGAATAGCAACAGGAGTCCAGCTGCACCGACTGCAGCCATGCCAACCACCCTCAGCGCTCCACTTGCGAACTGGAAGTCCCAGAGCGTGTGCAGCAGAATGCTCGCGCTAACCAGCCCCGCCACCTTTAGCCATACGCTTAACCTGCCAGACGATGTCGAGGCCTTCGACAATCCGATCCCAATTCCTGCTGCCGCAATAGCCGTCCAAGTCCCGTGCCCAAATGGTGATAGCAAGGCTCTCAACCACAAGACAGCAAGCATGCTGCCGGTCGCTCCCGTTCCGAGAAAAGCCCAGCCGTAAATCATGTTTTCAACGGCAGCGAAGCCCATGCCCGCTGCGGCGCCAAAGACGACCGCATCCATTCGGAAACGCTGCCTCTTACTGCGCAGGAAGAAATAGCAAATCAGCAGTTTCGATCCCTCTTCGATTAAAGCGACGGCAATCGGTAGATGAAGCTGAGTAAATGTATACGCATCCGGCCCTTTTGCGAACAACCAGCTTTTCTCCAGCAGCATGGCCAACGGTAAGGCGATGGCTGCTGAAGTTACAAAAACGCCAAGCAGCCGGCTTATGCGATAGCCCAGCAGTTGCGAGCTTCTGGCATAGGCGACGAAGGTGACCGGTCCTGCCAGACAGCCCGTCACCAAAGCGGCGTAGGTCCATATCGCGCCTTTCAGCCAAACGGACAGCAGCGTTGCGACCAGAAACAAGCCGCCCATTGCCATTAGCACATCGATCCAGCGTTGCTGTGCCGGCGGCCGAAGCCAATTCTGCCCGGTAGCGGTGACTTGTCCGGGCTGTTCCGAATCCGGCATCCATTGCCGGATGGCGGTATCTGCAATATCCGGCCTGCGAATACGCAGGGCCGCCAGAAACTGCCGCTTCACCGGTTCGTGTCGCATCAACGTAAATCGGAATTCCTCTTCTCCAAGTGCTAACAGCTTGCCGTCCTCAAGTGCTGTAATCGTTGCCGTTGTTGATACACCCGTCAGCAGTGCAATCTCACCGAAATAGTCGCCCTGGTGAAGCACGGCTACACGCTTCCCTGACGAACGGACTTCGAAGCTGCCGGAACCGATCGTATAAAACATATTCGAAGCATCACCCTCGTAAACAATGACTTGGCCCTGCTTCGCGCTCCGCAGCACCGTGACCTCTGCCAACCCCCGCAGTTCCGAGTCGGGGATGCTCGACCAGATCGACGCCTTGCTGAGCAGGCCGTGAATGTCTCTAATGCGAGCCGAATAGGTCAGGCTCTCGTGAAAAAGCGGACTTAGCGCTGCAAGCGTCCGAAACGCTCCTCGGTCAAGGCGCAGTGCTTGGACCTCGCCAACGGCGCGTATCGTCGCCGTACGCCGCTCGGATGAGAGCAAAGCCATCTCGCCGATGAGCGCGCCAGGACCGAGCGTAGCCAAACGGACGCTGCTTCCTATCAGACTGCGGGCCGTCACGCTGACCTCGCCCGATAGGATGAAAAAGCAGTCATCCCCGACAGCGCCTTCTTTAAGGATCGTTGTCCTATCCGCGTAGGACACCATCTGCATCGTTGAGGTGGCTGCTGCTAATTCATGCTCCGGGACCCCGTGCAGCAGCGTATGATTTCTTAATTCATCAGGGATATTCTCCATCAGTTACGATCTCTCCTTGTAGAAAACAGGAACCCGCCTCAGCGGATTCCTGTTATTTACGTTACTTAATATTCTATTATCTCATATTTCCGATGTTTGAGCTTCTGGATTCTTGCATTTTCTTGATAAAATTGGTCATAGTCTCAAAACCTTCGTTGCGCTTGTTGGTTAAACTTTGCATTCTGAGCATATCCATCTGCTGAGCGTTATTTAACGAGTCGATTTTACCTTTTATCTCATCTATCGTTGCTTTCAATTCGTCAGCAGTTAAGGTCGCTTTGAAAGCGTACTTAGCGCCTGCTTGCTGCAACTTCGTTTTTAAGTCTGCTGCCAACGTATAGGGAGCATTTCCTGATTGCAGTGCGATCACCTTCGCCAGTGTATCGTTCAATCCGGCGATGTCCTCATTCCGCTTTTTTATTGAATCCATTTGGTCTTTCAGCTGTGTTTCTAGCATAGCGGCGCGTTGAGATTGCACAACCTGCATCGCTGCGTCCAGATCCATGTTAGACACATTGACTGCCGTAGTACCACCTACGCCAGCTACAGCCGCATTATTCGTAGCACCTTGCCCGATTGCCTGCTTAACGGAATCGTACGCCGTATCATTGAGCATGATGCCCGCCCCAGCTACGACCCCCACCAATAATCCTAAAGCTGTTGATCCAATAGTTGTTCTTTTCATTACTGACTCCCCCATACATTCAATTTTCCGTTCATCTAACGGGTTAAGAATACCTCGAATCCCGTAAAGCGGTTCTGAAAGCCCTTATTCTTTCCCTTGCCATATCCTGCCTAGACGATATCAACTTGATCATAACTGTTCTATCCCTCAAAAATATGAACAGTGGACGGAATGATAACTTTCATAATGTAAGTGTACTACAGTCAAATAAAAGAATAATGAAAGAATCGGCCATGACTAGAAAAAAAACGTGTAGAATCAAGCACTTCGCGGTTTTTTTAAAACTGACTTAATTATTTATTTTCGGTTGGCGAACCCTCTCACAAACGAATCGTATAAGTGAATTAGTTCCTCGGACAGACGAATACCGAGCTCCCGGCTGTTTATCCGCAGTACAAGCATTGAAAACAATAGTGCAAAGGACCAGGTCGCTGCTGCGGTCTGATCCTTTTTTGCTTGACCTTAGGCTAGGTAATGAACTAGACGGAAGACTGTGTAGGGAAATAATCCATCATGTTACACTGAGAGGGTACTTCCAGCCTATACTAATTTCATTGAAGGAGAATTTTCTAATGCGCAAAAAAAGAGTTTCAAAAGTGCTCGCTGTAACGCTAAGCACGTCTCTAGCTGCTACTTACTTGATTGCTTTGGTCGGAGGGTACAGTGTCAGTGCGGAACAGCTCCCTCTTAAGGGGCAAACAATCACAGCGATTCAGCCTGCAGCTGTTCCTGCTGCTCCAAGCGGTTCGATTGACCCCAAGGAAGTGGAGGCCTTCGCGGACAATTACTTTGGGGAAAGCCTGAAGAAGTTCAATGTTCCGGGTGCCATGTTCGTCGTCGTTCAGGACGGACAAGTGGTTTTATCTAAAGGATACGGGTATGCAAACAAAGAAAGCAAAATCCCAGTTGATTCCAATACCGTTTTTCGCATCGGTTCCATTTCTAAGACGCTTACAGCTGCGGCTGTGCTGCAGCTTGCTGACCAAGGGAAGATCAAGCTGGATCAGGACATCCAATCCTATCTCGGAGGTATCACAATACCCAATTCGACAGGTAAACCGCTAACTATGGAAAATATGCTGACCCATATGACTGGGTTCGATTTCCCATATGAAAAAGACGATGACGCCTCACCCGATCTTCTCAATCAAGAGAATTCTCTTCGAGATTTCTTAATGGATCGAATGCCAACTATCGTCCGGACGCCGGGGGAAGCCTACCAGTATGACGATTATGCTTTTGCTTTGGCGGGATATGCCGTGGAACAAGTTACCGGACTCCCTTTTCATGAATACATGGATAAAAACATCTTTCAGCCGCTCGGTATGAATTCTTCCCATGATCTTGTAACCCCAGAGCTTAAAGCCCGAATGGCTACAGCTTACGATCCGGAAGGCACGCCATATCCGGAGTATGGCCTTTATCCTACGGACATGCCTCAGGGCGGAATGTTGTCCACCGGAAGCGATATGGCTAAATTCATGAACATGCTTCTGCAAAAAGGAAAGGCCGGAGATCGGCAAATGTTAAGCGAACAAAGTGTTCAGCGAATGAGCAAGTTTTCCGTTTTCGCTCATCCGGCCATACCTATTACAAGCTATGGATTTGAAAGCATTTTCAATGAACTGTCGAATGGTCAGTATGTCGTCAGCAAAGGTGGGAACATCCCCGGACATGCCTCATTTACATGGCTACTGCCTGAGCGAAAAACGGGAATGTTCGTCATTTATAATAATGATTCCGAATTGCGTTCGGATTTGTATGCAGCCTTTATGGACCATTATTATCCGAAGAGCACCGAGACACCTGAATCGGTATCATCTCTGACAGAACAGCAAGCCGCGCGTTACGTCGGATTATACAAAGATTTGCATACTCCGTCATTTGTGACTAGAATTACGTACAATAACGGACAACTTGTAGCGGAAGACAGATACAAATTGGGGAATGGCAAGACTACTTTGAAAAAGATAGATCCCTTGTTGTTTATGGATGACCACGGGAAGAAAATAGCATTTCTTGAACAAAAGGATGGCGGTATTGCTAATATGTACAGACCTGCCAAGTCACCGATAGCCTATTCGCCCAAAATACAGGAAAAAGCGCTGTTTTCCGATGTCTCGAAAGAAAGCCCCTACCAACCGTCTATTGAAAAGCTCCATTCGCTGGATATCATCAATGGAAGAGATGGGCGCAGCTTTGACCCCAAGGCACCCATGACCCGCGCGGAATTCATCACAATGCTGTTGCATGCTGTCGGCTATCCGCCTTCCAAATCGAAATCCGGCTACACGGATATCGAACACCATTTTGCGGTCAAAGAGATACAGGCTGCGGTCGAGCATCATTGGTTGGGGGAGGAGCCCGGAGGCCGATTTGAACCTGATCGCACGATAACTCGGGAAGAAATGGCCGTCATCTTAACGCGCATTTCTCTTCCATGGCCGCTTGGCGATGAGGTGCGATTGGCAGGGCAAACCGATGAATCGGCTATCAAGGCCGTAAGCAAGCTTGTTGCTGCCGGAGTTACGGATCCAGTTACAATAGCCAATTCTGACGGTTCAGTCGATTTCCGCTCCAAAGCACCTTTGCTTCGCCAAGAAGCCTCCTATTTCATTGACAAGATTCTATTTGTTCCTTAAACTCTTATCGGGCCGTTACAGCCGCATTCGCACCGTGACGGAATCTCCAATCATGACTAACTTGTTGTTTGCTTCCAGTTTCATTTTTCACAACCATCTTTTCTTCATTTAAAATGATTAATGCTGTATTCGCTGCATATAACAAAAACCTTGTAAGAAATATTCAGGTAAAAGACAATCACCTGAACCATTTCCTACAAGGTTTCTTTTTTTTTGTCTGCTCGATCACCATGTGTGTCGCCAGAAGCAGCATGCCGAAGCATCGTCTGCCAGCCTTCTCTTTGCTCCTTGTTGATTGCCTTGGTCTGCTTCCGAACATCCTTCGGCGTTTCCATGTAGGTCACGACCTGCTGGGTTATGTATTTCACCAATTCATCGCTTTTAGATGGCTTGTACTGAGCGACTGTGTAATAGGAAACTACGCCATGTTTTTTCATAATGCGGCTTCCGTCTCTTCCTCGGATCTTACAGTGCATCCGATCTAACAAATACTGTCTGACGGCTTCTTTAACGGCTTCCGGTTCTGTAAGATGTGGTCTGAAAGGTTCACGAAACAAGAGAATAAGAGCTTATTACGACAAAAAACGTGCAGAAGGCAAACTGTTTAAAGTAGCCGTGATCGCTTGTGTAAATAGACTGTTCCACTGGATATATGCAATCTTAACGAAGAAAGAACCTTTTTGCCTAGACTGAACAAGCAATGTTTAGACATCGAGGAAAACCTTCCTAATTTCTATGGGACGGTGATTTGCCATGTGCTTTTTTCAATATAGCATCCTTCATTGCATTCATTTACATAATGTTCTTGTCAAAATCGGGAATGGGATAAAGTACTTGTCACCCGACACCAAGTAAGAACGTCATTGTCTGCCCGCAACCACTCAAATTTGCAGGTTAGCCCCTTGTTCTTGGCTAACGGAAGGTGTTCGCCCCCCGTTCGGGACTTCCCCTTAGAGAAGACACCCCATGCTGGACGTACAACGAGTAAAACCAGCAAGCTTTTTGAACTTGCTGGTTTCTTGTATTTTATAGCTTAATTATCATCCAAATGAAGGTTAGCATTCCCTACTTGTATGCTAAAAAAATATTGCTTGATATGAGTTATGCACTTCGCCCCAATAAACAAATAGATTACTCTTTCACTTTCTCGGGATAAAAGCCTTTAGCTAGTGTTTTTAAAGCGATAGGCGCGCGCACACCTTCGGCTGCTGCAGAAAGTGGCAGGATGACAAACTTTTTATTTTTAATTGCTGGAACATCGACAAGCTCTGTTTTTTTCAAAAGCAGATCTATTTTTTGTTCTGCTGTTTTATCGCCGTAATCCACGATGACTATCAATTCCGGATTGCGGTTTACAACCTCCTCCCAGCTTACCTCGGTCCACCCTTTCTGGATGTCGTCAAACACGTTCTTTCCGCCGACCAAGTTGATGAGGTTAGTTAAATATGTATTTGCCGCCGTAAAAGCTTTATCTTCACCACTGTCGTATACAAACACTTTAACGGGGGTAGTTACGGATCCGATTTGATTTTTGATTTCATCGAGTTGTTTCTTTATGCTGCTAATGATTTCATTCGCCTTCACCTCCACATTAAAAATACGGCCGATGTTCAGAATATCCTGGTACACTTCGTCTAAGGTCGGAGCTGTTTTATTGGAAGATTCTTGGACATACGTTTTTATTCCCAACTTCTCCAAATCTTCACGGCTTCCCAAACTTTTCTCTGTAAAAGCGCTTTTCCAACCTGCATAAGCAAAATCAGGAGAAGCGGAAATCAAGACTTCCTGTGAAGGGTATTTTTTCGATAAAACAGGAATTTGTTCATATTGTTTTTGGTACTCCGGCAAAATCTTATCATCTAAATAGGCGGTTCCCACCATAAATTTTTCAAGACCCAACGCTAGCATGACCTCCGTAGCGTGTTGATTTAACGTGACGACGCGTTTCGGTGTTTCTGTCATTGTAAGGGAATAGCCCATATTATTGATTTCGACTTTTTGATAAGTGTTAGTTTCTATTTTGGTTTTAGGCGGATCGGATAGATTACTGTTCGACTGTCCCTTGATATTGGAGCTCGAACATGCGGATAGGATCGCGATGTACGATATAAGCATACCTAATACGAATAGCCTAGAGAAAACTGCTGATTTTAAAATTTTCAATGATAACTCCTCCTTCGTTCACCTGATTGATTATTGTCTTCTGGCAAGTATGGTCATTCTTACAGATCTATGCGCAGGCGGGCCTGCCATGGCCCCATCCAGCGGGTATCCTCCGTTCATCCAAGCTTCTTTCCGGTAAGGAACCGCTCTTTCCAGCTCCCCCGCTTCGAGGAGCTCCTCCAATGTTTCTGTTGGACCAAGAACCTGGTCAGGAGAAATCATATCCGGTAATAGGGCTGTCTGCCAGGGGGTAGACAATCCATAATTTTCATATGTTTTCACGATTTGAAATCCTTCAGCGGCTAAAAGGAGAGCTAACTCTTTCGGTGTCATGAGCGCGTATTCCCTTTCTACACGGTAACGAGATTGTTCCGTCCCGTCAGTATACGTTTCAAATGAAACGGAACATCGGAACAACTGACGGGATAACGAGGTTTCTCCTTCTACTTTTTTGTAAACCATTTTATTGTTCAAAATCTTTTTGTGCTGAGTCATCTGCCAATACGCCTGGTCCGGGGGGAGCAGCAAATCCACGGCTAACCATCCTCCCTCTTGCAGATTATGGCGTATACGCTGTAGCAAAGCGACATGATCAGCCATCATCGTGTAATGTTGAAACATACCGTCTGGGCACAGGATATGCGAGAAGGCGTTCCTAGCATCAAAGTCCATGACATCAGCCTCAATCAATTCAAACCGACCGGGATGGTCCTTTAAAATCCGTTCTTTTTTGGCCTCAGCGATCTTCAACATGTCCCTGCTCCAATCAACCCCGCAAACTTGGGCAGAATGTCCGGCGATCTCTATGGCAATCCTTCCTGTCCCTACGCCGAGTTCAAGTACTGTTGGTGCCTGGGACGCTTCCTTCAGCCAATCTGAATAAAAAGAAATACCCGCTTTTCCAGTAAATTGATCGTAGTACTCTGCCTCTTGGCCTGCGTATTTAGGACTCGGTTGACGTTCATGCCGCACACCCTGAAGTCCGCATCGGGAGCATACTGTGCCGGCAAGTACTGACAGCGGTGTTCCTGCGGGCACACCATTTCGGCTATCCCCGAACCATTCATCATATGTATAACTGCAAAAACTGCATTTCGTTAACGCCAAACGGCTCACCTCCACGAATTTTATGGGAATTTTAAAAGATGGCCATCTCTGGTAAAAAGATGATATGCGGTTTCCCTGTTATGTGGTGTATCGCAATTTCCGCCGTAACACCGAAAACATCCTGCAGAAGCTCTGGGATTAAAATTAGTTCAGGGGAACCCGAAGCCACGACTCGCCCCGCTTTCAGAACATAAATTCGATCACAGTAAAAAGATGCAATATTCAAATCGTGCAGTGCGGCCAGCGTAGTGATTCGTAGTCTTTTCACGAGATCCATAATCTGCAGCTGATAGCGAATATCCAGGTGGTTCGTCGGTTCGTCCAGAATTAAAAATTGGGCCTGTTGCGCCAGCGCTCGAGCGATCAGGACACGCTGCTTTTCCCCACCGGATAACGTGGTGAAACTGCGATCGGCATAATGACTCATCCCGACCTTATCCAATGATTCTTCTACAATTTCTTTATCTTTCTTGGTATCTGATTCAAAGATACTTTTATGAGGAGTTCGTCCCATACTTACTATGTCCTTGACGGTAAAATCGAAGGTAACCGACGTTTCCTGGCTTACCACCGCCATACGCTTTGCGGTTTCTTTGTGGGATAAATGAAAAAGATCCTTTCCATCCCATATAATCCGGCCAGCCTGCGGCTCAAGAACACGGTAGATTGCTTTCAATAGCGTCGATTTGCCGCTACCGTTCGGGCCGATCAACCCGATAAATTCTCCTTGCTTGACCTGCAAGCCAATCGCTTCAATAATACGCTTATCTTGTATTTGGTATGAAAGCTCTTCGACTTGAACGTTCAATGTGCACCTCCGCCAAATGAATAAGCACTTCTTCGCAGTAGCCAGATAAAGAAGGGACCACCGCACATTGCAGTGACAATACCTAGGGGAAGTTCCTCTGGTGCAAGTACAAGTCTGGCAAACACATCGCACCATACGACAAAAATAGCTCCGAATAACAGGCTGACCGGTAAAACCCTGCGATGGTCGGATCCAACCATCAGCCTGACGATATGCGGAATCATTAGCCCGATAAAGCCGATTGAGCCGCTAACGGCAACAATGGAGCCGGTTAGTAAAGCAGTAACGATGACAAGAAATTTGCGGAAGGCATTCACATTAACACCGAGCGTCACTGCCGTATCGTCACCCATGAGCAGTGCATTTAAAGAGCGATAATGCAAAAGAAGGATCATCGTTCCGATCATGATCATAAGCGCGGGAATGGAAAGATAACTCCATTTTGCCCCAGTCAGACTCCCCATCATCCAGTACATCGCAGAACGGATTCCTTCTTCTCTGGGTGCCATGGTAACGATAAAACTGGTTGCAGCTGACATTATCGTGGAAACGGCGATGCCTGACAGAAGTAACCTGGTCGTAGATATGGCTCCTCCTACACGTGCAAAAACGAATACCATGACCATTGCTGTCAGAGAACCAAGAAACGCCGAGAAGGAGAGCGCATACTGGCCAAAAACTTTAAAAAACCCAAACAGGATGACGAGCGTTGCCGATACGGAGGCTCCGGAAGATACGCCCAGAATATACGGATCAGCCAGTGAATTGCGGGTTAAGGCCTGGATGGCAACCCCGACGACGGCTAATCCAGCACCGACAACAACACCTAGGAGCACTCTCGGAAAACGGATGTCCCAGATAATATGTGTCTGGGCTTTGCTCCACGTTTCATCCACCAGACCGTTCATACCCGGCAAATGCGATAATGCAATTTTCCAGACCGTCTCGGGATCAATCCGTACAGGACCAAGCATGACGGCGAGCGTAATGGAAGCGATAAGAATTACTGTTAGGAAGACGACAATAGTTGTGAACCAGAGAGGATGGCTCCGCATTCCCTTCGGCTCACTTGCAGTGGGCGTCCATCCAGATCGATCAGTTCTTGATTGTTTAAGAGAAATTAGGTCTTCGTTAACTGCGTTCTGCATCATTTCACCTACTTAGGCACAGATTTCATTTATCGTTCCATGCAAAAAAAGGACACCTCTACCTATGCAAGAAAAAAAAGGTAGTGATGCCCCTGGTTGTCAAAACCATGCGACGAATCTCGTAACACCTCCCTATCTTCCGTAGGTCAAAAATAGTGTTGGTAGAACAGGCAGGTTTCCTGGCTCCGGAATTAACATCAGTAGCGGCCTTCCCAATCTTTAATTCTTAAAGATCAGTGGCGTAATCGCTGTGACTCCTCCGTTACAGTGGCGGGACCGCGTCGGTTTTGCACCGAACTTCCCTATTAAGCTCCAGCTAAGTGGAGCACCTGTTCCCAATGTTTTCAGTTGTAATAGTACTGATCATATACCAATACTAGGTTTTGTTCAAGATTCGATTCCACATTAATTGCTAGAAACGTGATCACTATCCTGATGTGTATAATTTTGTAACGTGATTTCTATCTTCAAATTCTTTTGTTGGTAACCTGTGTTTTTTGTTGAATCTTTTGTTTGTTCTTTTCTTCTATGGGGTAGTTCTTCCTTAGCCGTCCTTCGCTTACTGTTGTTGCCGGATCTCCTTAACCCGCTGCTCGTACTATCCTGCTCCAATCATTATGTTTCAATTTTTAAACCTTGCCCTCTCCAAATGCGCCCGGAAACCCCGGCTATACCGTATGAAGAAGGAGACTGCAAAAATGAGTCGTAAGGCATAATAAAAAGCACCACTTGGGTGCTTTAAGCTGAGCTGATATTTCGGCACTTAGGAAATGCACTGCATCCGTAGAATTCACACGTAGACTCTTTCCTTAGATCCACATTACTGCCACAGCGCGAGCAGATACGTTCTACCTGAGGCAGCCATTTCTTTACAGCTAGGGCACTTGGGGCTACGCCAGGATATTATTTGAGAATCATCGTAATAAGTTCTTCTCGATTTATTTAGTCGGATTCCGTTGGATTTTGCGCGTCAAATTGATGCTATATGACATTTTTTCAACATGAGTGACCACAGCACGATAACTCGGATAAATACCCTCTTAATGTAAGTCCAGTATAAATGATTATAACGACATTCGGACTTTTACACTAATCAGTTGCGCCCTTGTATAGTTATAGAATTTATTCTTCAGGACTGTCTTCTCTTTCGATCAATTCAGAAGAAGCTGTCTTTTTTTACACCCGTTTTTTATACACCCTCATTGCAAAGAAATATGCTACGAACAAAATCCCGACGCACCACGCAAGAGCGATCCATATATCATTGCCCACCGGCTGACCTGACAGTAGTGCACGGATGGCTTCCACTATCGAGGTCACCGGCTGGTTTTCGGCAAAGGCTCGAACGACCGACGGCATCGACTGGGTCGGCACAAAGGCCGAGCTGATAAACGGCAGGAAGATAATCGGGTAGGAAAAGGCGCTTGCGCCATCCACCGACTTTGCGGTCAGTCCGGCAATTGCTGCGACCCAAGTTAATGCCAGCGTAAACAGCGCGAGTATGCCGGCTACTGCAAGCCATGACAATATCCCCGCCGGCGAACGAAAGCCCATAATCAACGCTACGAGAATGATGACGAGAACCGATATGGCGTTGGATACCAGCGAGGTCAGCACATGCCCCCACAGTAAGGTGGAACGTGAAATCGGCATGGTGTGAAACCGCTCGAATATGCCTCGTTGCACATCCGTAAACAAGCGGAAAGCCGTGTAGGATATGCCGCTAGCAATAGCAATCAGTAGTATACCGGGCAACAGGTAATTCACATAGTTATCCGTTCCGGTTTGAATTGCACCGCCGAACACATAGACGAACAGCAACATCATCGCGATCGGCATGAAGGTGACCGTGACGATGGTGTCCATACTGCGGAAAATATGGCGCATGGAACGTCCAAGCATAACGCCCATATCGCTGAAAAAGTGTTTCTTTGCCGCCTCCATTTACTTTCCCTCCTTTTTGCCGATGATTGCGAGGAATATCTCCTCCAATGTCGGCTGTTTTTCAACATACTCCACCTTTGCGGATGGGAACAGCTTTTTTAGCTCCGAGAGCGTGCCGCTGGCGATAATCCTACCCTCGTGCAGAATGGCAATTCGGTCGGCAAGCTGCTCAGCCTCCTCCAAATACTGCGTGGTTAGGAGTACCGTCGTGCCGCCGTCGGCAAGCTCCTTGACAATCTTCCAAACCTCGATACGCGCCTCGGGGTCAAGCCCAGTGGACGGCTCGTCGAGGAAAATGATCTGCGGTTTTCCCACAAGGCTCAAGGCGATGTCGAGCCTGCGGCGCATACCACCCGAATAAGTAGACGCCCTGCGGTCGGCGGCGTCTGTCAAGCCGAAGCGTTTAAGCAAGTCGTCCGCAACCTGACGCGGATTTTTGAGGTACCGTAGCTTGGCAATCATGATAAGATTTTCCCGTCCGGTCAAAATTTCGTCCACGGCGGCAAATTGCCCGGTCAGACTGATCGCCTGCCGTACATGATCGGGTTTTGACGCGACATCGAATCCGTTGATGGCGGCAGTTCCGCCGTCCGGTTTGAGCAGCGTGGTGAGGATTTTGACAACCGTTGTCTTGCCCGCCCCGTTGGAGCCAAGTAGGGCGAAAATACTACCTTTTTCAACCTCAAAATCTACACCCTTCAGCACTTGATGCTGCTTGTAGGACTTTTGCAGGCCTATTACTTGAATGGGCTTGGTTTGCACGGTTTGCATCGGATTCCCTCCCTTAAATTAAATGACTGTAACTTTTGACAAATTAGCTTCCATGCCTTTAAGCGCGGCAAAGGTCAACTTATCCATCGTCGCGCCGTCAAAGCAGATGCTTTTGATAGCTCTGTAATATTTCTTAGACAAGGTAAACCCCGACAGGAAAGACACATTTTTAAGTGTAGCGCACTTGAACGAAACTTCGGTTAATGCCGCTTTGTCAAACTTAACGCCGATAAACGTCTGTCCGTCAAAACATTGGCCGGTCAGATCGGAGTACTTGAAGTCAACCCCATCAAATAAACAACCTTCAAAAATCGTTTTTCTAAGATCGGTCATCGTTAACGTTACGTCGGTCAGTCTTACTCCTGTGAATTTGGCTCCGTCAAGTCCCGACTTGCTGAAATTGGTTCGTACAAGGATCGTCTTATTGAAGCTTGCTTTTGCCAGGTCAAGCGCGGATAGGCTGCAGTCCGTCAGATTCGCTACGTCAAAATTAGCTTCACGTACGTCGCTGCCCTTAAACGTACTGCCGGTCAAATCTGCGCCCGAAAAGTCGGAACCGTGCAACGCGCTACCTTTAAACTGTCCTTTATGGGCCTTAACGCCTGCAAAGTCGCTTTTCGCCAGGTTGCTTGCGCTAAAGTTTGTCACTACTTGCCGTTCCAGCGAGCGGGAGAGGTTGGAGACCTCCAGTATCGTTTGTTCGATGTCACCGATGCTCTCAATAGTCATACGAAACGCTGTTTCATCGTTTTTGCCCTCGGCTTTGAGTTCACGATATCGCTCTTGCAAATCGGAGTGCAGATCCGCCTTTAGTTCGGTGACGCTTTTTACCCCATCATATGGCGTGAAAACGCCGTTCAAATAGTTCGTTAATTTCTGATTCATCTTATCCAGTCTCCTTTATAATAAGTTTTCTAGTACGCGCTTCGAGTACTCCCAATTGTTTTTGTTGCGTGCGTAAGCATTCTTGCCTTTTTCGGTAATCCTAAAATACTTGCGTCGTCCACCCTGAGATTCATCGCCCCAATACCACTCGATATCGCCGTCAGTTTCAAGCCGCCGGACACTGGAGTACATCGTGGCTTCCTTTAATTCATACTCGCCGCCCGAGCGCTCGGCAATCAGTTTGACAATCTCGTACCCGTAGCGGTCAGCTTCGGATAAGAGCCGTAAAATCATCGTATCGGTATGTCCGCGAAGCAAGTCGGATGTAATTTTGTTCTCGCTCATTTCATCACCTCCGTGTTTTTATAATACGACACACTACTATGACTGTCAAGGTAGTATTTCAAATAAAATACTTTGTTCGAAAAGCATAGTATATATTCATAACGATATCTAACGGATTCATTCTCTATTTTCGTGCTTTATCTAATTTGAGCTGAAGGAGTAAGTCGTGGAAAAGTTTCTGCATACATGAAATCAGCCAGCATTAAGAACATAAATATACCGATGCCCACTCCGGCTTATACATCGGTGTAGGCATCGGTATGAATGTAGTAATTTGCGCAATGTAACCCTCAACTTCTGAGCAGACCTTGGACCTGAATACCATCTTGCTGTCCGACATGACTATGACTTTATCAACCGCCACCGCGCATAGAAGCTCGTCGAACTCTTCAATGATCAGTAGGCGGGATTAGATTCCACTAATGAAGGTTTTTCGAGCATCAGGTTGCTTTAGCAATCAGAAACCGCTAACAAAGGCATCGCCCGTGCTCTGGAGATTAATCGGGTGTCCGGTGTCATAAAAGTTACGATACAAATCTGCTCCCTATATTGTAAAAAAACGGCTCTGCATAAGTGATTTAATAAAGACTATAATTGTGTCGCTGCACACAACCATCGGTTCCACCTACGGTGCAATACCCAGTAGCTTGCCTAACATGTGAATCCATCAGCTATCAAACCCAAGAATTATCAACGTTCGATCCCGATTTGATTAAATTCCCAAAAAACTAGGAATTGTATCATTGGACATTACACCTATATTCAGAACATGATTCCTAACCTTATTGGAAAGAAAGTCATTTTCACGACATTTTCCTATAGCCAGCTATGAATCTAATGACTCATAGCTGGTTCTCCTGTATCTAACCCATCTTTCGTTACCCTTAGAATGGCTACTGCTCCTTTGGATGCATCATTGAATTGATGAGTCACAATTGGATAATCTCCCTCCTCAGTCACCCAAAACTCAACAACTGCCCCACCACTGGCAGGTAGCATAACGGTTTGCAAGCCATAATGTACATTTCGGGGATTTCCGTCCACATAGACTGTATCAAGTAGCGTTCCAACGACATGAAAAGAAGAAACATGATTCGGACCCAAATTATTCACGTATAGTCTTACTTTATCTCCCACTTTTGCAAGAAGTGGGTGTTCTTTTAGTCCAAAGTCATTCCCATTAAAGACAACGTATTGAGGCTGATCGTTTTGGAACGCTTGGTAATCATTCTCTTTGTACCATTCATTCTGGGTTATGACATATTCTCTATTGACTTCTTTATCTGTAGGATATCCATTCTTGGGTTCCACGATAATGACTCCGAACATGCCATTCGCAAGGTGAAGTAGCACTGGTTTGGTACCACAGTGATACATGAATACGCCGGGTGAAGTAGCAGGATACACGAATGTTCCCGTTTCATCCGGCAACACATCAATAAAACTCTTACTTGGTGCCGCATGAACAGCATGGACATCCAGTGAATGCGGGACAGAAGGATCAAGATTCTTTAGTGTCATATGCAGCATATCCCCCTCCCTTACACGAAGTACAGGTCCAGGTGCAATCCCGTTGAAAGTCCATGCGTTATACATTACGCCTTTAGAAATCTCAATGTCCGTAATTTGAGCCGTCATTTCGATAAATACATCCGTACCCTTTCGAGTAATAACAAGTTCAACTGGGGGCTGATTAACTTTTGAAACTGTTACGTTAGTATCAACCCCCTTTGTCAGATCCTTTTGTTGTTCTTGTACATGACTGCAACCAGCGAATACAAGAAATGTAACGATAGATAAAGTCAGGAAGAGCGAAGAATTTCTTTCATTCATCATGTTCAATTCCTCCTTATTTTCTCAAACCTTGTGAAATCGATCACAAACATAACTACAAAAAATCCCCCTTGTAATCTATTTATCTGCAGCGAACTTACCGAATTTCCCATCACATCGTTTTAACAGGGGAGTTTCTGTACATTTAGTTTACTCAATTTCATTCACACCTAATGTGATAGAGCGCACATCTTATCTACTGTTAAAAAATGGACACTTCTTTGTTCGTCACTTTCATTTTTATTTGAATATGTGATCTTCCTCATATTAGAATACTTCGATTTTCATTATCATGATAGGCATCGACCACTCATGAATTTGGAAAGGGGGCGTTCACATGGAGGCCGCTATACCTCAAGTCCGCGACTACCATGAATACCCGTTTATCGTTATATGGGAAGTGACCCGTGCCTGCGCTTTGAAATGTTTACATTGTCGTGCAGAGGCACAGTACAAATCGGATCCAAGGCAACTGACTTTCGAGGAAGGGAAAAGATTGATTGATCAAATCGCCGACATGCAGCATCCATTATTCGTTTTCACTGGTGGAGACCCTTTAATGCGGAATGATTTATTTGAGCTGGCTGATTATGCCATAGACGAAAAGCAACTGCCAGTCTCCATGACGCCAAGTGCGACCCCGAAGGTTACGAGAGAAGCTATTATTAAAGCTAAAGAAGTAGGTCTTTCACGTTGGGCATTCAGCCTGGACGGCTCTACCGCTGAAATACACGATCATTTTCGGGGAACAAAAGGATCCTACGATATGACGATGCGAGGAATCTCTTACCTGCAAGAACAAAAAATACCGATTCAGATCAACACAACCGTCTCCAGATACAATTTGAACGATTTAGCGGCTACCGCAGAAAAGGTTAAAGAAATGGGAGCCGTTCTCTGGAGCTTGTTCTTTCTTGTCCCCACAGGCCGAGGCATGCAAAAAGATATGATCTCCCCCGAACAGCATGAGGAAGTGATGAAGTGGCTGTATCGGCTGGGACCCCAGGTGCCATTCGGCATCAAAACGACAGAGGCACCTCATTATCGAAGGGTGATCGCACAAGAAAAGAGCCTAGAAAATCTACAGGCTAAGAACTTAGGGAATCCCGTTTCCCTTAAGCATTTCGACCGATTGGGACGGGCTCCCAAAGGTGTAAACGACGGAGACGGCTTCGTATTCATCAGTCACACAGGAGATGTATACCCTAGTGGTTTTCTCCCTGTCTCCTGCGGCAATGTTAGACAGACACCGCTTCTCGATATCTATCGTAATTCGCCGATCATGCGTCAATTGCGTGATAAATCACTGCTTAAGGGCAAATGCGGAGCATGCGAATTCAAAGAAATTTGCGGTGGTTCCAGAGCCCGGGCTTATGCAGTAACAGGCGATTATTTAGAAAGCGATCCTGCCTGTTCGTATGTGCCCAAAAAATTAGTACTGGCGGAAAATAACTATGGCTTATAAAAAATTCGGCTTACCTCACGGATATGGGGGATTCCACTAAGCTGGAGACATTATCATAGAAACAGCTATGAACCTAATGGTTCATAGCTGTTTCTCCTGTATCTAACTCTTTCCGAGCCTCTTATTCCTTACCAATTTCCGTATGCCTAGAAGCTTTTTCATCTTTTCTGCGGTTAGTACTTCATGTGTCAGAAAATCAAGTGTATTACAATGACTCACGGAAGATACTTTTATATCCCTCCTGCCACACAGGCCATTCTATTGATTTCTTTTAAGTACAACAGTTTTAAAGGAATGTTGTATATTTTTTTCAGCTTCTCTTCATTTAAAACATCGGCAACATTGCCAAATTCAAAATTTCCTGAGTTGTCCATTATTCCGATTTTCTCATTCAACAATATTGCATGATCTGGTGTATGTGTTGTCATGATGATGCCATAACCTTTTTGGGATAGTTTTTTTATTATTTCGATGGTTCTTATCTGATTTCCATAATCTAACTGTGAGGTCGGTTCATCCATTAATATTATTTTGGATTGCTGCGCAATTGCTCTGGCAATCGTCACCAATTGCCTCTCTCCACCACTGAGCTCCGTATATGACTTTGTTAGTAAATGAGTTATCCCTAGCATCTCTATTGCCTCAAGTGCAATATTGTAATCATTGCTAGATGGCATTGAAAAAGTTGAGATATAGGGTGAACGCCCCATTACAACAAATTCCTTTACAGTAAATGCATAAGCAGGCACATGGCTTTGAGGAACGTATCCAATGATTCTTGCAAATTCATTCATCGTATAGTCAAAAATTGATTTCCCATCGAGGAAAATATCCCCCTGATCTGCTTTAAGCAATCTCGCTATACAGTTTAACAACGTAGACTTTCCCGACCCATTGGGTCCTAGAATCGAAAGAATTTCCCCCTCGTTTAGACTGAAAAATACATTTGAAAATATTTTTTTATTTTTATTAAATGAAAAACTCATATTTATCACTTCAAGCTTCATGAAACGTTCATCCTTTGCTTGTATAAAATCCAAAAATAAAATGGTGCTCCCAGAAGACCCATTAATATACTTATTGGTAGTTCTGCTGGTGAAACGATTCTTGAAAGTGTATCAATAACTAACAAAAATCCTCCCCCCATTATAATAGTAAGGGGAAATAGATTTTTATTATCCGGCCCGATCAACATCCGGCCCAAATGTGGAACGATTAATCCTACCCAACCGATTGTCCCGCTAACACATACTGCACAAGCAGTTAAGATTGTAGATAATACAATGATGAGACCGCGATAGAGTTCTGTATTTACGCCGAGGTTTTTGGCCTCATTTTCTCCCAAAGCAAGGATATTGACTCTCCATCTGATTGCTAGCAGCAAAATAATCGATATCACCATGGGAATTGAAATAACCATAACATCGCCCTTAGAGATTTTGGCTAAACTACCCAAAAGCCAATAGGTGATCTCGGCAAGCTTATTCTCTGTATCCATCATATATTTAGCCAGCCCTAATAAGGAAATCATCATTCCGTTAACGATGATTCCTCCTAAGACGAGGATGATTGTTGAACTATTTTTCAATAATTTTGGAACCGAGCTTGTTATAATAACTGCCAATATGCCGCCTATAAAGGAGGATATTTGTAAACCGAATATCCCAAAGTTACATAGAATTGCTAAGGAAGCCCCAAGCCCCGCACCAGAAGAAACACCTAAAATATCTGGAGAAACCAAGGAATTTCTAAAAATCCCTTGGTACGCTGCCCCTGCCAATGCCAATGAACCTCCGATAAGAATTGAAGCGATAATCCTTGGTAATCTTAAATTTAAAATGATATTTTCAATTGTTTGATTTACATTTGATGGCGTTCCAAACAGCTTGGATGATAAAACATCCATGACATCTGTAATCGGAATACCATATCGCCCTAAGCAAAGTGCTACGATCGAAAGGGCGAGGAGCAGTATGCATAACATTAAAATAAACATGTAATCTCTACCCTTACTGAATAAACCAGCCTTTTTCTCGATCTCTTCCATTATCAACTCACCTGGTTGTTTATTTAACAACTTTCCCTTTTAAAAGTTGTTCCAACTGAGAATCGGTAATGTTGAAATTTGAATATTCTTTGTAGAAATTTCTGGTTTCGGCTTTCATATCAATCTTAAACAGATCTGGGTGGAACGTAGATGCTGCCCATAAAATTTGCAATGCACTTTCCGCTCCAAAGCGATCCCAAGCGAAACATCCGGATGGTACCACAAATATTTTATTATTTTTTACTGCATTTATTTCCCTCCATTCTGGCGTTGTTTTGAAGCTTTTTACTACGTCTTCACTACCTTCTCCGCCACTAATTACGATGATGTCAGGATTCTTCTTTAAGATATCTTCCGGGGTTACTTTCACGCGCATGCCTTTCCCCAAATCAGAGGTTGCATATTTCCCTCCACCGTAATTAACCCATTCTTCCATAATTGTTCCTGCACCTGTTGTTGAATACATGTCACCAACTGCATAATAGACTAACGGCTTATCTTTATCTGGTAAGTCTTTGAACGCAGCTTGAACCTTTTTTAGATTCCCATCAATGTATGCAACCAATTTGTCTGTTTTACTTTTATAGTCATCGCCTAAAATATCACCTAAAATAGAAACAGATTGTTTCATAGTTTTATAATCATTAAACATTAGGTTTGCACCTTTTAGACCAACTTTGGCATAGTTTATTACATCTTCATCTGCAGTTGTTATAATTACTTCCGGTGCTAGCTTCAACAATTCCTCCGGATTATTTTCTGATGATGGTATTTTTTGCAAGTTCGGATAAATAAGCTCATTAAATGGCAATGTCTTAACATATTTATGTATGCCGGTTAATTTATCTCCAGCTCCCAAGAAGATCATCATTGTTGCTGATGATGGCCAGGAATTAACGACTTTTGACACCTTTATCGGTAATTCTGCTTCTTTCCCCGACATGTCAACGATTTTTTTTGTTTTCTTTTGATTTTCATCTTGATTGGATGCTCCAACTTTAGCGTCAGTGACTGCAGGATTAGTTGCGACTGAATTTCCACACCCTGACAAAATGATCATCATGGCAAGGAACAATAACATGATGTTTATCGTATTTTTTTTCATAACTAGACTCCTCTGCATGTATTTGCTAAATCTACATCTTCAGGTTTCCACCACATTACATAAGAGGAGGTCTCTCTTAAAAACTTAACAGAACCATCCTGATTTTCCAGCAAATATTTATTTACATTTTCCCTAAATAGTTCTTCCTGATCTTCGTCCACTGTTCCTAAAGTTCTTAAGTCATCATAAGCTTCCTTGGGATTCTGATAGTCTTTTTCAAACCCATCTTTAACGACTATGACACTCGCATCAATTCCTAAGTCGTACAACATATTAAATCGAATGTTATAACCAAGTTGACGATCATCTTTGAAGTCAAGCTGTAAATTCCCCTTTACACCACGAAATAAATCCAATTGTATTGATCTTAGTGAGGGGCCATTGGCAAAACTTAGAAGAAATACGTATTTTTTCGCAAGTTTATTGAGTTTTTTTACATCTTTTAACGCAACTGTACGTGACGCAAAAACCACATCGTATTTTTCCAGTTTATTAATTTCGTTATCATTATTCCAATCCATCAGATGAAAGCTAATATTATCTACATTCTCTTCATTCGCATATTTTTTTGCATAATTTAACATGTTCGGTGATGCATCAATTGCTGTAACATGAGATACCTTTTTTGAAATTGGCACACATAATCTTCCTGTCCCGCAACCTACATCCAATACACGATCTTGTGGATCCAAAATCATTGAATTTACTTGATTTCTCGTAAAATTTTTCTCCATTCTGGACATTTTGTCATACATATATCCGAACTGATCCCAAAACACAGTTGGATTGACGTCTTTATCATCTGTTGTCTTGCCATTAGCTAATTCAAGTATCCTCTCCCAATTGATGATCCCAGCCATCCAATCAACATCCTTTCAACGCCAATTATTGTCTAAAAAGCTCCAAATTCTGAGCGATTGTAACATTTTGAACTTACCATCAAAAAGTCAACAATCTCACCTATTCGTTATAATTAGACATATTTAATTATAATTGAATATAATTGGTTTGTAAGTGACATTTTTCACATTTATATAAGTTGATCGCTTATAAGCTGTATTAATCTTTGATTTTTCTCTTCCTGTTCTTCTTTAGATACTAGATCATATTTTTTAAGAAGGTGAAATAGTTCGTTTAATGTTTGTTGTGATTGTGTGTTCTTTAAAAAACTATGCATCTCTTCAACTATTAGTTTCGGTAAAAATGCTTGTTGACTTTCAAGTTTTCGAATAATATCACAATGAAAATGATCGATGTTGCACTTTTCCATTTTTATCCACCCCTATTGATTGTTTATAATTATTGATACTAAGTTCTCTGTACATTCAATATACCCATTTTTATTCACAAGAAATGTGATAGGACGCACATCTTATTTGCTGTTGAAAATGGACACATTTCTTTCTCTTTTATTTTACGTTTTTATTAAAGAATATGTGATCTCCCTCACATCAGAGCACTCCGATCTTCATTATCATGATAGGCATCGACCAATCATGAATTTGGAAAGGGGGGCGTTCTCATGGACCTTGATGTAGAAACAACAGTCTCAATTATCAATTTTAGTGAGTACTTCACTTATGGGTGAAAGGATTTTCCGAAGTGTTCGCTGTAAAACATATAAACAAAACCTTGCTTGCTGAAGGAGGGCTTTCCATGCCAAAGATTTGGTTTCGCTACCCGCTCCTCTACTTTCTGTTTACAGCCGCTGCTGGTGCCGTATTGCGAGGAATGGCCTTCCTACCAGCTTGGCAGTCTAGATATGAATCACTGCTTCATGCCCATTCTCACTTAGCTTTGCTTGGTTGGGGATATACAGCGTTAATTCTTCTGCTTGTGTATCGGTTTCTGTCACCAGAGGATCGGAATTCCCGCTTCTTTCGCGTCAATTGGTTACTGACACAACTAACAATTGTTTCGATGTTCATTGCCTTTATCTTACAAAGCTACGGCTTCTACTCCATTTTGTTCTCTACGGTCCACATTATGTTATCATACAGCCTGACTATCTGGATGTGGCGAAAATTTCAAAAGACAGAATACCAACAAACGTCCATTCGGTTTGCTAAAGCAAGTTTGTTTTTCATGGTATTGTCTTCTGTGGGTCCTTGGTGCTTAGCCGTTTTAAGCGCCAAACATCTCACAGATAGCCCATGGTATCAGGGTTCGCTCTACTTTTACCTGCATTGCCAATATAATGGCTGGTTTACACTGGGTTTGTTCTCCTTACTGTATTCTTTACTTGAACAAACAAAAATAGCACTGCCAAGAAAACTGGCAGGCTTTCATTACTGGGTTTATACATTGTCCTTGCTGCCATCTTTCCTGTTATCTTTGCTCTGGATGAAACTATCACCCGTTTGGAATGGAATAGCCATTATTTCCGGACTCCTACAGTTGGCTTCCGTTTCGGCTTTTTTCATATTGTGGTTACGCAATCGAACTCTTTCGCATTTGATATTCACAGGATGGTCCCGAATCTTTCTTAACCTTTCACTTACCGCCCTTGCTATCAAAATGTTGTTGGAACTCGGTTCAGCTATTCCAGCATTAGAGCCGCTCATATTTTCTACACGAAGTGTCGTAATCGGTTATCTCCATCTAGTGTTGCTGGGGTTTGTCAGCTGTATGATATTAGCATTAGCTATGCAAATGCAATGGATCTCTGTCGCTAGGAAATGGAGAATCTTTGGAAGCATTTTATTTATCGTAGGTTTTATTAGCAATGAGTTCGTACTTTTCCTAGATGGGTTAATGAATTGGACGCGGTCAACTAATTTTCCATTTAGCTCTGAAATTCTATTGGCATCGAGTATGCTTTTATTGTTCGGTATCGTTTCTTTTGGATTGAATGGATTTAAGAAAAACAAGTAACCATGCATACTGCCAGTAATTAGAAAACGCTACGAGTTATCGAGAATTTAGGATGATTTATCATTCCTCATTCTCAATCACTCATAGCGTTTTTTTCATAAAAGCGCCTCAATCCGTTCAAGTTCTTGCCTCATTGCATGTTGTACATTCTTTATTATTTCATTAATATCTTTCCTGGTTGCTTGCTCAACGTGGATGCCCATTAGCACACTTACCGTTCGATTCAACCTAGAGGCTGCCAACTTTGCGAGCTCTACAGCTAATTGTCCTTCTCGATGTCCTGGTATCGTTAATGTTTCACAAAGGATCTGATGATCCTTTGGATATGCAACTGCCGCAGCCCCGATATGAGCTTGACCACCGCTTATAAGAAAAACCCTATCCCTACCCATCGAATATGAATGAATATGAATCGTACATGGTATTGTTAGGCTTAATTCTCTCTCCAATGTCTAAGAGCCTCCAAATCGTGAATCATAAAACCAGAACGGTCCGTTTCTACAATACCATCCTTTCGGAGCTGATTAAGCATTCGATTAACCGTTTCTCTTGTCGTCCCGATCGCATTGGCAATATCTTGATGGGTCATGGGGATTTCGATAAGAAGCTTTCCATTCTTCACCTTCCCATTATTCTCTGCAAGCTTCAACAAGAACAGTTGACCACGGTTTTGCACATCTTGACCCGTCAACTCTTGCAGCTTTTCCTGTAATTCAAGGATTTTTTGACTCATTACCCTCATGAGCTTAACCGCAATTCCAGGGTAACTACTTAGAAGGAGTTCAAAGGGTTTGATCGGCATAGCAAACAGCGCTGTTGGAACAATCGTCTCTGCGGTTGCCGGATAATAATTCGCATGAAACAACCCCGTATGAGGAAACATGTCTCCTGTTTTCAGAAACGATACGATTTGTTGATGACCATTTTCATCCGTCTTATACGTTTTGATCAAGCCATTCTGGATGAAGTAAACCGCTTCTTTTTCACTACCTTCCGTAAATACAATTGTTTTTTTAGGGTACGAACGTTGAATCATAATCCTGCTAAGTCCTGCTATTTCTTCCTCGGATAAATCATGAAACAACGGAACTTGACGAAGAAGTTCCTCGATATCTATTGTTTTTCCCTTCATTATTATGTCCCTTTCCTTTCTTTGCATTTAGCTTGTGTCAAACATGCAAAAAAAGAGCCAGACTTTTACTCCGGCTCAAATTGCCCTTATATTAAAAAAAATCTAACTGTTTTTTAGCAGCTTCTGACATATGCTCTGGCGTCCATCGTGGTTCCCACACAACATCTACATTTACATGTGTAATACCTAGGTTCCCTTCCAATGCTCGATGAACTCCGCCCACAATTGTATCGTGCATGGGACAACCTGGGGTTGTTAATGTCATACGGATGGACACATTTCCTTCCGAACATTCGATGTCGTATACCAGACCTAAATCTACAATATTTACGCCTAGTTCTGGATCAAATACCTGTTTGAGATGCTCTCGAGTTTGCTCAATAGTTATGACTTGCTCCATCATGCCATCACTCTCCAAATTTCTAACTTTTCAGTTTGTTTTGTCGATGATTACTTTAACGGAGCCATCCGCTTGGTGCTCCACCTGATACGGATACCCCAAGCGTTGCAATTCTTCAATAAGAAACATGGGTAGCCGATCATTGTGAATTTTCACCTGATCCCCAATTATGCTACTTTCTAACGCCTGAAGCGTGCGGATCATTGGCTGAGGAGGTTCTAATCCGCGATTATCAAGTTCTACCACTCTTGTATTCATCTGGACGTTCTTCCTCCTCCCATATGGCTAGCTCCCGCAACTGCAAAACATCCAACTGTTCTTTTGCCCCAACATCGCGAGCAAAAGCAACAATCCAATATTGCTCATCGATTTCCTCTACTTTATGTGTATATCCTTTTACCTTCATAACACCAAACAAGGGAGTAGGTTTGAATGTAGCGTGCAAAACTAATATATCCTTTGGTTCTAGGGAAGATACTGCATCCATTATGAGCTTAAAAGGTTCCAGCTTTTTTCTTAAGTAGGGCCGTACATCTAATACAACGATCCTTGCTTTCTTTATCATCGCTTTCACCTCATCCTAACTTATGCGAGCTTTCTTCCTTCCAAATAGTTGCGTGCCAGGTCATACAAGCCATTCATGCCTCCATAAAGCGTATAAAAGAAAGCATCCGGAGCATTCATACTAAAAGACAAGTACTGCTTAGGATCGATTCCAAGCATCTGTTCAAACAATGAAGCTGAATCGTATGCATAGAAGCAAAAATAAGTGTAGTCAAATTCAGGCATCTTATCGCAAATGGTTATGATATCCTCGGCATATTGCTCTAGATGATCCGAGGCTTCTTTAATCATCGTTAGCGCATCTTCCAATGTAGCTGTTATGCGGATCGTTGTAGGGTTAATCACTTCCACTTCTGCCATCTGTTAGATCCCCTTTAGTCCAGTTTCCCGATTTTCACTCGAAATGTCTCCGGTCCTTGTTCCAGGTACTCCCATGAAAACTGTCCGCTTCGTGTAGCTTCAAATTGATAACGCAGTGGACGTGGATCATGGTCATTAATCAGAAGCATAGCCTCCCCAGGTGCTAACTGATCGAACGATTCAAAAATAACCTTATGTTTTAACTGCGGTGGATACTCAGGAGCTTTAATAATTGTTCTAAATTGGTCCATCATCAGCCATCCTCCTAGGATAATCATTCTCAATCACAGCTTCATTATACGAGTATGCTGCGCCCTAGATTGTGATGGAAATCACGTTTATATAAAAAAGATAGAAGTGATCTACATCATATCTGGACATTCTTTCCCATGTTATAGTGTAAAAAAAGCTCAAGGCAGGAGGAATTATATATGAAAGCCAAACATATCGTTGTGATTGGCGGAGGCATCACTGGACTTACTGCAGCTTACGAATTACACAAGCGTTTTGCATCAATCGGACAAGCGATCCAAATCACCCTCTTGGAAAAAAGCAATAAACTCGGTGGAGCCATTCAAACTTTAAAGCGCGACGGCTTTGTTATTGAGAAAGGCCCTGACTCTTTCTTGGCTCGTAAGCCTGTGGTGTTAAATTTGTCTAAGGAACTAGGGCTGGTAAACGATTTGACCGGACTATCTCCAACCGCTTCAAAGAGTTCCATCTACATGAATGGAAAACTTCATCCGATGCCTGCAGGGCTCGCTATGGGCATCCCTACACAAATCAAACCTTTTGTGGGAACAAGTTTACTTTCACTATCTGGGAAAGCACGGGCTTCTTTAGATTTTCTACTACCTAGGAAAGATAAACCTGGGGATGAATCCCTCGGTAGTTTGATTGAGCGAAGACTGGGTAAAGAGGTTGCAGACCGTTTGGTCGGCCCTATCCTAGCAGGCATCTACGCTGGCGATTTGAATTTGTTAAGCACGGCAGCTACTTTTCCCCAATTGCTAGATATGGAAGAAAAACATCGCAGCCTCATTCTTGGCATGCTCTCCTCTCGTAGCAAGCAACAGACAAAAACTCCAAATTCCGTCGGTGTCGAACTGCCTCCCCATCTTCGTAGCAGTATGTTTCTTACTTACAAAGGAGGACTTTGCACATTAGTTGATCACTTAAATGAGGAGCTGAGAAGAGCGGGTACCCTAATAAGCCTCAACAGTCTTGTGGAGACAATATCACTTCAACAGGAAGGATATGAAATTCGTCTTGCGAGTGGAGCTCAGTTAACTACAGATGGCATTATTCTGTCTGCTCCGGCTGAACAAGCCTCACATGTCCTTCAGGGCGCATCCCAGCGAATATTCGGAGCATTGAGGCAAATCCCAAGTGTTTCCGTCGCCAATGTGGTCATGGCGTTCGATCAAGCACAATTCAAAAAACCTCTGCAAGGATCAGGATTTGTAGTCCCCAGACATGAAGGTCTCCTAATTACTGCTTGTACCTGGACTTCTGTGAAATGGAACCACACCGCCCCAAAAGGTAAGGTATTAATACGAGCATATTTGGGTCGTTGGGGTGATCAGACACACCTGCAGTTGAATGATTTTGAGTTGAAACAAAGAGTGATAAAAGATTTGGTTCGCATACTGGGGGAAAGGGTTTCTCCCCTATTCACAGAAATCACAAGACATACAGAAGCAATGTCCCAATATTTAGTTGGTCACATGGAGCGATTGCGGGATATCGAAGAGGAGCTGCATACCCTTTACCCGAATTTAATTATTGCTGGAAGATCGTATCGTGGCGTTGGAATTCCAGATTGTATCGCACAAGGTAAGGATGCAGCTGAACGATTGTTTCAGCAACTCCATGTTGAATCGTACACAAATTAAAACAAGGAGCGCCCCTCAAGCGAAGGCGCTCCTTACCATTTCCTTCATCGTGGAGGAGACACCTATTATTTCAGGTTCCCAGGTACCGACTTCAATATTTTACCCGTCTTCACGACTTGTTCCGGAGATACGGCAGGCCGAATCCACTTCATCTTGATCTCCACCTCCTTCCCTTTGATCGTGGTTTTTCCATAGCAGCTCTAGAACCCTCTTAATTTTTCTTTTCTCATGAGGACATGGGCGCTTCCCCGTTCTCATTCGGTATAAGGGGCAATGATTGCCTTGGCATGCAGGGCGAAAGTGACATGCTCGGCAAACCACATCCCGTTCTTCGCCAGAGCTGGTCCACAGAGATATCTTGTTCATATCGAGCTCCAGACTCCCATCTCCGAGCAGCCAGCCAACCTGGTTGACTTCATCGTCAAGCGCAACCGAACATTTATACAACCGTCCGTCAGCCCCGATTACAAGTGAATTAGGCTTCGCTGCATAGCAAACCGCCCCCGCAGGCATAAGAACATCCACGATCGACTCACTTAGTGGAAGCCCTTTTAGCAATCCGTATTCTGTCAGCTCCCAAAGGTTCGTTTCCGCCGCTGTTCTGTCGCAGACAGGAATGAGATCGTCATTAGGTCCACCCCAACGGCCAACCGGCCTAACCATAATTTGAAACCGTTCGTCACCGCCAAACCATGTGGAAAGCTCGTCTAGCAACTCCGGCACTTCTTCCTTATTGTCCTCATCATAGTTGACTCGAATATCGATCTTAAACTGTGCATCAACCGAACAAATTGTTTTCAAATTACTGATTATCGCCTCATAGGTTCTGCCGCCTCCGCGCAATTTCCTTCTGTTGTCATGTATCGTTCCCACACCGTCTAAAGTAATCATAAACCTGCAAACATTCCGTTCGAGCATCTCTGCGAATCTCTCCATGGTTAGAAAATATCCATTTGTCGACATGTCCGCAGAATAGCCGACTCCGTAACGACTGCAGCTTTCCAGGAAAGAATCAGATAATTCAGCAATGATTTCAGGAACGAGCAGCGGCTCGCCACCAAACCAACTGACAGCAAGATGATCGATTTCAGAGGCAATGTGACGAATGTATGCTTTTAGACCATCTATCGTCTGACGTGACATGGCGCCGTTGGAAAACTTTTGATAGCAATACGTACAGCGAAAATTGCACGCTTCTGTGGGCATAATTACCAAATGCATAGATTTCGAACTCTTCATGGCATTGTGCAGCGCTTGCGCTTTTAGAAGCTCATCTGTCCCGGCAGGGACTAGAAAACCGGCATCACACAAGCTATCGACCAAACTTGATTGTTCTACCGACAACGTTTCTTTATCCAACAAACCCAGTACCGTCTCATATTCTTCCGAATCGGCTGCGGCTATGGCACCTGTATAGCTATTGTAAAGCACACTTCCTTTACCTTTCACTCGCGTACTAATCGTATAGCGGGAAGGAACCCAACATCCACTCAGAGCCATTGATAACCTTCACTGTGCAAGTGAGATCGTATTTGTTCGACACTGCGTTCATCCGCTGTTTCAAATTGTGGTATTCCCTCTTCAAAGCCTGAGTAGCCGCCGACCACTGTGGATGAACCGGCCGACATTTTAACTTGTCGGAAAGTTTCGTTAAAATCCATCTGATTTAAAATACGATAAGTTTCATAGAAGCTCAATTCAATCTCCCCCTTAACTTCAAAAAACATAACATAGACTCTGGATGTAGTTTGTGACGTCAATCACAATTTACAAAATATCCAATTATGTTCATAGACGATAGGAAAAATTTGCACTCCATGTGATCATTATCACTTTACTTATTCAATATATTGTACTATCATTCGACAGGACAACTATATATAGTGCCTCATATTTCGGAAAGGAGAAAATGATGCTCTTTTTTTATCCGCAGTTTATACGTACATTCGTTGATTTGCCTGGGCACTTGTCCCTGCTCATTCATGCTTGGAACGGCTGCAATATGCGCTGTTACGGTTGTCATAATTATGATGAATTAATCGCAAAAAAACCGAAAGGCCACTTAACCTCTGATCAAACGATCCGCCGTATTGAAGCTTGCAGTGATATGTTCGATGCGGTCATTTTCAGCGGGGGAGAGTTTTTGATAAACGAGGCCATAGCGATTGAGGATTTCCTTAGACATGTACGTCGCATTTTTAGAGGGAAAATCATCATTTTTACGAATGGATCGTTTCCCCGTAAATTGCAGCGAATTCTCGCTAACAATTGGGTTGATGGTGTCCATATCGACTTAAAGCTGCCTTTACATTGTTTGGATCCAGAGGATAACCCAGACCTGTTCGAAGCGATCATCGGAACTGTGCCCTCTAAACGCTTTTGTCAGGACATCCTTGATTCAGTGGAAATCGTAATTCGCCACAACAGCAGCTTGAGTCAAGTAAGAACTGTGAGATACCCCCTGCTGAGCAATGAATACTTTGAGCGAATCCAGGAGTATGTGAACGAGTTAATTAGGAAACACAGCAGTAATGTCCCTTATTACATAAATCCCTTTCAAATGCCGTCATAGGTAGCATAAAAACTGTTTTTTCAACATCGGAGGTAGAACCATGTTTCGTCATTCCACGGAAATTATTCACACTTTCACTTCACAATCGGAATCCAAGCAAGCCGATTATTTAAAAAGGGAGAACAGCAATTTCGTTTACTCCTTGCCATTGTTAAGGCATAATCTAACCAACTTTACGGAAGAAGACTATTTGCTGCATCACATTCTACCGGATAAACTAACTGAACTGTATCGGGATGGCGTGATCTACATTCACGATAAGCAGTTAAGCCCCTACTGTCTAAGTGTTGCCTGTAAAGACATCGCTACTTCAGGAATTCCCACATTGGCCAAAAACATGCTGTCATCAAAACCAACCCGAAAGCTTGAAACATTGCTCAGACATTTCAGCAATGTCGTCGTGCTGATGTCTCAGCAAGTATCTGGCGCCGTCATGCTGTCTCAAATGACAACGATTTCCGCTTCCTACCTATATTACGAGGAAACAGTCATCGGACGCTGCTACACTACAGAAGAACTGAATCAAATGTTCCAAAGCCTGATCTGGGAAATGAACATGCCATTACGCGGCGGATCGCAATCCTCATTCACCAACATCACGTTGGAATTCGGTAAACCTTCTGACGAAATAAAAGAAGACTTCGTGGTCATCGGCGGTTTACCCCTAGACTTCCAGTACAGGGACATCCCCTCCTCCTACTTCGATCGGATTAACCAAGCCATTATTGAAGTGATGAAACAGGGTACCGGAAACGGCATCCCATTCACATTCCCGCTTCTAACCGTACCGATCGATGACGCATTCGATTATAATAATCATCTGTTTCTCGAAATGCTGGACGGCATGTACCGCTGGGGCGGCGTATACTTCGAGAACTTCCGAACTCTGCCTTTCCAGAACAACTACTATCGGAACATAAATCCTTGCATCAAACCGCGTGACCCGGAAGTAAGCCGTAGTTTGTGCTGTAGATTGCAAATCGATTTGACCTTGTTGTCAAGGCTGGGGAGCGGCATATTTGGCAGTTCGACGGGTTCGACCGGTGCCGTGCAAGTATTGAATTTGAATTTAAATCGGACCTTGATGGAACATGGTCATGATGAAGCTTTGCTGTTCACAAAAATTGAAGAGTATTTGAATATCATGCAGGAAGGTCATATGGCCAAGCGCGGGTGGATCGAGTGTAACAAAGAGCTATTCCCTACTTTTTTTGCCTTCAACCGGGATTTGTCCAACTATTTTAATGTATTTGCTGTTACCGGCATGCATGAAGGACTCATCAACATAGGTTACTCCGGCGGAATGAACAACGAAGACGGGAAACAGTTGGCGCACCGAATCATGCAGTTTATGACCGATAGGATCAATCATTTTATTATGAGAGACAAAGTGGCCTGCGGAATTGAGTATGCTCCTGGCGAGAATGCTGCAATCAAATTGGCACGTCACGATGTGAAATGGGCAAAGAGTAATAAGCGCGATATATTCGTTCAGGGAACCGGGGAAAACGTGTATTTGACATCTGGCTGCATGCTTCCTTTCAGCGAAGACGATTTTATACGGCAAGTTGAAAATAGCGCGGAATTTCAAGCTTATGCGACTTCCGGAAGTATTTTGCACCATTTCCTTGAAAGCAAAGTGCCGCCCACACAATTGGCCAATTATATAAAAAAAATATTTATGAAGCCCATCCAATACATCACTTTAACTCCAACATTAACGAGTTGTCTCGACTGCGGCCAGCAAATCGTTGCGGTGGATGGAAAAAATATCTTGACATGCCCTATCTGCGGTAGTGACGACATTGCTACCTTTAGCCGAGTGATCGGCTATGTAAAGATGATTGCCCGGAAAAAATTGCAGGTTGACCCAAATGGTTATTACAAAGGGGAATTTAACTTTTGGAGTAACGCGCGGCGATTCGACTGGAACACGCGAAAACGTCTAGTGGAGGAGTCGCTCGTGTAGTATCTCTGTACATGTATTCCTGGGTTCTCTCCGACATTAACATTTGCAAGGAAAGAACCCAGGAGCCTTATCCCGCGATCTTTAAGAAGATCACAGCTTACCGAAGGATAGAGCCAATTGTTCCTTATCCTCCACTGACAGCATTTTTTCTGCCATGGGGAACAGGACATTTTCTTCTTTCAAAAAGTGATCTGTTAGAATCGTATAAGCCTTATGCACATACAACGCGATTTCTTTGGCTTGATTCAAATCTATTGATTTCAAATCCAGCTTATTCATAGAATCCTGAAAGATTTTTATATTTTCTTTGGCCTGATCGTGTTCATATTCCATCACAGCTATTGGCCCTGTAGTACGACCGATGTATTTAGCCATCATTGGAAACAAAACTCCTTCTTCCCGCTCAGAATGGGGACCCAGTTCCTTCATAAAAGCGTCAACCTTAATTTCCAGATCAACTAATTCTAACCGCCAATGCTCGGCTCCATGATCTGAAACAATCGTATTCACTGACAGTGCAAAATCATCCATGTGCTTACGTAGTGGATCATGTTCCTTCTTTAACCTTGCTAGAGGCTCGCAAAGCACCTCATTAGCTCCCTCGCTAAACATTTTACTTGCACATTGATGTTCCACTTGTATCTCCTCGCTTTCCAATTAGTTTACACTTTCTTACTACTCTTCTTTATTTACAAAGAAGTAAGCAGGTCCTTTCAAACGATCTAAAATAATGAAACGCACTTCTTCTGTTGGGACTACTTCTTCAAGCGTTTTTTCCATGCATGCCAACCAGGCATCTGCTCGAGCTCTCGTAATCGGAAATGGAGCATGACGGGCTTTCATCATTGGATTTCCATGTTTATCTGTATACAAGGAAGGACCTCCAAAAAATTGCGTTAAGAACTGATACTGCTTATCCATCAAAGGTTCCATATCCTCAGGAAATATGGGTGCAAGATTAGGATGTGCCAGAACTTTTGGGTAAAACGCAGCCACAATATTTCGTATTGCAGTCTCTCCACCAATATAATCATACATCTCCATGAAGCAGTCTCCTCTCTACACATGATAGAAAACCTATTTCTCTCCTACAGTTTACCCCAGGTTCAGAATAAAGAATGTTATTTAAATCACACTTGCGAAGTGACCTCATTTAGAAATAAGCATTTGTGATTCATGTCACATCGAAAATGGCGCGTTTGCTTTATAATTTTCTCATTGATAACCATTTTCATTTAAAAGGATGATGACTATGCAACTAACTGATATGATCATTGATCGAAAAATGCGGATCAGCAATTTAGCTAGTGTCAATCATTTGGTTCGCAGACGTTTATGTGATCTTGGAATTATAGAGGGAACCATCATTTGCTTGAAGAAAAAGCTTCCTTTCGAAGGTCCGTGCACAATAGAAGTAAGTGGACTATGGATTGCAATTCGTCGTATCGAAGCATCACGTATACAGGTGGAGGAAGTATGTTAACTGTTGCACTCATTGGAAATCCTAATACGGGTAAATCTTCTCTATTTAATACACTAACAAGTTCATACGAGTATGTTGGTAATTGGTCTGGTGTTACCGTTGAAAAAAAGGTCGGCCTATTAAAGAATAAACAAGGCCAGTTAGTTGATCTACCAGGTATTTATTCTTTGAGTCCTCTCTCTAAAGATGAAGGCATCACCACACAATACTTACTTCAGGAAGAATATTCTTTCTTGCTTAATGTAATTGATGCGTCGCAATTAAAAAGAAACCTGCATTTAACTTTACAATTACTAGAGGTAGGAAAGCCCCTTATCATTGCCTTGAATATGATTGATGTTGCTAAAAGACGAGGATTGCAAATTGATGTTAAAGCATTATCAGAAATGCTCCAGGTACCCATAGCTCCAGTTTTGGCAAGATCAGGTGCGGGTTGTCATGAGCTTTCCCAACATATTGCAACCTACCAGCCCAATCAATCTCGTTCTTTTCAACTTCAATATGGAAGCATCATTGACGAAGCCATCATTGAACTGTCAGAGAGGCTCCCAGAAGAAACCAAATACAAACGTTGGTTGGCATTACAATTTTTCGAAGAGAATTCCATCGTAAGGGCCTTATTAGAGTCTCAGCTCCCAAAAGAATGGCTCGCGGAATTACAGCTGACAACAGAAAATGCTATCAGAAAGTTATCGGGGGTATCTCCACGGCAATATATTCAGCATGTAAGAAGCGAAGCAATCGATTCTTTAATGAACAAATGCGTCCAACAAAAGAATGAGATTGCTATTCCATTCTCAGAACGTATCGATCAAATTGTAACGAATAAGTATTTAGGTATTCCCCTATTCCTTGCAGCGATGTATGTAACGTTTAAGCTCACATTCGAATGGGTGGGCGGCCCACTTTCAGATCTTTTGGATGGATTCTTACATGGCAAAGTCAATGATATGCTGAACATCTTCCTTGATCAGGTTGGGGCTTCCGAAGCTATACATTCAGTAATTATAAATGGAATTGTTGCAGGGGTTGGTGGAGTCCTCGTATTTATTCCACAGATTTTTGTTCTGTTTGGAATTATTTCTTTTATCGAAGATTCCGGTTATATGGCCCGTGTAGCCACAGTAATGGATAAATTAATGGAATTGGTCGGCCTGAACGGCAAAGCCTTTATTCCTATGATTATTGGCTTCGGATGTAATGTACCGGGGATTATGGCAGCGAGAAGCATTGAACAACCAAAGGAGCGACTCTTAACAATTCTACTTACACCACTTATGTCCTGTTCTGCAAGACTTACGGTGTACAGCCTATTTGTGGGGACATTTTTCCCCAAGAATCAAGCCATTATTGTCCTTTCTTTATATGTAATTGGCATACTAGTCGCATTATTGCTTGCAAAAGTATTTTCACTAACGATCTTCAAAGAAGAGAAATCTATTTTTGTTATCGAATTGCCTCCTTACCGGCTCCCACAATGGACAACGTTATTCCGCGGAACTTGGGAGAAAGGCAAGGGCTTCGTGAAGAAGGCGGGGTCATTTATATTTGGAGGTTCAGTTACTATATGGCTATTGAGTTACAGTGGACCTAGCGGATGGAACTTACCAATGGAAAAAAGCTTTTTGCACGTAATCGGCAATTTAATAGCTCCTCTCCTCACTCCGTTAGGATTCGGGAACTGGCAGGCTGGCGCATCTTTGATTAGCGGATTTTTTGCTAAAGAAGTTGTTGTCTCTACAATGAATATTATTTATAAAGCACCCTCTGAGGAACAACTGCAAGGCATTTTATCGAATTTTTTCACACCGCTGCAAGCGTACTGTTTTATGGCATTTATATTGCTATATGTACCCTGCTTAGCCACTGTAGGTGTCATCAAGAAAGAAACTTCTTCAAGTCGATGGACATGGTTCGCTGTTACGTATTCTCTCTGTGTTGCATACTTTCTTACATTTATTATTTTTAAAATTGGCACATTACTTGGGTTCGCTTAATACGGAAAGGAGCTTGTATCATGCTGTTCAACATCGCTGCTGGTCTTTTAATATTTGGTTATTCCGGTTGGGCATTAGTTAAATATTATAAAAAAAGCAAACAAGGAAAATGCGCAGCCTGCGAATTAAATAATCACTGTAACAGCAAGTGCAAATGATACTAATCATATTTTCAATGCTACAACGATAATCGACAAGTCATCTTGTTCCTAATATACGTTTTAACAGCCTCCGTAAATGTGATCTGAGCACACCTTTTCAGTTGTCATCGATTTGACAAAAAAATGGCTTTCCTTCAGATCTTGTTAGATCTCAGGGAAAGCCATTGCCACCACAATGCGATTCATACTTAACGTGCGAATACACGGACGATTAAACTCATATACAGCAGTGAACATACCGAGAGCAGGCATCCGCCGATCCAAATCAATAGCATGCCATTTATACCTATGCCCAGCAGGAGGACAAGGAGACCGCCGCACATGCCTGCCATTCCATAGTTCACATATTGGTCATTAATCAGATCATTCATGACGGGAACCTTCTTTTTCCCTGCCAGCGGTCCGTACTTATGCGTCCACCATAAGAAAGGGACTATTTTGGACAAATAGCCAAGTATGGTCATGGCCACCCAACCGTATAGATACATCCATCCTGTCACGATAAGGATTCTCTCATTTTCGAATATATCCGGGTTCACCAACCAAATACTAAGAAAGATTACCACGTAAACAATGAGCCCCCGCGTGCTGTAGATCGTCCAGCGAATCCCGGAGCCCGGGGTGCCTTTATGACGATGCTTACGTATATCTCTCATGTGGATCTCGTATATAATGAGTGCAGCCAGCATCAGGACGATAACGATTCCGCCTAAGTAAACCCAGCCTCCAAGCAAGAAATGAAGTGCCCCAAGGAGTGTCGCCGAATTCCAAAGTACAACAATGGTAGACGGACGCTTGGCTGATTCCCCGTGGGACAAGTAAAACATAGGCAGCATTTTATAGCTGAAGCCCGAAATAAGCAGGCCGAACCATCCGATCGTTCCCATCCAAATATGAGCCGAGAGCAAGCGATCATGAATGCCTCCCCAGATCGGATGAACGAAGTCAATGCCCATCATGATTCCCAGGAATCCTGTCAGTACCAGATACCCCACGGCACAAGCCGTGCTTATCGTGATGGCATTCCACTTTGCGGCTAGGCGCATCGTTTGGCCGATATTCCAGGCAAACAGGCAAATGCCCACCCAAGTTAGTATAGCGCCCGCGGCAATCAAGCTGACCTCCAAACGAAGGAATCCAATCAATAGGATGGATGAGCCGCAAAGGAAGCATATATAATGAAGGTATCCCAATTTGCGACTGTACAGCTTGCGTTGTAAAACTACATCCATCAGCTGATATACAGCCCCCATCGCAATCATCGTACCCCAGTCCAGTACCATCAAGTGAATGCGGAACCATCCCTCTGGATTCCGTGGAGGCTCTCCCATCCATGATCCAAGAGAAAACAGAGATAGCACATGGAATCCTAGAAAACTAAAAATCCCAGTCACTATGAACAACAGTGGAAGCTTAAACATATATAACTTCCCCCTTTATTAAGACGATGAAAGTTCGCTATGCGCGATTAAAAAGTATATTGTTCTCTAAATGGATGTGCTGAAACATATCCGATTCCAGTTCCTCCAGCTTCAAAAACGTGAGCTGAAACGTTGTGCAGGCATCCTTTGGCAGCTCGTAGTCGCCCGTGATCTCCCGGATTTGTTTTAATAGATCGCCTGAGCCTTCATGCTCGTGCTCCAGCGTGTTCAGAATTTCTAGCAGACGTTCCCGCTTTGCTTCCGTCGGATCATTTCCATAGGCAATCACAGCAGGGAAGGCTTCCAGCTCTTCCTTTTCCATATGATGCTCCATATCGCTTCGCAAGGTTTCGAACCATTGGTGCACTTGGAAGAGCTCAGGTTGATTCGGTCCATGCACGCGAGCCACCTTTTTCACATATTCGCTTAATTGCGGCAGTGCAGATTTCAAATAACCATGATGGATGCTAACGATGTGATCAATTAATTCACTCGAGCTTAATTCATTCCAATTCAATTCCTCGGATTTCGGGGATACCGCCGCCTCTCTGAGACTTTTTAACAAAATCTCTACCTCGATGTGTTGGTCGCGAATCACTTGAAGAAGTGATTTATTGCCCCCACAGCAAAAATCAATGCGGAATTCCTTGAACACCTCAGCTGTTTTGGGATAGTTCGTTACAATATCTCCTACGCGATCCATTAATTGAATGTTCATTCCCATGGTAAAACCCTCCACATCATTTGTGTTTCTACTCGATATCAACTATACCTGAGCGTTGTAAAAGAGTTTGTGATTGTCATCACATTTCTGAAAATGATTCTCAATTGTCTATTTATGAAGGCTACGTAATAGTTTTGATCCGCTACTGGGAAGATCATCTCTTCTTCCGCAAGCAGATGCTCAGCTAATACGGAAAAAACCATACTTAGCAACGAGATTGTTGTCTTCAGCTTTGGACTATTGAAAGTTTCAAAGTGATCCGCATATTCAAGAAATGAGCGAACGAAACGTTCCGTTTGCTTAAGATCCTCTTCTAGAACCCAAGTTGAGACCAAAAACGTTGGCACCGCTCCCTGACTTGCATACCCGGCAAGGATGGGTAAAACCTCCTCATCCTCCCAGCATTCATGGGTTTCAAATATATCTGAGTACTTTTGTGAAAGCTTTAAGCAGATTTATTCCCATGCTCATGAAAAAATGAAGCAATTGGGAGTTTCCTTACGAAGAGAGTTGTTTCAATATGGCGTGAAAGTATATTTAAAAGGAAAACTGCGGGGAAGAAATGATCTTTGCGAATGTGGTAGCGGTCGAAAATTTAAACATTGTTTTGTTGAATTACAACATCAGCATATTTATAAGCTACGACGAAGGTGTAACCCGGTAATAACGACGGGGCTACACCTTTCCATCATGACTATTAAGTCGATATGCAACATTACTCGATGTGTAGCACTTCAATCCCCCATTTCCATCTGTATTACATCACTTCTTCAGCATCGTTTATATTCTTCCATTATCTTATCGATAATCACTTGCACGGGTAAAATTTCATTTATTTCATCAACTCTTGCACCTGCAAATATTAACCCATTCTCAACATCCCCATCGACCGACTTGATTAAAGAATCCAAGGTGCAAAATCGATAAGAGCAATGTTTAAGACAATCGTAACACTTATCGATTTTTAATTTGTTTTCCCCACTGATTGCCTCAGTAAAGTTGTTTTTAATCGCCCGACCTTGCAAACCAACCGTGGTTTTTACAAGTACAGTATCACCTTCTTTACAATCCAGATAATATTGCTTGAAGGACGGATGAGCATCGCATTCTACGCTTGCTACAAACCGAGATCCCATCTGTACACCAACTGCTCCCATTTGAATCGCTTTGGCTATATCCCCCCCATATAGGATACCTCCGGCAGCGATAACAGGAATATTTACAGCCTCCACTACTTCAGGAAGTATATCAAATAAAGGCCTGTCCGTCCCGAGATGACCACCGGCTTCAAAACCCTCCACAACCACTGCCGACGCGCCTAATTTTTCAGCTAACTTTGCAAGCTTAGCTGACGATACAATAGAAATAACAGGTACTCCGTACTCCTTTCCCCAGCCATACATATCTCGAGAAAATCCAGCTCCGGAAATAATAAAATCCACCTTTTCTTCCATAGCCGCTTTAATGGTTTCAGCAAAATTGTTCATTGCAAACAATACGTTGACCCCAATATAGCCCAAACCATTTGTAAGTTCCCTTGCTTTACGAATATGGGTCCTCAGTTCTTCAATAGGGATACCCGTACCGGAAATAATACCAACTCCTCCTGCATTTGCAACAGCAGCAGCTAATCCGCTCATAGAGACTCTAACACCCATCCCCCCCTGTATAATCGGTACCCTTGGATTCATATGTGCAATTTGCATTTGTGAAATGTTCAATGTCTTTAACCTCCAACGATCATTTTACCCTTAACTTCTTCATATTACATGGTTTGATTTCACACATGATGTAATATATGTCACAACGCTTAGCAATCAGTGAAATCTATCACATGCCCTAACAACTGACACCCTTGAATGTAGAGTGGTTATATCATTCCCTTCTATCGAAGTAAAATAGAGTGCTTTCTTGCAATAAAATATGGCGACCATCTCTCTAATTAAATGCCGAAAGATGGTCGCCATATTTTACTAAGCTCTCATTCATACTGTTATAATTAAACCATAAGTGCCGTCATCTCGCCGGTAAACCAGTTCCGTTTTGTTGGAATCTCTGTTATAAAATAAATGGAAATTATGATCCAGCAAATTCATTTGTAGAATTGCTTCTTCGATGTTCTCAGGCTTATTCATATAGTAGTTGTCGTTCTCTTTGTGTCTTTAGTATAGCTCCTTATTCGGGTTCACGCTGTGCCACACATCACACTAACCCCCAATGTGAGACATTTCAACCTTCGGTACGGGTGTCGTTTGCATGAGTCTCGTTTCCGAATATCGATCCTGGCGCTTTCCCCAAACTTCAGCAATGAATGATCTTAATTCGTCATTGTTAGCTCCCTGAAGTATTTGGCCATGGGGATAATATCCTGATCGTTCACGCCCTTTTGGACAACCATATTCACCTTCACGGATAATCCTTCCAAAGCCGCGGCATCGATGCCTTCAAGCACGCTTCTTACAGGAAATCCTCTCCCGTTCACAACGCAAAATCGCTTATGATTAAGACTATCCAGGCTTACTGTGATACGCTCTAACCCAGACTCCCTTTATTCCCTCGCCTTTTGTTTCAGCAATGATCCATTGGTCGTAACAGCAATATCCCTGACGCCTTCAATATCGCGGATCAGGGAAATGATCTCGCCAATATTTTTCTTTAACAGCGGTTCTCCACCAGTAATGCAAATTTTTTCTACACCAAGCGATACAAAAATCCGCGTTAATCTTTCCAATTCTGGAAGACTAAGCAGCTTTTCATGCGGAAGAAAGCGAAAATCGGGGCCAAATGCCTCTTCGGGCATACAGTATCGGCATCTGTGCATTTGCAACTGAAATTGGGGTGTGGGAGTAGTGAACAATAACGGTTATAAGAGGGTCTGGGGGAATTCAGAAAATAAGAGAAATCCCTTTAGGTATCAAGGGATTTCTAGCTTACTTTGCCCCTTTAAACATTTTCGCTTTATCATTAAAGAAGTAAATGATATGGAAGATTTTTGCTGATAGCTATTTTAACTAAACCATTGGAATTCCTTAGCGTAGGAATTCCAATGGTTTGATTGAAAAATAATGTCATACCGTGGGTTTTACGCAATTTGGTTGGCTAAACCCCATGCCCATCAAGCTAAGATTTTAAAATACCCCCAAACAGGAAAAAACGTCCTCGACATAAGAAATAGATAATTTTTTTCATTTTGGGGGTGAAGATATTTACTAACTTGATGGGCATATGGCGGGATCCCAATTATAAAAACTTTAGAATAGTTTTAGAGATGGTTTACATCTGTTAATAACGAGTTTAGTTTGTGCAGCTATGATGTTCTTGTGGATGCCGAGACGGAACCGGTAAATACCAGAAAAGGAGAAAACCGCGATTCGAGCGTACGAGAAGGGGGAGCAAGAAACATTTTATGAAAACTTTTTTGAAGGCTCAAGCATCCATGTTTATATTAGCTAAACAAGGCAAGCGAGTGACACATCCGGCATTAGGTGTGCTGCTCTCATTCTTTATCCTCTTAACCAGTATCGTGCTCGCTGAGCTGCTGCCTCTAAAGCCTGTTCTTTTGTCGCTTGAACAACTGCTGTCGCATCAGCCTGTTATTTTCTCCGCTTTTGCGAAAGTACTGAGCTTATGGCTCTCGTTCATACCCGTCTACCTTTTACTGTGGGGTTGGCTGGTAGGGTTTGAGCGTCGTGCCTTCTGGACAGTCGGTTTTTGGCGTCAGGGAAGCTTCACTGGTTACCTATACGGTTTAGGCAGCGGACTGCTTATGATTGGCTCAATGGTCGGATTTGCTGCCATCTTAGACGTTGTACATTTTGTTCCAGTAAACGGTCCTATGGAAGGTTTACCTGCATTAGGAGGGATCTTGCTCGTTTATTTGGGATGGGCGGTTCAGGCTTCTGCCGAGGAGACCTTATATCGTGGCTTTCTGCTTCAGAACTTAAGCGTGCGCACTAAGTCATGGATCGGGGTACTGCTTTCTTCGCTGTGCTTTGCATGTGCTCATTCTCTGAACAATGGCTTCTCTCCTCTTGTCCTGTGCAATCTATTTCTATTCGGATTGTTTCTTGCGCTCTATCGCATCGCCGATGGCTCACTCTGGGGAGTATGCGCTTGGCATACGGTATGGAACTGGGCATTAGCTAACATCTTCGGTGCTGAAGTCGGGGGTGGTACACCAGAGGGAGGGCGTCTGTTCCCTATCTCTCTCGCCGGGCCTGATTGGCTGACGGGAGGCGCTTTTGGCCTTGAAGGAAGTCTGGTTGCTACAGCCGTATTCTTGGCCGGAATTATTGTCGCAGCATTGATGCTCTATAGAAAACATCATGATTGCGCAATAACTACTCAGCAGGTAACTGGCAACTAGTTATCGCATTGGAAAATTCCGTCGAAGCTCCTATCCTCCTACTTCCACAGGGGGATTTTTATTTGGGTCCCGCCACATGCCCGTCAAGCTAGCATGAAACTATACCCCAAACAGGAAAAACAAGTTATATTATTTACATAGGCATTATTCCATAGAAAGGATGGTTTCCCATGAAATCTATTCCTCTTTCTATCAGCGAAGATATGCATTTACTAGCACAAGAATTACAGCGTCACTTTCCTCCTTCCAAGCTTGAAGTCCTTGCTAGACAAACTGGTTTTATCCAACGAAAAAGCAAATATACCGCATAAGATATGGTCTTCTTATGTGTCTTTTTAAACGATCATGTATCTGTAACTCCACTTGCACGATTATGCAGCCAACTTGATGCATCCAACCGCCTTTCGATGAGCTCAGAAGGATTAAACCAACGGTTCAATCCTTCTGCAGTAGCCTTTCTTCAATCCCTTTTTTCAACTCTTCTTCGAGAAAAAATCGCGGCTTCTTTCTCGTTGCCTTGTGAAATTAGCTCCCATTTTCATCGCATCCGTATTCTGGATTCGACTGTTTTTTCAACTTCCCGATCCCTATGCCGACCTTTACCAGGGATCAGGAGGAAGTTCTCATACGGCTGGTATGAAAATTCAACTCGAATATGAATTAAAAACCGGAGATTTTTTACAAGTGGATGTGGGTCCCGGAAAAAACAACGACGGTCTATATGGTACAAAACGAGCGAAAACCGTGGAAGCCACTGGAGAAACCCGGCAAAGGGTCGCCTGCGCCAGGCGTCTACTCTTCTTCTTCTGATACCGGTCTTAAATTCCATGAACTTGCCGAGAAGGTCATACAATTAACCACTTCTTAGTAATCGCGCATCCTCCCAGCTACGTGTTACCCTATATGGACGGCGTCCTGTCATAGCTTCCAACCTTGAATGACACAAGATACTGTGACAGACATCACATCTATTGAAAAGGTTGATCGATATAATGAGTAAGCAGGAGGTGCCTATATGAGGACGAAAGAAGATGTACTACAAGCACTAAAGGGCATTAAGGAGCCAGAATGGAATAAAAGCATGGTCGAGTTAAATCTTATTCGTGATATTATGCTTAGCGATAACAACATTTCCTTAACAGTTGTCACCCTCAAAGATCTTCGTACCGAAGCTAAAGAGAATATACAAAAAGAAATAACTACATGTATTGAACAGCATTTCCATCAAAGCGTACAAAATGTTCATCTTCGCTTCCGTACAATGACTTCATATGAGAGAACGGAAATCGAAACGAGAATGGAAAAAAGCAGCAGCCAAGACTATTCAGCGGCTAGCTTAAATAATGAAGCTACTCCACTTCTTAAACGAACCGACGTTACCTTTATTGCGATTGCCAGCGGCAAAGGCGGGGTCGGTAAATCCACTGTAACGGTAAACCTTGCTGTAGCTCTTGCTAGACGGGGTAAAAAAGTAGGCATCATCGATGCTGACATCTATGGATTCAGTATCCCAGATATGATGGGAATCGAAACGAAGCCAAAGATTATGAACAACACAATACTTCCCGTAGAACATCAGGGCGTCAAGGTCATTTCAATGGGATTCTTCGTAGAAGACAATTCACCGGTTATTTGGCGAGGGCCTATGCTCGGTAAAATGCTAGGGCAGTTTTTTACCGATGTAGCTTGGGGGGAAATTGATTATCTGCTGTTGGACTTGCCGCCGGGCACTGGCGATATCGCACTGGACGTGCATCAAATGCTGCCTGAGTGCAAAGAAATTATTGTCACCACACCTCATCCAACCGCCTCCTATGTGGCAGCAAGAGCAGGCTCAATGGCCAAGCAAACAAACCACGAAATTATGGGCATCATCGAGAATATGTCCTACTTAGCTTGCCATACATGTGGAACCAAAGATTATGTTTTTGGCCGCGGCGGTGGGACAGCCCTTGCTGACCAATTACAGACAAAGCTGCTTGCCCAAATCCCATTGGGCGCGCCAGACAATCATCCATCGGAGCCAGATTATTCGCCATCCATCTACAAGGCAGACAGCACGGTAGGAAAGTTATATTTGGATATTGCGGATCAAATCATCCAATAGAATGATTCAGAGGTAGACAATGGTGCAGTGCCATGTTTACCTCTTTTTGTTTTTCTGATCGTGCCATTAAATGCTCACATTTAGCAGAAAAGTACGTGAAATATATCACATACTTATACACATTAAGAGTATATACTGAAATCATAAGAAGAGAAGGAGTGATTTCTATGACAACCCTGCAAAACAAGGATCTTGAAACTTTACGTGATGACTTCTGCTGCGAGTATGGTCAAGTATTCGCTGAACAGGTCTGTGGTTTACCTGCTCAGGTTGAAGAAGCTACAAACCCGCAAAATGAAATCGAAGTAGACATTGTAACTACCTTGGACTATTTGCATAAAATCGGCCTTCAGGAGGAGTACTTACTGTGAGTTATTCTTTAAAAGAACAAAAAAAATAGTGTCGGATTCATTCCGGCACTACTTTGTTTTTAGATTCAAAAAGTTAGGAAAGATGGAATGCTTCTCAATATCCTTAATTCTCTGCTCATCGATATGCACGATCTCACCGATGCCATCCTTGAGGTCAAATTTTTGATGAAGTCCGGGCTTGTCAAAAGGTGCAGTATCCTTTACCTTGGACGGATCGATTTGGTGATGGTGCTCGCTAGGTGGCTTTACCCCCATCGCAAATGCGGAGACCCCAAGTACGCCCAGAAACACAAACAGCATGGCGACTCCAATCATCAACCAGAGTTTCTCAAGTTTATGAATATGCATATTTACCGCAACCCAACTTACAGCCCAAAAGAGTCCCAACAGCAATACAGCGGCAAACGTTCCATTCAATAAAGGCTCTTGGTCTCTCATGTTGAGTTCAGATGCCTGCGAATGCTTTGTTCGAGTGATTTCCCTCACATTAAACGGTTCCAATCCTGAACATTACGTTACTTATGCAAATTCTCCGTAAGAAGCATAGCCTCGTAATCCTCCAACGTTTTGATACTGGAAACAAAATTCAAATCCACACCATTCTCATATAAGAACTGATCACCTAGTTCACTCCAGAAAGCATGCTTAAGCAAAGCCGAAATGTGAGTCTCCCCTTGTTTTAAAAGTGGTACGATGTGGGGGGCGCAAGCCCGATCATAGATGCCGTGCAATAGATGAATCTCACCAGCCACCAAAGGTACAACTGCTTCAAAGCCATCCAACTTTCTGTTCAGCAATAACTTAGCGGCTTTACTGGATATAAAAGGCATATCGCATCCGACTACCCACACAGATGAATGCTTCGCCAGAGACAATGCTGCGTGCATCCCTCCAAGAGGGCCATGGCCTTCAAAAAAGTCGGTTATAATGCGAACTGAACGATCAACTATATTTAAATAGGGTTTGGGATCATTAGTGACAACAATCAACTCATCGCATAATTCCCTCATACGGTCAATTTGTCGAGCTATTAAAGGCTTTCCGCCAAATGGAAGTAATGCCTTCAGTTCTCCCTTCATTCGACGATTTGCTCCACCTGCCAAAATAACTCCTGAAAGCATGACCATCACTTCTCCTTTTCAAATTTTTATATAGTTCCACATTAGACAAAATAACTTGGTCTGTAAGTGAATAATGTCACACTCCCCGTAAGTGCTTTGGTGACATAAATCACATCGAACTGTTTGAAAGATGGATATACTATATAAACTGATGAAGTCTTGAGAATGGAGTGATCGCACGAATGAGTACAATAAATTCTTCAAATGTATGTAATGTCCGCAATACAGAGTGCTTCTCCGCCGATAACTTAGTTAAACTCCAGCAAATTATGTATGAAACCAAAGTTGCCAGTGGTTCGCATCTATTCTGGGAAGGCGACACCACTGACAAGTTGTATTTCATCAAAAGCGGCCGTGTAAAAATTACAAAGTCTTCGGACGAAGGCAGACAATTCATCTTATACATGTATCAGGAAGGCGATATGTTTGGCCAAGTGGATCCTTTTCGTAAGTCCTTTCATGTTTTTAACGCGGAAATTATCGAGGATAGTGTCGTCGGGGTTATTCTTCAGAAGGATCTGGAAGTATTACTTTGGCAGAACGGAGATTTAGCTGTTGAGTTCATGAAATGGATGGGGCTTATTCATCGGATGACGCAGACTAAATTCCGTGACTTGATGATGTTTGGCAAGCATGGTGCGCTATGTTCATTGCTCATTAGGCTGGCCAACACTTATGGCATTGAACAAGTAAATCATATATGTATTTCAAAAGTACACACGAACACCGAACTCGCTGATATGATTGGCGCTACTAGGGAGAGTGTAAACCGTATGCTAAGTGAACTTCGTAAAGCTAATGCAATAAAAATTGAAAATGGTCACATTATTGTAGAAGATCTTCAGTATCTCCGAGATATTTGCCATTGCGAGAATTGCCCTAAAGACATTTGCAGAATGTAAAAACTGCACCTGCCGAATTAATCGGTTACAGGTGCAGGCGCAATAACTGTTCGGTTTCGACCAGGATGATCTGAATTATCTGCCACTCCAATTGAAATGGTTATAGATTTCCCAGTAGGACTTCGCATTGAAGCAATCTTTTCACGAAGTCTTTCTGCAATGGTGTTCGAAAGTCTTACCTCCGTTTCTTCCAATAACAGTATGAATTCCTCCCCTCCAAATCTACAACACAAATCTTCTTCACGCGAAGCGCTCTTCATCATTTGTACAATGAAATATAATACTTCAATCACCTAACCCATGTCCAAACGTGTCATTGACTACTTTGAAGTGATCAATATCTATCATCAATATAGAAAAACGATCACTTGTCTCCTTCATATTTGCAAATACTGTTTCCAGTGTTCTTCGATTAGCAAGTCCTGTAAGCGGATCCGTTTCTGCTTCCTGTTCCAGGTTATCAAATCGTTTGGCGCATATAATTGACTACACGAGTAAATCTTTCTTCTAAATTATATTCATCTCTTGACTTGGTGTATAAAAAGATGGCTTAGCAAAAGCGCCTTTCAGGAATCCAGTAGCGTCAAATGCTTTTTCACCTGTAATTTTGGGCCATCCGGCAACCATCCATTCTCATCCTACATATAATCGAATAATTGTAAGTAACATTGCCGAGTAATTATTCTCTCCTAACCACTTCATCATCTGAACCATTTCTTTTTTCCTTTATGTTTTTATTGTAGCTTGCAGGAAAGGATTTATATTTGGAAAAAATCACATTATATAAAAGATTCGCTCACCTCATAAAAATAAGGGAATGGAGGTTACATTCCCTCTCCATTCCTTGTTTGTTCATTTATAAAGAATATCATCTCTTAAAGGCGCAACATGGCTCAATGCTTCTTTAATATCTGCTTCACTTACATGAAAATGAGCCAGAGCATCATGAAGATGTTTCACAATGGCTTCAAAGTGCTCAGGTTGAATATTCATCCCTTCATGCGCTCTCATCATGGACGAACCTGAATATTGATTGGGACCCCCCAAAGCAAAACTAATAAATTTGGTCTGGTGCTTTCGTTGTTTCTCCATATCGGTATTAAGGAAAAACGTCTCCACGGTTTTATCCGCTAAAACCAAAGAATAAAAATAATCAACTACTTGGGCGATCGCTTCCTCCCCGCCCAGCTTCTCATAAAGTGTTACATTCGTTGTTGGCATGACATCAACTCCATTACAAATTTTTCATGGGTATCATTCACAAAAGCCAACTGGATTATTCGTATTAAAAATACAGTGTGTTTCCCCTTTACTTTATACCCTTGTTCCTTAACAAAATCATATATTTCTTGAAGGGTGATTTGAGTATCATGATAATGTCCAACATGGAGCTTTTGTGCACAGAAAACAGATTCCCCCCCTATAAATTTGGTTTCAGGAATATCTTTTCTACGTAAATTCCTTTGACTCTAGTATACAAAAAAGGTATCCACAGACTGAACACTTTTTCAAAGCGTCCAGTCTATGGATACCAGTGAATTTAGGGGCGATGTTTTTTTATCGTGTTACAGCTTTTGGATTTATATTGTCAGTCTGTTTACATATTGATCTACGTAATTACGAAACGCTTTATTTTCATCTGTTGGATTATCAAAAGTTCTCATCGACACTATTTCATTGGCAATTTGCTTAAAGTAAATCAAATAATAAATCCTTTAATGTTTAGGATCAATTCCGTTAATCCACCTGTTTTTCAAATTTATATCCCACTCCGAATACAGTGATAATCAGATCATTGGCATCCAGCTTCTTGCGCAAGCGTTGAATATGAATATCTACTGTTCTTGTATCTCCGAAATAATCGTACCCCCATACAAAATCCAGTAATTCTGTTCTGGTAAAAATTTTACCTCTGTAGCTGTATAAAGTGATCAGGAGGTCGAATTCTTTTGGGGTCAGATCGATGATTTCATCATTTTTTTTGACCACTCTTTCATTTTTGATGATTTCAATATTTTTAAAATACAGTTTATTTTCTGTTGATTCCTCATCCGGTTTATTGACCTGTACCATTCTTCTAAGTATCGTGCGAATTCTGGCAATGACCTCCCGCAAATCAAACGGTTTGGTAATATAATCATCTGCACCGAACTCCAAGCCAACAATTTTGTCCGTTATATCCGATTTTGCGGTGATCATGATAATCGGTATATGAGTGGAGGCTGTTACTTTTTTGCAAATTTCAAGACCGCTTAGATCAGGCAGCATCCAATCGAGCAAGAGTAAATCCGGCTTGAATTGCTCCACCTCTCTCAGTCCATCTGCCCCATTATTGGCAGCAATCGTGTGAAATCCTTCTTTATTCAAGCCATAAACAAGCAAATCCGCAATGGCCTTCTCATCTTCAATAATCAGAATTTTAGTCTTCTTCACAAGCCCACCTCATTCTAAACTCATGTTAGCATATTCTAATGTTAAGTTACTAGCGTCTGTTGACAATGGGGAGTTCCGTTCTGCGAAGTTACTTAATCTCGTTACTAGGAGCCTACCGTTGGAATTTCTTCTAGAGCATACATGCCAATCTTGATTTCGCCTATGGCGTTATCTCCCACTATTGCTATTCATTCAAATAAGTTGTAACCCGATTCTGAATCAGTTTCGCCACATCGAGACTCTCATCATAAATTCATTTGTACCTATTAGTTATAAAACAAAGATGTTAATAAAAGCACTCTAGATTGTAAACAAAATGTATCTAAAATTTCTTCAGTGGATATTTAATTCCATTTCGGAGCACTGTATGTGGCACAACGAGCGCCATCTTGTTCTACTATACTAAATACCCCTAGAACCGGCAGATTGCTGCACTGGATCTAGGGGTATCTTTTTAAAGAGGAATGGCGTTACCTTTTATTTTTGTAACCAATTGCGAATGACTTGAGCTGCTTTTGCTAGTGTCGATCAAGTTCAATTTGGACTGACGTATCGATAATGTTTTTCAAGACATAACCTCCAATAATGATTCGGCCATACTGTCAATACCCTTAATTTATGGAGACTCTTTCTGGTCTTATTGTATATCCATAACATACCAAATACCATAAGTGTAGGTTACTCATAACAGCCCGTTACTTTAATAATAAAGAGGAGCTGCCGCGAAGCAAGGCCCCTCAACTATCGTACCCGTCGCGTAACAACATCGTTTCACCAAAAGATATTCTGCTGTAACTGTAACTTTATAACCTTGTCTACGTCCTATTAACATTATTACCTCACTCCTGCAAAATCTCAGGAAGACTGCCTATATGATCCATTTCGCAGCGATTCGTCGGGAATGAGATAATGTTCTTGTCACCCGACACTTGGGGGCTAACAAAACAATATGTAGAGGCCCGACAGCGGGTGGATTATTTAGATCAGATGTGTTGTTTGTTGATCGACTGACTTCTTCATCGTCTTAGGCACTTGTACAGTCAAATTGTTATTAACCCACATAGCATGAAATACGATTAAATTTAAACTTTTTTAAAAGGAAGTGGAACTCAATGTTTTTTATCCCACAACCGCAGGTGTACATGAGGCAACCGCAATCTCCTCCACCTGCATTCATCCCTCCAAAACCTGAGGTATCCTATGTGGTAGACTGTTTATATGAATACACATATGTCTGGCTTCTGAATGGAGAAAATTTCTGGTTTTATCCTACTCGTGTAGAGTACGGTGAAGTTTCAGGTTATAGGTGGAATGGAGCGTTTTGGATGTTTTATGGCATTGATCCAAGAATTATTGATGTCGTTGCGTGCCCCCCAATTCCTACCCTTTACTGAAGTTGATTATTAGGTAGTTACTGTTTATTATATTTACTTTTGCACGACCTCCTGCCTGAGCAGGAAAAGGCAGCCGTCCAAACATCGGCTGCCTTCCTTGTTTATTGAACTTTTGTTCTGCGTTAGTTCAAACCAACAATGATGTTGTGGATGTTGTGTCTACGGTCGGTACAACTACTGTGTTTAATCTATAATATTCGAATTTGATCATTAATTCTTCTCTTGCTTGGTCAAGTCAACCAGTTCTGGTTTGGTCATTTGCATATACCGCTGTCTAACTCGGTCCACGTCACGATCCTGTTTTATGTGCTTGAATGCCTCCAGATCATCATTTAAGGGCTTATGAAACCTTTTCAATGGTTTATAAACCTTTGTAGTACTATGTTTTAGAAAATGATTGTGAAGTTCTTTGTTCTTTCTATTGGTATTTACTCCAAGTTCGAAGGAACGGTTTTTCTTCTTGTCATACGATGCTTTAAGCCATTCCAATTCATTAAATTATGAGTCTACCCTCACAAAATCCGATAGAGAAACCGAATATAATTAGTGATAAATTCGAGGAGGAATACAGAGATGAAAAAAAGATGGATGGTACTTGCCTCATGTGTCCTGGCAACGAGTCTGATGGCAGGATCGGTATATGCAAAATCAGAAGGTGATTCTAATAAGGGCAAGTCAGATACTGTGAAAGTTAACCTTGATCTTAAGGTAAAATCTGGTTCAGAACAGACTGTCACATCCGATACCTATGGCAACCAAGGTCATAATGGATACAAGGGACTGCTTAACGCGATCAACAATGTGAAGGACAAGCCTGCAGGAGTTGTTATCGCAGATCTTCTTTTGACAAAATACGAGACCCATCTTACGGCTGAAATGAAAGCGCAGCTTGAGGCTATCAAAGATAAGGACGCAGCTTTGTCGGCGGCTGCCGATCTGTTGGATAAAAACGGTAGCGTAACCGACGCGGTGTATGTTCAAAAAGAAGCTATTATCGCCAACGTTTCAAATCTTGATTCTTACAAAAAACTCGGTAAATTGTATGATAAGCTAGGGAAAAAGGGAATAAAATTATACGTTAACGGTGCAGAGCCTACCTTCGAAGTAGCTCCATTTATCCGCGAAGGCAATACATTAGTCCCATTCCGCGCTATCTCTGAGGCTTTGAAAGCAACAGTTACATGGAACGAAGAAGAGCGTTCAGTTACTGTTACACGCGATGGCATTACTGTGAAACTCTTTATTGATAGTAAGACAGCTACTGTCAACGGGAAAGAAGTGACCCTTGAGGTTCCAGCATCGATTGAAAAGGGCAGCACGGTTGTGCCGGTTCGTTTTGTCAGCGAAGCTTTGAAAGCAGCTGTTAAATGGGAGTCCGAAACTCAATCTGTCGTCATTTACGAACAATAATCCGATATCCAGTTCTGAGAGCCATCCCTTCGTGGATGGTTCTTTTCTTTTTTGACAAGACAAACGGTTGGTATAGCTCACTACCTATTCCATCGCACTATCTGGATGAAAGATGCCTGCTACCTGCAAGATCTATTTGTCAACGAGGCTGCCCGGGGGCATGGGGTGGCTCGCGCACTCATAGAGCGGGTTGCGCAATCGGCGCGCGGAGCGGAGCGACCGCAGCGTGAATACTGTGTTGAACGCACCCCCCTGCCAGTATAAGTGCCGGCACTTGACTAATTTTGTCATAGACGATTTTGGTGCCGTCTTTTGAAATAAATGAGTACATTGTATGTCTCCTCTCCTTTGCTGTTGTTACAGATTTTTTTAGATATTGCTTCAGTGGATAAAGATTTTTGGAAAGTCTCTTGCGAAGCTACATTTGTAGCCTCTATGAAGACGACGAACCGCAAGGATGACCTTACTACTAAGCTCAAAAAAAAGACTACAATCACCATTTCCTCCTTAGGTGAAAGCAGTCTTTCCAGTCTTTTTATATTCTTTAAAGTACAAAAATGACACTCTAATTGTTTAGAAGTGTCATTTAAGATGCAGTTCATATTATTATTGATCTTTTACGATCTTTCTACCCTTATATGAACCGCAGTTTTTGCAAACATGATGTGCCATTTTTAATTCTGCACATTGTTCACACTTCACCATTCCTGGCAGAACCAGTTTAAAGTGAGTACGGCGCTTATCGCGACGTGTTTTGGACGTTCTTCTTTGAGGAACAGCCATATTCAAAACACCTCCTGTTCATTGCATAAATCAACAAGAGATATCATAGCTTTCTGGACATACTTTGTCAATGCTAGGTTGAATTTTATACTAGTTCATCTTCAATTCCTTTTATTGTGAATCGTGCTTATTTTTTATCTCATCAATTTCTAAGCCAGATCACCATATTTATTTGTTTCATTGCATTCCCTTACCTTTTATAGAGTTTCTGTCCTTTCTCCAAAGAGCTTCGCAGTAACAACGCCTATGACTAATGCCCAAACAGGAGAAGATATACCCAATATTGAAATATTTGAAACCGAAATAATAAACGTAAACATCGTTGAGAATCTGAAATTTGTTGCAGAAAATGTGGATTGTAAGCTATTCAACAATACGCCTACTAGAGAAAATCCTGTAATTAATGTGACGAACGAAGAAGGAAGTAACTCTATGGGATCAATGATTTTCCAAGCGAAAATACCAAATAACATAACTAGTGTTCCTGAAACGATTGCCGCCCAGAATCGATGATCTTTAGTGCCCGCATCTTCTCCGCTACAAAGCGCACTCATCATTCCTCCTATATTGGCAGCATGGCCAGAAAATAGTCCAGCAGTAGCTGAAAACAAACCTGAAAAAATGAGTGTTTTATTCACTGGTGGATCATACCCATTATTTTTCAAAGCAGCTAAAGCGACAGCAATATCATTACTCAGAATTAATATGGAAATAGGAATGGCAATGGACACTAAAGCTCCCATAGAAAAAGAAGGTAAAACTGTATGAGGTAAAACAAACTTTGTAAATTGCATAATTGGAAAATCATAGCTAATTAATAAACCTACTATCGCAAAAACAAGCGCACCTATAAAGGGTGGGATTCTTTTTGAGATTTTGAACGTAATACAGAATCCAAAAAAAGCTAGTAATCCCACAAATGGCATGTCCTTTGCTGCTGGAACTATTTTTACAACATAATTTAAGATTATCCCTGCAAGCAGTGCATCTATGAAAGGCTTTGGTATAACATTCAGGACCTTATTGAACAATCCAGTAAAACCAAGAAAAGTTATTATCAATCCCGACATAATAAAGCCGCCAGCTAATTCACTAAGTGAATACTGAGCGGCTGTTGAAGTCAAAAAAGCGACTGCCGTGATAGAATGAGCTCCACCAAAGGGAATCTTGTACCAGATCGTCAATACGAGGTTAAGTAAACCACCAAGAAAGTAAACAGCAAACATCCATGTAACAGTTTCACTTCGATTTAACCCTACACTTTCTGCAACATGGATAACCAGCAAGGCTCCACCGCTGCATGCCAACAATGCAGACATGATTCCGCTCATAATATTTTGAGTATTCACAAAAAAATAGTACCTCCAATAGAAAAGTATAGAACTTTATACTTCATCCATATAGATTTCCCCTATTGCGTTTTTATTTCTGATTGAATCTTGGTATAGTACTTCACTAACTCTATAATCATAGCTCCCATCCTTTCTTTTTCAGGCGCGATGATATGATTCACACCTTCATCTTTCAATGCCCCAACTGTTACTTTGCCAACTGCAACTGCTTTTACATTCGTGGAAAACGCTTTTTGAACATGATCTAGAATCCCTTGACGTCTCGCATATTCAAATAAATATCTCACCTGCACCGCAGTTGTAAAACAAACCGCATCAATTAAACCGTTCATAAGTTCATGAGATAATGTTTCAAGAGTTGAAGATTCCGGTTCTATATGCCGATATGGTAGCAACTGGATGACATTAGCTCCTCGCTCCACCAAGAATTGAATCAACGTCGGCTGTGGTTCTCCGTGCAACTGGACGACAACGGTTTCATTTGAGAAATAGTAAGATGACAAACTTCTAATTAATCCTTGAGTAGTCCCGTCTTCATCGATGACATCTGGCTGTATATCCAAACTTTTAAGCAAGGCGTACGTCTTATATCCGCGTGCCGCTACTTTTGATTCCTTCATTTTTTGAATTAAGACTGAACGAATGCCCAACTGCTCGGCTGCACCTAGTAGCGCGTCTGTTCCAGTGCCTGTTGTGAGCACAAACCAATCCACCTTGTTATTTGTGCAAAACAATAATTCTTTCTCAATCGCCGTCTCATCAAAGTAGACTAGACCTTGTAAAGGACGTACAATTGGGGTGCCTCCCTGCTTCGCAATTAATAAGCACATTTCCTCTGTTTTTCTGGACCCAGCAATAACGATTTTTTTGCCTTCTAATTTTTCCATTTCTAAACGAATCCCCCTTTGATTCAAACAAAGAACTGAATTTAAAAACCCACAGACTAGATTGAGCTTAGGGAGGACTTAATTGTAGCCTATGCCCCAGTTTTTCGTAGTCCATCCATTTTCGACTTCTAGCATTGCTAATTGATATCATCATACCGATTTATAGCTGCTAAGTAACCATCCACTTTTATACGACTTCAACCATCCAAGTTCAAATAAAATACCGATATATTAACGTGTTGGATCAGTCGCTAGCCAGCAGCAGGAACCCCTTAACATCATGCCAAGGAGCCTTTTTATTGTTCAAACCTCATATTTTTTTATCACCCCTTCTTTTTCGATGGTCCTTCCGTATTTCAATTATTTCAGTTTTTGATGTATTGTCACAAAATGTATGTAGAACATTCACTTTAATCCTTCAGTGGCTAACAAGTTCTTGCTACCAGAATGGTATGCTTTCAACTTAGAAATGGGAAAGGAGCCACATTGGCTCCTTTTTTCGATTTAAATTTGCCTTGTCACGGGCATGGAAAACGGAAAATATCAATGATGATGCCAATTGGAATTCGAATCGTTATAAATAATCTGTCAATCCCGCTAAAAATCCGTAAACGGATAGTGTTTCGCCCAACACTTAATAAACATCCTGTAAAAGTATTAAATAGTGTTCGAACAACAACAACTCTACCAATCAAACCAGGGGAAATATTTTTTATCCTTTTTTGTGTATTCAAAGGCACTCTTCGAGCTGTAGTTAAATGGAATTCTTTAGACATTCATCTCTCTCCTTTGTTCATTTGTTGAATTACCTTTTTCATTTCTTTTGAAACCAGAGAGGCGCACTCTTAATCCCGACTAGATTAATACGGATTAGAGCCTTTCTTCTTTTTCTCAAGTGCTTCCATTGGTAAGAGGTAGGATCTCACTTATCTACATTTTTTGTGATTTTTGGCTCACAACAACAGTCTATGATGAAGCACCTTGGTTGCACACGGCATTTACCTAGGCTAAGCACTAACGTAAACTTTCACTAATGACTAATTGTCCCCACCTTTGATTTTTGCAATAGAATAACAAAATCCCTTAACCAATTGGTCGAGGGATTTAATCATTTTTAGGTTCCTCACATAAATAGAACATTGGAAAGAGTTCTACGATTTGTAATATCCAAGATTGTGAATGTTTAAATCTATACGCTTGCCGAACCAAGTGTCCTCGAGCCAATCGTTATAGGCCATGACAAGGCTACTTGTATCATTCATACAATTGATTTAACCTCCATTTTTGTCTCGTTTATAACCATTGAGCACATGACAAATCATCCATCATTGTCTGGAAAAAAAGCGCACGCTCGATCACGAGTGTGCGCTTTTTTGGGATTTGGTATAAAAATTCTTGATTCAACAATTTTCTCATACAAGATTTTGGCCGTCTATCCTAATAAACTTCTAACTGAACAGTTTTCGAGATATGCCAACGAAAAGATCTGGTACAATAGCTCGGGTTTTTATGGTGAAAGGACCGATTATTCTGGTTTCTACTACAGGGAACCGCAGTTTTTCGAACGTCATAGTCACTTTGCTGTTTGTACTCTTTTCAAGCTGGGTGATCAACATGCCGAAGTCCTTTTGAATTCTGTCTATAATTTGTGTGTTCAACGAAGGCATCATATTATGAATGCCTTGCCGGAATTGTTTCGCTATTTCGTCCTTACTTACGAAGAGTCCGACGATAAAATCAGGTCCGGGCAGATCGATATCGATATTATCGACCTTTTCGCTGATAAAACTATTCAGATCTGGTCCTGTAAACGGACTTAGAAATAGGTCAGCTTTGAGTGTTGCTCCTTGGTCTTGACCAGTGATGCCGATAAACCCGTCGTTAATAAAAGCGGAAAGACTATCCAGATGCATTTGTTGCCGGATGTTGGTAGTCATTTCGTTAATCTGTGCTTGCGAGAAGCTTTGCTGCGTCGTTCCTTCCGTTCGAATAACAAAAATATCCTGCACTTTGGAATTGATTTGACTGAATTGGAAGGTTTGTGACCGGTACACCGGCGCAAAGATGGGAACGTTTAATGGCGGGAGCACTTTCATGATCATATGCGTTGCCAATAAGAAAGCCTTGATCGTAGCAGGGAATCCATCTGGTACGAATATTGTGAATGCGCCGGTTGCATCGGTTTTCGCTTGAAAGGAAAATCCCGGTATAAAACTGTTTGTAAAGCCCGCGGGAAAGTCGGTTCCCAGATATATCTGAGCCTCAGACATAGGTTTGAACGATGCCGGATTCGGATGTGCGGGATTCGCTAAGTAGCTGGAAATAAATAGTGGTATATTCGTGATTTCGTGTAACTTTCCATTCACATTCATTATTGTATACCTCCCTCATTTGGTTGGTTCGATCCTTATCGTAATCGAATTCTACTCGCAGAAATATACTTGAAATAATGATGATTGACAGCTCATATTAGAAATGATTTATAAACAAAAAAAGTCCTAGTGGTTACTCCACTTCGGACTTTTATATAGAATGTTTTTGATCTCTTTGACCTATATCTAAGCTGTTATTACATAGTATTTTGCGACTTTTCGGCAAATGAATGGTGAAAGTCACGCCGGTCTGTTCGCTTACTACTTCAATACTTCCACCATGCTTCTGCAGGATCAGATAACAATAAGTCAGCCCCAGCCCGAAATTATCCTCCTGCTGTTTAGTGGTAAAGAACGGCTCGAATAGCTGGCCGGCAGTCTCCTTATCAATTCCCTTTCCATTGTTGGAGAACTCAATCAAAATATCTTTCTTGTTCTCGTGAATTCTTATCCCAATCGTTCCGTTTTCAGATTCCACAGCATCGATCGCATTGCGAATCAAGTTAGCGAACACTTCCTGCATGTGAAGCTTATCGCACATCAAATGGTAAGTTGGGGTATAATCTGTAACAACGGAAATTCCTTTATCGTCAAGCAAATAGTGATTGGATTGAATCGCCTGAGCCACAATATCGGTCAAGTTGACGGGGCCTTCTACAATCTCTATATCTTCGATATGCTTCTTGATCCGATTTACCATGTACATCATTTGTCTCGTCTCCGCCTGGATATGCGCAATGTCTTGCTCCGCTTGTTCATGTCGTCGGAATTGTATGTTTTCCTTCATTCGGCCCGTCAGCATATCAATGTTGGTAATGTGATTTTTCATCGCATGATTAAGCATTGCCGCACCCGATACAATCCCTTTTATCGTCTGATCGTACAACTGCTTTTCAAATTTAATTCTCACGCCAAGCGCCCCGAATCGGATCGCTGATACAATAAAAATAACAAAAGCCATCCCTACGAACATACTGATGTACCCATATCCGTCAAATGTACGAATCGCTCTTTCCATATGGTTTATCACAACAATACCGAGGACAGGAGGAACAACAAAAAAGACTGTAATAAGACGATTTCTTCTTCTTACCCAATTTGTTTCCCTTCTATAAGAATAAATAACCAATAAACATCCAATAAGATAATAGGGAACCGCCCAGAAGAACAAAATGAGAAAATCTATCTGAATGCCATGCTTCATCGGAGTAATAAGGAGTGTAATGATAATCGGCAGAACAAGCGCGCAAGCGAGCGCATTTTTGACTCGTCGAGTTGTGGTTACGGAATACACGATCGAGAACATGAGGAATCCGTAAGGGGTACATGCTTGGAGTAAAAAGAAAAAAATGCTGTGCCAAACAGGTTCAACAACTACATCGGAAAGGCTGCCCAAACCTGCGAAAATAAAAAATAATATCATCCACTTCGTCGCTTCCTGTTTACGTCCGTAAAAATAAAGCAGTACAGCGAATAAAAGATCAATAATGGCTGAAATGATCATTGATTTCCCACCCTCAACTACCTGACCTATTGTTCCGTATCAAACAGCTTTTCCGCAAGAACCATCTTGTTCGCTAAGGAATGGTGAATTTCCGACTTATTCGAAAGTAATTCGGGGTACTGGGTTAGATGCCGCCGTCAAGCGCCACGTCCAACCCTTCCCTATCATATCGATCGTTGACTCTTATACTCTGATTTATGAGTATATTTTTCCTCTTGGAAATTGCTTATGATGAATTTGTTGCAAAGAACCCCCAAAGGGAAAAAAATCAGGAGGCGTTTTATAATGAATAAGACAATCAAATTAGGTTTACTAGGTGCTGTAGCTTCTGCTATCTTGGCTTTACCGGTAGCGGCGAGTGCCCAAACTTCTTCGCCAAAGGAGTTCTTGTCCACAACTCCGCAAACAACGGTGATCCGGCAGTTGCCACCCATTTACATCCATAACTTGGGTACGGTGTATCTGCACCCAGGTGCTAGCGGTCCAGTTGAAAAGGATTTGCCAACAAACTTTAAGTATGATGTGCAATCCATTCAAATCACGGGTCCATTGAGCCAATTCGTTCATGCACAAATTACTAATTTCGGATCCAAAATCTTGTTCAGATCTGACGGGGCCAAAACAACGGTAACTGTGAAAATTACAAATAGTACTGGAATGTGGGGCTATTATACAGTCATCGTTCAGCCTGTAGGTTAACCCGATGAAAAAAATCACTTTTCTGTGTACCTTACTAGTTGCTGCTGCAGGGGTCATGCTTTCGCCATCATTTAATCCACAGCCCGATCCCCCGGGAATCACATTACCCCCTTCCGCCTTACTTGCCTTCAATCCGCAGCCAGATCCTCCAGGCTTGGTTTAGAGAAATAAACCGGACGTTTTGCGTCTGGTTTATTTCTCTATTCCAACAACCGCAGCTGAATCGTTATCTCCAAGAGGTGTTGGCGATTGTGTTTTTTGATTCGAAGCCACTCCAAATAGGGGAACTTACCTTTGATTAGCTTGGTAATCTTGCATAGCTCGTTGTTTACGGACTGTTCATTGTAGAACAAGAGTTCCGCAATTTGGCTACTGCTTTTGCCTTGTTGAAGATAGCGTAAAATCTCTTTTTGGAGCGGGGTTAATTTCCTTTTAAGCTCCTCTTCATAGGAAGAAGCCACCCGTCTCATTAATTTGCCAGCAGAAGAGTGATGCAGGTTTCCCTTACCTGCTGCAATGCCACGAATGGCATCCGGTATATCTCGGTAATGTGCCTTTGTAATATAATTGCTAACACGTCCGTATGCGATGGCATGAGTCATGACCTCCTCATCATCCAGTGAGGAGAGAACGATAATCTTCAGGTCAGGCTCCGTTGATTGTAATTCGATGGCAACTTCCAGTCCGTCATAATTTTTTCCCGTCAAATTGATGTCTAGGAGCAAGATGTCAATAGAGGTTTCTTCAATTGCTTTGAGCAGTTGGTCCTTATAGGCGGCTGATCCGGATATAAACAGGTCGGGCTCACGAGACAAATAATCGACGATTAACTCACGAAATAACGGATCATCATCGCACACGAAAACTTGAATCGGCTGCATGGTATCCTCCTTTCCTTGAAAATGCACTCCGCAGATTCGAATAAAATTTTACTTGCCTTTAGGTATATGCTGTAACCGAGTAAAACTCGTCACCGTTAGCTATTTTATAAAAATAATCTCGTTCAGAAAGAATATCCAATAACTTCAAGTTCCTTATTGTTAATCATAATCCCATTTCCTCAAAAACTTCCCTACAGCAGTTTCAGCTTGAGATTCCCCTAAATCCATTAGTCAACCAGGTAAACCCCACCGTCCATCCTGTCTGTGTTGTAACATTATTTCATTATTCATTTACGATGATAACGACAGCTCAGCTCCAGGTAAAATAAGTGGGCTATCCACTATATGGGAATTTATCCCATCAATTCATGATATCATATGGTTCTTACAATCGTAAACACAACACGCATAACATTCCCGTTAGCTGAGCGAAGGGATGCCTTGAGAAGCAACCTTTTTGTATTTACCATGACTATATCGGGCAAGAGATAATGTTCTTGTCCTCTCTAAAATTTGGGGCAATAAGTCACATTATTACGCTCCCTGCTGCCGAAATCAAAGATCAAATTGCTTCGTCCATGCTCCGAAAATGACATCGATCGGTGTATCCATCCTGCGCTCTACCGTCAAATTAAATGGTCTTGTTGAAATGAGATTACTCCGAACACTCTATCCTCGTACAAGTGGAGCTGCTAAGCCTAAATCGCTCCAGTCTGTACTACAAGCCCCTCGTGACGTGTTTGCAAATAGCCAATTTTTTCTTCCAATGATAAAGGGCTTAATCACATGCTTGGCAAATGATATATTTTCTTGTCTTCTTACAATCCCCCAATCATGACAAAACCAAGAAGATCACGGGCTTAGCTTCATATTACGCTTTCACCAGATCACGTCTCGCAAAGTTGCTCGAGCCGACTTAGCCGATCTTCCCTTTGGTACATTGAAACTTTGAAAAGTTTCCCAAAAGCTCATCCTAAGATACGTTCCAATCACAGAAAGAGATCCACAGCAACGTGCTGTGGATCTCAATATAATATATTACCTATTGCTGCGTATCATATTGCAAAAGTCATTGTAATAATAACCAATAAAATAAAGAGAACCAATACAGCTGCTGAACTAGTACCGCCGCTATAGCCTCCTGCTGTTGCTACTGTTGGATAACCCATATTCAGTCACTCCTTTCATCGTAATTTCATCAGGTATACATGTGAGTCCATGAGAGATTTTAGCCAATTTTTGTTGATTGGCGCTCCAATAGCCTCCGATTGTTGCTTTCTCTTAAAAAGCTTGAGGTGTGTTACGAATTACCACACAAATGTGCTGGTAATAATAACCAAAAGAATGAAGAGAACCAAGACAACAGCCGTACTTGTACCCAAACCACCGCTATAACAACCTCCTGCAGCATAACCCATTCCATCTCGCTCCCTTCTGCTATCAGATGGTTTATTATATTTCAATGGCATTTGAAATGCGTGGACAAATGCCAGTTTATAAAAGCCTATTTTGAGAGTATAGAACACCTCGCGCAGTGAATTAGCTATTTTATATTGTAATTTAATGGAATATGAAGGTAAAAACAACTGCCGAGATTGCTCTCGACAGTTCACCAGTTACTAGGAAGAGAATTTTAGTGCCTCTCCTTTCACCTGCTATAAGTTAACAATTCTTGCAAATCGGTTTTTTCATCATTCTACAAATGAATACAGCATAAAAGCCAATGTATGCTTAACCAACCTCATTTCCTGTGTTTCCTTTGTAATGATGAGAATGTGGATGCATACCATTTACAGTTGAATATCCTTCAAAATAATGAACATGCCCTCCTATGGGAAGATCAATTGCTGGACCTGTTACCCCATCAATAATGTGAGTGTGACCGTCATTCATGGAAGTAACCGTATGGTAACGATGAAAGTGAGGGACACCTGTCGGGGCTGGTTCAGTAACGCCAATGTATTCATGTACATGCCCATTATTAATTGACGTGGTGCCCGAAAACATGTGCTGGTGTGGGTAGGGCATGCCATCCCAAGAAGTAATATACAATCCATGCGAATGATCTGATAATGAGTCGTTTGAGTGAAATACAAGCCCAGTAACAGGTATCTTTTTCATTTAATAACTCCTTTACCCAGTTTACTACACACTATGAATGTTTATAGGTGTTTGACATAGGCACCAACACAAGTGGCGAAGTGTATTCGAAATAACAGATAGCACCCCTTACCCGTATAGTCCGTCTTTATCCGTTTACCTGCAATTTAACGAGATAAATACTGGTTTCGTGTGATGGCAGGCTCTACCTCCCCCGCTCATCCCTTCAACGTGAAAAAAGGCTACCACATGGCAGCCCCGATATTAAACATTTGATTTCCGATGGATAGTCATCACTTGCCAATCACCGATTTCTCGTACCATGGATTTAGGTGAATGAATACTTCCTCAGCTTTTGTATTCCTATCCATTATTACGTTATTAATTTCTTTTGTAATATCATGTCCCCCATAAGACGACGGGAAGCAGGATGCGAACATGAAAGCATTTGAGAAACTTCCATCTTCTCTACAATCTGGCCTTCGTCAAGAATAGCCACTTGATCGGCCAGTAAACTGACAGGCAATACATCATGTGAAATAAACAGATAGGATAGACCTTTCTTCTCTTTCAAATCCTTGAGATGGAGCAGAATTTGTTTCTGAACAACCATATCTAGACTACTTACCGGTTCATCCAACACAATTAGCTTCGGCTCTAGCGCAATAGCTCTAGCGATATTAACCCGTTGCAGCTGACCGCCGCTCAGTTGTTGAGGCTTCTTATTCATATCGTCAGAACGGAGACCGACAACTTCAAGCAGTTCCGATACTTTACGAATCTCTTCCTGCGGAGACAAACGTTCATAATTTCGAAGTGGCTCTGAGATAATATGTTTGATTGAAAATCGTGGATTTACTGCTGAGTAACAATCCTGAAAAACGACTTGTACATTACGCCGCAACTGCTTACGTGCTTGCTTATCAGCGCGTTGTTTTGCCTCGAATTATCCAGTCATAGTCATTGCTACATGTCGGAGGTCAAGAACATATGTATGGGACCTCCATGTTTTGAAACGTCATTTGAAATGGACAAATAAATGAAAAAAACGGCATCTCTGCCGTTTTCTCGCCATTTCTCCGCACTACCACCCATGGGGTTCCACCGTGATGACTACATTACCTTTTTTGCGCCCTTTTTCCACATATCTGTGAGCCTCAGGAATTTGTTCCAGCGTATAGCATCTATCTATGACCGATTTTATCTGACCCGCCTCCAAAAGTTCTTTGAGGAAAATTAAATCTTCCGTACGTACCTTTGCTATCCCCTGCCCTTCAACTGACACGTATGTCCCATTCGGTGATAGTGCTTTCTAGCAATTTGATTTCGAGTTTTTCCCAACTGCATCAAAGATGATATCATAAAGCTCTCCTCTTCTCGTAAAATCATCTCTCGTGTAATCCATTACCTTATCGGCTCCCAGAGATCTCACCAATTCTAAATTCGTGGTACTGCATACCCCGGTAACTTCTGCCCCAAAGCACTTGGCAAGCTGAACCGCGGAGGTCCCTACCGCTCCAGACGCTCCATAGATAAGAACTTTCTGTCCGTTCTGAATATTTCCCTTTTTTAGAAAATACAATGCTGAAGTTCCCCCAAAAGGAACGGCAGCGGCTTCCTCATAGGTCAGATTCGCTGGTTTTAGTGCCACTACTCCGTCTTCTGGTAGACATGTGTACTCGGCATGAGCACCAAATCGCATCCCCGTTAAAGCATAAACCTGGTCACCTTTCTTGAACCGTTTCACATCTTTTCCTATTGCTTCAATTTTCCCGGCTAACTCCACACCCAGAATAGACTTTCTTGGTTTTCTGAGACCTATTATTATTCGCATAGGAATCCAGTACAACATAGGACTTACGAAATTTCGAATTCTACAGTCCCCTGATGTAACTGTTGTCGCATAAACTTTCACCAGTACTTCATTGTTCTTCGGATTAGATTTGTCTACCTCTTTGAGCTCCAGGACATCTGGTGAACCGTATTTTGTGCATACAATCGCTCTCATGGGTTTCCTCCTCCGGTTATGCCCTTTAACCGTGCTGAGCACGAGAAAAAGTCGCTCGCTAATCTCACGATTCGATAGTCCTAGGGCAATAAAGTGCAGAACTACTAACTCCCGCCCAATCCATGGCTCGATAAGAGACTCGGTAGGCTGGACCAGTCGCTGATCAACTTTGACTTCACTTCTCAGTCCCCCTGCTTCAAATTCATCCAGCAACTTGGTGAATAAAGCACACATACACAATTGCGAGGAGAACGATTGTGAGCTAGAATGTTCCTTAGTAAAAGGACGGTGATTTTACATGATTGAAATAGATAGAAACATTGAAAATACCACATATATTTCGCTCGAAGACATGTGGTTTAAGCTTCGGGAGATCAGTCATATCAAGAACAATCTGAATGAATGGGAAATAAGACTTCAGTTCATCGAATCGCACATGCTTATTGTCGCAGCAAGCGGTCAAGGTTGGATAACCGTTGATGGGCAATTCATCGAGTTGCGAGAAGGCAGTGTTTATGTTTGTACACCCGGTCAACTTATCGAAGCCGCAGCGTACTCATTTGATGAACGTGGGTTCTATCATTTGCGATTCGATGTTATTGGAGATGTCGAATCATCAAACAATCCTATACAGATTGTCAAGCGAGATAGTCGGTTCCCGGTAAAAGGAGAAGTTATCGTTTCTTCTCCGGTTTCCGTTAACGCTTTGTGCGAAACCATTTGTGACTGCTTCCAGGGCGAGGACCGATTGAAACGATTTCGCAGTCAAATTCTCTTTCAAGAAGTTCTGTATAACATCTTGCAAGATGCTCTTCTTGTACAAGGGAATGACTTGGAAGCGGTACTTGAAGGTGTGAAAGCCTATATAGAGCAGCATTATCAACAAGAACTGACGATAGAACATTTGGCTAAGGTAGCGGGAATCAGCTCCCGTCATTTTATGCGGTTATTTAAGAAAAGGTATGGCCGCAGCGCGATCGACTATTTGACAGTTTTCCGGATCAAGCAGGCGCAACAGCTTATGAGGACGGGAGGAGAATATCGTCTCCAGGATATCGCCCGGCATGTAGGTTATCAGGATGATATTTATTTTCGACGTAAATTTAAACAGATATCAGGTATACCTCCAGCGACATTTATGAGAAACAATAGGCAAAAAATCGTCGCTTACCATATGTTTAACATCGGACAACTGATTCCGCTCCAAATCACTCCTTGTGCCGCACCAGCTGATCACCCCTGGACCGATTATTACCAGAGAAAGTATCAAACGGATTCGGTACTACCGTTAAGTTCAGATGATTTGATAAAGAGGGAAGAACTTCGGCTTGCTGATCCCGATTTTATTATCGGAATCGACATCTTAGTGTCTGCCGAGGAACAGGCAAAGATCAAGGAAATCGCGCCCACATTTTTTGTGCCTTGGATGGAGAACGATTGGCGCAAGCATTTACGCTTAATTGCCCAGTTTCTGGACAAAACAACAGTAGCAGAAACCTGGCTTGAAAATTATGAGCGAAAGGCCCGTTTTGTAAGTGAACAGGTAAAATACACCGTCAAAGATGACAGTCTCCTCATCCTGAGAATCACTGGAGATCGGTACAACGTTTTGGGCTGTAGAAGCTTAGACACGGTGTTTTACGACGATTTGCACATTGTGCCCGCGCGTGGTGTCGATCGCATGAAACCGGATCAGCAGGTAACACCTGCTCAACTGGCAGATTTCGATGCGGATCGGTTATTGCTCATTTTGGACGAAGATGCCCTATCAAAATCTAGTTGGCAAACGCTCATGCACTCTGAGCCATGGCGCGGTTTGAAAGCAGTCAGAAATGGCCGGGTTGACTTCCTTCCCCCGTATCCTTGGGTAGAATATACGGCATTTACTCATGAGCTGATACTTGATGAAGCACTGAAGCTTTGGCGGAATCGTGCATAGAAATTTGTCAGTATCGTCAATATTCCGAAATCGTAAAATCATTTATACTCCTTTTATATGATAATGATAATCAATCTTATTGTAATATTTTTCAAGAGGGGCATCGGAAAATGAAGCGAAACGGACGTTTGATTGTGGGAATAGTTATCGTATTGTTACTCATGTTGAGTACTGCCTGTTCAGACAAGAACACTGAGCCGAACAAGACTGGAACGGCATCTGGAGATTCCGGTATATCCGAAACAAGTGTATCCAATAAGCAGCGTGTAGTAAAAAGTCTAAAAGGAGACATCAGCATTCCATCCGACCCCAAAAGGGTCATTGGGCTTTCTGTGGTTTATCCGGAGTTTTTGTATGCACTTGGCGTGACGCCAGTTGTGGTACAAAACTATCATCAGGAATTCCCTTCCTATCTAAAAGAAGCGTTTAAAAATACGGTGAAGACGGGGCTTGCCAAAACACCTAATTTTGAAGCGATTTTAGCCGCTGAGCCGGATCTCATTATTGCTCCCTCATGGTGGGCCGATAAGGATTATGATCAGCTTTCCAAAATCGCGCCAACCGTGCTTTTGCCACAGCGGGATGATTGGCGTGATGAATTGCGTGATATTGGTGAGGTTTTCAGTAAGAAGGATCAGGCTGAAAAGGTCATTCAAGATTTGCAACATAAAAAAGCTGAAGCCAAGGAAAAGCTCCATGCTCTTGTTGGAGACGAGACAGTGATGTATATGATGGTTATGGGAAAGGGACTGGTTATTTACGGAGAAAATATCGATCGGGGCAGCTTCATCCATAAGGAGTTAGGCTTGAAACTAGTTAAAGATTATCCGCAGAATGAATTGAGCGTTTCGATTTCTTTAGAGAAAATACCTGAATATAATCCTGACCATATCATTTTACAGCTCGATGATGAAGCCAGCGAAGAGGTTCAAAAGAGGTATAAAGAAATGATAGATAGTTCGTTGTGGAAGAATATGACGGCAGTAAAGAGAAATCAGGTTTATATTATGGGAGGCAAAGAATGGTTTAGTTTGGGCATGTCTCCTTTAGCAGACAGCAATGCCGTTGATGATGTACTTCATGCCTTTGAAAAGAAAGGAAAGTAATGGGGTGACATGCGATGGACACGGTGGACTTTAAACAATTGGAAGAGAAGTTTTTTCTGACTTTGTATGAACCATACAATACCGTGCTTACCATGCCTGCATTCGATCTAATTCAAGTAGAAAATATGATGCGCTTGATCGACACGTACAGCCCTCTCATCAAAGCAGGTGAACGATCTACAACTGCAGCATTTTTCTGCAGTTGGTTTGCGGGAGTGTGCGGGGCGATGCAGAACATGTTATTTCGCGGTGATGGGGTAATTTTGGATTTGTCATTATGGAATTTATCCGTACAACTATATGCCGGTGCTCAGTACCCCTTGTTTTCATTTAAAATCAACGAAGTGCGGTTTATCGAAATTCCGAACATGGACCGTGATGCTTGGTGTAAGAAAGTACTCTATTCATTTTACAAGGAACATGTAAGACCTTTGATAGAAGTTTTGTCCCAATTGGCCCAAATAAGCGTTATTCCATTATGGGGACAAATCATCAATACGTTATATGCTCAAATGGAAGAAGAACTGGCCGAGGCTTCAGATGAGGAAAGTAAGAAGAGCATCCTTTATCATTATAAAATCCTTACTCATGGTGTCGATGCAGGTGCGTTCGGGCTCCGCAAAAACCCGTTTGATATTAAGCTGAAATTCATTGAAAACCCGAGTAACCCTGATCAAAAGATGTTAGTAAAAACAGCTTGCTGTCTTGCTTATCGCTTGGATACTGGATTCGGATACTGTTATTCTTGCCCACGATTGAAAGAAAAGGATCGAGCATCACTGAGAGCGAAGTGTAACTACTGAATAGACTTCAAGACCTATCTTCGCAAAACTATAATAAAGAATAAGCATATTAAAAAAGGTCAGTTTGCCACGGCAAACCGACCTTTTTTGTTCAGCTATAGTGTCCCGATGGTTGAATCATAGATTCATTTTTAGACATTCATGAATTGTTTTAAATCCTAAACGTTCATCAAAACGCAACGCTTCTTCTCGCTTTTTATCAGTCGTTAGCCGAATAAAAACCACAAATTACAATCTGGCGGGATCAACTTTCCCACCTTCGGAGCTTGAAGTTATTCAATACTACAATTAGGTAAAAGTATCTGATTATTACGTCCAAGCAGTTGTTTTAACTGTTTCGTATTGTATATAGTCGTCACAAACAATCCCAAAAGGAGGTAATTATTATGGGTTACGCTACTTGTTCAACTGGTGGAAATTATGGCGGAGGGTATACGTCGACAGCAACTATCCTTGTTCTTTTCATCTTGTTGGTCATCGTTCTAACGACATTCTGTTTGTAAAAATGATTGATACCAAATGGAGGTGCTGTGAATGTCTATCAATAGTGATAAGCTAAATTCCCTCATTGGCAAACAAGTCTACGTTATGACTCGCCAAGGTCAAATTGTAGATGGCATTTTAAACAAAATCGTTGGTGATAAAATTTATCTTCGTTCAAATGATAAAACAGTAAAAACAAGTGCTTTTAGCCCTTTCTTCAACCCATTTTTCAACCCAGTTACTCCACTTGTACTTTTTGATTTGCTGGCAATTTCTGAGTCTCCATTCTTCTTCAGACGCCCAATTTTCTTTTAAAAGAACTTATATCTGACGAAATCAATTTAAAAGAAAAGAGGTATATGAATTATGGGAGTTACTGTAGGATCAACAGGAGTAGGATATAGCGGTTCAACAAGTTCAGCAGCAGTTTTAGTTCTCTTTATTTTATTGGTTATTATTACAATGACATTTGTTTTTTAATACCAGTTTTGCAGGTTACACTCACTTCAGTTAAGTAATGCTTGCTGGTTGAAGACGATTCTTTCTGTGATCAACTGTATCTACGAAGAGTACAGATGTGATAGCCTGCAACTGAAAACTCATCAGCGCATTGAGTTATTTTGCGATGGGTGCCCAGCTGTATGCACGCAATAAAATGGAGAACGAAATATACTCCAAAATCGTTAACGACAAAGAACCATTAATGCATTCGAGGATTTGATTTCTTGCAGAAATGGACATCCTCCGGAGTCGATCAAATCATGCAGGAAGTCAACAACTGGTATAAAAAGAGCATCACTCCATAAGCGTACAGAGATTGAAACAGCAACCAGGGCAGACGAATGATTGTCATTCGGCCTGCCCTTTTCTGTTACTGATTCATCTACCGACAGGCGGAACAATCGGCAGCTTATCGATTATCGTTGTGCCCTGCCCAAGCGTGCTTTTCACTTGAATGCTTCCATAATGAAGAGAGACCATTTTCTTGACGATGGCAAGTCCCAAACCGTTGCCGTTGTTGCTACGATTTCGCGACTTGTCTGTTTTATAGAATCGTTCGAAAATGGGATTAAGTTCTTCTGGTGAAATACCGATCCCCGTATCGGTTATGGATACTTCAACCTCATTTGAATTGTGACAGATACCGATTTGGATCATTCCGCCGTCCGACGTGAATTTAATACTATTGCCGATTAAATTCAGCCATTGTCAGCATAATGAACCCCCGCATTTCTAGTATTTTTGATCCAGACAATTTGCCTCGACTTTCTTTGGAAAGTATATCAAAGAGTTATGAACGGAGAGTCGTTGAAAAGGCGATTGATGGATCGAAAACTTAGGTATTGTTTGATATATATTGCAGCGAGCTTTTTATAATCAATGTTCGATTTTTAAAGTTTTGCCGCGAATCTTCAAAAAAGTCTTTTTGTGACAAGAAGATAGTAACCAGGAATCGTTGTTCGCCATTCAAACCGATCATTCCCCTTCATATTGCATTTTACTCAGGAAGGACGGTAATTGATCTTCATATAAGCCTATTTTACAAAGTGTCCGTCTGTGCTCAGGTACTCCATCTCGGTAGACCACTTGTTTAGTTGGTCTGATAGGAATCGAACAAACAGCCTCAGTATCATTGGCTCGCTCCACTTCTTCGAAGTGATCTTGATCAGAAACTCATAAGTCCAGATTTTCTACCAATGTATGTAAATACATCAATCCAAAGCACAGTTCGTGACAAAGGATTGTTGTATTAATATTTCTTGTATACCGCAAGAAGTTGGGAGCCAACTCGTTTAATGGAAAATTTATTTTTCACTGTTTCAGCACCAAATCTACTTAACATTCTTGCCCTGTTTGAGTTATTCAAAATGCTTTTGATGTCTCTTGAAAGCTTTTCAACAGTTATGGGCGTAATGGTTCCATGATCACCGAAGTGATGTTGAATGATTTTATTTATATTTTCAGGTCCTACTATACCACAGTATCCTTTAACTCCCGCCGCTACAACTGGTCTTCCACATGCCATCGCTTCAAGTGCAACCCGTCCCGTGCCAATGACGACATCCGCTGCATAATAGGCATACTGTATTTTTGATAGAGGAGAACGTATTAATATGGCTTGCCTACCAAGACCACGATTGACTTTGGCAGCATGTTGAATGAGCTTTGATCGGTAATCTCCTGGACCAAATAAAACGGCTACAAAATTAGGGTTGTTTTTAGCAATGATCTCTGCTGCCATAATTACTTTTCTAGCTATAGGATATTTGTCAAAGGAAAATCTCCCAGCATGAACAAGTATTTGCGCTGTTTGAGGTAAGTTGAGTACCCTCCTCCATTTGGTTTTGTTAGATATCGGACTGAATTCTAATGTATCAATTCCATTAGGAATCATTTTTATTTTTTTCGCAGGTATTTTGTGTTCAATCATCCATTTTGATAATTGCGGAGAAACGGAAATAATGGTTTTAGCAACTTTGGACATCCCCGATAAGGATTTACGATTATGATACGTACCATGTACAGTAGCAATCAAGGGTATTCTATGCTGTCGATGTAAGGACGCTGCCACATGAAATGACATTGAATCATGAACGTGTATAAGGTTGTATTTGTTTTTGGAAATTATGGAGGAAAGCGAGGAAATTCTGTTTTGAGAACGCATGGGGAGCAGATGCACTGCCACCCTTTTTTTACTTGATTTTGCAAGTGGTCCTCCCATAGTGGCAATGCCAACTTGAACTCCCTTCGATATTAAATATCGGGATATAGATAGAATGTATTTTTCGGTTCCTCCTATATTTAGCCGTGAAACTACCATTAAAATCTTCATACCCTACCATCCCCGTTTACCGATTATATGATCTCACATAAGATGCTATAAAGTATGTGAAATCTTTGTTGTACGAGACGGCTTAACGACCAAGCGCTCTTCAATTAGTAAAAAATCCACACATCATTTTGCTACTATGTAAGCATCAAACCGTATAAAGGGATGATCCAAGGGGAAATGCTAGATTGCAGCTATTCAAGAGGAGGCTGTTCACCCATTGTAGATGAACTATAGAATATGTTTCTCAGCACCAACATCTCCCGCCGTTAATCAGCTAACAACAGGTATTCGAGTGGCAGAACCTCCCGATCGGCAATAGATTGTATCGATTCTACGTGAAACAAACAGGACAGCTGTCCTTACTCTACTTCTCACTTCTCCATAACTATAAAAAAGGTTACGATTATAAGAACTATGATCGGCCTTTAAGCAAAAAGTAAGTAACGAAGTTTCTTTCATACATCTGTCTTCAATGTTTAAGACAAATTTTTTCTAGAATATGTTTCGTCTCATTTTCTAGCGTATCATCAAGTTGAATCATTTCCTTTCTGCCATATTTCCTTTCTATTGCAGATGAAATTATTTGATCGGCAAGAGCTGGATTTTTAGGCAAAAGAGGGCCATGAAGGTAAGTTCCAATTACATTCTTATAGTAAAGACCTTCCGTACCGTCATTTCCGTTATTACCAAAACCTTTTATGACTTTTCCTAAAGATTCATACGGATGATAGGTTCTTCCAGAATGATTCTCAAAGCCTAATATATTTCCAAAGTCCTTTGATTCAATCGCAATATTTCCAACCATGCGATTTTTTTGTCCAACTGAGTAAAAATCGCAAATATCCAATCCCATATACTTGTTACCTTCTGAAGTCACGTAATAATTGCCTAAAAGTTGATAACCACCGCATATAGCAAGGCAGCCTACACCATCTTCAATACATGATTTAAATTCCTTTTTTATTTTAAGTAATTCATGAGTAACCAGACCTTGTTCACGGTCACTCCCCCCGCCAATGAATAATAGATCAACTTGAGACAAGTTAATTGAATTCGTTGATTTAATATTTACAACTTCTAGCTGAATGCCCCTCCACTCGCAGCGTTTTTGGAAAGCAATCACATTTCCTCTGTCTCCATATAGATTTAGCCGATCAGGGAAAAAGTTATAAAGTAATAAATTCATCATTTTTGTCTACACTCCCATTCATATAATGCTTCACCTGTTGTAAAGCTGTATAAGTCGGTAACAGATAGGTTGGCATCGGATGGTCAAATGTATATTGAATGGCTTTTTCTATGGATGGTATTTTTATTACTTTGTTGTGATCAACACAAGCATATTTAAGTCGTAATGCGATGTCTGCTGCACGTCGGCCAGAACAAATTATTCTTGTGATGTCTTCTCTTTGTAGGCATTCAAAATCAACGTCCCAAATCCATGATACATCCTCACCATCAGCAATATAATCATTAATAAAGAAAACGATTTGCTTGTTATGTTGAGTTGAAAGTATTTCCGACAATGAGACATTGGTTCCCGAAGGATTTTTATTGAGATTTACGATATATGGATATCCTTTGTGATCATACAGCTGCATTCGCCCGTTATCGGATTCATACTTATTTAAGAATTCTTTTATCTCCAAAGATTGAATGCCTATTTCTGCAGCACAAGAAATGGCGGCTAACGCATTATAAGCATTATAAGCACCCGATATATTCATATGATAAATTTCATCTCTCAATTTAAAAGACAAGGGGTTACTTTGAATGTAATCGATTTCGTAATGTGGAATTGGACGCTTAAACCCACAGGAACAGTTATAAACCCCGAGTTGACTAAAGTGAATGTGATCATACTGTAATTCTTCTCCGCATGTTGCGCAATATTTGGAATCACTCATCCCATAATCGCCAAAGTGATACGCACCTTTATTTAGTCCATAGAAGACTCTATCCTTGCCAACCAAACTTAGTCGAACTACCAAGGGATCATCTGCATTTAAAACTAATTTTGTATCAATAGGATCAATAGCGTTTTTTATATCTTTAATCAGAATGTCTATTTCCCCATACCGGTCTAATTGATCACGAAAAAAATTAGTGATGACGACCATTTGTGGAGCAACTTGTTTTATAATGGCAGGCATACTGGCCTCATCGACTTCAAGAACAGCATAATCATACTTTAGATTGCCGAATAGAGATGATTGATTGATTAAACATGCCGTTATCCCTGACATCATATTGGATCCTTCTGAATTATTTAAAATTTTCTTTCCTGTTGACCTTAATAGGTGAGCTAATAAATTGGACGTTGTCGTTTTACCATTCGTACCTGTAATAAATATAAACTGATTGATTTGTTTAGATAATTTCGTAAGAATATCTGGATCGATTTTCAAAGCTACAGCTCCAGGCAAGGATGAACCTTGATTTCCTAAAAGTCGACTTAATTTACCGAAAGTTTTGCCGCTTAAGATAGCCATTTTTTTCTTCAAGATTCTGTAGTCCCCCATTAGTAATAAGTAATCTGAAGCAGTATCTTCCATACTATTCCCTTCAATTTTTAGAAAATACTTTGGATTGTTAATTTGTACTGCTTTCATTTTTATTAGTTGGGTTCTACGCCTCATGCTCAATCCTCAAGTAAAGTAAGTCTCCCTTTCGGATAAAAAGCGACTGATTATAAACACAATATGGGTTTCACAATGGTCCTGAATGATTCCATGGCATAATGTCAAGGTTTAATTACTCATAGAATTCTCATGATATTCTTAGAATGTTCGTTAAGGCCTGTAAGTAACAGGGATTCCATCTTCCTTGGTAATCATTAGGGGATTTATTATGTGTTAAGGTTATTTCAGGTGGCCACCACATATACGATTCTATAGGAGGAGTTATCATGAAGATCATTAATAACAACATGAAAAAGAACCGCCTGAGCAAATCGTTAATAGGGATTACACTTTGTTTCTCGATCTTTTCATCGGGAAGTCTATTAGCAACACCACAATCCGCTCACGCGGCGAGCATCCCCGTTGCAACAGCAACGTCAACATCACAAGCGAATAGCATTATCTCATTAGGTAAACATTACATGGGTGTACGATATAAATTTGGTGCTCCATCTGGTTTTACCAATGCATTTGACTGCTCTTCTTTTACCCAATATGTATTTGGAAAAAATGGCGTATCTCTACCCCGTTCATCTAAACAGCAATCACAAGTAGGTAGTTATGTGTCCAAGGATCAATTAAGACCGGGAGATCTTGTCTTCTTCTATTCCCCTATTCATCATGTTGGTATTTATATAGGGAATGGCAAAATTATTCATACGTATGGAAGTCCTGGCGTAACCATCTCTGATATTAATTCTGGCTGGTGGAAAACAAACTACAAAACAGCTCGTCGAGTTCTTAAATAAGTTATGTATAAGCCCCTATTCCAAGGGGCTTTTTTCAGTACATAAAAGACGGCTCATAGAAAATAAATCTACCACTGCAAGTAAATTTTAAGTCGTTTTACCTCGTTGATCCGTTTGCCGCAGCAATCGAAATATTTCAAGTAATAGAATTTGAAGGCTAATCCAAATCCCACCAAACGAGAGACCATAAGTAGAGAACCATTTAGATGTCTTATCTAACTTCGTCAACTTAGCTTGCCTTCATACACCATTAGTCCTGCTGAACTCATAAGGATTTCTCCAGGCGATGGCAAAGCAAGTGTTCTAAACACAGCGATAAGAACAACACAATATACCCATAATGCTGAAAGGAGCCAATAAACTAATGTGCGTCTTTATTAAAACCAAAGTAAGCGTCAAACTCTCCCCACCTTCAACGTTCTTGTCATCCATGAGAAAATGAGGGCAATCAATTGTAGGAGGTTTGCCTCATGAATCCGTTCAAATATTTATTGCATCTATTTGAGCAACTTCCGCAGCTTCCTGATCCCAAAGATCCAGAAGCGTTGGATAGCCTGATGCCTTGGTCGTCGTCGCTACCGCTGACTTGTCGCGTGTTTAAGGCTGACTAAAAAGCAGTAATAGCCTACATCTTGATTACAAGGTGTGGGCTATTTGACGCTTACCGCAGAAGAATTGCGGGTCCGACCACATGCCTATCAAACTAAGCTGAATTTATTCAGAATAATTCCCCCCATTTCGAGAGAGATTAAGGAAATGGGTGGAAAATGAAAAAGAGCCCACTCTCTAGGGGGAAGCAATCTTCGGTGAACCTTACTTTTGGATGATGGACGTATGGGACACGCAGGACATACATAACAGTGGGAGTGCAGGATCAAACATGAATAAATATTCGTTTAATCAAATCTCCTTGAAACAATACATTCTAATTATATTTGCAGCCCAAGTGGGACTCGGAGAACTATCCCTTCCCCACGATTTAGCTATAACTGCCGGTACCGATGGATGGATATCCATTTTGTTAGGTTGGATTCTATCTATTCTTCTCAGCATAGTCATCATAAAAATTATGGATAGAACCCCCGAATATACGTTATTCGAGCTTTTAATTAAATACTTTGGCAAGTGGGTGGGTAAAAGTTTATTTGTTCTTTGGATACTATACGCAGTATTTGCAGCAAGCGTTGTCATGTTTTCAACGATTCATGTCATAAAGACATGGATCGTGCCGGATATACGTAACTTCATCTTGATGATCCTGTTTATCATTCCAATCTATATGATCACCAAGCATGGAATAAGAGTGATCGGACTCTTTGCTGAATTTGTTTTTCTTATGACTATATGGATGCCTTTCTTGCTGCTATTGGCACTAAAGGATAGCCAATGGCTGTACCTTCTTCCACTTGGAAAAGAAGGCTTGTTTCCCATTCTGTCTACTGTAAAATCAACAATCTTTTCTTTCCTCGGATTTGAATTGGCTTTCATTCTATATCCGTTTCTAAAGGATAAGAAATCAGCGTCCAAAGGAATTGTTATTGCAAACTCTTTTTCCATGATTATATATTTAATAGTTACAGTAATCAGTTTTGTCAAGTTTGCTCCAAACGAGATCACAGAATACCCTTATCCCACGCTCAACTTATTTAAGGACATCCGATTGCCCTTTTTAGAGCGGTTTGAGATCATTTTTCTCTCCTTTTATTTATTTACTTTAATTATGGCGACCATTCCTTACCTTTACACGGCTCTGTTGGGAGCAAGTCAATTATTCGGTAAGCAGGATCATCGAAATTCTTTACGAATACTCTTGTTCCTATGGATCCTATTGTCTTTCTTTTTTATCCCTTCTTCTTCCCAAATTACTCAAATGGGCAAATTGTGGGGGATAGCAGGTTTATATAGCGCTTTCGTATTCCCTATTTTCATTTGGATGTACGGATCGATTTTTCATTTCGTTAGAAAGGAACCGAAACAGTAGAAAAATTGATTTCATATTTCAACAAAAGTCATCGAATTAAACTAAATCGGCCAGCCACGGGACAGTAATGTGCTGTGGCTTATTCAGCTTGTCTACGTATAACCAAGTATGTCCTGTACCTCGGACAAAAAGTAAGCGTCAAATAGCCTACATCTTGATTACAAGGTGTGGGTTATTTGACGCTTACAAACCAAAGGCAATTACACTTTTTAATATTTGAATGAACAAAAAATAACGGAAGAGATCCGGGATACCTTTGCCAAAGGTCTGAAACGAAAAATGGATATTTTTCATCTTTCGGAGGTCTTGTACCGAAAAAATCCTGGTGCATGGAAAAAGCTAACAAAAGAAGGAGTGCTTCCGCTGCAGAAGGATTCTCTAGCTAAAGTGGAGGTCGAAGTGAGGATTGAAAACGCTCAGAAATTAAAGCTCAAGCTCCCATCATCCAACCAATAAAGTAAGTGAGTCGTGGCGGGGGCATTAGGGGATCTTCCTGCATGGACACTTGTGTTTCTCTTAATTGGCGGATACGTAGTATTTGCTAACGCATTTTTTGCTTATCACCTCTTTCCCCTTGATGCTCATCACTTTCAACTCTTTCTTTCCCCATCCACCCCCACCCAAATACGACAGTAAGGGAAGCTACAACAATGATTGGCGGCAATATCATAATTAGGATGAATTCCAACATCTATTCTCCTTTGGGGTGCATCTGTCCCTGCACATATCTGATATTAAACAGAAACAATCTCATTAAAAGAAAGAGCGAAGGGATTAGGAGTAACAATCCTGTCAAAAATGCAATAATTAAGGCTACAGCCATGGCTTTATTAGTGAAATGTTCATTCATGGATAAGTACGGGTAAAGTAAATAAGGCAAGTGAGCCGCTCCATAACCATAGAAAGCGAATCCAAATTGAACCATTACGAAAATAAAGGACATGCCATAATTCTTTTTCCTCCAAACGTAATATACAGCTGCCAGAAAGAATAGAAAAGAACATACAAACATCCAAGATAACTCCGTCATCTTTTGAAAATGTTCTGGGTTATGTAAGTGAATCGAATAAAATACGATTAAACTGCAAACGATTGTCGGGGCGCTCCAAATCAGTGCCCACTTACGCACAATTTCCAAAGCAGGCAGGTCATTTGCTTTGGCCGCGTAAAATGTTAAAAACATGGCTGAAATATACAACACACTAACAATCGCAAGCAAAACAACGGACCATGAGTAAAGACTAAAAAAAAGCTTATCGTATTGAAAAAAAACTGTACCATTCTTAAATTCAATAAAACCACCTTCCGAGATTGTAAGCACTGTTGACAATGAAGCAGGAATCAGAAGTCCAGTTGCACCATATAAGAATGCATAAACTTTTTTATTTTTTGTGCCATATGTACTAAACGCATAGTATGAACCACGTATGGCAAGCAGTATAATCGCTACACTACCAGGAACTAAAAGGGCCGTTCCATAGTAGTAAGCAGTATCTGGGAAGAAACCTACGATCCCAACAACAAAAAAAATGAGAAAGACATTCGTCACCTCCCACACAGGTGATAAATACCGCTTAATGATATTCTGAATCACGTGTTCCTTTTTTGTTCTGTAACTATAGTAACTAAAAAATCCAGCACCAAAATCAATGGAAGCTACAATTAAATACCCGTACAGAAAAGTCCATAAGACTGTAATCCCTACCACTTCCAAATTCACTTGAAAGCCCCCTCCTTGTTTTGTAGGTTAAGCTCATCATCCGGCGAATGGCTCTTAAACATTTTTATCAAAACTCGTACACAGGAAATTCCCAAAACTACATAAAGCACGAGAAATACGATAAAGAGCAAGCCAACATGCTCAGATGTCGTAGCACCTTGCTGCGTCTTCATATACCCACGCAAAATCCAGGGTTGTCTACCTACTTCTGCATAAATCCATCCATACTCGATGGCAAACATAGCCAACGGGCCTCCCGCGACAATTGCCCTAAGCAGCAGTTTGTTGTAGGGATTCCCTTTTCGAAACCAAGAAGCAAGGATAAACAATAAAGGAATAATGGTCAGATAACCACCAATGCCAACCATAGCATCGAAGGTATAATGGATCCAAAGCGGTGGGATTTCATCCGAAGGAAAATCGTTTAATCCCTTTACTTCCATATTGGGGTTTCCATGAGCAAGCACACTGAGTGCAAATGGGATCCTTAATCCATACTTGATCTCGTGATTTCCTGTTAAAATACCACCTACAATTAATGGTGCATGTGACATGGTTTCAAAATGCCATTCCCCAGCTGCCAGTTTTTCAGGCTGGTATTTCGCCAAATATTTCCCCGACAAATCTCCAATTAAGAATGTCGCTACAGCAAAAACAAATGCAGCAAAAAGTGTCATATTTAGTACTTTCTTATAGTAAATATGACTTTTCCCCCTCAATAGGGCGTAAGCAGCGATTCCTGCAAAAATAAAAGCTGAGGTAAGATAAGCTGAAGTTAATACATGGGAGACCTTTGTAGGGCTTGCTGGGGTAAACATAGCCTTAAGAGGCTGCACGTTACCTATGATCCCGTCTAATATGTCAAATCCTTGCGGCGCATTCATAAAAGAGTTGACTAATGTAATAAAAAGTGCAGAACTTGACGCACCAATGACTACAGGTATTATAAATAAAAAATGAATCTTGGGTTTAAATCGATCCCATGTGTACATATAGATGCCAAGAAAAATGGCTTCAAAAAAAAAGGCGAATATTTCTAAAAACATGGGTAAACCGATAGCTTGTCCAGCTATCCTCATAAAATTAGGCCATAGTAGGTTAATTTGTAGTCCAAGCGCTGTTCCAGATACAACTCCCACAGCTACTGTAATGACATATCCACGCGTCCACCTTCGCGCCATTAAGGTATAATGGGGATCATTCCGACGTATACCCATCCATTCTGCCAAAGCAATAAGAACAGGAATTCCGACTCCGATGGTTGCAAAAATAATATGAAATACAAAAGTCAAAGACATTAGTGCACGGCTATAAACAACCGGATCGTTCACAAACATTCATTTAACAGCTCCTCTAGAAGGGGTTGTGTTATTATCCAGCTATCCTTCAAACAGATGATGAGAAATTGATAATAGTAAAATAACTGCAATGACGAAACACAGAATAATCAGCTTTTTTTCCTGCTTTTGATGACGTTCCATGGTAGTCCTCATCTTCATTATTTTGGTTTTTAATGATCTTAGTTTCCTCCAATTCATCAAATACATACACGAATTACCAGTTAATTTTACGGTTGAACAAATAACGATAAAAAACCTTCAAAGTAACGTTACTTTGAAGGTTTTCACAACCAATATTACAAACATTAATTTTTACCTGTTCCAGCTTAATTCTGTTCTTCTTGAGTAACCAGAAAAACAGTTGTTTTTCTTTTATTGTAAAGACCAATACCAATAAAGAACGCCAAAACGGCTACTGCTGTACCAATTGTATAATAAGCTAGAGGATGGCAGTAAAAGGGTAGTTCTTCGCACATGTACGAATAAGCAGTAGAAAAAAAACCGTTTTCTTGTGCTGGTAAGAAATTTGTGAATATACCCAATACATAAACGATAAGAAGTTTATCAAGCAGCATCATATAGATCAAAGTGAAAAGTTTTATTGCAGTCGACTGTTTTGATTCTTTAGCAGTCCAGTAACCAATAGTAAAGTATGGGATAGTACTAAATAGCAATCCGTAATACAAAGGTGATATCACTTTAGATTGATCGTAAGGAACGCTGAAAATCATGTTGTAGGTGATCGCAGCTAAGAAATATGTGAGGCCAAATAGACAAATGAACAAAAGGTTTACCTTTGCTGTAATTAGAAAAAGATCTTTAAACAGATATTTCATCTCATTCATCCCCTGATCTTCAATGACAATTACATTGTATGGTAAATAAATTATATAGTAAAGTTTACCATGAATAGTTTGTCAACCCTTGTACGTTGAAGAAGAGAGATAATTTGTTATGCTGTTTTTGAACACTGCAAAATAATATCCTTAATTGGAAGAACGATTTCGTCCTCACTTACCATTAAGTCCGTACTGATAATGACCAACCATTCTTGTTGGAACCGTAGTTCAGTAATTAAATTGGACTAATAATAATTTTTGGAATTGGATCTTTATCTTATACCCATAGGCCATTATGATTTATTAAAACTAACCTTTAATACTATTACTGCAATTGGGAGGATGATTACCAGATGGAAGGAAGATCGAACGAACAAATCGTGCTTGACATAGTGCCACTTAGACCTGTTGACCGTAAACGCTGGAACGTCTTGGCCCGAAGTTATAAGACCTTTTACGAGACTGAGCTCCCCGACTCCAAATACGATGAGGTTTGGCACCGCTTGCTGATCGCTGATGGTATTTTCGGTTTCGGCGCGCACCTTCAAGGAAACTTGGTCGGTATAGCTCACTACCTGTTTCATCGTACTATCTGGATGGAAGAAGCTTGCTACCTACAAGACCTCTTCGTCGACGAAGCTGTCCGAGGGCATGGGGTGGCTCGCGCGCTGATTGAGCGGGTAGCTCAATCAGCGCGCGAACATAACGCTTCTCGGTTCTACTGGCACACTCGCCAAGACAATACCACCGCTCGCGCTCTTTATGACAAGATTGCGAATCACAAAGGTTTCATTCGCTATGACTATCCGCTCGAGTAAAACCAGCATGACTGGCATATTATCATATCCGGTTGATATTTGATATTTGTTCTGTATCAAAGGTGCAATCATAGTTTGAAGAAGATTCAACTGCCTATAGCCGAGACCTGATAGGTGTGTCTTATTATTGTCGAGTAACTGAGGGCTGAACATCCTCAGTTACTCAAAGAGCCATGCTTTAAACTCCCATCCAAACGTCTTTGACATAATGTCCTTCGACCATGAGACGATCCAGCCATTTTTTCGCTTCCGTTTCGCTAACGCCGTGAACCCCTTGATAAGATCTTTGCAGGGTTGCCTCTACATCCGAAGCCATCCTTCTTCCGTCGCCGCACACATACAACCTGGAAGCCGGGCTCTGGTGTGCGAATGAACATCGCGATTGTATCTCCTCCCTGCATCTCAGCAAGATAGTTGGAAGTGACTCCTCGGTATTCATCTTTGCGATTCCAGGCAGCTTCGTGTACAACACCAACTGTCATACTGACCTGTTTCGGCTGTACGAGAGGAGAACCGGAAATCGAATAATATCTTACTTTAAGAGGAAGCGAGAGCTCCACAAAACGTTCGAATGGCATTTCGCATGCAACATATTTTTCTAACAAATCAAGCATCGTGATCCGTTTCTGAAGAATATTATCGCGGAAACGGTTATGTGATTGAAATCGGGAATATCCATATTGGGTTCATGTCAGTCAGCTCTATCATTGATTATCTTAAAATCTTTGCGTTGATTTGCTGTAACGTCTTATTTAATGAATTTCGTTTAACCAGTGGTTTATGTATTCGATAATGTTTGCATATCGTAGTTTTTTACAGACACGCCAATCTTCATCTATGAGTATTTCATTTTATTAGTATACTACTATTTTTTCTACATGACTCAATGAAATGAATAAAGACGCCCATCAAGGAGCGCCTCCGAAGTCCTTCCTAATTCCCCAGTATCAGCAGTCTCGAAATTCAATCCGCGGAAGAAGTCATCCGCCCTTTTTTGCTTCTCATAGTTAAAACAAAACATAGAAACAGAACAAGGGCAGCCGATAAATAAGGGTAATTAATGTTGATATCAAAAAGAAATCCTGCAACTATAGGGCCAGCAATATTACCCAGACTTGTATAGGCCGAGTTCAGCCCCGCGATATAGCCTTGCTGCTCTTCGGCGATCTTGGACATCTGCGTACCGATCGCTGGGCGTAAGATGTCAATTGACAAAAAGACGATAAATGTGACCGCGAGTATCATCCAGTAACTGCTCACAAAAAGTGTCAATAATACAAACAAGCCTGCAATAACTAAGCAAAGAGAGATGACTTTATTCTCTCCAAACCGGTTCAATAACCATCCAAATATCGTTATTTGCACAACAGCGCCAGCTATCGAACCAAAGGTAATGATGAATGCAATGTCTTTTGGCGTAAAGCCATATTTATGGTCAACAAACAGTCCGAAAATGCTCTCATAGTTGGCTAAGCCAAAAGATAGAACAAACACAATCAATAAACTCATAAAGTAGGATGCTCGGAAAGATTGCAGCAGTTGACTCCAAAGCGTTTGTTTGTCTGTCTGAACAGATTTAAAGATTGTACGTTTATTGGCTGGTAATGATTCAGGTAAAAGAAATAGCGTAATCACTGTGGCAACAACACCTGCTGCCGCAGCAGCATAAAAAGGAACGCGTATTCCATACTCAGCTATATATCCTCCGATGCCAGGGCCAAAAATAAATCCCGTCGTTATGGCAGCATTGATATACCCCATCCCCCGGGCTCTCTCTTCGCTAGACGTAACGTCAGCTGTGTACGCCATAATGGAAGGCATGATCAGCGCAGCACCGATTCCCCCTAACATTCTCGAAGCAAATAGAAGATAAGGCGTGGTTACGAAGCCAAAAAGCCACTCAGAAAAGGCAAAAATAATCATACCTAAAACAATGTTATTTTTTCGTCCAAACGAATCAGACAACCTTCCAGCCAAAGGTGACAACAATAGCTGAGTTAGCGAAAAAGCAGCAAATAACAGTCCGACAACACTTCCGTTTATATGAAGCTCTGACATGTAGTTCGGCATAATAGGTACGACGAGACCGATTCCTGTAAACACCAGAAATATATTGAGGATGAGAATGAGTATGGCTCCCCTATTTCTTAATAATAATGACATAAAAAATCCTCCAAGTTCTTACTCTTCTTGTATTCTCCACTGATGCAATGCGTCAGCAACTCGATTTTTTGGTTTGCCCGCTTTGTAGATGCTTCTCGTTCCACTCCCAATCTCAAAAAATACTGAACGTTCATTCTATATTTTATCAAAGAATAGCAGAGAAATACAACTTTCTGCCGATTTGCTGTGTTGAACTCATTCCGTTCCCATAGCGAAGTAATATTCTCTTTCAGAAATAAATGGATAAGTGGACATAGAAAAGAGTGTTGTCCAACGACGCAGTAACAACCTCCTTCCTTGTTCGATATCCAATTCCATCAACAACTTTCCAACGCTTGAAGTTGTGTTGAATGTTAAGGTGAATGTCCAAAAAAACGTTTACATTATATGGGATTTATATTAACCTAAATGAAGGAGATGCCAATGAAAAAGCTGGCCAGCTCACATCTTTTGTTCCGACAATTCTCCCCGATAATTATAGGATCGAAAGGATGATGAATAATGAAAAGAAAAGTGCTAGCTATGCTCGTTTCCTTGGCCATGTTGCTTACGTTCTCCACGGCAGTCAGCGCCAAACAAGAAATCGCTCAATTACAATCGACCAATGTTATTTTACCCGGAGATAGTGGTCCTGTTAGTGGGTTAGGTGGCACTTCCTTTGGCACATACACCGGCCAAGGGAAATTAGTTGTTAAAGGAAACTATCGTGGAGGTAACGCTTATGGTTATCGACCGGAATTTTATTTAAGTGTCTACAAAGTGACGAATGGCAACTACGAACGAGTAGGCGGTTATCAAGAAATGGGCTACAGTGGCGTCAACAATTCGATTTTCTTCAGTTTACCTAACTTGCCTTATGGTACTTATGAAGTATTAATTGGAGGCGGTCTTGTTTACGGGGCATCTAATGAAAATGTCTACTTTACTCCATAAACTCAAGCGAGGGAAGGTCGTTGACGAGCGATACATGTTACCTACCAGTCCCGGTGGCTCTAGGTCAAAAGGATAGTCTCACCAAATAATGCAATCGCAACCTCAATCAGCACTTACTGATTGAGGTTGTTTGATGAATGTAAGCCTGTTTGATGGGCCGTTGCAAATTGACATTGAGCTTCGCCTTTACGTCAAGATCAGGGCTACTGTTTACGGAATTCGTCAGTTAATACTCCCGAGAATCCCCAATTTTCATCATCGATTTCTTCTATCACAATGTGAGTATGTTCTGGCTTCTTGCCAAGTATACTTACGAGAGTCTCTGTAAACTCTCTTACAATTTGGGCTTTCTGTTCGCGAGTAGCCCCTTTGGTTATTTGAAGATTGATATATGGCATGATTACTCCTCCTCTAATAGATTTAAAAAATCCCTACTCTATTATACATTAAGCTTGGATGAAAGCGGATGTGATCGAATTGTTTAATGGAATCGTACAGTCAAGATCCTGTTACTTTATCATCTTTCCCCATTGTGCTGATACTTGAGGGAATGATTATTTTTGACGTCCATCTTTGCAACAGGTTGTTCATCACTAAAGCACCAATAATGATAATGATCCCTACCAACTGTGCCCTACCGATTTCAACACCCTGCATTGTACTAATCGTTACTGTCGTTACAGGAACGATATTCATGAAAAGCACTCCGTTAGCTGGTTTGAGGGATTTATTCCCGACGTTCCAAGTAAACACAGCAAGCACACCTGCAATCAAAATCATATACAGCAGTTCAGGTCCAACTATGCGAATCGTATTTTCGCTTGGCACAGTCAGTTCTCCGAAAGCCGTTGCCATAACCACGATCGTAATGTTAACCATAGATCCAAAGCATGTTGTGAGGGTCGTGTAGCGCAAAGGAGACCAGCCTGTAAATTGATTGCCACCCAAAGTGTAGATGACCCAACATAAGGCCCCAAGCAAAATCAATAAATCTGCAAATAAATGCTCGCTAGCTTGAGTAAGCATGGAGAATTCACCATTAGTTATGACCAGCAACGCACCAAAAAGCGCTATTAGGATCGAGATGAAGGTAAACATCTTCGGTTACTGTAATCCATACGATCAAGATAAACAATAACATCCTTATTCATATTTCTTTCTCCTTTCCATGGGGACTAGTTACTCTGTTATTAGAATTATTGATATACTCGTAACTCAACTAGTAAATCATATTGATAAATTTGGTATAAAAAAAGATTCAATTAAAGTTTATTTTAATGGACCAATGTAACTGTTGTTAAGCTGTTCTCCATTTTGCTTCGTTTACAGGTCTGCTCCAAGAACGGAAATCGCTCTTGGGGGTGAAGTTATTTCCTAACTTACGCATTGGGCGCGTTATTACCTTATGAACAGCAGTGCATGCTCGACGAAAAGGTCTGGATACTGGAAGAGGAACCCGTGTCCGGAATCCGGATAGACGATCAGTTGTGCATTCGGCAACCGCTGCGACATAATGAACGAATTAACCGTGGGCACCATGATATCATTTTGTCCATTCGCTACAAGGACCGGTTGCTTGATCTCACTTAGTCGTGTGTAGGATCCCTCGCCCGTTGCCCAAGCGACGATGGCCAATAATTGTGCTTTCACGGTTTCAGGTTTGACAAGGGGTTCGCGGGGACTTTGTCGTCCTTCGAGTCGCTTCAGATAGGCACGTCCCGCCGCAAGGCTAGTCTCGGTGGGCTCGAAAAAGAGATACATAAAATCTTCGGAATCATTAATCGGTTTGCCGGCGACTTGGAATACCTCGGGCTTTCCTCCTTGTATGCCATCTCCTGCACCAGGCCCCGTTCCGGCGAGAATAAGTCGTCGAACAAGTTCTGGACGTAGTAGCGTCATCGCTTGGGCGACGGAACCGCCCATTGAGAATCCGAGGAGATCGACTTGCGTAAGACCGAGCGCCTCCAGGAATGAGATCGCATTATTCGCCATGCCGACCATACTGTTTGGCGACTCACCCGAAGATAATCCCACACCTGCGTTGTCGAACAGGATGATACGGCGTTCGCGGGCCAAGCCGTTGATCACCGCCGGATCCCAATCATCCATAGTACCTCGGAAGCGTTGGCAGCATACGAGAGGAACGTCCGATTGCTCACCGAACGACCGGTACGCGAACCGCACACCTTCCGCCTCCAGATAGAGGGTATCCGCCGTCTCAGCGGTGAACTCACTCATGTTGCTTTGATCTTTCATTAGAATCGTATTGTCCATTAAGTTATCTTTTTTCTTCACATTCATGTCGTTTCCTCCTAGTGTATGAATCTATGTAATCACTTCGAAAATACAGAGCAGTGTTTCGCTGCGCTTTATTTATGATTATAATAATATATATTATATGCATCATATTTAAAACCAGTCAAGGATCCATTGTCGCGCGCTGGAAATCCACGAAGACAATCAATAGTGAGCTTGGTATATTTAATGGAATTACTGCCGAATTAGGGCACCGCTGCAATCTTTAGATAAAAGGCGTGTTGTCTTACCCCATTTGACACTCCAATATATGATAACTATAATATTTATACAGATCAAAATGGCTATTGGGAGTGATGGATTTGCCTTACACAAAGACACATAAAATGGAAGTCCGTAGGAAAATATTGAAAAGCGCTACCCAGGCATTTCGGATAAGCGGCATTAAAGAGGTGAGCGTGCCACAAATCATGAAGGGAGCTGGTTTAACTCACGGTGGATTCTACGCCCACTTCGAGAGCAAGGATCAACTCGTTGCCGAAGCATGCCGGAATGCAATTGAAGAAACCATCACCCTACTGCGAAACTCTGCGGACAAATCGCCAGAGAACGAGAAAATTCAAACGGTTATCGAACACTACCTAAGTACAGTCCATCGGGATAAACTGGAAGAAAGCTGTATCATTCCCACTTTATCCGTTGAAATTTCACGTTCTTCGGGAGAAGTAAGACAAGTGTTTACGGAAGAAATCACGCGATTCTTTTCTTTTATTTCGGGACTGCTAGGAAACAACGATCAAAAAAGTATGGCTTTAATCAGCACGATGATCGGTTCACTTCTTTTAGCCCGTTCAGTTAATGACCCTGAATTAAGCGCTAAAATTCTTACCGCAAGCAAATCTTATGTAAAAGAGCTGGTTTCGGTATAGCCGCAGTTCGTCTAGTAGATCATCGCTCATAACCGTTGTGTCGTGCTTGAGGCTGTTGTTATTGATCCGTGCAGCCATGTCGCTCGGGAGGGCATTTAGTTCCTATGCTAATTCGAAAGGCTTAGCCCATTACCGATTCAAGTCGGATTGGAAACAGCGAGTTAAAGGCGTTTACCACATTCAGAATGTAAACAACTATCATAGTCGTTTGAAACGTTGGATTGACCGCTTTAATGGCTTAGCAACCAAGTATTTGCAACATTATCTGGCTTGGTTCCGTTACTTTGACAGCAAGAAATATGAGAACACAACGTCGAATAAGAAAAATATGCTGGTCTCCTCTTGCCTGTTTACTGTAAATGAGACAAACACCAATCTTCATCGTCAAAAATCTTGGGCAGTAGGGTATGTTAGACAGATATTAAAAGGAGGTTTTTTTGTGGATGAAACCAAAATCATTGCTTTTGAAGAACGTCTTCGGACAGCAATGCTATCCAGCAATGTGGAAGTGTTAGATGAACTGATTGCTGAGGACCTTATCTTCGTCAATCATTTCGGACAAATTTTATCAAAAGAAACTGATATTGAAGCCCACCGTTCAGGCAACTTGAAAATTACTGGAATTGATATTTTAGACCAAAGAATTAGGCTCTTGGATATGTTAGCCGTAACCGTTACACGAGTGACTTTAACGGGTACTTTCGGAACTCCATTTGAAGGCGAGTTCTGTTACACTCGTGTTTGGCAGTATCGGATTGGGAAATGGCAAATCGTCTCAGGTCATTGTAGTTCCGTAACGTGATGCTTCAGTCATTGCTCCTTTATAAGTAATCATCATAAGCTAATGGGACACGAGTTAAATTAACCGCCTTTTCAGTGCGCGGTTTTCTTTTGTTCGGAAATCAACAATAAACGAAAACAGAGCCTTAATTTTTTTGTCCCGTGTTTACTTCTGTAAGAGTAATGTCCCACATGATGGCATTTGTACTCGAATTTGGATCATCATTGATCATTTTTATGGTAAGTTCATTAGCTCCGTTTAAGTCAGCTTCAAAAGACAAAAGCTGATTCTCACCTCTTTCTGCTGATAAACCAAGTGAGTATATCTCTTTTCCATCTGCGGTAAGGATTATCCTGCTTTCCCCATTGCTTGCAGTGTTGATCAGCATTCGGGACTTGCATCCTAGATGCCGCCCATGTGAGGCGACAAATGAAAAACCAATGATGGGCTGCACCCAAACATTGGTTTTTCATAGATTTTAATTCTATACGGTTCTTCTTAACTCTCTCTATAACGCGTGTTTGTCAACAACCCTGGAAGTTAGGCACCTATCATTACATATTTGAATAACTTATTTTACGGGTTATAAACCAAAATGAACTTTATACACTAGCTGTGCTGATATGTCCGATGAGCGAAGCACCGATCCTTCATCTGAGCATACTAAGCTTGTAAATTCATCTCCCCTTAAGGGAATTGCTATAAATTGATGTTCATTCATATAGATTTGCATATATTCCTGGTTATCAGTAATACTTATTTTTTCAAGGGTCATTTTTTTAGGTGGTGCTACGGGATCCAGACCTGCCTGATCTTCGATATTCACCTCGATCTGAGTGCCAAGCCAACGCGACAGTTTATCTTCCCACTTCATAACGTTCACCTCGTTTTTATGCGGCAGCAGCCCGCATCTAATTTAGGAGATACTTTCACCTGATACGCCAGTAGATAGTCCCAGCAATCCGATTCAGAAGCTACATCCGTCTCAACAGACTCTTCGATATACCGAAGGATATCGTCTTCGGTCTCCCATGTCGCCAAGCCTTTGACTTCGGCGACAACAATGTCGAGTCCTTCCTCTTCCCGATGGTCAATGTACCAGGTTCCTTTACCGACAAAAAGTCCATGCAATTGCTGATCGATGACTGTCTGTAAGGGAGATTGTGTGTGTTCACGAATAAAGCAAAGATCTAAAGCAAACTCACAAGGCATCGTCCATTTTCCTTCCTGCTTTAAGCCATTTTTGTGTAAACAATCCGGCATTGTAAACGGCATCCCTTAGCAATTACATGTTCTTGATATTCACTTAACATCACGCTCACGGCGATAGATCCATATAGCGGCTGGAAATAACAAAATATTGCAGATCGCGTAGAGAATAACGGAACGATACTGATCGAAAAAGTACGCATTCACTGCTTTCTGTGTACAAAGAATGTTCAGAAACAACATAATACAAAGTAAGACAACGCCTAAATAGCTACGTTTCATAGCGCTTCACTCCCGTCGCGTAAATCGCGCCCTGTTCCTTCTTCAGCAGTACCTCTGGCAAGGGCCTTCTCGGAGGGCCAGCAGTTGGCGCTCCTGTTCTGGCATCGAAAATACCATGATGGCAAGGGCATATCATCTCATCCTTTTCACTGCTCCAGAAAACGGGGCATTTGAGGTGCGTACATGCATTCTGATAGGCTTTGTATTCATCCTCGCCAAGTCGAATCAAGAGCGCCGAATCATGCTCACCTGGATAAGCGAATTCAACCGAGTCTCCGACCTTCAGCGAGCTGATATCAGTGATTTTAAGCTCCGGATACGCCTTCTTCTTCAAGCTAGTCAGTTCTTTGGCTGCCAACGCTCCCCAAGGGAGTGTAGATACGGCGAAGACGCCCGCGGCCCCGACCAACGTCTTCATAAAGCCTCGACGATCCAGTTTTCTTTCATTATTTTTCCTTATATTATGCGTATAATTGTCTTCATTAAATGGACTATGATTATTGTCGCGCTTGTTGTCCTGTTCCATGCAGGCTCACCCCATCACAAGTAGATTAGAACAATTTTTGCTTACCTTGCAGAATGCCCGGAAGGCTAATCTTTACATTCGTGTCCCCTTCAAGCGGTTCGAAAGGTTGATAACTAGCCGTCCATTTCCCTAATTTATGCTGGGCCTTCTTCGCCGCCAGTTCTTCCTCTGTTACCCATTGGAGGGTATTGGTAGGACAAACAGAAGCGCACATTGGCGGAATGCCCTCTTTGGTACGGTCATAACAAAGATCGCATTTATACATCAGGTTCTGCTCTTCATCGAATTTAGGGATTCCGTATGGGCAAGCGATGGTGCAGTTCTGACAGCCGATGCATTTCTCAACCAGAGCTGAGAGTACCGCGCCCTCTTCTGTGATTTGAATGGCCTGTGCTGGACAGCTTCTGGCACAGGCTGGATTTACACAGTGCAGACACATTAAAGGAATCGTTTGCCGCGTTACAAGCGGATTAACATCGTAAACGTAGTTGCGGTTTCTTTCATCGTGTCCTCCGCATTGCGTACAGGCAGCCAAACAGCTTCGACAGCCGATGCAGTTATCCATTTCAATATATAGATGCTGTTTCATCGGATGTTCACCCTCTCTGGTTGCTTTTCGATCTGGGCTGCACAGGCCTTAAATTCTGGCATTCTTGAAATCGGGTCTAACGCCGGGATCGTTAATAGATTAATAGATTGTTCATGCCCCCAGTGGTAAGGAACAAAGACCGTATCTTTACGAATCGCTTCAGTAATTTTCACTTTATAAAAGGCTTCTCCGCGTCGTGTAAATAGCCTAACTACTTCGTCATGCGATATTCCATATTGCTCTGCAGTTTCAGGATGAACCTCTACAAAAGGCTCTGGGCACATGTCTCTGAGAAACGGAATTCTTCTTGTTTGATTCCCGGATAAGTAGTGATACACGACTCGACCATTGGTCATACGAAGCGGATATTGTTCGCAAGGTTCCTCAGCAGGCGGTCTGTAAGGGAGCGCACAAATTTTTGCCTTTCCATCCAGATAATAATATTTTTGATCTAAAAACATGTATGGTGTACCCGGATCGGCTTCATCTTTGCAGGGCCAAAATACGCCTTTTTGCTTTTCAATTTTCTCCCAGGTGGCGCCGTAGTAATCGGCGTAACCTCCTTTGGAAGCCAGTCTCAACTCATCGTACACATCTTTGGCCGTTTTCAGATGACGGAAGTAATCGCCGCGGCCAAGACGCTCAGCAAGCTCCACCTGGATCAGCCAGTCTGGTTTCGACTCGCCGACCGGCTCCTGGGCTCTATTGATTTTGATAATTCGGCCTTCAAGATTGGTCGTCGTACCCTCATCTTCAGACCAGGTTGTGGTCGGAAGAACGACGTCAGCGAATTCGCACGATTCCGATAAGAACATATCGTTGACCACCATAAATTCCAGGTCTTCTTTCAATACTTTGCGAACATAATTTAGGTTGGGAGCCGACACGGCCGGATTGGAGCAAAGCAGGAAAAGAGCCCGGATCGTTTTATTCTCCATTAATTCAAACATTTCATAAGCCGAAACGCCAGGCAGCGGCATCTCTTCCGGTTTAATTCCCCAGACTTTGCATACCTCTTCAACATGCTTGGGATTCGTAATTTTCCGGTAACCTGGCAACGCATCCGCCTTCTGCCCGTGTTCGCGGCCTCCCTGACCATTTCCCTGACCGGTTATTGTGGCGACACCCGATTTCGGGCGGCCTATTTTACCGGTCACCAACGCCATATTGATATACGCACTAACATTGTCCGTGCCTTTTTCCTGCTGCTCGATACCGCGGCAAAACATGACGATCGCGTTTGGCGCTTTGCCGTAAATCTCCGCAGCGCGGATCAGTTTTTCTGGCGCAACGCCAGTAATTTCGCTTGTATATTCAGGGGTGAATTGTTTGACAACCTCCAGTGTTTCTTCAAATCCATTCGTGTGATTACGTATAAATTCCTTGTCTATATGGCCGTTTTGATTCAGCAGATTTATCATGCAGTTGGCCAGTGCAAGGTCGGTACCGGGCCGCAGGTCAAGGTGGACGTCCGCTCTTCTGGCGAGCGCAGTCTCCCGTGGGTCGGCCACGATCAGATAGCCGCCCCGATCCTGTACTTCCCATACCCGGAACATCATAGTGGGATGGCATTCCGACGCATTACTGCCGGCAAGAAACAGGCAGTCGGTTTGGTGTACATCCGTCCATGGCACCGTCGAACCACGGTCTACACCAAGGGAACGATTTAGGCCCGATGCCGCACTTGCCATACAGAATCTGCCATTGTAGTCGATATAGCGCGTTTGCAGAGCAACCCGGGCAAATTTTCCATTCAAGTAGCATTTTTCATTGGTCATCGAAACGCCGCCGTACACCGCTACCGAATCTTTGCCGTAGTTGGCCTGCATCTCTTTAACTTTTCGCACAATCAGGTCGTACGCTTCGTCCCATGAGGCTTCGCGAAATCCTTCCTTCGTGCCTTTTTTCGAAGCATCGTCACGAATCAACGGCCGCAGCAGACGATCATCATGATTAGTTTGCTGGTAAGCCGTTACTCCTTTGGGACACATTTTCCCGAGGTTCACCGGCCAGTCATATCTTGGTTCTACACCGATAATTTTATTGGTATCGGTATTTACGCGCAGATTCATGCCGCACTGCATAGCGCAATAGCAACAATGGGTCGCCACTAATGTTTCGTTCGGATGTATTTTGTTATTGATCTCTTTAAAGAACTTATCCTTTAGCATTCTGGTTGGCCTCCTTCACGCGAATCTGATGGGTCGGTATTCCTGTGAAGCGTGACATTCTGTATTTCCGGCGGCATGGCAGGCAGAGCTCAGCCAAGTGATAGCCCTCTTCCGTTTTGAATTCAATCTCGTTTACTTTCAGTACGGCGATAACGTCATTGGATTGCTCAACAGATACGAAGCCATTTCCGCAAACCTTGCAGTTTTTCGTCGCTTGCTCTGCGTAATGTTCTCGATAATTTCTGGCAAACACGCTCATCGGACGGAACGGGATATGGGCCAATTTACCGAAAGGAACATAGATCAATGTTACAATCACGGACCATTGGTGGATTAAAGTGATAACCGGGTGTCCATAGCCGTGAAGGAATATATTACAGAAGGTAAGCATCAGTCCTGTTATGCTTACGAGTAGTAGCATATAGAGTGGCAGAAAATCATAGATCAGCGTTTGTTCAGCAATTGCCTGCATATTTTTAAGTCTGCGGTATAACGCCATGCATACGCCGCCGATAACCATGAAGGCTGTAATATTTAATGCGTTATAGAACAGAAACCCCAGAAGTCCATCCGCTTTAATCCGCATGATATCGATGCCGAAGCCTACGACTGTGTAAGTGCCATTCTCACCCATCGTGAAGTACATCCAGCCGAACACGAGGGGGAAAGTTACAAAGGCTGATAGAATGCAGCCCCAACCAAGAAGAACGTGCTGTGTCCAGCGGTACCACCCGCGATTCCAAATAAAGCGATGAGTGACGAGATGCTCCGTGGCTGTCTTTGGCGTACTTTTTCGAAACAACAGCTTGATGCCTTTTTTTAGAATAATTTTGGCAGGCGGCCGCTCCCCCCAAGCAATAAAGCGATAAAAGAAGCCGCAGATAAAAACGACGGTGCCTATCATATAACCGTATAAAGCCAAGTCAATGTGTGTAAAAAGCCTCGATCCAATTCCCATAAGAATCACCAAACCGCAAATTACAAGAAAGACACTTTTGGCGAATTTTGACGCAAATGCTCGATTCATGTTTATCATTTCCCCTTCACTTGTTGATCTCCTCACTTGTATTAAAGCATGAATTAACCGTTGCGCTCTGTGAGAAAAATCACTGTGAGCCCGATTTAATATCGAAATACTCGTGACAAGTCATCAAAACAAATATCGACATAATTCGACATATCGCGCAAGCGAACAGCGTTCTTCTGTTTCCCTCTCTACAACCCTGCTTACAGAGTGTATTTCCACAGCCTTGAGCGTCAAAACAAAAAAAAGACCGTTCGGTTGAACGGCCCTTCTGCTTATAGAGGTTTTTAAGCATGTTTTGGATGAATGGTTCTGCATGCGTTGCTAGGTAATCAACTAAGCCTTTTTCGTTTTGGGCATTACAAAGGATGTAATTTCAGCCTTTTTGCTTTGATAGAAATGCCAATTTAAGATCATCGAGATCAAATAGAAACCGATAAAGAAGTAGAAGGCTGTAACCGGACTGCCGGTCGATTTAGTTGCCCAACCGAAAAGCTTAGGGATGAAGAATGAACCGTAAGCTGCAAAGGCAGCTGTGAAGCCTAAAACAGGCGCTGCTTCTTTAGCTGGGAAAATGTAAGGTATCATTTGGAAGGTAGAACCAGAACCCGTTCCAGCAGCCAAAAAGAGGATAAGGAACGCTGCTAAAAATCCGCCAAACTGATGAAGATTAATAAAGTAAATAACACCTACGGCTCCAAGCCCCATAGTGACAAGTACGACTGCAGTAACAAGGGAACCGCCAAATTTATCCCCCAGCCATCCGCCTACAGGCCGTGCTGCAGCAGCGACAAATGCACCCAAAAAGGCCAATGATACATGCTCAGGGAATTGAGATTTCAAAAGTAATGGAAACGCTGCTGAATATCCAATGAACGATCCGAAAGTTGCTACATAAAGCCATGTCATAATCCAGGTATGCTTACGCTTGACGATGACAAATTGTTCGGAGAACGATTGTTTGGTTCCTGGCAAATTATTCATTCCAAAAAAAGCAACTACAGTCATTACAAGAATCGGAATTACCCAAATAAATGCTGCGTTCTGAAGCCATACAGTCTGCCCGTTCTTTAACAATTGTCCTTCTCCACCAACCAATGCGAAAGTACTGGCTGTAATGATTAGAGGAGTTACAAATTGGACAACAGATACGCCCATATTACCAAGTCCGCCATTAATGCCTAGAGCGGTACCTTTTTCCTTTTTCGGATAAAAGAAACTGATGTTGGACAAAGACGATGAGAAATTTCCTCCACCCAAGCCGCACAGAGCAGCCAATAGCAGCATTACGGAAAATGAGGTTGTTGGATCCTGCACAGCCACTCCTATTCCTACTGCAGGGATAACAAGTAGTCCTGTTGATATCACGGTCCAGTTACGCCCACCAAATTTCCCAACTGCAAAGGTGTAGACGAATCGTAAAGTTGCGCCAACAAGCCCCGGAATAGCAGCCAAGGTAAACAATTGATCTTGAGTAAAATGAAATCCGATATCATTTAGACGAACGGCAACAACGGACCAAATCTGCCATACGATAAATGCAAGCATGAGAGAAGGCACAGATATCCACAAATTTCTTGTAGCATGTCGCTTTCCTTCGTTTTTCCAAAATTGAGGGTCTTCCGGATTCCATTCTTTAATTTTAGCCATAGTATTAACCTCCTTCTAGTGTAAATAGAGTATAACAAGTGGTTAGAAATCCGACTGTAATATAAATCACAGTGAGTAAAAGAAAATATGAAAGGGTGAGTAACCGTAGAATAAAGATCATGAGATCAATGCCGGACAAGTGAGAGTTGTTTGGCATTGTACGACAAAACACCAAACTAGAGCATTGCGAAAGGAGTAGGTGGCCTGCAGGTTCATTTGATTGCGAAGTCCCCCGCTTTACCGCTATTGACGATGTTAAGTGGCATCGAAACGTTCTACTCAATGCCGATAAGAACGGTATTGCCTTCTATGCAAATAGGGAATGTTCTTACTTGTCCTGTGTCAGGAGACTGAACTTCCCCCGTCATTAGACTTATTTTACAATCGCGTAGCGGACAGTACACATATTCGCCGCTGATGAGACCCTCCGCCAGAGGGCCTCCCTTCTTATGCCCGGTTCTATTCTCCAGGGCATACAAGATACTTTCGGACAAACGGAACACGGCGATCTCCGTTTCTCCGATTCCAACGGCCTTCCCCAGATGCAAAGGGAAATCTTCTAGACTACCCACCGAGTAATAGCTCACATTACCACTAATCTTTACTGCTTCCATACTTCTCCTCCTCATTTCACATGAATGTTTTCATATAATTGGTGCCGCAGCCCTTCGTTCTCCACAACTTCCCTCCAAGGATCGTGAAGTCCTTGCAGCGCCAGTTCAATCCTGGCCACAAGCTCTTTCCGGCGCTCTTTATTCTCGACAATCTCCTGGGCAATGGCAGGAAGACCGAGCCTTTCGATCCAATCCGATGTCCGCTCCCCGTACTTCCCAGTCTCTCGATAAAATTGAATGAAGGCTCCCGCAAGCTCGATCAGCTCTTCGTCCGTTTTCACCTTGCATAAGAGATCTGCGGCTCTTAACTTCACGCCGCCGTTACCACCGACATAGATCTCCCAGCCCCCCTCATTGCCAATGATGCCGAAGTCCTTAATCTCCGCCTCGGCACAGTTACGAGGACAGCCGTTAACTGCCATTTTGAACTTGGCAGGCATCCATAGCCGTTCGAACTTCTTCTCCAGCACAATCCCCATGCCGATGGAATCCTGAGTTCCAAATCTACAAAATGTAGATCCGACGCATGTTTTCACCGTTCGAAGCGCCTTAGCGTACGCATACCCTGAAGGCATGCCGAGTTCCTCCCATATATGAGGGAGATCCGCCTTTTTCACGCCCAAGAGAATCAGACGTTGTCCACCCGTAACCTTGACCATCTTCACGTCATACTTGTCAGCGACATCTGCGATTTTACGCAGTTGCTCCGGCGTCGTAACCCCGCCATACATACGAGGAACAACTGTATAAGTGCCGTCCTTTTGGATATTCGCATGCAGCCTTTCGTTGACAAATCTAGAATCCTTCTCGTCCTCGAAGGCTTCCGGCCATACCATACCGATATAATAGTTGATAGCCGGTCTGCATTTCGTGCATCCTTCCAGGTTATGCCAATCTAGCACATGCATCACTTCGCGAACGTGAGTCAATCGATTATCACGGATCGCTGAAATGACGTCTTCTCGATTATGTGTCGTGCAGCCGCAAAGCGATTCGACAACAGTATGACTGCCCTCATAGCGATCTCCCAATGTCATAGCAAGAATTTGCTCCACCATTGGCTTGCAGCCTCCGCATGACCGGCTTGCGCCAGTACACGTTTTTATTTCGTCTACGGTGCTGAGCCCCTGTTCCGTTATCGCGTGCATAATCATGCCTTTCGTTACCCCATTGCAGCCACATACGATCTCATCGGACGGCATCGCAGTTACAAAGGCCAATGGATCGGCTCCCTCCATATGAGACGTACCCACGAGTTGCTCATGAATTTCCCGTGTCATAGTCTCCTGCGCCTTCACCCATTTGAACAGCTGCGCCGAGTCGCTGACGTCACCGAACAAGACGCCGCCCACGATGCGATTTTCTCGAAGAAGCACCTTTTTGTACGTTTTTTTCCAGTTGTCCTGCATCCGTATAACGTCCAGCCCAGGTTCGTCTTGAAACTCTCCTGCGGAAAATACATCTACCCCAGATATTTTCAGCTTGGTTGATACAATCGAGCCTTGATAAGGCTGGGCAGACAGCCCGCATAGATGCTTGGCTAGCACGGCGCCTTGCTCAAACAACGGAGCGATTAAGCCATAACTAATACCACGATGTTGGTTGCACTCACCGACAGCATATACGTCAGGCGCACTTGTCTGCATATAATCATCGACAATAATGCCTCTTCCTACCTCTAATCCGCAATCACGAGCTAGCGTAGTCAGAGGAACAATGCCAACTGCCATGACGACGAAATCCGTTTCGAGCTTAGAACCGTCTTCGAACTGCAAGCTCTTAACACGGTTATCGCCAAGTATCTCCACAGTCTTTTTGTTCAATAGGAATTGAATTCCTTGCTCTTCCAATTCCGCCTTTAGCATGGCAGACGCAGCTGAGTCCAGTTGTCTTTCCATTAAGTCCGGGCATAAATGAACAACAGTAACCTGCATGCCTAATTTCAGGAGTCCTTTAGCAGCCTCAAGTCCAAGCAAACCGCCTCCGATCACAGCCGCTCTCATGAACGTACACGCAGCATCAGTCATTCGCTGGCAATCCTGCATATCGCGGAAGCTGACAATTCCGTCTTTATCGACACCGGGTATTGGCAGCATAGCAGGATTGGAGCCGGTCGCGATAATAAGCTTATCGTAGGGCCTGAACTGCCCATCACTCATTTGCACTCGCTTGGTAGAAAGATCAATCCGTGTTGCCTCTACCCCAGTCAGCAATTGAATTCCGTTTTGCTCGTACCAAGGATAATCGTTCAGAATAGTGTCTTTGAATGTCTTGCTCCCTTCCAACAAATATGACAATTGAATACGGTTATAATTGGGGTATGGCTCCTTGCCAATCACAGTAATCTCATACTTGTCTGGCGCAAGCTTCAGCATTTGCTCAATTGTATTTATTCCCGCCATGCCGTTGCCTATAAGCACTAGCTTCTCTCGATTCGTTACATTCATAGCCATCGTTTCTTCCTCCTCACAGATCCAACTATACAAAGATTGAAATGGTATATTCTCATCATAAAGCGAGTGAAGCTTGCGCGAAGTGAGAAAGATCACAATAGGTTGGTGATTAAAAAAAATTTCGCGAGCTTGCTACTCAGCAATCTTGCAAAAAAACGACAACCTATCGCCGGGTGAAAACCGGGTAGATTGCCGTTTATGCGAAAATCTTATTTCATACATTTCCTATGAGAAAAAGTATTCCAAGTCCGTAAGCACTTTGTCGGTTAAGGGTAATATAAGCTGCTCTTCCATCGTGAAATGGTCATTCAATATTAAGCATGCCTGTACGAGATTAGAGGCCGCTTCCACTAGCCGTTTTTTGACGATTAAAGGGGGTGCTTCGATAATGGCTTCGTTGAACGATTGAATAAACGATACCCCTAACTGGTGATCCTTTTCCAGAACCCAGAAGGAAGGCATGATAGATGGAGCCATTTGACGGTGAAAATATGTCAAAAGGAAAGGGAACAATTCCTGTTCTTCCCATTCGGAATGCTGCTCCAGTTCGTTCTCAAATTGAGCTGTCTGTGTCCTCAGTTGCTGAAGAACTTGCAACCCTTTTGCCGTATCATCGATCAAGATGACTTCTTTGGCATTCGACTCGAGAATCCTTAATTGGCTTCGTAATTGTTCATGCTCTTCCTTTAAACGGTCTGTTGCAAAAGCAAGTGCAGCCGGATCTGAAGAAGCAAGCCCTGTACAGTAGCTTAAGTCATTTACCTCCATTCCGTAACCCTCCCAAGTTCTCATTCGTTTTGCTTTATATGTTTAGTATAGCTCTGCATTCAGGCTGTCGCTGTGCGATACATCACACTAACCGCCAATATGAGACATTTCAACCTTCGGCACAGGTATCATTTGCTCTAATCTCGTTTCAGAATAACGATCCTGACGTTTCCCCCAAACCGCAGCAATGAATGCTTTAAGTTCGTCGTCACTCGCACCTGCTCTAATTATACGCAGCAGATCTGTCTTATTTGAAGCAAACAAACAAGTATACAGATGCCCTTCTGCAGATATCCGGGCTCGCGTGCAGCTTCCGCAAAAAGCCTGGGTTACAGAGGAAATCAAGCCGATTTCATCATTGGAGCCCTGATAACGATAACGCGTTGCAACCTCGCCAAAATAATTCGGTTCCACTGGTTCCAGTGGCATCTCTTTATGAATGATTTCAAGTATCTGTTTACTTGGCAGAACGTGCTTCAAATTCCATCCGTTACTATTCCCAACATCCATAAATTCGACGAATCTTAAAGTATGACCACGCTCGCGGAAATATTTGGCCATGGGAACAATATCCTGATCGTTAACTCCCTTTTGGACAACCATATTCACCTTCACGGATAATCCTGTGGAAGCCGCAGCATCGATACCTTCCAGCACGCCATTTACCGGAAATCCTCTCCCGTTCATGCTGCCAAATCGCTCATCATTCAGACTATCCAGACTGACGGTGATGCGCGCTAATCCGGCGTCTCTTAACTCCCTTGCCTTTTGTTTCAGCAGTGATCCATTGGTCGTAACGGCAATATCCCTAACGCCCTTAATATCGCGGATCAGCGTAATGATTTCACCAATATTTTTTTTTAACAGCGGCTCGCCGCCAGTAATCCGTATTTTCTCAACACCAAGCGATACAAATAACCGCGTTAACCTTTCCAATTCTGGAAGGCTGAGCAGCTTTTCTTGCGGAAGAAAGCGAAAATCGGGGCCAAATACTTCTTCGGGCATACAATATCTGCATCTGAAATTGCAGCGATCTGTAACGGATATACGTAAATCCCGAAGCGGTCTGCCAAAAGCATCTGTGATTTGAGGAACTTGCTTATCGCGATTTCCCATTATTCGTCTCTCACTTTCCGTACAAAGTAATTTCATAAGGAAGAGGAATAACCTCAGCTTGCTGACCTGCAGCAATTCCTTTCGAACCAGAAGGTATCAGGATGAGACAATTTGCATGTTGTATTGAAACCAGCATACTAGAACTGTTTTTATTCAACACACTTACGCTCATTTGCTGATTGGAGTAGGTCATATGTCCTCTGATATATCGATCGTGCGGACATCCTTTACCAAAATCATCCGCCATCACCGCTTTGGAAGCTTGATTGAACGGGTCTACAGTTCCTTGCATAGTAAGCAGCACAGGCCGGACTAGCAGCTCAAAACCAACAAAGCAAGCGCCGGGGTTGCCAGACAGACCGAACAATAGTTTTTTGTTGATGATTGCGGCGCTAGTCGGGCTGCCTGGTCGCATAGCTATTTTATTGAAGAGCAGTTCCATACCGTTCCCCTTCATCGTAGAAAAGAAATCTGCCATAACATCATAATCCCCGACGGACACACCCCCGCTAACAAGGAGTATGTCGCATTCTTCTATCGCCGTTCGAATCGTCCGAGCGACTTCATCCATGTCATCAGGAACCGTTCCATACTTGACCGCGAGCCCGCCATATTGCTCGACTTGCGCTGCAAGCATGTAAGCATTACTATTACGGATTTTCCCAGGTAGAAGAGGTTCTCCAGCAGCAATAAGTTCATTTCCAGTCGTTAATATGCCTACTACTGGGCGACGGACAACAGGAACTTTATCAAAGCCTAATGACGCGAGCAGCGCGATTTGACCTGGTCCTATCCGAGTGCCAACGCCCATTAGCAACTGCCCAGTTGTGATCTCATCCCCTACGCCTGCAATGTTCTGACCATAAGCTACCTTATGTTTAACGTGAATGAAAACTTGTCCGTCCTCCTGGATTTCTTCCGTCTGTTCGAACATGACGACAGCATTCGATCCCTCTGGAATGGCTGATCCTGTCATGACGCGAATCGCTGTTCCGGGTACAACCTGTTTACTCGATATGCTTCCTGCAGGCACCTCGTCAACCACTTTGAGACGAGTGGGGTTCTGTGGCGTCGCGAATGAAGCTTCTTCACTCAAAACCGCATACCCGTCCAAACCGGATCGACGAAAATGAGGCATGCACTCTTTCGAGAACAGCGGTTCCGAAATCCTTCGATGTAAACATGAATCAATGGATACATGCTCGCTGTCCATTTGCTGCACATGCTGCATGATCATGCTCTGGGCATGTTCGACCTTGACTGCTCTGCGAGCAAACCTCTGACTCCTATTGATCATCCTGAGTAGTCCTTTCCTTCGTCCCATAATAATAGAATCATAAAACCTTATGCCTCATACAGATGTGATATTGATCACATCTACATCAATTTAATGCTCTGATACTTTCGATAGTGCCAGGTATTGTAACAAAATGGGGCTGACTCAAAAATCATTTCCGGATTTCCGAACCCCCGCTCTGACGTAAATTATCTTACAAAAAAACGCCTCCAGCCCCACTTGCTTCGTGGTGTTGAAGACGTTTTTTACATTATTTGGGACTCGCTCATTTACTGATACCTTTTTGAGCCAAGCCCCGGCATTCCGATTGCTCTATTAACATGTGCATGATCCCCGCCTAAACCTGATTCGCGAACGATATTGGATCACACCATTTAGCAAAGAGCCTTGGGCTGTTCGTTGGCTAATCTTCTAGTCCAACACCATCAGGTTGATAAGTTTGAATACCGAGTTCAATAATACTTCTAGCTCTTACCACCTCTTGTTCAGTTGGGGTGGGGCAGTTTTCAAGGGGGTAAACCTTGCCCATCTGCTGCCATTTATAGACACCCATGCGGTGGTACGGCAGCAACTCAAGTTTCTCTACATGATCTAATGATCCAATGAACATGCCAAGTTCTAACAAATCCTTGTAATCGTCTGTCCAGCCTGGAACTAAGACGTGACGAATCCACAAAGGTTTGTTGATCTCATTTAGATGATAAGCAAACCGTTTAATCCGATCATTCGGTTGAGCTGTTAACGTGATATGCTTATCCGAATTCATTTGCTTCAAATCTAGCAGTACCAAGTCGGTTACATGTAAAAGTTCCTGAGCATGGTTTGGCTCACAAAATCCATTAGTATCGAGTACGGTATGCAGTCCCCATCGTCGTTTGCACTCGGCAAACAGGCGCGCCAGGAAGGGAGCCTGCAAAGTGGGCTCCCCACCCGTGACGGTTATACCTCCGCCTGAGTGCTGGTAGTACGCCAGGTACGGCTCAATCTCGTTCATTATTTCCTCTACGTCCATTTGTCTGCCGGCATTCATCTCCCATGAATCCGGATTATGGCAGTATTGGCACTGCAGTGCACAGCCCTGCATGAAGAGCACAAAGCGAATGCCCGGACCGTCAACGGTGCCGAAGGTGTCGAAGGAATGTATGCGTCCTTTCATCGGTCTGCGCTCCTCTCATCTTACATCGTGCCATGGAATGTACGATGGATCACATCAAGCTGCTGTTCACGCGTCAGCTTGATGAAGTTTACTGCATAACCGGATACGCGAATCGTCAGCTGCGGATACTGTTCTGGATGCTCCATCGCATCCAGAAGTTGCGCGCGGTCGAACACATTAATATTCAAATGATGGCCTTGATTCGCCATATAGCCATCCAGCAACGAAACCAGATTCTCTATGCGAGTCTCTTCTTCACGACCAAGAGCCTTCGGTACGATGGAAAACGTGTTGGATATGCCGTCTTGGCAATGCTCATAAGGGATCTTTGCTACGGAAGCGAGCGATGCCAATGCGCCCTTCCGATCACGCCCGTGCATCGGGTTAGCACCCGGTGCAAAGGGCTCTCCGGCTTTGCGGCCATCCGGTGTGCTGCCAGTCTTTTTGCCATATACGACATTGGAAGTAATCGTCAGTACGGACATCGTAGGCACTGCACCCCGATACGTTTGATGCTTCCGAATCTTAGTCATAAACGTTTCAGTCAATTGAACGGCGATCGCGTCTACACGCTCATCATTGTTGCCGTATTGTGGGTATTCACCCTCGATTGCAAAATCAAACGCGATCCCCTGTTCGTTGCGGATCGGACGGACCTTCGCATACTTGATCGCACTCAGCGAATCGGCGACGACAGATAGACCCGCGATTCCCGTAGCCATGGTGCGAACGATTTCACGGTCGTGAAGCGCCATTTCCAGCCGTTCGTAGCAGTACTTATCGTGCATATAGTGAATGACGTTAAGCGTATTGACATACAATTTTGCCAACCACTCCATCACGGTGTCGAATTTCTCCGCGACTTCTTCATAAACCAGCACTTCGGAAGTCAAAGGAGCCAATTCTGGTCCAACCTGTATACCCAGCTTCTCATCCACCCCGCCATTAATCGCATAGAGCAGCGCTTTGGCCAAATTGGCGCGGGCGCCAAAAAACTGCATCTGCTTGCCGATTCGCATAGCGGATACGCAGCAAGCGATGCCGTAATCATCGCCAAAATAAGGGCGCATCAAATCGTCATTTTCGTATTGGATCGAGCTGGTCTCGGCCGATACCTTAGCACAGTATGCTTTGAAGCCACCTGGCAGCTGTGTGGACCACAGTACCGTCAAGTTTGGCTCAGGGGCAGGTCCCAAATTGTACAAGGTATGCAGGAAGCGGAACGAATTTTTCGTAACGCGCGCTCGTCCGTCTAGCCCCATACCGCCAATCGACTCAGTTACCCAGGTGGGATCTCCACTGAAGAGCTCATTATAGTCAGGCGTACGCAAGAATTTAACAATACGCAGCTTCATGACAAAATGGTCAATCAGCTCCTGCGCCGCCTCTTCTGTTAAAATTCCATCGCTCAAATCTCGTTCGATATAAATATCGAGGAAGCTCGATACACGACCAAGACTCATCGCAGCACCATTTTGCTCCTTAATGGCGCCCAAATAAGCGAAGTACAGCCATTGAACGGCTTCAGCGGCATTCGAAGCTGGCTCTGAAATATCGTAGCCGTAGGCGCTTGCCATCTGCTTCAACTCGCTCAAGCTGTGGATTTGCTCGGATATTTCTTCGCGTAGCTGGATGATATCCTCTGTGATCGAATCGACCTCTAACTGCAGGAGATCGCCCTTCTTTTCCAACATCAGGCGGTCTACGCCATAGAGGGCAACGCGCCTGTAGTCGCCAATAATGCGACCACGACCGTAAGCATCCGGTAACCCCGTAATGATCGCAGCTTTACGCGCTGTCTTCATTTCCGAGGTATAGGCGTCAAACACACCTTGATTGTGCGTTTTGCGAATGTCCGTAAATAACTGAACAATTTCCTGCGGAAGCTTATAACCATAAGCCTCGCAAGCATCCATCACCATGCGAATACCACCAAAGGGCTGAACAGAACGCTTCAGCGGCGCATCGGTTTGTAAGCCTACGATTTTCTCTTTCTTTTGTTCAATGTAGCCTGGCGCGTGCGAGGTAATCGTCGACACGGTATGGACATCGACGTCCAATACCCCACCATTTTCCCTCTCCTTACGGGTAAGGTCGCTTAACATGCGCCACAGCTCTACCGTTGCTTCCGTAGGACCTGCAAGGAAAGATTGATCACCTTTATAAACAGTCATATTTTTATCGATAAAATCCTTCACATCGATGCTGTTGGCCCACTTACCTCGCATAAATCCTCTCCAGCTGCCTGCTTTTAAATCCGATTCTTGTATCGCCATAACGGCACCTCCTTATTGATCTTACTCGAACTTTCCGTAAAAAGCGTTTCGGTAAACGTCCGCCAATTCTGTAACTAACGGCATCCGCGGATTCGCGGTTGTACATTGATCTTCAAACGCCCGATCTGCCAAGTAATCTACGCGTTTCTCGAATTGTTCAGCGTTGAAACCAAGATCCAGAAACTTCTCCGGAATGCCAAGTGTTATGTTCAGCTTACGAATCGCCTCGATAAGGCTGCCCACGCCTTCTTCCGTAGTCTTGGCAGGAAGCCCAAGCATGCGTGCAATCTCTGCATAACGCTGATCAGCGATGAAGTGATCATATTTCGGGAACGAAGTAAACTTCGTCGGCTTCTGGGCATTGTACCGGATCACATGCGGCATCAGAATCGCATTGGTGCGTCCATGCGCCGTATGATATTCCCCTCCCCATTTATGTGCCAAGCTATGGTTAATGCCAAGGAAGGCATTGGCAAAAGCCATTCCGGCAATGGTTGAAGCATTATGCATTTTCTCACGCGCAACTGGATCCCCCGTTTCAAAGGATTTCACCAAATTATGGAACACCAGCTGAATTGCCTTCATCGCCAAGCCATCGGAGTAATCGTTCGCCATGACGGAAACATAGGCTTCAATCGCATGGGTTAGGACGTCCATGCCCGTGTCGGCAACTGCTGTTTTCGGTAAGCTGTACACATAGTCAGGATCAATGATGGCTACATCCGGTGTCAGCTCATAATCAGCAAGCGGATACTTGGTATTGCCTTTTTCCTTATCTGTGATCACGGCGAAAGAAGTTACTTCCGAGCCTGTGCCTGAAGTCGTTGGAATGGCGACAAATTTCGCTTTGCGTCCCAGACGCGGATATTTGTAAACCCGTTTGCGGATATCCATGAATTTCTGCTTGAGCGCATCAAAGCTAGTATCAGGATATTCATAGAACAGCCACATCGCCTTGGCCGCGTCCATCGGAGAGCCTCCACCTAATGCGATAATGCAGTCTGGCTGGAAGCTGACCATTTGAGCCCGGCCGCGTTCTACCGTTTCAACCGACGGATCTGGCTCCACGTCGGAGAACACCTCAATACAAACGGGAAGCTGGCGCTTACGGAGATAATATTCCACTCGCTCTACGTAACCGAGCTTTACCATTATAGGGTCCGTAACGATCATCACCCGTGTAATCTCAGGCATTTTCTCCAAGTACTGCGTGGCGCCTTTTTCAAAGTAAATCTTCGGCGGTATTTTGAACCATTGCATATTGACGGTCCGGTAAGCTACCCGCTTGACATTGATCAAATTGACCGCGCTCACGTTGGAGGTCGTAGAATTATGACCATAGGAGCCACAGCCCAGCGTCAGGGATGGCAGGTTGGTGTTATAAATATCACCGATCGCGCCGTGCGTGGAAGGTGAATTGACAATAACGCGTCCCGTTTGCAGCTTATTGGAGAAGGCTTGAGTGACCTCCGCATTATGCGAGTGGATAACGGACGAATGGCCCATGCCGCCGAATTTGACGACTTCCACAGCCCGGTCTATCCCTTGTTCAGCATTTTTTACTTTGTAGCAAGCGAGTACAGGGCTTAATTTTTCAGCTGATAAGGGGAAGGCCTCGCCAACTCCAGTTAATTCCGCGACCAAAATTTTCGTTACCGCCGGAACCTTGATGCCCGCCATTTCGGCGATTTTCGCAGCAGACTGACCGACAATAGCAGCATTCACCGCACATTTTTCGGCGTTGATCACAAGCTTGGAGACGGCTGCCGTTTCTTCTTTATTCAGGAAGTAGCAGCCTTGATCAGCCATCAATCTTCTTGTTTCCGCGTAGACGGCTTCCTCAATGATGACGGCTTGCTCGGAGGCACAAATCATGCCATTGTCGAACGTCTTGGATAAAATCAAATCGTTGACAGCCTGCTGTAAATTCGCTGTTTTTTCAATGAAACAGGGCACGTTGCCGGGTCCAACGCCCAATGCTGGTTTCCCTGTACTGTAGGCTGCTTTTACCATCGAAGAACCTCCTGTAGCAAGTACAAGCGCGACGTCCGGATTATTCATCAGCAGCTGGGTTGCTTCCACGGATGGGTGCTTCACCCATTGAATACAGTGCTCAGGCGCTCCCGCCTTCACAGCCGCTTCAAGTAACGTTGCAGCTGCAGCGGCACTTGATTGTTGAGCAGATGGATGGAAGGCGAAGATGATCGGGTTGCGGGTTTTTATCGCGATTAACGATTTGAACATCGTAGTTGAAGTCGGATTCGTGACTGGCGTAACGCCAGCGATAATACCAACCGGTTCAGCTACCATCTGATAGTTCTCATATGGGTTTTCCTCAATAACACCCACCGTTTTGTGGTTCTTAATACTGTGGTAGATGTATTCCGTAGCGAATAGATTCTTCGTGATTTTATCCTCGTAGACGCCGCGCCCGGTCTCCTCTACAGCTAATTTGGCAAGCACCATGTGCTTATCGATGCCAGCAAGAGCCATGTACTGCACAATATGATCAACCTGTGCTTGATCCAGCTTCAGAAATTGCTGCTGAGCTTGCTTGGCTCTAGCCATCAGTTGATTGACCTCATCTTGGGCCGAAATATGTTCGGTCACCTTCGCTTCCTTCGTTGTCATGCTCCATCCACTCCTTTTATCTCTAGTAATTTCCAACCGTTTGTGTCGTTTGTTCTACTTTAAGATTAGGCTTAATTAGAACCCTTAACTATGATGTAAATCACAATAGGAAATTTGTAACTTGAACAGTTTGTGAATTAATTCACATATTATCTTGTAATTTAGGTGGCAGTTTTAAGTTCATACAACCTGCCACCATTTTATTTCTCTAACAAGCAAACTACCAAGCAATGAACCCTTTCGTACCCAGGCTGGACTCGTAATCCTATCCATCAAGGGGATCGTATAAGCGAAAAACTTGAGTAGCACCGACAGGCCAAACCACATACGCCAACGATCCAAGTATGTTGGTTTGGCTTCAGCCATTGTCACCAATTAGGTGATAGTGTTCGCTAGGTGGCTTTTACCCCCACTCTCTTTACATACGTTATTTTGGCAAATCTTCTCTAAGAAGCATAGCCTCATAATCCTCCAACGACTTGATACTGGAAACAAAACTCAAATCCACACCGTTGTCAGATAAGAATTGATCACCAAGTTCACTCCAGAAGGCAACCTTAAGCAAAGCCGAAACGTGAGTCTCCCCTTGTTTTAAAAGTGGTACGATGTGTGACGCGCATGCTCGATCATAGATGCCGTGTAATGGATGAATCTCGCCAGCCACCAAAGGTACAACCGCTTCAAAGCCATCCAACTTTCTGTTCAGCAATAACCTAGCGGCTGTACTGGATATAAAAGGCATATCGCATCCGACTACCCATACGGATGTATGCTTCGCCAGAGACAATGCTGCATGCATCCCTCCAAGTGGGCCATGATCCTCAAAAAAATCACTTATTATGCGAACTGAACGATCGACTATATTTAAATAGGGTTTAGGATCATTAGTGACAACAATCAACTCATCGCATAATTCTTTCATACGATCAATTTGCCGAGCAATTAAAGGCTTTCCGCCAAATGGAAGTAATGCCTTCAGTTCTCCCTTCATTCGACGATTTTCTCCTCCTGCCAAAATAACTCCTGAAAGCATGACGATCACTTCTCCTTTTCAAATTTATGTATAGTTCCACTTTAGACAAAATAACTTGGTCTGTAAGTGAATAATGTCACACTCCCCGCAAGTACTGTTGCGACATACCTACATATTTATCTGAAAAGGCATAGGATTGGCGAGTGGACCCTATTCGCCAATCCTTACAAATAATTAAAAACTCGCTTGGTAAAAAACGATTATTTAAATACGCAGCTAACGTTCGCAAAAAATGCTATTCCAAATAGCTTCGGAAACTGGAAGAAGAAAACGCTGAATCTATGTAGCTTTGACTATGGTATCGATTTTGTACCATAGGTCTTCAACTTGCACATGCTGCAGAGCATTCAGGAACGGTTTCTGATCATCCACATATAATTCGCTATCCAAATAGTATAGTTTTTTATCATTTAAGCATTGCTGAATATAATCGGCATGAACCATGCTCTTGTCTTTCACATTAGCTGCAAAAGCTTGTAGCTTGGGCAACGCATTTTTTTGATAGTCAAGCCATGAGTGATGGAAACCGGCCGGTTCATCCAAACAATAAATCTCATGACGCAGCGCTTCTGCAATCCCTTTCTTCCTTAAATAATCCGATGAGAAAGGCATGCTTTTGAAATAGCGGCCAGTCATGGCGAAAACCCTATAGCTCCAATGAGGGGCACCATGATTGGAACTGCAAAACAGATTCAAGAAAAACGCCGAATAGTGCATCTTTACCGTAATAATCTGGCGTCTCTTTACCTCTGTAACAATACGATCTACCCATCGGCTGTCAATGATCTCATCAAAATCCGCCAAAATAATCACGTCGTTATCCGCTACCCGTTCACGCAAAAGCAATGTGCACATATTTCGTTGATACGCCTCGTTATGAAACGCACTATTGTAACTAAGTAATCGCCAATACCAACGTTCGAAATTTACTTCCTTGCACGTTAGAGGATTAAAGTATAATTGGTGCTTATTCGGTTTATGAAATAAATGATCTGCTTGGATAGGATGATAAATGACCTTCGGTCCGACATGCGCCTGGTTAAAGTTGTAGGGTTTATCCGCATAACTAAACGTTTTATTCGCTTCAACGACATGGAGTTCATCTATCCACGAAGCATTTTCCCGCACTTTAATATCTGCTACCCGATTTTCATTAAAAAAAGGACAAAATTCGTATATTTTCATACCTGTAAGCTCCCTTCGGTTGCAAAAGTACATTCATGAAAACGGATGAGACGGTGCAAATGCTGGGAAAACAATCGCATCAGCTTGGCGATCGTATCCACTTCATAATGCAATGAGCTGAAGTAGCAGGTCAATTGCAATCGGTCGGGGTTCAAAGTTACCGTCATGTTTAACCAATAAGCGGACGGGTTGTCTGGCGAATTGGTGTCTCCATAGTGGACAGACAGAGGCTGGTAGAAAGGGTCGCTTAGTCTATTTGTTTCTTGGGACATATAGTGAAACAGCATATGACTGGCATCTTCGAGCGATTCACTGCCGTCATGGAACTCCGGAAGCATGTGCTGTAATACGAAATAATCCATCCCTTCCATCGGAATGTGTTGCAGAGTCTGTTTGACATTTTCCAGTAGGCTACCGTAATGCCTGTTTATAAAATCTTGTTCCCCAGCATAAATTCGCACCGGATATGCCCCGGCGAAAAAACCGATCGTCCGATCAATCGAGATATTCGGTAAAAAAGATTCACGTTGATGAGACATCAAGTGCATCAACAGACCCGTTTGATTTTTCAAATCATAGCACGTCATGGACAGCGCAACGAGCAATAAAGCAAGCGGTGTCGTATGCTGCTCAGCGGCATAGGTATGTAGAAAACTCATGCTGGCCTCTCCTTCAAGGAGATCACCTGACGAAGTTACCATGTGTCGGTGGGTAGGTCGAATATCTGACATCATATCTACCTGTAACGACCTGTCTTCTTCTACAACCTCTCGCCAGTAGTCTGATGACTTTGCCGTAACTCCCTTCATTGCGTATTGGGTTAAAGCTTGGCACCAGTCTCTATAGCTGCTTTCTTTTCCGCCATCCAACGCCAAATCTGTTTCATTTCTCTGCAGGAGAAGCTTTTTTAAATCATCCAAAAAGATGTTCATGGAGATGCCATCAAAGATCAAATGATGGAACAAGACCAGGAGTACTTGCTGCCTCCTGCCAAGATAGCCGTCTATCAGCACAGCTTTCCATAAAGGGCCTTTACGAATGTCAAATTCATCTTGCAGCTCCGCGCAGTAATTAGAAATAAATGTGTCATGCTGCTCCTTGACTTCCTCCAGATGGATGTAGGCAAAAACTCGCTCCAAATCAACTTCTTGCTCATATTGATACCACTCGCTGTTCTTGAGCTCAGCAAACGTTAACCGTAGCGCTGCATGTTTGTTGATCAGGGCCGTCAATCCTTGCTTCATTGCACGCTGCGTAATAAACGCCTTCAAAAGTCCGATGTAAGGGACATTAAACCTATTTCGGTTAAGTAAATCCCTTTTGAAAAATCGTTTTTGCACGGCTGACAGCGGAAATCCATCATATGGATAAGTTGGAAGCAGCGCCTCGCTGCAAGCTTCTGGCTGAACTGTAGTGAGAGAAGGATAAGCATTTCCACTTATTGCGCGCGCTAAATTCTCAATTGTTTGTTCTCGGAAAATTTGGTTCACAGTTACAGGATAACCGCTCTTGTGGAGAAGGCTTGCAATCCGAAGGGCATGAAGAGAGTTCCCTCCTAATGTATAAAAACCCTCATCCATTCGGATGTGCGGAATCTTCAACACATCACACCATAAAGTCTCAATTGTTTGTTCCAATACGGTTTTCGTTCTTGAATCTGAATCCCTTTCCCGCTGCCTTTGGAGCGGAAGCGGCAATCTCTTACGGTCAATTTTCCCGTTAATCGTTAACGGAAACGACGCCAGTCTTACAAAACGGGAAGGGACCATATAAGCAGGAACGCTGCTAGTCATATGAGCGCGAAGTTGCTCTTCCGACTCAATCTGGTCGGACGTATAATAAGCAACTAACTGCTTGTCATCATGAAGGTTCCGCACAAGAACCAGGCATTCCTTAATCGTGAGGTAGGCCTTAAGATGAAGCTCAATTTCTCGAGGCTCGATCCGGTAACCGCGAATTTTCAACTGATCGTCGACTCGTCCGATGAATGCGATGTTTCCATCTTGAAGCCACTTCGCTCGGTCCCCAGTGCGATACAAAACCTGATTTCTACCTTTTTCACGATCTTCGTCGGAAGCATATACATTCTGAATAAATTTTTCCCGTGTCATGTCGTCTTGCAACCAATAGCCCCGTGCGACGCCATCACCGCCTACATACAACTCCCCTACTGCTCCTATAGGCTGGACACGCCCCCACTTGTCCAAAATGTAACAAGTCGAATTGCTAATCGGTTTGCCAATGGGAATGGCATTCTGTAAAGTATCTTCAACCTGATAGCTTGTCGAAAATGTTGTGTTTTCGGTAGGTCCGTATCCGTTCACTATGGACAAGCAAGGGTTAACTTGCTTTATGCGGTTTATATGCTTTGTCGATAACACATCCCCGCCAACCAACAGCCAATGGAGTTTGGCAAATAGACTCTCACTTGCTTCAATCCACTGATTGCATAAGGAAGAACTGAGCCATAATGAATTAATCTCCCACTTGTTCATTCGCTGCGCTAACAAATTAACAGTGAGAAGCTCATCTTTTGGAACGATATATAAGCTGCCTCCGTTTAACAAAGTCCCCCAAATTTCAAACGTGGAAGCGTCAAAAACTGGAGAACCCGTATATAACATCCTGATTTTCGGATTAAATGGGAAGTAATTGGTGTTCTTGACCAAACGAACGACATTGCGATGTTCAACCATGACGCCTTTCGGTTTACCGGTCGAACCCGATGTATACATAACATAGGCCAATTGATCGCAGACTGGAGGTAAAAAGTTGCCCGCTGCTCCTTTTCTCATCTCCCGCACATTGTCGTCTTCCACAACAATCAGATTCATCCCATCCAACGCTTTTATGTTATCATCTGCACACAAGCGCGAGGTGATGACCGTGTCTAGAGCGGCATCCCGTAAGATTTCAGCGACTCTTTCCATTGGATAATCAGGGTCTATCGGTACATAAGCGCATCCCGCTTTTACAACGCCTAAAATAGCAGTAATAAATTCCAGCGACCTCGGCAAATATACGCCGATCAGCTTCTCCCGGAACACCCCTAGCTCCACCAGCAGATGGGCAATATGCTGAGAAATTTGATCCAGCTCGCTATAAGATAACGTCCGGTCATATCCAACTAACGCAGTACGATCAGGCTGAAGATTGACTTGTTCCTCAAACAAATCCGGAATGGAGCTGTTCCTCGGATAGCTTGTGAACGTGCGGTTCCAATCATAGACAAGCTTATCGCTTTCGTCTCCATGCAGTACCACAACGTCTCGAATCGAACGTTCCGGGTTCTCCATCGCAAAATGCATAACATTCTGCAACTGCTGCGCTAACCGACCAATCGTGTCTGGCTCCAATCGATCGGCATCGTAGATAAACTTAATCGTTATTCCATCCTCTTCATCAGAAATAGTGATCGTTACCGGATAATTTGTTTTCTCGTACTCCTCTACATCGATAAATTCAAGTTCGCCCGAAGGCTGGCGATAATCGCTCAAATAATTTTCAAACGCAACGATACTATGAAATAAGGTATTTCCTTGCACCGAACTCCAATTGCGAAGCTCGCTCAAACCCACATGACAATAATCATTCAGCTGATGAATAGTAACATGCAGTTCCTCCAGATATTCGACGATGGTTCTCTCCGAGTCCCAGCGCATAACCAAAGGAAGCGTATTAATCAGCAATCCTGTGATGCGGTCTGCCTGCAATAGATCAGTCCCTCTCCCGGAAACAACCATACCGAATACGGTTATATCGGTATCCTGATACGTTTGTAAAAGCTTTCCCCAAGCAAACTGTACTAACGTGTTAAGGGTAATTCCCTTTCGTTTCACCCATGCTTTCATGATCCGCGCCGTGCTTTGCTCGATGAAAAGGGTTTCTGATTGCTGACTTACGATCGCTTTATGCGCTTCAGGGTTTGCCGCGATGATCTCCATTGGCACTGGGGTTGGCTCTGTCACATCAGCCAGATACGACTTCCAAAATGACTCCGCGTCTGTCCGATCTTTAAGCTGTAGCCACTGGATATAGGTCTGGAAGGACTGCAGCTGATGGTAAGGAGGCGTATATCCTCGAGAGCCACAGTAGATGTCATGAAGTCGATTAAGCAGCAGAGGCATGCTCCAGCCATCCAATAGGATATGATGGTAGCTCCACACCACCCTCCATGCTTCCGAGCTAATCCGAATAAAAGCCAGCCTGTAAGGATTCGGCTTAGCAAGATCAAAGCAGCGGGCACGATCCTGGATGAACCACTGGTTGATCCGGTCCTTCTGCTGATCCTTGGATAATGCAGACCAATCCAGCTCCGTCCAATCCAGCTCCGTCCTTTGGACAACAAACTGTATGGGTGCTTCAGCATTTTCCCAAACATAGCAAGTCCGCAAACAGTCATTTTCTTGAATGAGCTTGCCCCATGCTTCCCGATAACGCTTCAGATCCAAACCGGAATAACTGCGATATGTCCAGCTTACTTGCACGAAATATTGATCGGATGACGGATTGTCGAGATGATGAAATAGTAGTCCTCTTTGCAGCGGGCTTAGCGGAAGGATGCTTTCCAAACCATACCGAGTGTGATACATAGGTAGGATTCGATCTAACTGTTTTTGTACAAGTGAAGCCATTGGGAAATCACTCGGCGTAAATGTTTCATCTACTTTCTGGCTACAATGATCAATGATCTGTTGAAGATGTGAAAAGAATAGACCCATAAAATGAGCAATTGTCGATTCTTCATAATGCTGGCTGCTGTATTTCATGAATAAATGAAGCTCTTCATGAACGACGGAGCTGTTGAGTTCCAAAAGGCTCGTTGCATGATTCAGAGGTGAAATATCATCCTGCGCAGTCTCACGAGTAAAGCTAGTCCAGCTGTCCCGTTCACTCGCTTCTTCCTGATTCTCAAATTGGCCCAAATAGTTGAAAACGGCCTGAGGATAAGATCCGGTCAATGTACTTCGGATCGCTTCATCGGGATGGCAATACCGAAGTGCGCCATAAGATATGCCGCGATCCGGAATGGCGCGCAGCTGCTCTTTGACAGATTGGATCGTCTCTCCCAACGTGCCTTGCTCAGCAATCTCTATACATACGGGATACATAGACGTGAACCAGCCCACTGTTCTCGTCAGATCCATATCGGCCACAACGTGTTCACGTCCATGTCCCTCCAGCCGGAAAGCGACCGTGCTTTGTCCGGACCACTTGGATAAAGCCAGCGACCATGCCGTAAGAAGCAGGTCGTTAATTTGTGTATGATAAGCGCGGGCACACTGCTTTAAGAGCCGTTGTGTGTCGTTCCGGGAAAGCTTAGCGACATGCTGTTCATAGGCATTGTCGCTAAGCTTGTTCAAGTAAGCATCTACTGGCAGAACGAATGAGGTGGATTTAGTTTGCTTTTCGATCCAGTAGTCCCTATGTTCTAATGCTCTCTCCTGCTGTGCATAGATCATCAGAGCGGCTTGCCACTTCTTGTAGGAACTTGATACAGGGGGAGGTTCAACTCCGCAATACAACTGATATAAATCTTTAAGTAAAATTCGCCATGAGACCCCGTCTATGACCAAATGGTGAATGGCGACAAACAGACGGTCTTTGCCGTCGGGATGTCCTTTGATTACACCCGCATATAGCATTTCCCCGGCTTCATAGTTTAACGCGCTATGCCACTTTCCACATATCTTACGTATCTCCTGTTCGGGTTCCTCCACCCCATGGAGCGTGTAAGTTGCAATACGGGCTTCCACAACATTCATACGATACCTTTGGACATAGGACATATCGCGCGGTATCACTTCCATGGTCAGTTCAGGATGGAGCTGTAGCAACCGCTCAAAAGCAACCTCCAGTCTGTCGATATCACAAGGGTGAAGCGAGATCAATTGAGATTGGTTAAAATAGTTTGATGCTTGGAAACGCTGTTCAAAAAACCAGTGCTGAATCGGCGTTAGTCCGAACTCGCCCACCATGTCGATGGCTTCCTCATGCTTATCTTTCCGTTCTTCCCAAATGACCACTGCGGATAGTTTTTTTACAGTTGGGTATTCCGCAACCAATCTTGGTGTCACAGCCAGTCCCTGCTCCCGAGCCAAAGATACCATCTGAATAGCGAGGATCGAATCGCCTCCAGCTGCAAAGAAGTGGTCGTTGACCCCTATATGCTCCTGCTTTAACATATCGCGCCAAATACGAAGCAGCTTACTTTCAGCATCATGTTCCTCTGTACCCTCACCTTGCTCGCGCTTGCTCACGAAGGTGATTTTGTCAGAGCCTATTTGATTGGGCAGCGGTAGGGCGTGCCGATCCACTTTGCCGTTTGTATTTAAAGGAAGAATATCCATCTGGATATAGAAGGACGGAATCATATAATCAGGCAGAACGGACGACAAGTGATGCGCTAGATTGGCAGATGCCAATTCCTCTCTGGCGGTATAATAAGCGACCAATTTCTGAAAGGCTCCATCCTGCCATGCCCTCACCATGCACTGTACAATACCCGGATATTGATGGAGACAGTGTTCGATTTCACCATATTCGATGCGGAAGCCCCTGATCTTGATCTGATCGTCGTTTCGGCCAATAAACGCTAATTCCTTACTCGGCGTCCACTTCACTATATCCCCCGTCCTATAAAGCCGGATCGTCTGTGGTGGATGGCCTTCTTTCATGACGATGTCACGATCCACGAATCGTTCCTTCGTCAGCTCCCCACGATTCAGATATCCTCTGGCAAGGCCTATACCTCCCACCCACAATTCGCCCGGAACACCAATAGGAGCGGGATTGCCAAATGGATTTAATACAAATAACTGTTTATAATCGACAGGACTTCCGATTGTAACCCTCTTTCCAGGTTGGCAGTGACCCACAGAACAAATGATTGTCACTTCAGTCGGACCATATGCGTTCAGCAAACGATAATCCGCTCCCCAACGACTGACAATATCCGAGGTGCAAGCCTCCCCGCAGCAAATAATCGTTTGCAAACTAGGAAGCTTTTGTTTATTCATTGTCCGAAGAATCGACGGGAGCAGTACAGCAATATGAATATTTTTCTCCAAAATCACATCCGAAACATCCATATGAGGGGGATGTTCCTCATCTGAAAGTACGACGACAATACCACCCACCGCCAAGGTAGCAATCCATTCTAAAACGGAAGCATCGAAACTGATTGAAGCAAACTGCATGACCCTTGATTCCGCAGTAATCCTGAATTTCTTGACCAAATAAGGAATCAAAGCTGTAACTCCGACATGTTCAATGAGGACTCCCTTCGGTTTCCCCGTAGAGCCTGATGTATAGATCACATAAGCCAAATCGTTTGGTTTTGCGTAAATACCCAAATTCTCAATCATACCACTTGGTTGTGCAAACATGTCATCGACACAAAGGATTGACTGTCTAGGAATGTGAGGAGCAATACGATACAATTTCTCGAGTAGTTTACTTTGTGTAATAATAAGTCCAGCTTGCGCATCTTCCAGAATAAACCGGATTCGTTCATCTGGATAACGGGGATCAACCGGGAGGTAGGCCGCTCCTGCTTTCATAACCCCTAATATGGACGGCAATACATCAGCGCTTCTTTCCATAACAATCGCAATGATTGTGTTCGGTTTTACATCAACATCCTCGGTTGACCGATAAGTCTCAAGAACGTTACGACCTACGAGGTTCGCTCGATGGTTTAATTCACAATAAGTTATCTTTTGCTGCTGAAACTCCAAAGCAATCGCAGCCGGCGTTCGCTCTGCCTGTTCTTCTACCATTTGATAGAAGGGTTTAATCGCTGAGTATGGTTCTTCGGTATCCTGCCATCTCATCGTGGTTGGCTCCAATTCCGCTTCGGTAACAAGTGGATGCATCAGCACAGGTTTTTGCGGATACTTCAGAACGTTAGCCAATACGACACGGAAATGCCCCACGAGTTGGTTAATCCATGATTCCTCGAAGTGATTGCTGTCATATTGTACAATGCCTTCCAACGTATTCACGTCGTAATGAAACCAGAATGCGATATCTGGCTGATAGAAATCTGTGCTGTTCACGTACTCGCACGAAGCATCCACAGTCAGCAGCCATTCCTTGTCATGCGCTTCAAAAACGCCAATATTGAAGAAATCAGCTTTCTCTTTCTCTATCTCTATCTCTAGCCTGTAACCTTGGTCACGACTTGACCATACGTTATCCCTGTTGTCGCCGTCCTGTTTACCTTCATCCAAAAGTATCTTGATCTTATTAGTAACAGTGATAAGATCGTCTTCAGAGTGAATATCCATTTCGAGTGGGAAGCGCGTAATGGGTAGATCCTGTTGCTTGATTGGAGGCAGCACGGTATACAAGACAGGCACTTTGTACTGGTTGGCGTAGTGGGATAGCAATACCGACCATGCAACTGTGAGCAAAGAAGGTATACATACTTGATCTGTAAAATCAAGCATTGACCTGTAATGGCTGGGCTCAAAAGAAACTTGCACAAAAGCGCTGTTCATCTCTTTGCTACTCCTACTCTCTTTAAGAGAAGGCAACGGCAGATAATGTCTGCTTACTTTCAAATTGTCATAGACATGATAGGTTAACGTATCCATAGCCTTCATTTACCTCCCTGTACTTACCGCGAATGCAGCCTCTGCAAAAGCATCTCTAACTTCGTGAACATCGATTCGATAACTGCAGCGCATCGTAAAGATAAGTCCATCCGCATACGATTTAGCAATACAATTGAAAAGCGAATAAATCGGTAGTAGGTTGGGTTGCTTAATGAAAGAGACGTCATAATCGTCCTTCGCCAACCTCCCCTCACTGCTGTTGCCCAAATAATTGAACATGAACATATCGAGATATTCGTACTGATCTCCACCATACATGTGCTCCCTTATCTTGAACTTGGGGTTATCCGTGGATGGATCATGAAGCAAATGCATAAAATTAACGTTTCGCTGCCTAAGGATATCCAGTCTCGCTTTTACCGATCGCAGCATTTCTTCAGGCTGCAAAGCTGCGTCAATGACAAGCGGCACCATATCAATAAACTCCCCAATAGTGTCGTAGTAAGTTATGGATTCATACGTTCTTCCCTCATAAACGAATAGGATCGGCAGCTTGTCCAGCCCCAAATATTTTTGTAATCCCTTGGTATATAAAGAAAGAGCCGACTCCAACGAATGATCCTTCGTCGGTACATAGATGTGAAACAAATACGATTCTTTACTCTTTCTATCGTCTAGCCTCTGCAAAATGTCCTTCTTGCCTTGATGAAAAACTTCGAGTTCAAACGCTGAGATCAATTCACACTCAGTGATTCCTTGCAAACCGTTTTGTATTTGCCTTACATACGCAGCATAAGGCTTAACTTCGCTGGATGGTGACGTTTTGCCATCGCATAAGCTTCTATAGTGTGTCATCAGCTGTCTCTCAAACGTTTCCATTGTAACCCGGTCACATATCGTATGGTTGAATAGTGTGAGGACGTAGTGCTCTCGCAGGTTCCATTTGACAAGGATCATTTGATACAAAATATGTTCTCCGCTGAATATCGTGTTTGTGATAAACATTTCTACCATTTCCATAAAAGCGCCTGACGGATTGCTATTCGACACGTCAACTACAAGCAGTGAGGGTGGTTGAACCAAATGAAAGGCATGCTCTTTCCAGAAAGTTGATCCTTCCTTATTAATAGGAACACTTCTCAGCAAGCCTTGATCTTTCACGAGTTGGATATATGCCTGATCCATATGTGTGTAGTCCACATATTCGTCCAACCTGATAACATACATGGTGGACGGTGTCTGAAATGAAATTTGCATTTGCTGTATCGGTCCTAACGGATACTCTAGCGTCAGCTGCCCCATTTGAACCCAATGATCTCTTTTCTCGTAGTCGCTCTGGATTCGCTCGCGAACGATGGCAACCTCAGCTGCTTCCATTTTTTCTAATCCTAAGCATCTGCGAAACTCCTCTTCATCCATTTCCTTGTGACAATCAATCTCGATTTTTTGATGTAAAGGTACGATATAATGAGGAGCAAGGCTCTTGGCAACTTTACCGCGTAAAACCTGCACGATTTTCTCAATATGATGCTGATCAATCTTATCGGTGTACAGCACATGGATATACACCATTTTTTGCTCGAAGCTCTTGACTCGATACGAAGCCCAGTCGTATACAGCTCCCGTTTCACGATGCAAATTTGAAATCATTTCATCCTTCATTGTAATAAGATCCGGTTTCTCACCAGCAGCTTGAAGATAATCTGCAATCGCATGAATAGACTTATAGTGGTAGATATCCGTCAATGTCACATGAAACCCCGCTTTTCCCATGCTCGACATTAAGAGCAGCGCTTTTAGCGAGTGACCGCCAAGGTCAAAGAAGCTGTCTTTGATGCCAATCTTCTCAAGCCCCAGCACCTCTTGCCAAATTTGCGCAAGCTGCTCTTCCTGCCGTGTACGAGGCGCCACATACGCTACCCCAGTTTGCAGTTCACCTTCCGGCGCTGGCAGCGCATTACGATCAATCTTCCCATTCGGCGTCAGTGGTAAGCGATCCAACTGCACAAAATACGATGGCATCATAAATGCTGGCAAATCTTGTGACAATACGCTCCTTAATTCGCTCCCAACAAGTTCTTTTTCGGCTACAAAATACGCACACATTATCTTTTGACCGCTTCCGTCTTCTCTAGCGATGACGGTTGCTTCCCTGAGCGATGTCACTTTCAACAACTGCGCTTCGACTTCACCCAACTCGATTCGAAATCCGCGAATCTTGACCTGCTCATCATTACGACCTATATACTCTATGGCTCCATCCGGCAGCCATCTTGCTAAGTCCCCTGTCCGGTACAGCTGTTCCCCCGGAACAAACGGATTGTCCACGAACTTTTCAGCCGTTAGCTCTGGGCGGTTGAAATAGCCGCGTGCCAGCCCGTCTCCTCCTGTGAACAGCTCCCCAACCACACCGATCGGCAAAATCTTCCTAGATTTATCTAGCACATACACACGCGTGTTGCTAATCGGACGGCCAATTGGAATCGACGTACGTTCTACATCTGCTAATTGGATCTCGCGGCAGCAAGTGAACGTTGTATTTTCCGTCGGACCGTAACCGTTAATCAGCCGCAGTTCACGATACTGCTCCAGCACTTTTTTCGCGTGGGACTTGGACACAACATCTCCACCGACCAACAATTGCTGGACGCCTTGCAGCGCTTGGAGCTGGTTCTCCACCATCACATGAAACAGTCCCGCCGTTAACCACAAAATCGTCACCTGATGCTGCTCAATGGCTTGTGCCCAATCCGTAAGCGATAGATTGCCAGGTGGCAAAATAACGAGCGTAGCCCCATTCAGCAAGCTTCCCCAAATTTCAAACGTAGCTGCATCGAAGGACACCGTCGAGCCCTGTAAAAATACATCGCTCTGCCTAATGTTTACATAGTTCGCGGAGGAGACAAGTCGCACTACCCCGCGATGCGTCACACATACCCCTTTCGGAATTCCGGTTGAGCCAGAAGTATAGATGATATATGCCAAATCGTCCGCTGCAGCCTGATTAGACGAAATCAGCCTGCTTGCATGGACCTCCGGCCACGCTGCCACCGTATCTAACACGACAGATTCAAGCTTATCAGGCAAGCTTCCCTGAAGATGGGCTTGGGTTAATACGACCTGGATCCCCGTATCTTCGAGCATCGCTGTTATCCGCACCTGTGGATAGGACGGATCAATAGGAACATAAACGCCTCCAGCTTTAAGTATTCCTAAGAGTCCGATCATCATCTCCAAGGACCTTTCTACAAATAAACCGACGACCGTACCTGCACTTACACCTAGATCCTCCAAACGGCAAGCGACCTTACCCGCTGCAACATTCAATTCCGCATACGTTAACCGATTGTCGCCAAACACTACCGCCACCGCATCCGGGTTTCGCTCCGCTTGCCTCTCAAATTGATGATGAATCGTCTGCTCACGCGGATACGCTGCTGCCGTATCATTAAACGTGTGCAGCAGTTGATACTGCTCGTCTTCCGTTAAAAACACCGCGTCTTCTATCCTAAGCTCCAACTGAAACAGCACAATAGTAAACAATTGATTTAAGTGATCTGCTACCTGCGTAATAAATGCTGGACTGTACAAATGCTCATTGTATAACATATTTAAATGGATCCGATTATTATTGATTTCAAATTGAAAAAACACATCGTAAACAACACTTTGGCTCGTATCAATGATATGCAGCTCTTTCAAAGAAACAAGTGTATGCACAACCGGAATACCTTGAATATCCTGTAGTTGCAAATGTTCTATCATTCTGCGAAATGGTATGCTTTGATGATTCAGCACTTCAAGGAGTGAACCCTTCAATACGTTCAGTAAAGATTTAAAGGTACTCTCCTTACTGATCTGCTCTTTAAGAACAATAACATCATCGATAGGCAGCCAACAATGATCTGGATTTTTGACAGCTGGCATCCCAACCAAGATGTTCTCTTCACCCGTGTATTTATAAAGTAAGCATTGTACACCTGCTAATAAAATCATGTATGCAGCGAGGTGAGATCTTCCAGACATCTGAAGAATTCTCTCAGACACATCGGGAGTTAACTCACTGGAAATAGCTTTAACCCTAACCTCAACATGATTTAGAGCTTTGCTATATGGAAGTATCGTAAGTGTTTCTTCACCATCAAATTTTTCGTTCCAAAACATGGACTCCTTCTCAAATGCCATCCCTATCTTCCTCCATTCTACCTGTTCGCCAAGTGTAAGAGTCATTGGTAAATGCATATGCATATCTAATTGTTATATATGGTTAATTATACCTTAAATAGCTCTTAATTAGGTTAATATTATATAAACGTTTTTATATTTAATTCTCGTTAGCGTAGCAACAAAGAGCTGATACATGCAGCCTCATAAACTGCTTTAGTGGATATTCATCTAAATTCCAATAAAAAACGCTTAATCCCTGAGTATATAAGGATCAAGCGTTTTTCTTTTTTGGTGACATACTATTCTGTTAGATACACACAATTTCTAAATAGGTGGAATTTGCTTCTATCGGAAATTTTCGGCATTCTCATTCAGAAAAACGTCTAGCGTGCGGGGCTCTCTACCAAGCAGTCGCTTGACAGTGTCCGTAGGCTTTTCTGGTATTATCGTAGACATCGTTTGAATTTCCACAACATGGTTCGCGAGCCAAGGAGGCATGTGCCCGTATTCGATTAGATTATGTAACAGTACTTGGGGCTCCATGTTGATGTAGCGTATCGGCCGAGCAAGTAGACTGGATAGTTTACTCGCAATTTGAGGATAGCTGAAAATCTCCGAACCGGTAAGCGTATAGATGTGGCCTGATGCCTCTCGGTTAGTCAGAACTTCTGCGGCAACATCCGCGATATCGCGACAATCAATGAAGTTACATGGTGAATCGCCCATGGAGCCGAAGAAAACATCTTGTGTAGTGACCGTTGGTGCAAGACGCAGTAAGTTTTGCATAAACGCATAAGGACGCAGAACAGTGTGTGTGATTCCAGACTCGCTTAAGGTTTTCTCAATTTCGTGATGCCAGCCTGCCACTGCGACGGGAGCAATCTTCTCAAAGGCAGGACTGGATATTTTTACAATGTGCTTGATGCCAGCTTCGATGGCAATGTGAATGATTGAAGTTTCCAACTCGATTTGTCTTGGGCTGTTGGACATTGCAAGGAAAAGTTGGCTAGCTCCTGCAAATGCACGACGCAGCGATTCAGGATCGGAAGCATCAGCCGATGCGACCTCAATCGTAGACCGACCTTTATCCCCAATCTGATTACGCAACTTCTCAGGCTCTCTGCTCAGTGCCCGGGCTGGGACTCCAAGATCCACCAAACGTTTCAAAAGCGCACTACCGATTGTACCTGTTGCTCCAATAATAACTATCATCTTTTACCGTCTCCTTTGAATGGAAACTTTGTTGTAACGGCAAGTCGCCACCGCCATGTCACTATCGTGCTTGCTATAAATCCAGATAACGGGAAATCGATCCAGACACCACCGACCAAGTCCAAATAATTAACCGGAATCATATCTCCGAGTAAATCAGATGTCACCCATGCGGCGAATAGGCCGAACAAAGCCCCTGCCAATGCGAACATTGCTACCACAACTAAGTGAGGTGTGTCGATGAGCCACCGATTACGGCCTTCTCGGCTTTGCAACCAATGGCCAAGCATCAAAGCTATCAAGCCCGATGTTCCACCAATTGTGGTCAATGCACCTAATTGAAGGCCTTTGTCGGCAGTGACCAATCCCCCGATACCTGCCATAATCGCAGGGGCTGCATAGGCCATTACAACTACACGCCACAATGCAAATTCATTTGCCTTGGAAACAGCAGACTTGATCCCGTAAGTACCGTCTGTCTGATTCGGGTAATTCATCTTGTTCATTTAGTTACTCCTTTCTTCTTTTTTAATATTTCAGCGAATATAATTAGCTACCTAACTATATGAGAGTGAAAGTGGGCTAGCATCACTAGCCCCGTTTTACTCCTTACTGATGTTTTCATGGATTAGCCAAGTTCGTCCGTAAGTGCTGAGATTCCTTGCTTCTACGTTAACTCAATGCGTTCCAAGAAATTTACAAGGTAATACTCCCCATTTACACTGCTGTCTAACAATACATATTTATAAAAAGGTGGAATCCGCTTCTACCGGAAATTTTCGGCATTCTCATTCAGAAAAACATCTAGCGTGCGGGGCTCTCTACCAAGCAGTCGCTTGACAGTGTCCGTAGGCTTTTCTGGTATTATCGTAGACATCGTTTGAATTTCCACAACATGGTTCGCGAGCCAAGGAGGCATGTGCCCGTATT
>NZ_JAAIKC010000001.1:0-1573416 GCF_010820665.1 Paenibacillus sp. SYP-B3998 | reverse complement strand
AGACTGGATAGTTTACTCGCAATTTGAGGATAGCTGAAAATCTCCGAACCGGTAAGCGTATAGATGTGGCCTGATGCCTCTCGGTTAGTCAGAACTTCTGCGGCAACATCCGCGATATCGCGACAATCGATGAAGTTACATGGTGAATCGCCCATGGAGCCGAAGAAAACATCTTGTGTCGTGACCGTTGGTGCAAGACGCAGTAAGTTTTGCATAAACGCATAAGGACGCAGAACAGTGTGTGTGATTCCAGACTCGCTTAAGGTTTTCTCAATTTCGTGATGCCAGCCTGCCACTGCGACGGGGGCAATCTTCTCAAAGGCAGGGCTGGATATCTTTACAATGTGCCTGATGCTAGCTTCGATGGCAATGTGAATGATTGAAGTTTCCAACTCGATTTGTCTTGGACTGTTGGACATTGCAAGAAAAAGTTGGCTAGCTCCTGCAAATGCGCGACGCAGCGATTCAGGATCGGAAGCATCAGCCGATGCGACCTCAATCGTAGACCGACCTTTATCCCCAATCTGATTACGCAACTTCTCAGGCTCTCTGCTCAGTGCCCGGGCTGGGACTCCAAGATCCACCAAACGTTTCAAAAGCGCACTACCGATTGTACCTGTTGCTCCAATAATAACTATCCTCTTTTACCGTCTCCTTTGAATGGAAAATTTGTTGTAACGGCAAGTCGCCACCGCCATGTCACTATCGTGCTTGCTATAAATCCAGATAACGGGAAATCGATCCAGACACGACCGACCCAAGCCAAGTGATTGATCGAAATCATATCTCCCAGCAAATCAGATGTCACCCATGCGGCGAATAGGCCGAACCAAGCCCCTGCCAACGCGAACATCGCTACCACTCCCAAGTGAGGTGTGCCGATAATCCACTGATTACGGCCTCCTCGGCTTTGCAACCAAAGGCCAAGCATCAAAGCGACCAAGGCCGATGTTCCTCCAATTGTGGTCAATGCACCTAATTGAAGGCCTTTGTCGGCAGTGACCAATCCCCCGATACCTGCCATAATCGCAGGGGCTGCATAGGCCATTACAACTTCACGCCACAATACAAATGACTTTGCCTTGGAAACAGCAGGTTTGATCCCGTAAGCACCGTCTGTCTGATTCGGGTAATTCGTCTTGTTCATTTAGCTACTCCTTTCTTTTGTTTAAACGTTCAGCTCATATAATTAGGTTCCTAACTATATGAGGATGAAAATGGGCTAGCATCACTAGCCCGTTTTACTCCTTACTGATGTTTCCATGAAGGTCTGCCAACAAAAGATATCGCCCTGTTGATAAACCAACTGTCTCTAATAGCTTTATTTTCGTTGTTTATATTTATAGTATGGCACCTAATTACTTTCGTGTCAACAGATATTATTTACGATATTGCCGGGTTATCAACTTTCAAACTGGGTAATTGGAGATGTGTTCCTCTTTGTCATCTGAAATATGAACGCAACTATGCACTGTTCGTCTTTTTAGCTGGAAAATGTTTCGTTGACATAGAACATTTGTTCTTGGTATTATTTTTGGTAAAGTGATATTTCGTCTATACGAAACCAACAATTGGAGTGAGATTAGAAATGCCGGAGCAAATGAACGCACCACATGTTAAGATAGAGCCTTGGTCCAATGCCGACCTTAACTTGCTTCGTCTTATTAATGCTCCTGAGATGATGGAACACCTTGGAGGCCCGGAAACTGAGGAGCAAATCCTAAGACGCCATAAGCGGTATCTTGAGATAGCTGGACGTGGAACTGGACGTATGTTTAGCATTGTCTTGCTTCCAAAGATGGAAACTGTAGGAAGTGTCGGGTACTGGGATAGCATGTGGAAAGAAGAATTCGTCAATGAGATCGGTTGGAGCATCCTGCCGCCCTACCAAGGCAAAGGTATAGCGACTGCAGCTGTCTCAGAAGCTATCGCAAGTGCAAGCATTGAGCAAAAAATTAGGTTTATTCATGCATTCCCATCTATTAACAACCTGGCGTCGAATGCAGTTTGTCGAAAGCTCAATTTTTCGCTGATGAGTACGTGCGAATTCGAGTACCCGCCAGGAAACATCATGCAGTGTAACGACTGGCGAATTGAGATTGATTCAGCGGTTAATCTATCTTATATTTAGCATCCAATAGCGTAGTAAAGCTGCCGATCATTTCGGCAGCCTCATTTTGATGCTTATTGAGCTATAATTTTCCATTCGCTTATCAAGCCAACTTCATTGCTCTCATCATCGAGATTTTAACCCGCCAATCAATCAGCGAGCAATCGGTTACTACATTTCTTTTTTTGCAGTTTCTTTATAGTTCGACTCCCACTCATTTTAACTAAAACCAACGCAAAGCTTACTTCAATGATCTGGGGGCGTAAAGCATTTGTGCACGAGCGCAGTTAATAGGTTCATTCATAGGTATTTCCATGAAATATTTCAACTGCCATTTCTGAGTTTTTTGAGCCTGGAGGCTTGTAGGCTTGTCCCACGGCGGATATACTCGTATTGCCCGTTTACCGCCTTCGCCTTCATTTGATACTATTTTTTGCTCGAATAGAACATGCTTTGGAAATACAAATTGGCCAAAGTTATTACCATTGCGTGTACTAATCACGAAGAAATCGACTGGATCTGATACATCATATGGTTGGGTGGTTCCATCCCCACTTCTCTGCCATAGTGTCACAAATTGCCCAACCTTAGTAGGCGTAATTTTAGCGACACGAAATCTAATGGAGAAAGAATCTATTTGAACTAAATAAGCCCCGTATTCAGCGTTTTGCGCTTCTAAAAGTGGTTGAGAGCAATCAAATCCGCACACGTCATAGACAAGATTCTTGGTGGCAAGTAAGTCACTATGAATAATGTCTGAGGAAGTCCAGGGATTAGGGTTGCTTTCTGAAAAATTGCGATTATTCTTATCCATCTATTCAAATCTCCTTTTTTCCATTTAATCTGTGTGAAAGAATCATTAATAAAATAAAAAGACCGCCAATAAGGCGGATTTTCATATCGAACCTGCAAATATTTACTTTCAATTTCAGCAAAAAAAGCGTTGGATATTCGCCGAGATATTCAGCCGATACCGTGTTTCTCTGCCGACTCTTCGATCGATTACGAGATTGGCATCTTCATAATCTAATACGAAACCTTTTGATGTCTCAATAATCATAGGACAACAAAAGGTTCCCGGTCAAGATATATGTAGTTGCTACGCCTGAGTGTTCTATTATTCTCAGCGATTCACTTATCTAATGCTGCTGTAAGAATAAATAACTTTAGCGCTGCCCTGATAGCCAAGCAGCGATCTCCTCCGTCTGTGACAGGACAGCAATTGGATCGTAGTACCAAGAACGTTCCTCCTTCCAAACATACACATGATTGTTTTTGACAGCATCAAGCGTAGACCAGATCGGATCGGCTTTAATGTCTTCCAAGGTACGGTCATTAGAAGTCAGAATGATATAATCGCCTGCATATTTCGATAGTACCTCATTCGATAGCTCAGCCCACTGCTTTTCAAGAATTTCCGCCGCAATTGGGGCAGGTGGTTTGAAACCTAGTGCCTGATAGACGGCTTGGCCGCCTCGCCCAAAATTATCGCCGTAAACATAAGTCGTTTTGTCTGTCAACTCGAAGATCGTAAATGTGGCACCGGACGGTACAGCTTTCTTTACTTTTTCACTTGCAGCGGCAATGCGACGATCATAGTCGGCAAGCCAGGCTTCCGCTTCTTTTTCTTTACCCAAAAGCTTGCCAAAGTAGGTCAACTCTTCATGTGCGTTCTTCAATTCGCCATAGGGAACAGAAACGGTAGGAGCGATTTTGGATAATTGCTCATACCTTTCGTTCACCCCGGTCACTATCAGATCGGGCTGCAAATCGATCACCTTCTCCAAAGAACCATTCACATCGCCAATATCTTGTACTTCCTTGAGCGCTTCGGTGAAATACGGATTTTTACGGTGTAGTCCGGGCGTTCCAATCGGAGTGACACCAAGTGCAATAAAACTGCCTAAATATTGGTCAGCTACAATACGCTTAGGATTTACAGGGAGTTTTATATCACCGTTGATTGTTGATACCACTTTGGTTTGCAGGTTTTCGGTCGTCTGACTGGTATTCGGTTGAGCAGAACTTTGGTGCGGCGACACCACATTTGATGACGACTGGTTCTCTCCTGTTACTGATCTCGTGTTTGATGCAGCGCCAGAGCAAGCACTAACTAGCAATGCAAAGCAAAGCAATAATGTTGCCGTAGCGGTTGATTTGAATTGTTTGTACATGGTAAATTCTCCCTCAGTATTATATTGATAATGATTATCACCTTCAATATAACGTTGAAACCTTTCAACAACAATGGAGGATCGAATGAAATTAGAGGGACTATCTTCTGTTTTAAGTCGATCCAATTCTATCGCTCTAAACCTGTCAGGTGAAACGCCTTTATACTTTTTGAAAAGACGACCGAAATAATAAGGATCCTTATACCCCACGCTTACAGCAATTTCACGCAAGGTCGCATCTGTTTCCACAAGCAGGCTTGCTGCCTTATCGATACGTATCCGAATTAGATAGTCGATCGGGCTATATCCAGTCTTATTTTTGAACAAAGCCGAAAAATGCGGAACGCTGTAATTCAAACTTTCTGCTAGAGAGTCCAGATTGATCGATTTCGAATAGTGCTCCTTGATGTACAAGATCGCTTGCGCAGCAAGATCCGGCTCCTTCATATCTATCCCTTGTCCATAAAGCTGCTGCAATATACTGTAGACGAATTGATAAAACAATGATTTAACCTGGAAACGCTCCATTGATCCTGCCTGTCTCCACTCCTGATCCATTAATTTTACTTTGTGAAAAAGTGAAATGGGGTGGTTCGGCGAAAAGCTGTATTGCATATGAAACGGACTACTTTTCTCTAGTAGGTTCACCATTTCCTGACGACTTGGAGCCGGAAGCGATGCTTTATAGAAAATCATATAATATTCAAATTCATCTTCTGTCGGGAAAATATCCAGGTGTGCCCCTTTACCGCTGTGCATCACTTGAAATCGCTTTATGAGAAATTCCATGTCGTCCAGCAGCACTTGGGCACTGCCGCGAGTCACGAGCAGAAACACACTGGCAGGTAGCCTGTAAGAACGCATGGCCTCTCCTGTTCTCATCATCGTATGGCGTACATCCAGCACCTTAATAGATGCATGATTCCAAAGCAATATATGGTCATTTACGATCATTGTGTCCACTCAACCCCATCCAATTCAGTTCTCGTTGCTTCAATAACCATTATAAGTGATAATAATTCTCAATAACAACCTGAAGTACGAGAACGAAGAAAAACCCTTGCTAAGCAAGGGAATTGCATGTTGAACACCACTATACACCAAAGATTCATGCACAATTTGGGATATGTATGCAAGTTCTACCTCCGGCAGTTTTCATATAATCCGCTTATTTTTATATCCAACTCATTCCCGCAATTTAAGAAAAATGCTGAGTTATAAACTTCATATATTCTTCACCACCTAGACTTTCCTTCATATTAATGAGCGTTTTTGCATTTTCACCAATAACATATCGAAACTGGTTTGTACCATCTGTCGCCGCTTGATAGATAGTTTCAGCGACAATTTCTGGAGTCGAGGTATATGCTGGGTCTTTTTGCATCTCCACTAATTTACTCAGAAATGCAGCAGTAAACGGCTTGTAGTCAGTTAATGATTCATCAAAATATAACTCCATTGATCTTCCGCCAAAGTCCGTATTAATAGTAGCTCCTGGTTCAATCAACTTTACTTTGATGTTTTGAGATGCTAACTCATACGCTAAGCCTTCTGAAAAGCCTTCAACCGCAAATTTAGATGAATGATAAAGCGACATGGAAGGGAAAGTAACTTTTCCTGCCATAGAAGAAATATTAATCAGCACCCCTTCTTGATTCGATCTAAAATGCGGCACAATGGCTTTAGTCATGTTTATCAAACCAAAAACGTTCACTTCAAATTGTCTTCTAATCTGCTCTTCAGTAGCTGCTTCAAGAATTCCTATTGTTCCATAACCTGCATTATTGAGAAGAGCTTCAATTTTACCAAACCGCTGGATTCCTTCTGCTACCGCGTTTTGAATCGTATCTTTTTTCTCAACATCAAGCCTAAGCACCAAAATATTGTTCATCTTCAAAAATTCAGTTTCATTTTCAGGTGTACGCATAGTTGCTACTACGTTCCATCCTCTTTCAGCAAAGTGTTTTGCTGCGGCTCTTCCAATTCCTGATGAAGCACCCGTGATAAAAATCGTTTTCATAAAAAATTCCTCCAAGTCAAATTTTATTATTTCAATCAGGGATTCAGACAACATTCGGCCAAACATCGTCCTCGTCATCCTACCGATTGCTTCATCAGCGATCAGCTCCGTCTTCCGTCAGTCGATTGACGATGATTCACTGGTTCTGCTGCGATTTCTCTCTATAGAGGTAGCCTTCCCACACTAATCGTTTGGTGATATTAATCACCATGAAGATCCCTTTCTCCAGCCAATAAAAAACTACGATATCGTAATTATTAAGCAAATAACTACGATATCGTAGTTTTTTCAAGCATTGCCACGAAATAATATCCTATTTTACATGTTTCTTGAAACAAAATTCGCTAAGTCAGGACCCAAGATGGTAGATGTAAACTACTGCGACATTATTTAATCCACCCATACCCTATCGCAATAAAGATAAGAGATAAGATTAGGGCTACCCACAATGGGGATTTGGGTAGGGCTAAGACTCCGAAAAACGAAATAATAAACAAATAATAGCCTATTATCGAAAACAGACCCATGTCAGACATATTAGCCGCGTAAATTGCGATATGTCCACTCATTGTAAGCAATGGTCCAAATATGGTGAACCAAAATGCAGAGCGCCGAGACTCATTTGATTTAAATTTATTTATAAACCCTTCACAAAATGCTTCTTTGAACGGGACTTTAAACCAAATTAAACCATAAATAATATGACCAATTCCAAGGGCCAATAATATCCATGCTGCTACCATTCCACCGCTCCTTCCAATCTTTAAATTTGGGGATATTTAATAATTTTACGTTTCTTTTGTTACCTAGCTACTCGGTGATTTTGATAGGACGATGAACATCCTTTCTTTTTTGTACAACTTCGATCGCATGTTCATCCAACTTTTCAATGGAGTGGTCTAGAACAGCTCTTACACCCAAAAGTGCTTCTCGGTGTGATGATCGGAAATGTTCTTGGGCTTCTATCGGAATCAAAGCCTTAACTATCGTTTCATGCAACATCGATATACCATCCATAATCTTTACCATCGATTCATTGTTCATTTACATGTTCCTCCCCTGTTTCATTTGTTGCTCTCCTTTCGCCAAAACGAATGGACAACTTTTCTTCTGTAAAACGCGCTCCGACAATAGGACGCCTCTGTAAACTTTGCGGCAATAACACTTTACGCTTATGCGGACCTGCTTGTATCGTAAGTTCGTCACCTTTTTCGCTGAGCTGAAGCTGTTCTTTTTGTACGAAGGGCAGTACTAGATCCAAAAAGTAAGTAGTTCCTTCCTTGCGAATCTCCTGAACTCGTCCTCGATAAAGAATCTCCACGGAATCACATTCTGCAAATGCTGCATCACCAATTCGTTCAAGCATGGGTAGACCATGTACTTCTACTTCCATCATAGGAATACAGAAAATCGGCAGCGGGCTAAAACAAGTCCGAATCTCTTCTTCATACTTTTCATGAATTTCGCGCCATGTAGACCAATAACCAGTTCCAGCTTCCAAAGGCAGTACGCGATTAACCACAATAGCATCTGTATTAAACCCAAATAAATTCAAATAAGTGAAGGCTCGCCTTGCTTCAGCAATGACCATTTTTTCTGGATTAATCACCAGCCGCACAGAAGTCACTGCTTCATCCATAATCATTTTTTGCAGGTCCTCCAGCTCATTCACGAATGTTTCAACACTATTTAATGCAGCGTCATTAGGCAACTCCAAGCCACCCGTCGCTAATTTAGCAATTGGTCGTACCAGTTTGATCAAGCGGCGCTCGTATGGAAAAATCTTTTCCATCCACCATTTGAGTAGATTCGGATAGCTAAGAAGTCTTAATGTTTCTCCGGTTGGCGCGCAGTCTACAATAATGACGTCATATGAACCGCTCACTGAATGGCGCTTAATCTGCATCAGGCTGAATAGCTCCTCCATACCAGGAAAAACGAGTGTTTCATCCGTTGTTATATCGTTTAGCTTCGCCCAGCTCATCATCTCTGTCAACCATTTCTGAACAGGCCCCCAATGTTTTTCGGTCTCCTTTAAACTATCTACCTCTTGTCCCCATAACCGTTCGCTTATCTGTCTAGGTTCGCTTCCCAGAGGAACATTGAACGAATCGGATAGACTATGCGCTGCATCAGTACTCATGACCAACGTTCGGTATCCTTGTGAAGCAAGTCGAACTCCAGTAGCTGAGGCAACACTAGTTTTCCCAACTCCGCCTTTTCCGGTATAAATGATTATTCTCAATTATGTAGCCCCCTCTTTTATTACGATTTCGTATTATTGAAGCAAAAAAAATTATATTATGTTAATCGTCAATCGCTATTTTACGCAATTTAGCATCTTGTGTTCCATTCTCTTTCCTTTCCTTCCCCTGTAAGGCTTTCCCAACCTTCACGACCAAGGTGAGAAACTGTTGTAACTCCTCTTTACTAAGTGCAGTCTGAACGCGTAGGAACATATTTTCCATGATCGTCCTTGCCTGCAAAGCTAATTTTTTACCTTCCTCGGTAAGTTGAACAAGAATAATCCGTTGATCTTTATCAGAATGGGTACGATTAATCAGTCCTTTGCGAACGAGTCGTTTCACCAAACTTGTAACCGTACTTAGAGGTGCCCCTAACTCGGTAGCCAGCACGGAAGTTGACATTTCGCCACGAAAATGCAAGATCAACAATGCTGAAAGATCGGATCGATTCACTTCCTGCTCAAATTTAACCGTTTCAGATAATAAACTCAAAGGCCTGAGGCCGTTTTGCAAAAATAACTCTAACATTTGGTCTAACACTTGCTGTACCTCCATGCCTAAGAAAGAGAATTAATTTAACAGTTCGATCTTACTACGTTTTCGTATCATTTTTCAAGTGCAAATAATTTGTCTCACCTTGATGAGAAATCGCTTTATTATCGAACACCACCCACTCCTCGGACATGAAATTTTTAGTGTATCTATGTTTCGCTACATAGTAGAGACATTTGCGTATTTTTTTATTGGAGCAATTCTACCTACATAAAAAAAGCTTGATTTCTCAAGCTTTTTCAGATTAGAACCACTACGAATTAAAAGCTTGAATTATCTCATTAGTGCACTTGTTAATCCGCTATTCATTAATGAAAATCGGCCGTCTTTGCTTTTTCAACCTTTCTCCTCATAATGAGAAGCCCCTGCCCGAGCAGCGCTATGGCTACGAGACAGCCGGCCAAATAAGGAAGTTGGGAAGGTGATAAGCCAATCAACAACACGCCTCCGCCAAGGGAAGCGCCGATAGAGCTGCCCAGATAATTGGCCGAGCTGTTTAGAGCGACGGCTGCCGGGCCATGCTGTGGTTGCAACTGCAGAAGAACATGCTGCTGCGGAGCCTGCGATGCCCAACCAGTCACGCCCCATAGGAAAAAGGGAATGAAGCCCAGTAGCAAGTAGTGGATGCTGAACGGAAGGCTGAACATGGCCAGAGCCATAATCGCAAGAATGCCGACCATCAGCGTTCCCGTTCGTCTGGTGCGATCAATCAGGGAGCCAATGAATAAGCTGCCCACAACGCCCCCGATTCCCCACGCCCATAGATAAGCCGTAATATTTCGGATTCCAGCCAGTTCCTGCAGGATCGCAGCCACGTAGGTGTATAATCCAAGGCTAGCCACGCTAGTCAGGAATGTAATACCCACTGTGGCAGCTACCCGACGGCTAGCCATCATGCCCAGCCGCTGGCGCAGGCTTGGAGGAGCTGCTACAGGGAAATCCGACAAGCGAACCATGATACCGACAATAGCTGCGGCGCCAAGTATCGTAACCCCCCATAGCGTCCCCCGCCATCCCCACTGCTGCGCAATCATCAGCCCGATGGGAACGCCAATGACTGTTCCCATGCTCATGCCACCCAGCGTTGTTCCGAGCGCTCTCCCCCGCTTCTCTGGCGCAACTAGGGACGCTGCTGCTGCTGCGGCTAGTGGGGAATACAGCCCAGCACCGATGCCTGCTGCCGCCCGTGCGAGTAGCAGCCATACAAAGTTGGGGGCTAAAGCTGTGGCAGCATTTGCCAGTGTGAAGACGCCAAGCGCGGTCAGAAGAATCCGACGCACGGGCTTGCCCGCCAGCAAAGTCGCGAATATTGGAGCGGCAAGCGCATAACAAAGGGTGAAAATGCTGACGGCTTGCCCCATCTGTGAGGCACTGAGATGGAAATCGGCCTCCATCAGCGGAAGCAGCCCGGCAAGCACATAGGCATCAAGTCCGAGGGCGAACATGCCGAATGAAAGAAGCAGAACTTTTTGCATGCCTATTTTCCTCACTTATTTCAAGATAGTTAGATCTGCCTTAGACTTAGCTTTAGCCAAGACGCTCCCAGTTGCTCTCGTCATAATAAGACTCCCTCTCTGCTCCTACCACATACTGTACAGGCCCAAGTGTTCTTGAACTGCGCTCGATCCTGTTCAGCAGGTTTTGCAAATTAAGCGCTGTTCGAAGATCAGCAAATGGCTGTGAAGGATTCTTTCCGTTCTGTACAAAATGTGCGGCATCAGCTGTTAATCGAATGAGCTTGCCAATGGTACGGAGCTCCGGTTTCCCCTGCTCGCCCCCAGTCTGAATGTCCAAAATGACCCTATCGCCCGTCACTGTCTTCTCCCATACCCGCAGCTGATCGAAATCCCAGGCAGGAGTATCATAAATAAGCGCAGCATACACAAGCCTGTTATCGGGTGAAGCAAAAACAAGGTCGATTTCCCGTTTGCGGATAATGTTCACAAAGCTGCTGTACCCAGTAACTACGGCCCCTTGAAGCACGCCAGTAATCGAGGCGCTGTCGAGCACCTCATCACCTGAGATGGAGAAATCCGAACGAATGCCTTGGCTTTCTTTCAACTCCAGCTCTGCCTCTGGTGCGCATATCCATTGAACAAGATCGAGCGGGTGAATAATCTCGCTGATCACGCCGCTCGTCGGTCTGAGGTCATGAATCCGGTCTTTTCCCCAGTAGAAGTTAGCCCGCAGAAGCCGGAGCTGTCCTTTGTTTACATACTGTTTCAAAGCGATGGTGGCATCCGAATACCGCTCGACCAAGTCAAGACAGAAGCCCACTGTGTTCTTAAGACTGGATTCCAGCAAATCAAGATTGTCTTGAATGCCGGCAAACGGTTTCTCGCAGATCACAAAACCCGTATAACCATTCAGCTGACGAATCACCTCCCCATGGTTTCCATCATTGACACTGACCACAATAATCTGTGGCTTGAAATCCTCAAGCGCCTTGGCAATGTTAGTGTAATAAATAAGATCTTGTCGGTGATGCCTTCTGCCAACATATGCGATCTCAATCTTTTCTTTACCCGACAATTCCAAGTTATTGAATGCATTGTAAAACCGTGTTCCTGCATACCCCAAACCGATGATCAGAACGTTCATCATTCATCCTTCTTTCTTCATAGCAGTTGTTTGTACAGCAGTTCCTCGCCCGTTTCCTCAAATCCCAGCCTTTCGTATAAATGTTTTGCAACAGATGTCGTTTGCAGGACGATTTTCCCAACTTCCTGCTCCCAGAACCATGACAGTACGTACTCCATCACCTGCTCCGCCACTCCCTGCCTGCGCCACTGAAGATCAACAACCACTGTTTGAATCCAGCCGGATCGTCCGTTCAAAATGCCTTTCAGTGGTGCTCTCTCGTCAATAATGCCAATAGCACAAGCTATGATTTCACCCTTTTCCTCCACTGAAGCTGCGGCAACAAGCACAAGGGGGTTATCCCGCAGGTTCTTTAACAGCCACTGACGGTAGCTGCTCTGCCATGCAAACTCCTCCTCTGGAGATTGAGCAGCGTAATGCCCCTCTCCTCCGCTAAGGAGATGCTTTCTGAGCTCTATGAGCCGCTCGATATCCGCTTCTTCGGCTCTTCTTGTAACAGCTGGACTTGTAGCTTTCATTCTTCTCCCACCCCCTTATCGCGCCTGAAGAGCAGGAGTCAGTATATCAAAATACCCAAACACCTCAACAAGCCCGTCAACGAGGCTTCGAATTTGTTCATCGGTATGGTTGGGCGTCACGTTCACCCGAAACCGTTCCGTACCTGCGGGGACTGTCGGAGAATTGATGGGTTGGAGGTAGATTCCGTGATTATCTAGCAGACGCTTCGCGGCACCCTTGCATTTCAACGCATCCCCGATCCGTACGGGAAGAATATGCGTTTCACTCGATTCCATGACTGGAATCCCACGTACCGCAAGAGCTTCCCTTAACTTCTGCGTTTTCTCATGTAGGCTGCTTCTCTCTCGTTCGGACCGCTTAAGGTGCTCTACACTTGTGAGGCAAGCGGCGACGATGGCGGGCGGAAGCGAAGTCGTGAAGATGAAACCGGAAGCGAAGGAACGAACCGAATCGATCAGAATGGACGAGGAGGCGATAAAACCGCCGATTACCCCAATTGCTTTTGCCATGGTGCCCTGGATGAAATCGATCTGATCCGCTACACCAAGTTGAGCGGCAATACCAGCTCCCCGTGGACCGTACATGCCTATGGCATGAACCTCGTCCAGGAATGTTAGAGCGTTATATTTTTTGGCCAGGGCAGCAATTTCCCTGATCGGTGCTACATCGCCATCCATGGAGTACACCGATTCGAACACAATGATCTTCGCCCTCTCCCTGGGGACGGATGAAAGCAGCTCCTCAAGGTGGTGGACATCGTTATGCCGGAAAATAAGCTTATCAGCCTTCGAAGAGCTGATTCCATTAATGAGGGAGGCGTGATTCAACTGATCCGACAATATCAAGCAATCGGTGAAAATGTGTGTCAGGCATTGTATGGTCGCATCATTGGAGCCGTAGCCAGTTGGAAACACCAATGCGGCCTCTTTGCTATGCCACTCGGCCAATGACGCTTCCAATTCCGCATAGTAGTGATGGGTCCCGCCGATGTTCCTAGAGCCTCCTGAACCTGCTCCATAAAGTTCGATCGCCTCGTGCATGGCTTTCAGCACTTCAGGGTGCTGTGACATCCCCAGATAATCATTGCTGCACCATACGACTACAGGGTGATCCTCCTGCTGATTGACCTTCGCCAGCGGATACTTTGAACAAAGACGATTGATCGTTACAAACTCCCGATAGTGCCCCTTCCTCTTGAGTTGGTTAACTTTCTGTTCAGCAAGCTCAGCATACATGCTCATCCCTCCACTGGTTTCATTTGGCTTTCTATCTTTCTATTTAAAGTAATTCTCAGATGCATTATCCTGAATTTACCATTATATATCCGATTTATCAAATAGGAATTATCTATTTAAACTTCTCATTTATTAACGAAACCAAGTAATAAATTTCCAAGCTCTGAATGAAAAAAAAGAGCTCCTCGCATACATTTACGTAGGTGCCGCTTCCTAATCCTGGTTAATACCAGATCTTCAGGGTCCGAGAAATGAAAAATGGCAGCTCATTCAGAGCTGCCTAAGGATGGGACGATTATAGCAGGTTTCTCACTCACTGACGCAAGTAATCTAGTAAGAGGGGGTGACTACTCCCGACCTCCTACACCATCCTACGTACCATTCGGTAATCGGCGGTTCGCACGGCGGATGAAGGGCTACTTGTAGACGAAAAGCATTAAGAATGCTCAATGAATTAGGTATGAATAATAAAAATCGAACAAGCTGGCTTACCTGCTTGTTCGATCCTTGCTCTTCAAGACTTTTAAACTATCTGGAAACGTTAATTTTTACCGTGCTCCCCGCGATCGTTACTGATGCATAATCTTCTGCTTCTTTCGTCGGGGTCTGTGCCACGCCGTCTACATTGACATTTTTGAATTCGGCATAATTATGACCCGTTACGCTTTCCGAACCTGCGAGCGTGGCCAGCATCTTCCACTTACTCACGCTCGTTACGTTCGTATTAGCTACTTCAAGTATGGCTGTCAGGTAGGTGTCGGCCGTCTGCGAGCAAGACGAATCTGGACAAACTGCATACCCGCTTATCGATAACCGAGTGTTACCGTTCAAGTTCCGGTAAGCGGTCAAGTTTACATCCGTGCCGCCCTTGAACCCGTTCTTATACTGCACCTTATCATTGCCTGACAAGAAGGAACCATTGCTTTTGATTCCGTTGTATAATCCAAGGACTGGCGTCCATTTTACATAACCGTAAGCATTGCTGTACTGCAATCCCATATCCGTCTCTACCGGGAAATTGTTGTTCGTTCCGTCATATTTTCTGCCAGTGCCGCTGAATCCTGAATAAGTATAGGTAGCGCCCGAAGGAGCACCCGAAAGCTGACTTTGTAAAGCCAATCTCACCGTAGCATTGATATAAGACCCGTTCTTGTTAACAACGGCTTTCCCACCGATGCCGTCCGGAAGATTTCCCGCCAATGCTGACACGTTCCCAACAGGGGTATTTTCTGTAGAGGAAGCTTGTACTTCGTACACGTACACCTTCTCTTTATCCAATACCGGGCTTGTCTCATAAAAATAATGAGTATTGCCATCAATGTAAACATAGTTCACCGATGATGTTTCCGTTGCCGCACCTTTAGCTCCCAAAGCTGTCTGATTGCGGTTTTCCTCCGCCGCAGCTTGACGGGCTTTGCTCAAAACGGCCTCCACTTTGCCGATGTTTTTCACGTTCGTGTAATCCGTTATTTCCGCCCCGCCTGCTTCGAATAATGCTGCTTCAGTCGCTGACGACTTGGCCACCGTCTTATCTGCTGCCATGGCCGTCGACACGGACGACAGGATGACCGCTACTGTTACTGCAAGTACTGCGATTTTCTTTTTCATAAAAACACGCTCCCTCATTGAATTGGATGATGCTTCTTCTCCAGTATACAAGGGAGTGTTTGACAGTATTAGACGACGATCATTCCTTTACATGGTAATATGATGACATTATAGCTTGAAGCTGCCGGGCGTGACTCCCCAATATTTACGGAATACTTTGGTAAAATAGCTCACATCCCGGTACCCGGCTGCCAGAGCAGCATTATATACTTTGTCCCCTTCCTGCAAAACGGATCGGGCTCGCTCCATTTTCCTCTCCAACACATAAGTCGAGAAAGGCTTCCCGGTTTCTTGCTTAAATAAGCGACTTAAATAAGAGGAGTTCACATAGAGCCTCTCTGCCACTGTATGAAGTGTAAGATCAGTATCCAATTCTTGTTCCACCAAATCCAAAATCGTTTTAACCGTCTGGTGACTGACTATCTGCCTTTGCGACCGAGCGTAAGCCAACATTTTATGTATCGTATTTTGCAACCAGGCATAAATTTGTTCAGCGGTAGCAAGCAAATGATTGTTTTGAAAGAAGACGAAGTCTTCCCCCGTAACTTCTTTTACCAACCAGCCTTGCTTTCGGATCAAACGAATCAGTGTACTGCTCAAACAAAGGACATATTCATGCATGTCATCGAGGGTAACCAGCTTGTTCTGCCCCTCTTCCCACATAGAGATCAAAGCAGCAAGCGCTTTGTCCTCATCTCCTGTCTGAAAAGCCATTTCCAATGCCTTCTCATATGTCGGTTCTGGACAAGAAACAATTGCAGCTCGCGGAACCGATTCCCGGTAGGGGATCGCGATGCCGCCTCCTAGCAGCTTGCGATTCAACAGAGCCGTACAGGCTTCACGGTATAGGACATGAAGCACTCCTGCTCTCCCAGCGCCTCCGCTGATCCCGGCACTCGCCGTATGTTTCATGTAGTCTTCGATGAGAGCAAGCACCTTGGCTGCCGTCGTATGAACGCGCAGCACGGCCTCCGTCTCCTCTTCCCTCTCCCCTACGGCAAATAAAACCACGGATAAACCCTGCATATCGCTGCACATTCGGTATGCAGAGTCAGGGAGTCGATCCTGCAGGATGCCAGCTAACGTATGCTGGAGCAAAGAAGCGTCCTTTACATAAGAGCCGCTCTCCTGCTCTGGCTGCCTGTCCATATCAAAGACCACTACGACATAGCGTTCATCCGGCTGAAGATTCAGATCCAGTTCCATGCTTAAGCCTATGATTTCATCGGGGCGATACCGCCCCCTCAACAATTGGATGTAAAACTCGTTGTGCAGGTACGGCAAATGCTGCTCCCACTTATACTTAAGCAAGCCACGTTCGTGCCGCTCTTCCAATTCCACACGCAGTTGTTGCGCCGCTCCAAGCACCGCCTGCAATATTTCCGTATCGCCAGCCGGCTTGAGCAAATATTTAAACACGCTCAGTTCCACCGCTGTCTGTGCATAGGCAAAGCTGTCATGACCGCTTAAAATAACCGTTTTGATGAGGGGATCACTTTCCTGTACCCGGCGCGCAAGCGTCAACCCGTCCATTTCCGGCATCTGAATATCCGCAAGCAGAAGGTCCGGCTTTTTCCGCTCGATCTGCGCCAACGCCTCAATTCCGTTGGATGCCATACCGACAACTTCTATACCATGATCCTCCCATGGAATGTGTCGGGCCAGACTGTTGCACAGCCGAACCTCATCTTCAACAATCAGTAGATTCAAGATGACATTTCCTCCGTTCTTTCTGTTTGTTGCGCCATTGATCCCAAATGAAAATCTTCAGAACAGCGATCAAGCGGTAGACACACGGTTACGGTTGTGCCTTCTCCTTCCCTGCTGTTGATCCACATCCCGGCTTCACTGCCATAAAGCATATGGATTCGCGAAAGCACATTCAGCAGCCCGTACAAATCCGTCCAAGCGCTATCCCTCCGTGTGAGCTGAAACCGATCCCGCTCAGCTATTTGCTCCAGCTTCTTTTGAATATAGACAAGCCTCTCTTTTTCTATTCCAGCTCCATTATCCTGAACCGAAAGCAGAAGGGCACCCGCCTGCACCTTGCTAGCGATGACGAGTTCGCCGCCGTTTGCCCTTGTCTCAAGTCCGTGCAAAATGGCATTTTCGACCAGTGGCTGCAATAGAAGCTTGAAGATCGGAACATTCCTGCTCTCCTCTTGTATCCGATAGGTCACGGTAAAGCTGTCCAAAAAACGGATTTGCTGCACACGAATATAATAATCCAAATGAGCTATCGTTTCCTCCACGCTAAACGATTCTTTTCCTTTGTTTAAGCTAAGCCGAAAAAAACGGGAAAGGTTCAGCACCATCTCGCTGATTTCATCTGCATCGTAATTTTTGGCTGTCCAGTAGATTGAATCTAGTGTATTGTACAAAAAATGGGGATTGATTTGCGCCTGAAGAAATTTCAGTTCCGTATGCGCAAGCTGGAGCTGCTGCTCGTAATAGTCTTCGATCAGATGCTTTTGATATTCGGCCATCTGGTTATACGCTTTCATCAAATAACCGAATTCGTCCTCTCGGTCAACGTTAATGCGAACATTCAGATCGCCGATACTCAGCTCTTTTATTGCATAGGTCAGCTTGTGGAGAGGAGAAGAGATACGGGTGTAGACCCCCCAAGCTATCAAAATCGCCAATAGCACACTTACCCCAATGATGACGTAGGTGTAGCTTCTAATTTGCATGGTCTTTCCGTAGATTTCTTCTTTCGGCTGCTGCAAGACCAAGGACCATCCATAATACCTCGTATCCACCTGAATCTTAAGCAAATCCGCAGCTTGACGAGAAGAAGAATGCGCCAAACCGCCAGCCGCACCCGATACCCATTTCCCACTTTTTGTATACAAATCGATGCTAGCATGGGTAGAGGGAATAACTGAATCCATCAGTCGAGAGAGCCTTGATTGATTTAAGGTAATGATTAGCAGATTCCACTTTTTCCTGCTGCTATGGAGATCCATCGTCCTCACCAGAGATATGGAATCTGCTCCAATCAAGGCACCAACAGTGCCTCCGCCGGGAATTTCATCATGGTCAAAGACATACTTTCCCGTCGCCCCGTTCATTTCAGCGAGCCCCATAAGCCATTCCTTGTGACTGTTGTCCTGAACCCGCTTCCCTCCCATTTTAGTAGAGAGAATCGTACCGGTTCCCGCATGATATACGGAAATTTCCGACACGCTCTGACTGATGGAAGTAATATTCCACAAGTTGCTCAACAACTGGGTGAAATCGACGATGGACTCCGGCGTCAATCCACAATCCGCCTTATCTAGCATTTGAAGCAAGTCGGGGGACGTGGCAACCAACTTGGAGAGCTCCTCAACATTTTGCAGCGTCAAATCAATATTTTCTGCTACCGAGGTCAGACTGTTTTCAGTGCGTGCCATGCTTTGCTCCAGCACCATTTGTCTGGAGACTTCGTTAGCGTATAAGCTGACAGCTACGAGCGGAAGTAGAACTATCAAAAAATAGCAGGTTAAACGAACCTGCGTGTTTTGTACATATTTAAGATACAACCACCGATTCCAACGCATGCTCGAATCCCTCATTTTTGGGAGGATTGGTACCAATCATTGACTTCCTGGGTAATAACATCCCCTCCCCCTTCTTTCCACTGTTTCACATAAAGATCGAAATCCTCCGGAGGAGCAGCCCCTATAACTATTTTCATAAAAATTCCATTCAGCTCGTTGAGCTCAACAAAACTTTCCTCCATCGTCGGAGTAGGCAATCCCGTAAATTGGTCATGGATCAAGTTCCTTTGGATAAGCTGCAGATTCTCAAACAGCCGAAACTCCTTTCCGTAGGAGTCCAATCGAATACGCAGTAGATTCGGATCGTCAATCCAAGCAAGGGAGCTGTACATCCCCCTATACAAATGCTTGTCGTGCTCTGCAAAATCGGACACAATTTTATCGTCAATTCTTTTCCATACTTGATGTTCAAAACCCAGAACCAGATCCTGTTTCCCCTTACCCGCTATAAAATTCAAGAAACGGATCACCGCTTCCCCATGCTTGCTGCTAGCAGGTATAACCTGATAGCTCTGCACCCTTTTCGTTGCATAGACGCCTTTCTTTCCGGAAGGCCCGATGGGATATTCCAAAGGAATCCACTCGGCAGCCGGATCGAACCGCTTGTTCTCAGCGATCATAGTACGTGTATCGTACCAAGTAGCCGAGAACAAACCGACCTGTCCCCGCTTGATTTTCTCCGCTAAGGTACTGTGTGTATTCAGAGGGAAATCTTGATCGATCAACTGCTCTTTGTAAAGCCTCGACAAAAATAAAAGCGCTTCCTTCATTTCTGGTAAAATATGCGAGTAGACCAGCTTCCCATCCCTTTCCACCCATTGGTCCAATTGCAGGCCAAAAGCTCCGAAAAACGGTGCCGACCGGAACAGATTATTCACCATGGACAACCCAAAAGTATCGGCCTTGCCGTTTCCGTCAGGATCCTCCTCTGCAAATGCTCGGATCACACGCTCGTACTCCTCAAGAGTAGCAGGAGGCTGCAAGCCGAGCTTGTCCAGCCAATCCTTCCGGACATACATAAGCTCCATGCCTTGAGTTTCACTCATACTGGGTATGGCATAAAGATGTCCGTTAAAACGAGCCTGTTCCCATACCGATTCGGGTATATTCGCTTTTAAATTTGCCCCGTACAGATCCAATAGCTCATCGAGCGGCATCAGCGCGTTTTGTCTTGCGTGCTTTGCCACCAGAATTTTGGATGGAATGCTGATCATATCAGGAAGTTTTTCAGCGTTCAAGAAAGAATTCGCCGTCTTTTGATAACCTATAACAGGAGGAAGAAGCACCTCTACATCCAAATCCGTATGATCTTCAATAAACTGAAGATATGGATTGCGGTTTTCGTTGTAACCATCGGGAAATGAAAAGTTGTTACTATTGATGACGATGGAAATGGCTTCCTTCGCGCTGCCTCTTCCTTTGGACGCTTCTCCTGGCAACGGTTTTACCGAAGTGCAGGAAGACAGCAATGCAACTGCAGCGAAAGCAGTAACGATCGGCCATTTCATTCGGTTGCACTGCCGGATTTCATATGACGATCTCCTCTCTTGAAAAGATGATTCTAATTCCTCTTTACCACCTTTCAAAAACTGATTCTATTGGTTTGATAACAGGAATATGCATTCTATCCTGCCTAAATAACATTAATTCTGGATATTTTACATGAATATTCTATATTATTCTTATGTTCGATTACTTTCACCAAAAAACCTTTATCGAAATAACACTACTTTTGTCGTATGGTGTAGGATTTGGAGAAGCCCCCCTGATAAATCCGGGAAATTAAGAAAAACAGCGTACAAAAAAACAACCCACAAATCGTGGATTGTCTTCATCAACAACAGTTATCAAGTCTCGCCTTTCGGTTCTTTCGAATCGTCTCCTAACAATTCACTCGTTCCTAAAATTTCACCATTAGGGCAGTCACATACATCAACAATATTCCAACTGCCAAGCCCCCAAAATTAAGCCAAGAAACAGGGGACAAACCCTTTTTCTCAGATTCTTTAAGAATCATCTTTGAAATAACATAAATGACCTGCAAAATAGCTCCAGCACCTATACCAAAAAATAGAGCCGCGAGTGTATCATTGAAAATAAATCCGCCAACCCAAGTACCAAGAATAGCCGGGCCGCCTGCAATTGCCGCTAAAGAAACGAAAGTTTTCCAAGTAGAGCGATCTTTGAGAAGAGGCGCAGCGATTCCGACTCCTTCAGTGATATTATGCAGCGTAAATCCGATAATTAGAAAAGTTCCTAGGGCTGCCTCTCCGCCTGCAAATGCTGAACCAATAGCAAGACCTTCGCCAAAATTATGAAGTCCGATACCCGTCGCGATTTTGTAAGATACTCTTCTGCCTTCTAATACCAACCTATTCATCTTACGTTCGTTGGACTGATCGACAGCAATTAGAAATAAACAGCTTAGTAATGCACCGATCCATACTAATCCAGTCCCTTGAAAAATACCAGGAGCTTCTGATGCCATTTCAAAGCCTTCTTCAAACGTATCAATCACAAGGAAAAATAAGAGCCCTACAGTCAGCGCGAGCATAGCATGCATGCCTTTCGTAGAAAATCTACGTAAAAAAGGATACCACATGAGGCCCAAACCTATCGGAACTACCCCCACATAAAACCCGATTAATGCATACTGCCAAAACAGTTTAACGCTCGGTTCAGGCGTAGCCGTCGCAGCGGCGACCTCACCTGTGAAAATTAATCCCTTGCTTGTAATTAATTTGATCTCATGCGGATCGCCTTGAACCCATGGATACGGTATCTTTACGGTTCCTTGCTCAAATCTTTTTAAAGTGTCGCTTGGTAAAAACTCAGCATTCCAAAAAGCGTCGTCAACCGTCACTTGAGCTATTGTAACCTCTTCTGGCCCAGAATTTAATACCTTCAGTTGGATTCCATCATCATTTAGAGTTATTTTCTCTACATGGAGAACTTCAATTGGAGCAGCCGATTCATTTTCCACGCCAGTACCGACTTTAGCAATGGTTGCGATAATCGCTACTAACAGAACCAGAGGAAGTATTCCCCAAAGGATAGCTCGTAGTCTGTTTGTTGAAGTGTTAGATTTGGTTTGATTACTTAAACTCATGATGAATCTCCTCCCTTCTTATTCAGCTACAAAGAATCCCATCCAACCCAGTTCGGCAAACTCACTTTGGTGGGCGTGGAACATGTATCGTCCTGGAGATGGAAAAACAATTTCTAAAATCCCGCGTTCACCTTGGCACTGCATAATGGTATCTGTAAAACTCGGACGTGCCTCGGGATCTGCGCCTGTCGCATAGTATTTAAAGAAGTTGGCATGGAGATGAAAAGAATTGATAGGATCAAATTCGGTTAAATTACTCAAATAAATACGAACTAACTCCCCCGCCTTCACTTTAATCGGGTCTTGTTGATAGGCGAAAGCATAACCATTCACCGTGTATACTTCGTTCTCTCCATCAAGATCCAGATCATACCCATTCATGAGCATGCTAAATTCCTGTGCTTTTTCTCTCGGTTTCTTGGGATCAATAATGAAATTCCCGTAAAGTCCTTTATGAATATGTCTAGCAAGTGGTGCAGTATGACAATGATATACATGCATGCCAGCCGGCTTGGCTTCGAACTCGTAAATAAAAGTATCGCCTGACAGTACAGCTTCAAGACCATCCATATTGGTAGGATGCATACCGTGAAAATGTATGGAGTGAGGATGACTTGTAGCATTGCCGAACTTAACGCGAATGACATCCCCTTCTGTGCAACGTATCGTAGGACCTGGGATGGTACCGTTGTATGTCCAACCTGGAAACTTTATCCCTTTTGCAATCTCAACTTCCGCTTCATAGGCAGTTATTTCATATTCTCGCAAAGTTCTTCCATCGGGTAGCTTGCTTACTTTTCCATAATCAAAAGCGATTAATGCTTTTTGAGCAGCCTTAAATCCCTCTGTTACTTCTGTGCTTGGAACATACCCATGCTTCATCCCTTCATGCAGTTGGCCTTTCATAGCTGCGTGAATGTCGTGTTTATCCATTGCAGAAGATGTTTTACTGAAAATCGAAGATGGGCTAAGCAGTGCACTTCCGATAACAGCTAAAGCTCCTGTAGCCCCCATTTTCAAAACATTCCGTCGTGTAACCTTTTCACCCGTTTTTCTAAACATATTTTCGCCCCCAATAACTTGCTTGTCCTCAATAAATTTGCACTAAGGAAACATTTTCTACAAAAATTTAGTTTCCCTACAGACATATTCTTTGCCTAGGGAAACATAATAACTTAACTATATGTCTAATCTGGATTTTTGTAAACTGGAATTTCAATGCCAATGAATATCTATTCTGCTTGTTTAACATATTCGATCTAGCATAATCGAATATTCAGTTTGTCAACAGACCATCTCACCGTAAATAACCAATGTCAGTTCCAACTTACCTTATATAAAAAATGCATAGATTCCTAACAAATCAGGACATATTTAATAGGATTACGAATACATTGGTACTGAACGTTTTTATTTATTTTGGAGGCTATTTATGAAAAATAGAATTTCGTTTGCCGCTATTGCTGGGATGGCGATTATGATTATAGGTTTGATCGTTTACTTCAAACTGATTACTTTTCAAACGAATGGCATAGATACAGTGAACATTCAAGAAATGGCTAGTCGTAACGAGCCCCCGCTTGGAGAGTCATCCTCACTAAACATGTTGCCGGAACTTACGTCGCTCCACGACAAAAAGGAATTTCCGACTTTACATTTTCCACCTGAAGACCTTATACAACCATCATTAGATGCAGTTACAACCTCAGTTTATCGGAATGCGATTCCAACTGCTTCTATAGTTCCAAATATGTCTCCTAAAACTGCCTCCAACGAACAACTCAATGAAGTGTCTATAATTGCCCTTAATTATCACAGTATTGGTGATGAACCAGACAACACGCTCGTTCTTCATCCCGACAAACTTATACAACAAATGGCCTATTTGAAAGAGCACAACTATACGCCAGTAACACTGGATACCTTCCTCCTAACGCTTGAAAAAAAGAAGCCGGCTGCGGTAAAGCAAATCCTGATCACCTTCGATGACGGTTATGCGGACAATTACGAGCTTGCCATGCCTATTTTAAAGCAATATGGTTTTCCAGCAACGCTCTTTTTTTCACCTGGATTTGTTGGAAAACCCGATTATTTGAGCTGGGAACAAGTTAAGGAGATGCAGCAAGCAGGTTGGGATATTCAACCCCATGGAATGACGCATCCACATCTTTCAAAGCTCTCTGAAGAAGAGCAGAAAAAAGAGATATATCTAGCAAAGGCACAAATGGAGGAGCAGCTAGGGACTAAGGCCAATGTGTTTTGTTATCCCTATGGCGAATTTAATCAACAAACTCTAATTATTTTGAAAAATGCTGGCTTCCGTTATGCTTTTACAATTGAACAGGGAAAGACGACATCCTCGCAACAACCATATCATCTCAAACGAATTTACGTGAACGGCGAAGATAGCTTGAATGCGTGGAGTCGTAAACTTCAGTAGAATTTTCTGAATATCTGGAATTGAAAACTGAGCTGCAAGTTTGCAGCCCTTCTTCTCTCTCTTAACTATTCTCAGCAATGGACCCCGTAATGGGCCTAACTAGCGCTTTACGCTCCCAAGCACGGCTTCTCCAACGAAGAAGCATCATCAGCCCTCTCAGCCATTCGTCGACCGTAAAAGCTAACCAAACACCAAGCAAACCTAATTCCAACCGAATACCTAGCCAATAAGCAAGCGGTACTGCAACTCCCCACATGGAAATAATCCCCATTAGAACTGGGAACTTTGCGTCACCTGCAGCACGAAGCGAGTTAATAACAACAAGATTAAAAGTACGACCAGGCTCTAAAATGACAGAAAGCAGTAAGATACTTGATCCTATTGCAATAATTTCTGGATTGTCGGTGAATAATCCGAGCAAATCCTTTCGAAATATCGAGGCAACACCTACCACTGCAATGGTTACAAGGAAACTTATGCGGAGGCTCTTAAGCAATTTATGATAAGCCGCTTTCATCTCTCCGGCTCCTACCATATGGCCAATAATAATTTCTGTCCCCATGCCGATTGCCATTGCCAACGCCATGAAGTAATTGGACACATTCATTACGTAGACATGAGTGCTCAAAGCCGTTTTCCCGATGATGTTGATAAAGCTTACCATCATCATATGCTGAGACTGCCAGGACAAATGTTCTCCTGCAGATGGTAGTCCTATGCTCAATATTTGCTTCATTTTGCGGCTATCGAAAGTCACATAATCCTTGAGACGAATGGGAACTGGAATCCGGCGATTCAAAATGATCATCAAAACCACAAGTCCAATAAAACGACTTCCAACCGTTGATACAGCGGCCCCCGTAACCCCCCATTCGGGAAAACCTAAATGTCCAAATATGAGTAGAAAGTTGCCAGCTACATGTACCAGATTTACACCAAGTGTAACAAACATAACATCCCTCGTCTGACCGTTCGAACGCAGGACTGATGAAATCGCATATGACAAAGCTTCAATCCAAATAAAGGCGCCAATAATATTCAAATATCGTTTGGCAATTTCAATCTGTTCCGGCGCCAGATTCATAAGACGCATCAATGATTCTCCAAACATCACCAGTATTATACTGATGATAACTCCGAATACCAGGTTGATCGTAATTGCGAGTGCTGAAATCCGGCTTGCTTCCTTGGCCCTGCCCGCGCCAAGATATTGAGCGACGGCGACACTCATGCCGATCCCTACGAAACCAAACATTAGAATACAAAAAACAATGATTTCATTTGCTAAGCCGACGGCTCCAGTCACTTGATCCGAAATGCGGCTGAGCATGAACACATCTGCCGTGCCAAGCATCATCCTTAGTACAGAATCAACGAAAATAGGCCAGGTTACCGCGAATAGACTAAGCTTCTTCCAAGTTGGTATTGATTCCCCTACATTTGCATCTTTCAAGTTGGCTGCTCCTCGATTTCAAGTGTTCATAGTGTAGGTTATGAGAGCGTTTTCAGTCAACTGATCATTCAAGCAAGTTATTGCTCCTCCTTGGCATACAGCAAAAAGGCATCCTGTTAAGAATGCCTTTCTTGCTGAATCGTAGTTTATAATCGCTCAAGCAGTGAAATAACATTGTCAATTATTAACTGTGGATTTTGTTCATGTAAACGGTGCCCATTTTGTGGATCTACCACATGTAAGGACTCATCCGACATGGAAGCCAAATCAGTTTGAAGCAAACCCCAGCGCTGTTCGAGCAGTTCAGGTGCTACAGGAAAGCTAGCTGGATAATGGTGATTCCCACCTGATAAAACAGTAATTGGGACATTACGCAAGCTATCTGCTTGAGTAGCAATATCTATTTGGGAATAGCTAATTAATGCATCATCAATGTTACCTTCAATGAAGTTCATTTGCCTGAAATCCTCAGAAACGATTTCCTTGCGTACTTCCACAGGGAATTCAGAGAATAATGTATCCTCCATATGCTCATGTGAAACATCTACGAAAACGATTCCCTTTACGTCATCTGGGTAAAGATACTGGTACTCTCGCATATGTAAACCTGCAAGAGAGTGGCCTACTAGTACCAAAGGTCCATCTACTTTTAAGGCTGCTACAAGTTTATGCAACCGTTCTGCGGCGTCTTTCGATGTGAATCCACCATTGGGGTCTGAATCACTAAGACCAACTCCTGCTCGATCATAGGTTACCGTGCGCGTGTACTGACTTATTTGCTGGGCAATCGTAGCCCAAACAGATGAATCGTCACCATATCCGGATTCAAAAATAACGGTTGGTCTATCTTCTTGGATTTCACCTTTGATATTGACGTTCAGCGAATATCCTCCAATATCTATTTTGCCTGAGAACGAGTTAGAAACTGCTGGCGCATTGGACACACTCGCAAAAGAAATTATTTCATTTGCGCTTGCTGTTGGGATGAGTACGGATAGTGCGATTGTTGCTGCAGTGAGTACGGATAAGGTTTTGTGTTTCATAAAATCCTCCTTGATTAATTATTTTGTAGATTGATGGAATCGAACCACCTCTAATTAGGAACTTATCAGAACTAATTATTAGGCCCCTCGTCATCTACACAATAGTAGTTTTAAAAAGGAGTAGATCGTGTCAGTCCATCATGAAAACAACTTTTCAGTCCCCCTACCTCAATGATCGGTCCCCCCCCAACGTCGAATACATACGACAAACAAACCTGCGAGATGCCCTGAGTAATTAAAACAAGAAATAATAAAAATGATTTTTTGTATCACTACTAAAATATCATATATGGATTAATTTTACAATATTTCAAAATAGAATTATACAAATTTTAGCAACCTCTTGTTCTTATCGAGCCGAAAAGTACATGTTGAAATCGATTGAAGTGAGCTGACGAGAGGTTTAGAAGAAAAATGGCAAAAAAAACAAGAACAACCTTTAGAGCAAGGCTGTTCTTGTTTTTACAGCTTCATTCTGATGATGTCGTCACAAGTGAATGGGTTTACCCCAAATCATCCTACTAGTGCATCTCCCAGTCTGTGACGCTTACTACTGCTGCATCTGCATTTTTCAGATCAGTTTCGCCCATATTCAAGAGCGAACTCCATTCCTTCACGCGGTTCTTTCCATTTGGTGGTTGGTTATATTGATTAGTATCTACGATTAAAGTACGTTTAGCGTAGAAATTCGTCATGAAGGTTTTCTCGTTTGTACTATTTCCAGAACGTGAAAGGACACCTTCAAGACTACCAGAATTACCAGCAGCGCCTTGATTTAACGCTGTATCGACAAAAGAACCGATCGTAAGAGCTGTAGTGAAACCGCGCTGACTCGCTTGCTCTACACTGTATTTGATATATACTTTGTAGAATGTGTTCCACATGGCATCTCTCCATGCAGCGTTGTTTTGCAAGGAATTGATTTTGCCACAGAAATAGCTTTTGCTGTCCGTGATTTTTAGAATCGAACCTTGCATAGTTCCATGTACGCCTGCACGTGACAGCCCTCCTGCGATGGTTGGATTGCTCGAACCGCTACTCGCATCAAATTCCTTGAAAAGTGCCGGTCCATCAGGACCATCGTCATTGGTGCCGCCTGTCGTAGCGCCGAAGATGCCAATCGTAAATCCACGATCATCATTGATGTTTTCACAGTAGCCATAGTACTCAGTCCAATTAATATTATCTTGCTCAGGTTTGTTGATAAGCTTCATAATATTATCCCATTGCTCGCCATCAAGTCCTGTTTTGCTCCACAGAAACTGGAGAGTGCCTGGCGGGAATTTGCTGTCATGCGATGTAGGCGGTGGTGTTGTAGTCGGTGTCGGTGTAGGATTAGGTGTTGTTGTTGGCGTAGGTGTCGGTGTTGTAGATTGACTGTATACTTCGATCTCATTTAACGTAGGTACTGCGGATGCGGAATTGACATATAAGCGTAAATACCTCGAGGATACTGGCGAGAAATTAATGGTTTTACTAGCGCCAAGCGTAGTGCCTGTAGTTCCGGAAATATCAGTATAGGTGCTGCCATCATCAGAAGATTGAAGCTTGTAGCTCGTTACTCTTTGGAAAGTAACTTCCTTGATTACCGCCTGATCGTACGTTGTGGCCGTACCGAAGTCAATGCTTATCCATTGATTGTTTAGCGAACCGCTTGATGCGGACCAGCGAGTGGAACTATTTCCGTCAAACGCAAGATTCGCGGAGTAAGATGAACTCCAAGTTGTTGAAGCATTATACACCTTCCCTAACGCAAGATTCCCCGCAGCAAAAGCTTTTGTTTGAAAAGATGGCACTAGACTAAACATTGAAATCACGATAGCAAAGCAAAGGAAAACAAGAAAAAATAATTTCCCCGTTTTTTTGGATGGCGCAGCGTTGGTCATATTCAATAAAATCCCTCCTGAAATAATAAGATAGTTGCAAATATCATTGGTTTTCTAATTCCCGTGAAATAAGTTAAGCGTTTCAACCTTCAGGCAAGAAACCTCCTTATTAACAACTTTTCAATATTTCAAACGCTTTCTTCCCTCCTCTACCACATTAGTTTAAACGTTTATACTTTTAGGCTAAAAGAGGTGTTATCTATTGAAAAATGAGTCCGTGTACATGCTAACACCGAATCACTTTTAACCTCTTGAACAATTTACTGCTGTTTTTATTTTACCTTAAAATAACAGGTTTGAGAATACTGCAGCGAAATTTTTGTAAACGCTCACAAACATTTGCACGCTACTCACAAAAAATTTCTTTGCTTTTTTATACTGTGCAAATTGAGCTAAAAAAGAAGACCTCTATGGTCTTCTCTTTTAACTTGAATTTACTTACTTGCATCAGGGAACACATCAACTGATATCGATTTGCCATTAGCCGTGATCATCGTTGCTGTGAATGATGCTACTTCCACATCAGTACCGTTAATCACAGATTTAGCAGGGATGTAGACATATTTAGCGTCTCCGCGAAGGAGACGAACAGTAGGATTAACCGACGAGAAAACCCAATCCGTAGGGTCTACTGCTTTGCCCGCTGCTGCTCCTATCACTTTGTCATCTAATGGATATACATACTCGCCTTTTGCGTCCGGCCCAATTAGCGGATACGGCGCATTCGCTAACCCATTTACGTTATTTACACCACTAACATTGGATTCGACAGCCAGATAACCTGAACCTGGAACGATGTTTTCCGTAGCCCATCGTATATTACTAATGAAAATTTGGATACCAAATACTGAAGCCACTCGGATAACTGAACTGTTTTTAAACGTATTATTTCCGTATTGATCACTTAAGGTAATATTGCTAAAGGTTTGCTTTTGATTGAGCTTGCCAGTATCATTCCCCGTGTAAATATTAACGCCGGATTTCAAAGCAGACAACCAAATGGATCTTGATTTACCGTTAAAGGAAGCTGTCAATGAGCTGGCAAACAATCCTTCTTCTTTAATCGCTATGTTTTCAAGAAAAGCGAATTTGTACCCCGTATAATTGGATGGTTTGAACACGGTTGAAATACTTGTCGTTCCTACGTTTTTTCCACGAATCCCATAGCCATCGAAGTCTTTGGCAACTGCACCATCGGCTTTAGGCTTATTAACGACAGCTGAAACTTGTGGATTGGAAGTCGTTACCGCTTTTATTGGATTGTTCGGTAATTGAACGATATTCCCACTAGAATCTTTAGCTGTTAGGATTACTTTGCCTGCAAACATGTTCTCTAAAGCGTAGCCTTCTGTTGAATATACATCCTTGACGACGGTTGTCTTGGCACCTTGGAGGGCACCGCTGAGTTTATCAATCGTGTAGATGCCATTCGTAAATGGTGTTATCGTATAAGTTAAACTGTCAGACTCTTTAGCCTTTAATAGCTGCGTAGAACTAACTGTAGTTGAAAGTAAGGATGCAGTCCCTGCTGTTACAGCCGTTAAATCTCCTTTGAATAGTTTGGCTGTTAACTGATAATTCCCTTCATTGTTATCGCCAATGTTCGAAGTAAAGAGCAAATCTTTATCACGGTAATACCCGATTTCATTTGCTAGAGGGTTATAACCATCACGCGTTGCATCTACACCCTCTAGAATGATAGATTTGATCGCTGAGTCCAATCGAGTCGGATTATTCGGGAGCTTCGTATCTTTATCCCACGTATATCCTCCTCTGGAGAAGTAGACAGCATCCGTGACCGAACCCGATATTTTGTTGAAACTGAGTTGAACGGTATACCCCCTATAATCTCTATCGAATTCTTCCCCGTATTGGTCTTTGTACTTTAGTCTGAATATATTTTCAGTTTTTCCATCATTTAAATCAAGAGAAGGCAGCATTTTTACTTTGGGTGTAACGGAAAGGAACACGGAGTTCGGATGACGTTTACCAACAACGCTTGCCGTGTAAGATGCGGTCTTGCCTGTAGCAACTATCATGGCTTTAACTGTCAGCACGCCAGTGTTTTTATCGCCAAGGGACTTCAAGTCAGAAATCCGAATTTTGCCTCGATTACCGCCTTCTTTCTCAATTCCCCCCACATAATTGCCAGAAATATCTTTTCCGCCAACCGTAACCGTATGAATCCCATAACCGAAAACCTTAATTTTGTCAGCACTATTCACAACTTCATCCGTGTTGAAAATTGTACCGGCTTGATCCTTAACGATAATTGGTATAAATAGGTCATCGTCACCAACAGCAATTGTATTAGGGAAAGCACCAAAGCTAACCTCATATGGTGTCTTTTGGTTCGATACCTTCATTATTTTCGATGCTTCTTGGCCGGAAGAAAAAGCAAATACAGTAAGCGTTACATCTTGATCACGGTATGTATTAATTGTCGAAGCCGCTTTTACTTTCAGCTCGGGAAGATTATCCCCGGTGTAGTCAACTACAAAGCCAAAACCTTGAGGAGGTTCAGTGGCTGTAGAATCAATTACACCAGCGCTGCTTGTATAGGTCTTCGTATTTTTAGCCAATACATCAAGATCGGTTACTTGAAAACCATATTGGTCAAAAGCTTTGTAAGCAATCGATGCAATATCGCCTGCCTCAAGATTCGTTTTGCCATTTACGTAAGTAATATCCCCTAATTCTATTTTAGCAATAGATTGAGGGTCACCTACAGTAAAGGACTTTACTGCCTGAGCTGAGAAATCAGGTGTGGCAACTCTCACTTCAATTTTTTGATCTTTCAGTAATTTTCTGGAGTAGACTGCGCTTGTTACGTCAATATTCAAAGACTGGCTGTCACTGGCAGAATACGCATCCAACTCTGGACTCGTCAGTATGGTGAAACGAGAGGCACTTAGGTCAGATACTTCGTTGTACTGATTCGTTGCCTTGAATCCAATTTTGATCTTCCCTTGTGCCAAGGTATCCGAAGCTGTATTAAACTCAATTTTGGTAATGTTCTCACTCGTGACAGTTACATCAGCGTTTCCTTTATCGATGGTTAGACCGCCATCTTTTACAGCTTCCAACTTTACCGAGTAAACGCCATCCGTCATTTTTGTATCGAGTGTTAGGGTTACTTCGTTCTTTGCTGCATGCCATTTTGGTGTGCTTGCTGCTGAGGTTCCATTGCTTCCGCCACGTAGAACAGAGATAGTTAACTTGGTCGTGTCCGCAACAGCGCCATTTAGTTTGACCCATAATGTTTTTGCGCCTGTTGCTTTGAATTCTGCAACGGAGACTTTGGTCACAGCGGGCACTGTTTCGCCAGCTTGTAGTGTGGTATAAGCTTGGTAAGCTGAACTGACAAGCAGTTCACGCTTAGCAGCTACTGTATAATCTGTTGTTTTGGTAATGAAACCAGCTTCGATTGCTGCGGCAACGTTTCCTTTCGCCCAAGCGGAGACGGTTCCAGCAACGGCTGACGATTCATCTGCTTTAAGTTTAAGCACGCGTACAAATACGGATGCAGCTTGCTCAATTGTTACTTGACCCGCTGGATCGAAGTGCCCAGATGCTATGCCTTCCATATAACCCGCTTTTGTTGCTGCACCGATAAATCCAAGAGCCCAATTCGAACTATCCACATCCGTATAGACTGAGCCAGCAGCTTTATCTTCTTTCAGATTACTCAATAAAACAATTGTTTTTGCTAATTGCGCACGAGTCAAAATTTGATCCAGAGCTGCTGTGCCCGCTTCGTCAGAACCTTCCAAAATTCCTTTTGCTTGCAAGGCTTTAAACTTAGCTTGTGTATCCAAAGGTACTGCTGCTGATCCAGGAGATGGGGATAGGGAAGATGCTGGTTTGGTTGGAGCTGGTGTTGTGGTTGGTGTAACACTTGGTGCTGATGTTGGTGTTGCAGGAGCAGTTCCAGTTGGTACTACAGATGTCGTTGGTGTTGCAGGTGTTGTTTCTGCTTGCACCAAATCTACCGTAGCAAACATGGAGAATATCATTGCGAATGTGACTAATCGTGATAACTTTTTTTTCATGACCATTGGTTTCATGTTTCCTCCCTCAATATGCGTATGATTCGAAAATCCGGTGAACCCGCTTCAAATCAATCCGCTCCCCATATCTCTGTTGATGGGAGGATTAAAAAACTTGATTGCGATCACCGTTCGTTAACAGAGAAAAGTACTTGAACACAAGCAAGTACACTTGTATCAACGGTGACAACAAATCTAACTCGCAAGATATTGCAAGCGCTTTCCAAAAAGGGGCACCTCCTTCCTTTCTCTTTTCAAAATCATAATTTATGGGAGGGAAGATGACATACTAGTTATTTATGTTGATAGTGAACTAACTTAAGGTCATCTTGGATTTGGTGACACGATCATCTTCTAATTTACTTGCCTCGACCATAAGCAGAAGCGCCATCGACTGACCATAAGGCATCGGACATTGTTTAATATTACGATAATAATCGAGATCACCCTTCAATCCAGTGCCATAGGAAACACCGTGAACGATACCGGCTTCATCAATTTTATGCAATACGCCTTCTAGTGCTTTTAATCCTACAGCTCGATAAGCTTCAGCCAAAAAGCCTTTACGTACCGCTTTCAAAATGCCGTAAGCAAAGGCAGCTGACGCGGAGGTTTCCAAATAGGAATCCGGTTTATCTAATAATGTATGCCAAAGCCCGCTTTCATGCTGGAGCCTTGATAATGCGCGAACCTGCCGCTCCAAAGAAGTAAGTAAAAACTGGCTTACACCCGTTGGTAGCGGGGCAATGTCCAAATAGTCTACAAGTCCAGCGGTATACCAGGAATTCCCTCGGGCCCATAAGGCTTCGGCATAATGATGGCACCCGATGAACGTCCAGCCATGATAGAACAATCCTGTCTTCACATCCGTTAAATATTTGAGGTGCACGAAGAATTGCCGTATGCTTTCTTGGAAATAGGTGTCATCTTGTAACAGTACTCCCATTCTAGCTACAAATAAGACGGTCATATATAGCGTATCATCCCAAATCTGACCTTCATTACGATTTCTGGTAACGATGTGTTGAAGCCCGCCTTCATCTGTCCTGGGCATTTCTTCCATCACATAAGTAACCCACTCTTTACAGAGGTCCATGTAGTGGGCACTTCCCGTTTCTTCGGCCAAATAGCTTAGTGTCAACATAGGACACATGGTATTTACATTTTTCTCAGGTAAGCCTTCGGCAATACGTTTATCAAACCACTGGATCAAATCGTCTCTTATCGCTAAATTACCGGTATCTCTATAATAAGAATAGAGTGCAAAAAGCCCTACTCCCTGCGGCCATTCCCAATTATCCATGGAGACAATACCTATCGCCACACTCTCCTGGAAGGTTGGCTTTAAATGCTTCATCTGATAAATGAGCTTGGTAATAATGTCGGCATAATGTTCAAAAGCCACTGATTTTTTCATGCTATTCACTCCTTAATTCGAAGTATAATTCAGATTCTCCAGGCTCTTTCCTGTTGATAATGGGAATGCCTTGAAGGTTACTTACCCCTTCAGGGCCAAGACGATCCTCCAGTTGCTGGATATACAAACTTCGGGGATGCACGTGTGCTCCAAAGCTTTCCCAATACCCATCTTCTCGAGGCCTTGGATCATAAGCGTTGGGAAGAAATGATGTGCCCTTCGTTCCTACATGGCCAATTGCATAGTTTTGGGCCGTTGGCGGCTGTTGGGAGACAAGCTCATTTTTCGTATTCCAAGCAACATAGTTAGCACCTGACCATCCATGGCCGCTACCGAGCCAACCACGATCCTGGATGTGGATCCGTCCTGTAACATTGTCATACAAACAACCAACCGACCAACGATGATGCGGTTCGCTAGTGTTATAATCAATATTTGATTCACAATCTAGGAATACATTGGGGCCAGCAACCCGGGCATCTACTGCAAATGCGTGCCTTGCTTTTTCTGCATATGCTCGCTGTACAAGCGTTAATTCACCCATCAGATGATACGGGTAGCGTCGTCCTCCTGTAATAACGCTGATAAATTCATAAGCTACGCAATCCTGAATGGTCATCCACTTCGCATTGCGTCCTACCTGAACTAACGCATGCTGCAAATGAAAACCGATAATATTCCGTATCCATGCATGCTTGACATTATCCGCATAAATAAAGTTAATTGCATGATTTTCATCCGCATAATAAGAAAAGCTTCCCTCGTTGCCATCGATTCGCGTATCTGTAAGTGTAGCGTCAAATGCCACATCAACCCGTAAATTTTCGATGCCGATTTGTTCGATACGTTCAGAATCCTCATATTTAACGATTGCTCCTCCACCCCAGCGGCTTTCAATCGCACTTGCTATAGGTGCGTCAATCGTCAAGTGATTTCCATCTATCTGTGTGATTACTCGGTCGAATTCCAATTGAAAAGGCGGCCACGGGACTGTCCCTCCCGTTACGGGTCGCATCCGTATGGTATCCATGCCGATCGCATGAATCCAACGTTCATTGCTATAACGCATAACTTTAATCATATCACCTATCTGAAAGTTCGAAGCATCCTTGACATGAAAAGAGCGGGCTCCCGAAGGAACATATAAATCGGTAATGGGCGTTTTCGTATCTACCAGTAACTGTGGACCTGCCACACCGGAAATTTCAATCAAATTCCGTTGGATTTTCCCTGTTGCATACAGCAATGTACCCCCAACATGAGCACCATCCCCTCGAATTACAACACCGCTCGCGCTGATACGCAGCTTTCCGCTTATTTCATAGATGCCTTTCTTCAATATCACAGCACCACGAAAACCTTCAGCCGATCGAGGCATTGCCGATATACGGTCAATACCTTCTTGAATTAGCTGCGTATTATCGCCTGCCAACGGTTTAATAACAACAACGGGCTCGATATCCGGCAGTTTCACGCCGCCACCGCCATACCCGCTATTGGAGAAATCTAAAACGCGGTTACCTTTATAATCAGGCACGTATTCCAGCTTTCCTGTCTCCCCCAAGAAAACGATCGTGCTTTGACCTTCTCTCGAAGTCTTCGGATCAACAACGGTAAAGAAAAAAGCATCATAAAAAATGGATGTATCCTTAGATACTAAAGCTATACATATTTCGTAAAACGCAAGCTTGACAGCATGACCTGGAAAAACAAAGACGCTTTCCTCTTTTGCGGCGATTTCTCGTTCCGGAAGCACGGCAAAACATTCCCCTGTCTTTCCGTTGATCAAAGAAACCTTGGCCATCGTTGTTTCATTAGGAACGATATGCAAAACAGGATAAGGACTCCCTAGAGTCAGCAATGACGGTTGACCGATTTGCATAACGATGGATTCGTGCTCCAACCATGTGTCCGCTGTCCACTCCGATGGTTCATAAACATCAACAAAGATGCTGGCTGCTTGGGACACACTTTCCAGATTCGCAACGCCTTTGATTTGTGCAACACCCGGATATTTTGCAAGTAGAACACCGTTTTCATCAATTTCGACTACACTTGGGTTCGTACTCGAGAATGAGATGTCAGCAGCGGTCAAGTCCGCTTCCGATTTATCCGACAGGAAGCCTTCTAATATCAAACGGGCGGTACTTCCTACCTGTAAAGGGATGGTGTCATCCTGTGAAAAAATACCCAGAGATGGGTCAGAAAAATAAATGCGATCTAATAAGGGACCTGAAGCAATTGACAGGATGTCATAAACTTCGACTTCTTTCAACTGGAAATCCCGATCGGGATCGAACAGCACGACTTCGAGCTTCAAATATCTCCCTGAAACTCTAGGAAATAACGCAGTTTCTATGGTACTCATACAGCCTTTGGACGAATCCCAGTCATAAGCATTCATCCATTTTTCTTCATCTTGAGCATAGAGAAGGTGATATTCACTTATGAAGCCCGATGCTAGGTGCAAAACAACCTTATTGAAGGAAACAATATCACCCAAGTCGATCGTCATCCAAACTTGATTATCCTCTTTCCTGTCCATGCCCAGAGGCTGCCAGAAAGTGTTCACATCTCCATCCACGGCATGGTTTACCGTGGCATTCATCGTTTCTGAACTGCCAATTACTTTTTTGGAAAAAGCTAGATTTACTTCGGTATTCGACATAACGCCTCCAATAGAAATGAAATTAGTGATTAGTAAAGCTTTCATTCCAGAAAACACCTATTTATTATGGGGCTATTGGAATGACCATGTTCCACGTCTGGGAAGCATCATGAAATCCCTTCGTCCCATCCGATGTAGCTGCAAAAAGATGGGTGGGTTGACCATCCTGAAACAAGATAAAAGGTCGCTCCAAATTGCCCATTTGACGCGTTACTCCATCATCCCACTGGATGGTACGTGAATACGCAAACGAATCCTCAAATAGCTTCCACGACAAGCCATCTTGAGAATACGCGCAAATCCCTCCGTACTTTTCTCCGCACAAATTCCCTTCCATATCTTTAGCGATCAGCTCGTAACCATCCGCTGTACGCCAAATAAAAGGATCTTCCATATGAACATCTGGTGGAAATAATGGCTGATCGCTAAGCACCTGATAAGGTCCGTCATAGTGTGAAGCGTGCGCCACACCAAATGTCATTTTTCCGTGTACGTTATCTTCATATTTCCTTGCTTTATACAGGAGCAGCACAGATCCGTCGTCATTCATACACGGTGCTGGATTCGATGTTAAGAAGCTATCGAATTTCCCGGGTCTTGTCGATAGAATAGGCTCATTCCTTCTTTCCCATGGACCGAATACGCTATGCGACACAGCAAGCCCAATGCGTTTATTTGCACGGGCAACTATACAGCGAGGATCATTAAGCCCATAACCATCGCCTGGAATGGGTTCAGACAGTGGGTGCGTAGAGCCCATATAAAACAATAAATAACGATCTTGATGCTTCACGATTTGCGGGTTATGTGTGCTCCGACCATCCCAATACTCCGCACCTCTTGCAGGAAGAACAACTTCCTGAAATACGTATGGACCCTCCGGCGACTCGGATACCGCTCTAACAATCTCAGACTGGACGAGCCAACCTGGATGCATAGGGAGCCACTTCGGCCATCGTGATGCAAACAAATGGAACTTTCCATCTTCACCTTTGACTGCGGAACCGCACCAAACCCAGTAATCATCCATACGGAATCCTCCATTTACAGGAGCAGGCATTAATTTTCGGAACAAAACGTACACCTCCTCAATAGGATTAGGCAATTAACTCATCCAAGACTCTCGAGTGTAATTTCCTTCAGGTTCATCAGCACTTTACCGCGAATGGTATCGGGTTTAACAGTCAATGTATAGTCACCTGCTTCGGCAAACTCCATGTCGCCAAGCTCAAAGCTTTGAAACTGATACGCTCCCCCCGTAAAATTCACATGGGCTACGAGTTTGTCTTGGCCTGATGTGAGCACAAAGGAACCTCCAACGGATTGCTCGTTAGCACCATATGCGGCATAGACTTTAAAGAGACCGGGGCTTATCACACGGAACTGCCATTGGATATAGTCTCCACCCGCCTGCCAATCTCTCACATTATCTCTGCCTAATTTTCCTGTATCATATCTTAACGTGTCGCCATGTAGCTCCCCATCAAAAACACCGAATACATTACACACCTGATCTGAAAATAGTACTCGCATTGGATTCGCGTCAATATCACCCTCGAATTCGAGTGCAATTACCGTGCAAATGGAATCAAGTGGTTCTTGGGGTAACTGAATAATCATATCCCCTGAAGTATTGTTCAACCACTCTATGCTTAAAGAGACTTTTTCCGAATCAACGAGTAGAATAGCGCTTTGAATCCGATTACGAATGCCTGGCACGATCAGCTTGCCCTGAGCAGGCCATTCCCAGACATGTAAAAAGAGCTTATGCTCCTTCAGCGTACAGCGCCCCCATGGCAGTTTGCCAATCGGGCTTCCTTGTGTGCCGTATATGCTTTCACCATTTAATTTCAGCCAGTTACCCATTTCATGAAGCAGTTCGATTGATTTAAGATCAAATTCTCCATCTCCAGTAGGTCCCACGTTAATCACATAATTACCGCCCATACTGACAACGTTGATCATGTCATGCAGAATATCTTTCGGACTTCTCCAGCTATGATCTGTTTGGTTATAGCCCCAGGAGTGATTTAAAGTCGCGATTGACTCCCAATCCCGTCTTGGATTTCGAATATGAAGCTGATTATCGCCCGTATTCTCATAATCACCGAAACCTTCTCTTCGGACTCGACGATTGACTAAGCAACCCGATTGCAGCCCATGAACCAAATCAACGAATTGATGACCCTGCTCATCCGTAACCTTATGTCCACAGTCAAACCATAGAATGCCAATAGGACCATAAAGCGTGAGCAACTCGCTAATTTGCGGATAAGCCTTCTCCTGCAAGTAACGCTTGTAGCGGATACTTTTATCAGCATCATTGACCCAAGATTCCAGCGAATCGTACGCGCCAATATTAGCGGGATAATCCAACGTGTTCCCTTGGGAATCGGGATGATGCCAATCCATCGCATGGGAATAATACAAGCACAGCGTAATGCCCTCCTGACGGCAGGCGATTGCTAATTCTGCAACAGGATCTCGCTTGAATGGTGTTGCCTCCACAATGTTATAGGCACTTACGTCTGAATGATACATCGCAAAACCATCGTGATGCTTGGCTGTAAAAATCAAATATTTTAAACCAGCTTCTTTAGCTATACGAGTCCACTGCTCTGCATTGAAATGAACGGGATTGAATTGATCCGCAATTTGCTCATATTCCTTAATCGGAATTTGAGCTCGTAATTGCAGATGCTCGGCATATGTAGCGTTAACCCGCTCACCCTGCCAAATGCCCCCAGGCAGCGAATATAAGCCCCAGTGTATAAACAACCCTACTTTGGCTTCCCGCCACCAGGCAATACGCTTTTCTCTTTCCTCATCCTTGCCTTCATCATGAAGCATGAAGGGTTTACTGCTCTGGGCCTCTGCATTATCCATGAGGTCTTCTTTCATCGACATGTTACCCTTCCCTTCTGAAAGTCACTTATGCAGAAAGAATAGCTTCTATTTCCTGAATATCCTGCGGAGAAAGCTTCACACCCGAAGCTTTGGCGTTCTCAGCCACCTGCTCGGGTCGGGAAGCGCCAATAATACAACTAGATATATTATCCAATCGCAAAATCCATGCTAAGGCCAACTGCGCTAAGCTGAGTTCATTGCGCTCAGCAATCGTCCCCAGCTTTTCCACTTTGATTAATTGTTCCTCGGTAATCAGATTTACAATGGCCCCATTTTGCGCTGGATCTGCTGCCCTGGATTGATCAGGAAATGGCATGCCGGGTTTATACTTCCCAGTCAAAATCCCTTGAGCCAGAGGTGAGTAGACGATTTGACCGATTCCTTCCCTTTTACACAAGGGCACAATATCTTTTTCTATCCCGCGTCTGAACATATGATATTGAGGTTGATTGGAAATAATCCGATCTAGATTCAGCGATTTGGCAATATGAATGCCATCGATCAGTTGTTCGGCCTTCCACATGCTGACGCCAGTATATAACACTTTTCCTTGCGTGATCAGATCATCTAAAGCACGAAGCGTCTCCTCAAGCGGTGTCTCCGTATCGTAACGGTGACACTGATACAAGTCGATATAATCGACACCAAGCCTTTTCAAGCTTGCTTCGCATTGCTCCCTAATATGTTTTCGGGACAATCCGCGATCGTTAGGCCCATCTCCCATCGGCACGCATACTTTCGTTGCCAGAACGTAGGATGTCCGAGGATATTTAGCTAGCGCTTTGCCAACGACTTGCTCCGCCTCCCCCTTGTGATACACATTGGCTGTATCAAAGAGGTTGATGCCAAGCTCATAAGCTTTATCAATAATTAATTCCGATTGCTTGAAATCGATAGCACCGCCATAGGTAAGCCAACTGCCCAAGCTTAATTCACTTACTTTTAATCCACTGCTGCCTAAACGTCTATATAACATTTTATGCCCTCCTGACATAGATAAAATTCAAGAACGAAATGCCGCTTCTTCAATCCCTTATTCACTCGTAATGATGTAGGTAGTTCCTTCTTGGGTCTCAAACTCAAAAAGAGAAGGTTCTAGAGCTTTCACCTGAATTAGAACCCCATTCAATGAAATCTGCAATCCTTTGACACTCCGAATGCGGCACTTTCCGCTCGCCTTCATTTTCATAACGGCTGAGCTTAATTGCCCATCCTCCCAGGCAAGATCTACCTCCAAACCGCCACGAGCGCGTAAACCTGTTATGCGACCATTCTTCCATACGGCAGGAAGAGCAGGAAGCAAGCGAATTTCTCCAGCATGCGATTGAATCAGCATTTCCGCAATGGCTGCTGTTCCACCGAAATTCCCGTCAATTTGGAATGGCGGATGATCGTCAAACAAATTAGGATGGGTCGAAGATTGCAACAATGCTTGTATATGCTCATAAGCTCTCTCCCCCTCTTGCAGACGAGCCCAAAAATTAATAATCCAAGCGCGACTCCAACCTGTATGACCGCCGCCGTTAGTAAGTCTGCGCTCCAGCGTAACCTTCGCTGCATGGGCCCAATCTGGTGTTTGCTCAGCTGTAATCATTTCACCCGGGTGTAGGGCAAATAATTGGGAAATATGTCGATGACCCGGTTCCGGCTCTTCATAATCCTCCAACCATTCCTGCAGTTGTCCATATTTACCAATCTGCAGGTTGGGAATCCGCAGCAGAGCTGCCTGAAGAAGTTCAACGAATTCAAAATCTGTTTGTAGCAAAGAGGCTGCTTCGATACAGCTGCTGAACAGCGTTCGAACGATCTGTAAATCCATCGTCGGCCCCATGCATAAAAATCCGATACCGCCGCCAGGCAAATAATAATTATTTTCAGGTGAAACGGAAGGTCCCGTTACCATCCTACCCTGCCCATCTTCGACTAAATAATCGAGCAAAAATTCAGCCGCTTCCTTCAATGTAGGATAGGCGCGTTCGGATAGAAACTCCATGTTCTGTCCATACCGAAAATGCTCCCAAAGGTGCAGTGCGAGCCATGCTCCACCGGTTGGCCAAGTGTTGGCTCTCACGAGTTGACCATTGATGAAGGTGTCTGCCCATAGGTTCGTGTTATGATGAACAACAAATCCACGACAGTTATACATTGTGCGGGCTGTTTGGCGCCCATTAATCCTAAGCTGATCCAGGAAATCAAACAATGGCTCGTGGCACTCACTCAAATTACATACTTCAGCTGGCCAATAGTTCATCTGTAGGTTAATGTTGGTTGTATAATTACATTCCCATGACGGCTTGAATTGATCATTCCAGATTCCCTGCAAATTAGCGGGTAGCGTTCCCGGCCTTGAGCTCGCGAGCAATAAATAGCGTCCATATTGAAAATACAGAGAAATAAGACCAGCGTCCGTTTCCCCGGCTTGAACACGTGTTAATCGCTCATCTGTAGGTAATTGAGACAGCTCTTGTTCCAATTCCCCCCCCAATTCCAAGGTCATCCGGCGGAATTGTCGTTGATGTTCCTGGACATGATCTGTCCGCAACTCACTGTAGGTCTTCCCAAGAGCGGACTGTAGTTGCTCCGTGCATGTTGCGAGTGGATCAGGACTGCGAAAGGTCGTCCCTGCTGCGACAAAAAGCGTTACACTGCTCGCCTTCTCTACAGAGATGAAATCACCTATCACACGAACCGTTCCTCCCTCCGTTAATGCATGCAGGAGACCACAGTAAACAACACCTCCCGGTCCGCACTGTCCTTGCATGGCGAGAGTGTTCTCACTTAGCCGTTTCACGCCTTGATCAAAGGGTCTCCGGCTTAGGCTTGTGCTTAAGCTGATATGGTTCGGCTTCTCGCAGGTCAGATGAACAATCATTACCTGATCAACTGCACTGCTAAATATTTCGCGACGATAAGCCACACCATCTTTGCGATAATCAACTCGTGCGATGCCGCTATCCAAATCCAACTCGCGATAATAATCAGTGACCTTCCCATGATGACGATCTAACCAAATATTCAAGTCGCCAAGCGGTTGATAAGGACTTGCATACTTAGGGGTTGGCGTAAACACCAGTCTTGCCAAGTACTGAGCCTCTTCCACCTGTCCAGCCATAAGAAGCTTTCTGATTTGCGGAAAATAAACAGGAGCTTCTGGATTCATTCGGTCATTGGGACCGCCATACCAAACCGAATCCTCATTAAGGCCGATGAGCTCTTCATCTGTTTTACCGAATACCATGCCTCCTAATCTTCCATTTCCTATAGGTAAAGCCTGTACCCAACTTTTAGCGGAATTACGGTACCATAGCTTTGTATTGCTCATGTACAGTCCCTCCCCTCGACATCATGCTGTGTATGATTCGATGTTACAACCGCTTTATCAGATATTCATTATCCCTACTTATACTTCTATGCCTTTTTTTAAGGTTGTTTCTTTAAAGCAGCAAATAACAAACGAACCTCGTTTAGCTTCCATCACTTTTAAAAAAAGAAAGACCGCATTGCCGATAAGGGCGATACGGTCACTTTAGCTGCATTTATTGATTGTAAACTTCGAACTCGTTAATCGTAGGTACGGCACTTGCTGTTGTTACGTACAATCTCAAATATTGGGATGTTATTGGCGTGAAACTAACCGATTTGATCGCTCCGATTGTCGAACCCGATGCGCCGCCAATATCCGTATAGGTTACGCCGTCGCTTGAAGACTGAAGTTTGAAAGAAGTTACCCGTTGGAAAGTCGTTTCTTTGATTACAACCTTACTAAATGATAGATTAGCGCCGAAATCCACGCTGATCCACTGATTGGTCAATGATCCGTTGGACGCCGACCAACGGGTAGCTGCGCTTCCATCAAAAGCTTTATCGCTGGCGTAAGCAGCATTCCAAGTACTAGAAGCGCTGTACGTTTTACCCAGAGCAAGATTTAGTGTTGGCGTCGGTGTTGAAGTCGTAGTCGCACTGGCCGTATTACTAGCTGCGGATGCATTTGCGGCTGCATCCTTCGCTTTTATCCTATAACTGTAAGTAGTAGACGGATTGAGCCCTGTATCGCTATAAGATGTCGTTGGAGACGTGCCCACCAACGTGGTTCCTCGGTAAACCTCATAACTCGTAACGCCCACATTGTCTGTAGCAGCCATCCACGTCAAATTGATTTGTGTGCCTGATACTGCGGCTGCGGTCAAATTGGTGGGCGTTGTAGGCGCTTGCGTATCTCCGCCATTGTTCCGCTGCGTCTTCAACCACATAAAGCGAGCGAACGTATCCATGCTCGAGGTCGTTTTATTAGGTATATTCGCATTAGCTAGTGTGTAATACATATCAGGACGTAGAGCCGCTAAAAAGAGGTTGCCACTACGTGCATACGTGGTTGATGCGCCGTGCCCAGTTCCATCCGTTCCATCAACGCGACCTGCGAAATAATGAGGTCCTTTGATCATCACATCTGCATACATGTTGCCAAACGGCATCATCATAGCGGTCGTGATCCCATAACGCCCACTTAGGAATGCTCGATAAAAACCCGCTACATCCAAGCTGCCGTGATTAGAGTCTTCTCCTCCCAGAAGTGTCGGATTGTACCCCCAGTTGTAAGCGGTATTACCGGCACTGTCTGTATACGTCTGCTTGGCTGAATTATCGCTAAAGAACCAATTCAGGTTCGTTTGAACAATCCCATCATATTGAGAAACTAACGATGCGTTATCACCAATGATGGCATGAGAAGCAGCCAAATTTTGTAATCCGTAGGATATCATCATCTGCTGATTCCAGGGCATAACGCCTCCGCTCATATAAGGGGATTGTGCAGAGAAATAGTATTTATTCCCGTTTGAAAGATTAATCAGCGACGGCAAAAGGAATTGGTTAACCACATAATCTGCTTCTGTTACGAAAGTAGCCGCTCGCTGTCTATACGTCGCTCCATGTCCATAGTCGTCGCCAATAGCGACCGACGTATTCCAAAGCGAGGGCTGCTGGAGAATAAGCTTGGCGCAGTAAGCAAGGTGACCAACCGGATCACCGTTCGCCGAATCTGCGGATGCAGTCCCTGTGTTATTGCCCGGCCATACGGGAGCTATCGAATTCGTCCATGCGGTCCGATGACCATAGGGAGCAGCTAAAATATCATTTCTTTGGGAAAGAAGTACGTCGCAGAAGTAGATCATGCGATCAAGAATTGCCGTGTCGCCAGTAAGTTCATACATGAGCCCCATCGCTTTAATGCTTTCCCCACTTTTGCCCTGGGCATATTCATTCTGCATGGAACCGGTATTAGGCCATACGACGGGCTCCACGGTTTGAATATATGCTTTGAAGGAATTAATTTCATTCTGTGTTACAGGGCCATCGAGGCTATCGATCACCATCTGCCCAGCGGCCTGAGCTTGGACGACGGGAAGCAATCCTACGCAAGAGAGAAAAAGTCCAGCTAAGATGAGGTAGTTTTTACGAACCCTAAGCATACGAATTGAGGTCGAACGCCCCTGCTTAAGATAACTTATAAGGTTCTCGCGATTGCCTGTCTTTTGGAATAGAGAACGAATAGCAGTAACGATGCACGTAAACAAACAAGCTGCCCCAATAAAAGTGATAAATGCAAACATGATAGCACCTGCTTTTACTTCTCCATCGGCTGGAGTATTTGCTGTTATATTCCCCTAATTGTAAGGCGCTAGAATGAAATCAGGAGTAATCACACCACCTTTCTTAGGAGACACTGTTTCAAAGCCAATTTCGCCTACAAGTGAATGCACATGTTCACTCTACCATTTTAAAGCGTTTTCATAGAATTAAAAATTAACTTTACTAACTATTTTTTTTGTAAAACTAACCTAAAAATGAGCCGTTAGAGCGAATCGAATCGTTCCCTGTATACAGATTACGAAAATCAGTGGGTGACACCCCGACATGCTTTTTAAAGGAGGTTGAAAAGTGAGAAGCATCATTAAATCCTGATCTACGAGCAACTTCATTAATCGATAAAGTGAAGCAACCGAGTAATTCCTTTGCCCTCTCCAGTCTTCGGTCGTAAATATAACGCATGGGCGGTACCCCAAGATGGTTTTTAAAAAAACGAATAAAATAGTTCGGATGAAAATGTGCCGTTTGCGACAACTCATGAATGGTTATTTCTTTATCTAAGTTCGCATCGATGTATTTAATGGTATCCACCAATTTGTTCATGGATGCGAATTTGACATCCTCATAGCTTTCTAATCTTGCATGGTCGATAAAGTACGCGATAATTTCAAACAAGGCCGACTGGATTTTGATCGAGGTCGTCAGCCCATCCTGACTGCGATTATCGATTAGCTGTCGAAAATATTCCAATAGGCCTGAGCCCTCCTCCACAGATATGAGATTCGGAATTCCACTAGAGCGAAATAATTGATTTAACGCATAATTGGAAGTGAAATGGCACCAATACATCGTATAAGGAGGTTCGTTAGTTACTGAAAAGGATTGTAAAACACCTGCGGGGGCAAAGAACAATTGCCCCGCTTGAGGCCGATATAGCTTGCCGTCTAATTTAATCCATCCGTTGCCGTCGCATATATAATAAAATTTATTGTATTCGGGTATAAAATCGAAACGTATCCAATCGTGCGGACAAACGGTTCGTTTAGCGTCGATCAATTTCACTCGTAAATCAGAAAGTTTATGATACAACAAATGATTCGTTATTTGCATGGCCGCCACTTCCTTTATCGATCAGGATTATGCTCCCATCCTAACACAATGGAGAAAAAGCCCCACCTGCCATCGGGCAGGCGGAGCGTAACACCTTTCAAATTCATCAAAGGTTTAAGTTATTTCTTCATTGAATTATAAGCATCCTGATGGATTTGCAAGTAGCGAGGGAGCTTCATATTTTCAAGGTTTTTCAAATATTCAGTCCATTTTTTATCGATATCCAAATCGCCTATAATCATTCTCGCAACCGTTTCTTTCCTGTAGTCATCGATTGTTTTACTAATATTGGCGACCTCATCAGACTGCTCATTGGTGAAGAATAAGGTCGGAATCATCTTCTTAGGATCTGGCTTGTAAGGCTCGTATTTATTAAGTGTTTCCTTATAAAGTAAATCTTCCAGCGGGTTTTTCGGATCGGCGGTTTGCCCTAGACGCCATTCATTGGTGCGCAAGGAAGGACCGACTTGTCCCCATGTTGCATTCTTGGCGCCAGAAGCTGTATTGCCAAGTATCGTGTATTTAGCAGGCTTTCCGTTGATGCCGATATCTGTTGATCCGGCGACCTTCCACTCCTGATCGGGTCTACCGAGAACAGCGCGCATCGTGGCTTCTTCCGAATACAAGAAGTCAGCCAAGCGTAAAGCAATCTCTGGATTTTTGGCTTTATTCGTAATGACGAAAGAACCCGTAGTTATCCCTTGTGGGATGTATTTGGACGCTTGAACGCCAGTTGGCCCTTTGAGCGGTGGGACCGCCACATAATCTTTCCAACGCGTTCCTTCCAATAAATTGAAAACAGTCGGATTTTGTGCCGGAATAGCCCCCAAGATGACTGCATCTGGGCTCTCGCCTAGCTTTCTTAACTGATTCCTATCTTGTGTAAACGACTGGGGATCAATTAAACCTTCCTTGTACAATTTGTTTAAATATTTAAGTCCTTCTTTGTATTCAGGCTGATTAAAAGCGACTTGGATTTTACCGTCTTTCAAAAACTGCATACTTCTATCGCTGTCTATGAAGGCTTGCATGATGTAAGTGTCAATATAGGAATTCGCAATGTTTGCTCCGACAAACGGAAGTTCGTCTGCCTTTTTATTGCCGTTCGGATCTTTTTCCTTAAACGCTTTCAACACTTGATAAAACTCTTCTGTTGTAGTGGGCACTTGCATGCCTAAAGTATCTAGCCACTTTTTGTTCATCCACAATTTGGTGCTGTGCGTACAATGAAAACACTCATTCACAGACGGTAGTCCATAAATAGTTCCGTCAACAGTTGCCGAAAGCTCCTTCGTATAAGGCAACGTCGTGAACATTTTTTTTGTTTCTACTCCATATTTGTCGATAAGTTTGTTAAGCGGTATGAATACGCCATCTTTTCCGTAAAGAGATAGCTGTACAGGTGTGATGTTAAACCCTAGATAAACATCGGGATACTCTCCGCTGGCAAGTGAAATATTCAGTTTCTGCTGTGGATCGCTGGCTACATCCCATTCAATATGGATATTTGTTTTCTCCTCCAACCATTTCGTAAATTCATTCGTTGTGAAGTTTTCTACAGTCGGATTAATTCTCGACATCACTTTTATCGTCGTCTTTTCTTTCGTAATTGGCAGCACGCCTGGCGGATTCACTACCTCGTTCAGAGCAGCCCCTGGTTGCTTAGATGCCTCAGCAGCCGTATCTGCTGTTTGACATCCACTTAAGAAAACGGTTGCACTTATGGTCAGGCATAAAGCTGAGCTCCATAATTTCATACCTTGCATCTGTATTCCTCCCTTTGTAATATCTGTATTCAACGCTACCCTTTTAACGAGCCGATCATCATGCCTTTAACAAAATGCCGCTGAATAAAAGGATAAACAAGTAGAACAGGAATTGTGGAAATGACAATGAGTGAGTATTTCAGAAGTTCCCTCATTCCTTCACGCTGCGCTGCACCGACAACATCTGTAATAATTTCCTCATCCAACGCGTTTTTAACCAACACATCACGCAAAATAATTTGGAGTGGATACAGATCTGGTGATTTCAAATAAAGGAGAGCGGCAAAATACGTATTCCAATGCCCTACCGCGTAAAACAAGGAAAGAACCGCGATAATTGGGCCTGATAATGGAGCCACAATTTTAATCAAAAATTTATAATCGCTACACCCGTCCAAATGCGCCGCTTCTAGCAGCTCATCGGGAATTGTCGTTTGAAAATACGTCCTTGCGATAATCACACTCATTACACTCATGATTCCAGGTATGATCAGGGCCCAACGGGAATCGATCAGACCGAGTTCCTTTATTAAGAGATAGTTAGGAATCAATCCCCCGCCAAACATCATCGTGAAAACAAAAAGTGCCATGACACCATTTCGGATATAAAAGTCTTTGCGTGACAACGGGTAAGCAGCAATGAGTGTCATGATGACATTGAAGAACGTTCCCACGATCGCATAATACATCGAATTAGCAAACCCAACCCAGATTTGCTTGTGCTTAAACACCGCTTCATAACCCTGAAAGGAAATATCGACTGGCCACAGCCAAACTTTACCTGAGATCACAGCCGCAGATGAACTGAAGGAAGCACTGATTACATATACAAGTGGGTATAGAACGGTTAGCGTAAAGAGGCAAAGTAACGTGTAATTCATAAAGTTAAATAGCTGATCGCTTCTCGATTCATTAATCCGGATTGACTTCATCGTTTTACTCTGCACCTCTTTACCATAGGCTCGTTTGCCCTAATTTTTTGGCGACCTTATTCACACTGAAAAGAAGGATCAGGTTGATGATGGAAGTGAACAGTCCGATTGCTGAAGCGTAAGAATACTTAATCCCAGTAGACAAAAGTCCGACCTTGTACACATAAGTATCAATGACTTCAGATGAGCTAACATTCAATGGATTTTGCATCAATAGAACTTTTTCGAACCCTACGTCCATCATATTCCCTACATTGAGGATCAACAATATACTAGCAACCGGGATTATACCGGGAATATCCACGTGCCACATTCTTTGAATTTTATTAGCCCCATCCATGACTGCTGCCTCATGCAGCGAAGGATCGATTGCAGCCAATGCTGCTAAATAAATGATACAACCGAAGCCTACATTTTGCCAAATACCCGACCAAACGTAAAGCGATTTAAAGTTATCTGGATTCCCGAAGAAATCTACTTTCTCGAAGCCCAATTGCGCAATGATCATATTGACTATGCCTGTTTTGGGATCTAATAATTGCACGATAATACCGATCATAACGACCATCGAAATAAAATGCGGGGCGTAGGTGATCATCTGCACGGTCTTTTTTACCGAAGAGCGACCTACATAATTTAGACAAAGCGCCAATAGAATCGGAAACGGAAAGCCCGCCAGAAGTCCATAAAAGCTAAGCCCAAGCGTGTTCTTGATGACCTTCCAAAATTCATAAGAATTAAAAAACGTATTAAAATGCTTTAACCCTACCCAGTCGCTCCCAAAAAATCCCTTATGGGGAACATAATCCTGAAAGGCGATCACAGCGCCGTACATCGGCACGTATTTAAAAATGAGAATGTAAAGAATAGGTAATAAAGACAACAAGTACAGCTGAGGCACTTTTTTTATATTACGGAAAACGAGAACAGCTATATTCGTTCTAACCTTGCGTACGTTTGGAGCTACCCTAACAATTTCCAATTCATACCTCCTCCTCTCTTTTGTTATCTTCATCATAGTTTTTTGAGAAATGGCAAGCATACTAGTTTTTTAAGCACCTATTCAACTAATTTATGGTAGTCACTTGTTCACACATAAAAAAAGAGAAAAAAGGAAAACGTAGCAGCAGCGCTAACGTAACCTCTTTTCTAGAAGCTTGCGGATTCCGGGGGATAGCCCGGTTCGCCGTTTTTACTTGGCATTCGTAATGTAATCTTAGTGCCTGTTCCTACGCCATTGTTAGAGATGGAAAGCCCGTACCTCTCACCACATACAATTTGAATACGGCTGTGAACGTTCACTAGACCGATGCCTCCTTCCCGCTCTCTTTGTTCGGGAAAGCGAGTATGCAACAGCTGCGCGTGTAATTTCGTCTCAAGCTCCCTTAGCCTGTCAGGTGGTATGCCTGCACCGTTATCCATTACGGTTACTACGAAATCTTCCTTGTCGAAGAAGGCATTGATACTGATTTGATGATGGCGCTCAATCCCATCTGGGAAAGCATGTTTGAATACATTTTCTACCAATGGCTGCAGGGTAAGCCTCACCATTTTTTTCAATAAGAGCTCTGGGGGAATCAACACTTCAATTTCGAACGTAAATCCTAATCTGTAGTTCATTATGTTCATGAAATGCAGTACATGCTTTAGTTCATTTGCAACCGTAATTTCCTCCAAATCCGCTCGAACGGAGTACCGCATCATGTAAGAGAGCGAGCGAACGATCTCCTTGATCTCTTGTGAATCTTGCACGACAGCATAACAAACAATTGTTTCGAACGTATTGTAAAGAAAATGCGGATTGATTTGCAACTGCAACGCTTGGAATTCGGCAGCCTGTCTTTTGAGCAAATACTCTTTATTCTTCAACTCTTCTGCATACACTTGCTCCATTAATTCCTGCAGGCGGCTAACCATCTTGTTATAGCTAACAATCAGACGATCCATTTCGTCTGTTCTCCCGATTATGGCGACATGGGCCCAATCCCCCTTTTCAGTCCTCCGCATGCCGCTTTCCAGCATCTTAATCGGCTTTATTATCGAATTTCCAAATCGGTAGGCAAGAAACAAAGCAATGATGAGTGTAAAGCTGCAGGTGAAGAGCGTTGTGTTGCGAATATTCAGCACAGGGGCTCTAAGCTCATTCAACGGCATTGAGGCAACAAGTGTCCATCCTGAATAATCAGATCTTCGGTTGAAATGCACGCGCTCAATATCATCTTTATAAGTAAAAATACGATTTTGATTTTCTTTTAGCTTCACGAACAGCTTATCATTCAGCTGCTTACCGATCATCTCGGAATTAGGGTGATAAACGATATTCCCATTGTCATTTACGATATAAAAATAGCCAGTCTCCCCTAAACGAATTCCTTTCCAAAGCGTGGTCAGCTCTTCAATATTCAGCTCAATACCAAGGATTCCCTTATATACTTTGGAAGTTTGACGATCGGATATTTTACGTGTTAAGGCAAGCTTTCCGTTCAGGAAACTCCAATCCATAATCGTTAATTTCCCATCGTTATTCGTAATTTGCTTAAGAACGTCCATCTTGTCCACTAACGTAGATTGGCTGAAATCGGTCACATCTGCGTTGTGATCATAAATGCTAAGACCGTTATATCCAAGCAAATAAACCATGCTAATTTCGGGATTGTTGATGAAAAGGGGCCTAATCACCTTCTCTTTAATCGGTCTGATTGACAAAAAATACGAGACAAAGTCTTCTTTGTCCGTGTTCAAAAACTCCTTCACGTTCGTTGAAGTCAACACAGACAAAGTGGCTCGATCGTATTTCTTTAAATACATATCGGTATGGTTCATAGCATTATCCACGATTTGTGTCAGAAGCCCGTTTGTTTGCTTATCGACTTCCTTTGAAGACTGAACATAGAGCACAAAGCCAACTATGGAAGATGAAATGAGGATAACGATTACAAAATACGCGAACATTCTAACCGCCAAGCTTGATTTCATTATTTAATCCCCAACATGCTGCGATATTCTGTCGGCGAGCAACCGGTCATTTTTTTAAATATTTTTGTGAAATATGGATAGTTTTGATAACCAATGGTCACCCCGACGTCAACGACTTTATAGTGAGGGATTTCCAGAAGCCTCTTCGCCATTTCAATCCTTTTTTTCATCCGATATTGGACGAATGTCTCATTGGTCATTTTTTTGAAAATATAACTGAAATAGGTTGGTGCAAGTCCCATTTTCTCAGCGACTTCCTCTAGGCTAAGCTCCTCGGAAATGTGATTGTTAATATAGGCTTGCGCTTCCTCGAACAAACTTTTCTGATTACCGCCACGCCAAAGGAACAGTTGGTTATACAAACTGATTAGCTCCGCCTCCAAATAGTCATTCGTCCCTTGCACGGTATTTAATTGCATTAACGAAGGTTTTGTCGTAAACGTTACCATCCCACGCGCGTTAAGTTTCTTCACTAATATCTTCAAGCCGTCCGTAATCATGCGCTCTAACTGCTCGATATGAATTCCCTTGGTCATTCCGCCCTGCTTCCAATCGTCCATGAGACGGGTTAGGGACTCTAAGTCAGCAGACCAAATCGTCGATTCAACACGCTCCAACCATTCTTCCACCTTATAGAAGGATATCGGTACCGACTGATCCTGCTGCAGCAAGAGCTTGTTTAAGACAGGATACAATTCATGCTCTGTAAGCGGTTTCAATAAATATTCTTTCACTCCATAGGTTAGGCATTTCTGTGCATAGGTAAAATCATCATAGCCGGAAATAACGGCAATCGGAATGTTCAAATTCATTGCCTGTACCTGCTTGCATAATTCCAGACCGTCCATCTTCGGCATCTGTATATCCGTCAGCAGAATATCTGGACGTTGTCTATTGATTTCAGACAACGCCTCCACCCCATTTGCCACGACGACTGTACGAAACAATGGGTTACACTGCCTGACCAATTTCGCCAGTCCCATACGAACCATCGGTTCGTCATCTACAATGAGGATATGTTTCATTTCCATTTACACTCCTTTTGGACATATTTTACCACAGACCTCATGCGTGGGTTGACTTATTTTTAAGTATAAGCAGAAATGCTAGGCGTGTTGATTATGTTTATTTACGATCCTATTTGTTTTTTTTAAATAATTAGTTAGTGCGGTTCTTGTTGTTTGGACGTATCCGTTTTCGAAGCCATTTTGTTAATCTCCTCTCTGCTTAGCGTTGTTCCCCTAGGAACCCTTGACAAATCAACATTCTTGTAACTGAAACAGAGACAGCGCATATGCGCTGCCCATGCTTGTTGCTCAGCTGTTCGCTTCGCTCTCTCTCTGAGCGCACAAAGCAGCCTCATAAATGAGAAGCTTTAGGATGTCATCTGTGTTGTTTTTTAATCCATGGCTTCCGTAAGGTTTGTTCAAAATCGTATCACCCGCCTTGACCTCTTTCGTTTCCTCTTCAACTGTCATCAGACCGCAGCCTTCCAGAATAACGTACATTTCTTCGTCAGCCTTATGCCGATGCTGCCCAATTGATGCGCCTGGCGGTATCTCCACGTAGTATAAAAATCGTAGGGGGGACTCATGATCTGCTTGACTATAAAGCTCAACGCTACTCACTTCCCCCTCTCCCCGATGACTAGTTCCGCTTTCCAAAGCTGCTTCAAGAAAATTCCGAACGTCCATTTGTACACGCTCCATCCCCTTCAATTACCTTACAATTAATTATATAAACGGAAACAAACATCATTAAAGTTAGCATGGTACCTTGAGCAGTGCTCTGTCCACTCTATGATAAAAGCTTACTACTTATATTCGTACTAAACCGAATTTCCAGCTCGTTTCGCCATGAAAATAGGAGCGATGAACACGGACTGTTCTTTCAACCTGCTGCATTCCCGACCATGAACCGCTATCGTCCCTGTATACTTTAGCTTTAACCCATGAACACTGCCCCGTTTCGTAGTCAAACGTCTCCCCATCATCGTCATAAAGCAGCCCGACTCCAGGGACATCACCGAAATGGCACCATTCCACCGGTACAGTTCCAGCAGGATGCGGAACATTAGTGATGGCGGGCATCATGGGAATGACAGCCCCCTCTCTTACGAATACAGGAATTTGCTCAAGTCCGCAAGTTATCCGAACAACCTGGCCACCTTCATAATACTCGCCAGTTTCGAAACCGTACCATCCCCCGCTTGGCAGGAGTACGTCTCGGGAAGACTCTCCGGCGAAGAGCGGAGCGACCAACAAATCATCCCCTACAGCATACTGGTCATCCCACTCTCTTAACCCTGCGCGTCCATAAGCCGCATCACTCGTATTGAGCGTCTCCTTGGCGCTAACTGAAGCCCTATGATAGGCTATTGATGCTTCGGCGTATCCCTCCACCAAGGGCATTGCCCGAAAAGGCGGTATCCCTTCGAAGCGATATCGGGCGAACGCTGTATAGAGATAAGGTAAAAGTCGCATCCTTAGCTCCAAATAATGACGAATAATCCCTTCTACTTCAGGATAGGACCAAGGTTTAGTTCCGTCCCCCCAAGCGTTGAGCATGGCCAGCGGCGAGAAACATACCGTTTGCATCCGACGAACCCAATCTTCCTGGTCATTTGCTTTACGAACCTCCGGCGACCACAGCAGTCCACTGAACGAACTGCTACAAAGGGCTCGCACGAACTGTCGGTGATCATAGAGATCAGAGTACAATACGTAAGGCATACTTGAAGCAGCCGCATTCGAGGCACGGACAAGACCATAGGTGCGACGATTGTGCTTACGGTACATATCATCTGACATTTTCTGAAACAATAAGCCGTACAGCTGGCGTATTTGCTCCCCATCGTGACCAGATGGGAACGCAGCATGTGCAGGAAACATCCAAGCATGATTCGTCAACTCACTGCCATCGCATTCGTCATGCTTATAACCAGATACCCCAATACGAAGATGTTCTTCCTCATGCTGCATTTTGTAAATATGTTGCGCCTCTGGAAGCGTATAATCAGGAACCAAACCGCCCCATACCGTATGTGAACCAGCATATGGTTCAAGTCGTGCATGCTGCTTAGCTTCGGGAGAGACATACGGATGCTCCCACAAATTGATGCGAAATCCTTGCTGCTCCATCCTTTTGACGAAAGAAGCAGGGTCACGAAAAAGTTCATGCGACCATTCATATGTCACTGGATAGCTCCTGCTGTGCCAGCCGGGCTCTAAGCCAATCACATCGCAGGGAAATCCTCGGCGGCGAAATTCCTCTGCTTCCTCTATGGTTTCTTCATCCGTATAAAGCTTCGGAACGCGATGCCAAAAGCCTAGTCCCCATCGAGGGGGCAGAGTTCCGCCACCGCACCACAAATTATAGCGGCGAACGGCATCAATGACAGTTGGACCTGCAAACAGCAGCACTCGGCAGCCTTCGGACGGAAGTCGAATCTCCACACAACGAGATACAAGTGTCGCTTTCCAAGACGAATCCGTGTTGCGATTACGTGAGTCGCTTGGATGTTGATTTTCTCTCCGTATTGTAGATCCACAATGAAACGTGACAATGTTGGAGGTATCCACCATAATTCCGTATCCGCGAGCGCTGACTAGAAACGGAACCGGCGCATGGGTTTCTCCGGTGTCTTGCTTAGGATCACTATTTACACGCAAATAGCGTGTACGACCGCGATGATTCATACGCAGAAACTGTAGACCAAGACCATACAGGGGCTCATCTTCCAATAAGGGCATCCGTAGGATCGTGCAATCCTTCATTTGTTCAACAACAAGGTCGTCAAGTGCAAATGGCAGTTCGGCTTCACCCATATTGTTCAAAGCTTGTATGAGCGGTTCTTTGCCTATCCAATCCAGCGGTGTCAGCCCTTGTGGTATACCGATCTCTCCAGACCAGACGCCTGGACCCACAGGTTGTAAGCACTCACTTCCTAGAACATTCATTCAACTCTCCCCCGTCTCCATGCCCTTTCGGAATCCCCGTAATCTAGTGGTTCAACGCTGACCATCCTATTTTCTTTACTCGAAATTTTGGCTGCATGCACAAGTGCCTGCGTTCGCATATAATCCGCTGCACTCGTTTCTGGCTCAAAGCCACCCCGTAGTGAGTTCAAGAAATCATCCAACGCATCGGGGTGACCCTCGTGGGTTTCGATTTTTGTTGTCTGTCCGTCGCGAACAAGAATAATTGTATTCTCGGTTAGTTTCAGAGAGCCCTCAGTTCCATCAATTCTCCAATTCCCATGCCAAACGGTTGGAAGATAACGGGAAGTTATGGTTCCTGAATACGTCACCTGCACTTTCCCTGACATTTCAATAATAGCGGCCAAATTATGGTCAGAGCCCTCTTCACCCGCTTCGTTCCAAGCATTCAAGGGTTGATAACGCTTAGCAAATATCTGTTGAGCTTCGGTTCCGCTAAAATACCTCATTAAATCGAAATGGTGAATGGCGATATCGTCCAATAGACTCACCGCGTAATGTCTTTGCACCTTATGGTAACGGCAAAAAGTAACGTCCATACTGGAAATGCGGCCAATTGCGCCTTCTTCAAGAAGCTGCTTTAATCTTCTCGGATAAGCGTAACGACGGTAATTCTCGGCTATCATAAATGGGATACCTTCATTCACCGCCCTTTTCGTCATTTCATCAGCTTCTTCATAGTCGAACGATATCGGTTTCTCGCAAAGCACTGGCAATCCATGATCAAACGCCATGTGATTGATGATGCCGTGAATGTTCGGGGGTGTCACATTGACAATAAAGCTAGGTTTTTCTTTTTCAACAGCCTCTATGAAATCCGTATAGAACGGAATTCCATCCACCGTTACTTTCTCGCTTAGGGAGCTATCTTTATCGACAACGGCCAACTGAATATGCTTGCTTCGCAAACGGCGATACCAACCGAACCCATATGCTCCCATACCTACCAATAATGCTTTCATATGCTCCCCCCGTAATTGCCTATCTCTTTTATTTAACAGCTGCTAGACGCACGAAACCTTATAGACAAGTGCAGCGGCTCTTCCGAAAGCGATACACTTCTCTTCAGCTCGACAACGTCTTCAGGAAAAATAAGATCCGTTTGCATGTTGCCTCTTGTAGAACGCAGGATAAGATCGAGCTGGCCTTCTGCCACATCCCATTGCAGTGTACATGCTACGCCATCGCGTGTAAGCAGCGGACCCGCCTTCCCCTTTGTCCAACGAGAAGGACGACCAGGCAGGATATGAAGTTCTCCTGGCACTGAAAAAAGCAGCATTTCTTGAATCGCTGAAGTCCATCCCATATTAGCGTCAATCTGTACGGGTGCCCAATCCATATCAACGCCAATGCCCATACCCCGCCAGTCATTGTGCAGCGTAATGAGGTTGTTCATGACACAAGAACGACCCAAAATCTCTAGGCATTCAAGAGCCGAATCGCCCTGTCCCATACGTGCATAATTGTTGGCCATATGTGCTAAGGACCAGCCTGACTGTTCTTTAAGTCCAATAACTAAACGTTTTTCAATAGAAGTAACGAAAGCTTGAAAAAGATCAGGATCACTCGCTCTAGTCACTTCGGTTCCAGGAAACACCGGATATACATGTGATTCATGACGGTGATGATTGTTATCTGCGTAGAAAGGATGCATCCATTCCTTCACCGATCCGTCTTCGTTGAGCTCATAGGGTGGAAGGTGTTCAAGCATGTTCCGCCACCTTGGAATATCATCTATATATAAGCTAACTGCTTCCGCGCCTTCTATGAGGTGAGTTAGCAATTCCTTAGCGATGGCAAAGTCCATTGTCGCGTTCATGGTCGTACCCATTGACTTCCCTGGACCTCCCCAGTAATTTCCTGGCGTATTCTCAGGCGAATTCGAAGGAGCGCTGATGAAGAACCCGTCATCACCTAGCGTAAAAAAGTCCTCATAAAATAAAGCCGCTTCTCGCATGAACGGCAGAGCTCGATCTCGCAAAAACGCCTTATCGCCCGTGTACAGATAATAATCGTAATAATGTTGAGAGACCCATCCAGCGCCTCCAGTCCAATGAATAATATGTGGGGAGGTATGCTTTAGTAAGCCGGAACCAGGAACACTTGGAGCAGGAATGAAAATACCTTGGCAACCAAACAACTGCTTAGCGTTGATGCGGAAATCCGCCATTAGCTTATCCATGTAATTGAAGACTGCAAGAAGCAGTTCAGGCATATTGCCGGATAAAGCTTGCCAATAAATCATTTGCAGATTTTCATTGACCATGTGAAATGCCCAAACAGCATCATAATCGCCACACCATAACCCATACAAATGGCAGGGCTGCCCTTCGGCTCGCGTGCTAGAAATCAGCAGGTAACGCCCATAGGCCCACATTTTCTCTATTAAGGCGTCCGGCGTTTCCCCCTGGTACGCTTGCAGCAGTAGCTCTTCATTAGAGAGGTCGCGTCCCTCCGCAGCTAAATCAAATTCCATTGCACTAAACAAACGACCATGTTCAATTCTATGCTTGTTTAGCAGCACATCGTAGCTACAAGCAAGACCATTTAGTTCATCCTCTAAGCGTTTCCATTCATCCCCTCTATTTCCGCTCGCAAAAAGCTTGATGATGATCAAGACAGAATCCGCATCCTTTACGGTTAAGCCATTTTTCCCAATCGCTGCCTGGCCTCCATCTACAACGACTCGGGCAACGGCTCCGAAATCAGTCCCGTCTAAATTATGTGCGGCATAATACAAGTGAGTACTCGTAACATCCATTTCCTCGCCTTCGGGAAAAACAATTCCAGGCTTCCTGAAGTCACGTTTATCATGCAGCTGCAAGTTGAAGCGTGCTTCAATGGACTGCGGTCCCCACTTACGGATATCCAAAATAACGGCATCATCTGTACGGGAAACAAATAGCCTACGCTCATACCTTGTTTCTCCATCTGTCCAGTTTACTGCCACTTCTCCTGTTTCCATGTGGAGCGTTCGCTTGTAATTTCGAAACGCTTTACGTAGTGGCATGTAGATCTTGAAATCCCCTAAGGGCAACGGTGAAGCCAGCTTAGGGAAATAGCCCTGCGCCTTGAGGGCATCAGACAGCAGCCTATCGGCCTCAGGAGCATGCCCCTCATGCAGCAATCGCCGTACCTCCGGTAAACGATCACTGACCTTTGGCAAACTCGGATTCTCTCCGCCCCACCAAAGGTCTTCGTGATTTAGTAAAATGGTTTCTTCGTGTACCCCTCCGTAAACGGCAGCTCCAATCCTTCCGTTACCCGAAGGCAGCGCTTCTCGCCATAACGAACGCCACCAGGATGCAGGATAGCACATCGTGAGGAGATGTTTAGTAGTCATGTCATCTATTCCTCCTTTTCCATGTGCATAAAATATATTTTGCCGTTGTAACTTGTCTCTTGACACGCTTCAATTGACACCGCTTTCATAATGTTGGGCGCATATTGTTCAAGCAGATCATCCAGCGGCATAAACACTCCTGCTTCCACGGAATCAGACATCCCTTTCGTCGTCGTATTCCTGACTTTCTATACAACATCCGTTATCTCGTTGGAGTGCTACATCCTGAAATTAAGCTAATCAACACAGCACTGATCAATAGCTTGCCCCACAAATGTTTCATTGCGCCACCTCTTACGCTATTGGTTTGCCCTCTCACTTGGCTGGACAAACAGTGAGAGGTGAACTCACGATGCAACCTCGCTCATCTGTCATTTGAATGAAAAAAGCTGACATCTCTTCAGTAATCAGAGCAATAATCACATTAGAACTAGTGTCAATATGTGCTTCGCCGATTATCCAATTCATTTCAAACCAATTCGTTGTGTTGGCCGCATAACGCAATTCAGCTTTCACGACAGGAACAGCCGATTCATACACCACTTTCACGCTATTCTCGCTGATTTCTTGATTAATCACTTGCGCGAGCGGCATCCCTCCGCAGGTTATTTGATCCGCGAACGTATAGATTTCTTGTGGTTTCCACCCCGCGCTATGGGAATGCCTTAATCCAAAGTGAATGCTCAAATTCGATGACATCAAACCGCCTTTAGAGGCTTCAAACGATTTGCTAAATAAATGAAGCGGGAAATGCGGGTCATGGCTCCAATTAACCCAGAGCATTGGGATCGAAATCCGAGTGAAATAAGATGAAGGATCCCAAAAATGCTTAATCTTTTCGGAATATGCTGGAGGCATCGATGCAAAACTCTGACCATACTTATTGCTCGCTTCGTATAAATAACCGCAGCCATAAACAGGAATAGCAAAAGAAAAGCGTTCGTCTACGCCAGCAACAAGACTTGTAACGATACCTCCCCAAGAGATCCCATGAACACCGATTTTATCAGAGTCAACCTTATCGAAGGAACGCAAAAAGGAGTTAGCTAGCATGACATCAGCAACGGCATGATACATCCATTGATCTTCCAATGGAAGCTCGTAGTCGGCAAATTCTCCTTGCCGAGCAGGGCCGCTCCATTCATGTCCAGGCCAGATGCCATCAGGATTCTTTTCGGTCGGCAGATGACCTTCTAAATCCATCGCGATGGCTGCGTATCCCCTATCTGCCCAGATCCGAACCCATTCTTTGAATGCCGTTCCCCCTCCGCCATGAACAAGAACCACCCCAGGAACCTTCTCTCTTGAAGATGACTCAGGTATCGCATAATAGGCAAATACGCGAGTAGGCCTCCCTTGATAGATCAAGCCCTCGTAAAAAATCGCCTTAATATCTCCCTCATCAAATTGTGAAAGAGGAAACGCTTGCCCCTCTTCGTAGAGCTTTCCAAGATCCCAGGGCAGGGCATGATTAGAAGTGCTCTTCTTTTGTCGTTGCATTGGAATCATCCCCCCTTCTTATCTATCCAATTCCTTTGATTTTCAACAAGATCGCAGCCTAAGCTCAGCAGAGAGAAGACCAACTGAGATCCCTCTGACCACGATTTCTCCAGCCTGCGAATGGGTTTGAATCATTAGCAGACAATATCCGTTAAAGGCTCTGCGGCGATTGGCTTTATCAGGCTCATGGCTGCTAGGATTGCCATTCCCCACGCCTAAAATGGTTGCTTCCCCTTCAACAACAAATGAGACTTCGTTATCTGAAATCGGAACAACATGCCCCTGTTCATCGCGAATGGTAACCGTTATGAAGGCGACGTCTGTCGAATCCGCGTGAAGAACCGTTCGATCTGGCTGCAACTGAATGGTGTAAGGCGTGCCAGTCGTTTCAACTTGTTTGACTGCGACTGCGACACCTTCTTTATAAGCTCTTGCAATGATCACGCCAGGCTCATAGGGAACTTTCCATTCCAGATGTCCAGCTTCGATCATAGGCATCGTTCCAAGACTCCGGCCGTTCAAAGAAAGCTCTACGCTATCTCCGTTAGAATAAATCCAAACGTCAATCAACTCATTTTCTTGTCCATGCCAATTCCAATGAGGCAGGAAATGAACCATGGGTTCTTCCGTCCACACGGATTTAAGATAAAAATACACATCTTTCGGGAATCCGCATGTATCCATAATGCCAAAGTGAGAATTCACACATGGCCATCTGTACGGTGATGGCTCTCCCCTATAATCAAAACCCGTCCATAGGAAGACTCCTGTTAAAAAGGGATGCGCAAGCAGATCATTCCAAGCCTTTTCCACTGTGCAAGACCATGAAGGCATAAAGACACCTTCATATGCCGGACAATATCCTTTCTCCTTATCTAACACATAAATACCCCGAGTCGTTGTACTGCTCGCACTTTCGCTCCCTAACATAATTCGTGAAAGATATGCTTGATGATCGGTTACATCCTGAAGCTTTCTTTGTCCATAGTTGTAGCCAACAATGTCCACTTGATCACTGTAACCTTCGCCATTCCAACCATGGTTCATCGCTGCGAGTGTAGGACGTGTCGCGTCCAATTTGCGCGTAGTGGTTGCTAATGTACGAAGAATCCGAGCACCCGTCACTTTTCCTTCCAAGATTTCTTCGTTCTCCATACACCATAAAATAATCGAGGGATGATTACGATCTCTGTAAATCAAACTTTTGAGATCAGCAATACCTTCGGGAGAGCCGTCCAACTTACGATTCTCATCGATAACCATCATGCCCAGTCGATCGCAAATATCAAGCAGCTCTGGTGTCGGAGGATGATGCGCGCTTCGATAAGCGTTGCAGCCCATTTCTTTCAACAGCTGAAGCTTATACGCGATAATCCGGTCTGGAAGAGCAACACCGACACCGGCGAAATCTTGATGGTTGCATGTTCCTTTAAGAAGAGTTGGTTTGCCGTTTAAAGCAAAACCATTTCTTGTAAACGCGAGAGTCCGAACGCCGAAGGTCGTTTCATAGGTATCCATGATGACGCCTTCCGCTGCGATTTCCGTCACCAATTTATAAAGATAAGGACGATCTGGCGACCACAACTGTGGGACGGGGATAGAAACGAATTGCTCCACTTCTTTTTGAATAAACCATCCCGCGGTTAGTGAATCGGTGACGGAGGCGACGAATTTACCCTCATTATCGACAAGGGTAGATTTAAGCTCGCACAACCGATCTCCCTCATATTCATTATGGACGATCGTTCGTATCATAACTTCTGCTGATTCGTCCGTAACGTGAGGAGTCGTAACGTATGTTCCCCAATGGCCCACATGCAGCCGATCTGTTTTCTGCAGCCACGTGTGTCTGTAAATGCCGCCGCCTTCATACCACCAGCCCTCATACCTATTTGCGTCTACCTTTACAACGATGACGTTATTACCTTCTTCGCCATAACGAATTATATCCGAAATATCGTAATGTACGCCTATATAGCCGCTATTATGAGTGCCGAGCAGGTGCCCGTTTAGCCAAACGGTGCTTACGCCCATAACGCCATCGAAATGGATACTTAGCTTTTTGCCTAAGTCCTCCGTTTGTATGGCAAACATTTTGCGATAGAAGCCAATGCCCGTGGGCAGGTAGCCATGGCTGCCTGGACGACTTCCCAAATCGGGATCGTTAACCACATTCCCTTCAACAACCCAATCGTGTGGAATCTGAACACGATTCCAATCTTTTGGAATCGGTATTTCTCCAGTCTCCTTGTCTGTGTAAGCGATCTCAATCCATTCTCCATCTTCTCGCTTCCCGTTGTCCGTAATACCTCCGGTCATCCCTGCTTTCACCGCGTACTTCACCGGAAGGTCACCTTTGTGAAAAAACCAATCAGCATCGAAGTTTTCCTTGACTCTCTTTTTTTGATGATCCATCCAGAAGCCTCTTTCCTGAAAGCGAATGATGATTCATATAACTATATTTATAATTATATAACCAACCAATATTGCTAACAATAAAAGGATATTTATGATAATATAATAAAATTAATATTTTGATGGATGTGATGAGCTTGAACCATTTTTTCTGGAACGTATTAACGGATATCGATTTCAACTTACCTCTCTATATCGTCTCTACCGGATACTGGATCAATCAGCCTCAAGTCGTGCGAAAAGAAGGCTACAAGGCTTACCAATGGATTCAATGCTTTGATGGACAAGGCCTATTAGAAATTGACGGCAAATCAATCCCCATAGCCAAAGGACAAGGCATGCTGTTATACCCTGGAGTTGCTCATCGTTATTTTCCTGTTTCAGAACCATGGACAGTAAGGTGGATCGCATTTAACGGAAAGTTCGCCGAATCCCTCCTTCATTCTCTGCATTTACAGAAATCAATGGTGCTATATACAACGAAACCGGAGTTATTGCTAACAAGAATAAATGAAATTAATAGCATTTTCGGCATTCGAAGAAATATATCAAGTTATGAAGGCTCGCATCTGCTTTACGGGTTGATTCTGGATATATTTCGCTACACATCCCTATCGGATAACCGCTCTAATCAGGAGCAATACGAGCATTTGAAGCCTGTTATGGATTACATCGAAACGCACTTTGATCAACCCATCTCCCTACTGGATCTGGCGAACCAATTAGCTGTGACGCCTCCCTATACATGTGTTTTATTTCAACAAACGTTAGGAACAAGGCCTTTCGAGTACATTAATCTTTTCCGAATTCGAAAAGCTAAAGAACTGCTTCAACTTTATCCTGAATTAGAGATTAAAACCATTTCTACAAAAGTCGGCTTTGAGAGTCCAAGCTACTTCATCAAATTATTTAAAAAACATGAGGGGATTACGCCAAATGAGTTTAAAAAAATGCATACGATCCATTTATGATCCTATGCATGCATGATTATTTTATGGATTTCCTTCGATCTCTTTGCGCATTTTCTCAAAAATTGATGTAACTCCAATCCACCAGTTAGGGTCCTCTGCATACTTCGTGTTCAGCCATGCAATCGGATGGGCTTCTACAGGTCGATTACGACTTATGGTTAAAATGGTTTTCGAAGCAATTCGGGCTGAATCCGTAATATTCGTGTTATATGTCTTCCAACTGTTGTAAATATTAAACGGATTATTCGCAATTTGCTTTGCTTGTTTTCGATCCTTGGGTACATACGCTTGCTCCTGCCCTGTAATTGCAAAAAGCAGAAGAGGATGAATGTTGCTTTCCTCCGCTGCGGTAAGTATCGCGGTGAAATAAGGCTCCTCTGCCAGTAAGGATTGTTTGGCTTGCAGCCATGCTTTCAGCTTGTCCGTTTGCAAGTCACGATAGGTATATTCGCTTGGAAGTACAGAAGCAGGTAATTGAATAGTTGGTTCGGCAGGGATGGCTTCCTCTGTGCCAATTTGCTTTTGATGAAAAATCCCCCCCTCTCCTTGGGGGGATATGATTAGCACCAATGCAAGAATTAAGCTGCCGACACAGGCTAAACGCCAACTGAATCGCAGTCCCCAAAGCCTCTCTTGGGAAGATTCCTCGTGCTGACTAACCGCTGAACCCTCTTCCATGTTCGCAGGCTGGTGCTGGTTCGTCCATAAGGTGAGCTGGTTCTTGTCAGATTCCTCTAAGTTTAATTTCTTGCACGTCTCAAAGATATGAGTAGTCATTAATGTAAAGCGTTCCTTCGAGCCTAACTGGGTCAAGAGCTCACCACGCACCGTTTTTTTCGTCTTTTCTTCGAAATCCGGTAAATGTTGATCAATGATCCGATGCACCGCATTCGCTAATAATGCAGCCTTTTGTGAGGAAGTGAACTCAGGGTGCTTACGTTCAATATATTGTTTGATTTTGATCATCGCTACGTCATCGATGATTGACTTGTTAACTACGTCTTTACGCGGAATATTCATTATGCAGTTTCGCCCATCTTAGTATGTGAATATGCATATTTTACCATAGCTTTCCTTTGCCAGCTATATGGCGCCCAATCAATCGTTTACTATCGTTTATCGTTAGAGTAGAGCCCCAGTGGACTAAATGGCTTTAGTTAAAATTATTTCTAACGGCTCATTTTCGAGTAATAGACACCCGGAATCCCGAAATCCTAATTTTCTGTAGAAGTGCTGTGCCTCTTCATTAGCCAGAGTAGAGGTCATTACCAACTTATAACCCTTATTTTTCATTTCTTCTTCCCAAAATAAGACGACTTGCTTACCTATCCCCTTACCTCGATATTGTTCGTCAACCCAAATCATATTCATGAAAGGTGTGTTATCCCAGAAATATCCGTACCTCATCCATCCGATATTTTTTTCATCATGGTCCCGTAGAATATATATTTCATTTCCACTAATTTTTTGTAGTAATAAGGTATCTAAAATATGATGGTCACGCTCTCGTATATATCCATAGTCTGAATTCGTTGCAATAGCAATTTTCATCTCTATACTCCTCCTTGTGTATCACATTCCATATTTTAACACACTTTATTCAAGCATATCTGCCCGTTCAATAAAAAAGGACGCTTACGCGCCTTCGCTTGGGTTACGTCCTCCTCATTATATTCCATCTCCAATTTTCATGCCCTGATCACCAACAAGTTGACCAACGAATGCATTTCGACATATCAATGAGATATTCTTTAGCAATTAAATTAGCGCTTCTGATGCGCAATTCATACATTTTTTCAATGAACATCAAAAAGAAGAATCCTATCAGGATTCTTCTTTTTGTATTTTGGCAGGGTTATTAATTTTATACGGTACAGGATGTTTGGTAAGTTTCTTCGCTACAATTTTGCATTCAAACGAAATCGTGTCGCCGATATTCAATTCGACTTTTTTAAGCGTGGCGCTGTGACTGGACCAGGCTACCCCGATTTCCATAGCAGGCTCCAGGATAGAAACGGCTTCATAAATAACCACTTCATCATCATTATCTGAGAAATTGTTCGGCACCGTTGTGAATTCCTTCACCGTAGCTGTCATTTTAACTTTTTCTTCAGGAAGCTGAATTTTTTGTGCCTTTTCTTTTTTGGCTTTGCCCTTTGGCGGCTCTTTGGCACTTGTTTCCTTGGTCTCAACTTCATTAATTGGCTGAGATTCTATTGGGTCCATCTCAAGCTCAACAACAGGTGTTGCATCCCGCTGATCTACGGACTCTTCCACTGCTGCCGATAGCTTCTGACCATATGTCGATGCCTGCATCTCTTTCAGATACGAGGGATGAATACAGTGCTCTTGTTTGTTGTCGAATGCGATAACGGCAGTGAATTTATCAACATAGCCGATAATGCTGCAAGGAAGATTCATGCCATTTCCTTTGTAGAAAAATGCTTTTGTTTTGGATGCTTTCTCCGATAGTAAGTTCCAGTCCTTACATTTATCCACTAGTTCATCTTCCGTTTCGAAAGTGTTGAACGTCTTGGGTTCAATGATAAACGAATACGTCAAATCTTCACCGGCTCTCTTTGATCTATGATAGGCAAGCTGATGTCTTGCTATAGTTCCTATTTTACCCTATTTATAGCTTAGTTCAAAAGATTATGTGAAGGCAACTTGTTTTGTCCTACATCCCTACATAAGTTCAACTTAGTTTGTTTGATTTCTATTCTCAAGCAAGCGTACGCGCTACGCCAACTCTCTGTTGCTATCCACCGGGAAGCTCCCGCGGGTAGCGTTTTGCCGAATCACCTGCCTTGTTGTCTAATTAAATTCTTCTATTTGAAAAACAATAAGCACACAAAATTCAATCAACATGAAAAATACATTTCTTGTATTTACCATCCATGTTGTGAGAGAATGATTATGAAAGAACATCCTTTTTTTTCGTTACTGACTTTTTGAAAGTAAGATATCACGCATACTTATTTAGGAGGTATTCACATGTCAACACATGAAAGTTCTACACACGTTTTAGCGACACAATCCTTGTTCGAACCTTTTGAAGCTGGCAATCTGAAGCTGAGCAACCGCATTGTCATGGCACCGATGACTCGGGGCTTCTCTCCAAACGGTGTACCCGGACAGGACGTTGCGGATTACTACCGCCGCAGAGCAGAGAATGGGGTTGGTCTCATCGTTACGGAGGGAACGCTGATCAATCATCCAGCAGCGGGAGCTAGTCCGCACTGGCCCAACTTCCATGGTGAAGAAGCCTTGAACGGATGGGCTAACGTCGTTTCTGGCGTCCATGAGGCTGGCGGTAAAATCATTCCGCAGTTATGGCACGTAGGCACGAGCCGAGCTATTGGCAGCCTCCCGAATCCTGAAGCCTTGCCCGTAGGCCCATCAGGACTAGATTTATCTGGCAATAAAGTTTCCGAGCCATTAACGGAACAGGAAATCGTTCTCCTTATAGAAGCATACGCCCAAGCTGCTGCCGACGCCAAACGTATTGGCTTTGATGGCATAGAGCTTCATGGCGCTCATGGCTACTTGATTGACCAATTTTTCTGGGAGAAAACCAATCAACGAACAGACCGCTACGGAGGAAGCCTCGTCGCTCGTACTCGTTTCGCCGCGGAAATCGTTGCAGCCTGCCGACGTGCTGTCGGACCCGATTTCCCTATCGTTTTTCGTTTCTCGCAATGGAAAAGCACGGAATACACAGCGAAATTAGCTAATACCTCCGAGCAGTTAGCTCAGTTCTTAGCGCCTCTTGTGGAAGCTGGCGTTGACATCTTTCACTGCTCAACGCGTCGCTTCTGGGAGCCTGAGTTCGAAGGTTCCGATCTAAATCTTGCGGGTTGGACGAAAAAACTAACGGGTAAACCTACCATCACTGTCGGATCCGTAGGTCTCGATGAAGAATTTACGAAGCTCTTCAAAGAAGGCGCCGGCGCGAATGCGATCAATCTCGATGGATTAATCAAACGACTGGGTCAAGGTGAATTTGATTTGGTAGCCATAGGCCGTGCGCTGTTGAACGATCCCACATGGGCAGCTAAAGTTCGCGAAGGACGCACAAGTGAACTGCTCCCTTTTACAGCTGAATCGATGAAAACTTTGCTATAAATCCTGCATATAAATAAAAACGGCTGCTCCCTTTTTTTCAGGGATTCAGCCGTTTCCTTTACCAACTTCACCGTACAAGTTATCGGAAGCCGTTAAGTACATACTCATACTGTAGGCGACGATTAATCCTCGTTGCTTTTCACAAGCTCGACAAGTGCCAAGGCTCCATCGTGCTCAGGCTCCAAAGCCAAAGCTCTCAGGGAATAATCCATTGCTGCGTCTTCAATACTAAGTTCATAACAACAAATCGCCATCTGATAAAATAAATCTGTATCCCCTTCACAGACCTGCAAGTAGCGTTTGTAAAAAACTAACGCATCCTCAAACAAATCCATTTGGTAGAGCAGTGTACCGCAATCTAGAGCTAAGACGTGCTTCTCCTCCATCGGGTAGAAACCTTTCCACATGAAGTAAATCCCTTTGCGTAAATCATTCATTTCTTCATCGCCGCAAGTTGACAGTAAGTCCGAGATTCGTTTGGCACTTTGCAGAAACACTTGCGCATCATACCCACTCAATCGCCAAAAGGCATGGAGTTGTGTAAATTCCATTTGAATCAAATGCTTATCAAACCATTCTTTAATACTAAAAAAATCATCCGGTCCAAAGTGATCTACAAACCGCCGATAAGCTAACCGCGTATTCGCATAAGCCTTCGGGATTTGGAGCATCAAAATACAACCTACATTAAGGTGATTATAATGATGCTTAGTGAATAATGTCTCAGCACCCTTTTGCTCAAAAACGTGTTGAATCGCATGGTAATTAGCCGTTAAGGAAAAGCTCCCATGATGAATAAGCTTGGGGGCATCTGAATATTCCCAATTGTCCAGTCGATGATCCCCTTTATCAGCAGTTAGGAGAAGAAAACCGGAATTCGACAACCGACTGAGGCGCTCTAAACAATCCAACCCAACGGCCGGAAAGAGTACATGCGAATCTTCAAGCTTTTGTTTATATACCTCTATAATATGGTAGTAGGGATACGTTTCTTGTTCGTATGCAGCCGCTCTCCGATAGTGATAATGAGGAATCACTTGCTTCAATTTATCGGAAGTACGAAGCTCTTCGTTTTCAACTGGGAACTCCAAAGAAACATCACATTCATAAATTTTATTTTCATCCACATAAAGCAGTTCTTGCGGGATACTGTCAAAAAAATAATTCGCAATAACTAGCAGCGGTTGCTTTAAATCAGATGGCCCAATGCGGACATTTGTTTGGGTCAAATGCAGCTCAGTATCCTGCGCGGCATCGAATTGTGCAAAATCCAATACGCCTTGCTGAACAAAGGGAAGCAAGCTTCGATGCTGTTCCCAATAAGCAATATTTTTAACAGCTAAATCACTCATGACATAACGAAATGACGGCAGCGAGATGCCTGCATAATCCCTAAGTTCGCACAGCTCTTTGAGAATATGAAAGGCTAATCGACCTGAGCCAGCGCCAAGCTCAACAATTGTAATGGGTTCAGCACTATAACCAAGTCTGGCTCTATCCTGAAGAAACCCGAAAATAATTTCGGCGTAGGCCACTGCAATAATTGGATTACTAGTTATGTACTGAGGAACCTCTTCACTTTGCCAAGCATGAATTCCCTGCTCTTCATAATAAGACCTCTGCAGCTCCCAAATCGGAGCTTCGCTAAAACGGTAGATCTGTTGCTCTTTATGTGTCATCCAGTTGTACCTACTTTACTTATTTTTATTAACATTCGTTAGAACAATGATAGGAACCTATGAATTAAACATGTCCATATTGATCGTATATAAAACAACTTCAGCCAGCCTTACTCTTATTTATTTGGGCATAAGTTTAAGCCCTATGGCATTACTCCCGAACAATGGAATACTTGATTTGATAGAGCGAAGAGGCATTATACGAAGGGGAAAAAATCCTGCCGACCGCAGGTCTCATTTTATCTTAACGTAGTAAATTAACTGTTTTTAATGCGTCAATCAGGTATAGCGCGACCTGTATCGCCTCCTCCTCTTTATCAAATTCATCTCCGAATGAATGTTGAAATATTTGAATAAGCTTGCTTCCCAGTGCTTCAGCATTCATATCAGCCAGATGTTTGGTGATATAAATCACAAGCGTTTGCGTTTCACCATCATACTCATCCTCAGGACTATGCGCTCCAAGTAACTCGATCGGGTCCCATTTATCAATTTGTTGTTTCACTACATCTATGATAGGTTTTGGGTTATAATCAAGCGAATTTAGATAGTTGTTTTCTCTCATTATTTCTTTTTTAATACTCCAAAGCACATAATTCATCCTCGTTTGTTCATTTACTGCTCTAAACTTCATATAGCTTCTTCCCTTCTCTCATCCGCGCCAAAACTTTAATTGTATGCACTACCTTAATATACAGGGAAACCAAACTCAGTGCCAGCAGCACTTCAGCCACTTGCCAAACCTACGCAGTCATTCATATGGAATCAATTTCCTCTAGACGAGATAAAAAAATCCGCCTATTCAGCGGACGTTAATCGTTCTATTTAACTGTGGCTCGTCAATTTAACAGCTAGTTAAATCCCAAAGCCGCCCATCAGTGGCATAATGAATTTAAGCATTCCCATTCCAAATTTCATGAAGCCGCCTAACGATCCCAAAGCCCCCAAAAAGCCTCCGCCTCCTGATGCCCCTCCGCCAAATAGTCCGCCTAGACCGCCCACATTAGACAGTAAGCCACCCAAGCCACCTAGCGCTGAGGTTCTAGCCATTGCTTTTGTGGACTTTTTGGGCAACCGCTCAGTTCCCTTTACCCCTTCAAAAAGTAATTCTTGGCCCTGAATGTCGCGAACCATTCCACAATAATAAGTACCATCTTTTAAAACAATAAGAACGGGTACGCTATTCATAACATTCATAATTTGCGCTTTCGTTTCTATGCCTGCCTGACTGCCCAATCTTTTAGTTTTAGATTTGTATGTTTTTTTTTTCAATTTTATTAGCACACCCTCTCGTCTCACTCGTCCCACATCTATGTAGTGTATGTCGACCTATTCGAAGTTGACTGAGCTAAATAAGAAAAGAAGGAAACAAAATACATGTTTATTTTAAACCCTGGTCTAACTTTCGTGCCGATTGCCCCCTGCAAATCACAAATAATTAACCTTATTAACTATTAGCATGCATGCAATAGTAACTGCTTCTTTTGCCAAAAAAAAGAAAGCCTCGATTTCTCAAGCTTCCCTTTTCAAATAATTCTTACGCATCCGACGCCACCAAAGCTATCCGTTCGAGCATTTTATCTCCATATAACTTATTAAGCTTTAGATCAGGCATATGAATATAGCCGATATAGCAATCACAGCATGTCATTCGGCATAGCCTGTTTTTAGAAAGGCCCTCTAAGCCGTCTCGATACAAGTTTCCGATTACCTGGCGATCCTTATAGCAGCGCTTTACACGTCCTTCGCCTTGGACATAAAAAACGTTATACCCCGCATTGCATGCTTTGCCCATACTCTCATAGTCGACCGTATTTATCATAAAATAAGGGTCAATTTCTTTAAAAATAGACATATCCGTAGCTGTGTAATAATCAGGCTTGTCCTTAAATGCGTTGACCCACATATATACGTCAGCAGGAAGCGAATTCCGCAGCGAAAGCAAGGGTTCATATGCGCTTTTCAATCCAACCGAGCCCACACTGAAGGGAATCCCCTGCCTGTGCAGTTCTCCACATTGTTTGAGAAACTTTGCCTCTTCTGTCTGACCAGGATGATAAGTTACCCAGAAAGCTGCCTTCGTCTGATTTAATTCTGATGTCCAGTCCAGCCTAGCGGATAAGTTCGTTTGAATGGCTACTTTATCTACATGAGCCATATGTGACAATTCGATCATAGCCGATCGATACCATCGGTGAGTAAGGCCTTCACCGTATGGGTTAAAAAAAACAGAAATTTGGTGACCTTCGTCTCCTTGCTTCCTAACCCAATCTACAAAAGCACCCATTTCCAACTGATCCTTGGCAAGTATCTGAGCACTATCCTTGTTTTTACTAAATGGACAATACGGGCAGTCATAATTACAAGAGGTGATACTTCCGCGATAATAAATCGTTGCTTTCATTCTAATACATAGCTTTCCATGCGATCTCTCACCGTGGAGGAAATTAGCCAATCCCCTATGGAGTCCGAATAGGTTAAGCCTTCGTCCGTAAGACGCAGCACGCCCGAATCGATCGTTGCTAATCCGGTGTGCAGCAGGTTATTCAGCTCTGGGTGATCTTCCAACGTGAGGCTGCCGAAACGTTCCGAATAACTGCTTAACGTCAATCCTTCTGAATGTAAAATGGCTTTCAAAATAAACCGTCGTTTCTGCTCGGCTTCGTTCAAAATGATTCCATAATCTGCTGTCGTATAATCTTCGGTCGCTACATAATCAGCAATGATACTTGCCGTTGCGCTGCGGCTAACTCCATAGCGAGAGGCATAATGGACGCCACGGGTATAAGAACGCGCACCGCAACCTAGCCCTATCATTCCTTCTTCCTGGCAGCTATAAGGTAGAAGCACTTTTGTAGTCCTCGCTTCTTGCTTCGCGAATCTGCGCATGGAATACTGCGTGTAACCTTGAGCAAGCAAGCTTTCACGAGCAGCAGTGTACATAGAAAGGCGTTCGTCTATGCCTCTTTTATTGATATCCTCCGGTTTCACAATCGTATGCTCGCGCGTATATAGCGGATAAAGAAAGATTTCTTCTGGGCTATAAGATAGAGCTCGATTAAGCGAATGCATCCATGAATCAATCGTCTGTCCAGGCAAGCCGTAAATCAGATCCAAATTAAGAATTGGAAAATCATAGAGCTTCAATTGTTCCAGCGCCCGCTCAACCTCTAGGGGCAATTGTGGACGATAAATAGCCGTAGCCTCCGCCGTAACGAAGCTTTGAATGCCCATGCTGACGCGATCAACCTGCCGACTTTTCAGAATGGAGAGGCGTTCTGTTGTCACCGTTTCAGGTGATGTTTCCACCGAGATCGACGCGACTTTGGGATCTAATCCCATCGTCTCTTCCGCTATTTGGAACAAGCGATCAAGCTGTGACGTTTCCAGCAATGTAGGCGTCCCTCCGCCGATTGCGAATCTGGAAATAGGCTTACTTTTAATGAATGGCGCCCATTGTTTGGCCTGCCTCTCCAGTGCATCCACATACTCCTTATGTACGTTGGATCGCTTGTCAGGCAGCGTAAACAAGTTGCAGAATCCGCAGCGCGCTCCGCAAAAAGGGATATGCATATATAAAAAGAACGTTTCTGTCGGTTCGTTTCTCCACAACTCTGACAACGACAGCTTCGTATCGAATTCTCGATAAGACATTTTGTGCGGATAGGAGTACAAATAAGACCGATAAGGATCCGAAGTTAAGTGTTCCTTCCATTTTCGGAGTGCTGCCGCATCTTCGATCAGTTCCGCATCGTTAAGCTGAGTCGTATGACCCATCAGTTCTCCACAACCTCTCTCTAGCAACTTCTCGTCTATAAAATAAATTCGCGGTACGGCACGTTCCAAACCACCTCATGTGCGAGACGATGGCCTTCATAGCCGTCTTCGCCATAAGCAGTTCCGTGATCCGAGAATACTAGACATAACACTGGACGTTCGCGCTGCCGCATCGCGCTAAACAACCGTCCAAGCTCGCCGTCTACATACCGCAAAGCGGCGCGCTGCGTCTCCACCGAGTCTTTCTTAGCTCCAGGGACATAATAATGATTAGGCCCATGAATAGCTGAAACATTCATAAACAGAAATAGCCGCTCATCGGCTGCCGATTTATCTAATAACTTCAGTGCGTGATTCACTTGATGTTCCGTGGAGCGTGGATTCGTGACGCCGAACGTCATTCTCCAGTAACTTTCTTGAAAATAGCTAGGAAGTACGCTTGCAAGCGGAACCTTCTTCGTAAAAAAGATGACGCCGCCGATACAAATTGTTCGATAGCCCTCTTCGCGCAAGCCAGATACCATATCCGGCGTGTCAAACAGCCAAGTATTCGGATGGGTCTTTAACCCTGTATGCTTTGAATGAAACAAACGTACATGTTCTGACTTTCTTGTTGTGGCTGGCGTTGGAAGAAAGCCTCCAAAAAATGCATGATGAGCCGCATAAGTAAAGCTGCCAGGGGTGTGACGTTGTTCCCACTGATTGCCTCCGCACAGATTAGGACAGTTCTCTTCCTCCAGTTGGGCAACATCGTAACGCAGCGTATCCAGTGTAATCATCAGAATATCATGGCTGCCAACAATGTGATTCATGTTAATCAACTCGACTTTTCCTTTCCCGCTTATCTTGAAAAGCTCCTAGCCGTTTAAATTCCCACTCATACGTATCATATCCTCGATAATTAACATGATAAATCAAATCACCGAATGGATTGACATCCAACACATAGGGGGTTCGAGTACCTCTGCTAAGTGCAATATCAATCCCGGCGACCTCCGAATTAGGGAAAGCCTCCATTGCTTTCTCGGCACAGAGGCGAACGCCTTCCTGCTCCTTCATAGATAGGTTTACAGACTCAAGACTCATTCGCTCGCTTCGCAAATGCAGATTCGTAATCGGCGTGCTGCTTACTCGCGCAATGCTGTGACACGCTTCTCCCCCTACAACCAACTGCCGAATGTCAAATGCCCGATCCTCATATGAAGCTTTTGGAATCCACTGCTCCACATGCGCGCCATGATGTAAAAGCCAGTTTACGATCTGGCGAATCACAGGTCTGTCTGTATAGCGCACCAGTTTTTTTACATTGTAGTAGAGAGGCGGTCTAGCTATGTAATTTTCTACGCCAATTGTTGTAATCGCTAGTTCGGCGCCTGTTACAGGGTTCACTTGATAGGCCATAACTCCGCACGCCCCTGAACCTGCTGCAAGCTTTAGGAAAATACGGTGCATCCGCAAGCTAGCCATCTTTTCACGCAGCATCTCGTAGTCCAGAAGAGCTTCTGGCTGGTCTAATAAGCGCGGTACGGGTAGACCAGCGGCTGATAATACCCGATGTGTTTCCCGTTTATCGAACATAGCCGCAATGTCCGCTGGGGCATTCATCCAGCGTGGATGCTTCCATAACTGCTTGGCTTCATTATCCATCCGCGCCAACAAGCGGCCATAACCGCGAAACCATTGAGACGGGTGATATAATTTCCCTTTTTGTTCATGTAGGGCACGTGCAGTCTTCATCGACAATGACTGAAAATCAACCTTTCCGCCAAATGCCATCAACCGATCATCTTCAGCCTTACAATTGGCATCAGGCGCTCCAAGGGCGATTAACTCTCGTTCTACTTCAAAGTCCTCGCCAGGCGCGTCAAGCCTAAGCATTGGAGCTTCGCCTATTTGCAGCCCTTGGGAATGCGCGAGATGCGTCAAGGAAGTTTTTCCTTGGAGTAAATCAAGGTAACCCAACTGAATTGCTGGTGGCAACCCGAGTCTTGCCCGAGCAGCCTGAAGCCCAACTGTTCGACGGTTATCTGAATTACTAATTAAGATCATCCGTTCCATTCTTACTCCGTAATAGAAGGATAACGGTAATCCTCATCGTCATCATTGTCCTGTCGATCGCTAATGTCAACGTTAAGGCCTGATTGCTTCAAGCGGTTCAATACATCGTCAGACATATAGTGGTGGCTCAAATCCAAGAACTTCAGACCTTTTACCTTCTCGCTTTTAAGAAGCGCTTCGCCGCCTTCGTCGCTCAAAGTACCCATAGACAGATCAAGTGTATGTAATTGTTCAAGAATTGGAGCGTTCGCCAATACAATTGCAATTTCGTCCTGAAGCTCACTATTTTTCAAACCTAAATAAGTTAATTGAGGAAATTTCCCAGGCTCTACCAATGGTAAAATATCTTCAATACCACCATCAAAACCATAATCTTCAACACCTAAATAAAGCTCAAGCTTCTTTAATTGAGGAAAATTACCTTCATTGATGCTGGCTATAACTTTTGTACTTAAGCCACCGCAAATGATCGTTAGTTCTTCTAGCTTCTCATGCGTTGCTGGCTCTAGCTCCAACTCCGTACTGCCCTTGATCGTAAACGAAGTTAACTCTGGATATGCAGTTAACAAGGGAGCTAAGTTAGACTGCCTGATCCACGATACTTCGCATTCTTCGGAGCTCATATCACCGATAAATAGTTTCCGTAATTGCGGAAAGCGGCTGTTTAATCGAACAAGCGTATCAACAACTTCACTAGAATCGTTCTCGTATGAGCCACCCCAGTCCCCGATGATGAGACTTTCCAATTTCTCATTTTCTTCTCCGTTAGCCAGTTGCTCAATCAAGTCTACTATCTTTACTCCATCTTCGTATTGATCGTAATCCAGCGATAATTTTATTTCAGACATTTGTATTCCTCCTTGGAAATCATTCCTAGATCTACTCTTATTATAAAAGGTTCAAAAACGACTTTCAAATTTAGCTTGGATTGGGGGAATACCTTCATTATTTCCTGGGCAAGCGCAAATAGTGATAATTTTAGCGCCAAGCCGTCATTTCTTGTTTTGTTTTGTAACATATTCATCCTTTGCGCCACGTTGCATGCACGTAAGTTCATACGAACCTCTGGATAAAATAGGCATATGTTGTAGCATATGAATCTGAAAGGAAAATGAACATGCAACCTAATGAACAGGATAAAATAAACGCCTACTATCGTGCTGCTTTGGAAAGTCAACGATTCCCCTCTCTTCCTTGGCCTTACCTCACCTCTTATCCATCCGAAATGAGCCCTTATCAGAGCAACGCCAATTATACGCAAGCACCCTGGGCGTCAGTTCCCTTTGCTCCACGGGCCTATGGAATTGAAGAAGCCTACCGTGAGAAGCAGCAGTCCCTTACTTTTGTTCTCATTCACGGTTCTTGGGCAGATGCCAGCTTTTGGGACGGAATCGCTAGTGCTTTACGTAAAAAAGGCCATCTCGTTTATGCCCCAGAGTACATCAAATATGAGTCCAACTCGAATAAGGCAATTACGCAAACTCATGCGATGCTTAGCAAATCGATAGCTGATTTTATTACATCCAACCATTTGCAGAACATTATTCTTGTTGGGCACAGCTTTGGGGGCTCATTGGTACAAAAAGTGGCTGAGCTCGTACCGAGTCATATCAAAAGGCTCGTTTTTTTGAATGCATTTGTTCTCAATGACGGACAAAGTGTAGCCGATGAATTCCCTCCTGCTGCTCAAGCAACTTTTCAACAACTGCGACAAAGTACCAAAGATGATACAATTTTGCTGCCTTTTTACTTCTTTAGAGAAACATTTGTCAACTTAGCTAGCTTAAATCAGGCGCAGCAGCTTTATGATCGAGTAGCACCAGAGCCTGCTAAACCGTTTTATGAAAAACTGGATCTCAAAAAGTTCTATAGCTTGACTCTTCCTAAAAGTTACGTTTACCTTACCGAAGATAATGCATTACCTCAAAGCAACAAATATGGCTGGCACCCGCATATGTCTGGTCGTCTTGGATTATTCAGACTTATCAAAGGGCAGGGCGATCATTTCTCCACAGTAAAAACAGAACCAAGTAGGGTAGCGCAAAAAATTTACGAGGCCGCAAGAGATTAAATCTTATGATATTAAACATTTTATTAGATAGCCTCTACCTTTTTGCAGGACCAAGCAAGATTGAGTCCGTTTAGTTGAATAAAAGAAAAAGTGTTGCCTACCTCTTAAAAAAAGGGAAGCAACACTTTTTTTATGTCTCTTACATCTATTTCATAATCGTCATGGCTGGCTCAGCCACCGCTTTATATTTCGATGAGATATAGGTAACTGTCTTAGCTTCATTAATCACATCTGCATACATCATATCTGGTTGAGGATTGCTTAAAGTATACGAAATTACCGCCTGTCCGTCTTGGTCAAATCGAATATTATTGATTGCAATTCCATATCCTGAATTAGGTTTCTCACCACGAGACAAGGTTACTTTGTTCACATCGTCGCTTATTTTTTCAACCGTAACGGCAACTTCTTCTGTTGGAGCAGGCTTTTCAGCGTGAGCATCTGCAAATTGAATGGCATTGTATACCCAGCCTGCAGCCTCGCCACGTGTAAGCTCGCTTCTTGGATTGAAGTTCCCCTCTTTATCAAGAGCAGTTAGTTTATAAAGGAGCATCCGTTGTAAGGTACCCTGATATTCAGGTTTGATTTGGTCCTCATCCTTAATTTGTATAAACATTTTCACCAAAGGATAATTCCCTTTCTTTTCTAAAGCGCGAACGAGCATGTCTCCAAATTGTTCACGCGTAATAATGGCATTGGGATTCACATCCTTAGGAATTTCCAATCCATTATAATGGGCAGTAATAAAAGCATCTGCATACCAGGCATCATTCGGAATATTTGTAAAGGAGTCTGAGGCAAGCGGCTTCTTAACAAAGCGCAGTAAATCCATGTTCAAATCCAGCCCTTTGACGATCATTTGCACACTTTGCGCATAACTGATTTTTCCTTTTGGGGCAAAATGTTCACTATCGATTCCGCTCACAATTCCACGGTCTTGCAAGGCAGTAACTGCCTCGGTTTGTCCCTCATCTAAATCGTTGAATGCAAATGCCGTGCCGAAAGTCAGGCTGCTTAGCAGTAGAGTTGTCAAAGTTAAAGTAGCTATTTTTTTCATAGTATTTTCTCTCCTTTTAGTACCTTTTTTTATTCTCCCATTGGAGTTAACCTATTAACGACTCATGGGAGAAAAAGGTTGCAAGCATCTTAAAAGAAATCTAACCATTTACTCTCCCTAAGAAGCTAAACAATGAAGTGACCCAACCGCACTTAGAGTTAATAATTTTTAGGAACTACCTGAAATAAGAAAAAGAGTCATGCAGATCAGATTCTGCATGACTCTTTTTCTTACGAATGACATTATACATTCAAGCCACTTGGCCTAAAAACAAACTTGAAGATTAAGGGATTACTTTCCAAACACCGCTGATGCCAGGAGTCTCACCAAGCGTCCACCATTTCGCCTCATAATTCACATCGTTATAAGAGACTTTCTTCCCGCCTACATACACGGTTGATGAGTTCCAAGCCGGATAACTGCCTGTCGTGCCACCCGTCGTTTTAACGATTAGTTGAGCTGAAGCAGCGGATTTATTGCCAGAACTGTCAACTGCAACAACGGTATACATGTAAGATGTGTTTACAGTCAATGCTGTATTGTTGTAAGAAGTCGTTGTCGTTGTTCCGATCAACGTATTGTTTCGGTATACCTCATAGCTGCTCGCGCCTGTAGATCCCGTCCAAGTCAACTGAATGCTTGTGTTCGTTTGAGAAGATGAACTTAAATGTGTAGGAGGCTCAATCGTGCTGCTTGCACCAAAATTGACATCAATAACATTATAGAAAGCATTTGCTGTATCTGCAATTTCCCATACAGCTAGGATGACATGATACCCTGTTTTTGCAGGAACGTTACAATTATCTGAGTACGTAAAGGGAGGCTGCACACCGCCGTAGTTGACGGAGCAAAAGGGCGTCAAGTTGAAGGATGCGCGGCTAAGCGGAGCATTCGGGTCCCAACCATCTTTGGTAATGTAATATTTCCAACTCGTGGTCGCATGAGCAGCAGTTAATTTCCAGGTAAACGTTTTCGGACCTGCAGTCATATTTACTTTACTCCAGCGAGTAGCAGATTGTTCGTCAAGTTTAGGGAATGCACCGGATGCGCTTGCAATCTTCCCATCGGCGGGGCCGGAAGCTGGCCAGCCCTTAGGTGCTTCCAAGCTTTGTGGCTCATACACGATCCCACCGCAGTCCGTATTTTGTCCATTTTTGCATAAAATTGCGCGGCTCCCCGGAGAGTCTACATACCCATGTGCAGAAGCGTTTTCAGTAAAAAGAAGCGTGAAAACGGCCATAATTAGCAGCATACAGCTTGCAGTAACCAACTTTTTCAACCCAACATGATTCGGTAAAAGTAGTGTCATACAACATTCTCCTCCTTTAATATGGAACTCGGACAGTACTTTTAAGCGCTTTCATACATACCTATAACAATTGTTCACCTCCCTTCAATACCTTCATCTTATCCGAATTCATTCGACCTCCTCTAGCATACTAATTAACTATTTGTGACAAAAATCAACGATTTTTAAAGCAAACCACTAAAAATTTGGAACAAATATGCTTTATCGCTCAAACAAAATTAAACAGCATGCGTCCTGTAAATAACCAGACGCATGCTGTTTAGTAAGTCCACTATACATGTCCCACATTCAAAATTGCTGAATAATTTTCAGCTTGCTTCACCAATTAGTTCGCATCACTGGACCAGTGAACCGGATCACTGGCAACAGGCAGAAGATGATACACGCCATACGTTTTACCTACAGCAACAAGCCCATCGTAAGATGTAATTGTTGTATTTGTGCCATCTGCTTTTTTGATTGTAGTGCTCTTAGTAACCGGGCTGTTCATGTCAATCGCATTCCCGCGAATATGATCGGAATCCAGCGCAGGAGCTGCCACGATCCCGTAGGCAGATACCATTTCTTTAGCGCCTGCCTTGGACTTCGTGAATGAAGCATCATCTTGTGAATGCAACCATGTAATATTGACGCCAGCTAAAGCAGGCACATTTTTCGGGCTGATTTGACCGTTAGCAATTTTAAACGAATAGTGCATCAAATAAGCACGTTCTTTGGGTCTTAAAGTTGCATTAATTGTAACGGAAATGCCAGCATCTTTCATCGCTTTGACGAATTTCTCCACTTTTGGTTTAAACGTGCTGCTCAAATCACTCACGCTGCTTGAACCAGGAAATTCCTGTACCCACCTTTTTCCACTGACTCCACTGTAAGTGGATGAAGCTCCCATCGCTTGTGTCGGTAAAATGAGTAGGATGGCAAATACGAGTGCTAATGCGGCTTTAAAAATTTTCATTGCTGTGTTCCTCCCTATTCGTAATTAGTTTGACTGCCACAGGCTTGTTGGATGTGGAAGCCTAATCCATTTATAGCAAGTTCGCGCTTTTGCAAATAGACTACAAGTTTTACCTCCCTATTTGGATGCTGGGTATTTCTTTTCCCCCTTTCATAGAGAGATTCATAGACGCACAAAAAAGCCCGTCGCTAGCGATCACAGCGCTAAGAGAAGGGCTTGAGCATTATATGATATTACTTCTTTTTGCAATTACCGCAGCTTCTGTAAACGTTCGTGAAGCAAAGTGTTGATTTATTTTTTTTACATCTTTTTTGATGGTTTCGTATTTCACATACAGCTTATCTGCCAGAGCTTCTTTGTTTTCCGCTTGATGCTCGAATGCCAATTTGAGGAATTCAACCTGGCGATCCGTGAAACATCGCTGGCGTTCTTTGCGCATAAACCAGCGAGCTTGAAGATGAGCATGTACACGATGAATCAATTCCATGCGGTCAATGGGCTTGGTCAAATATTCATCTGCACCAACTTTATACCCTTTTCCCGCTGCTTCCATTCCCTTGGCCGTCAAAAGAATAATTTTCAAATCTTCAACCGGTGGCGTTTCTCTTAACAATTGACAAACTTCAAATCCATCTTGGCCCGGCATCATCACATCCATCAAAATCAGATCCGGATAAATGGAACTTGCCAAGCTGATCGCTTCCTCTCCACTGGATGCAAACACCAGCTTCCATTGTGGCACCTTGTTAAGAAAACTTTCGATAACTTGCAAATTCATTTCTTCATCATCTACAACAAGAATTGTAGCTTGCTGGGCATGTACGAAAGGAAAAACCGCAGCACTATAATCTGGAACAAATTTATGGTTACACTCATTTTCTCGTAAAACATCCGCTTTTATGGAACATATAAAAGTTGTCCCTAAGCCTAATCTTGATTGAAATGAAATGTTCCCGCCATGGAGCATGAGAAGTCTTTTCGTAATCGGCAAACCTAGACCCGTACCGCTGTCGTGCCTATTCTTAGGAAGTTGACTCTGATAAAATTCTTCAAAGATGAACTCCCACTGATCCTGCGGAATCCCCTTACCCGTATCCTCTACGGACAAGAACAATTGATCTTGTTCATAAGTCGCTGTGATACGAATATACCCACTTTCCGTGAATTTAAGCGCGTTGCCAATTAAATTGTTCAAAATTTGTTGGATAACCCCTTCATCCGCATAGATCGAAATATCGGGAATCACGTGAAGAAAGCGTACATTTGGTTTTTTAAGCGGTTCCAACAAAAGCAGCATATTTTCAATTGTCGTTCGAAGGTTAAAGATACTTTTCGTCAATACCAGGTTAGGCTCTTTCAAGCTCTTGAATTGTAAAATTTGCTCAACAAGTGTGTTTAGACGCTTACCATTTGTAACGATGACCTCTAGCTTCCTCCTAGCTTGACCCTGTGTTTCATCAAGAAGAGATTGAGCCAACCCGATAATTCCATGCAATGGCGTGCGCAGCTCATGAGAGGTAGTCGCCAAAAAGTGGTCTTTCAGCTGATCATAACGAGAAAGCTCCCCATTGGTACGTTCCAACTTTTCGGCATACGTTAAGAGCGCATTGGTCAAACGATAACGTAAAACTAAACATAGAAAAAATAATTGCACAAACAAACCTACATGAACAATCGAAATCGGATTGGTAACAAAGAGAGAATAGGAAAGAACATCATGTAAACCGCAAACCGTCACCTCGACAATGCAGAGAAGAACCCATTGTGCCTCTTTATTTTCTTTTCGTACTTGTAATACGACAACCCCGAGCGTAAGTATAGCTGCAAGTATCATTAGAATTTGAAAAGGAAACAAGGTATCTTGAATCGAAAAGAAACCGAGTGTACACAGTAGGATCACTCCAATAATATATAATAGAATGAGCATCCAAAGTATTCGTAATATAAACCATCTCCCAGCACCAACGACTTGTTCTGCAAAATAAATAAAACCGGCCGTACCCAGAAACAAAGAAAGAAGCTCCACCCAACTCCAAAACAAAGGAGCATCCAGATAAAAATCTTTGAAATCGATTCTTGCGAACATGTACACACCGAAGCACGTCGTAAACCATCCAAATCCGAACAACTCCAAGTATTTTCTAGACTTTATATAGAAAAACAAAGCCGTGCAGCCAGATAAAGCGTATAAAACAGATAAAGCAACAGGAAAAAATTCTTCCTTTATAAGCGAAAGTACAATATCGCTTTTGTTGCCATACCAAACAGTTCCTGCAGTTCCAACGCGATCTCGCGTCGCTTGCACACGAATGAATAAAGTGTGATTTTCAATATTTTGAGGCAATGTTATAAGCCGATTTGGCGTGCCATGATAGGAAAGCTTCCCGTCATCATTCAATTCACCATACCGATAAATCAGCTTATGGTCTAAGTAAATTTCATAGTTTCCGTATATAAGAAGAAAAAGTGAAGGGTCGCGCCACTCCTGATTGGGCAATTTCGTTGTCAGCCAATACAGAGAGCCTGCTGATTTCGGAGTGTCATGAAACCCTTGCCCAGCTTTTACTTGCCTCCACTCGCTATTGGCTTGAGCTTCTTTTGAAGTCCACTCCGGTTGGCCCATCTGTTGAAAAGGCATATCTCCGAGCACATACGCCCAGTTCACTAATTTAACTTCTTTCCGAGCTTCACTCAACTCCTTATTCCATATTGTCTTACCTACGGATAACACATAAATAATCGCCAGACAGATTACAATCAGGAAAGCGAACTTCTTCAATCAATTCCCTCCTAGTTCATATCTAAACTACTATATATGTATTTTTATACCATCTGATTATCTCATAAATATAGCTAGGTTCAAGCTTAAAGTAAGACGATTCATTGACTCGAATTTAATCATTTTCATTTACAGAATTAGTAAATTAAAGGTATAATTTATTTGGTAGTATCTACCAATTAACCTTTAAGGAGCTGAATCATGAAAAAACTAACGATTTCCTTCTTACTGACGCTTGGCTTTTTATTCTCGTTTGCAACATCGTCTTTCGCTTCATTTTACCATGAATGGCAGCCTACCCCAGCGCACGACAGCATTTATATCGAAGGCAATTTTAGCAACTTAACGAATACCTCTTCGGATACACTGTTTATTGAACTGTATCGAGTAACCCCAAGTGGAAACATTCAAGTAGGTAGTAACTATGTAAATTTAGGAGCCCTACAATGGACGCGTACTCGCCTCTTGTTAGCTATGAATCAACCTGCTGGTAACTATAAAGTCATTATGCATGCAAGCGGAGACTGGACGACAGCTGCTTATTTAGATTCTAAATAAAAAAGACGACAAAAAACTTCCAAAGCTAATCCTTTGGAAGTTTTTTATTGATGAATTGCATTTGATAAGAAGGTATTTGAGGACATTAGACCTCGTAACTTTGCTTCCGATTGAATACAATAACCAGTCCAATAACAATAAGGACAATCGCAGCTGAGGTTTGACCAAGGAAATTGAAACTAAACAGCGTTCCTAACGTAAAGATGGTGAAAAAGATTAAAGAAACACTTCCGAGAATAAATACAGGAATCAGAATCCATCTGTTTCTATTCCCGAACCAGTAAAATTCAAGAAGACCGAAAGCTACAGCAAGCGGGAATCCCGGCCACATATAGGACCAGATGTCAAATAACATAGAAACTTGACAAATGGCACCTCCTACGAGCAGAATGCCTCCTGGAATCAACATGCCGACTCCTTGACGCTGAGTTGCATAAAAGTATAGCCAATGCAGCAGAATGCCAAGAGGAATTACGAACAAACTTGGCCAGAAATACCCAAAAACACTCCCTGGCTCCATCACCGTTCCACGACTGCTAAATAACAAAATGCCTAGTAATACTAAGAAAACTCCAAACAGCGCCTTTTTATCCACCTTATTCCTCCGTCTTTCAGTAGTAATAACTCTTCTTTCATTTTAAAAAAAGTTCCCCCTCCCCACAAGCAACCTTAGAAGGATTCTTCCTACGTCTCAAGACTTAGAAGCACTACAAACGAACAGTAGGTTCGAGAATGGTTAATGAACGATAGAACGTGTTTAGATTAGCGATGGCTCCGATAGGAATCGCTGCTTTATAAGGCCCGTGCGCAGTTGTTAGGTTGGTCAGAAGAGGCTTACCCAACGGAACCATGAATTCGTTAATCATATCTTCATATGATTTACCATACGCAACTTGACAATCTGTACATTCCCCCATAACGATGCCGATACAATCGCTAAATTTACCCGCTAACTTCAAATGATTCAAATATCTGTAGACCTTATTCATAGGCTCATGCGTTTCTTCCAATACCAGTATCATCCCTCTCGTGTCGATTTCAAATGGGGTTCCTAAAGTATCGACAAACGCCGTCAGATTACCTCCGACAATTGGCCCTGTGACGTTACCAAGAACTTTGCTTATTAGAGGAACGCCCTGTGGATTCTGTATTTGTCTATAAGGAGCTAGCGAAGATGTCCCCATAAAAAACTCTTGATAACTATATGCAGGCGTTTCTGCCGTAAAATTAACCAGCATAAGGCTTTGCAGTGTGATTAAATCCGCATATTGGTAAAGTACATTCAGAAGCGATGTTATATCGCTATAGCCTGATATTAATTTGGGATTGTTCTGGATAACACAATAATCAAGATAGGGGAGGATACCAGCAACCCCTACTCCACCTCTTGTAGGAAGGATTAGTTTGACCTGATCATTTTCAAACATTCTCATCAGATCAAGAGCTCGCTCTTGATCTGTGCCAGCTATAAACCCATTTTGGGCATATACATATTGACCCAATAACACATTGAAGCCCATCGTTTTCAGAACATTTATATTTGCATTAATGATTCCTGCCTCTAGCGGACTTCCCAGCGTAACGATCCCTATTGTATCGCCTTTTTGTAACATGGACGGTCGAGTTGCCATTGGCTTACCTTCCTCCCCAGAAAGCAATATAACTTGATATCTTTTCCATTATATTGACAAATCCGGTCCGTCATCACATTAATTTAGTTTGCTGCGATTCTCCACACGACGCAGCTTTTTTTCGCCTGGTACCAACGCATATGGAGTAAACTCGATGATCGGCATGCGGCAACCAACTCGTAAACATAAAGCTTGCAGTGATTGATAAATTGCACTTTTTGCCTCGATCAATATGTCCTCCTTCAGCTGCAAGGAGATCTCCATTCGATCTGGGGCATGCAGAATGGCGTGATAAGCTTCAACTGCTTCGGATGCTGAAATAATCGCCCTTGAAATAAAATCAGGAAAAACAGGGATCCGCTGATCACCTGCTAACGACAGAAGATCAAATACATCATCACATCTACCCTCGATTTGAGCAATCGCTGTAAATGGCGAACCACACGGGCAAGGCTCTAGCTGTTCAGTTAACAGGTCATTCAAACGATACCTTACAATTGGCTGTGTAGAGCGAGAGAAGTCTGTAACAATTGGGACGAATTTACCTAACCTCTGGTCTACATATTCCTTTTGAATACAAACGATATCTTCATTCAAATGCAGCGTTCCGTGCGAGCACGTGGTTGCGAGCAATCCCTCTGTACACTGATAGACTTGATGAACGGTTGAACCAAATGTCTCCTCGATGTATGCTCTATCAATGGTTTCAAGCACTTCGGCCACAGCAACAATACGTTCGGGAGCAATGTGAAGTTTTCCCGCTTGCTGCAGTTCAGCTATTAAACGCAACATGGACGGTGGCGCTACCAACAATGTTGGATTCTGCTTATTCAAACGCTCTACATGGATGTCTATTGGATCTAGCAAATCATAAAATACAAACTCTAATTTGCGGCTGCCTACTGTTCCATACAAATTACTGTTCGCTCTTAAGAAAAAAGCAATACGTTGGCGTGTAAGCAATGATTTGGGCAGCACTTTAGCTAAAATGGTTCCCGCCCACGCGAGCCGCTCTTGTCGACTTACGAGGAAAATGCCCCTATTTCCAGAAGTCCCCGAGGAAAGCCCGATTGTCACGTCTCCGATCATAGGTGCAAATTGTCGCGAACGCTCAGCCTCAAGAGCCTGTTGAATTGCCTCATTCTTTCGTATTCCTACCGTATTTAGCTGATCAAAATGATCCATCATACTTTGTTTATCCATGATCGGAAACTCGCGCCATTCAGAAAGCGGCTGATTCCCCCATAACTCTCTATAAAAGGAAGAATGTCTTCTTACGTAAGCTAGATGTCGCTGTATTTTATTTTCTTGCCACTGCTCTAGGTCGCGGCGATCTTTAAACCGACGAACGAACCGTGTCCGTAAATAGTGAAGAAAAATCGGTAGCGTGTCTCGTCGTATCATAGCTCTACACCTCCTCGAATCCACGACCATACCTCTGGGCAATGAGAAGGAATGATACGAAGTTGTGGACACTTTACATGTAAATTGACAATTCGTTCAAAGCTTCGTTTATACTGTTCTTTATTTGGCATAATCACGCCTGCAAGCGCATGCGGTGGACGGTTCTCTTGAACTGCTTCTCGGGACCAAGCGGCGTCCGCACAAAGGAAATAATCGGAATGTGCTGTTGATAAAAACAATCCGATCTGCCCATCCGCATGACCTGGCAAATCTACAGCCAATAAACTGCCATCACCTAAAACATCCAAAACATAGGGAAATGGTGCATCTGCCGGAAGACCCACCCTCCGATCCCGCATAATCAAAGATGTCCGAGCCTCAAAGTCACTCGGCAATAGCTCAGGTAAAAATGCGCGCCGAACCGCAGCAAGACCGCGAAGCCGCTTCACGCTCTCATAAGCCTCTGACACATACATGAAAGTAGCTTTTGGAAAGTCACGCAAACCTGCAATATGATCGGCATGCAAATGAGAGAGAATAACGATCTTTATGTCCTCAGGAGCAATGCCCTGAGCTTGAAGCTGTTTGACGGCGCTATCTCCCGAACGATAGCTCACTGGCGTTATGAGTCGATAGAGCCGATTGGGCATTCGATCAGTTGCTTTCAAAAATCGTTCCGAATAACCAGTATCCCACAAAATATAGCCCACAACTGGATGTTCAATCAACGCAAATATAGCTGGAATACTTACAGTTCCTAGCTTGCCGCCTCGAATGGTGACCCATTCCGGGTGCTTACAGTACCCTGCTGCAAATAATTGCAGCTTCACTTTAGGTAAATCCCACTGATTATCAAGCATGTTCGTTCCTCCACCAAGTTGCAAAAGCATTCAAACCAGTGTCAATGCTAACCTTTGCTGAATAGCCAAGTTCAAGCTGCGCTGCACGTATGTCTAGCGTTTGACTACGCCCTAGCATACCTACAACGGCGCGAGTAAGCATCGGTTCTTGCTGACTTGCTGACCAAGTTGCCAATCCCTCCAGCACCGAAGCTGCTGCAAAAGCAGCAGGGAAAGACAGTTTCTTCGTATGCAAAGACATACCGAGCTTACTGAATAAAAGCTCGGCTGCCTTAACGAAAGGCATGGGTTCGCCATTGGTGATATGAAATGTGCGCCCAAGCACTTGCTCTGGCGCACACTGACATAAAAGCAGCGCATCGACCACATTGTCGATGTAAGTGAGATCGATGAGTGCGCGCCCGCCATCGATCATCGGCACACCCCTGGTCGCGTTCGCTTCGATAATCCGCGGCAAAATGGACGTATCCCCCGGGCCAAATATTGCCCGGGGTCTTATTATCAAGGCGCGAAGTCCCTCTGCGCCTGCTTTTTCGATAGCTAGCTCGGCCAAACGCTTCGTAGCCGCATAGGGGCTCGCCTGTTTCTTCGGTAGTGCATCCGACTCTGTTACACCTAATCTGTTCGTATAACGGAAACATACGCTAGGCGAAGAAACATGGATAAGCCGCTCCACGCCATGGCGTAAACAGCCAGCAATCACATGTTCCGTCCCCTTAACGTTGCTATCATAAAAGTCTGAATAAGCCCCCCACGATGCAGACCGCGCAGCGCAATGGAAAACAGCTTCTTGGTCTTTGCATACCTTTATTACTTCTTCCCGATGTCTAAGATCAAGTGAAACATAGCGAATCCCTTGCGCAGCAAGCTGCTTACCGACCAGATCTTTTCGCCCGATTACCGTAACTTCCCAACCCAAATCTCTCAATCTGTAGGCAAGCCGTTTGCCAAGAAAGCCCGTGCCTCCTGTAACTAAAGCCTTCATATTGGACCACCATTCCATTCAATATCCGCTGTCGAGGCTTCAATGATCGATTGCTGCTGATTTTGCGCATGCTTTCGTAAATCCATCAACACGACAGCTTGCTGGATATATGGTTTTGTGTCCTTCAAACGAAAACACACGTCTCGCGTTGTCAACAACTTCCGACACCAAATCCAAAGCTCCGTCCAGTTCGTTCTTTCCTTGAGCTTCATAAAGCCGTAAATCAGCATGGGCAAGGCTAGCATGCCTCGCGATTTCATTGCAGGTTCCAGCCTCTTATTCCCTAATCGTTCTGGCTGTATGAAAGCTTGAGCAATTTCAACTTGTGAAGCAAGCAGATGAAGGCCGCTCGTGGTTCGGGGATTGCATTCCAGCGGATATAACTCTCCTTCATTGGTCTCAATGAAATCGAAGCCTATCTGCCCAGTGAAATGCTCTTCTTGAACAAAACGAGCAACCCACTCCTGTGACTTCCTGTGAAACAACGGTTCGAAATATACGCTCGCACCGCCGTCAAGAGAGTAATCAGAACTATAATCAGCATGTGCTACGACTTTTCCTTCGTGTACAATGCTATAGGTGCAAATACTTCTTCCTTGAATACGCTGCTGCGCAACCCATGGATAACTATTCCCCTCTAATGCGTCTATGCATTCGTTGGCTTCTATGATTCTCACTTTTGCAGCAAACCGGGAAAACTCAGGCTTCAGCACAAAACCGGTTCGAAATCCGTTTGTTTGTTGCGTTAATTCGTTAGATGACTGAATCAGCTTCGTCATGGGCACTAGAAATCCAAGCTGCTCCGCCCTTTGTATAAAGGCCCATTTGCTATGCAAACGTCGTAATTGCTCGATCGGTGCACAATAGACACGACATAATCGACGAAGACGCTCTAAGCCTGACGATACATAAAAAATTTCCTCACACGTTGGCACAAGCAAATCAATTTCTTCCTGCTGAATAATTTGTTCCAGTGCTGTCAAAAATCCAGCTGTGTTGTATGTTGGACTAGGCACGCTGTGGTTGCGAGTCACAGCTTTTGATTTGAGGCACAGATGCTGCTTCGCGCTTTCAGCTACATGAACTTCGCAACCTGCTGCGGCTAACAAACGCACTAATTCTAATGCGGAAGGTGCACGCCCTCCCGTTATCAGCACTTTCATGACGCTGGTTCCGGTCTTCCCTTGATCAGTAGTCAAAGATAATGCCTCCCATGGAAAATCCAGCAGAAGTACCAAGAAGCAGCACGCGATCTCCTCGCTCGATGCGTCGCTGGCGAATTGCTTCATGAAGACCCATGGGAATGGATGCTGCGATCGTGTTGCCATGGTCAGGCGTAATATACATCATCTGTTCTTCCGCAATGTGAAGCTTTCTTTGCAGTAATCGCATAGCCATCGCGCTTCCTTGGTGCGGAATCACTAGTTTAAAATCTTTGATTTGATTACCCGTAGCTTTGAGCATGTTATCCAAGAAAGCTGGCAATAGCTTGGAAGCCATGCGAAAAATTGCTTCTCCATTCATGTCAAATGAATACTCATCATCTATTTCTAGTCGATAGGAACGAGCTGGCTTAGTGCTTCCCCCACCGCGAATTTCCGAGTAGTGCGCTCCCGAACTGTACGTCTCCATTGCAGCATGAAGAATGCGAGAATGATCTCCCGCCTCTGTTCGTTCGATAATAACAGCAGCGGCGCCATCCCCGAATAGCGCTGCGCTTTCTTTTTGCTGCCAGTTTAACCCTTTCGATGCAACTTCACTCGCTACGAGTAAAATTCGGCGATAGCGGCCCGCATCAACCATATAGGACATCACATCAAGCCCAGCTACAAAGCTAAGACAAGTCGAATTTATATCAAATGAGGGAATGCCCGAATGCTCGTAGCCCATAGCTCGTTGAATCAGTGCTGCCGTACAAGGAATCGGCTGTTCCATGGTTCCACTCGTACTAACGAGGCAATCAATGTCAGAGAAAGTGAGTCCGGCAGCTGCAAGCGCCTCATGGGCAACTCTTGCCCCCATCTCAGACGCCGTCTCACTTTCAACAAAAAAGCGTGTATTCACACTCGTTTTTTTCAATACCCAACCTGGTGCTACTTGAAGCTTCTCGTCCATTTCTTGCGCGGTTATGGAGCGAGTTGGCATATATTTGCCTGACCCAATGATTTTAACGCCACGTGTATGCATAACCGTCCCCCATTCTTCTCAAGTCCCTTACTCCTATTGTAATTGAATGGAGCTGGATAAAAAGTACTACTTTTACGTAGTACCACAATTCGACAAAAATAAGAAAGACCCTTTTCTGAGTTAGAAAAGGGTTGCTCACTTATATTTCATTCGTCTGTATATTCAAGCTTTCCTTTGTTTTCTTAACGCTCGCAGTGCAAGATAGCACAAGAACCCTAAGGGGCCGAGCATAAGGATGAGAAATAAGAGGCCCGACTGAATCGGTAATCGCACATAGCGATTGTCCATGTTATCCCTATAAACATAATGGCCGATTGCTTGATCGAAGCAAAGAATATGAAGCCATACGAGTAAAGCAAAATCTGGGTTGGATAGCAATCGAATGACACCCGTAGACGATGAAAAATCTTGAACAAACCCAAACCCAGAGTCTACAATGGTTGAAATGATTCCGACAGCGTATAAAGCTGCGAGATAAATAGGGAATAAAGCTGATTTCGCCAAGAACTTTGTAACGCTCCATGTGGGAAGCAGGATCATGAGCAACCAGCTCAGCATCGCTATACTGGCAAGTGTAAACAACGTTTCATACATGATTCATTTACCCCTCTCGCTAAAAATTCGGTCATGAACGGTGCATTGCTTGATGATCAGATAAGGCCTTCTTTCTCAACAGAGGAAATGCCGCGATACCTACCGTAGCAAGCCAACCCACTAAAGCAAGCGCTGTGAGAAGCGGCAGCGCGGTCCATTCAAATACAGTGCACCCAAGTGCGGTTTGCACACCGATTAGAAGAATGACGACCATCCAAGCGATACTTCCAACGTGTATAAGACGTCTGGATTTGTTCTTATCGACAAGTGCTCTCTCTAGCAGCCAGCCGAGTATCGGCAGTGTTTGCAGCGAGTGAAAACCAACGCCATGAAGGACAATCAAATTGCCAGCTGCTCCCGTGAAGCGACCACTCAAAGCTATCATCCATAAACCTGCGATGAATGCAATCATAATAGAAAGAAAGGCATAGCGAATACCCAGTACCAACAGTGGACGGCTATTCGCTTGCTTCTGGCGAAAAAATGGAATTGCAAACAACACAGTGACGATGATGATTAGAAGCGAATCAAGTCCAAAAAGCATGCCGACAACTAGATCCCCCACAGAACCAACTTGTGAAAATCTCGGGTTGACGCCCCGGAATTGCTGTACAGTTTCAGCCCCATAGGCAAACAAGCTTGTAACTATAAAAGACCAGCGTATGACAGTTCGTTTACGGGAATTTAGACCTGCTAACGGTAAAATTGCCGCTATGGATAAAATAAAAATAGCAAAAGCAGCATCGAACGAAAATGCTCGCTCCAAATCACCTTCTGGGAGAACGATCGAGTCATAAATACCGATATAAATGCCGATGCCTAAGGCAAGCGCGAAGCCGATTAAACTGAGGACCACAAGCCATTTTTCCCCCGCAAACAATTTAATAACGGGTACCTCGACTTCATTGAAGTTCGTTTCTTTCAAACGGAATCATTCCTTCCTTTTTTTGTTTTTTACTCCTTCATTCTATAAATTTATTTATTAATAAATAAATTATGACAAAAATAAAAAGGCAGTTCTTATTCTGCCTGTTCATCTAAGTTGTGTGGTATTCCATTTGAACGTGATTGGTTACTTCGTGTGGTCGTCATCAAAGCAGAGTAATTGCGGTAAATCCAGTACTTTCGATACAGTAATCAGAAACCCCATGCCCATAAACTGGCTGGCTGCGGCTTCCGCATGAGGGATTTGAGCTCTTTGAAATTTGGCAACGATGGATTGATGAATCGTTGCGAATTTCTCCTTGACATGTTGGCGAATGGAAGGTTCCGAAATGGCATGGGCTTGCATGACCATAAGAATCTCTTCCCTATGCACTTTCATAATTTCTATGAACGCATTTCCCATTGTATCCATCAATTGATCGGCAGGCACTTCAACGGCTGTAAAAGTTTCATAGATTTTGATCACTGCCCGATCGATGACTGCGTTGAAGAGTTCTTCCTTGTTTTTAAAAAAATGAAACACATACGGCTGAGTTACTCCTGCCGCCTTGGCTACCAATGCAGTTGTTGCCTTATAATATCCCAGTTCCGCGAATACGCCTACGGCTTTATCCATGATCTGTTCTTTTCGATCTTCGCGGACGACCATACCAACCACCTCGCTTTTATTTATTGATAAATAAATCATAGCCCAACCAGTATCCAGATGTCAAGAACATCAGCGAGGCTTTGATATGTTATTAATATTGTAAGATTCAGGTAATCATTTTGGCACACACATCGACGTACCCGAAACGGAAGAAATCACAGTTTGGGGCTTTCAAGCGACAGATGAAAATAGCCTGCGAACTATCGATTACACGGGTGAGTCGTTGAAAAACGCAAAATGGGTCGCCCTGTTTAAAGTCGTTATGGTGGATAGGGAATAAAGAGACATGCTTGCATTCCAGCATGCCTCATGATTAGATGATTAGAATGAGCTATTTGGTTTGGATATCACTTAAAATTTGATCAGCTATTGGAAAAAACGTATCTTCTTCCGTAAGTAAATGTTCAGTTAACACCGAACAAGCGACACTTAAAAGTGAAACTGCCTTTTGCAGCTTTAACATGTCAGTTTCCTGACAAGCATCTGCAGAGTCCAGAAATGAGCGTACGAACCGCTCAGCCTGTTTATGATCCTCCTGCATGACCCATTTTGAGGTGACGAACGATGATTCCATGACCTGATTCGCATATTGGTGCAAAATAGGTAATACCTCTTCTTCCTCCCAGTGTTCATGAAGCTCTAGTTGTTCCAAGAATAGCGCCATTTGCCTCCGAACATCCCCTAGTAAACATGTTGACTCTTCGGTTCCTAATTGAGCAAACATATGACACGTTTTCCTCTGAACCTCATCAAGCTCTTGCTTTAACAGATCATGCTCATCCTTTAATCGTTGGATAATTCCCTTAACATTAGAAGCTTGCTCCGCTTGTACCGAACGACCAACTTCGATCATCATAAACAACAACCTCCTTACTGAGTGTAGCTTTATTGTAATCTTTTCGTTCGACTCATGATGTGAAAAAAATCACAAAGATTAAGAAGTCATAAGTGACTTTTATCATAGCAACCAATAACGTTGTAGGATTACCTTTGATGTGTAAGAGTTGATTTATACATGGAGGGAACCATCATGGGAAGGCAGAATCATGGTGCATCTGACACCTATATGCTAAACACAAGATTTCTACTTATTGTTTGTGTCGTTATCGCGAATTGTATTGAGCCACTTATTCAGCAAAGTACAGTTATGAAAACCTTATATTTGATAATTTATACCTTTCACATCCCTTTGTTCGTCTTCGTTACGGGATATTTCGCAAAAAGCTTCCAATTTGATTATCAGGGTGTAAAGCTACTGCAAATTATTTTTTATCAATATGTGATCTTCCAAAGTCTATATTCATTAATGGATGCATGGGTTTACCATGCACCCAATGTGCATTATTCTTTTTTCATTCCCTACTCGTTGTTATGGTTTCTATTCAGCCACATCTGTTGGCGATTCTTGCTTCCACTTTTCAAAACATTCAAACATCCCATTGTCGTGGCAATTATTATAGGAGTTTTGATTGGGTACTTACCGTTTACCGGTCTTACGCTCAGCTTTTCAAGAACGCTAGTGTTCTTCCCGTTCTTCCTTTTTGGCTATTACTATCAGGATGATCATCTTACAGGATTCATACTCGCATTCAGGAAATTTAGTGGAATTATCCTTCTGTGTTTGGTCACTATCGTTGTCCTTTTTCCCTTAGATCCAAAATGGTTGTACAGCAGTTACACCTACCAAGAATTAGGTCAATTTAGTTGGTATGCGGGAGGTTATCGGATAGTCATCTATGCGCTTCAAGCGATTTCATGCCTTTGTTTCTTGAGCATGTTCCCGCGGATGCCATCCATCCTCACCGACTGGGGCCGATATACAGTATATGTTTTCCTGCTTCACGGCTTGATCATTAAAACCGTTATTGCCTCAGGACTCTTCGCTCATCTATTCAATCCCTTGCAGATGGGCATTGTCATAGTGTCTGCATGCCTACTTACATGGGTATTAACGCAAAGTTGGGCAAGGAAGCTCAGCCGCCCGCTCATTGAACCAAAGCTTACGTATTGGGAACGTTATATGACCAAAAAAGGCATGATATAGCCATCTTAGGCGAGTCAAACTGGACACATAGAAAAAGAGGCGCGAGTTCAACATGAACCCACGCCTCTTTCATTTATGCTGTTGTGATAAGTCCGTAAGACCCATCATCTCGCCGATATACGAGCTCTGTTTTATTTGAATCTCTGTTATGGAACAAATGAAAGTTGTGATCAAGCATGTTCATTTGAAGGATCGCTTCCTCAATATCTTCAGGCTTGTTAGGAACAACTTTGACTCGAGCCACCTCAAATGGGGATTCCATTTCCGTAACCAAGGCCTCTTGGCGAACTAGCTCTAGATCTTTCACACCACCTTGCTGGCGTACTTTATGTTTAATTTTCTCTTTCAATTTACGGGTTTGTCTTTCTAATTTATCAGCGACCAAATCTATGGAAGCATACATGTCATTGCGTTTTTCTTCTGCACGTAGCACAACTCCATTGCAAGTAATGGTGACCTCAACAACATGCAAATGCTGATGCCCTTGCAGGGACAAAGTGATATGCATCTCGCTTGTATCTTCGAACCACGGTTCGAGTCGTCCTAATTTGCGTTCTAGATACTCATGTAAAGCAGGTGTCACCTGTAGGTTTTTACCGTGAATGAGCAGCTTCATATCCATCACTCCTTAGAAAAAATAGATTGTAATTCATTCACAAACTCATGTACGTGTCCTTCAACACGCAAAGTTTGTTACTACTTACAATATAAGTTATCGATAGAGTTATGACTGTGAATTAGATCACAGGAGGCCCAACTGGAGATTTAATAACTATTATTTCGTTGGGCCCATCGAGGCAATGATGACTTTCACCTTCACATTCACTTCCGCATCAGAAAAAGCTTCCCCCCATTTATCTTGTACAGATTTCCAATGGCTGTACTCATAAGCACGCGCGTATAATCCCATACCAATCGGATCAATCTTCGCTCCTTGTATTTTGCTGATTAATCCATTGAATCCTTTTTTTAAATGCTGTTCCATGTCCCGTTCAAGCTTATCCGCCTCCGTTCTAACATCGAGAGGGAATAAACGTTCCGTCAAAACGACTCTCATTTTCACATCCATATCGAACTTAAACTTGTTTTCCTTGAATCCTGTTTTTGTTTTGACTGAGATTTTCTGAGCAGAAAAACTATAAGCATTGTTGGGAAAAACCCCTTCTTTCGGTTTACCAATGGCTTTATATGTGAAAGGGAACTCCCCTTTCGTCTCATCCTGCAGAATACGAAGCAGACGCGTCTCGTCGGGCCCAATTGAGAACTTGTATTTCCCGCTTTCCTCGAGAAGCGCTGTTCCGGTAACAATTAACTTACCATCTTTATGCAGTTCGGTCACACTTGCTGTAATGCCTTTTTCCAGCGTCAGCCGTCGTAGACTTTCCAATGTTGTCTTCACATTAATATTACGGCGATTAGCTGTATCAATAAGTTTAGAAAGATATAGTGGCAGACGCGGCTTGTCTTTAGGCGCATATTGAACAACCTCGTATGCGGGCCCGTCCACCATCACGATTCTTACATTCAGTGTATTTTTGGCATCTCTAAAAAATGGCTCCAGAAGTTGAAACCAATTGTTATGCTGCATAACACGCTTACCGACCAAGATCACCTGTGCTTTTCCTCCGGTCGTTAAGCCGATAAAAGTTTGATCATCTTTGTCCCTCGACTTCCGCATCGTTGTCGCCTGTGAAGTATATTCTTCTTCCTTTATTTTCGCTTCTTTGTTAAAAACGGGGCTAGACGTTGAGAAAATCAGATTGTTATTTTCATCGAGGTCAATGCCAATGAGAAGCGATAAGGATACGTCTTCAATATTTATTTGATCTACACACCCTGTAATAAGCAAGGACAGGGCCACTAGGCCGATGATGAACCTCTTCATCCGACCTTCCTCCTCTGAAACAATTCTACCCCTCGGACATACATATACATGACAATTGGCAGTACATACAAGACACCCATTCCCATATAACTAATCTTCATTTGCCATTTATCTGATTGATTCCAAGTTGGATTAATGACATAAACACACCCTATTGCCACTATAAAATAAAGGGCTGTATATGACTTATAATGCGGTTTATTAAGGATGTGGCATGCTGAGAATACCGTACAGTAAATGTATGGAATCCACGCTCTAGAAACGACAAACAAATAGATAGCCAGGAAGAACATGTCGAACCGTTCCAGAAAACGAAATTCAATTGTCTTGAGTAAGCTTAATACTGGTTGATTCAATAGCGTGATGCCGTCGGGCGTGTAAAAGACGAAAGAGATGATCGTGACATATGTATATAGAATCATGGTCAACGTATTCGCAATCAAGAAACCACGCAAAGCGTACTGCTTCTTTTGCAGAAACGGATAAAGAAAAAAAAGAATTTCAATTCCGGCAAACGAGAAGAACGTCTGCGGTAATCCATTCAGAATAGGCTGCCATCCTTCCTTAAACAAGGGCAATAAATGAAGCCAATGCCCTTTCCCTAAAGGGATCAACAAGAAAAATGGCATCCACATCATCGTATACGTAATAAACTCGACGTATCTAGCCTGTACGCGGAACCCTTTGTTAATTACCAAATAACTGGGTACCGCAACAAGAATAAGCAATATATATCCAGGCGTCTTCACCAGAAACCAAGCTTTGATATAAAGCATCGAATTCACCATGATGAGCCAACCAAAAAAAGCGAAATAGGCAATAAAAGGAGCAAGGAGCAATTTACCGAACCATTTCCCGAATAAGTGATTGAGTAGGTCAGGCAATGTATAATCGGGATACTTTTGGAGGGTAAGCAGGATAATCCAACCAGCCAAACAATTGATGGCCCATGCAATTAAAATGCACATCCACCCATCCGTTCCGCTTGTTTCAGCGATCTCCCTTGGGAGCGATAACACCCCGGTTCCCACTTGAGCGCCATGGATTAAAAAAATATACTGCATCAGGGTAATTCCGTTCATCGCATAGTTTTTCATGTTTGATCCCCATTCGGGCTTTTTGGCTCCATTCGGATTTCCTGACTTGCTTTAGCGCTAGTTGGCCGTTTGATCATCGACCATAATGGAAGCCTAACGAACGTATCCTTCATATCGGACCAGCGGAAAGGCGCAAGAGGGCTGCCATAGGGGGTTCCAAGAGATTCCAATGATACAAGATGCGCAATCAATGTCATGAATCCACTTACGATTCCGATAATCCCAAATAACGAAGCCATAAGCATCATTGGAAAACGCAGGAGTCTAACAGCCGTACCCATATCATAGCTAGGAAGAATAAAGGAAGCGATAGCGGTTGAGGCTACGACGATAACCATAATATTGCTGACGATGCCTGCTTGAACCGCAGCTTGTCCAACAATGATACCGCCGACGATGCCAATTGTTTGTCCAACTGGTGCAGGCAGCCGTATGCCAGCCTCGCGCATCATTTCTAACATAACTTCCATCAACAAAGCCTCCAAAAGAGGCGGAAACGGCACCCGTTCTCTTGATTCCGCGATCGAGAGAAACAATTGAAGAGGGACGACTTCGTAATTAAAGGAGATAAACGCAATATAGGTCGCCGGTAAAAGCAAGGCCATCATAAATGCCAAAAAACGAAGAAGACGAATAAACGAAGCAATCAACCAACGTGAACTGTAATCGTCAACACTTTGAAAAAAAGTGATAAACGTAGTTGGAGCGACGATCACGCTTGGTGAATGATCAACAATAACCACGAAACGTCCTTGAAGTAGTTGTGAAACCGCGGAATCAGGCCGTTCCGTCAAGATGAACTGTGGGAACGGAGAAAACGCGTTGTCCTCGATGAATTCAGCCAATTCGCCAGAATTGATAACGGAGTCTACATCGATTTTTCTAATTCTTGCATCTAATTGTTGGCGTACTTCCTCGGGAGCAACATCCTCCAAATATAGAACCCAGACCTTCGATTTTCCGCGCCGTCCTACTGTGTATTGAGTAATTCGCAGCTCGCGATCGGGCAAATATCGCCGAAGAATCGCGATATTTTGCACGCCCGTTTCTAAAAAACCCTGATGAGCGCCTTTAAGCGAGCTTTCCAACTGAGGATCTTCAATGGCACGCTGTGGCCAGCTTTTCGTATCATAGACCCAAGCCTCCTGTAAGCCCTCTGTGAATTGTACACACTCCCCAAAAAGAATGGCTTCTTCCACCTCAGACCAATCCATAACCTTGCGAATACTGCTAATCGTCGGTATCGAAATGCCCGACTTCATTTCTGAATTACCATACATCAGCGGATGCAAAATATTGTTGTTCAGTAAACTTTTATCCGTTAATCCATCCAAGTATAGAAGCGCAACCGGAATCTCCTCTTGCCCAGCGGCAAACCTATAAATGGTCAAGTCTGGCGAGGCCGGGAACAATCGCTTGGCTTCCTCGATATTTTGAAAGATATCATCATGAAGCGGACGTAAATTAGCAGCCTGCTCCTCCAACCGTTGGTCCTTTTTTATCTGCCCTGACTTTCGGGAATAACGTCTTCTCTTAAGGAGCTCTTTGAGAAAAAACATATATACGATCCCCCCACCACGCACCGTGCTTTATTTACTTAATATGGGTTTATTTTGTATTTTTATTCGGTATCTTTTTAATAACGAGAAGCTACCTATCAAGATGCAGGAGTTTTGAGCTTTGCACACAACTAAACAATCGAGTAAGAGGGGCGGTTAGCCCCTGTCTTCTCACACCACCGTGCGTACTGTTCGGTATACGGCGTGGTTCATGACATATTCCGTAAAGAGTTGTATCTAGCTGTTAAACTCCTCAGTCCATTGGATTTCCAATATTGGTTGCATGGCTTCCTTTATTTACTTCGACACGCTTTAGCGCTTCAAGAAGATTTCCCCAAGCTAATGGTTACTACTCCCTCACCATTCGGGACTTGAACCCTAGAGATAGCGCCCATGCTGGGCGCACATAAAAATGGCTACCGGTATCCGGCAGCCATTTTTACAAAACAAGTATTGTGAACACCAATGTTTGCATGTGCTGAATGTATCATTTGCTTAGCCCTTCATATCCTCCGTTTTTTTTGCTGGATGCAATCAAACTTTCGATCGTTCGCTATGATTCCAAAATGCCTCAATAAAGGATCGAACAACCTTCGCATTTGATTTTATCCTATTCATAATTTTCCCATTCAAGCATCATTTCGTCAATTTAAGGGAGTCAGCCAGATAATTGATTATCTAGAACAGCGAGGTTACATGGTCTCTTATATGTTATTATCTCGCTTTACTTCTCCGGAAAATTCTCAAACTTTCACTTTTGATCATTTTAACCTGTTCATTCCCTTTATTAATTTCTTCGAAATTACTTGCTCGACCGAACCAATGGGCCACTAAATAAATAACAATCAGAATGATAAAAGAGTATGTATACTTCCAATGTATGGGTTTATAAAAATGAAGAGTTTTCATAATCGGCATACAAATATATGCCAATATAAAACCAAAAATTAAAGCTTTTATATAAGGGCTAATCGTAGGTTTAATTTGAAGAAAGAACATTAATAACACAGGTAACACCGATATCTGAAAGGGGAAAAACACGATGGCTGGGGGAAAGATTTTAATTGGGTATACCCAATATCCATTTAAAACGCCAATAAGGTCAAGGAAAAGAGTCATAATAATGAGAATAAAAGCAGCATGTATGAATCGAGACGAGCTTTCTTTCTTCCGAAATATTACCCATATCACCCAAGGAATGATTAGCATAGAAACTCCAAGCCACCAACGCCAAGTGAATAAATAAGTATTCATAATGATGTCTGTTATTGTCTGGTTTGCTTTCACGATTTGGTTACTCGCGTTTTCTACCTGTTTCAAAGCCTCTTCGAGGTTCACGGTTATGTCACAGCTCCTTCTGCACATTTCATTATTTCCCGCTTAACTTCCCCCTAATTAGAAGAAAAAAATCCAACAATAAATTCAAACTATCGATTCAGCCATTTGCCGACAGCATGTTAGGGCGCCTGAACGATGCCATGGAAAGTTTCCTTTAGATCGATGAGCAACTGGGCCACGTACTCATCACGGAATTAGGTTTTCATCTATGTCATGAAGATCTGGTAGCCTCCTGGTTGGTTCTACACTTACATCGATTCGCAGCGGTGTGCCAGAATCGATGATGGCAAGCGCTTTGTGGTTTTCGTTCTCCATTGGAAGCATAGCGGCCCACTCTTTGTGAGTTTATTCGTTGATGGTTTGTTCGTGTTTGCTATAGCACCTTGGATGAAAAAATTCGGAATTACGACAGGAAACATGTCGAGGACAAACATGTTACTCCTCATATTATAGTTTGTACAATCAGCCAGGTATTACCTCCTTTCGCAAAAAAAGGGCTGCCAATCGGCAGCCCTTCTTTATTGAACGTACGAATTGATCATTTTTCGTTTCTGGCTTGCCCTCGTTTAATTGTTATTTAGCTTTTTGTTTTTTATTTAAAAAATGAAAATTGAGCTCCTCGTTGTGCTCGACTTTTTCCTTCGATTTTAATTGATCAAAATAGTTCCTACTACTTAACCAATTCGCTACCATGTAGATAAAAAAATAAATAAAAACATCATAGAAGTAATACCAATTTTTCGGATTATAAAAACCTGATTTAGCAAAGAAAGGCTCAATTCCATACGCGCAAACAATACCCAATAAAATCCCCTTCAATACTGCATTAATTTTGGGCATCCACTGGAGAGTAAACATAACCCCTACTGGGAGCGTAGAAAAATGATACGGGAGGAAGGCGAGCCCAGCATTTGGAATAAATTTAACTGGATACGACCACATTCCCATTGATAGGGCAAACATCTCGATAATCAGACCCAAGAGAATAGATGACAATCCTGCATAAAGTAATCTATCTGTGCTTTCTTTTTTTCTAAAAATAATCCAAACGATCCAAGGAACAATGAACAAGGCGATACCTAGCCACCATCTCCACGTAAAAAGAAATGTATTCATTATTGCCTCATTAATTAATGCGTTTGCTTCCGTTACTTTCTGATGAGCTTGTTCTAACTGGTTCATTCCTTCTTGGATGGTCAACTTTACTAACATCCCTTCCCCGATGGATTAACTTTGCTCCAAAGCCAATTAATTCGAGGTTAGTTTGTCCAGCTTATTGTAAATCATTCAATCAGATCTTACTTTAATAGCAAATTGCCAAAGATTTAATTACAACTATTAGTAATAGGGTTCACCGCAATGTTTGTATCGGCGAGTTTCAGAAGGAACCTCCTAAGGCCCCTTCTTTGTCGGATCGAATCATATCATTATCTTCAGCGCATTGACATATTTATCGATTATTGTATTCTGAGGCATTGTGTTTTTTATTATACTATCGTTTTTGTTTAGTCGAATCGTTCGAACGAGCGGATAAGGGACGTGCAGCAGCGCAAATAACAAATGTCTATCTTCGCTACTTAACGGCCTTTTACGATCGTAATACTCGACCCATCGCACCATTTCTTCACCGTTCCAGGAACAATTACGATGCAAAACATGTGCAAGGTCCGCCATTCTTGCCTGTAGTGAAGTGTTCTCAAAATCAATAAGATGGATAGAATCCTTCCGATCCATAACCAGATTAGGGTAATTATAGTCTCCGTGTACAAATGCACGCACGGATGCTTCATAATTGATCGCTTCTATGCTCTTCGGTTGGTTGAGATAGTGAATCGCCTGATCGCAGAGGGAAATGAATGTACTTATATCCCCAATTCCTTGATGTTCACTTATATTGATGCGATAATGTTCAATCGTGTTTTGCAAAGTCGCGTAACGATCCCTCCCCGCAGGTATATCATCTAATGTGATGCCTTCTGCATGACGATGGAATTTAGCCAACGTTCGAATTGCTTTTTTCCACTCTGACCGTTCTTTAAAGTCCGGTGACCTTCCCCATACCCAGTTGGTGATCATATACGGTTTTTCTTTTCTCGTCGCCCATAGAGCTTGGGTCTTGGTTGAGATGATTCGGGGACCGTACGGAAATCCTGTTTCGGCAAGATGAATCATCACCCGTGCGATAAAATGCACCTCTGGCTCAGGGATGTCGTAACTTTTGCTGCAAAGCATACGCCCTTTCATTGTTACCAAACGGTATACGTCGCGAATTTTCTTGCTTTTTCTGATCGTTACAGGATAGGCTTCCTCAATGTCATTGATTATCGGCAAAGCCAATCCCCTCCTCGATTGGAGTCGGAGTAGTGTTGACAATACTGACTTCCGCCTCGTTAAGAGCAGGCGGAGTATCGACAACGCCGTTCTCCTCTTCGTTTAGAACAGGAGCAGTACACGGCTCCTGCGGTTCCTGTGTCTCCTGCAGCTCCTGTGGTTCCTGCGATTCCTGTGGTTCCTGTGGTTGCTCTCTTGCCCACAGATCCATCCATTGAATCGCTTCCAATCGGTTAGGCCAGGAATCTTTCAACCTTTTGAAATTGGGTGCTTTTATGCCAAATCGGATTTGACGGGCGGCAATCCATACTTCCCGTGGCAAACGAAAAAAGGAGGCTAAGATCAGACGTTCTTCCGGTTTTAACGGATGTCGCTTTTCGTAACCGACAAGAAGCGCATTGATATTCGGCACCGAAAAATTTGTAATATTGTTCAACGTTTTGGCGACTTCATAATATGCCGAACCACGTCTTGTAAATTCCCAGTCTAGCAAATAAATACTTTCTGAGCTTACGATGATGTTCGGATGGGTCACATCACCGTGTATGAGTGATGGTTTTTCCATACGAATAACCCGTTGAACGTCTGACTGCAGTAATGTGTTCCACGCCTCTTCGGCTAGTCTTACGCACTGATCCCCCTGCTCCCTGAACCAGTTGCCAATCCCTTGTCTTTTCTTTCGTATCGTAGGTAAATGGCGTAGAAACATCTGATGCTGGTGGTGGAAGCGGTTGATTTCCTTCATCGAGAAAGAAGGCGACACAGATGGCGACCGCCGCGAAATAAGATGAAGCTGTGCTAGTATTTCACCGATCCTTTCATAATCTTGCTCGTTTCCGCCCAATTGAGAACCTTGTATCCACTCCGAAACATAATAAAGCCGGCCGTTATTTTTTACATAGTGCTTACCTTTGCTCGTTTTAAACCACTGAGGCATGTTTTGGAAATGATGCTTTTTTAACCACACGATTTGGGAATAAACGCGATCAAGGCGAGCTTTGGGACCATTAAAGGGTTTTAAAAATAACTTACCTTTATTAGTAAAGACCTGGTAAGCGGCTGCTTTTTTATAAAGAGAACGACAAGAATATATCTTGTGATAACGCAAACCATATTGCCGCACAATCGAACTAAACCTTCGCTTCAGCCTTGGACGGTCCATGATTAACCACCTCCTCGTTCATCAACAAATGTGGTGCGGTAAGTACTATTAAGTTTATGTAAACTCACTGCAAAGGGAGATAAATGAACGGCAAATTGGGCAAAAAAATCATAATATGATCGAATTAAAAAAAATATGCCGTTATTTGTAATACGGTTCACCTTATCAAAATAATTTGTGTCTAAAGAACATGAGGTACCCAAAGCAGAAAAACCGCCCTAGATTGGGCGGATACGTTCATTACAGTTCTTATAAAATTACTTGCTATTACGAATTCGAGCTGACATTAACGTGTGCTGGATTCGAAAGAACTTCTTCTTTGCTCGTAAGCAATTCTTTTTTCATGAACCAACAAGCAACGAATGCCACAATAGCGAAGATGATGCCGATGGTGAAAATATGTTGGAATGCCTCTGCAAATACAACCTTGATCCGAAGCAATAGCTCTGCAGACAGCCCCTGTGGGATGCCACCATTTATGATTATTTCTTCGGTTCCTGCTGGGAATTGATCGGACAATCCGGTTAAACCGCTCGAAATATTTCTGGAAAGCAGACTTCCGAAAATACTGAATCCCAAAGTAGTTCCTATGGACTGGAACAACTGCACTGTAGCCACCGCGACTCCACTATGCTCCTTCTCAACGGATTCTTGTACGATCAGATTGTCTCCCCCAAATAGAACACCAATTCCAAGCCCAAGTATAAAAAATCCTACGATAATATATACGACGGATGTATCCACATTTATTTGTGACAGCAACACATAGCTTAGGATAGGAAAGACAAACGATACGATGAAAAGGTACTTGTAAGCGATCTTTGTAATTAGATTTCCGCAAAGAACACTCGCCGGAATAGCGCCTGCCATAAAGGCTAGCGTTAAGTAGCCGGACGCGGTTGGTGTCATCCCCATAACTATCTGAGCGAAAAATGGAAATCCTGACATACCTCCCATAATGCCCAACATCGTTAGAAAAACGATGCAAGATAAAACGACAACTGATCGATTCTTGAAAAGCACTAGTGGAATGATCGGTTCTTTTGCCTTCGACTCGATTCGGATAAAGAGCGCAATTAGCGCTAAAAACAAAGCTAATAACCCAATGATAACTGGTGATGACCACGTATAGCCTTTAATGTCAATCAGTACCGGCACCAGAAGAAGCGAGAGCATGGCAATAACCAGTGTAAAAGCCCCTGCCCAATCAATGGATTTCTTCTCGAAATTGATCGATTCACGCAAGCCCTTGGATACGATAAAGGCAGCGATGAGTCCTACAGGAATATTGATCAGAAAGATCCAATGCCAACTCACATGACTGACAAAATACCCTCCTACTGTTGGGCCGAGTAACTGCGGCAGTATTAATAATGGACCGATCAGGCTTTGAACTTTTGCTCGCTGTTCCAGCGGAAACGTATCTCCGATAATGATCATGCCTAAAGGCATAAGACCACCAGCCCCAATTCCTTGAATACCTCTTCCAATAAGCAGCATTTTCATCGAATCCGCCAGCCCGCAGACAATAGATCCGATCATAAAAAGTGCCACACATGTCAAATAAATTTTCTTACGTCCGTAAATGTCCGCCAATTTACCGAAAATCGGCATAAACATCGTAATCGAGAGCATGTAAATTCCTGCTACCCAACCATAAAGCGACAAGCCGTGCAGATCACGAATGATGGTTGGCAGCGCCGTCGATACAACTGTTTGATCCAGTTCCGAGAAAACCAGACCGAGCAACAATCCAATTAAAACTAGCTTCTTGTTATTACCTTGCTGTTTCACAAATGCACCTCATCTTCATTTGAATTTACACAATACCTCTTTCTCAACTCAAGTATAGAGCAATAAAGCGATTCATTGGTCAGACGCAGGATTTAAATGTTCTCAGTCTAGAGAAGTAACTTACGAACTTATGTCAATTAAGTAGCATGAAGTTAAACTGTTCGTTAACACAACAAGGCTGCCGAATACTTCGGCAGCCTAAATAGCTATTATATCTAACTCATTCCATGATAAGCTATGAGACCTTCAAACATTTTTAACGTTGCTTTTTGGTGTGAATTTGAAAGGTAACACCGAACTTATCAGTAACCAAACCGTAAGCTGGGCTAAAATAAGTTTCTTGCATCGCCTTTTTTACTTGACCACCTTGCTGCAAAGCTTCGTAAACTTGTGTTGCTCTATCTTTTTCATCCGTTGTAATACAAATCGTAATTTGATCTCCCTCCTGAGGGATTTGACCTGGGAAAGTATCTGAAAGCATAGCGCTGATTTTCGTGTGTTCCGATGCGACAGAATTCACTCCGCGGTTTATGATACTTCCCAGTCGCCGCCCTTGGATCTTCGGCATGTTCACCTTGAAAACAGGGAATCTTTCAATCAGGTGGAGCAGGATGATGTCAGTCTATACGTGGAACTGACCAAAGAAGGAGCTCAAAGGTGTGAGGCTGAACTATGGCAAGCGCCCAAACTGCATATTCGCAAGGACGCCACTGGTTGGCTTGAAGGTAACGTTCCGAGGAGTGACATTCCTTTTTTGGCAAAGTTTATTATTGGCTTGGGAAATGAGGCAATGGTAACTAAGCCGCCTGAACTAGTGAATGATATGAAGCGACTGCTTTCTGAAATCATGGATAAATACGTTTAGCCTGTTGAAATGACAGCTTGTTGAGATTTCCTACTTGGCTCAAGAGATAAAAGAGAAGCTAACAATTAGCATGCACCTTCACTATAGTTTCTACCTCCAAACAACAGGAGGGCTTCCCCACCGCTTTCATTTCTGAAATCGGCCGTTCAAACCTTTCCCGTGAAGGTTCCTCAAGCAGTAGAGAGACATAAAGGCTCTCTCTTTCTGACGATTCTTTCACCGCCGTTTTGGCACTAATACGGAGCTACCCAATGATCCGACAAAAAAAGCAAAAGCCCGATTAACTCAGCTTTTGCTTTAAAAGTTATAAATACGCTTTGGAGCACCGGCTTTATTATTAGCATCTAGCAGCATTACAACAAAGCTTCCATCGAGACTATCGTTAATATCTGAAATAAATGCTTGCATCTACCTTTACCAGATTCATTTGAAACATGTGAAGAGAGCTCCGATTGCATTCGTATCCTATTTTAGCGCTTTTAACTTAGCTTGAATTTTCTTTTCTGATGTATCTAATGTTTTAAGATTCTTTTCATATTTACTAATTTTCGACTGAGCTTTCGCAAGCTTTGTTACTTAAATTAAATTTATACTACTGAAGGTTCCTCTCGAGATGAATGCTATTCTTACAAATTTAGAAGAAACGCTTAACTTTTTTATAATCGGTAGTACTTCAAGCAATGTTAATAGCACGAGCAGCTAGTACGACTACAATAAGAAGAGAAATCGAAGATTGCATCATAATTAAGCATTTAGCTCTTTTCGATAAAACCATAGTATCTGTAGGGCTAAATGCGGTATTGGTGTTAAAAGCGAGGAAAAAATAATCTAAAAACGAAGGAGACCAATTCACCCATTGTGGGGACTCCGAGACCTTTTGAGGGAATAAAAAGTCAGTATCTTCCGTTTTTTTGCAATGCCTCCGTAAAGGTCCACCTTGATCTACTTCCCAATACCAAACAGCAAAAACAAGTATATTCGCACTCCAAAGTAACCCTGCATCTTGGAATAATCCAGCAGCACTAGCTATGTGTGTAAATAAAGAGTGAATGAGAAATAAAACACTACTAATCAACCCTAGCGTCAATACACTAATAATTGATAAAGAAATTAGTCGAGTCCATCTATGATGTCCTTTAAAGATTGTAACAATCATAGGAATAAGCAATACAATAGCCACAATTAAAATCGACCATCTCGGACCCAATGTGAGATTTTCTGACAACACACTAAGTAACGTTCCAATTGCTAATATAGCAAATAAAAAAGAAAATCGTGGCACTCTTACATTAGGAGGACTCGATTTCTCCATGTACGTTCTCCTCTCTAAGTTCCTAAACCATCGAATAAACAGTGGAGCCATCAGGAACTTGACATTCCGTCAAGCTTATTTATTTAACCTCCCACAATCAATTAGAATTAACGTTTCTAGGAAAAAACATACATCATTCATGAGAATGATGTATGTTTTTTTATCAAGTGATTACGCTACCATCTTTCCATATTTCGACAGAAGCTTCCTTCCACAACCAATCCTGCATACTTGCTAAATCAAATAACTGCTCAATATGATACACGCCATGTGGGAACGCTTTCTGATAAAGAGCATCTGCTACTGTTACAGCGACCTTTCCGGTTATCTTGGATTGGTCTTTTCCTTGCAGCAAGCATGCTACCGTTGTGTTCCTGCCCCCTTTTTCTCCTCTTGCATCGATTTTCACGGCGAATTTATCTACGCCGAAGTGAAGTCTGCTGAAGCTGCGAACCGCAAGCTTTCGCGCCCAGTTCGCTTTTAATATTCGGAACGCTCCTGTTGTCCGTAGACCGGCTATGAATGAGGTTGCCACAGTCGAGTCAAAACATAGTCGTGTAGAAACAGATGGCACACGGAGTGTGCGAGCAAGCGTTTGTTGATCTGAAAAAGGATACCTGTATGCTTTTTTATGTCCCAAATCTGCACCGAAATCCACGATTTTACCGTCTGTGAAGCTGTCAACGATCACCTTGCGGTTGTTCTCAGTGACTTGGAAGCTGGCGCTCAAGTTATCAATCGTCCATTCAATGGCAGCTTTTCCGTGCTGGTCCCCCAGTCCAAGCATAATAGATAGTTCAATGACATGAACTTGGTCCAACAGCTGTTGCGCCTGGAGCGCCAGCAAATTTGTCAATCCTGGCGAAAGCCCCACACTAAGAACAGCGGTTGCGAGGTTCCCATTTGCTTCCGTATGCCATTTTTCCACTTGATCCAGAAACGGACCGCTCGCCGAAACATCCATATAATGTGTTCCGTGCTGGAAGCAAGACCGGACGAAGGCGGTGTCTGTCTGATCCAGGCACATAATGACGAGTTTGACTTGATCTAGAACGTCTGTGTTTACAGCTTTTCGGATATCCAATTGCATGGATTTCACTTTACCGTCAGTTTCCCTGCTAAACTGTTCGGCACGTTCCAGATTTCTTCCAGCTGCATATACGTGTCCAGGATATTTGTCGCCCAATTCTTTGCAGATTGTTTGTCCTACATGTCCATATCCGCCCACTACAAGTATTTTGTTTTTCAACGGGCTCACTCCTTTTTACTACTTTAGTTTATTTCGTTTTTCCAAGCTGCCGATATCCACTACCCTTTGACTGCACACCATGCGTCGATTAAATAGGAGCCGAAATAACGCGTTGTTTCCAGGAAGCCCGCCTCCGCTAACAGCTCTTTTATTACGGAGGCAGGTTCAGGATCGGTTTCGCAGCCAATGGAAGCCGCGAAACGCTCCCATTCCTGAAGCGAGATGCCGTTATCCAACATGTGGCTTTTCCAAGCTTCCATTTGTGCAGCAAAAGCAGTTGTATTTGGGTTTCCGTTGATCGAGGCCAGGAAAATAGGAGCTCCAGACTTTAAGCGCTGAGCTATATGTAGGAGTAACTCCCTTTTTTGCGAAAGTCCTTTTACAAAATGAAGCACCAACAAACAGGTAGCGCCATCAAAAAGTAACTCCTGTGAAAGCTGTTCAATCGTTCCCTGAACGAACGTAACCTGCTGTTTAAGCCCTGCCCTCTCTACCCGCAGCTTGGCTATTTCCAACATGCGCGCAGACGGATCAATACCTGTGAACGACCAAGCGTCGTGTCTGCTGCCAAGTGTAAGTAGTTCCTGTCCTCCCCCCGCGCCAATAACGAGCAGGTTGGCAGGCGCATCAGCACGGTTCAACAGCACAGCCATCAGACGATTTGTCATATCGTAAAGATTGTGATAGCCCGGTATTTTCAAAGCAATCGTTTCTTCATATCGGTATACATCTTGTTCCCAACTCATAGGGGTATTCGTATCTCTCATTCTCATAACTCCCTTTCACAATCATATGCTTGTGAATCTATCGTTTGTTTCCACCTTACCCGAGCAACTTCAGAGCACATTGGTTCATCCGGTGATTTTACTAGTAATGAGTAAAAAAACCATTCTTGATTGAAATGAAAGACGAGTTAAAGACCGTTGCTACTCTTTCCAACTCCTTTCGAATCCTGTAAACTTACAATAAGAATTATTCTCAATTATACGGATGAAGAATGAAAATACGATCCCACAAATATGGGATTCTATCCTACCTACAGAAATGAACCATCAGGAGACCGAGCGAATATGAATGCACAGATGGAAGCCGTCAAAAAAAAAATGTCTGTACTAGGGAAGAGCGCTGTCACATCACGAGAGTACAGAGCAGCACTAATCAAACACTTGCGCGAGGCTGTGCCATTTGATGGAGCCTGCTTTACGGCTGTGGATCCACAGACCCTTCTTTCCACTGGTGCTGTCACGGAAGAAGGCATCGAGGCTATTCATCACAGCCTGTTCGAAAATGAGTACTTACGCGAGGATTTCAACGCATACGATTTATTGGTGAAGGCCGATGACCCTGTAGCAACATTACATGGAGCTACTGCAGGCCATTTAGAGCGAAGCGCTCGCTATCGAAATGTGCTTCTCCCTGCGGGATTCGGAGATGAACTGCGGGCGGCTATCATGTATCAAGGGGCGTGTTGGGGGTATTTGACGTTATTTCGCTCTCATACACAGCCTTTATTCCGTGAGGATGAGCGTGAATTTATTTCTTCTCTTGTCCAAGTAATTGCATTCAATTTACGTAAACGAAGTTTGGCATTACCTTTTGAGGAATCCATCGGTATGGAGGAAGAACCAGGCATACTGATCCTCTCCGACCAACTTACAATACTTTCTTCCAATGTAGTCGCAGATCAATGGCTATCCTTGTTGCAAAAGTGGGAATGTATTGACTTCCCTACGCTTCCAAGACCGGTTCGAGCAGTCTGTTCCCGTGCATTGTCGGTTACGTCGACCGCAGTTGAGCTTGCCTCTCTGGCCAAGGTGTGTATTCGGATTCCGGAGGGGCCTTACCTGACGATTCGAGCCAGTCGACTTAGTGGTACTTCCACTACGGTTCACCTAATAGTCTGGTTCGAGCCTGCCAAACCGTCGGATATGCTGCCTCTCATCTCGGAAGCCTATGGGTTATCGGACCGTGAAAAGCAGATTCTCGCGCATATCGTAAGAGGACTGTCCACCAAAGAAATTGCTCACTCGCTCCATATTTCTGCCTACACGGTGCAGGATCATCTGAAATCAATTTTTATTAAAACTGGCGTCACAAGCCGAAGAGAGCTTAATTGGCATTTATTCTCACGGTTCAGTGTACATCGGGACAAGTAAATCGCTATTGCATGAGAGAATAAAGCAGGCCCCCCTCTCGTGCTTCCCACTTGTTCAAAAAGCAAAAGAGGAGCTGCATGAAGCAGACTCCTCCTTTTTTAGCCTAATCTTTTTACTCAAATCACTTGACTACTATAAATAAATTGCGTCACAACATCTGCATAGCGCTCAGGTTCTTCAATTTTCACATCACACGTTATTGGATCGTATTCCCCTTTGATCAGTAAGGACGGTTTATTAACAGTAGTAATTCTGGATTGGATGGACGCATACATCCGCTGGCAGACTTTCTTCGCCTAAAACTTCTACAAAAAGGTTCTTCCCTCAAATTTGAATCAAATTATTAGTCATCAATTTAATCTCCCTTATTCCCAAGATAATCCACTAAGGTGATTACAGATCTTGCGATAGGCGTATCATATCCACAACTTGAATCCCATTTTCAAATATCTCCTCACTGTAATGCCTAAGAAAAAAATCCCTATCGACTCCAGTTATTCTGAACCCACATTTTTGATAAAGAGCAAGTTGTCCTACACTTGAATTTCCAGTTCCGATCTCAATTGTTTTGAAACCAAGCCGCTTTGCGGTTTGAATTGCATGGTTCACCAACTGTTTCCCTATCCCTTTGCCTTGGTGATTTTCATCAATGGCTATATTGACTAACTCAATTGTCTCGGGTCTTGTTCGTAAAAAAATATAGACACCTATAATCCTGTCACTCTCTTGAGCGACAAAACATTGTCCTCTTGTAACATATTCTTCAACAAGCTTCTGAGAAGGATCCGCTACTAATAGTAATTCCATTGGGGGCCTTTCATCTGTGTTTAACTCTCGTATGTTCATGCTTAATATCCCCTTGTCAAAATAATATTTTATGTTTTATGTAATTTCTTCCACTTAACACCAAGCTATTCAAACATCAGATACCAGAATATCGCGATTTCATTGCTTTGTTTATCCAAACCTTGATATACATGAAAATCAAACCCACCTATAACAAAACCACAGCTTTCGTAAAATTTGCATGCGCTGACGTTGTTGTTTTGCGTTTCCAACATGATTCCTGGCATTCCACCAGCCTTGGCCCAGCGTTCAGCCTGATCGATTAGTTTTCGGCCAACGCCATATCTTCTGTATGATTTGTCTACTTTGATGTCTTCCACGTAGGCATATTTATTCCAGTTTCTTTTCAAAATGATTTCACCCACTGCTTGATTACCCGCAAACGCCAAATAAATGATTTGATCTGGGTTATCGATGTATGCTGAGAAATCTACGTCAGAGGCCTCTTCAAATTGTTCATCAGAGTAACATTTCATATTGCTAGGTATCTTTTTCACCGTATAACTGACTTGCTGACCTTCTATGGAAAGGACAAGTTCGGAATCAACGGTAAAGCTACTATCAAAATCTATCGAACTGGCCTGATCGCCGGCCAACAGCTCCCTGATAAGGATATTCATATTCATCCTCCGATTAACCAGACCCTATTGTGTAGAAAGGCGATGGATAAGATTAATTATTGCCCGTTAGTAATAAAACAAGGAGAGTAAACTAGTATTTAATCACAATCTGCAGCACCACATGCGCTTGAAAAAAAATCGCTTATTAAGTACCATAGACCGCCTAACAGGATGAGCAAGCAACAGAATAGTATCAACATATAGAGCAGCACGATCCTACGGGTTTTTTTAGCCGCATTAAATAGCTCTGTTTGGTCGTCATATTCCCATTCTTCTTGCATGATAAAGCACTCCCCTTAATCAAATACATCTGAAAAGTATCAGGCATTTAATTGGCATGTCATACATTATTTTACTTGATTATCCCTTACAAATAAATGATTCATTGATGGAATCACAAGGATAACATAAATAAAACGCAAACTTTAAGGTTCGCGTTTTATTCTTATACAAAATATGTTCATTAAACAAGAGGTGCTTGAACCAAAGTTGCGAAATTAAATTGGTGTACATGACCATCATTTAAAGTTGTTTGGCCTGTAACAAAGTGGACGTGTTTGCCCTTTCCAACTTGAATAGCCGGTCCCGTTCTAATTTTTTTCAGATTATGAAAATGGTTCAAGAAATCCGTATTCGTGAGATCAATTTCATGTACATGGCTTTTTCCTAACCGAATCGCTTGACCTGTAACACCTGCGAAGCGATGGTTATGTCGATCTGCGCCTTCTTCAGCCAGTTTCGTACTACCTTCAAACTCATGAACGTGCCGTTGTATCTGTTTAGTAGATGTTGTTTTTTTCTTTATTAGCGTTTTTTTCTTTTGCATCGGTAACATGCCTCCTTATGATTATCTGACATCACAACATCCTATTAAGTCAAACATACATAAGTGTTAGGCAACTGTCACAGTCCAAATGATAAGTTTTTAATAGAACAGACTTGCATCATCTCCATTTCGTGATCTTGCTGTTTTATTCGGAATTGCGTACAATCGATCGCTTTTGGGGGTATACTCTTCACATAGGTGAACAAATGGCCGTGTTCCTTTCTGATCCTCATCCGTACGTCTACACGCTAGCATCAATTAGTAACACCAAAAAAAGGAGGGAGTCATTTCAAAATGAGAATCAAAAAAGGATGCACTAATTTATTGGGCTTAGTTTACGAATGGGGCATGGAATATGTACAGCGGCTACCGGGGAAGTATGCATATGAAAACAAATTAATGCAGCCCAAACGCGTTGGAATCCCCCTTCAAGGAGACCTATAACATGATTAAACCTATCGTCAATCTTATCTCTGGACTAGATTGGGATTCGTTGCAAAAGTCTTTAGATAAGCATGGATTTGCGAAAATCCCCTCTTTATTGAATAAAAAGCAGTGCAATCAAATTATCGACACCTATGAGGTCGAATGTCTTTTCCGCAACACCGTTGACATGGCTAGATATCGGTTTGGAATCGGAGAGTATAAATATTACGATGCTCCTCTCCCTCATTTGCTGCAACAATTGCGCGAACAGTTTTATCTGGAGCTTGCAAGAACAGCTAATCGTTGGCTTGAACAATTGAACCAAGATACTACTTACCCGGGTACGCTTACGGATTTTTTGGATCAATGTCACAATGAGAACCAGAAACGCTCAACCCCTTTGATTTTGAAATACGAGGTCGGAGGGTACAACTGTCTGCATCAGGATTTGTATGGGAAGGTATTCTTCCCGTTCCAAGTTGTATTCGCCTTGAATCAGAAAGAAGAAGATTACACGGGTGGGGAATTTCTATTGGTGGAGCAGAGGCCGCGGGCGCAAAGCAGAGGTCACGTCATCACACTAGAACAAGGCGAGGGGCTTATTTTCCCAACGAATCACCGACCTGTTTTGGGAACGCGCGGCTATTATAAGTCCATGCTCCGGCATGGGGTTAGCACGGTCAAATCTGGAACAAGATACAGTCTAGGTATCATTTTCCATGATGCCACATAGGATTTAGCAGATATAGGCTCTTTTATCCTGAATAAATGAAAAACAGCTACTCCCTAAATCGGAAGTAGCCGTATGTTTCCTCAAGCTTAGATCGAAATGCGATTAATGTTGCTCTTCATCGATTTTTTCTGCAACGAAAGCTTCTATGCTATTTTTACGATTTTCGTTTTTTGCTTCAATTCTTTCCTTCTCAACAGATGAAATCTCACTTGCATGCTCATCTAGGTAATCTTCTGCTTCCTGCAAATTAGCTTGCGTGTGGTCGATATGTGATTGCAAGTGCTCCGCGTTATCCGCACGATTATCTGGTTTAGACAAATTAATCCCTCCTATCTTTCATGATTAAGTTCTTATGATGACCTAATTCACATAAAGTTATGCAAAATCACAATTTTGTCATAGAAAAAAGCCCTTGAATGGGCTTTTTCGGCTAATGTTTGTGACCCAACCTTATATCTAAGCTCTAGTTCTTGTTTAGGCCTAATTATATCGGATTAATCAACAGCAGTTCCGAATCTTTTCGCTGCCTTAGAACGAGCACGTTCGATTTCAACTTCGCGATTGCGAGGCTCTGCATTTGTCACCAACGAGTTCAACAAATGACGTGCAACCTCGGCAACCTCTGTAACGGCACGTTGAAACGCCTCCTCGTTCGCCTTAGAAGGCTCGTTGAATCCTGAGAGCTTTCGCACGAACTGAAGCGAGGCTGCTTGAATCTCATCATCAGTTGCCAAAGGGTCGAAGTTGAATAAAGTCTTAATACTACGGCACATTGTTTTCTCCTTTGAATTGAGTTATTTTATCAATTTTACTACATGCCGACCTTCCCTGACTAGCCTAGTCAGGGCCATGATCCTTTAGTCACCGTGTTGCTGCCAGATGAGCAATCCAACCATCGTACTCCACGCGACACTCCCCATCGCTGATCCAAGTGCGCCAAAAAGGAATAATTCTGTCATATTAACCGTGTTGATCCTAGAATGCATGCTTCAGATTACATGCTTACCGCAATAACCCCGAGAAGTACGATAGCAATTCCCGTCCACTGTGCCTTTGATAGTCGTTCTTTAAAGAAAATCCACGCCAGAAGAATGGTAATCAAACTGTACAATGAAGCGAGGGCCGTTGTACTCGTCGTATAGGATAGAGATTGGCCAAGATTAAAGGAAATAAGTGCTCCTGAATCCAATAGAGCTGCCAAAATTAAAATCATTCCAGTGGAAAAGGAAAGTTTGGAAAGTTGGATTCGCCGAATACGTACAAAACTTAATGCGCAGAGTAACTGCACGATTCTAGTTATTAAAACGGGAAGAAATGCACCTAGAGAGGGTGTAAGATAACCGACCGCCCAGAAATAGGCACCCATACAAACGGATGCACTTATCGCTTCGGGTATCCCTGCTAATGTTGTTTGATGTCCCCTACCTCCAGTACGGGAAACCGTAATTACCCCTGTTATCAACAAAAAAACGCCTACTAATGTCCAAGTGGGAAGGACTTCTCCAAAAAAAATGGCAAGGGCTGCAGTTACGACGGCGAATCCGGATGCAATCGGCGAGACGATAGACAGCGTCCCTTTTTCAAAGGCCCGATACAAGAACAAAGTGCCAAAAAAGTTGACGAGGCTGATGACAATGACTGCTCCCCATGTAAATGCATTCCCACTAATTTGAGGACTCTGAATCCAAATAAAAGAACCCATCATGATGGAAGCAAACAACTGAATCCAGACCAAGGCAGGCAAGGTTTGAATTTTTCTTGTCGCTTGAGTAACCATGAAATCAGACAATCCAAAGCATAGGGCGGCTGTTAGCCCGTATATGATGCCCAACTGCTCCTCTCTCCTTTCACCATTCTTGTTGTATAGTCAATTGTTGATTACGCAACAATTGACTATACAATATCACGAGATAATTGCACAGTCAATTACTTTGAGATATAGTTGTTGGTAAAGACTGAAGTTAGCGGTGATACAATGGAGAAGCTTACAGAGCTCGAACTAGCCACTTGGCGATTATTTATCAAAACACATGCTCTTATAATTGAAAAAATCGAACAGAACTTAGCCTCTGAAAAGAAAGTTCCCTTGACTTCCTACGATGTGTTGATTGCATTGTTTGAAGCACCTGATAAACGATTAAGGATGCATGAATTGGGGAACAAAGTCGTATTAAGTCGAAGTGGGCTTACTCGTCTAGTGGATCGTCTCGAAAAACAAGGATTGCTTGTCCGAGAACGGAGCGATGCGGATCGGCGCGGTGCCTACGCTAAACTAACCCGCGAAGGCAAAAGAGAGTTGTTACGAGCTTGGCCGATATATGCCAAGGGAATTCAAGAACATTTTATTTCCGCAATGGGTTTGGAAGAAATGCAATCCCTGTATCGGGTACTTCAAAATATGAAAGTGAGATTAGAGTAATCCTTTCCTTATGAATCCCGCTTTGTTACACTTTCATATTCACACCAGCAGGGCTACTTTTGAGCTAACAATTGTGTTCCAGCTATAATATAGTTACCGCAAATATGTAAGAAGTATCTCCATGGTCCCAGATGGCGTTCATCAAAATATTATATTCCCCTGGATTTTCCGGTAAAAATAGCCGACCTTTATCCAGTTTTATTTCTTTATAATCTTCTTCCCTATCAACTAAACTTGCTCCCATTAAGACGTCTAGCTGTTTAGGCTCCATACCTTGGGGATATTTAATAATTAGGGTAGATCCAGGCTTTACGATCACTGGAGGATATTCGTTCTCTGCTAAAAATTTTGATAAAGGTTTAGGCGCGTGGTAACAACTTGACCAACAAGAGTTTCCTTGGAGCAATGGAATGTCTTGCAGCCACGTTCTCCCGTCTTTAAAATTTCTTACATAGGCTACATAAGGAACAGGCGCAGAAACCAATTCATCAAACCGTACACTGGTCTGTTCAATACTTATTGTTTTGCCGGCCTCGTATGTAATGTTCGCAGCCATGTTTTCGGCTATAAAGCGTATAGGAACATATACGTTCCCGTTATAGTTAATGATCGGATTCTCGTTGAATTTTCCATTAATGATGAAATTTCCAGAAGAAAGAAAATCAATAGTAGCTCTTGAACCGTATGCAACAATGCCTATCAAAACGAGCACGCAAATTATCGAACCAACAAGTGCTTTTCTCAAGCTGGTAACCGCCCCTCCTATTTTCTTTTCATTATTAAAACGAATATGAATCAACAACACACATTAACGCTCATTTCGAATAAAACCACCCTTCGAGGCTACGCAGCATAACCGCCAAAGGGTGGGACTATTTTGCTATTACTTATTCATTCAAGTAAGTTGTCACTCGGTTCTGGATCAGCTTCGCCACTTCTTCCGCGGTCTTTTGACCGCTAAAGTAGAATTTGGATTCCTCTTCAATTATCGACATCACTTTATTGTCTCTTCCCGCAATACGATCTACGTTTTGGATGAGTTGTTTAATATAGACAAAGTCTTCATCTGGTATTTTGACTTTCTTTTTGACTGCTTCCTCGGAAGGAAGTATATACGTTCCATTATTAGATTGTTCTTGAATAACGTTAAGCTTCTTTTCATTCACTGATTTAAGCATTGAAAATCCTGTAAATTGTTTGAGCGATTGGGCTTCTTCTGATAACAAGAAACTAATGAATTGCCAAGCTTCCTTCTGAACGGGAGAATTGGCATTCAACCCAAGTTGATAGCCGGTTGACATGGTAATTTGACCACTTTTGCCTTCTGCATGCGGCTTCTGCATCAGCTTCGGATTTGAAAAATAATAATACGGTATATCAACAAAATCTACTGGGTTGAACAAAACTGTGGAATAGAACAACTGGTTTCCGATCTCAACCGGTTTCGCTGTAGCAACTTTATCATCATACATTTTCTTTATTTGTTTCATCGTATCCACGAATGCAGGAGAATCGAACTTCGCTTTCTGAGTCGGCAAATCTACGAATGCTGTGGAACTATCTACCACCACTTCTTGAAGCATCGTTTCTGGCGGGTTATCCGCTAAGCCGTAGCGAGGTTCCTTGCCCTTCGTTCCCGGCTTCTGTATGAGCTTCTGCGATATTTCCTCGAACTGCTTCCAAGTCCAGTTTGTATCATCGACAATTGTACTCGTCTGATTAAGAATGTCTTCATCTGCCACGAATACCCGCAGGAAATAGGATACAGGCATCGCGTACAAGCCGCCATTCAATTTTAATGGCTCCAAAATTTTCGTATATAAATTATTCTTATCCACCGTTTTGTCTTGTTCCAACAAGTCATTCATATTTACGAGTAATTTTTTATTTACATATTTGGCAATTGGCATATTGTTCATCTCGATAATATCATTGCCTTTTCCTGATAACAGCGAAGTATTCGTCGTATTTACATATTTTTCGTCATCACCTTCATTCCATTTTTCCCCAGGCTGCTTAAATGTTTTGAGTTGAATGTCAATGTTCGGATACTTCTCCTCGAATTTCTTCTCAGCCGCATCGTAGAACGCGTCTATTGATAATAACGATAAGGTAACAATCGTCTTTCCCTCTTTGGATTTCGGTGTCTCCTTAAGTGCTGCTTCCCTACTGCCTACAGCATCGCAGGCCGTCGTAACCGTCATCAAAATGCAAGTACCTACAATCAAAATTTGCTTTTTCATCCTATGTTTTCTCTCCTCTTCCATCCTCATATTAATGTATGGTTATTGCAACCGAATTCGATTACTATCCTGTAATGGCTCACTGCTTTCCAGAATAATTAAATCATCCTCATTGACGTTATCTACTTGAATCATTGATTCTATCTCATTCGTTTCAATCACTTGTATGCTAGCTTTTCGTGCAACAAATACGTTGCCTAATGCTCCTCTCTGCTCATCGATTTTATAGATATACTTGCCTTCTCGATCTTGGTGGATGGCCACGTTAGAAACCCTCCTCCCCTCCTGCTGCGATCGGTTCGTGAGTTTGACAAATGCCTGCTCACCTCCTTCTAGCTCTGAGCTTACAACAGTTACTCGTACAAGTTTCTGGGCAATGGCTACGGTTTTCTTCGCCTCTTGATTAGATAAACTCTCCAAACGCGGCTCTGCATCAACCAGTTCAGCGATTGTACCCTCGATGATTTTGGATGGTTGATCTAACCTAGCATTCGTTTCAACCTTTATCTTTGCAGCAATCGATATCCCGAAATTAGACAGCATCAACGAGTCAGCCAAAAACTCGAACCTATAACCACGACTGTCATTCGAGATTAGAACATCAGGTTCTCCCATAGACGCTAATCCCTCAACAGCATTCAATTTCGTAATCCTGCCATCGAAGGGGGCAGATAATTCCTTCTGAATTACGAGACGCTCTCTCCGTTCATTTATTTTTCGTTCTTGCATGCCCAGATCTAGTTTAAGCGTTGCAATATCTCGACTTGCACTCCTAATCTTCGACTCATCTCCTTCGGCTGTTGATAGAACGAACCGATCTTGCATCCCAAGCAGATTAATTTTTTGTTTCTCCAATGAAGCCACTTCATCTTGCAGTTCACTTTCAGCAGTTTGACTATCATAAATGATCAGTTTTTGACCCTTCTTGACGATCTCGCCTTCTTTAACGAGAATCTTTTTGATCTTCCACCCCGCAGGATTTGAAAGTTTAACTTCCGCGAGTGGCCGCAGTACACCGCTTCCTTCTAGCGTATGAACGAGACTTCCAATTACTAGCTTTTCCGTTTTCACTTTCGGTAATGTCAGTGACTGCAACGTGTTGCTGAATAGTGTAAACAGCACTAACACTCCAATAAATACACTGAAAGCGATTTGAATATTTCGTTTGCGTCTACGATCATTAGGTTCCTCTTTTAGCCCCAAATCCACGCTCTCTGCCTCCTAACCGTAAAAATTACCCCTTGATGCCAGAAAGTTGAATGCCTTCAATGAAATAGGTTTCTGCATACAGAAACAACAGCACCATAGGTGTCATATAAAGCATTGATGCAGCGAAAGCAATCCCTTGCTCCCCTTGGTTAACTCTTGATAAATAAACGGATAGCGGCTGCTTAAAGGGATCGTCCAAAAAAATAATCGGCTGTTCTACCATGTTCCAGTAATCGACGAATAATAGAATAACGAGTGCAGCTAGTCCTGGTTTGATCATAGGGAGAATAATCTTGTAGAAAATTTGCAAATGTCTAGCCCCATCCATTTTGGCTGCTTCGATATAGGCATAAGGAATATGCAGCATGAACTGCCTGAGCATAAACACACCGAAAGCTGCAAAAATTCCAGGTAAAATAATCGCATTCGAACTATTCAACAGGCCAAGCTTATCGGCCATAATGTAATTCGGTACTAAGGTCACTTGGAACGGCATAAGCATCGTCAAGACATAGACAAGAAATAAGGCTTCCCTGCCGCGGAAGTGCAGCTTGGAGAACGCGTACGCAGCCAGCGCTGCTACTAGGCACTGACCTACGATGATTGGCACAACCATGAATACCGAATTCCAAAACATGCTTAGAAATTTCGGGCTATTGACCAATACTTTGCCATACTGCTCCAGTGACACTTTATCCGGCAGCAGCTTTAGATTAACAAAATGATTCGCATTCCCTGCCGTTGCTTCACTCATTTTTCCGATTAAACCATAATTAATTCCTATCTCTTGTTCTGTCATAAGTGAGTTCGTTAATGTTAGTACGAGTGGAAATATGAACATCACCGCAAACGCGCTCATAACTATTGTTAACACACTTTTTCGCAAGATTCCTATTATTTGCAATTGGCTCCCCCCTATTCCATAGACTGCCGGAAACGGCGTTCAATCGCGAAAAGCACAATAACAATGAGGAAAATACAACTTGCCATCATCGTCGCTGCTGCAGTCAGTTTCTGAATATCTAGCGACAAGAACATATTGTTCATGTAGTGCTGCAGCATATAAATACTGTCATGCGGATAAGCACCTGCAATCAAATACGTTTCTCGAAAAACTTTAAATGAATTGATGATAGACATGATGATGACAAAGAACATCGTCGAGGTTAAATAGACAAGCGTAATGCTGCCAAACTGTCGAAGACGTCCAGCGCCTTCTAATTGGGCGGTTTCGTAATAATCCTTAGGAATTTGCTGCAGCCCTGCTAAGAACAAAATAATGTTGTAGCCCATGTTTTTCCACAAATAAACGACGATCACAACCATGCGAGCGGAATCTGACTTCATCCAATCCACCCGGTTAAATCCGAAAAAGCTCAGCCATGCGTTGAGTGATCCGTTCCAATCGAGTAGTATTTGCCAAATGAGAATGATAGAGGCTACAGGAACGACGAGCGGGAGTACATAAGCAGTCCTCAGCCAATTGCGAATGTAAATATTTTGGTTAAGCAATAATGCCAAACCTAAAGACAGTACAAGCATGACTGGAACACTAATTGCGGTAAAATAAAACGTATTCGCTGCCGCTTTACGAAAGGAATCGCTCGAGAGCAGTTCGCGGTAATTATCCAATCCAACGAAATGACTGTCGACCGGACTATTCATGAAGGAATAGAAAACCCCCATGGCAAATGGAATCAAGTAGAACAGCGCGAATCCAATACCACTTGGCATGAGAAACATCAACGCTACGCTAGCATCCTTGCGTACCCAGCTTTTCATGTTTATTTTCATCATTGAAAACTTGCCACCATTTGACTCTCTTCTTTCTCCCATGCCAAACAAACCCACTTCTTCATCTACAGTTTCCCCCTGCCCTTCCTACATTCAGGATAGGGAAAACTGTTTAAAAAGAAGTAGGCTAATTATAAAATTTTTCTTAAATTATTGACTTGAAATGGAACTCAGGTAATTTCATTGCTTGATTTGTGGCAACCTTACTTCAAAACACGTTTGAATCAAACTACTCTGCACAGAAACGGTTCCATCATGCTGCTCCACGATATTCTTGGTAATGAACAGGCCGAGTCCTGTGCTTCCCCCTTGATGCGTTCTTGCTTGGTCACCAGTATAAAACATATCAAAAAGATGCGGTATATGCTCAGGAGGAATCTGATCTCCATAATTGACTACTTGAATCACCACGTCATCTGCATCCAGATAACCGTTAATATCTACAAACTGCCCCTCATTTCCATAACGAATGGCATTGGTCAGCAGATTCTCAAAGACACGTGCTAACAATTCTCCGTCACCAGATATATGTAAATGCGGACCCACATTTAATCTTGCCACTAGCTGGTTTTTCTCTAAAACAGGATATAATTCTTCATTTAATTGGATGAGCAATTCGCTAAGATCGATGGACTTTTTATCAATCGTAACCATGCCATAGTTCATTCTAGTTATTTCGAATAGTTCATCAATCAGCTTTTCTAGTCGTTGAGATTTGGTAAATGCAATGCGGGTATAATGTTTGATTTGATCATCTGTCAATTGGTCGTCCTTAAGGATGAAATCCAAATAGCCTAACACCGAAGTCAGCGGCGTACGCAGATCATGGGCCAAATTTAAAACTAATTGATCCTTGCTGCTTTCTGCAAAATCTCCTCTACCTACAGCCTGTTGCAATTTTTCGCTAGCCAGATTAATATCTTTGGCAATATCCCCAAACTCATCGTTGGAAGAAATATAAACGCGACTCTTAAAATCGCCCTTGGCAAGATGATGAATGCCGTTGGAAATTTCATTAAAATAAGTTGCGTAAGGTTTGGTCAGTATAAAGAAAATCAAAATCGCAAGTGGAACGAACACAATCAAAAAAAAGTTAATGTCCCCGATTTTATTTATGAACAAGCGAATATAAGCTAATGGACTTTCAAATTTGACCTGAAAACGATAATAAAACTGGAGAACTTTATAGAGGACAAAGGTAATCATACCGGATAAAAACATACTATAGCCCAATAAAATTATCATTTTCGACCGAAAACTTCGTATCATGTTAGGCATTAAATGTATATCCCACTCCCCATACGGTCTTAATCAGCTTGTTTTTATTTACATCATCCCCAAGTTTTTTTCTTAAGCTGCGGATATGTACCATAACCGTATTACCACCTTCATAGTAAGATTCCCCCCATACCTGTTGGAAAATATTTTCGGCACTAAAGACTTTCTTCGGGTAACTAGCTAATAGATACAAAATATCGAACTCCTTTGGCGTTAACTCGATGTTTTCACCATAAAGGGTAACGTTGCGTTGATCTTGATAAATGACCAAACCGCCTGCCTCCAAAACATTCTTATTTGCTGCTGTCGGTTGATTCAACTGCATAGAACGTCTTAGCTGCGCGTTTACACGAGCAACCAATTCCATGGGATTGAATGGTTTGGTCATATAATCATCGGCTCCCCTAACAAGCCCTGCAATCTTATCAAGATCCGTTGTTTTGGCACTCAAAAAAATGATCGGCATAGAATGATGTTCCCTAATTTGCCTGGTTACCTCATAACCATCCAATTTGGGCATCATGATATCTAAAATCGCTAAATCAATAGCATTCGTTTGAATGGCCTGGATAGCTTCCTTCCCATCTGCTACTTTAATGCAGTGATAGCCCTCTTTATTTATATGTAAGGCAACTAGATCTGCAATCTCGTCTTCATCGTCAGCTATCAAAATTGTGATATTCTTCATCGTATCCACCCTCTGTATAAAGTTAGCTTCAACTATTATATCAAGTCGCCTCAAGAATACCAAAAAAGTGCATACTCAGTCATCACAGAGGCTTGCCCCATTTGTCGAAGCATAGCCGTAATATTGCCACGATGGTAAGTTGCATGGTTAACAATCTGCAGGACAATTTCAGAGTAACGAGTTTCCCGTATCCCTGCATAAGGATTATTCAGAATCAACGTTTTTTCCAAATCTGCTTCTTGGTTGAAAAAAGCTTTATAACGCTCCGTTAATTCAAAAAACATCGTTTCCAATTCATCCATATTCTTAAGCTCAATTTGTGCTTTCAATGCATTTGCATGAGCCATTGCTTCATTCATGCTTTTACCCATAAGGATATCTAACCAACAGTGATCCGTGACGTAAATATGAGGCATCACCTTTGAAACGGAAGGAAATACACTTTGGATCTCTCTATCCAACAAATCCTGTGGGAGTTCTCTTAATCGATTAAACATAGTTTTATTCGCCCATACGTGGTAGTTATACATTTCGATTGCCGTTTGTGTCATTAAATTGTCCTCCTCAAATTTTTCATCCTTCGTGTTGTTGATCCTATTTATATAATAACGTACCCACCCTGACATCAATCTGTCAGGGTGGTTGCGTTATTCAATTGCTTATTATCTGCGCATGTGTCCCTCTTATCTGAACAGTCCAAACACACAAGAGATTTATCTTCTAAAACCGTGCCATGAAGAAACCCATCCTGACAGAAAATCTGTCTTTTACACTGTTGACAAAGACCAACAAATTCCTGCATATCAATTAACCTCCCTAATTTTATGCAATCGTATAGAAAGCAGTATGACAACCTTCTATCAACGTTATCATCACATAACCGTTTATTCCTGACCAGACCGATTTGAAATAAATACATATTTCAACATCTCTTATTTATGTTTTGTACATGTCTGCATATCCTCATTTTGAATAAAAAAATGAAAACAGACAATAACTTAACGTAACAGAAAAAGATGAAGAGTTTTCTAAACCATGTTTTTGGGAAAGTTGTTCCCACATACTTTGTATCCGCGCCGCAGGAATCATCTGTTCATGATGAATCCAAGCCCACTCTTCAACGAATTCAGCAAACTTTCGGGCACAGTCCCGATTTGATTATACGGCAAATTCGGTTTGGTCACCCCAACTACCAGCTTGTCTCCACGATATATATTGATGCCATGGTTGATAAACAAATAGTGAATAATTTTGTGCTCAAAGCTACCAAGACCGAACTTCTTGATGCGACCACGAAGAATGGTTCACCACAGGCGGGGAAAGCAGAGGGGTAACAGAGCCAACGGCTCAGGTTGTGATTCGAGGGCCAAAGGACAGCTTTAACGAAACGCTAAGAACCGAATATTTCTTTAATTCGCCGGAGAATCAAAAATCCGAAATTTTAAATTTCCTATCGAAAGGGTACCCGTAATGTCATACATACTACCAATAAAAGCCGCATTTATTATATTTAGTCTATTGGCTATTTTTTTAATAATCCCTTGGTTGATCTATAGTTATAGAAAATATGGTTTTTTCAGCTTGTATGCCACATTAATAGCTTATTCCTTCATTTACTATATGTTATCGGCCTTGTTTCTAGTTCTGTTGCCTCTTCCGGAAACTCGGAATACATGTGCCATTCAATCACCTGGTACAATCCACTATTCATTGGCACCTTTTTCTTTTGTGAAGGATATCCTTAAAGGAAGTTCCCTTGTATGGTTAAAACCCACGACCTATTTTCAAATCCTTAAACAGCGCGCATTCTTCCAAGCTGCATATAACTTCCTATTATTGCTCCCACTAGGAGTCTATCTAAGATACTTTTTTCAGAAGAGATATTACTGGAAACGAGCATTCGTAATAGGTTTTTCACTTTCCCTCTTTTATGAGGTAACGCAACTAACAGGAATTTATGGAATTTACAAATGTCCATATCGCCTGTTTGATGTTGACGATCTCATCTTGAACAGCTCAGGTTCACTTTTGGGTTTCCTTATTGCACCAATAATTCTTGCTTTATTCCCGTCAAAAAAGAGCATTTTAGCCAAAACAAAAGAAATACTTAAAAAGAACAGAGTATCCCCAGTACCCCAATTGCTAGCCCTTCTGATAGATACTCAGTTCATTCATATCAGTTGTCTTCTAACCGTTGGTTTATTTGTTTCCAGTAGAGTTATAGAAATTATTTATACAACGATTGGTTTATTTGTAGTTCTCTTTATTGTGCCACTTGTGTGGAAAGGGAAAACAATAGGTTCGAATATAATGAAATATAAACTAATAGGCCCCTCTGGAAATAGTCCTTCGTGGCAACCCTTACTTAAGAGGTTTGTGGCCTTATATTTACCATGGATGATATCAAAATTCATAAGCGTATTTACCGAGATTAAATTAGATTTGAATTCACCCCTCTATTCTCATCAAGTATGGCTAAGTGTGGGAGGATTTACGTTTGTAGTTATCATGTGGTCTGTCCTATTCATCCATGCAATTATGGTTGTGATTAGAAAAGGTGATCGTCTCTTTTACTTCGACCATGTTGCAAATTTAACACCAAGAAAAAAATGAAATAACCTTACAGATTTGCACGCGATCTAGGTGAATTCCGAGCGATATTTGATGAAGTGACTGCACTTCCTTGAACATGGTGAGCAGGAGGGCAAAATTTCACGAATGGTCAAAAACGAAATCCTTTTATGCAATTCCCGTCTTCTCCCCTTCCGTTTATATGATGAGCGCCCTCCTGAGTAGAAAATACAAGATATGATAAAGAGAACCTACTTTTTTCGAAATGGCAAAAATGTGACATCAATCAGTATTAATAATTACTATTGTCCAACAGAATTTAGCGATCTTCCTTCATCTTCCTATTCACTTTTCCTCCGACACCTCCCTATTGATTAGACATGCAGCTAGCAAGCCAACGCCAAGTACGAGAGCAAGTAAGATAAAAGTCACTGCATAACTACCGCTTCTCATAAAGTAAAGAGATAATATTGGGCCGAGACTTGTTCCAGCAAATAAAATAAAGGTATAGACGGATACCGCTATGCCTCTCTGTTTCCCCCCTAATTGACCAACCAGAGAAACAAGGGATGGAACAGCCAGCGCAATACCTACAACGAATATTAAACTCATACCGATCAGAAAAGGAAGGCTGGACGTCATTCCAAAACTCATCATGCCAATGATCGCTAATAGCACGCCACTGCGCAGTGTCGGGCGTATGCCAAAACGCTTCGTCAGCTTTCCAGAAAATGGAGATACTAGCATACCCAGCACACCGACGGAACGGATGTAAAGAATCTGTTCCTTACTCAGGCTGAACGGACTGTGACTCAAATAATTTCCCAAAACGGTATACATACTTACAAACGACATGAGTAGAACAAAAGCAACCACATAACTTAGCACCAAATTTTTCTGAGCAAACACTTTTCCTATTTGCATGATGGGTCCCCAAATATTGGCGTGTGACTGATGAATTTCACCTTTTGGAAGGAAGATAAGTACCAATAAAGCAGTTAAAGCGTAAATTACAGCAAGCAAATAAAATACGGCATGCCACCCATAACTTTGACTAATCATTCCGCTGATTACCTGCCCCACAATCCCTGCTGTCAAAAAACCAGTGCTTATAAACCCGATCGTCGTTACCCGCTTTTCAGCAGGATACATCTCCACCGCATAAGAGAGCGCAACCGGAGAGAAAGTAGCAGCCGCAGCTCCCTGTAGGCCTCTAAGGATAACTATCCCTACAAAGCTATCGACAATTCCAAGCAAAAAAGAAATGACTGTTAAAAAAATGAGACCCATACATATAACTTTCTTCCGCCCGTATTTATCCGACAACGCTCCATAAATTAAGCAACCGACTGCAAATCCAATTGAAAACGTACTTCCTACTGCGGTGGCTTGTGTGGGAGTCTTACCAAATAGTTCAGCGAACATAGGAATAAGCGGAATCGTTACGTACAGACTGGACATAACCACAAGGCCGGACCAGCATAGTATTACTGTCATTAAAGAATAATTTCTGTCTACAACATTCGCTATAGCTTGTTGTTTCATAGAACACCTCATCATGTTAGTTGATTTGAAATTCTTTTCTAGAAAACTGCCTATCATGCAATAGTTTGTATCTGCCTTCCTGCCTAAGCAAAGCTTCGTGGGTCCCCTTCTCCACAATTTCTCCTTTCTCCAATACAATAATTTGATCAGCAGCTTGAATCGTAGAAAGGCGATGAGCAATAACAAGACAAGTGCGTCCAGGAAGGAGTACTGCCAGAGCATGCTGAATTTGTTGTTCAGATTCCGTATCCAGCGATGCCGTAGCTTCGTCAAGGATTATTAAACGAGGTTTTTTCAAGAACGCCCTCGCGATTGAAATCCTCTGCCTTTGCCCTCCTGACAGCTTAATGCCTCTTTCCCCCACCGGAGTATCGTACCCCTGTTGGAAACCACTAATAAAATCATGCGCGTTTGCAGCTGCTGCGGCTGCCTCAATTTCTTCATTCGTTGCTTGAGGATTTCCATAAGCGATATTGTCTCGAATCGTTCCATTTAGAAGAATCACTTCCTGTGAGACAACTCCCATCTGCTGCCGAAGTGACTTCATCTGAACCATTTTTAATGGATGACCATCCATATAAATGCAGCCCATCTGAACATCGTACATTCGTGCAATCAAATGTGCGATGGTTGATTTACCCGATCCTGACGAACCAACCAATGCCGTAACCTGATTAGGAACAAGTCGTAAATGGAAATTTTGTAAAACGGGCTGCCCCTTTTCATACGCAAAATTCACATCTTCAAACACGATTTCTCCCCGGACAGGCGGTAAAATAATCGCCTTTTCTATATCGCGAACCTCCGGAATCGTATCTAATACTTCCTGTATTCGCTCAAAAGCCGCAGCCGATTGCTGCACTTTGTTAACCATTCGACTTAACGAACGGATCGGACCTTGCAGGAGTCGCAAGTACGCTAAATAGGCGACGATTTCCCCCACTGTAAGGTGTCCGAGCATTACCTGCCAGGCACCAACCAGCAGAACGATCGTCATACCTATATAGTTTAGCCAGTCTATAAGCGGTGAAAAAAGGGAAGATAGTCGCGATGCCGAGACCGTAGCCATCCGATTTTGCTCACTGCTTTTAGAGAATTTATCTGCTTCATCATCCTCACTCGCAAATGTTTTAATCGTACGTATGGATGTTAATGTATCTTGAAGCTGATTATTCAATTCTGCTGTTGCCTGACGAACCGTTCGATAGGCAGATTTAATACGAATACTGAAAAAACGGGAACTACCGAACAATAAAGGCAAAGTAATGATTATGCAAAGTGCCAACTGCCAATCAACATAAAACAGATATGAGGTAATTACTAGACATGTGAAAATATTTGCAATAATTGAAAGCGTATCTGAGGAAACTAAATCCTGCAGTTGATTGACATCACCTGTTAGTCTTGCCATTAAATCTCCAGTACGGTTACGGTCAAAAAACTTCAAATCCAAATTAACAGTATGCCTGTACAGCTTATCCCGCAGCTGAAAGATCGCCTTCTGGCTAACGATAGTCATCACATAGCTGTTGACGAAATTAAAAATTCCCAGCAGCAGCGCCGCAATAATAATCAACCCCGCCATCTCCAAAAGCTCACGATACTTCTTGCCTGGAATCATATAATCAATAATTTTTTTCGTTAATTGAGGGATCATGAATTCTAAAATGGAGATACCTATTACACAGGCAGCGGCCAGCATTAATATCCCCCATTGCGTCCGTATCTGCAAGAACATCTCTCTAACCATACTTTTTATCGTACTCTTGCTATGGGGAGAACGTTTTTTTTCATCTTTTCCGAAATTCAAAAATTTCATCACTTCCACATACTTTCATTTCAACTAAATTATTTTCTGAATTATATATAGATAGACTGTCTAACTACTTTCTCAAAAAAATATTTCCCTACACTTAACCGTTTTTCAAACGATCTTCTGCCAACGCGCGCGGATACTAGGAGCGTGTTGTGAAACCAACGCATAGCGGCGGTCACCCCCCATAATTTGAGCAGCACTTTTGGGAAAAGCTCTCTCTTCCAAATCAGCTTCTCAACAAGTGAAGATCAAGTAGACCGGAATTGCAGGCGTACTGGCCGCAAAAGCATTTCATCACCCCCTATGCTTTCATCTCACTAAAATGTTTCCGACTCACATATAGATAGACTGTCTAACTACTTTCTCAAAAAAAATTATCTTCCTACACCCAATCTTTTTTCAATACGATCATTTAATTTGAGCAGTACTTTTGAGAAAAGCTTTCTTTCTTCCGTATCCAGATCCTCGATAAGTGAAGCGCAAGTAGACCAGAATTGCGGTAATACTTGCTGCAAAAAAACACGACCTTCTGCATTAATACGAACATGCGTCATGCGGCCATCTTTGTCGTAGGATTCGCGATTAATCCAATTTCTTTTTTCCAACCAATTCAATAGAGCCGTCACGGAAGATCGGCGAATCCCCATTCGATCGGCTAAGGCTGAAGGGGTTAAAAGCTCCTTGTCCGCATGAAGAAACAACATCAACAGCAGATCCAGCTTGCTTTCCGTAATGCTGTAAGATGAGAGTTCAAGATCCATAATATCCAAAACATGATCTCCTAACCATAGCATTAAGAGACCCAACTGTGCTGCATCTTGATCCGTTTCAGAAGAAGCTGTATCCCCCATTAATGTTAAATATGGAGCGATTCCAAGCCTTGGCAGCTGTTGTTCTGTAGCATTTTCTTTGGTTAATTTCCCGTCCATTTTTCATCTCCCTTTATATAATTAGATAATCTAACTAGATTCAATATAACTGATTGCTGCAAACTTCGCAAGTATGAAATTCGTTCTCTTTTTAATCTGTAAGGGAGGAAACGCCGCATTAGTCATCGATGCTGGAAATGGACACAGGAATGAGACTTAGGGGCCCCAAAAAAGTGCGGCTAGTCCATATGTTCTTAAACGAATAGAACCGCGATTTACGCGGTTCTATTCAGCCTATTTTCTTGTCATCCGATATTTGTTTCATGCACCGGAATCATAGCAGTTTACTGTGCTCTCTCAAACTCGTCACGATAATTTCTTTTTTTCGCATTGTTTAACGCTTCAACAACGCATTTTTTCACATTTAATTTTTTGCAAATTAACGTTTTAACAAAGTCTATCCGACGGGTCAATAAACGTTCCTGCACAATACTACTCCTTTTTTTCCCCAGCTAACCAAGCAGCAAGCTCCTCTGTCTGTGAAAGCGTGGCAATCGGATCGAAATACCATGAGCGCTGATGCTTCCAAACATACACGCGATCATTTTTAACAGCATCAAGCGTTTTCCAGATCGGATCTGTTTTCAAATCTGCAAGCGTACGCTTATCGGATGTTAATATAATATAATCGCCTGTGAAGTCGGACAACACTTCTTCGGGTATTTCCAAAAGTTGCTCCTTCATTATTTCTTCAGCCTTTTTAACAGGAGGCTTCCGGCCAAGGGCTCGATATACAGCTTGACCACCTCTGCCGAAATTATCACCGAATACGCCTGTGCTTTTCTCCCAATCTTGCATAACGGAGAACGTAGCCTCTCGTGGAATCGACTTCTCTACTTGCTCTTTGGCAGCTGCAATACGCTGATCGTATTCAGCCAACCAAGCCTTCGCCTCTGCCTCTTTCCCTAATACCTTTCCAAAATAAGTGACTTCCTCATGCACATTTTTCAGTTCACCGTAGGGAACAAGAATAGTCGGTGCAATTTTGCTGAAATTCTCATACGCCTCCATATTTCCCGTAACTATTAAGTCAGGCTGCAGATGCATTATTTTTTCTAATGACACATTTTCATATTCTCCAATACTTTCCACCCCTACAAGTGACTTCGTGAAGTATGGATTTTTCAAATTTAGTTCAGGTGTTCCTATTGGCTTCACATTCAACGCAATGAAACTACCTAAATACAGATCTACAACAATTCGCTCAGGCTGGTTAGGGATTGTAATATCCCCTTTCAGTGTAGATATCACTCTAGTTTGAGCCTTGGCCCCTGTTCTATGAGCAGGCGTAGATTCCTGATTGGAAGTCACTTGCGATCCCCCGGTTGTTGCATTGGAGCTTATTGTCCCGGTAGAGCAAGCACTCATAAACAGTGCAAAACAAAACAATACGGTTGCTGCCATTGATAATTTCAAACCTTTGGACATCGGTAAATCTCCTTTATACATATATTGATAATGATTATCACTATCATCAATATACCGCTGTAGCCTCCAAGGAACAATAGACGATCGGCTCAACCTGTATGCACGATCTGTCCTCTTCTTGCTCCCTTGTACAATTTCTTTAAAGCTCCCAGGCGAAACACCTGCATGCTTTTTAAAAATTCGAGTGAAATATAATCGATCAGAGTAACCGATGCTTTCGGCAATTTCCTGGATCGTCGAATCCGTTCGCTTCAATAAATCCTTGGCTTTGTGGATTCTCACTTGTATCACATAATCAATCAAACTATACCCCGTTTGTTTCTTGAACACTTTCGACAAATTTTTGGAACTATAATTCAATACTTGTGCCAGCTGTTCTAGGGTAATTGGATCCATGTAATGCTCGTTAATATAACGCAGCGTTTGCGCTACGAGATCGGGTTTCATTGTAGGTATATCTTGTAGTTGAAGTTGACGAAATATTTCATAAATAAATTGATGGAATAACGCATTGACATGAAAGCGCTCTAGCTTATTGTCCACAAGCCACTCCCGAGCCATCACTTCTACGATATGGAGTAGAGAAATCGGGTAATGCGGCGCAAAGCCATATTGAATTTGAAACGGGTTGCTTCTTTCAATAAGAGACAAAATCTCTTTCCTGCAAGGAAGAGGAATGACCTCCTTGTAGAAGATCAAATAATACGCGAACTCTTCTTCTTTCGAGATGATGTCCAGGCACATCCCCTTGCCTCCATGCAGCACGTGAAATCGCTTCGTCTCATACTCCGAACCATCCAAACACACTTGAGCGCTGCCACTCGTCGTGTATAGAAATCCACTGGCTGGCAATCGATAAGAGCGCAATTCCTCACCAAGCTTCATCATTTTATGACGAACATCCAAGACCTTGATGGAAGCGTAGTTCCATAACATGATCTGATCATTCCATTCCATCTGCTTACTTCAACTCCTCAAACGCTTACTTTGCGACTTTATGCAGCACCACGACGAGAAAGACTATCAACCTATTGATGATGAAAAGCTTCGATCTCTTCCCGATAAGATTGCCGCTTATCGTACATTAGGGATTATTGTAAGTGATAATCATTATCATTGTCAAAATAAGGCTGTATAAAGGCACCAGTTTTTCGACAGAGTTCTTCTATTTATATTGCATTTATACCACTTTGTGACTATTCCAATTATTACCAAATGAATCTATGATTAGTTTGGAACTTATAATAGGAGGTTGATAGTTGATGATTTTATTTAAAACGGTTCAAAAGAAATTACTCTTTACCTTGCTAATCCTCACTTTACTGCTTCCCAGCCTACTCTCGACAAGCGCTCACGCTGCAACTGGTGTAAAGATCGACTGGACGCAATGGCAAAAAGAAAATGCGCTTGTTGGAGCCTCTCTTTTTGTTTATGCTTATATTGTAAGCAACAATCCGTTGGATAACATATCAACTGCTACAGTGAGTTTCGAAGACCGTACTTACCCAATGGAGACACTTCCAAATGTACCATCGTTGAAAAATAGGTATACTGCGATTGTATCATTTAACGGATTAAGTCCCGGTTTAAAGAAATTAACAATTAAGGTAACTACACGTTCAGGATTAATTGAAGAGAGTAGTAGATCCTTTTATTATGACACGGTTCCCGCAATATTTGAGTTTGATACTTTAGCTCAAATGGCTAGCGAGGAGTCGAGAGTAGCGAATGTAAAAATGGTTCGCAAAGGTACTGGTCATGGAGTTGTTGATGTTGGCTATTTTGCCCGTGGTAAGTCTGCAACCATAAATGTAGATTTTATTCCAGGACCTACCTACATTACTTTCAATGATGGTGAAATGAGCAAAATCCTTCAAATTACCCTTATAGATGATAAATTACCAGAACGTTTAGAGGCATTCGAGTTGGAAGTAATACCTTTGAACGGCACTAGCCATCATGTCGAGGCAGGGGAAATAAATAAAACGACTGTTGTTATTAAAGATGCAGATCGGTAAGGCGCTGAATCCGCTAGGGAAGTTCCCCTGAGCTGTTCTCGTGGATTAAATTAAACAAAAAATATCCCCCGTCAGCCGCGAAGGCCTGTGGGGGATTCGTCATTGGCATTCATTCAGTATAAAGCATCTGCAACATACACGGACTCACTTTGGTAATTTGTTCCCTTCTTCACAACAGAAGCATACACACCAAAGCAGTTGGAACGCTGGCGAACTATCGTTTTCAACACCGAAGGATCTATCGTTGCCGTTTCAGGATTAATGTTTACATAGAAGCACCTTTTACAACACTTGTTAACATCTAAAACGGTTTCCCCCACTACAATTTGCTTGCCTACCCATGTTTCCTCTTTAAATGGTGTATCGCAGTCCAACGCGATACACCAATTGACGCGAAATCGTCGCGGATCCATGTTCCCCTGACCCCATAAGCGTGATATTTCCCGCAAAGATGATTCTGATGCAATGAGGATATGATCCTCAGAATTCGCTCCAATCGTATTCGATTCAAACGATTTATAACCAAGACTTCGATTCGTTTCCTGTTCCAGCCTTCGTAACAAGCTAGAGTCTCCCCATTCATAGGATTGTCCATCCGGAGCGGTGACAATCAGTCGTTCAGCAGTTTCTTGGCCTTCCTTCACCACGTCAAATCGAGCCGTATAACGAAAAAGAGTCGGATAATTGTTCGCTGTCAAATATTCACCTGGGCGACTTAGGTCGAGGAATGCGTGGCTCCGATCACCTTGAAGTCCGCAAAGGTGCATCATGCATTTTTCTAGCGTTTCTCCCCCCATCGCCTTAACCGGATACCGAGTGATGCTCTGTAGAGTACCGACTTTTTCCATTGTCATTCCCTCCGTAATCTAAGGTCTAATTGACTTCAATGCCTTTCTTGCCAACATTGCCGCTCCATAGGAAGGTTTATTGCACGGTGCACATAAGAACTCGCTCCATTCACCCAAATACATCATCAAAGGCCGAATAATCAGTTCTCCCATCCCAAACACGCCACCCGCATAAGATAAAATGAGACGATCCTTCCAGTTCGTTTGATGAATCAATGTTAACATGTGCTCCGCCAAATGCTTTCCAGCATCCTCCAAGATATGTAATGAAACCTTATCGTTCTGCGCTGCACAGTAAGCCACATGCGCTGCGAGCGCTGCGATATCTTTTCGACTCATAGATTCATAAACCTTATCAATCAATTCCAATTGATTCCTAAAACCTAGCACTTGGCCCAACTCTCTTGTAAGCAGCGTCTGTGTTCCACGTTTGTCAAAATCCATGGAAACGGCTCGCAGCGCTTCAGTACCAATGAAATAACCGCTCCCTTCATCACCGAACAACGGCCCGAAACCTCCACACATCCTTACTGTATGGTCGGGTGAGAGGGAATACGCAATAGAACCCGTTCCTGAAATGACAACGACTCCTGGTCTCCCCCCAATTAGAATATATGCTCCAATCACCGTGGATGTTGGACCTACAGATATATCCATCTGCTCCATGTAAACCGCTGCATCGCCTACGCACCCGCAATTATCAATCACAATATCCGCTATTTCATACAGCTTTTTCCCACTTTGGTGCCTAGGCTTCATTTGTTCAGACTGCTGTAAATTGGTAAGCGCTACGACGATGGCCCCCTTTTCTTTGCACCTAGGGCCATCTCCACTGGAACTGAATTCAATCCTGAATTGGATATTATAAACAAGACATCTTCTTTGGCGACCTTGTGCTCCTCAAGCAAAATTTCAGCATACCCGTGAATTCGTTCCATTTTCGTGCTTTTGGGTCCGCCTTCATGCAGCATCAAGGCGCTTTCCAAAATTGGCTTTACTTTCATCAAACCGCCAGCCCGGTAATAAACCTCTTCCGCAAGCATGTGCGAGTGTCCTGTCCCGAAAAAAAACAGCTGCTTGTTCATTAATAGCGCATTCGCGCAGCAGTCAGCGGCCTGCTTCATATTATCTTTCTGCGTTTCCTTCACTTGTTTTAATATTTCTTCTACCCTTGAGAAATATCTTTCCAAATCAATCACCCGATTCATATTAATTTAGGAACTGCGTTATAGTTTCTTCGATTTGAGAGCTTCAGTCGCAGCTTGAATCCTATTCATCGATGCATCAAAGTTTTCTAGGGCAGCTGCCACCATTAGCGCATCTACGACACTTAACTGAGCCATCAATGAAGGCATATCACCACTTTCGAATGGAGTCTCGTGAACTGAGCTTCGTAACACAATGCTGCTGCTCTTCGTTACAGGTGATCGTGAATGACTCGTTATCGAAATGATGTTGGCACCGCATTTTTTAACACTCTCTAACGCTTTGACAATAGCTGTGGTGCTTCCTGACTGAGAAATTGCGATAACAACATCATTCGCTTGAATGGTTGCGGTGGACATTGATATCAGATGACTATCCATGTACGATTTTGTCAAAAGACCAATACGCGTAAATCGGTATGAAGCATAATCAGCCACCATTCCAGACGTTCCGACCCCAAACAAATAAATGATCCTCGCGCTGGCAATCACTTCTGCAGCTTTCTTTAGTTCCTTCAGATCCAAGCTTTGAAAAGTACCATTTAACGCCTGAATGTTGTTCGCATAAATTTTCTCGATTGCCACATTTAAATGATCTTCTTTTTGAATATTTTCAAATATCGTCGGCGTATCAAAATAAGCGCTGTTTCTCGCAAGTGTCACCTAGGAGAATAAGTGCCCTATTGGACAAATGAAATAAAAAAACAATGCAAGGAGCAAATTAGAATGAAAAAGTAATAAGGTAACTTGAAAAAAGGAGAGTGGATTAGATGCCTGTGAAAAAATCTATCTTGACGGTGCGATACTAAGAGATGAGATGCTCCATCCCCAATAGATACTACGGAGGTGAAAGGGAAATTGAGTTTAAAAAACTTAAATTATATGTGTTACCCATTACACTATTATCCATAATTGGTTATTTCTTTTACGCTTCGTTTCCCAAAAATGAAATGGTGAAGGCTCAAGTGATTTTGACTACAGTTAATGAAAAATCGAACACCCCTTACGAAATCGCTATTTTTGCTGGTGGTTGTTTCTGGAATATGGAAGAGCCTTTTGAAAAGCTTGATGGCGTCTTGCGTGTTGTAACCGGTTATACGGGAGGACATAAGGAAAATCCGACCTATGCAGAAGTGTCTTCTCGAACTACAGGACATCTCGAATCGGTGGAAGTTCGTTATAACCCGAATCGTATTACGTATGACAAGCTACTTCAAGTTTTCTGGCGAAACATTGATCCTACAGATGCAGACGGTCAATTCGTTGATCGTGGCGAAGAATATCATTCCGCCATATTTTACAATAGCAATGAACAGAAAGAGTTGGCTGAAGCATCCAGAGATGCATTAGTATCATCAAGACGGTTTGATAAACCCATTGTTACAAAAATTTTATTAGCATCCACGTTTTACAATGCCGAGCAGGAACACCAGGACTATTACAAAAAAATCCAATTAGTCATAAGATTGGTGTATTCGCCTCCGGTCGCGATACATTTTTGGATAAAACCTGGGGCAACGATAGGGTAGTGATACTTTTAAGAAAAGGAGTATTTGATTAAGCATACTAATATATAAAAAAACCATTGCATCTAGAAAATCGTAGATACAATGGTTTTAGTCGTGTTTTATAAGTCTGGCTATCCCAAAACAGTGGCAATAAACTTATCTAAAGAAGAAAGATCTGTAATGTTCTTATTACATGCATGATTATTCATGCACAAATAGTTCCCAACCGCTTTATAATAATCAGGTGAAGAATGAGTTGGCCTTTTTTTGGATATCGCCGAAAATAAAGCAAGCTCTTCATACCTATTACATAAAAAGCAAAAACTCTTCTTATTTGTCGGAGTGTACCTACCTTCGACACCGATGAGTTGCCCGTTTAAATAATAAACAATGAACAATTTATTAGTGGAGATATCGATCCAACTAAGAAAGCTTACATAACGATTGTCTATCAATGATAAATCAGGGATCTTTAGTTTCTTCGTCTTGGGAAAAAGCTTCTGAATCTGTTTCTCTGAAACTTGTGGAAATTCCATCAGATACGGTTCAAGTGCCTTTAGATACTTTTGAAAATCATCTGCTGTTTCTAATGCAGAAATTTTTTCCAACTGTTGTTTCTGCATGTCTGTAACGCTAGGAAAGAGTTCTAATATTTTGGATTCTGTCCCATATCGAACGGCCTCCAATACTTTCTGATCGGCAATCGTTCTGAGAGCCTGGTGCAATAAACCTGCTTGTTTATTGATAAAGTTATATTGGTGGTTTCTAATAAATGGTTCACACATAGATGTTCAGCCCCTTATTTTTTATAAATGGAATAAGGTGCAAAGCCAAATATTAGAAACGATATGCACATTTGGGCGATTTTATTTTTGATATTTTTCACGCCCATGCAAAGTATCGCCTCTGAAACAGGCTTTGCATGAGACTGTGCCAATCTGGCAATTTCTAATTGCCATTTATACCAACTCCCTCGCTTTTACGATATGAATATTATAGAAAAAGCTCCTCCATTTTTTCAATGGAAAGAATGACTTTAATTGATTAATACTGCTCTTCCTCCACAATCATTTTGTGTTAACTACAACTTTATTTGAGGGTGGGTTCGTAGGTACTCTGTTCACTGTTGAACAAGTGCATCTGCAAGTTTTGGCATCTTTTGCTGCAATAAAAAATGGTTTGCACCTAATTAACGGTACAAACCAACTTAATCATCTTGTTCAGTAGACACCATCTTCACCAGAAGTCCAATAGCTTTTAAAGCGAAATAAGATCCGTAGTTAGCCGATTAAGCCGCTCGCAGCCGTTATCTGTGACCAAGACCATATCCTCAATCATAATCGACCCTAAACCGTGGCCATAGTAAGGTGTTTCTAAGCAAATCACCATGCCAGGGCGAAACACTGCGTTCTCGGAAGGACTGATGAAAGGCGCTTCTTCTGCGGCGAGACTTAGACCTGCACTGTGTCCAAGATGGCCGCGGTTGTAATTCGTAAGTCCCGAGGAGCGGATCAGATTCATGACCTCCCCAAAGGCACTGCTCATGGACAATCCTGGCTCGATGATCTCTAAGAGACGATCGTGCCCCACCCTCAGTGCGCTGTAAATACGCTTCATCATATCCGTAGGCGGACCCAGAACGAAGGTGCGAGCGATGTCAGAGCCATATCCTGCCACATCAACACCCACGTCAAATTTAATCAAATCGCCAAGCTCACTTGGACGGTTGTCAAATACATGCGCTGGAGCAAAATTGGCGCCTACGGAAACCATATGAAACCGGGCGGTCGAACCATCCGGATACCTCATCAAGGACTTGCGGAAGGCTTCAACGATCTCCGCAGCGGAAATACCTACCGCTATTTCACTTGATGCGGAAACGATGCCTGCCTCTGCATACATGCAAGCCTTGCGCAGTTGGTCGATCTCCCAAGGGGTTTTTATTGCACGAAGTTCAGTGAAAATCGGATTAGCCTCCACCAACTCGGATATTCCGGGGCAGGCTCGCCGTAACGCCATGACGGACGAATAGCGCATCGAACTTAGCTCGACAGCGATTTTCCCATTGGAAACTCCATATTCCGCGAGTACCTGACTCAGCACCCCGAACATTTCCTCCGCCTGGGGGGAAACCGGCCGCTTCCCCTGGAATTTGTCGCCGATCAGACCTAGCGGATCATCAACATCCACCCAAGTGGGATAGGTTCGGATCTCATATTGAGGAAGAACATTCGCAACGCCAGCTGCTTCAAAATCATTCATAATCAAGATCGTCTTCCGACTAGAATCTCGAAATAGAACGGCAAGTGCAACTTCACTCATACGCAGGGTATACATGAACGCGCTTTGGTGACCGGAAAGGTAATAAAAGTTTTCACAGCTAGAAGAAACTAAAGCGTCGATCTGTTCGTTCTCCATGATCAATCTGGCTCGCTCTGAAATGGTTATTAAATGATCCTGACTAATAGGGACCATATTCTCAACTCCTTCGGATTAGGCTTTCCTATCTCCGTGTGTTAAATAGGCTCCTGAGCCATCTGACGCAAAAATTTGCGTGCACGCTCGGTTTGCGGCTGAACAAAAAATTGCTCCGGTGCTCCTACCTCCTGAATCACGCCTTCGCTCATAAAAATAATCCGATTCGCCACTTCTTGCGCAAATTTCATTTCATGCGTGACCACAATCATCGTCATGCCCTCGTTGGCTAACTGTCTCATTACCGACAAAACTTCACCTGTTAGTTCTGGGTCAAGTGCCGAGGTCGGCTCGTCGAACAGCATAATTTGCGGCTGCATCGCCAGGGCGCGGGCAATGGCAACCCGCTGCTGCTGACCACCGGAAAGTCGTGAAGGATACTCATACTTCTTCTCAGCCAGGCCCACTTTATTCAATAGAGACTCGGCCAGCTGGATCGCCTGCTCCTTCGGCATGTTTTTCACGGTCATAGGAGCCGTGATCACATTTTCCAGGACATTCAAATGCGGGAATAAATTAAATGATTGAAATACCATTCCGGTTAAGCTACGCAGCTCCCGGATCGCTTTTTTCTTAGCTGGAACATTCATAGAAGCATCCAACAAGACGTTACCCACACGAATCGATCCCGTGTTCGGTTCTTCGAGACCGTTTAGACAGCGTAGTAGCGTGCTTTTCCCTGAGCCGCTTGGACCTAGGAGGACCACAATTTCTTGTGAATGAATGCTAAGGTTAATGTCCTCCAGCACGGTCAAAGCATCGAAACGTTTACTAAGTTTGTTTACTTCTATCAAGTCCACTCACACCCTTAATAAGCCTTTGATAATTTTTTCTCAATGCGGTTAAGAATGTTGGTGAAGAGCATGCTCATTATCCAGTACATGAGCGCAATGGAAATGTAAAAAGGCATCGCAACGTAATATTGCGCAATAAGCAGTTGGGCTGAGCGCAGCAGCTCAGTTACTGTCACTATGGAAACTAGCGAAGTCTCTTTCAACATGCCGATAAATGTATTCCCCATAGGGGGAATCGCCACTCTGGCTGCCTGTGGAAGAACAATCTTGCGCATCGTTTGCCAAGGTGACATGCCCAAGGATAATGCCGCTTCCGTCTGTCCCTTAGACACCGACAGGATCGCCCCGCGAAAGGTCTCGGATAAATAGGCGCCGATATTGATGCTAAGTGAAATAAAGGCCGCTGTTAGCGGCCCAAACGTAACACCGTAATCGGGTAAACCATAATAAATGATGAAGATTTGCACAATAATCGGAGTTCCGCGGATGATGGAAACATAACCTCTCGCCAAATTTCCGATCAGCCAATTTCCTTTTAATCGAGCGATGGCTACGAGTAAAGCGATAAAAAATCCAAAGAACATCGACACGAACGTAATAAGTAGGGTATAGTATGCGCCTTTGAAAAGAAAGCCTAAGTTATCTAAAACGAGTTCCATTCATGAAGCCTCCTTAGGCTTTAGTACTTAAAAATTGGGATCGACACTGAACCATTTTTGATGAATTTGCTTCATCGTTCCATCCGTTTTCATTTCGTTCAGGGCTTTGTTAATAGCTTCCACTAGTTCCGGATTATTTTTGCGGAGAGCTACACCTGCAACATCTTCCTTGATCGGCGCTCCGACCGCTTTTATATTAAATTTGTTTTTCTCCATGAGAGGCTTTAGGGCAAAAATATTGTTGACGGTCGCGTCAATTCTTCCGACGTTTAGGTCCATCAACGACGAAATGACATCGTTGTACGTAGCAATTTCAAAATTTCCGACCTTAGGCATAGCGACTTCACGCAAATATTTCTCATCATTCGTACCAAGACCGATACCGATTTTCTTTCCTTTGAAATCTTCAACGGCTTTAATCGTGTTATTGTCATTCTTTACAATGACATTAACCGAATTCTTAATATAGGGAATGGAGAAATCCATTGTTTTCTTGCGGTCTTCTGTAATGGTCACCTGGCTTATCAATACATCATATTTGTCTTTTTGCAAACCTTCGATCAAGCCGGAAAATTCGCCTGTGATGAATTCAGCCTGTACACCAAGCTTTTTCGCAACATTCTTAGCAATGTCGGCGTCGTAGCCGTCTACTTCTTTTTTGTCATTCAAAAAGTTGTAGGGTGCGTAGGTCCCCATCAAACCGACTTTGATTTTACCGTTTTTCTTGATCTGCTCGAGCAGATTGGATGAAGCCGGAGAAACGGCTGGCGTGTTTTTAACATCGGTTGCGGGACTTGCCGCTGGTTTTTCAGTCGTTTTTCCGCATCCAACTAACGCCAAACCAACGATTGTAAGTAACGAAGCAGTTTTGAATAATGGTTTATCCTTGAATATCATTCTTCATGCACCCCTGTGTAGTTTTTTTTTGCTAGCCTAACAATCCCCTGAATTCAAACCGTGCCGTTTCCTCAGCTATTTGAGTCGGCGTGTACATGGATGTGTAATCAACATCGTGTGTAGGACCGAATAACCACTTGGTAAGTACGCCTGTAATTAAGGAGACTAGTATGTTTACGCGAAGAGATACATCTGCGAAATGTGGAAGCATCTCTAGCTCAATGGCTCGGTTTACATTGTTTTTGAAAGCACCCTCAAATGCAACCCACGTCTCCGATACCGCTTCACGGATCGCTGGGTCTGCGCCTTGGCCTTTAATCAGTAAAAATGCCATCAAATCCCGGTTCTGGTCGGCGAACTCGAACAAATCCGTCAACAATCTTGCAGATGAGCTAACCATATCGTCAACAGAGCCCGCATGCTCGCGATAGCCTTGTTCAATCACTTGAGTTAGCTTGGCTTTGCCGTTCTCGATCAAACGCACTGCAAGCTGAGCTTTTCCTTCAAAATACCAATAAAACGTCCCTTGCGATACGCCCGCAGCTTTGACCACATCCGAAATCTTCGTATTGTGATATCCTTTGCGTGCAAATAGCTCTAACGCCGACTTCATCAAAACATGCTCTCGCTGCTGTTCTTCATTCAATAAAGATGCCAGAATTGTAGGCTCCTTCCTATTGACTGACGAGTCAGTTAAGTTAAATCCGATTGGTTTACTATAGTATATCGAGCAATTGTAGTCAAGTCGTAAATTTTTACTTTTCGACTTTTCGGGAATTTTTTTTCGCTATGGCATCTCACAATCCGATGTTCGAAAGTATTTGACGCAAACGCGGTACGTTCATCGGCAAGGTATTGTCGTTGACGAAATGCTCTGATTGTACCAGTCCATTGGATACTATCAGAGGTCTCTTCCCCGTAAGCGTTTGTACGACGGAGAATAGCCTGGATTTTAGCAAGCAGTACGTCCATGTTGAACGGTTTCTGAATGTAGTCATCCGCCCCCATGTTCATCGCCATATCGTGCTTTACACAGTGCGTTTGATGTGAATACGCCAAAAATCCGACTAACAGTTAGGAGACCTATTAGTCGGAGCATCTTTTTTATTAAGCGTTTTCTACGCAAAAGTCCATTTCCTTTCATTTTTCTAGACAGCAATGACCTATCTTAGGTATATCTTTCTGAAAAGTGCCGCTAATGCTTGGCATTTTTCACGACGCATACCAACCCGTATTTACTGTGTTAGTTACCAACTTGTCCTTTAATATCGGTGTAAATTTCTTGGCATCTGCCATGTCCGTATTTCCGCTCGCTATGGGTGTATAACCAAGCACGAGCAGTTCTTCTGTTGAACCCGATATATCTACTATTCGCTTCGGATTCGTTGGAATCTGCACCTCCCCTTTGGCGTCCTTGATGATACGGAACGGGGATTGAGATGCTTTTGTAACTGCTTCTGGCAACGGTTTGTTCCCATCCGTCACTTCGGTTTTTTTCTCACAGCCAAACAGCAGCGCTGCTAGCAAAATAGACATCCCAATGAATAGCACTCTTGCAACCCGGTTCATATTAATCGGCCCCTCCTTCAAATGATAACAATTCTCATTGGGACAAACCCGATTATACAAAACGAATTGCCGCCATGCTACTGGATAACGGATAAACTAGCGGTTACGCGGATTTATTTTAAAGATATCCTATATCCATTAGCGATTATCGCGCTTTACTTCCGATGGCCTTACTCCGAATTGCTTACGAAATGCTTCGGCAAAATGACTGAAATTGGCGTATCCGACCATGACGGATACCCGGCTGACACTAATTGCACCTGATTGCAGCAAGCTAAAAGCCTTTTCCATCCGCTTGTCCCTTAAATAGGAAAATGCGCTTTTTCCATATTCATCTTTAAAACCGATTTTGAGCTTGTAATCGTTAAGTCCGACGATTCGCGACAACTCAATCAAGGAAGGAGGTGCTTCCATACGGCTAAGCAGCAAATCCCTCGCTTGCCGGACCTTTTCCCGATCGCTTCTTGATAATCCGGACAACCTTCTGTAAGGAGCTCCCCCAAACAGAAATGTTTCAACCCCATTGGACAAAAGCTCAAGCGCCTTACTTTCCACGTAGAGATTGCGCATAGCGAGCGTATAGGAGCAGTCAAGGATTTGTCGGACTATTTGGGATGACTGGAAATCATTCGATTTACGAAACATACGGAATGCACTTGAACCTAGTAATCCCGAGAAGGTTATGTTCCTGTCAACGTTTACTCCGCTAATATAGGTTTCGAACAATGAAACCGGCATCCCGATGGCAATCGTTTGAATGGGTATTTCGGCAGGATACTGGAAAACTGCATTAAAATTCTGCATCAAATGAAGAGAACTGCTGTCTGGAACAAGCTCGTGGGATGAACCGGACACTTCGAAATCTCCGCTGCCCGCAAACAATAGCTAAGTTCTACCATCGCTTCATCGGATTTAACGTGTACGATTTGTCCAGTCTGAAAACAGTGGTCGGCCTGGATGATTTCAATGCCCGCAGGTGTAACCAATCTGTTTATTCCCCCTACCCCAGCAGTTGGAGCAACATCCATTCGTTCTGTGGGACCCGAAGAATGACGAGACAATGACAGCGAGTCGAAGTAACGATTATATATTTGATGATAAGATGTGGATTTCACAATAATACCCCCTCCGTTTAGTGAAACTATTGCTGAAACCCGTTCTCGAAATCTTCCAAACAAAACTACAAAAAAAGCATATCATAGGAAATCCACGCTGCCTAAATTTCCACAGGAATTAACTGAGAGAATGTTTAAAATTTCTGTTTTAACGCCTTTTCTAAGTAACTCAACTTTCACACCTACAAAAAACTAGATAATCCTTGCGGCTGCAAGGCATAATGGAGAATCTTTGCTCCTCTCGACAGAAAAACAACTGAAAGGTATAAGTAAAAAAGCTGCCGCGGCAGCCCTTTTACTTATACCTTTTGATGTCAATCTTCAATATAGTCGCCATCTTCGGACAAGTTATTTCACATATAAAGCAAGGAATCGCTTCTGAATTTCATCCGGATGCACGATTTCAATTGTGGTTGAGATCATCCAATAATGGCCGAATGGATCCTTCACACTTCCTGAACGCTCACCGTAAAATTGATCGGCGATCGGATTAACACTTATTGCACCAGCTGCAATTGCTTGATTATACACTTTATCTGCATCATCAACATGCAAATGGATACCCACTGTTGTATTTCCTATCGTTTCTGGTCCCAGAATGCCGTATTCAGGGTATTCACCCGCGAGTTCTATTTTGGCTCCGCCAATTGTTATTTCAGCATGTGATACTTTACCATCTGCTTCCGTCAGCCGGTAAATCTCAACAGCATCGAAAGCCTTCTTATAGTACTCAATTGCCTCCGCAGCTTGCTTGACCCATAAAAACGAGTTTGCTTTAATCATTTAAAATCTACTCCTTCTTTTCCGAATTATACTGAGCCTACGCGATCACGCTAGATGAGATCAAGCTGACTATCCCTGCCTCATATGTATATTCTAAGTAAAATGATAAGAAGTATATAGTAAAAAATTGACCTTTTATTTATTAATTGTAGAGGGCAACATGATTGTGATGTCTGCGTTGCCTTGCGAAATAATCAGTCGGATTGAGACTTGAGAAAGCTTGAAAATCTTTAATAAAATGCATTTGATCATAATAACCGCAAGCGATAGCAACGTCCGACCAATCGACGCTCGAAGCATCCTCTATTCTATTCAATACTTCCTTAAAGCGGCGAAGACGACAGAAGAGCTTGGGAGTCATGCCTACTTCTTCTTTGAAAATTTGGATAAATCGCCTTTGGCTTAAACCGATTTGTTCAATCACCTCAGTGAGGGGTCTTTTATGCGGTAAAATCAAAAATTCGTTAAGTGCGAAGCTGACTGCTGGATGTCGAATTAACGGCCTGGAGGCTAGTTCGATAAGATTTCCTTCAAGTATTTGGAACTTCTCTTCTATCGTTTTTGAAAAAAGTAGTGCCTCTCGCAAATCATGTGCTCTTACTCCCCACAGTACATCCAAAGATACATGAATATTATGTAGTTCACTGACAGGTATATTAAGGAATGGATAAATACCGCCAGGTTTGAAATGTATGCCCAAAACCGTCGCTTCTGAGGAAGTATCAATAATGAAAAATTCGGAATGCGGCCCACAAATGACAGAACTGCCATAAGTAATTATTTGGCTTTTAGATTCACGTTCGACAAATTTATTTTCATCTTCACGCAAGTTGATCACAAGCTCAATCGAACCATCAGGCAGTGCTAGCTCCTTCGAATAAGAGGGGCTGTAGCCTTCGAAATACCAGAAAAAATCGACAAAATCTGACAATGGTGTTTGTGGAATATACGTGCGTAGCTGCATAGTATATGCGCGACAGGAGCTATGGACATTAGATCAGCGAAGTCGCTCCATCCTCTCTTGAGGGGTATTTGATAACCGCATGCATCTCATGCTTTTTAAATCGTTCAAGCTTATTTGGAAGGGCGCTGTACTTTATTATCAAACCAATGACGGCTCAGCATTTAACAAATATAGTTGTCTGCCCATTTGCAAATTCAACTCCTGTTTTCCCTTTATGGTAACGGCTGTAGGAAACATACCCGGCAATCTATTATCAGGGAACCAAGGTCGATTCTTGTCTGTGACAATAAATAACCCGTTCTCATCGCCTATGGCTGCAAATTGCTCTCCATCTCCTCTCCATAGAGAGAGACCAAAGCGTTCACAAATTCTCTTCGTTTCTACACGAACATCATCCACTGGAAGTCCGATCTCACTCACATGTAAGATACTTTTGGCTTGAAATGAATCACTGCTTGTATGGTCAATCGAATGGTGGGCAATAAATTCGATTAAATTTCCATCGGGGTCATAAAAATAGCACGCTGAAGCAGACCAATCTATAAATTCAAATTGATCTTCATTATCCTTTGTAATCAACTCAATCCCCTTGTTTTCGAGCCATTTTTTAGCTTCGGATAATTGATTAGACGGAATTGAAAAGGCAATATGATAAAATGCCTCAGACTCATCCTCCTCGTTAAAAATGATTGTAGATGTACCTGCTTGAAGAATCATACGGTTGCCAGAAAACTCCATTATTTCAAAATTCAAAAGATCGCCATAGAATTGTTTTATCGATTCTAAACACTTTGTTCTGACTTCAATTTTCAATATATTCATTACGAACACCTCATTCATTTCTTCATGATATCCATCCCATCACAATCCCAATCATTAGTTGATTTTCATGAACAATTCACCAAGATGCGTTGTTCATGGCTTCACTTTTCATTACAAAATTCTTACTCATTTGGAAGGAGAGGTGCTATAGAGCATTCATCGAGTACCAAAGCTTTATCTCCATAAACCTTATCTAAATGCGCTTCCCCCCATAAACAAAAACTATCGAGTATACTTTTTAAACTCCACCCATAATCACTAAGCTCATATTCAACTTTGGGTGGAATCTGGCTATAGATGATTCGATTGACCATTCCGTCTTTTTCAAGCTCTCTAAGCTGTTGTGTCAGCATTTTTTGGCTGATGCTCGGAATTAGCTTGCGGAATTCATTTGTCCGTTTTCTCCCACTTATCAAGTGGTACAGGATGATTCCCTTCCACTTTCCTCCGATCACTTCTAACGTTACTTCTACCCCTATCGTATATTTTTTTATATGTTCTTTCAATTCGCTTCCTCCTCTAAACGCACTAGTACAATAAAAGAACTACGGAACCAAAATGTGCCTACTGTACTTTAAAGTGCGTACTTCCCATCTCATTTCCTATCACTCATAATAGCAACTGTACTCATATTTTACCAAATTTTAATTGAGAAAGAAGGTTACTCGAATATGAAAGTACTGCTCGTCGTCACACATCCCAGAGAAAATTCGCTTACCTATGCTGTTATGAACCGTTTTGTTGAGGGCTTGAAACAAAGTAACCAAGAAGTAGATATCTTGGACTTGGATCGTGACGGATTCAATCCCGTGTACACGGCTGAAGATGAACGGGATTGGCTCAATCCCAATAAGCAATATTCCCCTGAGACACGGCGGGAAATGGATAGAATCGTCGCTGCGGATACGTTAGTCTTCGTGTTTCCTCTTTGGTGGTATAGCGTCCCTTCCATGTTAAAAGGGTACCTAGATAAAGTTTGGAACATCGGTTTACTCAAGGAATTTGCTTCTAAAAAGGTTTTATGGATTTGCTTAGCCGGTGGGGATAAGCAACATTTGATAAAATATGGCTACCACGATATGATTACGCATTACCTGAATAAAGCGATTGCAGGTTATGCCAGAGTGGAAGAATCTAAGGTCGAATTCTTATACGACACCTTGTCCGAATCCAGGGTATACATCGAAGGCTTACTAGATCACGCCTATCATTTAGGTAGAGATTTTGAGTGAATACTAAACTCACTCCACAGCTGCTTGTGGGGTGGGAATCTCAACTTTCTTCACACACTGAAAATCACGAAATGACAAAAAAACTTGGAATCCAACCCCTTTTAACTCAAAAAAAGAAAAGCACCTGATCATGTGATCAACTACTTTTCTTATCATTCAAGACTAACGCTGCTATTTATTCCTCCGAATCATTTTGTCGATTAATTATTTTTGCCCAGATCCAAAAGAGAGTAAATGTTCCTGTAAGCAGCAAGAAAAAAAAGATAGGGAACAAGCTGCCTATTTGCATATCAGACATATTCAATCGGCTTACCTCCTTGAGAAGAATGAGCTGGCATTGATATTTTTTGTAATCGAAGCGCATTTAAGATCACCGAGACTGAGCTCAGTGCCATGGCAGCACCTGCTACCCAAGGCATGAGCATTCCCGACATGGCAATGGGGATAGCGATAGCATTATATAGCAGGGAAGCAACTAGGTTTTGTTTAATATTCTTGATCGTCCTGCGGCTAATCTCAATCGCGTGAGGGATGCGCATCAAGTTGTCAGTAACAAGCGTAAGGTCAGCAGCTTCGATGGCAACGTCTGTTCCATTGCTCAGTGCCAAACTGAAGTTCGCTGTTGCTAACGCGGGGGCATCGTTAATACCGTCTCCGACCATAAGAACCTTTTTCCGCGCCTTTCGTAAATCTCGAATAACTTGGGCTTTCCCTTCAGGTAAGACGCCAGCAATCACTTGATCAATACCAGCCTTATTGGCAATGATACGGGCTGCATTCATGTGATCCCCAGTTAGCATGATTACTTCTTTGCCCATGCTCCTTAGTTGGCTAATGGCTTCAACAGCAGAATCCCTTAATTCATCTGCTACGGCAAATAATCCTGCGAATGTATGATTAATCGCAACGAGGACGACCGTCTTGCCTTCTAATTCAAGACGCATGATTTGTTCTTCGCCGGCTGTATAATCAATTTGATTCATTTTTAACCAGTTTCGTGTGCCAACAATCACCGCTTGCCCATGAACGAAGGCTTCAATACCCATGCCAGACACAGCATTAAAGTCGTTAACCTCCTGCAGCAGATGACCTTTTTCAAGAGCTGCCTGAACCAAGGCAGAGGCAACCGGATGCTCGGACAATTTCTCAGCAGACGCTGCCAGTGTAAGGATATCTGCAACGTCCCCTTCAAACGTCATGGCATCGGTCATAACTGGCTTTCCAACTGTGAGTGTCCCCGTCTTATCAAACACGATCGTATCGGTCTTATGCAGTCGTTCAAGTTGTTCACCACGTTTGAATAAAATACCGTGTTCGGCTGCCCTTCCCGATCCCACCATTATAGAAGTAGGCGTAGCAAGTCCTAGTGCACATGGACAAGCAATTACAAGTACAGATATCGCCGCTTGCATCGCAAGTCCAAGATCCTGGGATGTTAACCAGACATACCAAATGATGAACGTAGCGATTGCAATACATACGACAATCTGTACAAAAAACTCAGAAATGACATCGGCAACTCGTTGAATGGGAGCTTTGGATCCTTGCGCTTCCCTGACCATGCGTATGATTTGATTAAGAACAGTATCCTCAAGTCGTTTATTCACGCGATACGTGACACTTCCATTTTTGTTTAACGTAGCTCCGATTAATGGATCTCCAGGCTCTTTTTTTACAGGAATGCTTTCTCCTGTCAGCATGGACTGATCTACATAGGTACTCCCTGTCAGAAGCTCACCATCAACAGGGATGCGTTCCCCCGGTTTAATTCGAATCACATCATCAATGCGCAGCAGTTCAATAGGGATTTGTTCATCCTTCCCATTACGAATAACCGTGGCTGTTTTAACCTGAAGGTTCACTAACTTTTCAATAGCAAGTCCTGTACGTCCTTTGGTAAGTGCTTCAAGCCATTTTCCCATCTTAATAAAAGTAATTAAAAAAGCGCCCGTCTCAAAATAGGTCATGCTCGACTCTCCTCCTGCCACTGTTGACCACTCATAAGCTAAATAGATGCTGTAAAAGTAAGCGGCAGAGGTGCCAAGAACTACGAGCACGTCCATGTTCGGCGTCTTGTTACGTATTGCGTAAAAAGCTCCGGTATAAAACGCTCGTCCAATAACAAATTGAATGGGCGTAGCTAACATAAATTGAATCCAGGGATTTGCTAACAAGCTAGGAACAGGGATAAACGAAGTAAAAGAAAAATGAGCTGCCATCGACCAAAGCAGCGGTAAGGAAAGGAGCGCAGCGAATAGAAATTCTCTTTTCTTAGCAAGGATATCCCTTCGATGATCTTGATTATTCGACTTCTTCTCCTGGATGCTTGCCTTATATCCGATCTTTTCAACCCTGCTAATAATATCAGCAATCGAAACATCGGCTGTTGAATATTCCAAGTAAGCCGTCTCTGTCGCCAAGTTAATATGAACCTGATTAACCCCTTGGAATCTGCTTAACACTTTCTCTATGCGACTGGAACAAGCGGCGCATGTCATGCCACCTATCTCCAAAATAATCTGGTTATTTGCCACTGGAAATCACATCCTATTTCATTATCAGATTCCTTTTTTACGAAGTAAATATAAGAAAAAGGGCGCTCCTAGTACACCCATCACGATTCCGACTGGAAGTTCGATCGGAGCCAAAATCAAACGCGAAACGATGTCTGAAATGGTCATCACAGCGATGCCAAGCAGTACGCATGCAGGAAGCATCCAGCGATAATCACTTCCAATCAGCAAGCGTGCAGCATGCGGGACAAGCATACCAACGAAACCAAGTAAACCGACAATACTAACCGCACTGGCTGCAAGCAGCGTTGCAATAGCTGTGAAATAAAGCTTGTTCGCTTCAACACGCATGCCTAATGCCTTAGCTTGAATGTCACCAAGCCCCATAATGTTCATTCGTTGGCTTCCGAGCAATGCTAGTAAAGTCCCCCCTAATGTATAAGGCAGCAAAATCTCTACATGCGGCCAGCTTCGTGCTGACAATCCCCCAACTAGAAATAGGAGAGCTCCACCCACTCGATCACTGTAGAAGGTCAGTAATGCTGAAATACCGGAGTTGAGCAGCGCTGAGACTGCCACCCCTGCAAGAATTACCCTTAAAGGATTGGCTCCGCCTTGCCAAGCAAGCATATAAATCATGATCGCTGCACCCATTGCTCCTAAGAAGGCAATTGGCGTAAGCAAATACGCATAAGTTGGAAATAAGATAAGGACTCCTATTCCAAATAATCCGGCTCCTGACGATACGCCAATAATATGGGGATCTGCCATTGAATTCCGCATGACACCTTGAAGCAGGGCTCCTGAAACAGACAAGCTAACACCCACTAACACAGCTACAATGGTTCTTGGTAAGCGAATGTTCCAAATGATCTCGTAATTGTCGCCTTTCATACCAACTAGAATTTTTGCGATCTCCACAGGATTTACTTTTACAGCTCCGCTGATCAAACTCCATATAACGCCCAATATCGCCAAACAAGCAAGTATGACTAGCATGCTTGCACGCCATGTTGTATTTTTGTGCTTTTTTTTCACTTTTGCACATTGCCCACTACATCGGGATACACCAGACTAGCTAAGTACGACAAGGATTGATCAAAATTCAAACCCGGATTTGCTACAAAAAGCTGCGACGGCAGAAAATAAATTTTGTTCTCCTTGACAGCTCTTAGCGTGCGCCATGCTGGATTATTAGCAATTTCCGAATTCAGCTTCTCCTTCCCGTATTCCTCGGTCCCATGCACTATGAAAAATACATAATCAGGATCAAGCTCAACTAACTTTTCCAAGCTATAAGGAGCTGAGCTGGGCATCATGCCCGATGCCATTGAATCCGCCACGTTCTTCAACTTCAAACGATTGGCCGCATCCAATGATATCGTTGAATTCTTTTGCACACTGATGCCCATTGGCATAATGGTTATCATCGCATACTTAGGGTTCTCAGCTGGGAGTTTCTCAATGATTCGTTGCATTTTTTGATCCGTTTGCGTTAGAGCGGCTTTTGTTTCAGCTTCTTTACCCATAAGCTGGCCGATAAATTCAGCGGTCTTTCTAATATCTTCATAGCTTTTGATGTCTATAAGAGCTACCGGAATCTTGGAAGCGTCGAATGATTCCTTCAGCGATGCATGAAAGAATGACTGACCAATGACCAGATCCGGCTTAAGATTCATGATCTGCTCCATACTTACTTGATTTATTTGTCCTACCTTCGCTGCATCTTTTCCCGCTTCAGGCATGGGGATGCCTGGGGCTGTGGCTAATCCTACTGCTTTTCCACCCAATTGATAATAAAGCTCTTGGATTTCTGTATTAAGCAATATGACACGCTGCGGTTTTTGTTTTAGTACGACTTCCTGTCCCTTGCTATCTATGAAGTGAATTTCGCTATTGGTTGAGGTAGTCGTTGAATTAACGTCCGTTGTTGTTAGCGATGATCGATGAACTGACTCCGCAGGTTTGGCTGAAGATTCTATTATTTTGGATGGTGAACAGCCAAGAGTTGTCGTAGATAGTAACAATAAGCATGATAGTAAAACAATGAGTTTCATCCTAGGAATTCCCCCTCGTAAAATGGTAAATGTCAATATTTAGCTTAACTCACCCCGATGAGAATAACCTGACTCCAAAGAGCCATCTATCGCTGTTTTGTGTGAAAACCTTGTGAACGGTGTCATGATCGTCTGAAGGATTAATTTAACACACAAAAGAGCCATGTTCTCTTTACCTCCAGAACATGGCCAACGATCATCCCATTTATTTTTTTGTAGAAAGCCATTCTGATAGAATCTCTAAATCTGCTTCCTTTAACTTAGATTTATAGGTAGGCATACCGCCCCCACCATTTTGAATCTTCGCAGCAATCTGCTCTTTAGTCAGTTTACTACCAACCTTATCTAACGAGGGTCCAATCTTTCCTTGAAGATTACCTCCATGGCATGACAGACAATTGCTTTTATAAATGGATTCAGCATTACTTGCACTTCCTGTTGAAGATGGGCCATCAGTGGGTAGCGCTTCTTTACGATGAGTGCTATTCGAAGTTGACCCACAAGCCGATAGAACAAAAATCACCGTAATTAAAATGAAACCTATCCCGTTGCGTTTCTTGATCATTTCCATACTCCTATCCATTTTTCTCAGGAATCCACCCTTGTTCATACACATAACGAGTGAGCTGGACGCGATTATCCATGCGTAGTTTCTGCATAATATTTTTCAAATGGTTTTTCACGGTGTGCTCAGAAATGGTCAATCCTTCCGATATTTGGCGATTGGATTTGCCGCTCGCTACCCACTTCAGAATCTCGCTCTCTCTTGCTGTAATGGAAGAGTTAGTTGGCACTTCGCGCTTCTCCTTCTGAGAGAACTCCAGAAGAAGGCGTAAAGCCAGCTCTCTGGACATAGGGGCTTCGTCGACCGCGATGGCTTTTAAGTACTCATGCCAGGATTCTGGACTTAAATTTTTGAGGAGATACCCCTGTGCTCCTTTTTTAATGGCTTCGAACAAGTTCGTAATATCATCCGAAACTGTCATCATAACAATTTTGACATATGGAAACCTACTCTTAATTTGCTTAGTAGCCTCCAAGCCATCCATTTTCGGCATATTAATATCCATCAGGATCAAGTCGGGCATCCATTCTTCCGTAAGCGCAATAGCTTCCATACCATTCTTACCTTCAGCGACAATCTCAAACGAAGCATCTCTGCTCAAAATATCGCGAACCCCTTCTCTGGCATGGGGATGATCGTCAACAATAAGAATGCGAAACGTTTGATTCATCACGTCGCCTCTTTTCTGCTCTTTGGTCTTCTTGTATTCGCTCTTCTTGTATTCACGTTACCCTTAGCTTCCAGAAACGCTTCCCTCTATACTCCCTTTTACTATACTCATTTAGCTTGAATTCAAAATGACTCCATAGAGCTATAGTTGTGCCTTTTTCAAGAAAATTGTGTGAACGAAACTTAACAATATCGCCAAACATAGCACTTTCTAGTCATGGCGTACTTCATCTAAGAGAGTATATGATCAGGGATGGAGATGAGTTAGCAAATAAGGGGAAAGGAAGTAAATAATAAATGAAGAAACCATCACTTGGGCTTGTTCTTCTTGGCGTAATCCTTCTTGGCGGCTGCCAAAATTCCAGCACGGATGATCTGAATATGACGGAGATGGAGCATAGCTCCATGAAAATGATCGAAGTTGAGTTACTAATTACTCCTGAAACACCGAAGATTAATGAACAGGTACGCGTGCAAGCGACGATTACCCAAGATGGCCAAAAGGTTAAAAAGGTTAGTGATGTGACTTTTGAAATCTGGGCAGAAGGCCAATCCAGCAAACACGAGAAAATCAAAGGAATCAAAAAAGAAAACGGCGTCTATACAGTGGAAAAAACGTTTCAAACAGCAGGCACGTATAATGTCACTTCGCATACGACTGCTGAGAGCATGCATACCATGCCAACTAAACAATTCAAGGTTGAGGGCAAATAAGGAGGCGTTTCTCACATGTTTTTGAAAGAAGTTTCACGTAAACCATGGTATCGCACAACTGTCATCGTTTTGTTTACTGCCATCGTTTTGTGTCTAGTTTTATGGTTCCGACAGGGAGCCGCCCCACTGCCCGTAATTAAAAAAGCTCCTGAGTTCAGCCTCCAGGATTTGAAAGGACAACCATTAAAATTAAGTGAAAGCGCTGGAAAAGTACGTTTGTTAGAATTTTTCTTTGCAAATTGTCCGGATATATGTCCAGCAACAACATCCAATATGGTTTTGATGCAAAACAATTTGAAGGAAAAAGGAAAGTTCGGAAATAAAGTGGAGTTTCTCAGTATCACTTTTGATCCAGATCGTGATACGCCAGAGGTACTTGAGAAATATGGCAGCTTATTAGGAATTGACCAAGCCGCCGGTTGGCATCTGCTTAGAGGAAGTGAAAAGGAAGTATTACAGACAGCAACGGATTATGGCATTATGGCTGTGAAACAGAAGGATGGTCAATTCGCCCATTCAATCAAATCTTTATTTCTAATTGATCAAGACGGCTTCATTCGTAAAGTATTTGATATGGGTGAAAGCATGGATAATGAGGCCATTGAGAAATCCATAAACCAACTATTATAAGCTACCTTGATACACAATTAGCTCTTTGGTAACAAAAGCCGCGCTTAGCGGCTTTCATTGATCATACGAGCAATGGATGTCCCTATTGTCTCTATTGTCACTAGACAAGCGAATCTAAGACAATTTCTATCTTAGTTCCTTCGCCAATTCGACTATTCACATGAATCTCGCCACCATGCGCGAGAATAATATCATGTGCGATGGCCATACCAAGACCAGAACCTTTATGCAGTTCTCCCGTGTTCGTTCCCCGATAATACCGATCGAAGATCCTTTCGAGATCCTCTTTTTTTATTCCTTTACCCGTATCCTCAACCCTAATAACAGTAGGCTGACTTTTCTCAACGCTCACTTTGATAACAACAGCTTCATCATTATGAACAATCGCATTGTAGATCAAATTACTTATCGCTCTGCGTACCAGAAGTTCATCAACGTCAAGTTTGATGATGTCGTCGCTAAACTGAAATTCAATATTTCTGTTGGCATAGCTTGCGTCGTTTAAAGTATCAATAACGATATTCCGCAAAAGAGTCACGATATTTATGCGCTTTTTATTCAAGGTAAGCTTGTTATTTTTTAAGCGGGTTGATAAATTTAAATCCTCAATGACTTCTTTTAGATACAATGACTTCCGTTCGATAATTTCTGCGTATTCTCTCATTTCCTCAAGCGAGAACTGATATTCAGCGTCTTTCATCATTTCCGCATAACCTTGGATAGACGCCAATGGTGTTTTGATATCATGCGAGATATTCCCGACCCACTCTTCTTTCATAGTATCTAATTTTTTTCTTTCGCGTTCGTTAGCTATGAGTTCATCGGATAAATAATTGATATTATAAAAAACATCTTTATAAATCCCCTTCGGAGCGAAATTCATCTGATAATCTTTGTTCGCCAACCTTTTTATCCCATCGATTAACAGGATTAATGGCTGAGTTAGCCGTTTACTGAATAAATAGCCAATAAACAGAGCAATCAAGCCATCTATCACTAAAATAAGGATACTACCTACATTAAATAATTTGACCAGATCCCGAATATCATAGGATAGCACTTTTCTTTGGATATAGGGATTTTCGAATCCCATAAAGTAACTATAATATTCGTTATTCACTTTTTTTTCACTGATATAGACGGTTGTGTAATGATCAATCTCATTGTATTTGTACATTTGGACGATATCTAGAGGCGTATACTTTTCTTTTACACCTTCAGGTGTTCGATAACCATAGATCACCTTGCCATCCGCGTCCAATACTTGGATCCATGCTTTATTTTTGATAAGCTCCTCTTTACCCTTTTCGGTTATCATAACCTGTTGATTGGAGGTCACAATTTGTTCCTGAAAGCGTTTGGTAACAGCTTCGGCAGAGGTTTCTTCTCCATGAAAAGCAGCTCCGCCCGAAGCAGATTGGACAATAAACACTCCTACGATGAGAAGAATGTTGAAAAACACGACTAAACTTACAATCAAAACAACAGATAGCAGAAATCTCCCTGTTAACCTCCATTTCATCAGCTATTCATCCTTTACTACGAATTTGTACCCCAAGCCTTTCACCGTAATCAAGTGCTTTGGATTTGAAGGCTCTGCCTCTATTTTCTCCCTTAACCTTCTAATGTGTACCATCACCGTGTTATCAAAACCGAAGAAATCTTCACCCCAAACCTTATCATATAGATTTTCTTTACTTATGATTTGGTTGGGGTGTTTAAGCAAAAGGGTCATTAATCCAAGTTCCTTCGGTTTTAATTCGATAATTTCTCCATTCTTTCTCAACTCTATTTTTTGCTCATTTAATTCAAAGGGTCCCACTTTAATGAGGGGAGCACTTTTTACTTCTACCTGCTGGTAATCAGCCCTTCTAAGATGAGCTTTAATCCTGTATGCAACTTCTTTGGGACTAAATGGCTTTGTTATATAATCGTCGCCACCGATAGCTAAGCCCAAAATTTTATCAATTTCTTCCGTTTTTGCGGATAGAAACAAAATAGGCACATTTGACATACTTCTGATCTTTTTACATACCTCATAGCCCTCCCCATCGGGAAGCATAATATCTAAAATTACAATATCAGGTTGCTTTGCGTTGAATTGACTAAGTCCCTCTGTTGCTGTCGTAGCTGTATAAACATGCTCTATGCCCTCTTTACTAAGCACCGTTTGCAGCAGCCGTAAAATATCGACTTCGTCGTCAACAATTAAAACCTTTTTATTTATCGACATGACCTCTAACCCTCTCTAGTTTACGTGAACACCTTATCTGAGAAAAGAACATCCAGCACTGGCTGCATGTCCAACTTCCTTGCCTATAAACAATCATAAGCCAATTTATTAATCGAAATACATGCTATACATGAAATCGTGAAAAGAGTACCTGTCTTCATGAACTGGACGAGCTTTGCAGATTGACTTTGGCTTTGACTGGTACTTCATTTAATGCCACTTCCTGATAGGAACTTACTTTGTCACCTTTGACGAACACACACAGAAAGGCTTCTTTGCGCAATTGTTTGTTAGCTGTAAAGGTAACTGGTTTCTCCTGACCCTTTTTATCAAAGGCTTGCAAGGTATATTCATAATACACATACTTTTCTCCGGTGCCTGTTTTACCTTCCATTTTCTTACCCTCATTAACCTGAACATAGTAAGGCTCCGCACCTAGTCTGTTTATATTAACATTTTGCATAAAAACTAAAAACCCAATTACAATTGCAATACCTACGGATACAGCTATAATTACTTTTTTCATGGTTCTACTCCTTTATTTTAAATGATATTATTTCGTCACTATTTTGTAGTAAGCATTTACGGTTAAAAAGTAGTACAAGATATATATACATGAATATATTCCCATACAAATCATAACTGGAATAACTAAGTTCATTTGGAGCAGCTTAGATAAAGCAGTCAAGGCTACAGCACAATGCGCGATTCCTGCAACCAATGGAAGTGCGAAAATAAATAAGACTTGCTTTGCTATTGATTTTTTGATTTCTTTCTTGGTTACACCAATTTTATATAAAATCTGATAGCGACCTTTATCTGCATTCGCTTCTGTTAATTGTTTAAAGTAAATGATACTGCCTGTCGCAGCTAAGAAGACAAGTCCAAGGAATCCGCCCATGAAAATCATTAAGCCGGATGACTCCAATCCAGCAGCGAAGTCAAGGTAGAAGCTTGAAAACTCTGCTTTTTCCGGCAAAATAGCCTGAATCTCTTTTGTTATTTCTTTTGCCTTCTCCTCATGGGTAATCCCATAGGCTTCTAAGTTTAGCGAGCTTTTATTTTGTTGTAAACGGGCGAACATTGCATCGCTGATCACAACCGTAGAATACGCAGTATGAAGGTTCAGAACACTGTATTTTTTTAGATCCTTAAAGGTTATAGTCTCCCCACCGTTATCCACTTTTAATTGTACGGTGGCCCCAACATAATTTGGTGAAATCCCCTCCATGAACATCGGATCTAATGCGGATGCTTCATTCTCTTTTAATGAAAGAGAATCATGCCTATCCTGGAGTTTAGCCAATTCGTTAAAATCATGGTTTGATATAAGCGTGTACGTTGGTTCACTGTTTGAGAAATTATTTTTCAGATTTCCAGCATCAGCATCTACTTCAATAACCGGAACCGTTACATGATAAATGACATCATGATTTGTATTTACTGAAACCATATCCTTTACTTTCTTTGTCAGGTTGATGTCTGAAGCAATGAACATCAGGCTGTTAGGATTGGCCTTCTCAACCGCGCTTTTAGTACTATAATACATGCTGTATGCCGTCCCAACTGCTGTTAGCGTTGTGGCACTAAGTACAGCAATGATCGTTAAGGTACGGGCATTTCCTTTAATTCGATATAAGAGTTGGGATGTGCCGATTAAGTTAATCCCTTTCCAATAGCTCTTTTTATTTTTTCTTGATAATTTCAATAGAGTCACGGTTAACGCTGTAAATAAGAGATACGTACCGAGTATAACAGTTACTAAAATGACAAGTGGAGTTACCATAAAACCTAGGGTTTCCCAAACTTTTGACTTTAGAAAGTTTTGCAGCGCAAGCCAGTAACCAATAGCTATTAAAACAACAGATAAAAAAGCAAAGATCCAGGAAGTCTTTGGTTGTTGTTCACTTTCTTGATCCGCATGAAATAATTCAATTAATTTAAACCGATAAATTAAGCGATAGCCCTGAAAAGAAGTAATTAATGTAATCATGGAAAAGACAATGATCGTGTTCAAAATGGCAGATGATGAAAGTGAGAAATTCGCGATGGCCTCATAACCCATCACTTTCATTAATAAAGACACAAAAAACTTCGATAATAAAGAGCCCAGAGCAATTCCAATCATAAGTGCTAGAATCCCCATAATAAAGTTCTCATAAAATAGCATTCGTCCGATTTGCCTCTTTCTTACTCCGAGTAAGGAATAGAGCCCAACCTCTTTCTTACGTTTCCGCGTAAAGAATGAATTAGAGTACCAGATAAAGATGGCGACGAAGATCATTAAAACGACCGCCGCTCCACTGAAAGCTGAGCTAATCTTGGTTGATGCGCCTGAAGCGGATTGAATGGTTTGATCATATTTTAATGAAACAAACGTGAAGTAAATAACGATGCTAAAAATCATTGAAGCAATATATAAGAAATAGTTAGTAAAATTATTCCTTATATTCTTTCTCGCAATACTAAAGAGTGTCATCATACCCACCCCCTAGTGTGGCGAGAACCTCTATTATGTTTTGGAAAAATTCCTTGCGCGGCTGTCTTTTTTTATGAAGCTCAGCAAAGAGCTGACCATCTTTAATGAAGATGACCCGCTTACAATAACTTGCGGCATACGCATCGTGAGTGACCATCATAATGGTCGATTTGTTGGTTTCATTAAGCATGCTTAAGCTTTCCAGCAAGCTTGTTGCTGATTTTGAATCGAGCGCACCTGTTGGCTCATCCGCCAAGATCAGGCTTGGGTTTGCGACAATGGCGCGGGATGCCGCTGTTCTCTGCTTTTGACCACCTGAAATATGGTATGGGTATTTGTCTAAAATATCCCGAATGCCGAACGTATCCGCAATTTCATTTACCCGTTGTTCAATTTCTGCTGGTGGCACCTTGGATAAGGCAAGCGGCAGCAAAATATTTTCTTTTACAGTCAAGGTATCAAGCAGATTATAATCCTGAAAAATAAAACCAAGCTTATTCCGACGAAAGTCCGATAATTGCTCATCATTCATTTTGACGATATTTTGATTAGCAATCATGATATCACCTGATGATGACGTATCAATTGTAGAAAAAATATTGAGCAAAGTTGATTTCCCCGCTCCCGATGGACCCATGATGCCAACAAATTCACCTACTTGAATCTCAAGATTGATGTCCTGCAAGGCTGTGTATACATTTCCTTTTGCACCAAACTTTTTTTCAACATTTTTCGCTTGTAAGATTATTTCCATGTTGAACCTCCTCCTAATTCTCTAGCTCCTATGTTATGAAAACCAACGTGTCCTAATTTCATTGACGATTTCATGTAACAAAAATGATTATACTTGTCGAACCTTACACGATTTTGATTTAAACCTTACATAAACCTTAAAATAACAAATCGAAAAGACATTAAATTGCGTTTTTAGACATTTTAATATAAAAACAGTCAACAAATATCTAATTTAACATTTATATATTTATATTTTAAATATGGTTGAAATTGGATATATATCCTACTATAATTGGATTGTAGTTACTAGATTTGGAAAGGAGGAAATTCAAAATTTAACTACGAAAGTGACTAAGTATTCTAAACACATTCAGCATTCACATGAAGGGATGAGAATCTAATGATTAAAAAAAACACAGCTATTTTAACAATTTGTTCTTTGTTAGCTATATCAGCTTTTTCCATGCATGCTCAAGCGAGGGGCGCAACTGAATCAACCTTCACTTTGAATCAGGAAAGCAATTTTTCTTCTTTGCAAACACAATGGATACCGTTGGGATCTCCCATTCCTGATGGGTGGGTCGTTACGAGGTCGTCAGGAAATATGAATGAAATTACGAATGTCAAAAATGCAAGTTACGGCCAAGAAATATGGGTCATGTTGGGATCTCCCATCCCGGATGGATGGGTGGTTATAAGATCAACGGGAACGATGAACTTTATTAAGTTTGTAAAAGGGGCCAGTTATGGTCAAGAAGTTTGGGTCATGTTGGGATCTCCCATTCCAGATGGATGGGTGGTTATAAGATCAACGGGAACTATGAACCTAATTATGAATGTAAAAGGGGCCAGCTATGGTCAAGAAGTATGGGTCATGTTAGGTTCTCCCATTCCCGATGGATGGGTGGTTACAAGATCAACGGGAACAATGAATCTAATTAAGTATCTTGGATGATTCAATAAGAATTTACTTTTCATAAAATTAACTACTTCCTTCGATTTTAAAACAAATTGCTAGTAGACGAAGTAAAGGACAACGTGAAAGCGCTGTCCTTACTTTTAAGTTCCTAGGAACGAACATTTAAGGAGGAATCAAGCCGCATTGATTCAGGTGATCTGGCATTTAGACCGTATTTTTAGGGGGCCGCTCTCTAGTGCATTAGTTGATCGTTGGGATCGAAAAAAAATCATGTGGATGACTAATTCTGTTAGCAGAGAGTATCGTTGGAACCTTGTCTTGGATATGGATCAGTACTCGATTATGCCTGAGGTCGTGCGACACGATCAACTTACTTATGCAACGGGACTTTTTACTAGTCTAACCAAAGTGGTATATATTATCGGCAGTTCTTTAGCAGGAATATTAGTCGCCGCCTTCGGTGTTTACTGGGCCGTTGGTGGAATACTAGGCGGCATTTTGGCAGGATATTGGGTACGGTTTTTAGGTGCAGGACGGCTTATGATGGTAGGCATAGGATTAACGGGACTAGCAATCATCGGTATTTCGATGTCCACTTGGTTGCCGTCGACGGTTTTATTCTTTTGCATACGCATGGCGGAAAGACTTTGTACAATATCGCTTCCGGAATCACAATTCAATGTTGGTTTCTGAAGAATATCGTGGACGAGTATGGGGGATTTCTTCCAGTCTCGCTGTTATTGCAATTCCCCCGAGCAGTCTAATTGGAGGCTATGCTGCGGACATTTTTGGAGCTTCTTCCTTATATACCATAGGCGGATTGTGGTTTATTGGTTGTTCCATTTTTGTATGGCATTAACGGGACATTCGAACGTTACGTCTGGCTGCTTCCCACGGTTGAAAGCAAGAGACATCGCGAAAGTGATATATTAGCCAATCTCTCGACGCTTGTCTTTATTGAACAGTATGTAAAACTCGTTAACGCCTACATCGGCTGTGCTACTAGAACAATGATAAAAAACCCCCATGATGCCCATGGGAGTTTTTATCAAGTACTTTATTACTTATTGATAAAACCGAAAATTAATTGAAATAAATATTGGCATTCACAGATAGACTTGGTCCACCTGTATATGTTACTTCATAAGTCCCAAAGGGTAAATTTGGTACAGAATAGTTGATGCTGTTACTTTGATTTGGCCAACCCATTTCAAAATACCCGCCTACTTTTTCCTTTACCCCATTAGTAACTCTCCAGACAGTGAGATCAATCTCTGGTCGATCTCCGTGGGCATTACCTCCGGAGAAACCTCCAGTAATAACCAATTTCCCTTGACCGATGTAAGTACCGAGACTTGTTCCAAAGTACAAAGTGTTAGCTGCTTGAGACAAAGAAACCGCATCTTGATTTAGAGTTGTGCTAGCTTGTGTGGCACCAACCACAGAGGGTACGCTAGCTAACATGGCGAAGCAAAGTACAAATGTTGCCGCTTTCATTTTCATAATTAAACATCCTCCCTATTAATCATTTGAGGGAAAAGATAGAACTCTAGATGCCGTGAGCTGGCCAGCTATTAAATTTTGTACTCCCTAGTTCAAAAATACCACAGAAGTAAATATTTGTATATGCATAAATTAAACTTTTATACAATATTTATCAAAAAAATAGCATTTAATGTTGAATTATCACTAATTACGGTATTACAAGGATGTAATTCTCCAAAAATTTTAAATATGTTTAACAATCTAATGAAAATATATGGGGTATGATTTGGCGATTACTCAGCAAGTCTTTTTTTAAGTCTTCAATTTTGTGATCTCTAACGCTGATCTCAAGTTTTAGCTTAGAGAATCGATTTCACATTGTAACACAGCTTTTTTCTATTAATCGAGCCGTCATTAGCTAAACACAACTTGCTGCTTGCCACCACGAGGATAGCGATTAAAGAGTTATCTACCTGGCTCTACTTGAATTTACATATGTTCTCAGGGCTGCCGGCGGCTAGCGCGATTATTGCCTGTCCGAGGTTTTGCTGCGCGCCGCCTGAACCGTTTATGGTTTCCGCAACCATATTCAGGCATCGTTGCATACGAATACCCTTAATCTTAAAAAATAGTTGACCATCGTAGGCAGGCAATTTATTGAATTGCTATATTCGCCTGTTCTTCTTCCTTCATAGGGTGTAGCAGCATGACATCCCTAAATCGCAGATATGGCTGCGCACCATGGCTCTTAAGTTATTTATAAATCAACGATGTTAATAAAACTTCTCTAACTTGTAAACAAAAATCCCCATATCGTTGCAGCAGCAAGACACAGGGATCGTTCAATTAAATTAAACCATTCCAAGCTGTTAGTACGGAATGAGCATTTTGTATCGCCTTTTAGAGAATTTTTGCTTAATTGTAGTATTTATTCTCATCTATTGTGTAGACGATTATATTTGGGTCGTGATGTAGGTGAGCCAGGTCAATAAATTGATAGTTTTGTTCCAATAAAGCAGGTATTAACTGATTTATCACTTTTACCGTGTGTGAACGTACAGCCATTCGATCATGAGAAGAATCATGAAATAACATGATTCCACCACTTTCAACATGTGTCATCATATGACTAAAGATGAGACTTTCGCTCGCATACTCCCAATCTCGGGAGTCAAGTTTTCGAGTCCAGGTAAAAAAGATGTACCCCATTTGCCGTACCATCTCCACGATGGAATCATCAAAATGGCCGTATGGCGGACGAAATAGGTGCGGTTTCTGACCTGTAATTTGCATGATCTCCTTTTCCGTTTTCACGATCTCTTCTACTATTTCCTCGTGACTTAAATCTAACAGATCTGGATGATGGTAAGTGTGGTTACCTATCGTATGCCCCTGGCTCGCAATCTCCCCAATCACATCACGGTACGTTTGTACATGCTGTCCAATGACAAAAAAAGCCGCCTTGACATTGTATCTCTGCAAGATATTTAAAATTTCTCTCGTGTAAATGGGGTCTGGGCCATCATCAAAAGTAAGAGCGACTTTCTTTTCTTTCGTATCGAAAAAAATGTTATTGAAGCTTTTCACTAGGCTTCACTCCTCTATTGGCTAGCGAATCGCTATCTTCAAATTGGAAATCAGGTACACCGCATACTCTCGGTAATGCATATAGATCAAAGTTAGTCGGAATAAACGGACCGCCTCGTGTAGTTGTAATCATCTTATATCCCGCCTTAATTGCCTCTTCACGAACATTTTCATTATATCGGCCGTATGGATAGGAGAAATGGACTACTTCCTCTCCAATCACTGCTTCAATCCGCGCCTTTGGTTCGACCAGCTCTTTACGAAGATCGTCCATATCCAGTAAAGTCAGGTTGGGATGGGTTCGGGTATGAGCCCCAATCGTGCAAAGAGGGCTTTCATTCAGCTTGCCTATTTGATTCCAGTTGAGCCCGTAATGACGATATTGTTCAGCATTTATTTGCAATAATTCAACCATTTCATTTACCGTTGAACATGTTTGTGCTAGTACTTGTTCAATCTCGCGAATGGCCTTTATTTTGCCGTCATTTGTAGATGTATCATAGGTGAGTGTATCCCCATCTATAGTTAAGACCATGTTAGGACGATTTCGCACTAAATCCTCAACAGCTTCGCTGATATGAATCACATCCCGATCTGGATAACCGGTGGTCAGATACAAGGTAAACGGGATCTGGTACTCCTCCATGATTGGAAAAGCATGGGTGTAATTATTCGTGTAACCGTCATCAAATGTAAAACACACAAAAGGAAATCTTTTGAGCTCGCGATCATTTTGCTCCAGTCTAGTATGAAGCTCATTTAACGAAATAAATTGATAATCCCTCGCTTGCAGACCTTCTATGATTTCTCTGAAATCCCGCGCAGACATCTCTTGTCGAGGATATTGTATATAGCGGCTTTGCAGCTTCGTGTCAGTCAGTATACTATGGAACATCATAATCATGGTCCGGTACGATGTCATTTGCCCTCTCCTTCCACAGCAGCGGTTGTATGGGCTAACCGATAACTGTTTCGTTTCATGAATCCCACACATATTAATCCGAGAAGAGAGATAACCATAGAAAGGATAAAAACACTTTTAAAACCGAAAAATTGGCTGACTAGACCAGCAATAAGACCCGCGCACATGTTTCCTACTCGCATGCTGTTTGTATACAATGTCGAAGCCATAGCTGGACGTTCAGGCATCTTATCCTGAATAATAATAATTAAGAGATTGGTCGTCACGCTGATAAAAACTGCGTTAAATAGTTGGATAAGAATAAGGCTAAACCGGGTAACGACGATTAAAAGAAGTCCATAAAAGACAGCCCCTGAGACAAGCGCTATAGCAACAAGTCTTTCTTTACCGATACGGTCGGCTAAGTAACCTGTCAATATGGTGAAAATAACCTCAAGTCCTGCCGCAGCTCCGAAAATATAACCAGCCCATCTTGCTTCAAAGTGAAGGCTTTCCACCAGATACAAGGGCATGGATACTGCATACAAATTGTCGGCTAAATTCACAACGATGTTGATTACCAGGACGGCCAGCAAAGGGCCATTGGTGATCCATCGGGGTAACGCAGCACCTTTTTCTTGTTTTGAACGCTTCACTTCGAAATCCGGAATAAAAAGCCAAATGGACATCGACAAGAGAACAGAAAAGGTGATTGACATTAATATTGACCAATTAAATCCCCATTGTTCGATAATAAAAAAAACGCTTGGAGGTCCTACGATCCATGCAAGTGTAATCATGGTCCTCATCCATGTAATGAGCGAAGTGGCGCTCTTTTGTTCAGTGGTATCTGAATAAACCCTTCCCAAAGCAAGGAGATGTGAAGAGCCCATGCCACCCAGTGCAAGAAGAGGGGTAACCAGACATAATAAAAACCAGTAATTATTCAAAAACAAGAAGCCGCACAGACCCATAATATTGAATAATTGACTGATAAACAAAATTCTTCTTCTAATATTCCGATTATCACCTACAATCCCAGATATATGACCTGTCACAATTTTTAGCAAAGTCACTACCGAAATGAACACCCCCATATGAAATGGAGAAACTCCCTTCTCGTTAACCAGAACCAGACTGATAATCGGATTCAAAAAACTGACTCCAAAGCTTAGAATCAAGGCAGAGAGCAGAAATCCAAACACTGACCTGTTCATAACCATTTTCATAAGTCATCGCCCCATTTCCAACGCTGCATTTGCCAGACCGTTTGCTCAGGTCTCAACTAAGAAAATAGATTCCACAATAATCGGAAGATTGTCCCTGACCGAGTTCGCTCCGAATACAGAGCGGGCATGAACGCCTTTCGTATCGAAAACTTCAAGCATCAAGTCAGAAAAACCATTCAGCACCTTATGGTGTTCTTCATATTCCGCACTTGCATTTACAAATCCCTGTACTTTCACTACCTGCTTCACCTTATCCAGAGAACCGAGCACATCTGCGAGTACTGCTAGCACCTCAATACCCGTTTGACGTGCGAATTCATATCCTTCTTGCGTATTAAAATCAATACCGAGTTTCCCTTTCGGATTACCAGTTGGACCTTTCCCTGATACGAACAGAAAACCGTTTACTAGAACTGCATTGGCATACTTTGCCGCGGGATTGCTTGCTGTCGGCAGGTTTATTCCTAAAGTCTCCAGGCGCTGTGTTATGGATGTTTGAGACATAATGAACCCTCCTAGTAGGATATAATTTTATCAATTTTATTGTTTTTACATTTTTTAAGAACTTCAACTACACACTGGTCTGCGTCAAGAAAAGCTCGTGCCCGGCTGTTAGGGGAAGGTATGTACAGATTAAAATTCCGCTTTCCGTCCGTAAGAAGCCCGAGTATGTAGATATGTTCCTCGATTTCCCCCTCTTTATTAATCGGGTGAAAATCCCGATCACACTCAATTCCTAAGCCCGGGAGAGGCATAGACGAATAAGAAGATTTAATGCGTCCTTCTACCAGTAAATTCTGCAACAATCCCGATGAAGGAGGATCCAACAGATTGGGATCATTGTATCCCTTCACATAATGAGAGACGTGAATTTGAATGGGGCTATCCAAATGGACAGAGCTTGCTCTCCAACGTCTGATTTCGGCTTCATAGTTGATAACAGGTGCCCGCCCCAGCGAATACTCGAGAACACCTGCCTTCATAAGGGCAAGCAACTGCTCCGTTTTATGAACAGGAGGTCCTACTACTGCCCGATAAAACATCGGGAGTATGTTCGTCCTGAAATCACGAAATGACGACTCCGACAGGCCCCCAAAATCAACTGCATACCGGATTACGTCTCGTAGCACTCGAATCAGCTCGATGGCTGCTTTCGATGGAGATTCCGTATCTGATTTGGATTCATCAATATCACTTTCCAGCTGATTAGTAACCCAGACTTGGTACGCAGTGGAGTTGTGATGAATTTCACGGGTACCGAAGACCGCTTCCTCCGGATCAAATGCTCCATATATTTGCTCAAGCTGAGAAAATGCTTGTTCCCTGTATGCAAGGATGAAGGGAGCTATATCCTGTTTCAGGATTTCAGCTGTCTTGCAGTAGAAAACCGTCTTCATTTCCGAATATAAGAGCGTCAGCACATGTTCCCGAAAATCCAACTGCTTATGCTCTTGGCGAAGCTCGTCTATTCGTTCCTTCGTAAGGAAAAGTGGCTTATACATTCCGGCGGTATCCTTTATCCAGCTTGGACGGGATCTGAATGGCAGACCGCTTCTTGAAAACTGAATGATACGAGGTTCTTTACCTGAAGGTTTGTACGTAAGCTCCCCCGTAGTTAATCGGGTAAACAAGCCCCCCCTCCCGATCGTAAGATAGCTAATGACATCAATTGCCGCTAAACCCATACCTGCTAATAGAAGAGACTCGCCAGGCTGCACAACAGCTTGAACTCTCTGATGAGGAAAAGGAGGTAAGATTTCTCCAGGTAAATAGGAACTAGATAAACCAGATTCAAACTGGATCGTGTCAGCATGGCCAATTGTAAGAAAAATCGTATCTACCAACAGGGAAGATCGATTCTCTAATTCGATTCTTTCTTTATCCCCCTCCTTGATAATATTTGTGGCCCTCATCTTGTGAACCTGACCATACAAGTTCTTTGGGAGGTGAGCAAAGAGTGTCTGAAATACCCAATGAAGGTAGTTCCCCAGCCATTTTCTGGCTACAAAATCGGTTGGCTTAACTTCCCGTGTAACGCCTGCATCCTCTACCTGATAGCGGTTAGCACGGAGCCACTCATAGAAATCCACCTCATATTCCTTGCGTGTGCGGTCAAGTCCCATAAAAGTGCTTCCGAATAAATTAATATTTCCACATTCCGTATTTAGAAGGAGAAATTCAGGCAGCTTGTCAGAGTAAACACCTGTACCGCCTCTATCAGGCTCAATAATATGCAGGTGTAATTCGACATCGCGCTGCGCCTCCAAAGAAAAATGGGCAATGGTTCTTTCAAGTACAGCAAGTCCCCAAGGCCCGCAGCCAATGATACCTATGCTATATGTCCTCATTGCTGCACTCCCTGCTTTTGCAGATGACCATTAATGAAGTCTAATTCGTCACCCAATTGCAGCAGCATTTGTTCGATCCACCGCTTAATCATGGGCTGGTCATCGTGATTAATCAAAGCCAGGTTCTTCTCAGCAATATAGCGCACCCATTTCTGATGGCGATCTTCGTGAGCATTGGACAACCCTTCGCCGTGTCTACGATAGACAAATCCAGGGACGCCAGTAAACACGTATTTATACTTTGCGCTAAGCCGGATTTTGAGATCCCAATTTTCATAAAACGGAATTGTTTCGTCATGGCCTCCGACGGAAGCATATAAATGCCTGCGGAAGGTAAAGTTCTGCGGTATCAAGCAGCGCCTCGTCATCAGTTCCGCAGTGATGTATCCTTCTTTGACCGGCTTGATATCTCGGAAACGATTGACAATCTCTCCCTTCCCATTTGCAATCGCTATATCAGAAAACGCGAGGATATCCTCATCATATTTATCCCGGTAATAGTGAATAATCTCCATTTCAGCCTTGAGTTTATCCTGATTTTGTATGTAATCATCGCTGTCCAAATAATTGACATACTCCCCTTTTGCGGTTTGGAGGGCATTCTTTCTGTTCCGGGTAATTCCGATATTATGCCGATTGTATAGAGCATGTACATTAGCATGTTCGGAAACTAACTGTGCAATCACTTCTTGTGAACCGTCCGTTGAAGCGTCATCAGTAATAATAATTTCTACATTGGAGTAACTTTGTGAAAGTAGACTGTATACGCAATCCTTTATATAGGGAGCGTTATTATAATTGGGGATGATGGTGGATACAAGATACTCGCTCATCGTTATACCTCCTATACAAGCAGGAATAGGAATCCATTTTAACAGGCTTTTATACAGAACCCAGTACAGTAGTTGAGCCAGAAAAATGATGGGGAAGACCATATGGTGTAAAAAAGCTTTTCAGCCGATCCGGGTGATACAACCTATGCATCGGATGGGAAGAGCCTTCGAAGGCTTGGATCACCGCATTTGCTACGGACATTGAGTGGGCGAACCCCCCCGTGTTGTGACCTCCTGTTATAATAAAGAGTCCATTGTTTACGGTTGGAATCCCCTCAAACACCCCTAAGCAAGATGGCGTCCAGGGTCTTATACAGTATCTGGGGGATGTGTTAAACATTCCTGAATCCTGCGCTTTTTTATATAGACTTGGGAACAGGTCTTCGGCGGTCTCGTGAACCGCTCGGGACAGATCACGGATATAATCCGCATGAAGATTATGGGGATCAAGACCAAGGAAACCATGTCCAGAGCTTATATGAATCACCTGATTGCCTTGCCTGTCAATTCCTGGGATGATGTTGGCACCTGAAGCAGCTTCTTCAGATGCATATCCTGCCCGGGTTACTTTTATTGGATAAAGAAGTTCGGAGACGTTGTCGGTGGGCAGCGTGAGCCAACAGCCGAGCATGGCACCAATTTTACCATGTGAAGATGTGCCTTTTAGGAAATCATTGCGCGGGACTCCAGGAGAGACAACAAAATAATCCGCGACTATCGTCCGTTGTCCAGTGCGGATTGCTTTTACTTGACCTGATCTATCGAACTCGATGCGGTCAAAACTTTCGTTCCAATGAAACTTCGTCCCTTTTTCTTCTAAAACCTTTATTAATTTCAGCGCGAGCTTGTGAATATGGATCCCGAAACCTTCTACCTCGATCACTCCACATATGGCATCTGCGCGAAGAGCTTCATGAAGGCTTGGGAGTAGGCGCTCTATCTCCATTGTGTTCAACTCTCGTATAAATGAACCGAGCGCTTGTTCTGCCTTAATCCCCTTTTTGTACTGTTCAGGTGTCGAATAAACTCTAAACAGCCGGTTAACATAGCCCGTATCTTCAAGGAGCTCCGGGTGCTGCTTGGAAAGGTGATTCCACAGATCATAGCTTTCTTTATTAAAATCAATGATTTCCTTTTGTATCTTCTGATACATCCATTGCGGATAGGATTCATATTCTTCTATCCATTTCCAATCCGATGTACTTAACTGTTCTTTCGGGCAGCATAACCAGCCGTTGTCAGGCACAGACTTACGATATTGATCGATAGGAGCTGCTAGCAGCGGATCACCATAATAATGGTGCTGCCGGGATTCATTAAAGGAAAATATCCGTGCGTCATTACCGGAGAGCGTGCATCCATATTCTTTCCATCTATCCTCTTCATACGGTGTTGGGTCAGCAGCATAAACAACAAGTTTATAACCCTTCTGCACCAAACAGAAAGCCGTGATCAAGTTCACAATTCCTGCTCCGATTATGGCAATAGGAGCATCCTTGGAAATTGGTTTAGGGGGAGTGATAGAAAACATGCGATTGTGTTGTTCCTCCAAATGCTGCAGCACTTTAACTTCCAGCAAATCCGTATCCTCACAAGCAACTAGATGAAAATCGTCCACTCCTTTAAGAAAAGAAGCACTTTCTGGATTTGTGGCATACACAAGAATAATTGACTCATTAAGGAGTGACCTGATCTGGAGTTCCTGGATGCGTTGAAGCAGCAAGTAATTTTGAGCTACGATGGCATCTGGATTGAGATTGAATATCACCTCTACAAGCATATCATTACTTAATGTATAGAGATTCTCCCATAAATCGTAATCGACTTGACTCATAAGATGGGGCTGACGAATAGGATAACTAAAAAGAATTTTGAATTTACTAATGTTTTCCATCTTACCCCTCCATGAATAATAGATTGGCAGTGAAACGTGCACGGTGTTTTTACTTAGAAGAAATTTCGCCTTGGAGCAAGACATCATTCATATCGAGGCAACGTGTGGTGATAAGCAACTCCGATTCTGCTGATTTATACTTATTATGGAAGTATGTGCGGTTCGCTTGGGAGTTTTTTTTATTTTCATGCTCGTCTTTATCATGGGGAAAATGAATGGTTAGCGCCTCTCTGCGCAATTGAAATCTTACCTTTTTCAAAAATAAAGCGTATCCAACATCCACATCCTCTACACCCCAAGATGTATACTGCTCATCAAATCCCTGAATCTCCTTCAAAATGGAAGTCGGCACAGATACATTCCCTGCCCAGAAAAATACCCAGGGCGCAGGTAGATCTGTTAGTTTGTCGTTATATTTGCGGTAACATCCCTCTCGAATATCCTCAAAGAGTGAGTCGTTCATTACGGTTTCCATTGTATGTTTCCAGTCATTCAGATCAATTGCCTGCATCAGGATTTCGTTATTTTCATCATGTTGAGAAAAACCGGCGACATATCCAATCACGGCAGAAAGCTCACTCGAACTTACATGGGTGTGAACATGTTGCCACAAACAGTCAGGAGACAACAGAAGACCTGAATCAATAAATATACAAATTGAAGCTTCCGCTAGCTTAATACCTAAATTTCTGGCCCGAGCGACTCGGAATCCCTGATCCGGCTGATACACATACTTAATATGGAGTTCACTCTCAAAGCTGCTTATAACTTCCTTGGTATGATCTGAGGAGCCATCATCGACAATAATCGTCTCGAAATCATCTTTATTCAGAGTTTGATGTATAAGCGAACGCAGCGTATGGCGCAAAAGTTCAGCCCGATTATAAGTAGGGATGATAACAGCAGCTCTATAACGGTTTTCTGAGAACAAATTCAACCCTCCAGGGAATCCTATTTTAGTTTTTGATAATCTGGATGACTGTCCTACTGCATAAGAATTTTCAGAAACATTAAGCTTTCGGTCTGATCAACGAAACCGTCCAACTATTCGCATCCGTAGTAAGCTGAACGTCAGACAGTATCGCATATTCCCTGCTCTGAATGAGATTCTGCCTAATAATCTCTGAAGCTTCTCTCACATGAAGAGAAATGATAAAAGCCCCGTCAGGCCGTAAGAAAGCTTTGTACCTTTCCATCAGATCAAGCGGGTGGTCAAAGTAATACAGACATTCATTAAAAATAATCAAATCATAACGATCATCGGGAGTAAAAACTTCTATATCCGAATGGATAAAAGTACACCGCTCTGTTGTTAAACTTCGGGCCAACTTTAACGCTTCTTCCGAAAAGTCAACTCCCAAGTACCTTTCATAATACTGCATATACTTGAGAAGCATCCCTTGCCCGCAACCGAGATCAAGAATAGCCGCATTTGATCGGTAGGACTGCAAATATCCGGTAACCACACTATAACGCGGCACCTCATCCATCGCTTCAAACACTTGTGTCCATTTTCCCGTTTCAAATTCCTTATTCCAAACATCAAGAGATTTTTCTCTTTTTTGATATATCACTATTGCAACCCCTTTACCTGTATAATAAATTATACAAACCAAATCAGACTGTATATTAAAAATTAAAGCGCTCTCTTTTTCTTCATTATTCCCCCTTTTACTCTTAAAGGCTAAGATAATATAAAACTATGTAACCCCAAATGTACTCTTTTATATTATATTTTATAAATAAATACATCAAGACCAAAATTTAGGGGCAAAAAACGCTGGAAAACCAATAATCCACGAGCTGAAGAGAAATAGGCACTGCCGGAGAAGATAGTGAACTATCTTGTTCTGGTAGTGTCTATTTTATTCAGAATGCACTGTACAGCTTTATAGTGTATTCCTTGACAGGAATATTCTATAAAGAGTATATTTGAGTAGGAAGGAGCTTGTTTAAATGAGTGTGAAATTGTCAACTTTGAGCGCACTTGCCGAGCCCAACCGCTTACACATTGTAGAGCTCTTGCGTGACGGCCCCCTTACAGTGGGAGAAATAGCAGAACGACTTGGGCTTCAGCAACCGCAAGTTTCAAAACATCTCCGTGTACTTAGTGAGTCTGGGCTCGTTGAGATGCAGCCAAGCGCTAATCGGCGTATTTATAAGCTTCGGTCTCAGTCATTTATTGAACTGAACAACTGGTTGGAGTCTTTCCGAAGCCTCTGGGAAGAGAGATTTGATCGCTTGGACGACTATCTACACGAACTGCAAGAAAAGGAAAAAAAACATAAAGACAAGGACTAGTACCGTAACAAGTGTACTGTGATATAGCCCAAAACTTTATAAGCGTTTCGTATGGACAATGTAACATCAAATCAAGGAGGAATTAAAATGACCATTCAAAATGAATTGCTTATCACGCGAACCTTCGATGCATCGAGGGAACTTGTATACAAAGCATTTACTGAGCCTGAGCATCTGATTAACTGGTGGGGGCCGAAAGGGTTCACAATGAATGTCACCAAACTAGATCTCCGCCCTGGCGGTGTTTTCCACTACAGTCAACGCTCCCCTGAGGGTCATGAAATGTGGGGTAAATTTACTTATCGAGAAATCGTAGAACCAGAGAAACTTGTCTTCATGATTTCCTTTTCTGATGAAGAAGGCAACACGGTTCGAGCTCCGTTTAGCCCAACCTGGCCACTAGAAATTCTGAATACCTTGACATTGACAGAAAATGAAGGAAAAACGACTATTACCATGCGCGGGGCTCCCCTATCTCCGACTGAGGATGAGCTTAATACCTTTAAGGCTGCTCACGATATGGTTCAGAAAGGTTTTTCCGGAACCTTTGACCAGTTAGATGATTACCTTGCTAAGGTGTGATCAAATGTAGAGAAAGAAAAAAACACCGATTTTTTCGGTGTTTTTTTCTTTACCCATGGAGGAACAAATAATCCTTGGAATCCTGTAAGTCGTATAATTTTAGTGAAGTAAGCGTGTATCCATTCAGGCTCACCTTGATATTAGCTTCTTTCGCACACCCATCATTGCCATAATCTCGGAGGGTAATGCAAATTATCCGCATCTTAACTGTATTATTTGAAAAAAGATCGTTATTGTTGTCGTTCAGTTTTACTTAACGGGCGGCTTCAGTAGCCTGCTCAGCTTTACTTTGATCAATTGGAAATTGCGTTTTCCAGCTTCCTTTCGTTTTGCCGATTCTATTGATGTTTACATTCAGATTGATGGATTTCGGCAAGATAGAGCCATCCGTAACAAAAGCAATGATTCCTTCAGGTTTATCCTTATCCGCAATCCCTGTTTTTATTTCTCGTCCCGTTCCGTCTGTCAGGTAAAAAGGCAGATTGTCTGTTTTCTCTGTGCCAAAAAAACTTAAAACGCTGAATCCTTCAAGTCCTGACTCCTGATAAGTGGGATTTTCCACTTGTTTTCCATCTCTCTTTCCATCAGTAATCACATTTAATCCCGTTGTATCGAATTCATAGGGAACAGGCGTACCGTCCTGCTGCTCGATGTTATAATGTATAAGTATTTTTTTGTTTTCGACATATAGTTCTTTTAGATGTACCGTGATGCCTTTATCGGTAATTTTCTGATCGATCGGTATCGATAATTGTTGAGATACGGCGCGTTTAACCCCTTTATCAACTAATCCGTTAAGATCCACATCATTAGAAAAATACGACGTGTTCATTGCATACATACCTGTCGGTACAAGAATGACTGCCGCTAAACTGAGTATGATAAATTTTTTCTTCATTTTATTTTTCTCCTTTTTCTTATGAAATTGTATAAATGATTCTTTTACACGTTGGTCAATTTCTTCTGGAATGCGCGTCTCTTCCAATTGTTCAGCTAAGGCTTCATTAATTTTTTTGGAGATATCCATTTTTGGTTACTGCCTCCCCGTCCAGTTGATTTTCAAACCTTTCGCGAATATGCTTTAATGCTAGATGATTTCTGGATCTAACGGTAGCCGTTGGGATTTGAAGTAATTCAGCTATTTCATTATGCGAGTAATCGTAATAATAACGATACAAGAGTACAATTCGAAGCTTAAATGGCAATTTCTGAATCATGGTTTTCATTTCTTGATGAGCTTCGTTATCCATAAACAATTCATCCGGCATGTCCACATGAGGCTCTTCACTGAGACGGTTTTTTTTCTCAATCAAACGAAATCTTCTCCAAATTTGTCTACGCCAATTATTGATTTGTTTAATGACAATGCCATTTAACCAAAAGAGAAACGAGCGCTTGCGATCATAATTCGGTAATGCTCTCCATAATTGATAGTAAATTTCGCTCATAATATCATTAACATCTTCTTTGTTGTTAACTAAAGCGGTAACAGTACCATAAACTTTTTTCCTGGTCATACCATAAATAACTTCAAAAGCTGCTTGATCCCCAGCTATCAATCGGTCTAACCATGTATTTAACTGTTGATCGTCCATTTGAGGGCCCCCTGAAATATTGTATACAGTATGTATTGGCTCAATCGATCAAAAGCGTTCACTAATTTCAAAAAAAATTGGGATAGATAAACTTGGGATAGATATAGTGAACTAAATGTATGAAAATAGAATAGCCCTCCTTTAGATATTTTTTTATTGTATCATAATTGCCCATGGAGCTTGGTTGCTAACCATTTGGTTGCCGTTGCCACAATTTCCACCTATGGAAAAAGCATTGGTATATGGCGTAACAGCCAAACTCAACACCAAGTTTTCTACGCATGGCTATGCTCCTTATAAACAGCTTAATTGACCAACACAGAAAAAAGAGCCGGGAAGTAACGGGAGCTTCCCATTCTTCTCGGCTCAGTTCAGAGATTATGCAGATTATTTTTCCGCCTTAGCAATTGTCTGACGCTGCACTTTACCTACAAATAAGCTTAGGGGTAGCGCCGCAGCCGCAATGAAAGTAGCAATTAGATAGACCTCGTTCACACTCATCGTGAAAGCCATCGTTTCATAGTGAACCTTATCCGTATCGCCTGCTTGAATCAGAGTTCCCGCATAATGAATCGACCGGGAAGCCAGCATTGTTGTGAAGATCGCTATCGCGAAAGAACCGAAAACATTCCTCGTCCAGTTCGTAATCGCTGATGCATGACCCGATAATTCTGCCGGAATTTGTTCCATTCCCGCATTGCTTGAAGGCATGATTACCAAAGCGATTCCAAGATTGCGCACGATCATCCAACCTAAAATATAAGCATGTGATACATCGATACTTAACCAGGTTTGCGTTAATGTACCAACGCTTAAGAGTACAATTCCGATTGACATGAGCCAGCGAGGGCTGATAATGTCATATAACTTTCCGATTATTGGCATTGCCAAAGCCATCGCTAAAGAAGCAGGCAGTAAAATCAATCCGGTATCCATTGCCGATACATGTTGGATTCTCTGTAAGAATACGGGGGTTAGGAATGTACCAGAGTATAAACTAATCGTAATAATATTGCCGATAATGGCATTTAAAGTGAATCTGCCGTTTTTGAATACTCTTAAATCTAGGAGTGGAGTTTGGGCCGTCAACTCCCTCCATATGAATAAAATTAACATCATTGATCCGCCGATTAATAAGCTAATAACTTTCCATGAGCCCCACCCCCAATGATGACCTTGGCCGAGTGCTAGCAGCAAGGATGAACTGCTCAAAACAACTGTCAAAAACCCAAATATATCAAAGCTTTTCGGAATGCTAAGACGATAAAAGGGAATATACGCGACCACGAACCAAATCCCGATCAACCCGATCGGTATGTTGATTAGGAATAGCCATTGCCAATCCAAGTTTTGCAAAATCCATCCGCTGATCGTCGGTCCGAAGGCAGGAGCCAGCATCGCAGCGAGTCCCCACATGGCCACAGCCATTGGTTGTTTTTGCTTCGGGATAATTTGATAAATAATGGTCATGGTTGCCGGAATAATCAATCCGCTAAATCCCCCTTGTAACACTCGAAAAAGGATTAAGGAACTCAAACTCCATGCAATTGCACACAAAGCAGAAGCAAGTACAAAGCCGAACAAGGAGAAAAGATATAATCTCTTATAACTGAATTTCTCTCCCAAATATCCAACAAGCGGCGCCGTTGTTCCCATCGCAAGCATAAAACCCGTTAAAGTCCACTGAACGGAACTCAGCGTAGTTTCAAAATGAGTCGTAAGAATCTCAAGTGCGAGATTAATCGTTGCCGATGCCAATACGCATAAAAACGATCCAATAAATATGGCAATCATTACAGGCCAGAATCTTAATTCCTTTACAGGTGGATTGCTCATTCGTAAGCTTCACATCCTAGTTGAATTTATGTCTCAATTTACAAATAGCCAAGGGATGACATGCAGCTTTAGATGCCAAGCTTATCATGTATCCCCTATGTCACAGCCAAGTCATCTTTCGCTCTGCTGGTGTGCGCTTTTTCGCTTTTGGAATATGGTCGTAATAGCCCATATACAGCATTCCTGCTATGCGCTCTTCCTTGCGCATCCCTATCTTGTCGCAAAATATCTGGTTCGCGCATAACGTTTCATCAATAGACCAAACCATACCGATTTCACGTTCCCAAGCACACAACTGCAAATTCTGTATCAAAGCGCAAGCAGCTGCAAAATCTTCCTCCCGTTTCAGCTTGCCCCTCTCCTCTTTCACGATTACGAACAAGATAGCCGGAATTTGAATCATCTTTTTTTTGTACATATCCTTAATCTTACCAGGCAGCCACTTGTACCGATTCATTTCCTCCAGTGCCCTAACGATACGATCGGCGAGCAGCTCCTTCGCTTCCAGTTCCGCCGCGCAGATGAACCGCCAAGGTTCGCGCAGCCCATGATTTGGCGCCCATACGGCAACGTACAAAATCTGGAGGATGGTGTCCGTCGTCAGCTTTCGTTCGTTGAACTGCCGGATTGTTCTTCGCTTCTGGATCACATCCGCTATGCTCACATTCTTCTCCTCCTATCTAACCGAACATTTTTAAAAACGAGAGCGGTCCCATCCAACCAGAACGCTCAATCGCCGTAATGATAACCAACGTTATCAACCAGTAGACAGCCAAGAAAACCCAATCCAGTCTGGAAAAAGAAAACTTTCGGTAATGTGTGCGAACGGCTGAAGAACCGAATCCTCTAGCGTCCATCGCATAGGAGGTTCGTTCCGCTCTACGGATCGCTGCTGCCAATAGCGGAACCATGTACCTCCTCAGCCGTTCCACAAACTTGCCTTTTGCGCCCCTTCCCGTCATCCCGCGAACCCGATGCGCGGCCTGCACCGCTCCCAATTCTCTACGCAAATCAGGAATGAACCTGAATACGGCCAGCGTTCCGTAGCCAAATTGTTCATTCAGCTTCCACTGCTGAATCATCGCACGGATGAGGTTTGTTGGTTCCGTCGTCATCACGAACATGAGCGTGACACCGAACATAGCGTACAGGCGCAGCGCGGTAGCCGCACCGTAAATCACACTTGCTTTATATACCTCGAAGGGTCCCCATGCAAACCAGACCGTTGACCCCTCCGTCACACTAGAACTGGCCAGAAACGAATAAGAAAGCGTGATACCGCAAGCAATGAAAAGCATGGGTAGGCTGCTGCGCGCATATTGTAACGGACGAATACCACCTATCAGGATAATGGCTGCGCTGTTGGTTAGTGCAAGCGCTAGCGGTATCCATGGATCGGTAACTAGAGTCAAAAAAAGAATCGCCGGCAAGACGGCGATCAGCTTGATCAGGGGATTCAACCGATGCAGCGGTGAATCTTGCGGAATATACAAACCTGTCATCAGAAACGAGCTCCTTCCCTCAGTGTAGCTACCGTTTTCATCCATCTCCGCACCCATCCATCTGCTGTGAGCGTAGAGTAGTCGCTCCTAAGGGGCCATACATCGGCAAGGAGATGAGACAATTCAACAATAGGAGGAGCACTCAGGCCTGCTCTAGCAAGAAGGTCCTTATCAGCAAAGAGATGATGAACCGGGCCGGAAGCAATCAGCCCACCCTCTGACAATACGGCAACATGTTCGGCGTACTCGGCGACTAACGTCATATCGTGAGTAATCATCAGGATCGTTCTTCCCTCATCCTGCAGTTCTTTAAGCATCCCCATCAACTCAACAGCATGTCGCCGATCTTGTCCGAAGGTCGGCTCGTCCAGGATGAGCAATTCCTGACCGATAGCAAGCATAACTGCGACACTTAGTCGTCTCTTTTGTCCATGACTCAGGCAGAAAGGATGTGCATCCGCATAGGCAGTTAACCCAAATCGCTCCAGCAAAGAAGTGACCTTAGCGGTGATTTCCTCTTGTGACAACCCCATTCCTTTCAAACCGAAGGCGATCTCCTCGGAGACCTGTTCAGTTACGAACTGATGCTCGGGGTTTTGAAAGACATAGCCGATCCGACGGGCTAAATCATGAAAGGGAAGAGCAGACGCATCACAACCGTCAATGAAAATGGTACCTGGTCGCACTGGAAGCAATCCCATAATATGACGTACGAGTGTTGTTTTCCCTGCCCCGTTCTCCCCAATGATGGCCCAAAACTCCCCTTAACGTACTTGCAGTTTAAGCGGCTTTAACCATCCTTCCTTGCATGCCGGGGACCCAACTGGCCGGATATCCAGCAGTGGCAGTGAGTCGGAGGCAGCTTTAGAACCCTCACAGATAGAAGCCGTTGATGCGATAGGCAGACACAAGATTCCCTCATCATCAGCGTGTAAGGTTGGTGCAGAGTTTCGCAGCTCATCAGCCAGCTGCTTCATGGATAGCACCCTGCTTTCGATAGGAAAACCAGCTGCCTGAAGTTTGTGCGTTAATTCCACGGCTTGGGGAAACCATACACCTAGACGCTCCAACTCGACAGCCCAATCATAAAAAATAGTTTCAGGCGTCCCGCTGCATACCTTCTCACCATTCTTATCCATAACAATGACTCGATCCACCAGATCGACCAGTTCGTCCAGCTTATGCTCAATTAACACGATGGTGTAATCCCCTGATGACTTCAATCGGCGTAGGGCGTTAAACACTTCGGTCGTTCCTGCTGGATCAAGATTTGCCGTTGGTTCGTCAAGCACGAGTACCTTTGGCTCCATTGCCAGAATAGAGGATAACGCAAGCCGCTGCTTCTGCCCGCCGGATAGCCAATCCACTGGCGTATTCCCTTGCACGGACAAGCCGACCGTACGCAACGCTTCTGTAATTCGATCTTCCATTTCGCTTTGGGAAACGCCAACGTTCTCCAGCCCAAACGCGATTTCCTCCTCTACGGTCATCATGATCGTCTGCGCATCTGGATCTTGAAACACCGTACCCACGCAGCTTGCTAGCTCACCGGGTTCCGTCAATTGAGTATCCCAACCATTAATGCGCACCACACCAGACATTTTACCTGCAACCACATGCGGTATAAGACCGCATAAACACAGTGCGAGTGTACTTTTACCCGAACCAGAAGGACCAAGCAGCAGGACGGTCTCGCTTTCCTTGATCTCTAGGCTGATTCCCTTGGCCTGAGTGCTGTGGTTTCCCGGGTAAGCAAATGAAAAATTGTCCATTTCGATCATCGAAGCCTTATCTTCCCTTACCCGTCTAAGAATCGACATTCGTATATCCAGACAGCATCCCAGTTTTCAGAAGTGACTCGGTCAGCCGTTTACACAACCATCCACACACCCCGCCACTGACCACGCTAGACGCCAAAATACCGATCTGAACGGGTAACGCTAGTCCCCCATAGCCTGAGGGTCCATATTCAAAAAGCGTATAAACGAGGCTGAGTACGCTCATCCCCACGGTCATGACAGGATATGAATAACGTTTGTATCGCGTAAGAAGAAAAATCAATTCCGTGAATATGCCATTTAATACCGTTCCGAATAAAATCATAATCCCGAATGGCGTGAGTGGTGTCATTACGAGGCCCGCAATTGCCTGCGCAACGAAGCCAATGCCTGGCTTGCGGATTATGGTTAGCGCCATGAAGCCAGACATAAACCAGAAACCATTCAGTAACCGAGCATAGGCTGGTCCCACGGACGAAGCCATCGCCATGAAAGCATACGTAGCGCCTACTTGTACAAATGCGAAAACAACCGCAATCATACCTGCCACGAGAATATCTTTTGTTTTCCACCGTTTTTTCTTCTTTTGCAAAAAAGACGATATAACTGGTGAACCTTGAGATGTTACCCTATGATTGGTCATAAGTTTCCTCCAAATAGCAAATGTTTATCCTACATGAGAAAGATTATCATTACTATTATGAAAAGTCCGCTGCTATACGGTTAATATCCGCCAATTTAGGGTGATTTCTTTCTAGTCAAAAAAAGAGGCTATCCAAAAAGGTCTGAAGCGACCACTAGGATAACCCCTTACATGCCACGCTACACTTATCCGAGATCAGCAATTCATCCCGCTTGGTTTTTTCAAACCGACTACATATAAAAGTAGATTTACTACATAATGAACCCATATGCCTATAAGAAGGAATAAAACGCTTCCCATCCAGTCAAAGGATAGAAAATAAAAGTAACCACATACAGCCGATTACCGAATCTGCGTGGCAGTTCGAACAGTACATTTGCGAATCCCCACAACATCCCATAACTCAATTCGGTATACGGTGTTTGATGACGATCCCACGGCAGTAAGGAGATTTCTCTTAACCAAGTCCATTGACTCGCCAACTCCCCCATGATACCGAACCAGAGTGCAGTCAACCCGCTCATCCCAACAAACCCTTGCCATGTCTTGTTGTCGCCAAAAATCCGCTTGCCATCCCACCAAGTATCGTTATCGAAATGAAACATCAACATCAATTATTACAATCATAGCAGTATTTAAAATAGATCATAATAATACCTATGTCTGCCAACGAATGGCTAATGATAGAACCCCACAATGTACGGTACTTGATAACCATTCTTCCCCATATCATTCCAGCGAGGAAGACCAGTAAAAAGAAAATTACAGGATAAGGACCTTTAAACATAGGTAGTAAGACCAAAAAATGGTACAGGCTATAAAATAAAGAAGAGATCGTTACCTTATACTTTATTTTATCAAGCTTTTGCAAAATAAACCCACGCCAGTACATCTCCTCCAGAACAGGATTCACCAAAGTAAGTACCAAAACAAGAAGCACTGTGTATTCCCCAGTAAATCCCCAATTCTTCAACAATAACCAAAGTTGTGAAGAGTCAAATAGTTCATTATGAAACAGTACTCCTCCAGTAATAATACTTACTAAACAAAGAGCCCCAAGACCAATCCCTATACTGATATTAAGCACTGAGGCCTTATACGTTAGGCATCTCAAGCCCATTGATTTAAATAAAATAGGAATGAGTAAGAGGCAACCATAGAACAATGCGAAAGTAACAGGTACGCTTTGAAATAAATACAAACCTGCATAAATGGAAATAGTTGGTGCGATTAGTAGAAGAAGATTCATGCTCAACCACCTATTATTAGTCTAGGAAATTTTAGTTTCATCCTGCACAGTCCATGTTAAGGCTTTTCCTAGTTTATAATAAGTACTAACTTTGCCTAGTACCTTTTTTCTGTGCGTTACAATTTACTAACCTATACAATCTACCAAGTCCCAATATTTCCTCTGATTCGACGCTGTGTTCTCATTATTTTGTTTATAACGCATATCGACTTCTTTGTTCTGTCAACCAAATATATAGTTCTGGATTGCTCAATGTTTCCTTCATGATGTCATACCCACGGTCAGCTAAACAGTTAATCTTACACCTCCTCCATGTTGTTCTACTGCAGTTACCATACTTGTCATCTGTTCTCATCTCTCTCCCCATGAAAGGCCCAAACAGGCGCATTTTTAGCCTAGCGGCTTTTGATATTTGCCTGCCTAAACTATATCCAATTGCATAAATACGGCTTGAATCTACTCGGCGATTAGTCGTAATCTCTGCAATCAAAGCGGTAACAGCATCACGTTCCATATTCCAAAAAGACCCACTTGGACATTGGGGAACCGCAATAATGAATGTTAATGCTATTTTACCTTCGTTAGCAATTTCAAGCATTATTTGATACCTGGGTAACTTCTTCGCCCCTCATATCCATACCATGCAAAAAAATAATAAGTCCCCCTGGGCAAAAACAAGGAAATGACAGGTATCTACCTTGTGAAAGACCAAGTTATAGAACTGAAGTTTCTCAATCAAGGCAGAAAAGTTCTAAAGAAAGTAAGCGCCATCTATGAGCGCGAATTCGCGGTAAATTATGGATATTAAGCTTTTGATTACTATAATTTTTCATAAATCACATATTAGTTCTATGTTTCATTTCGCTTCTATCCCATATCTGAACTTCAAGATTTATTTTTCAAATTAACGGATACCCAGTAATTTGATAGTTAATGAAATGACAAAAGCAGGTCGCTAAGGCGCCTGCTTTGTTTGCTTTTATAAAAAATTAGTTAGTTTCTTGGGCTAATGATTATGCTGTACCTCGTTTTGATACCTGTGGTACCTTCAACCCTTTTTGGTTGAAGCACACTATTCTTATGACTATACAAACAAGAGCCAAGCCACTAAAAAGTAATCCACTCCATATGGTTCCTTGCAAGCCTGCATGGGAAATAAACCACCCACCAACTACAGAACCGATCGACACACCAAGATTAATAAATGAAATATACAACCCCGTGGCGAATTCAGGAGCTTCTGGGGCCTCAGACGTTAACCAAATCTGGGTTATGATCAAGCCGCTCGTATGCGTGGCTCCCCATAAAATAATAATGATACTCATAGTGACGAAAGATGACTCTCCTAAATAAAGCAATAAAAAAGAGAATGACAGCGCAATCGGGTAAAAAAAGGTCGTTCTCACCCTATTCCTTCCAATCAGTTTTCCGGCCAACAAATTGCCTGCAATACCTCCAATGCCAAAAACGACAAGCATGACACTAACAACTTCTCTACTCATCCCCATTACTTGTCCTAAATATTCAGCAGAATAGCTATACACAGAAAACATAGCCGCAAATATGAAAGTAGAGGCTCCACAATTTAACCAAAGGGAACCTTTACGCAAAATGCCGAATTGCTCACCGTAAGAGACTTTCTCAGCCTTTGGCGCTTTCGGAAGCATGGTGGCGATTCCGATACCAGCAGCGGTATTTACAATCGTACAGAATATAAACGAAGACTCGAATGAAAAATGGGCAGCCATATACGTTGTAATCGGAACTCCGAGTACCATTCCCATGCTAGTGCCGACAAATGCTTTGGCCGAAGCTTGAGCAGCCTTCTCTTTCGGGTAAAGTGAAACCACAGTTACAAAGGCTAATGAAAAATATACGGGATGAAACAATGCTGGGATGATACGAAGCGCTATCAACCAATAAAAATTGGGTGCATAAGCTGACAGTAAACTGCTCCCAGCAAAAATGAATAAAGACGTCATCAATACGGTTTTACGATTATATTTAGTAAGCAGCAGAACCATAAAAGGACCAAACAGTGCGATGACGAGCGCAAATACACCAACGAGCATTCCCGCTTGAGCTGTAGTGATATTGTAACGTTCAATAATAGCCGGCAGGATCCCAACAACGCCAAATTCTATAGTATAAACACCGAATAGGCCCAGAGCAATAAAGAATATTGGGTTTACGGAGCTTTTCGTTGAACTTAATTGAACCAAATTAATCACTCCTATAAAACGTACTACGCAAAAGCCTTGCCCGGTTAATTCCGCACTAAGGCTTTTGCGTTCAATATTTACTGATGTATCCCGGCATAAACGGCTTCACAGAGATCAATAGTAAATTGGCCCGACATGCCTTCCAGAGCGGTATTGGTGAATGCGACAACACTAAGACGCTGCTGTGGATCGACGAACCACGAATGGCCATAAGTGCCTCCCATGCGCCAAGTACCCGGAGATTCTGGCGTGTTAGCAGCGACAGGATCTTTTAGAATCGTAATGCCTAGTCCGAAGCCTCTTCCTGGCCAATAGGACATGGGTAGATCACCGATTTGGTTGGTCGTCATTTCACGAACCAGATACTCAGGAACCAGTGACTCTCCACCCTTGCGTAGCGTTTCTAGCAGCTCCAAAAAATCCCCTGCGCTGCCAACCATGCCAGCCCCCCCGGAAGGATAGGCAGATCTGTCAAGTGCCCGGCCAGGAGCAAGTTGGAAGCCCGCCGTGCCTTCCAAAAAGGCAATCCTGTCGGGATCTTCTATACGTCTTGGCTCTGGAACATCATTGGTGTAGGCGATGGCTAGCCGCGCTGGGTCGACTGCAGTAAAACCAGTGTCGTTCATGCCAAGCGGCTTTGTTACCAGTGAATGTATAGCTTCACTAAGTGGCGCGTCTGCCACCTTCTCAATGACCCCGCCCAACACATCAGTCGCGATGGAATATTTCCACTCGTTTCCTGGCGTATAGAGGAGTGGAACAGAAGCAAGACGGCGTAGATTCTCCTCCAAAGTAATGCCAACGTTATCCATACCGTCCGATACTCCAGCCAGTTGGTAAGGGCCATTCTCTTCCTGAAAAAAGCGGTAAGTCAGACCTGCAGTATGTGTCAACAAATGTCGAACGGTCAATCTTGCGAAATCACCATTGCGTAAGCGTGGACGAAACTCTGGGAGCCAATGATCCACAGGATCATCCAGTTGTAGACGACCTTGTCCAACTAACACTAGGGCCGCCATAGAAACGATTGGTTTGGAAACCGATGCTAGCCGGAATATGGCATTTTCTCGCATAGGCTGGTTCAACTCTCGGTTTGCAAAGCCTGCTGCACGGTTATATACTAGCCCCCCATCTATCGAAACCTTAATGACAGCACCGACCAACCGCTTATCGGCAAGCGTTCGTTCGATTACTTCGTCAATGCGAGCCTCTAAATAGGTTCCATTCATTTTGTTTAAATTGATCTCGTTCATCGTTCCTCATCCTTTCCGAATAGTTAAAGCCTTGATCGCTTTACTATTGTTAGTATATTATATAAATTAAGTTATTCATTTTACATAAGGAAATCCAGTTAAATGAGGCTTTTGACGTAGTAAATAAAGTTATTTCATTAAAAAAAACTTAAATTTAAAAGAGTCTATTTCGATGGACTATGTTGATAAGCAAATCCTTTCCCACCTGCAGAGCCAGGCGAGAATTTCTATGACAGAACTAGGCAAGTGTGTAGGTTTATCACAACCCGCAGTAACCGAAAGAGTTAGACGTTTGGAGGAAAAAGGGATCATCAACGAGTATCGCACCGTTGTATCCCCTGAAAAAATCGGAAAGCTTGCTTCCGCTTATATCTTATTTCGTACAAGAGAATGTTTGGCATTTCTTGATTTCTGCCGCTCTACACCCGATGTTGTCGAATGTTACCGCATAAGTGGCGAGCACAACTACTTATTAAAAGTCATATCCGACTCCACACAATCCCTTGAAGAATTCGGAAATCAATGTGATAAATATGGGACTTACACGATTCTAATCGTGATGTCTTCTCCAATCGATCATAAATTTCTTATCCCTTCGTTGGAAGAAACAAACGTAAACTTGCTGGGTTAGGGACCGTGGTCCTCCCTTTTTCCGATGAATTGTTAGATGAGCAATCCAAGAAAAAATTGCTTGCAATAAATGTAATTGATAGTTAATATAATTATAAAATAACAATTTTTCTCATTTAATTTACCAATGGTCATGAGGGGAGCGTTTATTTTGATTTATACTCACATCAATTTGGACGAGCATTTCGGTAATAATGGTTTTGGATATAAAGATGGCCGGACACCGGCTAATTTCACCGCATTGGGTTCTTCTTATCCAATCGATCAATTACCTGATACTAGCCTGGTTTATGTAAATGATATCCCCTTCTTGTTTCCATCTCTCGAAGCTCCTTACAACAACGTAGAATCTTTTAACCAAGAAATTGAAATCAATCCGTCTAGTCAACCATACACTCATGTTTTCGTTCTTGGAGCGGCAGATAATGGCTACTTCAATGAGACATTCCTGTTAGCGAACAATGACCGGGCGCTGCCAATAAAGATTGGTTTAAGTGATTGGTTGTCCAATAATGCCTGCTTCGGGGAGTCTATTGCTTTTCGATGTGACGGCATGTGTACCAACAGAGGGCAATTCGTTGAATCGTTGAAGCCGACGATATGGTTTCAATCGATACCTTTAAATGAAAGCGTAAACATAGATAAGATTCTTTTTCCTGACAATCCGTGTATTCATATTTTTGCTATAACTTTGGGAGGAGCTGCGTAGAGGATGCCCTTAGACATGATGCCTAGAATTAACAGACATCCTGGTGAAAACTGCTATACATTAGCCGTAAGTAATATACTAGATTACAAGAAACTTGAGCACTATTTAAGTGTTTGGAAGCAATGCGGATTTATTTACCAATCCGATGACATTAATGAAATTGGTATTTTCATCCCTCGATATTTACCACTTGAAGAAGAAGTTCGCTTAATCGATCAAATCGCCTTAACTACTTACCGAAGTAACGAAACAGAAGCCTTCATTAATCAACTCCATGCTATTCTTGATACGGGTGAACCTGTCATCACTTTTGTCGATAATTTCGAACTGAGATATAATTCCGGCTATATGAGTAATCATTCGTTTCATTGCATCACTATTCTGGCTTATGACGAGGAAAGCTACACTTTCATAGATGACTATTACCAAGTCAAGGATAAAATAATCAAAGAGGAATTTTACCGTGCAATCGATTTGTCCCCCTTTTTATCCTATAGCGAAAATCAACGGCATGGGTTGGCATGGATTGATTGTCAGCATTTCTCTAAGATTATTGAGCGAACTAGTTTATTTGAAGTTCTCCAATTAAATAATAATAATTTGGCGGGGAACGACCAGGGCACTTCGTTTGTCTATGCGAGTGAACAGGCTGACGTACGAAGCGGAATTCAGAATATCGAGCATTTTATTCAGAAATACCATGCTTATATGAATGAACATGGAAACTTGCCTAGTCAATATTTGGACTCCTTTTATTATTCATTTGTAAGTATGGCGAATAATAGATACCTATACGCCGAATTTTTACAAAGAGGCGTCCACTTGGCTGATGAAATCGATGCATTAATGAATATGTACAAAGAGGTTGCTCAAAGTTGGAAAGTAGCAGCAAATATGTTGTTAAAGAGCAGGCATCTCAAAAATGACTCACAATCTAAGATGCTAGAGCGAATGATTAACAAAATCAGTACATTGCAACAAGAGGAACAAGACGCGCTGACCTTTAGCAGCAAAATCATCAGTGCTTAGACTTTCTACTAACTGAAAGGGGGTGACATAATGACGAATTCAGTAGCTAACAACCTTAGCAATAACACTAACAACAATCTTAACAACTAATTTAATTCCTGAGCATCAAACGTAATCATGACAATAATAGCCAGCTAGTCGAAGGAGCAATCCTTACAACTGGCTGGCTATTATTTATGAGATTGCCGCTCAAAAGCCACACAAAGTAAACCAACCCGTTTCAAATATTCCTTTACAGGAATATTCCTCATAGTGTATATTAATTATGTTACTTCGATTTTGATTACCCTTACTGGGCCGAATCGGCTACACAATTGCGAACTTTTGCGTCATGGCCCTATTTCGTAGAAGAAGTAGTAGTCAAACCAAAACGTATACTTAAACAACAAACAATTGGAGGAATGAAAATCATGCTAGAAGGCAAAGCCACGAATAACACATTTACGTCTGTTGAAGGTCGAGTACTTATTGTCAATCGTGTCATCCATGCACCTCGTGATCTTGTATTCAAAGCATGGACGGATCCCGAACATCTGCCGAAGTGGTGGGGGCCAAGAGGCTTTACAATCACGGTTCAAGAAATAGATGTCCGTCCAGGTGGTGTATGGCGTTACGTTATGCACGGTCCTGACGGGGTCAATTATGACAATAAAATTGTATACAGCGAGGTTGTTAGCCCCGAACGACTCGTCTACTCCCATGGTGATGGCGAAGATGACGAACAATTTCAAGTGATAGTAACGATGATGGAGCAGGACAATATGACCGAGCTTACTATGCGATCACTCTTCAGGTCGTCAGAGGAATTGGAAAAGGTCATTAAAGAGTATGGAGCCATTGAGGGTGCAAAATCAACCTTAGATCGACTTGAAGAACAATTAGCAGAAATTTGAGGTAAAATACACGAATTTTCACAAGCGAAAGGAAGAAAAAAGTTAACATGAAAAAAACAATAATTATCTACTGGATTTTTACCGGACTGTTGGCAGCATTAATGGTTTTGGGTGCTATTCCTGATATCATGTCGGTTCCTGATGCAGTAGCCTTATTCAATCATTTAGGTTATCCTGCCTATCTGCTACCCTTTATTGGGTTTGCTAAATTATTAGGTGTAATTGCGCTACTAATTCCTGGCTATCCTCGAATAAAAGAATGGGCCTATGCTGGCTTTGTAATCGATTTAACGGGAGCTATGTATTCAAGTATATCTGTAGGCGATCCTGCAAGTGGGTGGATGCTTTTCTTCATCGGATACCTTCTAATAGCTTGCTCTTATGTTTACTATCATAGAAAACTAAAAATTCACTAACCCATAAATACCTAAAAAATGCACCTTTCAGAAATCATCGGATGAACCCAAAGGTTTACCGATGTATGCTAAAAAGATGCATTTTTTTCGACTTCAGGATTCCCTAGAAGGGGAAGTGCAACTGCCACTCGCTTACATCCTAAATTTTAAAAATATTTACAAGCTTCGGACCATAAGCTTCTAGCCATTTTACTTTCTGAACTGTATTATGAATAATATCAATTAACACACGATGTGCATCGACGCCATCTAGGTATCTTCCTAGAAAATGTACAAAAACATCTAGCCTACGCAACTCAATTAATAGAGGCAGAAGCCGGATTTCTTCTTCCTTCAAATTTATATAGGAGCAGTATCCCTCATAAAATACCGAGCATACCTCGTATAACTTTTGCTCAGAGAGCGTTGGATCTATCAAATCCGATACACACACAGCTAGTTCCATTACACGAACATCCCTAGTGACAAATTCAAAATCCAAAACAGCTACCACATGCCCCTGTTCATCAATTAGCATATTCGAACCATTAATATCCCCGTGAACAAGTTGATGAGGCAGTGTCATTAACTTGGGAATTTCTTCATAGAAAGCTTCGAATCGATGCCAAATATACGGCAGGTTAGTAATCTCCTTACTGAAAGACTCCGGCGGATGAAGACAGAATTGTTTGATTACTTCCGGCGTGCAACGAGGATGAATGTGCTCAATTTTATAATAAGGTGGATACTCAGGCTTAAGCTCCACTTGGATGGATGCTAACGTTTTTGAAAGATGACCAACAGTTTCACCAAAGCGGTGCAATTGCTGTGCATTATCCCATAGTGGATTACTGCCTTCAGTGAATGTAAACAGCGCCGCTAGCTTCCCTTCGTTAGCGTCAATGGTGAGCACAGTCCCGCCAGTTTGGAGCCGCATAGGTTGTGGCAACTGGTAAGGCAGCTTTTGATCAGCTAAAGCTAAGAGTACCGTATGCTCAAAGTTAACTTTATTAAAGTCTCGATGTGTTTCATAGATGCGAAGCACGTACGAAATACCACCTGCTTCTACGAAACGCGTTGTATTATTCATCCCGCCTACGCCGATACGCAAGGTCCATATTTGATCAGGAAACCAGTGCTCCATCAGGAAGGCTAGACGCTCATCATCCCAAATTTCATCCAATATGCCGTTCCTCATTTCCTTCTAACTAAACCTGATGGTCGCCTTCAACCGCAAATTCAAAATCTTCCACATCATAGGCTTCAACGGGTATACCAGCCGCTATCATTCGATCTAACATCTCTATTTGATCCGTCAATATAGCTGAATTTTCCTTGATGGCAGACAGAATGAGCTCCGTCTCGATGGGATCGAAGTCCTCCCCGTATTCCTCGTTATCAATGGCAAACAACACAACTAAGGTTACGTGCTCATTTATAGGTAAAGGAGGGCTTTTCCGCCATGGAACGGAGAGCGCTTTTTCTATTTTCTTTTTATTAAATGATTCCTCAAAAAAAGCGATAAGTTCCCCAATCGTCTTCTTTACGTAGGCATCGTCTTCCGGTGTAAGCATAATGAATTCATCGCTTACATGAAGTTCGTACAGTTCTTGAATGCTCGTATATGGGATAACATACGTCACAGGGCGCCCTGGGAGCAGTAATTGACCATGAACGGCTAACATAACAGCTTCCATTACAAAAGTCCGAGAATTCATAGGACCCCTCCTTCATTAGTACTAAATGCAGTATTTCGATATTACGCACTTAATCTCCTGCTTTGTTAGGAACCCAGTCCTTCTTTAGATGACTGCGTTTTAAGATTGAGCTTCATAATTATGTGTTTAAGATGTAACAAAACCGCTATCCCTTATGATCATTACGATCAAAATAGAGCTAACGGTTCAAACACGAAGTTTATAAACTGCCATCCATGACCTTTTTATTCTCATCATCTCCTGCATCAATATGGCTGCAGGCTCAACCGCATGAAGCGAAGAATTCGTTCGTAAACCATTTCCAAGCTTAGTCCTCTTTCTGTAGTGTTCCGAAATTCCAGCGGGTTGGCCGTCGTTTGGGGTCTCAAAGATAAGGTTCTTCCTTTCACCTCAGAATAAGGAAGGGGCAGATGCTGGAAGATGCATCCGCCCCTATTTTTAGTATATCGCAAAACTCCTATCTCTGAACCATCTTCTTAGCGTAACACGCTTCCGCCGTACAAGAAACGATTCCCCCATTGCTTTCCTGCGATCGAATCGATACGGACACCACCGGACTCGATAGAATACGTGTGTAAAACGGTTCCGTCCCCCAAATAAATCCCTACATGCGTAATTGGCTCTGTTTTCACATTTACATTCGCATAATCAGAAGCTTTGAAGCCTTTATATGAACTAAAGAACATCAGGTCCCCACGTTTAAGCAATGTCCAATCTATTACTACGGGTCCAAGTCCTCCCACAAAATTACCTTGTGAGCCCGAATCGCTAGGAAGTGAAACACGCAGCGCATCCCAGAAAGCGGTTTGTACGAAATCTGAGCAATCAAATGTAGTTGGATCGTTCCGTGTAGACCCAAACTCGTAGGGGGTTCCCATATAAGCTGATCCAGCTGTGATGACCGCCTCGATCTCATCCTTAAGCGGTAATTTTGGTTTAATAACGGAGAAATCTGTGCTTATGTATTTGCTATTTGTGCTTATATATCCAGTAATGCCATTTACGTCTTGTACCTTGTACCAACTATCATTTACTTTCTCCAATACAAGAACTTCTTCGCCCTTGTTCAGCATGCGAATAACTTTAGAGCCATCCGAACTTGGTAAGTTGCGAAAGTTAACTCCGTAAACAATTTTAGTGTTGCTAACTACTTTTATGTATTTTGTATGAGTAGAAACATATCCGGCAACGCCTTGTGCATCTTTGATTTGGTACCAATTCGCAGTGACATAATCAGTGAGGGTTACGACTTCATTCGTTTTGAGCAATCTCAACACCTTACTCGAAGTGCTCGGTTGATCGCGTAAGCTGACCCCCGCTATAATTTGAGCCTTCGTGGTAACGATGTCATCTGCCATTGCAGCTGCGGGGAGGATCAAAGTAAGCACTAACAACATCATTCCTAGAACCATTGTCCATTTTCTCATCGTCAGTACCTCCATAGGTTGAATTTCGTCTTTGATGTATGTGCTGGTATTACTGCCTTAGACGACAATGTAGTTATTCTAGTCCTGACACCTCCGATTTTACATACACTAAAAAGGATAGCCCTTCACCTTAAGCAGGGTTATCCTTTATAGGATCCCATCGCCTTCGACAGCTGGCTGGCACTGTGTTTTTGCACGAGAGCCCCTATAGCTTTGCGTCCTAAGCTTTCACTCGGTTTGCCATTTTCGGTGTGAGGTAAGTTGTTTTTTACCGTAGCCTTATTATAGTTTGAGGGGGTGGCGTCGAAAATAGGCGCAAGGTTGCGTTTCTTGTCGAAGGCGCAGAGGCCCAGTACCTTTTGACGAGCCGGATTAATTTCCCAACCTTTGAATAGTAGGTTTTCGGGCCTCACCCCAAAACACAAGAAGCTCAGGATCGTTCTTCAGCTTCACATTACAAAGCTTCATCTCCCCCTCTTCGAGTTCAATAATACTCCATTCCTTTGTATCCAAAATCTTCTCAGATTGAAGAACTTGCAGCATTTGTTCTTCTGCCACTTCTCTCTCGTTCCAAAATTTGACTCCATAGTAAGCCAACCCATAAAGATTGACAAGCCTACACGTATAAATCCTCCTTGTACTGATATGCTGCATCACATAAGGCATTGCCATCCCTCTCCCTATTTTTTACTTGTCATTAAAAAAGCACAATCTCCACAAGGGGGAAAGTGCCTGCATCTTGTTTGTATTCACATTGCGTTGGTTTACTTACAAATAGGGATTATCATGCTTCGCTTTAAGCATATTCCAGCGACGCTCAACTTCATCTTCAAATGATTTCAACGAATCCGCATATTCCGGCTTTGTCATATGCTTGGTTTTCCCCATCGTTTTCAGCCAATCGGACAAAGGAATCTTCTTGCTCTTCTCTTCAGGATTATACGTTAAGGTCGTCATGCCATGCTCCACTTCGTAGAGCGGAAAGAAGCAAGAATCCACAGCTGCACCGACGATATTGGAACCCTCTTGATCATCTGATAACCAATTCAATGGACAGGCGATTAGAATTTTACCATAAACCATGCCTTCGTTCTGAGCATACCATTGCGCCTTGGCCGCCTTCCTTACAAGGTCCTGCGGATAGGCTTCAGATCCTGTAAATACATAAGGAATATGTGTTGCCGCCATAATTTGCGCCGTATCCTTATGGTGAAACACCTTACCGCCTTGCTTCTTCCCAACATTTGATGTCGAGGTTCGATGCCCCATAGGCGTTGAATAAGACAGTTGTGCCCCTGTATTCATATAACCCTCATTATCGTACTCAAGGATAATCATTTTATGGTTACGCAGCGCAGCCCCAATCGCCGGCCCCATCCCAATGTCCATGCCACCGTCTCCCGTGATCATGACAAAGGTGAAGTCATCCTGCAAATTCAAGTGATCGAGCTCGCCTCGACGCTTACGCTCCCAGAACATCTCTACAACGCCTGAAAGCGTCGCTGCACCATTCTGAAACAGATTATGGATATAAGTTGCTTTATGTGCCGAGTACGGATATCCCGTTGTTACGACCATCGCACAGCCTGTATGAAAAATAGAAACAATATCGCCTTCAATTCCTTTAAAGAAGAGCTCTAAGCCAGAGAAAATACCACATCCCGGACAAGCTCCATGTCCAGGCGCTATGCGCTTAGGCTTCTTCGTTAAGGAACGAAGAGGCGGAACACGAACATTTAACTTGCCAGTGTTTTCATCAGGCGTTACGGTAATAAGGCCCGTCTTTAAATCCTCGTACCTCATTGGGGTTAATACCCGCTTCGGTGCCTTTGCTGGATCTCCTGGCGTGTGCCCATAATAATCAAACGGCACCTCAACCTTACCGCTTTGCATCGCGTCGATAGCAAATTGGAACAGATTATGCCCGTCCTCTGCATAGAAATCTTTACCGCCTAACCCATAGATACGGCTTAGAACTAGGGTATCACGGTTCCCATAGGTGAACAATGCCGCTTTAATTTCATTAACCATGTTCCCGCCATGGCCCCCATATGAGTCCGCGCGATCGCCAACCGTAATCGCTTTCACATGACTCAAAGCTTCAGCGATCTGTTTTGCCGGGAACGGCCGAATGATGTTCGGCGCGACGGAACCAGCCTTAATGCCTTTTTCACGCAATTGATCAACGACATCCTTGATAATTTCAGATGCTGAATTCATCAAGAACACCGCGACCTCTGCATCTTCCATCCGATATAGATCCAGAATCGGATAATCACGCCCCGTCAAATCAGCATATTCCTCGCGAATCCGATCGTATACATCGCCTGCGTTATACATAGCCATCGACTGTTGGTAGCAGTTGTTTATATAATCAGGCTCGTTCATGTAGGGGCCGACCGTAATCGGATTATTTCTGTCCAACGTATCTGGAAATCCTTGCGGCTTCTCGCCTACGAAAGCCTGCACATCTTCACGATGAGCAAAGGTTTGCACCCTGCGCTTTTGATGTGAAGTGAAATAGCCATCCGACGCAACAAGCACAGGTAAGCGAACAGCAGGGTCCTCTGCAAGCTTAAGCGCAATGATATTCATATCGTATACCGCTTGCGGGTCACGGCACATTAGAATGGGCCAGCCTGTATTTAACGCGTAATAGAGATCCGAATGATCCCCATGAATGTCTAGCGGGCCTGAAACCGAACGACACACTAAGTTCATGACCATTGGGAATCTTGTCCCTGATTGTACAGGCATCTGTTCCAACATATATAAATATCCGTTTGCACTAGTCGCATTAAAGACACGGCCGCCAGCGGTAGAGGCACCATAACAGACACCGGCAGATCCATGTTCGCCATCTGCTGGAATGAGCACGATGTCATGCTGACCGTTTGTCTTCATGAGATCGAGAAATTGGGCAACCTCCGTGGAAGGTGATATCGGAAAATACCCCATGATATGATAATTGATCTGATGGGCCGCATAAGCAGCCATTTCATTTCCGGACTCATAGACAATCCGCTGCTCAATCTTGGCCTGCCCCAGTTCTTTCTTAATATCAATCGACATTCGTTAGTTCCACCCTTCTCCTTTGAAATATTCTCTTTCTAAGAGTTGACGGCCAGATTAAATCGATGCGGTTTGCGGTGTAAATCAGCATAACCTTCCTCTTCACGTTCATTGCTTAAAGCCTCAGTCGGACATGCCTGTACACATTTTAAACAGCCTTTGCAGTATTGGTAATCAATGCCCTGTAAGAACATTTGCGGACGTCCCTTCTTATCAGGGAGTTCATCCCAGACGAAGCAGAAATCCGGACATACATTATCGCAAGAAGCGCAGTGGATACATTTATCTTCGTGAAAATGTGGCATCATACCTGCACGTGAAATACTTAAGTCCTTCAGTATGCTATTGCCAGGATTCGTAATAACTCCACCAATAGGCTGGGTCGCATACCCAAGCACTGGTGTATCGAATCTTACATAATCTGGCATTGTCTCCCCTTTTGGAAGCGCATACGTTTGAAATTGAACTTCATCATAGCCGCGATCAAATGTGCGGAGAGCTGGGGCAACCGCTTGGGGATATTTCTTCTCAAGCGACTTGCGAATGACGCCTCGCATTACCTCTGGATCGAGGAAATCACACAACCGGAACAGCGCTCCGAGCATGGCCATATTGACGCGATTCTTCTCCTCTAACGAAATGCCTATGGCATCAATAACCGCAATAGTTCCACCTTTAAGCTTCATCTTTTCCTTCAGCTCATCTGGCGATTTAGTCGAATTCACAAGAACAGTACTGTCTTCATAAATACCACTGATAACGTTTACAGTTTTGGAGAGCGATTCATGAAACACGCCTACTACATGCGGTCGTTCTACGGGTGAAGTATCGCGAATATTGGTCCCCATGTCGCAAAAGCGGATGTGAGCCTTTACAGCAGACCCCTTTTTTTCAGAACCATAGGAAGAAAAGCTAACTCCGTTCAACCCTACACCTACAACACCCGCTTCAGCAAGCATTTTCCCCGCAAGGTTGGCACCTAAGCCACCAATGGATTCAAGCCTAATCTCAAAAAATCCGAGATCGTTCAATTTGGGTAAAATTACCATTCTTTGTCTCCTTTCAAAAATGAACTGCATCAAAATTGAATAGTATGAATAGTAAATCTACTTTCATTGTAACAAGAAAATTTTAGTAATCAACTGTTTTTTGAGTAGCCATCTAAAGCAAGTAATCGATGATTAATCCACAAATCCCCAGATAGTGGCTGTCTACTCCTTTATCCTGAACCTCATGCTGCCCTTTCTGACAAGCACCCTCGCAGTCTTTACAAACATCCATATAATCTGCATCCAGTGGATCAAAGACAACACCGCAAACCTGTGAGCACGCCTTCATCCTCATCGCTCCCCGTTTTCCAATCCCTCAAAATTGTAAACGCTTGCAAATTGTATTTCCATTATTATACTGTGAAAGCTACCTCTTACACCATATGCCTTTATGAAATCTTTAGCTTTCGAAATGCAAACAATCACTTTATGAAGTCGATGCGAGTGAGATCATGTTGAAGAAATGAATAATTTGTCATTTCTTACACCAATGCTTAATGGAACTCATCAAAAAATGTGATCGGAGCTATATCTAATGGCGGTCTCCCTCACCTTACAAATATGAAATTTTTGAATAGTACAAATCACGATTCGGGCACGGAAATCGGAAAGAGTAAACTACGGATGTCATTAGTCGGATTCAGCAAGTTCTTTCTGAATGTAGTAAACAAACGAGTTCAACTAAGTTTTAACTGTTTTCAAAACCAAAAGCCAGCTGTGAAAGGTATTCTTTTCACAGTTGGCTTTTGGTTTGATAGGTTAGAAGGAATTACAACCCTTCCGTCTCCCTTATATGCGTGAGTAAATGTTCGCAACTTTCTTCTATCATTTCGTATACTTCTTGAAAATTACCTGTGTAATAGGGATCGGGAACATCACGATGTGCATAGTTTGGAGCAAATGCTAGCAACTTATGTATAACTGCACGATGCTCATCTAAAGCTGGAACAAGTTCCTGCATATTATTAATGTTGCTGTCATCCATAGCTATGATATAGGTAAACTCCATAAAATCATTCGCCATGATTTGTCTAGCTGTTATTCCTACATGATCGATCCCATATACATCAAGAATGTTTCTAGTCCCTTGATGCGGCCTGTGACCAATGTGCCAATCACCTGTTCCAGCAGAATCTGTGAAGATGTTGGCTTCAAGATCAGCTTCATGCACTTTATGTCGAAACACAGCTTCTGCCATCGGTGAACGGCAAATATTTCCCAAACATACGAATAAGACCTTTATCATATTTCACCAAAAATAAGCATTTTCTCTCGCATAGTCAATGATCTAGCAGGTATATCGAGTACGATTTTGCCCTCAGAAAGCCCCCATATGCGCGTTGCATAACGCTCTGCTAGCTCAACCTGATGCAGTGTAGCTATGACGCTCATGCGTCGTTCCTGACACAACGTCTTAAGATCTTGAATGATATACTCGGTCGCCTTCGGGTCGAGTCCAGAGACTGGCTCATCTGCTACGAGCACCTTTGGGTTGTGAATCAAAGCCTTCGCTATTGCTACCCGCTGTTGTTCCCCACCGCTTAACTGACCGACCTTCTTCTCGCCTTTATCAAGCAATCCTACCTTCTCCAAGTAATCCATCCCAAGCACATGTTCATCTCGTGAAGTAGTTCCTGTTAAAAGACGCAATGGCGTCTGGTAGAAGCGTCCCATCATCACATTCTTGATAGCGCTTTTATTTCGGTTTAGAGCTGGTTTTTCTTCCAGAAACGCAAAGTCTTTTCCAAGTTTCCAACGTTCCATAAGACCTGGTGTTGAGAGATCGTTCGATTGATAGATTAACTGTCCCGTTGTCCATTTCTCTTGATGACTGATACAGCGCAACAGCGTCGTCTTCCCGCTACCGCTGCCACCGATAACGGCAATAAATTCACCTTGATCAACTTGAAAGCTGACTTGGGATAACACTTTGTTGTCAGGGGGAAATACTTTGCTTAGATTTCGAACCGTAATCATGACAACGTCTCCTTAACGTTTTGCTTGAGCAAAACAGCATCATAAATGTGATTCTTGCGAATCCAATCAAGATATCTTACTGTGTAGCAGAAGATTTTGGAAAAAATCGCCACTCTACAGGTAAGTCACCTGATAAGAGGGCGATTTTTACACTTCAATAGCATTGCATTTTAGTCGCAAGAGCTCGGACTTTCAGCTTTGCCAGCTTCTACATTAATTTTGTCTGAAATCGTGTCACGGATTACTGACATGACCAACTGCAGCAAATAATTGATATCCTCTTGTGTTTGTTTAAACTCGCTTACAATCGGAATTCCATCAAGCTCATCTTGCAGCGTATCAATCTCATTCTCAATTTTCTCAATCATTTTTGGGTTATTAAATTTTTCAAAAGCCACAATTTCTTTTTGCTTTTTCTTGATGGCGCTAATCAGCACTTGAATGTCTGGATTCAGGCTTATTTGTTTTTCAGCCTTCTGATAAAACTGTACCTCATTTGAAGTTGTTAGCAGTTCAGCCAACTCTTTAGCCTTCGATAAAATATCTTCACGAACAATCAATTCTGTATTTGTAAACTCTTCCATTTCGAACTTGTGAGGATGATTATGATGATCGGACACTTTCGTGCACACTCCCGTCTATTTCCTTTATAATTAGATGGATATTTTCACAGGTGTCGGTATAATTTCACCCTTCAAAATCCATGTTTGAGCTTGCGTCACTTTTACATTAACCATTTTGCCGATTAGATCCTTGGATCCAGTAAAATGGATAAGCTTATTGGTGCGTGTACGTCCGGCAAGCACATCCGCATTGTTCTTGCTTTCGCCTTCAACTAGAACATCCACGGTTTCCCCAAATAGCTTCTCGTTACTTGCTTTACTGCAAGCATTTACAAGCTCGTTCAAACGATACAAACGCTGCTTTTTCACTTCCATCGGCACGTTGTCTTCCATTTCGGCCGCAGGGGTACCTTCGCGTGGCGAATAAATAAACGTAAAGGCAAAATCAAATCCGACTTCCTCATACAAAGACATGGTTTCATCGAACTGCTCGTCTGTCTCGCCCGGGAATCCGACGATAATATCTGTTGTCAGCACAACATCAGGCAATGTTTTTTTAATCTTACCAACGAGTTCCAAATAATGTTCTCTAGAATATTTGCGGCTCATTCGTTTCAACACTTCGGTACTCCCTGCTTGAACAGGTAAATGAATATGTTCCACAAGATTTCCACGCTTGCCTAACACTTCAATTAAACGATCATCGAAATCACGAGGATGCGAGGTCGTAAAACGTATACGCGGCACATCAATTTTGCGAATATCATCCATCAAATCAGCGAACGAATATTTCCTATCGTCAAAATCTTTACCATATGCATTCACGTTCTGCCCAAGCAGCGTAATTTCTTGAAAGCCCTGACGAGCTAAGTCTCTTACCTCAACGAGAACGTCTTCTGGTCGACGACTACGTTCCTTACCTCGCGTGTACGGTACAATGCAATACGTGCAAAACTTATCGCAACCGTACATAATGTTCACCCATGCGCGAATGCCTTCACGCTTTTTAGGCAAGTTCTCAACGATATCGCCTTCTTTAGACCACACTTCAACAACCATTTCCTTGTTGAAATAGGCATCCTTCAATAATGTTGGCAATCGATGAATATTGTGCGTGCCGAAGATCATATCCACAAAGGCATGCTTTTGCATAATTCGGTTAACGACAGATGCTTCTTGGGACATACAGCCGCATACACCTAAAATTAAACCCGGTTTCTCTGCTTTAAGTGACTTTAAGTGCCCTAGCTCACCGAAAACTTTATCTTCAGCGTTCTCTCTAATCGCACATGTATTCAATAAGATGACATCAGCCTGATTTTTATCTTCAGTCGACACATAACCCATCTGCTCGAATAGACCCTTCATCACTTCCGTGTCATGCTCGTTCATCTGACATCCATAGGTCGTGATTAAATAATATTTATCCTGTCCAAAGGTTCGCATATCCTCTGGAATCGTAAAATCATAATGAACTTGAATGTCTTCTTTTCCGCGTTTCTTCTCGTCTTTATAAGAAGGTGCCGAATTAATTTGAATCGTACGCCCTTTAATGCGGTAAGTTGTTTTTCCATCCTCTTCGCGTAGAACCTTTGCATCCGAGAAATCAAAATATTTGGAGTAGTCTTTTTCACTCTTGGTAGATACTAACTCTACGGAGCTCTCCTTCTTCATCGTGGTTCACATCCTTAACTCATGTCCGTATGCCCATCAACCATCTTTTATGCACAACAACCTAATTACAAATTATATCACAAATGTTATTCACTTTTCCAACGAAGATATGTAAACAACTTAATTAACGTCGATAATAAAAAGAACTTTGGCCCGAGAGCTAAAGTTCTTTACACCTTAAATGCTATGCAATCATTTGCCAATCGCACTCCATTATCAAATCACATTTTCACAAATCCTTCTAATCCAGTATTTCAGCGAGATCGCCTGTTTTCACCCCAGCAGCATTACCTTCATCCGTATCGATATGCATATCAAGCGCATATTGTTCAGATACGCGCGCGATAACATCTTCGAAAATAAGCGGACGCTCTCCATTCACTTTAACGCGGAGGGCTTGTTTGTCTTGAATACCCCATTTCTCAGCGTCAGAAGTATGAAAGTGAATATGTCTAGCGGCAACAATCACACCTTGTTCAAGTTCAACTTCACCTTGTGGTCCAATGACTCTGATTCCTGGCGTACCTTCTATATGACCGGATTCACGCACGGGAGGATTGACACCTAGTGAAAATGCGTCGGTTCGAGACACTTCTAGCTGTGAATGTCCACGTGCTGGGCCAAGAATGCGTACCTTATCAAATTTACCTTTGGTGCCAACAATGGATACCGTTTCGTTTGCGGCGTACTGACCGGGTTGCGAAAGATCTTTTAAGCTCGTAAGCTCATATCCTTGGCCGAATAAGATTTCAATATGCTGTGTCGATAAGTGAATATGTCTAGCCGAAATGCCGACTGGGACTGTTTTCATTGTATGTATCCATCCTTCCAAAATTGATCCTACCTCTTTCATTATAGGCGAATTACTGGGTATCAGCAAAAAAAGGGCATACGGAGAATCTCCATATGCCCTCGAATGTGACGCTTATTTGAACTCTGTAAGCAATTTATTGAAGTCAGCTTCTGAGATTTGAAGATTTTGTTTCGAAAGACCTTCTGTTGCGAAGTTAGCCACGGAATCTTCATAGCTCTTTTTCGTTTTGTTTTGGTAGATGATACCTGTAAGCATGGAGTTTGTTTCCATGATTTTCGTCATCGCCATTACACGGTTTGTTGAATCATAATCAGGAATTTCATCCAGATCCACGATGTTTTCTTTAAACCAGTCATACGTATTTACTTTGTTAAAAGTAACGCAAGGGCTGAATACGTTGATCAAAGAGAAACCTTTGTGATTCAAACCAGCTTCAATAACAGCTGTTAACTGTTTCAAGTTACTTGAGAACGATTGCGCTACGAAAGTCGCGCCAGCAGCCATTGCAATTTCAAGAGGTGAAATAGCTGACTCGATGGAGCCTAGTGGCGTACTTTTCGTTTTGAAGCCTTCCGCACTACGCGGGGAAGCTTGACCTTTTGTTAAGCCATAGATTTGGTTATCCATAACGATATACGTTACATCGATGTTACGACGAATTGCATGTACAGTGTGACCCATACCGATTGCAAAGCCGTCGCCATCCCCACCAGATGCGATAACAGTCAGATCACGGTTAGCCATTTTCACACCTTGTGCGATTGGCAAAGATCTACCGTGAATACCGTGGAATCCGTAAGCGTTGATGTAACCCGAAATACGGCCGGAACAACCGATACCGGATACGATAGCTAAGCCTTCAGGCTCTAAGCCAACATTAGCTGCCGCTCTTTGAATAGCCGCTTGTACGGAGAAATCTCCGCACCCTGGACACCAGTTTGGCTTTACATTGTTACGAAAGTCTTTTAACGTTGCCATGCTAAAGTCAACTCCTTACATTTTTCTTCGATTTCTGCTGGTAAGAATGGATTACCGTTATATTTCAAAACGTTCTTAATTTTGTCTGCATGACCAACATGAAGCTTGATTTGGTCTGCTAATTGACCCGTTGCATTATTTTCAACAACAATAACCGTTTTCGCTTTTTCAACAAGCGGTCTCAACTGTTCTGCTGGGAAAGGGTGAATCAAACGAACTGTAACGTGGTTTGTTGAAATACCTACTTGGGCTACACGAGCTCTCGCTTCGTCGATTGTTCCACCCGTGGATCCCATACCAATAATCAAAAGGTCTGGATTTTCGTTAGGAGCATCAACTTTGATAGCATCTGTAACTTGAATGTGCTTCAACTTCTCAAGACGTTTATCCATCATTCTTTGACGGTTTTCTGTGCTCTCAGAAGGACGACCCGTTTGATCATGTTCAACGCCTGTTACATGGTGGATACCGTTTTTCACACCTGGAATAACACGAGGTGAAACACCGTTTTCCGCGAATTCGTAACGTTTGAACAGTTGATTATCCGGTTGCTCAGGAGCTTCCGTAACGAGTGTTCCACGATCAATCACAATACGGTTGTAATCCAACATTTCAGCGGATTGTTTACCTAAGGAAAGTTGAAGATCCGTCATCAGGATAACTGGCACTTGATATTTCTCAGCAAGGTTAAAAGCTTCAATCGTGTCATAGAAACACTCTTCGATGGTGCTCGGGGACAATACGATTTTTGGAATTTCACCGTGCGTACCGTATACCATTGCATTTAAGTCTGATTGCTCTTGTTTCGTTGGAAGACCTGTACTTGGACCGCCACGCTGCGTGTCCACAATTACGACCGGTGTTTCTGTCATTCCAGCCAAACCAATTGCTTCCATCATCAGGGAAAGACCAGGACCTGCAGAAGCAGTCAATGAGCGAGCGCCAGCGTAGTTAGCGCCGATTGCCATTGTACATGCTGCGATCTCATCTTCCGTTTGGATAACGGTGCCGCCAAATTTAGGCAATGCTTTGATCAGGTATTCCATAACTTCAGATGCAGGTGTAATTGGATATGCCGGCATAAAACGGCAACCAGCAGCTACGGCACCAAGTGCGATAGCATCGTTTCCGATCATGAACAGCTTTTGTTTACCGTCAGCTGGCTCCAATTGGAAGTCAGAGATAGGTCCACCAGCTAATTCAAGAACGGATTCAGCGCCTTTGCGTACAGCTTCGATATTTTTCTCAACGACAGCTGCGCCTTTACGACCGAATTCTTCTTCAACCGCTTTATTAAACACATCAATCGGCAAACCGAGCAGTGCCCATGAAGCGCCTGATGCGGCCATATTCTTAAATAAGGAAGTTCCTAATTCTTCTGCAATCGCAGTAATTGGAACAGGGAACAAACGGGCTTTAATGCCTTCTGGTAAAACTGGATTGAACTTTGCATCCGCCACGATAACTCCATTGTCACGAAGTTCGTGCGCATTGAAATCAATACTCTCTTGATCGAATGCTACCAGGATGTCCAAATCGTCTGAAATTGCGCGAATCGGTTTGGTGCTGATACGAATCTTGTTATTTGTATGCCCCCCCTTAATCCGTGAAGAGAAATGACGATACCCATACAAATAGTAACCGAGGCGGTTTAATGCAGTAGAGAAGATGCGGTCTGTACTTTCGACCCCTTCACCCTGCTGACCTCCGATTTTCCAAGATAACTGACTAATCACCGTACGTCCACTCCTTTTGATTGTAGCTGCATGAAGAAAACATAGACCCTTACATTTAATTAATTGGAAAAGAGCTATAAAAAAAATCTTTCACTTGTCACACAAATTTTATGCCTTTATGAAGCAAATTGCAAGGGGTTTGAACGAATCTAAAACATAGAGTTTTTAGATGAAATCCATATCAATATTAGATTGATTCATTTTTTCTACTTTGGCAGATGAGAAAGCATGAATTTCCGCCAATTCCCGTACAAGAATCGTTCCACCTGCTCTTCCTTATAGTTTTTACATAACGCTTCTATAATATTTTCATATTGTCCAGCATGTTCGAGGCCAACAATCCATTGTTCAATCCCATCGAAATCTGAGCCGAAGCCGACATGCTTTTCTCCACCTAACGAGCAAACATGATCGATATGCGTTAGCAATTGACTAATCTGGACAGGCGAATTGCCAGATTTAACGAAGTATGGGACGAATGTAATCCCAATTTGCCCATGACATTCAATGATAGTTTTAATTTGCTCGTCTGATAAATTTCTTGGATGGGGACATAATGTCCCAGCATTTGAATGCGAAGCGATGAATGGCCTCCGATACAACTCAACTAATTCCCAAAAAGCCTTCTCAGATAAATGAGATACATCCACTATTATACCCATTGCTTCTAATTCTCTTAACATGTGCTTGCCCTTTAATGTGAAACCGCCTTTACGCGGCTCTTGAACACCGTCTGCTGCCCAATTGGCATAGTTCCACGTAAGACCTATACTTCTAACTCCTAGATGGTAAAGTATGCGCAAATGAGTCATATTCCCCGCCAGAGCATCTAAGCCTTCGAGCGTAAGAACCGCTCCAATTTTATCGCTTTTCTCTACCGTCAACCAATCGCTAACTGTTTGAATAAAAGCCATTCCCTTATGACTAAGAATTTTCCTATGGAAAACGTCGATCATTTGGAGTACGTGTTCAAATGATGGCGCCTGTATCTTCTCTGATATGTAAATGGCAAAACACTGAACCTTTACCCCAGCACGCTGAAGACGAGGGTAATTGACCTCTAAGCAAACCTCCTCTTTATGAAAGTTTAGCTCAGGATTCAAATAAAGCTTTGTTAAAGCATCGCAATGTCCGTCCATAATCTTCACAGAACACCCTCCTAGAGCTCTTAAGAGCTTTTCATAACCAAAACAAACATCCTTACATGTCCCTAAATAACATAAAAACCCCTTGTAAGAGGTCTCTAGGTAAAATAAAAAACCTGTCTACAAGGTAAACAGGTGTTGGAGCATGTTTATGTGTGCAGCTTAAGTTAACGTGGCTCTACAATTAATTTGATGGCTGTCCGATCTTCCCCATCTATCACGATATCAGTGAATGCTGGTACGCAAATTAGGTCGACCCCGCTAGGCGCTACAAATCCTCTTGCGATAGCTACTGCTTTGATAGCCTGATTAAGAGCACCAGCACCTATAGCTTGAAGCTCGGCTGCTCCACGCTCGCGTAACACGCCTGCCAGTGCACCTGCTACGGAGTTTGGATTAGATTTTGCTGAAACTTTTAATACGTCCATGAAAAGTTCCTCCTCGGGAATGATGGATAGATTCCAGTAACCATCATATTCGAGAGGTTTTCTAAATATTCCTCCAACAACAGGTTGAGTTTTTTTAATATTCAGAATTTTATATTAATCCATGAAAACTTGATCTTCATCATAACGAATGAGTTGAATCGATTTTGCTAAACCTGTTTCATCGTTCAATTCAATTGCAACGGCGTGGAAGTGCCACTTGCCTTCATCCGTTACAAAACGAACCGGCAGTTGAGTTTTAAATTTTTGGAGTACTGCGTTACGTTCCACTCCAAGAATACCATCTCGCGGTCCAACCATTCCTACATCAGTCACATACGCTGTTCCTTGAGGGAGTACACGATTGTCATTGGTCTGCACGTGAGTGTGAGTACCAACGACAGCAGAAACTTTTCCATCCAAATGCCAGCCCATAGCTATTTTCTCAGAAGTTGCCTCCGCATGAAAATCTAAGAAAACAAACTTATGTTTCTTTTTATCATCGAGAATTTCATCTACTTTTCGGAATGGACAATCGATCGGTGGCAAGAAGGTCCGACCTTGCAAATTAATGATAAGGAGTTCTTGATTTTTCACTTTAATGACGGTGTGCCCTCTCCCAGGTGTACCAGGTGGAAAATTAGCTGGCCTCACCATTTTTTCGTCACGGTCGATAAAATCAAAAATTTCTTTTTGATCCCAAGTATGGTTGCCCATTGTTAGCGCTTGAATACCCATCTCATATATTTCCTTAGCGATGGCAGAAGTAATTCCTTTTCCCGCGGCAGCATTCTCACCATTGGCTATAAATACAGCGTTAGGATGAATTTGCTTTAGTCTTGGCATCATATTTTTTAATGCTTTTCTGCCCACTGAACCTACGATATCCCCTATAAATACAATTTTCATGCGCTCTCTCTATTCTCCTCTATGGATCTAAAAATGAGGAAAAGTGGCTGAATCAGCCACTTTTCACATTGAATATCCTTATTTAGCGTACTCGACTGCTCTTGTTTCGCGAATAACCGTAACCTTGATATGTCCTGGATAATCGAGTTCACCTTCGATTTTCTTCGTAATATCACGGGCTAAGCGGAATGCTTCGGTATCATCCACTTTCTCTGGTTGAACCATTACACGAACCTCACGGCCTGCTTGAATCGCGTACGATTTCTCAACGCCTTCGAACGATTCGGAAATTTCTTCAAGCTTTTCAAGACGCTTGATGTATGTTTCCAATGTCTCTCTGCGTGCTCCGGGTCTTGCTGCTGATAGTGCGTCTGCAGCGCCTACTAACATCGCTATCACAGAGGTTGCTTCCACATCACCATGATGTGAGGCAATACTGTTGATAACAACTGGATGTTCTTTGTATTTCTTACCAATCTCCACGCCGATCTCTACATGAGATCCTTCGACCTCGTGGTCAAGCGCCTTACCAATGTCATGAAGCAGCCCGGCACGTTTCGCCAAAGTTACGTCTACCCCGAGCTCCCCAGCCATTAGTCCTGCTAGATAAGCTACTTCCATGGAATGCTTCAGCACGTTTTGACCGTAACTTGTTCTGAATTTGAGGCGACCCAAAATTTTAATCAAGTCTGGATGCAAACCGTGAACGCCAACCTCGAACGTCGCTTGCTCCCCGTATTCGCGAATACGCTCATCCACTTCTTTACGGGATTTTTCCACCATTTCTTCAATTCTCGCAGGATGGATACGACCATCTGCAACGAGCTTTTCCAAAGATGTACGAGCAATTTCGCGTCGGATTGGATCAAATCCCGATAAAATAACCGCTTCTGGCGTATCATCAATAATGAGGTCGATACCCGTCAATGTTTCCAGTGCGCGAATATTCCGTCCTTCACGACCAATGATGCGGCCTTTCATTTCTTCATTTGGTAAGGTAACAACTGAAACCGTTGTTTCAGCTACGTGATCGGCAGCACATCTTTGAATAGCAAGTGTGATAATCTCACGGGCTTTTTTGTCGCCCTCTTCTTTGGCCTGCTGCTCGATTTCCTTAATCAGTTGGGCAGTTTCATGGCGAACTTCTTGCTCGACATTGGTGAGAATGATGTTTTTGGCATCATCTGTAGTCAGACCAGAAATTCTCTCTAACTCTGCAACCTGGCTTCTATAAAGCTGGTCAATCTGTGATTGTGTATCCTCGATTCGCTTCTCTTTGTTGGCAACTTGCTCTTCTTTACGCTCGAGAGATTCTAATTTTTTATCCAGCGATTCCTCTTTTTGCAACAATCGTCTTTCTTGTCGTTGAGTTTCATTTCGACGTTCACGAATGTCTTTTTCAGCTTCGGACCTCAGTTTATGCACTTCGTCCTTTGCTTCCAGAACCGTTTCCTTTTTCAGTGCTTCAGCTTCCTTCTTAGCAGATTCTCGAATCTGCTCAGCGGCAATTTCGGCACTGGAAATCTTCGCTTCTGCAAGAGATTTCCGGATAAAATAACCAATCCCTAAGCATGCAGCTCCAACAACGAGAATGATCGCGATCCAGATGAAAGTCCACATCTTGTTCACCTCCTCGTTGGTTTCTCCAAGGTGTTAGCTTGGGATTCCTTCGGTTTTTTAATCCGATTTTCAATTGTTAGACTAGGTCATACATACCCTTACTTTGAAGAGCATGGTTCTTAAATGAATGCGCACCGTGCTTTAGAGGCACTATAGTGCTAATAATCCATAATCAACAGTTGTAAAAATTGGCGGTTTCCACGACTGTTTCATCAAAATCAAACAATTTAAAATGATTTTGAATATATTATGAAAATATACATTGTTATTTTATCTTTTGTCGAAGAAGCTTGTCAAGCGATTGTCCATCAGATGACAGCTCGTACACATAAATTATGTCATTTTTACTTAATATAATAAATTAAACTCCCCTATACTTAACGACATTAATAATCGAATGTTTCTTCTGGATCTTCAAACTCCTCCTCTATTGGCTCACTGCTCAATTGTCCAAGCACCTTGTTAACAACTGTGCCCGTGTAGCCTCTTCTCATTAAAAATGCGCCTGTTTTTCTTTTTTTTTCTATCATTGTTTTCCCAGAACTCTGCTTCCACTTCGATTGCGCCAACTTCATAGCGGCCTCAAATTCATCCTCGGGATTAATAGTTTCCATTGCATCATTAACCAATTCTTTTTGAATTCCTTTTTGTTGAAGCTCTTGACGAACAAGATTGCGACCCTTGCGTTGCAAAGTGATGCGATTCTCAGTCCACATCTTCGCAAACTCCTCGTCATTAATATAGTTTTGTTGTGTTAACGTATCGCATGTCCAATCTATAACAGGCTGTTCAAACTCTTGCTCTTTCAATTTACGCTTCACCTCATTTGTTGAATGAGGGCGTCTACCTATCATACGTATTGCTTTTATATATGCGCTATTTCGTTCTTCGTCTCTGACAATTAAGGAAACCTGCTCAGAATCCACCGACTCACCTTTTACTAATCGATGCTTGATCATAATATCCTCATGAACTGAAAAAGCATACTCTTCATTGAGAAATATATTATAACGATGCTTACCCCTTTTTTGCTTCTCCACCGTTGTGATGACCGATAGCTGCTTTACCTCGTGATCCAAATGCGAACATCTCCTTTAAAAAACGGAAGCACCTTAACACAAAGGTTAAAGGTGCTTCCGTTCTATTCAATCTATTATTCAAAAGCCAGTTCTGCTGCTTCTTCCTCAGGATCGTCTGTATTCTGACCTTCCACTTTGATTAAATTGCTGTTTTCACGAATTCTCAATTCAATCGTATCTGCAATGCCTTTATTTTCTTTAAGAAATTGTTTCGCATTCTCCCGGCCTTGGCCAAGTCGATCACCTTCATACGAGTACCAAGCACCGCTTTTGTTCACGATATCCATTTCTGCGCCGATATCAATAATACTGCCTTCGCGAGAAATTCCCTCGCCATACATAATATCTACTTCTGCTTGCTTAAATGGAGGAGCCACTTTATTTTTAACTACTTTTATTCGCGTACGGTTACCAACCATGTCATTCCCTTGCTTGATCGTTTCAATCCGACGAACATCTAGACGAACGGAAGAGTAAAACTTAAGAGCTCGACCGCCAGGTGTTGTTTCAGGATTACCGAACATAACGCCAACTTTTTCACGCAATTGGTTAATAAAAATTGCAATAACCTTAGATTTGTTAATTGCACCAGATAACTTACGAAGAGCTTGTGACATCAAGCGAGCTTGTAAACCAACGTGAGAGTCACCCATTTCGCCTTCAATTTCAGCCTTTGGAACAAGAGCTGCAACAGAGTCAATAACGATAATATCAACCGCGCCGCTACGCACAAGTGCCTCAGCAATTTCAAGCGCTTGCTCGCCAGTGTCGGGCTGAGAAAGCAAAAGTTCATCAATGTTAATGCCGAGTTTGCTTGCATACGAAGGATCCAATGCATGTTCAGCATCGATAAATGCAGCTTGCCCACCAAATTTTTGCACTTCTGCAATCGCATGTAAAGCAACCGTTGTTTTACCGGAAGACTCTGGTCCGTACACTTCAATAATTCTTCCACGAGGAAATCCACCGATACCAAGTGCGATATCAAGAGCAAGCGATCCACTAGGAATCGTTTCAACTTGCATATGTGTCGATTCTCCGAGCTTCATGATAGAGCCTTTTCCGAACTGTTTTTCGATTTGGCGCAATGCCATTTCAAGTGCCGCACGACGATCTGTCAAAACACTCACTTCCTTTTTCCTTTTATCATTATAGGTATATGATAACTTGTTTCAGGGTGTTTGCCAAGCATTTTTTCGAACATACATTCGACTTTTTAGCGAACAAACAAAAAACCGCAACAAAGTTATCGCTTTGCTACGGTTCTTCCGCTAACAGATATATTGATTATAAGCTATATCTAGTTTTCTTTCAACAGTCTCCATAAATGATAGAGTGCGCTTTTAGCAGCCCTTATCTTAATCGTTTCCCGGGTTCCAGAAAGCTGCAGCGTAACGACCTTCGTTTCTGCTCCTTTCTTGGCAAGTCCAACATAAACAAGTCCAACTGGTTTACCTTCCGAAGGACTGGGTCCCGCTACGCCTGTTACAGAGATGCTCAAATCGCTGCCCGTCGTTGTGAGCAGCCCCTCGGCTAGGAGAATTGCTGTCTCCGCACTTACAGCGCCTGATGCGTTCTCCCCTTCTAAAACTTCCATCGGTACGCCAAGCAGCTTGTTTTTCAAACTATTCGTGTAACAAATAATACCACCAAGAAAAGACTGTGAGCTGCCCGGTACCGCGGTTATCATATCACTGAGCAGCCCGCCAGTACAGCTCTCAGCTACAGTCAGCTTATATTGTTTCTCCTCAAGCATTTGCAAAATCGTAGCTTCGATCGGAATATCCCGCTCTGCATATAAATGATCACCAACACGTCGTCTGATCTCTTCCTCTGTGGCTTGAATGTTTAATTCGCCCTCTTGCGCTGTGTGCGCTCGCGTTGTTAAACGTATCGTCACTTCACCTTCTTTGGCGTAAGGTGCAATTGTAGGGTCTGTCTGTGCTTCTATCATATCAATTAACTGATACTCCAAATTGGATTCGCCGATACCTGCAAATTTGAGCATTTTGGAGTATAAAGGCACTTCATCTGTCATGATCGTGCGTAACCACGCTGAGGCGTAATTTGAAAACATTGGCTTCATCTCTTTGGGAGGACCTGGAAGTAAAATAAAATGTGTACCTTCGTAGGTATAGGCGACTCCTATCGCAAGCCCATTTTCGTTATGTAAAGGATAACTATTTTCTAACATTAAAGCTTGTCGTTTATTGCTTTCCACCATATGAATGCCGCGTGTGCGGAATAAATCAGTGATAGCTTCCATGGAAGGCTCGTGCAGAACGAGCTGACGCCCCGTATACGCGGCTAGCACATCTTTCGTGAGATCATCCTGTGTAGGTCCGAGTCCTCCTGTGCAAATGACGACATCAGCGCGTGAGGCGGCAAGTTTCAAGCTATCCATTAGCCTCTGTTCATTATCGCCAACAACGGTTTGATAGTAAATATCGATCCCCAGCGCAGCGCATTCGCGTGACAGGAATTGTGCATTCGTATTAACAATTTGACCTAACAATAGTTCAGTTCCAACAGCAACAATTTCAGCTTTCATTGGGACCTCCTTAAACGTTTTTTTACAGACTGCTTCAAAGCAAGTCTTTAGCCTTTCCTCTTATAAAACTGGCTGAAAGCACTACTTATAATGGAAAAAACAATAGGTTGCCCTATTGCGTCTTTTCCGAAAAGTCTATGACATGCTTATTTTTGACGAAATACTCAATTCCTGAGTATAGGGTAATGATTGCCGCAATCCAACTCATAATAACATCAAAAGGAAAGTCGATAAATGTAAAAGGAAAATTATTAATAAGCAGCGCAATGATAGCTGTAATCTGAGTTGCCGTCTTGGCCTTTCCCCACTTGCTTGCGGCCATAACGGTACCTTCCAGCAGGGCAATCTGGCGTAATCCCGTAACCGCCCACTCTCTGCTGATGATAACAATAACTATCCATGCATCAACCTTCCCCATTTCCACTAAGGATACGAGAACAGCTGTTACAAGCAGCTTATCTGCCAAGGGATCAAGCAGCTTGCCCAAATTCGTAACCAACTTGCGTTTTCTAGCTATGTAACCATCTAAACTATCTGTGCTTGCTGCAATAATAAAAATTAAAGCAGCAATAATTTGATTGTATGTAATACTAAATTCCTCAATGCGAATATGAGGAAATTTAACCTTTATTAACAGAAAAAACATAATAATTGGTACTAATAAAATCCTCGCCACTGTGATTCGATTGGCCAGGTTCATGCAATAACCTCCCCCGATAAGTCAAACTCATAAGAGTGGGTAATGCGAACTCTCGCAAGTTCTCCAATGTTAAGGCGTGCATTCGAAACGAACACTTCCCCATCAATCTCTGGAGCATCGTATTGAGAACGACCGATGTAGACATCACTTCTGCCATCATATTTTTCAATCAAAACGTCAATTTCTTGACCGATACGGCGTCCGCCACGCAAGTTCGAAATTTCTCTTTGAATTTCCATAAGCGTGTTAGCCCGATATTCCTTCACTTCATCTGGAACCTGATCCGGAAGACGAGCGGCTGGCGTGTCATCTTCTTTGGAGTAAGCAAAGACACCCAGACGATCGAATGCCATCTCGCGCACAAATTCCTTCAAATTCTCGAAATCCTGTTCAGTTTCACCAGGAAAACCGACAATAAGAGAAGTACGAAGGGCTACATCTGGAATTGCTTTCCGGATTTTACGTACTAGCTCTCGCGTATCTTTTTGACGACCAGGTCTACGCATCCGTTTAAGGATTGAATCCTCACTATGTTGAAGAGGCATATCAATGTACTTGCACACCTTGGGATTAGCAGCCATTGTTGCGATTAATTCATCACTGAAGAAACCTGGGTAAGCATAGTGAAGCCGCACCCACTCAATACCGGGTACTTCACTGACTTTGTTTAATAGTGTAGGCAGCATGAAACCATCATACAAATCAGTCCCGTAGTTAGTGGAGTCCTGTGCAATAAGACTAATTTCTTTAACCCCTTGATTAGCAAGGCCAGCCACTTCAGAAACAATAGATTCCATGCTTCTACTGCGGAAATTCCCTCTCATAATCGGGATACTACAGAATGTACAAGCGTTATCACAGCCTTCTGCAATTTTCACGTAAGCTGTGTAACGAGGAGTTGTTACTTGTCTAGGTAGATCAGCATCGTAATTAAATACCGGATTACCGACCAGAACCGGTCTTTTACCACGTAGCGCTTCATCCACAATATGATTAATTTTATCAAAATCTCCTGTCCCAACGATACCATCAATCTCCGGCATTTCTTCCATTAATTGTTTCTTATATCGTTGAGTAAGGCAGCCCGATACGATAAGCGCCTTGAGATTTGCTGTTTGCTTCAGTTCAGCCATATCCAAAATTGTATTCACAGATTCTTCTTTCGCTGCATCAATGAACCCGCAAGTGTTCACAATGATAACAGTAGCATCCTCTTTGTTGTCAACAAGTTGAAAACCACGACCATGAATCAATCCCGCCATTATTTCGGAATCAACTAAATTCTTCTCGCATCCCAGGGTAACTACTTTAACCTTTTCTGTCATGAATGAAACAACCTCCAATAGTCCTAAACCACTCATACAAGTATAATACAAGCCCTATAGGGTGTCAAAAATAGAAAAACCCCTACTTCTAGGGGTCTCGCTTCACTAATTAACGTATGTATGGTTACTTTAAGTTCACGAATTGTAGATCAAGTGTAACTTCAGATTTACGAAGTAGCGAAATTACTGCTTGCAGATCGTCCTTACTTTTCCCTGTTACTCGGATTTGATCACCTTGAATTTGTGTCTTGACTTTTAACTTGGAGTCACGAATTAAGATATTAATTTTTTTAGCGTTTTCTTGATCCACGCCCTGTTTCATACTAATTTTTTGCCTCACCGTTGATGCAGCGGCAGGCTCTACTTTGCTATATTCGAGATTTTTGATCGAGATGCCGCGCTTCGTCATTTTCGCATGCATAATATCAAGTACGTTCTGCAGCTTAAACTCATCATCCGAAACGACAACTAACTGATCCTTATCTAATTTAATACTGCTTTTACTTCCTTTAAAGTCAAAGCGGGTAAGTATCTCCTTCTCCGCCTGTTGAATGGCGTTGTTTAGTTCCTGCATATCCACCTTAGATACAATATCAAACGAACATTCTGAACTCATCTTCCACAAAACATCCTTTCCTTGAAATTACATAATGCATTATAACAAGAAGCTTAATAAAAAGAAACATCCAACGGCTCCTTGGCCTAGGATGTCTCAATCTTGAATTATTACCCGGGGAAGCGCAAGATGCGCCAAAATGCTAGTTTTTTTGCAAGTTTAATTGTACTCTTTTCGGATTTGGGGTATCGCCAACAGGAACGACTGTGCCGTTCACTGTGAGCTCTAACGCACTTGCTGCGCCAACATTAAGATAAGCAGATCCCATTATTTCAAGCGTATCTGTGTCACCGCTTTTATATAATTTCTGTCTAAGCATTTCTTTCCCATTGCCATCCGATAGCGCGTCCACACGAATCCAACATTGAGAGCCTGATATCTTCATCTGGATATCAAGTTTAGAAGTACCGCTTATCGTGTAATTGTCGACCCCCTTCTCATTGCTGTTAAACTTCACTTGAACGGCTGCAGGCGTTGGTGAAGGGCTTGGGGTCGGGGTTGCAATCGGTACCGTTTTATTCTCACTCGAAGCATTCACATTCGAATTAGGCTTAGTTCCAGTAGACGGGTTCGTTGAATCCGTAATTCTAGGAGATTGCGTTTGAGACGGTTTGCCTTCAGCAGGCGTGCCTTTATAATTCTTATACGTATAATAATATACGATCCCAAAGATAAGCAGTATGAAGCAAACAAACATCAAACTTGATGCCCATCTGCTCATTTTTTCCGCATTACGAACACTTGTTCTTTTATGGCGAATCGTCTCTACAACTGGCTGCTCAGAAACAGGTGAGGGATTCGTCGTCTGATACATACTCAGTACTTCCGTAGGATCAAGCCCTACCGCCTCTGCATAGCTCTTAATAAACGCCCTGACATAAAAACTACCAGGGAGTACTTTGTAGTTGCCTTCTTCGATGGCCTCCAAGTAACGTTTACGAATCTTCGTCACATCTTGCAGGTCGTCCAATGATATTTTTCTATCTATGCGCGCTTTACGCAAAATATTACCTAAATCAGACACAAGATCACCTCCCCAAGACAGTCGTTATAGGTATGGACGTAGCATAGATTAAAAAGGTTCGGAAGTGTACGTAAATGAATCATAGTTAATTTCTTCATCCGGGCTGCTTCGAAGCTCAATAATATAATCAAAGTGATTATAGGTATATTCAGACTCGCGAATAAATATATCTGGATGTTCAATCACTTTTGTCGATGGCATCGCCATAATCTCTTGCAGCAAGCTGTAATGCTTCTCGTTCGAGCGGATCGTAGAAACGATTCCATCAATAATATAAACATTGTTTGGTGTCATTTCATCTTCAGAAAGTTGACTACGAACGGTCTGCCTTAACAGGGTAGATGAAACAAATGTCCAACGCTTATTGGCGCACACACTGCCTGCAATAATTGACTCCGTTTTGCCGACTCTGGGCATTCCTCTAAGTCCGATTACTTGATTGCCTTCTCGCTTAAAAATTTCACCGAGGAAGTCAACAAGAAGTCCCAATTCATCGCGCGTAAAACGGAAAGTTTTGCGGTCATCTGAATCACGCTCAATGTATCTACCATGACGAACAGCCAAAATATCTACAAGTTTAGGTGGACGAAGAGCCGTAATAGTAATATTATCTACTTTTCTCAACATTTTACCCATTAAGTCAATTTTTTCTTCATCGTTTGTTTGTAGAAGCATCCCTCGAGTACGATCCTCTACCCCATTAATGGTTACAATATTAATATCAAGCATCCCCATTAAGGAAGCTATATCTCCCAGCAAGCCTGGTCGGTTTTTATGTATTTTGTATTCCATGTACCATTCTTTAACGTCCAATCGCTCCACCTCATCACGAATTCAGTAACTTTATAAAGTTACCCTTTAAATATTTCTACAATATTCGGCAAATCCCTTCTATCAATCAGTCAAAAGATACAATTTTTACTTCATTTTTAGTTCTTTAAGCTCTTGCCCATTATAAACCGCCCCACCAGCTCGCCAAGTTACCTGTGTCATCGCCTGAAGACGGTTACTCAAAATGGCTTCCCAGTTCAATTCCGCTGTAAAAGCCCCTGTCAGATCCATAACTGACACTCCAAGTGTCTTCGCTTTCTGCACATGGACTGCATCCGTTGGTGCGTAGAAGATGATCCACTTCGAAAAGTGTTGCTTGGTCTGAAAGGCCAACTGCTGGAACCATTGATCATTATTATCAAGCAAAACAATATGATCAGCCTCTTCCGAAGGAGCCCAAGACGATGGAATAGGATGATCCGCTCTGGTTACCCATTCAACTGATGCATACTGCGCCATCAATTCCACGATCCATTTGTTTTTTAAGCTTTCCACTTGACTAGGATCAATTTGGATAAATGCGGTTTGTGTTCCGCTAGGGCTCAGGCTAGCGTTTGCATCAAGTTGACTTTGCATAAGTGTCCATTTGGCGGTGGACACGTTTTGATGAATCACTTCATTCGCAGAAGGTAGCAGCTCATTACCTATTACATATATGTAATCATAAGTTCTAGCTCTCAGCTTCGCAACGACACTCTCATCCAAAGTATTCAAATCTTTCATCCAATCGTACGCAATGTGATCCGAGTTTCTCCACTGTTGCAGAGAGGTTCCCACGGACTGCTTCGCTGCATCGGACAATCCAGCACTAGTGAGCATCAGTACAGAATTTTTTTTGTCCAACAGTTCTTGTTTAATGACAGGAATTCCACGATTTCCGCAGCCTGTTACCAACAAAGTTAGTAGTAATAAACCGAGAATATAACGACGATTCAACATGGAGATACAGTTCCTTTCTACCCAATAAAGCATGTAAAAGCCTCCAGGGAGGAGGCTTTTACAAAGTTCCTTATTGAATTGTAAAACGGTTATTAGGCTTTGTCCACTAATTTTACCATGAGGCGGGCAAGTGTACGTTTATCTTCTTCATTCCCAGCGTCCCACAGCTCTTTAAGCACTCGCTCTTGTGAATTTTCCGGGTCTACTTTATTCGCAAGAAACTCTCCAATTTGAAAAGCGAGCTTACTAATCGTTTCTTCGCTCATACCTGCGTGCTCCGCTTGGTTGACGCGATCTGCCAGAAACTCTTTCCACTTATCAAACACTTGAAGTACAGTAGCCATCGAATGAAGCCTCCTTTAAGTTGTGAGAAATGGCATTACATACGTAATATTCGCTTCACAACAAGGAATTATGCGCCTGGCCACTGACTCCGATAGTTGGAAAAATAATGGATGATTATAACTAAGTCAACCAACCGCCATTCGGACTGATGATTTGCCCTGTGATATATCCTGATTCTGGCAAAGCAAGAAAATATACAAGAGAGGCAATTTCATCTGGCAAAGCAAAACGCCCAATGGGAATTTCATTTTCTAACGCCGCTTTCTCTTCTGCCTGAAAACCATCCATCATTTCCGTATTCACCACTCCTGGAGCAACCGCATTCACGGTCACTCCCGAAGGAGCCAATTCCTTCGCCAATGCTTTAGTAAAAGCATTCATCCCGCCTTTTGCTGCTGAATACGCAACTTCACATGAAGCACCTGATATGCCCCATACCGAAGATACATTAATAATTCGACCATATTTTTGCCGAACCATCGCGGGCATAAACATTTGCGTGCACAAAAAGGTGCCTTTTAGATTCACATCCATGATCAAATCCCAGTCTTCTTCACGAATGTCAGAAAGAAGTCCATAGTGGGAAATCCCAGCATTATTCACAATAATATCTGGAACCATTTCACGCTGCTCTAATTTTTCATTCATTTTGCCAATTTGATCGCGTGAACGAATATCAGCTGATAGGGTCAAAACTTTAGCGCCATGCTTCATGCAAGATCGAGCCACCTTATTAGCGGCTTCATGGGATTCACGGTAATGAATCACTACATTCATACCTACCTTAGCGAACCGTTCAGCGATAGCCGCGCCTATTCCTCTGCTTGCTCCCGTGATAAGAACGGTTTGTTCGGTAAATGGTTTCGAATGGTTCACGATGGTTGGCGACTCTGTACGATAGAGATCGCGAGTTTACTCCAATCAAAATGTTCCCGGAACCGAAGATTTACATCTGCAAGTGAAATACTTTCATAAACAGGAAGAATATCAAACAAATCGATTCCTTTAAAGCGATATTTAGTGAACTCATTCGCAATCGATTCCGGTGAATTCATCATACGCAAAAAATTGCCAATTTTTTTCTTACGGCTTCGCTCAAAAGTAGTCTCGTCAAGTCCAGGTCCCTTACGTTTCTCAACTTCCTCTCGAATGCGTGAAACCAGCTGATCCGGGTTCTTCGTATCTCCACCTAAGATTGAGAATGCATAATCTTCGCTGATGTTATACTCATGCCCAAAATTATCAGAAATCAACTCTTCCTCATACAAAGCTTGATAAATATCTGAGCTTGAGCTGAAAAGAATATCCATCATAAGTTTAGTTGTCAATTCTTTGACAAGTAAGGCTTTACCGCTAACCGATGGGGCTGGTTCTTTTAAACCAAACAAACACTTAGGTAAAGAGATCGGCAACCATGTTACTCTACGCTCCTCATTCACCTCGAGTGGCTCATCGGCATAAAATCGCTGAATGGTTCCTTGCGGTTTAAATGTTTTCGTCGCTTGGTTTTCTTTTACAAAATCAATCACTTCTTGAGGATCTATACCGCCTACCACAAACAAGCTCATGTTGCTTGGGTGATAAAAAGTATAGTAGCATTCGTAAAGTGTTTCCTTTGTTATCTGGGCAATAGACTCAACCGTGCCGGCAATATCGATGTGAATCGGATGTTTACCATACAACGACTCGATGAGACCGTAGTAGCTTCTCCAATCCGGATGATCCTCGTACATCTTGATTTCTTGCCCAATAATACCTTTTTCCTTCTCTACATTTTCATCCGTAAAAAAAGGATTCTGCACAAAATTAATCAATGTCTTTACATTTGTTAAAATATGGTCGGTTGATGAAAACAAATAAGCAGTTCGATCAAAGCTTGTGAATGCGTTGGCTGAAGCTCCCTGAGAAGCAAAGCTAGCAAAAACATCCCCCTCTGGTTCCTCGAACATTTTGTGCTCTAGGAAATGAGCAATGCCATCAGGGACTTGAACAACTTCTTTACCTTCAACTTGGAACTTGTTGTCTATGGAACCAAATTTGGTCGTGAACGTTGCATACGTTTTCTGGAATCCTTCTTTGGGAAGAACAAATACATGTAACCCATTATCGAGCTGCTCATGATAAATCGTTTCGTTGAGATGTGGATATGGTATAGCCTGCATCGTCTACTCCCCCTTCTGATCCCGTAAAAAGTAAATCGTATCTAATTGTACACGCTTAGCTACTTCCGCAATCGCAGATACCTCTATCTGCTCCACTGAAGCAATCAAATCAGTGACAGTACGCTCTTTTCCGGATAATATCGCATTAAAATCAAATGAAATCAATTCAAAAGCTGAATCTTGTAATTCACGTAATTGATTTGAGATCATTGCTCGGGTTTGACTCATCTCCGTATCGCTAATTTGCCCTTGCTCCATCGCTTGAAGTTGCTTCTTAATGATATCTACTGCTTTTTCATAATTTTCGGTTTCAATTCCCGATTGCAGCGTTAAAATCCCTTTATGTCCATCAAATCTAGAAGAAGCATAATAAGCTAAGCTTGCTTTCTCGCGAACGTTTATAAATAGCTTAGAGTGCGGGTACCCACCAAGTACACCGTTATACATTAAAGCAACTGGATACTGATCGTCACCGTATGAAACATTCGTACGCAAACCCATGTTTAATTTCCCTTGATTCACATCCAAACGTTCTACTACAGTTTTCACTTCACGGGACAACCCTTTTTGAATGACGGTTTCATAACCTACATCTTTCGTTCTTTCGATAGTGAAGGCCTGTTTAACGATAGCTTCCACTTCTTCCAACGACGTATTACCTACAACATAGATATCAATCGGAGCATTCTCTATCCAATCCTTATATTGTTCGTATAAATTTTGGGAGTTAATACTTTCAAGAGCTTGAATCTTGCCTAATGCATGCAAACGGTAGGGTTCTTCACTACACATTTCTTCCAAGCATCGCTCTGCGGCGTAGCGCACTTTATCATTGATGACGGCTTCGATTCGCTTCTGAAGCGTTTGTTTCTCCGCATCAACATACTTTGTACGGAAATGACCGTTCTCTTGAGCAGGGCTTGTTAGCGTTTCACCTACAAATTCAAGACCTTTTTTCAATAAGGATTCGTTCGATGAAACGAAACGATCATTAATGATGTCCATCCGCATTTGCACGATCTGGTAGTCACCACGTTTATAAATATCAAAGCCAAAGCCCGCTCCATACAAATCATCCAAGTGCTCACGAAATTGCTGTGTTTCCGGAAGTGATTCCGTCCCTCTTCGTAATACAAAAGGAGTTAATGCTGTAGTCGTAACTGTTTCTTCTGCTAGAGGACGGCCTATGTACACCGAGATAGCGAATGTTTTAAATTGATCCGTAGGCAGCACATGCAAACGTATATGATTCCACGTGCTCCGCTGAAAGTGTATTTGTTTCAAAGGTCGTGTCTCCCTTCCTAAGTCTAAGATATGTATCCATTATATTCCTATACAAACAAGAGAAGCAACCAACGATGGTTCCTTCTCCTTGTCCACTCTACCTATTATTTACAAAATATATGTTTACCGATATTCTTCACCTGCGGCCTACTCCAAATCCATTTGGATGTAGCGGTTACCGGATTGAAGTAATAGATACAACCACCTGTCGGATCCCATCCATTCAGGGCATCTTTTACCGCTTTCTTCGTAGATTCACTTGGACTCAACCAGATTTGGCCGTCAGCAACAGCAGTAAAAGCTCCTGGTTGAAAAATGACGCCAGAAACCGTGTTCGGAAAACTAGCCGATTTCACGCGATTCAGAATCACAGCAGCAACAGCAACTTGTCCAATATAAGGCTCCCCACGTGACTCCCCATTGACCGCATTTGCCATGAGGTTAATGTCCTGCTCCGATAAGCCCAAATTATTCGAAGGTGTCAAATTTGCAGGCTTTTCACTTGCCCCTGCATTCCCCGCTTCACCGCTGCCTCCCGACACAGTGCCTTCTTTGCTACCATTAGTTGGAGCTGTGGGCTTCCATTCTTTCGTTGCTTCCCACAACTTAAGCTTTGTTTTGGCGCCAACAATGCCGTCTACATTCATACCGAACTCGCCTTGGAAACGTTTTACAGCGACTAATGTTTTATAACCATAGTCCCCATCTATATTGCCTCCGTAAAAACCAATAAATTTCAGACGGCCTTGCAGTTCATTAACGTCTGACCCTGTAGCTCCATATCTAATCTCGTTTTTACTAAACGTTTCTTCAATTCGCAGACTCATTTTATTCTTTAACTGGAATGCGGCAAACAATACGAAAACCATACAAAATGTAAGTACAATTAACCTTTTGTTCATTCCCCTTCTCAACCTCTCTTTTCATATTACAGCCTTTTCTAACTTATTATGAGAAAGGGGAGGATTGATTATACACAGCAAAAAACACTCTCGTAAGAAGAGTGTTTCGCTGAGTGCTAAGAACTAATTCGGTTATGTGTTAATTGCTCAATTGACATTAGAACTTCACGTGGTTTGCTGCCTTCATACGGCCCCACAACACCCTTTGCTTCCATTGAGTCAATTAATCGCGCAGCACGCGTGTAACCAACCCTCATGCGCCTCTGGAGGAGAGATACGGAAGCTTGCTTGGCTTCAACTACAATTTGAACCGCTTGATCGTATAGTTCGTCCTCGAATTCATTTTGCTGCTCTGGCATGTCCTCTACCTGAGGCACCATTTCTTCTTGGTAATTAGCTTGTTCTTGGGTACGAACAAACCCTACAACATGCTCAACCTCCTGATCGGATAAAAAAGCACCTTGTACCCGAACCGGCTTCGATGCGCCTACCGGTAAATAGAGCATATCGCCTCGGCCTAACAGTTTTTCGGCTCCGACCATATCAAGAATGGTTCGTGAGTCAACCTGAGAAGAAACACCAAACGCGATACGTGATGGGATATTAGCTTTAATTACGCCCGTAATAACATCAACGGATGGCCGTTGTGTCGCAATTATTAGGTGAATACCCGCAGCCCGAGCCATTTGAGCCAATCGACAGATGGAGTCTTCCACATCATTGGCAGCTACCATCATTAAGTCAGCTAACTCATCCACAATGACAACATAATAAGGAAGAGGAGCTGCGGTACCGCTCTCAGTTAACATCGCGTTGTAACCTTCGATGTTGCGAGTTCCGCTCTTGGAGAAAAGTTCATAGCGCTTCTCCATTTCGACAACAACTTTTTTCAATGCAAGCGATGCACGTCGTGGATCTGTAACAACCGGTGCCAATAGATGTGGAATTCCGTTATACACATTAAGCTCAACCATCTTAGGATCGATCATCAGAAACTTTACTTCATTTGGCTTAGCTTTGTATAAGATGCTCGTAATTATTCCATTAATACAGACCGATTTACCTGACCCTGTTGCTCCCGCAACGAGTAAATGAGGCATTTTAGCCAGGTTACCTACAATCGGTTGACCAGAAATATCACGACCTAGTACTACAGAAAGCCGAGAACTTGAATCATGGAACGTATTCGTTTCCATCACTTCTCGCATTGTAACAATTGAAACCTCAAGATTAGGCACCTCAATGCCAATCGCAGATTTACCAGGAATTGGCGCTTCCATCCGTATATCCTTGGCCGCTAAGGCCAGTGCGATATCATCCGTCAAGCTAACGATTCGACTTACCTTAACGCCAACATCGGGCTGTATTTCATAACGAGTCACAGCGGGTCCCCGAACGACTTCCAATACCTTAGCTCGAACGCCAAAGCTCTCCAAAGTAGCTTCCAGCTTCCGTGCATTAGCTTTGTAATCTGACATCTCGCTGCCCTTACCGACAGCTGGCTTGGCCAATAAATCCAACGCAGGCATCTCATAGGGACGCATGTTGACTAATGGTTGATCCTGTTGAAATTCCACAGAGATAGGCTCTTGATCTGCATCCAGCCCCTCCTTGGCTTTAGCTTTCGTAACAGCTGGAATAGGTGGGGATTGAACAGATAGAGGTTTAGCCACCTGTTGTGCCTCCTGATAGACCTGTTCCTGAAAGTCACGTATGATTGGAGTAATTGGCAGTTCATCCTGCTGGCTTCCATGAACCACCGGGTTATCTTCTGATTCCACTCGGTAAACTGTTTTTTCCGCACTACCTTCTTCATGCACAATAGATTTTTCCTCGTTAACCAATTGCGTACCCGTTGATTTTTTCAAGCCTTCTTTTATCGGACGAAGCAGTTCCATGAATATGGGAGCTTTCCTCGAACGTTTAACTGGCTGAAAAACCTCCTCATCAAACTCATCGTCAACAGGAACATAGGATGACTTCTTTGCTCTAGAGGCTCCTGCACCGGCTGCTGCCGCTTGTGGTTGCCGTATATCTCTGTCCTGCAACCACTCTTTCATTCTGTCTTTGAAGTTATCGCCAACATTTCTGAAACGGCCGCGCACCATATTGCCAACGTCCACATAGGAGATGCCAGTTGCCAATATAAATCCTATAACAAAGAGCGTATATTGGATCAATCTTGCTCCTAAATAGTCAAACAAAAAGTACAGCACGCTGTACAAAAATGCACCAATCATCCCGCCGCCGATGCCATGTTGTAGAGCAGTCTTCCCCACATCTGAAGGATGAAGCCCCTGCAGCATCGCATCCCAAGTTGATGAGATGACCTTTCCTGAAGAGAAGCCGCCATCAGGATATAACTGTGCAAACAAATCGATATGATTCTTAATGAGCAGTCCCACTATGAAAAGCAGAACACCCGCCTTCTTCGCTGTACGCATTGGAGGCCATGCTCTTTTTATCATGGCATACAAACCCACATATATAAAAATTAACGGTATTAGCGAGTACCACGTTCCGACAAAAAAGCGAAACAAGTACATTAATGAATTTCCGACATGGCCTTGCTGAGCAAGGGCAATAACCGAAAATATCAAGATTACAATTCCGTAAAGCTCGAATAACAAGCTTGTCTTTAAAGCCTTCCCTTTCTTTTTGCGTTTGGCCACACTTGTCACCCCCAAGACCACATTATACCATAATGCCTAAGGGTGAAGATACTGGCATATCCGCTTACATGGATGTCTGGGCGAAGACAGGACTATAGGCAATTAAAGTTCCTGGGGTATACTGCTCTTTCAAATAATCCTGCGGGTTACAACTATACAGACGAACAATACGGGCTTGAAAACTGTTAATCAATTCAATTTGCATGCTTACCCCTTGATGAGTAATCTCTAAATAATTTGGCGTGTAATCATCCATTCTATGAAAAATATCTTCCATCGGAATTACCGAATAATGAATCATTGTACGATCCCTCCACTCGATGACGATGATTTTTTTTCTTCAATTCGTCGATTCAATTCACGAATAGCCTCACCCACGCCTCCTACCTGATCGATTAGGCCGTATTTTACAGCATCAGCACCAATAACGGTCGTACCAATATCACGTGTGAGTTCCCCTGTTTTAAACATTAATTCCTTGAATTTCTCCTCAGCTACGTTGGAGTGTTTCGTCACAAAACGGACTACACGCTCCTGCATCTTATCCAAGTACTCAAAAGTTTGCGGAACGCCAATGACCAATCCGTTCAAACGGATTGGGTGAATCGTCATTGTTGCGGTCTCTGCGATGATTGAGTGATTAGCCGAGACTGCTATTGGGACTCCAATACTGTGACCTCCACCTAAAACTAGTGTGACCGTAGGCTTAGATAATGTAGCTATCATCTCCGCAATTGCTAATCCGGCTTCTACATCACCACCTACGGTGTTTAAAATAATCATTACACCCTCGATTTTCGAGTTTTGCTCGGCAGCGACTAGCTGCGGAATAATATGTTCGTACTTTGTTGTCTTATTCTGAGGGGGAAGAACGATATGTCCCTCAACTTGGCCAATAATTGTGAGACAAAAAATATTAGATTCGCCTGATAGCGTATTCGTTTGACCTAGCTGCTGGATGTTTTCTAAGGTTGCATTCTTCTTCGCTTCTTCCGTCCCCGGCTCCTGTTGCTTCGGCTGTATTGGTGATGCCATTTCTATTCCTCCCTATTCATAATCTCCCATAGTATGAATAGTCTCGAGTACTTTCATGCATCTGACAATTTAAGTGTAAATGAAAAAGCTCTCCCGCTGTGGGGAGAGCTTATACTATATGCATAGGTTCAAGTGACTTGTTCGAGACTAGACTTCCATGATAATTGGAAGGATCATTGGTCTTCTTCTGGTTTGTTCATATAAAAATCGTCCAAGAACATCTTTCACGTTTGTTTTTAAAGATGCCCATTCATTTACATTTTCATTCATTAGTTTCGTTAATGTATTCGTTACGATACGATTGGCTTCTTCCAAGAGACCTTCGGATTCACGAACATAGACGAATCCTCGGGATATAATATCAGGTCCGGATAAGATTTTGCCATCTTGTTTGCTGAGCGTAACAACGACCACAAGAATACCATCCTGAGAAAGTAACTTACGATCACGCAACACAATGTTGCCTACATCTCCTACACCCAGTCCATCAATCAGTATGTTCCCGCTTTGAACTTTGGAACCTTTGCGAGCAACACCATTTTGAATTTCAACCGTATCACCAATATCGCACATAAAAATATCTTCTTTAGGAATGCCGACCGACTCAGCAAGTATGCCATGTTGACGAAGCATGCGGTATTCACCATGAATTGGAATAAAGTATTTAGGCTTCATCAGGTTGAGCATCAATTTCAATTCTTCTTGACTACCATGACCAGATACGTGTACGCCTGTAACTGAACCAGGACCATAAATGACATTGGCACCAATACGGAAAAGCTCATCCACTGTACGACCAACATAACGCTCATTCCCCGGAATCGGGTTTGCCGCGATAATAACCGTATCACCAGGTAAAATATCTACTTTACGGTGCGTAGAACGCGCCATCCTAGTAAGGGCGGACATTGGCTCGCCTTGGCTGCCTGTGGAAAGAATAACAACACGGTCAGCTGCAAGCTTGTTCACCTCTTCAGGCTCAATGAGCATGCCATCAGGAATGTGTAAGTAGCCTAATTCACTTGCGATGGATACAACATTAACCATACTGCGACCTACTACCGTCACCTTACGATTCGTTGCAGCAGCTGCATCGAATACTTGTTGAACACGGTGAATGTTAGAAGCAAAAGTCGCAATAACGACTCTTTGCTTTGCTTTACGGAATACTTCTTCAATTTCTACACCAACGCTTTTCTCTGAACCCGTATAACCAGGTCGCTCCGCATTCGTGCTATCAGAAAGCAAGGCAACTACGCCATTTTTTCCGATTTCAGCCATGCGATGAATGTCAGCGTATTGATCATTAACAGGCGTTTGATCGAATTTAAAATCGCCTGTATGAACCACAACACCCTCAGGTGTATCAAGTGCAACACCAACAGAATCTGGGATACTGTGATTGGTTTTGAAAAATGAAGCTGTAATGACTCCCAAGTTGAGAACCGATTCCGAATTGATTAGAATCCGGTTTGTTGTTCCCAGCAAATTCGCTTCCTTCAATTTCGCTTCAATAAGTCCCATTGTAAGCTTCGTACCATACAAAGGAACATTAAGGTGCTTGAGTACATAAGGCAGTCCACCAATATGGTCTTCATGGCCGTGAGTAATGATAATGCCGCGTACTTTATCCCGATTCTCTGTTAAATAACCGATATCTGGAATGACGATGTCGATCCCCAGCATGTCTTCCTCTGGAAATTTTAAACCGCTATCAATTACTACAATATCATTCGCATACTGCACACAATACATATTTTTTCCGATTTCGCCCACGCCGCCAAGAGCGAAGATCAAAAGTTTGTCTATATTTTTTTTGGACAAGAATATACCTCCTTCTAAGATTGGACGACGAATTTTAAATGATTAAACCGAACCAGTCACTTGCAACCATTATACATGAAGAAAAACAGCAATTACAAGTCAATACCTTTAACGCTAGTATTCCCAAAAAAAGAAAACCGATGCTGGAAGCACCGATCCTTAGGCGTTATCATACAAAAAGAGATTGGATGAATTGTCCTTCTTGTTCGGATACAGGAACTAACGGAAGTCTGACTCCACCTGTCTGAATACCTTTGAGCGCCAAAGCATGCTTGATTGGAGCAGGGCTTGGAGCACAGAAAATACCTGTAAACACAGGATGAAGCTTACGATGAAGTTGCGCCGCTTGCTGAATGTTGCCTTCTAAATAATACTTTATCATAGATTGCATTTCTTTTCCAATCACATGACTAGCAACGCTTACAATCCCACGGCAACCAATGGCAATTGCAGGAAGTGTATTGCTGTCTTCACCGCTATAAACAGAAAAATCAGCATCGACCCCATTGAGAATACGCGTCAATTGATCCGTGTTCGCACAATCTTTTGTAGCTACAATGTTAGGAATCTTAGAAAGACGAATCGTCGTCTCAGCTTCCAGATTCACACCCGTGCGGCCTTGTACATTATAAAGTATTATCGGAACCTCAACAGACTCCGCTACTGCTTTAAAATGTTGGTACAGCCCTTCTTGAGAAGGACGGTTATAGTAAGGAGCTACGACAAGCAAAGCGTCGACTCCAAGCTTTTCTACCTTTTGGGAGAAATGAATCGTATGTGCTGTATCATTACTTCCTGTGCCCGCAATAATTTTGCAGCGCCCTTTGGCGTATAGCACAGCTATTTCGATAAGCTTCAGTTTCTCCTCTTCCGTTAATGTCGGGGACTCTGCTGTCGTTCCGCAAATAACGAGGCTATCGGACTGTTGCTCCTCGATCAAATAATTGATCAGTGGTTCCACTTGGTCCCAATTGATTTGTAAATTATCGTCAAAAGGGGTTACCATCGCTGTGACTACTCTTCCGAAATCCAACGCATGCGCCTCCTAAATCTCACATTTCACTTCGCTAAATAGAACTTATTATGAAGAGCTCGCACCGCTTTGATCATATCTTCACCTTGCACGAGTACCCAAATTGTCGTATTGGAGTCTGCTGATTGAAGAATTCGGATATCCTCCTCTGTCAGCGCCTCGACAATGCGAGCCATAATGCCTGGAACACCATTCATGCCGCCACCGATAACGGATATTTTCGCACAACCACGCAAAGCCTTCGGCTCGTAGCCTTGACTTTTGAGCAATTGAATAGCACGATCCGTTTCGTGATCAAATACCGTATAAATAACCCCCGAAGGGTTTACGTTAATGAAGTCAACACTAATTTGATGCTGCGCCATCGTTTTGAACACTCGAAGTTGAAGATCGAATTGTCCCTCGACAGCCCCCACCTGAATTTGGGTAATATTCGTAAACTGAGCTATCCCTGTCACAAATCTGTCTGCAACGTGGTTCGCTTCATGGTGAATCGTATCCCCCGCCGTAACCAATGTTCCTTCTTCTTTTGAAAAAGTAGAACGGACACGAATCGGGATATTAGCTTGCATAGCGACCTCAACCGCACGCGGATGGATGACTTTGGCGCCATTGTGCGCCATATTGCATATTTCTATAAAGCTTACACGTTTGAGCGGTCTAGCATCCTCAACGATACGCGGATCAGCGGTTAAAATCCCATTCACATCTGTGAAAATGTCAACGATTTCAGCCTTAAGCGCTGCACCTAGTGCGGTCGCAGATGTATCACTGCCACCGCGTCCAAGCGTAGTTGTCTCGCCTTGACTCGTTTTCCCTTGGAATCCAGTAACCACGACTACTTGATCCTGCTCTAGCAGTTCAATAATTCGGTTAGGCAATATCGAAACAATCTGAGCATTCCCATGGACGTCATTTGTTTGAATACCAGCCTGCCCACCAGTTAGAACGGTAGAGCGGATCCCAGTAGCTTGCAGCAAACTACACAGTTGCACCGCAGAAATCATTTCTCCACAACTGAGCAACATATCAAGTTCCCTAGCTGCCAATTCCACCCCATTGTGACGAACAAGTTCTAGGAGCGTGTCAGTTGCATAGGGTTCCCCTTTTCTTCCCATCGCGGAAACAACTACAACTAGTTTGTAATCTTGCTCTAGTGCATCTTGAATGTGATCAATGACGTGTTCTCTGGCGTTAACGGTGGAAAGCGAAGTACCTCCAAATTTCTGTACAAGGATTCGCATGCGGTTCCCCCATATTCTTTTCACTCATCTTCTAAAGAAGAGGTGCTGATTACTGTTCAATAGCAATATATTCAGCGATTTGTACAGCATTCCAAGCTGCACCTTTAAGCAGATTGTCAGAGACAATCCATAGGTTCAGTGCTTTGGGATTGCTCAGATCGCGACGTACGCGACCTACGAAAGTTTCCAATTTTCCTGCAGCGTCCGAAGCAAGTGGGTACTGCTGCTCAGCCGGGTTGTCGACTAAGACGATACCAGGCGCGTTAGCCAGCAAGGTTTTCACTTCTTCAACATCGAAATCCTCTTTTAATTCTACATAGACAGACTCTGAGTGACCATAGACAACAGGGATACGAACACACGTAGCTGTAACTTCAATGGAATCGTCACCCATAATTTTTTTCGTTTCGAGAATCATTTTCATTTCTTCGTTTGTAAATCCATTATCGAGGAACTTATCGATTTGAGGAATCGCATTGAATGCAATTTGATGCTTAACAGGCAAGGAACCAACTGGCAAAATATCTGGGTTCGCATCTCTTCCTTCGAGCACCTCTTTGGATTGTCTCATCATTTCGTTAATCGCTTTGGCACCTGCGCCCGAAACCGCTTGATAAGTGGACACGATAATACGTGAAATTCCATAACGATCATATAATGGCTTTAAAGCGGCAACCATTTGAATCGTTGAACAATTCGGGTTTGCGATAATCCCTTTATGTTCATTAATTTTATCAACGTTCACTTCAGGAACTACGAGCGGAGTTTCCGGATCCATCCGGTACGCACTCGTATTGTCAATACAAATCGCACCTGCTTGAACGGCATGCGGAGCCAGCGCCTTCGTTACATCTCCTCCGGCGCTGAACAATGCAATGTCGACGCCCTGAAAACTTTCAGGCATCGCTTCCTGAACGGTGATATCTTGACCTTTGAAAGCAAGCTTTACGCCCGCGGATCTAGCAGAGGATAGTAATTTCAATTCCTTAATGGGGAAATTCCGCTCTTCTAGTAGACGAATAATTTGTTCTCCTACGGCGCCTGTAGCGCCGACAACTGCAACGTTAAATAGTTTCTGGTTCGACATGTCCTGTCCTCTCCCCTTTGTATAATTGTATATGAATTAATACTGAAATCTCTCAATGATCATTGGCTGTAGCTGTTTTCCTTCTAGAGCTGCTTCGCAAGCTTCCATAATCAAATCCATTTTTGCTACCAAAGAGTTAGGCTTCGCACTAGGTGCATCTTGACCATATGGCACAAAGTAAATGTTTTTGGTGATGAGAAGTTTAGCAATATTCATGGCATTCAGCCCGAGCCCATCATTCGTGGAAATCGCCAAGACTAGTGGACGCAGGTTCCTCATTTGCGCTTTGGCCGCCATAAGTACAGGACTCTCAGTCAATGCATTTGCTAACTTGCTAGTCGTATTACCAGTGCAAGGTGCAATAACCAGAACATCAAGAAGCTTCGATGGTCCTAGTGGCTCTGCATCTACAATCGTCGAGATAATTTCATTACCCGTTATATCTTTCAACTGCTGCTGCCAATCCGCGGATTTACCGAATCGAGTATCGGTTGTTAAAATTGTGTTCGATACGATTGGAATCACACGTGCACCTGCGTCTACAAATCTTTTAATCTGCGGCATGACTTCTTCTAGCGTACAATGCGAGCCTGTCAATGCATACCCGACCGTTTTCCCGTTCCAATTCATTCCACATCGCTCCTGTCTTTAAAGTCTTCCTCGATCAGCTGACTAAGCGTATTCGCCATAATTCGACCAGCTGTTTTCGGTGCGACGATGCCAGGTAATCCGGGCGCGAGCATCGCTTTGACGCCTCTTTTCTCGGCAAATCTAAAATCCGTTCCGCCGGGTTTGGAAGCCAAATCGATGATCAGCGCGCGATGTGGGATATTGGTAATTACTTGCGCTGTGACTATCATAGTCGGAATTGTGTTAAAAAGCAAGTCAATATTCCCCACTTCCGGGTACAAGTCTTTCGTATAGAAAGGCTGAAAACCCATCTCCCACGCCCTAGCAAAATGCTCCGGCTTCCTCACCCCAACCTTGACTGTCGCCCCAAGTCCTTGCAACGTTTTTGCCATTGTAAATCCAGTACGTCCAAAGCCTAAGACCATACAAATCGAACCATGAATCGTAATGTCCGTGTTCTGAATCGCCATCATTAAGGCGCCCTCGGCTGTCGGAATAGAGTTATAAATGGCTACATCATCACGATCAAATAACTCAATGACATCAATACCTTGCGCCGAGCAAAGTTTCTTCAGGTAACTTTTTGCCATCCCTGTGTACACCTTGGCATGTTTGGGCAGCGAAGCAATATGATCTTCTGTCAAAATCATCTCTTCACTTGAAAAAATGGAATCCACTTGTCCTGAATCATCCGTACCAACAGCTGGTAGTATCAATGCATCAATATTTTGAAGCAGTGCAGGTTGAAGCTTCGCATTCGTTACTCCACTGAACTGGCGCCCCAAATTATCAAAGCCAAACAAAGTAACCATGGCATCAAGCTCGGTGAATTTTTGAATTACTTCAAGCTGCCGGGCGTCTCCACCCATGAAAGCAACCGAAATCCCAGTAAGCATTCTCGCTTACACCCCTTTCTCGGTCCGTTTCGATAAGTTATAGTATGCTTACGCCTAATGATGGGTGACTTATCCATTAGAGTTCCTCAAGAAACAAAAAAGAGCCCTTTCCTTATGGAAGGGACTCGAATTCGCTAACACTATAGGTTATGCAAGTCTAAGTTTAATGACCTGTATGACCAAAACCACCAGAGCCACGCTCTGTTTCTGTCAATTCTACAACCTCAGTAAGCTTAATTCGCGGAACAAGCTGAAACACCATTTGGGCAATACGTTCATTTCGCTGGATTGTAAAAGGCTCTTGACCGTGGTTAATTAGCAGTACTTTAACTTCACCGCGGTAATCAGCATCGATTGTTCCTGGTGAATTTAAGGTTGTAATGCCGTGTTTATAAGCTAATCCGCTTCGTGGACGAATCTGCGCCTCAAGATCAGCCGACATACTTAATGCAAAGCCCGTCGGAATAAGCTGCCTTTCGCCTGGGTTAAGCACAACTGGTTCACTAACCGCAGCATGAAGATCAAAGCCGCTCGCGGCTTCCGTCATTTTTTGCGGCAGTAGAATATCCTCTTGACCAGACACCCGTTTGATCTGTACTTCATAATTAAGAAGAGACAAGTTGATCCCTCCTAAATCCTTGAATAACTTCATCAGAATTACCGACCATAGAAAGTGCAAACGGCGCTGAGAATAGTTTTTTGGTCAGCTCGCGAATATGCTCCATTTGCACACTCTCGATACGTTCAATCATTTCGTCTAAACTGTAGTGTTTCCCTGTCATCAATTCATTTTTTCCATAACGGTTCATACGGCTGCTTGTGCTTTCCAAACTAAGAATCAAGCTGCCTTTGAGCTGCTCTTTTCCTTTTTTCAGTTCGGAGTCCGTCATCCCATTGATAGATATATCATGAAGCAGTTCCAAGGTAACTTTAAGTACTTCATCGGTTTGTTTAGGAGCAGTACCTGTATATATCGTGAACATACCGCTGTCGATATGGGAGGAATGGTAGGAGTACACCGAATACGCGAGACCTCTTTTTTCCCGAATCTCTTGGAATAGTCTGGAACTCATCCCACCTCCAATGGCATTATTCAGCAAAACCATAGGATATAAGTTCTCCTCTTGCAAAGAGAGGCCCGGCAGTGAGAGACAAATGTGATTTTGCTCTGTCTTCTTCGCATGGAAAACGAGGTCGCTTAGAAAATTAGGCGCATCATATTCGGTTTCATTCCCCGACTGATCGAATCCTCCAAAATGCTGCTCAATCAACTCACGAACGCTATCATCAATATTACCCGCGATGCTTAGCACTGTATTCTCTGTATTATAGAAGTGTTTCATATAGTTTCTTAAATCATCTGATTTCATTGCGGACAAATTGTTCTGAGTTCCAAGTATTGTAAGGCCAAGCGGGTGCGTACCGTAAGCAGCTTTAGCAACTAAATCGTGTACTAAATCGTCCGGTGTATCTTCATACATGGATATTTCTTCAAAAATCACGTTTTTCTCTTTCTCCAACTCACCTTCATCAAAAGTAGAATTGAAAAACATGTCTGAAAGAACATCCATTGCCATCGGCAAATGTTCATCTAGTACTTTAGCGTAATAACAGGTATACTCTTTGGAAGTAAATGCATTCACATTCCCCCCGATACCATCAAAAATCTCAGCAATATCTTTAGCAGAGTGACGCTCTGTTCCTTTGAAAAGCATATGTTCAATAAAATGTGAAATTCCATTAACCTCTGATTTCTCATTACGCGAACCCGTTTTTACCCAGATCCCGAATGTTACGGATCTAAAAGTTGGAATTTGTTCCATAACTACTCTTAAGCCATTATGTAAGCGGTATTTAATCACCTGGGTTCCTCCTCGAATGTAGCACCTAAAGTCCTATTCCCCATTTATACTTCCTTAGTCTAACAAAAATGTTCACTTGACTCAACTTTGCATCTCTAACAGCATTCCTATCAGCTTTTTTTAACCATCATTCCCACAATACCGAATTAGCTTCCGGAACTCGATTAGGTGAAAGCAGTTCAGTGACAGTCCCTAAGGTTAGCCCTTTATTTTTAATCATTTTAATCATTCCACTCAGCGCTTCGCTTGAAGATATTGTTGGATGCATTAAAATAAGCGTTCCCGGCTCAATAGCCTTTGAAAGACGTTGAATAATCCGATCTGCGCCTGGGTTTTTCCAATCAATCGTATCAAACGTCCAAAGAACTGTTTTGAGCTTGAATTCTGAAGCCACCTGGATGGTTTCCTCATTATAGTAACCTGATGGGGGTGCGAACAATGTATTGTTTACTCCTACTTGCTGCTTGAGCAAGTCCTCAGTTCTCAATATCTCCTCCGTGGCTTTACTTCGACTAATCATTCTCATATCTTTATGGGAATAAGCATGATTGGAAAGTTCATGACCTTCGCTTTGAATTTTTTTAGCCACATCTACGTTCTTCTTCAACCACATGCCATCTAAGAAAAAGGTTGCGTGTACATTTTCCTTCCGGAGTGTTTCTAAAATAATTGGCAAGTATTCATTACCCCAAGCAACATTTATCATGAATGAAGCCATAGGCTTCATTGGATTCCCTTTATAAATCGGGCTGGGCCCCAAATCTTCCAATTGTATGCTAGGCGATGTTTCTTTCATGACATATTGAATTTTACCTGGCGTTAAATGATGTTCAGCGAGCTTAAGTGTTTCATCGATATCTACTTCTAAGCCATTATAGCCTGGAACAGCCTTCCACACCGGATCTATTTTAGCATTGATTGGCAATACTTTACGTTTCGAAGCTTCTTCCTCAATAATTTCCAGCAAATTACTTCGACTCACTTTTTCACTTTCTATGAGTTGTGCTCTCGCCATGACAGGAATTGCTTCCTGATTGCCCCAGTTATTTATGGAGACAATTGGCTTCACACCAGCCTTAACCGCATTCATATAAGTTCTAATCCCAGGTGTAACCTGGAGTGCAAGCAGCACTATAGCAAAAAAAACACCTAATACCAGCCATTTTTTGTTGAGCATACTCCGTGCCTCACTTTCCATCAGAAAAGCTTGCATGGCAATCGTAAGCCTTCCTTATTTCCTGATCTTATGTAGGGATGGACAAGATTAGAACGGGGCATATCTTCACTTTTGAAAAACAAAAAAGAGACAGATTAAACTGACTCTTTATCCGATATTATCTAATTGTAAGTATGCAAGTCACGCGGCTTAGGTTTGAGCCGGGACTTGCGAAGTTAGTGTAGCTTTGCGGGAAAGATTAACTCGTCCTTGTTGATCAATTTCTGTTACTTTTACAGTAATTTGATCGCCAATATTCACTACATCTTCAACTTTTGCTACGCGCTCAGTGGAGATTTGTGAAATATGAACCAATCCTTCTTTACCAGGAAGAATCTCTACAAATGCACCGAACTTCTCAACGCGTTTCACTGTTCCGAGGTAAGTTTCACCGACGATAACCTCACGCACAATGCCTTCAATGATCGAACGTGCTTTTTCGTTCATCTCTTGATTCGAAGATGCGATGAATACACGACCATCTTGTTCAATATCAATTTTCACGCCGGTCTCTTCAATAATTTTATTGATGATCTTGCCTCCAGCACCAATAACATCACGGATTTTGTCCGGATTGATCTGCATCGTAAGAATCTTAGGTGCATATTTGGAAAGGGATTTCTTAGGCTCATCAATACGGGAAAGCATTTTGTTCAGAATATGCAAACGACCTTCTTTGGCTTGTTGCAAAGATTGCTGTAAGATGCTTCTGTCGATACCATCGATTTTGATGTCCATTTGTAAAGCTGTTACACCCTTAGCTGTACCTGCAACTTTGAAATCCATATCTCCAAGATGATCTTCCATACCTTGAATATCAGACAAAATTGAAAAATGATCACCATCTTTGATCAGCCCCATTGCAATCCCAGCTACTGGAGCTTTAATCGGCACGCCTGCATCCATTAATGCAAGCGTACTTGCACAAATACTTGCTTGTGACGTTGAGCCATTAGATTCAAGAACCTCAGAAACTAAGCGAATCGTGTATGGAAAATCCACTTCATTCGGAATGATTGGCTCAAGTGCTCTCTCGCCTAATGCGCCATGTCCAATTTCACGACGGCCTGGAGGACGAAGCGGTCTAGCTTCACCTACGGAGAAAGGTGGGAAGTTATAGTGGTGCATGAAACGCTTGGTTTCAGTCAAATCTAGGCCATCCAAAATTTGAACATCCCCAAGAGCACCTAATGTACAAATGCTTAATGCTTGAGTTTGTCCACGGGTGAACAATCCGGAACCGTGCGTACGCGGCAACAAATTGATATCGCACTCTATGGGGCGAATTTCATCTGGCTTACGTCCGTCAGGTCTTACTTTATCATGCGTAATTAAGCGACGAACTTCATCTTTTACGATGTCATACAAGGTTTCTTTTACATCACCGATCAATTCAGGCGTTTGCGCATAAACTTCATTGAAATGCGCTACGGCTTCTGCATTCACAACATCAATAGCATCTTGACGAGCATGCTTCTCAGCAATTTTGACAGCCTCTACTAATCTTGCTTGCGCAAACGCACGAACAGCTTGGTTAACCGTCTCGTCAACAGCATGCAGTTTAACTTCCATTTTCGGTTTACCGGCCTGTTGAACCAAATCCTCAATCACGGCAACGATTTTACGAATTTCGTCATGACCGAACATAATAGCTTCGAGCATAACTTCCTCAGGAACTTCATTAGCGCCAGCCTCAACCATCATGATAGCATCTTTGGTACCAGCGACCGTTAAATGGATATCGCTTTTCTCAGCTTGCTCCGTTGTTGGATTAATCACGAATTGACCATCCACACGACCAACAATAACACCACCAACAGGTCCGTTAAAAGGAACATCAGAAATCGCAAGTGCTGCGGATGTACCAATCATCGCTGCAATTTCAGGCGAACATTCTTGATCGACGCTCATTACAATAGAAACAATTTGAACATCGTTACGGAAACCTTCAGGGAAAAGCGGACGAATCGGACGGTCCGTCAAACGGCTAGCAAGAATCGCTTTTTCGCTCGGACGTCCTTCACGCTTGATAAAACCACCTGGAATTTTACCAACAGAATATAATCTTTCTTCATAATTCACAGTTAACGGGAAGAAATCCAAATCTTTTGGCCCCGTAGATGCCGTAACTGTTGAAAGCACAACCGTATCACCGTAACGTACGGTTACAGCTGCATTGGCCTGTTTAGCAAGACGACCCGTTTCAAGAATAAACGGTCTTCCCCCAAGGTCCATTTGTACCCTTTTCTCCATAATACCCTCCTAAGAACTTACTTCATAAGTTATGTGTTGGATCATACAGAAACATGCTTTACAGGTTTCTGTTTCGTAAACTCTTTATGTATCCAATTGATGCCTAGAGACAGAGGAGTCTTCCCCTATTTCTTCATCATACCTAGTATTTCCTTCTTTTTCTGTTTTAAAAATACAAGAAAAAGCAACCTGGTTGCTGCTTTTCGCCAAGCTCTTATCAAGCCCAGCGAGGTAGCAACAGGTTGCTTCTCATGGTCGGTTTTATCGACGCAAACCAAGCTTTGCAATCAAAGCACTGTAACGGCTCGCTTCTTTGTTCTTCAGGTAAGCTAGTAACTTACGGCGTTGTCCAACCATTTTAAGCAAACCACGGCGGGAATGATGATCTTTCTTGTGAGTCCGCAAATGATCTGTCAGGTTGACAATGTTTTCCGTAAGGATAGCCACTTGTACTTCTGGAGAACCCGTATCGGTATCATGTACCTTGTGAGTTTGGATCAGTTGTGTTTTACGCTCTTGTGTTAATGCCATACTTGTTCACCTCCTGTTCGTAAGTATCCCCTATAGCCGAGATTACGCCGGTGATAGCGTAGTTCCAAGCTAAGGTTCATGCTCAAAAGGAATGATCCTTTTGGCAACGTTATTTAGTATAGCATAACTATTAGTTAGAAGTAAATGCTTGTTTCAGAACATACGTCTTAAAGCTTCTCTTTCGCGATTTCAGCATCGCGTCTAATTTGTGATATCAGCTCGTCAATCGAAGAAAACTTCCGTTCTGCTCGTAGATAAGCAACTAACTCAACCGTGAGATGCTCTCCATAAATTTGCTCGGAGAAATCAAATAAATGAGCTTCAAAAGATGGCTTTAGTTCACCCGTTGTGAACGTCGGTTTCACACCGATATTCATGACACCCTTGTAACTTTCACCATTAACTAGAGCTCTAATTGCATAAACACCATTGATTGGTTTCACGTAAGGCTCTTCCAACTGAAGATTTGCTGTAGGAAAGCCTATCGTGCGTCCTCTCTTTTCACCGTCAACAACGATCCCGCTAATACTGTAAGGACGACCTAACAGTCTTGTCACGGTATCGATATCTCCTTGTTGTAAGGATTCGCGAATTAACGTACTGCTTACTTTTTCCCCATCCATATGAAAAGGTCTCACCACTTCTACGGAAAATTTACCGTGACTCAATTCACAAAGAGAATCCGGCGTTCCCTTGCCTTGATAGCCAAATGTAAAGTCAAAACCACAAATAACACTATCCACGCCAAGCAGGTATAGCACTTGGTCTACAAACTGCTCTGGTGACAATCGCATTAAGGAAGCATCAAAGGTGACAATGTAAGCATGCTTCACACCTAGCGATGCGAATAACTCCATCTTTTTATTCATAGGAGTTAGGAGATCTGTGTACTTCTCTTGACCCATAACTGCTCTAGGATGAGGGTGAAAAGTCATAATGGAAGCAGGAAGACCAAGACGTTTAGCGGTCTGTATCGCACGACCAATAACTTCCCGATGTCCTAAGTGAACACCATCAAAATCACCAATCGCCACTACCTGCTTACCTACAAATAGAGGGCTGGTCTTAAAATCAATCGGATATGATAACGGGACTATTTGCATATAAGTTCATTTCACCTACCCATTTCAACCTGTCCGAAAAGGCGTCGAGCGCATTTGACACGTCCAAACACTAATTTTAGTGGATTTCTCAAGCGATCACTTAAAGGAAAACTTTCGATGGGACCAGGATCTGGCTTTCACTTTTCCATTCAAAAAGACCAAGAAACCGTTCATCTGGCGAATAAGCACGGAATATCGATTGTGCCGCCTCAGCAAGAGCAAGTCGCTCAGCTGTTAAATTAATTTTTTTTCCTTGCAGTGCATGTACCGCTTCGTCAGCTGTAAGTTGAACAGCAGGAATATGCGCAATTGCCTGATCCATTGGAATCATATGCGCTTGAAGCGATCCATCCGCCTTCAAATTTCGGATTTGTTCGAAAGTCAAGCATTGTTCTTGGCGCAGACTACCTGTTGAAGTGCGAATTAAACTCTTCATCACAGCAGGATAACCAAGCGCTTTACCAATATCAACACACAACGTTCTAATGTATGTTCCTTTGGAACACGTAACACGAAAATGAACCTCAGGATACTGCTCTTGCAAACGAACATCCAGGATCTCAAGCTCATGAATAGTTACTTTACGTGACTTCCGTTCGACTTCCTTGCCTTCTCGAGCTAATTCATAGAGGCGTTTACCATCAATCTTCACAGCTGAAAACATAGGTGGCACTTGTTCAATCACTCCGACAAAGGACAACAGCGTCTCACGAAGATGGTTTTCATCAAGGGTAACTTGATGAACCTCCTCTAACACATTTCCTGTCATATCCTCAGTATCTGTCGAGAGACCAATTCGTAAAACGGCTTCATATTGCTTAGGAAGCTCTTGAATGTACTCTACCATTCGCGTAGCTCGTCCAACACATAAGGGCAGTACTCCAGTTACTTGGGGATCTAATGTGCCTGTATGACCGATCCGTTTGATTCCAAGTATTCCCCTTACCTTCGCAACGACATCATGGGAAGTAAACCCTTCGGGCTTCCAAACAGGCAAAATGCCTTCTAACGTCATATTAGTTCTTTCCCTACTTCCTGAACCATTCTGGCAACCGCTTCTTCAAGCGTGCCATGGATTGTACAGCCTGATGCACGAACATGGCCGCCCCCGCCAAGTGATTGAGCAATCTGAGCAACGTCTACTTGTCCTGCCGAACGAAGGCTCACTTTGATGATCCCAATTGCTTTTTGTTTAAAAAGCATGCCGACCTCGACGCCCTCTACATTCCGCGGATAGTTCACCAGACCATCTAAATCATCGCTAGACGCTCCTGTTAACTCTAAATCTTCAAGAGACACAGCAAGCCAAGCAAGCTTTCGATCATGAGCAAAAGATAATGTAGAAAGGGCTCTTTGCAGCAACACTGTCTGTGAATAGGTTAAGCGTTCTAATACCTTCTCTGCGATCACAGAACCTTGTACGCCAAGCTTTAACAAAGTAGCACCAATTTGCATCACTTCTGGGGTCGTATTTGAGTACCGGAATCCCCCTGTATCGGTTAGCAAGCCCGTATATATGCATTCACCAAAAGGCAACGTTGGTTCCAAATCCATATGTATGGCTAAGTCATACAAAATTTGTACTGTTGCCGCCGCGTCGTGCTTAATCAAATGACAAGTTCCAAATCTATCATTGGTTGGATGATGGTCAACATTGAGTAACTCCGCGTGGTCGTCAAAAAGAGTGCTGATCCTACCCATTCTGGAAAAATCAGCACAATCTACACTTATAATCGTTTGGTATTGCTTTTGCGGAGGTTCCTTACTGTAGTTGATAACATGATTGCTTCCCCATAGATAGGAAAACTTCGAGGGCATCTCGCCCTCATTTATCATGGTAAAAGTTTTCCCCAGCTGAGTAAGTATCCACCCGGTTACATAAGTAGAACTGGCAGCATCCCCATCCGGTTGGATGTGGGATACCACCAGGAAATCATCATGCTGCTCGATAAACTTCGCTGCTGTTTCCAGCTGCTTGCTGTATGCTGAGGCATGCTTCATTCCGCTGCTCATACGTTTGTATTTCCTTCCGGATTCAGATTATTCAGCAAGTTATCAATGTGGCTGCCATAATCCAGTGAAGCATCGAACTTGAATTGCAATTCTGGCACTTTACGTAATCGAATCCGTTTACCTAATTCCGAACGAATATAACCAGTTCCAGTAGAAAGTGCCTTAAGCGTAGCGGCCTTCTCTTCGTCGGTTCCCAATACGCTTAAGAATACTCGAGCTAGGGATAAATCGTTCGTTACTTCAACACTTGTTACGGTTAAGAAACCGATACGCGGATCTTTTAATTCGGATTGTACAATTTGGCTCAGTTCTTTTTTGATCTGCTCGCCAACTCTTCCTACGCGAACTCTAGCCATTTGTCATCACCTCTCAACGGATTCCATGATGAAGGCCTCAATGATGTCTCCCTCTTTAATATCATGATATCGCTCTAGGGATATACCACATTCATAACCTTGTGCCACTTCTTTTTGATCATCCTTAAATCGTTTCAAGGAATCAATTTTGCCTTCGTGTACCACAATACCGCTACGAATCAAGCGTGTTTGTGCATTACGTGCAATTTTACCAGAAATAATCATACAGCCAGCAATGGTACCTGAGCCTGTAATTTTAAATACATTACGTACTTCGGCTTGACCAAGTACAACTTCTTTGAAGATTGGATCCAGCATGCCTTTCATAGCTTGCTCAATTTCTTCGATAATATTGTAGATAATGTTATGCAGACGAATGTCTACTTTTTCCTGATCAGCTGTTGCTTTCGCCGCAGGTTCAGGGCGAACATTAAATCCGATAATGATCGCGTTCGAAGCGGAGGCAAGGATGATGTCCGATTCAGTAATTGCACCAACACCATTATGAAGAATTTTGACGCGAACGCCTTCAACTTCAATTTTCTCGAGCGAGCTTTTCAGCGCTTCAACAGAACCTTGAACGTCCCCTTTGATAATGACATTCAAATCTTTGATTTCGCCTTCTTTAATATGTTTAAAGAGGTCATCCAATGTAACACGCGTATTTGCTGTAACTTCGGATTGACGCAGCGCTATTGCGCGACGCTCTGCGATGTCTCTTGCTTTACGCTCATCTTCGTAAGCGAGAAACGGATCTCCTGCCTGTGGAACTTCTGTAAGGCCTGTAATTTCCACCGGTGTCGAAGGACCTGCTTCTTTCAATCGCTTACCTTTATCGTTAACCATAGCGCGAACACGGCCAAAGCATACGCCGGCTACGAAGCTATCTCCCACTTTCAATGTACCGTGCTGAATCAAAATCCGGGCAACTGGACCTCTGCCTTTATCGAGCTCAGCTTCAATAACTGTTGCTCTTGCACGTTTGTTCGGATTCGCTTTGTATTCTTGAACTTCTGCGACAAGTAGAATCATCTCAAGCAAGTTTTCAAGCCCAATACGCTGTTTCGCCGAGATTTCGCAGAAAATCGTATCGCCCCCCCACTCCTCAGGAACGAGCTCATACGCTGTAAGTGCTTGTTTGATTTGATCAGGGTTTGAACCTTCTTTATCAATCTTGTTAACAGCAACAATGATTGGAACGCCAGCTGCTTTTGCATGGTTAATAGCTTCCACGGTTTGCGGCATAACGCCATCATCTGCTGCTACGACGATAATCGTAATATCCGTTACTTGTGCACCGCGGGCACGCATTGTCGTGAACGCTTCGTGACCTGGCGTATCCAAGAAAGTAATCTTCTTATGATTAACTTCAACTTGATAAGCACCAATATGTTGAGTAATTCCGCCTGCTTCGCCCTCTGTTACCGATGTTTCACGAATAGCATCTAGTAATGTCGTTTTACCATGGTCAACGTGACCCATAATCGTTACAACTGGTGGACGTTCAAGTAGATCTGCTTCATCATCGACTTCTTCAAAGGTTTCGAAATTATCTTCTTCAACTTTGATTTTGATCTCGACTTCGACACCAAATTCGCCAGCAATTAGTTGGATAGCTTCCAAGTCAAGCTCCTGATTAATTGTTGCCATAGTGCCAAGGAATAACAGCTTTTTGATAACCTCGGAAGCATCCTTGTGCAACAATTTAGCCGTTTCGCCAACTGTCATCGTTCCACGCACGATAATTTTCTTAGGTGTGTTATCTACTTTTTCTTTTTTGACAGTATCTTGCTGATATCTGCCTCTATTGTTACCACGTTGATTGCCTCTGTTTTGTCCACCTGGACCCCGATTCCCAGCAGAGCGATTATCGTCAAAGCGTTTTGGTGTCGGTTTGGTCTTCTTCGTTGTTTTGACTCCAGCTTTAGCAGCTGCATCATCTAACTCAGCGGCAGTTGCCCCTACGTGGAACTGTGGCTTAGCTTCTTGAATGACTGGTCTGCCACTTTGATTATTACGGTTATCAAACGGTCTGGCAGGACGGTTCGGACCCGCTCCACCACGGTTCGGACTTGAACCTTGCGACCGGTTGCCGCTAGAGCCTTGGCTACTGGAACCTTGAGCGCCACCTGCACCTTGGTTAGGGCGAGCACCTGCGTAATTACTGCTACGATTAGCTCCACCTGTTCCTTGACTTGAGCCTTGACCGCTTGGACGTGTACCATAGTTGCCACCGCCTGCATTACTCGGTCTTTGATCGTTAGAGCGGAAAGGAGGTCTGTCTCCAGAACCCGTACGTTGACCTTGACCTTGACTGGAACCTTGACCACTAGGACGTTGTCCTTGACCCTGCCCTTGGTAACCTGGACGTTGTCCTTGGCTAGACCCTTGACCGCTTGGACGTTGTCCTTGATAGCCTGGACGTTGTCCCTGGCCTTGACTAGAACCCTGGCTACTTGGACGTTGCCCTTGGCTAGACCCTTGACTGCTTGGACGTTGGTCTCGTTGTGGCTGAGATGGACGACTTGCTACAACCTGATCGTCCGAACGTCGTGGAGATTGACTTTGTGTACCTTCTGTACCTTGTTGGGCTTGCTGTGAAGCACCAACTGTGCTATTGGTTTGTTCTGAGGCAACTGGCTTTGAAGCCGAAGTTGCGGCACCCTTATTCTCCTGTGTTGGAGCCTGCGAAGCAGGGTTCTGATTCGTCGTAGATGAACTCACATTTCCTCCGTCCGTAGCTGCTCGTTTGGCAGCCGCATTAGCTTTGATATCACGAAAAAACTTTTCCACACTATTCACCGCTTCATTTTCCATAACACTCATATGATTGTTAACGGGAATATTTAACCGTTTGAGAATTGTAATAATTTCTTTACTGCTCATATTGAGCGCCTTCGCATATTCATAAACGCGAGTCTTATCTTTATTATCTTGTTTATTAGTCAATATGTTTCACCTCCGCAGGATTTACGTGACACTTCTGCAGCATCTGCGCGAAGCCTCCGTCCAATACACCTATGGTAACACGCATCTCTTTTCCTATGCTGTGACCTAATTCGTATTTGGTGCCCATTGCTATGAGTTTAACCCCATAAAAGAGACACTTATCTTGAAATTTCTTTTGTGTATTGGCCGAAGCATCTTCTGCAATAATGACAAGCTTCGCTTCCCCCGAACGAATAGCCTTAAACACGCCCTCATCGCCCGTAACCAACTTACCTGCCCGCATGGCCAAACCCAATTGGGATAAAAATTTATTCTTCATCATCCGAATTCTCCTCCTTCAAAGAAGTGAACTCGTCTTCAACACGAATGAAATCCTGCTCCAATTGATCATAAATATCAGCGCTCACGGCATGCTTCAGCGCCCGATCCAGCGCCTTGCTCTTCTTAGCCAACTTAAAACAGGAAACTTTGCCGCACAGGTAGGCACCGCGCCCGGATTTCTTCCCTTTTAAATCTATGAGAATTTCATCCTCAGGCGTTTTGACGACGCGGATCAATTCCCTCTTCGGCATCATTTCCTGGCAGGCCACGCATTTTCTTAGAGGGATTTTTCTCTGCTTCATTCCGATCACCCCTTGCTCCAGGCAAACACTTGTTAGTCAATACTTATAGAATCTTGATGCATTTCTTCCGCATACGTTTTCTTTCTGCCGTACTCTTGTTCAGCTTGAGATTCGCTCTTAATGTCGATTTTCCAGCCTGTCAATTTTGCCGCTAAACGCGCGTTCTGTCCTTTGATACCGATAGCAAGCGATAATTGATAATCTGGCACAATGACGCGAGCCATCTTCTCGGTTTCATGAACTTGTACTTCAAGCACCTTGGAAGGACTTAGCGCATTAGCTACATATTCTTCCACGCTCTCCATCCAACGAACAATATCAATTTTCTCGCCGCGAAGTTCACCCACGATGGTTTGAACACGTAATCCTTTAGGCCCTACACAGGAACCTACCGGATCAACCTCAGCATTGCGTGAATGCACAGCAATCTTGGAACGGAAACCCGCTTCACGCGCAACCGAACGGATCTCTACGACGCCATCAAAAATCTCAGGAACTTCGAGCTCAAAGAGGCGTTTCAACAATCCTGGATGTGTTCTGGATAGAATGATTTGCGGCCCTTTCGTCGTGTTCTCCACTTTGGTGATATACGCTTTGATGCGATCACCCTGCTTGAATTTATCTGTAGGCATCAGCTCTGTCAGTGGAAGCACAGCTTCAACTTTTCCAAGATCCACATACACATTGCGTTGATCTTGACGTTGGAAAATACCTGTCACGATATCTTCTTCTTTGTCGATAAAAGCGTTATAAATTAAGCCTCTTTCCGCTTCACGAATACGTTGAGTGACAACTTGCTTTGCTGTTTGAGCAGCGATACGACCGAAATCGCGAGGTGTTACTTCAATTTCAACGATATCATCCAATTGATAATTCGGATTGATTTCACGGGATGCGTGAACTGATATTTCCATACGGGGATCCAGTACTTCCTCCGTCACGGTTTTTCTTGCATATACCTTAATGAGACCCGTGTGGCGGTTAATGTCTACTCGTACATTCTGTGCCGTATTGAAATTACGCTTATAACTTGAAATCATCGCCGCTTCAATTGCATCGATCAGCAGCTCTTTAGAGATACCTTTCTCACGTTCAATTTCCGACAGCGCATCGATAAAATCCATGTTCATTTGAACCGAGTTCCCCCTTTCAATAAGTACGATTGCTAAAAGACGATTGCCAAGCGTGCGCTGGCAACTTTAGCAAAAGGTAAAATATGCTTCTTTTTGCCCACTTCAACAATGAGTTCCTCACCATCGAAAGCGAGCAGCAGTCCTTCAAATTCTTTGGAACCGTCTATTTGCTCATAGGTAGTAACGAACACATGACTATTGATAGCCTTGTGATAATCCTGCAGCTTTTTCAATGGACGTTCTGCACCTGGTGAAGACACTTCCAAGAAATAGGCATCAGATATAGGGTCGTGCTCATCCAATTTAGTACTTAAGTATTCGCTAATACGGCCGCAATCATCTATATCAATGCCGCCTTCTTTGTCTGCATAGACACGAAGGAACCAGTTGCTGCCCTCTTTGACGTATTCAATATCAACGAGTTCAAATCCATTTTGTTCTATAAAATCTTTCAGCATGTCCTCAATGACAGATTTGATTTGTGCTTGTGTAACCACGGATTGATTTGCCCTCCTAAAATGAGCTTTGCATTGTTCTACAACGAAAAGTCCTATATCAAAATGTAAAGAGTGGGTTTCCCCACTCTTTAATCACAAGATGATATCCTCATTATTGCCAAGAAAAATTATACCATAACCCCTCTTGCCTTTACAATAGCAAACTTGTTAATCATTTTCACTTGACAGCTTGGGGACTTGCCTTCAAAACAATAGCCAGAAGTGCTTGGGATAACGTATTTCAAAAGAAATCTGTGCCATTAGTATTTACATGCAAAGCTCTTTTAAGAACACTTTTCTACATGAGACTTAAAATAATGACAATTGATTGGATTCAGGTAACCCACGGAAACATCCCATAGACGAAAGAAGCTCGATGACTGTCTTAGACGCTTTCGATCGACTTTGGAAATCTTCGACAGACAAGAAGTCACCTTGGTCTTTGGCAGCGGCGATATTTTTGGCAGCATTCTCGCCAATCCCCTGCAAGGCTGCAAATGGAGGAATCAATGCATTCTCATCAATGATAAATCGACTCGCATCGGACCTATAAATATCAATCGGCTTGAAACTGAAACCGCGGGACGTCATTTCAAGCGCCATCTCCAGAATCGACACCATCGCTTTTTCCTTAGGGAGAGCTTGGAAACCCTTCTCTTCAATCTCAACTAGCCGTTTCATGATTGCATCATAGCCTTGGCATAGCAGCTCAAGATCAAAATCAGCCGCTCTTACACTAAAGTACGTGGCATAGTATGCAATCGGATGATATACCTTGAAAAATGCCGTACGAACTGCTGAAATAACGTAAGCGGCGGCGTGCGCCTTTGGAAACATGTATTCGATGCGTTCACATGATTCAATGTACCAGGCAGGCACATTACATTTCTTCATTTCATCTTTCCACTCATCCGTGAGCCCCTTGCCTTTACGAACACTCTCCGTGATTTTAAAAGCAAGCCCTGCGTCCATTCCCGCTTTATAGATCAAATAGAGCATGATATCATCACGACAGCCGATAACTGTTTTGATGTTGCATATCCCTTTCTTAATAAGCTCTTGCGCGTTGCCAAGCCATACTCCGGTACCGTGAGAAAGCCCGGAAATCTGCAGTAAGTCCGCGAAGGAGCTCGGCTGCGTCTCTTGGAGCATCTGGCGAACGAACTTCGTTCCCATCTCGGGAACACCATAAGTAGCGACTGGAGAACGAATTTGATCAGGTCTCACACCAATCGCTTCTGTTGAGTTAAATATACTCATTGCTTTGGCATCATTCATCGGAATGGTTGTGGGATCGATTCCTGTCAAATCCTGAAGCATCCGCATCATTGTAGGATCGTCGTGTCCAAGAATATCGAGTTTCAGCAAGTTAGCATCAAATGCATGATAATCGAAATGAGTTGTCATCCACTCGGAATTTTTGTCATCCGCAGGAAACTGCACAGGCGTAATATCATCTACTTCCATATAATCGGGAACTACAACGATACCCCCAGGATGTTGACCCGTGCTGCGCTTCACACCTGTACAGCCTGAAGCAAGTCGGCTAATTTCTGCTCCGCGCCACTTTTGCCCTTGTTCTTCCTCGTATTTCTTCACAAAACCAAATGCCGTCTTTTCCGCTACTGTACCAATCGTACCGGCACGAAACACGCTTTTCTCTCCAAACAGGGTCTTTGTGTAATTATGTGCTACAGGCTGGTATTCGCCTGAAAAGTTCAAGTCAATATCGGGAACCTTATCCCCTTTAAAACCAAGGAACGTTTCGAATGGGATATCATGTCCATCCCCTTTTAAATTACCTCCACAGTTAGGACAAACTTTATTCGGAAGGTCAAAGCCGCTTGGGACGCTACCGTCCAGAAACCATTCACTATGTCGACAAGAATAGCAGATGTAATGCGGTGGTAACGGATTCACTTCAGAGATTCCAAGCATCATCGCAACAACGGAAGAACCAACGGAGCCCCGAGAACCAACCAAATAACCATCCTCATTTGATTTTTTCACTAGTCGTTCCGAGATCAGATAGTTCGCAGAGAAACCAAACTTAATAATCGGAACAAGTTCTTTCTCCAAACGAGCAATAATTACTTCTGGTAGTTCATCGCCGTAAATACCTTTGGCCGTCTCATAGCAAGTAGTGCGAATTTCATCGTCGGCGCCTTCTATGATGGGAGTGAACAGCTTATCTGGGAAAAGCTGAATTTCCTCAAAACGGTCAGCTAAGTCATTCGTACTCCGAATAACGACCTCGTGAGCTTTTTCTTCACCAAGAAACTTAAATTCCTCCAGCATTTCTTTGGTCGTCCGGAAATGTGCATCCGGTTTCTTCATTCCCTTAAGCGGGCTGAAACCTGTTATACCGTTAATCGTAATGTCCCGACAGACTTTCTCTCTAGGATTAAGGTAATGAACATTGCCAGTAGCAATGACTGGCTTACCCGATTTGTAGCCAATTTCACAGACGCGGCGCACAGCATTCTCTAGGTCACCTACACTGCCAACCAAACCCTTATCAACCAAATGCATGTTATAGCTAACAGGTTGGATTTCGAGAATATCATAGAATTCAGCCACTTGCTCTGCTTCTTCCAGTGATTTATTGAGTACCGCTTCGAAAAACTCTCCTTTTTCGCATCCAGAGGTTATTAGAAGTCCTTCTCTTAGCTCTACTAAAACACTTTTTGGAATACTTGCTGTCCGTTGTAAATACTTTGTGTGAGATAGTGAAATAAGCTTGAATAAGTTTTTCTTCCCTACAGCATTAAGCGCATAGATACAGCAATGAAACGGACGTTGATTCGATAAATCTTTGCCTACATAATCATTCAATTTTGTTAGGTTCATAATTTGCCTATCTGCTGCTTCATTAATTAAATGATAAAGCACGTACCCTAACGCAATCGAGTCATCAATCGCTCGGTGATGGTTATCCAAGCTGACTTTAAACTTATCTGACAGGGTATTCAACCGATGGTTTTTCATCGACGGAAATAGAAACCGAGCCAGTTCCAATGTGTCGAGCGCTGAATTGTTAACCTCTGGGAGCCCCATCCGTTTCAAATTGGTTTGTAAAAAACCCATATCAAAACGTGCATTATGAGCCACTAAAACGGAATCCCCAATAAAATCCACAAATTTAGGAAGCTCTTCCTCAATATCTGGTGCATCTTTGACCATATCATCATTGATATTCGTTAACTGCTGAATGTTATACGGAATTTTCTCATGCGGATTGATAAATGTTGCAAAACGGTCTATTTCTTTCCCATCCTGCATCTTGACACCTGCAAGCTCTATAATTCTATTATTTGTAACAGATAACCCCGTTGTCTCCACGTCAAAAATCACGTAAGTTCCTTGCTTTAAATCCACATCGCGCGGGTTCATGACAATTGGAACCGAATCATTTACGACATTTGCTTCCAACCCAAATATTACTTTAATGCCATGCTTTTTAGCTGCTTTTCCTGCATCCGGATAACATTGAATATTACTGTGATCTGTAATAGCGATAGCTTTATGGCCCCATTTAGCCGCCATCTTGACATACTGGTCCACGGGAGTGAGTCCATCCATCGTACTCATTGACGTATGCAAATGAAATTCAACACGTTTTTCCTTGGCATCATCCATACGATCTTTCGGTCCCATCACTTCGTTAAGGTCATTAGGGATCATAACAAGTTCAGGGATTGGCATAAAGCGATCATACTCCACTTTACCGCGTGCCTTTATCCAAGTACCATTCGCAAGCAAGCTAAGTATTTTAACGTCGTCCTTCGTTTTTGCAAAAACTTTCATTGACATTGAATCCGAGAAATCTGTCAAATTGAACGTAAACAACGTATTACCATTCCTTAGTTCCTTAACTTCCAAACCGAACACTGTCCCCTGAACGGTCACTTTCTTCTCTTCCTCTTGAATATCCTTGAGCGGAGTAGGAACCTCCTTTATATCATAACCAATGACTAGTTTGAGATCAGTATCCGGAAGCGACGATGCTTCTTCCTCCTGCTCAATCGACATCATGATTTCTTGCGTGACACTTCGCTCATCTTGTGTTCTTTGCTTTGCAAATTTCTCATATTCCGCTTCAATTTCACTTGTATCACTAACGGCATATTTAACTGTCAGCTCAGTTTGAAAAAAATTATGGAAAAAGTTACGAATAAACATATCAATATTCTTTTTCTTAGCAAGTTCAAGCCCGATCTGATCAAGCATGATTAGTGTCAATGCATTTCCTTGAACGTCGACTTTGGCCTTACTCATCCAGCCATTAATAGACACTACTTCACGCTGCAGCCATTCCATAAAGAGACTCCAGTATTCATCAACTAACGCAGAGGTCTCCGCTTGCTCAAACCGCCAGATAAAGCGTATTTTCGCGATTTGGGCAAATTTTTCTTGAATCATTTTACAAAAAGAGCGGTAAATGTTATGAGGCACCAATTCATTTTTCACCAAATAAAAGGTCCAGTCGCGATTTTTCCGGCTAATTTCTACTTGCTCGATGTACCCTTCCGCAAAAAATGACCGTACGGTATCGGCTGGAATTTCGGCTTGCTGCATCAAAAGCTCAAAGCGATTCCGTTTATCAGCCAAATTACTCATGAATTTCCTCCCCAAAAAATACGAAGGGCAATGGAGATGTTGCTTCCGTTGCCCTCATGTTTATTTAAATAAAATAGCGACTACATTAATAGCTTCTGCCGAATAAAACAGTATGTTGTGATGCTTCCCCGCAAACAAGGCAAGTGGACTTCGTTTCCGAAGGGTTGAATGGAATATTTCGACTTGTTGCGCCAGTCTCTTCTTTCACTTGCGCTTCGCATGCGCTCGATCCGCACCAACCAGCCAAAGCAAAGCCACGTTTGCTTTCTAAAAATGTCTTGAATTCATCAATCGTATCAACAGCAATATAGTGCTCATCACGGAACTGCTTTGCTTTATCATACATCTGCTGATGAATCTCAGCAAGTAAATTCTCTATTTCTTCTACGAAGTTCACTTGAAGAACAACCTTCTTCTCTCCACTTACACGGGATACAAGAACGACTTGTCCATTTTCCATATCACGAGGCCCTAACTCAACACGAATCGGCACGCCGCGCATCTCGTATTCGTTGAATTTCCAACCAGGACTTTGATCTGCACGATCGTCCACTTTCACGCGAACACCTGCTTTTTTCAACTGAGCATACAATTCGTCAACACGACCGATGACTTGTTCTCTTGTCTTAGGTGGACCAATGGGTATCATAATTACTTGGGTTGGAGCTACTTTTGGTGGCAGCACTAGACCGCGATCGTCACCATGCACCATGATCAGGGCCCCAATCAAACGAGTACTCACCCCCCATGAAGTTGTATGAGCAAATTGGTGCTGATTCTCGCGATCCAAAAATTTGATATCGAATGCGACGGCGAAATTAGTCCCCAGATAATGGGACGTACCTGCTTGAACCGCTTTGCCGTCTTTCATCATGGCTTCAATCGAGAAAGTATCAAGTGCACCTGCGAACTTCTCAGATGGCGTCTTCTGTCCAACGATAACTGGAATAGCTAAGAAGTTTTCTGCAAAATCACGATAAACCTCAAGCATCTGCATCGTTTCTCGTCGTGCATCCTGCTCATCCTCATGTGCCGTGTGCCCTTCTTGCCAGAGGAATTCAGTCGTACGAAGGAATGGCAAGGTTCGCTTTTCCCAACGTACAACATTCGCCCACTGGTTAATAAGCAGCGGAAGATCACGGTATGAGTTAATCCATTCGGAATACATATGACCAATCATCGTCTCCGAGGTTGGACGAATCGCCAAACGCTCCTCAAGCTTTTCTCCGCCTGCTTCGGTTACCCAAGGTAGTTCAGGATTGAAGCCTTCAACGTGCTCTTTTTCTTTTTGAAAAAAGCTCTCAGGAATAAATAACGGGAAATATGCATTCCGATGCCCCGTTTCTTTAAAACGACGGTCAAGATCACGTTGAATATTTTCCCAGATCTCATAACCGTCTGGTTTGAATACGATACACCCACGTACGGGAGAGTAGCTCATCAAGTCAGCTTTCTTAATAACATCTATATACCAACGTGAGAAATCCTCACCTTGTGGTGTAATTTCTTTTACAAATTGCTTATCTTTAGACATATCCTTTGACATAAAATCCTCCTATGCGTTTTACATGAAGAAAACTTGCAATGATCACCATCTAAGTGAGCTCTCAAAAAAACTTATTTCCTACATATTGCTTACCCCTTAATCAAACGTAAAATGTCATTATAAGTAACTGCAACCATAAGCAGCATCAATAATGCAAACCCAACAAAATGAACCATACTCTCACGATTAGGATCAATCGGTTTCCCACGAAGCGCCTCAAGTCCCATAAACAGTAATCGACTGCCATCTAAAGCCGGAATCGGCAACAAATTAAAGATTCCAAGGTATAGGCTAAGTGTAGCCGCCCAAGAAATTAAATATGTCATTCCAAGTTTTGCAAACTCAGCAGATACCTGCGCTGTACGTACAGGACCCCCCAAATCGTCAAGCTTAAATTGGAGCAATACTAACTTCTTCAAACCAGTCACAATACCTATTGTTGTGCCTACAACTTGTTCGTAAGTGCCTGACAGCACTTCACTAAATGAAGCACTCCTGCGATCTCCAGAAATAACAACACCTAATTTCCCTGAACCAGCTTCCATTTCGGGAGTAACTTGCAGCGTAATCGGATTCCCCGCACGATCCACAACCCAGGTCATTTCTTTGCCTGCGGACTGTTGAATTGCTGTTACAAGTTTTTCACGATTGTCTCCAATCGGCTGACTGTCAATTGACATTATAATATCGCCTTTATGAAGCCCTGACTTTTCGCCGGCTTTACCCGATACAACAGAATCAAGTTTCACATTCGTAAACACACCTGACATGATAACCACAATAAAAAACAAAACAATCGCCAATAAGAAATTCATCACGGGCCCCATAACAATGGCAAGCGCTCTTTTCCCCACTGACTTACTGCCAAATTGCCGATCGTAAGGCGCAATTTGTGTTTCAGTTCCTTTGGTTACCATCATCGCGTCAGGTTCGACTGGGTAGGTGACCGTTTCTCCATCTACGTCAAGGGTAACCTTAAGACTTCTATCTAGATCAATTTGTTCGACGACCCCGATAATGACATTAGAACGACGATCTAATTGATCCAAATATAATGCAGTTACCTGATCCATCTTGTTCAATTGAATCGCAATTGTTTGTCCAGGGTTTACTTGAACGATTTCTGGATCTTCTCCAGCCATACGAACGAACCCGCCAATAGGAAGAATACGTAACGTGTACCTGGTCTCCCCTTTTTTATATGAAAAAATTTTGGGTCCAAAACCGATAGCAAACTCTCTTACAAGAATACCCGCTCGCTTTGCAAAGTAAAAATGACCCCATTCATGAATCGTCACTAGAACAAAAAACAACAAAATAACTTTCAATCCAACTTCTATGGCTGACAAGTCGTATTTCCTCCTTAAAGTTTTCGTAAGAAAACTTGCATCGTAAGCATCTTATTTGGGCTTATCGTCAAATAATGGGCGACATGATCTTAGATTACCATTATTGAACGACTGAATACAAGCTGTCCCCTTTTAGCACAGTATACGATAGTGGAGTTTCATTTAGACTTTCATGTACGCTGCCTAGACGCTCGAAAGATTAAAAAAAGAGCTGAGCCAAAACAAGCTGACCAAAGCTCTCCTTTCTTCATTAAAATTGAATCGATGTTGCTTGAGCTCTCGCCCATGCATCCTGCTCTTGAATGAGTTCCAGTGTAGGATCTGCGTAAGACAGATGTTTCTGAAGAACAGATTCAATTACTTCCTCAATTTGTAAAAAGGTAATCTCGCCTTTTAAGAATCGAGCGACCGCGATTTCATTCGCAGCGTTAAACACAGTTGGTGCGGTACCTCCTTGCCTACCGCTTTCATAGGCCATACGTAAGCAAGGATACCTATTGAAATCCATCTCGCGGAAGTTCAATTTACCAATGGCCGACAAATCTAAGCGCTTCGAAGGTGTTGTAAACCGCTGCGGGTAAGTTAACGCATACTGAATAGGTACACGCATATCTGGATTTCCTAATTGAGCAATGACACTGTTATCCACAAACTCCACATAGGAGTGTATGACACTTTCAGGATGGATCAATACATTGATTTGATCATAAGTCAGATCGAACAGCCATCGCGCTTCGATCACCTCAAGCCCTTTGTTCACCATCGTAGCTGAATCTATCGTAATCTTAGCGCCCATCGACCAGTTTGGATGCTGCAAAGCTTGATCGACAGTAACCCCTTCCAATTCGCTTCGCGTCCGATCTCGGAATGAACCACCAGAAGCGGTTAGTGTAATTGTTGCCACTTGATTGCGATTTTCCCCATTTAAGCACTGAAAAATGGCAGAATGCTCGCTATCTATAGGCAGTAAAGCAACCCCTTTGCGTTTAACAGCACTAGTTATGATATGGCCAGCGCTAACGAGCGTCTCTTTGTTCGCTAGACCAATGTGTTTGCCAGCTTCAATAGCGGCCATCGTAGGCTTCAGCCCCTGGCTACCTACCAAAGCAGTCACAACCACATCCGCTTCTGTTGAAGCGGCAACTTCAATAAGCCCATCATCACCGAACACGATTTTGGTTTTTGAGGAAACCTGTTGAGCAACCTCATCTGCTAAAGCTTTTGTGGCAACCGAAACTAGTTTGGGTTGAAACTGTTTTATTTGTTCAACAATAAGTTTCGTATTGTAGCCGGCCGATAAGGCTTCAATTTGGAATCGTTCTGGAGCATTCGCAACGACGTCCAATGTTTGCGTACCAATCGAGCCTGTAGATCCCAGGATCGCAATGCGTTTCGTCATAATCCACCTCGTAAACTGCGATTAATGGGGAATAATTCCGAGCCAATGAATAAATGGAAATACAATCAACCAACTATCCATTCGATCAAGTACTCCACCGTGCCCAGGAAGCAGCGTTCCTGTATCTTTAATTCCTTTAACACGCTTATAAGCAGACTGAATCAAATCGCCAATTTGCCCTACGATCGCGATAACGAAGCCAAGAAATAAAGCTTTCCCGATCGAAAGAAGATCAGGTGCATACCACGTAAATGCTAGTGCGACGATCATTGAGATGACGATACCGCCTACAGCACCTTCAATCGACTTCTTAGGGCTTATTTGAGGCCATAGGGGGTGCTTCCCAATCTTTGAACCGACAAAATAGGCTCCTGAATCCGTTGCCCAAATACAAACGAAAACTAAAATCGTCCAGAACAAACCATGATCGGGTAATCGTGTAGAAATCATATAATAAAACCCAAGTCCGATGTAGATTGCGCCAAGCAATAGGATTGATACTTGGTCAATGGTGATCTTATTCTTTGAAGCAACTGTAACAAAAAGCATTGAAAACATAGCTAACCAGATCACTGCTGTTGAACTGATAGGAAGCGATATTCCCATCATTTCCCACGGGATAACAAGCAGGAGTAACGTAACTAGTCCAATAAGAGAAGAATATTTGTAGGCCGTGAAGCTATTCATTTGAACATATTCCCTATAGCCTATTATTGAAAGCAATACAATCAAACCTGCGTACCAATACCCACCTAGCACTAATAACGTGATAAAAATAACACCTGCAATAACGCCTGTGACGATCCTCTGCTTCAAGTTAGAATCCTCCTAGATGTAAAACTTCAAATCGCGACCTATACACAAATAGGCGGGCTCTCAGGAAGAGTAAGTATAGCGTAATTACACGCCGCCGTACCTTCTTGCACGACGTTGATATTCAGCAATAGCCTGCAAAAATAACGCTTCTGTAAATTCAGGCCAGTACGCTTCCGTAAACCAGAGTTCGGAGTACGCTAATTGCCACAGTAAAAAATTACTTAAACGCAGCTCGCCGCTAGTACGAATTAATAGATCTGGATCCGGCAAATCTGCAGTCAACATATAAGAAGAAAACCGAGCTTCATCAAGTTCATCTGGCTGTAACTTCCCACTTTGAACATCACGAATAATGTCTTGAATCCCAGCGATCATTTCTTTACGACCACCGTAATTCAGAGCAAAATTCAATATCAGTCCTGTGTTATGTTTCGTTCGTTCGATTGCCCCTTCTATCGCTTTGAGCGTATAGTCTGGTAGCCCCTCACTCCAACCCGTCATGCGAATTCGGACATTATTTTCGATTAATTCTTCAATCTCTAAAGGAAAGAACTCCTGCGGAAGCTTCATTAGAAATTCGACTTCTTCCTTGGGTCTCTTCCAATTCTCAGTTGAAAATGCATACATGGTCAGCACTTTCACGCCAATATCACTGGCCGCCATTGTTATTTTCTTTACATTCTTCATGCCGGAATGATGGCCAGCTACTCGAGGTAACCCTCTCTGCTTTGCCCAGCGCCCATTGCCATCCATGATGATAGCCACATGTGCAGGCACATTATCCAAATCAATATCAGCGAAATCAGATGATAGCTCTTTGGAGCCTTTTCCTAACCATTTTTTTAACGGATTGAGCATGATTTATTCCTCCCATCTAGGGAAAGATGAAAAACCCCCAGCGAATACCCGGGGGGCATATCTATCTTATACTTCCATAATTTCTTTTTCTTTACCAGCTAAAACCTTTTCAACTTCAGCCACGAATTTGTCCGTGAATTTCTGAATATCTTCTTGATGCTTACGGGACTCATCTTCTGATATTCCAGCTTTTTCGAGCTTTTTAACTTCATCGTTCGCATCGCGGCGGATGTTGCGAATAGCTACCTTAGCTTCTTCGCCGAATTTTTTTGTCATTTTCACTAGATCAGCACGACGTTCTTCCGTTAAAGCAGGAATCACAATTCGAATCACTATTCCATCGTTTGAAGGGGTAAGACCAATATCCGATTTCATAATTGCTTTCTCGATTGAGCTCATCGAACTCTTGTCCCAAGGTTGAATCAGCAATGTACGTGAATCGGGCGTCGTCAAATTCGCAAGTTGATTAACCGGAGTCATAGCTCCGTAATATTCAACTTGAATACGATCTAACAAAGAAGGAGTCGCGCGACCCGCTCGCAATGAAGTCAAGTCTCTTTTCAAAGCGCCAATTGCTTTCTCCATTCGATCTTCTGCGTTCTTTTTTACTGATTGCGGCATGTTTTAAACACTCCCTTTAACTGTAGTCCCAATTTTCTCGCCAAGGACAACGCGTTTGATATTCCCTTTTTCAGTAATCGAAAACACCACCAACGGGATGTTATTATCCATACATAGGGAAGAAGCGGTGGAGTCCATGACACCAAGATTATTACTAATTACTTCCATATAAGTCAAAGTTTCATACTTTTGGGCTGACGGATCTTTAAATGGATCAGCCGAATATACGCCATCCACTTTATTTTTAGCCATTAAAATGACTTCCGCCTCAATTTCAGCAGCTCTTAATGCCGCTGTCGTATCTGTGGAGAAATATGGATTCCCAGTACCTGCGGCAAAGATTACAACTCTGCCCTTCTCCAAGTGACGCATGGCTCTTCTACGAATGTAAGGCTCTGCAACCTGCTGCATAGTGATTGAAGATTGGACCCTTGTAGGAACTTCAATCGTCTCGAGTGCATCCTGTAGAGCCAGGGAATTCATAACAGTTGCTAACATGCCCATATAGTCCGCTGTCGCACGGTCCATACCTTTCTCGCTTCCAGCAATCCCTCTCCAGATGTTACCACCACCAACAACAATGGCAACTTCCACGTTTAACTCGACAACATCCTTAACTTGTTGCGCGATCGAGGTGATGACTTCAGAATCGATGCCGTAGCCTTGCTGTCCAGCTAAAGCTTCCCCGCTTAGCTTCAGTATCACTCTTTTATAAAAAGGTTGCTCCAACGCGTATACCCTCCATTTCAATAGGTGAACAGATAGTGCTCAGTAGCTAAAAAAGAAGGAACACCAAGTGTTCCGTCTTTGGTCTTACGTATTAAAGTTTAACTTGGGACATAACTTCTTCTGCAAAATTTTCTTGTTTTTTCTCAAGCCCTTCACCAAGTGCGAAACGCACGAAACGACGGATTGAGATGTTCTCGCCGATTGCAGCAATTTTCTCATTCAACAATTGATCAATCGTTTTATCTGGATCTTTAACGAATTGTTGCTCCATCAGACAGAACTCTTCGTAGTATTTACCAATGCGGCCTTCAACCATTTTATCAACGATTTTTTCAGGTTTACCTTCGTTCAAAGCTTGGTTGCGAAGAATTTCTTTTTCTTTTTCCAAAGCTTCTGTCGGAACTTCTTCACGACGTACATAGGTTGGGCTTGCCGCAGCGATGTGCATGGCAATGTCTCTGCAGAAAGTTTTGAATTGATCTGTTTTACCTACAAAGTCCGTCTCACAGTTAATCTCAACAAGAACGCCCACTTTACCGCCAGCGTGAATATAAGATTCAACTGCGCCTTCTGTAGCAATACGTCCTGCTTTATTAGCAGCTGCTGAAAGACCTTTCTCACGAAGCAGCTCTCCTGCTTTTGTCAAATCGCCGTTCGCTTCTTCAAGCGCTTTTTTACAATCCAACATACCTGCGCCTGTTTTCTCACGTAATTCTTTTACTTGTGCTGCCGTAACTGCCATTGATAGAAACCTCCCAAATTATTATATGTAGTGAATTCTACTCTTTAAAAAAAGGGTGGTGACAGGCTGTTACACCTTCCAACCACCCTTCTCACACTCTTATAAATTAAGCTGTTGTTTGCTCGCCTTGGTGTGCCTCGATAACAGCATCAGCAATTTTAGCAGTCAACAATTTCACTGCGCGAATCGCATCATCATTACCTGGAATCACGTAGTCGATTTCATCTGGATCGCAGTTAGTATCTACAATACCAACGATTGGGATACCCAATTTGCGAGCTTCTGCAACAGCAATACGCTCTTTGCGAGGATCGATGATAAACAAAGCACTAGGTAGACCTTTCATGTTCTTAATTCCACCTAGGAATTTCTCAAGACGATCTTTCTCTTTACGGAGAATGATAACTTCTTTTTTAGGAAGAACTCCGAATGTACCGTCTTCTTCCCATCTTTCAAGGGTTTTCAAACGGTCAATACGTTTTTGAATCGTTTGGAAGTTAGTCAATGTACCACCCAACCAACGTTGGTTGATATAGTACATACCACAACGCTCAGCTTCTTCAGCAACTGAATCCTGAGCTTGTTTTTTTGTACCAACGAAAAGAATTGTACCATTGTCTTCGGAAACGGATTTAACAAAGTTGTATGCTTCCTCAACTTTTTTAACCGTTTTTTGCAAGTCAATGATGTAAATACCGTTTCTTTCAGTAAAGATGTACTTGTCCATTTTCGGGTTCCAACGACGAGTTTGGTGACCGAAATGTACGCCAGCTTCTAAAAGCTGTTTCATGGAGATAACTGCCATCTCCAATCCCTCCCTTAAAATGGTTTATTTGGTATCCGCCGCCTGTCGCATCTTTATATAACACTTACCAAGGTAAGCACCATTATATAAATTGACGGGCGTGAGTTTTTAACACCGAGAATAAATATACCACAACTCAAAAGCCTATGCAACCTTTTACCATGATCGTTCTGGTGACCGTAATAATTGTTAATTATTTAGAAAAAGCATACAAAAACAGACCACAAAAGATCGCTTTGTAGGTCTGCTTTATTGAACAGCAATTAAGTTTGCAACAACTTGCTTCATATCCAAAACCCCTTCAAACACATGAGGGCCAACTTGAATCTTGAAATTCCCGCCTTGTTTTTCTAATTCCGCGGTGAACGCCTTGCGATCTGAAATAATACCTGTTTTTATAAGCAATTCGGTAACCGCAGTAGCATCAAGATTGGGTTGGACATAAACCACAATTTTCGTTTGTTGTTGAGCTTGAGGCTTGGAGGCAAGCAATTTGTCGGTTTCTTCCTTAAGCTTTGTTTTAACCCCAGCATCAAAATCAGCTTGTGTAAAGAGTTTAGTCTCCTTATCAAACACTTGATAGTACTTGGAAGCCTGTTCCTTGAGTTTCAAGGGATCCATCTCATCAAATGTCGTACCAGGACCTACCGCTGCAGGGCGAGCGCTCATGATCTGCAGGAGGAGAGCTCCAACAATAATACCTGTACCTATACCTAAAAGATAAGATCGGTTCTTAAACACGGGACTGTTCCTCCTGTCTGGATAGTTGAAGGATCAAACTTACCTCGCCTTTATTCATATTCAGCTTCTTTGCTATCGCTTCTACACCTTTGCCTTGGTCATATAATTCAAATAGTTCAGCGTACCTGCTCTTCATGCTCATATCAGCGAAGCTAGACCCTTGAACTTCTTCTGACTCCAGAGCAGACTCTTCTTTCATTAAAAGAGCTGCTGCTTGCGTTTGAAGATGACTATTCAATGCAGTCAAGGATGCCTCGGATACGGTTTCTGAACGATTGGAAGTCTCAGAGGTCCGTAAATTCAATTGTTGATTCACATGCACTTTTGTCAACTCTTGAGACAGTTCATACTTTTGCTTTTCTAAGGATTCAAGTCTCCCGCCAAGCTTTGCAAGTTCAACTTCATAGTCTTGTTTAGTTCGGGAGAACAAGTCGAGAAGCGCTTGGTTCTGCTCGTCCATTTCAGCGGCAAAATGCTCAATCGTCTCCTCGATTTCTTGAACTACGTTAGGTTTTGCTGAAGAATTTGCCTCTTTCTTCGGAATGAATCTTGCATAAACAATGATCACAAGACCCAGAAGGACAATATACATCCAAGGCTTCATATCCAATTTGACTCACCTTTTTCTTTTATTGAAGTAACAAGTTTATAGCGATAAGTCGATATGATGACCTTTGTATGGATGATCAGAATGATGAGTGTTTAGTATTGCATGAGATTCGACTTTAGCTTTTTGCTTATTTTTACCCTTTTGATGTTTTTGCTTTTGTTTATCCATGTCATTCACGTTAGTCCGTGCGCTTTCTTCGAGTTTACCACTGCGATGGCTATCTCTTTCCGTTGTTTGCACACTTTGATTTTCTAGAATTGTTTCGTCCTGCCGCGGTTTTTGCATAAGTTGATTTTGACGAATGCCTGCTTCATCATTTTTATGAACGGCAAACTGTAATTCAATTGCTTTCATACTCATATGGAAGCATCTCCTTCAACTATACGTATGCACTCATCGATATGTCGCCATCACTTAGACGAAATGACATTCGGCTGGTAGGATCTTTGATGAATTTCGTGTAACGTCCAATTACGATCTTTGATCCGCCATAAATAGTTGAGAGTACTTCGACCTTGGCATTCTCGGAATCTTCTAAAGATTTTTCGATTTCAAAAATACGGTCTTTAATTGTATGTTGCTCTTCAATGGCTTGCTTTTTCGTATGATTAAGTTTGATTCGCATAGCTACTTTATCGGGACCTAGCTGCCCTGCAGCCGCCAATTGATCCAAAAGGGAGAGCGCCTTATCTGTTTTATCCATATTTTCCATATGTAATTTTAATTGATTACGGAGCTGCAGCATTTCATTACGCAGTTCGGGTAATACCCCTACTTCAATAACTGTCGTTGTGGACATTGAATTCCCGATTGTACGTGCAGTCACTCGTTCACCAGCTTGAATCGAACCACCTACGATAAGACCTTTGGAACCATTACAATTTACAGCTTTGCCAGCGCGAATCGTAGAATGCATAATACTCTGTGAAACATTTAATTCTTCTCCAGCTTCAACAAAAGCATCTTGAATAAACGAACTTTTTACATTCTTGCCTGCTTTTAGATGCGCTTTATTTTGACCAACGATACCAGCATTAATTTCAATTGATCCATCTGCTTCAAGCTCTGCTGCTTCAACGCCTCCAGTAACACGTATATCACCAGAAGCACGAATTTTAAAACCAGGAAGCACATTACCTCGAACTACAACAGTTCCAATAAAATCAATATTGCCAATGTTATAATCAACATCCCCAGTTACCTCATAAATTGGAAATACATTGACCTTATCTCGATCCGTTTTGACAACCATTCCGTCAATGGTCGAGTACATCCCCATTTGGTCAGCATCAGTGACCACATTCTTGCCTAACTTAAAACGTGCTTCTTTACCAGCTTTCGTATAAAGAGCCTCACCCGTTACTGCTTTGCCAGGAGTACCCTCTGTAGCTAAGAATCGCTGCCCGATAAGCTGTCCCTTTTTAACATTATTAATAGAAATAACTTCTTTATAATTCACCCTGCCGTCTTCTAGTTCAAGCGGTTTTTTTTCGTTATTATCAAAATCATAAATAAATTTTATCGAGCCATTTTGACCTTCAACTGATTTGATCCCTTTAGCTATAACCACTTTTTGATTATAAAAAAGCTTGGGATCTGCTGATATTTGTATAAGCTGCGTGCGGTCTATACCATGTACAATGTGTGCAGCGCTAAGTAAGTCTTCTAACTGATTTATCGTTACTTTGAAGTCCTCTTCAGCATGAGTGATCAATATAAATGCCGATAATTTATCTTCTGAGATGGAAATCGTGATGTAATAGTCTAAAGGCATGTTCCTCTCAAGCATGGACATACCACCTTTCGCGTCCTTCTTATGAACATTACGTATCTTGAAAAAGCTGGTTTCTAAATCGACCAAGTACACCTTTTAATCGAAGGATCGCCTTGGAATGCAATTGAGAAATGCGCGACGGTGATAAACTCATTACTTCTGCAATTTCACTTAAAGAAAGTTCTTCAAAATAAAATAAAGATACTACTGTTCTTTCTTTATCCGTCAGTCTTTCAATCGCACGAGCTAGAGAATCTTTAAGGAAAAATTCATTTACCTTAAACTCTGGATTTTTAGCCTTTTCATCAATAAGCAAGGAGAGCCGAGTTTCCGAATCTTCCTCACGAATGGGATCATCAATTGAACACACGGTTGTAATCGAAATATCCTGCAGCATATGTTGAAAATCTTGCTCACTGATTTCGAGATATTCGCTCATCTCCGCATCAGTAACTGAACGCAAATATTTCTGCTCTAGCTTCTGATAGGCCTCTTCAACTTTCTTAGCCTTCTCTCTAACCGAACGGGGCACCCAATCCCCTTGTCTAAGTCCGTCAATAATGGCACCACGAATACGCCATGAGGCGTATGTTTCAAACTGTAACCCACGAGCGTAATCAAATTTCTCAACGGCATCAATAAGTCCCATGACTCCAAAACTCGTAAGGTCCTCTTTCGAGACACTTTTGGGCAGCCCAATGGCGAGGCGTCCTGATACATAATCGACCAAAGATAAGTAGTTTTCAATAAGCGCTTGCTTAGCAGGAATCCATCCCTGCTCTTTCCACTGTTTCCAGAGGTCGATATTAGCCAATTGGGATTGCTTTTGTTCGATCATGACTTACGTTTCACCATCCTTAGTCTTCAGACATGCGCCTTAAGGCCCCAGCCAGTTGTTCAGGGTCCAAATTATTCTTGGTGACGAGCTTAGGTGGATTCAGTGGTGAAAACTGTGTTTCAGCTGCATGTTTGGAGTGATTAGGATCCAAGTTAGCTTTAAGCATCTCTCGTGTTGCTGCATCCTCATCATCAGGAGTTGTCATATCCAAGGTTTGTCCAACTGCATCATTGACTTCGTAATTGTCCAATGATTGTTTTCCTTCTCTGTGATCAAAACCTGTCATTACACCCAATACCCACCTGAAACCAAAGGTCAAGACAAACAGAATAACAAAACTATAAAGGCTCTTTAAACATGTTGTCAGTAACAAGTTATTAGCAATGGATAATGCAAATGTGAACAATCCGGCCAATGCAGCAACTATCAGATTAATTCGAATGGTTCCTATCATAGTTTAGATTTCCTTTACTCCTTGTTGGACACTACGAATAAGCAAAATACCGGATTCACTGTTAAATTCAATTGTCCGACCGTAATTTGCCCCGGTGTCTTCAGCCTTAATAGGAATTCCGTACTTTTTCAACATATCCTTACAAGATTCTACATTTCTCGGACCAATTCTCATCGTATCATTATTTCCAGCAAAAGCAAACATCTGGGCCCCGCCAGCAAGTTTAGCTTCCATTCTACCGAGGCTAGCACCGAGCTTTTCCATTTGTGAAATCAACTCGGGAATAGCTGTATCGGCATATTTGGCTAAATTAATTGTTCCCTCTCGGGCAATTTCCGAAGAAGGCAGCATAACATGTGCCATACCGGCGACCTTAACGCGGCTGTCATACAAAGTAACACCCACACAAGAACCTAATCCTGTTGTCTTAAGCACACCTGTTACGTGTGCAACGTTCAGGTCAGCCATTCCTACTTTGATCATATTTTCTTGGATCATGGAGACTCTACCCCTAATGCCGCAAAGATTTTCCCAAATGAATCAGGATCAGGAATTAGGAAAAAGTGTCCCTGCACCTCATTTTCCCCTTCCATAAATTTGGTATCGATTAACAGCGCCTGATCTCCCATTTCTCCGAATTGCAGGAGGCCATAACTTAAAATCGCGCCAGCCATATCAATAGCCAATGATGGAACGGTCGGCTGTAAATTTAATTGTGTAAAATCAGCTAAAGACGATAAATAGGAGCCAGCTAAAATGTTTCCAATCTCGTTCAGTGCAGATAATTCAAGCTCAGAATACTCTTCATCATCAAGAATTTCAAGACCGATTAAATCTCTCAGCATATTTTTTGCGGCATCCAAATTTAAGATAAAGAACATGTTCCCGGGAGCATCCCCATCTACACGTAGAAAGATAGCAAGTACTGCCGTCTCAGCGCCACCCACACTATCACAAATTTCTTCGAAAGGCAGCATCCGCACTTTGGGCACAAGCATATCTATGGGTTTGCTAAGCAGTGTTGAAAGCGCGGTTGCAGCGTGCCCCGCGCCAATATTCCCCACTTCTTTGAGAACATCCATTTGAAAATCGGCTAAGTCCTTAAATACATTCACTTCTTAATCCTCAACTTTTTCTAGCTGTTGAATTTCATGACGATCAAGCACTTGCTCCAAATTCAGCAAGACAAGGAGACGCTGCTCCCCAACACGCGCAATGCCATCTAAGTATTTGGCTTTAATTCCACCCACAATTTCTGGGGGATTATCGATGTTGTCCGTATCGAGATCAATAACATCATTTGCAGAATCTACGATCAATCCCACTTCAAATTCCCCAGCAGAGACAATAATAATACGAGTTGCATCTGTATATTCCTGTTGATCTAATCCAAATCTGGAACGAAGATCGATAATCGGAATGACAACACCACGAAGATTAATTACTCCCTTAATAAAAACAGGAGCCTTAGGTACACGAGTCATAGGCTGCATTCTTTCAATTGTTCTAACCTTTTCGACTTCAACGCCGTACTCTTCCGTACCAAGTGCGAATACAATTACCTTTTTTTCTTCTCCCATTGTGAAACCCTCCTTATATGATTGCTTTAACAGTTCGTATTACTTAATCAGGGCATTAGGATCAATAATCAAAGCTACTTGTCCATCACCCAAAATCGTAGCACCCGATATGGCAAACAGACCCGACAAGTATTTCCCTAATGTTTTCAAAACGATTTCTTGTTGACCGATGAATTCGTCCACCAGAAGCGCAACCTGCTTGTCCCCTTTGCGAACAACTACGATTTCCGTCTCCTCTTCCTGCTCTTCATTAAAATCAGGAACATCGAACAATTTACTTAATGAGACGAGTGGAATCACGCTATTACGGTAATCAACCATTTTGTTGCCGTGAATGTTGCGAACTTGCGAATTCTGAATGGCCGATGTTTCTACAATCGAAGACAAAGGTATCGCATATTTCTCACTGCCAAGACGAACGAGCATCGCAGATATGATCGACAATGTTAACGGCAACTGCACAGAGAATTTACTTCCGAAACCTAGTTTCGAATCAACTTGTACGTGTCCGCCTAACATTTGAATTTTGGTTTTCACAACATCAAGACCAACACCACGTCCCGAAATATCAGAAATCTTTTCCGCTGTGCTGAAACCTGATTCAAATAAGAGATTGTATACTTCTTTATCCGTCAACTTACTAGATTGCTCTAGTGTGACAAGTCCATTTTTAATCGCTGTCTTAAGAATTCGATCTCGATTAATTCCTGCACCATCATCCTCAATTTCAATAAAGACATGATTTCCACTGTGGAATGCTCTCAATTGAATCGTGCCATGCTCACTTTTGCCAGCAGCTAAACGATTAGCAATAGATTCTACACCATGGTCTACAGAATTACGGAGCAAGTGAACCAGTGGATCTCCGATTTCATCAATAACTGTGCGATCCAATTCAGTTTCCGCTCCTGTAATAACCAAATCTACCTTCTTATCTAGCGATTTCGCTAAATCTCGGATCATACGTGGGAAACGATTAAAAACAGAGTCAACTGGGACCATTCGAAGTTTCAAAACGATATTTTGCAAATCACTGCTTACTCTAGACATGTGCTCAACGGTTTCTGTAAGATCATTACGCTTAACTTCGCTTGCCAACTGCTCCAAACGTGCACGATCAATCAATAGTTCGCTGAATAGATTCATAAGCGCATCCAAACGTTCAATATCTACACGTATCGTACGATTAGCAACTGGGGCTCCTCCCCCAGCAGCTGGTTTAGAGACGGCTGCAGGTTCAGCCTTTGTTACAGCGTCTGGAGCAACGGAAGCGGCAGTTACTGCTGCAACAGCGGCAGCAATTTCTTGTGTGGCTGCTTCTACTTCCGTCCTAGGACGGGACATTTCAGCAAGTGACTCGGTGTCGACCGTTATAATAACTGCTGTTTCAATCTCAGAAACGTTCAAAATCTCTTTTTCAAGCGTAGCTTGATCTACCTTTGATATAAAATAGAGAGAGAAAGAGCGATCAAATTTTTCTTGCTCGATTTCTTGTACTGATGGGGTCGCTTTCACGATTTCTCCCATTCTTTCCAACGTATCGAACACCATATAGGCGCGTGCAGCCTTTAATACACAATTTTCTCTAACACTTACTTCTACATAAAAAACTAAAAAACCTGAATCAATAGATTGCTGAAGGATAGAGAACTGATATTCATCAACCTCAATTCCTTTAGCAGGCTCTTTAGCTACTGCCGTTGCTGTAACTTGAGGAGTGTTATAATCGCCAGTAACGATTGAACGCAATGCGGCTACAATTTGTGTAACGTCAGCTTTACCCGTTCCACCTTGAATAATATCTTCAACCATCGATTCTAAAGAGTCCAAACTTTTAAAAATACAATCAAAAATGAATGGATTCATGGCTAACTTATTATTACGAACTAAATCCAAAACATTTTCCATCTCATGCGTCAAAGATGCAATATCTTCAAATCCCATTGTTGCTGACATCCCTTTCAACGTATGGGCAGAGCGGAAAATATTATGGACAATACTGATGTCCTGAGGACTGCTTTCCAAACTGAGCAAATTCTCATTCATAGCTTGCAAATGTTCTTTCGATTCATCGATAAACATCGATAGATATTGACTAAGTTCCAAACCAAACACCTCCAAAAGGATCGTTATGTAACCTGCTTGTTACGGTTCAATCAAGTGAGAACAGCTTGGGTTAACTTGGCCGCAATGTTCTGTTGAGGTAGAACATGCATGGCAGCTTTCAACTCAACGGCAGCTCTTGGCATTCCATAGACAACGCATGTCTCCTCAGACTCAGCAATCGTTGTTGTTACTCCAGATTGTTGAAGAGCAAGCATTCCTTTAGCTCCATCACTTCCCATGCCAGTCATCAGTACAATATGCCTTTTCAACTCGCTCATACCAATTAGGGACTCGAACATGACGTCCACAGAAGGACGGTGTCCAGAACGAGGATCTTCTTTTGTTAATCGGATCTTATACGTTTTAAAAGAATCCTTATACGCAGTCATATGCCAGCCCCCAGGAGCCACATAAGCGGTTGCTGTATGAAGGATATCTCCATCTTGAGCCTCCACGACTTGAATCTGTGAAATATCATTAAGTCGCTGTGCCAAAGACTTTGTGAAATTAGGTGGCATGTGTTGCACAATAAGAATAGGTGCAGGAAAACCCGCTGGAATTTGGGAAATCACCTGATGCAGGGCTCTCGGACCACCTGTTGATGTGCCGATGGCAACCAAATTATCAAAGTTAGTTCCTCCACTGCTTGGAAGCGTTTTGGAATCGGGTGGCTTCAATGTACTAACGTTGCTCTTGGCCAAATACGTCTGTGGCACCTTAGCAGGCAACACCTGTTGAAAAGATCTCATCTTGGATCTTACTGCAATTTGCAGTTTCTCATGAAGCAATTGCTTCACTTTATATAAGTCCAAAGAAATGGATCCTGACGGTTTCCTAATAAAATCTATAGCGCCAAGCTCAAGGGCTCTTATCGTTTCAGATGCCCCTTCTTGCGTCAGCGAGCTAAGCATAATAATCGGAGTAGGCTGTTCAGCCATGATGCGCTGCAACGCATCTAAACCGTTCATTTCTGGCATTTCAATATCCATCGTGACTGCATCTGGTCGCAAAAGTTTCACTTGATCAATGGCTTCTTTACCATTCTTCGCAGTTCCCACAATTTTAAATTGTGGATTTTCAGAAATGAGATCGCTAATTATTTTGCGCATAAAGACGGAGTCATCTACGATTAGAATGTTATAAGGCCCCATGCTGTTTACCTCCCTTTATGGGCTAAATGAAAACGATTCATATATAAAATTTGAATCTTATTTCAAAAGCTTCATCATTTTGCTCAGAAATCCTTTGACACCTGAAACTGACTCTACGTTGACTTGGTACCCCGAAATATAACTAGCTGCTATCGTTTGTAGACTTTTAGCTGCTGGTGAATTCGGAAATGCTACTGTAAATGGAATTTGCTTCTTTACCGCTTTAGAAACCATTTGATCATCGTCTACAAATCCAAGCGTAGGGATATCTAAATCTAAAAACTGCTTGGCTACTAAGCTTATTTTATCTGCCGTTTGTTTACCTTCCTTGAAATCCGCAACACGATTGATGACTAATCTAAATGAAACGTTATGCCCCATGGAATTAACCATTTTAATAATTGCATAAGCGTCAGTTATCGACGTTGGTTCTGGTGTTGTAACAACGAATGTTTCTTCGGCTGCGAGAATGAACTTCAAAGTTTCTTTCGAAAGCCCTGCACCTGTGTCAAAAATAATAAAGTCAGCATAACCATTAAGCTGTGAAACCTGTTCAGCGAAGTAATTCAATTCTTCTTCTGTCAAACGGAGTAAATCATTAAACCCTGAACCACCGGCAATAAATTCTAGATCATTATAACCCTTCTGGATAATTTCCCAGATTGTTTTTTCCTTTTTCAAAAGGTGATACAAGCTGTATTTAGAGGACACGCCCATCAAGACATCAATGTTGGCTAGTCCAATATCTGCGTCAAAGACAAGAACTTTATAACCTTGAGACTGCAGCGTTAAAGCGAAGTTCAGCGTAAAATTTGATTTCCCAACGCCTCCCTTTCCGCTAGTCACGGTAATGATCCTGGTTGTCTTGATGCTTTTTTCACTTTCACTTTGAACCAGGTTCCGTAACCCTTGCGCTTGATCAGTCATGATTGAGGCTCCTCCAACAACAAGTCGATGATCTGTGACTCATCCATTTCGGAAATATCATCAGGAACACTTTGACCGTTAGTGACATAAGAAAGCTGTAATGAAAATTCATGAACGAGATTTACTATAGCTCCGTAGGAATCCGTTTCATCCATTTTGGTAAATAATACCTTGTCCAATTTAAATTTATTGAAATTATTCGTTATCGCTCGCATATCCCGATATTTGGTCGTCAGGCTTAGAACGAGTATAGTCTCGCTGTTGCCTTGCGTCTTCAATAAAGCATTTAACTCGGAAACATACATTTCATTACGAAAATTCCGACCTGCAGTATCCATAAAAATGACATCGCACGCTTCAAGATTATGAAAAGCTTTAGACAAATCTTGAGGTGAAAAAACAACCTCCAGAGGAACATTTAAAATCGTAGCGTATGTTTTCAACTGCTCAATTGCAGCGATCCGATAAGTATCAGATGTAATAAAACCAACTTTCCGCTTATATTTTAGAACTTGTTCGGCAGCTAGCTTTGCAATTGTTGTTGTCTTCCCTACACCAGTAGGACCTACAAAATGTACCACACGTGTATTGGGCAATATCTGTTTACTCTCTTCAGATCTTAAGATGCTACTTAGCTTCGACCGAACGGATAGAAGTGCTGATTGATCAGTAACTGGCTCATCCTTTTCCTTAGCATTCCTCACGATATCGTCAATCATTTGCTGAACGAGAACCGGATCAACTTCTTGCTCTAACAATCTTTGTTCAAGTTTCTGCAGTGGCTCAGGTAACTCTGTAATGTCCGAGGAAATGGTTAACTTCCTCATCATCTCTTTCATTTGCTTCAGTTCCTCCAAGAGAAACTCTTCCTTCGGATTTGCTTTTGCCGGGACATTTATTGGCTGTTGTGAATAAACTTGCTGCGGTGAATACGCATTAACTGTCTCAACCGTTGAAGCAACAGTGACAAGCTCTTTCTTAGGAGAAGCTGTAGCCACAAATAAATCCGGCACTTCCGGAAAATCAGAGCGGTATTCCATTTCTCTTGCAGGTGGGTTACTAGCTGGAACTTGCAGGTTTCGTTGAACTTGGGATTGTGGAGATGTTTTGGGAGCGCCCATGCTCCCAGTATTCGAATTCGCGTCGATGGCTGCGATGACCTCGATCTTCTTCTTACCGAACATCCCCAAAAATCCGCCTGTGCGAACCTCTTTTGTATTCAAGATAACGGCATCCTTACCCAAATCTGTACGTATTTTTTGGAGAGCATCAGGCATGGAATCGACAACGTATCTTTTTACTCTCATAAATTGACTACCCCCATGCTCTGAATTTCAACGCTAGGTTCTAACTCGCTGTACGACAAAACAGGAATATCCTGCAATGTTCTTTCCAAGAGCTGTCTCAAATACATGCGAATCGTCGGAGAAGTCAAAATAACGGGTTGCTGACCTGATTGAATCAACTTCGTCACTTGCTCGCTTACGCGATGAAAAATAATCTGCGAGGAGGAAGGATCTAATGCGAGATAACTACCCTGATCCGACTGCTGAACAGAGTCAGCAATTTTCTTTTCTACTGATGGTCCGACTGTAATGACTTTCAGAGAATCTCCTAGTGCAGTATACTGCTGCGTGATTTGTCTTGATAGCGATTGCCTTACATATTCCGTCAAAATTTCTGGATCCTTCGTATAGGAACCATAATCAGCAAGTGTCTCAAGTATCGTTACCAAGTCACGAACAGAGATTTTTTCACGAAGCAGTTTAGCTAATACCTTTTGTACATCCCCAATAGAAAGAACAGATGGAATTAGATCGTCTACGAGAGCTGGATACGTCTCACGAACATTCTCGATGAGCGCCTTCGTCTCTTGACGACCAAGCAACTCATGCGTATGCTTCTTAATAATTTCAGTTAAATGAGTAGCGACCACAGATGGAGGGTCAACCACTGTATAACCAGAAAGCTCCGCACGCTCTTTCGTCACTTCATCAATCCATATAGCAGGTAATCCGAAGGCTGGCTCCGTTGTTTCAATACCAGAAATCGAATCATCATCAATGCCTGGACTCATCGCTAGGTAGTGATTAAGGAGTAGTTCGCCACGCGCAACCGTATTGCCTTTAATTTTGATGATATATTCATTTGGCCGTAATTGAATATTATCCCTGATACGAATAACGGGTACAACGACTCCAAGTTCAAGTGCGCACTGTCTACGAATCAGAATGATTCGATCCAATAAATCTCCACCTTGCTGAGTATCAGCAAGTGGAATTAGACCATAACCAAACTCAAATTCAATCGGATCAACTTGCAATAAAGAAATAACACTCTCTGGACTCCGCACTTCTTCGATTTGTTGCTCTTCGACCATTTGCTCGTCCTTGATCGCTTGATTTTCCAAGTTTTTCTGCATTTTAAAGGCTGCATATATTAATAATCCACCGACTGGGAAAGTCGTATACCAATGTATAGGAGTAAAAATCCCGAGCAACATAAGCGTACCAGCAACGATATAAAGTAATTTGGGTTGCGCAGTTAGCTGTTTAGTAATGTCATGGCCCAGATTTCCTTCGGATGAAGCACGAGTGACAATAATACCTGCTGCAGTTGAAATAAGTAGCGCAGGAATTTGACTTACGAGACCATCACCAATTGTTAAGATCGAAAATGTTTCCAAAGCCTCGCTAAAAGACATGCCCTTCATGGTCATCCCAATAATAAATCCGCCAATTAAGTTAATCACGAGAATAATGATACCCGCGATAGCATCCCCTTTAACGAATTTACTCGCACCATCCATGGCGCCATAGAAATCGGCTTCACGTTCAATTTTCTGCCTGCGTTCACGCGCTTGCGTTTCATTTATTAATCCTGCATTCAAATCTGCATCGATACTCATTTGCTTACCAGGCATTGCATCGAGAGTAAATCTCGCCGCTACCTCGGCAACACGCTCAGAACCTTTGGTAATAACAATAAACTGAACCAAGACAAGAATGAGGAACACAACGAACCCCACAACGATATTGCCTTCGGCTACGAAAGAACCAAAAGTTCTGACCACGTTACCTGCTTCTGCATGTGACAAAATGTTCCGCGTTGTCGACACGTTTAATGCCAACCGGAACAAAGTGGTTATCAAAAGTAAAGAAGGAAATATTGAGAACTGAAGAGCTTCCTTCGTATTCATAGCTACCAAAATAATCATTAACGCAACTGAAATGTTGATAATCAACAAAAAATCCAACAAAGGGATTGGAACTGGTACAACCATCATTAATACAATACCTATAATTCCTAAAAGAACGAGTAAATCTTTAATTTTCATCTGATTGTACCTCCCTCCTTAGCAGCTTTAAGAAAAACTAATGTCATCATTTGCATTAGATTCATCCATTCGTTTTGCCCTTCACTTTATATACGTATGCCAGCACTTCTGCAACAGCCTGGAACAACTCACCAGGTATCGTTTCACCAATCTCTACTTGTGCATAGATTGCTCGAGCTAGCGGCTTGTTTTCCATCGTTAAAACACCATTTTGCTTTGCAATTTCTTTAATTTTCAATGCCATGTAATCGGTACCTTTAGCAATGACAGTAGGTGCCTGCATATTGCTTGCATCATATTTCAAAGCAACTGCAAAATGGGTTGGATTCGTAATAATTACATCCGCTTTAGGTACTTCTTGCATCATTCGCTGCATCGCCATCTGACGCTGCTTTGCACGAATTTTACCTTTAATGAATGGATCCCCTTCGCTCTTCTTATATTCATCTTTGATATCTTGCTTTGACATCTTCAAGCTTTTTTCATGCTCATACTTCTGGTAAATAAAATCGAAGACAGCCAGAACGATTAAAATAGCACCAATTTTAATCCCAAGCTTTAACGTTACTCCAGCTATAAATGAAAATGTGCTCTCAAGTGGGGCATGACCAAGCCCGAATAATTTTGCCTTTTCTGCCATCAAAGTCGTATAAACGACATATCCAATAATACTTAATTTCAATGAAGACTTCAGAAATTCCATAACTGTCCGCATGGAGAAAATCCGTTTGAAGCCAGAGATTGGATTGATTTTACTGAATTTCATTAATAAAGGCTCTCCGATGAACATAAAACCAATCTGACCATAGTTCGCTAGAAACGCAATCACAAGCACTAATATAAAAATTGGTGCTAAAATGAGTAAACCTTGTCTTACCAGATCCACAAATAATACTTGAACATTCCCGGCAGTAATGTCCATTGTGAGTTGATTTTCGAATACATTATGAAACATTCTTAATATTCTTTCTTTCATATACGTTCCAAACATAAGGAAAGCCAAGAAAGAAAATAACAAAATTAATGCGGCCGGTAAATCCATACTTTTAGCAACTTGACCTTTTTTGCGCGCTTCTTGCCTTTTCTTCGGTGTAGCTGGTTCAGACTTTTCCCCAGCAAACCATTGCAAATCAAGCTGCAAGCGAAATTGTTGGGACACGGCCTTCCTCCTACATCTACGGAGATGTTTGTTGTGTGCCGCTAATGAGCTGTAAAAGCTTCTCCATTGAGTCGAACATCGCAGCGAATAAGTTTTGAAACTGTGATATTAGTTCTGGAAACAGAAAAGTTAAAAGTACCAAGCCTAAAATTAATTTAAAAGGTGCACCTACCACAAATATATTAAATTGGGGAGCAACCCGTGTTAAAAGCCCTAAACCTAAATCGGCTAGAAAAAGCGCTGCAACAATCGGCGCAGCCATTTGAAACGATAAGTAAAACATTTTAGAAAATGACCGGAACAAGAAATCGGATATTTGACCATGGTAAATCCGATCAAATAATTGGTTATCCAAAGGAATCCATCGATAGCTATCAATGATCGCTTTAATTAAAAAATGATGCCCATCGAAAGATAAGAATAGCAACACCGCGATCATGTATTTGAGATTCCCCAACAATGGGGAGGAAACTCCAGTTAATGGATCAATAACATTAGCCATACTGAAGCCAATTTGCATATCCAATATTGCACCTGCCGTTTGCACGACAGTAAAGAATACATAAGCCAGAAAGCCTAAAAGCACCCCAACTAGGATTTCTCTAATGATCAATAACACATACTGACCGTCCATAGGAATCGGTTGTTGAATTCCCATCCCCGTGAAAATAATTAACGATATAAAGAGTGCAAGCCCAATCTTAAACATCGTTGGCACATTTTTCGAAGAAAATACAGGGACAACGACAAAGAATGAGGTAATTCGACAAAAAATAAGCAAAAAGCTAGGCAGCATTTGAAAAAAGAGTGCCATCTCCTTCACAACCTATCCAACGAATTTGTAGAGGTTGTTCAGCAAATTATAAGTAAAATCAACCAATGTATTCAAAATCCATGGACCGAAAATAAGTATCGATAACAGGACAGCTACAATCTTAGGAACAAACGCGAGGGTCTGTTCTTGGATTTGTGTCGTAGCTTGAAAAATACTAATGATTAGACCGACCACTAGCCCAATGATTAACATCGGCGCACTGGCTTTTAGTACTGTATAAACAGCTTCCCCAGCTATTCGAATAACGAATTCCGAACCCATATAGTGACCTCCGTAATTATGATCATGTGCTGTAGCTTAACAGTAATGACTTCACTACAAGATACCAGCCATCTACGAGAATGAACAAGAGTATCTTAAATGGTAGTGAAATCATGACAGGCGGCAGCATCATCATCCCCATCGCCATAAGGGTACTGGAAACAACCATATCTATGACCAAAAACGGTATGAAAATCATGAAACCCATTTGAAATGCTGACTTTAATTCACTAATCGCATAAGCAGGTACAAGTGCAGTAATTGGAATATCTTCAACACCTGTCGGAGCTTTGGCTTTCGTATAATCAAGGAACAGTTTCAAATCCTTTTGTCGAGTATGTTTAAACATAAACTCCTTCATAGGACCTGCTGCCTTTTGAAAAGCTTGCGTTTGATTAATTTCACCCTTTAAATACGGTTGAAGTGCATTTTGATTTACCTGTCCTAAAGTCGGAGACATAATAAAAAAGGTTAAAAACAGAGCGAGTCCGATTAGAACCTGATTTGGTGGCATCTGCTGAGTTCCAAGTGAAGTACGCACGAAACCAAGTACGATGACAATTCTGGTAAAGCTAGTCATTAAGATCAAAAAGGATGGCGCTAAGCTGAGCACCGTTAACAATAACAAAAGTGTTACCGTATTTGAAGAACCAGTAGTACCACTAGAACCAATATTGACATTCAATCCTGGTATTGGATTGTTAGGGTCGGTGTCAGCCGCTGATGCGGTAAGTGACAGCATAAAAACTGACATAATCATCAACAGAACAATAACAACTAATTTCTTTCTATTCATCAACATTCAACCGATCTTTTGGTTTTTGTTCCGAAAGCCAATCTTCGACGTTTTTGTTGCGATTCGTCACTCGTTGAAGCTTATCGTGAAATACTTGTTGAAATGAAGAGGTGATTTCCACATCTTCCTCGATCGCTTTATTACGAACAAAGAGCTTACTTGCCCATTTACTCAAAGAGACAAATCCAGTTCCTTGATCTTGAGTCGCTGTAAGCAGCTCTGTAATATAGGCAACTTCATCAGCGTCATTGATTTTATCCAACAATTGAATATTTTCTCCGACGCCAACCACGAAGAGCGAATGACCTATTTCAACAATTTGAACCGATTTGTTCTGTCCAAGTGGCACTCCACCTATAGAACGAATCGAATTCCCAAAAAAGGATCCCTTATTTTTCTTAGCAAGATATTTAATAAGCATAAAAAACAAGAGAATAATCAAGACTAAAAAGAAAATTACTTTAGCGATCATCTTAAATGAATCGAATGTATCTGCGCCCGAGAATTCTGAACCAGGAATACCTTGACCTGGTTCGGATTCAGCGAAACAATAAACTTGTGCAGTTAAGAAAATTACTATACCAAATGCAGCAGATAACAGTCGTCTGGATTGGAGTCTCCTCATAGTCACATCCCTTTCGGTTTATGTAAGACTTATAAGACTCAACCGAAATCCATCAACGGTTAACCTAAAGTCTTCTTGATTGCTTCAATAACTCGGTCCGCCTGAAAGGGCTTCACAATGAAATCTTTAGCGCCAGCTTGAATAGCGTCGATTACCATTGCTTGTTGCCCCATAGCTGAACACATGATTACTTTAGCGTTAGGGTCAAATTTCTTAATTTCCTTCAGAGCTTGGATACCATCCATTTCAGGCATTGTAATATCCATTGTGATCAAGTCTGGTTTAAGCTCTTTGAATTTCTCAATTGCTTGTGCGCCATCATTTGCTTCTCCACAAACATCATAACCATTTTTCGACAAAATATCACGAATCATCATTCTCATAAAAGCAGCATCGTCCACGATAAGAATACGGTTAGCCATTATAAAACAGTCCCCCTAGAGTTAATTTATTGTAACTTTTGAATTCGTTCCCACTGATTCACAATATCTGTGACACGTACACCAAAGTTTTCATCGATGACGACAACCTCGCCTTTTGCAATCAGCTTATTGTTAACCAAAATGTCAACAGGTTCACCAGCAAGCTTGTCCAATTCGATAATAGAACCTTGTGACAATTCTAAAATATCTTTAATTACCTTGTGAGTTCTCCCTAATTCTACAGTCACCTTCAGCGGTATATCCAGTAGCAAATTAAGGTTTGTATCTTCCGCTTGCCCTATAGAACCCGCCTGCAGATTACCAAATTGAACTGGCTGTACATTTACGTTACGGTTTGGCATTCCACCATAGGCCGCAGGTGGCTGTTGATACATCGGTTGCTGCGGTGGATACATCGGCGGGTACATCGGTTGTCCCATTGGTGGTTGCTGATACATCGGTTGCTCATATACTGGTTGTTGATACGCTGGTTGTGCTGCTGCTGGAGGCGGAGTATGGACCTCTTGGACTGGAACAGCAACCGGAGTCTGAACTGCTGCTTGTGCAGCAGGTGCAGCTTCTGCAGCGGCGTCGGAGTCTCCTCCCATCAAAATCGATACCATTTCTTTGGCAAAAGGAACAGGTAAAAGTTGCATGATGTTGGAATCGATTAGATCGCCAATCGTCAGTCGGAACGATATTTTAATAAATACGTCCTCATCAGGCAAATTCCCTTCTCCTTTCGACAAATTTAAGATGTCGATTCCTGGAGGAGAAATATTGACAAATCGATTAAAGATCGTTGACATCGAAGTTGCAGAAGATCCCATCATTTGATTCATCGCTTCTTGTACAGCGCTAATATGAATCTCACTGAGATTTTCATCCCCACCAGTACCGTCGCCACCCATCATTAAGTCGGCAATTACCTGCGCATCTTTCGTTTTGATAACTAGCAAATTAATGCCATCAAACCCATCAACATAGTTGACGTGAACTGCTACATGCGGTTTTGGAAATTGTTCTTCCAGTTCTTCTTTGGCAATTACGGAAACCTTCGGTGTCGTAATATCGACTTTTTTGCCAAGTAACGTTGAAAGAGCTGTGGCAGCACTACCAAATGTGATGTTTCCAATCTCACCAAGTGCATCTTCTTCCAAAGAAGACAAATAGTCTTCTACTTTTGGATGCCCATGAAAAGAAGAGTCCGAGCTATCATCTGATGACTGCTTTAGCAAGGCATCAATCTCTTCTTGAGACAAATAATCTCTATTATTCGTCATTATCTTCTTCTCCTTCATTTACGATATCTGTAATTTGTACAGCCAACTTCCCTTTTACAGTACCAGGGTTTCCAAGATATTTCAGCTTCTCGCCCACTTTGACTTGAAGCGAATCTTCGACGGGTTTATGCAGCGGGAGGACATCACCTACAGTTAAGCTTAAAAATTCACGTATCGTGATTTCCGAAGTTCCCAACTCTGCAATGAGAGGCAGCTTGGCTTTCTCCAAGCGCGATTGAAGTGCATCAACTTCTTCAGGTGCTCTCGTCTTCTTTTGTGAAACAAACCAATGATGTACAGAAAGACGAGGCATGATCGGTTCAATAACAACATGAGGGATACATAAATTAATCATTCCCGTTGTATCCCCGATTTTTGTGCTTAATGAAATCAGTGCAATCGTTTCATTAGGAGAAACGATTTGCATGAACTGCGGATTCGTTTCTAACGCCTCAAGACGAGGTTGAATATCAATAACTGTCTTCCATGCTTCCTGCAAACTATCAAAAGCCCTGCTAAAAATACGTTCCATCACAATGGTTTCAATTTCTGTTAAAGCATTGATTTTTGTTGGCGTCGTACCTGCTCCACCCAACAATCGATCCAACATGGCAAATGCAACGTTGGGATGAACCTCAAGCACCATTCGACCCTCTAAAGGCTCTGCTTCAAAGATGTTCAAAATGGTCATTTTCGGGATCGAACGAATAAACTCATCGTAGGGCAGTTGTTCAACCTGAACCACATTAATTTGTACGAACGTACGAAGTTGTGCGGAAAAATACGTTGTTAAATATCGCGCAAAGTTTTCGTGGATCCGGGTTAAGCTTCGAATATGATCTTTAGAGAATCGTACCGCCCTCTTAAAGTCATACGCCCTTACCTTTTTCTGCGTCTCTTCTTTTTTAAGTTCATCCGCATCCATTTCACCGGATGATAACGCAGCAAGTAAGGCATCGATCTCATTTTGCGATAATACATCAACCATTAGAGTCACCTCCTTCAAGCAAATTCATAAGTGAGCTATTGAAGCACTTTATCGGTTATCCAAATCTGTTTGATTTTGCCTTCATGAAGCAATGGATTTAACTTGTTCATGAGTGTAGAGGTCAGTGTATCTGAACCTTTACTTCCTTCGATTTGTTCCTTAGTCATGTCTCCAAGCGTTTGGACAATTGTTCCTTTAACCGCTGAATCCAACAAACTATCAAATTCTTTTTTGCCCTTGCTGTTTTCCAATTCGAAAGCAAAACTAATTTTGATAAAATTTTGACTTCCCGATAAGTTAGTCAAAATGTCTTTAATGATGGCTGTATTCTCTTTCACTACTTCAGCCGTTGGTGCTTTCGTCGGTTTGACAGATTCAACCGCATCTTTAGCTTGTCCTGCAGGATCTTTGGATTGATTGTTCTTCTCCATAAAGTTCCATAGCACAAAGGCAGCCGTCAAAATCAATGTGATCGCTATCAAGATGGAAACGATAAGAATAAATATTTTGTTCTTGAACACCTACGAGCCCTCCGTATCTCTGGACTTTATTGTAGCTCGAACTGAGCCAATTTCCTGCATGTAGGTTCGCACTAAGCTTACCACAACCTCGGCCTTCTCGAGAACCGTGATTTTCTTCCCTGTTGTCAGAGTAATCATCGTATCCGGCGTCTCTTCAATCATTTCAAACAAAATTGCATTCAGGAAGAGAGGCTTGCCATTTAAACGCGTTAGAGAAACCATATTATCCTCCTGTATCCATTAGGGGGGGGGAGATCTATTATCCCCCCTAAGTTACATTACTTAGCTATTAACGCTTGAGATTGACTACTTCTTGCAGTACTTCATCAGACGTTGTAATAATCCTCGAGTTAGCTTGAAAACCACGTTGAGCGATAATCATTTCTGTAAACTCTCCAGTAAGATCAACGTTCGACATTTCGAGTTGCCCCGAAATAAGTGTACCCGTTCCTGTTTCAGTATTGCCTGGGGCACCTACTTCCATAGCAGCTTCCGGGTTCGCATTCGCCGTAATGCGATAAAGGTTACCGCCTAGCTTTTCAAGACCCGATGGATTAATAACTTTGACTACACCAATTTTTTGATCTGTTGGTGCAGTAACTCCAGCAGAGTTAACCCCAATAATGTCACCATTTTGAGCGATGGAAAATGAAACAATGTCATCAGGAAGTTTAACCGGTCCGCCGCCACCAGCAGCCATAACATGAAGTCCTTCTGCATTTACAAGGTTACGACTTGCATCCAAAGTAAAGTTACCTGATCTTGTTAAGTAAGGCGCTTCCGTTTGCTCAGCTGTACCCACTGCGAAAAATCCATCACCGTTAATGCGCAAGTCAGTAACTACGTTCGTCGTCATCGCGCTACCTGGTGTATGAATCGTATCAATCGCTGCCATACTAACACCAAGTCCGACTTGCTGTGCATTTACCCCGCCACGATTTTCATCTGCAGCACTGACACCAGAAACCGTTTGACTCAAAATGTCTTTGAACATAACGCGGCTTCCTTTGAAACCAATGGTATTTACATTTGCAATGTTATTACCAATTACGTCTAATTTCGTTTGAAAACCGCGCATACCTGAAACGCCTGAGTACAATGATCTTAACATGTGAGATGCCTCCTAATAGGTGTTCAATATACGTTGAGCTGCTTCCTTCGTTCCACAGCCCTAGGCTTCCTGATCGGTCCAGCCTAATGATTAAGAGATAAAAATCGCACTATCAATTTGTGTAAAAACATGTTCATTCATTGAATTTCCATCCAGCGCCGTCACGACTGTTCGATTAGGAACATTAACGATGAGTGCATTACCATTCAAAAGCATAAGAGCATCCTTAGCCCCTTTTGCGGCAACCTTGTCAATAGCGGTGCTCAGTTTATCAAGCTGCTCTGGCTGTAACTGAATGCCTCTTTCTTTAAGCCTAACTTCAGCGTGATGACTAATCCGAACATATTGCTCCTGAAGAAGCTTTTGAAAAGATGGTTTACCGGAAGTCGATACCGGTTGCTGTATAGTTGTTCGTCTCGTCGACGCCGGGGGAATCGTGTTTGGATAAAGCTGTCCAATCGATATACGCTCCGTCATTTGGTTTCTCCAACATCCTCAATTTTAGTGAGTTTGTCTAAAGAAATTTCCTCTCCTTTCACGTTGGCATATTGATTACCATCTTTAAATGTGATGGAATCTACTATGCCCGTTTTCACAAGAGAAGCCCCCGAGGAATCCGTAGCCGTATAAGTGATAGACTTACCAATCAAACCAGAAACAAATCCTAACGACTGACGCATCAGCTTCATCTCGCCTGCCATGTTCGTTAATTGTTCAACGGAGGTAAATTGAGCCATTTGTGCGATGAATTCTTTATCTTGAAGGGGCTGCGTTGGGTCTTGATTTTGCAGTTGAGTAATCAAGATTTTAAGGAAATCATCCTTACCCAATGTGTTTGGATCTTTATCTTTCGTTTTCGTTGTCTTCCCCGAATTAATAATATCCGTTACGTTACCAACGACTGCACCTGTTGCCATATTCTCACCCCCAGGTTCTTGAAGTAATCTTCAAACTTTAAGCAATCACATCGAAAGAGTTGCCATACGTAGCTGTACGTGTTTGTGCAACGTTTTCAATTTCTTGATTAAAATCAGCACTGTCCGCTTGGTAATCACCTGACCGACTTTTGTTTTGACGCTGTGATTGATTAGAGAACTGCTGCTGACGCTGATCTTGAAACATGCTAGATTGCATATTTGCATTTTGCGTAACTTCGAGCTTCTCAACTTGTAAACCTTGTGTTTGAAGAGCCTGCCTCAACTGTGGCAGTTGACTTTCTAGCATCTGCTTAGCCGCAACCGTATCCGCTGCAAATTGAGCAATTAATTGACCCTGGTGCATAGTAATCTTAACATCAACATGCCCAAGATTTTTTGGGAATAAAGACAATTTAGCTTCAGAGATACCATCGGCTAGTGTAATTTTCATTGTCTTCAACACATGCTCGGTCATCTCTTCAGAGAAGTTAGCAGCATTCATTGTTGAAGTTGCTGGTTTATCTACTGGCGGAGAAGCTAATTGAGCTTTTTGCAAATCAGTTAGAGCAATGATTGAATTAGGTGTTCCAACTTCTTCTACTGCAGCTTCTTGAGTCGGTTCTAACACTGATTCAGAATTAGCCATAGATTGGATTACAGGAACATTCATCACATTTTTAATAGCTAAAAGCTCTAATTTTGACTTTGGAGTCTGAATAACAGTAACTGTGTTCATATCCTGTGTTTGCGAAGTTACGGACTTGTTACCACGCTTATGTAATCCATGCAGGCTGTTCACGGACAAATCTTCCTTAGCCCCTTCTTCCAGCCCTTCAGAAGCTTCCACATTAGCGTTGGTCTGTTCAGTCATGCTGTTAACAGATTTCAAGGTAGCTACTAGCTGTGGGAGTAACGGTTCGATCACTTGCTGCAAATTTTGATTTAAGTATTGCAAAATCGGGTTATCCGGCTGCTGCTTCGTTAATGAAGCAAGCGTTAACAAGGTATTCTGTGCTTGTAAATTCACCGCATCTCCAGCTTGCAAATTAGAAGGAGCAGACAAGTTAAAAGCAGTATTCGTTTGACCATCGGTCAACGACTTTAATAACTGCTCAGCCTGATCAAACCATTGCTTTAACTTTGGATCCTGCATTAGTTTACTGGCTAAATCCCCGTTGCTATTCATCGCCTGCAATAACATTTCAGGTAGTGGCTGATCATCCGAAGCACTCTCAGCATTCTCAGCAGATGTTTGAACAACATTTTGCAACGGCATTGTTAGACTTTGCAGCATTTGCATGAGCTCTGCCAAAGAAGTTACTTCATTAGCGCCACCTGCTGAATCGGAAGGTTTGTCTTGTCCCAGTTGTCCTCCCAAGACTTCATTAAATGAGTCCTTCGAGCCAGTACTCGGATTTGCACTATTACTAGCTGACGTTGTTGCTGTTGCTGTCGTTGTCGTTGTTGCTGCCTTAGATGAAGTAGATGGCGAACTTGTTGAAGCTGGTGTAACTGGCATTTGCACGTCCATTTTTCTCACCTCCCCTCACAGAATGAAAACAAACTACTGAGCAAGCTTAGCTGTGATAGAAGCCGCTACTTCCTTGTTCGCATCAGATAAGGAAGACATCACCTTGGAACGAGAGGCGTTGTCCATCCCACTTAAAATAGCAAGCACTTTATCAGGATTAGATTTGTTCATTTCTAGTAGAACATTGGATGCACTTTTAGGTGTCATATTGGCAAAAGTTGTTCCCAAATCTGCTTTGCTTACTGAAGTCCCATTGCCGGTAGTCTCTTTAACTCCATTCAAAGCCAGTCTCGATTGAAGAGCTGCAATTTCTTTATCACGAACAGGCGTTACATCTTTAAGTCCAATTGAAGCTTCTGCTGCTTTTTTCGCATCCATTTTTTCCAAAATCGCTCCACGTGCATCTGCTTTCATCATAGAAAATACAAGAACCATCTCTTTTGGAGTTAAATTCTCGATGATTGGTGCAGCCTTACTTGGCGTCATCTTTGCATAAATAGTAGCGAGCTGAGTAATTTGATTGTTATATTCTTCTTCGGTTTGCGTTTTACTTTTTAGCTTCTCTTCCAACTCTGCTATCTTCGTTTGCTCATCTTTTAACGTTTGATCTTTTTGCTCGGTAGTAGAGTCGGATTTCTTTAATGCCGCCTCCAACTCAGCTACTCTTGCATTAAGCTTAGTAATCTCTTCATCCTTGCCCTTCATGCTTTCCTCTGACGTCTGTGCTTTTCCTGATCCAGACACAATTGCTTTCTCTTTAGGCGCGGGTATCACACTGCCAATAAGCGGTGTATTATGAAGTGCCTTCTGGATACTGCTCTTGATATCGTAATCAAAGATAGATAGCAATACGAAGAGCAAAACCGCCGTGAACACAAACGGAATGACAAACCATATCAGAAAACGCTCTAATGCACTGTAGGAAGTGCCTTCCATGCTTGTATCGGCCATCTCCTCTTCCCTCCTTCACGCTTCAATACGATAAACGCCTGAAACGGTTTGTGGCCATTTCGTCAAGAGCTTCTTGCTCTTTTTTGGCTGTAAAAGATTGAAATTGGTGGTAAGCCTTTTCTCTGGCTTTCGTCCAGACCTTTTCATCAATCATTCTTTCCGAAAGATGTTCTTGTTTCTTGTCAACAACATGCTTCGCGGTTTGCACATCCTGATTTTTTCGCATGATTTGATGATCTAAATGATTCATATAATTTTGCAAAAGCAACATTTGAGAAATCGATATGGAATTTCCAGAAGCGTCCGCAATTCGGGTATGCAGTTGATCCTTTTCTTCGAATAGCACATGAAGATTCGTTTCTTCACTTCTTAGATGACCGATCGCTTCGGAAAGTATCCATTCTGCTTGAGTTCGTTCATTATTTTTGAGATCCACAATTTGCTGAAAAGAATACCGGAACTTCATTCAGGTCCCTCACTCCTTATAAAATTCATGAATCAAACGTTGTTGAGCTTCTTCAAACGTTAATTTCTCATTCGTTCTTTGCTTGGTATAGTCCCAAATCGCTTCAATATTTTCCATTGCGATATCGATATTAGGATTCGAACCTTTTTGGTACGCCCCTATATTAATCAGGTCTTCCGAATCTTTATATATCGAAAGAAGTCGCTTTAGTTGATCGGCAGCTTCCATATGTTCATAAGGAACAATTTCTTTCATTACACGACTCACGCTCGACAACACATCCACAGCTGGATAATGTCCTTTGTTAGCAATACTTCGGTTCAGAACGATATGACCGTCTAGAATACCTCGTACAGCATCAGCGATAGGCTCATTCATATCATCACCATCAACCAAAACCGTGTAAAATGCTGTAATTGATCCTTTAGGTCCTGTGCCCGATCGCTCTAACAAACGGGGAAGCATAGCGAAAACGGATGGCGTGTAACCTCTAGTAGCGGGTGGCTCTCCGACGGCTAAACCAACTTCCCGTTGCGCCATGGCAAAACGAGTTACCGAATCCATCATCATCATCACGTTCAGTCCACGATCTCGGAAATACTCTGCAATGCTTGTAGCGATCATTGCACCTTTAATTCGGATAAGCGCAGGCTGGTCAGATGTTGCAACGATGACGACAGACCTCGCAAGACCTTCCGGACCTAAATCTCTCTCAATAAAATCGAGAACTTCTCTACCCCGCTCACCTATAAGTGCAATTACATTGACATCAGCTGAGGTATTACGTGCAATCATACCCATTAATGTACTTTTACCGACGCCGGACCCAGCAAAAATACCTACACGCTGACCTTTACCTATCGTCAAGAGGCCATCGATGCAACGGACGCCTACAGAAATAGGATCCAAGACACGCGGTCTAGCTAATGGGTTGCTCGGCTTGTTATTCGTTGAATATTGCGCCATTCTTGATGGCAAGAAAGAACCGTCCAAAGGTTGACCTAAACCGTCAAGTACTTTACCTAATAACTCATGACCTACCTGTACGGTTAAAGGCTTGCCCGTTCCGACCACATCACATCCAGGTCCTATAGCATCCAAGTCGCCTAAAGGCATCAGAACAACCTTGTTGCTTCGAAATCCAACGACCTCCGCCTTCAACGGCTTACTCGCCTTTTGGGGATAAATGTAACAAAGATCACCAATACTCACATCTGGTCCCTCTGACTCCACGGTCAGACCGATAACCTGAGTAACTTTCCCATTCACACGAATTGGATCAATGGAATTTAGAAGTTCTTTGTATTTATCAGCAGTCGGTATAGTTACACTCATGATTCGGCTCCCTCGCTTTGGATAGCCATTTGTTGAAGAGCTGATTTAATTTCTTTCAGTTGCGTATCAATTCTAGCATCAATACTACCGTAAGATGAACGAATCACACATCCGTGATCCTGTACAGATGAATCTGGTATAATTTCCAGCTCTGCCTGCGAATCAATAGAAGTTAATAACTCTTCTCTTGCATCTTGAATATAAGAAAACTGAGAAGGAGTTACGCACAAAGTAATGATCCCTTTCTCACGCCGACGTGAAAGTACCTTTTGAACAAGATCTAACACCCATTCTGGATTCAAGCTCAATTGACGGCCAATGACTTTTTCAGCGATAGATGTGCTTAGTTCTATCAGGAAAGGCTCTGATTCTTGAATGATTTGTTGTTTAAGTGTATAGGCTTGTTCCAAAATGGTACGTGCTTCTGACAGCATTTCATTATATTCTTGTCTAAGCGCTTCTTCGGCCTGGTGGATTCCTTGTTGATATCCTTCTTCAAAACCAGCCTGTTTAGCCTCAGACACATGCATTTCATCTGCATCGCGGCGTTCATTCCACCATGTGGTAATTTCAACATCAACTTGCTCGCGTAGAGCAGTGCATTCCTGCATAGCAAGCTGGATTTGTTCACTAGCAAAAGCCTCTGCATCTTGAAGAATCTGATCTTTCAAGCTTGTTGCTTCTGTAAGTTCCTGCTGCTGCTCTGGCGTCAACTGATTTTTCGCTGATTCCTCGTCTTCAAGCAAACCAGCAAGATACAATTGTTGCGGAGATAACGATTCAACTAACTTTTTATCATCTAATGAAACATAGGCAAATGATTTAATGACATTAGACAATAATATCATCTCCTCCACCACGAGCAATGATGATTTCACCTGATTCTTCTAAACGACGAATCGTGGCAACGATACGTGTTTGCGCCTCTTCAACGTCACGTAAACGCACAGGACCCATAAATTCCATCTCTTCTTTAAAGGTTTCTGCCATCCGTTTAGACATATTTTTGAACAATGCCTCACGCACTTCTTCACTTGCCACTTTAAGTGCAAGCTGCATATCCGCATTTTCGATATCACGAATAATACGCTGAATAGAACGATTGTCGATGTTGACAATATCCTCGAATACAAACATCCGCTTTTTAATCTCTTCGGCAAGTTCAGGATCTTGAATTTCAAGCGAATCCAGAATTGTACGTTCCGTACCACGATCGACACCATTGAGGATTTGTACAATTGATTCAATACCACCCGCATTAGTGTAATCCTGAGTAACCGTAGCAGAAAGCTTCTGTTCAAGCACTCGTTCCACTTGACTGATAACTTCAGGCGATGTACTGTCCATTAACGCAATACGCTTGGCAACATCCGCCTGCTTCTCTTGAGGCAACGAAGATAAAATAATCGATGCTTGATCGGCTTGCAGGTAAGATAAAACTAATGCTATGGTTTGTGAATTCTCATTTTGGATAAAATTAAGAATTTGAGCAGGATCCGCTTTTCTGGCAAAATCAAAAGGCCTAACTTGCAAAGTTGCCGTTAACCGGTTGATAATATCCAGAGCTTTCTGAGACCCTAGCGCCTTTTCTAAAATATCCTTGGCGTAAGCTATACCACCTTGAGAAATAAATTCTTGCGCTAAACAAATCTGATGGAATTCTGAAAGAATTGATTCCTTCTCTAATGAATCTACTTTTCTCACATTTGCAATTTCTAGAGTTAACTGCTCAATTTCCTCTTCACGCAAGTGTTTAAATATTTGAGCAGACACCTCAGGGCCTAAACTGATCAAAAGAATGGCTGCCTTTTGTCGTCCCGATAACCCTTGCAGAGCAGCTTTGGCCATACAAGTGCACCTCTATTCGTCTACTAACCAAGTACGAAGCAAATTAACGAAATCCTCTGGACGTTTCTTGGCAAGAGTCTCCAATTGTTTGCGTACCTGATTGTCATTGGTAACATTCTCAATATCGATGGTTGGTAGTTCTGCTTTCGTTGTGGTCAAGTTCAACTCTTCTTCTAATTGTTGCGAAGCCTTTTTACGTCTTCGTAAAATATATCCACCAATTAGTCCTAATACTAGAGCTGCAAGCGCCAATCCACCGTATGTCATATACGTCGTAGTCTTTGAAGCTGTTGAATCTGCTTGACGCACAAAAGAATGTGCAAACACTGTAACTTTTTGCTGCAATTCAGCGTCAGTATAAGTGACTTTATTATCAGCAAGCGCAGTCCTAACAATATTGACTAGTGCATCTCGTACTGCAGCTTTCGTTTCCGCAGTCAGAGAAGCAGGATCATCTTTAAGTGGAGGTTCAATTCCTACATTAATGCTAAGATCCTTCACTACATAAGGACTTGAAATAATATCATTTGTAATCCGATTCACTTCATAATTAACGGTCTTACTATTTTTTTCTGAATTAGATTTACCGGAGCTGGATGATCCCGGATATCCCGGCACATCTGTTGAACCTGTACCAGGCACTCCACCACTCGCTGCCCCGTCGTTCTGATACGACTCGGTTGCTTCTTGTAAAGAGATTTCCAACCCTTTTTGATCAACTTGATTTGGAGCAGTTACTAATTGCTCTTTGCTTTTCTTTTGATCAAAATTCATTGTTGAAAATACACTTACAATTACTTTGTCTTTACCAAGCATTGTCCCTAACATACTGTTGATGTTCTTCTGCAAGTCATTTCGGAACTGATTATTAATATCAGCTTGACTTGTAACCAAATTCGCAGAGGTCTGTCCGCCAGCTTTAGACGAAATCAAGCTCTCTCCATATTGATCGGAGATGGTGATATTCTCTAACGGTAGATTCTTTACACTGTGAGATACTAAGTTGTAAATTGTATCAATCTTACCTTGATCCATGGCATAACCTGGTTTTAATTGCAGCACGACAGAAGCGGTTGCCTTTTCTTGTTGTTGTTGTAAGAACGGTCCTTCTTCTGGCAGCGAAATTAAAACTTTAGAACTGCTTATCGCTTGATTCGAGTTAATTAGCTGTTGAAGCTCGCCTTGAACGGCATTTAAATATTTCACTTTAAACTCATTATCCGTGATACCAAATGAACTGCTGTCGCTAAAAGCACCAAAGCCTAAGGATCCATTTTTGTTCAACCCCTGTGACTCAACGGCAAGTTTTACGTTTGCCACCTGATTCGTTGGAACTTCGATACTTTTACCATCAGCGCTAAGATGATAAGGAGTCTTAGCGGTATCCAAATATGTTTTAATGGAAGCTGCATCACTTGGCTGCAAGTCCGTAAATGCAAGTGAATATTCGGTTTTTGACAAATTGTAACTTATGATTGCCGCAGTAAGAACCAAAAGGAAAACCGTAGCTATGAAAGTGATTTTCGTTGTTCTACTGTATCGATTCCAATATTGTTTGACCTTTTCCCAATATTGGAGTAGGTTCTCATTCACTGTGTCACCTCATTGACCCAAAGTTTAGCAGCAATTAATTGAATCACAGCTGCATTCTCATCATTTCTTGGTAAGCTTCAAGGACCTTGTTCCTAACCTGTACGGTCAGTTCGAGCCCTAATGAAGCTTTCTCAGAGGCGATAGTCAGTTGATGAACATCCGAAAGCTCTCCTTTGATGAAACCTTCATTCAATTGGTCAACTTGCTTTTGCTGTGCATTTAAATTATCCATTGCATTATTTAGGAATGAACCGAACCTTTTCCCTAAATCAGCAGCACCTTCGCCTGAGTTATCTTTAGGCTGAACGGAGCTCATAATATTCATAGGACTAAAACTAATTTTATCTATCATGATGAGCCCTCCTGTAATAGTTATCTACCAATTTCCAAAGCCTTGGTTATCATCGATTTGCTTGCGTTCAGTGCAGTGACGTTAGCCTCATAAGATCTAGTTGCGGATATCATATCAACCATCTCTTTTAGCACATCGACGTTAGGCATATAAACGAACCCATTCGAATCCGCATCAGGATGCGTTGGGTTGTAGACTTGTTTAAGAGGTGAGGTATCATCGAAAATTTTGTTCACCCTTACACCTTCCCCAGTTCCATCACCCATAGCTGATTTCAATGACTGAGCAAAAGTAGGCTGCGATTTTGTTTCAAAGCCCACCAGTTTCCTCTGATAAGGAATCCATTTCCCATCTACTAACTTAGCACGCGTTGTGTCTGCATTCGCGATATTAGATGAAATGACATCCATCCTCAATCGTTGAGCGGTAAGCGCGGATGAACTTATATCAAAGCCATTAGTAAGTCTCATCGTTTATCACTTTCCTCCCAAAACTGTACGGAATTTTTTGAACTCACTGTTCATTTGTTGAATCATCGTGTTGTATTTGAGTTGATTCTTCGCCATCAAAGACATCTCATAATCCATGTCGACATTATTCATGTTATTGTTGATTGCTGTCGTTTTATCGGTTTTAATTTCTGGACTTTCAACATTTGTAGATTTCCCTATAACAAAATGCCTACGATCTGTCCGATAACCTTCTATAGAGGGGGTCGCGGAGCTCATTTGACCCTGCAATAACTCTTCGAACATAACCTCAGAACGTTTAAAATATGGTGTATCCACATTGGCGACGTTATTGGCTATTACCTTTTGTCGCAAGGATGACGCATCAAGTGTGCGCTCCATTAAATTCCAATTGGGCTTGTCTATAATAGACATATAAGATACCCACTTTCTGTAGACTGGTTGATGTATAATTCAACATTGCTTCAAATGATTCCTTCTTATTTCGACATTATTCTCAGAAAAAATAATTTGATTAACTACCATAATGTAGAAATTTGTAGAGCCTTCCGCTACATTTCTTATCATCTAAGATATTAACCTAACTTACAATAAGAAAAAAGCCCTATCTTTTTTTGCCAGACAGGGCTTTTTCTATCATTTCCACGGTTTATTAAATTACAATTTCGTCTTTATTTGTTCAATGCTTTGCATCAGTTGCTCATTCAAAATACGTATATAAGTTCCCTTCATGCCAAGAGACCGCGTTTCAATGACACCTGCACTCTCTAATTTACGTAGGGCATTTACAATAACGGAACGAGTGATTCCCACACGGTCAGCAATTTTACTTGCTACTAATAGACCTTCTTTGCCATCTAATTCCTCAAAGATATGTTCTACCGCTTCCATTTCGCTAAAAGATAAAGAACCAATAGCCACTTGAACGACAGCTTTGCTTCTCGCCTCTTCTTCAACTTCTTCTGCTCGTTCTCTCAATATCTCCATAGCTATGACTGTAGACCCATATTCTGCTAATATTAAGTCATCATCCACGAAAGGAGCGTCATTACGACTTAACACTAACGTTCCTAATCGATCGCCTCCACCAATTATCGGTACAATTGTTGTATAGGTGTACGGAAACATATCTTTCATTTGATCCGTGTAGTAGTAATACGGACTATCCGGTTCTACGTTAGATGAGGTTTCCTCAATCTTCATCAACAGATTGTTCGACTCAATTGGAAAGCGTTTGTCGATTAAAATAGTTTGATTCATTTCGGGGGAAATCGGGTCGTTCGTTAACGCATAACCCAAAATTTTCCCCTTTCGACTTACTACATAAATATTTGCGATAACAATGTCGCGCAAAACTTCAGTCATATCCATAAAGCTGACCGCATTCCCTGCTTCTTTTTGAAGCAAACGATTCAGTCTTCTTGTCTTGTTTAATAAACTCATTTAACTGCCTCCTACTTACGTTACCTTGCAATATTTCTCTACAATATATACTGACTAAGATCTCGATTTTGAACAATTTCACTTAATTTTTCACGAACATACGCTGGATCAATGATGAATTGCTCCAGTGTGATTTCTGGTGCTTCAAAGGAAAGGTCTTCTAATAATTTCTCCAGAATCGTATGTAGACGTCTCGCACCGATGTTTTCTGTATTTTGATTCACTTCAACAGCAATTCTGGCTATTTCCTTAACAGCTTCATCAGAAAACTCAACAGTTATACCTTCTGTTTGAAGGAGCGCCGTGTATTGTTTAGTCAAAGCATTTTTGGGTTCTTTTAGAATAGAAACGAAGTCTTCTAAAGTCAAATCACTTAACTCTACACGAATTGGAAAACGTCCTTGAAGCTCTGGAATCAAGTCAGAAGGCTTCGCAATATGAAACGCCCCAGCTCCTATAAATAGAACATAATCCGTCTTCACCGAGCCGTACTTGGTTAACACAGTAGACCCCTCAACGATAGGCAAAATATCACGCTGCACACCTTCTCGGGACACATCTGGCCCTCCGCCGTTGCCGCGGCTGCTTGCGATTTTATCGATCTCATCAATAAATATAATGCCCGACTGCTCAGCCCTATTAATCGATTCTTGAATCACTTCATCCATATCAATCAACCGCTGTGCTTCTTCCTGAATCAACACTTTACGTGCTTCTGTTACTGTTAATTTACGCTTTTTGGTTTTTTTGGGCATGAGACTGCCAAACATTTCTTGCATGTTCATTCCCATTTGCTCGTTTCCTTGACCTGCAAGCATATCCATCATTGAAGGCGAAGAATCTTCGACTTCAATCTCTACGACTTCATGTTCCAACTTCCCCTCCGCTAGTTGCTCCGCGATTAGGATCCTTTTGGCAGAAAGTGCAGGATCGGAATTCGTATGTTCTTCCGGATCAGATTGATTTTGGCTGCCAAAAAGCATCTCCAACGGATTACGTTGAGTCTTGGATACGGTGGGACTTGGCGCAAGTAAATTAACTAATCGCTCATTCGCCAGCTGCTCAGCTCGATCTTTAACGGTCTCCGTACGCTCTGCTTTTACCATGCGAATGGATGTCTCAACCAAATCGCGTACCATAGACTCGACATCGCGTCCAACGTAGCCGACTTCCGTAAATTTCGTTGCCTCTACTTTAATAAACGGCGCTCCAACCAACTTAGCTAATCGTCGTGCAATCTCTGTTTTACCTACACCAGTTGGGCCGATCATAAGAATATTCTTTGGTACGATTTCATCGCGAATCGATTCATCCAGCAAGCTTCTCCGATAACGATTACGCAAAGCAATCGCGACCGATTTTTTCGCTTTCTTCTGACCCACAATGTAACGATCCAATTCCTGTACAATTTGTTTGGGTGTAAGGGAGCTGTTTTTCACTGAAAGTACCCTCCTAAGAGCTTTCCAGAGGAAAGCTGGCATCATAAACATTGACTTAGTTACGCTTCAGCAAAACTACTTGAAAGCTTAAACTAAGCTTTCAAGCGGAAAAGCTAGTAACCGTAACTCAGCTCTTGCCTTAGCAAAGCTTATTACACAACCAAAGAGAAAATGCTTCCCCACATTACACATAATAGTTATTCAATTTCTTCGACAATAATATTATGATTAGTGAACACACAAATCTCCGCTGCAGTCGTTAACGCCGCATGAGCGATCTCTCTTGCGCTTAACTCAGGCGCATGACGATGGAGCGCTCGGCCAGCAGCCAGAGCAAAGCTGCCACCCGATCCAATGGCCAAAATACCATCATCCGGTTCAATAATTTCGCCATTTCCAGAGAGCAGTAGGAGCCCGGAAGCATCCATTACAAGCATCATGGCTTCAAGTCTGCGCAAGACACGATCCTGCCGCCAGTCCTTCGTCAATTCTACTGCAGCACGCTGAAGGTTGCCATGGTGCTCCTCTAGCTTGCCCTCGAATTTTTCGAAAAGTGTAATCGCATCAGCCACGGAACCAGCAAACCCAGCAACCACTTTCCCTCTATATAAACGCCGTACTTTTTTGGCGCTCCCCTTCATAATCATGCTGTTGCCAAATGTTACTTGTCCATCTCCTGCAATAGCGCCCTTACCCTGATGCCGAATCGCAAAAATCGTTGTCGCATGAAAGGATGCATTCTTCGGATCCATCGATTTCACCTCTTATGGAATCATAGTCATGGTCATTCAATTACGTATGAAGATTCAGTCTTATAAACGAGATAAACCTCTAGCGAGGTCTTTCGAAAAAGAACGACCGCGTCTAGAGGTACGATATTGGGCATTTGAACTAAGATCAGCCTTATTTGCATCCATTATTATGCTACAAAACATAACTATAGTAACACAGGGAGAGCTTGACTATCAAGTTAAAGAGTGCTCATTTTGCGAAAAATTCTGAATACTCTCAAGTGCACGATTAGCCAATATTTCATACTTTTCCTTTTTGTTACGGATACGTTGTGGTAGCGGAGGAAGTAGTCCAAAATTCGCGTTCATTGGTTGGAAATGTTTGAAGTCAGCCGTTGTAATGTAATTAGCCATACTGCCTAATGTCGTTTCATGTGGAAACACTAAGCAGGATTCGCCTTTGGCCAAACGACCTGCATTTATTCCCGCTATAAGTCCTGAAGCTGCTGATTCCACATACCCTTCGACACCCGTCATTTGACCGGCGAAGAATAGATTTTCTCGTTGCTTAAACTGATAAGTAGGTTCAAGTAATCTTGGCGAATTTATAAACGTGTTCCGATGCATAACGCCGTAACGTACGAACTCTGCATTTTCTAGTCCCGGAATGAGTGACAGCACGCGTTTTTGCTCGCCCCACTTCAAGTGAGTTTGAAACCCAACGAGGTTGTATAAAGTTCCTGCGGCATTATCTTGACGAAGTTGTACAACCGCGTGAGGCATCTTTCCTGTGTGAGGGTTAATTAATCCTACAGGCTTCATTGGGCCAAATAACACAGTTTGTCTACCGCGCTTAGCCATTATTTCAAGAGGCATACAGCCCTCGAAATATATTTCCTTCTCAAAATCCTTTAGTTCCGCAACCTCAGCGGTAATCAAGGCATCATAAAATACGTTGAATTCCTCTTCCGTCATCGGACAATTCAGATATGCAGCTTCTCCTTTATCATAACGAGATGCAAGATATACTTTATTCATATCGATCGAGTCTTTTTCAACAATTGGAGCGGCTGCATCATAAAAGTACAGATATTCTTCGCCCATCAACGTTTTAAGCTCACCAGATAATGCCGGCGAAGTCAATGGTCCAGAGGCAACCACCGTGATCCCCTCAGGTAGCGTTTGTATCTCTTCATTACGAACCTCGATGAGAGGGTGATTGCGCAGCGTCGATGTAACACCTTGGGAAAAACCATCACGGTCAACAGCTAAAGCGCCTCCTGCAGGTACAGCATGTTGATCAGCGCAAGAAAGGATGAGCGAATCCAACCGTCTCATCTCTTCTTTCAATACCCCCACAGCGTTCGTTAGACCATTAGAACGAAGTGAGTTGCTGCACACTAGCTCAGCGAATTGATCTGTAATGTGTGCTGGCGTTTTACGTACTGGACGCATTTCATATAACGTAACAGGCACGCCTTGACGGGCGATTTGCCATGCGGCTTCGCTGCCTGCCAATCCTGCTCCGATGACAGTTACTCTTGGATATTCTGGCAAAATCGGGACACCTCTAATCTTTCACTTCATCTTGATTATCATCATTCAATTCTTCCTTGAAATCACATTGAACGCATTGAATGTTTACGCCATTCTTGCTTCTTTTCTCAATCAATAGTGAGCCGCAAGAAGGACAAGGTTTGCTAACTGGCTTATCCCACGAAACAAAGTCGCATTCTGGATACTGGTCGCATCCAAAAAATATACGGCCTTTCTTGCTTCTGCGTTCGACAATTTTGCCTTTTTTACAGGTTGGGCATGTCACACCAATATCTTTAACAATTGGTTTTGTATTTCGGCAATCTGGGAACCCTGAGCATGCAAGAAACTTACCGAAGCGCCCCATTTTATAAACGAGATGTTTGCCGCATTTCTCACAAATCTCATCGGACACCTCATCCTGAATCTCAATTTCCTTCATTTCTTCTTCGGCGAATTCAAGCCGCTTCTCGAATGAAGTATAAAAGGAATCCAGTACCCTCACCCAATCTTCTTTTCCCTCTTCAACAAAATCCAACTCTTCTTCCATATGAGCCGTAAACTCGACGTTAAGAATTTCTGGGAAAAATTCCTCCATCAATTGAATCACTAGTTCGCCGAGCTCCGTCGGAACGAACTTCTTCTCATCAATGGCAACATACCCACGCTTTTGAATCGTCTCTAGCGTTGGTGCATACGTACTTGGTCGTCCGATACCCATTTCCTCTAGTGCCCGCACTAAACGAGCTTCTGTGTACCTTGGAGGAGGTTGAGTGAAGTGTTGCTTCGGATCTACACTTTGCTTCGGAAGTGAATCTCCCTGCGAAAGCGGTGGTAATAGTTTGTCTTCTTCTGTCGTCCCGTCATCATTACTTTCAACGTACACTTTCATGAAGCCTGCGAATTTCATTTTAGAACCAGATGCACGGAATACGGTCACACCAGCAGCCAAATCGATAGTCATCGTGTCTAGAATAGCTGACGCCATCTGACTCGCTACAAAACGTTCCCAAACGAGCTTGTACAGCCGATATTGATCCTTACTCAGGAATTCCTTCATCTGATCAGGCTCGCGAAGTACGGATGTAGGTCTAATACCCTCATGCGCATCTTGCGCATTTGCATTTTTTTTGGTGTAAAGCCGTGGCGTTTCTGGATAAAAAGCAGCGCCGTACTTCCCCTCAATAAACTCCTTGGCTTCTCCTTGAGCAACAGGTGAAATGCGTGTAGAGTCAGTACGCATATAAGTAATTAAACCTACGGTACCTTCCTTACCCAAGTCGATACCCTCATATAACTGCTGCGCCACAGACATCGTCTTCGACGCCCGGAAATTCAGTTTTCTCGCCGCTTCCTGCTGCAAGGAACTCGTAATAAAAGGCGGGGAAGGATTACGTTGACGTTCTTTCTCTTTTACTTCTTTAACTGTAAATGCTTCACTACCCATTGCAGCTAGTATTTCGTTGACATCCTCTTCCGAGTGCAACTCTCTTTTTTCACCATTGATACTATGGTACTTTGCTTCAAATGTAGTCTTACCAGCATCCAGAACAGCCGTAATGGACCAATACTCTTCCGGTTCAAACGCCTTGATTTCATTCTCGCGATCATAAATGAGCTTAACGGCAACTGATTGCACGCGGCCTGCAGACAGCCCCTTCTTCACTTTCTTCCAAAGCAAAGGACTAATTTTATAACCAACAAGACGATCGAGTATCCGTCTAGCTTGCTGTGCATTAACAAGATCTTGATTAATAATACGAGGTGTTTTGAAAGCGTCCTTAACTGCCTCTTTCGTGATCTCATTAAAAACAACGCGACAAGCTTCGTCGGCGCCAACAGCTAAATAGTGCGCCAAATGCCATGCAATCGCTTCCCCTTCGCGATCCGGGTCAGCTGCTAGGTATATTTTTTTTACTTTTTTACTCGCATCTTTCAATTCTTTAAGGATAGAGCCTTTGCCACGTATTGTTATGTATTTAGGCTCAAAGTTATTATCTACTTCTACGCCAATTTGGCTCTTCGGAAGGTCTCGAATATGACCCATCGAGGCTTTTACAATGTATTTACTGCCTAAATATTTACCGATGGTCTTGGCTTTTGCAGGTGACTCAACAATGACTAAACAATCTGCCATGGATCGTCCTTCCTCCCCTCTTGGTTTCAAGGTAAAGTCTAATGGCGAGAAGAGAAGCTCCTTGAATAGCCTATGCTAATATGTATGTAGATCCTGGAAGCTGCTTAATCGCCTTTTTCAATAGTAAAGATAACAGAACTGCATGCAAATGTCCAAACGTAAATTGTGTGCTTTCTAATAAGACATCAATATTCATAGGCTCATACGACATAATTTCTACGATTTTTCGTTCATCTTCTGTTAACTCAATAACCTGTATAGGCTTCAGTAAAGCGCTCCGTTCAGTTGAACTCAGCATATGAGAATAGTCTTCCACAATATCTTCAACACTGGTGACTAACTTCGCGCCTTCCTTGAGCAGCTTATGTACACCACTGCTTTGGTGAGAATGAATGGGCCCCGGAACAGCGAAAACATCACGCGACTCGTCAAGTGCGAAGTCCACGGTAATCATAGAACCACTATCCTCAGCTGCTTCCACCACTGTTACTCCAAGACAGAGCCCCGCTATGATCCGATTGCGTTGAGGAAACATCCCTGGGCGCATTCCCGTCCCTATCGGGTACTCAGAAATAATAACCCCCTCTTGTTCAATGTTACGGAATAATTGGGCATTTTCTCGCGGATATACCTGATTAATAGCACATCCTAGAACAGCCACAGTTTTAGCCTTTCCTTGCAATGCCCCAATATGAGCCCTACTATCAATACCCCTGGCTAAGCCACTTACAATCCCGAATCCAGCTTGCGATAGCGCAAAAGCCAGCTCTTCGGCGATTTTTTTACCATAAAGCGTTGGGGTTCTTGTTCCAACCATCCCCAAAAGTCTTTGATTCAGATATGTTTTATCTCCTTTCACATATAAAATCCAAGGAGGTTGCGCAATTTCTTTTAGAATAAGAGGGTAATCTTCGTCTAGGATAGTGAGAATTTGAATGGATTGCTTCATATATAAATGAAGCCTTTGCTCAATAAAGGAAGGAGTCAATTTTTTGGTGATCTGTTCAGCAATCGAAGCTCTGATCCCTTTGGAGATTAGGTCATCTGCTGAAAGATGAAAAAGCGCTTGAGGTTCAGGAAAGCGGCTGAGGAGTTGAAGAATCGTTTTCCAACCAACGCCTTCAAGCTCATGGAGACCAAATATAATAAAACGATTATTCATAAGTATATACACTCCTTACCCTCTTGACAAATATGTTCAAGCCCAAAAAACAAAAAACCTCCCAAATCCCTATTTAAGGGGAAATGGAAGGTTGCTTACCTTCGTTAGAAGTAACTATTTTTTTGTAATTACTTTTTCAAGCAAGCCTTTTTCTTCTAACACGCTAACAAGCGTAGAGCCCATCTCAGATGGCGTTGCTGCCACTCTGATTCCGCATCTTTCCATAGTAGCAACTTTCTCAGCCGCAGTACCTTTACCACCGGAAATAATAGCGCCCGCGTGGCCCATACGTTTTCCTGGAGGTGCAGTTTTACCACCGATGAAGCCAACTACTGGTTTCGTCATGTTCGCTTGAACCCACTCAGCTGCTTCTTCCTCAGCGGTTCCGCCGATTTCACCAATCATAATCACAGCGTAAGTATCTGGATCGTCATTAAAACGGCTAAGAATATCGATAAACTCAGACCCTTTGACAGGATCCCCACCGATACCAACAGCAGAAGATTGTCCAATTCCACGCGTTGTCAATTGATGAACAGCCTCATACGTCAGTGTGCCAGAACGGGAAACAACGCCAACGTGACCTGGCGTATGAATATAGCCTGGCATAATACCAATTTTGCACTCGCCTGGCGTAATCACGCCTGGGCAGTTAGGTCCGATCAGAACAGTTCTTTTGCCTTCCATGTAACGTTTAACGTTAACCATGTCAAGAACAGGAATACCTTCTGTAATACAGATTACGAGATCAAGATCTGCGTCTACCGCTTCAATGATCGATTCTGCTGCAAATGCAGGGGGTACATAAATAACAGATGCTGTCGCACCAGTTGCGTTTTTCGCATCGATTACAGTGTTGAAAACTGGAAGCTGAACAACTTCACCATTTTCCAATGTAATATCTACTTTTGTTCCGCCTTTACCTGGGGTAACGCCACCAACCATTTGTGTGCCGTAGTCAAGGCCGCCTTTGGTATGAAACAACCCCGTAGCGCCGGTAATCCCTTGAGTAATGACTTTTGTATGTTTATTGACCAAAATACTCATGATCTTTTGTTCACATCCCCTATATTATTTGAAACCACTCGGGTTTTAATTATTTCACAAGTGCAACGATTTTTTGAGCGCCATCAGCCATGGAATCAGCTGCAACGATGTTTAAACCGGATTCATTAAGAATTTTTTTACCTAGTTCAACATTCGTACCTTCAAGACGAACAACGAGCGGACGAGAAAGTCCAAGCTCTCTAGCTGCCGCCACAACGCCATCAGCGATAACATCACAACGCATAATACCACCAAAAATGTTAACAAAAATACCCTTAACTTGATCATCGGAAAGGATGATTTTAAAAGCTTCAGTTACTTTCTCCTTCGTAGCACCGCCCCCTACGTCAAGGAAGTTAGCAGGGTCTCCGCCGTAGTGCTTGATAATGTCCATAGTGGCCATTGCAAGTCCTGCACCGTTAACCATACAACCGATATTCCCATCTAAAGCAATGTAGCTAAGGTCATATTTAGAAGCTTGAATTTCTTTCGCATCTTCCTCTTCGAGGTCACGAAGCTCAACAATGTCCTTATGACGGAACAATGCATTGGAGTCAAAATTAAGTTTTGCATCCAGCGCCATAACGTCTCCTGAACCCGTAACAACAAGTGGATTAATTTCTGCGATAGAACAATCTTTTTCTACAAATGCTTTATAAAGAGCGAGCATAAATTTAACCGCTTTGTTTACAAGTTCATTAGGAATGTTAATGGAATAAGCAAGTCTACGCGCTTGGAAAGCTTGAAGACCGATTGCTGGATCCACAACTTCTTTGAAAATTTTCTCTGGAGAATGCTCGGCTACTTCTTCAATTTCAGTACCGCCTTCTTCAGAAGCCATCAACACAACGCTACCTGTAGCGCGGTCAACAACAGCACCTACATAATATTCTTTTTTAATGTCACAACCTTCTTCGATTAGAAGGCGTTTTACTTCTTTACCCTCAGGTCCTGTTTGGTGTGTAACAAGCACTTTTCCAAGAATTTCAGTAGCATATGTACGAACTTCATCGAGGTTTTTGGCTACCTTGACGCCGCCTGCTTTACCGCGACCTCCGGCATGAATTTGCGCCTTTACAACGACGACAGATGTTCCGAGTTCTTTTGCCGCTTCAACGGCTTCGTCAACAGTAAAAGCAACTTTGCCTTTAGGAACGCTGACTCCGTACTGTCTCAGGACTTCTTTGCCTTGGTACTCATGGATATTCATTTCCTAAAATCCTCCTATCAGTATGGACTTTCTAAACGTGCTATACAGGGGAAAAGTGTAATTCCCTAATTTCACTGTGCACGAAATAAATCTTGTTGCCGGAATTAGTATCACACTTCTTCACAAGCCCTAACCATTGTATCACTAATTTTCGACAGTTTCCTTATTTTTTTCGTTAATCCGTTAGAAGTTTCCTTTCACGCTGAAAAACTTTAGCTATCACTTCCGATGCAAAAAGAAAGACGTATTTTTCATTAATTGAAAAATACGTCCCACGAAATCATCCTAATAAATGCTTGTGGTTACCGTGTTAATTCGCGGCTCGCGCTCAGCTTGCTTAATGAAGCGTAATTCATTACCTATAAAATTGCAGACCAAACATTGGATCGTTGGCTCTGCTTCTGCTATAGGATCGGGTTCTTTAAACTCCATAATGCCACCGGAAAGAGCGTCTTTCAGGAATGATTGTGCATAACTAGTAATAACGCTGAACTTGATTCGATTCGAGCGACAATTGGGACAAAAATACGGTTTTTCCTGCATCATTATCACCTCTAGCTCCAGTATGTGCATGTTCTTGTATTTTAAAACACCATCCTGACTCTAATAATTGCGTAATTTTACCATTTTCGTGTACAATGATTATTAAATAAACGGATCAATAAGGAAGCACCTTTTATCCTTTGGAAAAGCAGTTGCATACGCTGCTCAACTTATCGAGGGAAGGTGTTTTTTTGTACGGAAAAGTGATGAGTGCTTGCCTACAAGGCATAGAAGGGCAAACTATAGAGGTTGAAGTTGACATTTCGAGTGGCTTGCCCCAAATTAATTTAGTCGGTCTGCCGGACTCCGCAGTGCGAGAATCCGTCGAGAGGGTCCGTTCTGCAATCAAAAATTGCGGATTTACCTTTCCAATGGATCGCATTACTGTCAACCTAGCTCCAGCCGACCTCCGTAAAGAAGGATCATCTTTCGATTTAGCCATTGCATTAGGGATTCTCATAACAACTGGACAAGTTCCTATGGACAACTTTCAAACTACAGTGCTCGTTGGAGAACTTGCCCTAGATGGTACACTGAGGCCTATTCCAGGTGTTCTCTCTATGGTACACGCCGCCAAACGAATTGGGATGAACCGTGTCTGCTTACCTACTGCAAACGCTGCCGAAGCGGCTCTTATCTCTGATATGCAGGTTTGTGTAGTAAGAAATCTTTCCGATTTCAAACGATGGGATGAGCTTTCTCTGAACGAATTTATATACAATGAAACCACTCCTAAGAAGAACGAAAATTCAACTTTTTACACCGACGCCAACGCTGCCGACGATTACGCCGACGTTAGCGGACAGCATCAAGTAAAACGGGCGATGATGATCGCAGCTGCTGGCATGCATAATATTTTACTCATCGGTCCTCCTGGCACAGGTAAAACAATGTTAGTCAAGCGTATGTCTTCCATCCTGCCAGCTATGTCCGACAAAGAGGCCTTGGAGGTTACTAAAATATACAGTGCCTCCGGCAAACTGCTCGACCGAACGTCTCTCATGCGCAAGCGACCCTTTCGGGCCCCTCATCATACAATTTCTGCTGCAGGTCTTGTCGGTGGGGGCACAGTGCCCAAACCAGGTGAAGTCAGTCTCTCCCACAGAGGCATCCTTTTTCTCGACGAGCTGCCCGAATTTACGCGCAATGCCTTAGAAGTTCTGAGACAGCCGCTGGAAGAACGTTATGTAACTATTGCTAGGGCACGCGCTGTTTATACATTCCCCTCTCATTTCATCCTTGCGGCGGCCATGAACCCTTGTCCGTGCGGCTACTGGGGTTCTGAAACGGAAGCAAATCGATGTACATGCAGTCCTTTAAAAATTATTCAATACCGCTCTAAAATATCAGGCCCCCTGCTCGATCGAATTGATCTTCATGTTGAAGTACCTAAACCAAGCTATACACAATTGAAAGAACAATCTAATCCCTTGTCGTCTAATGATATGTTTGAAGGAGTACGAATCGCCCATGATAGGCAGCAGAAGCGATATACAGGTACAGGTATTCAGTACAATAACGAGCTTGGCGGAAAAATGCTTCGCCAACTATGTAGATTAACATCGGAAGGCGATATTTTGTTAAGTGCTTCTTTTGAATCATTGGGGTTAAGTGTTAGAGCCCATGACCGCATATTAAGATTAGCTCTCACTATTGCAGATTTGGAGCAAAGCGACATCATTTTACCTGAACATGTCGCCGAGGCGATCCAATACCGAAATCTCGATAAAAAGCATGCTGTTCAAGAAAGCTTTTAAAAACCTCCAGGTTATGCTTTAAGCTCCTACATGAATGGGTATAACGAGTTAAGGGATCACGATGCTAAGATTACAGCCAAAAGTTACAACAATAGACAAAAAGAGCCTTCAGACTCATCGCGCCGACAGAGATGGGTCAAAAGGCTCCTTGCATATGCTCAATTTGAGGTTCGTTTCTCTCTGGAGATAGTTCTACGGTTATGACATCCAGACGAACTCGCGCTTCATGCTTCTTATAGCGGTGCAAATAATATTGTGCTGTTTCTCTAACCTTCAATTGCTTCCGATAATCAATTGATTCTTTGGCTATTCCGAAGCTTGAAGAAGGTCTTCTCGTTCTGACTTCTACAAACACCAATACCCCCTCAAACTCCGCAACAATATCAAGTTCACCTGTTCGACATCGCCAGTTTCGGGCCACAATGGCATACCCTTGTTCGCTAAGAAAATGGGCTGCAAGCTCTTCGCCATGTTTACCCAGCTGCCTTCGATCATCTTTGTGCGAACGCATCATAACGGATTCCTCGCTCGATTCATCCGGTTATCTGAACGATAAATGAAACTAAGCACCTCAGCCACCAATTGATACAGTTCAGGGGGGATTTCTTGATCTATTTCAAGTTTCGAAAGCACCTCGACCAAGGACGAATCCTCTTGGATCGGAACCCCGTTTTCCTTAGCTTTTTGTAAAATAGTATCTGCCAGATGGCCTTTACCCTTAGCGATGATCGTTGGCGCTTTTTGCGCGTCTGGTGCATATCGCAGAGCAACAGCTTTCTTGATGGGTGTCTGATTTTGTTCAGCCTTTGGATCTCGTTGATAGGTCATGCGCGGAAATCCACTCCTTTGTAGGGCTTAGGCTCATACAAAGATCGAAGATCCGCTCTATTTCCTTCTAGTATTCCCTGTCCTTGTTTCGCACCATCGCTATCTTTAACAGCCGGAAGTGTCGGATAAGGTGAGCATTTTAAAGAGAGGAATTGGTATCCTACCTTTTGCATGGCAGACGTTATTTCTTCCTTCGAGCTTTCCATTAGAGCAGCGATGGCAGGATGGTCATTATGAACGTTCAAGCTAACAATTTTATTCACGACATGAACATCCAATAAAGTGTTGCCCATGGCTTTCATTTGTAAATCAAACAATAGCCTGCAATTGTTTGCATCCACTTCTCCTCGTTTCCCTTTACGCGATTGAATGTGAACTGAAGCAGATTGTTGACCTGTTCCATCCATAAAAGGGATAAATAAGGTCAGGTGTGCAAACATAGAACTTTTATCACCGGTTAACATAAGCTGCTGACCGGTTATTTGGTTAATGACTTGCTGAGCGGCTTCTTTGAGTGGCGCAGGCGTGTCATCTGAGGCCGTCAATTGAAGCAGAAGACTCTTAAGTGTATCTGCTGCGGGTTTAATGGAATCGGAGTCTGGCTGTGAATCCGGTCGGAGAATCGCATTCTGCAAATCATCCATTTCACTTCTTGGGTTAATAGTAGCACCCACTCGATCGTCTGCTAGCTTCGCTAGATGCGACTCATGCTCGACGCCTACGGCTTTGAGCATCTTGCTGATCCAGTTCGGCTCTGGATCAGTACCCTCTTTACTAAGATCAGCGCTTCGCTGCTGAGTCTCTGAGGACTCTGCTGCCTTCGGCTTAGCAACTGATGGCGTAAGCTCTGGCGAAGCCACCTTGGGCGCTTCACTTTCAACCACAGGCTCAGCGCTTAGGGACTGCGCCTTGAGTAACTCTGCCGCCAGAGCTGGGCGGATGGTTGTTGCTTGCGTCGGCACGGGCGGCTGCGCCGCGCCAGCGGCAGGAGCCTCCGCGCGAGGCGCAGCGGAGGTCAAGGCTTCACCCGCAGCAGCAATGACTGCGGGTGTCACAGAAGCGGCAGGAGCGGGAGCACTGCCGCTAGGGATAGCCGACAGTGGCGCTCCTGTAGGAGCCACTGTCGGCTTAATGCCACCTGCCTGCGAAACAGCAGGCGGAATCGTAGCCGCAGCCTCCGGCTGACGAGGGGGCCACGTTGCTGCGGCGGTAGCCCGTAGCTCCTTCAGCAGAGATACCACTTGCTTCATCGTGTCTCCCTCTGGATGAGCTGGCTGCGCTTCAAGCAGGGCTGACGCTTCCTGCTCCAGACGCTGGAGCAATTGCCCAACGGCAGGCCCTGTTGTCGCTTGTCGAATTGCAGATACAGTTGCCTGCGTCAAGGGTAAATCCTTCTTAAAGGCAAGAACAGCGGCTTGTGCCCATTCCTCCTTACTACCCTCAGGCACTTTGCTTAGCAAGGAAGCAAAAGATTCGACATTTTCTTTGGATATCGGAACGCCTGCCTGCTGCATGGTTTGAAGCATTTGGCGGTTAGATGCCGTATCTTTTAAAGAAAAAGCCTTAAGCAGCTCGTTAAACGACTCATCGGCAATTAGTACATCCGAAGCCATAAGCGGTTTCAACATGATCTGACCATTGTTAGACTCAGGCTGAACTTGGAGCATCGTCACATCCCCTTGTTTAAGAGGCGTCTCTAATTTTGCCCGAACCTGCACACCACCTATATTAATAAGCGCATCTTGATCACTGAGCAGTTGCAGAACAACGCCCTTCACAATTTGACCTACTTTTAATTCCAACACTTTACTTTCAGAAGCCGTTAGCTCTCCAACCAGGCCCCGAATTAATCCACTAATATTCAATCTAGTCACCTCAAGCCTTCGTTTGCACATTTATGTATATTATCGGTAACTGCTTACCTTTTGTTTACACAGGAAACATTCCATTGATTTTCATACTCAGGTCATTAAAACAACTCTAATTGCTGTTCCTTTCGCTCTTCGAAACCCTGCTCAATTGGAGTCATCACTTTTCGAATAAACAACTTACGATGTAACGCTGTTGGACCATAACGAATTAACATTTCTCTATGATGTTTGGTCGCATATCCCTTATGTACAGCAATTCCGTATTCGGGGTAAAGGTTGTCCCACTCTAAACACATTCGATCTCTTGTCACCTTAGCAATGATAGAAGCTGCTGCGATGGACTGACTGCATGCATCTCCATGAATAATTGAGCTTTGTTCGATGTCTACATCTATGTTCTCCGCATCAATAAGCAAAAAGTCAGGCACTTCCTTTAACTTCTCGACAGCCTGCTTCATCGCGAGTCTTGATGCTTGTTTTATATTAATCTTTTCAATCATTTCAACATCGACAATACCTATACCTACGGCTATTGACTCAGACATAATTTGATCGTAAAGAAGATCACGCTTCTTTTCAGAAAGCTTTTTCGAATCATTAATTCCATCGCACACATATCCGACAGGAAGGATAACAGCTGCGGCCACAACAGCGCCAAATAAACATCCTCTGCCTACCTCATCAATCCCTGCTATATGCGTAAAACCTTGCCCCCAAAATTGTTTTTCATGCTCAAGCAACGGCTCCCGCCCCTTTCAATCTCTTTATTATAATGGATTGGCATGCAGTCGAGCCATCAAAAAGAATTTGGTATTATTTTCAGTAACGCGTATTCTCACATTACATAAAAAAAACCACCCCTGAAGCAGCTTCGCCAGCTGAAACAGGAAGTGACCTTTTTTGTTCATTACTGAACGGATTATAATTCGGACGGTCTTTCCATCGAAATGCGTCCCATCTTACCCGCGCGAAGATCACGAAGAATGATCAAAGAAGCTTTGTCTAAATCCACTCGCCCACCGCTCACGATCGCTCCGCGCTTACGTCCAATAGCTTCCATTACCTTAACGACTTCATTGATATTTTCCAAGTCATGCGGAAGTTCTTCAATGCCAAATCGTTCTTGTAGGCCGCGGCCGTAGTTACGAACCAAATATTTAATCACAAAAAGCGCAATTTCATCCAAATGAAGAAGCTCTTCTTTAATCGCTCCCGTAGCAGCCAATCTCATGCCAACCATCTGGTCTTCGAATTTAGGCCACAAAATACCTGGCGTGTCGAGAAGATCCATCTCCGTACCGACTTTAATCCATTGCTGCCCTTTGGTTACACCTGGCTTATCGCCAGTCGCGGCAATTCTCTTGCCTGCTAATTGGTTAATAAGCGTCGATTTCCCAACATTCGGAATCCCAACAATAAGTGCTCTTACCGCACGAGGATTGATCCCCTTACGAATTTGAGTAGCAATTTTGTCAGCCCATAACTCTTTGACGCGGGGTAATATTTCTTTCACTTGCGTACCCGTCGCTGCATCAATAGGCAAAGCTTGAAAACCTTGATCTGCAAAATAACGAACCCAGTCCGCCGTTACTTGCGGATCAGCCAAGTCGTGCTTATTCAGCAGCACCAATCTCGGCTTACCCTTTAATATTTCATCTACCATTGGGTTCCGGCTGGAGAGTGGAATGCGGGCATCCAAGAGCTCTATTACGACATCGATAAGCTTAAGCTTATCTTCAATCTGCCTTCGAGCCTTAGTCATGTGGCCGGGAAACCATTGAATGGTCATATTATTTTATCACCTCAAAAATGTATAAAACTGATTTTGTTCACCGGCCAGAAAATGACTTCAGCACGGCCAACAATTTTGTCAAAAGGAACGAAACCTACTCTTTTATCGCGGCTATCCTTACTATTCGAGCGATTATCCCCCATTGCAAACACTTCATTTTCTGGTATTTTCGTCTCTGGGAAGTTAGCCAATGTATTGTATGCATGTCCTTCTTTAGCGGCTTGCTCAACCGCTTCTTTGATAAAAGCTTGATCAATCTCTTGCCCATTGATATAAACTTTATCTCCATCGACTTTTACCGTTTCGCCTGGAAGACCAATAACTCGTTTGATGTAATCTTTCCCTTCTGGCGCATGGAACACGATAACTTCTCCACGCTTAGGCGTACGAATATCATAAACAATTTTGTTCACTATGAGTCGTTCACCGGTAAAGAAATTGGGACGCATCGAGTCCCCATCAACGATAAACGGAGAAAATAGGAACCAGCGGATGATTATGACCAACACACCGGCAATGACTAATGCCTTTATCCATTCCCACGTCTCATTCTTCGTTGATTTGGTAACGGCTACGGTAGATGATGAGCCTGACTCTTGAATAGGCTGCTCTTGATCTTTCTGTTCCATCACTGATTGCCTCTTTTCCAGTTTTGGTTTATGTATGTATAAGCTTTTAGAAACGAAAAGGAGACTTGCCTGAACAAGCCCCCCAGTTTCTTATCGAATTTCTTTAATTCTTGCTGCTTTACCACGAAGACCACGCAGATAATAAAGTTTCGCACGACGAACTTTACCACGACGAGCCACTTCGATTCTGTCAATCTTCGGAGAGTGGAATGGGAATGTTCTTTCCACACCTACGCCGTAAGAAATTTTACGAACGGTAAATGTTTCGCTAATTCCACCACCGTGGCGTTTAATAACAACACCTTCGAATAGTTGAATACGCTCACGTGTACCCTCGATAACTTTTACGTGTACTTTCAGTGTGTCGCCTGGACGGAAATTAGGGATATCCGTACGCAGTTGTTCCTTCGTAATCTCTTGAATCAGATTCATAGTTGACTTCCTCCTTCCACACAGGTGTTCATTCCGCTAATCTACGATGTCAGTCTTAGTTGCTATGCGTAGAGGACCACCAGACTCAAACTTAAAAATTCACAACAGAATATATATTACCATATAGAAACTAGAAATTCAATAGAGAAGTTTTGGGGGCGAGCCGCTACTCTTCGTTCTGTTTTTTCCATTCTTCAATCCATAGCTTTTCTTCTTTGGTAAACGCACGGCCTTGAAGCAAATCAGGCCTTCTATCCAAGGTTCGAAACAGCGATTGCTGCATCCGCCAACGCTTCACATTCGCATGATGACCAGATAACAAAATCTCAGGCACTTCCCATTCTCTGAACTTAACAGGTCTTGTGTAATGGGGGTATTCCAGCAAGCCTGTACTAAAAGAATCGGTCACCGCTGAGAGTTCATTGCCAAGCACACCAGGAAGAAGCCTCGCTACGCTGTCTATAACGACCATAGCGGGCAATTCCCCACCAGTTAATACATAATCACCTATAGATAGCTCGTCGGTCACCAGGTACTGTCTGATACGTTCATCATAACCTTCATAATGACCACATATGAAAACAAGATGCTGCTCAGAAGAAAGTTCCTCTGCGATACGCTGTGTAAATGTAGCTCCTTGCGGGCACATCAGAATAACTCTTGGTTTGACCGACTCGGCTTGCTCAGCTACATAATGAGCAGACAACTCCTCTACTGCGGCAAATATAGGCTCAGGTTTCAGAACCATCCCGCCACCGCCACCATAAGGATAATCATCAACGGTGTTATGCTTATTATTCGAATAATCTCGAAAATTAACAGTATTTAATGAAACAATTCCCTTATCTCGCGCTTTCCCTAAAATACTTGATGAAAAAACACCTTCAAACATCTCAGGAAACAGGGTTAATACATCAATCCTCATTCCAACAGCCCTTCCATCAAATGAATGAGAATTGTCTTATTCGCAACGTCCACATTCAGCACAACCTCATCAATAACCGGAAGCAGCAGTTGTTTGCCCTTTGCTAAAGATACCACCCATACATCATTAGCGCCCGGGGTCAATATTTCGGAAATGAGACCTAATTCTTGGCCTTCCTCCGTTACGACCTTACACCCTACGATTTCATGGTAATAATATTCTCCCTCATCTAGAGGTTGTTGATACTTCTCTTCCATTTTGAGCAAAGCGCCTTTGAATTTCTCGACTTCATTAATATCGGAAAATTGCTTGAACTGCAGAATATACATATTTTTATGTAAGCGGGACGTTTGGATGGTCACCGGCGTTTGCTTGTTTTGTGAATCTACAATAACCAGTGTATTGCCTTGATCAAATCGTTCTGGAAAATCCGTTTCAGACACTACTTTCAGTTCGCCGCGCACGCCATGTGTATTAACTATTCTACCTATCGTAAAAAGCTTCTCACTCATACTTGTTTTGACCGACCTCCATCATTTATTCCATACCTATACAACCATTATAATACAAGAAAAAGGTTAGGAACAAACTCCTAACCCTCTCCCTTATGAAACAATCTCTACAGCAACACGTTTAGTTTCTTTCACTGCTGCCGAGGTGACAACCGTGCGGAGCGATTTCGCAATTTTCCCCTGCTTACCAATCACTTTACCGACATCGTCAGGGTGAACGGAAAGCCTGTACTCGATCTTGTCATCCTTCTCCACAACAGTGACACGCACTTCTTCCGGATGATCAACAAGAGCCTTAGCAATTACCGTGATAAGATCCTTCATGAACACACCCTCCGAAAGATAACAGATTACTTCTGTAATTTCAGTTCGTGAAATTTAGTCATCAGACCTGCTTTACTAAACAGACTGCGAACTGTATCGGATGGTTGCGCGCCAGTTTGAAGCCATTTCAGCGCTTTCTCTTCATCAAGAGTTACTGCTGCTGGTTGAGCAACTGGATTGTAAGTACCGATTTCTTCGATAAAACGACCGTCACGCGGGGAACGGGAATCCGAAACAACCACACGGTAAAAAGGAGCTTTGTGAGCGCCCATACGTTTAAGACGAATACGTACTGCCATGAAAAATCACCTCCTACTTAGAATAAAAGCAAACTTTATTTAAAAAGGGAATTTAAACCCTTTGCCTAACTTTTTCATTCCTTTGGCGCCTTTTGGCCCCATCATGCCAGAAAATTGCTTCATCATCTTGCGCATATCATCAAATTGCTTGATAAAGCGGTTGACTTCTTGCACGGAATTACCGCTGCCAATCGCAATCCGTTTGCGACGATTCGCATTCAGGAGCTCAGGCTTGCGCTTTTCTTCCTTGGTCATCGATTTCACAATAGCTTCAACGCGCGCCATCTGCTTTTCGTCAACCTTCATATCTTTCATGCCCTTGATTTTATTAGCACCAGGGAGCATATCCATAATTTGATCAAGAGGACCTAGCTTCTTTACTTGCTCCATTTGATCAAGGAAATCTTCGAAGGTGAATTCGGCGTTGCGCATCTTACGCTCCATCTCTTTCGCCTTATCCATATCGATTCCCGCTTGCGCTTTCTCAATCAACGTTAGTACGTCACCCATGCCGAGAATTCGTGAAGCCATCCGATCTGGGAAGAAGGGTTCCAGAGCATCCATCTTTTCACCGCTTGCGGCAAACTTGATCGGACAACCCGTCACAGCTTTAACCGATAACGCCGCACCACCGCGAGTATCTCCGTCCAGCTTCGTCAAGACAACACCCGTCAGCTCAAGTTGTTGATGAAAACTTTCTGCTACATTAACAGCATCCTGCCCTGTCATCGCATCCACAACGAGTAAAATCTCATCAGGCTCAACAGCTATGCGGACATTTTTCAGCTCGTCCATCAAGTTTTCATCGATGTGCAAACGTCCTGCCGTATCGATAATGACATAATCATTGCCGTTATCTTTAGCATGCTGCAAGCCAGCTTTAGCGATATCCACCGGGTTAACTTGGTCACCCATCGCAAACACAGGAACTTTCAATTGCTCGCCAAGCACCTCTAACTGCTTGATAGCAGCCGGACGGTAGATGTCACAAGCAACAAGAAGCGGCCTGTGATTCTGTTTTTGCAATAGCTTTGCCAATTTACCAGATGTTGTTGTCTTACCTGCCCCTTGCAAACCCGCCATCATAATAACGGTTGGCGGACGGTTAGAGCGAGCAAGCTTGCTTTGCGTACCGCCCATGAGCGCTGTAAGCTCTTTGTTTACTATATCAATAACAACCATGCCCGGTGTAAAAGACTTCATCACTTCTTGGCCGATTGCTTGCTCCTTCACCTTAGCGATGAAGTCCTTCACCACTTTGAAGTTAACGTCCGCTTCAAGCAGTGCCAATCGAACCTCGCGAAGCGCTTCGCCTACATCTTCTTCTGACAGCTTACCTTTGCTTCTCAGCTTGCCAAACACGTTCTGCAGTCGGCTCGCTAATCCTTCAAATGCCATGCGCTTCACCCCTACCTTTGCTTCAATCGATCCCTACCATTGTATCAAAAAGCTCGTTCGTTTTCCTCTTTAGCTCCGGTTCGCACGTATCCAAGATCTGTATTAACTCTTCTCGAAGCTTCATACGAAGTTCGTGCTTATGTAAGAGCTTCAATTTGCTTTCATACTCATGCAGCGTTTGTTCGGCTCTTTTAATATGTTCATAAACCGCCTGGCGGCTAATTGCTGAATTCTCGGCAATTTCTCCGAGTGAATAATCATCATGGAAGTACAATTGGAGAAATGTTCGCTGCTTCTCAGTCAATAATGGTTCATAAAAATCAAACAGTAGGTTAATCCTATTCGTTTTTTCCAACATTTGATCCACAGGCACCATAGCCACCTCCGTAAAGGTTGAACCCTTGACAGCAGCACAACAGAACCTATCATACTGAATTCCAAGACCAATGTCAAGCAATTGACCTTGTCAGTTGTTAAGAAAAAAATCCTCGCTTTCCAACACCCGGTTAGCAAGGATTTTACTATGAAAATATAACGTTAGTTGTTTTCTTTTGGCTCATTCATCCACTTGCCGAAAAGAGCATGAACAAACTGCTCGGAATCAAAAGGTTGCAGATCGTCCATCTTTTCACCTAGCCCTACAAACTTAACAGGAAGTGAGAGCTCCTGGCGTATCGCTACAACGATTCCTCCTTTAGCAGTTCCGTCGAGTTTAGACAGCACTAGGCCCGTAAGACCTGTTTTATCGCCAAAAAGCTTCGCTTGGCTGAGTGCATTTTGTCCTGTAGTCGCGTCCAAAACGAGAATAACCTCGTGGGGAGCATCCGGCACCTCGCGTTGAATAACGCGATAGATTTTATTTAGCTCCTCCATCAAGTTCACTTTATTTTGCAAGCGACCTGCCGTATCACACAACAAAATATCGACGCCACGCGTCTTCGCAGCCTGTACCGCATCGAACATGACCGCGGCAGGATCTGCACCAGACTGCTGCTTAATGACATCCACGCCGACGCGCTGGCCCCAAGTCTCCAATTGCTCAATAGCACCTGCACGGAATGTGTCGCCTGCAGCCATAAGCACTTTTTTCCCTTGGGACTTAAACATATGAGCCATCTTACCAATCGTTGTCGTCTTGCCTACACCATTGACGCCGACAAACAAAATAACGGACAATCCGTTCGGGTTTAGGTTGAGTCCAGTGCCCGCGTCGCCTTTGAGTAATTCAATAAGCTTTTCAGAAAGAATTGGCTGAAGCTCCCCTGGATCTTCAATTTTACGCTTTTTCACTTCAACGCGAAGTTCATCGATCAGCTTTAGCACTGTGTTAACCCCAACATCAGCGCCAATCAAAATCTCTTCAAGCTCCTCATAGAAATCCTCGTCAATCTTTTTGCGGCGGCTGAACAAATCGTCAACACGATCCACAAACGCGTCCCGCGTCTTCGCAAGTCCCTCTTTAAACTTGTTAGTCACGATTTCAGCCTTACTGGAAATACTATCTTTTAATCGTTTAAAAAAACTCATGGTTCCTCCTAAAAGTTTGACTACTAAAACAGAAAACTAACTTCCCAAGCATATTCTTCATTTAACTTATTCGCAGCTCGTTAAGTAAGTATGAGTAAATGATATCGTTCGTTATTCTATGCGGACACGACAGCTTCCTCGTCTTCTAAACGAACAGAAACGAGCTTGGAAACGCCGCCCTCCTGCATCGTTACACCGTAAAGCACATCCGCTTCTTCCATTGTGCCTTTACGGTGGGTCACGACGATAAACTGAGTCATCTCTGAGAATTCCCTTAAGTACTCTGCAAACCGGGATACGTTCGCTTCATCCAAGGCAGCCTCGACTTCGTCAAGTACGCAAAAGGGCACAGGTTTGACACGAATGATCGAGAACAGCAGCGCGATCGCTGTCAGTGCGCGCTCACCGCCAGAAAGCAACTGAAGATTTTGCAGTTTTTTGCCAGGCGGTTGGGCTACGATCTCAATTCCAGTATCAAGAAGATTCTCGGGCTCCGATAAGATCAAGTCCGCACGTCCGCCGCCAAACAGCTTAGCGAATACGATACCAAAATGGGAACGAATAGCGTCAAACGTTGTTTTAAAACGTTTGGACATTTCTTGATCCATTTCACGTATGACTTGATATAACGTCGTTTTCGCTTCAATTAAATCATTCTTCTGACTGTTCAAGAAATCATAACGCTCTGACACGCGTGCAAATTCTTCAATGGCTCCGAGATTTACTTCACCTAGCGATGAAATCTCTCGTTTCAGCTCGCGGACACGATTTTGCGTGCCTGCGATGTCCTCAGGAACAGGATAACGTACCTTGGCAAGCTCATAACTCAGCTCATATTCTTCTCCGAGCTTTTTCAATAGGTTATCAAGCTCGACATCAAGTCGGGTGACCCGAACCTCAGTTTGGTGCAAACTCTCCTCCACCTGCTTGAGCTGGATACGCTGAGCGCGAGTTTCATTTTCTTCTTGCTCCAACTTCTGGAGCCAGTCTGCTCGTCCTGCACGCTTGTAATCAATTTGTTCAGCACATTGTTGCTTTTTGAGCTTGAGATCATTGAGCAGTTCCACTTGCTGCACCGTTTCTTGCTCGAGCGCTTCCATATCCTGTTCCAACTGTTGCAATAGTTGAGCATTTGTTTCCAGCTCTCGAAGCACGTCGGATAAGTCCTGCTGCAAACGGCGCTGCTGATCTTGCAATGACTGCTTCTCTTGTGAAGTTGACGCCACACTCACCTTCAAATCTGTGAGTTGGCTCTGCAGCTCTTCCTTCTCCGATTCACTTGCTTTACGGGAGATCTCAGCTTCACGAATTGCTTGCTGCAAAGAGGCCTCTTCTTCCTGAAGCTCAGCCAAGCTATCCTCGGACTCCACTTTCTTCCGCGCAAAATCAGCTTGTTCGGCAAGGAGTGAGCCCCGATCCTGACTATCTAGCGTGAGTTGTTCCTCTACCGTTCTATTCTCCGCCTCCAACGGGTTAAGCTCCGCAAGAATTTGCTGTTCAGCAATCCGTCTCTGTTCCCCAAGCTGGCGAAGCTGTTCAATCGTCATCATATCGTCTGTGATTTCACGTTTCATAGAGGAGGTTTTATCTCGCAAACCGCCCAACTGCTGCTCAGAGGTCTTGATTTCTTGGTCAAGCTCCTCAATTTGCCGTTGTCGACCTAACAAGCTAGTCGTCTTCTTCTGCAAACTTCCCCCTGTCATCGATCCTCCTGGATTGACAACATCGCCTTCTAACGTAACAACGCGATACCGATATTGTGCTTTGGCCGCAATATGGTTGGCTTCTTCTAGACTTTGCGCTACAACCACGTTACCAAGCAAACTGGAGAAAATATTTTGATAAGTAGGGTCAAACTCAATCAAATCAACTGCGATACCGACAAAACCTTTAGCCGATTTCAAGGATCCGATTTCATGATCCGATATGGAGCGGCCACGAATAACATTCATTGGCAGGAAGGTAGCTCGTCCCATTTGACGACGCTTCAGAAAAGCAATCGCCTCTCGTCCGTCGGCTTCCGTCTCTACGACGATATTCTGTAACGCACCGCCAAGCGCTGTTTCGATAGCAATCTCCACGTCAGCAGGCACCTTAACAAGCTCGGCTACAGCCCCACGAATCCCTTTCAAGTCTTTGCGTGTTTTCGCTTTCAGAACTTCTTTAACACCTTGCATAAAGCCATCATAATCATTGGCCATTTCTTTCATCGTGTCGCGGCGTGAAGTTAATGCGTCGAGCTTTTGCTCCCATTTGCGCACCATACTTTGCGCTTCATCTAATAAGCCCTGCTTAGATTTTAGGTTTTGTGACAACTGGACATACCGCTGACGATCATTTTCGATTTCTGCTACGGTCTCTTCTAGTTTTGCCGTTAATTCTTGCTTGCGATGCGCAATTTTCTCCCGCTGTTCCGCCCACTTTTGGCGTTCCTCATCGAGTCTTTCCAATCTGCGTCCAATACTTTCCGTTTGTTGCTCCGCATAACGAATTTCATTGCGCGCTTGCGCCATCCGGTTGAGCGTTTCCAGCAATTCGCCCTTTAACTGATCTTCGGGTGCTGAACTAATCCCTCCATTGACCCCAAGCAATCGCTGTTCTTCTGCATTTAATTTGGCTTGAAACTCAAAAAGCTGGGCACCAATTTGAATGATCTTTTCACGCTGCTCCACAAGCTCTGCTTCCTTATCAGCTTTGCGTTGCTCCTGCGAAACAACTACACTCATTAGCTGCTGTCGATTGGCGACATAGTTCTTTTTACGTTCTTTAAGAACCTCGCCATGACCTTCGCTTTTTTCGAATTCTTCACTTAATTGAAGTAAACTCTCTTGCAGCTTTTCAAGTTCCTCTTCGAGGCTGCGCGTTTCCCATCGATGCTTTTCCAAATGAGCATCGTGTTGATTCACAATTGTGGCCAACTCTGTTTGTTCTATACGCAGCTTTTCCAATTTTTGCGTTGCTTCGTTCCATGATAGATAAATCTGATCGATCTGGTGCACATACATGGAGATCTCGCTGCTTTTCAGCTTCTCACGCAACTCTTTAAATCGGATGGCTTTCTCTGATTGATCGCGAAGCGGTTCAATTTGATCCTCAAGCTCAGACACCAGATCATGAATCCGTAATAAGTTTTGCTCTGTATCGCTCAGCTTCTTTTCAGCTTCACGTTTACGTGATTTATATTTTACAATCCCGGATGCTTCTTCAAAAATGCCCCGACGATCTTCCGACTTTGTGCTTAATATCTCTTCGATACGTCCTTGCCCAATAATCGAATAGGCTTCTTTCCCAATACCTGTATCCATAAAGAGCTCCGTAATATCTTTCAGGCGGCAGGGCTGCTTATTAATCAAATATTCGCTTTCCCCGCTGCGATGCACTCTTCGAGTAACCGTCACCTCGTTAAAATCCAAAGGAAGCGATTGCGAGCTATTATCCAACGTTAGGGATACTTCACCATAATTAACCGCTCTACGTGCATCACTACCTGCAAAAATAACATCTTCCATTTTACCGCCGCGTAGAGACTTCGCACTTTGCTCCCCAAGCACCCAGCGAATACCATCAGAAATGTTACTTTTACCGCTGCCGTTCGGACCTACCACCGCGGTGATCCCGCGCACGAATTCCAGCTCTGTCCGGTCCGCGAAAGACTTAAATCCGGATAATTCAATCCGCCTTAAAAACATGGTCTCACCTCAAAAATTATTGTAACATATCCCTTATGAAATAAGACATAAAAACAAAAAAGGCAGCCGCAGCCGCCTTTTTTAGCAACAATGTACATCCATTACCGCTCAACAGCAACATTAAGCTTGGACAGCGCCTGAGCGGCAGCCTGCTGTTCAGCTTCCTTCTTGGAACGGCCAACGCCAGTCCCTAGAAGCGAAGCCTCCATGTATACTTCTGCTACAAACTCACGTTCATGCGCAGGGCCCCGTTCATTAACGATGCGGTATTCTAGAGATCCCATGTTGTGATGCTGTGTATGCTCTTGCAGTTGTGTCTTGTAGTCGATGACAAGCAGCTTACCTTCACTGGAAATTTTAGTGAATACATGGCGCTTAAGAAACACTTTTACACTATCAAGCCCCTGATCCAAGTAAAGCGCACCGATAAACGACTCGAATACATCGGCAAGAAGTGCTGGACGCGAGCGTCCTCCTGTCAACTCCTCACCTTTGCCCAGTAGGACAAACGCGCCAAAATCCAAATCTTCAGCGAACGTAACGAGGGAAGGCTCACACACGATAGACGCTCTGAGTTTGGTCAACTCGCCTTCCGTACGGCTTGGATATGTATCATATAAAAATTCAGAAACGGTCAGCTCCAAAACGGCATCCCCCAGAAACTCCAAACGCTCGTTGTCCTTATGTCCAGCGATGCGATGTTCGTTGACATAAGAGGAATGTGTAAATGCCTGCTTCAGCAGCTCCGATTTACGAAAACTAATGCCTATTCGTTGCTGCAGCTCTTTAATATCACGGTTCATTTCCTTGTTTCACCACCCAGAGAGAATGATATTCCGTTATCTTTCTTCGTAGGAAGGCAATTTATGCTTCAAACCTTTTCAAGATAATCGTTGCATTATGTCCGCCAAAACCGAAGGAGTTCGACATTGCGATGTCGACTTGCGCCTCACGTGCTGTATTCGGCACATAATCCAAATCACATTCAGGATCTTGATTGTCTAAATTGATCGTTGGCGCAATCAGATTATTAGAAATAGTCAAACCACAAACGACAGCCTCTACGCCTCCTGCAGCACCAAGCAAGTGACCTGTCATGGATTTCGTAGAGCTCACAGCCACTTTGTACGCGTGATCCCCAAAAGTCTTCTTAATCGCTATAGTTTCTGATTTATCTCCAGCTGACGTTGAAGTTCCGTGGGCATTAATATAATTAATTGCTTCTGGTGCAATGCCTGCATCTTTGATCGCTTTAGCCATACAACGCGCAGCGCCGTCTGGATCTGGATCAGTCATATGATAAGCGTCGCCGCTCATTCCGTAACCAATCACTTCAGCGTAAATATGAGCTCCGCGCTGCTCCGCATGTTCAAGCGACTCCAAAATAAGAACTCCGGCGCCCTCTCCCATGACAAAACCATCACGATCGGTATCAAACGGACGGCTTGCCAAATGCGGCTCCTCGTTACGCGTAGACATCGCCCGAAGTGCACAGAAGCCTGCGACACCAATAGGCGTAATCGTCGCTTCGGCACCGCCGCAAATCATCACGTCGGCGTCGCCTCTTTGAATCATTTTGAACGAATCTCCAATGGAATGCGTGCCTGTTGCACAGGCAGTTACCGCTGTACTGTTGGGCCCCTTCGCTCCGGTAATCATTGAGATATAGCCAGATGCCATATTCGCAATCATCATCGGAATGAAGAAAGGCGAAACACGCTTAGGTCCTTTTTCCAACAGAATGCGGTGCTGTTCCTCCCACGTATTCAAGCCACCAATACCAGAACCTACAGAGACGCCCACGCGCTCAGGATCAGTACCTGCTTTCACGTCTAATTTCGCGTCTTTAAGCGCGTTGAGTGCTCCTGCAACTGCGAATTGGACGAAACGATCCATCTTGCGTGCATCTTTGCGATCTACATAATTCTCAATATTAAAATCTTTTACCTCAGCGGCAATGCGAGTTGGGTATTCGCTTACATCAAAGTTTTCAATGCTGCTGATGCCCGATTTCCCTGATGTCAGGTTACCCCAAAACGTTTCTAAATCTTGACCAAGGGCAGTAACTACGCCCATACCTGTAATTACAACTCTGTTCATTTGTTCCACCTCTATGTAGAAAAGCATCGTTTTTTTGTGAATGGAAAATGGAGAGAAGTCCCGTCTTGAAAGAGAACGGGACTTGGTAGACTATTACGTATGAGATTTTATGTAATTCGTAACTTCTCCTACTGTCGTAATCTTCTCAGCATCTTCATCTGAAATTTCTAAATCGAACTCATCTTCTAATTCCATTACTAATTCTACTACATCAAGAGAATCAGCACCTAGATCTTCTTTGAAAGATGCTTCGAGGGTGACTTCAGCCTCATCAACCCCTAGACGATCGACTACAATTCGTTTAACACGATCCAATACGTCGGACATCCGGTTCACCTCCTCTTTGGTATTATACGAGAATCTTTGACAGATTGCCAGTAGGCAATTTTGAGTTTCCCGTTTTGGAAAAACTTACATGTACATGCCGCCATCCACATGAAGCGTTTGGCCTGTCATGTAAGACGCATCGTCGGAGGCTAGAAAGCGAACAACCTTAGCGATTTCTTCAGGCTGTCCTAGGCGCTCCAATGGTATTTGCTTCAACATGTGCTCACGCATCTCGGCCGACAGCTTGTCGGTCATATCGGTTTCAATAAAACCTGGCGCAACCGCATTCACGGTAATACCTCGAGAAGAAAGCTCCCTTGCAGTCGCTTTGGTCAGCCCAATGACGCCTGCTTTTGCTGCCACATAGTTGGCCTGACCCGGATTGCCGAGCACACCTACTACGGAAGATATATTAATGATTCGACCAAAGCGCTGCTTCATCATCGGACGAGTAACGGCTTTCACGCAATTAAACACGCCCTTCAGATTCGTAGCGATTACTTGATCGAACTCTTCTTCCTTCATTCGCATGATTAAATTGTCTCTTGTTATGCCTGCATTATTCACAAGAATATCAATCTTACCAAAAATCTCAAGCGTTTGCTTCACTAAATCATCTGCTTCTTGGAAGCTGCTGACGTCTGCACGAAGTTTAACGGCTTTGCGCCCCATCGCTTCGATCAGTTCCACAACTTCCTGGGCAGCGTTCTCACTGCCAGCGTAGTTAACAGCCACATCTGCTCCAGATTCAGCTAGATGCAAAGCGATCGCGCGGCCAATACCTCGAGATGCGCCAGTTACAAGTGCCACTTTACCCGTTAGCATGTTCGTGAACAACCTCCTGCAAATACTTATCCAAAGCTTCTAAACTTCCGATAGAAATGATTCTAACGCTCCTATCGACCTTCTTGATCAATCCTGCGAGCACAGTACCCGAGCCAAGCTCAATGAACGTGTCAACGCCTTGACCAATCAAGTAAGCAACGGTATCTTCCCAGAGAACCGGGGAGTAAACCTGCTCGACCAGCAGCCCGCGAATGTCGCCAGGCTGCGTCACTGACCGTGCTGTTACGTTGGCTACAACCGGTACGGACGCTTGACTCATTTCAACAGACGCGAGTACCTCTGCGAGATGTTCGGAAGCCGGCCTCATGAGCGATGAGTGAAAAGGACCGCTCACTTCAAGCGGGATAGCACGCTTCGCGCCTGCTTCTTTGCAGCGCTCTACGACCGCTGCAACGCCCTCCTTACTGCCCGAGACGACAATCTGTCCCGGGCAGTTCACATTGGCGAGCTCCACAACGGAGCCGCCGCTCGTGATGGCCGCGCAAAGCTCCGCCAGCGCTCCGCGCTCGGCTCCGAGAACGGCCGCCATAGCGCCCAGGCCGCCAGGAACGGCCTGCTCCATGAACTTGCCGCGGGCTTGTACCGTGCGGACAGCGTCCTCGAACTTAAGCACGCCAGCTGCGACGAGCGCGCTGTATTCCCCCAGACTATGTCCTGCGACGTAGTCTGGAGTAACTCCCGCAGCCTTGAACGCTTCAAGACAAGCGATGCTTGTCGTCAACAACGCCGGCTGCGTGTGATACGTGATTTTCAATTCTTCCTCCGGACCTTGGAAAATCAGGTCTGAAAGAGAAAAATCTAGCGCTTCATTGGCGCGGTCGAAGTACGCTTTAGCAGCAGGATGGTTTTGATATAAATCATACCCCATTCCGACCGACTGCGAACCCTGCCCTGGAAAAACAAAAGCAATTTTACCCATACAAGAAAAAATTCCCTTCCGCGATCAGTTCATATGTTATCATGTTGTTGATTTCTTATGCTAATTTGTTGCTTTTAGGCTAAATATAATTGCATTTTTCTTACCAAACTAGCGCAGATGCGCCCCATGTCAAACCCCCGCCAAAGCCAACAAGTACAATGCGCTCGCCTTCGGTCAATCTGCCCTGCTCAACAGCTTCAGCCAATGCTACCGGAATGGAGGCAGCTGACATGTTGCCGTACTTGTCCAAGTTAATCATACATCTATCTTCCGTCATGTCCAAACGGTTGAGGGACGCTTGAATAATTCTCATGTTCGCTTGATGCGGAACAAGGAGATCAATCTCACTTTTTTCCCAGCCTGCTTTACGAAGCACTTCATCCGCTGCATTCCCCATAATACGAACCGCGAATTTGAACACTTCAGCGCCAGCCATGTATATATAATGTAAACGTTGGTCAAGAGATGCTTGTGAAGCCGGGTTACGAGAACCCCCGCCCTCGATCTTCAACAACGGACCGCCTGTGCCGTCTGCTCCTAATTCAAATGACTTGAATCCTCTGCCTTCCGGCACTTCACCGATCACAACCGCGCCTGCACCGTCTCCGAAAAGAATGCAAGTGTTACGATCTGTATAATCCGTAATTTTGGACAAACAATCAGCGCCAATAACAAGCGCGTATTGGTATGTACCCGTAGCAATGAAGTTCGATGCATTAGCTAATCCATAAACGAAACCCGAGCATGCAGCTGACAGGTCAAATGCTGCCGCTTTCTTGGCGCCTAGCTTTTCTTGAAGGATACAAGCCGTAGACGGAAATGACATATCCGGCGTAATCGTAGCCACAATGATTAAATCCAGTTGCTCTGGCGTGATTCCAGCATTCGCAAGTGCGACGAGTGAAGCTTCATAGCAGAGATCCGATGTTGCTTGTCCTTCCGCTGCAATTCTTCTTTCACGAATTCCAGTTCTGGTGACGATCCACTCATCGTTCGTTTCAACCATGGTTTCAAGTTCTTGATTCGTCAAAATGCGATCAGGCACATATTTGCCTGTTCCGAGTACCCCAACCGGTATAAGGTTCATGTTGTTCTCTCTCACTTCCCGTGATTGATTTCTGCAGATATCGCACCAACCAAATCGTTCTGTAAGGCGATTCTCGCTTGGCGGACTGCATTTTTGATCGCATTGGCGTCAGACGATCCGTGGCATTTCAGTACTAAGCCTTGGATCCCTAAGAGAGGTCCCGCGCCGTGCTCTTTATAGTCAAATTGTTTACGAAATTTCATTATGCCCGGTTTTAGTATAGCCGCAGCTAGTTTGGAATACCAAGTTTTCGTAAATTCCGCCTTTAAAACGGAGAAAAATACAGAAGCGGCGCCCTCTAGCGATTTCAACATAATGTTACCCGCAAACCCATCGCAAACAATGACATCGCACTCTGCGCGAAGCACATCACGCGATTCAACGTTCCCGATAAAACGAACAGGCGCTTGTTCCAATAAAGGATAGGCAGCCTTCGTTAGCTCGTTCCCTTTCATCGCTTCCGTACCTACGTTCAAGAGTCCTACTCGCGGCTCGGCAATGCCGTGCACTTTATTACGGTAAATACTTCCCATGATCGCATACTGCGTCAAATGTTCAGCCGTTGCATCCATATTAGCACCTAAGTCAAGTGCCAGCACACCGTTGCCATTGGTCGTCGGCAGCATTGGTGCGAGCGCCGGGCGCTCTATGCCTGGAATTCTTCCAACGATAAGTAGTCCGGTTGTCATTAACGCACCTGTGTTACCTGCGGAGATCATCGCTTCCGCTTCTTTCTCACGCACAAGTCTACCTGCTACCACCATGGAAGCGTCTTTTTTGCGACGTACTGCTTTCACAGGTTCATCGTCGGCTTCAATAACTTCTTCCGTATGCCGGATAGTCAAGTTCGATGGCCTCTCAGTCAGACACGCCTCGATCGCAGCCGAGTTACCAACAAGAATAATTTCTACGTCGCTCCACTCTTTGGCCGCTGCGAGCGCACCCTCTACTACAACTTTAGGGGCATGATCGCCCCCCATTGCATCAATCGCAATCCGCATGCAGCTTGTCCTCCTTATCTAGATGTTGCTCTTTCTTCGAATGAAAGATCACAAAGTTGCCCCGAAACACGTCCTCGTCGCCCACGTACGAAAACACTTCTACCCGAGCTTTCCCTTTGGAAACAGAACGCACGTATGCTTTTGCGATACATTTCTCTCCGAACTTCACAGAACGAATAAAGCGAATATCAGCAGAAGCTGTTAGAGCAATTGGATCGTCGATGACGGCAACAGCCAAGGAGTTGGCCTGCGAGAATATATGATGTCCTCTAGCAATTTTGGTTCTTGAAAAGACATGCTCTTCTTTAATTTCAAAAATCGAAATACCGCTTTGATCCAGCTGCAAATCGATCACTTCTCCAATGACTTCATCAATCGGCAGGGATCGCACTTGATCATGCGTTTTGACCGCCATATGCTTCATTCGTTCCCGCAATTCGGGAATACCAAGCTCCAGACGATCCAATCGAACGGTTTGGATACTCACTTGAAACGTTCGCATAAGCTCCTCGTCCGTCATAAATGGATTCGCTTCAATCGCTTGAAGCAGCTGTTGCTGCCTCTGTCGTTTGGGAAGACGTTCGATGGCAAGCACCACCTTATCTCGTGAGATGCTATTTATATGGCATTGTGATTATGAATGACAAATTGCCCGCTTCAATCTTGGATCAAGTTGCCTTATATCTCATCTTATTACCAGATACTAAACTGTAGTATATTAAATTTACCACCAAAAAGAAAGCAAAAAAAATAGCACCTCACACTAGGATGAAGTACTATGTCTTTTCTTATGCTTTTACGATCTCTCTACCTTTGTAAGTTCCGCAAGTTTTGCACACGTGATGTGCTAGCTTCAGTTCTCCACATTGTTCGCATTTCACCATGCCTGGAACTTCCAATTTAAAGTGAGTACGGCGCTTGTCGCGACGAGTTTTGGACGTTCTTCTTTGAGGTACTGCCATATTCAAAACACCTCCTTAAACGAATTTCAATGTTGCCTTATTCTTTGTTAAAAAAGTCCGCGAGCCCAGCAAGTCTAGGATCAACCTTTTCCTGCTTACAGCCGCAATCCAAGAGATTGCGATTTTCTCCGCACACGGGACAGAGACCTTTGCACGCTTCGTCACAAAGTGGTATGTAAGGTAAACCCACCACTACATTTTCTACAACGTAAGGCTCTAAATCGATTTTATCTCCAATCACCAGATGAATATCCTCGTCGATCTCGGCATCATCTTCTGGCTTCTGCATGAAGACTTCCTTGAAAGGAAGCTCGATTGTTTGATTAGTGTGGGATAAGCATCGTGAACAGCTTAACTCCAAGTCTAGCGTTAACGTACCGTTAACTTTCGCTGCTCCTCCTTCATGCACGGCATGAAGATCGACATGTACGGGACTATAGCCAAGGATATCATGACGCCCCTCAAAAGGCGCGGTCAAATTCATATCTTGTGTCATGTGCACCGGTAGTCCTTTAAGAGCTAACTCTTTAAAACGAATTTGCATGTTTATCACCCCAAACAAACAAAGATTATTATATCCAGTTTGCTTACCTTTTGTCAATTATAAATATATTATTTTCGCTAGTAAACAATTACTTCTGCGGTAATGCCTCTAAAAACTTAATGGCGTCATCCAAGCTGCCAATCTCCACGATTTTCATCTTGGTTTTAATTTGGTTTGCTCTAGCAACCGCATCCGAATAATTCTGAATTTTCGTACCATCGGGATAGTTCAAGTCTTTAGGCGCAAAGAAAAATTCCGCCCCTTCTTTATCCGCAGCGATGATCTTATGCTGGATACCGCCAATAGGCCCAACAATGCCATTCGTATCAATTGTTCCAGTTCCCGCGATGCGGTGACCCTTGGTAATATCCGTAGGGATAAGCTGATTATAAATCTCAAGAGAGAACATCAGACCTGCGGATGGCCCGCCGATTTCGCCGGCTTTGATTGACACTTGCTGATCCGTTTGATCAGCTTTTACCAACTGCATGTCAGCCGGCACCACGCCAATACCTGCTTTTTGCTCCCCCTTATCGCCCTCTTGTTGAGGTAACGGACCGAGTGTGAGGGTAACCTTTTGTTCTATTTTATTACGCGTAAACGTAATCTCCACCGTATCTCCGACCTTCTTGCCTTTAAGCGAATCCAATAGATCCTGAGCGACCTTAACATCCCTGTCTCCGGCTTTCAGCAAAACGTCACCTGGCTTTAACGCTTTCTCTCCAGCTAAGCCCGGAAGCGTTTGGAGCACCATTACCCCCTCATGGCTAATATGAAAAGGAACTTGCGCTTTCGTATAAGCAGCTTGAATAGCACTGGCCTGGGAAGTGAGCATAACATATTCTTGCCGCTGCGAATACTCTTTTTCGGACTCCCCTTTTCGAAACACACTTGTTTTCGGTTGAATTTCCTCATACGGGTGCACGAGACCAATTAAGTAATTAACCAAATTGGCATCAGCGACTCTTACTGTCGTCAGCATAAGTGCGCCTTTCTCGGGATCAGAACCCTTGGGAATGCTTACCATCGGCTTTATTTCTTCCGCTGTCCCAGGCATGAAAATAAAATAAGGAAGCTGGATAAAAAACATCAAATAAATAATAACAATACCAACCAAAAAAGAAAGTAAATAGCGTCTGGTCGCCGTTCTTTTGGGATGGCTGTACGAATCGCTCGACCATGTGCGTATGCTGCTTTCATCTTTCTCATTCATACAGGTTTCCCCTCCTGTTGCTAATTACAATTGACAATTCCTGTCCCTCAACAAGCAAAAGCTTGGTCTAAAGCCTCGCCTACACGCGTACAAATGTAGCATATTTAGTAGGATGAGGTGAATTTCATGCAGCGCATGCATTCGAAGTCCGGTAGTACACTCACAACGCTGCTGTTGGGGGCCCTGGCTGCCCTTGTTGTTGTGTCTATCATTTTATTCCCTGATCTGGCGTTTCAATCCTCGCTTGAGGGACTTACCATCTGGTGGAAGCTCGTGTTTCCAGCGCTGCTGCCTTTTTTCATCATGACCGAGTTGTTAATCGGATTCGGCGTTATACAAGGAGCTGGAACACTTTTCGAGCCACTTATGCGCATCCTTTTTCGACTTCCTGGCGTTAGCGGATGGGCGCTTGCTTCCGGTCTTATTGTAGGATTTCCTACGGGAGCCAAAATTACTGCTAGCCTGCGAGAAAAAGGCCTCATCACTCGAATTGAAACAGAACGATTAACGGCATTATCTCATCTTTGCAGCCCCATATTTATCATTATGGTCGTTGGTGTAGGTTTCCTGCATAATGCACAGCTTGGTATTTTGCTGACAATTATTCATTACACATCAGCTCTTCTTACCGGATTCCTAATGAGAAACAGCAAAGAAAATCGGGGAATAACGCAATCGTCTCCCGAGCTCTCGGCATCTATTCAATCAACGAAAAAACCAGTTTCGACTTCGATCTGGAAACGCGCGCTAACTACCATGCGCGAAGCTTATTTGCACGACGGACGAGCATTTGGCAAACTCCTAGGCGACTCCGTAACATCCTCGGTTCAAACTTTGATGCTTATTGGCGGATACATGATGATTTTCTCCGTACTGATCAATGTCGTGAACATCGTCCATTTGACACAAAGCATTAGCTTTGTAACAGGTAGCCTACTTGGTTTTCTAAACATCACCACCGATACGGCGCCTCAATGGATCAAAGGTGTGTTCGAGATTCATCTTGGCGCATACGCGTTCAGCCAGATAGAGGATTTTCCCTTGCTTCCGCAAATGGCGTTGATTGGGGCATTTCTAGGGTGGGGAGGCTTGTCCACCCATGCCCAAGTAGCCAGTTTCCATCAGAAAACAGACGCGCGCTATGTATCATTCTTACTAGCTCGCGCCCTGCATGCAGGGCTTGCATTTGTGCTAACGGTATTCCTATGGAAACCATTAGTTTGGCTGCTTAAAGATGCAGAGCCCAGCTTCCTTTGGTTGGATTCGGCGGTAAGCGAGCACCAAGCGACAACATTCCCTTTGAACGGCGAAACGGCATGGGGCCTCTTGGGACCTATGCTCTCTCAGTTGATGCTATTACTAATTGTTATGCTCATGGCTTCTGTGTCTATCCAAATAATTAGAAACAGAATTTCCCGCTAACTTTAAACGTTATCGTCCACTTCGATCACCGGGAACTTCTTCTTCAACGCCTCTTCAACCTCAGGTGGCACGAGATCCCCAACCGGGCCATGGAAACGAGCGATTTCCTTCACAATACTAGAGCTCAAATAGGAATACTTGGGCTTAGAGGTCATGAAGAACGTTTCCACATCTTCGTTCAACTTGTGATTAGTCGATGCCATTTGAAGCTCATACTCGAAATCCGAAACTGCGCGAAGTCCACGAACAATCAAATGAACATTACGAGTTTTCATATAATTGACCATCAAATCGCGAAAACCATCGACCTCCACGTTCGGGAGATCTTTCGTCACTTGCCTAATTAAATCCATTCGTTCTTCTAAAGAAAATAGGGGATTCTTAGAGGTATTATTGAGAACTGCTACAATTAATTTGTCAAATACCTTGGCCGCTCTATGTATGATATCGAGATGACCATACGTCACCGGGTCGAAGCTTCCAGGATAAACGGCGACCGTAATGCCGTGTTCTTGCTTCATGCTGCTCATCTCCTTTGCATTTTGCCACAATAACCGGCATCGTAAGCTTACAGTTGCAGGTGCTGTATGACTCTCTTATAAATGGTGACAGCAGTGTCACCATACTCAGCTCTTCTCTGCTGCACAAACTCACCAATGCTTTCAACAAGCACATCCTTAACATCGTGCTCCACGACAATGATCGCTTGAGCTTCCAGAAGCCCTTGGGCTTCCATCGAGCTGATAAGTTCTGCAATGACCTTCATCTTATAAGGCGGATCTAGAAAAACGAGCTCAAATTGCTGCTCCCGCTTCGCCAGCGATTTCAGCGCTCGTGTAGCATCCGTGCGATAAATTTCAGCTTGCTCCTTAAGACCCGTCGCTTGCAAGTTGTGCTGAATCGTATCGACACTCTTCTTTTCGATATCAATAAACACGGCCCTATTCATCCCGCGACTTAGCGCTTCGATGCCTAGTCCTCCCGTGCCAGCAAATAGATCCAGCACTTGTCCACCATCAAAATATGGTCCGATCATGCTAAAGATTGATTCCTTCACTTTATCCGTTGTCGGTCGTGTGCTTGTACCGGGTACAGCCTTTAACAACCTGCCTTTAGCACTGCCTGAAATGACTCTCATCCTTACGCATTCCCTTCTAGCTGGCTCATTTACGTTGCTATCGTACCACAAGCTCTAATTGTACACAAAAATTTTATCCTTGCCATGTATAAATTTCCTGTAAACCGGAAATGCTTGAATTATCGACATCAGAGAATGTCGTAGACAACCGCGGAGAAGACTTACGTTTCCCCATAAGCTCTTCGTCCGGTTTCTCCTCTCCCATGAGGCGGCTGCGCAAGCAGTCGCCGTTATTATTTTAGATTTTAAATATAACAGACTGATATTTTTATTCAAATGCTCACCCATTAGTCACCGACTATATGATCTTCCTCTTATATAATGGTCACTATGACATTCAGGATTGGTACCATAGATTGAATATTTTATATGAAGAAACACATGGAGCGAGAAAATTCACAAAAGCTTTAAGAAATTAAAAAATGAGGCTGTCCCAAAAGTCATGAATAATGACTGAGGGAGGGCCACTTTTTCATTTTATGCAACAAAAAGAAACCGTTCTTTGGTAAAATGGAGGTACCACCCCATTTCGAAGGAGACGGTTTCTTTGCACCTGAAAAAAGCAGCAGTGAATGCCAAAAACAAAGAAGCTAAGCACATACAAGCCGCTTAGCTCCTTTTCCGTTTAACTATTAATTTTTTTAACGCTTGGATTTGTCCCACACATCTTTAATTGTTACTTTTGGGACAGCCTCTTTGTAAATTCCGCGCGCTTGGAACCTTGAAAAAAAAATGATTAAACATAGAACCCAAGAAATGTGTTCGTTAGCTTATTATCTTCGAATCGTAAGTATCACCCAAATCAGTTAGGGATAGATATTCCACTGCATATGCCGCTCATAAAATTTCAAACGACTGGTTAGCAATCAGATATCCTAATCAGCTTGACAATGATTTAACACTTGCTTTTTTTCGATTTTCAATCAAATCGTTAATGTGATACAACCCCTTATAGTTCATTTTCAAGAAATTAACTACATCCCCCTTCTTCTCTGTGTTCGGCATTATTTTAGTCTCAAGCAATACCTTCATTTCTACACCTCGACATTTTATTTAGTAATGACAATTGTATTCAACATTTAGAATTATATTCCATATGCTTCGAGGTGATTGGACTGTCAGTCAAGTTGGTTTTTAACCCAAACCCCACATATCCGTCTTGAAAATGCTTCAGCCAGCATAGATGACGGTTATTTATTAGCGCCCCGAATAACTGCGGTTCCCTTAATAAAGGCAGCGTGTGTCTGTATAGAATCGCTATGGGTAAGAAGTAAAGCTACTTGCAAATCGACCACACCCATCACTTCATTCGGTTCATCTTGTGCCTTATGCAAGTTCCTACCACTTATAAACATTTTGAGCATGAACAGCCAAATCGTACACCAATCCATATTCCTATCGAGTTTGCCGATCGCGCGCTTTAGTTTGTTGTCAAACTTATTGTCCAGATTCGAGAACATTACTCCTTCGTCGATGGATTCGATTACGATTTCTGGAACTATCCCGGAATTGCAAGGGATTACATATTGACATGGGTATTTTATAGTAAAACAAAAACACCCGCCTCTCGGCGGGATTATAGATAACAAAATTTTCCTGTTCAATTTAATTATGCGATAAAAGAGAGGCCACCCTTTCGTAGAATCTCTACAATGGTTAACCTCTTCGCTTTTACTTGCCTTTTTTTCTGGAGTAATACAGAACCCCTAGATAATGGGCGCCTGTGAATGCGGTTAAAATCCCAAAAAACAAAAGAAAACCACCTTGACGATCTCGAAAAAATAATTGGACAACAAACAAGGCCAATGAAATTTCTGTCCAAAGCAGTGTCCTTTTTTTGAGTATCGTCAGATCGGCTGTGGATTTGCTAATTTTGCGAAGATTCATGATGGTAAGACCTGCTAGTACGATAACTCCAATGAGTATGACGAGTATGTATCCCGAATTTCCCGACATGCGATTTCCCCCGATTCTCTCTGTTATGCCTCTATCTTCTTTTCACATTATATCCAATATCCATACATGGTGGCTATATGTTTAACGAGAAAAAGGAGTTACCTCTCTTCTGTAGGATATTTCCCAAGAAGTATTAACACTACAACCCGTTGGGAGTTCGCGCATGATAACAGATATTATTTTTAGGGAACTAGAGGAGACAGATATTCCCTTGCTCATGGATATTTACAATTACTATGTGACGCATACGACCGTGTCACTCCACGCACAACCAGTCGCGCTAGCGGAATTTACCGAGAGTCTCGTTCATACTAACCCACGTTATCGAACCTTCACCATCCTGTTGGATGGGAATCTACAAGGTTATGTGCAGGTCATGCCTCACAAGAAAAAACAAGCTTACGATACGACAGGTGAGATTACGATTTATTTGCATCCGGAATGTGTGGGTAAGGGCGTCGGAACTGCCGCTCTGCAGCATATTGAGCCTATCGCCAAACAACATGGTTTTCACGTGCTTGTCTCGACGATATGTTCAGACAACGCCCCCAGTATCCACTCTTTCGCAAAAAATGGTTACTTCCAATGTGCACATTTTCGTGAAGTTGGCTTTAAATGGGGGAAATTTCTTGATATTGTGACTTTTCAGAAAATCATTTAAAGGTTGTCAGGGCGCGCACGGCTTCCAAGTAAGACCTCCATCTTCGGTCACCCACAACCGATTCGCGCCCAGCAACCAACCGTTTTCCGATGAAGTAAAGCTCATCTGCACATCCGTTGCCAATAAACGAAACGTCTCCGGAAATTCATGCTGACTCCACGTACCTCCAGCATCTTCCGTCCGCAGTAACATCCACCGAGCCAATTCCCCTTGCTCAGCGCTATGCATAAGCAGCCAGCCTTCTTCTGAATTTAAGAATGTGATGACCTGCGGCTTGAATAGAGCTGGAAGCTTCCCGATTTCCTGCCACGTCTCTCCATCGGTCATACGGTAGAGTACATTCGATAAATCACCTTTCTTCCCTTGAGCCACATACCATCCACTCGTGGATGAGATAAACGTAAATACGCCTGTGCCTTCCTTCGGCAGCGCTACGCGACTAGCAGGTGTCCAAGTCAGCCCTCCATCCTGCGTGCGCAGCAGCAGCATATCTTGATTGCCTTTGGCCGCGATTAGTCCATTCTGTCGGTCAAAAAACCGTAAAACCGGGGTTCCATTCAGCCCACTCAGATCAGGTAAATCCCTCGCGATCACTTCCCATGTTTGACCGCCATCCGAAGTCAGTTGAAGCTTCGCCTTATTATCAATACTATCCTTGGTGAGCAGCCATCCCGTATTCACATCGAGAAACGATAGCGACGACGACGCGGCTGTATTCGTGAAGCTGCTCACTTTTCGCCATGTTTGCCCACGATCCTTGGTTTCCATAATAAGAAGATCGTTGTTTTGTGAGGTTACGCCATACCCTTGAAGCTCGTTCACGAAGGTGATTGCTTTATTGGGCCTCTTATAAATTTCGGGAGCCTCGTCGGACTGGCTATCGACCGTAATGTCGACCCCCGCAGTAATTGAAAACACCATTTTCATTGTCTGTTTTGGAGAAGCCGTTTCTGTCCGGAGAGTGACCGAAACTTCCTTATAAAAACAGCCTGCACATAGCAAAAGAAGTAGAAGCACAAGTAATTTCTTCGTGCTTTGCAACGCCATCTTCGCTTCGCTCCCTTTCCTTCAAGTCTCTTCTCTCTCTTTGGTATTAGTAATGACGGTCATTTCTCCAAAATGGTTCACGTTCTTTCATTCCCCACTAGGACGAGATGTTCGTCCATTCGTTAATTTCCACTGGATAGGATATCCCGCCTTAGCAAAACCTAGAGTATAGTCTTATGTTCAGGGGGATTATCATGACTAAGTGGCTCTGGTCCATCGCCATCGTTTGCCTTTTAGCGACAGGCTGTGGCATATCCAAAAGTAAACCTTATCACGATCAGCGCTACACGCAAGATTCAGACGGGCAGGAAGATCCAGTCATTAATAAACGGGAGAAGGCAGCTGGGAACGAGCATGGCGTTGAATCAAGCATACTTGACGAGCGTCCTAACTCGACTCCTTGGGCAACCACTACGGTTTTACCTACGCCCACGTCGGTACCGACCACATCACCTGAGACTCAACCATCACCTGTTGTAACACAAAGCCCTAAACCGAAGGCGACTCCTAAAAAAGCTACACCGTCACCTGAATCCAAAAAACCGTCCGTCCCGGTTCAGCAAAACCAAGGACGAGCAAAAATCGCACAGAAAAAACTCACACTTTCCCAGCTCGCCATCAAATATCCCGAAACCTTCAAGCTGCGCGGTTCGTCTCATGAGAAAAAAGTTGCTCTCACCTTCGACGACGGTCCGGATACCAAGTTCACACCGAAAGTACTGGATGCGCTTAAAGCGCATCATGTGAAAGCGACTTTTTTCTTACTGGGCTCAAAAGCAAATGCCCACCCAGATATGGTTAGACGAATTGTCAACGAGGGACACGTAATTGGCAATCATTCTTACAGCCATGCCAACTTGCCTACGCTCAGTGTCGATGGTTTCCAAAGCCAGATTGAGCAGACAGAAAACGTTCTACAAAACTTAATCGGATACACCCCCAAGTTAATCCGCCCTCCCTATGGGGCAATCAATGAAGAGCAGGTTAAATGGGTGGCCGACCATCATTACTTAATCGTGAATTGGAATGTGGATTCTCTCGATTGGAAATCACTCAAGTCTGCTCAAGTGCTGCAAAACATTATGCAGCAGACGAAACCCGGCTCCATCATCCTGCAGCATTCCGGCGGTGCGGACAGTCAAGATTTGTCTGGGACGGTACAAGCCATTGAACCCCTCATCCGTAAGCTCAAAACATCCGGCTACTCCTTCGTCACTGTGCCTGAACTGCTTCACGTCCCAAAAAGCAAATAAGCCAGATGCGCATCATCCCGATGCGTACCTGGCTTTTCGTTTATTCCAGCTCAGCGAGCCGCGACTTGATGTCTCGAATCTGCTGGAGTTGAGCCTGCATGATTTCGGGACGCCATGTCCCCTCTGCCATCAATTTCGCCAAGGTTAGCTCTAGTTGGCGTTTCTCATTGGCTCGCTCCAAACGTTCCGGAGAGCTTTCTTGCAGCTTGTTCGCTTCCGCATACTCGTCGTAGCTGCCTATGAACGAAACCGGGCTGCGTTCAGCGCTGAGCCATAACAGCTTCGTTGCGAGCTTACGAACAAAGAAGCGGTCATGGGAGACGATCACCATCGCCCCTGGGTAGTGCAGCAACGCCTGCTCGATACGTTCCCGCGTATCGATGTCTAAATAATTTGTTGGCTCATCAAGCACCAGCAGATTCGCACCACTGAAATAGAGCTTCAAGAAGGCCACTCGGCATCGCTCGCCCATACTCAAATCACCGATACGTTTACACACGTCTTCCCCTGAAAAAAGGAAGCAGCCGAGAATCGTACGCGCCTGTGTCTGCGTCATTGAAGGCAGCATCAGCAAACTGTCCCAAGATGGCTTCATTGTACCATAACGCTAACCCCTCACAAGGGGAAGAATCGTTATACGAATCTTTTCCCAGCAAACCCCTCGTCGACATGGGTGACCAACCTTGCAGAGGTCCTCTGTTTGCGCTATACTTTTATTCGTAAATATTACTATTTTATGTGATGGAAAGGGGTTTTTCTGTGTTCAAAGTTCCCGTTATTGTATTAAGCGGATTTTTAGGCAGCGGCAAAACAACCCTCCTGATCCGTATGCTGCAAGAAGCAGCTTCATTCGGGCTCACGCCTGCTGTGCTAATGAACGAATTGGGCAAACAAGATGTAGACGGCCATTTCCTTCAATCTGCCTCACCCGACATCAATGTTGAAAAGCTGCTAGACGGCTGCATTTGCTGCAGCAAAAAGAATGAGATCAACAATGCGATGAAGCAACTTCTCAAACGTAAACCAGACGTCATCCTCATCGAGTTGACGGGCGTGGCCAACCCCGAAGAAATCGCCGATGCGCTCACAGAACCTGCCCTGCTCCCTTACTTTAAGCTGCAAACCGTCATCACTGTCCTCGACGCTGAACACGTGCTTGCTTATAACAGCATCTTTGCCTCTGATCGCGAGCTTGTCCATACGCTCCGTCGACAAATGGCCGTCGCTGATCTGCTGCTGCTCAACAAGATCGACCTCGTGACGGACAAACAGCGACATTCGATCGAAAAAACGATTCGTAAATGGAATGAACGTTCCTTACTGCTTCCTACGACACATAGCCTTTTCGACTTGAGCCTCATTTTCGGTTCACTTAAGCAGCTTGAAGCACCAACGCCCGCTTCACCAACATTCAATCGCAAGCTGCAAGTCGTTAAGAATATGAAATCTAACAGCGGCCAGTCCGAGCCCAAGTCTAACCTCTCCTATTCTCGCATTCAAACGGTAACCCTCAACGCTGACTATCCCCATTTCATCACTCAGCGTATTGTGGAGCGTTACTTAACCAGATGGAGCGCTCAACTGCTTCGCGCCAAAGGTTATTTCTCTTTTGAACCCGCTGGTCAATCCTTCATCATGCAGTACGCTGGTAAACGTACGAATTGGCAGCGAACGCACTTCGAAGGTAAGCCGTATCTCATACTCATTGGCATAGACTTAGACGCAGAGACATTGGAACAAGATTGGCAAAAAGGGTTAAGCCAATAACGTTTATACGGTGTCTTATTTAAAATAAAAACAGCCTGCTGAGTTCATAATCCATCTCAAGCGGGCTGCTTTTTTAAGCAATAATAGTCTGAATATGAATGTGACGGTCTTTACTCAAATCAATAAATTCCCGCTCGACTTTAATCAGTGGACTTCCCTCATCATGCGGATTAATATAAACAACTTCCCCTTGGCGACCATCTGAAAGAACGACCTGATTCCCAATTAAATGGCGAGTAATATTATCTAGAAAGACAGAAACAATCTCTGGCTCTAGCTCGCCAAATGTCCCCTTGCGCATTTCCCCTATGACTTCATAGAACGGCATCGGTTCATGGTAAGGGCGTTTGGAGGACATCGCGTGGAAAATATCAGCAACGGCCACAATTTTACTGAATAAATCGATCTTTTCTTTTTTCAAACCGTACGGGTACCCTCTGCCATCCTCACGCTCATGATGCTGAAGGGCCACAACTGCAACCCTCGGTCCTACGCCGACCGTTTCCTTGAGCATCTCATAGCCATAGAGACTATGCCGCTTCATCTCTTCGAATTCTTCTTTTGTCAACTTCCCAGGCTTATTTAAAATCTCGACAGGAATCTTGACCTTACCGACATCGTGCAAAGTAGCAGCCAGACTGAGCGTTGTAAGCTCTCTGCCACTCAGATTCAACCATTTGCCAATTAAAGTTGCAAGCACACCGACACCAATATTATGCTCATGCGTGTAATCGTCCTTCGCCCGCACGGCCTCGAAGAGCTGAAAAACATTCGGATTTTCACTCAGTTGCTGCACACTGGGAATTACTTCTTCTCGGATCTCCAGCAAAGGAATTTTACGAGTCATCTCAATCGCGCTAAACAATTCTTTCGCGTGCTGCACCACTTGCTGCATACGCGTTTCGCATGAAACCTTGGTTGCCTCTGCCTCCACATCAAAAATGATAGAAAACAGATCGACACGATGCATCATTAGAAGTTCAAGCTCTTCGCTGCCTATAATAGACTGCGCAGGAAGAAGAACGAGTCCAACTGTATTTACGACATCCTGCTTAACTCTTCTCCCAAGATAGCTTTTCATCTGATGGTAATCTCCTATGTTCGAATGATTACACCAAATTGTAAACGATACTTTACCTATTCGCATTCAATTTTCATCAAATTTAGACAAATTTTCGATAAAGATTCGTACATCACGGACAGCGGGATTCTAATTATCTACGCAAAACCGGGGATGAAGAAGATTCGCTCCGGTAACGGGGAGATCAACTGGAAATTACAAAACACAAATTAAATCCCCCTCTCTTCAACGACTTCTAAGAGGCATTAAAAAGGCAGATTAACTTAGTAAATAAAAAATTCCCCACTTGGCCGAATTTGGCTGGGTGGGGTTTCCTTGTTGTCGTCACTGATCCAGCTGTCCAGCTGTTTACCATGACTCATTTGCAAGCGTTGGAACTCGGCGCTCTTCTTTTCCACTTTGGGTATCAACCGCAAGAACAAAAAGTCCCACGGTTTCTTTCAATGTGCAACTTGTGAATCTCCCGAAGGCGACTTGCAATCCGAGCAATAGCCAAAAATCTCAAACCGATGACTCTGGATGTCAAAGCTCTCCGGTATATCCTTCAAATGCTTCATCGGGCAAAATTCGAAGGTAACCGTCTTTTCGCAGGTCACACAAATCATATGATGATGGTGGTACGCTTGGCAGCTTGCTTTGAATTTCAATCCATCCGCCAAATGAAACTGTTCTAAAACCCCCATCTCACTTAATAAGCGAAGGTTGCGGTATACCGTGTCAAAACTGACACCCGGATATTGTTGCTTCATATATTCATAAACGTCTTTGGGCGACAGGTAGCTCTCTGATTCAGCGAATAACGTTGCCAAGCTCCTGCGCTGCTCCGTAATTCTCCACCCTTGCCTAGCCATCACCTTCAGCATCTCGTCAATCGTATGCGTATGAGTGCCCACTTGCATTACCCCTCTGTCATGGAATCTTCTCTCCTAATAGTGCCGCAAGTCATCCACTCGAGTCAAGTCTGTGTGATCAGTTCCTGTAAATTTTGTCCTGTTTCGCTTTCGCCTTTCATAGGTTATAATAGTAATAATTATGATTAAGGAGCTTATGCAATGCCAACCACCCTATTTCGATCAAGTATTCACGCCCTGGCTGTCATCTGCTTCCTCTTGATTGTTTTAATCATGATGAACAGAGAGATTCCCCAACTTTCCCTCTTCACGTCAGACCATCTTCAAGCATTCAAGACCATGTTTATCAGTATTTTACTGGAAGCTATCCCGTTTGTTTTGCTCGGCGTGATCCTCTCTTCCTTACTGCAAAGCTTCGTTTCCGAGCAGACTATTCGTCGCTGGATACCACAGAATCCATTGTTGGGCATTTTATTTGCTTGTTTGCTAGGCATTCTGTTTCCGATGTGCGAATGCGGTATGATTCCCGTCGTGAGGCGGCTTATCCTGAAAGGAATGCCCGTCTACGTCGCAGTCGTTTTTATCTTGACAGGACCAATTATTAATCCCATCGTATTTGCAGCGACATTCATGGCTTTCCGCAATCATCCTTATCTGGCCTACTCTCGCATGGGACTAGCCTTCACTGTTGCTGCGGTGATCGGACTACTGCTGTACCGTTTCATCAAAAACAATCCTTTACGCATCAGCCGCGCACATTTTGCAGGTCAAAACGCACTGGAGGAACATCAGCATCAAGGCAGCAAATTCACATCTTTTTTCGTGCATGCATCTGATGAGTTTTTTGAAATGGGAAAATATCTCGTATTCGGTTCCCTGCTCACCGCAATCATCCAAACCTTTATACAGCGAGAGAGCCTAGTTGCCATTGGACAAGGTCCCCTTAGCTCCCATCTCTTTATGATGGGCTTTGCGTACGTGTTGTCGCTATGTTCCACATCAGATGCTTTCGTCGCTTCTTCTTTTCAAACCTCCTTTACATCCGGTTCTCTGCTTACGTTCCTTGTAATCGGTCCGATGCTTGACTTCAAAAGTACACTGATGCTTCTCTCGGTGTTTAAAACCAAATTTGTACTCATCCTGTCGCTATTCATTGCCATAACGGTTCTGGCGGGATCATTACTGTGGGAGAAACTATTATGAGCGAGAATCGAATCATTAGTTTTCATTATTTATTTCGGACCCTTATTTTGCTTGGTTTCTCCAGTTATATCGTATATTTAGCCAAATCAGATGCTCTTCAGTATTACATAGCCCCACGTATGATGATTTATGTCAAATGCGCAGCAGTAGCCTTATATGTCATTGCCTGTTTTCAAGGATACTCTGCACTACGTGCCTACTGGGGAAAACAAGTAACGTGTGATTGTGAGCACCCCGTTTCTCGCTCAGCCTTTCGTAATACGATTGCATATGGACTGCTCATCTTGCCGCTGCTGATTGGTTTCCTTCTGCCGAACACAGCGCTCGGCAGCGCAATGGCTGCTGCAAAGGGGATGAATCTTTCGGCAGCCAAATCAAGTCTAGTCAAGCAAGTTGCCCAAAACGGGACCCAAAATGAGCAGGCAGCTGAAGTTGGATCTACTACGACTATTGACGACAAGACAATGATTACTGCAGATACGAGTTCAGATACCGTTGCGGATCCTTCGGTAAGCCCAAGCTCTACAACAAACCCAAGCCCTAAAATAGATGTTGGCTCATCTTCGAAAATAAGTTCATCCGGTACTGGATTTACGGCTTCAGACCCTAATCGTTCTGGTTCTGCAACTAGCTCCGCTGCCACCAATACGACTAGTGCTGCTTCGACCATTGCCCCAGGAGCCGTAAAGACCGACGCCGAGTTGCAAAAGCTGTTTCACGCCGATAATGAATGGGACGAGGATTTCTCCAAAATCGGAATGCGTCTTTACAAAAAGGATACGATCGTCGTCAAACCAGAGATTTACATGGAAATTTTATCGTCGATCGACCTATTTAAAAACAATTTCATAGGTAAAAAAATAGAACTCAGCGGGTTCGTATACCGCGAAGACAACATGAAAAATGACCAATTCGTTGTTGGCCGCTTCGCCGTAAGCTGCTGTTCCGCCGATGCTACACCCTATGGTGTCATGGTTGACTTCCCAACGGCCCAAAACTACACCAAAGACATGTGGGTGAAAGTGAGCGGTACGATTCAAAATGGCAGCTACAACGGCAATGATATTTTCACGATTAAAGCAAGCAACATTGAAAAAATCAAAGCACCCGAATCGCCTTATATTTATCCGAATTTCGAACCCCTCAAAGAATTAGACTAGCGAAAACCGCTTGGGAGCTGCTTGAAGGGCTCTTTAGCGGCTTTTGTGCTTATTAGGGGCAATTAGGTTATATCTGATTTGCCGATAGCTCGCTATCGCACTACATATCGATCATCTGAAACTTGTCTATCCACACTATCCCCTACGCTCAGAGTCCCTTAAACAGAACCCTTTCATACCGTTCCTGCTTTAACGAATACCCTGTCAGAGTCACAGCTATGAAGCTTTAAATACGCTGAGAAAAAGTGCTTCCTGAGCTAAATGGAGAGTGTTCGTAGTATCTCTTCAACTACTACTGCTGACCGATTTGTTGACAAAACGAACTTATAAGCTCCTCGTTTGCAAGGTGCCCCTACCTCAAAATGTTAAAATAAAAGAAAAATCCGAGCCTCTGCTCGGATTCGCTTTTATGGCTTTATTCGCTATCCTTATCCGCCAATAATTCCAGTCTGCGCAGTTCTCCTCGAACCGCTTCTTTGGAAAAGTTTTCACCGATGAATACAGCAACATCCGGCACTTCGCCTTTGGGTGTGATTTTGACGAAATCCATCTCCCTGTAGGCGTACTGGAACAAAAAACGACTGGCCGTGTCGGAGAAGCTGAGAATTCCCTTCGCGCGATATACTTCTGAAGGCAGCTTGCTGACAAACTCTTCGAACGCGTTACTATCAACTGCCCGCTCAAAAAAATGCGTGTATGCCATCACATGATCGTGGGAGTGGTGGTGACTCTCGCGTCCATGCCCTTGTTCGTAAGCATGTTCGTTATGATGATCCCCATGGGAATCGTCCATATCTTCGCTGCGAACTGTAGCGCAGGCACAAACTTCGTGAGCGTGATCACCTTCTTCGTGCGAATGTTCGCACTTGCGTTCCCTCTCGTGCGCATGCCCCTGTTCAATCTCGCCTTTGTACCCGCTCTCATCTTCCAGCGCTTCAATAAGCCGCATTTCGATTTGGCTAAACACCGTATAGTGCACGGATGCATAAGCGTTCCATTCGCGAACGAGAGCATCTACCTCCTGCAGCGCTCCGGCGGGTAGCAGGTCTGCCTTATTCAGAAGCAACAGATTCGCGCAGCGGATTTGCTCTTTCATCAGTCGATACGTCTTACCGCGACTCGTCCGGTTTAGCTCCAACAGCTGTGGCGCATCGACAACGGTAATGACGGCCTTAAGCTCTACTGGAAGAATGAGCGAAGCGTCCGTTACTTCATCGATAATTTCCAGCGGATTCGCCACGCCCGTCGATTCAATAAAAATAAGATCAGGCTGCTCGTCCGTCACAAGATCGTTAAGCGCCGTGGCGAGATCCCCTCGACTTGAGCAGCAGATACAGCCGCCCAGAAGCTCGGACATCGGCACCTCGCTGGCAATCAATTGCCCATCAAGATTGACTTCGCCGATCTCATTCATAATGACCGCTGGCTTACGTCCCGCTTCCGTAAAATGATCAATAGCCTTCGTCAATAACGTCGTTTTGCCGCTCCCTAGAAAGCCTGACAAAATATAAACCGTAACTCGTTTTATTCCCATCGCAACATCCACCTCCATACAACATGAAAACTAACCTATTCATTTTATCATTTCCATCTCTTTATTTTATTCGTAATAATTACTTTTAGTCAAGCGATACAGTCCGTTATTCCGCCCTCTATTCCGACTGAATCGTAAATTTGCTCAACAGCATCGGCCATTTCCCAACCAATTGAGCAAGAAACGGGAGCAGCTTCACCCACAGCAATGTGTTAGCAGGCTCGATAGGTTTTAGCGGCAACTCTAAGCGATCATATAAAATCCGCGCCGCCGTTTCTACAAGTGCAAGCGCAAGGTCCGAGGGCGCGGCTGCGCTAATTTTTTCGAATTGAGGTAAATAGTGCTGACGGATTGGCTCCGATAATTGATGTGAAGATAAGCTTTCAGAAGCCATGACCTCACCCATTCCCAATCCTACAAGACCAGCGATCTCGGGAGCAAAAGCGTGCGGGATACAATAAATCTCCAGTGATAAAGCCGCTATGTAAAATTCTCTCAAAAGCTCGTCTTCTTTCGTTTCCGACAGCGCTGGCTCTGTTAAATAAGCAGACATGGCTGGTTTTATCGTTTCCCAACTGTTTTCTATGCTTTTCATCGTAAACTGCATCATCGCTGCAGCCACTTCGATTGGTTTAATTTGTTTTTTGTGTATGTCTTGCATGCATTAAGCCTCTTCTCTCTCTTCAGTTGTAAAATGAATCGTCAATTGTATAATTTCCGAACGGCTACCAAGCCGAATCGGCGGTCCCCATGTGCCAAAACCTGAGGAGACAATAGCGTGAAGGTTCCCTTTGCGCAAGTATCCCCAATCGAGCTCAAACAGCCTCCTTGTAATGAGATGGTTCGGCGCCATTTGTCCTCTGTGTGTGTGACCTGACAGCATGACATCCGCACCAGCATCCGCGGCTTTGTCCAAGTGATAAGGTTGATGATCCATGACAATAATTGGTTGCGTGGTATCCACCCCATCCATCAAGGCGTCCAACGATTGCCGTCCTTCAGCCGTTCTTTCAGCCGCCTTGTCTTTTCTGCCTACGATGTACAATCGTTCTGCGATGTGCACCGTTTCATCCATAAGGACGCGAATACCGATCTGACTCATTTGTTCCACAAAGGCAGGAATGTGCCCGCCAATATATTCATGATTGCCAAGCACAGCATAAATACCAAGTGGAGCTTGCAGCTCCCTCATCGTTTTGCCCATCTCATAACGGATAAACGGACGGATGTCGTCATCAATGACATCCCCTGGCAGCAGAATCAGATCCGGATGCAACCCATTGACTTGTTCCACGAGCTTAGATAGTTGGCGATTCCCAACGATCGAACCCAAGTGAATATCCGAGGCGATCGCGACGCGGAGCTGTTTCCAGTCGCCCGCTTCTTTGGGAATCGTAATGTCATAACTGCGAATGACAGGATGATTTGCATTATAAGAGCCTCGTGCGAAAATAACCAAGAAAATGAACACATCAAGCCAGCCGAGGACGGGGATAAATGTTTGTGAGGGGATCGCTGCCAAAGCGAGAACTCCCGCGACCAAATCCGTTACCAACAGAAGCAAAATACCGTATTGCATCATCGCGAACCAATACGAACCGATAATTTTCAATACCCGAGATACATGGGCATGAAGCACTCGAGAACCTGCCCACGATAGCAGGTACGCTAAAGCAACGATCCAGAAACAACTCCAATATATGCCGCGATGGAACCAAACACCTAGTAGGTCTGATAGAAAGATTTGACCATGCCAGCCGATATATCCATTAATCCCAAACACAATCAAGAAGACGAGTGTAAGGCTCATTATAGTGCGTGTTTTCATTTAAGCTACTCTCCCATTTTTCCGTCTCGCTGCTACTTCTGCTGCACAATTACAACAAAAGATTCAACTCCTCCACACAGGACTCGTCGTCATTACGCACATTTCCTACCCGGCTCGATACCGGGTACGCGAGCATTTCATCCGCCGGATAGGGCTTTAGCAGTGAACTTAGCGCTTCAGCGTTCGTAATGCGGCGATCCAACCACGTCGCCTCGGACTCAGGCCGCAGGATAACTGGCATGCGTTCATGAATATCCGCCACAAGCTCGTTAGCCGCCGTCGTAACGACCGTACAGGTAGAAATTCGCGTACCTTCCGGCGATACCCACGTATCGTAAAGCCCAGCGATGCTGAAGATGTTCTTGCTCTTCAGCATGATCCGCATCGGCTGCTTTTGCTTGCCCTTCCCTTTCCACTCATAGAACGAGTCGGCAGGAATGAGGCAGCGCTTGCGCTGAAAGGATGTGCGGAAAGCGGGCTTGTCCGTCAAAGACTCAGCCCTGGCATTGATCGTTTGGTAGGCGATCTTCTCATCCTTGGCCCACTCAGGGATAAGTCCCCAGCGCAGTTCGCCAAGTCTGTTCTTTTCCCCGTCATAGACAATGGCCATCACAAGCTGTCCAGGCGCTACATTATACTTAGGGCTATATTTGGAGGGGACTTTATAATACACATCATAACGAAGCATGAGCTCCTCTAGCGTCACGGTAATCGTATAACGCCCGCACATGGATGATCACCCTTCCAAACCATTTTTCTACTCCCTCCATTATGAGAAAAACAACTACCCACGTCAATTCGCAAGAAAACGGCAGAGGCTTGCCTACAGGTTCCCCGTGCAAATAAATCGCTTAACTAATTTCCTTTTCTGTAACGTGATCTTCCGTTTTCGTTCCGCTCAAAATTACGACACCGATTATAATGAAGATAATTGCCACTATAGCCATCGCATTCATCGTTTCTCCGAAGAGAATGACACTTGCTAAACTCGCTAGAGCTACACCTGAGCCCGACCAGATGGCATAAGCCATATTAAGCGGGAATACTTTCAACACGAATCCCAGTAATGTAAATGACAAGAGATAACCAACGACAACGCCGATACTCGGCAGCAGTATGCTGAATCCATCTGAATATTTAAGCATCGTCGTGGCAAATAGTTCAAATAAAATGGTCAAGCTCAGCAATGCATATTTATTCAATGTGTGCCACCTCGCATACGAATTAATGACTGGATCCCGATAGATTCAGCAGCACAACGCCAACCACGAGCATAGTCATGCCAAGAACAGATTTTTTGCTGATCGTTTCTTTGAAGGCGAAGCGTCCGATAATCGCCACAAGTACAGTGCCCAGACCTGCCCAAGTGGCATAAGCAAAACTAAGCGGGATATTTCTGACGGCTAAGGAAAGAAAATAGAAGGCAGCCGCGTATCCACTAATCATGCAGATTGTAGGTAAAACGCGTGAATAACCTTTGGACGCTTTCATCATCGCGCTAGCGAATGCCTCACAGAAAATCGAGGTGAATAAAAAAATATAACTGCTCATCGCGTCCCCTCCTTCGTTAGTTCAATCAATCTACCGATGACCTTGGTTCTCATTTCTTCTCTAAGCGGATTAAAATTGAACATATCTGCATACCAGAGACCATCCGCCGCAAGGCATATCACATTAGCTAAAACAGGATCAAGTTGATCGACCTCGACTTTCTCATAGAGCTGCTGAAAGAACAGTTCTACCGGATTTAACAAGCCTGGGTTGGTTACCATAGCAATTAATAAAGCTGAGTAAAGCTCTTTATTTCTTTCTAAATCTTCCTGTGCCCATCTTAAATAGGCGCGTGTCCATCTGCCTTTAGGTTCATTATCTTGGTCGTAAAATTTTTGGATCGAATCCGTCATATGTTCCCTTGCCTGCACGACCATCGCTTTGATTAATATTTCCTTCGTAGCAAAATGATAAAATAAACCGCCTTTGCTGATCTCAGCCTCTTTGGCAACCGCATCCAGCGTAAGTTGGGCAGCGCCTTGAGAAAGAACAAATTTAGTCGCCGCTTCTAAGATGATCTGTCGTTTGGATTGACGCATAACGTTACCCTTCCCTTTCATCTGCGAATGCCTTAAGTGTACCGACTAATCGGTACACTTTCAAGTTTATTGAAAAACAGCCTGAGACTATTCCTCTCAGACTGCTCTATGTCTTACTTCTTTTACTAATCTCCCCTACGGGCTGTGTAGACGCTTGCCACCAGATGATCGATATAGCGAGACGTTCTAACACTGATTTCAGCTCGCATATAGTCTTTAGCCATAGCAAATGTATCTTCATAGCCGCGACATATATATCGATAATGGATCACACGGTCATTTTTTTCTTGTTCAAACACCTGGATGCTTTTAACCGACATGCGATTTTTGATTTCGGCTAAATCAGTCAGCATATGCGCGGCAAGCGCATGCGCCACTTTTGCATAGAGAGCTCGCAGCATAGTGGAGGAATTTTCAATTTCATTCGCTTTTTTTTTAATGATGCCATGCATAACAGGCAACAAAACATAATCTTTCATGATCCCGATATCTTCCGGGGTAGGCTTGCTTGGAGGCGTAGGTCGATCATTCCGCTGGTTTTGCAGAGCCTCTCGATGCTGGGGCAGCATCATCCTGCTTGACTCCCACAAGCCATTCCCCTCCAGTTTCTTACTCATTTATAGTGCCCTCCGATTTTGAGCGACCTTGCCTCCGCTTGACCGGCTGTTGTGACCGAAGAAGCCCGCACAATCGCGGCACTGCCGTATCGATCCTTAATCCGGTCTGTTACCTTCTCCAAAGCTCTCGTCTTGATTTGATCTTCAAACAAGGTAAGTTGATATTGATCGTCATTCATCAGCTGACTTAGCATTACACCAGCGCGACGCACCGGCATCTTATCCCAAAACTTGTAAAAGAGCTGCTTCACCGCTTGGAATACCGCATTCGTACTATTCGTAGGATCAGGCATCTTCATTTGACGCGAAAATCCTGTCGGTGCATCAAAAGGGCTGCACATACAGCTTACCGTAACGATAGAAGCCATATAGCCTTTGCGCCGACAATCCCGACACACCTCTTCGGTAAGCTCAAGCAGAATCGTATCCACTTCACTCGTTTCCTTGTAGTCTCTGGGCAAGGTCATCATATGACCAACCGATTTAGGCGGCGTATCGAAGGTGCCAGGTGTAACTGGACTATCATCAAGGCCGTTCGCCGTCCGCCACATGATCTCGGCATGAATGTCGGACTGCTTGCCGAAGCGCGCGCGAAATTTATCCTTGAGCTTGGGCAGCGGCGTGTTGGCAATATCCCCGATTGTAAGTATACCTAGACGAGCGAAATGGGCAGTCATACGAGATCCCACGCCGAACATCTTATTGACAGGCTGCTTCCACAACGTGCCTTCAATTTCCGCAGCAGATAAGGTGAAGATACCACTGTCATTTTTTTTCGCCCATATATCGGTGGCGATCTTGGCCAATATTTTATTGGAGCCGATGCCAATTCGGATGCGTATGCCCGTTTGAATCATCACCTTTCGCTGAATCGCAGCAGCAAGGCTTTCCGCGTCACCGAAGAGGGACAAGCTTGCGGTAACGTCCAAGAATTGCTCATCGATACTGAAAATTTCAACGAGATCCGTGAACTCTTCGTAAATTTTGGTAATGATAAGCGATATATCAATGTAATGCTGCATGCGGGGACGCATCACCACCAGATCGGGGCATTTTTTAAGCGCTTCACCCAGTCGTTCCGCCGTAGATACGCCATAGCTCTTGGCAATCGGACATGCCGCCAAAATAATACCTGAGCGCAGCGCAGGATCGCCTGCCACAGCGACAGGCATATCCTTACACCCAGGATGATCCACCTTTTCCACGCTGGCATAGAAGCTTTGGCAGTCCGCTAGAAAGATCGTCCTTTCGCTTGATGTTCTCACCGCGCTCCTCCTCTCCTCTTCATGAGCGCGGTCATGAGCTCTGCTTTGATCAAACTTCGGAGCATCGTGAAATGATGGATATAACCACGGACTTTATACTCGACATGAATGCCGAGTGCATTCATGTCTGTGTTCAAAACCTTCATGTCTCGCCTCTTCATCTTGCTCTTGATGCTTTGCAATTCCGGGTAAATAGAGGTTTCAACTTCCCTAAGGTAAAAAATAATATGATTGTACACAATCTTATCCTTATTAATCTTGAGTTCCTCAATATCCCTTGCTAACATATCCAACAAAATAGGCAGCAATGTGTATTCCTTGATGATTTGAACATCCTCTTCACTTTCGATTCTTGGATTAACACTCATATTCTCACCACCATTATGCGAACGTATATTCGTATTACTCATTATATACCGAACATACATTCGTTATGCAAGTGTATTTTTTGGAACTTAAAAAAGTCGTCCCACCTAAGATGAACCCCTATGGTTAAAGTCAAAATACGCCTCAACGAAACATCGCCCATAACTTAATAAGATGAAACGTGTTAGCGGGGTCGATTTTCTGCGCGATGACGAAGTCTGTAAGTTGACTTACTTGACGCCAACGAGCTTCTCTCCGAAGATACCCGCTGCAACACCCAACAAGCGGGTGACCTTCCCCCGATTCTGCAAATTCGCTTTCGTAATACCCTGGAGCAGCATCTTCATGCGTTCCTTAATCTCCAGGTTCTTCATCTTAAACTTCACGCGTTCCACCAAGGCTAGATCAATTCCGTACTGTTGATAGCTCATGAACGCACCCCCCATCACCGTCATGCTCCTAGCTTATGAGTCAAAGCCCACAAACTTGACTCGTCATCTGTTTGCCTTGAAGCAAACGCAAAAACGGCTGCCGCTATCGGCAACCGTCTTTCTTCCATCTGTTCTACATATAAATGGCGATCACAATGACACAAATGGCATTAAGCCCAATCAGAAGCGGTATGCCGATGACAAATGAACGGTGTTTGGTCTTGTGACGCCATGTGCGCATACCAAGCCATCCGCCAATCCCTCCGCCCAGCGCAGCGAGCGTAAACAGCCTCTTCTCGGGAACTCGGCGGCCGCCTTTCTTGGCTTGTCCTTTGTCGTGTCCCATTTCTATAAACGTAACGATATTGATCAGCAATAAATAACACAATAAATAAGTCAAATTCCGCACACCTTCGTTTCCAAAAGAATAGTAAGCCTACTATTATCTTAAAATCGAATGAGGGCACGGTCAAATGTTAATTTGCGCTTGAGGATTTCTGGACTTGCCTCGTCACCTCTCCATCCTTTGTATCCCTTGAAACAACGTAGCCATATACAAACAGTCCGCGTTGCAATCAATGTCCGTAACTGGACAACCGAGCCGCACAGAAAGCAGCGTAATCCGATTTTGGATATAACTAATGCGGTACAAACCATGATCAGAGCAAACAAATACATCCGGCCCCTTCGTGACCAAGGAGAAGAGAAACAGATGAGGGAACCTGATTTGCTCAAATCCACCTTTCTTATCCCCTTGAAGCAATGCGCCATCTTCAGTAATACCAAGAATATGCCCTTGGTAAACAGCAAGCCCTGTCACCGCTTGTGCAAAAGAAAAATCCATCCACGCATCCATCAATCGATCATAAACCGCAATGCCGAAATCGAGCGCCAGAATCATATATTCGGGATAAAAAAGAAAATCATAGACCATGGCATGGGAATAAGCCATCTTCTGCCAACCATTGGATGTGCGGCTCCATAAGCCATACGACGTCGCGGCCCACGGTCGTCCGTTCACTTCTTTATACTGATAGCAACCGATGGCAAGCTCGGTATCGCACCACTGCTCACTGACCGAATCAAATTCGAACAAGCCCTTATTTGTACAGGTAAAGAGCACCCCCTCCGAAACGATCAGTCGGTTCACATGAACACCGTCCGGTAACCCGTGGCGAAGCCCCTCCCAGTCACCTTCTTTATGTTTAAAGAACACACCTTTTCCCATAGGAGCGGCTACCAGTGTTTCCTCTTTGAAAATTTTAATGGAAGAAAAATGAAACAGAAAATCATCTGTGTCATCTTTGGGGGAACGTGGCAGCACAAGCTCAGCTCCTTCTAGACCGAAGTCAATATAACTAGTTATCTGTGAAGATATTACCCCCATAATAAGTGATAATGATTATCATTGTCAAATTATTCAATTCAAGCAGCTGCAGCGCGCAGAAGGACCTGAGCAGAAGCCCAGATCCTCGTTCTTTTTGGAGAATTACCTTACAATCGTCTTCAAATTAATTCTAGCTCCACCACCGTAGCTCTCTGATCAGGCAGCGGATAACTAGCGCTCTCAGGCTTAGCAAAGCTAAGGAACGCATCGTCTGGATACTGCGCAGCATTCCAAGGACGGCTTAAAAAGAGCTGGGAACCATCCGCTACTAATCTAGCTTTCCCTACCTTGCCAGCCAATCCGTTCAAATTAATCGGACCTATGCTTTCTTCAAACAAGTGCGCATACAGCAAGTTGCCTTTTTGCGTGTACCTGCCCCACTCTGGTTTGGGCCAATTCGCTTGACCACAGCCGTATATGCTAGCGCTATTTTTCTGCATCCAACTTCCAACCTCAGCCAAAATATCCAGTGACTCCCTCGGGATCTCACCGAGTGCATCAGGCCCCACATTCAAAAGCAGATTCCCATTTTTGCTGACACATTCCACCAGCTTTCGGATAACAGTAGCAGCCGATTTATATTGCATGTCCTTGGCGGTATAACCCCAGTTATTGTTGAGGGTGATACAAGCCTCCCACGGAAGCGAATTGCCTTCGTCGTCAACCACGCCTTCCGGCGGAATGATTTGCTCCGGTGAAGCAAAGTCCCCCGAATAGCTCACCGGCTTTTTCGTATAAATGCTTCCACCTTCCTCCCCGCTGGCATCCAGCCGATTATCAACGATAATATGTGGTTGAAGAGATCGAATCATGGCTATCAGCTCTGTGGCCTGCCAGGTTTCCCCTTTCATGTGATCATACGAAAAATCAAACCACATAATATCCAGCCTGCCATAATTAATCAGCAGTTCCTTCACTTGCCCATGCATATACTGAACATAACGATGGAATGTCTCTGGTTCTCTAGCATAGTTCTCGTTGGCCCGCATCGGATGAATCCTATCGCCGTAAGCGGGATAATCCTCATGGTGCCAATCTAGCAGCGAATAATAGAGTCCTACCTTCAAGCCTTCCGCTCGAAAAGCTTCAATAAATTCGCGAACCAAATCGCGGCCAGCCCTTGTGTTAGTTGATTTATAGTCTGTGAGAGCGCTATCAAATAAACAAAAGCCATCATGATGCTTCGCCGTCAGGACAGCGTATTTCATCCCCGCTTGTTTCGCTGCACGCGCCCACGCTTTAGGATCATAACGAACCGGATCGAATTCATCAAAATACGTCTGATAGTCCTCTACCGACATGCGTTCGACGCTGCGTACCCATTCTCCTCTGGCTGGAATCGCATACAGCCCCCAATGAATAAACATACCGAATCGATCCTGCAAAAACCATTCTGTACGCGCTGTTCGTTCTTGAATAATTGAATGATTGCTTGACATCTCCTACACACCTTTCGCCAATGAAATCTTCACTACTTCACACCTTCAGTCTATCAAGGCTGTGCTATAATAGACAGGTACGAAACTAACCTTAATCAGGATATAATTAACATTCTCAGGTGAACCTAATGATGAACACACAGCAGATTGCCTTCTTATCGGACCTTCTTCAGAACCTTCAGATCCACGTATTGGAAGCCCATCTTACACAGTGCACCGTTTCATGGAAGGAACTGGATTTCACCCCGGAACACAATAAGCTGTATTGGATTCTGGACGGAGAAGGCTGGCTCAAGGTCGAAAATCAAGAGTTCAAGCCCCTGGCAGATCAGCTATGTCTGCTCCCTGCCCATGCGCTGCAATCCTACGCCACAATCAGCGATCGCCCTTTTTTAAAATACTGGTGCCATTTCACAGCCCATATCGGTTCTTTCGATTTATTCCAATGGCTGGACATTCCTTTGTGCATCCCTGTAAGCGATGCCTCGCAAATGACGGCATGGTTCCAAGAGCTGACCGCCCTACATCACCAACCAGCCTTTACTTCCCGGCTGCGAGAAAAAGCCGTTCTGCTGCAAATCCTATCCAGTTACCTGGAAGCCGTTCCTGTAGAGGTGCTGCAAAGACGCGCCAATGAAATGGATCGCCTCAGTCAATTGCGACAGTTCATTGAAGTGAATCTGCACAAGAGCATCAGCGTGGAGCAAATGGCCAAATCCGTACATCTGCATCCTAATTATTTAATCAAATATTTTAAAAAGCATTTTGGTATGCCGCCTGCCAAATATATGCAGCGCAAGCGAATCGACAAGGCCAAATTTCTGCTTACGACCACAGCGCTAAGCATGAAAGAAATTGCCGAGCAGACCGGTTATGAGGATACGAACCATTTTACGAAAAGCTTTCGTAAAGATACCGGGTTCCCACCCACGGAATACAGAGCAAATGTTCGATCCTAGGAAATAAGATAAAGTCAGAAGTCAAAGAAGCATTAGAATTGCAAAAAAAACGCTAGGATGGGCTACTTGTCATCAGCCCATCCTAGCGTTTTTAATTTATTAAACGAATTAGTCTAGCACTTCGCTATCAAACACCTGCGCGCGCTGCAGATAAGCTCTGAGCGGCATAAACGACGCCCCCGTCCAGAAGGATGAGTCGCTAACGAGCTCAGACGCATCATCTCGCGCCTGCTCCATGATCTCGAAATCAACCATCATGTCGGCAATGCGGAATTCCGGCAGCCCGCTCTGCTTCGTGCCGAAGAAGTCACCCGGCCCGCGCAGCTCCAGATCGCGCCGTGCGATCTCGAAGCCGTCGGTCGTGTCCGTCATCGCCTTCATGCGCTCCTTGCCAACCTCGGTTTTCGGGTCGGCGATGAGCACGCAGAAGGATTGATGCTCGCCGCGGCCGACACGTCCACGCAGCTGATGCAGCTGTGACAGACCGAAGCGATCGGCGTCATAAATGACCATCAGCGTAGCGTTCGGAACGTCCACGCCCACCTCAATGACCGTGGTCGATACGAGCGTCTCCACGCCGCCATCCTTGAATGCGCGCATAATCGCTTCCTTCTCCTGCGCGCTCATGCGCCCGTGCAGCAGACCGATCCGCATCTGCGGAAATTGCTGCTGCAGCTGAATGTGGACGTCGATGGCATTCTGCACATCGAGCTTGTCCGACTCTTCGATGAGCGGACAAATGACATACGCTTGTCGACCAGCCGCGACCTCCCGCTGAATGAAACCGAGCACGCGTTCCAGCATCGCGTGCTGGACAGCATACGTCTTGATCGGCTTACGGCCCTTCGGCAGCTCGCGCAGCGTAGAGACGTCCATATCACCAAACGCGGTGATCGCCAGCGTGCGCGGAATGGGCGTCGCCGTCATCGTCAGCACGTCGGGGTTCATCCCCTTGCGCCGCAAAATGCTGCGTTGGTTCACCCCGAAGCGATGCTGCTCATCTGTGACGACCAGCCCAAGCTGGCGAAAATACACATCCTCCTGGATAAGGGCATGCGTGCCGACAAGCACGTCGACCATGCCTGATTGCAAGGAGGCCAGTATGTCCCGTCGCTGACGGCCTGTTGAGCTGCCTGTTAGCAGCGCGACCTGCATCCCATAGGGCTCGAACATATTGTCGAGCGAGCGCTTATGCTGTTCGGCCAAAATTTCCGTAGGCACCATCAATGCACCTTGGTAACCGGCTTTCACCGTTGCAAACAGCCCTATGGCCGCCACTACGGTCTTCCCTGCGCCCACATCGCCCTGCAGTAGTCGGTTCATACAATAAGGCTCCTGCATGTCGTGCAGGAGCTCGCTGACGACCTTTTTTTGCGATTCCGTCAGCTGAAAGGGTAGCGCGCGCACGAAAGCACGCACAGCAGGCAGATCCACCTGCTGCTTCAAGCCATCTGCGCGGCTGCGTGTCACTGCGCGATAAGCCTGGAGTTTGAGTTGGAAGAGAAACAGCTCCTCATACACCATCCTCCGGCGCGCCTGCTTTCCTTCCTCCACACCGTTCGGCGTGTGAATGACAGCCATCGCCTCGCTGCGCGACATGAATCCATACCGGCTGACGAGGTCTGCCGGCAGCACTTCCGTGATGAATGCGCTGTACTGCGTAAGCGCCTGCTGGATCACCTTGCGCATCCACTTCTGCGTCATGGAGCCTGCAACCGAATATACCGGCTGAACCGTGCCGGTTTTGGTAGCCCCTTCGCCCGGAAACTCGGAGTCGGATACGCTCATTTGTCTGCGCTTGCCATCCCACTTGCCGGTCAAAACAATGTCCTGCTGCGGTCGCAAGCGGTCCTTCAAAAAGTGGCGGTTGAACCACACCGCCGTCAACAGAAACTCATCGACGATGACCTTGCATGATAGTCGAGATTTTCCGCTGTAGCGCTGCAGCACCGGCTCTCCGATAATAACCCCTTGTACGGTAACCCGATCGCCATCCTTCACACTAGCCAAATCGCGAACCGTGTAATCCTCGTAACGGAACGGCACATATTCAAGTAAATCCATAACGGTAAAAATGCCCATGGCATTGAGCTCGGTTACCTTTTGAGCTCCAACGCCATGGACTTCGCGTACTGCACATTGATTTAAATCCATCATGCTTACACCGTACTCACGAATGCTGCGATTGTTCCTGGACCGGCATGCGCGCCGATAACAGGCCCTAGCGTAATATAGTCCACATGCTCCACTGTAAAGTTTTGCATGATGACTTCGCGCAGCTGCTCCGCGCCTTCCAGATTATTGGCATGCGCAATATGCAGCGTTTGGATGCTGCGGCCAGCTACCTCTACTCCCAGCAGTTCCAAAATACGTGCGATTGCTTTTTTGTGTCCGCGGACTTTTTCTATCGCTGTAACTTCACCCGCATTATCAAGAGAAAGAATTGGCTTGATGTTCAGCAAAGAGCCGAACAAAGCCGAAGCCTTGCCGATTCTCCCGCCTTTATGCAAAAATTCAAGCGTGTCTACAAGAAAATATATATAAAAATTCGCTCTCATCGTTTGTATAAGCTGCAAAATCTGTTCCGCGCTTTGTCCCGCCTTCGCCGCTTTCGCGGCTGCTACAACGAGCGCTCCGATTCCATACGAAGCAGATCTGGAGTCAACGACATGAACGCTGCCTACGGATTCTTCCAGCATCGTCGAGGCTAATAAGGCGGATTGATACGTCCCGCTTAGTGCCGCGGACAGATGAATCGAAATCACCTCGGTATCAGGTTCTTCAAGCAGCTTCTGATACACATCTAGAAACTCAGCCGGAGACGGCTGCGAGGTTTTAGGGAAGTGAGAAGATGTCTTTAGTTTGTCGTAGAACTGTTCGGACTGCAGCGTTACCGCATCCAAATAATCGTCGCTGCCAAAATGAATTTTAAGCGGCACCATCTCGATGTTAAGCTCTTGTCTGACCGATAGCGGAATGTCTGCCGTACTGTCTGTTACGATTCGAATGCTCTTCAACAGGGCTCACCCCATTCCTATTTTTACTCCACGGAGAACAGATAGGCGTACAACGGCTGCCCACCCGGGTGAAGCTCAACTTCCATATCCGGATATAGGGTCTGAATGAAAGCTTCCAACTCTTCCGTTTCTTCCTCTTTCGCATCTTCGCCTGTGAGGATCGTAACGATCTCGTTGCCTTCCTCGATCATCTCCTCTAGAAGCTTCTTGCAAGCATCGATCAGGTTTGGCTGGGAGCTGACAATACGCCCATCTTGAATGCCAATGAAATGACCTTGCTTGATTTCAATGCCATCCATGTTCGTATCACGCACCGCATAGGTGACCTGACCTGATTTGATACGCTGCAGCGAATTCTTCATCGCTTCGGCATTGGCCTGAGCGTCTACATTCTCTTGGAAGGCTAGAATTGCCGCCAAGCCTTGTGGAATCGATTTGGATGGGATCACAACGAGCACTTTCTCTTCCACGAGCTCTACTGCTTGCTGCGCGGCCAAAATAATATTCGAGTTATTTGGCAGGACAAAAATCGTTTGCGCATCGATACGGTTAACCGCATTGACGATATCCTCCGTACTCGGGTTCATGGTCTGACCGCCAGAAAGAACGACATCCACCCCAACACTGGATAAAATATCTGTAATGCCGTCCCCAAGAGCTACGGCTACGAAACCGTAAGGTTTGCTGAATGCAGCAGGAGCTACCGTCTCAACAAATGCGGACTCCGAAGTCGCATAAGCTTCTGTGTAATCTTCCAATATATGTGAATGCTGATCGCGCATATTTTCAATTTTGATGCGGCTCAAAGCGCCATAACGCATCGCTTGATTCATAACTTCACCTGGATATTCAGCATGAATATGCACTTTCACCAGCTCCTCGTCAGCCACAACAAGCAGAGAATCCCCAAGCTTGCTAAGCTGGTTGCGGAACTTTCCTTCATTAAACGTCTGTCCTTTGACCTTGCCCGGCTGAATCGTTAACATAAATTCTGTACAGTAGCCAAACTCAATATCTTCCGTGGCTAAGTGCGCCTGTGCGGGAAGGTGCGCGTGTGCTTCCTTAGCCAAATTCATGACAGGTACAAAAGAACCCATATCTAGCTTGGTATCCATCATCGCATAATCATCATTTGCGTCGCTGCCATTCAGCGCAGCCACGAAGCCTTCATAGACGCAAACAAGTCCTTGCCCGCCTGCATCAACCACACCTACCTGTTTGAGTACAGGGAGCTGCTCAGGCGTTCGGGCAAGAGCTTCATTCGCTTTATCCAACACCTCTTGCATGAGATCCAGCAAATCTCCGCTTCGTTTATACTGCATAGCATGTTTGGCCGCTTCCTTCGAAACCGTCAAGATCGTGCCCTCTACAGGTTTGACAACAGCTTTATAAGCCGTTTCTACTCCCTGCTGCAGCGCCGAAGCAAACTGCTGAACATTGACAGACTCAAGATCATGCACATGCTTCGCAAAACCTCGAAACAATTGTGACAGAATAACACCCGAGTTGCCTCTTGCGCCCATCAGTAATCCTTTGGACAATGCCTCGGCAGCTTTCCCAATATGAGACGATGGCTTCTTTTTCAGTTCCTCCACACCGGAGGTGATCGTTAAATTCATGTTGGTGCCTGTATCTCCGTCGGGTACGGGGAACACATTCAGTCCATTAACCCTATCTACATTTCTGCGCAGGTTATCCGCTCCCGCCAAGACCATGGCAGTGAAGTCATTTCCATTTATTGAAATAAAGCGCTTACTCAAAGCGATTCTCCTTCCTACTTACCGGGCTTTTACTTGGCTACGCGAACACCCTGAACAAAAATATTCACATCGTTCACATGAAGTCCTACAACATCGTTCAAAATATATTTAACCTTCGTTTGAACGTTGCCAGCAACAACGGATATTTTGGTACCGTAGCTGACAATAATATAAAGATCGATTTCAAGTCGTTCATGATCACGACGAACCTCGACGCCGCGAGTCAAATTATCCCGGCCCAGCAGCTCAGCGATTCCGTCTTTCAGCTGTTTTCTCGTCGCCATACCAACAAGGCCATAACATTCCAAGGCAGCCGATCCCGCCAAAGTTGCGATGACTTCATTAGTAACATAAATTTTTCCATATTCCGTTGTGAGTTCAATTGACATTTTCCGACAACTCCTTAGAGCTTCCCATGGAAAGCTAACTTCGTAAGCATAATCTTAGCGTTTTGCTTTAACAAGACTGACTTTATAAACATTCTCTTCGCGTTTTCCAGATGAACGCTAATTCATAAAATAGCCATAGCTTTGTTTTAACAAAACTTCGTTCGCAAACAATTCTCTATGTAACAAATTATGGACTAATCTTCATTGTACTATAACATACTAAATAAATAAACGGCAAAAGTAGAGGTAATTCGTTGACTAGGCTCCTCTCATCATGCTATTATATCTAAGTGTGTTTTTAGCTGGTTATTTAATGCAAAATATAAAAACCAAGTCTAAATTGAGAAAGCTGTCATGTCAAGCTTAGGCTTGCCACCCAGGCTGCTTTGTATACTGCCGAAGGAGGTGTCAAACATGTCCCGCAAATGCTTTATTACAGGTAAAGGTCCAGGCACTGGAAATCACGTGTCCCACGCTAACAATAAAAACAAGCGTACTTGGGGAGTTAACGTTCAAAAGGTTCGCATCCTCGTTGATGGTAAACCTAAACGCGTTTACGTAAGTACTCGTGCGTTGAAGTCCGGTAAAGTGGCACGCGTTTAATCGCGCAAGATAGACAAAAAGCACCTAACCGGTGCTTTTTTTTGCATTTCTGGGTTTAATAGGTGTTCACCTAGTTTTTGCTAAACGTATTAAGTACCGCCTTCACGAATCCACCCAAAAATTTTGGTAGTTTGATTGTGTAGAACTTCATACCCTACCCCTCCTTCACAGGTTGCATCACTGCTCCCTAGCATCGTTACAACAGTATATGCCCGGACCGCAAAAAAGTGCCTCCTATTTACTTTCTCCCTTAAAATGCTTCCAGAAAGCAAAAAAAGCTACAAGAGCGATTCACTCTTGTAACTATATGTATGCGTCTTCTATGAGGTTATGCCCACCTGCGTGTAAAGCGCAAAACCTAAACTGAAAATAAAATATAAAAGTACTGATAGTACAATAAACCACACACGCAGTCCCGTTTGCTCAAACCGTCTGAAAAAGCGAATGCCCGCATAAAGCGCACCAAGTGAGAACAAAAACTTGGATATGTCGTGGGTGTTTGTGTACAACGTTAACAAAGCTCCGCACAGGATGCAGTAGATCAACAGCGAGACAATTCTCATTGCTCCTCAGCCCCCTCTACCCGCGTATGCGCTCTATCGCCTTACCGCGATCCGGCTGACCAAACACAGCATTGCCAGCTACAAGCACATCAGCGCCAGCCTCAACCACCTGACGAGCGGTCACCTCATTAATGCCGCCATCCACTTCAATATGCAGACCATGGAGTCCCTTGGCGTTCGCCTGCTCACGCAAGGCACGAATTTTGTTCAACATCCCAGGAATGAATGCCTGCCCACCGAACCCTGGATTGACTGTCATAATAAGCACAAGATCCAACTGCTCATCAAGCACATGCTCGATTAAAGAGATAGGGGTAGCTGGATTCAGCACGACGCCAGCTTTAACGCCGCTTTGCTTAATAAGATGCAGCGTTCGGTGAAGATGCGTGCATGCTTCCACATGAACGGAAATCAAATCAGCTCCCGCCTTAACGAAGTCAGGAATGTAGCGATCCGGTTGCTCAATCATCAAATGCACATCAAGCGGCAGCTTGGTGATGGGACGTATGGCATCCACCACAAGTGGTCCAATCGTAATGTTGGGCACAAAATGCCCATCCATCACGTCCACGTGAATCCAGTCAGCTCCACCAAGCTCCGCTTCCTTAATCTCTTCCCCGAGTTTGGCAAAGTTTGCCGATAAAATAGAAGGTGCCACGTATACCATCCGGTTAATACCTCCTCTTCCGATCCTTCATTTCAGCTAAAAATAATAAATAATGATCGTACCGAGAAGCCGCAATTGTCCCTTCAGCTACAGCTTCAATGACTTTACAGTTCGGTTCATGCAAATGCAAGCAACCCCTGAACCTACAGCCTTCAGCCATTGCTGCGAACTCCTTAAAGCAGCTTCCAAGCTCCTCGACTTCGATTTCCATAAAGTCCAGCTGACTAAAGCCAGGTGTATCAGCCACTAATCCACCCTCGTCGAGATGCAGCAGCTCCACATGACGCGTGGTATGCTTGCCTCGACCTAATCGTTGGCTGATCGCGTTCGTTTCCAAATCCAGACCACTAATCATTTTGTTTAGCAAAGAGGACTTACCGACGCCGGATTGCCCAGCGAATACACTGACTGCCCCCTTCAATCGATGCCTAATCGCATCCACGCCTTCCTGAAGTTTGGAGCTTGTGGTAAGAACTTGATAACCAATTTGCTCGTAAAGCTTGCAAATTCGCTCCAACTCTGGAATGGACATCTCATCAGAAGCAGCCTTCTCCGCTAGCAAATCACTCTTCGTAAAGCACACGATTACTTCGATACCCGTATGCTCAATATGGACAAGAAATTTATCCAAGAGCTGCAAATTCAATGCAGGTTCTGTAACCGCAAACACAAGCACAACAAGGTTCACATTCGCAATTGGAGGTCGAATAAGTTCCGAGGTGCGAGGAAGGATTTCAGTGACTGTTCCTTCCCCGTTCTCCGTTTCCACATAGATCACCTGATCTCCTACAAGCGGAGTAATATTTCTATTTTTGAAAACGCCTCTTCCCCGACAGGTAATTGTCTCCGTATCGCGAAGCTCCATCCCTTCAGGCAGCACATAATAATAACCGCTTAATGCCTTAACAATACTTCCTTTTGGCATTAATTGCCGCCTCCAGTTCCTGGTTTCGAGGTATTTCCGCTTGTTGGTTCCTGCCCGTTTCCATTACCGCCAACGGGAATCGCCGCGCCGCTATTTTGCTGCTTAGGAGATGTGCTAGGGGAAGCGGATGGACTAGGAGACGCATTCTTACCACTCTTTTGATCCAAATAATCTTGATAGGTGCGGGTAACCGAATTCACTAAGTTATCGCCTTCTTTAATCAAAATAACGGCCTTCTTATCGGGAGAAACGATAACTTTAACATCCAAATTCTGTGGTTTCGTCACTTTCTCCGGTTTGTACTCGAAGTTCTCGTACTGAGCATCGCTAACGACGATTTTGAACTCGGAATCCTTGCCTTCCTCAGTTGGCTTGACAGGGATGCTGACGTTTAATTGCCCTGCATCTTCCGGTAGACCGTCACTAATAATTAAACTAATCTCCACACCGACCGATACGTCTTGATTTTTTTCAAAGGGGAATTGCTTAATCACTTTGCCCTTCGGTATCTTATAGCTTTTCTCACGCGTAATGCCGTTAACAGGCAACTTCAAGTTCAACTTTGCAATTTGTGCCTTGGCGTCCCCTTCGCTCATGCCAACCAAGTCAGGCATCTTGAACGTTTCTTTGGCTTTGCTGATGGTAAAAACAATTGCCGCCTTCTCCGCCTCGAACTCTACACCAACTAGCGGAGCCTGCTTCTGAATCATATCGGGTGTATCCTCTATCGATCCCGGTGCAATCGTAATTTGATCTTCCTTGATACCTAGCGCCTGAAGCTTTAATTTAACATCCTTCAGCGGCTGTCCAACATAGTTTTCCATTGTGATCTTCCGAACACCCTTGCTGACATATAGCGTCACTTTGGTACCCACGTTCATCCGTACTCCATTAGGGTCTTGGCGAATGACGGTATCCTTCGCAAGCTTACTATCCTGATCAAGCTCGATGATATAGCCAAGTTTAGCCGCAGTAAGTTCAGCCTGCGCTTGTTGTAGAGGCTTGTTCTCTACGTTCGGAACCTCAACGGTTTCAATCGCGAACATCCCTTTTACATAGCCGACCATGTACCACATCGCCCCAAGAATAACAAGCAAAATGACGATCCAAACGAGCGGTTTAACCCAGCCCTTGCTTTTCGGTGGCGTCGGTTCTTCACGCAAGGTTGCCCTTTCGAGCTCTGCATCCTTGAAATCCCCCAGCTGATTCGGGCGAATCGCAGGCATCACTAAAGTACGTTCCTCATCCATCCCATCAGCGTCCCAGAAAGCAACCTTCGCTTCGTTCCTGCGGTCTGAACTCAGGCACGTTTCAAGATCAGCCATCATCAGCTTCGCAGACTGATAGCGCTCCTCAGGCTTTTTGCGCATCGCCTTCAAAATGATATTTTCAACGCTCTGCGGAATAAGTGGATTCACCTTACGCGGTTCTTCCACCTCCTCCTGCAAATGCTTGAGGGCCACGCTAATCGGGCTTTCACCTAGGAAAGGCAAACGAGCTGTTAGCATTTGATACATCACAATCCCAAGCGAATACAGATCTGATTTCTCGCCTGTATTCGTGCCTTTCGCGTGCTCGGGCGAGAAATAATGAACAGACCCCACAACAGAACCCGTTTGGGTAATCGTGGATGATGTTGCTGCTCGAGCAATACCGAAATCCGTTACCTTCACGCGCCCGTTTTTGCCGATCAAAATATTGTGCGGTTTAATGTCCCGATGAATAATTTCATTATGATGAGCGTGATCCAACGCATCTGCAATTTGGCCAGCATAATGAACGGCTTCTTCAACTTGCAAAGGGGCCTTTTCCTTAATTAAATCATTCAAGGTCGTACCCTCAATATATTCCATGACAATGTAATGAACTTCGTCTTCCTGCCCGACGTCATAAATGCTGACGACATTCGGATGAGATAGTGAAGCGGCTGCCTGTGCTTCTCTGCGGAAACGACGTATAAACTCTTCGTCATGCACGTACTGCTGGCGCAGCACCTTCACAGCAACTTTACGATTTAGTAATAAATCTTGGCCCTTGTAGACCAAGGCCATGCCGCCTCCGCCGATCCGTTCCAAAATTTCATAGCGGCCTCCAAGCTTTCTACCGATCAACTCTCATCACCCCTTCTCTTCGCCCTCATCATTTTCGTGAGCAAGTAAAACAACCGTTACGTTATCGAATCCACCCGCATCTAGCGCACTGTTGATTAATTGCGAAGCAGCCTCTTCCAGTTGAGGCTGCTTCTTCACAATGTCCAGAATCTCGTTAGATTCAACAAGGCCGCTGAGACCGTCCGAGCAGATCAGAATTGTCTCATCTGGTAGCCATGCATACTCATACAGATCAACCTCCACACTAGGCTCAGTGCCTAGCGCGCGAGTGATCCAATTGCGACGAGGATGATGATCAGCCTCTTCGAGCGTGATCTGCCCGTTCTTTACCAACTCATAAACAAGAGAGTGGTCTTCCGTTAGTTGAGTGATCGTCTCGCGGCTGATTTTATAAGCCCGACTATCGCCGATGTGTCCTATACTAAGCAGCTCCCGTGACGCAACGATAGCCACAACCGTCGTTCCCATGCCATGATAATTTTCCCTTTGAGAGGCAAACTCATAGATTTTCTCATTCGCCTTCTCAATGGCTAGTTTCAGCGCTTGCTTGCGCTCTTCTGGGGACATGTCCCCATGTATCGTTTGCAGCTGCGTTTCAATAATTTCGATCGCCATTTGGCTGGCGACATCACCTGCTTGATGTCCTCCCATGCCATCGGCAACGATTGCTAGAGAGAGTCCATTAAGTTGCTGGTGAATGGAAGCACGGTCTTCATTCACTAACCGAACCTTGCCGATATCGGTGCGGCTTACCATCTTCATCCCAATTTCACCTCATTACTTGCTCTCCATATGCTTGGCGCGAAGCTGCCCACAAGCAGCAGCAATGTCACTGCCCTGTTCTCGGCGTATGGTGGCATTAATTTTGCCCTTCTCGAGAATACGTTGGAACGTGAAAATATCATCTCGCGGCGTGCGCTTGAAATCCCGTTCTGCCACGAAATTAACAGGAATCAGATTCACGTGGCTGAGCGGCATATCTTTCAGCACTTGAGCCAGTTCCTCCGCATGTTCGGGTTGGTCATTGACCTCACCCATAAGCGCGTATTCAAACGTTATTCGTCTTCCCGTTTTGGCGATATAGTACTTGCAAGCCTCAATCAAGTCCACAAAAGGAAATCTTCGGTTGACCGGCATCAGCTTGGAACGAAGCTTATCATTCGGCGCATGAATCGAAATCGCCAAATTCACTTGCAGATTCTCGTCTGCGAACTTATAAATGTTCGGCACGATACCACTTGTCGATACCGTAATATGACGTTGGCCGATGTTCAGCCCCTTCGGGTGAATCATGACGCGAAGAAAATTCATCGTCGCTTCATAGTTCTCGAAAGGTTCCCCGATGCCCATGATGACAATAGAGGAGATACGCTCATCTGTATCATCAAGCAGCTTCTGCGCTTTCACGACCTGGGCCACAATCTCTCCAGGTCTTAAATCACGCTTGAGTCCGCCGAGCGTGGACGCGCAGAACGTACAACCGACACGGCAACCTACCTGTGTAGTCACGCAAATGCTGTTGCCGTAGTTATGCTTCATGACAACCGTCTCAATCGCATTCTTATCTTCAAGTTCAAACAAAAACTTAACCGTACCATCCTGCGATTGATACTTAGCAATCTCCGTCAAAGTGACGAACTCAAACTGATCCTTGAGTTTGTCACGCAGCGCTTTCGGTAAGTTCGTCATTTCATCAAAACTAAATACACGTTTAATGTAGAGCCAATCGAAGATTTGCCCTGCACGGAAGGAAGACTCGCCGTTCTCTTTGACCCAGCTTTGCCACTCATCCCAATTTAAATCATACACAAATGGTTTCACATTCACATTTACTTTAACTTTCTCAGTCACATTCATCACAACCTGTTGTTATTTCGTCTATTTTTTTGCTTATCTTATTTATTTTATCACAATGAGGGGACGAACACACGTCCCCGTAGATTTAGGACAATCTACGAACGCTTACGCAGCCGCGCGATGAAAAATCCATCCGAGTGGAAATGCTGCGGTAAAATTTGCACCATCCCAGAAGCAGCCATTTGCGGATCTATGCTAGCAAAGGCTTCCTCCGGCAACGCAGTCAGCTCAAACTCGTTATGATCAGCTAGAAAACGCTCGATCATGCCTTCGTTCTCTGCATGCTCAATTGTGCAGGTGCTGTAAACCAGCACGCCACCGGGCTTCAACAACCGGTGCACGTTACCGAGAATAGCAGCTTGCAGCTTGCTGATCTCCTCAATCTCATCCTCTTGCTTCGCCCATTTCAAATCCGGTTTGCGGCGTATGACCCCAAGCCCGGAGCAAGGCGCATCCAACAGAATACGATCAAACGATTCCGCCGCAAAATGCTCGGTCAGCTTAACAGCATCCATTACAAGCGTCTGGATCGACGAGAGCCCCAAACGCTCCGCTTGGTCTGCGATAAGCTTCTGCTTGTGCTCATGTAGATCACAAGCCCATATCGTACCCACATCACCCATTTTCTCGGCGATGTGGGCGGTCTTGCCCCCTGGGGCGGCGCAGCAGTCTAGCACCTTCATGCCTGGACGCGGATCCAGCGCTTCAGCGACGAGCATCGAGCTCTCGTCTTGAATAGAGAAATCCCCCTGTTGGAAGCCGGGGACTAAGGCCATGTTGCCAGCGCCGTGCACAAGAATGCCCGCTTGGGCCAGTTCGGACGCTTCCGCGCTGAAACCGCTCGCTTGCAATTGCTCTAACAGCTGCAAGCGAGTGCCGCGTCTCGTATTCGCGCGGATACTCACGTGCGGCGGCACATTGTTAGCTGCACAAATTTGTTCCGTCAGCTCTGGACCGAGCTGACGAATCCACCTGCGCACAAGCCATTCCGGATGGGAATGACCGAATGCAATGCGCTTCACATCGCCGAATGCATCCGGCAGCGTAAGCTCAGCCTTGCTGCGAATAATAGCCCGCAGCACGCCATTGACCATCCCCGAGATCCCCTGGTGACCCCGACGCTTCGCGATATTGACCGCTTCGCTTACGACCGCATGATCGGGAATGCGATCCAAATAATGCATCTGATAGAAGCTGAGCCGCAGTAAGCATCTTACCCACGGCTCCAGCTTTCCTAGCCCTTTACTTACAAAGCGCTCTAAGAAAAAATCAATTGTATTTTTCCGCCCGATGGTCCCATACACAAGCTCAGTCGCTAAGCCTACGTCAGCACGCTCAAGCGCATGCTTTTGCAGCGTCTGGTTGAGCAGCAAATTACTGTAGGATTGATCCTCTTCAACACGGATCAACACATCAAGCGCAGCATCTCGGGCAGAACGCTTAACAGCGCTGCTCTTCGCAGCGCTTGAAGAAGATTTTGGAACGGATGCATGACGTACCCCTTGCGGCTTGTTAGCTGTTTCATGATGGGGATGTTTTGGTTTTTGCGTAGACAAATCAGATACCTCTTTTATATAGTTAATGACCGAATACGGTGCCTTCCGGCATTTTGACGCCTCGGATAAACTCAACAACTTTCATTGATTTTTTGCCTGAAGGTTGAATTTCCGTGAGCCATAAGGTGCCGTTACCGGTCATCACTTCAAGGCCCGACTCACTGCTGTTCAGAACAGTTCCTGGCGTATGCTGCGCCCTAACCACTTCCGTAAAGCTGCGGCTCTGAGGCGCAGAACCTCGGGGATTCGCACAAGTCCATACCTTCATAACTTCCCCATTCCAAAACGTATATGCGCCTGGAGCAGGATTCAAACCACGAACTTGATTCCAAATTTCTACAGCTGAACGCGACCAATCGATCAACTCATCGTCTCTGCGGATATTCGGTGAATATACGGCATCAGCATCGTTTTGTGGTGTGGCTTGAATTTGCCCAGCCAACAAATCGGGCAGCGTGCGCTTCAGTAGATCGGCTCCAGCTGCGCTCAGCTTTTCCAGCATCGTTCCAGTTGTATCAGTATCTGTAATCGGCACTTCCACTTTACTAATCATATCGCCAGTATCCAGACCCTCAGCCATATACATGATCGTAACTCCCGTCACAGGCTCGCCCTGAAGAATGGCATGGTGAATGGGAGCCCCTCCACGGTATTTGGGCAGCAGCGAAGCATGAATATTGATACATCCATGAGCCGGCAGCTCCAATATCGATTTAGGCAAAATTTGGCCATAAGCAGCCGTCACGATGAGATCTGGCTTTAACTGACGCAAAACTTCTACCGAATCAGCATGGCGCAGCTTTTCTGGCTGCAAAACCGTTATGCCATGCTTCTCGGCTTCCACCTTCACAGGCGGAGGCGTCAAGACACGCTTGCGCCCCTTCGGCCTGTCAGGCTGCGTCACTACGGTTGTAACGTTGTAGCCTTCCTCCAGAAGTAACTGTAAGGAGGGAACAGCGAAATCAGGTGTGCCCATGAAAATAATGTTCACTCGGAATCTTCCTCTTCTTCGCTCGTATAGGTTTTGATAGCTAAATCCGTAAACAGAACACCGTTCAAGTGATCTATTTCATGAAAAATACAACGCGCCAACAGCCCAGTACCAGTAATTTCAATCGGGTTTCCATCACGATCCTGCCCTTTAGCCGTGACGTTCAGCGGTCTGCTTACATCGCCACGAAGCCCTGGAATACTCAGACAGCCTTCCGGCCCTGTTTGTTCACCGCTTGATTCAACTACTTCTGGATTCACCATCTCGATTAATCCACCATGTTCTTCGCCGCAATCCATTACAATAACACGTTTCAAAATACCGATTTGTGGAGCGGCAAGGCCTACGCCTTCTGCTTCATACATTGTATCTGCCATATCGTTGAGCAGCTTATGCAGATTGGAATTGAATTTCGTTACTGTAATTGCCTTCTCACGCAGTACAGGATCCGGATCTTTGACAATAATACGAATAGCCATAATGTGCACCTACCTCTGAAGTCTTCTCTATCATTTCATCGTTACATCAAATATTGCGGGTCGACATCAACGCTAATGAGTAATTTTTCCTTCGCCGAGCGCTCTTCAAACCACTGAGCGGTACGACCTACAAGCTCTGAAGCCAGTGCTTCCCCCCGATATTTTACCACGCATTGGAACCGATATCTATCCTTGATTCGGGAAACGGGGGAGGCCACGGGCCCTAACACATCCATACTAAAAGGTTCTACCGATGAGGACACATCCGCAAACAGGTCACCTTGCTTCTGGGTTTGCTCCTGTGCAAGCTCCTTGAGTCTGGTGACAAAAGCTTCCGCAGCGCGCACCAATAATGGAACCTGCTCATGGGAAAATGTAATAAGAATCAAGCGCTGATAGGGCGGATACCCCAAATTCGCGCGGATATCCAACTCATGCCTCGCAAAGGCCACATAATCATGCCGACTCGCAAACTGAACGCTGTAATGTTCAGGCGTGTACGTCTGGACGAACACTTCCCCCAGCTTCTCATGACGGCCTGCCCGTCCAGCAACTTGCGTCAAAAGTTGGAATGTCCTTTCCGCCGAGCGGAAATCAGGCAAATTCAACACTGTATCCGCGGCTATGACACCGACTAGTGTGACATCGGGAAAGTCCAGCCCTTTAGCCACCATCTGGGTGCCCAGCAGCACATCAGCTTTCTTTTCACGAAACATCGTCAGCCACTTTTCATGAGAGCCTTTTTCAGTAGTCGTATCGACATCCATTCGAATAACGCGAATACCTGGAAATAACTTGCCTAGTTCTTCTTCTACGCGCTGAGTGCCCGTCCCAAAATGACGAATGTGTTCGGAGGTACATGAAGGACACTGGGTCACCTCGCGCTCTGCATAGCCGCAGTAATGACAACGCAGCATGCGTGAACTTTGGTGATACGTGAGCGAAATGTCGCAGTGCGGGCAAGTAGACACGAATCCGCAGGTGCGGCACATGACAAATGTCGCGTAACCACGCCGATTAAGCAACAAAACAGTCTGTTCTTTCTTGTGTAACCGATCTTCAATCGCTTTATACAGAACCTTACTGAACATGGAGCGATTTCCGTTCTTGAGTTCCTCACGCATATCCACAATTTCTACGGCTGGCAGCGGTCTGCCAGCTACCCGTTCACGCATCGTTAGCAATTGAAACAAGGGCTTTTGCCCATCTCTGCGTCGCATTGTTTTCTGCATACTTTCTAATGACGGGGTCGCGGAACCAAGCACTACGACGGCTCCTTGCTGCTTTGCCCGTTGGACCGCAACATCTCGGGTGTGATATTTCGGACTTTCCTCCTGCTTGTAGGAGGATTCGTGTTCTTCATCAATAATAATAAGACCAATTTTCGTGAAAGGAGCAAAAATCGCCGATCGAGCCCCGATAACCACCTTTACTTGCTTACGGGTAATTTTGCGCCACTCATCGTAACGCTCACCATTGGATAAGCGACTGTGCAGCACAGCAACCAGATCGCCAAACCTGCCTTTGAAACGCTCCACCATTTGCGGTGTTAATGAAATCTCAGGCACGAGCACGATAGCTTCACGATCCTGATCCAGACATTGCTGAATCGACTGCAGGTACACTTCCGTCTTTCCACTGCCCGTTACGCCATGCAGCAAAAAAACCTCATGTCTCCGCTCATCTACCGCGTTGCGTATTTCTGTAAAAACGCTACTCTGCTCTTCTGTCAACTCGAGCGGCTTCGTCCGCGCAAACGAGCGACCCGCGTAAGGGTCTCGCATAACTTCAACCTCACGCAAATCGATCCACCCGCGATCAGCCAAGCTTTTAACAGTGCTAGCTCCGACCTGCACAACGTCCATCAACTCCGTGAGCCGGATCGCGTGTGGATGCTCTATTAAATAACGCAACACGTCCTGCTGCTTATTGGCTCTTGCCGGCAGCTCCGCCAAAGCTTCTTCCAGACCGCTGGCACCCTCAGGTGGGAAAACCGTCAACGCCTTCTTCGTCGCCATCCGATCTTTGACCATCTGAACTTCAGTGAGGATACCGTTGGTGAGCAATTGTTTGATGAGTAAACCATCGTTGGAAAAACGCTCCATCAACACTTCCATCGAAATCGTTCCCTTTAATCTAACAAAGCTAACGATCTCTTGCAGATCAGGTAAATCCAACAGCGCCTGCTCAATTGATTCATCGCCAATCTGAATAGCGCGCTCATACTTCGCCTTAAGAGCAGCAGGCAGCATCGCTTGCAAAGCCGTTACCTCGTGGCACAAATACATGCTGCTGACCCACCTAGCCAGCCCTACCAGCTCCTCAGTAAGTGGAGGAACCAAATCAAGTACACTCTGAATCGGCTTTATGCGTTTAACATCCACCTGCGTTTCCTCTTGCAGTTCGACTACAAAGCCTTGCAAGACACGCGGGCCGAATGGAACACCGACACGGCTGCCCACTTCGACCCATTTGCGTAAGGCTACAGGAACTTCATAATCGAAAGCGCGATTTGTTTGTTTAGCGGGCACATCAACAATGACTTTTGCATACATTCACATTCTCCTTAGCGTTTTTCCTAAGAAAAACTAGGTTCAAAAACATCAACTCCACATATCCGCTAAAAAAGCTGGTACGAAAAAACATTGAGTTGGCATTTTCAACTAAATAACAGACTTGAACAAACCAAATTTCTATGTTTTACAGTATATTAATTATTCGTCAACTTGGTATTCCGGTTGTATGAGCGAGTCTCGGCATACGTTCTGCTGCCAATTCGAGCAGCCTACGCGCGACTAGGTGCTTACTCTGTATAGGTAGGGCCTCCACCAGCCCGTTATGATCAAAAATACGCACAACATTCGTATCTCCGCTAAAGCCAGCCCCATCTTGAGAAACATCATTCCCAACGATAAGGTCACAATTTTTACGTTTTAGCTTATCCAGCGCATGCTCATCCAGACGTTCGGTTTCAGCTGCGAAGCCGATTACAAACTGTTCTGTTTTCAAGGTACCTATTTCTTGTAAAATGTCAGGATTTTTAACCAATTCCAACGTCAATGATTCGGTTTTCTTTTTCATCTTTTGTTCGGCCACAGCCGCAGGGCGATAATCAGCAACGGCGGCCGCTTTAATAATTAAATGGTTAGCAGCTAGTCGCGATAAAACAGCGTCCCGCATATCCAAGGCTGACTTCACAGGGATGAGTTCTACGCCTGCAGGCGCAGAAAGAGCCGTTGGTCCCGTAACCAACGTCACATGTGTAGCTCCCATACGTACCGCTTCTTCTGCGATGGCATAACCCATTTTGCCAGACGAATCATTGGTGATGTAACGCACTGGATCGATACGTTCCACAGTACCCCCAGCCGTTACAAGAACATGTCGTCCCTTTAGCCGACTACCCCCACCAAAATACTGTTCAATAGTTGCAAAAATTTCCTCAGGCTCGGCAAGTCTTCCCTTCCCTACATAACCACAAGCAAGCTGACCTTCTCCCGGCTCGATAAAGCGCACGCCACGGCTGCGCAGCGTCTGCATGTTTTGCTGTACAGCTGGATTCGCATACATATGCACATTCATTGCAGGGGCAACCCACACTGGTGCCATGGTTGCCAGTAGCGTTGTACTCAGCATGTCGTCACCAAGTCCCAAAGCCAACTTACCAATGGTATTCGCCGTTGCCGGTGCAATTACAACAAGATCGGCACTGTCGGCCAAATTGATATGGGATACAACGGAAGCATCTTTCTCATCAAACGTATCGACAAAAACATGATGACGCGACAATGTTTGAAACGTCAGCGGCGCTACGAATTGGACCGCCGACTTCGTCATGATGACGCGTACAGTGGCTCCAGCCTGAGTCAATTTACTCGTCAGCGCAGCTGCTTTATACGCAGCAATGCCTCCGCACACGCCAAGCACGATCGTTTTGCCATACAGATCACCCATGGAGCATCCCCCTTCGAATAGAAAGAAAAAAATAAACAACCACTAGGGTTGTCGGGTAAATCATTTATTTCTCGTTCTCTTTAGGCTCAATTTTCTCATAAGCAATGTAATTGCCATACAATTCTTCAAGGGCAACGCCGACTTGCTTGTGAGATTTTTGTCCTCTCAAATCAGATTTCGCACCGTCACGTAACGATCTTGCTCTCTTAGATGCTGCAACTACCAGTGAATACTTACTGTCAACGATATCAAGAAGCTTATCAATTGAAGGATATAACATCTTAATTCACCTCACCAATCCATTGAATGATTTTGGGAAACATACGGTCTTTTTTGCAATGCTCTGCAGCTAGAATCGCTTGTATTTTGGAACAAGCTGTTTCTACATGGTCGTTAACTATCGCATAGTCATAGTGCTCCATCAAGCGAATTTCATCCAAAGCAACCGACATTCGGCTGCGAATGACTTCTTCGGTTTCAGTGCCCCGAGTAACAATACGATTCTGAAGTTCATCCAGTGATGGCGGCAACAGGAAGATGAAGACACCTTCGGGAAACTTTTGTTTCACCTGCAAGGCGCCTTGGACTTCGATTTCCAAAATAACGTCATGGCCTGAGCGCAACGTTTCTTCCACAAAACGTCTTGGCGTTCCGTAGTAGTTCCCTACATACTCGGCCCATTCCAGTACTTCATCGGTATCGATAAGTTGCTGAAATTGTTCCCGGGTTCTAAAGAAATAATTCACGCCATCCACTTCCCCTTGTCGCGGGGAGCGAGTTGTGGTGGATACAGAATACACAATATCTGGCGAAATTTTGCGCAGCGCCGCACAAACAGTGCCTTTACCAACGCCAGAGGGACCGGATAATACAATAAGAATCCCTCTCTCACGCTCAAGCGTGTTCGTATTACTCGTCATGATCATCGTCCTTGTTAGAAAGTCGATGTGCTACCGTTTCTGGTTGTACCGCCGACAAAATCACATGATCGCTGTCGGTGATAATTACGGCACGGGTTCTTCTACCATATGTAGCGTCAATCAGCATGTGACGATCACGTGCCTCTTGAATGATTCTCTTGATCGGCGCCGATTCAGGACTAACGATCGAGATAATGCGGTTCGCCGATACGATGTTACCGAACCCGATATTGATTAATTTGATAGCCATTCAAACTTCCTCCTCGTAAAGCTTCATGCCACTTTACTCGATATTCTGTATTTGTTCTCTCATCTTCTCAAGCTCTGCTTTGATGTGAATCACTCTTGCTGTAAGCTCAGAATGATTCGCCTTAGAGCCGATCGTATTGACTTCGCGATTCATCTCTTGAATCAAGAAGTCAAGCTTGCGTCCTACAGGTTCTTGCTCAGCAAGCAATTCATCAAACTGCTGAAAGTGACTCTGCAGCCGTGTCAGCTCTTCATCTACATTGGAACGATCTGCAAATATCGCAATCTCCGTAGCTAGACGCTGTTCGTCCACAGGTGTTTGCTCCTGTAAGAAGGATTGAATTCTGCTATTTAGCCTATTCGCATACTCCTGAACGACCTGCGGCGCAAAAGCTTGCAGTTCCACATGAACACGCTTCAGTTCAGCTAAACGGTCACGAATATCCTGCTCCAGAAATGCACCTTCGCGCAGTCGCATCTCGGAAAGACGGGAAACCGCATCCTGCAGGCAAGCACAAAGCTCCGCCTCGAACTGTTCATCGGGTTCTGTACGAACTTCTTTCATCTGAACAAGATCGGAAAGCTTGAGTAAATCCTTTAGTTCTACATTTCCAGAAAAACCGTAACGCTGCTTCAGCTGTTCGGCAGCCTGCAAATAGGCATCCGCATAAGCAAAATCTACCGTCACACTTCTCGAGCTAGCGGTCTCGCGTTCTGCTGTGACAAAAACATCTACGCGTCCCCTCTTTACGGATTGCAGCACGGTTTTCTTCAATGAATCTTCGAATACCGCCCATTCCTTAGGCATACGTATAGAAACTTCACTATATCTATGATTGACCGATTTCACATCGATAAACACCTTGTATCCTGCAAAAGAACGATTCGCTTGTCCGAATCCGGTCATACTGCAAATCATCCTGATCACATCCATTACCCTATATTAATTCATTTTGAAAGTGGGTACAAGTGGAAATCATGCCGTTCCGACTTTTCCCATACATAGTTTGTTAAGTCTACGCACATCTCGTACAGAAGAAAAGGTGTCATCAAATAGATCCCATTGAAATAAGGCATAGCTGCATCCAGCAGTTCTTTAGCGATTTCAACGCCTACAGTACGACCTTCTTCCCCCTTGAGACCATTCATACGACCCCTGACTTCATCCGACAATTGAATGCCCGGAACTTCATTATGAAGGTATTCGGCATTCCCCCCGCTAGCTAATGGAGCAATCCCAAGGAAGATAGGCACATCTAGATGTTTGGTAGCGTGATAGATTTGCTCAATGAGCTTAGCGTCATAGACAGGCTGCGTCATGATATAATCAGCGCCCGCTTCAATTTTGCGTTCCAACCGCTGCACGGCTTTATCCAAATGTTTCACATTTGGGTTAAATGCAGCGCCAACAACGAAATTAGCCTTCTGCTTGAGCGGCTTGCCGGAGAAGGCGATACCTTCGTTGAGCTGCTTGATCATCCGTATGATCTCAAACGAAGTAAGATCATACACGGAGCTAGACCCTGGCAGATCGCCGAACTTGGCTGGATCGCCAGTCACAGCAAGCACATGGTCAATGCCAAGCGCGTGGAGACCCATGAGATGGGACTGTGTCCCAATCATGTTACGATCGCGACACGCGATGTGAATCAACGGGCGAGCACCTAACTTATCCTGCACCAGATAGCCGAGTGCAAGGTTGCTCATACGCGTCACCGCTAGAGAGTTGTCGGCCATCGTAATGGCGTCGACACGCGCGTCCTGCAGGGCCTTGGATCCCTGCATGAATTTATCGATGTCGAGATCTCGCGGGGGATCCAGCTCGACAATGACGGTTTTGCGCTGCTTCACGATATCCAGCAGCGATGGCTTAGCGGCTAACGGAGCCGGCTTAGCGGGCGTCGGCTCACTTACGCGCAGCGCTTCTGCGTGTGCGGAGGCGGCGCCTGGAGCCGCTGGGACGTAACCGCTGAGCGCTCTTGCAACAGCGGCGATGTGCTCCGGCGTCGTGCCGCAGCAGCCGCCGATTATACGCGCGCCGAGATCGGCGAAGCGCAGCGCGCTCTCGGCGAAATACTCAGGCGTCGCCGCATACGTATAGTGACCGTCGACATAGTCGGGTAATCCCGCATTTGGAAATGCGGAAAACGGAACACCGACGAGCGGCGAAAGCTTCTCCATAGAGCGGAGAATCCCATTAGGGCCAACGCGACAGTTAAAGCCAATCACATCAGCGCCTCCATCACGCAGACGCTCGAACGCTTCCTGCAGCGGTACGCCATCTTGCGTACTGCCTGTTCCTTCATTAGCGAATTGGCAAATAACCGGCAGTTGACTCATGCTCCTGATGATTCGAAGAGCAAGCTGTAGCTCCTCCAGATCGTAAAACGTCTCGAGAAGCAGCCCGTCCACAGGAGAATCAAGAAGCACGCCAATCTGCTCTTGCAGCGATTGCTCCACGTCTGCTGTGCGCACATTTTTACGTTTCCCCGCACGAATAGAGCCAATTGCGCCAACGACATAAGCATCGCTGCCCACAGCTTTCCGAGCTAGCTCCACGCCTGCACGGTTAATCGCCTCGACATCGCTTTCCAGCCCATATTTAGAAAGCTTCTCGCGATTGGCAGAGAACGTATTCGTTTCAATAAGACGCGCGCCTGCCTCAAAGTAGCGCCGGTGTACGCCCTCCACGGTTTCAGGGCGGAGCAAATTCAATTCTTCATAAGAAATGCCGACAGGAAATCCCATCTGATATAAATAAGTCCCCATAGCGCCGTCACCGGTCAAAATATCTCGCTGAAGCGCCGTGCGAAGATCCGTTTTCATCATAAATTCCCCACCTACCAAAAATGTAGTTCTACTGTATCACAAAACCAGTGGAATATTAAGGAGAACGTTTATCAATTATTTTGATACTTAACGTGTTCCTTTAAATACTTCTTCCGCAGGTCCTGTCATATATACATGATTATCCGCTTCATCCCATTCGATGAAGAGGTCCCCCCCTTTTAGAGAAACCGTTGCTTGGCGGTCCGTTAAACCATTCAAGACAGAAGCAACAAGCGTTGCACAAGCGCCCGTTCCACAAGCCAGTGTCGGTCCCGCTCCTCTTTCCCATACACGCATATCTGTGTGTTGACGATTTGTCACCGTTACGAATTCTACGTTAATTTTACTTGGGAACATCGGGTGCGCTTCCAGCTTAGGTCCCCACGTAGCGAGATCGAAATTTACAGCATCCTTTACATAAATAACACAGTGTGGATTCCCCATAGACACAGCCGTGAAATAGAACTCTTGCCCATCTACTTCAATTGGATAGTTAATAACCTGCGGTTGATCAACGATCGTAGGCACTGCAAGTCCGTTCAGGATCGGCTGCCCCATATCTACTCGGACCTTGACCACTTTGCCGTTTTCAACGTCCAGCTGCACTTTTTGCACTCCTGCACCTAGCGTCTCGACCGTAATCTCTTCTTTATCAATCAAACCTTGATCGTACACATATTTGGATACGCAGCGGATCGCATTCCCACACTGCTCGGCCTCAGAGCCATCTGAATTAATAATTCGCATGTTGAAATCGGCATTGTCAGAAGGAAGAATATATACCAAGCCATCGGCTCCAATGCCAAAGAAGCGATTGCAAAGCTCGATCGCAAGCTGATCAGCATTAGCAGGAAGTTCTTTTTCTCCATAAATTACAATAAAGTCATTACCTAGACCGTGCATTTTTGTAAATTCCATTGTAACAAGCACCCCTAGTAAGTATTTTAGCCATAATCATAGCGTAAAAGTGCAAAAATGCATAGTGCATCCAATTAAATGGTTATTACAGCAATCACATTCCTGATAATCCTCTCCCAATTACCGCAAAAAGCCGCCCGAGGGCGACTTTCCGCTTAGGATCGATTAGAACCTTCCCCGTGCGGGGAAACCGACTATCTGAAACTTGGCTTAGAATTGTAAGAAATTGAAGACCCCGAGCGTTTGTTTTTCTTCGGCGAAAACACACTTCCAAGCCCCATAAAGAAAGTAGGTATACCAGCAGCAGCTAAGACAAGAATCCAATCCTTCCAACCAAGCGGAACGGTTTTGAAAATTGGCTGCAATTGCTCCACATACATAACAGCCAGCATCAAAATGAGTGAAGACAGTACTGCGAGCACCAAATATTTATTTTGCAGCGGATTGCGATGGAAAATAGAACGCGAACTTCGGCAATCGAAAACATGAATGAGTTGTGCCATAACAAGTGTAGCGAAGGCGACACTTTGCGCTTTAAGCAGTGTCTGCGCGTCCTCGGGATTCCCCCTAAGCACAAGCCAGAATGCTCCGAGCGTACAAACTCCGATCAAAATGCCGCGTGAAATAATTTTCCAACCCAACCGTCTTGCAAATATGCTTTCCTTGGCTGTGCGTGGCTTTTGCTGCATCAAATCTTTTTCCGCTTGATCAACACCAAGCGCCATCGCTGGAAGACCATCCGTTACAAGGTTAACCCATAGAATTTGGATCGGCACTAATGGCAAGGGAAGTCCGGCCATCATCGCAATAAACATCGTCATGATTTCACCAACGTTAGAAGCAAGCAAATAGCGAATGAATTTACGAATATTTTCGTAAATGCTGCGGCCCTCTTCGATTGCAGCCACGATGGTTGAGAAGTTGTCGTCACTCAGGATCAAAGAGGAAGCTTCCTTCGAAACATCCGTCCCCGTGATCCCCATCGCGATGCCGATATCGGCTGCTTTGATGGCTGGCGCGTCGTTCACACCGTCCCCTGTCATTGCCACAACATGACCCCTACGCTGGAGTGCCTTTACAATACGAAGCTTATGTTCAGGCGAAACTCTGGCATAGACATATATATCCTCCACCCTGACTTCAAGTTCCTCATCCGATAATTGTCCAATTTGTTGGCCGCTCATGCTTGTTCCGTTAGTAGGAATCATACCGAGCTGCTTGGCGATCGCTTCAGCCGTTGTTTGATGATCACCAGTAATCATCACCGTTTTGATTCCCGCTTTGCGACATTTAGATATCGCTTCGCGCACTTCTTTACGCGGAGGATCGATCATGCCTGTTAAACCGACGAAAACAAGACTATTCTCCACATCTTCATATTCTTCAAAACGGTCGCTGCTTTTGAGCTCCCTATAGGCGAGTCCAAGGACACGCAAGGCGGATTTTGCCATTCCTTCGTTCGCTGAAAGTACTTTTTGCTTGAGAGTTGACGTGAAAGGAATCACTTTACCCTCCCAAAGGATATAGCTGCAATGCTGCAGCAATACGTCAGGGGCTCCTTTCGTACAGGCCATGCGGCCTCCCTGATAAGACACTAGCACAGACATCCGCTTGCGTTCAGAATCGAAAGGAAATTCCGCAATACGACTAAACTGCTCGCTGAGTGATTGCTGGGTGACGCCACTTTTGGCACTTAGTACAACTAAAGCTCCTTCGGTCGGGTCGCCTTTAATGTTCCATACGACATCAAAACCATCTTCCTTAGCATCCTTGCCCTTCCTTCGCTTCTGCTCCTGCTTTTCTTCATGCAAAGTGGCATTGTTACACAGTGCAGATACTTGCAGCAGCTTAGTAAGCATTGGATTTTTCCTTGGATCTGCGTTTTGACCGCGAATCTGAATGTCACCAATCGGTGCATAGCCATCTCCGGTTACTTCCATGACTTCACCACCTACCCATAAATGGGTAACGGTCATTTTGTTTTGCGTTAGCGTTCCTGTTTTATCCGAGCAAATGACGGAAGCACAGCCGAGTGTTTCCACGGAGGGAAGTTTACGAACGATCGCTTTGCGTTTAATCATACGCTGCACACCGAGAGCAAGAGCGATTGTGACAATCGCTGGCAGCCCTTCAGGAATAGCGGCTACGGCTAAACTCACGCCAGCCAGGAACATGGCATATGGTGGTTGTCCATGCATGATGCCTGCAACGACAACCAGAATTGTCAATGCGATAGCTACAATAATTAAAATTTTGCCAAGCTGCTCTAAGCGATGCTGCAAAGGGGTTTCCATTGATTCCGTGTTCTGAATCAAATCTGCGATTTTGCCCATCTCCGTTTGCATGCCCGTTCGAACGACTACCGCTTTAGCGGTTCCTCTGCCTACCATCGTCCCCATAAAACCTAGGTTGCGTTGATCCCCTAGAGGGATTTCAACATCAGATAAAGCAGCGATCATCTTACTAACAGGTACCGATTCACCCGTAAGGGCCGACTCCTCAATATACAAGCCGTTTGTTTCCAGAAAACGAACGTCTGCCGGAACCCGATCTCCACTTTCAAGCAAAACGATATCGCCTGGAACTAAATCACGAGCCGGTATTTGATGAACTGCGCTATCCCTCCATACATTCGCATTAGGGGCCGACAGCTCTTTAAGTGCACGTAGAGAACGCTCTGCTCGAAATTCCTGCACGAAGCCAAGAATGCCATTCATCAAAATAATGATGATGATTGTGATTGCGTCCAAATATTCCCCAAGCAACCCGGATATTAAGGTCGCCCCCAGTAAGACCAAAACCATAAAATCTTTGAATTGATTTAGCAACAGCGTAATCGGAGAGACGCGCTGCCCTTCTGAAAGCTCGTTTCGGCCAACCTCAGCCTGACGCTTTAAAGCTTCTTCCCAGGGCAACCCTTGCTGCATGCTCACCTGCTGAGATTGCAAAACATCCTCCGACGTCATCTGGTACCACTTATTCTGACTCATCCGCCCTTCTCCCTCCCAATTCCCACTTGATCTTGCCCTATCACTCATACGTATTTGTATTCAGACAAGCAGGAAAATATCCCTGAAAACATCTTTCTGCCGGAAATGCGCTTAAGTTTTTGCTAAAAGTATGGCATGATAGAGGTTAGCAAGCTTTTGAACCTAGAATGGAGTTGTATGCATCATGGCTTTAGACGGACTTGTCCTTCACGCGATTGTTCACGAACTGCAAACATGTATAGGGGGCCGAATCAATAAGATTCATCAACCCACAAATAATGATGTTGTCCTGCAAATAAGAGCGCAAGGTCAAAATATCAAGCTATTACTTTCAGCAAACCCTACCTACCCGAGGATCCATCCCACAGACCAAACATTTATGAATCCTGTGGATGCACCCATGTTCTGTATGCTGCTGCGCAAACATTTTGAGGGTGGGATTATAGAAACCATCGAGCAAATTGGCATGGAACGCATGATTCGCATGCAGGTGCGTCATCGCAATGAGCTGGGAGATATGAGTACCAAGCTCATCATGGTGGAAATCATGGGAAGACACAGCAATATTATTCTAATAGACCCTCTCACTAAAACGATAATAGACGGTATTCATCATGTCACGCCGTCTATCAGTTCTTACCGAATTGTCATGCCAGGCAGCAAATATGTCGCGCCGCCTGAGCAGGCAAAATTAAATCCATTGGAAGTCGACGCGGCCGAATTTCAGAATTTTTTTGATGAAGAGCAAGCCGTGACAGAGCCAGAACAACGGATCGTTGCCGCTTTCAGCGGATTAAGTCCTTTGATCGCCAAAGAAATCGTATATCGCGCCCGCTTAAAAGCAGACCATCAAGATGGTGTAGCTCCTCTATCAGCGCTTTGGCAAGCATTTGCTGAAGTGATGCAAGCAACACGCCAACATCAGTATGAACCTGTAATTGTCGAACACACAGAGAGTGGCAAACTCAGCTTTGCCATGACGCCGCTAACCCATATCAAAGGAACTTCCATCTCGTATCCATCAGCCAGCGCTTGTCTGGAACACTTTTATGGAGATAAAGCGGAAAGAGATACGGTGAAGCAGCGCGTCGCGGATCTTCTTCGCTTTTTGCAAAATGAGAAAAATAAAAATGTGAAAAAACTAGAGAAATTACAAGAGACCGTAGACGAATCCAAAGATGCTGATAAGCATCGAATTCTCGGCGAACTATTAACGGCCTCCCTTCACACCATCAAAAAAGGCGATAAAGAGCTAGAAGCCGTCAATTATTACGATGAGGAACAAGCGACGATTCATATTGCTTTGGATCCGCTGCTCACCCCATCAGAAAATGCGCAACGCTATTTTAAAAAGTATACAAAAATGAAAAACAGCACGGCTATCGTAGAGGAGCAAATTGAGCAAACCCATCGAGAAGTCACGTATTTAAGCTCGCTCTTACAGCAGCTTAGTGTCGCTTCTTTGCAAGATATTGAGGAAATACGCGATGAATTGATGGAGCAGGGTTATATCAGGGACCGCAACAAAAAGCAGCGTAAAAAGAAAAAACAGGATAAACCCGCATTGGCCTGCTATGTATCTAGTGATGGCGTCCCGATTTACGTCGGGAAGAACAATACACAAAACGAGTATTTGACAAATCGGTTATCTAGCTCTAGCGATACATGGCTCCATACCAAAGATATTCCCGGTTCTCACGTCGTCATTCGCAGCGACAAATTTTCTGACGAAACACTCTTGGAAGCAGCTGAATTAGCCGCTTATTTCAGTCAAGCCAAGCACTCCAGCCAAGTCCCTGTCGACTATACCGCCATTAAACATGTGCATAAGCCAAGTGGGGCTAAGCCCGGCTTCGTTATTTATGTCAATCAGAAAACAATATACGTCACGCCGGACGAAAATAAAATCAAACAGATGAAGGTCACTATAAAGTAAAAAAAAAGCCAGAACAGTGGTCATACCCCTGCTGTTCTGGCTTTTTGAATATCTGATTAAGTTAAATCACCAACTCCATGGCATAGCTGCAACGCCGCAATGATATGGAGCGCTGGGGCGTCATATTTAATTAGCTCCGCAGTCTCACGGTCGGTCATTAGCAGTTCTGCTCCCCATCTCCGCGAAACAAGTACCCGAAACCAATCCTACCTAACCAGCTCCAATTACCGTAACACGTTCGACCAGCCTGTCCAACCTCCCAAGTTCACTCGTGCTTCTCTATTTCAATTCCAGCTGGCGAATCAAAGATAATAGATATGCTTTTACTTGGTCCTGCAAATCTGGACGTTGAAGCGCTAATTCAATCGTGGCTTCAATGTAGCCCAATTTATCACCCACATCATAACGTTTAGCCTGCATCAGGTAGGCAACCATTTCCTGCTGCATATTCAGTACGCGCAGCGCATCCGTTAATTGAATTTCGCCGCCTCTACCGGGCTCTTGACTCTCAAGGATTTGAAAAATCTCCGGTGTGATAATATACCTTCCAATTACCGCTAAGTTAGACGGCGCTTGATCACGATCTGGTTTTTCCACGAGATCTCCGATCAGTTTATAGCCTTCGAAGCTCTCTATTGGGGAAACGATACCGTATTTACTAACATCTTCCCATGGGACTTCTTGTACAGCAATGACAGAGGATTGGGTCTTATCATAAACGTCTATCATCTGCTTGAGTCCTGGCGGAGATGATTGTAAGATATCATCACCCAAAAGAACGGCGAATGGCTCATCCCCGATAAATTTACGTGCGCACAATATCGCGTGGCCAAGACCAAGAGGCTGCTTTTGGCGAATATAGTGAACATCCGCCAAATTGGAGACAGCTTGCACAATTTCGAGCAATTGCAGACTTCCTTTTTCTTCCAGCATCATTTCAAGCTCTACCGATTTATCAAAATGATCCTCAATGGCGCGTTTGTTGCGGCCTGTTACAATTATGATATCTTCAATACCAGATTCAATCGCTTCTTCCACGATATATTGAATCGCAGGCTTATCGACAATGGGAAGCATCTCTTTAGGCTGTGCTTTCGTTGCTGGCAGAAATCTTGTACCCAAGCCGGCAGCGGGAATAATAGCTTTACGTATTTTTTTCATGAAAGAGGCTCCTTTTTCTGCTGCAGGTTTTTTAGGACGTCCATCCCGATTCGTTTTGATCCAATCGGCGCATGAAAAACCACACCTCCACGTTCACCATGAAAGTCAGATCCTGCCGTAATAAGAAGTTCAAAGCGCTGTGCAAGGTGCAGATATTTAGTCTCTTCTTCCGGTGAATGGTCAGAGTGATACACTTCAATCCCATCCAACCCTTGTCCAATAATCTCTTCCACTAGCTTATCGTCGTGATAGATGCCAGGATGTGCCAGAACAGCGGTCCCTCCCGCTTCCTGAATCCACTGAATGGCCGTAGACGGCTCAATACGCGGCGGGTTAGCATAAGCAGCAGCCCCATTGCCTAAGTATTTATCAAATGCCTCACTTATTGAAGCGACATAACCTTTCTTCATCAAAACAGCGGCAATATGCGGCCTTCCGACCGTATCGCCTTTCGTCTTAATATTTGCCACTTCCTGAAATATTTCATCCAAGGTGATGCTTAGACCAAGCTGTTGTAAGCGCTCGATGATCATTTCATTGCGTCGATCTCTAGTTTCCCTTAAAGACGCTAGTCTCGCAAGAAATTGAGGATCTTCAACTTGCATAAAGTAGCCTAGCACATGAATATCCTGACCGCCTGCAACGGTGCTGATTTCTACGCCAGGAACGACTTCAATTCCTAGCTTTAGCCCCGCTTCAACCGCTTCGGCAATACCTGACACCGTATCGTGATCCGTAATTGCAATCGCACCCAAACCAGCTTCAAAAGCCATTTGCACATTAGCCGCGGGGCTCTGCGTCCCATCAGATGCTGTTGTATGCGTGTGTAGATCCGCCTCTAATCCGGTAGTCATAATGATTCCCCTTCCCCATCATAAATGAGATGTATGAACAGACTATTAAACGAGTGATAACATGATGTTAAATGTTAGAGCAACCGACTTAAATTGTCTTGACGTAAGAAAGTCATAAAGCTTACCGCCGAAATCGGCAGCAAGGTTGAATTCAAATAAATCGCATAAAAATTACGCGCGAATGAGATATTCTCAATTCGTTTCACCTTGAACAATCCCAGTGTGATTTCATGCTTAACAGAAGATTGCGATAAAATAGAAATGCCAAGTCCAGCTTCAACCGCAGATTTGATTGCCCCTGTGCTGCCAAGTTCCATAATAATTTTCATCGAGTTGTAATCCATGTTTCGACGAGCGAACTCCTCCTCCATCACTTGTCTGGTTCCAGAACCTTGTTCTCGCAGCACGAATGGATACTTCATCGCCTCTTCAAACGTTATCACATCCATATCCGCCAATGGGTGATCAGATGGCACAATAAGTTTAAGCTCATCATTAAGGATAGCTTCCGTATGCACATCAGGATGGTGAATCGGCGCTTCTACCAGTCCAAAATTCAATTGATGTCCGAGGACCTCGTCCAAAATTTGCGTGGTGTTCATGACTTTCATGGAAACCGAAATATTGGGATAATCTTTACCGAATGGACCCAACAAACGCGGTAAAATATATTCACCCATCGTCAAGCTAGCACCAAGCTGCAGCCGACCCTCGATCATCTTCGTGAATATAGACATCCCCACGTCTGTTTCGCGAATGAGTTCAATACTCCGCTTGGCAAAAGGCAATAGCGTTCTTCCCGCTTCAGAAAGCTCTATTTTCTTCGTGCTGCGATGAAACAGTTTAACACCAAAGTAGTCTTCCAAAGACTGAACCTGCATCGTCACAGCGGGCTGGGTCATGTGCAGCGCAGCTGCAGCGTGGGAAAAACTCCCTTTTTCGGCAACGGTGAAAAATATATGCAATTGATGAAAATTAAGTGCCATTGTTTTCCGCCTCTCTTTGTGTCCATTATATGAAAATCCATCATTAGAGTCCATTAAACACCCTTAAGTTAAAAAAGAGCATGCCGCGAATAGTGGGCATACTCTAAGGGAGAATCGAAATAGTTATCTACGCTTGCGGCTATTTTTAATCAAGGTCATTCGACGGGAGTGCCTAAGCCAAGAGTAGTAGGACTTCAAATCCCGAAGTTCAATGGTCTCGGACATTCTGCCCAAGAATGTGACGATAATCATTTTATGAAGCGGGTTGCCGACTAGATCGGTTTCATTGTCTAGATGCGAAAATTCAGCAACAACAACAAGATCTTCATCAATTAAATACACATCTTCTTCGTTGCGATAATAAGGCACAATTTTATCATTTTTCAGCTTCTCCCACAGAAAAGCGCAAATTTCTTCCAAAGAACCGTTCTGTTCGGAAACACGATCACTCCATCTCAGCTTGGCATGATTCGTGATCACGACATCTGCCACTTTCTTATCGCCCAACTGCACGTAGAATGGTTCGTAAGTACTCCATCTCCCCATTGCTTTGTCTTTCATGATCACAACCCCCCTCCTACTAAAATGGGACCGAGTACCTATTCCCTATTTGGTGTATGTTTTATTTTACTTGATTATATCTTTTTTTTCCATGTGAGAATATATAAAATTATTATAATTTATTTGTGAAGTCCTGAAAAAATGCTTATTTTCTAAAAATTCAAAAAAATAAAAAAAGCTTCTCTACGAAGCTTTCGTTTTGCACTGTAGCCTCAAAGGGTGTAAAATCTAGTTTTGTCTGGCACATCACTACTGTATTCTGTTTTTATTTCGTTACGATACGAACGCTCTACCTTCTTTACGTAAGGAAGCTTCTGAAGGTTTCGCATCGTTTCGTCTAATCTGCTTGCATGTATATAAAGTACCGCATAATTCATTTTTTTGGATATGTAATGGAGTGAGCCGAATCGTTCCAAGTTTCTGGCGGCTTTCGTATCGTTCACCCATACAATTAATCCGCTGCGTTCAATCATCATGACCAACCTCTTTTCAATAAATCCTACTGTGGAGTGAAACTAACCATGAAGCCTTCTGACGCTGTCATCCGCGTTATCCGCGGCAAAATTACAGAGAGTATACACCGCGTTCACCTTGCGATGGTTAGTACTGATGGGACGCTGCTGCATCAGGCAGGCGATCCGCACTTACTTACATTTGCCCGTTCCACGGCAAAGCTGATTCAAGCGCTGCCAGTCATTGAATCTGGCGCTGCTGATCATTTCGGCCTCGGAGATGCCGAAATCGCACTATGCTGCGCTTCCCACAACGGGGAAGCCGAACATGTAACCGCAGCCCAAGGCATCTTGGGCAAGCTTGGTTTCACCCCTGAGCACCTCCAATGCGGCGCCCATGATCCTTACCACGCGCCAACGGCCCAGGCGATGCGCGAGCGCGGCGAAGCCCCGACGACCTTGCACAACAACTGTTCGGGCAAGCACTCTGGCATGCTGGCGCTAGCAGCGCATCTGCACGCCTCGCCGGAAGTCTACATGAACATTGAACATCCTGTTCAACAACTCATGCTGCAAACTGTTTGCGACATGTCCGATGTGCCAAAAGAACAGATGCAGCTTGGTATTGACGGCTGCGGCGTTCCCGTATTTGGCCTGTCCATTAATCGCTTAGCCCTTGCGTTTGCCAGGTTAGGCTGCCCAGACGAATTAACAGTAGCACGTGCAAGCGCTTGCCGGAGAATTGTTGCCGCGGTGCGAAAATATCCCCAATACCTCGCTGGAAGCGATCGCTTCGACACGAGATTAATCGAGGTTACGGGTGGTAGGATTATTGGGAAAATGGGAGCAGAAGGCATCTTCGCACTCACGATTCCGGAACAAGGCATCGGCTTTGTCCTCAAAATCGAAGATGGCAATCAACGCGCTATGTATCCAGCAGTTGTTGAAGCCTTAAAGCAGCTTAACTTGCTCAATGAATCCGAAGTCGACGCTCTCGCTTCCTATCACACCCCTACCGTGCATAACTGGCAGGGAACCGAGGTCGGACAAATCCGACCCGATTTCCAGCTATAGAGATTTTCAAATTAACCGCAATTGCCGCTGCAGCTTCCACCGGAGCTGCAGCCTTTACCCGTTGGCAGCGGGTTGTTGCTAGGCACTTTAATGGTGTCTGACACGGCATGGGCAATCGTTGATGATACAGTAAACAATAAATCGTCCAGACGATCCTCTGCTTCTTTGAATCTGCGAACGGCTTCTACGGCATGCAATTTATCCTGCACTTCATTCACAGCTGCGAGAGCTTCATGATAACTCGGGTGATAATGCCCGAACCGCTCGCATTCTTCGAAAGCATCTTTCTTCCTGTTAAAAACAATCTTTAAATCGCGAACCTCAGCGCTGCTTTCCACAACAGCCTTCCAATATAAATAATCTGCAACTTCCGCAGAGGAATTAATCATATCACCCATATCATAGGCCTGCATGAGAACAGCCGACATATCTAGCGTATCCATTTCCATTTCCATTGTACTCATACTAAGATCAACATCCTTCCTCTCTAAAAGTGTACCAGTTTCTATCATACCACAGTTCTTACAGAGTTTCTTCCTTTTCTTCATCGTTAATTCCAGGCAAAATAAGCTTCATTTCTTCCCAGTCTTCACTTTTGAGTATGATCTCCTTCTGTTTTTCAAATCCTACAAGTGACCACCCGGTTCTTTCCTCGTAAAGTGCTTTGGGGATGACGAAGCGATCATGCCCTTTCTTCCGCAGCTGCAGGCAGCTCTTCCATTCAATCGCCTTACGAATCATCTCTTTTCGCGTAGACGCGTGGTAATCTCGGAATTCTTTGATCCACGAAGTGGGAATTCCCTCCATATTTGGGTATAACCCCTCCAAATGAGACAAGGAAGTATCCATTTCATATAGCTGAATAGCATCACGGGAATAAAACAACCCTTTCGGCTTGCCAGCAGCAACAGTAGTTGCTTCTGTGATGGAGCCCGCTTGGTTTGAGATTGAGGAAAGCTCCTTCAGCTTGATGTCTTTTCCCAAAACCCGAGGATGATACCCCATTTGTTCCAACTGCTTCCTCATGGTAGCCTGGTGCTCAGCCTTGATGATGAAATCGCATGACCCTAAACGCTGTTCCAAAAAAGAGCTGCATTTCTCGTTTCTCAGTAGAGATTCCGCGACATCCGCTGACTCGCAGCGTAACAGCGTAACCTCTTCGATATGAAGCTTTCCCGTTTGTCGGTCCCATTGCTGTAACGTCAACACGACAGGCTCTGGAATATCGTAACAAGCATGCTGTTGTAGAAAGAGAAGAATCCGTTCACTGCTGCTACCGCGTTCAGAGGCGCGATGGAAACTTTCTTTGGTGATCCGATAGGTACGAACAATATCGGAGGATACAAGATCGGCGAATGCCGCAATTTCCCATTCCAAGGCAAGCGAAATATCTGGGGGCAGCAGCAGTTCAAAATCGGGCTGTACGTATAAAGAGCGCGGAGCAGACGTAGTAGCAACCGGGTGTTCCTCTCCACGTCCCCTATCTGGAACCGTTGTCAGATCTCCTGCAATCAACCAGCGAAACCATGAATGTCCACTGGTGTCTACAGCAATTTCCAACCAACGAAACCTACATAACATCTCTATCCATTGCTCCATCAACGCTGTGTGAATAGCAATTCTATCTAACATTTTTTCCTCAAAAGCATACTGTTCAATCCATGCAGTCATATCGTCCAATCGACACCAAACGCCATGTTCAGCTCCATCCATGAGTGATATAGCATGCTGCAGCCAAGCTGGAGCGGGAAGATGCATATCACGCCACAGGCCATATAGCTGCCCTTGCTGCTCATCATAGGAAAGCTTCAGCCAATCATGCAAAGCCTTATGTTCCATGAGGAAACGATGGTCTGTATGTACCAAAATCCCAAGCCGAAAGCCCATTTCCAGCATAACAGCCATTCCTTCGTCATACACGTCATTGAAAGCATAAGAAAGACCTGTGCGATGCAGGCTCTCACGGGGAAGCGCAATAAGATGATCCGACAGTTTTTGCAGTTGTTTTTTGTGTAGAGCACCTTTGTTTGTTAATGGTAAATCCAGCTGCTGAAAGCAAGCCACAAAGAAGTGAAGCAATTGCTGAGCCAGCCCTCTAGCGCTTGAAGAGGCTGCTTCTACTAGGTTCAGTTCCAAGTCCTTTGCAAGCGTCGGAAACGTAATTTCGGGGTACAGCAGGGTCTGCCATGCACCAAAAGCATCCTCTGGCAGTACCCATAGCTGTTCCCCCCAAGCTTTGCGGAATGCAGTAATCACGCCAACCTTCCTTAGTCCGATAAGCCCCACTGTCACTCTTGCTCCAGCCATACTAAGTGCTGCCTGCTTTTCTAACACTTCTTTGGTAAAAGGCTCGCAGCCGCACGCCGAAACAATCAGACGAAGTGTCTGTGTCTCCGCTATAGACATATGTTTCAATAGCACAGCAAGGTGATTTTTATCGGTAAGAAGATCAGTCATCTCCGTACCTTGCTTAATGAGATTTTGGCACCATGCTTGTTCAGCTATCGAATCCCGCAAAGGCTGAGACATTTTCTCGAAGATGTGCTTGTACCTCATCTTGGCCTTCCTCTCGTAAGTTCTGTCCATCTTCCTTCCATGAGCTAATCCTATATTGGTAGCCCTGCTCAACGAGGAACAACTGCCGCTTGATAGCGAAGTCCTGTTCTTTCGTATCTTCGCTAATGAGAGAATAAAAAACAGCCACATTAGCGCCGCTGCTTTTGGGCCGAAGAATCCGACCGAGCCGCTGTGCTTCCTCTTGTCTGGAGCCATAACTGCCAGACACTTGGATGGCTACGGCAGCATCAGGTAAATCAACAGCAAAATTCGCTACTTTCGACACGATTAGCAGAGAGACGCTGCCAGTTTTAAAACGCTCATACAGCTCCTCTCGGTCGTCATGAGCCATGCCTCCGCTAATCAAGGAAGCTCCTGTATGCGCGGCAATCCGCTTCAATTGGTCAATGTATTGACCGATGATCAGTATTTGTTCGTTCGCATGTATCTGCAGTAAATGATCAATCACTTTAAGCTTGGCTACATTTTCTCCAGCCATTCTAAATTGCTGCCTTGCACCAGCGGATCCGTAGCGATCTTGATCGTATGAGGAAAGCGGCACCCGTATCTCCTTACAAGCCACTTTAGCGATCCAGCCCTTAGCCTCCAGCTCTTTCCATGCCATCTCGTAGCGTTTGGGTCCAACTAAAGAGAAAACGTCATCTTCCCGGCCGTCTTCTCGAATTAAGGTTGCCGTTAATCCGAGTCTGCGCGTTGCTTGAATGTTAGCCGTAGCTCGAAATACAGGCGCAGGAAGAAGGTGTACCTCGTCATAAATAATCAACCCCCACTCTCGTTCATTAAAGAGTCGCATATGCGAAAATTCATCCTCCTTCTTCCCACGATGCGTCAAAATCTGATAGGTGGCGATTGTAATGGGCCTCACATCTTTACAAGTTCCGTTATACTCCCCAACATCCGCTTCGGAGAGGCCTGTTTTGGCTAATATTTCTCGTTTCCATTGCCGAACAGAGGTGACATTGGAGGTGAGAATTAATGTCGCGCAGCTGCATCTGGCCATAGCCGCGATGCCAACCACTGTCTTCCCGGCGCCGCATGGAAGTACTAAGACGCCGCTTCCAACACCTCCACCGTCACCGATGCGCTGAAATGCATCGACAGCATGTTTCTGGTAATCACGCAGCTGGAATGGCGTTTCGACCTCATCCATAGCATCGAGAAGTGAAATATGCATATACTCCCCCCTTCGGTAGGCCGCCAAATCTTCAACCGGATAGCCCAACTTGATAAGCTCCTGTTTAATAAACCCTCTATGGTCAGCTGAAATGGCAATAGCCCGTTCCCCACGTACATCCTGCAAGCAGCACTTCAGCACATTAAAACCACAAATCTCTTTGAGCACCACCGTATCGTCACTAACAAGGTAAAGCTCGTGCCCCACATTTTCCAAGCGCAGCAGCCCATACCGCTTCGAATATTTCCGAATGCTGCTCATGACATGAGTAGGAACCCCGAACTTCGCATAGCTTTGCAGAAAAGAGAGCATCTCCTCAATCTGCATCCCAGCGGCCGCAGCGTTCCATAGTGATAACGGCGTAATGCGATACGTGTGAAGATGATCAGGACTTTTAAGAAGAACTGCGAAACGTGACAAAGTACGGCGAACCTGTTCAAATTCCAAATGGTGCGTCTCCAGCAGCACAGACAAATCATTTTGCACGATCAGTGGTCGAGTTGGATCCCAATTCATACACTTGACACCACCTTTTTCTCCTAGTATGAAAGGAAAGCACTTGATTTAAACCTGTACACCATGCTAACCTCTAACCTGATACATCAGAACTTGAGCTTACGAAGAAAAGTTTTGCTAAAGCAAAACGCACTGGAGGTGCAGCATGCGTACATGGAGCGTTGCTCTTTGTCTATTCCTAGTTATCTCGGTTACAGCTGGATGCGCCAGCAAAACAACCTCAGTGCCTGGTCGAGAACGCGTAAAAGTGGAACGGATCGTCGACGGAGACACTTTAGAGGTGACGCGCGCGGGGAAGAAGGAAAAGGTCCGTTTAATTGGTGTAGACACGCCAGAAACGAAGAAGCCGAATACACCCGTTATGTTTTATGGGAAGGAAGCTAGCGATTACACGAAAAAACGTTTGGAGAAGCAATCCGTAGATCTTGAATTCGATGTGGAGAAAGAAGATCGTTTCGATCGTCTACTTGCTTACGTTTGGATCGGAGATGAACTTTTCAACCGCACTTTAGTCCAGGAAGGATTTGCACGAATGGCAACATTCCCTCCCAATGTCAAATACGCGGATTCATTTAAAAAAGATCAAGAGCAAGCCCGTGCGAAAAGCAAAGGTTTATGGAAGGATTACGATCGTGCTTTCGATGCGAAAAAATAGCCGAAATCGATCCTAAAGGGGAAACGCAAAATGGGTAGTATAGCGATAAATTACCGCTACACTACCCAAATTCAAAACAGCAAACTCAGCTTTGATCATGCCAAAAAGCATCTCTCCAAGCCGATGCAGGCTTTCATCGAATCCCTATGTATCTACTCTACGCGAACCGCTTGCTGCTGAGCAAGTAAACAAAGCTCTGCCGCTTTGAACGTGTGCGCTTGCGTCATGGCAGATTCTGTACCGTGCATGCAGTCAAGAATCAACTGACCAAAGTAAGGAAAGCCTACTTGCCCATGCAGGCTGTAGTGCTTTTCTCCTTGTCCGTTAACTACATACAGTTGATCTCCTTGGGGATCACGCGCTACATCGATATATTTGCGAAGCTCAATATAACCTTCTGTCCCCAAAATGATGGTCCGCCCATCGCCCCAAGTGCCAAGTCCATCTGGCGTCAGCCAGTCTACGCGAAAATAGTTCGTAGCCCCATTATCGCCAATCAATGTAGCGTCGCCAAAATCCTCAAGCTCAGGATAATCCTTGCTATGATAGTTCGCCACCTTACTACTTGCGATTGTCGCGTCCTTACAACCAGCATAATAAAGAAATTGCTCAATCTGATGACTGCCGATATCGCATAATATTCCGCCGTAATTTTCTTTTTTGAAAAACCATTCAGGACGCGAAGATGCATGAAGGCGATGAGGCCCTAGTCCCATTACTTGAACAACACGTCCAATCGCACCTTCTTGAATCAGTTGTCCAGCAAAGACTGCGCTCTCCACATGCAGCCGTTCACTATAGTAAACAGCATGTTTTAGTCCCGTCTCTTGAACTTTAGCCTTGGCAGCATTAAGCTGTTCCAATGATGTAAAGGGAGACTTGTCGGTAAAATAATGTTTACCGTGGTTCATAACACGAATGCCAAGCGCCCCGCGCTCTGAAGGCACGGCAGCACCAGCGACCAGTTTCACTTCGGCATCCTGTAGAATCTCCTGTTCTGACGCAGCCGCCTGAACATGCGGGTATCTTTGGCAAAAGGCCTGTACCTTGGCAACATCTGGATCGTACACCCATTTCAGCTCAGCACCCGCTTCCTGAAGCCCATTGCTCATTCCATAAATGTGACCGTGATCAAGCCCGATGGCTGCGAACACGAACTCCCCTTTATTAACAACCGCGTTTGGTTTTCCTTTGGGCGCGTAATTCATTCCATCATTTTTTTGCATAGACGATTCCCCCATTTTGAGTTGACTTCCTATCACTTAAACGTCAAAGGTTTGATAAGCAGAATCTTTTTTCGCCTTTGATTGTTGGATCTTTTCTTGCAGGTGCTTATGGAACAATTCCTCATCAATCGGAAGATCTACCCAGTTATCCGTCCATGTCGAGAGCAACATTGCATTGGAAAGCATTAATCCCTTGATCCCTTCCTCGCCAGGAGCGATTAGCGGAGTACCGTGAAGAATTGCGTCTACCCAGTTTTGGGTAATACCTTTATGACTTGTCTCCTGACCCTCCACTGGAATTTCACATTTCCAGCATTCCGGTTGTCCGAAGCCACCCTTGTAGGTCTCATTAAATTCTCTTTCGGACACACGCAGTCGCCAGAAGGTTAGCTTGCCATCCTCTATAACGATTTTGCCGCGATCACCAGATAACTCGAAACGATTCGTTCCTGGCGCCTCGCCTGTCGTTGTTACAAATAAACCAGTAGCTCCATTCTCATATTCAACGAAAGCGGTAACATCATCTTCCACCTCGATATCACGATGCTTACCAAAATAACAGAAGGCACGCACTCTTTTCGGCATCATATCGATCGTCCATTGCCACAAATCCAATTGATGCGGGTCTTGATTAATCAGCACACCCCCACCTTCACCTGCCCACGTTGCTCGCCAACCACCTGAATTGTAGTAACTTTGAGAGCGATACCAATTCGTAATAATCCAATTCGTTCTACGAATTTCACCAAGCTCGCCAGAAGACACAAGATCTTTCAGCTTTACATATAACGGATTCGTTCTTTGGTTGTACATCATACTGAAAACCTTGCCTGAAGCTTTTCCAGCTTCATTCATTTGGCGCACTTGTTTCGTGTAAACACCCGCTGGCTTCTCACAGAGAACATGAAGATTATGTTGAAACGCTTTGATTGCAACTTCTGGATGATCATAATGAGGAGTAGCAATCAGAACACCATCCATTACATTAGAAGCTAAAAATGTATCTAAATCGTCGAATAATTGAACACCTTCGCCAAGATTTTCTTTGGCCCACTCCAAACGGTCAGGTCTCATTTCGCAAATTGCAGTCAGCTCAGCGCCCTTCACTTCCCCATTAACCAAGTACTTTGCATGTCCAGTTCCCATATTACCAAGACCAATAATACCGATCCGCATTTTTTCCATATAAAAGCCACCTTTTTCTTGTTTGATGATAACTTTTGAACACGTTATCAATGTAGCATATTTAGAGATCATCATCTTGTCTCAGATTGACAACCTTATTGCGAACTTTGACAGTTCCGCGTTTCCTTGAAAAATGGCCTCCGCCAAGTCCTTAACTTACTTTCTCCTACAGTTGCAAACCCAACTATAGCTTGTTTCTTAGGAGATACCATTTGTCGTTTAACAAAAAAACATCCGCCCCCTGTATAAGGAAGTGGATGTTCAAACAGAACTGTTATTTTATTTAGCTCCCACAGGTATTTTGTCTGAAGAAATTTGACTTAAAGCCTCACCAGCTTCATCCTCAAAATTGTCCCTCACCGCGAGATCGCCAATAGCTACAATACCTACAAGCTCGCCATTCTCAACGACTGGCAAACGCCGCACTTGATCCTTAGCCATAATTTTAGCCGCTTCTTCAATAGAGGTGCTCGCCTCAATTGTAGCTACATCTTTAGTGATTACTTCCTCCACCGCGGTAGATCCCGATTTTTTCTCGGCATAGCCACGAATCACTAAATCGCGGTCTGTGACGACACCTATCAATTTTTTGCCTTCAACGACAGGTACAAACCCTATATCATACTGCTTCATTTTCGTAGCAATTTCAAATACATTATCCAATAAAGTAACGGTAACGCAATCTCTTGTCATAATGTCTTTGACGGTTTTTCCTGCCACGTCTGTCATTCCTCCTTCGCATTATCTTGAAGATGAGCCAGCTCGTTAAAGATAGCCAATTAACCCACTTCAAAGATAGACTCTGCCGAAAAGAAAGAAAGCATTCATGCCATATAATCCAAAGCCATTCCAAGCAGAAGCCTTGCCGCATTCAACATGGAACGCTCGTCAATATCAAACTTCGGATGGTGATGAGGATGTATAATGCCCGCTTCTATATTTCCAGCGCCTACGAACATATAACAGCCTGGACGGTGGTGCAAATAATAAGAGAAGTCTTCTCCGGCCATAATAAGAGGAGACTCGTGAACGGATTCCTCACCGAAAAGCGCATTCCCAACTTTGAAGAAACGTTCTGCTTCATTAACATCATTTACGACAGGTGGATATCCCATTTTGTAGTCAAACACATAGGAGGCTTGGAACATCCTACATGTGCCATCGACGATTCTTTCCATGCGAGCCTTCACATCTTGCTGCAACTCAGAATTAAAGGTTCTGACTGTTCCCGTTAATTTCGTCGTCTCCGCAATCACATTAAAGCTAGTTCCCGCATGAAAAGAGCCGATACTCACTACACAGGGTTCCACAGGGTCTACTTGCCGACTAACAATGGATTGGAGATTCACAACTAATTGAGATGCAACGTGGATACTGTCAATGGCCTGATGAGGCAAGCCACCATGTCCGCCCTTCCCCTGGATCTGGATGGTGAATTCATCCGGTGCTGCCATCATAGATCCAGCCTTAGCATATACATGCCCGACAGGAAATGGCGTCCATAAATGCACACCGAATACAACGTCAACACCTACTAGTGCATCGTCTTGGATCATCGCATTAGCGCCCCCTGGCGTTGTTTCTTCCGCATGCTGGAAGAGGAAGACCAGATTGCCATTCAACTTGTCACGGTGCTGGCTGGCTACTTTCGCAATACCAAGCAGTGTCGACGTATGCGCATCATGGCCACACGCATGCATAACACCTTTAATCAGAGAAGAATAGTCACAGTTCTTCTCATCTTGAATGGGCAGGGCATCCATATCGGCTCTAAGGGCAACTGTAGGCCCTTGGTTCGCGCCACGAAGCAGTCCTACCACACCATTACCGCCAACCTGAGTGCGTACCTCAATGCCCCAGTCCAACAAATGGTTGACTACAAACTCAGCCGTTCGAAGTTCTTGAAAGGAAAGCTCTGGGTTTTGGTGTAAATAGCGTCTCCATCCTACCATTTCTTCATAAGTTTGTTGTAAGCCGATCTCAAAATCGTTCATTTGGAAAATCCTCCGTCATCCTAGTTCTCGCTTTTTCTCTTTACGCTTGTGTTAGAACCTATTCTATCAAATTCAAGGACGCGTTTCATCTGCAAAGTACCATTAATTTTTAGGAATTATCGCCAGCTATCGACTTGCAGAACGTTTAGAAACATACTATCATGAATAAAGAATGGATACGTACAATATGGAGGCGTTAAATAGTGATTATTGAAACAACTGGCCTAACAGGCTTAAAAAGTGATCTTGCTCATCTGGACGAAGTAACGACAGAGCTCGGATTCGTGCGCTGGCAGTGGGAATACACACGTGCGACTTACGATTTTAAAATGGAAGATAAAGCAGGGAAAGAAGTCTATTTCCTACGGGTAAATGCACGTGTAGAATCTGGCAAGTTGGAATCTCCCTACGCTATTCTGTTTTTAGAAGAAGCCTACATAGGTAGAGAAACATTCCCACATGGATTAGATTACAACTCGCCTGTACCTGATTCTTTCATGAATATTTCTAAACAAAAGCTAGAGCAGCTAAAGCAAGCATTAGCGGATTAAGCGGGAAGCCGGCATGAATCCCCCTCGTAGAGGAACACCGGATTTTCTGCTGCTCTTTTTGGCATTCGTGCTTGTTTGTTTTGGACTTGCTATGGTATTTAGTGCAAGCTCCATGACCAGCGCCTATAAGTACAATGATCCGTGGTTTTTTACGAAAAAGCAGTTAATCGCTGTTGGCTTGGGCTCGGTGTTCATGCTCCTAAGCATGAACATCCATTATTCCAAGTTCAAAAAGCTCGTCATTCCTGCTTTTTTCATGATTGTTGTTGCATTGATTTTCGTTGTATTTACATCCAAAGCAAACGGAGCAAGCAGCTGGTACAACATCGGTAAATTCGGCATCCAGCCCACCGAGTTTGCCAAATTAATTGTCGTCCTTTATCTGGCTTCTCTCATTAGCAATAAAGAGGAGAAATTTCGGAACTTCAAGAATGGGCTCCTGCCGGCCCTGTTGGTGGTCGGGTTTGTCAGCTTTCTCATCATGCTCCAACCCGATTTCGGCTCCTGCTTTATTCTTCTTGCTTGCTCATTGATCGTCATCATCGTAGGTGGTTCGAACTTGAAGCATATCTTCATGTTAGGGACAGGCCTACTTTCAATAGCAGGTATGGTTGTCGCTCTATATTTATTAAAAGGAACTACAGACGTCAAGAACTACCGTGTGAATCGTCTGACATCTTTTATGGATCCTTGGTCGGATCATACCAATACAGGATACCAGGTTACACAATCCTTATTTGCATTTGGCCATGGCGGACTTAGCGGCGCAGGATTCGGTCAAGGAATTCAGAAGCTCCACTATTTACCTGAAGCGCATAACGATTTCATTTTTGCCATTATTGGAGAAGAGCTTGGTTTCATCGGAAGTGCCCTGTTCATTCTAGTCTTTCTACTCTTTATATGGAGAGGCATACTTGTTGCTGTTCGCAGTCCAGATATGTTCGGCATGGTCGCTGGGGTTGGAATTATGGGGATGTTTGCTTTCCAAGCGCTCATTAACATCGGGGGCGTTACGGGGGCTATACCCCTTACAGGGGTAACCTTACCCTTCATTTCTTCTGGTGGGTCCTCCATGATGGTCTGTCTCATCAGTATGGGCGTTCTACTCAGTATCTCTCGCGAGCAAACGCGAAAACCAGATGCTCCAACCAAAAAAAGACCCTAATCGATTTCAAACACATCGATGGGGTCTTTTTCTTTATTTTACCCGATGCGGGTCATCTACTACATCTTCTTCCTTGAAAGCGACGCCTTCAACTTTCACATTCACTTCCACAACAGATAAACCTGTCATATTCTCTACCGCTTCTCGAACGTTCTCTTGGAGATCCCGACATACATCCTGAATACGGGAACCGTAGTTTACAATAACTCGAAGATCGATGGCTGCTTCTACTTGACCAACCTCAACAGAGACGCCTCTTTGTACGTTTTTGCCACTCAGACGCTTAGCTAAGCCTTCCGAGATGCCTCCCGACATACCTGCAATTCCTTGAGTTTCCAAGGCTGCAAGTCCTGCAATAGTCGATACTACGTCATCAGAAATACGAATTAAACCAGTTTGATTGTCTTCGGACATACGGATCACTCCCTAAACTTGTTATAATTCTATTGTAATAAGTTCAAATCACGAATGCAAGATTAGTCGCTTTTCAGAAGGATTCAATTTACTTTGCGATTCAAAATATGTATATTTAAAGAAGTCAAAAAATGACACTTCTTATTTTGCAAAGCCGGAGGGTTCCATTTGAAAGGAAAATTGTTTTATGTTGGCTTAATTGTCACATTTGCACTCAGTGCAATCGCTCACTATGCGAACTGGAATCATACACTCCAATTCGTCATTTCCGCCATCGCTGTCATCTTTGTGGCTGGATTTTTAGGTAAAGCAACAGAAAGCGTAGCCCACTATGCGGGAGAACGCGTGGGTGGATTTCTCAACGCTACATTTGGTAATGCTGCCGAATTAATAATCGCGATCTTCCTCGTCAAAGACGGCTTATTCGATGTAGTCAAAGCTAGTTTGACAGGATCTATTATCGGGAATTTGCTTCTGGTTCTTGGACTAAGTGTCTTCGCTGGAGGGTTGAAATTCAAAGAGCAATCTTTCAATGTAAAGTTAGCTTCTCACAATTCCTCCCTCATGCTTCTCGGTGTGATCGCGCTGTTCATCCCAGCTGTATTTGCAAGCGGCCTGACCACGCCAGAAACGACTAATATGAGTATGATTGTGGCGATCTTACTCGTAGTTGCTTACTTACTTTGGCTTCTGTTCTCAATGGTCACGCACAAACACGTGCTCTCAGACGAAGCCACGGAACACGGCGAAGCCGCTTGGTCGAAGTCGACCTCCATTCTCTTTCTCGTCCTTGCCACCGTTATGGTCGCCTTTACCAGCGAATGGTTGGTTGGTACGTTAGAGGAAGTAACTCACAGGTTTGGGCTGTCCGAGCTGTTCGTAGGGGCCTTCTTAATCGCTATCATCGGTAATGCTGCCGAGCACAGTGCTGCCGTTATGATGGCAATGAAAAATAAAATGGGTGCAGCTGTTGAAATCGCCATCGGCAGTTCTTTACAGATTGCTTTGTTTGTAGCCCCAGTACTAGTACTAACAAGCTTCTTTATGGGGGGAACACCGATGAACATCGTGTTCTCAACTTACGAGCTCGCAGCAATCGCTGTTGCTGTCTTCATTACCAAATCGATTTCGCAAGACGGTTCGACCAACTGGTATGAAGGGCTTTTGCTCCTCGTCGTTTATATCATACTTGGCGTTGTTTTCTTCATGGTCTAGACATACAAACCAAATACTGACGATTTGATTTACACTCAAAAGATTGCCAACTCCTCGGTCTTCTAGCCGACAAGTTTGCAATCTTTTTTCATTTATAGTTTTGTAAGCTCATGTAAAATAATTTCCCGCCGTTCTTTTACATACTCGCGGATAAATTTAGGTTCATTGTTAAATTCCGAATACGACCACTTCCGATCAGAATCATGCTGTACATAAGAAACAATACTTTGATGCATTTGATCAATTACCGGATTTAATTGCTTCAGCGTAAACGAAGTTCGCAAAATAGAAGTTAGAAGTTGCTTATAACGCTGACGAACACTTTTAAACGCCATTAACTTGCTTGTTAAGCGATTGTAGCCTTTTATTCTTACCAAATCGCTTCCGCATGCCTTCCCATAACAATTTCTTCCCCAAGTCCCCTCGTAATCCCATGGAATAATACGAAATAATTTACTTGATTTATGCCGATAGATTGCGTAATTTTGATCAAATCCATCGAAATTTCCTGTACATACCGCCCCTGCTAACCATCGCAAATAATTATCTATATCTAATTGCGATTGCATGAATTGATACAAAGGCTTCTTAGTTCGAATATGAATTTGAGAAATGAACGATTGCAGCTCACGTTTATCTTTGCTTTGCCCTAGAACTAGCTGATATCCTTCTAGCAAGGATTGCTTTCTTTTTTTTGTATCTGGATTGATGAGTTCGAAGTTAGCATCGTTGTTTGCCGCATAGAAGAGGGACTGCGCATTAATTTTCCTACGCCTGAAAAAATTTTTATCAACAGCCTCTATCTCAAGATATACTCCCAAACTTCGCCCATTTAACTTCAAATGGCAGTGTTTCGTTTGGGGACTTGCTACCCCTATACGTTGGAAGAATCGAAAAGAGAGCGCATTTCGGATCAACGATGGATCATCGTACTCCGCATTCAGATGGTAGGTCTTATCACCTTTTATGATTTCATAAGACTTTTTCGGGTACTCCCGTGTATGACCGCCGCGATAACGAACTTTAATGGGGATCTTAATCCCTTTATTTATTATAAAAGCGTTCACGAATTGATCTCTCCAAACATCTTCATTCAACGCAGCGAGTTGTTGATCCGCGATAACGATATGTCGAGTGGGCAGCATCCATCCTACACCCCTTTTCTACATAATAAAAAGCCTATCCATTATCGATAGGCTTTTTATGCTAGTTTACTTTATGCGTACTTACTCACAGTTGCCACGGCTCTGGTTCCCTGATTTGTTTCCTTTTGATCTGCCGCCTTGTGATTTGTTGCCTCCAGACTTGCCACCGCGTGATTTGTTGCCTCCAGATTTACCACCGCGCGATTTGTTGCCTCCAGACTTGCCACCGCGCGATTTGTTGCCTCCAGATTTACCACCGCGTGATTTATTGCCTCCAGATTTACCACCGCGTGATTTATTGCCTCCAGATTTACCACCTTGCGATTTGTTGCCTCCAGATTTATTGGAAATATAAGCTAGCATTGAATTACCTCCTTTTATTTGATAGTACATTCTATGAAAGGAAGGAATAATTGGATAGAGATATTGGTTGATATCAAAAAAGTTTCTTAGTTTCATTTTTTCAACATAGTTAAGTGTGGAAATAAGAATGAAAATAGATTGAAATCTAGTACCTCTACTTTACCTGATACATATACTTATATTACAAATGAGCAGCAATGATATTCAGTTAGGAGGTGAAAGACTAATTAGCTGCTTATTAAATTACTAGAAGAGGATTCAATTCTTTCATTTATGAAATTCATTACAAAACCACATTCCTGGAAGGGGAAATGACAGATGAGTATCAACTATTTAAATCAATTAGTAGGAAAAGAAGTACGAATCAATCGAGGTGGCCCTGACGCTATCGTAGGTAAGCTTCTTAGCATTCAACAAGACTTCCTAGTTCTTCAAGCCAAAGATGGCAGCATCGTTTATATCCAATTCCAGCACATTAAAAGCATTAGTGAAACGAAAAGTAACGTCAGCAGTTCCTATAGCTCTCATTCACATTATGAAACATCCCATAATTTCCATTCACTTTTGACTCGATTGAATCATAGCTTTGTTCAAATCAATCGCGGAGGGCCAGAGAAATTTGACGCTTTCATCGTAGAAAGTTCTTCGGATTATTTATTGCTTGTAGTCAACAATGAAGTCGTGCGGGTTCCTGTCTTTCATATAAGAAGCATTAGTGTTGTTGGCAATCAAGGTAGTAAAGGGAATAAATCTTCTTCCGCCAATAAAAGTTCATCCAACAAAAACTCTTCAAACAAGAGCTCTGCGAACAAAAGTTCAGCAAATAAAAGCTCCGCAGGTAGAAATTCTACAGTGAAAACTTCAACTATAAAAACTTTATGGAAAAAGTCTCGCATCCTTTAATAATTTCGCTCGTATTCTGCAAGTGAGAGGGGCATACAAGTTGAATTTAATCCTACTATCACGATGTATAACCCCCCCTCTTTATTTTTTGCTTCACCCAAACGTACATGCAAAAAGCATGCCTAACTTTATCAAGATGTCGCTGAACCGTATGCTAGCGAGGCAAACACACAAGCATAACTAACTCTCTATACTAACGTTACTTAGTTTTAATCACTATTTTGCCCTTCCAGCATAGTGCTTCTGGGGTACATTACTACCCCATCATTGTTCAACACAACAAAAAAACCCTATCTCGTTGCAGGCGCGCTAGTGACGATAGCATCTAGCGCGTCAATTGGGGTAAGTAATCTAGCTAATTTGAATTCTCTGCAAATGCTCAAGATAGATTTGATAAGATTTGATTAAATTTGTTCATATCTCGCTTCTGCCTTTATGTATGCATTGCGTTTTTGCTCTTCATAGCAACGGATGACAAGCCTGCTTGTTCCTTGTGTAAGTATTCTTACAAGAAATAAGCGACCCTCAGACCATCTTGAGTGTTGGTTTTCTTTCGATTGCCAACCAACCTATTGATTAATCTATTATCCGTCCTTCTGGAACGTTCACTTTGATAGTAATGGGCTTTGACTCGCACACGTATAATCTTGCTTTTGGCGAACATACTTGAAAACTACTATTTTCGTCATACCTATTTGCTTGACTGTAACTTTACTTCTGGATTCAAATAAGATAGAAAGGAGGTATATCATGGAAAACTTACGTATGTTTATTGGAAAGCAAGTAGAGTTAATGATTTCGGGGATAAAACTACCATTGAAAGGAGTTCTTATTGAAGTAGGAAGTGATCTTCTGATTATTCATAATGGCCTTCATTTCTTTTATATTCCGTCTAATCACTTACACTATCTAAAGCTCGATACCTCACCGGCCGCTTTAAGTGTTACGCAAACTGAACCTCCTGTTGAACTTCAAACTGCCTCGATTTCCTATCGAAAGATGCTTATGAATGCCAAAGGAATGTTCGTTGAAATTTATATTACAGGCAATCAAACTGTACACGGGTATTTAACCCATATCATGAACGATTATTTTGCATTTCATTCGCCAGTTTTTCATACGATTTTCATTTCCATGCAGCATGTTAAATATTTAGTTCCATACCATCCAGACACGACACCCTACTCATTGAAACCTGAATATTTTCTAGTTCAACCCTCTCAAGTTACGCTCTCTCGTACTTTTGAACAACAATTAAAAAAACTCGAAGGTATGTTTGTTGTTCTAGACCTCGGTGAGAATCCAATTAAAATCGGACTGCTCCAAGCTTCAAATTATCCTGTTCTTGAGCTCCATACAGCGAATGGGAGAGCTATTTTGCATACAGAGCATGTTAAAACCATTCACCTTCCATCCGTGCGCAGAGAAGACCCTCATACAGGGCGTGTTGATAAAAAATAACTAAAAAAACAACAAAACCAGCACCTTTAAGGTACTGGTTTGCTATTTTACACGCTTTATTCGAATTATAGAGCCTCCCAAAATGGGAGCCGTTTCTACTTTTTAGCGTTTAGCGCTTCATACAGTTGTGCAAGATTACGTTCCAGCTTATGAAGAATTTGTTTGCCAGGAGCTTCGGAAATAAGGCCAGCTCGAATAGCAAAATCAATTTCTCTCGAAAGTCCGTACATTTGCGTATCTAAAACTTCTTCATACAGCGGGCATTGACGAGTTGTCAAATTCTCCATTTGTACTTCGATCAGCTTTTCGATTTTATCTGCATCTTCTTGAAGAAGATTAAGCGCTCTTTGATTCAAATTTAGCAATAGATCAGATGAAGACATTCCAACTTTCCCCCTATACGCTAAGTCATCCGTCCTTCTATGATCTATATTAAGCGAAATTGCTCCAATATACAAGAGAAGGTACCCTCAGAGAACCTGAGAATACCTTCTTTTCCGTTTGATTTAGTCTTCTACAATATTAACGCCTAGGTTGTGCTTGGAGAATACTTCACCCATAGCTATCTTTGCTTCATCTGCATCAGGACCATGAACATGCAGATCATAGTTGCTTGAGCTCAGCAGGGTAGTGAACAATCCCAAAATGCTTTTCACATCGATATACTTATTATCATACTGAAGTACAATAGACGATCTGAATTTGTTAGCAGTTTGGGAAATTTCAACGATTGCGGCATTATTAGCACTTGGCATGTTACATTCCTCCATTTATTCACATATACATTGGTCGGCTTACCTTCTCTATGATAACTTGGAAAGGTAGGAAAGCGCAACTAAAAATTTCCTTCATTCTCCAAGAAGAAACCCTACTTACGGTTGGGTGTAAGCACTTTCTTGACATAGTTACCAATGATAATTAATACAACAAAAATAGCCAAAAGCAATAGAAGTCTACCCTTATATTTTTTAAAATGAAACAAGTCGTGGGCAATCAGCGACTCCAAGAAAACAATGGGAAGCTTCCCGATTACTGTCCCCCACAGAAACTGATTAAACCGCATCCGTGTAAGCCCTGCTGCAAAATTAATTGCCGATGAAGGCAAAATGGGAATAAGTCGGCCAATGAGTACATAAACAAAGCCTTGCTTCTCCATACGCTCACTGAACTGAGTAACAAGCGGAAACTTCTGCAGCTTCTTTTCCACCCAATCATGTCCATAATAACGGGCAAAATAAAAAGAAGCAATCGCGCCTAAGCAAGACATCGCATAATTGACAATAAAGCCCCATTTGAGGCCGAAAATCGCTACATTCGTTCCCGCGACAAGTACAAAGGGAATGAATGGAAAAAAGGTTTGAAAAAAGACTAGTCCCATTCCAATCCATCTGCCCGTCCAACCAAGCTCACTTAGATGCTCGGACAACTGTCGCACATTGCTATGTGTAAGTTTAATACCCACAGGGTTAAAGAACAGAAAATAAATCAAGAACAGCAGCAGAACGAGCACAACACTCATTTGTAGAATGCGCTTACGCTTAAACAACGACAAATTTCGACCATCCTTCCCTCAGACCCCACTATTGTAACATGTTAAACAACGTTCAGAAAGAGGTGTCTGGAAGGAAGTAGGCTTTTCTGCAGCTCGAAATCGGTACATCGCCCACGTTTCTTTCTAGCGAGAAATTCCATTCTGCTTATCGTCATCTCTATGTCTGGGAACAAGTCATGTGTTGAATAGACTCATCACTTGCAAGCGTTCAAGCCTGTCTTCGAACTCTTACTTTGAAACAGCTATTGAGTTCATGCTTCAAAATGATTTCCTTCATTATTGAAGCTTTCCCCCCTAACAGCAAAATTATGAAAGAATCCCTGTGAAGACAAAACAAAAAGCACTGTCCTTTAGACAAGTGCTTCTGTTATGGCTAGCCGATCTGAATGCAGTTACGTCCGTTATGTTTTGCTTGATACAGCGCCATATCTGCCCGATAAAAGAGCGACTCGACGCTAATTTTATCTTCTTCCCAGTTCCAGTCGGAAACGCCACAAGAAACGGTTACTTGGGGACTGGTCTCTTCCTGGACACGAAGCCTGATCCGTTCCGCAATGCGGAGAGTCCGATCCTTAGCGACTTGCGGCAAATAAACGGCAAGCTCTTCCCCGCCCCATCTCGCGGCGATATCACTGTCACGAATGCTTGATCTGATGATTTGGCTTACCTGAATCAGTATTTTATCACCGACTTGATGGCCGTAAGTATCATTTACACGCTTGAAGTTATCAATGTCCACAACAATTAAAGAACCGCAAAAATCTTTCTTTTGCATTAAATTGGCTTGCTCATCTAAGTAATGACGTACATAGAGCCCGGTTAAATTATCTGTAATAACCATTCGCTTCACTTCGGCATGGAGAGAAGCATTCGTCATTGCCAGCCCGATGTGTCCTGATAGTACTTGCAATAACTTGTAATTATCATAAGAAAAGTAATTGGGCTTACCATGTACAACGAGAATAACGCCCACCACTTCCCCGTTCACAAGAATGGGGGAGCCAATCAAGGAACGAGAATTCGTTAACTGCATCAATTTTGAATTTACTTTGGAATTTGCCCAGTAATCTGAAATAATAATTGGCTCTTTGGATGTATAAATAAGTCCCGAGAAGCCTTGATCGAGCGTAAAACTTTCATGAAACATCGCTGGCAAGTTGCTCGCTTTTACGATTAGCTTCTCGCTATCCTTATCCGTTTGCAAAATGCAGCTAAAATCTGCTCCAAAAATCGTTAGAAGCTCACTGGATGCAAAATTGAATATTTCATTCAACCTCAAGCTTTGATTTAATTGTTTCGTTATTTCATTGATTAATCGAAGCTCATTAATCAATAAATTAGATTGTTCATATAGCTTTGCATTCTCAAATGCAGAGCCGGCCGTATCAGCTAATAACGAGATAAACTGAAGATCAGATGCGTGTATGGCCTCATGCTCAGACTGCAAGTGAAGGACACCGTACACGCCTTGTTTGCCTGATAAGGGCACAGCTATATTACCTGCGCTTGGACCGTTAGAATCGTTGGAAGGCTCAAAAATGACATGCCCTTCCATAAACGCACGCGTACAAATATCATCCTCCAAACTTTGGAAGTTCAATGGCTTTACAGGTAAATTCGTACTATCGTTATCTTGAGACAACAATAAATCCACTTGAATTTTGGGATATACACTATGAATACTCTCGATGACTTCTGTTAAAACTGAATCAACATCGATTTTTGCATGTAATTTTTTTGAGGCTTCAAACAATACATCCTGTTTCTTAAATTCTCGTTCGCTATGTTGATATTGTCTTAATACATGTTCATATTTACAACGTTCTGCCAATGCAATCACGCTATTATTAATAGAAACAACAAGGGTATAAAGTAAATGAGTGAGTTCATCAGGCTCTAAATTTGAATAGGAAAATAGTCCCATAAATGCAACTGGTTTTCCGTCAGTACCCGTTATCGGAATTGAAGCGCCTGATACATTTCTTAACCCAACTGCACCCATCTCCTCCCCAATCATTAATTGGAAGGTGAGGGACTCCTTACAGCGAGCAAATGGATTATCTCTTCGCACTACAGAGCTCCATGATGTACCAACTTTAAACAAATGCTCATCAATTGAAATTTCATTGGCGCCGACACTTAGGACTTGGAGATCCAAATCTACGCATAACAGAGCGGTTTGAGGTGGGAGCATATCGATCCCTGCATTCTCTTTCCAATGACCCCAAGCATCTTGTAGCACTTGTCGAGTGTTCTGATTAATAGAATAAAAGTCGGTAGAAAGAACGAGTCCCTGACGAAGGAAATCTTCGAAGTGCTTTGCACGACTATGTTGTTGACTACTACGAAGTAATTCGCTCATAGGATTCTCCTTTACCGACGGCTGCAATCTGATAAGTTCTAGAATTTGTATACCCACATATCATACTATTTTTCTGAGCTTATTGCACTATTTTTTCGAATCACGTCGAAGGATTGAGACTTGACATGCCCCTTTGTTTTTTATAAAATTAGAAGTCGAGTACCAACATGATTTCGGTGAATGCCAATTGTGATCACCCTCACTGCTTTTGCTCCTGCCAAGACAGCGGCTGAACTACTCTTGCCAGGGAATCACAGTATTGATTCGTAAGCAAAAACAGGCACTTGTCTTCACCCTGACATCTAGATGCTATCTACTAAACTAATTGTCAAAAAGAAGGAGTTTTTCCTACATGTCACGTTATACAGGTCCTAAATTTAAATTAAGTCGTCGTCTTGGTATTTCTTTGAGCGGTAACGGTAAAGATTTGAAACGCCCTTTCCCTCCAGGTCAACATGGTCCAGGCCAACGTAAAAAAATGAGCGGTTACGGCGTTCAATTGCAAGAAAAACAAAAATTGCGTCATATGTACGGTTTGAATGAAAAACAATTCCGTAACTTGTTCGATAAAGCTTCCAAACTTAAAGGTATCTCTGGTGAAAACTTCATGATCTTGCTGGAAAGCCGTTTAGACAACCTTGTCTACCGTCTTGGTCTTTCCAACTCTCGTGCAGGCGCTCGTCAACTAGTTGCTCACGGTCACGTACTTGTGAACGGCAAAAAAGTAGACATTCCTTCATACATCGTATCTACTGGCGATGTGATTTCACTTCGTGAAAGAAGCAAAGGCCTTTCCGCAGTTAAAGAAGCTCTTGCTAACCGTAACTACCTCCCTACTTACCTCGAGTTCAACGAGGCTGGTCTAGAAGGTAAATACATCCGTTTGCCAGAACGCTCTGAATTGCCACAAGAAATTGATGAGAAACAAATCGTCGAGTTCTACAGCCGTTAATCTTTAAAGAAGAGTTGTCCGATTAGGTCTAGACCTAATCGGACAACTCTTCTTTTTTTGTAAGGAAATCAAGTTAACAAAAACACGCTTTGCAGCTGAGTTCACTGCTGCAAAGCGTGTTTGTCATCATCAAAGAATAACTCAAAAGTATGTTCATATGCATACTTATGCAAACTGAACTAGGAAATAATTCTTTTTACCACGGCGAACAATGAGATAAGATTCCCCTAACTTGCCTAAATCCGTAGCAACTGCATCTACTTGTGTAATCTTTACACCATTGACAGTTACTGCGCCGCTCTCAATATCTTGGCGCGCTTGGCGTTTCGAAGGCGCTGCGCCTACCGCAATTAACAAATCCACAAGTGTGATATCTGCTTGCTCCAAAGTCGTTGATGGCACATCTTTAAACGCTTCTTCAATCTCCGTGCGAGTGAGTTCTTGTATATGGCCACTAAACAAAGCAGCAGTAATGTTCAGCGAACTCTGCAACGCCTCTTCCCCATGCACTAGCTTGGTGACTTCGCGAGCAAGCACTTTTTGGGCTTCTCTCTTCTCCGGCTGTTGCTTCACTTCATCTTCCAATTTCGCAATAGCTTCATGACTAATGAAGGTGAAATATTTGAGGAACCGCACGACATCATTATCATGCGTATTTACCCAAAATTGGTAGAATTGGTAGGGCGATGTTTTAGTCGCATCCAACCAGATCGCTCCGCCTTCCGTTTTGCCAAATTTTTGCCCGTCACTTTTTGTAACCAGCGGCAACGTAACTCCATAAGCTCGTTTGTCCGTTGATTTTCCAATCAATTCCAATCCCGCTGTTATGTTCCCCCATTGATCACTTCCACCAATTTGGACGGAGCAATTTTTCGTTTCATTCAGTTTCAGAAAATCATACGACTGCAGGATCATATAGCTGAATTCAGTGAAAGAAATCCCCTTTGTAATTCGTGAGTCGACGGAATCCTTAGCCAACATGTAATTGACAGTGAAGTTTTTACCTACATCTCTTAGGAATTCAATGACATTCAAGGAGCCGAGCCAGTCGTAGTTGTTTACAAGCTCTGCTGGGTTGTCCAGTTTTTCTGAAAAGTCCAGGAAACGAGAAAGTTGACTCTTGATACTCTGTGACCACGCCTCAACCACTTCTGGTCCATTAAGTGTTCTTTCATTTGCTTTACCGCTTGGATCCCCAATCAAGCCAGTTCCACCGCCAACAAGAGCCAACGGAACATGTCCTGCAAGCTGAAACCGTCTTAGTGTCAAAATAGGGAGCAAGCTGCCGATGTGCAAACTATCTGCCGTAGGGTCGAATCCGCAATATAAAACCACTTTTTCTTCACTTAACTTTTTGTCTAAACCTTCTCGGTCCGTAATTTGATGAAGCAACCCACGAAATTCTAAATCCTTTAAAATACTCATGCTCAGCCATCTCCTTCTTTCAAATAAAATACAAAAAAGCCTTATCATCCACAAAGGGACGAGAAGACTTGACTCGCGGTACCACCCTAATTAAAACAGTAGCTACGTACCTATATAACGAAGCGTTATCGTATACGATGCTCACTATTTTCACTCAAGAACCGGTAACGGGGTTAACCCGGCAAACACTACTGCCACAGCCAGCTGCTGCAGGTTCCCATTTGCTGCTCAAGAACGTAATTCACTAACATGCAGGTACCGGTTCGCACCCTCCACCGGCTCTCTGAAAGCATCCGCAAGCTACCTACTGCTGATCCATCTACGCATTTCATAAAAGTTATATCATAGGTTTTCTGGTATTGTCAAACCTTGCCGAAACCTTTCTCTACTTCATCCTTACCGCTGCGCAAACAACTATGGTATAATATACCCGTTCATGTTAGGAGGAAATTGGAACTTATGCGCAATATTTTCGCAAAATGGAATCGCCCTTGGGTGAGAATGACATTCAAAGTAACCTGGATTACGTTTAAATGGGTTATCATTGTAGGCTTTTTAGCAGGACTGATAGGCGGATCCGCTGCATTCGGATACGTCAGTGCACTGGTCAAGAAAGACCCTGTGCGCAGTCAAGAATCGATTCGACAACAAATGCAAGAAAATGCTGTCACGGGTTTCGCTTACTTCAATGATGATAACGTCATTGGCCAATTAAGGACGGAAGAAGACAGACGACTTGTCGAATTAACTGACATTCCCCAAGTCGTACTCGATGCTGTCTTAGCTATTGAGGACAAAGATTTCTATAATCACAGAGGCATTGATTTTCGCGGTCTTTATCGCGCTGTTACTCAGAAGCTATTGAATGAAGAAGTTCAAACAGGCGGCAGTACGATTACTCAGCAGCTTGCAAGACGGGTATTCCTCACGTTAGACCGTGACGATGGCAGGAAAGCCAGAGAAATCTTACTTGCATTACGCATGGAGCGTCTAATGTCTAAGGACGAAATCCTACTTGCCTATCTAAACAAAATTCCTTATGGCAATGGAGCTACGGGGTACAACCTGTATGGCATTAAGGCCGCAGCTAAAGGCTTGTTTAATATCGATGATTTGAACAAGTTAAACGTAGCTCAAGCTGCTTACCTTGCTGGTCTACCTCAACTCCCTTCTCAGTATTCAGCCTTCACAGGTAAACCGGAATTTGACGAGGATGGCTTCAAGCGAGCAGTTACCCGACAGCAGCTTGTGTTAAAACGGATGCTTGAGGAGAAAAAAATTACGAACGATCAATATCAAACAGCGCTAAAATTTGATTTGAAGGCTTCCATTCCAACTGCATCTCAGAAAGCCTACACGACCTATCCGTACTTAATGATCGAGACAGAACGAGAAGCAGCAGAGATTTTACTCAAAATTCAAAAGCCAGATCTCGATCCTAAAAAGAATCAAGCCGCTTATAACGAAGCATTAAAAGGTGTACAAGCACAGCTGCTGCGCGGTGGATACCAAATTTACACCACAATTGATAAAACCATTTATGACTCGATGCATGAAATATCAGGTAATGAAAAAAACTTTGCACCCAAAGATGAGAAAAAAGGGATTGAACAAGTCGGAGCTATTATGATCGACAGCAAAACCGGAGCGATAAAAGGCATGATTGAAGGTCGTAATTTCTTCGACGAGCAGCTTAATCACGCTACGCAAGCTTTCAGGCAGCCGGGTTCAACGATGAAACCGATCGCTGCATACATACCAGCTTTGGAAAAAGGGGTCATCCAACCTGCAACCGCAGTGGATGATGTGCCGATCATTTTAAAAGACGGCGTCAAAGGCTTCCATATTCCAGAAAACTGGGACCATAAGTTCCATGGTTTAATGACAGCACGCAGGGCGCTAAACCAGTCTTACAATATTCCTGCAATCGATATATTCCTGAATAAAGTTGGAATTAACGAGGCCTGGGAGTTTGCCAAAAAACTCGGTATCACCTCCCTGCAAAAAGAAGATTACTACGCGCAAACAGGTGTTATAGGCGGGCTTAGCCGAGGTACATCCGTCAAAGAGTTGACAGGAGCCTACGCTTCCATTCCGAATAAAGGCGCTTTTAATGAAGCCTTTATGATTCGTTCTATTAAGGATTCCAATGGCAAGATCATTTACGAGCATAAAGATGAGCCTACGGCTGTCTACTCGGAACAATCTGCTTATCTAATTACCGATATGATGAAAACGGTCATCAGTCAAGGTACGGCGACTGATTTAATGAAAAAATTTAAGTCATACGGAAAAATAGAAATTTCAGGAAAAACCGGTTCAACTCAAGACGATGCAGACGCTTGGTTCATGGGCTTCACTCCAGATATTACGGTAGGCGTGTGGATAGGCTACGATCAACCGATCAATAAGCTATCCTCCAAAACACTTCAAACCAACCATGCCAAGGATATTTGGGCTTTGATTATGAATAGCACGGTCGAGAAGAAACCAGAGCTCTTCCCTACAAAAACATTCGCGAAGCCAAGCGGTATCGTATCTGCAACAGTGTCTACTCTTTCAGGTAAGTTGCCGAATGAACTAACATCTAAGTCCAATCTTCTGGTAACTGATATTTTCAACAAAAAATTCATACCTACAGAACAAGACAATGTCATGGTTAATGCAAAAATCAGCAGCTACAATGGACTCAATTACTTAGCACAAGAGAACACGCCAGCTGATTTCGTTCAAGAGAAGATTGTCATAAAAAGAAAAAAATCGATTAGCCAACTGTTAAAAGAAGTCAGCGCAGCGATGAGCAAGCTCCCTGAGAAAAGCAGAAAGTCGCTTGATAATTACAAGCCGACAGACTACAACGATGATGCTCCTTCAGAGATTGATCCTCGCGTTGATGATGGCAAGGCACCCGATTCGCCATCATCCGTTATAGCGACAAAATCCGGCGACACGGCTGTTGTAACCTTTCAAGGCAGTCCGAATCCTGACATCGTTGGATATCGCTTCTATCGATCTGATAATCACGGCAAATTTCTGCAATTAGGTGGAAAAGTCGTACTAGCAGGAGCGGAAACAAAATTTGTGGATCAAGTCTCTGCCTCTAGCTTAATGGGCTATTATGTAACTGCGGTCGATGTTGCAGGCAAAGAATCTGGGCCAAGCCGAGCAGCATATACAGATGGAAGCTCAATTGACACCCTCTTCGTGCCACCTGCTGATGGCAGCCAAATTCCGGGTAGTACGCCCCCAGGAACAGGTACAAATAAAGAGGAAAACAGCGGCACTTCAGAGCACCCTGCAGGAACCGGCGCTGAAAGCAGCACTACTCACGGCACTGAAACGAACAATCACAACAGTAACGGTAACGGTACTACCGCTAACAACAAAGATCTGCCCACCGCCCCTACAGGAGTCAAAGCCAAAGAAGATGGGTCAGGTATTCTATTAAGTTGGAAGGCAAATTCAACAAAAGAGAAAGTAAAACAATACAATATCTACTACAGTGAGAAGGAAAAAGGCACCTATGCGAAGCTAGGCACTGTAAAGGATACCTCGGAATATCATTATTCGGCTAAGTCTTACAATGGTTATTACAAAATAACCGCAATTAATGATGCAGGGGAATCTAAGACATCGGTCGCAATCGCTTTTAACAATTGATACTCATTAAGATCCGGGAAACCGGGTCTTTTTCTTTTAAATCTTACAAATTCAAGGCATAGAAAGGCCCCTCTTCTACTCGCACAATGCGGTAAGAAGAAGGGCCTCATTATAATTCAGTTCAACCGTAAAGCAATTAATCCTCAATAGTAGATAGGTCACCTGTCGGCAAATTAAGTTCCCATGCTTTCAATACACGACGCATAATTTTACCGCTGCGTGTCTTAGGCAACTTGTCTTTAAATTCAATCTCACGAGGCGCTGCGTGAGCAGACAATCCTTCTTTGACGAATTTAGAAATATCAGCCTTCAGCTCATCCGACGGGGAGAAGCCTTCGCGCAAAGCAATGAATGCTTTAATAATTTCGCCGCGCATCGGATCTGGTTTCCCGATGACACCAGCTTCAGCAACTGCTGGATGTTCAATCAACTTGCTCTCGACTTCGAATGGACCTACACGTTCTCCAGATGTGTTAATAACGTCATCGACACGTCCTTGGAACCAAAAGTAACCATCTTCATCTTGATAAGCAGAATCCCCGGATACATACCATCCTGAGAGACGGAAGTATTCCTCGTATTTGGATGGATTATTCCAAATTTTGCGCATCATGGACGGCCAAGGTGTTTTTATCGCTAAATTCCCCATCCGATAAGGCGGAAGCACATTGCCTGCGTCATCGATAATAGCTGCATCCACACCCGGAATTGGACGACCCATGGAACCAGGTTTGATCACCATAGAAGGATAATTACAGATTAATTGCCCACCAGTTTCCGTCATCCACCATGTATCATGAATGCGTTGGTTGTATATCTTCAGTCCCCAACGCACAACTTCTGGATTGAGTGGCTCACCTACGCTGAGAACATGGCGTAAAGAAGACAGGTCGTACTGTGTAACGACTTCATCGCCTGCACCCATCAACATGCGGAAAGCAGTCGGAGCGCTGTACCATACGGTTACACCGTATTTCTGAATCGTACTGTACCAATCCTGCGGGCTAAAACGTCCTCCGCGGATGACATTCGTAGCTCCATTGAGCCAAGGAGCAAAAATACCGTAGGAGGTCCCCGTTACCCAGCCTGGATCAGCGGTGCACCAGTAGATATCATCTTCCTGAAGATCCAATACAATTTTACCTGTATAATAATGCTGTAGCATTGCATTGTGTACATGGTAAACGCCTTTCGGCTTGCCCGTTGATCCAGATGTGTAGTGGATGATCAAACCGTCTTCGCGATCCACCCACTCAATATCCAAATCCGTTGATGCTCCCTCCATCTGCTTGAAGAAATCAACTTGCCCTTCGCCAAGATCGATGTCTTGACCGACGAGAATGACATGCTTCAAATGAGGCAGTTCACTGACTGGAACACGTGATAACAAGCTTGGTGTCGTCACGATGGCAACTGCAGCGCTGTCATCCAAACGATCTCTTACCGCCGTTTCCATAAAGGCTTCAAACAACGGACCTACGACTGCCCCTACTTTTATCGTACCCAACAAGGCGTAGTAAAGTTCAGGGGTACGCGGCATGAAAACAAATACGCGCTCTCCTTTGCTTACACCCAAATCGCGCAAGACATTGCCGAACTGATTGGATCTCGCTTTCATTTGCGCGAACGAGATGGCTTCCTCTCGTTGATTGTCACTGTAATACAGAGCAATCTTGTCTTTTTTGGAAGAATCCGCATGTCGGTCAATCGCTTCATAGGCCAAGTTCACCTTGCCAGTTTCAAACCATGAGAAGCTCTGCTCGATTTCATTCCAATCAAACTCTTCACGAGTTTGCTCATAACTTTTCATGTTCGGGTTAAGGGATACAGCCTCAATGAGTTCCACTTTCATTTGATCCATGTTCGTAAAGCCCTCCTCACAGTTTTAAACCGCTTTCATTTTATTGATTTTTTCGCGCAAAATGTGAACGCTTTTTGACATATTCTATTATATCACAACGATAATTTTTCGCCTATGCCCAATTCAAGCTTTTATTTCCAGGCTCAATTTAATAGAAAGTATATATTTATGAACGGAAATCAGTAAGAAAGTTGTTTTCGCGAATCTGAAACCTTATACTTTCTTATATGGTAATATATACGATGACCTAATGGAAAAGGAATCTTTCATCATGCTGTTTTTTAAAAGGAGAGCTAAGGTTATGCAGCATATCAAAACGTATCGTTCACTCTGCTTTCGCGCTGCTCCGGATCAACCCGAAATCGTTATTGAAGGACCTGTTTCACCGGAGAGCCTGCAAGAACTTACCATGCACGTGAAATTGGACGCTTTCAGAAGGCCTAAAGAACAATTAGAAGCTTTAATTGAAATCGCGCAATTGCCTGAAGGACGTATAATATTAGCAAGAGATGCATCAACGATTGTTGGATATGTGACCTTTCACTATCCGGATGAGATTGAACGTTGGTCGCAAGATAATATGCAGGATCTCATTGAGCTTGGAGCGATTGAAGTTGCGGACGACTATCGCTCAATTGGTTTAGGCAAAAAAATGATCCAACTCGCCTTTGAAAATGAACAACTCGAAAATGTAATCTGTTTCACGACCGAGTACTACTGGCATTGGGACTTGGAAACAAGCGGACTTACCGTTTGGGAGTACCGCCAAATGATGGAGAAGCTAATGAAATGCGTAGACATGGTATGGTTTGCTACAGATGATCCCGAGATTTGCTCACACCCAGCGAACTGCCTAATGGTTAGAATCGGTAGGAAGGTTCCTCAATCTTCCGTCGAGCATTTCGATCGCATCCGTTTTCATCAACGATTCATGTATTAATAATAGAGGGTTTCATGATGGTTTTGGGGGAATATTCAATATGAAAAGGAACGTGTCACATCCTGTCTTCATCTTTGATAATCAAGAGATTCAGTATAAATTTAACGAAGACCACCCTTTCAATCAAGACAGGCTTCTCATGACGGTAGATCTCCTGCGCAAAGCCGGCGCACTGCCTGACAGCGCACTGAGGCTACCTACACCAGCTACCGATATGGAGCTGCTTCGTGTTCATGCACCCGCTTACATTGAGGCGGTGAAGGGCCTTAGCTGCTCCGTGCCGGAAGATCGCTGGATCAAAGAAGCGGCACGCTTCGGTCTAGATACCGACGACACGCCTTACTTTGCCGGTATGCACAATATCACGGCAAAGGTTGTTGGTGGTTCCATCACCGCAACGGAGATGGTGATGTCTGGCGCGGCCTCGCACGCCCTTCACCTGGGTGGCGGGCTACACCATGCGCTGCAAAGCAAAGGGGCAGGCTTCTGCGTCTACAATGACGCCTCTGCGGCGATTGCGCATGCCAAAGAGATATACGGAGCGAAGGTACTGTACGTCGATACGGACGTACATCATGGGGATGGTGTGCAATGGGGATTCTACACCGATCCACAAGTATGCAGCCTATCCATTCATGAAACAGGGAAATACTTATTTCCTGGCACAGGTGCTGTGAACGAACGCGGAGAGGGCGACGCGTTCGGCACAACGATCAATATCCCCATGGAGCCCTACACCGAGGATGAGTCATGGCTAGAATGCTTCGGAGAAGTGCTCACCGAAACTGTCGCGCGCTTCCGGCCAGACGTCATTATCTCCCAACATGGCTGTGATGCCCATGCTTTCGACCCGCTTGCGCATATGCATTGTTCCATGCAGGTGTACAAAGTAATGCCTGAACTCATACACTCCCTTGCCCACCAATGGTGTGAGGGGCGTTGGATTGCCCTCGGTGGCGGCGGCTATGATATTTGGCGTGTTGTTCCGCGAGCCTGGAGCCTCCTCTGGCTCGTTATGAGCGAGCAGCCAATCTTAAAGCAATTAAATGAAAAACCCCTGCTAGAGCTGCCTGAGTCGTGGCTAGACGCCTGGCAAAGCAAGAGCCCTGCCCTGCTTCCGAATACTTGGCTGGATCCATTAGACAATTGGGTACCCATTCCTAGACGCCAGGCAATTACAGAAAAAAATCGTCAAACGAAAGAACTTGCTATGATGTACCTGAAATAACTCATTAGAGGAAACCAACAGCAGACTCCCTCCAATATGTAATTTCAAGTCAAACTCTCACCTACAAAAAACCTCAGGAACTCGCCATATTGGCAAAATCCTGAGGTTTTAGTCTGCTTGTTTTGTAACGTTCATGCGATTAACATTTGTCTTGGCTTGGCTTCTCCTCTTTAGAGATGCTTCACCATATCCTCAACCATCTTGTATGAGTTTTCTGAAGCCTGCACCGTAAACTCGGCAAAATTCACATGAGCAGATCCATCTGCCTTATCGGACATCGATCGAATGATCACGAAGGGAATGCCATGCATAGAGCTTACTTGAGCCACGGATGCACCTTCCATTTCAACGCAAACGCCGCCTAGCTCTTGATGCAGTTGAGCAACCACCTCGCGATTTGCCACAAACTGGTCACCTGATAGAACTCTCCCCTGCTTAACCTTACCAGCAAACAAGCGTTCACCGGAAGCAATCGCAAGTTCAACTAACTTATTGTCTGCTTCAAAGTTAGACTTAGCTTCATATGGAATAACGCCCCGTGGGAACCCGAGTGCGGTTACATCCATATCATGCTGCACACATTCGCTGGATACAACGATATCACCAATGTTTAATTCAGGATCAAGAGCACCTGCAACACCTGTAAAAATAATAGCTTCTACCCTGAAGTGGTCAATCAGAATTTGTGTAGTAACCGCCGCGTTAACTTTCCCGACACCCGTGCGACAGACAACTACTTCCTTACCGAAATATACGCCTTCTCGGAACGTAATGCCCGCTCTAATCGTTTCACTCACATTTTGCATATGAGAGAGCAAAAGCTCGATTTCTTCATTCATCGCTCCAATAAGCGCAATTTTGTTCCATGTCATGCCTGGTATCCTCTTTTCTGCTTTAAAATAGAAAGATGGCTCATTAAGAATGAGCCACCGAATGGCGGTGAATAACTTCGTGCGGTAAAATAACCTGCATGTTATCTGTTGATTCTTTGTTCATCAGCTTCGTTAGCAAACGCATGGAAACCGCTCCGATATCGTACATAGGCTGAGCAACCGTCGTTAATGTAGGTCTTACCATAGACGCCATGCGAATATTATCCACACTAATGACGGCAATATCTTCTGGAACTCGCAAGCCATTATCTTGAATGGTATGAATAGCGCCAATCGCCATTTCGTCGGTAGCTGAGAAAATTGCTGTCGGTCTTGGGGATAGCTCCAAGAAAAAATTGACAGCATCTACACTGGATTCATAACGATAATTTCCAATACGTACATATTCATCACGCAAAGGTATGCCTGCCGCTTCTAATGCTTTCTTATACCCTTGATAACGGGCGAATCCATTCGCAGGATCATGCAGCGTTCCCGAAATCATTGCAATGTCACGGTGACCGCTAGCAATCAGTACATGAACCGCATCAAATGCCGCTTTCTCATGATCAATATCCACCGACGCCATTGTTTGATTCTCATCTTTGGTTCCGCAAAGAACGACTGGGACTGATGACGTGCGGAAAGCTTGGATGTGATCCTCGGTCACAACGCCACCCATGAATAACAGACCATCGACCTGCTTCTCCAGTAAGGTATTGATGACACGAATTTCTTTTTCTTTCTTCTTATCAGCATTACACAAAATGATATTGTAGTGATACATGTTCGCGATATCTTCAATCCCACGAGCAACTTCAGCAAAAATGGAGTTGGAAATATCGGGAATCACAACGCCTACCGTTGTTGTCTTCTTGCTGGCGAGTCCTCTCGCCACCGCATTAGGGCGGTAACCGAGCCGTTCAATCGCTTCAAAAACTTTTTTACGTGTTTGAGGCTTGACGTTCGGATTGTTGTTAACAACCCTCGAAACGGTCGCCATCGAAACTCCTGCTTCTCTAGCTACATCATAAATGGTTACGGTCACGGTCACTCTCTCCATATTCAAAAGTATTCTGCGATCCTAGCATATTACCGTTATGATACGACAAATTAATCCATCTTGCAATGCATAATGAAAATGCTTTGAAAATTATTTTACAGATTTTCATTGTTATTTTCAAATCTAGCAGTTCTATGAGCAAAAAGCCAATCCCATAGAGATTGGCAGCTTGCTGCTTATGTCGAAATAGTGCTTTGTGTAATTTGCGACAGTCGTTTACGAATCTCTTCGGTCCAAGGCTCGTCACCCAACGATTGAGCTAATAAAAGAATATCAAGAAGCTCATTAATCCGTTCCTCCACAATTTTCTCTAAGGAATCATTCATATGCTCTTTTTCCGTTACTTTAAGCAACAAAAAGGCGATCTCCGAGATCTCATGAAAGAAGAATTGCTGTTTCTCAGGTTTACTTCCCAATTTCCCAATCAAACCTGTCAATTCAGGTTTCACATGGGGGACAACTTCACTTCTGCCGCACGTCTCACAAGAGTAAATAGGCACGTTTTCAATGTCGACGTTATTTTGATAAATAACTGTACGCAGACGAAGGTTCATCGCGCGTCCGCACTTGCAATACTTTTGCATCCTAAACACTCCTTCATGACAGGCGGCGTGTACACACTTTTGCTTGTACTTATGATATTCTACTCTATCGGTCGATTTCCTCCCGAAGTATGAGTAGTAGTTTTTGCCACCTAAAGAAGTTGAATGTTAGTTTGCCTGATGTCCCTTAAATTTGATAAGTTCATCCACAAATCGCTTGGAAAATGCCGGAAGATCTGGCGGACGTCGTCCTGAAATGATGTTGCGGTCTACAACCACTTCTTCATCTACCCATGTGGCTCCTGCATTTTCAATATCATCGCGAATGCCTGGTGTGGAAGTCAATGTATAGCCATCTATGATCTTAGCCGAAATCAACACCCACCCAGCATGACAAATTTGCGCAATCGGTTTCGTCGCAGCATGGAACTCTTGCGTTAATCGGAGCACATCCTTGTATCGGCGCAATTTATCAGGCGCCCAACCTCCTGGAACGTACAACCCCAAGTAATCAGAAGATTTCACTTCATCAAACGCGTAATCCGTAGTAATGGGAACACCATACTTACCATGGTAGACCGTCTTTGCTTTCGGCCCAACAATGTCTACTGCGGCTCCAGACTCTCTCAACCTCAATACGGGATACCACATTTCCAAATCTTCAAATTCCTCATCAACAAACGCTAACACTTTGCTACCTGTTAACTCCATTTGAATTTCCTCCTACTGCCGTTTCTGCTTGTTCGCTTTGAGCAAGCAGCTCGGTAATTTGTTCACTTGTTTTACAAAGCAAGATTCGATCTACAAGTTCCTTGCATTTAGAAGCATCGCTTGTTATTAAGCGGTGTTTGACTTGTAAAAGCGACTGAACTGAGATGCTAAGCTCCTCGATGCCAAGACCTAACCAAATCGGGAGCGCCTTACTATCACCAGCCATTTCACCACACACGCCTACTGGAATCCCTACACTTTTGGCCGAATCAATTACATGTTTCAAGAGTCGGATAACCGCTGGATGGTAGGGATCATATAGATGCGCAATGTTCTCATTCATTCGATCAACTGCAAGGACATACTGGACAAGATCGTTGGTACCGATACTCATGAAATTGACTTCACTTGCCAGTATGTCCGCAATAAGTGCAGCGGCGGGAACTTCAATTGTTAAACCGACTTCAATCTGAGCATTGAAAGAAATCCCTTGGGCGGTTAATTCCAGTTTGGCCTCTTCTAACATAGCTTTGGCCTGACGCACCTCATCCAGCGATGTCACCATCGGGTACATGATCTTGACTGGACCGTAGCTGCTTGCACGCAGTATGGCCTTCAACTGCGTCATAAACAAGTCTTTACGGTGCAGCGAGATACGAATCGCCCTGTAGCCAAGAAACGGATTATCTTCCTTCGGTAATGGTAAATAATCCAGCTTCTTATCCCCACCAATGTCGAGTGTCCGTATTACGATTGGTTTGCCCTGCAATTGCTTAACCGCATGTCGGTAAACTTCGAACTGCTCATCCTCGCTTGGCAGTGAATCCCGATCCATATACAAATACTCTGTACGGAACAAGCCAACCCCCGAAGCTCCATTACGCAAAACTTGGTCAATCTCCATAACGGAGTTCATGTTGGCATGAAGATTAACGTGCTTGTGGTCCAAAGTCATTGAGGCTACATCAGCTATCTCCTGCAAACTTTCCTTAAATTCTAGCCAATTCCGCTTTCGTGCTTGGAAACGTTCAATGGTCGCTTGATCCGGGTTAATATACAGAGCACCTTCTTGACCATCAATAATCAGAAAATCACCATTTTGAATCGGCCTGAGCAGCTTGCCTTCTAAGCCGAGTACGTAAGGAACCGACATTGCTCTTGCCATAATGGATACATGTGAATGTGTGCCGCCAAGGATAGTAAGTAGTCCCAGTACTTTACTAGGGTCCAAATGGGCTAATTGTGACGGCGTTAATTCCTTCGCTACCAAAATGTAGGAATGGTCAATCGGCGGAACGTTCGAGCTCGTATCGCCTAGCAAATGCTTAAGCAGTCTATTGCCCACATCTTTAATGTCAAGCGCGCGTTCTTTCATGTATTCATCATCAATAAGGTTAAACATGCCGACAAATTTATCAATTACTTCTTTAACAGCTACTTCTGCGGCTTTGTACTGCAGCTCGATAATTCCCTGAATTTCATTCATAAAGATAGGATCTTCTAAAATGGCCAAATGTGCGTCAAAAATATAGGCCTGATCCTGTCCCACGACTTCTTTAATCTCTTGTTTAATGAGCTCAAGCTCATCTTTTGAAGATCTAATGCCATCATACAAGCGTTCGAATTCGTACGCTAGATCTGTCACGTCGATCATTTTCTCGGGAAAATCCCACTCCCAGGTTGGGATGACGAACGCTTTCCCCATCGCGATACCCGAAGACGCCCCTATCCCTCTGATCATCCGTTTGTCCCTCCTGACGATTTGGTAGGCTTTAAGACGACGGACATCACAGAACCTTGGCCTTTTTTAACGGCTTTAAACGGAGCGAAGCTCCACGATTTGACAAGATCCGGATTTGTAATGATCATCGGTGTCGCCAATGATGAAGCAAACTTTTTAACTTTGTTCAAATTGAATTTCACGAGCAGTTGACCTGGCTCAACACGATCGCCTTCTTTAACCACGGCAGTAAAACATTTACCTGGTAAACTAGCTGTGTCAATACCAATATGCAGAAGTACTTCCAATCCATCTTCCGTCAAAATACCAAGAGCATGCATTGTCGGATAAATATGCATGATCGTGCCTGCGACCGGAGATACCAGCTCCCCTTTTTCAGGAAAAAAAGCAACGCCGTTGCCTACTAACCTTGAAGCAAAAATACGATCCGGTACTTCCTCAATAGGAATCATCCTACCCTGCATAGGTGAAGTGAAAAGAACAACATGAATATCCTTACGCAATACTTTCATAATTTCTTCACGAATTAGCTCTGAGAATGTCCCGAACACGACCTGAACATTGCCTCCCCCAAGACGTATGACGCCTGCTGCTCCCAGATGTCGTAATGCCGTGATGTCCATCAGACGATCATTGACAAGGGTAAGTCGCAACCTTGTTATGCAGGCCTCAATCTTCTTAATATTATCTTTTCCACCTAGTGCTTGCAAAATAAGCGGTGAGCGATAAGGAATGTCACCCGCCCATTCTTCCAAAGATGAGCCTTCTTCCCTTCCAGGTGTCGGTATTTGAAACCGCCGAATGGCCCATCGAAATAAGAAGTAGTAAAGTAAACCGTAAATCAAACCTATTGGAATTAAGAGAAGTCCATGATTCGATAAATGCAGGTTAATGATGTAATCGATAGCACCTGCGGAATAAGAAAATCCATGATGTATATTCAAGTAATAAGCAATCCACATTGCCACACCGGATAAAATCGCATGAACTACGAATAAATAAGGTGCAACAAACAAAAAAGCAAATTCAATCGGTTCCGTGACTCCTGTCAAAAAGGAAGCTAACGCTGCAGTAAGAAAAGTTGCTCTAATCTTCGGCTTCAAATCTTCACGTGCTTCGCCAATAATGGCGAATGCAATAGCCGGAAGAGCGAACATCATGATCGGATAAAGCCCTGCCATATACATCCCAGCTGTCGGATCTCCTGCAAAATATCTAGGAAGATCGCCATACACCATATTGCCGTCCGTCGCTTTGTAAGCGCCAACCTGAAACCAGAAAAAATTGTTCAGAATATGGTGCAAGCCGGAAGGAACAAGCAGACGGTGGGCAATCCCATAAAGGAACGTGCCAAAGCCACCTAATCCTAGCAACCAACTGGATAACTTAGACATCCCCATTTCAAGGTAGGGACCAATAGCAATCATAATGTAGGATACAATTAGTGTTGCTAGTCCCATGAGGAGCGGAACAATTCGCGGACCGCCAAAGAACTGAATGTATTCAGGCAGCTTTACTTCTTTAAAGCGATGATAAATAATTGCAGCAAGAAGACCAATCAATATCCCGCCAGAAACCCCAAGCTGAAAACTAGGTCCAAGTTGGTGCTCGATTAGTCTTATAAAAATAAAATAACCAAGCATGGCGGATAAACCAGCTATACCAGCGCTTTCTGTAAGTCCTAGCGCAACACCAACAGCGAAAATGATCGGTATGTAATCAAACACCGTATTTCCCGCTAGGAGCAACATATCCCCGAAGCTGGAGGCATGAATCGCATCCCACGGTAAGTCACCTAAACGAAGCAGCACAGCAGCAATAGGAAGCGCAATGGTAGGCAGCATTAAAGAGCGGCCGAGCTGTTGTAAATTCCCCATCCAGTTCAAACGTATGCTACCTCCTTTCTACTCAAATCGTAAAGCTTGTCAGCCTGTTTGTCAAAAACAAAATAAGCAGGTCGAATATCGACCTGCTTATAGACAACATCAAGTACTTCTCGTTATTAATATGAGGAATTATATCCGAATTGCTGTCCTTGTCCTGATTGACTAAAGCCTGTATTAAAAGATTGGATACCTTGCCTACCATATCCCGATTGGAAGCCTTGTTGTTGGGCTGGGGTTGAAGAATCAGAACGCAGGTATGCATCATGTCCTGGCTGATTCCCACGATAATTTGCCGTATGATATGCATTAGGTGCAATCGCTTGTTGAGCGTACGGTTGATTAGCTTGTACCACACTGCCATACTGATTTGAAGCATATTGTTGTTGGTTAATTGGATAGCTTTGTTGTGAGGATTGATTAGCGGCGTATTGGCTGTTAGTTATAGGCGTATAGGAAGAGTATCCGCTCTGGAAACTGGATACTTGGTGCTGTGCGGGAGCTACTAAATCCGAGCGCAAGTATGCATCTTGACCTGGCTGATTGCCACGGTAGTTAGCTGTATGAAACGATTCTGGAGATGCTACTTGCCCATAGCTTTGATTCGGCTGAACAGCGCTTTTTCCATAAAAAGACTGTACATAACCTATAGGTTGATATTGCTTCTGATAGCCTTGGTACTGCGAGTTGCTGCTTTGAGAGCCTTGGGTATTGGGGTTAGCAAAAGATGAAGATCCGTAGTTGCTGAAGTTATTGTTATACATCTGTAAATCCTCCTCTGAATTTCATCAATAGTTACCCCGTTTTTGGGGCCTTTTTTATTCTCTCCGCTTGTTCTTTTTTTATTTATGGAAGCTGTTGGGTACCGACCGGAAGGAATGTACGTTCATTAGGGGAAAAAGCGTGTTACGTTGATCATGATATATTGAATTCGTAACCCCTTGTTACATAAAAAGAGCCTAGCCCTTAATGATCATATCCTAAGGGTTAGGCTCTTTTTATGTGCTTTAAATTTTTAGTTGTTTCTTGGATTGAGGATTGCATCCTCAACTTTAATGCAACGATCCATAATAACCACAAGTCCAGCTTCCTCGGCAATATGAGCAGCTTCCTCGTTCACAATGTCAAGCTGCAGCCAAAACACCTTAGCTTTAATTTTAACGGCTTCCTTAGCGATCGGTACAACCTGATCAGCACGACGGAAGACATTGACGATATCAATGGGATCTGGAATATCAGATAACGAAGCGTAGCTTTTTTCCCCAAGAATTTCAGTCGCATTCGGATTCACTGGAATGATCCGGTAGCCTCTTTTTTGCATAGCTGCTGAAACCATATGCGAAGTACGATCCGGATTATCAGACAAACCAACAACAGCGATATTACCTGCTCCTGCCATTAGTTCCTTAATATGATCACGGGATGGATTTTCGAAGACCATCGTCTTTCCTCCTATTTTTTCAAATACGTCAGACCTTGTTTCCCCATCGCAGTCCAGCTGTCGATGAACTGCGCTTTATCCACTTGTACTTGCTTCTTGCCACTCAAAGGATCATTTAAGTAGACGTTGTTTTCATCATATCCTACCAATAAAACAGCATGTTCCGCAAACGATGTTTTTACGGGTCCAATTGGCGTATCCCATGTAACCCATTTGTAAGGAATATTGTAATCAATTGTCGTCCAAACAACAACCGGAATCCCACTAGCTACCTGATCTTCGTACATGTCAAATGATTCGTTGGTTATATCAATAGCCGATGGAATATGGGTTTTAAGCAGCGGGAAAATACCTGCATGATAAATACCAAAACCTCTTTGCTTACGAGTGACGTCCCCCACAAAACCAGTGTTCGGATTGCCCCAGTAGCCTATCGAACCGTCTGCATTAAGCGTAACTGGCGTTTCATCCCTGGGCATTTCAGCTGCCAGCTCCATCTTACTTTTGTTCACACCACTGAACTGCAAAAGCATGGTCAAGCTTGTAATTTCACAACCTGCTGGCAGTTCTGGTAATTGTCTAAAAACAGGTGCATCAATCATAGCTGATTTTAGCTTCTCCGGGATCGGCGTAGGGGATGCCTCGATCACTTTAGCTGGTGCAGCAGCAATCACATGTAACGCTGAACCCGCTGCGAATAGAGCCGGCTCCTTACCGGTCGCTTTCGCATAAAGCAATACCGCAAACACGCTGCTGGCAAACACTAGTCCTACTACGAGGAATAATCCTAATGTGACCTTTAATCCTTGCCAAATAATCATCATGCTGATTCACCCGCCGTTGTTTTGAAAATTCGTCACTCATTCAAAAGTTCAACCTGAGCACCGATAGATCGTAAATGATCAAAATATTGAGGGTAAGATTTTGCCACATGATGGGCATCCTTGATAATCAGACCCTTTTGGGAACGCAGTCCTACAACCGTTAACGCCATAATGACGCGGTGATCAAAATGTGCGTTAATTTCAACGCCACCCTCGACTCCCTGCGGCTTACCATGGACGATAATCTCACTTTGGCGCTCTTCTACATCAGCCCCAGCTTTACGCAGTTCATTTAAATAGTCGGTAATCCGGTCACATTCTTTGTACCGCAAGTTTTCAACATTATAGAAACGCGAAGTACCTTCAGCGAAAACGGCTGCAGCAACCATTGCCAATACAGCATCGGTGAAATGATCGCCGTCGAATTCTCCAGCCAGCAACTTCTGATTACCGCGAACGTGAACCACACCGTTATCATGTGTCAAATTCACTCCCATGGCGCGCAAAACATCAACGCATGCTTTCTCCCCTTGTTTGCTGTTTTCTTCAAGACGAAGTACGCGCACATCGGAATTAGTAACCGCAGCAGCCGCTAGAATAGCCGCTGAACCTGGATAATCACCTTGAATAACATATTCCTTAGCTTGATACGATTGGCCGCCAGGAATTCGATAATGCATCAAATCTTCACTAGCATGAACCGTAATTCCTGCTTGCTCTAGCACTTCCAATGTTTGTCCAACAATAATTTTGGATTTCAAATCATGCAAAACTTCAATTTCGCTATCCTCTTCTAACAGAGGGGTCATGAATAAGAGGGAACTCAAAAACTGAGAGCTGACATGACCAGAAACGGTAAGTTTACCGCCGCGTGGTTGTCCCCCTTTTATTGTTATCGGCAAACGACCATTCGAATGTTGAACTTCAACGCCCATTTGTTGCAAAGTTACAATTAAATCATCATGTGGCCTTTTGCCTAGAGATTCTGGATACGTATTGACAAAAGTCAGATCCGGACAAAATGCAGCTGTTGACATCAAGAATCGAAGTACTGCACCAGCATTTCCAACGTTAAGCTCAGATACGTGTTTGGGGTGCTTGCCAAATCCTGTGATGACGATTTTTTCATCGTCTTCTTCAATAATAGCTCCAAGATCCCTCACACAGCGTCTCATCGCATCGCTATCTTCACTATGAGCTGGATAGTAGATCGTGCTTGTCCCATCGGCAAGTGCACCAATAAGAAGGTAACGAGTGGTGTAGTTTTTGGACGACAATGCATTGATTTCGCCCTGAAGTTGAGCGGTTGGTTTCACAATAGCTTTCATGTAAGCAATCTCTCCTTAGCGTTTTTCGCCAGAAAAACCGGCATTTTGAGCAATAACTTCGCACTCCCACCTAAATGGCGTCATAAACTTATATGTAATATCCGATGAACACTAATAAAATTCCGCATGTATAACTGAAAGACGTATACAGCAGCCAGGTCTGCATGTCATTAGCACGCAGCAATTTAAGACTTTCAAGCTTTAATGTAGAAAATGTGGTGAACGCACCCATAAACCCTGTGCCTATAAGCAATTTCCAATCATCAAAGGCATGATATCTCATTAACCAACCTAGTAAAAAACAACCCAAAAGATTTACTGTCAGTGTACCATACGGAAAAGAACTTGGGAACCTTCTCGCCATGTATGCGGCAAGCTGAAACCGGCTAATCGCACCGAAGAAACCTCCCAATCCCACTAAAAAAACAGGCCATAACCAAGTCATCACGAAGGATTTCCTCCTCCTTGAAAGCGCTCTGCGATCCGTATACCAACCCATGTAAAACCAAGTCCTCCCCATAAACTGCCACCTACATACAGAGCAGCCAATAGAAGATGTCCGTGTTTCAACATAGTGAACGTTTCATAGCTAAAGGTCGAAAACGTGGTAAACGAGCCTATAAAACCAGTAGTTATGGCAGCACGTATGCGAATCGGAATCGCGAGACCCTCTGCAAAAGCTAAAAAGCCTAATAGCAAACAGCCTGCGAAATTGCAAAATAAGGTTCCCCAAGGAAACGCCATTGGCGAAGCTGGATTCCACGCGAGAGAAAGCCCATAACGGGCTAGTGCCCCGAAGATTCCAGCAAAGCCGATATATAACATCGTCAAAAGACTTCACTCCATCTATGAAAATGACTGACGAAATCCATTGAATTAACCAATGGTTTGACTTCTTGTTCAATTCTTTCTATCATTACTTACAATGGGACTTCTTCCCAGTCACCTTGAAGCTAGGAGGCTTACCTTGGATACGATTGTTCCTTCAGAAATTAAAGAAAGACTCGGTCGCGGCGAGCAATTAACAATTATCGATGTTCGTGAAGATGAGGAAGTGGCCGCAGGCATGATCCCAGGGGCCAAACATATTCCTTTAGGTCAATTGCCAGAGCGTCACACTGACATTCCGCAAACCGAAGAAATTATTCTTGTATGCCGGAGCGGTAACCGCAGCGGTCGGGCGTTTGATTATTTGGAATCACTTGGTTACAAAGGTTTAAAGAACATGACGGGCGGCATGTTGGAATGGGAGGACTAAGCGTCTACGTCTACGCTTATCCTTCTCCTCTCAGTCCTGCCCTGCTCACAATTTCCTCTGCAATTTGCTCTACGGTCAGTTCTGTGGTGTCGATTGTGGTATGCGCAAAATCGTATGCGTGCTTCCGCTGTTCAAGCAGCTTATAAACCTGATCGTCTAGGTTGCCTTGCAGTAAAGGGCGACTCTCATCCGTTCTCACACGTTCAATAATGACTGAGGGAGCTGCTTGGAGTGCAACAACAAAGCCTTGGCTTAACATACATACTCGATTGCTCTCTGCAAGCACCGCCCCTCCACCTGTGGCTAACACTTGACCTTGTTGTGTTAAAATATGTTCAAGTGCTTTGCTTTCTAAAGCGCGAAAATGGGCTTCGCCATAGTTGCTAAATAGCTCAGCAATCGTTGTTTGCTGTTGGTGCTCAACTACAGCATCCGAGTCTAGAAATGACCATCCTAACCGCTCAGCCAACTTCTGCCCAACTGTCGATTTACCAGTCCCCATGAAACCTACAAGCACGATATTTCTCGTATTCACATTGATCCTCTTTTCCCATAAACTGTTCATACAAACGTTCCCAACATCATACCATACGCCTATAAGACATGAATACAATCAGCAAAAAAAACATATAGTATTGTGAATAAATTCCAGCATTTACAGTTGAGTTAGACTTAAGATGAAGAGTTTTCCTTTCAGGGGAGCTCGAAGATGAAAAAGAGACCCTATACCGATTAAGGAGAGATGGAACTTTGAACCAAACTGTCGCCTATACCAACCATACGAAAGGCAAACTGGAACAAATTTTGCATCCAAATTACCCGCTTTGCAAAGAAGATGTCGTTTGGATTTTGGAGTTTATAAAGAAAAAAATGGTTGAGGAAGACCCACAAATGCAAGGTCTAGCTCAACCGCGATTAATGAAAAACTTCCGTTATTTTGCCGAGGTAGCAATGATGCTTATTCATAGGCGCCATGGTTTCGATCAAGAAGCTGATCGTCTGAAAATGTGGCTGCGCGAAGCAGCTTATGGCTTACAGGAAACTGATTAATTCCCCAGAATTATACTTCTGCTATGAGCAATGGACTTTTAGTTTTCCATCCAGTTGAAATGGAAGCTACCTTCTTTGTCCACACGTTGGAACGTATGTGCGCCAAAATAGTCGCGCTGAGCTTGCAGCAAGTTCGCTGGCAATCTTTCAGTGCGGTAGCTATCGTAGTAGGCAAGTGCTGATGCGAAAGAAGGTACTGCAATCCCGCGAGTAACCGCTTCTGCAATCACTTGTCTCCAAGACTGTTGATAATTGTCAACCACGCCATTGAAGTACGAATCCAGAAGTAAGTTCTTCAATTCCGGATCACGATCGTACGCTTCTTTAATGTTTTGCAGGAATCTAGCACGAATGATACAACCACCACGGAATATCATCGCGATGCTGCCATACTTCAGACCCCAATTATACTCTTCAGAAGCAGCCCTCATCTGAGCGAAACCTTGAGCATAAGAGCAAATTTTGCTTGCGTAAAGCGCTTGGCGTACAGCCTCAATAAACGCTTTGCGATCACCTGTAAAGGCTGGAGCATCAGGTCCTTTGAGAACTTTGCTAGCCGCAACGCGTTCTTCTTTCATCGCTGAGATGAAACGGGAGAACACGGATTCTGTAATAATTGAAAGCGGAACGCCAAGATCCAACGCACTTTGACTGGTCCATTTTCCTGTACCTTTTTGTCCAGCGGAATCCAAGATGACATCCACCATTGGTTTACCAGTTTCAGCGTCATATTTGGTGAAAATATCTTTCGTAATCTCGATTAAGTAACTATCGAGTTCACCATTGTTCCACTCGGTGAAAATCTCATGCAGCTCTTCTGTGCTCACGTTCAACACGTCTTTGAGCAATTGATAAGCTTCGCAAATCAACTGCATATCGCCGTACTCAATACCGTTGTGCACCATTTTAACATAGTGTCCAGCGCCATCAGGTCCGATATATGTACAGCATGGGTCGCCACCCACTTTTGCAGAAATTGCCGTTAAAATAGGTTCTACCAGTTTATAAGCATCTTCTTGACCGCCCGGCATAATCGCAGGACCTTTAAGTGCGCCTTCTTCACCACCGGAAACGCCGGTTCCTACGAAACGGATACCATGCTCTTCAAGAGATTTGTTGCGGCGTTGTGTATCTGGAAAGAAGGAATTCCCCCCATCGATCAAAATATCGCCTTTGTCCAAATGAGGAAGCAATTGGTTGATCGTATCATCCGTCGGTCCGCCCGCTTTGACCATAATCAAAATTTTGCGCGGAATTTCTAGCGATTGTACGAATTCCTCAATACTGTATGTACCTACTAAATTTTTACCCGGAGCTTCTTGCAGAAGCTCTTTTGTTTTTTCGGAAGAACGGTTAAAGACCGATACACTGAATCCTCTGCTTTCGATGTTCAGCGCAAGGTTTTTCCCCATAACCGCAAGACCAACCACACCAATTTGTTGTTTCGACATGTTTCTCATACACCCTTCCGATAAGTAGTCCGATAAATAGGTATTAAATCGTCATCGCGCCAAAACCGCCATCCACTCTTAAGACAGAGCCTGTCACAAAGCTTGAAGCTTGCTCAGAGGCAAGGAAAACCGCTGCACCCTGCAGCTCAGCAGCCTCCCCGAATCGATTCATCGGCGTATGACGCATGATAGACTCGATCCGCTCAGGCGACAAGATCTTACGATTTTGCTCCGCTGGGAAAAATCCAGGGATGATCGCGTTGACGCGTACACGGCTCGGAGCAAATTCACGGGCCAAATTTTGCGTTATATTATTGACGGCTGCTTTGGAGGCGGAGTAAGTGAATACACGGGAAAGCGGAGGATCAGATGAAACGGAGGAAATGTTAATGATGCTTCCGCCCTCTCCACGATCAACCATATATTTCCCAAACACTTGGCAAGCTAACACGACGCTTTTCAAATTAACCTCCATTATAGAATCCCACTCTTCCATGGAAATGTCAAAGAAAGGTGTGGCACTATTTTTACCGGGGCAATTCATCAGAATGTCCGCGCTTCCTGACCAAGCAATGACTTCTTTCAATACGTGCTCCAGATCCTCGCGTTTGGTCGCATCCGCTTGAAAGCAATTCGCTTCTCCGCCGTCTTCTTGAATACGCAGAGCCACCTGCTCACTTTTCTCTTGATTGCGCCCAACGATGGCAACTTTTGCCCCATGTCCACCAAGAGCAACCGCCATGGCTCCTCCTAGTGTGCTGTTTCCGCCAATAATGACTGCTGTTTTGCCTGTAAGATCGAATAAGTTCATCGTCGTCATCCTCCTAAGTGCTTTGCTGTAGCAAAACTTTCTTCATAAGCATAAGCCCAGCTTTTCTTTAAAAAAGCTATCTTGGCAAGCATGAGCTGCGTTTGCTTTAGCAAGCACTTCTGCATAAACCATGCTGCATTATGCTTTATTCGCAAAAACTTATGATTTAAGACTCAAGAGGTGCTGCTGCTGAAAGGCGGTAATCGCATCGAATTGATCTTTTAATTGATGATATACGCTTGTATAAATAGATGTCAATTGCTGATAGATGCGATAATCGCTTTCATTTACCTCATGAGCCGTGCCTACCTGAATCCAATTGTGCGCATGTGATAAATCTTCAATCTCGCCCATTGCTAGTAGGCCGAGCAATGCCGCGCCAACTCCCGAGCTTTCTATAGCGTCGGGGACTGTTACTGACGTGCCGATCATATCCGCCATCATCTGACGCCAAAACGCAGATCGCGCAAATCCGCCAGAAGCGCGAAGCTCCGTAGCTGGTCCCATCAGTCTTTCTAGCGAAGAGGCGACAGCCTGGATGGAGAACATGACGCCTTCCAAAGCCGCACGAATCATGTGCTTTTTCTGGTGATTTAATGAAAGGCCGAAGTATACGCCTCGCGCATTGGCGTTCCAGTAAGGAGCGCGCTCACCAGCTAGCAACGGCAAGAATAACAGTCCATCGGAGCCCGCTTGCACTTGAGAAGCCAGTTCCGTCAAATAATCATATGGGTCCATGCCTATACGACGTGCTTCTTCTGTTTCTAACGTCGCTATTTGGTCTCTTACCCATCGAAAAACGATGCCGCCATTATTAATCGGTCCGCCGACAACCCAGAAATTCTCAGTCAGCGCGTAGCAGAACAGCTTGCCTTCAGGGTCGGTCTGTGGCTTGTTTACGACGCTGCGAACGGCCCCGCTCGTCCCGATGGTAACAGCCACAACGCCAGGCTCGATAGCGCCAACGCCCAGATTTGCAAGGACGCCATCGGAAGCACCGACCACGAAAGGTGTAGCTGTGGACAGACCCATAGCGGCCGCGTGTTCGACACGAAGGCCGTTGATGTGGAACGTTGTCGGCACCAGCTCTGAAAGCTGACCGCGAGTCACTCCAGCCAAACGAAGAGCCTCTTCATCCCAATCAAGATTTTGGAGATTGAATAGGCCTGTTGCACTCGCTAGGGAATGATCGATGATATAGCGATCGAACAGCTGCACGAAAACAAATTCCTTAATACCGATGAATTTATATGTACGTTTGACGAGATCGGGCTCATTATCGCGGAACCACATCAGCTTAAGCAAGGGAGACATCGGATGTATGGGCGTTCCTGTACGAGAATAAATTTGCTGACCCAAACCGCTGCGTTTCAGTTCTTCTACGTAGACAGCGCTCCGATTGTCCGCCCACGTCACACATTGTGTAAGCGGATTTGCCTGGTCATCAACTGCGATAAGACTATGCATGGCGGAACTAAAAGATACACAAAGCACTTCCTCGGCCGATATTCCGAGTTCGCGCACAACGGCACCGATGCCTTCAACGACAGCCTGAAAAATTTGTTGAGGGTCTTGCTCAGCACGATCAGCGGTTGGAGTAAACAAAGGATATTCGATGGAATGTGAAGCTTTAACGCGCCCTTCCCGGTCGATAATTAGTGTTTTGGTGCTTGTTGTGCCAATATCCGCTGCGACTATGTAAGGTTTAGCTGCTGGGGAATGATCTGTCATTTGCAAATGTTCCCCTCTGCGTCAAATGAAAGTTCATATGGCTCTGTTAATATCTCGATATCTGGATGTTGACGAGCAGCAGCCAGTAAATTGACAGATATCTCAATTTCTCCAAGATGAAGCGTATCTTGAATCCGAACTAACTTGCATGTTGTGTAATCAAGGATATTACACGTTTTAATAGCTGCTTTAATCGCGTAGAAGTCGTTCTCTAGTGTTGTTGCGATCTTAGTCGGTGCACAGACGGTCGAAGTCAACCCATTAGCGTAGGTTGCCTCCAGATTCGTCTTATCGACAAGTCTTTGGGTGGTGAAGTCAGCAGTGCCTACGCCATTTGCATTGCCTTTTGTTTCCGGTGTTAGATCAAGAACGACCATCTTGGCTACTTCCGGGCCGCCATGTGCGTAAGGCGTAGGATACCGTCCTGTTACATTGGGGTCCATCCCGTCACCACTAATGTTTTTGCCTATGTAGTCGATTACAAGCACATCGATCTCATCAAACAAAATTTTCGGCAGACGCGATTTCGCTTCGATGAGCAATTGCTCCTCCCTAGCCTCTATCTCAGCTGCTGGAAGCACTTCAGCTCGACACGTTTCGTCATAGGCGTTCTCGATAAGCGCGACTCCGAACACAATGGGGAGTTTCTCTATCATAAGAGTAGCCATTGCAGGCACATTTTCCGCCATATATTTGAACCCAAGTTGATGGCAAGCCTCTGCGCCTTTTTGCTTGCCAAGCCCGATAGCAATCATCTTCATGATGCCGCTCTCGATGCGACCACGGAACGCGGTATGGGGCTTTACCCGATTAATAACGACAATGGCATCGGCCTCAGACGCAATACGGTCCACATAAACAGGCAAACCGTTAGGCAGTTGATCAATCTGTACAACTTCCATAGAGGAGCGAATCGGCGCTTCCATGGTTGCTTCGGTGATACCAAAGTGCTGTAGAACTTCCGTTTGTCCTTCAGCCGTAGCTCCCCCGTGACTTCCCATACACGGTACGATGAAAGGATGCGCTCCTCTAGCCTTTATCGCATCTAATGTTGTCTTGGTGAAACCAGCAATATTGGCAATACCGCGACTCCCAACGGCAACAGCAACCTGCTGTCCTGGATGGATGCTCTCCATCACACCGCTGCTTGCCAGCTTGTTCGCTAGCTCCACCTCAGGGTTTTCGAGGATCGCGCGGTCAAATTTCTGCCGGATCTTAACCATTTGCGGAATGGGAATATCCTTAAGTAACTCTCTAAGAATGCTCATCTAGCTTCTCACTCTCCTATCCATTTAACAGTGAACGAACGGATTCCCGTACCACTAGCTCTGTTTTTAAAAGCACCTGCTCGGTTTCATGCTGCTTATTTTCAATATTGCTAATAAGGCGAGTAGCGCCTTCCTTGCTGATTTGTTCAATCGGTCTATGAACGGTTGTTAAAGCCGGCGTGACATAAGCAGCATAAACCGTATTGTCGAAACCGATAATGGATACGTCGCGAGGAACCAGCATACCAGCTTCCGAAATCGCTTTCATAGCACCCAAGGCCATTTCATCATTACAACAAAAAACAGCAGTCGGTCGTTCAGCAAGCGTCAAGAAATGCTGCATCGCCTTATGTCCACTCTCTAAATCGTACAAACCAGGAAATCGATAATTTGAGTTTACCGTTAGACGATTGTGAAGCATCGCTCTTTCGAAGCCTTTCTTGCGGTTCTGTGCGGATTTGAAGCCTGCGCGTCCTTCAACTAAAGCAATTCGTTGATGTCCTTGTTCGATGAGATAGGAAACTGCCAGAAATGCGCCTTGCTCTTCGTCAGATATTACGTTCAGCACACCAGGGGTGTCTATGGGACGATTCAAGACAACAAGCGGGATGCCTTTGTCTGTCGCATGGTCAATGAAAGGCTGGTCATCATCGCTTTGGCTAACAACGATAATACCATCAAAACTTTTACGTGTTATGGAATGAAAACTCGTGTAATCGTCTATCCCTTTGACGATCAATTGATAGCGATCTTGAATCACGTTATTAACACCGCGAATGGCTTCATAGAAGAAACCCGCCGATGTTCCTTGGCTCAGTGTAGTAAAAAAGAGCCCTAAGTTATACGAACGATCCAATACCAAGCTTTTGGCGCTGAAATTAGGAGTGTAATCCATTTTAGTTGCAAGGGTGCGAATCCGATCCTTCGTCTCTTCATTGATTAGGGGACTATCGTTCAATGCTCTTGAAACGGTCGTATGAGACACCCCAGCTTGACGAGCTATATCTTTAATGGTAACGCTCATACAATCACCTCTACCAACAGAATAGCACGGAATGCACACGTTAACAATAGTCATTTAGAAACTAAAAAGCCCCCTTCTCAGGGAGCTTGATGACGATTACTTATTTGAAAAAATTAGGTAAATAAGGTCGGTTTTTCTCTAGCATCTCTTCCATCAATATTTTGGCTACCCCTACTGAAGGCACTAAGGGATGATGAACAAGCGCTTGTAGAACGAGGTCTCTGCTGCCTTGTACGGCCGCCTCGATTGTCAGTCGCTCATATGTTTTGACTGCATGCATAAGTCCTTTGACATGTTCAGGAACTTTAGTCAATCCCATTGGTACTGGGCCATTTGCCGTGACTACGCAGTTAACCTCAATGCAAGCATCCTTCGGCAGGAAGTCAATGATGTTATCGTTCATCACATTCAAGGTTTGAATGTCTCGTTTGTCATTGTAAAGCGAGTCCATCAGATTAACCGCCGCTTCGGAGTAATAGGCGCCACCACGCTTCTCAAGCTGCTTTGGTTTCTCTTGTAAGTCAGGATTTTTATACAGCTCGAACAATTCATCTTCTACACGCTTCACAACCTCAGCGCGTGTCCCATTTTCTTTGAGGGATTCGAGCTGCTCCTGCAGCATGACATCGGTCATGTAGAAATATTTCAAATAGTACGAGGGCAAGGATTGCAAGGAACGAAGGAAATCAGCATCCCACTCGCTAGCTGGCACGTTTTTACCGCTGTATTCTTCTCTGCGATCCAGCAGTTCGGCTAATTTGTCCTCGCCTTTGATTTCAGCGCGCGTAACCCAGTGCAAATGGTTCAGACCGACAAATTCCGTGTAGATGTGTTCTGAGCTTACATCATACTTCTTCATCAACCATTTGTGCAGACCGATAGGGGCATTACACAACCCAATACTTTTCACTTTCGAATACTTGTGAATAGCTTCGGTTACCATGCCAGCAGGGTTCGTAAAATTCAATAACCAAGCATTCGGAGCAAGCTCTTCGATATCTTTGCAAATATCCAGCAGCACTGGAATTGTACGAAGTGCTTTCATCATGCCGCCTGGCCCAGTAGTTTCTTGTCCAATAACATTATATTTATTCGGAATATGCTCATCCCACTTGCGTGCTTCCAAAAGGCCTACACGCATTTGAGTGCTAATAAAATCAGCATTTTCAATCGCTTTTCTACGATCGAGGGTTAAATGCACCTCAATTGGAAGGCCTGACTTTTCAATCATCCTTTTCGCCAAATTACCTACAATCTCCAGCTTATGCTTGCCTTCTTCCACATCAACAAACCAAAGCTCTCTCACAGGCAATTGTTCGTATCGTAAAATAAAGCCTTCCACGATTTCTGGCGTATACGAAGAACCTCCGCCAATGATTGCGATTTTTAATGCGTTTCTCATTGTACCCACATCCTTATCTCGTCTTATAGTTGTATGTTTTGATAGTCGGACACTGTTCTGAGTTGCTCGTAAGCTGCACCGGATACGATGGTACCGGCAGCTTCCATGGCCAGCCATACGGCGCCAACCACGGGTTCAACATTCAATTTAACGATTTCTGCGTTTGGCGCGATCGCACTGACCGCTTTTTCGATATAAGTATGGATAAACGGTCCTTCGCCTCTGGAAATTACACTGCCGGCTAACACAACATGAAAGCTCTCTTGTTCCATCTTCAAACGCTTAATAATAGCGGTAGCAGACTTCCCAAGCTCTTCTCCTTGTATGCGGAGAATGCGTAAGGCGACTTCGTCACCCTGATGCGCAGCTTGAAATAACAACTTGGTTGCATTCAAAGGAACAGGCTTGTTCTTATCTAAGAAATCATCGAACATGTCCTTCACGGTAGTGAAGCCTAAGAATTCAAGAAGAAGCTCTGTCAACATCGTTGGTTGCTCTCTACCATCCCAAGCACGAATAACTGAACGGAAGGTCTCGACAGCTAAAGTTCCACCGCCGCCGAAGTCACCAAATTGATAGGTAAATCCTCCGCATTGATAAAATTCGCCTTGCGGATTTCTCCCTGCGCTATTCGTCCCGCTGCCACAAATCAAAACGACGCCGTATGGCTTTCTTGCTCCAGCTCGCAGCGCAATCATTGTGTCGCAATCAATCGCATGATTGGGAAAACCAAGCCCGCCAATCACAGGACGAAGTATTGTATAATCAATCGGTCGGTCGGCACCAGCCAAGCCAAAAAAAGCAAATTCAATATCATTACGTGTTAGTTTCGCTTGCTGCAACGCCATTTCAACGGAGCTTGTAATATTGGCTCTTGCCCGCTCAACACCTAATTGATGATTGCCATTCCCGCTGTGCCCTTTACCGATAATATGTCCGTGCTCATCGGTTACTAATGTATAGGTTTTACTCCCGCCAGCATCCACACCCAAAAAATATTTCATACTCACAACTCCTGTATATCTGTCTTCTCTAGTTTTGTTTTCTACTTGTAGATTCACGAATAATTAATTCCGGCTCCAGCTGCACTGTCGCGCCACGTTTAACCGTACCATCAATCCATTTCAACAACAGATCAACACCATGTTTACCCATCTTTGCAGCAGGTTGACGAACAGTCGTCAGCCTTGGCCGAAACTCAGCCGAGAAAATTTGATCATCAAAGCCAATAATTGAAATATCCCGCGGTACTTGATAACCCGCATTTTTACACGCGTCCATGACGCCAAATGCCGTTAAATCATCTGCTGCAAACACCGCACTTGGAAGTTTGCCAGCTTGTATCCAGCGGTTGGTTACTTCGTAACCGGATGTGATACTGAAATCTCCTCGTACAATCCACGATGGGTTCAAGCCAGCATCTTGCATCGCGCTCTCAAATCCGCGCTTCCTCTCACTGCTACTAAGAAACGGTTCAGGCCCGCTTATATGAGCGATTTCTTTATGTCCAAGCTCAATCAAATGCTTCGTCGCTTCGTATCCGCCTTTATAATTATCCACAATGACGGAAGATACGGAAGGATGAACATTCTGATTATCCAGCATCACGAATGGAATTTTCTTTTTTTTGAGTTCCATCACGTACTGGTCTTCGTGAATGGGCGAAAGCATAATGACGCCATCGACGCGATCTTCCTGAAACATCGACTTATCAAATGAAGAAAATACTTCTGTAGAAATCGAAAGCGCCAAAAAGTAGCCTTTTTCAGCAAGCCGATCGTTAATCTCTTTAACAACCGCATCTAAGAATGAGTCATTCAAGGTCGTAATCGCAAGTCCGATAATCCCCGTCTTCCCTCTTGCTAAACTTCGTGCGGCAGCATTTGGGCGGTAATCTAATTCTTTCATAACCTGCAGTACTTTTTGCCGATTTTTTTCACGCACAGTGCCAGCTTGATTAATGACTCGCGAAACGGTTACAACGGACAGTCCGCTTTTCTTGGCGACATCAAAGATACTTACTTTCATAAAGGAACAACTCCTGTAGCTCTATAATTGCAGTAAACGATCGATTCACGGCATACTTCCAAATTACCACACTTGGCGAATCAAATACACAGGAGGAATGAAGAGCCGCATCCCTCCTGATCATTCTTGCTATTGCTTATTAACGCGTTCCAACAGTTTTGTTATTTTATCTTGAACGCCTGGTAAGGCTTCCTCCACTTTCTTATCACCATTTTCCACAGCGGCAAGCTCGTTAATGAACAATTCATTAATTTGCGAATAGTTAGAAAGCAAATGGTTGTAGGATTCGAAGCCGTATTTAAAAGCTCCCTCATACACCTGTTTAATTTGTTTCGGGTCGATACCTTCGAAATTCGCATAGTATTTCTCAGCAGCCTTTTGGTTAACTGGAGGATTACCTCCACTTAGTTCAATCGATTTCTCTTGAACGTCCGTGGTAATTAAGTATTTAATCCACTCATAAGCCTCTTTCGGATGCTTCGAATCTTTCAGGATAAATAATGGATCCACGTACAGCACACTACGAGTCTTCTGGTTCGGACCTTGCGGAACAGCAGCAACGCCTACCTTGAAATTAAACTCGCTGGATGCGGCCAAACTCCATGAACCCACGACGGACATACCGATCTTGCCTGATAAGAACGGATCGCCAAATTGGCCTGCAACTGACTTCGAGAAGGCTGGTGTCGGCGACACCTTTTTATCCCAGATCAATCCATAGAGCTTCTTATAAGCTTCTATCACTTCCGGTTTGTTTAAATTAACTGCGGATGGCTTTCCACCATTCTTCCATGTATCGTCGGAGTACACATTCGCACCGAAATATTGCGCTCTTTGGTCTCTCTCGCCCCAACCGAAATCCACTCCGTATTGGGCTTGATTCAAGTCCTTTGAATCGACAGTCATTTTGCCGGCATAATCAACCATCTTATCAAATGTCCAGCTCTTGTCCTCGTAATCCGTTGGCGGATAAGAGAGTCCTGCCTTATCGAACATATCTTTGTTATAAAGCATTACTGTGACGTAGCTATTGAGTGGTATTCCATAAGTTTTGCCATCAACTTTATAAATGTTCATCACATCTTCAGGAATAGAGTAATCTGAAGCTTTGAATCCGTCTGCCTTCATGATGTCGCTAAGATCCGTAAGCATCCCTTTGTTGTAGTACTCCATGAAGCCGCCATAGCCCCAATGAGACGTCACGTCCGGTGCGTTGTTGGCTGCTATAGAGGATTGTAATTTTGAATCAAACTGCTCATACGGCGTTTTGGTCACTTTGACTTTAATGTTTGGATGCAACTTTTCAAAATCTGGGATCAACTTCTCTACGAATGTCCGGTCTGGCGAATCGATCGTATAATGGGTAATGGTGACCGCCTCACCGGTACTCTTTCCTTTACTGCCTGAATCTGAACAAGCGGACAGCACGGACATACTTGCCAGCGTAAAGCCTAATGCCATAGCGATTGTTCTTTTCCCCTGCTTCATCCTTTTTTTTCCTCCCCCTTGGATAAACCATGTATGAGATCAAGTAATGTGGATCATTACTTAATACCTGTGAGAACAATTCCTTCGACAAACCGTTTCTGAGCAAACGTAAACAGTGCGATAATCGGTAACACAGATAAGAGTGAAGCGGCCATTAATAGATTCCAAGGCGCGATTCTGAATTTGGAAGAAAGCATCGCCGCCATGCCAATAGGAAGCGTAAAGTGCTCTTGCGAATCCAAGTATAAGACTGGAGCCAACAAATCATTCCACGTCCAGATGAAAGTGAAAATGGCTACCGTCGACAATACCGGTCCTGACAAAGGCAAGGTCAAATTCCAGAACAAACGAAACTCACTGCACCCATCTATTCGACCCGCGTCGAACAGTTCATTAGGAAGCGAGTAAAAGAACTGGCGGAGCAAAAAGATCATATAAGCTGAACCAAAAAAGGTTGGAACGATGAGCGGAAGTAAAGAATCATGTAAACCCAACTGTCGGAATAACAGAAATTGCGGAATCATAATCGCCGGGTATGGAAGCATCATCGTACTAAGCAGCAGCATGAAAAAGAACGCTTTCCACTTCGTGTTGTAGCGTGTAAAACCAAACGCCACTAAGCTGGAAGAAGCTGCTGTGCCAATAACAGAAAAGAAAGCAACGATAAAGCTGTTCGCATACTGCTGCCCGAATTTAAGATCCGCATTCGTAAACAGTGTAACAAAATTCTTAAAAGCGAAAGTTTTCGGAATCCATGTTGGTGGAAAGGCAAGCATTTCTTTCGTTGTTTTCAGTGATGTAGAAACCATAAACCATAGTGGCGAGAGCATGATGATCGTCACAGAAATCAAAATAAGGAATCCAAGGACCTGCATTAGATTAAACCCGAACCTCCGGTTACTCATGAGTTCGATCCTCCTTCATAATGCACGAAGCGATTCGACGATTTCATAATGAGGAAGGTCACGATCATGACAGCAAGCAGAAGCAGCCAAGACATTGCGGAAGCGTATCCATAGCGGAAATTCTTAAATGCATTCACATAAATGTTATACACATAGAACCATGTCGAGTAATTAGGTCCTCCTTGCGTCATGGTATACGCTTGCGTAAACACTTGGAAAGAATCGATCATGCCAATGATGAGCTGGAACAAAAACACAGGTGAGATAATGGGAAATGTAACATTCCAAAACGATCTCCAGCGCCCAGCGCCATCGAGCCGCGCAGCCTCCAACAAACTTACCGGAACTCCTTGCAGACCTGCTAAGAAGATTAACATGCCCGCTCCCATCCCCCAAAATGACATGATAATGAGCGCCCACATCGCATACTTCTCATCAAGAAGCCAGTTTATCGGATTGACGCCAAGTAAGGAAAGTCCATAATTAAACAGGCCCGCTTGTGGATTAAACACCCAGAAAAACAATAAGGACATAGAAACACCTGAAATCATACTTGGAAAATACATTGCCGTCCGGAAAAATCCACGGAACGGAACTTTCTGATTAATAAGCACTGCAAAGCCTAAAGATAAAAGAAGGGTAAGCGGCACACTGAAACATGTATATTTCAGTGTCACAATGATCGAATTCCAGAACTGCCGATCTTGGAACAGCTCTGAATAATTACTAGTGCCTACAAAAACGGGCGCATGAATAATATCGTAATCCGTAAAGCTGTAGTAGAGCGAAGCCCCAATTGGAAATAAGGCAAATACGGTGAAACCGATGATCCAAGGTGAAATGAACAGATAGAAATACTTGCTCTCACGACGACTTCCTCTGCTTGCGCCCAGCGAAACCGCTCCTTCCTCCAGCTTTCTACATTTCAATGCTTACAGCCACCAAAGTTTAATCGCTTTAACTTTTGGTTATAAATAAATCGCTTAACTTAGCAAATCATGATCCTTTAAAAAAGCTTAGCGAGCTATTCACCCTTCAAAAGTTAAAGCACTTTAACTTTCATGAGTTGATTATAAACGATGTTTTTTTGATTAACAAGTATAATTTATTAAAACATAAAAGAGAGACCGTATCTAGATACAGGCTCTCCTATTATTTGATTCCATTATTCATTCTCACATCTCCAATAAGAGCATCTCTTGTCTCATTTCGACCAGCTTCTTCTTGCTTTCCATCACGACTTTCTGGTCCCCCGTAGTCACTGCATCGTATAAAGTAGCCAGTTCATAATCAAGCTCCATGCGTAAAATTGGAATGCGTTCGTCCGTTCGTTTGGAGCGCAACGCTTGCATGACTTCTTCTACTGTCACAGCTGGCTCTTTTTGATAAAGCACTTTATGCTCGATACCACTGATTTCCACCATGCGAATGATTTCCCCAAACATAATATTCTCAATGAGTATTTGCCGATCTTTAAATCTTTTTACCACCGCGTGGCCGCGCGTGTCACCAATCAATTTTTCCATCATTTCAGCAAGCTTCTCATCTTTGAAGGAGTAATTGCCAACAATTTTATACTTCTCTCCAATACGTTCAAATTTCAGCTTAATCAACTTACGACCTGTACGAATGGAAATGATGAACTGCTGCTCGCTTTCGTTCCAATACAAGGAATAACCTTCCTGAATAAGGGATTTAATAAAATTCCGGATTAGCCGGCGATCAAATCGTAACTCTAGGTTGCAATACTCTACTTCATGACTCTTACTCACGGCAATCCCCTCCAAATTCAATCACAGCAATTTTGTTTAAATATTCAGACAACTCACCCTCATATTCTTATCTTATTATGAATTATATGTTTTAGCAACTTGGATTATTGACATTTTTTTAAGCTGAGCCGCACAAAAAAAGCTGAGGCCTGTTTCATCACGGCTTCAGCCCTAATTGGTAAATAAATCCATTCATTCTTAAAGCTCAAGCAAGCTTTTAATGAGTAAAAATGGCAAAGCTCCAATTGCAACAAATGCATACAGAAATCCTTGAGCCAGAGACTTGAGAGGTTTCACAATCATCACTCCTATTATTTTGACTATATTGTGAAAGCACCCTCAGTGTACTCCTTTTTCTTCAGCCTTCTATTAAAGCAACCTGAAATTCAGATTAAATTTCTCACAGCTTGTACACTTATTGCCGTCTAGAAAACCAAATTCTGCGCTTAACTTCTAATGCCAACCCCAGAAAAATCCATCTCGCTCCCAAGCAGCTCTTCCGCCATGCAATTTCTTAAATACTTTTTTTACGTCCTTACCGATGGCCCGATTGCCATTCTCATTGACGTAAATGAATGCTTCACCAAAATTACGTGTGATGTATTCTACGGCCTCTTTTTGATGTAAAATGCCCGCTGATTGCAGTTCTTGAAACATCCACTCAGCCACTTCATTAGCAGTAATCGACATGCTGTCTCCGCTCCCTTTCACTCGTTCTTCCAAGATGTTGTGAACATCCGCACGCTATCACCGTTATATTGTACCATACTCATCTTGAAATTCGGCAAGAAATATCCAACCAACTCTACCTAAAAGAAACCATTTTAAATTGTTTAAATGGGCTATGCAGCAGGTGGAGGCGTAGGTTATACATCCTCGACAGCAATTCTTGTTCTTTTCATTTTGTTGGTTATCATCACAAGCGCGTTTGCTTGGTAATACAAAAATAAATAATAGACTACCTGGGTTTCCTCAGGTAGTCTATTATTTATTTAGCTGGCCTCGGCTTCGCCAGGTTTAAGAATAACCGAACCAACCCCAAGTAAAATTAAAGCGAACAACGCCAGCACCCCCATGTGCATCCACATCTGTCCAAGTGTCTGCCCAGAAGCCATTCGCTGGATGGCATCAATGACCCATGTCTGCGGCACGAAATTTGCTATCTTTTGCATCCAATCAGGCATCAAGCTAATCGGCCAGAAACAGCCTCCGAGCATACAGGTAGGAGTTACTACAAGGGAATTGATGATACTAATGTTTTTCGTATTTTTGACCATTCCTGCAATTGCGCTTGCAATCCCCATACTAGCCAGAAGGAAGAACTCCAAAATGATAAAATGAGACAGAAACGGCAACCCATAATTGTAATTCGTCACATATCTAGTAACAAACAATATCGCGAGAACCTGTAAAGTGCCAACGAAGAAGCTACCCAGAAAATTACCTAAAACAATTTCAATGGATCGAACCGGCGCCGAATAAGTACGTGCCATCGTTCGCTGACTACGGTCTTCCATAATGACAGTAACTGTATTATTAATTAATCCCATCATAAACATCAACATAAAGCCAATTACTGCATTCATATTTGGATTCATATACAAATCATAATCCGTGATGGTCGCCTTGACTTGATGCTTTTCTACTTGCTTAATTGTTTTCTCAACCGTGTCCAGAAGATCGACTTCCTGCACTCCCTTGCTCCTCTGAAGATCAATCGTTCCTTGCAAGAGCGACTGAGCGCTGTTCAAATTCATTTTCAACGTAAAGGTAGCTTCGTTCAAATTCAGCTGATACATATCCACTTGTGCCAATGAGCCCTTCAGCATCGTCTCGCTAAATCCTTCTGGGATGAGGAATGCGGCATCGACCTTTTGCTCAATGACACGATCCTTTAAAGACGCTTCAGAGGTAGCCTCTGTGAGGTGATAGTCGGGCAAAACAGACAATTCGCGAAGCAAGTGGGTACCAATTGTGCCGCGATCTGCGTTCACGTATTCGATATTAATTTGCCGTGATTCCTGCTGTCCAAGAACCCCAATAATAAGTGAAACAGCAGTTGCTGGAATAATGAGATACATCATAATTCCTTTTTTTTGTAAAAGTGTCCGCCGCAGCATGTTAAGCGCAATATAAAAACTAATCATGGTATCCCGCCTTTCGATAAGCAGCAAGAGATACAACCAAGAGACAAGCCCCTATAGCTGCTAAAATAAGAACATGATGAATAATGATAAAACTATCGCTTCGCAGCATTATTCGAAATAAGCTTTGCATTCCCCAGTAGTTAATCGTAAATTCACCAAGCTGGTGCAGAAGCCCATCGGGCAAAGGAGTAAAGCCGCCACTTAGAAACGTCATTGCGAGAATCAACATTTGAAAAATCGTATTGACCGATTTCGTCGATCCGGCAATGATCATAACTACTATAGCGAGACTCATGGACACAACGATAATCAGTAAACAGACTAGAAAGAGCATCAAATAAGAATGTCCCCAATCTACGCCGTAGAACACAATTGTAGCAGCGATAATCACAAACGCCTGAAGTAAGGAAATGATTGTATTGCCCAAAATTTTACCCATCAAAATCTTCACATTGGAGATAGGTAATGAATTCAAACGTGACAATGTGTGTTTTTCTTTCTCATTTTGCAAACCGATCGCTGCTGACATGCCCGAGTATAATAGAAACATGATTAACATAGATGCCGCGTAGTACTGGGTTGCTGTATAATTTGCATTCGTTTGGGTCATCTTCCCAATGCGCACGTGCGTTGGCGCATTCGTATCCGGCTTATGAAATAAGTTACTACCTTGATTTTGCATGGCCTGCAGCGCTCCGGGCCCAGTTGCAACCATGGTCGCTTGGATTTGATTAATTTGATCTAAGAAAGAACGAAGTACCATTTGCGCTGTCAGGTTCTGCCCATAGTCCTTACCCAGGATCATTTCCCACTGAGCTTCTTTCCCCTGTAATACCTGAGCGCTAAAATCGTTGGGGATAATCAGAGCAAACTCGGATTCCCCCGCTTTCACCCGCTCCACAGCTTCCTCTCTCGTTGGAATGCTGTTTGTTTGGATTACTGGTTGTACTTGCTGCGCTGCGACAAAGCTGTCAAACCAACTGCTAATAGCTCCTGTATCCCCTTGAACAACATCTACTTTAACGGGTTTTAACGTCTTGTCTTCGATTTTGAATGTGTTAGATAACGCTGAACCTAGAATGAAGATGAGTAATAAGGGCATCAGAAACTGAATGATAAACACATAGCGCATACGCATCATGCGCAGCACCTCGTACCAAGCAATTGTCCATATATGCATGATAGTACCCCCTAATCCCTTAAAGTTCTTCCTGTCAACGACAGGAACAACGCTTCAAGATCAGGTTCTACTTGCGTGAGCGAATTAATTTTCACTTGATGCTTAGATAAGATGAATAAAATGTCTTGTAAATAAGCCTGCGAGGAACCTAGCAGTAATTCAATGGTTTGATCCTGAATCGTAACTCGCTTGATTTGTGGATGATTCTTCAGTTCTTGAACGGCATCCTCGACAATATTCGCTGCCTGTATCACAATTTTATGGTCTTGAGCTACTTTACTGCGAAGCTCCGCCTGGGTTCCACAAGCGATAAGATGACCGTGATCCATAATGCCCACTCTCGTCGATATGGCGGAAACTTCCTCCATATAATGACTCGTATAAATGATTGTAGAGCCCATACGATTCAACGCTCGAACCGAATCTAAAATATGGTTCCGCGATTGCGGGTCGATCCCCACCGTAGGCTCATCCATAATGATCAGCTTGGGATGATGCATGATGGCGCAAGCAATATTCAATCTACGCTTCATACCACCCGAAAAAGAGCTTGGTTTATCGCTGCTCCGATCGGAAAGACCTACAAACGCCAAGGCTTCCTCCACCCTTGCTTTGAGAAGCTTACCTTGAAGACCGTACAGCCTCGCAAAAAATGTTACGTTTTCTTTGGCAGTCAATCCCTCGTAGATAGCTAAATCTTGAGGAACTAGACCGATTCTTCGTTTCACTTCAATCGTCTGATTGGATACGGAAAGGCCATCGACTACCATTTGACCTTGATCGATTTTGAGCAACCCACTCAACATTTTAATCGTCGTGCTTTTCCCAGCTCCATTCGGACCTAGTAATCCAAAAACTTCCCCTTCGTCAATCGTCAAATTCAGGTGATCTACTGATATTTTATTGTTGTATTTTTTAACGACATCTTTGAGTTGAATAAAGCTCACAAGACCAACTCCTTTTTCCTTTGTTGTTATTGATGTTAGTGTACCTTTTTTAAATGTAATGAGCAGGTAGACAAAGTCATTGCACAACATGACAATCGTCATGAAATGATCGTTCCTTCGCTCTCTTCTCTATTAATTGTGATATAATTTGCCTACATAAGATGGAAAAGGACGGGAAACTTGTGACAATACTTCTACCCTTTACGCGCTATGCGCTTATTCTCACCCCAGCTCTAGCGTCTATGTATCTAGAAAACTATGCTTCTTATGGAACATTCGCGTTTTTTACGCTTTTGCTTATATGGATCGCCGAACTACGCAGGACGATCTTATCAGCGCGTTATTCCCTCTTCATGCTTCTAATTGAAATCGGTTTTAGCGCATGGATGAGTTATCACTATGATGGACTTATGTTCATCACGTTTTATTCTACCCTTATCTCCTATATGCATCTTGCTAATAGCCAATTTCGTTATGTTTGCGCACTTCTTCAATTTGTATTATTGAATATTTCTATGCAAGGTCAAGGAGCCAGTAATTATATAATCGCCAATCTCATTTTTATCGGGTTTGCCTGCATGCTATTAAAGCTATTCTTCATAGAACAAAACAAAGATGAAGTCGAACTGCTTTACGACCACCTGCGTCGTCAGCACTACGAATTGGATGATGCGCGCTTGCGGTTGATTGACTATGCACGCAAGGTTGAACACATTGCTCAAGCTGACGAGCGCAATCGCATATCGCATGATATCCACGACGATCTTGGCCATAAGCTTATCCGGTTGAAAATGATGATGGAAGCGGCAATCCGCATTCTCCCCACTCAGCCACAGCAAGGTATGGAGATGCTCAATACGATTCGCGATCAAATGACAGAAAGTATGGAGTTGCTCCGTGCAACCGTTCGACGATTGAAACCCAACGAGGTCGACCTGCAAACCTACTCACTTAATAAGCTCATTGAAGATTTGATTAGCAACAGCGGGATAACCATTGAATTGGAGATACTGGGCATGCCCTATGCCCTTTACCCAAGTCTTGAGTTTATCCTGTATCGCAACGCACAAGAAGCCGTGACGAATGCGATTCGTCACGGCGGAGCAACACAAGTATTTATTGCCTTAACGTATGAATCCAAACAAATTATAATGAACATATCCAATAATGGTAAGCTCCCTGACTCTACGCATATTAAAGGGATTGGACTTACTGGGATGGAAGAACGTACGGGGCTTATCGGTGGACAATTGAACATAAGCATGCAGGAACGCTTCGCGGTAACTACCGTATTGCCGACCTATCGTCAAGTTCAGTCCAATTAGAAAGGAAGAAAACTTCAATGATTCATGTGTTGATTACAGATGATGACCCTTTTATTCGCGAAAGCTTAAAGTTAATTATTGGTCTCGACGAAAACATAACAATTGTTGGCACATGTATGCACGGTGAAGAAGCCTTGCATGTTATTCAAAGTGGAACAAAAGTCGACGTCGTTCTTATGGACATTCGAATGCCGATTTGCGACGGCGTGCAAGGCACTCTGCTCATCAAGCAGGCTTACCCTGATGTAGCCGTGCTTATCCTTACAACTTTCGACGATGATGAATTCATCATTCAAGCTTTACGAAATGGCGCAAGCGGATATTTGCTTAAAAACATTGCGCCAGATCGAATCATCCAAGGCATCAAAACCGTTCAACAGGGCAATCTACTCATTCATCCGGATATCGCCAAAAAACTAACTACGTTTATCAGCCACAGCCCCACTAAAACTGTTGAAACTCCTAAGCCATTGAGCGGCTTCGGATTAACGCCTACAGAGCAGACCGTCGTCTCAAAAATTTCCGAAGGCCTCTCAAATAAAGAAATCGCCCAGGAGCTATTCCTGAGCGAAGGTACGGTTAAAAATTATATCACTGAAATTTTGAGCAAGCTGAATTTGCGGGATCGCACGCAGATCGCGATTTTTTATTTAAAGAGCCAATCAAACACAGGTGCGTAACCTATTTGACCGTAATGACTTCGATGTCCTCTTTAGAAGAGCTTCCTACCACATAAAAGGCGGAGTCCGTAAATTGCACCGTCTTTGTAAGCTTCAAGGTAGTCCGGTAATAGTGTCTATTTTCCGTAAATAAATAGGTATAGGTGTTTTCCTCAGGCAGCGCATCAATAATAATCGGCACGGATGCAAAAGCCTTGTTATCGAGCACGTAATAACGGAAATCAGCCACGTACTTTTTGAGCGCTTCACGTTTGGATTCATCTTTTTCACCATTAATGACAAGCGGTTCATTGATGACATAGGAGGCTTGAGGTATGTCCTTCCATTTCGTCTTGAGCTCTGCTTCGCTAACATAGATTTCTTCTGTATATTTTTCTTTCGCCTTACGAAGTCCCTCTGTGCTTATACCCATTCTCTCAATATCTTTCAACCGATAATAGGTTTGATCCCCTACCATGTTGATGAGAACGGGATAGGTTGCTCCAAGGTAATCCATATGCTGTGCGTACGGGTACTGAAGCACAATCTCCGTATAGATTGTATCGGTGCCCTCTGCCGGCTGCTCCGGGTGAATGCGACTATTCATGTAGATCGTTTTATTGCTTTCCTTCCAGTTAACGACTGCCCCCAAATAAGTTCCAAGCTCTTTCACTGGCAAGTAACTAGTATTATTATAAATCAAAGGCGGATTAGCCAGCTTCACTTGCTTACCATCAACAACGACATTGAAATCATCTCGCAAATAGGCATCCACACGTTGGATCAGATCTTGCGCATAGATACCAGCTGTAAAGCAAGTTCCCATTAGCGTACCGAGAATCGTTATTTTAGACCATTTTGGCATGCTCATCTGTATAAGTTCTCCTGTCTTTCCTTTTATAAAATCTTTCTAAAATCTTTCGCCAAAAATCGCGATTTTTCCTCCTTTTTTCAATAAAATGGATCAAATGTCCTATACCAAGCTGCTAAACTGGCCGCTCATTGCTTGAAACGTCGAATTGTTTTAGAATAATTATAAATTGGAGATAAGAGAGGAACTGAACGATATGAGTTTCAATGGTTTTACACAGCATGATTTTGATACATTTGCGATAGAGGGCCTGGAAGGACGAATGGAAGCGATTCGCGAGCGCATCCAGCCTAAATTCAAAGAGCTTGGCGACTCCCTCTGCCACGATCTGTCCATCCTAGCAGGCAACGAAATGTTTTTACATATCGCTAAGCATGCAAGACGCAAAGTGAATCCACCGGTAGATACCTGGATGGCATTTTGTCCAAACAAGCGCGGCTACAAGCAAGTTCCTCACTTTCAAGTCGGACTATTCGACGATCATGTATTCATTTGGTTAGCTTTAATTTACGAGCTTCCCAACAAAGGAAACATTGCCTCGAGATATATGAGAGAAGTCGATCATTTACAAAAGGGGCTCCCTAGTGATTTCCTCCTTTCATTCGATCATATGAAAAAAGATACAGTACCCGTAGACGAGCTGGATCACGACGGATGGAACGCAGCGTTGAGTCGTTTCCGTGATGTGAAAAAAGCTGAGCTGCTTATTGGCAGAAACATAGCTTCCGTTGATCCTCTTCTCGGCAAGGGTGAGGAGTTTGAGCAATTGATCAAACATACGTTCGAGACTTTGATGCCACTTTATCGGATGGCAGTTAACGCAGAGTAACCGTCTTAAGCAATAATTTATGTTAGCCTAAGGTTTCTTTAAACTAAAATAAATCCCTCCTGCGCAGACTAAGTGCTGTATTTCCAAATTCCATATGGAAAGGAGGCTTCCCATGAAGCAAACTTATTTGAAGAAGCTGATTATCGGCTCCGTCGCTCTCACAGCTTTATTCGGCAGCACCACTCTCTTCCCATTAGGCCAAAGCGCACACGCGCAAACAATGACCGCGAATACGCAAATGAGCGTAAAAGCTGAGCATGAACGGGATCATCACGGTCGGAGATGGCCAATTGTCGAGGAATCAGCCACTTTACTTGGCGTCGATCATGAAGCCATGATCAAGTCACTAAAGAGCGGTAAAAGCATCGTCGAAGTGGCCGCCGAGAAAGGCATCAATGAGGCTGACCTAACCGTGAAGCTGCAGCAATTGCGGGTAGGCAAAATTGAGGCTGCGGTAAAAGACGGGAAGCTGACGGCTGAGCAAGGCGAACGTATGAAGCAGAATCTTAGCCAGCACTTGAAGTTCATTCTGAATGAGAAGAACTGGTTCGAGAATCAGAATGGGCGAAGCAAGAGGCATCATCACGGTTTGAAACCAGACCCCGAAAAGCTAGCCAAATCACTTGGTATTAGTGAATCCGATCTGAACGCTCAACTCAAAGCTGGCAAATCATTGGCAGAGATCGCTAAGTCTAAGGGTATATCCAAAGACAAGTTAGTCGCATCAATTAAGGAACAACTGACGCCATCGATTGAGAAATTGATCGACCGGAAGAAAAATGCTGAATGATATAGCATTAGATATTCGGCAAAGAGCTATCCTCAGCTTGAGGATAGCTCTTTTTTCAAAAAAACGAGTGATCACGCCTGTATCTGCGTTTTACTTGGTCCATCCGATTCGTGGAAGACAACAATCGATCGGTTGACAGCAGGGATATCCCAGATTGGCAAATCGTTCTATTCAGATACCAAAAAGCTGTACATCTACTCCCACTATTCTAGGGAAGTAGATGTACAGCTTTTTAAACATACTAGGCCGTTTGCTGAGCAGCGCTTTGCTTGTCTAGCAATACGAAGCGCAGCAGCAGCAGCGTAGCGGCTAAACATAGTATCCCTCCGATGATGAACGGCAGCGAGTGCGCAATCGCGAACACAGCTCCTCCGAGCAGTGGCCCTGCTATACGGCCAAGGCTATCCATAGAGGAACTGAGACCAGTCGCTACGCCTTGCCCTACTTTCGTCCTCTGTGTAATCAGCGATGTCACACAAGGGCGAATGAGCGCGTTCCCTGCGCCGAATACAGATAAGTAAATCGCAGCAGTGAGTACGCTTGTAGAGTACAGTAGCAAGAAAAACCCTGCTGCGGAAAGAAGGAGTCCGATTGCGATAACTCGCTGCTCGGCTCCATTTTTGACCAATCGTCGAACGACCCCGCCTTGAATGAGCGCACCAACGATGCCGCTGGCCAAAAACATCATGCCAATATCAAATGGCGTTGCACCGATCTTGGTCATTTGGAAATATTGAAGCGTCGCTTCCAGTCCAGCTAACGTGAAGGATACAAAGAAGGATAAGATATACAAATACTTGGAAGCGCCCGAGAACGCTGTCCATCTGGATGGCGCCTGCTCTTTTACAGAGGTCCGCTTGTCTGCCGGCAGCGACTCTTTCAATATCGCGAAGGCAAAAATGAAAGAAGCAAGCGCAAGTCCCGAAGCTACGAAAAATGGCAGATACGTTCCCCACCGACTTAAGATGCCGCCAATGGCAGGACCAAAAATAAATCCTAACCCAATAGACATGCCTACCATCCCCATGCCTTTGGTTCGGTTCTCAGCCGTAGTAATATCCGCCACATAAGCAACGGCGCAGGCTGTAGCCGCTCCCGAAAACAACCCTCCGAAAATGCGAGACACATACATAACCCACAAATGGCCATTTGCAAATCCGAAAATGAGGAAACTGATGCAGAAACCGATCAATCCAATCAAAATAATCGGTCTTCGTCCGATTCGGTCAGACACAGCTCCCCAGATCGGCGACATCAGAAAAGATGCAGCTGAGTATACAGAGAGTAAAAGCGCATTATGATATTCGGCCCCAGCGCCTTTGACAACCTCTGGAAGCACAGGGATGATGATACCAAATCCAATAAATATCGTCATCAGCAGCAGCATGATGATTCCTATTTGTTTATTCATGTTGCTTGTCTATCCTCCAAATGAAACATTTTCCACTATCGTACCACACCTTTTTTAGGGATGGAAATGAACATTTGTAGAACAAGCAAAACGAGCAGAACAGAACCACTCATGACGAATGGCGCATGGTAGCCATACACATCCCACAGCTTGCCGGAAACGATGGGTCCCACGATCATACCTAAGCCTTCAATCGTTAAAAAAAAGCCCCACACCGCTCCCCTTTTCTCTGGAGGAATAGCAGATGCAATGAGTGCGTTCCAGGATGGAATGATGAACGCATATCCAACCCCTAGAGCCGCCACTAGCATGTAAAGGAATACCATTGTATGTGTAAACGTAAATAGCAGCAACGCCGCTGCGCTGATGGAGAAACCAGCTATTAAAAAGGGCCGAATACCGATTCGATCCACTAACTTCCCCATCGGGACTAAGAAGATCACAGTCACAGCACCTCCAGCGATAAGGAACATACTGTACTGAAAGGACGTTAGCCGTAATACTTCTTTCGCGTAAAGCGTAAGAATCGGCGTCAGGATCCCCAGAGCGAATGTTTGAGCGAACATAGCGGGAAATAAAAGCGGGCTTACAGACATCGACCGCCTTACCTCTCCCAAATAATCGGCTGCCCTTTGCAAGAAAGGAGCATTTGACTTATTCCGGGTCCCCTTCTTCTCCTCCAATTGACTCATAGGAAGGCTAGGCTTTTTCGGCAGCAAAAGCGCAACTAACACGACAACCGTCATACAGCCAAGCAATAACCGAAATGCCGTACTATACTGATTTTCCTTGATGAAAAAATTGATCACGACCGGCCCTAGCCCTGTACCCGACAACCACGCCATGTAAACAATACTCATTATGGTGCCTTTCCCTTCATCTCCTGCCACTTCCGTCGTTCCTGTTATGACACAGGGCCACAGTGGAGCTGTACCAAATCCTAGCATTGCACAGGCAATAATTGTCCATAAATATTCCGTAGTTGTTGCTATGAGAATAACTGAGATGAAGGTCAGCAGCACCCCTGTCAACATCGTTGTCCGATAACCAAACTTATCGATTATCCACCCAACTGGTGTTCGCAGAACGTTATCTCCTATGTATTGCGCAGCAAGCGTCCAGCCGATAATAAAAGTGGAAGCTCCGAGCGCCGTTTTCATATAAACAGGTAAAATCGTTAGCAGCAAGGCTCCCTTCACAAATTCGACAACAAACATAATAATCAACAATTCCAACACAAATGGTGAAAATAATCGCTTTTGATGCCATTTTTGCAGCCAATTCATGCAATCTTCCCTCCATTTCCAGTTTTTTTACCGTTTACTGTTAGTTTTGCCGTATTCAGCGCAAACTATTTTCAAAAATTTAGCTTGCATGTAATTTCTATTTTGTTATACTTTTTTTGTTTGTTGCATAGATCGACAAGCAATCCACGATAGAAGGGAAGCGATAATCAGGTGGATCACACGCGTACCCCCCTGTTCTCAGCACTGCTCGCGCATGCGGAGAAAAATCCGATTCAGTTCCATATTCCTGGTCATAAAAAAGGAGTCGGCATGGACCCGGAGTTTCGTTCCTTTATTGGGGACAATGCCCTGTCCATCGACCTCATCAATATAGCACCGCTGGATGACCTACATCAACCAATGGGCGTAATTGAGGAAGCTCAGAAGCTTGCTGCGGACGCATACGGCGCCGATCATACATTCTTCTCGGTTCAAGGGACTAGCGGAGCGATCATGACGATGATCATGTCCGTTTGCTCGGAAGGCGATAAAATCATCGTCCCCCGCAACGTACACAAATCAATTTTAGCTGCCATTATTTTCGTCGGCGCCAAGCCGGTATTCATCTCTCCGGCTCGGGACAAGAACCTGGGGATTGACCACGGAATTCCGACTCGTTCCGTTCGTCGAGCACTTGAGAAGCACCCTGATGCTAAAGCCGTACTTGTCATTAATCCTACTTATTACGGCGTTTGTACGGACCTCAAAGAAATCGTCGATCTCGTTCATAGCTACAATATGCCTGTCCTTGTCGATGAAGCCCATGGTGTGCTCATTCACTTCCATGAAAAACTTCCAATGTCTGCGATGGTAGCCGGCGCAGATATGGCCGCAACGAGCGTACATAAGCTTGGCGGTTCAATGACCCAAAGCTCTGTTCTAAACGTACAAGGGAACCGCGTCAACCCGAAACGCATCCAAACGATCATTAGTATGCTGACGACAACCTCTACCTCCTATATATTGCTGGGTTCGTTAGATACCGCTCGCAGACATTTGGCGTTAAACGGACATGCCATGGCCGAACGTACCCTCGAACTAGCTGAATATACGAGAAATCAAATAAACGAAATTACCAATCTCTACTGTTTCGGTGAAGAGATACTTGGCGACGAGGCAACGTACAGCTATGACCCAACAAAAATATGTGTACATGTGCGAAAATTAGGCATCACTGGCTTTGAAGCTGAAAACTGGCTACGCGACCATTACAACATTGAAGTTGAGATGAGCGATATGTACAATATCCTTTGCTTGATTACACCGGGCGACACCCAAGAAAATATCGATATTTTACTTGAAGCGCTTCGCAAGCTCTCACATGTGAATGATGATGTTGTTGATGTGAAAGAAGTTGTCATTAAGGTTCCAGCCATTCCCCAGCTGACATTAACACCTAGGGATGCATTCTACGGGGAAACAGAAACCATTCCGTTCAAGGAAGCCGCCGATCGAATTATCGCCGAATTCATCTATGTATACCCGCCGGGGATTCCAATTTTGCTGCCTGGTGAAGTCATTACTCAAGAGTTAATCGACTATATCATTGAACATGTGGAAGTTGGGCTTCCTGTAAAAGGACCTGAGGATCGCAGTGTACAAAACGTAAAAGTTATCGTCGAAACGCAAGCGATTTTCTAGACCTGCTACTTACGAGGGGAAATATTGTAAAACCGTTTACATGATGCTATGATGTTGGTGATGTTTAGTAAGCGAGGTGACTAAGGAAATGGCTCAAAGCGCCTATATCAAATTCGTGACAGGCTCTGTAGTACCCGCTCTATCCTTGGAAGAGCTGAAAGAGAAGCTGCTGCATTACAGAGATCAACTATCGCTCACCGCCCAGCAGCTCGGTTGGGAGTATGACGACGCAGGATTTCCTTATACAATCGAGACCAAGCCTGAAGGCGAAGGCAAGTGGTTTTACCTCAAGGGTAAAAACCCGTTGTATAAATATATTGTCGTCGGTGTTGGCAGCGAGCGCAGCCAAGAAGAAGATAGACACTATGTTCAGGTAGTTTTGCCTGAGGATGCAACTCACGGGGATAAAAGCAAAGGTAATGAGTTCTGTAAGTATCTTGGTAAACAGTTAAAAGCCGAACTTCATCTATTCAATGGTAGAATCATGTATTTCAACCCTAGAAAATAAACAAGCACAAACAGAAACCCCCTTCCAGATTGTAATCTGAAAGGGGGTTCTTATGTATAACTCTTATTCTTCGTCTTCTTGAGCTATGATTTCATTGTAAATGGTCACTACACGTTCCCATTCAGCCTCATCTTCAATATTGACGAGATATGCATCCTCATCCTCTTCCTCGACACGGAAAATGACACCATCGGCGTCAGGATCGTTACGATCGAGTAAAACAGCATAGGCTTGCTCTTGAGATTGGAAGGTATACACCATAACCATCTCGTGTTCTTCACCGTTCTCATCCGTTACGATAAAAACATCTTCCCCATGCTCGTCGTGATCGTGGTCACAGTCCGGGCCGTGCACATGATCGTGCTTATCATCGCTCACAGGCAGAACCTCATTTCGTTTCATTATGGATTACCCAATTATCGTAACACTTTCATAATAAGAGGTCAAACCACAACTTCGTCAGCACGTCTCTATTCCGATTGAATTTGTTTCTCCGACACAACGGAATAGTCAGACGAACCTTCTCGTTTCATCGCGAATTTCACCACGTACGTACCCGCTTCGTCAAAGGATACGCCATAGAGTGGAACTTTTAACCAAAATGATTCTTTGGATTCATTAATTGATTTAACAACAGGTGTAGTGACACTCTTCCCGCTTGGTGAGATCACAGAAACTTGCACAGAGTTAATGCTAGTTTTCAAGTTGTCTACTTGGGCGAAAACAATGAAATCCGCTTGCTTCCCTTTTTCTACAACGCCAAAGGGAACAATTGCTGAATCTTTACGTACTTCTGTTGTGAAAAACATATGTACGTTTGGTTTGTACAAAGAAACCGTTTTATTCGAATTATCCCATTTCACTAATGCCTGAAGTGCGTCGCTCACAGCACGAAGTGGCAGAACCGTTTTACCATCAACAATAAGCGGAGGCACATCAGAATCGGCAAATTCGGATGTCTTGTCGTTGACGATCAAACGGGCAATACTAAACCCCTTATAATCCCCCCATATCGATGAGGCTGCCACTGCAGCCGTACTTAAAACAAAAAACACTAGCATCAACGCAAATATACGCTGAACTTTCATCCTCTTAACCTCCAGCTCTCGTAAGTAATCTTTGTGTCTGCATCTTTATACTCCGAAGGCTAAGAAGAGTTGCGTTGTTTTTACAATTTTGAAAAAAAAGCAAGAACGCGTTTTGTATAAGCCTCAGACTGCAATTTGTAGGTGCCTACGTGGGGTGCTTTTGTCGTGATCCACAACTCAAAATCATCTGGATATTTACTCCACATGGCTTGACTATTCGTCCAAGGAATCGCATTATCGTCTTGACTATGAATAAATAAGATTGGCCTCGGATAAACGTGATCCACAGCGGCAAGTGCATCCACATGACGTGGACTAATCCCAATCATGCGAGGCAAAATAGCCAAAATAAGCGCTGTAAAAGGAAAGCGGGGGAGCTTCGACCACACTGGCAAATTATTGCGCAAATATGGACTGAGTTGGCTGAATGGGCTGTCCGCGACTACACCGATCACAGCCTCCTCCTCTGCAGCGGCTAGAATTGACGTGCTTCCCCCCATGGAGAAACCGATTAATCCAATTTTGGTTGTCGTGTGTTCTCGAATCCAATCGATGGCTCCCAACACATCTTGTTTCTCTAAATATCCTACTGTCGTCAAATCACCCTCGGATTGACCCGAATTACGAAAATCAAACATGACAACATGATACCCGGCGTCGACGAGCGATTTGGCCAATTCAAGTGCGGGGAGCCCCTTCTCAAGACGTGTTCCCCCATAACCATGAGAAAATAATATCGTCATCTGAGACGAACAATCAGAGGATGGCAGGAACCATCCATGAAGCTGTACATCCCCTGTTCGGCTAGAAAACGCAATTTCTTCAGCATACAACCCATAGTTAGCTGGAGAATCATCGATCCGACGACGTTCTGGATGTGTAAGGCGCCAGCCGACATAAACCGACGTGCTTACAAGCCCGCATCCAATCAAAAGTACACTAACAAAGATCCACAACATGAATCGATCCACACCTCATTGTTAGAACGCAATCCTCATTGCTCGTTCTTAATACGAAGATTTCTATACTGCATATACATGGCAATACGCCACGGGAGGAGCATGCCATAGGCAAGAATAAAAAAAATCGCGCCAGTTTGATAGATGGATATAATGGCTTCCACATATTCATGCAAAGATAGTCGGATAATAAGCAGAATGAGCAGTATGGCAAGAAATGCTTTCGATCTCTTCATGTAAACAAAGCCATTCAGCACATAAAATTTCGATGTGCGAATGAGCGGATAAGCAAATAAGATAGCTCCTGTCAAGAATGCGGCGATGCCCCATAGCAAGGGTATTCGCATCATGGGTACAACAAACATTAAAAAACCTGTTGTCATGCCAATCGGTGGCATTATAATTTTTGCAGCGTTGACTGGCTTAGAAGCAGCTCTCAAACGGGCGAACATAACCACAAGCGCCGCACCTAAAGATCCAATTAGGGACACAGCGTGCAAATGGGACGTAAATGTAAACGACATCTCAATCACTCCTAAGCGTTTCACGTTAAGTAAACGAACTCTACTCCTGCATCTCTCATCCTTTTTGCTCTAACTTCATTATACCACCGCCCTATCCCGCGCAAAAGTGGATTCACATAAGGATTGATATTCTGCAAGTTCCCATGCTACATTAGAAAAAGATGTATTTTGTCGAAAAATGGGGGCGGCTGAATGAGTTTACACATTCAAATGATTGGAACCGGCAGCGCGTTTGCCAAAAACTATTACAATACTAGTGCTCTTGTCAGAAGCGACAATGCAACAATCCTCATTGATTGTGGTTTCAATACACCCAGATCCTTACACGAACTTGGCATAACACCTGATCAAATTGATGGAATTGCCATCTCCCATATTCATGCAGATCACATTGGCGGGCTAGAAGAAATCGCGTTTCGTCTGTTGTACCAACATAATAAGAAAAAAACCAAACTTTTCCTTACCGATACATTAGCAGGCGTGCTCTGGGAAAACACACTAAAAGGTGGTATGTATAACCCGGAAGAAGGCTTCTACTGCTTAGATGATTATTTTGATGTAATCCTCCTCGAAGAACGGCAGCCATCCACCATCGCCTCTGATCTTACAATAGAATTCATACCTACCCTACATATTCTCCGTAAAGCCAGCTACTCGCTCTTTATCAACAACCAGACTTTTTACAGCGCAGATATCCGATTCAGCGAAGAGTTACTCCTCCACGAGGTTGTAAAACATAGAAATTGTCATACGATTCTGCACGACTGTCAACTAAGCGGACGAGGTGCCATACATGCTACTTTAGAAGAATTATTAACGCTGCCTGAGGATGTGCAGAAACGCATTTACTTGATGCATTACGACGATAAAATGCCCGATTATATCGGCAAAACTGGCCATATGTCCTTCATCAAGCAGCACCAGCTTCTCAAGCTTTCTGAATAAATTGATTCATTAGCCTCCATACTAAGCTGTGGAGGTGATGGTTATGAATCCTATTGACCAATCAACTGTAGGTAAGATCGGCTCATCGCAGAGCACCAAAGCTCAAGTAGTAGCCGTTAGGAAAAATGGGGACGGAGACATTATTCAACTACAATTGTCCTCAGGCGACATTGTGGACTACAAACAAGCGCAGCAGCTAGCAAAAGACGGACAGATTGAACATGTAAACGTGTTTAGAGGGCGTGATGGCGACGAACATTTACGTTCTGATGCTGATGGCGACCCGAGCAATAATCTTGATCAGTTACCAACGTTCTAGCAGAACTGCGAAGAACCCGACGAGCCTTTACTCGTCAGGTTCTTTTTTTCGAGAAAATCCGTGATTATATCCTAAAATTTACGTTTTAATGCAGGGATTTAGGTTGCAATAGAGAACTTAAGACAAGGGTGTAAAATACTGTCATACTTGCACTCAGGAGATGATATGGTGGTTACGAACTGGATTATTTATATTTATGCCGTTGTTTTTAGTATCTATGCCTATTTTTCACATCCAATACTTAACCCGCTTTTGTTAATTCTAAGCTGCAGTCTCTTTCTGGTGAGCCTGCGAGAACATCGATTATGGGCCATGCCTTGGGTCCGCCTATTGATTCTATGTTGTTTTCACTGGACTGCTCAGTTAAATCTCGCTTTGCCGTTGTACTTGCTGCTGCTCTCTCGAGACATTTACACAGAAGATAGCACAAAGAAATCATGGAGTTTGGCCGCATCTTTCGCACTGGTATACATGACAACAGCCTTCTATACCTCAGAAGATGACTCTATACATTTACTTTGGCTCTTCGTGTTAAGTAACAGCTTGCATTTTGTCGCTGCTGTAATACTTACCAAAACAAGCTTTATGAACTTAAAACAGACTGAATTGTTAAGAAAAGAACGAGCCCTGTTGTCCAAACAAGATTCACTAACAGGTTTATATAACTTTGAAGAGTGCCATCGTCGATTAGAACAATTAATTGAAGAAAATCGTAGCCTTGTACTTATTTTAATTGATTGTAATGATCTAAAGTCGATGAATACAGCTCGCGGCTTTCAGGCCGGAAACTTCATTTTAAAGCAAATCGCGGAGTTGCTAAAAATTTTATTTTCAGATGCCCTTTTTATCTCGCGATATGGTGGCGACGAATTCGCTGTCGTTATGCCTTACATGCAAAATAAACAGGCATTCCCTTCCTACAAACTTCAGCTTGATTCAGAGCTGCCTAAATTAACAGGTATTCAAATTACATACGGAATTGCTACCTATCCCTCAGATGGGGTAACAAAGGATGACCTTATCCTCCTTGCCGAACATAACTTGTTTATTAAGAAAAGGGAGACTTGGTTAAAGCGCGAAGAGCATATGCTGCGTTCGGAAAAATTACGGGTAGTTGGCGAGTTAGCATCCGGCATGGCCCATGAAATTAGAAATCCCTTAACTACCGTGCGGGGATTTCTACAAATCTCCAAGGCGAATGGTTACAACATTGAGAATTGGTATTCCATGATTATGGATGAAATCGACCGAATGAGTGAGTTAACTGCTGAATTCTTGCAGTTCTCTAAGCCTCATTCCACACAGTTTCGAATCCATTCTCTTCATGAGTGCATATTGAAAGTCATCTCGCTCATGGAATCAGAAGCGACACGGTTAGGTCATCAGATCCATTACAGCGAATCGTTCCTGCCTGTCCCTATTTTGATGGACCAGGATAAAATGATTCAGCTTCTTCTAAACTTGCTGAAAAACGCCTGCGAAGCCATGGAAGAAACCGGTGTCATTCAAATTAAACTAACTCGCGATCAAAAACACGCGACTTTAGTTATTGAAGATAACGGCCCAGGCATACCGAGTGAGTTACTTGAAAAAATATTTCATCCTTTTTACACAACTAAAGAATCTGGAACGGGTCTTGGATTATCAATATGTCATAAAATCGTGCAGGATCACGAAGGGACTTTAGAAGTTGAAAGCGCACCTCATCGCGGGGCTCGTTTCATCATCACATTCCCTCTTTCTACCGAAGAGTTGGATAGCTCATCGGAAAAAAGCCGCTTTTAGCTAAAGCGGCTTTTTCATTCTTACGTGTAAAATATTTGCATCGTAAAAGGGCTCAGCTGAAATAACCTCATAGCCTAGCTGACTGTAAAATCCTTCAGCGTGACATTGCGCATCCAGGATAGATGTGTGGCAGTTTAATTCCTTCGCTTGCTTTTCCATCTCCAAAATAAGCTGTTTCCCTAGACCTTTGCCTCGGTAATCTTGTAGAACGGCAACCCGTTGAAATTTGGCAGTGTTTGGTTGATACTCGTACCACCTTGAAGTTGCAACAGGCTTGCCCTCATCTACAATCAGAATATGATGACATGCCTCTGGAGACTCGTCTTTCTCATCCATTTCCAGGTGCTCTGGAACATGCTGTTCTTCTACAAATACTTTCAAACGGACCTCGAAACATGCTTTTAATTGGTCTACGGATGTAACTCGAATTGATTCCATATCGACAATCTTCCTTTCTGAGAACGTCCCCTGATCTTATCCCATTCCCAAAAAGATGTCCATATGTTGGACAGCTACTTGTTTCTTCGTTCGAACAAGTAACTAAGCGTTCCTATGGTAATTCCTAGAACAGCTCCGCCCAAAACTTCAATAGGCAGATGTCCTAGCTGTTCTTTTAACGCTTTGCGTTTGCGCGCATGATACGGCCCTGGATGCTGCTCAGCCAGCCTCTCTAATCGCTCGTCCAAATCGTTAACTTCCACTGCGATTTCCCCCGCTGCGCGTCGAATACCCATAGCATCGTACATCACGACGGCCCCGAAGACAGAACTCACAGCAAAATCAATAGCAGAAAGTCCCCTTTTCAACGCAATATATGTAGCTAAGGCAGATACACCTGCGGAGTGCGAGCTAGGCATGCCGCCCGTTTGAATAAGTTGGGACACATCCCATTGTTTCGTTTTGGCATAGGTAATGGGTAGCTTCATTGCTTGCGCCGCGCCGATTCCGATTAATGCTGTCGTCAAAGCTTGATTCATGAAATTCACCTCTCAATCATAGAATCCATCACAGGTTTAGATTCTATTCATTTTTTTTGTTACAATGGAGGTGCATGATCTTGCAGTTCTATGTTACAATATCAATCTTTCTTATAAACGATTGTAATCTCAACTGATACAGCTCGCTTTGCCTTACGCAGAACGCAATGCCATGCTTACGATGCCAGTTTTGCCATGCAAAACTCTAAGGTCTTGCTTACGATGTTAGTTTTGCTACGTAAAACTCTAAGGAGTGTCAATGAATGAATATCGCATTTTTTCTTTTACCTAAATCTGAAGTTATTACAACTACCCTGGAAGCTACGCTTCGCCAAACCCTAGAACGAATGGAATATCATCGCTATACCGCAGTGCCCATTCTATCTGATGAAGGACAATATGTAGGTACGGTGACAGAGGGCGATTTATTATGGTTTCTGAAAAATTCCGGAGCCATTGGTTTTGAGAATGCCCATCGCCATTTGCTTGAAGAAGTCCCTTTGCGAATGAGAAATAAACCCGTTCATATCCATGCAAACATGGAGGATCTCATTGAGTTGGCTAAAGTACAAAACTTCGTGCCTGTCGTCGACGATTCGGATAATTTCATTGGAATTGTAAGACGAAGTGATATTATCGAATACTGCGCGAAACAGATTCTATTCAAATCCCCTTCCGCTGCAGTAGAGATGTAATCCATACGTAACGGATTAAAAAAAGAGCTTGCGTAACGAAATAGGCTGTTCCCAGCATAAGAAAGGGGAGCATCCCGTATAGATAGCGATCAACGGGGATAAACACCAAATGCACGCTTAGAAATACGAAGAAGCTGCATGTCAAATAACGAATTGAACGATTCCGAAGACTAAATGCCATTAAGCTAAATGCACCAAAAGTAATTAAATAATTGTGCAGCTTGACTAATAAATTTGCATACCAAGCCGGTACCGAAAACGGATAGGGGCCAACCCACATCGTCTTGAAAAATACGAATAGCTTCCCCACCGTCATCCACTTGATCCATAACCATGGATTATCTTTGAGCCCTTGACGAATCCGTTTCAAGCCTTCTGCGAATTGATGGTCCTTATTAATGTGATTCCAATCTATCGTATCTGCGAAGTAGGGGTCTGTTCCGCCAAGGAACGGATTGCCTGCTTCTCCTTTTGCGATAAAAATAAATTCGTGGAACGTCAATAAATTACGTATCCACCATGGCAGCATGACAAAAGCGAATGAAGCTGCAGCCAGTAACGTAGGCTTCCAGTTGATTTGCTTATCTTTTGTCCAAAGGAATACATAAGGAATAATCGCCATCGGCAGCGCGTTAGGCCGAAAAAGAACACAAATACCAAGCAGCAGTCCCATCCATAGATGGTCCTTCCCCTTGTTCTCCTGAATAATCCGCACCTGCAAATACAACATGCCTGTAAAGGCTGTCAAAAATGGAACCTCCGTTAATATCAAGGAAGTAGACCACACATAGGACGGATATACTGTGGCAAACCCCGCGGCTAAGAAGCCAGTAATCGGATGAAATAGTCTACGGCCCAAGAGGAATATAAATGTAATAGCTCCCAAAGCGATAAAGCAGTTCAACAGGCGAATTACCATTAAAGCTGGCTCCAGTGGTTCATACCCTATAATACAAAATACGCCAGCTAGCATTAGCGGCCAACCAGGTGTAACAAGCGAGTTGGGCATCGTATCTCGGTAGGCATAAATCCCCTTGTTCAGCAGTTGAATCGCCGTTTTTGTGTATTCCAACTGATCCCAATCCAAGGGTGGATACTGCGCTTGCAGCACATAATGAAGCCGTAAATAGAGGCCTACGACCAAGAGAAGCAGTAACGCGAATAAAGATCCTTTATTCAATTGGCATCCCCTCCCAACAATTTATCGATAAAACCCTTTGGCTTCATCATCGTTGTTGCGCGTTCAACATCTAGAAACCTTGTCGTTGTTTACTCCTATCTTGCTAACATAAACACGCCACCCACAAGAAGCAGTAGCCCCATCCATTGTGAGGTTGAAAACGTTTCTTTGAATACTATCAGGCCGCATAAGGCTCCCAAAACATAAGCAATAGACTGTAGTGGATAAATGCGACTAAGATCAAATCTACTAAGCGCAAAGAACCATAGGAGCGTAGCGAGGCCATACAGTAAACAACCTAGCAGCAAATAGGGCTGCATCAAAACAGCTCCCAGATTGTCTAGGCCGGTAAGTGGAGTTCGATTTAAAGCTAATTTCCATAAGATTTGGCCTCCTACGAGCAGCAGAACGTTAATAAAAACGACGATTAACGGTGCCATTTGTGTCATTCTGACTCCTTTTTCCCCACCCGCTCCTGCAGCAAAGCAACCTCTTGAACGAGACGTGTCAATTTACGATGAAGCTTCGAGATCACAATGGTCAAATGCATGATGAACACTAGTGAAAACAACAAGCCAACAAGGAAAAGTAAGGAAGGGGCATAGTAGATGCGCATAAGCCGAGAAATCTGATTCAGCATACTTGGAAACAAACTAAACATCCCCATAAAAAAACCAAGCGTCAACCATAGAATTGCATACTGCTCCTGAAGTTTTTGCCTCCGAATAAGCTCCACTGTAATAAATAGGAACACTAAACAAAAGGTGATTGCAAGTAAATATATATTCATAATCATCAACTCACATTGCGAATTCTAGTCATACATACAGCCAATGATACTTTTAACATGTAATAGAGCGATTTCACTGGTGTTATAGAGGAACGTCCAGCTTGTCTAGCATGCATCACGACAGATACTTCACAAACTCGGAACTTTTGCCTCTCTAGTAGAACAATAGCTTCTACCTCCGGGTAATCTTCCGGATAGTAGCTGGAAAAAAGCTGAATTATAGGCCGGTTCACAGCACGAAAGCCTGAGGTTGGATCTGTGAACGTTTTACCAATCATCCACTGGATCATCCAAGTAAAGAACCTTATTCCTACTCGCCGACTCCATGCAGATCGATAGTCGGTTTTCCTCAAAAAACGCGATCCAATACAGCAATCGGTCTCTCCCTTTATAAGCGGATTCAAGATTTGAGAAAGCTCCGATGGATCATGCTGACCATCCGCATCGATCTGAACTGCAAGGTCGTACTCGTTGCGAATTGCATATAAATAGCCCGTTTGCATAGCGCCGCCTATGCCTAAATTAACGGGCAAATCTATCACTACTGCAAGTTCCGTTGCACGAGCAACCTCTGAAGTATGATCGGATGATCCATCATTAATCACGACCATATCTGCTTCTGGCAGCGCATATTGAATTGATGTAATCACAGCACCTATACTCTTCTCCTCGTTGTACGCAGGAATGATGACGAGTGTCTTCATCTTGCTTGCTTTTCCTCCTCCAGTTAACCTAGCTTATGCTTCTGTTCCAAGCATTCCCGCTTCCTGCTGGAAATAAACCAACTTCCTAGCAGGTGTATGGATACGGCTGTAAATGGAGAGACAGACTAAGAAGGAAAACCTTGTATGGGAAGGAAGAATATCCTTGAATTTAACCTATAACAAATATTTGCGATAGTGATACGATTCGCGAGCAAATTATTCAGCCTTTTTTTCGAATGAAAGATGATTCGGAATTTGAAGGTTATTTGCTCTCTTTCCCAGGTTGCGAGCGTCCTATGAGTAATGTGGATGCACTTTTCAAAATTTCCTCTGGTTACGTAGCTATTGTTCTACCGACCTGTATCCTGCTCTTTCAGGCTGCGCAAGTAAAAGCTGCTGCATTAAAGTGAAGCAAAAGTAGAGGCAACCATACAAGGGCCGCAGACTGCATTCAGTGAACATATCGACACGAACATCAACCTCATCCGGTTTCGTTACAAACACGCTTCTTTGAAGCTAGAATCGATGGATGTTGGACGTATCACTAGATCAAGACTCTGTATTATGTATGATGATATGCTTGTAGATCATAAAGTACTGAATCATTTAAAAAACCAAATCGAAGAATTAGATTTCGGACACGCCAAAATGGTGCTTATCGGTGAAAACATCATTGAGGAAAACTTGCGTGAATCGCTCGATTGGTTTAACCGACGCAGAGGTATTCAGATGGTTGCTTGGATTGCTATTGGAAAGCCTAGCGCCGAGGCTGTATTAGCCACACAAACCAGCCAAGAACGTTTGCCAGGTATTTCTCTACTGCTCAGTTTCGGTAAAACAGGCGTAGAATCAGGATTCATCGTATCGGAATACATGTTTGATTTCTTTCGAAAACAAACAGAATGGGGCCTAGACCCCATTCTCCCCGTAGTCGAAGCATCTGGCAATCATTATACCATTAACACGTCGATCGTTTTCGATAAAATTAGGGCAAGACTTACCTTAAATTCAGACGAAACACGCCTATTTAATGTGATTAAAGCAACGGTGAATAAAGTGGAATTCGAAGCGCCCATTGACGATTCCAAAATCTTTATTTCAGTGGATAGCATTAAATCCAAATACCGTGTTTACACACCTCGAGGAACGCCGCCTCACGTAGATCTGAGGATCAATATGAGTGGAGTTATTGAGGAAGCTTATCTAAAGGTGAGCTCTGATAAACTTGCTTCCTACCAGGAAAGCACAGAGAAGACGGGAAGGGAGCGGATAAAAAAACTGCTGAGGAGGTTACAAAAAGAAAATCTCGATCCGTTTGGTTTCGGTTTAAACTACCGCGCTCGCCACTTTGGAAATGTTGAAGAAGAGTGGAAAGCCTGGCAATCTCTTTATCCCGAGCTAGACTTTCGAGTTCAAATTCATTTGAAGCTTGAAGGGACAGGAACAATCAAGTAGCAGGAAGGAATCTATCCTACAAAGTAAGCTCAAGGGAAGCATCAGACATCAGTTCAGTAAACGTATCAACCTGAGGAACAATCATTGAGTCTCCTAATTCTTCATGCTGCTGCGCTTGCTCGGCTTGCCATTTCATAAATGCAATCTTAGAGATTCCAAGTTGGATCAACAAATGGTTAATATCGATTTCTCTCAATGGCTCCACACCTCGATTAATAATTTGTCTATTTATCTTTTACTATTCTATACTTTAGCGATCAATTCACTTCCTGTAAATAAGTGCATATTGTCGAATCACCTTAAAAATACATCAAATGAATAGGAATAAATGGTTATAAAAATGGTTTCATTTCGACAAAAAAGACAAAAGAACAGCTCATCACCGCTCTTTTGTCTTAAAATAACATTTTTCGCATTCTCTTATTGTAATTGTCCATTGGAAGAAGCTTTTGACGATACAAACTCGCTTGCCCAATCTACCATGCCATTCATGAGAGTTAACACCAAATTAACGGCATCTTTTTCTGTCAAAGTTCCGTTGGATTGACTGCTAACATACTGCGACGTTTTTTGCTCAAGCTTTTCAACAAGATCCTTTATTTTCAACAACTCATTGGCCAAATCCGAAACCTGCTGCCCATTTCCCCCACCCTGGTTGGCATTCTGGGTTTGATTTTGATTTTGATTTTGATTTTGATTTTGATTTTGATTTTGATTTTGGCTTTGATTTTGGCCTTGGTTTTGATTTTGCCCTTGACCTTGTCCACCTGAATCAGAAGTCTGGTATCCGGAATCTCCACCACTTTGAGAATTTTGAGAGGAATCGCTGCCCATTAACATCTTCTTTACTTGTTCAAGCTCAACAAGCACCATATCATTTTGTTTCGTCAGCTCATCAATTTGCAGCTTAAGATCTTGTGTTTTGATCATGATGTTAAGTCAGCCCCTTCAATTATTCACTGCCCCACAAGCGATGCGTTTGCCAGAGTTTCCAGTTGGATCTGTTAGCAAATCGTCTTCCTGTTCATGAATGATGATGCTGGTTCCACCTGGCTTCAATAACGAATCAGGCTTATCCGGAAGAAGCACAACGGTTTTCGTGATAGCATCAAACTTACCATTCCCCTGCTTGTCCACGATCAAATTGGGTAAATCTCCCGCATGCGCCCCCTTCGGATTTTTGAAACCATGCTGCTTCTTATGAGGATTAAAATGAGCTCCAGCTGTATCGAAATTAGGAGCTTCACAGACAGCTTTCTCATGAAAATGAAGTCCATGGGCTCCCGGCTTCAAACCGCTAACCTGAACCTCAATACGTACTCCCTCTGGAAGGGAGGTAAGCTTAGCACCTCCAATGGTTTGTCCGGCTGAGCTTATGAGCGGGACATTAAACGCTGCTGGAGTCGGCGCTTCTATCGTCGCTGCCTGTTTGACAGTTTGACAGCCGCTTATGACAAGCATGATCATACTCGCTGACATTAGGATTTTTAATGGCTTCATTACGATAGTTTCCTCCTGACGAGTTGGCATTTACAATATCTACCCTTAGGATGCGCAACTGGTATCCACTGTAAACGTCGAGAGAGAACAAATTTTCAGCAAGCGATCTGCAAAATAAGAAAAGTCTGCAATTGTTTGATTGCAGAGCTTTGTATTGCTTCTTAACTTTTACAGAATCGTCATCAGTTTCGCGATCGTTTGCAAATTTTCTAGCTTCCGTTTGTAAAAATGAAATTCTATTTTCGTATGCTCAACGGAAGCCTCCATCCTTAGCACTTGTTGCTGTAGGTCTTTCGTGTAGGGCCATATTTCCGCTTGTCGTTGTAAATCGTTCTTCCCTGTAACCAAACCATCACCAATGACTTCATATTCTTTGGAAAGCAGTTGATGTTTGGCCCATGCAAGCTCAGTCACCGCATCCACATAAATGGCTTCTGCTTGCTTCAGCAATTCCGGAACAAGTTGCAATTCCAAGATAACATCGGATCGATTCATTTGGACTCCTCCTAATTCCTTGACAAAAGCATTCAGCATTTGCTGCTTCGCCTCATATATATTCACAGGAACATGAAACATGCTTATTTGATTTTATCCTTTTCCAACCTTAAAAAGCAGGCGTAATTCATCCAATTTCGACTTTACTACATAGATATCGACGCTGCAGCAGGCTCATGTAAGGCATAAAATGACAGATGTATTAAGCTTATATTAAATCTTTTAAAGAAGACTTCCACCTGCTTGTCTACTCAACGATAAAGAGATATGATGATACTATTCGTATCAAGGGAGGTGACAAAATGAGCCAAGAGGAAGAAGTGGTATCCTTGAATGAAGAAGAAATCGTAGTAGAATCCACCGAAGAAGTAGTGAGTGAAGAAGCTACTGAAGAAAGTACGGAATCCGAAGCGGAATAATTCTTAATATAATATTATTCCCCCGCCCTTAATGGGTAGGGGGTTATTAATATTTCCATAATCTTTGCAAAGAGAAATATCCATTTGTAAATAATTTAAAATTTTCCGAATAAAAATTCTGAACATTCAAATAATATTGATGTACCAAAAAAAAGGAGATGATTTTGGATGGCTAACAACACTTTAGTCGTACAGCAAGCAAAGGCAGCATTAGATCAACTGAAGTATGAAGTGGCTCAAGAAATTGGCGTACCTCTCTCCCCAAATGGCTACAACGGTAATTTAGCAACACGCGACGCTGGGGCAATAGGCGGCAACATCACCAAGCGATTAGTACAAATTGCTGAACAACAATTGTCCAGCTTCAAACGCTAATCCTTTGATGTAGGAGCAAGCAAAGCAATAAAAAAAAGACGGTTTCACTCCATCCTCCTTGAGTGAATACTAGTCTTTTTTCTTGTTTCTTAGTGCTGCTCTATTTAAATCGAAAAAAAGAGACTGCTTGTTTGTACGTTTGTACGCAGTCTCCTTTTTTTTATTCAGCAGTCTACTTCTTTTTGCTCTCTTCTTTAGCCGCTTTAAACTCCTCGACAAATACATCGCCAGCATCTCTCGTGCTTCCAAGCTCAAGAATCGTGTATTTTTTATCTCCGATCATAATGACATCTTCTACTTCTGGTAGAGGATCTCCCAAATAGACGGTTCCCAAATATACATTACTACTCTTCAAACGCAAATTCCATCTGTGCTGCTGTTTAGCCATTACCCCTATTCCTCCCAAGTCCTAATGACACCAAGTTACCATAAAACGTGCAAAGATGAAAGTCCAACTATCTTACGTGCCCTTAGATGTGGTACATTAAAGTCAGATTGTCGAGAAAGGTTGATATCTGCCAATGACTGCTCAAGGTATATCAGAAGAAGAACTTTCCATGCTATTGTCGAATAAAATTGCGACTTTTCCCCCATCATCCAGGGATAACACTTTTATCCCTCGCTCCAAAAGGAAAAGAAAAAGCTATGGACTCTTCCGAAAAATGTTTGGTTTTTGGCGAAGTTAATACAATCAGTAAGCGGGTACTTATTTAGATTTCAATAGATTTTTAATCTCCGTAAGCTCGTTTCTGATTTCAGTTCTGAAATCCGAAAAATCGGCTTCCAATCGATGCAAATGACCCTGCATGTCATCGATTTCTTGCTCCGCTTTATAATTGATCGAAAAATCGATGATTGATTCTTGCTTATCGCGCTTCGCTTGACGATTTTGACTCATCATAATAATGGGCGCTTGAAAGGCAGCTATAAAAGAAAGAATCAAATTCAACAATATAAAAGGTGGTTCATCAAAATGAATCAGCTTTGTTAATTGAAGTGCATTTACTACGATCCAAGTAGCCAAAAATACGGAGAAAATAACAATAAAAGTCCAACTACCTCCAAATTTGGCTACTTTGTCAGCTATTTTATCAGCTTTCGTTGTTTGGCGATCATACTCTTTTTCAATGGTTGATTGAATATGCTCTTCATAGTCGGATACAAGATTACTGAGACGTTCTCCGTAATCTCTTATTTTCTTTTCATCCATGATGTCTCCACCTCATGTGGGTATATTTGTAAGATCGAACGCTGTTTTACCTAATTAAGGAATCTCTTCTCCTTCATCTTCGCTTCATCCGCCTCATGTTCCTTTGTTGATAACCAAAACATAACCATTGAAATTACGAACATCATACCGACCAGTATAATACTCAACAGAACCTCGTTGTTTATTTGCAAATAGACCATCACAGGCATTGTGAAAAGTAAACAGATATATAAAATAATAGTAAGTCTTTTCGCATGAATACGTTTCATCGGATAGAGCCCTCCCATAAATGAACAGGTTGAAGTACTCTATAGTGTATGAATAAAATATATGAAACATGCCTTTTGGTACTTTTTTGAAAATATTCAACATATAATTTTTCTAACAAAATAGTCGTATAGAAGGGATGAAAGAAGGACTTTATCGAATTATGATTGATAATATTTTATCAAAGTAGTTCAAAATACACTTCCATATTGTTACAAATAATATATAATTTACAATAGACGACTTGTAGAATGGCGGACACCTCACTTGAAAGGTGGAGGCTGTAAACATGGATATCTTTCAAGCTCTTTCAATCATGTTTGCATTTGGGTTATTTATACTCACATTGTTAGCCTACATTGATAAGAGGAAGTAATCTAGCTTGGCACTAGTTTTGGTTTGAAACCATACTAAATTAAATCCGCCAGTTACAAGCCGCCTTGCAAGTCAGGTCATGTCCATTGATCTGACTTTTTTTCTTTCGCTTTTTTCTAATCCTTCGATTTATAACATGCAAAAAAAGCCTACTATGCCAAACACAATAAGCTATTATTACGTTTTTATTCATTTTTTATTCATACTTTGCTCGTAGCGATTGAGCCAATGATCAAGCAACCTGCTTTTCTCTAAAACCTCATTTGTGTTTATTGACCCACTCAATAAATATGCATCGACCAGTTGTTTTCGAAGTGACTCAATTTCCGTTTCAATTTCAGATAACTTCAAAAGTAGTACCCCTTATAGAAAAATATCATTCAGAAAATGAAAAGATGGCTTTAGTACCACCCTCTAGGCTCTATTTTCTTTTTTCTCCTAAACATCCGCCCCACCAAGCTCGCTTCTTTTTTCTCCTCTAGAATACGTTTAATGCCATGCATTAATATTTTCGGTCTCATCTCATCTCGATGACTTATCTTATGAAGCTCCTCCACAAAAACTTGCATATTCAATCATCTCATCCCTCGTTTATATAGGACTATAATACTACTTCCATCCAATTATGTCGACGAATAGATGAGTGAAGAACCGAAAAAATGAGCGGCTTCCTTGAATTCTGATCGAAGTTATTTCATTAATTTCCTCTGCTATAAAATAATTTCAAATATTTTCCGATATAATGAATGAAAGCTATCCGAGAAAGGAGATACCATTATGGACATCGCAGCACTTTCTATTTCAATGAACCAAACCAAGCTAGCTCAAGAAGTCGGAATTCGTGTTCTTCAAATCGCACAAAATCAATCGGTCCAACAAACCCAAGAGATCGTTCAAATGATGCAATCTAGTGTACAGCCAAATTTAGGCGGAAATCTCGATATTAAAGGTTAATCCCGCTAGGAAGGAGATCTTGATCTCCTTCTCTCCTTACTCTATTTAGCCTGCAAACAGAACATTGTCAAAGATCCCTCCGTTTACCTGCCCCTATTTAATTCCTGTTCTTTTTTCTTAGTTCCAACTCCTGCTTAAGCGCATGTTCCACTGATTCAGCAAGCATGTCGAATTTCTCTGCAACCGTGTATGTTAGAATAGCTCCACAATGTGAACAGTTTGATTTATGGAGTTCAGTAATTTTCGAACAATGTATACACTTTATCATTGTAGACCACCCTTTTCATTTCTTCAGTGCTTGAATTTCGTATCCATAACCTTTATATCGTCACCCAGACAGGTAATCTTTATATGATTTTGTTCAGAGCGTCTTAACTTGCATGCGAACTAACCGAATCTCACTATACAGTTGATTCCATTCACCCTTGTAACAAGATTGTTTTCAGGATTAGCATGCAGCAACAAGACTTCATCCTCGGTGAGCTTGCTAAGCTGTTCACGGCGCAAGTATCCAGCCCTAGCAAGTGCCCGAATCGCTGGTTTAGTAAGCCCTGACTGGGATTTTCCGAAAACAAAAAGCCATTCTCTAATGAGAACAGCCATTTGGTAATTTTTACCTATTAAACAAACATAAGTTTAACTCATCGATCTTAATTATTTTCTTTCCATGTTCTTAACTAACTCCTCGATGGAGTAACCATTAATTCTCAAACCTGTAATATCACAGTCAATTATATCCATGTTAGATAAATTACAATTTCTTAGTTGTGCATCTTTAAGATTGCAGTTTTGAAAGCTTATTGGTTTATAATTTTCTTCTAAGTTGTAATTGGCGTCACCTGGTTGAGGAAGTACGATGTTATGAAATTCGGTTCCTACTAGTTGTGCTTGATCAAGAATTAAGTGACTAAGATTAGCGTTTCTAATCTCGGTCCCCGACAAATTAGCATTTGAAATTTTCACTTCGGACATATTAACATCATTCAAAATCATTTGACTCATATTTGCGTTCTGGATTTGCGTCTTAGTCAAGTTAACATTATTGAAAAGTATAGCCTCTGCTTTCGCATTTTGAAACTTTGAGCCAGAAATATCTGTCATCTCCAAATCTAAATGGTTAACCTTCAATTCCATCTTCTCACCAACTCCTTCTATAAGTTCCAAAAGTTAAACAAATGCCATGTACATCCAATTTAATATAACCCTATTCCTGTAACATGTACAAGCCAAATTATCTAAGCAAGGGAAATAAAATAAGGTAAATTACATTTAAACAGGAAGCTATTGAGACTATTTTTAAGGTAGCAAATCATCTTTATCTTGCCTATACATTAAAAAATAGAAATATGCCTAATATGAAGAGGCTGACCGACGCCATTAAGGGATCAAATTCAGCTAGCTAGTTTCTGAGCGTTGGAATAAGTCGATGGTGCATTAATAAAAGGTCCAATCCATCTACAACCTCATTAACGACGATATGACTAGCTATTAGCGTTGCAGTCGCACAACCTTCTTTACCGATGACGGCAATTGAAAGATCAGCTTGACGAAACATTAACTCATCATTTATTCCATTGCCCAAAACGGCAACCCCAGATGCAAACTTACGCACAAAACGACTCTTCTCCTCCCGTTGATCTTCTTTTCCTATTACGATTAATTCTACGGGAAGACCCTCACACTCTCTATTAGCACTGCCGTTACTATCAGCGGTTAATACATAGATCTTAACCAACTTAGCTAATTCCATAAGTCTTTCCATAACATTGGGTAAAAGCAAACCATCCAAAGCAATCGTTCCATTAAAATCTAAAACAAGATGATTTATTTGTAAATCCTCACGGCCAGGAATAGGTATTTGCATCAATGTTCCTCCTCATTGTTAATACTGGCTTTCTCTTACTTCCTCATTTTACTCGGAAAGCATACTTTCACAAAATCTAAATGGAAAGTGCCGCATTTCGATTGTTGAAACACAAGTAAGGAGATCGTGATAATAATGACTAACGGTAAAAAAGCATATTCAGACGAATTAATGAGATCCTACTTCCGGCGACACCATATATTACAATCCACAAAAAAATTAACGTAACTACTTCTACTGGGGTTCGCTCGCAAATATGCTTGGATATGGGCGCGGCCCCACGTACCTCATACGCGCTGAACATAAAAAATAAATCGAAATGCTCGCAGTAATTACGCAAGCGACTGGCTTTGAAACAAGCGTAGCGATATATACAATAAGACTTTGCTTCTGTATGCGAACAGATAGTTTTGTCACTATCCAAGCTAACGTGATCATGATCAAGCCTGCGAGACTGATTGGATGCGGAAGACGGAATTTGATCGACATTATGAGTGCGGTTACCTGTACCAACCTCTTAACACTATTCTATTATTTAAACCTTTATCAAATTGAAACATTAAATGGTCTAGTTTATTTTAGTAACTCTAATTCCCCTGTAAAAGGCATCCCCTATCATTGCCATTTCTTACTTCTAAGTACCTATGTGACTTCAAAGTGCGTACTTTTCATTCACCTCTTCATCCTGCACAATAACGGTAACACCATTACTGAGTAGGAGAGGATATTTTATGAGTACAAAAGAAGTCACGCCCCGCAAAACTGCTCTTGTCGTTGGAGCTAACGGCGTCATTGGAAGGAATCTAATCGAATATTTGGAACAACTCCCCGATTGGGACATCATTGGTTTGTCAAGGCGGGGTGGTGAAACCAATAGTCGAGTCCGATATGTAGCCGTTGATCTGCTTAATGAAAAAGATACCCAGGAAAAATTGGGCAATCTAACGGAAGTCACACATATCTTCTACGCCGCTTATCAGGATCGCCCTACTTGGGCTGAACTAGTTCCTCCTAACCTTGCCATGCTAGTTAACGTCGTCAATGCAATAGAGCCGATCTCATTTAGCCTCCAGCATATTAGTCTCATGCAGGGCTATAAGGTGTACGGCGCGCATCTTGGTCCCTTCAAGACACCAGCTCGGGAAACCGATGCCTATCATATGCCGCCTGAGTTTAATGTCGACCAGCAGCAGTTCCTTGAAAAACGCCAGCTAGGTACCAACTGGACTTGGTCGGCGCTCCGCCCTTCAGTCGTATGCGGATTCGCATTAGGCAATCCAATGAACCTGGCGATGGTTATCGCTATTTATGCATCCATATCGAAGGAACTCAAGTTGCCTCTCCGTTTCCCTGGGAAGCCAGGGGCCTACAACAGTCTGCTAGAGATGACTGACGCCGGATTACTGGCCAGAGCCACGGTCTGGGCAGCGACCGACGAACGTTGTGCGAATCAGGCGTTCAACATCACGAACGGAGACCTCTTCCGTTGGAACGAGCTTTGGCCTAAGATAGCCGCGTATTTCGATCTAGAGTTAGCGCCTCCCTTGCAGATGTCCTTGGAGGTAATCATGGCTGATAAGGAACCACTATGGAAAGCTATGGTAGAGAGGCATGAGCTGGTGAACAACGCCTATAAGGACGTTTCCTCCTGGCGATTCGGGGACTTTGTTTTTTCTTGGGATTACGATTTTTTTGCTGACGGCACGAAGGCGCGTCGTTACGGATTCCACGACTTTATTGATACAGAAGCGATGTTCCTAAACATCTTTGAGGATTTGCGACAACGCAAAGTCATCCCTTAACCCAGGCATGCACGCAAGAAACCGGTCCCTGACGTTCAGAGACCGGTTTCTTATTTGCCTTTTTATTATTTTTCATCAAATCTTGTTTCCCCAGCCAATATCTTCACCTTATCACCATAAACACGCTCAACATGCTTATCCCCCCATCTGCACATGAGATGAAGAATTTCCTTCAGGCTCCAGCCATACTCCGTTAGCTCATACTCGACTTTTGGCGGTACCTGATTGTAGGATATCCGAATAACAACACCATCTTCCTCCAGTTCCCGTAGTTGCTGCGTCAACACTTTTTGTGTGACCGAAGGCATCAGGCCAAGAAGTTCACCATTGCGTTTCTTACCGAATGTGAGATGGAATAAAATGACCGGCTTCCACTTACCTCCTATCACTTCGAGCGTTACTTCCACCGCTGTATTGTATGTTTTCTCCGATTCCAACATAAGATTTTCATCGCCTCTCTATCCTTAACGATACCGTCATGAACCAGTTGACGCAAGCCCGACGTATGTAAGATCTTACGAAGAAAGAAAGATTTTTCGCGCAGTTTCTCCATTACGCCTCATCTTCCATTCCAGTTTTCATGAGAGTAACTAGTTTATTCGCATCCTTTGCCGCTTCCCAACTCCAAAGCACCGCTAGGACGTATGCGATCGCCCCAGAATACCCAAGTTGCCTATATGATTTATTTTGCAGTATCCGGTTAGGTAGACTTAGCTAGTAATTAATAAACTTCAGTCAATCGATTAGGAGCGATCACCTACCGTCAAATATGATCGCTCCCTAATGTAGATGAGAATAAAGAAATAGACCAACCCAAATATTCCTTGACGGGAATATTCCAATTAGAGTATATTATTTATGAGAGTACGAGAACGAACTAACGAAACAAGGTTGTTTGATAAGACTGGAAGCGGAAGATAAGTTCGCTCCGGGCCTAACGGCTTACACATTGTGGAGTTCCTGCTCGACTGAGATATCGCTAATCAGTTCAACTTCGCCAGTATCACCCTCGAAGCTTGGCGTATTCCGCGAGGGGACAAGCGGTACAGGCTGTTGCCAATCGACGGAACAACAAGATCCGATTGGAGCGTTCCAAGCTCTGGACACTTGGTTTGAAACCACCTCAGTGTCTGGAATGAACAATATGACGCTCTGGAGAATGACTTGCGGTAGCTACAAACCAAAGAAAACAAACCAAACTAATCTCAGGAGGATTTTTAATGTCGAACAAAATGATTACCAAGGTCGAGGGTCAGGAACTTATTCTGGAGCGCGTTTTCGAGGCGCCGCGCGAGCTTGTTTTCAAAGCGTTCTCAGAGGCTGAGCATCTAAAACACTGGTGGGGACCGCGCGGCTGGACGCTTACTGTTTGTACCGTCGATTTTCGTCCAGGTGGCATCTGGCATTACTGCATGAAGTGCATCGATGAGAAGCAAGGGGATTTTTACGGATACGAATCTTGGGGCAAAGCGGTCTACCAGGAAATCGTAGAAACGGAGAAGATCGTCTACCTCGACTACTTCTCGGATGCCGAAGGTAATGAAGCAGAAGGCATGCCTTCGTCTCAGATTACGATGACTTTTGTAGCAGACGAAGGCAAGACGAAGCTTATCAGCCGGGCTCGATACGCTTCAACGGAAGCGCTCAAAGCTGTCTTGGAAATGGGCATGGAGCAAGGAATTACAGAAACTTGGGATCGTCTCGCCGAGCATCTGCAAACCATTAAATAATCTACGGTAGATTGAAGTAGGATTCCATCTCCGATCATATTATTCTCCAATTGGTCCCAAATAAGACGAAAAGAGGAGATCAAATGCACAAAGCTGCATTTGATCTCCTTTTACAAGTCGTTATAATAATGTTAATACCGTTATTTCCGGGCGACACATCAACCGAATTGGGTGTACCGATACGCCGATACCTCGGTTGGTATAGAGAGTAAGAAGCTTGTCTTTCCCTAAGCGGTAAAGTCCAGACGGATACTTGATCCCATAAGGAACCGAAGCCAGCGGGCCGATTAACGGAAGCCTCACTTGGCCACCATGGCTATGTCCTGAGAGCTGCAAATGGACGGAAGCTAAGGCAGCAACATCCGCAAAATCTGGTGCATGGGATAACAACAGCACCCACTCTTCATTATTCACCATCTTCGTAGCTGCCTTTAAATCCGGGACACCCTCCCACATGTCATCTACCCCAGCAATCCATATGGATTGGGTGCCTTTCTGTACCCTTATACCGTTATTACGCAGGCAATGAAAACCGCCATCCTCTAAAACGGCCGCCACCGCATTAGCATCCCCGTAATAATCATGATTGCCGAGCACGGCATAACAGCCATATTTTGCTTTTATCGTATTTAATACATCGCGAATGTCTTGGCTATAGTGGCCGAGGGCATAATCGACTAGATCTCCAGTAAAGCATACAATATCCGGTTGCTCCGCCTGAATCTTCTCCACTACGCTCACCAATTTCTTTACATCAAAATGGAATCCAAAATGAAGATCACTGAATTGCACTATACGTATTCCCTTGAATGCTTCTGGCAGTGTAGGAAACGTCAACGATACGCGCTCCACCTGCAGCCAATTGGGCTCTATCCAAGAGGCATACCCATAACTCAAAGACGGTGTTGCTATTAAACCACCCGTCCATATGATACTTTTCTTTAAAAAACTACGACGACTCATTTTCTCAACATTTGACATATCACTATCATATATCAAAAATCTAAAAGTTACTATTTACTATCTTCTATTACATAATTGAGAGACTAGAAAATCGAAAAGATCATCCCACAGATAATCAACGATCTCGATTCCCCAAATAATAATTGCTTTGAGATTGATACTGGTAATGGGGCAGCGAATTGGGATGGCTTCTCTTGTTGGACTCATAGGCATTGGTCTGCTGCCTATGAACCTCTGACACACATTCATCAGTAGGTCCAATCACAATTGTTTGATTATCTAGAGGTTTAAGAGCTTTCTTCAATAATTCAGGATCTAAACAATACGTGTGGGAAAGGACTTCTATAGGTGTTTTTGTAAGAATATCCGACCCGAAAATATACTCAGGGTATGGAGCATCAAAAATGGCAAGTAAGTGGGTTTTGTCTACTAAAGCCATTTCCCAATGCCACCAACCTTGCGGAATATTCGCTACTTGTCCTGGGGTTATCGTTACATTTGTGATTTTATTATTAAACGGATTAATTAGGGAAACCCTGGCAGTTCCCGAAATACAATAAACAAGCTCAGCTGCATTCTGATGATAGTGTGGCTCAACGACACGTCCTTTGCTTAAGTAAATATCAAGCAAAGACACGTTGCCAAGTGTGTTTAGATTCTCGCGTCCTAATCGATTAACAAAATTTTCAGCGTTTCTAGTTTTTAGTCGGTTTTTATTGACATCAAAAAAGTATTGAACATCTGGTTTCGTATAATCCATGTGAGATGTCGCCAAGTCGTAACAACTCCACTTCGTTTGTGATTGATATATCTGCATGATATGCGTTGGAAGTTAATCCGTGACAGACGACTAGTTTCTACTAACGAGTATCCCCCATCGAAGCGATCATACAAATTACGATTTGTTGGTACGATCCTATTTTCACAACATTGGCATAAGCCAAATCCTCGAAGATTATACATAGGGTATTAGAATAATTTCGAGGAGTGTGTCCGAATTGCCAAATGAGTTTGTCAAGCGTTCATTGGATGAGATACGATTCTGGTCGCGAATTATGAAAGAGCATTCTTTATTTCTAAAGTTGGGATTTCGATGTGAGGATACTCAATTAATCCAAGAGGCAAATCAATTTTATCGTATATTTGAACAAATAGAAGCGAAATCCCACTCATTTACTGATACAACTGATCCTGAACAAATCAAACACTTTAACATGGAAGTTCACTCCGCTGTGTCTCACATTTGGGTTTTTAAAAGAAAGATTTTAGGTCTCATCATTCAATGTAAACTTCCTGGTGGAAACAACTTTCCTTTGTTAGTAGACCATACAAGTCGAGAGGCAAATTATTTCAGAAATCGATTAGAGGAATTAAATACAGGCAGATTAGAACCACTGCCCGATGCGATTATTGATGAAAATGTATTCTTTTTGCGAATAATGGCTGACCATGCGAAGTTCATCGGACATCTTCTTGATCCGTCAGAACGACAATTAGTTGAGCAGGCACGAAATTTTAGCCAAGATTTTGACCAACTACTTTTTCAAGCCATTGATCTAAGCGGGATGCGTCCTCAATCCCAAACACAACCACTTCTCGACCAATTCCTTGATCAAAATCGTGTTTCTGTCGTGTCTCTGCGCGATTTCAAGAAAACAGCAAGGGATTTAATTGAAGCTTGCCGTATTAAGAGCATCATTCACCCCTTACTTGCTGACCATGTATTTCGTGAGGCTGAAAGATTTCTCCACATCATTGACCTTTTTGAAGCCAGCTTAACCGGAAAAGAGGTCACTGGTTAAAAAACAAAACTAACATCAATATTCAATTAAAGCCCTCGCCAACCGTAAAAGGTCAGTGAGGGCTGCACGTATAGTCGCTACTTTTATGCCTCTTTATAACCATTCTAAATATTCCCCAAAAAAATCATGATTAGGTAGGACAATAATTGGAGTTCTCCGATCGCTTATAATATGTACCGTTCCGACTATGTTACTGTAAATACTAGCATCCCCAAAGATTCACGTGATCAATGAAATCAGGGAAATATTCGAGCAAAGCAGAATGATATATTATGAACCAAATCCTGTTAAGCCAGTACTAGAGTTCCCAAAAACTCTAGGTAAAAAAAATCATACCATAAATGTAGCGTGAATTATAAGACAATCGATTCGAATAAAGATAGCACAAATAGCCGCCTGATGAGGGCGGTTATTTGTATTTTCTCATTCAATATTAAAACTCCACACCTCGAACTTTTGCAAATACCATAGTATCTCTCAGTGAACCATCTTCATCACACGTTTCATTTCGAAGAATTCCTTCTAAAGTGAATCCGAGGCGTTCGGCAACTCGTGCACTTCGTGCATTACGAGCATCACATCGGATTTCAATACGATTAGCTTGCAGGTCATTTACAGCATAGTTTGTAATAGCTTCTACTGCTTCAGTAATATATCCTTGATTGCCACAAGATGTACGCACCCAATAACCAATTTCAAATTTGCGTGATTGCCAATCAATGCGATGTAAACCGCTGCTACCAATTAATTGACCTGTTTCCTTCTTAAAAAGAAGTAACCTTAGATCGGTACGATCCAAGAATTGTAGTCTAGATTGACGTATCCTTAATTCAGACTCATCAATTGTAGGAATATTCCGGGCCCACGGCATCCATAAACGTAATTCTTCAATACTCTCTATTATTGCCTCGTTTACTGTTACACCATCATTCCATAAAGGGGCTCGTATGAGCAAACGTTTGCTTTCAAAGCTCTCTGGTATCGAATATAAGATCGGATCGGTTACTTTAATACTCATCCTAACAACCCCCCTATAAAAATATTTCCATTAAGATTACCAGTATTTTATATTTTCTTCAATATAAAAATTTGAAAATAAAGGTAATGGGTTCTAAACGTTTATTATATGAGTAATAAAATGAAAAAGGCCCTCAACCCATTAGTGGGCAAAAAGGCCTTAGCTATTGACAAAGAGGACTTTAATCCCTTTTGTCGAAATGGTTACTCCCAGAACACGCAAATAGAGGATCGACAAGGTCACTACAATAATATGAAGGATAATGGTGTCTATGGACTTAAAAAACTGAACATGACCCAGCCTCCCTTGAGTCAACAAATCCAAAGTCTGGAGGAAGAACTCGGCGTGAAGCTCACGCACAAGCTGCTTTGTTGGCAATCATCGGCATAAAAAAAGCCGCTCATTAGAGCGACCTCTTCGTATCAAGCACTTCAATATTTTGATTCCCACATTTGGGGCAATAGGATACATCTCCTGGAGCAATGTTTTCAATATAACCATCGGCACCACAATCTTTGCACGATATTGATACCACTTTATTCGAGTTTTCCACCTTTATTCCTCCATCCTGTTAAGATATTATCGCATTTACTTCGTTTCAAATCCACTACCTCCGCAATCGTTTTGTTTGAGCTACACGACTGGCACAAGGCGATATGAATGCTTGGGCTTCCAAAACACACAAGGGGAGACCTTTCCTAAATCACTCAAACATAAATTTCTTAAAGGCTGGTAGCCGCATGAGACCTCACTTATACCAGTCCCTATACTTCACTTTGCACTGTATTAAGAGCTATTTTCGTTTATTGTTCAATGCAATGATTATATTTACAACCAAAGCCAGCATAGCGATAAGCAGCGTACCTGAGCCGATGAATATTAGCATCATATCCTTTACCTCCATGAAGACAATCCCTCCTGATTGCTTGACATATTACATGGATATGTTAAATGCTCGTACAATTTTCCCATGGTTTTTTATATTACTGTATAATTTTTTCATAGATTGTCCATCCTCTAAGTATTGAGGGGATGTGTGTTTTTTGAATTTAGGAAAACAAAGGACTAAGTTAGGGAAATGGATGGATAAAAAGGGGCTCACACAAGGGGAGCTGCCAGTTAACAAGAACACTGCAACTCGTTTATGTAATGATCATGATTATGAACCATACGAGGATACCATCTTGACAGTGATAAGCTATTTAAGAAAAAAAGGTTACCATGTAAGTGTTTCGGATTTCTGGTAGAAACAAAAAAACGCCTCTGGATTTCTCCAATGACGTTTCGCTGACAAACTATTATGAGTGAGTGTACTTCGGCCAAGGCGCCGGGGAGTTTTTTACCACCAGCATATGCGAGAGGTTATGAAGAAAATGCAACCGCATTAAATTAAACGATAAGTTCCTGAAAAACTGACAAACGTATGAGCCCTGGTTATACCAATCACAGTATTTACAAACCACATTGATTTATCGGCAGGCCTGCTGGCACGGGACCCCAAAACCCCGCTAAATTAAACTTGATAAAATGACTTTCGCTTTCGTTGAGCCTATAGATTACGACGAAAGTCATGGGAGATGGCGCAATGGGTGGAGTTTTTAGAAGCTCCGGGCAACTTCGCGCGCTTGTTGGATCGCCTTTTCTTTAATCGCTGGCGCTTGGTCGGGAGCCGCGGCCATACCTTCAACAAAGATGCCTTCAAAGCTAGGAACTCCTAAGAACTCCATAATGCCATCAAGGTGGCGATGACCCATTTCAAAATCTGCAAAAGCTGAGCCTGGAGACAATACGCTTCCGCTTGCTTGAATGTGAACCGCTTTTTTATTACTCAGCAAGCCAACTCGACCTTTATCCGGAATATATTTAAAAGTTTTGCCTGCAACGCAGATGGAGTCGATGTATGCTTTCATAACCGGTGGATATGAATAATTCCATGTCGGACTGACAAATACATATTTATCTGCAGCAACAAATTGATCTACCAGTTCACCGAGACGACTTACTTTTGTTTTCTCTGCATCAGTCAATTCTTCAAAAGTAGTGCCTGCTCTTAGTTTGCCCCAACCGCTAAAAATATCGGCATCAAGTTGCGGAATATCCATTTTGTATAGATCAAGATGAACAACTTCATCATTCGGATTTATGGAGCGGTAAGCCTGTACAAATTCTTTTCCTACTGCCATGCTATAAGATGTTTCATGATCGTGCGGATTTGCTGTGATATATAATACTGTTGCCATAATTAAATTACCACCTTCATTTTTTTTGGAAAGCAAAAAAACTGGAGGGCGAAGGCTACCGAAAATTTTCGCCCCTGCCGATTGCTCCCTTAAAGCAAGTCGGCTTCCCTACTGAATTCATTCGTTTATTCAAAAATAGCAATTGTACGATCAAAGCGGGACTATTCATTCTTGATTACACGGGAAACACTCCTTCATTTTCCTAATCGGAGACGATCATTCGGCCTTCACTACGATGACGGATCGAACCATTGGAATGTGACAGGTCTGCAAGAAAAGCGGGAAAATCAACGAATGTTTGGCATCTTGTCACATCGGCTGGATTTCGTTCGTCAGTACTTATGAAGGCTAATTCTATATTAAGAAGGAATTTAAATGATGAGCATACATGAATGTTTGGCGGAGAAATTCGAAGCGCACCGGAATCACTTGCAGGCGGTCGCTTATCGAATGCTTGGATCAGTGAGCGAGGCGGAGGACGCGGTACAAGAGTCTTGGCTGCGTCTTAGCCGTTCGGATACGAGCGTTGTCGAGAACCTGGGAGGATGGCTGACCACAGTTGTTTCGCGGGTGTGCCTCGATATGCTGCGGTCACGAAAATCAAGACGCGAGGAATCGATAGAAACACACTTGCCCGAGGCGTTCGTGAGCCATGAGGATAGAAGCGACCCCGAACAAGAAGCACTGCTGGCTGATTCTGTCGGTCTCGCGCTGCTGGTCGTGCTCGGCAATCTGAATCCTGCAGAACGCATCACGTTCGTGCTACACGATATATTCGCCATGCCATTCACCGAGATTGCCCCTATTGTGGGGAAATCCGAGACCGCAGCCAGACAACTTGCGAGCCGGGCACGCCGCCGGGTGCAGGGGGCGGGGACGGCGTCTAAAGCCGATCTTGCTCGTCAACGCGAACTTGTCGAAGCCTTCCTTACTGCAGCGCACGCCGGCGATTTCGATATGCTGGTAGCTGCGCTCGATCCGGACGTTGTGGTTCGGGACGATCGCCAGACAGGAGCTTTAAGGGTAACTCGAGGCGCAAAAGCTCTGGCCAAGCAAATTTCGGGTCGAGCACAGGCTGCGCAGTCAGCCCTCGTAAACGGATCAGTAGGAGTCATCGTGGCTCCTCGCGGAAGACTGCTCTACGTAATCGAATTTACAATGAGGCACGGGAAGATCACCGAGATCGACTTGATCTCCGCCCCCTCACGCATACGCCAGCTCGACCTAGCGGTGTTGGGTGATTGATCCCTAAAGAGCAAGGGAATAGAACCCTTCTAGCGGCAGCGAGATTTGCTCCACTTGATTCTCTTGTAGTTTTTTAAGAGTCGCCGCGTGTTTCGGAGGCAGAACCGTCTCATGTACATGCGCAATCACCCACTACGTAAGCTGCTTAGCTTTAATTTCTCTGATTGCTTGGCCAAGTACTCTTTTAGCATTCTCTTTTTTTAGTTACCTCTAAATTGGAAAGGTCTAATCTAATACCGCCATTTGGATTACTGTGCTTACATATCCGTTAGCTCAATCAATAAGCGCAATTTGGAATTCTATTCGAGCTCAGAAGTTGAGCATTTCTTGTTGCAAGACGACCCTTTGACGTTAAAAGACCTTCGAGGAGCGCCGCTTAGGGCGGGTACTCGAAGGTCTTTTGCATTTTCTTAGGCCTTGGGTATTTCGTTAACGAACGTCACGTTTTCAATGGCAGCCCTGTCGTTGGATGTCCGGGCTTCGCCGCCTCCCGATGGCGATCAGCATAATCGGAACGTACCCATCTGAAAGTCGAAAGTTTTCATGAACTTTCCTTTGTTGTAGCTGCCCATCGGAACCATAGGTTCAAACCGGACAAATTTTATCGATTTCCGTCGTGCTTACTAGACCCCCCTCATATTCTAAAGAGTCCCTTAATCATTACTAAGAGCCGCGCCAATATAACCTTTGAATGGCAGAATTTCATGAGCGATTAAGAATCCGAACAAATCGGCAAACACCCATTGAACCACATTTGACTTAAGTTGAATTCACACTGGGAAACATTAGCATTACATCGGTAAACGCAAATCCATTTAATAAAGAAACAGAAACAACGGAGTCAACGAGTTTGTCGGCCCCGTATTATATTTTTTGAGACATCACGATTCCCCCCTCTCTCTTTCAGATGAAAGAGGTTGAAAGGTTAGCTTTCCATTAATAGTGGCTATAAGGCATTTTCGGTACTAGGATACTACCGATAAGGTAGAGCAGCGTGACGGTTCCAAAGCTGCACAAAGCGGCAACAACAAACACGAGGCGAATGATGGTTGGATTAAGTCCCAGCCATTCTGCGATCCCTCCGCAAAGGCCGGTTAATTTACTTTCTTTTGTGGATCTGAATAATTTGTTCATACAATGATTCTCCTCTCAAATATCAAGCATTTTATTAGCACTCAGTTCGTTCTCATGTCTTTATTGTAGCTTCCGTGAAGAAATTCGAAAACGGACCTATGGCGGTTTTGGAAGCTGTACTAAAGTCGGGGAAGTTCCACTACTTAGGGACAGAAATCAGGTTCTTTTAAAAGAATAAACATCGATGTACGTTAACAGGCACATATACTAGTGATTAAAAATAGAGACTGTGAATTGATATTATATGGATATTAAAATTAATAATTTAAACTGGATCCAAAGTGGTTGCATTAATAGGGGAACATTTTCAGAGTATGGCACAACAATCTCCGCAAGAAAGTATGCATGCTTTAAATTTTGAGGGACTGAAGAAACCAAAAATTACATTTTGGAGTGTTTGGGAACAAGATGAATTAGTTGGCGGTGGGACACTCAAAGAACTAGACGATCAACATGGAGTTAAAAATGATGTATTCATGGAATACGGGATTTTGAAAGGAATAGAGAAATTTTTGAAGCCAAGTCACAGTTATATAAAAATAAAGTTATTAGATTATCTGATAATAAAAACTTGAATTTTGTTAGATAAACAAGAACTCATTCCGAATTACTTAAGCAATGTAAGTATCACTTTTATCGTATTATCAACAAATGATCGCTTTGGACGAGATTTCATTATTACGGTTAGTCCAATTAACGATACGATTAGCGCCTGTGATAAAGCCTTCGCGTTTACACCGGTCTCGAGCTCACCTGATTGTATACCTCGTTCAATGGTTTCTTGAAATATGACCGACAGGTACATTTGATGTTCCCTTGTAAGAATTTCAAATTTCTCATCATGAGGCGCAAGTTCGACCATTGTATTGATGCAAAAGCATCCTCGGCTGCGACTTTCTGTATATTCCTCAGCAACCACATCTTCAAAAAAAGTGCGAAATGCTTCTTTTACAGATGGATTGTTTTGAAGTCTGGTTCGGACATGAGAAGCACGAGACATCGTGTATTTGCGTAGCGCGGCTTCGAACAATTCTTTTTTGTCTCCAAAGGCTGAGTATATACTGGGTCGTTGAATTCCCATTCTGGAAGTTAAATCGCTTAATGAGGTAGCTTCATATCCCTTCTCCCAAAACAGTTGCATAGCTGCATCTAATACTTTTTCTTCGTCAAATTCGCGGGTTCGTCCCATAATCAATACCTCTCGTTACTCTTGATTTTTTCTTAATTACTCAATGATTCCGATCATATGTAACTGCCAACTGCCTCCAGTTACGTACCAAATAGTATATTATTATTTTATAATTAGCCGTTTATTTTGTCAAATTCAGTTTAGTTTATCCTAACAAGGAAAGATCATATATTAAGTTACAACGAGGTAAATCTAATATTTTTATTGACATCAATAGTTTCTATGAGTTATATTTGCCGAGCTGAATAACATACTTATCGGTACGTTATTCAGCTCAGCATTTAAAATTAATGGAGATAAGGTGGGTACAAAGAAAAAGTAGCAATCAATGCCTACATAAAGGCGAATTCGTCGCAGGGGACGACTATCACGTCTGATTCAGTTCATGGTTCTTCCATGTCTCGCTATGTGACACTATTGTTTACGGCTGCCTGCGGGATATCTGTTGCCTTGCCAATATCTACTTCGCACAACCACTACTCGATAATCTATCGAGTGAGTTCGGTATTGATGACTATTCAATCATTGGCATTCTCATTCCATCACTCAGATCTTTTATGCATTGGAACTGTTGCTGCTGGTCCGCTTGGAGATTTACTGAACCAGTGCCGACTGATTATCGGTCAGATACGATTATCCATGATAGCTCTGATTATAGTTGGCATGGTAACAAGTGCAAGTGCAATTGGCATACTTCCTGCGCGAACTATTTCTGGAATATTAACAGGTCTTGCAGGTTGGCGTTCCGTATATCTTGTCTCTGCTGCGCTGATGCTTCTTATGATTTGTGCATGATTTGGGGTGTTTTCAAATTTTGAGCATGAGGTAAAATCACTGTCCTATCCTCAGCTGCATAGGTCAGTGCTTATGTTGTTCGCACAAGAACGGATATTACGCATCGCGCTATTCTGGCTCTGCTGATTTTTACTGCTTTCAGCATTTTGTGGACTTCACTAGTACTTGCCACTTAGCGCGCCGCCATTATCTCTTTCGCACATTGCAATTGGGGCGTTTGGTCTCACAGGCTGAAGCGTTAGCTGCAGCACGGGCGGGGAAGCCAGCCGATTGAGGTTACGGACAGAGAACGACGGGCTTAGTTTTCATCCTATTGTTGATATCATGTTAAACCTTTTTTTACTTTCAAAGCTGTTAACAGAGAAAGCTATTAGAATAGGAGAGATTGACCGTGGAGATAGGTATAACTTCGTTTGTAGAAACAAAGCCAGACGTTCACACAGGTGAAGTGATAAGTCACGCACAGCGATTGCGTGAAGTTGTCGAGGAAATTGTCCTCGCCGATCAAGTGGGACTTGATGTGTTTGGCGTAGGTGAGCATCATCGGAAGGATTATGCGGCATCTTCACCAGCAGTTGTGCTGTCTGCGGCTGCATCGCAGACGAATCGGATTCGGCTGACCAGTGCAGTGACTGTGCTTTCTTCAGCTGATCCGGTGCGCGTTTTTCAGGATTTTGCTACGCTCGATGGCATTTCAAATGGACGCGCGGAGATTATGGCGGGCCGGGGTTCTTTTATCGAATCTTTTCCACTGTTTGGCTATGATTTGAATGACTATGATGAGCTGTTTGAAGAACATTTGGAATTGCTCCTTAAAATACGGGGGTCCGAAAAAATAACCTGGGAAGGCGGGCATCGGCCAGCGATTAACCATTTGGGCGTTTATCCCCGCCCCGTTCAGAATCCTTTACCGATATGGATTGGCAGCGGGGGCAATCAGGAGTCTGCTATCCGTGCAGGTCTGCTAGGACTGCCACTGATGCTGGCGATAATTGGTGGAAGTCCGATGCAGTTTGAACCGCTCGTACAGCTCTATAAGAAAGCGGCAGCACACGCTGGTCATGACGAATCGCGGCTTAAGGTTGGGTCGCATTCGATAGGGTTTATTGCAGAGAATACTGAACTAGCGGCAGATACATTTTTCCCTTCTACCCAGGCAGGTATGAATAAACTCGGCAAGGAGCGGGGCTGGGCGCATTATGACCGTTCCAGCTTCGATGCCGCGCGCAGCTTTGAAGGTGCACTGTATGTTGGCGATCCGGAGACTGTTGCCCAAAAGATCATTCACCTTCGCAAAAATGTAGGCGTTACACGCTTTATGATGTACGTACCGTTAAGTACTATGCCGCATGCCGATGTGATGAGAGCCATTGAGCTGCTAGGGACAGAGGTAGCGCCCCGGGTTCGAGAGGAAATAGCCAAGTGGGAAGCTGAGACGGGAAAAGGATCATCATTCATTTGTGATTAGTAAAGCCACAATTGAATCGAAAGCACATTCAATCATCGGAGGGATTTTGCATGGATTTTGAAAGTCGGGTATTGCCAGAATTAAGGTCGGTATTAGAAGTATTCCCCAGTTTTGACCTGGAGGGAAATTTAGAGTTGAGCAGGAGCTTGGTGTCGAATCCTCCTATTGAGAAGTCAGAGCACGTATGCACGACAAGTCGGATGATTCCGGGCGCAGCAGGCGAGATGCTGGCCAAAATTTACGAACCCACCCAGCGAACTGGCGCTAAGCTTCCGGCCATGCTGTGGATTCACGGGGGAGGCTATGTGATGGGGCACCCCGATATGGACGACGCTTTGTGCGAACGCTTCGTACAGGCGGCTAAATGCGTCGTCGTATCGGTCGATTATCGACTTGCTCCCGAGCACCCCTATCCAGCTGCCATTAATGACTGTTATGCTGGCTTGACGTGGATGGCGGACGAAGCTGAGTCGCTAGGCATCGATTTGGATCGGATCGCGATTGCCGGTGCAAGCGGGGGCGGCGGCCTGACCGCAGCGCTTGCATTGATGGCTCGCGACAAAGGCGGGCCAGCGCTTATTTTCCAAATGCCGCTGTATCCGATGATCGACGACCGTAATATAACGGCGTCGAGCCATGAAATTACGAGCGATAGCGCAACCTGGAACCGGACGAATAATTTGGCGGCATGGAACATGTACTTGGGCGAGCGTACCGAAGCTAGCGAGGTGTCCCCGCATGCGGCGCCGTCGAGAGCGGAAAGCTTGGCGGGGCTGCCGCCGACCTATACGTGCGTAGGACAGCTCGATCTGTTCCGAGATGAGACGATCGAATATGTGGCGCGCCTTGCGAAAGCGGGCGTAGACGTTGAATTTCGTCTGTATCCCGGCTGCTTCCACCTCTTTGAAGTGATCGTTCCGCAAGCGGAAGTGAGCCAACGCGCCAGCAAGAGCTATGTGGACGCGATTGCGAGAGCGCTTAATCCTTAAACAATTAAAGGAGCTGTCTCCAAAGGTCTGAAACGACCTAGGAGATAGCTCCTTTGTATTATTAAGTCGACCAGAGACTACTAGTTGACCTTATTACTGATCGTTTTATGATAGCGTTAGCCAGTAGAATGTAACAGCCCCTGGGAGACTCATCCTGTAGGTGAAACAGTTCTCCCGTTAACCCGACTATCATGTTTGAGCTGATTGAGGCAATTGGCCTCGGATTACAAGCAAAGCTGTGGAGTTAGAGACGAGCGAATTATGCACACCTGGGGAGTAGTTCCTTCATCAGAACGGGCAAAAAACGGATATCGTCGTCTGTATACAAACGTGCATTTGGCATATTTTCGTTGTCTTTTCGCAATGATTCCCGGGTTTTGCGAATTTCAAGAGAAAAAAAGTAATGCTAACCAGATGCTTGTTTTGCTACTGGATCCAAGTTAAAACCGATTAAGGACGAGAAAAGGCCTTTTGCGTATTCCTTCCCAATAGCTTAATGAAGCCCCCGATCTCCGCGGCAGCCTCCAGATTTACCAGCTCACCGTATTTCTCCAAACCTTTCTCCAGTTAGGCCATGAATAGCTCTACGATCCCGGAGAGGATAGGATTGGCGGATTGGCGGTTAGAACAGTTAGAGCAGTTAATAGTTCACTATTCATTGTTTCCCCACCTTACCAAAAACAAAAAGCCATCCATGGATGAGAACGGCTTACACTTATCATCTTTCACTTATTTAATGTATGTAAGTATTAGTATCCCAAACTGGAAAATAGGTGCTATCATACTTACTGTAGAGAACTAGATTTCCATCATCTTGAAGAACTAAAAGAATACCTGGAACATAATCACGGTTGTTTGATGTCCAATAAAAATCTCTATCGTCTCCAAGCAATCCAAAATATCCACTATACACCAAGCGTGCCTCTGTAACATGGGGGTTTCCGTAAGTATGAGTATCCCAAAGAGCTGTTCCTCTTCCGTACAATACTAAATTCCCATCAAATTGCATCGCTAATGTATACAATCCATTTTTTGATACTAGCGATTGTCCTTTAGAAAGACCTTCACCATAATTGAGATGATCCTCCCCAGCTTTTGCAAACGTAGGCACACTAAACGTAAGCATCATACAAAGAACAGATAAGAACACAACTAACTTTTTCATAAATAATCACAACCTTCCTAATTTTCGTTCACACTAAGCATATTACCATTTAATGTAATCTAATGGGTGTCTCTAGTTATTAATTTTATGAAAATCCTAGTAAATCAAGCTTAATCTATCATTTCATCACTTGCTCAAATTTTTGAATACCCTTTATGTATTCGGGCCAAAGATGGGACAGATCGACTCATTTGATTGTTCCTCTTTTATGAATACCTATTTGCCTCAGAGCATGTAGCGCTACCGCGTGATGCACGCCAGCAAAGTCAGAAAGATATCGCAATTCCCGAGGATCAGTTACGCGAAGGTGACCTCTTTTTTTCACAGCATCACAAAGAAAAAATAAAGTTGGTTTCGACCATATTGGCCATGTAGGGCTATACCTTTGCGCTGGCTTAGTGCTCCATGCATTCCGCCCGACAAGGTGTAACGATCTCCAAGTTAAAAGGACCATGGAAAATGAGTTAGTAGAAGCAAAAAGAATACTGAATTAATATACATTCACATCATAAAAATGAGTTGACATTCCCAGTTTTCCTTGATATATTACTAATTGTCTTCAAAATTAGACTTGTTAGCTCAGCTGGGAGAGCACTATCTTGACAGGGTAGGGGTCAGTGGTTCGAGCCCACTACAGGTCATACTAGAAAAGCCTTGTATATCAAGGTTTTTTTGCTTTTTCTAGGTATATTCCAACCACCCGTTTTTCTCATGATACGAATTTGATACGAATTTACTTCCGGATACATATGATACAAATCGAAATTAGAAAAAACAAGCAGAGATTTACTCTCTGCTTGTTGCGTTTTGTAAAACATTGAATTGGGTACCCTCGATCCAGTTTCTAAATATAAGCTTGCTAATGTATATTTCTCTTCCGGCTTTAGCAATATGAAAAGGTGCCCTAGAAAGAAACTCGTATGTCTTTTTCGACTCATGCTATAAGCCAATTAGAAAGTGCACTTAACCAGGTATGCAATATTTACTTCCCAGCCAATATAAGTGAAATAGAAAACACAAAAGATGCAGCTATTTCTTTCAGACAGTCTCTTGCCTCTCTCCACCAGCACACGTTCAATTTAGAAGTAAAAATCGATTCTGAAGAAACTAAACTATCATCGTTGGTTCCAGAACTACAAAAGCATTTCACTGATAATGAAAAAAGTAGACAAAAACAATTTGATAAAAATGAAGAATTCTGAGAAAACGTCTATGAAGAAACTAGAAAATAGAGAACAAGAACATCAAGTTGCACTAAGCCAACATAAACGTGTGGAGTATAATAGCTACGGATTCAGCAACCTTCCAGCCGCTCAATCTCTTTCTGCTTCACACACTCCAAATACACCAACTTATCTAGCGCCGTAGTACCCCTTGTTTCATGTTTACATAATAAATTAAAGTACACACCATACAATCTGGTGTGTACTTTTTCAATTCAAGGCCTCGAATAACGAACCTGAATAGAACTCGCTTTATCATTCCAAGATCTTCCTGGTTCCATCTGATAGTCTCCCAAATTTACCGTTCTATTATAATACTGAGCATTATCGAAATAAATTCCAAACCCAGAGAAGTCTTCAAATTGCCAGAGAACAGTATACCCCGTCGCGGCGGTGCTTAGAGAACTAATCCTGTTGTCCCAACCTGCCCAACTAATTCCAATATCACGAATATCATCTCCAACCGCTACATACCTATAGCCTCCACCTTTATCGCTATCATAATAGAAATCGGTGCAGCACGCGCCTGTTCCTTGAGCAGACACATTTTTTGTTGATTGCGGGTTATGTTGAATGTATTCTAACAATCGTGCCTCACTGGTAAAACCTAATTGAATATCATTGCCATTTTCGTCACCAGTCATCAATCGTACATTTACCGTGCCATCAGATGAGGCTGATACAGTTTTCTCACCATCAATCGAAACATAGTTGCTTTGCTCAGTCACTGCAGAGGAAATCGGTACAAAAGAGAAGAGAAGCATACTAATAAAACCTAAATTCAAACAAATCCTTCTTAACATTTCTTTCACCACAATCCTTCCATTGTTAGATATTTCTCCATTTCATCTAAATGTATGAAAGTACCCAATAATAAAGAACATGGTATTTTTCCACCTACACTCAAAATAAAAAGCCATTCTCGTAAGAGGACAGCTTAGAACTAACTCAACAACTAAATTTTAGGATTTGGTCCATATTGATTGATATTATCGTGACTTTCCTCCACTTTAAATATAAGTAGGATAATAGCACCAATCAGTGGGATTAAATTAATTAAGAGCCACGAACCACTTCTCCCAGTATCATGTAGTCTACGTGCTCCAACAGCTAACGACGGTAATAGAACAGCCAAAGCATAGAGTCCTGCTAATTAAACAGAAAATATTTAAAACCAAAATTAATATTAAGGAAAAAGCCCTGAGGGCAAGCATCCCTCGGGGCATTTTCGTACTTTAGAATACTTTTTAACCACCAGAATTAATATTTGCAGACATCAATACCATTATTGTTGCTGCTGCTGTTGTTTTTTACTACTGTTCTGATTTGGTTTTTGGTTTTTTTGCTTTTCTGATTTCACACTCTTTTTTTGATTTGTCATGTCATTAGCCCACTCCTTTGTGTTTAACTCGATAGTCCATGATATCTTCCCCTCATTCTAAACAATAAATTCCTCAAAGACAGGCAGCCGCACTACTCCTGACTTATACCAATCCCGAAATTCATTCTACAGAGCGCCAAAGGCTTAACGTAGGCGTGTTCCTTCTCTCTCCGCTCTTAAAAGATTCGAACACAGGCCACATTGATTTGCGCGCATACTCGGTTTAATCCCAGCTCCAAAGCACCATTGGCCTAATACGATCTGCCTCCGAATACCCGAGCAGCCATGAATGCTCCTTCTTGCTGTAGCCTGTTATGTAAACCTCAATACGTTGGTAGTTAATAACCTTCTGCCATGACCAGGAGCGTGCACCTTTCTCGTACCTGCTACCCTTCTTCTTAATAAGTATCTATATAAAACAATTGTACATATAATTATAAAAGTAATCCTTTTTAGTATATATCAAACATATTTAATTAATATTTATAACTGGAAACGGGAACTTGTCTAACCCGGTAGCGATTAAACAAAATTTGTTAACAACTGGAACGAGCTTACTTGAATCAAAGGACACTGCAACAAAGCCCGAGGATAATTTTCTCAGGCTTTGTTCTATTAGAATGGCTTCAGCCCTCGTTCTGCCGAATCTACCTGTACTTCACACCACATGACCTGTTAGTCATGACGCGCGCAGGAGTATTGGCGGGATGGTTTCGGGATACATGGTTCCGTCATTCCCATCCTCGGTTGTAATATTGCAATCGCTTGCTCTCTGATCATAGATTATGTGGAATAATATAGATACAGAATTTTCTGGAAATTATTGAATTAAAACAAAAAGATAACCAACCTGATTTAGGCGAGAGTATGTTTGTTAGCCTTCTGAACGATAAATCGTGGTATAGGATTAAATAACTGAGAACTATAGTCGTTAGTATACTTTCTATAATATTGGCTTGTTTGTCTTCACAGATATTATGAACAAAAACAATACATATTGGACTACTCAACTATCGGAAAAGTATGACAAGTTCTGCTATAAGCGCCAAACAGCGTGAAAAGCAGAAGATTACAAGGGGTAATCTTAACTGCAGGGGAAAACATTAGCCATTGATAGTTGGTTTGCTCGATTGCCTGATTTATTTCCCCTTGAAAGCTCAAAAGAATTACTGTATTAAAATTAGCTTGGACATTGATAAGGAATTCCAGAACAATGAACAATACCCCTTTAATGTATTTGCCGTTTAAAAGCTGAGCAACTCCTGGAAGGGCAATATTCCAAAATAGTTGTTCCAGCTTTTTTTCTTTATCATCCATAATTATACTTTTGTTAGTTGTTTACTTTCTTCCATCTGAGGTGGTTCTTCCATCCATCCGTTCCTAATCATAATTTTTCCGCCTTCATGGGCAAATTCGAAGATATCTTTCATAAAAACAGTCATTTTAACTGGTAGGTCGTTCCGTAAACTAAAGGCGGTTCCAAGCGAATTGCCCCCCATAGAAAAGCCGCTAAAAAGACTGGTACAGTACATCATGAGTTTATCGGAAAACGGAGCTACTGTTGAGCGTGTGGCATTTCCACCTGAATGTAGCAGGTGTTTGAATCCCACTCTGAAGAAGGGTTTCGCTCAAATCTCTGATAATACTTTTGGCAAGCTCCGCTCCTTGAGTAAAATATTTCTTAACTTCTGCATCATTTGCACATTGAGCAAAACCAGTAATCATTTGCAATCCTGTAATGTTGGTCTCAATACCATGGTAAAGATGAGCAACCTCTACTGTATTCAATGTCCTTTTTTTAGTGAATGGATTTATCGCAAATCCACCCAAGTAACTTATACCTTTAACAAATTCAACCGAACCTGGCATGGAAACATTTAAAATCGTGTGGTTTTGCAGAATCATGAGAGAAACATGCATATTTCGAAAAATCTTATTATCTCTCAAATTTAGAGAGATAATAAGCATATTCCAACGGTCTACTATAAATTTTGCGTTTATAACACTTAAGGTCCTCGTATATATCTTTTTGGGGTTTTCCGTTAAGTTCAATAATCCATAACTTTCTTTGTTCGTCTAATACAAAATCGACACTCAATTCTCCCAATGAACCCATATGAGTTTCTGCTTCTTGTGCGGCCTTTATACTTATCTCATTCAGAGATCGGAGGATTTCATTGACTTTTTCTGGCGAAACTATTCGCGGAAGAATTTCAACAATATCATAAATGGTTTCACACATACTCGTGTTAAAGTAGTGTTCATAAGCCACTCTACATGTAATGGTGGAAACCATCCATTCTCCAAGAATACCTTTTTGTACGAGGACCCGGATATCAAAATACTGATGATCAAGCTGACTCATATGAATCCCTTGCTGAACCATATATTTCTTTAGCTTGAGTTCATCTAATTTTTTCTGAATGCTTTCATTTTTTCTGCAAATATATCTTGGAGCTAGGCTGTGCAATGAGATGTGAATATCTTCATTATCCGTTAGTTCAACCCGATACACAGACTTCCCCTTAGATCCGTAAGAAGGTTTAATATATACTATTTTATATTTCTCTAATAGTTCTGATATATTCACTTCATTATATATAAATGTGTCTGGTACATAGGTTTTAAGATTTGACTCATTTAATAGGTTATATAGATCCCATTTATTAAAAAAATTGATATTGTTGAAACATTTATTTCTACCAATCGCCTCCTCTAGGCGTTCAATGGTTACTATTTTTTTGTTAAAACAGCGGTTATAGACGACATGAGGAAAAGGAAACGAACTTTGTTTCCATATGCCCTTTTTCAGGCTAAGTCCAATAATTCGTTGTTCTTTCCATCGTATATCTGCCGGTGTAAAAGCGTAAAGTTTCAGGTTTAGATTGTGATAACGTTGATAAAGCTTCAAAATTCTTTTTCTACTGATCCTTTTAGTTACCATAATACCTATTAATGGGTGATTCTCCAATCTCATCACTCCCTAGCCTTCGATCTCTTTTATTATCTAATGCCAGAATAGACATAATGCTATGGGACAAGAACATAGATGAGCAGAAAATCAGCGAATTTATTAATCTATTAGCCTAAATTTCAATTGATAGGTATTTGGTGTGTTTATCTTTTTATGTTTTTAATATGATGAATTACGTTTGATAATAGGGAGATGAGACTATGGGAAGATGTAATTGTCCACCAGGACCTCCAGGACCAGAAGGACCGCGAGGGCCCCAAGGACCTCCAGGACTAGAAGGACCGCAGTTGCTTCAAGAACTCGGAGGAGCAATAGCAGCAGCTGGACCCACTGGAACTGCAGGAGCACTTGGACCAGCTGGTCTTGCAGGACTTGTAGGAGCAATTGGCGAAGCTGGACCCGCTGGACTCGCAGGAGCACTTGGACCCGCTGGACTCGCAGGAATTGCAGGAGCAATTGGCGCAGCCGGACTGGCAGGACCAGCAGGACCTGCAGGGCCTGCAGGAGCAACAGGACCCCAAGGTCTACCTGGTCCAATTGGAGCAACGGGTCCGGCAGGTCCACCAGGAGGAGGTTTAATTCCTTTTTCAACGGGTATCATCATAAGTGGTGCTACAGTAGTATCAGCTGCTCCAATTTTAATGGGTTTTGGTAGTCACACGGTTGAAGTTATTGGCGCTACTGGAGAATCAACGATGCCACCCGAAGCAGGTGGTTTTGCTTTCCCAATTCCCTTTGCGGGTACTGTTCAAAATTTACAAATAAGTGCAGATTTATTGGTTGCTTCTGTGGCTTCTATAAATACTCTCGGTCTTCAATATGATTTTACAGTATTCCTCGCACGATCGGTTCCTAATAATGGGATTGATCATAGTTCTTCACCTTACGTGACAACTTCACTGACTAGTTCGGTTAGATTCGGATTTCCGAATACGGTCATTACGCCTGGAAATCCATCCGGATTCCGAACCGCAACGAATATAAATGTTGGGGGTTCATTAGTAGTTGCTGCAGGCGATCGTATTGGTATTCGTGTAAGGACGCTTGCTGAGACTGATGCCTCAGCTGCTGATATCACCCAACTCTCATTTAGCGCCAGTTTATCTTATACTCCTTCTTAATAAGCCTCTAGAAATCCGCCATTTGTTTCATGGGTAGGTGAACGATTCAAGAAATGAACCGCCACCTGAAAATATTTCGAATTAAGGAATTACACTCTGAATCAGTGTCCACACTGCCTATGAATTGCTTGGGAACCGATGCACAAGAAGTATTCCATACCAAAGTGGCTTTAATAAGTAAACAGGTTTCTGAATGGGTAATCCCTATAATCTCTGGAACAATCACTCCATTACTTCCCTCAAGTATTCTGATTACAATATATTTCTTCTGCAACAATTAACTGGATCATTGACAAATCATATTAAGGGAATTATTAAATAATCCAAATAATGTGTTCAGCCATTTATCGTGTATAGTGATATTTTTTATCCGGAAGCACCGGTTGAATACCTCCTAGCCAAGTTAATCCTAATGCTAATATCAAATTCTTACTCTCTCAAGTCCTAAATATTAATTTGTTATAGGAACTGCTTAAGGCAGTTCCTTTTAATTATTCTGCTGGTTGCCCCGAAGCTTTCCGCAGCTCATTAGCCAACCAATTCAGATATTTCTTTCGATCCTCTGAATCAGTCTCTTTCCAATCTGGAGATATCCATGTGTTATTAATCGTTTGAGCTCCCCCTGCATCTCATTTGAGGTATCTAAATAGATACCCAATTCATAACCGTCGATTGGCTGCGAATCTCATATATCACCATTCCTTTTTCATGTACGTGAGTTGAATAAATTTTCCTCCGTTTGCAAATAATACTTTCGTTGTAATTCAATCGAATGGAGGGTTCAGAATGAAACATATAGTTAGAGATCATGTAGCGAATGAAGCTGGAATTTCAGAATTCCAAGCAGAGAAAGCAGTCGAGGCAGTTGTTGACTACTTTAAGACAAGATTAACGGTAGAGGTTAACAATGAAATCCAAGGTGTCTTGTTTGGCGAAGATCGTCACGACTAACTCCCGTAAAAGGGAGTTTTTTTATTTAGAGGAATGTCAATGCCCCCTTACAAATTCTATTTTTCGTGGCTGGATCATCGACAAATCTCACGTGAAAAATAAAAACGCCCTCCATGAGCGCCCAAAAGCGAAAGCGAAAGTAATTTTTTAAGTTTAATCTAGACCGATTTTGGGGTCGCGCGCCACCGCTGCCCAAAAAAGCCCCCAAAGCACCATGGCACTTACCAAATTAAATGTAAGAACATCATTTCCCTCCCACCTTCCTTGGTCTAATCACGATCAAACCGTTCGTAAGAACAAGAATTCGTAAGGTCGAGTATGTCAAACATATGTGTAACGCTTGAATTTGCGCGATTTCTTATCCACGTACGCTTGCTGAGCATGCTCCATCCATCCTACGAGCGAATACGAGTCCAGATTGACCAGCTCGCCGTATTTCTCCAATCCTTTCTCCTGCTGGGCAACGAATAGCTTTACGACCTCGGAGAGAATAGGATCGGCGGTTAGAGCAGCTAGTAGTTCGTTATTCATTGTTTCCCCACCTTTGCCCAAAATAAAAAGCCATTCTCGTAAGAGAACAGCTCAGAACTAACTCAACCACTAAATTTTAGGATTTGGTCCATATTGATTGTCATTCTCTTGACTATCTGTACACAAAAATACAAGTACGATAATGCCACCAATTAAAGGAATTAAACCAATGAAGTACCACCAACCACTTCTACCAGTATCATGCAGTCTTCGTACTACAACAGCTAACGACGGTAACAGAACAGCCAAAGCATAGATTCCCGTTAATAACGGGTATATACTTAAAACCATATCCAGTATTGCAAGAACGATGGAAACGATAGCACTGAAAAGAGCAAACATCCAATATTCTTTTCGCCTTGCTCTCCCTTGAAACCCCACGTAATTCTGTAAAACTTTTAAATACCAATCCATTTCCATGCCCACCTTAATATTATTATGTTTATTTCCTTCTTTTATATCGGCAGATGGGATGGAATATTTTAGGTTTCACATCTATTTTTTTATATGGGGAGTAAATTGCTTGTTCTTACACTGTGGAGCTAACCATATACTACCCTCTATATCCATCATTCAACGCTCAAAACGCCTCATTCCTGCCTTCCCCACATAGAGAACATTCATTCGCTCGAACCATCTGTTCAGCCATAGAACCCAATCAAAAGAGAAGCAAATGGCGTATGCTGATGTGTTTAATGTATAACGGGCTTGTAGTTTGTATGAAGCTCGGCGGTCCAATTATCTCTTAGAAAAGTTACAGAACTTTCGAAGCGAATCGTTACTGATATCAATAAGGAGATTGACTGAAAACGTGGCGAAGGAGAGTGGCATGAGGCAGCCTATCTAAGATTAGATTCCATGATATGCGACATACATGTAACTTTTCTAACCAAGAACAGAGAGACGCCTCAGACAATTGCAGAACGCATGGAGGTGGTCGGAAGCCCGTGCAAAAAAAGAGATATGAATTCCTCACACCTCCCCAGTACTTCATAACCAGAAGCGGTCTCTGTACACTTTCATCTACTCAACTAGCCTGATTTTAGCCTAACAGCTGGCTAATTGTCGCTTTCGTCACGTTGATCGCTTCAATTAAGGGTAGTGTCTCTCCTTGATAGGGATGAACAGTTCCAAAAGTATGATTGCCTCCAGCCACACGTATCCAATTTATCGTTGGATTGTTTGCAACTAGCTGTGCAGAGCCAGCGACCAGTCTTGCCCCATCTTCAGTGCCTTGAATAAGGATAATTGGAAAGGTCGCCTTTTTGACTCGATTCACTAAATCAAACCGTTCACGGTTATGCTCCATATCTTCTAAAATAATCAAAGCCAACGGCATATTCTGTTTGGTACGACCGTTCATTGTGTACGCTCTGCCTGTCGAGCGCATTTGCGCTTTTTCTTCCTTTGTTAACAAATCTACATTGGCCACGCCATTCCAACTGAGTACACCAGCAATTAGCTCTGGATGATCCATAGCATAAATTAAGCAAACTCCAGCCCCTCTGCTATGTCCCAAAAGAAATATGGGCTTATCTTCCTGTTCAGGGGTTAAATCAGATTGAATGAATGCCACAACCGCAGCTAAATCTTCTACATCTTGGGAATAGGTCGCTTGTGCAAATTTTTCAAGTTCTGAGAAACTAAGCAGATCCGCCCCCACCCCATTATGAGACAAATTAATCGATACCACATTCACCTCTTCAGCCAAAGAACGGGCCACATGAGGGAACATCCCCCAATCCTTGAAGCCTTTGTAACCATGACATACTAGTAATGTCCCTCTTGAGGGCTGTAAAGTCGCCGCATAAAAATCCCCTCTTACGATCCGATCTGGCCCTAAGCCGAGTTCGAACGGTTCACTTAATTTGGGTTCCATAGATAACCCCTTTCCCTACAAACGTAGGCAGCGTTTCTGAATTTATCGTATACTTTTGTTATTTTATCACAATCTACATGAGCAGGGCATGTGAAGCAGCTCCTGCAAATACCGTTCATATAGAGGTGATTCGTTATTGTTATTAAAATCGCGCTTATTCACAACATTACTGCTTGTGCTCGTCTTTACTGTTCTTCAATGCGCACTTGCCGTATCCAACCTCAAAGACACTTCAGTTGAGCCCAAATTTGAAGATTTGCAGAGAGCAGGCTTTGTCAGCGGATTGTATGAGCATACGTTTGCTCCGAAAAGTAAAATTACTGTTGCCCGAGGAACTCATCTAATTGTCAAAGGACTGAATTTGAATATTGATCGTATTCAATTCATTAAAGAGCCAAAGGCTAGCGATTATTTTGACAATGTCCCGAACAATGCTTGGTACGCACCTTCCCTCATTATTGCTTATCATAATGGTATCGTGCTAAAGCGTGATCTTGAGCCCGATACACCGATGACAAGAGAGCAATTTGCTCAAAACCTGCACGAAGCGATGCAATCGGTAGGCATCAATTTCAAGCATAAAACGCCGCCCATGATCAAGGATAAAGCTGACTTCTCAGAAAGTACACGAAATGCTGTACAAGATTTAGTCAAATTTAACATAATCATGCTTGAGGATGGCAATTATCGCCCTAAAGCTGTAATTATACACTTCGAGGCGGCTGATATGCTTAATCGTGCAATCCAATTCATACAGAAGCACTCTACTATTCTCATAATATGACAGGAGGAAGCCTCCCCATGCATCAAGTTTGTATTCGCCGCTTGCTGCTTAAGCTGGTCTGCTTTTTACTATTGACTTTTTTGCTGCAAGCCCCCTTATTTCTGAACATCGCCAAAGCGAATAGCTCCAACCCAAGGGAGATAGAAACGGCCAGCACCAATCAGCTCCGGCTTGTCGTTAAAGCCTCTCCTCGATCTGCGTATCAAACGGAGGAGCTATTTAACAATAAAAAGATCGTTCGGGAACTTAAAAAGAACAACTTAAGATCACCTTATGAGGAACCTGTGCCCCCTGACACAGCGCTTTCTTTTGAGGAGAACGGCCATAATTATCATTTTGGCGTTACTGCCAAAGGAGAGGTCATCAATCTTTCGCAGAAAATAATAGTAGACCTTCCCACCTATGTTCGGGAGGTGCTGGTTGAGCATGTAAGGGCGCTTCGAGCCAAACATTACGGGGAAATCCTTCCATGGGAGCAGGCGAGCGAGGCGCTGCCCAAATACAGTAAATTCACCATCACCGACTTGGAGAGCGGTCTCAGCTTCGAGGGCCAGCGCCGCGCAGGTTCCAGTCACGCGGATGTCCAGCCCCTAACCAAGCAGGACTCGGCAACGCTTAAAACAATTTACGACGGCGCTTGGAGCTGGGATCGCAAAGCCGTCCTTGTTAAGCTTAATGGCCGCACGCTCGCCGGCTCCATGCACGGCATGCCGCATGGAGGTGACGGCATTCCTGGAAATGACTTCAATGGTCATTTCTGCATCCATTTCTTAGGGAGCGTGACGCACGGCTCCCGCTCCGCTGATCCCGCGCACCAAGTCATGGTGTACAAGGCAGCGGGCTTGCTGACCGAGTATATCAGCAAATTGAACCCTTGGCAGCTGATCGATGTGTGGATCAGTGGAGCAAATCAAGGTGACCTGCAGTTGCTACAGGTCACCACAGGCCAAGAACAGGCTGTGCATATGCGGACAATGCGCAGACTGTCTAAGTTCCCTGAGCTGGACACGTCCAAGCTCCTGCAGCTCGATGCCGCGGTCGACGTCTCGGCTACGCCGGAAGGATCGAACTCGACTCGAACAAGGAGGGTTCTTTTCCACCTTGCACGAGTCTCTTCAGATACGCGTTGGTACATTCGCAGTGCTATCATTCAATAACAAAAGGCGCTTATCTCTGTTTTCTAAGAGATTGCGCCTTTTGTTTATTTCACTGTAATTCGTAAATAATTATTGCTCGGGTTGACCAGAAGCCGTGCGCAGCACGTTTGCCAAGCGGTGAAATTCTGCTCTGGCTGCTGCAGATTGAGTAGCGTCATAAGCAGCAGCGAGAAACGAGATGATTTTGTTTGCATCCGTTGCAAAGAGTAGTGGGGTCTCTGGAAGGTCAGCGGTATTCCATAAACCTTCATTTCCATAGGACTCATCATAATCTATGCCGACGCCATGAATCGTAACATCGTTAAGATATTGGTATACATGTAGAAACGTTGACTTATTTCCACGACTCCACGCATACGTTTGCCAAAATCGAGAGCATGCGCCGGCTGCACGAACAGCTTCAACTACAGAATAGGAACCATAAACGCCTGTTGTATAGCCTGGTGTAGCTTCACTAGCCGCTTTCATGTAGTCAATAACTGTTGACAATTGACTGCTAGTTGCGTCAAAATCAACAGCGAAATAAATACAGCTCCCGCTTGGTTGTCCAACTGTTTTCGCCACCTGTAGTGCGATGTCTCCGTCAGCGAGTCCTGCACTTCTTCCTCCCAACGCGCGACTAGCGGTCGTTTCAAAGACAGATAATATGTTCAAGCCGGCTGAGGATATCGTATTCGCTTCTGATTTTGTTAACGCCTTAGCACCGCCAGGGACAAGATACCTAGCTACAAACTCGTATCCATCTTTAGCAAAAGCTGCTGCTGTCTGTATTGTTAAAGGCGTTGAGCAATCGAAACCTTTCGTCATATTCAATCACCCTTTTCCTAATAGTTTCATATAGGATATGCATTCAAAGTAATTCCTGCTACGAAACATTTGTCCAGTACGATCAAACTGCTCTCTCCGTCCTACTACAGCGGAAAATAAATAAAAACTCTTGCTATGCAAGAGTTTCCATGTATGGGCCCAGAGGGACTCGAACCCCCGACCAATCGGTTATGAGCCGACCGCTCTAACCAACTGAGCTATAGGCCCAAATCTAAAATTTGGTTGCGGGGGCAGGATTTGAACCTGCGGCCTTCGGGTTATGAGCCCGACGAGCTACCGAGCTGCTCCACCCCGCGTCATTGGTTTGCTGATTACAGCGACAAAAATAAATATACACCAAAAGCGATCGCAAAGTCAAGCATTAATTTCATGGCAGCTCAGGAATAATTAGGTGTTGTAGCGGACTCCGAAACGACCTTTTTTAGATTTATACACCTCTACTTCTTGCGGACATTCGTAACCATAAATCCACCAATCTTCTTCCATTCGTTTCGCCAAACAACCCGCTTGGAATTTGGAGTCATATAGTCTTGCCCAATAGATCCAATGCATGTTATTCACTCCGTTTATCAGTCTTCAATATTCCTATCATATCCAAAAAACATGTGGCTTATGAAGGTAATATAATTTTCATATTCCACGGTTTTAGAAAAAGCAGGAAAGCGGTATAATAAATACAACTATGTACGGCCTGCAAACTTTTCCTCATGCAATGACTACCTTATGCTTAAATACCCAGCTTTCTTAAAGAAAGCTCATAGGAGGAATTCAAATGAACTGTGGAATTGCCATATTTCCATCCAAACAAGTACAAGATGCTGCAAACAGTTACAGAAAACGGTATGACCCTCACTATAACTTCATCCAGCCCCACCTCACTATTCGGGAAGCCGAAGTGTGGGATGAGCAAAAGCTCGCTTCAGCTGTTGATCATTTGGAGCAAATGACGCGGGCTATCGCTCCTTTTGACATTGATTTCAACCGGTTTTCTTCTTTTTATCCTGTGAACAATGTCATTTATTTAGCACTTGCGGACACGAATGCCATGCTAAAGCTGTACCAAACACTCTGTAAGGATGAATTAGCTGAAAAAGACAAACCCTACACTTTCAACCCACATCTCACAATTGGCCAAAAATTAGGTGACGATGAGCTTCATGATGTTTTAGCCAGTCTGAAAACAACGGCTATCGATTATCGTTCTAGAGTTGACCGGATTCACCTTCTGTATCAAACTGAAAATGGTGCTTGGACTGTCTATCAAACTTTCCTCTTCAGAGGATAAAAAATAAGCCACAAGATCTGCTCTTATTGAGCATTTCCTTGCGGCTTTTCTTTTCTTTGCTATTGCTTGAAGGTAGTCAATAAGCGCTTCACGGTTTCTCCGGATTCTCCTGTAAAAGTCTCGAACACTTTCACGGTAAGTGGAAAATCAAGCTGCTCTGAATTAGCATTTAGTGAAATCGCACTCGTTCCATTATATATGCGGCCTTCTCCTGATAACGCTATTGTCGAGTTTCCGACAAGTTTGCCTGCAGTATCAAACAATTCGAACAAAAGTTTATTGTTGAATGCATCTACCGTTACCTGTTTATCTTGCGTAATGTCTAAGTCCAACTTCAACCTATAATTATATGCCATATTCCCTTGTTGGTAAAGAGCACTTAGTGACCAATTATTAATCTTCACATCATATGGGTATACCTTTAAGTTATTGTTGATTACATCATTTTTTTGCACTGGTACTTTTGCGGTAGCGAGAAGCGATTTATAGCTGATATCTCCACTTGCTTGTTTGCTATAGAGATTCATCTTCAAGCCTTCACCTGTTTCAGAGGAAGGCAAGGCATAAGCATAACTCACAACGTATGACGCCTTTGGCACGACGCTAAACGCTGTTTTTGCCTGTCTGCTGCCTGCATAAGCATAACCATCTTTGCTAACAAGTTCTGTTTGAATTGCGGGAATTGGAATTGGTCTGTCACTGTTATTTGTTAACTTAAATTTAGCAACTGCTGTGTTAAAGCCGTCATCTTCATTCTTGGTTATGTGCAGTTCTTCAAGCGAAACATCAACATTTGTTGGCACGAACTTATTCGTGGAATCCAATTTCACCGGTGTGCCTAATTTATAATCTGGAGCAGGAATTACCCCTAGAGTTGCCGCCCCTGTAGGAAGTAGAATGTTCAAACGCCCTACACGGTAGGTATCTTCCCCAGTAGCTGTTGCGAACTTCTCAGGTGTAACAACATTCAAGCTCGAGAATTCTGTATCCAGGTCAGATGGGATCACGATGTGAATGTACTTCTTCTCACCTGGATCAAGTGTTACAGTTGTCTCAGCACGGTTGCCTGAATATACTTTACTCTCAGTCTTCCCGTCAATTCCGAAACCTGGCACTGTTTGACGTTCAGATGTTGGATTTACAGCTTGAATTTGCACAACCGTAGATACCCCTGTAGCAGTAATTTCCTTATGGATATCTACTGGGGAAAACTGGATAGGGGAGCGAAGTGACGGCAAAGTAAAAGCTTCGCCCCACTTTAAAATAGCTGTTTGTTTCGTAATTTTGCTTTCGCTTCCATTCCATACTGAGCTGGCGTCTAACGGAAGGGTAAGCAATGTTGTTTCTTTCTTCGGATAAACTTCCAAATTCACATCAACAAAGCTTAAATCTGATAGAACGACATTGTCACTCCGATCAACCGTGGACAAATAGCTTAGTTCTTGTTGGCTCTTAGGTTGAACTGACTTCGGATTCTTAGCGCTTGGCTGCAGCGTATACGTGATGCCATCAGCCATATGAACACGCAGTTCATACTCTGGTACACGCGTAACTTTACCACTCATATTTTTTATTCGAATGACAGCACCTAACTTGGTTGCATCAGAGTCATGTTCATTCAGTAAGCTCTTGATTTCTACCTCAATAGCATCTGAGAGTTTGTAACTCGCACTCATGTTCGCTCCACTATTTACAATTTTTTCGTTATTTGGAGCTTCGGAAGCCAAGGCTGGAAAAGCCGCTGTACTCAGAAGTGCAGCTGATAGTGCGATGGTGGCTAACGTTTTTTTCATAGTGTTATTCACGTGGTTCTCCTCCTAAGCGTTTTTCCTCTAGAAAAACGATCTTCGTAAACATATATTCTTAGTTCGATGTTTTCACTTTATCTTGATCTTTCAATTGATGTTGGCCAGAAACGATAAGATTCTCGCCTTCTTTGACACCAGTAATAATTTCTTGACTCGTTTCATTGAGACGTCCTAGTTCCACTTTACGCTTCTCTACCGTATCACCGTTCAAAATGTAAACGAAGGAATCTCCGCCCTCACGAACAATACTTAGACTTGGTACGACTGGAACAATCTGCTCATCTTCTTTCGTCAATTCAACCTGAGCCTTAGAGCCAGGCTTCAGCTTACCATCCGGGTTCTCAACTTCAAGCTCCAAATCGTAAGCCTTTGTTTGCCCGTTGATGACATCGGATAAGTAATTTACTTTGGCAGTAGCTTTGTTCGCTGTGCCTGGAATATAGAAAGTTAGCTCTGTCTTGCCTCGAACAAGATTCGCAGCCGAATCCGTAAGTTGAGATTTAATTTTGACAGGATTCGTCTGTTGAACTTCTCCCACTCTTCCACCAGGAGATAACGTTTGCCCGACTACGACATTAAGATCTGTAAGAATCCCAGAAGCTGGGGCTTTGACTTCTAAATTACTAAGGGATCTTTCGATATTCCTGCTGTTTACCTGTGCAGTTTCAACAGCAGTTTCAGCTGAAGTAAGTGAGTTTGTCTCTTGTAATGCTTTAAGCTTTCTACGCGCGCTATCCAATTCCTTCTTAGCATTGTTTAAAGTTGTCTCTGCTTGCTCCAATTGAGTTTTCGTTGCTAGCCCTTGATCATAATCATTGTGTGCTTTGTTATAGGCTTTCTCCAAGTCATTTACTGCTGTTTCCGCCTTGGAAACGCCATCCTTCGTATCTGCTATTACATTTGATGTACTTTGTTTGGCGGAAGAAAGCCCCTCCTGCGCACCTTTCAAGTTTACATTATTTAAGTCTTTTTGTATAAGCGCGTCCGTTGGATCCAATCGGAACAGTACTTCACCCTTTTCCACCTTGTCTCCGCGCTTCTTAACAATTTCAACAACTTCACCGCTAGCTTTCGGCACTATGTCCAATTGTACGGAAGATACAACGTCTCCAACTTGTTCTATGGGATCACCAATTTTTAGCTTTGCGACTTTAACTGCTTTTACCGTCTTCACCTGCTGCTCGGCTGTGGCTGGTTTGCTGGATGGGCTTGCTGCTGGTGTTGAAGAACATCCAACGGCGATCGCCGCGCTCAGCGCGACGATACCGAATAATTTAGTGCTTTGTTTGATCGTAAACAACTGACGTTTCATATTCGATTTCTCCTTTTCCCTCTTAAGCTTCATGCGCTGCAGGCGCTGTTTGATCCGATTGGATAGAATCCGATTTCCCTTTTCTCTTGAACCATTTCCGTTCCCTACGACTGAAGATGACCTCATAAATAATAGGTACGATAAGAAGTGTAAGCAGCGTCGATGTAGTCAGACCGCCAATAACGACTACTGCCAACCCCTTCGAGATAATCGTTCCTTTGGAAAGTCCAAGCCCTAGTGGCAAGAGTGCGATAATGGTTGCTCCCGCAGTCATAATAATCGGGCGAAGTCTTGTCATACCAGCTTCAATCAGCGCATCTCTAACCGCATAATTTTGTTCTCTCAGTTGTTGAACACGGTCTATCAAAACAATGGCGTTCGTAACAACGATACCAATCAACATAAGGAACCCAATAAGTGAAGTCACGTTAAGCGACTCCCCGGTAAGCAACAGGCCCAAGAGCCCTCCGATTGCAGCCAAAGGCAAGGAGAACAAAATAGCGAACGGTGCTCTGGCATTACCAAAAGCTAGAACCATTACAAGATAAACGATAAAGATAGAAGCTCCCATAGCCATAAACATTTCCATAAAACTTTTGTTAATGTCATCGGAAACCCCCTTCACTTCACGGCTAACTCCTGAAGGCAGTTCAATTTTTGCAAGCTCTGCGGATACTTTCGCACTCACTCCGCCTTTGTCCGCATTATCAATTTTGGCTGTTACATTCAGCACTTGCTCTTGACCTTCTCGGCTAATCCCGATTGGCGCATCAATTTGACGTATTTTGGCAACCTCGTTTAATTGAATGTTTTGCCCTGCCGGAGTTTGAATGAGGAAGTTCCCCATTTTATCTACCGAGTTTTTGTATATGGGATTCAGAAGAACCTTTGTTTCATAAGTAATATTATCGAATTTGAGGTCGCCTAGCTTTTCTTCAGCGATCCAATTATTTACCGTTTGGAGAATTTGAGCCGTTGTTAAACTATATAATCTTGCTTTATTCTGATCAACAGTAATTTCAACTTCTGTTTTAGAATCACTTAAGCTGTCTTTAATGTCGATAAGCTCAGGAAACTCTTTCATTTTCTCTTTAATGGTTTCTGCCGCTTTCTTGAGATAAAGCAGATCGTCTCCTTTTAAGGAATATAAGAAGTCGGAACTTCCACCACCATCTCCACCAAAGCTAATCAGTTGCAAATTAACATCCGATCCTTGCGGTAATAGTTTCATAATTTCTTCTTTATAAATTTTCAGCGCTTCTTTGGCATTTGTAGCTGCACTTACTTCCGTAAACATAGATGTCCGATAAGATTGCTTATCGCTACTGAAATTATAACCTACTAGAGACTCATTGTATTTAAATACTGGCTGTCCTGTTTGGTCTTTGAACGTCTTAAGCATCGCTTCAATTTCTTTGGATTTTTCGTTCATCATATCTAATGAAGTTTCAAGAGGCATCTTCACCTGGATTAGTACCTGTTTATCGCTATCACTAGCAGGCATAAATGACATTGCAAGATGCGGAACAATAAGAACGAAAGATAAAACGAACAGCAGTGCAGCGCTAAGCAGTGTTTTGACACGATTATTCAGCGACCAAATCAGTGCTTTTTTGTAACGAAGTCCCACTTTACCGACATGATTCTCATCATGCTGATGAATCTTTTTACTTTTCAGCACCATGAGCTTGGCGAGCATCGGAATGACCGTCAACGCTACAAGTAATGATGACATTAACGCGCAGACAAGCGTAAGGGCAAATGGACGGAATACTTCCCCAACGACACCACTTACTAAAGCAATAGGCGCGAACACAGCAACAGTTGTAATTGTAGAAGAAGTAATCGCTGACGATACTTGCTGTGTAGCCAGTCTAATCACAGATTCATTGCGCTCCTGAGCCTTTTGCAACTGACTATAAATATTCTCGATAACGACGATGCTATCATCGACAACCCGCCCTACCGCAATGGCCAACCCCCCTAATGTCATAATATTAAGGGATATTCCAAGTGGAGCCATCAACAATAACGTAACGAGAATAGAAAGTGGAATCGAAACAAGGACAATAAACGTCATTCGAATATTGCGTAAAAACAGCAAAATCATTAAGGATGCGAGTACAGCACCTAATCCACCTTCTTGCACCATTCCGTGTACCGATTCCTTAATCGATGTCGCGCCATTAAGGACTACATGGAACTTCACCCCAGGCAGCGACTCTTCCCAGCCCTTCATCAACTTGTCGGCGTTATCCGCGAATTCAACCGCGTTAGCCACTTTAGTCTTATATAAAAGGACGCCGATGGCTGGTTTATCATCCAATCTGGCAATAAAAGTAGATTCACTGATGGCCTCTACTTTAGCCACTTGCTTCAGCAAGAGCGTATCGCCTTTTTTCGTTGTCATTTTTAAATTATCCAAATTATAAATCGTATCAAATTCACCTTTAACGCGAACCATTTGTGAATTCCCATTAAAGTCCACACTGCCTGCAGGGCTCGATACGAGAGAGGCCTTAATCATCCCAGATACGTCAGCTGGTGTTAGACCATAGTTATTGATGGCTGCCGCATCCAATTTAATGCTTAGAACCGCTTCTTGGTTACCAACGGAATCAACATGGTCAATCCCCTTTAATCCATTAAAACCAGGTAAAATAGTATCCTTATAAATCTTATCCAGCTCAGTCTGATTCATCCCGTTTTCACCGTAAACAGCCATATAATACACAGGCTGTGAAGCGAAACCAGCTGTTAACACCTTTGGTTTCTCAGCACCTTGTGGAAGTTTGACGTTGGCAACCAAACTTTCAACATCTTTCTTTACATCTTCCGGTTTTTTATTTTGCTCTAACTCCAAAATAATTTGAGAATAATTATCCTGTGAGCTTGATGTTAAGTTTTTCAACCCAGACAAGCCAGCAACCGCTTTTTCAATCGGTTTTGTAATCTCGTCCAGTACATCCTTAGGAGGAGCCTTATAGGTTGTACTTACAATAACGACCGGAAAGGTAATATCCGGCATGCTTTCTACTTTCAATGTGGTAGTTGAATAGGAGCCTCCTACCAGTAACAACAGCATAATAATAAAAATAGCTGCCACATTTTTCATTGAAAAATCAGTTAACTTAATCATTCTCACTTCTCCCCTATCACCAGCTTTGTTTCCAGAAAACCACTTGCGAATTTCTATTTCCATCATAAACGGTAAATATTAACAAAAGATAAACAGGTGTTGAAATTTTTATATTTTTTTCTCTTTCATTCAGAAGTTCCTCCCTTTCCTATCCACACTCCTCTCTAGCAGTTAAACATGTTATACGTATGTTCCCAGATGAAGATCAAAATATTCCCAATTTCCTAACATGGCTTCATTATATACGCACCGCTCCGCAAAAACAGGTGAATTAAGTCATATCTCAAGTCATATATTCAGTCATACAATTCACCAACCCGTTATGACTTCATGTGACTTCACGCCAAAAAAGCGAAGGCTTAGCGCCTCCGCTTACGTAGATTGAATAATAGAAATTAGTCCGAAAGAACAAACCAGTCAGCTTTCTGTGAAGCAATTAATTTTCTTTGACCTTGAAACTCATCATACACACTGAGCGTGAATTGCTTTAAAAATTGTGTTTTGTAAATTAAACCAGGGTCTGAAAGAGTGATCTTGAAATTTTCATGTTTCCCGAGTCGTATCTTAGAATCTTCATCAGCATTTGATTCTCCATTGATAACATCAAAATCTTTGAAATCGAATTTTTTCTCAAAACTCTTCACACCGCCCCCATCTTCAAAAACGAGCAGCAGATTATGACCTTCCGTATTAATCTCAGTAAGCTTTTCCTTCGTTAACTCATAATTGAATTTTAGAGTAAAGGTGCCGTCCGCAATCGCGGTCCCGATTCTATTAATATTAATTGTATATGGAAACAATTCCACATTAGAAAGCTTCGTCTTCACCTCTTTTTTCTCTTCGGGCAGCCAAAATGCTACTGGATTGACATAGGAGTCTGCGACAGTCTTTTCGCCCTCTGTCAATTTTCCATCCGTTACCGCTTCGCCAAGGAGAAGGTTCATATTCGCAGTTGAATATCCTTTTGGAACCGAGGCCCACACGTTTAATAGCCCTTTACCCGTAGGACTAATTTTATTTTTCACTTCAGCAATCGTTGCTGGAAAAATCGTTCCATCCGAAGAACGGAAATTGGCGACCAATTTATTCACATTGGTGAATCGTTTCTCCAGATTCGTCGCTTCTACCATAGTCGAGTACATGATATTTGTTTTGTCCTCATACGTAGACACGTTACGTACAACAAATTTCGTTTTGCGACCAACATCATTTGAAGTGTAAGATTCACCCATGCCGATAAATGGAATTGCTTGAAGCTCAGCTTGTGTTGAGAATTCAAGCACGTCAGTAACAGCTGCGCTGCCTGTTTCGGTTCCCGTCGCAGGCTTTTCTCCTTCTTTCTCCTGCAGGACAAGCTTGATATGTGAGAATTCATACGTATAAGGCACTTTGCCAGCAAGCTGCAAATTGACATTTGTTCCTGCGCCCAATCCAATTACTTTAGAAGTCTGAACGAGCTTAGCATCAATTTTCACCGCATCATCCAAAAGGAAATAACCGGATAAATTAGGTATTGGAAGGGATTGTTCCCCTTTGTTGCTAAGTGTCAAATCAGCAGTTAAAATATCCTTATCTTCCCAAGGTAGCCTGTGAAGTGCATTCAGTTGCGTCGTATACACGCCAGATTTGCTCGTGAACGTGTATTCTTTACCTACCGATCCTCCATCTCCTTGTGTAACAGCAGGTAATTGGAACGCAGCAACCGCAACGTTCAGCTTAAGATCAGTTATCGTCTCAGCAAGCGTTAGCTGCCAATTGTTCGCAGCTACCGATACGGGAATTGACCCGGAAAGTTGAATTTCTTTGGTCTCTTTAGGATTAATTTTCAAATCCTTGACCCCTTTTGCTTCCAGTGGATACAGCAGCCCTTCCGATGTGCGAATAGAGAACAAATAGGACGGAACGGTTACAGTATGACTTCCGACATTCTCTAAGGTCAAATAGACTGTTGGTACATAATATTTCTCATTCTTATTATTTAAAAATTTCTTAATGGAGGCTTTCACATCATTTCCACCAATGGAAATGACCGAAGTACCGTCTGCCGGTGTTACGTCGGTATAAGAATCCGGCACGGCAACTTCGCCGAGCACCCGCTCGAAGTTAGGCTGACTAAAGTCCCATTTAATAAATTGGACAACAAGGTCTTGTAGATTCGTAGTGCTGTTTACCGTTGAGTAAAACGTCATGTCTGTGGTAGAACCGGGAGCAACCCGGTTCTTATCTTTATCTGCAGGAAGTAAGCGTGCTGAGAACTGATTACCTGACTTGCTTTTCAATCTAACCCAGTAATCAATAAACTGAAGCTCGCTGCTGCCCTCATTATGTATAGTAATTGTGAAGGTAGCCAGCTTCCCGCTTTGATCAGGCAAAACATGAATTTGCTTCAACTCAAAATAACTACTCTTCGTTATTGACACGGTTCCCACCGTAGAAGAGATCGAAGCAGCACTATTGTCTGCCATAACGGGTGTTACGACACCTAACGTAAGTGTTGCGGATAAAGCAATGGCAGCTAATCGTGTAGATCGAAACTTGATGTTCATTTCCCTTGATGACCTCCTTGAGTTTTGCTCATGCAAAACTTACTTCAATTTAACATGCAAACATTTGCAAGAAATCCTGAGTCCATTGCTTAACTATTTGCTTTTCGTCCTTTTTATCCACCGATACCGTTCATTGGCACTGGCTGAATCGGGGTATTCGGGTTATCTTTCATTTGTTTCAGCATCGTATCTCCTTGTGTCTGCCATTCTTTGAGCGCTTCACGAGCTGTCTTTTTACCTTTCAAGACCTCATCAAATTGTTGACGACCAATATCCTGAACTTGACCAATGTATGGTTTTTCTCGGTAGATTTTGGAATTGTTTTCCGTAGGAACCGGCGTTACATTATAAAAAGCTTCCATATGGAATTCTTGCCCATCTTTAGGTTTCAAATATTTGGATCGCGAAACCAAGTTATACGTACTGTGAGACTTTAACTTAGCCCAATCATCGCTATTAATAAATTTAATGAATTTCCAGGCATCCTCAGGGTTTTGCGCTTTGGCATTAATACCCATCATTCCGTTCATATAAATAGCACCGCCGACACCTTTTGCTTCTGGATGAGAAGGGATTGTGACAACATCCCATTCAATCGGGGTAAACCCTTTGTAACTGGCGGCATTTTTGTTCGCACTCGTTAATTGCTGAAGCTGGCCGTAGTTGATGATGCTCATCGCAAGACGACCTGACATAAAGTCATCATAACTAAATGGATTTTGCTGGTCCATTTGTCGATTCATCGACTTTTGCGGGTCATTGAGCTCCGGGAATACATTCTCTTTCTGCATTTGTGCCATTTTGGCCCATACTTTTTCCCACTGATCCGTATCTACAGTCATTTTCTCCCCTGCATCGTCAAACATTTTCAGTTGAAGCGGAGAAGTATAAGTATTCATACTATAAAATAATTCGCCCTGTGATTGCGTAGAGAATGAGAAGCCGCCCACTTTATTTTCACCTTCGCTTTTCTTCACACGCTTAGCCAGATCGAATATTTCATCCCATGTCATACTATCTTTAGGAAAATCGGCTCCAGCATCCGTAAACATCTTCTTATTATAGATAAGGGCTGAGGAACTGAACGTAGGAGCTAGAGCGTACAATTTACCGCCTCCAGCATTTTTAATCCCATCGATTACCGCTGGAACTATACCCGCTGTATCGAATTTATCCTTGGTAATCTTTGAATCAAGCTGTGTCAGTAAGTTGCTTTCAATCATGTCCGGGAGCTGTTCAAAATCAACCATAACCACATCAGGAGGATTATCACTCTGCATTAATTCTTTGAGCTTCTCCATGGGGTCAGGCATCTTTTCACCTGGCTGAGGTCCGCTATAGCGATATTTATCATCCATTGTCGGGATGATTTCGATTTTGACATTCGGATTAGCAAACTCAAAAATTTCCGTAAATTGTTGTCGGAAATATTCATCGTCAGAGCCATAACCATAGGTAGTCGCGATTTTCAGCACGCGTTCTTTTTTATCATCCGTTTTCTCCCCTTTACTGCAGGCTACGGCAAGCGGAGCCACCATGCATAAGGTAAGAGATACAGCAAGCATTTTACGATTCAATAGTTTCATTTAGATTTTCCTCCAACTATTTGTGAATGTCTATCCTTTTCTTCGTCTTTATTCAATATTTTAGGAGCTTTAATCATAATCGTTTCACCATCGAATTCCATGGTAGCTTTTCCATTGATTTGCAAGGCAGACAAGTATTCCTTGGGCACCTGCAAACGTCCTGCACGATCCAGCACCACATATTCTTCATGTGCTTGCGTGGGCAGTCCTGCTTGCGAAGAATCCGTTCCATCCCAAGAAGCGATTGAAGGATTGCGAGCAATAAACTCCGAACTGGTCATTCCGTCTCGAATGGCCACGACGCGTCCCACTTTACTGGCTATGGACAAATCGTGCGTGACAATAACAATGGTTACACCCAACTCCTTATTCAGACGCTGAAAAATGGAAAGAATCATATCCGCTGTCTTCGTATCAACAGAACCTGTCGGTTCATCCGCGAGCAGCAATCGCGGACGGTTAGAGAGAGAGATGGCAATTGCCACCCGTTGCTGCTCCCCTCCGGACAGCTCTTGCAGCTTATTGTTCATCCGATGTCCGAGACCGACCCACTCGAGTAATTGCTTCGCATACTCGCGATCATACTTACCGCTAAGCATCATAGGCATTTCTACATTTTCCAGTGCGGTTAAGTATGAGATCAAATTCCGCGCATTATTTTGCCAGATGAATCCGACTGTATTGCGCTTATACTCAACGAGCTGCTTATCCGTTATTTTGAGAAGGTCCCAATCACCAACCTTTACTTGGCCAGCGGACGGTCGATCAAGTCCCCCCAGAGTGTTCAGCAACGTGGATTTACCGCTCCCGCTATTCCCAATTATAGCCATTAGCTCACCAGGTTCAATATGAATGTTAAGCCCTTGCAGAGCAACAACCTCGATATCGTCGGTTTTGTAGATTTTGACCAAACCTTCGCATGTAATCATGGGTTATTTCTCCTCTCCTAACTTCACAGCTTGATGAACGCGTAATCTACGAATGTGAAGGAACAGCAATGTTGCACCAGTCAGCATCATAAAAGCAACGACAAAGTAAAGCTGGTAGGTGTCTTTGGAATCAAATACGACTCGAAATGGCGGTACTTGCGTCTTCACATTCTCTGAGGTTTGCAAAAACGGAAGAAAGAAGTAGCTGGTTAGTTTCCCGATTCCGATACCTAACGCAATGGAAAGTCCAGCTGTAAAGCCTTGCTCGAGAAGCAGCATACCTGTCAATTGCCTACGGGATAAGCCCATAGCACGAAGAACTCCAAACTGCACAACCCTACTGGAAAGATTAAAGAACCAATACAGCATATAACCAATCAACGATACGATAACCGAAACTAGAAACCCAAGACTTAGAATCCCAAAAACGCCGCCTCTGGCTGGATGCTTTTTCTGGGTAATTAGTTCATTACGCACGTCTTTCACAGAAGCGATTTCAATTTCTTTGGCTTGCAGGGCGCTAACAAGAGGGGCTACCTTAGCGTCTGATTTCATCTTCAACCATACTTCATATGGAGCAATAGGAGCCTGGTCATACAAGTATTCCAGATTCGTTATGAAGAATGGCGTCTGATCCGGATATTGACTCGGCCAATACGGGACGATGCCAACAATAACGAATTCTACAGGCTGCTGCTGGACCGTAATGGACAGCGTATCGCCTTCCTTAAGTGCATACTTACTTGCGTAATTAGAAGGAATAATGACAGCCTGCTCGTAAGTTCCTAGCAGATTCAAGTACTGATTCGGATGGACTGGAAAAAGATCCGGTCGAAACCAAGCCACTTTGGCAAAATCGACATTGTCGACGCCCATAATCATACCTTGACCAGTCGATTTACCGGAAACAACGACATTTCCCTTGGTCAACAGCACTCTGGCCGCTGCCTCGACACCTTCCAACTCACGAAATATCTGAAACGGAGGCTCCACGTAGCGGATTTTGGAAGGTGTTTCTTCGCCAGGCTTGGCGCCACCACCACCTTGACCGCCACCAGTGCCAGAACCATTTCCACTACCTTGGCCACCTTTCCCCGTCCCTTTGCCGTTCTGTCCAGATTTTGGATCTTTCGGTAGATCGTCGGAGAAGCCTTCCCACACCGTTTGTAGTACAACATCGGTACCATACTGATACAGTGTTCGTTCCGTAGAATTCAAATCGATCGTACGTGCGGCTGAGGAGTTATACACACCGAGTCCAAGCGTAAGAACGAGAAGAAGCATAAGCGGATAATAGGCTTTGGCCGATCGAGATAACTGTGCGAGCGTCAGATAAAGCGGCACGGGCAAAAACCTGCGGCCAAGCCAACCGAATAAACGCAGCAGCCATGGGAAAATCCTTAAAAAGAAGAGCCCTAATGCAAAGATCGAGAGCGCCGGCACGAAAAACAAGAGCGGATGCACCTGCAGTTGATCCGTTGTAAGTCCCGTTTGTACGGACAACACTTGACGCTGGTCGAACAAGTAATAACCATAACCAACGACGCCGAGCAGCACGATATCAAGGAACCAACGCTGCCACAGAGGCGAACGATCAGCTCGTGCCAGCTGCTGTTTGTAATTAACGATTGAAGACCTAGCGAAGACAACCGCTGGGATCACACTAGCTAGAATCGCAATAACAATAGCGAGCGCTCCGTACACCATTGCTTCTTTTGTGAAACCGACAGGAATCGCTTTGCGATCTACGAATGTTAGGAATCCACTAGAGGAGCCTATACTTTTGGCCATGAACCAACCAATAAACGGACCAACGATGAGGGCGATAATCCCGAGAATTAAGCCTTCCGAAAAGTAGATGCCTACAATCTGTCTCGTACTGCCTCCACGGCTCCGCAGCACGGCAATAACACTTCGCTGACGATCAAGCGACTGTCTAGCATTCATCACAATATAGTAGAAAACCATTGCTATCATGGGAGCTGCCAACGTAAACAGCAAAATTTGCATTTGAACGCTTTGCGCTTTAAATTCATTCAAAATCGGCTGAAAAGAAACATCTACTTTTGTATTTTTCAACTTCTGAAACAGATTAATGTCCAATCGCTCCAGACGATTTCCCAGCTGAGAAAGCTGGCTCGTTTGAATATTTCGCAGATCAAATGCATAATACCAATTTGCTAGCTGCAGCGGAATTTTCTTCTCCGTTAATAGCGTCTTGGTGAATACCTCATCACTAACGATCAACGAATTAACCAAGCCTTCCAAGCCTTGAAACCAATACGAATCGTTTTCAAGCTTCGGTTTAAATGATCCAACGATTTTCACCTTAAGAAGCTGACTTCCACTCGCTCCAGAAGCTGCGTAACTAAATATATCACCTATATGTAGATCGTTACGGTACAGGGCTTCATCAAGAACAACAGCTTCCAAAACACCATTGTCCGATTGGTCTGAAGCCATCTGCCCCATGGACCACTCTACATGATCTTTCAGTCCGCTCAAAGAGGTTAACGTCATCTGACGGCGCTTACTTGGATCTACCTTCGTTGAATCTGTTGGAGTTAATTGCGACCCTTTGATCGTATAATTCCTTGCGTATGCATCTTGTGGAAACCCAATATCCTTAGGAATTTGATCTTGGATATAAACATTGACGTCTTTGAGCTCATCTAACCCTGCACGATCCGAACCAACCGCTTGATAGCGAATAAGTAAGGAACCAGCAGGCAATCCGCTGCTTTTCTCCTCTAGCGATTTAGCAACGACTCGCTTCAACGACCCATCCGCATACATCGGTATACTTGTCGTGAAAGCAACCGCCATAACGAGTCCAAGCAGCGTGCTGAGCGTCAGCCAGCGGGTATTCCACATTTTTCGAAACAGAAACCGCAGCATCGGCATGGACATTATCGACCCACTACTTTCTGACCTACTGTAAGACCTTTAACAATCTCTACATCCGTCGAAGTCTGTTGGCCAATTTCCACATCCACTTCCTTCTTGTTGCCTTGAGCATCAATAACCTGCACGTAATTGCGACCTGAATAGGAGCGAAGCGCTGCAAGCGGAATTACCGTCGCATTTTCTTTTCTTTGGGTAATAATCGTGATGCCAAGCTGAGTGCCTCGATTCAAGTTTTTCGGGAATTCATCCAGTTGGACGACAAGATAGTTGTCAATTGTGTCTTGCGCGCTGCCCCCTTGCCCGTCACCTGGGTAAAAACCACCGCCACTTCCATTGTTAGTGTTAGCCTGCGGATTAGGCAGTTGCTTAACCTTCCCTTTATGCTGACCAGCAGAATTAATATCGACGATGACTTCCATCCCAACAGCCACTTTCTTCGCATCATCAGCTGTAATACTTGCAGCTACTGTCAATTGCGTGAGATCTGCTAGCGTACCCACGGACTCAGTAGACTTCACCGTATCCCCTTTTTTAGCTGTCACACTAACAATCGTACCGCTAAAGGGTGCTAGTAGCTTGGCTTTACTAACTTGGTTATCCAACTTCTCAAGCTCTTCACGCTTCAATTCGAAATCAATCTTCGCCTGTTCAATTGCATCTGGGGTCATTTCATCGGCCTTGCGCAGCGTTTCAATCATCGTTAGTTCATCTTTGCGAGTTTGCAGACGCTTGCGCTTTAGGTCGCTAGCCATGTCGGAAACGTCAAGCTCCGCAATAGGCTGCCCCTTTTCTACAGCGTCGCCATTTTTCACAAGCAGCGCACTAATACGCTTGCTATTCATATCCTCGGAGAAAAACAGCTTCTCCTCTTGCAAAGCCATTAGACGACCGGATCCCCGTACTTTCGTTTCAAGTGTTTCCGTTTTCACTACATATTCCGGTTTCTTGGATAGTTTAGGTGGATTGATCGTCGGAAGTGCTTCTTCCTCCTGCTCCTTAGGCAACAGCGAGCAACCAGATGCAAGTATAAGCGTAGAACATAAAATTAGTGCAGCTAAGGGTTTCATCGTCCGACTACGAGACGAATCTTCCATCCACCATTTCGTAAACATGATCGGCAACCTCCAAAATCGTAGGGTCATGAGTCGTCATACAAATTGTCACTTGCTCGCTTACAATGATATCGCGAAACACCGACATAATTTGCGCGCCCATTTGTGAATCTAGTTCCGCAGTAGGCTCATCCGCCAAAATAAGCGAAGGCCTATGAGCGATCGCCTTGGCAATCGCAACGCGCTGCTGCTCGCCACCTGATAGTTCAAAAGGACGATGATGCATCCTCTTTCCAAGCCCTACAAGCTCAAGGCAATGCGTGACTCGCGCCTTCCACTGTGAGCGTGGCGTGCCAGCCATACGCAGAGCCAGCTCGACATTTTCCCAAGCCGAGAGCAATGGCATCAAGGCGAATGATTGGAAAATAAACCCAATTTCCTTACGCCGAATATGCGTGCGCTCATCATCGCTGCAACGATGGAAAGGATGTCCTTGAAACAAAATTTCGCCCTCATCAGGCTGATCCAGCCCCCCAATCAAGTTCAGTAAAGTTGTTTTACCGGAACCGGAGCGGCCTTTCAGCATCACTAGCTGCATCGGCAGCAGCTGCATGTCAATACCCTTTAACACGTCCAATCGCTGACTGCCTACATGAAAGGAGCGTTCCACGCCACTAACCGTCAACAGAGGGCTATCAGATGTGACCACGCGAGAGGGAATAGCATCCACTTGCGGATTTTCTTCGATAACTATCGTTTCCATCGTGCTCATACTTTTCTTACGAAACCAGCCTGCCACGCGTGAACCTCCCTTTCATTGCCAAACTGTATGATATAATAGACGGAGCAGCATGATAAAAAGTTCCACGAAACTGAAGGTTTGCTGAAAATAACCTAAAAAAACTTTTGATTTGTATATAACTACTTATATATACTATTTTTTGGTTATTCTATCAATCCCTCTCACTCCCTATTTTGTAATCTCATAGCATCATAACGGAAATGTATAAAGAGAATACAAAGAAATATTAAAGAAAACATGAAGCATCATCTATTTAAACAGCCATTTTGCTCCCTTGCCTTGCAAGTTTATAGAAATACACAACCTCTACTAATCGAATAACCTTTCATTTACCTAACAATTTTGTAAGGTTCCCTGTAAATTAAAAACCTAGCGGATCTATTTCCACTAGGCTAGTTGTTCCTATTATTCCATGGCACTATTGCGCAGTACCATATGAATATGGTCTTCCCAAACGTCATGAATTTTTAAATATTTAAGCGCTAAGCCCTCTTCATAAAAACCTAATTTTTCAACCACTTTTAGGGAAGCTCCATTGCGAGGCATAATATTCGCCTCAATTCGATGCAAGTGCATCTCATTAAACGCATAAGCAATTAACGCATGCAAAGCTTCCGTCATCAATCCCTTATTCAATTGCTGCCCATCCAGCCGATAACCCAGATGACAAGATTGAAAAGCCCCTCTCACAATATTACTGAGTGAAACTGAACCAATAATTTGCTCCTCATAAAGGATCCACCATTTTAGCAACTGACTTTCATCCATGTTCTTCGCGTCCTGCTCCAAAAGCTCGGCTTGATAAACTGCCGTGAAATAGTCCTCATTGCGTTCGGGCTCCCACAACTTTAGAAAATTACGGCTACGCATCACATAATCGAGTACTAAATGTACGGAAGAGCTATCAAGTAAAACCAACGACAATCGTTCTGTTTTACACACTTCTTTCATGAGGTACATCCCCTTTCCACTCCTTACAATACCAGTAGTTTACGCAGAAAGTTGCGCTTATCAGGTAATTGATCACAAAATACGTGCTTTAATTTACCAATGGCAGGATTTTTCTTTCCTTTAGGGAACTTTAAAGAGACACCATTTTTTGTTAGGAAGAAGGAGACTTTTCACATGATCGAAACCTTAAAAACTTATTTCGAGCAGCACCGGGACAACCACATAGAGGAACTGATGCAATTTTTACGCATTCCAAGCATTAGCGCGGTTGCCGAGCACAAGGCAGATATGCAGCGTTGTGCCGATTGGACTGCGCAGGCTTTGAAGCATGCAGGTCTTGAGAACATCGAGATCATGGCAACCGACGGACATCCAGTCGTATACGCAGATTGGCTGCATGCACCGGGTCAACCTACGGTTCTCATTTACGGACATTACGATGTACAGCCCGCTGAGCCGCTTGAGCTATGGTCTACACCGCCCTTCGAACCCGTTATTCATGACGGTAAACTGTTCGGAAGAGGCAGCACCGACGATAAAGGACAGTTATTTCTTTATGTCAAAGCCGTTGAAGCTTTCCTGCGTACCCATGGAAGCCTGCCTGTGAATGTGAAATTTTGCATTGAAGGCGAAGAAGAAATTGCAAGCAAGAACTTGCCCCCTTTCATCGACAAACAGGCAGGCAAGCTACAAGCGGATATAATAACTCTTTCCGATACTCAAATGCAAGGGCCTGGAAAACCAGCCCTCATGTATGGCCTGCGCGGTCTTGCAGGGTTTGAAATCATTGTCGAAGGAGCGAATAGCGACTTACACTCCGGCCTTTTTGGCGGCGCTGTACAAAATCCGATTCATGCGCTGTCCAAACTGCTTAGTTCATTTCATGATGACGATGGCCGCGTTGCCGTGAAAGGCTTCTATGACAGAGTCATTGCGCTTTCCGAGAAAGAGCGCGAAGCTTTCAAGCAAGTAGAACCAGATGCGGATAAAGTTCGCTCCGACTTGGAAGTAGATCATTTGTTCGGAGAGAAAGGGTTTTCTTTCTATGAACAAACAACCTCCAGACCTACATTGGAGATTACATCCGTCAGCGGCGGCTTCCAAGGCGAAGGAATTAAACCCATTATTCCTAATCGCGCCATTGCCAAAATAGCCTGCCGCCTCGTTGCTGCGCAAGTCCCGGATGAAATTATGGACGCTGTCGAAGCGCATATTTATGCAAATACACCGCAGGGCGTCAAGATCATCCTGGATCGCCAACTTCGCGGAAATCCGTTCATTACGCCAATAGACGAGCCCGTCATGGTAGCTGCCGCGCAAGCATACGAAGATACCTACGGAGCTTGGCCTGTATACACACGCAGCGGAGGATCAATTCCTATCGTGGAAGTATTGGGGCGTGTGCTGAACGCTCCAGTCGTATTGCTCGGATTTGGTTTGCCGGGTGAAAACCTTCATGCCCCAAATGAGCATTTTCATTTGGTCAACTTTGATAAAGGCCTGGAGACAATAAGCCGCTTCTGGTTGAAATTAGCTTCTGCTAAGGAGTAACAACGATGAGCATAAGTAATTTCACAATCCGTCATGCCCGCTTAGAAGACTTATCAGAAATTGTGCGCATCTATAATACAACAATTGCAGGACGTATGGTTACTGCGGATACAGAACCCGTAACTGCGGCAAGCCGTGAAAAATGGTTCTATGAACATTCAGCTGATTTTCGTCCCTTATGGGTACTAGAGAGCAGCTCAAACATCTGTGGTTGGTTAAGCTTTCAATCTTTCTATGGCAGACCTGCCTATAACGCCACAGCTGAGGTTAGCATCTACATCGACGAAGCTTTCCGTGGGCAAGGAATCGGCCGTTACCTCCTACAGCAAGCTATCGACGCTTGTCCTAAACTACACTTGAAAACGCTGCTCGGCTTTATTTTCGGCCATAATGAACCAAGTCTTAAGCTGTTTCGCAGCTTCGGCTTCGAAAATTGGGCCCATCTACCTGGTATAGCCGAGCTCGATGGCGTGGAGCGCGATCTTCTCATTATAGGAAAGCGTGTAGGTTAACGATCCTCTATTAAAACCAAATGCAACATCAATAACGCTTATCCTCTTGTCTTAGCGGCAACCACTGCCGCTTCGAACTCGGATAAGCGTTTTTTCATTCCCTTTTCATTGTTGATCAAGCTCAGCTTCTACTTCAATCTCTATCATTAATAAAGGATCAATCAAACCCTTCACTTCAACCATCGTCGCAACAGGCTGCACATGTTGAAAAAACTCGCCATGCGCCTTTCCGATTTCAGTCCATTTCGAAATGTCCGTCACAAACATTCTTGTACGTACCACATCCGACATTTGTGCACCAAGCTCTTGCAGCGCTTTCTCAACCGTTTGCAAAATATAGCGAGTCTGCTCGTATGGATTATCTACGCCAATGACAACTCCGTCTTTCATGGCCGTTGTCCCGGCAACTTCAATCCGATTTCCCACCCGTATAGCGCGGCAGTAACCAACGAGAGGCTCCCAAGGTGAGCCTGTAAATACTTTTGCCCTCTTCACTTCTATCCGCTCCTCCTACATAATTAACTTCCGCTTTTCATCCATTAATTCTCTCCAAATAAGGCGCTAGCTTCTGTTGCAGCTCTTCGGAAATCGACATCATTGGCAATCGTAGGGTATCCGACTCGATGACGCCTTGCTGCTCTAACAACCATTTCAATGGAGCTGGATTCGGCTCTTGAAAAAGTAGTTGAATCAATGGAAGCAGATTTTCAAAATATACTTTACTCTCCGCTTGGCGACCTGCCATGAAGCTTCGATAGAACGATACGAACCTCTCCGTTTCAACGTTCGCAGAAGCACTCATAAAGCCTCTAGCGCCTGCACATAATGCTGCATATAGCAGCGAATCCTCTCCGCAAAGCACAGGCTTGGAACCGAGGCGGACAAGCTCAGACACAAGTTCAGTGTCCGAGGTACTGTCCTTCATTCCAATGACGCCATCGATATCGAGTATCGTACGAATCGTATTCAGTTCCAGCTTCACACCAGTCCGATGTGGAATTTCGTATAGAATGACGGGCACGCCAACACTCGCTATGTGACGATAATGCTCAATGATTCCCTCTTGACTTGGCTTATTATAGTAAGGAACAACGACCAATACGGCATCGGCGCCTAGTTTCCCAGCGATTTCCGTTTTTTTCACGGATGACATGGTGTCATTCGTACCTGTGCCAATGACAAGCGGTACACGCACATGCGCGGCTTCACGCGCGGTTTGTGCGGTAGCGAACAGAATATCCAGTTCATCTGAGGTAATCGTGGGAGATTCCCCTGTCGTTCCATTAACAATCAAACCATCAATATCATCCTGAAACAAATTGTACGCTTGATTATAGAAAGAGGCGACATCCACCTCATATTCTTCGTCAAATGGTGTAATGATTGGCACATATACCCCCTGTAAGTCACTTTCTCTCAACATCCTAACCATCTCCTCACCAAAATTATCCGTATTTCCACTTTAGCATGGAAGAAAGCATCACAGTTAGCTATAATAAATGATAAGGTTCATCAAAAATTTTGATAATGCGAGGTACAGAGATGGATCTTACGTACTTTCGAACATTTCGTGAAGTGTCTCGAAGAAAAAGCTTCACACGCGCTGGAGAGGAATTAGGCTACGCGCAATCGAGCGTGACTATGCAGATTCAGAAGCTTGAAAGAGAGTACGGAGTGCCTCTTTTCGAAAGATATGGTCGGCAGCTTAAATTAACCCCGCCAGGTGAAAGTTTACTGAAACTGGTCAATCAAATGCTAGAATTGTATGATCAATCCAAAGAAATTGTCGCTAATCAAGTGAGCGGCACGTTAACAATCGGAACAATAGATTCGCTTGCGGCTTATTATCTCCCCCCTTACTTACACAAGCTCAGGCAGCTGTTTCCTGGCCTTAACATTCAGCTTCTACCCGACAATGAGTCGTCCTTATTGACCAAAGTGAAAGAAGGTAGCTACGATATTGGACTCCTGCTTGATCGCTACCCAGCTGACAGTCAACTTCATTGTATTCAAGTAAGAGAAGAACCTTTAGTCTTAGTCGCACCTATAAACCATCCACTTGTGCGAACCGAGCTAATTCAATTAATTGACTTACAACACGCCGACATCATCGTAACAGAAGAAAGCTGCATTTATCGGGGGATGTTCGAGAAATTGCTCAAAGACCATGCCATTCCTTATCGCATCGGCTTCGAGTTGGGTAATCTAGAGACAATCAAACACTGCGTGATGACTGGACTAGGAATTGCTCTTCTTCCCCGCATTGCTGTGCAAACTGAGCTGGAGCTTGGCAAATTAGCTGTCCTTCCTTTTAAACATCCAGATTTGCGGTTTGACCTACAGCTCCTCCTTCATCCCAAAAAGTGGATGTCTCATTCCCTTCATGCTTTCATAGATATGTTGGTAACATAAAAAAAGAAGCTCTCCTTTTCGAAAAGGTAGAGCTTCTTCGTAATTTCCCTCGCTCGCAGCAATCATAATTATGCCTGACGGACGAAAGCTAATAGCTTGCATTCACTTTGGTGCAGCCGCAATTAGACTGCTTACTGCATAGCCTCGCTGCTGAAAAAAGCACAAAACGCAATCCTTACATCTCATTTTCTTATAGGACGACCCACATCATTCGTCAAACTTTGCGTTTATGGAGATGGGGATTACAAGCCGAATGCAGCCGGATTTGCTCTCCAAGATTGAAGAAGCGCCATATCTTCTTCTTTAATCTTGCCCTTTTCCAAAGCCACTTCGAGCAGTTTGGTGTAGTTTGAGAGCGTATGAAGCGGCATATCCGCAGCTTCGAAAGCTTCTGTCGCTTTATCAAGCTGGTAAGAGAAAATTGCAAGAACTCCTAAAGCTACAGCGCCAGCTTCTTTCACTGCCACTGCTGCTTTAAGCGAGCTGCCGCCTGTAGAAATCAAGTCCTCGATCACGATGACCTTTTGGCCTGGTTGAACGGAGCCTTCAATCAGATTCTCTTTGCCATGACCTTTCGCTTTATCTCGAATATAAATCATTGGCAATCCAAGTTTCTGCGCAACCCATGCCGCATGAGGAATACCCGCTGTTGCTGTACCAGCAACAACTTCCGCATCAGGAAACTTTTCTTGAATCAAAGCGACAAAACCATCGGCAATCGCTTCACGAATTGCTGGATGAGACATCGTCAGTCGGTTATCGCAGTATATCGGCGATTTGAGACCAGATGTCCATGTAAAGGGTTGATGCGGGCGAAGCGATACCGCTTCTATATCTAGTAATGAAGCCGCCACATGCTGTGCAATTGTTTCTAGTTGACTCATGGGTTCTTCCACCGTTCCTTCCGTTGTTAAAGCTTTTTCAGGCTATACGACCGAGTCGATAATCAACTCGATCGCGGCTCTTGGATCCGTTGCCCCAGTAATCGGACGACCGATTACAACGTAGTCCGTCCCCTGCGCGAATGCCTCCGCAGGCGTCATAATGCGCGACTGGTCGCCCACGTCGGCTCCTGCTGGGCGTATACCCGGCGTCACGGTGACGAATCTGTCGCCGCACGCCGCCTTGATTTGCGTCACTTCTAGCGGTGACGCTACGACACCTTGCAGTCCCGCGGCTTGCGCTAAGCGGGCATAGTGAATGACGGCCTGCTCGACGGAGCCAGTCAGGCCAATCTCGTCATTCAGCACCTGCTGGGTGGTGCTGGTCAGCTGCGTGACGCCGATAACAATCGGACGTCTCGCCCCTTGTGTAAGCGCCTTGTCGACGCCCTCCAAGGCCGCTTCCATCATTTGCTTGCCGCCAGCAGCATGGACGTTGAATACATCCACCCCAAGGCGCGTAACGCTTTCCGCGCCACCTTTGACCGTGTTCGGAATGTCATGCATCTTCACATCCAAGAACACCTTATAGCCTCGCTCCTTCAAGCTCGCTACAAAGCTAGGTCCAGCGGCATAGAATAGCTGCATGCCCACTTTCATATAGCAAGGGATGCCTTCGAGCTGCTTCAGCAGCCCTTCAGCCCCTTGCGCGTTGGCGTAATCCAGAGCCACCATGATGCGTCCAGCAACGTCCGTACGTGTAAATCCACTCATATTGTTCACCATCCCCTAGGAATGAACCGGCATAGCGCGGGATGAGAAGTTAATCGACTCAAGCATATTCACGAGCGCTCTTACTGTATCGAGCGATGTCATACAAACGACGCCATTCTCTACCGCTTCGCGACGAATGCGGAAACCGTCGCGCTCTGGTGCCTTACCTTTGGTCAAAGTATTCACAACAAACTGGGCTTCTCCACTGCGAATCAGATCCAAGATATTCGGAGAACCTTCCGTAAGCTTGTTCACTGTAGTAACAGGAAGTCCCGCTTCCTCTAGCGCTCTAGCCGTACCGCCAGTAGCCATAATTTTGTAACCAAGTCGGTAGAAGCCTTGTAAGATTTCGATTGCTTCCTCTTTATCTTTGTCAGCCACTGTAACAACCACTGAGCCAGCAGAAGGAATTTTCATACCTGCACCGATTAGACCTTTGTACAGCGCCTTCGCAAAATTCGTGTCACGACCCATGACTTCACCTGTTGATTTCATCTCAGGCCCTAGCGTCGTATCTACGCGGCGAAGTTTAGCAAAAGAGAACACAGGCACTTTAACGGATACGAACTTATCTTCCGGCCATAGACCGCTTTGATAACCCATGTCCGCCAGCGTTTGACCCATAATAACGCGAGTAGCCACGTTAGCCATTGGAATGTTCGTCACTTTACTTAAGAATGGCACCGTTCTTGAGGAACGTGGGTTAACCTCGATCACATACACTTGATCGTTATGAATCACGAACTGAATGTTGACTAAGCCAAACACGTTCAACTCAAGCGCGATTTTTGTAGTGATGTCGATAATTTGATTTTTGATATGATCCGTAAGCGATTGTGGCGGATAGACAGCAATGGAGTCACCTGAGTGAACACCCGCGCGTTCAACATGTTCCATGATACCAGGAATGAGAACTGTTTCTTTATCGCAAATCGCGTCGACTTCAACTTCTTTACCTAGCATATATCGGTCGATAAGAACTGGATGCTCAGGGTTAATTTTCACCGCGTATTCCATATAGCTCAGCAGATCTTCGTCGGAATAAACGATCTCCATAGCACGTCCTCCTAAGACGTATGAAGGACGAACAATGACCGGGTAGCCAAATTGTGCAGCCGTTTCTACCGCTTGATCGACAGAAGTCACGGTTCCGCCCGGAGGTTGAGCGATGTTCAATTTGCGAAGCAGAGCTTCAAATTTTTTGCGATCTTCCGCTGCATCAATACTCTCAAGATCGGAACCAAGAATACGCACGCCCGCTTTAGCTAGCGGCGCAGCCAGGTTAATCGCGGTTTGACCGCCGAATTGGACGATAACGCCGATTGGTTGCTCACGCTCAATTACATTCATTACATCTTCAAAGAACAAAGGCTCAAAGTACAAGCGATCTGAAGTGTTAAAGTCCGTTGATACTGTCTCGGGATTATTATTGATAATAACGGCTTCGTAACCCGCAGCTTGGATTGCCCATACAGCATGTACCGTTGAGTAATCAAACTCGATCCCTTGGCCGATACGAATTGGACCCGAACCCAGAACAACCACTTTCTGTTTGCTTGTTTCAGTCACTTCATCTTCTTGCTCGTAAGTCGAATAGTAGTAAGGTGTAGAAGCTTCAAACTCAGCTGCGCAAGTATCTACCATTTTATAGACAGGCTTGATATTTTGCTCCAAGCGGAATGTTCTCACATCCGCTTCTTTCGTGTAGGTCGCACATCCTGCGAGTGTACGGATCTCTGCGATAGCACGGTCCGTAAAACCTTTGCGCTTCGTATCGAAAAGCAGTTCAGTCGTCAACTCACTTGCTGCAATTTCATTCTCGTATTTGATAAGTCCATCTAATTTATTCAGGAACCACCAGTCGATTTTCGTGAGCTCCTGCAATTTTTCAACAGTATAGCCTCTGCGGTAGGCTTCAGCCAGTAAGAACAAACGCTCGTCATCCGGCTTTTGCAACCGATATTCTAGCGTTTCTTGATCCAGCAGATCTGTCTCTTTCAGGAAAAGACGGTGCACACCGATTTCCAATGAACGAATTGCCTTGTGGATGGACTCTTCGAATGTACGGCCAATCGCCATAACTTCGCCAGTCGCTTTCATTTGTGTTCCCAGCTTACGGTTTGCCGCTGTAAATTTATCGAACGGCCAACGAGGAATTTTGGAAACGATATAGTCCAACGCAGGCTCGAAGCATGCATAGGTTTGTCCCGTTACCGGATTGATCAGCTCATCAAGCGTATAACCAATCGCGATTTTGGCCGCCATCTTGGCAATCGGATAGCCAGTTGCTTTGGAAGCAAGCGCTGAAGAACGGCTTACACGCGGATTAACTTCAATGACATAGTATTGGAAGCTGTGCGGATCAAGTGCGTACTGTACGTTACAACCGCCCTCAATGTTCAGCGCGCGAATGATTTTCAGTGAAGCCGAACGCAGCATTTGGTACTCACGGTCAGATAGCGTTTGGCTCGGTGCCACTACGATGCTATCTCCCGTATGTACGCCAACAGGATCAAAGTTCTCCATGTTACACACGACGATACAATTATCGTTTGCGTCACGCATAACCTCATACTCGACTTCCTTCATACCTGCGATGCTTCGCTCAACGAGACACTGACCGATCGGGCTGTAACGAATACCGGAAGCCACAATCTCTGTCAACTCTTCCATCGTGTTGCAAATACCGCCGCCTGTGCCTCCTAATGTATAAGCAGGGCGAATGATGATTGGGAAGCCAATTTCATTAGCGAATTCCACAGCTTGTGCGACCGTAGTCACGATCACGCTATCCGGTACTGGCTGCTCCAATTCTCTCATTAAATCTCTGAAAAGGTCACGATCCTCAGCTTTCTCGATCGCAGTAAGCTGTGTGCCTAGAAGCTTAACGTTCTCGCTTTCCAAAACACCTGCGCGGGCCAGCTCTACCGCCATGTTCAGACCTGTTTGCCCACCTAAAGTAGGCAGCAAACCGTCTGGACGCTCTTGACGAATAATTTGCGTTACGAATTCAAGCGTGATCGGTTCGATATATACTTTATCAGCCATGTTCGTGTCAGTCATGATTGTGGCTGGATTGCTGTTGATAAGAATGACTTCCATGCCCTCTTCTTTAAGCGCTTGGCAGGCTTGTGTGCCTGCGTAGTCAAACTCCGCTGCCTGACCGATAACAATCGGACCAGAACCAATCACAAGAATCTTTTTGAGTGTATTATTTTTTGGCATACTGTAGTTCCTCCTTCACAGATGTCGACGCCGTGGATGTTTTCCACTGAGCAAGCATTTGCGCTTGGCGAGGCTGCTGTGGGTTATTCAGCTTGTGCTGGCGAATCATTTCGATGAAATCATCGAACAAATAACTGGAGTCAAAGGGACCCGGCGCCGCTTCCGGATGATATTGAACCGAGAAGGCAGGATGATTTTTATGCTTTAATCCTTCGATGGTGCGGTCGTTATTGTTAATATGGGTGACTTCAAGATCCGTACCAATAACGGAGTCTTCCTTCACCGTATAGCCATGGTTTTGGGAAGTGATGTAACAGCGTCCGGACGCCAAGTCTTTTACCGGATGATTACCCCCGCGGTGACCGAATTTCAATTTATCTGTGTCAGCGCCGCAAGCAAGTGCGAACAGCTGGTGACCGAGGCAAATCCCGAACAATGGAATCTCGCCGATCAGTTCTTTAACCATTTGCACAGCGTGAGGCACGTCTTTCGGATCCCCAGGACCATTAGACAGCAGAACACCATCCGGGGCAAGGCGAAGAATTTGCTCTGCAGTTGCATCTTGCGGCACAACAACAACGTCACAGTCACGTTTGCTTAAATCGCGAATGATTCCGCTTTTCGCGCCGAAATCAACTAGAACGATACGCTCTTTGTGTCCAGGTGCGCCATATACGCTTTTCGTCGATACGCGTGCCACTTGATCTGTCATGAGCGAGCTGCCATTTAGCATTTCAGTTAGCTCAGCAATGGATTGATTCGCCGTTGTAAGCAAACCCTTCATTACACCATGATGGCGAATTTTACGAGTTAACATCCGGGTGTCGATGCCGCTGATTCCAATAATGCCGTATTCCTTGAGCAGGCTGCCTAGTGTATATTGAGCTCTCCAGTTACTCGGAATCTCCTCATGCTCGCGCACAACAAACCCATGAATGAACGGACGCACGGATTCGAAGTCGTCACGGATGACGCCATAGTTCCCGATTAATGGATAGGTCATAGTAACGATCTGACCGCAATAAGATGGATCCGAAAGTACCTCCTGATAACCTGTCATCCCTGTATTGAATACAACCTCACCGACGGAATTCCCCTCACTACCGAACGATTTTCCTGTAAAAAGAGTGCCGTCTTCCAGCAACAATCTTGCCTGCATGTTTTTCCAACTCCTTCGCTATTGTCAAACGATTCACAATGAACCGCAGATGTCATGCTTATATTTTGCATAAAAAAAGATCTTTCTGTATAAATATACACGATTTTTCAATCGCCGTATAGCTTTTTGAGCAATCCTACGACCAGACTACTTTACCTGATGCAATCGTAACTACCGGCCAACCTTGCAGCTTCCAGCCGATAAACGGCGTGTTTTTACTGCGGGATTCAATTTCTTCTTTCAGCACTTCACGCACTGTCTCAAGATCAACGATCGTAATATCGGCAGCGCTTCCTACCTGTAAGGTTCCGTATGGAAGACCAAATACTTGAGCAGGTTTAGCCGTCATGCGATCGATGAGGAAGCCCAGTGTCCATTTACCAGTAAGGACAAACTTTGAATACAGCAACGGGAACGCTGTTTCGAAACCGAGAATACCGAAAGGGGCAAGCTGCATTCCTTTTTCTTTTTCTTCCTCGCTGTGCGGCGCATGATCCGTGACGATAATGTCGATCGTGCCATCTTCCAAGCCCTCGATGACAGCCTGTACGTCGCGCGGCGTGCGTAGTGGAGGGTTCATCTTCCAATTGGCGTCGAGTCCTGGAATGTCTTCATCTGAGAGCACAAGGTGATGCGGACACACCTCAGCTGTCACTTTAATCCCGAATTGCTTCGCGTGTCGGATGAGGCGAACGGATTGCTCGGTACTTACATGGCACACGTGATAGTGAACGCCCGTCGCTTCGGCCAGCAGCACGTCGCGCCCTACATGAATAGCTTCGGACTCGTTCGGTATTCCTTTGAGTCCGTGCTTTTTCGCGAACGCTCCTTCACTTACTGGCGCGCCTTCAACCAAGGTGTTATCTTCGCAGTGCGCGATAATCGGCATACCAAGCGATGCGGCTAACGCCATCGCATCTTTCATCATCTGTGCGCTTTGGACGCCCACACCGTCATCCGTATAACCGACGACACCCGCTTCCTTCAGCGCGGCGAAATCTGTCAACTCGCGGCCGAGCTCGTTCTTCGTGATACAACCGTAAGGAATAACGCGCACGGCTCCTTCTGTTGCAGCTTTATCCAATATGTAGTTCACTGTGTCGACCGTATCAATCACAGGTCGAGTATTCGGCATACAAGCTATTGTTGTGAAACCGCCTCTTGCCGCGGATCGAGTTCCGGTCGCAATATTTTCTTTATGTTCAAAGCCTGGCTCACGGAGATGAACATGCATATCAATGAATCCTGGTGCAACCAGCTTGCCTGCGGCATCAATGATTTCGTGCCCGTCCGTGTTTGGCACCGAGCCAGTGCTCGCGTCTAGCACTTGCGCAATCGTATTATTTTCAACCAAAATATGTTTCTGTGACTGCTCGTTATTTGCATCAACCGTAAGTCCGTTCAATATCCAAATGCCCATTGTAGTGAAGCCTCCTGTTCTATGATAAAGCTCTCTCAATGACCGCCATCCGTATCGGTACACCGTGAGCAATTTGCGTGAAAATTTTTGATTTCTCATGTTCTACAAGTTCATCGTCCAACTCTACATTGCGATTTACCGGAGCTGGATGCATGATGATGGCATGAGGAGCCATGCGGCTTGCGCGTTCAACTGTTAGTCCATATTGCTCGCGGTATTCCTCTGCAGAGCGGATGATTCCCTTATCATGGCGCTCAAGCTGCACGCGCAGCATCATAACTACGTCGGCCTTCAGCGCTTCCTCGAAGGAAACGTACGAGGCGAATTGCGCAAGCTCTGGAGCTTGCATGCTTTCAGGTGCACAGAATTGTATACTAGCTCCGAGAGCGATCAGACCCCAAAGGTTCGAGCGAGCTACACGACTGTGTAAGATGTCGCCGATGATGGAAACGGTCAATCCTTTAAACGAGCCAAACTGCTTGCGCATCGTGTAGAAGTCTAGTAATGCTTGCGTGGGGTGTTCGTTATTCCCATCCCCCGCATTAATGAGAGGGACTTTAATTTTCTCTGCCAGCTCTGCCAGAACGCCAATCGGCTTCAAGCGAATAACGCCCGCATCGATGCCCATTGACTCCAGCGTTCTCACAGTATCGTAAATCGATTCGCCTTTTTGCACGCTTGATTCTGCAGCGGAGAAATTGAGCACGTCCGCTCCTAAGCGCTTTTGCGCCAGTTCGAAAGAGAATCTTGTCCTTGTGCTATTTTCAAAAAAAAGGTTGGATACGAACTTTCCTTGAAGTTGATTCGTGACCTTCTCCGGGTATTGTTCCCAATGTGCGGCTCGATCCAGAATACTCAGAATCTCACTTGCAGGAAGACCTTTTAATCCCAGAAAATGTTTTGATGTAGGTATGCTTATTGTGCTCACTCCTGTTTCCCCCTCTGTTGAAGTATGATGACCCCATCTTTGTTGTCTATTTCTGTTAGCAGCACTTCAATACTTTCACTTTTGGAGGTAGGTACATTCTTTCCTACGTAATCGGGGCGAATCGGCAGTTCGCGGTGCCCCCTATCGACCAGCACAGCAAGTTGAATCATTTGCGGTCTGCCCAGATCAATTAAAGCATCCATGGCGGCCCGCACGGTGCGGCCTGTATAGAGGACATCATCGAAGAGGATAATCTTCCGATCTTGAATTTGGAGCTTTCCACCTTCCTGCACGTTGTCCACGGACTTGACCTTAACCCGATCGTCGCGATAGGAGGTAATATCAATTTCCCCGACTGGAACAGGAATGCCTTCGATTTCGAGAATTCGTTCTGCCACGCGCGAGGCTAAGAAGATCCCCCGGGTACGAATCCCGATTAAGGTACAATTCTCTACCCCTTTATTCTTTTCCAGTATCTCATGCGCAATCCGCGTAAGTGCTCTTCGTATACCCATTTCATCCATAATGCTGTGTTCTGCTATCTCGGTCATCCTTTACGCCCCCCCAAAGTTTTCCACAGGAAAACTTGCGTCATAAGCAACTGCTTCGTTTTGCTGAGGCAAAACCAGCAATGTAAGCCTTCGCTTTGCTTTGAGTCACACAAAAAAACTCCTTGCCATGTTATAGGCAAGGAGTTTTGAGTGCATAAAGATACAGAGCGAGGCATAAGGATGCGCACATCCCTAAGCTACATCTACCGAATACGCGATTCGTTAGATCTCGGCTTTTCTCATCGACTACCTTGCCAGCCTCTCTGGACTGTTTTTAAAGGTACATATTCAATTAAAAGGATTATGCCATTTTCGACACAATAAGTCAATATGTAAATGTCGGAACACTTTGAGGAATCGCTTCGAGCGAGCAGGACATACAAGTTTAACCGTTCTCGGATTCTGTAGAATCTGATTCTCGTCATGAACTATAGTAAGATCGTTTACTCTATCGAGCAGGATGGCTCTTTCGACAAAAATAGTCATTATTGATTGAAACGCATTGGCTCAAACGACCCCTTTCTGATAATATAGGAGAGTCAATCTAAATTATAAGGAGATGTAACCATGTCAGAAATGAATACCTTAGAAATTATTAAGTTTATCAAAGAGAGCACGAAAAAGACTCCTGTTAAAGTATATGTCAAAGGAAATCTTGAAGCGGTTGACTTTGGAGCAGACACGCAAACTTTTCTATCCGGCGGAAGCGGCGTTATCTTCGGAGAATGGAGCGTTATTCAACCGATCCTCGAACAAAATAAGGCTCTGATCGAGGACTTTGTAGTTGAAGCGGATCGTCGCAACTCCGCGATCCCGATGCTTGATCTGAAACCGATAAATGCCCGCATTGAGCCAGGCGCAGTTATTCGCGATAAAGTACATATTGGAGATAACGCAGTCATTATGATGGGCGCTCTTATTAACATCGGCGCATCCGTAGGCGATGGTACGATGATCGATATGAACGCTGTTCTTGGCGGCCGAGCTCAAGTGGGCAAAATGTGTCACATCGGTGCAGGCGCAGTTGTGGCTGGCGTTATTGAACCTCCTTCTGCACAACCTTGTGTCATTGAGGACGATGTTCTTGTTGGTGCTAACGCTGTTATTTTAGAAGGTGTTCGTATCGGCAAAGGTTCAGTAGTTGCTGCCGGTGCAGTTGTTACTCAAGATGTAGAAGAATATACTGTCGTAGCTGGAGCTCCTGCAAGAGTTATTAAAAAAGTTGATGACAAAACAAAATCAAAAACAGAAATTTTACAAGATCTTCGCACCCTGTAAGGTGTTTTGGAGGGATACGCCATGCTTAGCCCATTTATAGAGCTGCGACGTCAGCTTCACCAAATCCCTGAGCCGGGTTTTCAAGAGTTCAAAACACAAAAGCTGCTTTTAGACTACCTAGCAGCGCTTCCACAAGAACGATTGACGATTCGCACATGGCTAACGGGCATTCTAGTGCATATTGCGGGTACGAATCCAACGAAGCGATATGGGTATCGCGCTGATATGGACGGGCTCCCGATTTCAGAAGAGACCACGCTGCCGTTTCCTTCTCAGCATCCAGGCTACATGCATGCATGCGGTCATGATTTGCACATGTCGATAGGGACGGGAATTGTATCCCACTTTGCGCATGAAGCAATGAAGGATGACCTCGTTGTCATTTTTCAACCAGCCGAAGAAGGTCCTGGCGGCGCCTTGCCGATGCTTCAAACTGATGAGCTCAAGCAATGGATGCCTGACCAAATCTTAGCACTGCACATTGCACCCGAGTATCCGGTAGGTACCATTGCTACGAAACCAGAAATATTGTTTGCGAATACGTCTGAGCTCTTCATAGATTTGTTAGGCAAAGGTGGACATGCCGCTTATCCTCATCAGGCCAACGATATGATCGTTGCCGCATCGCAAATGGTCGGCCAACTGCATACGATTGTTGCCCGCAACGTGAATCCGCTTGATTCCGCCGTCATCACCATTGGTAAAATGGATGCTGGCACGAAGCAAAATATAATCGCTGAAAAAGCCCGCTTAGAAGGTACGATTCGTACCCTTTCAGCTGACTCCATGACAAATATCAAAAAACGCATTGAGGCTGTTGCTGCTGGAATCGAAAGTTCCTTCGAATGCAAAGCTTCGATTGATTATGGCTCAAATTATCGCCAAGTGTATAATGACCCTTCGTTAACATTGGAATTCATGGACTGGCTGCGGAGTAACGGGCAAGTTGAACTCGTGGTCTGTACAGAAGCTATGACAGGTGAGGATTTCGGCTACTTTTTGGAACATATCCCAGGCTTTATGTTCTGGCTAGGCGTTGATACCCCACACGGGCTACATCATGCAAAAATTGAACCCGACGAGCGCGCTATTGATATCGCCATTACTACGATCACCGCTTATCTCCGCTACAAATCCAGCGGTTTGTAAATGTAGCAATCAAAAAACCTCCATCCACTTTTCTCTGTGGTTTGGAGGTTTTTGATTTTTGTAACAAGATCCATTCACTAGATCTTCAAGTCAGCTTCTTAATAAAGCGCTCAACTCGGTCAAGCGATTGCTCCAGCACGTCCTGCGAATAAGCGTACGAGATGCGAATGTAACCTTCACCGTAGTTTGTAAACGCGTCACCTGGAACCACAGCTACATGCTCCTCAGTTAGCAACCGCATCGCAAACTCTTGTGACTTAAGTCCGAAGCGAGTGATCGAAGGGAATAGATAGAACGCTCCGTCCGGCTTTTCCAACTCAAAGCCCATTGCAATCAAACGATCATACACATAGTCCCTGCGAAGTTCATAAGCATCCCTCATAGGCATTGCGTCATCTAGCCCATTCGTCAATGCCTCCAGTGCCGCATACTGGCTTACCGAGCTAGCGCAGGTTACATTATACTGATGAATCTTCACCATATGCTCGGTCAAATACGCAGGCGCAAATGTGAATCCAATTCGCCAGCCCGTCATGGCATGAGACTTGGAAAGTCCATTAATCACAATCGTTTTCTCACGCATCTTGCCTATTGTGGCGATCGAATGGTGACTTCCCCCATATACAATCTCGCTGTAGATTTCATCGGATAATACGAATATCTCCCTATCCTCTAATAAGTGAGCAAGATCAGCCAATTCTTGTTCAGTCAGCACTTGCCCAGTCGGATTGGATGGGTAGCATAAGATGACACAACGTGTGTTAGCCGTTAGATGAGGCTCCAAGAGATCCGCTGTTAATTTAAGCCCATTTGCTCTTGTATCCACATAGACCGGAATCCCGCCAGCTAATCGAATTAACGGCTCATATCCGGGATAAATTGGAGCCGGAATAATGACTTCCGCACCAGGTGTAAGGATCGTGCGAAAAGCAATATCTACCGCTTCACTCGCTCCTACGGTGACGATAATCTCATCAGTCGCCCGATAGGTTTGACCATATTTTTGAAGAACGAATTTGGAGGCAGCTTCACGCAGTTCAGGCAACCCGGGGTTGGGTGTATAGACTGTTTTATTCTGATCTAGCGCCTTTTGCCCCGCTTCGATAATATGCCGCGGCGTTGGAAAATCTGGTTGGCCAATGGTTAATGTCAATGCACCTGGGATTGTGCTGACAAGATTGGATATTTTGCGTATGCCTGAAATTTGAATATCTTTTACTTGCGGGTTAATAAGATGCTCCATCAGATTCACTCCTCTGCCCGTGGATGAACGCTAAGATGTTCGTATTGAATGAAGAAGATGCTCCATATCAGGCGGTATTGCAGCCTCGAATTGCAGGGTTTCTCCCGTACGCGGATGAACAAAACCCAACACCGCTGCATGCAGCGCCTGCCCTTTCATCAACATCCCCTTGCTCTTGCCGTACATGGGATCGCCAACAAGTGGATGACCGATAAACTTCATATGTACGCGAATTTGATGCGTTCTACCTGTCTCAAGCTTTAATTCAACAAGTGTAAAATCGCCAAATCTCTCAATTACAATAAAATGAGTTACAGCATGCTTGCTATTTTTTTCAGTTACCGTGTACATTTTACGATCATTTGAATCTCTTCCAATTGGAGCATCAATTGTGCCTTGATCATGCTGAAGGTTGCCATGGACAAGAGCCACATATTTGCGGTTAACTGTATGTGCCTTTAATTGCTCGGCTAAGCCAGCATGCGCTTTATCGTTCTTTGCAGACATAATCAAACCAGAAGTGTCTTTATCAATTCGGTGAACAATACCCGGACGCAGCTCGCCGTTAATGCCGGACAAGTCTTTACAATGATACATTAAGGCATTCACTAACGTTCCCGAATAATGACCAGGCGCAGGATGAACAACAAGCCCTCTTTGCTTATTGATAACAATCAAATCTGAATCTTCATAAACCACATTCAATGGGATATCCTCTGCGACTAATTCAACCCCTGTTGGTTCTGGAATGTTTAGCGCAATCACATCGTTTGCAGACAGCTTGTAATTGGGCTTGATCGACTTCCCATTTACCTTCACGTGCCCGTCTTTAACCCATTGCTGCACTTGGGTGCGGGAAACTTCTTCCTCTAAAGCATCTGTTATGAATTTATCAATGCGATCACTGGCAAATTGTTGTTCAACCGTCCATTCCATAGCTTCGCTAAAAGCGGATTCAGGAGAGGTCTTGTTTGTGTTCATGTGTGGCTCCTTTTTTTTCTTTTCTCCAAGCAAGCAGCGATTCCAAGAAAATCAGGATGACCCCGATAACGATGGCCGAATCAGCTAAATTGAAAATCGGATAAATGTAATAAATTGCTTTTCCGAATAAATTAAAATCAAATGTAAATTGTAAGAAATCAACAACTTCGCCGAATAATGTGCGATCTAAGAAATTACCAAGCGCTCCGCCTAACAACAAGCTAAGCGCGAAAGATAATAACCCCTTGCCTTCACGAATGGTTCGACGTATATACCAAAATATACCAATTACAACAATGAACGTTATGATGATAAAAAACCAACGTTGATCTTGCAAAATCCCGAATGCTGCACCGCGGTTGCGATGCGAGGTGATTACGAAAAAATTGCCAATTATAGAACGTTCCTCAGCGATTGGAATATGCTTCACAATGATCCATTTCGATGCTTGATCCAACAAAAAAACGACTAACGCATAAAAATAATATTTCACTCGATATCCTCCTAAATCGTTTTGCATTAGCAAAACTTGCTTCATAAGCAATAACTGTCCCTTAAATTCAAGGAATTACCTCACTAAAAAAAGCCGCGAAACGGAATTATAACGGTATAGATTATTCTCCAAGAAGGGAGCTGTACCGACCATGAGTCATTTGAGCGAGCAGCAAATAAGAGAATTAAATTTGCAGCTTTTGGAGGAAAAGCTTGATCTCGAGCGGCATTTTGGGACGAATGACAATTTCGGCTTATCCCATTCTTTTATAGACAGCATTGGCGAGCTTTCCATGTACGACAACCATCCCGGCGATATTGCTTCTGAGCTATATGAACGAGAGAAAGACATTTCACTAAACGAGCATGCCGAGTTCCATTTAACCCAAGTTAATGAGGCATTAGCTCACATGGACCAAGGGGATTACGGTATCTGCATTTTTTGCAAAGCTCCAATCGCATTTGAGCGTCTGCAAGCGATCCCGACTACGCTCTACTGCTTCGAACATGTCCCTGATCCTCACGTATCCGATCGCAGACCTGTAGAAGAACAGGTACTGTTTCCCCCATTCGGCAGGACAAGCATGGACGAACGCGATGATGAAACTGAATTCGACGGCGAGGATGCTTGGCAAATTGTTGAAAGCTGGGGAACCTCTAATACCCCGGCCTTTGCAGAAGATCCGAATGTGGAAAACTACAATGAAATGTACATTGAAGCCGATGAACAAGTAGGCTATGTCGAATCGTTTGAAAGCTTCGTTGCAACAGACCTCTATGGAGAACACGTGATGATTGTCAGGAGCAAAGCTTATCGAAATTATATAGACAATGGCGAGGGAGATCCCCTCTTAGAGCCTGATCAGACTTACGTTGACGACGAGAAGTAGCAGCTAGTCACAGACAGGACAAACGAGCTTCTCTACACCATGAAGCTCGTTTGTTCCATTTCATTACTCGTGATAATGAACCTTCACCACTTCATTACATCTCACACATAATGTTGGATGTTCTTTACTTTGCCCAACCTCTGGAGTCACTATCCAGCAGCGCTCGCACTTCTCGCCTTCTGCTACAGCAATAACAATCGCACCTTCCTTCCACTGATAAGCAACCTCTGGAACAGATGCGCCTGGTTGGTGGATCTGAATAGCGGATACGATAAACAATTGATCTAATTGTTCAAATTGGCTAATCAAATTGAACACCTGCTCGTTGGGATACAGATGTACCGCAGCGCTCAAAGAGTTACCGATCACTTTGTCTTTACGAGCCTCTTCCAGTGCTTTCAGTACTTCATCTCGAACACTAAGGAAATTATTCCACTTTGATTCCAATTCCTCGTCATACATATTCGCTTGCACTTCTGGCAATTCTGCTATCTGAACAGTACTTAGCTCAACCCCAGGGATGTATTTCCATACTTCGTCTGCTGTATGCGGCAAGATTGGTGAGATCAGCTTTGTAATCGCCATAAGGGCCTCGTACAATACGGTTTGCGATGCTTTGCGCGCTGCATCATTCGGAGCGCCAGCATACAGACGATCTTTGATGACATCCAAATAAAAGGAACTCATCTCTACCGCGCAGAAATGATGAATCGTTTGGTATACGACATGAAATTCATAGCTTTCATATGATTTCACGACTTTCTCAACCATCCGGTTCAGACGAATCCATGCGTAACGATCAAGCTCTGACAAGCTTTCAACAGCAACTCGATCTGTCTCTGGATTGAAATGACTAAGATTCCCAAGTAAAAAACGCAAGGTATTGCGGATTTTCCGGTATACTTCTGTCGTTTGATTCAAAATATTGTCCGAAATCCGATGGTCGGATTGATAGTCAACAGATGAAACCCATAGCCGAAGAATATCCGCTCCTAATTTACCCGCTACTTGTGTAGGATCAATCGTATTCCCGATCGACTTGGACATTTTCCTTCCTTCTCCATCCAAGGTAAAACCATGGCTTAAAATACCTTTGTATGGAGACTGTTCTCGGACAGCAACCCCAGTAATTAAAGAAGAATTAAACCAGCCTCGGTATTGATCCGAGCCTTCCAAATAAAGATCCGCCGGCCATTGAAGCTCGGGACGAGCTTCAAGAACAGCCATATGGCTTGAACCAGAGTCGAACCATACGTCCATAATATCTGTTTCTTTGCGGAATTCTCCGTGACCACACTTTGAGCATACCGTTCCATGCGGAAGCAATTCTTTCTCATCTTTGATAAACCAAGCGTTCGAACCTTCTTTGGCAAATCGTTCGGCCACATGCTCAATGGTATGCTCGTTGACCAATGGCTCATTGCAGCTGCGACAATAGAAGATTGGAATGGGAACTCCCCATGCTCGCTGCCTTGAAATACACCAATCACCACGCTCCGCAATCATGTTATGCAGCCGAATTTCGCCCCATGGCGGCGTCCAGTTTACCTTCTTGATTTCGTCCAACATTTCCGCTCTGAATTTATCAATAGACGCAAACCACTGCTCCGTAGCACGATAAATAACTGGCTTCTTCGTACGCCAATCGTGCGCGTACTGATGTTGAATTTCACCTACCCTAAGCAGTAAACCCGATTCCTGGAGCTTCTCAATAACAAGCTTACCGCCTTTTTCATAAAACATGCCTTCAAATCCAGGCGCTTCAGCTGTAAAATGCCCCTGATCATCTACCGGGCAAAGTACACCGATGTTATAGCGCTGTCCAATCGTAAAGTCATCTTCCCCATGCCCAGGAGCCGTGTGAACGCATCCTGTACCAGCCTCCAGGGTTACGTGCTCACCAACCATGACAAGTGATTCCCGGTCATACAAAGGATGCTGACACGTTACGAACTCCAGCTCGCTGCCTTTAACCGTTGATAGCACTTCATAATCCGTCCAGCCAATCTCCCTAACTGCTGTTTCCACTAAGCCTTGTGCCAGCACATACTTCTTGTCTAAAACTTGTACAACTGCGTAATCAAACTCAGGATGTAAAGAAATACCTAAGTTCGCTGGAAGCGTCCAAGGCGTTGTCGTCCAGATCACAATCGCTGCATCCTGTGGCAGCTTGCCTTTGCCATCTTTAATAGGAAAAGCCACGTAGATCGATGACGAAGTTTTCTCTTTGTACTCAATTTCGGCTTCTGCGAGTGCGCTTTCTGAAGAAGGAGACCAGTATACAGGCTTCAAGCCTTTATAAATGTATCCTTTTTGCACCATTTTCCCAAAAACACGAATTTGATGAGCTTCATATTCAGGTTGCAGCGTAATATAAGGATTCTTCCAGTCGCCACGAATACCTAGACGCTTGAATTGGACCTTCTGCTTTTCCACCGATTGCAAGGCGTACTCTTTGCAATATTCACGGAATTCAGGAACTGTCATTTTCTTCCGGTCCACTTTACCGCTATTTGTAATGACTTGTTCAATTGGAAGACCGTGCGTATCCCATCCAGGCACATATGGCGCATCGAAGCCTTGGAGTGTTTTAAACCGTACGATAATATCCTTTAACACCTTATTTAGTGCATGCCCGATATGAATATCGCCATTGGCGTAAGGAGGGCCATCGTGCAAAATGAACTTCGTACGCCCTTTGCGACTCTCCTGCACTTTGGCATAGATGTCTTCATGATCCCATTGTTCTTGGACTTTTGGTTCCGCCTGAGGCAAATTCCCCCTCATTGGAAACTCAGTTTGCAATAAATTCAATGTTTTACCATAATCCATATTCAACCACTCCATTCTTACCCTTCAACTATAACGTATTAAAAAACAAAAAAAGCTCTCATCCCCAAAAGGGACGAGAAGCTTGATCTCGCGGTACCACCCTCGTTATAAAGCCTACAGAATTTGCACGAACATGTGCCTTACTTCAGCTTTATCACTCGATCATGGATAACGGCATGACCCGATTCTCTCTACTTTATTCAAGAGACGCTCCTGGGGGATATTCGGCACGTTGCAATGATTAGGCTCACACCAAAACCCTAATTCGCTGACACTACAGTTACGCCCTACTTGTTCCAGTCATCGCTTTGCTGCAATGCATTTAACAGGAGTATAACGAATTCACTAGGCGTAGTCAATATAACAACGCCCGCGGAAGCCTCGTCCTTCCTAATCTTGACTATCCATCTGCATACTTTGCCAGCCCTCTGTATTCAATAACTCAAGCTGAGCTTCTAGCAACGTCCGGAATCGTGTTCGGTATATGGACGCCTGCTTCTTCAATTCCTCGATCTCAAGAGCAACTTTACGAGATCGCGCTAACGACTCATTAATGATTCGATCCGCGTTCTTCTCCGCCTCTTTCAGAATCAGTTGCGCTTCCTTCTTGGCATTGTGTTTCACTTCGTCAGCCGCTTCTTGGGCAACGATGATCGTTTTACTCAATGAATCCTCGATATTGGTAAAGTGATCCAGCCGTTCTTTCAGCGTCACCGTTTGATTTTGCAAGTCTTTGTTCTCGCGAATCAACGCTTCGTAATCCTTAATGACTTGATCCAAAAATTCATTCACTTGATCCTCGTCATACCCGCGGAACGAGCGAGAAAATTCCTTGTTATGTATGTCAAGCGGTGTTAATGGCATTGGTGCCCCTCCTTAGAGTTTTGCTTTAGCAAAACTGTCTCCGTAACATTAGCTGCATTTCCCAGTGGAAAACGATGTTCGCTACATGTTCATTTCGACAGAAACCAATAAATTCCTGCATGATTCGTACGTTAAATCTATGTAATTATACATACTTTCCGATCTTCACGCGAATTCTTCCTTTTTTGGAGATACCCTCGACTTCAAGTACCTTGAAGCGTCCAAATCCCTGTAACGAAACCATATCGCCTGCCTTCAAAGGCTTACTGGGATCTTCCTCCTGCTTCCAATTCACTCGACATTTTCCAGCTTGAATAGGAATAAGGATCTTCGCTCTGCTTAATCGATAAACATCGCTTACGATACCATCTAGACGCATAGATGCTACAGACAAGCCAAGCTCGTCTAGCTGAACTTGAGCTAGCTCAAGCTTATCAAGCGGGAGCAGTTCTGTTTGAACATGCACCCTGTGCACCTGTGATAAGTTTGCGTGCAAATAACTAGCGGCATCTTCGGTAACAAGGAAATGACAGCCACCCTCTATAACATGAATATCGCCAACCTTGTCTCGCTTCATGCCGAGTCCAAGAATGGCGCCCATGTAATCTCCATGTTCTAATGTTAGAAATTTACCGTCGCCCGATGAGACTGACAATACGGAAATACCCATGTCCTCGTCGTCTAAAGAACGATAATCGGGTGCGATTATCGCCCTCTTGCGTTCAGCAGCCGGATAACCACCTTCAAAGCGACAATGAACATCCGGATGACGGTTAACCAAAGTCGTTAAAATAAAAGCTTGCCTAGGATCAAGAAAATCTGTTAGCTTCAGCGTATGCTGCATAGCAGCTCGTTCTACCCATTCCCAAGCTTTATCAACAAAGTGGTGTTCATCCGGATGAAAATGACCATATAGTTCTTTTGTCAACGCTAAAACACTCCAACAATGAAATCGAGCACAGCCACAATCCCCAATACAACAAAACGTAGTGCAATCAGGGCAACGATTGGCGAAAGATCAATAGGCCCAATACTCGGTATAATTTTGCGGAACGGACGTAGATAGGGTTCAACCAATTTTGCAAGCAAGCCCCCGATAAAGCTGTCTCGCGCATTAGGGAACCAGGATAAAACTAAATAACCGATAATCATGAAATAATAAATTTCCATCAAAATGCCAAGATAATAGTGAACGTAATTCACGTATGCATCCACCTCTATGTCAGGATATGCGTCTATTCCTCACCCATCATTTCAGAGATGTGACCATGAATATCAACCGAATCCGGTGTACACAAGAAGATATTCGGTCCTAGTTTGGAGATAGACCCATTTAAAGCATATACCGTTCCGCTTAAGAAATCCACTATACGGACGGCTTGATCCCCTCGTACTCTTTGCAGATTGACCACAACCGCTCTTCGGGAGCGAAGATGATCAGCAATATCCTGCGTCTCTTCGTAAGTACGGGGTTCACTCAACACAACGCGGGCATTTTTCTGAGAATGAATGCTGACCACATTAGCCTTATTTTTATTACGAGATTCGTAGGGATTGGTTTCAGGTTCTTCTGGTGTTTCTACAATCCGTTCCCGTTCTACAATCTCTTCCTCTTCCTGTAAACCAAGAAAATTCATAAACTTGTTCATGACTCCCACTGACATTACCTCCTTACCTGATCCTAAGTTCATTTATACACGCATTAGATTTCCTTACCCACTAATAGGGTTCCTAGACGTACCCATGTTGCGCCTTCTTCGATAGCTATTTCAAAATCCCCCGACATCCCCATCGAAAGTTCGGTAATCGGGTATGGAAATACGTGCTGTTTATTCAGACTGTCGCGAAGCTCTCTCAGTCCACGAAAAACAGGTCTAGTCGCGTCAGCTTCCATTTCGTAGGGAGCCATAGTCATCAAACCAGCAATATGTATGTGCTTCATTCTACTCACTTCGTCTGCGAATTCAAAAAGGTGTTCCGGCGCCATGCCGTATTTGGATTCTTCACCCGATACATTGACTTGCAGGAAACACTGCACTTGAATACCCAACGCAGCTGCATGTTTGTCCAGTTCTTTGGCTAACGATAACCGATCCAAAGAGTGAATGTAGTCAAATTTGCCGATGACATCCTTCACCTTATTTGTCTGCAGATGCCCAATGAAGTGCCATGTGCCCCGTTCATGCAGCGCTTCCCATTTGGGCTTCACATCTTGCCAACGATTTTCGCCAATATGCTGCAGCCCTTCATCCAGCACATCTTTTGTTGTTTCCAACGAGACATATTTGGTAACTGCAATCATTTTAACTTCTTCCACGCTACGACCAACACGCTGACAAGCCGCTGCAATTCGTGTCTGAACATCTTGTATGCGTTCATGTAAATTCACTTGATAAGCCCACCTCTATTCAACACACCGCTGTCATCTGTACTTCGTTACGTCAGTCCAATCCATGCAATCATTCTACCTGTAACGCCGCCTTCTTTTCGATGTGAAAAGAACTCGTCAGTTCTACAACTTGTACATAACTGAGTTACTTCGATATGGGACGACAAAATTCCTGCTTGCTCAATCAAAATTCGGTTTAATTCCTGTAAATTCAGCATGAACTTTCCGCTCTTAAGTCCTCTAAGTATTTGTTTGTTACTGAGGGTTGAAGCTTTAACATCTGAAAGCACTTCTCGAACGCGTCCTGCAACCGTTTCATCCACCTCATAGCAGCAAGCACCAATGGATGGTCCAATCACAGCGTGAATATGTTCAGGCAAGCTACCAAAAGTATGTGTCATTGCGGATATAGTAGCCATGGAAATGTTTAGTACTGTCCCCTTCCACCCCGCATGTGCCAAACCGACCGCCCGATTAACCGGATCATAGAAAAATAGCGGCACACAATCCGCAAACTGAGCGCAAAGCACAGTGCCTTGCTCATTCGTAATGAAAGCATCTTTCGCCTGAATCGCTTCTTCTCTAGAGTTCCTCCCCAAACCTTTCTCTTGCTTTCCTATAACAATCACTTCATTGCTGTGTACTTGTTCTGCATAGGTGAAAGCTTCGAAAGGCTGACCGAGAGCCTGAGCTAACAACTGTCTATTTCTGATCACATGGTTATCTCTGTCCTTCACATGCAAGCCTCCATTTAAAGAAGCATAAGGGCTTTCACTGACACCACCATGACGGGAGGTAAAGCCTGCTGTGAGATCTGAAAATTGACGCATCCAACTTGCTATCATAAATAGGACGGGTTGTCCTTCTTGCATTTGTTTCACAAATGGTTCCACGTCTGTCTCTCCCTTAACTAACATTGTATATTCTTACTTTAGCACAAAACAAAAAGACACACGATATCAGCGAGGCTCGCCCTCTAGACAGCTGCTCTTGCACGCGTGCCTTCCCTCAATTTCGAAATTGCCTGTTAACCTCGTACACTTGCTCATTCTCTTCATTTTGCCGATAAGGACGCGCATCATCTAATTTAACGAGGACGACATCCGCACCTATTTTCACAATGTGCTTCCAAGGAATAATAACGTCTGTACCTGTGCCAAACAGCCCAAAGAAGCGACTGTGATTAGGAACAACGATTGATTCAATACGCCCTTGACGCAAATCAAGCTCTAAATCACTGATCTGTCCAAGCTTTTTGCCATCCACAATATTAATGACATCCTTCGTCTGGAAATCGGATATTTTCATCAGGTCTATTCACCACGAATCTTATCAAGTTTTTTGCTTGCTTTGTACTAGTATATGTGAGACATAAGCAAAATGTCCTGTAAAAGCAAAAAAAGACCTTCACGGCTCATCTAACTGCCGATCTGGTCTTCTATGTACATCTTTTACGATTTAACGTACTTTTGCATTTGACAAATAGCCGATTTTTCAAGCCTTGACACTTGTGCTTGTGAAATGCCGATTTCATCGGCAACTTCCATTTGTGTTTTACCTTCAAAGAACCTCATAGACAGAATCATCTTCTCTCTAGCGTTCAGTTTCCGCATCGCCTCTCTAAGCGCAATACCTTCAATCCAAGACATGTCTTTATTACGTTCATCACTGATTTGATCCATGACATAGATCGGATCACCGCCATCATGATAGATCGGCTCAAATAGCGAAACGGGGTCTTGAATGGCATCAAGCGCAAAAACCACATCTTCTTTAGGTACATTCAACGCCTCTGATATTTCATAAATAGTGGGTTCGCGAGAGTTCTGATTTGTCAAACTATCCCTAACCTGTAGCGCCTTATAAGCAATATCCCTTAAGGAGCGAGAAACCCGGATCGGGTTATTGTCGCGCAAGTAGCGACGGATTTCACCGATAATCATCGGCACTGCATACGTGGAAAACTTGACATTTTGACCCAAATCAAAGTTATCAATGGCTTTCATTAAACCAATGCAGCCAACCTGGAAGAGATCATCCACATATTCTCCCCGGTTATTAAACCGTTGAATCACACTGAGAACCAACCTGAGATTCCCATTCACCAATTTCTCTCTTGCAGCTCGCTCCTGTTTGGTTTGCAGCGCAGCGAATAACTCACGCATTTCTGCATTCGTCAGAACAGGCAGTTTGGCGGTATCAACACCACATATCTCGACTTTATTTCGGGTCACCGTGATTACCTCCCAAGGAGAAACATTACTGTTAATTATCCCCGTGAAAGATCGATTTATTCGTGTTGATGAAGCCTCAGGACCACTTGACAAAAGGGTTTCCACTTGCTCCCTCCCGAGACTACTGGACAATTCGAGCATTGATCTCCGAAAAAAAATTTCAAATAAAAAAGAGAGGAACATCCTCTCTTTTTCAAACCATTTTATTAAATTCCTTACGAAGCCTTTTAATGATACGCTTTTCCAGTCTGGAGATGTATGATTGTGAGATACCGAGCAGATCAGCTACATCCTTTTGCGTTTTTTCCTCACCATCTTGTAAGCCGAAGCGAAGCTCCATGATGATTCGTTCACGTTCCGTCAGCTTATCAAGCGCTTTATGTAACAATTTACGGTCTACTTGCTCCTCGATATTACGATATATCGTATCATTCTCTGTGCCTAGAACATCGGACAAAAGAAGCTCGTTACCATCCCAATCTATGTTCAGCGGTTCATCAAAAGAGACCTCCGTACGGATCTTGCTATTTCGACGAAGATACATAAGAATTTCGTTCTCAATACAACGTGATGCGTATGTGGCCAGCTTGATCTTTTTTTCTGGATCAAAGGTGTTCACAGCCTTAATCAATCCAATAGCACCAATTGAAACCAAATCCTCAATATTGATGCCTGTGTTTTCAAATTTTCTAGCTATATAGACAACCAATCTCAGATTGCGTTCGATCAGCATTGCGCGAATCGCCGCATCACCAGACGGTAACTTTTCCAATAAGTATTCTTCTTCTTCTCTCGTGAGTGGCGGTGGCAGCGCTTCACTACCACCTATGTAATAGATTTCCTCGCCCTTAAGACCTAAGAACATTAAAATGCGATAATACGCCAGCTGGAATAGCAGTTTCCACTTCAAGAACATAGTAACTTCCTCCTAAACGTTTTCCGTAGGAAAACTATCTTCGTAAGCATAGGCTGAGTTTTCCATAGGAAAACTTGCAACGTAAGCATTTTCACTCTCCATTAGAAGAGCTTAAATATGAACTAAATCGAGCTGCAACTGAACATTCAAGAAAAAATTCTAGTAAAATGATCATGCTAGGAACTCATGATCAAATAGACATTAATGTCGGATGGATAATCGCTTGATACGAACCGTCGCTACAAAGCTTGCCTCCATCCAGACCGATAAGCACTTTCGAAGCCTCAATTTGCTTATTATTATATACAATCACCACCTTATCGGGCTTAATCGCCAACATGAACTGTGTATTACGATTAACCCCCCGATACGGGACAAGACGCAAACGATCTTGCCAAATAAATTCCTCTGTACCCAAACCGCTAATAATTTGGTCAACATCGGCCGAACGAATGCGCTGCAGCCATTCACCAGGCAGTACATCACCCCATTCCGACACTTCCATAATCATCACAGGGGTTCTCGTCAACGGGTCATATAGATGGTTTCCTGTATCAATGAGTCCTTTGCATGAAGCTGTGAAATCTTCCACATAAATGGTGACCTCCGCCAAAAAACTAGTAAGGTCCTCTCGCTGCTTGACACTTGAAAACACGGTTCGGAACCACCAAATTAATGGTAAAATTAACACAGCGATAAACATAATACCAACTTGCACTTGGAACATTGGCGCTCCTGATTGCGTGAAAACAATACCTTTCATCACCTCAGAGGAGGAAGCAAGTACATAATGAATGCCAAACATACCTCCAGCCACCGCGAAATTTACCAAAAGAAAGGCGCCCAAGTTTCGCAAAAAATTTTGTAAGCTGCCGAAGCCGAAAGCTGTCATAATCATCCCCATGCAAAACATACATTTCACAGAAAAAGTAAATAGAAAGGTGGGAACAGGCAAGAACATCATGACCACATACATTGCACCTAGAAAAGCCGAACCTACTAATCTCCACCACTTGAACGATATTTTCCGCGTTTTGGCCGTAACCATGAGCATGGCTGCATCCATCAGAAAGTTCAATAGGAAAATGAGATCCGCATAGACGACCACAATTTCCTCACCTCCCGAGACAAATGCTAGGAACAAATCCCCAAGCGTAAAGAGATTTTCAGAGCCCTACACGGTCCGCATTGAACTTTCTCAATCGGTAACTAAACTCAATCAAAAGGGTTAAGCATTTCCACCCTGCGTTACCATTCCTTTTTGGAGTCCCGATACAGGCAACCCTTCTAGCGAAAACTTTAGGTTCTAGATCAGTATATAGGAAGCATATTTCAAAGTCTGTCTAAACTTGCTAGTTATTTTCAACTTTTTTTGTCAGTTGATGCAGCACTTTTGGAGGTGAAACCCTTTAAAATAGCAAAAGACCGAAGCTTCTACATAAAGTAGGGCTTCGGTCTCTTTACAGACAATGTGTATTTATTTGTCGGTATTCCGTCCACGGTTTCGTAAGAACGTTGGAATATCGAGTTGATCATTTGATGGCTGCGTACCAAAAGGTCGCAAATTGTTCAAACGATTATCAGAGGCTGGTTCTTGTGTGGTTACAGCAGGGCGCTTTACTTGTTGTTGTGATGGCACTTGTTTGTGTTCAAACCCTGTGGCAATCACTGTAACAAGAATCTCATCCTTCAGCTTATCATCGATAACCGCACCGAATATCATATTAACTTCAATATCGGATGCAGATGCGACAATATCAGCAGCTTCATTAACTTCATATAAGCTGAGATTCATACCACCTGTAATGTTCATCAAAACACCACGAGCACCTTCGATTGAAGTTTCTAGCAAAGGACTTGAGATTGCTTTTTTCGCTGCCTCTGCAGCACGATTCTCACCTGTAGCTACGCCGATTCCCATAAGGGCTGATCCACGTTCTGTCATGATCGTTTTCACATCTGCAAAATCCAAGTTAATTAAACCCGGTACCGCAATCAAATCGGAAATCCCTTGGACACCTTGACGTAGAACGTTATCCGCTTCACGGAACGCTTCTAGCATCGGCGTCTTTTTATCAACGATTTCAAGAAGGCGATCATTAGGAATAATGATCAAAGTATCTACTTTCTCCTTGAGTGCTGCAATTCCTTGTTCGGCTTGTAAAGAGCGCTTACGCCCTTCAAAAGTGAAGGGCCGTGTAACAACACCAACGGTTAATGCCCCTACTTCTTTAGCAATTTCAGCAATTACCGGTGCTGCGCCAGTACCTGTTCCTCCACCCATACCTGCTGTAACGAATACCATATCTGCGCCGCGAAGTGAGTTCAAAAGCTGCTCTCTGGACTCCTCAGCAGCTTTCTTTCCTACATCAGGGTTAGCCCCTGCGCCAAGACCGCGCGTCAACTTATCCCCGATTTGCAGCTTATGTACAGATTTCGATAAATGCAGAGCTTGGGCATCCGTGTTTACTGTAATAAACTCGACACCTTTCACACCATTTTCGATCATTCGGTTAACTGCGTTACTACCGCCGCCGCCAACACCAATGACTTTTATTTGCGCCAATTGATCCATATCAATATCAAATTCAAACATGCGAGTATATCCCCCTAACTTAACATTCACTTGCACTGGTTCCGCTTACTATCACATGAAACCGATTAAAGACTATCGACTTAAATAAACTCGCTAAAGAAGTTTTTCACCCGCTCCATGAAGCCAGGTTTACTGCTATCGGAGGATTTCTTGCTAGTAGACTTAACTATATTTTTCTTGGAAGCGCCTGAATTGCGTATTTTCATGTATTTGGATACAAACTGGATAATTCCGACTCCACTCGTGTAAGAAGGATCACGTACACCTATGAAATCCGGCACAGCGATACGAACAGAAGTTGCAAGCTCAGCTTGAGCTACTGCGAGCATACCTGGCATACATACGGTCCCCCCCGTAAGTACGTAACCACCGGTCAAATCTCCATATCCTAAGCGGTGCACTTCGGCACGAATTAAATGGAAAATTTCTTGTACACGAGGTTCGATAATATTCGCGAGGTCAACCTGCGAAAATTCTTTTTCCACGTTGCTTCCTATTCTGGTCACTTTAAACAAATGATCAGGTGCAGAATCATCAATGGATGCGCAGCCGTATTTCAGTTTAATCTTCTCGGCGATCTCAAGCTGTGTCCGAAGACCAATGGCGATATCATTGCTAATGTATTCCCCGCCAATCGGAATCGTCGTTGTAGCCATCAAATTTCCCTGCTCAAATACTGCAATCGTCGTAGCTCCAGCTCCTACATCTACCAGAACCGTCCCGATGGACTTCTCATCCTTCGACAAGGCGAGTTGTCCAGAAGCAAGCGACATTAAAATGAGACCTGCCACCTTGAGCTCGGATTTTTCTACAACACGAATTAAATTATGTATGCCTGTTTTCGCTCCGGTAATAATTGTTGCTTCCACTTCCAAACGGACGCCAATCATTCCACGCGGATCATTAATACCTTCTTGTCCATCTACTAAATATTGCTTGGGTACGACTCCAATGATTTCACGCTCGGGAGGTAGTGCAATGACTCTAGCTGCCTGTATAACCCGATCGATATCCTCTTCTCCGATTTCTCGATCCTCATTGGATACGGCAACAACACCGTGGCTCGATTGAAGAGCGATATGATTACCTGAAATACCAACATGAACCTCGGAAATTTGTACGCCAACCATGCGTTCAGCATGATCCACAGCACTGCGAATGGAGTGCACAGTCTGATCGATGTCGACAATGGCGCCTTTACGAATACCCTCTGACTCGGCAGATCCTACACCTATTATATTAATGGTTCCGTTAACGACTTCACCAATAATAGCACGAACCCTGGATGTACCGATGTCCAAACTAACAATGATGTCATTGTTGCTCAAGCCCCTGGCACCTCCTGTAACTTGGTAAAAAAGTGAGTTGATCACAGATTCTTCTGTACTTATTCAACACTACTACCATATTCCCTCTTTTTTCTACATTTTTTTTGACAAATTGGAAAATTAGTGATTCAGAAACTCTCAACCATCTAAAGCGATGGTCTAATGTGTAGCAATGACAATTAAATGAGCTTCTATTTTAATTTAAGCGTATTAAACCATAAAACTAATTTTAGCATTATTTCTAACGATTGAGTAGCCCATGCGCCTTTTTTTTGTCAAGAAGGACGCACAGTTTCCTTCGGCATTTCCTTTGGGGTCGGTTTTGGTGTTGGTTTGGGAGTTGACTTTCCACCCGACTTCCCAGTTTCCTTATTTGGATTCGGTGAAGGACTCGGACTCTTTAGTGCTTTCTGATTTGTTTGACTATTAGATTCGCTCTTTGGTTCAACATTCGGATCAAATGGAGCATGATTATCAACTTCAAGCATTTTAATAATGCCATCCGTGATGTGATCTTCTTGTAAGCTTGCTATATAGGCAGGCAAATTGTCAATTTTCTCAGCTAGATACGCTATTGTCGTATACACCTCGAATTGAGACCTCGTATAAAGCTTGATTTTGTCAGGATACGAGTCAGACGGATCCGGTTTTATTTCAGAAATATCCGAAAGGCTGCTAGCTGGAATCTCTCCCAATACCTTGCATAGAGCCGCTTTGTTCGGATCACCATCGGACCAGCCCGTGAGAATTGGCATATCCAACGGAATACTGCCTGTAGGAAACGCTATGACGGCACCATCGGCTAGAACAGCTTCTTTCTTTCCCTCTGCCCCTATCTGAATGGCAACCTTAGGATACTCGACCACAGCGATGTTGATGACCCCTGGGAAATGCTTCGTAACCTTCGCCATCTTAACAACGGGAAGCTTTGCTACACGCTGTTCAATCGTCGATGAGTTCACTGCGAAAAAACGTTCACCCACAGTAACTAGAGATGCTTGTCCTATCGCCTCCGAGGAAAGTAGTTCATTCCCTTCAATCTGTATCGTGCTAATCCGGCTAAGCGACGACTGAAAAAAGAGAATCACCAACACCGTAATGAAAAAAACAAACAAAAAGCCGAGTAGCTTCCGATTCGTACGCGCTCGTGGTTTAGGGCTTGGCAGGGCGGGTACTTTGCGGTCATCGGTCAAAATGGGCACCACCTAAGTGTTTGTGAGAATTCGTTAAGCATCACTGGCTTAACTTGAACAAACTTGCATCGTAAGACTTAGCTGAGTTTGTGAATACTAGCAAAGCAATAAGTGTTTTCCAAGCAAATTTGAATCGTAAGCACATATATGAAAATTCGTGCTTCGTACCCTATTCACCTGCATAAATAAATACTGCCAGTTATATTTTATTTTTTGGCCTTCTTATAAACAAAACAGAATCTCTTTCTGTGCATTCATTATACGTCTACTAAAAAAAGCAAAACCGTGCATCCCCTCCTGCCAGCAGGAAGGGATGCGCGGAGGACAATCGTACGTATTACTCACTTGGAACAGGCGCCTGGCGGTGTACGGAGGCACCCAGTCGAGATAACATATGTTCAATTCTATCATAACCTCTATCAATATGATGAATCTGTTCAACAATTGTAGTGCCATGTGCAGCTAAACCAGCTATAACTAGTGCTGCACCAGCTCGCAAGTCAGTTGCTTCAACAGTTGCTCCATACAGCCTAGGTACGCCTCTTATGAAGGCCGAACTTAGATCAACACGGATATCCGCACCCATACGGGACAATTCATCTACATGCTTGAATCTACCTTCAAATATCGTTTCTTTCATCACGCTTAGTCCATCTGCCATAGAAAGCAAAACCATAATCTGAGATTGAAGATCCGTCGGAAATGCCGGATGAGGCGAGGTAACGATACGTTCAACTGCCTTCGGACGTGCCAAACAGCTCACCTGTATTATATCACCGCTCGCTGAGATTTGAACACCTGCACGCTTTAAGACGTGGATAACCGAAGTAAGGTGTGCAGGGTTTACCTTTTCTAAAGTAACATTGCCTCTTGTTGCGGCGGCTGCCACTAGGAATGTACCCGCAACGATACGATCAGGAATAATGCGATACGTACTAGGCGACAGTGTTTTGACTCCACGAATCGTAATGGTATCTGTCCCTGCTCCGATAACATCGGCACCCATCGTATTCAAGAAATTTTGCAAATCCTGAATTTCAGGCTCACGGGCGGCATTGTAAATCGTGGTAATTCCTTCCGCTTTAACAGCAGCCATCATAATATTTTCTGTGGCTCCTACACTTGGAAAATCGAGAACAATCTCGCTCCCTTGCAAGGAATCGGCGGTGCAAACGATTTTGTTTGCAGTTTCCTCAATATGGGCTCCAAGCGCTTCCAGCCCTTTGAGGTGCAAGTCGATTTTACGTTCACCAATTGCACAACCACCCGGTTGATACACGGTAACACTGCCGAATCTGGCAAGTAGCGGACCCATTAAAAAGATGGAGGAACGCATCTGCCCCATCAATTCTTCTGGGATATGGGAGGAATGAGCTGTGGAAGTTGTGATAGATACGGTATCACCTTGCTGTTCTGCTTGACATCCTAGTGAACGGAGAATCCGCAGCATGGTATCGATATCGAGCAGACTTGGAACATTATGCAAAGTGTGTGTGCCGTTAGCCAGGATGCAGGCTGCTAAAATAGGTAATGCGGCGTTTTTCGCGCCGTGTATCTGGATGGCTCCCGAGAGAGGTCTTCCACCTTCGATAACGAGCTTCTCCAAAATTCCACCTCCGATTTACCTCTCACCCATGACCAAAACCTCAGGTACAAGCGAAATTCCGTACTGATCCTGTACGATTCGCTTAACCTCCTGGATAAGAGTGAGAACGTCCTCGGCTGTAGCATTCCCGGTATTAACAATGAAATTGGCGTGCAGAGGAGAGATTTCGGCTCCGCCGACACGTTTGCCTTTCAGACCAGCTTCTTCGATAAGCTTTGCCGCAAATTCCCCTACGGGGTTGCGAAATACACTACCTGCGCAAGCTAATTGAAGCGGTTGAGTGCGAAGACGTCGATCGCGATAAGCTGCCATGGCCCCAGCGATCTCCTTGCGTTCGCCAACCTGCAGATCAAAAACAGCTTCCGTTACGATTCCGGGCAACGTATGCAGGATTGAATGCCGATAAGCATATTGCAAGTCCTCCGTCTGCATAATAACCAATTCCCCTGTATCCAGGATGACTTCAGCCTGCTTGAGTATGCGTGACACATCGGACCCGTGAGCCCCTGCATTCATGTAGACGGCGCCCCCCACCGAACCAGGTATGCCAGAAGCAAACTCCAGTCCGGTCAATCCTTCTTTGGCTGCTAATACAGACAATTTAATGAACGAATAGGATCCTCCTGCGTACACAGTCGCACCATCAAAGCGAAGTGATTCTAATGCTGACCCAAGCTTGATGACAACGCCTCGTATTCCCTTATCGCTGACCAGTAAATTCGAGCCACGTCCAATAATTGTCCATGGAACGCCACGTTCATAAAGCATTCGAATGAGTGTGCTCAGCTGTTCTTTTTCATGGGAAATGACAAGGACATCAGCAGGACCACCGATTTTCCACGTCGTGTAAGGAGCAAGTCGTTCATGAATTCGAATGTCTCCAATATTGGCTGCCTGTAAGTCGGATATTAATTGCTGCATGGGAAAACCTCCTTCACAGAACTTCGGGCGGAATCGAGACGCTTAAAGCAAAGTCATTCGCTCTGTCCTTCCATCTATACGATACGAGCTGCGGTTGTCGGCGCTTTGCAACGTATAGAGCCTTAGGTGTCTGTCACGGTTATAGTGTAGTTTATGTAAAATCGGAAAGAGTGTGACAATCGCCTATACGCATTCATGAAATCAAGACGATAAGCTATAGGTTTCAATCAGTTTAATAATGGATGCCACGGCATCAGATTCGTTGCGAGAAGCCATTGCCCTCTTGAATGCCTCACGATTGGCATGAAGAGCTTCCACCTTATCTGCAAGCGTATCTGCGGTTAGATTTTCTTCGGGCAGTACATCAGCATAACCGGCTTTTTGAAACGATGTTGCATTCAAAATTTGGTCTCCTCTACTTGCTTGCAGAGATAATGGTATAAGGAGCATCGGTTTTTCCAAAACTAAAAACTCATAAATGGAAGTCGCGCCCGCCCGGGAAATAATTAGCTCTGACATCGCCAACACGTCGGGCAACTCATCATTTAAATATTCAAATTGTTTATATCCTCTTTTACCTGATAACGCGGGTAAGATGTTTCCTTTGCCACATAAATGGACAATCTGGAACTGCTCTAACAACCGCTCTAGGTTGCCTCTGACCGCCTGGTTAATCGCTTGAGAGCCCAAACTCCCTCCCATAATTAACACAACAGGTTTCTGTGTATGAAAATCGCAAAGTTGGTAGCCCTTAGTTGCCTTACCACTTTTAATTTGATCCCGAATCGGCAATCCAGTAAGCACAGCCTTTGGTTCTTGGACATGCTGCATCGACTCGGGGAACGTCACACAAACTTTGGTGGCAAAAGGAATGGATATTTTGTTGGCAAGCCCCGGGGTTATATCCGACTCATGAATGATAACCGGAATCCTATTCATCCGACTTCCTAAAACGACTGGGACAGAAACGAACCCGCCTTTCGAAAAGACGATGGCGGGCTTCAAGCGACGCAGCAATCTATAAGATTCATAAACGCCTTTGATAACTCTAAAAGGATCTTTGAAATTTTTGAGATCAAAATATCTTCGCAATTTCCCGGAAGAAATCGGATGAAATGAAACGCCTTCGCGCTCGATAATTTCTTTCTCAATTCCTGTGGCTGAGCCAATATAGCGAATCTCCCAGCCCATCTGCTGGAGCTTGTGCATCAACGCAATATTAGGCGTGACGTGTCCAGCGGAGCCTCCGCCAGTAAAAACGATTGTTTTCATTCCCTGTCACCTCGAATAGCGGGATATATTGAGCAGGATGCCGATCGATGACAGCATCAGCGTCAATGACGATCCTCCTGCACTTATAAGCGGTAAGGTAATACCAGTTACCGGAAACATCCCGATAACAACGCCGATATTAATGATGACCTGAACAGCGATCATACCAATAATACCAACAGCAATCAAACTAGCAAACGTATCTGGAGCTGTAATAGCCACTCGCATACCTCTCCAAACAAGAATCGTAAAGAGCAGGAGCACAAGTGTACCACCAATAAAACCAAGTTCTTCCGCGATAATTGAGAAAATAAAGTCAGTTTGCGGCTCTGGCAAGTAGCTGTACTTCTGACGACTCATGCCCAGTCCAAGTCCAACTAACCCTCCCGGTCCGATCGCATAAAGCGATTGTATCGACTGATAGCCAGCGCCAAGCGGATCCTGCCATGGATCCATAAAAGCAGTTATCCGCTGCAATCGATAAGGGGCCGCAATCACAAGCCCTACAAAACCCGCAACCCCTATCATACCTAGATAGGAGAGATGAAGCAATCTCGCCCCAGATGTATAAATAATAAGCAGCGAGGCTCCAACAAGCACTGCGCCCGTCCCAAGATCCGGCTGGAGCATAATGAGTCCAAAAGCCAATCCCATGATACCAAGTGGCGGCATAAGCCCCTTCACAAACAGCGTAATTTTCGCTTGCTGCTCGGACAACATTTTAGCTAAATAAAGAATCATACCTATCTTCATAAATTCAGATGGTTGAATACCAAAAGCGCCAAGCCCTAACCAACTGCGAGCGCCCCCCCGTACAACCCCAATACCTGGGATTAATACGATTACCAGCATGCCCAAGCAAATGAAAAGTGCGATGCGCGCGTATTTTTTCCATACTAAATAGTCTACATTCATCGTGAAAAACATGGCGATAACCCCGAGAACTGCAAATAAAAGCTGCCGTTTCAAATAATAGAGTGAATCGCCAAATTCATGAAAAGCAAGAACCGCACTTGCACTGTACACCATAATAACGCCGATAGTCAAAAGCAATAAAGTCGGAATGATCATCCAAATGTCCGGAGCGGAACGTGTTTTACCCATAACAAACACCTCTTTACGTGTTGTGGGCTCATCCGCAGAACATGGATAGGCCCTACTTAAAGGTTATGCACGGACTCCTTAAACATGCGTCCCCTCTCCTCATAGGAAGGAAACATATCCCAACTCGCACAAGCCGGAGAGAGGAGGATGATATCTCCAGCTTCACTCATTTGCCAGGCGAGCTTAACGGCTTGGGCAACCGCGTCCGCTGCGTCCTTAGCAGTATCGACGGTTTCCAGACGGCTAATCCCTGCCAGTCCAGCAATATGATTGATCTTCTCCTTCGTTTGACCTAAGGTAACAATTCCTTTAATGCGCTCTTGGAAAATCGGCATCAGTTCCGTATAATCGGATCCACGGTCCAATCCGCCGGCGATAAGTATAATACTTTGCTCGAAGGCTTCAATTGATTTAATGGAGGCTGCAGAATTCGTCGCTTTAGAGTTGTTATAGAACGTTACGCCCTCAAGCTCTCTAACGAACTCCAAACGGTGCTCTACGCCTTGAAAACTTTTAAGTACGCCAGCAATCACACTTAGCTTAACACCAGCTGTAATAGCCGCTGCTGCCGCTGCTAACGCATTCTCGATATTGAAGCTGCCCGGAATCCCCATTTCTTTGGCGGGTAGTATCGGATGGATATGACTTCGACCATCGGCATAAACCAACGCCTCTGTCGCTGCATCCAAATAAACGCCGTAAGGTAACGCCTCTCTCATAGAAAATGGCATCCGTTTAGCGCGTAGGGTAGGGATGATAGATTGACACACGGGATCATCCCAATTCACAATCGCGGTGTCGTCTTCCGTTTGATTCTCGAACAGCTTCACTTTAGATGCAATATAATCATCCATCGTTCCGTGGTAATCCAGATGGGTTTCATACAGATTTAATAAACAGCCTATACGAGGGCGGAAAGCAATCGTTCCTTTCAACTGAAAGCTGCTTAACTCAACGACCATCCAATTTTCTTTGGTTACTTCTGGAGCCGCTTCGGTTAAAGCACGCCCGATATTACCCGCAACAACAGGTAAAAGTCCCCCTGCTTCCAGCATAAGACCAATCAAAGTCGTGGTCGTGGTCTTACCATTCGAGCCCGTGATCCCAATAATCGGCGCTTCACAGAATTGATAGGCAACCTCTACCTCTGTTACGACCTCAATGCCAAGTTCAGCCGCTTTACGAAGTGGCTCCACCGAATAAGGAATCCCAGGATTTTTAACAACAAGGGCAACGCCTGTATGCACAAGGGAGTCTGGATGATAGCCACAAAGAACAGAAATACCCAGAGCCTCCAATTCGTCGGCTTCAGGGCATGCGCTCCGTTCTTTTTTATCATTGACCGTTACGATAGCCCCTTGCTGATGAAAAAGCTTAGCCGCAGCGACACCGCTCCGAGCCAAGCCCAAAATAATGACTTCAAGTCCACGATAATCCCGCGGATGTTTCATGCTCTACAACACCTCATTCAAATATAATCCAAGTACCGCAAGCGCGAGACCTACTGACCAGAACGTGATGACAACGCGCCACTCTGACCACCCCACCAATTCGAAATGGTGATGAATCGGACTCATTTTAAATACACGTTTACCTCTTGTCTTAAAAGAAACAACTTGAATCACAACAGAAATAATTTCGATTAGAAATACACCACCAACAATGGCTAGCAGCAGCTCAGCTTTGGTCAAAATAGCAACGGCTACAAGTCCTCCGCCAATGCCTAAGGACCCCGTGTCACCCATAAATACTTTGGCTGGATGTGCGTTAAACACCAGAAAACCCAGTACAGCTCCAACCATCGCAGCAGAAAATATGGCCGCTTCCGGCTGAGTATTGTTCATAGCGATAACCGTATATGCGCCAAAAGCAATAGCACTAGTTCCAGCTAGCAAACCGTCGAGTCCATCCGTAAAATTCACCGCATTCGATGCACCCAGCATGAGAATCGCCATGAGCGGAAAGTACAACCAACCTGGATTGAAATGAAAATCTACAAAAGGAATATATAAGTCCGTACTGTGCCCTTGCTGAATCAGCAAGTAGCATACAATAGCTGAAATCAATAGTTGACCAAACAGCTTTTGCTTGGCGGTAAGCCCTAACGAACGCTTAAAAATAATTTTGATGTAATCATCCAGAAAACCTACGAGCCCGTAGCCTAAGGAAGCTATTAACAAGATTAATAAATCTATATTTTTATCCGCAAAACGGAGCGTAGCTAGCGCCAAAGCGAGCAAAATGATGACGCCCCCCATTGTCGGCGTTCCTTGCTTCTTCAAGTGACCCTGCGGGCCGTCCGTACGTATTTGCTGGCCGAATTTCATTCTTCTTAAGATTGGAATGAAAAGCGGTCCCATGATGAGCGCCAATACGAAGGCAACGCCCATCGTCAATAAAATTGCGTTTTCCACTTTGGTTCCTCCTGCTCGTTATCCTATATAAGGATAACGATGATCTATTCACTATTGTCTTTTGAGCCTTTCTTTCTGGGAAAAGAGACTAGCAATTGCTATAAAACACCCTAAGCTATTCAACATGAAGCTGTACAGGACATTCGCGCAAAGAAATATTGGCCTCGTTACTCAAGCAACGCGTTCACTACCTGCTCTAGCCGCATGCCGCGAGAGCCCTTCACAAGCACGATATCATCCGCTTTTGTGAGAGCAGTGAGCTCTGCAATCAGCTGCTCCTTGTTGTCGAAAGCGCGCGCGTGTGACTGCGAGAACGTCTTCTCGGCTTCCTCCGCGATGAAGTAACCCAGACGACCGAACGTGAAGACATAGTCAACACGATCGGGGGTGAGCAGCGCGCCGATCTCGCGATGGAACTGCTCTTCGTGCTCGCCAAGCTCAAGCATATCTCCGAGCACAAGGAACTTCCGACCGAAACCGCTAAGCTGCTCAGTGAGCGCAATGGCGGCTCGCATTGAGGCAGGGCTCGCGTTGTACGCATCGTTCAGCACGGTCAGCCCCGAGGCTGCCGTCAACTTCTCAATGCGCATGCTCGTCATCTGCAGCGAGCGAAGTCCGGCTGCGATGGCCTGCGGCGTGACGCCAAAGGCTTCGCCGATGGCAATAGCTGCTAATGCATTAACGACATTATGCGTACCAAGCAAAGGAATATACAATTCCGGGTAACCCGGCGAATTTATTTGGAAGTAGGCTCCATCAGCATTCATTCGGATGCTCGTGGGGTATAGATCATTGCTTCCTGCGGCGCCACCAAATCGGATACGATGCAGGTCTGTTGGAACAGTCCGCTCCGCGAAAGCCTGCTCAATGAGCGGCTCGTCGCCATTATACACGAAAAGCCCGCCGTTAGGCATACCGCTTAAGATCTCAGCCTTCGCCCGAGCAATTTCATCGCGTGAACCCAATTGAAGCATGTGCGATTCGCCGATCATTGTAATAATAGCGGCCTCTGGCTCGGCTAGATCGGATAAGAGCTCAATCTCGCCTCTACCACTCATCCCCATTTCCAAGACAGCAAACTGCGTAGTCTCCTCCAGTTGAAGCAAGGTTAGCGGCAAACCAATATGATTATTGAAATTCCCCTTTGTTTTATGCACGTTAAATGCGCTTCCTAAAACAGCGGCTACCATATCCTTGGTTGTAGTCTTTCCATTGCTGCCAGTAATTCCGACAATGCGAACAGGCAGTTGTTTACGATAAGCCTTGGCTAACTGTTGCAAAGCAGTAAGTGTATCCGTCACCCGAATAATCGGCATCCCTTCAGGAGGATTTGGATGGTCATCCTGCCATAACACAGCTGCGGCTCCCTTGCTATATGCCTCATCTGCATAAGCATGCCCATCGTAATGATCACCGATTAGAGGTACGAACAAGCTTCCTTGCTGTATACTTCTCGTATCCGTTGATACACCTTGAATTGTAATCTCTTTATTAAGCTGTTTCGCTTCGCTGCCCAGCATGTCTGCAATTTGTTGCAACGTCCGGCTAATCATCGGCATCTTCCCCTTATCGCAGCCTTAGCCACCAAACGATCATCAAAATCATGTTTTGTTCCCATGACATCTTGATAGGTTTCGTGGCCTTTTCCCGCTATCAATATTACATCTTTGGGGCCTGCCCCATCAATAGCCTTTTGTATGGCCATCTTGCGATCCACGATCAGTTCGAACTTTTCGCTAGGAAAGCCAGCCTCTTCAATCCCAGGAACAATGTCATGCAAAATGTCAGTCGCATTCTCCGTACGTGGATTGTCTGAAGTGACATACAAGTAATCACTATATTTGGCTGTCACTTTTCCCATCAACGGACGCTTCGTCCGGTCGCGGTCGCCACCACAACCAAATACGGTGTAAATCTTACCCTCCGCAAACTCACGAATCGTGGATAAGGCGTTCTCCAACCCATCAGGTGTATGGGCATAATCAACTAGGACCAAGAAGTCTTGACCCTCGTTTACAACCTCCATACGCCCATCCACGACCGCTATACTCTCTAAGCTATTCCGAATCTGCTCGAGCGAAACACCTTCTGCTAAAGTTGAGGCAATTGCCCCTAGTGCATTGTAAACGTTAAATTTACCAACCAATTTCATGCGGAAGAGAGCCTCGCCTGCAAAAGAAACTAGACGAAACTCCGTACCTTGAGCAGTAATCCGAATATTCGTTGCTCTTACATCGCACTCATTATCAATTCCATACGTGATGACCTGTGCTGCACTCAGCTTGCTGAATGTCATCGACGATGGGTCATCTGCATTCAGAATGGCATATTGGCGTTCATGAGGATCTGCTGAGAATCCATTACCCAGTCTGGAGAAAAGAAGCCCCTTAGCCGCTTCGTAAGCCTCCATCGTTTTATGATAATCCAAATGATCCTGCGATAAATTCGTAAAAACACCCGACCGAAAGTGAATTCCTTTCACTCTGCCTAGCTCTAAAGCGTGACTGGAGACTTCCATAATGCAGTAATCTGTCTGATGTTCACGCATTTGGCGAAAACTACGCTGTAGGTCCACCGATTCCTGTGTTGTTCGCTCCATGTGTGTGTACGTGTCACCGATTTTCATTTCAATCGTACCCATTAAGCCTGTTCTAAAACCTTGATCGCGCAATATTTTCTCTATTAAATAACTTGAAGTCGTTTTTCCATTCGTACCCGTAATACCAATCAACTTCATTTCGTTACTTGGATAACCATAGAAATGTGCAGCTAATACAGCCATTGCATATCTCGCATCTTTCACAACCAACTGCGGTACCGACAGCTCAAGCACTCGTTCTGTTACAAGCGCCGAAGCCCCCATATCCAAGGCTTTAGCGGCAAAATCATGACCATCCACTACTAAACCAGGGATGCATAAAAACAAATCGCCTGGTTTCACTTTGCGCGAATCCGCTTCAATTCCTGTAATTTCTGTTTCTGCCTCACCATGTATATGCGTAAGGAGCAGCGCAGAAGCAAGCTCTTTCAGTTTCATGGGCAACCCTCTCCTTAACGGTTTTCGAAAAATAGCTGACTTCGTCAGCGTTGTCTGCTTGGACAAAAAATCATAATCGTATCTATTATGGACAATTTTATGCTTATGGAAAAGCAAAACATGTCTTATTTCCAAATCTTTTTTAAATTTTATTGCGGAGGTTCACTATTCGATAAAAAAATACGGATCGTTGATCCTTGATCAACCCTTGTTCCTGCTTTTGGCGCCTGGCTAATGACATATTTGCCATTCCCCGATTTAGCCAATCTGAAATTCATATTCAGATCTTCCAATATATCTTCTACCGAGGCTCCAACCAAGTTCGGCACCTCGACAACTGGCGTTTCCCCATATCGGTAATCTTTATCCAACTGCTGCTTATTCGGTTCCACTTTCATATATCTTAAAGCGTCAGCCATCATATTCTTGACTAGTGGTGCAGCAATCAGCCCACCGAATTGAATGCCTTTCGGATCATCAACCGCAGCGTAGACGACAAGCTTCGGATTATCTGCTGGCGCAAAGCCAATAAAAGATACGATATGCTCATCTGGTGAATAACGTCCGTTAATTACCTTTTGCGCAGTCCCCGTCTTGCCTCCAACCCGATAACCGTCGATAAAAGCATTACGCCCAGTTCCTTTAGCTACAACGCTTTCCAGCGCTTCGCGAACCTGCTTTGAAGTATCCTCTGAAATTACATTACGAACAAGCTCCGGCTCTACAACATTTATAATTTCGCCCGATTCTGGATTCGTAAAGGACTTACTCACATGAGGTTTAAATAGCCTGCCTCCATTAATTGCAGCGGAGACCGCTGTCACTTGTTGAATCGGTGTGACGGAAACTCCTTGACCAAATGCAGTTGTCGCTAATTCCACTGGTCCTACTTGCGAAGGCTTGAACATAATGCCATTCTCTTCCCCGCCAAGATCGATCCCGGTTTTCTTCCCGAAGCCAAATTTCGAAATGTAATCAAACAACTTTTCTTTACCGAGCCGCTGTCCCATTACAACAAAGCCTGGATTACACGAATTTTCTACGACCTGCAGCATCGTCTCGCTGCCATGACCGCCCCGTTTCCAGCAGCGAAGCCTAGCCCCGCCCACTTCAATAAACCCAGGGTCAAAAAACTGTTCGTTTTTTAAATCTACCTTTTTCTCCTCTAGCGCTGCAGCCAATGTTATGATTTTGAAGGTAGAACCAGGCTCATAGGTTTTCCAAATCGGCAAATTCCGATTATAGGTCTCAGACGAATAATTATTATAATTGCCAGGTTCGTAGGTTGGCCTACTCCCCATTGCCAATATTTCTCCATTATTCGGGTCCATCATAATCGCCAACACGTTTTGAGCCTGATACTGAACCATCGCCTGATCCAGCTCTCTTTCCAGTACCGATTGTAAGTGGCTATCAATCGTTAATTGGAGGTTAAGCCCATCCTTCGGCTTCACATATTCATCTGTAGTTCCTTGCAATTGTCTTCCAGCTGCATCAGCCATATAAGAGATACTTCCTGGTACTCCGTTTAAATACTTATTGAATTTGGCTTCTGCCCCTGTTAATCCTTGATTATAGGCATTCGTAAAGCCTAGCACATGCGCAGCAAGCGTGCCAAATGGATAAAATCGCTTATTATCCTCGGCAACAACGATACCTGACAGCTTAAGATTACGAATTTCTTGTGCTTTTTCGATTGTAATTTTACGACCTGTTGGTTTAATTTCGTTGATTCTTGCTTTTTTAGTCATTTGTTTAAAGATTTCATCTTCATTGCCCTGAAGGATCTCGGCAAGCTTGGCTGCTATGACTCTGGCATCCTTTAACTGAACCGGAATCGCCATCACAGAAGGTGTGCTGACATTATAAGTAAGAGGTAAACCATTACGATCTTGAATCTCGCCTCTTTTAGGCGCAAAAGGAATGTCCCGACGCCAGCTATCCTCCGCTTTATCTGCTAAATCTTGTCCAATCCACAGCTGGACATAGGCTAAGCGCAGGATAAGCGCACTAAAGATGATTGTGCTAATAATAAGCGCAGTAAATAACCTGCGACGAACGGTAACGTTGGATGCACGCATGAACGTTCGTTCCCCCTTCCAAACAGTCAAGATCGTTCTTTTCAAGACTATTCGGGACAAACAGGGGTTAGAACAAGCCTTTTAGCTATGGCGTTTTTTTGCCTGTAGTACGCTGCGTGCTTTCCTTTGGGCCTACCGTTGAAACAGGAGCAGTCGATGCAGGAGTTGCAGCAGCCGTTTTATCGCTTAATGGGCGAAGCTGCAAGGTTACGATACGACTTGTGCCCTCCCCCGCTACGCTTTGATCAGCAACATAGCCTTCCCCAGCTGTTTGACATTCCACTTGTAAAAAAGAACAAGCTTCCATAGCGTCCCGTAGTGATCTTCCTGATAAATTCGGAAGGGGCAACTCATTTACTGACTGCAACGCTACATAAATTCGTTGTGTAGCCAGAATTTCAGTACCCGCTTTTGGAAATTGATCAACGACTTTAGATCCTTTACCAAATACTTCAAGCTTCAAGCCGCTCTCTTTGGACATTTCCTTGACTACCTCAGGTGTAGTGTCCGCAAAATTCGGCATTGTTTGTTTATTCGTTTCCTGCACGGGTGCCTTTGGCTGCTTCGTTGAAGCAACTCCCATATACTGGAGCGATTCCGTTACTATTTCTTTGAAGGCTGGAGCCAATACTTGGCCACCTAAGTGATAGTTGCCTCCAAGATCAGGTTGGTCGGCAATTAGCGTTATTAATATCTTCGGATTCTCCACAGGCGCATACCCTATAAACGAGATCACCCAGGTATTCGGCGAGTACGTTTTCTCACCTTGAAGTACAAGGTTGGCTGTACCTGTCTTGGCTGCCACACGATACCCGTCCATATAGGCTAGTTTACCTGTACCAATTTCTTGGTCTGACACAACCTGTTCTAAATAATTACTTACTTGACTCGCTGTTTGTTCGCTAACGATTTGATTGACTACTTTAGGAGCAAAGGCTTGAATCACTTGGCCTGTTTTTGGCTCAACGATATCTTTGACAATATGCGGCCACATGAGCTTACCGCCGTTAGCCATAGCAGCATACGCAGCCGTCTGCTGAATAGCCGTGACAACGACCTTACCTTGGCCATATGTAGCTGTTGCATATTCGGGATCATATTTAGGCTCGATAAGACCTGAAACCTCGCCAGGCATATCGATATTCGTCTTCTGATCGAAGCCAAACAGGCGCATGTAGTGCTCAAGCTTAGTAGGTCCCAACTTTTCATAGCCAAGTTTAACGAATGCAACGTTACTAGATCGTTTGAGTCCATCCAGATACGAGATTTTCCCCCAACCAACACGGTTATGGTCATGAAGTTCTCTATCCTTCACTCGAATCATACCCGATTGATACATTTCATTCGGGTTAAATAAATTTTCTTGCACTGCGCCTGCAAGGGTAACAATTTTAAAAGTAGAACCCGGCTCATAACGGGAAGCAATGGCATTATTTTTAAAATCGCTTTGATCTTTAATCGTCCAATATTTATTCGGATTAAAAGTTGGTGTATTGGCCATTCCGAGAATTTCCATCGTTGCCGGATCGACAGCAATAGCCGTCAAGCTTTTCGGATGCCACTTATCATTGACTTTCGCTAGCGCACTCTCCAAATAAAACTGAATGTTTTTATCAATGGTGAGTCTCACATTTTTCCCGTCTTCTGCCGGTTTGAAATTAATTTTGGAATCCGGAAGCTCAACACCCTTCCCATCCTTTTCATAACTCATCAAACCAGGAACACCTTTCAGGATGCCATCGAGGTTAAGCTCCAGTCCCAGTGAAGGAACGCCTTCTTTATTGGTGTAACCGAGAACGTGGGAAGCCAACGTTTCTCCAGGATAATATCTCTTCTTATCCTCAAGAATATAAATACCCAGGTCGACTCTCTCTTTAAGATTTAGTTTCGTCTGCAAGCTTTTGATAAATAGCTTAACCTGGTCAGCTTTTTCCTTCTCAATCTTCCAGCCTTCATTCCGAACCTCTACATTGGCAGCAAAATCCGAACCATCCGGCTTCTTTTTCGTTGCTCGTTCACGAATTTTATTTACTAATGCAGGTTTCGTTTCATCCGAATCTTTCAAAATTTCAGCTAATCCTTGCGCAATGTCCTCTGAAATATGATACCCATCTATCATTTTAGGATTTAAAGCTATCGTATACGAGGTTGCATCAACTGCTAGCACCTTATCGTTTCTGTCTAGAATCGTTCCTCTAGCAGGCGCCAGCACCTTGTCCGTCTCCCAAACCTTCTCCGCTTTCTCCAGTAGCCAGGAGGCCTCTACGACTTGAATCCAATAGACTTTAGCAATAAGGACAACAAAAAGAAGGGTAAACACCCCTCCAATTAACAAAGAACGAACTTTAATTTTTTTAGTCATATGGGTACCTGCCTGTTTACGGATTATAGGCTAATTTAGGATTTTTGTCGACATTTGCAGCCGATTTTCCTTTAGGCGGAGATACAAGGCTTACCTGCTTCTCATCTTGCGGCTTCAATCCTAGCCGTTTCGCTACATCTTTCATACGTTCAGGACTTTGTAGCTTCTCAACCTCTTGCTTTAAGGCGCTATTTTCAGCTTGAATCTCACGAATTTGATTTTGCATAACCAATATATTTTTATTCATTTGATAAATGGCTGCATAACGCCAAATAATAACACCGGCAACAATAACACAGAGCACAACCGTGAACAAATACAGCATTTTTTCTTGAACAGGAATTGTCTTGTTCCGGTAAACAACCTTCGTTGTTTCTTTAATTTTCACCCTCTGCGGCTGCTTCTGTTTCTGGCTCTGCTTTTGATCTAGTGCCAAATTCCCTTGGATGTAAGCGGGCATTATTTCAACCTCCTTCGAGCATTCTATTGAAAAACTGACTTTCTGAGATCAGGCTTAGTTTCAAAGCTTTTCGGCAATTCGCAGTTTTGCTGACCTTGCCCTCTGATTAGCTTCTAGTTCCAATTCCCCTGGGATAATCGGTTTACGCGTCACTAATTTCAACGAACCCCCACGCTTACAAACACAGATTGGAAATCCTGGCGGACATGTACACTTTTCAACTTTACTAACGAAAAGCTGCTTACAAATTCGATCCTCCAACGAATGGAAGGTGATGACAGCGACTCTGCCTTGTGGTGCCAGGCAGTTGATGGCTTGCTCCAATGCTTCTTCAAACGCGCCCAACTCATCGTTCACGGCGATTCTCAGCGCTTGGAAGCTGCGTTTGGCGGGATGCCCCCCCGTTCTTCTCGCGGCAGCAGGAATGCCTTCCTTAATTAATTCGACAAGCTCGCCTGTTGTTTCTATCGCCTTCTTGGCTCTAGCTTCGGCAATTACACCTGCAATACGACGAGAAAATTTTTCTTCTCCGTATTCATACAAAATTTTGGCAATCCGTTCAGGTGGCCACTCATTAACAATCATTTTGGCCGTTAGCTCTGTCGTGCGGTCCATTCTCATATCAAGCTCCGCATCATGATTGTAGCTGAAGCCACGTTCGCCATCATCCAGCTGTGGAGATGAAACACCAAGATCGAACAATATCCCGTCGACTTGTGGTTTGCCGTCGCGCAGCGCTCTAGGTTCATTACGGAGCACATGCTCTAATTCTCTAAAATTGCTTTTCACAATTTTCACTCGATCTAAATAAGGCGCGAGCACAAGCTCTGCATTCGCTAAAGCCACATCATCTTGATCCAGAGCGATCAAAAGTCCCTCTGGCCCTAGCTTTGAAGCGATCAATGAGCTATGGCCTGCTCCTCCCATCGTACAATCCACATAAATTCCATTAGGCTGTATATGTAAACCTTCAACAGATTCTTCCTTAAGTACCGTCACATGATGAAACACTTGGTGTCCTCCTAAGCGTTCTGCCTTGGCAAAACTGTCTTCGTAACCATTTAAAGATCAAAATTAAAATCCACGAGCTTCTCGGCAATTTCATTAAACGACTGCTCGGATTCATTGGCATAGCTTTCCCAAATTCCCTTGCTCCAAATCTCAACTCGATTGGAAACGCCGATCACGACACAATCTTTTTCAAGCTTCGCGTGATCAACTAAATTCCCCGGTATGTTCGCTCTCCCCTGCTTATCCAGATCACATTCGGTTGCTCCGGAGAAAAAAAACCTTGTAAAGGCGCGCGCATCAGATTTCATCAAGGGCAGCGCTTTGAGCTTTTGTTCAAGAATTGCCCATTCCGATCTTGGATAGACAAATAAGCACTGATCCAACCCGCGAGTGATAACAAATGAGTCACCAAGGGCTTCACGAAATTTAGCCGGGATGATCATCCGGCCCTTCTCGTCAATGCTATGCTGGTATTCTCCCATGAACATAGCACATCGCCCCCTTTCCCTCCACTTTGTACCACTTTCCACCACATTCGAATCAATATTCGCCAAAAATGAAGCAAATCCTGCTACGAGGGCAGGATTTGCAAAATATTTTTTCGGTTTTTTGCTTATTGACCCTCTTTTGACCTATCTTGCTCATCTTCAAGGCTATGAAAAGAAGCATTTTGCTTACTGAGCTGATTTCTGATTTCCAGCAATTGTTTATTCCTTTTACGTTTGAACAACCAAATGGGTAAGGCGATAATCCCTACAATGACAAGCACTGGCACTGCTGCCGCCAAAAACACAAGAATCCCCTGCAACACTGTTGTCAGCACGTTAAGGCTAGAATTCCATGCCCGTTGAATTCGTTCTTGCAGCGTCAACTTATTAGGATCAGACAGGAGAGGCTTGTTGCCTGTTTGCTGATACATCCTTAATTCGATCGTTGAATAGGACACATTTTGATCCAAATACCGCATTCGACCTTTGATCTGCTCGATTTCACCTTGAACCTTGGAGAGCTCCCCCGAAAAAGCAAGCAAATCATCCGTTTTCGTAGCTTTATCCATGAAACTGAGCAAACGCCCTTCAACCAATTGCTTTGCCTTTAAACGAGAGTCCAGATCTACATACTCTTCGGTTACATCCTGTCCCTGAACATTGCGTTGAAGAGAAGGACTGATGCTCTCTAATCCATCAAGCAAGGAAGCAAACCCATTCGCGGCTACCTTAATTGTGAACGTTCCACCTCTTTCCCCCGTATTCGTATTCTCGGAGAACTGCAGAATGTAAGCCCCGCTAAGCGCAACCAAATCGCGCAGTCGCGTCTGAGCTTTGCTATAGTCCTCAACGGGCATAACCAAGTTAGCTTTGTAAATCAGCTTTCGGTTAAACCCGGCAGTCTCGTCACTACCCGCTTTCGGTACGAGCGTAATTGGCGCAGCTATATCCAATGTAGTTGAGCTAACAACTGCTTTCTGTTTCTCTTGGTCTGAAGCGGCAGTTGCAACCGTTCGCTCTGTATCCGAACTTGCCATTCCTTTTGGCTGGGTGACTCCTGACAATTTCTCTGTCGAGGCATTACCGCTTAATTGGCTTGATGCCTTTGCCTCACTTGCCGCTGAATGCGTTGAATCGGCTCTAGATGAGCTGCAGCCCGTCAGTCCCCATATACATAGCAACGATATACTAAGCGCAATCATAAGAGTTCGCTTATACGGTTCCCTCCTTCTTTTACCCGAACTGCTCAAGCGATCGTTCTGCGCCTTATCTGTACATCTGCCTCGTTGTGACTCCCCCATTTCGCCCATCCCCGTTTCCATATTTTGGTTCATGCAACCTATTAACGGATATGGAAAAAGAAAGGTTGCACGCGCACTCAAAGAGGCTTTGTAAACACAAAAAAAGCTCGAAGGAAGATCATTCCTTCGAGCTACTTTTTTTATATTTTAATGCTCCGCCCAACTATCTAAGTATACCTTCTGCTCTTCTGTCAATGCGTCAATGCTCGTACCAAGAGATGCCAGCTTGTATCTAGCTACTTGCTCGTCCAATACATAAGGAACGCTAACAACTGTTTTACCCAAGCTCTCATACTGCTCATTCACATATTTCAAGGAGATTGCTTGCAGTGCAAATGTCATATCCATAATCTCAGCCGGATGACCATCACCTGCTGCAAGATTCACAAGACGTCCTTCTGCAAGAATGTAAAATTTGCGTCCATCTGCCAATTGATACTCTTCAATATTGCGACGAACTGTGCGCTTAGAAACAGACATCGCTTCTAGTTCAGGCTTGTTAACCTCTACGTCGAAGTGACCTGCGTTAGAAAGAATAGCTCCATCTTTCATCACTTCGTAATGCTCGCCGCGGATAACATCACGATTACCTGTTACGGTTACGAAGAAATCTCCTAATTTAGCTGCTTCGCTCATCGGCATGACAGCGAAACCGTCCATGTAAGCTTCAACCGCTTTGATCGCGTCAATTTCCGTTACTATAACATTCGCGCCTAAACCTTTGGCACGCATGGCTACGCCTTTACCACACCAGCCATAACCAACAACAACAACTGTTTTACCAGCTACGACAAGGTTTGTTGTGCGATTAATGCCATCCCAAACGGACTGACCTGTTCCGTAACGGTTATCAAACAAATATTTACAGAAAGCATCGTTAACAGCAACCATCGGGAATTCAAGCTTCCCTTCTTTTTCCATTGCCTTAAGTCGCAAAATACCTGTCGTCGTTTCTTCCGCTCCGCCTCTTACCTGTACGCCTAAATCTTTGCGCTCTGAATGAAGAATTGAAACGAGATCGCCACCATCGTCAATAATTAAGTCTGGCTTTGTTTCCAGCGCTTTAATGAGCAATTCCTTGTATTCTTGCGGACTCGGATTGTATTTAGCAAATACCGTAATTCCGTCTTCGACCAGCGCCGCACATACATCATCCTGTGTAGAAAGCGGATTGCTTCCTGTAATCGTCACTTCCGCTCCGCCAGCTTTTACGACTTTGGCCAAATACGCGGTTTTCGCTTCCAAATGCAAGGAAATCGTTACCTTTAAACCTTTGAAAGGCTGTTCTTTTTCGAATTGCTCACGAATGCGATTCAAAACCGGCATATGTGCCTGTACCCAATCGATCTTCAAATGCCCTTCTGGAGCTAAACTCATATCCGTTACAATACTTTTTTCCACTGCTTCCATATTCAATTACCTCCTATAGATAATAAATGCGGTGCAAACCGTCAACTGGTATCGGTGTTTGTATCAAATTCGTCAGCCAATCATTACCATATCGATTTAGATAAGCACACCCATTATACACTCTTTCTTGGGGCTTTGCGAGGGGAATTATGGTAAATCGAATGCGTTCAAGCTGTCTGAGCGCTGAATCGAATTGCGTCTTGTAGGCATCCGATGCTTTATTTTGCAAGAACTCAATTTGATCGACAATTTTAGCTAAATTCGTTTCTCCAAGCTTTTTAACACCTGGATTAATTGCAGCTAAAGAATCTACAAGAGGTGAATAATTAGCTTGGAATTGCGCTTTCACCGCTTCGAAGCGTTCTGCAAGCTTCAATGTATCCTGCGCATCTAGCCACTCCTGTTTCTTCTCCTCGAAACGTTCAAGAACATCTTCGAAACTAAAGTCATACTTGTTCATATTTTTTTGTACTGTACCCTCAATCAATGTGAACTCTAGTCGCGGCGCAACGATTGGCATTTTCATGTCGAAGAGTTCAAACGCCTGTCTGGTTAATGCCCAATACGCAATTTCTCCTGGTCCCAATACAGTAGCTAGAACCGGAAACAAAAACTCTTGCATCAGCGGTCTCGTCATCACATTATTGCTGAATTGTTCGGGTGACGTCAGGGCTAGATCATGTAATTGTTCACGAGAAAAGGTGTATGCTTTCTTTTTATCAACGAAACGTCCATCTTCACGATACAGCAGCATTCGATGTCCGCCTGTAAATACGAATAAATTGGCGCCATCCTCAGCTATTTCTGCTTGAGCATCGTAGCCTGCAGCCTCGACCTCTGCGCGGGTTTTGACAAGCGCCGCCGTTAGCGATTCGTTTTGAATAACTAACTGTTCAAACATTTCCGCTTCTATTTCTCGAAGAGCTGGTTCGTCAGAATCGATCAAAACAAGCCCGTATTCGCCAAACAAGACAGCCATCCATCTCGCAAATGCATCCGATAAGGTGCCTGCGCCTTCTGTCGTTTGCTTCAACTTGTCTAGCAAAGCTCCCTTGAACTCCGTATCCATTAAAGATTGATCTAATGACTCCAAAGCTTCCATCCAAACAACAGAAGATAACGGCAACTTACTCACCGAGGTACGTTGTCCATTAGGATGTTCCACTTTTATTTTTTCAACCTGCTGTGTACTAGTTAAGGTATAAATATGATTGACTTCATCGAAATCGTGATCTTCGCCAGCAATCCAAAAAATAGGAACCACTGGTCGCTTTAATTTCTCGCTCCACTCACGCGCTAACTGAATAATCGTAATCGCTTTATACAGAACTAAGAGCGGACCTCCAAATAAACCCGCCTGCTGACCTCCAACTATAGCTAGGGCGTCATTTTGTGCTAGCGCTGATATATATGCTGTCGCTGCGGGTAAGTTACCTATACGTTCATTATAGGCAGTTAACACCTTAACTAGCTTATGACGATCTACTTGCGGCGCTTTCGTTGGCGCACTTAGCCATTGCGCACGTTCCATCCAGTCATTTGAGTTTCTGTAATGATAGGGAAATAACCCATCTGCTTGTATTGCATGTAAGATGTAATCATCAGCAAGAGTCTGACTTTTCTTCCAATGAAAAGTTTCCATTTGCATATGCGACGCTGTCTCCTCTTCATCCCAAATAAAAAAGACCTAATTCTTATTTAATTGTACACGTATAAATGGCAATCGTCAAAACTGTATTTTTTTTAATTACATTTGATAGGTGAACAACATCAAAAAGCCGCCCCCTTCGGGACGGCTCCAAATATTAGTACAAATGACAAGCTACAAAGTGATGCGGTTCTACTTCTTTAGTTGGCGGCATCGAGTCCGCGCATTGCGGCATAGCCTTTGGACAGCGCGTCCGGAATGGACAGCCGCTTGGCGGATTGAGCGGGCTTGGTACATCCCCCTGCAAAATAATCCGTTCACGCGTACGCTCGATCTCTGGATCTGGGATTGGAATCGCAGAAAGCAGCGATTGTGTATAAGGATGCAATGGCTTTGCATATAAATCTTTTGAAGTTGTAACCTCAACCAAGTTACCCAAATACATAACGCCAATACGATCAGAGATATGTTTTACCATCGCCAAATCATGCGCAATAAACAAGTACGTAAGGCCACGTTCTTTTTGCAATTTTTTAAACAGATTCACAACCTGTGCTTGTACGGAAACGTCCAGGGCAGAGATTGGTTCATCGGCAATAATGAATTGCGGCTCAATCGCTAACGCACGAGCAATTCCGATCCGTTGACGCTGACCACCAGAAAATTCATGGGGAAACCGATTGGCGTGCTCATCATTTAGACCAACAGCCCTTAGCAGTTCCATTACCTTCTCTTTACGTTCAGCGCCTTTGTACAGACCATGAATATCAATGCCTTCTGCAATAATATTCCCAACAGTCATACGCGGGTTTAGCGACGCGTATGGATCTTGGAATACCATTTGCATATTGCGGTTAAAATCTTTCAACTTTTTACCTTTAAGTTTATGAACATCTTCACCATTGAAAAGCACTTCGCCCTCAGTTGCATCGTACAACTTAATGATGGTTCTACCTGCTGTAGATTTCCCGCAACCGGACTCTCCAACGAGGCCGAATGTTTCACCCCGGTTAATTTCAATAGAGAAATTATCAACGGCTTTCAACACTTTGCCGTTACCCAGATTGAAATGCTTTTTCATATTGCGAATTTGTAATATCGGTTGATTAGCCATTGTGGTGACCTCCCACTCCTACTGGACGTTCCACTTGTGGAGCATCCGGGTGCAGCAGCCAACAAGCGGAGCTGTGCGTCTCTGATAGCGTCGTATGCTCTGGATCTTCTTCAACGCAAATGCTCATTGCATATGGACATCTAGCTGCAAAAGCACAGCCTTGGGGTGGTGCAAAAAGATCGGGAGGCGTTCCCGGAATCGGGATCAACTCTTCATCGCTATTCGTATCCAAACGCGGTACGGATCGCAGCAAGCCCCACGTATACGGGTGTTGCGGATCATAGAAAATTTCATCTACGGTCCCCTGCTCAACAATCTTACCTGCATACATAACAACAACACGTTTCGCCATATCAGCAACTACACCAAGGTCATGCGTAATTAAGATAATAGAAGAGTCCGTTTTCACCGAAATTGTCTTCATTAAATCAATAATTTGAGCTTGGATCGTTACATCTAGAGCCGTTGTTGGTTCATCAGCAATAAGAAGCTTAGGCGAACAAGCAAGCGCAATAGCGATCATTACGCGTTGACGCATACCACCAGAGAGTTCGTGTGGATATTGATGAATACGCCCCTCTGGAGAGTTAATACCGACAAGTGTAAGAATCTCGATCGCTTTTTCCGTTGCATCTTTTTTATTTAAACCTTCGTGTTTGATCAAACCTTCCGTGATTTGATCACCGATTTTCATCGTCGGATTCAATGAGGTCATTGGATCTTGGAAAATCATACCCATTTCAGAACCACGAATTTTCTCCATTTGACTGTTAGACAATTTGGTAATATCCGTGTTGCCATCAAAAAGAATTGAACCGCTTTTTATATAACTAGGCGGAGTAGGAATTAAACGCATGAGCGTTTGTGCAGTAACGGATTTCCCGCAACCGGACTCACCTACAATCGCCAACACTTCACCTTTTTTCAAAGAAAAAGACACGCCACGAACAGCTTGAACTTCTCCCGCATACGTGCGGAACGAAACTCTCAAATCTTTAACTTCAAGTAAATTGTTATTGGTGCTCATCATTATTCACCCCTTCTTACTTGCGCATTTTTGGATCAAGCGCATCACGAAGCCCATCGCCAAGCAGATTGAAGCTTAATAGAATCAAACTGAAAATAACAGTTGGGAAAATCAGTCGATGCGGATATAAACGGATATAGTTCGCGCCATCAGACAATAAGTTACCTAAAGAGGCGAGCGGCGGTCTAATCCCCAAACCAATAAAGCTTAAGAACGCTTCTGTGAAAATTGCCGAAGGTACAACGAACGTAATTTGTACGATAATGATACCAAGAGCATTAGGAATCAAGCTGCGCAAAATAATTCTCATTGCTGAGGATCCGAGCGTGCGAGAAGCCAGAACAAACTCTTGTTCTTTCAAGGTAAGCATTTGACCACGCACCAACCGTGCCATTGGAACCCAGCCGGTAATACTGTAAGCCAAAATAATGGTTGGAATACCTGGACCAATTACCATAATCAGTAGAATAGCGATTAACAAATAAGGGACAGAGTACACGATTTCAATCGTACGCTGCATCACTTCATCCACACGTCCACCATAGTAAGCGGATATCCCACCGTAAATAACCCCAATAACCAAATCAATCAAAGCAGCTGTGATACCAATAAACAAAGAAATTCGAGTTCCCCACCATACCCGCGTCCATAGATCACGACCAAAGTCGTCTGTCCCGAACCAATGGGCACCTGTTGGAGATTGATTTTTGATTTTCAAATCTTGCGTTTGATAATCATAACTAGAAATAAAAGGCACGAGAATTGCCAATACGATTAAAGCAACCAGTATAATCAAGCCGGTCATAGCCAGCCTATTTTTCTTAAGTCGTCTCCATGCGTCCTGCCAATAGTTAAGCGAAGGTCTCACGATTCTTTCGCTAGTCAAAGATGCTCTTGAAACGGGAGCAAACTTATTGTTATTCTCGTTGTTATGCGAAGTAGTTTGCATCATTTATTTCCCGCCTTTCCCAAGACGAATTCTAGGGTCAATAAAGCCATATAGCACGTCCGTTAAGAAGATTACCAATATAAGAATACTCGAGTAGAAAATCGTTAATCCAGAGATCATGGTATAATCATTGGAATAAACGGCAGAAACAAAGTGTTTTCCCAAACCTGGAACTGAAAAAATTTGTTCAACAACAAGTGTGCCTGTGATTACGTTTACAAATATTGGGCCGATAATAGTAATAACTGGTAAAATGGCATTTCTTATCGTATGCTTCACAACGACAGTAAAATTAGTAAGACCTTTTGCTTTAGCCGTCTTAATGTAATCTTGATTCAGAACATCCAGCATCGAGGTACGCATCAAACGCGCCAAAATAGCTAATGTACCGAAGGACAAGGCAATTGCCGGCAATACTCGATAGCTAGGTCCTTTCCACAAACCTGCAGGAAGTATGCCCCACTTAACACCAATGTAATAAGACAATAATGGACCGAGTACAAAGGATGGAATCGAAACACCTAGTACAGCAATAAACATAGCTGTGTAATCGCCTGCTTTATTATGCTTCAACGCTGCAACAATCCCTAATGTTAGACCAACAATTATAGCGATAACAATAGAGATCAAACCTAGCTCTAGTGAAGAAGGAAATGCTTGCTTAATGATATCCGTAACTTTATGTGCAGGGAATTGAAAGGAAGCTCCTAGATCGCCATGGATGATGTTGTTCATGAATGTTAAGTATTGCTCCCACAATGGCTTATCCAATCCGTATTGCTTCAGCAACATCTCTTTCGTAGCTTTAGGAATCCGTTCTGCCCCTTCTCCTAGCGGATCTCCTGGCAAGTTTTTCATCAATACGAAGGTAAATGTTGCAATGAGCCATAACGTTATAAGCGCATATAAGAGACGGCGAAGAATGAACTTAACCATATTGCTCCTCCTTATTTAAAATGACAACTGAGAAATTAGAAGAGGCCGCTCTCACGAGGTGCGAACGGCCTCTTCTGATGAAGTAGAACTATTAAGTCTAATGTTATTTAATACTAGTCCATTTCAGTTCCCACTCAGGACCGAAGGAAGGTAGAATCAGACCATTGACAGCCGGCTTTTTCACATAAGCGCGAGTACGGAAGTAAAGTGGAGCAACACCTTGATCATCCATCAGGATTTTCTCAGCATCAGCCAAAGCTTTCGCACGTTTGGAAGCATCAACTTCAGTTTGAGCTTGCTTGATCAATGCATCGTATTGCGGATTGCTGTAGAAACCTTCATCAAACTCTCCGTTTGTGATCCACATATCAAGGAATGTCATTGGATCATTGTAGTCAGCGCCCCATAGAGACAGTACCATGTCAAAGTCATGTTTGGAAGAAAGCTCAATTCTCAATGCATGCGGCACTGGGTTTGCTTCAGCTTCATAACCAAGGTTTTGTTTCCATTGAGCCAAAATGAACTCAATAGACTTTTTAGCTGCTTCTGTATCATCAGCATTCAACTTCATTTTAGGCAAAGCAGTCAGATTAATTTCTTTCAAACCATCGGCTAACAATTGTTTCGCTTTAGCAGCATCGAACTTAGGTTGCGTTTCGCCTGCTGTTTTACGGAAGCTACCGCCTGCTCCATCTGAAGTACCTTCAGGAACTAGACCTGTAGAAGGCACAGAACCGTTTGCAAGCACGGTATCAACGAATGCTTGACGATCAATTGCCATACCTAGCGCTTGACGAATCTTTTTGTTTGCCAATGCTGGATTCCGTTGTGTTTGGAACATGATATAGCTGTTTGTTAACTCTGCTTTTGGAGAGCTATCTGGTTTACCTTGATACAATTTAAGCTGATCGCCTTTAATTTCAGTCAGGTCAGCTGCTTCTGTTTCATACAGGTTCAAACCAGTATTTGTATCTTTTACGATATTGACCGTTGCCTTTGTAAGTTTAACATTAGCAGCATCCCAATATTTATCATTTTTAACCAGTTCAAGCGTTTGACCATGTTCCCATTTCGTAAGCAAGAAAGGACCTGCACCGATTACTTTATCAGCATCCGCACCATTCTTCTCGCCTAATTTCGTTACAATATCTTCTCTTTGAGGGAAGAATGCAAGGAATCCAAGCAATTGCGTGAAGAATGCAATTGGTTTCTCAAGTTTGATTTCAATTGTTTTGTCGTTAATTGCTTTAACACCAAGCGCATCTTGGGCAGCTTTTACTTCTTCAGGAGTTTTAGCCTTCGTAACTGCTTCTCCACCTTTAAGCCATGCTACCATGAAGCTGTATTGAGCTTTCGTAGCAGGATCAAGCGTGCGTTTGAAGGAGTAAACGAAATCTTGAGCTTTCACCGGTTGGCCATCGGACCAAGTAGCATTGTCACGAATTTTAACTGTATACGTTAGACCATCGCTAGAAATGTCTGGGAACTTTTCCGCAAGTGCAGGAGTCGCTTTACCATCTTTGTCTGTACGGTATAAACCCTCACTAATTGCATTAAGAAACGTGGACACAATGTTTGCAGTCGATTTAGAAACATCCAGAACAGGTGGTTCTGCAGAGATATTAATAGCAATCTGTTGTGGTTTATTGGAAGCTGCTGGTGCAGTTGTTCCTTTAGCATCCCCAGGTGATGTAGATGGTTTTTCCTCACTCTTAGCACAGCCCATTGCAACACTGCCCATAAGTGTTAGTGCCACTGCCGTTGAAACCCACTTCGTAGCTTTCATTAAAACTCCTCCTTTAAAATTATGTATATCTAAATCTATGGTCAGGTGTATTTGGCAGATTTAATCACGCAAACCTAACACCGAGAACCCAAAACAAAAGACTGCATTTTTATTCATGTTACATTACCTAACAATGTTCTTTGGTAAAAAAAATTACTAGAGTACACGCAAGGAATTATAACATATTACGAAATAATGTCCAGCAATTAATTTACCTTTGTTAAATTAATGTTGAGAAAAGACCTTCACGGTTTCTAATTATACAACCATCGGTCAATAAAATCTATACGAATTTCATTGTTATTTTCTACAATTCTCAAGAAATTATTACAATTGAACCGCGTTTCTTGAGAAATGTAAGCATTTTCTTAATTCGTTAGGTCGAGATTATTAAGTTTTTCCCGATATTCAGGAAGAATAAAACAATGTACATAGCTGAAAGCCCCAAGAAGGTTATTCTCCAAACTACGCGACTTACTTTTAATAGATCGGTTTTGCCTTTGAGATGGGTTTGATAACCGCCAATCATGCCAAAGGCAATTAATAAAACAAGCACGATTAGCCAAAAACCGAAGGTAGAATGAAATAATTGATTCCACATGATGGAGACCGATCCAATTAAGAAAACCGTCGTTAAATCCATCGTAAGCCTTGTTGCCATCTTCTTATCTTTTAGAAGCAAATAAACAAGGAACCATAGCACAACAAAAGTTATAAATGGAGCCACTGCAAGAAATGCATAAATATTCAATAAAAAATCAATAAATCCACTCATCCAACTCACACCTACTTATTCAAGGGCTTTCACAAAATGATACACGATTTTGTTGACAGCAAGCTCAAGCTTCAATTCTTCCGCCATTCGTAGCAAGCTGCCATTCATGCTGTCAATTTCTGTGCCCCGGGCTTGCATAAGATCCTGCAACATGGAGGAGTGATTCTGCTCCGTAGCCCTACATACCTGCAGCAACGTTTCCCAAAGCTCAGCCGGAAGTTCGACATCTTTCGCTTTCGCAACGAGCAAAGCTTCTTCATAAAGTTGCCGCATAAGTAATTGGGCCCATGGTGAATTCACTAGTTCTCCATTTCTCACACGCAAAATTGCAGTAAGCGGATTTATCACCGCATTCATGATTAGCTTACTCCAAATTCGTACCTTCATGTCTTTCGACATGATTGTCTCAAATCCTGCCTCCTTTAACAAATCTCGTAATAAAATTTGCGTTGACCAGGCAGGTCCGTCATTTTGAGTCAAACTCCCCATGTATGTAACGCCTTGCCCAGTATGAAAAACCTCGTTAGCCCTCTCCTTTCTCGCCCCTTCCGTCGTGACTGCTAACAACAATCGATTCTTTCCTATCGCTTCCGATAACCTTTCCTCGTGTCCCACACCATTTTGAATACAGATCAAAACCGTTGTTGATGACATACGTGATTTTACATACGTAATCATTTCGGAGGTAATCGCAGGTTGCTTAACCATCAGAAATACATAATCGAGACATACCTCGTTTGCTTGCATGTCAAACATCGGATTCCTACTATCTTCTATATAACTGTTATACTGAATGTCCAAACCCATTGACTTGTTTCGTTCAGTTGTTGTTTCATCTAATACAAAGATGCCGCGCTCTTTAAGCGTCACAGCTTGCTCTATCGTTCTTGTTACTACAATAATCTGTTCACATACGGCAGACAACTTGGCAGCAAATAATAACCCCAGAGAACCTGCACCTACAATCATAATTCGCATTTAGTTGGAATCCCCCCCCCGCTTTTCGCCACTTCAAATCGCATCCATTATACCACCGCATCCATATATCTCGAAAGACCGCAAAAACTTCAATAAAAAAAGCTCCAGTGCAAAAGGTCGCCCTCCCACCGAAGCTTTCATATTAACAATAATGCAAACCATTAGTCTACTCTTTCTAAATTCCCATTCGCATCCATCTTAAACCGCGGCTTTTCCTCCTCTTCTTCTTCGACAAGAAACGCCATTTTCCGTGCGCGATCCATAATCTGAATTAATGCTTTATAATCATCATTCACCACACGATAATCGGTTTCCACTTCATTGACTTGTTTATTTAACTTGTCATTCTCTCTGCCCAGCTTATCTAGTTCGTCTTCCTTGTCATGCAATTCTTTTTCTAAACTTTTGATATGCCTGTTCATATCTTGATATGTGCTTCTCCAATGGCGAAGAAACCTTATGACAGCATCAATTGAAAGTGTTTCCTCCGTAAAAGACTCCAGCTTGCTTGCATTTAATTCGGGGGCATCAAACAAAGAAATCGAAGAACCCGAGATACTGACAGCCGCGTGTTTTTTGAGCTGCGTTCTTTTTTGCCTTTGTGCTTTTGCTATCTGAATGGCTGCTTCATATTTCTTTCTCACAAAACTATTCCAGCGAAATCCACATGCTGCGGCCGTACGACCAATGCGTTCCCCAACCTCTTCAAACGCGGATAATTGCGTGCTTCCTTCACGAATATGACGCAGCGTCACCTCTGCTAAAATCAAATCGTCTTCATCGCTCCAAGCATCTTGTCTAATTGCCGACATAAGGCCAATCCTCCTAACTTAATGTGCAGATGCATAAAGAGAATCAATTCGTAGGGAGTAAATGTATAAATTGATTCGTGCCATTATTACTATTTCTATGCCCATACTAGAGTTCATAGAATCTATTTGATACTAAATGGTATTGCCAAATTTTTTGACGCTCATACATGAGATTCCGATAAAAAGGTATACTACTCTTAAGTGTTGAAATGTTTTTAATTTCGTCACCTTTTGACGGTTTACACGATTCTCTTCAAAAGGTATAATGTGATGTAGTAAAAGTGCAACGTGGTAAGAAAGGGGGATATAACGAGAATGGATCGCATGTTTCGGGTTCTAGGTTTTTGGACACTTGTAATCGCTTTGATGAGCTTGGCTGGAGATATGATTCCAATGTCTCTGATTTTCTTTTTCCAAACAGCCGTATTCGTCATTCTAGGCTATATGCGCTTGTCAGAACGCACTTACATATTGTTGTTCTGGGGATACATGATTATTTCCTTTGGCGGATTCACTTACTGGTCATTTTTCAAAATGTCCGTATAATTCGACAAACCTACAACAAAAAAAGCAAAAAGGTGCTCCGATTGATAAACAATCGGGTCACCTTTTTTTTATTGCGACAAGCACTTTAAACAGCTCACTCATCTTATCGCTCAGCAGCAGTTGACGAATCGCTCTGTTTCGCTTGGAAATATCACTGAATGGATTTGGATCGAAATGATTTTGAAGCTTTTGTAAAACCCCATGCTCAACTAAAAATTCGCGTTGCGTTTGCAGTGTAAATTCTTTGAATCCATTTTGGAGGATGATATCCATACAAGAAGTAAAATTCACATGAGATGTAATGTCTTGATCCCCTTGGTACATAAAAGGATTCCCATGGGCTTGATGTTTGCGGTAGCACATCAGAGTGCCTTGCTGTCGATGAGCGCTGTAAATCTCATCCTTGTCATCCCCATAATCAATAATAATAATACTTCCACTGCTAATTTGCTTAACCACTGTGCTTAGCCATGTTTCCGCCGCCAGATTCACCTCAAAGATTTGTCCATCTATCCATTGAACGTTTAAACGCGCAATATAGTCTAATAAGGGCTTCGAATCAAGGAATATCCAACTCTCTTCGAAGGCTTGCACTTGTTCGTTCCAGACGACAAAAGACTCGCAATATTTCTCATCCTGGTAACGAACTCTGTGAACTGGAAAAGCATCCAACAGCTCATTCGCAAGAACATAGACGCCATCAGTCGGGTGATTAGAGAACCATTCTTCTTCACTTAGAAATCTAACCCTTGCAGCATGAGATTCCAACGTCTCTCTCTGAGCTTGTCGATGATAGCCGCTTGATTCAATCATTGTGTAAGACAATCGTTCGTATATCTCCGAGGCAATTCCCTTGATTTCATCTAGTAAGTGAAGCGCTAAACGCCCATTTCCTCCTCCCCACTCAACAAGTTGAATGGGACTGTCTCGGTGTTCATTCGTTTGGATTTGTTTGATAATGAATGAAGCCAACACCTCTCCCATTACAGAGCCTATGGAAGAACTGGTGTAGAAGTCACCGTCCTTACCTATTTTCAATCGTGCATTTCGGTAATAGCCATTGGGTTCACTGTATAAACAAATATCCATATAATCGCGGAAAGTGATCATTTGTTTTTCCGTCTTACGAATTGCAGTTTTTAGCTGATAGACAATATCCAGATGTCCTAACTGTGTATTCAAACGATAGTCCCTCCAATTCTTTACTTGAAGACAAAACAACAGATAACCTTTATAATGAAGAAGCATTTACGGAAGGAGAGACATAATAGCATGTCCAAGAAATGGGTTACCTTAACGGTGGTTGCGGCACTCAGCGTGACATCGTTAACAGCATGTACAGACAATTCTAAGGTTAAAGAAGCAGTTGAACAATCAATAAACAAACAGAAAGAAATGAAATCCTACGCATTTGACGGTAGTACGACTTTATCCATCAGCGATACTTTACTAAAGTCATCTAATCCTTTAACGAATGGATTGTTGTCCCTCATTAGAGAAAGCACGATTGAATGGAAAGGCATTAGTAATGCCGATCTCGTACAATTCCAAACTGACTTGAAATTAACGCCGAAGGGCTCGTCTTCCCCTTTTGAGATCCCAGTTCTCATTAAAGATAGCAAATTGTATTTCAATATGCCAGCTCTAAATAAAACGGCTGATGAGTATTATGCTATCGATATGCAAAAAATGAGTCAAAGCAGCAAAACACCTTTAACGCTTGACAGTTTAAGAAATACCTCTCAATTGACTTCAACACTTGCTGGTTTGATTTTCAGCGCTACGGATGCCAAATGGTATAAACAAGAGAAGGCTCCCATCAAACTCAAAGATGGAACAGCAGCAAAATCAATCAGTATCGAGTTAACAAGCAAAAATGAAAAAGAACTAAATACGATGCTGCAAGCAAAATTACCTGAACTCATTAGTTTATTGCAAAATAATGGTTTGATATCTGCCGATAAGGCTGAACAGCTAAAAAAAGCACAACCAAACGCATTGCAATTACAAGCGCCTGGTAAGTGGATTGTAGCTATTGATGATCAAGGCTTCATCCGTGACGAATCGATTGATATCAACTTCTCCATTATTGGGGCTGATAGCAAAGCTGCGAGTAATCATATCACCTTGCACCAGACGTATGATCTGATCAATCAAGCACCTGCCTTAACGAAGGAAGTGCCGAAAAACGTAAAAAACTTCGAGGATGTCCTTAAACTTATCACTCCTCCTAAAAAATAGATGTGACTCTTGAATACTTACCTCATTTTTTGAGGTAAGTATTTTTTTGTGCTTCATTTAATAGAAATATGATAATCTGTTTATAGGGGGAGAGTAAGTTAGATGAAATATAAAAAAACCGCCATACTTATGCTGATCATATCATTGTTAAGCTTAAAAGCTTCAACTCAATTGGTTTTTGCCGAAGAAATTGTTAATTCGTCGGATGAAACCAAAGCTCTTGTCCAAAAAGGGCTTACTATTTACGAGATAGATAAAGAGCTTATCCGTTTAAATGAGCAAGATACCAATTTCGTTGAGCAAATCAAGCTGAATGAACAAAATATCGCAAAACAAAGCAGCGATGTGGAAACTACAAGAAAACATGCCGGCACAGTACTCAGAGCTTATTATACAGGAGATCGAGATTCAATCTGGATGTTGGTGTTCTCCGTAAGTTCTTTTGCCGACGCACTAAGAATGTTTGAATATTTACAAATGATTATCAACAACGATCACCGAGCTTTATCTACTTTTACTGATTCTTTTACAAAACTAAAAAATTCACAAACGAGTCTAGCTGCATCTCGTGAAGAGCTCAAAAAAACAAAGGATAACTATTTGCACCAACGAGAACGGCTTGTTAGTCTGCAAGAGGAGTTAGACAAACAGTTAGCGATCAGCGCACAAGCCAACATCATCGAAGAGCAAATTAAAAGCTTGAACACGCAATGGAAAGAACAAGGCATGCCGTTATTCAGAAACTATTTAACTAATTTATCAGCAGCATTTAATGAGCTTCCTCAATATGTAACGCAAAGCAACAATAAATATTTAGATCTATCTAATTTTAAAAATCCCGTTATTACACTAAGCGATACGGATTTCAATGCTTATCTTCATAATAAAAATGAATTACTGCAAAATTTAGATTTCGAGTTTGCCGATGACCACATTATCGCAAAAGGTAAACAAAATAGTATCCAAATTGCCATGCAAGGAAAATTTTTGTTAGTCGAAAAATCAGACATGAATGAAGTCCGTTTCCTCGTAGATCGACTCGACTTCAATGGTTATCAATTGCCGGATACAACAATCGATGATTTCATGAAAGAATTTCAGCTTGGGTTCATACCCAAGAAATTAGTGAGCTATTTAGATGTCGTTGGCGTTGAAACGAAGAATGGTATAGCTGTTGTAAAATTAAAACTCACACTGTGAGACAAGATGCTAAATCGAATTTGCAATCGTTTCTCATTTTCATAATAATAGGATGCAAAACATCAAAGTGAGGAAATCGAAAATGGAAACCAAGATTGGTTTATTGATGGATTTACCCGAAGGTAAAGCACCGGGTTTTTACGCCCAAATTATTAAAGCGCTTGCCGGTAAAGTTGAGCTATTCGATAGAGACAAAGAAATGCTCATTGTCAACACCCCCCAGCAGCAGCAAGCAGTATGGGATATTATGACTCATTATCATATCGAAACCGAAATCATGCACCTTAGATTGCTGCCTGATGATGCTGAACTCACGGAGTTATTCAGTGACTATGGTTTCATTAGTCGCTCTGAACATGCTTATTTATATGAAAAGATTATCTGCTTGTTTCGCGTAAATCAGATAGGTGAACAGTCCGATGTTAAACAAGCGCTGTTGCAAATACAAGAGCATCTTTTAGCTGAATTCAGTCATCAAGAGCAACAAGTGTACATCGTTGATCGACAACTGGAAGAATTGATGCACGGCATAGCTAAGGCCTACCGTTGCCAAATTGAAATGCTTTCCTAGACAACACAAAGCCCTCATCCTTGATTGGATGAGGGCTTTATCCATAAATTAGAGTAAATCCGCAGCGAGTTGAGCCAAGTGTGAACGTTCTCCGCGTTCCAGCGTAATGTGGCCGCTAATTCCCTCTGCTTTAAAACGTTCTACTACATAGGTAAGGCCATTGCTAGAGGCGTCCAGATATGGATGATCAATTTGATCAGGATCACCGAGAAGAACGATTTTACTGCCTTCACCAACTCGTGAGACGATCGTCTTCACTTCGTGCTTGGATAAATTCTGTGCTTCATCAATAATAATGAATTGCCCTGGAATCGAGCGGCCTCGAATGTACGTTAAAGCTTCTACTTGGATACTACCAAGTCCAGCCAATATTTTCTCAATATCACCCGGTTTTTTCGTATCGAATAAATATTCCAAATTATCATAGATCGGTTGCATCCATGGACGCAGCTTCTCATCTTTTTCACCAGGCAGATAACCGATATCTTTGCCCATCGGGACGACAGGCCGTGCGATTAACAGTTTTTTGTACTTATGGTCATCTTCTATTTTCATGAGGCCTGCTGCGAGTGTTAGCAGCGTCTTCCCTGTACCCGCTTTCCCTGTCATCGTAACAAGCGGAATTTCGTCATTAAGCAGTAACTCAAGCGCCATGCGCTGCTGTGCATTACGCGCCGCTATGCCCCAAATGGGCTCATTGCTCATAAAGAGCGGCTCCAGCTTCTTACCATCTGCATCAACTTTTAACAAAGCTGATTTCGAAGTTCCAAGCTCGTCGCGTAAAATAACAAACTCATGCGGATGAAGCGTGTAGCCCACATGTAGCGAGTTCACACTTAAGAAGCGATATGAGTAAAACTCATCAATAATGGATGGATGAACATGTAAGGTTAAATAACCTGTGTACATGTCCGTTTGTGCGACAATACGATCCGTTAAATAATCTTGGGCAGTAAGGCCCAGCACATCCGCTTTGATTCTTACCAGTGTATCCTTGCTAACGATTACAACAGGTCTCGGGAGATCATTTTCTTTCTCCTCGAGGTGATAATTGAGCGCAACAGCAAGAATCCGATTATCATTCGTAAGTTCAGCAAAAGTTTCCTGTAACTTTGCAAAGCTTCTATGATTTAACTCTACTTTAATACTCCCCCCATTTTCGAGAGTAATTCCATCTGATAAATTTCCCTTTGTTCTAAGGCCATCCAATAATCTGGACACATGTCTTGCATTTCGTCCAATCTCGTCCGCATTTCTTTTTTTCGAATCGATTTCCTCCAACACCACAGCAGGTATGACCACTTCATTATCTTCGAAAGCGAATAATGCATTAGGATCCTGAAGCAGCACATTGGTATCTAACACGTAAATTTTTCTCATTTGTGTGTCCCCTCCCAGATTTGGCGTTAGATCTTTGGTCATTAGAATCAATGCAATATTGATTCAAACAAATCAATCTCATGCCACAATATCCTGCAATCCAAGTGATTCGTACATACAACCTAACTGTGTAGGACAAACTAAGCGCAAGATTCGAGGAAAAGAAAGGAACGATGCTAGTGAGAATGATCTGCTTCATATTTCTGGTACTATCCCTCGCTACCGGGTGTAGTCAAGCGCCTAAAAATGGTACTGCCCCCCCTCAAGATCCAACTAAAAATCAAGTTAAAGTGCAGCAAATCGCTCCGCAAAAACTAGAAATTAAAGATTCCAAGGCAGTTGCAGAACGTCTGGAGCAGCTGGCCACCAGCATTCCTCAGGTCGAAAGCGCGCATTGCGTAGTTTTTGGGAACACGGCTGTCGTTGGTATCAACATTAAGAAAGATATGGACCGAGCAAGAGTCGGTACTGTGAAATATTCGGTAGCAGAAGCGCTAAAGAAAGATCCCTATGGCGTGAACGCCATTGTTACAGCAGATTTGGATCTAGATCAGCGCCTACGCAACATACGCGATAATGTCAAAGCTGGAAGACCCGTTACTGGATTCGCCGAGCAAATGGCAGATATCATGGGTCGCATCATGCCTCAGCTTCCGCGTGATATTCGTAATCCGCCCAGTAATCCTGTCCCTAGCGATGCCAATCAGGTTGGTAATCCCAACTTATAATTCTAGAAATACAACAAAAAGCCTGACTGCTAACGCAGGTCAAGGCTTTTTTCGCATTAAAACTTGTCCGTCCGCCTGCTCGGCTGCACGGATGTCATAAAGGTTAGGGCTTTCAGGCTCAATTAAAATAAAGGCGCTGTTCAATAGCACAAACTTCTCTCTTTGCAAAGCGGTATACAACTGCTCCGGTAAAGCTGGGATAAGTTCAGCCATTCGTTTGCGCCTCCTACAAGGTGGTTAAAAACGATCCTCACGCAATCAGTATAGCATAGTGGTGGCGAGCCATCTACCGCAAAGTATTTATTTTGCGCCCTATCGAACACTCCTTTTAATCTCAGATATACCTTATTGTACGTTAGATTGGAAAAGTTATGTCGCGAAACTCAAACGGCTATTGATTATTATATTTAGGATTCGAATTAATATCCTCAAGGAGTTTCTCAGCAGATTCACGATCGAACTGCTGAACCTTACTGACACCCTCTTGCTCATAAGCAATTTGAATGGCAATCGAATCCTCTTCATCTATAATATGAAAGTTACTGATCAAATGATCCTCTTGTAAGATAACCGTGAAAAAATCACGTGTCTCTCGCGCAGCCTCATCATCTGGTCTTGCTTCCAGCACAATATGCATTTGCAGCCAATTAAAAAGCGCATCCTGAAGCTTCACTTTCAACCCCCATCCTCTCTGAGCAAAATAACTTCCCAGCCAGATTCCAGCCATTCTATCCAAAGGCGTCTCCAATACTTCGACTGTCCCGAGACTCCTTCCAACACATTCAAATCCATAGATGAAACGAATCCTAAAGCTTCCGCCGGCCTGAGCACCCGCTCCAAAAACGCTTCTGCGCAATGTGATAAATGATAGGGATGACCATCAAATACGACCTCGTTCGCATCTGATAAATTCAGCTCGGTATAGGTTGAACCGCATACATCTTCATCATCGCTCAATAAAAGACTTGCTTTAAACATAGGAAGAAGTCTCGGATGTAATTGATGTGACAGATTTCTTAAGCTTTCAAGCTCTAATAATGGCTCACAATTAACTCTAGCCTTCCCAAACTTTAAGGGTGACTTGTTGACGATTGGGGTTAACCAGTATCGAATCATCTGTCCCTCCTATGGCTATTTATTGAGTGGGCTTATTTCCGCTTCTTTTCTCAACAAAATAACGCACACGGACAAGCAGCATCAGAAAGACAGCAACAGCCAAGCTTAAAACGATAGGCAGCCCGGCTATTTGGAAAATAAGCAGCATCACTGAGCCAATTGCAAGAAGCACATAAATAATTACTGACTTTAAGATAGGTAATTTCCGCGTACGAAACACTTTATTATATACGTAAGTCATAAAAATAAAAATTAACAGGTATGTAATGTAAATATGGTTTCCAAACCACTCAGTTAACATAACGTCACCCCACTTATACGAAATTAAACAATTGATAAAGCATCTATACATACAGGGAAAGGGAAATGCAGCATAATGCCGACATTTCCCTTTTCCTTATCAAGCTAGTATTACACGTTTGCTTCAGCTGTTTTGCGTTGTTTATCAGCACGCTCGCGTTCGCTTTTGTTCAAAATCTTCTTGCGAAGACGAACGGATTTAGGTGTGATTTCACAGTATTCATCATCATTCAAATATTCAAGTGCTTGCTCCAAAGAGTAGAGGCGTGGAGTTTTCATTTTCACAGTCTCTTCTTTGTTTGCAGAACGGATGTTGTTTACCGCTTTTTCCTTACAGATGTTCACGATAATATCATTATCACGTGTATGTTCACCAACGATCATACCTTCATAAACTTCTGTTTGCGGGTGAACGAAAAGGATACCGCGGTCTTCTACAGACAAGATACCGTACAGTGTCGAAGAACCTGTTTCACTTGCTACAAGCACGCCTTCGTGACGGCCGCCAACGTTAGCTCCTTGGTAAGGTCCATAGCTATCGAAAGCGTGGTTCATAATTCCATAACCACGAGTCAATGTCAAGAAGTTGGTTCTATACCCAATCAAGCCCCTTGCAGGGATAAGGAATTCTAAACGAACATTTCCACTGCCGTTGTTGATCATATTGACCATCTCAGCTTTACGTGACCCCAGACTTTCCATAACAGAGCCCATGCTGTCTTCCGGCACGTCAATAATCAAGCGCTCGATCGGCTCCATCTTTTGTCCATCGATCATGCGAATGATGACCTCAGGCTTGGAAACTTGTAATTCAAAGCCTTCACGACGCATGTTTTCAATAAGAATACCAAGGTGAAGCTCACCGCGACCCGAAACGATAAAAGCATCTGCGCTATCTGTATCTTCGACACGCAAGCTCACGTCAGTTTCCAGTTCTTTGTAAAGACGCTCACGAATTTTACGGGATGTTACCCATTTACCTTCGCGTCCTGCAAATGGACTGTTATTCACTACGAAAGTCATTTGCAGCGTTGGCTCATCGATTTTAAGAACCGGCAGAGCTTCCGGGTTCGCTGGATCAGCTACCGTTTCACCGATATTAATATCCTTGATACCCGCGATGGCAATAATGTCACCTGCTGCCGCTTCTTCAATTTCAATACGTTTCAAACCACTGAAACCGAATAGCTTCTCGATTCTCGCTTGCTTCATGCCACCCTCGCGAGTCATGACAGCAACGGTTTGGCCTGCGCGAATCTTGCCGCGGTTCACACGACCTACACCAATACGGCCTAAATATTCGTTATAATCCATCAAAGTAACAAGGAATTGAAGGGGTTGGTCAACATCTTCCGTTGGTGAAGGAATGTGATTAACAACGGTCTCGTAAATAGCGGACATATTGTCATCTTGCTTCTCAGGGTCAAGACTTGAAGTCCCTTGAAGGGCAGAGGCATAAACAACGTGGAAATCCAACTGTTCATCTGTAGCGCCGAGTTCAATGAATAAATCTAGAACTTCATCTACTACTTCAGATGGACGTGCGTTAGGGCGGTCAATTTTATTAACAACGACAACTGGAGATAGGTTACTCTCAAGGGCTTTGCGAAGTACGAACTTCGTTTGCGGCATTGTTCCTTCAAATGCATCGACGACCAAAAGAACACCGTCAACCATTTTCATAATACGCTCTACCTCGCCGCCAAAGTCAGCATGTCCAGGTGTATCTACAATGTTAATTAGGTAGTCTTTATACTGAATAGCTGTATTTTTTGCCAAAATGGTAATTCCGCGTTCTCTCTCGAGATCGTTGGAGTCCATAGCTCTTTCTTGTATAGCTTCGTTTTCACGGAACGTACCTGATTGTTGAAGCAACTTATCTACGAGCGTTGTTTTACCATGGTCAACGTGCGCGATAATTGCGATATTGCGGATCTTGTCTCTTGCGTGCATGAATGTCAAACCCTCTCTACCCTATAATTTTCGTCTCTCTTCATAAAAGAAGCGTCGGACAAAAGCGCCGACGCTTGACATTTACCCTTATTATACGCAAATAATCGACATTATGCAAGACAAAAGCCAAGCAATATAAAACTTTTACGTGCCGCGACTCTCACTCACCATGCTTTGGGCTTACCGAAAATGATTGCAACCCCAGCTAGAACAAGCAGCAAAGCGATTACATAGATACCAAGCTTGAACAATAAAGTGATGCCAAAAAATACGGCAGCAATTATTCCCAGAACCATCGCTCCTATGAGAACACCACGATCACTACTCCGATCGAATAAATGCAGTTCATATAAACCAACGGCTACCCCAAGAATAAACCCTGGCCATAAGTAGCTCATCGAGCCCCAGCCAAATATATTACAATAAAAAAACATTAACGCGTACGTAGATAAAATGCCGCCTGGAACAAGCACACCCGCAGGCAGCGTGCGGTTAAAGAACAGAAAGTGGAACAGGAGTCCCGGAATGAGAAGAACAAGCGGCCATAAAAATGAAACAAGAAAATGAAAAACACCTAGCTTGCCGAGTAGAAGAAGCACGGCCAAGCCGATTAAAAGCATGCCAATGGAGTAGCTATTTCTAGCCATACGAAAAATCCCTCCCTATTCACTTGTCAACTGGGTGTCTTTTTCGACACCCTTTTACAAGTAGTTTATCGCACCTGGCCTAAAAATACTAGGTAGCTTTTTACGCTTATTTGCGGCTGCGACGCCTGGCTTCCAGCAGGCGGCTCATCGCGTCCGGCATCGCTTCGCTCGCCGCCTCAGGTACGGGAACAGTCGCGCTTGGCGCTGACTGCTCATCTTGCGGCCTCATCTGCGCAGATGAGGCCGCGACTACCGTAGCGCCACCTTCAGCGGGGCGCCCCGCCTTACGCAGCAGCTTATGCTCTGCAAGCTGCTTGCGCTCGTGGAGACGTGCTAGCGGCGTCTCTGCAAGTGAGGGCGGGCTGGCAAGAGCAGCCCGCCTCCTTCGGAACAAGGCTGCCAAGCGCGCCAGCGTGTCAGGTGGCAGGGAAATGCGCCTTGCTGCAATATCAAGCAGCAGCACTATCAACGCGGCCATCAGCAAATATACGGCAATAGATGTCAATTGCTTCTCTGCCGCAGAAGCGAAGTTGTAAGCTTCTTCGGGGTGCTCCAAAGCAAGCATGCGCCCACCCGTCATCTCAACAAGCTGCTGCAACTTGTTAAGTCCTTGTCCATCCGTTATCCGATATTCAGGTGAATAAGGAATGACAAAACCGGAGGTAGCGCTTCCTAAGATACGCTTCTCTCCCCCTACATCGCTTCCTTCTGCCAACAGCTCCGTCTTCGCCATATATGCGCCAGATTTATCCACAGACAGCTGCGCGGAAAATTCACCAGGCGCTGTCGATGTGAAATTAACTTCGTGCTGAATCAGAGACTCATCAGTCACAACAGCATGCAGCTCACCATATCCAACAGGGCTTTCACGATCGCTGAGCATTTTCGCTTCAAGTGTCAAATCATTTCCCACAAGCTGGCTGCTAAGCTCAATTGGAGAGGATTGAAATTGGGGGAACGTCCACTTGATCATTTGTGTCAGCATTTGAGAAAAGGCTGGCCATGCGATCCAATTCGCAGTCCAAGCGCCTGTGACATCACTCGTCCAAGCGACAGACCGCCCGGAGCCATAATGCCACCGTGCAAAAATAGGATCGGGCTCAGGACTAGTAAGCACGGCTTCCGCCGATTCCTTGACCGTTGTAGCGATATAGCCATTAAGAGATGGAAGTCCTTGACCAAGCAACCTCCTCCAATCGGAACCGCCAGAAAAACTTGGTACGAATGGTTGATTCACGATATACGTTCGTGAAATCAGTACGGCTTCCCGACTAAAAATGGCTGGAATTGTCGTTTGATCCACTGCTGCATAGTAGCGGCCTTTAGCAAGATCCGCCAGCCTCTTTAGCAGATATTGATCCGCATCTGTGCCGATGGCAACCGTGGACATGGTGATATTGTTCTTTTGCATACTTGCCGTTAAGGTCTCGTAGCTTTGATTTGTTGCAGACTGACCATCCGTAAGTAAAATAATATGTTTACGCTGCGCATCCACTTGCGATAATTTCTCATACGCTTGCTCTACGGCTGTATAAATTTCCGTTCCGCCATCAGCTGGGATTGCATTTATTTTATCAAGGACTCCAGCCTTATCGCTTAGTTTCTGCGGTTCCACGTACCACTGAGGCGAAGCGTCAAAACCAAGAACGCCGATCGTATCTTTATCTCGCAGCAAATCTACTGTACGGGAGGCGGCTTCTTGAGCAAGTTTGATTTTTTCTCCAGCCATACTGCCCGATTTATCCATGACAAGAACGATACCCAGCGACGGTATTTCACGCTTCCCGCGCAGATCCATATAAACGGGTAAGGCTCGTTCAATCGGAGTTTTGAAATAACCGCCTAGGCCGTAACTATCTTCCCCACCAAACATAACAAGTCCAACGCCATAGTCGCGGACAGCCTGCTCGATCATCTCCATCTTCGCTTGCGGGATTTGCGTAGCCGCCGCATTATTTATAACGATACTTTCATAACTGACATACGTTATAAAATCGTTTGATAACAGCTCGGGAGTTATCGTATCGAAGGAGATGAGCGCCGACTGGAGTGCAGCTTCGACATTTTTGGAAATGCCTGACTTCCCTTCAACAACAAGCACCTTTGGCGGGCCTTGTACCTTGCTGAATGCATAGTGTGTATTGTTAGCTGACTGTTCGTCGCCTTCTACATAGATTTCTGCTCGATAACGATGAAAGCCTGGCTCTTTCGCGAGTGATTGAACAGCGAATCGATTCTCTCCTTTGCTCAAAACAACCTTCTGTGCCGTTATCTCTTGATCATCTTCAAATATGCGCAATAGCGCTGAGCTTGCTGAGGTTGATCGAATGACAGCTTCCAACGTGTAAGCTTCCGCTTGATACAGCTTATCTGGAACTCGCAAAGCTTCGACGGCAGCATCCTTCCGTTCTTTCGCTGCCAGAGGCACTACATCAATCTTCACACCTTGATCTCGAAGCAGTTTTCCTTGACGCAGGAAGTCACCCGCATTCTCCTCGCCATCGGATAGTAAAATGATCCTGCCGCTCTTCTGGTTGCGAATAAGACTAGCAGATAGCTGTAAACCAGAGGCCAGATTAGTAAACTGCGAGTTGGTCTGCGCGGTAAACTTAAACGCATCCAAACCGCGTGCGTCCAATGCTTTCTCTATCGCAGCCTTCAAGCCTAACGAAACGATACCGACCTCATCCTCTGGAGCGCGCTCTTGCGCAGCTTTCCCAATCCAAGCCTCAAGATTGTTTTCAGCTTTAACGCTTGCCGAGCGGTCTGCTGCAAAAACGACACTCTTCCGATCTATAAGTGTATACCATTGAGCCCCTGCCAATGCTAAGACAAGTAAGATGAGCACCATCGTACGAAGAACAACAACAAGCTTCTTGCGCCAGCCTTGAAGCCTATACATACCTACCCAAAGCCATCCTATATACAACACAACCGGCATAAGCAGTAGCAGCGCCCATCCTCGTTCAAACTGTATGCCCACGCCGATACACCTCCCATTCGAGCAGCAGCAAGATTAGCAACGTTACAATAATCCAAGGCAGGATCGGCACCTCAACAATTTCTTGCTTAAATTGAACACCTTCATCCGCCTTATTATTGACTGAATTAGGCTTGAATTCCACCTTATTGTTAACGTTGGATTCTCTTGGATCCATAGAAACTCCGAGCAATCGGGATTGAACCACATTCCCTCCTTTATTCGTTTCTATGAACCGGTATAGCCCTGGCTTGTCTGGCGCTTCTTGGTTCGTTGAAACCCCATCCCCGTTTCGTTCGGCAGGCACTTCTTCCGCTAGCTCAGACTCTCGCTTCCATACTGCCTTAACCGTTTCAGGATGAAGCGAAACCTCTTTTCTTTCGCCGGCTATCCATCGCCCTAAGCTACCCCCTTGTGATTGCGTTAACCAATCCACAGCCTGATTCACGAGAATAGGGAACTCTGAACGCAAAGCAAAATCCGAATGCTGCAGCGAAAAAGCAAACGTTAATTTGGGAATACCTTCATCAGATCCTGCTGCAATCAACGGCAGTGTATCCGCTAATACGATCGGTTTTTCCCACGAACTTAATGCTCTCTTCGTGGCGCTAATTACACGCATGTCCTGCAAACGAAGATAGCGAGTAATCGGATGATCGACGATTGTGTACGGCGACCCAACCGACTCACCCTTTGCAGATTCGTGAGCGGAAGCCAACCGCCACACCGGCGTCGAGGCTAGAATCCGCTTCCATGCGTCGCCTTCCAAGGTTGACGGCTCCACACCGTCAATAATTAAAAGATCTGGACGACGACCTAGAGGAAGCGGGTAGGTTCCGTCCGTACTTTGTTGAATGTTAAGCATATCAACATGGGCCAGGGCAAGCGCCTTTTCCAGAAATAGATTTCCCTCTCCAATATACGCAGCCTCTACACGTCCTTTTCCTTCTGGAAATGCATAAGCCGCATTATCCGCTTGCAAACCATCTATGGTGTCGATTTGCATTTTGTACACAAGACCCTGAGCTAATCCATCTACAAACATAGACTTTTGTTCGCCTGCTTGAAGTTCTAGCGAATTTTGCTTTGCCGCTTGCCCATCGATGAAAACTGTAGTTTTTAGAGAAACAGGTGTCCCTCCCCAATTTTTCAAAGCAGCTACAGCCTGATATCGTGAGCTATCAGCCACACTTTTAATACCAAATTGGGTAACGCTTGCATTGATTACGGGAGTCGCCTGAGACGGATGAACGGTAAAGGGAACCGTGAAAAACATGTCATTTGCCTGCTCCGTCCATTGCAAGTCTGTAAACATGTGGACTTCCCCATTTGTTTCATCTCTTGTTAAAGCTGAAGCTAAGGAGAGCGCTTCTTCATAATTAGTATTGCCGTAAAAGGGGGTAACTTTGTTAATCGCCGACTGCAAAGACGAGGCATCATTGTTCTCTTTTAAAAGTACTTCCGGCTGATCTTTTATGACTAAAAGCGTATACAGGCTGTGAGGAGCCTGCACACGCGCATAGTCAATAAGTGCCGCTTTGGCTTGTTCAAACCTTGTGCTCTGCGCATCAGCAGCCATCATACTAGCCGATGCGTCAAGGATGAAGACAACATGAGCTTTAGCGACTGGCTTTGTTTGAATGAAGGGCTGCATGAGAGCAAATACAAATAAGCATGCAGCAAGGAGCTGTAACCACAATAAGAGCTGACGGCGCAGACTTTGCCACGGCCGATTAGCCTCCTGTTCACGAAGAACACGCTGCCATAATAAATGACTGGATACTTCCGTATCGACATAACGGCGCTTTAGCAAGTACAGAAAAACAATAAAGGGCAATGAAAGCAAAAACCACAACCCGCCAAGCGATGCGAAATGCATATCATCTCACCTTTTTCTGAACATGAGTACGCGGGCCGCGTCCTGCGTTCGATTTCCTTTGCTGGGGCATACTACACAAAAAGGCTTCTTTCACATTTGTTCAAGGTATATTCAAAAAAAGGAGGGCTCATGAAACATTCTAACGCCTCCAAACGGCAGAAGCCGCTTTGGACAAAAACATTTCTTCTTACTTCATTGTCGAATTTGTTATTGTTTTTCAGCTTTCAAATGCTGATCCCAACCATTCCTACTCATGTATCGCAGTTAGGTGGCAACGATGTTCAGGTAGGCTTGGTAATTGGGGTATTCACCATTTCTTCCTTGCTGACGCGACCATTTGCCGGTAAAGCACTTGACCGATTCGGCAGAAAGCACGTTCTGCTTGTCGGCTTATCAATTTGCGCCCTAACTATTGCCGGCTACTCCTATATGGCTGCTATCACGCTCATTCTCGCAGCTCGTTTCGTACACGGTATCGGTTGGGGCATGTCGACCACATCACTAGGCACTGTTATCGCGGATATCATTCCTGCGCAGCGGCGCGGAGAAGGAATGGGCTACTACGGTTTGTCCAATACCTTTGCACTCGCGTTGGCACCCCTAACGGGCTTATGGCTGATGCAAAAATACGGCTTCCCCCGTGTGCTTCTACTTTCTACATGTCTTGCCGTCTTATCCATCGTAAGCTCATTGTTTATTTCCTATCCCAAGGCACTGCCACTCGAAAAGCCGGCTCAAAAGCCAAACCTCGTCGATCGCTTGCTAGAACGCTCGGCACTACTTCCTTCCGCACTGCTTCTCTGTACTGCAGTATGTTATGGTGGCATCGTCACGTTCATTACACTTTTCGGCCGTGAAGCCGGCATTTCGAATGTTGGATGGTTCTTTCTTTGCAATGCCGGTATGGTGTTAATCGTACGTCCCGTAACTGGCGTGTTGTTCGATCGAAAGGGACCCAAATGGGTGCTTCTTCCAGGTGCATTTTTCACAATTGGCGGCTTATTGCTTCTTTCTTACGCCCATTCAGAAGCAAGCTTGGCTGTAGCCGCACTGTGCTATGGGGTTGGCTTTGGTTCCTTGCAACCGGCGCTGCAAGCTTGGACAATTTCCAGGGCAGCCCCGAATCGCAGAGGAGCTGCTAGCGGTACGTTCTTCTCTGCCAATGATCTCGGCATTGGCGCAGGCGCTATGCTCTTGGGCGCAATCGCGACGTACAGCGGGAGCTATGCGGTGATGTACCGTGTTTCTATCCTTCTCATGATCATATTCCTGCTCATTTATGGTTGGTGCCTCTGGCAAGCAAAACGAGGTGTCCACCTTATGCAGCGAGCATCCTCTTAAGAAGGAGGAAGCCTTCAATCAGGGCTACCGAATTATTCCACTACGGCGAAATTCCTTCAACAGAACATCCTCTACGGGCACATTTGTTATCGCAAGCACGTAGGTAATGCCTCGCTCATAGCAAAACGTCCGAAGTGTTGACGTATATTTTTGAATCTCTATTTGGTAGGCCTCAAGCACGCTGCTGCTTATTGCCACTTCTTTGGCTGCCCCTGACTCGCTATCAATGAGACGCAGCTCCCCCGCAAGCTTGGGCACAAGTTCATCAGGGGCAAGAATTTGCACAGCGACAACTTCCTGCTTAGCCGCAAGCAAATAAGCTAATGCCTCTTCCACACCCTGATCGTACAAAAAATCGGAAAATAACCAGGTCATTCCCGATTGACGAGGAAGAAAGGACGAGTTACAAAAAACAGCGCCCACATCGCCAACTCCTTCTGCTTGGCACCCCTCTAAAAATTCAAATAATCGCTGAGAGCTTGCCTTGCCTCTTAGCTGCTTCAGCTTCTTTGTGATATGTGTAGTGAAAGCTGAGGCACTCACTTGGTCATAGCGACACAAGGAAATGTAGCCGATGGCTGCTGCCAGTTGTCTGGCATATTCCCACTTTGAGCGTAGAGGCGTTGCCCCTTCGATTTTGCCGAAGTTCATCGATTGAGAGGCGTCCAGCCAGAGATTTACCTGCAGCTCTTGCTCATCCTTAAATAATTTAACGAACGGCTTGCCTGTCCTTCCATAAGCATGCCAATCCAACTGACGCGTATCGTCCCCTTGGCTGTACAGCCTGTAATCGGCAAAATCCAAGGAGGAACCGTACTCGCTTGAACGGCGCTTTCCTTGCATGGTACCGCGGATACGACTCTTCGACGCTATACTCATTTGATCCAAACGCTGCATGAAAACCGGTTCCAATAAATGAATAGATTTGCCGTTCATCGGACATGTTCCATAGAACGAATGACAGATTGAATGATCGTATCCGGTAAAATACCCATGGCTTGACCTTCAAAGTTTAAAAATAACCGATGGCGCAAAGCCGGATATGCTGCTTCTGCGATATCCGGCTTTGAAACATGATAACGTCCGGCAAGGAAAGCTCGTACTTTAGATACGGCAATCATCGACTGGACGCCACGAGGACCCGACCCGAAACGAACATATTTCTTGACAGAGTCCGGGGCAGTCGACTCTTCCGGGTGCGTGTTCATAAGTACTTGCACTGCGTAATCAAGCACGTCCTCAGCTACGAGAATTTCTTTTAGCCCCTGCTGAATGTTCCTTAAGAGATCGCCATCCGCTACTTTCTCAGCCTGCTGTTGGACAGCAGTTGTAGTGCGAAGCACAATTTCTTTTAACTCGACTTTCGTCGGATAAGTCACATGGATTTTGAGCATAAATCGATCAAGCTGCGCTTCAGGAAGCGGATAAGTTCCTTCCTGCTCTAGCGGGTTTTGCGTCGCTAGCACAAAAAAAGGAGACGGCAGCGTGTATGTTTCAGAACCGATTGTTACCGTTCTCTCCTGCATCGCTTCTAACAAAGCGCTTTGTGTCTTCGGTGTAGCCCGATTTATTTCGTCCGCTAGCACAATATGGCCGAACAAAGGGCCTTTTTGAAAACGATAAGAGGTGTCTCCTTGCTTGCCAAATTGAATAATGTTCGTTCCCGTAATATCAGCCGGCATCAAATCGGGTGTAAATTGAATACGCGAAAAACTGAGATCAACTGTATCGGCAATTGTTTTGACAAGCATCGTTTTGCCGAGTCCAGGTATCCCCTCCAGAAGCGCATGCCCGCCTGCCAACATACACCACAGCAATTGCTCGACAACATCGTGTTGGCCGACAATAACGCGCCCAATTTGTTCTTTTATTTGATTGACCGTAAGGCTCCAAGAAGCCAGTTGCTCTTCTGATTCGATCATGGCCGCAATCACTCCCTATGAGGCAAAATTCAAGTTCTTTTTAAGGATTACTGTTGCGGTTGGATTTCTAAGAAATAATCCCTTACTAAATTTTGCATATGTTGTGGTAAATCAGAACGATTCAAAGAACTGGACGCCTCCGCTGCGTAATCTGCGTAAACATCCTCATAGGGCTGTGACACTCCGTCCATAGCTGGCGCGGAGCCGCCTTGGCTCACTTCCCCGCCACTACCGCGTGAGGGCCCACCATCCGCGTAAGTACTGCCGCTGCCTGAGCGTTCCCGCGGCGCAGTCACAAGCCCACGCGTTCCCGCACCCGTACCGCCCTGCGTCCCCCCTGCGCCGCTTCCGGTGCCTACACGGCCTCCCCCCATATCACCGCCACTGCCTGCATTGCTCCCGCCTGCAGCATGGCCGCCGCTTGGCGGTCCTCCTGTGGCCCCTGCACCAACAGCGCCACTTCCGGTGCCGCTTGGTTGCGGCTTCGCCGAGCCTGCTGACACACTTGCTTCTGGTGGCATACTCGCCCCGGGCGCTCCCGCTGGTTCTGCGGAAGCGAGCCGCTCTGCAAGGCCGCTTGGCGCCCACGCCTCGCTAGGCTTCATTCCGCTCGCAGCTAGCTCACGAGCCTTGGGCAGCGCGCCTGCGGCTAGCCTCGAGGCGGCTTGCGTAGCTTGTGCCTGCTGCTCCGCGAGTGCTTGCTGCTCAGTTGCGGAAGCCGTAAGACCAGCCTGCAGTCCGGCGAGAGCAGCCTGCTCGTCACCGCCGCTACGCAGTATGCTCGCGGCTTGCTGAAACTGTGAGCGAGGCTCCTGCTCCTTCGCTGGCGATGCTGTAGAGGCTGAGTCAGCGAGACGCTCAAGCTCACTGGCAAGCTGCTGCTTTTGCTCCGTTGTCATCTTCTCTACCCGCATACCAAGCTTTGCGACCTCATCTTGAATGCTTCCCGCATGATTTTGCTGCATAGTTTTGCCGAGTTCACGAAGTGCTTCGGTTCGCTGCATCGACTGTGCCAACTGATCCGCTCGCTGCTTTTGTTTCTCCAATTCATTTAATCCCGCTTCCAGCTTTTTCAACGTTTTTTCCAATTCTTCCAGTCCTTTAGCAGACGTCGGTGACTGTCCGAGCTTACGCTCCAACTCTTTCAGAGCTTCTGTCATCTGTTTTACAGCCGGAGTCGCCGCCGACTTAACTTGTGTTTTTTTCACAAGTTCATCAACAAGCCTTTGCTGCTCTTGCACCCAAGCTTGTTCTTTTTTCATGTTCGCAAGAATTGTATCATTCGCATTAGGAAGGAGGAGAAGTAGACCAAACATAATAATTGCCCCTATGCCCAACCGCCACAGTTTACGCGATATTCTTAAAGGTACGACAACGCGCAGCTCCGCTGCAACAAATCGCGATACCCTCTCAACCGTATCTTGCCTTTGAAGCACCGCTAACAGTGATGTCTTCTCGCGATAAGCAAGTGCCGTGGACACTCGATCATCCAACCCGTTATGATCAAGCAATTTGACGGCATCTTTTACATTCGGTCGATGAAATAAAAGCCATATTGCACTTAAGACAATTACACCCATTAAGGTGAACATTGCGCCATATCGATAGCCATGAATCACAATAAAACGTCCAAGTAACAGCCACATCGAGGCTGCTGCCAAACCAACTATTGCGCCCCAAGCAAGCAAGTGCAAACTCAGCGCCATCCAAAGACGATTTCGTACGGGATGCATCCAAGTATCCAACTCATCTTGCTTCACGTTCTGACATCTCCTTTCTAAATTATAAATTAGCATCCTTCAACCAAGCTCAGAATTTCAATTATTCAACTTCTTCTGTTTCATTCTAGGACGCAAATACCGAATGCTAAGCCAGAGCAGGACAACAGAAAGAATCGTATATCCGCCTAAAAAAAAATGCCACATTTGCAGCCATGTGTGTCCTCTAAATAATTGCTTCGTGAAATCCGGCATCATAATGCTTAACAAAACAGCCATAGGATTAAAGCTAAGGAAATAGCCTAGTATTTCCTCATTTCTAGTTGAACTGCTGATTTTCCCGAAGAAAATGCCCGCAAGGGCCGTGAATCCAAAAATAAATAGGACAAACCCATAAGTAGCTATGATAGATACGACTGTTTTTTTCAATAACGTTGAGAAGAAAATTCCCACAGCTCCGAGCAAAAACATAACGAACACATAAAAAATAAAAACGTACAACAACTGCCAAGGCGATACGCCACCATACAAAAAAACAATACTGTAAAGAGGCATAGAAGCGACTACAGTTAACAGCATGAAGCTTAACGAGGAAAGCAGCTTGCTCAAAATAATCGTGGCCGAACTTTGCTGAGTCGTCAGCAGCATATTTAAGGTCTGTTTTTCACGTTCACCACTTACGACGCCAGCAGTCAATCCTGGTGTCATGAACGCAATGAGCACTAATTGCGCACAACTCAGGAAATAAAACAGCTCACTGCTCTTGGTTGTGCTAAGCGCCCCGCCCGGTTGATTTCCTGTATTGATGTAAGCAAAGCCAAGTGCGAAAAGTCCGATAGCTACTAAATAAACAAATATGGATAGCGGTGATCGAATCGAGCGCATGCGCAAGCGAAACTCTTTTTCCAGCACAGGATTAATCCAGTTTAATTTGCTGTTCATCGTGCGCTCCACCCCCTTTGGTAATTTCCAAAAATACATCTTCCAGATTGGTCAATGCCTCACTGAAAGAAAGAACTTGATAACCCCTTTGCACAAGCTGAATAAGAAGCTGAGACTGTTCTGCATCACTCCCGCTGAAATGAACATGAATCCCCTTCTCATCTGCAAACACCATGGTAACAAGCGGCTGCTCTTCTAGAAATCTTTTAGCTTCTTCCCTATGATCAACCACACGCACATGCAGCACGCGATTCGCTTTCATTCGATTCTGTATATCCGCTACTTTGCCTTTAGCGATTAACTTTCCATACTCAATAACCCCAATTTCATCCACCATTTCCGCAAGCTCAGGCAAGATATGAGATGAGATAATAATCGTTTTGCCCATGGCCTTTAGTTCTTTGAGGATTTCCCTCATTTCTATACGCGCTCGCGGATCAAGACCGGAAGCCGGTTCATCGAGAATCAGAACTTCTGGCTCATGCACTAAACATCTTGCTAAACAAAGCCGCTGCTTCATTCCTCTAGACAACGAATCTACGTAGAAATCCGCTTTTTCCGTTAAATTAACGAGGTCTAACAGTTGAGGAATGAGCTTCAAACGGTCTGCTCTCGAAATGCCATAACTTGCTCCATAGAAATCCAAATACTCCGTCGCTTTAAAATTATCGTACACTCCAAAAAAATCAGGCATATAACCGATCAGTTTACGAACTTCCTTGGGCTTCTCCGTGACATCATAACCCCCGACCTTCGCCGTCCCCGACGAAGGATTCAACAACGTTGCTAAAATGGACATTGTCGTTGACTTACCTGCACCGTTGGGACCAACGAAGCCGAAAACAGTGCCTTTATCAATCTGCATCGTCAATGTATCTAATGCTGTGAAATTTCCGTATTTTTTGGTTAGCTGCGTAAGTTCAATCATGGCTTCACCACCCCTTCAAGTGAAACCGCTGGAATGCGGAGTAACGTATTGTTTTGTGCAGTAGCCGCCTTCAATCGAATCTTCTTCCCCTCCACAAGATAAGATTGCAAAGCGTCACCTTCCCATTTCATTAGTGGCTTTACATCAAGAGCCTCCCAAGATTGGGATTGTCCATTCCATATTTCAAAGGTCACATCTTTATTCGATTCACTTTGCATACTCATGGTTTGATAGACAGCCTTAGGAATGACTGGCAAGCGATATTCGAATGTGACGTCACCGCTACCGATCTCCATATGAGTGTCATTCCTGAAATTAAATGCACTCATTTTCAAATGATTATCCACTAACTCTGGAAACAATAAAGCACTAGGAATAGCTATTTTCCCATCACTGGAAACATAATTAATTTTCATATTTTGAACGAATAGCGTTAACTGTTCCGTCGGTAGTTTCTTACCGTTGGCTAGCATCATTGGCGTTTGCTCCTTAACCCACCCCATGATCATCGGTTCAAAACCACCCGTTAACCTGGCTTTCGCAAATAAATAAGAGCTTAATATAGTTCGCTGGTGAAACTTAAGATCGATTCCCCGCTGTGACGTATCCGGAAATGCTGAATTTGCCACACCTTGATAATCGTTCACGCCAATCCCATTTGAAGTATCAAAGCTTACAGAATCCCCTGCTTTTAAGCTGCCAAGATTGATATAAGATTGATTCACTAAAACTGCTGCATCTACGAGATCTTTTTTTGTATTGTTCGTCACTTCACCCTTTGCCGCATTCCCCATCATCATCGTTATCTTATAATCCAACTTTCCGATTGAAACTGGCTTTTCTTCATCCACTACCATTTTACTCAGAGAAGAATACGGTATATTTTGCAAACGAACCTTGGCCCCTTCTTCAAGTGGACGAATAACAAGTTCAGTAGCCTTGTTCAACTGCTGCATCGAATAGTTTTCGCTTCTCATGAAGGGACGAACCACCTCACCAGGAGTAAAAGGCAGTTCCAAACTCCCACCCTTGGGCAGGAAAACAGACAGTGCGGAGTGCTTGACGCCAGAACCCGAACCATCCAGTTCAATCGTATGCAAAGCTTGAGCCATCATATTTCCGCGATTCGTCGCACTAAACTGAAAAATACCGATACTCGTCACAAGGGAGAGAAGGGGAATAAGTACCCAGGCCCATTCTCTTCGATCCAATCGACGAAGGATGAAGTAGAGCAGTGGAGCAACGGTAACTGCATACAACAACAGCACCCAAGCTAATCCAGCAAGTTTCGGCGATTGCAAAGTCGGGAAATACTCTAAAGCGCGAGCCATTTCCCAATACGGATCAGTTCCGTATCTCATCTGATTCCCCGTAATCGCACTTGCCGTATCTAAGGGGGAAGCAAGCATTCTTTCCCACAGTCTTGGGTTCCCATTCCAAGAAGCGATTGGGTTCAGAGATAGATCATAGGCCACATAAACGATAAACCCCATCCCATAAGCTTTTCTTGCATAAATAGGAAGGTCATCTTCAACAATTAGCGATTCAGCGCCTTGAGTGAGTTGTCCCTGCGAAATGGTGAAAGGCTGTGAAAGCTTCAGTTCCTTCTCACCTGTTTTCGCCATTTCTGGAAGCTCTTGTACAGATAATGTCCCTTGGTACACGACAGGTGCATCCTTAGCAAAGGGTGCTGCCGTTTTGGCGTAGCCAGCGCCTCCTCCCAAAATAAGCGTACCTCCACGTTTCGTCCATACTTGAATAGCCTCAACTTGCTTGTGTGTTAGTGTATCGGACGCGAAGTCGTTTAGCACCAACACATCTAGCATATCCAATCCCATGGCAGATTCAGAAATGTCAGGCTGCTTGAGGTGCAGGACATTCACTTTTTTTCCGAATTGGCTTAGAAGCGCAAGAAAATTCAACGTATCAACATCCGGGGCTAGCACCCCGACCTGTACAATGTCTTTGGACATAAAGAACGCTTCCAAATACGTATTTCCCAACAAGGAAAGTTTCTTACCGCTTTGGACTGAATTTTCATAGAAAGAAAGACTATTATTATCTTTTGAATACGCATAGCTCGGCAAGCTCATCTTAATGACTTTGGTGCTTCCCTGCGGAAGCTCTACATGCTGGGCATAACTGAAATCCTTACCATCTGGATTTCCAATTTGTATGACCAAATCACCCGATACACTCGCTCCTGTATTCTTAAGGGTAATCGTGGCAGGAGCCACGCTGCCTTGTTTCACATTAGAGGCTCCAAATCCAACTTCCGACTGAATTTCAATTGTTGCTTGTTCCGCATACGCCAGCCCTGTACTTAAAGGAAGTACCTGCGCAAGTGCAGTAAGCAGCATACACCCAATAAAGCTAATAATCCAAAAGGATTGTCCCCTTTTACAACCTAATTTCACACGATATGCTCCCTTCATTTCTTTCTATATACCTTTCTAGACGTCAAAATTGGAAAAAAGTTTCAATCGGGTGAGCAGCCGTTTAAAGCAAATTTCAAGATCAAGTAAAAACAAAAAAAACCATCAAGCTGACAATGCTCAGCTTTGATGGTTTTTAACTATCTATTCGTTCCTCGTTCTCAATTTGAAAGCACGTGCCCATTTAACTGTTAATCCAATGGCAACAACCAATACAGTAGTAGCTATTGGGATCACAACATGTAAGAATTCGTAGTCCATTAAGAACCAATCAATCATTTTCTCGTCCTTGACGAACATTTCCCCGGCTGTATAGCCTAATATGCCTGAGCCGATATAGATCAGTATCGGATATTTGTTCAATAAGTTCATTATCAGGGTGCTTCCCCAAATGATGATCGGGATACTTAGCCCAATTCCTAAAATTATAACGGTATTGTTCCCATTACCTTTGGCAGCAATAGCCAGTACATTATCTAGACTCATAACAAAATCCGCAACAATAATTGTCCAAATGGCCTTGCCTAGTGTAGAAGCTTCCTTCACATTAGAATGACTGTCGTCATCCGTAAGCAGTTTGATCGCAATCCAGAACAACAAGATCGAGCCTCCAGCTTGGATATAAGGAATATCCAAGAGACTAACGGCTACTAGTGTGAGAACTAAACGTAGGGCAATTGCCCCAAAGGCCCCCCACCAGATTGCCCTTTTGCGCTCTGCCAGCGGAAGATTCTTACTTGCTAAGGCTATGACCACCGCGTTATCTCCGCTTAACACAATATTAATCAACATAATTTGCAAAAATAAAATTAGCGCATCTACCATTATTCTCAACCTCCACTGGCATACTTTTAAACGCTTCGCACAGCTTCAATAACTTTTTTTAGAACAAGTGCTGCTCGACGTTTGCTTTTTCCCGATCATGAACAATTTCTATCGTCTCCGTTTGCTGCACGGCTTGTTCAATCAATTCTGGTAAGAAAGCCATGCTATTTTCTAGCTTTTCTACCATACGAAGGTTTGGATTCGTGCTTGGAGATGGCGGTAAAAACAACGAACAGCAATCCTCATAAGGCAAGATCGAGATAGGAAACGTGCCTATTTTTTCAGCAGTTCGAACAATTTCTTGCTTGTCCATCATAATCAGCGGTTGCAAAATCGGTATTGTAACAACACGGCCAATCACATTCAAGCTAGGCAGTGTTTGGCTTGCAACCTGCCCCAAGCTTTCTCCTGATACCAATGCCTCTAGACCTTCGCGATCGGCCACTTTCTCCGCAATACGATACATGGCTCTTCGAATTAGTGTGACCAATAAATTATCTTGATACGCACGATGAATCGATGTTTGCACCTCTGTGAACGGAACCAGATGAAGTCTAATTGAGCTTGTGTAGCCGGCAAGCTGTTTGGCTAGCTCGATAACCTTCTCTTTGGCTCGTTCGCTTGTATATGGGTAGCTATAAAAGTGAATGGCTTCAAGTTCAAGCCCTTTACGCATAGCTAACCAACCAGCTACAGGACTATCGATTCCTCCCGACAACAGCAGAAGCGCTCTCCCACTTGTACCAAGCGGAAATCCCCCAGCGCCTTCCATGACCTCTACATACAGAAGAGCTTTTTCCTCGCGAAGTTCAACTCGCAGTTCCATCTCCGGATTGCGAACATCCACCTGAAGCCCTGGGCAAGCTTGCAGCACATAGCCACCAACCAAATAATTCATCCGCTGCGAGTCATGAGGAAATGATTTATTCACTCTACGAACACTCACTTTAAACGTAGCTGGTTGCTGAGGCAAATCTTGCATCATCGTCAATGCCCGCTCCTGTATAGTTTCCAGCGTAAGCTCAGTGTGGTACGCAGGACTAAAGGAAGCCAGTCCAAAAACTTTGAGCAGCGCCACCGAGACCTCCTCATAAGGAGCTCCCCCTAGCTCCACATATACGCGGCCATACTCAGGAATATACCTCATATTCGGAAATGCGGCTAATACTTTTTTAATTTGATTAAGGACGCTTTTCTCGAAACGCTTGCGATTTCTTCCTTTCAGCGTTAATTCTCCTAATCGTAAAATCATACAATCTGGCTTCATCTTCGCTTCCCCCTTCTGACTGATGGCACGACTAACAATGGGACAAGCTCATTCACAACTTGCCGTAACGCTGTTATAAATCGATCTGCATCTGCTTCTGTTTGCTCGTCTGAGAAGCTGACGCGTAATCCACTCAACGCGCTTTGCCTGCTGCAGCCCATCGCCAGCATGACCTCGCTGGGGTCAGCAGCATCAGAAGCGCAAGCCGATTTCGTAGATATATAAATATTTCTCTGCTCTAAAGCATGCACGACAACTTCCGCCTTCATACCGGCAAATGCAAAATGAACAATATGCGGGGCCATCTCATGTTCACGCTCAGAACCTGAAATCGTTAGCTCCGGGATAGAAGCAATCCCTTCAACAATACGTCGTCTAACGGCGTAGAGTCTCTCCGTCTTCGTCTTAAGATTCTCCATTGAGAGCCTTAATGCTTTAGCCATGCCTACGAGGAGAGGGACGTTTTCCGTACCTGACCGTACCCCATATTCTTGACCTCCTCCTGCAAGCAAAGGCTGCAGCTGTACGCCTTGTCGTCGATACAAGAAACCAGTACCTTTGGGACCGCGAAATTTATGTGCGGAAGCGCTACATAGATCTACCCGCCACTGCTGTGGTTGAAACGGCAACTTCCCGATGGCTTGTACAGCATCAACGTGGAATATAATCTTCGAGTAATTCGCCAGAATTTCCCCAATTTCACAAATCGGCTGTATGCTGCCAACTTCGTTATTGACATACATCACACTTACCAGTATCGTTTCATCGCTTAATGCCTCTCGCAGAGCTTCTATCTGCACAATGCCTCTACTGTCAACGGGCAAATAAGTAACACGAAACCCTTCTGCTTCTAACTGTCGGAACACTTCTCGAACAGATGGATGCTCAATTTGTGTTGTGATCAAATGATTTCCGCGATTCCGATAGCTATACGCCGTGCCTTTTATGGCTAGATTGTTGCTTTCTGTCCCACAGGACGTAAAAATGATTTCATTCGGCGACACGCCCAAAGCCCCAGCCAACACTTCTTTTGAGTTTTGCACTAGCTTCTCAGCCTGCATACCCAACCGATGAATGGATGAAGGGTTGCCATAGTGCAACCTCATCACTTCCGTAACAGCCCCAATCACTTCATCGTAAAGTGGCGTCGTTGCCGCATAATCCAGATAAAGCATACCTCATTCATTCCCCTTTAGTTACATCCTAACCGGATTCGATTCCTTTCATCATTAAAACTTAAAATAGAGATTAACTCAAGTATTTCAGCCAACAACATAAAAAGCCGATATCCGCTTTCAGACGGACATCAGCCTTCTACAACTTGTTTTATAAGGTAAAACTCGTTTTGTACCCGAGTACTTTGTTTACATAAGCTTGTGTCTCTTTGGGTAATAAATGAAGCTTGTTCGCCAAATCCTGATCGTTTTGGATTCCTAATCGATCTACACGGTTAGGTCCTGCATTATACGCAGCGAGCGCAACCCCTTCATTCCCATTGTACTTCTTCATGAGATTACTTAGAAAGTGCGTCCCGGCATCCACATTTTGTTTCGGATCAAAAGGGTTCGTCACACCAAAGCCGCTTCCTGTTCCATCCATAAGCTGCATCAGGCCTTTCGCACCTGCTGTTGATACCGCTTGATGATTGAAATCCGACTCTTGCTGAATAACGGCCTTAACAAGTGATGTATCAACGCCGTAGCGATTGCTAGCTGCTTGAATAACATCATCGTACTGTGAGGTAGCAGTGGCTTTGCTAACTGATTGCAATGGGGTATATGCTTTATTCAATGCACCGAGTGAATTTGGCACCATGCTGCTCGTCTTGCCAAGTAATGTGGATAACGGGTCTTGACCCTGGCTGCTATTGCCCGAAGCTTGTCCCATCACAGTCTCCAAAAGAGCGCTGAAGTCTCCCGAGCCATCAGAGCTTGATGTCGACGAATCGCCTGATATCAAGCTCATCTTATTCAGCAGTTGAAGCTGCAGCAGTTCTTTCATAACTCTAGGATCGATGCTGTTCATCCTGAGACCTCGTTTCTGTCCATAGTTGTTGCTTTCATTGTACACGTTTTGAGCCCCTACGACCATCCCCAATTTTAATAAATAGGATCGGCATACTAAAAAAAAGGAACAGCCCTTAGACTGTTCCTTCATTCTTTCAAGAGATGTTTTGCTGCAATAGCTCATTTTGTTCAGATAGTTTACGTACCATTACACGTGAAATGCGTAAATGATCGGTTTCTTCGACAATGAATAGTAATTCATCATTATACATAACTTGTTGGTTCTTTATCGGAGAAATTTCGGTTTGCGAATAAATCCATCCGCCAATCGTATCGTAGTCATTAGATTCAATATCAATCCCAAAATATTCGTTTACTTCATCAATCAACAACAAACCGTCGATGGAAAACGTGAAGTCATCTTTGATTTCAATCGTTGGACGTTCCTCATCAAATTCATCTTGAATTTCCCCAACAATCTCTTCCATAATGTCTTCAAGCGTCACCAAACCAGAAGTTCCACCGTATTCATCAATGAGCAGTGCCATTTGACTTTTACGCTTCTGCATAATTTTAAGCAAATCACTAATATGAATGGAGTCCGGGACCGTTGTAATCGGTCGAATAATTTTTTTAATACCTTTAAGGTTCGCATCCGGCTTTAAGAGATCCTTAATATGGACGAATCCAATAATATTATCTTTATCGGGATCGCAAACAGGGAACCGCGTGCGCATTTCTTTAATCGCAATGGCAAGATTTTCCGCGTAGGATAGCCCTGCATACAGACATTCCATTTCCGTTCGAGGAATCATAATTTCTCTGGCTGTGGTCTCTGCGAAGTCAAATATATTATCAACAAGCGTAAGCTCTGTGTTATCGATATGACCACTTTTGTGGCTTTCTTTCATAAGGACTCTGATCTCATCCTCGGTGTGCGCTATTTCATGCTCGGTCGTAGGTTCGATCCCGGCACGCCGCAGCATCCAGTTGGAAATTCCGTTCAATATCCAAATGAAAGGATACATAATTTTGTAAAAGATGATCATCGGACCTGAGGCCAATAAGGTCACTTGCTCTGCTTTCCGGATAGCATATGTTTTAGGGAATTGCTCGCCTAACGTAATATGCAGTGCAGTCATAAGCGAGAAAGCAATAAAAAATGTAATAGTGTGAAACACCGAATCCGGTAAATGCAAGGGACCGAGGATCGGTTCTAAAATTTTGGCGAATGTCGGTTCGCCGACATAACCCAATCCGAGCGAAGTAAGTGTAATGCCTAGCTGACAAGCAGATAAATATGCATCGAGATTATTGATAATGCCTTTGGCAAATTTCGCATTCCGGTGGCCTTCTTCCGCCAGTGTATCGATTCGACTGCCTCTTACTTTAACCATTGCGAATTCAGCAGCCACGAAAAATGCGTTTAACAACACCAAACCAAGCATTAATAAGAAACTAATCAACGTTGCGGGTAAAGGATCATCCAATACCTTACCTATCCCCTCTAAAGTGCATATGCGCACCAAGGAGAGTAGGTACACCTCCCTTAAAAGTCAATTTAAAATTGAAATATCACTTTTTATTATATAATAATACTGTAAGCATTCAAAGGTGCGTTTATGACTCCTGAAGTCAAAAAGTACGAGCAAACGGAAGCATAGGGGTAGATAATCACCAACAATGGTACCTTACCCGCCAATAAACCTTCTGAAACCCGAATAATCCGATTTTTCATCCTCAAATAAAAAGAAACAAGCCGATCGCTCGGCTTGCTCTAATTCTGGTTACGCATAAAAGGGAACTAATAAAAAATAAGCAGCAACGGCGATGAAACCAAGTGCAATAGACCAAGTTCCCAACGCTTTGTTTCCATAAAAGAATGCAATAATACCTAAAATAATACCAGAGACCCCCAACAGTACAGGCCACACAAAAAGAGCAGCTAACGCAACAAACAAGGCCATATAGCCAACCGCTTTATTGCGAGTTACAGCTGCAACTAACTCCTCTATCTCTTCATCTTGTACAGTTTCAGATCGAGCCTCACTTCTCTCCGCTTTCACAGCCTTATATTGATCTGCGTAGGTGATCCTACGCATCGGAGAGGCAATCTCAGCTGCGTATTCTTCCTTGTGACCCAACCCGCTCTCTATACGGAGTTGATCCTGCTGAAAGCGTTCCTTCGTCATTTTGTCGATAGGGACATCGTCATTTTTCATATTGCCTCCGCGATGTTTTAAAACTATTTACTTTTCTTGAACTCAAAGGTATGGCAGCATGTACTCGCAGCTTTATTAGCCGCATCTTGATGGTCGCTCCCAAACGATTCTCCAGCAAATTCCTCTTTGTAATTGGCAGTAGCGTGCTGATCTACTTCGATCATAATGGAATTCGCGTTGCAACGATTGCCTTGCGTCCAATATTCGCAATTGGCAACTGCACATTTGACATCCGGCATAAGAATCACCCCCATTTACAATTTACCCGTCGTTAGGGGGAGCTATCCTTATTTCAATTTGTTAGATAGCACCAAAAACATCGCTTGTGACCAAAGCAGCGGCAGAGCAGGTTCTCCCCATTTGGCAATCCATTCCTCGCGAGCAGCAGGATTCCGAACTACATCGCCGACTTGCTCAGGAAGCCTTCCTAATGCATCCGCTTTGCTGATTATCCATGTTAAACAGCGACGCGCCTCATCTTGATCGCCAGCCTCTGCTTTGAACCAGCCGTACCAAGCGGTCAATAGAAGCCACTCGCCGCCACCGTAGTAGACATCAGCTTCGTATCTTTGTATGCCCCCTTGCTTGAGTTCCCGCTCGATTTCGGATACGGTTTGCTGCATAATGGGATCCGTAGGAACACACACGCCAAATGGAACTGCGAGCCAAAGTAAACTTGCATCAACGCCAGGAAGCGCAGGCTGCCAGTTCTCATTCACGCACTGAATCGACTTGACAAAGCGACCGTCCTTAATGGCATGATCCATAATAAACTGACGTATCTGCTCCGCCTTTTCAAGCAAAACAGCACGATTCTCCAACTCGCCCAAAGCTTTTAATCCACCATACACGCATGCAAGCGTAGCTGGATGAACGAATTCAGGGAATTCTTCCCAGCAATCAAAATTAGGATAGTGCCAGAATATCATCAAATAATCAACCGTGATCTCGACACTTTCGCGAAGTTCCTCAAGAATCGCGTAATTTCCTGTTGCACGAATATGCTCCACTATCCCCCACAGCCAAGCGCCATAGCCATCTAATTGAAAATGCCCCCACTCCGAACGATCGTCTCGACCATCCAAATGATAACGAGTCCCCATAAATTCAGAACGATCGATCCATTCCTTGCGCTCATGCTTACCGATAAGATCATCTACGATGCTTCGCTTATCCTTAAGTGCATAATGTATCCAGCGATAGAACTGCTCCGCGCTGTCTGTCTCACCAACTTGATCCATCGCATAAGCAATAAAAGTGCCGTCTCTTAACCAACTATATGTATAAGGCGCAAATAAGGGGGAAGCCACATAACCCCCTCGCGGATGTTGATTCAGACTAATAATGGAGATACTGCTTGCAACCAATTGATCTCGATCCATGATCCTGAACACCTCCTAATAGAAAAGGGATGCGGTATAGGTCGCATCCCTTGTTTGTCATTTTGTGTATGAATTGAAGTTGTTATACCTTTTCGCCCTGCATACGGCGTTGAGTAATATAATCGGTTTCATAATATGCCAAATCTTCGCGTAGTTCCTCAAACACTTTGGAAAGCTCGATCGTTAGATCTCGCACTTCGCGTGAAGGTTTTTTACGGAAACGAATAGCATCTTGTCCTGTATAGGCATAACGGCCATCTTCGGAATAACATTCGTTTTTAGGGTAGAAAAATGTATTTACGCATGTATGATACACTTCATAAAGCACTTTTTCAGAAAAATCCACATTAAAAGTAGGACGTCTCAAGCAAACGCCCAATTTCTCGTATGTGACTTCACAAAATACAAGCAGATGGCGAGTATCTTGCAGGTAACCGCGGTAGAACTCATCCATTGCCGGATCATTTTCCACGTTTAACTGAGTAAGTGAGTTTTGATTCAGAAACAGCTCCATTTTGGCAGTTGTCTCTTTTAATTTTGTACGGGTAGAATCACAAATATTTTTAACATTGAAAACAGCCATACATGAAGACCTCCTCTAATTGCGCTATTCCTATCCTACCATAAAAAAGCATGAAAAGGTATATGTAAAACTCTAGTTATGATGCATAAAACAAACCTTCGCTCCTAACCCTACTTCATGAGAAGTGTTTCCCGTTAGGAAGGTATTTTTCCGCTTTCAGTGTACGTTTTTGGCAGAAAACTCGAGGAGGCCTATTCATGTGGCGTTATGTATGTTCTTTCATTCTAGTATTTGGATTAGGCATTTTTCTACTGGCAGAACGACCAAACCACCATACCAAACCCGGACCCGAGGTTTACAGTGTAAATGATGAAACTGCCAGCAAAAAAATGCTACTGAATCAGGATGTAAAATTAACGGATGATTTATGTCGAACGCAATGCTCGCTCGATTTCACTAAAATGATTAGTCAAATTGAGGCTGGGGAACAACCAGATACCGTACTGCGGCAAATGAAAGCTGGACATGAAAAAATGGACATCCTGATTTGGTCTAAAAACAATCAATCCCTGGATCAAGGAATAAAAACCGGCGATATTCAAGCCCCATCTAAGGATCAAGCGAATACGTATATGAAAGAAGCCAAAACCGCTGTTCAAAACGGACAGCATTACCAATCTCCAAAGTTCGGTGAAGGCAAATATGTTTATTTTGTTCTGGGTGTTCCATCTAACAAAGCAGATGGTTCTCTGATTGGAGTCATTCATCAAGACATCTTATTTCAAGTTGCAGATCATCAGAGCAAAAATTTGCGTCTTGAACCCTACCCCAACGAAAATCGTTGGAAGGTGGAATCCGTGGACACGGATACGTTGAAGAACAAAGTTGTTGATCATCCCGAAGATAATCAAGGAACAAGCCATTATCACCAAAATGAAGTTGTTGTGCGCTTTAAGCAAGATCCCACCGAAGCTGAGCTCACAAAAATGAAAACAGACATAAGAGCTACCTCCGTTCAAAAACTAGGCTACACGTATGTATTTCGTACAGAGAACTTGGATGCTAAAGAGTTAATGGGTTATTTTAACAAGCTAAATGTAGCCTATGTAGAGCCCCATTTCTTATATTTAACAAACAATTATGATGATGATGCGAACACCAATACTTCAAGTTATTATAATTCTAATAGAGATGCTAACCATGCTACAAATCCCAATACCGCCACAATTAGCCAGAATTTCACCCCAAATGATAATCTATATAGCAAGTACCAATGGAATCTACCGTTGATTGAAACCGTTCAAGGTTGGCAAGTCAATCGCGGTGCCAAAGACGTTGTTGTTGCTGTTGTTGATACCGGTGTTGATTTACAGCATCCTGATTTACAGGGCCAACTGCTCTCGGGTTACAATGTCATTAGCGGCAACGATTCACCAGTAGATGATGTTGGACATGGCACACACGTCGCCGGGGTAATTGCTGCACTCGTCAACAATAATCTGGGTGTCGCAGGAATGACCTGGTACAATAAAGTACTCCCTGTTAAAGTATTGGATCAAACTGGGGCAGGAAGTACCTATTCAGTTGCCCAAGGTATTATATGGGCAGCTGATCATGGCGCTAAGGTGATGAATCTGAGCCTAGGTAATTACGCCGATTCTGGATTTTTGCACGATGCCATTAAATATGCCTTCGACAAGGATGTGGCCATTATTGCGGCAAGCGGTAACGATAATACGGAAAGACCCGGCTATCCAGCCGCGTACTCAGAAGTATTTGCAGTAGCGGCAACCGATGCAGATAATAAGAAAGCGCCTTTCTCCAACTTTGGAGATTACATCGATGTCGCTGCACCTGGTGTCAGCATCGCAAGCACGTATCCTAACAACCAGTACGCAGCGTTATCCGGCACCTCAATGGCAAGCCCCCATGTGACCGCCTTAGCGGCTTTGATCCGTTCGACGAATCCGTCGCTTAAGAATACAGAGGTTTATGAGATCATCAGACAATCGGCTCAGGATCTTGGCTCACCTGGACGAGACAAATATTTTGGCTTCGGCTTGATTGATGTTGTAAAAGCAGTGGAGAGCGCTCAGCAAGCCAAAAGTTCCATTTCTTACTGGCCACAGAACACCTCTCGGTTACTAGATCGTATTGTCCAAAAATACATGAAGTAGCAAGTAAATGTTTAAACAAACAATAAAACGCCATCCCTCTGGGGGTGGCGTTTTTAGATGCTAATGAATCATATTAAGAATAGAGCATTCGGTCGGGTATTCATCGGGGATTAAGTAACCAGTTCTTGCATCAAAGATATCGATTCATCCAGAGTACGCAAAAAAGTAAATACCCGCAAGGCATAAGCCTTGCGGGTAACCGACAGTATGGAAAGTTTGCCGTAAGCCGGGTTCTGTGCTTCCAGTGGTCGTAACGGGCGTCTGCTCCCCTGCCACCATTGAAGCGACAATCATCTATCTAGGCCATACATTGCTGCACAGCTCAAGCGACCAACCCGAACGCGTCTCAGGCGAAGACTGCCGCTTCGAGAGCGGCTTGCGTTCCTCTAGGTCTTGCTCCAAGTGGGGTTTACCAGGATCTATGTCACCATAGAACCTCGTGGTCTCTTACACCACGGTTCCACCCTTGCCTGTGCGCTTCTTAAGCTTACGCTTAGGAAACGCCATCGGCGGTCCATTTCTGTGGCCCTATCCTTCAACTCGCGTTGACTGGACGTTATCCAGCACCCTGCCTTATGGAGCCCGGACTTTCCTCTCGTGTGGGAAACCACACCAGCGATTGTCTGTCAAACTTTCCGGCGCATTTGCTAGTATACAAGGAATGCCCTCGAATTACAACTCTCAATTCCTACATAAATTGAAAAGGTTCGGTATTAACCGCAGACGCCACCACCTGCGTATCCGTCTTCACTAGCGCCGCAGCAAGATAATCAGCCACGCCACGCTTCATAATCTTCTCGACATTATGTCCAACGTCAAGAAGAGCAATTCCCGCCGCGAGTGCATCGTGTGCGGTGTGGTAGTCGATATCGCCAGTGACAAGGACATCGGCGCCGGCAAACATAGCGTGCCGCATGTAGCGACCGCCAGAGCCCCCCAGCACGGCCACTTTACGAATGGGCCGATCAAGGTCACCGACAACGCGCACCGCCGGAAGGTCGAATGCCTTCTTCGCGAGTTCTGTCAGCTCGCGGAGCGTCGCGGCGGTGCGTAATTTGCCCGCACGGCCAAGGCCAAACACTCTACCCTTGAGATCCATCGGGTAGAGGTCATAGGCCACCTCTTCATAGGGGTGGGCCTTGAGCATTGCCTGGACAGCCTTGCGCTGTACACTGGCTGTTACGATTGTCTCCACACGTACTTCCTGCACGCGTTCAAGTTTGCCTACTTCCCCGATATACGGGCGCGTCCCTTCCTGCGGTAGGAATGTTCCCGTTCCAGGCATGTTAAAGCTGCAGTGGCTGTACTCCCCGATCCACCCCGCTCCCGCGGTGAAAAGGGCATCCAGCACCTGCTGGTGGTGGCTCTCAGGGACAAAAACAACCAACTTCTGAAGTTTTTCCGTATGTACATCCTCCAGGTGCGTAAGGTCAGTCAGACCGAGCGCATCCGCCATCATATCATTAATGCCGCCTTCGGCAACATCGAGATTCGTATGTGCTATGTAGACAGCAATATCGTGTTTAATTAATTTCTCATACAAGCGACCAGCTGGTGTATCGGTTTGTAGATGCGCAAGCGGGCGGAAAATAATCGCATGATGCGCTATAATTAGATTCGCTTCTAAGCGTATCGCTTCTTCTACAACTTCATCAGTGACATCAAGAGCAACAAGCACTTTTTTAATTTCCTTTTGCAAGGAGCCCAGTTGTAACCCAATTTTATCATCAGGCATCGCATAATGCTTGGGTGCAAGCTGTTCAAACAATTGAACTACAGTTTGACCTTTTGCGAGCAAGCCAGCACCTCCTTAATTTCACGTATTTCATAAGCGATTTGTTCCGCTTTTAATTTCGAAGCTTCCGCCGAAGAGCGCGACAATTGCCCCTCTATCATCGCAAGCTTTTCCAACTCATTTGCCCATTTTCGAAACCACACCTGAGAAGCTTCCGTCATCAAAAATGGACCCATTTGCAAAAGACGTTCTTTATCAACGATTTTATGTCCTGACAAACGGCGTTCCTGATAAATAGCCTGCATTTGCTTTGCCGTGTCATTGATAACAGTGACAGCCGTCAATATTTCATATATTTTTCCATCTTCCTCCAGGATTGCTTCTGATTCCAATAACCAACCGTGTGCATCCAACCAACGCCGCACCTGATCTTCGCCAACATTAGGCTGTAGAATGAGTTTAGTAACTCCTTGCAGCTTAGCTTTCCCCGCATCCAATATACTTGCCATCAAGCTTCCGCCCATACCCGCAATAGTAATGACGTTTACTTCCTCAGGCTCAATCACGGCTAAGCCATCGCCTGATCTTACATGAATTACTTTTGACAAGCCACTCTCAAGAACTTGACGGATCGCTGCTTCAAATGGTCCAGGATTCACTTCACCCGCAACGGCATACGAAATCGCACCATTCTTCGCCAAATAGGTGGGAAGCAGCGCGTGATCTGAGCCGATATCGGCAAGCCTGGCCCCTTTTGGAACTCTGTCAGCAATCATTTGTAGTCTTTTTGATAGTTTCACCATACGTTACATTACCCACTCTACCCATTTTTTACGTAACAAAAACAACGCGATGCCCGCAGAAACCAGCTTACCTGTAAACGATAGCTGAATTACACGCGAACTTATGTCAACATCAACGAGGAACGTTAACGCCTCGGGAGCAAACCAAACAAGTCCGCCAACCAGCAATAGCACGCCAGCTGCTTGCTTATTCGTATGATGCACCAACCAAGCAATCCATATAAGTACTATACTAACCGGAATCCAGCTAATTTCAAGCGCGAACCATCCCGGATTATCTAACTTACGCAGAAGCAGCCAACCATAGGTGCCGATCAAACCGATCCATCCACAAAATTGGAAGATTCCCATTCGTCCAGCAAGTCCATTAATTAGCCAGACTACACTACAAAAAGCCACATATCCAACAAATGCAGATGCTGAACTTATCTCATACATGTCTAATAAATAAAGACCGATAAAAAGCAAGGAGATTGAAGCAAGACCATAAAGCAAATAACTTGCAAGAGGCGATTTACTTTTTTGCCTGTATCCAAAAACATAACAAATTACGACAAAAAGAGTGGAAATCCCAATTTGCATTGGCATTCCAAAAGAGTTAAAATTAAGAACAGATAAGGCTGCAGCGGCTATGACTGCTATAACAACCATCCATATCTTCCAATTACTGTTTGCCAAAGCTGATGCAGACACACCCATCAACGATTGCTGTTTTTCGATTCCTTCATCCAAATATAGATTCATTAGAAAATCACAATAATGTTCAGGCAACAACCTGCTCCTACGCCAATGCTCGATTTCTTTTACAATTATTTTTCTTTTCTCGGCATCCATTATTCGCTCACCTTCCTAGCTACTTTATCGGTGAAATGCACTGAACGTATTAGCAGTAATTTTTATAAAGATATATACAAAAAAACCCCACCGCAAACGGGCAGGGCCTTCTCACAGCGTTTTATTCCAAGAAATCTTTTAAACGTTTGCTTCGGCTCGGGTGTCTTAACTTGCGAAGCGCTTTAGCCTCAATTTGACGAATCCGCTCTCGAGTAACGCCAAACACTTTACCCACCTCTTCAAGCGTGCGTGTACGACCATCATCCAGGCCAAAACGCAATCGAAGCACGTTCTCTTCTCTTTCAGTCAATGTATCTAGAACATCCTCAAGCTGCTCTTTCAGAAGCTCATAAGCTGCTGCATCAGCAGGCGCTAATGCTTCTTGATCCTCAATAAAATCACCCAAATGGGAATCGTCTTCTTCACCGATAGGTGTTTCGAGCGATACAGGCTCTTGTGCAATCTTCATGATTTCGCGAACTTTATCTGTGCTCAGATCCATCTCTTTAGCAATTTCTTCAGGCGTCGGTTCGCGTCCTAGTTCCTGAAGCAATTGGCGGGAAACCCGAATCAGTTTGTTAATCGTTTCGACCATATGTACAGGAATACGAATTGTTCTCGCTTGGTCGGCGATTGCACGCGTGATAGCTTGACGAATCCACCATGTCGCATACGTACTGAACTTGTAACCCTTTGTATGGTCGAACTTTTCAACAGCTTTAATAAGCCCCATGTTACCTTCTTGAATCAAATCTAAGAACAACATGCCTCGACCAACATAACGTTTGGCAATGCTGACTACGAGTCTAAGGTTTGCTTCTGCTAAGCGTCTTTTGGCCTCTTCATCACCATTTTCAATTCGTTTGGCCAAATCAACCTCATCTTCTGCCGAAAGAAGAGGTACACGACCAATTTCCTTCAGATACATCCGAACAGGATCGTTAATCTTAATGCCCGGCGGCAATGCCAAATCATCATCAAAATTGAATTCATCCCGTTCTTGTTCGTCAGGATTCATCGAATCATCAGACTCGTTACCTACATCGATGCCATGCTCAGAGAGCTGCTCGAAAAACTCGTCGATTTGTTCCGGATCCTGATCGAAGGGAGCCAATTTCTCCATAATATCTTTGTAAGTTAGTGAGGATCGCTTCTTCCCCTGCTCAATAAGTTGGTCTTTCACCTGGTCCAGGGTTAATTCTGTCTCTAATTCTGTACGCTGATCATTCGCCATAGTACGGACTCCCTCCTCCCTAGTCATGCAGTAAATTCTAAGTTGACTTCAATCTTTTTTCTAGGGCAATAATCTCAATTGCAATTTGTGCAGCTTTTAGATGGTCACCCGCGCGCTGGGCCCGGACACTCTCTTCTTTCTTACGCTCAATCTCTTCTTGCATTGGAACTTTGCGGATTTGGCGAATATAGTCGTCAATCACTTGTTCATTTACTCCGTGACCTGCTCCCATCATAATGATGGAACTGGCCAAGCTCTCAAGCTGCTCATCCTGCAGCATGGCAATGTAGCGGCTTGCATCGGGCTCAGAATTCTGAGCGAAGTAAGCATATAAATAAGCAGCTAAAACTGCGTGAGCTTCAACATTGAATTCATCGCCTAATTGCGATTCCACTTGCATACAAATCTCGCGATCATGCATCATGATGGCTAGAAGTAGCCGTTCCGCATTGTGATAGGCGGGTAATAGCGGTGTTTTTTTTGTGCGTGTTCGCTCCGCTGTTCTCCCATTATTCATAACATTATTCCACAGAATCGGTTTCTTATCCCCCTCTGGTCGGTTTTTTTCCGATTGCAGCAGGATTTCGTGAAGATCCAACTTCATCGTCTCGTAAGACGAATCTGGAAATTCTGAGGCGAGCTGTTTCAAATAATAATCACGTTCCATGGTTGAATGAAGATCGGAAATCATTTTAACTGCAGTTTGCAGATAACGAAGTCGGTCACCATCCTCATGCAGCTTAAAATTTTTACGAACATATAAAAGTTTATATTTCATCGATGGCACGGCAGGTTCAATGATCTCCCGCACAAATCGGTCAAAACCATAGGTACTTACATAATCATCCGGATCCTTACCATCAGGGAGCATTGCAACAGTAACCTGGCATCCAGATTCTTCTAGCATCGGAATACTTTTGTATGCAGCAGTTTGCCCTGCGTTGTCTCCGTCGTAACATACGACGACTTTTTCCGCGTTGCGGTTCAATAAAGCCGAATGCTCTTTGGTTAAGGCAGTTCCCATGGTAGCAACGCCGTTGCTAACCCCGGCTTCCCAAGCCTTAATTACATCCACATAGCCTTCGAAAAGAACAGCTTGCTGAAGCTTTCGCATATGAGGCCTGGCCTGATGAAGATTGTACATCGTCCTACTCTTATTGAAGAGAATAGATTCAGGACTATTTAAGTATTTGGGCTGAGCATCGCCCATCGATCTTCCGCCGAACGCGATAACTTTACCAGTCCCGTCACAAATCGGAAAAATAATACGTTCCCGAAATTTATCCACGTAACCGTTACCTTCGTGTTTAGCAGATATGAGTCCTCCCTTTTCCATCAGCGGCAACGAGAAACCTCGTTTTTCCAACTGCTGTACAAGTGTGTCCCACATGGCAGGCGCGTAACCGATTTGAAAAGTGTCAATCAGCTTATCCGAAATTCCTCGAGAAACTAAATAGCCTTTAGCTACTTTTCCTTGCTCTGTATTGCCTAATATATAATGATACAACTTCGCAGCAAAATCATAAGCTTTCAGTAAATTGGCTTTCTCTACCTGCTGCTCACTTTGCTCCTCCGTTGTTTCTTCCCAAGTGATTGGAATGTCGCCATCTTCAGCCAACTTGGTCACGGCTTCTGAAAAACTGAGACCTTCAATTTCCATCAAAAACCGAATTAAATTACCGCCAGCTCCGCAGCCAAAACAACGATAAATTTGCTTCTCTGGTGTTACGGTAAAAGATGGACTCTTTTCTGAATGAAAAGGACATAGTCCTTTCATATAGTGCCCTTGTTTACTCAAATGTACATGCCTGCCAATCACATCAACGATGTCATGACGTGTGAGGACAGCCTCAATGACCTCTTCAGGTATGCGTCCGTACCTCATGTTCGTACCACCTACAATTCAGGTCGCTTTTCCGACTTATTACTATTCGCTACTCATTTTCAATTTCCTGCAACTGAGATAAAAGTTTTGTCAAACCTTGTAGAAATTGTTCGCGATCCGCTTCCGTGAAGGGCCTTGGTCCCTTTGTGTGCTTCCCGCCTCTGCGTAATTTGGCAGATACATGCCTGCGTTCCAAAAGGAAATCAATGGTGCTGTCCGTGTACTCCTGGCCGCGGTTGGTCAAGCAGATGCACCCTTTAGCCAGTCCGAGAGCGGCAAGACCGAAATCCTGCGTCACGAGTATATCGCCGTGATGAATATGATTAGCGATATATAAATCGACAGATTGATCAGACCGATCCACCTGAACAACTTTGACGTCAAGATTTTGCTTCATCCGGTGATCAAAGGAGGCAACAAGTACAACCTGCACACCAAATCGCTTCCCAACCTGCTCAATTTCGGATTTCACGGGACAAGCATCGGCATCTACGATAATACTTCTCGCACGCCTCATTCTAAGCCTCCGATGCTCTGTCGAAATGTCACTATAATATTATATACGATGAACTTGCAAAAAATCCTGCTAATAAGAAGATAAAACCTTAGTCCATTCGCTCAATATGATCCATGATCAAGCTGGCTGTTTCTTCAACCGCACGATTGGAGACGTCAAAAATGACACACCCGATTTTACTCATAATTTTATCAGCAAAAGCCAGTTCTAATTTTATACGTTCTACATTTGCATAGGTTGCATTTTCCGCAAGACCTAATGTTCGCAGACGTTCTTGACGAATAACATTGAGTTTATCTGGGTCAATTCGAAGTCCGATTATTTTTTCTTTCGGCACTGAATAGATGGCAGAAGGCGGCTGCATTTCGGGAACTAACGGAACATTGGCTACTTTAAAGCGCTTGTGAGCCAAGTACATGGATAGCGGAGTTTTGGAAGTGCGTGAAACGCCTAGCAGAATAATATCCGCTTTTTGAATACCACTGAAATCTCGACCGTCATCATATTTAACTGCAAATTCAACAGCTTCGACTTTTTTGAAATAATCTTCATCTAGCGGATGAATCATCCCTGGCTGTCTGCGAGGCTCCTGCTGAAGCGCTTGGCCTAATGTGGAAACTATGGGTCCGAGCAAATCAATGTAAGGAATATTATATTCCTTTGCTTTTCGAATTAAATCATCGCGGAGTTCAGAGACGACTAAAGTAAAAACGACAATGCCTCCATGAATACGGATCGCATTTAATACCCTATCAATGCCCTCGTAATTATGAATAAATGGGGCGCGAACGATCTCCACGGGCGCAGGGTAAAATTGCATGGCCGCGGCACGGACGACTGACTCACCGGTTTCTCCAACGGAGTCAGAAACGACATATACGCGAGTTGGTAATGATTGGTCCAACATATCCCTGCTCTCCTTTCAATAGGGATGGGGCCCTACACTAGTCAATAGTATGTAAGCTTGGCAAGAACAGAACGAAAGCATAAAAAAACTCACCCGATATGCTGACAGCACAAGGGCGAGACGTTTTCCAAGAAATCATATCAGAGTGTAATCCACATGTCAAACTGCTTACCTTGGCGCTAAATGTTGTATTTTTCCATTTGTTCAATAAACCCTCTTGCCTTCCACTGGACGCCTATGTGGACATCCATATAAGCGCGCATGCATTGTTTCAACTGAATTTTCGTCTCATCTTTGACTTGTATGGCTCCAAGTCTTCGCATATCCATTTTAGGGAATAATCTCAACAGCTTTAAGGCCCCTTCGCCGATTGAGATGGCGGTAGTATCCTTATAGCCACAACGCGCACATAATATTCCGCCCATATTCGGACTGAAGCTTGTTAGCGATGTATTCGCTCCACATGATACACATACATCAGTGACCGGCATGTATCCAGCTAAGTCAAACATTTTCATTTCATAGAGATGAATGACTATCTGCATATCTTTGCCTTCTTCAATCGCGGATAGTCCTGCTTTTACTTGTTCAAACAGATACGTGCTACCCTCTTCATCACCCAGCATTTTATCTGTCATTTCGACTAAATATGAAGCGTAAGCTGACATATGCAAATCTTCTCGCAACGCGTGGTGGGCCGAAATAATTTCAGCCCCATTCAATGAGCCCATTTGACCGCTCTGTTTAAAAAACACAAAGTCGCCGTACGTGAAAAGCTGCGTAACGGCGGCGTGTCTGCTCTTTACTTTTTTGGCTCCCCGAGCCATTACACTGACTTTGCCAAGCTCGGGGGTGAATAGGCTTATAATCTTGTTCCCCTCTCCGTAGTCCATACTACGAAGCACGATTCCTTGTACGCTGCGCAGCAATTTACATCCCCCATGATCGCCACTCTATACCTAATAGATTAGGTATCCAGTCCTTCGAACGGCTCTTCATTACTTTGATCCTCTTGCTGTATATCTGTATCCATCCCAGGCTCTACAGCAACATGTTTATATAGCAAATACGCATCCACATCACCGGTCATTGAAAAATACTTCCACGAAAAGTCTTTCATGTGCAGCATCCTCCCCATCGATCATGATATCTATAGGATGGTACGGAGGAAGCTTCTCTATGCCTTGCAATAACTGGTACTTTCTTAAAGGTATCCGAAACGATTATTCGTGACGGAAACCTAAATCACGCAAGACCCTATCTTGATTGCGCCAATCTTTTTTCACTTTAACCCATAGTTCAAGGAAAGTTTTAGAGCCAAGCAGGGCTTCGATATCTTTGCGGGCTTGTCTGCCAATCTCTTTAAGCAAATTACCTTGCTTACCGATAATGATCCCTTTCTGCGAATCCCTCTCAACGAAGATAACAGCTGATATATGAACAACACCATTAGCTTCAACCTTCATATCCTCGATTTGTACAGCAATAGAATGCGGAATTTCATCACGTGTCAGGTGAAGAATTTTTTCGCGAACGAGCTCCGCGCAAACAAATTGTTCCGGATGATCGGTGATTTGATCTGCAGGATAATATTGCGGCCCTGTTGGCAAATAACGAACAATTTGCTCTAGCAAGGTTGTTACGTTCTTCCCCTTCAACGCGGAGATCGGAATGATTTCTGCGAAATTGTAAAGATCTTTATAGCTTACAATAATCGGGAGCAATTCTTCTGGTTTGATTCTATCCATTTTGTTTAAGACGAGAATAACCGGTGTCTCCAAGCGCTTGAGCTGTTCGATAATGTAGCGATCGCCGCCACCTAATCCTTCCGCGACATCAACGAGAAATAAGATTGCATCAACCTCGCCAAGCGTGCTGTAAGCAACCTTGCTCATATAGTCGCCTAGCTTAGATGTGGGTTTATGTATACCTGGTGTATCAAGAAATACAATTTGTCCATTTTCCGAAGTATATACACCGTGAATTTTATTTCTTGTTGTTTGCGGCTTGTCTGACATGATGGCAATCTTCTGTCCTATAATCTGATTCATCAATGTAGATTTCCCTACATTTGGACGTCCGATGATGGCTACAAAGCCAGATTTAAAATCTTTTTTAGTCACTTCTTTTCCTCCATTGAATGCAAATCTTTCGTTGTGAAAGCACCTGGTAATAAGTCAGCGACTGTCGTCTGAACGAAGGCGCCTTTAAGATTCCCTAAATAAACCGGCATATCCGGCTTACACAATTCTACAAGCACTTGTCTGCAAACGCCACAAGGTGAAATTGGTCCTTCTGTATCGCCCATTACGGCAATGGCTTGAAAGGAGCCCGCTTTATTCCCGTCAGCGATTGCCCGAAAGAGCGCTGTTCGTTCCGCGCAATTCGTAGGGCCATAAGCAGCATTTTCGACATTACATCCAAAATGGACATGACCGTTAGCGTCGAGCAAAGCGGCGCCTACCTGAAAATTAGAATAAGGCACATAGGCTCTTTTCATAGCCTCTGTAGCTTGTTGAATAAGTTCTTGCGGATTCATGGACATCGTCCCTTCAAAATTTAATCGCTCTACAAAAGATGTAAGCAAACAAAAGCAATGATTGTCACCACAGTTCCAATTATTGCTCCCAGCAGCAAAGCAGGGAAACGCCTCGTCTTTTTATCATATAAGATCATAAAAATAAGTGCTGATAAGGTATAAGCAAGCAGGGCTACAATAGTCAAATCAACGAATATGGCGATGACTGTAGCAACCGAAAATGCGATTGCAACAAGCAAGCTTGGTCGAACAAGCTTCCCTTTATCTGAGAATCGCGTCTCAATGACGATGACCGTGAATACCACCAGTGCGATCAACACCCATATCGTGCCAGCCGACATTGGTGCTTCTTGCTGCTTCGACGCACGGAACCAATGATCAATAGGCTCATAAAACACAATCATCCCGACGATGACGGCAAATCCAGCGGACACCAAGACGGACGCCGCGGCGACGTCCTTTGCAATTTTCGCAAGGGGATGTTGATCTGGCATTGCCAGATCAACAGCTTTTTCCACTGCTGTATTAATAAGCTCCGTGACAATCATTAACGTAACGGCTAACAAAATAAACAGGATGTCCGTTTTGGCTAACTTAAAAAACAAGGCTGCCAACAAAACAAGAAAAGCAACGCTAAAATGAAATTTCATATTGCGCTGCGTATCGAGCGCATATTTGATTCCTTCATATGCGTACCGGAAGCTCCTGCGCCATTTACGGAAGCCGTCTGCCATTAGCGGATCAGACCTGCCTTCTGCAAAATGTCCTCCTGCTTAGTGAACATGATTTTCTCTTCTTCCTCGCTTTGATGGTCATAGCCAATCAAGTGCAGAAAGCCGTGAACAAATAGAAATCCGAGCTCACGCTCAACCGAATGTCCATAATCTTCCGCTTGAGCAATTGCACGCGGCACTGAGATAATAATATCGCCTAGTGGCTCAATGAAAGATTCCGATACGGAACCCTCACCTTCCTCAATGTCTGCTTCTTCTTCGTCTTCATAATTGATTTGAATTTCATCTTCTCCAAATTCACTCATAGCAAAAGAAAGAACATCCGTCGGTTTATCCATACCGCGGTACTGCTTGTTGAGCTCGTGAATGGCCTCATCATCAACAAAAGTAAGTGCAACCTCTCCTGCCGTAACGCCCTCAAGCTCACCGGCAAGACGAAGCAACTCCTCAAGTTTAGTAGCAAACTCAGTAGTAATCTCCCTCACTTCTTGCTCACTGCTCCATTCGAGCGTTAAATCTACACTTGCCATCGAGGCAGCCTCCTAAGGGTTTGTCGCCAGAAAACTGGCATACAAAGTTGTTTTTTCAAAAAAATTTCATAGCTTGCTTTAACTAGGCACCCGTTTTTTTTGCAGTCAATTCACTCGGATATTCAATCCTGGAGTGGAATATACCCAAAAGCGTTTCATTTAAGGTTTTGGCTATCGTATCCAACTCTTTTAACGTCAGATCGCATTCATTAAATTGACCATCATCCAGTCGAGATTTAATAATTTTGTGAACCATAGAGTCAATTTGTTCTAGTGTCGGATTGCGCAGAGAACGTACTGCCGCTTCTACACTATCCGCAATACCTACGATGGCCGCTTCTTTTGACTGCGCTTTGGGGCCTGGGTAACGGAAATCCTCCTCGCGAAACGTTTTTTCACTACCCTCATCTTCAGCATGTTTAACGGCCTTATGATAAAAATAGTGCAAAAGCGTTGTGCCATGATGCTGCTCCGCAATATCGCGAATCGGCTTTGGCATTTTGAAATCTTTCAGCATTTCGACACCATCCCGAGGGTGTGCAATAATAATCGATTTGCTCAAATTCGGATCAATTCGATCATGCGGATTCTCAATATTTGTCTGATTTTCGATAAAATAACTCGGACGTTTCGTTTTGCCAATATCATGATAATAGGACCCAACCCGACAAAGCAAACCATCAGCACCGATCGATTCTGCCGCAGCCTCAGACAGGTTGCCGACCATCACACTATGGTGATAAGTGCCTGGCGTCTCCGTAAGCAGCTTGCGAAGCAGCGGATGATTCGGATTTGAGAGTTCCACCAGCTTCAATGGAGAAAGAATACCAAAGGCGACTTCGAAGAAGGGCAGTAGCCCGATGACGAATACAACCGTTAACAGCCCCCCTGCTGCCGCAAAGGAGAGTGACATGATCGCTTCCTTCTGAGAGAAGTGATCCTCCAAGAGCATCATCGAGGTGATTGTCAGCATTGAGAAGAAAGAGATCATGAGTCCAGCCTTCAGAATCGTAGCGCGTTGACTCGCACGTTGAATCGTAAATACAGCACTGAAGCAAATGACCAAACTTACTAAACCATATCGGAAATCAAAGAGCAATACATGCTCCGTATTAAATATTATACTTGCCATTAAGGCAAATAAAACCGATGAAATGAAGGCCATTGAAGCATCTAGCAAAATGGCGATTAGGATACTGCCTAGCGCTGTAGGAGCCAAATAGCCGATAAATGGATAATCCAGGTTCTGACCTAAAGATATAATTTTCATACCAGCAATATTGATCAAAAAAATAAGAATGAGCATAACAAACTGTGAATTATTATAGGCAATTGGCAGTGAACTCTGCCTGACAAACATGTAAATAACAAATGAGAATAATGAAGCTAAAATCGCTAATCCAAGCTGAGGAAGATGATTCGCTTTATCCTTTAGCAGTTCAAGTTTATCTAGTCTTGCATATATTTCTTCGGTTATCTTGTCGCCAACATTCACCAGCACATCATTTTTATTAATATAGACAGGCTTGGCGTTTTCTCGCGCTTGTCCTTTTGCATCGTCCGTGCCTTTTTGATCAAAAAATTTGTTTGGTGTGATGACGGATCTTACAATTTCAGTCACAAGTTCCCTTGTCGTATTTTTCGTCAGGTTCGAAGTATTCACAAGCTCTGCTACTTTGGCCCGAGCCGTCTGCGCATCAAGAATCTGATCATTCATCAGCTTTGACACAATATCCTTGGTGACCGGGAGCATCGCTGCTAAATCTTCCTTGGTCAAGCGAGGAAGCTTGAAATAAATTTCCTCTGGCAGCTGATACTGCTGCTCTGCAAGCCCTTGTTGGATTTGTTCGAGCAAAGAATCATTGTATTGACCGCTGGTCCGCAATGTTTTGACCGACTGGTTTTCCAAGTCGGTAATCAACTGCGGAATAACTCTACGGTAAATACTTACCTTGTCATCAAATTTAACGTCTTCATCCACGTTAATCTGCAATAACTTATCATAAATAGCATCAATAAGGGCATCATTTTTTAAATTGACAACCCGATAGACAGGTTGAACACGTTTAGCTGCATCTTCTTTGGCCTGTTCGGTGGCGACAGCATTCTCGATTTGTCTGGGTGCATAGATCGTCTTCTCGCTAGTCGCGCCTAGCTGAATATCATAAACTTGTGGGACTAGCTTGGCATATAGCGACATATAAAAAATGAGCGCGAGCAAGAGAAACAACAGCAACCGCAACCAATTGCTGTATTTCCATCCGATCAGCCTGTAATGAAATTTGCCTTTGATTTGCACTTCATTCTTCATCACGGAGGTCATTCCTCTCTAAGAATCAAGCGAGCTTATTCACTTATCCTTTTCATCGTTATAGGCCATAATAATCTTCTGTACAAGGGAATGACGAACAACATCCTGCTCATCAAAATGAATAAAGCCAATTTCCTCAATATTTTGAAGGATGCGGTTTGCTTCTACCAGTCCAGATGATTTGCCTCGTGGTAAATCAATCTGAGTAACATCTCCAGTAATGACCATCTTGGAACCGAATCCAAGGCGGGTCAAGAACATTTTCATTTGCTCAGGCGTTGTATTTTGCGCTTCATCCAAAATAATAAAAGAGTCGTCCAAGGTTCTGCCTCGCATATAAGCAAGCGGAGCGATCTCGATCAATCCTCTTTCCAACGACTTGGCCACTTGGTCAGGACCTAGCACATCATTAAGAGCATCATACAATGGCCGCAAATAAGGGTCAACTTTTTCCTGAAGGTCCCCGGGCAAGAAGCCAAGACTTTCCCCAGCCTCAACAGCAGGTCGCGTCAGAACAATTCGCTTGACGGCTCCTTCTTTAAGCCTCGTTACGGCAAGTACAACAGCTAAATACGTTTTACCCGTACCCGCAGGACCAATTCCGAACACAATATCTTTCTTTTTGATCGTCGCCACATACTGACGCTGTCCCATCGTTTTGACCCGAATCGGTTTACCGCGATGCGTTGTTGTAATCTCGCCTTTGAATAGATCTAGCAGTTGATCCGCTTTCATTTGCTTAGCAAGCTCAACTGCATACAAGACATCTCTTTCCGACAGCGTATAATTATTGCGAATAAGTTGAAGAAGAACCTCAAAAAGCTGCTGAAGTGAGTTCACTTCCGCAGCAGCGCCTTGTATCGTTATTTCCTCTTCGCGAGTAAAGATTTGCGCCTCAATCTCACGCTCGATCAGATGCAAGAATTTGTCCTGCGGACCGAATAATGCTAGTCCTTCAGCCGGATTTTTCAGTGATAATTTAACAGATTGTGCGTTTTCTATCAACAGGCCTCATTCTCCTCTTGTCACAATAGGTTGCTCTTCTGCAATATTTTCTTCCACTTCAAAATGCACTTCCATATAAACTTTACCATTCTCTGTTTTCTCATGCAAAATTTTTTCACCAGCAACACGAGATTCTGGGCCCGCTAAAGTCAATAATTCACTTCTCGCTTGCTCTAAACCTCCCTTTTTAGCGTCTATCGCTTCAACAGGCTCCTCGATGTTATTCACTTCCATGATCTTTTCGTGAAGCCAGCCAATCGGAAGTGCAAAAGAACGCCACTGCAAAGATTTGCGCTCAGGAATCGTTTCAAACTGCTCGTACTTCTGTTTCCCGAAGCCGCTAACTTGTAAAGCCCTTGTCCCAAACACGAGGTAATTACGATTTGAAGTTTCTCCCGTGTAGACTTTATATGTTCTCGTCAAGGGAACCTCGATGTGGGACGTGTACCAAACAATCCCCTTTACCTTTCCGCGAGCTACGACAACTTGATTGTTCTGCTCATCTCCAATTGTCCCCGAGATCAGCACGTCCCCTTTGCGAACATAGGTGTTTGGTTTTACCATCGGCCTTCCCTTTACAGATAAGATTTCCGTAACAATCGCACTTTTAGAGGCAACCAGATTTCTCGGATTCATCAGCGGCCCTTTATCAGGCACCGTCGCCTCCACAACTTTAATGGTTACATGCGTTCCACGTATTTCGACGCCAACCCATGCCGCATTCGGCAGCATCCCTTGAATTTCGCGAGAGAGCTCCTCCGTTTTTTTAAGCTTGAATTTCCATTGGAACGTATGGATCCCCTGCTTGGAGGCAGCTTGCAAAATGTCTACAGTCGATATGCGCTCATTCCCCTCGACACTTACTTGCCAAACCAGAGATGTTAACACATACAGTGCAATAACGAAGGCAGCAATCCCACCAAGAAAAAGTTTTCGTCTGCCTAGCCTGCCCATAAAAAAGGGAAGCCCGTGCCGATGCAGGACATGCATCCTGAAGCCTGTCCTTTTCAATAACGGCCGCAGCCGAAAAAAATCTTTGATTAGGATGTGCATCTCTAGCTTATCATCTCCATTAGGTTCAATATCCCAAATGGAGAACCCGCTCTCTAACATTGGATTAATGATGTTCTCGCAACCCTTTCCACGCAGTTGTACGCGCACATAACCTCGCAGTCGGGCTATGAAAATCGATTGCTTCATGACAAAGCCTCCTTAACGTTTCGCCAAGAAAACTGGCTTCATAACATTGACATGGATGCTTTTAAACAAGCATCTGATTTATGGAATATACTTTACATTGTCGATCAAGCCTTCAATAAAAACTTCCTCTGATAAAATTGCGCGAATAACCAACTGCTTCCCGTAAACTTCAAGCGTGCCTCTTGTTAATTCAAGCTTTAAAATTTCACTAGAAAAATGCAGGACGCCTCTGTGATTCTCCACGTAAAGCTGTACGTTGCCGATCATCGTGATGCGCGGCAAGTCCTGTACCACATCCTGGGGGAGATCGAGGATTTTGGCCGTGAACTGGTTCCATTTGCGGGTCAAGCGACGCATAGCTGGGCAATACCCCCTCTAACTAGATGATCCTGGTAGCAGGTTCGCGCATAGACTTTTTACCAAATTATGCGGAAGAGCCGTGTTTTATGTGAAAAACATCCCCGAGTTGAGCGCCCGAGAAGATTTGCCTAATGGCAAACAAAAAAAGTCCTTCTCCAAGGCAGAGAAGGACTTAGGCTATACATAGGGTTTACCTGCGGAAAGGCTTTTTAGATCTCGGAGGGCCGAGAATTTCTGACCACACCACGCCTTGCAAGATTTGCTGAGTTGTAGGGTGTTCAGGCAACGCAATGGAATTGTGCTGCGTATCCGAGCCCATGGCAGCACTAACGGAAGCCAACGGAGAAGCTGACCCAAAAAGAGATTCCTTTTTTTCCGGAAGCACCGTCGTCATTGCCGGCTCTGCTCCAGGCCGCATGTATCCATCTTCTCGGCTCTTCCCCTGCTTCATAGAGGCATATGGCTGTTTGACTGTCTGACGAGCTTCTGAAGCCTTTCCAGGGCCGTTAGAACTCCCTCCAAAAGAGGGCATTCCTTGAGCTTTCGAATTCCCCTTTTTAGCATCTGACCATTTCGTTTTGATTTGATATAAGAAAGTCACCACAATGATAGCTAGGTACCAATGCTTGAGTACAAATTCAATCAGGTGTTCCACCAGAGCACCTCCTTAGCGATTTTGAAACCTGACCTAGGAAATGAAACCTAGCATTTATTCCTTATCGCTCTTGCCGTCATTAATTTTACCAAGCGTAGAACGCATTTGCGTATCTGATTCAATGTTCTTTAGATTCATATAATCCATAACCCCAAGTTGACCATTACGAAGCGCTTCCGCCATTGCAAGCGGCACCTGTGATTCGGATTCAACAACTTTAGCGCGCATTTCAACAACCTTAGCTTTCATCTCTTGCTCGGCAGCTACAGCCATTGCACGCCGCTCCTCAGCTTTTGCTTGGGCAATACGTTTGTCAGCCTCGGCTTGTTCCGTTTGTAAGTGAGCGCCAATGTTTTTACCTACATCCACGTCGGCAATATCAATCGACAAAATTTCAAAAGCAGTGCCTGCATCCAGACCTTTGCCTAAAACAGTGCGCGAAATTAAATCAGGATTCTCCAACACATCCTTGTGAGAATCGCTGGAACCAACTGTTGTTACAATCCCTTCGCCTACACGGGCAATAATCGTCTCTTCGCCCGCGCCTCCAACGAGGCGGTCGATATTAGCGCGAACCGTGACCCGCGCAATAACTTTTACTTCAATACCGTTTTTCGCAACCGCCGATACATTCGGCGTTTCAATGACACGCGGATTAACGCTCATTTGTACAGCCAGCAGCACGTCGCGTCCTGCGAGGTCAATAGCCGCTGCACGTTCAAACTCTAAATGGATCTTAGCGCGATGGGCTGCGATCAGTGCATTGACAACCCGATCTACATTACCTCCCGCTAGAAAATGACTTTCCAACTGGTTTACACTTAAATCGATCCCCGCTTTGGTCGCTTTAATCATCGGGTTTACAATTCGACTTGGCGTCACGCGGCGGAGCCTCATAGCAATTAAGGTAATAATACTGATACGCACGCCAGATGCGAGCGCGGAAATCCACAGCATCACCGGCACCACGCTCAACAAAATAGCAAGTGCAATTACAATAACGGCTGCAAGAAATAAAAAATATAAGCTAGGTTCTATCGTCATTTAATATCCTCCTTCGATTTTCCCATGATATCTTCATGAATCCATGAGTTACTTAATTAATCATTTTTTTCTTTAACCACGACACGGTTCCCCTCAATTTCCGTAACCACGACTTCCTTTCCACTGGGTATAAAGCCCCCGTTTGTAACGACATCAACTCGTTCTCCACCTATAAGCGCTGTCCCTGCAGGTCGCAGAGGGGTTATCGCTTCGCCTATCAAACCCAGTAGATACGAACGATCGGGACTAGACGTAAAACCCTTGTCTGTTGTTAACTGCTCTCTTAAAATAAAACGATTCCAAACTCCCCGATGTTTAAAATACTTTATGGCAAAAGCGACAGTGATAATCGCAATCAATAGCGCCACACCTAGCATGATTGCCGCTTCCTTGGGATCAGAGGAGGCCATTAATACCCCACCGAAAAGGCAAATCGCTCCCAACACGCCAAGAATACCGAAGCTAGGAACAATGAGTTCCAAGATTAAGAGTACAATGCCGATACCAAATACCGCCAAATCCCCAAATCCCGCGAAGCCCGCTAAATAAAACCCTAAAAAATAGAATGCGAAGCCGGCAATCCCCGCGGCTGCCAACAATCCGCTGCTGAAAAAAAGCAACTCTAACGCAATCCCTACAATCCCTACAACCAAAAGCACAGTCGCTGTAACCGGATGAGTCAGAAAGGCAGATAAATTGTCCACAAGCATACTCATTCACTCCCTTCCCTGAATTCCTCTTCGCTTTGCTTTTCATTAATTATGTACGTTTGATAACACAAACTGTTTCGTCCTTTTCTAAATAAATAAAAAACCAGGGGATTTTCATCCACCTGGTCTCTTCATAACATATTTTGATTTAACCTAACAATTGTTGGACCAACTGATTGATAATTTTACCATCAGCGCGCCCTTTTACCTGTGGCATTAATGCAGTCATCACTTTGCCCATATCCGCTTTGGAAGAAGCACCAACTTGTTGTATGGTCTGCTGTACAATGACTTTAACTTCTTCCTCAGAAAGCTGTTGCGGCATGTACTCAGCTAAAATAACAAGTTCCGCCTTAAGGTTATCGGCCAGATCATCTCTGCCCGCTTTTGCAAATTCTTGGAGGGAGTCCCTACGCTGCTTGATCTCACGAGTTAGAACGTCAAGCACTTCATTGTCATCTAAGGCTCTCTTCAGATCTATCTCTGAATTCTTAATTGTAGAACGAACCATACGGATTACAGAGAGTTTGAACTTGTCCTGACTCTTCATCGCTTGCTTCATATCTTCGTTCAATCGATCGCTTAAGCTCATGTTGCCTCCTAGAACTTTCTCTTCCGAGCAGCCTCAGATTTAAGCTTACGCTTAACGCTGGGCTTGTCATAATGTTTGCGTTTTTTAACCTCTGCTAGAATGCCATCCTTAGCGATGGAACGCTTAAAGCGACGAAGTGCAGCATCTATAGTTTCGTTCTTACGAACTCGAGTTTCTGACAACAGTTTTCCCTCCCTCCGAACAGACCATCTAAGACAAAGCGGTTCATCAACTCTCATTATAGGTTATAGTATTTAGAGTGTCAATCTGAATCTCACCTTGTTACGAAATAGTTTAATTAGCTACACCTAATGGGGCCAATTTAGCTCCAGCTAGAAAATGATAATGCAGATGATGCACGATCTGTCCAGCATTAGCTCCACAGTTGGTCACTACGCGGTATCCAGATTCAGCGACACCCAATTCTTGTGCGATTTGCTGGGCGGCCTTTTGAACTTGTCCAATCACAGCCCAATCTTCATCAGTCGCTTCATTTAGTGAAGCAAAGTGCTTCTTAGGGATAATCAGCACATGAATTGGAGCCGCGGGCTCAATATCATAAAAAGCTACGACTTCATTATCTTCATAAACCTTTTTCGAAGGAAGCTCTCCCTCAACTATTTTACAAAAAATGCAATCGCTCATCGCATGCTTCTCCTCTGCTTTCATGAAATCCTGGCTATCTTAATTTTATCGGAAAGATAAGAAAAAATCCAATCCTCAAGCCACATGTTCATGGAATAATTGCAAAAAAAGAAACATCACGCTTGGCTAATGATGTTCTCCTGCCTGTCTTATCTATTTTAATAATATGGCAGCAGCGACAAAGCAAGCAAAGCAGCAAGTGGAAGTACTTGCCTGGCAAACCGGCGTCTAGGTATGCCATAGCCCGGAAAAGGACCATAGAACGGATATGGATATGGATACGGTTGGAAGGCTCTCGTTTGCTCTTGGTCCATTCCCCCTGTTGGAACCGCCAAGTATAAGTGATCTTCGTCTACATGTTCAACAATACCATCGTACAGCGTTCCGTCAACCACCGTGACACTCACTTAGCGGTACATGTGATTTCTGCACAAGGCAATGTGCTTCTTTCTTATTCATAACTTTTACCCACAGCATATTCTGCTATAGGCAAAAGTCTACACGGAGCAGGAGAAATGGGCTTATCTCACTGCTTTCAATGCTTCTTCGTTTAACCGTTGTGTTGATTTTTAAAGGCTTGGCGCATTTTTTTAAATTTCTCTTTTTCTGCGGATTGCAGCGCCTTATCTTCTTTTCGCGCCAAGTAAGCCAGTTCTTTTTGAAGCTTCAAATAGCTTAGAAATCGTTCTTGTTCCAGATGGCCTTCGGCAAGAGCAAGCTTAACCGCGCAATTCGGTTCGTTCTCATGCTTGCAATCCTGAAAAAAACAGCTCGCTCCCAGCTCTTCGATATCTTGAAAAGAGGATTTCAACCCATCGGATGCCTCCCATAATTGAAGCTCCCGCATGCCCGGAGTATCAATGAATATCCCGCCCCCTGGGAGTACAAGGAGTTCACGATGAGTAGTAGTATGCTTACCTTTATCATCTCCATACCGTATATCGCCGGTTTCCAAGATTTCCTCCCCGTAAATCCGATTGATCAACGTGGACTTTCCTACGCCTGATGAACCAAGAAGTGCTACGGTTTGCCCATTTGTAACATATGGAGCAAGCTCGGTGAGTCCGCGATTCTCCGCTGAGCTAATAATATGAATGGGCACGCCAAAAGCTACGGCTTCAACTTCAGCTGCTTTTTCCGCTGAATCGTCGCATAAATCCGCTTTACTCAGCACGATAACAGGATTTGCGCCGCTTTCCCACGCCAGCACGAGATAGCGCTCGATGCGTCGCACATTAAAATCCAAGTTCAGAGCAGTTAGCAAAAACACGGTATTTACGTTCGTAGCTACAATTTGTTCTTCCGTGACTTGACCCGCAACTTTGCGGGAAAACTTACTCTGACGCGGGAGTACGGCATGAATAGTAGCCTTTTGTTCCTCGGCTCTGAGAGAAAGCACAACCCAATCCCCTACTGCCGGATAGTCCTCACGTCGCAAAGCATTATGACGCATCTTACCTGATATTTCTGCTAACGCTTCCCCCGTTTCTGTCAGAACACGGTACATATGCTTGTGCTCCAAACAAACGCGTCCAGCCTGGTATCCTTCTTGTTTGTAGGGTTCAAAAGCTTTTTCAAAATAGGGATTCCATCCCAAATCAGTCAGATTCAATCTTCAATTTCATCCTCTCACGTGTTTCTACTTCAAAGTATAGTCCGCAGCGAGAAGGAGCACACGGTAAACAATGGTTGTAAATCATTTTTTCCCAAGTTAAATACAGGGTGAGAATGGGTCAATTCTTTTGTAGACTGTTAGTCTAATAAGGCATATAATAGAAGTAAATTGATGGTTGAAACGGGGTGAGCGGATGAGTCAGTTCATGAGAGCTTCCACCCGCAAGAAGCGGGATGTGATGATGGAAGTCGCATTAACCATGTTTATGGAGAAAGGCTACGAAAATGTATCCGTAGACGACATCATCGCCGCAACGAGCACCTCCAAAGGGACTTTTTACCACTATTTTAAAAGTAAAGATGCAATCATAACAGCAATCTACAGTAAACAAATTGAATCAATCAGAGTATGGGTAGCGCAGCCTCCCTCTAAAGTGCAATCACTCGAGGGCCACATTAATCGTTTGTTTTTAGACTTGGCGTCCAATATCTGTGAATCGCCTCGTCTTATTCGGAGTTTACAAGCTTTAGCTCTGCAAAATGACACGGTAAAAATGGAAGAACAACAACAACTGCGCATACTAACCGAAAGCTTGCACCATTGGCTGCCGGAATCAGCAAAAATTGAACTGCTTGTCTGTATGTACGCAGGCACTGTACTCAAATGGTGCAGCGAAGACGATGACGATTTACTCTCCATGATGAAAAACAACTTAGCCTGGTTGTGGGCAGGTCTCCGTTCACAAGAGATCATTGCGACACTTCAGGTAGAACCAGTCCCCAAGGAGGAAAATAAAATGAAAGTAGCAATTATTGGCGGTGGCTTGGCAGGACTAACTGCGGCTGCCTATCTCTCTGAAAATCCACATATTGAAGGCATATTATTTGAGCGTAGTCCGCAATTAGGCGGGCGAGCTTTTACTTACGAAAAAGCAGGCTTTACGCTGAACTACGGCGCGCATGCAATATATGGCATCGACCGTCATACCTTAACCTCCATGGAAAAAGAACTGGGACTTTCCTTTAGCTCTAAGCAAGTTGACAAGCGAAAGGTGTTCTATGCTAAACATAATCAACTGACTCCAGCCCCTCTTGATGCTATAAACCTGCTGAAAACGGATTTGCTCAGCACCGCTCAAAAAGTACGCTTCGTCGGTGAAATTGCCGCAATCATCGCGAATATTCATAATCTAAAAAACTATGCTACATTAGCTGATTATTTGGCTGACTCCAACGCGGATGAGGATGTTAAAGAGCTTTGGGAACATCTCGTTTGCTCTAATTTCTTCATCACGCCAGAAGACGCTCGCAACGTTTCTGGCGCAGTAATCAGCGAATATTATCATAACCTGTTCCTATCAAGTAAACCCGTTAATTACGTGCTTGGCAGTTGGGCAGTCATTACAAATCAGCTTAAACAAAAGGTAACCAGCACAGGACGTTGGGAAATCGCCATTCAAGAAGGCGTTGATAGTCTTCGCTACGCTGATAAACAATTTATTTTGCAAACGAAAAACCGTGAAGTCGCTTTTGATAAAGTCATCTTCGCAATGCCTGTTCAACAGGTTGTTAAGCTGCTTAAAGGTACAGCATGGGAACCTTTCCTATCTCCTTATGAATCCAATACAGCGACAGAAGTTATGGTCTATGATATCGGGCTCAGCCGCGTAGTCGCAAGACCTTTCAGTTATATTAGCGATATGGATAACAAACTGTTCATCAGCGATGTTTCCGCTACGGATCATACGCTCGTACCGGAGGGCGGACAATTGCTGCAAGGTATCGCTTACTTGAGCGACCGCTTTACGAACGAGGAAGAACGCAAATCCTACTTGGATCAAAAAACAATGCAAATGGAAGCTCTTTTCGATAAGCACTATCCAGGTTGGAGAGAGGTAACAGCTGTGAAACGGGTTTCCAAGAAAGCCATGGTTTCCAGTGTGAAAAACATCGCTACGAACAACCTGCTGCCTATACGTTTAGAAAATGTACCCTTCTACTTCTGTGGAGACGGTTGCAAAGGTAAGGGTGAGCTTGCCGAACGTGCATTCTCTAGCGCCCGAACTGCAGCAGCATCTATTGTTGAGGAAGTACAGCAAGCACTACAGCACGCTTAATAAGCAGCAAAACAAAGAATGGCTCTCTCACAATGGATGCGAAAGGGCCATTCTTTCTTATTTACTACACGGAAATTAGCTACTTATTTCGTTGAAATGGTAACCTCTCTGTTTTTACCATCCCAAGTCACTTTCCCACCAAATGCTTCCCCCACGAAACGAGCTGGCGCTACAGTGAAGCCATTGACTAATTGAACAGGCTCATCAATTTGAAACGCTTGACCATTTCGGTAGACGGTCTTCTGATCGAGAATTAGGCGTAAAGTGATGTCGCCTTTCTTAGCCGTTACGCTGCGAGTGGCAGCATCGTACTCCACGGTTGCGCCTAGCGCTTCAAAGATTGCACGAAGCGGCGCCATCGTCGAACCATTCACGATAACAGGGGCTTGCTCGAAATCTTGATTCTTTCCATCTATAGCGATGGAAACTTGTGAAGAAAGTCCGAATGAACGGTCTGCAACTTGTTTTCCCGCTTGATTGTACACCCGCAGTTGAAGAACAGAACCTTCTGGGACTTCCCCGGCTTGCAGCTCTAGTCCATATGGCAAATCAGTCTGTGATGCGATGACTCGGCCATTTAACACGTACTCCACTTTCCCGATATATACATCAGGTATTTTCACAAAGGGCGTAAGTTTAGTCTTTTTCGTGAATGCTTGACTGGCATCAACAGGGACATACCCGATACCATCGGACGGTTTCTCCCCTTGCGACACTTTGGATAACAGGAACGAATTTGCTACCAACTTATTGTAGTAACTCTGAATCCCGTTTGAATCACTAATTGCGTAGTTGTTTTTGGCATTGTTCATTTTCTGATCAACGTTAAAATACGTTATAGCTTTCAATCTAGGATACTTGTAAGGCATAATTTCGTATAATCGTTGCAAATTAAGCTTGGCCCATTCTGTAAAATCTTCATCTGAAGAATGGGAATAATGTGGAATTCCAGTTTCACTTAACATCAGTGGCTTACGATCAGCGTACGTATTGTAGAGCCTCGTCAATCTCTCCACACTGCTAGTCGCAAGCATAGAAGGCAACGATGGATCACCATTCTCATACGGTTCAATATATAAACTTACCCCTACCCAATCCACATAAGCATCCCCAGGATAATAAGGATCTATATCGTCCGCTGGAACATCACCTGGACTCCAGACCATGGCAATATTCGGAGCTTCGGTTGCAAATACATCGTGAAGCATTTGAAACTTCGCAATGTACTGGCTTGGATTTCCATGCCATTTTACCCAGGCTCCATTCATCTCGCCGGCAAACCTTAAAAAGATGGGGATTCCCGCAGATTGCGCATCTTGTGCCCATTTGCGCAAATAGGCGCCATCTGCAACAGGATCTAGTCCATCGTCCGGCTCCCAAGCAATCTGTAAGGCTCCACCTGCCTCCTTTGCCCTCTTGGCATACGTAGCCGGAAAGGCTTGCCCCCAGTGTGAATAAGCCAAATAAATGGCATGCTTCTTACCATACACGGACTCAGCCTTCGTAAACATATTGCCAACCTTAGGATCTTGCTCTGAATACATACCTATGTAAACGCCGTAAGCAGGCTCGAATTTAGCTAACTTTCCGTTACTGGGTAGTGCATCTGCTTGAATACTTGTTTGATCGGAATCCTGACGGTACAATTCAATCGTCGTTCGAATCTGATCCGCTCGCTGCAGCTTCACGGCTCCCCAATCTTTTCCTGCTTTCACCCAGTACTCATTTTCTAATTCATAATATCGAATCGCTTGCTCATAATCGCCATTGGCATCGTAATAGGCATCGAGATTGCCGTAAAAAAGCGCGGCGTTCTCCCATTCCCCTGATCTTGCATAATAATTCGCAAGGTATTGCCAATGGGGTACAGCTGCCCCCGTATTGCCGCTTGCGGCAAGAGATTGCGCCTGTTTCCAATGATCCCATACAACATCAGCCTTAGCTTGCTTAGGATCGTTTACGAGACCAGCTGCGATAACGCCTATAGCTAAGGTCAAGATACCCATTCGTCTTTTGATAACTTTCAAGCAAGATCAACTCCATTCTGACTGACTGATTGATAGTAATTTCTGAGCGTTAACTTCCAAATAGTGAAAAGCCTTCTAAACTGATACGCTTTTAAAGCGTGAAAGTAGCACGGTGCAAAAAAAAGAAACCAATCCTGGTTTCAATATGGCCTATCAAGTTATTTGGTCGATCTTACAAGGACAGCACGTATACGTTTACGCTGTTGCTCCGTCAATGGCTGCATGTAAGCATGATTGCCGCTCGGAGCTGCCCCTCTGATTACGCCTTCTTTGACCTTTCCGCTCGCAGCCGGAATAGCGACACGCACTCCATACGTTGACATCACTAGCCCAATAGGGTTGCTTATAGACCGCATACCATCTATAGTTCCCGCAAAATTGAGCGCTGCAGCGAATCGATCTCTGGCACGGAGCCAGACCGAACCAGAGTCACCGGGCAATGAAACCGGACCATTCGTTCCACGAATGACGGATTGATTACGGAAAAGCAGCGTACCCAGGGTACCGCCATAGCTGACTCTAACATCCACATTGTTTGATTCCACAACACCTGTAACATAACCGGTTGTACGACCTGATTTTACTAATTGCAAGCCTACTGGATAGCTTAATAAGTGACCAGGTACTGTAACTAATTGCCCCGTTGAACTGATTAAATAACGAGGATTCAGCAAGTTATTTGACGTAGGAATAGCTAAGGCAGAATCTTGAAAGTTGACCTTTCCCGAGCGCAATCTTACAAACTGAAAGGCCCGCCCCACCGTATCTCTACTGGCAAACCCACCATCTGCTGGCCCTGGCTGCAGCGTTCCCGACAAAGCCGTGCTGTTATTTTTAATCAGAACGTGATTGTTGCTAAGAACGAATAGTTGGTTGTTCTTCGTAACGATAAGACCAGCTGTACCTGTGGCTACAGGATTCGTTCTACCTATGCTGACCCCGCCAGGTACGGGTCGGAACCTGCCGAAGGATAAATTAGCCTTCGGTTTCACCTTGGCCATGTTCGTTTTAAATCGGCCCGATGTAACAAAACGCACGGGTACCGATGTGCCGGCTTTGAGTATGGTCGATTTTAAGCTGTTTAAACTTGAGGGAACGATTTTTTGGCGTGTATACACCAGAACGCCTGCCCCCAATGCAGGTTTGCTTGGATCTGCATAACCGACACCTACCGCCAAAACCTCAGCTCTTTTCAATAAAACAGGAGACATTCTATTTTTGTGCTTTAAAGCTTCGTAAAAAGTCGCCATTCGCATTCTCCTTTTTCTGAAAGGTTGGTGCAGTGTATGCGGACTTGTACGAATTGGCTTGAGGACTTTACCTATAGGACTAGATATAGATGCACAAAAAAGGCTAACCGACGCTTGAACGTCGGCAGCCTGTGAAAGGTTGAAATGAACATAGATCTGTCAACTTAAAGCTCTTCCATGACGATGCGACTGCCTTGACCAGACGGCTCGGCTGGATGGACGAGCAACTTGCGAGGAAGACGAGCACGCAATTCAGGTACATGCGAGATAACGCCAACAGCAAGACGATCCATATGCAGTTTCTCCAGTGCTCCGATGACCATATCCAGCAGTTCCTGATCGAGCGTACCGAATCCTTCATCGAGGAAGAAGAATTCCAATGGATATTCCCCTTTTAGCTGGATCTGGGCTGACAGCGCGAGCGCTAAAGCCAGCGAGGTGAGGAAGGTTTCCCCGCCAGATAGCGTACTGACTGGACGCTTCACCCCGCCGTTGGCATCGTCACGAATAACGAAGCCACCGCCAGAGTCAACCTCGATCGCATAGCGTCGACGGGTCAATTCACCCAGCCGCTCGGAAGCCGCTCGGCTGACTTGCATGAGCTGCTCTTCAGCCAGATATTCAACGAAAGCATTCGCTTTCAGTACGGCTTGCAGCTTACCCAATCGTTCAAGCAATACCCTCTGCTCCAACCGGCGTGTTTCCAGTTCGCTCCATCGCGCATGCCTAACCGCGAGCTCCTCAGCGCCCTGCTCCGCCTTGGCGCGCTTCTCGAGCGCAGTCTCCGCAAGTGCTTTCGCCGCGATTAGCTGCGCCTGCGTCTCTTGCCATTCGGCCTCGCTCAGCACGCGACCCTGCAGCTTCGCTGTGAGCTGCGCCAACTGAACGCGCAGCGCTTGCTCTTGCTCGCGATGCTCCGCTGCGAGCGCAGTCCAAGTGCGGCGCTGCTCAGGTGCCAGCACCGCCGCTTCCGCGGCTTCGCGCGTCGCGAAGCCGTTCTCTTCAAGCGCGGCATGTAGCACGCGCTCGGCTTGCGTCAGCTGCCGCTGCGCAGCGGCAGCTGCTTCGGTGGCGGCGCTGTGACGCTGCGCCGCCACTTGCAGCTCGCCCTGCGCAGCAGCATGAGCGAGCTTGGTCATCTGCGCGAGCTGCCGCAGCCTCTCTAGCGCGGAGGTCGCCTCCGCGATTAGCTGGGACACAGCAGCGCCGGATGCGCGCTGGGCGAGCTGTCGCGACTTGTCGGCGGCGAGCTGCGCCAGCCCTTGCAGCCGCTCGTGCAGCTGCAAGGAGGTCTTGTCCTGCTCCAGCGCAGCGCGCTGGAGCTCCTCGATCTTGACGAGCAGCCCATCAAGGAACGGGACGCTCTTATCGATGCGTCCGCGAAGCTCGTCCACAACGCGTTCATTCTCGAGAAGCTGTTCTAGTTGCTGGTCGATAAAATCCCAAGAAAGTTCTTTATAGCAATCACTCCAGCGGGCGAGTTGCTCGCTGAGCGTTACCATGACAGCAGCTAATTTACGCTCTGCTTCCTTGAGCATCGTGCTTGCAGCTTGCTGTTGAGCGACAGCCTGTACAGCTTGCTGATCGATTAGCTGCTGATCTTTGTTCAAGGAAAGAAAACTTTGCTCGAGCTGTTCCACTAGAGGTCCACTACTTGCTGTTATTTCTTGAATCGACTGCCACTCAGAGGTAATTTCATCCAAACTCGTTAGATCCTTTGTACATAATATCGCAGTGCTCTCTACCTCTGATGCTGCTGCGACCTCAGCCATAAACTGATTAACGTCTTTAGTAACCTGCTGCTCCTGTGAAACTAATTCACGAGAAGAAACGGTTCCTTCTGCTAACGCTAAGGAAACTGTAAGTTCACCTGACTGCCCTAGCATATCTGCTTGCTGACTGATCGCAACGACTTTGTGTATCTGCTGCGTATATGTGAATTGCAATTCTTTCACTGACTGGAGTACGTCCTGCACACGTTGAAGGGTTTCTTCGTTTGGCTCAAAAGGGACCCCTTCCTTTTCAATGGAACCTGACAAAAGTATGCGCCTTGGTAATGGATGCTCAGTTGATCCACATACCGCACAAGCCTCGCCTTCAATGAGTTGATCAGCCAGAACAGCAGCAAGCGAATTCCTTTCATGCTGTCTCCATCTCTTCTTCTGATCATCTAAGTAAACTTGAAGAGCAGGAAGAAACGAAGTAATTCGAGCACGATCTTCATTCATCCTATCGCCAACCCTGCGAGCTTGTGACCGCCATGTTAATATTTGTTCTTGAAGAACTTGACGTTTCGCTTCCAATTGTGACTGATTTGTATCCCACACGATTAGACTGGCTGCTTTATCATCCCGCTCCTTGCGAGCCTCCTGCTCCTGCACTTGCAGTAATGCAATCGTCTTCTTCTCCTGCTGTGCCGCTTGCAATCGTTGTCTGGCAGTTGCACTTGTCTCAACCCGCTTCAACTGTTCTTTAAGCTCGGCTTGCTTCACAAGTGCTTTCTGTTTGGTTTCATTCGTTTTATTTAGCTCCGTTTGAATGCTCTCATACAGGATTTTAGCCGCATTCCCATTCTTTTCCGCTTCCATCATTTGCTGCTGCACTTGGTCCAATTCCTGCTGGAGCACCAACGCTTGCTGCAATTGATCCAAACGCAAAATGAGAGGTCCTTCGTTTGCTCCTAGTTCCTGCTGCGCTTGTTCAAATGCGGTTTCTGCCTGTGAAAAGCTTACGTCCGCTACTTTCTGATTCGCTTCAGCCAGCTGCAACTGCTCTGTTCGCATGAGCACTTCTTTGCAAGCAAGTGCTTGTTGTTCCAAATAGGGCCTGACTCGCTCCGCCTGCTCCGCTTTTTGCAGCAGCAGCTCCTTCGCACGAATATCATCTTCTTGCTCCTTTTGCTGCAGTTCTTTTTGTTCGAACGCAGCTTTTTCAACCTGCCATTGAAACACCTGCTTATGTTCGTCATGTCTTGCTTCATAACGCTGCAGTTCGATACGGGTTCGTTCCGCTTCATGCTCCGCTTCTAAACGTCTCACCTGAGCTTCCTCTAACGCTTGTTTGGACGCATCGCCAAGTCCTTGCTGCTCTGCCGCCAGCTGCTTCACGACGCTATCCGTTTCTTTCACTTTGGAGCTAACTTTAGCGCTTAAATGATCCCCGTACGGTTCGAGATGAAAAAGTCTTTGCAGCATTTGGCGACGATCCTTGCCAGTCAGCATAAGAAATTCGGCGAATTTCCCTTGAGGCAGTACAACTGCTCTTGTAAAATCCTGCATCGACAGCCCTAGAATTCGCTGTACCTGTGAATTGAGTTCACCCGCTTTATCGGCGAGAACAATCGTTTCGTCCCTTCTTATATGCAGCAGACGGGAGATGGTACCGTTGATCGATAGCTCCGAACCCCGCTTAAATTGTCGCTCGACGCGATAACGTTCCGTACCAGTAGCATTCGTCAGCTCAAACGTAAAAGAAACGAACAGCGTCTGCTCCGCATGATTCATAATGGCCTGCGTCCCTCCGCTGGCTCGCTCTACTTTTCCATACAAAGCTAGTGTAATTGCGTCGAGAATCGACGATTTCCCGCTGCCTGTAGGGCCGAAAATTCCGAATACGCCAGCATCCACAAGCTGGCTGAAATCAATCGTTTGTAGCTCACGATAACTTTGAAGACCTGACATTTGTAACTGGATTGGACGCATGGTTCAAGTCCTCCTAAACCCTTTTCATAGAAAAGTCTGCCTCATAAAAATGAGCAAGCCTTTCGTCATATAAAGTTATCCACAAGCAGTAATATGGGATAACTTTCTCTCCCTGTCATTCCTGCCCTTACTCTCCAATCGTGTCTGCTGCTTCATGCTCATGCAGCAGCTCCAGAAATAACCGGACGAGTTCTGGCTCAGGCTGCGCGCCTCCGGTTTGGCGGGCATAAAAACGCCCAAAATGTTCCTCCATTGAAAGCGCAAGAAGCGGTGTAGCAGCTCTCACGGCTTCCATTTCTGGATAGATCGGACGAATATGAATAAAGCCGTCGTACGCTTTGCGAAGCGACTGTATTTGTTCCATGGACATGGCTTCGGTCATCATGATTTCCAAATCGATCCATGCTTTAGGGTCGCGGCGTTCGTCTAGCCACTGAAAAACCTGTTGAATGCCTTCCTTGGCTTTCCAGCTCACAAGAGGACGACCTGCTTTTAAAAAGATTTCCTGCGGCTCAGCCACTTGACCAGGAGCCAAATCAAGAATCGTCACCGACTTCGCTTGTCCTGCTTCTGAGAAGCTATACGCAATCGGTGATCCGCAGTAACGGATCGGCGATGCCGCTTTCACATTTTGCGGTCTATGCAAGTGCCCAAGCGCAACGTACTGCGCTCCAGCTGTAAGCGCCGTGGTGTCTACGGTGTAGGCCCCCCCAACTTGTATAGGACGTTCTGAATCCGTTTCATGGCCTCCTAAAACATAGAGATGACTCATTATCAGATTCACGGTACCCGGTTCAAAGGAAGCCCCTTGACGGCGAACAAGTGCCCCTACTCGTTCAGAGTACTTGCTTCGGAGCACTTCTTCTTCAGCTACATCCGACAGAAGTTCCTTCAGACGCGATTCAGATGGGTACGGCAATGCGACTAGTTTTGCCAACTCTCGCGTTCTGGGGATTCCGATTGATTGGACGTCCGGGATAGGCAGACCGATAAGCGTAATCCCCATTTTAGTTGCCAATGGCCCCGAGGCGGCAAGTCGATCCGGATGATCATGATTGCCAGAAATAATGGCAATGTGTCGCTTACCTCCATCGGCAAGCCTCGAAATGCCTTCATAGAAAAGCTGCTCTGCTGCTGCTGGAGGATTCACGGAATCGTAAATATCTCCAGCGACCAATACAAGATCAATTTCCTGATCCTGTACGATTTGTACCAGCTCGTCCATGAAAGCGATCTGCTCCTCCATGCGGCTGCGTCCTTCAAGCGTTCGACCAAAATGCCAATCAGCCGTGTGTAAAATGCGCATTTTTTCACCTTTCTCTCCATGCGACGTGAATGATTCATTTCCAGATCACATTTCCTCTGGTTTTTCACTCACATCTCCAACAAATTAGCCCCGTCAAAAAAATATAAATATTTCCCTGTCAAAGGACGTTTCCATATATGCTCCACAGCTCTTGTATATAAGGTAATTTGCTTTTCATAACGGTCTCTAAGCTCTTCAGCACTGCTGCCTTTAACCGCATCTGTTTTGTAGTCGACCAAAACAAGTCCTTGCTCATCCTCAAACAAGCAGTCGATGATCCCTTGAATGAGCACCGTTTCACTGGTCGTAGAGCGATCCGTCCCTGCATAAACTTCGCTAGCTGGCAAACCATAACTAAACGGTACCTCTCGCTGCACATTCGCTGCTTGCACCATACGCCGCCCGACATCGGTTTGAAAAAAACTTAAAATGACAGGAATATGAACAACTTCTCTTTGCTGTAAAGTTAGTGTCTGTTTGTTCATCATGTCATCCAGCGTTTGGTTAATACTGGCCTCCGTAGGCATAGACGCAAGGGATAGGTTCTGCATCACAGCGTGAACAACGGTTCCCTTTTCAGCTGCGGTTAGCTTCGTTTCCTCCATAAATCGAGGTCTGCGCCAAATGGACGTTGATGACTTCGAAAAAGCTTCAGTGGACGGATTGATCAACAATGTCCCATCGTCGGAGGTTCTATATTCCAATTCGCCGGTCAAGCGGTTTTGTTCCGACAAACGTTTCAATTCAGACACCGTTGTTTTGGCAAATTGTTTAGGTGCATCAGGATGCTCGTAGGACCACGAAAGCCGTCCCTGCAACCATTCCTTCCAACTGCCTCCCGTCGTCACAGGTTGTCCGCTGCGAATCGCTTCTAGCTTATCTTCATCTGGTACCGGATCGCTAAACTCAGCGGTTTCGTCTCGCTGTAAGCTTTGTGGCGTAAGCACCGTCAGCTTCCACTCCGAATTATCCTGCAGCAGCCTCACCTCCGGTGAGGCGTCACTAATGCCAAGCCGTTCTCGCCACATTGTCGCGTCCGGATGACGCAGCAGGGCGGGCCCGACCCAATCGAGATAGCTTTTAGCTTTGGCCAACTCAAAATCAGGGAGATACCACGCTGTTCTCGACAAGTTGCGCCCCCATTGACGAAGCAGTTTGTCAAGCGATTTGACCGTTCCGAGCAGGTAGAGTTTCTCTCTGGCTCTCGTGAGCGCTACATAAAGGACGCGCATTTCTTCGGCGAGCAGTTCAAGCTTCATACGCCTTTTGATCGCAAGTGAAGGCAACGTAGGGTAACTAACGCGTAAGACCGTATCCACAAAACGAGGTCCAAAACCAAGCTCTTTATGCAGCAAAAAGGAGTCATTCAAATCCCTTTGATTAAACATTTTGGCCATGCCCGCCACGAAGACAACCGGGAATTCCAGTCCTTTGCTTTTGTGGATCGACATAATTCGAACGACGTCTTCCTGCTCCCCAAGGGCTCTGGCTGTTCCGAGATCCCCTCCACTTTCTTTCATCCGCTCAATAAATCTTAGAAAGCGAAACAATCCGCGCAGCGATGTACTTTCGTATTGCCTGGCTCGATCATAGAGGGCCCTTAAATTCGCTTGTCTTTGCATCCCTCCCGGCAAACCTCCGGCAAAATCGTAATAACCTGTTAGTTTATAAATCTGCCAAATTAAATCAGCCAAAGATCCCTGCCTAGCCTCATGACGCCACTGCTCTAGCAGCTTCAGAAAGTGAGTTAGCTTGTCCAATAATAACTTAGAACAGCTTGCCTTATCACGCTTCTCTTCATCACGAACAAACTGAAGCACAGCCTCGTAGAAAGGCAAGGATTTATCCGTAACTCGAACTTGTGCAAGTTCTTCAGCAGTCAACTGTACAACCGGGGAGCGTAGAACCGCCGCCAAGGGCACATCTTGATACGGATTATCGATCACCTTCAAAAGGGATAACATGACTTCAACCTCAGTCGCGGAAAAATAGCCTGTGCTCAAATCCGCATAAGCAGGAATTCCCTGCAGCTTGAGCTCTTCAATAATAACAGGGGCCCATTGTTGTGTGGCCCGCAGCAAGATGACAATGTCTCGATACGTCACAGGACGAGTGCCACCCGTTCGTTTATCAAATGCTTGAAAGGGTTCTTGCGTTCCTCCATCGCCTAATAAATGACGAATATGACGCGCGATCGTACGCGCTTCAAGCTGCGCAGTTTCTAACTCTTGCGCCTCCTGAATCGGGTCCATAAGAATAGGAGCTCCCTCTCCAGCATATTCCGCTTCATTATTCTCTAAATCCTCGGAATCCCCATCAAAAGCCTCCGTTTTGTCCGGGACATCCGTAGAACGATCAACAATCAACATTTCCACTGAACAATCCGAAGCCGGAGCGGGATACCCCGCCCCATAAACAAGTTCAGCCCGCTTGTCATATTCAATTTCTCCGACGGTTTCATTCATGATTTGCTTGAATAAGAAATTCACCGCATCCACAACTTGAATCCGACTGCGGAAATTACGCGCCAGATCGATCCTGCCGCCTTCCCCTGATCCCACAGACTGACTTGTGAGTTGTTGACTGCTGGCCTCCTCATTATTTGAACGGTATGCTTTATACTTTTCTAAAAAAAGGCCAGGCTCCGCCAAACGGAACCTATAAATACTTTGCTTCACGTCCCCAACCATAAAGCGATTGCCAGGCTTTGAATTTGCAATCAAGGAAACAATCGCTTCTTGCACACGATTCGTGTCTTGATACTCATCCAGCAGCACTTCCACATATTGTTTGCGATAAGCAAGCGCCGCCTCTGATGGATAAAGCTCCTCCGGCGTCGAACCGGGTGCAGCTAAAATTTGCAAGCAGTAGTGCTCAAGATCGGCGAAATCAATCAACCCTTTGACCGCTTTAGCTGCTTGATATCGCTTGCCGAAATCAACCACAAGATCTACCAAGGTATGAAGTACAGGAGCAAGCTCAGCAATTTCCCTGCCAAATTGTTCTGGAGTCCGCCCAAATAGCTCTTCCTTGATTTTGTTTACTTGCTCTTTGGCGCGATTACGCAGCTCCTTCACTTCTTCCTGAAGTTCTTTGTCGTAATCATCGCCTTTACACGCTTTTAATTTTCCGAATTCCACCGTTTGAAAGCCCATATACAAGACAGACCAGGGATAATCCGTCGTTTCGCGTAGATTCTCAACTAGAAGCAGATCGTCCCGTAAGTTGTCCAAATACGGCGCTGGACCACCAGGCAGCTCAGCTAACTGCTGCGCTTGGCGGAGCAGATCTGCTGCTCCTTCCAGCTCTAAAGACAGGTCGCGAACGAGACTTTTCTCCCAAATCGAATAGTCAACTGGAGCTGCCGCTGCGGCAACATAAGGCAGCGCCTCCTGAAGGACGGAGAGTTCCTCGTCTGTCAACTGTTCATCCTTCCATGCAGGCGGTCCAAACAGCGAGGCCGTCGACCGCAGCCAGTGTTCCGGCCATGGATGGCTGCGCGATACATCGTACAGCTTTTGAATGAGCTGCATAATCGCATCGTCATTACGCTCGCCGCTGAATGAATCGACTAATCGCCAGAAGGCGCTGCCCTCTTCACTTTCCGCATAATATTGTTCGAGCATTTCCCCGAGCAAATCTTGACGGAGCAGTTCCGCTTCCGTTTCGTTGGCGATACGAAAACCGGGATCCAGACGAATAAGACTGAAGTATCGCTGTACAACCTCTAAGCAAAAAGAATGCAACGTCGTAATCGAAGCACGCCCCATCAGAGCCAGTTGCTTGCGCAAATGCTGCGAATTCGGTTGTTTCGTCAGTTCCTTCTCTAGTGCATCTCGTATGCGATGCTTCATCTCGGATGCCGCTGCTTTTGTAAATGTGGCTACCAATAAGCGATCCACGTCAATTGGTTCCCATTCATTCGAGATGCGGCGAATGATCCGTTCCACGAGTACTGCCGTTTTGCCTGAGCCTGCCGCAGCGGCTACCAGCATATTTTGACCGCTTAATGTGATTGCATCCCATTGATCATCCGTCCACGTACTGCCAGGAGGCTTTGGTTGTTGTTTATTCACGTTTATGCTCTCCTTTCCACATTCGTTATGTGCCTGCGCTTTGCTCTAGCTCGGACCATAGCTGCTCTTTCCCTCGTTGCTTCCAAACCTGAGTTTCATTGCCTTCAAATAAAGGATCGAACTGACAAACTGATTTATACGAACAATGGAGACAGGCTGTCTTTTTCCCCAAACGGTATGGCGCAATATCAACATGTCCATCCGTGATGCCCGTCCCAATTTGTTTGACCTGCTTACGTACATATTTGCGCAATGTATCCCACTGTGCATCCGTCGCGACAGATGAGCTGGAATAGAAGCTCCCGTCCTTTTTCAATGCAACCGGAATGAGCTGAGAGTGTCCTGCGGTGTGAACCAACTGCTCATCCATAAGACCCGCTACGCTAGCGTCAGCCGTGACTAAACCTTTCATTTTGAATCGCTTACGCAGCTCTTTTTCCACTTCTGTTGGATCCAAAGCATTTTTTTGCTGCAGCATCGGATTATGCACATGGAAATAGAGCACGCCCGCCGGCTTCGCAGGGATACCTAGCCACTGCTCGGCATGCGTAATGATGACATCCATATAGGTCAGCATTTGAAGAGATAAACCATAATAGACTTCTGAAAGCTGTAAAGACGTCTGGCTCGATTTGTAATCAATGACGCGGAGCAGCACACCCTGTTCGCCATCCGCGCGATCTACACGGTCGATACGACCAATAATTTCCATCGTACAACCGTTGTCCAATTCAAAAGTAAGCGGCGGCAGTTCCTTGCCTGGACCGAAATCAATCTCCAGCCCAAGCGGCTGGAATTGCCCGCGCTTCGCGTGTTCGCCTAAGACAACTGCCGCTCGGCCGACGACTTGCTTCAGTTTTCTTGCAATATAAGCAAATCGGCTCGAACTTAGCAAGATTTCACCCTGCAGCCTCGGGGCCAACTCATCCACGACCTGAGCGGAGCGCTCCATACAAGCCTCAGCTGAAAGCGATCCCCAATCAAGCTGATCCTGCTGGAGCTTTTGAACAAATTGATTCAACGCTGCATGGAATAACTGCCCGATATCCGGCGCATCCAAACGATATACGCGTCTTTCTTTCAGTTTTAAACCATGGGATAAAAAGTGTGAAAACGGGCACGCCACATACTTCTCCATCCGAGAAACGCTGGCTCGCAAATGCTGTCCATATAACAGCTGGCTTGTCGAGGAGCTAAGACCAGCTTCTTTATTCGTATACTGCAGCGCACTTGTCAAGGCATGCAGCTGCATATGCCACTTCGGCTGAGTCACGTACCAATTGTAGGTTTCCCACCATAAATCGGCCATGCGGCCGCCCAACATCCAATGCTTCATACGCACAGCCAAATAAGAAATCGCTTGACTCGGATGAACAATGTAAGCCGACTGTTCCGTCTGCCCCGCTTCATTAGATGGTTCAGCCAACAACAACGGATGCTCCGTCCCAGGAAACATTTTCCGCATTTGTTTGATCAACTCTGAAGGAAGCAGCGATTTCCCTTCCTCATCAGCCAACGGATAGCTCATCCACAGACGCTTGCCTGGAACGGTTAGCGAAGTGTATATAATAAACGACTCATCGAGCAGCTTGCGCCTACTGCTATTTGCCATCGGCAAGCCTGCATCCGTAAGAACCTCCCGCTCAGACTCCGTAAGGACTCCTTTTTCACTCATCTGCGCTGGAATAACCCCATCGCTGACACCTAAAATGTATGCATAACGGATGCCGCTAGAGCGCGTTCGATCCATGCTGCCTATAAGCAGTTGATCCATAGAAGGCGGTACTAATCCTAGCTTCATACTCTCCATACCTGTTTCAATAAGTCCCGTGAACAGCTCCAGGGATAAATCATCTTCACCCATCGTTTCGACGAGCTGATCGAGCATATCCATGACGCTGTTCCACATTTGACCGTGTTCGCGCGCTTTTTCTGGCTTCCCTTCGCCTAACGACCGCAGGCTCCACGCCTCTAATTTGCTCGGAGCCTGCGCTTCTACCAACAGCTCATATAGAGCTTCTACCTGCTCTTTGACAGAGCTAGCTTGCTTAAGACGTTTGGAGAAATCAAGCAGCGGCTTTACAATCCGATCTTTGCTTTCATTTAACTGTTGGAGTGCGGCTGTCTCTTCCTGAATACCCTCATCGGCTTGCTCCAAGTTGGCTCGGAACTTGTAAGTCCAAGGCTTACCATCAGTCCATCTATAGCCTTGAATGCCGAACGCGAGCACATAGTTTTCCAGCTTGTCCATCAGGTGGCGTTCTGAAGCAGCTTCTACTGGAAGCAGCAAATCCGTTTTGACACATCGGAATACCGCGTCGTAATGCCAGTTATGCTGCACGACTTCAAGGGCCGAGCGTATGAACTCCACCAAAGGATGATGGAGAACCGTCCGCTTCTGGTCAAAAAAGTGAGGGATATCATAATCAGTTAGGATTGCCTTTAATAAATCCTGGTACCCCTCCATATTGCGAACCATAACCGCGATATCACGCCAGCGCACGCCCTGCTCCCGCACAAGCTCCAGCATATCTCTTACAGCGCCTTCGACCTCTGCACGTCGATGAACAGCCTCTTTAATGACGAGTTGATCACTCAGCTTTTGCCCTTCATTCAGCTTGTAGGGCCTTACGCTCCCACCGATTCGGCTATCAAACATACGTTCTAAATAGCCCAGAACTGGGCTCTCCTCATAACGCGGAGAATTCTCAGGCGCTAAAAGCAATACTTCCGATCGGCTAAGTCCCAACTGCTCTATCATTTCTTGTAACCGTACCATTGTCGTTGCCGTTGGATGGAATAAATCCAGTTCATCCGGTGCATCGCCAGCTTCTAGCGAACGATCCACACAAAGCGTAATCGTCACCTCTTTGCACGACGCAAAAAGTCCTCCAAGCACAGCAAACTCCTGTGGTGTAAACCCATGAAATCCGTCTATCCAAATAGAAGCCGAACGCAAATAAGCGGAATTCGGGATCTGCTCCGCCAGCAGTGTCAGGTAATCTTCTCCGTCCAAATATTGCCTTGACAGCATCGACTGAAACTCACGATATACGAGCCTGATGTCGTGCATCTTCTCCCTTAGCAAGCCAGTTTCTCCAATCGATGAACTGCGTTTGGACTCCTGTTGATCAAGCTGCTCAGCAGTGACACAATACCGTTTCAATTCTGTGAATAATTGATTAAGCCTATCAACAAAACCCATTTGTTCGGCGGAATGTCCGAACAGGCGTAAATGTTCTTTTTGTTTATGTAAAATGCTCGTCAGGAGCAATTTTTTACCTGTCTCATCAATGGGAAGCCTCGCTGTCCCACCTTCTTCCTGCATCACCCGCCATGCTAAACGGTGAAAACTTAATACCTGCGCACGTATCATTCCTCCAAGATGAGGATCCGACACAAGGGCATGCTCTGCCTGAAATGTCGCTTGCTCAGGAACTAGCAGAATCAATGGATGACCCTCTGGCTCCGCAGCCAACTGCTGTTTGATCTCTTGCAAACAGCGTTCACTTTTGCCGCTACCGGCTCTACCAATCACAAAACGTACGGCCATGGGGGATCTCCTTCGCGCTTTAAGAAAAGCTGACTTTGCAAGCATAATCCAAGCTTTCCGTTGGGAAGCTGATTTCATGAAAATTAAATTAAGCCTACTTTTTCGTCCTTCTATTCTATCATACTTTAACTAGAAAGGAGGGGTGGCAGATCATGGGCTTACCGCGTCCAAACGATACCTTGACATTCTGCAGAGCTGTAATTAAAATATGTACAACAAAGAAGGTGAGACTTATGAAAAAGTTCAGCAGCCGCTTCACCATTGGTGTTCATATCCTTTCCTTAATCGATATGGAGAATGGTGAAAATTGCACATCAGAAATGATTGCGGGCAGCATTAACATTAATCCTGTTATCGTACGTAAAGTGAGCGGCATGCTCAAAAAAGCAGGCTTGATTCACATCAGACTTGGCGTTGGCGGCGCAGCACTGGCCAAACCTCCGCAAGAAATCACACTGCTGGATGTTTACCGCGCTGTAGAAGTAGCTGAAGAAACGGAGTTATTCCATTTTCATGAGCACCCTAACCCGAATTGTCCAGTCGGCAACAATATTCAATCCGTTCTTCAGCTCAAATTGCAGCAGGCGCAAGCCGCGCTTGAACGTGAATTAGCTGAAGTGACGCTAAGTGAAATCGATCATGATCTTGCAGTCAAAATCAGCTCCTCGCAGAGCTGATTTTTTTGATGTTTCTTTTTGATGCTGGGTTGGATTGCAAAACTTCATCAATCTACGATCCTGTTCCTTATGGCATAAACGACCGCTTGCGTCCTGTCAGATTAGGAAATTGGGTAATACTCGAGTAAGTTAACCAAGCGAACAGAGCGGGCGTAATCCACATTCGATTCGGTCGAATCTCCTTTTCCTTCGTCATCCATGACGAAGAAAAGTCCATCCACAAGTTGATTTCCATTCATGCAGCATCCACCTAAAGGTGTAGGAAAAATCATAGTCTCTCTAGAAAATAAAAAACTGCCTCTATCGTCATACACGAAGCTGAGACCCTTAAGAAGGCACTTTTTTTTGCAAAGTGTCCCTCTCGCAGGTCACATTTCGTATACATGACACGGAGCAGTTTTTAGCTATTTTTCATTCTGATTAGATTCGCTTAGCGACGTCCGTCCTGGTCCAACATAAACGGACTGCGGCCGGAATATGCGATTGCAACTCGCTTGCTCGAGCAGATGGGCTGTCCAACCCACCATACGACTTGCTGTAAACGTAGACGTAAATAGTGTCTTGGGCATGGAGACGGCCCTGAGCACGGCCGCGGCATAAAACTCTACATTCGTATGGAGCTTCCTTCCAGGCTTATACGCATGGAGCAGCCCAACAGCGGTCTCCTCAACATGAACAGCAAGCTCAAACCAAGCGTCTTCCATCGAGAGTTCCGTCATCAGAATACGCAGCGCCTCCGCTCGGGGATCGAGCGTCTTGTAGATCCGATGCCCGAAGCCCATCAGGCGTTGACCAGCTTCAAGCTGCTCACGGAGCCACCGTTCTGCGTTTTCTTTCGTTCCGATATCGTCAAGCATATGAACGACCTCGGAAGGCGCACCGCCGTGAAGCGGCCCTTTCATGGCGCCAATCGATGCACAAAGCGCTGATGCAACATCGGACTGCGTAGAGAGTACAACACGACCGGCAAACGTAGAAGCATTCATGCCATGCTCCATGGCCAGAATGAAATAAGCAGTTAATGCTTTCACATGAGCAGGCAGCGGAACCTCCCCCGTAAGCATATATAAATAATTAGCGACATGGTCTAACTCCGGGTGTGGTTCAACAGATACAAGACCTGCGTTCCTCCTATGACGGTAAGCGATAAGAGTTGGGAGCAAAACAGTGTAACGAATCATGTCCTCTTGCTGAGGAGGCCACACAGAATTTTTCCCGTGTTCAGCTCCAGCAGCAGAGATGACCGTTCGCAAGACACTCATCATGTCACACTCCGCAGGCAGCACATCCAAAATGGCTGTCAATCCCGCAGGTACGGCGCGAAGTTCTTTCCATTTTGAGCGAAAATAAAACAATTGTTCAGCTGTAGGCAGCTGGCCATTCCATAATAAGTAGGCTGCTTCCTCAAAGCTTACGTGAAGAGCAAGCTCTTTTGCCTCGTAGCCTCGATAGATAAGTAGCCCTTTTTCGCCATCGACCAATGACAATTCGGTCTCTGCCGCAACAACACCATCTAAACCTGTAACAGATGCCATGATGGATCCCACCTTTCAGAATGAAGTTCAAAATGTTGATTTTCTTCATCTTACTCGGTATTTACAACTTCATCCAATTCAGCTTTTCTTAGTAAGTGATAAAAAAAAGTAAATTCAATTTATTTATCAATCATATTATTTTATCAAATCAATGGCTCAACTGCTTCTATCGGGATGTAAAGATCAACCTCGGAATGTTCATCATCTGGATCCGTAAAACGTTCCGTATACAGCTCGAAATCGATCCCTTTTACAGCCTTGTACCCGTTCTGTGGCAGCCAGGTCGTATAAATATCTTCCATCGTTTTACTAAGACCGCTAAGTGATCCCCGATGTGTAAACCATGCATACGTCTGAGCAGGCACTGTTTTGAAAACCATCCCATCCGGAATGAATGTACCAGTAGACTCGAAGCCAGCCGTATATTCAACTCCGCCGTCCTCAATTGGAACGCAAAGGCCATAACACACCTGAGCATTCAATTTCCCTTGTATTTCACCTTCACGTGGATTGAAGCGACCCCAAAGATCAGGAATGGTCCCCTCATCTCCGCTTCGCCAAGACATGCCAACAACATGAAACGCCGGTAACGTTACTACTTGAGCTTTCATTAGCTTTCCTCCTGATTGGTTGATTGTTCCAAGCATTTCCTCTACAGAGGTAAGCAGACTCTGCTTATTCGCGATTTCTTCACGAAGTGATGCGGCATGCTCCTGGAGGATATGACTGATCCGAACTGGATCATCCATCGCACCGCTGCGAACCAGCTCACGAATGACCTCAAGTCCAAGGCCCGTATGGCGAAAAAATAAAATACGCCGCAGTTGAATCATTTGCTCAGGCTTGTAGTAGCGGTATTGATTGTCCTCGCCCACCGCGCTTGGCGAAAACAAACCGATCGCATCGTAATGCCTTAATGTTTTGGGCGTAATCTCGAACATGCGCGCCATCTGACCTACCGTTAACAAACAAAGCCACACCTTTCTGCAAGTAAAATAAAGGAACATCCCCATTCTAAAGGATTGCCCTTAGGGCAATGTCAAGAAGTCGTAAAAAAGAAAACGAGGCTTTTCAGCCTCGCTTCTGGGTGTCTATGATTTGCTGCGTACCTCAAAGATGGCGAATTTTAGATAATGTCCCTCATCCACACCAAGGATGCGGGGATGATCCATACCCGCTCCGCGGAACTCTACCAGCCGCAAGATTTTACCTACATCCGTAGCTGCCGCATGAATCGTATCTAGGAATAGCTCGGGATGCATGTGATAAGAGCAACTGGCGGTAACCAGATAGCCGCCTTCATTCACGAGCTTTAACCCATGCAGATTGATATCTTTGTATCCTCGACATGCTCCTTCGACAGCGCTCTTCGTTTTGGCGAATGCTGGGGGATCCAGGATGACGACATCCCATGAACGTCCAGCGCTCACTGGTTTCGATGTATCCACTTTGGCCTGCCCTACGTTTGCAGAAGCACGCACCTTGCGCTCATCCAATCCTTTAACTTGTTGACGCAAGTATTCAAACGCATCAGCTACTACGTATTCCACACGATCTTCAAACCCATTCAGTTGGACATTTGTTCTTGCACTCTCAATCGCATGTTCGGAGATATCCAGGCATGTAACTTTTTTCGCCCCATATTTGCAAGCATTAAGCGTAAAGCTGCCCGTGTGGGAGAAGCATTCCAGAACCGTAGCGCCATCCCAGAAAGGGAACGTTACGACTTTGTCATTCGCATTGACAGGCAAAAGTTGGCTTACCCCATCTTCTTCAACTTGCTTTAGCTCAATACCGCTGCGAATGCCCCAGCCCGTCATGAGTGGCGCGATGGAAGCGCGATTCTCTCTCTGGTCGAAGAAATAGCCTGTTTTCTGGCCTTCCTCAATATCAACGCGAATACGCAAACCATTTTCTAAAATGTTTACATGCTTCGGACACTCGCCATACAGCAAGCCCTTCGTCTGCTCCAAACCTTCCAACTCACGAACAGCTACATCGCTGCGCTCATAGATGCCAGTTGGATTCATAACTTGTACCAACGCTTCAACGATTTGTTTTCGGCAGAGGTCCATGCCCAAGGTAAGCAGTTGAACAACGAGAACATCAGCAAACTTGTCAACGATTAATCCAGGTAAAAAATCAGCCTCTCCATAAACCAAGCGATAAGAGGCCGCATCCTTCAAAAAGCGCTTGCGATGCTGCAAGCATTTCGTGATCCGCTCAACAAACACTTCAGTCGTTAATGACTCAAGAGGCTGATAGGATACGATTCGAACCGTAATCTGCGAAGCTTGATTGTAATAGCCCGTTCCTAAATATTGTCCCTGATACGTATGCACAGGCACCAATTGCCCTGGTTCTATCTCTCCGTCAACACGTTCAATCTCGCTGCGAAATACCCATGGATGTCCCTGTTCTAAGCGTGGTTTCCGTTTCTTATGTAAAATTACTGCTGCCATTGTATGGTGTGCCATCCTTTGTGTGATACCGCCGTCTGTCGCCAGCTTGTCATGCTCGTCTGTACGGTCACATATATTGGTTAAAAACGATACAAGCCCACGAAGGAGATTCGCTGCTTATGGTGACTACGATTGTATTGCCTGTGTTGACAGGCTTAGCTTTGTTTCTTTTTGGGATGAAGCTGATGGAAACCGCACTTCATCACTGGGCAGGCTTCCGCCTCCAACAATGGTTGGAGCGGTTTACCCGCACGCCTGTGCGCGGTCTCGCTACGGGCACCATGCTGACCGCGGCGCTGCAAAGCAGCACCGCTATTACCGTCATTGCCATCGGTCTCGTTAACGCAGGTGTACTGACCTTCCCGCGAACGCTTGGTATCATTCTCGGCACGAACATCGGCACGTGCCTGACGACCGAGCTGATCGGGCTTAGCATCGGCGGCATCGGCGTGCCAATGCTGCTCGCAAGCGGAGGCATTTGGCTCGCCAGTTGGATCGCTGGCCCCCTCTCACCTCCTGAGGACGGTCATGGCTTAGCCCAAAGCGGAAGCGTGCCCATTACCCCTCGGCCCGCCTGGCTCCGCAGCGTGCGCTATGCCTCGCTAGCGGCGGCTGGCTTCGCGCTCGTGCTGCTTGGCATCGAGATCATGCAAACCATCGGGCCTGCGTTGCAGTCCCGCGGTCTATTCACTTGGTTCGTCCACCAAGCGCAGACAAGCCTGCTGTGGGGTGTCATCGCTGGCGCTGCCATCACCGCGCTAGTCCACAGCAGCGCCGCCGTCATTGCGATGGCCATGGGACTTGCCACGATCCAAGGCATCCCCGTCGAGCTTGGCGTGGCGATCACAATCGGCGCCAATATAGGCACTTGTGCGACCGCACTCATCGCTGGCATAAGCGGATCTCGTGCAGGCCGGTACGTTGCGTGGTCACACATTATTCTCAATATTGGAGGCGCAGTTCTCTTTTACCCATTAATCCATCAACTTGTCAGTGTCTCAGCCTTACTAGCCGATGGGGCTTCTGAGCAAATTGCCCGAGCACAAACTATATTTAACGTTGTCAGTTCGCTGCTAGCTCTGCCAATTTGTTACCTTCGTCTGTGGACACGTATTGAACTTCGAGGCTAATCGTGACACTAATCTGTGTGAATTCTTTCACCATGAGAATAATTATTTCACTTCAATGCCTAATTTGAGCAGCGCTGTACCTAACACACTATTGTTATTGTCATAGCCTGACTCTTGCTGCTGACGCCATGCTTCCTGCGGCTCAAGCCACTCTACACCGCGAATTTCCTCAACCTGTGCCTGCAGGGAGCCGTCAATTGCTTCTACCAAATAATAATGGACTTCTTTGTCTACAAGGCCAACTGAAGGATTCGTATACTGATAAGCGATCATTTCAACAGACTCCACGATCTGTCCATGAATTCCCGTTTCCTCCAGTATCTCACGGAGGGCCGTTTCTTCCACCGTTTCGCCTGGTTCCATTTTTCCTTTGGCCAAAGTCATTTTGCCATAACGATCTTGAATCATTTGAATTTGCAGTTCGCCGTTCTGTCTACGAAATACAACCCCGCCAGCTGATATTTCCTTCATATGCTTATCCCCCAACTTATGTAGATTAAATGACGAAGAAGAGGACATCGCCCCACCGTCGGGCGGAATGAAATCCTCATCTTGTCTCTATAGACTCACTACTTGTGCAGGCTCCACGATACGTACCATATTACCTTTACTCTCGTTTACCCCTGCTTCTGTTACACGAACACGGCATATTTCACCGATGAGACTTTCTGATCCTTCGAAAACCAGCTGAACGTAGTTATCCGAGTAACCCATAATTAACCCGCTGTCTGGAGCGCCTTTGTGGGCGCGTTCTGGAATGACTTCCAGCACTTGTCCAACGAACTTTTTCGCGTAAGCGAGCTGCATATTTTCGGAAAGATCGATCAATTCATGTACACGCGCATTCTTAATTTCTTCGTCAACCTGGTCATCCATACGTGCAGCAGGTGTTCCAGTCCGCTTGGAATAAGGGAATACGTGCATTTCGGAAAATTTCATTTGCTCCATGAACTTAACTCCATTGCGGAACATTTCGTCTGTTTCCCCTGGAAAGCCGACAATCACATCCGTTGTGATCGCAACATCCGGCATAATTTCATGAAGTCGCTCGATTTTGCGAGCAAATTCAGCTGTTGTGTATTTCCTACGCATGCGTGCAAGCACTTGATCATCTCCGGCTTGAAGCGGAATATGCAGGTGGCGGCACATTTTATCAGACGATTTCAAAACTTCGATAACCTCATCGGTAATTTGGCTTGCTTCAATGGAGGAAATGCGAATACGTTTCAATCCCTCGACCTTGTCAAGATCCCAAAGCAGCTTGGCTAAGCTGTAATCCTCAATATCTTCACCATAACCACCTGTATGAATACCGGTCAATACGATTTCTTGATACCCAGCGGCAACTAACGTTTTCGCTTGCTGAATAACACTTTCAGGCTCGCGGCTGCGCATTAAGCCACGGGACCAAGGAATAATACAGAACGTGCAGAAATTGTTGCAGCCCTCTTGGATTTTCAGAAAAGCTCTTGTACGATCGGCAAAATCAGGCACGTCCAATTCTTCGAACTGACGCGTTTTCATAATGTTGCGCACCGCGTTAATGGGTTGGCGATCTTGTTCAAATTGTCTCACGAGCGGAATAATTTTCTCACGATCCTGCGTCCCGATAACCATATCCACACCTGGAATCGCCATGATCTCTGCTGGCGATGTTTGCGCGTAACAGCCCGTTACAGCGACAATCGCTTCCGGATTACGGCGAATCGCCCGACGAATCATTTGACGGCTCTTCTTATCCCCTGTATTCGTAACTGTACATGTGTTCACAATATACACGTCAGCGGTTTGCTCGAAATCAACCTGTTCATATCCCTCATTTTTGAACAGCTGCCAAATGGCCTCTGTATCATAGAAATTCACTTTACAGCCTAGTGTATGAAACGCAACCGTTGCCATAATGCTTATCCTCCCATTTCTCCGGTTTCATAGAATAGGCACGTGAGCCCTACCATTGCAGCAGTCTCCGTGCGTAAAATACGTGCGCCAAGCGAAACCGAACGAAACCCAACCTCTTCAGCCTGCTGGATTTCCTGCTCCGAAAAGCCGCCTTCAGGACCAACAACTAATAAGACTTTCTTTCCAGATCCCAGCTTACCTGCTGCGACCGCATCTCGAATGGCTGGCTTCAACTGCTGCCCATCTTCCTTCTCATAGCAAATCCAGGCAACATCCGCTTCCTTCGCACGCTGTAGGAGCTGCTTCCATGTGTGTAAACCTTCTACCTCAGGAACTCGATTGCGATGCGCTTGTTCTGCGGCTTCTTTAGCGATCTTCTGCCATCGTTCAGTACGCTTGGCTTCCTTCTTGGCATCGTACTGAACAACTGTACGTTCCGATAAAAAAGGAAGAAACCGGGCTGCCCCGATCTCGGTCCCTTTCTGAATCACCGTTTCCATTTTATCGCCTTTTGGCAAGCTCTGAGCAACCCACACCTGAACAGCCGCTTCAGCATGCATAGGCAACTCTTCTACAACTTCAGCGATGACTCGTCCCTTATCCAACTCCGTAATACGCACCCGCACTTCGCGATTCACACCGTTGCTGCAGATCACTTCGTCCCCGATTTGAGCTCGCATGACACGCTGTAGATGATGCCCATCATCGCCCTCAATCGTGACGGTCTGGGTAGCCTGTTGAAATTGCTCAGGCGGCAAAAAATAACGCTGCATAGGGTCAAAGCCTCTCTATCTGTTCATAATTTCACATTTTAGTTTTTTATGTTTTTATTAAAACTTCCACCCAACATCTTACCTGTTTTGGTAGGGAAAATCTAGAGTTCGTTGCTGGCAGCTCATCTAAAGACCAAGGATCTTTACAATCGGTATGCTAAGTATTTGCAAAATATCGTTACCTAAACTCAGGTACGGGTCTAGAGTTACCTGCCTAAGCGGTCTGATGAATACAACTAACAAGAAAATGACCGAAGCCCACTGTTCAAATTTCACAAGAGCATCGCTATATTTCAAATTGACCAAATCTTGAATAATACGATAGCCATCCAACGGAGGAATCGGGATCAAATTGAATAAGAAAAGGGTAAGATTAATGCTAAGCATTAAGTTGAAAAATAGTTTAATTGCTTTGGCGCTGCCCTCAGACATCCCCGTAAGCCAGCCGAATTTCATCATCGCCATAAAAATAAATAAACTGATAAAAACAAGAATCAGGTTCGAGATCGGCCCCGCTGCTGTTACAATAATTCCCATCAATCGCGGCTTTTTAAAATTACCACGGTTCACCGGCACTGGCTTCGCCCAACCGAATCCGGCAATCAGCAGCATGATTGTACCGAACAAGTCCAGATGAACCATGGGGTTCAGCGAGACTCTTCCAAATTGATAAGCGGTAGAATCTCCTAGTTTATAGGCGCTATAAGCATGTGCAAACTCATGAATTGTAAAAGAAATAATTAAAACTAAAATGACAAAAGGCAGTGTACTCCAGTCATAAAACAATAAACCTCCCATAAAGAACCTCCTACGGCTTTCTAGCTACAATCACAACCCAATCCGATTCATAGCTCTTGTCTACAATCGTAAAGTTAGCTGCGACTAGCGCTTGTTCAACATCCGCTTCCTTGCGTGTAATGATACCCGATGTTACATAATAGCCTCCGGATTGCAGCACTTCATAGACATCCCCAACGAAGAGAACGATAATTTCCGCCAAAATGTTTGCGACAACGACCTGCACAGGCAGTTTTACGCCAAGCTGTGTAGCCGATTCCGTCTCATTTGCTTTCAGGACACCAAGCAGATCACTAAGCTTAACGGTGATCTGACTATCAAGTCCGTTTAGCTTCGTGTTATCCTGAGCACTCAATACGGCAACTGGATCTAGATCGACCGCAAGTACATGCTTGGCGCCCAATTTCGCTGCCGCGATGGACAGAATCCCTGAGCCTGTTCCTACATCGATGACGTCGTCGCCTGGCTGAATGTACTTTTCCAAGGCTCTAAGGCAAAGCGCTGTCGTCGCATGCGTTCCCGTTCCGAAAGCCATCCCCGGATCAAGTTCAAGGATCAGTTCTTCCGGAGAAGCCGCGTAGGTCTCCCATGTAGGTTTAATCGTCAATCGTTCGGAGACGCGAATCGGTTTGAAGTATTGCTTCCATGCATTCGCCCAATCTTCATCGTCTACTTCTTTTACTTCATAAATCGGATTACCTGTATCGATATCAAACTCTTGCAGTTGTTCTACAGAGCCTTTGAGATGATTCAAAATGGTTTCCATATCGTTGTCTAACGAAAAGTAACCTTTAATTACGGCTCTTCCTTCTGGAATATCATTCAACGGCATTTCATACAGTTGACCAAAAGAGGTGTCTCTTTCTTTGTTTAAAGTACCTGATTCTTCAATGGATACGCCTCCGGCGCCTAGCTCATGAACAAAATTGGTAATCATTTCTATCGCTTCTTCTGTTGTATGTACGGTAAGTTCGTGCCAAAGCATGGGTATTGCTCCTCCTGTCGGTTGTCGGGTTCACGTAGATTCGCGTGAATTCAGCTAAATTCATACTGATTATTGTACTACACTTCGCTTCTCGGGTAAAATCGGCTATTGTTAACACAAAAAGCACCTGTCCCTCTGTGCCCTAGCACGAGATGACAGATGCTTTTCAGTTTAAACGGAGCCTCCCGCGCTTTCAATCACACGAATTGCCTGTTCATATACACCTTCGTCAACGACAGCCGCTAAAACAATATCAATCCCCGTTACACCGCCATTGCCGCCATCACTTAACCCACTTGCCGCTGGGTCGGCCGCAACTAGAATCCCTTCGTCCGGTGTGGAGATGTCCGCTGCCTGTGTCAATGTACCCAGACTCCCGAAATCTCCGGCATACGGATTAATAACGGATTGCAGCCCACTGCCCGCGTTGCGGCCGAAACGGTCGATGGATACATCAATCGCCCGCAGGGCTTTAAGTTTAGATACAGCGCCTTCTGCTTGTTCAGGCGAATGAAAATAAGCAAGAATACTCTTTTCTGCCATTACTGTTCTTCCTGTCTGTAATCCGCGGCTTGCGCTCTCTCCGCTGCTTCAAAATCATCGGCATCCGCTACCTCAGCGGAAAATTCGACGTCCTCACTCTTGGTTATCGGTAAATCGGATTTTTGCTGATTCTTGTTCTCACTCATCTCTGAACCTCCATGGAATTTTACTTGGAAAACTAGTCTCGCCTACAAAGCTAAACCACTTTAGGTAAACAAGTTTTATTGTTCCATGAAGGTTCATTTTTATGCTCAAATGGCCGCCAGTTACTCTTTGATCTTTTCAAAGGTAGCGTCATACAAGCGAAACATCGTTTTATAGCCAGATTCATCAAGCTTAACACCCACATCAAGTTTGCCTGTGATCATTAACGGGCCCGATGTGTACCTTAGCTTTACATCATCGGGCACAAAAACGATCATAATTTTGTTCCAGTATGTCTCGTCGCCATTATCAAACGGGCACTCGGCGCCTGGCTTAGGAATTAATAGAAACCAATGCTTATCAAATGAAAGCACTTCGCCCATAAATCCTTTGATCTGCACGCTCTGACCGCTTTTATTCCAGAAGTCTTCTGAAGGTCGATCCTGCTTATCATCATCGAAAAACTGCAACCAATTGATTTCTTTGGATGAACGTTCTGCCTTCGGTTTAGCGCTTGGCAGTGCCTCAGCTTGCTTCGGCTCGGCGGATGGGAGGGCTGCAGCATCTACTTTCTTCACAGTCACCCCTTCTGCTGGCATAGAGCTTGCAGCAGCTTGCGGCTTCTCGGCAGACTTAGCCGTAGGTGCCTCAGATGGTTTCGCATCCACTGATGCCTTGGCTGCGCTTGTCTCTGCCGCGGGTGACGCGGAAGGTGTTGGTGCAGCGGCCGCATCATTGTGCCCTGCTGCCGGAGACGCCTTCTGGCTCTCCTGCGGACTTACAGCTGAACTGGCAGATGGCGAAGTAACGGGAACCGTTACTGCACTGCCAAAGGACTGGCCTGCGGATTCCGCTTTCTTTTGCCCGCAGCCTGAAACAGTAATTAACAGCGCCGCTGAGCACACCCACAAAATACCTGTTAGTAATTTCATTTCTATCACCTCAAGATCTGAATAATTGAAGAGGGTCCACCCGATAAGCCTGCAGCGCCGGCCCTACAGAAGCTAAGACGCCGATCAACAGTGTGCCTGCTACGAGCAGCCACTCGCCTGGCATCAATTGCCATGACTGAATTTGCAGACCAGAAAATTCGAATACCCATGCTCTGCTAAAGAAGCCTCCCACATGGCCAATCAACAAACCTGAGATTAAACCGATAAGCGTCAACAAAACACCTTCGCCAATCAGGGATACCCAAATGAATTTTTTTGATTTGCCAATTAATCGCAAGAGACCGACATCCTTCTTACGCTCGTTCACAGCCGCAATCAAAGAAAGCAAAATGGAGCCAGCCGCAAGTAAAATACAGATTACTGTCACTACGCTGAGCGCTTGTGTGCCTTTATCCACTACGTTCACGACATCCGCAACGGCCTTACTTGTATAGATCGCTTGCACATTACTCATTTGACCAAATTTGTTCTTGATGGCTTGCGCCCCTACCAGCGTCTTTGGCTTCACCAAGATGGTCGTAACCTCTTTATGATCGCTCTGCTCACTCTCATGAACAGTCCAAGCATAATCAAGCGTCGTAAAAATAGCACGATCATCCGAGGTTAGCAAGGGCGGTAATATTCCGACAACGCTATACGAAAAACTATGTTGATGGCCGTGTTCTTCTGCGCCAGCGCCATCATCGTCATCCTCATCAACCGCCCCCTTCACAAGTCCATGCGCTCCTTGAAACTTGTCGCCAACATGTAGGCCTAACGCACTCGCCACATGCGAACCAATGACGGCATCTCCCAACTTGTTGTATAGATTCCCGCTTGCCATCTGTTTATCCGTTCCGTAGCGAGTAACAAAATACCCAGCTTCCATTCCGACAATTGGAAACCCGTTATAATTATCTCCTGTGGTCATCGCAAAAGCGCTATCCACCTGCGAGTCCTTTCGCACTTCTTCGAGTAGCGCGAGAGGCACATTCCCTGTTGGCGCACCAATGTGATAATACGTATTCAAGGCTAATTGCGAAGCGCTTCCCTTCGCTCCGATCGTTACTTCAAAGGGACCATAGCCCTTCTCAGCTCCTTGTTCCACACCTGCACTGCATAACAACAGAAACACAACGAGCGCTACAGTAACGGCAACAGAACATATCGTCAGAAGCGAAAGGGTTTTACGGTGAAGGATATTGCTCCAAAGTAATGAAACCAGTTTCATACCGCTTCTCTCCTCACGATTTCATTCAGCTCTTGAATATTAATTTGTTTAGGATACATAGCTGCTAAATGCAAATCATGGGTAACCGACAATAACGTCAGCTGCTCCGCTTCGCAAATATCAAGGAGCAGCGACATAATATCGCCTGCCGTCTCCCAATCTAGGCTACCCGTCGGTTCATCGGCCAAAATTAATTTTGGCTTCGCGATTAATGCGCGGATGATCGCTGCCCGCTGCTGCTGACCTCGAGATAATTGCGAGGGAAGATGATGCTGACGATCTCTCAGTCCTACTCGCTCAAACCAGAAATCCAGCTGTTCGCTGCTTTGCTTTTTGGACCAATTACTTGGCATAATCAGTTCTACATTTTGTTTAGCAGTTAACGAAGAGATCAGATGAAAATCTTGAAAAATATAACCGACCTTCTCTGCTCGATAACGGTCGCGCTTCGCTTCTGAATACTGGTGCAGCGGTTGACCATCCACCCAAATTTCTCCTTCATCCGGTGTCATGACGCCGCTGAGCAGATGCAGCAGCGTGCTTTTCCCGCTTCCGCTAGGACCAATTAAAGCGATTCGTTCTCCACGCTGAACCTGCCAATGGTTTACGTTCAGAATCGGCAAGCTGTTCCCGTGCATGGCGAAAGACTTGCTAACTCCTTTTACCTCAATCATGTTAAACCCTCCTCAAAAGGCTAAAAAGGAAAACAGGACAGGGGCAATGTAATCCCCTGTCCTCTCACTTTTCCTCTAAAACTAGTTTTTCAAGATACGCTCGTTGAAGGAATCCCACGTAAAGTTTTTACCAGTCAATTTGTTAAAAGCTTCGATAGGTAAGTACAGCTTGCCATTATCGATATTACCAACTAGCGTGCTTACCGCACCGTTTTCAGTAATTGCGCCTGTTTCAACAAGAACGGAAAGCTTGTTGCTGTCTTTGGAAAGTGTTACGGACTTCGTAGCTTCGTCCCAAGCTACTTTAATATCTAGCGATTCTGCAAGTGATTTAGCTGTAAACAGTGTTTTGTTATCGCGAGTTACCTTGAACAATGGGTACAAGTATTTGTTTTGTAATTCTTTCGTAGCTTCCGCTAGATCCGCTCCAATTACTTTCGCGCCACTTTTCGCGATATCCGTGTTATCAACATCACCTTTGACCAAGTTAGCTATTGGACCGTAAGCCCATACGCCAACGTCAACGCCAGTATGACCGTGACCCGTCCAACCAACAGCCAAACGTTTGGAAACTACTGCATTGTAGCCGCCACCGCGTCCATAAGATGAACCGTCGCCTTTGAGGATCAAAGCAATTTCATCATCAGTTAAATCTGTAAAGCCAATGTTATCAGCGACAATTTTACGCACATCGTCAGCTGTTTCTGCTTTTTTCAAAATGCTGTCCAAATATTCGTAGGAGTGTTTCTCTTTGTTAAACAAATCCACGTTCAATTCGTACACATTGTTGATACCAAGGGACAAACCGCCAGTTTCATGGTCAGCCGTTACGACAACAGATGTATTACCATCTTTCTTCGCGAAATCCACTAATGTTTTGAATGTGGCGTCCAATTCAAGTGTTTCTTGAATGTTCGCAGGAAGATCGTTCGCATGACCCGCGTGGTCGATACGACCTTGCTCTACCATCAACACGAATCCATTTTTATTTTGGGACAAAATGTCCAAGGCTTTTTGCGCCAGCTGCGGCAAGTTTGGTGTTTTATCATCACGATCAAGCACATATGGGATTTCCGCTCCAGCAAAAAGACCAAGCGCTTTGTCAGCTGTTGCAGGAATTGCATCTAATCCATTTTTATCATAAGCAGTTTTGTAGCCTTTTGCTTCAAAATCAGGAATGATATTCTTGTCCGTACGTTTACCTTTTTCATCCTTCGTCGTGAAGTTGACTTTGCCGCCTCCGAAGAATACGTTAACGCCGCTGTTCAAATATTGGGAAGCAATCGCATTTTGGTTACTGCGTTGACGTACGTGCGAAGCCCACACCGCTGGAGTTGCTCCTGTGATGTTGTCTGTCGTTACAAGGCCTGTTGCTTTACCCTGCTTGATAGCCGCCTCGATAACCGAACCGTAAGGCTTAGCCACATCGCCATTGGACACGCTGATTGCATTGTTATACGTTTTGTTGCCTGTCGAGAATGCCGTTGCAGCCGCAGCAGAGTCTGTTACTGCGCCAGATTCGCTTGAGTAAGGGCCTGCTTGGGAATAAGTTGTTGCTTTACCCACGTAGTAACCACCGTCAAGCTCCAAGCGGTCTTTATTTAAAATCTTTTTGGAATAGTAACGAGCCGCAGTAATTTCTGCTGGTCCCATCCCATCGCCGATTAGAACAATCAAGTTTTTGGAAGGCGCTGCTGTTGTCTCAGGTGCTGTTGGTTTTGTCGTCGTCGTTGTGTCTGCAGCTAAAGCCGCACCACATACGCTCAAGGAAAGCAAGGAAACCGTCAAACTGGAACCAATAATTTGTTTCAACCCTTTTTTCATATGTATTCCCTCCAAAAATAGTATTTCACCTTATCTATCTTACGATTCATAGATTCGCAGAGCGTTAATCTCACGTATACGCAATGTAAAATATTCAATAGATTGTTAGGCGATTGTAAACAAAACAAAAAAAACACTCCACATCAGCAGTTCAACAGATAATTACATCTGTGAACTCCTCCTAGTGGAGTGTTCCATTTCTTGCTATAGGAATTAATCACCTAAAAAAGCTCTTTTCATACGCTCAAAAATCGATTGATTCTGTTCATGTGTATGCTCGCCGCTCTCTTTGCCGAACTGACGAAGCAGTTCCTTCTGGTCTTCGGTAAGACTCGTTGGCGTAACAACAATAACTTTCACATGTTGGTCGCCCTGTCCGAATCCGCGCAAATGAGGAACACCTTTACCTTTTAAACGGAAATACGTATCCGTTTGTGTACCTGCCGGAATTTTGAGCTTAACCTTCTCTGTCAATGTAGGGATTTCAATCTCATCACCTAATGCCGCTTGCATAAACGTTAACGGCACTTCGCAATAAACGTCATTGCCTTCACGTTCGAAGAATTCATGTGATTTCACACGAATGACAACGTAGAGATCGCCAGCCGGGCCCCCACGGGTTCCGCCTTCGCCTTCGCCTGTAACACGAAGTTGTGCGCCATCATCTACCCCTGCAGGTATTTTGATGTGAATCGTACGCTGTTTCTTCACCTTGCCCGCACCATGACAAGTACCGCATTTGTCTTTCACAATACGACCTTGCCCGTTACAGGAGGAACACACACGTCGGTTAACGATGCGGCCGAAAGCCGTGTTTTGAACGACTTCTTGCTGCCCGCTGCCATGACAAACGCCGCAAGTTTCCGGCTTTGTTCCAGGCTTAGCGCCTGAACCCGAACATGTGTCGCAGTTCTCTGTACGTGGAATATGGATATCCGTTTCTTTACCGAATATCGCTTCCTTGAACTCAATCGTCATCGTATACTGCAAATCGTTGCCGCGCTGCGGAGCATTCGGATTACGTCGGTTTCCACCGCCGCCACCGCCAAAGAACATGTCAAAAATATCCCCAAAACCGCCACCGAAGTCTTGACCGCCCATGCCTTGATTAGGATCCACATGGCCATATTGATCATACTGCGCTTTTTTCTGATCATCACTTAGTACGTCATACGCTTCTTTCGCTTCTTTGAACTTGTCTTCGGCATCCGCCGCTTTATTCACGTCTGGATGATACTGACGCGCCATTCTACGGTAGGCTTTCTTGATATCATCCTGCGAGGAGTCTTTACCAACCCCAAGCACCTCATAAAAATCACGTTTACTCATTGTTCCACTCCCATGTTCAAGACTACAAACGGAAAGTCAAAGCCACGGAGAAACTCCAATTAGCTTTGACTTCACCCGTCTACCATACGTGTTTAAAAAGGTGAACTTTTTAAACTTCCTTACAATAGGATATGTTTACTTTTTCTGTTCGTCAACTACTTCGTAGTCAGCGTCAACAACATTTTCTCTGCCTTTGGTGCCTTCACCAGCCGCAGCGCCACCTTCAGGACCTGCGCCTTGTGCTTGAGCAGCTTGCTCATAAAGCTTCACGGAAAGCTGTTGAATGATCTCTGTCAGTTCTTCAGTAGCCTTTTTAATTTCTTCCAATTCGTTTCCAGCTAGTGCAGTTGTTACTTTTTCTTTCGCTGCATTCGCTTTGTCGATTTCGCCTTGGTCTACTTTATCGCCAAGATCTTTGATCGTTTTGTCAACGGAGTAAACCAACTGATCTGCTTCGTTGCGAGCTTCAACAAGCTCTTTACGAATGCGATCTTCTTCAGCGTGAGCTTCAGCATCTCTCATCATTTGCTCAACTTCAGCGTCGCTTAGGCCGCTGGAAGAAGTAATCGTGATTTTTTGGCTTTTGCCTGTGCCCTTATCGAGCGCAGAAACGTTAACGATACCGTTAGCATCGATATCGAAGCTAACTTCGATTTGCGGGATACCGCGTGGAGCTGGAGGAATATCACCAAGCATAAAGCGACCTAATGTTTTGTTTCCATTTGCCATGGAACGCTCACCTTGCAGAACGTGGATTTCTACGCTTGTTTGGTTATCAGCATAAGTGGAGTACACTTGCGCCTTCGTCGTAGGAATCGTTGTGTTGCGGTCGATCATTTTAGTGAATACGCCGCCTGCTGTTTCAATACCCAAGGAAAGTGGTGTAACGTCAAGAAGAACAACGTCTTTCACTTCGCCAGTCAATACGCCTGCTTGAACCGCCGCGCCTAGAGCAACAACTTCATCAGGGTTAACGCCTTTATGTGGATCTTTACCTGTTAATTTTTTAATTGCTTCTACAACTGCAGGGATACGCGTGGAACCACCGACAAGAACAACTTTATCGATTTGGCTTGTGGACAAACCGGAATCGCTAAGCGCTTGACGAGTTGGTCCTAATGTTCTTTCAACAAGAGCAGCTGAAATTTCTTCGAACTTAGCGCGAGTCAGGTTCAACTCTAAATGCTGAGGAACGCCGTCAGCAACAGTGATGAATGGCAGGGATACCGTTGTTGTCAAAACACCAGAAAGCTCTTTTTTCGCTTTTTCAGCAGCATCTTTCAAACGTTGTACCGCTGCTTTATCTTTGCTCAGGTCAATGCCTTGCTCTTTTTTGAATTCAGCCACGAGATAGTCGATAACAACTTGGTCAAAATCGTCACCGCCAAGACGGTTGTCCCCACTTGTTGCTTTTACTTCAAAGAAACCATCGCCTAGCTCAAGAATGGATACGTCGAAGGTACCACCACCAAGGTCATAAACGAGGATCGTTTGATCTTCTGTTTTTTCTAGACCGTAAGCCAGGGCTGCTGCCGTTGGCTCATTGACGATACGTAAAACTTCAAGACCCGCAATTTTACCGGCATCTTTTGTTGCTTGGCGTTGACTGTCATTGAAATAAGCTGGTACCGTGATAACAGCTTGTGTTACCGATTGACCTAGGTAGGCTTCTGCATCGGATTTGAGCTTTTGAAGAATAATCGCAGAAATTTCTTGAGGCGTGTAATCCTTGCCATCAATGTTTTCTTTGTGGTTTGTACCGATGTAACGTTTGATGGAGCTAATCGTTTTATCAGGATTGGTAATCGCTTGACGCTTCGCTGTTTCACCAACAACGCGTTCACCGTCTTTTTTAAATCCAACAACCGATGGGGTTGTACGGTTACCCTCCGGGTTAGGGATAACGACTGCTTCTCCGCCTTCCATAACGGCTACGCAAGAGTTTGTTGTGCCTAAATCAATACCAATTACTTTACTCATGAAAGCTGCCTCCTTTGGCTCTTGTGGAACATATTTTTTATTTGAATGTTGGAATAATAAGATCCATTACACCTTAAACGCTAACTTTAACCATCGCTGGTCGGATTACTTTATCTTTCAAAATGTAACCTTTTTGTAATTCTTCTACAACAATACCTTCTTCATGCTCATCGGATTCTACCTGCATAACCGCTTGGTGGAATTCAGGATTGAACGGCTGGCCTATCGATTCGATTGGTTTAAGCCCTTCTTGTCCAAGTAATTGATCCAATTGACGGAATGTCATATCTAAGCCTTTGACCAAGCCATCGAAATCCTTCGTTTCTTTACTCGAAGTGAGCGCACGATCGAAGTTATCAACTACAGGTAAAAGCTGCTCAATCAATTTAAGAGAAGCATATTTTGCGAAATCTTCCTTCTCCGCTCTAGCGCGGCGGCGGAAGTTGTCGAAGTCCGCTTGAACGCGCAATAAACGCTGATAGTTTTCTTCGGATTGCACACGCAGTTGATCCAACTCGCTAATTTCCACAGCTTCCTCGGATACACCGGCTTGCGATTGTTGCTGAGCCACTTCTTCTTGATGTTCAGCTGTTTGCTCGGTTTCGGCTGCATATGTAGCATTCACATCTTGCTCTTCTGTTTTGTTATTTCCAGTACTCAATTGTCCTTCACCTCCTTAACAAATTTGCATGTTCATTAGCATGCAGGTTCATAAACTCTCTAGCCGTCAGTGTACCCATTTTCACGCTTCTTCAAAAGGGTTCTTCATTTTGATCACGGTATGAATGCGAAGCACAGCGGCTGCCACTTCTCCAGCTGCCTGCAGGGCATGAATTTTCACGTCAGCCGGGTCAATAACGCCATCCTCAATGAAATCGGTCACTTGACCCGTATCGCAATCGATGCCAAGACTATCATTATCCGCAGCAATCTGTGCCGCCTTTAGCTCTTCGACTTTCTCTAACGGGTTATATCCCGCATTGACGACAATTTGTGACAGCGGCTTGCGCAGTGCTCCAGCGACAGCGGCAACACCGAAGCCTTCCATCCCCTTCATCGTCTCGCGATGCCGCTCAAGATCATGAGCGACCGCCATCTCAACGGCGCCACCGCCAGGCAGGTACCCGCCGCGAACAGCGGCTTGAACCGCTGAAGCGGCATCCTTCGCAATACGCGAGCGCTCGTGCGCGGCTTCGCGTGTTGCAGCGCCTACGATAACGGTCACGTGCTGCTCGCCGCGACCTCGGCATACACGCACGAGTTCAAGCCGCTCATCGTAACTGGCGTAACCGGCGTAACCAAGGGCAGCCCCGAGCTCAGACGCGCTCTTGCGCAGCGCGGTGCGCCGCACTGGCCTAGCGCCAGTGTGCTCGCTCAGCAGTTGCAAGTCCCTACGGGACAACCGCTGCAGCACGAGGATGCCATGGTCGGAGCAAAATTGCTCCGCCTCAGGATCAACTCCGCGGTCTGAGGCAATTAGACCGACGCCCAATTCCAGCAGTAAAGTTAGGCTGCCACGGAACTGTTCCCGAAGCTGCATGTAGCGTTGGAAGCCAGCCTCGGTAACCAGCGACTCCTCGCTGACCGCCTCAGGCTCCAAGGCATCGTGCAGCACGAGAATGCTAGCATTGCGCTGCTCATGCTCGAGATGCAAGTTCATTGGCTTCTGATGTAGCAGAATACCGGGCCAGACTTCGCTGCTCGCCTCTTCGTGAGCAATCACGCTATCGGCGAAGCGATACGCATCTTCGCGCATCTTAGCTTCGCCTACTGCCTCAGCAGCAGCGACAATCAGCTTCGCAATATCAACTTGCTCGCGCCCCGCTGTAATGGCGATCCGCTTCAGTGCATCGTCACCCAAATTCGTTATGACGCGGCTCCGAACGCGAAGGCTACTAACCGCTAGCTCTATGCCTTGCAGCATCCCGCTAACAACTTTAGCGACAGGCACGCCGCGAGTTACTTGTGCGACGCCTTCTTGTACAAGCGCACCAGCTAGCACGGTTGCGGTTGTTGTGCCATCGCCGATTTGGCGCTGTTGGCTTTTGGCGACTTGAATGAGCAGCCTGGCCGCAGGATGATTCACGTCCATTTTTTCCAAAATGGTCACACCATCATTCGTAATAATAACTTCGCCCTGCGAACCAACCAGCATGGTATCCAGCCCTTTAGGTCCTAGTGTGCCTTCTACTGCTGAGCAAATCGCTCTTACCGCGGCCGCGTTGTTCACGAGCGTTGAGAAACGCCCTTCCCCTTCGCTATGCACAGTATTCACTCCGCTCATTTGCCGTACCAACGCCCGAGCACAACTTCAAGATGTTTGGATAAATGCTCTAGTAAACTAATAACCCTGCCATATTCCATTCGAGTAGGACCTAGAATACCTATCGTCCCGAGCGGTTTATCACCGATCGAATAAGAAGCAGTAATCAGGCTGCAGTTGTTAATCGCTTCAAGGCTATTTTCAGCACCAATTTTGATCTCGATGCCTTCATTTGACGGCGTAAACAGTTTAATGAGCGTGGGCGCTTCTTCCAGTAAGTCAAAGATGCTCTTGACTTTCTCTACATCCTTAAACTCAGGCTGGATCAGCATATTGGTCATGCCACTGAGAAACACGCGGTCTTTCTCGTCGCTCTGAAGCACACTTTCCACAACCGAAACGAGCTCTTGGTACCCATTGACGTATTTGCTTAGCTCGCTTGATATCTCATTATATAACTTTGATTTAAACTGAATTAAAGGTACGTTTTGAAGCCGCGCATTCAAAATATTAACGACTTTCTCAATCTCGGACATCGGAATGCCTTCGGGAATGGAAACCGTTTTGTTTTCCACATGCCCTGTATTCATCACGATGATAGCAACTGCCGTCGTTTCAGTTATCGGAATAATCTGCAGATGCTTAAGTGTCGTACTGAACACCTCCGGCCCGAGAACGATAGACGTATAATTAGTGAGACTTGATAGCATGCCAGCAACATGCTGGATCACATCTTCCATCTCTTGAATCCGTTGGGCAAAAACGACCTTCATTGCATCCACCTCATGTGTCTGCAAAGAGCCGTGCTGCAGCAGATGATCTACATAATAGCGGTAACCTTTGTGGGAGGGAATACGCCCTGCGGACGTATGTGGTTGTTCGAGAAAGCCCATCTCTTCGAGATCGGACATTTCGTTACGGATAGTAGCCGGACTAAATCCGACATCACCTCGCTTTGAAATACTTCTCGAACCGATCGGCTCTGCTGAACGAACATAATCATCAATAATTGCACTAAGAATCATACGCTGGCGTTCCGACAACATAGTATCCCTCCTAATCGATCTGCTTTAGTAAATCTGCTGTGCGAAGCAATAAGGCTAACTTTCTTTGTAAAAAACCTACATGATAGGTTTATATTTTGTGTTGTTTCGATGTTCGTTAGCACTCTTATTTAGCGAGTGCTAAATCCTAATACAAAAATAACAGACCCTAAGGTCTGTTGTCAAGTCAATCCAATCGTTTAAGTACAGCGATTTCATCGCAGCAATACTGCTTTTTACAATGCATGCAATCCTTCCATACCTTCTCTGGAAAAATCTCTTTAGGCACTAAGGTAAAGCCGTTTTTCTGAAAAAAGGCAACCTCGTAAGTGAGTGCCATAACTTTGATAATGCCTTGGCTCCGCGCTTCTTCCACAAGAAAGTTGACGAGCTTGCCGCCGATACCTTGTCCTTTGTAACCAGGCGTCATTCCTAATGAGCGAATTTCTACGAGATCCGGTCCCAAACGTGTCAGAGAGCCGCAGCCAATGAGCAAGTTATCATATTCCGCTACTACAAAGGTATCGATGTGCTCTTGCAGCATCTCTTTGGTGCGCGGCAGCATAATCCCCTGCTTAGCATAGCCTTGTATAATTTCATAAAGCTTCTCAATGTCCTCTATGGAAGCTTTTCTAACGGTCACTGTTGAATTCACCATCATCCCACCAATCGCGAAAATGCATAAAACCCACGCCAGCTCTGCAGCGGCTTTGCCGCATTTTCGCTCGTGGATTCATGTATAAATATACAACAAACCGTATATTTGCACAAGGCTTTTTTGCAGCGACTTACGACAGGAAGGAAGCAAAAACTTCATTACCCAAGAGAATCCCATGCTTGGATAGTTTGTACCCATCCGGCGTGCGTTCTAGCAATTGTTTATGAAGCCATTGTTCTAGTGTAGCAGCAAATTGCGTTTCGATCTCCATACCAAACTGTTCGATGAAATCCGCGTTTCTGACGCCCTCAAGCAAGCGTAAACCAACCATCATGAAATCTTCCATTGCTTCCTGCCGCGGCACTTCAAATTGCTCAAGAATCGGCAGTCCGAGCTTGGATGCGTCCATGTAGGGCTGAATGCCTTTGATGTTAACATGACGTTGACCGTTCATGTAGCCATGTGCACCTGCCCCGAGACCATAGTATGATCGATTACGCCAATACATGGTGTTATGTCTGCTTTCATAGCCCGGCTTAGCAAAATTACTAATTTCGTATTGCTTATAGCCTGCAGCTTCCAAGCGCTTCATAATCAGTTCATACATATCCACTTCTTCGTCCTCGCTCGGGAGCGGAAGTTGATTCTTGTTGAATAAGGTATGAAATAGCGTATTTTCTTCCACCTTGAGACTGTAGATCGAATAATGCTGGAGATCAAGTCCTAAAGCTGTATCCAATGTAGCCTGCATGATGTCCACGGTTTGCTTCGGCAGTCCAAACATCAAATCGATCGAAAGGTTATCAAATCCAAGCTTCTTCGCATTTTCAATGCTGCGGAAGACGTCATCTGTGTTATGAATGCGCCCAATGGCTGCCAATAAATCGTTATTGAACGACTGAACTCCGAAGCTGATCCGGTTGACCCCGCCTTCTTTCATAACCGCTAGCTTGTCTTCGTCGGTTGTCCCAGGGTTCGCCTCCATCGAGAATTCAACTTTCGTAGGATCTGCCGGAAAATAAGTTCGAACCATCCGGAGGAATCGCTCCATTTGATCTGGCAACAGCACAGTTGGCGTTCCGCCCCCAACAAAAATCGTTTCTACGTTAATAGGAGGATTATTTCTTACCGTCAATTCCATTTCACGCTCAAGCGCATCCAAATATTCCATAACGGGCTGGCCTTTAAGCACGTAAGAGTTGAAATCGCAATAATGACATTTATTCGTACAAAAAGGGATATGAATATACACAGCTGTTGGAGCCGCATAGGTTACTAACATAAGGGTCTTTCCTCTCTGTTTAAGAAAAAGCCAAGGGGCAGAGTACTCTGCCACCCTGGCTTTTCACGTGTTAATCTACTCGTCGATTTTGAGAACTGCCATAAACGCTTCTTGTGGCACTTCAACGCTACCCACTTGCTTCATACGTTTCTTACCTTCTTTTTGCTTATCCAGCAGCTTACGTTTCCGGGAAATGTCACCGCCATAGCACTTAGCGAGAACGTTCTTACGCATCGCTTTAACGGTCTCGCGAGCAACGATCTTTTGCCCGATCGCCGCTTGGATCGGCACTTCAAACATTTGGCGCGGAATGAGTTCCTTCAGTTTGTCACAAATAATTTTGCCGCGGTGATACGCGGTATCGCGATGAACGATGAATGAAAGTGCATCGACCTGCTCCGCATTTAGCAAAATGTCCATTTTAACGAGATTGGACTTTTTGTAACCTGATATTTCGTAATCAAACGAAGCATATCCCTTCGTTCTGGATTTCAACATATCGAAGAAATCATACACGATTTCGGATAAAGGGATTTCGTAACTTAAGGTCACGCGATTCGTATCCAAATACTCCATGTTCAAATATTCGCCGCGTTTTCCTTGGCACAGTTCCATAATCGTTCCTACATAATCATTCGGAACAATCACGGATGCCTTAACATACGGTTCTTCCACGTAGTCGATCCGCTGTGGATCCGGGTAGTTCGACGGATTATCGATATCGATGACATCACCGTTCGTTAAGGTAATGCGATAAATAACGCTTGGCGCGGTGGTAATCAACGGAATATTAAACTCACGTTCAATCCGTTCTTGTACGATTTCCATGTGCAGCAATCCCAAAAATCCGCAGCGGAAACCGAAGCCTAATGCTGTTGATGTTTCCGGTTCAAAGCGCAGAGAAGCATCATTGAGCTCCAGCTTCTGCAAAGCTTCACGCAGATCATTGTAGTCTGTTGTTTCAATCGGATACAGCCCACAGAATACCATTGGATTGATACGACGATAGCCTGGAAGTGCTTCAGGCGCTTGGTTCTCTGTATCGGTGACTGTGTCCCCAACTCGTGTATCCCCAACGTTCTTGATGCCGGCTATAACAAAACCTACATCTCCAACTTCAAGTGAAGGCACTGACGACATTCTTGGCTTGAATGCTCCTACTTCAATCACTTCAAATGTCTTCCCTGTTGCCATCATCTTGATTTTGGAACCTGCTTTGATCGAGCCGTCAACGACACGCACATACACGATAACACCTTTATAGCTATCGTAATGAGAATCGAAGATCAACGCTTTCAACGGATTGTCCGGATTACCTTGCGGGGCCGGCACTTTTTTGCAAACCTGCTCCAAAATCTCTTTAATTCCAATGCCTGCCTTGGCGGAAGCTAGAACAGCCTCACTGGCATCTAGGCCAATAACGTCCTCAACCTCTTGCTTCACTCTCTCAGGATCCGCGCTTGGCAAATCAATTTTATTAATGACCGGTAAAATTTCCAAATTGTTTTCCAGTGCAAGATACACGTTCGCAAGTGTCTGTGCTTCAATGCCTTGTGCCGCATCCACGACGAGCAGCGCGCCTTCACACGCGGCAAGACTTCGGGATACCTCATACGTAAAATCTACGTGCCCAGGTGTATCAATCAGATTGAGGATGTATTCCACACCATCCTCAGCCTTGTAGGCTAATCTAACAGCCTGCAGCTTAATTGTAATCCCACGCTCACGCTCCAAGTCCATCTGATCGAGCACTTGCTCTTGCATCTCACGAGAAGACAATGCTCCTGTATATTCCAAGATGCGATCGGCAAGCGTTGACTTGCCATGATCGATATGAGCGATAATTGAAAAATTACGAATTCTCTGTTGTCTAGCTCGAATGTCCGTCATGCTAAAGACTAACCCCCACTACATGCAAATAATTTTCATTATAGCAGTTGTAGGAACTCGCAGCAATGCACCCTCGTTATCCTTTGCCCAGCACCGCATCAAATAGCGAGACAAATAGCTTGATTCCATGGTGTGCGGCGATTTGCAGCAGATCGCCTAATTTATTTCCAACATGGTTTAAAGCGTTATCGTGATCAGCTACGGGTTCATCTTTGGTTTCTTTTTCGTTCTTGGAGGGGGCCTTAGCCTCCTTCGCTTTGACCTCCGCTTTCGCGGGAGCAGGAGTGGTCTCTGCAGCAAGCGCCGTCACCTTCACCTTCGCAATTGCCTCTTGTGCATCTTTGGAGGATGGAGTGAGTGGCCCCTGGATGCGCTCCACGCCAGTGTTTGCAAGACTCACCCCAAACAAGATGCAGAACAGCAGCAGCAGACCGAATAAACTCACTTTGAAATAAAAATGTCTCATCCTCATTTTCTCCTCCTTACAGACTCAAGATTACGTTTTCTTAGGGGCAGGAAGTGGTGCGTCCACTTTCTTCGCGTTCAAAATGACTTCCGAAATGGCTTCCGCCAGCCAATCCGTCGTTCGATAACATTCTTCCAGCGTATTATAAGGACCTCCGACTTCAATCAAAATGTTATTAGGCGAAATATTTTGATTGTACAAACCATTGCCTTCATTCGCTTCTTTGGCATGAATACCCTTGGATATGCCTGGATGCTTGGCTTCCAGTACCCGATGAATTTTGTCGGCGAATTCTTCATTCTTTTTCCAGCTCGGATTTTTCCCCCCGATAATAAAATACACTTGCGCGTAATCCTTACCCTCGATCGTAGCCGTCGTTTTGCCGCGAGCCGCTGAATCTCGATGAATATCAAAATAATATTGAAGATCGGAATGCGAGGTCATAGCCTCCTGAAGCGTCTTCAAGGAGTATTTGTATGAATACGGGTATTCAAAATTTTTCACGGTGGACGGATAAACCGTCTCGGAATGAACAGCGCCTATGCCGTCCTTCTCTAAGTTTTGTGCTAATCTTTTCCCGACTGAAATGATGTTGACTTTATCACTGTAGGCCTTATCAGGATCCGTTATTCCTTTTAGCTCAGGTAAAAAAGATTCGTTACTGTGCGTTTGATACACGAAGGCAATGTTGCTCCCCGCTGTTTTGGGCGGCTGTCCGGAAGAAGAAGTCGGTGTTGCAGGCACCGTTATGGGCGTAGGCTCAGTCGCTAGTGTTGACTGTGGTAGTTTGGCTTCCCCTTGCAAGTCATCCGAGTTCGGATTGTAGTCGATCGGATCACTTGGGTTCGTTGCGCTCCCCTTCACAAGCACCGTTGATTTATCCACATTCATGCCAGGCACTTCACTTGCAATTAAACTCTTTGGATCTCGCGGGTTAATATCTGTCATGAAACGGAATGCAAAATTGAAGACATTGTGCTGCGAAAATGTAAATTTCTTCTGGTCTGTATGTAGATGGGGCACTTCCATGCCTAGCATATCAATAAAAAATTGATTGGTGACGGACGCGGCGAGACCTTTCATGGAAGAAACGGGAGACGTCGTCATCACGCGAGCTTGTAAGTAGCTTCCAACGCCGAGAAGAACGAATAAGGCAAGCGTAGCTGCGCTGAGGATGAAAAATATTTTCCCGACGGTCCCAGCGCTCTGGAACGTTTTGCGAACTTGACTGAGATTCAGTGTGGCTGAAGTCCATTTCATAGTGTAATTCCTCCTAAGCGTTCTCCGTAGGAAAACCTACTTCATAATGCATTTGCCGTTTTAGCAAATCTCTCATCGTGAAAGCGTTGCTAATCTAGTACTTAATTTAATCTATGAAACGAGCCCCTTCAGTAGAACCAAAAAACAGTAGATTTTTTTGCTAGAAATGAAAGAGAAAGAACCCCTCACGGGGTTCGGAATTATTTATATAGGGGAGAACACAAAAAGACGCCGCATATCCGCTAGGATATCGACGTCTACATCAATTTTTCTTAAGAAAGGCTATACAACAGATTCGAAATCAAACGAGCCCTTTGCCACAATCGTTACCCCGCTCGTCTTATTGAGAACAGTCGGGCCATTAAATAATTTCCCCAATGTGGTGCTTGCCGGCTGATCGCCTTTTTTACGTGATTTATTACGAACTTTCTTCGTGTGTTTCAACATAATTCATCCTTCCTTTCACAATGGATTTGAGTGAAGACATCAGCTTAGCGTTTCTTGCTGACAGTTCCATCATTACTTGATGATGATTTCTTGAAGGAATATCTGTTTTCGTTTTGAAATGGATAGAGGAGACTATCGTTGGGTGCAGCTTAACACAGTAGATGTATTCAAACTCGCCGTCTTCCTTGTCTCTCGCTCGACCTAAATATATGTTCGTATCCTTACCCCTATAACACTCTGCCATGTAACTGGTAGGATCACTAATTTTAAAATGATGATTGCTGCCAACTTGACCGGCACGGGCAAACTGTTTCAAGGTAACCCCATCTTCCAAGAGTTCAAACAAGGTAGCTGCGGTAACTTCTTGAAGCTCAATAATACCACAATTGGAATCAAATGTCTTATGGAATTTATCCAATACGCGATCATAATCTACGCTCGAAACGCTTAGGGAATCCAAAGAATCAAACAGAAAACTGCGAAGAGCCTCGCTCTTTTTAATATCTGATTTCTTAAAACGCTCCCTATGCGCAGTGATTCCTATTTTCAAAGGATACAGGTGGGGACCCGCGATTTGATCGATGTCCCTCGTTTCATCACTGTCATCAATGAGCAGTGGATGATATCCCTCCAGATAGTCAGGGAGTATGCAACTTTGGGACATCAAAATAAACGTTCTGGCATGTCCTAATTCACCTATACATAGTCCAATTAGAACTAGTAGATTATGATAGATGGACGGTTGTTCAACATCAGCACGAGTCACAATAAGGAGCCCAAAATCAGCCTCTTCCATGTGTTTCTTTAATCTATTCAGTTTGTGAGTTGACGCAGCCAACACACCTTGATGAATGACTGTAACCTCTGAAACATTCGATAACTGCGCTTGAAAAAACTCAGCCCAGATTGCGCTTTTCTGTGAGCACCCGATAAACAGTTTCGGTTTCATTTCACTCTCAACCCGATTTCTTGAAACATTTGCTTCATCGTAAAAGTAACTGGACCTAACCCAGCCAACAAGCCAGCGCTATGCTGCGGATTATACTTCAGTGGTGTTAATCCGATTAAATCGGTAGCCAAATGAAAGGTCTCCCCTTGGGGAACTAGAAAGTAGGTTCTATCTAAACCAATTTGACCGATGAATAAGCCTAATTCAAGAATAACGTTATCCCTCACTGTGCTTACCACCGTCTCTCGAAATAACGTCAAATCATTAGGTTGAAATACAAAGATAGCAAAGTCAGTCGTTGAAGCCTTCTTAATGAGAGGAGCTAGCGTCGGTTGAGAAGGGGGGAACAGCAATTGGCTCCACACCGTCACATCGAACGCATACTGTAAATTAGTTTGCAAAGCCTCAGCCACCTCTACACTTTCAGCTGAGGACCCAATGAATAATTTGGCTTTTTCAGTATGACTCACAGGATCACTTCCTAGCTTCTATAGGTAATCATTGTCAACTTACTTCGACATGAGCTTCTCGCCTCCTTCATTCCCACCTAAAAATATCCATTTTTTGCTTGGTTTGTTCAAGAATTAGACTGCGTGATGAAAAAAAGCTGCTTCTACTTAAATCTGTAGAAACAGCTTTTTATTTAATGGGTATATGCCGCTACATTATCGGCGCTAACAGCATCATGCAGGGCCGCATTTAAACCGCTAGCGATAATATTCGCGATATCCTCGATAAATTGATCAATTTCCTTCGGCGTCACAAGCAGGTCATGTCCGACTGGATTAAGCACTTCTTTCACAAGCTGAAGTCGCTCTTCCTCATGCATATTGTCCAAAAGCCCTAAGATTTGCCCTGTGTTGTTCGTCTGCTCACCGAAATGCTTGTGCATCAAATCAAAAGCATTATTAACGATTGTTGAGGCGTATACAACCGTCGGTACACCTATAGCGACTACAGGAACACCAAGAGCCTCCTTCGTCAGTCCTTTGCGCTTATTGCCAATGCCTGAACCGGGATGTATGCCGGTATCGGCAATTTGTATCGTCGTGTTTACACGCTCAAGAGACCTAGAAGCAAGCGCATCGATCGCAATGATGAAATCAGGCTTTGATTTCTCGACGATTCCCTGAACAATATCACTGCTTTCGATCCCCGTAGTACCTAGTACTCCTGGTGCAACAGCACTGACAGCACGATAACCTGGCCCCACTTCTTCAGGCATTAATTCGAAATAATGACGTGTCACCATGATATTTTGCACAACTAGCGGACCGAGTGCATCGGGCGTCACATTGGAATTACCTAGTCCAATAATAAGTGCCTTCGCATTTCTAGGAATGCCAATATCTCGTAAGAACTGTTCAAACTCTTGAGCTAGCTTCGTAGCGACGCGATCCTGCAATGGACTATCTTTTTGCCGAAGAGCAGGCACCTCAATCGTTATGTAATGACCAGGAAGCTTGCCAAGCGATCTGGAGCCTTCTTCATTGAGCACATTGATCTTCGTAACCCGAATCCCGTTCTCTCGTTTCGAATCGGTTTCAATACCCGGTAAGGGCTGCCCCTGATTGGCGGCTTGCGCTATGTCTCTTGCATCTAAGGCCAGATCGGTATGTGTAGAAAATGAGCCTAAATCCATCGTTGTTCCCCTTTCTCAGGTAGCACTGCATCGTTTATTGTGCAACGAACCCTGATCCCTTATGCAAAATAGAAACCAGAAGAGAACCTACTGATAGGTATTGCATTTTCAATGTTTGCATGATAAAATACATAAAGTTGTCAGCAAACATGCAAATGTAAAGTTGAACGTGTTTTATGAAGTAGGAGGTGAATTTCATGCCAAACATCAAATCCGCTATTAAACGAGTAAAAGTTAGCGAAAAGCGCCGTCTTCGTAACGCTTCCCAAAAGTCCGCATTGCGCACTGCTGTGAAAGCTTTCGAAACTGCAGCTAGCAATAATGTAGAATCTGCCAAAGATGCTCTGATTAATGCTTCTAAGAAATTAGACAAAGCAGCTTCTAAAGGTTTAATCCATAAAAATGCCGCTAACCGCAAGAAGTCCCGTCTGGCTAAAAAGCTAAACGCTCTTACGGCTCAAGCGTAACCCAAGAACATACAAGCAAAAGTCCAATTCTCCCACAAAGAGAAATGGACTTTTTTCGTTTTTTTCTTCAGGTTTGTTTTCTACTCAGGCAGCAAGCCTGAGTAGAAACATTTCCAAACCTAACACTTTATCGATTTTCCCGCTTTTCATCTGGAAATCAAGATCAGCCAGCTGAGACATAATCGCGCAAAGCTTGTCCGATTCGTACTTTCGCGACTGGCCTTCAGCCACTTTCACCGCAAAAGGATGAAGACCGATTTGGGAAGCCATTTGCTGCTGCGAATACCCCATCTTGCTTAGTTCCTTCACCTGAAGCATAATCCGGAACTGCCTGGCGATCAGCGCCGCAATCTTGATAGGCTCTTCTCGCTGCTTCAAGAGCTCCTCGAGAATAACGAAGGCACGCTCTAGCCTCAGATTTACGATATCTTCAATTAAGATGAACACGTTCTGTTCCGTACTCCGGGACACCAACTGATCAATCGTGTCAGGCGAGGCTGTCCCCCCATCCCCCACATACAAAGAAATCTTCTCAATTTCCGCTGAAAGTGATTGTAAATTACCGCCTGTATACAGAATGAGCTGATCCGCCGCTCCCTCTGTGAAGGAAAACCCCGATTTCTGAGCCCGCTGAGCCACCCATTGTTGTAGTTCTTCAGCGTTAAGCGTCAGGAAGGGTACAGCAGCTTCACGTTCTTTAAGTGATTTAACGACCTTCTTCCGTTCATCCAGCTTATCCGCATCTACAGTGAACACGATAATGGTATGCTCGGCCGGGGATTTTAAGTAATCGATTAAGCGGTCCAAATGGTGCTCTACCTTGGTGCTTTCTTTGGCTCCCGTAAAAAAAAGAGCATTCGTTGCAATAATAAGCTTTTGCGGTACCATGAATGGAAGCGTCTCCGCATCTTCCAAAACCGCCGAGAGGCTAATTTCGCTCAAGTCAAATTTGCTTACAGCAAATTCTCTATGCTCTGGCTCAATCAAGGATTCCGATAACACTTGGATAAACTCTCTCATTTTATATTTCTCAGGACCATAGCATAAATAAACAGGTGCCGGCCGTCCTGCTTGAATATCTCTCAAAGCTTTTTTTACATCCATGTCTCGCACACTCCTCACTACCATCTTACCAACAACAAAGGGATTGCGTCAAAGTCCGAAGACGTTAACACAATCCCTTTGTAGAGCAATTAGACGAATAGGTTCCGGAAGATCCACCTCCCGGAAGCAGCATCTATTTAAACACCGGTATAAAGGCTCTAGAAACCTTTAACCGAGTGAACGAACCACCAACGAATAATCCGTGCTTTTGATATAGCATACGCAGATTTAGCCATTTAGTGCATCCATTTAGCAAATAATTCTAAGGAACTATTTCTTTTTTCGTCTTCATATCTACAACGAAGGTTTTAGAAGAATCACCACTCAGAACTTGATAGGACAGCTTATCATCCTTAGACCATTCAACTAAATTAATTTCATCGGATTGCTGCCAGATTTGTTTGGAAGCAAACACGATTTCTTGTGAGGAGCTGTCCCTAATAACTACATGCTGTTCTTCAACAACTGCCTCGAACGTACCTGATACCGACTTCAGTATAGGATCTGTCGGCCCCACCATCAACGAATACATATCAGCCTTATCCGAACCTTCTTGAGGATCCGCCTTCTTCAATAACGGCGTTGGTGAAGATGAAGGCTCCGCGGTTTTGGCTGAAATCGCCTCTTTGGGCACTTCTGTCGCCTTATTTGAGATCTCCGAATCCGAAGGCTTCAATTCTGGCACATTCACTTCTGTCCCAAATGACCTGGGATCCTTCAACCGTTCAGGCTCTGAGGTCGAGGGTGCCATCTTCGACGATATTGCATCTTTCGGTTTATTTGTCGAAGCTGCCGTTTGGTCTATCGCCTGAGGCTTTTCAAGCTTAGCGTCGGTGGTAGCCACAGGAGCGCTAACAGCTGAAGGCTCTACCTTCTCCTGCTTGCCATCTGAAACTGGCGAAGAAGGTTGGGTTTCGGTATCTTTTATGGTCGGTTTTTTCTCTTCTGCTCCGGTCGTTAAGCCAGATACCGGTGCACTTTGCGCCATACTAGTAGATTCCGATTGCGTACTTGGTTGCAATAAACCATCAGCTTGATCCAGCATCGGCTGTTTCATATTGAAGGCAAAAAATCCAATAATGAGGCCCGCGGCTACGACGCCGCTAGCGAGTTTCCAAGAAAACTGCGATCCGAATCGGCGTGTCCAAGGAAGTTGGGGAGGCTGGCTTCGTGTTGGAGTCTCGGTAGTCATGCTGAAAGCAGCCGTCGGTTCGGTAATGGATGCCGCGGCAAGCCTATCCATTTCACCAAGTTGCGGCAGTATAGCATCGACCAAACTGTATGGAGGAACGACCTTTGGTAATTGGTTCAATTCATCCGATAACCTTTGCAATCGTTCAAACATTTCCGCGCAGTCTAAACAATCCATCAGGTGAACGTGAAGCTCTTCTTCTTCCTGTGCATCTAAATCTCCATCCAGCTGCCTCTGCATAAGCTCCATCACCTCTTGACAATTCATCCCCGAACACCTCCTTTCTGATATTCTTGGAGCAACGACTGCAATTGCTGTCTAGCCCGAAATAAGTAAGACTTGACCGTATTTAGCGGTAAATTTAACGATTCTGCAATTTCATGATACGAGAAGTCCTGCAAATACCGAAGAACAACAACAGATCGGTGGTGATCAGGGAGCTTATCGATCGCTTCGCGGATATCTTTGGCCAGATAACCCGTCATAATTTCATGTTCTACATTATGCTCTGCTGTAAATGTCATTTCATGCTCATCAATAGAAACCGTCGGTTTCGCCTTGCGAAATTTATCGATGCAGATATTCGTTACAATCCGCTGCACCCACGTCTTGAACAACGCTTTTTCCTCATAAGAATTAATTTTGGTATAAATACGGACCAGCGCCTCCTGCGAAGCATCAAGGGCATCCTGTTCATTATTCAAAATATAGTAAGCGGTTCGATAGACATGAGATTCAATTTCTCGCAATAGGGTAATGAGAGCATCACGGTCACCGGCTTGAGCGCTTCTTACCAGTTCGGGTGCTACCACTGGGATCCCTCCCTCTTGCAATCTTACAGACGCAGATGCTTCTGATAAGGTTGCAGTGTTTATAATAAAAAAATAATAACGACTTGCATTTAAAACAATAGCAAATATTCGAGCAGAAATATACATCTTCTGTATAATAATCATACATAAATACGCTGGAGTCAGCTTTATGTTGCGCTTTTATGTATATTAGACGTAGCAAACGTTAATTGGTTTACTTTCATGACCGTCGATAACGGGTTCAGCCCCTTTCTGAATAAAAGTTAAATTAACTTTCATTTTAGGCCATTTACCTTCCTTCACTCACTTCTTCATTACACGCTTATCACTACTTCGAGATGACAAATGCCATATCCGTTTAATTCCATCCAAAGAAGAGAATATTGATAAGAGCACTCGCTGAAAGTGAGGAACTTCATCATGTTTAAACAGTTATTCGGCAGAAAGTCGTTTGCACAAAAGGCATCCGCTCAAACACATAACCCGTTATTGAATCCAAGTACCAATCAAACCTTACACATGCAATTGCAAGAAAACTTGATCACTATGAAAAATATTTTGCATGATCCCAGTGATTTAATGACAAGAAAATTTACAATCGGCGATCAGTATTCTTGCGCGCTCGTAAGTATTGACGGGCTTGTAGATACTTCCCTTATTAATGAACAAATGCTTAAACCGATGCTTCATTCATTTGATTATTTAGTCTCTTCTCCCGAAGAACTCCTGACCATACTTGAACAACAGGTTCTTACCACGTATCAACTAGAGCATATAGACCTAGTAGATGAAGTCATTTCCTCCCTTTTATCCGGGAGCACAATTCTCTTCATTGATGATGTCGCAAAATGTCTCGTTATCTCCAGCAGCGGTTGGAAAACACGAGGAATTGAAGAGCCTCAAACGGAATCAATAATACGCGGCCCGCGAGCGGGATTCTCCGAAGATTTACGCACCAATACCGCTATGCTGAGAAGAAGAATCAAAGCGAAAAGCCTTGTTTTCGACACTTATGGCATTGGGAAAAGAAGCAAAAGAGAAGTGGTTGTCACATACCTCGATGGCATCGTCCATCCCAAGCTCGTAGAAGAAGTGAAGCGAAGAATCCAAACTATAGACATCGATGATATCGAAGGGTCCGGTTATTTAGAGCAATGGCTGGCAGATAGCTTCCTAAGTCCTTTCCCGCTCATCCTCAATACAGAACGACCTGACAGAGTGTCAGGATCACTTCTGCAGGGCCGTGTAGCCATTCTTGTGGATGGCGACCCCTTCGCGCTCATCTTGCCGCTTACGTTCGCTTCAAGTCTACAGTCACCCGAAGATTATTATCAGCATTGGCTGATTACAACACTGACACGTTTGCTGCGCTTAGCAGCCTCTTTCATCGCTACATTCTTACCTGCACTATACATTGCTTTGCTGGAATTCCATCACGGTATGATCCCATCCAAGCTCGCATTCTCGATTGCCGGTGCGCGTGAAGGCGTCCCATTCCCTGCCGTCATTGAAGCTTTTGTCATGGAATTCACACTTGAGCTCTTAAGGGAAGCCGGACTCCGCTTACCGAAGCCGATTGGTCAAACCATCGGTATCGTTGGCGGTTTGGTTATTGGAGAAGCGGCTGTTGCCGCAGGAATGGTTAGTCCAGTTATGGTTATCGTCGTTGCGGTCACAGCCATCTCTTCCTTCGCCTTGCCTTCCTACTCATTTGCCATTTCTCTGCGTGTCATGCGCTTTGGAATTATGATAGTAGCAGCTTTCTTTGGGCTTTACGGCATCATCCTGGCCTATATTATGATTAACATCCATATCGTTAATCTGAAAAGCTTCGGCGTACCTTACTCAACGCCTTTTGCGCCAGTTTTCATTCAGGACTGGAAAGATCTCGTTCTAAGATCTCCGATCATGTTCATGAAGAGAAGACCCCAAATGCTACAGCCTCAAGATAAGGATCGATTAAATAAAGAGAAGCGGTGAATCGATGAAGTTTTTCGAATACGGAGAGAAAGAAGTCAACTTCATGGATATGGCTGTCACGATTGCCTCCATGATTATCGGAGTCGGCGTACTCATCCTGCCAAGAAGTCTCGCACAAACAACTCATTCTTCCGATGGTTGGATTTCTATGACAGTGGCAGGACTTCTAGCAATCGGTATTGCTTGGTATCTTGCAAAAATCGCCATTCATTTTAGTAAACAAGGCTTCTTCGCATATGCCGCCGCCGCCGTCACAAAGCCAGTAGCCTATGTGGTGACCACTGCTCTTGCTATTTACTTCTTAACCTTTTGCGCTTTTGAAGCAAGAGCTATCGCGAATATTGCCAAACAATACTTGTTTGAGCGCACGCCCGTTGAAGCAATCGCACTGACTTTTTTAATGGTCGTCGTTTATGCGGTTTCCGGCAGCCGAGTTGGACTCATTCGCCTTAATATTTTGTTTCTTCCTTTCATTTTTGGCATTACACTAACGGTGCTTATATTCAGTACAAGCATCTTCAGCTTCGAAGATTTAAAACCTTTTTTCATAACGAACTGGCGGGATTTAGCGATTGGCGTGAAAGATAGCACCTTCTCTTTTCTCGGATTTGAGATCATTTTGTTTTATATCTCATTGATGAGTAAGCCCAAGGATGCCCCAAAAGCAGCCATCATCGGCGTGGCCATTCCAGTATTTCTTTACATTGCTATCTATATCATCTGTGTAGGTGTGTTCTCCCAATTTGCCTTAAAAGAAATAACTTTTCCCGCAGTGGAGCTGGCTAAAGAAATGCAAATTCCAGGGGAATTTTTCGAGCGATTTGAATCTATCTTCTTTACGATTTGGATTATGACCGTGTTCACAACAACCATCATGGCCTTTGACTGCTCTATTTGCGCCTTGCGCTCGATGTTCACCCAAGTGAAACGCAAAACTTGGGTTCTTATTCTGAGCCCTGCGATCTACATGACCTGCATGCTGCCAAGAAACATGTCAGATTTCTCAAAATTAGGCACGTTCATTAGTTATTTTGGTATGGTAATAGCCATCATCGCTCCCGGGCTCGTTTATTTAATCGCTAAACTTCGAAAGGTGAAGAGCGATGCTACCTAAATCTATCGTGATCTCTATATACCTTAGCCTTTTACTATTCCTGACAACAGGCTGCTGGGATCGCGTAGAAATAGATCAGCGCGGCTTCGTTGTCGGAATCGCCATTGACCAACCAGAGGCAGCCGACGCCAAACATAACTACTTAGGCACCTTTCAGTTCGTCGTTCCAGGCGGTTTGAAGCAAAGTACCCGGGGCTCCGGCGGAGGCGGAGGTGGTGCTTCAGGCAAAGCCTACTTCAATTTGTCAACGACAGAGAATTCAATGCCGGCTCTCTCTGGCCGAATGTCTTCGAAAACAAGCCGTTCTCCTTACTTTGAGCACTTAAAAATGATTCTAATTTCAGATAAACTCGCGAAGAGTAAATCTAATTTCGCTGATTTATTGGATTATTATTTACGAAACAGTGAGATGCGAAGAGGTGTCCAAATCCTAATCACTGAAGGCAAAGCAGCGGACGTCCTAAATATCCAAGCCAATAATGAAACGATGCCGATTGATTACATAACGTCCATTGCCAAAAATAATAGAAAAACGAATTTTATGATCCCCCAATCCCGTATTGGGGATGTCCATGAAAATCTCGTCAAACACGAAAGTTTCGCCATTCAGAAAGTCAAAATCGAAGATCAGGGAATCTCTTTATCAGGATGCGCCATATTTGCAGGTGATACAAAGCGGATGGTAGGCTTTCTATCGGGAGCAGAAACACAAGGTTTAAATTTTATTACGAATCAAATGAAAGGCGGCATAGTCGAATCGAAAATAGATGAAAATACGGTTGATTTTCTCTTGGAACGATCAGAGCGTAAAATCACGATGCAGCTTCTCGGCCCGAACCGCTTTAAATTTGTTATTCAAATTCTTGCCGAAGGAAACCTCGATAAATCCATAGCAAATATTGACCCTTCCAAAGAACAAGCACTCAAACGAATTGAGAAAAGCATCACGGAGATGATTGAAAAAAATGCTTATAAGGCGATAAAAAAGCTGCAGCAAACCTATAAGAAGGATGCCTTGGGTCTTGGCCCATATTTATATCAAAACCACTACAAACTGTGGAAGCCAGTAGAAAATAACTGGGATTCTGGGGATAACCTATTCTCTCAAGTTATCATCGAAGTGCATGCTGAATCAATTATCCGCCGAATCGGTAACATTAACGAAACAAAGAAGGAGTGATTAGACATGTGGAAGGCAATTTTAGGACAAATGCCTCCTGGGATGGTTCTTATCGGAACCCTTCTGGCATTCATCATCCCCTTTAGCATCAATTGGATTAACGAAGAGCTTCATAAACATGGAGATCCGCCATGGAAGCTTCAGCCAGAGGATGAGCAACTACCTGATCATCAACAACTTCACCAAACTCAAAATCTACATCAAAATCAAGATCAAAATCCAAAACAAAAAAAAGCACTACAAAATTCCTCAAAGTAGAGTGTCTTGTAGTGAATCTATCCAAAATTAAATATACTGCGATTACACCTTAAATTTAGACAATGACTCTTGAAGCGTCACCGAAAGCTGCTCCAGCTTATCGGAAAGTTTAACTAACCCTTCACTAATATTTAGCTGCTCAGTGCTCAAGGAAGCCACCTGCTCCGAAGTTGCAAGCGATTCTTCGGACACAGCACTCACATTCGTCATGGCATCGCTAAGTACGAATTGCGACTCTTCTAATTGCTGAACAGATTGACTGACAGAACCTAATTGATCGATGAAACCGCCCATCCGGTTTTGCACTTGCTTGAATAGCAGATCCGCTTCTTTCACAGAATGAATCTGCTCTTGAAAGATAGGGTAAGCCTCCGATAATACGTTCACTGTATCATCAATTTCAGACTGAATCGTTTCGGTAATCTGACCTACAATTTCGATAGATTGTCTTGATTGATCGGCAAGTTTGCGAATTTCATCGGCTACAACCATAAAACCTTTACCAGCTGATCCAGCACGCGCAGCTTCAATCGCAGCGTTGAGCGATAAAATATTCGTTTGCTTCGTCATTCGACTCAAAATATCCAATACCTTGCGTATGGAATGTGTGCTCTCTTTCAGCTTGTCGACCTTCTCAACCATAGAACGCGTCATTTCTTCCGTGATATTCGTCTTGGCGATCAGTTCTTCCATATATTTCGTTCCTTGTTGGCTTGAACTTTGTACTTCCTCAGCCGCAACGCCCATCTCCTGATTAGCCAAAACAACACTCGTAATTTGATGACCGATATGGATCGTCAGCTCGTTACCGCGTTCAGCTTGCGTAGCCAAGCCTGCTGCTCCCGTTGTAATTTCGCTTGTGGCTACAGCAATCTCTCTCGCCGCCGTTGCTGTATATTTGGAAGATACCGATAGCTCTCCAGCTGTTCTAAGCACTTCCTCAGAAGATTGATTCGTCTGTCTAAAGAGTTCAGTAATCTGCTGCATCATCGTATCGAAGCTGCTTCCCAACTGTCCAATTTCATCCTTTGAATTCGTCTGCGTTCGAATTCTAAGATCCCCCTGAGCCCCCTCCTCCATGAGATTACGGATGTGCCCTAACGGTTTCCCGATCATTCTAGCAACCAAATAACCGATTCCTATGGCCATAATTAACGCACATATGGAGACAATGATAGTGAGGTCGTAAATGACCTTCATATCCTTGGTTAGGTCATTTACAGGAATCATACCTACTGTAAACCAGCCCGTAAGCTCTGATTTCGAAAAAACAATTTCCTTCTCTTTATCCGCGGACGGAAAGGAAGCGCTCTCTTTGGCCTTCTGTTCATCCGTTAATTTATAGTTAGATATCGTCCCCATCTGCGCTTGATCTTGGCTATAAATAATCATTCCATTTACATCTGTTACTTGAATGGTACCCGTTTCACCCATTTTAATATGTTCCAATTGTTTCTTGACCAGATCCAAATTGATATCGAAGACAGCCACGTAAAATTCTTTCGAGTTCGCTTGATGAATGACACTACCAACCGAAATCACAGGCGTTGAAATCCGATTATCCTTTAATTTGGTAGGCATCCATACAGGTTCACCATCTTTTGCAATAATGGCTTTGAACCAATCCTGATCCGCATAATTTTTCTCTGTCATCAAACTAGCTTTCGTTTGAATGATATGTCCATCCGGTGAAAAGATCTCAACAGATTGTATGCCTTCATTAGAGTAAAGATAAGATGACATCGTCGCTTCTAACTCGGACATATTTTCAATATACTCGCGAGACCCTTTATTTAAATGAATAGCTCTAGATACTTGATTTTGAAGCGGTCCATCCATGACTAGGAGCAGTGTTAATTTTTGATACTGTTGATACAAGAAATCGAGTTTCTGACCGGTTTGCACGATCGTTTGAAGCGATGCATCCGTCACTTTCTTTTGCATCACATTTTTTGAAATTTGATAAGAAGCTATCCCCATAAAAATAACAAAAAATAAAATACTGGCAATAATCGATAGGCTCAACTTGACGCCCACTGAATGCAACCTAGTTCCCCAATCGATGGGTTTGGTTGAAGAGGTCTGTACCTTTTTACCTAGTCTAGGCTTTCCTGCAGTTTTGAAAATTACGTGGACCCATTTCATCGCCATAAACCTATCACCACCATGTAGTTTTAATGTTACATATTCTCACTCTCATCTAGATATTAATAAACATTCGACAGATTCTTGCGATATCCTCCATGAAAAATGACTATTTCAATCATTTTTAACATTTTTTTTAATGAAAGTAAGCACTTAAGAACTAGGAAAATAGTAATGTATCCTCGTTCTATTTAATATTATCCCTTGACGAACTTCGAATTGAATTTCCCCCATCTCATCCGTTCGAAATACACGCACACCATTCTGTTTCAACCTCTGCACAACATCAGGCGCAGGATGACCGTAAAGATTATTTTGGCCTACAGAAATAACACCAAGCGAAGGTTTCCAATAATCCAGCCACGATGAAATTGTCGATGTTTTACTGCCATGGTGGGCAACTTTAAGAACATCAATTTTGGAATATACCCCCTGCCCTCTATCTATGTTGCTTTTTAGATTTTCCAGCAAGACCTCCTCCGAGTTTTTCTCCATATCTCCTGTAAACAACCAGCGCGTCCCCTGCATTTCTAATAAAAATACAATGGACTGGCCATTCTGTTCCTTAACGATATCAATTTGACTTGCATGATCACCATCACTAAGAGGGTATAGAACCTGGAGCTTTGTATCGGGATCAATCTCAATCCACTTGTTTGATTCAGCAGTCACCAGTGGTATCTTACGATTCAAAGCAGTAGTGAATAATTTTTCAACGCTTTTGCCCGGCTTGTAAGTTCCGTTAAAAAGAAAGCGTTTAATCGGAATTTGCTCAACAACTGCCTGCAATCCCCCACTGTGATCGGCATCCTCATGAGTCAGCACAAGAAAATCAAGTGCATGAACACCTCGTTTCTTCAAAAGCGGGACGAGCATTTTGCGCCCCACTTCATAGGGATCTTTGCGTTGTTTCCACGCCTCTCCTTGTCTCTGAAACGTGACGGTTCCGCCGCCATCGATCAGTAGGTGCTTCCCGTAAGGCGTGCGAATCAGAATGCTGTCCCCTTGTCCAACATCGATAAACTGAACAAGACCTGATCGCTCCAACCGATTCGGCGCATACCCGATCCACAGTAAAATGATGAAACATAGCACACTACATAGAAGGCTAGCCTGCACATACCTTCTCTTGAGTGAAGACGATTCCAGAAGAATCGAATGATGCATGCTTAAGTTTTGATAATTCTTATGTAAACTTAGATAAATCAAAACAAGCAATAAATAAAAAGCAACTATCCAAGTCAAGCTAGGCGAGGGCCAAATCATTTTAAATCCTCTCAGCTGTTCAAGCCTATCCGTTATCCAGAACACAGCATCGTTTAACCATGTTAAAAGCCAACCCATACTTCTCCCTGCGGATATGTTAATAAGCCCTAGCACCAGAGCGAGTAGTCCCATAGGAAACACAATCATACTAATAACCGGAACCAAAATTGCATTTGCAGCCCAAGATAATAAGGAGAATTGATTAAAATAATAGATCGAAACAGGAAAGGAAATCAACTGAGAAACAACGGTAATCGAAAGTGTATTCCTGATGAACTGCAAGGAAATGCTTCCTTGAAGTAGATCATTCACTCTCTGGACTCCGATAATCAGTCCTAGCGTGACAAGAAAAGAAAGTTGGAAACTAACATCTAACAAATAGTAAGGTTCCCAGAGCAGCATAACCCATGCGACGATCGCGATAATATGAAGTACATCCTTCAATAACCCACGTCTGGCAGCGTACAAAGCAACCATAGCCATAAGTCCTGCCCTTACAATAGACGGCGAAGCCCCTGTCAAAAGGATATAAACGGGCAAGAGCAGCATCGAAATGAGCAAATAAGTTTCTCTTGCCAGCTTCAGTCTACGCATGATCCACATGCAAACACCTAAAAACACAGCAACATTCAGCCCAGAGATAGCTAAAATATGTGTAAGCCCCAGCTCCGAGAATTGCTGAAAACGTTCAGGATCGAGATCGTCTTGCATACCAATTAGCATACTTTTCATAAATCCTGCTTGCGATGCGGGGAATATCTGATCCATCCGCTTGCTTAAAGCGTCGCGCAGCTCGTCGTTCCAGCGCAGCAGTTGAACGAAATTAACACGAAAGCCAGCAGGCTCAACCTGCGCCTGCTCAGTCCCTTTGGCCGTAAGGAGCCAGTGGGTGTGGTGAAGGCGCAAATATCGGCGGTAATCGAAGCCGCCAAAGTTACGAGCGGGTGACGGGCTACGCAGCATTCCGTCGAGACTTATCGTATCGCCACGTCGCCAGCTCGCGGCTTGTTTTTGCTGCGCCTGTTTCAATAGGCGCAGTGAAACCTGCACACTTTCCCCGCCAAGCGAGAAAGCGTCGGTCGCGTGTTGAAAGCGAATCGACTCCGCTTTCACAGCGAAGCTAGCCCTGTCGCCATCGACGGAGACAGGGCTAGCAATACGGCCAGTCAGCGTAATATCGCTGCCGTCCAGCCGCTCTTGCTGCTCCGCGAGAGGCAGCAGCGCGGATACGTTCCGCTGATCGTTCCAGTGATAATAGCCACAGGCTACACCGACCAGCAGCAGCGCACACAACGGTAATCTCCCTGGTATTCGTAGTACATAAATAACAACTAGAGCACCCAACAATAACACGCTCACCTTCAAAGACAACCAAGACGGCTCGGCATAGAGCGCAAGCACATAGCCAGTTATCCACAGGCAACCTCCTAGAACAACAGGTCTCTTCAATCTATACCTCCTATGCTTTTACTTCCCCTATAAACACTTCAAAAATCATCAGATTCCAAGACTCGATCACCCTCCATGAGGATTAAGTCATGAAAAACAAAAAAACCTCTTTCTGCAACGACTTTGAGGCCGTTGCAGAAAGAGGTTCTTCCCCGTTCATATTCAATTAATAACATCCGTTAGAGTACCTGGTGGAGGCTCATAGGCTTCCATTTGACGGAAATCAATGCCTCTGGCCAGCATGAGGCCGCTTACCTTAGCTTGATCCTTTGGGTATTCCCGATGAAACACAATTTCCGTTATCCCGCTATTGGCTAGCATGTTGGCACAGGTCCAGCATGGTTGATCAGTAACATACACCGTTGAACCTTCCCGATCATCCCGGTCAGTGAAGAGCAAAAGATTTTGTTCCGCATGGATTGTACGGATACATCGCTGTTTGCGCAAAACTTCTTCCTTGTCTTCAACGACCTTCAACTCGATTTCCTCAACCAACATACAGCCCGCCTCGCTACAATCGGGAACCCCCATCGGGGCTCCATTGTATGCTGTTCCCAACAGCTTCTTCCCTTGAACCAATACGGCGCCAACGTGCCTGCGATTACACTGTGATCGTGTAGAAGCCATATAGGCGATATCCATGAAATAAGTATCCCAATCCTTACGATTACTCATAACTGCTCTTTGTACTCCTTTTATGACTGACTCGCTTTAATTGCCTGATCCAAATCGTGAAGAATATCATCAATTCCTTCTGTACCGATAGAAAGACGAATCATCCCTGGTGAAACACCTGCTGATTCCTGTTCTTCCTCACCCAACTGCTGATGTGTTGTGCTGGCAGGATGGATAATAAGCGATTTGGAATCACCGACATTTGCCAAATGTGAAAATAATTGAACCGCATTAATAACTTTGCGGCCGGCATCTAGACCACCCTTGATGCCAAATGTTAAAATAGCTCCTTGACCTCTAGGTAAGTATTTTTTACCAAGTTCATACGAAGGATGGCTTTGTAAGCCTACATAGTTGACCCACTCCACCGCTTCGTGATTCTCCAGAAACTCCGCAACTTTCAATGCATTCGAGCTGTGTCTTTCCATACGAAGGTGTAGGGTTTCCAAGCCTTGAAGCAGTAAAAAGGAGTTGAATGGCGCTATGGCCGCTCCCATATCTCGCAAAAGCTGAACTCTTGCTTTAATAATATAAGCTATCGGGCCAACCGCTGTCGTGTAAACTACACCATGATAACTTGGATCCGGCTCAGTTAAACCAGGGAACTTACCGCTTGCTTGCCAATCGAACTTGCCGCCATCTACAATAACGCCACCAATTGACGTGCCATGCCCGCCGATAAACTTTGTCGCTGAGTGTACAACAATATCCGCTCCATGCTCGATCGGTCGAAGCAGGTAAGGACTTGGAAAGGTATTATCTACGATAAGCGGAATCCCATGCTCATGCGCAATTGCTGCGACGGCTTCAATATCCAGAACATCCCCTCTAGGGTTACCAATCGTCTCCGCATAGAGCGCTTTTGTTCGATCTGTAATCGCCGCTCGAAAATTTTCTGGATTACTCGGATCTACAAAAGCAACCTGAATACCGAGTTTCGGAAGCGTTGTTGAAAATAGATTATAAGTGCCGCCATATAAACTCGAAGCAGATACGATTTCATCACCGGCTCCGGCAATATTAAGAATAGAATAAGTAATGGCCGCCATACCGGAAGCAGTAGCCAATGCTGCTGGAGCACCTTCAAGCGCTGCAATCCGCTTTTCAAAAACATCTGTCGTCGGGTTCATCAATCGCGTATAAATATTACCAAACTCTTTAAGTGCAAACAAATTTGCAGCATGCTCCGTGTCACGAAAGCCATAAGAACTAGTTTGATACAAAGGGACAGCTCGCGATAACGTGGTAGGGTCGATTTCCTGACCAGCATGTACAGCTAATGTTTCGATAGATAATTTACGGTCTGCGGACATTTTTTATTCATTCCTCCTTAAAATTTTCACCAATTAACTAGCCCCGTAAGCAGGTGCCTAGGTAATATTTCCCTATTATTCTCTCACAATTCCTAACAAATTAAAAGAAAGACTACTTTTCAGTTACATAAAGGTGAGGCTTTAGCTTGTCCAACAGCTTCTCACCGATGCCCTTTACCTCAATCAACTCATCGAGACGACTAAATCCGCCATTTTTCTTGCGGTATGCAATGATCTCCTTAGCCTTGCTTGCACCAACTCCAGGTAGTGAGTTTAGCTGCTCCAAAGTAGCCGTATTCAAATCTAAGCGTTGTCCGCTTAATGTCTCAGAGGTTGTAGCGTTCGATTTAGATGGGGCTGATGACTTAGAAGGCGTTTTCGACGATATAGGTTTTCTTCCTGTTCCTTCACTTGCTTCTTTAACGCCTTCTTCTTCGTTATTCTGTTTTTTGTTTTGCTTTCCATTCTCTTTTTCATTCTTTTTCACGGTTTTATTTTCGTTCTTTTGCTTATCCTCTGTCGCGCCAACTACTGCTTTTTCGCTCTCGTTTTCTTTCCCTTTTTCAGATTCAGGAGATGCGCTTTTTTGTTCGCCATTCGATTCTTTTTTAGAAGATAGCTGGTTGTTTTTTTCTGCAGTTTGGGCAATGACCTGCTGCATTTGACTATTAACAGGCTGGAATTCATTTTGAATGGCAGATCGACCTCCAAGCATAAACTGCCAAATCAAGTAACTAAATAAACAAACAGACGCAGCACAGAGTGCGATCACGCCTTTCCTTTTACTAAATAAATCCACAAATTCACTCCTTCTGTAGCATAATTATTTACAGCAGGGCATATAAATGAAAAAGCATCTGAATGGAATGCAAATCATAGCCCCAGTTCTAACCAACTGTATGAGGGACAACAAGGATAAAGGCGCGAGTTTACTGGAGAATTCAAAAGTTCGTAAACTTTCGCCAAGATGACTGACTTTTCGGGAGGGATTACTTGATGAAAGTAGGATTCATCGGTACTGGGAGTATGGGAAGTATTCTAATTGAGGCGTTTATTCATTCCGGTGCGTTTAATCCGGAGCAAATTATTGCAGGAAATCGGACAATAAACAAAGTTGAGCGTCTTGCAGAGACTTATCCGGGACTAAAGGTCGCCCGATCAAATAGAGAAGTTGTAACGGAGAGCGATCTTGTTTTTCTATGTGTGAAACCTTCTGAGTTCAAAACGGTTATTGATGAAATCAAAAAGGACGTGCTTTCCTCTCAGATGTTTGTTTCGATTACTAGTCCAGTTCTGCTCAGGCATTTGGAAGGTTTGCTGCCAGCCAAAATCAGTAAGATTATTCCTAGTATTACAAACTATGTGTTGAGCGGGGCTACGCTTTGTATTCATGGAAATCGGATGCAGCCAGAGGATAAAGAATGGATTGAAAATGTACTCACTCATATTTCCACCCCTATTCGGGTGTCTGAGCACTATACACGTATTTCTTCGGATCTATCTAGTTGCGGACCCGCTTTTCTTGCTTATTTTATTCAATCGTTCATCGAAGCCGCGGTGGTCGAAACGGGGATTTCTATTGAAGAAGCTACGCTGCTTGCCAGCGAGATGACATTAGGTACTGGTAGGTTGCTAACAACCGGCGGATTCAGTCCTGCCCAGCTTCAAAAACGAGTATCCGTTCCTGGCGGTATTACAGCCGAAGGCTTACGCATAATGGAAAATGAGTTAGCGGGAATGTTCCAACATGTCATACACGCCACTCATGCCAAATTCGAAGCTGACCTTGAGAAGGCAGAGCATCAATTTACATTGAAACAATAACCTTCCCAGTTGCCAACTTCCTTACTTAACCTACAACGATATTAACCAGCTTCCCTTTAACAACAATCAATTTGCGAACGGCCTTTCCGGCGGTCGCTTCTTTGACTTTGTCAAGGTTTAAAGCTAGTTCTTCCATTGCCTTCTCATCTGTATCTTTGGAAATCAATACGCGTTCTACGATTTTCCCATTAACTTGCACAACGATTTCAACTTCATTGTCAACCGTCCAAGCCTCATCATAAGAAGGCCACGGCTCATAGGTAATCGAATCTGTGCCTCCCAGCTTCTCCCACAGCTCTTCCGCCAAATGCGGAGCAATTGGAGAAAGCACCTGCACAAAGTTTTTCATTGCTTCTAGCGGTAAGCGCTCTGTCTTGTAAGCTTCGTTGACGAATATCATCATTTGGCTAATTGCGGTGTTAAAACGCAGAGCCTCAAAGTCTTCAGTAATTTTTTTGATCGTGCGATGCCAGGTGCGCTTGAACGAATCGCTGCCAAGCGTTTCCTCGGCGCTGATTTTTGGATGTATGTTGCCATTCTCATCAACGAACAATCTCCATACACGACTCAAATAGCGGAATATGCCATCTACGCCTGTTGTATTCCAAGGTTTCGTAGCTTCAAGCGGACCCATGAACATTTCGTAAATACGCAAAGTATCAGCACCTTGATCACTGACAATATCGTCAGGGTTCACGACATTACCACGAGATTTACTCATTTTCTCCATATTTTCCCCAAGAATCATACCTTGGTTCACGAGCTTATGGAATGGTTCTTTGGTATGCACAAAACCAAGATCGTAGAGCACTTTGTGCCAGAAACGCGCATACAACAGATGAAGCACAGCATGCTCTGCGCCGCCGATATAAAGATCAACAGGCAGCCATTGCTGCTGCATTTCATGTGAGCAAAAAGCCTTATCGTTATGCGGATCGATGAAGCGCAGGTAATACCAGCAGCTTCCAGCCCATTGCGGCATCGTGTTCGTTTCGCGACGAGCTTTCATTCCCGTTTCAGGATCGACTGTATTCACCCAATCGGCTACGTTTGCAAGTGGTGATTCTCCTGTACCTGAAGGCTTGATTTCATCGACCTGAGGAAGAAGAAGCGGCAGTTGATCCACTGGCACCGGCTTCATTGTGCCATCTTCCAAATGGAGAATTGGAATCGGTTCCCCCCAATATCTTTGACGGCTGAACAACCAATCTCTTAGGCGGTAAGTGACTTTTCCATTCCCTTTACCGTTCTGCTCCAACCATGCGATCATATGGCTAATCCCTTGCTCATTGTTCAGCCCATTGATTGGCTCAGAGTTGACGTGAGGACCGTCTCCTGCATAAGCTTCTTTCTCAACGTTACCACCCTGTACAACTTCGATAATAGGCAGATCGAACTGCTTCGCAAATTCCCAGTCGCGTTGATCGTGGCCAGGCACAGCCATAATGGCTCCTGTCCCGTAGCCGCCTAGCACATAGTCGGCAATCCAAATGGGAACTTTGGCTCCGTTCACTGGATTAATCGCGTAAGCGCCCGTGAATACACCTGTTTTGTCTTTCGCCAAATCGGTGCGCTCCAAATCGCTTTTGCGAGAAGCTTTCTCTTGATATTCTTTGATCGCAGGCGCTTGTGTTTCTGTTGTGATGGATTGCACAAGCTCATGCTCTGGCGCAAGCACACAATAAGTTGCTCCGAACAAAGTATCTGGACGTGTAGTAAACACAGTCAAGCTTTGTTCCCTATGACCCTCAATTGCGAAGCGCACCTCAGCGCCCGTAGATTTCCCAATCCAGTTGCGCTGCATATCCTTAATGCTTTCAGACCAATCCAGCTCCTCAAGATCTTCCAGAAGACGCTCTGCGTATTCAGTAATTTTTAGAATCCACTGACGCATCGGCTTGCGAATAACAGGATGGTTACCACGTTCGCTCAATCCGTCAATGACTTCCTCATTGGCCAAAACTGTCCCCAGAGCCGGGCACCAATTTACTGGCACTTCGTCTACATAAGCCAGACCTTTATTATAAAGCTGGATAAAAATCCACTGTGTCCATTTGTAATATTCAGGATCCGTTGTGCTGATTTCACGGTCCCAATCGTAAGAGAAGCCAAGTGACTTAATTTGACGGCGGAACGTGTCAATGTTCTTGTTCGTAAAATCACGCGGATCATTCCCTGTATCCAGTGCATACTGCTCGGCAGGCAAACCAAAAGCGTCCCACCCCATCGGGTGAAGTACGTTATAGCCTCTCATCCGCTTGAAACGCGAAACGATATCTGTTGCTGTGTAACCTTCCGGGTGCCCTACATGCAAACCTGCACCAGATGGGTATGGGAACATATCGAGTGCGTAAAATTTCGGTTTTTCCGAATTTTCGAGCACCTTAAATGTTTTCTTTGCGTCCCAAACCGCTTGCCATTTCGGCTCGATCACTTGTGGGTTATACCCAAGCTGTTCTCTTGTTTCTTTAATTTCCTCTGACATATACAAGATCCTCCCTGAGGTAAGGCTAGCGCCTTACCTATGTTCATAAAAGTGCTGCAAAAAAACCCCTCATCCCTAGCGGATATCGCTAGGGACGAGAGGTTGAATTCCCGTGGTACCACCCTAGTTAACACACGGCATACTTTGCCTGTGTTCACTCTGCCCCTTAACGCGGGTGAAACGATCCAGCTAGCACCGTCTGTAACGATGTTCACTATCTAGCTCCGAGGCGAGTTCACTTGCTGCATCTACCGGTTTCCACCTGAGTCCCGGCTCTCTGAAAAATGCTGCGCCCAGCTACTATTCCTCTTCAAAGCTTTTCTAACAACTAATTAGCTATGATTATATGTAAATTAATGCCGCACTGTCAAGCCACGCTTAACGATAACTTCGCTATTTCTTCGCTACGAAGAATGCTCGCTCTGTTGTCACGGTTGGCGAATTCCATGTGAAATCACTCCCCTTGTGCACCTCTTTAAATCCGACCTCATGAAGCTGTTGTTCCAACCATCCTAGTGGATAAGCGCGCTGTACATGCATCTCATCAATACGTCTAAACCGATCTGAACCTTCTTTGTCTTGAACAAAGATCGTCAAATTGTGTTCAATCTGAACGCGCTCATCATCTAACTCGCTTGTCCAAATGTAAGACACATCTTCTTCATCCAAAAAAAACGGCTGTGATTCGGCGTAAGCAAACAGCTGCTCAGGGGTATGTACGTCAAACAAAAATAAACCTCCAGGCTTAAGCCCATCATACGTTTGCTGGAATGTCTGTATAATCTCTTCTTCTTCCAACAAATAATTGATGCAATCACAAAACGAAATCGCTGCATCCACCTGCTCGCCGATGCCCCACTCGCGCAAATCCTGCTGCACCCAACGCAGCGAACCATTTTTCAAAAGCGTACTACGCTGTTCCGCCTTTTGTTCTGCAACAGCAAGCATATCCTCTGATAAATCGATGCCCGTTACCCGATAGCCTTCAAGGGCAAGAGGAATCGCTAATGTTCCGGTTCCACATCCCAAATCAACTAACGCAGTTGGCTTGGTACCGAATCGTTCAAAGCTTTCTCTGGCAAATCGGAGCCATTCCCCGTAAGGCATGCTCTCCATCAGGCGGTCATATGTGTACGCAAATCTTTCGTAGCTCATCTTTAGCCCTGCGTCTCCTCTTGTTTCAGATAAGTCCAGTTATCCTCCTGATAGATAAGTCCTTCCTTCATGAGCTTGCCCATTGCGCGTTTGAAGGCAGCTTTACTCATGCCGAATCGATCTTTAATCATATCTGCGGATGTCTGATCGGAAAAAGGCATAGCGCCATTTGTTCGCTCTTTGAGCGCGCTCAGGATGCGCTCGGCATCCTCATCGCGACCTAACTCTTTTGGAAGCCGCATCGAGAGATTAACCCGTCCGTCTTCCTCGCGGACAAAAGAAACCCTAACCTTAACCAACTCACCCACACGCAACAGACGAGTCCGTTCTGGAGCCGCTATAAGCCCGATAACACCATAACCTAAAACACCCGCCTCACAAATAACGAAAGTTCCTATTTGTAAGGGGCGATAGACACGTGCATCGACCCATTGATTGCTCCACGTGGACGGTGCCCGCACACAAAGCGGAGCTAAGTCTTCTTCTAAAGCGAGCTTCGCAATTAAGCGCCCCTGGCGATCATGAGCTAGCGTAGCATACACTTTATCTCCAACTACAGGACGTAGAGTTTCCAATTCTGGCACATTTCGATAAGGGAGCAGCAAATTGCGGCCTAGACCTATTTCCAAAAAGTAGCCAAATCGCGGATGAATGTCCACCACTTCCAGAAGTCCAACCTCACCCATAACTAAATGAGGCCGTTTCATCGTAGCCATCAACCTGTCCTGTGTATCATGAAACAGAAACGCTTCTACGCTATCTCCAGGCTTGATCATAGAGCCTACGATTTCAGCATAGGGCAGAAGCACATCTTGATAGCCGTCGGTCAAGAAATAACCGTTGGGTGGAACTTCCCTCGCCACCTCTAAGGTGACGAGTGTTCCTGCTTCCATTCTCATACGCGCTCCACAACTTTAGCATCCGACCAAAGTCTCTCAATATTGTAATACTCCCGTTCGTCGCGATGGAATACATGAAGAACTACATCCCCTAGGTCAAGCAGTACCCATCTTGCGGTATCTACACCCTCGTAGCCTCTAATTCGCACGCCATGCTCCTGAGCTTTCTTTCTCGCTTCCGTCGCGATTGCCTGCACCTGCGTCTCTGAATTACCATGGCAAATAACGAAGTAGTCGGCAACAATAGAAATGCCTTGCAAGTTTAGTGTCACCACGTTCATTGCTTTTTTGTCTTCTGCAGCTTCTACCACGAATTTCATAATTGCTTCTGGGGTTATACTCATTCCATCATCCTCCTAGGATTCGCTCTGTATCTGTTCAATTAAATCATTACGTGTCAATATCGTTAACGGGTAAATCCGTTTACCTTTGGAAACTAAAAAGCTGATCGTAGAATCGAAACCGGCAATAAGCGCCTTCTCAATACTATGTTCAGCGATTTCACGAATATTATGCACACCAGGAAAATCGCGACCAGGTTCCATATAGTCAGCCAAACATACAATTTTGTCAAGCAATGTCATGCCTTCACGACCAGACGTGTGATAACGAATCGCGTCGAGAATCTCCTCGTCATGAACACCGAATTGCGACTTTGCCATATAGGCGCCAGCATGTGAATGCCAAAGCTCTTTGTCATAAGCAAGTAAATCCTGCGGAAGATCGTTGTTCTCTCGAATAATCTTTGCTTGTTCTTGGACAGGCCAATATTTACAATAGTCATGCAAAATTGCTGCCAAATCCGCTTTGGACGGGTCCGCTCCATAACGTTTAGCTAATATAACGGCTGTTTCCATAACACCTAGCGTATGCAGCCACCGTTTTTCAGGCATTTGCTCTTTCACAGCGGAAATCAATTGTTCACGATCCATACAAACGATTCACCTCCATGTAAGTATGCACAGCATCTGGAACAAGGTAACGAACCGATCTTCCTTTATACATTTCCTCCCGAATCATTGTCGAAGAAATGTCAATAAGAGGCATAGGTAGAATCTTCACACGCGAACGAATATGTGCTGGTATTTTCTCCATATCAAGCTCGTAACCAGGTCTGGCTAGGCCGATAAATTGAATTTGCCGCACGATGTCATCAATGCGATGCCACTGCGGCAAATACTGCACCATATCCGCCCCAATGATATAGACAAATTCCGTATTGGGGTTGTTTGCACAAAGCAGTTCAATCGTATCAATACTGTAAGATACGCCGCCTTTACCAATTTCGATATCTAGTGGACGAAAAAACGGATTTCCCTCTGCAGCCACGACGACCATTTCCCAACGCTGCTTAGCCGTTGCTTTAGGAGCATTTGGCTTGTGCGGCGGCACGTTCGCGGGCATTAACCATACTTCATCCAGATCTGCTTCCACCCTCGCCCGTTCCGCTGCGATCAAATGACCGGTATGAATCGGGTCGAAGGTGCCTCCCATAATTCCGACCAGCATGCTTGCACCTCTTTATCGCGGTAATTCGATTTTCTTCTGATCCCGCGATTCTTTGTAAAGCACAACAATTTTACCAATGACTTGAACGAGATCAGCACCTGACTTCTCAGCCAATTCAGTACCCACTTCACTGCGATCTTCCCCACTGTTGTTGAGTACCGTAATTTTGATTAATTCACGAACTTCAATTGCTTCTTGGATGTGACGAATCAAATGATCGTTTACACCGCCTTTTCCTACTTGGAAGATCGGATCTAAATGATGCGCCATCGAGCGCAAATAACGTTTCTGTTTGCTTGTTAACATGGATGTCCCTCTATTCTATTCAGCTAAAGACTGTTCTACAACCTGTCTCATTGCCCCAACGGGCGCAGGTGTGCCAGTCCAATATTCAAAAGCATAAGCGCCTTGATAAATAAACATACCTAATCCTCCGTGAATGCGAGCTCCTAATGCCTCAGCTACTCGGAGAAATTTGGTAATCCGCGGATTGTAAATCAAATCGCTGACAAGATGGTGAGAACGCAAAAGGTCAGCCGACATGGGCAGCTCGTCCACATTCGGATGCATGCCTGCCGACGTCGTATTCACAATAAGCTCTGCATCGCCAATGACTTGTTCTAGTTCGTCCAGACCTAGCCCAATGGCTTTCGTGAAACCGCCAATGGTTCCGGCAAGCTCAACCGCTCGTTCTTTGGTGCGATTAGCAATATAAATACATGCCGCTCCTTCTTTGGCAAGGGCGTAGGCTATACCTCGCGCCGCGCCGCCTGCGCCCAGCAGCAGCACGGTTTTCCCCTGCAGCTCGATGCCGGTTTCTTCCTTCAATGAGCGAACGTAGCCGATGCCATCTGTATTGTAACCAATTAGACGACCAGCATCGTTAACAATCGTATTAACGGCGCCGATGACCTGCGCCCCTTCATCAATCTCATCAAGATACTGCATCACTTCCACCTTATGTGGAATCGTCACATTAATGCCACGATAACCCAGAGAGCGAATACCGCGAATCGCATCGCCTAAACCTTGTTGGGTTACGTGGAATGCCGCATACGCCGCATTCACACCTGTCTCTTGGAATGCACGATTCAGCATAATCGGCGAACGCGAATGCCGAATCGGATCCCCGAAAACACCATAAAGGATGGTATGGCTGTCTAGCGTCCGTTTGCTCTCCATGGCTTCCCCCTTAGCGTTTTACTTTGGCAGAACTTCCATTATCCGCATCAATCCTATATTAAAGACTCCCGCGCAATGACCTTAACACCTTTTGGCGCATGCACCGCAAGATCAGCGCCAGCTTCACTGTTTACTTTGATCCAGCCTAAACCAGAAATTAGCACATCGATTCGTTTCCCTTTTGGAATGTGAATCGGGTGCTTCACAAACTTAGGCAGTTCGTCCAAATCTGCTTTGCGCGGAGGCGTCAGCATCTCACCTTTATGCCCTTCATACAATTCATCCGCTTTTTCCAGCTTAGTGCGGTGAATTTGAATCGCGTTCGATGTGTAGCAAGTGAACGACTGATGCTCACCTTTGATAAAATCAAACCGAGCCATCGCTCCGAAAAACAGTGTCTGGCTTTCATTCAGTTGAAAGACCATCGGTTTGAGCGGTTTATCCGGCATAATTTGCGATAAATCACGCTTTGTGACGACCTCCGTCAAGCGATGGGCATACACAATTCCTGGCGTATCGACAATATAGCAGCCGTCATCCAGAGGTATTTTCACCAAGTCAAGCGTCGTTCCTGGATATTGAGAAGTCGTCAATTCAGCTTCTAAATCGCTGTAATCGCTGATCAAACGATTGATTAACGTTGATTTACCAACATTTGTTGCTCCTACTACATACACATCGTGATTGCCTCGATGTTCCGCAACGGCAGAGATAACACGATCAAAGCCCATGTTCTTCTTCGCACTACATAATACGATATCTACCACACGGAGATTTTGTTCTTTGGCTCGGCGCTGTACCCAGTTAATAATTTTGTTCGGGTTCGTCACCTTCGGAAGCAAATCAATTTTGTTCACGACTAATAAAATCGGGTTGCTTCCAACAAATCTGGATAAACTGCTGATCATACTGCCTTCAAAATCGAAAATATCGACAATGTTGACAACTAAAGCCTTTGTCTGACCGACGTGACCTAGCAACTTGAGGAAATCGTCCTGCTTCAACGTAATGCTCGACGATTCATTATAATGCTTAATGCGATAGCAGCGTTGGCAAATGATAGGTTCCTTCTGCAAAGCTTCTGCAGGCACATAACCGAGCTTGCTTGGTTCTTCCGTCTGTAGCTCCACGCCGCAACCGGCACAGTGCATAACTTCTTCTTTAATCATGAATCCCCCTAATAGTCTCTGTTATTTCTTCATCATCGATAGGGCCAATTTTTCAATGCGTCGATTGATTTTGGTAAAAAAACCTTCATCCCCAATAGAAATCGGCTGAACGAGGATCGTATAGAGCCCCATGCGATTCCCGCCTAACACATCAGTTAACATTTGGTCGCCGATAACAGCCGTCTGCCTTGCATTCGTTCCAAGCAATTGCATGGCTTTGTGAAAGGAGACATTGGCAGGCTTCTTGGCTCGGTGAATGAACGGAATGCCCAGCGGCTTAGCGAAGGCGGAGACTCGTCCATGGTTATTGTTGGACACAATCACAACCTTGAAGCCCAATTGCTGCACACGTTTCAACCACTCAATGAGCTCAGGAGTCGCCTGCGGATCGCGAGCCCCTACAAGCGTATTATCAAGGTCTGTAATAATGCCACGAATGCCGAATCCCCATAGATGATCGGCATCAATATCATAAATCGTTTTCACGGACTGTCTAGGCACGAGCTTTTTCAGCAAACCAATTCCCTCCAACTGCTTCCTCGACATATACGTGAAACTATACCATAGTGACCCGTTTGTTGCAAAAAGAAAAGAACGTATTTTCCCACTAGGAACGCGCTGGAAGCGGCAGCCAGCGTAGCACATTTTGTATTTTCCGATCCCAATAGCCCCAATCATGGTTACCTGATTCTTCCTCATAGGTCAATTCAATGGAAAGTTTGCGAAGATGGTCCCGAAATCGCAAGTTATCTTCATACAGAAAATCTTCGGTTCCGCAGCATTGGAACAAGTGAGGAGCTGGTTTTTTGCTCGACACTAAGTGATCAGCTAACGCAAATAAATCGTTCTCACTGCCTTCAATCCGGTTTAGTTCCCCGAAAATCAACTTAAAATCTTCCATAAGAGCCTGTTCTCTGGCGAAGCGGTCTATGTCAAGCGCACCCGACAAACTCGCTGCTGCTGCAAAGCGGTCAGGATGCGAAAGCGCGAGCTTCATCGCGCCATATCCACCCATGGACAAACCAGCGACAAAATTCCGTTCTCTTTCCTCCGCCAATGGGAAGAACGATCTAGCAAGTGCAGGCAGCTCTTCACTAATGAAAGTCCAATACTTAGATCCCAAAGCCATATCCGTGTAAAAACTGCGATTAACCGCTGGCATGACAACCGCAATACCTAACTCCGAAGCATACCTCTCGATCGAGGTGTTCCGCATCCATATCGTATGGTCATCTGACAAACCATGAAGAAGAAACAAGGTGGGATGCTTACTCCCCCGTGTTTGGGATGCCATCCCGATTTGACTGTGAGCTGCTTGCGGTAAAATGACGTGCATGGATGCAGAAACGCCCAAGGCCTCCGAGTAAAAATGACAGTCGATAAATGCCATGATTTATTTTCTCCTCTCATAGGGAAAACCACCCCCTTTGTGGCGAGTGGTTTCTCAGCCTATTTCATTTGTTCTTTTAATTTGATTACCGCCTGTGTCACCTGCAAATATTCCTGTTCTGTAGAACTGACTTGGCTATACTTTGCACGCTCGAACAGTAAAAGTACCATTTCTAGCTCTTGCTTCATCCACTTGCTTTGTTTGGACCACCGATTCGTTGCTTCACGCATCGTTTCGTGTTCAAGTCGTGTATACCCCTTGCGCCTGCTTAGTCGAAGCAGCTTCTCGAACTCCACAATAATTTTCTGGTTAAAATTAATTGCATGGGCTTGTTTGCGACGCGTTCTCCAAGCTTTCCACGAAGCGGTTCTAATGAGTAAGATACATGCTGAACTCATAACAGCAAGCAGGAAGAATCCAGCTAACGTCAACCACAGCCACGTGTAACTCGGGGTAACTTCCGTCTCAACACGAACGGCCGGGAGCGGGCTGCTCGCGGGAGCATTCGCCGGCTCCACCTTAGTTTCAGGAAATAGTGTCGGCAGCTTGAAGCCTGAGGTTGGTTCAAAAGCAATCCATCCGTATCCCTCAAAGTAAACTTCGACCCAAGAGTGGGCGTCCGAGTTCCTGACCGTATAGGTGCCCGCTCCATCCACATCAAATTCAGAACCAAACTGACTCATGATGCCATGTTCTCTGATTTGTTCAGGAATTGGAGAAGCACCTGACGAATATCCTTTGACCCAACGAGCCGGAAGTCCAATCGAACGAGTTAGTACAGTCATAGATGTAGAATAATAATCACAATAACCCTGTTTAATTTCAAACAAAAATCGGTCTACAAAGTCTTTGCTCTTTCCTTTACTCTCATCAGGGGTATTCGTATAAGGATAGTGTTCTGCCAAATATTTTTCAATAAGCTTCGCCTTGTCATAACCGTTGTTAGCTGATTTTGTAATTTCTATAGCTAATTGTTTAACGCGTTCAGGCAATTCTGCAGGCAATTGTAGATATTCATTCCACTCCGGCTGTTTCACGAAGTCTGACTTCGTTTCACGCAAGCCCGGCACATCGACAATCGGCTCTTGCGTAATGATTTTATATGCTTTGGGATAATTCTCTTTATCAATGAAACGAAGTTCTGCCTGACGCGGGGACCATAGCAATTGTTGAAAAGGATTTTCGCCCTTATTTATTTCTTCAATTTTATCAATCGCAAATCCGCCGAACAAGACTGGGAATACCTCATCTCTGTTCATGACAACGCTTTGGGTAACCTCTTTGGTCGTTAGAAGGGACTGATCGAGTCTTCGATCTTTCTGTAGCACGTTCTCATTGACTTTCATGAGCTGAAGCTTCTTCTCGGCAGGGCTAAGCTCCCAACCTTTTCCATTATAAAGAGATCTAGTCTCACCGCGAAAGTAGGTCCGTTTGGTCGTATCCACGGTCATCACAGGCGTATAGTCGTACCGAAAGCTCCCACCTAGCTTGCTATCATCTCGGCTATAGCCTGACGAAGCGTCCGCAGTCGATGCAGAGGTACTGATGCCTTTGCCTAGTAAAGGAACAGACTCACCACGACTTATCTTCCACGCGGTATATGGGTCTGTTAGAATGGGGTCCACCGTAGGTGAAATCACGCCAACGGTTAAGGTAACGACAACAATGAGTAGAATCGGTACGCCAATAGAAGCTGGATATTCAATAATCGTCTCCCAAATCATAGGTGCTCGCTGCCTCAAATTCGTAAAATGGCGCATCATCAAGAGAGAGAAGCCGCAGAACAAGACGATAGCGACCTGCTGCCATAAGAAGATGATGCTAAACGAATCGCGAATGGCGAAAAATAGAACACTAGCGACCATCAGCACGAAAATACGAAATTTGGACTCCACGGCCCACATGACGAATAAATAGACCATCCACGCAGAAAAACTAAACCAAATATACGGTTCTATCTGGCTAACGTTAAGCGTTACCCATTTCAATATATCCTTCCAACTATGAAACGTTACCTGAGTAAACGTGTAACCAAGCGCAAAACCATGAAGGATAATAATCAGCATAAATTGAATCGCCGTTCGCCCCGTTTGATTGAAATAGGGCACCATGTAGGTAATCACGACGATCCATAATGTTGCACTAACCAAGGATGCTGTCTGCGGCAGCCAGAGTCCATCTTCCTTTTGAATCCAGAGTACAAATTGAAACAGAAATAATCCGGTAATTATAGCTGTCATACGGTGTGGCCAATCGGCAAGCAACACTCTTTTCCAAATAGCGTTACGCATATCGCCTCGTCCCTCCCAACAAGTTAGAGAGTTCAGAAAGCTGCCCCACTTCGTACCCCATAAATCCTTGAGCGCGAATCTGCTTAATCCAATCTTCTTGCCCACTAGAAGGCTCAACGGTTTGCCCTTTGAACAGCCCCGTCGGTGATCCATGAACCCAAATATGGCATGGATTCATCTGAAGATGTTCAAGGTGGTGCAGCATCTGCAGCATGAGCGCTCCCCTTTGCGGAGAAACTAATACAAAAAAACAGCCAGCTGGTAATTGACGAGAGCGCTCTTTCATGATCTGATTCAGAGAATGATAGCCGTCCGCCTCTACACTGACTAAATGATTCATAATCTGCTTATGATGGTTCTGACTTTGTTTCGGTTCTAAGTAAGTCGATTCCTTACCAACGGACAACAAGCCCAGCGCAAGTTCTCGACTGGAAGCATATCGAAACAACGAAGCCGCAACTGATACAGCTAGCTCGAATTCCGCCGCATCCTGATAAGCGCGATCCGTACGATCTAATAATATAATCGTCTTGGGAAGAGATTCGCGTTCGAATTCTTTGGATTTCCACGTGCCCGTTTTAGCTGTTGCATTCCAATGAATACGAGACAAGCGATCCCCGTAGATGTACTCACGAACGCCGTTGATTTGTGTCGTCTCACGGTGTGCGCGTGTCGTCGTGGAATGATGCTGCATCCCTTTTAACATTTGATGAAACTGAGTCCATTCTCGTATGGGTACTGTTTGAGGGTAAACCGTTATCTGCTGTTGGAGCTCTAAACGACCTTTGTGTTGAAAAAAACCGAAAATATCTTCCGTTAAGCATTCGGTTGCACCAAATCGATAAGACCCTCTTCGTAATGGCAGGGTGCTGTAAAGCAATTCACCTCTTCGCTTCCAATCCGGCACAAGAGACCCTTCGAACACCGTTTCTTCCCCGTTCTGACGAATAAGCTTATCTCTAATCATCATGTAAGGAATTGGCCAAAAGCCTGGAATCTGCACCTGAATACCAATCTGAAGGGAATGGCCAGCTTCAAGATTCGCGTCCTGATGCGTGTTAGGCAGCCTGCGCACACCATGGGTCCGCTTGACGCCGCTCCAATTACCCAAAATCAAGTATACGGATAATAGCGTAATAATAATAAACAGCATGGAAGCCAGCTTCCCACCTTGAAACAAAAGGAAAAACAGACTGCCTATCAGGCAGGAAGCAAGCATCCAGAAAGCTGCCGGAACCCTGGAGAGCTCCCCAAATCGCTTCAAGAACAGACGATTCATGCGGCTCACTTCTCCAATCGGACTGGCACACGCACCTGCTCGAAGATCGATCCCAGAACAGAGGTGACAGTTGCTCCATCCAGCCGAGCTTCCGAATGAAGAATCATTCGGTGCCCAAGGACGTATTGAGCCAGATATTTAATATCATCTGGAATGACATAATCCCTTCCATTAATGAAGGCGTAAGCCTTCGCGGCGTGAACGAGCGAGAGTGTTGCCCGTGGGCTAGCTCCAAGGAAGACAGCCTTGTGTTCTCTGGTCTTTCTTGAAATTGTAAGCAAATAATCGGCAACTGCTTCATCCAAATGTACACGACGAACTCGGTCTTGAACGACCAGCACTTGATCTGTATCCATAACAGCTTGCAGAGATTCAATGGGGTGCGCTTTGCTCTGTGAGGCAATCATCTGCTTCTCCGCTGCTTCATTCGGATAGCCGAGACTGAGCTTAATCATGAAGCGATCAAGCTGTGCTTCCGGCAGGATATAAGTGCCTTCGAAATCAATCGGATTTTGAGTGGCAAGCATCAGAAAGGGAGAAGGAAGCTCATATAAATCGCCATCTACAGTGATATGCTGCTCCTCCATCGCTTCTAACAAGGCTGATTGCGTCTTCGTTGTAGCTCGATTAATTTCATCGACAAGTAAAATGTTCGTCATAATGGGGCCCGAGCGGAACAAAAACTTCTCTTCTTTGGGATGATATATAGAAACACCTGTAATATCGGAAGGCAATAGATCCGGATTGCACTGAATACGGCGAAATTGACCGTCTATGGAACGCGCTAAAGCTTTAATTAAAACCGTTTTACCTGTTCCTGGCACATCTTCAAGCAGAACGTGCCCGCCGGCTAGCATCGCGGTAAGCAATAATTCAATCTCTGAGCTCTTGCCCAGAATACAAGATTCCAAATTGGCTTTCAGTTTCGCTAGAGCCTCTACGTGATGTTGGGTTGTCGTTTCCATGTCTGATCCTCCTCAGCGTTTTCCTCAGGGAAAACTATCGTCTCAACTATTTTCGTAAGCGCTTGCCAATAAAGCTAAAATAATCCTGAATTCACACGAAAAGGCTAGCAATCTTTAGAAAATATAGGTAAACGAGCGTAAATCTAGTTTACAGGAAAGTTTTTCGTCCGTATACTTGTAAATTCTCTAAATTTATTTGTTAAATATAACCATTTTCCGCGATCCATTCTTAATAAGCTATAGACGCAAGACAAGCCTCATCGGTTTCATCCGAAGAGGCTTGTCTTGCGAGCGAACTTTATTACAGTGGTCGTCAACCCTTGGGTTTGACGATCACCGCCGCCAAAAACGAGAAAATAATAGCCGACGAAATACCCGCGCTTGTTACTTTAAATATACCGGTTATAATGCCGATAGCGCCGTCCTTGTGCAATTCCTCGATCGCTCCGTGCACAAGCGCGTTGCCAAAGCTAGTAATCGGCACAGTTGCGCCAGCACCGGCGAATTCAATGAAAGGCTCATACAGGTTACAGCCATCCGCTATCGCCCCAAGAACAACAAGTATGCTCATGGTATGGGCTGGCGTTAGTTTGCCTACATCCATAAGCAATTGACCGAATACACAAATCGCTCCTCCGATAAGAAAAGCCCATACGAAACTCATGCGTACAACCCTCCAGACTCTATAGAAACAGCATGCGCGATGCAGGGAATACTCTCACCCTGTTGGAAAGAAAGTGGTGAAAGGAGCGCACCTGTCGCAACGACAAGAATTCGTTTCAGTTCTCCCTTCTTCATCCGTTTTAACAGATGTCCATAGGTAACCGCTGCCGAACACCCACACCCGCTTCCGCCCGCTTGCACAGATTGCTTGTCCCGATCGAAAATGAGTAAGCCGCAATCGTCAAATTGGGTCTGTTCAATTGGAAACTGGTGTTTTTTGAACAGTTCATTCGCAATGTCATGCCCGACTGTCGCAAGATCCCCGGTCACGATCAGATCGTAGTAGCCAGGCTCTCTGCCTAAATCTCGGCAGTGCGCTTGGATGGTATCTACAGCTGCCGGAGCCATGGCGGCCCCCATATTAAACGGATCCTTGATCCCCATATCGACAATCCGACCGATCGTGGCCGAGGTGACAACCGGACCGTCACCCGATTTCCCGAGCACGGCGACGCCAGCGCCAGTGACTGTGTACTGCGCCGTCGGCGGCTTCTGGGACCCGTATTCCGTTGGATAACGGAACTGCTTCTCCGCCGTGCAGTTGTGACTGCATGTGCCCGCCATCACATACTTGGCGGCGCCCGAATCAAGCAGTTGCGCGGCAAGCGCCAGCCCCTCCATAGACGTGGAGCAAGCGCCGAATATGCCGAGATAAGGCATATTCAGCGTGCGCGCAGCGAACGTATTCGAGATGATCTGGTTCATCAGATCGCCTCCGATGTAGAACTGGATCTGCCCTCCGGTCAACCCAGCATTGTCGAGGGCGCGCTGCGCTGCCTCTTCGAGCAGCGCCTTCTCCGCCTTTTCCCACGTTTTTTGACCTATGGTCAAATCCCCGTGAACGATATCAAAATCCTCACTGATGGGCCCCTCTGCCTCATCAGGACCAACGACTGTTCCCGTCGCCAAGATGACGGGTCGATTCTCAAAGATCCAGCTCTGATGCCCCTTCAGCATACGCTCAACCTCCTCCCATAATGATGAGACGAACAAGACCGACGATAAAAGCGGCAACCGTTCCGAATACGATCACGGAGCCTGCGAGCTTAAACATATTGCCCCCTACCCCAAGCACCAAACCCTCGGCGCGATGCTCGATCGCAGCTGAGGCTAAGGAATTGGCAAATCCGGTCACAGGAACCCCCGTTCCTGCCCCTGCCCATTGCGAGATTTTATCGTAAACGCCCAGGCTTGTTAAAAGAACGGAAATAAAAATCAACACGGCAACCGTTGGATTCCCCGCCGTCTTCTCGGTGAAACCAAACCAGTGGATGAACATCTTCATCAAGCATTCACCAATCAAACAGATGAATCCGCCAACTAGAAACGCGCGTATACAGTTTTGCAAAACAGGCCTTTTCGGCTCCATTTCCTTAGCTAACTTCTGATACTCCTGTTGTGTCATTGTCATGTTTTTTTTCTTGTTATTGGCCATACAATCCCTCCTGCCGATCAGTGTCTACGTTCGAAGAATGGTGCTTAGTTCTTTGATCACTTTCTGCATCGCCTCTGAGCATGCGCTGTACATTTGTTTCGCCTCAGGACGCATTGTTGACAGCGAGAACAGTTCAAGATCTGCTTCACATTTTTTCAAGGTGGCTAGCAGCAACGGCTTTTGACTTGGCTCAGGTACTTTAAGCTTATCATCGTAGAGATCAACGGTTAGTTCTCCATGCGTGTCCACTTGAGCAAGAAACACATTTTCCTTCGTAACCCCTATTTTATCCAACTCCTCATGAAGCCAGCCACGTCCTTTGCCCGCAGCGGCTAGAAATTCATCTTGGATAGCTCCATCCATAATGACGGCTTGCGCAGGCTTGTCAGCGACAAGCTTCAATCCGATATGCTTCGGCGTTAGAGGCTGATACTCGCTTTTGAGCAGCACGCTTATATCCCCTGTTGACTCCAGCATAGCAAACTCAACGTCCGCCACTCGGAACACGCTTTTGGTACGAAGCTGCTCTAGCAGCTCATCTGCTGTGTAACGTTCTTTTTTCAAATTGTCTTCGAGGATCTTCCCATCCTTGATGAAAACGGTACCCTTGCCTTCGAACCATTGGCGTAAAGTCTTGCTTTTGAGTGCGAAAAGTTCTAGAGAAAGGGGTATAAGACACCAAACAAGGATAGCTATGAAGCCATGAAAAAAATTACTTTCCACATCTGTCGATATGACTCCAGCCAAGTCCCCTAGCGTAATACCAATGATATATTCGAAAAAAGTAAGTTGGGATATTTGTTTTTTCCCCAGAATTCTCGTTAACACAAAAAGAGTAGCTAGCGCCCCTAACGATCTAACGACAATATGTAACCAGTCCGGCATTATTTTTACCTCCCTGCCTTTTGCTCCAAACAAAATCATTATGTGCTTTTTTTGAAACAACTATCACCATTCCTCCATGGATTTAATTGGTAATTATGGAGAATGCATTAATGGGCATATTAATGAGCGCCAATACTCTTTATTAAGCGAAGTCATCTTGCGCTTTGCGTATTGCAAAACGAATGATGCCAGGAGGTGAATATCTTGACTGTATCCGCACAAGTAAAAACAACGTTGGCTTCTTTAAAAAGCGCTCAAGCGAATTTGGAAACCTTCGCCCTGAGCACGCAAAATCAAGAAGCCAAACAACTTTTTGAAACGGCTGCCAAATCCACACAAGACATTGTGGATCAAGTCGCTTCGCGTGTTTCACAATTGGAAAATGAAGAACCCCAATATAAGGGTTTCTAATTGAATGATTCAAAAACAGCCTACTGCGATTTCAAGATTCGCAGTAGGCTGTTTTGTTTCATAGCCCTATGATGAATAACAAGCTTAATAACATAAACAAAATTAAAACAAGCAGCACGAATTGCTCTTTTGCCATCAAGGCCGTCCTCATTCCTCTGTGATTTTCCTTCTTCTTACTCCAAAGCTTGCCCAGAAGCTTTGCGCAGCTCGTTAGCCAATCGGTGAAACTCGGCTCTCGCTTCCAGGTCTTGTGTCGCATTGTAAGCTGCTGATAAGAAAGCAATAATCGTATTTGCATCCTGCGCACTTATCATGAAGGCCCTTCCTCCCTCTTGCGTTATTTCCCTGTCCAGTAATCAAAAGTCAGCAAGCTATTTTTAAAAAAAGAATAGGGGATATAGCCATAGCCCTTGTCTCCCCAATCCTTGCCCCATGAGTTTCGAACAATGATTACGCCCTGCCCCTTTTGTTTGCCGTCTTGGTATCCAACTGCAAGTAAGGCATGACCACCTAGCAACTGCTCTTTTTTACGGTTAGGATAAGGGATTCTCCCTGTTCTTGTAGCTACCGCGCCTTCGAATGATTCGTACAGCCAGATGCCAAACACGACAGGGTGACCATCAGCAAGCGCTGCTTTAATCCCGGCAAGATCGTAAATTCGATGATAGGCAGCAATGCGAAATGTACCCGCAGTCGATTCCGCAACTTGATCCGGCTTTACCTTATATCTGGCAGTCCGATAGGGCCAGTCTTCTTCGGAACAAACGCCAATCTTCTGCAGCACCTTCATCCCGTCTCGAACCGTAGCGCCTGAATCGCGGTTTACTGTTCCTTCAAGCTTTCTCTCATGCCAATAATGGAACAAACGAGATAAACGCATGGACGAATTTCTTTCCTTGCGCAGCCAATACTCGCGTAATCCACTCACGATGGCATTCGATGTGCAGGAGCCCAGTTGACCTTGGTTCACAATCGGAGATAGTTGACTCCGCAGATCGACTTTACGCGGCAGTTGTTGCTCCCTGATATAGTTCACACTTCGATAAAAATAATCGCGAAAATCACGCTTATCGCGCTTTACGTTGTATGTTCTCATACGGGGCTCCTCCCCCAAAATATAACTAAATCCTATACGCATCCACTAGCGTAGTATCCAGTGTATTCAACCATGGGCAGGTTCGTGCAAACCTTCCCGAACGATATAAGCTACAAAAAAGCGTATACCCATCAAAAGGTATATACGCTTATGGATAATCTTTGGGCTAAGAATATGCCCATTACAATCAAAAAAACCAACCGCAATTGGCTGGTTCAATGGCTACTGATGTGCTTTTATTTTGATGAAAAGCTCCGCAAGTGTCGTTTGCTCTTCCGAAGTAAGCGATTGTGTAATGCGCTGAACGAAACATTCGCAATGTTGGGGAAAATGCTCCATCAATCGATGCGCCTCGTCAGTGGGAGAAATAATGAAGCTTCTCCGATCACATGGATCGAGCTTCCGCTCGATAAAGCTCTTTTGTTCGAGGCTGTCTAATAGCCTTGTTAGCGTACTCAAGGAGACTGCAGGTAATTGCTGTGCAATTTCTTTGACAACTATGGGACCTCGCAGCCGAAGAATGTACAAGACATTGAATTCATGACGAGAAAGCTCGGCGCTGCACGCAAAGCTGTATTGATATTGCTGGAGGGATTGCCCCATGGTGATAAGAAACTCCCTGATGATTTCCGCTTGCTGTTGCTCCGTTCGCAGCGACATAATGACAGCCCTTTCTTACCCTTGTTTGAATTCAAATTACTAGAAGTTGTTTCATAAGTCAATGGGTGTAACTAACTTAATGAAACATTGGACGAGCAAGGATGTAGAACGGACTGAAAAATTCATATTCGTAAACGATTATGATAGAATACGAGAAAGAATGCAAGAGGAAAGGATGGTTGTATCGTATGCAAGTAATTGAAATATTAAAACAGCGAAGAGCGGTAAGAAATTATGAACCACGCGAAGTGGAGGATAGCAAAATCGAATCGCTACTTGAGGCAGCTGTTTGGTCTCCAAATGACCGACTGCGCGAACCTTGGCACTTTTATGTCATTCGCGGGGAAGCCAAATCCAGATACGAGCAACTAGCCAAACAATTTCTTGAAGAGCGTTTCCCAACGAAACCTAATCTCGTAAAAGACTCGCTGCTTGTGTTAGAAAACACACCGCTCGTTATCGTTGTCACAGCGGACATCATACCTGGCGATGAAGCCTCATCCGAAGACAATGAATATGCTGCCGCTTGCGCGATTCATTCCATGTGGCTTACCGCGCAAGAGTTGGGACTAGGTCTCGTTTGGCGAACACGCGGCATCGGACTGGTTCGTGATAATAGATTATATCAATTCCTAGGCTCTCCCGAAAATAAAAAAATTATCGGTACCGTATTTGTCGGGTATCCTTCCGCGGAAACACCATCGACTCCACGAACGTGCTACCAGGAAAAAACAACCTATTTGTAGATATAATGAACTAGGCAGCCCTGAATGAATCTCTTCAGGTTGTACGTCTATTGGTTGCTAGGTAAGAAAATTGATATTAGCATCAGTTATACTCTGTTTTTAATTGGAATTATCAAGTATACATCTACCGTTTCACCGGAGACACACTTTGACGCCTAACTAGGTGACAATAGGGTGTCTTTTTCATTTCAAGCAAGAGCTGAACTTGCTTCCTTTAAACCTCCATAAACACGCAATATTGGATATTCGAGATTCTGATGGAATATGAGCTGCAAAGCTACGAATTCCTTCCACAATTACCTGATCTTTACCTTTTTGCGTAAGACTCGTCATCACCTAAAAAAAATACAAATAAAACTAAAAACTGTGGCGTACCTGCGATGAAGACGGAACGCTATAATGAAATCAAGTTAAATGGAAGCACTTACAAAACAGAGAAAGGAGGTCCGCTTGACCATGAGCCTACTTCGCAAAATCGCCCTCGGGATCGATTCATGGATGGAGTCAGCAGCCCTAATTGGCTTGCTCTGCATGATTCTCATCGTTACCACACAGGTACTTACTCGGAAGCTGTTTCATTTCGTTTTCTTCTGGTCCGAAGAAGTCACGATGCTGCTATTGATCTGGTTCTCCTTCATGGGAATCGCCATCGGATTTCGCGAGAAGCTTCATCTAGGGATCGACTCTTTTACTCAAAAGCTTCCAGCTTCGGTTAACAAAGCCCTCGATACAATTATCGAAGCGGTAATCCTTGCCTTCGGTGCTTACCTGGTCTACTACGGCTGGGGTTTCACCGTCATGATGAATGATTCGGAACTTCCCGCAACTGGATGGCCTAACAGTATCTTGTATGCCATTATGCCGCTAACCGGCATAATGACCTGCGTTTACTCCCTCTTGCAGCTGTTCGGTATCGAAACGAAGCGGCACCACCACATTCAGGAAGGAAGTAGTGAATAAATGGACCCGACGATAGCGATCCTCATCCTCTGCCTCACATTCGCTCTTCTGATCGTGCTGCGCTTTCCGATCTCCCTAGCCTTAGCTGCCTCTGCGCTGCTGACTGTCCTTTACTTGAAAGTTCCGCTTGCGACTATCGGACAGACAATGATTCAAGGGATGAATTCCTATTCGCTCCTCACCATCCCCTTCTTTATTCTGGCGGGCCAAATCATGGGGGAAGGACAAATGGCGCTTCGTCTCATCAATCTGGCTCAGGTCATTGTCGGCGGCATTCGCGGAGGTCTGGCAATGGTCAACTGCGTGGCCTGCATGTTCTTCGGCAATATCTCGGGATCAGCCATCGCAGATGTTTCCTCTATCGGTTCCGTTATGATTCCAATGATGAAGAAGAAAGGGTACGATACCGACTACGCTGTCGGCGTCACCGTATCTGCAGCGATTCAAGGTGTTGTTGTGCCTCCCAGCCACAACCTTGTCTTATATTCCTTGGCCGCCGGCGGCGGAATTTCGATTACATCGCTATTCCTTGCAGGCATTGTCCCAGGCTTGATCTTGTGCGTTTCCCTTATGATTACCAGCTATTTCATCGCAATCAAGCGCGGTTACACCAAGAGCGAGCCTGTTCCTATTCGAGAAATCCCAAAAATTGTCCGCGACGGACTCCTTTCACTTATGACTGCTGTCATTATTCTGGGCGGTATTTTCAGCGGCTGGTTTACTGCAACTGAGAGCGGCGCTTTAGCATGCTTATACGCATTCATTCTCACATTCATCATCTACAGAGATATCCCCATAAGCCGGATGTGGATTATTCTGAAGCGCACCTTCCGTACCGTAGCCATGGTTCTCTTCCTCATTGCCGCATCGGCTGCCTTCAGCTGGGTGCTCGCTTTCCTGAAAGTACCCGCCATGCTGACCGATTGGATGCTAGGCATCACCGACAGTCCGTTCATCATACTGCTCATTATTAACGTACTCTTGCTCTTGCTCGGCGCGCCGATGGATATGGCTCCACTCATCTTGATCATGACGCCCATTCTGCTCCCGGTTGTGACCACTCTGGGCATGGATCCTGTTCACTTCGGCATTATTATGATGTTAAACTTAGGCATTGGCTTGCTGACACCCCCCGTAGGAACCGTCTTATTCGTAGGCTCTGCGATTGGCAATATTTCCATATCCGCAGGTACGAAGGCCATGATACCATTCTTTTATGTCATGTGCGTTGTTCTGATGATTCTGACCTATGTGCCTGGGCTTGTCATGTGGCTGCCTAATTTAATGAAATAACTTCTTTTTGACTATATGATGCGCTTTTTCATTCCTATTTTGATAAAAAGGGTGAACCGACAAGATGAAAACGAAAAAACGATATGTAACCATCATAACCGCAATGATTAGCAGCAGCTTTTTGCTTGCCGCTTGCGGCGGAGGCACAACGACAACGAATGCTGGAGATAAAAGCGGCCCAACGGCTGCACCGTCGGCCACAGCCATAACAAAAGCCAATGGTCCCAAACTCAGCTTCCGTCTCGCGGAGACGCATCCAGCTGATTATCCGACAACGCTAGGAGATAAGAGGTTCGCTGAACTCGTCAATCAAGCATCTGACGGACGGATCAAAATCGATGTGTACCCCGCCTCTCAATTAGGCGAAGAGAAAGCCGTGATCGAGCAGGTGCAGCTTGGCGCCATTGAATTTACCCGTGTCAGCACCGGGGCGCTTGGCGGCTTCAACAAGCAGTATGAGGTATTCAGCCTGCCCTATCTTTTCGACAATGACGAACATCAGTGGAGATTCCTCGAGAGCGAGCAAGGAACGAAGCTGCTGGATAGCTTAGAGGCCTCTCGCATGAAGGGACTTGCTTACTACAGCTCTGGAGCGCGTCATTTTTACTCAAAAAAACCTGTCAAAAGCATCACTGACCTGAAAGGGCTCAAAATTCGAGTCATTCAAAACAAAGTCAACATTGATCTGATGAACGCGCTTGGCGCCAATGCGACGCCGATGCCATACGGGGATGTTTTTAACGCTTTACAAACTGGCATCATCGATGCGGCGGAGAACAACTACCCGAGCTATTTTTCGTCGAATCATTTTCAACAGGCTAAACATTTAATTCTGGACCAACATCAACGCGTACCCGAGGTGCTGTTGATCTCAAAAGTCGCCTGGGATAAGCTTTCCGCTGAGGACAAAGCGCTTATCAAGAAAGCTGCGCTCGATTCTGTCAAAACGCAAAAAGAAGAATGGGCCAAATTCGAAAAAGATTCGGAAACGAAAGTACGAGCGGCTGGTGTCACGATTACGGAGGTGAGCGACCTCAAGTCTTGGCAGGAGGCAGTAAAACCCGTGATTGACAAGTACCGAAACGACTACAAAGATACGCTTGAAGCGATTGAAAAAACAAAGAAATAAAAAATGAAGAGGACATGTATAAGGTTAGTAACCTTATTTATGTCCTTTTTCATCCATACGTCCCGCACATTTCCGATATTCTAGCGGCGAGCAGCCAGACAATTTCTTGAACGTATTACTGAAATACGCAATATCCCCATAACCAATCCTTTGGGCAATTTCAGAAACCCGCAGCGACGTTTTGAGCAGCAGCTTCTTGGCTTCTTCCATCCGCATTCCGATCACATAGTCAACGAATTTGCCCCCTGTCTGCTGCTTGAATAGTTGGCTCAAATAACTAGGATTTAAATGGACCAACGCAGCGGCATCCGTCAGTGTTATATCTCGCGCTAGATTCGAACCGATAAAATTCCTCACTTGCTCAATCGCTGACAAACCTTCCCACTCAAAATTAGAGCGTTCAGCTGCACTCCATTCAGAGGCGCTTGCTTTGGCCAGCAACCATCTTCCCAAACAGTCTGCCATCGCCTCCATCTCTACCGGCTTCAACAAGTAATCTTTGACCCCATAGCGTATCGCTTTCTGAGCCAACTGGAAATCATCGTAGCCGCTAACTAGAACCAAGCTAGCAGACATCGATTCCATCTGTTCGGCTAGCGCAATCCCGTCCATGACTGGCATTTTCACATCGGAAATGACCAGATCTACGCTCTGCTGCCCTAAAGTGTCCAAAGCATCCAGTCCATTTGTACATTCTTGCACAATGTCAAAGGGAAGCTTCGTTTGTTCAACAGCTTTACGCAGCACGACTCGTACCCATCTTTCATCATCCACTAGAATTAGTTTGTACATGTTTCTCCACCCCCCTCTTCGTCTTTATACATGCTGAGGGGCAATTTGATTTTCACCAAAGTCCCTGCGTCAGGTTTACTTTCGAGCTCGATACCGAATTCACTTCCGAACAAATACGAAATACGCCGATGAACATTCACGATGCCGATGTGTGAATCCGCCGTTATCATATCTTTTTGCTGTAAATCAATTTGCAGCGATCTCAGTTTAGACGGTGAAATACCAACTCCACTATCCTGCAGTTCCACGACAAATTCGTGCTCACAAAGACGCCTTGCAGTAATCTCAATATGCACAGGTTGATTGCTTATTTCGATGCCATGAATAACACAGTTCTCAACTAACGGCTGCAGCGCGAATTTGGCAATAGCCTGCTCCTTCGCCCATTCAGGAATCGTAAAGATATAGGAAATCCTGTCTTCAAACCGATACTTTTGGATGCGCAAATAGAGCTCACAAATTTGAATTTCCTCGCGTAAAGAAATCGTTGCTGCCGAATGGTTTAAATTGTATCTCAGCAGCTTTCCGAGTGAAGCAACAAGAACAGAAATGTCGGACATCTCTTTTTCTAAAGCCATGCCGCGCACAGTTTCTAACGCATTCATCAGGAAGTGCGGATTTACTTGAGACTGGAGCACTTTCAGCTCTGTTTCTTTTTGTCGCAGTTGAAGATCCGTTTCTCGCAGTTGCGAAACATAAATTTCATCCAGCAGCACCTGAAGTTTATCGACCATCTTGTTAAAATCATTGGTTAATTGACCGATTTCATCCTTCGATTCAATGTCTGCTCTTGCGGAAAAATCGCCTTCTTTAACCCTTTTCATAAAAAATTGCAGTGCCCTCACTGGACGCACGATACTCGCTGCAAAGCCGATGCCAATTAAATATGCGATTACAAGGGTAACAACGACGGTCCACCAGATTGTTTGCCTAATATATTCGGTGCCACGCGTAAGCTCTTTTTCGGGAATCGTCGTGACTAAGCGCCAGTTCAAATAGGAAGAGAGGCTAAAGGTATAAAAGAGTCTATTCCCTGCCTGAGCTTGATACGAGCCTCTTTCCTGCTGCAAGTTCCACCCTAGCTGATCCCAAGGGGCGAGATGTCCAATCTCCGAAAATTCCGGTGAGTAGATGTAGCGGCCATAAGGATCGAGAATCGATAAATACCCCGTTCGGCCCACCGTCACTCTATCTGCTATTTCTTGAATGCGCTTAAAATTCACTTCCATAACCAGTGTAGCCACAGGTTCGAGCGTATTAGGGCTTACCAAGCGTTTCACGATGGAGAGGACAGGCAGGTCTTCAAGCTCATAACGCGCTGAAGGCGGCCTGATGATCAGCATAATATCACTATTGGTTGGCACACTTTGGAACCACGGCTCCTCGATGAGTTGCAACGCAGGTGTCACACTTTTGTTCAGACTTGTATCCAGAACGGTTTGATAGCCCATAATGAGCATGATTCTTGAAATATCTGAACGAGAGTAGGCCGTATCCTTCAATAACTGCATCATCGGCTCCTCAATACCGGAATTCTCCACTTCCTGCTGGCTTGTCATCCTTAAAAACCGCTGCATGGACGGATGGTTCTGCATGCGGATAGAATCAATTTCGAAATCACGAATATAGTATTCGATGTGCAGCTTCACCTGTTCAATAATTTGCTGGTTACTCTGGTTCGCTTCTTCGCGAAGCACTGTCGACGATTTCTGAAATGAAATCATTCCAACCACTAGCAGCGGAATGACAACTAGCATGGCAGAATATACGAGCAGCTTTACCGTGAGCGGACGATCACGCAACAACAAGTTTCTATAGAACGATACCCATGCTCTATGCATTTTTCTACGCAACTGTGTGCAGCCTCCTCCAACAATCATGTAAGCGCATTCAAATGTAACAAGAGCGCTCCGCATATCATTATTGCCTTCAGGGGCCTCCATAAAGATAAACCAGTTGCATGAGCAACTGGTTTAACGCTTAACAAGATCTTCCCGAATTGGCGTGAAGACGTCTAGTAAAGCAGAGGCTTCCAGCGCAGTAACACCATGCTTGGCACCGCTTGGTATGTAAATCGTTTGTCCTTGCTCAATCGTGGTCGTAACACCATCAATCGTAAATTCAATTTTACCCTTTAGACAATAAGACATCTGCTCATGCACATGACTATGTTGATAGCCTTCTGCACCGGGCTCGAAATGAACTTCCATCATCATCAAGCCAACCTCAGCCTTCAAAATGCAGCGCTTAACGCCCGGCTCTGCTGCTTCCCACACCCCAATATTAGACATTAGAGCTTCCCCTTCCTGTTCTCGAACATGTGGTTACAAAAGAAAAGACCATACATTTTTCCTCGCTTGCTCTTTCAGTATAATCGATAAGCACCTATATGAACATATATGAATGAAAATGAACATCTCGATTTGAACAGCAGCGCAAGCCATCTGCACCAGCTAAAAGTTGGTTGATATTGCTGATAGTTTGCAAAAAAAAAGCTGCTCCTCCAGGAACAACTCTCATCCTATCATCAATGACAATTTAATCGCGTTCATCCGGATCCTTCGGGGTGAAGGCATTTTTCACATTATCCATAATTTCCTCGACGGCCTCACTGACCATATCCAAGGCTGTTACATCCTCTTCATCTGGCTGCGTAGGAATCGTATCGTTGCATACGTGATCGAAATAGTGACTTTTATCCATCGTGAATCCCTCCTAATGAAATTACAAATCAATGTAGTTGTTCACCGATCCGTTATCATTTATTCACCTCCTACCGGCCTTTTCAAACAGCCTGCTAAATTCATCTTGATTAAAAGGCATAATTGGAGTAACTTAAACGTATATGAACTTATATAAACTAATTTAAACTTAATCTAAGGAGCGATTTTACATGGATATTCGCTATGCTTCACACCCGAGAGAAGTTAAACAATTCGACACAGACCGTTTGCGGGAAGAGTTTCACATCAATTCGTTGTTTACACCGAATGAAATTAAACTCGTCTACTCCCACGTAGATCGTTTCATCGTAGGCGGCGTTGTGCCCGTTCTCGGACCGCTTCAATTACAAGCAGATAAAAAAGAAATGGCGGCGGATTATTTCCTTGAGCGTCGCGAAATCGGAATCATTAACATTGGCGCCAAAGGGACTGTTACTGTAGATGGAACAGTCTATACGATGGACTCCAAAGACGGCCTTTATATTGGCCTTGGAGCCAAAGAAATTACATTTGCAAGCGATAATGCTGCTGAACCTGCTAAATTTTATTTCAACTCCACACCTGCGCATCAGACTTATCCAACGGTCAAAATCGCGATCAGCGAAGCATCCCCTAACAACCTGGGAAGCATCACTAATTCCAACGAGCGTACGATTTACCGTTACATTCACACCGGCGGCGTGAAAAGCTGTCAACTCGTTATGGGCATGACGCTGTTGAAGCCAGGAAATATGTGGAATACGATGCCTTCACATACACACAACCGTCGGTCTGAAGTTTACTTGTACTTCGATATGCCGGAAGACGGCGTTGTCTTCCACATGATGGGTGAACCGCAAGAAACGCGTCACATCGTCATGCGTAACGAACAAGCGGTTATTTCTCCAAGCTGGTCCATTCATAGCGGCGTAGGAACAAGCAACTACACCTTCATTTGGGGCATGGCTGGCGAAAATCAAATTTTCGAAGATATGGACGCCGTTGCTATGAAAGATTTAAAATAATCCGTATATCATCTTTAGAAACGGATGCGATGAAACCGATGAACCCTTTACGCAGATACGAAACCATTATGGAAGTGCTGCTCGCACAAAAAGAAGTAACCGTCAATGAGCTTAGCGAACGCCTCCAGGTCACGGGTAAAACAATCCGCGAAGACTTGGCGAAGCTCGAAGAAAAAGGACTGCTCGTGCGGGTCCATGGCGGCGCTATGCTCGCCCAAAGCGACCAGCTCGGTATTTTGTCGGCCAAAGAGCCCATCGTCAGGCATGCGGACGAGAAAACGGAAATCGCCCAAATCGCGCTGCGCTACATCGAGCCGCATGATATCATTGCGTTGGATGGCGGCAGCACAACACTGGAGATTGCCCGAAGACTCGACAATCAACCGTTAACCATTGTAACGAACGACCTTTATATCATCTCAGAGCTCGTTCACAAAGATGAAATTAGGCTAGTCGTTCCTGGCGGCTACCGATTACGCAATATGCTCGCAGGGCCAGAAGCCGCGGAATATGTGAGCAAGCTCAACATACAGAAGTCCTTTCTTTCTGCCACCGGCGTACACTTACAGCACGGGTTCACCATCTACACAAGCGATCTCGTTGACTACAAACGAGCTTTAATACAGTCCAGCGCAGCCGTATTTGGCGTCGCCGATCATTACAAATTCGGGCAATGCGCGCTTAGAACATTTGCCTCATTGTCAGAGATTTCGATGATACTAACCGACAGCGCGCTTCCTGCTGAAACAGCCGAACAGTTCCGCCAAGCGGGTGTTCGCTTAGAAACACATTGACATTGATAAAGGAGTGCCTCTCATGAACTTATTTGATTTGGCAGGTAAAGTTGCTCTCGTAACAGGTGCTTCCGGGGGGCTAGGTCAAGCTATGGCCATCGGATTAGCAGAAGCCGGAGCTAAAGTCGTTGCCGTTTCCTCCTCAGAAAGCGTGCAAACCGTAGAAGCGATCCGAGCAATAGGCGGGCAAGCCGAGCTTATCGCCGCTGACCTTAGTAATGAGGATCTTTTGGAGGATGTCGTGAACCAGGCGGTGGGCATCTATGGCCGTGTCGATATTCTCGTGAATAATGCAGGCATTATTCGCCGAACGCCAGCAGCCGATCACGCTCGCCAAGATTGGCACGCGGTTATTGATCTGAACTTGAACTCCGCCTTTTTCCTGTGTCAGCTTGTAGGCCGTCACATGATTGAGCGCGGCAGCGGTAAAATCATCAACATCGCCTCCATGCTAACTTACCAAGGCGGCATCAATGTGCCTGGCTATACGGCAAGCAAGCATGCGATTGCCGGTATTACCAAAGCACTCGCCAATGAGTGGGCTGGAAAAGGCATCCAAATTAATGCCATCGCTCCAGGCTACATGACTACGAACAATACTGCGCCTATTCTGCAAGACGAAAAGCGCACGCAAGCGATTACGGAACGAATTCCAGCGGGCCGTTGGGGCTCGCCTGAAGACTTGAAAGGTCCTGTAGTCTTCTTATCTTCCTCATCCTCTGATTATATGAACGGACATGTGCTCTGCGTGGACGGCGGATGGATGGCGAGATAGATGGGCATCGGTACACTTGCTCATACGGTTGGGAAGCTGCCGCTCGCACAACTGACGGCTAAACTGCACGGTCGCGGAATCGATTTCGTCCAGCTAGCGCCAGGCAAAGCCATTCGTGATATCGACACAAGCCTCGGCAAACTGAGCCCTGCACTGGCCAATCATATTGGCGAGCAGTTCCAACGGAGTGGCGTGCGAATCGGCGTTCTCGGTTGCTACATCAACCCGATTCATCCCGATGCTCAGCAGCGGCGGCAAGAAATCGATCGCTTCAAGGAGCATCTGCGTTATGCTAGAGACTTTGGAACCTCCATCGTCGCTACTGAAACGGGTGATCTGCTTACCTATATAGCGCAAGATCCTCAGCGATACGAGTCGATCGGTTGGTCAATCCTTAAGCAAACCATCGAGGAGCTAGCCGAAGAAGCGGAACGCTGGGGCGTCTTCATCGGACTCGAACCCGTACGTACCCACACACTATCCAGTGTAGAGAAGATGGCAAGGATACTTGAAGAAGTGCCCTCAAGTAATCTGGGCGTTGTTTTCGACCCCGTGAACTTGATTTCTACAGCGGCTATTGAGGCGCAAGACGCTTTCCTAGATCAGGCGTTTGCTGCTTTTGGCAATCGCATCGTACTTGCTCATTTGAAGGATGTCATCGTCAACCATGACCAGCTAGAAGCGGTACGCTCAGGAACTGGTGTATTTCAGACAGCCTCCTTCCTTCATAAGCTTCATCAACATAAACCGGGCATCGATATTTCCTTGGAACAACTGACTGACGAAACGGTCAATGAGACGATCCAGTATGTAAGAAATCTTTTGCCCTAAAAATGGAGAACCCCCTTTCACTCTCATCATCTAATCATGAAGAGGAAACGGGGGTTTTCTTGCTTGACTATTTCTTGATATCAGGCTCTGTCAGAACCTCGTAAGAGTTCCCCAGATAGTTCTGCAGCGCCTTCAAAGCAGCCATACCCACAGCAATATCCTGCTCGCCGCTCCCTCCGCTAACCCCAACCCCGCCAATCACGTTCCCATTCACCACAATTGGAAATCCACCGACGAAGATCGCGAATTTCCCAGGCAACATCGCATGAATGCCAAACGCCTCCCCTGTCGTGGTCGCTGGACCTCCTGGCTGATTGAACAAGTGCGTAGAGCGCTTATGACCGCTCGCTGTAAATGCTTTTGCCATTGCCATATCTGGACTTGTAATGCGCCCTCCGTTCATTCGCTCCAAAGCAATTAAATAGCCGCCATCATCAACGATGCAGATCGTTTCTAATGCATTGGCCTCTCGGGCTGCCTGTATCCCCGCCTCCACCATCATCTTGGCTTCTTCCAGTTCGAGCTTCAAGACGGATTTCATCTGCTTCCTCCCTTATAGTCGAATTGTTCTTTGTTTATCCATATGGCTTTTTTTGTGATTTCAGTCTTGATAACCTCCCAACATGTCGTTTGAGACGATCACGAAATAAAAAAAGAACCAGGCAATTAGCCAGGCTCAATGTCTGTAATTATCGCTCTAATCATCCAAACTCATGAACGGAGATTGTCCTTTTCCGCCCCACCATAAATAAACCCCTCAATCATTGACAGCTTCTCATCAGAAAGTATGTCCGAGTTGTCCACATAGAGCTTGGCAGAAGCAGGAAGCGGCCATTGAATGTCCTGCCGCTCCAAAGATGGGCTGAATGCTGCCCAGTTTTCAAGCTTCCAAGCATCCAGCACTGAGCCTCTTTCCGCAAGTCGAAGTCGATACGCATGCTCGTCGGGAAGATACACGTAAATTGCTTTTACAGCAATATGGCTTAACGACGCGCCTGCGCGTGAAAGTTCCTGCTCTAACCATAAGGGATCTGCTATCTCCTTGGTGAATGGACCGACAACATAGGTGTTTACGCCTATTCCAACGTTTTCCAGCGCAGCATCCATCGTTATTCGGTAACCAAGATCACGGCAGTGTTGTTTGTAAATAGGCGAATCCCGATCGTTAGGATCGAGTCCAGAGAGTCTCATAATGGTTTCTGCTGCGGGCCTGGACAACGTATCCATGTCCAAAAAAGCGGCTGGCCGTTTGGCCACTATAGCTTTGGCAAGTGTTGTCTTCCCTGCTGCTGCAGGGCCTAAGAAAAACACTAGCTTTGGCATGCAGTGCCTCCCCAGGTTTCGTGATAAATCAAATCATCCAATTTTCTTCTTTTCTCCCAATTCGCTGATTCAAGGATTGGCTTGGAAGGGTAATTTTCGGTATATCCGATCGAGAGCAGCGCAAGGGGCTCAATATGCGGCGGGATACCCAAAATATCGCGAACATCGGCTTTTTTGTAAAAGCTGACCCACCCCAGTGCCAAGCCTTCCACACAAGCTGCCAACCACATATTCTGAATTGCGCAAGCGGTGGATAACATATCCGTTTCCGGTATTGAATTACGGCCCAACACATGGGAGCCGCCGCGAGTAGGATCACAGGTAACACAGATCGTTAACGGCGCTTGTTTGAGGCCTTCGATTTTCAGTCCAAGAAACTGGTCCTGGCGATCGTCTTCGTAATGAATGGCTAGCGCCCTTCTTTCTTTATCCGCGGCCCAAGCAAGCCGTTCTTTAATGGTCTCTTGGGTAACTAAAATAAAGCTCCAAGGCTGCATAAACCCAACCGACGGACCGTGGTGTGCTGCTTCAAGTAAGTGCATGATCGTTTCCTGGGGAATAGGATCACTCAAAAAGGTTCTGATATCTCGTCTAGCGTTAATGATCTTGTATAGGGCATCTTTGTCTTGTTCACTGAACATGTTTATCCCTCCATTGAAAAGCTATTGTTATCTCGATCATCATACAACAAAAAGCCCCCTCAAAGCAGTGATAGTTTTCACTCATTTATTCAGGAGGAGAGTAGACTATTTTGAGCTTTTTAGCAACTAGATGCGTTATCCAAGGTTGATCTCCATTTTCTCACCTGGAGCAAGTACACTCCCTCTTATCCCACGCTCGTCAAGCCGCTGTACGAATCGCCTTTTCATGACATGAATGCGGACAGTTCGGGGTTAGCCACTACCGAAGCATGATTTGCCTTCGCGATTGGCTCAGCATCCAAAATATGATCCATATGCGCATGAGTTAATAAAATGTAATTCGTTTAAATGTCCTCAGGTTTGGCAATGGCTAGTTGGTTGCCTCGTAGAAATGGATCAATGACAAGTGACTTGTCACCGACAAAGATTTGTAGGCAAGAGTGACCATGATAAATAATTTCCATCGAAAACCTCCTAATTTGTCATATGTTTCCTGTATAATCTCATCATCTACTACTTTTCTAATTTGGTCAAATTGTGCGCTTGCTGTCCTCCCGCATAGTGATGACGAAAACGTATCCGCTCATTTAAAACACGTACAAGCCTTACCTAGGGATGCAGCTGAAATGCACTAAATCTTAATAACGGTATCCCTAGGCTTACTAAGAAAAGTAACCAGCGAAAAACCGTTTCTGCCCCTGTGCCGGTCGTAATAGCCATCCATTTCGGAAGCAGGCGAATTTTCCATGGAATCGGCCAAAATAACTGAACGCCTTTGTCATTAAACAAATCGATAAGCGGATGAGAGGCATAGGCAACCATAAAGACCCAATAGAATAAAGGGGGTAATGATGACGTCGTAAGCAAAAGCAGTAACATAATCAGAATAGAATGTGTCACTGTGCGATGGCGCACTTTGAGAAGTCGAAGCAATGCGGATAAAGGAAAAAGCACCTTAGCCATTGTAGACCCTGGTTTGTCTACATCCGCCAAAGTGCCGACCAAACAACCTAGTAAAAGTGCTCCTGCGGACTCCCAAGAGAAAAAGCTAACATCTTGATACACAAGTACAATCTCGGCCGAAATGAAGCCGGCAACACTATGAGTTTTTTGAAGCATAATGAATGTAAATCTCCTTATTTGTCATGTCATCGTAGCTGTATAGGATTCGAACCAACTTTTAAAAATAAGACCTATCGATCGGTTATTTAGAACATAAAAAAGCCTACTCAGCCATGCTAAAGCGTCTGAATAGGCTTACTTGCTATTCTTTAGGTCGGCTTTGATTCGGTCTGACGGGTCTTTCCACCCAATTGTCTCGATTCATCCGCTTCACTTGATTGATTGGATTTGTAGGATCGATGATTTCGATACCAGATGCTTTTTGAGCAGCCTCTAGCTTCTCTTTATAGCCCGTTCCAGCAGGAGGGCCTCCTCCGCCATTGCGTTTACCTTTGTTCCATACTCTGCCTTTACTCATTTCACCACTCCATTTTTGATTTAAGTGTAAAGGGAATAGGCATAAAACGCAAATACCGTCTTCTCATCAGGGAATTAAGACGCCAACTGCCACATATCACCTAGAGAATGTTAATTTGAAAGATATCAATGTCAGGGAGAGGAAGAGCCATCTTGTTATGGAAACGACAATTCGAATAGACTAATTCCATACTCGGGCTTAGGATCATCCTTTGGATACTTCCTTTACCCAGAGCAGCTGGAATGGTTACGTAATCGGTATATGAATCATATTCTACGAAAAGATTTAATTTTTCAGCCTCAACGTAAAACCACTCATGAAAGTTTGCATGTAGACATCTATTTTCCATTTGCTCTCCCCCTCTCTACAAACTTGCATATGGATGTTAAGGAATCAAAACGATATATATTCTTATCGCATCAGGTTCTCTGCCACCTGATCGACTACCAAATTAATACCTATCGGCCCATTCCCTGTAATCCATAATTCGGTGTCAATCGGATAAACATGACCTGAACGAACAGCGTTCAAATTTGTCCATAGGGGTAATTCTTTCAATTCTTTCATTTTGTCCTCATCATCTACCATTAGAAATATATGATCCGGATTGATTTTCGGTAACATTTCCATGGACATCGGAAGCCACTCGTCCTTACTATCTACGACCAATGAAGGCGTGTTCAAACCAAGCTCTTTATACAGCCTCGTTCCTACCATACCTGATTTCATATAGAGTCGCAGTTCCTTATCTCTGACCCGCAGTACGCCAACCGTTTGCTCTCCTAGCTTTTGAGAAAGCTTGGTCTTCCATTCACTTGTCTTCTTATCGTAATCTGCAATTACTTTCTTCGCCTCGATCTCTTTACCTGTGATTTGCCCAAAAGTGACAATATTCGTCCGCCAATCAGCAAAACGCTCAAGTAGCAAGGTAGGCGCTATTTTTTGTAATTGATCATATACTTTATCTTGGGATTCAAAGGCAATTATCAAGTCAGGGCTAGCTTCCAATGTAGCTTCAAGATTAGGTGCGCTCATCGTACCTAGCGGCTTTACCCCCTGGAAGCCTTCAGTCAAATACTTAATAAACCGATCGTTCTCTATAGCTACAGAAGAATTAGGCTTCACGCCTAAGGCTACTAGATAATCCCCAAAATTAGGTGCAAGAACCGCAATTTTTTTGGGAATGTCGGTTAATCTTTGCTCCCCTTTCAGGTCTTTAATCACCCGAGCTTGAGATGAGGAAGTTTTTATGCCCTCATTACTCTTTGCTTCCTTATTTGAAGAGCAACCAAAAAGTGTGGTCAAGATCAGTACACCCATAACTATTAAAACTACTTTTTTTTTCAAGTACAATTTGTTCTCCTCCTTTTTCTATATGATAAAGATTATCATTATCAACGAAGAATTTCAACTTAGAATCATTCCTCTTACTACTGTTTCAATTCCCAACCCTGAGAGTCGGTCTATTGATCCCGAACTAAGCGCTCAAGAAAAGCGTTCGCTTAATTTTTGAAAAATGCGCCGCTTATCATCACGATTCATCGGTAGTTCTCCTTATAAGATCACTCTTTGTCGGATCCGTCTATGTTGAATAGCCTTAGTTTCTCGTCCAAGCCTTTCGTCGAATTCAGTATGATCGTTGGAATTCAACATATTGGGTGCAAGAAATGAAAGATCATGGGTTCGATATGGAATCGCCGATCGCGGTCATTCCAAGACGAGCAAAATGTGCTGTCATGCGCGAGCCGACACCGAACATCTTATTTACTGGTTGCGGCCACAAAAAGGTTAGCAAAAAAAAACACTAACCATTTAAGGTCAACGAGGGATTTCGTTTTTTCGACACTGTTCTATCAGTTTCACAATTACTTATGTTCCTCCAAGCCTATTCCAGATATTTACTTTTCCCGCTATAATTATGGGATAATTAACTAGGAGGTTTATAAAGAAATGATTTTAAATTGGAAAAAACTAGCTTTCGTATTATTAATTGTCGTACCGCTGTTCTTCTCCGCCCTTCAGATTCCAAATAAAGCCCTTGCAGAAGATGAGATTGGACTTAGATGGAGTCCTCTAGAATCCGAAGTTGTAGGAACGATTTTTTATGTTCATGCTAGTATTTCTGCGCCTGTACCTGAACAGTATACCGCAACTTTAGAAGTCGAAGGACGTTCTTTCCCTTTGAAAAATTGGAAGTGGGAGTGGTTAATTTATGATACTGTATCATTAGCTGGCATGGAAAGAGGTGAGAAAAAGATAACATTTAAGTTAACCTTCCATTCAGGTAAAGTACTCAAGGAAACCAGAACCGTTTTTTATGAACCTAGTCCGACGATTGAATTCGACACACGCGCACAAATGGCCTCTGAGGAAAATGGAAAAGCCACTATTAAGCTAGTCCGCAAAGGAAACGTTAGCGAAAGATCGGTATTGTGTTACTATACAGTCGATAGATCCGCTATAAGTTATAAAGATTATGTTCCAGGTGAAGATCATGAAAGGGTTGTAATCTTTAGACCTGGTGAAACAAGTAAAACAATCGAAATCAAACTAATTAATGATCATAAAACTGAACCATTAGAAACTTTTGGCATAAAGCTGTATAGACCAGATGGCCATGTAACGGCAATAGGTGAAAAATCAGAGACAACTGTTGTGATCAGAGATGCAGATTAATGTAAATACATAAAAAAATCCCCGCCAGCCTACGCCAGCGGGGATTTCATCTTTTACTGCTCAGGCTGCCCAGATGCTTTTCGCAGCTCGTTAGCTAACCTATGGACCTCATCTTTACTTGTTTGATCCACACATACGCCATACACAGCTGCTAGAACACCAATAATTTTATCCGCGCGTTCCATGCTCCTTCATTCCCATATCCATAGTTCAGATCTACGCCAATTCCGTTTATTGGCATACCTAAACCTTATGGGCCACAATCGTATTGATAAATATGTGCCGCTGCCGAATGCTTACCATAGCTCCATGCTCTGGTTTGCCAGAAGCGCGAGCATGCGCCTGCTGCTCGGACAGCTTCCACTACCGCGTGCGATCCGTACACACCAGTTGTAAACTCTGGAGTGGCTTTGAAGTCAACAGCAAAGTATATGCAGCTGCCAGTTGGCTGTCCTACTTTCTGTGCTACTTGAACGGCCGTTGCGCCATCGGCAAGGCCTGCAGCACGACCGCCTAATGCTCGGCTCGCAGTCGTTTCGAATACAGAAACAATGCCCAAGCCTGCTTGGTTAACTCATTAATAGATGCTCCTCAATATTTTCTTTTACAGTTTGTCTGTCCCCCTCAGTCGCATCTGGAGCAAGCTATTGAGGATTTCTTCTTTCACCTGCTGCGGCGTGCCAACAATATGTTTGTGGCGAGCGCCTCTGATTTGTGCAAGATCCGTTTCCGTGTAAGGGTAGTTCATCGCAAGTTGAATCTCCTGGATAATGAGTAATATTATCCTACGAACTTGAATTCACCAGATTTAAGTCCTCCTTCTTGTCACCATCCATACTACGAATGATAAGAACTGCTTTGACCAACCCCATACATAGCAATAGGATAGATATGAAATAAAGAACCTGTCCTAATCCTGGTAAGAATGAAAATGCAACCGACCAGGGAGCTTGAGCTAGTTTAGGTAAATATATAACTATCCCTATAGGAAGCAACAAGTTAAATAACAAAATGTAGACATAATTGATAAAAATACGCAAAGTCGTGGCTTTAAATCTCGCTTTCCATTTAAATAGATTGTAGATCGACCTCGAGACTAAACCTAAACCTATCAGTACGATTAGATCTACAATCAGGTATGTCTTGCTAAAATCGGGTAAGTCAGCTTGTGATCGCTCTTGCCCGTGGAGAATTCCGTTAATCCCCGCAACAATGCTATCGTAGGAAATGAGGAAATCATTTGCGTTTATAAGAAGGACTATGCCATAATCCCCATTCATAACCATAAATGAATACGTATTTTCAGTTACACCGTTATGGAAAATTACATTCTTATTGACACTCCAGCCCATCGCGTAAAATACGCCATCTCCCATAGATGAAGAGGGACGGTGCATGAGCTCAACACCTTCTTCGGATAATACGGTCTTGTTTTTGAAATGTCCGCGGTTGATTTGAGCAATTAAATAATTCGACATATCCTCCGCACTTGAAATTAAATAACCTGATGCAACCGTACCCTCATGTCTTAATTGTTTGGTCGGAGCCATGAAGCCAAATACAGGCTGGTACCCTGTTGCCAAACCATCATTTTGAGCCTTTTCTGGTGAAGCATAGCTATGCACCATGTCCAGTTGCTTGAAGATGTGATTGCTTACATATTGGGTGAAAGGTTCTCCAGATACCGCTTGAACGATTCCACCGAGAATATTATAGTTTAAGTTTGAATATTGAAATACAGATCCAACAGGATTGGAAAGCGACGTATGTGTCAGATCTCGAATATGTTCCTCTACGGACTTATTACCGTTCATCATGCCAAGTCGGCCGTCATAAGTGGAAAGTCCGCTAGTTTGATTCAATAAATGTTTGACTAAAATGTGTTTGGACGCTTCTTCATCGGCTAATCGAAACCATGGTAAATATCGCTTTATCGGCGCATCTAGATCAATCTTTCCTTCTTCAACCAATTGCATGATAGCTAAGGCAGTAAATGACTTACTCGTAGAGCCGAGGACAAATGGAGTCTGCGGCGTGACAGGCGTTTTCTCAGGACCGGAGAAACCGTAGCCTTTTAGATAAACCGTCTGATCGCCCTTTATTATGCCGAGTGCAGCCCCGGGTATGTGAAATCTGTTTATAGCAGACTCCATGAACGTATCGATTTTTGCCGCATCGACATTCCATTCATCCGACTCGGCATAAGCTGTAAACGGTGAAAATAAAACGTATAACGTAAACGTTACAATCATCATCAACTTGTATAATTTGATCTTCATAGTAATTTTCTCCTCGGAAGTATGCTTTTCATATAGCTGTTGCAGGTGACAAGGAAGTATACCGTCTGCATGACCAAATAAATGCCGATAACGACGAACGAATAGATCCAATTGGATGACTGCAGCAGATTGTCTAATGCTTTCATCGCGACCAGTGAGTGGACAATGCCCACTATGCAAGGTACAAAGAAAATAAGACCGATTTGCGTATTGATGATTTTTCGAATTTCACCTTCAGTCATGCCGATCCGGGTCAGTGCTTGAAATTGCATTTGATCTTCCAGCAGCTCTGTAAAAAGCTTGAAGTACGTTATGCTGCCGGATGCGATGAAGAACAGCAGGCTGATAAACAGCCCGATAAACCTCATCAACGCAGCCTTTTCCTTCATATCATCATATTGAGCCGTATATCCTAAAATGTAAAAGGCACTCGAAACCGTTAAAATTACAGCGCTTAAAATCGATACGATAAATAACATTCGCGCATTATCCTTCATCTTGTAGCTAAGCTGGGCAATAACGATCATATTCGTTCGATAGTAATAGACACTGTAACGCTTTTGAATAGCCCGAAGCAGCATTATGCTTAGCTGAGTGAATAATAAATATGTACCGATCATTACCATAATCAGGATAAGCAGTACAAACAGATCGAGATTGGCCGGAGTGAGGAGCAACGCCATAACATAAGCGGCTCCTAGGCAAATAACGGCAAGCAAAGCAAACCATGGCGAATAAACAAGCCGTCCCTTCGGCTGCCGTGAAGCTCGAAGCATTTCCGCGATTTCCAATCTGCTCACCCTGAGCGCCGTCCATAGCGAGATGAGTGTAAACAGCATGAAGAACCCCCCTGCCGTTAGCCATATTGCTTGGAGGGGTACTGCAAAAGCAATGGAATTGTTCATATGCAGCAGGTTTGCAAGCGCCATAAAGAACAGCTTGCTGAACAACATGCCCAGGCCGATGCCCGTTAAGATGGCTAATATCGCGATTGCCATATTCTCATAGATGAGAAGTTTGCGAATTTGTAATCGAGTCATCCCAAACAACGAAAAGAGCCCGAATTCTTGCTTTCTTGTCTTCAAAAACGCTGAATTCGAATAGAGTACAAACAAAAAGGAGAAAATGACGATCACATATTCGCAAAACTCCATGCCTTGCCTTACCTTCTCAGCGGCCAATAGATGGCCACCCACTACGTCGGGATGTGCAAGAAAAGCAGCATAAATATAGAAAATCATCACGGAAAACACACTGCTCATAAAAAATGCGCTATAGGACCGCCATTTGCCTCGAATGTTGCTAAAAGCGAGTGATCGGAACGTCATCGAAATTCCCTCCCAGCACGCTCAGCGCGTCCAATATTTGTTGAAAAAAAGCTTTTTGATTAACGCCGCGCCGTATTTCCGAGAAAATCTTGCCATCTTTAATGAAGATAATACGCCCACAGTAGCTCGCCGAGAAAGGATCGTGAGTCACCATGAGCACAGTCGTTTTTGATTGTTCGTTCATATCTTTCAACGCATCCATGACATCCTTCGCAGCCTTTGAATCTAGATTCCCGGTTAGCTCATCCGCTAACACAAGGGAAGGTTGATGCATAAAGGCGCGAGCAATCGCCACTCGTTGCTTCTGCCCACCGGAAACTTCGTAACTTCGTTTATCCAAAATACCAGCGATTTGCAGCAACTGAGCAAGCGGCTGAAGTCTCTGTTCAATTACCTTGGGAGCTATGCCTTCCAACACCAGTGGTAAAATAATATTTTCCTTGATCGACAAAGTGTCCAACAGGTTGAAATCCTGAAAGACAAACCCAAGCTGATGTCTCCTAAACAGCGCCAGATTTTTATCGCTAAGCTTGCTCGGATTAACCCCGTTAATTTCAATATGGCCTGCTGTAGGACTGTCTATCGTCGCCAATAAATTGAGAAGGGTCGTCTTTCCACTTCCCGAAGGTCCCATGATTCCGACAAACTCACCATTCTCTACCTGTAAATCAATGTCTTCTAGTGCTTGGTAAGCAACATTTCCTATAGAACTATATATTTTGCCAAGTCCCTGCGTTTTAAGTACAATCATGATTCGCTACCTCCTTGTTTCGGTCTGTCGAAGCTTCGATATCGTAAGTATAGCCCGAAGGAGGCATTGAACCCATCGATTTCCCTTTCAAAACACCTTACAAAATTGTCACTTGCTGCTGAACAAATGAATACCCCGAGACTCAAAAGTGACCGTAAACGTCGTACCTACGCCAAGTTCAGAAGTTGCAGAAAGGCTGTGTCCGAGTCGATCGCACACCTGTTTCGCCAAATATAGCCCCATACCCGTCGACTCCCCAGTTTCCCGTCCGTTCTGACCCGTAAAAAATGGATCAAAGATGCGCGGCATATCGTGTGGTGCTATTCCTATGCCTTCATCGGTCACACAAAGCTTTCCGCCTCCGTCAGCAAAGGACTCCAATTGAAAAACGAGCCCTTTGGCTCCCGGCTTGCTCTTGCTGTATTTGACCGCATTGCTAACAAATTGATTCAGAACAACCGTTATCCATTTCTCATCCGTTTCCAACCATGCTTCTCCTTCGATTCGCGGAAATATAGAATGACGGATACAGAGACGCTTATGCGTATTCATAACAACACGAATCAACTCGTGGAGAGGCACTCTTTTGAGAAGAAGATCGAGTTCGAACTTGTCAAGGCGCGCTGTATAAAGCATCATCTCCAGACCTCTAGTCATACGCTCAGCTTCTTCCTTCATGCTCTCAATAAGCTGCTTCTGCTCCTCCTTTGTACCGGGCATCTGCTGTAAAGCATCTTGTGATAGCATATCGATAACCGATACTGGCGTCTTCATATGATGCACCCATTGCAGCACAAAATGATTGTGCAGCTCCTGGCTGCGCCGATATTTTCCAAGTTCATTCAAATAAGCGCTGTGCTGTTCCTCCAACAAGCGAACAACTAATTGTTGCTCCCTCGTTACAGCAGATTGCACGATTGCTGAGCCCCCCAAATCACCAGAACGCTCTATTGCATGCTTAACTTGCATGAAAAAAGCTTTCTGACGTACATAATCAACAGCCAGCCACAAACCGATAAAAAATAAAGCAAGCACTACAAAATAAGAAATCGTCCCCCATTCCATTGCACCTGGATAACGTTCCCTATCCAACAGCATGAATCCCACACTCAACCCGATAATAAACACACATAAAAAAATATGGAATAACCGATCACTTACAAAAAATGCGACTAATCTCTTATTCATTAACTCAACCCCTCACTCCAGTACAAGCTTATAGCCTTGACCACGAACCGTCTCAACCGCCGTTGGCAGTCCAATATCTTCCAGCTTCTTCCGAAGTCTAGTTACATTAACGGTTAATGTATTGTCATCTACAAACTGCACATCATCCCACAGTGCTTCCAGAAGTTGTTCACGAGAGACGATCTCTCCAGGTGTCTGCATCAAGCATTCAGCCAACAATTGCTCATTTTTTGTGAGTTGAGCCTTTTGCTTGTTCCAAACCAGCTCACTGCGGCTGAGATGCAACCGCAATCCTTGAACATGAAGTGTATTTTCTACTGCCGAGTCAAGCCCAGAGGCAGTGGCATATTCGCCATAAACTCTTCTTAGGGCACCTTTCACCTTTGCCATTAAGAGATCCAAATGTATTGGCTTCGTGATGTAATCATCTCCGCCGTTCTCGATAGCCATCACCTGATCCATCTCACCTGCCCGCGCGGATATGAAGATGATGGGGATACTCGAGCTCTTTCGAATTTGCCTGCACCAATAAAAGCCGTCGAAATAAGGGAGATTAATATCCAGCAACACTAAGTGCGGCGCAAACGCCTCCAATTCCGGCATGATTTCGCGAAATTGCGAAACGGAAGAAGCCTCAAATCCGTATTTCTCCATATTTTTTTTCAAAATAGCACTTATTTTATCATCGTCTTCCACAATAAAAATTCGATACATGATGTGCCTCCTAAAATTCTGCTATGGTAAATACTTATCATTTTAAATCTATAGTAGCAAGCCGAGCGTTAAGAATGAATTGTAATCAAACGCTCATGTGACATTAGTCGCCTTATGCATACGGAAAAACACCGATTATCACAACGGTGTTTCTTTCGTCAGAGTAAAAACTATCCCTGAAACCTCTTTTAAACTGTAGCATAAAAAAGCACAGAATAGTAAAAGACAGCCGAGAGATTTCTCTTGGCCGTCTTTCCTTCGTCCTTATTGAACAAGCTGGGTGTGCTTGATTAATGTCTTTTTCAAAAAAATAAGCGTATCTGCTTCTCCAAGCGGCTTCTCATGAAAGGGCTCGTAGCCCTTACGCTCGTACATCGCGAGTAGCCAAGGATGATTGCGGGACGTTGCAAGCACAACGCCAGGCGCTAACAATGTATCCCTTACAACAACCTCCTCGACGTAGGTAAGAAGGCGATTGCCTACACCTTGATTTTTGTAGGAAGGTAAAACGGCGAACCAGTATAAAAAAGGTAGGTCCGTCACTTCCTCTAGATTTTTCAAAGAGATCGTCGCTACTATCGAACCATCGATTTCCAATACGTAGCAAGAACTATTTATTATATTCTCGCTGATCATGTCCAAATCCGCACTAGCAGCTCTAAAGGCGATGCCAAGCTCGCGAATGGACTCATACGCTTGTGAAATCACTTCCAGCATCATTTCCGCATCTGCGTTGGTCGCTAACCGATACTTGTCGCTCATCGTAATCACCTTCCTTTTTCAAATTGATTAGCAGGCACGCTTAAACCAAAATGCCCGCGTAACGTTGTCCCCTCGTATTCCGTGCGGAATAAGCCTCTTTCTTGCAAAAGGGGTACAACCTCCTGCACGAAATCTGCTAACCCGCTGGGGAGAAGCGGTGTCATCAACATGAAACCGTCTGCCGCACGCTCGGTGAACCATGTTTCCAAATTGTTGGCGATATGTTCCGGGGTTCCAATGAACGAGTCGTCACTGTAGGAACCCGTTAGTAAGGAATACAGCTGGCGCAAGGTAGGATTTTCTTTGGCAATGATTGCTTGAAATCGCTTAAATTCATAGCGCACTTCCCTAAGCTCCTGCAAGCCAATATCTCTTGCTCGCGTTTCCAATGTGTATCTACTGAAATCATAACCATTCAAGTAATCCGTAAGGAAGCTCAGCCCCGTCTCTTCAGGAATCAACGAATCCAAGTAGGTCGCCTTTTCTCTTGCGATCTGCGCAGTTTCTCCGATAATTGGTGAAATACCCTGCAAAATATAGACATCATCAGGGGTTCGTCCGTTTGCAGCGACCTTGCTTTTGAACGCCTCGTAAAATACTTTCGATTCCTCAATCGTGTTTTTATGAGAAAAAATGATTTCCGCCGACCGCGCAGCGAATTGCTGGCCAGACTCGGAGGAACCCGCTTGCACGAGGACGGGATGCCCTTGCGGCGATCTAGCGATATTCAGCGGTCCCTGAACGGAGAAAAACTCGCCTTGATGATCAATTCGATGCAGCTTGCTGCGATCATAGAATTGTCCGCTTGCCTGATTTCGGATAAAAGCATCATCTTCCCATGAATCCCAGAGCCCTTTCACAACGTCGATGAATTCCTCTGCTCTCTGATACCGATAGCTATGCTCAAAGTGCTCAGTGCCGTTAAAGTTCCGAGCCGTGTTTCCCGAAAGATCCCGCGTCGTTACGATATTCCACCCCGCCCTGCCCCCGCTAATATGATCGATAGACATGAATAATCGGGCAAGATTAAAGGGTTCTATATACGACGTAGAAGCTGTAGCAACAACACCGATTCTGCTCGTGGCAGCCGCAATCGCCGTAATTAACGTAAGCGGCTCGAACCGATTCAATATGTTCGGATGCGATTGTTCATTAATCGCCAAGCTATCCGCGATAAAGGCGATGTCGAACTTACCGCGCTCAGCTAATCGCGCCAGCCTCTGGTAATAAGCGATATCGATGCTTGAATCGACTTGTGCGTCCGGATGCCGCCAAGAGGCCACATGCATACCCGTGCCCACCAAGTAGGCCGACAATTTAATTTGTCTTTTTCCAGCCACAATCATCTTCCCCTCTATGCAATAGTGTTTATTAGAATGCCGGAACTACAGCAACGCCGTACTTCTCTTGAATGAACTTCTTCACATCAGGTGAAGTCAACACCTCGCCGAGCTTCTTAATTTCCGGACGATTTTCATCCCCTTGGCGAACGACAATAATATTGGCGTAGGGTGAATTCGCATCCTCACGGAATAAGGCCGAATTGGGATCAATTTTGGCTTCTAATACAAGATTGGTGTTAATAATTGCGCCATCTACATCAGGCAGAACTCTAGGAAGCTGCGCGAAATCCACTTCGCTAAACTTCAGCTTTTTGGGATTGTCAGTTATGTCCTTCGGCGTTGCGGAGTATGTCGTGATGCCTTCTTTGAGCTTGATTAGGCCCTTCGCTTGCAAGAGCACTAACGATCTGTATTCATTCGAAGGATTATTAGGAATCGCAATCGTCGCTCCATCCTTGATTTCCTCGATCGATTTCAGTTTTTTTGAGTAAAAGCCAATCGGCTCCACGTGCACTTTGGTCGTTACGGCAAATTTGTACCCTTTTTCCTTGGATATCGATTCGAGATAAGGCACGTGTTGGAAATAGTTCGCATCAAGCTGCTTTTCGGCCAATGACGGATTTAACTGCCCTTCGTCATCCAGTACAAGCACATTCAGGTCGATTCCCTGCTCTTTTAATTTCGGTTTTACGAAATTCAAAATTTCTGCGTGAGGAACAGCTGCCGCACCGATTTTCAATTTCACTTCCGCCTTCGGCTGAGCGGTTGCCGCTGTGGTTGCTGCTGCACTAGCTTCGGCGCTAGGTGCCTGACTTGCTTTGGGAGAAGGGGAAACTGTAGATGCTGTTGGTGCGGACGATCCACAGCCAGCTAATAGACCAATGGTCAATGCAAGAACGGAAGTCGCTCCGATTTTTTGATTTTTCATTTCATATCTCTCCTAGTAGTTGGGGTATACAACCTATTCGAATTTGTATCTTTTTTGATTGATTTTCTTTGCTATGTAATCGCCAAGCCATTGAATGAGCTGCACTAGCACAACAAGCAGCAGCACGGTGAAAAATAAAATATCAGTCCTAAACCGCATATAGCCGAAACGGATCGCTAAACTGCCTAGTCCGCCGGAGCCAATCGCTCCCGCTACCGCTGTAAACCCGATGATCGTTATAATCGAAAGCGTCACACCACGAACAAGGGAAGGAAGCGCTTCTGGGATTAGCACACGTGTAATAATAAAATAAGGCGTAGCCCCAGCAGCTTGAGCCGCTTCGATTTTGCCAAAGCTCACTTCCTTCATGCCGTTTTCGATAATTCTCGCCAGAAACGGCGCAGAACCAATCGCTAACGGAACAACGGCAGCAGTAGCACCCAGCGTCGTGCCCACGACAAAGCGGGATAGGGGCAGTAGTACGACAATCAAAATAATAGCTGGAAAAGATCGAATGATATTAACAAGGATGCTCAGCACTTTGTGAAACCTCGGAGCGGGAAGCAGATTTCCTTTTTCCATCACAACGAGCACGATGCCAAGAGGAAAACCTAGAAGCAAGGCAAACACGGTCGATAAGGCAACCATGTAGAGGGTCTCTCCTAACCCTTGCAGCAAGAGACCCATTAAATCTTCATTCATACGAGAGCACCTACTTTCTGCGTCAAGCTGCGTTTGCTCTGGTACCCTTGAATAATTCGGATAAAGCTGCGGGAGGTTTCGCTTTCTGGCTCCAGAAAGATTTTATCGACCAAGCCCGTTTCTACGATTTTCCCGTGTTCAATAACTGCCATACGACCACAGATATGCTGAAGCACATCAATTTCATGGGTAATAAACACAATCGTAAGCTTCAGCTTGCGATTAATCTCTTGCAGCAGCTCAAGAATGGCAAACGTCGTCAGCGGATCAAGTGCTGACGTAGCTTCATCGCAGAGCAGCACATCTGGCTCATTGGCTAGCGCGCGTGCGATGCCTACACGCTGCTTCTGCCCGCCGCTGAGCTGTTCGGGATAAGCGTCCGCTTTATCGCTTAGCTGCACAAGCTCTAGAATTTCATCCACTCTTGGTTTGATTTTAGTCTTCGGCAGCCCCGCAGCTTCCAGAGGAAAGGCTACGTTTTGGAACACCGTCCTTGCATCCAACAAATTAAACTGCTGAAAAATCATCCCGATTTTTCTTCGAGCCTCGCGCAATTCTTTTTTGTCTAAATCCGTGATTACTTTATTGCCAATGATGATTTTCCCGGAATCTGGTTCCTCCAAGCGGTTCAAGCAGCGAATCAAGGAAGATTTGCCGGCGCCGCTAAAGCCGATGATGCCGAAGATTTCGCCTTTTTCAATCTGCAAATTAATGTCATCCAATGCCTTCGTACGGGTACTTGCGGTATGATACGTTTTGTTAAGATGCTGTACGACAATCATCAGCCATTCACCTCAAGTTCACATGCTGGTCATGAAATCTAGCTAGCGCAAAAGGAGAAATGTCCTGTTCCGTCCTACCTTTCAGCGTAAGCTCAGCCAATATTTCACCGACAACACTGGAAAATTTAAACCCATGACCCGAAAAACCTCCAGCCACGAACACATGTTTATGCTCGGGGTGGCGATCGATAATGAAATGCTCGTCAGGCGTAAACTCGTACTTACAAACCGCTGAGCGAAGAATTCGTCCAGCCGCTTGAGGCAGAAAAGTCTCCAACGCTTGCCGCAGATGAGTTTCGTCTTCGGAGAAATGGCCGAACGGCTGGAACGGCATGCCAGGCCGCCATTCTTGGCCTTCATCATGACGTCCGATCTTGACGCCCGAACCACCAATGCTAGGAAAGCCATAGAAGCCGCCGCCGATTCCGCCGAATGTGAACCCAGGGAACCGTGACACATCGTACAAAGTCTCGTCCGCTTCAAACCAAGCGACTGCCTTGCGAACGGAACGAATCGGCAGCTGAATAAGCGATTCCAGTTCTCCAAACCAGGCTCCTGCGCACAATATAAGCTGATCCGCATGGTAGGAACGCTCTAACGTATGGACAGTAACACCGCTTTTCTCTATTTGGATGCGGGTCACATGCGTATTCACTAACAGCCTCGCGCCAAGCGCCAAAGCTTGTTTGCGATATGCCCTTATACATGCCTCGCTGTAGAGGAAGCCCGCCTCTCTCTCATACAAGCCCACATACGATTCAGGAAGCTGGATGCCCTGCCATCTTTTACGGATCTCGTCTGCATCCAACCGTTCTACTTGCAGACCGAATTCTTCGGTTGTTTGCCATTTTTGTTCCAAATTGCCCGACTCATTCGCTCCCATATTCAGCACACCACTGCGAACGAGCAAGGGCTGATCGCTCTGCTCTTCAAGTTCTGTCCACAATTGATCTGCGCGCAGCGCCATAGCGGTATAAGTGCGGCTGCCTGTATAGGCATGACGGATCAGCCGAGTCTCGCCATTGTGACTCCCAGCCCCATGAGGAGGGTCAAATTTATCAATAAGCAGGGCTTTAACTTGATGCTTGGCTAAAAAGTAACCCGCGCTCATGCCCATCGAGCCCGCGCCTATAACAATAACGTCATACGATGTCGAAGGACTCATAACGCTTGCTTAATTCTATCGATCTGTGCAAGATGGACCTGCACATGATTAACAAATCCTTCGTACAGCTCTGATATCGTGAGCGTCTTCCCTTTGACATTCACACCTGATTTCTCCCAATCTTCAGCGGATAGCCGCTTGAAAAAAAGTCCATTGTACGTGAGCAAAGACTGGTAGACGTCCAGCACTTCAGCCACAGAGCTATCATTCGCTTTGGAACTGCTTACCCATGGATCTTGGTCAAATGACGGAATTTGAATCACACCTGCCCGTGATTCGGCAACAATTTTGCGAATTCGAAAAGAGGTGATTAAGCTATGATCCACTAAGTGAGACAGCACTTCCGTAACACTCCATTTGGTTTCAGAAGCTTTCCATTTCGCTTGATCATCTGTCAAACCCTCCACGGCTGAGCGGAGCTGTTCATACGTATTCGTAAATTTCTGAAGATCAATAATACTTTGACTCATTGATTACGCCCCCTATTAAATGACATAGCTCCATTCTGGTGTAACGCGTTTCAAGAATTGCTTCGTTCTCTCTTCCTTCGGCCTAACAAATAATTCTTCCGGCTGCCCTTCTTCCACAATGACGCCGCCATCCATGAACACGACATGGCTTGATACTTCCCTTGCAAAGCCGACTTCGTGGGTTACGATAATCATCGTCACCCCTTCTCGGGCAATTTTTTGAATAACTGCAAGTACTTCGCCAACTAATTCTGGATCAAGCGCGGAGGTCGGTTCATCGAACAAAATAACTTCTGGATTCAGCGCAAGAGCGCGAGCAATCCCTACCCGCTGCTGCTGCCCGCCGGAAAGCTGGCTTGGATAAGCGTCTACCTTTTCCCGAAGTCCAACTTTGTCTAAAACTTCCAGACTTTTTCGCTTAGCCTCGTCTTTCGGTTGCTTTTGCGCGATAAGGAGTCCTTCCATCACATTTTCAAGCACCGTCTTGTGTTTAAACAGATTATAGTGCTGAAACACCATCGCAGTTTTCCTGCGCAGCTGAATAATATCCTGCTTGCTAGGATGCTTTCCGCTTACTTTGAAATCTCCGATCGAAATTTCTCCATCATTCGGCTTCTCAAGAAAGTTTACGCAGCGCAGCAGCGTCGTTTTACCCGAACCGCTAGGACCAAGAATGGCGACCACGTCCCCTTTTTGCACAGTAAGGTTAATACCATTCAGCACCTTGTTTTTGCCAAAGGATTTATGGATATTCGTTAACCGAATCATACGACCCCTCCTCGATTGTAGGCATTCACTTTTTTCTCCAAAAAAGCAGTCAGTCTTTCGGCCAGCAGGGTAAGCCCCCAATAAATAAAGGCAGCAGCGATGAACGCCTCCAAGAACTTCAAGCTGACAGATGCTACGACGTTAGCCTTGCCTAACAGCTCCAGCTGTGACACGTTAAAAGCCAAGGAAGACGTATGCAGGAAGCCAACAAAGATGTTACATAAGTTAGGCAAAATAACACCGATGGCTTGCGGCATAACGATGCGCCATAACGCTTGAGGCGTGCTCATGCCTACCGAGTATGCGGCCTCGATCTGACCTCTGTTCACCGACATGATGCCCGAACGAATAATTTCTGACATATAGGCGCCTGCGGTGATCGAAAATGCCGTCAATACGATGAGTAAGGAAGGAATGGACGAAGATTTGAAGCCCCATCCATAATAGGTCGATATCCGATCGATAACGAGCGGCAATCCCCAATAAATAAGGAAGATATGCAGTAAAATCGGGGTCCCCCGCAGAAAAGATACATAAAAATCAAGAAGCCGATATATATACTTCACTTTATAAATCCTTGCAAAAGCTGTAACCAAGCCAATCCCAAAGCCGATAACGAGAGGGACAAAGGTCAGCACGAGCGTCAATGGCAAAGCCTTTAAAATTTCAAAAAATGCGGTATAAATAAACACAACATCAATGCTCATCTTCCTCACCTCACCCGGCTAACGGACGCTCATGCTTTTGCAGCTTGAACTCAGTAACCTTAAATACTTTCTCAAATAGCAGAACCGTTATGTAATAAATGATCGTTAAACTGATGTAGACTTCGAGCGTGTGCGCTGTAGCGGCAATGAGCGTTTGCCCCCGTCCCATCATATCCATAACGCCGATTGAAAAAGCCAACGACGTGTCCTTGAGAAAACCAATGACGGAGTTCGCAAAGTTCGGAAATGCAATAAGCAGCGCTTGGGGCACAACGATTCGCAAAAAAGATTGCGTGCCCGTCATTCCTACTGCATAAGCGGCTTCCGTTTGTCCCCGATCGACCGAATTGACGGCCGCTCGGATATTCTCGGACTTAAAGGCTGCAATGCTAAGGCCATATGTAATGATGACGAAATAAATCGGGTCCATCCGCGAAATGTCCACCTGCACGATTTGGAGCAACATTGGCAATCCGTAGAAAACAAGAAACAATTGGATAAGAATCGGCGTTCCACGAATGAAAGACACGTAGACGACAGAGATCTGGCTAAGCACCGGAATTCGGTATAACCGAGTGAGAGCAATCAACAACCCCAGCGCGAAGCCAATCGCCAAGGAAGCCACAAGAATAAGCAGCGTAAGCGGCAAATAATACAGAAGCTTAGGAAGAAAATCTAAAACGAGCGTAATATCGAATGATTTCCCCATCTATTGCCCCTGCGAGTAGTCGGCTCCGAGCCATTGGGTGCTCAATTTGGCTAAAGTACCATCCGCTTTAATGGCTTTCACAGCCTCATCTAATTTCGTTTTCAAATCCGCTTCATCTTTACGTAAAATGAAGTAAGTTTTTGAATTCGACAACGAATCGCCAACTGTTTTTAATTGCGCATCTGCTGTTTTATTCAAGAAATCAATCGCAAATTGGGTGCTGATGGACGCATCTGCACGTCCCGCCTTGATCGAAGCCTTGGCGTCTTCACCTGCGCCGGTATAAACGATATTAATGCCCGTGTTATGCTCTTTATTGTATTTCTCAGCTAAAACAGCCGCATTGCTTGTCGCTGTAACTAACAATTTTTTTCCTTTGAGATCGTCAATGGATTTAATGGCGTTGTTATCTCGATGAATGATAATTTTATTGGGGAAAATATTATAAGCCTCGTCATTAAACAAGAATTTGGCTTTTCTTTCATCATTTACTTCCATTTGGTGGGCGATAAAGTCAATTTTATTCGTTTCCAAGCTGAGCAAAAGATTTTTGAATTCCATCGTTTTTAGCTCAAACTCATAATCGGGCAAGCGCTTGTCAATCTCTTTAACAAGCTCAACGTCATACCCTGTCAAGTTACCTTTATCGTCTATGAAGCAAATATTAGGAAACTGTGTGCCTGTGCCGACAACGACTTTCTTTACGGCTTTGGAAGCTGCCGGCGTAGTCGTGCTTGCCACTTGGGTTGTAGACGCAGCGGTCGCTGCTGGAGAACTTCCAGCTGTTTTGGCTTGATTGCCGCACCCAGCTGCGAATGCAGTCGTAAGTAGAACGGTTGATAGAACGGTTAATTTTTTCATAATAAAAAGCCTCCTCTAAAATAGTTATCTATTTTTTATAAAACAAAGTAAATTTCACGCCAATTCCATTTGGATCTGTTGTAATAAAATGATCGCTATGTTCTTCGTTAACGATCTCATAGCCAGCCTCAGCTAAACGCTTTTTCACATCTTCCAACGCTTCATTATGTGGTAAAACAATCGAATAGAGCTTGAGTCCAGTAGCCTGTTCACCAGGATAGGGATGATGCTTACCATTCCATGTATTTGTTCCTATGTGGTGATGGTAGCCGCCTGCTGAAACAAACAAGACATCGCTACTGCTGATTTGTTCCTCAAATCCAAGCGCATTTACGTAAAACGCTCGCGTTTGGTCGATATCGGCCACTCGTAAATGCACATGCCCCACGACCGTACCTGCGGGAAGTCCCTTGAATGCATAATCAGCTATCCCTGCCAATGACTTCAAATCAAGCGGATGACTCCCCCCGCGACCATCAGGCGGCCATACATCACGTGGACGATCCGCATAAATCTCAATACCGTTGCCATCCAAGTCTTGCAAATAGAACGCCTCGCTATACGTATGGTCACTTGCGCTATTCAGTCTAGAAATAGGTAAAATTTCTGATGAATACGTATAACGCGATTCCTGTTCCGTTGGAGCCTCGATAGTTTCCTTCGAGCGAAGAATGTGGAAGAACGCAGTTGCGAAATCTTGACGAGTCGGCAACAGCAGCGCGAAATGATAAAGCCCTGTCGTTCGAGAGCCTTGCGGGAATACGCCCTCTGGCTGCTCAAGAACGAGCAGCGGTTCAACGCCGCCATGGGCGGAGAGATACGCTTTGCCTCCTTCTATGCGCTCAAGCTCCAGTCCGACTACATTGCGATAGAAGGTAATCGATTGCTCCAAATGACTTACTTTTAACTCTACATAGCCAATTCGTGTTTCTGGATGAATGATGCTTGACATGAGTTAACTCCTTTATATGGGATAGTGGCACGCCGTCCAATGTCCTTGCCTGACTTGGAGCAGCTTTGGCTCCTCTTGCTTGCACCTTGCGGTTGCCGCTCGGCAACGCGTATGAAACCGACAGCCGTTAGGCGGATTCGCTGGGGATGGGATCTCCCCCTCAATGGCGAACCATTCTCTTTTTCTAGTGGGATCTGTAGAAGGAATAGACGATAGCAGCCCCTTCGTATAATGATGAGCAGGGTGTTGGAACAGCTCCTCACTAGACGCGATCTCCACCAGCTTCCCCAAATACATCACACCGATTCGATCGGATAAATGGCGCACAATGTTCAAGCCATGCGCGATAAATAAATACGTTAACCCCAGTTTTTTCTGCAAATCCTGCATCAGATTAACAATCTGTGCTTGCACAGACACGTCCAGTGCAGACACGGCTTCATCTGCCAAAATAAATTGCGGATTCAGGGCAATAGCTCGCGCTATACCGATGCGCTGCCGCTGTCCCCCTGAAAATTCATGAGGAAATCGGTCATACACGGAACGGCTTAAACCGACTAATTCCAGTAAATGCTCAACTCTTTGCCGCTTTTCCCCAGAGGTTAGCGATTCATGAACATCCAGCGGTTCACCAATGATGTTGCCTACACGCCAGCGAGGATTTACTGAATTATAGGGATCTTGGAAAATCATTTGCATATCCTTACGAGCTTCTTGAAGACCCTTTACGTTAAGCTTGGCTAAGTCACGACCCTCAAACAAAACCTGTCCGCTCGTTGCCTTCTCCAACTGCAGCAGTACTCTACCCAATGTGGACTTGCCGCTCCCAGATTCGCCGACCAAGCCAAACGTTTCACCCTTCTCAATCGTAAAAGAGACATCATCTACAGCGCGAATCGGTGATTTCGTGCGATTAAGCAACCCCTTCCCGACTGGGTAATATTTACTGATCCCAATTACCTCAAAAAGCTTGGTTCGCTCCACCGTTTCAGGCTTTGGCTCGTTGCTGCTTCCTGCAATCCTTACAGCAGGAGCACTTTGCTGTTTCCAGTCTGCCATTTCCGCGAGCTCCTCCGCGTACCAACAAGCCGTTTGACGCCCGTTCACTCCCTGAAGTGGAGGGCTGTCTTTGCGGCACCGCTCTGTGGCATGCGGGCAGCGAGGATGAAAACGGCAGCCGTCCGGCAAATCCGACAGGCTAGGAATGGAACCCTCGATGGAAAATAATCGTGTGCTGCGATCACTGTCCATCGTGGTTATGGAGCGAAGCAAGCCCCGCGTATAAGGATGATGTGGCTTATCAAACAACTGTTGAACCGTAGCTTGTTCAACGATCTGCCCTGCGTACATGACAACAATTCGATCCGCCATCTCGGCGGCAATCCCCATGTCATGTGTGATAAGCAGGATAGACATGTTGAATTCAGCTTTAAGCTCCTGAAGCAGATGCAAAATCTGAGCTTGGATGGTTACATCCAAGGCCGTGGTCGGCTCATCTGCGATCAGAAGCTGCGGGCCGCAGGCAAGCGCCATCGCAATCATCGCCCGCTGGAGCATGCCGCCGGACAGCTCGCCTGGGTACTGCTTCAGCCGGATTTCCGGCTCGGGAATGCCCACGCGCCGCAGCAGATGAACGGCGCGTTGCCACGCCTGGCTTTTACTGCCTTGCTCATGCTGAAGGATGACTTCAACAATTTGGCTGCCAATCGTGAACACAGGATCAAAAGCAGCCATAGGCTCCTGGAATACCATCGCCATCTTCTTCCCGCGCCAGGCACGGAGCTCCTTCTGTGACAAGGTCGTCAAATCTACGCCATCAAGTACAATGTGCCCCCCGGATATGAATCCATTCTCATAATCCAGCAGTCTCATCACAGACTTAGAGGTGACCGATTTCCCGCTCCCTGACTCTCCCACTAAACAAATAGTTTCGCCAGCTTCGATATGAAGAGTAACATCACTAATTGCGGTAAGCGGGCCTCTCTTTGTAGCAAACTCAACGCTTAGATTTCCAATATCAAGCAATCGATTCGCCATGTGTCAACCCTCCCTGCTTAGCTCATCTTTGCTTGGGATCTAAGCTGTCTCGCAGTTTATCGCCGATTAAATTGACGGAGAGCACAAACAGCGTGATGGCCAGACCTGGAAAGGTGCAAATCCACCACCCCACCGTTAAATAACCTCTTCCTTGCGATAACAGTGTTCCCCAATCCGGTATTTCTTTGAGAACGCCTAGCCCTAGAAAGCTCAAACCAGATCCCACCAAAATGGACGATCCCAATCCTATCGTTGCCATAACCAGCATCGGAGACCAAGCGTTCGACAACACATGACTGAAAAAAATACGGATATTAGAGGCCCCAATCGAACGGGACGCGGTTACGAACGATCGGCTCTTGATGCTTATTATTTGTCCGCGCATGACTCGCGCATATTGGGGAATGGCAGCAGCAGCTACTGCAAAGATGATGTTATATAAATGAGGACCTAATGAGGCAGCGATAGCTAATGCTAATAAAATGCCAGGTATCGTCATCCATACATCAATGAATCGCATACATATCGTATCCACGATGCCGCCTACATACCCCGAAACCGCTCCAATTGCACCACCGATCAATCCCCCGGCCAGCACGGAAGCGAAGCCGATGTACAACGAATCGCGACTCCCATATACAACAACACTGAATACATCCCGTCCGAAATAATCCGTTCCAAACAAGTGCGCTAGACTCGGCGGACTAAGAATAGAATCCGTTAACATTACCGTAGGCGAGTATGGCGCAATCCACTGAGGTACAACCGCGCAGCCTACAATAAATAACGTGACTACTGCTGCGGCATATACGAATATTTCAGTCACATTGATGTTCCTTGTCACACGAGCAGTCGGTATACGCAGTCTTTCTTCTTGCCAAATTGCCTTTGCAGATATGGCTTCCTTCATCGCTGAATTCTCCCCTCTTAGCTACCGCTTTCTACTGCATTCTGCGTACCCTTGGATCAATAAACGTATAAGAGATATCCACAAGCAGATTGACAATCACATAGACGATCGCTGAGAAAAAAACGACTCCTTGAACGACCGGCAAGTCTTTGGCCATAATGGCATCTGCAAGTACTCTGCCTATCCCTTGCCTAGAAAATACGGTTTCGATAATAACGGTACCTGCCATTAGATCACCGATATGAATCCCAATAATCGTAACTGCCGGAATGAGCGCATTGCGCAAAGCATGCCGATACATAACTATGCGTTCCGATAATCCCTTCGCACGTAAGGTAACAATGAAATGCTCATGAATAACCTCAAGCATGCTGTTCCGTACCATGCGTACAATGAAGCCTGCACCAACGAAGCCCAGTGCCAGCGCAGGAAGAACGAGCGTTGCGAAGCCATCTGACCCTAGTGCTGGAAACCAGCCCAAATTCACTGAAAAAATGAGAATGAGCAGAATGCCGGACCAAAAGGTTGGCATCGAAATGCCGAACAAGCCAACGATTCGAGCTACGACGTCTATCCAACGATTTCTATGAATTGCGGAGAGCACACCCAATGAAACACCTACGATGATGGATAGGACTGAGCTAGCGAAGGTCAGCGCCAGCGTCGCCGGGAAGTGCTCCACAATTTTCTGCAAAACAGGATTGCTGTTCACCAATGACTTCCCAAAGTCTCCTTGAAGAACAGAGACGAAATAACGACCAAATTGTACGTAGAAAGGATCATTGAGCCCTAATTGCTGCCTTAAATTCTCGATAGCTTCCGGGGACATCGTAGTCGGGTCGATCAACGAGAGTACAGGATCTCCGGGGAGTACATAAAGGATACAAAACACCAGAATGAGGGAGCCAAGTATGACCAGTAAAGAAACCAGGAGCCGCTCCGTTATTGTCCTAGCCATATGCGTTAGCTCCTTGCAGGCTTATTTTTGAAGATAAGTATCATTAAAGAGTGGATAGCCAAGGTTGTCGAATTTCAACCCTTTGACCATTTTCAAAGCCGCTACCGTGTAAGGAAACACGTAAACAGGAATAATGGACGCATGATCGATAATCGTATGCTGAACTTGCTTATAAATTTCGGCGCGCTTCTTATCATCGTTTTCGACAAGACCTTGCTCCAGCCATTTATCAAGTTGCGGATCAGACAGGCCAGGGATACTCGGACGCCCTTTCGGGTCACTCGTATGATAGAACGAGTACAGCGCCGTTGGGTCTGAGTTCACTTGGCTGTTCCCGTACAGATCATAGGTTCCCTTCGTATAAATGACGTTTGCGGTATCCTTTGTAATTTCTACCTCTACCGCAATGCCCACTTGCTTCAATTGCTGCTGCACGATGACCGCGATATCGTTGCGCTTTTCACGATTCGGTGTGCCATCTACATAATGAAGCGTCAGCTTTTTACCTTCCTTCTCCCGAATTCCGTCAGCTCCTTTGACCCAGCCTAGCTCATCCAACAGCTTATTCGCTTTGGCCGTGTCAGGCTTAATGCCATTTTCCAACGTGGAATCATACCCAAAAATTCCAGGGGATAAGGGCGACCATGCCCGAGGATAAGTGCCTAGATATAAGGTTTTGACAATCGCATCGACGTCAATCGTTGCTTGCACGGCTTGTCGAGCTTTCACATCATTCCATGGGGGCCGTCTGTGATTAAAGAATAGTGTATACGGCAATCCAACCGTATTCACTTGCAGCACTTGCACATTAGGATCGCTTTTGAGCGAAACCACATTTTGTGGAGGGACGGTCTCAACCGCCAACACTTGCTTGCTCTGCACACTGCCGATCCGAGTCGCTTCTTCTGGTATAATTTTGAACGTGATTTGATCCAAATATGATTTCCCTTTATTCTCAACAATCTCCGGTGCCCAATTGTAATCCGGGTTGCGCTTCACTTGAATAGCTGCATTTTCCTCCCATTTCACGAAGGAAAATGGGCCTGTTCCAACAGGATGTTTGCCAAACTGATCGCCATCCTTTTGGGCTGCTGCCGGAGACACGATACCAAGCAGCGCTTGACTTAAGTTACCTAGGAAGGCGCGGGAAGGCGTTTCAAGGTTAAGCTTTACCGTGTATTCATCAATAACTTCAGCAGATTTGTAGGGTTTCAGAAATGCCGCTGAGTTAGCCGCTTTCGTCGTTGGATCGAGAATTCGATCATAGTTGAATTTAACAGCTTCCGCATTGAACGGGGTTCCATCCTGAAATTTAACATCTTTACGAAGCTTAAAGGTGTAACTTAATCCATCCGGGGATACGCTCCATTCGGCAGCGAGCCAAGGTTTAATAGAGCCATCCGGCAGCTGAGTAACCAAGCTATCATAAATCGTTCTAATGACCCTTACCGCTACGGCTAGCCCGCTGCGATGAGGGTCTAACGTATCTGGCGAGGTTGCCAAGCCATAGCTGAGGTCGCCTCCGACAGCCGCAGGCAGCTTCGCTTCCTGGGCCGTTTTTGAAGTCTGCGACGTGTCGCTATTGGCTGAACTGCATCCTGTTAATGTGAGAACAAGCGCCCAAGCTAGCGCATGATATTTCAGCAAATCTTTTTTTCTTCTCATCTGTGCATTCCCCCGTTTATTTCATAAGCGCCTAGATCGTTTTCCATACATAACTTATCGTTTAACTCGGATTTAAATTATGAATTTGTTACTTTTTCTTTCACATATCGGTTAGTTGGCACAGACAGACCTAAATTGCCACGTAGCGTATCTGCTTCGTATTCTTTCCGATAAATGCCCCGCTCCTGTAGAATCGGAACGACGAGATCTACAAAATCATTCAACCCGTTTGGCACGCCTGAGCCGACGATAAATCCATCAGCCGCACCAGCTTCGAACCATTGCTGAATGCGATCCGCGATTTGAATCGGTGTACCGATAAAGAGCGGGCGCGGTGTTGCCGCTTGTAGAGCAACTTGACGCAGCGTCAAACCTTTATCCTTCGCATTTTGCTTAAGACGATCCGTCGTGCTGCGGAAGCTGTTCTGACCCAAGTCTCCTAATTCAGGAAATGGTGCATCTAATTCGTATTGCCCAAAATCATGATGATCAAAATAACGACCTAAATAGTCGAGCGCTTCCTTCACTGTAACCAGACTGGCTGCTTGCTGATATTTGCATTCAGCGTCCTCTTCTGTTTGCCCGATAATCGGACCGATCCCTGGAAGAATCACGATATCCTCCGCTTTGCGGCCAAAACCGACTGCCCGACTTTTCACATCTGCATAAAAACGCTGAGCGTCTTCCACGGTAGGATGACCCGTGAAAATCGCGTCCGCCTCTTTGGCCGCCAAATTCCTGCCGTCCTCCGAGGAGCCCGCTTGAAAAACGACTGGCTGTCCTTGCTTGGATCTACCGATATTTAGCGGCCCTTGTACAGAGAAAAACTCACCTTTGTGATCTAAACGATGCAATTTATCTGGATCAAAAAATACGCCTGATTGTTTATCACGCACAAATGCATCATCTTCCCAGGAATCCCACAATCCTTTCGTTACTTGCAAATACTCGGAAGCAATGCGGTACCGCTTAGGATGGGAAGGATGTTCTTCGAGCTTTTTGTTATAGTTTAGCGCCGAGCCTTCAAGCGGTGACGTTACAACGTTCCATCCCGCTCTGCCACCGCTTATATGATCGAGCGAAGCGAATTGTCTTGCCACTGTGAAAGGCTCGCTGTAGGAAGTAGACAGTGTCCCGACCAGCCCAATTTGGGAAGTCACAGCTGCTAGCGCGGACAGGATCGTGATGGGCTCGAAGCGATTCAGGAAATGAGGTATCGACTTCTCATTAATGAATAAACCATCGGCAATAAACAGTAAATCGAATTTACCTGTTTCCGCTTTTTGAGCTTGCTGCTTGTAATATTGGAAATTTACACTGGCATCAACGACAGCCTCTGGGTGCCTCCAGGCAGACATATTCCCACCGACTCCTTGAATGATGGCCCCAAGCTTCAATTGCTTTTGTTTGGACATTGTAGTTCCTCCTTCGAGTTGAGCAATTAGTAAAACGATCATCAAACTCATTAGTATACGGTGGGTTGGGCCCGTCTACACGGTCAACTCTGAAAATGCTTCCTGCAAAAGAACGATGGCGCGCAACCGCTGGTTGAACTCTTTCATCGCGACTGTGATAATGATTTCATCTAATTGATAAGCCTTTTGAAGCTCTAAAAGCTTGGCTCTTACTTTGTTCTTGGAACCATGAATAACGCTTGCTTCTTTGACTTCCACGGTATATTTCTCATTGGATTGTTTGCCGAACTCTTCCGCTTGTTCAACGGTTATCACGGTAAGCGTGCGGCCGCTTTCCAGATGCACTTTGACGTTTTTGATTTCAGCAGCAAGCGATTGGGCTTCATCATCCGAATCCGTTAAGATGACGGAAACGGCAAGAACTGCTTGCGGCTTTGAATCATTAACAGACTTGAAGTGTTGACGATAGGAGGCGAACGCTTGCTGGATAAGAGATTCATCGCCATTAATGAATTGTGCGAAAACATAAGGGATTCCTAAACTCCCAGCTAACTCTGTACTCGCTCCCCCGCCACCAAGCAAAAACAAGTGAGCCGGTACTTCGGGCACAGGGACGGCCTTGATCCCATAAAGCTCATGTTCAGCATCCAATGTGTTATGAATATAGCGATCCAATAAGACTAGTTTGTCGGCCAAGGGCATACTAGTTCCGACAGTATCCTGTTGAAGTGCTTTTGTTGATCGAGGCAGACCGCCTGGTGCTCTGCCAATGCCAAGATCGACTCGTCCGGGAGCTAAAGCAGCCAGCACATTGAAGTTCTCAGCTACTTTGTACGGACTGTAATGTTGGAGCATAACGCCGCCGGAACCAATGCGAATACGCTCCGTTTTTGCTAGCAAATACGCAATTAACACTTCTGGTGACGATCCCACAACACCATCAGAATCATGATGTTCGGACACCCAAAATCGGCGATATCCTAGCGCTTCTGCATGCTGAGCTAATTCCAACGTTTGTTGGAAAGCCTCTACTGCCGTTGCCTGATCATGTATGAGGCTCTGATCTAGCAAGCTTAATTGGATTCCCACAATGTTTCCTCCCGCGTCTTCTATAATTAAAATAATTCCAATTGTTTTAATCGGATTTAATGTTCAATTTAATGTATCACCGGCTCAAAGGCTGGTCAATTTCAAATCAAGATCTTCTATCGTTCAATAGAATCTTTCTATGAAGCGCTTGTTCGCAGCTCAATTTCTTTGGCAGCCTCTAGAAAAATATGCGAAAAATTCGTATCTGCTTCTTTGAGGCTAATCAGATTTGTTCGCAAAGAGAGACCGTTCAAAGCAGGAATATGAATCGGTACGAGCAGTCCTTCTTTCACTTCTTTGCGTACACAGAGTTCAGGGAGAAAAGAAATACCCATGCCTTTGGTGACAAGCTTCTTGGCCGTTTCCAAATTATCGATCTGATATTCGATCTGGGGCGGATGATCCAGCGTCGCAAACAAACGATGTATTTTCATCCAATCGAGTGATCCGCATTCAAAAAAAACAAGCGATTCCCGGCTTACCTCTTCGATTGAAATGTTCGCTCTTTCGGTAAAAGGATGACGGTGATGCACGAAAAGACGAATGGGATCTTCATAATACCCTGTACTGTCTACATGGGGATGCGTAACATTGCGGACAAAGCCAACGTCTACTTCTTTATTAAGCAGCTTCTCTAGAATCGTCTCAGTAGGAGCCGTATTCAATTTGATTTGCAGGTGGCGGTACTTTTTTTTTATGAGCGGTAAAATTTCAGGAATGACATAATTAGAAACGGAAACGGTACAACCGATTCGCAGCTCGTTAGGAGCTGTCGATAAATTTTGCAGCTGCTGCTTCCCTTTTTTGTAGGTTTGCAGAATTTGCTGTGCATAAGGAAGAAATTGCTTCCCTTTTTCCGTTAAGGTAAAGTTCCTGCCTTCTCGCTCGAAAAGAAGTGTGTTCAACTCACGCTCTAGCGATTGAATGCGCGCCGTTACGGAAGGCTGAGATAGGAATAGGGCGTCAGCAGCCTTGTTGAAACTGTTAAAATGAATAACATAGACAAAGGCCTCCATATTTTCAATGTTCATGCCAGCTACTTCCTTTCCAGCTTACACTTAGTTAAGAGCTTTGCGGGTAAAGCGCCTGTACCGTCCAATCAGCATTTTGCAAATAAACAGCGACCTGTTCAAAAGCTTGCTCTGCATCAGCGCCATCAAGCACAAGGACAATGGTTTCATTCGTGCCCAGTGACAAGCTTAACGATACAATGCCAAGCAGCCCTTTGGCGTTCAGCATTTTACCATTTTTGCCCACATAAATATTGCATGTATATTGATTTGCGATGGTAACAAAGTCCAGCACACGATCTATGATCCAAGGTTCGTTCATCGAAAATGTCCATTCAATTCTCATTTTCACTCCTCCTACAACTTTGAGATAAAAAAAGAGACGCAAGCATCCCATTTAAGGATGCTGCATCTCCAGTTGTCTGGTCGATATCCGATTCCAATAATTCCGATATATTTACTTGTATTTAGATTATAGTAAGTTGGACATGAATCTGTCAACGGTTAAATCTAAAAAAAGCAAAAAAAATACAGAGAAAAAAATGATATAGTATTCTTAATGAAACGAAAGATGAGGGAGCAATGGATGACTGCACAGGCTGAAGCAGGCAAAGGTTCTTTATGGGAAGTGTTTGCTGTATCGTTAAGGCTCGGACTCACCTCTTTTGGCGGGCCTATCGCACATTTAGGCTATTTCCGTGAAGAGTATGTAAATCGAAGGAAATGGTTGGATGAAGCTAGCTATGCTGATTTAGTAGCGCTCTGTCAGTTTATTCCTGGGCCCGCAAGCAGCCAAGTAGGCATCTCAATTGGCATGATGCGCGCTGGTTTGCTTGGAGGCGTTGCTTCATGGCTGGGGTTTACGCTGCCATCGGCGCTGGCATTGCTCATTTTCGCGTATGTCATTCGCAATTACGATGTCACGCAAGCGGGCTGGCTTCATGGTTTAATGATCGTTTCCGTAGCCGTTGTAGCTCAAGCGGTGTGGGGAATGGCGCGTTCGTTTATTCCTGATCGTGCGCGCGGAAGTATTGCGCTCGTCACAACCATCATCGTGTTGGTCGTGCCCTCAGCGTTTAGCCAACTGATTGTTATTGCTGCGGCAGCATTATTCGGTCGTTTCTACTTTCGAAGATCAGAGGATACGCAAACGCCTGACCATCGCAGTTACCTAAGCAAACGAATAGCCATTATTTCGTGGGTTATCTTTTTCGCACTTTTAATTGGCCTGCCGCTTCTCAGACACCAGTTCCCAGCGACTTGGCTTGCGATGTTCGACAGCTTCTTCCGCGTAGGATCGCTTGTTTTTGGCGGGGGTCATGTTGTTCTGCCTATGTTGCAAGCGGAAGTGGTTCCGATGGGGTGGGTCACAGACACTCAGTTCCTGGCTGGCTATGGCGCAGCCCAAGCCGTGCCCGGACCTTTGTTTACCTTCTCAGCTTACTTAGGGACTATCATGAATGGATGGTTAGGCGCTCTCATCGCTGTAATCGCTATGTTTCTGCCTTCCTATCTCCTTGTTGCAGGAACATTGCCGTTATGGGGCGCTATTCGTCGTCGACCCCATTTCCAAGCCGCACTAAAGGGCATTCATGCAGCGGTTGTCGGCATTTTAATCGCCGCTTTGTTTCATCCGGTTTGGACAAGTACGATTCATACGGTTTATGATTTTTGTCTTGCCTTAGCAGCCTTTGGTCTATTGATGCTTTGGAAGCTTCCCCCATGGATCATCGTACTCGTCTCAGCAGCAGGTGGAGCCCTTATTTCTTGGCTGCAAGCCTTCTAAGTTACACTCGAACAAATAAAGAAGCCGATAAACGCTCCTCTGGGAGGATGTTCGGCTTCTTCCTTTTACATACAACCCAGTGGGCTTTAAGCTAGAATATGTCCCCCTTCAACATGCAAAACGGTCCCGGTGACGAAGCCATTTTGGATGAGGTACAGAACGCTTTGCGCAACATCTTCCGCTCTACCTACACGTTTGACTGGTAATTTATTCGCAATCGCGTCATAAAATTGATTACGAGCTTCTTCTGGCATTTTGCTGCGAGAAGGTGTGTTAATAATACCTGGCGAAACAACGTTGACTCGAATTGGCGCAAGCTCCAATGCCAGCGTTTGGCCCAAATTCGAAACTGCCGCATTGACAGCTCCCAGCGTAGACGAGCCAATCATCGATTTATAAGCCACTACCCCAGAGAATAAAGTGATCGAGCCGTTTTTGGAGATGTGGGGCGTCCCATATTTTGTCGCATAATACTGGCCCCAAAATTTATTTTCAAATAACTGCCGAGCTTTCGCTGTTTCTGTTTCAAGGAAAGGCCCTCCGCTAGTTTCTGCTGCACTTACAACCAAGTGATCAAAGGAACCCACGGTCTCGAAAAAAGCCTTTACTTCCTGCTCTTGGGTTGTATCCAATACATAGGATGCTGCTTTCGCCCCTAACTCTTCCTTCGCTTTCCGCAGCTTTTCCTCCGAACGGCTGGCAATAATCACTTCTGCACCTTGTGCTAAAGCTTGTTGAGCTGTTGCAAAGCCAATTCCTGAACTTCCACCGATAATAACTACCTTTTTATTATGTAACATTGTTAGTTCCTCCTGATTGGTTTATTTAATTGGATGAGCTTAGTGTACCTCCTTAAATTCCCTTTGGGAAGTAGTATTATTAAATTCATATAGTAACATTAAAGTTACTTTTGTGAATTTACTAGGAAAAACAAAAAAAACCGCCTTCAGCCTAGTGCTGTAACGGTCATTCTTTGGTTTTTGAAGCTTTATTTATAAGGAAAGCCCAAATCGCTTTAATTCAATGAAAATATTTTCAAGCTGCTTCCCTTTATCGGTAATCGTATATTCCACACGGGGCGGAACCTCTGGATAAACGGTGCGTGTGACTAAACCGTGTTCCTCAAGCTCTCTCAAACGCAACGAGAGTGTTTTGGGGCTAATGCCTTCCATCGACCTTAACAAATCGCTGAAGCGCATAGTACCTTCAATCAGTAGATCGCGAATGATAAGGAAAGTCCATTTTGTTCCAATTACATCAATCGTTTTGGCAATGGGACAAGGCCGACCAGGCGTTCCTTTATTTAATTGAATCGGTTCAAGTGTACTCATTTGAACAACATCCTTTTACGAGTTTTTCCTTCATTTTGTCCAGTATACCTTATAAATAACTTTCGGGAAACTATAGGCTTATATGAATCCTACTTTCCAGAATGAAGTTGTTTATTGAAAATAAGCCACAGATATCGAAGCTCCTATCGTACACACGCTTAGCTCAAAGGCAAACTCTTTTTAAGATTAATAGTTTTTTAGAAATGTCATGGCTTCGACCGCTCGCTTAAACAAAAACGCCCGTCCTCATCAAAAAACGATAAGAACGGGCGCATCCTGTGACCCTTTTATTTCATTTGTTGCAGTAAATTCACGCGATAGGCTTCGCTTTCCAGACCTTGTATCTCCTTGTACTCTTCCTCCGTCAGCCGCCTGGGTGTGCCAACGGACTTCGCGATCAAATAAATTTTGGCGCTCTCCTCCATTACTTCTGTGCGATAGTAGGCTTCGCGCAAATTTTTCCCAGTCGTAACGAGGCCATGATTATTAAGCAGAATCGAGCTATATCTGTCCGCCTTCTCTGCAACGAGATTCGCCAGCTTATCTGTCGTTGGCACAACATAAGGAACGAATGCCACCTCGCCGACAAGCGCCGCTTGGTCAGGGAACAGCATAGGCAGCTCGTCGTCAACGAGCGTTAAAGCGATGCAATACGCAGGATGCGTATGCACGATTGCCTGCATGTTCGGATTCACGCGATAACAGAACAAATGCATGAGTACTTCGGATGAAGGACGATATGTCTTCTCCAGAATGTCTCCCGTTGGTATATGAACAGGAACCCACTGCTCAGGCTCAATATCTTCGAGTGCGAAGCCACTCGGGGACAAATACATGACATCCTCGTACCTAGCGCTGATATTACCCCCAGGGCCAACGACAAGTCCTTTCGCCACACTTTTTCGCGCATATTTCGTTAACTCTTCTCTTGTTTTCTGCTCAGACATGCTCGTACTCAACTCCTTACTGATTTCTTATCGATCACCTGTCTATACGTTACATAAGCCTCCTGCCACTGAGCGCAGTCCTCAGGTTCATAGGATTCTGGCGGAAAAGAATCCATCACAGCCTGCCTAATTTGCGCTAGTGATTGGACTTCGCCATGCGCTTTGGCCTGCATCATCACATTGCCAATCGCTGTCGCTTCGACAGGTCCGGCAATGACCGTTCTTCCCGTTGCATTCGCCGTTAATTGACAGAGCAGCTTATTTTGAATGCCGCCCCCGACCATGTGAATGCATGCTAAATCACGATCAACCAGTCCTTCAATTTCATCTAATGACTGCTTGAATTTCATAGCAAGACTATCCACTACACAGCGAATGAGCTCAGCTTTCGTTTGTGGCACATGCTGACCCGACTGGGAGCAATAAAGGCGAATCCGCTTCGGCATATTACCCGGTGCCAGAAAAACAGGGTCTTCTGGATCCACGTAGCACGCAAGCCCTTTTTCTCGCTTTGCCATCTCCTGCATCTCAGCGAAAGATAGCGTCTCACCTTCGAACTCCCAATGTCGTTTGCAGGCTTGGAGCAACCATAATCCCATAATATTTTTCAGCATGCGAATCCTATGCTCGGCCCCACCTTCATTAGTGAAGCCCCAACGCCTGCTGTTTTCATTGATGATCGGCTCCTCCAGTTCAACGCCCATTAAGGACCAAGTCCCGCATGAGATAAATGCATAGTCCCCTTGCAGGGAAGGAATGGATACGACAGCAGACGCCGTATCATGGGATGCTGCAGCCACAATTGGCATAGCCGCTATGTGCAGTTCTTCGGCAATCTCTGGACGCAGAACGCCTTCCTTTGTGCCTGGCATGACGAGAGGAGTCAACAGATCAGAAGAAACTCCGATTTTGTTCAACAATTCTCCGTCCCAGTCTCTGGCTAGGGGATTCAACAGCCCCGATGTACTGGCAATCGTGTATTCAGTCGAACGGACACCAGACAAATAAAAACGAAATAAATCTGGCATAAACAGAAGGCGCGTATCCTCATCGAAAGCCAAGGCCTTGTCTTTCACCTCTGCATACAGCTGAAAAATTGTATTAAACGATAAGGGCTGAATACCTGTACGACGATACAATTCCATATTCGGCAGTACCGTCAATAATTGATCCATCGCTATTGCATTACGTTCATCCCGATAATGGTAAGGATTTCCTAGCAGCTTTCCTTTCCCGTTCACGAAGCCGTAATCCACGCCCCACGTATCCACCGCAATGGAAGATGGACTCCCCGATGCGTGCTGTTTATAGGCATGAATTCCTTTTTTCAGCTCATGGAAAAGCCGCAGAAAATCCCAGTGCAAGCTTTCACCTAACTGTACCGGATCATTCGAAAAACGATGAATGTCCTCCACCGTAAGCTTGGTGCCATCCCAACGCCCAAGAATCGTCCTTCCGCTGCTTGCTCCGAAATCAACAGCTAGCATATGCATAGGGGTAGTTCCCAACGCTCTCACCTCACAATCTTACACATCCACTTACTTATACAAAGGTCCAAAGCTGCCGCAAGCTCTGAAATCAGCGCTCTCAGGATCCGATGTGCCGAAATTGCTCCATACACGCGGACGGAAAATATGTTCCTTCGCTACGTTATGCATGGATACAGGAATTCTCAAAATAGAAGCAAGCGTAATAAGATCGGCTCCGATATGTCCATAGCTTATCGCGCCATGATTCGATCCCCAATTATCCATAACGGCATATACATCGGTAAACGATCCTTCGCCAGTCAAAATAGGAGCAAACCAAGTCGTCGGCCACGTCGAATCCGTACGAAGATCAAGTGTATGGTGAACCTCTTCGGGCAGCTCAATCGAGTAGCCTTCGGCGAGTTGAAGAACTGGACCTAAGCCCTTCACCAAATTAATGCGCGACATCGTCACCGGCATTCCGCCTTTGGTTAGGAAATCCGTTGAGTACCCGCCACCTCGGAAATACTCCACAGCCGCTGGACGCCAAGAGGTGGCTTCCAAGCATTGGTTCACTTCTTCGTCTGTAATTTCCCAGTAAGGCTTCATGACAGGTTTGCCGTCACGCGACTGCTCACCTGTTCCGTCCAGCGCAGCGGAACCTGAGTTAATTAGATGTAAAATGCCATCCTTCGCAGCTCCGCTCAGTGTGTGGCCCGTCACTCTTTTTACCGCATCAGGACTCCAGTAGGTTCTAACATCAGCAAAAATTTGCGCCGTATTCGTCAACAGATTGCCGAATAGCATCGCTACGCCATTCAGGCTGTCATTTTCCGTAGCGACCAAGTAAGGCGCGCGCTTTCCATTCCAGTCGAAGGAAGAATTAAGGATCGCTTCGAGGAAATCACCGTTCGGGAAATGATCCGTCCAATGACGCTGCCCTTGGAAGCCCGAAAGAATCGCATTATGTCCAAGCGCTTCTTCACCGAACGCAAGACCAGCTAATTTCGGATTACCTACCATGAGATCGCGAACAATCAGAGACATTTTGACAACCGTTTCCCAGTCCTCGTCCTTTTTTTCACGCGTGGTTTGGATCTCAGGTCGGTTATTATCCGCTCCTTCTGGACAATTTTCTTTGACCCAACTGAGCGCAAGCTGATACTCCGCAGGGTCGAAAATTTCTTCATCGATGCGGCGCACTAATTCCGACATATCAACGTACTCGTTGCGCATGCCGAGATAATTTTGAAATAGTTCCTCGTTTACAATGGAACCTGCGATCCCCATAGAGACGGAGCCGATAGACAAATACGATTTGCCTTTCATCAGAGCAGCCGCAAGTCCTGCCTTAGCAAAACGGAGCAGTTTCTCCTGTACGTCTTGCGGAATATCGGTTGTTCCGGCATCCTGCACATCCTTGCCGTAAATACCGAATGCGGGAATGCCCTTTTGCGCGTGACCGGAAAGCACGGCCGCCAAATAAACTGCTCCAGGACGCTCCGTGCCGTTAAAGCCCCAAATGGCTTTCGGGGTCGATGGGTCCAAATCCATCGTTTCCGTACCGTAACACCAGCAAGGCGTAACCGTAATCGACACACCGACGCCCGATTTTGTAAATTTATCGGCTGCCGCTGCCGCTTCTGCCACACCGCCTATACAAGTGTCGGCGATGACACACTCGACAGCCTCCCCGTTCGGATACTTCAACGTTTCGCTAAGCAAAGCGGCGACCGCTTTCGCCATATTCATCGTCTGCTCTTCCAGTGATTCGCGGACCCCTTTTCTTCTGCCGTCAATCGTTGGTCGAATACCAATTTTGGGGAATGTCTGCTGCCATCTGTGATCATGAGTAGTTGCCATGTTATTGCCTCCTTAAATGTTTGTGCCCGTATAAGCGGCTTCCAAAGGATATAAGCATTAGATTTCCCGTCTAAAAACGGGTGTATAAGCGTGTTCAGCAAGGTTTAAAGTAGAGTTATCGATAATTCATATTACGTAAAATTTTGCGTTAAAAATGAATATTGATTACTCCTTGATAACGCCCTTCCTCAAAATAATGTTGGCATACAGCGCCTTTTCGCTAGTCGCTACAATCGCGTAAGCTTGCTTCGCGCGTTCATAAAAAGCAAAGCGCTCCATATAAGCAAAGGAAGGAGGGATATGTTCATCAATAATCTGTTCATACGTTTTCCAAATCGGTGTTTCCACCGCATCCCCCGGGACAACAGCCATTAAAGCAACAGGCTGATCGCTGTAAGTATCTAAGGGGAACAAAGATAAAACCGCTTTCAATAAATCAGGCACATTGTGTCCATCGCTGCGCAGCAAACGATTTGTATGGCTAGCAGCAGGAAAATTACCGTCCGCGATGACGATTTCATCGCCATGCCCCATCTCCATAAGCACCTTCAAAAGTTCCGGTGAAAGGATCGAAGGGACTCCTTTTAGCATATGCGCGACCTCCTTTATTCATGTGTGTTACCGATAACTCAAAATTAACAATTTCCTGTCTTGCTGTCAATCCTTATTTTCTATACAATAGACAGATACATTCAGATGAAAAGGTGACTCTCGTGATTACAATCTATGACATTGCTGAAAAAGCAGGCGTTTCGGCTATGACCGTCTCGCGAGTTATCAATAACACAGGCCGGATTAGCGAGGCAACTCGCAAGCGTGTCCGTAAAGTGATGGATGAGCTTCATTACATCCCGAATTCTATGGCGCGCAGTCTCGTACTGCAAAAGAGCAAAATTCTATCTCTGCTCATTACGGATATAACGAATCCGTTCTATACAACCATTGCGCGTGGCGCAGAGGATGCAGCCAAACGTTCTGGCTATAGATTGCTTTTCGGCAATAGCGATGAGGATTACGTGAAGGAGAAGGATTATGTCGACATGATTCTATCTACTCGCGTAGATGGCGTCTTGTTTGCGCCGACAGGCGATCAATCGTTGGAGCATCTGCAGCAATTGCAAAAGCACAATATTCCCGTCGTCGTACTCGACCGGGAAGTGCCTGGGTTTGATGCGGATGTCGTTCTGGGGGATAGTAAAGAAGGAGCGAGAAACTTGGTCGAGCACTTGATTGGGCTCGGCCATCGGCGCATCGCCCTAATCAACGGCGCCCATGACGTATCGACCGCACGTCTGCGGCACGCAGGGTATCGGGAGGCACATCTGCTTAGCGGACTGACCATCGATGAGGCTTTAATCGTTTATCTCAGTTATCGTGATTTCCACGATGAGTCCGTCCTAGACGCTTTGCTGCAGCAGCCCATGCCGCCGACAGCCATCTTTGCGGCCAATAATATGTTAGCCGTAGGCGTCATCGGGGCATTAAGGCAGCGCGGCATGCAGGTTCCAAGAGATATTTCCGTCGTATGCTTCGACGACTTTGGTCATGCAGAAACGGTTAATCCCTTCCTTACCGTAGCTGCGCAGCCAGCCTATCAATTCGGTTCGCTAGGCATGCAGCTGCTGATCGAGCGAATTGAAGGAGAAGCTATTCTCGAAAATCGTAAGCTGATTCTGCCTTCGGAGCTGCTGATTAGAGCTTCAACACAAGCGTTAAATGGATCTCTACCTTAATTTCATCTCAACAAACGCTGCAAAACAGCCTCATACCATTTCCAAGGCAGCAAAGCTCTTGCCCATAATCCCAGCTTCACACCTCTTCCAAGCGGGTAACGCAGCTTCGGATTCGCTGTGCCGACAATAAGGGCAATCTTATCGGCGACCTCCTGCGGGTCAGGCGCGGAGTTTGCCGCTTGCTTGGAATATTGGAGCATTTTACTGAGCTTGCTCCAGTAAGGGGACGTTTCCGATGTATGAATGGCGTTGAAGCCTTTGCCCCAAATGTCCGTACTGTAAGCTCCCGGCTCGACAAGAACGACGCGAACCCCAAAGGGCTTCATTTCCAAACGCAGTGATTCACTGAAGCCTTCCACGGCAAACTTAGATGCGCTATACGGCGCATAACCCGGAAAAGCGGACAAGCCGCTTACGCTGCTGACATTCACGATGCAACCTGAACCTTGAAGACGCATATGCGGAAGCACAGCCTTCGATGCTGCGATAACGCCAAATACATTCGTTTCGATCTGCAATCTCCATGCATCCATAGGCACGTCCTCCACATAACCGCCTACGGCAAAGCCTGCATTATTGATTAATACATCCATTCGACCATACCTGCTCATGATATCCGCTACGGCTTGTTCAATTGTATCCGGCAAAGTTACATCGACTTGTACGACCTCCACCGAGGAAAGAATACCTGCCTTTTCCGCGCTTTCAAGCAAACGTCCTGCTTTGCTCAAATCTCGCATCGATGCTACAACATGATAGCCTTTCTTCGCTAGAGCAATCGACGTCAATAAACCAAAACCGCTCGATGCGCCCGTCACCAAAGCGACCTGTCGCGATGCACTCATCCTTCCCGTGTCCCTTCTCCAATTCCGTATTTGCTTCATAATCCCATATAACGCCTGCGCTGTCGATTACAATCTTTCACGCTTATTTTAAGGCGGTAAGATAAGCGGCAGCAGAACACACAGCAAAGGACAGCCGAGAGACCTCGTACTGTCCTTTGTGTATAGCAAACTGCTTATTGATTTACTTGCTTCGCATCCATTAGCAGCTATTCCACTGTCGGAAACAGCCCGTTAGGCAGCTTCGCATCCGCATTGGCAAGCGGCGGCAAGCCCAGGGCTCTTAAAGTCACAGCAGCTGTGTCCATGATGGACAACCCCGACAAATCGGCGTCTGCATGCACACCAGGACCGCGACAGCCCCAGAAAATCGTCATATCCTTCTCATGATCGCTGCCGTGATTGAAATCATCCACGCCACCGCCTCCATGATCCGTTGTGACAATGATCAAGCTATCGTCGAGCAGCCCTGCCTCTCGAATCGCGACGGTAATTGCCCCGATTTGCTGATCAGCTTTGGAAATGCTAGTCAGATATTCTGCTGAGCCATAGCCGTGACGATGACCCGCATAGTCGACATCATCTAATTGAACGAACAGTAGCTTCAGATCAGGGTTCTCATGAATATAAGTAACAATCGCCGGAACCAGTTCATCATCTGGCGCTGCATATTTATGAATATCGCTGTCATCCTCAATGATGCCGGTTAGGATTGGTTTCCATGAAACGAAAGAAGCCATTTTGCTGCCAGGAGACGCTTTTTTGATTAAGCTAAACAGAGAAGGTGTGGCTGAATCTTTAGGATAATGCTGCTCCTCTTTAATATAGGTATGGGATCGGTGCCTATCCGGCGTGACGCCGTGCAGCAGTGCTCCCCAGCATTCCCCGCTATTGGAGGGAAAAACCGTCTGCGCGCTATCGGTTCGAGCTCCAGCCTGCAAGAGCGCATCGATATGAGGCGTTTCGGTCTCCCGGTTAAATGCTCCTGCACCATCGATTCCAAGAATGAAAACCCGCTTGATCGTTGTTCCTGTCATCCCCATTCTCTCCTTCTCCCATTAGCCTAAATCAGGGGTATCCGTTAACTCGATAACCGGGTTTTCGGCATGATGCAATTCCAAAATGATGATTTCATTCTGACCTTGGCGCAGTAAAGGCGCTGGCACATACAACGTGCGCTGCGGTCCTTTTTCCCAATAACGACCTAAGTTAAAACCATTTATCCATACAACGCCCTTAGACCATCCATCTAAACGAATAAAGGTATCGCCCTTCTCCTGAACGGTGAATTCGCCTTTATAAAAGGCAGGCCGATCCGTTCTTTCAGACGTCTTAGAAATCGGCTCAAAGGGGAGCGATGTTGTAGCATCCAACGGAAGCGGATAAATCGTCCAATCAAACAAAAACTGATTGTTCATCCGAACGCCTTCTGTAATCCCTTTAAAATCTTTGAGTTTGGGTCCATAGTTAACACGGCCCATGTTTTCCACAACGATGTCCAGCTTCGCGCCTCCCGCTGGAATGTCCAGTGGGAGCGGACGCGGATCCCAACGTTCCACAGTGCCTTGATAAACGCCATCTAAAAATACTTGCGCGCGATCATGCACTTCTTGAATGTTCAGCATTTCGCCTGTGCGAGGCCCTGATACCTGTGTCGAGTAAACGATGAAACCATAGTTTTGACCAAGCTTTTCCATTGGCTCTGGGCATGTGCGCTTCAAAGGCGTGGAGATTGCCGGCAGCTGCTTTAGTAGATCTGCACTCTCCGTCATCACAATGCGGCCATAGCTTTTTTTACTAATCGGAGCTGGCCATTGCGGCATATCTTTCTCATCGATTCCCCGGTAGTTGGCAATTACGCTGCGAACGGCTCTGAATTTCTCCGTTTCATCGCCGCATTCTGACAGCGGTGAATCATAGTCATAGCTAGTAATCGTTGCTTCATATTTGTCTTGATAATTAGCCCCGTTGTAGAACCCAAAGTTTGTCCCGCCGTGGAACATGTAGAAATTAACTGACGCTCCAGCCCGAATCATACGGTCGAAGACATCTGCAACATCTGCAGCATCGCGTGTGTGGTGCGGCTTCAACCAATGATCAAACCAGCCATTCCAGTACTCCATACAAACGAGCGGCTCATCGGAACGATATTCACGGAATTTCTCAAAAGACTCTTCTGGCTTCGATCCAAAGTTAACGGTAGCAAGTGTCCCGGGGATCGTGCCGCCTTGCAGCATACCGTCTTCAGGTCCATCAGAGGTGAACAGCAGAACATCCACGCCCCGTTTAATCAGGCCATCTCTCAAATACGTTAAATAAGTGGTATCGTTGCCATAGCTGCCATATTCATTCTCGACCTGCACAGCGATGATCGGTCCGCCATTCGTGCTGAGCAGCGGAGTTAGGCGCGGTATGAGCTCATCGTAGTAGCGATCAACTTTACTTAAATACACCTCATCCATACAGCGAAGACGGATATCCGGGTATTGCAGCAACCAAGCCGGCAGCCCGCCGAATTCCCATTCCGCACAAATATAGGGACTAGGTCTGACGATAACGTGCAATCCTAACTCACCGGCTAGCTTAATAAAGCCTTCCACATCTGCAAGCCCTTCAAAGCAAAAGCTGTTTTCTTGGGGTTCATGCAGATTCCACGGGAGATAGGTCTCTACGGTATTAAATCCGCAAGCTTTCAGTTTCAAAAGTCGGTCTTCCCAATATTCAGGCACGACACGGAAATAGTGAATCGCTCCAGATAGGATTTGAAAAGGGGTTCCATCTAATTGAAATTGCGCATCTTTCACTTGTAAATTAGCCAAAATGATACCCTCCGAATCAATATGTTTTTAGTAAGTTCCTACTTGTATCATCGCTTAATTGATACCCTTGACTCAATCTCCAAATTGAGCATTTTCTATACCAAATGTGCTACTGCAATGCTATGATAGAATGACACAAGGAAACTAGCTGAACGAAAGGAATAATCCATGGATGCTGCGTTCCGTTTTCCTAATATGATCAACACCCTACAGGTCGTAGGCTGCCATTTTGGCCTACAGCCCCCTGAATGGCATTACCCTCGGCATCACCATCATCTCTTTGAGCTGCTGTACTGTCTGGAGGGCGAAGTCATACAAGAAATGAATCGCGAATCGATCACGGTGCGCAAAGGTGACTGGTTGCTCATTAAATCGGGTGTACGCCATCAATCTGTGAATAGGTCATCTTCCCAATATGGCTATTTCAATGTACATTTCGATCTCGATGACCCCGATATTCGCAGCCTTCTTGCCGCCACCCCCTATCGCCATATTCCTCATCAAGAGGCAGAGCGAAGCAAGCTTCGCTTCTACGTTAGCGAACTAGAGGGAATTATGCACCGTACGCTTTCAGAGAAGGCGATTGAGCAGGAGCAGCAACCTATTCTCCGCTTCGAGGACAAGCTGTTGTTGCAATCGTATACCCTGCTCATCATCCATGACGTGCTGAATCTACTGCGCGAAATCCCTGCTCCGATGAAGCAGCTTTCAGCGGCCACTAAAGACTCTTCGCTTTTCGCTGCCGATGTTGCGCATGCAATTGAAGAGAAGCTCTCGCACGGTCTATGTGAAGAGGCCTCCGTCGCTGGTGTGGCCAAAGACCTAAATTTGAGCCGCAGCCAATGCAGCAAGCTCTTTTCTAAGGTCTACGGACTATCGCCTAGACAATATGTCAGCCGTCAGAAGCTCAATCTAGCCAAAGAGCTGCTTGTTACGACCAATCTCCCGATGACGGACATTGCGGAACAACTCGGCTTCCACTCGGCCAGTCATTTCTCCAGGCAATTCCGCCGCTGGACGGGGCAGTCCCCTACAGCCTTCAAGCCGAAGCATCATTCCGTACAGTAACTAGAACAGATGCAACGCTTCTCCCTTGAGCGCAAACAGGCTTTTTATCCGTAAAGTCAATTCACATTGTCTTTTACGATAAAAAGCCTGTTGTTCCCTATCTATTCCCCTTTGCGAAACTGTCCCGGGGTAATCCCCTCATACCGCTTAAAGACGCGGATAAAGGTATTACTATTTGTGAATCCAACCTTCTGGGTGATATCCGTAATCGTATCTTCGGTTTCTGTCATCAGCTGTTTAGCCAACTGGACACGCTGCTTATTGACATAATCAATGAACGTTTCGCCCGATTGTTCTTTGAAAAACCGCGATAAATAGGGCGCATTAACTTCAAATCGCAAAGAAAGCGAGGTTAGACTCAAATTCATATCTGACAAATGCTCCGTAATGTAGGTCATCACTTGATCCTTCAGATTCGTGTTGTGGCTCTTTTTCTTGGAATCGACGTAGTCACACACTGTTTTCAAAAACTTATATATTTCATCTTCGATCTCAACGAATGACTCACACTGCGTCAACTCCTTGATCAGTGCGTTTTTCTCGACCGCTAACTCCGTTGGCCCTTGAGGGAAATGTTCAATCGCCTTCAAAATCGTACCAATGAGCTCAAACATCAGCAATTTGCCGAGCTGAAGCGACAAGGTCCCATCCGATACATTCGTTACAATGAGCTCGCTTACAGCTTCCATTGCTTCTTCGTACTGCCCCGTTTTAATATGATTAATTAATTGGCGCTCTGTATCGAGCGGATAATAGAGTTCATTTTTCGGACGTTTTATGCGTTCAAAGGGGATGATCTGGCTCGGTCCGATCACAAATTTGTACTCAAGCGCTTCAAGCGCTTCCTCAAACCCGTGCGGAATTCCCGTTAAATATGGATGAATATCGCTAATACCGATCGTCAGCTGAATATAGAATTTCCCCTGAATAACCGCTTGCGCTTCCTGGGCAACCTCGATGATATCCTGCTTCGCCTGCACTTCATCATCGCCATGAATATTCACCAGAAAAGCAACCATGCCATCGACCTCGGTCGTAAACGCACGGTGTTTTCTCCCAATCAGCTCTTCCGTAATGTTCGTTACAATATAATAGACGTATTGCAATTTGGATTCCGCATCTCGCTCACCGCTGTCTTTAAACAAATCCCCGTAATCACCGATATGAAAAAGCAGGATTGCAAACCGATTCGTTTCGAATGTTAAATCAAACGATTCCATCGATTGGGCAAGCGCGGAGCCGCTTTCGACTCGTCCTTTCAAGAAGCGTGCTAGAAAATGGCTGCGCAACACATTTTGTTGAATTTGTATCGTCCGGTTCGCCGTATCTTGTAACGCCGCGTTCTCTGTCATAAAGGATTGCAGCAGAGAGAACTCATTTTCAATCCCTTTCAAATTCGATTTCACCTTCGGAGAAACGAGATCCATGATCCGACGGATCGGCATATAGTGCCTCCGCGTCAGCCAGATCGACATCGGCGCACCGACGAAGACACACAAAAACAAACCTACATAAATCCAGCTGCGCAGTTGACTGACCTTCGCGGAATAAATTTTCGTTGGTACAATCGAAACGTATTTCCAACCATTTTCCATCGAGGAGACGTAGGAGACAGTCACTTCTTCCCTGCCCCATTTTTGATTAAATGTGCCTTCTTTCGCTGCTAGCATTCCATAATCCATATTGGAAACACGTTCGGTGCCGCCAGCTACCATGAGCGGCTTATTCGTCGAATCCATGATCAGCACACTGCCTGCTTGGGCAATCTGAATGTTGGAAATCGCTGTTTTCAATCGTTCCGTGTTGAGCATCACGACAAGCGTGGCTTGCGCTTCTGAAGAATCTTGAATCGGAAGCGATTGCAGATAGACCATATCGTCACTAGACAATTGCACGAAATTTCCGAAATACGTCTTCTCAACGGCTTCGTGCCACTTATCTTTCGTAAAGTCTTTATTCGCATGAAAAATTTGGAATAACAGATCGTCCTGGTTCATCGTAGACGTCGAGATTCCGAAGTGCTGTTTTTTCATATATACGTATAAATCATTAATGTCCCCGTTGGATGCCGCATAAGAACGAAGCGATGAAATGAGATCCAATGTCTCTAGCTTGGCTTGCGGGCTATTGTAATCAGTTTGACTCACATATTTGATAACCTTCGGGTCCAGGGATAGCTGTAGACCCATCCGTTTGATGTCCTTAAACTGGTTGTCCAGGGACTGCTTTACTTGATTAAGCAGCGCCTCATTGGAGCGGATGACTTCCGAGCTTAATAGAAGCTGGGATTGAAAAAGAACGACCATCGTGATGACGATAGGGATACATAGAATGGTCAAATTGGAGTATAGCCAGAATAAAAAAACGCTCCGTTTCACTTAGAAGTCCTCTCCCTTACTCTTGCTGTATGTCGTATTATCCCACCAATCCCGCTTCATGTACATCTACGATTTTTGTACAATCATCATTTTTCGTGATTATACAGCCAAACCTAGGAAAAACCCAAATAACCCACCCTCTTTTTGAATGTCTCAAAAAGGGAGTAGGGTATGGGAGCGCGCATGTTTTGCTTACTCTTTAACAGCTCCGACCATAACACCTTTAACAAAGTACTTTTGAAGGAACGGATACGCAATTAGAATGGGCAGCGTTGCTACCATGATCGTCGCATACTTGATGCTCATACCGATCGCTTGCGTGTCGCTCGCATTTCCTGTGCCCGTCGTCATCGAATCTGTACTATTCTGCACTAGAATTTCCCGAAGAATGAGCTGCAAAGGAAACTTCTCACGATCATTCAAGAACAACATCGCATTAAACCATGAATTCCAGTGAGCTACCCCATAGTAGAGGACCATCACGGCGATAACAGGCATGGATAGCGGCACTACAATTTGGAACAAAATGCGGTATTCGCCCGCTCCATCGATTTTCGCAGATTCCAGCAAGCCTTCTGGGATCGCTTCGAACGAGGTACGCATAATGATCAAGTTCCATGTGCTAATCGCAACCGGAATGATGAGCGCAAGGAAACTATTTCCCATGTGCAAATAATTGTTGATCAGCAGGTAAGTAGGAATCAGTCCACCGCTGAAATACATCGTGAACACGATAGACACCATCAGAAATTTGCGCATGACGAATTTTCTGGTCAATGCGTAAGCGCCGATTGTAGTGAAGAACAAGTTTACCGCCGTACCAAGAATCAAAATGAGCAGCGTATTCCCATACCCTGTCAAAATGTTCGGATTCGCGATAACTTTCTTGAAAGCATCGAGATTAAAACCAAGCGGCTTGAACAATAGTCCAGAATGCTGGATTAAAAGATTGGAATCGCTAATCGATGCAACCCCTACATAGTAGAAAGGGTACAAGGTGCAAATAATTAATAACACCATAAGAATCCCATTGCCGATATCGAAAATACGGTCAACTGCGTTTGTTTTCATCGTTCGTCCCTCCTACCACAACCGGTTCCCGGAAAAGCGGCGGGATATGCTGTTAGCGCTAATAAGTAAAATGAAGTTGATCATGGATTGGAACAGTCCAACGGCTGTCGTATAACTATAGTCATTGCCTTGAGCAAGACCTTCGCGATACACAAAGGAAGAAATAACATCCGCGGTTTCGTACGTATTCGGATTGTAAAGTAGAACGACTTTTTCGAAACCGACTTCCATTAAGCCGCCAATGCGGAGGATAAGTAGAATCATAATCGTTGGAATGAGACCTGGAAGGGTAACGCTCCATATTTGTCTGTACCTGCCAGCCCCGTCTACGCGGGCCGCTTCATACAATTCGGGGTTAATGCCGCTCAGTGCCGCCAAATAAATAATGGAAGACCAACCGAGCTCCTGCCAAACCGAAGTACTGACGAAAATGGCTCGGAAATTGTTTGCGTCATTCAGCAGCGCAGAATCCTGGCCACCGAAAAACATGATCACCGAGTTGGCGATACCGCCACGGTTTGTAAAGTCTATAATAAGGCCTGAAATGACGACAATAGAAATAAAATGCGGCAAGTAGGACACCGTTTGCACGATCGATTTAAACAGTTTCTGACGAAGCTCATTAAGTAAAATAGCGAGAATAATAGGTGCTGGAAAACCAAAAATCAGGTTATAAAAGCTGATCAGGAACGTGTTGCGCAGTACGCGTAGGAAGTAATAACTTGAGAAAAAATCTTTGAAATGCTGAAAGCCTACCCAATCACTGCCCCAAATCCCTTTCGCTGGACTAAAGTCCTTAAAGGCAATGACTGCGCCATACATTGGAAAATACTTGAAAATGAAGAAATACAGCACCACGGGCAGTACCATCAGGTAGATTGCGCGATTCTTCTTCAAGTCAGTCATTAGAACCCGAATGGAGTTCACCATGTTCTCATTTCACTTCCTTACCGATATGTTGAACAGCTAGGGGGAGACAGGCTCCCCCTCAGCTGCTTTGTCTATTAACGCTTGTTGTAGCGATCTGTCGCTTCTTGGTAAATGTCCACAGCACGTTGTATGTTCATTTTGTTCATTTGTTCAATTGCTTTGTCAAAATCTGCAGCGCTTGCAGCACCCATGATGTATTTGGTGATTTGCTCTGTCAAAAGCGTGCTGACATCGTTCAAAATCTTCGCAGATTCCTTCGCTTCGTCAGTCGTCAGCGCCACTGGCGGCAGCATCACTTTAAATGCGTTAGGTGAATACTTAGCGTATACTTTGGCAGCGTCTTTCTGAGCTTGCAATTGGTAGTATTGTTCGTTGTAACGGTCATCATCTAAGCCGCTGAAGCTGTAATTCGCAATAAAATATTTGGCCATAGCTTGACTGATCGGCAAGTTGTCCGGGTTTTTCAAAATTAGGTCTGTATATTTCGGTTGTCCGTCAACTTTCGTGTACGTTTGACCTTCAATCCCGAAGTTTTTCAGCAATGCGCCTTCATCGCTGTACAAATAGTCAAGCGCTTTAATCGTTTCAACCGCATGCTTATTCGCACTTGTGATAACTGTTCCTACATTGTCAAATTCCCACGCTGCTTTGATAAATTTAGGCTCATCGCCTTTTTTCAATACCGGATATTGAACAGCCGCTAGCTGAGCTTTCGGATCTGTTTTCGTCAGAGCCGGCATGAAAGTACCGATACCGCCGCCGATGAAGCCATAGAATGCGCCTGCTTTGCCTGAAGTAATTTTCGCATCCATCGTTTTCACGTCATTCGAAGCAAAATCTTGATCGATGAGACCTTCTTTATACCATTTTTGCATCGTTTTCAAGTATTCCTTGAATTCCGGTTGAGCCGGACCGAATTTTACTTTACCGTTATCCAAGTAGAAGCTGTCCGATGTCGCTGTTGGTCCCATGCCTGTAACGCCAAAAGCACCAGCAAAGTCAGCGTTAGAAATTGGATAGTCCTTCTTCAAAGTGAAAGGAATAACGCCTTTCTTCTCTTTGAAGGCTTTCAACACCGTTTCCCACTCGTCAATTGTTTCCGGTGATTTCAAGCCAAGCTCGTCTAACCAGTCCTGACGGATCATCATACCGCTGAATGACTTGTACTGACCGTTTTGACCAGCGCGCAAGTGAGGCATTACGTAGATATCGCCATTATCCGCTTTGATTTGCTTCGCGATCTGCGGGTTTGCATCCAGAACTTTCTTCAAGTTTGGCGCATTCTTTTCAATTAAATCATTCAATTTAATAATGGTGCCGTCTTTAAACATTTTGGAAAGTCCGCCCTGTACATTGTTCCAGTTCCAGAGCATGGCATCCGGTAAGTTATTAGAAGCGATCATAACGCCGTACTGTTGAATGTCATCTTGCGTTGTATTGCCTGAGGAATGCAGGAAGTCGACTTTAACGTTCGTTTTCTTCTCCCATTCTTTCACCATCGGCAGTTCATTCATGCTTTTGAGAACCGCTTTGGCATTCGAGTTCATCGGAGTCCAGAGCTTCACATTCACAAGATCTTTAGAAGCTGCTGCTGTGGATGGCGCGCCGCTTTCTTTCGCCGTTTCTTTGGATGATCCTGAGCTTCCACAAGCAGATACAAGAGATAGTGCAAGGATGGATGCCACAACGGGCAACGCTTTAAATTGAAGCTTTCTTTTCATGGAAACACTCCCCTTATGTAGTAAGTCCGATGCTAACAGGGTGATACCGATTTGCCCTGTGAATGAAGCATACAGGATCTGTATTCCTTGCGTATATCGGCGATTTTTCAAACGTATTGTTTTCTTAAGATTGGGCATCGACGTTAATTGTTGGGTACACCATTTATGATAATTTCCTGATTATGAAAGGAAAAATCGCCCTTTACACCGCTATTCGAGCGAGTACTTGGCGATTTTTTCTACTATATGATAACACTTGCCGTGCAGTCTTCCAAACGAAAACACGAAAGACCATAGGCATAAGCCATATGGTCTTTCGTAACTTTTATAAAGCGATGTTTTAAATGTTCAATGCTTCCAACAGCTTGTAAATCATCGTCGATGCCTCTGCCCGCGTTGCCACGTTGTTGGCTCGGAAGGTATGATCATCGTATCCTGTTAGAATACCGGCAGCTACTGCTGAGCTAACCGCAGTTTGAGCCCAATTGGGAATGCTTGAAGCATCTTCAAATGGCTTCAAGTTACTTTCAGTTTTGTTGGCTGTTGCCTTTAATGCATTGGCGATGATAACGGACATCTCTGCTCTTGTAATCGTTTGATTCGCTTTGAAAACGGATTGCCCCTTATCTTCATACCCGCTGATGACACCTGCTTTGACAGCTGCGGCTACATCCGCTTTCGCCCATGAAGGAATCTCACTATCATCTTCAAATTTCGTTGTGCGTTCAGTTCCTTCGAGTCCAAGCGCCTTGACGAGTATGCTTGCGAATTGTGCCCGCGTCACAGTTTCTTCAGGCTGGAATGATTGATCTTCATACCCTTGAATGGCCTTCATACCGATTAAACGATCCGTATAGGCAGAGGCCCAGTGTCCCTTCAAGTCTGTAAACAGCGTTGGCTCATAGTTAAAGACGGCAAATTTCGTGAAATGTTTAACGCTAATGGAGACAGTGCCATCCGAATGCAGAGTACCTCCAATAAAAATCCACTTCTTTTGCAATTCGTTATAGTAGTAGACCGCCGGACTTTTAATCTTCATGCTCGTATCCATTTTGTAATTAAAAGTGATCTCCACAGGCTTGTTGAACGTATGACCCGAACTGCTAGTAAATTCAAGTACTTGACTCAATGCTTGTAAGTTTCCTACAGGTGGAGCTTGATTGGCAGCCATAACTGCTACATGAATCTTACTGTCCGAAGACACAGCCTCGGCAGGGATCTTAAATTTAACCACATCTTTAATACTGCCTTCCGAACCTTGGGTAGCTTTCACATCAACTTGTACGGTTTGTGAAGGCTCTTTTATTTCGGGTGTTGGTGATGTCGGAGCTGGTGATGATGTGCCACCACTACTACTTTTTTCATAAACAACCACCGTGCGAACGACCTCGTTTGCTGTATTTCCTGCCAAATCTCGAACGTTGTAATGAATCGAATAAGTCCCTGGTGTGTTGGTGTCTATTGTACCTGTAATCACGACTTTTCCTGAGAGTTCTACATTATCTGTAGCGGTGGCTCCTTGTTCATTATAAGAGCCGCCTTGTTTGATGGATAAAGTCTTATCTCCAATAAGTGAGATGACTGGAGCTGTTTTGTCAATATTCACGATGAACGGAATTGAATCTTGGTTGTTTAGATTATCCGTACCTCGGAAGAGAAGTTGATGTTCTCCTTGTTCTTTAACTTCAATTTTGCTGTTACTTTCGTAACTGTTGTATGTTTTTCCACCATCTTTCGATAGCTCGATAATTGCTGAAGTGCTAGGCGCATACACATTGGCATACACACTGACGGTAACATTTTGATTTGTCCATGTGCCGTTTGAATAAGCTTGCCCATCAGCAAAAGTCATTTTTCCATGCAGCTCAATATTTGCTTTATTTATCCCTTTAACAATAACTGGGAAAACCTTTGATTTGCTTACTTCTCCGCGCGTAATCGTTGCCGTTAAATTAACCATGGTGTTGTAAGCTGGACGTGAAATAAACTTACCTCCGTTACTAATTAACGTTGGCATTGAACTTTCCCAATGTATGAAAGTTCCATGTTCACCAATAACAGGAAGTTGAATGTCATTGGAAACGTCGTTTAAATCACCCAATACTAAATGGTTACTCGTATCAGTTACAGCCTGTAGATCACTGTAGGCTGTTGGTTTCACGAAAATCGGGTTCGAATAAAACCACAAATCTTTATAATTTCGGTCATTAATATTGTTAAAGCGAGTTGTATGATCAGCATCGTCCGTTTTCGGATCTAGGAGGGGATTCCCCTGAGCGTCCGTTTCTCCAGGTACGTTCAAGCCCAGATTGGTGCCTCTTAGTCTGTAATATTGCTTCTTCTTAGCAGATCCCAGATCATATGTAATGACATTGTATCCTTGTTCATCTGTTGTCCAATCCTTGTTCGTAAACGTTGCGATAACTTTGGTCGAATCATTGGTATCTTTGCCATAGGCAGCCGTTCCAGCTGCTGCCTTCTCGTCGCTTACATCTCCAGCGATCAGATCCACATGATCAACGATGGGGGCTATATTAGCTGGAACACCATTTACTACAGGTGTTTCATAATTATTTTTCGCAGGACTTTTAAAGCGTATCGTAAGTTGAAGATGATCCCCCTCAGTCACGTTTACCTGCGGATTTGCGGCTCCCATTTCTAGCTTGCCGCCACTTCCTTCAATATTAAAATCCAAAGCGTTAATCAGATCCCCATAAACGGAAAATGATTTCCCCGACCGCATACCATTTAAAATTGATCGCATGTCGCTTCCGTTCGACCATGTATAATTTTTGGCGTATTCACCAGGCCAGTATCCGCTGGAGTAAGGGTTAATGATTTTGAAATGATAGTCCGAATTGGCAAAATTCCAATAATTACGCCCCTCTCCTAGCAGTGCGTCCCAGACGCCCCCAACCTTGGCAATCATGTAATCCGACCCGCCAAATGATCTTAATTTATAATTATCATCAGCCGTTGGATTACCTATGTTATAGGTTGTGTTATACCCGCCTCTATCCGGTTCCATCTGGCCGCCTATCATGCCTTCAAAACCAAAGTTGATGTCTGGAGCTGCGTTATTAAAGTCACGTAGATCCGTAATCGTAGTCCTTGGGGTGTTGCCGTTTTTCCCTCTGGAAGGATGATTGATGAGAAAGTAACTTTTGTCTGCATAATTCTTTTGAAGCCATTTTATAGCTGTTAATGAATCGAAATGATCGAAATTTGTTATTTTGCTATCATTCTGTTTCCACGCCGCTACATCATTGGCATCGAACATATTTTCAGGTCGGTTCGTAAACAAGTACTCAAATTGATTTACGGCTTTAAGTGCCTCAGTTGATCCCGGATTATCCGTTAAAATACCTATCGCCGCATGGTCATGTGTCGGTATATCCCATTCAAATCCAGAGAAAATAGTCTTCCCCGCATATTTACCTGCAGCCTGCAAAGCCTTGATTTTCGGGACTTCATAATTGATGGCGCCCTGTGAAAATGGAATTGGCCCTCCCGGTACATCTACCCCTTCGTCATCCCGTTTGGAGGATCTCAGGTGATTAGCGGTTGCTATCCAATCCAAACCATACGTAGTGAAAGCATTATCTAATACGTCCTCAAGTCTAGACTGGGCATCGTCCGATTCATAGGTATGCGCGTGAAACTCCCCAGTCATCCATTTGCCTGTGCTATTGCCATTGTTTGGCGTAACTTGAATAGCTGGAGCTGCTTGCACCTTTGTGGCAGGTAGAGCTTGTATAAGTAAGCTAAAAGTAAGGGGAGTAATGGATAAGACTCGAAGTAATTTTTTAGTTAACAAAATAATACACCACCCATTTATTTTTTAAGAACCTAGTCTAGTTGCTATTACAGAGAGAGTATCGATTTTCCTAATTGAAAAACCTTTAATCAAATCGAACATTATTCGACATACTTTGACAAACGTAGTCTATCTTAACGGGAATAACGCTGTCCATAGGAAACAGACAAACCACATAATATCTTAACAAATCAATGTTTCACGTCGTTTTACACACTTTTCCATAACAGGAGCGTGTGCCTAACTTTCGTTCCCGATTTCGTAAGATCAACCGCTTACACACAAAAAAGATCGCCTACGAGGCGACCTTTTTTGTATGTTTTATCCATTTTCAATTAAGAGCATCAAGAGCTCGTCTTCATCAAATGTTAATCACTAATGAGCACTTCAATGCCAAGCGCCTCAACCGTGTCAATCCATTCTTTCGAGCAGCCTGAGTCTGTGATCATCATAGAAATCTCCTCTATCTTCGATACCCTGGCAAATGTCGTCATGCCGAACTTGGTATGATCGGATACAAGAATCGCTTCTTCCGCTCGCTGCATCATTTTCCGTGAAATAATCGCTTCATTTAGATGATAATCGGTGATGCCGTCCACTAAAGAAATACCGCCAACGGAAATAAACGCTTTGTTAACTTTAAATTGATCAAGAAGCTGATCCGTAATGGAGCCCGTTGCTGCCTGATACTCCACGTTGACTTCTCCACCTGCAAAAATAATTTTACCCTTGAACATCTCCATGGCCAAAACCAGAATCGGAACGGAATGCGTAATTATCGTTAAATTAGAACGATCCTTCAAATGACGCAAAATCTCTATCGTTGTTGTGCCATTGTCCAGCATGATTGTCTCGCCATCTTTAACCAGAGAAGCCGCCAGCTTGCCGATAGCCGCTTTCTCTTCTTTCATCATTTGTGCCCGCTTTAGAAATGGCGGCTCGACAAGTTCAGCGCGCATTTTCACTGCGCCTCCGTACACCTTGCGAAGTCTGCCTTCCTTCTCCAATCGATCCAAATCTCGACGAACCGTTTCCGTTGAAACATTCAACTGCTCGGACAGAAGATGCACCTGAACCTTGCCTTCCAGCTCCAAATGATCAAGAATCGTTTTCCTACGATCTTCGTACGTTAATGACATAGCAGCCTCCTAAAATGACCGATTATATTAAATTGATGATGTTTCCTGTTGTTTTCATTCAGTGTATAAGGTAGAACTGGTCCTGTCAACAAACAGACAGGGAGATCCGACCTACAAAAATAAAACGCCCTTTACTCTGAAAAACGGAGTAAAAGGCGTTTAAAGTTATTGCGTATTCCCATGCTTTTAAGGCATGATTTGCAGCATCGGTTTACTTGCGGCAACCGCGTTTTCTTTTGAAGCGTAGCTGACATATGTTGATGAACCGTTAGTTAAAGAAGAAATTTCAATACCTATTTGTTTGTTCGACGAAGCAAGGGCGCTGCGTACCTGCTCGGTTACGTCGATCCAGACGCTTTTCCCTGCTGCGGGCACTTTCCACTGGTCTAACGGCAACAGAGAAGCAGGTTTATTGTTCCAAGTCAGCGTATTTTCACCCCATACCTGTGAGAGCAGTCTCGCCTGATGATACACAGGGGTACTCGGCGCTCCCGTTGGAGACAGCATAATCATTGCTTTAGAAACGGTTCCCGTGTAGGTCGAAAGATCAAATTGAACAAGCGCGTTGCGATTGTACCCCACACTCTCATTCTTCACTTCCATATACCCATTGCTCCCATAATTCGTCCCTGCGTAGCTGCCATCTCTCACCCAAGCATCCGCTTGTGAGGGAATCACTGTTGGCGTCGCGTTTGTAAAACGAGCATGGAATGTAGTGCCATAAGAGCCACTAACATCAATAGACAGCTTTAAAGTAGGGCTGTATTGCGTTACGGTGATACCCGTATCTAGAAAAGCTGCAGCCGCATAGCTGCGATTCAACTCCACTTGAATGCTTCCTGCATTCGCTTGGGTAGGATCAGAAATGGCGAAATCAAGGGCACCATTCTCTTCTTTAACGAGTACGGACGCTTTCTTATCAACGGTGATCAGATTCCCGCCATTCCCGTCACCTATTGTCTTGACGCTATCTTCCCACAAGTTGGCAGCGACAATGTTCAGCGAAGTCTCTTTAACAGCCTGCGCACTCGAGCTATTTTCCAGTATCGTGACAGTAGGCTGAGCCGCATAGCTTTGAACCTGAGCACTGCTTGCATTCGGCAAAGCAACGTAACTATAAGAAGCATTGCTCGGGTTCGTCCCATGATCCATCCATAATGTCAGGTAATTCGCTTTGACTGGCTCCTTATAATTCGTAAGCGTAAGCTTCGGACGATACGTAGAATTCGGATTCTCACGGCTAGCATAGTAAACCCATCCGTTGGCATCCGCTTCTGAAGACGCATAAATTCGTAGGGTTACCGTGGTTTGATTACTCGACAGCGCCGTTTGAAGCGCATTTGTAACATCTATCGCTACCGGAGTGCCAACCTGCATGCCGCTCCATTGTTGAACTGGATTTAATGCGGTAGAGCTTGGTTTATTGGACCATAGCAAGTCGGTTTCAGACCACGCGCTGCTGGAAACCCATTCAGCTGTGTTCTGAATCGCATTTCCCGTTGATCCAATCGAAGTTGGAACAAGCGTAACTTGAGCGCTATCGAACGTTGCGCCGCTTGGAACATAAGAACTCAGATCAAACTTAATATAGCTTTCGCGGGCATAGCCGCCAGTATCATTCTTTACAAGCAGCGTCGACTCAGTCCCGTGATTCGGTTCATTTTGCCGCACATAGGTATCTTCTGTATTGTAAACGGTGTATACATTCGGGGTCGCTTGATTAATGTCGTTCCATGTGCCAGTTCGCGCTTCCCTTTTCGCTTTAAGCGTCGTTGAGCCTGGGAAATAATAGCCAATACTTGACGTATCCCCGCTCGTGTTGCCTTGCAGGTGAAGCCAGTTCGCTCCACTTAACGTATCTGACCACCCCAAAGCTGCAGGTTGAACGTCGCCATTCACCGTGAGCGCATTGCTGCCATTCATTTTGCGATTATCTACAATCGTTTCCACTTTACGTGTTGTGCCATCCCAGCCGTTGCCGGTTTGCCCTTTGTTCGTAATCCCCGCGCCTAAAGCAACGATTTCATTGTCAAAGGTAAACCATGATTTTTTCGCGGTCAGGCTAGATGGCGTAGTCACCGCGCCTCCCGTAGCGATATCACCAGGCGATTTCAAATCCATGCCTGTTGCGCCATAAAGGCCAAGCAGCTCCGCCCCTCCTGCCCATGTGTTCGGACTTAAGTAATTCGTCCAATTACTGTTCGCAGTACGTGTCTGCGTATCGATCGTCGTTCCAGGCAATCGATACGGATTGACCGTAGGCCAATAATTATCGAATTGCGTCGGATCGCTGTTATATAAATACGTCATGCCATCACCGGTATACCAGCCTTTCACATTGTTCTTGTTCCCAGATTCATATTTATCCACGCGTTTGGATGACATGCTAATCCCGTATCCGTAACCTTGGCGCAGTTGAACCGCACGATCCTGACTTGGAAACTGAAATTGACCGATTTTCTCTCCCCGCGATGGAATTGAAGCATCCTGAACGATCTGTTTAAGCTGCATATATTGATAAATGGAAGCGGCTGATAAGATTTGGTTTCCGCTATCAACGCTGAGCCAGTACTTTAGCATACCCTGAATGGCTTGTTTCGGATGCAACGGATACGAAGCCCCTAGCTGCTGGTTATCTTCTGGAGCCGTCATGAGCAGATAACATAGAGACGAAATAAGCCCTTTCCCAGTCAGGATCGGCTGTTCATCCTTTACCCCTAAAGATGGGCCATAGGCGATATTACGTCCACGAACCATATCCATCACATTGCCGTTATAAATAAATGGCTCCACCGAATCGAATACCCACTTATAGGCATTCCATTTGTTCACATCCGTAACATCCCAGCTAGATCCTCCTAACGTGTAGAGAAGAATACCCACATCATTAAGCAGCGATGTTCCATAACCCCCAATATAAGGCATTGCGGCATGTTGAATAAACGATCCATCTTGATAGAAACCGTCACGCGCTGAAGTGTTGACAGCTGCTGAAGGCGATGCATATTCAAATACGCTGCTTAATGCATCGCGGGCATTTGAAATTTTTGAGGCATCCTTAACGATAATTCCCCTATAGGCAACGGCAATTGCTTGATCCAGTAAATTCGCACCCGTCATTACAGGACTACCGCTTACCGTGCGAGCCGACGCAGTCGGGATAAACCGGTTAACCGCATTCATGTAATTAGTCACTTGTGTCGGACTAAGATCGTTCCCCATTAGAATGACTGTCTTGGTCAACAGTTGAGGTACGCCAATCTGCCAATGAAACCAGTTTCCATAAGTTGTTACGGTCGTATTATATTTTTGTGTGTACAGCCAATCCAATGCACTTAAAATATCTGCTTTTAATGCTGCATTTTGATAAAAAACAGAACCCGGCGTATACAGTGCTGAAACCATCGCATACAAACGTCCATAAGAAGCGGAGATATCACCGGATTTGGTATAACTATCTGAACTTGTGAACGGTAAATCAACCCATAAATAAGTGCGGCTTGCACTCGCATTCATGGTGTCCCAGTAGCCTTTGCCACTAGCGCAAGGGGCCTGTGCCGATGAGCAGCTTGACGTTGATCTGTCGATAGTGGCAATCTTCTGCTGCAGCATAGTATCTGTTAGGGGCAGCGAGTATTGACCGTCGCCAAGCAGTAATCGCTGCAGTTTGACCCCCAATGCATCATATTCATCGCTAGCCTGAGCAGATTGAGGGTTAACTCCCAGTACAGTTCCTATTATTAATAGGAAACAGAGCAGCAGGAGTCGAACCGATTGTTTAGACTTCATCATCATTATCCCTCCTCAATTGTAAACGCTATCACACGTATACAAACATAAGCGGAACGCATCCAATCGTAAATCGACGATTTATTTCCGTATCTTTATATTTTGAGATTACAAAAGAAACGGGCGGCTTCCTTACACGTTATCTGGTAAATCCATGTTATCGGCATACAGCTTTCATACCGATTGGTTAGCAGGATGAAGCTTGCCAAGTGAGCTTCCTTTATTGTCTCTCAGACTTCTTCCATAGGTAATCATATTTCTTCATTGGTTTCCTGTGATCTGTCTACGAACTTCTATGTTTTTAAGCGCAGATTTACATTGACAGCACCTAAAACGAGAGATACAATAGTCACAAAACAACAACAAATATTTGTCAATTCAACACGATACCAACTGAATTCCTACTATGAGGAGGATTATTACTGTGCCCCATCAACTCTCTTTTCGCCAAAATCAAACATTCACGATTACACAATTCACAGATATTCACTGGAAAAACGGAGGTGAGGAGGACCAGCTTTCGCTACGACTCATGGAGGAAGTGCTGGATGCCGAGCAACCTGACCTTGTTGTTTTTACAGGAGATGTGATCTATACAGGCTATGTAACACCTGGTGAACCTATCTGCGAGAAGCCTCTGCAAGCTTTTAAGGATGCTGTGCAGGCCGCCGAATCACGTGGTATTCCATGGGCTGTCGCTTTCGGTAATCATGATACAGAGCAAGCAATTACTAGAGAAGAACTTATGAATAGCGTTCTTGAACATAAGCATACGGTTGCCTCACCTGGACCCATACAGCTGAACGGTGTCGGCAATTATGTGCTGCAAATTGCAGGCTCTGACGACAAACCTGCGGCTGTTTTGTATCTTTTCGATTCTGGCAATCTCTCTCCGCTGCCACATGTCAAAGGATACGATTGGATTCGCAGCGATCAGATCGCCTGGTATAGAGAGGAATCGCATAAGCTTCGCGATCATGCCGGCGGCAATGCGCTTCCTGCATTGGCTTTCTTTCATATCCCTTTACCTGAGTACAAAGAGGTTTGGGATAAGGAAACTTGCTACGGGCATAAATTCGAAGACGTTTGCAGCGCTAAAGTGAATTCAGGTTTGTTCAACGCAATGGTGGAAATGGGTGACGTCATGGGGACATTCGTCGGGCACGATCATACGAATGACTTTACTGGAGAGCTTCACGGTATTCGCCTTTGTTACGGTCGGGCATCCGGTTATAATACCTACGGCAAGGAAGGATTTCCCCGTGGTGCGCGGATGATACGCCTCCGTCAAGGCGTCAGAGAATTTGAAACATGGCTGCGTCTCGCAGATGGTACCGTCGTAAGGGAGCAACCTGAACACGTACCTGAGAAATAATTGTCACCTTTGGAGATGATGGCTTGTTTATTGTTGCACTACTTCTTGTTTTGACATCTGGACTAACGCATGCGATTTGGAGTCTATTCGCCAAGAAAAGCAATAATAAAAGTGTGTTTCTTTGGTCGATCACTATGCTGACAACCATCATTCTATTTCCTTCTTTTGTGAAGGAAATGTGGTTCAATCCCTTAACGCTGCAAGCCTATGGACTCATCCTTTTATCAGCATTGCTGCAAGGTGCTTACGCACTTCTCTTGTCCCGCACCTATAACGCGGGCGATCTTTCACAAGTGTATCCGATCATGAGGGGCACAAGCACACTCCTAATCCCTATCGTTAGTGTACTATTTCTAGGAGAATCGCTATCCATCTTGGGATGGATGGGGCTTATTATTATGATTAGCGGATTCATCCTATTAAGCGGAATCGTTCGTAATCATTCAAAATCACCCTTAGCTGCCGTTACCATAAAACCAGTTCTCTTAGCACTGTGTGTGGGCGTATGCACAACTTGTTATGTGCTCGTCGATAAACTTAATTTACAGCATATCTCAGCTCTAACTTTATTAGAAGTAACGAATATTGGCTTTGTAGCGGCTCTGACGCCAACGGTTCTCGCCTCCAAGCAGCTTCGTATGGAATGGAAGCTCAACGGTAAAATCATTCTGTTGGGGGCTATTCTTAACCCTGGCTCTTATCTGCTGTTCTTGCTTGCGTTAACGTATGCACCGGTAGCCCATATCTCCCCGATTAGGGAAATCGGCTCTGTCTTTGCTACGCTATTAGGCATTATCGTCCTCAAAGAAAAACAAGGACTTATCCGGATCATCTGCTCAATTCTGATTACGATCGGCATCATCTTAATCGGAATGTTTGGCTAGCTATGCTTTCGATGCTAGTTTTCTTCGAAAACTCTTAGGAGGAACAAATGAAGATTCATTTTCTTGGAACGGCTGCATTTGAGGGGATTCCATCGCTCTTTTGCCAGTGCGCGACTTGTCGGCAGGCCCGTGAACGCGGAGGTTCGAATGTCCGTTCACGCACATCCGTACTGATCGATGAAGTACTAAAGATTGATTTTCCGCCAGATACCTTCTACCATTCGTTACGGTATGGGCTAGATATGGATCGTGTGCAAGATTTGCTGATCACCCATTCACATTCTGATCATCTTTATGCCGAAGACCTGGCTATTCGCGCAGAAGGCTATGCGGAATCAGGCAATAGCACCCTGCATGTGTATGCGCATGACGTTCCACTGCGGATGACAACGCTGGCGTTACAGGGCCTTACACATAATTACGAGCTGCATCGTGTAAGACCCTTCGAAGCCATTCAGACACAAACGTCGACGATTGTCCCTCTTCTTGCTAGCCATGATCCTCTTGAAACGTGCTTGCTATATAGCATCGAGAAGGATGGAAAAACCATCCTGTACGGACACGACAGCGGCTGGTTTCCTGACGAAACCTGGACATGGCTCAAGAACAAGAAACTAGATCTGGTCGTTTTGGAATGCACAGTTGGGCGTTCTAACCATCGAACCAATCATATGAACGTCGATGCAGTTCTTGAAACGAAAGAATGGCTGATGAAGCATCAGGTTTTGAACCCTGAGGGAACCATGGTTGTCACTCACTTTTCCCATAATGCTGGCCTCCTGCATGAAGATCTGATCGAAATCTTCGAACCCTATGGAATCCAAGTCGCGTATGATGGAATGACTTTACATATTTAAAAAAATAGTCTTTGCCTGGTCTTAAGCCTGAGAAATAGCTTAATTACCGAGCAGAGACTATTTGTTTTTCCTTCCAATCGTACTTACTTTCGTCGTCCCTTTCTCGGCAATATTCGTCACATCGAAAAGCAGAGCATTGTTCACCACCTTCAACTGAACGGAGACTACAACCTAGATCGAACTGGATGTAAGCGTATACAAATTAGTGTAAAGCGACCAAAGTATCTAATGCCCAGCCTATTTTCCACTTCATAGTACCGATTTCGATCATGAACTCATCTTCCCCTTATTAGGCTCCCCTCCATTATATAGCTAATCTGGATAACAAAATGTTGATACATTTTGTTATTGATTGATCTTTTTGACTTGTTGCAAAGAAACGCCATCCAAGAAAAAATGCCCGTAAACAGGTGTCAATAGTCTATTTAAAACCGTCATCTGCACAATATAAGATTTACCGTAATAATATATATTCTCTTGTCATAAAGTATATAGATGTTTAGTCAGGAAGGAACAAAACTTCCTATTATTCATCGTATGATTTCCCGTTATATTCATGTAAAATATAACTAAGAACCCAATTTTTTACACAATTGAAGGGATGATGATTTCGTATTCTTACACTAGAAAAAATTCGTTTTATTGAAACTCAATGCATTAATCCGCAAGATGCCATCTTAATTCGTTTACTTATTGAAGGTATTGGCACTCATGAATTAGTGTACCTCAAGAAAGAAGCTTTAGATGCCAAAAATCAGATGCTCACCTTAACAGATTCTTTCGGACTAGAAAGGCAAGTTCACCTATCAAAAAAATGCGTCGACCTCTTTCAAAGTGCTATCCAACAAACGAAATACGTACTAAATAATGGTTACAATCCAAGCAAACAAAGTTTAGTTGATCTCAGAGATAGCGATTATCTCATTAAGGTTAGCTTACAAGATCATCTAGCTAATCAAAGTATGATCACTGAAATGGATTCCGTTATTTTACGAACCATATACATGCGGCTTCGAAGATTGGCTGACTTCTTCTCAACACCTGAATTAACCCATTTGACGACCGTAAAGCTTGAATTTAAAGAAATTGCATATGCTTAATAAGAAAAGAGGCCATCGGGCCTCTTCTTCGTTGAATCTACCTGTAAAGCAATTCCTTCATATATTTAAGAGAGTAATAAATTAGAAAGAGCGCTAAAATAAAACAAATGCAGATTAAAAAGGCACTTACCCATATCCCAAAATACCCGGAGGGCTGTGATTTAACATTCAATACGTATCCGGAAATTAGAGTTAACAGATTCATAATAATAAAAGAACATATAAATTCCATCACTCTAAACAAGGGATCTTTTGCTTGATTCCTCATTATTTCTTTACGTACTTCCACAGGTTTATCTTGAATTGCCTTGCGATAATGATCCCATCTGAATGTGCTAATACTGGCTACAAGTGCAGCAATTGCGAGAGCAGAAGTAACATTTACCTGTACATACACAGAAATAAAGTTGTTTATTTCTTTTACGTCTGTTTCGTAGTAAAGAAATTCACACGAAAATATGATAAATAATAACGATGAGATCGTGAAGCTTAACCAGAATATTAAAGAATGCTTTGATGGTCGTGTGAAATCTTTTTGTTGTTCCATTAATTGGCTTCCTTTCAAGTTTAAACACCTTCTGTAAATTGCGGATTCCGCCAATTAGTGTTCCAAAAGCTCATCAAAAATTTCTCTAAACCGCTCTGCCATGGCTGAAGCGCCTTCTTCCAGCTCTTCACGACGAAAAGAAATCCGCTCATGCGATTCGTCAGCATCAAGCATATCCGCCAAAAACCCAGTGAAGCCACGCATTTTGCGGTCAAACTCCAAAATGATCTCAACGCCACGTTCATCGGGATAGAACACGAGCTCGACCTCATCGACTGATTTTTTATATTCACTTCTGAAATTCGGTTCAAATTCAAATTTTTGAATAAACGGTAAATGATAATTTCTTTGCGGGTAATATTCATTTTCCGCTTTGCGTACTTGAAATCCTAACGCTTCAAGCGCTTCAAAAATAATAGCTGAGAACGGATGAGCCACAATTTCAATATCGTCACGGTCCGTAGGATCGATCGCGTTGTCCACATCCAATCCCGTATGGATCCAGATCGGATTGATGCCAATCGAAATTGGCGTTTCATGCGGCAGCAAGATGCTAAATGGAATTTCTATGGTTTCACCGGGCATGAAGACAAGGCGTTCGCCCAAAACGAAGTTAGCAATAACGAAAGTTTCTGTTTGAAAATGGATTTCAGTTCGCCCATCACGGTCTTCATCTTTTTCCACCGGCTTGATATATTCCGTTACGAGCTGGAAATACAGTTGATCCACGGTCTGCTCTACGCTTCCGCCTTTGGCAATAACAACGCCTTCTACGACTTCTCCCGGAACAAACACCTCTGTATAAAATTGCGTGTCTACCTCGATATTCCCGATTCCTACTTTGGCTAGCATTTTCTTAAAAAAAGACATCTCACTACTTCCTCCTGCGTCCTAAATTAGATATTTTCTCCTTAAGATTACACGAATTTTGTCGTATAAACCATAAATTTGTTGAAAATTAATATCATAAAAAGAGCTGCCTCAAGAAATCAAGAAAGGTCAGCTCTTTTTGGACCTTCTATGCCTAAGCCTTTCCCAAACTTTCCCGGTAGGCCTTGGGACTGTATCCAGTCATTTTTTTGAACATACGGCTAAAATGCTCAGGGTTCAGATAGCCAATTTTCTCCGAAATATCAGAAATCTTAATCCCCAATTCCAATAATCTTTTTGCCTCTTCAACCCTCAGCCTTGTCAAATAATGAATAAAGTTGCAGCCTACTTCTTTCACAAATTGTTTGCTCAAATAACTCTCGCTCACGCCGACCATCTCACTAATAAGCGTCTGATTGACTTCCTCGCGATAATGCAAGTCAAGAAATCGTTTCGCGTTAGCGATCGGAGTGCTGTAGCGAACAGCGTTATTGGAATTAGTTTCGTGAATCATAGCATGGGTACGAAGCAGAATCTGCTTGACGTAATACAAGCCTTCCTCAAGCGTCCCGATAAGCTTGATTTCGTCAAATGGATTGCTAGCCGTTGGCTGAACCTCTTCCAAGCGAATGCCTTTGGCATAAAGAATTGCGCCAATCTCCCACAAAATATCAATGAAAAAAGCTCTCATGATGTCGGGAGATTTCTGTTTAGTGTTTTGCAAGAGCTTTTCCATTCGTTCGTATACAAGCAGCCATTGTTGCTCATCCGTAAGCTTCAGCGCCTGAAGCACGACTAGACGGTCAGCTTTGAGGTTGTCCCACCACGACTGTTCCTGTTTCCTCATTTGATCGGTCACATTTCCGTTACATGTAGCCGATTCCTGATAAAACAGCTTGCCGAAGCCTTCAAAGTAGCTTCTTCGCGCAAGTTGGCGCGCCTGATGATAAAGGTGGTGCCACTGCGAAACGCCATGACTCAAGTCGCTTATACCTACCGAAATGGCAGCGTTCACATATTGCAGCAACCTAGTCTGAATCATCGTCAATGCGCTGTGAATCTTCTCCCGAATCGCTGACACGCTGCGGTCCTGAGGGAACGCGCAGAACAGCACATATTCGAAATCATCTCGCCGAACCAATTCATGCTTTATCGACGTTTCATGAAGCACTGTATGAATCGTCTGCTGAATAAAACTATGCGACCTTCTTACATCGATATTTTTGGCCACATGGACAACAATAGCCTTTTGATTCGTTTCATTCACGAAAGCAGCTTCTGCCGATAATGCCTTAAATCCCTCAGCATCAAGCTTCGGGTCTACATCAAGCAGCTTTTGAAGCTGCGCGTCCCGATCGATTTGCAGCCCATACTTTTGATTAACCGCATGCTGCTCGCGTTCTTCAAGTGGGAATTCGCCAGTTTCCCCTGTAGTTGAGGCGCTAGAAACCATCCGTAAGCGAACAAGCTCCTCCACTGCTTTGGTCATGACAGGAATAATATGCTCCTCATCCATGTCCACCTTGACAATGTAATCCATCGCCCCTAGCAGAAAAGCTTCTCGTACATAACTATAATCGCTGTAAGCGCTTAGAATTATTGGAACTGGACGTTTACGCAAAGCGGGATCATCCAAAGCCAATGCTTTCAGGAGCTCAATGCCATTCATGCGCGGCATCTGTATATCAACAAGCAGCAGATCAATGTCGCCAGCCTGTTTAAGCATGGCCAGCCCTTCCACGCCATCAGCCGCTTCACACACAATTTCAATATGGAGAGCCTGCCAATTAATCAAATGATGCAAGGCCAAACGAACTAACGGTTCATCGTCAACGATCATCATCTTATACACCCAGTAACCCCCCACATGAAGAACTGCTTCTTAGCCATCTCACAGGCTATCCTTTGATCGCTCCATCCATTAATCCATTGAAGATATACCGTTGGAAGGCAATGTAAAACAGCATGCTCGGCAGCAGCACCATAATAATTCCTGCGCACAAAGCTACCAAATCAGAGCTGCGCTCGCCCACAAAAGCCATGAGCGCCGTCGGTAAAGTTGCCAGCTCCTTTTTGGGCATATATAAATTTTGCAAATAAATATCGTTCATGATCGTGACGCTTTTGAGAATCCCAAGCGTAGCCGTTGCCGGCAGCAGTAAAGGAAAAATAATCGAGCGGAACACACGAAAATAAGATGCGCCATCCATCATCGCGCTCTCATCAAGCTGCGCCGATATCTTTTCCAGAAACTGAATGTAAATATAAATCTGCATAATATCTGTGCCCACATAAATAAGCAGGGGAGCGCCTAGCGTATTGTACAAATGCATAGAATGAATTAATTGAAAGCGCGCGATCTCCGTTGTATAGGTCGGAATAATCATTGAAACCATGAAGAGCAGCAGCACTAATTTCTTGAACTTAAAATCAAAGCGATTAAGCACAAAAGCCGTCATCGTACCGAGCAGCGCATTGCCAGCCATGCTGATGACAACCATCACGACCGTATTGCGCAAACCTAGTAAAATATGTCCTTCGTTGAAGGCTTTAACGTAATTTTCAAAATGGAACCAATTGCTTGGGAAAGAGAACGGCGACGTAGCGGCCAGTTCTGCATTTGTCTTCAAGGAGCCGAATACAACAAGCAAAATAGGTATAAAAACAAGTAAACACATCGCTATAAAAAGTATATAGTATAGCGCATTGCTCAGCAATTGCTGTTTACTCGCCGTTAGGGATCGTTTCATTTAAGACCCGCTCCTATCTTTAATGATCCAATTTTGTAAGGAAGAGAAGCAAATGATCAAGATCAGAAGACTGACTGCCATAGCCGAAGCGAGGCCGTAATTGTTATAAGTAAACGCTGTCTGTAAGGAAAACAACCCGAACGTGGAGCTCGCTGTTCCAGGCCCCCCGCCTGTCATTACGTACGGAATATCGTATTGCAGCAGCGCACCGGAAATGTTTAAGAACAAGATGATTTCCATCACCCGACGTATGCCTGGCAATGTTATTTGACGCAGCTGCGTCCAAAAGCCCGCGCCATCCATTTTGGCAGCCTCATATAAATCCGTTGGAATTGATTGCAATCCGGCTAGCACGAGAATGACATGAACCCCGCTGAAGCGCCAAATAGAAACGGCGACCAGCGAGTAGTTGACTACATGCAGATTGCTTAGCCATCCGGTAATGATGAATTCTAGCCCTATCCATCGAAGCAGCTCATTTAGAGGACCATTCACTGGATTGTAGATATAGCTGAACATGAAAGCAACCGCGATTCCATTAATAATATAAGGCATCAGCACCGTGAACCGGAAAAAGGAACTGCCACGAATTGTCCGATTGAGCAGCACGGCCGTCATCACTTCCACAGGAATAAAAAGTAAGTGCACGACAAAGTAAATGCCATTGTTCCCAATCGCTTGCCACGCATCCGGGAAATCGAAAAGCAGCTTGCGATAGTTTTCCAACCCAATATATATCAAGCCCTCGCTGTATCCATCCCAGTTCGTCATACTGTAGCGAAACAGTTGAAACGTTGGATAGATGAGAAATAAAAGCATGAGTGCAACAGGAACGAATAAAAACGAACAAATGATTACTTTCTTCTGTACGGTGTAGCTCATCTTCACTCACTCCTATGTGTAACGAGATTCAGCTCTCGTTGATATAAAAAGGGTACTATTCCATCTTGCCCAAAATAGTACCCGCTATGATCGTTACTTCGTCGTTGAATCAATGGCTTTCTTCCACTTCTCATTGAGCTCTTTCTCTACTGCGTCAATCGATTTGCCTGCAAAAATACTTTGAGCCGCTTTTTTCGAATCAAACTGCGCAGCGGAGCTTACCTTCGCATAACCTTCATCCGTTCCGTTGTAAACGAAAGGTTTATAGGGATATTTCGTCGTCCACGTATTGAAGAATGGAAGTTCCGCTGACACGCCGTTAACCGTGGAAAACTGCTGGAGCTTATTAATGAAGCTCGTGTACACGTCTTTACTGAACATCCACTCGTAGAACGCCTTGGCTTCATCCACGTTTTTGGAACTTTTATTAATTCCAACATTCATATCCGCCATCATGATGGATTGCAAATCTGTGCTCTCTGAATCCCTGAAAGGTAGCGGAAATACCCCAAGATCGTCATCAGCTTTGACTTTCTCCATGTAAGAAGCGTAATACCACTGGCCGAGTGCAATCATGGCTGACTTCTTAGCCTCAAAAGATTGTGTCGATTGATCAAATGATACCGACAATGCGTCAGGACCTGCGTACTTTTTGTCTGCAATCTCCTTCACTGCTTTTCCAACCTTGTCAAAGGTGCTGCCCGCTGCGAAAGGCGCCGGATTTTTGGCAAGATTGGCAAGATAATTCTCATCGCCCGACAAAATGTGCGGTCCGAACTCCATCAGCGGGTAGAACGTCCAGTCTTCTTTCCCGCCTAGGGATAATGGCGTATACTTGCCGCTAGCTTTCACTTTTTCCATTGTCGCCATGAATTCTGAAAACGTTTTCGGAACTTCGATGCCTAATTCTTTGAAAATACTAGGATGATAGTACACAAATTCTGTGAATGAAACTAAAGGAACGCCTAGTGTCCTGCCATCTACTTTAGTCGGGTATTTGTTCGTTTTAACTGCGTTCAAATCATCCAAAGGCAGCAGCGCTTGCTTATAAATTTGGAAATGCGCAGGCTTCAAATACATGAGATCAGGCAGATCGTTCGCAGCAAGTCTAACTTTGAGATACTGACCGCCATTGTCAGGCACTTTCTCAACTTCGACAGTTACATTTGGCTTCATTTTGGAATATTCCTTTACTTTCTCTGTCCAAAATTCCAAATCGGCTTTCGTGTCCCACATCGCGAGCTTCAACTTCACAGGTTCAGTCGGTTTAGCCGTCTGTGATGCCACTTTGGTCGCTTCCGGCACTGCACTTGCTGACGTAACTGCTTTATTCGCGCCTCCGCAGCCTGTCAAAGCCGTCACAGACACTAACCCCACCAAAGCCAAGGAGCTTACCCATTTTCTCTTCTTCATCGCATTGACCCTCCACCTGATCTCGATTAGGTTATTCGTACCTTGCCTTAATCATAATCGATTCTTTCATACAGCCGAATGATCGTTTTTGCTCTTTTCTTGATCTATTTTGAACTACCCGATTGATCCTCTTCGCGGCTTCGTATGACTGGAACCGTGATTTCCACCTTGGTACCAGACGGTTCTAGTCGTTCTATCGTTACCCCATATTGTTGTCCATAGTGAAGTTGAATGCGGTGATGCACATTGAGAATGCCCATCCCACTGAAGGTATAATCCTGATCAGGGTCTTGCAACTTCTCGATCTGCTCGTCTGAAATTCCGATGCCATCGTCTGCGATGCCAATGCACAACTGTTCACCCTTCTTGTGAATGACAATCCGAATCGTACCGTTCGTCTCTTTGCTCACCAAACCGTGTGTAATGGCATTCTCAAGAATGGGTTGGAGCAATAGTTTCAAAATATAAAGCGGCTTGGCCGATTCATCAACGTCCCATTGCACCTCGAATTTATTCCCATATCTTGTCTCCATGATGAAAATATACTGCTTTAAGTTGTCCACTTCATCGGAGAGCGGCGTTAAGCTGCCGCCTCGGTTAAAGGAAGAAGAAACTAACCGGATCAACGCCTGCGTCATATTGCGAATGTTGTCCACGCGGCTAATGATCGCCATGAGTTTAATAGAATTGAGTGTATTAATAAGAAAATGCGGGTTAATCTGCGATTGCATCGCCGCGAATTCGGCCTTCTGCTTCGCTTTCTCCTGCTGCTCCGTTTGCTTGATGAGCAACTTAATTTGATCCATCATATGGTTGAACGTACGTCCAAGCGTGACGGTTTCGGCGCTCCCGGATGCCTCAATTTTGGCATTGAGATTCCCATCCATTACACGCGACATTTTCACTACAAGCACATGAATGGGCTTCATTAAATTATGTACGAGATAGAAAGAAATGATGAGGAATACAACAATAACGACAAACGTGGCGAAAAGCACTAGTTGGTAAATACTCCGATAATTCGCCGTCAACTCGCTATAGGGGATTTGGTAAACGACCTTCCAATTCGCAATGTCCACCGTTGCAAAAGCAACCAGCATCTTTTGACCATGAATCGTGTCGACGAAGTTCCCCTCACGCTCCGAGGTAATCCGACTCATGAGTGAAGCCTCTATGCCCTGCTCCTTAGGCGGCAAGTTATAACTCGAAGCAATGACATCTCCACCCGTCGTTACGATGCGGAAAGCGGATGATCCGCTGATCGGATTTTGCCACAGTATTTTCTCGAAATGATCCCGACTAAACACAAAATAAATAAAATCAATATCATGTAGCATTTGAAAATAGCTAGGTGAAATGGTCGTTACAATGCTAGTGGATTCGGGTGCCCCGTAGAGCACACCAACTTGCTTACCTAAGAAATGCACGTGGTCCTGCCCGGTGACTGTTGGCTTATACCAGTCCATTTTACGCAGATTTGTATCTTCTATGGCCAAATCTTTTAAGTAGGAGTAAACGCCCCCGCCTTTATAAAAAAAATTAATCGACTGCACCCTTCCTGACATGGAAGAGCTATATTTGCCTAGCGCTTTTGATAAATCAATATAATAGGGCTGCCTCTCGCTCGTCGTTGATTCATGCAGTAAAGTCGCCGTCTCCAGCACTTCAGAATCCATGCCCACCGCAGCGGAAAAGGTCACTACATTGTTTATTTCCTGCTCGATCGAATACGTCACCGCGTGGAGGGTTTGAAGCGTTCTTTCTGTCGTTTGCTGTAGCAAATCTCTTTTATACACCTGAAGTATGGTCGCGCTAATCGTCAAAATGGGCAGCACAACCATCGTAAAAAGCAAAATATAGAGTGTGGTTGACGTTCTCCATGGTTTTTTCAATCGCTTCATGCATACTCGACCTCTCATCATGTAGTAGACAAGGATACTTTCCCAAGTTGTAAAATATCATAGCACAAAATGCTAGACTCCCCACTCTTAGTCCAGAGAAAATAAAGAATTAGACTGCATTACCCAAATTTAAAGGATAATCGTTTTATGCGGAAAAAAAATCCCCTTATTTTAGTTCAACAGTCAGTCATTGACGAAGAACGATAGCTGAATAACAGAAAAAAGCAGCCCCAGACTGTATTGTTCCAGTTTTGGGCTGCTTTTGTTTCACATGCTCCTTAGATAATCCCGTTTTGTTGGTGCGACCCCTGCCTAAGCTAGCACTGGAATTTCACTGAGATCGCGGTATACCCTTTTCCCTTTGGCCTCTGCAGTTCTTACCATTTCATCGGCACCCTTGGACGGCCCTCCTACTCTAAGAACCGCGTCGCAATGGGATAACAGCCGAACGGCCGATGGGTGAAACATACGCTCGAATATCTCATCTCCGAGCTGGTGCGAGCCGGCCGTTTCCATTAGCGGCATGGCGTACCACTCGCCGAGGGCAGGCATATGCCCCATTTCATAAACGCGCAGGGCGGTTTCATTCATTAGCCGCATATTGGCTTCGATTAATACCTTGTCGTCTCCCGTATTGGAACGATAAGGCCCCGCTATTAAGATATGCTGAGGCTTACTCACAGGATGAAGCAACCCGTGCAGTTGGGCATATTGCAGCAGCATAATCGTTTTCGCATCCCGTATTTCACCGTTCTCCGCCATGTTCAGTGCTTGCCCGAAGGGCAGCTCCAGCACGTCGATCTCTTCCTGTTCTTTTTCTACGCCTCCGCCCTGGCCCGTATGCATATGCGGAGTATATTCTGCCACGAAGAAATATAATATTTCCGTAACCGATCCCGGGGACATATAAGCCTCCCCAACCTTGTGAACGTTGGTTACCCGGTATCCAGTTTCCTCTTCCGTTTCACGGCGAATGCAGTCCTCCGGCGAGTCCTTATCCAGCAGCCCTGCGCAAGCCTCGATAAGTATCCCGGTTTCATTTCCATTCATATAGGTCGGCATTCGAAATTGCCGGGTTAGAATTACGGTTTGCTTTTCCCGGTTATACAGCAGAATCACAGCGCCATTGCCGCGGTCATACGCTTCTCTAGCTTGCGTTTCCCAGCTACCGTCGCGCTTTTGATACTTGAAGGTCATTTTTTTTAACAAGTACCAATTGTTTGATAAAATTTCTTCTTTCACCATTTCAATTTTCGGTCTCATAAGTATTTCTCCTTATTCTCATGCATTTTTCTAGCCAAGAAGAATCCCGAATCCTTCGTGATGTAGAGATTTCCTTTTTCCGCTATCTTGGCCCGCAAATAAGTTATGAATTGGTCGAGCTTCGCGCCGATAAGAACCTTCCTCGCGTTCATCGGCGTTGAAGTAATGTATTGGATGAGCGGCTGCACATCGTCAATCAGCATGTAATCCTCAAACCGGATCTGTTCGATCGCGGTAAACGAGGCCTGCAGCGTTTCTCTCCCGTTATCTAGTTGGAAGCGTTCCATCACAGGGTCAAGCACCTGAATATGCGGATCGAAAGCTTGGGTCAACTGCTCGATTTCTTGCAAATGACTTTTGCTCATCGTTGAGGCGTACAAGCAGCCGCCCGGCTTCAGCACACGGTACATCTCTGATACGGCCTGGTTAATATCGAGCACATGATAAAGCATGTGATTAGCTATCACGATATCGAACTCGTTTTCGTGGAAAGGAATTTCCTGGGCGTCGGCAAGCAGAAATTTGAACTGCCCGCTATGCGCACCCAAGCTCATCCGGGCCTCCTCAAGCATCCCTGCCGACAGATCCGTAAGCGTAATGCTCCAGGTTTCTGGAACGAGGTTCGCATTCCTTCTCCATAAGGCCGCATCACCACAGCCGAGCTCCAATACCTTTAGACGGGGAAGCGAGCCCAGATGCTCAAAGAACCACCGATGCCATCCGATCATGTTCCAACTAAACTGATCGTACAGCCGTATTCTCGCCTGCAGCCGAATCGCATTATGGTACTGCTCACTCCAGTCCTTTTCCTTATGAATCGTCTGGATAATGTCCGCTAAACCTTCCCAATTTACTTCCTGTCCCTGTTCATCCATCATACCCAGCGCTTCTTCAATGGCTTTGGATACGTATTGCATATGAGCGATTTTGTATTGAATGATTCCTTTTTGCATCTTCAATGAACTTCCCATGTCTTGTTCGGGGGCGGTGTCGTCTAGGATAAATTGCCTGATCTCGGCCAAGGACAACCCGATATACTTAAGCATCTGGATCTTTTGCAGCCGTACCACATCTTCTTTACTGTAGAGGCGGCCGGATGCATGGTTGTATTGTGTCGGCTTTAGCAAACCGATCTTGTCGTAGTAGCGAAGCGTTCTCAGAGTCATCCCTGTTCGCTGCGCGAGTTGACCCGTTGTCAAGTATTGATATTCCTCCGGCTTCAAGCACTCGTCCTCCTCTCGTTATTTCTATTATATTCGGTGACGTTACGTCACCTTCAAGCTTTATTTAAGAGCCTCAGAAACGGGACAGCCATCCGTTGATCTGTTAAAAATCTACGTTCTCAGTTTACACATGAAAGAGATCAACCCAATAGACCTTGGCATTGACAAGGTCTTGTTGCATGCAAAGTTTGCTTCAGCTTAGTTAACCGGCGAAAAAGTGCCAATTTCATGCCCTTCGGGTGCCATGTGTCATGCTTCGATCCGCGTAACTTTATCGCCTGTTACAAGTCTTTGGTGGTCGTATGTGACCTCTCTGGTCTTTACATAATCCATAATATTTCCCCTCTTTCGATGTAATTTCCTTCTCCCTAGTGTTATGGATTCCGGAAACAAGGTCTATAAACCAGCAAGAAAATTAAGCGCCTGTTTTCACGAATCAAAATATATGGCTACTCAAAGGAAAAAAATGACTTTCGTGACCCGATTGTTGGAATTGAAAGACCTTCTCTTTTTCGATACAATGTAAGTGAGAATGATTCTCAAAAATCTCCTTTACGCCGACATTCCCCTTCCAAGTATTGAGGAATATCTACTTGTCGGCTGCGTGAGAAGAGAAAGGATCTGAAAAGTAGCAAATGAACATCAATGATCACATCCAGTTATGGAATCAGGCTAATGTTAGAGTTCTTGATGTCAGGCATAACGTGTTGGAGACAGGCGAGCGCTTGCACAGGTACACAATTCCCGCCAGTGCCTTTGTTTATGCTGCGCTCGGCAGAGGTAAGTTATGGCTGGACGGGGATGTCCATTATGCCGACAGGTTTTATGTATTGCATGGAGGGAAAGGGGCATGCTTGGAAATTGAAGCGGAGACACTTTTTGAATACTATCTGATTCTATATAAGGCTTTATTGCCACAAAACTGCCTCTATGAATTTCAAATACTTTTGCAAAGCGATAATCCATTCGAGCAGTCATTCGGCTTCGTGCCGCATGATGCTCTAGAATTATTGGAATTCATACAAAATATGCATCGGGATTGGAGTCAAACAGGCGGGTTGGACAAATTGCAGGTTAGGGGAGTCTTTTACCAATTTGTACATAGGTTACTGCGTCAGATACAGCTCAGTCCTGGGGAGATTAGTCAACACAGTTTGGTAGAGCAGGTGTTGCGCTTTTTATCTGAGCATTATCAAGAATCGAAATCCATAGAGTCATTGTCTTTGCAACTCAATTACAGTCCGCAGTATCTGTCGCGTAAGTTCAAGGAGCAGACCGGACTCAGCCCTAACGAGTATAAATTAAAGCTACGTATGGAGAAAGCGCAGCGTCTACTGATTACAACAGATGCGACTTTGCAGGAAATCGCGAGCAGTGTAGGATACCTGGATCTGTTTTATTTTAATCGTATGTTCAAAAAATATGCGGGCATCGCCCCCGGCCAATTCAGAAATAAACATATAGCCCGTCATGATCAGAGTTCTAATCATACAAAAAAGGCGTTAAAAAACTCCATTGTTATCCACTCCTCTAAAACCTATATTGATTATGACAATGAAAATCATTATCAGTATATGAAAAAAGGGGATTACACCATGCATAAAGTCTACAATGCCATTATTTTATCCACGCTATGGCTGTGTTTCAGTATTATACTCAGCGCATGCGCTGCCGGTAGTAATGCTCCTGCCAGCACGAGTTCGAACAGTTCGGAAGGAACAAAGACGTCTTCAAGTAATCTATCTACCAATAGTCCCACCGATGCTGCGCAACCCTCTCAAACCAAAACGATATCTACTCATTTTGGTGATATTAACATTCCGCTGGTACCGAAGCGAGTTGCTGCGGTAGACTATCTAGGTACCGTTATCGCATTGGGCATTAAACCGATCGGTTCGAATAATTTGTTGATGCAAAGTCCCTACCTGAAGGGTCATTTAGTAGGTGTTGAAGGGATCGGAGACTCTCTTGAGAAGCTGCTAACCATGGAACCGGATCTCATCATTACACATACTACCAAGCAGGAGGTCTATGATAAATATAGTCAAATTGCACCGACAGTATCAGTAGCCTCTAATACCTTCAACAGTGTTCATGAGGAAATGACCTACTTTGGAAATGTGCTGGGCAAAGAGACTGAAGCGGCTGAATGGCTGAGTCAATATGATAAACAAATAGCTGTGGCTAAAACCAAAGTTGAAGAGGTTTTGCCTAAAGATGCCACATTCTCTGTATTTCAGGAGTATGATGGACAGGTGTTCGTGTTCGGCGCCAAATCAGGTCGCGGTGGCAGAATTATTTATCAAGCGCTGGGCCTTGATGCTCCAGCTGCCCTTCCTGAGAAGGTGATGGAGAAGACATACTCTGAAACATCTTTGGAAAAGCTGCCGGAATATGCCGGAGACTACATCGTGCTGACCACTGAATCTTCGATGGAGAGATTACAAAAGGACCCTGTATGGGGTTCCCTAAAGGCCGTTCGCGAGGGCCGAGTCTATCTATGGGGGGAGGATCGTTCTTGGTACCGTGATCCTATCGCGCTCCTCTCTCAGACCCAGGATCTGACTGATTGGATTGTCAATCTTTCACAGCAGAAATAGGTATTCGATTTTAATCTTAATCTGGATGCTAGGTTCGAATATTCTTGGGGGTAGGCAGGTCCGAATACCGACTATAAAATGATTTTGGAGTCACTCAAATAATCAGACAACGCAGGTAGACGCTGTTGGGTCTGATTATTTGATTCAAGGATGGTTTAACGCAATTTGTTGGGAACTAAATAAATCGATTACAGTGAAAAGAAGAGGACAATCCAACAGGAGGCCCCCCCCCGATCATGAAGAAGCCAGTGTTGGCTTCTTCAACGGAGGAAAAGGTGAACGCGTTCATTCGAGCCTACATTTATAGAAGGAATTACATGTCCAATGACACAAAAGTACCTTCATATTTCTTTCAGTAAAAGCCCGAGAAATCAGGCTTTTTTATTTTTATGTAGAGAGATTTGTGTCAATTTCAAAATGCACAAATCTCCCTACATTGTAGTATTGTGATGCAAACATTGACCTATAATCTCTTCAGAAGATAAATCATTAACACAGAACCTGTATCATATATTTTTTAGAAAAAGTATACAGAGAGTGTCATCTAATGAGAGGAGACTACGAAATGGAAATTCCGAAACGGAATCAAGGTATGTACGGAAATGTCCCACAGCCCATCCGAATTGACGGCGCTGGCGGGATTGATAACGGTCCTAGGGATATTATGCGGGATATTGAAAACCCTAACATGCTAGTTCCACCAATAACGGATTCAGGCTTGCTCCCTAATATGAGATTTTCATTCTCAGACACTTCTATGACATTAAGTCACGGGGGGTGGTCACGGGAAATCACCGTCAGGGAGCTACCCATTGCGACCACGCTTGCAGGTGTAAATATGAGTTTGACGCCAGGCGGTGTAAGGGAACTGCATTGGCACCAACAAGCTGAATGGTCTTATATGCTCTTAGGTCGCGCACGAATTACATCGGTAGATCAGAATGGTCGCAATTTTATTGCGGATGTCGGTCCAGGAGATTTGTGGTACTTCCCACCGGGTATTCCCCACTCCATTCAAGGCTTAGAGGAAGGTTGCGAATTTCTGCTTGTTTTTGATGATGGTACATTTTCAGACCTCAATACGTTATCCATTTCAGATTGGTTCGCACATACACCCAAAGAAGTGTTATCTGCTAACTTTGGGGTTCCTATCAGCGCATTTGATCACATTCCATCCGAACAACTGTATATATATCAAGACAACGTACCAGGACCGCTAGAATCACAACAAGTTCAATCGCCTTATGGCACGATTCCCCAAAGTTTTACGCATCATTTATTGTCGCAACCGCCAATTAAAACACCTGGCGGAAGCGTACGAATCGTAGACTCTTCTAATTTTCCTATATCAAAAAATATCGCAGCGGCGCTTGTTGAGATTGAACCGGGCGCAATGAGAGAACTACATTGGCATCCGAATAACGATGAGTGGCAGTATTACCTTACCGGACAGGGACGCATGACAGTATTTACTGGAAATGGTACAGCACGTACATTTGATTATAGAGCTGGTGATGTCGGCTATGTACCATTTGCTACTGGGCACTATATTCAGAATACCGGCAATCAAACTCTATGGTTTTTGGAAATTTTCAAGAGCGACCGATTTGTTGATGTGTCGTTAAACCAATGGATGGCGCTTACCCCTCGCGACCTGGTTAGAAACAATTTGCATGTTGGACCAGAATTATTGGATTATTTACGCAAGGAGAAATGGCCTGTCGTCAAATATCCGGGGTTTTCCTACTACCCCAAAAACACGAACTGAAATTGGCTTCGTCCCCAAGGTTCATTGATCAATGGTGTTTCTAATGAGAATTTTATAATCGGAGAAATCAGCGTGTAGAACCCTTTATTTTATTTGATTTTCTTATGTTTAGGTCTTGCTAATATTCAGTCTAAGACTTTATTTACTTTTAACACTCTTTTCTTACACCCCTAATAAATTTAGGTAATATTGTTATTTTTGTATTTAAAAGGACATTTATATCAAAGAACATTTACTGTGGGGGTATTTCCCCGGAAATAACTACAGCGGTAACTCCCCTTGGCTGCGAAGGGGCGGTAGATTTAACCAAGCGGCTTGGTATCCCTATTGCTACTGTTGATGAGAACGTAAAAAAAGCCTTATTTGCCCACGATAATTGGCAAAAAAGGCTTAGCACTTACATTGCGAGATAAGCTTTTTACTTGATCGTTTCTTGATAAATAGCGTCAAGCAGCTCTCCATTCAGATTCTGACCATACTCCCAGAACATTACGCCACCGAGACCATTTTGCTTCGCATAATTCGTTTTGGCTGTCAGCGATTGGGCATCGTCATAGCTGATGAAACCCGTCCCCTTTGTCAAATAAGGAGCTTGCGCTGTGTCATCCCATTTACGCACCCAACCATTCTTGTTAATAAAGCCAGCTTTCAGATCATCATAAGATAAGTCATCCTGCGAACCACGGGTATAGAATGCGCCTCCGATTACTAATTTGCTAGCAGGAACACCTTGACTCTTATAAAATTTAACCGATTTATCAACACTGAATTGTGTGTTCAGTGAGGACGTATAAAGGTTCGAATGATGCGATTTATTGTTTGGCTGCATATCGTAAGTCATTACGTTAATGAAATCAAAATACTTATTTACAGCTGCCAGATCCAGGTAGTGAAGACCATAGTCATCAGAACCTGTAGCCGTTGTTATGATATATTTGTTGCTAGAACGACCGTCAGCAACGCTTGCCGCATCCAAAACGATTCTGAGTTTTGCCAAAAGCTTGGTATAGTTCGCTTTATCGGTGTTATTTTGCGGAAACTCCCAATCCACATCAATGCCATCCAAATGGTTGTCGCGAATATACTTCACCACGCTATTTGCAAATGCAGTGCGGTTAGCTTCTGTAGATGATGCTGGAGAAAAGTTAGCGCTGTTGCCGTCCCCGCCAACGGAGATACTAATTTTAAGATTGGGATTCTTTGATTTCAGTGAGACCAATTGACCAAGCTGCGTCTTATCGCCGCCTGATACATTCCCTGTTTTGGAAACGCTTGCAAATGCATAGAAAATGTTTGTCAGCTTTTGCGCAGGTACGGTATTCACATTGGGAAAGTGATAATCAGTTATATATGCACCAATAATTTTGCCATTGATTCCTACAGCTCCGACAGTGGATGTGCCCAATAAAGTAAAAACAAGAATGACAAGCATCAAGATCGAAGCTAGCTTTTTAAGAGATTTTGCTTTCATGAAATTTTTCATAAATTAAAAACTCCTTTACAAAAATAGTATTTTATTTAAGATTAACCTACCATTTCTTGCTACTTTCAAACTTAATAAATGCTACTTCTCTGTTATTATTTCTGGGTGAAATCCTTTTTCATAAACACAGCTCCTCGCACATTATTTTAAGGTTCATACAGCGAATAAAATTAAAGCGCTTTAATTTTTGAGAGGAGCATCCTCCTTCCTTATTTAGTTATAAACTATATCTCGCTTTTACGTATTTATCAACATAAAAATCAGTATCTGCCGAAACTTTAGAGAACGCTTTCAAATTGAATGATTTATCACTATGGCCTTTCGCACCAAGAGTGAAAAAGTCAATTACGAAAAATAAAAAAAGCACGAAAAAAACAAACAGAAATACGAACAAAACGAACAAAAAAAGATGAACACGAAATCTTTACGATTTCGCATCCATCTTGATTAATTACCAGCAATCACGCGCTTGCATTCGCCCGGCTAAGAATAGCTTGTTTTTTTTTTCGCTTCATCAACTCAGGAAGGGCAATACCGAACATGGTCACTGCTACGCCAAGCCATTGGAGCCAGTTAACGGCCTCATTCAACACAACATATGACATAACAACGGCAGTAGGCAATTCAGCTGCGCTCAAAATCGTAGCCAGACCGCCTCCAACTTTCGGTACGCCAATTGCGTAAAATAACGGTGGAATGACAACGCCGAATAGCGCAAGCAGCAGCGCCCACGGCAGCAACTCTTGGTGCAAAGCTCCGTTCACCAGAAAGTGAGGCGGGAAAATTAACATAACCAATATAAAGGAGCCTGTTAGCATGATCGCACTGCGTGTGATCGGTGCGACATCTTTTGCTGTTTTTCCGCTAAACCAGATGAATAACGCATATGTAACAGCAGATAACAGACCAAGCGTAATCCCAATCCACGAAACAGCCTGCTGTCCGCCCCCTATATAGCCGCTTGCCATAATAATCCCGATAAATAAAATAACGAGCGAGAAAAGCTTGTCCTTACCAGGACGTTTACGCTCGAGGATAGCTTCCAATAAGATGCCCATCCAAGTAAATTGAAACAGTAGAATGATTGCAAATGAAGCTGAAATGTACTGAAGTGCCGCATAATACAGCATTCCTGTTAAACCTGTTGTTGTCCCAACCGCCATGAGCGAGAATACTTGACGCCGCGTAACCTTAAACGAGCTTGAAGCTGATGCCTGTTTAGTCGATTTTGCGGTTACGAATACTAAGAACCATAACATAAGTACACCGAATAAATTTTGACTGCCAACGACTTCGCCAACGTTGAAGCCCGATTCATAGGCTTTCTTTACAAACGTTGATAACAACCCGAAGCTGCAAGCTCCGGCTAACACAAATAAAATGTATTTCATGATGCCTCCCTGGAAAAAGAAAAAACGGACTGAGCCCAGACCGAAAGATAGTCGAGAACCAGGTGTTACAAAGCCCTGCCAGCTCATTGATCTTCCGTCTAACGGGCTGTCCTAGTCCGTCACGCTTTTGTTATTATGCCATTATATAAAAAATTTACGAATAAATCGAGCCGCTTCCATTTAAACGACTCTGCTGAGAAAATGTTCCAGGAAACGTTCAGTATCTACCTTTAAACATACTTGCATGTTGGGTTCATGCGCCGGCTTGCTCCGCAAATCCCCAATCGTTCTGCCCAAGGAATGAAAGCCGTCCAAATCAACCCTGACATAAAGCGGTTCAGTCGTAACAAAATCCGGACAAATGGCCACGCCCACGGCAAGTGGGTCATGTAGGCCGCAGCCCCCGATGCCTGGGTAAAAATCTTCATACGCATCGATATAAAATTCCGTCATATCCGCCATTAACGTGCCCAACTCAGTTCCTTTACTGCGCCATGCTTGAACATCTTTCTTGGGCAGCAGGGTTTCCATCGTCACGTCGAGACCGACGAGCGTGATTGGAATCCCTGAAGCAAATACATAGTCCGCCGCTTCCGGGTCGGCGTAGATGTTAGCTTCAGCATGCGGCGTCACGTTTCCTGCGCGCTTCACTGCTCCCCCCATAACAATCACATTGTCGACCAAATTAACAATATCCGGGGCCTGCATAATAGCAAGCGCCAAATTGGTCATAGCTGCTACTGTGATGATCGTGACCTGATGCGGTTTACTCCGCACTTGATCGATAATAAACTGCGGCGCATATTGCGACAATGCCTTTCTCGTAGGTAGGTTAGTAAGCGTATTGCCGATGCCGTCTTCCCCATGAATATGGGTCGCATTCGCCTTCACACGGCTTACGAATAGCGGTTTAGTTGCACCTGGAATGACTGGAACAGCGCTGTCCAGATGCTCCAGAACAAGCAGTGTATTCCGTGTTGCCTCTTCTACGGTCACGTTACCAAAGCAAGTCGTCAGCCCTAGCAATTCAAGCTCAGGCGAATTAACAGCATAACTGATCGCGAGTGCGTCGTCAATGCCAGTATCCACATCCAAAATAATCGGTTTCATTACGTATTTCTCCCCTCGTTAGCTCTTCAATGTGTTTATGAAATAGTCAAGAAACCGCGGACTGTCGACGCCTAAAGCAACAGATGCATTCGTAACGGGAACTGTTCTGCGGAAATCAACCAATGTAGCTCCGTAAGACATAGTTCCTTTTGTTTCAATTCGAACGTAATGCTCTTCCGTCGCAACCAAATCCGGAAAAGCTGCGACCGCAACGGCCAGCGGATCGTGCAGCGGAGAGCCGTAGAAGCCATTTTGCTTCTCATACGCTTCGAAATAAAACTTAAAGGCTTCGCCGATAAAGGCTGCCGCCTTTTCATTGCCAGGAACGGGTGACGCCATTAGCTGAAGACGCTCTGTCTCGCCAATGATTGTTTGCATGGTGACATCGAGACCGACGAGCGTAATCGGGATGCCGGATTCGAACACGCGATGCGCGGCTTCCGCATCGCCTGAGATGTTCGCCTCGGCTACAGGAGTAACGTTGCCGGGTACTTTTACCGCTCCACCCATAATGACAAGCCGCTTCACTTTGGAAGCGATAGAGGGATCTTGGGCGAGGGCGATCGCCAGGTTCGTCATCCGTCCCACGAACACAAGCGTCAGCTCATTCGGGTGCGTGTTGACCATGCGGACGATGAATTCGGCGGCGCTCTCCGCAAGGGGCTTGCCCTTAGGCATCGGCAGCTCGCAATTGCCGATACCGTTATTGCCGTGAATGTGCGTGACAGGGCCCCTCCATTCACGGACTAGTGGACGATCGGCTCCCATCGCGACGGGTACTTCATAAGGAACACCAGACACTTCAATCACCTGAAGCGTGTTCCGGGTTGCTTGCGCAACATCAGTGTTACCGAATACCGTGGTAATGCCTTCTACTTTAATGTGCTTCGTTTTCAAGGCGAGCAGAATTGCCATTGAATCATCTATGCCTGTATCGACGTCAAGGATCATGCGAACATTTTGCAATATGAACACCTCTATGTGTAGTTTTTCAAAGTTTGGATGAGCATGTCCCAGAACTTCACTTGATCGAGTGTGAAGGCAACATTCACGTTGGGTTCCCTGCCTGTGACCCCAAGCAGGTCAATGACGGTCATTCCATACGTGTGCTCCCCTTTCGTTTCAATATCTACCCGCAGCTTCTTCGTTCCGAATGCGGTCGGATCGATACAGTAAGCGACGCAGCAAGCATCGTGAATTGGCGCGCCAGCGAAGCCGAATACTTCTTTGTACGTATGAGCGAAAAATTCCAATAGCTCGTGAACGAATTGGGCAATGTGATTATCTACAGCAAGAATCCGTTCATGGATATCGTCGGTTACGATCGCTTGATGCGTTAAGTCGAGGCCCATCATCGTGATGGGGACGCCGCTTTCGAAAACAACCTTAGCCGCTTCTGCATCGACATAAATATTGAACTCCGCCGCAGGCGTTGTATTGCCGAAAGTACCTCCGCCCATAATAACAATTTCCTGTATTTTAGGCAAAATTGCCGGCTCCTTGCGCATCGCCATCGCAATATTCGTCAACGGTCCGACAGGCACTAACGTTATGTCGCCTGCCGATGCCATAAGCTTGTGAATGAGGAGATCAACCGCGTGCTCGTTCTCCACCTTTTTACTCGGATAAGGAAGCAAAGGACCATCCATACCGGATTCACCGTGAATGTCCGGCGCTGTTCTCCGTTCTCTAATAAGCGGCTGTCCAGCACCTTTGGCAACGGGAATCTGTGTAATACCGGCCAGCTCGCAAATTTTCAGCGCATTAAGTGTCGTCTTCTCGACCTCGGCGTTACCGGCGACCGTCGTGATCGCGATTACCTCCACATTTGGATTGGCACCTGCCAGCAAGATCGCAATAGCATCATCGTGCCCTGGATCGCAGTCGATGATTATTTTCCGCTTCGTCGTAGTATCCATGATTCGCTCCTTTTTTAAGCCGTTGCCGCTTTTACTGGTCCGTCGGCCTGCGCTCTGAGTGCTTCATTCAGTTTTCTTTTCTTCCGAACCGCAAAAAATACGAGAGCAACAATCGTGACGAGATAAGGAATCATTTGGATAAACTGACTTGGAACCTTACTGCCTGGAATCGTCTGTACAACAGTAGCAATCGCACTTGCCAAGCCGAAAATAAGCGATCCAAACAAAATACCGATCGGATTGCGATTCCCTAGCAGAACAACGGCCAGTGCAAGAAAACCGGTACCTGCTGTCATGTCTTTCACAAACATGCTCGTCATACCCATTGATAAGTAGGCACCTGCTAATCCCGTAAACAACCCGCTCCATGCAAGCGCTGAAAACTGTATCCGATTCACTGAAATGCCAAGCGACTTAGCCGCCTGCGGGGCTTCGCCAACCGAACGGAGATGGACGCCATAAGGTGTTTTATAAAGAATAAATACACAAAGCAGAACAGAAAGGAAGGCGATCCACGTCATAAGACTATGCCCGCTTAACAGTTTATTCAAATAAGGTACGTTTTCGATAATAGGAATGCGTACTACCGGGATGTTTGAAAGCGAGGTCGGTGAATAGTTCCCCGTCACTCCGAAAATTTTGTTCATCAAAAATATCGTCACACCAGAACCAAAAATATTAACGGCAAAGCCGGTAATGATCATATCCACTTTCAGTTTGAGGGAGAAGAAGCCCATTCCATAGCACACGAGCATAGAAGAAGCTACACCTGCCACCAAACCGAGAACCCAACTGTCCGTAACGGAACCGACGGCAATCGCACTGAAGGCTGAAATTAGCATTAAGCCTTCCAGACCGATGTTGATAACACCGGCGACATCAGCGATAAGTCCGCCCAAAGCCGATAGTAAAATCGGTGTTGTAAATCTTAACAAGACGACAAACAGAGATAAGTCGATGATTTGTGCCCAGAGAGCTGGTAACATTTTACTTCACCGCCTTTTGACGCAGCGCGAATTTTTGCTTCAAATACGTAAAGATAGCTTGCGAGGATACGAATAGAACCAACATAACTTGAATGACAATCGCCAGCTCACGCGGCATATCGCTGCCAACTTGCATCTGCGTGGCGCCCACTTGAAGGTAGGCATAAAACAGACTCACTGCTACAACCCCTATCGGGTGGTTTCTTGCAAGCAGCGCAATAATGATTCCGTCAAAGCCTAATCCGGATGAAAAATTATCCTTGTAGGTGCCATGAACACCGAGAATTTCAACAATACCAGCGAGCCCAGCTAGGGCGCCGCTGATCATGACGCTCATAATAACAACACGTTTTGTTGAAATACCGCCATAATCGGCAAACCGACTGTTTTTACCAACTAAACGCAGCTCATAGCCAGATCTTGTTTTGTACATAAACAGGTAAATAACAACAGCAGTCAGGAGGGCAACGATCACACCGTAGTGCGCGGGAAACCCTGCGAATATTTTGCCCAACCGAGCGCCATCACCCACATAATGCATACGGGCATAACCGCCGCTTGCCGGATCCTTGAAGACGTTGTTAACCAAATAAGAAGTCGTAAGAATTGCAACGAAATTCATCATTAGCGTAGTCACGATTTCGTTAGCATTCCAGCGGGTCTTGAGCCAACCCGGTATCGCACCATAAAGAGCACCGCCAATCATCGCGCTAATTAGTACCATGGGGACCATAATCCATGCGGATAGCCCATGTACGTAAACAGCGACAAGAGAACCTACGAAAGCACCAACATATAACTGACCTTCCGCTCCCATGCTGAAAACACCGCTTTGAAATACGACAGACAACGCCAAACCTGTGAAAATAAGCGGAACTGCTTTATTCAAAATCGTACCGATGTTAAATGCCCCTGATAACGGGCCTCCGAGCAAAGAGCTGATCGCCTCCATCGGCTGATGACTGGAGAACAAAATGACGACGAATCCGCAAAGGATAGCCATGATGGCTGCGGCAATGATACCTGTGATTTCCAAATATAGAGCTTGTCTTGTATTCATTGGAGCGCCTCTTTCCTTTCCTGACTCTTGATCCCCAGCATGTAATAGCCGATTTCTTCCTCGTTCAGCGCATCGTTGTTATCGAGTACAGCGACCAAGTTCCCGTTGTATAAAACACCAATTCGATCACTTAAGCTCATGACTTCCGAAAGCTCAGCAGAGACGAGCAGCACCGCCGTGCCTTCATCGCGCTTCTTAATAATCTCCCGATGAATAAATTCGATCGCTCCAATATCAACGCCCCGCGTTGGTTGCGCTGCGATGAGCAGCTTCGGATTTTTGGAAATCTCTCGCGCAATAATCACCTTCTGCAAATTCCCACCAGACAAGGATCCTGCCAATGTTTCTTCGCTCTGTGCGCCACGAACATTGAAATCCTCCATCATTTTACGAGAGAAATCGCGAATCTTTTTCTTGTTTAAGAAGGGTCCCCATCGGTATTCGGGATTGCGTCCTACATCTAATATTAAGTTTTCAGCAATCGTGGAGGTCAAAGATGCACCCGTCGTTTGCCGATCCTCTGGAATATGACCAATTTTCATAGCACGGATATCAGCTACACTTTTATCGAGCAGATTGTCACCCTTGTATTTCACGCTTCCAGACGAAGTCTGACGCAAGCCTGTAATCGCTTCCAAAAGCTCTGTCTGTCCGTTCCCTTCTACACCAGCGATGCCGAACACTTCTCCTGCGCGAATCTCGAAGCTGACTTGCTTCAGCATTGCACTGCCCTTATCGTCTGCAGCACTCAAGTTTTCAACGGAAAGTACAGTTTCCTTTGGCTTTGCGATCTCTTTCTCCACGCGAAAAAGTACGTCTCGGCCAACCATCAAACGGGAAATTTCTTCTTGATTGGTTTCCTTGGTCATCAATGTGGCTATCGTTTTACCTGCCCGAAGCACCGTAACCCGGTTCGATATTTCCATCACCTCGCGCAATTTATGGGTAATGAAAATAATCGTATACCCCTGCCTCACCAAGGTTTGAATCGATTCAAACAATTCGTCCGTTTCCTGTGGCGTCAACACTGCCGTAGGTTCATCCAAAATAATAAGACGAGCACCGCGATACAACACTTTGATAATTTCTACGCGCTGCTTTTGCCCAACAGAAATGGTTTCGACCGCTGCCTGAGGATCTACCTTAAGCTTGAAGGTTTCAATCAGCTTCTCAATCTCAGAAAACTCCTTAGCCCGGTCCCGTACGAGGGAGAAAAGCCCTTTGACGGGCTCCTCACCAAGCACGATATTTTCCGAAACCGTGAGCGAGGGGACAAGCATGAAGTGCTGATGCACCATCCCCATGCCCTGTTTAATGGCATCTTTAGGTCCTTGGAACCGGAGTGGCTGATCTTTGTAGAGGATTGAACCGCTCGTCGGCGCCTCCAAACCAAATAATATTTTCATGAGAGTCGACTTCCCGGCTCCGTTCTCGCCGACCAGCGCATGAATTTCCCCTTCATGCACGGTTAAATCTACACCGCGGTTCGCCTTCGTACCATTGGGGTAAGTTTTATGGATGTCTTTCATCTCCAGCAAAATAGCCATGGCTGCGTTCCCCCTCGTTACCGGCTTATTTCAAAGTTGATTGTACTTTGATTTCGCCTTTGTTTAGCTTTTGTTCAATTTCCATAATTTTATCTTGAATCGCTTTTGGCACGTGTTTGTTGTATAGATCGTCTTTCGCTAAACCTACGCCGGCTTCTTTAATACCCAACACTTCGTTTTTGCCGAAGCCTAGTCTGTCTTGGCTGAATAAAGTCAATGCACGAAGAACCGAGTTGTCAATGGCTTTTACCATAGAAGTTAATACGCTGCCTGGATATAGGGCATTTTGATTGGAGTCTACACCGATTGAATATTTACCTAGTGAATTAGCGGCTTCCAGCATACCGAGCCCCGCCCCGCCCGCAACGTTGAAAGCGATATCAACCTTTTGCGTATTAAATTGAGCAAGCCCTAATTCCTTTCCTTTGGGAGCGTTTGCAAAATCACCAACATACGAAGCGACAACCGTTATTGCAGGATCCACGTATTTTGCACCTTGCTCATAGCCAGCTTTAAAGTCATTAATAATCGGAATGTCCATGCCGCCAATAAAACCGATCACCTTTTCAGGATTAGCACCTTTCAGCTCCGTGCTTGTTGTAACCAACGCTGCAAAAGCGCCTGCCATAAAGGAACCTTCATTTTGCGAATACGTCATAGAATATACATTTGGAAGTCCTGAAATGGCTTCATCAAAGAAAATAAATTTTTGCTTCTCATAACGTTTCGCCACATCTTTAATGATATCTGTCATTTGACTCGTACCTAATACGATAACATCGTATTTGCCGCTGGAAGCGAGAGATTCCAACCCTGCAGGCCAATCAGCTTGGTTCGTACCGCCTTCTACGGTCTTCACATCCATGCCAAGTGTTTCACCAGCTTGCTTCACGCCTCTTTGTGCGGAGTCAAAAAAACCTTTGTCACCAAGCGTGCCATTGACGAAATACACAGCATTGATTTTTTTGCCTGCCGCAGCTTTACCTGCATCGCTAGGTTTCGGAGCTTCCGTGCTTGTTTTGGCACCACACCCTGCTAAAAACACCAGTACAGACAGCAGCAATAAAGCAGTGATTCCTAATCTTTTTCTCATTGAATAGTTCCCCCTCAGGATGATCTAATTTATTCTTCAAAACTAATTTCAAGAGAACGCTTCCAAATCTTGTTTAGTCGGCATGCCCGCCTGAGCGCCAAGTTTCATTACCGACAAGGCAGACACCTTGCAGGCAAACGCTACGGCTTCTGTTAGCCCGCTGCCCAGAGCCAGCGAATAAGCAAGTCCACCATTGTAAGCGTCGCCTGCTCCCGTTGTATCAACGACAGCAACACGATAAGCTGGAACTTTTCCAAGCGTGTCATCTTTGCGCAGAAAAGCGGAGCCTTCCTCGCCGAGTGTAGTCACAACGCAACGCGGTCCCATACCGAGCAAAGCTTCCATCGCTGTTTGCAGGTTATCACCCGAAGCATCAATCCCAGTAAGCGTTGCCAGCTCAAGACGATTCGGCGTGATGTAATCGACACTGTTGAGCAGCGAAGCCGATAGCTTGCGGGCAGGCGCTGGATTCAAGATGACCATCTTACCTAACTTCTTTGCTATTTCACACGCAGCCGTCGCTGTTTCGAGCGGGATTTCCAATTGCACGAGTACGACATCCTGCTCGTTGATGATTTGCTCCAAAGCTTGAATGTGTTCTGGCAAACAGGATGCGTTCGCACCAGGTATAACTACGATCTGGTTGTCAGACTCTGCCAGCATAATGGAGGCAATGCCAGTCGGCGTTCCCGTAATCCGCTTGACATGATCTGTGGAAATACCATCCTTTTGAAGCGATTGGATGAGCGATTGTCCGAACATATCGTCTCCAACAGAGCCGATCATAGTCGTCTGGGCGCCCAACCGTGCAGCCGCTACAGCCTGATTCGCACCTTTACCTCCTGGTATAAAGTGGACATGCTCGCCTGTTAGTGTTTCCCCAACACGTGGAAATCGGGACGTTTCCACAACAATGTCCATATTTAAGCTCCCGATGACCACAATACGGGGTTTATTCATCGTTTCTTTTCCTTTCTGTCGATCCTCGAGTAATGAGCTTCACATCGAACAGATGGGTTTGCTCCTCTTTAATATCGCCTTCGATCTTTTTAATCAAAAGTCGCGTCGAGAGCATGCCCATGTCATAAATCGGCTGTGACACGGTCGTAATTTCCGGTTCAACGATAAGCGTCAAATCAATGCCGTCAAATCCGCAAAGGGCCACTTGATCTGGCACGTGTAGCCCCATGCGCTGGAGTTTCTTAAGCGCACCTAGCGCCATGGTGTCGTTGCCTGCAAAGATACCATCGATATCCGGATGACGCTGCATCAAGTTCTCAACAGCTGCCATCCCGCCATCAACGCGGAAGTAACCAGGCTCAACTAAACTTGGCGAATACCATGGAAGATGCTTGACCGATTGTTCGTATCCGATCAACCGCTCTCTTCCCGTTACGGTTTCTTGTGGTCCATAAATGTGAGCAATCTTCTTACAGCCCACATCCATCAGATGCTGCACAGCCATCTGGGCTCCTTCTAGATGTTTGGAGCTAACCACGGAGCAGGAAGCATCTCGCGGCGCTCTATCGAGCATGACAAGCGGAATTTTTTCATTCTTCAACGCTTCCACATCATCAGAACGAAGATTATAGGAGGCGAATAGAATGCCATCCACATAACGCTGCTTCAGCACCTTAATATACGTTTGCTCTTTGTCCGCTTGATTGTCCGAGTTGCACAATATTACCGTGTACCCATACATCCGTGCTACATCTTCAACAGCTCTGGCTAGTTCAGCGAAAAATGGATTTGTAATATCGGGAAAAATAAGGGCGATCGTTCCCGTCTTCCTTCCCGCGAGGCCTCTCGCTATGGCGTTAGGCTCATACTGAAGCGTCTTAATCGCTTGCTCCACTTTTAGCTTGGTATCTTCGTTAACATACCCATTTTTGTTCAAAAAACGAGAGATTGTTGCTACCGAAACCCCAGCCAATTTCGCGACATCTCTTATCGTTGCCACTTGTACTTCCCACTCCTAGTGATGCGAGCAACCAACTAAACACCCCCATAATCAGGTAAGTAGGGTAACGGTTACACATATCCGATATTTTCTTTTATCTCTATGATTGTCAATGTTTTAAAAGGAAATATGAACCAAATTACTTCATGTAAAAAATAATGTGTAACCGGTTACATACTTTCTGTTTTCATTATAAACTGCCTTTTTAATACGTGTCAAGAAAAAATGCTTACTGGCATGCAAACAGCCCTTCAGCTGAAGCGCAGAAAGGAACTAGCTTGCTTTTCATCGTTCGGGTGCTCCAAGTCCAGAAACTACGAAGCGCATCGATCCTTTTAAATGGCGATTTGGGAGCCAGCAGTCCTGATAAGTGCCCTGCTCCTTTTACCAAATGAACATAATATACATTGAGGTGATAACCCTATGCCAAAATACCGCATTATCGTGGATCTATCCGATTTCCAGTTATATCTCCTGGATGGAGATCGAGTTACCCGTGGTTTCCCCGTAGGTATTGGGAAGATGGTAACGCAAACACCGCTCGGTCAATTTTACATTGTAAATAAACAATCCAATCCAGGAGGCCCTTACGGTGCATTTTGGATGGGGCTGAGTAAGCCTCATTATGGCATTCATGGCACCAATAATCCGTCTTCCGTCGGGAGACGAACGTCGCATGGTTGCATTCGCATGTATAATGACGATGTACTTGAACTGGCTGCAATCGTCCCCCTCCACACGCGTGTGAACATACGACCTTAAAGTCCTAGCCTACAGCATTTGCTGCACAGGGGCTTTCTATTTAATTACCAAGTAAATTTAAGGACTGCCCCTTTTCGTTGAAAATGCTTTTTATGCCAATCAGTTTTTAATTTACCTGTCAAGGAATTATTTCTCATTCATTTCTAATGAAATTCTAATAATCTCCTCTTTTTCAAACTGTGTATAGCTTTCCCCCTCTAGCGGTAAATATTAGGTCATTCCACCTGTGTTAAAGTAAAAACAGGTACCAACCTATTACTGCGATCCATAAGGAGGAAATCAACTATGCAATTGAAAAAGAAGAACCACCTTGGAAAATCGACTATCGTATCTTTAAGTTTAGCTCTATCGATGTTCGCTGGATTTTCTACAACCGCTTTTGCTTCACCCGTAGCAACCGCTACTGTGAACAAAGGGGTCAACTTCCGGGCCGACCAAAGCACAAGCGCTCCTGTCTGGGGATTCGTTAAAGCAGGAACTGTTCTTCCTGTTGAAGCTGCCAATAATTACTGGGTATTAGTTGACTACAACGGTAAACAGGGTTATGTTTCTCGCTCTTATGTAACCGTACATGAAAAAAATTCATCACCTTCGCCAGCGCCGACTCCGCAACCTGCACATAGCGCTTCCTCGGCGAGTAAAATTATAAGTACCGCACAGTCATTTCAAGGTAAAGTAAAATACGTCTTTGGTACCAGAGATCAGCAACGACTCCTTCTAGATTGCTCTTCATTCACGCAATACATATTTCAACTTAATGGAATAAGCATTCCTTGGGGATCAAAAGCACAAGCACAAGTTGGTACTGCTATTCCAAGAGACCAACTCCAACCTGGTGACTTAGTATTCTTCAGTGTAAGTACACCCGGTCAAATCAACCACGTCGGTATCTATATGGGCAATGGTCAATTCATAAACAATTTACCGAATCAAGGTGTAGTCGTTTCAAATTTCAATAATGCCTATTGGACAAGCCATTATATTACTGGCCGACGCGTATAAAAATAAATCCCAGACCAAGAACCACCCCTTCCAGCAAGGGGTGGTTCTTGGATAGAAAAACCCTTTTGATCACTCAACTTATCTGACTACTGGCCCTTTAGCTCAGAAAACGCCTGTTTATTTCTTTCAGAACACTCCCCACTTTACGCACTATACCCATGACTCAGATAGGTGTTCTACTAATGGAAGCCTCCCTTCAAAATCTCTCAAGCTAGCCCCTTATATATTCGCCTCTATGCACACTATCCCATAGGCTCAGATAAGATTTTAAAAGTTTCAGATAATACCACATTAAAGGTTTTTTCACGCTTGAAATAAGATCGTATGTTCGATATAATGGAAGGAACTAATGTTCGTTTAATTGAGATGGAGGAGATGCCTTGATTATCGCAACTATGTCTTTGGAACAATTTCAAATGGCTTACTCCACTGAGGAGGCATGCATCGATTATATATTTCAATCTAAATGGCCTGATGGATTCATATGCCCACGCTGCCAACACCGGCAAGCCTACGTAACAAATACTCGCAGGTTACCTTTATATGAATGTTCTCATTGCCGTCACCAAACATCTCTAACCGCCGGCACTCTGATGGAAGGCAGTAGAACGGAGCTGCATAAGTGGCTACTAGCCCTTTTTCTCATTTCTCGTACGGATAAAAGTATTAATGCCGTCGAGCTATCTAAACTTATTCAAGTTACCTATAAAACGGCATGGTTAATTTTGCATAAAATCCGCTTAACGATACAAAAAGCAGATCAAAAAACACCCCTATCCGGTTCAATCCGAATTAATTCGGCCGTTTACGGGCGCCCTTTTAATCCATCTACTCACAAACACCCAAAAGAGCACCTTCTGCTTGTAGGTTCTTCCCTCAATGAAAGAGGAGAATCCACCTATTTAAAATTAAAATTCATCACACCAAATCATCCCAGAGAACGGCATATTCCCCGTTCTGAACTCATTTCCTTCAACAATACACATATCCAATCACCATCGAAACATATTGAAACTGTCACTGGTCTTTACAGCCCTAAACGTACTCGTCCACTTATGACCTTTGCCTCCAAAGCCAGCAGCTGGCTCAATGAAACCTTCCATGGTATCGGTGCGGCACATCTGCAAACCTATCTAGCTGAGTTCTGCTATCGATTCAATCTTTCGATCAAAAACACGCCAATCTTCTCTCATTTATCTCATCTATGCTTTTCGAACCCTACTTTAAATTGCTCTCAAGCAGTTCAAACTGCCGCTTAATAAATCATCTAGCTTCTACTTCTGCTTCTACTTCTGCTTCTACTTCTACTTCTACTTCTACTTCTGCTTCTGCTTCTACTTCTACTTCTACTTCTACTTCTACTTCTACTTCTACTTCTACTTCTACTTCTGCTTCTGCTTCTACTTCTACTTCTACTTCTACTTCTACTTCTACTTCTGCTTCTAATTCTAATTCTATGCATATGCTTGCACTCGCTGCTACTGAAACCGAGATTACAGAAGTTTGTCTTAAAAAGGTGCACGAGAAATTAAACTCTACGTATTCATTTTCTGAGTCGATGGGATAACACCCATAGGGAGTGACGATGCATTATGAATCGAGGAGAGGGGCTCTTTGGGTATGATAGTGCATTATGCCCTCTTGATCAATCTCATTTATGATACCAAGGCAATCTGGTCACTAAGTCTTTCGTCAATGTAAAAAGAGAGGCCATTGGCCCCTCCTACAAGTAAACTGCTTTCCCAGTTCGTGCTGATTCGTAGATAGCTTCTAATATTAACGAAACAACATACGCTTGTTCTGGCGTTACGACAGGATCCATATTGTTCTCAATCGCCTGAATCCACTGTCTCATTTCTGCGTCGGGAGCACTATCCGTAGCACCATCATAAAAAGCGACGCCACCTGCCTTCAATTCTACATTGGTTGTGAACAGGCGGCTATTTTTCTCCCCATTAATTCGGAGTCCCTCTTTCATATCAGCGCCACCTTCGGTACCGCACAAGGTGCATTTAGCTTCATCGACTTCAAGTGTATTCAGTGCCCAACTCGATTCAAGAATAATTGTCGCGCCGTTCTCCATGACAATCATACCGAAAGCGGAATCCTCCACTGTAAATTGGCTTGGATCCCAAGGCCCCCAAGCATTTGCCGCATTTTCACGTTTGGACAACTCATGGTAAGCAGTCCCCAATACAACCTTCGGCTTGTAATTGTTCATCATCCAAAGCGTCAAGTCTAATGCATGTGTACCAATATCAATTAGGGGACCGCCTCCTTGCTTTTCTTCATCTAGAAATACGCCCCAAGTAGGAACAGCACGGCGGCGAATAGCATGCGCTTTCGCAAAATAAATATCGCCTAGCTCGCCCTCTGCACATAGTTGCTTCAAATGTTGGCTGTCAGCGCGAAAGCGATTGTTGTAACCGATTGTCAGCTTTTTCCCTGTACGCGCTGCTGCTTCAGCCATAAGTTTGGCATCAGCTGCTGTCTTTGCCATCGGCTTTTCACACATAACATGTTTACCTGCTTCAAGTGCCGCAATCGCAATGACAGCATGTGAATCGTTTGGCGTAAGCACATGAATGATATCGATAGATTCATCTTCTAAAAGCTCATGATAATCGGTATAAACCTTTGCATCCTCAGCCCCATAAGCTTTCGCAGCTTCAACCGCTTTTTCTTTCACGATGTCACAAAAAGCAACCATCTTCACATTGTCTAGCTTTTTCAAACTTGGCATGTGCTTTCCGTTAGCAATACCGCCACAACCGATAATACCAATATTATAGCTATGAGACATGTTTATTCCTCCAGTATGTTGATTTATAAGCTTATTTCAACTTCACGCTTCAATTGTGACGAGCGAAGGATGCCGTCTATAATTGCTTGATTTCTTACGATGAGTTCCCCTGGAATCGGAGCGGGCTTCCCTTGCTGCACGGCCTCTACGAAATCGCGCACTTTTTCATGAAACAAGTTCTTGCTGTGTTCAATGAGTGGAATACTACTTTCCGTATGGTGACCTCGAACATCATGAAACATCGTGACAGAACCAACTTTCCCATCGTACACACCGCTCCATGGCCCTTTACCCGCTGGTGTTACTTTGAGTCCAGCCTCAGTGCCCAGGAAGAGCGTTGGACCTAGTGTATCCATATGCATCGCCCAGGATATTTTGAAATTCAGTACCAAATCTCCTTCGAATCGAATCATAGCGACGCCGAAATCTTCAACATCAAAATGGCTTGCTTCCTTATGAAATCTAGCATTCGTACCGAAGTGGTTGCTGCTGTAAGCGGATACGGTAAGTGGTTTTGGATACCCCATCGCATTCAGTGCCATATCCAGTGAATAACACCCGATATCGGCAATAGCTCCTGCTCCGGCAATTGATTTACGGATAAACGTGCCGCCTGGCATTCCCCTGCGGCGTCCGCCTCCTGTTTCAACGTAATATACGTTCCCCAACTCTCCAGATTGGACCAAATCTTGAATAAGCTTCATATTCGGGTCATATCTTGGTTGAAACCCGACATTGAGCATAAAGCCGGTCTGAGCAGCTGTTTGCGCCATTTCTACCGCTTCCTCTAGCGTCACGGACATAGGTTTTTCCAACATTACATGCTTGCCTGCACGGAGTGAATCAACCGTTGTCTGGTAATGAGCAACGTTCGGGGTACAAATACTAACGGCATCAAGGTCCAGTTCAAGCAACCTTTTGTAGTCATCAAACGCTTTCGTTTCTGCCAAATCCCAATGATCGGTGAATTGAGCTGCTTTCCCGGGGATTGTATCCGCCACAGCAACAATTTCAACCTCGCTTAACTCTCGGTATGCCTGTACATGAGCTCCAGCGATCCCGCCGCTACCGATAATCCCAATCTTTAACTTTGTGCTCACAGCTTTCCCTCTCTTCTATTGAACAGACTACCTACAATATATGAAATACAGACATCTGCCATTACTTTAGCACAGGAAATCATATATTTTTAGTCTAACTTCAGGACAAAAAAAGTATAATAATGCGACACTTTATTGAAAAAGGAAAAACCGTATGCCTCACACTTTTCAGTGTGCGCATACGGTTTTAGCTATTATGCTTTTTCAAGTTCTATGCCGACTTCAACAAATTCCGCAGTTGTTGCCCCATGAATAGAACTAACTATGAGTTTCCAATGCTTCGGAACAAGCAATCTGATTCGTAGAAAGTCCGCTTCACTTAGTTTTAATTTTGTGATGAAAGATCCTTGAATTTCATAATCCGCACCCTCATGCTTGTTAAACTTGATTGAGAGTAAATTTTTGATGCCGCCAATCGTTATAAAACTAAATTGATAACCATCTAAGACTGCCGCCTTTAGAAGTTCTCCATGTTCATGATTATAGGCAATGAAACCTTCCCAATTGATCTCTGAATGAATAGCAGCCAGTAATTCGGTTTCATTATTCCTCTTTAAAAGCTCTATCGTCTCAGCGTCCGTAAAGCCTTTGGCGCGAATCATTTCTAGCCTCAGTCCGTAAGGCTGAGGTAATTTAACGCCCAGCATACTGCTTCCTCCCCGTTAACCTCTTAGTTAATTGATTATACCAAATGACAGGCAACGAAATGATTGCCCCCTACCTCGCGAAACTCAGGTACAAGTTCCTTACATGCGGCGACCGCTAATGGACATCTCGTATGAAACTTGCAACCGGAAGGCGGGTTTGCTGGGCTTGGGATATCTCCCTTGAGCACAATTCGCTCTCTTTTGATTTTGGGTATAGGAATCGGAACCGCCGACAGCAAAGCTTTGGTATACGGGTGCAACGGATTCTGAAACAATTCATTCCTAGAGGCTGTTTCTACCATTGAACCTAGGTACATAACGCCAATTCGATTGCATAAGTGTTCAACTACACTCAAATCATGGGAAATAAACAGATAAGATAGATTTCGTGTTTCCTGCATCTTGCGGAACAAGTTAATGATCTGTGCTTGAATGGAAACATCCAATGCTGAAACAGGCTCGTCGGCAATAATAAGATCAGGATTCAACACAAGCGCGCGGGCGATTCCAATCCGTTGTCTTTGCCCCCCGGAGAACTCATGCGGAAAGCGGTCAATGTGATAGCTCGACAGGCCACATGCATTCAACACATCAAGCACGCGTTCCCTTACTTCTTTCGCTGGAAAGAGACCGTGATCGATCAGCGCTTCGCCTATAGCATCCCCTACACGAACACGGGGATTTAACGAGCTGTATGGATCTTGAAAGATCAACTGCATCTTGGGACGCATCTTCCGCAGCTCTTCATTCGGCAGCTGGTACAAATCAACACCCTTGAACTTCACTTCTCCAGCCGTTTTCTCCGTCAGACGAATGACCGTGCGTCCCACTGTGCTTTTACCGCTTCCGGACTCACCGACAAGGCCGAAGGTTTCACCCGGCTGAATGGTGAAGCTGATGCCATCAACGGCTTTTACTTGCCCAACCGTGCGGTTTAACAACCCGCTTTTTATCGGAAAATACTTTTTTAAATTTTGAACGTCCAAAAGCGCGTCAGACATGAATAACCGCCTCCTCATAGAGCCAGCAGGCGACTTTCTGCCCATTCGCCACGTTTTTTAGCACCGGCTCTTGGGTCCGGCAGATGGCCATGCAGTGTTCGCAACGGTCATGGAAATAACAAGATTCCTTCAATTCTAGCGGATTAGGAACTTGACCAGGAATCGAGTACAGCTCATCCTGACGCTGATTAATGACTGGCTTGGATTTCAACAGACCGCGTGTATAAGGGTGCTGCGGATTCTGAAAAAGCTCCACAACCTCCCCCTCTTCAACAACTTTACCCGCGTACATCACAACTACGTAATCCGCCATCTCAGCTACTACGCCGAGATCGTGCGTAATTAACAGAATAGACATCTGCGAATCCGCTTTAAACTTTCGCAGCAAGTCAAGAATTTGCGCTTGAATCGTCACATCTAGCGCTGTCGTCGGCTCATCTGCAATAAGCAGCTTGGGCCTGCAAGAAATGGCAATCGCAATCATAATCCGTTGCAGCATCCCTCCGCTCAATTCATGCGAGTACGACGTGAAAATTTGTTCCGCTCTGGAAATGCCAACCTCGCCAATCAACTCAATAGCCCGCTTCTTTGCTAGCTTCTTATTCATTTTCTGATGCTCAATAAGAGGTTCTATAAGCTGCTGTCCAATGGTCAAAACGGGATTGAGCGAAGACATCGGCTCTTGAAATATCATCGCTATCTCATTCCCGCGGACGGCGCGAAGCTCATTCTTGTTAAAGGACAACAAATCTTGGCCATCAAACCATATATGCCCACTATTTACTTTGCCAGCAGGTCCTTCGATTAGCCCCATAATCGACATTGCTGTAATACTCTTGCCGCTGCCGGATTCGCCAACGATGCATACGGTTTCTCCTTGTCGAACGTGAAGTCCCACATCATCAACAGCTTTAACGACGCCGTCTTCCGTTTTAAAATACGTTCGCAGGTGCTCTATCTCTAGTAGATCTCTCATTGGATGTGTCTCACCTACCTCTTCTGTTTCGGATCGAGCACATCGCGAAGCCCGTCACCAAAAATATTAATCGCTATGACTGTTATAAAAATCGAAAATCCAGGCGGTATCCACAGCCATGGCCGCTCCTGAAAATCAATCATATTGTTAGCCGCATCGATCATATTTCCCCAGGTTGGCGTTGGCGGCATGACACCAAGTCCGAAGAAGCTCAGTACCGATTCACTCAATATGGCCCCGCCAATGTTCAATGTCGCAATAACAATGAGCAGCGGGACTAAATTCGGCAGCAAATGATTAAACAATTTACGACGATCGCGCAAACCGAGTACAACGGTAGCCTGCATGAACTCCCGCTCCCGCAAGCTCAGCAATTGGCCCCTTACCATGCGGGCCAAGCCAGGCCAACCGACAAAGCTAAGCATTAGCATAACGATGTACATCCGGTACCCCGTCGGCACTTTCCACTCCGACAAAAGTGCCCCAAAGATGAACAAGAGCGGCAAACTTGGAATCGTCAACAGCAAATCCGCAATGCGCATAATAATTTGATCTACAATTCCTCTGTAGTAACCTGCAATCGCTCCGAGCAATGAACCAATGACAACAGAAAGCACCATAGAGGCAAGGCCAACAGTCAAAGAGATACGCCCCGCCTGCAGGACACGCGTCATAACATCTCGTCCTAATGAATCGGTCCCTAACCAATGGTGCAAGTTAGGCGCTTTATTCATCATCGCCATATTAATTTTGCCATTCGTATAAGGTGAAAATAACGGGCCAATGAAGCAAGCCATGAACATAATAACAACAACTACACAACCGATAATTGCTAATTTATTTCTGAGCAAACGCCGCAGCGATTGCTTCCAAAGTGATGATGGCATCTCATTATTCTCCCTGCTACAGTCTGACTCGCGGATCGGCTACGTGATACAAAATATCCGAGATAAGCGTACCAATGACCGTAAGGATGGCGATAAACATCGTAAATCCCATTAGCAGCGGGTAATCCCGAAGCGCAAAGGACTGCATATATAGTTGGCCAATTCCAGGCCAGTTAAATATTTTCTCAATGATCAGCGATCCACCGAACAAAGCAGGCAATTCAAAACCTACAAGGGTGATTGCAGGTAAGAGCGCATTGCGCAGCGCATGCGTGAACAGTACCTTGCCTTCCTTTAGCCCTTTCGCGCGAGCTGTTCGGATGTAGTCTTGTTTAATAACATCAATCATGTTACTGCGGAAATAACGTGTCAGGGAACCTAAACCAAGCAAGGTCATGACAATGACTGGAAGTGTCATATGTTTCAGCACTTCCTTCAGGTAAGCTATACCAGTCGCATTACTCCCCGTCGTTAGCATGCCGCCTGGTGGCAGCCATTTCAAATCAACCGCTAATACTTTGATTAAATAGAGACCGATAAAAAAAGACGGTATAGACATCGCTGCAAAAATGACGATCATGACAATCGTATCAAACCATGAATATTGCTTGTACGCCGCAACTACCCCGACGATAACCGCAATCAACCAAGTTAGGAATGTGGAAACAATAGCTAACAGAAACGAATTCCACACATATTGATTAAACAGCTTCAAAACTGGCTGCTGCTGCGCCATGGAGAATCCGAAATCTCCATGAAAAGCATTTTTCATCCAGAGCGCGTAACGCTCCAGCAGCGGTTTATTCAGGCCATAAATGGCCCGAAGCTCCGCTTTTCTTTCCGGTGTCAGCTTGATGTTGCCGCTAATGAAATCTCCCGGTGTCAGCGCATATAAGCTGAAAATGAGGAAGGAAGCGGCGAACAAAATGACAACCATATAAATGAGTCTTTTCGAAACGTACGTACTCATGGCTGTTTGCTCAATGACCAGTTCGGCAAGCTTGTTGACAGTCCGTTAAATGGACTTACAGACAGATTTTCAATTCGACCATTATAGGCATAGACTGTTTTCTTATAATTCGTAAAAATAACGGGTAGTTCATCATTCATCAGTTGGTAAATTTCTTTGTAAATCTTTTTACGCGCTTCGATGTCTACGGTCGCTAACCCTTTATCATACAGTTCTTTGAATTTCGGGTTATTGTAGCCCTTAATTTCTCCATCTACAAACTGCTGCAGGCCATCGGCCGGATCCGTAAGCATAGAAGTGGAGAAAGTAACCATATCGAAATCCCCGCTGTTTACTTTCGACACTAGGGAGTTAAAATCAGCGAACATCTCAGGTTGGAATTTTACGCCAAGCGCCTTGAAATTCTCCGTGGCAACAGCAATGAAGTCGTCCGTTTGTTTGCCTTTCGAACCAAGGAAATGAATCGATAGCGGTTTGCCGTCTTTCTCACGAATACCATCTGCTCCTGGCTTCCAACCCGCTTCCTCCAACAGCGACTTCGCTTTTTCTACATCATATTTATAAGGATTGATGCCGTCCTCCGTGTACGCCCAAGATATCGGCGAAGAGGGAATATTCGCAATCGCTCCTGCACCCTGGTTGGCGTCAACATAAATACTTTGGCGATCTAAACCATAAGCAAAAGCTTGTCTTACTTTCTTATCTTTCAATTGCTCGTGCTCCAGATTGACCTGAACATAGCCATAAACGCTTGGCGTATAAGGCAAAATGTTAAGGAAGCCTAATTTCTTCAGCTTATCAATATTTTCTTTCGTTGCGCTGAATGATGCGTAGTCCACTTCACCAGTTTCCAGGAACTGCCACGTATCGCCTTGTGAAGTTTTATAAATAAAATGTTCGGTTTTCGGTTTTCCATTAAAATAATTTTCGTTAGCTACGAAGCGAACTTCTTGCCCTGGAATGAATTTATCAAGCTTGTAAGGGCCAGTTCCAACTGGTTTCTCATGTAGCTTCTTCAAATAATCCAGCTGTCCGAACTGATAGTCTTTACCGTAGTAAGCCTTGGAGAGAACATCGGAACCTAACGTCACAAGTGCAGTTGCATTAGGCTGATCCAACGTAACAGAAATCGTCAATGGGTCGATCACTTTTATGCCTTCGATCGTTTTGGCTCTACCTTCTTTGTAGTCTTTGCCGCCCTTAACATGCAGCACATCGACTTGTGTGTCGCCGTCGTAAGCTTTATCATGCAATATCGTCCATGTAAACGCCACATCATCTGCGGTAATCGGTGAACCGTCGCTGAACTTCAAATTAGGACGCAAGTGATACGTAATCGTCAAGTTATCAGATGAAACATCCCATTTTTCTGCAAGGCCAGGCGTCGGTACGCCTTTATTGTCCACGGTTACTAGAGGAGTGTACAACAAGGAGGAGACGTTGCCGTCATAACCGCTTTTTTGAAAATATGGCGTAAAAGCTCCGCTCGGATCTGTAAGTCCAACAATAATCGTATCTGTACGCTGCTTCGCGATGTTCGGCAACTTGCTTAGATCAGCAGCTTTAACTTGTTCAGTAAGTGCATTTGCAGCAGGTGCAGCCGTTTTGCCTGCATCGGTAGATGTCGGTGTGTTGCTGCCTTGCGCTGGTGCTGCTCCTTGATTATCCGAGCAAGCAGCCAAGAGCAACGAACCTACCGTTAATACTGTGGATAAAACAATTAACCTCTTTTTCATAAATATCCTCCTCATTCTAATTCCGACTAAAATAGTATGTTTAAGCTGATATTCATATTATAGGAATGATTGTCGGTTCTGTAAAGAGAGAACTCTAAATTTTTTCTTAAATAACAGAATTGTTTGCTTGTTCGTCAAAAATAAAAAGACCAATCTCCTTCGAATAACCGAAGTGCGCATGGTCTTTACTTTTTTTCAACGTTGTTCGATATAACCGAGCAATTTATTATGCATATGCTGAAGGGCTCCAGCTCTTAGGCTGTATTCCGTCAGCGTCTCTCCCTCGAAATGAGCGTGAATTAATCCTGCGCTTCGTAATTTCGAAATGTGATCGTGCGTAATGCCCTTGGATAATTTCAAGTGACGAACAATTTCAATAAAGCTTCGTGGTCCGTGGTGAAGATATCTTAATATTTTCAATCTGCTCATCTCCGCTAAGCTCTTAATCATGCGATATGCATGGGGAGAAAGCGTCTCTTCATCGCTGAAATAAATTCTCGCGGAGTAATTGCAGAGCGTTAAACGGCCAAAGTAACATATTACATTGATGGGCTGAAAATGGTACTGAGGAATCAAAATCAGCTCCTCCAGCCCCTTCATGGGTTTAAAAAGCAATCCATTCGTTGTCTCGTCCACAAAAGCATCTGATGTCATGACTGGCAGCGCTTCCTTACGTGCCTGCTGTTCACTGCTTAATGAATGAATAATGGCTGAATCAAGCTGTCTAAAATATTGCTCGTTCCATTGTGTAAACAACGACAAGGTCCGAGAACGAAAAACGGCCATGTTGGTCGGAAACTGATTGCTATACGCAGCTATCAGCTCATATAAATCTCCCGGCGTCAAGCTTTCTAGCCATGTGAGAAACGGCTCCGCGCCTCGTTTATCCGGACATAAATGAACGAGCAGATACGTTAATTTCCAGTCGTTGTCTACTTCTACTTGATCAAGCAGACCTACCAAATCAGGTGTCAATTGCTTTCTGGTTTCCTTTGCCCAGGATGAGGTTAAATCAATTTTTTTGTGGGATTTCCGACAAATATAGGTATGTAGACTATTCATAATCTCATGCAAAGGCTCAAATGCTACGTCTATTCGGTAACTCACCGTGACACACCCTTTCTTGTATCTATTATAGCTACTCGCCTTAAAAGAATAAAACAGAAAAAAACAGAGCCTTCTTCACAAGGAAGAGACTCCATCTTTGGCAAGACCTTATTTGGCAATGAGCTTGAAATCGTCATAATGAAAGCCTGGCGCAACGACACAAGATACAAACACAGGCTCCGTTCCCAAAGGTCTGGCCTTTTGCCACACATTTGCAGGAACAAGCGCTTGCGCTTGCTGACCATTCAGAACGTCCGGACCTATGATAATCTCCTGCGTTAATTCAGGGTGTTCGCCCGTTCCTCCGAGCGAAAGGACGAGTGGGCTTCCTGAATGCCACAGCCATAGTTCATCAGACAGCACGGTATGCCAATCTGAGCTTTCGTCAGGATGTAGTAAGAAATAAATCGAAGTAGCGGCATAACGCGATCCTGAATAGGCTTCGTTTAGAACCTCCTTCGGGATCTCGAAGGATGCTTTCCAGAGCTCTTTGTACCAACCGCCTTCGCGATGCTGTTTCAACTGCAGTGCTTCAACAAGTGGAGATAATTGTTTTGTTATCATATGATTTCTCTCTCTTCTCTCTATTTTCTTATAAAATATAACTAGACACGGTGTACAGGAAGTGAAAACGAAATGCTGCAGCCTTTGCCTAGACGACTTTCCGCCCAAATCTGACCGCCGTGATATTGCACAATTTCTTTGGCGATAGCCAAACCTAGGCCGCTACCACCCGTTGTGCTTCGAGATTTAGACGCCTTGTAGAAGCGTTCGAAAATATGCGGGAGATCCTCTTCGCCAATGCCAACTCCGGTATCCGTTACGCGTATAATGAGCTCGCTCGGTTCACCTGCCGTTTCCACTTTGACGCCAATATGCCCGCCTCTTGGGCTGAATTTAATCGCATTGTACAAAATATTCGCATAAACCTGCTCAATGCGATTAGTATCGACAGTCAACAGCATCTCTTCGTTTTCCGCGAGCTGCATGTCCAACTTATAGTTGATACCCGCGTTGGCTGCATCCAGTTCATATTTGGCAAATAGCTGCTGAACCATCGCTTGGCAGCTTATCGGAGCCAATTGAAAGTGAAATTGCTTCGTCTCCAGCCTACTAAGCTGGTAGAGATCTGTAATTAAACGCTGAATGCCGACAATCCGCATATGAACGACTGACAGATACTTCTTCTGCTCGTCCGGATCCTGAATGACTCCATCCAGAATAGCTTCTACATACCCTTGTATCGAAGTAAGAGGTGTGCCCAAGTCATGTGAAATATTCGACAGTAAATCACGTCGGGAAGTTTCCATCAGTATCACTTCATTCGTTCTTTCCCTGACCTTTGCCTCCAAATCATTATACAATCTGGCATTCTCGATGGAAATAGCAGCTTGCGCAGATAGAAGTTTAATAATACCGAGCCGATCCGAGGTAAAGGCGTTGCGAATCAAGTTATTTTCCAAATAAAGGACACCTACCAGATTGCCTTGGTGAAGAATAGGCTCACAGAAGATCGACTTGCTTTCCATCTCACGGATGTACGGATCATGTGTAAAAAATCCTTTGTTCGCTGCATCGTCCAGCACAACGCCTTCTTTGGTCCTAGCCACATACTGGATAACGGCTGTCGAGAGATCTTCTCTAGTCTCTAATGCAATGGAGCTCACTGTGCACGAATCTTTACCCTCACGGTCATGCGTCTTCGTCCGCATTTCCGCCTCGACCAAGAGACTATCTTTCTCTTTTAAAACGAGGATACTGCGTTCCGCTCCTGAAGAATAGGTTACAATTTCCATCAATCGTTTCAGTAATGGCTCCAAATTGACCTCACTGGACAAAGAGCGCGAGGTATTCATGATGGTCATGAAATCCAGCGCTTGCAGAGAGTAATCGCTGATTCTCGTTGTACTCCAGTCTTGAGATTCTTTCAGCGAGGTTAAATAATGCGGATATCGCAGCTTTAACTCATCCGCTTTAGCTTTAGCTCCCCAACTTAAATAACCGTAATAAGCATCCGTTAAATATGTTTTGGCGAACTTCTCTCGCAGCCCGTCTCTATAAAATCTTCCCGCAAGCTCACAGGCGATGGCTTCATGCTGAATGAAGCCGTTAACTCGGGCTAGGCGTATCGAAGCTTCATAGCTGTGTTCGGCTTTTTGAAAATGTCCTCGCACGCGACTCCATTCCGCTCTCATCAGCAAGCTAAGATGCATAAAATTTTCAGGGCTATGACGAGTCCATTCATCCATTTTCCGCAGCATTTTGGCTATCTTTTTGTTGTAAAGTCTTTGTTCTTGGATTGAGGCATCTTTATACATTGCCGTTATAGAGAGCAAATAATAAAAATAATTTTCAGGAATATGGAACAAGCCAAATGAAACGGACTGCATCGTCTCGGCATTTCCACCCATCTTCAAAGCTTCTTTATAATCGCCAAATAAATAGTAAAGCATCATCTTCTTCACAGCGTACACATGTAGGATAACTTGATTCGAGTGGGCCTTCAATTTCCTGGAAAATTGTTCTTCCTCTTCGATATCCTTGCCGATAAGGTGAGGATTCGACGATTGTCCCTCCAAATTATGGATGACCATCCGCAGCATTTCGAGCATGAGCAGCGTGTCATGATGATTCGTCTGCTCCAGGATTCGGTAATGTTTGCCTAGATCTTCATACACTTCAGAGAGCGCCACCCCCTGGAAATCCTTAACAAGAACCTGATACGTTAACGCATACCCCGCGAAAACTAAATCACCGTCCTCAATGCCGCTTCGGAAAGATTCATGGAGCTGATCCAAGCAAATTTGCATCGGTTTCACCCAAGGGATGACAAATAACCCAAAAGAAAAATGACTCTTGCTTCTGAACTGATGCGATTGAAATCTTTCGTTCATCCGTGCTCCAAGCAAGCCATACTGATATCCACGCTGATAATCCCCGAATCCAGACCCAAGAATAAGACCGTAAGCACCGTACACATAAGCCATTACAGGGGAATTGCCAAATTTCAATGAATACTTAGTCATTAAAAACATGAACAAGACGAACAAATTGGTGTTCGTAAAGTAAGCCGCTACGGCCACACTCATCATCAAACTCATCAGCTTAATTCGGTATTCATCAGCTAAGAGCGGCATGTTATAGAGCTGGTCCGTACTTTTGCGCCCAATCATAACCTTTAACTTGAGATATTCTTTAAAAATATGCGTACTCGTAGGTTCATTTGGCATGCGAATACCGAGTCCCGCTAATGCTTCCAAGCCAACTTCTACGCTTTTTTGCTGCTTACCCACATTCGTATATAAGATAACTTGAAGATTGTATACGTCCAACTTAAGCTCGTCGGTTCTGGCATCAAGTAATAAGTGCGCATATGATTTCTCGGCCTCATCTGCTTGACCGCTTAAGTACAAAAGCTCCGATTTCTCCAATCGGATAGAGAAACTCAAATCGCTTCGGTCTTCCAGTTCATCCTGATGCAACAACGCTAAAGCCTTGTTATAATAAGCCAAAGCTGGTCGGTATGCATGAGAAGACTTCGCTTTCCTTCCCGCCGCCAAATTCAAATCAAACAATTTAATAAGCGTCTCCCACTCTGTCAAAAGATCCGAACCTCTATTCATATGGTTGACAACATCAAAAAGTCGCTGTCCAATCTGAACATCAGATAATTTCTCCAACAGCTTAAGGGCGATACCCAAATGCATAGGTGCTAGCGTCACATCTTCAATCGACCCATACACAGCTTCTTGGATTACATCATGCATGAACGTAAACCGTATATCTTGCGCCACAGATTCATCCTGCATATCCCGATAAAATTTATAATCCATGCCTACTGGAATAATCAATCCAGTTTGAATAGCTCCTTCCAGCTCTTGCAACGTATCCACAAAAGATAATTCCGCCACGTTCCCAAGCGATTCGAGATCGAAGGAGGCGCCTAAACAAGCAGCTAATTGCAGCAATTGCTGCGTTCGCTTAGGCATGCGGTGCAGCTTGTCTGCCAATAAAAACATCAGATTATCGGTCATTCTGAGCTTCTGAATTTCCGTCATGTCCCAAATCCATTGATTCGTTTCATAATTAAACTTTAGTAAACTTTGCTCATACAGCGCTGTAAGAAACTGCTTAACGAAAAAAGGATGGCCACCTGTTTTTTGTTGCACAAGCTCTGAGAGCTCCGCTACATGCTGCGGCTCAAACTTAAGCGCCCCTGCAATGAGCTGCTGAATGGCCTCGATACGAAGTGCTTGAAGACAGATTACTTCTGTGGCTAAGCGAGCTGGCAGTTTATCCAGTAAGAGCAGATGTGTTAGACACTCAGCTTCGGCATCGCGTACACTGCGGTAAGAGCCAATAAAGAGGAGATGCTGATTCTGTAAATTACCTAACAGCAAGTCCAAAAATTGTAAAGAAGCGGTGTCGGCCCACTGCAAATCATCTAAAAACAAAACAATGGGTCGTTCTTTCGCAGAAAAAACGAGCAAAAATTGCTGGAGCAAATAGTGAAATCGATTTTGCGTTTCTTGTGGGGGAAGAAGCTTCGCTTCCGGCTGATCGCCGATGAGAAGCAGCAACTCCGGAACCAAATCGGTCAAAACTTTAGCGCTTGTTCCAAGCGCGCTAAGGAGTCGCGGACGATAAGCTTCAATAAGCTCATCCTTCTCCGTAAGAAGCTGACGAACTAACTGACGTAAAGCTTTAGACAGCCCGTGATAGGAAATATGCTGCTTATTAGGCTCAAACCGACCGGATAGAAACCAGCCTCTGTCCTTCATAATCGTTCTCATCGTCTCCGCAATTAGAAAAGACTTGCCGTAACCCGATTCGCCTGTAACCCATACGGCTTCGAGGGAGCCCTGCACAGTCCGCTGATAGACCTGCAGCAGTTTTTCAAACTCCGGTTCACGGCCAAACAAGCCTTGTGGGAGTTGAAACCTATCCGACATGTCTGAGCAGCCTATCTCAAAGGGCTCAATCTCGCCTTTTCCCAAAAACATCGTTAAACAGCGTTCTAAGTCCTGTATAATTCCATATGCGCTCTGATATCGTTCCTCCGCATTTTTGGCAAGCAGCTTCATCACAATGTCTGATAATGGTTTGGGGATTCCTATGCGTAAACTTTCCGGCGGAGCCGGACACACAGCAAAATGGCAATGAATAAGCTCTACCGGATCTTCCGTTTGGAACGGCAGGCGGCCGGTTAACATTTCATAGAACGTAACCCCTAATGAGTAGTAGTCTGAACGGTAGTCAATCATGCGGTTCATACGCCCTGTTTGCTCTGGAGACATGTAACTTAGCGTCCCTTCCAGCATTGAAGGATCAAGCATTTCCTGTCTTTCTTTGGATAATGAAGATATGCTGAAATCTGCCAGTTTCATAATTTGTTTATCGGGGTTAATAATAATATTGCTAGGTTTAATATCCTTATGAATGACATATCTTTGATGGATATCACCTAGCGTTTTTACCAATTGAATCGCCGATGTTAGAAACGATTGCAATGATTGACGAAATACTGGGAAATAACCAGCTAACGTTTCCCCATCGAAATCCTCCAAAACAAGCACCAAGCTATTCTGATGCTTTAGAAGGGCTAAAGGCTTCACGATGCCAGGAATATCAAGTAATTTACCAATCTCATACTCCCGTTTCAGCCTTGAAGTTTCCGCTGGCGTCGGGAATTCGGAGCGAAGCATTTTGATGATGACATTCTCCATGGATTTCCGATGATAAGCACGGTATAGTACCGTTCGGTCACCCTGATAGATTTGTCTAATCACGTCGTATTCGGGTAATGTAAACATGAGGGTCCTCCCAAAACTTACTTTGTAAACATATTTCCCAAATCTCGCTTGGCCGATCGGACGCAGCGTCCTTGTCCAGTATAGCATGAACTCCATAACTTGCCGTCCCCTTATATGAGGCATATCGCAATGGTCACCTTATCGTAGCTATGCGCGGCGAACCAAATTGTTCCAGATCCTCCAAGGTACCTAAATTTATTTATTTCAACGAATTATATAGCTTAAGCAGGAAAGGATGGATGAGCAATGAATGAGCAAGTAAGTTCACGCTATGTACCCAGTTCACAAATTGTCACTTTACATAATGGTGCTATCTACAGAGGGAAGGATATCGTCCTGAATCGACAAGTACTATTATATAAAACTCGCCTTCAAGAGGGACAGAATAGCGATACTTTTGTTCGTACATATAGTCTTCAGGCTGGTTTTCAGCATGAGGGATTCCACCATATCCTCGACACCGTATCTGAGGATGGCTACGACGTTATTATTCTGCAATCCAAACCAGGGATTCTCTGGAAGGATGCACTTCAAACGAAGCATTTGACGTTCGACAACGTAATCAACATCGTCTCAGACTTAGGCGTTTCCATCCTTGATGCTCTAGAAACTCAGGTTACAGGCTTTTCCTTAGAAGCTACTAATTTATGGTTGGGTGAGAATGGACGACTCTCTGTCATCAACTATTGGGATAATGGAGAATCACAAGCACAAGGCGCTATCGGATTATGCCGTGTATGTATGCAATTTATTACCCAAACGATTGAAATACCTGGCCCTTTCGAAACGCTGCATGCACACCTAGAACGTCAGCCAATGCCTACGGCAACGGCTGAGCAAAAGCAAGGTCTCATCAAGCTAGTGAAGCAAGTTGGTCAAGGACAGGCCTCCTTGCCCACGTTTATATTTGGTCTCCGAAAATTACTATCGACGAATGGACTGGTGGATGAGGGGGAGGCTTTACCGAGCATCGCTCCCATTCCGATCCGCGAAGCTCGTAAGTTCAACTCCTTTCCCCGAGCAAATATCACAGTGCTTGCCCTTGTTCTTATAGCTGTCTTCATCACCTGGGCCTTATGGCCATCTTCCTCATCGAAGTCCAATCGTCATGTCTCGGTTACACCAAGCCAGACTGCTAAGCCCTTAGCAGATCCATCTGTTTCGAAGCAACCACCTGCTCAGATCACGGCCACGCCGACGGATTCAGAGACGAAGGCAGAGCCCAAAAAAGAAGCCGTCATCCCGAATTTAGTAGGTTTGTCTCAGGTGGATGCAGAGAACCACGCATTAGCTGCTGGGCTTCATTACAACTTCCTGCTGGAAACGAATTCCCAGGCCAAAGGAACCGTTACGAAACAAGAACCCGCGGCTGGAACGAAAGGCATGCAGGGCGACAATGTTACGTTCTGGATCAGCAAAGGAAACCCTTAACGAGTAGCCCTTAGTCCTTCCTGCTTCAGGAAGGACTAAAGGCTACTTTTATTCGCTTGTTAGCACAGCATCGATCAAGCCATAGCTTACAGCTTCCTGAGCAGTCAAAAAGTAATCTCGATCTGTATCTCTTTGGATGTTTTCTAGAGGTTGGCCTGTTTGTTTGGCCAAAAGCCCATTTAATTTATCGCGAAGCTTTAGTATTCTTCTTACACAAATCTCAATATCACTAGCTTGACCTTGTGCTCCGCCTAGTGGCTGATGAATCATGATCTCACTGTGCCTTAAGCCGTAGCGCTTACCTTTCGTACCGCTTGACAGAAGAAATGCTCCCATAGAAGCCGCCAGACCGATACAAAGTGTACTGACATCGGATTTGATATATTGCATAGCATCATAAATCCCCAAACCTGCGCTTATTGACCCGCCTGGACTATTAATGTAAAGTTTAATTTCCTTATCTGAGTCGGTTGCGTCAAGGTACAGCAGCTGCGCTATGATCGCATTTGCCATTGTATCTGTCACTTCTCCAGTTAAAAAAATGATTCGATCTTGCAGCATACGCGAATAAATGTCGTGGGTGCGTTCGCCTCTTCCCGTACTTTCAACGACATAAGGTATCACATTCACTTCATAGTCCCCCTTAATGAGCCAACCCGTCGATTCGGTATTTTTTTTCTAAATCAGAACACAGATTAGAATCAATCTTGACAATCTGCCTCGGTACATAGTCGATCCGTTGATTGTGTGTACATCCTTCAATAGGTTGTTGTAACTGTTTGATTCGCTTTACAACTTCATCATCAAGAAGCACATTATCCATGCCATCTTCATCCGCAATGGTCAGGGGGATAACTTGCTCAATTCGACTGCCATTTCCTTGTTTATCTTTGCACGACAGGGCAAATACAAGCTCCGTTTGCCCACAGGGGACTGGCCCGCGAGTAAGGATCTCAATGAATAGGTCTGTCGCGGATGTAAGATCCTTAAGGAGGATTTCCCCTGTCGGTGCTTCAGGAAGCAGGGTTAGATTAGGCATTCGATGGATGCCTACGGGGAGGACGATCTGAATACGGGCATCCTCCACCTCGCCAATAGAAGCGATTTGAATCCAAAGATGGTTCATTCCCTCTTCATTTTCAAGCTTGGATTTAGCGAATCTTACAGTCATCATGAATGTCTGTCCTCCTTCATGAGTTGGGCTACTGCTTCAATCATTTTCGTTTTTAGCTCTTGGGAAATACGCGGACTCATTGAAATAATGACATCTTCGTGAATGACATGTGTTTCATTTTGCAGAAATTGATTGGATTGATATAGACGGAGGTTTTCGCCGATCTTTCCTACTTCTCCGATGGAGAGTCCTTTTAATTTTTTCTGAATATTGGCTAACGTTTCCCCACTTTTAGACAAAGTAAGGATGGCGCGAAAATGAGCAAGGTGATCTTCGGTATAACCTCTTTTATTTCCAACGAGTTCAAGAGGCGGGACCATACCGATTTGGGTATAATACCTTACTGTTCTTAAATTCATCTGGGGATCTTCTTTCTGCATGATATCTGCAACTTGCTTAGCGGTATACATATTCACTGACCTCACTCTCAATTACACTACAATGCATACCAAACAGTATTCTGTATCATTTACAGTATACTGTAATGGTATGCATCAAGTAAAGACTTATGTCTATCCTCTCACCAAGCTTTACTACATAAAGAATCCGATATCGCGTTCAGCTAAACCATATCTTTGTGCAACGTCAAAAACCCTTTACAAAGCAGCGGGCTGAAAGTTCCTGTCCGCTACCTTGAAAAGGGTTCATTATAATGTGTGTCTAATGTTCTGCGGAGCTTTACTCAATTATACATTAATTTGTTGAATAGATTTACGCATTTCATCCGTCAATCCACTCAACGTAGTTGCCGAATCCGCGATATCCTGAGCAACTTTCAACTGCTTATGCGTCAGCTCATGAATGTTCTGCGTCCCCACGGAGGAAGTTTTCGCGATATGAGCGATACCAATGACAGAAGCGGTCACCTCTTCGGCTCCTGCTGACATCTCTTCAGTTGCTGACGAGATGTCTTGGATTTGCTCCGCCACAAAGCGGAATTGCTCGACGATATGTGTGAATGATTCCTCGGCTTGCTTGGATAGCGCGGCCCCTGTGCGAATTTCATTCATCCCGTTATCCATAGCCTCACTGATTCGAAGCGATTCTTGATGGATGTTTTGCAATAAAGAAGCGATTAACAAAGCAGAATTCGAAGCGTTGTCTGCAAGCTTACGAACTTCGCCTGCCACAACTGAAAAGCCTGCGCCATGCTCGCCTGCGCGCGCGGCTTCAATGGATGCATTGAGGGCAAGCAGCTTCGTTTGCTCCGCGATATCAGAAATCGCATGAATGGCGACGCCGATCTCCTCGGAATGACTACGTAAGGAAGACGCTCGACGAATAGCTTCGTCAGTTGCAGAAGTAATCAGCGTAATCTGACCATTCATATTATGAATAATTACTTTACCTGATTCTGCGCGATGCAGAACAAGGCCTGAAGCATCTGAAACGGTCAATGCAGCTTCTGAGATACGCTGAATCGCACTTGCCATCTCCTCCATCGAGCGTGCGCTCTCATCTGTGCTGGATTGCTGTGTGCTCGCTCCCTCAGCTACAGTCTGAACGCATTCATTAACTTCGGCATTCATGGCAAGCAAGTGATGAGCCTCTTTCGTAAATCGTTCTGTCGACGCCACGAATTGGTCGGAGGTGTGCGAGACGTTGGAAACGATCGTCCGCAGAATGCCGTTGATATTGCCCGACATTTTGATCATCGCTTGATAGACAGCGCCGATTTCATCAATGGATCGCACAGGATGCTCGGTCAGCAGCCGATTGGCCTCAAGTAAATCCCCTGTGGCCATTCTTTCGGCGCCTGCTACGATCCACTGCAACGGCTGAAGAGCACGTGAGACTAAAAGGGTAAGCAGTCCAAGTCCCGCCAACGTTAAAACTAACATCAACAGATACAAGGGCATGTTCCCACGAATGACACTACTAGCTATACTCTCCGTTACGCCAGCAGCTGTATCAATCCCAAGAATGGCGATCATCTTCCCATCTGGTCCCATCACAGGCGCATACGTAGATAAGTAGGTCCCGTATTTGGGATTATCAATGAGCGGTGAACTCGATGATTCGCCCTTCAACAAGGCCTCAATCGACTTTGCAGGCATATCCGTCACTTCATTAATAGGCGAAGCGGAATCCGAGCCTTTGGGCTGTCCATCAATCATAATGAGCGGTTTCTGATTGTTATCGATTCGCACTAAATATACATAAAGAGCGCCGATTTTCGTGCGATATTGATCTAACTCCTCGCGTAAGCTCCAATAGAGGTCGTTCTCTTTCCCCTCTTTCAGGAATTGCTGCACTTTATTCTTATCGAGTTGACCCGCATAGCTCTGCGACAAGCGAATGCCATAGCTCGCTATTGCTTCCGTTGCAGCCTTCTTGGCATTTCTTAATTCCATGATAATGTATCCGGCCGATAAGGCGAGAATAACGACCATAACTGCGGCTACGATACGCATAATGAGTTTTTTTCTGATCCAAGTAACCCAACGAAACATAGAAAATCTCCTTCACTGTCTAAGTATTCGATCTTGTTCGACATTTTTACACGAATATCCTTCTTATGACCTAGAATTTTTTGGATTCAACCATCTCCCTAGATCGAATAGTCCTATTCCTCGTGAACGGGACTGAATCACCTTTCCAGTTTGAATAATAAATAACCTGTCTTCGAGGTTTGGTTCACCCATGAAGACAGGTTATTCCTTTTTTTAGCGAAGATCACTGCAAGCAGTACTGAACTAAATCATTTCGCTCAATAGCATCAAGGCCAATCCCTGACCATATAAAGTAGGAATTATTTCAAGTGTATTATAAGCCTCTATCGTTGGCATAACAGGTGTGCCGCCGGATACACCCAGTACTTTGCCTCTGTATTCCGTCTGTTCCATCACAGCCTCAACACTACGAACCGCGTAAGGGCGAAGCTCCTTCCCTAGCAAGCCTTGACGAATTCCGCTTAATATGCCGCAAGCGATACCAGCGCTGCCGGAAGTTTCATAATAGAAGCTCTTCTGATCCATAACCGTGTGCCACAGCCCATTCGGTGCTTGATAGTTCAATAGACCGTTCATAAGCCGTTGATAATTTTCAACGATCTCCTTCGGAAATTCAATCAAACCCATTAATTCTTTATAGATTTCAGGAACTCCTACGGCGACCCATGCATTAGCTCTTGTCCAACGCGCTGCGGACATATGATGACCTTCGGCGCAATTCCAGCCATGAAACAACACGCCTGTAGCTGGATCTTGCAAAAGACGCAAATGAAGCTCCGTTTGTTTCAACGCTTCTTCCGCATAAGTCTTATTTTTCGTAACGCGGGCCAGTCGGGCTAGAAATAAAACAGCCATAAAGATTGTGTCTGCCCATACTTGCTCAGGAAATGCAGCTTTTTCTGTCACCGTATGTTCAAAAGCGCCTTCTCTAGTACGCGGCGCCTCAGTCAGCATCCAATTTCCGATTTGCTCCGCAGCTTCTTTATAATAGGAATCACCTGTGTATTCATACAAAGAAGGATAAATCGCGTAAGGCGCCATACCATTAATTACTTTGACATGCTCCGCCTTTGCACGATACGTCTCTGTCCAATTTTTCAGATAATCCAGTACTTTAGCATCCTTCGTCTGTTCGTAGTAGCGCAAAATAGAGATAACGCCAACGCCTGGCACCCAATCCCACTGGCCGATATCCATCCCCCAATCCGCATAAGATTTTTCCGTCATATATTGATAGATACTTTCCGCCTTTGTTCTTACGGTATCTAGTGTAAATGGCTGCATGCGATGCCCATCTCCTCTTTTATAATTACTTCCATTATAGAAAAGAACAGCCTCAGAAGGCTGTTCTCTTATTGTTCAAAACTATCGTAATATTGCTTTTCTCCCTTTTAGTAGGAAATCGTTTCCGAGCTCGCCTTGTCGGTGAACGTGACATTCGGCCAAGTGAGACTAAACTTCATTTTGTTATCCTCAACAATCAAATTACTCAAAGCTTTCGTACTTGCATTCGTATACGTCGGTGTGACCGTGAAGCCTTCTGCGCTTCCGCTTGCCGAATATTTTAATACCATAACGACCCACTCCCCGCTAGCATAAGAAACATTAGAAGCGCTATCGATTACGTTAACATTTAACCGATCCGTATTTTTAATATTTCCCCATGTGAAGTTGGCTTTGCTGCCCTCATCGGGATTCTCCCGCAATTTTTCAATCGTTTTATAATAATTACCTAGTACATTGAATCCAAAATTGCTTGCGTCCGTGTTATTTTCCATGACGAGGTTCGGCCAGCCGTTCAATTTCAAGCTATCCATGGTAAGCTGAGTTCCGCTAATCGAACCGCTATTTTGAGCCAAATCCAAGACCGCAGTGCCATTAGACACGTTCATGATTCGATTCATACTGGACATATAAGGCATGCCAACCAAGTGATTCAAAGCTTTTACGGATACGTTAGCGTTAAATTTGACCGCCATGATGTTGTACAGGGTATCGCCATTAGTCACCCAGTATTCATTACGCGTGTTCGACAACGCAGAATTCGTTTTATCCACTTTACGTACTTGGTAGTTCGTTGTACTAACATATTTATTCGTGCCTGAAGAGGAGTTGACCAAAAAATTCCAAGCATTATTCGTATCCTTGTAATACAGTCCTTCCCCTCTGCTGCCAGCAACAGCCCCTTCTGTGAAAGCAGTTCCTTGCACGGAAATCGCTTGAGGCGTAGCCAGATTCGCACCTGCTTTATTGAAATAAACCGATACGTTGTTTTTACTCAAACTATATTCATTATTGAAGCTCGGCTTGCTGCCGCTCCAAGATTTGAAATGATCATGCATCTCAATATTCGAATGCGCACGATGTCCGATCACTTCCGGTGTATAGCTGCTATCCGCGAAATTGACTCTAACCGCTAACAGCCTGCCAAGATCGTACCCCGTCTCATGACTGAATACATTATTTCCGTAGAACGTAATGTTTCCTTCGTCTCCATCAGACTCATCATGTCTGGAACCGAAATATAACCATCCGTTTTCTGACAAGCGCTCATCGATGTACTTCGCCATTTCAACGCCATCCAGGTAGAAATTGGAGGTTTTATCGTTAACAAGCAGATACAAATCGGACAAGAAAGACAACGCATAGAATCCATAATGGGCGTCGAATTTCTCTTTTTCATCGAAAATCATATGTCCATTCACCGCAATACGATCATTTCTGACGCCACCAAATGCGCCACCGTTACCCGGATCGTTAACAGGGTTATTTGTGCCTGCAACTCCTGTATTGTAGTAAGCTATCGCCTCGTTTTGCAAGGCGGTATCATTCAAGACCTTGCCTAGCGTAAGTCCGCCAACGACCGTTCCAATCGCTTGGTTGTCGGCATTTTGCGGGTTATAGATAGAGGTTCGCGTCAACCATCTCCAAAGTGATCTTGCAATAGCTTCAAGCGTAGTTTTTTGCTGAGCTGTAAGAAGCTGAGGCTGTCCGCTTTCCGCCCCATATTTCAATATTTGGCCAATCGAGTTTAACGCCCATGCCGTTGTTGGATAATCCCCAATCGCATCGCTTTCTCCATCGATATAGAAACGGTTATAGTATCCACCGCTGTTGAGCGTTCTTAAGTAGGTTGTATCTGGGTTGTCGATTGTGTAGGTTCGTTTATTAATATAAAAATCGATCGCTTTTTGAGCAGCCTTCTGTACATCGGCATCGGATTTACCATTTTGATTCCACCAATAGGTTAGTAGAGCTGCTCCACCTATCGTATTATCTGTCATATCGCCGCCTTGCCTTGGTGCTACCAATTCGGCATCATCGAACCAAACCGTCCCTTCGGCGTACCATAAGCCCAAATTCGCTTCAATCTTCACAGTTCCAGTGGGCACGCTAAACACGGTGCTAATTTCCTGCCAAGTGGTGGATGGCGGAGCTGTAACAATGACGGAATTACCTGCATTCGTCCCGTCCGTTTTCAAGAAATTAACACGTAGTGTTACCCCACTCGAAGTCTGAGTAGCATCCGAATTAAAGACAGCTGATGTCTTGTATTTCGCTTTAAATACTCTTCCGTCACCCTCTCGATACGTTCCCGTATATGGTTGATACCAGTAAGCTCGGCCTGTTGTCGAAGTGGAGTTAATGCCCACGCTATATGCGCCACTGTTCGCGTTCGCTCCGCTTACCTCATACAGCTTCGTTGGTTTAGGGCTTCCCTCTGGCGCTGAATAGGTCCAGGAATCAGGCGCCGTTCCACTCGCAGATGCCTCGAAGCTTCCATTGATAAGCACATTGGCATATTCGACTTGCAGTTCATCGAACCACACAGTGCCTGTGGCATTATAAAGATACAGGGAAATTTCAACATGGTCCTGAGCAGTCACATTAGGCACCGTGAACTGGCCTGCAAGACGCGTCCAATCTTTGGTCCCCGTACTGCCGTTCAAAAACACCTCAGGAGCCGTATCCCCATTGTTCGCATCCTTGAAACGAATGCCTATCGCAACACCTTTATCGGATGAAACGATATTGCTCGTTTTGTACCAAGTTGAAATATTAAACGTTTTCTTCGTTAAATGAACGTCCTGCGTCCACGATGCCGTCGCTGCGGAAGATGCGGTAATTTTAGCGCTTTTCGCACCTAATTTGGCTTGGCTGGCATCGATGGATACATTCGGACTCCCCGCAGAAGTAACTAATCTCCAAGGCGCTGCATAGTTATTGGTCGTATCAATCGTCACATTCTCGAAACCTGTTTCCTTCGCGCCTTCTTTATTTGCAGCTATTTTACGATTCATTAGGCGAGCAGCATCGAAGGATACCGTTCCGGTCGCGTTCCACAACAGCAATTCAATATCTACGTGATCAAGATTCGCTGCAAGTGCTGGAATCTCCACGTCCCCTTTCAGCTCGATCCAATCTTGCGTCCCCGGCTTCCCGTCGAAGTACACACTTGCTGCAACGGAGTTATTAGCCGCATCAAGGAAAGATATCCGAGCCGTTACTCCCCGATCTGTAGAAGCAAGATTATTCGTTTTGTAATAGGTACTGAAATAATAATTTTGCCCTGGCAAAATGCCGGTTAAGCTTGTTTTCCATGCGCCCTGGCTGGCGGCTGAGCTCGAACTGATTTGGATCAATCTCTTGCCTGCTTGAGCGTTAGCGCTATCATTGGTCACATAAGCATAGGTTGGAGAACCTGCATAGGTTTGGGATAACCAACCCGTCGGTGTGCTTGTCCCATTCTCGAAATTCCAATTTGCCACCACATTCGTATTATGCGGGAAATCTTCAAAATTGCCATCCGGCTGCTGTCCGACTAGCAGCTTGTCCTTTTGAATCGTTAGATTGTCCATGACGCTTTGCTGCGTTGGATAAATATCTTTGATCGGCACTTTTCCGTGAGGATAATCTGCGGCCGCATAACTGATTCCCTGAAACAGAAGACTTAGCATCACGACAAAGATTAGCACCTTTTGTATAGTCTTAGGTTGCAACATCATTCATTCCTCCTAAATGGATCTCATTTGACAACGCTTTCATTATACATCTGTAGGTAGCGCCTCTCTATCTGCGAATTGCTTAAACCTACGTGAAAATTGCGCTCTTAACCTTGTTTATCTGTTAGCTGCAAACCATTTTTACGATAAATCGTTGGCGGAATGCCCACCACTTTCTTGAAATCATGAGCAAAGTTCGAAAAGCTGTTAAAGCCTACTTTTCCCGCGATTTCTGAAATGGATAAATCCGAATAAGTCAAATATTTTTTCGCATGCCTGATCCGAATATGGAGCAAAAACTGGGTTATCGTATAGCCGGTTTTCTTTTTGAATAAATGACAAATATAGTGCTTGTTCAAAAAAAAATGATCCGCTAGATGATCTAAAGAAATTTTGTTCGCATATCGCTCAGCTAAGTATTGCATCATGTTATCGACGATTGAGTTTGGCATAGGGGTATCCGTCTGGAGCAGCGGTCGCTCCGAATCCGCTTCACTTAAACGATAGATCTCCAATAAAAGCTCATTTAAATAAATGCAAAACGCCATTTCATCGCTGCCTGATTGTCCGCTGTACGCTTCGTACATGCGCTTCAATAAATAAAAAATACGCTGTTGCGCGTCTGCCCCTATACATAGATACTGACCTTTAACCATACTTTTAAGATCAAAAGGCTGCAATAGCCTGTCGCGATGTTTGGCATCGACTAGCTCAGGAAGAAAGTTAATGACTGTACGCGTACAACCTTGAGCTGAGCTCAAAAAAGATTTGTGAACGGCCAAGGGATTGACCAGTATCATGTCGTTGCCAGCCAAACCATATACCCGATCCTCAACTAAAAAAGAACCTTCACCCTGATGAAAAAAGTAAATTTCATAGCCAATATGCATATGGAAATCCATCTGAAAATGCGTGTCCATGACTTCATATTTCATGAAGTATGGATTCTCTCTCAAATGTCGATTCAAAATCATATCTGGTCTAGGTTGTTGAGCCAAATTACCGAGCTGCATAGGGACCTCCTACGTTAAGATGCCAACTCATCCATCAAGCCATATTTAGTTGAAAAAGCAGGTTCAACAAGCAACCTGCTTTACTCTAGGAATTATGGATTTACTTAGCGATTTGAGAAGCGTTTTTCTCGTATTCTTTTGCTTTTTTAACAATTTCATCATACGTTTTGTCTACTGTGCTTTTCCCAAAAGAAAGTAAATCGACGATGCTTGCATAATCTTTTTGGAAATTCCCCCAACCTACTGCGCCTGGATTGAAAGGCTGAGCCGTCGGTGCTGTTTTATTAATAAGATCAACTTGCGCTTTGTCTGTCGGACTAAACTTCGGTTCCATGACCGTAAGTACTTTCTTGGACACTGGTATGCCCCTTGTTGTTCCAAGCATATCTGCTGCTTCCGCATCGTTAATGAACCAATCAATAAACTTTTTGCTTTCCGCCACATTTTTGGAATCAGCACTCACGCTCCAGAACATAGAAGGTTTCAAGTAGCCGCTGCCTTTGGGACTTGTGACTAAACCAGCGCCTTTCAAATTGGTAGCCATACCTGGAAACTCAGATGCATAAGTACGGCGAATGAGTGACTTTCCATTGATGACTACATCCTGTTTTGGATCGCCAATTTTGTCAGTTGCCCATTGGTCTGGAGGAAGGGTCACGCCCGATTTGATCAGCTCAATGTTCTTATTCGCCCACTCGATCCACGTATCTTTGTCGATGTTGAATTTGCCATCTTGCGTAACCGAATATCCTTTTCCTTTGCTCAGTTGATACATGTCGTAAGTAAACAAATCATTCAGAGAGTTATAGAGCGCAAATTTATCAGCGCCTAGCTTGGCTTTAGCGTCTTTCCCGAATTGGAAATAGTCGTCCCACGTCCAGCCGTCACTCGGCCCTTTGATTCCTAGTGTGTCAACTACTGCTTTGTTATAACCCATCCCCATAGCATTATTGCCAAGCGGTGCCGCAAAGAGCTTACCACTATATTTACCAGAGTCAACTAATGTCTTATCGACATCTGCCAAGTTAACCCCTTCACTTAGATCAGCCAATTGACCGCGACCCGCATATTCAGCCAAGTACGCAGCGTCCATCTGGATAATGTCAGCAGCATTATGAGCTGCTGCTTGGGTGGACAGCTTCTGGAAATAGCCGTCAAAGCCAGAAAACTCCGGTTCGAATGTAATGTTCGGATGCTTCTTCGTATATAAATCCAACACTTTCTGCGTTGCTTCATGACGTGTCTGAGAGCCCCACCATACGATTCGCAACGTAATTGGCTTATCCGCAGTTGCTGGAGAAGAAGTCGTCTTTTTGGCATCCGCTTTCGGCGTCGAATCTGGACTGCCTGCGGCGCCACATGCGGAAAGCGAAACAACAGAGGCCACCATCATCGTGCCTGTAAGCATCTTCAACCATTTCTTTTTCATTGAAAACCCTCTTTTCTTCGTATGAGATGAATACCTTCCTCACAAAGTATAAAGCGGTTACAAGCAATCTGATAGATCACAAATGAATCATTATCGTTAGAAATCGCACAATTCGTCAGATTTCGAGTCTCTTTCCTTCATTAAGTCACTTGGATTTTTGCCTGTGTATTTTTTGAACACCGTGCTGAAATAGGAAGGAATGGAATAACCGACTTGCTCTGCAACTTCATAAATCATCCATTTCCCTTGCAGCAAGAGCAGCTCTGCCTTCTCCATGCGGACGCGAATTAAATAGTTCATGAACGTTTCACCCGTGGTTTTCTTGAATATTTTGTTCAAATAGTTCCGCGAAATGAAAATCTTATTCGCTAACGTTTCTAATGTAATGTCCTCCGCGTAATGTTCATGAATATACTGAATCATAAATTCGACGGCTTCTTTATGACGAGGGTTTTCATTCGTTACCCGGTTTCCATATAGCTGCTCAAGCTTATCTAACAGCCACTTTTCTAGCTGATCGTACCGATAAATATGTTCCATCTCTTTTTGAATATCAATCATCGGATACGTTTCTTGAATCGTATGATCCAAATCGTTCAGTGCATATCCAAGTACCGCCCACAATTGCAATCCTAAATTACGCATGTACGAATAATCGACTGGCCGATTTTCAAATTGTCCAAAGAAATCAAGTGCGATTTGGCGAGCTTGATCCATCTGCATATAGCGCAAAGAATCGGCTAGAATTTGAAAAAACTTCACAGGTCCTGTTTCTAACTGATAGAGAACATCAGTTCCCTCCGATTGCGTCCCCTTAAACTGACTATAGAACTGAACACTCGCAGAATGGACCTGTTCGGTGCTTAGCACCTGAAAAGCCTCTTCGGCCGAATCGGAGATTTCTCTCCAAGCTGAACGCGGGCTGCCCACCCCGACCCGCACCTGAAGCTGAAGGTAGGTTTCCATACAGCGTACCATTTCGTGTCCTAGATTCGTAATTTGTTCGATCACCGCGAGCTCCTGCGCTTCGCTTTCACGATGGAGAACAATCATCATATGGCTGCTCTGAATTTCGATGAATTGCGAATCCGGCCAGTGCTGGGCAAGCAGCTCCTTAATCACATTGCCTACAGCAAATCTGAACAAATACCAGTCTTGCATGCTTGCATTGCGAATTCTTGGCGTTCGCAATAGCTCTACCGCCATTACGAAATGACGCTGCTGATCCCACGATAAGAATGCTTCCGGCAGCTGCATATGGATAATGGGATCGGTTGCCCCTGAGATGAGTGTCCGCAGCCATTGCTTCTGAACAAAAGGCTCATACATCGAAATTTTATCTGTAAGCGAAACGAACTCCTGACGATTTTCAATTTCCTCGTGCAGCGTGTCCAATACCTTATTCAGTACTTGTTTCAAATCATCCAATGTGACAGGCTTGCTCAAATAATCGGCTACATTCAACCGAAGTGCTTTGCGCGCATATTCAAAATCGGAGTAACCGCTTAGCACGATATACTTGGCTTCAATTCCTTCGCTGCGCAGCCTTTCAATCATCTCCAGCCCATTCAACTGCGGCATATAAATGTCGGTCAGGACGATATCCGGCTTTTCCCGAACAATCAGTTCATAGCCATCCTGTCCGTTCTCTGCCTCACCGACCCATTCGATTCCAAGTGTGTCCCAAGCAATGGCTTTCTTGAACCCTTGAAGAATGTGATAATCATCGTCAACGACAACCAGTTTCCACATAGGAATTCCCTCCTCTCATCCTCATCTTTCTACAACAGGTAAATGGATTTCAACCTGCGTGCCGCCTTCAGGCCTACTGCTCATTTGAATGCCATAGGAAGCTCCATACAGAGCAGTTATTCGCTCCTTGACATTTTTGATCCCATAGCCGCCAGTCGTTCTTCCCGCCAATTGATCCCATCCATCCTGCAAGCCTCTTCCGTCATCGACAATCTGAACCTGAATGCCGTGTTCATCCTGATGCAGCATGATGCGAATATGGCCTTTTCTTCTTCCATTAAAGCCATGAACGATCGCATTCTCAATAAAAGGCTGTAAGGTAAGCTTGGGTATATAATAGTCAACGCATTGCGGTTCGACTTCAAACGCCACTTGAAGATTGTCGCCCCAACGAATTTGTTGAATGGACAAATAACATTCCGTATAAAGAACTTCCTCTGAGATGCGAATCAGTCCCTCCCCGTTGGAAAGTCCTATCCTAAACATGCGCCCTAGCAATGAGATCGCTTTGCTAATGTCCGACTGATCAGCCTGTATGGCCATCCAATTGATTTGATCAAGCGTATTATACAAAAAATGCGGATTAATCATTGCCTGGAGCGCCTTCACTTCAACTTCCTGACGCAAGCGGTACTGCTGCTCCAAGGAGAGATAGAGCTCACCGATGCGATCCTGCAAGTTCGTATACCCCTGGAACAAAGAACCGAACTCATTCTTATAATCGGACGGCAGCTGCGCAGATGGCTTCTCTAGCGAGAACTGATTCATTCGTTTAACCAATAAACGCAAAGGCTTCGTAAAGCCTCGGGATAATAATAACGCGATCGCTAGCGCAAAGGCGAGGGCGATACACCCAATATACAACGATATTTGCGCACTTTTCACGCTGCTCTCGGTCACTTGCTCCCATGGCGTTAATTCGATGATCGACCACCCGGAATTATCCAAATTGGACCAAACCATGAGCTGATCCTTATCGTCGCGAAGCTGGATGCGCTGGTAGCCGCTCTGGCGATTTAATTGCTCTGCGAATTGCTTGTAATTGTTCTTATAAAAGGATTCGCTGCGGCTGCCTATCGAAGTAATCAGCCTTCCTTCATGGTCAATCAGCAGCCGACTGACATCCTCCGATTCACTTGTCATCGTTTTCTGGATATTCGCCGCACTCGCATTCAGCATAATCACGCCATAATCCTGTCCCGAATCAGAGACAATTTTTTTCGTAAAGCTGATCATAGGCGTTTTATTTTTCAAATAGCTCTGAACGGAATGCTCTGGAATCCATGCTTGCGACGTATTTTCAATCAAAGAATACCAGGGCTCCTTCTTCAAATTATGAAGATCTAGGATTTGAACAGGGCTATACATATCTGTCGTTAACTTGGGATCTTCTATAAATATCGAAATGGATTTGATAAAAGAGGACGTATAAACAATGTTCGAAAAGGTTCCTTTCATATCTTGAAACCGCAGCACATCCGTTTGCTGAGAAAATAAGAACTGCTGTAAATCATTATTAAACGATGTCGTTGACGCGGTTTGCTCAATAAATTTGATTTGGTTACTCAGCTCATCTCCCATGCGGTTAAGCAGCTTCTGCTGATAAAATGAAACGCTTTGAACGGATTCCTTCGTCGTAAAGCTCGAATTAAACCACGTCATGATCGAAACTAAGATAAAAATAAGCAAAGCAAACCCACCGAAAAGCAACCAATCAATGCCAAATTTTTTGAACGGATTTTTCGTCAAGGATGCACCTCCTGCAAGAGAAAAAAAGCTACGTAAACGTAGCTTTTCTATTTTAACCTTTGAGTGCCCCCGCAGCAATGCCCTCGACGAATTGCTTTTGGACAGCGAAGAAGAAAATCGTGGACGGCACAATGGAAACCAGCGACATGGCAAGCAATTGTCCCCAAGAGCCATCGCCGGACTGTGTGTCAACGAACAGCTTAATCGCTAAGCCAACCGTGTATTTACTGACAGAATTAATATAAATAAGGTGGCCGAAGAAATCATCCCAATTCCATAAGAAGCAGTAAAGGGCGGTCGTAACCAAGGCAGGTCTAATTAAAGGCAGCATGATGCGCCAGTAAATACCAAACCAACTGCAGCCATCCATTTTGGCTGACTCATCAAGCTCCCGAGGAATACCGCGCATGAACTGGACTAGCAGATAGACGAAGAACGAGCCACCGATTCCGCCTGCTAACAGATGAGGAATAATAAACGGCATGTACGTATTTATTAGGTTTAACGAATGAAACATGCTGTACTGAGGAATCAAGGTCACTTGAGCGGGAAGCATCATCGTCACTAACAGGATACCGAGCCACACTTTTCGCAGCGGAAAGTCCAATCGCGCTAGCGCAAATGCGGTGATACTGCAGGAAATGAGCGATAAAACGATTAAAATAATGACTAATTCAAACGTATTCGCAAAGAAATGAGTGAATGAGAACTTCGGGATGGCGCTCCATCCCTTCACGAAATTGTCCAAAACGGGATGCTGGGGAAATAACCCCGGCAAGGTTAATTCACTATCCTGCTTAAGCGATGCGCCTACCCACCACAGGACTGGATATATCATGACGATAGAGAAAAGAAGGATACCTATGTGTCTGCCTGATATTTTTTTGCTCACTTCTGTTTCCTCCCTGGTTCCGATTCATAAAATACCCAATATCTTGATGAGGCGAATATGAGTGCTGTAGCAACTCCGATTACGATAAGCAGGATCCAGGCCAAGGCAGATGCATAGCCCATTTGAAGTTGATCGAAAGCCCTTTCGTACAAATACAATGCGTACATGTACGTAGAGTTAGCAGGCCCACCTTTGGTAATAATGAAGGCTTGCGTAAACATTTGAAACGATTGAATCGTCGCAAGCACCAAATTGAATAAAATAATCGGTGAAAGCATCGGCAGGGTGATGGAGAAAAACTGTCTAAGCTTGGAGGCGCCATCCACCGAAGAGGCTTCATACAGATCGCCTGGAATCTGCTTCAGACCAGCTAAGAAAATGACCATCGTCGATCCGAACTGCCAAACGGCCAAAATAATTAAAGTTCCTAATGCCGAACTCGGATCACCAATCCATGCCTTCCCAGTAATATGGAAGTAACCGAGAATATGGTTAATAAAGCCGTCCTGCCCGAAAATTTGCTTCCAAAGAATAGAAACCGCAATGCTCGTTCCGATCAGCGAAGGAAAATAAATGAATGTCCGGTAAAAGGACATGCCTTTGATCTCTTTGCGCAGAAGCATAGCGACTAGCAAAGCAAAAATGAGCTTTAAGGGCACCGATATCACGACAAATTGCAGCGTAACCTTCAAAGATTGAAGAAATTTATCATCTTCGACTAAAATTTGCGAATAGTTACTCGTTCCTACCCAAGTCGGTTTCGCTAATAAAGAGAAATTGGTAAACGAATAATAAACAGACAACGCCATCGGCCATAAAATGAAAATGAACAGTCCAATCAACCAAGGCGCCATAAATAAGTAACCTATATAAGGCGTTTCCCATCTTTTGATTTTCTTGCCTGCTTTGACTTGTACGTTTGGTATGTGAATCTCGCTTGTCTTCATACCGTACACCTCCCTGTTGCTTCAAGTATAAGGAAAGCGCAGGCTCGTTTGTATACTAGTAAAGAGCAAAAAAGTTTAGATATCGCGCACGAATAAAAACGAGCCTTAGAATCGCTTCTAAGGCTCGTTTCTCATTTAGGGAGACATTACGATTTTTTTACTAGTAAATATAAAAAATAGGGGGCGCCGAGAATGGCGGTCACGATACCGGCAGGAAGCTCCGCTGGGGGCATCACTATGCGTCCGATCATATCTGACATGACGACAAGCAAGGCTCCAAATAAAGCGCAAAGCGGTGTTGAAAGCTTATAATTCGGGCCAATGACGTACTTGACCAAATGTGGCACAATAAGCCCTACAAAGGCGATCGTACCTGCGATCGCTACAGCACTTCCAGCTAGCACGACAACCAGAGCTAGCAGCATCAAGCGCATTCGATTCACTCGAATGCCTAGACCAGCAATAACGGATTCATCAAGCTGTAAGAGCGTCAAATGACGGGATACGAAGAAGGCAAGGGGAATTCCTAAAATCGTCCATGGAGCAAGCCATGCTACCCGCTCCCAAGAAAGCGCGTAGAAGCTGCCTTTGAGAAAAACCAAAGCCTGTGAAGCGTTAGGCGCATATTTAACCAACACGAGGGTAATCAAGGCGTGAAGCCCGCTACCCACCGCTAGCCCACTTAGCACAAGGCGTGAATTCGTAAAGCCCTTCTTCCGGTAAGCAAGTGCATAGACGAGTCCTCCAGCTGCCGCTGCTCCTACAAATGCAGCTACTGGAAGCACGATTGGCGAAAACTCTGGAACCGTGAGAATTAGCAAAACAATTACAAGTCCAGCTCCCGCATTGATACCGATCAGATCGGGCGCAGCCATTGGATTTCGCGTAATGCTTTGCATCATAGAACCGGCCACTGCCAGGTTCATGCCAACTAGGATAGCAGCGGTTAGTCGTGGTAAGCGGTATTCAAATACGATTCCTTCCCCATTAAAGACTTGCCACAATTGAGCCAAAGAAGTATGAACCGCCCCAAGCCATAAACTAAGTAAGGAAAAAATAAGCAGCAGACCCAGCCCAAGTAAGCTTACAAGGAGAAAACGCCGATTCACAAACTGTTCGCGCGTATTCATAGAACTTCCCCCTTTTTCTTCTGCATTAGCGTAAGAAAAAATGGGATACCCAATAAAGCTGTAAGAATACCTACAGGTGTTTCAACCGGGTAAAACAACATTTGACCCACTAGGTCGGAAGCTAAAAGCAAGTTAGCACCCAACAGTGCAGATAGTGGAACCATGATTCGATAATCGTGTCCCCAAAGCATGCGTCCCATATGCGGCACCATCAATCCTACAAAACCAATAGGTCCAGCTAATGCCACAGCGCCTCCTACTAACACACCAACCATGAGCATCGCTATACGCCGAATAACCTTCACATTCTGCCCAAGGCTTCCCGCTACATCATCGCCGAAAAGAAGAACATTCAACTGTGGACTAAGCAGCCAACTAAGAACAATCACTGGCAATAAAACAAAAACGGAAAGGCGAATATCCGCCCATTCTGCCCCTGACAATTTACCGGCCATCCAATAAATTAAATTCGACAACGTCGTCTCATTCATCAATAATAGCCCCGTTGTCACGGAGCTAAAAAAGAGTGATACCGCAATCCCGGCAAGCACCATGCGTGTTGGTGTGAATCGACTTCGGAGGGATAGCATGTAAACCACACTTCCTCCAGCGATTGCACCACAAAATGCACAGACAATGATAAGAAAAGAAACATCTTTGGTGCCGAGCAACAGTAAACCCAACACCACAAATAAAGACGCTCCCTGGTTGATTCCGATGATCTCAGGATCAGCTAACGGATTCCGGGTAATGCCCTGAAGCAAGCATCCTGCCACGGCGAGCGCTCCCCCAAGCAGAATGGCCAAGAGCACCCTCGGAAGTCGAATGTTCCAGACCGTGTAAACCATCAGACTGTCTTCAGCCTTCACATGAAAGATTTCAGATACATGATCAAGCGTTAGCCCTTTGACATGCCAGCTAAGGGCTACACATGCAAATATACCAAGAAGCAGCGTTAGCCCGCAAAATACGCCTAAATACCTCGCCATTTTATTATTTTTTCGCCTCGCCATTCACGAAATTGACGGCTTGATCGATCATAAGACCAGCCGCAATCGGCCCTCTTGCACGCGCCCATAGATCTTGTTCAACCACAAACACATGATTTTCTTTTGAGGCTTTGCTGTTTTTGAAAAGAGGATTCGTTTTCACTTTATCTACACTATCTCCATAAATAAACACAACGTCAGGATTCAGCTCCACCAGTTTTTCTACTGTCATCGTAGCTATATCTGCTGTGCCTTCTGATTTTTCCTTTTCACCGGCAAATGCATAGTTAAACCCAATATCATTTAACAGGCTTGAAGGAAAAGACTTTTTAACCCAAACGGTCATTTCATCGTCGAATGCCCCAACGACTAGTACTGTAGGTTGATTTTTCACCTTTCCCTTCGCGTCGCTGATTTTCTTCTCCAGATCTGCACGAACTTTTTTGGCTTGCTCTTGTTTATTAAAAATACCGCCTAGTAAGTCCACATCATCCAAAATAACTTGGTAGGTCTTATCGCTTAACGCGATGGATGGAGCAATTTTCTCCAAATCCCCTTTTATCATCTTAGCCCGCTCCGGATTTGCAATAATCAAATCAGGCTTAACAGAGCTAATAACTTCCAAATTTGGCGCTTTGCGCTCGCCAACATCTGTAAATGAAGTAACCTTGTCTTTTATATAGGCCGGTACGCGAGTAGCGCCTGTACCAGCGATACCTGTTGGAGATATCCCGAGGGATACCAACATGTCAACGATGAAGAAATCCAACGCGATTGGCTTGGTCGGTACGCCTTGGATTGGCGTTTCGCCCCAAATGTGTTTGATGGCCTTAGCTTGAGCAGCAGCAGGAGAAGCGGACACTACCGCTGTCGAAGTTGATGCTGCTGATGTTGTAGCCGCCGACGGAGTAGTTGCCGATTTACTCCCACATCCTGTTAACAACAACGCTCCCATGACGCTTGCGGACACAAATACCGATAACCCCTTTGATTTAACCAACATACTTTCACTGCACTCCCCTTAAAATTATAAATATAATTTTTTCTATTTTATGTATTCATCTTCAAATGATAATCATTATCAACATCGAATGTCAACAACAATTTTATAACTCCGCTAATATATTAGGAACTTCGGAGTACGTGTAGCTAGAAATTTTCCCAAGCAATCGCATGGTAGTCATGGCTTTCAGCTCTACATGTTGGGCAAAAAGCCAATCTTCATCCCGCTGAGCTTGCTCGGCTATTTGTTGATCCTGCTTGAGCAATCCGTACACTTCTTTGCATGTTTGGGCGACGGGATTCCATAATAAGGCTTCATCCATATGAAGGCAGCGAGCAAGGCCAGCAATCAATTCACCAAAATGATTTTGAATAACTGGATAGATCAGCTTGTTGCGCACATCGCGCTCATTATCCGTCAGCGTAATGGAGGCAGGGTGAAAATCCCAAACGATACCTTGCCGCTGCAAGCGATCCTTCAGCATCCGTACGCCGCCAAAATCACGCATATACATGCGTACGATCAGACCGTTTTTAAAGACAGGTATGCAATTTTGCAAATGTCCTTCAAGGCTAATTCCATAACGGCTGAATAGCGTCAAACACGCTGGAAGCGTCACTACGGCATATTCACGTATAAAAGAAATCACTGCTTCTTCCCTTGTTGTATAAGCGTGATGCTGCATGAACTCCTCGAGAAGCTCTTCCACAATCCGTTTCTCGCTGCAAGGAGATATGGCTAATAAAGCTGATGCAGGCATCGCTGTTTCGTCGTCGGCAATCAAGGATTCTACATTTTCACGAAGGATTGTAATGAGATTTTTATTAAGTTCTGCTCTGTGCGCGTCTGTTTGGGTAGAATCTGAAGCATCATAATAAATACCTAAACACTCAGGCACGCTGAAAAACTTATGATCAAAATACTGTTCTTTTTTAAGAATATCTTCTAGTAGCTGGGATACAATCGGACCATTATGCGCAGAGGCTGCGGAAATTGTGCGCATGGTGCCTGTCGTCTGGATGGCAAGTGCTGTTTTGATGTGATGACGCGAGTCTCCTGACTTTTGAAGCGGAGCTAGTGTACGTAGTGACATGAGTGCCGCAGTTTCAATACCGGCATCGGGAAGTCGGATAATATGCTTACTTTGAATGCCATGCTGATGCATATGCTGAATCACATTCTCGTATTGCCAAGGATGGACGGGTATCAGCCGATAATCATTTAAGCTAAGGCCTTGCTTGGCTAAATAATGCTGTGCTTCATGAAGCACACCGGGATAATCCAGTTCTAAAATCTCGTTGGAAGTTCGTCCGTCTATCGAGCTTTCACGCGATTCGCCTTTTGCTATCGCTAGAAGCACAGGCTTGATTAGCGCACTGAACTCAGGCGAGCTTTGAATAACATCCCTCACATCCATGCCCATGCGAAGCTTCGCTCCAGGATGTATAGGGTGACCCTCGACAATCCACTGCTCATAAAACGTCAGCTGGCTGAAGTGCTCATCCTGTTCCCTTTGCTTGCGCGTCCACAACAACGAGCTGGTTATTTCGGATTGCATGCCCTTAGCCAGTTCGCGTTTCCGCCATTGCACACCTGCATAAGCAAGAGCCAAGTTAGCTGCGCTATTGCTTAATTCGCTTCTGAATCGTTGCCATCTATGCTGCTTCTCACTCTCGTTAACTTCATCTCCCTCGTCTTGTTTCAGTAAATCCAATACCTCAGTCGGATGTTTAATCACCTCATTGTGCTGATCGCTTACTTTCCGAATATCCCCATCGATATCAAATCGGCCGAACGAAAAAAATCGACCTAATGGTACGTGAAGAGAAACATCTGCTGATACTCGAATGAGAAGCGAGTTCTCCTCTTTTACAACTGCGTCTTGAGCTAATCCAATCATATTCTCACGCAAGATAGATTGCATGAAGCGATGTAAAATACCTTTGCGAGCTTGGTCAACATAAGAAACAAACAGATCAACTAATTCTGGCTGATTGGCCTTCAAGTGCAAGAGAACTTGCTCCTCTTCCTTGTCTAACTTTTGTAATGGGGATATGGCATGCATCATCAATGACAGCTTCCTTCCTTTATTTGCAAAAAGTAGTATTATGAGAATCATTATCATCATACGAGATTATACCTGCGTTTTCCATCTATTAGCAACCCTTATTTTATAAAAATGGATAGTATTGACAAGGAATAAATGTTAATGATATTATATTGTGCGACAAACGATAATGAGAATCATTTTCATAATATCCAATTCATATGTACTTATTTCCTAGACGAAGGCTGGTGTCCTTGTGTCATTTCCTGTAAACGACGCTATTACTTATACGCCTGAAGAATTACTTACCGCTACATTTATTCAAGCCAACAAACCGTTTCTAGTTTCCTATTTCAACAGCTTACTCCCCATTGCTCGCGAGCGAATTGCTGACCGGTTGGTTAACGCCTTGATGCGGGAATTGGCTGATGATCGAGCCTGTCACGAGCTAACTACAGAATCGGATGTTCCTAAGCAAATGGCTTATTATTTTGAAAAAAGCGAAAAACATCTCCTCTTTTCAATTACCAAGCAATTATCATTTTCACGATTAAAAACGATAGATACCCAAGTTCTGTCCAAGGGCCACGCAACTGCTACTCAGCTATCCCCCTTATCGCTTGCTGAATTCATCTCCGCAGAGGGCGATTATCCACCGCAACAAATCACTTCATTTCTGTATGAAATCGCAAATAGCTCAGCTAATCTCGCCTTTGCACTTGCCTGGCAAGCTTATCAACACGATTCTTCTACATCCATTCTTCCAATCCCCTCTCCAACGAAATTATATGCGACCTGGTGGTATGAGCAGCAAGCATTTAATGGGCATTCCATTCACCCTGGGGCCAAAAGCAAGATCGGTATGAGCCCGGAAGAAGTTTTTCGTTATTCACCTGAATTCGGGGAACGAGTCTCTTTGCGCTTTGCCGCTGTGCAGCGAAAATATGTGCAAGCATCTTTCCCGACACAATCCACAGCTGAAATAAACAAGGTTTTTTTTCAACTCGTTGAGGGTTTGGAAGCTGAGTTGCATCGTCGTTTGGGACTGAATTGCAGCAGCGATTACGTCGTCGTTCCCGTTCATCCTTGGCAATGGAAGCACACGCTGCCAACCCTTTTTAGCGCTGATCTCGCAAGCGGTCACATTCTGTTATTAGAGTCCGTTTTACCTGCATGGCCTACTCTCTCAGTTCGTACCGTCTTACCGGATGTCGCTCATCTTGTGCCTCCGCATATTAAATTGCCAATCAACGTCCAAACAACGAGCGCCATTCGCGCTCTTTCCAACGAAGCTGTGCAAAATGGTCCGCTGCTGACTCAAGCGCTTCTTGCAATAATGAAGCTGGAGCCGACAAGCAGCTCTGTTATTCAATTGCTTGCCGAGCTTGGCGGTATCAATTACCTCTCTCCAATCGAGGGCGACAGATCTCTCAAAGCCAAGCATTTGGCTTTTTTGCTGCGCGAGAATCCCGATCAATACCGCAAGGAAGACGAGGTCATTATTGTGGGCGCAGCGCTTGTCGAGTCTGTTCATCAAGCAAGAACGCCGCTTATTGTTCAACTTATCGAGGAGGGCTACCCAAGTAAAGAGCCACAATCTGGGGTATGCTCTTTTTTCAATGCGTATTGCGAGATCGTTTTAAGCACGCTGAAACTGCTCAGTAAGTATGGCGTTGGCTTAGAGGCTCATCTACAAAACAGCCTTCTCGTTTTTAAACATGGCGTCCCCCAACGAATAATGGTGCGCGATTTAGGCGGTGCCAGGGTCGATCGAAATCGGCTAGAGCGTCAAGGCATTAGCTTGGCCTGCTCGACTGATTCTTCCATACTTTCAACTGCTCATGAAGCAAGAAATAAACTGATTCATGCGCTCATGCAAAATCACCTTGGTGAAATTGTCCACTGTCTAAGCGATTATTATTGCCTGCCTGAATCGTATTTTTGGCTAATTGTACAATCAAAATGCAGGCTTCTGTATGCGCAGTGGAAACTAGATCCAAGCTTCGCTGACCATGCAGCTGAGGATGAGCAGCAGTTATTTGCCCCTTATGTGGAGACTAAAGCTTTAACCAGGATGCGCCTTGAAGGTAATGTCAAAAACTATTTGTACATGCGGATAGCGAACCCACTCTACGACAATGGCGCGCAGCGGCAATGAAACAAGTATCCGCAATGAGCTCACCTGTATATCGCCGTTTCTTTACCGGGAGCTTACTCTCTTCGATTGGAGATTATGTCGGTGTTACCGCTCTAAATTGGTACGTACTTGAATCGACATCCTCTCCTTTTTATTTAGGAATGATTAATTTCTTCCGTTTGTTGCCCGCTTTATTCATAGGTCTCTTGGGTGGATGGCTCGCTGATCGTTTCCCACAACGTACTTTACTTATTATTTTATATATCCCCATCCTGATTTTGGGCGCCATATTAGCTTGGTACGTAGCTGCCGGTCAGAAGAATATGTGGATTCTTTCAACACTAGTGATTCTTCGAGGGTTATTTGATGAGATGGAACCCCCTGTGCGGAACGCGCTATTACCCGACATTGTCCCACCTCATGGTATCGCCAGCGGTGTCGCCCTCTACACCACCATGCTGAATGTGGCTCGAATGATTGGTCCTGCCTTAGCGGGGATTATGATCGCCCGTGTCGGAGTCGCACCTTTATTTATCTTTCACGTCTTTGCGCAGCTTGCTGTGTTCGCTAGCTTGTTTGCCATACCGCGGAAATCAGCCGTACCTGTCCAAGAACCCCAAGCATCATCTGCTGGGTTTGGAGCGGTTATCTCGTTCCTGCGATCACAGCCTAGATTGTTGTTCCTTCTTATCTTGAGCGTATGCTTCATGCTTTTTGGCTTCTCTTATTCTTCCTTGGTTCCAATCTATGTCCTGCAAATGCTTCAAACCGGACCTGCAACATTCGGATACCTATTAACAGCAACAGCCGCAGGAGCGGTGCTTGGGGCGTTTGCCTTAACACGTATAGACTCCAAACGATTCCTTCCATGGACGCCATGGTTTGCGCTAGGCTTCACTTGTTCCTTGTTTGTATTAGGGTTCAGCCATTACTTTGTACTTGCTGCTATTGCTTTATTTCTTATGGGATTGTTCAGCCAAGCATTTCGCACTTCCATACGAATTGTGTTTCAACTTTCCTCTCCAGAGGGGCTTCGTGGGAGATTAATGAGCGTCATTATGGCAGATCGCGGATTCATTCCACTTGGCGTCTTTCTTGCCAGCGCTGCAGCTGAGAAAGTTAGCATTGCCTCCATTCTTATCCTGATGAGTGCTTGCTGTCTACTATGTTTATTGGGCTATATATGCTTATATCCAAGAATATCCAAAGAGGTGAGTTCACATGCAAGTAACCAATATTCATAACCGTTTAATTAAGGAAAAAGCCCAAGAAATGGGCATTATTTGCGAACCGCTCATTCCTGGTTTAGAAGATATACTTCTTCTCGACAATGGGATTAAACGCATCTACATTAACAAAACAAGATCTAACAAGCTGCCCTTTATTTCTGGTTTCCTCTCCACGAACAAGGTAGCCACCAACATCCTTCTAAGAGACGCCGGATTGCCAATTCCGCACTTTTGCCTTGTACAAGCATACAGTGTGGAAGCGGAATCCTTCTTGCGCCAGCACGCTCCCTTGGTTGTTAAGCCTTTTAATACGAATCGCGGTGTCGGCATCGTGATGAATATTCGCGACCCGCTTGAGCTACAAGCAGCCATAGAGCACGCCCTTTCCTTCAGTTCGCATGTTATTTTGCAAGAGCAAGCCGAAGGCCGGGATTACAGAATTCTAGTCATCGATAAAACCGTTGTCGGCGTCTTAGAAACATGTCCGCCATCGGTTACTGGGGATGGCGTGTCCACGATTCAAGAACTTATTGAACGAGCCAATCAAGATCCTAGACGTGGAACGAAAGATCAAAATACACCGCTCATGCATATCCCGATCGACCAACCGCTCATTTTACACCTGCAATCCTTACAGCTACAGCTAAGTAGTATTTTGCCGCTTGGTGAGCTTGTTCAAGTTCGATTAAATAGTAATGACTTTACAGGCGGCGCCAACATCGATCGAACCGATGAGATCTGCATGGAAAACATTGATATTGCTATCAAAGCTGCTGATTTGCTAGGCATTGATGTAGCGGGCATTGATCTAAGATGCCCTCATATTTCCCAACCTGTATCCATCACCGGCGGCGGCATCATTGAAGTCAATGTGCTCCCAGGGATGGATAGCCATGTGCTTCCATCTGAAGGAAAATCCCGAGACGTAATCGGCGCATATTTAAGGTATTTATTTCAATAACGGCATTCGCCAAAAAATTCCCGCTTAGACTGTCACCTAACCTAGTTATAACAATATATTGTTATAACTACACATCTAGACTGGGGTGAACTCATGGCAGTTGTTAAAGCGAGGGATCAGGATATCAACCTCTTGGCGCGATTACTTCGAGCTGAAGCAGAAGGCGAAGGAATAATGGGCATGCAGCTTGTAGGCAATGTAGGGATCAATCGAGTCAGAGCCAATTGTTCGGATTTCAAGGGGATCTGCACAATTCCGCAAATGGTCAACCAACCGCATGCCTTTGAAGCACTCCTGCATGGTTACTTTTATCAAAGCGCCCGTGAACGCGAAATACGCTTGGCACGAAGAGCAGTAAACGGCGAACGCCATTGGCCTGCGAAATTCAGCTTGTGGTATTTCAGACCAAAAGGTGATTGCCCGCCTACTTGGTATAATCAACCCTTAGTGGCTCGTTTCAAGAAGCATTGCTTTTACCAGCCTACGGCGGAAACGTGCCAAAATATCTATAATACGTTTTAACAAGAGAGGGCCGAATGGCTCTTTTTCTTGTTTGGATACAAAGAAAGAAGCAGATCTCCCGATTGTAGTGGAGAACTGCTTCTTTCTTTTCCATTTAAGGAAATTTTTTTATCAACCTATTCAGTTGCATGCAGCTTAACGATAGCTCTTATCGCAGCTTGAATCTCTCGCTCAACCGCATTTGCAACAACATCTGTGTGCGGATTGTAAACTTCTTTCAAATCCGCGTCGGCATAACCGTCCAAAGCCACAATCGCACCCGCGCGTACGCCCCGTAAGGAGGCAATGACATACAGGGCTGCGATTTCCATCTCGACGGCAAGCGCGCCAGCCTGCTTGTACGCCCGATGAGGAAATTCAACTACACCTTGGAAGAAAGCATCTAAGGTAACTGTAATTCCTTTTTTGACTAGACCTTCTGTCTCGCTTGCCGCTTCGTACAAAGCGCTGACAACCTCAAGATCCGCTACTGCCGGAAAACCATGTGGGACTAACTGCTTGGTTAAACCCTCTTCCCGTACAGCCGCTGTACTGACGATCAAGCTGCCCGGTGGAACATCTGACGAGTAAGAACCCGCTGTACCGACGCGAATGAGTGTCTTCACGCCGCCTTTAATTAACTCCTCAAAGCACACCGCTGCACCAGGAGATCCAACGCCATGACTCACAACAGTAATCCGTACACCCTCAGATTCCCCTACAAATGTCCGGTATTCCCGACTGAAAGCAAGCTCCTTCGCATTATCTAATCGACTAGCGATGATTTCAGCTCGAAACGGATCGCCGCACACGATCGCATAGGGAGATAGCTCTTCCGCATTCACTTGCAAAATTGGTAGCAACATATTAATCAAACTCCTTTTTTACCCATTCATCTTCCGGAATCGGAATCGATTCCCCTGAGAAGCGCTGCTCCGCGAAGGGCTCCGCAGTATTATGAAAGCCATTTCGCTCCCAGAACCCTTCCCGATCTTCCTTCATAAATTCAATCCCGCGAATCCATTTCGCGCTTTTCCAAAAATACAAATGAGGCACGAGGAAACGAAGCGGCCAGCCGTGTTTAAGCGTGAGCGGTTGTCCGTCATACTTAAACGCTAGTAAAATGTGATCCCCCATTAAATCTTCAAGCGGGACATTTGTCTCATACTCATTATCCGCATGCAGCATAACATACTTGCCTTCAGGCTTAATATCCAGCAGCTGAAGAAAATCTCGAAACCTCACACCTTCCCAAACTGTATCCAGCTTAGACCAGCGGGTTACACAGTGAATATCGCAAACGACCTGCGTTTGGGGCAGGGCGAGCAGTTCTTCATAGTGAAACGTTTTCTCTTCGGCCACTTCACCGAACACACGCAAGGTCCATTCGCTCATCTCGTAATTAGGAACTTCTCCCTCATGCAGAATAGGGAATCGATCCGTCACAACCTGTCCCGGCGGTATCCGATCAGCCAGCTCAGGAGCAACCTTTAACACAGGAAGCTTCATCCGTTTAATACGCTCCGCCTTACTGTCTACTTTCATGTTCGATATCCTCCTAACCGTCTTGCTTAAGCGAACGCATCCCAGCTACCTAGAGCTGCCGTTTGCTTTCTGGGCATCTGCCATGTAGCTGCTTTTTCTAAAGAAGAGCATCGCTAGCAGAGTTACAACATAGGGAAGCATTTGGGTGAAATGCGTTGGCAGTGAGAATCCTTGCAGCCTGATACTGAATGCATCCATTAAACCAAATAGTAGGCTGGATGCCATAACGCCAAGCGGGTTCGCCTGTCCAAGCATCGTAGCCACCAGCGCGATAAACCCTCTACCCGCAGTCATGCCCTCGGTAAACATCGTCACTTGTCCAAGTGACAATTGAGCGCCTGCAAGCCCGCAGAGCACTCCGCAAATTAGCACAGCCACGTACTGCATCCGGTTCACCTTGATGCCGATGCTTTTAGCCGCAACAGGATTTTCACCCACAGCCAGCAACCGGAATCCAAGTACGGATCTGAACAAGAAATACTGAAGGCCAATAACAAGCACAAAAGCGAGGTAAACGAGCGGGGAATGCCCCGATACAATGCCTCCGATTACAGGAATGTCCTGAATGTAAGGAATATTCCACTTCGGTAATCCAACCATATTTTTATCGTAAAATGCGCCTTTGACATGAAAGATAGCTTTTAAGCAAAATGCCGTTAAACCAAGGGCCAGAAAATTAAATGAAATACCTACGACAATGACATTCGCTTGTAGATGAATACTAATATAAGCAAAAATAAGTGAAAACAGTAATGTCGCTGCCACCGCTATGAGGACAGCCAGAAATACATTGCCCGTATAATGGTTGCCGACAATCGCTGAGAATGCGCCGACCAATATGAACCCTTCCAAGCCCACATTGAACAACCCAACTCTGGAACAGATCGCCCCGCCTAATGCAGCAAGCAGTATGGGAGCGACCATTCGGATCATCGAATTGAATAAGGAAACATCAAGAAGATGCTGCATCGCTTTTCCCTCCCTTTCTGCGCTTCCAGATCGTGTAGCTGAATTTGGCAGTGACGAACAAGATGAGTAGAGATTGAATAACGCTCGAAATTTCCAATGGAATGCTCGTGTTTCGTTCAACACCCATGCCGCCAGTCTGCAAAGCCGCCAGAAGAACAGCTGCCACCGCAGTGCCTAGCGGATGAGCTCCTGAGAGCAGCGTCGCCATAATGCCCGACCAAGCGTAGCCTGGGTTGGACACCATCCCGTCGGTATACCGATACTGCATGCCCAGCACTTCGACAGCGCCAGCCAGTCCGGCAAATCCGCCGCTAGCAAACATGCTCGCCAGCATCAGCTTCCCTCTGTTCACTCCGCCATAGGCAGCGAACAACGGATTATAACCGAGCATCCTGATTTCATAACCGGACTTCGTATATTTAATAAATATGTATAAAAGGACAGCAAGCCCAATTGCGATGATAAAGCCCGCATGCACACTCATCCCTTGGAAAAGCTTAGGCAGCCATACGCTTTTGTCCACCATCATCGTTTGCGCGAGCGCCGCGGAGCCTGTTTTGTCTTTCAACGGATAGGCGACTAAATAACCGGCGAATAAGGCAGCAATGTAATTCAGCAGCAGCGTCGTGATGATAAGGTTCATTTTAAACCTAGCATCCAAATAGCCTGCAAAAGCGGACCAAATGCCGCCAGCGGTAATACCGCCAAGAATAGCTGCAATCAGTTTGAAGACGGCTGGCCCAGGCAAATAAAGCGCAATTAATGCTGCGGATAACGCACCAAGAATCATTTGGCCTTCTGATCCCATATTGAAAAATCCAGCACGAAATGCAATTGAAACCCCTAAGCCGACCAAAATAAGTGGTGTCGCCCGCGTTAGGGTGTTCGTCAGAAAGTAGAAATTGCCAAAAGCCCCTTTCCACATTTGTGCATATGTGTCGGTAATTGAGCCACCAATCCACGCAATAGCAATGGCTCCCCCGATTAGACCGATGCAGATTGCAATGAGCGGCTGCAACCACGCGCTTATGTTCGCTTTCCAGTTAAGCATGCGAATCGCCTCCCGCCATCCATAGACTGATTTGTTCCTCAGTCGCCTCCTGCGCAGACAATTCGCCGGCAATTCGACCTTCATACATAACAATAATACGATCGGAGAGCTTGAGTATCTCCGTTAATTCCGAAGACACGAGAAGAATGGCTCCTTGCTCGCTGCGTTTTTTCAACAGCTCATCGTGTATAAGCTCCATCGCTCCGATATCCACACCGCGCGTAGGCTCAGCGGCAATTAAGAAGGGCTGATTTTGCGCCATTTCTCTGGCTACGATCAGCTTTTGCAGATTACCCCCGGAAAGGTATTTCACTTTAGTATCCTGTGAGCCTGCTTTAATCTGGAACTGCTGAATAAAACCGTCCACCATATTGCGCAGGGATTTTCCTTTCAGAATGCCTTTACGACTGTTCGTTCGGTGGTGGCCCATCGTACCGTTCTCAAGAACAGTTCCCTCCTTCGCCGCCCCCCATTGGTAGCGGTCTTCAGGAATATGAGAAAGCCCCACATCTCTGATTTCCCTTACCGAACATCCCGTTATGTCTTTGCCCATTAAACGAATCTGCCCTTGATCGGTTGGTTGAAGTCCCGTGATGCTTTGAATGAGCTCGGACTGTCCATTCCCGGAAATACCAGCGATACCAACGATTTCTCCGGCTTTCACTTGGAGCGTGACACGATCCAAAATTGGCTTTCCCTTGCCTCCTTGGATGGAGATGTCCTTCACTTCGAGAACGGTTTCACCGAGGTTAGCGGCAGCTCGAGATGCGTTTGCCAACTCCCTGCCGACCATAAGCTTCGACAGCTCCTCTACGTTCGTAGCGGATGCGTCGAGTGTTCCTGTAATTTTACCATCACGCAAGACGGTGATCCGATCCGCAACCTCCATCACTTCATGCAGCTTGTGCGTGATAATAATGAAGCTTTTGCCTTGACTGGCTAAACTTTTCATAATAACAAGCAGTTCTTTCGCTTCCAAGGGCGTCAGAACACCTGTAGGTTCATCTAAAATAATGATATCTGCGCCCTGATAAAGCACCTTCAGAATTTCTACGCGCTGCTGTAGTCCTAGCGGACAATCAGCGACTTTCTTAAGCGGATCGATAGGAAGTCGATACTTAGCGCACAACTCCTCGACCTGGATCGCCGCTTGCTTACGGTCAAACTTCACGCCAGCCTTCGGCTCGTTACCGATCACGATATTCTCGGCCACGGTAAAAGACGGAAACAACATGAAATGTTGATGTACCATCCCGATCCCACAGCGAATGGCGTCCGTTGGATTCGCAAATACAGCTTCTTTTCCGCGCAAATGGATGCTGCCTGCTGTTGGCTGTTCCATCCCGTAAAGGATACGCATTAGGGTCGTTTTGCCTGCCCCATTCTCCCCGACTAACGCATGAATCTCGCCTTCACGCAAAGAAAAGTCTACATTCGAGTTGGCCGTTAAGCTCCCATAACTTTTTGTAATTTGGCTCATTTGAAGCAGCATAACCGTTTCGCACTCCTCTACCTAGACATGAGGAAACTGCCTACGTCTCCGTAAACAGTTTCCGGGTTCATTATGCGATTGTTGAACTTCCTATTTCAGAGGATTCGTTACGGTTACTTTACCGGCAACGATATCATCGCGGATAGCTTTCACTTTATTTACAACTTCTGGTCCAACAAACGGACTCAATTGGGATTTACTTTCTTTTGTTACGAACGTAAGACCTACGCCGTCTTCTTTCAAGCCGTAATCGACAGCGCCGAACTTAAACGTGCCATTCACGAAATCTTTTACCGTCTGGTAAGCCACGCTGTCCGTTCCTTTTAATTGGGAAAGCACGATGTGCTCAGGATCCGTTACTGTACGATCAATATCTTGTCCGGACGTATAAAAGCCTTTTTCTTTTGCCGCTTCGAACACGCCAAGATCGCCAACTGCCGATGCGCCGGCAATAAAGTCCGCTCCTTGGGAGAACTGCGTTAAAGCAAGCTCTTTTGCTTTAGCCGGATCTGTGAAGCTCCCTACATAGTTCACGATGAATTTTGCGTTCGGGTTCGTTGCTTTCAAACCTTCTTGGAAGCCCAAAGTATATTTCTTAATTAACGGGATATCTACAGCTGCAACCATACCAACGACGTTTTTCTTAGTTGCTAGACCAGCAGCAGCGCCAAGCAAATAGGAAGCTTCTTGCTCACGGAAAACAACGCTTCTCACATTTGGCAAATCCACGACCGTATCAATAATAGCAAAAGCTTTCTTCGGATTCTCAGCAGCTACTTTTTTCAAAGCATCCTCAGATTCGAAGGAGCTCGTAATAATCAAATCGTAGTTATCAGCAACAGCGGCGCGCAAGTTTTGCTCAATTGCGCTTGCATCTGTGGATTCTACCGTTTTCACATCTACGCCGAATTCTTTCCCAGCTTTTTTCACGCCTTCATCCTCTTGAGCGAAGAAAGGGTTCACGCCGATTTTTTCTGGCGTAATGAGGATGATTTTTTTAGCGGATTTCGTTTCTGGCGCCTTAGTTGCTTCAGCAGCTTTGGTAGCTGCAGGTGAAGCCGTTTCTGTTTTGGCTGTACCGCAACCCGTCACTAACAAAGTAACGGCAAAAATTGAAAATAGTGCTTTTTTCATGTGTGTGGTTTCTCCCCTTTTACATATGTATGTATAATCTATACTTTAGGTATATCCTACTAAATAACTCGGATATAGTCAAAGATATTTTTTTGCTATTCGACAAATTGTGACTTTTCCAACTAAACTGATAGTAGTCAATTCCACCTAACATGTCAACAATTTGGAGGGATGAATCCTTATGAAGATCGCACGTATTGAGAAAGAACTCGCTTGGACATTACGACATGCGGTCATGTGGCCTGACCGTCCCATTGATTTTGTCAAATTGGAAGATGATGAAAATGGCTTGCATTATGGACTTTTCGATGGTCAACGCCTTCTATCCGTCATCTCCCTCTTCATCCTTCATGAGCATGAAGCTCAATTTCGCAAATTCGCCACATTAGAACAAGAACAAGGAAAAGGCTACGGCAGTATGCTTCTTCACTTCATCATTAATGAAGCGCAATCTCAAGGTGTGCGCATCATTCGATGCAACGCTAGAAAGTCTAAAGCGGATTTCTACGCTAAGTTTGGCTTGCAAGAAACAAATCAGGTATTTACAAAAGAGGGCTTCCCTTACGTAGTCATGGAGAAGCGCTTGAACGGGGACTCAAAAATACATTGACACAAGATAGTATACTTGATATAGTGCAATAAATCATACTAATCCTATAAGAATTAAAAAAATCTCGGAGGTGCTTTCTTCCTATGAAACGATTACATTCCTTAAAGACCGTCCAAGCAGTCGCATTATCCGCAGTACTTTTCGCCTCGGTTTCCGCATTCAGCCCTGTTGTGTTGGCTGCTGAAACGAACGGCTCCGCCACCGAATACAAGCAGTTTTTAAAGGATAATTACAACATCAGCTTATCCGCTTCCTTATCTAAAGGGGACTTCGTTAATGCGGTTGATCGTATTCTCAAGTTGGACGCCAAAGAACAAGAAAATAAATTTACTGACTTGCAAAAAGACAGCCCCTATTACAAGGCTGCTCAGGCTCTTCTCGAAAAAGGCATTTTAAGCGAAAATAAGCTGCAAGGCGACCAACCGCTTTCAGAGCTCCAAGCCACCTTCATCGCCGTAAAAGCCGCGGGAATAAAAGAGCTAGCTTATACATACTCCAAGGATAAAATCAAAGCCGCATTGAATAAAATCCATATTGATTATGACCAAGACAACCAGCTTACGCTTCAAGCCGCGCAAGAGCTTGCTGTTGCTGTAGATACAGGTCTCCTGACTTCGGAGAATCTCTCCGCATTCAAGCCCAATGACGCTGCAACTGACAGCTTTGTAAGCGACTTGTTGGTCCAAATCCTAACCTTCCAAGGCCAATATAAGCATTACATCGGCACCACGTTCGACGAGAATATTTTCAGAAAAGTAAATGACGCTTGGCAAACAGAAGACTTAATCACGCCAAGCGACCTGCGGGCTGTGTTCGATGAAGCATTGAAAAAGAATCTAGTCACGGGCTATAATCTCAAGGATACTCGCTTTAATGCGAATTTCGATAAAAAGCTATCCCTTACATACGGTCATTCCGATATCACGCACGCGACGCAATTGATCGGCCTGCTTCGCAGCGAGGGCATCGAAGCCAAAGTGCAACTGGAGCCAAAAACATCGGCATTCATTTATTTGAAAGAATGGGGAGAGCCGACCCAAACCGACGATTACAAAGTTGTTCAAATCGATAACGGCAACTATATCGCCTATGCGAAGGAATATGATATCGAGTTCGAATTCACGAGTGCCGAACAAAAAGACAAGTTCCAACAAGTTATTTTCCAATACGCAAAGAAAAATAGTAAGGATGAAACCGGACTTATCTATGCTTCTTGGTGGCAGCCGCTTTACTACTCCCTCACTTCCATAAAAGACTATAAAGAAATCGCTAACAACAAAATTACAAAAGGACATTACTACGCGCAATCCTTTTCGCTTAGCGATAAATCAGCTGATGTCGTAACAGGCATCAAAAAAATCAACCCAGCTCTGGATGTTGAATCTTATAAGTTCTGGGTTGACGAGCCTTTCTATAACTATTTGCTAGGTGACTTTAAATAAGCTCCATATGAGAAAAGGGTAGACCTCGTGTCTACCCTTTCTGCTTTTATTCCGATTAAGAGATGAGACCGAATTCGCGACCAACCTTCGATAATGCATGCAGGGCAAAGGATAAATCGTCCTCCGAATGCTGTGCGGTCACAATCAGCCGTACCCGCCCTTTATCCATCGCGACAGTCGGATATACGATCCCTTGCGCGAAGATGCCTTCCTCCAACAGACGATCCGAGAAACGCATCGTTTGGGCCGGATCGCCGACAATGATCGGGATAATTGGTGTTTCACTAGCGCCTGTATCAAAGCCAAGCTGGTTCAAATCTGCTCGGAATCCATTGGCATTGTTCCACAGCTTCGTTACCAAATCCGAGCTTTCCTGCAGGACTTGAATGGCTGCCAAACATGTCGCGGCAACAGCTGGCGGCTGCGAGGTACTGAACAAAAACGGCCGCGCCGTATGAATCAAATGCTCTTTCAGGAGCTGCGCACCTGCCACATAGCCGCCAACAGCGCCAATCGCTTTAGACAAGGTGCCGATCTGGATGTGAACGCGCCCATGAAGACCAAAATGATCCGTCGATCCTTTGCCGTTCTTGCCTAGCACACCGCTGGCATGCGCATCATCCACATAAACAATCGCGTCATAGGCCTCGGCTAATTGCACAATATGAGGAAGCGGAGCAATGTCCCCATCCATACTAAACACGCCATCTGTCACGATTACCCGTTTACGATGATGCTGTGTTTCCTTGAGAACCGCTTCCAATTGATCCATGTCCTTATGGGCGAAAATCTTCCTGCTCGCTTTAGTCAGCCGTATGCCGTCTATAATGCTGGCGTGGTTCAATTCGTCGCTAATGACGACATCGTCTGCCCCAAGGATGGACGCCAAAGCGCCCTGATTCGTCGTGAAGCCTGACTGGAAAACGAGTGCTGCTTCTGTGCCTTTGAATTTGGCAAGTTCAAGTTCCAACTCGTCATGAATATCTAACGTTCCTGTAATCGTCCGAACTGATCCGCTGCCTACCCCGTATTTCTCAATGGCTTGAATCGCTGCTTGTTTCAATTTGGGATGCGTAGTGAGTCCCAAATAGTTGTTCGAGGACATTTGGAGAATTGGCCTTCCGTTCAAGTGCATCCATGTTTCGGAACCGCTTTCCCAAATCTTAAGCGAACGATACCTTCCATCCCGTTTCCACCCTGCAATATCCGCCGCTAAATCATTCAAATAGTTCATAGCCGCCTCCTGTAACGGTTAGTGTATAAATACAATTTTACCGCATTGCCCTTCGTTCATTAATTGAAAGGCTTCTTCATATTGATCTAATTTAAACTTATGTGTAATGACTGATGCAAGATCAAGACGATGTTGATTGAGTAGGCCTTTCATTTGATACCAAGTTTGATACATCTTCCGGCCCGTTATCCCTTCGACCTTCAGTCCTTTAAAAATAATTTGATTCGTTATGTCAAGCGATACCTCTTGGGTCGGAATGCCAAGTAAAGAGACTCTGCCCGCATTGGCCGCAGCTGCAAAGCCATCAACGATTGCTTGCGGATTGCCGGACATTTCAAGGACAACGTCCACGCCTTCGCCGCCAGTTAACGCGCGTAAAGCTTCAGATGTACGCGTTTCCAAAGCATGAATCGTTGAGTCAGCCCCCATCTGCCGAGCCATCTGCAGCCGATTCGGATTAATATCAACCGCATAGATCGCACCCGCGCCGCATGCTTTGGCTACTTTAATCGCTAACAAACCAATGGGCCCGACCCCGATGATCGCAACTGTTTTCCCAACAATATCTCCGGATAAAACGGTTTGCACCGCATTGCCTAGCGGATCTTGCAAACAAGCGATTTCACTGGGCAGATTAGCGTCATTATGAATAATGTTGCTGGCTTTCACAATCGCGTATTCTGCAAAACAGCCTGGCGCTGTAATTCCGAAGCTCTTGGTATTCGGGCATACATGAGCATTCCCTGTTCGGCAGGCTTTGCAAGTGCCACACACCATATGTCCCTCAGCGGAGACATAATCGCCCACACGCACGCCTGCTGCCCTTGCTCCGACTTCTACGACCGTTCCCGCAAATTCATGTCCAAAAACGTTTGGGGTGATGACTGTGCGTTCTGCCCATGCATCCCATTTATAAATGTGCAAGTCTGTTCCACAGATCGACGTCGCTTGAACACGAACAAGTACTTCGTCATCCCCACAAGTCGGTACAGGAACTTCTTTCAATGTTGCGCCATAACCTCGATGCTCTTTAACCAGTCCAATCATACTTGCGCCCATCGCAATGCCTCCCTAAGATGAATGTACTATAGTGTACATACGTGCGTTTTACCATCTGTATATGATGTTACACGAATGTATGCTATATTGTAAATAGGCATTTTTTATAAGCGACGATTACGTGAAAAGGAGTGTACAAATATGCAGGAGCCGATCCACAAAAAGGTAGGACGAAAGCTGTTAAACATTCGTCGAACGAGAGGTCTGAGTTTAGATCAAGTAGCCGAGCTGACAGGTGTTAGCAAGGCGATGTTGGGGCAAATTGAGCGAGGAGATTCAAATCCGACCATATCGGTTTTATGGAAAATTGTGAGTGGTTTACAAATTTCCTTTACGAGCCTGATCGAAGACGACGAGCCGCAAGTTACCGTTGTACGGGGAGCAGATTTATCCCCTTTCGAAGAAGAAGATGGGCAATACCGCGCCTATCCACTTTTCCCTTTTAACCCTCAAAAAGGTTTTGAGGTGTACACAGTAGAAATGGAGCCCGGCTGCAGTCACGCTTCCGAGCCCCATAACGAAGGCGTTGAGGAATATATTCTGATGGTAAGCGGCAAGCTTGAGCTAACCGTCTTCGAAGAAAGCTTCACCCTCGATATCGGGGATGCGATACACTTCACCGCTGATCGTCCGCACTATTACAAAAACGTTGCAGACACCAAAACGGTGTACAAAACCATCATCTACTATCCTGCTTCTTAAAAGTGGTCTTCGCCATCTCTAGACTGGATTTGGCACCAACCGTTGGTAAAGGGCTTCGATTTCTACAGGTTTGCCTTGATTGAGACGTGACTCCTCTGCTGCGAACGCCATGAGATGGCTTCGGACTGACGCCGATGCAGAGGACGAACTTTCTCCACCCGCATAGCTTCTGACTTCGCGCAGAAAACTGCGTACGATTCCCGCGTCTCCCCCGCTGTGTCCTTCTGCAGATGCATCAACTTGAATGGTCGTCTTCTGATTCGTTATGAAATCATGAACGGTAAATTCATTCTCCTCCATATTTCCTTTAATATCGCCCTTCGTGCCCATCACTTGCACAATACGGGTGTTATCTCTAGTAAATCCACACATGCTGAACATAGCTGTCGCACCACTTTCAAACTCCATGTTAACGACTTGATGGTCGACGACATTGTTGTCACTACGGTAGACACATTTGCCGTAAGGCGAAGTGCGCAGAGCAGAGAGAATTCCCTCTAAGCTAGTATCCATTGTAAACTTGGATGCCCAGCCTCTACCCGTGCCCAAATAATATTTGGGTGCATAATATTGGCATGTCGCTTCCGCAGGACAGCCGTCCAAACAGCGTGCAGGTGCGCCCTCCGGCGCGTTTTCCGCTTTGAAATGCATTAATGATCCGAATGAGCTCACACGCTCGCACGGCTCATTCATGATATAGGATAGGATATCCATATCATGACAGGATTTGGCCAAAATCATCGGGCTTGATGTGTCCGAGTTGTTCCAATTCCCACGAACAAAGCTGTGCGCCATATGCATGTTGCCCACATTTTCATTTAATTGAATGGAAGCGATTTGACCGATTTTCCCTTCGTCAATAACGTGCTTCATCGCCGTCCAAAAGGATGTATAACGCAGTACGTGGCAGATCGTCAGCAATCGATTGTGCTTCTTGGCCGCTAGCTCCATTTCTACACATTCTTCCGGTGTTGGAGACATTGGTTTTTCCAGAAGGATATGATAACCAAGCTCCAACGCTTTGAGCGTCGGGTGATAGTGCATCTGATCTTGTGTACAAATAATCGCGATATCAGCCATTTTGGGTTGTGCCAATAGTTGATCCCAATCCGCATAGGCATGCGCCTCGGCAATATTGTGCGCGGCTACGAACGCATTTCGTCTCTCCTCGTCTGGCTCTGCAACCGCGAGAATATCAAGCTCGTGAGGATAATTTAAGGCATAAGGCGCGTAGGCATGAGCCCCGCGACTGCCTGCACCTAATAGAATTGCCGTAACTTTTTGCATCGTCGATTCCCTCTTCCTTATGACTTGCCTCCAGTGAAAGCAATGCCTTCTATAAATGAACGTTGAAAAATAAAGAAAATGATGATCATGGGCAAAATAGCCATCATCGAACCTGCCATAATAATGGTGTAGTTGGTCTGATGCTCCCCTTGCAGGAACGCGATGCCTGCAGAAAGGACCATTTTATCAGGAGAGCTGTTAACGATTAACGGCCACATGAGATCATTCCATGACCACAGCATTGTGAAAATTGCCAAAGCGATCATACCCGGTTTGGCAAGCGGCAGCATGATCCGCCAGTATATGCGGAGCTGGTTGCAGCCGTCTAGCTTCGCTGCTTCTTCAAGCTCGTGCGGCAGCGTCATGAAAAACTGTCTTAACAAGAAGGTGCCAAAAGCGCTGAACAACCCCGGCACGATAAGCGCCGTTAGTGAGTTCAACCAACCGAGATCTTTCATGATCATATATTGGGGAATGAGAAACACTTGACCCGGAACCATCAGGACGGACAGCATCAGCATAAAAAAGAAATTGCGGCCCGGGAACGCGATCCGCGCAAACGCATAGGCTGCTAAGGAACAAATAATAAGCTGTCCGATTACCTTGGCTACGGTTGTAATGAACGTGTTCCAGTAAAAGGTGAAAAACGGCAAGTTCACGAACACTTTTGTATAGTTCGACCATTGAAATTGATGTGGAAATAGAATCGGAGGTACTGCCGTCGATTCTCCTAATGTTTTCACCGAAGTAAGAAACATCCATAGGAAAGGACCCACCATGATGACGGAGCCGAGGATGAGAATCAGGTGGACGATTCCCAGCTGAAAACGTGTTGATTTATAACGCTGCGATTTCACATTCATCTGATCGCCTCCTTATTCATAGTGAACCCATTTCTTCTGAATCTTTAGCTGCACATACGTGATCAGTAAAATAATGATGAATAACAATACTGCAATGGAAGAAGCGTAACCCTTGCTGTTTTGCAAAAATCCGTATTTAAAATAGAGGAAAACAATGGACTGCGTAGATTCAATAACGATATCCCCAACCATCATATAGATGAAATCGAACACCTGAAAGGCGCTAATTAGCGAAGTGACCGTAACGAAAAAGAGTGTTGGCGTTAATAATGGCAATGTAATTCGAATGAATTTGGTTACTGCATTCGCTCCATCTATGGATGCGGCTTCATAATAAGAAGATGAAATGCCTTGCAGTCCGGATAGGAAAATAATCATATGACTGCCGATAGAGCACCATACCGCCACAATAATAATGGACAATAACGCTGTACGGTTATCTGTCAGCCAGTGTGGCCCTGGAAGATGAAATAAGCTTAAAAAGTAATTAATCAATCCGTAATCTGAGTTGTATAACCATTTCCAAACCATCGCGATAGCCGCTGGCATCGTAACGACGGGAAGGAAGTACATCGTCCGGTAAAAAGACAATCCTTTGATTTTCTGATTTAGCAAAATAGCCAGAAGAATAGACAAGATGATCCCAATTGGCACAGCAAGGACAATATAAATAGCGGTGTTGCGGAAAGACTTAAGCAGCGTTATATCCGTGAAAAGCCTTTTGTAGTTCGCTAATCCTGCCCACTTATGGATACCGAAGGATCCCCAATCTGTGAACGAGAAATAAAACGTCTGAAACACAGGCCAAATGTAAAAAACAATCAAACCAAGCATGAGCGGCAATATCATCAGATACGCCCATAACCAATCAGAATAACGGTTTGAGCCTGACCATGCTTTTCTAAGCGTCATTAATCGCATTCGCATACATATCTACGCTCCCGAGTGTGGCATATAGATGGGAGACTCGCTACAAGAACGAGTCTCCCACTCGTTTATTTTTCTGCGGCCAACGCTTGGTTCATCTTAGCTCCAAGCTCTTTGGCTGCATCGGCAACGGATTTCTCTCCGGTCCAAGCATTTTTGAGAATATCGGTTTCATACGTATTCCAGACAGATGTGTTTTTGGACACTGGATAAGGACTTGCATACGCTGTCATATCGATGAACGCTTTGGCATGATATTGTGGGAATGCGCTTAACCATGCAGTTTCGCTACCTTTGTAAGCTGGAATGGCTCCACCTTGTTTAGCGGCAATTTCCGCAGCTTCTTTGGAAGCCAAAAACTTGACGAATTCCCATGCTTCCTTCGGATGCTTCGTGTTCGCAGAGATCACATTGCCAAGACCGTGAATAACAACCCCTTGTTTTTTACCCTTTGGAAGTACTGCAACGTCTGCATTATTTTTCATGTCTTGATTTTGATTAATTGTGAATGCTGCCCAAGAGCCATCAAAATACATCGCTAGCTTACCTGAAGTAAACATGTCTGCTGGAGCTGTTTCCGTCATTTGAGCCAAGGTTGGGGAAACTTTGTGCACTTGGATAAGATCTGTTAAAAATTTCAATCCTTCAATCGCTTCCGGCTGATCATAGCCTGATTTTTTATGATCATCAGAAATCACATTGCCGCCAGCCTGCAGAATCGTATTATAGTAGTCTTCCTGATTCATCATTGGCGCCGCGAAGCCGTAAATGCCTTTTGAAGTATCTGTTAATTTCTTAGCGGCTTCAACAAGTTTGTTCCAATCCCAGGAGGCATCTGGATAAGCAACCCCTTTTTCATCAAACAATTTCTTGTTGTACCATAATCCGATTGTGTCGTAATCTTTTGGAATCCCGTAATTTTTGCCGTTTAGGCTATAAAGCGAGACAAGAGAAGCTGGAAAGTTATTGAGATCGAGTTGATCCGCCTTGATATTCCCAGTAATATCCTTGAGCATGCCATTGTCTGCGTACTTAATAAAATTAGGCCCATTCATCAAGAGCACATCTGGCATGGTACCGCCTTGTGCCGACGTTTCTAATTTCGTGAAATACTGTTTATAAGGCGTATTCTCCGCCTTCACTTCAATGTTAGGATGACTTGCTTGGAACGCCTTGATAACTTCGGTTATGGTGTCCAGTTTCCAACCGCCATAGGTAAGGGTCACTTTCTCCCCAGTTGCTCCAGCAGTAGCTTTGGCATCATTGGTGGGAGCAGCTGACGATTGATTGGATGTATTTGCCGTACTGCAAGCGCTAACAACAATCATATTCACAGTAAGTAATGTCAATAAAACAGCTTTCTTTGTGTGTTTTACCATTTCAAGATCACCCTTTTTAATTTTTTTTGGGAAAGAAATTGTAAGTGCTCCACTTGATTACAAATCTACGCCAGCTGGGAAAGTACCCTCACCTCCTTTATATAATCAAGTTAATTTTTAAATTATTTATTTGGGCCCAAATCATAATAACGTTATCCTATGAACTAAAAAATTTAGTTTCTATTGAAAACAGAAGATTGTCGCACCATCAATTTATGCGGCAGAAGCACCTTCGAAAGAAGCGGTTCCTGCCCTTTGAGCATGTCTAGCAAAGTCGCGGCTGCCCTCGTGCCAATCTCAACCTTAGGCACATGAACCGAAGATAATGGCGGTGTTGTATACTGGGCAAAATCGATATTATCCATAGAAACAAAGGCGATATCCTCTGGAATGCGTAAGCCGCTTTCAAGCACTGCGCGCAAGGCTGGTAACGCTAACTGATCGCTGGCGGCAAAAATGGCTGTTGGTCGCTCTAGCTCTTCCCGCTTCAACTGATCTGCCAACCGTTCATAGCTGCGATCAATTTGCCAACGCGTATCAATGATCCATTCTTTATCCAGTGGAATTCCCGCATCATACAAAGCAAATTTGTAACCTTGGAATCTTTCCTCACTGTTTAACTCACCTGTATGTCCAGGACCACCGACAAATCCTATTTTCCTGTGACCTTGGGAAATGAGATGATCCACAGCTGATTTGGCTGCAGGAATTCGGTCATAATCGACCATCGTAATTTCTGTACCGCTCGTGCAAATACCGACGATAGCAAGCTCATTTGATTGCTGCAAATATGTGAGAACCTCATGACCAACTTCACCAATAATGATGATGCCGTCAACTTGAATCTCATGCATACATCTGTGCAGAAGAGCTTCATCCGTCAGCTCCTCGGAAGTATGTATGAAGGCTAGGGAATAACCGGCTTCAAGTATTTTTTTATTAAAAGAGGTAATAATAGGCGAGTAGTAAGGATGATCATCATTAATGCGAGCCGCTTGGATGATACAGCCAATTTGTTTCGTTTGTCGTTTGCCTTCTTTCTGCTGCTTCACAAGGGAACGTGCAGATTCGTTAGGCTTATAATCAAGCGCGCGTACAGCTTCCCATACCTTCAACTTCGTTTCCGGATTGATGTGTTTGCTGGTATCGTTACGCACTACACGGGAAACCGTTGATATGGAGACGCCAACGCGTTCTGCCACATCTTTTAGTGTTGGCATTTCTCACAACCCCTTCGTCCAAACATAAACCCCAATTTCACCCAAACGTTTTCCTGAGTCATGCGTCGATTTGTTAATTTGATATTAATGCATATGTCGAAGATGTGTCAATAGAAATTTGAAAGCGGATACATTGTTTACATAACAACTGTTACACGGGGTTACATTTGTTTCCATTTGAAATAAAAAAGCTAAGCTGGTCATCATTTCTTAGACCGTACTTAGCTTTTATTAACATCAATCACGCCTAGGAAGTACTACTTCGATAATTCTTTATATTTTTCATAAGCTTTATTTTGAATTTTTTCTAATTGATCATAGTTCATTGATTTCACTTTTGTAACAAAGCTATCAAATTTGCTGATGGGTTCTTGACCGACAACAAACTTGCTCAGCATTTCATCCACGTATGTATTGATTTGCGTCGTAATCCGGTTGTATTCCTCCATGTCGGCATCTGAATATTTCAAGGTAGGGATCGCCTCTCTGAAGTAATTATGATCTACATAATTGAATAACTGCTTACAGCTATCCGCGCTCAAGCATGATGCTTTTTCATACTGAGGGTCCTGACGAAAACCGAGTAGCGGTTGAGCACCGATACGATACAAGGCTTTCGCAGAGCCATCTGCATTTTTAACGATCTTATCTGTATACTTAAACGATCCATCCGCTTGCTTAGTGAACGTATCTCCTTCGATGCCGAAATTTAACAATGTACGGCCTTCATCACTGTAAACATAATCAAACAATTTCATTGTCGCATCCACATTTTTATTGCTTTTACTAATTGCCCATGACCAAGGCACTGTAAGTTGCTGCTGGCGATCCGTTAACGGTTTATCACCTTTATTCAACACAGGTGGTTTGGTTACTTGGAAATGAAAGCCTTGAATTTTTTTAGCTTCCGGCATATCGTTGAACCCTGCAACATAACCGATCCAATGGTTAGTTGCCCCAACTTTATTGTTAAAAATCATCGTTTGGTAATCTTTATCCTGTCTTGATAACAATTCTTTATCAAACAGCCCTTCCGAGTACCACTGGTTCATCGTCGTCAAATATTGCTTCGTGCGCGGATCGATTGGCGTATAGATCATTTTTCCATTACTTTGCATCCATCGACTATCAACATTCAAGTCAATTCCCCATGCATCGGCAAAATTCAAATAATAGGTGTCTGTCGTCGAAAAAGGAACTTCGTCATTGTTCCCATCGCCATTAGGATCCTTCTCTTTAAACGCTTTAAGCATCGTATGCCAGTCCTCGATCGTTTCGGGAAGCGGTAGACCTAAGCGATCCAACCAATCCTGACGAACAAGAGGTCCTTCGGACGTACGTACAGCCGATAGCATAGGAACAGAATACAAATTACCGTCAAAGGCAATCGTCTGCGATTTGGCTTCTTTATCATTTACCAAATATTTCGTAATATTAGGCGCTTGTTTAGCGATTAACTCATTAAGCGGTATAAATGCGCCTTGCGGCCCAAATTTATTGAAGTCCGTAATTTGCCCAGAAACAATATCCGGATACTCTCCCGAAGCTACCATAAGCGGCAGCTTGGTTATCATCGTTTTTTTATCCCCTGTAATAAACTCAAATTCAAGATTCAACCGTTTGCCTAACTCTTTCCAGATCAAGGTTTCATTCGTATACAAGGCATCTGTCGTCCGACTTGCAATAAATACGGTTAGCTTCGTAGGCTTCTGCCCAGCCGATTCGGCCCCAGTAGATGTTCCTTGATCATCTGTTGTATGTCCACAAGCAGCGATAGTAAGCGTAAGCGTTGATAATAGGAGAACTTTTGTAAACCATTTGGATGTTTGAAACATGGTAAACCTCCTTTTTATGTATACATACTTTTAACTAAACTATATCGGCTGACAAATGTTCAGTTTTTGATGGCTCCGATCATCACCCCTTTAACAAAATACTTTTGTAGAAACGGGTAGGCAAATATGATAGGTAGCGATGTAACAATAATAGCCGCATACTGGATCGTAATTGGAAGTACCTCTAGGTTATGCGTTAAGGCCGATTGTATCTCTTTATCGAACGAGCTATCACGAATGATGCGTACCAATAGCGCTTGAACAGGCAGTAAGGAATCTTTGTTTAACAAAATCATTTCCCAGAAGAAAGAGTTCCATTTATCAATGGCATAATAAAGACCAATTGCAGCCAACACGGGTTTGGATAGCGGCAACACAATTTGGAAGAAGATTCTAAGATCATTGGCACCATCAATTTTGGCTGACTCCTCCAATTCCTTGGGTAAACTGGCGAAATAGGTTCTCATAACGATGATGTAAAAGGTAGAGATGGCGGCATAAAGCAAAACGCCTAGACGAGTATTAAGCAAATGCATATCCTTCATCATTAAATAGAACGGGATCATCCCCCCGCCAAACCATAAAGTAATCGCTAAAAAAATCGTCGCCACATTGCGAAATTTCCATTCTTTTCGTGACAAGGGATAAGCTGCAAACGCTGTCAACATTAAGCTGATTAGGGTTCCAAACAAGGTATAAAACAACGTATTGCCGTAAGCTACAAATATCCCCTTATAACTCAAAACTGCTTTGTACGCGGCTAAGTTAAAACCCTTGGGGAAGAGCAAGACATCATTATGCATCACATTGCTAGTGTTGCTAATCGACAGACTAATCACATAAACGAACGGATACAAGGTAATCACACACACGAAGATAATAAGCAAATAAATGACGCTATCAAAAAGCAAATCTCCCTTATCCGACTTCCTTTTCACACCCATACTCTCTCCCCTCCTTCTACCAGAGCGATGTTTCGCTTACCTTTTTACTGAATAAGTTAGCGCCAAATACGAGAATGAAAGCGACGATGCCCTGGAACAGGCCAATAGCCGTTGCATAGCTGTAATTGGTTCCTAGCAAGCCTTGTCTGTACACATAGGTATTTAGTACATCAGCGGTTTCGTAAGTGGTTGGATTATATAAAAGGATAATCTTCGATACATCCGCGCTTAGCATACTCCCCATATTCAAAATGAGCATGATCGTAATCGTCGGGATTAGACTGGGAAACGTAATATAGCAAAGCTGCTTCCATCGGTTAGCTCCGTCTATCTTAGCAGCCTCGTATAACTCAGGACTGATCCCCGAAAGAGCTGCGATATAAATAATGGCCGAGAACCCCATACCTTGCCAGATGCCAAGGAAAACATAAATGCTTCGGAAATAGCCCGGTTCTTGCAAAAAATAAATACTTTCAATGCCAAATTTATTAAGAATGATGTTCACTACCCCTGTACTCGGGGAAAGAAAGGTCAAGGCAAAGCCGCATACAATAACTGTCGATATAAAATACGGCAAATAACTAAGCGTCTGCGTAATCTTTTTAAAAACCATATTCCTTACTTCGTTAAAGCAAAGTGCCAAAAGGATGGGCATTGGAAACCCGAAAAGCAACCCATAAATATTGAGAAGAAACGTATTCTTCAATATTCGGATCAAATACGGATCACTGAAAATTTGCCGAAAGTTCCTTAAGCCTACCCATTCACTTCCCCATATTCCTTTAACTGCATTGAACTTCTCAAAGGCAATCACAACGCCAAACATCGGCCAATACGTGAAAATGACATACCAGATCATGACAGGTAAGAACATGAGATACAGCCATTTGTGCTTGATTACTTCTTCAACAAGTAAAGTGAATTTCGACTTTTTAGTTACACGTAGGACCGCCAATCCTAAACACCTCCATTTTAGAGAACGCTTACATTTTGGATTTGCCTAATTGCTTTTCATAAAGAATTGCGAAGGCCAGCATCTAAGCTTCATTACGAGGAGTAGACTTACGCGCAAAAGCACTCATGTAAAGCTTCATTGGAGCCATCCTGTTTCCTCCTCGCATAATTAATTCGTCCACTAAACTTATTAATAGTTTACTGATAATTTCTTTTAAAATCAAGCCCCTCCCTTACATAAATTTTTACAAATAAAAAATACCTCTTTTCAACATCCGTAGAGGTACTTTTTCGACATTTTAAATGTAGGCTCTAAACAATTGATGCAGCATCAGCGTAGCGGCGCCAATGAGAAAGTTTTTTTCACCAAAAGAAGCCGGTACGATTCTCGTCTCCTCGAAGGGGATAGGAAATGGAAATTGGGACAGTTCTAATTTGAGCTGTCGCATTAGCTTTTCAGAGCGATTTACCCAACCAGAAAGGACAAGTACCTCTGGGCTAATAAAATTAATGAAAGCCGCCAGCATTTGGACGATCAGAAAAAAAGTCGCTTTCATCGTTTCTTCAGCCCACGCCTCTCCCTTCTCATACCGCTCTAAAAACTCATCAAAAGTTTGTGGAATATGCGTTATTTTACTTTTCCTCGCAGCATTTTGCGCCTTTATTAGAATATACGGCTCCGTCAAAGCCGTTTCTATACAGCCAATTTTCCCACACTGACAAAGCAGCCCATTGGGATCAATCTGAATATGTCCAATTTCTCCGGAAGCCCCTTTGTACCCCTTATAAATTTTACCGTCAATAATCAAGCCAGTGCCTATTCCATAATCAATGGATAAGAAAAATAAATTTTCTGTTTTTCTGGTGCCGCTGTAATATTCAGAAAATGCAGCCGCTTTGACATCATTTACAACAATAATAGGATAGTTATATTCATTATCCAACATTTTTTTTATTTCCAGGTTATTTATTTGCAGCAAGGTTGAGGTAAGTATGGTTTCACCAAACTCATCAATGATTCCAGGCGACGAGATCGCAATACCTCTTATATGCGACTGTTCTTTAATCATACTTGCCCCTAATAATATATCGATAGATTTCTTAATAAATTGATAAATTCGTTCATTTCCTTTAATTATTGGCTGTTGAAATTCATACACGATCTCGTTGTGAAAGTTGATCAGTGCCGCATTGAAATGATTATTTCCTAAACCGATCGAAATGATGTACCCTTTATCTCGGCTAATCTCCAATGCGATCGCTTTTCTTCCCGCGCCTTGAGATGATTTTTCGCCAATCTCGTCGATTAAGCTTTGTTTAATGAGTTCATCTACAAGAGCGGAAACGGTGGTTGGGCTTAATTTGAGTTTTTGAGATATTTCCGCTCTCGACACACTAGCTTCGCGATGAATCAAATTTAAAATCAAAGAACTATTTATTTTTTTCATCAACTGTAAATTTCCAGTCACTTCTTTCATGTAAAGCCACCCTTCCAGCTATTTATTTCATATCCTAACAATAGGATTACATGTATTCAAAATCATTTCATAACAACCAAATTTAATTAATTTGTACACTGGACTATTTTGACACAAGTTTACTAATTTGTACAATCGTTCACAACTACCACGCTAGCTTCATTGTCTTGACAAAAATAATGGATGATTTTATATTTAATTTGTACACTGGAATAATTAATTAGATTTAGCTTGAAACATCAATTTACAAGGAGGTGCACATTTAACTAACCGTCTTTATGAATACAAATTTGGAGGCTACCCTTTTATGTTGAAAAAAATGATTTCTTTATCGATTTCTTCGCTCATGGTACTTACCCTGGCATTCACGTTAAGCTTAACTCTTCTTGCACCCGATGCTTCTGCTGCTAGCCAAAATGTTGCTGCTGGGAAAGTTATAACGTCAAATGCAACTTTAACGAACAAAGCGTTGGCTACAGACGGCGTAAGCAATGATAGCAATTCCTTTGCTGAGGCTGCTTCTGGACTTAAGTATATTCAGATAGATTTTGGCGCTAGCTACTCCATTAATAAAGTAAATCTGTGGCATTATTTTAGCGATGGCAGAACCTATAAAGATGTCATTGTTAGGCTGTCGAGCTCTTCAACTTTCGGCAGCGGAACAACAACGGTATTTAACAATGATACGAATAACTCTGCTGGCTTAGGAACAGGCACGAATGCGGAATACGCTGAAACTAGTGCAGGAAAGACAATCACTTTCAATCCAGTAAACGCAAGATACTTACGGATTTATTCCAATGGCAGCAGCGTTAATGCCTACAACCACTTTGTTGAAGTTCAAGCTTGGACGCTTGATTCGTCTTACCGACAAAAAAATGTAACCTTCACCAACCCGGATTGGGTCATGTTCCCTCAAACGGATGCTTCCATTCAGAACGTGATTACTAACATGAAAACCTATAAGATCAAATATCAAATGATCGATGTTGGTTTTTTCGATAGAGTCGCCGGCACAGCTACTTATGAGGATACCGTCGGCGGTGCAGTTGACGGAACGGCTGATCCAGCAGCCTACGCAACACTTTCTAACTGGGTTGCCAAATCAAGATCCTATGATCCGACGATGAAATTAATTGGTTCTATTAATGGGAACAGTTCCCTTCACGTGCAAGCAGTACCTTACTCCGATAATAAAGGAGTTATTCATACGCCTACGGTAAGCAAAGCAGTTATGCATGATCGAATTGCAGCCCATGCGAAATATCTTGTTGACACGTTCGGATTAGATGGCATCGATATGGACTTTGAACCGCTTGGACCCGGTGCTAGAAGCGAGGACTACCGTCTTTTAATTCAAAAAGTCCGAGCTGCTATTGGTCCGACGAAACATCTTTCGATCTGCGGAAATCCTTTCTCTTTATACATGCCAGATAATGAACTGACGCAATTCGGCGCTTTGCTGGATATGATCGTATTTATGGATTATGACACGGGGGATACAAGCGGAACCGCTCCTTACCCTGCGAATCCATACACAACGGATGCCGCGTCCTACCAGCTAGCCATTAAGGATAACGTAAAAAGAATTAGCAATGCCCTGAGCACTACAAATTGCGAACTACTCCCGCTTGGTCAAGGGATATCTCGCCTTACGCAGTGGCATCAAGCTTACGAAAACGCGATGAACCATTCGATCGCAGTGAATAATGCCATTTCTGAAGGAGCAAAGGTCGCGGGATCAGGCGTTTGGTGGTTTGAAGGCGCTATGAATGATGCGACTGAGACCCAGCAATTTATTAATTATTGGATTAATGGAACCCCATAAAGAGGAGGCATTAAGACATGATCTATCAACCAAGCCTACAAAGATATGCAGACATGAAATATAATAGGTGCGGCAAAAGCGGCTTAAAGCTGCCTGCCATCTCACTTGGGCTATGGCATAATTTCGGAGACGGCTTCGTATTCAACAACTGCCGCGAGATGGTTCGCCGTGCTTTCGATTTAGGCATCACCCATTTCGACGTTGCGAATAACTACGGTTGGCCGGGAGGTTCTTCAGAAGAAACACTCGGCAAGATCATCAAACTTGATTTCGCTTCTCACCGCGATGAAATGATCATTTCTACGAAAGCAGGGTGGGATATGTGGCCAGGACCTTACGGAGACGAGGGTTCTAAGAAATATCTAGTAGCAAGTCTGGATCAAAGTCTCAAGCGTCTAGGCCTTGACTACGTCGACATTTACTATCACCACAGACCTGATCCCAACACACCTATCGAAGAAACGATGGGCGCACTCGACTTACTCGTCCGACAAGGTAAGGCTTTGTACGTAGGAATTTCTTCGTACGATGTGAACGAATCCAAAGCAGCAATTGATGCGCTAAATAAACTGGGAACGCCTTGTTTAATCCATCAACCCGCTTATTCCATGCTTGATCGTACGGTTGAGGATGGTTTGCTCGACTTGCTTGAGGATGAAGGTGTAGGAAGCATTGCTTTCTTCCCATTAGCCCAAGGGATTTTAACGAATAAGTATTTATCGGAAATCCCAGCGGATTCAAGAGCGGCAAGCGGAAGCAGATTTTTAAAACCAGAGCACATCACCGAAGACATCTTAAGTAAAACCCGTAAGCTTAATGAGCTTGCAGCAGCTAGAGATCAATCCCTGGCTCAAATGGCAATTGCTTGGGTTTTGCGTGGTAACCATGTTACTTCAGCACTCGTAGGCGCCAGCAGAGTAAGCCAGATTGAAGAAAATGTGGCCGCTATCAACAATTTGGATTTTAGTGAAAGCGAGCTCCAAACCATTAATGCCATTTTAAATGGGTAATTGATGATCATCCGTAAAGCACGCAGCCAGCCTCATGTTGAGACTGGCTGCGTGCTTTTAAACATCCTTATTCAGAAATTGTTTTAAAACCGTTATAACGAGTTCGTGATCCTCTTCTTGTGAAAGCCCCGCTACCGTAATGGTGCCAATAAAGCCCACACGGTCAACGAAGATCGGAAAGGCGCCTCCGTTAGCCGCATATTCCATTGGATCTAGTAAAGCATAATCCTGCATGCTCATGTGTAATTGCTTCATATGAGTGCCTACTCGATAAGAGCTCTGAAAAAAATGATTCACGACACGATTCTTTTTTCTTATCCAACTATCCGTATCTTTCGTAGAATTCGGCAATGCGGCGCGAAAAAGCTGCAAATCACCTCTGGAAATATCAATCGCAACCGGAAGTTTTCTCTCCAGAGCCACTTCAACGAATTTCGCACCTAATTGTAGCGCCGTTTCATTCGTAAATACGTCGAACTTTAAAATATCTTCTTCTCTTTTTAATTGAGTTAATAAAATTTGCGTCTCATCCATAGAAAGCCTCTTTCCGTGTTTTATTTATAAATCCATTGAATGAACTAATTGAATTATAATAAATGGCTAGTTCCTAAGTCAATAATTATCCCCCTTTAACGTGTACGATATACAAATAGAGAAAATGGTTAAACGAAATTACACACGCTAAACACGGGAATATCCACTAACCACAAAGACCTAAGTCCACAACAATTACAGTCATAAAGGCCTATTTTTCGCTTTAATTTCTTCTTAGTAGTTATAAAGAACTATGCAAACCCACTTTTTTCCAGTTGCATATCATTCTAAACACCTTTAAAATTTATTAAATATATCTTTTTGGGGGATCAAATGACATTATTCAAAAAAGCCTTGTTCAGTTTTAGTATAGTTTCTAGTGCTATAGTCATATACGACCTCCTACCATTGGATCATAAGTACTTAGCAGTAACCGATGTGAATTCGCAGAGCACAGAATCAATAGAACGTGTACTTCCCGGAGAGCAATTCATTCTTTCCCATATGCTGAATGCGAATGGAACATTAAGAACGAATTTGAAATCCAATAAAACGACAGATCCGCAAACAGCGGTTGGTCACGACGCTTTATCGGAATCCATGGGGCTCTGGCTTCAATATGCTTACGAAAAGGGAGATCTAACATTATTTCGTAAAAATGCCGAAGTTATTAAAAACAGCTTTATGAAGTCTGATGGTTGGATCGCTTGGAAGGTCAATCCAAACGGAAAACCAGTTACAACGAATGCACTTGTTGATGATTTGCGTATTACATACGACCTTTACAGCGCTGGAACTAAATGGGAAGATGCCGATTTCAAGAAAACAGCAGACACCATCACAAGAAGTATCCTCAAAAGACAATACGTAAACAACACGTTCAGGGATTTTTATGATTATTCGAAGGAGTGGCCTAGTAATGTCATCACAATCGCTTATTTAGATGCTTTCTCCATCGTCAATCTTTACGAACAAAGCAAAATAACCGAAGATGCGTACCAAAAAACGAAGAAATTCATGATCAATCTACCTTTGAACAATGGGTTTTATCCATTCAATTATCATGTGAACGAGGGCACTTATGAATATCATGATCAGGTTAACTTACTGGATCAACTCTTCGTTGAATATTCTACAGCCAAATTCGGACAAAAAGATTCAGAGTTTTGGTCTTTCTTGAAGAAATCCTTTCAAGACGATTCAATTTTATATGGTAAGTATGACATCACTACAAAAAAACGAGCCGTTGAATTTGAATCCCCTTCTGTATACGGGTTGGCCATTCTTTGCGCGTTGGAACACAATGATAGCGAGTTTGCAAAAGATCTCTATTACCGTATGATTCGTTTCCAAACCCTTAATCCAACTAGCGAATACTACGGCGGTTACATGAATTATCAACCAGTGGATACTCATATTTTTGATAATCTTGTCCCTTTATTAGCAGAAAGGAAGCTTTATAATGCAAGGATTTTACAATAATACGAAACCCTTCTTCATTATTCAGAGTATTTTCTTACTCTTCATCGTGGCATTAACCTTATATGCGAATGGGTTTACTACGATTCCTTGGATAACACTGACTCTTTTTGCGAGTGTCCTTATCATTTCTTGGGTAAGTATGCTTGGTGGACTACTGCTTGGGTTGGGGATCAGTCTTTCTGCCATGTTTCTACTCGGCTCTGTGCTCATCTGGAATGTGTTCTTCTCATCGGTAACTATATTATCAGTTAAAGAGATTGTTATTTGGATGATCGCCATAGGCGCTTCTGCCTTAATTAGCGGGCTTCTTCACAGATGGAGTGTCACAATAGTTAACGAACACAAAGAAATGGTAAGCAAATTCGATGAGCTTGTCACGATTGACGAAGCGACTGGATTTGATAACAAGAAAAGGTTTCATTTGGAACTAGAAGAGGAATTTAAGCGATCCATACGCACGAATACACCCTTCACACTCCTTCTGATTCAGTTTAAGTACTTTAAAGAGTATGAAAAATTGTATGGTCCGGAAGAGAAAAAGCATTTGATCAAGTCGCTTTCGGATGTTTTGTGGAAACAAACACGGATAAGTGATCGCAAGTTTAGAGTGGAAGACGACATGTTTGCAACGATTTTATTTAATACAGGCGAAGAAAACGTCCAGTTCGTGCTTGATAAAATCGAGGAATTACTCAAGTACCATAAACTCGCCAATGGAAAAAAAGAAGTTACCCTTACACTTTCTTTCGGCGCTGCCAGTTTCAAACGTGAAATGAATGATTACTCGGAGTTGATTGAAAATGCAAAGCAAGAACTTGAAGCATATATGCAATAACCTAAAACGTCTTTGGGTCTTTACTAGCTTGTTCATCATTTCCAGCTTCACACTTCTACCTATGAGCACAGCATTCTCTAACAGTCCCAATCCAATCGATCCTAAGGTACTGGTTATCTATTCAGCCGACTCTGATTCAATCAACGAGTCGGTTAGATTATTAGATTTGTTGCTAGGACAGTTTGCGCAAAACGTTTCTTTTAAAGAAGATGAATCCGTGACGAGCAACGATTTGCAAAACATTACGCATCTGGTCTATTACGGTGGTATAGCCAAAAAGCTCCCGGCACCAACCATTCAGCTTATTACTGAATTTAAAGGACAGACCCTAGCCATAGGAGAAAATGTGGATCAGCTCAGTTCACGTTTCTCTTTCATGACAACTCGATCTGAAACCGCCATTAATCAAATTTCTAAGGTTGACCCGTCGACTAAAGAACCGATTTTTCAACTGCTTGAGGTCAATTATCCAATTACTCAAGTCGAGTTGAAACAAGGAACTACCCTTTTTCAAGGGTGGAGGGGCGATCTCTCCTTTCCTTTATTTATCCAATACGAAAACAGCGCTTATTATGCATCACATAACCTATACAACCCATTCAACTTATACTTAAGCGAAGGACTTGCGAGTTTTTTCGGCAAACCACTACGTTCCGAACGTCTGGCCTCTATTCGACTGGAAGACGTTCACCCCCAGTCTGATCCTAAGCTGTTAAAGGAAACTGGCGATTATTTGGCTGATAAAGGGATTCCCTTCATGATAGCGCTCATTCCGGTTTATACAAACCCGGAAACGAAGAAGCAGTACCATTTGTCAGATTCGCCGCAAATCGTTGAGGTATTACGCTATCTTCAAGATCGCGGCGCAAGTATACTCCTGCACGGGTACACCCATCAATACAGGTCAACGGAGACAGGAGAAGGATTCGAGTTCTGGGATGTAAGAAATAACACCCCCATCTGGGGTCCTTCGGATAGCGATACAAAAGTGAAGAAACGATTTGAGTTTTCTTCCAAGGATCACTATGACTCTTACATGGAGGGACTACAGGCCTTTGAGGAAACCTATGTCAATAGCAGAATTGAAAGTGGCATCCGAGAGTTAACGGACCTGGGCTTGTACCCGCTTGGCTTTGAAGCGCCTCACTATGTAATGAGCCAAGCCGGCTATGAAATTGTTTCGCATTACTTCAACTATCTGCTTGGCCAAACACAGATTAGTGATAATGATTGGGAACACATGGGCGTATCGCCATATCAATCAGCGCCAACTTTTCTACATGGTATGACTTTGCTTCCAGAAACGATCGGTTTCTATGACAACACATCCCTCACACCCGAGTCCGATTTAGATCAAAAAATAAGTGAAATGCTATTCATCCAAGATGGCATGTTGGGCATGTTTTATCACCCTTACCTGGGCTTGGATAAATTAGAAACCCTTATCTCGCATGTCGAGCATATCCCGAATTTGAATTGGCTGGATTTAAGGAAAATGAATGCTTCTGTCCGTACGCCTAATCTTACAATCACTACTGACCCGCAGGGACAAATCAATTACAGGAATGCCTCACCCCACTCGGAACAACAACAGGTGGTGCAAACCATTAAACGTTTAGGAAGCGTAGAAGTGATCCTCTGGGGCATTGCTATACTCGTGACGATTATGGTTCTGCTTTTTATCCTTTACACCTTTAGCATGAGGATGAACCTACGCAAACAATTATTTGAGGAGCGAAACATCAGTGGCTAATATTATGTTTTATGCCTCATTGACCGTCATATGGCTCATGCTGTTGTACCATATGTTTCTCATGCAGGGTGGTTATATGCATTATCTCCGCTACCGGCGCCCAATTGCCGAATGGGAGAAAAAGAACCATCCCTGGCCTAAGGTAAGCGTTATGATCCCCGCACATAATGAAGATGTCGTGATCGAAAGAACGATTAAAGCAATGCTTAAGCTAGAATATCCAAAAGATTTGTTGGAAATTATCATTATAAATGACAATTCCAAGGATCGAACCGGGGAGATCGCTGACAGCTACTCCAGCCGATATCCCCAATTGAAAGTCGTTCATCTCGTCCCACCCAACATTGGCGGTGGTAAGTCTGGCGCCTTGAATCACGGATTTAAACATGCCACGGGTGACATTATCGTCGTCTATGATGCTGATAATACACCAGAACGTAAAGCCGTGTACTATCTAGTTCTTGCAATGCTTAACGATCCAAAAGCAGGAGCCATTGTTGGCAAGTTCCGCGTCATCAATGCAGCTCAGACCCTACTGACACGTTTTATTAATATTGAAACGATTTGCTTCCAATGGATGGCGCAAGGCGGTCGCTTTCACTGGTTTAATGTAGCAACCATCCCCGGGACCAATTTTGCCATAAGGCGCAGCATTATTGAGGAGCTCGGCGGTTGGGATGAGAAGGCCTTGGCAGAAGATACGGAACTTACGATTCGTGTCTACAATATGGGGTATCACATTCGCTTCTTTCCTGCAGCCATCACCTGGGAGCAAGAACCTGAAACATGGAAAGTATGGTGGAAACAGCGTACACGCTGGGCTCGAGGTAACCAGTATGTCGTGCTTAAATTCATGGCGAAACTATTTACCCTGAAGCGGAAAAGTATCATATTCGACCTGATTTATTTCTTCTTCACTTATTTCCTTTTCTTTTTCGGCGTCATCGTTTCTGACTGTTTATTTATTGTCAATTTATTCGTAGATCTCCATCTCAATGTGGGTATGGTCTCGATTATTCTCTGGATTTTGGCCTACTTCCTTTACATTACCGAGGTTATGATCGCTCTTGGTATCGAAAAGACAGAACTCAACATACGAAACTTTTTCATTGTATCGCTCATGTACCTCACTTACTCACAGTTTTGGATTCTTCTAGTCCTCTATTCCTTATTCTTGGAAATGAAGCGTGTTTTGCTGAAGCAAGAAACCAAATGGTACAAAACGGAGCGCTTCCAACAAACGAAAAAGCAAGATGGATCCGTCTCCTAATTATATTTGCAAGGAAAGGTGTTTGAACGAATGAACTTCTACCGCAAAACAATTATCTGCAGCAGCTTAGGTCTGCTAGCCGCACAGCTTACCACCCAACCTTTGCTCTCCGTTTACGCCGAAAGCACTGATCCTAACCTAGAGAAAAAGTTGGATATCGCCGCAACTTATTTGAAAGACGGCTCTCAAGCTACATTCAGCTCTAATGTTTCATCCGCCTCCCCCGGGTACTTATCGCATCTAACAAATGAAAATATCTCCATGACGAGGGTTGATAGTACACAGCAGTTATTTTATAGCGTACCAAAAGCTGACGTAAGTGATGGCAGTTATATCGACTTGGATATCAGTTATTCAGATTTACTCCTTCCTACGAGTTCTACGATTACGGTAGCAATCGATGGTAGGCCGCTTAAGAGTATCTCTCTTACCAAAGATACAAGTTCCCGACTTATAAAAAGAATTTTCTTAGGCAGTGAAGACGTGACACCAGGTTTCCATAACGTTACGATTGTCAAACATAGCACAGTCTCTGACGATCTATGCAGCGATGAGGAAAATCCTGCGAATTGGGTGAAAATCAATCGTTCAACTGCCATTTTCTTAAATACAACGACAACGTTTACGACGAATGATGCGCTTAAGAACTACCCGTTTCCATTTGTAGAACAAAGTGTACAGGATGAAATGTATGGGGCTGTTTTGCTTCCAGATCATCCTTCAGCTGATTTAATTTCTTCGGCTATGCAGGTCGCTACTTATTTTTCATCGAACACCGCCACTAAAAGATCTACGCCAATCATGACTGAATCCGAATGGTTGAGTAAAGGCCGCCTTATTCCAGCCATTGCTCTCGGCAGTATCAGCGATTGGGGCGGGCCAATTAAACAAATGCTACAAGCTAATCAAATTCAGGTGCAAGGCCAACAGCTGAGCATGGATACTTTTGCGGTAAAAGACCAAATTAAAAATGAGGTTAAACAAGTTCTTCTTGTTTCTGCGGCAGACGATAAGATCATCAAGGAGCACATTCATTTATTGACTGAAAAAAACTTTGTTGATCAACTAGCCGGAAATCATCTAGTCATCGATACTTCAACAAGAGCAGCTGAAACGGTAACCCCAATAAAACCAATTACATTTGAGTCACTAGGCACTTCCAACATTAAACTTGATGATTCAAATCTTAATTCGGACCGCTTGACCTATACGATTCCTTCATACTGGAGTCTGACCGGAGAAAGTCAATTGACACTAAAAGTGCGGGTATCCTCACTTTTGCAGAACGACATCATCGTTTCCAAAGATAACAAAAGCACAGCCTCGGTTGCCTCCAATGGGACTGCAGGATTAACAGTGATCATTAATGACATTCCCAAAACATTTTCATTTGCGGAAATTGTTAAAGCAAAAAAGGAAGATGATAGCTTTCTTCTTCCTATCCCGCTAGCCCCTTACGTGAAAGAAACAAAAACGAATACTTTAACTATGGCATTCTCGGCGCATTTAAATGAAACGCACACCAACGCGTGCGGGCCAAAATCAAATAACGGTAAATGGATATTCATCGACAAAAATAGTACGATCCAGATTCCCCATGAGGTTCAGAAGGAGACTAGCTTCAAAAATTGGCCTGCTCCTTTTGTCGGAGATCAAGGGCTTGATCATACCGTATTTCTTTTGCCAAAAGACGTTGATGGTGCTTTTTTGAGTCAGTTAGCCACTCTAACTAGAGAAATGACGAGTCAGTCTTCCAACCATGGCGCAATAGACATTGTCCGAGATCAAGATCCTGAACTCGCTAAAAAGCTTAAGGATCGCAACGTCATTGTTATTGGTAATCCCAATACATTCGTATCGCTTCAAAGCTATATGGATCAATTGTTAGTAAATTCTGGCAATGGGCAATTCCAGCACTTACCTAATTCCAACATTATTAATGAAACAACGGACTATGCCGCATGGATTCAAACCTCGATGTGGGATAAAGAACGTGTCATGGCCGTCTTCCAGCCTGGAGAAAATAACAAAAAAGCGAAAGATAGCTTTGTACATACCAACTTGCTTCAATTTCTCAACAACGAACAGAAATCAAGCCAAGTTGTCGTGATGAGCAAATCCAATGAGGTTTTGTCATTCGACATTAAAGCTGAGCAGAAAACGAATCCAGAGGCTCCGCCTGCTACTAAGCCCGTATCCAAAACAACATTAATCTGGGTAGTAGCTGTCATCGGTGTCATCTTCTTTATTGGATTATTCTTCTTTATTCGCTTGCTCCGTCGCCCTAAATAAGCAGAAATATAAAAAGACGCAAGCGGCAATCTTATCCATTGCCGCTTGCGTCTTTTTTTAAGCCTGCCTCAACGTGTATATGAATAGACCCGTTATCATTCCCCAAAAAAACTGCTCACCTTATGCGGCGAACAGTTAGGCAAGACTACCATCTTCAGAATGGTTTTGGTTATGCTCCACAATGAAAACTGCGCTCGTCAGTTCTTTCATCACATCAGATTGCAGTTGTGTATTTAAATAAAGACTTTTCACGAATAATTGACCTTTTTGACTGGACGTATATTTAGGAGGAATCTGGTTTAAGACTAAAGCAAGAATATCTTCCTGACATTGCTCACAGACGCATTTCAGCTCATAATTTTTTTGAAACTCGTCGAATAAATCACTTACGATTGCCTCTACGGCATTGACTACCCCCATTATTTAAAACTCCTCTACACAGAAATAGGTTCACTTTGTATTAAAGCATGACCTCATAAGGATATCAAGCCAAAAGAAAAAACCAGTTCAAATTGCCTAAGCGAAATGTCCTGGTTTCTCCACTATTTCTGTAATATCCATGCATCGCCTTGCCAAGTTTCGATCATGTACCATCTCTGCCATTGCGCTTTAACTCGAACCTTTTGAGGGGTCAGTCCGCCGATCGGCTGTTCATCCAAGGGACTTCGGTACATTGCTGTGTAATTCGAGAGTTCAAGCTCCTTATCTAGCCGTTGGATCTCGATTAGAGTTGGCCCCGTATATACCCAACGGCTTCCTACCCAAGTGTCTACTTGGTGCCAATTGCCCCAGGAAGCCGAGGCTTGTACCGTTTGAGGCGTTAGCGACATCGCGGTGCGGATCATTTTGCCATCCAAAAGCTCATATAAACGACTAGGAGTCGGTAAATAAAGGTGAGCTTGCTGCGCTTTTTCCGTTCCCTCCACCTGTACAGCACCATACACATTTATGCCGTTTACAACGCCTTGTGCCAATCTGTCCAAATAGTCGGGATTCGACAATTTCTCATCTTCATCTGAATTCGTCATGAACCCCATTTCGACCAAAATGGTCGGTACCTCCGACCAATTGAATCCCGAGAGATCAGAACGTGCCACAATGCCTCTGGAAGCAGCTCCTGTCGTTTTTAGAACCTCGTTCAATACGCTTTGAGCGGCTTCCTTGCTTTGTGAATAAAACGTTTTATTATGTTCGCTCCATGCCGGAGTGAGCAATGAAATTCCTTGTGTTTGAGCGGAGCTATCTCCATCTGCGTGAAGGCGCACGGCCAAATCCGCATTTACCTCATTGCACATCAAAGCTCTTTCCTTATTGGAGATGTTGACGTCATGCGTTTCACGAGTCATCACAACCTGATAGCCCAGTTTCTCCAATTTATCTTTAATAAGCAGCGCTGCCTCTAAACTTAAAACATATTCCGGTTTTTTCGTTTTGACGCCTCTGGTTCCCGACGAAACCTTTGGTTTCATTTCCTTTGCGTCAGGCCCTGTGGGTTCAAGCCCATTGTTCCCGTAACGTTGATGACCTGGGTCAACACAAATGATCGGTTGATCTGGTGCTTTAGCGTTTGCCACTGGACTACCTATTTCGATAATAAGAAAACCTATGATTGCGATTGCTAGCCAACTTCGACGCATATGTAACATGCTGCTGCTCCCCTCGTATTTACAATTCATGAATGGCGTCTTAAAGCAACCCGTCTATTCTTTGTATGGGATCCAGACATCTCCCATCCATGTGTGAATAAGAACCCAGTCCCTCCAACGTTCCAACGTATTCACCTGCTGAGGGTTCAATTTACCAATGGGTTCCATGTTCTCAGCAATTGGATACTTGTATAACGGAGTCACGTCTTTTAAGTCAATTAGTTGAACGAATTTCTCACTATACCCCTGAAGATAGGCAGTCTCATCAAGGTGAATCCACTTCGATCCCATCCAGGTGGAGAGACGGTACCATTCCCCCATACGAGCGTCTGAGCTTACTTTCCCGCTGGAGATTTCCCCACCTGTAGGGAAAGATTCACTAGGTCGATTATATAGTTTAACCGTTTCAAGTAATTGTAATTTATTCTCAACTGTTTCTATTGGATAGCGTTGTTGCCACAACTTGTACCCTTCGGATGCCAAATATAACCCCAGTGTCTCATTCTCCTTCCAAATATCGGAAAACGTCCAGATTGGCAGTTCCGCTTCTTCAATGTACGGCCCTAATTCAGCCGTGAATCCCGGACGCCCAAATTGCGCGATAAACCAATCCGTGTAACCGCCACCAGATGGATTGGTCTCCGGCATCACCAAGCTGTATCCTGTCATACCGCTAATCGTTTCAGCCATTTTCCTATCTCGTTCCAAATTTTTGGAATCTGTATGAAAGTTCCAGTATAAGACCCGTCCCGACGTGTGGTAAGATAAAGCGATTTCAGGATCTGACTCGTAGGTAAACCGAATCATGCTCTTTGCTTCCGCTGTGACCACGGGCTCCGCTCCTTTGTAGTTTTTATACATCGGGTATTTGGAGGCATTGCGAATCCCGGTCCAATCGGCAGGGTACTGTCGGTTGATGTCAATCCCTTCAGCATTGGCCTTCCATCGGTTAAAGTCATTACTGCCACCATTCATACTTATGAACTGACTGCTTAATTCTTCAGGAAAAGCACTAGGACCCAATTGCTGCAGCGTTACACCATCTGGATTCACCATTGGAATAAACCAAATCGAGCAGCGATTGAGTAGTTCACGAACAACATACTCGTTGAATTTCATATTATGCTCGTAGGCATACGCATAGCGGTCGATCATATAAAGGATAAGGTTCGTTCCCATCCATTCTCTGGCATGCTGAGCCCCGTCAATCAAGACATTAGCTTCACCTTTGCCTAATTTCACTGCTTTAATATCCTTCCCGTACGCTGTTGTACCGATCGACTTTACTTGGATGAGATCCGGATAGGCAGCTGCCAGCTTCTTCACATCTTCTGACATTAAATCATACGTATACGTTTGATATGGGTTAACAATCTCTTTGTTAGCTGCAACTGCAGACTGCTCATCTGCGCTAACTACTGCGTTTCCCATAAATGCTGTAATGACCAAAAAAGTCACAGTCACAATCCATAACTTTGATTTGTTCCAGTTCGTCGTACTCAAGCGCTTGTCTCCCCTATCCCGTTTCTCTAACGCTAGTCTATTAGATCTAGTTTCTAGTAATTTCTAATTTAGTATAAAAGAATAACGACATAAAATCTATATTTACGATATATTTCGACATAAAATACAGTATTCTACATCTTGCAATACAAAAACATCCACCTTATAACCCAAGGTGTTCCTGATCCTTGGATTATATAGGTGGATGCTTGTATGTACACATTCATGTGTACTTTGTTCTATAGAAACGCATGAATCAAAAATAAGACGGCAAATGCTAGCCCTGATCGAAGGTGCCACCTTCGATCTAACCGTTTATATCTGAACAATCCCGATACGGGGACTGGAAGCAGAACGATAAGCGCAAGAAGACCGCTCACATTACTGAAATTGAATGTAAAGCCGTACACAAATACCGCGGCTGCATGAAGGACAATAAGCCCAATCGCTAAGATCGCAGCTGGTGTATGCCATTTTCGTACGATTCGAAGTAAAATGACAACCCCTTTTTTCATAATTTCCATGCGTCCCCATATTCGCTGTTTGATTAGCAAGGAGAGTACATAATAAGCTAAAACAAAGAACAAAGCTAACCTGGCATTAGACCCATAATTCTTATACGTATGTTCAAAGCTTCTGCTGTGCAGAGAAGCCGCTGACATATGCAGCATCCCCCCTATTCCCACGATGAGGATTAATACGGTCATCCCTACTGCCGTGAATACCCAGATCCGCTCTTTCTCGGGGATCCCTAATCGTTTAGTTGTGTTTGCTCGACGTAATTCCATTGATGTTCCCCCTTCGAAAATTGTCATAAGTATAGGCTTACTATACACATTACATATGAATTTTAAATGAAAAAAAGCCAGATCACCTCGCCTAAGCGAAAGAACGACCTGACTTCTTATTTATGGGATAAGTTCACTTCCGAGAATGCCATCCAGCCGATCCCGCATTTTCATTAAAAGGGATAAAGTCTAGCTGAAACAGGAACTCGTGTGGTTTCAATTGATACGCGGGCAACTGTGCGGGGCCACAGCTGTTGGAGCCAAGCCCATTTTGCATATAATCTACATGCAGCGTGATGTAATCACGTTTGGATAAGTCTATTGTATGCTTAGCTCCATCCAAGTCCGCTGTCGTGTACGGATGGGCACTAAAGTTGAATTGAGGCTTCCCAGCCACCAACAATCCAGCGCCCATTGAATCGGTAAAGGATACCCATTTGACGTCTGATCGATTACCATTTTCCTGTGGATACACATATGGCGTATAAAGATCGTCAATCACTGATTGATATTTCCCAAAACGACTAGCCTGCTGGCTGTCCGGATAACTTTCTCCAGGTCCCCTGCCGCTCCAAACAACTTTATTCAAGCTTTGGTTGAGTTCCAGCTCAATACCGATTCGCGGGAATACAGCCGGTAAATTACCATAAGGTTTGCCATGAAGTTCTAATGACAGAATCCCATTACGGCCAAAGGTGTAACGATATTCGCAGTCTATTCCCCACTCATGAACTGGTGGCGCAAAACGAATTTGACTGCTCACAACGAGTTCACCTTCTTCATTCTCTGACCAAGCGAAATCACGTAGACTGTGCTGCATACGATCCAAATAAGCTTTCCTCATGTCGGCAACGACGTACATGTCATTGTCGATTGGGGCTCGCCAGATCGTTAGCTGCGGCCCCTTCTGGAATAGAGGAATCCCCGCTTGATGCCACGCCTTGAGAAACCCCTTGTGCTGATCAAATGTAGCAAGCGAATTCAGTGCCTCAACACGTAGCTGCCCGCGTTCCAAGTCATAACGCACCGGGCCCACCGTTACGGACGGCTTCACTTGAATGACTGTCTTCACAGGTAGTGCAAACTGGGTCCATGCCACTTCGTGGCCGTTACTCCCCCATATGGTGTCCGCCTTCGTTACAAAGCTCAAGGTACACCATGCATCGGCATCATTAGCCGCTGTAGGCTTCCGAAAGGGGATATGAAGCTCTGCGCTTGCGCCTGGAGCTATCTTAGGAACAGCAAGCTCCTCGCTTTGTACAACCTCACCTGATACGTCCACACGCCATACCAGCCTTACATGCTCTAACGTGATGAAATCATATTTGTTATGAATGCGAATATGCCCTGACGCAGCGTCTAGCACTTCTGTCACAATCGGTTCCATAATTTTCTTCAATTCCAGTAATCCCGGAGATGGCACCCGATCAGGCGAAACGAGACCATCGATGACAAAATTGCCATTATTGGGCTCATCTTGAAAATCACCGCCATAAGCGAAATAAGCCTGACCCGTCTCTGTATATTGACGCAGTCCATGGTCGATCCATTCCCAGACGAAACCGCCCTGCATGCGAGGGGAGCTGTAGAAAATATCCCAATACTCCTTCAAACCTCCCGGTCCGTTCCCCATTGCATGCGCATATTCACACAAAATGTGCGGTTTATCCGAATCCTTCTCCGCGAACCCGATGCATTTCTCATGTGAGGAGTACATCGTACTTACCACATCGCACACCTTAGCCTCACGATCACCTTCGTAATGGACCAGGCGCGTGCTGTCATAAGCATGGCACCACGCGGCCATCGCCTCATGATTGCTGCCGAAGCCAGATTCATTTCCGAGCGACCACATGAGGATAGAGGCATGGTTTTTGTCCCTCTTGACCATACGTTCCATGCGATCCACATAGGGCGCTTCCCATGTAGGATCGTTGCAGAGCCGATTTTCATCACCCAACAGTTCAAATCCATGGGTTTCCAAATCCGTCTCCTCCATGACATATAGCCCATAACGATCACATAACTCGTAAAATCTAGGATCATTCGGGTAGTGGGCAGTCCTGACGGCATTAATATTGAACCGTTTCATCAGCAGGATATCCTCCACCATGGTCGAGATCGACAGTGCGCGTCCTGTATCGGGGTGGTGATCGTGCCGGTTAACCCCTCTTAGCATGATCGCTTTCCCATTGACGAGCATCTGACCGCCGGCAATCTCAACTTTACGGAAGCCGACTCGCCAAGGAATCGTTTCGAGCACATGACCTGCTCCATCTCTAATGGTTATGAGCAGTACGTATAGATATGGTGTTTCAGCGGTCCACTTGCGGGGGCACGCAACATGAAGCCTTTCATTGATTGTGGTCATCCCGCCGTTATCGATGAACGGAACTCCTGATCTGACAGAAGCAATCTCCGAGAAATAACTATCAAATAAACGAATATCAATCTCAGCACCCTGCTGCAAAGCGTTCTGATTGCGAAGCGTGATGTCGACTTGAAGCTCTGCATCTATACATTCGGCATCCAACTCTGTTCTGCAAAAGAAATCATAGACTTGAAGCTTAGGCTGCATGACCAAGTACACATCCCGGAAAATTCCGCTTAGCCACCACATGTCTTGATCTTCCAAATAGGAGCCGTCCGACCACTGATAAACCCGCACAGCTAGTAAATTGCTGCCTTCTCTCACATAGGGCGTCACGTCGAATTCAGAAGCAAGACGGCTTCCTTGGCTGTAGCCGACTTCAACACCATTTACCCATACGTGAAAGGCACTATCGACGCCTTGGAAATTCAACGTAATCTGCTGGCCCACCCAATTCGGCGGAATTTGAAAAGTGCGACGGTAAGATCCTGTCGGGTTCTCTGATGGGACGCGAGGAGGATCTACGGGAAATGGATAGTATAAATCCGTATAATGCGGCTTGCCATATCCATGCAGCTGCCAATGTCCTGGAACAGGAATTGACCTCCACTCATCGGTTGCAATCTCTTGTTTGTAGAAGTGCTCCGGCGCTTCCGCCGCAGAGGATGCATAGTGGAAATCCCACTGGCCATTGAGCAGCAGGAAGCGGTCCGAGCCGCCCCTTTCTAAGGTAAAAGCCGATGCCTCATCGGCAAATGGAATGAAATACGCTCTTGCTTCCATTCGGTTACGGTGAAGCAGCTCATGATTTTCCCAATCGTTACGTTGTATTTCAGGCACTGCAAGGCCTCCATTCTATGATGTGTTTTTATTTAATCCCCGTACTGGCAATTCCCTCAACGATGTATCGCTGCGCCATGAAGAAAATAAGGAGTGGCGGGATGCAAATGATCGTCGTTACGGCCATGATCGAGGTCATATCGACGCCAAACATCCCTCTAAACTGCGCCAAACCTAACGTCAACGTATACTTGCTTGCGTCATTCAAGAAAATTAACGGCCCCAAATAATCGTTCCATGTATCCATCATGTTGAAAACGCTAACTAAAATCAGCGCAGGTACCATCAAAGGCACGAAGATACGCAAATAAATTGAAAATGCGCTCGCCCCGTCAATACTTGCCGATTCTTCTAATTCGCGAGGCAGCGTCAACAGAAACTGACGAAGCATAAAGATAAAGAACGGCGCTCCGAACCACGCGGGTACAATTAACGGCTTCAACGTATTGATCCATCCTAACAAGTTAAACTCCATATACAGCGGAATCATGGTCACATCCCAGGGAATCATCATCGTCGCAAGCAAGACCATAAACAGCGCATCTCTGCCTTTGAAACGGAACCGCGCAAACCCGAAGGCAACCATGGATGAGGAAAGGAGCTGCCCGATATTGCATAAAATCGTAACAGTCAACGAATTTCTCAGAAAGTCATTGAACGGCTGAATCGTCCAGGCATGCACGAAATTATCAAAATGAAGCGTTGAAGGAATCCATTTTGGCGGAAACATATAGATTTCTTCTGGCGATTTCATAGCTGTAGATACGAGCCAATAAAAGGGCATCAGAAACAGCAATGAGAAAAAAACGAGTAGTCCGTAGGCGACTATTTTTTTCATGTTCATTTGGATGCCTCCTTGCTTCTCGCGCGTTTGCTGCCCGTCTGCTGCTTCACTTCACTCTCATAGAAAACCCACATGCTAGAGGATTTAAATACGAAGACCGTCAAACTGAGCACAATCAAAAACATAATCCACGCGTTTGCTGCGGAATAGCCCATATGGAAAAACTTAAACGCATTCTCATAGACGTACATCGCGTAAAAATATGTCGATTTCAGCGGTCCGCCACCCGTTAAGGTCAACGCCAAGGTCAATTGCTGGAAGGCTGCAATGATCGACGTCACTAAATTAAACAAGATCGTTGGACTTAACATCGGAAGCGTAATGGCAAAAAATCTCCGAAATGCATTCGCACCGTCCATGGAAGCGGACTCATATAAGTCTTTGGGAATATTTTTCAAACCTGCCAAGTAAATAAGCACCATGGAGCCTTGGGCCCATAGACTGGCTCCGACCATCGCCGTAAGCGACCAATGGGGATCGCGCAGCCAATCGGGTCCTGTGATCCCAACCAAGGAAAGCAGATAATTAAGCAGTCCATACTCTCCGCTATATACCCAAGACCAAATCATCGAAAGGGCAACGCCCGATATGACAGAAGGCAAATAGAAGATCGTCCGAAACAATCCGCTTGCCCTAATTTTCTGGTTCAACAACATCGCAAGCGTGAGCGAGAAAGCCAAATTAAGCGGTACAAGCATAAGCGCAAACTTAGAAGTAACGCCTAGAGAATGCCAAAATAACGGATCGTCCGTGAACATTGTGATATAATTTTGCAGCCCAATAAACTTACGCTGCCCAGTAATCGGCCAATCGTATAAACTGATGATGAGTGAAAATAAGAGCGGTCCCAACGTAAATGCTGCGAAACCAATAATCCAAGGAAGGATGAAGAGGTAGGGAATGATCCTACCCCTCTTGAATGAAGCCCGGCGGATTGCAATGGTTTTGGATATTTGTGTAGGCATCGTCATTCTCCATTCGGGTCGACTATTTAATAAACTTTTGGGAATCCTTGACGGCGAGATCCAAGGTCTCTTTCGCATTTTGCCCGGAGATCACTGCGTCAATAGCAGAAGTCAAATTGCGATTCACTTCATTCCATTTGGGATTAAGCAAGAACGCAGGCGTATTGTCCGAAGCTTCAAGCATTTTGAAGAACGGCTGGAAAAGTGGATCTTGACTCAGCTTCATCTGATCCGCTACGCTTTTGCGCACTGGAAGATCCGCTGTTCGCATCTTGATGGCTACGTCAGAAGCATAAAACTTCACGAATTCCCAAGCTTCTTTTTTATATTTCGAATTTTTGGAGATCGAAATAGCGGATTCGGCGACGACCCCTTTTAATGGCTTACCTTCGAAGGAAGGCATAACGACAGTACCGAAATCAACGCCTGTTTTCTTAAAATCATCCAATGGCCATATGCCGCTTTCCCACATCGCAATTTTGCCGGCTTTGAAGATATCGTCGCCGGATTGTTGATTTTTGCCGCCAACCACGACGCCGGATTTTTGCTTCAACAAATCACCGAGCAATTGCGCAGCTTCCGCGGTTTCTTTGCCATTCATAAAGCCTTCGATTGTTTTACCATCAGGACTGATGAAGCTCCCCCCATTGCTCCAGATCATGCCTTGCAAATCATAAGGATCATTGGAGGCGCGTATCCCGATGCCATATTGCTTTTTGGACGTATCCGTCAATTTCTTAGCCGATTCTTTCAGCTCGTTCCATGTCCAGCCTTCTTTCGGATAAGGCACACCTGCTTGATCGAACAGCTTCTTGTTGTAGTACATAATACGCGTCGTAAATCCTGCGGGCAGGCCGTACGATTTGCCGTCTACTTTCACATAATTGAAAAGTCCTGGATAGAAATCGTCGCGCTTCAAATCCACATCGTTATTCATCAAATCGTCTAACGGCTCCAAATTCGCATCATAGGTGGGGAAATCCCACATGTACATAATATCCGGGGCGTCGTTGGCACCAATGGCGGCTGCCAGCTTTTGATCGAAGCCATCGCCATATGCTTCTACTTGAATTTTGGTATTAGGGTGCGATTCTTCAAATTTCTTGGCAATGTCCTGCTCGATCTTCAGCGCGTCCCCCGTATCCCATGTGGCGAATCGAAGCGTAAGCTTGCTTCCGTTCGTACTATCCTTCGTCTGACTCGGACTGGTTGTCGGCTTATCTGATGCTGCCGCAGTCGGCTTACTTGTGTTCCCTTCCGAACCTCCACATCCTGACGCCACCAATGAAAGCGTAAACAATACTGGGATGACTACGACCATGGAACGTTTCATGAGAACCCCTCCTCCATCTATTTGGTGAATCGCTTTCATTATAAAACGATACGTCCATTGCCTGAACCGAGGAATGAACGGTATATGGAAGAACGTTGTCTGTTTTTCATCATGGATTCTCGCCCAGGTGGAAATTTGTTCGACTTCTGGTTGCTGATCGTCTGTTTCGATAACTAGGATGCGCCATAAATAACAAAAAACACAAAAGAATCACGAAATCACTGAAGATTTTGCGCTCCCCTGTGCTGCTCAGCTGACTAATGTTTATTCACATGTCTAAACTCACTGGGTGTTTTCCCTGTACATCGTTTGAACCATTTACTGAAATATTTGGCATCGATCATGCCTAATTTATCAGCAATGTCCTGAACCGTCGTATCCGTTGTTGTTAGCAATTGCTGCGCTGCTTTGAGCTTCGTTCGATACGTATACGCGACGAACCCTTCACCAAGCGTCTTCTTGAACAAGCTGCTCAAATGGCTTCTGCTAAGACCTACCTCACGCGCCACATCAGAAACTGATAATTTCTCATCAACCCGCTGTACGATCATCTTCACAGCCAAGGCAATCGGCTCCGGCCACGCCTCGGGATTGACGTTGTACGTATGTTCCGTCTCCGTCTGGCGATAAACACGCTTAACAGCTTCCATCCAGCGCTCGATGCCCGCAACAGGCCCTTCCTTGATCCAGCGCAGCTGCGGATACCTACTTTTCAAATCAATCAGCTGTTTATCGAATTCCTTGCAGGAAGCTGCGGGACCCAGCAGAAAGAAACGATCTTCAGCAAATTTAATTACTTCAAACATCCATTGATCGGCAATGACTTTCAGGCTAAGCGCAGCTTCTCCGGTAGCGTTGGCTGCTAAATAAATCAAGCTGGGCTCAAGCACCCATTGCCATTCCTTTGCAGATGGCAGCGTTTCTGTCAAATGAAGATCGATGCCATACAACCAGTCTAGAAACTGTTTCTGCCCCTCTTTCTTGCGCAACCGCTTATGCGTATCAATCTCATGCTGAAATTGCTCAAGAAACTCTTCTAATTCATCATCGTTATACGACGTTTTCAATAAATAGCCGGAAGCGCCCAGCTTTATTCCCTGCTGCACATAACCGAAATCGCTGTGGCAGCTGAGCAGCAGCACTTTGGTCTGCGGCTCATTTTCTTTAATTAGCTTGGCAAGCTCGATGCCGTTCATTTCTGGCATCACAATATCCGTAATGACCACTTCCGGCCGTTCGACCATAAAGGCATCCCAAGCTTTCGTGCCCGTCGGCGCGTCAGCGACCACTTTCATACCGTATTTTTCCCATGGAATAGTCGCCTTTAACCCTTTGCGAATAATCGCTTCGTCATCAACGATCATGACCCCGATAAGTGCCTCCGAAACCATGTGCATCCCCCTCTTCTCCATAAGGTAAACGGATTGTAATGGACGTTCCTTTGCCTAGCTCCGATTGGACACGTAGACCGTACTTATAGCCGAAATGCAATTGAATGCGCTGGTCAACATTGAACATTCCAATTCGCTTCAACGATTGTTGATGCTCGTTCGCATTGAGCATATGAGCAAGAACCTCAGGCTTGATGCCTTTGCCGTTATCGATCAAAGTCACAACAGCATCGCCTTGATCCACCCCGATGCTTAGCCTAATAGCGCCCTCCCCGTCTTCAAAGCCATGGAAAAAAATATTTTCAACCAAGGGCTGCAGCGTCATCCGAGGAATGCATACGCGTTCTAAATCTATGCCTTTATTGGCGATCTCATAGGAGAATACACGTCCATATCTAAGCTGTTGGATGTTCAGAAAGTGATCAATCAGATCTAATTCCTTATCCAGGGTTACAATTTCACGGGTGAAATTCAAGTTGCCATCAAGCACCTTGGTGAGATGATAGATCATCTTGTTCACCTCTTGTGCCCCTTGCAAGCGGGCTTTCCATTGGATCGAGGCCAACGTATTTAGCAAGAGATGTGGATTAATTTGAAAATGCAGGGCGCGCAGCTCTGCTTCTTTCTTCAGCCCTTCGGCGTGACGTACCTCGCCGATCAGCGTTTCCAATTGAAAGAGCATATTATTAAAGCTGAATGCGAGCCTGCCGAGCTCATCCTCGGAATCAACCTCTACACGCGTCTCTAGTCTGCCAATGCCGACGAGCTGAATCGTCTCTTTGAGACGCTTAATACGCCGAATAAAGCGCGAGGATATAATAATCGAAAGAATCAACGCGAGCAATAATGCAAATCCCGCAGCCACCATGGTAAACGTGCGGATGAGAACCGATGACTTATAGAACTCGCCATAAGGAATGCGAACTTCGATGCTCCAGTCCGTCACCTCGGAAGATTTGACCCACACGACATCCGTTGCCTTCCCGCTGAAGCCTGCTTCTGTCTGATAAATGAGTCGGCCTTGTTTATCCGTCAGCTTAATATGAGAATGGGTGTCAGCTTCAAATTCTTTGAATAGTTCAAGCAGTTTATCCGCGCTTACTTCAATCAGGATATGGCTCCCCTCCAGAAAGCTGTTCTGGTTTTTGATTTGAAATAAGAGGCCAATCACTTTTTCTTCGGGATTCGTCATCCCCACTTTATAATGTTTAGGCTCATAAATACCAAACCAGTAGCTGTCGGGATATAAGCTTCCCTTATTAAACAGCTCCTCCTCGATGATTTTTGGAGCATTTATTGTACTTTCACCGTAATAGTAGCCCGACTGAGTTATGATGAAGATCCCTTTCGTATCCACGGTTTTATGTGCTTTCAGAAACTGTTCAAGCTGCTGCTCATCCTGAAAGCCTTTATAAGTTGACGGCACTTCCTCGTGCAAGATGGTAAACTTCGGGTCTAGCAGGAAAGCTAAAATATCGGTAGCCGTAAATTTCATCTGTCGTAAGCCTGAATCAATCTGGGATTGCAGCAGCGCTACTGAGTTGTTCCCATACAAACCAAATTGCTGGTTAATCATCTGAGACGATTTCAAATAGGAGAAAAATCCAAACATCAGCAAGGGTATCGTTGCAACCAGCATAATAAATAGCGTGAGTTTGGTTTGCAAGCTTTGCTGAGCAACTTTCAACAACTGACGAGGATGTAAACGCATTCAAAATCAACTCTCCCGTTTCGACATATATCGCCATTATAGCAGATCATTTCACAGAAAGGGACTGGGGTATACGGTAACAAAATAAACCGGGGAACTCATATCCCCGGCACTTCCCTATGCACTATTTTGCTTTTTTAAGATAAGAACGCCAGGTGATGCACCAGTCTTCCGGCTCATCAAGGCTTGACTCTTCGATGCGGTGGACCGTGCTGAACTGCGGAGCGTCCAAGATCGCTTGCTGGTCATTGTAAGCTTCCCATGAAATCCTCTCCAGCGCCTGGACATATTCATCCAGATCATCCTTCGAATAAGATTCCGTTGGCTCGAGCGTAAATGGCTGAGGCACGACATACGGATGATGACTGGTCCAGTAATGCAAGCCGAAGTCGCACATTCTCCGCTGAACATCCTCGGTTGTAATGCCCGTATCCTTCGTAAGCTGCTCCCAGCTATACCGCACTTGCTCCAATCTTCCGCCTTGAACATACGGAGCGCTTGCCCCTTTGATTTTCAAAATTTTGCTGTATAAATAGTTATTATTCAGCACGGCCGTCTGCGCGACATCGAGCAGCCCATCGGCGCCTAACGCGCGAATCCATGCATAAGAGCGCAGCACGGTTTGTGCAACCCCGTGGAACATTCTGACTTTACCGATGCTATGCGCAAGCTGGTGATTGAAACGGTACGTCTGACCGTCGAACTCCACAAGGGGTCCAGGGAGAAAAGGAATCAGCTCTTTCACAACGCCCAGAGCGCCCGTAGCAGGGCCTCCGCACATATGCGGAGCTGCAAATGTTTTGTGCAAATTAAAGAAACACATGTCGAAGCCCGCTTCTTTGGCGCGAGCGATCCCAAGCAAACCATTGGCATTCGCTTGGTCGTAATAGCAAATACCGCCGTGTTCATGCACCAAATCCGTGAATTCTTTGATTCTCGGGTTAAAAATGCCCGTATCCTCCGGGTTGGCTACCACAAACCCAGCTGTTCGCTCGGATACCACTTGTTTTAATGCCTCCATGTCAGGCATGCCGTCAGCATCTGGATAAAGCGTAATGATTTTATACCCTTTTACTGCCGCTGTTGCCGCCTGCGAAGGATGGGAGAAGATCGTCGTAATGATCTCATTGCGCTGCTGCGCCTCACCTTTATGCTCATGGTAAGCCTGACAGATTGACGCCATAGCGAACAGTGCTTGCGTGCCGCTGCTTGGCTGGAACGTAAATTGATCCAAGCCCGATATCTCGCGCATCGCAAGGTCAAGCGAATAGTAGATCTCAAGGATCCCTTGAACGGTCGTTTCGTCCTGCAAAGGGTGCAGACCCATCATGTTCACGTTTCTAATCAACATTTCATTCACGCGCGGAATGTATTTCATCGTGCAGGTTCCCTGACCGATCTCAACATTGAAATCTGAGCCCAGCGTTTCTTGTGAAAGTCTGAGATAGTGTCGCAATACCTTCGCTTGACCGATTTCCGGAAGCGCCGGAGCCGCCTCACGAATCATCTCTGGTGGCAGCGCAGATATCCCATCGCCTATTTCGGCTTTGATCGAAGCGTCTGCCAGCGGTACTGACACCCCGCGTTCCCCAGCACGATGTAACTCAAAAATAATGGGCTCATCCCATTTGGCCTGATGAAATTTTCTCATTGTGTCTCTTTGAATCCGTTTCATAGCGATCTCCCTCCCCTTCTTTGGTTATCCTTCTACGATTTGTTTGACGGCAGCAGCTAACTGCTCTAAATCCTCTTTGGTGTGGATTTCTGTCACGCAATACAGTGCGCATTGCCCCCACTCTGGATACTCCTGGGAGAGGTCCTTGCCACCAAAAATACCGCAAGCAAGCAAATCACGATGAATCGCTTCAACCGTTTTTCCCGATTCATTGAAATCAACGACGAATTCTTTGAAGAAAGGAGTAGTGAAGCGCAGGCTCACGCCTTTTATTTGGCTCAGACGCAAAGCGGCATACTGAGCGTGCTGGATGATCGTTTGTCCAACCTCCTGCATACCGAGCGGCCCCATCAAAGCCAAGTAAACGCCAGCAGTGATTCCCCATAACGCGGTTTGAGTGCCCACCGATTCTTTACCCTTTTCCCGTTTGGCAAACGAAGTCCGCTCGTAGGCCACATCGCCGAAGCCGTACTCGCCTTCAACAATCGTCGGCACAATACCGAATAAACGTGAAGGATATTCCATGACGAACTTCTCCTCATCGCGGCTCGCAATGAAACCCGATTGCCCGCCGCCATACTGCATATGAATACCGAGCGGCTGAAGATCGCCGCATACGAGATCAGCGCCGTATTGACTCGGCGGCTTCAGTACACCGAGTGAAATCGGATCGATGCCCACGATGAACAAAGAACCAGCCGCATGCGCAAGATCGGCAATTTGTTGCCCTTGATGCTCCACAATACCGATATAGGACGGATTTTCGATGTAGATCGCAGCAACGTGATCAGTAAGCTTATTCTGTAGATCGTTAAGATCAAGCGTACCCCCCTTGGAATCTGTGTCGGAAATGGCATCGATATATACACAAGTTATCTCTGGGGATAAGTAATTTTCGATGATCATTCTGCGATCTGGGTGCAGGATAGCCGGGAGCAGCACTTCCTGCTTCCCTGTTATCCTTACCGCCATCCGCAGCGCGGTAGCCGCGGCTTGCGCCCAATCAAAGGTTGGCACATTGACAACATCCATATCGACCAATTCCGCAAGGAGACTTTGGTACTCGAACAGGGTCTGAAAGCGACCGTGATCTTCATAGGGTTCTCCGGCATAGGCCGTGACGAACTCAGAGCGTTGGCTGATCTCGTCGCAGACAGCGGGGATAAAATGCTGCCAGCATCCCGCACCTAGGAAATTCAAGTTGGCCTTTGCCGACGTATTTTTGCTCAGCAGCTTCTCAATATGGCGCTGCAACTCATACTCCGTCAGGGCTGGCTGCAGCTGTAATTGATCTCTGAATCTCAAGCTTTCCGGGATGCCTCGATACAGCTCCTCGATGCTGCTTACGCCAATTTCTTGCAGCATCACCTGCTTGACCTCGGGTACTGTATTCGGAATATAGGGATGGATACGCGGATTTTGTCTCATGTTCTCCTCCTGGACCTCTCGTCATGTCAATTTGTCATACATTGTTTTACATCCATTACGCGATCAAGCTAAACCGCCACCATCCACCACTAACACGGACCCTGTAACCCAAGAAGACATGTCGCTAGCCAAAAACAAGACCGATTTGGCAATGTCTTGCGGTGTCCCAATTCGTTCCAAAGGTCTTCCAACAGCCGAGGACTTAAGAAAGCTTTTTTCCTCTAGGTTCAGCTGCTTGGCCTCGTCACGAAGCAGCGGAGTATCCGTGTCGCCTGGACAAACGCAGTTAACGCGAATATGTTCAGAACCGTGATCGATCGCCATGGCACGCGTCAAATTGACGATGCCCGCTTTCGCCGCGCAGTATGCAGCGGCTTTGTCTCCGCCTTTCAAGCCCCAGCCCGATCCGGTGTTAATAATACTGCCGCCGCCGGATTGCGCCATGACCGGAATGGTAAATTTGGACAGCAGATAGGCGCCTTTTAACGTAATGTCGATGACCGCATCCCACTCATTCTCTTCAAGCTCTACAACCGTTTTGCGGCGGATGATGCCAGCGTTGTTCATTAAGATATCGATTCGTCCTAGCGCTGCCGCTGTCTGATCGATCGCCTGCTTACAATCTTGCGCCGATGTAATATCACAACGTGTGAATGAGGCTTTCAGACCCCGTTGTGTCAAGCGGGAAGCGGATTCACCACCCTGCTGCTCATTAATATCCAAGATGACAACGTGAGCGCCCTGCTCCGCTAGTATTGCTGCGGAAGCGTAACCAATTCCTGATGCGCCGCCGGAAATGACGGCGACTTTCCCAGCCATATTTAACAAACTGCTGTTCATCGTTTCTTTGCCTCCTTCATGATGTTCACCTAGTTTTATTTATTCTCATGTCGATAAAGCTCATTCGCCAAAATTAGAAAAACGCTAGAGGTCCAAGTAAACGCGCGATCCCGTAGTCCTTCTCCCGTTATAGCGTCATAGTTTTCCGCCATGCCGCTCTGCGCGGCCATCTTGCAGAATCTCTCCGCGATATCCATCGCAAAATCAAGCTCTCCGCAAGCTTTCAGTCCTTCGTATATCAGCAGGGTAGATGGTGCCCAAATCGGTCCTCTCCAATAGCCGTCTGCTTGATAAAATTCACTGCGTACGCTTTCTGTAGCAAAGCCATGCTCGGTCAGAAAACGTCCCGATTGCTTCAACCCTTCAACAAGCCTTTCTCTGACTGCTTCTGGCAGCCTATGTCCCAGAACAACGGGTAGAAATAATTGCAGGCTGTCGCCTACATGCGCTTGATTGCTTTCAGTCAGCTTGGCTAGGAAGGCTTCGCCATTCCAAAAATGCGCGAGAGTAGCTTGCAAAAGCTCCTCCGAGCGCTGTCTCCAGCTCTCGGCTTCACCGATTAAGCCTAGCTGCAGTGCGATTTCTCCGAGAACGTCCATCTGAAGCACAAGAAAAGCGCATAAGTCTGGTGATTGCAGCGGCACTCCCAAATGGAAAATAGTGCTGTTGTCCCAGCCGCTGTCATTGCCATGGTTATAGGCAGGAATGCCGCTCTTCTGGGTATCCCGATGCTCGAACCAGAAGTTGGTCCAGCGAACCATGGGTTCATAAATCTCTTTCATTCTCTCCACGGTAACGTAATCCGTTCGCCGCATCATCCAAGCGAGCGTCCAGCCGTGAATCGGTGGCTTACAGCCATTCCACAGGGCATATTTGTCATTCATTAAATCCGCCAGCATGCCCGATTCATCCTGTCGATCAAAGAAAATCATGAACTGGTCCCAAGCGAGCTGCGGTTCGCCCTCGATGAGCGCCATCGCGTTGAAGCAATGATCCCAACTCCATATATTCGTCATCCAATTTTTGGACATGTACATCGCTCTCCGAGGCAAATAGCCTTCTGGCTCGACAACACATGACCAAGTGATATAAGCAGCAAGCTCTCTAGCTGTCTCAAATTGCGAAGAGCAGCCTCGCGTATGCGCTAAAAATGATTCAAAATGCTCCTTCGTTCCGATGGAAGCGCTGTCTTTAAAGCCCGCTCTTGGGACAACCGCATATTCATGAATAAGCAAATCAATCTGCCCCTCGTCTAAGCTTGGGCTAAGGTCGAAGGCAATGCTGCGGCATCTCGAGCCTTCCCAAGGAGCCTCCATCTGCATGTTGCCTTGGCATGCATGCAGCGCATACCGCCTCTCCTTCGAGTAGCTGTTCAGCTCGATGATATCGCCCATCGGAACCGCGTAATCGTAGGTGTCGTTTACAACAACGAGTCTTACTCCGATACCCTCCCCGTTGATCCGAATGACATCCGGTTCTTGGAATGAAATCGCAAGGTAACCTTTGTCCGAATTCATTTGCAAAAGCGTCGCCGAAACCTGGTAAGTGTACGGAACGATCTTATCTTCACAGGTTGCCTCTATGCGAAAAATAAGGCCAGCCTTCTCATCTCCGCCACGAACGCTTTTGATGTAAATGCCTTGAATTTGATCACTTGGAACTATCTCCGTTATGGCCATAAACGAGCCATACGCGCTGAATGGCACCTCATTTAATCGAAAGAGCATGGCTTCACCTTTTCTCTGCCTTTTTTTGAAGTCATCAAACCATCATTCCACACAAAAATTTTACAAAAAAAAAAGCCGCCTAAGAACGCTTTTCTAAGCGGACTTATGTGGCATTTCTTCTTTTTTTATTCGTTGTAGATACCGAGGTGTCATTTTGTTAGATATTTATCGTCAAAAAACAAGAAAAAACCTGAACCAACTAAAAAAGCAAAGCAACCATAGGTACGCCCCATGTTGCTCTGCTATTGGTCTAACTCATCACATAATTCGAAGCTATTGCAAATTCGACGCTTTCCTCCGCATGAATGCGTGTTGTATCGAAGAGAGGGATCCTCGTATCCTGCTGCTGAATAAGCAAAGGAATTTCGGTGCAGCCCAAAACAATCCCTTCTGCCCCTTGTGCGTGCAAGCGTTCGATAATCGCAATGAATTTAGCTCTGGATTCAGGCAGACAATTTCCTTTAAAAAGCTCATTCCGCAGCACGCCGTGAATCAAATCTCGCTCATCGCTTTCCGGTATGATAACCTCAATGCCATGACGATTCAGCCGCTCACGATAAAACGCTTGCTCCATCGTATAGCGTGTACCCAGGACCCCAACCTTCGTAAGCCCCTGTTTTTTGATTCGCTCAGCCGTAACATCGACAATATGAAGCAGCGGAATTCGAATCGCTGCCTGTACCTCATCGGCCATTTTGTGCATCGTGTTCGTACAGATGACGACTACGTCCGCTCCGCCTTTCTCTAAAATCCGGGCGGATTCAACCATAATTCGAGTCGCTTCCTCCCAATCTCCTCGTTCCTGAAGTTTAACAATTTCTTCGAAATCCAAGGAATAGAGCAAGCATTTAGCCGAATGTAAGCTGCCGAGACGTTCATTCATTATTCGATTTATATGACGGTAGTACTCCGTCGTTGATTCCCAGCTAAGTCCACCGATTAAGCCGATTGTTTTCATTGGTCACTGCTCCATTTCATGATGACAAGTAAGCCTACTAGGCAATGTTCTTCGTTCCTGTTATCATCATAATACATCATTAACTGGTCATGAAAGATCCACAATTTAATTATTCTCATAGTACCAGATGTAAGATTGGAGAAAGAGTGCCATGCTGTTAACGGTCGATCGAACCAAGGAGCAAACATTAACTACACAAGTATACGAACAACTTCGTGAGGCCATCTGGAGCAAGGTGCTCGTGGAAGGCATGAAATTACCATCCTCCAGAGAGCTTGCATCTCAATGTGGCGTATCACGAAATATTATTATGGAGGCCTACGATCAACTGCTGGTGGAAGGATATTTGGAGGTTCGCCCTCGTTCAGGCACCTTCGTTGCCGAAGGCGCTTCACTGCGTCTAAGATCAAGCCCAGAGCATCCCAATGACCCTGAAGTTCTCTCCACCATAAAAGCAAGCCGCTCCCTCATCGATTTCCATGCGAGCCGACCAGCAACGGACTATTTCCCACGTCATCTGTGGGGGCGACTCGCCAAAGAAACATGCTACGAATCTCCTGATCATCTATTTGGCTATATTGAGCCTGAAGGCGCCTTGGCACTTAGAAGCACGCTAGCCTCCTATTTGAGACAGGTCAGAGGTGTTCGCTGCCAGCCCAATCAAATTCTCATTACCTCCGGAGCTACCCAGGCGCTATATTTGATCACAAAACTGCTTACTGATACGCAATCTTACATTGCTGTAGAAGATCCTGCAGCAAGTGAAATGCGTGCTATATTCACCTATGCAGGCGCAGAAGTGCGCCCCATTCAGGTCGACGATAAGGGGATTCTGCCTGATCGTTTGTCTCGTTCCGACAGGCCTAGCTTCGTCTTTGTGACTCCCTCCCATCAGTTTCCCCTGGGGGGCACCTTACCCATCCAACGAAGAATTCAACTGATCGAGTATGCGAGAGCCATGAATTGTTACATTGTAGAGGACGACTACGATAGCGAATTCACCTATGATGGCGTACCTGTTCATTCCATGCAGGGTCTTGATCCTGAAAAGGTCATTTATGTAGGAACATTCAGTAAAATCCTATCTCCCTCCCTGCGAATCGGGTACATTGTACTCCCATCGTCCCTATTAGCAACCTTTCAAAAAAATAAGTGGTATCTAGACCGCCATACCTCTGCACTAGAGCAGCTAATAATGGCTCGTTTTATTGAAAAGGGGCACCTTGAACGGCATATCCGCCGGATGAGAAAAGTGTATCGGAAACGAAGGGAAGTTTTAATCAAAAGCTTGACGGAGCATTTCGGGGCTGTCGAAATATTAGGACACGCCGCAGGCATGCATCTGGTTGTCAGATTCGAAGGACTCACATTCGATGATACGCTCGTACAGCAATTTAAAGACCACGATCTGCTCGTCTATCCCGTCGAACAATTCGCTTTAACGAAAGGTTCGTATACAAACAGCGTGGTCCTTGGTTATGGAGGACTGACAGTCGAAAGGATCAAAGAGGGTATTCTTCGAATGAAAATGGTTATGGGGAACTACCTCATTTCATAAAAAAGCTGGCGATATGAAATACGAGTACCACAAATTCGTCATCAAACCATCGAGCAATACGAAATAGAGCAGCTCTAATCCAATATTGCGCTCATCCAAACCTTTTCTCCAAATCCTTGTAAATGCGTACGCAAGCACACCGAAAATCAGGTAAAGCAGCAGATAGCCCCAGGTGGATTGTAAAAAATCCGGCATGACCTGCAAGGCTAGAGGCTTGCGGTAATCGTTGATTAGTAACACTTTAACCACGAAATACATACCAAGCGACAATCCAAAATTAAGCTTGGCGTGCGAGTCATACAGATACTGCCAGAAGGCGCTAAGTACTAGCAAATAAAGGCCAGGTAAAACGATCCACTTCAAACTTAACAGCGCAGTCAGCAGTCCGATTCCCCAAAGGAGAGGCAGCGTCTCAGCAGCTATACGGTAATCTTGGGCTGTCAAGGTATTCATTCTCTCTAGATAAGGTAATTGATCCGTCGCATAGTAAACGCGGAACGATCCAGCGTTTTCTGGAGCCAACCAGACTGCAAGTCCATGCCCTTTACCCGAAATCAAGATCGGGTACTCGGCAAAACCATCGAAATGGCTAAGCCGCTCTGATGAGCTTAGCTTCCCTTCCTTCAGATCCAGCTTGTAAACTTCCTGGCTTGTTAACCGACGATTCTTCTCGTAAACTGACGAAACGATCAACGCTCCCTCGCCGGACGGTGTCTTGCTAAAGGTTGGATGCAGAACGGTGTCTGAGTCTACCCCTTTCGAGACAGGAAGGTTTATCTGCTCATCCTGAGCGGTTTCTGGACGATTCGATGGAAAGCTAAGCAGATGCAAAGCGCTTTTTCCTGATTTGTTCGAGCTGATGGTATATGCGACCTTAAGCGAAGTTCCCTCTTGAATAATCGACATATCATCCAATTTGCTCGTCGTCAGCTCAACATCCTTCAGCTTATTCAGCTGTAAAGGTCGCAAGGATTCCGCTTCTAGCTTGGCATAACCAATTGCAACTTTCCCTTCCTGATTAGCTGCATACACGATCCCTAAGCTGCCATCCTGTTCTATTACACCTTGCAGCTGACTAATGCCTGCAATATCAAGCTTTGACCAGCTTATTGCTTTCTTCCCTTCGATGGCCCCAACATAGAGGTTATCCTCGTTATAAGCGAGCAGCAGCCTGCTTCCGTTAGCGCCATTCACGGCTTGAACGTGTGAAACCCCTATTTCACTAAGCAATTGTTTTGGCGACCACGCGCCGTCCTTCCATTCACTGGCGAATAGTTTCTTATCCGCTCCAATCCAGACGGCATCCTCTTTTGTTAGCGTGTAGGATCTGAAGGATCCGTTGTCAGGCAATGGCCTCGTTTGGGAAACCTGACGACCCTCCTCATTTACGCTCACATACACAAGAGATTGACCTGATCTATAAGCAAAAGCCCCTTCGCCGATTGGCTGAACGGCCTTCCCATTCGCAGCTAAATGAGGCAGCGCTGTCGCTCGCCCATAAGACGCTGGATAAGGCTTTGCTTTCTCATTAGCCAGCATCAACGTATGAATGGTGCCAATACCAAGAAAAATCAATACAAACGGTACATAAGTAAATAGCTTCCATGCTGTTTTTTTGCTCATTTTTTTATAAACCGTCCTTAAAAATCATACTAATATTACCAGAATATCCTGTTCAAAAGCTTAAAGCTTACTCAGGCAGCTTGTCAACCGTCGGTTAAATAATGGCGAATCTATTTTGCGTCCAAATGAGGTGCTCTCCGATGTTTGGTGGCTTGCTCAAAGCCATAGGCGATCTTGATCAACGTCGGTTCACTATAGGCCGTACCGACAAAAGTGATGCCCTGCGGTCCTTTCGTCTGATAACCTCCTGGAGCGATAACCCCATTTACCGCGTAACCTCCTGGGACTGTAATTAATGGATAACCCGCTCTTGCAGCCAAATCCGAGCCTCCCTCATTGCCAAGAAATAAGAGCGCGTCTAATCGGTGCTTCTCTAGTGCGAAATCGATGCCTTGCCTGCGCGACATCTCCGCATTTTTTGATTTACTGTCCAAATATTCCTGCTCCGTCAGTGTACCGCTTGTTTTATCCGAATCGATGAGGATATCCTGCCCGTATTTCAACGCTTTTTCTGTGTTTCTTTCATTAAAAGCAATAACATCCTGTAGGGAATGTACCTGTATATTTGCAGGTAATCGGACTAAATAGTCATTCAGATCCTTTTTAAATTCATACTTCAACACATGCCAGTCCCAGACTGTAGATTGACATGGAAGCTCCACAGGATCGATGATCGTAGTGCCTTTATTTTTCAACACGACGATGGCGGCTTCCACGATAGCTAATCGATCTTCATCCAAGTCCTCATAGTAAAAACGGGGAATTCCAATCCTTGCTTGTTGCAAGTAATCCACATCCAGGAACTGCGCGTAGTCTCGATACGAACGATTTAAACTAGATAACGTGTCAACATCCCGGGCATCCTTCCCTGTCAGAGCACCCAGCACAATTGCCGCGTCTGTCACCGTTCTGGCAATTGGCCCAGCTGAGTCTTGACTATGTGCAATAGGAATGATGCCGGATCGACTAATTAAGCCGACCGTAGGCTTTATTCCGACGAGGCTGTTCTGACTAGCGGGGCTAATGATTGATCCCGACGTTTCCGTGCCAATCGCTGCAGCACCCAAATTAGCTGCAATGGCTGCCGCTGAGCCAGAGCTCGATCCGCCAACGAATAGCTCGCCTGGATCGTAAGGGTTCAGCGTTAATCCGCCTCTTGAACTATAACCCGCCCATATGGTACTTGACATAAATCCGGCCCATTCCGTCATGTTTGTTTTCCCGAGTATAACGGCACCTGCGGAGCGGAGTTGCGCAGCGACGAATGAATCTTCAGCAGCTGTAGAATCTGCTAGCGCGATCGACCCTGCACTCGTATGCATACGATCGTGCGTGTCTATATTGTCCTTAAGTAGGATCGGAATCCCATGCAGGCTGCCTCGACTTCCCTTTTCTGCCCTTTCTTTATCCAACGCCTTGGCAATATCAACGGCATCTGGATTTATTTCCAAAACGGTATGAAGATTAACATCATACTTACTAATTCGCGCTATATAAGCGACAACAAGCTCCTCTGAACGTAGCAAGCCCGCTTCCATAGCTGTCTGCATGCTCTTTATATCTGCTTCTACAAGCCAATCTTCAAGTTCCCTATTCATGAATGAACCTCACCTTCATCATTTCTTATGGTGGGCCCTGTCATTATCACACGGCCTACCTTCCATTATATGGATTTGCACATATTGCTATCATGCCACAAATCATTGTATAAATGGAAAGGAAACTATGAATAATAGCCATTTTTTACGAAGGCACCTGCACAGCTCAGGTCGGGCTTTATGTTTTCCTTTGGTCTGTTCATTATTTGTAGATTAAGAAAATATTCCTACGCCTACTGCTGTAGTATATAATACGTATGTCCCCATTGACCGCTTGAATGACTGACTTAATTGAACGATAGGAGAACGAACATGGATATTATCGAAATTCCCACACATTTAATTGATGAAGATACGGATCAACCCAGATACCAGTTTGATGAAGATTCCCTTATTGAATTAATGAAAAGCATCGAAGAACTCGGGCTTTTATCCCCTATTAAAGTAAGAACTACCGAACAGGGGCGCTATAAAATTATATATGGAAATAGACGGTACAAAGCTTGCAAAACGCTCGAACGTCAGACGATCCCTTGTATCGTCTCTACGGTTACGAATGAATTGGAAATTTATCTCGAACAAATCGCAGAAAATCTGACGAGAGAAGGCTTCTCACCCATCGAAGAAGCTGAAGCCTTCAACAAGCTGTTGAACGATCCGAAATTCAGCAGCTCGACCAAGTACCTATCGAGTAAACTCGGCAAACCAGAGACTTATATCAAAAATAAATGTGATCTGCTAAAGTTCGGAAACTCCGTAAGAAAACTAATCGTAGGCGGCACAGAAATAAAGAAAGATAAGCTAACGGAAGATCAACTCCTGCCAATTAAAGACTTAGCGATCGAACACCGCGATCCGCTCGCTCTCATTATTGCTAAAGACGAACTCCCCGTGAGCGATGTCAAAAAGATCGCTCGCTTATTTAAAGATAAAGATATTTCCGACAGTACGAAAGGCAAGTTATTATACAAATCGGGACATGAGCTGCTACAAACCTGGTCTGTCTTTGAGCAAAACAAAGCAGAACGAGCAAAGTCGGCAGAACCAAAGGCGCCAAAGAAAAGCAAAAAAGCTGATGCAAACAATGCGGCTGAGAAAGATGGACATAACACGGTAGCCTCATCAACAACTACAATGAATCCTATTGAGGCCCAATTAAAGCAGCTGATCGCCGCCCTTCCAGCCCGTCCCTCAACATCAGAAGCAATCAACATTCAAAATTCCGATAAAGAAAGCTTTCTAAGCGGCATCGACATGCTTATTGAAAACCTGGAGACGCATTTAGCGGACTGGAGAAGGATCAAGCAGCAGGTTGAATCCAATTAAATTCCAAACATAGGGTGGTGTAGGGCATGACAAAACAGATGCATGCAGTGTTATTGAACGATTATTTGGGACCTTCAGGACTTGTGTACGGCCAAACGCCGATTCCTGAAATTAACAGTCATGAAGTGCTCATCAAGGTGCATGCCGCTTCGATTAATCCAGCTGACCTCTTGTTCATGGACGGGCATTATGGGATTAAGCGGAATCTGCCTTGTGTTGGCGGGATGGAGGGTTGTGGAACGGTTGTCGCTACAGGGAACAGCCTTGTTGCGCGGATGTTGAAAGGAAAGCGCGTCGCCTTCGTGTCGGAAAGTTTCGGATCGTGGGCAGCGTACACCAAAGCAAGTGCGATGACGTGCATGGTCCTGCCAAACTCTGTGTCGGACGAGCAGGGTGCTGTCTTCTTCGTGAATCCAGCAAGCGCGTTAGCCATGATCAAGATCGCCAAACAGCATAAAAGCAAAGCTATCGTACAAACTGCCGGGGCCAGCGCACTTGGCAAAATACTCGTCAAGCTTGGGCAAGCACATGGGCTGCCGATCATAAGTGTTGTCCGAAAGGAAGAACATGAACGCCTTCTAAAGGATCTAGGAAATCCTCATGTGATTAACCGTCATTCGGCTCATTTTGAGCAAGATTTAAAGCAGAAATGTCACGACCTTGGGGCTACGATTGGCTTTGATGCTGTCGGCGGTGATTGGACTGGCCTCGTTCTCTCCGCCCTTCCTGATGGTTCAACGGTTTATCAATATGGACTCCTTGGAGGCAGCACGACAACCATCCGAACGGAAGACCTTGTTTTCCGCCGTAAAAGCATTGTAGGTTTTTGGGCATCCGACTGGGTGAAAACACAATCCATTTTCGAGCTGCTCGCTCTGCAATCCTCTATGAAAAAGTGTATCGGTACTACGATTCAAACCGAAATTAACCAAACCTTTCCGCTCCATGAAGCGGTTTCAGCCATCAACCATTATTGTTCTAACATGACCTCAGGTAAAGTTCTTCTAATACCTAACAAACAATAGATTCCTATAACTTATTGTAACAAGAAAAAGCTTTGTCCAGCACTTGCTCGGATTAAGCTTTTTCATTGATAATTATTGCGCTTCAAAAGTGGCAGCGCCCTTTAAATGTGTAGGTAAATGATTGAGACACATATTCAAACAATCTGTCTGTTCCTTTAAAACGGCAATCGTTTCTGGGCATGGATTCACATAAATGACTGGATAGTCAATTTCCTCATAGTACTCTCTGACTGGAAAAGCAAGCTTCTTGCTATCCATTGAAAACTGAGCATCAACTCCTGCCTTGTTCCCACGTGCATCGAGCCTAACCCACCGATCCATTGCCTGTATATACACCGCATTTAGAGCGTGGATACAGTACCCAGTATCCGGTGTATCACCGAGAGTAAGACGTTGATAACAAAAACCAGTTGGAATCCCTTTATACCTCAAGAGCGCACTCAACAGGTTAGATTTGGCATAGCAAATCCCTTCCTTATAAAGCAACGCCTCCGAAGCCTTACACGTAACACGCGAACTTTGGATATCCCAAGAGTGGGAAATATGATCACGTACAAAGCTATAGGTACGTCTCACAAAATCCACTTCATTTGCGGATTGTAGGTATAAGTCTTCCGCTTTTTCCATAATGAGTGGATGACTATAATCCACTTCTTCTGTTTCGAGTAAATAATGGCTCCTGACATCTGATTCTGCGGTTAGTTTCATCTTTTACCACCCCTTAAGTTCTTTAAAGAAGCCCAGCTTCCACAGCCTTCTGAACCGCTTCTTCTCGATTGCGTACACCCAGTTTGAGATAAACCGTTGAAGCATAATTCCTCACCGTTCCGTCAGATAAATATAATCTGGAGGCGATCGTCTTATAACGCAGCCCTTTGGCTACCAACTCTAAAATCTCTAGTTCCCGCGATGTTAGCCCATAGGGGTCCATTGACTTCGTTTCCGCACTTTGAGCTTCTGTCTCTATTTGAGATATGCCAAGCTCCTCAAACAATTTCGTCGACATATCCTGAGCGATGATTGCGCCCCCGCGATGGACGAGGCGAATCGTTTCCGCCAATTCGCGTGGCTCCATAGACTTCAGCAAATAACCGTCTGCTCCGCTTCGCAGCACTTCAATGGCTTTTTCTTTTTCCTGAAAAGTAGTCAAGATCAGTACGCGAATGTCTGGCCAATGCTGTTTAATCATTTTGGTAGCCGAAATACCATCCATATTCGGCATGTCCAGATCCATAAGCACCACTTGCGGCTGCGCCTGCTCGCACATAGCTACAGCCTGTCCGCCATCCTCAGCCAAACCAACCACTTGCAGATCTCGCTGCCCTTCCAAGAGGATTCGAAGGCTTTCTCGAATGAACGGCTGGTCGTCAACAAGGAGCAACCGAATAACTTGATCAGGCAGCTCCATTTGCCTTGGCAATGTGCAGGTAACGACGGTTCCTTCGCCTAGCTCCGAGTAGACAGATATTTGCCCCTGGAGATTAAAAGCTCGCTCTTTCATCGCCGTCAATCCGAAGCCTTCCTGCAAATTCTCGGCCCCTTGGCCGTTATCCTGCACTTCAAGTCGCGTCTGACGCTGCTCAAATTGCAAGGAAACTACAATTTCCGTTGCATGACCATGACGCACCGCATTGGTTAACGATTCCTGCAGGCAGCGATAAAAGGTCATTTGGGTCTGTTTAGGTAACGAACATTCGTCTCCCAAGGCTCTGAAGCGAACGTTGACTTTGGAGTTTGCCTGAAACTCATCGATCAGCTGCTTTAATGACTGGACCAGCGGCAGCCTGTCTTGCGGTGAGTCCATTTGGTGTACATATCCTCTGACTTCATCTATGCTCCTACGCGCCAAATGCAGCAAAGAATCAAGTTTATCCTCGCCAAGCTTTGTCGAAAGCTCAGGCCGTAAGGTTTCCAAACCCATGATGATAGACGTATAAGAATGTCCGACTGTATCGTGCAAATCCTTGGAGAGCCTGTTTCGCTCTTCGAGGAGCGTTACGCGCTCAATTTGGGATAAATACTGTTCTAAAACGGTATTTTGATCGCGGATAATCTCATTTTGTCGATGATTGACGACGAGTAGATGAAAAGCAAAACCTATCGCATAAGCCAGTCCGGTGTGGGCGATTGTTAACCAAGGATTGCTCTGAATAGAGACCATATTGATCAATATTGGAATAACGAGGATGGTAATGGGTCCCGACCAACGATATGATTTTTGGGCACTATTGGCTGCAATCATGAATGCAGGCATCAAAAAGACAAGATATGCTTCAGGGAATAAAAAGCTTAAGTACAAGCATATGCCACCGTAAAGAATCATTTCTGCAACGAGATAATAGCGAAAGTTAAGCAGCAAGATCAGCCAAGGCACAGAAAAAGCGATGATCTCCCAGAAAACAGCTGCCCACAAGGGTAAAGTCAACTGCTCCTGCACCTCAACCATGGTGAGAATGAGGGAAATACAGATTATAAGCCGAAGTATCAGCATAATCCAGTCATACCAGAACCACTGTTTTACCATATCAAACAAATCAGTCACCTCCTCCAAACTTCTCCCTATGTTCCCTAACTATTATAGAACAACCTCCACCCGTATGCACTTTTCAAAATTGTTACTTAGGTATTAAAGCTTCAAACTCGATATCCTTTAATCGCCTTGATCATATGACGCGTATAAACACCGCACATGCGTACTGCTCCCTCGCCGATCCACAATCCAAGAGCGGCAAGAGCAAGCCCAATAACCATAACAGACAGAGACTTCGTCAGTGTGTTTATTGGCATACCCAGTATTTGGATATTTATATAAGGAGCAAGGAAAGGTGTCAAAATCAAAATCAATGGCATGATGTACAAGACAACTGTGCCGATGAGACACACAAGCCCAATAACAAGCTTCTGCATCAACCAAAAGATCGCGCTCCAGTTACGCCGATCCATAAGCTCAGCTTTGGCCTGCAACCAAAGCTGGCCGTCTATTGGTTGTTTCCCTTCATATGGCTCTATCGAGATATCCGTATAGATCTTCGTTTGAATACGTTCATATTGCACAAAGGTTTGCGTAGTACGCATCACGTAGGTAAGTAGCGGAATCCCTATTAATGTAAAAGATAGGCTTACGCCAAGCGTCAGACTAACTAGGTAAAAACAAAAGTAAAACAATCCCGTAGTGAAAGTAAGTAACAAAAAGATTACATTTTGCATGTTGCGTACGAGCCGTTTTTTCATGTTCATTACACCTCCTTTGTTTGTTGAACCCCTTTATTCGTCTGTAGTTTAATCCACCAACTCTCTTGATAGCTAGTGTCAAAATGTCATATGACAGATCAGCAAACGAATTAAAAGGCACGATACGAAGAGGTGACACAAGGTAACTTGTTAGTATGACAGCCTGTTTGCAATACTCAGGGGGTGTTGGCCATCCAGAACACAAGCAGGAAGGAGGAATCCTAAACATCATTTAACACGTGCCGGAATGGAAAACAACGAAGCAACTATCAACCACTTAAAGGAGAATGAAGCTATGCATAAAATGACTCGCAATCTCTCTCTCGCTACTTTACTATTATCTTCAACTGTTTTTACTGCTTGTTCAGCGCAGGATTCCAGTGCCGCACCTAACAATGCCGTATCTCAACCAACGACTAAGGTAAGCGCGAAGGGTCCACAAGATTCAAAAGAAATCGAAGCGTTCATGGACCCTGTATTTGCGGAAAAAATGAAGAAATATAATGTCAACGGGTCTAATTTCGTAGTCGTCAAAGACGGCAAAGTGCTCGTCAATAAAGGGTATGGCTATGCCGATAAGGAAAAGAAGACACTTGTAGATAAAGACACCGTTTTCCAAATCGCTTCCGTTTCGAAGACATTTACCGCCTTAGCGGCCTTGCAGCTTGCAGAAAAAGGAAAGATCGATCTCAAGCACGATATCACCGAGTATCTTGGTGGCATGAAAGTACCGAATAAAACGAATAAACCGTTAACCATGTACGATATGCTGACCTACACAGCAGGATTTGATTATCCGGATAAAGCACTCTATGTTGGACCTGAGTATGTGAATCAGGTCATTCCCATGAAAGAGTTTATGACAGAGCATATGCCAACAGTCGTTCGAACGCCTGGAGAAGCTTATACCTACGACAATTTTGCTTTCCTACTTGCTGGTTATGCCGTAGAAACCGTAAGCGGTATACCGTTCCCTCAGTATATGGAAAAGAATGTGTTCAAGCCATTAGGCATGAACTCCACTAGCTCTCGTTTCACTCCTGAGCTTCTAGCCAGAATGGCCACACAATACGGTGTAGATGGTGCGCCTCACCCGGCATACGGACAAGCCCCAACCGATGGACCACAGGGCAGTATCCTTTCAACAGGAGAGGACATGGCTAAGTATTTGATCATGTTTCAGCAACAGGGTACCTTCGATGGGAAGGAAATCGTTAGCAAGAAAACAATGGAGCAGATGCAAACCTACGCGGTGTTCGCCGACAAATCGATTCCTATGACGACCGTTGGTGGATTTGAAGGCTATCGTAATGATCTCATGAATGGCCACCATGTCGTCCTCAAGGGAGGGAACATGCCAGGTCATCAATCATTGGTCGTTTTATTGCCAGAGAAAAACACCGCTTTTTATATGTCCTATAACAATGATACGATGATGAGCTTAGAAGTGTATGAGGCGTTCATGGATCATTATTTCCCAGACGAGAGAACGCCAGAGAAAAACACTTATGTCCCTTTAAGTGAGTCAGACGCGGCTAAATACGTGGGATCTTATCAAAATACGCGATTTTATTTCTTGAAATCCAACTTTACTTATGCAGATGGCAACCTGCTTATGGAGACAGGAACTGGCGGCAAGCATACCTTGAAAATGGTAAATCCCCTATTGTTTGAAGATGAGTCTGGTAACAAATTAGCTTTTAAGAAAGATCATAAAGATCAGGTTGAATACTTCTATTACACGAACCCCAACTCCTTAGATTATGGTTCTGATGCCCGTAAGGTTCATCTGAAGCCAGCATTCACAGATGTACCTAGTGACAGCGTCTATAAAACCTACATCGACAATCTGCATTCTTTTGATGTTATAAGCGCTAAATCAGGCAACCTTTTCGAGCCACGCGGCACAATGACCCAAGGCGAGTTTGCGGATGTCGCTATTCTTGCCCATGGATGGGCTACATTTAGTGATTACCTTGATAGTAACAAAGAAAAGATCGTATCCAGCGTACCTGGATTTGATCGTAATGCCCCGATTACAAGACAAATTGCAGCGGTTATGATTCAAAATCTAAAACAAGCCAAGCCCGCAACAGATATTAAGCTTACGGGTGACACGGATTCTTGGGCGGTTGATGCGATCACCGCACTAGTGTCTCAAGGCATTATAGACCCAGATACAAAAGTAAAAGCGGACGGCTCTGTGGATTTCCGTTCTAAGCAACCTTTGCTTCGTCAAGAAGCGAGTGCTTTACTTGATCTTGCATTTGGTTATTATTCATTACCCATCAAGAACAAATAGTACCACAAACAAAACACCCCATTGTTTCATGAACACAGAGAATGCCTCTATGTTATGAACCCTATGGGGTGCTTTTTACTATATCCTGACATTCTCAAAGGAATTACGCCTGCAGCCTTAACTCCTCCGTCGTGCTTATCCCATATTCTAATGCTCGTTGGCGCAAAGTTAAGTAGAGCTCAGCTTTGGTAGCATTGACATAAGGCCACACAAAAATGACCCCGACGAACAACGCTAAGGTTCCTAATAGATACCAACCTATAAAACTGAGATCCAGTACGAACATGCTCGTCTTATGACCATCCGTCATTTCATTGCTTAAACCAACAGCACGTTTGTAGCCAATATGAGGATTATCCGCTAGTATATACGGAACCATACTGTACGCATACGATTTGACGAAGCCAGGAATAATCAATAGCAGGAACCATAATAGATTGAGAAGATCGCGCCAAAACATAGCTTTAATCGTATCCAAATACCTTGACTGCTCGAAAGCAAACCCTACATGATTCAGATCCACATCCTGTTCCGCTGCTTGTTTAAAATACCGTTTAGCTCCTATTTCAAGCGGATAACCCAGAAAAATACGTAAAGCAAAAACGACTATAAAAATAACAAGAGCCGAAGTAATGACCACCCCCAAAATTAGCCAGAAAAGCTCATTGCCTAAAGATGTAAAGCTATTCCCTAGGTTCCACGCTTCTCCCTTAATAACTCGTCCATCGAAATGAATCGAACTCTCCTCGCCACCAACAATAGCTAGAAGCAAACTAATGATGAACGCCTTCCAATAGGAAGATCTTAACGTTTCTTTGGCTCTTGTTTTTAAATCACTACGACTCCACATAGGTCCCTCCCTCTTATCCCTAGAAAATATCATTCGCCCTTTTATCATATACGAATTATATCAATAAATACCAAATATAAGTGTGTGCAATACAAACAATACCCTCCGCACATGCGAAGGGTATTGAAGTGTTCGTTATCCGATTCGATTAATGGATACTGACAAACTTGATGCAAACAGGCTTAGACACACTCAAAACACTTCCCGTAGGAAGAAGCTTCCCCGTACTTTCATCTCTCTTAAACGTGACGATGTTGTTCGCATCCCGATTCGCTACCAACATAAATTGTCCGTCTGGTGATAGGGCAAAATTACGAGGATGACCTCCTAGTGTTGGAGCAAACTCAACGATGCTAAGTCTGCCGGTTACGCGATCAATCGCATATACGACAATGCTGTCGTGACCTCGGTTAGACCCATAGAGGAAATTGCCATCTGGAGAAATGTGGATGTCAGCACAAGCATTTTCCCCTTCAAAGTCATCAGGTAGTGTAGACAGGCTCTGAATTTCGGTCAACACGCCCAGCTCCTCGTCATAAGAGAAAGCAGTAATCGTCGAATTCAGTTCATTAATTACGTACCCGTAAGCAAAGGATGGATGAAAGGCGAAATGTCGCGGTCCAGATCCTGGAGCTACTTGAACTTCCCCATGTGGAAGGAGTCGGTGCGCAGCCAGGTCCAGCTTATACAACAAAATGCGATCCAGACCCAAATCGCAAACGCCAACAAAACGATTCTGTCGGTCAATAAACACGAAATGGGCATGTGGTCGGTCCTGATCAGGCAATATGCTTGATCCCTTATGCCATTGGATATCAGTGATAGCCCCGACTCGGCCATCCTCAAGCAGCGGGGACAAACCAATCATGCCGCCGTGATAGCTAGCTACGAGGATACACTGATTAGTATGGTCCAAAGTAATATGACAGGTAGTTGCAGGCACCGTATTTTCTTTGTTTAACAACGATAGCTTGCCCGATGCTGGATCAATCTCGAATGCAGCTGCAGCTCCACAACGCTGACCTTCAGAACCAATCCCCTCTGTCAGTGCGTACACCTTGAGATTGTCTGAATTCACTTCCAGAAAAGTTGGGTTTTGCAAACCATCCACTTCATCGATTACGGTAAGACTACCGTTTGACTCCTCGTAACTGCCTACATATAGCCCTGGTTGATTCGATTCTGCATAGGAACCAATAAATGCGAGTATCTTCTTCTTATTTTCCATAATTACACACATCCTATCCCAATTCATGTCCTATGCGCATTATCGCAAATCCACTTGCGATTGGCAACTCATAAACCATTCATGGAGTGAACTACGCCCATTATCTGCTTAAACCCGAAACAATCCCCTAACGAGCCATACGATATAGGAGTCACAACCTTAGTAGCAGCAAGGAATCGTTGCAGAGCAGCAGCGAACCTGACGGGAGGATTACAGATGAAGAGGTATGGCAATAACAAATGGGGAAAAACACTCGTACTAAATCAGCGTCAGGATTTGAGGCGTTTTGTCCCTGAAACGAAAAAGGCAACGAAAAAAGACCTCCTCACCATGTTGGAGAAGCATAAGATGGTTTATATCAAGCCCAATCAAGGAACGGGCGGATTCGGAATTATTAAAGCCGAAATTCAAACGAACAAAGCACCGAAATTCAAGTTTACGGTGAATACGCAAACCTATCGATTTAACAACTTTGACGCTTTCTATCATGCTATACAAAAAAAGTTCAACAGTCGTATGTATGTGGTCCAGAAAGGCATCCACATGTTGAAGTTCAACAACCGTCCGTTTGATATTCGCATCATGGTCCAAACCAATGAACGCGGCCATTGGGAGCACACGGGAACGATCGGTCGGGTTGCTCATCCCAGACGCATTGTGACCAATTATCACAACGGCGGCACCCCTCTACCACTTGATGTACTGCTTAAGCCTCATGTGAATGTGCAAGAGAGACAACATCTCAACAAGGAGTTGTCCCAGTTAGGTTTAACCATTGCTCGCCATTTACGAACCGCCTTTCCACGATTAAAAGAGATCGGCGTCGATGTAGGGATCGACCGCGCGCGACACCCATGGATTTTCGAAGTGAATACGCGTCCAGACCCGTTTATTTTCAGAAAGCTCCCAGATTCAAAGGTGTTCCGGAGAGTCCTTAAGCTTACTCGACTTCATGGTCGCTTTCTACCTAAAAAGATCAGGTAGCTGCGTATTTCGATTTCTTCACTTTTATTGTTGTATTCCTGGAAAAAGGAACCAAGGACATTCTGTGTTTGAAAGTCCTTGGTTTCGTCAACTATGGACATATTCCACTTTGGAATTGTTCATGCTGCGCTGGTGTTCCTGTCAAAAATAACAGTCGCCTTAAATAAGTCTCCGTCTACTTCAATCATGAGTTGACCGCCCTGAAGCTCCACGATACTTTTAGCGATAGCTAGGCCTAGGCCTGATCCCTCCGTATGTCTGGACGAATCTCCCCGTTTAAAACGTTCCAATAATCCATCTACATGAAAATCGATTTCATAGGAAGACACATTTTTGATCGTAAAGAGAACTTTATCCTGATCTTCGCTTAGCGAAAGATGGACCCGGGTATGCGGCATGGCATACTTTAAAGCATTGCTAATCAAATTCTCAAACACACGCCAAGTTTTCCGTCCATCCAAGGGCGCTACGATATGGGCATGCTCGACATGAACGCGGAAAGTAAGTACAGAACTTTCAATTTTATCGCTGAATTCTGCTAACGCTTGGTTCAAAAGAGCAGATACATTCACTGTTTCCACCTGTAAGTCTACGGCGCCGCTCGCCATTTTGGATGCCTCAAATAAATCGTCAATTAACACTTTGAGCCTTTGCGATTTTCGATCCAACACTTCGATGTACTTTGCTATCGATTCAGGCGGCAAGTCTTTTTGCTTTAATAAGTCCACATAGTTAATTATCGAGGTCAGCGGAGTTTTGAGGTCATGTGAAACGTTCGTGACTAACTCGGATTTCATTCGTTCACTTTTCTTTTCTTTTTCCATCGATGCTTTGAATCCTTTTTTCATGTTATTCAGATGTAGGGCGAGCTGGGCTAGATTACCTTTTCCCCTTTCTACAATAGAAGAGTCGCTCAAATCCCCTTCGGCAATTTGCTCCGCAGCAACCATGATTCGATGAAGCATCCGTATTCTTCTTATCATAAAAGGAAGGATTGTTATTGCATAAAGAAGGCCATATACGATTCCGCAAATGACTAGTCCAGTTATTTGCTCTTCCATCCCGTATATGGTGAAGGGAATGGCTACGCCTAGTAAAACGGTAACAGAGAAAACAAAGCCTGCCTTATATAGCATGGATTTCTTCACGCGCCGATTCGTTAAAATTACGGATATCCTTCTATACAGGCTGCTTTCCCATTGTTTCGCAAATTGATCTCGGCATTGACATAATCGGATGCCGTCGATAAGAAATAGCGCCAAAACCATCAAAATCACGGAAAGGATTGTCCAACTCGTCAAGATGCTGAGACGAATCGGAAGCTTAAAAAAGGAAATTGTGTTAAATTGGTTCACGAGAATACAGCACAAAGCTGCCGTTATAAGAAGACGTACATCCAAAGGAATCTGACGAAGCCTATTCGTAGGCATATTTTCTAGCAGAAAGCGGAACGCATAATTTTTCTTCATATAAAGGAAAAGTCCGCCTATCAATAAAGAATTAACTACTAGCATAGCGATTTCTTTAAAAAGACGTTCACGAATTGAATTGAAATACATATAATCAGCATGAATTTGACTAAAACCGCGTGCTTCCTTTGGGATAATAAAATAACCCTTCAGCGAATTCTTCTGAAAATATGTGTTAATACGCTGAAGAATTTCATTTTTCACATACGTTTGTGGTAGTTCAATGGCATAAAGCGCTTGTTTGACATCCGCATCCTTAGGTTCTATGTCCATATTTCTATAAACGCTGCTGTTTTTTTGATCTTCAATGTAATAATGAAAAGAACGGCTGCGTGAGGTTAAGCTGTTTTCTACATCGGAATACTCTTTGTTTTTGTAAGAAAGGTAGTCTTTGGTCCGAGTTGCAAGCAATTCCGTAATTTCATTTTCAATTTGAGCAAATTCCCCATTCATTCCCTCCTGGAAATACTGCGCTTCATCAAATTTACCAAGCCTCTTCGCTTCGATAATTTTCTCCATGTACGCGTCTTTCTTTTTGCGTTCCATTCCTTCATAAGTCACTTTCCAAGCCTCACTGCGCTCTGCTCCAATCTTGGCTTGTTCCGTGTATAACGGGTAGTCTTTATTGTCAATATGGTAATAACGGATCAGATTATAATCAAGCTCGATTTCATGATGAAACGCTTGGCTTTGAAAATAAGCATCTTTCTTCAAAAGTTCTCTGTTCTTGACGACATCCGTTATGACTAATATCGCCAGAACACTGGCGTAAATTAGTACGGTTACGAGTAGGTAAGGCATATAGTTATTTCTCGATTTTATATCCAATGCCCCATACCACCTTCAAATATTTTGGATCCCGCGGATTGATTTCAATTTTTTCCCGGATTCTTCGGACATGAACCGCTACTGTGTTTTCTGCATTCACATATGGTTCTTTCCACACCTTATCGTAAATGTCTTCGATGGAGTAAACCTTCCCTCGATTGACCATAAGCAGCTCTAGAATCTTATATTCCGTTGCAGTTAAGCGCACTTCCTCACCATCGACCATTACGTTTTTGGTATCTTTATTCAAGATCAAGCCCCTTACTTCAATTTCATTTTCACGAGCTGCATAATTACTGAATTTGGTATATCTCCTCAATTGTGACTTTACGCGTGCCACCAATTCCAACGGATTGAAAGGCTTTCCCAAATAATCGTCAGCACCGACATGAAGCCCTAAAATCTTGTCCGTATCTTCCGTTTTGGCAGACAGCATCAAGATCGGGATATCCTTGGTTTCTCTAATTTTAAAAGCCGTTTTGATCCCATCTAGCTGCGGCATCATGATATCCAGAATGATCAGCTGAATATCGATCTCCTCGAGAACTTGTAAAGCCTCAAGTCCGTTATCTGCTTTGAAAATATTCATGTTTTCATTGGTTAAGTAAATCTCTATCGCATCTTGAATTTCTCGCTCATCGTCCACGACGAGAATATTGTATGATTGCATAATCTCTCACCTTTTAGGAATGTAATGGATGGCCGCCGCGGCTGACAATCACCTTAACTATATAATAATTGAAAGATTTGACAAATAACTAGGTGAAATGATTACAAATATCTTAAGAAAATGTCGGTCAACCTTATACGTCTTAATTGCAAGCGATTTCATAGCATGAAATTAAGAAAAACGCCTCTCGGCGTCCTTGTCTAAGCCCATATGTTTATGCATGGGAGGGGATTGGGTATGGGCTATCGCTTCTCCACCCCCTACCCATCCCCTTTTCGTTCTACTTGGAGCTGCCTTCGACTTTTCTTTTTGCTAACCTGTCAGTGAAGATCATCCTAACGCTCCTTTTTAGGTTTGACGTAGCTTCGCTCACCCAAAACCAAAACATATAAATTCTGCATATGTAAATAAATCAACTCTAAACTGTTTACCAGATATGAAAGCCCTTCCAGTTTAACCAATATGAAGTCCGAAGAAAGTAATTAAGCCTTCCTTGTATTGTTCATTGGATTGCGGAATAAACGTTTTTACGCCATCGGAGGTGAAGATTCGAAATTCATTCCCTGCAATTGAATTACGTCCATCTTGCGTACGGATAGCAACCATAGCTTCCTTGATAAAAATGGATTCCGGGGCATTTTCGCACCAATAAGTGGCCATTACAAAATCCTTGGGCAATTGCGGCTCTTCAGTGAAGGAATATAACTGACTCCACTGTCCCTTTTTAAACTCGCAAAGCATCCAACCATAATAGGTATCTTGCTCTAAACGATATAATTCATCGCCCTGCTGATGCTCCAGACCCTCGACCATCTGAATAGGCAAACGGGGAACGATGCCTCCTACACCCACATCGCACAAGTAGGTTTCTTCCCCTACGCCGACTTTTAAAACATGGTGACGCCTTTTGGGAGGCAGATTAGGCTCATCACGCCAAAATCGAGCCATGAAGTCCGTAACCGTATAACCAAGTTCTCTCAGAAGCCAGCCAAAAAGGGCATTCAATTCAAAACAATAGCCGCCTCTTCTGCGTATGACGATCTTCTCAAACAGCTCCTCCCGATCTAGTGAGAGCGGCTTCCGCTGCAAGATATCCAGATTTTCGTAAGGTACTGTATGGAGGTGACACTCCTGCAATTTGGCCAGGGTTGATACACTTTTATCAACAGGTCCATTATAATTTATGCGTTCTAGGTATGCGCGTACTTCAGGCCTTACATCACTGCTTTGGCTCTCCATCCTATCACCAACTCCCCCTCGTTCATATTTTGTAAAATAAATAGATCCTGCCGTTCGTCTGCTTCTTCATATCCTATCGACTTAGCAATTCCCGCGCCAATAAACTGCGCTGTACCTACTGAATCGAACTGTTTATTATACGTTCATGTTAATCTATTCAGGTATCGACAACAACAAAAAATAAGATGAGCTCCGCATACAGCTTAACCACTTAGATTAGATCAAGCGTTGGTACACAATCCTACTTACTCACTCTTCATTGAATAACGGGCATGACATACATATACACGGCGATAAAATGACAGCTGCTGCCGCCGAGCACGAACACATGCCAAATAGCATGATGATATTTTAAGCTGCGCCACAGAAAGAATAACACACCAATGATATAGAGAAGCGCTCCGAATACGAGCCAAGCTAGTCCAGTTGAGGGAAGACGTTCTTCTAACGGACCGATTAAGGATACAATCAATCCCCCCATCAAAACATAATATAGCAGCCCCCACGGCATAAATCGTTTAATAATGAATTGCACATAACGCACCCCACATAAAGCTAATCCCCAAATCAGCAGCAAGAGAGAATAACCCAACATGCCTTCTAAGGTAATCAGAAGGAAGGGCGTGTACGAGCCCGCTATGGCTATAAAGATAGCTGCATGATCCATTACCTCGAAGCGTTCGCCCCATTTTTGCGAGCGAGAACTATGCAATAGTGTCGAGGAAAGGTACAGGAAACAATACGATGAACCATAAATGGCAGTTCCAATTGTATATGCCAGATCATCATAAAGCGCCGAGCGCTGCAGTAAAAGCGCAAAGCCGACGGCGCTTAACGCCACGCCGATGCCATGACTTACTGCATTCCAGCGTTCTTCATTTAATGTCGTACTATTCAAGAAATAGGCCCTCCTTTCAGCTACGTTACCTAGTTTTTCCTAATGAAGGAACGGGTATGTACGTAGCTCGCTGGTCGGACCTATGTTTGTTTATTTAATGCTTATACGTGCTGTTCTATTTATTTTACTTTTAGCATACATTCCGTTAATTAATTGGTAACTATACGGAATTATAATAGTTGAATAAGGAGGTGCAAGGCCAATGTATTATGATGAGGATCGCGTACCGTTTGATCAACTAGATGAAATCATTATTCGTGAAGACGAACAAGCTTCAGCTACTAAAACGGATAAGTTACACGGTAAACAAGAAGCAACTGTCTAAATGGCACTGCTTTTTTTATTTGCACCACGATTCCCTCTGGGCGTTCTCGTGATGCGAACCAAACATAAAAACTAGGACTTCAAAGCTTTTTCCGCGGCATCGACCGTATGCTTCAGCAGCACGGCTATCGTAACAGGTCCTACCCCTGCCGGAACAGGAGTAATCGCGCTTGCATTAGTCAGACAAGCCTTGTAATCGACATCCCCAATATTACCAGAATTATAACCAGCGTCGATGACGACCGCCCCCCGTTTAATCCAATCGCCTTGAACGAACCGCGGCTTACCTACAGCCGCTACAACGATATCCCCTAACTTCACCATTCGATGAAGCTCAGTTGTTTTTGAATGACAGATGGTTACTGTAGCATTTCTATTTAGGAGCATCAGAGAAACCGGCTTGCCCAAGATCGGACTTCGACCAATCACGACTACATGCTTACCTTCAATAGGAATGCGATAATAGTCAAGAATATTCATAATAGCCTCTGGCGTACAAGACGGGTAATTAGCAAATCCAACCGCGTTTTGAGCAAAACCTAACGTCGTTACTCCATCTACATCTTTATCTATGCTTATGGCATCAAAAGCTTCACGTTCATTAATCTGATGCGGTACGGGATGCTGCAGCAAAATGCCATGAACATCAGGATCAGCGTTAAGTTGTCGAATCACCGTAACTAAGCCTTCCGTCGTCGTATCCTTACTCAGATGAATACGCCTTGAATCTATACCCAATCGTTTGCAAGCATTTCCTTTCATTCGCACGTAAGTTTCAGAGGAGGGATCATCACCAACTAGAATTGTCACCAAGCAGGGCATAACCCGTTTCTCCACAAGAAGCTGTACACGGTGAACCAGTTTTTCTTTGATGCCGTTAGCAACAGCAAGACCATCCAAAATTAGTTTATTGTCATCCACATCCAGTCAGCCCTTTCATTCGTTTTTAAAATGTAAAAAGGCAAGGGAGTGTTTTCCCCCTTACCTCTGCCCAGGCGTACGGCTATAACATCGATGTGCTCCTCCATGGTTCCCCATGTTCCGCCAGTCACACATCAATCGATCAATTGTTCTCTTAATCATAATGAACAGGTAAAGAAATTTCAAGCAATTTCCCTACCTCCAAATCTACTTGAGTAAGTGGCGAATGCTTACTTGCTAAAAGAATTACTTCTACGCTCTGCCGTGCTATTCTTTTGCAAGAGCGGGGATAAAAAAAGGATACCAATTAGAAACAATCCACCGCTAGCTGCAAAAACCGTAATCAAAGAAAAGGTATCTTTTAAATAACCTGCCAAGGACATTCCGATAACCATCATCCCCATAAATATCGGGGTAATCACGCCTCCAACCCGGCCTACAAACGCACTTTCTGTATTTCTCATTACCAGTGTTTGAATACCAATGTGAATGCACGGATAAAAAAATCCATTCACCACCTGGAAGATAAGAGTGAGCGTTATATTCGAAGACCAACCGACCCCGATCGTACAACAGGTACTAACAAGCAGACCCATCGCCAGCAAGGTTTGCGGCTTCACCTTCTTAGCCAAAACCATAGTGACAAGACCGCCCAGAAGCATGGAAGCGCCGTTAGCCATCAGTAGCCATTGTAAAAACGATTTATCCTTGCCTAAATTTTCGATGACAATAAACAGCGTTAACGGCTGGACGAAACCCGCTCCAAGTCCAGTAACAGCAAAGGTAGCACTAAGGACGCGAAGTGATCGGTTGGCCCATACATACTTGAGCCCATCCACTAACTCTTTTTTAAAGTCAGCTTTGAGTTCGGCATGTAATTCACTTGATGGTTTCAAGGCATTGGGAAGCAGCAACAAGACTAGCGCGGAGCCCAAAAACATAATTCCTGTCAAGATGAGGGAAATTACAATCCCATAGTGTTGATAGATGAACGTCCCAACAAGTGGACCGATGACCATAAAGACTGCCATCAAAGACTGAAACATCGCCATAACGCCTTGCAGTTGCTCAGCTGGTACATGCTGCTTGAATAATTTCATTGCAGATGGCTGTGAAAATTGCGACAACATAGCGGAGAAAAACGTACCCACAAGTAATGAATACCACGATCCATACATCAAGGCAACAATCACAATAATGACAGAAAAAGCAGATAACAGGTCGCATCCTACCATGGTTCGTTTCGGCTGCCATCGATCCGCGAACGTTCCTCCAATAATGGCGAAAATGAAGATAGGCGCGAATTCAGCAACGGAAATAAGGGATACATAATGCGGATCATTATTATTCAGATCCGTCACGTACAGAAGAATAGCCAAATTCCTTACCCAAATCCCAAGCTGCAAAAGTACATGCGAAAATATGACGGTTCGAACATAACGATTATTTAACATCGAATTCCCTTCCCTTTCTGGATAACAAGATAGAGCTTGCCAATCACTCAACTTTAAAGTAATTTTAGTAAACAGTAATTAATTTTGTTTATTTATTTATAGATATATTAATATATTATCTATAAAATTTCAATCACCCTACTACTGATTCAACATTTCCCCAACCTCTCCCTTGTTCGACTATCTTTATTAATCTTAATCACTCAAACAAAAAAAGAGGCCACGCTGTCGTAACAGCATGCCTCCATGATTCAACTACCCATACCCGTCTTCCCCAAAGACTTGCCTGCCGCGCCAAGCACCTATCTCACCACCTCCGTGTCCTCCGCATTCCCCCATTCATCCCAAGAACCTTCATACGGTCGAATATCGGAATAACCAAGCAAGCGCAAAATAAAATACGTATGTGCCCCACGCTGATTCGTCTGGCAATATGGAACAATCGTTTGATCAGGGCTTAGACCCAGCGTTTCAAACTCCTGTTTTAAAGTAGGAAAATCCTTGAATCTTACAACACCTAATTCGTCAGCGGGCCCAAGCGCGTCTTTCCACTCCTTATGAAGCGCTCCCTTGATATGTCCCCCTTTGCGATTAGTTCGTTGATCCGATCCTGAAAATTCATCAGCCGACCGAACATCCAGTAAAATACGATTATGCCCCCCTGCTTGAATATCCTCTTTAGTTATAACCCGCCTTTCGTCAGAAACAGCTGCTATTGTGCCAATTTGCACGCGAGGTGCCTCAGCCGAAATCTCCTTGGCGGCTGCTGTCCAAGCCGTATAGCCCCCGTTAAGTAACTTTACTCGGTCGATGTGTCCATAATACTCCAGCACATAGAATACGCGTGTCGCTAGAACACCGCTTCCGTCATCATAGACCACGATCGTCTTCCCGTCGCTTACGCCGCTTCGCTCCAATACCTCTCTAAAGCCCTCCGCGGAAACAAAGGTATGATTAGAAGTATCCTTTAAGTGCTTGGCATTCAGCCAGATCGCTCCAGGAATGTGCCCCGCGTCATAGCCCTGGGCTCTAGCGTCCAAAAGGACAACTTCTGAAGACGCAAGATGATCTTCCACCCAACGAACATCAACAAGCAATTGTGCATTAGGATAATCATTATTATTCGCGGTACTCATTCATGAATCCCTCCCTAAACTAACTAATGGGCTACAGTCGGCTAAGCCCCAGATTTTCACGCAAACTCGCACCTGTGTAAGTATATGGAAATAGCCCTCTGCGCTGCAATTCAGGAACTACCAAGTCGAGGAAATCCTCTGTTCCTCCGAAGGCTTGCTGCGGCACCACGCTAAAGCCATCCGCCGCACCGCTGGTAAACCATGTTTGCATGACATCGGCAATGTGCTCGGGCGTACCTGTCACGCTCAGCTGTCCGCTTCCATTCCAATACTTTTCAAGGAGTTCTCGAATCGTTAGCTTTTCTTTTTCTGTAATCTTTTTCACCATTTGATGAAAGCTTTGATACGCATTAACTTGACTCGGATCGGGCAGCTCTGGAAACGGATCATCCAATGAATAAACAGAGAAATCGATGCCTAATAAATTAGAAAGGGACATCATCGAGCGCTCAATTGAACCGAGTTCACTCAGCTCGCTCGCTTTCTGTCTAGCCTCTTCCTCCGTTCTTCCAACAATCATGATAAGACCTGGCAATACCTTGACACTATCCAGAGATCGTCCAGCTTTGGCCGTTCTTGCTTTAATGTCTTGATAAAAGAGCTGCCCATCCTCCAACGTATTTTGAACGGTAAAAATAAGCTCCGCAAACTGGGCCGCCAACGTTTTCCCCTCATCTGACGCTCCTGCTTGAACTAACAAAGGCCGACCTTGCGGAGACCTCATCATATTTAGCGCACCGCGAACGGAGAAATGAGTGCCTTCATGATAAATATCACGGACTTTCTGTACATCTGCATAAATGCCTGTGCGTTTGTCCTGCACCAGCGCATCTTCATCCCAGCTATCCCATAATTTGAGCACAACCTCAGCGAATTCCTTAGCTCTTTCATACCGATACGTATGAGGCGGCAACTGCTGCAAGCCGAAATTAAATGCCGTTCGTTCCACTCCCGTGGTCACCATATTCCAGCCTGCCCTGCCTCCGCTTATATGATCAAGCGAAGAGAAAGTCCTTGCCACATTGTAAGGTTCGTTGAAGCTGGTGGAGACCGTTGCAATTAGACCAATCTTTTCCGTTACTGTGGCAATGGCGGATAACAGCGTCAACGGTTCAAATCCCAAAATAGGACCATGCTGAAGGGCCTTCACTTCAACTGACAAACCATCCGCGATAAAAAGAGAGTCAATGCGTGCAGCCTCCGCCTTTTGCGCCAGCCTTTGAAAATACTTGATGTCGTGCAGCTCATCGACCTTTGTACTAGGATGCCGCCAGGCTCCACGATGCGACCCTGTATTTTGCAGCATTAAGTTTAAAATCATTCTCCGTTTTAATTCGCTCATCGTCATCACCTCTGGATTTGATCATGCCCCAACCTCTACGATGTGATTTCCTTTGTCAAAGCACCTTGAGTTTATTGTAATAACTACCATCCATTTTGTAAACTATACTTAGCGGATTAGTTGGAATTAATCTATTCTTAGAAGCCTGCAGCATAAAGCGAAAAAGCCAGTGCTTAAAGCAGTTGGCTTCTAATTCTTCTTATTTAAAATAAAACTCGGTAGATCAGCCAGCCTCGCTCTAAGTTACCCGGCTTACAATTTTGAGAACCGCATCCCGCGTTAACTTGTTCCCGCCTGCAGCGATCAGATTAACTGTCGCATGCGCAAGTGCTAGTGGAATTTTGCAAAACTTCAATGCAGGACCTTCTTTCAGATCTGCAATGTAGGAATCGGCTATTTGCAAATTGCGGCGCGTGTACGCTTGCATTTCCTTAAAATCCCATCCATTAGGAAAGAAGTCGGCGCCTCGTTTGAGATCCTCTACACGATTGCGGAGAATATTCACAGCCTGCAGTCCTCTTCCAAATCCAACAGCCTTGGTTAAATCCGATTGCGTACCATCGTGCCACAGCCATAGCTCGGATAACATTTCGCCCACCATGCCAGCCACGCTATATGTATAACGGTCCAAGTCCTCTTCCGTTTGAATGTTCCACTCTTTCTCAACCCACTCAGACATTTGCAAAGCCATCTCTCCAATGTAACGAAACACGATTGGAGCTGCCGTAGACGGACAAAGAAGCGCCCACTCATCTAGCTGCATTGTAACTGCCGGTAAGACAGATGCATATGGCGCCAGTACCTTTTGTGTGGCTTCAATTATATGCGGGGATTGGAATGCTTCATGTACCCCCCTTAGGAGTTCTACTTTTAATGAATCTGAAATTTCATCATGATCTTCGATTTCGTCGATAGCCCGCATGCAAAGATAGGCGGAGGTTACCGCTTCTCTTAAACCTAAATCCAAACTACTTATCGGAATATAAAAAGTACGGCTCGTTTTCTTTAACATGGTCATTGCATCATTCAGGACGACGTTAGTAATGAGTATTCCCTCCAAGCATAAGCTTCTCTTTTTAATGAAATAAAAGTATATAGCGCATAGTTATCATTATAACACAAGTTGATAATCTCAAGCTTACTCTGACGACTATTATACCACTGCTCTGCTCAATAATGGAGTAAAAAGAAGAAGCTAAATCAAGTCGCTTTAGCGAATTAACCCAGCCCACTCCTCTATTTCCTAATATTGTCTTTCTTCTCGATAAATATTCAACCTTGAGCAGCAATTATCTGATGGATAGTTTTCTTAAGCGAAGTCGTTCTAGAAGTAAACGCTTCATGAGCACGGTAAACGCCTTTTTATAAAAACGTCCTCATCGAGGCCGATAACTCATTTACTAATCTCCCCATCTCTTCAGGGGACATATTATATTCCTGTAAGGTCCACTCAATGAGCATGACATGGACAAGCGCAGAAAAAGACTTTTGCGCATAACGGCGGCTGTTAGTCGCTTGATCGGCTGTTGATTCCTCATCGTTATTGATGAATAGCTCATCGATAAATTCGCTTAAACTCTTATAAATGATTTGCCTGATTTTACGGTCCGTAAGCATAATATTATGGATTAATGCTCTGGGAGCATGAAGCTGCCAGTTTCGAAACAGCATGATAAACATATCCTCGCTGTACGATTGGCTCTGGTTGAAATCCTTCCACATCCCGATCATCAGCCCATTTAAATACTTTAATAATATCTCATCCTTATCCAGATAGTTGCGGTAAAACGTTTGTCGGGCTAGCCCAGCTCGATCCGCAATTTCCGTTATTGAAATTTGAGAATACGGTTTTTTTTCCATAAGTTGAAATAAGGCCGTTTGAATCCATTCCTGCGAGCGTAAGGACAGTTTATTGGCAGGCTCAATCACATGTTACACATCCTTAGTTTTGTCTATTTTAGCGCGTTTGGCCTCGCCAAGCATTGCATAATACCCCGTTTTATATTAATGTTACAAACGTAAAACATATGTTACAACTGTAACACATTGCCGCTTTCTTACAAGCTACTTTCCATCGGCTAGAAGTCTTTTTTTAAAATTCACATTAATAATAATAATCATTATCGAAATTTCCGAAAAAAGCGATGGAAATCGGCTGCAATTATTACTATTTCGGAAGGGGAATTGTTTTGTTTAAGTCAAAAGGTATTTATGCACTGGTTGCTTTACTCTTTGTTTCACTTCTAGTTACCGCATGTGGAAAGGTGAAAGAGCTCCCTACTGAACAAGTTGCTGGAAGCGTTGAAACACGAACAATTAAGCATGCAATGGGGGCGTCCACGATAAAAGGTACGCCACAACGTATCGTCGTATTAACCAACCAAGGCACCGAGTCCCTGTTAGAAATAGGAATTAAACCTGTAGGTGCGGTCAAATCTTGGATTGGCGAACCGTGGTTCGATCATATCAAAGACCGAATGACAGGGGTTGAAGTGCTAGGCGATGAGACGCAGCCGAATCTAGAGCTGATTGCCAGCTTGAAACCGGATTTAATTCTTGGAACCAAAGTTCGTCAGGAAAAAATTTATCCACAACTTTCTAGCATTGCCCCTACTGTTTTCACAGAAAATTTGGGCGACAGTATGATTGAGAACTTCCAGCTTTATGCTCAGGCATTGAATAAAGAAGCTCAAGGGAAATCTATTGTGGACGCGTACAACCAAATCATTGAACAAACCAAAGCGTCTCTCGGGGAGAAAACGAAGCAGCGGATCTCACTAGCCCGTTTCCAACCTGGAAAGGTACGTGTGTATTATAAAAATAATTTTGCCGGCATCGTTCTCAAGCAGTTGGGCTTTGCACGGCCCGATGCTCAAAATAAAGATGATTTCTCTGCTGACATTACCAAGGAACAAATTGACGTGCTGGACGGAGACGTATTCTTCTATTTTGTGTCTGACCGCAAGGGGGAGACGGAGGCCTCGAAAACCATGGACGAATGGTTACAAAGTCCGCTTGCCCAAAACTTGAATGTCGTCAAAAAACAACGTACCTTTAGCGTGAATGAGCCCATTTGGAATACTTCCGGAGGCATCATCGCTGCAAAATTGCTCGTTCAGGACATTAAAACTAGGTTTGAAAAGCTATAAGAACGGATTTTGATTGCAAAAGAGGAGCTTCGCCATGCAAACAATGGCGAAGCTCCTCTTTATTTGACAGAAGGGAAGCTAAATTCCTTTCATCCCTTGCACACTAAGAAATGGGACTTCCATTTTCAACAAAAACATCGGGCTGCAAGAGCACTACATCTCCTTCTTCAGGAGTCGCTCCTAACACCAGTACTTCGGATTTAAAACCAGCTATACGCCTAGGAGGAAAATTCACTATAGCAGCTACTTGTTTCCCTATTAATGTCTCCGGGTCATATCTGCGCGTTATTTGCGCCGAAGAAGCTTTAATCCCTAAAGTTCCAAAATCAATTTCTAATTTGATTGCAGGCTTTTTAGCCTCTGGGAAAAATTCAGCTTTAACAACCGTACCGATACGGATATCTAAAACAGCAAAATCTTCAAACGTAGCCATATATCCTCCTCAATTCTTTGTCCTTTGGTCTTTGCACACTTTCCCATCATCGGCTAACTGCGTAAGAAAAACACCCCTACAATTCCTACCTTGCGCATGGCCGCCACGTCTCATTCTTCCCCTCATTTGGTATATAAATCGAATGTGGCGTATAATCGAACTACCCATTTCGAAAAGGAGATCACGTCATGAAAGAAATCGCCATTGGAACGAGAGAACAATTTGAAGCTTTCCCCGCAGAAGTCCAGGTAGAGCGCAGACCTTATTTTCTATTCGAAGAAGAAGACGGTTTCAAACTGATGTCTCGCAAATGCCCGCATGCTGGCGATACCGTCGAGCTCGAAGACGGAGAACTTGTGTGTCCGCTCCACGGTTGGACATTCGAGACACATACTGGACGCTGCCATAATATACCTAGCGCCCAACTAGCCAATTATGAAGTCATTCTACGAGACGGCATTCTGTTCGTCCAAATGGAGGAATAGACGGAAAAAGATAGGATCAAATAGCGCACTCATTTGTCCTACACGATTGGGCATTTGGTTGAATTCACTCCCCCTTTCATTATAAAAGATTAACGCCTAGGAGTCATACTCCTATTTAACCGTACTCTCCTTGTTGTCGTTAACACACGCAAAGGAACTGTCCCCTGAGTGTTTACATGAAAGAGAGAGTCCCAAATTCCACGTAAAAAAACCTTCAAATCCACTAGTAAAGTGATGGATTTGAAGGTTTTTTTTGCACGAAGATTAGCTCAAAGTGGGGCCTAAAAAATCTTAAACTTGCTTTTGGAAATCCCATTTTAAGCCGAAGACTTACCCCTTCACACTCCCCGAGGTAACCCCTTGTATAATGTGCCGTTGCAAAACCGTATACACGATAATAACCGGTATCGCGCTAATCATAACAGATGCCGTAAGAGCTCCGTAGTTCATCTGAAATTTGTCCATGAAAGAGACAACGGCAACAGGTAATGTCCTTAGATCTTGACTGGATAAAAAGAGGTTCGCCATAATGAATTCATTCCAATGCCCCATGAAGTTCAAAATAAATACCGTCACAAGCGTTGGCAGCGTCAGCGGCATAACAATGCGCCAGAGTAAGCCATATACGGAAAGTCCGTCCATAATGCCCGCTTCCTCCAGCTCCTTGGGAATGGATTTCAAGAACGCAGCAATGACAAACACAGAAAGCGGAATACTGAAGGCTGTATACGGAACAATCAACGCAAAAGGCGTATTGTAGATCCCCAGCTTCTTGATCATGATATATAAGGGAATGAGCAGCGATGCTGGCGAGATGAGCAATGAAAGCAGCAGAATTCCGTACACCAGCTTGCTCACTTTGGGAAACTTCATTCTCGTTATGGCATAAGCGATTGCCGTCGCAAGCAAGATAGCAGCAGTCGTTGCAGTCGTACTCACATACAAGCTATTCATAAAATAACTACCGATATGTGAACTTGCGAATGCATCCACATAGTTTTCTATTTTGAATTTTTCGGGAAGACCCCACGGATGCAGGACGACCTCTGAATTGTTTTTAAAGGATGAATTAAGAATGAAGAGGAGCGGGTATAAGACAATAATTAAATACAGTACAAGAATCAGATGCCGGATCATACCGCTTGCCGTTCTTCTCATATTAGTATTCGACCTCCTCTGACCTTTTGGTGATGAAATGGAAGATTAATGTCAATAGGACAGTGAATAAGAAGATGATTATGGATATTGCATTAGCATAGCCAAAGAGTGACATCGAATAAGCTTGCTTGTACATGTAAGTAGCCATGACCTCAGAACTTCCGAACGGACCGCCTCTTGTCATAATAAACACGATATCCAATGCTTTCATCGCTCCTGTGATCGATAACATCATAACCACGAGGATAACAGGTCTTATCAAAGGAACCGTAATATGACGCGCTTTCAACCAACCGATGGCACCGTCGATTTCCCCTGCTTCTTGCACTTCTTTGGATATCGAGAAAATGGCAGCCAATACCAGAACGATATAAAATCCAGTCCACTGCCAACCATTCGTGACGAGTATAGCAAGCATCGCATATCCTTCTTCGCCTAGCCATGCATGCGTCCATTTCTCTAGCCCGACGGTGCGCAGCAGTTGATTAATCAGACCAGCGTCAGGATGGTAAATAAACTGCCAGATCACGCCTACAATCGCTGTCGACAGAATACTCGGTAAAAACACCGTTGTTTTGTAGAAACCAAGAAATCTACGAGCACCGCTTATCAGAATCGCAAAGAAAATAATGACCGGTATTTGCACGAACACCGAGAATAAGACGAAATAAATATTGTTCTTGAGTGCAACCCAAAATTTCTCGTCCTGATAAGCTTTAAGGAAATTATCCAAACCATTAAAGGTCGCTTCATTAATCCCGTTCCAACTCGTCACCGAATATTTCAAGGAGCTGAGCATGGGTACGATGTAAAAGGTCATGTAAAGCACCAAGGCCGGAACGACAAACAGCACATAGGCAAGCGGATTCCGTAATACTTTATTCATGATATCCCCCCTCTTTTTGATAATAATGACGTGATTGTCGCGGAGGTGCTGCGTAAATAGCTCTAAATCAGGACACCACCGTTTACAGGCGGTGTCCAACTGCTCATGTAGCGTACATTATTTAGCCGTTTGTGCCGCTTGCATTTTTTCAGCAGCTTTTTCCGGGGTTACTTTGCCTCCGAGGAGTTCTTCCATAGTTGCCTCCAACGTTTTCTTCACAGCAGGTGAAACCAGCGCATCAAATGCAGGGAAGGCGCCTTTCTTGGCAGATACTTGGCCTTGAACGACTTCCGCCACTAATCCTTTGGCATCTCCGATATCCGATAGCTTAAGCGCTGGCGTGTTACCGGATTCTTTCAAAGCACGTTTTTGATTAGCTTCTGTATAGAAGTTTTTGATAAATGATTTAACCGCTTTCAGCTCATTTTCATTCAGCTTAGAAGAAAAACCGTAACCATTCGACCAACCGCCGTTAATCATATCGTCTCCAGGACCGCCCATGCTCGGGAAATTAAAGAAGCTTGCGTCATCGGCTACCTTAGAATTCTTGCCCATGATGCCAGATGCCGCCCAACTTCCATCGAACAGCATGCCAGCTTGGCCTGTATAAAATTTGGCCTGACCATCGGCATATTTGGTAGCGATTACATTTTTGTCTAAATATCCTTTTTGCTTGAGCTCCTCCAGCTTTTTAAACGCTTCAATTACAGGCGCATCTGTCCACTTGGACTTGCCCTTTGCGAAACCTTCTTGAATTTCTGGACCGCCAAGGCGAACCATCAATGTGTTCGTGAGCATGTTAATGACCCAACCATCGCCAGAGCCTCCACCCATGGCAATCGGCGTAATTCCTTTCGCTTTAAGCGCTTCACATACTTTCAGAAATTCATCCCAGGTTTTGGGAACTTGGACACCAGCTTCAGCGAACATCTTTTTATTATAGAAAACGCCTTCAATAAATCCCGATCGAGGAAGTCCATATACTTTGCCATCCACCGAAAATTCGTTCAAGTTCATGAACTTGTCTTTCAATCCAAGCTCTGCAATAATCGGAGTCAGCTCAAGCAATCTGCCCGCCTTGGCGTAATTCGTCGTATCTGCGCCACCGAATAAGTCGAAAATTGGCGGAGGACTGCCTGCTTGCATTTCAGCTTTGAGTTTGGTGTCACGATTGACAACATCCTCAACACCATCCAACTCAAATTTGAGTCCAGGTACTTCCGCTTCGGTGGCTTTAACCACATCCTGCAAAATCGCAAGATTCGATTTGGCTGTATCTCTAACTTCTATGTGTCGCAAGGTCATCTTAAACTCTTTGGCCTTAGCGGCTTCCACTGGTTTGACGGATGCAGCTGCATCCGGGGAGGTTACAGCCGCCGGCTTGCTGCCACCGCCATTACCGCATGCTGCTGAAGTTACTGTCACAGCCACAACCATTGCCATAGATAATGCATTTTTCGTCTTTTTCATTGTTGACCTCCTATAAATTGCAATTATTTTTCCTTGCACTTTGATTATAGAAACAGGCACCGGTAAATTATAGAATGAGATTTCGGGAATCAAGGGATAAAATCCTCTATTATTCCTAACTTGTTATAATTGTCCAATGGTTACATCCATTCTTGGCAAACGAAAAAGCCGTATCCCCGGCAGCAGCCTTGTGCTGACTTTGAGGATACGGCCTTCTTCACTCCGCTTTATCTTCCTAGCGCATTTGATTTCAAGGATCTTTTTTCCGTGTAGAGCACTTTGACGATAATGAAGAGGGCCACTACCACCAACGTAATAGGTATCATAAAAATAGCAGGAGATATCCCCTCAATCAGGACGGGCAGTAAATAGCCGATGAGGGAGGCTGTTTGGGAAATGAACAGATACAAACTTGCCCCAAAGCCCGTATGGTTTATAAACATCCGCTGCACGTATCCCATTGCTACCCCGTATAAAATAGAGATCGACAACGAATAGAGCGGTTGAACTGCAAAAAACAGACCTATAGGAGCAGTGGTCGTATAAACGGTATAGGTAATAAGCGCACATAAACCGCCTAAGACCATAATAGACTTACTCCCGTATTTGGCTGCCCAATAACCCGTCAGCGTCATGAATAACAGTTCGAACACAGCCTGACCGCTCCACAGGTACGACATCAGATCTGGCCTTTCGAACCTTTCATTGAAAACTAACGGTAAATATAAACCACGGATGGCGTCAGCACACAAAAGCATCAAAAGGGCGATTAACATAGCCAAGGAGAATGGCTCGCCGCCTTTGACGACTGCCGCCGCACTCCCCCCTTTCACCTCGCTATAAATGGATAAAAGTAGGAAGAGACCTACATATCCAGCAACATTCCCCCATAGTACCCCTTGGAAACCTGTTAGCAAGTATAGATTAGCACCCAACAGCAATCCCATAAAAAAGCCAACGCTATAGCCCGCCCGAAGCCAAAGCAATGCGATTTCCAGAATCGACTCGGCTCTTTGCTGGAAATGATTGCGGGCCATGGCAAAGAGCTGCCCCATGATCAAGCCTGAGGGAGCAACGGCAATGGACATGCCTGTTAGCGCGCTAGAATAATCGTCTGCCTGCATATAGATGATGAGACCGCTCGCACAAAGCACAGCCGCTATCATGGGAATCGTTTTCTTTCCTTTTAACCTATCGCTGATGATGCCAACAGACAAGGTAATCAGCATGTTCAGAAATAGCGATATCGCGAATATGGAGGCGATTTCACCTTTTGATAGATCAAGACGATCCTTCAGATATACCGCATTCATGGGAGCAAGAATACCTGTTCCAATCCCATAAATAAGTATGGCTAACAGAAGGTACCCCGCGCCTTGGGTACGTAGAAATAAGCTGAGATCTGACTTTACTTGCATAACCTACCTCTTTTCTTCATCCTCTGAACGCTTAAATCTAGTCCATTAGACGGCCTTCACTTACCGAACCGAAGAGAAATTTCTTCTAGCAGTTGCCAGTATCCGCTTGGTTAAAAATAATCAACCTCCCAGAATACGTAAGGAGTTTCTGGAAATAGAACGTTTAGAACTTCGCTACCTTGCAGTTCTTCACGGTTAAGCGCTTGAAATCCTTTAAGCAGCAGCGTTATCCATTCCTTATCATTGAATTGAAAGCGAAAATTGTATGTGAGCGAGTCATGCACCTGCATGACTTCCACTTTATCTTCATGCACGTACAGCTGAGCCTCCTCACAGCAACCTATTGTGAATAACAGAAAAGTGGGTTGCTCAAACAGCTTTACATGGCTCTTTTGTATTCGCCGCTTCAGTTCAGGAACCATTTTAATGAAGGAGCCTGTAAGGCTGAACGCCTTCCACATTTTTTCTCTATCTATCTCACGTCTCGCTCCGTTGTCACTTAAATAGTCATTAAGGATATGATATGAGGGTAACATTGCTCTCACTGTCGTGCAAGCCTCCGCAGCCAAGGCCTGGCCTAACAAATCTATAGCCGCTTGCTTGGCTTCGCTCAAATAGCCACAATCGGCAATAATCAACTGATTGTCTTTCACAATTTTGTACCTCAAATACGCAACGAGCTGCCCTCTGGTTCCTTCGGCCACTAGAAAGCGCTCAGACTTGACGGCTTTCCAAGCTAATTGTCCCTTCCAATAGGCTATTGAGCGCACCATGGATGCAACGGCTTGAAGGTTACTTGCTGCATAAATTTGACTTACCTGATCTAAATCCGCCTCTTCGAAAAACCGAATCCTGTATGATTCGAGAGAATCGGCACGCAGGAGTGAAGCGTCGGCAACCCATGGCTCCTCTGGAATAGTGCACCATCCTACTTGCTCATAGAAGGAGTTTCTACCCGTCAGCAGCATAGAGAGATCGTACCCATTTACTTTCATGTAGTCGCTCTGCCTGCGCATAAGCTGCTGAGCAAGACCGCGATTGCGATACTTGGGTAAAGTAGCCACACTACCGATACCGCCAACCTTGAGCGCAATAGATCCCCAACGCATCATGTATGGGAACACTTGAACAGTCGCCGCAAAAATACCATCCACGAAAGCAAGATGCGTGGTTTCCAAAGCGTATGTACAATCATAATCAATCCGTTCTTGAAAAAAAGGCCGATCTTCAGGGAATACCTCTGCGCAAATATCAAAAACCTGATCGAGTTCACTTCGGTTAAGCGCTTGGCGTATTTCAATTGTTTCCATTTCAAACACTCCTTCTGGACGTGAATTTCTGGTTTCATGATGCGCAGGCTACTATCGGTTCCTCTGATTTTTTTTATATAATCCAGCTTTCCAGGGCTTGAGCAATTCCTTCTTCTTTATTGGAGCCAGTCACGAAGGTTGCATATCGCTTGAGCTCCTCGGATGCATTCCCCATAGCCACGGACATGCCAGCATACAGAAACATGGACACATCGTTCATCCCGTCGCCAATAACCGCAACTTCGTTGGATTGCCAGCCATATGTTTCTGTAATTCGAGCGAGTGCCCCACCTTTATCCGCTGATAAATGCGTTATTTCCAAGTTGGTAAGGTGCGATGTTGTTACGCTAATTCCCTCCAAACCACGAAGTTCTTCGCAGATGACCATAAGCTGCTGTCTTCGATGCTCTGACACAAAAAACTTTTGCACATTCGTTTTCCCGGTTTCCAGCCACTCTTGAATAGAGTGCGCTTCATACATGTAGGGCTGATTGAGCTCATCTCGCAGCAGCGCTTCATACCCACTCTCGCTGCCCTTCACATATCTGTAATAGGCGATTAATCGTTCCTCATGATCCGACTTGCTCGCAATCACTATGCGATCGTCTGCATAGATGTCGTAAAGAGCGTCATATTTGTGTAAAATCTCATAAACCTGCCTCGTCAACTCAGGCGAAAGCGACCTGCGATCCAACACACTTTCATTCAGTTGGCGAATCTCTGCTCCATTACACGTAACTAAGGGCATCGTAATTCGCAGTTCTCTCGCATAGGGAAGGGCTAGAGGCAAGTTTCGGCCCGTGCACAATGTCACTTCCGTGCCTTGCAGCCTCAGCATACCGATCGCTTGTTTCGTACGCTCCGTGATGATGCCTTCACCATTCAATAGGGTACCGTCAATATCCAAAGCAACTAATTTCAACATGATCTTCCTCCTCAAATCAATCAGCCTAATCTTATCTCCTAATGATTAAATCTGCCCATGAACGTGTCCGGAGCATCTGCCCCAAGCCTAGCTAATGAACAAGGAATCAAATGTAGTCTTTTCTAGTTGTAATTACATCTTGTTTTTATTATATAATGTAATTACATACTGTCAATATAATTAAGATGTAAGTACAAATTAATTAATGCTTGGATGTTACTTGATTTGATTTATTGACCTTCGCATCATAAAATGACTTTATATTTACTTCGTAAAGGAGGTATTCAATGAGTACCACCAAAGGCAAAGCCATCTACATGAAAGTTCAACAAAATCTGATGGATAACATCCAAGCAGGAGTCTACGGCGAGGGAGCTAAGTTACCCACTGAAGATGAGTTATGCGGCATTCACAAGGTGAGCCGACCCACCGTTCGTCGTGCCCTGCAGCAGCTCGAATTAGCCGGTCTTATCAAAAAAATTCATGGCAAGGGTACCTTTGTTACGCCAGACAATTCACAAATCATACACCGGCTCCAAGCTCCTATGATTAGCTACCCTGAACATATGCAGGCGCTTAGACGGCGTTCGGAAACTAGCGTATTAGCATCGACCGTCATATCCGCCGATGCTAATCTTAGTGAACATCTCCATGTTCCTGCCCAATCGCCTCTAACGAAGCTTGTCCGTTTGCGCGTATCAGCCAACGTGCCTGTCTCTTATGAAGTTTCTTATATTCCGTGGCAGCTCGCTCCCGGTCTTTCCAACGATATTTGCAATGGCTCGCTATATGAGCAGCTAAGGGAAAACTATGGGCTTCAAATCGATCACTCCATTGATACGCTTGAGCCTATCATTGCTGATGATGCTATCGCCCAACTGCTTCAAATCGCTCCTGGAAAGCTATCTTTTCAATTAAAAACCATTTCCTATCTAGCCGATCAAACTCCATTTGAATATAACGAGAGTATATTACGCAGCGACACTTCCAAATTTATTATTGAGCGGCGTCATACCTAAGTTAAGCTTACATTGAGAAGAAAATCGGTCATCGACGAAGTTCGCCCATGATAAAAAAGGTCAACCCGTGAAGCCAGTTAACCTACCTTTAATGAAACAGTGTGACAGACTGATCGCTATGATACTTGTCCATTTCTGTTTGATGCTTATTTTAATAAATGTGTGATCCCAATCATGGTCAGCAGCCCGAAGATAAAAGCAAAGGTTGACACGCGTTCGTTCCCGTCCCCATGGCTTTCTGGAATAAGTTCCTTGTATACAACGAAGAGCATGGCCCCAGCAGCGAAAGCAAGGCCATAAGGCACAATGCTCGTGAAACTGCCGATAAATAAAAAACCCAACCAGCAGAAGAGCAGCTCTAACAACCCCGTAAGCGTTGCTAAAAGTAAGGCTAACCATTTATACATCCCGTGGGTAATTAGAAATAATGCCGTTAAGAAGCCTTCCGGAATGTTCTGAAGACCGATGCTTAAAGCAACGATCGCGCCTAAATCATGATCTGCACTGCCAAAACTGACGCCGACCGAAAGACCCTCTGGCAAATTATGAAGAGCCATGGCAAAAAGAAACAAGGATGAACTTGTTCCTTGGGAGGGAGGTAGATTCGAACGCGCGGGTTCCTTGTGAGAGATGAATTGCTCCATGACGGTGAGGATAACGGTTCCCAATAACATGCCTATCGCAAGCACGAAGAGATTGGATAATTTCAAGGCGGAAGGGATGAGCCCATAAGTAGAGGCGGAGACCATAATTCCGGCGGTGAAGGCTAATAAAGCGTCTCTTCCACGGTGAGTTACATTCGTGAAGAGCATTGCTGGAAGCGCCCCTAACGCCGTGCATAGCGAAGTGACCAGACTTCCCGTAATCATTGAATTCATACGTGCCTCCTCTACACAGACAAGCTTATACAAACATATGAGGAAGCAGGAGGAATATGACCAAAAAAAGCCTAATCCAGGATAACCGTAGTTACCTTGATTAAGCTTTGTTATTACGTACGGCTTTTTTCGTGCGTTCAATCGAATCAATGCTCTCTTTGTAGTTGTGGGTCACCATCCCCACATACAAAATATCAATTACATTCAGTTGGGCAATTCGGGATGCTGTTGCCCCGTTCCGGAAATTTTGCTCCAATGTACTCGTAAACAACTGAATATCAGCTATATCTGCGATCGGATTGCTTCCGAACTGCGTTAGAGAAATAATGATCGCGCCATTCGCTTTGGCAATGCGAAGCGCATGCAGAACATCCTCGTTCGTACCTGAATAAGAAATGCCAAGAGCCACATCCTGATTCATCATATTCGATGCGATAATGGCCTGAATATCTCCGTCAAATCCGGTTTCGCACCATTTATTGATGCGCAGAACCTTGATTTTGAAATCTTCCGCTACAACTGCGGAAGCGCCGATTCCGAATAAACCAATTTTTCTGGCTTGATTTAAATATTGAATGGCTTGACCCACCATGTCTGTTGACAATACGGTCAAAGAATCCCGAATGGATTTGTTATTATTATGAGAAACGGATTCCACCAAATCTGTCATTGAACTGCCAATTTGGAATTGATGAAATTCATCCGCATTTTCACTCAACAACGCCAAATCTGCCGCAATACGAAGCTTAAGCTCTTTAAAACCCTTACACTTTAAGGAACGGGATAAACGGACAATCGTCGCTTCGCTTACCTTCGTCTCCTCCGCAAGCCTCTGAACGGACATCGATATGATATCCTTCGGCTGATCCATGATATATTTGGCTACCCGTTTTTCCATGGATGATAACGAGTCATAGGCTCCTTCAATACTAATGAGTACTCCTTTAAGCATGAATCTCCATCCTTTTACAGATCCGTTTACATTTCATTATCTTTCCCCTTCACTGCACCTGTCAAGCGACGACTTCCTTGGCCGACATGCAGCAAGCTCAGGGAGTCATCAGCTGTATTCTGGCTTTCCCGAAGTGACCATTAGACTTCTGTAATTCCTTCATCGCAGTCGGATAATCGATCTGGAATTGAAGCATTAATATCGCGGCGCTTGTGTCACCTTTCGCTAAATCGCTGTACATTCGGGCGGTTTCCTCATCAACCCCAACGGCTTCTTGTATGATGCCAACAACGCGTTCCCTCAGCTTATGATTGCTCGCCTGCACATTTACCATCAAATTCTTATATACTTTTCCCATGCGAATCATAGTTGCAGTTGAAATCATATTCAAGACCATTTTTTGCGCGCTTGCCGCTTTTAACCGCGTTGAGCCTGTAACAATTTCAGGTCCAACATCGACTTCAATCGCATAATCAACAACGTCGCTTAGCGGTGTATGACGATTGCACGATATCCCAATCGTTACAATCCCCTTACGTCTCGCCTCCTCTATAGCTCCTAGCACGTAGGGCGTTTTACCGCTTGCTGCAAGCCCAACAAGAACGTCCTTTGCTTGCAAATGGCTGCTAACTTCATTCTTCCCCGCTTCTTGATTATCCTCCGCATCCTCTACGGCTTCGAAAACAGCTTTCGAGCCTCCAGCAATAAGAGCTGTTACCAAATCTTTATCCGTACCAAAAGTTGGTGGACATTCTGCAGCATCCAGCACGCCCAGTCTTCCGCTTGTGCCTGCGCCAATATAAAATAAACGGCCTCCGCTTGACAACTTATCCACAATGGCCTCTATAGCAAGTTCAATCTGTGGCAACGCCTTTTGTACAGCAAGGGGCACTTTCTGATCCTCTTCATTCATCAAATCAATAATTTCTCTGGCACTTAAGCGATCTAATTGCTCGCTTCTTTCATTACGCTTTTCCGTTGTCGATTGGGTTGCCATCGTGGTTTTAACATCTTCCTTTCGCTCTTAATGCATCTACCGCCACCCTTAGAGCGCCATATACTGGATCGCCATAAGGTTCTTGGTAATTTCCAAGTTTGTGTGTGCGCAAACCTTCTTTAAACCGGCGCTTAACGACTTCCGAGTAAGTAAAAATAGACCCAGAAACAGTAATAGGCGTCTCCTCATGAAAGCCTTCTGACTTCCTCTGTAATCCTTTAACAAGTTCAACCAGATGATCGCCCGCTTCCTGTAAAATGCGAACAGCGCTTGCATCTGACTGTCTGGATGCCTCAATCACAAGTTTAGCCAGACTAGCAATATCCTTCTTCTCTGGTTTTACCTGGTACATGTAAGTAATCAGATCATGCTCGCTCGAAAGCTTTAATGCCTCTAAAACCATAGGCGTTAATTGTGTCGGGCCTTCTCGCAAATCACTGACTCTACAAACGGTTTTCAAAGCCTCAAGACCAATATGATAACCGCTCCCTTCATCGCCAAGCAGATGCCCCCAACCCCCATTCGTAAAGAGTTGACCTTGCTTGGATAGCCGAATCGCATTGGAGCCTGTTCCCGAAATAACAAGAGTTCCTTCTTGATCAGTCGGATGCATCGCTCCGCGAAGAGCAATGTACAAGTCGCTCTTGACGTTGTAAACGACTTCCTCGTGGAACTTTAGATCATGACCGATTTGTTTAAGCTCACATTCAACGCTGATTCGATTCGTCTCCAAGCGAGTTCCTGCAATCCCTGCGCAGACACCTAGGATGTCACTCGGCTGAATGTCGTGAACAATCATCGCCTGCTTAATAAGCGCTCGGATTCTATGTTTCATGGTATCGAAACCAACGGATAATGGATTAGAGCCCTCCCCAATTAGAGCCGAGGTCGTCTGCTGCACGCCTCTTTCATCATCATCTATTCTCTGAAACGCACAGGAAGTTTGTGTACCTCCCCCATCAATTCCAAGCACATAGGGCACTTCTGCTCACCTCTACCAATTGCTGATTCTGTCTTTCATTATAAAATTATTGAAATATTACGTCAATATTACAAGCATAATAATAAAATAATATTTTATTCAAAATCGCCGTTCGTATAAATTTGTATACTAGACAACAGGAATGTGCGTGCTAGCGCTGTTAGAGGCAGGCAGTACCATTGGCAAAATTGTCATTGAAGACTTTTAAATACAGCAAAGAGACGAGTAACCTTGAACGGTTACTCGCCTTTTTCAGCTAATCCATCTACTAGTCTAAATAACCTGCCATGCCATTCTTCATCATGTAGTCCATCTCTGCTTCCAAAATGCTATCTACTGTAAGTTCATCCAATTTCACATCGGGTCTGCTCAGTATATAGTCCAACAGCTCATCGCTATCGATATCTACATCCCCTTTCGCATTCTCGGCTGCGTTGTTAATGAATGCTTGTTCATGCTTTAAAACAAGCTGAACGCTTTTGGAATCCGCCTTTGTTTTATCCACAATGTAGGCTAGAAGTTCTTGCTCATTTAATTGTCCACTCATTGTTGTCATCTCCTAATTGTCATCATGTATGTATTGTACCATAACGGAAAGAAAAGTTAACATGACCACATCCAGCCGTTTTCCTTAACCTAACCGCTTGGCATAACAATGGCGTGGTAATCCCCCGTACATAGGACGGCTGAATTTAAGTTCAAATCCTGCCGCTTCTAAATTCAGACGACTGACATGATTCTCGGGATGAACCGTGGAAAATAAGTACAGGCACCCTTTAGCAAGTGCTCGCTGTTCCCGCAGCTCATGAAACTGGCGCTGAAGCCCTTGGCCCCTAACAGACTCGTGAACGACTGTCCCATCGAGCGAGGCCACACGTTGAAGCTCGGCCTGCGGGACTCCGAATTCACGACCAAGGTTATTCGGCCCAAGACCAGGGAAGGCAAGGATTGTATAGGCCACAAGCCGACCGTTCAGGAAGGCGCCGTGGATTTCACCGTGGTCTTGCACATGAGCGTACAAATCATCTTCCGTCACCATCGCGTAAAGCGCTTCAGAGGGGAGCCTAGATAATACATCTATCGTCAGTGCATGTACTTCAGGAACTTCTTGCGCACATACGCGGCGAATTTTCATATCAATGACCTCCTAACCATCTTCCATGCCTTTTACTCTAATTGCCCTGAAGTCCATAGTCAAATGCCTGGACGCACCATTCATGCTTCATTTTTATTCATGACTTGAACCAGATCAGGTATGTTGTCTGTCACATAATGAATGCTCCCAGCAGCAAGTTGCGGGGAATCGGACCCTCAGAGATTATAATCTGTCCTCCGTACCTTCCATTTCAAAACGGTATCGTTCAAGACTGATATGACGACCATTCGTAATTTCCACCCCTTCAGTCTGCAATAAAAATGCCTGCATCTGGCATGCTTCATCTTCCATGATGCTGATCTCGCCCTTGGCATTGATGACGCGGTGCCAAGGAAGCTGATACTTTTTGCTCATCGCATGAAGGATTCGGACAACCTGTCTTGCTCCTCTTGGGCTTCCGGCATATGCGGCAATTTGCCCATAAGTCATCACCTTGCCCTCAGGAATCTTTCGAATAATCTTTATTACCCGCTCTGTGAAATGAGTCATGCTATTCCCCCAACCAATTGTGCCTTCTGCATCTAGTTAAGCTTATATACTCTTATAAACCTATTATGCTTTAAAAACGCTAAGACCGCTAATCAAGATCAGCGGTCCTACATGCGTCTAAGCCATCTTTATGCACGTGTAATCTTCATGTTCATTTTCTTGTTGCTAGACCGCTCCAATCTTCGGCCATGACAACTCAACACCTTGAGCGGTTAGCAGCGCTTGCAGTTCTTCTAGCTTACTCGGGTTTGCACGCGCTTCACTCGGTGTGCAGCCTTTATTTAAGCAAAAGGCCGCTACGTAACCAGCCGATTCGCCAATGTTCCATTCTACGGGATGGAGCCGATAACAACCATTCGTAATATGGGTTGTGCCAATATTTTTACATGCAGCTAATAAGTTTTTAGTCCGCTGTGGAATTAGGCTGCCTAGTGGAATCTGAAAAGGAAGCGAAGAAATATCAAGGAAATTCCTTCCACTCATACTAGGATGCAAGTCAATACGATAACAACCTATGCCTACACTATCCGGGAACACTTCAGCGCCATGCTCACCCCGAACCGCAGCGCTAATATGCTGTTCTAATACCGTAAATTCTGCTTTTATCCGTCGCGATTCACGAATATACGGCGCCTGAGCCATCCCATCTCTCGTACCGACTACGTCCGGCCGCAGGCGTAGCCCCGGGTATCCCATCTTTCCATCGGGGCGCGGCGCTTCTGTCTGAAGCCAATACAGAAGGGAATAGCTTAATTGTTTGGCTTGCTGACGATTTCTCTCTGCTACATGCTCCGGAACCTCGTAAATATTACCTAAAAAGTAATCATTTTGAGCCCAATTCACAAGCGAAATATCTGAAGGATAAGTCCCTGGTACAAAGTTATTCGTATCAATAATACGGCGGTAAATAAATAACGGATACTTATCCGTGCCGGGGAATAGTGTTTCCTCTGTTGGTTCAAGCGTCTTAGGGTCGGGAGATACCCAATTTAGCAACGGATTTGGCCAGAAATCCGGTTGATACGAGCGCCAGAAATGATAATCTTTGGGCTTGTCAATCCGATGATTCTGACCCTCATAATAATCCATGGCAAAGCAATAGGTGAATGCCTGGATATCACGGGGATTCGCCGGCCCATCCAAAGCATGGGGTTCATTCGTTTCGCACTTGGACTCAGCACCCGTGACATATTCAACCCCTGCCAAAGGAAGAACATCACCACTCTCCGTAGCGTCAAGGATGTAAGAGGCATGAATGGTTATTTTCCCGCCGTATATATCTTGCACAGTAACCGATTTAATCTCGTCTCCTACCGTATCTGCTTTGACTACTTTGCAGCGAGTGTTAATAATTAGCCTTCCACTGTTTAAGAAAGGCGCTAGCATCAGTTGAAGCACAGCGAGCATCGCGCGAGGCTCAGCACATAATCGGCTAACCCCTCCATTGCCTGGATTCAGGTAAGCAACCGATCGAGCATAATCAGAAAGAGGGAAATATTGCGCATAATATTTACGCACGAGTCCTCGGAACTTGCGGTAGTTGCGCGTGCAACCGAACTGCTCAATCCATTTATGCTCGTCCGGAGGAACAGCCTGACTTGTCAATTGCCCCCCAATCCATTCATATTCCTCTGTCAAATATACTTTCTTGCCCAAGCTGCAGGCCGCCATAGCCGCCGCACAGCCGCCGACACCACCTCCTATTATCGCAATATCTGCATAAACTTCATGTTCCATCTTCATTCCTCCTATTCTTTTACCAAATAATATCCATTTCCACTGCTATTGACGCTTTTAACACCCATAAAGTTTCATTTTTTCTATTTTTTAGATTTTAAATAAAAAAATACCCACAGCAATGCTGTAGGTTTTGAAGCTATGACCATGATCTAAAATACATTTCGTTATTTAAAAGAAAAGGCTCGCCGACATCTGATATACAGATATACGACTGCCTTTTCATTTGTTAACACATTAAATTAATACTAGCTAATCCTAACTTCCTCAAGAATGAAGTTGTTACTGTCATATTGATCCGCGGAGAATGTAAAGTGTACATAAACACTGCTGAAAGCACTCCAATCTTTCGGGTAGAAATTATATTCAAAGCTTTGACTGAACTCAGTCTTATTGCTTACATGATATACTTCAACATCCGAAGACTTAACAGCCTTCATTGTTTTTGCATAATCTGTAATTTTATCCGTATCATTAACTGCAATCGCGCCTTTTACTTTCTTTTTGAACTCATCTTTGTAATACTGACGACCAAGTGAGATCGGAGAGTGATCACGCTTTTCAGCTACGAATTTGTCGACATAAGCATCGAATTTAGCCGTACTACCTGTCTCCAACGCATCCCCGTACAATTTAATGATAGCAACAGCTTGTTCTTTCATTTTAGCTGTTGTCGCTTCTTTATCACCAAGTACCATAACCCCGTCACCAGAAGGTACGTCTACTGGATCTGGACTCGGAGCTGGCTTCGAAGGTGTAGAAGAAGACCCACCGTCTTTGTACGGGACACCATCAGTGGACTTGTTAGAAGATGTCGTCAAGCGAATAGTTTGACTGCTCGCATCCCACTTAACTGAACCACCCATCTTCTCTGCTACCGCTTTTGCTGGTACGTAAGAGGAACCATCATAGATGATTGGTGTCAGTTCGTTACCGTCACTGTCTGTTGGCGTCCAAGCTTTACCGTCAACCGTGAATTTAATATCGTGGTTTAAGAACGCTTGAATCTTTTCCAGACCACTTGAAGCAAATACCCCTACGGAGCCGAAAATCAAGCTTGCGGCTACAATGGTTGAAACAAATACAGACTTTTTCATTTGAATCGTTTTCATTACGTGATGACCTCCTGAAGGATATGTATGGCATTGCGCACGGCCTAGGCCGTGCGCAAGAGCTACCAGTTACAAATAATTGTGTTTATATGCTGAGTCTAATGTCACTATGCTGATATATAAAGTCATAGGCCCAGAAGTCATGTTAACATTTTTTTCTACAACACGCGTAGTTTCTAAAAATTTCTTTATCTGGTGTTCGACAATGTTCGATATAATTTACGGAATATAATAGCACTATAGTCTTGTATTGAAAGAACCAGACGAAGTAAAGCCTTAGGGAAAGCATCCCTTTGGTTTTTTTAGCGTTTACATTTGACCTCAGTATCAATTTTTGTAATGCAATTATGCTGGCAATAATCATATATTTCAGGATAATCTGTATATGTTGAAGAAAAAATAAAGGCAGATGCGCATCTGCCTTTACTCTTTATAGCTATTTCAAATCAGTAATGCGAGCTTCCGTTTTCGCTGACACACTCTTCTGCTGAATCAGCGTTTCTTCGATCAATTCATATAGTGTAATCCCCGTGTTGTAGGCTTTCTTATCCTTGAACATATCGTACCCGTCACCGCCTGCAGCCATAAAATCATTGGTCGCAATCCGATAACTTTTGTTCAAATCAAGTGGTTGACTACCAACCTTCACATCAACAACGCGAGAACCCGCAGGCTTGGACGAATTCCATGTAAAAGTAAGGCCGCTCACTTGCGGGAACCGGCCTGCGCCGTTTTCCACTTGAGAAACCCCGTTCTCTAAAGCTGCTCTAAGCTCACTGCCTTTTGCTGTTACGACCACGATGGTATTGGGGAACGGAAGCACATCATACAACGCCTTCTTGGTAATATCCCCCGGTTTAATCTCTGTTCGAATGCCTCCGCCATTCGTGATGGCGACATCGGCTTCATATCCCTTAATGGTCTTAGCACGGGACACCATCGCATCGGTAATGAAGTTACCCAGATTCGATTCCCGCTTACGCACGATGTTTCGATCTCCTTCCAAAAGGACGTCCGTGCGAGCAATCGTTACGTTCAACGATTTGTCAATACGGTCCGTTACTTCCTTCACCAGCTTCGCCATTTCAGCATCTTCTGTGACTTTCTCGTCATATTCCTTAAGCTTGTCCGTTAAACCCACAAGTTTACCATTCAAATAATACAAATCGGCCCTACCAAGCGACTTGAAATACTCCCAATCCTGCACAATGTAAGTACCGTTCACCAGTTCAGGCTGCGATATTTTCGTATGCGAATGTCCGCCAATAATTAATTCAATACCAGAAACTTGCTTGGCAATCTCTCGGTCAATCTCCACGCCGTTATGGGAAAGCAAGATGATGTGCTCGCCCTTCTCCTTCAATTCTGCCACCATTGCCTTCGCTGTCTCAATTGGATCTTTGAACGTAACTCCCTTTACATTATCAGGGTGCGTTAAAATTGCTGTTTCCGGCGTGACTAATCCGAACATCACGAATTTCTGTCCACCTGCTTCGAAACGATAAACCTTGTCCAATAGCGGTTGGCCGTCGCTTTTGACCGCATTCACGCCGAGCATCGGGTAGGGAATCAGGCTGCGCAGCTTCAAGGTTTGATCTACGCCGTAATCAAATTCATGATTGCCGGCTTCCATGACATTAACGCCTAATGCCTTTAGAAGAGGCGGAAGGGACTCCCCTTTGAATTGATTGACGAAAACGGTCCCTTGAAAAGTATCGCCCGCATCTACCAGTTGGAAATTCGGGTTCTCGGCACGCCATCCCTTCAAGACTGTAGCAATCTTCGCATAGCCGAACTCGCCGCCGGATTTATTTTCTGTAATATGCCCGTGCGTATCGTTCATATGAGCGATGGTGACGTGCGTTGTCACGGCTTCGGCCAGCGCATTGAAAGCAGCGCCGCGCTTCACCGAGTCACCTTGGAGAAGAACGGATGGGTAGCCTGCTTTAGTCAACAGTTGATTGAGCCTTGCTGCGGTCACTTTGCTACCAGGAAGCTTCGCTTCATCCGCAGTCAAATACCCTTTCTTGACAGCCCAAGTAAGCTGTGCGGAAGCCCAATGCGTGGAGGTCGGGTCAGCTTGGAGCTTCGTTTCTCCTTTTACACGCGCAAGCAGCGTAACGGCCTCTGCCGTCGTGAGGTCGCGTTCTACAGCGAGATTACCACCAGCTTCCCCTTCTAATATGCCGTTTTTTTGCATCCATTCCGTATGAAAATCTGTTTTCGATTCCGCATACGCTGTACCTGCTAAAAGACTCAACGTCATCGTTCCAAAAGCTAGGAGAGAAATCGTACGTAAATTTTTCATTCAATCGCTTCCTTCCATGGATTAGTCTTTAATTAACGTAGCACACAAACTTCAATGGAAGATTAAGGGGATGTAATGTTTTTGAAAAGGAAATAGCATTGCTAATCTTTCCAATTGTTATTATAATAAGGTATACATCGGAGGGGAACGTATGAGCGTATATCATCAAAATAAAGAAAACCATCTAAAAATGATTTATAGAAACAATGTTGTGATTGCAAAAGACGGGGATAGGTTAATTGTTGTACATAGTAAGCGCACGATTAAGCCGCTGCTTCCATTTGAGATCACCAAGGAAGTATTTGAGCAATGGAATCGAAGAGACAGCCGGATCGACATTACCTACACGCCATATAAGGAACTATTCGATGGTATCGGTGGTCAACGTGATTTAATAATTATTACTAATTTTGATGATATTGAATTTAAAGAAAACTAAAGGAACAATCAGAACGATATACAAGGTATGATTTTTACCCTTATCCACAAACCAAGAGACAGGCTACGTAAGCAGCATGTCTCTTTTTAATCATCCCTATGTTGCCTATATAATGAAACCTAGTTCTTAACAACCCCTTGGCCAAGGACACTTTGAGCAAAGCTGAGATCGATCAGGTTTGCTCATGCTTTTCCAGCAATCGCCTTCGGTTCCACGCTGTCGAATGAAACATTCCGACGCACATGCAAGGTCAGGGCTCCCTGCGTAAACGCCAACTCCAACGTCAAATAAAACGGTGTCTCCACATATCTTATGGTTACTACGAGTGTAGCCGCATCCTGCCACGTGGCTGATCCGTATACCAACTCTTCGTGCTTACTATAAAGCGAGCAGCGTCCCTCACACCATTCCTGTCTTCCCAAGTGAACGGTATGTTCCCCCTTGTCATCTCGATACGTCAGATGGACGATGTCTTCGGTAAAAGCGAGAGAAATTGCACGTAGCTGATATTCATTATCTTCTAGCTCATACTGAATTCCCGCAATGTCTGTTTCTAGTGTTGAAGTGGCGTGCAGCCTTGGTGGGTGTAAGCTGAGACGACTCAACACCTCAGATAGCGCCTCACTCGCTTCTGGATTTAGCGGCAGCCCCTCCGTGTTCATGACTGGCAGCAATTGCTCCCAAATGACATCGAGTACAGCTTGCATGTCACTCAGTCCAGCAGTTATCGCAATGACCGTGTCCTGCTCTGGCATGACGATGCAGAATTGTCCGAACGCGCCATCTCCGCGATAAGCAGCATGGCGACAGCGCCAGAACTGGTAGCCGTAGCCTTGTGTCCAGTCGGAATTCGGATTAGAGCCATTGGCGATTTGCTTAGAAGTCGCTCTATTCACCCATGACTCAGGAAGAATCTGCTCCTCCCGCCACTTCCCCTTTTGGAGATAGAGCTGCCCGAATTTGGCAATATCTTCTGTTGTGATCATCAGCCCCCAGCCGCCAACGTTAATGCCGCGGGGACAGCTTTCCCATGTTGCACCTTGGATGCCAAGCGGTTCCATCAACCGGGTCTGCAAGTATTCCAATAGCGTAGTGCCTGTTATTTCTTGTAAAATAGCTGACAACATATAAGTAGCCACACTGTTATAAACGAAGTGTGTGCCTGGCTCATACTCAACGGGCGCGTGCAAGAAGGCTTGTACCCAATTTTCGGAATCCCGTGTTTCTCTACTCGGATCCTCCGCGTGCCCTGTCCCCATGATGAGCAAGTCATGAATGGTCATGTCGGATACATATTGGGAAACTTCTGCCGGTACAGCCTCTGGGAAAAAGGAAACAACCCGATCATTCAATGAAATTCGCCCCTCATCGACTAGCCATCCAATAGCTGTAGATGTGAAGCTCTTGCTTAATGAAAACAGCATATGAGGACGTTCTAATGAGTAGGGCGCCCAAGAACCTTCAGCAACAACGTGACCATGTCGAACGACCATGAAGCTATGAAGCTCCAGACTACGATTTTCAATCTCTTTTACAAAAGAAATAATGGCTTCAGCAGGCATTCCTTGAGCTTCAGGGAGGCTTCTTGGTAAAGATTGATTCATTGGCATACTTTCCACTCCTTTATGAAAACAGAGGCATGGCTTGGTTGCTACCGAAACGAACGAATCGCTTGGCGCTTCTGTACTCCATATTTTGTAAACCACATCACTATTATACCATTTCCCCTAATCAAGGCCTACAAATTAAGGTCGCTTCTTACACATAGGACAACTTCTCTCGCACATAGGCTTATACATAACTAAATCCGAGGTGATCAGCATGATAAAAGAATCAATGACGCTTGGACAGTTCATGGACAGACCGCAAAAGCAAAATCCGCGTAGATCCGTCTTATTTTTACGGATTCCCGGCGGCAAGAAAACGGCTCGGCTTATTCGCTATGTGTTTTCTCAATAAGCCCGATGCCATAGATCAAAGAAAAAAAGCTTAGTCCATTTACCATCTGGTAAGTAGGCTAAGCTTATTCTCTGTCGCATTTCCAAGTCTGCGATCAGACTTTCAGGAGGAGAAGGCAACCTCGCAATTCGACCCTAAAGGAATCATTTCACTAAGATAGGTCGTTATTAACTCCTTATCCACCGAGGGGAGATGCTTACTCGCCTGAAATTCAAAATGAATCGTTCCTCTTATTGAATCATATCTGTCAAAACGCAGATGACCGCCGGAGAACAAGCGATTGATTGCGGCGACAATGCCATATTGATCAAGGTTTCTCGTCATCGCTGTTTGAATAATGGATTCCGGCAAATCATGGACATGCGGAATATGATCAGTTTGAACGCTATTGTACGACTTTACTTTAAAGCAGATGTACGGTTGCAAATAATCGGAGGCGAATTGTCTTAAATCGCGTATTTCTTTCTCTGGTAATTGCAAATCTTCATTCCAAGCATAAATGGTGGCTTCATTTCTGCCTTGGGTATGAATTCTTACATATCTGAGATGTGGAAAGTGGTTTTTAATTAAACGTTCTGATAATAAACGGGTCCCCACCGTGATCACCTCGTTTTATCAAGATAAACCTAATCCCTCCGCGATGCGTTGTCCATACTCTGGATCTGCTTTAGTAAAATGCCCTATTTGTCGCAGCTTGATCTCATCGTTTTCCACAGGCTTCATAGCGCCAACAATGGTTTGAATGAGACGAGCGCGCTCTTCCTCGCTCAACAGTCGATATAAATCCCCAGCTTGCGAATAGTGATCGTCATGCTGATAAGCAACGCTATCCGCTTCGCCCGTCACCTCATAAGCTACTTGCTTATTGGCAGGCGTCTCTGTAGGTCCGCCTGAGCTGTTAGGCTCATAATAAACCGAACTGCCGCCGTTCTGATCAAAGCGCATTTGCCCATCTCGTTGATAATGATTCACTTCATTGTGCGGCCGATTAATAGGTAGTGCCTGATGATTGGCGCCTACGCGGTACCGATGCGCGTCACTGTAGGCAAACAACCTTCCTTGCAGCATTTTATCCGGAGAAACGTCAATGCCAGGGACCAAAGTTCCCGGCGAGAACGTTGCTTGTTCAACCTCTGCGAAGTAGTTTTCTGGATTTCGATCCAGCACCATACGGCCGACTTCAATTAAAGGGTAGTCTTTCTGGGACCAAACCTTGGTCACGTCGAATGGATCAAAGCGATATGTGTCGGCGTCTTCCAAGGGCATTATTTGCACACACAATTTCCAGGCGGGATAGTCCCCTTTGGCAATGGCATTAAATAAGTCTTCGGTATGGTAATCTGGATTGTCCCCGGCAATTTGCGCTGCAACTTCAGGTGCTAAATTACGAATGCCTTGCTCAGTCTTAAAATGATATTTCACCCATACGCCTTGACCTTCCGCATTTACCCATTTGAATGTATGGCTGCCAAAGCCATGCATGTGTCGAAGAGTAGCCGGAATGCCACGATCAGACATCAGAATCGTTACTTGGTGCAATGATTCAGGGGATAAAGACCAGAAATCCCATACCGCATTCGGATTTTTCAAATGTGTTTGCGGGTGACGCTTCTGTGTATGAATAAAATCTGGGAATTTAATGGCATCCCGTATGAAAAAAACGGGCGTGTTGTTGCCTACCAAATCATAGTTCCCTTCTTCTGTATAGAATTTAACGGCAAACCCACGTGGATCACGAACCGTATCCGAAGAGCCATTCTCACCAGCTACGGTAGAAAAGCGCACGAACAAAGGCGTGCGTTTTCCCAACTCTGATAAAAAACTAGCTTTCGTATAGGGCGTCAAATCTTGCGTCACCTCGAAATAACCGTGCGCACCTGCCCCCTTCGCATGAACGACGCGTTCAGGTACGCGTTCTCTATTGAAATGTGCAAGCTTCTCTAGGAGGTGAACGTCTTGGATTAACGTTGGGCCTCGTGAACCAGCTGTTAAGGAGTTCTGATTATCCCCAACGGGAGCCCCCCAACTTGTTGTCAGCTTGTTCTTGTTTGTACTCATTTGGAATCACCTCATCCATCATCGTTTTGAAAGTCATTTTTCAAGCGCTTCCATCATTTACGCTTTTGTTAGATTTTCAAACTCGTCTACCTCTCTTTATATCTATTCTAGATAATCGTTGTTCATTCTTCTCTGCCATAAAACGAAAAGGGCTGCCATAATGGCAGCCGTCGTCTATCTATACATTCACTCGCTTAATGAACCTTTGAAGCCTTCTCGCCAAGAGGGATAAGCAGGCTCCCACCCATACGTATTGCGGGCTTTCGCATTGGAGGCTCCTCGTTCCCCTCGATTGCTGACATCTTCAATTTTCGGAGCAGGCGCTCCAATAACCGAAGCGTAGAAAGGAAGCCAGACCTTTCCTTGTGCGGGTTCGTCATCGACGATATTCACCGATCCATTCGGCCAGTGCAGTGCCTTTAAGGCAGCTTGAGCCGCATCGTGAACATGCAGGAAGGAACTAACGCCTTCCGTTGCAGGTACTTGCTGCTGCCGCACTTTTCCCTCGAACAATCCATTATGATCGTACCAAGTTCCTTGGCCGTAAAGCTGGCCATAACGAAGAATCACGTGCTCTGGTAATTCTGCTACCGCGCGCTCTAGTGCAATAACGCCGTCAATTGTCGTTTTTCGCGGTAAGGGAGCTTCCGTATCTAGCGATGCTTCCTCCCTTGCAGGTTCTGAGCCAGGTTCATAAGCCCAGGAAATACTTTGCGCAATCATGCGCCTCACACCTGCCGCTTGTGCCGCATCCACTAAATTTCGCGTTCCTACCGTCCGTATCTTGGCGTTGTCCGCCACATTCAGCGTGCTTAGTGAGGTAAGTTGATGAATGACAACTTCAGGGCGAGCCTCGCGCAGTGAAGCCGCGACCGCATCTCGATCCAGAGCATCTACCAGCACAGCCGACGCGCCAAGCGTTCGAATCTGGCTAGTTAATAACGGGTTGTGAGTCATACCAATGACTTCGTGACCTTCTTTTACTAAAAGAGGAAGCAACAAGCGCCCTATGACACCCGTTGCTCCAGTAACTAAAATTTTCATAACCTAGCCTCCTAACTTAGGACATCTAAGTCTAAGGCGAAATCAGGAAGCTTATTGTGACAGAATTGGATTTCAGTTCAAATGATTATCAATCAGTCTTCATATTCTAGGTGATCTTGATTGGCAACTGGCTCAATGGTGAAGGCATGCTCACTCTTGGTGACTAACCATTCTTCTTGGGAGGCAAAGAGCTCTTCTAGCAAGTTATCCACTTCCATCATGTTCGCTCCTTTCCCGCTTGATTTTCCATCTTTCACATCAATTATTCCCTATTTTCTTTATCGCCATAAGCAAAAACAGCAAAACCTAAACTCATCACCGTTCCCTTGTTTACCAGCTTGGCTTCTGAATGCAACATAGTTATTTGTCTTCGTAAGTCTCTAAATACTTAGATATAGCGTTTATTTTCAATTAATTTTTGTAGGAAACCTTGGTGAAGCAACTGACGGTAAGGAATTCGCTAAGCTCTGAATTTCTTCCAAAGACATGTTCCCACTGATCCAAATCAGGTATTCTTGATCAAAATAAAATAGAAGCGAGCTTTCCTTTTCTAGACTGACCCATGCATCATGACCATTTATCAAAACTTCCTTAGCACTAGCAGGAAGCGTTAATGCCTCTCGAGGATACTTTCCAATGACAGCAAATTTACTTTCATTTGCAAATATCCAACTATGATCTGAGTTTGAGTCTTGACCCATAAATTTAATTGCAGCGAACTTACTCATGGGAAGTGATAAGCCTTCTTTTTCAGAAGAAAGGTTTTCCGCAGTTGGAATTGGCAGATCAACCACACCTGTAATCTCCCACTTCTGATCCTTATAAGAGAGAAAAATAAAGTTATACCACGTTTTCGTTGTTTCAGGTAGTTTGACTGACACCAAGCTATTCTTTCCGATTATATGACTCGATACGATTGAATCCTTTGATGCAGAAATAATTGTATCATTAGACATTTTCCATTGGATTGAATGTACAACTGCTTCTTCAGGTGTTTGCTTTTGATCTTGTAATGCCTCATTACCAATGATGTCTTTTAAAATAATTTCCTCTTTAACATTTTTAACGAAAGTTTCCGTGCTCTTTGGTGTAGGTGTGCTTTCGACCAGGCTTGATGTAGGATTAACGCTATCATTTGATCTACACCCCTGCGAACCTAGAGCGAGCCCAATTAACCCAATAATAATCATGGCTCTTAAACGATTTATTATGATAAACATAGACGCCTCCAGGGGGAAAATCTCTTCATTTGAATTTCTAAACATGCATTTACTTGCTTTGCATTCCTCTTTCTAATCATTGAAAAAATTAAAGCAGATGACAAAACGGACTGTTTTAAGTGTATTAATGAGGAGGGAATAATCGCAGGGGGAACGGTACGTGGAACTCGTCTATTGTCGATACCTATGCTGGCTCATCAACAAAGTATTCTAGTTTTCTCGGTTCAAACACCCTATCACCAGCTAATTTTAGCTAAATTTTTACATTAGTCAATAGGACCCCCGATTATCGATACAGATTGTAAATGATTTACTCGGTATGTGGATAAACCTAGCAGCCTCAAAATAATTTTCGAAAAGCACTGCAACATTTCCTATCATTTCCACGTCTCCATAGATGAATTTCATTTTAGAACAGGGGGAATTAAGAATGAACCGAAAAGTAAAATATTCATTTTATGTAGGATTCTTTGTTGTATTGTTAGCCTTTTTTATGTATTCAAATTTAAATCCTTTAAACTCAAAGCCTGCATTTGCAGCAACGAGCGAAACTGAAAAGCATGCCATTTCCGTAGTTGGAGAAGGAGAGCTCACTTTAACGCCAGATGTTGCTTATATCACATTAGGGATTGTCACCAAGGCTGATACTGCAAATAATGCACAAACCAAGAACGCTCAAAGTTTCGCCAATCTTGAGAAGGTATTTTATGATACCTATAAATTCGACAAAAAAGATGTGAAAACAACCGGATTTCAAGTTCAGCCTGTTTATTCATATGATGACAAGGAACCTAAAATCACTGGTTACACAGCAACACAAACCGTTCAACTAACCTATAGGGATATGGATAAAATAGGCTTATTACTAGATTCTGCTTCAGACGCTGGAGCCAATCAAATTAATGGTGTCCAATTTGACACTGAAAAGCGTCAGGAATATGAAATTCAGGCGATCGACAAAGCGATGAGTAACGCTCAAAATAAAGCAAAAGCAATTGCCAAAAATGCGAGCAAAGAACTAAAAGGTGTAATGAATGTAACACTTAATGGAAGCTATGCTTCACCGATTTATTTCGATAATGTGAGTTCTATTGCGATGAAACAAAGCACTGCATCTAATGCAGCAACATCTATTTCTGCAGGAGAGTTAAAAATAAAAACAAGCGTTAGCGTTCAATATGATTTTCAATAAGCACCGCATGAGCAAGCTATCATTTAAACTAGCAGAAACAGGATGCAGCTATGATGCATCCTGTTTCTGTTTAATTAAAGTCTTAAATTTCATTTTCAAGTAATTGAGCGAGTTCGATGAGGTTGCCCCATTGGTCGGCTATGAAGGCCAGGCGACGATTGATCGCTTCCAACTCAAACGGTTCGCCGATAATCGTTACACCACGCCGACGCAACTCAGCGATCATATCGTCCATCCTGTCTACATGGAGACAGAAGTGATGGTAACCAGCCTCATGAAGACTGTCGTTGACCGTGGAAGGAATGGGAGCGTTACTCGGTGTTCCCCCACCAAGAATTTCTATGAAAAACGTATTGTCATTCGCAGGTGCTAAGTAAGCAAGATTCATATCCCCGTAAGGCCACTCTTGCACGACTCGGAAATCCAATTTCTCAACGAACCACCGTTTACTTGCCTCGTAATCAGGAACACGTACAGCAACATGATGACCCTTCATAGAGGCAAAAGTACGCTTATTATTTTGTGGGGACAGGTCAGACATGGACATAATAAATTTCTCTCCTTAGGAATATATTCATCGGCCCAATTAGATATATTTGATAGTTAGGCGATGACTTCAGCTTAACACGGCTGTTTACGTTCAACTGTTCTTAGAAGTCCAACTTATCTTTTCATTTGGCTCAATTTATTATCGTAAGCCTCTCGTTCACCAATCACTCGCTTTATGTTTTAATCATTTCCAGTCCAATCGTTTAACGAAAGAAACCCCATTCAGCAATTAAAGTGCCGAATCGGGGTTTCTTCTCTTCGTTTATATTCAACTTAACTCCTGCTTAAGGGAGGACGGTGGACAGCCGAAGTAATCTTTGAACACTTTGGAGAAATGAGTGGCGTTTTCGAAGCCTGTTGTAAAGCAAACATCTGTAACTGACATAGCCGTATAAGTCAGCAACTCTTTGGCCTTCTCCAATCGACGCTGTTGTATCCATTTGGATGGAGGCATGTTGTAAATGCTTTGGAAATCCCGTTTGAAGCTCGACAGGCTTCTGCCCGATAAATAGGCCAAATCCTTTATTGATACGGGATTCATGATATTTTCTTCAATAATCATTGAAAGATTCGAACGCACTTGTTGCTTAAGTTGGAGCAGTTGCTGCATCATCGATTCTTTCTCACTAGCGATATCGAACAATAGCTCTAGCAACTTAATGCGGACCAAACTGTCTTCTATTTTTTCAGACTCGTTGAAATAGGGTTTAATCGACTCTATGTATTTCTGCAGCCGTACATTCACAGGATGAATCAATACAGGCACTAGCTCCGACGGCTGCGTGAATTTAATGTTACTCATTTTGATAAATTCTTTGAGCAATTCATCCTTCAGAAAAAACATCATGTATTCCAGCGAATAGTCCTTGTTGGGCTCGCCTGATTTTTCATAATGAATCACGATGGCTCTCTGCAATAAGACCATTTCATTTTTGCGAACAATATACGTCTGATTTCCAAAGTGGATCTTGTAAATGCCTTCTAGTACAAACAACAGCAGGTGATCGTCTAGAAACATAGAACCTTGCTTCCCACGCGTACGTGTGCAGGACTCTACGACCGTGAACCCTTGTACCTTCAATGTACTTTGATTATTAGATGTAATTTCTAGACCTTGCGGCACTTTAACCGTTCTGTCACTCATCGGCATGTAGATATGGTCATTATCTTGTCCTCCCTATTAAGGGGTATTTGGATGCTTAGTCGTTAATCAGTTTAATTCATTGGCGTCATATTGTCACATCTGATTTATTTATTCAGAAATCCATATTACGTACTCCACATGTGTTGAGACGGTGAAAGGGATATATGATTAACGCTTCCGGTATGTGAATAGGGACAAAAATAGTCCTAATCAATTCTTTTAAAAAAAGGATTCATCAAGATGAATCCTATATAGAATATTGATATTTTCGATTTAAAAAATCAATGTTTTGGGGTACCTGAGAAAAATTCGGAGAGATAGTAAAGGTCATCCAGAAATCGATAAAATAATAAAAGAGATTGCTACTGAAACCATATTCAGTATTGAAATAGCGAAACATTATTATTTAAAAATAGGCGACAAAAAAATTTGCATTAAGTTATCAAATCTTCGTTCGCAAGGTGTTAGTTGGGTTATATTTGATTATGTGGCAGACGATTATGCTTCAAATAAAGCTAAAGTTATTTGTGTTGCCAACTTTTGATGATTTATATAATGGAGTAGTCTATAAAAACTTTACAACTTCTGAAATTGAAGATGTAGAAATCCACGATGTGCGAAAGTTAGAAAAATTGCTTTATAACTCAAACCTAACGTTTTTAGAGCTGCTGTATTCGGTAGAAATTGAGACTTTTAGTATTCCAGAAATAAATAAGATTGTTGGACTGAGGGGATGAAATAACAAGGATAAACTTAAGGAATTTATACAATAGCTGCTATGGTATGTATCATGGACAAATGAAAGATATACTTAACCCGAACTCAGAACTACAAAAAGAAGTTATTGAAAAGTATGGCTACAACACAAAAAAAGCAATGATGTCATTGCATTTCCTAAAATTTATTATCCGATTTTATGATACTGACTTCTCCAACTTCGCCTCTTCAATTTACTATGATGGCTCTGAAAGAGAATTCATGTTGAATATCAAACATGGAGATTTAACATATCAACAATTCTCTAACTTGATTAAAGATGTGGAGCTAAAAGTAAAAGAACTGGAGTCGCGATACGCTATACATACTGTAAATGAAGTTACGAATAGAAAACTACATTTCAATTGTAACTATTAAACTGAGTGCAAATAGATTATCGCAAAACAATGGCTATGTGAACCAGAGAAAATAATATAAGGCACTTGCCATTAGGATTCCCTCTGAAGTTATTAGCAAAATATAATAAGCTAATGCATTCTTTTTATTATTCCAAAATGGTCTATATGGTAAAAGCATTGCAACATAAATAACGGAAAGAATGAGTAAAAAATATGCGGGATATGATATCAGTAAATGAGTTTTAGCTTGATCTGTGATGTCTCCTGGTGGGGCTTCACTAGCGTCGAATCTGCTCATACCAATCCACATTATAGAAACTGTGTAAAAAGCTAATGCAAACAATAAGCTGAATATGCCAAAGACGATATTAAACTTTTTCAAAATAGTGCGCTCCTTAAAGTTAATAAATTGCAATATAGGCTTGCTAACTCCGCAAGCAAAAATATTACGGAGTTAGCAGTGAACTTGTGAATATTTTAATAGTACCAAACTAACCAAGCACGATCTCTAGTAGTATTAGATACTTGGAAAAGATCAGTAATTAAGTAGGAGGAATTGCCAACTGCGTAGTTAAATGCCTCCAAATACTGAGAACTTGAATAACTTGAATTACTTGAATAACTTCTACCTTCTGCATTATTAACAAGATCCATAATACTCGGATCATAAAATGCAAGGTTGAACTCTCGCTTATCATTGAGTGTTTTCTCGCGAGTTTGTTTCCCGTACATTGTACCATAAACTAGTTTTTCATTATAAGTAAGGTCACTACGATTTATATAGTTCGCTGCGGCTACTCCTGCTATTTCATGGTTGTTTGCAATTGTTCTTGCCTCGGATACGCCGATTGATTTTCCCATTAAAAAGTTCCATGAAAAATGTCTTAAGGCATCCGCTTTATTGTCCCAAGTAATATCACCATATCCATTATCTTTTGCATATTTTTTAGCGGCATCTCTAGCAGTATTTGAATTTAAAAAAGCAGTAGCTATTTTTGTACTATTTAAAAAAGGCTCATCTAAATTTAGGCTTGCTTCAATATTTTTGCTTAGGTCAGTTTCTGTGTAATCCAAGGCTTTATATGGGCCTGTAGTTTTAATATCGTATTTTCTCACAAAACTAATTACTTGGTTATTAATTGCTTCGGCTTCTTCAAGATCGGATTTAGAAAGTACCGCTTGGTTTTTATGTTTCTTGTAAAAATCTTGAACCTTTGATTGCAATGTACTTTCGTTGTAAACTGTAGTAGATTCGGCAGCAAAAGCATTAGCGGAAGAAGATAATACTAGAACAAATGATAGGACAGTTGCAGCAAATAATTTCTTCATTTTTGAGTAGCCTCCAAAAATCTTTTTGACCTGCGCAAGTCATATAGGTAATATAACCTCTTCTTCCATATAATGCTAATTAAGAATTTGTAAATGCTATGAGTCTAATTTTTTTGCGTCGTGTGTATTATTGGTATCCGTTTTTGTATAAACTTATGTCATTTTGTGTTTTTTTATTTAGAGAAATCCAAAGGTAATATCCAATGAATCTCATGTTTTAAGGGGAAGAGAGGAAGATAATAATGAAAGTTCGTTGTATAGCCTTAGAAAACTTGATTAGGCATCATTGGGGTTTTGAAGAAGTATTAATAAACATTTAATACGTTTGGGTTGTTAATTCCCCTAAATTTTCCCGTAAACTTAATTCCTTAAATAGTAAGTTCAATCACTCCTGAAATCATATTTCTCATTTGGCAATCTTAAGACGTGACCGTTAATTCTAACAGTATCATCATCGATCCATACGATATATGCATTCTCTTCTCTATAATTCCAATAGATATTCTTTTTCTTCTTAGAGTTTTTGTTGAAAACAAGTTCTGCTCTTACAGCAAAGTCAGTCGTTGCCCCCCCGCTAGGTACGTACGCATTAATTGTATATTTGCCGTTTGGAAAGGTAGATTGTTCAATTAAATCACCCGTCGGTAGGCGATTCACGTCAAAGAAAGCCCAGTAAATTCCATATCCAATTAAACCAATGAATAGCAATCCAATTGAAAGTAAAATTTGAGCATATTTTTTTGGTTCTTTTGCTTTCTAAAATATTACTTTTGTCATCGTTTAAATTTTCCATTTCCCTCCATAATTAATAATTTCATTGTTATTTTCTTTGTCCTAATTCATTATCTTATTCTGCCCATTCGTTTAATGAAATCCATGTTTTATTGATTGTTTTTATTGAAATAATCGTAAGGAAGCCCAGCCTTGTCATGCTCTGGTTCATTTGGCTCATATCTCTATTCTTATTATCTTCTTCAATCCTAAAACAAGTACCGAAGGGACATCCACAAGTTCCTTCATCAAGCCAAAAAAAGCAATATCTTTCTGGACAATTGATTTGAATTGCCCTTTTATTTCTGTTCTCCATATTTCTCCTTGAATAGAACCATGTATTCATCGTATGCTTCTTGAATTTTATTTCTACATATCTTTTCCCACATATTCTTTAGTTCATCTATTTCATGTTTATTATAGTCATGGGGTTCCATATCGCCACCAAACCCTATAAGAGTATCTCCATCTGGAATCACACCTTCATTTCCAGAATAAGCAATTTCATTAGGTGCATCTGTAAACGCCATAAAAGCACATTTATTCTCCATGCAGTGATATCCTAACTTGCCCACTCCACGTTTACAAAATTCTGGAATACGTTCATTTTCTTCTTGTTCCCCAATTCCATGCAGGCAATGAACTTCCAAAATCATATGAGTATATGGCATATCTGACACTTCGCCCTTTCAGAATAAAATTGCTCTTTCATTAAAGTTGTTACTGATTTCTGTTACGAAGGTAACAAGGCAAATACATAGGTTGTATTTTCTCAATATTTCCCAACTGTAGATTCAAGTCCCAATTGATAGGTTTAGTTGGTTGGTAAAACCATAATGCCCCTTCACCAATCCACTTTGCTCTGTAACTTTCAAATGTATGCCCCTCATGAACGTCATCAAATCCAAACTCAAAACCGCAACAATGGCAAACTTCAAATGATTCGTTACCATTCTCGTCATATGGTGCATTTTTAAATTCATCAAATCCACAAATAGGACATATGTATTTCAATTTTCCACCCATCTTCTAATAAAATCATGCTTTTATTTTTATTTACCATTGGCATCCAAGTAACTTTTTAATCTCAAATAAAGATTCATAGGAAAATCATGCAAAACCCATAATTTCTTGTATCCCTCTACTCCATGTTTCTCAAGTAGGATTTCCAATGCAATAAGAACAGCCCTCGCCAAATCATTAAGAGGACATATGGAATCCAACTTTAAGACTGGACTTTCTTTTAGCATCAAATCAATCCTCATAACGCACCATCAGGCTCTTCCTCAAATTCAAAAACTGTTTTATTTTGAGGATAAGGTACACACACTGGAATTATGGAAATTAGACAACGAAGCAAATCATCTAATGCATCGGTCAGATAACTTGCAGTAAAACGAACATTATTAGATTCAATTTCAATAAATCCGTCTGCCCAACCGCTACCAGTTAACTCATATACGAATTTCATCTAGTTCTCCTTGTTTTTCTATCAGATAAAATCATTCTTTTAACCGATTATTACTGCCCTCACTCATTCCAGTATATATACGGACTCCAAATAATTCCAATAATAACTTTAAATTATCAAACAAGCTAACAAACAACTTGCCATCCCCTCCCATCAGAGTTAACATACACACACTCGAACAACAGGAAGGGGATAACACTATGGGAGATTTTCCAGATTGGTTCATTCATGCGCTTAAACATCGTTTTGATGAGTTATCATTCATCGTCGAGCAACAAAATCCACATTCACCGTTTAACAAGCAAATTTCACTGTTATCGGATCATATAAAAATCATTCTTGTTAAATCTACTTTTATTACTTAAAGGATCAAAATTTATTGTAGTAGACAAGTAACTTGTATTGCTTCTATCATGAAGGAAAATAGGTTTTTCATTATGCAGGGTTTGTTTAACCTCTAACAAGCAATCCAATAAAATATCAGTTCCACTCTCAGTTAGCAACCTTGCAAATCGGCCAGTTGCTTCGAAATGCCCGCGAATGGATCTCTAGTTTGCCTTGTTATATCAAGGGTTTGTTTGGAGAACTAAGTTGCGAAAGTTGAGTAAGTCATATAATGACTCCTCTCGACAATTAATTCCAACGTACTTCAATGTATCGCAAACAGTCATTATTTACCATAGTTTTCACTTGAAATATTAAAAATTTCACTTTATTAGAGATGTCTTGGAAATGTTAAATAACCTCTCTCTATACGAAAGGGCTAAATTATAAGATCTGCTATTCGATTGGGTTTTCCCGATATATCCCAACCACGCACTCCACATGTGTGAAGACGGTGATAGAGATATAATGGTTAGTCTAATTTCCAGCATCCAACGAAATATCCAGTATTTGCAGCCACTTTACTGCGATATATTTGGATTAAGTATTGAGGTATATATGGGCGTAAAAGGATGGCTCAGTGTTTGATTTGAACCGTAGTCATTCATTCCTGTAAATGAAATGGTCATCAAACCACTTCCGCTATCCGAAGATAAATCTCCTTTAGGAAAACCGACTATTTGAAAATAGCTGCCATTACTTGCTTCTCCAGCACTTCCTCTTAGTCCAACTTCATATTTAACACTTATACTGCAGTCAGTATAAATTGCAAACATATTGCTGCCTACGGGTTTAAATACGCTACCCGATGATCTATCCGCTGATTTCTCGAACCACAAAACATCTTCTGGAATTAAATCACGATTAGGATCTTCGGGATCATCTAAATCAATAACAATAATACGGTTAGAACTCCCATTTTAGTTGTCGTCCACCTATTACATGGTAATGGATATGATACACTTCTTGTTGTCCATGCTCTCCGATGTTAGTAACCACTCTAAATCCTGTTTCACTTATGCCAAGTTGTTTAGCAACTTCCTTGATTGCTAAATACACTTTGATTATATATTTCTCATCCACTTCCTCAATATCAAGTACATTCTCAATATGTTTTTTCGGAACTACGAGTACATGAGCGTTTGTTACAGAATGAAGCCCGTAGAAGGATATTACATATTCATCTTCATAAATAATTTCAGCAGGTTCTTCCCTTTTAATAATTCTACAGAATACACACGACATTGTAGGTTATGCCCCTTTATTCTATTTAATGATTAGCTTTAGACTATTCCCTATCATTTTCCATCCGTGTATTAAAACTTTCAATTCACTTAATGAAATCCATGTCATATTTAATCATCGTTATCGTTGTCAATATAAGTATCCATCAACTCCTTTGAATAAATGGTTTGAAACTTACTGGTACTTTCACGTTCAAAGTCAACAATATCTTGTCTCCATAAATCATGAGTCATTAAGCACGGTAGTTCCAGACATTCAATAAATGATAAAATAGCATTTACATATCTATCCTCTGTTTCTTTGTATGTTTGAAGTTCGAACGATTTACCGTCATAAATACGTCCTAAATCGGATATTGAAGTCCATTCGTCCTTTGTGTAGACACCTCTATCTGAACGAAACTGTGGGTCGTACTTCGTTATTCTCCAACAATACATTACACACATTGCTCCGTTTCTAAATAAAATTGCTCTTTTATTTAACCCGCAGCAACTTTTCAATTTTCCGTAGCCAAGCAGGTTTATAGAAGTAACTTGTTGGAACACCTTGATAACCTTTATCGTCAAAACCTTGTTGTTTGAAATGTTCTACGCGCCGTCTTGGAGTATCAGTTTCCGTTAATTCTGAATCATTTATAAAATACTTGTCACATGTCACGCATTTTAACTCACCTTTTTGGAAGCCCTTACCAACAACAGTACCAAACCAATTCAACTCTGAATTGCATATTGGGCAAAACAATGTACGCTTCATAAATTTATCTAGGAAACGCATTGCGCTCACCTTTGCATAATAAAATCGTGCTTTTATTCATTAGCTATTTGCAAGGCTATAACCTCTTTATTTCGAATATCTAATATCCGTGGACGAACGTCATTTTTTGAAATAAAAACAACCTCTCCGTTACTATCAATGCAATATGCAATAGGTATCGACACGTCACTATCTCTAAATGAACCGTCGGCATGGTTTGTACCAATAATCATAGCTTTAAATTTAATTGCAATTTTTTGTGCTTCATTTATCCATTCTTCGAATTGGTCTTCGCTAAACATGCCTACACCAATTGGATGAACAATCAAGTCAATATCATTTGCTTCTTCGCTTGTAATGCCTTGTACTACTAACTCGTCACAAAGTATGTGACCAATTCTTAGACCTTCTTCTACAACAAAAGATGTTGGGCTATATTTAAATCTATCAAGAACGATTTCACCTTTACGATTTATTATAATTGCTCTATCTTTTGGGTTATCCAGTAATCTCCTATATCCTCCAATTAGGGTTGTGTTATAGCTTTTTGCTAAAATACATGCTTGTTCCACATTTTCATTCAAATATCCCTCTGGAAATATAACTGCATCCACGGAAGGATTATTTCGCAACTCATTTTCAAGCTGTTTAATGTCCTTTTCAAGTTTTGGTTGAATAATTATAAATTTCATATGAACCTCCTTCAAATAAAATCATTCCTTTAACCGATTATTACTGCCTTCACTCATTCCAGTATATACGAACTCCAAATAATTCCAACAATAACTTTATAGTATCAAACAAACTAACAAACAACTTGCCATCCTTTCCCATCAGAGTTAGCATGCACACACTCGAACAACAGGAAGGGGATAGTGGCAATTATGGAAAAATGGCCAAATTGGTTTATGGATGCTTTAAAGTTAAGGTTTGATCACTCGTCGAAATAATAGAAAACTTAAAAAGTGAAATCAAGCTCACTACTAATGAGCCTACACAACGACTATTTACCCAATATGAAGACACTTTAACTCGCAAGCACAACATTGAAAAGGAGTGCCTCTATATGCAAGGAGTACAAGACGGGATTCCCGCCTTACATTCTTCGGATTTTCGTTAGTCAATGAATTCCTCAATCTCCTATCCGCTTTTCAAGAGTGATATTGAGGGATTCGGATTTGCATTTCATCCAAAAGCTATCTATATAAAGTCAGAAGGTTGTATCATGCTTATATAGAGTTTTAGAATAAAGGTAATGGAAATAAGGGGTATATCATTTATGTATAGAGTGGCTATTTGCGATGATGAGGAAAAACAAAGAGAGCTTGTTAAAACCATCCTGATTACGTTGTCGATAAAAACAAATATAGATTTTGAAATCGAATTATTCGGCTCGGGAGAGCAGTTAGTATCCTATTATGAGCGCCATGAAACTCCATTCCATATTTTAATTTTGGATATTGAAATGGGTGGGATGAACGGAATTCAAACAGCCCGAAAAAAGAGGGTTAAATAACCTGGATGAGCAAATTATTTTTCTGACAAGCTACCCTGAATATATGGTGGAAAGTTTTGATGTCATGACATTCCAGTATTTGATAAAACCCATTGCCCCCTCGATCTTGGAGGAGAAAATCATCAAACTATACCAATACTTTCAAGCACTTGATAAAAAGTTTATGGTCATCAAGTCAGCCTATGAAGAAGTTGTTATAAAATATGATGACCTCATTAGTATTGAAGCTGCCAAAAGCTTAACTATCAAAAGCAAACTACATTTTTTTACCACGAGTCAAACCTATGAAAGCAAAGGCCCCACTTACGCAGCCAAAAGCCAAACCCGGAATTTCATGGTATTGGACTAACAAATATAGCTAGAATCTGCGACAAGTACGGTGGTCATATGACCATTGAAACGAAACAAAAAGTATTTCATAATATGATTCTACTGCCATTTTAAATGAACGATCCCTAGACAATCATGCTGTTTAGGGATCGTTTTTTTCGTTTCAGTGTGCTTTTAATATAACAGCCTTCTTCCTTGTATGATGAATTCAGCAAGCAATCTAGAAAAAATTACGAGGAGGAATTAATAATGAAGAAGATGGTTTCTGTATTAATGACCGCTATGATTTTTACAATACCGGTCACCGGTTGGGCATTGAACCCAGGTGATGGAGATGGTGTTTCTAATGTAAATGATGCTGGCTACTTTACTAACATTAATTACACTGCTGGACTCATCGTTAATGACGGAAATTACAACCAATTATATCTGAAGGATTCATGGAGAATTCTTTCCAGTAGAACAGCTGCGATAAATAGCGATGAGCATCGTATCGCTTTCCGAGTCGGCTGGATTGATACTAATAAAAACGGAAAAGTTGATATTAGTTCAGATTTGGTTGACTATCACTTCATGGTTCAGAATGACACTGGTAAATGGTCTGAAAAACATGGTCAGCAAGCATCTATTAACACCGGTATTACTGACCCAAGCTCTTTTAGCTGGAATCTTGGATCTTATAGTAATTTTTATAATAGTGCTACCGTATACATTGCTGCAAGACATTGGTAGTTTACTCCAGCATATATTTTAAAAAAGGAGCCCTATCTCTTATTGAGAAGGCTCCCTTTTTCTTTCCAATTTTTTCTACCATTTATTTTGATTGATGAATCTATAGCCAGCCATCAAGTTTCGACAGAGTATATATACGGCTAATGTTAATATGGCAGCCGATTATTTTGCCAGCTGCAGGGCCGTCATTTGAATTATGGTTTCTTATTATTCAACACGTTTGGATGTACTGGTAGACTTCTTCACTTATTTTTGCATCAAGATCATGATCAATCACTTTAATGTCAAGGAATTCACCGTTTTCATATTCATATCTGAATATAGATATTCCAGATCCAATATCCCTGGTGTTGCCTAATGCTTTTATTATTTCTTTGTATGTCATATCCCTTTTTATATGAGTCAATTGAGACGACGTTATTTTTCTTATCTCATTTGTTACTCCTAGGATTTCATTATTATTTTCTATAGTATCATTTGACTGACTGGAATTGTTAGAGCATCCAATTAACACCGTCATTAAAGTAACAAAAACTAAAATAAATACCTTTTTCCGGATATGCATTGCACGACCCCTTCCTTTTTGTAGTTACCATGTAATGTTTATCGTTTATAAATAAAACCTTCCATGAGTCGGAACGACCGTTTACTTTTCTTTTATATAGTTTTAAACTTTTGAATTCTAGTATCGCCTCTGAACTTGAATTATAGACTCAATTACCCCTAATGAACAAGCTATTTCCCGTTGACATTTAGTTTAACGTCTGGTTTTAGAAATGCTTTAACTTCTTTGAGCTGACCACTCGCAAAAGTGCTTACTGTCATGCCGAAGGTCAAGGTGCTAACCAAACCTGAAATTGTTATCCAAATTTGGATTTTATATGTATATTCATAAGACGATTGAAGGATTAAAAAAGTTTGGAGCATGTGGATCCTACCTCAGTATACTTGGGGTAATCTAGGCGAAGCTTTCACCAAGTGCAACTGGTGGAAAAGGGGTTCAGCCGGGGTCGCGCCGCACTATTGGAGTCATCTGTCCAAATTCGTCGTATCCATACTTCAGCCATCGCCACTCCGCCGAGCACTCCTTTGCAAACAAAAACGTAACCATCAGCAATATTGAAACTATTCTGCCAAAAAAGAAACGAAAACCTTCGAAAACTCGAACCTCATAGTCGTAAAGGTATAGTTCTCTGTTTGTTTGAACATGAGACATTATATTAATCACCACGCTAATCTCCCCTTAGCTCAATGGTTGATCGGCATGACTTTGTGCAATAAAAGACCCACCCGAACGGTAAACGTTTAGGTGGGTTCATTAATCGTGTCACATCATATCAAATATTATGTTTATTAAGCGTTTCGAATATTTCTTTGTCAATTAATAAAACATTTGGTAGGGAAATTATGTCTTATGCACTTTTCTCTTGCTCTAGAAAGGCTTCGATTTGTTTCTTATGGTGTTCGTCATGATGTATGAATACATTAACAAACTTCTTATATGTATAGTTGCGATTGTCGATAGTGAATTTCGTAGTGTCATTGTATTTTTCCTCTAGCAAATCGAGTAACTGCTTTCGCGTCTTGATGAGGTCATCAATAAGTGCATCTAAGGAATTGTACGATTGTGCAAATACTGCGGCTTCTTGGTTATGTTTCTCAATATCCACGAAGAATAATTTAGCACCCTCCAACATATTTGGAACCATCATTTCTAAACTGTTCCTATCCCAATACAAAATGTGAGTTAAAATCTCCCTAAGAGACCATTTCCCCGTAGATACAGGGTTCAACCATAAGTCTTTGGCGGTTTCCTTCAAGTTGTCAACCCAAAGCAAAAAATCTGAGAACTGGTTCAATACTTTGTTTTGCTTAACAGCCACAGCAATTCCCCCTTCAGTAATATCCTATGGTTAGGATACCATAAACTACCAATAAACGCAAACATACGTTCCTAATTCATAACGTGCAGATAGGGTCATTTTATAAAAATATCTCGCAGGTATGACAACAAGTTACAGAGCATGAACTCGTTAATATCTCCGCCGATATATTGCATGAAAAGAGTACGCATATCAGGAACATGGTTTTGTACTGCCGCCCTAATCCGCTCTTTTGCTGGCCGCTCCAACTGCTTCCAATCAGCTTTCCCAACTGTCAGATGCTTCAATCGTATTTTAATGGTAAAAAAGAAATCCCTTTGGCATCACAAGCTTCTTTGCCTTCGTTTACGTAGATTCGGCATTGCCATACATCTTTATTTAAACTATCGTTTCAAATATTGAGTATCCTATGAGGTCATATTTATATAAACAAATAACGCTGGCACTTCCCAGGCCAAGGGTCTGTCAAGTTCGCTAATTTTTATGCTGCTACCCTAGTAACATCAATATTTTGAGGCGTTTTTCAAGGTGCGAAACTTGAGTTAATTATTGAACCTATGAATTTAGTAACTGTTTCTTCTTGTGAAAAATTACTAATATTAATAATGGTATTATGTTAATTGAAATTAAAAACGGCGTATTATGGAAAGTAAAACTAAATTGGAACTTACTCAAAATCCAGAAATTTAACCCTATGGCTGTTTCAGAACCAAACACGAACTTTATTGCTAACGAAGCTCCTGAAATAAATACGTAAGTGATACCATGTATCATTAATTGGGGTACTTGTAGGACTTGTAAACAGACGCTTAATATCGTTCCACTTGCTTTGTTCTTAAGAAGTAAAACACCTGATACTATTGATAAAATATATAAAAAGAAAAAGCCTGCGATCAAGCAAATTGATACTAAATTTAACATTTGAAATTGCAAAATAACCATAAGGATTGTTAATATCCCAACTACTCCACCAATTATTTCATACCAACCAATATATCTAAGCCATTTATCGTTTGATAATTGCCAATCATGCTTGCGGTAGCTTTTTTGTGTTTTATCATATTCTTTGTTCCTATAATCTAAAGCGCATGCGTGACAATATTCAATATATTCTTCATTCCTACACTCTAGGCATAGTGCTATCTCGCATTGTTTACAACTAATCAAAGAATCAATTTCCTTATGGTAATAACATTTCATAAAGTTCCCCCATAATCAAATAGCATATTATTTGTGAATTTCGTATATAAGCAATATAGCATTATTCACTAACAGTCGCTTCCTGTTTACTTGATTGCGAGTATCCACCATTAGAATGATTGTTATTTGTCAATTTCTTGTATAAGTAAATTAATGGGAACCAAAAAACTATAGCATGAAAGAATCCGACTATTGCCATTATTAATGGTACAAACGGAACAGCAATCAATCCTGAAACTATGCCGTGTACTTCTTTCTCACCTACATAGAAAGTGAAATCTTTATTGAATAAAGAATGGACTAACATACCTAATCCGATTAAAAAACCAATAAATCCATATACAATCATCGTTTTCCTGATGACCATTTTCAACATTTATGACCTCCCCCCTTTGAAAACTACTTTCTAATCATCATAAAATCCATATTTTATTGAATCTCACCTAAATAAATTGTTCTGCCATTTAAACCATTCTCATGTTGAACTATTAGCTCTCTCAATGTACTTGGAAACAGAGGACGTTTAATGAGATCTAGTATAGGAATCCATTCGACACCTAATTGATTGTTATCTAGTGATGCTCCTTTTGCTCCTATTATTTTGTCGTGCTCTATTGTGTCTACTGTACAGAAGAAAATAAATTCCACACGATGTATACCCTTATCCATAAAGCATTCCCGAATAAAAGCAAGCTCTCCAATATTTACTTTTAATCCAATTTCCTCTGTACATTCACGTTTTAATGTCTCATGAAGATTTTCTCCTGCATTTTGCCCTCCACCTGGCAATAAGTAAAACACACCGTCATTATCTTCAAGTTTCGTTACCAATAACTTATTTTCATGAACTATTATTGCTTTTGCTGAGTTTCTAATAATCACTTGCTACTCTCCTCTAAATAAAATTGCACTTTTATGTATTTGCGTCCTTTTTAGCTTTTTCAATTATGTCAGTTATAAAAAAATGTTTAGCGTTTGTATATGCAGTTCTATCATTACGATATATTCCAGCAAGGTCTTTCTTCAACTGATTATACTGCTTTAATACATCAGGATGGTTTCTTAAATAATCTCTAAACAAGATATTATTAGTCCATTCTTCACTTCCAAATTCATACATATGTAAATGGTGTGTTCCTGCTCTCCACTGCCCGATTCTAAAAAACCTTCTATTAGGAAATTCCTTGTGAAACACGTAATCATACCCAATTTTCTTTAGAGATTCAATCAATTCATCAACCTCTTTTAAATCATTAACTCCAACCATAAAATCAATAATCGGTTTAGCTCCTAATCCCTTAACAGATGTGCTTCCAATATGCTCAATGGAAATTGCTTTATGACCTAGCAATTCCTGTATTTTTCTTTCCTCCTGCTTGTATTCTAAAGCCCAATCTTCATTGTGTTCTTCAATGATTACTGGTTTATCCATATGCCCTCCTAGAAATTCATGATAAAATCGTGCTTTTATGGATTTAATACTTGTTCAATTCATTTTGCAAATCTTTATACAGTTCATCTGTTTCTATCACAGAAGCATTATCTTTTGTTGGAAAAATCGAAGGTTTAACCTTATCCTTTTTCATGCCAGGCAACCAGTTCTCAATAAATTTATATAAATCAATACTTTTTGCTTTATAATTTTCCCAAACATCAGTAGCACAGTTTTCTGCATATTCCTTTTTTGGAAAGAATGGAATAACGATGTTTCCTTTCCCATCGTCAGCACTTGCCCAACCATTAGAATATAAACCCCATACTTCTTCAAAATCCACTACCCTCTTAATAAAATATTCATACTTTTTCGCAGATGAAAGTTTGACAACTGCTTCAAATTCTTTCATATTCATTTTTATCACCTATCTTTAATAAAATCATTCTTTTAGAGCGGTTATCACTGCCTTCACTCATTCCAGTATATACAAACCCTAAATAATTCCAACAATAATTTTAAAGTTAAGGTTTGATCACTCCGCATTACTTGCGGAACAGCATTATCGTGTCATACCATTTCTCGAAATAATCGAAAACTTAAAAAGTGAAATCAAGCTCACAATTAATGATCCTACACTACGACTGTTTAGCCAATTTGAAGATACGCTAACCCATAAGCACAGCATTGAAAAGGAGTGGCTCTATATGCAAGGAGTAATACCAAACACCGTATTGATTAAAATTGCTATAATCTATCTTGCTTGCTATTTCCTTCATTTGAAAAAGAAAAACTGAATGGTTTTGTCCAACTGCTATTACCAGCTTTATATTTAGGATTAAGAAACTTCAACTTATCACTAGATGTTCCAATAAAAATAGTTTCGTCTGTTTCATTATAGTACTGAATGGAATTAGGCGTCATGTTTATAGACTTGCCACCTATTAATGCACCGTCCACAGTTCCTTGCCAAGATGAGTTAACATTCTGAACCTACCGCTAAACCTTCATGAATCATATCTTTCCAGATCATCAAAGAGTATTGATAAATTTTTGCCGACATATATTCATGTAGAAAAAAGGATATTACCTATTATTTTACGGATACAGCTTCAAACACGGACATAAAAAGACCCCTCTATACAATCTAGAGGGGTCACGATCTTGTGAAACGCTAATTAAATTTAACCCTCTCGAAATGGGGCTGACCCAAAAGTGTTCGCATGAAAGAGAGAGTCCCAAATTTTACGCAAATAAACCTTCAAATTCACTAGTAAAGTGGAGATGAAGGTTCTTTTTATGCACGAAGTCCCGTTCAAAGTGGGAGCTGAAAAATTATAAACTTGCTTTTGGGACAGCCCCATATTTGGTTCTGAGTAATTGATGTGAGACTCCACAGCGGGAACACGATGTTATAAGATGTCGGCTGCTTTCAACTCTCATAAATTACTGACTATGATTTATTAAATGAGCAATCTCTTTTACTCTCTCCATTGTAATTCCTTCTCTTTGTTCAACTGCAAGTGGATGATCAGTCTGTTCTAATTCTATTAACGGAACAGCGCCAACTTCTTGTGTATGCACCATAGTTTTCAACGACAGTGTAGTTATTGGATATATTGAAAGTTCCGTCGATAACCAACCAAAATATGGTTGTTCATTTTCTCTTCCTTGTACGTGCAATAATTCATTGGATTTCAAAAAATTTTCTTCACTAAGTGAAACCCAAACACTCCATATAAATTTCTCTTTACTATCAATTATCGGTATTTCAATATGCCCTCTAATAAAAAAATACTGTTCATCAATTACGCAAAAATCTCTAATTAACTCTGTTCTTTTCTCTTCTGGCACCGTGTAAAAATAGTATGGCGCTTCCATTCCGTAACATAAAGGAACTTCTCTTAACTCATTGTTACAATGAGGGCATTTCATGGTTTCTACTCCTCCTTTTAAACCATCAATTTCCTTCGACCGACTTATTTATCTTATGATTCCTATCTTGGCTAATATCGTCAGTCACATAAAGTTAATTCTATCTTGCTTCATTTCTCCCCTTGACCGTCTAATGTGTAAATCTCTAAACTTTGCAATAGTGTTGGTAATTAAAAACACAATTAGAAATCGAAATAATAGACATCCTTCTCATTAGAAAACAACTGTATAAAGTAGTTTTGAAATTCATTGATATCAGTCTTATCTTGGTCGTAGTTAATTTCAATTACAGCTTGACTATTTAATATCTCGGACGCTTCTTCATTAAGAATGATTTCAATACGATTACGTGTAACTACAAACTTTTTTATACCACCGTATAGTGACTGTGATTCGCCATTATAAGTGATATGAACTTTATCAAATCCTGCTTCCATATCCTCCTCATTTGGATTCAATGTTTTTTGAAGAAGAATGTACTCTTGTGTGTCAAACTCATCGTCAGCAAAACCAATCATTAATACGTCTATTTCTTCATCAATTTGTGCATATAAAAAATTAGCATGAAGTAAAGTTTTCATTGTTACCTCCATTTTTTCTTCTTATTTATCCAACTCGTATATTCTCTTCATTGTATACAGTTTCGTTAATCTGATCCCGAAGTTTCAAATTAACCAATCCAAATCCCTTGAAAAATAACATAGTACAACATGCTATTTTCAGAATGAAGTCAAATCTTCAATCATTTTACTTAATATTTCTGAATCTTCTCCCCAGTTCAAAATTTTTGCTGTTATTTTAATTCTTTTCATTGAATCAATAGCACATTGCTTTAATTTAGGATCAATTCCTCCAGTTATTTTTATCTGACCAAAAGCGATAGCATATGTTATCATATCACTTTGTGTCATGTTCATCTCGTCAGTTTCTGCTATTTTTTTCACTTGATCTTCAATGAGGCTGCTAACGGGAATATATTTCATTCCCCATTCATTTTCAATAATATATTTAGGGAAATCCGCAAAATTCAATTTACTTTTATTTCGCATATTTTCGGTTAATATCGACAATGCATCAGACCCTTCATCGCTGCCGAAAGGTGCTTCTTCATCGGTGCAGTCATAATAAAAATCGTCTGTAAAATGTTTAACAAAATGAGGATGGGATGTCTTTGGATGAAGTCCTATTTCCTCATCATCAAAATATAAATGATCTATAAAATCAAAATGATTATCAATCTGATAGCCTTTTTTTAGTTTTTGTGTAATAAGCTTTTCAGCTTGTTTGATGCATTCTTCTTCAGATTCAAATTCTTTGATTTCATATTTTCCCGTAACGCCTGTCTTTCCGTAATTAACAACAAAGTCACAACCGCTATAATCTATCCACCAAAATTTTTTAGATTTTTCGTCATGATAGGTGAACGCATTTTTCACTCCAATTCCTCCATTTAAAACAAAATGACAATCCTAATTCACATTTCATGTCACTTTGGACACATCCGATTTACAATATGTTCTATCAATTCAATAAGGAAATCGCCTTGTTCGATACTCATCATTCTTTTTTCCTGCTTGTAATCCCATCCATTCTCAATTGCATACTTGATTAAAGTAACGCATGTATTGGGCCTATGAAGGTTGATACACCCATTCATCCCGTTAATTATTGCAGTATCCACTTTTCCTCAAAAACAGGTTCAGGAGATTGAATTAATGCTTTCTCACTCCGAAACCAAGCTACACGTATCTGTCCGCTCAATTTATATTGAATCTTATAATGTTCACCGAATGTCTTAGGAACTGGTATAAATGGTGTCTCATTAGACTTTACTTTCTGAACAGAGACAAGCGTTCCACCTAGTGATTTTATTTGAGTCTCAATTTCATTACCGCTCTTTTGGTTAGCTGCGGTAATCAACATGATTGCTAATGGTATACAGGGGACAATAGTCATGACGATAGAAGCAACCATTTTACTCTCATTTTTTTTAACAGAACCAAAATAAATAGCTACCCCAGCCCCAGGGATAATGATTAAAAACATTAATAACATTGCGATCTTGCCGTAAATAGGAAGCATTATAAAGCATCTCCATGTATAAACTGTAAATGAAATCCATGTTTTAATGTATTACTTATCATTTTCTGAGGCACAAGAACCTAAAAGGAACAACAAACAATCGTATTGTGTGTTGCTCATAGCATTGAAATAATGCTTTTTCAATTGTTTCAAATACATTTGAAAAAGCACTCAGCCTATTATCTATAATCAACTTGTCATGCTTGTACCAGTACCTGTATCAGAACTAGGAATTGAATCCTCGTAAAAATTAAAGGTCGGGTATTTAGCGCATGTCCCTAATTCAATGATTTATTTTCAAGAAGCGCACTCATATTTTTGTGGACACCAATCATGAAGTCCTTCAAAAAATCATCATAACAAGCTATGTCAACTAATTTTTCTAAATCGCTGATCTTTGATCGTAAATCTTCATCCATTTCAAGAAACTCCAATGATTTTAAATATATTTCAACCTTGTTTCGATTACTTTGGTTATTCAAATCCTCATTTATCACTACTGATAGCCTAGAAATGCATTCTATCGCTAGATCTCTGCCTATTTTTCCTAATTTTTCAAATACTTGATACTCTGTTTTGATGTACTTATAAGGAGATCCTTCATTAAATTCACCTTGAAGTGCTTCTTCCCAATAATTTAAAATTTCCTTTACATTCTTACGATTAATACTGTCTAAGTGAATTTCAAATTGCTTGTCTTTGTCTTTAAGCTCAGGAAAACAGGTATAAAACAAATCTGGTTCTATTGTTTTTCTCATCATTAAGCTGTAATCGACATAGTCATTCCCTGTTGCTGCATAATAAATAAAGTTATTTGATTTATCTAAGCTGTTCAATTCAGATGTTGTGCCCAGCCTCTTTGTTGCATTTAATGCAGCAAGGAAAAATCCATCATTGAAAATCCTTTTTTCATATGCGATTACTGGTATGTCTTTATCCGACAAATCTTCTAAATGATCTACATCCTGTACATCACTTGCAATCTCTTCACATTCCTCGATGATTTCTTGGCTTATCCCCATATCGCTTGGATACAGTTGATACGTAAAATCACCTTGATTATATTTAACTTCTTGTTTCCTCTTTTCGGAATAGCTCGAATAATGTCTATCTACATAATTTCTAAATGAATCTTCTGTGTTTATGTAAATATAAAAACTGTTATGCTCATCCGCATACAGATTGAAAGCATAGACATCTTTGTTATTCTCTGAATTTGCAAATTCATTAATGACATACTTGCAGCCTTTAAACAATGCATCTTCCAGCTCTTGAAATGTTACCAATCGAACATCTAATGGAACATTATCTGTATATACAATTCGTCCGTCATCGGTTTTGATGTAGTATCCAGATTTTACTCTTGTTTTATTATCGTCTAACAGTTGGCAAACACCTGTGTAATATAAGTTTATTTGAAGCAGCTCCCTTTTAATTAGATAGATAATAATAAAATCCGTGTTTCATCAAATGTTATTGGGTCTAATCCCCATGTATCGTGTCAGTGCTTTGCGTACTGAGTCAGTGCATCTCATTCCGTAGCTTCCATAAAGCCGTTATAACGGCTTTTTATGGACTTCTATCCAACTTTATTATATATACGTATATTTCTGTGTCTTTTTTAACAGTTTATTATTGCAACAGATGGTATACTCTTATATAAAATTATAGAGTAAAGGATGGTTTGCATGCCACGAAAAATACTTCGTAGTCAATCATCACAGTATCCATTTTCAGTCAAACTAAATGAAACAAGGGTTATAGCACGTGAAGGAAAAGGCACGATTACGAGTAGAACAAACGAATGGATCTATGTAAAACTCGATAGTACTAATAAAATCATTAAAACCAGCATCTTTTTTGTTGAGTTACTTGAGACCGCATAATAGCGGTCTTATTTATTCTCAACTTCCCATTCTTAGTCCAATTGCGTGCTCTGCCGCGTAAGAATAATCGTTTAGACCTCGGGCTAATGCCGACCCACCAAGCACGCCAATACCTGCTATCCAAGCTGCTTCCATACGGCTGAAATATTTATTTTATTTAGTAATTGGCTTTAAATCACTAAACGCTAAACAAGCCCCACGATTTGTATCATGAAAAACGACCATAATAGTCAATTGATCATCCTTGACATCGAAAGACAGAATCGTGCATTTCCTACCTCGATTTTTCGTTTTTCTTGGATTGTCTGGTGCAACTATATAAGTACTACCAATGGAAAGATTAATCGAATCAATCATTTATAATCTGCAACCCTTCTCATGTTGTGATTTTAACCTTGCTCAAAAATTGATCAACGATCTTCTAAATTGTGCATCAATTATATTTTGATCTGTAGAACCAACAATCCTTTTCGTTTCTTTCCCATTTTTATCAAAAAAAACAAGGGTAGGAAATCCCGGCGATCCGTATTTTTTATATAAGATGCTATCCTCATCCAGTAGTATTGGATAACCAATCTTATATTTATGGACATATTTATCCACTTCATCACGATCATCTCGATTGATCAGATTAACACCATATAAATTAATTTCATTCTTATACTTTTCATAAACAGATACAATTTTAGGAGCATCTTCCTTACAGTACGGACACCATGAAGTGAAGAAAAGAATAGCTGTTGGCTTATCTCTAAAAATAATGCGCTCTTCGTTTCCTCCCAAATCCTTTAATGGTATAACTAAGTCCATTGTATCTTTACTCTGAACGTTATTAAAGATCGTAACTGCTACCACACCTAAAATTATGATTGAAATCATAATTGCAATTTTTTTTCGAAACATTTAAGTAGCTCAACTCCCAAAAAAAATAGTCACTCATTTCGTCCTACCCGTCTGATTCCCCATCACAGATGGTATATTCACTATGATTACTTATAGAATAACACTCTTTCAATCCAGCTTTCTGAGAAAGTAGATTACAGAAGGAAATTGCATCATTCCAAGAAATATTCACGATCCGTTTAGCTCCCCCCATCCACTAATTCAATAAATTCCTAAATATCCCTGCTTGTCGCTCTAGAAACCAAACAAAAAAGGGCAGCACTCCCCATGGAGTAACTGTCCCTATGCTTGCGGCTTTTTCAATCATTTCTTTTGCTCCGGCACTACGATAGGACTACCATCATCTGGGATATGACAGAAGGGAATATCGACCGTAGTTTCCGAAAGGGGGGTAATTGTCGTAGCTGACTCCTTGGCAAGCACCAAATGTGGAATATATCGATATAAGGCAGCGATTGTAATCAAAACTGCGACCACGAGCGTGTATTTGTATTTCTTCACGTCCAATCCTCCTAACTGGCACTTTCATCATCTCCCATTAAATTCAGGGATGGCTTTAAAGATCAGGCGATCAGCCAACACCTCTTCATCCGTGGAAGCATCTAATACCCCTTGTTCCTTCTGTGCACCAATAAAAAATTTAGCGTTTTCTACGGCTGTATTCACGCTTGGTCTCCAGTAGTAATCTTTCAAAAGCTTCTCATTGGTCGCCAAATCCGCGCCAACTAGCTTATAGTCCACTTCCAGCTGAGCAGCTTCGGTTTGGTGTGTGCCCACCCACTCCGCTGCTTTCAAAATAGCGCGTGTATAGGCGGCTGCTTTTTCAGGATCTTTCTTCGCCAGCTCGCCACTGACGAAGGAATAACAGCAATAGCCTGATTTATATGGCTCGTCGTGGGCGTTGCTTAAAATGCGCACATACTTGTTCTCATCAATCGACTTTTGAGCGGCTGGATCCCACACGATGAAGGCATCGATTTCTTTTTTCTCCGCAGCCGTAACCAACTGATCGGACGGGTACACTCTCCATTGAACGTCCTTCTTCGGATCAATACCCAGCTTTTTCAGCTCGATCGAGAGTGTAATCATAGGGCCCCCGCCGATGGCATCTACACCGATGATCTTGCCCTTCAAATCTTTGACTGCGGTAATACCTGAATGGGCAGGGGCCACTGCTTGAATACAACCCGCATGAAGACCTCCGGTAAGCTTCACATCTAACCCTTGTTCAGCAGGCTTAAACCAGGAGAAATTGCCCTGCGTGGCATCTACCTTGCCAGTAGCAATCCCATTTTTCAGTGTATTGAAGTCCATCTTTTCCATAACTGGCTCCAAGCCTTCCGCTTCAAAAAAACCTTTCTTCCAGGCTACAAAAGTCGGAGCTTCACAGGTACTGCTTGAGTAGGCAACCGTTATTTTTTTGCCTGTTTTGAAGCTTGTCGTTTGAACACCGGAAGGTTTAGTCGCTGTGCTGCCCGCCAAATCTGAGGGCGCTTGACTTGCCTGAGGAGTTGCCGTATTCTGCGACGAATCCGTCGCACAGGCTGTTAACAAATGAATCATGATAAAAGCAGATGCTGCTCCAGAAACCGTTCTTTTCGCCATGGACATATTTTCCATTTCCCCTGTATCCTACCTTTCCAATTTTGATCGATTTTCAATCTGGCACCTTGTTGGTTACGAACAGTTTATAGGCTTCCTCTCCTTATTATTTTCATAGAAACGCAAAAAAACTAAATCCTTTTCCCCATTTATGAGAGGAAAGAATTTAGTTTCCAGCGAACTGGTCAACCAATTCCTAGTAATCCAATGGTATTTAAAGTGGCAATATATGGTACTTATTCTATGTATACATTCGCTTGCTGTCAATACTTTAACTTCATAAAAATAATCGGTTGACAGAATTTCGAACTAATGATAAATTCGTATTAATTTAATGGTAATAATTGTATATATCGTGTTCACTAGTTCACTGGAAACACAAACCGTCCTTAGCGGTTTGTGTTTTTTTATTTTAATAAAGGAGGTCACAAGCATTTATGGAAACTGCCGAACCACTGATACTCAATCGAGGTGTTCGCTCATCCCGCTGGGTTCAGACTGTCATTTCGAAACACGGGCTCCCGCTCCTTGTGCTTCTACTATCTCTCAGTGTTCACCTGTTGATCCCCAACCGTCAAATCGTAGCTTCCAACACAACCTATGCGTCTATTTTGCTTATACTTGCAGCCTATTACGCGGTATGGCTCACCCTTGCGGTATGGAAATCTAAGGTGAAACAAAAGCTGGGAGAACACGCTCCGCTTGCTTCACTTAGCTTCTTTCTCTTCGTGCTCTGGGAGCTCCTTACCCAAAAGTGGGGCCTGCTGCCAATGCCCTATTTCCCCTCACAAATCAAAGTGCTCGATGCGCTCATCAGCGAATTCGACAGTCTTGCCATCAGCACCGCTTACTCGCTAAGACTGCTTGTTCTTGGTTATACGATCGGTACCCTATTAGGCCTCGCGACTGGCATTCTAATGGGATGGTACCAACAATTCCGTTATTGGGTCAATCCCTTTATCCGAATCCTGGGCCCGATACCCTCTACGGCTTGGATTCCTATCGTACTTGTCATTTTCCCTACGAGCTTCTCAGCTAGCGTCTTCTTACTTGTCCTTGCCGCATGGTTTCCAGTCACCGTTATGACATGGACAGGAATTTCGAATGTGAATAAGTCCTTATTCGAAGTTGCTAAGACGCTGGGAGCGACGGAGCCGTACTTGATTAGGAAAGTGGCGATACCTGCTGCTTTTCCGCAAATTTTCATTGGCTTATTTATGGGAACCGGAACTTCCTTCGTTACCTTAATTGTCGCTGAAATGCTTGGCGTTAAGGCGGGGCTCGGATTCTATATCACTTGGGCGCAAGGCTGGGGCGAATATTATAAGGTGTATGCTGCTTTATTCATAATGGCTCTTCTATTCTCAGGAATCATTACTCTACTTTTTAAAGTGAAGGACAAAGTATTGATCTGGCAAAAGGGGCTGATCAAATGGTAGCAGCCACAGAAAGAGGCAGTATTTCTATTCGTAAAGTGAGTCGCGTCTTTCAAAATAACGAAGGAGCCGACCTCACTGCGCTCAGCGGCGTGAATTTGAAAATCAAAGCGGGCGAATTTGTAACCCTAATCGGCCCCAGCGGCTGCGGCAAATCCACACTGCTGCGGCTCATTGCCGGCCTCGATCAGCCAACATCAGGGACGGTCTCTTTGGATGGCGAAGTCATTAACGGCACCCACTATTCAAGGGGGTTGGTCTTCCAGGACCCTACTTTATTTCCGTGGAAAAATGTGTGGGATAACGTGGCCAGCGGCCTGGATGCTCGCGGTATTCTAAAGCAGCAAAAACATGAGGTCGATGCCTATATCGATCTAGTCGGCTTGAAAGGCTTCGAGAACGTTTATCCACATATGCTATCTGGGGGTATGGCACAACGCGCTGCTCTGGCACGCGCTTTGGTGAACCATCCGAAGGTGCTTTTGCTTGACGAACCGCTTGGCGCACTTGATGCCTTCACGCGCATGAATCTACAGGATGAAATTTTGCGCATCTGGCGCGAACGCGGAACAACGATGGTTCTCGTCACACACGACATCGACGAAGCCATATACCTAAGCGACCGTGTCATTGTCATGACACCGCGTCCTGCAGAAATCAAAGAAATTGTGAACATTCATCTCCTCAAACCCCGCATACGCAATAGTAAACAATTTTTCCAATATCGCTTGGAGATTTTGGAAATACTTCAATTAGTTCCAGAGAAAATTTGATGCCTATACGAAATGAGGTTACTGATGAGAACTCGATTGCTGCTTTACCTCTTCTTAGTTCCAGCCTTGCTTAGCCTCCTTCCGGGCTGCGGTTCGTCCACGACGGCGAATGCGGCAGCATCCGTAGCTCATGCACCAGGTCAGGAGTTGAAGATTACATTCTCTACGAATCCTCAAACAATAACAACAGGAGCGTCCGTTAACTTGACAGCAGTGCTGACCAAAGGCAGTCAAACTGTCAAAGACGCCAATGTTGTCCTTGAAATATGGAAGGCGGAGCAAGAGGACGGCGCTCATTTCCAGCAGGAAGCGAAATATGATCCTGCGAGCGGGTATGTGCTGAAAGGTTCATTTGTTGAGTCTGGCGTTTATTACGTGCTTGTCCATGCGACAACTGCCGATGCCCACCAAATGATTTCCGCTAAAGTCAATGAAGTAAAATAAGCTGGCACTTGGAGGCTTGCAACAGTGAAAAAAAACGCACAATGGGCCATACTTGCTGTTATGATCATTTGCATTGGTCTTGTCTTTTATCAGCATCCGTCCCCTTCCAAATCTACATCGCAACCAGGAGAAGGCGTCGACATTGGCTTGAAAGCTCCAGATTTCACGCTTGAAGGACTAGATTCGCAAACTTATCGACTCGCCTCATTCCGTGGGAAACCGACGATTGTGAACTTCTGGGCTTCTTGGTGCGGTCCTTGTGTCGATGAGGCGCCGAGCTTTGCGAAGCTGCATGAGGCATATGGGTCACAAGTCAACATCGTCGCAATTAATTTAACAACGCTAGACTCGCTTGAGAACGTGCAAGCTTTCGTGCAGCGATACCATTTTCGGTTTCCTATACTACTCGATACAGCGGGCGATACGGCTGCCAAGTATCGTATACAACCAATTCCCTCAACCTTTTTCCTCGATAAGAATGGCGTTATTGTCGATGGTATGCTGGGTGCGCTAGATGCGCAAACCTTGAAGCAAAAAACAGATGAATTGTTAACAGGAACCTAACGAATTGGATACCTTTGAGATAGCAGACTGCCGTTCATGCGAATTAAGATGCATCCTCTTGCGATAGATACTGAAAAAGAGTTCATGACTGATATGAATTGCTTTGTTCACGATCTAGCGGGGAGGTTTTTTTATGCGCAAAAAAACAGCGACCACCTCTCGTCTTCTTCCGAGAGGTGGTCGCCGCAGCCTTCAAACCTTTTTAGCGTAGGAGTCAGCCTGCTTTCTTATAAAGGAAGTTCTTTTTCACCAATTCCACATCCGCTTGGTTAACTGCGCCATCGCCGTTAATATCCGCTGCTGATAGGGCATCTTCCGTTGACTTGCCGATATTGGCACCGATAATAACAGCATCGTAAATGTTGACCTCTTGATCAGCCGCATACGTATTTCCTGCGCGCAGCAAGCCATCCGCAGTCCCGCCGTTTTCTGAAACTGCTAAATTCCCTATATTGGCAACTTGTCCGGCCAACACCGTAATCTGACCTTTTACAGAGAAATAATGCTTCAAATTGGCGCTCACTGTATACGTCCCACTTGAAAGATCCGACAGTATAAAGCTGCCATCTGCTGAGGAAACAACTTTCGTTTCCTTCCCTGTTTCCTGCTGCTTGGCGATAATCTCGATCCCCAGTTGCGATATACGACCTTCTGCTTTAACGTTTCCTTTCATCGTCCCTTTTTGCTGCGGTTGGCCTGCAGGCACGATGTCCGCTTGACTTCGAGGGAATATTTGTCTCGTGCTGCGAAATACCGAGCTCGCTCCAATAATCTCGAATTTATTGCTTTCACCTTTAGGTAGTCCTTGTAAGTACGTTTTGAGATCCGGCTGATCCAATGCGTAAACAACTAACGTCCCACTGCCATCCGTGATGGAGACGCCGCCATCTCCTGTCGTGTAATTACTTGTAATCCAGACGTTTTTCACTTTGACAAATTGTCCCTCGTTTGTTTCGCCAACCTGATTCACCGGCAGGTCAACTGGCTGCGGGTCAGGGAAATTATTCCCAGACAACGGAGTGACCGTGAACGGATATTTCAACTCCAAATCACCATTGTAGTCCGTTAAGTTACCCGTAATTTCAATTTCAGAACCCAGCGTCAGTGAAGCTGCCTCGTTCCCAAAAATTCTTAATCCCGCTGTACCGTCATACAAATACGCATTCGATTTGGGATAGACAGCTGCTACTTTCCCACGTACGGTAACTTTTCCGCTGCCAAGTTCACGCGCTTGAGCAATCGTTGTAGAAGATGCCCCCCCTGCTGTAACGGTTGTTAGGTTACTCTCCTTTTTGCCAGCAGACGTAGCCGAAACATAGACCGACTGTAAGCGGGTAGCACTATTGTTAAAGGTGAACGTAAATGCGCCTGCTGCGCTAGCCGTCACAGTTCCAATCTTGCTTTGCTTGGCGGCGCTATTATATAGCGTAACGCTAGACGAAGGAGGCACAGAGCCATTTTGTCCCGTAAGCTCAGCAGGTTCGTTTGTAGATTTAAACGTAATCAGACTGGCCACTGGGGAAGATGTATTCTGCTCTCCACCGTTTTGTGCGGGAACAATATCAGCGAGAGAACGCGGATAGATTTCCCAAACATTGTTCCACACCGATACGTTTCCGACGATATCATATTTATTTTGTTGTCCTCTCGGCAATGCCTGAAGCGCCGTCAACAGAGGACCGCCTTTGAATGGCGCATAAAGCGCGACGGTGGCTCCGGTCTCGTCCGTAAGGTTAACGCCCCCATTACCTCCGTTATAATTGTCGTTGATCCATACGTTTTTCACGGTAATGAGCGAGCCTTCGTTGGCATCCTTAAACTGATTTAATTTCAGTTCAAGCGGCTGTGGGGTCGGAATGGTGTTTGGAGTCAATACCGCAATTCGGGCGTTTTTAAACTCCAAATCTTTATAGAACTCTTGCACATTGCCATCCACTCTTACCTCTTGACCGATTGATAGTTCATTCGGAATTTTGCCATATAGATGAATACCGCCAGTTGCATCCTGTATAAAAGCATGGTCAGGTGCGTGAATCGCCGTCACTTCGCCAATAACCTGATACGTACTGGTCGTATTCCACTTGGCGCGCACATCCGCAATCGTGCTTAATTGTCCCGTTGAGCAATCTGTCGTTGGATTATGGCTCGGGTCTGCGGGATCAAAGGGCGTATAACCCGCATCCTTCGCCTCTTGTTTGTTATAGCCAAAGAACACTCTGAATTCAAAAGGAATATCCGTATATCGTTTAGGAATGTAGTACTTCTTCGTCCGATAATCGGCCACATACCGTTCCGTACAACCAGCAGCGCGATATTCGTAGGCCAGCTTAGGCAGTGGATTAGCGGGATTCCAGATGCCTAGTCCTTCCGAAGCAGTCTTCCTTGCAGCTGCTCCATATTCTTCGAAATACAGCATGTTCGGATAAATGTAGTAATTAACGGCTGCCCCGCGTCTGAGCATTTCTTGGTTCACATCCAAATTGTCACTCTTCCGAAAGATGTGCGCGAGTAGTCGACCATACAAATCCACCTTCACTTGATCAAGCTGAAGATTAACGGCCGTCCCCCTTGGAATAAGGGAATTGAGCACATCCGTCGCCTGAGCGCCATGCGGACTTTGAGCGACTTCAGGAGCATCAATATTCAGCATTCGGACAATGCTGACCGACTTACCTTCCACTTGAATCGCTGGTGTAAATGTGATGGTGTCACCGTCCGTGACACTCTTCACCGTAACCCCGATCCTGTCATTATTGTCAAAAGCGGCTTGAACAATCGTTTCCTGATCGGAGGAGGCTGCGGAAGATTCCGCATACCCCGTTCCGACAAAACCTGTGAACAGCACGATCAAGCTGAGCGAAGCGTGCATGATGTAAGTCGTAATTTGCTTCCAGCTATGGAATTCCTTCTTTTTCATGGATCTGCTCCTCCGGATTTTAATTATTCATATAGCCGACATATTGAAGCAATCGCTTCAGCATGACAGCTGCTTGCGCACGGGTTGCTGGCTGCCCTGGTTCGAATGTTTGATCGGTCATTCCTTGCATGATTCCCGCATCTAACACCTGACCCAAAGCATCAATCGCCCACACACTCACTTTATTTTTATCGCTGAGCTTGTCCAAAATCATCGTAGATCCAGCTTTTGATTTCCCTGAAACTTTCAGCGCGCGAGCCATCATAATCGCCATTTGTTCACGAGTGATTCGGTCTTGGGGCTTGAAATATCCCTCTTCAATGCCTTCAATAAGACTGGCCTTCACAGCGGAACTGACGGCTCCGTAGAACCAATCACTGGATGAAACATCCTTAAAGGCAGCCCCCTTCACATTCGTTGGCAATCCCAGCGCACGAATGAGTATAGCTGCAAATTCAGCACGTGTGATAGCCGTATCTGGGCTAAAGCTGCTGTCCGTTGTGCCTTCTACGACCAACTTGGATGCTAGCAGCTCCACATCGGGCTTCGACCAGTGACCTGCAAGATCCGAGAATGTTTTCTTATGCTGAATGATCGCATACGTACTATTCATCGAGCTTAGAATCACACCAGTAAGAACACCGTCAATTGTTTGGAATAGAGTTGGTACGTAGACGGGTTGATTATTCTCAAAACGAACCCCTGTCAGCTGCTTGTGATCAAGCCCGGACGGAAGAGCAAACGTTCGCTTGACCAAAGTCCCATTGAAATTGTCTATGATCCGTGTTTGGCCGCCGCCTTCAACAGAAATTGTAAACTCAGCTGCGGACAACAGCGTCATTCCTTGTCGACTCGCTTGAAGCTGATCCAGCTTCGAGCCGGTTATTGCTGTCAGCTTGATAATAAGTTTCAGATCTTTGAGCTCTACGCCTAGTTCCTTCGCCTTCTCTACGAGGCTCAATAAGTGGATAGGAAGCTCATACCCGACTGAACCAGACTGCACGACAAGGTTAACATTGGGAGCATCAGCGGCACCAGAAGCCAATACTTGAGCATTGAACTGCAGCTGTACCGTTGATTCTGTCACATCAAGAGGAATCGTAATTCGCTGTGCCCCTGCACTAGCTCCTTTCAATTGACGGAAAGCGTCAGCCAGCATCTTATCGTCGAAAGTAACGAAGGCGGTCGTTTCTTTTCGGGTAATTTTCATCGCTTCTTTTGGTAAAGTGATGCCATTTGGCGATAACGTTTGTGCCTCTGTTGGTTTTGGTGTCGGACTTGGAGAACCACCACTTGTTCCGCCACCACCTGAGCTGTAACGATTTGTCGTCACGGCCAGCGTCAGTTTCGAACTCCAATTGCCACTCGCATCGCCAGCTTGTACCTCAAAAGTATATGCCGTATTGCTGTAGAGCCCCGTCACGGTGTACCCGTATACGTCCCCAGTCACTGTAGTTAGAAACTTACCGTCTTGATAAATGCGGTAAGCTGTAACCTTCATGTTGTCCAGAGCTTGCGGCCATTTTAAGCTTGCTGTGGTGTAGCCGATATCACTCAACACTAGCTTCGAATTGGCTGGCCATGTTGGCGGTTGTTGATCGCCATAGGTAAGTGTCGTTACGGTTACTCTTGGCCCATTAACACTCCAGTTATTAGCGGCATCGCCAGCTTCTACGCTGAATCGATAGCTTGCATTTGGTAATAAATCGTTCACGGTGTAAGAAGATTCATGGGTAGTGACCACTTCTTGTCGATAGACTGCATGGGTGACTGTACTGTAGACACTGTTTAATACTGAGTCAGAAGCCAGTCGGAGATCTTCTTTGAAAATCTTATACTGCGTCACACCTACCTGATCACTAGCAGGCGTCCATTTTAACGTAACCGACTGATTCGTTACCTGCTCCGCTTCGAGCTTGCTGTTTATCGGCCATGTTGGCGCCACCTGATCAGGCCCACCCTCATTTACATGAACGACTAACGGCGTTCCTTTTACATCGAAAGGTAGCTTCCAATCGCCCGTATGCGAAGAAGGATTTCCTGCCAATTTAACTTGTCCCGCTTCAAGAATAAGGCTAGTCGGACCGACGAAATTACCAGTCGGAATAAAGGTCAGCTCCGCGATTGTAGCTGCTTTCTTCCCAGATACGCCTTCTGTTGCTCCACGAAGCATGGAGGCAAAGTTAACTTTACCTGCTTTTATATCCGCTTGATTGTATAGTTCAATTGCATCCTGCTCAGCGAATAAAGTTCCGGCTTTCACTTGAACGCCAGCTTCGCTGCTGTTATTATCTTGGAGCTGCAATCGCGCTGGATCATAAGTTAGCTGAACTTGAGCGCCGTGAACATCCGTGTACTCATAAACATTTACTTGTACTGTGAAAGGTTTGCCTGCTTGCACTTCGGTCTGCACTGTAGCCAAGGAAACCGTCGCTTTACTTGTAGGGGTGCCCGATTGAAGGTTAATCTGGACAGGACCTGCTAATTGAACCGGGATGGACATGCTCCCCGCTCCCCCTGGATAAGCAGCTAGCTTGACGCTGTCAGTTGGTAAATCTAGTGTAGTCATTCCCGATTCGCTAATCGCCTCGAATTTGACTTTAGCGATAGAGATCGGCTCTGTGCCATTCATACCAGCCGATTCGCCAACTAGTGCGCCTGCAAACGTGGCGATTCCGATGTCAGGTTGATCCTTTTGAATATAAGTAACGTCCGCATGATCGTTCCAAAGCTCTCCAGGTAGAAGTTGAGGTTCCACAGAACGAACAACCTTTAGTTTTTGGGGATCATATTTTAATTGAAATTGAGCGCCATATACGCTTGTAAATTTATTCACCAGCACATCAACATCAAAAACCTGCCCTTGCTTCACCTTGTTTCCATCAGGAAGGTTAATCGATACTTCTGCTGCAGCCACATTAACCGTTGAGGTTGTGAAACTCCACGTCAGCTCACTGACATTAACATTTCCAGCTACGTCTTGTACCGATTGTGCTGGCACGTTAACCCTGTAGGAGGTAGTATTTGCAAAAGGCGCATGTGAGATAAGGAGTTTACTCCCGCTCACAGAAGCCTGAACTCCCTCTACGAGTTTGTTATTTTGGTCTTTAATTGATACATTTTGTATCTCCAAACCCGCAGTGATCGGCATATTGAAGACGACCTCTACAGGCGCATTCCCCACCACATCCGCTGCTCCGCTTGCAGGCGTATGAGATACTTCGGTTGGCGGCAATGCTTCGCCAACCAGCGGCACAGCTATCACTTTGCTAGCTGGTTTGTTTGGTGCCCATGCCACCACATACACTGTTTTTAATTGATTCACATTGTTAAAAAAGAATTGAAACGATCCGGTCGCTGTTGCCGACACGCCACCCAAAAACTCGCCTTTGTTGGCGCTATTATAAAATTGAATGTCGGCGCTAGGCTCTACGGCTCCGTCCTGACCGATGACCCCGGCAGAAGGTTTCGTATTTTCAAACGTCATTTTCTCAGCAACGGGGTCCGTGGTTGGCGGAAACACCACCGCAGGCAACGCCACTGCGACACTTTCATTTTTGCCCGGCACAATCGCCGTCACATAGATGGTTTTCAGCGATAATTCGCGAGTAATGGATGCTTGGAAAGCACCATCTGGTCCTGCATCTATACGACCAAGCTCATGCTCTTTTGCCGCATTGTCATAAAAAGTGACAATCGCATTGGCCTCAACAGCCCCAGCCTGTCCAGTGATGAGGGCACTTTCAGGAAAAGTGTCGTTATAAATAACACGATCCGCGATTGGTGCTTTCGTTGTTTCATCGAAAGATTCTGTCAGTACAACATCCACGCTTTCGGTTTTGCGCGGTGCTCTAGCCGTTAGAACAACCGTTTTATTCATTGTTTCATCATTGAACGTCAAATCAAATGCTCCTTGGGCTGTTGCTTTCGTCCGGCCCAATACCTTGCCAAGCGCTCGATCATACAGAACAACGGTTGAACTAGGCTCAACGGCTCCATCCTGGCCCGTAACTTGTGCCGATGAAGGATTTGTATGATGAAATCTGATTAGACTTGCGCCTGGCGCTGCTGTTTGCTCTGTGTTCGTATTGCCGGTCAAAGGACTCCAAACCCATGCAGCGATTGGCGTAACTTGCGTAACTTTCTTCCAATCCTCCGCTTTATTCCTATCTAAGATCGTGCTGCGCTCGAAAGCAGAATCTCCGTCATTCAAATCATCTTCTATGATAAATGGAGAGTCCGGATAAGCTAATTTGAAAATAAGCTCGTCCGCTTGTTGGCCATCCGCTTGCCAAAGCACGAGCTTCTCTGCTCCTGCTAATAGGCCAAACGTTGAACCGCTTGGCACTTCCACAAGGGGAATTCCGCTATCAGCAGTTCCCGAAGTGCCCGAACCATTCGTCTCTGCTACGACCAGTAAGGATTTCGCTTTGATGATGGTATGAGCGGGAAAGCTCCATTTGGGATTCGCTGTCTCAGGCGTCTTATAATCATTCATCTGCCAGTTTGTCAAATCAATATCATGATTCGTTACATTAGCAAGCGTAATCCAACTGCCATAATGACCTACATGATATTTAGCAATCAATACTTTATCTGTTTCAGGAGCCGCTGCTTTAACGGCTGTCGCCGTGCTCTCCGTCTTTCCAGGAGCCTTCGCAGTTATGTATACTTCTTGCAGAAGCGACTCATTGTTGAAAGACGTTTGAAAGGAGCCCTCTTTGGTGGCTGTTGCCGTGGCTAGCCATACTTCTTTAGAGCTATCCGTGTATACCTTAACCTCAGCATTTACTTCCACAGCCCCGTCTTGACCCCTCAATTGAGCTGGCGTTGATTGGGGCGTAGCGAATGTTATTTTGTCCGCAAGCGGTGTCGTCGTTGAGACTGGACTTCCCGTTAACGGTCCCCACTCCCACGCCAGATCTGGACGTTCTGCATTGTCAATTCGCTGCCAATCCTCTTCTGTATCGGTATCCACTGTGGATTTTCTTTCGAAAGACGAGTAGCTATTTTCAAGACTATCAGCAATAAAAAATGGAGCGTCTGGATAGGCAAACCTGAAAGCTAGCTCATCCTGAAGAGACTCTCCCTTCCATAACTGAAGATATTCGCCGCCTGGAGAAAGCGTAAATGCAGCGATATCAGGTGATGCGACTACCGGAATTCCATGCTCGCTGGCTCCAATGGAGCCCGAGCCGCCTACTTGCTCCACAATTAATAAGGACTTCGCTTTAATCGTAGTATGATCAGGGAACTTCCATTTAGGATTCATTTTGATGGGCGACTTATAATCATTCATGTACCAATTCGTCAGATCGATATCGTGATCGGTAACATTCGCCAAGGTAATCCAAATGCCATAATCTCCATTATGATACTTGGCAATCAACACCTCTTGACCCTTTGCGGCAGCAGCAGTGGGCAGATTTCCTGTCAAACTACCGAATAGTCCGAGACACAGTTCCGCCACTAGCAGGATTGCGATCCATAATTGACGATTCCAATTCCATCTTGCCATTGTTATCCTCCATGTCTTTATAGAGACTGAGTTAAGTCTTGTGTTTACAAACAAGCCAATACCCCGATTCAGCCTCTCCAACAGGAAAAGGCTGAATTCGGGTAAAATCAACTTTTATACTTACCTTACCAGTGCCTTAACTTAAGGCGTAATGTCTGCATTGGTACGAGGAAATAACTCGATCGTTGTATTAAAGACAGAGCTCACGCCTACAATGCTAAACTTGTTTGCAGATGACTTCGGCAAGCCTTGCAAGTAGGTTTTCAAGCTTGTTCCTGCTTGAGCGTACACGATCAAATCATTTGTGCCGTCTGTTACAACGATACCGCCAGCGCCAACCGTATAGTCTGATTTGACCCAGACGTTAGATACTTTTACTAAGCTTCCGGCATTCGCTGAACCTACTTGATTAACAGCAACAACCGGAGGCGCAGGTAACGTAATCGTGTTGGACGATTGGACTTGAACCGCAGAAACGTCTAATTCCAAATCGTTGTTATAATTGTTCAGTGTTCCTGTTACAATAACTTCTTGTCCCACAGCCAAAGTGCCTACTCCGCTTGCTTGATACAAGCGAATACCGGCAGTCGTATCTTGAATCCATACGTTGTTCGTGCCGAGGACGCCTGATACTTCACCGCGAACGGACACAATAGTACCAGCTGCTGCTGAACGAACAGCTGCTACGTTAGCTGATTGAACAGGCGCAGTTGAGAATGACCATGTTTTTAGTCCATTGCCGTAAACACCCGTCGAATCTGTTACATACCCCGCAGGAATCGTAACTTCATACTTTTTCCCAGCTTGCAAAGTCGTACCAGCAGGAAGGGGAAGCGTCAGCGTTTTATTCCCATTAGAAAGTGTTGCCGAGCCAATAGCTACATTAGCCAGCACCGTTGAATTTGATTTATTTAAAATCGTTGCACTACCAGCCGCTTTAACAAGCGCCTTATCAAACGTAACGCTCAAGGCAGCATTTGTTGCCACGTTGACTGCAAGATCAGCAGGTGTTACAGATTGTACGACAGGAGCGCTTGTCGTTTGTGGAAGCGGAGCCCAAGCGTAAGCTTGTACACTTGCACCAGTGACAGCCTGCCAATCTGCAGCTGTGTCCGTGTCAGTCACCGTTTTGCGTTCAAATGAAGTGCCGCTTGATGATGAACCAGAAATCGAAAAGCCTTCTACTGTATTTGGAGTCCCCCAAGCCACACCATCAACAAGGGCATTGCTTGCATTATAAATTTCAACGCGATCGCTGGCGCCAGCGAAGTTAAAGTTTCCACCAGTAAGCGTCGCTATGCCTTGAGCCGCAGAACTTGAATTACCTGCTGTCTTTTCAATAACGAGCAGCTTTTTAGCTGGAATCGTCGTTCCCGATGGGAAAAACCATTTGGCTTGTGCAACGCCGGAAGAACTGTAGTCTTGCAATGCCCAGCCTGTCACATCGATAGGAGCTGTGCTTAGGTTCGCAATCGTAATCCATTCTTGCGCATCTGTCGAAGCGTTAAATACTTCTGCGATAACAATGCCTGTAGAAGCGGCATTTGCTTGTGGAGCGATTGGGGACAAGCTGGCAATTAGCGTTGCAGCCACGATGGCCGGGGCAATTTTATTGAAAAGCTTCATTTGGTTTTTCCTCCTCAAATTTAAACAAATTGGATAACTAAGCGCTAGGGCAGTTAAGTCGAGACTCTGTTGCCTAGACGATCCTGATCTGCAAGATGATGATCGCCGTCACTGTAACCATGTTTCATCTGAAGATTCCATCCGAAAACGGTCATTAATCTCCCCCTTTCCAACAAAAAAAGTCCTCGAGAAACAGCCATATAACCTGGCCGTCTCGAGGACCTTATTGCACCAACGAGTTCAGTATAGCATGTAATTTGGATAAAAATGTTAACGCAATGTACGAGCAGTCTAAAGGTTATTTGGATTTTCTTGAAACATTTCGTATCATTTTCATTTCGGACACATCTTGTTCCCTTCCTTTTCGTCCAGCATGAACCTGAACGGAAGCGAAGCTAATTCTTTACATTGCGGGCATAATGCCTGCACGTCCTCTCTTAGAGGTGGGATCAATAGTAACCTTACCCTAATCCGCAAAGTGCCATCTGCTTGTTCATCCACTAACACACGCTCACATTTTAAACAACTGTACCCTCTCGTCAAGTTTATTCCTCCCTTCTCCTTTTCCCGTACAGGCTTCTCGGATGACTTATAGCTATAGGCATTATGTAATAATATGTTAGTTAAAATAAATATAGGGATATTATGTTTGCTAGATGTGAAATTGACATTAATTTTTGATGTTATCACGAAAAAGTGTTTTGTTAGCTATCCCAGAAAACTAGATAGAAAAGAGGCAAAAACCAACTCAAGCAAACTGAGCTGATTTTTACCTCTTTATTCTGAAATAGACAGACATTGAATTAACGACTACTTGGTGTTCCAGGCACTTTGAAAAGCGGGCCCCACTGGACCCGTGGAAATATCGGTAGCGCCAATTTCTCCCCATAGGCCAGCATAATTGATGAACGCCTGACCATTCAGCGGATGTTTTAATTCCCCAAGATTAACGACATGGTAGTACGTATTTGAGCTGCTTCCATTACCTGTGTAATCATTGGGAAGCACACCACCTCTGGATTGCGTGCCAGCGGTCGGATAACTCGCATGGGTACCGATAGCGGAGTACAAAACGGGGTGCGTATAATCATTGGTCAATTTTTGGCTGTTGGTTGCAAGAACGCCATCCTTTGTAGCGAACTGGAGTTGAGATGCGGAGTAATCTTTCCCTTCCCCATTATGGGCGGCGAAATAGGCAGAAACGAAGCGCTTGCTGCTATCCACAGTAACGGTGATATGCTCCCAATCGCCTTCGTGATTGAAATCCAAGCCAGCGACGGATGGGGCATCGTTATAAGGGTAAAAGAACCAATATTGGATGTCATAACCTCCAGCCGAAACGCTGCTGGGTTTCACATGAGCATAGGCCTTCCAGTCTGCGCTGTCCGATGAACCCAAATGTACGGTATCATCCATGTGATTATCGTTGGGTGGCTGCAGGAAAAAGCCCTCGTCTGCCCTCGTATTGCGGGCTTGACTAGAAAGGACGTTATCCCCTGAATGGGAACATACCCAGTTTTTGGTTTGGTGAGCCTGTTGGGATAGATTGGTTTGCGTAACAGATCCAAGAGCTAGGATCTGGTCGTCACTGCAGCCACCATCGTGGTGAAAGCGCATAGATACTCGTTGAAGATACCAGTCGATGCTTGAAGGTTTATTGTCTTCATCCGGATGGAGATATAGCTTAGGAGCATATTGCGTTAGCAGTGTTTGCTCTAGACTATCCTCGATTCCGTCTAGATCAGCGTCAGTAATCGCATAGGAAGTGGTGGAAGCAAACAGAGATCCAATAACGACGGAAGCGAGAGCGGCGCTCACCATTACGTAGCTGCGCCATTTGGTTGTCCATTTCAAGGGTACCGTGTTCATTTGATTCATTTCCTCCTTCAACATTTTGGTGTAGTATAGGATGTCTAGACAACATCTATTTTTATCATAGGCCTTATTTGTTTTCGGGCTGTTAGTAGCGCGTTAAGATTTTGTAAGAAGAAAGCACGCCCGGGTTATATCTTTTACACTCATCCATGAGTTTGATAGGATAGAGGCAAGAACGGGTCCAATCCACAGCGAAGATGGGGATGAAACGCATATGACGAATCCAACACGAATTACTTATTATTTGAAAATCAAAGAAGATATCGATCAAAAGATGAAGAGTGGGGAACTGAAAATCGGTGATCGCCTGCCTCCAGAGATCGAGCTAGCCCGCCAGTTTCAAGTAAGCCGAGAAACCGTACGCGCTGCCATGAAACAACTGGAGCTCGAAGGAAAGTTGGATGTTAGAAAAGGCGTAGGGCGTTTTGTGAGGCATCCCTTACCCTCTATTCCAAGCAGTATTGAAAGGTTCATTACGACTGAAGACAGCATCCGTTCGGCTGGATTGATAGAAGGTCAATTGGAGCAATCGATTCGAACAGCGTCTTGCCAAGAGGAATGGGCTCGCTTTCTAAATATTTCAGTAGGGACTCCAGTGATCATTAATGAGAGGACCCGAACGGCCAACGAAGAACCGGTCGCTCATAATATTAATATCATGCCTCTAGCCTTGGTCGAGCAGGCTTTTCAAAAAAAGTCCTTGAAGGGATCCTTGGCTCGCTTCCTAGAGACGGAATGCGGCATTCGATTGATGGGTACGAATACAGAGCTAGTCGTTCCTCATCATACAGACCCGATATGCAAGAAACTTCAAGTTAAACAGGACACAACCGTCCTCTTAATGAAACAATTGCATCTCGATCAGCATCATAAGCCCGTCTTATTCTCGTATGATTATTTCCGCAACGATGTTTTCCAATTCTGGGTGAACCGCAGACGATAGTTGGAATCCCAACGGTAATTAACAAATTCTTCATGTGAATTTGATTAACGGTTAACAATCCTCCTCCATAATAGGTATTGAAGATGTCTAGACAGCATTTCAATAATCTAAAAAGGCGGGGGAATACGATGAAGAAATTGAACGTACTATGCGCGCTATCGCTTACCCTTGTTTTGGCAGCGGGTTGCGGAACGAAGGTGGCATCGACGGATACGAATAATGCCGTCGCTACAAGTGGAGCGAATACGACAGCACCTACCAAGGCAGCTCCCAAGAAATATGAAATGAATCTGGCGACAGCCGGAGATACGAATATGACCGATTTGCAAGAAAAAAACGTGGTTGGCGAGTTTCAAAAACAGTATCCTGATTCTCAAATTCGTGTTGTCAATACAGGCGCAGGCGATGGCGGGACACAAAAAATATTTGAAAAATTGAAGGCACAAAAAGATGCCGGCAAGCAGGAGTGGGATGTCGATCTCGCCATTGTTCATCAAAGCGGTATGCAGCAATTAATTGATAACGACTTACTGGATAAATGGGTTCCGCAATCAGCTAATAAAGCTTATGTCGTTTCTCCCGATAGTAAAAACAGTTTAGGCACGAATGTGGAAGGCTACGTCATTCCTCTCTTCCACAGTCAGGTCGCCTTTGCTTATAACCCCGATAAAGTAAAGCAATTTCCTGCCAGTTTTGAAGAACTGTCCACATGGATCAAAGCCAACCCTAAGCGTTTTGGCTATAACGGTATCCTGAACGGTGCAAGCGGCGTTGCCTTCGCCACCTCCTATACATATTGGAAATCGGGCGATTACAAGACATTGAGCCAAGGTCCTTTTGATGAATCCCTGGAACAAAAATGGCCTGCAATCTTAAAAGAGCTCAAGGCATTGCCCGTAACGTACACGAATGGGAATAACGGTACGCTAGATATGCTAAACCGCGGTGAAATCGATATGGGACCGGTATGGGTCGACATGTTTAACTTATGGGTAGATGAAGGTCGAATGAATCCCAATTATGGTCTGAAAATCATTGATCCCGGCATGCCTGGTCAACCGATGTACGTAGTGATTCCGAAAAACGCCAAAAATAAAGAAGCCGCCTTGCGTTACGCCGATTTGCTCACCTCCCCTGAAATTCAGGCTAAAGTGATCGTTGAGAAAAACAGCTGGTATCCGGGTATAGACGCGAATGTCGTACTTCCAAAGGTTAGTGAAGCAGGTAAGAAGAAGTTGTTTAAAGATATTACAGCGGATGATCTGAACAAACGAGGTCAATCGATGCCGATTAATACTTATCTCACTCACTTAAAAACGGCGTATGAGAAAAACTAATCCACAACCGATGGTTATCTGGAGAAAATTTGCAGGAGTTGGCCTAGCCGCTCCTGCGATTGCCGTCGTTGCGCTGCTTTTTGTGTATCCATTTATTCTTTCCTTTATATCCAGTTTACGCTCGCAGGATGAGGTCTGGACGTTCGGCAACTATACCGAAGCTTTCTCCCTATATGGAGGCGATTTGCTTTTTACGCTTTGGGTTTGCCTCGTCAGTCTCGCTCTGCTCATCCTCTTGACTGCGATGATTGGAGGCTTTCTGCGATTAACCGCACACCCTGTTTTGGAATTCATCTTCAAGATTCCTTTGTTCGTACCGTTCGTGGTCGTCGGTCACGCCATGCGAGTATTTTTAGCACCCCATGGTACGCTAAATTCAGCGATTGCGGTAACGGGTTGGTTTAATCCCGATTCGCTTCCCTCTTTTGCGTTCACGACATTTGGCCTGATTGCCGCCTTGGTTTGGAAAAACCTCGGTTTAGCGCTTCTTTTGGTGCTAGGCGGCTTTCGCTCTGTGAATGAAAACATGCTGGAAGCAGCTCGAGGTATGGGAGCAGGCAAGTTCAAGCTGATCTGGCATTTTCTTGTTCCAATGAACAAAGGTAGCATCGGCGTTATGGCCATACTTACCTTCACCTCGATGTTGGGCTGCTTTTCCATCCCCGCCATGCTGGGGAACCCGGGCGGGCGTCAAATGCTAATGATGGATTTGTACCATCAAACCGTTTTCCAGCATAATTACGGACTAGCCAATGCAATCGGCGTTATCACTTATATGGCATCCCTTGGAGCTGCCATCTATTACTTAAAGGGGTTGTCAAAGAAATGAACACATCCAGTTCATTAGCTACTTCGAACGGTCCAGTGCGCGCCATTGCGAACAAAGTTCCATTCTCCCGCATAACGCGGCGTTTGGTGATTTATGTGCTGTCGTTTTTCTTCATCTTTGGTCCTTTGTCTAGCCTTGTTCTATGGTCGGTAGCAGAAAAATGGTTCTGGCCGCATCCGTTTCCTAGTGTATGGGGATTCAAATATTGGCATCAGGTATTCGAGGGCAAAATGCTGTCTTCTCTTGGACTCAGCTTTGTTATTGCAATTACAGTCACGCTCTTATGCCTGGTCCTAACCGTTCCTTTATCTTACTTAATCGCGCGAAATCGACTTCCGCTGAAGCATTTTATCCTCTTACTATTTTTACTGCCGCAGGCGTTTCCACAGCTTCCGGTATTTACGAATGCCATGGTATTACTTTATCGCTTCGATCTCGTTGGTACGTTGACTGGCCTTATTCTAATCCATTTGGTAGGAGCAATTGTGTTTTCAGTGTGGACCTTAGTATCTGTCTTCCAATCTGTCGCAGAATCTATGGAAGAAGCCTCTTATATGCTCGGTGGCGGAAAAGTGTATACGTTTTTTCATGTGGTGCTTCCCATGGCTTCCCCAGGCATCATCGCGGGCTCCTTATTAGTTTTTTTATATTCATTAGATGAATTTACCGGCAGCCTATTAATCGGGGCACCTTTTCATATTACGATGCCAGTCTTTATGTACAATGCGGCGAATGGTTACGAGATGCAAGTCGCCTCCGTCACGTCCGTGTTATTGATGGTGCCGGGGATCGCGCTGCTGTTTTTCCTACAGCGGTTTATGCGTTCAGAATATTTGGCTGCATTCGGGAGGGTATAGGATGGGTATCACCATTGAAGGCTTGTTCAAGCATTATGGTAAAAAAAGAGGCATCATTGATATTAATCTGCAATTTCCCAAAGGTGGATTAACGGCGATTGTAGGACCTAGCGGTTGTGGGAAAACTACGCTGTTGAGGACGCTCGCAGGATTTCTAACGGCGGATGAGGGCCGCATTTCATTCGGCCCTCGCGATGTGACACATACTTCACCGCAGCAGCGGAAGGCTGCTATGGTTTTCCAACATTATGCGCTCTGGCCGCATATGAGCGTGTTTGACAACGTCGCTTATGGGCTTAAGCTTCAAAAAATACCGGCAAAGGATCGAGAAACCCGCGTACGTGAAGTTCTGGAGCGGGTGGAGATCGATACGTCGGATATGACCTCCCGCTACCCTCAGCAGTATTCTGGCGGTCAACAACAGCGAATTGCCTTGGCGCGCGCTTTGGTCGTACAGCCTGAAGTGCTGCTGCTCGACGAACCGTTATCCAACCTGGACGCGAAAGTACGCCAACGGCTTCGCATCGGCATTCGGAGTATTCAGCAATCCTTTGGCATTACAGCCGTCTATGTAACCCATGATCAAGAAGAGGCCTTATCTATGGCCGACTATGTCATTGTTATGAACGAGGGACGCGTGGAACAGGCGGGAACACCGGAAGAAATCTACCAGCAGCCAAGTACCTATTTCACCGCTCAATTTCTTGGGGAAAGCCATACGATTTCGCTTTACTATAAGGGCAGCATACAAAAACTCGTCATTCGCTCGGGTGACGCCAAGGTAGAACCAATCCTTGAGGGTAATCAGAATAAGCGGCAGATTAGAGAAGGCCAAGAGCATGTTTGGGAAGAGGACGAGCATTTTGTGTTAGATGGTGTCATTCGTCAGTATCTCTTCATGGGATCGTATTACCGATATATGGTAGAAATTGGAGGACAACCGATATTCGTTGACGATGACCTATTTCTCGAAATGGGCCCTTGCACCGTAAAGGTGCCGAAAGCGAAGGCTTATTGGTTCAACGTGGATCATTCCTGAAACCGCGAATCTGAGGTAAGGCAATCCACAAAATAAGTATGCCGTTAGTAGGAGCACTCATCCTAACTAACGGCATTTTTTCAGTACATATTAGCTACATCCATAATTTCAATCACTTTTACTACGAGATTATTTGATTCCTACTAAAAATAATATACTAAAAGTAATCACCATCACTAAAAAAGCTCCCGTATATTTTAAATTAGTTATTTCCTTATTATGGTGAACATTTACAATTATCTTAGTAATAATAATAAATAAAATTGCAGAAAGTATAGGTGTACAATACAAAATTAGACCCACCAAACCATACATCCCCTAATATGGAACATACCTACTAAAAAATGAGTATGTGTTCCAATAAATTAGTATTGATAATCCTCTTAAAATGAGAATGTTACACCAGTATCAGTCATTTCAGTGCTGCCTAATGCACCTGAAATCGACATATTATCTGAAAAAAACAAATATAAATACCACTACATTACAAAACCTCCCATCGTATCTTTCTCTCATTAATCAATAATTCAACAAAAAGGAAATACAATCCAATTTTAATCTGATTTTCTTTTTTCGTAAATGAAAAAGGTATTTTAACAAACCTGTTACTAGAGAAATATCTGCCCCCAAGTTACAAATTGCCCGACTCTGACAAGTGAAATGAGCCTTATTCCAGAATGAGCGCTCTATTTGGCATGCTTTCTCAGGGACTCATTTAAATTAACGCTAAGCCATGCCAAAAAGACAGGAGAAGTCATGAGGACTCCCCTGTCCTTTTCATCGTAAGGCTACCCCTTACGCTGGTAAACGAGCCCGTAAACTCCAGCAACGAAAATCGCGCCGCCTAGCGCATTTCCAATATAAACCGGGATGAAATTATACAAATAATCCATCCAGGTAAATCTCCCTGCAAATATGGCCGCTGGAATGATAAACATATTTGCCACAACGTGCTGAAAGCCTAAGGCCACGAAGGCCATTGTAGGAAGCCATATGCCCGCTATTTTACCAATTCCATCCTCTGCTCCGTAGGATAACCATACAGCCAATGAAACTAACCAATTGCAGCCTATGCCTGAGACAAGCGCCAAAATGAAGGGCTCATCAAGCTTGGCATGAACAAGTTTAATCACCTTGTCTGCGTAGATGCCATGTTCAGTTAAACCAAGCAAATGCCCAAAGGCATAAGCAACACACAAGGCGCCTATGAAGTTGCCGATTGTGATAACAAGCCAATTTTGCAGAAGCGCACGCAGTGGGATTTTGCGGCAAAAGTAAGCCGCTGGTACGGCCATCATATTTCCGGTCAGCAGCTCTCCTCCGGCAAGTAACGTTAGAATAAGGCCGAGGGGGAAAAATAAAGCGCCCATCCAACCGCCTATTTCACTCCACGCTGCTGGAAAACTCGCGCTCACTCGGACATATAACAAAAAGCCGATTGAAATATAGGCGCCACCTAGAAAACCTAATGTTAGCTGACTCGTTAAGCTCAACTTTATTTTATGCAAGCCTGCTTCCACCGCGCGCTCCCAAATTATGTTTGGTTTCACGAACCCCATACGGCTTCCTCCTCACAACCCCTTTTCTTCAGTATAGGTAGTCATCACCAGAGAGGCTGTGAGAAGAATCACTGTTTAGGTACCGTTAATGAAACCGTAGTCCCTCTTCCAAGCTCTGAGCGTATAACTAAATGCCCCCCGACACTTTTCGCCCTTTCCTCCATACTGAACAGCCCAACCCCTTTGACGTTCCTGTTTCTGACGAAGCCTTTTCCCTGATCCTCGATAATCACTTCCACCTCGGATTCAGCTTCATGAACGTACACTCTCGCCTCGGAGACGTCGGCATATTTAGCAATATTTTTTAGCGCTTCTTGAATGACGCGATAAATGGTCGTTTCCACCAACGTATCCAGCCGTTTGCGCAAATTATTATCCAATTGCACGCGTATCCCGTAATGCTGCGCATAATTTTCAATATACGTGCGAATCGCTGGCACAACACCAAGATCATCCAAAACGGATGGGCGAATTTGCCAAGCCAGGCCGCGAACCTCTTCAATGATAGACGAAACGCTCTGTCTAAGCTTCATCATCTCAGGGTTCATCTCTTCACCCATTAAACGATCCATTTGAATTAATAAAGAAAACAAGCTTTGCCCGATCCCATCGTGAAGCTCACGAGAGAACTTGCTCCGCTCCTCTTCTTGGATTTGCATCACTTGCGCCATCATTAACTGTAGTTCCTCTTCCACTCTTTTTAACCGTGTTACCTCGTTTCGAATCGCCATGTATTGATAGGGGGCGCCCGTTTCGTCTATAAATGGTACGATAGTCGTATGTACCCAATAGTAGGTGCCATCTTTGGCCTTGTTTTTGATATCCCCATGCCACACCTTACCAGAGGAGATCGTCTGCCACAGCTCCTTCATGAAAGCTTTTCCATGGAAGCCTGAGTTAATAATCCGATGATCCTGTCCGATTAGCTCAGCTCGCTCATACTGAGATATTTCACAAAACTTATCGTTAACGTACACGATTTTACCATTAGGGTCAGTCGCTGCTACGATTGAAGATTCATCCAGAGCGAACTTGACATCAGATAATTGTTTAAGGGATTGCTTAAGAGCTTCACCGCTGGCAATGGAACTATCCTTATTCAAAGTTCAACAATCCTTTCTTAGCTGCATATTTCACTAGTTCAGGCCTTGTTCGCAAACCCAGCTTCTCCATCACATTGCTTTTATGTGTTTCTACCGTCTTCACACTAATGATCAACTGCTCGGCAATTTCTTTATTGGAAAAGCCCTTAGCGATGAGCGCCAAGATTTCTCGTTCTCGTTCAGTCAGAGATTCATAAGTTCCCGTATGTTCTCCATGCTTAAGCTTTTCCAAATATTCATTCATCAATCTCTTTGTTGCTGTTGGGTAAAGATATGCATTTCCCAAGGCTACGCATTGAATGGCTGTCAGCAATTCTTCATGCGGGGCGCTTTTCAAAATATATCCAGAAGCTCCTGCATGAATGGCTCGAAACAAATATTCATCGTCATCGTGCATGGTCAAGATCAGAATAGCTAAATCAGGCATTTGCCGCTTAAGCTCGTCTGTTGCTGTGAGCCCATCCATCCCTTGAGGCATATTGATATCCATTAATACGACATCAGGCTTTAGCCGCATCGCTGCGTCTATGCCTTCTCTTCCATCCGCTGCTTCACCAACAACCTCAATCTGATGCTTCCCATTAAGCAGCATCATAAGACCCGATCTAACAACCGCATGGTCATCGACAACGAGTACCTTAATCATATCTTTCCTCCCTACTTCAACCTACTGCTCTCATCATAACAAAAAAATGAATCCCCATCACGGCATTCATTTCACATGTTCATGGATTCGCTTCGCCAAACCTACAGCCAATTTCGATATAGCTGCTGTTATCTCCTCGACTTCTTCTTGTTGGAACGTGGTATGGGAGCGTTTACCGATATAAAGAATACCTTTTACCACAGTTTCTACGTAAATAGGGAAAGCCGCAGCTGCTCTAAGATGCTCTGCAAGCATGAGTGGACATTCCAGTCGCGCTCGCTCAGCGTCAGGATTCGTATCATCTACCTTCACCCATCTTCCAAAGCGCAGTACCGAGCCCGACAAGCCTTGCCCGACTTTGATCGTCATGTGTTGGTTACGGTCATTCCGATTGCCAGTTACATATGTCCAACGGAAGCGCTGATCCTGCTCGTGAAACGGAGCAAGCGCAATAAAATCGCTAGATGTCAAGCCGCGAAGTCGCTCTAGCTCCTCTTTCAATTCCTTACCTGCATCTGTCATGCTGATCACCTCCGTTTCGCATGAACACCTTGGCATCGTTTGTTAACTACCATTGTAATCTTTTCTTTGCCCTTTGTAAGTAAGGGAAAACCCTGAATTCCTTCTCAGGGTTTACATAGGGTTAATGGCAGCAATAAATCAGAGGAACTCCCGATAACCAAATGCATGAAAACCAATTATGATAGAGGTAACAGGAAATGAATGGAGGCTGAATGTGTATGATAGCTGTTATGACCACAGACAGTAAGGGGATTGCGAATTATTTTTCGGCTGAAAATTTCAATCGTTTGCAAAGTATTATGTATGCTAAACAAGTGAATAAAGGGGACTTTCTCTTTTGGGAAGGGGATGCGGCCGACAAATTATACTTCGTGCAAAAAGGTGGCGTCCGCAGTACGAAGCTTTCGGAAACCGGTAAAAACTTTATCCTCCATTTGTACCAAACAGGAGACTTGTTCGGTCAAGTGGACCCCTTTCATGATTCCGTTCACAGTGTAAGCGCGGAAGTAACAGAAGATAGTGAGATTGGCGTCATGCTGAGGAAAGATCTCGAAGTTTTATTATGGCAGCACGGTGATCTGGCGATCGAATTTATGAAGTGGATGGGGCTCATGCATCGGATGACAGAGACCAAGCTGCGCGATTTGATGATGTTTGGCAAGCCTGGCGCACTTTGCTCCCTGCTCATCCGACTGAGCAATTCTTACGGGAAAACACAAGATGGTCAAATCATGATTGACTACAAAATCAATCATACCGAAATGGCCGATATGATTGGCGCGACGCGCGAAAGCGTCAACCGTATGCTAAGCGATATGAAGAAAGCTAACGTTGTAGAAATTCAAAATGGTCATCTCTTCATCAATGATTTATCGTATTTACGCGACATTTGTCATTGTGAGAATTGCCCAGTGGACATTTGCAGAATGTAATCCGTAACCTGCTGACAAGCAAGTTGGTAAAGCAGCTCTCGTCAATAGGACCAGCCGAATGCATAGTCATCGGATATTGTGACAGGTAGTTTTCCTTTTGCCTCCAAATGTCCTAATAGCACATCAGCTAGTGCTTCTAATGTAACAGGGTGATGCTCATAACAAACAACCATACTGGATAATGTCGGCATTTTCGTAAAATCAACTGGATTGCGAACGGAAACAACGATGACCTTGTCCGAAATGGCAGTTAAAGCTTTCACGAGTTCAACTTGACCAGGATTATTTTTGACATCAAAAAGGCCCACAATGATTTGTTCATGCTTTTGTGCCGTTTCCACGAATCGGGCAATAGAATCCGTCAACGGATTCGTTTCATAGCTTTCCTCGGTAATAGTTGCGTTCATGTGCGAGGTGAAGTAAGTACCCAAAGATGCCTCGTGTGTAAACAAATTCTCTGAATGACTCGCCGCTACAATCGTCGGCCAAAGAATATACGTGCTTTGGCTTACTGCTAAAGGTAGAAGCGATGATTCGTTGCTAATGACCGTAATGCTTTCTTCTCGCAGTTGTTTAATTGCACGCAACGTTTGTTCATCCATGAGCTGTGGACGAATTTCCTCCCATGATAGCAGGGAAAGGCCTATCTTCCTTGCCTCCTTCAGCCGCAGAATCCGTTCTACGGATTGATTAATGCGCTCTTCCGATAATCGACCGCTATTCACCGCATTTTCTAGGGCTAACACAGCAGCGATTTGCATCTCGTACGTGTGGCCGGACATCACAATGTCAACGCCAGCTTCAACGGCCATTACTGCAGCATTTCCTGCTCCGTACTCCTCAGAGATGGCTCCCATTTCGATGCAATCACTTATGATCACACCATCAAATTGGAATGTTTCTCTTAACCATTTCGTTATTACTTTTTCAGACAAGGTGGAGGGAAGCTTATCCGGATCGATCGCAGGAATGACTACATGGGCGGTCATAATTGCGTCTACGCCCGCAGCTATACACTTTTGGAAAGGAACTAGCTCCACCGTACGGATGCGTTCCAAATCGTGCTTAATGATAGGCAAGGAAACGTGCGAATCCATTTCCGTATCTCCATGACCAGGGAAATGTTTGACCACCGCAGAAATGCCGCCATCCTGCAAGCCGGCTAGCGTTGCAATTCCCATCTCACTGACAATCTCCTCACGATCCCCGAATGAGCGAACATCGATGATCGGATTAAGCGGGTTACTATTAATATCTACAATGGGGGCGAAATTCATATTAATGCCAAGCAAGCTTAGTTCTTTTGCTGTGCCTTTAGCGGCTTCATACAACTTGGCAGCATTGCGGGCGGCGCCTACAGCCATACTGGCAGGCAGCTGAGAAATGCCTTCTTTGAAGCGAACGACCATACCGCCCTCTTGATCGACGCCGATACATAAGGGGATGCCCGTTGCTTCGCTAGCCAACTGCTGCAATTGCTTCGTTAAATGAAACACTTGCTCTGGCGTATCGATGTTTTTGGAAAAATAAACAAGACTTCCGACTTTATATTCCCTCAAAAGCGTTATGATTTCGGCACTAGGCGTAAAGCCTTCAAAACCGACCATCATCATTTGCCCGATCTTCTCTCTGAGTGACATGTTTACAAGCGGTATCATACTACAAATCCTTCCAATCAAACATGATTCCCATTGCGTTTAACCGATTCTCTCTTAATGAATCATAAACACTTACGGCTTCTTTGGGGCTGAATCGATGGGTGATCAGCTTCTGCACATTGATTTCTTTACGCATCATATATTCGAAAATGACTTCCGACATATCCTGTTCGGTCCATCCCTTAAAATTAGCCATCATTCTTCCGTGGATACCTAGAATCGAGACAGAATTGAAAACAACCGTTGGCCCAATGGATTGCTTAGAAGGCTCTGTGCAATCGCCTAACAAAATTACTTTGCCTAATTCTTTGGATAATTGTGTGGCATACGAGAGAACTTCATAGCCTCCGGTGACATCATAGACGGTATCCAGCAGCCTGCCCGCCGTCAAAGTCTGGATATAAGGGAGCGCTTCCGAAACCTCCATGGACAGCAAATCCGTTGCGCCATTTTCTTTGGCTAATTGTAACCGCGCATCGCTAGGCGCTATCGCAATCACTTTCCTAGCTCCAATCAACTTCGCGTATTGAATGACGAATTGCCCCAACAAGCCTGCCCCAATGACACCTACATATTCGCCTAACTGATGTTCAGCGCGTCTGAGAGCAACAAGCGTTATCTTGGCAACTTGCATAAAGGCCCCTTCATCATCGCTTATCCCTTCAGGCAGCTTCGTCACTTCGTTCACATTCATAACGAAGAATTGCATATGCCTCGCTTGACAAATAATTCGCTCACCAGGCTGAATACCTTTGACGCGTTCCCCAACTTGCAAAACTTCCGCCGTCATCGAATATCCGGGATAAAAGGGGTACTTCACCCAACTTTCCCAAGAGGTTCCTGGCTCGAAAACCCCTCTCAAGCAGGCAAGCTCCGTACCGGCGCTAATTAAAGATACAATCGCGCGGCATAGAATATCATCAGGTCCTAAAGCTGGCACTTCTTCTTCTTTCAATGCCATCTTCTCTTTATCGACAAAAACAAAATTCAGCGATTTACTCACCATAGCAGGGGACATCAGCCACATCCTTTTTCAAATTAGTTAGCTTCCAATTGCTGCAAAAGCCGTGTCATTAAGACTTCTTCCTTCTCCCTGATGTTATCTACCTCCGCAACCACTTTAGGAATGATATCAGTGCCAGGCCTTCTTATTCCGCGAATGAGGTTGTTCCTTATAACTTCCACCTTCGCAGTCAGCTCTTCAAATCCTTTCAAAAGCTCCTCATCGCGCTTCATAACGCCAATCTCTTCCATGTACTTGATACGATCTACCATCAACTTTTTGTGTTCCAACAATACGTGAATGGTTCGAAGGACTGGCCTACTCGCAAGTGAAGGATTGTTTTCCTTCAAAGCCCACAGAAACTTTTTCAAATATTCATAAACTTCAAGGCCGAAAGCCAAATCGTAAGCGTTATAGTTAATCCGGTTACAAGTGGTTTCACTAGCCAAATAATCTTTAATTTGCGAAACTACGACGGTTTTATCGAATTCATAGTGCTTGCTGTCATCAAATTTATAGAAATAAGAGTGATGATCGGCTCTTTCCTTACTAACAATCAGATTGTTCATAGACTGATAAGCCTCGAAAAAATCATCAAAAGAAAGCTCCAGCATCCTATAAATAAAGGATTGATCAAACATCGCGATTTGAAACGTTCTGGCATTCGCATCATATCCATAAAGTAGAACATGATGTGGAAAAGATGGTACAGCTTCGTTCTTATAAGTACTGCTGTGCGGAATGCGTGATTCATCCAGAAACGCCACACAATAATAACCGCTGCGAATTTGATTAACAAAGAAAGAAATAATATCATCCTGCTGCTTAAGAAAAGATAAGATATCGTAGTTGACGGAGCAGGTCAGCAAAAAGGGATTGTTATAATTCAGTTCATTGGGTATTCCTCTGTAAAAGTCAAAAAAGTATTCGATCTTGTCTTCCAAAAAATATTTCGTACAGGATAATTGAATGAAATTACTGTGATACCAAGGCAGCGTTTTCTCATAACGCGACGTAATCGACAATAGATACGCCCACCTTAAATAGCCTCTGATCGGCGGATTCATTACTGGGAGTTGAAAAGCATCCATCTGTGTTCCCTCCACTTCGCATATTCCATTCTTAACTTCCTTCTTCCCTCTGCCAGTGCTTACATCTTGAAGATACATCCCCTCTTGTTGAAAATAGGCATATCTCGTCAAAGTTTGGATGATATCCCCATCTTATACAGAAGATTTCAAAACGGACAGGCTTTATTTCCACAAAAAGGGGATAAATTCCTCTCATTTACAGGCTATGTGCCCAGCATTTGAAAAGCGTGTTAGGAAAAGAAATAGTCAAGCTCTGTGAATACTTGATCTGTGAGCGGAAACACCAAATGTTCCTCCATCGTCATATGATCATTTAATATAAAGCAGATTCACTGCCGAAAGTAATTCCAAAGGATTAGCAGCAGCCATACCCAACTTATAACCGGTAGCTGTGAGTGCCATAGACGATCCCTCCAAAGTTAACTCTTTGTTGTTGTCCTGTCCTTCCTTTGCCTACTAATCCCCATATCTATGAGGCTGCGTGCTCTGATAACTTCTTGATCCGTCGGGGTCGGACACTGCTCAAGCGGATATTCTTTCTGCATTTGCTTCCACTTATATACACCCATCCGGTGATAAGGCAGCAGTTCAATCTTCTCGACACTGCTGAGCGAACCGATCAAGACACCCAACTCCATCAAGTCGTTGTAGTCATCTGTCCAGCCTGGAACTAATACATGGCGAATCCACATGGGAATACGCTGCTCGCTGAGCGTTTCAGCGAAACGCTTGATGCGGTCATTCGGCTGCGCGGTTAACGCGAGGTGCTTCTCGGGATTGGCCTGTTTCAAGTCCAATAGGACCAGGTCCGTAACCGCAAGCAGTTCCTGTGCATGCGAGGGCTCACAGAAACCGTTCGTATCCAGAACGGTATGAAGTCCCCAGCGTTTCTTGCACTCGGCGAACAAGCGGGCAAGAAAGGGAGCCTGTAAAGTCGGCTCCCCCCCTGTTACCGTTATGCCTCCGCCTGAGCGCTGGTAATAGACTAAATAAGGCTCTATTTCCTTCATTATGTCTTCAACATCCATCTGTCGACCTGCGTTCATTTCCCACGAATCAGGATTGTGGCAGTATTTGCACTGCAGCGCACAACCCTGCATGAATAGAACAAAGCGGATGCCCGGACCGTCAACGGTACCGAAGGTGTCGAAGGAATGTATGCGTCCTTTCATCGAATCCGCGCTCCTTTCAAGATTAGCTTACATCGTCCCGTGGAAAGTTCTGTGAATAACATCAAGCTGTTGCTCGCGCGTTAATTTGATGAAATTCACGGCATAACCCGAAACTCGAATCGTGAGCTGCGGGTACTGCTCAGGATGTTCCATCGCATCAAGCAACTGTGCCCGATCAAAAACGTTAACATTCAAATGATGCCCGCCGCTTGCCATGTAACCATCAAGTAAGGAAACAAGATTAGAAATTCGAGCTTCCTCTTCCCTGCCGAGTGCTTTGGGTACAATCGAGAATGTATTCGAGATGCCATCGAGGCAATGCTCGTAAGGCAGCTTGGATACAGAAGCCAGGGAAGCCAGCGCCCCCTTGCGATCGCGGCCATGCATAGGGTTAGCGCCCGGCGCGAATGGCTCGCCAGCTTTTCTGCCATCCGGTGTGCTCCCAGTTTTCTTCCCGTAGACCACATTCGAAGTAATCGTAAGGACCGACATCGTCGGAATCGCACCACGATACGTCTTATGCTTACGAAGCTTATTCATGAAAGCTTCCGCTAATTGCGTGGCGATCACATCAACACGGTCATCATTATTCCCGTATTGAGGGTATTCGCCTTCGATCTCGAAGTCGACCGCAATCCCATTTGCGTTGCGGATTGGACGTACTTTTGCATATTTAATTGCGCTCAGCGAGTCTGCTACTACAGATAACCCGGCGATGCCACAGGCCATTGTACGTACAATTTCACGATCATGAAGCGCCAGCTCCAACCGCTCATAGCAGTATTTATCATGCATATAATGAATGACATTTAAGGTATTCATGTACAGCTTAGCCAACCATTCCATCACAGCATCGAATTTGTCGAGTACTTCCTCGTAATGCAGAACATCCCCAGTGATCGGTGTTGTTTTCGGACCTACTTGAATCCCGAGCTTTTCATCCACGCCGCCATTAATGGCATAGAGCAAAGCCTTGGCAAGATTCGCTCGAGCTCCGAAAAATTGCATTTGCTTACCGATTCGCATGGCTGAAACGCAACAGGCAATACCGTAATCATCGCCGTAGAAAGGTCTCATCAGATCATCGTTCTCGTACTGGATGGAGCTCGTCTCTGCAGAAACTTGAGCACAATACGTTTTGAAGCCCTCGGGGAGTTGAGTGGACCAAAGCACCGTCAAGTTCGGTTCTGGCGCTGGTCCCAAGTTATATAAGGTATGAAGGAATCGGAAGGAGCTCTTGGTGACGCGCGTTCGGCCATCCATCCCCATACCGCCAATCGATTCCGTTACCCATGTTGGGTCACCGCTGAACAGCTCGTTATAATCGGGCGTCCGCAGGAATTTCACGATCCGCAGCTTCATAACGAAGTGGTCGACAAGCTCTTGCGCCTGCTCTTCTGTCAGCACTCCTTCACGAATATCCCGTTCGAAATAAATGTCGAGGAAGCTGGATACACGTCCCAGACTCATTGCTGCGCCATTCTGCTCCTTAATTGCAGCTAGATAAGCGAAATACAACCACTGTACCGCTTCACGGGCATTCGCAGCAGGCTGGGAAATATCAAAACCGTACGAACGAGCCATTTGCTTCAACTCGCCCAAGCTCCTAATTTGCTCGGAAAGCTCCTCGCGTTGACGGATGACCTCTTCTGTGATCGCATCTACTTCTAGCTGTAAGAGATCTGCCTTCTTCTCTTGGATAAGACGATCCACCCCATAGAGGCTGACTCGTCTGTAGTCTCCGATAATCCTCCCCCGCCCATAAGCATCTGGAAGTCCTGTAATGATTCCTGCCTTACGGGCTGTTTTCATATCGGTTGTATAGGCATCGAACACACCCTGGTTATGCGTTTTGCGAATGTCGGTGAACAATCGCGCAATCTCTTCAGGAAGCTTGAATCCGTAAGCTTCACATGCATCAATGACCATACGAATGCCGCCAAAAGGCTGAATGGAACGCTTAAATGGTTCATCTGTTTGCAGACCAACGATTTGCTCCTGATCCTTAGCGATATATCCTGGCCCATGAGAGATGATCGACGACACGGTATTCACATCGATATCCAGAACGCCGCCATTCTCACGCTCCTTGCGAGTCAGCTCGCTGACGATTCGCCAAAGCTCTTCAGTAGCCGGGGATGGCCCTGCCAAGAAGGAGGCGTTTCCTGTGTACGGCTTAACATTCTTATCAATAAAGTCCTTCACATTGACATGCGTTTCCCAATTTCCGCCAATAAAACTTCTCCACACGCGATCCTTGATCGTTAAGCTGTCTCTATCTGCTTCTACAATAGCCATTGTGCATGCACCTCCAAAAAGTACCGTGAATAATTGCCTGCTTTGCAAAGCAATAAGTTCCCAACTCGCTATTCAAACTTTCCATAGAACGCATGACGATAAACATCAGCTAACTCTGTTACAAGCGGCATGCGTGGGTTTGCTGTTGTACACTGGTCCTCAAAGGCACGATCGGCCAAATAATCTACACGTGCTTCGAACTTCTGCGCATCAAACCCGAGATCCTGGAATTTCTCTGGAATTCCAAGGGTTTTATTCAATCGCCGAATCGCCTGAATCAAACTATTTACCCCTTCTTCCGTCGTTTTGGCTGGAAGACCGAGCGTACGGGCGATCTCTGCATACCGTTCATCCGCAACAAAGTGGTCATATTTCGGAAACGATGTGAATTTCGTCGGTTTCTGCGCATTATAACGAATCACATGCGGCATCAAAATAGCATTCGTGCGTCCGTGAGCCGTATGGTACTCACCGCCCCATTTGTGTGCTAAGCTGTGGTTAATGCCAAGGAACGCATTGGCAAAGGCCATACCTGCTATCGTCGAAGCATTATGCATTTTCTCTCTAGCAACCGGATCGCCAGTAGCGAACGACTTCTCTAAATGTTGGAATACCAACTGAATAGCTTTCATCGCCAAACCATCCGTATAATCATTAGCCATGACCGAAACATAAGCTTCAATTGCATGCGTCAGAACATCCATACCCGTATCGGCTACCGCCGTTTTCGGCAAGCTGTACACATAATCCGGGTCAATAATCGCCACATCCGGCGTCAGCTCGTAATCTGCCAGCGGATATTTCGTATTGCCCTTCTCTTTGTCCGTAATAACGGCAAAGGACGTTACTTCCGAACCTGTTCCCGATGTGGTCGGGATGGCGACGAACTTGGCTTTACGACCTAGACGCGGATATTTGTAAACCCGTTTACGAATGTCCATGAACTTCATCTTCAATGCATCGAAGCTCGTATCCGGATACTCGTAGAAGAGCCACATCGCTTTGGCTGCATCCATCGGGGAACCGCCCCCCAGCGCAATGATACAATCTGGCTGGAAGCTAGCCATGACTTGACGGCCGCGTTCAACCGTATCGACAGAAGGATCTGGCTCAACATCGGAGAACACTTCGATATAAACAGGCAGCTGCCGTTTGCGCAAATAATATTCAACCCGTTCTACGTATCCGAGCTTTACCATCATGGGATCGGTAACAATCAAGACACGAGTGATGTCCGGCATTTTCTCCAAATATTGCGTCGCGCCCTTTTCAAAATAAATCTTCGGCGGAATCTTGAACCACTGCATATTCACGGTCCGGTAAGCGATCCGTTTCACGTTAATCAGATTTACCGCACTTACATTCGACGTTGTGGAGTTATGACCGTATGAACCGCAGCCCAACGTTAAGGAAGGCAGGTTTGTGTTGTAGATATCTCCGATTGCTCCATGCGTAGATGGTGAATTGACGATGACACGTCCCGTTTGCAGCTTGGCTGAAAAAGCTTGAATGACTTGCTGATTCTGTGAATGAATCACGGATGAGTGGCCCATGCCGCCGAATTTCACGACTTCCACCGCCCTTTCGATACCTTGCTCGGCAGTTTTCACTTTGTAGCAGGCCAGAACCGGACTCAGCTTTTCAGCTGATAAGGGATAGGATTCTCCGACGCCATGCAGCTCAGCGATCAATATTTTGGTGGCAGCGGGAACTTTAATGCCAGCCATTTCTGCGATTTTCACAGCTGATTGGCCGACAATCACCGCATTAACGGCGCATTTTTCCGAATTAATGACCAATTTGGATACTGCGTCCGTTTCCTCTTTATTGAGAAAGTAACAGCCTTGATCAGTCATTAATTTTTTGGTTTCCGCGTAAATGGCCTCCTCAATGATCACCGCTTGTTCAGAAGCGCAAATCATGCCATTGTCGAATGTTTTCGATAAAATCAAATCATTAACAGCCTGCGGTAAATTCGCTGTTTTCTCAATCAAGCAAGGCACATTGCCAGGCCCTACGCCAAGCGCTGGTTTTCCAGTGCTGTAGGCTGCCTTTACCATCGAAGAACCGCCTGTTGCCAGTACAAGGGCTACATCAGGGTGATTCATGAGCAGCTGCGTCGCTTCCACGGATGGATGCTTTACCCATTGGATGCAGTGCTCAGGAGCTCCTGCTTTGACCGCTGCTTCCAGCAAGGTAGCCGCAGCGGCTGAACTGGAGTTTTGTGCTGACGGATGAAAGGCAAAAATAATCGGATTGCGTGTTTTCACAGCAATAAGCGCTTTGAACATCGTAGTGGATGTCGGGTTGGTGACTGGCGTCACACCGGCAATGATCCCCACGGGTTCTGCGACCATGCGATAGCTTTCATACACATTTTCTTCAATTACGCCTACGGTTTTGTTATTTTTAATACTGTGATAAATGTATTCGGTGGCAAACAGATTTTTCGTGATTTTGTCCTCGTAAACCCCGCGACCTGTCTCTTCGACCGCTAGCTTAGCGAGGCCCATATGTTTATCGACTCCCGCTAGTGCCATCATTTGTACAATGGTATCCACTTGAATCTGATCCAGTTCCAGATAAGCTTGCTGTGCTCGCTTAGCACGCAGGACTAACTCGTTAACTTCCTCGTAAGCCGAAATTTGAACGTTAGCTTTCGTTTCTTTTACCGCCATGTTCGCTCCACTCCTCAGTTTGTGTAATCGAGTAGCTCTTTGTTTCTGTTTTCTACTTTCAGCGTACTGTTTTCAGCCGATGGCAGCTATGATTTAAATCACAGCAAGCTTTGAATACTTTCATAATCATCCATTGTTTTGATGCTTGTAATGAAATTCATTTCCACGCCGTTTTCCTGGAAGCTTCTATCTGTAAATTCCCTCCATAAAATATGATGCAGCAGGGATGAAATGCTTGTTTCTCCTTTCTGCAAAAGCGTAACGATAGGCGCCTTACACGACCGGTCGTAAATACCATGTAAGGGATAAAGCCCCCCTTTAATCAATGGAACAACGGCATCAAAGCCGTCTTTCTTGCGGTTCAGCATGTGCGAAGCGGCCTGGTAAGAAATAAAAGGCATATCACAGCCAACCAGCCATACCGACGGATATTTAGCTAGCGATAACGCGGCATGCATCCCTCCAAGTGGGCCCTGAGAGGGGAAATAGTCTGTAATAATCCGGATGGAACGATCAAGAATAGGCAAATACGGCTTAGGGTCGTTCGTCACGACGATAAACTCCTTGCATAAAGGTCGCATACGTTCAAGCTGCCGAAGAATGAGCGGCTGCCCCTCGATTGGCAGAAGCGCTTTGAGCTCCCCTTTCATTCGGCGATTCGCGCCGCCTGCTAACACAACGCCAGTCAGCATCTTTATCACTCCTTACATTCAAACTTCATGTTACAAATAGGTAAAAAATCCCCATCTGGCAGCAAAGTGAATACGTTATCCACTGTCAACCATTCGGGGATGATAGCTAGCATGTAAGGTTAAGGTGTCTGTGTCATCTCCATTTAAGCTTCAGCTGAAAGTAATTTCTGAATTTATCGAACCCTTTGCGCACAATAGGGAGGACCCAATAATCCATGCCGAATTTCCCTGCATTCGCGCCAGCCGCAAGGATCACAAATCCAAGCAGTACCAGCCAAGGGTTCGAGCTTACAGTACCTGCGAACATGTACATGAAGTTCATCATTAAACCAAAGAATATCGCGGCTGTTGTTAGACCACCTAGCAACAAACCCAAACCTACTAATAATTCGCCCCACGGCACAATGACATTAAATATTCCCACATGCGGTAAGGCGACGTTTTTCAAAAAAGCAACATAGTTCGCGTACACCATATCCGTAGTGCCCGATTCCAGAACAGGCTTCGCTATGGCTCCCTTCAAATAACCCGAAGCATCAAAAGCCTTAGCACCCGAAATTTTGTGCCACCCTGCTACGATCCATTCATACCCTACATACAATCTAATTAGCGTCAACAGGACCGCAGCCACTTTATTTTCTCTTAGCCATTTCATCACTTTAACCATCTCCTCTCGTTGATGAGATTAGTATAGTTGATGAGCACTGGATAAGATGTGAAAAAAATCACAGCTTAAAAGTTATTCATTCTGACTTCTTATCTACCGTTATTCCATCGTCGACGTTCAGTTCGAGCTCGCGCGACTCACCTTCACCCATTTTACAATCTCCACAGACCCAGTTGGTCCCAATTACTCCATGACCGTTCGTCTTACCGCATTGCTCACACGTAATCATGCTCATTCCTCCTCATTCGCTCTTTCATGCCGAGGCATGAACCGTATTAGGCTCACTCTTAGGTGTATGCTGCCAGTCTGTCTCCTTCTCAAGCTGCCAAAGACGGTAGTAGTAGCCTCTACGACGGAGCAGTTCAAAGTGCGTCCCTCGTTCTTGGACGCAACCATCGTGCATAACGATAATCTCGTTCATGCGTTCCAAGCCTGCTAGCTTGTGCGTGATCCACAGCACAGCTTTATCTTTCAGCAGCGTATCCAAATTGCTCCTAATCGCCATTTCCGTCAATGCGTCTAACCCTGTTGACGGTTCATCGAACAGAACGGCGGGACTTTTACGCAGCAGCGCACGAGCCAAGGCTAGGCGCTGCCGCTCACCACCGGACAACAAGCTCCCCCACTCGCCAATGACGGTCTCGTATCCATGAGGGAACTGATCAATGGTTCCGTCGATTTGTGCCAAGCGAGCAGCTTCTCGCAGCTCATCCTCTGTCGCATCTGGACAGCTGAGCCTCAAATTCGCATTCACAGACGCGTTAAATAAATGAGCGTTCTGGGAGACAACGGCAAATTCCGAACGTACAAGCGACGCTGGCAGATCGCGAAGCTCCCGCCCGTTCATCCTAATAGAGCCTTCCGTATACGTACGCAGCTTCAAGAGCAGGTGCAGCAGCGTGCTTTTACCCGCCCCGCTCTCGCCGACAATAGCGGTCATCGTTCCTCGCTTCAATGTCATGGATAGGTCACGAATCGCATAAGGCTCCTCTGGGCCGTACCGGAACGAGAGTCCATGTATAGAGGTCGACCAATCGTCAGGTAAACAATCGTTCCATTCACTTGCTGCTGGCTCCAGGGGAATTTGCTCGGTTCTCTTGGTCATATCCTCCACAATCTGGCTCTCATCTGCTATTTGAAACAGCCTATTGGCCGATGAGAGTGTAAGACCCATATTCTGCAGCGCAGCCGGCAGCGGCGTAACGGCTTCAAAGCAAGCTAACGTAATCATAGCTAGCGCTGGAATCGCAACACCCTCTATCTGCCCTCTGCTGGCCAAATAGACCGAAGCTGCAAGGATTAACCACATGGACAAATGAGCAGCTCCGAGCATACCCCCGCTTGCATAGGCAGCCACCTTAAGTTGATTCGTTTGGTACACATTCGAACGAGTCTGTATCTCATCAATTTGAAGCACGCGGTTATTAGCGCTACCGAACACCGTCAAATCTTTGACACCTGCGATGAGGTCCGCTGTTTCGGCATACATCCTGCCTCTCGCTTGCATGATGGCCTCCCCATGTGATTTTGCGGATCTGGCGCTGAACCAAGGAATGCCCACTCCGGCAAACAACAGCATGCAAGCAAGGAGGATCGCTAGTTCAACATGATGGACAGCCATCACGATACAACCCAGAAGTCCGGTAAGCAAGGCAACAAGCGGAGGCGCAAGAACGCGCAAATATACATTTTGCAATTGTTCCACATCGCCAATGACCGCATGAAGCAGTTCTCCGCTTCGCCCTTTTTCTAACAGCTTCACGCCATTTGGTTCCAATCGCTCGTAAAGCCAAACACGTATCCGATGTAAAATTCGGAAGGTAAGATCATGAGAAACGAGTCGTTCTAAGTAGCGAAACACGCCTCTTGATAAGCCGAAAAATCGAACACCTACGATGGGAATCCAAAGCAATAGAACCGATTCGGGACGAAGCGCCGCTTGAGCAATGAGGTAGCCGGAGGTTCCCATCAGTCCCACATTAGCCGCAATCGTCAGACAACCTAGAAGTACAGCCAAAGCGGTCCGTCCTTTATACGGACGAACGAACTCAAGCATGCGCAGGAATGTCCCCCTGCGAATGCTTGTATCCTCTTTTCCCCTTGATGCCTGGCCAGAATCAGGCTGGCTAACCACTTCTGCGGCCTCGCCTGCTGTAGATAGATGAACTTCGAAATGGTTTTGATCTTCTTCCATTTCCCCCCTGCTGTTAGCTTCCATCATGCGAGCATATAGGCCACCAGCGGCCAATAGCTCAGCTGGCGTCCCGATTTCAGCAATTCGCCCGCTCTCCATGACAATGATGCGATCCGCGTTTTGCACCGTTTCCAGACGATGCGCAACCGTTATCGACATCCGGTCCTTCAATTGCTCATTCAGCCCCTTTCTTACGACAGCTTCATGAATGAGATCCAAGCCCGAGGTGGGCTCGTCGAGCAGCAGAATCGGAGCTTGCTTCAGCAACGCGCGAGCAATCGCGATGCGCTGCACTTGACCGCCCGAAAGACGAACGGACTCGCCCATCATCGTTTCAATGCCCTGAGGAAGCCTATCAATGAAATCGACGCCAGAAGCTAGAAGCGAGACAGTCATATCGGTTTCAACGACGTCTTGACAGCCCATGGTCAAATTATCTTTCAATGTACCATGGTAAAGCCTTGGATTTTGACTTACGATGGAAAGTTGTTCGCGCCACCACGTCATTGATAGCTCTGACAGCTCCATACCGTCGATTAGAATTCGCCCTTCTGTTGGCCGAATGAACCCTTGAAGCACGTCAAGAAGCGAACTCTTACCGGAGCCCGATGGCCCAATCACGGCTACTCGCTCTCCAGGTTCAAGCGTCAGCGTCAGATTTGAAATCGCCGCCCTATTTTCACCAGGATAGGTGAGACCAATCGCTTGAAATTCAATTTTGTAACCCTTGGGACTCGTAACCGGGTGTGGACTGCCTTCCCGCTCCATCCAACCTGGGGATTCTGTCTCCAAAATATCGAGGATGCGCGCAGCGGCAGCCATCCCATTCGTGCTCGCATGAAACTGAGTCCCTAGCGCTCGCACGGGCACATAAAACTCGGGTGTCAAAAGAAGCACTAAGAAAGCATGCTCAAATCCGATTTCTCCCGCAATCAAGCGCAAACCCAGAAATACAGCAACAATTGCTGTACTAAGGGTTGCAAACAGCTCCATAACAAACGCCGATAAAAAAGCCAGTCGCAATGTGCCCATGGTCGTTTTACGGTATTCTTCGCTGATCCGGGAAATAATTTCAATTTGTGCACGGCTGCGATTAAAAATTTGCAGTGTCGGTAATCCACGCAGAACATCTAGAAAGTGACCGCCCAGTCGGCCGAGCGTTTTAAACTGCTTTTGCGCTTTCGATTTGGCGGCCATTCCGACGAGAATCATAAATATAATGAGCAGTGGGAAGGTAATCGCCAGCACGAGCGCAGACAGCCAATCCAAGCCTGCGACAAAACAAAAGACTGCGGCAGGAATGAGCATGGACAAGGCCATCTGCGGCAAATAGCGGGCCAAATACGTTTCCAATTGTTCAACGCCTTCATACACGGTGCTTATCAGTTCTCCGCTGCGCTCGCCTTTGGCGTAGTTCGGTCCTAAGTCGGCGATTTTTTGCAACAGCCTTATACGAAGATCGCTCTTAATGCGCAGCGCCATACGGGATGACACATAGTCACTCGCCGTTTGAACTACCGCTCTCAAGCCAATCCAACCGAGAAGCACAACCAACACTGGAAACAGAGCAGCAAGCCCGAGCCCTTTCATAAATGCCCCATTGACAATCTGAGCCAAGTAGGAGGCCTCTACGATAATGAGCCCGCCTCCTGCTAGGCCAAGCACAATACAAACAGCAAATAATTTAAGCGTCCCGGGCACTTTCAATAATAGCTTCTTCATCATGCTAGTATTCCAGGTGGTCTTTCACACTGACCCGTTTGCGGAATACCCAGTACGTCCATGCCTGATAAGCGATAACCAGAGGAACTGTCGTTAGGGCGATAATCGTCATCACTTTAAGCGTATACGTATTAGAAGCCGTGTTATATATCGTAAGTGTCCATTCAGGATTCAGTGAAGAGATCATCACTCTTGGAAACAGCGACATGAACACCGTAATGGTGGACAGCGTGATCGTTAAGCCCGTCATAATGAACCCCCAACCGTCACGACCTGCCTTGAGGAAGAAGTGGACAGACAATAAGGCCATCCCCGCCATAAGCGGAACCATTCCCGGCATAATACCGTCACGGGTAAACATGTCTGTCTGGAAGTAGCACAGCAGAACAAAGAGCAGAAGCACTGCGCTTGTCCACGCCCCAAAACGTTTGGCAGCTTGGCGAGCTCGTTCACGGAGCTCCCCTTCTGTTTTGAGCGAAAGATAGAGCGCACCATGCAGTAAAAACAAGAGTACGATGCTAATCCCAGCCGTAACCGAGAAGGGTGAAATCAAATCCCAAAACGAGCCAACGTAATTCGTATTCGCATCGATCGGTACCCCCTTCATCAAATTCGCTAGCGCGACGCCCCATAGCAACGGAGGCAGCAAGCTGCCGAAAAAGATGATCCAATCCCACGTTTGACGCCACTTCGGATTCGGTAATTTGCTGCGAAACTCAAACGCAACCCCTCTTCCAATTAGGGCAATGAGCATGAGAAACAAAGCCATGTAAAATCCACTGAATAAGGTTGCGTACCAACCTGGAAATGCGGCAAACATCGCGCCGCCCGCTGTAATGAACCACACTTCGTTGCCATCCCAGACGGGGCCAATGGCATTGATAAGAACACGTCTTTCCCTATCCGTCTTGCCAAGGAACGGCGTCAGCATGCCCACGCCGAAATCAAATCCTTCCAGAAAGAAAAAGCCGACAAACAGCACCGCGATCAGTACAAACCATAAGGTTTCAAGCATAGGTGATTTCCCCTCACTTTCTTATTATTCATCAGCTCCCTGTCTTACAGCAGGGTTGCCATGCTTCCCTCACGTTCGTCCTGAGCATGAAGACCGTGGCCTTCCTCTTCGACTCCCTTGCGTACGAAATGGACGACAAGGTACACAAACACGATTGCCAAAATGCCATAAACAAGCACAAAACCGATTAACGAGGTCGCTACCATGGAAGTGGAAACAAGAGGCGACACCCCGTCTTCTGTCTTATGCAAACCGAATACAGTCCAAGGCTGCCTTCCCACCTCTGTCATGATCCAGCCCGCTGAGTTCGCGATATAAGGAAGACTAATGGCGGGTATCATCCATTTCAAATAACGACGGTACCCTTCTAAGCGATTGCGCAAAGCGGCGTAGGTTCCGACCAGACTAAGCAGAATCATGAGTACGCCAGCCGCTACCATGATGCGGAAGCTCCAGAAGGTCGTCTTCACTGGCGGAATATAGTTGCCAGGACCGTATTTCACCTCGTACTCGGCCTGCAGTTGATTCATACCAGGCACACTGCCAGTAAGTTTGTTATACGAAAGAATGCTTAATGCATAGGGAATTTCTAATTGAGACTTGTTTTCCTGCTTCTTGACATCGATTCGAGCAAATACGGTCCAAGGGGCGCTATCCCCCGTTGTATTCCAAAGTGCTTCTGATGCAGCCATCTTCATCGGCTGAGATTTCATCAAATGCTGGGCTTGCCCATGTCCAGCTACAGCTGTCATAAAGCTTGCCACGAGCGCAAACACGATCCCTATTGTAAAAGAGGCTTTAAATATATCCACCCTGTGTTTGCGTAGGATTTGATAGGCGCTGACGCCTGTCACGAACAACGCTCCAGTGGCAAGAGCCCCAAAAATGACATGCGGGAATTCTACCCATAGCTGTTTGTTGCCGATCAGCGCGAAGAAATTCGTCATCTCCGCACGTCCATTCCGAATAGCGTAGCCGACAGGCTCCTGCATAAAGGAGTTTGCGCTCAGAATCCAAAATGCAGATAAAGTGGCTGCAATCGCTACAATCCATATGCATGCCAAATGCACCTTTTTCGACAGCCGATCCCAACCGAAAATCCATAAGCCTAGGAATGTTGATTCTAAGAAAAAAGTAACTAAAGCCTCTACGGCAAGAGGCCCGCCAAAGATGGCTCCAACAAACCGAGAATAATCTGCCCAGTTCATTCCGAACTGAAACTCTTGCATAATCCCTGTCACGACGCCTACTGCAAAATTAAGGAGAAACAATTTACCCCAAAATTGTGCCATTGTTTTGTACTTGTCGTCCTTTTTGACCACATACATCGTTTGCATACAAGCAATCAGATACGCAAGACCAATAGATAGAGGTACGATTAAAAAATGGTAAACTGTTGTTATTCCGAACTGCCACCGACTTAGGTCTAATGCTTCCAAAATTAGCGCCTCCCTTCTTTTCGTTATAAGTATAAATCGCAAAGCGTGCTTTGCATGTGATGAATATCACAATCGCGATCATATTTTTGAACAAAATTAGGCAAAAAAAAGCGACCTTCGCGGTCGCTCATGAACTATAAAAACTTTGAAAACGGATAGAGACAACAATTACTTCACAACCAGTACCGGCTTCTTCGCATGATGGACAACATTATGACTGACGCTGCCCAGCACGAATTCTCCAAAGCTGTTGAGTCCACGGCTTCCGACAATAATCAGATCTGCATTAACTTCATCTGCATAGTCGATAATTGTTTTGGCGATAGGACCTTGCTTGATCTGAATATTCGTATTCGTGAAATCGACAATCGTCTCTTTCAGCTTCTCTACGACTTGGTCGGAATAATCAAGATAATTACGTTCAATGGCAATTGGCGGAATAATGACAGATGATCCGATGACGTAAGTCGGAAGATTAAAAACATGAACAATTTCTAATTTGGAAAAGTGATTTAATTTGGCTAATTTCAGTGCGGCGTCTAGCGCTTTCTCAGATGCTTCGGAACCGTCATATGCGACTACAATTTTGGCGTACAGCATATTCTCTCACCTCTTTGTTTTGATGAAATCATCATATCAAGCATTCGCCAGACGCCGCTGTGATGAATGTCACAAAAAAAGAGCCTTCCAAATATTTTTGGAAGGCCCTCTGCTAGATTAAATTTTACGCGATGTTAATTTCGCTTGTGTGAAGAGCAAGAGGTAATCATAGCCGCCTGCTTTGGAATCCGTTCCCGACATATTGAATCCGCCGAAAGGATGTACACCAACCAAAGCGCCTGTGCATTTACGATTGATATATAAGTTGCCGCAATGAACCGTTTCGAGAGCCTCAGCAATACGTTCTTCATTCGTTGAGAAGTATGCCCCTGTCAAACCAAACTCGGTGTCGTTGTAGATTGCAATCGCTTCTTGCCAGTCCTTTGCTTTTGCGATAGCCAAAACAGGTCCGAAGATCTCTTCTTGCATAATGCGCGCTTTGCCGTTCACATCGCCGATAACGGTTGGCTGAATATAATAACCATTGCCTTCAGCCTTCTCCCCACCAGCAAGCAAAGTACCTTCTTGCTTCCCGACTTCGATGTAGTCCAGAATTCTTTCATATGAGGTCTTGTCGATAACCGGACCTGCTGCATAATTGTGCTCAGGTAGACCTATTTGCAGTTGTTTCGTCAAAGCGACAACTCGGTCAACAACTTGATCATAGACGGATTCAACAATAACCGCTCTTGAACCAGCCGAACATTTTTGTCCTTGGAAACCGAAGGCCGAAGCAACGATCGCAGCCGCTGCTGCTTCCAGATCCGCTGTTTCATCGACGATGACACCGTCTTTTCCACCCATTTCAGCAACAACGCGTTTGATCCAAATTTGACCTGGAACAGTGTCTGCGGCCAGCTTGTTGATGCGCAAACCAACCTCTTTGGAGCCTGTAAAGCTAATGAAACGAGTTTTCGGATGTGTCGTTAAATAATCGCCAACTTCTGCACCGCTTCCCGGGATGAAGTTAATAACACCGGCAGGAAGTCCTACTTCTTCCATGAGCGCAACAAACTTATGAGCAATCACAGGCGTTGTGGAAGCAGGTTTAAGTAGCACTGTATTCCCTGATACCACAGCAGCAGTTGTCATACCTACGCAAATCGCTAAAGGGAAATTCCATGGCGGAATAACGACGCCTACACCAAGTGGGATATAAGAAATGTTATTATCTTCGCCAGCAAGTTTGGCTAGTGGTTGCGTCTCGTTGATTTCACTCAAACGAATAATTTCACGTGCATAGAACTCGATGAAATCAATAGCTTCCGCAGTATCTACGTCAGCTTCTACATAATTTTTACCGGACTCTAAAATCATAAGCGCAGAAAATTCATGTTTACGCTCACGCATAAGCTTAGCCGCTTTAAACAAATATTCTGCACGTTCCCGAGCCGGAACCCGCTTCCAGGATTCAAAAGTTTGCAAAGCGACTTGCATCGCCTTTTCCGCTAGAGCTTGATCCGCTTTGCTTACATAACCAATCACTTCATCCACATTACCTGGGTTAATCGATTTGATTTTAGCTTCGGTGACCACTTTTTCAGCTCCGATATACAACGGGTACTCTTGGCCTAATTCGCTTTTTACTTTGGCAATTGCCGCTTCCATCGCTTGTTTATTTTCATCCAAAGCGAAATTAGTAAAAGGTTCGTTTGCGTATGCGCTTACTTTTGTGAATGTAGTCATCTTATTGCTCCTCTCCCTTTGCGGGTCTATTTGAACATATTTTTAAGAACAAACCAAACATTGGCTGGTCGTTCAGCTAAACGTCTCATAAAGTATCCGAACCAATCGACACCGTAAGGCACATAAACGCGCACCCGGTACCCTTCGCTCACTAATTGTTTTTGAAGCTCTTCACAAATCCCATAAAGCATCTGAAATTCGAATTGATCTCTGCTAATTCCTTGCGCACTGACGAACTGCTTCGTGAAGTTAATAATGACTTCATCATGACTGGCAATCGCTGCGTAATGGCCATTTTTCAGGTGCATTTGGATAATTTTTTTATAGTTCTCATCAACATCTTTTTTTTCAGGATAAGCGACTTGTACTGATTCCTTATAAGCGCCTTTAACGAGACGCAAATTAGCTCTAAGCGCACTCAAATCCTGAATATCTTGCTCTGTGCGGAAGAGATATGCTTGAATCACAATGCCCACATTATCATATTGTTCTCGAAGTTCTCGATAAATATCAAGCGAGATTTGACAATGCGCGTAATCCTCCATATCGATCCGAACAAAATTGCCATGCTGACGCGCACGATCTAAAATGCGTTTCATATTGTTCATGCAAAGGTCTTTGCTTATATCAAGACCTAGGGAAGTCATTTTCAATGAAAGATTGGATTGAACACCAGATTCAGCTATCGCATCCAACGTTTGAATGCACATATCCGCAGATTCTCTGGCTTCCTCTTCACTAAAAACGAATTCGCCCAGATGATCCAATGTGGCTATGCGACCGCTTACATTTAATCCTCGCACAGCATCAATGGATTGCTTGATCGTCTCACCCGCAACAAATCGGGCGGCCCCAAAGCGAAGACCGTACTTCTTGGCTAATCGATTAGCAGAGCGGCTCTTCCCCAATGCTTGAAACATATTTCTCAGCATGATTTCCATGTATATATTCCTCCATTGGAATTGAACAATGTTGTATAATTGCATGAGTTAACTATACAACATAACTTCACTTTTGAACAGATGTTGTTTAAAATAAATTAAATGGGAATAAATTGCACACCCCCCATTGAACACGCATTGAAAAATAATTTCATATTTGTATCCTATCGTTATCTCTATAAATATTCATTTTCCTCACCAATCGTGTTGAATCGACATCGCTTTCATGGTAAATTTAAACGAAACGAATGACAAGTCCGCGAGGTAAACTATGTTCAAAAATGAACACTTTCCATTGAACACTCATTTCCATGAGCTTTCTGCTTCATCTACAATTGGAGAGCTCTCGTCCTATTTGCAAAACAAACAAGCCGTCTTAGTTGCAGTAAGCAGCGAGGCTTGTTTATTCATCCCAGAGGATTTGAGTCTGATACAGTTTCAAACAAATTCAAACATTGATATCGCAGCTTATTTGGCAGGAAATCGATACTTTTTCAGTACGATTCTTCCTTACGAAGAAACGAACAGCTGGAATTCCCTGCTGGTTCATCTTCCATCAACCGCCAATCGTCCTTTTCTCTTCAAGGATAGCGATGGACATATCAAAGGGTACGCTCTCCTATCTGCATTACTACAGTTTTCAATCAAGGAGCAGCAGCGATGGTCGGCTTACTTCTCCACATTGGCTGAAACCGTTACCGATGCGGTAACGGTCGTCGATCAGCACGGCGCAGTCATCTGCTGGAACACAATTGCCGAAGAAATCTATGATCTTCCTCAAGCTGATATTTTAGGAAGAGGCATTGGCGATCTTTTTGACACGGAGAATCTTATGGTTCTGAGAATTCTGGACGAAGGGCGAATGATTCGAAATACGTACCATCGTCCTCGGCCGGACACCCACGTGCTCATCAATGCCTCGCCGATACGAGATATGCAGGGGCTCATTATCGGCGGGATTGCAGCCGAGCAAGACATTACACAATTAGTTCGCTTGAACGATCAATTAACGACTTCTCATACCTTCGAGCTTCCTCACAAGCCGAATACGGAGGATCTTTTTTCATTGATCAAAGGCAAGGGACCCGCTATCGGCAAAGTTGTTCAGTGGGCCAAAAAGGTCGCCATTATGGATACACCTGTTTTGCTAGTTGGTGAAGCAGGCGTAGGTAAGGAACAGCTTGCGCAAATCATTCATAACGCAAGCCCTCGCTCCACTCAATTGTTCCTTTCTGTTAATTGCGGAATTGTCCCCCCAGGTTTGCTGGAAACCGAATTATTCGGCTTCCAGGGCGGGGCTTTCACAGGAAGCGATACTGGACAAGCAGGCAAGCTGGAACAAGCCAAGGATGGCACCCTATTTATCAATGAAATTGATCGACTTCCTTTAGACCTACAGGCCAAGCTTTATGACTATATCAACCAACAAACGATCATTCGTACGGGGGGAAGCATCCCGATTCCTGTACGCACACGAATCATCGCCTCCTCTACACAGGACTTGGTTATGTTAGTAGAGAATCACGAGTTTCGATCTGATTTGTACTATTCGCTTGGTGTCATCTCCATTCGAATCCCGCCTTTAAGGGAAAGAATCGAAGATATGCCAGCAATGCTCCAAATGTACCTGAAGCAATTTTCCTTACAATATCATAAGCCGGTTCCCCTACTTTCGCCCGAGGTCATACTGGCTTTCACCAACTACAGTTGGCCCGGGAACGTAGAAGAGCTTCGACATGTCATCGAACGCTGTGTCATTCTTAGTGATGAAGATCTGATTACGCTGGATCATTTACCACATTCCTTACAAGAGCAACAGCCAAGTCTTGCCTATCCAGAAATGGATACGCTGCTTACAGCAGACAAGATACCAAAGTCCAAAGGCACCGAGCAAGAAGAAATTGACCTCATTGAAGAAGCCTTGTTGAAAACAGCAGGCAACAAAAGTGCAGCTGCCAAACTTCTCGGAATTTCCCGCGGGACGTTGTACAACAAAATAAAAGACTATCAGCTAGAATAGTCTTTGCGGTCGTTTACAGAGTCGTTACGGATGGATTCAAGCCATCCGCAACGACTTTTTTCATATAATTTTTTTGCCAAGCAGTGAAGTAATCAGACCTACCGCAAGCCGCGCAGTGCGTCTGCTTTCATCCAGCGCTGAATTGACTTCCACAACGTCAATAGACACTATGCGATGGGATTCGGCCAGCAGCTCACAGGCAAAGTGCGCTTCCCGATACGTAAGCCCCCCTGGCAGCGGAAGCCCAACACCTGGGGCTTCTAGCGGATCTAAAGAATCAGCAGCAAAGCTGATATGAATACCGTCTGTTCCTTCTCCCGCAATTGCAAGCGCCCTTTCAATGACTTTCTCAATGCCCATTCGATCGATGTCATGCATCGTGAAACAAGAAATGCCTTCTGACACGATCAACTCTCTCTCATTCGGCTCCACATCTCGAACGCCGATGACGACCACGTTCTCTTTCTTAATCAAAGCTTCTGAACCGGAAATGTCGCTCAGCTTAAGCCCCGCTATGCCAAGCGCTACGGCAAGGGACATCCCATTGACATGCCCCGTCCGACTTGTCTCCTCGGTATTCAGACCAACATGCGCATCGAAGTATATTACGCCTAGATTCGCCAAATGAGAAGTTACGCCAGCGAGCACTCCAATCGTTACGCTATGGTCGCCCCCTAGCACAAGAGGGAACGTCCCGCTGCCAATGGCTTGCGAAACTTGCTTCGCCACAAGCTTGCTCATGTCAATCACTTCCGGGAGATGCTTAACCTTGCCATCGCTAGACGAGGAAGACGAAGGTAGAGGACATCTCACCTTATATTCGCCAACAAGCTCATAGGATGTCTTACGTATTTGGCGGAGGAGCCCTGCCTGAACTATGCTCTCAGGCCCTTCTTCTGTACCTGGTCGACCCGCTCCAAGTCCGAAAGGCACCTGAATGAGACTTAGCTGTTTATTCGTCTGATGAGTCATCATCATCACCTTCTTCTCTTCATATTGGTTTAAAATACAAGCTTTATGCGTTCAAGCGCCCAATCTAGCTGTTCTTTGGAAATCGTAAGCGGTGGGGCAAAACGGATTGTCGTTTCGTGCGTTTCTTTGCACAGAATGCCAAGCTCTTTCAATTGCTCGCAATAGGGCCTCGCTGGCTTGGTTAGTTCAACGCCGATGAACAAGCCGCGTCCTCGCACCTCATGGATCGCTTCATTTCGAATCTCGCGTAATTTCTCAATAAAGTAATTCCCCAGTTCCAATGAACGTTCAACCAAATGCTCATCCTTCAGCACATCTAGTGCTGCAATCGCAACTGCGCATCCCAACGGGTTACCGCCAAATGTGGACCCATGCGAGCCGGGATTGAACACGCCCAAAATATCCGCATCAGCCGCAACAGCAGATATCGGGAACACGCCGCCGCCAAGCGCTTTTCCCATAATATAAACGTCTGCCTTCACAGATTCCCATTCACAAGCGAACAACTTGCCTGTTCGACCAAACCCTGTTTGAATCTCATCGGCAACAAAGAGAACGTTATTTTCTTTACATAGCTGATACGCTTGCTGCAAAAAGCCTTCCCCAGGAATAACAATCCCCGCTTCTCCTTGAATCGGTTCAATGAGGAAAGCCGCCGTCTTCGGGGTTATTGCCCGCTTCAGCGATGCCAGATCCCCGTATGGAATGATCTTGAAGCCAGGTGTAAACGGCCCAAAGCCATCTTTATATTCCTCAGAGGATGAAAAGGAGGTCACCGTAATCGTTCGTCCATGGAAATTCCCTTCACAAACGATGATTTCGGCCTCATTAGCAGGAACCTTCTTAACTTGATAAGCCCAACGCCTCACTGCTTTGAGGGCCGTTTCTACCGCCTCAGCTCCGGTGTTCATCGGTAAAATCATCGATTTCCCTGTCAACGCTGACAGCTTTTCATAAAACTCCCCAAGCTGATCGTTATGAAAAGCGCGCGATGTCAATGTCACTTTATCCGCTTGATCCTTGAGCGCCTGAATAATCCTCGGGTGTCTATGTCCATGATTCAGGGCCGAATAAGCGCTTAACATATCCATAAACCGGTTGCCTTCCGGATCCTCGACCCAAACACCCTCTGCCTGTGAAATTACAATCGGCAGCGGATGATAGTTGTGGGCTCCGAATTTTTCGGTTTGTTCAATAATTTGGCTTGTGTCGCTCATCTTGTTGTCACTCTCCTGCTTATCATTATGCTACAGAATACGTTCACCAAATACAGAACCGATCAGCTCTACCGCCGTTTTGGCTGTTTTATTGTTTTGATCCAGCATCGGATTCACTTCCACAAACTCAGCAGAGACAAGACAACCACGTTCATGCAGCATCTCCATTGCAAAGTGACTCTCTCTGTAAGACATGCCTCCAGAGACTGGCGTACCTACACCAGGCGCATCCCCTGGATCCATACCGTCCAAATCCAGGCTCAAATGAACGCCGTCTGTACCGTCGGTAACTATCTGAAGCGCTTCTTCCATCACCTGCTTCATGCCGTTCCGATCAATTTCATGCATCGTAAATACTCGTATGCCTTTATCCTTCAGAAATTTCCGTTCACCCTGATCAATGGATCGCGCACCGATGATGACCACATTCTCTGGTCGCAGCCTGGCTTCAATCCCCCCGATGGAAAGGAGCTCTGGATGACCATATCCCAGGGCGACAGCCAATGACATCCCGTGTATATTTCCCGTGAATGTCGTTTCCTCCGTATTAACGTCTGTATGAGCATCAAACCAGATCACACCTAATTTGGGGACATGCTGCAAGACGCCTTTAATCGTTCCTATGGCAATACTATGGTCGCCTCCGAGTACGAGCGGGAATTGCCCCTTTTTCATTTCGCTCGCAACCGTTTCGCATAATTTATGATTCACTTGAATAATCTCTTTCAGATACTTGAGCTTCTCGCCTGCTTGATAAGCCTCGATGACTCGATTCACAGGAAGATCGCCAAGATCTTCGATTTGAAAGCCCAATGATTCCAGCCTATGGTGAATGTTGGAGGCTCTAATCGCGCCTGGTCCCATATCCGCACCGTGCCGGTCGGCGCCATACTGCATGGGGACGCCAATGATAGAAATATGGTTATTCATCGTAGCATTCATCCGCTGCACCCCTTCATATTTCCCGTATTATGGTCATTGTAACACAGTAATTTCCTTTGAAATCATTGAATTATCCAATCGTAACAATTGAAAAACATTATGTTTAAAACCACAAAAATCCCTCTAATGAATTAGCCGGTAAACGGACTTCTTCTCTAGAAGGATTTACATAAATCATCATATTGATTATGAAAATTGGCTGCCGTTGTTCATCTTCATTTAAATTCAATGACCAACGGCACATTCTCCTGAGCACTCACGACGCCAGGACGAGTACCATAGCTTTTAATCCCCGTGATTAAGATTTTCTTGGCATCAGGACTCCAATACATTTGATAGAAATTTCTGCCTTTATAAGAGACCTGTTCATTTAATAAACGATTGCCCTGCAGGCTAGCCACATACATATTTTCACGATCCTTGGAATAAGCGATGTATTTCCGATCATTCGAAAGCCCAAATGTACTTACTTGTTCCGCTAAGGTAGTTGCCGTTTCATTTCGACGGTCATATAACGTTAACGAGCCATTTTGCCCAACAAATACAACTTGATCGTTATTCATAAAATCAAAATTCCCATCACGTCTCGCTTCATGCTCGTACTGACTAATAAATTCATTTTCTTTCAAAGCTCCAACAGTGATAATGTCATCTTGACCCTCTCGAAGGATAACAGCAAGGGCACTTTCCCCATCATCTGAAACTTTGACATAAGAAACGAACCCGCCCTTCAATTGAGTGAACACATACTCCTTCGAACTATGGAGATTCACATCGTAAACGACGATTCTCGCTTCCGTTTTACTTCGATCCTTTTTTGCAAAGGAGATGTAACGGCTGCTACTTGACCAAACGATTGCTCCCATCCTCAACTGATCATTGCCAATCTCGCCAATGAGCGTTTCCTTATGATCTTTTAACCCAATTAGCTTTATGATTTGTTTCTCATGCTCATTTGAAGCTACACACAGCTGCAATCCATCTGGGGATAAGTCTCCAGCCTCCATATCCTTATTCACGCTCATTTGCTTCTGGCGAGAATTATATTGGTATTCTATGCTTTCTAGTCTCAGCTCCTGATCGTTTCTTCCAGAATCGCCTAGGATATGATCGTTATCTAACCATCCAAGGATATTCTCATTACCGGAAATTTTATATATTTTATTCACTTCAAAATCCGCTTTCACTGCGGATGACTTCTTATTTTCTTCCGTGTCGTCAACAATGATCGTTTTGGATTTTAACTGATTCATACATCCGCCTAGGACAATGACAGCAACTAGGAGCAGTCCTCCCAACCTCACAGCTCGTTTCCTCATCCCTGTTCCCTCTTTGCTTGCAAATAAGGTATTTGCATACTTACGCAGATTTCTTCGTTCGAACACGTCATTGAAATCTGACCCCCGTGGTCCTCAACAATGGCTTTGCAAATCGTTAATCCTAAGCCGCGGCTTCCTGCTTCTATTACTTTCCTCTTTTCAGATCGATAGCACGGATCAAAGAAGCTGGCCACATCCTCCGAGCTTATTTCTTCCCCTTTATTCATAATCGAGATTTGAATGGTTTCTTTTACAAGCAATGCCGTGACACTTATATAGGTATGGGGATATCCATATTTAATCGCATTATCGATCACGTTAATGAACAGCTGCCTTAGCTTATTCGCACTTCCCTGAACAAAGAGCCCTTCTTGAATATTGTTTACAATGGTTTTCTTGTATCTAATCGCTTTAAACGTCATGCCTTCGCATACGTCCTGCAAAAGACGACCTAATTCAATGGCTTCCAATGCTTCTTCGGTGGAGGTTTCTTTGGACAATTCCAAAAGACTAACGACCATTTGATGAAGTCTTTGACTTTCGTTAACAATATGGTTCATACCTTTATCAAAAAAAGCCTCGTCCGTCCATCTGTTTTCTTTGATCATTTGCGCATAGCCCAAAATAGATGTCAGTGGTGTTTTCAATTCATGTGTAACGTTATCAAAAAATTGTTTGCGATGATGATTCAGATCGATCAAACGATCTCTGTCTTTTTCAATTCGATTAATTTGCAGTTTAATTTTATCAATCATTTGACTAAAGTTACTGGCAAGCCGGCCAATTTCATCTTTTCTTTTGATCGAAATGCGAATATCCAGGTTTCCATTTGTAACCTCTGTAGAAATTTTGCTCAGCTTAATAATCGGAATCGTGATATTTCTGGATAAGATATAAGAGAATAAAAATGCTGCCGCAAAAATTCCGCTTGTCAAATAAAATATAACATCCAGCATATGTTTGCTCTGTTCATACAGAAAAGAGAAATCTTTGACGAATCGCAATATGCCAACCTTTTTACCGTCGATAACGACAGGATACGAATAATATACTTGCGCGGTGCTGTTCGTATAGTGAATCGTATAAGCTGTTTTCCCGTTTATCGCATGTTTAAGATCATCATCGTCTACTCCTGAGAACTTACTCTTATTAGAAGCGTATAATAACTCCCCGGTTATGGTATAGGCGCTACTTTCACCGGATGTGACGCGTTGCAGGTCATCTACCATTTCCCGGGAAATTTGTTGAAAATACATTTCATCATGCGTAAAATGATTGATCAGAAAAGCTTGCTTGACGTAAATATTGCTATTTTTCTTAATACTGATCAAGTCCTGTGTGATAACTTTCTCATGACTCGTTTCGATGATGCGAACTACAAAATGATTCATTAGCAATAGAGATATGGAAAAAATTAGAAAAAAACCAACTAGAAACTTAACTTTTATTGTCGGGGCCATGCCATTCATCCAAACCTTTTTTCAAATTTATAACCAACGCCAAATACGGTTGCAATGATGTCATTCAAATCAAGCTTCTTACGCAAGCGTTGGATGTGAATGTCGACGGTTCGAGTATCACCGGCATACTCGTATCCCCAAACGAAATCCAATAATTCTGTTCTGGAAAAAATCTTCCCTCTATATTGATAGAACTTCATGAGCAGATCGAATTCTTTGGGCGTAAGCTCGATAATATCCCCATCTTTTTTGACTTGCCTTTCCTCAACAATAATAGCTATGTTTTTAAATTGTAGGACACTAGGTCCTGATTCCTCTATAGGTTGACTCCCTTGGGCCAATCTCCTAAGAACGGTGCGTATTCTAGCGGCAACCTCTCTTACATCGAAGGGTTTGGTCATATAATCGTCCGCACCGAACTCCAAACCTACGATTTTATCTGTGATATCAGATTTGGCAGTAATCATAATAATGGGCAGATTATGGGTTGCCGTTACTTTTTTGCAAACTTCAAGTCCACTTATATCGGGAAGCATCCAGTCAAGCAAGAGCAAATCCGGTTGAAACTGCTCAACCCCTCTTAAACCTTCTGCCCCCGTATTGGCGGTCATTGTTTGAAAACCTTCTTTATTTAAACTATAAGAAAGCAAATCGGATATGGCAATTTCATCTTCAACTATAAGAATTTTTGCACGCTCCACAATTTCCACTCCATCCTCACCACAACTAACCATAAGACAACGTTGAAGTTATCATATCATACTTACTTTCAGGCTCAAATGCGAGAGGAAGCCGAACTTTTACTGTGGAGAAGGTTGGGCTTGTGCATTCGGAGCTTCACTTGCTGGCAGCTCAACAGCTTTCGGAGCTTCGGTAGTTGTTGAGCGCTGGACTCCTTCTGACGGTTTCGTTTCCGCCGATGGCTCACTTCCCGCTTTCGGCCTTACAACCGCCGTTGGCTCACTTCCCGCTTTCGACCTTACAGCCGCCGTTGGCTCACTTCCCTTTGATACCCTTACAGCCGCTGTTGGCGCACTTACAACCGTCATTGACTCACTTCCCTTTGGCACCCTTGCACCCGCCGTTGGCTCGCTTCCTGCCCCTACATCCGTAGACAATACACTTCCCGTCGTCGCTGTAGCATCCGTTTTAGATGTAGGCTCAGTTGACGATTGCATGTTTGTCACTGGTTCACTTTCCTTTGGCGTTGTGCTACTTTGAGAAGAGCTGTCTTTCGGCTGCGAAATGTTTTCACCTGCTCTTTTATCCATTTGAAGCTCTTTATTCCCACTAACCTTCTCATTCCCATTACTGCAAGCTACAGCTGTTAATAGTAACGCTGCACCTGTCATCATCATCAATGCTTTTTTCATCTTTTCATCTCTCCTCATCCTGTTTATTTAGATTTGCTTCTTCCCACATCCACCTTTTATTTTTAAACAAAGATGTTAATAAAACTTCTCTAAGTTGTAAACAAAATGTATCTAAATGATCCGACACGAAAATCAGCAAACAAAAAAACTAAAGAAAAAGCTCGCTAAGTGATCTGGACCCTCTGTCAAGGACACTTGAAAAAAAGAGTGGTTTAGGTGTTCGTTGAAAATAAAGTTCTAGACTGGAGTTGTTGATCTAATGTGGTTTTTCAATTATTAATTTGGCAGCCTTCGCAAAATAAGTTTTAGACTGTTCCAATAAAGTAAGCAGCGGCGGACTAAGACGTGAAAATAAAGTCTTAGACTGCCGCTGCTGTTTCAGCCTGTTATTGAACTAACATTCCCCAGTTAGCGTAACGATTAGTTAATCGAACTCTTAGTTAACATTTGATTTCGACGGAAAGTGATTGTTCCTAATGTTAAGTCAACAGAAACTCTACTACTTCAGCCTTCAGCGTTTCGTGAAATTGCACGCGATCAAAGCCGGGCGGGTCTTGCGAGGGGGGAAAGGCTGGTGAAATCATCTCAGCTGGGAAAGGAGTCAGGAAGGAATAATGTCCGGCATTCTCCACCGTCCGATAGCGAATCATTTGCGGTTCAGCAACACTATTCATGATGATCTGCGCGTGAAAAGGAGGTGTGTAAGGGTCTCGCTCGGCATCCAACATGAGAATGGGGAGCCGAACGTTGCTTAATGCTCCCTCATTACGGAACCAAACGGACGCCGGGGCTAGCAAAATCAGGGACCGGATGCGTGAATCATGAGGGACATCGATCTGCTGCGGCTTCCCATCCGGGCTCTCATTAGGGAAGGAGGTCGGGATGCCGCCAGCTGCTGCAAGCGCGGTGTAGCCCCCCATGGAATGCCCGATGACCGAATGGCCTCCCGGCTGGAGAAGCCCCTTAAACCTCTCATCTTCAAAAAACCAGTCGGCTGCCATGCGAAGGTGCCGGGGGCGATAGGTGAGGTTTTGGACAGTACCTACCAAACTATTATCGTTGCGGTTATTGAATGGATGTTCGAGCAGGCCAACGATAAAGCCGCTGCGCGCCAAATGCCGAGCGAGCGACCGGTACACATGCGGTGAACCGCCTGTACCGTGTGAAATGAGCACTAGCCTAAATTTTCCATCCAGCGGCGCTGCGTCTCTGGCCACCTCCAACGAGTACGGCCCTATCCTATCAGTCTGTTCCGGTGCATCTGTCGGATACATCACGATCATGGGAACGGTCACCCTCAATGCGTTGTCGGTAATTTGTACCTCGCAGCAACCTGCATATACTTCAACAATGTCTTCTATTTTGTTCATCTTGATCTCTTCCTCTCCTTGAGCTACATGCTCCTAATATGGCGAGCCAACGGGAATATATATGTCTAATACCGAATCCTCGTTCATCGGTCCTAGATATCGATGGTCGTAACGCACAAACTCCGGGTAATTCGTACGAACGCTGCCTGACTGGGGTAACCACGTTTCATAAATGTACTGGAACGTATCGTTGAGTCTCGATACTGTCCCCTTATGAGTAAAAACCGCATAAGTCACCACTGGGAGCAGCTTAGCGACCATTCCCAAGGGAACTACACTCTCCTCGCTGGCTACCTCGACACAAGCGATATAAGTGACTTCCCATTGCCTACCTGTAAGTTCAATGACCGCATAAAATATGTCTTCCGTATCCGGCTTTCGCTCAATTTCAAACAAACGCTGCCTAAAGCTCCGCCATAGCTTTCCGACCTCGTCCGAATTGACACCCGGTATCGACATGCCGACCAGATGCAGCTTATTCAGGCAGACAAAAGCTGGCACGAGGGAGACGCTCTTATTCAAATGCTGTAGCCCCACTTCATCCAAAGGAAGCTTCTCCATTGCCCGGAACAGCGTGTCCTTCATGTCCCTTTGCTTGCGAAATTGTCCAGGCGAGATGGAGAACATTTTCCAAAAGGCTCGGGCGAAGGATTCCTGAGACTCGAACCGGTACAGGATGGCAATATCTATGATCCTTTGGTTGGTATAAAATAAATCGTATGCTGCTTGCGTCAATCTCCGCTTGCGTATGTACTCCGAGACGGAGTTTCTCGTAACCGATAGGAAGATCCGGTGAAAATGGTACGGCGAATAGCCCGCAGCCTCCGTAACCTTGGTGCTTAAGCTTTCATCGGTCAGATGATCCTCAATATAGGCAATGGCCTTAATTACCAAATCCTTATAGTTCACTTTAATGCCTCCATATCGATATACTCACTTTACGACAGATGGAACGCTCTGTTTTGATATTTTTTGCGGAATTTTACTTTACCCAACAGCTAACACTACTTTCCAAGCGCAGATAGTTTCCTGATCAGCCACACTCTTCGGTTCGCCAAAAGAGCAACCTCTGGCAATTGCTCAGTCTCGCTGGTTTTAAACAAATCTGCCCGTCCCTCGGTTAATGATGCATCGATAGTCTAAGACTTTATTTTCCTGGTCTACATCTTTATTTTCTTAGTCTACAACTTTATTTTCCAGTCTAATACTTTATTTTCTTTCTACACCCTGAGACTCAAGGAGTCTCATTCTTGCTTCCTGTCTTGCAATCACTTCATCCTGCGTTAGTTCACGCTTCAGGGGACGTCCAGAAGCTTCCTTGCGGGAGTCGGCTAGTCCAATGATTCCGTCTTTTCCGTATGCTTTCTTCCAACGGTTTGCGCTTTGTTCAACTCGCTTCATTCCAATTACGCTGACATCAAATCCATTAGCTTCAAAGATTTCTTTAGGAGTCTTTCCTGACATGTAAAGGTCGATAAACAACCGCTTAAATTCATCGGCATAGATTATTGATTTCGTGCTTGCCTTGACAACGTATTTATTCGTTGATAAATGCTTTCGTTCTTTTTCGCTAAAGATTTTCTTAGACATGATGTAATCCCCTCCGGGGCTTACTCAGTATACAAAAAAAGGTACCCATAGTCTGAACACTTTTTCAAAGTGTCCAGACTATGGGTACCAGTGTAAAGTGAGCTTCTTTGGGCAATTATATGAAAATAACGCGATTCATCGTCGGAGCATGTCCTTAATTAGCTGCACTCCAGCCAAATTCGTTTCACAATCTCGGCAAACGAATCAATATTTTTCTCCTCCGTACGTTTTTTTAGAATCACCATAGAGGTTTGGATTTTACCAGAAAAACGGTGGATTTCGGCCAACGTTCCTTTTCTTAACTCCTCCTCTACGAGAGCAGAACCCAGCAGCGCAATGCCTGTATGGTATAAAACTGTTCTTTTGATCGTTTCGTCCGTAACACATTCAATATAATTTTCTGGTGTGAATCCGTATTCGTCCAAGCATTCGTTAACAAGAAGCTGAATATTGGAGCCCGATTTATAGGTGATAAACGGAAATTTCTCCATTAGCGTTCTCGCATCATATTTTTCAAACAGCTCCTTCGTCGTAACCAGAACAAGATCCTCTTTGCCAAGCGGCAAAGATTCCATATCGGTCGAAGGACATGGCCCCGCAATGATTGCTAGGTCAGCCTCATTCGTCGCCACCTTTTTCAAGGCGTCATTGCTGTCGCAGGAGAACAACTGCAGCTTAACCTGCGGATTTTGAGAAATATAGGAATGTATGATGAGTGACAAGTATTGCGTACAGTAAAATTCTGGAGCCGCAACCGTTAATACGCCATGGGGATTATCGAGCTTCCTTAGTTCCTGCTCCATCTCTTCGAGCACCGCAAACGTTCGATCTATATACGTCTTAACCAATTTGCCTGAAGGGGTCAGATACGTCTTCTTCCCTACTCGATTAAATAACGTGACACCTAGCTCGCTTTCCAGCGATTGCAGCTGAAGCGTAATCGTCGGCTGTGTGTATCCAAGCTGATCGGCAGCTCTGGTTAAGTTCAAACAATCCGCAACAACTTGAAATGTCTTGTATTTTCTGAAATCCATGATTCTCTCACGCTCCTCATTTGGAGATAGCTCCTCGGCATTAAGGATTTCTTCTTTTCCATACCCAACTATATTCTTGATACGTATAGAATCTTCCTTTACTGGATTGAAAAAACAAACGATGGCGTAAGACCAACATAGCCCGATGAAAAAAAATATTCGTTAACGCCAAGAAGTCGGGTTTCATACCATGTTTCCTTTAATAAATAAGGCAAACAAAGGCTAGTCCGTTAACTTCCATACGGACTAGCCTTTGTTCTTCCATCTTCTACATTGCCGTTTCTTCTGTCTTCTCCTCTTGCTTGATGGGGCGGCTCTTACTTACCTGTACGCCCATCATTCTACCGATACCAAGGGCTGTACATTCAAGTGGATGATCTGCAATATGTACGGCTACGCCTGTCTCTGTGCGAATTCGTTCATCAATACCTTCGATCAAGGCTCCACCTCCGCAAAGCAAAATCCCTTGTTCCATTACATCTCCAGCAAGTTCAGGTGGACACAGCTCAAGTGTCGCGCGAATGGCATCCACCAATGTGCCTAAGAATTCATTCACCACTGTATAAATTTCACTTGAGGTCAACCGAAGGGATCTAGGCAACCCCTCCATCAAATCGCGTCCTCGGATGTCGAGCGTCCGCTCAGGGATTGAGATGCTTGCTGTTCCGATCTGTTGCTTGATGACCTCAGCCGTTCGCTCCCCGATGTCAAGGTTGTATTGCCGTTTAACATACTCGATGATATTGCGATCAATCGACATTCCCGCTCGTTGAATCGTATGACTTGCGACGATGCCTCCTAGCGACAAAATAGCTACTTGGCACGTACCGCCACCAATATCCAGAACTAAATGGCCTACGGGTTCATCGAGCCTCAGTCCTGCGCCCAGAGCTGCCGCTATCGGCTCTTCTATCGCAATTGCCTTCTTGGCTCCCTTGTGGACGACGGTTTCTTCAATGGCCCGTTTCTGTACATTCGTAATCCCGCATGGCACCGATATGTAAATTTGAGAGCTTCGAAAAAAAGAAGGCCGTCCTTGAATTTTTTTTATAAAATATTGAAGCATCCTGCTTGTCTTATCAAAATTGGCAATGACCCCATTCACTAAGGGATAAGTGATTTCCACATGATCAGGAGCTCGGCCTATCATCGCTCGCGCTTCCTCGCCTGCTGCCAACAGCTCACCTGTTTTTTGGTTATAAGCAATCACGGATGGCTCGTTAAGCACAATGCCTTTTCCCTTCTCGAAAATGACGGTGTTTGAGGTTCCTAAGTCAATCCCGTACAGCTTATCGAATTGTTTAAACATTGAATAATTCCTCCTTTGTTTGTGTAGCTATTTATGGTTTGGAGGTGGCATACGTAGTTATAGTATTCTGGTCGAGCTCTCATTTTATGGGGGCGAGCCAAGCAGTTACATACAGGGAAAATTTGTTAACTAGCGGCAAATTAGCTATAATGCTCGTAACAGCAGCTTTAAAACCTGAAGTTTTTGGATTCCTGGTAATTGCCTGGACAGTCTCCTATTTCCATACCCCGACTTAAGTCTAGCTCCCTATACCGACACAAGTCTGTGTTAACAACGACCTTTTTCATCTAGGATATACATATGGAAAGGAAATAAATTCCTTTATTTATATAGGAGGTTACGATGGAAATTTACAGTTTTCTGGCTTCAGTAAAGTGGTTGACGGTTGGGGAAATCATCCTATTGATTATGAATCTGATGCTTTTAGTCAGATATGCTGTGCCGATTCAAAAAAGCTATCGTTGGTTTGACTTTGTGCCTAGTGCGGGTTTACTTATAGCCATCATAAGCCTGCTATCAGGTAATACAACACCTCCGGCTATTGCCATCTATACCGTTTCCTTGGTTATATTTCTATGTACAGTCAGACGATTATTTAGACCAACTGGACGAATCAGGCTCCCTAAGTATCGATTCGTAAGAGCGATTTTTTGTATATGCGGCGCAATTCCTCTAATCGTAGCACTGCAGCATGCTGGCGAGCTTCGTTATAACCCAACTAGTGATCTTAGCAAACTGAGCTACGCGAAGGCTTTTGTTCAATTGAATCAGCGATTAACCAAAGAATATCCCTTCGGTGAATGGAAACACGTGAACTGGCAGGCGTTACAAAACAAGTACGAACCTCTATTTAAGCAAATCGATCAAGATAAAAATAAAGAAGCATACTACAAAACCTTAAAAGATTACCTCAGCTCCTTCCGAGACGGGCACGTCAGAATTGTGAATGACAAGGTGTATGAAAATCAAGTATTTAAAAATGAAGTCGGCGGTGGCTTCGGGATCAGCACCGTGCAATTGGATAATGGCAAAGTGCTCGTCAGCTTAGTTCTGGAAAATAGTCCCGCTCAAAAAAATGGAATCAAGCTAGGTTCAGAGATTGTAACCTGGGACGGCAAGGATGTAAAAGAAGCTTTTGCCTCCACCACATGGAGCGATGGCAGCATAGCTACCGATGAGGCTAAGCGAATTAATCAGGGACGATTTATGGCGAGATCTCCGATCGGTAAAGAAATCCAAGTAGGATTTCAGAATGTCGGAGATAAGAAAATAAGTAAAGTCATGCTAAAAGCCTATGACGACCAGTATGAGACACTTAAGCAAACCAAGGTGAAATTTACCCAAGCCGATCTGGATGGTCCCTCTATTGAAGGTAAGGCACTGGATAATGGGTATGGGTATATTAAAATCACCCATTTTGCTCCTAGCGACACAGCACCTAACCCTGAGAAATTGCTAGAAGACCAATTGAAGAAGCTACAAACGAAGCCGCTCAATGGCTTAATTATCGATCTTCGTAACAATCCAGGCGGCGTGGATGCACTGGCGGCTAATCTGACTGGACATTTTGTCAAAAAGAAGACAATCTATGAATATGCAAGTTATTACAATCGCTATACGAGCAAATTTGAAATAAATCATAGCGATTATCTTACCGTGCAGCCTACCAAGCCCTCTTACACAGGTAAAATCGCTATTCTTATTAATAGTCGAACAGGAAGTTCAGGAGAAGGCATGCCTCTTATCCTCAAAGGCTTACCTAATGTTACGATCATTGGATTCACCTCTACAGCAGGTTCATTCGGAATTGTGACTAGTCCTATTACATTTAATATGCCAGAAGGCTATTTCGTTGAATTTCCGGATGGAAGGTCACTCAATGCGAAGCAAGTCATTCAAGGGGATGCGGATTATACCGGACAGGGCGGTGCGGTTCCCGATATTAAAATTCCACTAAACGAAGAAACATTTAAAGCCATGTACGTGGAGGGACAAGACGTAGAATTAAACTATGCGCTAGCGGCGCTGCAAAAGTAAACGAAATAAATGAAATAAACAGCCACATGCCTATTGGATAACCCTTAGGAATGTGGCTGTTTACCTATTCATACAGCGCTTTATCCTCACCCGACCACTTGTTCCACAAAAAAACTGTCCCATCCAGTCTTTTCAGACCTTCAAGGACAGCCAGATTCCAATTATTTGATCGCACTACTATCCGCCAATTTATTTCAAACCAGCAGCAATTGCTTTCCAGAATTTCTCGTCTTCTTCACCCATTGCATAAACAGATACGCCTGCAAGCTCGTAAGTCAATGTATAATGCGTTTTGGTTTTGATACTCGTTTCATCCTCGTACCAAACCACGTGTTTAGAGCCGTCTTTCGCCGTATATTTGAAAGTCATCGATCCTGTTGCATTATCTCTTGTTGGCTTGCCTTTCGTGCTTGAAATCAACTGCGGAATATCTTTCCACGGAATCAATTTGTTGCTGCTGTTCGTTTTGTCCGATAAATTCCAGTCATTCCCATAGGCAGGAATCCCCATGAGCACTTTCTCGGAAGGAACATAAGTAATGGCAAATTTAAGAGCTTCCATGATCCATGGCTTACTTGCCACGGAGCCTGGGTCTGCCCAAACGCCATGCTCATCATAGGTCATCACTTGAATGATGTCCGCATAAGTGCCAAGCGGTTCAAAATCAAATGCTCCCGTCCAATCATCCGCAGGATCATCTTGCGCCTTCGCTGGCACGGAAACCATCGTCAGAAATCCTTGTGCCTTCATAACACTAGCGACGTCTTTAACAAAACTAGTCATCGCATTGCGATCACTTGCCAAAACAGCTTCGAAATCGATGTTAATGCCTTTATAGTTATTCGTTTTAACTAAAGAAACCATGTTAGCAATCAAATTCTTTTTGGCTGTTGCATTCGTTAATACTTCATGAGCTACATGACTGTCCCAATCTGTAGTACCATAGTTGGAAACCAAAGCGTATGGGAGAACACCTACGGAGTTAGCATAAGCAACTGCTTGGGTAGGAATCGCTCCTACAATATTACCATTCGCGTCTGTATTGAAGGTATCGGTTGATATTTGATTGATGTAGCTGTGATAGTTAGTAAGCGCATTGGACGAATCATTCGTGTAGTAACCTAAAATAATCGGGGAATTAGCACTTGCTTTTGTAGTTAAACCTGTTGATAAAGTGACTGCGAGTGCCGCAACCGTGAAAAAGCTAACGATTTTTTTGATTTTCATAGATGTCGTTCCTCCTTAGTTTTGAAAACATACATTGCGCATTTTCATTTCTGCCAGAGCTTGAAACAGCTACCTCCCCCCTGCGTAATCAGACCAATGAGCTAATGAATAGAGCCCCTCATTCACGCTTTAAAAAACTGCGGTAAGAAGGCTTTATTTTGTTCTAACAGCTCCTTCAACATACGATCAGCAACATTTACGGAAGGAATTAGCGGGTGATGCCCTAATGCTTGCAGAGCCAGACTGCGATCTCCATGAACAGCAGCTTCAATTGCTAGTTGTTCATAGGTTTTAACCGCATGCATTAATCCTTTCACAGAAGCCGGAATATGCGAAACTGGCAGCGGAATCGGCCCTTGCTTAGTGACCACGCAATTAACTTCAATGCACGCATCAGACGGCAAAAAATCAATAATATTGCCATTAGCCACATTTAAAGTTTGAATATCGCGTGTGTCATTATAGAGTGACTTCATTAGATTCACAGCGGCTTCGGAGTAATACGTGCCACCACGCTTCTCCAGCTGCTTCGGCTTTTCAGCTAAATTCGGATCTTGGTACAGCTCGAACAACTCATCTTCCAGGCGTTTAACAACTTCTGCGCGAGTTCCCTCTTTGGCTGAAGACTCCAACTGATCCTTCAACATTTCCTGCGTCAAATAATAATATTTCAAGTAATAAGATGGAATTGCGCCCAAACCATGAATGAAATCGGCATTCCATGCGGATTGCGGTACATTTTTCGCGGAATAGCCTTCGCGAAGATCGAACAGCTTTTCCAGCTTCGATTCCCCATCGACGCTTACTTTCGTCACCCAATGCAAATGGTTTAAACCAACGAATTCCGCATAAATTCGCTCTGTTGGAACTTCAAATAGCTCCGACAACCATTTGTATACGCCTGTTGGCGCGTTACACAAGCCAATTGTTTTGATTTTCGAATATTTGTTGATGGCTTCCGTGACCATGCCTGCCGGATTGGTGAAATTAAGCATCCAAGCATCTGGGCAAAGCTCTTCCATGTCTTTACAAATATCAAGCAAAACAGGGATTGTACGCATCGCTTTCATCATGCCGCCGGGACCTGTTGTTTCCTGTCCAATCACGCCATATTTAAGCGGAATCGTCTCATCCCAGATGCGCGCTTCGAGAAGACCAACCCTCATCTGCGTGGAGACAAAGGTAGCCCCCTCCAGCGCTTCTCGACGATTGATTGTTAAATGAACAGCAATCGGCAAGCCTGACTTTTCTACCATACGCTTCGCCAAATTCCCAACGATATCCAGTTTATGTTGACCTGCTTGAATATCGACCAACCAGATTTCAGTCACAGGCAGCTGTGCGTGATTCAGAATAATGCCTTCGATTAATTCCGGGGTGTAAGATGATCCTCCGCCAATAACAGCAATTTTCAATTTTTTATTCATTGTGGACAACTCCTTTGATGTTAACTATCTGGCTTAACTTTTCATAGATGGAAGCTGTGATGGCTATGCCGTCTTTCTCCATCGCTAGCAAAATCGATCCCACTACAGGCTCTACCGTCAATATTTTCAATTGACAGCCTGGGGCTGCTTCGCGAACCGCTTCAGCAATATAAGGATGAATAAATTCGCTATGGCCTTTCGTTAGAACACTGCCGGCCAAGACAAGATCGAAGTTATCCTCCTGCATATGCAAGCGTTCTACAACCGCTCTGGCGGATAATCCTAATTCAACGCCTTGTTTTTGTAAAATTTGTATAGATGCGCTGTCTCCCCTTGTCGCAGCATCGAAGATCAGCTTCGTCAAATCAGACGGAATGCGCTTATGAAGATCAAGAAAGCTATGAAACATTTCCTCCACAGAAGCATAGCCCAGCGATTCAAGAATCATATCGGTCAACAAGGTTGCTTTACTGCGTCCTTCCCAAGCCCGAATAACGGTTCGAAACGCTTCGACCGACAGCTCGCTGCCCCCGCCGAAATCACCGTATTCATAGCCAAATCCCCCGCACTGGAGCATATCGCCATGCTTATTGATTCCAGCTGCATTCATCCCAGTTCCGCATATAAGCACGGCGCCATAGGGCTTTGCCGTTCCTGCGCGCATGGCGATAATCGTGTCGCAAACGATTTGAGAATTAGGAAATCCAAGCTGTTGAATCATCGGTCTTAAGATCCGATAATCCGCTTCCCGATCTGCTCCTGCTAGACCGAACCAAGCGACTGCAATATCGGCAGGCTGAAGATTTGCTTGCTCGAGCGCTTGAAATACCGCATCTCGTATATTTGTACGTGCCATCTCTACCTGAATTTGATGATTGCCTGGGCCGCTGTTGCCGCTTGCCAGCCAATGCCCTGTCTCGTCAGTAATGACAGCGTAAGTTTTCGTGCCGCCAGCATCCACACCTAGATAGTAGCTCAATTTCCTCACTCCTACGTTCATTGTTACGTTTCTCTATGCTGGTATTTAGCTGCCTATTGGTTTCATTCAATATATATAAACGTTTATACTTTTATATGCTATATATTACTCCTTTAATCCCCCTTCTGACAAGCCGCTAACGATATATCTGTACAAAAATAAGGAAATAATAACGGGTGGCAGCGAGGCCACGAATCCGCCTGCGGTCATTAAGCCCCAGTCAATGCTATGTTTACCAATAAATTCGCGAACAGCGATGGGCAGCGTCTTGGATGCATACGTCTGACTGAAGGCACTTGCAAATATGAATTCATCCCACGCATTTAAAAAGGTGAAAATCGCGGTTGCAGCAATGCCCGGCAGCGCCAAGGGTAAAATGATCTTGTGCATCGTTTTGAATTTGCTGCACCCATCCATATACGCTGCTTCTTCCATCTCTTTGGATATAGATTGAAAGTAACCGCTCATTAGCCATATGGCGAACGGCAAACTAGTGGCTATATAGGCAATAACCAATGACCATGTCGTATCTAACAGAGGCTTCGTTTGCAGAAGTTGAATGGATGTGAAAGGAATTGAAATGCTAATTCCTTCTCGCATCATAATGTATAACGGCACAATGATACTGATCGACGGTAATAACTGCATGGCTAGAATAACGAAAAGTAACGATACACGGAAAGGAAATTTGATTCTCGCTAGCGCATAGGAAGCAAATACCCCAACAAAAATCGTAATCGCTGTTGTCCATAAGGAAACCGAAAGACTGTTTTCCAAAGCGTGAATGAAATCTTTCCCCGTATTGCCCTGAAACAGCTTCAAATAGTTTGCAAACGTTGGCATATGAGGGAACAAATGCCCTGATAGTAGCTCTTGTGATTGGCTAATGGAAGAAATCATCAAATAAAGAAATGGCGAAAGGGTAAAGATGGTTAACAGTGAAATGCCGATCCATAGATAGATAGGAGGAATAAGCTCACTAGGACTGACTTTAAATAAACGAACCCTCCAGGATTGGGCCGTGTTTGCTGTCGCTTTGCTCAACGTTTTTCCTCCTCTAATGTTCCTTTTGCTGTCTTTTCAGCATGATCATATAGATGACAATGAAAATCAAAATAAAAATGGTGGAAATCCAGGCCATCGCGGAAGCTCTACCTAAATAAAAGTACCGGAAAGCGAAGTTGTACGTTAAATAACTAACCGACGTATTCGGATTTCCTGTAAAGACGGTTAAAATATCATATACTCTGAAAGCACCGATCACTCGCAGCACTAAGGCAACCATTAGAGAAGGCATAAGCTGCGGGAGTGTTACATGCCATATTTTTTTCCAAAAATTAGCCCCGTCAATAGCCGCTGCCTCATACAACGACGCCGAAATGGATTGCATGCCCGCTAGAAGCAGCAAGGTCATAAAAGGAGTCATTTTCCATATATCCGTTACCGCAGTAAAAAATACAACTTTGGTAGAGCTGGAGAGCCACACAGGATTCGTGTCGGCCCCCAGCACATGCAGCTTGTGCAGAATCGTATTCAAAGCGCCATACCCTGGCTGATAAATCCAATTCCATAACAATCCGTTTACTAACGTCAGCATGGCCCAAGGTATAATGATGATGCCCCGAAAAAACGATCTGCCAATGAAGGTTTGATTGAGTATAAGTGCGCAAAGAAAACCAATAACTAATTCAATGACCACTGAAAAAACAGTGAAATAACTCGTATTCTGCATGGAAATCCAAAAGTCTTGCAGCACTGAAATATCGATAAAATTCCTTAAACCCACATACTCAATGGCGGAACCATCCATCAAATTGTATTTAAAAAAGCTCCAAACTAGCGACTGTACGATGGGTAAGATAAAAATTCTTAATAAAAGATACAACGTAGGCGCTAGCAACAGAATAGCAAATAAGATATCTTTGCGTTCCTTCTTGGAGTAAGGCAGGAAAGTTTTTCTTGTGTCAACTTGAGTATTATGCATTTGCGTCCCCTCCTGACACGGCTTTACTTAGCTGCTTTTTGTATAGCTTCGTCGATTTTTTTGGCAGCTTCATCCAGTGCTTGTTGAGGCGTTTGGTGCTTCGTCAACCCACCAACAACTTGGTTGGACAAAATATCGGCCCATTCCACATATCCAGGAGCATTCGGACGATTGTGCCCATATTGGAATTCCGGCATAATTTTACTCAATGACTTTGTCGTATCTGCCTTAATGATCGCTTCGTCGGTGTAAAGCTCCTGCAGAGATGGATATGTACCCGTATTCGCATAAAATGGAACTTGGAAATCCCGTGATCCAATCCAGCTTAAGAACGCAAGCGCTGCTTGTTTTTTCTTACTTGATTTCATAATTGCGATACCCTCGGAACCCGTAACCGAAGAAGAAACCACATTTCCCTGGCCTGGCAATAATCCTACATCGCTTTGATTCACAACTTTCGATTTCGTTGGATCATTGAGATCAGGATACATGTTTTCCCAGTTGCTCATCATCGCAATTTTGCCAGCCATGAAGGCATTTTTCACATCTTCTTCCGTCCATTGCAGGCTTGCAGGGTCAACCGTTTTGTCTACATTAATCAAGTCTGACATATATTGCAGCGCTTGTACCGATTCTTTGGAATTCACAACAAGCTTCCCATTGTCCCCAAGCATATTTCCGCCGAAAGCGTAAACCATGCCAACATAGTCGCACAGCAAGCCTTCCGCTTGTTTCCATGCCCAACCAGAACCGTAAACGCCATTAGCTGTCAGCTTTTTAGATACTTCTCTAAACTCGTCCCACGTTTTTGGCGGATTCTCGTAACCTGCCTTTTTCAATAAATCCTTGTTCCAATAAAAATGTTTTGTACTGGAATAATACGGAATGCCCATAAGATGATTATCAAACATGGCCGAAGAAAGCGAGGATTGCGTGTATTTCTTTTGAACATCTGCCGGAACAATTTTGCTTAAATCCTCCGCAATGTTCCCTTTGAAAAATTGTCCCGCCCAAATGGTGTCCATCTCAACAACGTCAATGTCAGAAGAATTGGATAAAGCTGCTGTCGTAATTTTCCCGTATAAGGAGTTATAATCTACAGCAAGCTCGTTGACTTTAATTCCTGTTTTTTCCGTGAATTGTTTGAATAACGTTCCAATCTTCCCGTCCGTATCTACGACAAGAACCGTAATTTCTTGCCCCTTTAACGATGGATCATTCACTTTATCCCAGCTTAATTCACTAGCAGATTTATCCGAGACAGTAGAAGACTCTGTCGCTTTAGCAGTGGATGATGCGTTGACACCGTCTGATTTCGTTGGCACCGTACCGCAGCCCGCCAGAAAAACAGTCACCGTTAAAAATGAAACAACACTTTTCAGCTTTAAATTTTTCAAATGTAACCCTCCTCTTTTTTATAAGCCACAAGACAAATATGCATTTTCACAAAGTATAAACGTTTATACTTAATACATACATAGTAGCTTTTTTCATTAAGGGTGTCAACCATTTTAAAATAGTTGTGTTATATAACCTCACATCATTGTAAGCGATATCTTTCAACTACTGGGAGATCCCCTCATTGATAGTGAAGGCCCCTTTGTTCCTGCCTCCTTCGCGAGCCGAGTATGTTCTCGGACTCGTAGGAGGCAGCGAACTCAGAACTCAAAACTGAAAACTGAAAACTGCGAATTCCAAACAGCGAACTTACCTTCCCGTTTTGAGTTCAGCCAGCAAGGTGACCTCTTTGGTCGTAATCACGTCTACTCCCATCTCGATAAATCGCCTTAAATCTGCAGAAAGATTTACGGTGTACACCCACACGGCTAGTCCCGAAGCATGCGCAAGCTCCACCAGCTCTTGACGGCACGTTAAATAGTCCAGATTTAACCCGTAATAACGACCAGCTAAAGCTGTTTGGCAAACTTTAGTCGCGTATAAGGTATACGCTGCCTGCTCTTGCGCAGTGAATTCTCTCGGCGTATTGTATAAGACCTGCGTATCCATATGGCCGTTCGTGATCTGATCACTGCAGCCGGTAATAAAGATGTGATCTAAACGATCAAACTGTTTAATCACCTTCATAACAGGTTCAATCGCTGCAGGTATCTTGATGTCCAAATTCAAAGCCACCTCATATTGCTTCGCAACCTCAAGCAGTTGGGTCAATTTGACCAATTCATGCTGTTCATAGATCGGACTTATGCTGGATCTTACTTCATATTGATTCAACTGTTCATAGGTATATGTATGAAGATACGGGTGGTCGTCGTGGAGCAATACAACCGTCCCCTCCTTCGTTATTCTTAGATCCACTTCAACGATGTTCGCCCCCGAGCGAACTCCTTCAAGAAAGGATTCGATCGTGTTATCGGGTGCTTGGCCACACCCCGTATGCGCAGCAATTATAGGAAAGTCAGCTTCAATCATCAATATCCCCCACGCCTTGGTCAAATTTGAAAATAAATCGGATTCGTAAAACCAATCATCGTGTAGCAGCTATGAAATACCCCACTGAGCTCTGCCCGAAGCCACTTCAACCCTCTATGATCAACTTCGCAGCACACGGCAGAATCGGATCTAGACACATTGAGTTTAGCAAGCTGGCCCATATTACTGGACAGAGTGACCGTCAATTCCTGCTCAGCTAATTGCCAATAAGACGACCTTGTCGCGAAATCTACTTCTACATGAATGAGCACTTTCTCCGCCTCACCAATTGCAGGAACCTCGTCTCCACTATGGAATCTATGTCCTGAGTCAGCGAGTTGAACCGTACACAGAATCAGTGGTCCCATCGTAACGCTAACTGCGCCTCTACGGATCGCGTTAACTGCCAGCCTCTCGTAATCCACTTCATCGGAAGTCAGCCAGGCATCGTTCTCCATGCCCAAATAGGACACAGCGATGGGTTCCACTACGGAAACGGAAGAAACATGCCAATCCCTACCGCAAACGCCGGCAATCTTATAGCCTTGGTTCAGTAAATCAGTCCAGAGCTGAAATGCTCGAATATTGCTATTCAAGATGGACGGAAACGTGTAAGACCAGACCTCAATATAATCAATATCATGCCAGTTTGTAATCTCATATTCCCAGTAGCAGCCTGTACACAAAGGACTGCCAATTCGGAACGGATGCGCGATGCCAACAATCCCGCCTTGCTGATGAACCCTCTCAATACCTTTGTGAATATCCTTAATGCCCAAATCTCTCCAATCAACATAATCGCTAATCCCGATAGCGAGCATATGGCCAAAGAATGTCGTCCATTCCATCCCTCGAATGATGTGCAGCTTCGTCTCGGATTGAACGGACTGGCCGTCTAATAAAGGAGACATCGTATTATGATCGGTCATCGCGATACCGAACAGTCCTAGCTCTTTGGCGCTCTTGGCCAGCTCAAGCAGCGAATGCTCGCCATCGCTATGATACGTATGGGTGTGCAGCTCATAGGGAAGCCATTGTTTCATACGGTATCCACTCCTTCCCATACGATCAGTTGAAAGTTACACGTAGCGGTCACCAACGCGTGGATACTCAGCGTTACGGACCAAGTCCCGCTTCCGATGGGTCCAGGCATTAACCCTGGTGACGCCAACTCCTGCGTAAGATACAAGCTTTGTTCAGGATCATGACGGTGACAAGCTCCCCTGAACCCATTAGGGTCGTCAACTGAAACCGTGATTAAATTTTTCAACGGCAGGAATCGCTGCCAGTTTTGCTCAAAAGATGGCCCATTGCTTTTAAGTTCATTAGCAACGGTATATTTTTGCAAGCTGAGCTGAATGATCTCTTTAGACAACCTTTCATCGTCCAATGATTTTGGCGAATAGTTAAAATCGATACCTAACTTTTTACTTTGTTCAGATACGACAAACGAATACGTCACATGCGTCTGTGACTGTACGAACGTTAACGTTTCCTCTACCACTAGCAATTTCCTCATCTAGATGTCCACCTTTAGTTAAAAGTAGACCGCCCTTACGGGCGATCTGCTCGACTTATTTTTGTGCAGCCAACCAATCTGTCGATTCTTTTTGCGCTTTATCCAGTGCAGCCTCCGGTGTCGATTTGTTCAGCAAAGCCTCTTCTACGCTTGTAGATAAGATGGATCTCGGCTGACCTGAACGATACGGATAACGTGGCGCCCACAGTTTACCCATAGACTCCAGTTCTAGCTGCGCGTGTGGACTTTTTTGGATACTGTCCCATTTCATAGCCGACTTGATGACAGGAAGGAACTGAGCGCTTTGTTCATCCCACATATATTTCTGGAAAAATTCGCTAGAGCTGAACTTCAAAAACTCCCAAGCCAATTCTTTGTTTGCGCTGCTTTTGGCAATCGAGTACGGGCTGCCTGCGAACATACCACCCATTTTCTTATCCGGATTCACGAACAATTGAGAGACGCCATATTGATCCTGCAAGCCCGCAGCATAAATGGTATTGATGAAGATCGGTTGTACGCGGATGTGAATGGCAATGTCATTCGCTGCCGTCCCCCATTTCTCGCCACCTTGTTTCACAAGTGCCCCTTTTGGTGAAAGGGCATTCAGCTCATTCATCCACTTTAACCCTTTAAGCATTTGTGGAGAGTTGAAGTTCACTTCCATTCCTTTGAACTGAAAGCCTTTCCCCCAAGTGCCGCCGTACGATTCGGCCGCATTAACAACCGAATCCGCAGCATCTGCTCCAGCATAGAAAGCGCCGTAGTTTTGTTTGCCCGTTTTAGGATTCGTGCCCGTCATTTTCTTTGCTTTTTCTAAAATCTCTTCAGGTGTCGGATTTTTGGTAAGCGGCTCTACGCCCCAGTCACTGAAAATCTTTTTGTCGTAAGCGATAAAGCGAGTATCTCCAATAAAAGGAAGGCCATACACTTGCAGTTCTTTATCCTTAGGCCCCATCGCTTTCCAGCCTTCAACTTGATTGTCGATGTACAGGCCTAAATCAAGCTTGTCCTTCTCGATATAAGGAGCCAGCGGTTCGAGTAAATCTTGATTGGCCCAACTCGCGATCCCGGGCACTTGAAATACATCTGCTCCTTTGGAGCTGAGCATCGCTTCCGTTTTTTGCGTGTAACCGTCCCAGCCCATCAGGACGAAATCAAGGGTCGTACCTGGATAAATCCGTTCGAACTCTTTCTTCAGAACAGACACACCTTTAATTTTTTTGCCCGAAAGCGGATCTGTTTTGTCGTCCATGCTGAAGTCGCCAATCAATTGCACCTTGAGCGAGCCTGACATTTTCTTATCAGACACTTTCGTTGCGGCGTTCGTCTCGCTCGATGGAGCTGCCTTATTTTCAACAGCCTTACTTCCGCAGCCTGTCAATGCTTGCACCGCTAATAAAGTGACCAAACTGCCTGCTACCATCCATTTTTTCGTCTTCTTGTTAACCATGCTTCTCAGCCTCCTGAAATTAAATTGACTTTGACCTCGTTCATAACCTTATCTTGAAATCGGAAATCGGCCCACAGCTCCTGGCTCCGCTCACTCTCCCTTCAAACCGCTTAATGCAATACTGCGAATGATATATTTTTGTAAAAAGAGGAAGACCACAATAATCGGCGCAATGCTGGCTGCCGCCAGTGCCATCGTGAGCCCAGCCAAACGCGTCCCATTCTCAAAAGAGAAGCTGGCAAGAAAAATCGGAATCGTACGCAGCTCGTGATCGTTAATCACAACTAGCGGCCAAAGAAATGCATTCCAGCTTTCAAGGAAGGACAGGATCGCCAATGTGGCGATAATCGGTCCCGTTAGCGGCACATAAATTTGGAGAAATGTCCTTCCCTCACTAGAGCCATCAATCTGTGCAGCTTCCCGCAAACTGTCGGGCAGCTGGTCAAAGTACTGCTTGCAAAGCAATATACCAAAACCGTACAAAATGGCAGGTGCAATGAGCGGGATGAACGTATTAATCAGTCCAAATTTATTGAACATCGTAAATAAGGGGATAAGTCTCGTTTCCATCGGAATCATCATCGTAGCGAGGACGATAAGAAACAACGCTTTTTTACCTTTGAACTGCCCCTTAGCGAACGCGTACCCTGCCAACAGTGAACTGGAGACACTTAAGCACACGACACATGCAGCCACAAGGCCAGAGTTCAAATACGACTTGAATAGCGTCGCATTTTCCATCACGATATCGTAATTGAACACAGACGCATTTTTCGGATAAAAAGAGGGCGGAAACGGCGGCTGCAAATTAGCAGTCCGTTCAAAACTAATACTCAGCATCCAAATAAAAGGTGAAATCATGAGGATACTTAAGACAAGAAGAACCGCTAAAATGATAATATCCGCTGCGGACAGCTTCTTTCGAAAAAGACTCGTGATGCGCATGTAGTTCACCTCTTACTTAGATTTTCATCTTCGTTATTTTTAAATTGAGTGCGGTGAAAAATAAAATCATTGCAAAGAGTACATAAGCCGCTGCCGAAGCAACGCCGTATTCTGTACCGCCAAAACCTCTTTCATAAATAAAGCCGACGATCGTATAAAGCGAACGAGCAGGACTTCCTTGGATTCCCCCCAGCAAATAAATATCTGTAAACCGCTGAAGGCTGCCAATCCAACCAATGACAATAAGAAAGGAGAACGTCCCCGTCATATTCGGAATGGTCAAATAGCGCCATTTCTGAAAACCCGTTGCTCCGTCAATAGCTCCTGCTTCATAAATATCCTCCGAGATCGCCTGCAAGTTGGCTAGGAAAATGATGATGACAAAGCCGAGCCAATGCCAGGATCCAAGTAAAATCGCACCCCAACGCGCACTCGCAGGTTCCGCTAACCAAACCGAAGTTGGCAAGCCAAGCTTACTAAGAAAATAATTCAAGAGTCCGAAATCAGGATGAAGCACGAACAAGAATAACATCGAAGCAGCAACAACCGAGGTTATGTAAGGGATAAAGAACATCACCTTAAAGAAGTTTTTCCCCCACTTTAGCTCGTTGATGAGCGTAGCTAAAATAAATCCCAAAGGAATGGTGAGAAGCAGTTGGAAAAAGCCCATGTAGAAGGTGTTAAACACCGCTTGCCAAAATACATTTGAACTTAATACCGTTTTGTAATTATCAAGCCCGGCCCACGTTTCAATGGCTCCCCCTGCGTGATAAAAGCTTAAGCGGAACGATTCCATAACGGGGTACACCATAAACAATAGAATACCCATAAAAGTGGGAAGCAGAAAAAAGTACCAGATGACTGAATTTCGTTTACGTGGATTGGTGTGGCCTCGCATAAGATCTCCTTTCCTAGTGGGAACGTTCCCACATAACTCATAATGCTGCAATGAAATAAACATATTGTGACTTGGAGATCCAGATAAATTAAACAAATCTATTACTTGCTCGTACTTATTGCACTCGTGGTTCCCCGAACCATCAACTTCGGTTCGTACTCAATTCTCTTCCCGTCCAAAGCCTGTTTCTGTATCAGACGATCCAGCATGTAAACCGAATCCTCTCCCATCTTTTCCTTTTCGATATGAATCGTAGTTAACGATGGCGTAGATAAATGGGCATAGTCAATGTTGTCTGACCCAATAACCGAAATGTCCTCCGGAATTCGCAGTCCCTTTTCCAAAATAGCCCTTATGGCACCAAGCGCTAGCAGATCATTGGTCGCATAAACAGCAGTCGGTTTAATAGGGGAACGTTCCCACATTGCCAAAAGACATTGTTGCCCATCATCAAACATCGATGTAGGCGAATAGCCCACCTGCTCTTCCGAAACTCCACAGCCTAAATCACGCAGCCGCCCCCGAAAGCTTTCTAAACGCAAATAGTGACTCCGGTGTTCCTGCGGGCCTGCAATGACGCCAATTTGCCGATGGCCTAAGGCAAATAAATGGTCTGCTGCCAATACGCCGCATCGTCTGTCATCGTTCACAAGTTGAATCACGTGCTCGCTTTCCGTCGTGCCGTTCACCATTAGAAATGGAATATGGAAACGATCGAGATAGCCAATCATTTCCTGGTTAAGCCGGCTAATTAGCACCAAACCGTCGACTCTTTTCTCCAGCATATCGTCAGCGGACCGCAGCGACATCTCTTTATCCGTCGAAACGAAAACCGAGTAGTTCAGACGTTCAGCTGTCGCCAGAATCGCATCGAGTATTTTCCCATAAAAAGGATGGGAAATAATCGGGTGATGCTGCCGGTAAATGATGACGCCAATGTTATAGGTACGTTGCGATACCATCGCTCTAGCCACCGCATTCGGTTTGTATTCCAGTTCTTCGATGGCATCCAGGACTTTTTTACGAGTTTCAGGACTTGTATAGCCCGTTCCGGCAATTACTCGTGAAACCGTAGATTTTGAAACGTTTGCACGCCTCGCAATGTCAATAATCGTAACACTCAATCGAGAACCTCCAATTTGCGTATCTAAACTCGAAACCTTCTTACAACAATTCAACAATAACAAGCTAGTGTTATCCGAGTGTTAATTAGACGTGAAGATTATATGTTGCTTCTTCGTTCCCTTGCTCCCCAAATACAACGCAAAAAAGGGTAAATCGAGCATGAAAATCTACACTCGATTTACCCTTTGGGGTTATTTTCAACCTATGCAATTCCGCTTATTCTTTAACCACTAGGCCAAAGAGCTCTGCAAAGACAGACGCCTGTCCCCGTGAAATGATACATCCTTGCAAATCCTCAACACCTACCCCTAATTGCATGAAGGCACAATCGCTTAAGTCAATTCCGTCTAGCTTCGTGCTCGATAGTTGAGCACGATCTATATTCGTAGCGTTAAAATCTACCTTCTGCAAGGTGCACGTATATAGATCCGCGCTTACTAAGGAGCAGTCTTGAAAAATGACCTGCTTGAAATTGGAAAAACGAAAAGTCGCATAGTCCCCCAAGCAATGGTCAAAAAGAACATTTCTTAACGTTGCCCCCATCAAATCGATACCTATAATTTTGCAGTTCCTAAACTCGGTTCGATGAATGGTTGCTCCATTAAAATTAACGTTGGACAGATCGCATTTTTCGAAAATGACATCGGTGAACTCAATATCCGTCAATGCTGTATCTGTGAACGTGACATTTTGAAAGATGACCTTCTCAAACGAGACCTTATGAGCCCTCTGGTCTTCAATTGTACAATCGCTAATCATTCCCAGACTGAACTCATCTTCTGATTCTATCCGGTGTTCGAATGCTATCCGGTTAGACAGATTCTTTGGCATTTTCGGCGTTTCTATTTTCATATCCGTTTGAAGTCCCCTCTTAGCAGATCGCAACTGCTTTTACCGTTAATAAATATTTTACCTTGGAAGGGACTTTACGGCAAACCTTGTATCGCTTGTAACCCTTGTAAACCGGAATCAGACCATCTTCTGGTATAAATGCTGCAAATAACACCAACGATAAATGAAGTAGTAGATGAGTTGAACGGCTACAAAGGACGCGAAAATAGTGATCGAGCTGTTCACGACTGAATAATCGATAAGCTGCTGTAAAGCTGCAAAGGCAACTCCACTGTGAATGATTGCCATCACAATTGGCAGGAAAAACATCAGCAGAAGCTGCCCCGTAACGATTTTCCTTAGCTCTTTTTTAGTTAAACCGATTTTGGAAATCATTTGGTATTGCCGCTCGTCACGTTCCATATCCGCATACAGGCGGAAATAGATGAAGCTTGCTGCAAATGTGAAGAATACAATGCCTACCAATACACTGACCATTAACAAAATACCATTTTGTTGTTTGGTCGTAATCCACTCGAAAACAAGAGCTCGGAAATGATATTGACTATCAACATCTTCCTTGATAATTTCCTTTAGCTTTTGGGATACTTCTTGAGTATCCTTCCAATTTTCTACAATGAAGTAATAAGAAGTTTGCAAATGATGCATTTCCGCATCTGCAGGCAGCTTGTCATACAACGAATCGGTAACAACAATGGTTCTCTCCGCATTAGGCAGGACCACATAAGGAACAGCCTTCTTTACTTGCAAATTGATCTCCATCTTACCTTGCCGGAAGGGAACGGAAACAGGCACCTTCCCGTGCTTGGAGAACTCTTGTTTTTCCGTCATGTTTGCTGGCGTATAGATGATTTCGTCATCGCTACTTAGCATTTCCTTTGGGTAACCTTGCGCTTCGGCAAGACTATTAAAATCGGTTAACTTCACAACAGTTAACCCGTTTTCCGTATATTTCGGAAGAGCCGAACCCATTCGATAAGCGAAGTTAGCGTCCTTCAGCTGCTGTTTGATTGCTAGAAGATGAGCACTGTCTTGCTGATTCTTCTGGGTGGAGACATAGGTGAAGGCATACGGGTTCATCATTTGGGCCAGACCCGGATTTGCGAGGGCCAAACAACTCCCCATTCCCGTGAATGCAACGGCCAATACAGTAGCTACGATAAAGAACATAATCGCATTATCTTTCATGCGATACGTCAATTCAGATAAGGTCAATACATTAGTTTTTCTGAAAAACAGACGTTCGTTCTTTTTTAAGGCTCGAATAACATGCACACTCAATTGGGTGAATAAGAAATAGGTTCCTAACACGACCAGTGCTACCCCTACAGTTAGGAGTACTAGTGAAAATGCCTTCTCTAGTACAACAAAAAACACGACTGCATACCCTAATCCGATAAGCGTTATCGCTAGCAATGCTAGTAAGATAGACGATTTAGGTTCCGGCTTCGGTCTATCTTCTGATTGCATAAGCTCAACCAACTGCACCCGCTTTCCTAATCTAGCTGTAAATAACGAAATCACAAGAAAGAGTAGAAAGAACGATCCCCCAGTCATCCAAACCGCTTGTATCGGCACATAAAAAGGCAATCCCTTCTGAATGAAGAGGACGCTTGCGCTAATTAATAAAATCAGCTTGGAAAAAATCAACCCAATAACAACGCCTGACATTATGGATGCAATCCCAATGAACATATTCTCGATGAATACAAGCTTATTTAGTTGTTTGGGTGAAATTCCAAGCAGCATCAGAATCCCAAACTCTTTTTTTCGCATTTTGAGAAATGCGCTCACTGAATAGAGCAGAAAGAAGAATGAAAATATAAATATTAAGTACTGCGAAACTTTCATGCCCATTGTTGCTAAAATACTCAATGTTGCGCTGCTTGAAGCCAGCTCGCCTTGTAAATTAGGATGAAACAACAACAGTGCATAAGTGAAAAAAATCATAACCGAGAAGGCGCTGCTCAAGAAGTAGGCCATATACGCACGTTTATTTCGGAGGATATTATTAAACGCGAATTGTCGGAAGTTCATGTCCATTCCCTCCCAATAACGACAGCACATTCATGATTTTCTGATAAAAAGAAGATCGATTGTCACCGCGGTGTATTTCATTGTAGAGTTGTCCGTCTTTAATGAAAATGACGCGATCACAATAACTGGCCGCCATCGCGTCATGCGTCACAAGCATCATTGTGGCATCCTCTTCTCGATTCAATTTGGCTAATAGCTCCATGACATCACGAGCGGATTTTGAATCTAAGTTGCCTGTAGGTTCATCCGCAAGCACTAATTTGGGACTATGAATCAGCGCACGAGCGATAGCTGTTCGCTGCGCCTGTCCGCCAGAAATTTCATAAGTGCGCTTATTTAAGATGGGAACGATCCCCAATTTCTCTGCAATAGCTTCTACTCGCCTATTCATTTCCTTGATATCCTTACCATCCAAGGTCAGCGGGAGAATAATGTTCTCTTTTACCGTTAAGGTATGGAGAAGATTAAACGACTGAAAAACAAACCCCAATTCACGACGCCGAAAAAAAGCAAGCTTTTCCGCTGATAATCGATGCGGATTCTCTCCTTGAATCCAGATCTCTCCCGAAGAGGGGGAATCGATGGTTGAAACCAGATTCAACAAGGTTGTTTTTCCGCTTCCTGACGGCCCCATAATGCCTACAAATTCACCTTTGCTAATTGTCATATCAATATTGGAAAGCGCTTCATAGGCAACCTTTCCCGGGTAAATCTTATTCAACTTACTCACTTTTAAAATATCCATGGTCATTCTCCTTACCTTTAGTTATCTTTCCACAAGTACCGCGCGTTCTTGTTTCAGTCTAAACTAGCCTTATCTTTTTTCATATGACAAAGCCTTTCATTTACCTAACAACTTTGTAAGGTTGGCGGCAGGATTTAAAAAAACGCCTAACGGCGTCCTTGTCTAAACCCATATGTTTATGCATGGAGAGGGGATTGGGTATGGGGTTCCAACCGCTGTTAAAGTCGTGTTCCTTGAATTTACAAGGTGGTGTGAACACGACTTTAAAGGCGGCCGCTATCGCTTCTCCACCCCATACCCATCCCCTTTTTTGTTCTGCTTTGAGCTGCCTTCTACTTCTCTTTTTGCTAACCTGTCAGCGAAGATCATCCTGACGGTCCTTTTTAGATTTGACGTATATGACTAATCTTGTATTCACTACCACTAGGGGTAATCTTCGTTCACCAAAATACATAATAAATTCGCTAATACCCTTCTAGGATAGCCACTTTTACTCGGCAGCATAAGGGAAAATAACGCGTACCGTCGTTCCTTTGCCAACAACGGATTCAATTTGGAATTCGTGATTCAATTTATCCAGCACTTCTTTGACGAGGTAAAGCCCCATTCCTGTGGACTCTTTGAATGCTCGGCCATTTTCGCCCGTAAAGAAAGGATTACATACACGCGCTATGTCCGAAGCCGGAATACCAACACCCCGATCCCGTATTTCTAGTATAACGGCCCTACCTTGCGAACTAACGCTCACCGTCACGTTCTCTCGGCTGCCCTCTGAATATTTAATCGCGTTGGATACTAACTGTTGGAGAATGAAACGGAGCCATTTCGCGTCGGTATTCACCGAGAATATAGCATCCACGTGGATTTCAGGGTACACGTAACTGCGAATGAATAGCCGTTTATTTATATGTATCACCTCGTTGACAAGTTCCTTTAACGATACTTGATCGACATGAAAGTCTTGCTCGAATGTCTCCAATCTAGCCATATATAACACCATTTCCAGCCCTTGCCGGATCCGATCTGCCTCTTCGGATATGCTTTCCAGCCTTGGATCGTCACCATCATCCGTTATTAATTCAATAACCGATAATGGCGTCTTCATCTGATGTACCCAATGATTCATGAAGGTCACATGCTTTTGATGTTTGTGTTCCCATGATTTCAATTGGCTCGCGTAATGCCCATATTGCGCTGTTAACAATTCGTGCAGCGCGGTGGGTAACGGCGTGCTTTCAAACGGTTCTATCGTTTCATTTAACATCGCTGGCGGATGAGATAGCCGCTTATAGAAAGCACGATGACTAAGAAACCGATAGACGAGAAAGACAATCAACATACATACGCCTAAAAAAACGGCATATAAGGCGGTCGAAAGTCGATTATACCCATCAAACCAAAATACAAGTAAAACCACGAATAATTGCACAATCGTAAATATAAGCAAAGGCACTTGTTCACGCAGAAATAATTTCATGACTACTCCTTATCCTGCCACTTTGCGCTAAGCCGGTAACCGACACCACGTATCGTTTCTAACGCATCCTCAATCCCCAGTTCCGCCATTTTCTTGCGGATGCGCGTCATATTTACGCTAAGTGTATTATCATCGACAAAGGTGTCATCGTCCCAGAGCTTTTCGAGAATTGTTTCTCGGCTAACGATCCGCTGACAGCGTTCAATTAAGGTTTCCATCAAAATCGTTTCCTTCCTCGTCAACGGAACCATTTTATCCTTTAAATGGAGTTCCATTCTTTCTGGATAGAGGATAATCCCGGCATTTTCCACAGTCCGCTCCTTCATCTTAGCGGCATAATCCCCATACACACGTCGAAGTTGACTACGAATTTTGGCCATGACAACCTCATAGTGAAACGGTTTCGTTATATAATCGTCTCCTCCGTTTTCAATTGCCCTTACCTGATCCATCTCGCCGTTTCGCGCTGAAATGAAAATAATCGGACAAGTCGAAACTGTGCGAATTTGACGACACCAATAAAATCCATCAAAACTTGGCAGATTAATATCCATCAACACGACATGTACTTGAGTCTCTTGAAACTTATCGAGCACATGTTCAAAGTCACTAACGATAACCCCTTCATCGCCATACTTGGTTATATAGGATTGCAGTAATTCAGCAATTTTCGGATCGTCTTCCACAATCATAATGCGATACATCGGACAGTCTCCTCATAAAAATTTGTATGCACATAAACAATCTGAACCATGAAGATATTTCCAGCTAATTTACCATAGTCATTCATTTTCTTCAAGTTAGCGCATCTACTATTTGAAACATAAACAACAAATAATCCACAGCTTGCCATTAAAATAATTGCATTCTGCAACATAATTACAGACTACTTCGTTAATAACTTTGCAAGCAACATCAAAACTGACTTCAGAGAGGAATTACTATCATGAATCCCATAATGAAAAAAAGCTTCACTGTTCTAGCTTTGTCCACACTGATGACTACCGGCGCTGCTTACGCTGCAACGAATGATTTACAACAAACGAATACAGTCGTACCCGTCACTACTTCTCAATCTACCACATTGCCAATTTCTATCCAAATTAACGGTGAAGCGGTGACAGAGAAGGGCTTTCAAAAATCAGGTGGCACAGAGCCTATGCTTCCTCTTCGCACGGTTGCAGAAAACTTAGGATTTACTTTGGTTTGGAATCAAGAGAGTCTTTCTGTCGATTTAACGAAAAAGAACCTCTTCACCACTGTAAAGACAGGTGAAGATCGCTATAGCATCAATAAAATGTTAACAACCCTCGGTACAGCGCCTGAATTGTTAGACAACAAATTGTATGTGCCTGCATCCTTTGTTAGTAAAGTACTACATGGCACGGTTACAACAGAAGGCAACTCTGTTGCAATTTCGCTGGAAGAACAACAGAAAACCATGATAGAAAAAGGCGTTATCACAGCTATCAAAAATTCGGGCAACTATGCCTCTGTACAAATTAAAGGCGTAGGCATGGATGGAATCGTGCTAAATGTAGGAAAAGATACCGTTTATCAAATGGCTGACGGTACTAAGCTTAACCTCTCCGATCTACATATCGGTCTAACTGTTGAAGCCGAACACTCCATGGCTGCTACGCTCAGCTTGCCGCCTCAAACGCCTACGTACAAAATTACTGTATTGGACGCTAAGAAGCAGGCTGATCTGCTAGGCACATCTGGTACAATTGAAGAAGTGCGAAGCAATACTGACGGCAGCACCAGTCTTTTGATTAAAGGAACTGGCTTAAATGATCAATCACCAAGCGAAGTGATCCTGCAGCTTACAAACGGAACCTCTTTCATCAACAACGCTGGGGAAACCGTCGAAAAAAGCACACTTGTTAAGGGAGTTAAGGTTGTAGGCTTTTATCAGCCAGCCATGACAAAAAGCTTGCCGCCAATCGGTCATGCATGGAAAATCGTTGTTGAATTAACGCAAAAATAGCTCAAACCATTAGGATTAAGAAAATAAGAAGAGACCCTCCAACTACGGAAGGTCTCTTCTCTTTTTAACGGGTGGGAATTGATTCCATCCTTGATTGAATCGCCTTTACTAGCACAATAAAACAAGTTATCATTTTAAATCATATACCGTTTTCAACTCAGGAGGTTACCCTATGAATGTGAAAGTTGAGGAGGCTCTAGAAGTCACTCTAAGAAATTGGAACATGATGTCGGGGTCAGGACAAAGTGAAGCAGAATCCACCGCGGATGAATTTGAATCTTCTTTTTATCAATTTATCGACGCAGTCCGGGAATGGGTAAATGCCTTAGATCAACGACCTCAGACACTGGATGAACTGCTTAAATTAACGTTAATTAAGCATATTCTTAATAAGCTACCTGCACCTCTACATTTGAATTTCGAAACCGAAGCCGAGCTCATCCTTGAACATACGAGCCGGATTGACGATGAGAAGTATGATTAAGTCGGGAGGATCTGATTCAAAAAGTCATCCAAAGATTGACCATTTCCTTGCAAGAATTCGTTAAGAAATTGTTTGGCTTCATCTGATCCATCAGCAGCAAGAATGTTGGAAATCATTTGTGGGTTGATCAATTCACGCGGCGATATGCTTGCGGAGGACACTAGCCAATATAATCCATACATCTGACTATTTTCCTTACTCATAGCAAGCTTGAGAAATAGATCCAAATATTTTTGGGCAAAAGCTATGCCTCTTAGCGGCTCAGAGCCTACATATTCTACACCGGACCAACGTAGATCCGCAACGCAATTCAACCACCAGGCAGGCTCAACAACTTCCTGCATCTTTCGAATTACATTACGCTCAAAATCCAACCTAGGGTCTTGACGCTGCTCTTGCAGGCAGCCTTCTAGCATTTCCACTTCCAACGCAACGACCGTCATTCCTTGAGCAAATATCGGATCAAAATTACAGAACGCATCCCCCAAAACTAAGAAGCCGGATGGCCACCTCTGCATAATCTCAAAGTGGTGACGAAAACACGCGGGAAGGCGATAGCCACGAGGGGTATCGATCGGTTCGAGCCCTTGCAATACTTCAGCAATCAGGGGACTTGCGAGTTGAGCAACCTCCTTCTCGAAATCTTCCACTTTCGTTGGCGGATATTGCCCGCCCGGCCTGTAAAGCATCACTTCTGCAAGCTGATTTTCAATCATCGAAAAAACACCTGTATAGCTCCCTTTAGAAGGATCGCCTTCAATGCGAATTGTATCCCAGTTTTCAGCGATAGCAGGCGGAACCTTATAGTGACGAGTACTATACCCTAGGGCAACTTTCAGGAGGTCTGGCTGGGGCACATCGTAACCAAGATTCTGCAGCCATTCCACGATTTGCGAGGAGCGGCCGCTGGTATCCAGTACCCTGTCAGCTAAAAGTATCTGCGTCTTCCCCGATCCTCCCCTTTCTCTCAAAATAACACCTGTGACTTGTGTCCGATCAGGTGTTGCTTGCAAGCCGAGGACATCTCGCTTAACAAGGAAATGAACATTAGAAATCCTTTGTACACGCTTACGAAAAACCCACTCCAGTAAGGCCCTGCTGTTTGTTGCGTGATTCTGCGCGTTTGGCCCCAGAACGATGCTTCCATGCTCGTTCATCATATGTAGGCTCTTGTTCAAAGACGAGGAGGCTCCATTTGCCAGTAAATCATCGTTGTACCCCGGAAAGAGACGATCGATAATTTTCTTAGCCCGTGGTGTCAACCGATGGGGATGAAAAGAGTGGGGGGTACCAGCGCGATTCACAGGTCCTTCGGGAAGCTCATCTCGTTCCACAATGAAAACTTCCGTATAATAATCGGAAAGTACTCTTGCACTTAGCAATCCAGCAATGCTTCCGCCAATAACAATCGCTTTTCCTTCTTTTAAGTTGTTCTTCATATTAATCGCTCTTTCTATGTTAAATTATACGATTCATTATTTTCCTAGAACATTCTCTGCCTAGAGGTCGTCCAGTTGAAAAAAAGAAAGCATAGCGAAGTTTGCTCAGGCAAACCTCGCCATGCTTATTCGTCACCTCAACTATCCCTGCACTACACTTGTCCGCTTTATCCGTTCGTTGTTTTATCTACGAACGTAATGTTATTCTGCTCCGAAAACCGCTTTAGCTTGTCAGCCATTGCTGCCACATCGAAACGGTTAAAAAACTTCGAATAACCCCACCGCGATTTCCCATCCAGTTCAATCAGTATATTACCTGGTGTATAAATAATTTGCTTAATATTTTCTGCGTTTAGGATCTTTTCTTTTGCATACCCTCTCTTGGAGAGACTATTTCTGCCCACCTTCAAATAAGGACGACGAACAAAATAAATCAACAAACCAACAAAGAAATAACTAATTGTCGTAAACCAGTACATGCTGTCTGCACCCGACCTAGCCAAACTCGACATCAGAAATACAGCTACGCAAACAAAAAACAGTGAAAGTAAGATGCTTCTCCCCTTAAATACGACGGACTGATCTGGATCAGTGACCGGAGCAATGCCTTGTTTCAACCGGTTTTTATTAACTGTCTTCGCGTTTTTAGTCACCATTCTTTCCCACTTACGCGACATCTATTTACCTCCCGTATACTTGCTTCTCGATGGTCAAAGGATTTCTCCATCTGCTTAATTTCACTTGAAAGTGATACATTTGTCAAGTTTGAACCTGAGTCTCTCTGATTTGAACTTTCGTAGTCTTGTGACTTTTGTCCCGCCTTCTGCTAAATCGAACGAATTTTCCAATCAGGTTCCCTATTGATTGTTGTATTCGGCTGATTCCAACCTTTAATCTTGTTGTTTCTATTAGTTTTTTGTTGACTTTTTACCGTTTTTGTTGCAAATTAGACTTACATGGCACGGAGAGGATGGGTATCAATGTCTAATATAAAAGCCATTATCTTTGATTTGGATAATACATTGTTATGGGATGAGAGAAGTATTGACGAAGCTTTCGAAGCAACCTGCTTAAAAGCCTCAGCAGCGCTGACCCTGCAGCCCGAAGCTTTGGAGAGCGCTGTACGCGAATGCGCCGAGAAGCTTTTCAGCGAAATGGACATGTTTGAGTGGGCGAATATGCTTGAGGTCACCTATCTAGAGGCCCTATGGGGGCGGTTTGAGCGAGGCGAGAATCCCTCATTCAACAAACTGCATCAATGGGCTCCCATCTACCAGCGGGAATCTTGGATTAGCGGTTTACGTAAACTCGGCATCGATGAGCCTGCATTTGGCGCGGTGCTGGCTGAATATTTTGCCGCCGAGCGCAGGAAGCGTCCGCTCGTTTATGACGATACCTTCCGAATCCTTGACCTTCTCAAGCCTCATTACCCGTTGTTGCTTTTGACTAACGGCGCACCTGATCTACAGCAAGAAAAAATAGACAGCATCCCTCATTTAGCTGGCTATTTCGATCACATCATCATATCCGGCACGTTCGGTGCGGGAAAGCCGTCACCATCAATCTTTGAGCACGCCCTGAAGCTATTAGGATTAGCTCCCAACGAAGCGATGATGATTGGGGATAACCTCAATACCGATATTAAAGGTGCGAACCTGGTGGGTATGCCTAATATTTGGATCAATCATGCTCAGCGAACTGCTCCTCTTGATAATCAGCCAACCTACGAGGTTAAGAACTTATCTGGGCTTCTTCCCATCTTACAACCAACGCTCTCCTTATAATAAAAAACGGTTATGGACAATTGTCCTAACCGTTTTTTCATTCGCAGCGTTAAACGAACCGAGCCGTTGTATGCCTGATTACCAATTGAGGCTGTAAGACAACCTTACTGTAACTCGCAGGGGATTGCGCTGGCGCTTGGATCTGATTTAACAATATTTGCGCAGCCTGGGCCCCCATCGTTTCCTCGGACTGAGCCACATGCGTGAAATAGTGAAAGGGCTCAAAGCTAGGTGAAGGATCATCAAAAGTAATAATTGAAATATCCTCAGGTACTCGCAAATTCAAACTTTTGGCCATTGAAGCAATATGCAGACCTAACCGTCCGTTCAATGCAATAAAAGCAGTCGCCAGCCGATTTTTCATTTGAGACAATAACATGTGCTCTTCTTCAGTATCATCGTCAACAATGTCGATTTCCGTTAACATCAGCGCAGGGTTAATCAATGCCTCTTTCTTCTTAAGCGCATCCATGTAACCCGCTATACGGTCTTCAACCGTGAACGTCGGCAGTGGAGAATCGGAGCATATGGCAATATCGCGATGTCCAAGCTCCCACAAATGATCCACAGCTAACTGCGTCCCCAGAAACCCGTTCGAGCAAACGTAATTCGTTTCCACGCCAGGGAAATAACGATCAACCAGAACGAAAGGGTAAGCATTAAGCTTCAAGGTCAATATCTCTTCATTATAATTCTCCGCGTCTGACGGAAAAATGATAAGTCCCTCTGCCCCTTTTTGAATCAGCTCGACGATCGCTTCTTTTTCACGATGAGCTGAATTGTAAGTAAACAGAATAACCAAATAATAGTCAGATTCACCCACGATTTGATTGATGCCTTCGACCATCCGTATGGCAAAATAGTCGCCAATTGACGGAATGATGAGACCGATCATTTTGCGGCGTGACCGATTCGCAGATTGAGACGGCTGATGATCCTCCTGCTTCGCATTCAGCGGCTTCAACTGCTCGACCAAATCTTGTACGCCATGATTGACAAAGCTGCCGCGACCGGGAATTCGATAAATCCATCCTTCTTTCGCCATTTCTGCTAGCGCATTAGCGACGGTAATTCGGCTGACACTGAACTGCTCCATCAACTCTCTTTCTGACGGAATTTTGTCATTTTCAGCCAAATCGCCCGATGCAATTAAAGACTTAAAATGATCTTGCACTTGTATATAAAGCGGTTGTCTATCATTTTGCAACGTGTACCGCCTCCAAATCACCTATATAATGAATGGTCTCATTATATCAAATAGGTCTTTTGCGTCAACTTTATCTCTAGTGTTTTGATTTCAAAAGGAGTGAAATCAAGTTGTACCGCTGCATCCTGACTAGCTCCTTCACGAACGAATTGCTCCAGCTCGTTTTCCATTAAATCAACTAAAGCTACTCTCTCGTAGGGTAGATTAATTTGGAAATCAATGGTCGCATTGGAGCCAGAAGTTTCGTATAGCCTAATGATCAGCGACTCCCGATCCTCCGCTTTTTTTACTGCCTCGACCATCACTTGAGAGGAATTGACGACAAAGTAAGACTTATTGTTAGGCAGCTCCCCCACTTTAGTCGCTACAGGGATCAATTGAAGCGGCACATTCAGCTCATAGCCTTGTTTATAAACTTGAGCATTCACGAAATCCCCTTTGTGAGGTAGAAGCGCATAGACGAACTCATGCTGAGCGCGATCGCAAGTCGGATCTGGAAAAGAAGGGCTGCGAAGCAAATGGATATCGAGCACATTCTGCTGCGCGCTGAACCCGTACTTGCTATCGTTTAAAAGCGCCACGCCGTAATCAGGCTGAGAAAGATCAATCCATTGATGCGCGCAGATCTCGTCCTTCGCGTGATCCCAGAGCGTATTCCGATGTGTTTGCCGTTTCAGATGACCGAATTGGATTTCACAATTCACGTGATCCGTATACACTTGAACCGGGAAAGAAGCACGGAGCATTTTACCATCCTCCTGCCAGTCGACCTTTGTCTCAAAATCAACGCGTTTACTCGCCAAGGTTACGATAATTTTCTGCGTGAGAGACGATTTACCATATGCATAAACTTGTTCCACAATGGCCCGGGGCCCATCTAGATAGGCTTTAACCTCCGTTAGCTTCATCGCTGAAGCCTTCGTCTGCGCATAATCCGCGGGAAAGTCCCAAGCATCGCCATCGTCGTGATAAACAGCCAGAACGTTTGCTTTGCCGCCAACGTCGATGATCTCTTTTTGAAGCTCCTTGTCAAAAATCGAATGAATGCTGCCATCTATGTTAAATTTCACTCGAATAACTTCATTCTCAAGTGTATCGCGTTCAGCGCTTAGATCGTGCAATTCTACAGTTCTAGCCGCGGCAGCATCTATCGTTTGGTAGCCCATTGATGGAACCGCAGCCTCTATCCAATGACCGTTCACTTGCAGCCACTCTTTTCGCTCCCAAGGAAGCGAGTTGAAGACGACAACTGGCTGTTTTTCTCCTGTCGTATCAATTTTATTTGCTGCTTGCTCGTAGTAAGTTTGAATCATTTCTTGAACGCGGAACAGCAAGATTTCATATCTGGCTAACGATTCATCGTATACTCGCTTTATCGATGAACCCGGCAAAATATCGTGGAACTGATACAAGAGTACCTCTTTCCAAATCTCATCCAATTCATCGCTAGGATAGTCGCCTCCCGAGGCTGTGTGCAGCGCCGCAGCAAATTCCAGCTCACGCAGGGCCTTTTCCATTTTTCGATTGTAGCTTTTATTTCTGGCTTGACTCGTTAGCGTTCCTTGATGTTTCTCTAAATAAAGCTCACCCTTCCAACGCTTATACCGCTCGCTTTTTGCCGCCAGCTTGTCGAAAAACTGGAGCGCGGGCTCTTGCTGTACGGGCGCCAGCCCCTGCAAATTTTTTTCCCGTTTCAGCCTTTCCAAATGTTCCTCGCCGGGACCTCCTCCGCCATCGCCGATACCGAACAGCAGCAGGCAGTGATCGGACACATTTTTATCCGTATACCCCCGTTCCGCTTTAAGGACAGACCGAGGTGCAGCAGGCCCATTGTACGTATCCTCCGGAGGCAGATGGGTGAGTACCTGACTTCCGTCAAGCCCTTCCCAGAAAAATGTATGATGAGGATGGTCGTTATAAACGCTCCATGAAAGCTTTTGCGTCATCATATAGGTCATCCCTGATTTTTGCAGCAGCTGCGGCAAGCAGGCGCTGTAACCAAAGATATCCGGGACCCATAAGATTTTCATATCTTTTCCAAATTCCTCTAAGAAGAAGCGCTTCCCGTATAAAATTTGCCGCACAAGCGCTTCGCCCCCGGAAATGTTAGAATCCGGTTCTACCCACATGCCGCCTTGAACTTCCCAACGGCCTTCTGCCACGCGCTGCTTGATTTGCTCATAAAGCTTGGGATGCTCTTCCTTCATCCATGCATATAATTGCGGTTGACTGGCACCAAAAACGTAGTCGGGATACTGCTCCATCAACCTGAGCACGGTCGCGAAAGTGCGTGCTCCCTTGCGCTTCGTCTCCCGAATAGGCCATAACCAAGCCAAGTCAATATGCGCGTGACCAATCGCGCTTACAGACAAGGTCGCGTCCCCTCCTTGCTTGGACAACTGCTCATCAAGCAGTTCACGCGCCTTCGCAACCGTTTCCGCTGACAGATCCACGAGCAGCAGATGCGCGTCATACAGCGTTTGCAGAATGCGCTCTTTTCTTGCCGAATTCGCCTCCAAATGCTCCGCTAACTCCAAAAGCACCTCATAATCATAGAAGAGCTGTCTAGTCTCTTCTGCGCAAACGGCAATTAGCGCTTCCTTCAACGTCCCGCTTCGATAATAACCAAACAAGTCGTTGCATCCAGCATCGCCCCATAAATCGATGATTTCTCCCCCAGCCGCCTGTGAATGAATGGGGACGACACGTTTTCCAGGCAAACCAAGCGTAAGGTCAAACTCTGAATTCACATTCGTTAAACCTTGTAGGGGAGTGCCCTCTTCGTCGAAGAGACAAAGCTCTCCGTTGATATCGAGGAGGAGGACAATTTTACTCTCCGCAGCCGAAGGGGGCACGATGCCCTCAAAATGAAACCATGCGCAATCCCACAGCTCTCCCCACTTGTCGCCGGGATTCAACTGAATTTCTCGTCCAGCTGTTTTTTCTTCATAGCTAACAGGCTCTTTCGTTACATAAGCCTTAACTGACAAAGAAGCTATAGGTTCATAAATATGTTCTTCAATCTTTTTCAAAGTCTGCTTCAGTCTTTCTACACGAATGATTTCATACGGCATTTCAGACACCATCCTTTTGGGAATATGTTCAATATGTCTTAATAATATATTAAATATATCATTTAATTCAATAGGCTTTTATGTTTCATCGACACTTTTATCCATAAGCCAACATCAGCACAAAAAAAAGCCTTAACTGGCCAATAGCCAGCAAGACTTTTCAGTCATTAAGAAACGGTGAAATTAGGTTTTACCTTCGTAAAATGTGGATTTTCCCCGCTCACCATCAGTCCCATTCCCCAATCGAAATGAACATTTTCAGTCGGAAAGTCACTTGCATCGCGATATTGAAACAAGACGTTTCTTCTCGTTCTCGAGCTTCGGTTCGCTTCAGATCCATGAATCGTCAAGTAATTAAAGAACAGGACATCGCCCGCTTCAGCGACACATGGCGTGCCTTCTTTAATCGGGTATTCCTTATGATTCAAATAGTAAGAGCCCACATGCGGCAAGGAACCGGCCCTGTGTGATCCTGGGATGACGCGGAGGCAGCCGTTTTCCTCGTCCGCATGATCCAGATGCACACTAGCCGCTAACATGGAATGCTTCTCATGAGGAAAATACGGGTAGTCCTGGTGCATCGGGAAGGCAGCGCCATGCTCAGGCGGCTTTACCAGCATTTTGGAATGATGCAGCTGTACATTTGCCCCTATGATTTGTTCGAGCACAGCCCGCATATGAGGGTGTGTAGCCGCGCGTGTAAATGAGGCATCGTGATAATGCACATCATGAAATCCTTTCAAAACCAGCTTCTTAAGCTCATCTGCTGGAAGAAAATCACCCTGCCATGCCGCATTGCTATCCGCTTTTGATTGTGCTGCACGAAGGATGATGCCTTCAACCGCATGTCTCATCTCCTCCACTTCCTGTTTATTAAACACTCCCTTGACGAGCAAGTACCCATTTTCTTTATAAAATTCTACTTCTTTTTCGCTTATCAATGTTTAATCCTCCCAATAGAACAGCTAGTTTTATTCCCTTCTTGCTCCTATAATTATAGGAAAAACTAGATTCTCTTGTCTTTTTTGAAAGAGGACATTTTTTTATAAAATAAGGACATATTGAATAAAGCAGGTGTACCCATGTATCTATGTAAAGAAACCAATTCAAGGTTAAATGAAATTGCCACGGTGCTTAGAGGAAGCGAAATTTGTTTTAATGTGCACTATTGGGGTATTGTTCCGAGGTTGTTCGACAATCCTATACATAAGCATTCCTTCTTTGAAGTTTGCTATGTCCTTGAAGGCGAAGGCGAATACACGGACATGGGCATTAGCTATTCCCTGCAGGCAGGAACTCACTTTTGTTCCCGGCCGGGAGTTAGCCATCAGATTCGGACGCAAGAAGGGTTGTTTCTCTTATATGTAGCTTTTGAGGTTGATGAGACGCAATCGAAGGACACCCTGTGCGACGCCTTCCGCCAGCTAGCAGAGAACATAGAAAGCTGCGTTCGACAAGATGCGCACAATCCGACAGCACTTCTATGGAAGTCGCTGCTGCTTCAAGAAGGCGCTACAGGCAATCTTCCAGCAGTCGCCATTCCGACGCTGGCCTACACCTTGCTGCTTTCTTTTCTGACTCTTTTTGGCAGCAGGCAGCGCGAGCCGAGCACGCATCGTAAAAGACCGAATTCACTACTGCAGCAAGCGAAGCTCTATATTCGCGACAATTTGTCTCAGCCGCTCAGCCTACAGCATGTTGCCGAATATTTGCATGTATCTGAGCGCCATCTGTCACGACTGTTTTCGTCTGGCATCCACGAATCGTATACGGATTTTATTCGCAGCGAACGGATACGCCAAGCTACTCACCTTTTATTGACCAGTAATCTGTCGATAAAGGAAATCTCCGAAGTTGTCGGGTTTTCTTCTGTTCATTATTTTTCACGTTTGTTTATGGAAGTAAAGAAGCTGCCTCCAGGAAAATTCCGAAAAAGGGAAATTAATTCAGAATAATCCAAATAAGAACAATTCGTGACAGCTTCGATAGAAAGATTTAAAAATTAGTCACGAAATTGAAATATTTTCTTTTTAAATTTGTTGTCAAAAGATGTAGAATATCTATAAGGTTCAAATCCGATTGGGTCATGTAGACTTGACACTATCTTTGCATCAAGAGCTCGACCGCATAAATGTGTTCATACATGATTGCATCCTTCAAACTCTTATGTGAAAAATGGTACAACCCCATAACACAATCGCGACAGCACCGGAATTTTTTTCAATGTAAAGGAGGACTTTCTCTTATGTCACAGACAAATGCTCTTCAAGAGCCAGCTCTTGTCGAAGAACAAAAATCATTAGACGTACTTGACCAGTTGATGAAGCCTGAGGTTCAACAATCCTTGACTATTCTGGTAGATAACCTGCCAAAATTGGCTGAAATGGTCACATTGATGACGAAAGCCTACGATTTTGCCCAAGGCATTGCAACCGACAAAGTGTTAATTAACGAGTTTGCGCACGGAATTGGCGAATTTGTGAAACCCGTTCAAGAAAAAGCAAAAGGCATCGCATCAGCAGCAATCGAAGCTAGCGAGCGTTCACAAGCTGAAGCAACTTCGACAGTTGGCCTATTCGCTATGTTGAAAATGCTGAAAGATCCAGAAGTACAGAAGACACTTCGTTTTGCTCAAGCGTTTTTGAACGTATTGGCTGAGCGCAAAAATTAATACGGACAAGAGGATGATGAACATGTCGAAACAAATTCTAATTTTGGGCGGCGGTTACGGCGGTGTTCTAACTGCGCTGACAGCACGGAAATACTTGACTGCGGCGGAAGCGAGCATTACAATCATCAACCGTTTTCCAACGCATCAAATTATTACGGAGCTTCACCGTTTAGCAGGAGGCACGATTAAAGAGAAAGCTGTTACTCTTCCTTTAAACAAGCTGCTTGGCGGTAAAGATGTTAATGTCGTTGTTGATACCATCAAAGAAATTAAGCCAGATGACAAAAAAGTGATTCTGGAAAGCGGCGCAACTTACTCTTACGATGCGCTTGTTGTATCCCTTGGAAGTGAAACTAACTACTTCGGTATCCCAGGACTTGAAGAAAATAGCTTCGTTCTGAAATCTGCCGCTGATGCTAATCGTATTCGCGAGCATGTTGAAGCACGTCTAGATGCTTACAAGAAATCCGGAGATAAAGCCGATGCAACAATCGTCGTCGGCGGCGGCGGTTTAACTGGCGTTGAGCTTGTAGGCGAATTCGCTGACAAGCTGCCTGAGGTATGTCGCAGCAAAGGCATCGATTTCAACGATATCTCGCTATACTGCGTAGAAGCTGGACCGGCGATTTTGCCTATTTTCCCTAAAGTACTTATCGAGCGCGCGGTAACGAGCCTTGAGAAGCGCGGCGTGACTTTCCTGATGGGCGTTGCGATTACGGAAGCTACTAAAAATTCAGTATCCCTCAAAACTGGCCAGACGATTCAGTCCAACACGATCATCTGGACTGGCGGCGTTAAAGGTAACCCGGTTGTCGGCAGCTGTGGCATTGCTGAAGATCGCGGTCGTGCGACGGTTACGTCCACCCTGCAATCCTCTTCACATCCTGATGTTTTCCTTGCAGGCGACTGTGCAGTTGTATTCCCAGAAGGTGGCGAGCGTCCGTTCCCGCCGACTGCTCAGCTTGCATGGCAAATGGGCGAGACCGTTGGCTACAACCTATCTGTCCAATTCAAGGGCGGCGTCATGGACAAGTTCTCACCGGTATTCTCCGGAACACTGGGAAGCCTTGGCCGCAAAGACGGTATCGGTACCATTGGTGCAAACGGCACTCAGCTGAAAGGCTTGCCGGCTACACTTATGAAAGAAGCGAGCAACATTCGCTACTTGTCCCATATCGAAGGTCTGTTTGCTCTAGCATACTAAGAACATGGCAAGACGTTGTTCATAATCAAAAGCTAAGTCAGGCCGCTTCACGGCTACTTGACTTAGCTTTTTTAAATTTTGGCTAAGCAAAATATGGCAGCCCATTAAGTAACCTTTTTCTGATAGAATGAAAAGCACGAGCTAGAAATCAGGGGGCCAGTATGATGGACTATATTATTTTGGATATCGAATTCAACGGACGAAAATTTGCCAGCGATTTACCGATGGAGGTCATCGAAATCGGAGCCGTCAGGCTCAATTCGTCATTACAGCACATAGATGAGTTCTCATCCTTGATCAAACCTGTTTATTTCTCCAATTTAAACAGCTTTATTAAGAAGAAGACAGGGATTCCGCAGGAAGGCATTGATCAAGCAGATGGCTTTCGTAAAGTGATCACTGACTTCTCAGACTGGCTCAATCGAAGCCAATCTGTCCTGCTCGTTACCTGGGGCGGCGAGGATTTGAAACGCATCGTGTTTGATACACGGATGCATAAACTCGATGATACCTATTGGATGGCTGCTAACTATTTTGATTTGTTAAAAGGCTACCTGCGCCATACAAATGTCACGAACGACGTAAGCGTCGAGGCTGCTTTACTCGAACTCTCGATTACGAACGAAGGCTCGGCCCATCGCGCATTGGACGACGCACGGATGACAGCCGAGATATTTCGGGCCATTTTCAACGAGTTAGATTTCGAACGCATACAGCAGTACAAAGATGTCTACTCGAATGCCAAGGAACGAAGACTCGTGAAAAATGCCGTCCGCGACATGTCAGTTAAAAAATATGTTCACGACTGGGACTTCCTTGTTGAACATTATTTGAAAGACAAGGTCGCGCTTACCGATCCGCGGAAGCTTGTGGAGCTGCAAACGTATTTTGCCTCGGAAGTGACGAAGCTGCGCGAGTCTGCCATTAAGGCAACTGGATAAATAAACAATCAAAGAACAGCCCAACACAAAAGAGAGCCCTCAATGGCTCTCTTTTGTGCAGGATGGCGAATTCCCTTGCTTTGGATGTGCTCGCAGCCAGTTGATCATGTCGTCCAGCGAATGGACGGGCACGACTTGCAAGCCCGGCGCTCCTTTTCTAGCGTCCGCCTCATTATCAACAGGAACAAAGAAAACATCAGCATCCGTCCGGCTGACCGTATAAGCCTTCTGCTCTGCGCCTCCGATTGTGCCTACTAAACCATCAGCTCCAATGGTTCCGGTGCCGGCTACATGATTTCCGTACGTTACGCCGCAAGGTGTAAGCTGGTCAATCAATGTAAGGGCAAGAATCGCCCCATGCGATGGCCCTCCTTCGTGAAGCAAATAATTATGGTAGCGCACAATTTCAGGAATATCATACTGCAATTTATTGCTTGCTTGAATGCCAAAAACAGCCCGTTTAGGATCATCTGGATTAGCGCGAGTCGCGGTAGCGAGCATGACTCGTTGATTGCCGCGCAGCACCGAGACCTCTACCCGATCACCCGGATTAATCACCGCCATGCGCGCAGTAAGCTCTTGCAAGGTTATAAGGGGATGACCCTCCACTTCGACGATCACATCGCCAAGCTGCATAATGCCTTCCACAGGACTGCCTTTCGCGATAGCTGTGACAAGAACCCCCTCTGAGATAATCCCTTTTCCTTTACCGACCTTTTGAAAAGCAATCGCGCTACCTGACGCGTTCGCATCTTCCTTCATCGTTTGTACAAGTTGATTGTAAGCTCCTAACGACATGCCCAAATTCTCTCGTTCGAACGTATAATGTGGAAATAGTTTTGCATACACCCAGTCTACGGGGAATGCAGGTCGTTCAAAAACAAGCACACCCGAAATTTCCCCATGCACATTTCCACCGCTCACCTGCGCATAACGATTCATATTCATGGATAGACCAGGATAAGTGACCATATAACGAGTCGGCCAAAACAGGAAGCATAAGAAACAAATCGTCAACACAAACGCAGTTAAACTTCGAAAGGGAAGCTTTCGCCGCAAGCGCTCACTGAAGTAAACCTCCACAAACACGAGTAACCAAGTTAATCCAAATGCGCCTAACGATAATGTTAGCTGCTTCGGGGCAATGAGAATGCAGAGTATTGCAGCTATACCCGCGATGCATACAGCCCAATTGCGGATGCGAGTCCAACGAAAATCGATTGCAGCGGGTCTCACCCTAAGCAATGTCCGTATTGAAGCTATCATCCACAGAAGTGGAATAAGGGCGAGTAAATAAACGAGCAGATTAAGAGCATCCATCCAAAAATAGCCGATACCAAAACGCAAAGGATCGGGCAGCCAAATTAATTCGCCCAGCACACATAAAATCATCGTTAAGACCATGCCCCAATAGTACATTCCCTGAGAACGCCCCAATTTACCCAACAATCCTTTCTAAAGTCCTTCTTTGGATGACACCCATCTTCTGCCTGTCTTCAACAACGCAGTCGCTTTTCCATCATGTAACACATTCGATCATCCATGCTCACGCTAAGCGTGAATGATTATGTTGAACGTCATAAACTTAAGACTGCAAAGTAGTTTGCATGGTAAACACCAGACAGGCTCCGCCCTCTGCACGATTATATGCCTCTATCTTTCCTCCATGCTTCTCAACGATAATGCTCGCCGTATAGAGCCCAAGCCCTGATTGTCCTTTCTCTCCACGGTAAAATTTTTGAAATAGAAAGGGAATGTCTTTCAGATCAAACCCTGGACCTGTATCGCAAATTTCAAATTGGATGAGACCGTCATAAAGAATGACACGTCCGTCAATTTCACCATGGGCTGGCACGAAACGGAGGCTATTGGAAATTATATTATCCAACACTTGTCCTATCCTCTGCATATCCATATAAATGGGACTATCCTGCAGGCGGCGCCTTTCTTCTATACTGAACTTAAATCCCACCTGTTTGCTTGCGCATAAATAGCGAATTTCATGTTCCTTCATGTCGATAAACGTCGGCAAATCCACTTTCTCTAATCCAAAAGGGAAGTATTCTAAGTCTTTCCCAGAAACAACCTGAATATCTTGAAAGAGCCGATTTACTCGTCTCACATTATGTTCAATCACGCGCAAATGATTATGTAATCGTTCCTGTGTAAGCTCCGTTACTTCCGTCAACAACTCCACATTCCCTTGAATAATCATCATTGGGGTACGAAAATCGTGAGCAATAGCATCCATCATATCCCGTCGTTCTTGTTCCATTTTCCATTCCCGTAGCAGTGCATTTTTTAATTCTTGTCGCATACTTTCGAAAGATTGGGATAGGATGCCAATTTCGTTGTTGGCTGCGTAAGAAATCGAAAAATCCAGATCCTGCTTCTGGATTCTCTTTGCAGCATGAATTAATTCCGAAATCGGCTTATTCATTCGCTTCCCAAGCTTTGTTGCGAATAGCCAGGTGAATAAGGCGATATACATAAAGGGCGAAGCAAATAATAAGCAAATAACGAGTACCAGTAAAAGACGAGAGGCTTTACTACTGGAGGACACTTCCATTTTATATTGTAGAAGCATCGCTCCACGCCATTGCCCCTCCGCTGCCGTAATCGGGATAACCTTTGTTATTACGCCTCCTATTCCAAGGGAAGCGTCACTGATTGTTGTTGTATTTATTTTCTCAATCAAGGCTTCATTGTTGCTAATCAAAGGCATTTCTATTGAACCGTATTTGAAGGCTCCTCGTACATCCATGATCTGATATTGAATGCCACCCAGTGAGATCACTTGCTCAAGTGCATCGCGGGCACTTACATTCAGTAACTCCTCCCCATGCTGCTTTACATAAGCTTCAATGATTGGAATCTCTTGTTCATAGTGATTAGCTGGTCGTAAGAAATCAGCGGCGTATAGCCAATACCCGCCTGCGCCGAGTGTAAGAACCGTCATCCCAATACTCAGAGCCATCATCATAATAAATGTAATACTCAGCTGTTTTTTGATCGAATACCGTTCTATGAAGGAAGTGCCTCCCATTTGTAACCTACACCCCAAACCGTAGTTATGTAATTGGTGTCAGGATCTGCCACGCTCAGCTTGCCGCGAATCTTTTTCACATGTTCTGTAATCGTTGCAGCATCCCCCATCGCCTCTAGCCCCCAAATTTTATCGTACATTTGTTCTTTGGAGAACACCTGACCCGGATGCAAAGCGAGCAACTCCATAATATCGAATTCCTTCGTTGTAAAAGGAACTATCGTCTGTCTAATTTTAACCTTACGTCCCTTGAGATCCAATTGTAAATAACCATAACGCAGGGTCACTCGCTGATCTATCACAGCTGCTGCGCGCTGATTCCTTCTTAGATGCGCAGCAATTCGCGCTTTGAGTTCCCGGAGACTGAACGGCTTCGTGATATAATCGTCCCCTCCGATGGACAATCCTTGAATCCGATCCGTTTCCGTTTGCCTTGCGCTGACGAATAGAATGGGACAGCTTACTTCATCTCGAATCATTTGGCAAAGTTCAAATCCATTTAGCATGGGCATCATAACATCCAGAATAATGAGATCCGGTTGACGTTCAAGATGTTTAAGTGCCTCTTGCCCATTACTTGCCGTGTATACCTCATACCCCTCTAGCGCAAGCGATTGTTGGATCAGCGATACAATTTCGGCTTCATCATCGACAATGACTATTTTTTGGCTCATTATTTCCTCATTTCCCTCGGCAGTTCGTGACTCGGTGTCATTTGGACCAATTTTTCCGGTTCCATATCGCCATTGTAACAAGGAATCCGAATCCGATACATCCCCCTAAAGGCAGATAAAAAGGATACGCGTACCTATCGGCCATGAGTTTAAATATCGTTGAAGCACTTAACAGAAAGAACTGAAGTGAATCGGATACATAGAGAGTCCCAATCATCACCCCAATCCATATGAAATAGGAAATAATTGCATTCGGCAATAGGGTGCAGATCAAGCAAACTATACTTAACTCCGCTAGTAAAATAAGGAAAAATAATCCATAGCTTTTTAACCCATACATAAATGCGCCCAAGCTATCGTACCTGTTAGTAGGATTTAAATAAAATAGGCTATCTACGCTTGGTAATAGCAAATGTCCAAACGCTTCCCCAATGACAAACGTTAGACTAACAAATAGGAACAGCATGCAAGCAAGATTAAGCCATTTAGCCAGAAACAATTTAGCAATGGAGATCGGGCGTATTAACACAAGCCGCAGCTGTCCTGATGTGTTCTCTCCATTCAGACTATCGACAATTAAAAGTGGACCTATAATTAGCGTAAGAAAGAACGACACTTCTTTAAGCAAAAATACAGAGAAGTTCTGAGCCACTAAGGGCACAGAGTCGCTGGCATTAAATGCGCCAACCCGCTGCATGTTCAAGAATAAACAATCAAAGCAAACAATCAACATCAAAAGAAGTAAACTCACCTTTGTTTTTTTCCGTTTCCACATTCGTTCCCATTCACTTTGAAATAGTCGCTTCATGTTCGTCCCTCCTAAATCCATCGATCTTTTTTCGTAAACGCAAAATAGGCTGTTGATCCACAAACGGTGATATAGCCGACTAATATCAGCCATGTTGTCAAACAAAATTGGCGATTAGAAAAGGCAACTGTATCCGCAAGCAGGAATGCAATTCCTTCATATTGAACTTGAGTCAGAGAGAGAAACTGCCACGATGAGGGCAGCCCCAGCTTCCATGCGTAATTCATCATCGTGAACACAATTGGATAACCCAATGAAAGCAGCAGAAAGCCCATACCCATGCCAATGGCGGCCGTCGTCGATTGGCTCAACACGGCAACGGCAATGAACACACTTCCAATGGTGACCACTGTAACAAGAGAAATCGCGTAATAGTTAACTGTATACATAATTACATCTAATGTAGAAGCTTTCGTATCCTGATAAAACAAATTCGTCGTAACGCTGGAATCAAAAAATAACTGCCCCACTACACCTGATACTGCCAGATAAGTTAGGAAGAACATGAGCATCGTCACGAGATAAGCCAGCGCTTTGGCACGAAATAACTGGCCCAAAGTAAACGCACGCAGCATGACCATTCTCAGTTGTCCTGTCCGATATTCTTCCGTAAAAGACAGTGTCAGCAGTACTAGTGACATGACGTTAAATACAACGATAAGCTGCTCGACCAGTGCCATAACTGGAAAATTATTTGCAGTCACATACTCCGGACTTTGCAGAGGTACGCGTAGATTATTTGATAAATAGTACTTTGCTGTGGCAAACAAAATACATGGAATCGCAGCAAAAAACAACCAGGTTAGCTTTTGCTTCCATAAACGTTCAAACTCACTTTGGAATAACGATTTCATGAAGTCATCATCTCCACAAAATGATCCTCAAGTCCTTGCGTACCCGCGATTTCCAACCATTGCTCGCTCGTTCCTTGCCAAATCATGCGACCTTCTTTCAGAATGACAAACCGATTGCAGATCCGCTGAAGTTCATCTAGAAGGTGGCTCGATATGAAAAAGGTAATTCCATGCTCATCGCGCAGCTTCAAAATTAGATTACGCAGATCTCGAATCCCCATGGGGTCCAGACCATTGGCTGGTTCATCCAGAATAATTAACTCAGGATAACCAAGCAGAGCCTGTGCGATGCCAAGGCGTTGTTTCATCCCAAGGGAGTATGTTTTCACTTTGTCTGCTCCACGCTGGCTTAGACCAACAATTGCAAGAACTTCTTCAACCCGGTCTTTCCTCTGCGCAGCAGATAAGTTAGGGTGGAGCCTTGCAAGGTTCAATAAGTTATCTCTTCCAGTCATATAGGGAAAGAAGATTGGAGACTCAACAATAGCTCCTGCTTGTGACAAAGCTTTTATACGTTCCTGCTGGACATTAACCCCAGCAATCATGATTTGCCCTGCATTCGGTTTAATTAGGCCCGTTATCATCCGAATTAACGTTGTTTTGCCTGCACCATTAGGGCCAACGAATCCGCACACTTCGCCACGCTTGACCTCAAAGGATACCTCACTAACGAGTACTCTTCTGCCAACTGCCTTGGACACATGAATAACTTCCAATATGTTCTCATCTAACATGTAAAATCCCCTCCTGAGAACATCTTAGAGGGGATTTCTAAAGATTTTATAAGATTCATCACTAGCGTTGCATAAGCCCTGGCTAACAAAAGGTGTACACCCTATTTTAGATTTTGGCTAAAAATTCTAAATTAAAATTTCGTTATTAAAACGACTTCAAATAACAAATTACTCGCATTTATCGGGGGGCTTAAGATAAATTTTTTTACATAATATTTCAAAAAATACGATAGACTAGTCCAATATAATCATTTTTATACAAATATAACCATTAGTTATTTTTTTGTAGTATATTGTTTACATCCCAATTAGGAGGTTGATATTTAATCATGAAATTTACTAAAAGAAAAATGTTGTTGGCATCACTGTCGCTTACTTTGTGTTTAGGAGGTGCTACTGCTGCATCTGCTGCATGGAGTGACACTAGTAATAATGGAAGTTCCACATCACAGGTAGTTTCTTCTCAATCTTTACTAAGTAATTTTTATGCTGACTTAAACTGGTCTTGGCCTACAGACAGCACAACAATTACAGAAGGATTTGGAAACGTAGGCTCACGTTATCATAAAGGTGTAGATATAGGAGTTAAATTAGTACCTGTTCGTTCCGCTGCAACAGGGGTGATAATTCAATCTGGTACATATTCTGATGGTATTGTAGCAATGACAATGCGACATAACACAAAAGACCCTGCAACTGATAAATATTTGGTCACACGATACCTACATTTAAAGGCAAATAGTCAAACCTATTCTACAGGAGATAACATTGGTCAATATGTTACTATTGCTACTTCTGGCAATACTGGAAACGTAGGATATCATTTACATTTTGATGTTAATAATGTGAATGCAACGTATCCTACTGATTCTCAGACTATAAATCCTATGCAATTCTATCCTAGTATTTCATTTGCAAAACTTTCTAATCCAGTAGACTCAGATGAAAAACATGATAATAAATATCATAATAGTAAAGAGTACTTTTTCGATAATAATGTTATAAACTTTGTCGGTAAGGATAAATTCAACAGATGGTTTGAATCAACAAATTTAGATAATCGTACATTAACAAATTTTAAAAAAGAATTTAATTTATCAGAGAAAAAAATCAATGAGCTTACAGTAGAGAAAGTTAAAGCAACCGAACTAAGAATATACGGGTCTTCGGCGGAATAGCGGAGAATTATGTATGGTATAAGTTACTTTAACATACATACAAACAGGTATAGTAAATAAAAGAAATTTAAAATAAGTGTATCGTTTATGATACACTTATTTTGTATCTATGTTAAAAAATATATTACTACCCATTAAATGGAGGTTGGTAAAGAATGAAATGGAAACCTATTACAACAATTTGTGTTTGCAGCTTGGTATTTGGAGTTACTTGCTACGCGGCTGGAGCCGGAGGTATAGAGAAGATACAAGCTTATTTAAATCACGATATCAAGTTTACTGTCAATGGTAAAGCTTGGACACCTAAAGACGATGAAGGTGTTGTGCTGGCTCCGGTCATCCTTAATGGAACCTCTTATCTACCTATCAAAGCAGTCGCTCAGGCGGTTAACGGACAGGCTCAGTGGAACGACGATACAAAGACCATCGTGATCACTTCTACTAGAGAAGTTACTGAAAGAGATCAAATGATAATAAAAAAAGTAAATGAAGTGAAAGAGAAATTAAAACTAGGATTAACGCAAGAAGAAGTACAAGCATTATTTAAAGAAAAGTATGAGTTAGCACAAGGTAATGGTGATTTAGAAAATGGAAGTGATGCCTATTGGAAATATAATTTCTTTAAAGAACCTGGTTATAGTCGTCCAGACATACCTGATCATATTGTTGACGAAGACGGTCTGAAGACCAAAAAAATTGGAGCTTATTTATTTATTGGATGGAAAAATAATAAAACACACCTGTATTCAATTTCTTATGTTAATCCTAAAGATAATCGAGTTTACTTATTTGTTATGAACCCTGACGGAACAACTTCAGATAGCCCAGTTAGCAATTAAGGCAGAGTCTTTGCAAGGAGAAATACGATGAACTCAAGATCGAAGAAAGCCCCATCCAATACATTCAATTGAGCCGCGTATTTGGTGATGTTGAACTAGTTGACTGGCATGCTATAGAAAAACCGTACATTATTCCTTCTTTTGGAATGAATGTACGGTTTTTTTCACATTTGACCCATCCAAGTACGAACTGCGTCGCTCGTACTTTACTCTATTTGATCCCAATAATCGAAATTTCAATACGTCGATTCAAAAATATCAATGGTTGCAAAAACTATAGCCCGATTGTAGAAATTTAGCATGTGGCGCAAGCTTCTCATACAGCGGATAAAAATCAACATACGGATTGGCCGTACCCCAACCAGAAGCGAATACAACCGTTACATCCCCTTTGTCCCGTCAGCAGCCGTAGTTAGAGCGACTTCCTCGAACACCTGCGTCAGCATGCCACCCATTCCCTCATCCACCTAAAGACTGATCTTTGTTAACTGGAAATCAATCTTGAATAATTATTTCAGAATAGGGCCAACGATTTCGCACACTTCCCCACGCCGCTTGACCTCAAAGGATACATCGCTAACTAGTGCTCTCCTACCAATTGTCTTGGATACATGAATAACTTCTAATATTTTCTCATCTAACATTTAAAATCCCCTCCTGAGAACTCTAGAGGGGATTTCTAAAGATTTTAAGATTCATAAAAAAAGAGACCCACAGCAAACGCTGCGGATCTTAATTCATAACTTTAAAGGGGGTTATGTTCCTATTATAGAATTCATTTATTATCCGAAGATGAAAACTACCTACAAGTTGTGTTAAACATGTTAGTCGTTAGAGAGCAGCTTTTGGGCAACAATGTAGCCCGAGCCTCCATTGATCCCGTGCCCTGGCAAAGTTGCCGCACCTAGCATAAACAGATTAGGCACTTCTGTTCGATGGCTGGGCTGAGCAGGAAGCGGCGAAACATCTGATCCGGACCCGTCGAAGCTGTGACCGCCTGCTTCGTATGGAATTCCTCGCCGTCCAATGTTCGGACGCCAACGGCACGGCCATGCTTCACAACAATACGCTGCGCTTGCGCCACGTGTACGGATGGTTCCGCCATAGTTTTGCGCCAGCTGAACCAAGGCTTGTGCAAGCTTTTCGCTACCTCCTTCAGGGATGGGCATCCCTCCTCCCATTAGCGCCTATGCCGTAAGCGGAACCCATACCCCACTCCCGTTAAGGTTTGCTGGTTCTTGTCGAGAAGCCAACGTGCAAGAGATATTTTAAAAATACTTATTTACTTTAGCAGTTACCTATGGTATTTTTATTTCGATACATATAGAAATAACTACAACATAGGCAAAGGTGAGTTTACAATGGTAGAAGATAACGTGGAAGTTCGACAAGCCGTCAAAGTATATAAGGCACTCGGGGAACCAACTCGACTCAAAATTGCCCTCATGCTTACTGAGGAACGGAATTTGTGCTGCTCTGATATCGGGGGCAAGCTTGAATCCATCGCTGGATCGACGCTCTCACACCATTTGAAACAATTGACAGATTGCGGCCTGTTAGAGCTCAGAAAAGACGGAACGTATATATACTACAGCGTGAACCGCGACATGGCGCGAAAATACGCACCGTATTTGCTGGAATAATTTTTTGTTATTATTTCTATATTTTTAGAAATATAAAATAATGGAGTAGAGAGAGGAGCAAGTACAATTATGTCATACACGTGGAAAATATACATGCTGGCTATCATCAGTTTTCTCGTCGGAACGTCGGAATTCATTATCGCAGGAATACTAGATAAGGTTGCGCTCGACATTGGCGTTTCTGTATCTGCAGCCGGTCAATTAATTACGGTATTTTCGCTAGCTTACGCATTTGGCACCCCTTTCCTTATGGCTATGACGGCCCGCGTGGAACGACGCAAGTTAATGCTTTACGCTTTGGGCGTGTTCATTATTGGAAATGCGATTGCCCTAGCACTGCCTGGATTTGAATCCCTTATCGCCTCACGAATCATCTTAGCTCTAAGCTCTGGCGTATTCGTGGTTACCTCATTAACCGTAGCTTCTAATATGGCTCCGCCCGAAAAGCAAGGGAGCGCTATTGCCACGCTCGTTATGGGTTTCAGCACTGCATTGATTGTTGGTGTGCCTCTGGGAAGAGTCATTGCTTCCGTCTACGATTGGAAGGCAATTTTTGGAGGCATCGGGTTATTGGGTCTGTTCGCCATGCTCATCGTAGCCTTCGTCATTCCACGAACAGAAGGCGAAGAGCCAGTACCTCTTCGCAAACAATTGGGGCTGTTAAAAGAACGCCGAATCGCTCTGGCCTTATCCGTAACCTTCTTCTGGATTGCGGGCTACTCCATCGCATACACCTATATTTCCCCGTTCCTCCTTACCGTTACAGGTATGAGTGAAAAGACGGTAAGCGCAGGATTATTTGCTTTCGGTATCGCCAGCTTAATCGGTTCCAAGCTCGGCGGCTTTAGTACGGACAAATGGGGAGCTCCCCGCACGCTAATCGGTGGCATGCTTCTGCACACCGCGTCGCTCTTACTCCTATCGTTCGCGGCTAGTTCCCCTGTGCTCGTGTTCCCACTGCTCATGCTATGGGCATTCTCTGCCTGGTCAACTGGCCCTACGCAGCAGTATCATTTAATATCGCTCGCCCCGAAAGCCTCGGGCATTATGCTTAGCCTTAACAGCTCTGTTTTGCAGCTCGCAATGGCTGCCGGGGCTGGTATTGGAGGCATTGTCGTGGAACAAACCTCGCTGACCTCCATTAGCTGGATCGGCGCCGCGGGAGTCGCCATCGCAGTAGGAACTGCCGCCGCATCCTTCAGTTTATCCCGTTCGAAGTCCTCGAAGTCCGGCTTAACGCTGAAAGAACGGAAATTACAGAAAGTAGAAGCTTAATCGAGACTTCAATCCTATTCCCTAACCCCCCCCCCGTTTTCTTTGAAAAATACGAAAAAAACGCTCATGAGATGTGGATATGTCCATCATCCTTCTCATGAGCGTTTTTTCTCGTATTTAATAGCCTTGCGCAGCGTTCGCGAGTCGCCTTATCCCTTCTCGCAATTCATCTTCATTCACAAAGGAATAGCTCAAACGCATCCTTGACCGTATTTCGTTCAACGGATCACAAATTATGCCGGGAACGAAGGAAACCGATTGTTGGAAACAGTCTTGTAAGAATGCTTCAACCGGAAACTTGTCGGGCAGTTGGAGCCACAAGCTAAGCCCACCTTGAGGAGTCGTCCATTCCCAGCCGGTGGCTTTCAGTCCTTCCTCCATAATGTCTCTTCTTATTTGCAAAGCGATGCGCAATTTAGCCAAATGCTTCTGCAGCCGTTCTGATTCGAAGTAATGCAGAAAAATTTTCTGATTAACTAGCGGTGTTCCGTTATCAGCCAGTGATTTAGCCGTAATAAGAGGCTGGATAACCGAGCTCCGGCCGATGACCGCGCATACCCGTAGACCAGGCGCCACATACTTGCTAAAGCTGCGAAGATGCACAACCCACCCCTCTGTATCGTAGGTGAACAAAGGTTGGGGAGGTAGCTGGTCAAAATACATGTCATGAAAGGCATCATCTTCAATCAACAAGCATCGATATCTTTCTGCCAACTCGACGAGCTGCTTGCGTTGCGAGGAGGGAACCGTATACCCTGTTGGATTATGAAAGGTTGGGTTCATATAGAAAAACCGCGGTCGATGCTGCTTCATCAGGTCTTCGACCTTCTCCAAATCATAGCCGTCCGGGCGAATATCCACAGGAAGGAAGCGAGCACCCTGTTGACGAAAAATATCAATTGCCGCACTATATGTAGGCCGTTCTACCAAGATAGCGTCCAGCGGTCTAATAAACACACGCGCCAAAAGATCAATCGCTTGCTGCGCTCCCGTCGTAATCACGAGTTCATTTGCCGTTAATTGAACACGATGATGTCGGACCATATATTGGCAAAGAACCTCTCGCAGCTCCTCATCCCCTTGTGCGGTCGAATAAGTGCCCATTAATTTCGGATAGATGTTGAATACTTTTTTCACATATTCGGAAAGGAACAGATTCGGAAGTAAATTCGGATCGATCAACGCTTGAGAAAACTGATACCTGACAGGCACCTGTTGAATTTCCGACAAATTGTTTTTCAAATGCCCGGAGGATTGAATGGGCTGACTCTCCATGGGCTCGTATGTGAGTTGATTTAGATTGCGTGAGCACACGTAATAGCCTGATTTCTCTTTTACATAAGCTTTCCCGTTCTGTTTCAACAGTTGATACGCCTTGAATACCGTTAGCCGGTTAATCCCCAACTCTTGAGCAAGCACTCGAATGGAAGGCAGCTTGTCATCCACCTTCCATTCTTCCCGTTCAATCCGGGTGACTATATAATCATAAACTTGTTTGAATAACATAGGTGCCACCCTCCTCTTTAGTATGATTGTACACCATTTCCGGCTAAACTGTTCTATTCACCTACATCTGTTCTATTGCGTTCCCTGTATGATAGTTAACAAAGGGGGCGTGCCACGATGATCATTTTCAATTACTTACTCATATGTCTAATATTTGGCACAACCTTTCTGGCTATCAAAATTGGTGTGGATGCCGCTTCTCCACCTTTTTTCTCGGCGGGCATTCGTTTTTTTGTTGCAGGCTTGCTGCTGTTCCTTTGGATGGTTTGGAGGAAAAAAGCTAGTTTTACGCTGCTGCTTCGCAAAGAAATGCTGTTTACAGGAATCGGTCTCACGTTCGGTACGTTTTCAACGCTGTATTGGGCCGAACAATACGTTTCATCCGGTATCGCAGCCGTATTATCGGCTACAGGTCCACTCATGATTCTTCTCCTCCAGCTTGTCGTGCTGCGCCAGAAACCATCAGCGCGTGCAGCAATTGGCTGCCTCGTAGGCTTCACAGGCGTCATTCTCCTTCTGCTGCCAAGCCTTACCCTTTCCGCAAGCGGTTGGTGGGTGCTCGGAAGCATGGCGATCTTGTTCGGCGAGTTTTTCTATGCTTCGGGGGCCCTTTACTCCAAACGGGTCATTCAACAATTCCCAAAAGCCTCGCCCATTGCACTAAACGCGGCTCAAATGCTGTATGGCGGCCTGCTTTTGTTAGTGCTTTCAGCTAGCACCGAGCACGTACAGATCAATAGTTTGCTGACACCAAGTGCGATTGGTTCGCTATTTTACTTAATTGTCATTGGCTCCATGGTCGGGCACAGCCTTTTCTATTGGCTTGTCGCCAAAACGAACCCTGTCTTTCCTGCAACATGGCTCTACATCTCTCCACTTATCGCCCTTACAATTGGCGTGCTGTTCTACGGAGAGAGCATGACTTGGGTAACGATGATTGGGGTGATTACGATAATCGTAGGAACTGTTATTGCCAATCTAGACGGCTTACTTTCATTAGTTGAAAAACGAAAAAACCGCAGTGAAAAGCTGCGGGAATTACGCTCCTAACCTTTACGTTTTTCTTGAATGTAATATGCACAACTAGTATTTACGGAGCTGCGCATGCAAAAAAACCACCGTGTTTATTTGAGACCGCTGAAAAACAGGAAAGTTTCTCAGCAGTCTCATTTATTTACGGTGGTTTTTTGGGGTGAAGCTAACTTTCAGCAAACCCGCTTACTGATACTGTTACTCTGTTACGACGATAACAGTATGGGTGTCGTTGTCCCAGGTCACTTTCGCACCAAGTGCTTCTGCGATAAATCGAACCGGAACCATCTTATCTTCATTCACCAACTGCGCCTTCTGCTCCAGCGCTACAACATTATCGTCAACCGTTGCTGTCTCGGCATCGATTGTGAGAACGATCTTCTTATCCCCTTTGGTTATGGTGATTGACTTCTTGTCGTCGTTCCATGTTGCGATTGCGCCCAGTGTATCGAATACACCGCTAGTCGGCAAGAGAACATTGCCGTTTAGATTGACTGGCGCTTGTTTGAAGCTCTGTTCTTTTCCATTTACGGTAACTTTTAAAGACGATTCTTTTTCTAGTTCGGCAACGAGCTTCTCAAATTCGTTCAATGTTCCTTCAAACACTTTCATGGCTTCTTCGATTGGCTTCGGCGAGGACATATCTACGCCCGCGGCCTTCAGCACATCAATCGGCGACGCCGAGTTACCGGCGGACAGGAAGTTGTCACGAATGCGATCAACCGCAGGCTGACCCTCCGTCAGCACTTGATTCGCCAATGCAGCCGAGGCTGCGAATGAGGTCGCATATTGATACACGTAGTAGCCGTAGTAAAAGTGCGGAATTCTTGACCATTCCATCGCAATTTCATCATCTGACACGATGGTTGGGCCATAATATTTTTTATTGATGTCTAAATATAGCTTCTTCAATGTTTCCGCATTAAGCGATTCACCCTTCTGCGCTGTCTCATGGATCGCACGTTCGAACTCAGCGAATTGGGTTTGGCGGAACATGGTGGTTCGGAAATTTTCCAGGTACTGATTGAGCAAGTAAAGCTTCTCTTGCTTAGATTTCGCATTTGCATACATGGACTTGAACATAAGCGTTTCATTCATGGTTGAAGCTACTTCCGCTGTGAAGATCGGATAATTCGAGTTTACGTAATTCTGCTTACTGTTCGTATAGTAAGACTGCATTGCATGTCCGAGTTCATGCGCGATCGTACTCACAGAATCATACGTGCCCTCATAGTTAAGCAGCACATAAGGATGGGTATCGAAGGCTCCCCATTGGTAGGCGCCACTTCGCTTGTCGTCCGTTGGATAGACGTCGACCCATCCCTTGTCGAATGCGCCCTTAAGGACATTCACATAAGCCTCGCCCATTGGTTTCAGGCCGTCGAGAACCATTTTCTTGCCTTCTTCATAAGGGATATAACGTTCTTGGTATTCGACAACAGGCGTGTAAATATCATACATATGTAATTGGTCGACACCGAGCAGTTTCTTCTTTACATCCATATAACGATGCAGCAGAGGCAAATTACGGTCTACGGTATCAACCAGCTCGTCGTATACTTTGGTTGGAACGTTATTCGGTGTCAAAGCGCTATCCAACGCAGAGCCGTACTTGTGTAAATTCGCGTTAATATTATTCGCTTGTACTTCACCGCCTAGCGTTTTGGAGAAGGTGTCCTGATACTTCTCAAGCGTGCCGTAGTATGCCTCGAAAGCTGACTTACGGACATCGCGGTTCTTGCTTTCCATATAAGTAATGAAGTTTGAACGGCTCAATTGAACATCTTTGCCATTCTCGTCTTTGATCGTCGGAAATTTGATATCCTTCGTCAACATCTTAAACGTGTCTTCTGGATTAAGAGAAAGTGGAGCTGTTTTTGCCAGCGCTTCTTCCATTTCCTTAGAAAGGATATGTGTCTTCGTACGAACCTTGTCTTCAACAAAAATTTTGTAAGCCTTCAGTTCCTGCGAGCTCAATAGCGTCTTTAATTGGTCGTCCGATATGGCATTGAGTTCTACAGTGAACCAAGCCAATTTGGAACCAATGTCGGTACTAAGTGCATCTGCGCCATCCGAAAGCGTCTGCATATTCGCATCACTGCTATTTACATCGAAGCGTAGATGCCCGTACACATAAGCTTTATCAAAAATACGATTCAGCTCGGTGTAATCATCAAGTGCTGCTTTCAGTTCGGCAGATGAAGACCCAAGCTTATTCTGATGCTTGGAGGTAAATGTTGCTGCCAGGTCGCGTACTTTTTTTACATCCGCCTCCCATGCCGCCTTATCCACATAGATATCATCCGTTTTCCATTTGTATGTGGACGGTATGTCTGCGCGAGTTGTATAAGACGGTTTTGTCTCCGTTGCCTGATCAACAGCTGCGAGTACCGTCTCCGTGCTTAACGGAATGAACGGTGTGGACAACGCAGTCACTGCAATTGCGACAGTTGTGACAGAATTCAGCCATTTCTTTTTCATTTACCCAATCTCCTCTCATACTTCAAAGAATTAGACTTGTAAGTGCTTTCAAACAAAACTATCATACAATAATATCTACGAAACGACTAGTATAAAAATACATAAATCCCTCTATAAACCAGAAAATAAATTTACCATGCCGCTTAAACCCATATACCAAGCAGGTTGCGGACAGCAGCATCCCTCAGCGCTATCTCATTTTTTCAGCACAAAAAAAGAGACTTCCTGTTTACACAGTAGTCTCCGATATCATCTCTTCGCCAATTGATTGTCCGCACTGGTCGATCATCGTAAAGGATAGTCGAATCGTTCAATCTCTGTTCTTGCAAAATTGAACAGAATCTTCCCAGGTCATCGCTATACGTATGATATCTTCTTCAACAAGTTCGCTCCCAATTTGGATTTCAATAAATTCGAGCGCTGTAGTAGCTTTCATTCCGTGTTTGGCGCCACATGGGATCTCGAGAACGCTTCCTGTCTGAATACAGTACAAATGATCGTCCATAATAAACTCTCCAGATCCAGATAGGATGGTCCAGATTTCTTTTCTCCTCTGATGCTTATGATAACTTATGTTTTTTCCTGGGAGCAGCATCATCTTCTTAACGATTGCTTCCGTTTCCGCTATGGAATGATCCAATACCCGATAATTACCCCATCTTTTTTCTTCGTACATAGGTATTTGGCGCGTGTAACTAAGCCTTTCTTTAATTTGATCAGAATTATTTTTATTTGCGACAAGAATACCATCAGGACTTGCAGCTACAATAATATTAGATACGTTAATAACCTGGATGGGATAAGAAAGCTCATTAACAAGATGTGTGTTAACCGATTCTTTTGATATTTGACCTATCCCGATCACGTTACTTTCAAAATGGTTTGTTAATGTGCTCCAGCTCCCTAGGTCCCACCAAGTTCCGCTATAAGGAATGACCACAGCATGGCTTATTTTTTCTACAACTTCATGATCAAAGCTGATCTCAGGAAGCTTTTCATAATGAAGTTGCCAGTCCTCGTATCGTGTGGGTAGCCCCTTGTCCGTTAAATTAGCAAGCATGAACGCTAAAGAAAAAGCGAAAATACCGCAGTTCCATAAAGCATTCCTATCTATCAAAAGCTTTGCATTCTCTTCATCTGGTTTTTCCACGAACTGGCTTACGGATAAATAACCATGCTTATTATCAATTGGCGGGATCGGCACAATATAACCATATTGGCTGGAAGGATGCTTTGGAGAAGTTCCCAGAAGTGCGAGATCGGCTTGAGAGTGAGAAAGAACAGGAGGAAACTTGTGAAGCAGTTGGAAAAATGCGGTTTCGACATAAGTATCGACCGGAAGAATACAGATCGTTTCGTTCAGATCTGCATGCTTCACTGAATGAAAATAACTAGCAGCTAAAGCGATTGCTGTAAATGTACCCTTTTTATGGGATTCACTAATTATAGGAACTCTGTCGCCCACATGGTTTTGTATGATTTCTACTTGACTTTTATGGGTTACGATGCAAGTGGATTGAAGCAGTCCTACCTCATCCAATTGCCTGCACACTCTTTGAATCATGGATTCCATTACACCGTCATCCGATTTTAAAACTTTAAGAAATGCTTTAGATCTAATCTCATTAGAAAGCGGCCAAAGCCTTTTCCCAGAACCGCCAGACAACAGAACGATACGCAAGATATATCCCTCCCTTAGACGAGCTGAGTATCATCCCTATTTTTTTGACCTAATCACTTTTTCTACAGCTTGTTTGAAGGACAAGCCAGCCCTACCCCAGGTTAGCTTCAATATATCCTTTCTGCCTTGAAGTCCCTTTTTCTTACATAAACGGGGGTTCTGATAAGCCAATCTCATGAGCCTTCTTAAACTGCCCAGGTTTGGCTCTGCCCATCGCTGGCCTTTTTCAGCAAACAAATTGCGAAATTTACGCGAAATCGCGTGTTTACTATTCATGCTACTTACAGGATTTTGTAATTGATAGGGAATTAGAAAAGAATTTTTATGAGTTAGGAAGTCCATATGTCCCCCCCATCCCGTAGTGATGACAGGGATACCGCTTGCCAATGATTCAAGGAATGGTAATCCGACTCCCTCCCCACGAGTAGGAAGAACAAATACGTTGCCTAGCGTATAAAGCCCTTTAAGCTCTTTAGAAGTTAGATAATGGCTAATAACCAAGACAGGAGCCGTTTTTTTACGAATTCCTAATCGTTCTTTGTACCGTCGTATGGTAGTCTTAATCCATTTTTCATTTTCGTGAGCCGCGTATCCATTCGTCTTGATGACCAAAAGCACATTATCAGCAGGTGAAAATTCCTCCCAGTAGGCCCTCAATAAAGCCTCGGGATTTTTCCGATGCTGGAAACCAAATATAGAAACAAAGATAAACTTGCCCTTTGCGCCGCGTAAGGGAAAACTCTTATTGTTGGGCGTGTACATCTTTGTGTCTACACCGTGGGGGACTAGGAATATTGGAACCTTGACGCCGCTATTTCTCAGTGCCTGTTTGTTTTGATTCGAGGGTACGCACACGGCATCAAATTTATTCATATATGGCACCCAGCGATTAGGTATCCGGCTCGTTTCCCAAACGGTATTCAGAATGATCGAGTTAAACGATGCTCGATCCTTCTTAAAGTTGATCGTTTTAGGAAGCTGATGATATATTAATACTCTCCGCTTTTTTATTTTCCCTTCACGCAAGTTTTTTTTCATCGCACTACCTACCTGTATGCTTACACCGTGCCTTTTTAAGGCCCTAACATACGATCTACTCGCAATGCCAAGACCAGACGCTTTTTGTACAGGGCCCTTCCAAACGACTTCATAATTTGTCATGGGCGCCCCACCTGTAATTTCCTTACATAGTCTTTACGTTTATGGAAAGAGATGGACCTGTACTTTTTCGATAACAGGGCCACTTGTGATTTCGAAATTTGTGTAACATTCATGTGTAACCCCTTATTCAAAGCTTGCTTTAGAATAAGCTTGCTAGGAACAGCCGCATGGATAAAATTCCCATAGGTCTCGAATTCTGAAAAAGCGAACTGCTTCGATTTGTTCATATTTCGCAAGATCGCCAAATACCAGCGTGTGCCATGCTTGGACTCTATTGCCCTTTTCAGCTGTACAAGCTTCGACTTCTCAAACAGCATGTAATGGGTAACGAAAGATAAGGACGAGGAAGGCTTTCTCCCCAAGAGCTTTTTATACGTTTTAAAATATTCATCTTGACTCCAGTTGCGGCAATAAAACACCGTCTTTTGAGCCGATCTGAAAGTATGCGGACGAATCAACACTGTATCCGCATCAATAACCAAATAAAAGTTAGAAGAGCAGATGGAATCGCCGCTAAGCTTTAAAAATTGTTGGAAAAGCCACCCTGATCGATCCCATGTCTTTGACCGATAGTTGATGTCTTTTTTTGTAAGGGGAAGAACCTTATCTTCATCGACGAATTTACATCCTTTTCTTCTGCATATCTCTATCATTTTCTTTCTTTTTGGGGCAACTATGAGGATTTCTCCAATTGGATGCTTGACATATTTTCTTACCGCATCAATGACGAAAGGCAGTGTCCCTAAATCCTTCTCGATCGCAGGGATTAAAATATCTATTTTTGTTGTGCTGCTTAACTGGACGTTTGGGGAAAGTGACATATTTTCAACTCCATTTAACAAGTATTTGGATTATCATATGTCAATGCCAACCAAAAGGAATGGGTCATTGCAAGCAGTAAAACGTCTAAAAAGCCGCCTATAGCGGCCAGAGCATGTGTATGAAATGGACTCAAAGAGCAGTTGGTTGTATAACGGAGCATTCAGCTATCAAATAACGCGTTTGCATAAAAACAGGCTTTCTTAAGCCTGCACTTGCCCTGCCGCACTACTACGTTTCGAAATACGAATCGCCATTACAGCAGCAAACAAACACACGAAACCTGCCGTGACAAATGGAATTGTATAATCGCCTAGCAAATCCCTCATAAGTCCTGCCCCGTAGGCAGCCGTGGAAGCGCCTATTTGATGAGCAACAACAACCCATCCAAAGATCATGCCAGCCTTTTCTTTACCAAATTCATTCGACGCCAGTTTGACGGTAGGCGGTACCGTAGCAATCCAATCAAGACCATAGAAGATAGAGAAAATCAAGAGCGCCATTGGACTCGCATCAAGTGCATACGGTAAGAAAAGTAAGGAAAGGCCACGAAGCCCATAATACCAGAAGAGCAGCTTACGGCGTTCGTTGAAAATAAAGTTTTAGACTGGAGTTGTTGATCCCACGCGGGTTTTAGAATTACAAAATCGGCAGCCTTCGTAAAATAAGTTTTAGACTGACCCCAATAAAAGAAACAGCGGCAGCCTTGGACGAGAAAATAAAGTCCTAGACTACCACTGTTTTATTGAGCTATCGGTAACAATAGGTAAGCATTTGATGTCATCTCCAGCTTTTCCCCTGCTCCACACCGGACGTGCCAGTTTCCCGGCATCCGGCGTTCCCTCTAACTGAATTTACTAAATCATAAGTTCCTCGTTACTCAAGGATATTGACGGTTTGTCATCCTAGTAGCTTGCACTGTGGCATCCATTGATGTCCCCACGTTCCTACCTGATCGGTGCAATTCACGCTTGGAAAACAATTTTTCTTTTCAGTTAGACTTGGGGCTGTTCCTCCACTCCCATTACAGAAGATTCATCAGTCATGCCCCTGCCCTCACAAGGATTAATCCTGAATTACGAAAGTAAAATCTCCTAAACATAGTAAAAAAGTGCCCGATCCCTTGGTATAATGGAGTTTGCGAAGACCACATTATCCCAAGAGAGGAGCACCCTTTAGGTGAAGTCTATCACATCTACAACTAAAATCAAGACCGAATTTTCTCTCCAAAACGCAACCTCCAACGGAGGAATAAAGATTTTTCTGGACTACCTAGAAAAAATTAAATTCCCTCAGGCCCTAGCTGATCTCCATTGCAGCAAACATTGGAACGCTATGTTTCCAGTTTGCCGAATTCTACTGTATCTCATTGTAGGCTGGATGCTCGGTTGCCAGCGGCTCTTTCATTTTCGCAAACTGCAAAATGATTCATTAATCCAGCGATTGCTAGGAGGGCGTTGTCCTCATCACACCCTTCTGAATAAAGGGTTGAAACGGCTCAGTAAAACCAACCCTTCCTTATACCAAATCTAAAGAAACTTAATCAACAAATCATTGCGCCGAGCTTACCAACTGAAATGATTCTCGATTTAGACTCAACGGTTGAGACTGTATACGGAAATCAGGAAGGGGCTGCTGTTGGGGCCAATTCACATAAGCCAGGACGAAAAAGTCTGCATCCTCTTCTGGCCTTTGAAGGTCAATCCCGTTTGTGTTTAAATGCAGTTCTTCGCGCAGGCAACGTACATTCCTCTCGCGATGCAGGAAACTTCGTGCAAGAAACCTTAGACTTACTTGGTGAACGAATAGTCAAATATGCTCGATTTGACAAAGGTTTTGGAGGTGAAGAATTCTATAGTCTCTGGGAACTTCGAAAGATCGGCTATGTCGGGAAGATGAAGTGGACTAAGCGCTTGCAAGCCGAAGTCAAGCAATGCCGTTATTGGAAACGGTTTGTAGATGAAGAATGGATCATCGAAGGCATAACTCTCATCTACCAAGCAACCTCATGGGATAAGCCAAGACGCATCATTATTATTCGTAAAGCGCAGCAGTTCTATGGCGATCAGACTCAAATGATACTGGAATCAGATTGGCAATTTGAAGCCATCGTAACGAATCTGGACTGGGAGCCGATTGATATTTGGCGCTTTTATAACCAACGTTGTTGCATGGAAAACCACATCAAGGAAGTCAAATATGGATTTGCAATCGATCGCATTGTTACCGATGATTTTACAGCCAACGAAATCGACATGCATACCAAGTTGTTGGCGTACAACCTGTACGAACGGTTTAAAAAGGATTGTTGCGAACCGATTCAGCAAGGATATACCATTGCTCGATTTCGCTTGGAATTCTTCCAGTGCGCTGGTGTCATGGTTCAGCACAGTCGTAGAATTGTGCTGAAACTTGCAAATGACTTTTTTAATCGGCATTCATGGCAACGAATCGCCAATAAGGTAGTCTTACTGGAATGAAATTTTCAAACAACATAACATGGAAATTGAGTAGACCGCTCTAATGGGGAGGGGGAAAGTCTGCCCTGAGAAGGAATAATCCCTGAATTCCATCATCTAAATCACCATTGTTACCACCGATTTCCTAAACAGCTTCTAGGATACTCCTAGCTAAAACGGACTTTCGTAATTCAGGTTAATATGTAAAAATAGCTCATAGACTGGGATAACGTTACCAATTTCCGATATTACAAGTTGGCACTTGGTAACAGGTTCGCCGGAAATGCTCCATGATAAATTTTGATTCTATCATATATTAAAATCATATATTGCCAATATATAGAAATATAAGTTATACTATAAATGATAAATAACCCACTAAATGGAATAAGAGATATTTATATGAAAAAAATCGTATCAACCATCGCCGCAACCGCATTGCTTTTAGTATCTCTTGTGCCTTCTGCTTTTGCAACATCAGAAAATTCAGATCTGCAGCTTGAAATTGAACCCGGTATCAAAATCGTAAAGCACAAGGATGGCCGTATAGTTCCGATTCCTAATGTATCAAAATTGACAGAAGTCCAAGTTGATAAAATTTTACGAGAAATGAATGTTCAGAATTCAGATCTTAAAGATTTCCCCCTCGAATTCAAGCAGAATTTAGTTTCCCGCGGTGGAGTCAAGGTAGAGTTAAACTCAGAGAAGAAACAAATTTATAGAGATAGAGAAGGTAACCAGCATATTGTTACGCCTGAAAATAAAGAAGACATTGATCGTATACGTAAAAATGATGAGAAAAATTTAAAATTAGATCGACCTGTTTCTGTTTTGAGCATGGGATCTGTTTCAGATGGTATATTCAGCGCAAAAGCATATCTCTTTTATCTCGGAACCACAACAAATGGGGCAGAGTATAAATATGACTACTATACGTCTTACAACTGGAATGGTCCCCCTAATTTCAATTATGAAGATTCTGTAGGACAAGCATGGCAGTCTCATACTACCAGAGTAACCACTAACGGAGCGCACAATTATCAGAATAACTGCTTAAATCCTTCTACACAGCAGATTCCTTATGATCCAAATGACGATATAAAGCTTTCAATTGGTGGAAGCCAATCGAAGTTTGAACTTTATGGATCTGTATGCAAACAATGGGGAGCACTCCATGATGAAGTGCGAATACCAGTTGGTAATAAAAGCCAAACAGGTACCTTCATTTCTTCTTATGCTCATCCTTACTCTAGCGCTGTAGTGAGGGCTGCGTTAAACTACCTTTCAATTTCCTGGGATGATTTCATAGGAGATGAATATAATTGGGTAAACACTTTCACCATTGGAAGTTCTTCATAGAAATTCACGGGTGCTACGACTAAATTGAAAGAGAAAACCCAGTGCTCAGTCCAGCACTGGGTTTTCTCTTTATTTAAATTACTTTGCCTTGCCCATACTGGCCGGCATTTCTGGAAAATAAATCATTAAAGAAGAATAAGTTAACTTTGCTTACAATTGAAAATACAAAAAGGGAATGAGCCGCTTAACAGAAAAAAATAAATTTTGCATATGCACTGTCATTAGGACCTCAACTTTTTTGTAATTCATCAAGCTTAATAATAAAAGGTTTTCTTAAAACATTTTGGTGGTAGACTACAAAATACTTCCCCCCCTCCTTTACTAAGTGTTGCATATCCGAGGGAACCCTAATAGTTTGAATAACTCCATCTTCGAAACTAACCGTTATAGAATCCTCCATCTTCTTCGTTACCGTTCCAACAGCAGCTACTCTAGATAATGCAAAAAAATAATAAAACAACATTGACACTATAAGAACTGATACAATTACAGCTAACCATGAGATTGTCGCTCTTATTCTCATTTACATTCACCTCACAATGCCATGATAATTACAGGGTGTATATGTCTAATAATAGTAATATACTTATATATTAACAAATAAGATTGAACATGTCTCTTAAATTTCTAATTTTCTGTAACCCATACTCCAGGTGGTTGTGTATTAGAACACTTCGTTAAAAGCGGCTGCGCGAGTCGCTTTTACTGCATATCCCTGTGTCATAATTGACGAGGAAGCTAAGAAGCAATACGTTTATAAGTTGATCTTCCATAAGAAAATAAATACCAGTAAAATCAAGCCGGATTATCCAGCTTGTTTGAATAAATTTTCGCTTAGCTTACGTTTTCCGCGTTTTGTTGGCGGTACCCCTAATAGGTCTGGTAGTCCCTATGGCATATTCAAAAAATGATAAACAAAAAAAGGTGGAAACCAAGCCCCCACCTCAAACTTACATAACATCATCATAACGACTAGACAGCCTTCTAATGCAACTGCATTGATCAAGCAATCATCTCAAAAAAGCCGTAGTCCTAACACAAACTTCCACCACGCTCTACTGCCCGTTAGCTTAATGACGCATCGCCAGTCTACAACTTTATTTTCACGATCTAATACTTTATTTTCACTAAACATACGGCTGTCGAACCGATCTGACAACCATCCCGAAAGTGTATTGCCAACGAGATCAAAAGCCCCATTAAAGCAAGTAATCCTGCCGCCATCACTTCTGGAATACCATGATCGCCACATGCTGGAATCAGATGCGTACCAATTAAACCATTTGTCGAAAAACCACAGAAAAAAAAGTTCCAGCAAGCAACCAGAACGTTTTATTTTTTAGTGCAGCACGAAGGGTGCGTATCGGCGTGAGAAATACACTTCCCTTGAACGTCTCGGGTTTGACAAGTTCAACCGTACCATAAGGAGAGGCACCAACCTCATACGGATTATTTCGAATCCAAATAGCCACTAGGACAAACACGACAACGATGACTGCTACGGCTGTATAAATCGAAGTTCTCCAGCCCGCCTCAACCGTTATTTTGGCTAACAGAGGCAAGAACAATAATTGACCTGTGGCGGCACTTGCTGTTAACAGCCCAACGACGAGACCTCTGCGCTTTACGAACCATTGATTACTGACCGCTACGCCGAGCACATTAGCCATCATCCCCGTCCCAAGTCCGGCAACAAGTCCCCACAATAGCTCAAACTGCCACAAAGACTTCATTTGAGGTGTAAGAAGGAGCCCAACTGCTAACACGGCAAGAGACACAAGCATACCTCTTCGGATACCGAATTTGGCCAACAAAGCGGCGGCAAAAGGACCCGTTAATCCATATAATAAGATCCCCATCGATATGACACCCGAGATGCTTCCGCGATTCCAGCCAAATTCCTTCTCAAACGGAAGCATGAAAATGCTCGGCATGGAACGAATACCCGCCGATACGAGCAAGGTAACAAAAGTAAGAAAAACAACCACCCAACCATAAAAACTTTCGATGACTTCAAACTTGAGTTCATTTGCTCTTCACTCCGTTCTATTTTTAAATAACTATAACTAGTACATACAATATTAAACTAAAAAAACTTATTTTTCTAGAAGATTACTTGCTTTTTCACGAACGACATCCCCGTCATATTTCAACCACATGCTGATCAAATATACCGATAAAATTTCAGAAAAACATTACATTTTTCGCCTTGAACGTGAAAGCAACGAGAAAAAGCTAAGTCCAGGTGGTAGTATCCACGGGACTTAGCTTTTTCCAATGATTCATTGCCTCACATAGAACGGTGAGTGGCAATCAATGCTTCTTCCACAATCAAAGGTACGACTTCACCTTTATTCACATCAATCAAACCGAAATCCGTAATTTTCAATGCAGGACTGACCGGTAAAGAATGCGTGCTAATGGACATGATCGGATTATAATGACGGTAGCCTAACGATTCCATGGCTTTGCGCAGCTGCTCTACTTCTTTGGCAAGTTGCTCAAGCGGCGCTTCTGTCAAAATCCCGCCAACCGGCAAGTGAAGACTAGCGATGACTTTACCATTCTCAACGACGCTAAATCCCCCTTGCTTGGCTATCACTTCATTAGCCGCAATCCGCATATCTTCAGGATTGTGCCCTACGACAAGCAAGTTATGATTATCATGCGAATAGGTTGTTGCCACTGCGCCTCGCTTGATCGTATCTCCGCCGATCAGACCATAGGCGCGATTGCCATTTTTCCCGTAACGTTCGAATGTTGCAATAAGTCCATGGCTGCTTTGCTGCCAGTTCAGCTTGCCTTGCTGCACTTCAACGTCCACATGCTGCTCTTCCGTAAACGTTGACCCATCCTTGACCATCATCGCGCGACAAGGATAACGGCCATCCGCAGCTTCTGTGCTCACTGTGAAATCCGCTTCAGTTAGCAGCGGCATGCTGACGCTTTTATAATAGTGTGCCGGAAAAGCCGGAGCGCTTGTTTTAGCGGTGTAGCCCTCCGCTTTATCGTAAACCTTACGACCCTGCTTGAAAACTTGGTCGATGGCCAACTGCTCCAGATTCGAAATCAGCTGAAAATCGGCAATTTTGCCCGGCGCAATCACGCCGCGATCATACATCCGCATCCTTTTGGCTGGAGAAAGCGTACTGGCATAAATGGCATGCTCAGGCGCCATCCCCATCTCGATCGCTTTGCGAACAATGTGATTCAAGTGACCGCGAAGTTCGAAGGAATCGGCCATAACATCATCCGTTACAAAACAAAAATGCTCGGAGACGTCCTGCTCAATTAAATACGCCATGACTTCTGGCGTCATCGACTTCTCTTGGATTTCGATAAACATGCCAGCTGCAATCCGCGCTTCCATGCCTTCAATCGTTTGATGCGTATGATCAGAATCCACACCGCTATAGATCATTCGATGCAAATCCAAATCCAGCAGCTTCGGCACATGCCCTTCGATAATTAAGTGAGGGTACTGACCGCGGATGTGGGTTAAGATGTGATTCGTCTTGCAATCTGGATTCGTGATGACATCCACGAAATTCATAATCTCACCTAAACAAATGATTCTTTCCGTCCGCAGAAGCTCATCTAAATCCTCAATTTCAATCGAGCCTCCCGATGTTTCCATCGAAGTTGCTGGAACCGAACTAGGCAATGCGTAGAACATGTCGGCAACGCAATCCCGACTTGCTTTGATCATTTCCTTCACACCGTCAATTCCGAACACATTGGCCATCTCATGGGGCTCCGGCACAATCGTAGTAACACCGTTACGAATGAGACCGTAGGAAAAAGTCTCTGGCGTGACCATCGTACTTTCAATATGCAGATGAATATCAATAAGACCAGGAATTAAATACCGTCCTTTTCCGTCCAATTGTTCCGCTGGTTCGAAGCTCTCCGTTCCCCGCTTACCGATATATAGAAACTTCCCGTCCAAGATCGCTGCGTTGCCTTGGATGAATTTTTTAAAATAGCTGTTATAAATCTGTACATTCTGTATCAGTAAATCCACATGCATCATCTTCGCCTCCAAGTCCACTACTCAACTAGAACTAATTTCTCACTAGGAAATAGAAGCCGGACTTCTTGACCGCCAAGGTAAGGATGTTCCATTTCTTTATTCACAGTGAAGTCACCCAGCTCTGTCTCGACGACATATTGATAGCTTCTCCCGAGGAAAGTGCTCACTTTGACGCGGCCTGTCAATCGATTCGGCCCCTCCTGGATGTCCTCTGTCAATCCGATAAGGACATCATCCGGACGTATAGCCCCTTGCTTCCCAAGCTGCTCACCCTTATTGGGATGCTTCGTTACGGTAAAGGTATAGTCCTTTACTTTCAGTCCGATCTCTTCGTCGCCTTCTCGTCTTTCATCGAACGTAATAAAGTTAGTAAACCCAATAAAGCGTGCAACGAACTCGGTCTTCGGATATTTAAAGATCGCAGCAGGTGCGCCTAACTGCTCGATGATCCCTTTGTTCATGATGGCAACTTGATCTGAAATAGAGAAACATTCTTCCTGATCATGCGATACGTAAACGGTAGTGATGCCCAGCTCCTGCTGAATGCGACGGATTTCGACACGCATGTTGATGCGCAGATTCGCGTCCAAATTACTTAGCGGTTCGTCAAAGAGCAGCAGCTCTGGTTCAATCACAAGTGCGCGGGCAATGGCCACCCGCTGTCTTTGCCCCCCGGAAAGCTCCTTAGGAAAGCGCTTTTCAAAGCCGGATAAGCTGACGATATCCAAAATATTGCGAACACGCCGATCCATTTCCGTTCCATTCACTTTCCGAAGTCGCAGACCGAAGGCCACATTATCGTAAATGGATAAGTGCGGGAACAAAGCGTAGCTCTGGAACACGAATCCGAAGTTCCTTTTGTTAACAGGAATGCGCGTATAATCCTTCCCGTTTAATGAGAATTTCCCCGCCTTCGCCTCTATGAACCCCGCGATAAGCCGTAAGGTCGTAGTTTTCCCGCATCCACTTGGTCCAAGCAGCGAGATCAGACTTCCTTTTTCAACGCTCAGGTTGAAGTCCTGCAGGATATAGTTCTGGTCATAGGCAACCGATATATTTTCCAGTGATAGCAATGCCATGGATGAAAGCCTCCGTTATCGTTTGGTGAAGTAGGATAATCCCATCAACCGTTCAATAATAAACATAAGTACCGCAGTGAAGATCATTAGCAACACCGAAATCGCGGCGATCGTAGGGTCAAAATGGTTTTCAACGTACGTCAACATCTGAATAGGCAGCGTGCTGACCCCAGGCCCCGTCATGAAGACCGAGATGTCGACATTGTTAAATGATTCCAGAAACGCAATGAGAACAGCGGCGATAATACCGGACTTGATATTAGGTAATACGACTTTAAAAAAAGTTTTCAGATGACCAGCGCCAAGGCTCAACGCTGCTTCCTCAACCGCAAAATCGAAATTGGACAAGCTCGATGCTACGACACGGATAATAAATGGCAGCATGATCACAGTATGACCCATCAGCAGCGCTGCATAAATCGGCAGGTGATAGGCAACGATCAGGTACTTAAGCATCGTAAAACCAAGCACGATTCCAGGAATGAGCACAGGGGAAATAAAAATTGCGTTTAGCGCCGTTTTCCCCTTGAACTCGAACCGGCTCAACGCATAAGCGGCTGGGATGCCAAGCAGCAGCGCAAACAAATTACCGATCAAAGATACAATAATCGAAGTGTTGAAGGTGGTTAGGAACATCTTGACTTCCAGAATGTTTCGGTACCATTTCAACGAAAATCCTGTCGGCGGGAATTTCAATATACTCCCAGGTTCAAAGGAAGCAAAAGCTATAATAACGAGCGGCCCGAGTAAAAATACATAGACCAGAAGTGTAAATAAGGCCAGGCCTCGATTCTTCTCCTTCATACGTCTACCCCTTCGGATTTAATTTAGTAGCCAGTTTGTTCATAAGCGCGATGACTAAGAACGTAATCACGATCATAATGACGGCAATGACAGAGGCGAGATACCAATCGTTCAGTGTAATCGCATTCTGATAAAGGAATGTAGAGATAACCCGCTGCTTGCCTCCAAGCAGCGCTGGTGTTGTATAAGCCGTCAAACTTCCGACAAATACCAGAATACTGCCTATAATTAATCCAGGTACGCTAAGCGGCACAATCACCTTAATGAAAGCTGTAAATCGGTTGGCTCCTAGGCTCTCTGCTGCTTTGATCAAATCTGGATCTATGTTCTCAAGAACACCAACCAACGTAATAATGATGAGCGGCAGAAATAAATGAATCAGACCAATCATCATGGCCGTAGGTGTATATAAAAGATCTAATGGCTCTTTAATAAGACCGATGGCAATCAAGGCATTGTTGAGAAGCCCTTTTTTGCCCAAAATAATCATCCAACTGAACGACCTAACGACCGAGCTTGTAAGCAGGGGGAAAATCGCTAGCGCTAGTAGAATGGCCTTCTGTCTGGGACTTTGTTTGGAGATAAAGTATGCTACCGGAAAGCCAAGTAAGATGCAGAGAAGCGTCGTTACCAAGCTGACTCGCAGCGTCGTCCACAATATTTTGAGAAAATACGGATCTTTAAAAAAATTCAAGTAGCCCCCGAACGTAAATGTCCCTTTATCGAAAAAGGTTGAACCTATCGTAAGAAGAATCGGAACTACCATGAAAACCATAAGGAACAGCAGTCCTGGTAGCAATAGTAAAGATAAGTACGTTTTTTTCATGCAGCTTTACTCCTGTTCCTTGGTTCGCTAGGCACGCAGCGCGTGGATAAATAGCTGGAGAAATTCATCGGCTGATACATCGGTACATACATGAACATTCGCTTCCTTTAACAAGCGGTTCTGAAAATCACAAACCGTTTGTCCATCGCATAATTCACTCTTGGTTTCTACATCAACAAAATAAGGATGCGTAGTAACGAGTTGCTTATTCAAAGCTACTCCAACAGCTAGTGGATCATGAAGCGCACAAGCGCGAACACCGTTGCGTTCGTAATAACGCTGCATGTAATCTGCCGTACTTTCCTTTATATAGCGGCTTAGGGGAGAGTCCCCGAGTGCCTGAATATGTTCATCTGTGAGCAGCGCCTTACGAGTTACATCCAACCCTACGAGTGTTAAAGCGGGAAAGCCAGCCTGAAAAACGATCTTGGCAGCTTCCGGATCGACGTACATGTTATACTCCGCCGTAGGGGTCACATTGCCAAACCCCTGAACTACGCCTCCCATCACAATCACTTCCTTGACCTGGTGAACCAGATCGGGATGCTTCATAACCGCTAAAGCGAGATTCGTTAACGGCGCGGTCATGATCAAAGTAACATCGCCGTCATGTTGCCTTACTTGATCTACAAGAAAATCCGCTGCATGCCCGTGAGCCGGCAGCACATCGACCTGCATATCTTGTAAAGCACCGCCAAGTCCATCGCTGCCATGAACACGATGCTCAAAATGAGCGGCTCGCATCAAAGGTTTATTGGCCCCTCTAACGACCGGAATCTCATGTTCCATCCCTAATAGCTTAAGAATCTTGCACGTATTCTGTGTCGCTTGGTCCAGTGAAACATTCCCGTTCACCGTCGTAATCCCAAGTATATCCAACTCCCCACTGCGAATGGCAAGCAGGATAGCAAGCGCATCGTCTACCCCTGTATCCACATCCAAGATAACCTTCTTTTTCATGACTACACTTCCCTCGTTTTATCAGGAATTATTGAGCAACTTCCTTATTCCAGCGATCAATCCATGATTTGAGGTGCTGGTTAACGAATTTCATATCCAATTTGCGCAGCTTATTGACGACGTCTGCGCCATAAGTAATCCCTTGAGCTTCTTCAGCCGAAAGCTGAAGCGTGGTGTTCACAGGTGAATCCACTTTCGCTTTAGCGGATTTCTCCTGCACTTCCTTGCTCAAATGCCAGTTGATGAAGTCTTCCGCCAACTGCTTATTTTTACTTCCTTTGATCACATTAACTGTATTCATGACGGCATAAGCCCCTTCTTGCGGAGCGACGAATTGTGTTTCCGGTACAGCCGCTTTCAGGTCCTTCACATACATTTCCATAATCGGTCCGGCAGCAATTTCTCCTTGGGCGAACATGTTGACGAATTCGGAAGTTTGGCCGTAGTATTTGACAACGCCTTTGTTCAGCTCTTTCACTTTAGCGAAAGCTTGATCTTCATTAAAGGCACTACTCCCAGCAACAAGCGAAGCTGCATCCAGGATCATTGGGCCTGTCGTCGAAGTAATGTTAGGCAGAGTAAGCTTCTTCGAAAGTTCAGGACTCCATAAATCGCTCCACGACTTGATCTCCTTGCCGGCAGTCTTCGGATTATAGGCAATGCCCAAGCGACCTATCGTGTACGCAGGACCGTAATCTTCGCCTAACGGCGCCTTCGCAACATCGTAAATGTCTTTTAAGTTAGGAATTCGACTGCGGTCGATCTTGTCGAACAGCCCTGCTTCAATGCCTTGTTGCGCGTAGTAGTCGGACAAATAAATAAGGTCTACGCTTGTATTGCTCTGCTTCACTTTGTTTAAGCGTTCTGAGTTGTTTCCTATCTCCAAAACAATCTTGACGTTATGCTCTTTCTCAAAAGGCGCATAAACTTCTTTCTTAAAGTAATCATCAGAGAAACCCCAAGTGGAAATAACTAATTGCTTAGTCTCTCCTTTAGGCGCAGTTGTCGCCGTACTTGGACTCTGATCCTTCGCTGGTGTTGTCCCACATCCTGTCAAAGCTAGTCCTACTACGGAAAGAGAAAGCAAACCTCGAACCATTATTTTTTTCATCTTTATTATCCTCCCAAGTTTAAAATATGTATGTTTTGAATCGTCAATCACCTGTTAAATTTATACTAGTATGCTTCCCACAGCTCCACTTATATGCGCGCCCTGCTTCTCTAGCTATAAAAAAGAAAAGTACCCTTGATAGAAATTGCTTTCTAACAAGAGCACTTTTCATTGTAAACAATGGAAAGAGACATCTGCGGATATACATGCAGTTTCCTCTTAAGATAGATCAAAAGAGAAACACCGCCTACTTGACTATTCGTTTTATTTAAGAATGATGTTCGTTATGGCCCACTGCGTCGGCGGATCGTAGTCTCTTAATACCGCTTCAATGTTGGATAAACCTAGTTCTTGCTCCAGCTTTTCGCGAATTCTCTTCTTGTAAATCGAAGACATATAGAAATCAACTTCGTGTTTAAGCGTAGGCGCCTCACCTTCTAAGGCAGAAGAACGCGGAGAACGACGGTGCTTGGCGTGAAAAGTAATAATGTTCGAATCCAGAGACACCTTCAATAGCGTTGTACCAAACCCGAACAATTCTTTGGAAATCTCATTATACAGGTGACACAGCTTCTTCTTATAATCATTCGTATCTGGCAAGGACATGAAATCACCTTCAAAGATAATAATCGACCTTTATTCATTAAAATCTATCCTAATAATACATAGGATTTCTGAATTAATCAAGTAAATCGTTCGTCTTTTTCTCTAAAATCAAGCATTATTATTCTATTCTACTTAAAAATCATCCTTTTTTCCGAATATATCCTTTTATGCTTGTCGTATGTTCTTCTTCAAATGCCAAAAAGAACAGAAATTCGGTTTAATTCCCAAAAGTATAAGCAGCAGCATGGCATCAGCTCTAAGCCATAAAATGAAGAAAAGAAGGCAGGGAGCTCCCCGCCTTTCTCTTCTTCATTTCACCTACTCTTCATCCAGCGATTCCGTTTCCGCAGCATAATAACCAGCGAAACTTCTGAGCCTGGGCTCCGCTGCCTGCTCCTTGACAAGCAACCGAATTCGCTTCGTGCGTATGGAGGGAAATCGGTCTATTTTCTTGTGACCAATCGCGCTTCCATTGGCTATTTCGACCCAATGTCCCTCTTGCTCAGCCTCTATGACATAAGCTAGAATACGTTCGCCATGTGCGATGTCTTCCATTGTAACCACATGATTGATTGCTGTTTCGCAAGTAAACACCAGTTCAATGAAGTCCCCACTTGCTGAAACAGAGCCTTTAGGCTGAGAAAATCTGCGCCTGATTTCTTTACCAAACTCCAGCACTCTTTGTACATCACATTCAGGAAGCAGTCCCCTGTTATCTGGTGCCACATTAAGCAGCAGAGTGGCTCCATGCCCAACTGAACGGTAGTAAACATCGAGTAATTGATCAAGGCTAAGCAGGCTATGTTCATCATTCGGATGCCAGAACCAGTGATTTTTTCGAATCGGAACATCACATTCGGCCGGCACCCATCTAGGCGTTTCTGGCAGCCACTGATTGGTGCTATTCGTAAACATACTGACCTTAGCCGTTTCGGCAGTGTTCCAGCATGGGTATTCAGCAACGCCATCTTCATTACCGGCCCAGCGTATCGTTGGCGCCCCCAGATTGAAAATCATCGCATCCGGTTGATGTTGTTTAACAAGTGAAATGATTCGCTTCCAATCATATTGCCTTCCCTCAGAGCCTGCTCCGTCAAACCAAACCTCAACAAGGGGACCATACTGAGTCAACAGCTCTATCAATTGCGCAGCGTAGAAGTCATCATAAGCCTGCGGGTCCGAATAACAAGCAGCATTGCGGTCCCATGGCGACACATAAATGCCAAAACCGATGTTTTCGCGCCTGCAAGCTTCCGCTGCTTCCCGAACAACATCCCCCCGACCTTCCTTCCATGACGTGGTCCTTACGGAATAGTCCGTCGTTTGGGTCGGCCAAAGACAGAAACCATCGTGATGCTTTGCCGTTAAGATAAAGTACTTAAACCCTACCTGTTTCGCCGTCTTTACCCACTGGCTCGCATCCAGCTCAGCAGGGTTGAATATGCTCACAGGCTCCGTCCCGTCACTCCACTCTTTATTGCAAAAAGTATTGATGCCAAAGTGGCAGAACATCCCCAGTTCCAAGTCCTGCCACTCCATTTGTTGTTTCGTCGGCTTTGCAAGCTCGTATCTTTCCATCCTGTACCTCTCCTAGTAAAACAATGATTAAGTCATAAATACTGGCAGATGGATAACTCTACGTTCAAGCCTTGATTGTTCCGCTGCAAAGGCCATCAAATGACTTTGCACCGCATGACTTGCTGCCGTTTTCCCAGTATGCGCTGTATCTTGCGCGATCAGCTTAACGAAATCGCGCATTAACCCATCATCGCCTCCGCCGTGGCCCACATGTCCTTGCGCTGTCCCTAACCGAATGAGCTCCTGCATCCCTGAACCGAAGTACGTGATCTCGATTTCATTCTTCTCCATCGAAGCGCGAATCTCACCTTTGGTTCCCATGAGCTTCAACGTACGGCTGCAATCATTTGTAAAACCCGTCATCGTAAAGGCCGCCGTCACCTCATTGGCGAATTCCATATTCACTACTTGATGATCGACAACATCATTATCGCAATGGTATACACATCGGCCATAAGGCCCTTCTTGAAGAGCTTTGTAGCGCGCTTCATAGCTCATATCTTCACAAATCGCTGCGGTCGGCCACTCGGTATTCGCAGTTAAATATTGCCTCGGTGCGTAATACGGACATTCATCGCTTACCGGACATCCGTCTAAACAACGAAGGGGTGCACCTGCAGGGGCATTCTCGGCTTTGAAATGCGTCAGTGCTCCAAAGGAGGCAATATTGACGCAGTCTGCACCTGCAAGCCAGAGCAGAATATCCAGATCATGGCATGATTTGGCCAGTATCATGGGACTGGATTCCTTCGTGTTCCTCCAATTTCCTCTCACAAAGCTGTGTGCTTGATGCCAGTAGCCCACATTTTCATTATGCTGGATCGAGATGAGTCTACCGATTTTGCCCCTATCCAACATGCTTTTGAGCAGCGAAAAAAAAGGCGTATAACGAAGAACATGGCAGATGGAAAATACTTTATTCCATTTATCGGCTTGCTCACCCAGTAAGATGCATGCCTCCGCAGTCGTGGACATTGGTTTTTCAAGCAGTACGTGATAATCTTTTTCCAGGGCTCTCATCGCAGGTTCGAGATGCATTTGATCCTGTGTGCAGATAACAACAGCATCTGCCAATTTGGGAACGTCCAGTAGACTCCTCCAATCGGAATGACAATGAGCGTCTTCAATGTGATGCCGCTTTTGAAAGCTGGCTCTTCTGCTTGGATTAGGCTCAGCAACTGCGACAACCTGCACCTCGTGTGGATGTTTCAAGGCATAATTGGCATAAATATCACCACGAAGGCCTGCCCCAATGATGGCTATTCTCTGTTTTCTCATTTTCCTCGCCTTCCTGCAACCACGATATGCATCCTTGAATCGGATCAAACGTGATCTTCGCTTGAATGATCTATCTTTTGGCTGATACTTGATTACGAGTCTAGAAACTTGTTTCTCCCATGAATCGGTATTGGCTTTCAACTCCTATTTTAATACGAGCTAAAACCTGCCAACCACTAGGATCATGACTTCCTATTAAGACGATGGTGACTTGTTGCTCAATCCTTCTATGAGGGAGCTTCCACTTCCCGCCGATAATGCTGGGGCGTCTTCGTACACACTTTTTTGAACATTTTGGAAAAGTACGAGAAATTGCTATAACCGAGCGATTTGGCAATGTCTGAAATCGGAATCGTCGAATTGCGAATAAGCTCTTTTGCTAGTTTCATGCGTTCATGCAAAATATAATCCGTAATGGATACGCCAGCCTCTCTTTTAAAAAGACGGGATAAGTAGGCCGGATTTAAATGTACATAAGCCGCAAGCTGCTCTCTAGTAACCGGTTCATTCAAATGATCAGCTATATAACATTGAAGCCTTTGAATGACAGAATCATTATCGTGCAAATAGCGGGTTATAATCGCAATGACTTGAAAGGCCCAAACTTGTAACTGCTCAAGCGAACGGGGGAAGGTTCCCTTCGGCATCTCCCCGTTCTCCTGCAATAACTCGTGGGCAGACAGCCCGTTTTTGTGCAAAATATAATGAATCATTTGTAAAAATCCTTGATAAAAAGCATGCAGTGCATTCGCGCCTAGTCGATGATCTGCCGCCAGCTCTGCGAAATATCGCTTGATTTCCTTCTCCATCTCTGCCCTTTTGCCTTGCTCAATAAGAATCGTCCACGCAGAAAACTCTGGCAGCTTGGGGATAACTAGGCTGCTATTGTAATTTTTGTACCAATAAACTTGATTTGATTTCTGTAAATTGTTATATTCCATCTCTAACAGCTGATTGTATGTCCCACGAACTTCATACAAAGCTGAGGCTTCACCGATGTAACAAGAGATCGTGCAGCTAAGCGATTGTTTGCAATACGCAATATAAGCTGCGCACCTTTGATGAATAAGCTCTTCTGGCTCTCTCTCGTCCTGCTCCATAAACAGCACTACGACATTGACACCCGATTTGGTTTGAATGACCTCTCCCTTAGCGCCAGTCAGCAGCAGCTCAGCGGCTGCTTTTCTCAGCGCATACTCTAACATCTCTTCATCATGACTGCTGAATTCTTGAAGCCATGCTTCCACACTAATAACAATAGGCAGAATCCGCACTTGAGGCGTTACAGGAAGTTCATACTCTTCAATTAAGCTGTCCACATTCTCCGGCGTTGCTAGCATCCTTTTCGTGAACAGATCACTCCAGAACTTATCGGCGATAAGCGTTTTTTTCTTTATCCAAAGCTCATAATACGGTTTATATTGTTCCCGAAGCTGGTACAGCTCTTGTTCTTGTTGAATGGACTGCAGCGCTTTCGCTACGGTCGATTGCAGGACATCAAATGCGATGGGCTTCAGCATGTAGTCAAAACTGTCTAACTGAACTGCTCTTTGAACAAAACCAAAATCAGCGTGCGCCGTAAGAAATATCGTCTCTGTCTCCGGTGAATGCTCATTCACCCACTCCAGCAATTCGATCCCCGTTCCTCTAGGCATCTCAATGTCACATATAAGAATATCAATGCTTGTCCGTTCAAAAATCTTAATCGCCTCGCGCATATTATATGCTTCGTACACGTCAGAAATCTGGAGATCCTTCCAGTTCAGCCCACTCTTAATTCCCATGACAGCATAGATTTCATCGTCCACAATGAGTGCTTTCCTGTTCATCGATATCCGCCTTTCCTACGACTCGTATGATTTAATTGAATTGCTCAAGGGTTCGAATTGGCATCAGAATCGTAACGTTTGCGCCGGAATCTGGCACATTATTGAAGAGTAAATTGGACTCTTGCCCAAAAATAAACTTTAATCGATGATACACATTCCATATGCCTAAATGATCGCCATTTTGCGTGGCAAAATAAAGTCCATTATGCAGTTCTGTCAACACTTCTTCTGAAAATCCGGCTCCATTATCGGAAATTACAATTTTCATCAGAGGCGAGTCTGGGACGGTTAGGATGCGAATGCTTATCTGAAAAGGATGCTCCATAAAATCAAAGCCATATTTCATACAATTTTCGATAAAAGGCTGAATCAGCAGTGGGGGAATACACACCTGTTCCAGTTCCTTCTCAATATCGAACGTGTACGTGATCCGCTCTGGAAAGCGAAGCTGCTGAATGTTAATATAACTTTCCATATGCTCCATTTCCTCAGCAATCGTTACGACATTACGATGAGTTTGCGTCGTAAACCGGAAATATTTCATCAGATTGAGGCACATCAATTGAATGATGTCGTATTTCTTAATCTGAGCGAGATTATAAACGATATTCATTGAATTCAATAAAAAATGGGGATTAATTTGCAGCTGCAAATGCTTTACTTCCGCTTTATGCGCTTTGATTTGTTCTTCATACACATTAATCTTAAGCTCGTGGATTTGCAGAGCCATATCGTTAAACGCTTCGTTAATGATCGTAAATTCTCTAGATTTGGACGGATGCAGACGAAATTTCCAGTCTCCTTGTTTAATTTTCCGCATCCCTTGAATTAAGTTGTTCAGCGGTCTTAGGATCATGTTATTCAAGTAAAATAAATAAAAGCAAAGCACGATAGCGGCCAGTACGGGAATGATGAAAATAATGCCTTGAAAATAGGTCAATTTCTGAAGCATTTTTCGCTCCGGAATGAAAGCGCTTAACAAAGTGTCCGTCCCTTTAATCGGATTCGTCACTACGATATATTTTTTCTCTTGAAGCTTAATTTGCTGGTACGAATCTCGTGGTTGAAAGCTGAATGAGGATCCCAATGAAAATTGGTTCATCATCTCTCTGTTGGCGATGATGTTTCCTTCCTGCGAGAGAAAGGAGGCATAACCCTCTTGGCCCAATTGAATCAAATCCAGTGGAATCATCAGGTTGCTCATTCGAACGGAAGCACCCAAATAATAGCCTTCCCCCGTATCGACCAAACGGACTAGAGCGTATTCATCCCCATATTTAATCGTCTTCCACATTTGAAAATAAGCGCTATCTGGCTTGATATCATTCAGTAGCTGTTCAATCGTAGATTGAATCGTAATCAGTTCATCATAAGATTTGGTTTTAATCAACGTATTAAACAAATCATGATTTTTAAGCGAATAAATAAACTGAAAATCAACACTGCTGTCAAAGCGATGATAACGGTTCAATTCGTTGATGATGCGCCCCTTGGTCAAAATATACTCAGTTGGATCATCAATAGTTCGTGAAAGTAAGGCAATATTCGGATCCTCGTAAGCTAAATTGTATAAAAAATTCGTTTCTCGATTAAGCTCCGCCTGAATTTGATTCGAATATAAGATAATCGCGTTTTTGTTCGATTCAGCAACTTGTTCTCTCACCGTGCTGGAAGCGTATAAGTTGTTATACATAAGCAAAATGACCAACGGGATGGCGATGGTCATGAACCCGATAATTAGTTTATAGCGAAGAGAACGTCTCATCTGTACACGAACTCCTATCGATAGATGATACTTAAAGTATAAAGATAACGTACAAAATAGGGAACCCTTCCCTTTATATATATTCTATAAAGGTACAAGATTCCCTATGAGGGAGATTACATTATTTTTGTGAAGCTGCCCACTCTTTCAATTGTTTTTCCACCTCAGCTTTCACCCGGTCGAAGCCAGCCGCTGCCCGCTTCTCTTTCCATTTAGCCATCGTCTTCTCCGCATCCACGGCTCCGGTGTAAAGAGATTTAAATTCGGTTTCCACGTTCGCTATCGAGGCTAATTCGGATTTCACAGGCTCTTGATTGAAAGAGAAACCAAGAAGAATCGAGCGCTCCGAGCGATCGTTAAATTCTTTGAAAAGCTTCCATTTGTTCGCGTCTTCGTTAGCGAATAAATAGGAATTGAATTGGTTACCGAACATCCAGCCGCCTGGGTTCGGATAAGTTTGCGTATCCGCCTTCATTCCCGGCGGGTAATCAATGATGGAGTCCGATTTCTTCACATAATGCTTGCCTTCCATGCCCCAATCCAGCAAATTTAACAATTTGGCATCTGTATATAACAGGTTCAGAAACATCATTGTTCTTGCCGGGTCTTTGGATGTGCGTGAAATTCCCAGCATCGCTCCTTGCGCATCGCCTGTTGTCGTGAACGGCTTGGCCGTTTCGATTTGGACAACTTCGGTTCCCGAGGTTAGGCTCATCTCTTTATCTTTGCCTGGTTTCAAGGAGGAGGCCACTGCAAAGCCCTTGCCTGCTTTGATCATGTTCATCGCTTGATCGATATCGGATGTCAGGACATCTTTATCAAACCAACCGCTCTTGTACCATTGGTTCATTCGTTTATAAAAATCGATGATCGTCGGGTCTTCTAACGTATCTACGAGTTTGATTTCTTTACTACCGCGAGGTACGGACAGACCTGCTACGATTCCATCATAGTTAGCTGCTTGCCAAATTTTCGAAAATTTACTGCTAATAATAGGCGTAACTCCCGGTTCTTTATCTTTGATTGTCTTAAACATCGCTTCGAGCTCGTCCATGGATTTGATCCCGTTCGTATCAAACTTATACTTATCCACTAAATTTTTATTTAATAGAAATCCAAAACCCTGGCCAAATTCTTTATTCGTAGGAAGGGCCATCAATTTACCGCCAATCCGAGAACCTTTGATAAAATCAGGGCCAAGAATACCCGGAATCTCTTTTCCGTACTTGGACATGAGGTCATCCAGCTCTAGATACTGCCCTTTCGCTGCATCACGCGGATAGTAGTACCAGCTCGCTGTAAACATCAGGTCGAACGGTTCATTGGATATTTTCATCAAATTCGTCTTATCATCCCATGACCCCCACTCGATCGGCTTCAGCTCAATCGTCGCATTGATTTTCTCCGTCAAGTATTTGCTCATTTCAGCTTGAACAAGAGCTAAGTCCTTGGGTGCGGAGCCTGGATAAACAAGTGTAATTTTGTAAGGAGACAACGTAGAGCCGGAATTTGTTATTGCGGATGAGGACGTCGGCTGGTTTGTTGCGGAAGCCCCCTCTTTTACAGAACTGCTGCAACCTGATAAAGTAACGACACTGCAAACCATCGTAGCCATAACAATCTTCAAAGCTTTTTCCATGGATAGTAAGTCCCCTCTCAATGTGTATGGCTATGTATGTAAGCGAAGCATAATTAACTTCGTTAGCCTTTGACCGCACCGCTGGTAATCCCGCTGATGTAATATTTTTGGAAGAAAGGGTAGGCCAGCAGCAAGGGACCGATACCGATAATGGCCAGCGCCATCCGAACGGTTTCTCTTGGCATCTTGGCCAGCAGCTCTCCCGCTTGGGCAGAGGTGTTTGATTTCATAATGAGGTATTGAATATTGGTAAGGGTTTTCGTCATTAAATATTGAATGTTATAAAGCGTCGGTTTGTCGATAAACAGCATGCAGTTATACCAGTCGTTCCAGTAAGCTAACGTTGTAAACAATCCGATTGTGGCCATGATGGGCAAGGAAAGCGGAACAATTATTTTATAAAAAATATGAAATTCGCTTGCCCCGTCCATCGTTGCCGATTCAATAACCGATTCAGGAATCGAATTGGAAAAGAAGCTTCGCATCAACAACACATTGAATGCGCTTAACAGCATACCTGGAATAATCATGGCTAACAGCGTATTTTTCATAGCAAAGAGCGTTACGAACGTCATGTACCAAGGTACCATGCCTCCGCTAAATACCATCGTAAAAAAGATGAAAAAACTGAGGCTGCGCCGGAATGGCAGCTCCATCCGAGATAGCGGATACGCCAAAAGCGTTGTGATGAATAAGCTTAACAATGTTCCAAGAATTGTGCATAGGATAGTAACCCCATAAGCTCTAGCGATTTCAGTGAAATCAAAAAATAAAAACTGATAGGCCGCAAAGCTGATTTTACTGGGAAATAACGAATAACCATTCAATTCAATCGAAGTTTCATCGGATATCGACACCATAAAAATAAGAACAAAAGGTAGTAATGATCCAATTGTAAATAACCAGAAGAAAATATGGATGCCCCATTGACCTATTTTGTTCTTGATGACCATCAAGCTCGCCCCTTTCTTAGAATAAGGCATCTTGTTTATTTATAAAACGTACAGCATAATTTGCAGCAAGGATGAGGATTAGACATACGAACGATTGATACAATCCAGCCGCAGACGACATCCCGATATCCCCCAGTTGTCCCATCGCCCTGTATACGAAGGTATCGATCGTATTCGTGGTCGAGATGAGCGCGCCAGTATTCATAGGCACCTGATAGAATAAGCCAAAATCTGAGCGAAGAATGCTGCTAACCGATAATAAGGTCATGGTCGTGATGATAGGAGCAATTAACGGTAAAGTGATCCGAGTCATCTGCCGCCACTTGTTAGCGCCATCAATTCTGGCAGCTTCATAATATTCTTTATCAATACCGATAATCGCTGCGAAATAAATAATCGATAAATAGCCAACGTTCTTCCAAGCATTCACAATAACAAGAATGTAAGGCCAGTAACCTGCTTCGCTATACCAGGAAATGGGATCCTTATGAAACCATTTCTCCATCAACCGATTGATCAGCCCACTTTCCATATTTAAGAAACTGTACACGAGATAGGCAACGATGACCATCGAAATAATGTGCGGCAGCAAGAAGGTGCTTTGGTAGAAACGCGAAATGACTTTGTCTTTGATTTCATTGATAAGGAGCGCCGCAAGCAATGCCAGCACCAGGTTAAGAAAGATAAATGCCACATTATACAGAATCGTGTTCCGTGTAATGATATAAGCGTCTGGCGAGTTAAATAGAAATTTAAAGTTATTCATCCCTACCCAATCACTGCCCCACATACCTTTAGCAAAATTAAAATTTTTAAAGGCAAGGATCAGTCCGTACATCGGAATATAATTGTTGATGAACAAATACAGTACCCCGGGCAGCGTCATTAGCAGCAGCCACTTGAACTTATTCAGCTTTCTGAGAAATACATGCTTTTTACGTATTGTAGTCGCATAACCTGTTTGCCTTGAAACCGTCCCTGATGCTTTCATGAGCCCACCCTTCCTGACTTGCAATCGCTTACAACATGATTATAATACAGCCTATAACCTGGCAACCACTAGGATCATGACTTCCTACTGCAACGATCGTGACTTGTTGTCCGAATGGGCGCTAGCGTTATTGACAGTGGAAATGGGACTCTTTATGCTAAAAACAAAATGACAAACTGATTGACGAGATAACGTATTTCGCAGTATCGCCTACGATTAGCGCCCAATGTTGGGGTTCTGTCCTACATGGCGTACTGCCGAATAAACATTTATTAAATAATGAAACCGCAGCAAAAGAGGTGTATCCAGCTGACTCCCCATATCCTTCCTTATTCCGTTTGGCAAGAGAAGCTTGGCCAACAGCTAAATTAGCCTCATTTACGAGCTGGTCGCCGATTAACCATGGCATTGTTGAGGACGGCTTGAATATCCATAAAGAATCACTCCCCGATCAACAGCTTGTAGCTTCGATTGAAAAGTATCTAACGGATAATCAGGATGTCAAACTATTGTTCATGCAGTTGGATGAGCCAGATGGATCTGGACATACGCATGGCTATGGTCCTGATTCTCCCGAGTACTTGAAAGCGATTACGACATGCGATCATCTATTTGGTCGAGTACTTGAATCGATAGAGAAATTAGGTCTTCTTGCCGACAGCCTTGTCATTCTCTTGACCGATCATGGCGGTGGGGGAGCAGATAAGTACAGTCACGGCAGCGATCATCCGATGGATAAACAAGTATTTTGGAGTTGTGTCGGTTCATCCATTGCGGCTGGTACTGAAATCAAACAATTGTCCCTTGTCGATACAGCTGCTATTGTCGCTTATGCATTAGGATTGCAGGCACCAGCCGTTTGGGATGCGAAATTACCCGACTCTCTGTTTGAGGTAACCATGAAGAAAGGTGTTGAGTAAATGAACTATCAAGTTTTTCATGCGTGTGAGTGGCTTTATCCCGATAGCGAAATAACCGATTCAGGCATGCGCAGCATCTCGATCTCAGCCGCTCGCGGATCTCGTGCAAGCTGCCAACTCTTGCTCCAATCGTTACCTGATGGAGCTTCTATTCAATGGGAGTACCGCTCCAATCAGGCCTCTCCTTCTGAGAATAATTGGATTCAGATTGAAATCTACCAAATGATTGATGTACTCGTAAACGAAAATACAGGACCTAAATATTCAACAATTCCTATAGGAACGCCCGCGGAGTATGTCACTCGACCTGCTCCATTTCGTGTCTATGATGCCTTGCAATCCGTGGGGCATGAATTCCTAGCGCATTCACATACAGAAGCGATCTATGTATGTTGGAACATCCCCACTTCAATGGATCCTGGAATCTACCAAGGAGATTTCATCGTGAAAGTTGGCGAAGAGCTTACGAGCATTGCTGTCTCATTAGAAGTTTTCCCTGCAACGCTTCCGCAGCAGGAAACGTTAGAAACGACCAATTGGCTGTCCAATAAGAATGTCGCTCAATATCACGGATTAGAAGAATGGTCTGAAGAGCACTGGACGATGCTTCGTCAATATGGCGAGGCCATGCGCCGGACGAGACAGACACATTTCTTAGTTGGCTTAGAGCTCATAACTATTCAAGAGGAGGACGGTCAGTATCTTTTTGAATTCTCCCGTGTGAAAAGATACATTGAGCTTTTCCTTGGGCTTGGGTTTAGATGGATCGAGGCGGGGCATATTGCCGGACGCACAGAGTGGGATGCTCCCTATTTTGTTCTTTCCTATAAGCAAGATATCCAAGCTACGAAATCTGAAGGGTACGCCTTCTTGTCCCAATTTCTTCCGGCATGGTACGCATTTTTGCAGCAAAACGATTGGTTGGAGTTAACGATTCAGCACGTAGCCGACGAACCGATTCTGGAGTCTGCCACTGATTTCCGCGTCTTATCCAGCATCGTTCGTAAGTTCATGCCGGGCATCCCGCTCATTGAAGCAATGATTTATCCCGAAATTGAAGGATCGATCGACATCTGGGTCCCTACGAATGAAGGGTATGACCAGCACCGAGAACATTTTGAACGTCTTGCCCAGCTTGGGGAAACGGTATGGTTCTACACCTGTTGGAATCCTGGGGGACACTATTTAAATCGCTTCCTGGATGTTTCATTATTAAAAACGCGTTATTTGCACTGGGGCAATTATAAGTATGGCTTGAAGGGATACCTGCACTGGGGATTCAATCAGTATTTGGACAATCAAAACCCATTTGAATTAACTTGTCCGTATCTCGCGCCAGGCGTACATGCCAAACGAGTTCCCTCAGGCGATACCCATATTGTGTATCCAGGCTCTGACGGGCCCATGCTTAGCATGCGCTTAGAAGCTATGAGAGCCGGCGTCGAAGATTATGAACTGTTCCAACTGCTTGCGACACATAACCAACCATTGGCAGATGAAATCCTCAATTCCTGTATGAAAAGCTTTACAGAGGTGAACGTCGATATAACAACTTTTCATCAAGCACACCGTCGCCTTTTGGAAAGTTTATCGCGATATGGCTATAAGGATTCCTCCTTGGAGGTAAGGGAATTATGAAAAAGCAGCTAAAATTTCGTGAGGATGCCACATTTAAGATCGTCCAATTCGCTGACGCAGAGTTCTGTCACAGTGAAGATGCAGATGAAATCAAAATGAAAGCCATGATGCAGCGTATCTTGGAGTCGGAAAAGCCAGACCTCGTCGTCTACACGGGAGACGTTATCGCTAGCGGCAGCAGTTCAGATGCCGTGCAAGCTTTTCGCAATGCCGTATCCGTTCCTGACCAGATGCAAATTCCGTGGGCAGTCGTCTTCGGCAATCATGACTCCGAAGCGGCGAACCTGACCCGGGAGCAGCTGCATGCCTTACAACTGGCACATCCGTTTTGTTATGCCAAACCTGATCCTCCGCAAGTCAGCGGAGTTGGTAATTACGTTCTGACGATTCATGATCGGTACAATGATCCTGCCGCAGCGCTTTATTTTCTGGATTCAGGCAGCTATTCCCCGCTTGAATACCTGAGGTTGGGCTTCTACGACTGGATTCGGAGAAGCCAAATCAATTGGTACGTGGAACAATCGTACCGTTTAACAACAGAAAATGGAGGACAACCGTTGCCCTCGCTAGCCTTCTTTCATATTCCATTACCAGAGTATAATGAGATTTGGGATATGAGCGTGTGCTATGGACAAAAGCAAGACTCCTATTGCTCTGCACCTTGGATAAATACGGGGTTTTTCGCAGCTATGGTGGAAATGGGTGACATCATGGGAACCTTTGTCGGTCATGATCACGGAAATGATTTCTGGGGAACTTTGCACGGTATTCGGTTGTGTTATGGCCGGACCACGCGCAATGCTTATCTGAATCGCCCCTTCTTGACAGGGGCAAGAATAATTCAGCTAACGGAAGGCCAACGCGATTTCGACTCTTGGCTTCATCTTGAAGACGGAACCCTCTTAAAGAACCAGCCTGCGCATCTGCCCGAAGGACGAACACCGAAAACATTCAGGCCAACGGAGGCCATCTAGGATCAGACTAAAATTTGCAAAAAAACCGAGGAGCCCCTTACGGCCCCTCGGTTCTAAGCTTCCCAAAATCTATGATAATAACGTATTCGCCTGTTTGATTGTCTCTTCAACGATTTCTCCTGCCGTTTGTCCAGATGTCAGCAAGCTTGTAGCTTGTCCTGCCCATAAGGACATATAATCTGCGTTACTTTGAGCAGCCCTCTCGCAGGTCGACCTGAGAACGCCTTCGTTAACACGGTGCTCTCTTCCGTACTTTCCAGCAGTGCCTGCTTGTAAGCGAGGTGTGCCCCTGAGCAAGCCCGCGTCCATCCATAATGCCTCCTGCAGCGATGACGGGAATCTTCACATGGCCAGCACTTTGCGGCACTAATGCAAATGTACCAATATTGGCGCCCATGGGATGAGCTGATACATCAAATGTTCCCCGATGCCCCCCGCCTCGCTTCCTTGAGCAACAAGTGCATCGCAGCCTGCTTGCTCAGCCACAATTGCCTCACGAACCGTCGTCACCATCGTCACAACTAGAGGCCAGCCGAGTGGGCCAGTCGCATGAACGGTTCTGGAAGAACGCCGAACGCCGTGCTAATGACCGGCACCTTTTCGTCCACTAACAAATAAATTAACTGCAAAAGGAGCATTCGTTAGCAATCGAATTTCTCGGATCGCTTCACGGATTGCAGCAGGCTCCATGTAAGCAGCCATCAATTTCGCTGTTGAAGGACCTCCCGCCATGCTAGAAAGATTGGATAGCGGATATTAAATAGTCGACAAACAGCTGTCTCAAGTTGTATGCTCATCCTTCTTCACCTCTTGGAATGTTTTCCGCAAGCTTATAGGGTTGACTATCCTTGCTTATCGGATCTGTTCACTTTTCGCAAAATTTTTCTTAGAATTTGATTAAACTCGTTTCTGTGAGTATAACCGAGTACAACAAAATTCCCAAACCCAACCCAACGGATTTCATTCGGAAAATCCCTTATGCACAAATAGATAACTACGAACAGCATACCTACAACGACCTGAAGGCCGTCCGCATCGGTAGATGTCGGCTTATTTGGGATGATGACTTTCGTGAGACCTAGTAAAAGCGCAAGAATCAGCGCATACACAAGCGCGACTTCAAATTGTGTTAACGCACTCCATACGCCAAAAGTGACTGCAATCGCCTTCCCCCCTTTACCTTTAAGGAAAGGTGAATAGACATGACCGATAATAGGAGCTATGGCAAGCGGAACGATTTCGTAACCGTTGACACTGCTACTTAGCCCTATTAGGATCAGATAGCCTTTTAAAAAATCAAGGAGAATGCCGACAATCCCCCACTTATAGCCTGCAGCCCGCCACAAATTCGAAGCTCCCGGATTTCCATCGCCAACGTTCTTAATATTAGTACGAGCGATAAGACCAAGCCAATAAGAAAACATCAAAGATCCCGATACAAAGGCACAAACTGTCCACAGAATAATCATAGGTCCCGTCTGCCCCTTACTTTGATGTGTCTGCCTTTCCAAGAAACATGCCCCAAAAAAACAACCTGATAGACGGAATAAAACATGACGAAAATAAAAAACAAGGTTGAAAGGATATGGAAAATCGGCATGAAGATACCAAAAATGCCTATATACTTAACGAAGTACAGGCATTGAAGCGTATAAAGGAGATAGCCAATGATTAAGGGGATAAACCACGATGTGTTGATAAAAAATAAGGCGCTTTCCGCAACGATCAGCCCAGCAACCCAAATCGCAATCAGTATGATTGTGTAAACGTTCAACGTGGATGTGCTTAGGACAGCTCCTTTGCCGAAGCCTTGAATCTCACTTTTGATGCCCTGTGGGTACATCCGAAAGGAAACCAAATCATACCCGATGAAATTGGTTACTTGGATTCCGGCTTCCATATATTTCGCTCCTAGACTCAAATCATCCAACACTTCAGACTTGATGCTTTCGTGGCCAGTGATTTTTTCATAATCCTTCCTTGTCGTTAGGATACAGGAGCCATAGAGTCCTTTTTTAGGATTTTTCTTCTCAAAAGGCGACATAAACGTAAACACGCCAAGAAAGTTGAAAATGAGCGCAAGTCTTTCAAACCACTTTTCAGTATGATGGAAAGGAACGACGGAAATGACTCCACTCGCTCCATCCCTCGCCTTAATCAACGACTCCAAAGCGCGTGGGGCCAACCTTATATCCGCATCAAGAAAAGCAAGAAGTTCACCCGAAGCCTGTAAATAGCCGTTCCATACCGCCCAGTTCTTACCTGTCCAGCCCTGGGGAAGACTCGGATTCGCAATGACCTTGACCCCATAGCTTTCCGCTATCTCCTTCGTTTGATCGTCCGAACAATCATCCACAACGATGATCTCATAGGGTTGAATCGTTTGTGCTTGAAGAGAATGGAGAAGATTGGGTAAATTGTGTTGTTCATTTCTTGCCGGAATAATGACGGACAACCTCGCTTTGTTCAGACAAGGTTCATCGCTGACCAACACCTTATTTTTTCTAAATAGCATGTATCCAGCCAAACATCCGACCACAAATAAACCGATAATCCCCATCTACTGAACCTCCCCTTCGCTTCCAGTTAAACCTTGGATGAAAGTGCTGACATCACAAGTTGGGGCTCCTCAGGCTGTAATAGTATATATGAACCATTCTTTCCTTTTATTTTGGAATTTGATAACTAACTTTTGCAGGACCAGCGAAGTCGTTCAATCCTCCCTTATGCTCTCGTTGATAAGGATTTATGATGAATGAGACTGCGAAACTTCATAAAACTAACCAACCGCCAAACCGTTACATAACTCAAAGTGATTAAATTACACATAAATCCCAACGTACTTGGATCGATAAGCTTATAATTCGCAACAAACACGAACCGTAAGGCAAAGATGACGATTAGAAGGACAAACACGATTCTGCTGCGTTTAATGAACAGTTCTCCATTTCCCCTAATTTCAAAATTCGTTGTTAAAATAAGCGGGACGGAAATAACCAAGCCTAACAAAAGCGAAATGATGACTTGCTCTCTCTGTATATGCATCGTTGGATCTAATAATTGAAACAAGGAGGTGGAGATGTATAAAATCGGCAGTAACAAAGGAATTCCTGACTTTTTAAGCGGCTTTTGCATCCCGCGCAATTGTCCCCGCATGATTAAGAAAAAGATAAGTATTGAGATTACCAAAGATACTGTGGCATTCATTTTTTAAACACTCCTTCGTACGTTTATAAATGAATTATCGCTAATTAGGTGAGATGAAAGTAGTGAAAGAAGTAATGATACGTCGGTGACTTATGTCATTTTCAATCTTTGCTCACCTATTTAACACAAAAAAGAGACCCACGGCTATTAGCCCATGGGTCTACTTCCATCTATTTTTTAAGTAATTCCTTCTTCTTTTAGTAATCTCATAATTAAAGGTAAAGAATGTAAGATTTGATCATCCATTTTAAAGTCAGCTATAGCTAAATCAACCTTGCTTGCATGATTATCTTTAAATATATGTAGTAAAACAGTATCTTGCTCAATAATCGCGTAAACAGCTAATAAAATGATATGATCCTTTCTAACTTTACTTTTTAAAATGTTAACATAGACTCTTTTCTCTTCTTCAATATCTTGTAAAAAAGGATTTTGAGGTACGTATGCTTTCATAATGAAGTGATATACGGTTTTAAACATATACGCGAAGTGGTTTAAATCCAAAGGTTCTTTAACTTTACTGCTGAATTCAGCTTTTACAAGTAAGAAATCAGCATCAGTTATAAACGTAGAACTACCGGTGGAAGACAGAGCTTCTACGAATTTATCTATTTCAGTAAGATTTTTGGAAACATCAGGGTTATGGCGTACCCAGGCCTTTACTTGGCCCATCAAATACTCATATCGATTTTGATTAAACTGCATTCTACTTACAGAATCTTGATCCCTTAATGCCTTTTGTTGCATAAAAATGGTGGTGATTACACCGACAAAAGCCAATCCCGAAAATACGGTATTTAGTGCCCCGAACGAATCACCAAATACTCCACTTGATTCCCATCCACCCCATGTGCCATCAGAGCTAAAATTCATATGCTTATTTATCCATGCTCCATAAGCAAAGCTTGTAGCAATGACTACCGATCCAATACCACCAAAAATAATAAGCCATTTATACTTCATGCGAATTCTTTCCTTTCTACAACAAATATAGACCCACGGTAATTGAACCATGAGTCTACTATTTCATTTGGATTTCGTCTCAGACGCAACACTTTCCGGCCTAGATAAGAGTAAATTCAACGCGATAGCAGTCAAAGACCCAGAAACAATGCCGTTTTGCAGCAGCATTTTGGCGAAATTCGGCAGTTGATCAAACATTTGCGGAAGGGTAGCTGAACCGAGACCGACAGCAATGCTGCAAGCCACAATGAGTAGATTATCTCCTTTACGAAGGTCAACCTCCGAAAGAATGGCTATCCCCGATGCGGCAACCGATCCGAACATGACAATCATCGCGCCGCCAAGCACAGCATTCGGAATTACTGTGGTTAATGCAGCAAGCTTAGGCAGTAAGCCCAAAACAACCATAATGCTCCCAGCAGCGAAAATTACATTTCGGGTTTTAACGCGCGTTAATGTGATCAATCCGACATTTTGTGAAAAAGCGGTATAAGGAAACGCATTGAAGATCCCGCCAAGCATAATCGCGATACCTTCAGAGCGCAAACCATTCACAATCTGTTTCTGCTCAACCTTTTGTTCAATCGCCTTTCCAACTGCGAAATAAACGCCTGTTGACTCAACCATACTAACGATGTTAACAATAATCATCGTGATGATTGCTGTGATACTAATTTGAGGGATTCCAAAATAGAATGGCTGTGCAATGCTTACCCATGACGCGTCCAATACGGGTGAGAAATGAACGATGCCCATCGCGTACCCGGCTAACGTTCCGACAACTAACCCGACGAGCACAGAAATGGAGCGTAAGAAGCCTGTTGCCACACGGTTGATTACTAAAATAACAATCAGCGTAAGAAGCGCCAGAAGTAAATTTCTCGGTTGACCGAAATCAGCGCTACCTTGACCTCCGGCTGCATTGTTCATGGCTACTGGAATCAATGAAAGTCCGATAATTGTCACCACTGCCCCCGTCACAATCGTAGGGAAGAACTTCAGCAATTTCCCATAAAGTGGTGCTGCAAGGACAACAAACAGGCCAGAAATAATAATAGCTCCATATGCTGTCGCTAAATTCGAAGTGGAAGCAATGGCAATGATCGGACCTACCGCCGTAAAGGTACAGCCCAAAATAACTGGCAGCCTGCTGCCAAAAAACCTCGTACCCATTATTTGTAAAATCGTAGCGATTCCACAGGTAAATAAATCAGCTGCAATGAGATACGCCATTTGAGCGCCTGTTAACTTAAGCGCTCCCCCAACGATAAGAGGCACGATGACGGCTCCGGCATACATGGCAAGCACATGTTGAAAGCCTAACGTGAATACTTTCTGTTTACTTAACATCTTGGCTTCTCCCTCAAGCGTGATGAACGATACGATCGTTGTCTATAAAATGAACCTCACCCGGCGACATGGAAGCAATGCGAGCCAAGGAATGGACACGCACGCCTTTTTCTTCTAACAGGCTGCGTCCCTCTTGAAAGCTTTTTTCGATAACGCAACCGACACCCATAAGCTCGGCTCCCGATTGCCCGACGATATCAACTAGTCCCACAAGCGCCGCGCCTGTCGCCAGAAAATCATCTACAATCAGCACTTTATCATTTGCGTTAAGATATTTTGCCGAGATGCTAACCTGATAAGTTTCCTGACGGGTAAACGAATGCACAGAGGCCGCATATACACGCTCAGTGAGCGTAACGGCTTTTTTCTTCTTTGCATAAATAAAAGGAACATGCAGGGCAATCCCTGTCGCCATCGCGAACTGAATGCCGCTAGCCTCAATTGTTAATACTTTTGTGATGCCATGATTGTCAAAAATTCGTCCAAACTCCCGCCCTATCTCCAACGCAAGCTCGGTATCCACCTGATGATTCAAGAAGGAATCTACCTTCAAAACCGTACCAGACAGGATCAATCCCTCTTGCCGTATGCGTTCTTCAAGTACTTTCATTTTACGTTTATCGCTCCTTCTCCAAATAAAAAAAGGACAGATTCCTTGAGTCAATCTCTCAAGTGAAGCTGTCCTTCTGGGCTTTTTCCCCTTATGGTGTAACACAAAAAAGTGCCTGCATCGCTTGGACCAGTCCTTCTTTCTCTCTTGGAAAAAAACGGAACCCTAGATGCACTTTCACTCATAGTCGGTCGATTAAAATGGTCGTCCGGTAGAAACTAGTGGGCCGTATCCCCACAATTATACGAGTCTATGAAGTTTTTACTTTGTATATCGTACACGATCTATCCTATCGTTTCAAGGGGAAATCTTGCTGATGCGACAATATTCGACATAAATTATACCATGGATTTGCCTTACCATGCTCATTATGCTTACAAATCGATCGGAGGCTGCTCAACTTCGTGTTGACCATGATGTGCCGAACGACGCATCTTCCATGACGCCAAAATTTTATAGAGCGATGGCACAACAACTAAGGTTAAGACGGTTGAATAGATCAAACCGCTTATGATGGAGACCGCCATCGGGCGCCATAAGCTCCCGCCTGCAATCGCCATTGGCATTAATCCGCTAACCGCTGTAGCTGCCGTTAGCAGAATCGGGCGCAGTCGTGCCTTACCTGCTTCCACAATAGCATCATTTAAATTCAATCCTCGCTCTTCCCTTGCCTGCTCAACGAATTCAACCATGACAATCCCATTTCTTACTACCATTCCCGAAAGACTTACGACCCCCATAAGTGCCATGAAACCGATTGGTGCCCCCGTAATGTATAAACCGATCAAAGCTCCACCCAAAGCAAGATATACCGTGGATAAGATAAGGATTGGTGTCGTTAAGGAATAGAATTGCATAGCGATAATGATGTAAATGAGCATCAGGACCACTAGCGACAGCTGACCGATCGCAGCAAAAGATTTGTCGCGCTCCTCGTTCTCACCGCCAATGTTGATGGAATATCCATCTGGCAGTTTCAAGGCATTCAGCTTCGGCTGTAGGAGCTTCATCACATCAGCCGCAAGCGCGCCATCTGTATAGGAACGAACAGTAATCGTTCGCATCTGATTATAACGTTGAATTTTGGACATTGTTTCCGCCTCATGGAAAGACACGAACTCTTTTAGGGCATACAAATGTCCATTCTGGGATGGAATCAGCAAATTTTCCACCGTTTGTTTGCCATTTCCATTCCCTAAAGCTACATCGCTATACAAGTTAATATCGATTAACCGATTAGCGAGCTGCATATCGGAGGCGTGTATGCCATCCGTCGCTAAACGTAACGTCGCGGATAAATCTTTTTCCGTGACGCCAAAGTAGTTGGCCTTATCTTTATCCAGCGCCATCTTGACTGTTGGAATCGCCTTCCCAATATCATCAGAAATATCAACAGCACCTGGTAAGTCATGAAGCAGTTGCTGCACTTGATTCGATACAACGCGCAGCTCGTTCAAATCTGTTCCGCTGATTCTAATTGCAATTGGTGCCCCTACTGGTGGCCCATTTTCAAGCTCACGCGGGGTAATCTGGACACCAGGATACAGGGCAGTAAGCCCTTTACGCCAATTAGAAACGAGCTCTGAAGTAGTAACCTTTCGCTGATCGACGATTGCTAATACTTGACCGACTCGGCTGTCGAATTTATCCACTTCCGTATAATAAAACTTCGGAGACGTACGACCTGCGTAAGCAGATACATTTTTCACGCCATTTTGCTTTTGGATCCAAGCCCCAATTGCAGCTGTCGTATCCGTGGTATCTGCAAAGGTACTTCCCGTTGGCAATTCGATGTCAACCAACATTTGCTCTCGTTCTGCCGGAGGGAAATATTGGACACCCAACAAAGGCAGTAAACCAAAGCTGGAAGTCCCAATCGCCATAGCGATAATACCTGCTAGTAATGGCCTTTTCATAATGCCACGAAGCTGCTTTTCATAGAACTGACTTAGCCTATAAAATTGCCGTCCGAGGAGACCCGGGTAACGAGCGCTTTTTTCTTGTACGATGCGGTTGCGGCTTCGTTTTTGCAATCGTTCCTGCTGCCATTGCCGTACAATGGGTACCACAGTCAATGACATGACCATGGAAACAATTAAGGTACACGTAATGACAAGCGGAATCGGGCGAATGAAATCACCGATATTTCCTTTTAAAAAGTACAAGGGAAAGAAGGCCGACGCTGTGGCAATCGTAGCCGTCAATATCGAGATTCCGACCTCACGGCTTCCTCCTAAGGAGGCTGCATGCGGAGAGTCTCCAAGCTGCAATCGGCGTTCGATGTTATCATTCACCACGATAGCATCGTCAACGAGTATACCGAGTACAATAACAAGCGCCACAATTGAAATTTGATTCAAATCCACGCCAAACAGCTTCATTGGAATTAAACCGATCAGGATGGATAAAGGGATTGCCGTTGAAACGAGCAGCGAAGTGCTCAACGATAAGCCCAGTGAACATACGAGAATTACCGCAATAATTCCGATCAGCAATTCCTTGCCAAGATCGGAAAATAACTTATGTACGTTATCTTTTTGATTAAAAGCGGATATGAGCTGAACCTGCGAAGGGAGCTGGGGTTTAAGCGACTCCATCTTTTCATCGATACGTTCTTGCAGCGCTGGAATATCGACCCCTTTTTGCGCTTTAATAGCAACGTCGATAGCAGGTTTACCGTTATAAAAGATTTTCTGCTCTAGCTTTTTGGTAGAGAGCTGTACATCTGCGACATCCTTCAACTTCAGCGAAGAGCCTGCTGTCTCCGTCCGGAATATGATCGTATTCGCCACGTCTTCTGCGGAGCCCCACTCACCAGTTAATTGATGATAGAGCCGCTTGTTATTTTGATCAAGGGTGCCAATAGGAATGCGCTCCCGGGAGTTTTGCAAAGCTTGGGAAATCAATCCCCAGTGCAGCTTGTATTTCTCCAGCTTAGCAGCGTCCAACTCCACCTTGATTTGCTGCTCAGGCAGCCCTATAATCTCTACACTGCTAACCCCTGATACGGTGCGGAGCTGTTCTTTCCAGTTCTCGGTCAGAGTACGCAGCCCTTCGAACTCCTCAGGTCGCTCCACAACAAGGTGCAGAATCTGTTCTGATATTTCGGTTATATTCGTATTGATGACAGGCTTCTCGGCGTTGTCTGGTAAATCTCCTTCGGCAGATTGGAGCTTTTGACGCAGTGTATCCCACGATTGCTGCGTGTCTGTTCCAGGCACGAGCTCTACGACAATGGATGACACGCTTTCTTGCGAAGTCGAAGTGATCTTCAAGATGTTTTCCATCTCATTGATTTTATCTTCGAGCTTCTTGGTAACGAATTGCTCGACCTTATCGGGAGATGCCCCCGGATAGAGGGTGCGAATACTTGCTACTGTCGCTGTAATCTCGGGATTTTCCCGCTGCTGAAGCCCGATAAAATTCGTTATACCGATGATTATCGCAATCAGCATAAACAGTAAAGTGATTTTACGATATTTCAGCGCCTTAGCGATCATTTATACTCTTCCTTCCATCTGCTTACTGGGTTCTTCCAAGTGTCATATCATAGATCATTTCCGTGACAACCCCGGATATTTGGGAGATTTGCTCATCGGTCGAATCTCGTAAAATTAAATATTGCATGCAAGTTTCATTTAGCATCCCATCTATTGCACGCGCCGCGATTTCAAATTGAAATTCATTATAGCTAGGGAATAGCTGAAACTTGTGAAAAAGTTTAATAATAATACCGAGTAAGCATTCATTCCATGCTTCAACGACTTGTTCCGCCTCCCCAAATTGCGAAGCGCCGTGTACCCGCATCATATACATAATTGCCTTATGATCACGATATACGGACATACAGCTATAGACGGTTTCGTGCAAGCGCTGCATAAACTCTTCTTTGGACATCAATGGAGAAGCCTTCTCCGTGAAAATACGCTCAACCTGATCGATCATCACCTCATTCGTACTTTTGATTATTGAGGTGAAAATACTCTCTTTCGTTTGAAAGTACAGATAGAAAGTACCTTGGGCGACACCAGCTTTTTTGACAATGTCAGAAACTTTCGTCTCATAATAGCCTTTTTCCGTAAAAATCTCTAAGGCTGCGTTAAGCAGTTTTTGTTTGGTTTGTTCATTATCCTTTACCACAGTTAGCACCTCATTAATTAGGGTTGTGCGATTGATACTTGTTCTCCATCCTGTAATCTCAGTTGACCATGCGTGACAAGCTTTTCGCTTCCGTCTAGACCGGAGGTGATTTCTTGCTTGTTATCCTTCAATTTCCCCGTTTTCACTACCCGCTTCTCCACTTTCTCCCCTTTAACAATAAAAACAAAGGTTTGTCCATTGTCACTCACAATCGCATCTGCCGGAATTGTTAGGGATTCATTAGGCAAGGATTCATTGAATTGGAGCATTACACGTGTGCCGGGTTTTAATTTGCCTTGTGAATTATCCGCTTGAAGCTGCAATTCGAACGTTTTCGTCTGCAAATCCGCTGTGGAAGACACATAAATCACTTTTCCCGTAAAGGATTCTCCAGTGCTTGGATTCGTAAAGCCCAACTCATTTTTACCCTGGGCGAGCAGCCAGTAGGACTCTGTTAGGTTAGCCTTAAGCTTAACCAAATTTTGCTGCTGCACTTTCGCGATTTGCATCCCACTTTGTAAAGTCATTCCTTCTTCAGCAGGCATATACGTTAGTATCCCGCTTATTGGCGCCTTCACATCGTAATATGACAACGACCGCTGCCAATTCTCTTGGGAAATTCGTGCCGATTTAAGCTGATACTCCGCTTGGCTGAGTGGGTTGCTCGTTTCAAGGGTATTTTTCTTGCTATGTAATAATTCAAGATCCAAACGTACTTGGTTCAGCTTTGTTTCCATCAGTTTAATCTGATTCTTTTCGGCTAGACCTTGATCATAGTCGTTCCGCAGCTTGGCATAATCCCGTTCCAAATCTGATACCGATAGATCAGTTTTGGCGATCGACAATTCAATTTCTTTCTTGCTATCTGCCAAATCTTTTTTTGCTTTGTCATACTGTTCGGTTGCTGATAGCAGCGCTGCATCGACCTTCTCTTTTTCCCTTAATATATCGGTCTTATCGATTTCCATAATCGTTTCATCTTTGCTAACGGTGTCTCCCCGTCTTTTGTTTACGTTGACGACATCTCCGTTAGCTTTCACTACCACGTCCAATTCGAGAAAGGGTATCACATCGGCAGCTAGCTCGGTATGTTCATCCCATTTAACTTTTTGAACCGTACCCACACTCACTACCTTAGCGGCTGAAAGAGAAGACGAGGCTGATTTTTCTTCTGTCTGCTTTACTCCACAACCGGAAGCAACGAGTAGAAGAGTTAACATCATGATTGAAAGGCTTTTTTTATTATTCATCTTACTCATTTCCTTCTTCACTCTCCCAATTACTCGCATGACTGACTGATCAGTCATATCTTAACAAACTCCTTGCCTATTGACAATATTTTCTTTCCTTTGTTACCATAAGTTCCGTTCACACCTTTTGAAACCAACAGAATGCTGATCTTTTTCCTTAGTTACTTGTTACTTTTTTTCAGCCCAAAACGTATAGTATTTCCTGAGCAATAAAATATGCCATCATGGAAGGATTGAAGACAGCTTGAGTAGAATCAAATGCAAAGCAATGAATGGTGATTTGAATGAATAATCTGCTGGCATGGGCATCGGTCATCGGCACCGGCGTATTGGAATTATGGGCGGCGATTCCGCTTGGATTTGCCCTAAAGCTGCATCCCATAGTAACAGCTTTACTAAGCGGACTTGGTTCCATGCTGAGCGCGATAGTCGTCATCTTCTTCGGTACCTCATTAAGAAATTGGTTGATCCAGCGCTTGCAACGCAAGAGTGGCGGAAGAGGCAGCCGCATGACCCGCATCTGGGACAAGTTTGGCATCCCAGGACTAGGCTTCTTATCACCGCTCATTACCGGAGCACCCTTAGGGGCAGCTATTGGAATTTCTTTAGGCGCCAACCCGCGTAAGTTGTTTGTATGGATGACGATTGGAATCGTCTTCTGGAGTGCGGTTTTGACCACTGCCGCCGTACTTGGCGTGAGCGCTTTTAACGTCGGCTCGTAGACCTGTACATGTGCAAATAAACGATTATTTTTCCGCCTGCGAAGGCGGTTTTTTTGTTACAAAAACTACTATTACAGGAAAAAACTCGCGATTTTACCACATAGAATCAGGAACGACGTAAAGACTTACTCTCCCCTTAATGCTAATGGACTCATGCATAAGCTAACTAAATGGGAATTTTGGATGCTCATTTTCCATACATTAGGTTATAGGCTTCATAAGAAAGGAGTGCTTCCATGTACCGCTATCCAGGTTACACCATGCCTTCTACTTCTCCAGCTAAATCCCCGGGCACCATCGAAGTCTTAGGTGAGGGAGCAACGACTGTAACTCCTAACCAGGCTGTGATCGTGCTAGGAGCCATTACAGAAGGTTCTGTCTTACCTTCCACGCAAAGCGATAACGCAAAAATCATAACAAACGTCATTAATTCTCTACTCCATCTAAACATACCCAGAGAGAAGATACAGACCTATGATTATGACATCCAGACCCAATACGATTATCAAGAAGGCAAACAAATTTTTCGCGGTTATAAAGTGACCCATCTCCTTCAAATCACCAATGAAGTAGTTGAACAGACGGGAATTATTGTTGACGCTGCCGTTGCCCAGGGTGCCAATCATATCACAAGCATTTCGTTTACGACTTCACATCCAGAATTTCATAAGAATGCGGCATTGTCACATGCCATTCAAAACGCATATCAAAAAGCGATGACAATCGCCGCTGCGATGGGCGTTACCCTCTTGACAGTACCAAGTCGCGTCCAAGAAGTTTTCGGAGCAGCTGAACCTACGCCCTACGCAGCCTCCCTATCTTTGAAGAGCGCAGTCACTCCCATTCAAACGGGACAGTTGACCATTCAAGCTAAGGTTCGAGTTTGGTATTTGTTTGCGGAGCGATGAACTTGAAGCCTTGTTTTGGACTTTAAAAGTGCCCACTGTTTGTAGAAATATCGTCTTAGACTGACCATATAAACTAAAAGAGGTGCAGTCCATTACTTGTAAATAAAGTACTAGCATGCACCTCTTTAATATTCAGTCACTATCACTATTAGGTCCTTACAAAAACATCTCCACAAAAATTAGCTTGCTAATTAAAAACATAGTTGTTATATTATTAGCATGCTAAGTATATAGAGGTGATGTAATAGATGAACCTACCCGAAAGTGTTGGGTTTCTCGTAAGCCAGCTTTCCCACCGCATGGGTAACGATTTGGACGTGAGGCTAAAGCGTCATGGCGTCACGATCTCACAATGGGTTGTGCTTACCCTTTTATCGCAGAAGGAAGGCATCTCACAGGTAGAGATCCAACAACGCTTATCCATTGAAGGAGCAACGGTGACTGGGCTTCTGAATCGTCTGCTGAAACAAGACTTAATCAAGCGCGTTCCCGATGCGTCTGACCGCAGAGTACAACGCGTATATTTAACAAATTCAAGTAAAGCAATGATTGAAGCACTGGATAAAGAAGCGAATGCCGTCAATGCGAAAGCGCTTGAAGGGCTTACGCAGGATGAGATAGCGTTCTTTATGCGGCTGTTAACCCGTGTACTGCAGAACTTTTAACAGGAAGTTCTGTTGATCATAAACTTAGCATGCTAATTAATTACAAGGAGGAGTAGCAATGAATATGACAGTCGAAGTGAAGTTGCTTAAAATGGAAGTACAGGCATTCGGACATATGTTGTCACTTTACCCCCTACTGATCTGGGACGGGGAGGACGCCGTGCTTGTGGATACGGGAATGCCAGGAATGGAGCGCCAGATTATGAAGGCAATCGAAGATGCTGGAGTGCCGCTTAGCAAATTAAAGTCTATCCTTCTCACGCATCACGACATCGACCATATTGGAAGCTTACCAGCGATCATTGAACAGAACGCGGCCAAAATCATGGTTTACGCGCATGAATTGGAGCGCCCCTACATTGAGGGTCTGAAACCTTTAATGAAAATGGATTTGAGCCAACCAAGCTTGCAGCAGCGCCTGCAGTCGCTTCCTCCAGAGGCTCGCGAGAAAACAGAGGCGCTTTGCATGAATCCCCCGAAAGCCCCAGTTAACAAGCTAGTGGCTGGTGGAGATATCATTCCTCTGTGCGGCGGCATCTATGTAATCGAGACACCAGGCCATACGCTAGGCCATATAAGCTTCTATTTACCAAAAAGTAAAACATTGATCGCCGGGGATGCGATGATAGCCGCGGAGGGCAGACTGAAAGCGCCGAAGCCCGCAGACACGCCCGACATGAAGCAGGCCGTTCAGTCCTTGGAACGGCTGAAAGCTTATGAGATTGAGACGGTTATTTGCTACCATGGAGGTTTGTTCCAAGGAGACGTCCAAGGGGAAATTGACAAAATCTTAGTTGAAACCATTGTTTGATGGATAGCAGCATGGAGATGGACTAACCTAAACTAAAATGACAAAAGCATCTCGTTATTGCTATTACAGCAATAACGAGATGCTTAGTTATACAGCGTTAAATGATAGATAATTCAGGTTTAGAGGTGAATGCTGAATCTTCCACCCAGATTTCCTGTCCAAGTTAATTGATACGTCCCGAATGGTAGATTTGGATAGGTACCGTTTAGCTGTTCCACCACAACTCTATCGCCTACAGGCGGTGGAAAAAACGCACGATATGTTCAGTTAGCTGAATAAATTAGAAGCCCCTTAGACTTCTGCTATGAGTTTTGTTAGTAATTTATCAAATTGGTTTGAACTCATCATTTCGTGTGTAATGAATGCCCCATTAAAAAACAGACCAAAAGTTGTCCATATTGCGGGTGAGTTTTGTGCTTCATCTCTCGTTGTTAACCTACGAGCATTAAAGGGAACACCTTTATTTTCCGCTACTTTTCTTAGCTCTTCCAAAATTCCAACAGCAAAGGGACACTGAGCTGTATAATAAATGGATATACCTTCTTCCATCGAAGATGTCCTCGCCTGTTTTTTAAATGATGGTACAACAGCTCGTTGATTCCAACTTAAAACAACTAATTCGAAATAGGGTTCTGCTTGGTCTACTAACTCAAAACCTACATGTTCAAAAAAACGTTTATCACTTAAATAAGGGTACTTTTTCTTGCCTACGATATGTACAATCCCATCCATTCCACGACTAATTGCATCTTTTTTGCAGTATTCTAATAATTGTTTTGCATATCCACTATTTTTATATCTTCCAGAAACCCATAAACAATTGATATACATATAATTCGGTGCTTGAATAGGAACCCATGCCATCACAGCTGGTAAATATTCAATAAATACTTTTGCACGTTCGTTTAAACGATAAAAAACTAATCCTTCATCCATTCGCTCTGTCAACCATTTCTTCTTCTCGTGCACTGCTTTCTCATATTGCTTTGCACCTAGAGCACAACATATATGTTCATTTTCAATATTGTTTTTTGTTATTTGTAGGTATCCCAATTTTCTCCACATCCCTACCATAATCATTTAAAAACCTTCTATTGACGATTCTTAATCTCCAAAAATGCATCCGTCGAGATCAGATTATCCCCTCCCAACAGAGCATCAACAATTTTCTCTAGAGCCTGATACTTCCTGGTTAATTCCTCATCGGACCAGTTGAATAATCCACGATCGAATAAAAATGATATGCCTACTAATAGAAATTCGGTGACCTCTCCGGAAGTGTCGAGGTCGAGGCGAAATACACCTTCCTTGATTCCTTGTTGTACAATTTCCGTCAGATAAGGTGTAAAGGCGGTAATTTTAGCTACTAACCATTTTTGATGAAGGACGCTATTGCTTTCATCATGTAAGTATTCCAAAATCACTTTGTCTGACTCTGGAGTAGGAAACCCCTGCAGCAGTACTTTTCGCAGTTTTTCCAAGGCGGAGAGACTCGTGTCTTCAATTACATTTTTCACAAAAAACAACCGTGCAGACAGGGACCGCTCATGAGCGGTATTGGCGATCTCTTCTTTGGATTTGAAATAATAATAAAATGTCCCTTGAGAGACGCCGACCTTCTTGACAATATCGCTGACGGACGTATGTTCATAGCCTTTGGTATTGAATAACTCCATAGCCGCATCCAAGATTTCGTTGCGCCGCTCTAGAGGATCTTTCGCAATTCGTGGCATATCTATGTCCCCTTCACCGTTTATGTTTCTACAGTTAAATATAATTATTGACTGATAGTCAGTCAATGTACTAAAATGATTTTATTAACTGACTGACAGTCAGTCAGTTAAAGTTAACTACTTGAAAAGGATGTGTGATGTTTATGAATTCTAAACTCATCTTGTATGTGCTTGGCTTCTGCGCGGCTATCGTATCGTTAGCCCAGAATTTGTACGTACCTCTTCTTCCCAATTTGCAAGATCACCTGCATACTTCTTTTTATCTCGTGAATATGACCGTCTCGATCTTTACAATTGCACTCGCCGTGATGCAAATTGTCTTTGGCCCGATGATTGACAATAAAGGGCGTAGAGCCGTATTACTTCCCAGCATGATTGTATATGCTTTAGCTTCCATCGGCTGCTCTTTATCCAGCTCGATAGATGCACTCTTGTTTTTCCGTCTCCTGCAGGGAATAGGAGCGGCAGCCGTACCGCTAGTTGCTGCAACGATGATTGGAGATATATTTGAAGGCAAGGAACGAGCGAAAGGAATGGCGACTTATCAGATGATCTTAGGTATCGCACCCGCATTGGGTCCACTGATCGGAGGCATTATAGGTAGCTTCGCAGGGTATCAGGGTGCTTTTCTCTTCTTATCTGTGATGGCCGTGATTATGTTAATCGTCGCATCTCTTGTTCTTCCAGAGACCAAGCCGGTCGTAACACAACGAAAAAGCTTCGGTGTTCAATCGTTTGCTCGGATTTTCAGAAATAAAACCGGAGCTGCCGTTCTGTTACTAGGATTTATTTTGTACGATATGTTCTATAACTTCATTGTTTTTCTACCCGATATCTTGACTCATACCTATCAGCTTGATTTAAAACAAATCGGCTCCACTTTTCTGATGTTGATGTCTTTTAGCTTCATTGGAAGTAAAATCAGCGGAAAATTGCAAGGGAACATGGGATCAGTCAAAAGTTTGTTTTTCACTTGTACGCTCGCGTTACTTAGTCTTGTTATATTCATGCTCGTAGCCAAGATTGCCTTAGTGTGGCTGCTTGTATCGCTTGCTCTAGCAGGCTTCACAGCAGGTCTTACCATGTCGGTCCCTCCTACACTTCTTACAGAGGAATTCGTAAATGAACGGGCGACAGCCCTCGGAGTGTATAACTTTGTACGTTACTTAGGGATGGCTGCAGCACCGTTGTTGGGAAGTTTGCTCTATCAAGGGGGAGGGATCTTCCTGCTATTTGGTTGCACAGCATTGATCATGGGTCTGGCAATCTTGTTCGCCAAGCAGAGTCTGGCATCAACAGCTGTAAGCAAATCCAATGCCAATTTGTAATACAACAGGTCTGCACACAAAATGAATTAAGCTGCCAAGACTGATTTTAAATTCGAATAAGCCAACAAAAAGGTCGTCTCAAGACCCGACTGCTGGCTTACGAACTTCTATCGGATACAGCTGATTTAAACAGCTTTACGTTTAAATAGCAAATACATAAAAAAGGGAGCGCCTATACCTGCGGTGAAGACGCCTGCTGGAATATCCAGTGGCTGGAAAAGCATTCTTCCTGCCAAGTCTGCCAATAGTAAAATAATTGCACCAAGTAACGCAGAAACTGGTATCAAGATTAAATAAGAGTTGCCTGCAAGCCTTCTTGCGATATGTGGAGCTAATAATCCGATAAACGAAATCGTTCCGGCTACCCCGACCGCAGCTCCAGCGAGTGCGACGCTATAGAATAATAATAGGATGCGACTAAGTTGCAGGCGACTTCCAAGCCCGACAGCCGCTTCTTCACCCAACGATTGAATATTTAATTCTTTCGCATATAGCAGGGACAGAGGAATAAAAACAGCGATCCAAGGCCATAGGGCTTCGATATATCTCCAATTGGTGCCGTAGATGCTTCCCGTCATCCAATTCAATACTTGTGCAGCCAGGTAAGCAGGACCGCTTATGAGCAAGAACATCGTAAGTGCGCCCATCGCCGAGGAAATACCAATGCCAATAAGCACAAGCCTGAACGGGGACACTCCTTTTTTCCATGCAAGCACATAATTGAGAGCAACAGCAATGTAGGCACCCGCGATGGCTATGAATGGAACCCAGTGAACACTGTAGCCTGCGAAGAAGGTCATAAAAGCGACTACTGCAACCGAGGCTCCTCCTGTTATTCCAAGTAAATCCGGAGAGGCAAGCGGATTGCGAACAACTCCTTGGAGTAAGGCCCCAGAAACGGACAACGCCGCTCCGATCAATAGCGCTGCTGCGATTCGAGGTAAACGGAACTGCATGACGATTAAGTCACTGCTGCCTTCGTTCCGACCGATGAGCGAGAGGAAAACTTCCTTGATTGGAATACGCACTCCGCCTATTGATAAACAAATTAGAGACAAGACAGCTACAAGAAGACTCAGTGTGAAAAGGATTGCCATGTATTTCCGTCTTCGATGTTTAAGCATGTTTCCTCCTTCTCGCCACATGAATTAGGAACGGAACGCCAATAAGTGCTGTAGCTACACCTACAGGAACTTCCTTAGGCATGAGGATAAACCGCGAAGCAATATCTGCTGTCACAAGCAACAATGCACCTGTTAGAGCACAATAAGGCAGCAACCAACGATGATCATTCCCTACTATGTACCTACATAGATGAGGGACGATAAGCCCTATGAAAGCAATAGGGCCAACAGTCGCAACAGAACTTCCGGCCAACAAAACGACAGCAATACCCGACACTACACGTGTGAGCATCATCCGTTGACCAAGACTCTTCGCGCTATCATCTCCCAGCGCCATTACATTCAACGATCCTGATAGCAGCATGGATATGAACCATCCTATGACCATATATGGAAACACGATCAGCAGATGATCCAATTGCCTTCCCGAAACGGAGCCGATCATCCAGAACAAAGCAGTTTCTAGGGACTGTTTGTTAATCAGGATCAATCCAGATGTGACAGATGATGCGAATGCAGCAACAGACGCCCCGGCTAGTATGAGTTTAATAGGTTCAAACCCGCTTCCTCCCTGTACGCCCAAAGTATATACCAATACGGAAGTCAAGGTTGCACCTATAAACGCAATCCAGATCATGCTGCTCATCGTTAGAGACGAGCCAAAAGCAACCAATCCGATCACAATAAATAAGGCTGCACCTGCATTAATCCCAAATATGGATGGGGAAGCTAACGGATTCTTCGTTAATACCTGCATGATAGCCCCAGCAATAGCCAAACTGGCTCCTACCGCAGCAGCAATTAATGCTCGGGGTACACGTGTAGTCGTAATAATAAGGTGTTCATTGGAGCCATCAAATTGACTATAAGCCAGCCATAAGTCTCTTATTCCGAATTGATTAAGACCGAATAAAATACTGGCAAGAATACTAATAAGCAGCAAGATTGATCCTACGCCCAGACCAACTAGCTTTCGCCAACGGCTTTGCATCCATAATGCCATTTTCGTTCACCCTTTCACGTGCATGCTTGGTCATTGCGACGAGGCTGACTCTTACACCCAGTTGGATATGCCCACAAGCAGTCAGACACCGCGGTTGAAATAATAAACAAGCTGATGCCAAAAAATACTGACATCAGCTTGCTGTTTAACTCAGCCAATCTACTTCACTTCAAAATAGGTAATGAGTTCATCCAGAAGTAAATTAGCTGCTTTATAGCCGCCCGCCGTGTTCCAAATTGCTTCATCTACTTGCACAACTTTGTTGTTTTTCGATACATTCAAGTTTTTGAATAACGGATCATTCATCCATTCTTTTACTGCTTTGGATGCATCGGTCTTACCAGCAGCTTCTGTGACGAAGTAAAATAGAACGTCCCCATCCATACTAGGAATTGTTTCTTTAGTCATTACCTCGATAAAGGAGTCCTTATTCTGTGAAGCAGGGCGATCAAATCCTAATTGACTTAAGAGTACGCCAGAAAATGTTTGCTTCTGATAAATTCGCACCTGTGTAGCGGAGAAGCGTGCGATCGAAACCTTCGTAGCTGCTTTGCTGCCAAGTTTAGCCTTTACATCAGAAACGCGTTTGTCGAAGATGGCCATAGCCTTCTCGCCTTCTTCTTTCTTATTCACTGCTTCCATATACAGCTTGAAGTTGTCCTTCCAGTCCCCGCCTAAATCTTTTGCGAATACGGTGGGGGCGATTTGCTTCAATTGTTCATATATTTTCTCCTGTCTGACTTTATTGCCAATAATCAGATCCGGTTTAAGACTGGCGATCATTTCGATATTCGGCTGTAATTCATCACCAACAACGGTGACATCCTGCATCTCTTGTTTGATATGGTCATACCATGGATTTCCAATCCAAGATTGAACAGCACCGATTGGCTTTATACCGACTGCAAGAAGGGCCTCGGTTCCTTCGTTAGTTAATATAACAACGCGTTTAGGAGTACCAGTTAAGGTTTCTACGCCCATCGCATGTTTAATTACTCGGGGTGCTTCAACTTCCAATGACTGAGTTGCCGTTGGAGCCGATGTTGCGACATTGCTGCTCGGTACCGCCGAACTCCCATTCAAAACGCTCGAATTTGTCGTGCCAGTCGTGCAAGCACTTAACAATAAAGTGAAGCAAAATAACAAAGTTACCGCCATTGAGGTTTTAGAGCTTCTATACATTGGTAAATCTCCTTCTCTTCTATATTGAAAATGATTATCATATTCATTAACAATATAACGTCGAGGCTTTCTTGCCACAATAGGATAATTCGACAAATAGGATGGACTATATCGACTTCCATCCATTTTATGGGTATTCTCTTTGAAACTTGTTGGAGCGACCCCCTCATATTTCTTAAAGATACGACTAAAATAATAGCTGTCGGAATATCCGACACTCTCCGCAATTTCTTTCAATGTAAGCGACGTGTTAAGCAATAATTCTTTGGCTTTGTTCATGCGAACATGAATTAAATAATCGATGGGGCTGGTATTTTTCTGACTTTTAAACAATCTCAAAAACTGCCTAGAGTTACAATCCAACATTTCTACCAATGATTCGAGCGTAACGTGCTCCCTATAATGTTCGTGTATATAACGAATGGCTTGTGCCACCAGATCAGGCTTGCTGGTAGAGATCCCTTGTTGATGCAATTGTCCCAAAACCTCATATACAAATTGATAAAACAGCGTTTTGACATGCAATTGCCCTAGTGTGTCTGATTGCTGCCACTCTTTAACAATCAACTCAACCTTTTCATATAAAGAAATCGGGTAAAGCGGAGCAAAGCCATATTGCCTTTGAAACGGATTATCGGATTCCATAAGCCTCAGTAGCTCTTGACGACCAGGTAATGGCAAAATTGCTTTATACAAAATCATGTAGTACTCAAAGATTTCTTTAGCCGCAATATCTAGGCTCAACCCTTTGCCACCATGCAGAATATGAAACCGTTTCACAATGTTTACTGTTCCATCCAACCGTACCTCAGCACTGCCGCGTACTACATAGATAAACGCACTGGTCGGCAACCGATAGGCGTGTAATTCCTTCTCTGCCTCTATGATTGTATGGCGCACATCCATCACTTTGATGAAAACATGATTCCACAGCATGATAGGGTCACTAAGTTTCATCCTTCTTACTTCATCCCTTTCTAAACCGCTCATGTCCTTGGTCATTCTATCATTCTCTCCGACACAGATTAACATAACAGGTTTAGAAACCAATGTAAATGATAATCATTCTCATAAAATTGGCAATGCTCGTATTTTATTACACGCCTGATCCTCTCCTTGAGCGGAAAAAAGTGTAAACGCTTTGTATAACCAAGATGCAAATGACAAAAGCACCTCGTCATTGCTATTACAGCAATAACGAGGTGCGCTAAAAATCTATTGGTTCTATGCTATTAATTTTCGATGATTATACCGCTTAATTTGAGAGTGACTGGGTTAGCAATCGTGTCCCCAACTGGGCAAGTCTGTTCCAGAAACTGAACAAATTCTTCAACTTGTTCTTTGGGTGCATCCGTTTTGATATGAAAGGTGTAACGAATCTCGGAATAACCCGGACGGACATCCGATTTTTTAAAGAATCCGTCCAAATCAAGGTCGCCTTCGACTTCCACCCAAAAATCATCAAGACGAATATTAAATTTCTTCGCATAAACTCTGGCTACTATCGATTGGCATGCACCCAACGAACCGAGCAGCGCCTCTACTGGATTTGGGCCTGTATCGGTTCCCCCCAAGCTTTTCGGCTCGTCGATCGTAAACTCGAAATTTCTGGAACGAACTTTGACAACAACACCCTCTTGTAAATGTGCTGTCGCTTTAAATGTTGTAATAGGTATAATGCTCACTCCTTTCGTTTATATAAACCTAGCGAAAGTATAACATATAATTCCAATCGTGTTAATATGGATTTAATTGATCAACTCGTCAGCACCCGGAATTCTAATTTTCTATAGCAGGGCTTCCTATATACTTATCCAAAAAGCGGTCTACTCTTTGGAAATATTCCGTGGGATAGTGATTAATAGCATCGATGTGCTCTGTGTTTGCCGGATACCAAGCCTCCGCATGAGAATTCCCTTTCAATGAACTAAAGATTATCTCTGAATTTTTGTAGCTAATTTGGGGATCTCCAGTACCATGAATCAACATAATCGGCTTGTTTGGCATCTTTTTTACTGCATCCATTGGAGATACGGAATCAAAATCAACCTTAAAGATCCAATTTCCTACCCATATCGATGTCCAACCGAATGGAAACGAAGGCAAACCGGAAAAAAAGCTCAATCCTTCTCTCAGAAATAAACCCGCATTACGAAAAGGGCTATCTGCGATCACAGCTTTGATGTCATCACTTTCACTAGCGGCTATCAAGGAGGTCGCAGCTCCCATTGAAAAGCCTATAACACCAATGTTATCCCCAGCACTTCCTCTGGACTTTAAATAGCTGACAGCTCCAAGGACATCGTATTTTTCATTGAAACCAAGTGTGATAAGATCTCCATCGGATTCTCCCTGACTACTGAGATCAAATGCCAATACGTTATACCCCTTCGGAACTAAATGCTCAACTAGACTTCTAGTCCGTCCTTTGACTAAACGATTGCTTGTATATCCGTGGACGACAATAATCGTTCGATCACTCGTTTTGTCGGAAAGATTGCTTCCAGGAAAGAAGGTACCTCTAATTGTCAAATTATTCCTCAAGCTCTTAAACTCAACTTTTTCATAAGGCGTTTTATCGGGATTCATTTCGTAACTGACATTAGTGTCTCTAGGATGGTGCATCAAGGTATCCATTACCTTATATGAGATAAAAAATACAAAAGCAGCTAAAAGTAACAGCAAAACCCCTGTGCCTATTAAGATTTTACGCAATTTTCTCGTACGAACGCGAGATGTTGTATTCGATTGTAAAGAAGATGTTTGACTCATCTGACTTCCTCCTGTTGTTTTTCATTTTATAGAGATCCAAACAAATAAAATGCATGTCCTTTCAGACCATCCCACTCAGGATGATGGATACCTTCCTCGAGCGTTAAGCATACTCCGTTTAAGTAAGAAATATAGGCCCGAGAGACCGTAGCTGGAGAGAAATTCCTATTGAATTCGCCCAATAACTGTCCCATGGCATACGTGTGTTCGATGGCATCAGTCATTTCTTTTGTACTTTGAAGAATCGCTTGTGTAAGTTCAGGAAATCTGTTTCGCTGTCCCAATACATATTGAACAAGTCGCAATTCATTCGAATAAGAATAAATTTGATCGAACTGTTCCTCCACCATTTTCTTGATTAATAGCCTTGGCCTTCCCTCTTGCTTGAGATTGGCAATCGCCTTTTCCCTGATGTCTTTAAGCGGCTCAAGGACAGCGGTGCAGAATAAAGCTTCTTTGTTAGGGAAATATTGGAATATTGTACCTGAAGTCACTCCTACATTTTGTGCAATGAGAGCCGTTGTCGCATTCGAGTAACCATTTTCTGCAAAAAGGGAAATAGCTTCCTTGAGGATCAGACTACGCTTTTCTTGTCTTTTTTCTTCATTGATGGGTCTTGCCAAAATTCTCCGCCTCGCTTTCCATTCTTTCATCTATTAATTAACTGATTGATTACTTAATTAATATACACCCAATCATTCCCTATTGCAAGAAAAAATCTTTTTCTAGCCCAAAGGACTGGTTTTAAGTAAAATTACGCAAATAAAACAAAGCCCCGAGTTCTCTGATGAAACAGAGGATTCTCAGGGCTTTATTGGGTTAGACTATGACGCTGTCCCATGCATAGATTTCACAATGACACGTGGCGTCGCCAGTCTTGATGTTTACTTAACCAAATTTGAAAGTAGGCTCTTTCCTAGTTCTACTTCTTTTGTAAATTCTGCATTGTATTCATTGATTATTTCTGTACTGAAACCTTTTGTTTCCAGCTTGCTCCTTACATTGTTAATAATTTCGTTAAACTGACTTTCCTTTTCTTTAAATATGGCTTGACCTTTTTCGTACATTTTGGAACGCTCTTTGGCGTTTTTCGTGTTTTTTGCTTGTATAGCAATATCCATTAATTCGAATTTGCTCTCATTTCGGAGATTTCTCAGTTGACTAGTCGCTTCTTTCGTAATGGCCTCATATTCTTTTTTGCTGTCCTTGTCCGGCTTATCCTTGTCTGGCTTATCCTTGTCCGGCTTATCTTTGTCTGGCTTATCCTTGTCCGGCTTATCCTTGTCTGGCTTATCCTTGTCCGGCTTATCCATGTCTGGCTTATCCTTGTCCGGCTTATCCTTGTCTGGCTTATCCTTGTCTGGCTTTCCTTGCTCCGGCTTATCCTTGTCTGGCTTTCCTTGCTCCGGCTTATCCTTGTCTGGCTTTCCTTGCTCCGGCTTATCTTTGCCTGGCTTTCCTTGGTCGGGCTTATTGGAATTGCCGTTATTATTGTTATTCCACTTTTCGAAATTAAATATTTGCTCGAAGAACGAGCCTAAATTAATTGTAGATCCATTGATAATGATGATTGGGGCGTTGTTCTGAATATTAACGGACGCCGCTTCTACCTGTTTAGCAGGTAAAACAGGAGAAATTAATGCGGCCAATACCATAGCCGACAACAGCTTTGATACATAATGCTTTGATTTGTTTACCTTCACTTTATTCACTCCTTACTTTATTATAAGTCTGTTTTACTTATTTCTTCTCTTGAAGAGATTCCTCATAGCTCTTGCCTTTGCTTAAACCATATTTGGAGGCAATCGCAATTAACTCGTCATATTCCTTTTCCGTTAGCTTCTCCATGATGACTTGCTTGGCCTTCTTCTTTTCATCCAGAGACATCCCGCTATCAAAAAGATTCTGGAACAGCTTAAGATCACTGGCACTAAGCTTTTTGAGCAGAATGGCGGTAATCTTCATTTGTTCAGATAGCGGAATTTCATCCTTTACTTCTGCTGCCTTCTCATGGGTGACCTCAGCCGAGTACGCTTCTTTTTTGGGCTTTGGAGAAGTGGCAGTGGAATGTTCATTGGCCGGGGTTGGGACAGAGACCTCCGTCGGAACGGGGGCTATCGTCGGGCTTGAAACTGCTGTCGGTATTGGGTTCTTCTGGTAAGCAGCTGGCAGTTCACTATTTTTCGGCGATTGAACAGCTTGGACATCAGGAACCAATTGAGCTGGGTAAACGACTTGATCCGTTGTCGCGTTCAATGACTTATCGCTCCAAGTATTCTTCGCCAAATAACTGCCAATAAACAGAAGAACAGCCAATATGCTAACCCCTATAGCTTTTTTCACTTTCGTTGCCATTTAACCTCACCTCTTCGAAGCGTTCTACTACGTCTGATTTTGGGAAATATGAACAAACAAAACTTGATTGCCACCAGGCCAAGGAGACCACCAACTGAATCCAGGACTATATCCTGCAATGCACTAGTTCGCTGTACGCTTCTCGTTTGGTTCCATTCATCTGCAGTGGCGATAAGTATCACATAAATTTCCACTAGCAGCATCTTGGCTATAAATCTCCATCTTAAATGAAATAGCGCCCAATACGCACTAACCGCTAGTACTGCGTACATAAATAAATGAGAACTTTTACGAAAAATAAATTCTGCAAACTCGTAGGGCTGCTCCTTGGCTTCAATCGTAGCATGATGATAGTGAACCGTAATTTCAGGTATTACGCTAAGCATCCCCTCCTTCGTGAACCATTTATGTAAAATTGGCTGTATGCTCTGCTCTTGATGCGACTGGGAGGAGAAGTAAAAAATGAGCAGCGTCCACAGCCATACAGACACTAAGGGAATAAGCTTAGTAATTGACCGGATGAGATTCACTCCTAGCCGATTTTACTGCTGGCCTGCCCACGGATTGATAGTCGAACCCATGATCATACATCCTACTTAGCGAGAAACAATTGCGTCCATCCACAATATTAGGGACATTCATCAGTTTATGAATACCAGATAGTTCCATACTCACAATCTCCTGCCATTCCGTCAAAATGAGACAGGCATCACAGCCTGCTACCGCTTCCTCTATACTTTGATAATAAGTGACCTCAGTTGGAAGGTGCGCTTTGGCAGTTTTCGTAGCAACCGGGTCATAGGCATGCACAATGGCCCCCTTTTTGAGCAGTTCTGGAATGATAACAAGAGACGGAGCGCACCTCATATCGTCTGTGTTCGGCTTAAATGCCAATCCCAACACAGCGATCCGCTTTCCTGCATAATCGCCAAGCGAATGCTCTAGCTTGTCTAGAAGCACAGACGGCTGTGAGTTATTCGTAGAAATAACTGATTTGAGCAACGAGAAATCATATCCAACTTGATCCGACATATGGGTGAGAGCCAACGTGTCCTTCGGAAAGCAGGAGCCGCCATAACCGATCCCTGCCTGCAGAAATTTCCCGCCGATTCGGCTATCTAGCCCCATTCCCTCTGAGACTTGGTTAATGTCCGCCCCGACGCGTTCACAGATGTTGGCAATGGCATTAATGAAAGAAATCTTAGTTGCCAGAAAAGCATTCGCCGCATATTTAATCATCTCCGCGCTCTGCAAATCAGTGATGAAAATCTTCGTGTTCAGCGGTTCATGGAGCTTAGCAATCGCCTTAGCCGCTTTATCGCTCGTCGTTCCGATCACCGCTCGATCCATATTCATGCAATCCATAATCGCTGATCCTTCACGTAAAAACTCTGGATTCGATACTACATCAAAATGAATGCGGTCGTTCGATCTGTTATTGCTAATGATCGTGCGAACGAGTTCTCCGGTACCCACCGGTACCGTACTTTTATTAACGATAATTTTGTAAGTATTCAAATGCTTCCCGATGGTTTTGGCTACTTCTTTTACATAACGCATATCGGCTTCCCCATTCTCTCCCATTGGGGTACCGACGGCGATATAGATGATGTCCGAGTCTTCAATCGCCTCTCCGACTTCTGATGTGAAACAAAGCCGATTTTCTTTCACATTCTTGGCGACCAGCTCTTGTAACCCTGGTTCGTAAATAGGGATTTCCCCTTGGCGCAGCATCGCGATTTTCTCTTGGTTAACGTCACAGCAGACGATCTGATTGCCCAACTCTGCAAAACATGTACCTGAGACTAAACCGACATAGCCGGTGCCAATCACTGTAATTTTTTGCATAAAATCATTTCGCCACCTTACTAAGTAGTTTGGGCTGTGCCTCGTAGACCGTCTGGATATAATTCAGAACATCGTTCCTTAAATCTTCCCGCTGCAAGGAAAAATCAATGGTCGCTTTAATAAACCCGAATTTATCACCGACATCATGACGAATGCCCTCAAAATTATAAGCAATGACTGGTTTCTTTTCATTGAGTCGTTTGAGCGCATCCGTTAATTGAATTTCACCGCCAGCACCGGCTGGAAGTCCTTCCAGGATGTCAAAAATATCCGGAGTTAAGATGTATCGGCCCATAATAGCATAATTCGAAGGCGCAGCTTTTTTCGACGGCTTCTCGACTAACGTTTCCAACAGGAACACTTCCGGTTCGATGGATGAGCCACGAGGCGCTATAATCCCATATTTGGATACATCCTCATCACTTACTCTCTGAACACCCACAACGGATGATGAATACCTGGAATGAACCCGCATTAATTGGCTGAGGCAAGGCACATTCGATTGGACAATGTCATCTCCAAGCAGAACGGCGAAAGGCTCATCGCCGACAAAACTGCGTGCACACCAGATCGCATGTCCCAAACCTTTTGGTTCCTTTTGACGAATATAATGGATATTAGCCATTTCCGAGATCGCTCGGATCTGTTCGAGTTCTTTTTGCTTTCCTTTTTTATCCAGGGTTTCTTCCAGTTCAAAGGATTTATCGAAATGATCTTCGATGGCTCGTTTTCCGCGACCGCTAATGATCAGGATATCTTCAATACCGGAGGCAATCGCCTCTTCGATAATATATTGAATCGTTGGTTTATCAACGATTGGAAGCATTTCCTTCGGCTGCGCCTTCGTTGCAGGCAAGAAGCGTGTTCCTAGTCCCGCTGCTGGGATAATCGCTTTACGCAATTTCATGAGTCATTCCTCCATAGACAAGTGATTTAATGACTTCGATAACACGTTCTTGCTCATATTCAGTTAGGCTTGAGCCAGACGGCAGGCATAATCCCTGCTCGAACAACTGATCAGATACGCTGTTCCCTTCGGTGTGCGAAATATACGTGCAATCTTTGAATAGCGGTTGAAGGTGCATCGGTTTCCAAACCGGTCTGGATTCGATATTCAATGCTGATAGTGCTTGGATGATGCTGGCTGCCGTTGTTTTTGCCTGCTGTGGATTGATTGTTAGTGCTGTCAGCCACCTAGTCGATGTGCCAAAAGTTGCTTCCGGCATAAAGTTAAATCCCTTAATCGGACCTAGTGCCTCCACGTAATTGGCAAAAATAGCGCGTCGAGCCTGGATTCGTGAAGGAAGCGCCCGAAGCTGACCAATGCCTATACCCGCTAGCACATTGCTCATCCGGTAATTGTAGCCAACCTCGCTGTGCTCGTAATGCGGAGCTTGATCCCTCGCTTGCGTCGCCCAGAATCTGGCTTTATCCAAGGCCTCAAGATCATCGGACACCAGCATACCTCCACCAGAGGTCGTAATAATCTTGTTCCCATTAAATGAATAAATTCCGAACTTTCCAATCGTGCCGCTTCCCTTGCCCTGGTAGGTCGCGCCCAAAGATTCAGCAGCATCCTCAATAATCGGAATATTGTAAGCCTCACATATGTTCACGATTGGATCCATATCTGCACTTTGCCCGTAGAGGTTAACGACAATAACCGCCTTTGGCAATTTTCCATTGCGTTGTGCAGAGATTAAGGCACGTACCAGCGCTCTTGATGACATGTTCCATGTTTCGGGCTCAGAATCAATAAAGACAGGTTCGGCTCCTTGATAAAGAACGGGATTCACACTGGCTACAAAGGTTAACGTCGAGCAGAACACTACATCCCCTGGACCCACGTCGAGCAAACGCAATGCGAGATGAATGGCCGCAGTTCCAGAGCTTAACGATAGAGCGCCACTTGCTCCAACATAATGCGCTACGTCCTTTTCAAAAGTATCCACATTGGGGCCTAATGGTGCGATCCAATTCGTTGCAAATGCCTCATGAACCCATTGCTGCTCTTCTTGCCCCATATGTGGTGGAGATAAATATATCCTTTGATTTACCTGCATCCTGTTATGCCCTCCTCTGTCGAATCAGAATCTGTTTATCCTCTGCATACTTAATAGGCTTGGCAGGGACTCCAACAGCTGTGCATAGCTGAGGAATATCCGTAATGGCAACTGCCCCTGCGCCCAGCGTACTCCAACTGCCTATCCTTCTTCCCTCGATTACTTTAGCTCCCATGCCAATGTGCGCACCGTCTTCTATGGCGACATCGCCACCTAAAGCAGCCGTAGGAGAGAGGTGGACAAAGTCTCCGATCACGTTCTCATGTTCAATGATGGAACCCGTATTGATAATGCAGTGCCGACCTATATGGGCCCCACAATTGATAATCGCCCCCGGCATAATGACAGAACCTTCACCAACTGTCACTCCGCTTCCAATAACCGCTTTGGGATGAATCAGGGTCGCATACTTAGCTTTTGCAACTCCAATTCGTTGTTCGACAGCATGTCGGCTTCGATTACTGCCTATAGCGATAAGGAGGGAAAACTCATCATATTCCAGTAGCTTTATCATGTCAGTTATTGGCCCGTGAGGGACTCCATGCTGCAAGAAAGTATGTGAGAATCTGTCATCTCCAACACCTGCAAGCACGTATACGCCTTGTGCCGTCATGACATCCAGGACAACCTTACCATGGCCGCCGCCACCTATAAGGATGAGCTTTTTCATTAATAACCCCCCACTTTTCGGTTGCCTGTAAACTTACTTGTTGTGGCATGGCCTGCCTGCTGGACACCCTCGGCATAGAAGACCTTTCTCACCGTCATCCAGACGATTTTTGCGTCGAGCTTCAAGCTTTGATGTTCTGTATACCAAACATCGAGCTTGAATTTGGCCTCCCAGGATATCGCATTCCTGCCATTTACCTGAGCCCATCCGGTAATACCAGGTCGTACCCAATGCCGCTTTTTCTGTTCCTCCGTGTATAAAGATAAATATTCCATTAGCAGCGGTCTTGGGCCAATTAAACTCATATCGCCACGTATCACGTTGAAAAGCTGCGGCAGCTCGTCCAAACTCGTTTTCCGAAGCAGCTTACCAAAGCGTGTAAGTCTTTGCGCATCGGGCAGAAGCTCACCTTTTTCATTTCTTTGATTATTCATCGTACGAAATTTGTATACATAAAATGGTTTTCCATGTAATCCAGGTCGCTGCTGCTTGAAGACCACTGGCGAGCCCAGCTTCGTACGAATCAATATCGCGACTATCACGTATAGAGGGCTCAGAACAATAAAAGCTCCTAATGCTGCAGTAAAGTCCACCACACGTTTGATCCACTGTAACTGTCTTCTTCTTTGTGCTGATTTCATCAGCTTGATTTCCGTATAGATCTTATGAAGTCTTTGAACAACCGCTTGTTCGGTATACTCATTCTCGATCACTCTTCGTGCCCCTTGACCCAATTTCTTGAGCAAGATATCACTCTTCATAAGCTCATTCAGCGCTAAGGAGAATGCCTCTGATTGCTTGTAAGGAACTAAGATTCCCGTTTCTTGGTGCTTGACAAGCTCTCTTGTGCCCAACACATCGCTAGCTACAGAAGGCTTTTGAAAAGCCATCGATTCCATCAAAAAACGGGGAATTCCCTCCTTCTCAGAGGTTAATACCACGAGATCCGCCAACTTAATCCAAGGGTAAATATTCGCTTGATGACCGATCATCCGCACTTCATTCTCAAGGCCAAGCTCCTTGATTCTTTGGGTTATTTCGGCTTCCAAGGGTCCTTTTCCGGCGATTAGACATACAAAATCATGAATGAAATTCACTTTTAGAGCCTGAAGTGCATCTAACAAAAACGCATGATCTTTGATCGGCTCCAAACGGGCGGCCATGAGGATAATTCGCTTACCTTCAGGTACATCAGCCTGTATCCGCAGCATTCTCATGTCTGATGCGGTTATGCTCTTTTGAATGGCATCGAGCTTATTCAAATCGACCCCGTTGCCCTCGTAATAAACTGGCTTCCCTGGCGCCAGTTCTTGCAGTTTCGACATATCCTCACGGTTTTGAGAAGATAACGCATCGGAGAACAGTGCACCCAATCTCTCTAAGCTGCGGTATACCGAACTTCGGATCCTGTTCTGCCCATCGAAAAAGGGGAGCCCGTGACTGGTATGCAGGATAATCGGCGTACCGCTCAGCCAAGCTGCAATCCGTCCGATGAGTCCCGCCTTGGCGGTATGCGTGTGCACAATGTCGAATTGCTCGTCCTTAAACAGCTTGCGCATCCGCCAGATCGACTGCATATCGTCCCAAATGTGAATGCGGCGGTTCATCGGTAAGAAGTGAAGCTTTAAGTTATATGGCTTCATGTACGACTCTTCATAACCATCCGGGGAAGAGACCAGATGAACGTCATAGCCTGTTTGCTGTAGAACAGTCAGCTTGTCTGCCAATATTTTATGAGAAATACTACTTGTACAAATATGAGCTACTTTCATCATACGAATACCTTTTTATAATAGAAGGAATACCAATGAACGAAAGCTTTTATGCCGTCCTCAATGCTTGTCTGCGGGCTAAAGCCGACCTCTTTAGTAATTTCATTGATATCGGCAAAAGTAGCTTGAACATCTCCTGGTTGCATAGGCATGTACTCGATAATCGCTTTTTTCCCAAGGCATTCTTCGATCGTATGGATAAATTTCATTAACGGAACAGGCTGATTATTGCCGATATTATAAATTTTATAAGGCGCATAGGAGGTGGAAGGATCTGGATGAGCACGATCCCAATCTTCGTTGCTAACTGGAGGACGACCCAGTAGTCTAACAATCCCCTGAACAATATCGTCGATGTATGTAAAGTCGCGCATCATTTGGCCTTCATTAAAAACTTGAATGGGCTTGCCTTCCGAAATCGCTTTAGTAAAAGAGAAATAGGCCATATCAGGTCTTCCCCAAGGACCATACACGGTAAAAAAACGCAGCCCTGTCGTAGGTAATCCATACAGATGACTATAGGTATGAGCCATAAGCTCATTCGCCTTTTTCGTTGCCGCATAGAGGCTAACGGGATGATCAACGGCATCATGCACGGAGAATGGCATCTTCACATTAGCACCATAAACGGAACTGGATGAAGCATAAATGAAATGCGCAAGGTTATTCTTACGTGAACACTCCAGCATATGGGTAAATGCAGTAATATTGGAATCAATGTAGGCCATCGGATTGACCATCGAGTAGCGAACCCCTGCCTGTGCGGCTAGATGAACAACAGCCGAAAATTCATGGGAAGCGAATACATGATCTAGAGCAGCTTGATCACAGAGGTCAAAGGTGTAATGGGTGTATTCGGAATACGCCGTTAACCCATTCAAACGATCTTCTTTAAGCCCCACATCATAATAGTTATTCAGGTTATCCACGCCGACAACGGAATAGCCGTTCTGTAATAGGTTTGCAGCCAGATGATACCCGATAAAACCAGCAGCTCCGGTGACTAGAATCTTCATGCCTGAAGCCCCCCTTCCTTGACGAATCTCGAGAATTTCTCCCAAAATTCCTGCCTATTTTGATCCAAATGAATTTTGGTATAGCTGCCTGCCTTGAGAAAATTCGCCTTTGCTTGTTCCATTAACCACGTCTTGTTGGTTATATTTTCTTCAATTAGGCGGGCGAGATGCTTCTCATTGCCAGGCTTATGCAAATATCGTTTATCAATCAGCTCTGGAATACCTCCGGCTGTGGATCCGATAACCGGACACCCTCGGCTCATAGCCTCAACCGTCGCTCTAGGAAGACCCTCTTGAAAGCTCGGCTGTAAATAAACATCCACCTCATCTAACCACTGAAAAACAGCCTCGCCACTCTGCAGAACACCATCGAAATACACCTGCTCCTGCAGCCCAAGCCTGGCAGCGAGAGCCTTCCATGGACCAATCTCACCCCCTCCTAGGATACGGAACTGAAATGGGGGAAGTTTAGATTGTACTTTGGCCAAAGCTTCCAACGCTGTCGCAATCCCTTTCGTTTTCCCATTGAGATTTCCAATGAGCCCCAATACGACGGGCTTCGTAGCTGTTTCTATTTTATTCAAACGTTTATCGAGTATCGTCGAGCAAGTCTCAGGTATTTCCACATCCGAGCATCCTTCGGTATGACCTTTGGCATTCGGGTACCGATTCTGTAGAAATTCCTTCGTCACATAGATAGCGAAAGGAGCATCCTTAACTTGTGATTTCGTCTTTAAGGTAGCAAACAAGGCGTATGCCTTTCCTTGGACATTTCCATAATTCCATAGAGCATCCCACGCACAAGCGACCATTTCGATGGCAAAAGGCTTATTTAGCTTTTTCGCGATTTCAATCGCTTCGGATCCTATTTCACTCGGCAATCTGGCAATAACAGCATCCGCTTGTTGAATCGACTCCGTTAGCACTCTTTCGATGTAACCCTTTTTTGTAAGCTTATTCACAGGATTGCTTAGTGACGGCAGCACGATAAAATCGACATTTTTCCCGCTGGATAGGCTCTTGTTTTCAATTTCTGTTTCGGACGAAATTTTCTTCGCCCTGGAGGCAACCGTTATTTCATCAAACACGGATAGGTATCTTTCCCAAACCGCATAAGGAAGCTTACCGCTGGAGAAGAATTTTCCCGAATCATTAAAATAAAATGTATGGTCATGAGCCCACAATACTTTCATTCCTTATACCCTCTTCTCATATGGTTTTAATTGGTTTTGCAGGAACGCCGCCGACTATCGTATGCGCACTTACATCTTTAGTCACAACCGCACCCGCAGCGACAACCGCCCTGCTGAAGATTTGCACACCCGCAAGAATACGGCAGCCGCAGCCTATCCAGACATCGGAATGAATCTTAATTTCCGCTGCTTTTACCGGATTATCCCGGATAGGTAAGGACGGTATTTCCCATGTATGCTCGAACGAAATCATCGACGTCTGGTGCGCGATCGACACATCGTGATCGATGTGGATTCCTCCCAGTGCATCCAAATAGCATTGCTTATGAATACTTACATTGTTTCCGATACTGAGCTTCTCCCAATGCTTGATTTCTACAGATCTGCCGACAAATACGTTATCTCCGCATTTCGCAATCAATCTTTTCAGAAGACAATAGCGCAGCGCGAGCCCTGGACTCTCCGGCAGCAGATCGCTTGCCCTCCACATGGAGGTGAGAAGCGGCTTTGGCAGGACGATTAACATAGCGGTTAGCAGTTGCAACATGGTTTTGTATCGATTGAACTTGTCCCTGCCCCTGATCATAAGCTCCTCCTCTCTTCGAATAAGATGCTTTGGATTTAGTCAACCAGGCCAAGGTATAGGCATTCATCATGTAGAGGATCGGCAGTATGGGCACTTTTTTACGCACCATGTTGTCTCCAACCGTACCTACCCCGTAATCCAGATCTCTTTCAGTTACCGTCATATAACCGACAAGCACGAGCGTACACCCGAAGGTAAACAACAGGAGCAAGCACATCGTATAAAAGGAACGTGTTTCTTTATGAAGAAACCAGACGATAACTGACATACCTAGAGTAACCATCATGTATACCGCTTCGAGTGTGCGCATGATGTATTCCACATCCCAATTCATAGCCTTGGAAGGATTGGGCGAAATGAATAAGAATAACGTCAATAGAAAAGCATTCAATAAACCAACCGTTCCCACTTTCCACAATACTACCCCCATAGCGGTTAGCAGCATGGCAATGGCAGATTTAAGACTCCGCCGAAATAGAAAGTAAAAGGAAAGGATGTAGACAATCGAATAATCCCGAAGCATACTCGCATAAAATAACACAATTAGGAATAGCAGATATTTCCGGTTTAGTAAAAGCTGGGTGCAAAGCAAGCCAAGTAAGGCACAGGTTATGTCTTTTCCAAATACAGAAGACATGTACATGAACGCTGGACTAGCGAGCAGGCCGATGATCAACACAGCATGATACGTATTTGTTCGCACTTCCGGCAGCTCATACGTGAAAAACTTCTCGTTAAGCCGATACGTCATATTGCAGCAAACAATTAACAAGAATGAGTTAAACGTAATAATCACTAGCGGGTCTGACATGTTCAGGAACTTAAAGTAAGGCATGTAGAGCAGCCCGAAAACAGGATATGCTGAAGAATTTAGCCAATTGGTTGTAATGTGGTCGGTAGCGTACTGCATGAAATCCGTCAGTTGCGGATAAAAGGAAACTTGACCAAAATAATGTTTGGCATCTGGACCGAACAACGGATCTGTTGTTCGGGCATAAATAAATTTCCCAATCAACATAACCATAAACCCGACATAAAGGACGAACGGCTGGTGGGGCCATTTCAACATAAAATAGAAGGGAATCATCAGTATAAAGAATACAACGATGCCAATATTAAGATCCCACTCACCTATCCACTTGGTCATTAGCAATAGCAAACATAGATAGAGGCAAATCATAATCCCTTGAAATAGATTTAAACCCCTTCGCATTTGATGAAGATTTTCACTCCTGTTAGGCATGGTAGATCTTCTCCAGCCTTTGGATATTCGTGTGAATATCATAGCCATGCTTTTGTAGGGCACGATATCTCGTCGACCAATCCGGCCTACTTGAACTTGAGTGGCTCATAACCCTCGCGATGCCAGCTACCCAAACTTGCGGCTGCAGCCCCAGATGCTGTACCATATCCAACTTGAGGTTAGCTTCCGGCGGAACATGATCGGATACAATACTTGGGACACCGCCAGCTTGAGCTTCGATCACAACCATCCCTAAACCCTCATACAAAGAAGGCAGCAGGAAGAGGTCGAAGGCACCTATAATCTCAGCGATATCTTTTCTAATTCCTAAAAAAGCGACCTGCTCTCGTATTCCTAAGCTTTCAGCTAGTCCCTCCATCTCCTTACGCAGTTTGCCTTCTCCTACCAACACGAGCATTGTATTTGGATGATGCTCCACATAAAGCGCAAACGTCTCAAGTAGGAATCGATGATTCTTCTCTTCACTGAATCTACCGATATGGCCTATAACTTGCAAAGTTGGATCGGTTACGCCAATCCGCTTCCTCAGTCCGCTTCTTTCTAGGGGCAACTGCTCATAGGGTGAGAGATTTATCGCATTCGCCATCAATTCCGTTCTCGCATCCTGCCAGCATTGGTTTCCGAAGAGCGATTCACAAGCTGATTTGGAGCAACCAATCATGTGCGTGCTGTGTTTGAAGATGAGCGACCTCATATACCGCCGATATAGACTCCGAATGAAAGTCGCTCGCTTTTGAGGCATTATCGTATGACTATGGCAAATACGGACTGAAATTTGTAATTGTGCAGCTATTTTGAGAACATAACCACTAAATTGAAAAATATGGCTATGAATAGCGTCGTAGGGTCCATAATTGTTGACATTAGACATAAATTGTTCTTGAAATGCTCTTAATCCCTTCCTTGGATGCGGCTGAATGAGTATTTTACCGCCCAATTCCTCGATTTCGCTATCATAAAATCCCCTATCTACATACTGAACGGCAAAATGAAACTCGTATCGTTCCCGATCAATGTTCCTATAGATGTTCATGAGCAGTGTTTCGATGCCGCCAGGATCCATTTTTCCGACCACATGCAATATTTTTATTTTATTCATCTTGTTCTCCACATCCAGACACCCGTAGTAATCTGCATCGACTTCTTAACCTTAACCATCATGCTAAAGTAACAGAACGCCGTAGAAATTAAATTGGCAATGGCGGCTCCAATCATACCCAGACTCGGAATGAGCGCTAGATTTAGAACAATATTCATCACGGTTGAGATCATCAATAGTCGGCTGGAAGCACGCTGTTGCCCGGTCATCGTCATCACTGTGCCGGATTGCCCACAGTAGGAATGAACCAGATGACTTAAGGACAGGAGAATCAATGCCGACTGACCTGCCTTAAATTCCTCACCGAACCATCCCAATAGCCACTGACCGAAAAACAGAACCGTCAAGAATACTAAACTCGCAAACACAAATCCAGATCTGCCTGAGAGGGTGCATATTCTTTGCATTTGCTTCATATCACCTTTGGTGTAACACTCTGAGATGATCGGCGCTGCAATCATATTAATCGATGTGATGGCGAAAGATACCATCGTTGCGATTCGTACGGTTGCCGAGAAGATACCGGACTCGCTCGTACCGTGCATCATGCCAATCATAACAACGCTTAGCTGTCCGAGAATCAGATACATTCCTGAATTCACCATGAGCGTCATGGATTCCGAGACCCAAGTCTTGGTGTGGTACTTTACTGGCTGCAGCTTCGTGCTTGGTGTTAGCTTGCGATGTAACACCCAAGCTCCGAATCCAAACGATAGCAGCATAGAAGTGAGGAAGATAACCATGGCTTCGTAGGCATTGGCTTGCACATGAAAGACAGCCTTGTAGGCGAGTAAAATTAAGATGCAGAATACAGGCCGCATCACTTTCTCCGGAAACTGGGCGAACATCACTTCTTTTAAAGCAAGAAGCGAGCTTTGTCTTAAGCTGGATGCAGCCATCAGAGGGATAATCAACAAGCCAACTAAGAATGTGCTGTATAATTCGCCTTGATTGTTCCTGTACATCACATAGATAACCACTCCGCTAATCACCATAATGGTTATTGAAACGATGAATGTCAGTTGATTCGCTCTGCGTAAAAGACCTTTAATTTCTCCCCATAAATGATTCGATTTATAGGATGAGACATACCGCATAATCGCCGTATCAAACCCAAGATTGGCGGGAAATACAAGGAAGGTTATCACCGTCATCACATAGGCATAGTTGCCGTAACTCGTAACGCCAAGCACTCTGGCAAGCACTACCTGCATGAGCACAGCAAGGCCCACACCTGCAACATTGAGCAGAAAAGATAATGAACCGCTTTTTGCCAGTTTTCTAGAAATATTCGTTTCTGGTTGAGCATTATTTGGGTTCATAACTACCTTCTTTTATTCATGGTATGATCTAAACTTGGGTTAAGATACGTTACTATAACTCGGGACCAAATGTTTAAGCACTTCGCGAATTTCCTTCTGACCATTACCGAGCACTTTTTCCAGCTTACGGATCTCGAACTCAAGCTCTGTCCGGTTAATATTCATTGGTTTTCCGATGAAGATCCTGTCATGCACCGTGGAGGATATTCCCTCCTCGTTCGTCAACAGCTCCTCATATAATTTCTCTCCTTCACGCATGCCTGAGAAATGAATGTGGATGTCAACCTGAGGTTCGTAGCCGGATAGACGGATCAAATCGGCAGCTAGATCATAAATTTTGACAGGGGTACCCATATCTAGAATGAAAATCTCTCCACCTTGCGCAAATGCACCTGCTTGAATGACCAACTGTACGGCCTCTGGAATCGTCATAAAATAACGAACCATCTCCGGGTGGGTGACCGTAACCGGTCCGCCTCGTTGAATTTGTTCCTTGAACATGGGAATCACACTTCCTCTTGATCCGAGCACATTACCGAAACGTACAGCGACAAATTTGGTTTGGCTTTGTTTGTCCAAGCTTTGAATGAGCATTTCAGCAATTCGCTTGGTAGTTCCCATAACGCTTGTTGGATTTACCGCTTTATCGCTAGAGATGAGGACGAAACGTTCAGCGTGAAACATATCAGCGCACTCTGCCACATTTCTCGTTCCAAACACATTGTTCTTAATCGCTTCGGAGGGATTACGCTCCATCAAAGGCACATGCTTATGAGCAGCCGCATGAAAAATAACTTGGGGTTGATGAGTCATAAACAGTTCCTCCAATCTCGAGCGATCCTGCACATCGGCAATAATGGTTTCCAACTGCAACTCCGGCGCGAGCCTTCTCATCTCCATTTCAATCGTATAAATACTGTTTTCACCGTGACCCAGCAGCAGCAGCTTTTTAGGTTGGAAGGGCGCAATCTGCCGGCAAAGCTCGGAACCTATGGAACCACCCGCACCAGTGACTAGGACGATTTTATTTTCCACATAATTCGCAATGCCATCCAGATCGATTCTAATCGGATCTCTACCGAGCAAATCCTCTACCTGAACATCGCGTACTTGGTTTAGCGTTGTCTTGCCCAAAATAATTTCTTGCAAATGAGGAATAATTTTCAATCGCGCTTTCGTTGTTTTGCAAATGTTAATAATCAAGGTCGTTTGCGCCTTTGATACGGAGGGCATCGCAATAATCACTTCATCGATACCGTACTTTTCTACGATAGCAGGAATATCTTTACTGCCCCCTAGAACAGGTAGATTATATACCTGCAGATTTTGTTTGTAGGGGTCGTCATCGACAAAAGCAAACGGTACAGAGTGGTAATTTTCATTATTTTTAAGTTCCTTAGCAAAAAGCGTTCCACAACTGCCTGCACCGACGATGAGTGCTTTCTTAGGCATATCGGTACCCATTACTTTTTTAACTCCAAATTTATCGCAAAATACCCTCCATACAAACCGACTCCCACCAAGCAGTAACAACATCGTCTCAGCCGTATGAATAAACATAGATAATGGAATGTCATTCGTAACGATTACGTTCGTAATTAGGTAAGAAGCTAGCGTGCTGACCACGACCGTTTTGGCAATGGAAATCAGCTCTCCGATGCTGGCATACTGCCAAATTCGGTTATATAACTTAAAAAGAAACATACATATCGTACTCACTATGGATGAAATACTGCTGTATAATAGCCAAAGCTGAACCTGCTCTGCAGGAATAGCGCTTCGGTAAGAAAAGTAGAATGCGGAATATACGCTGAGCCAAACCAGGCAAAGATCAATTATGACCAAAATGCCCGTTCTTTTTGAGTAATTCATAATATCCCTCCATCATTTTGTTGAAAATCAACTCGTATTATTGGCTTTCCTCTCCTCCGTAATAGAAATAGGGATTGACGGATTCCTTCTGAGATATCTTGTTGAGCACCACTCCCAATATGTGGGCTTTTACAAATTCCAGAGAACTTTTGGCTTTAAGCACTACCTCGCGCTTGACCCTCCCAGCATCCACAACGAGAATGACGCCGTCACATTTAGTCGCGATAATTTGCGCATCGCTTACTGCCAACACTGGAGGCGTATCAATCAAAATGAAGTCAAACTTCTCTTTTAATTCTTCCAGCAGCCCGCTCATTTTCTGGGATGCCAGAATCTCCGAAGGATTCGGAGGGATCGTCCCCGCTGTCATTACAGAAAGATTCTGAATGTCTGTTTCCTTAATCGACATATCGAGCGAGCATTGATTCGTAATCATGTCTGTAAGACCATGCCGATTCGAAATTCTGAAGGTATGATGTGCGGTTGGCTTGCGTAGATCCGCATCAATCAGCAGTACCTTTTTATTCGTCTGTGCATATACAACCGCCAAATTATTAATCGTTGTCGATTTTCCTTCCATGGGTCCTGAAGAGGTAATCATTAAAGTTTGATAGTGCATATCCACAGATGAAAATTGAATATTCGTTCGTAACGTTCGATAGACCTCAGAAATAGGCGATTTCGGATTAAGGTTAGTAATGATAGGGCGCTGCTTAACGGATCTAGACATTGGATAATTCACCAACTTTCCCCCTTGAGGACATGTTTTCCCCGTGCCTTTTCAGATCCCCTTCGCCCATCTGTGTGACCATGGCCAAGGTTGGCAGCCCAAGATAACGTTCGACATCAGCTTCCGTTTTTATCGAATCGTCAAAGTATTCCAGCAAGAATACAGAACCGATGGAAAGCATTATCGAGACTAGAAAGCACAGCGCAATATTTAAATTGGGATTCGGCTTAACTGGCTTCGGAAGTTTAGCCGAATCGGCTTGGTTCAAAAGAATAACATTATCTACTTTCATAATCCGTGGTATTTGACTTTTAAACACTTGAGATACAGCATTTACAATTTTTGATGCTTTTTCGTAGGAGGGATCTTGGATGGAGATCGTAAGTACTTGGGTCTCATTCACCGAACTCAGCCTAATATTGTCGATCAATTGATCCGATGTCATTCCAAAATCAGGATGTTCCTTGGAGACAATATCCATGATGGCCGGCGTTTTAATAATTTCTTTGTATGTGTTGATGAGCGATATGTTCGTGTTTACCGCATTTAAATCCAGCTTCACAAGTCCCGTTTGATCGGCTGACGAATTAATAATCAACTTCGTTGAAGCCTGATAAGTAGGTTTTATGAATACATAACTGATAATTCCTGTTGCCGTACAGCTTAAGACTACAATGAGAACAATTAACCATATCCTCTTTCGTAGTATGCCCGTAAGCATTTTTAGGTCCAGTTCTCTTGACATGTATGCATTCTCCATTCATGCGTAACTTTATAGACTGAATATTCTTGAAATTATATTTAAAGGAAATCCTTTCCGCGTCTTTGCAATAGGCTTCCATCTTTCAATTTCTGTATGACGGATTAAACGCTCCGCGTTTTGTTGGTAGTACTTAACGTAATCACCTCCAAGCAAATTCTCCACAGTCCTATAAGCTTGTTGCAAATGAAAAGGCCTATGAATGGCATCATGAACATCCGATGCAAGGAAATGTACGAGATTCCTACGGCAGAGCTCCAAAGATAAAGACTGAACACTGGGTCCGAATAGGCCATTGATAGAATGGGAAGTTATCTGGCTTAATGCACCTTGCTCCACTAGACGGAATAATTTATCCGGTTGATCCGCAATCTCTCTATTTCGTTCTGGATGAGCAATAATCGGTGTAATATGTAACAGCGATAGTTCGTAAAATATCTCATCAATTCTTTCAGGCAGCTTGGACGGCGGAAATTCGATCAGCATGTAGGAAGATCCATGGAGCGTTAATAACGAATTTCCTTCATAATCGTCGATCATTTGCGGATACACACGAATCTCTTGTCCATGATAAACCGTCAATGGTATATGATTCTTGATCAATTGCTCCTGGAAAAGAGATGCTGCCTCTATTATGGAATCTGCAGCATTCATATAGCTTCCATTTCGATGATGAGGTGTTGCTATAATAGTCGAAACTCCTTCGTGAACGGCCATCAGAGCGAGTTCGAGCGATTGCTCCATCGTTCTAGGCCCATCATCCAAGTTATGTAGAATATGGCTATGGATATCGATCAACCTGCTTCTTCCTCCCGCCTGATCCTGACTATATCTAAATTATGACATATATTTTTTCAGGCGATCAGGGAGCATAGTTGTGTATTACTTAGTCTTATAAGATTATTTAAAGTCCAATTAATTGTTAATTAATTATGATTTTTGGTAATTATAATCCATTATTTAGGGTAAAAACTAAAATTTAATATACATATTTTTACATATATAGGTTTTGTAATTGTTTTTATGCATTTAAATGTAATATTAATCCGCCAGCAATTAGGAATATAGAAAATCCTCAACTAGAGCGTATAAATAAAAGGTTCTTACCTAATAATCCTCAGCTGTTCGACTCTTGTTTTAAATCACATTTTAGGCCAATCACACTAAGACTAGGTCTTTAGGTTAGCTGACTCCTGACAACACATACCTGCATGGTGTGAATTGGAAAACACTGATGAGATGAATGGCTCCCCTGCTAGACGTCCTATGTCTAGGTCATACAAATCAATTTTCAGATAATTCTTGCTATCTTTTTATTCCAAATTGCATGGATTAGTTCGTTTTTTATACATACAATTTTGCTATTTTCATAAAATCGAACTCAAATAGCTTCGATTTCGGATGATTTTCAGGATAGATTGGATAGAAAATTACGATTGTTAGGACAATTGAATCCAATTCAAATGCTCGTTATCATTTAAAAACGATTATGGATATCCGGTTGAAGTCAAAAAAACCACTCCGGCGAGTGGCTAAATCTTCAGCTAATAGAGGATCAATAAGAAGGAGATCAGATAAATAGGGACTTACAGAAAGCACACACGCCTTAGATGCGATTCTGAGGCTCGTTTTATTCAGCGCCACTCGAAATAACCATAAATTAACGTAAATTGTATTTAATTTGGAAAAAAGTAAACAAAATTCGAGTATTTATGCTAAGATAGTAAAAAGTTTGTTGAAACATTTACAAAAATAACCTTCTTGCGCGAGGCAATCAAAATGTCTATCTCTCAGATTTTCGATCAGTTCGAAGTACTCATTGTGATATTGACCATCCTATCGTTATCGATGTATGTTTTTTTTGCGTATTGTGAGATTAAAAATGGTAAACAGGCTGAACATATTCATTTTGTTGATAATATTATCGCTTTTTCAATGATTTGGATTATCTTTTGCATGGTGATCGTGCTTTCCTTCTTATATCAAAATAACTCAGAACACCATAGAGTTGTACTTGAAATCATGTGTTTTACAGCGTTAATTGTCAGTATTCTTTTGATCGGTGCCATCGATCTATTCAAGAAAAAGAAATTTCATTTCATCCCCCTTTTTCCCGCAAGCATTCTCCTTATTTCAGCTGTTATTGTCTGCTTTTGGCTCAAGTTACCTCTGCACACCATACTGAATTTCTCCTTGGGTCTATTTTCTACCATGTCGATTTTATTTGCTAAAGCGGCTTTAAAGCACAACAGAAAAGCAGCGCATGTAGGCCTTCTCTATTTATTGAGCGGGATCAGTATCATTATTATCATTATTATCATTAATAACTTAAATCCATGGATTAGCTTTCATTTCACGCTTACGCTTGACCTCGCACTCTCCATGCTGTTAATTGTCGGTTTTTTTGTGTATTACTGCGAAATTTATTCAATTCATATTTTGGACAATATCCAGCGGATCCAATTAAAAAATGATCGATTACTTGAGGCAGAGAGGCGGATCACATGGCTTGCCTATTTCGATCAAATCACGCAAATCAAAAACGTTTATCATTTGCAAGAGGATCTTACTACCTTTCGTTCGAACTGGCGCGCAAGCTCATTGGTGCAGATTCAATTTTATTTAATTAATTTACATAACTTCAAAGCTTTCAGTAATTTTGTAGGTTACGAAAAGGGAAACTCTACTTTATTTGAAGTTGCTTTGCGACTTAAAAAACTATGTATCGTAAAAGATGAAATTTATCGATTTTACTCAGATCGTTTCATTCTTGTACACTTTGGCGATCATGAGACAGGTCAAGGCTTAATAAGCAATATTCAAGAGATGTTTAACGCCAACCGCTTCTTTGGTAGAAGCTTCGACTCCTATATTGGAGCAACGGAATGGTCAACAGCTCCAAAAACGTTCGATATACTCATACAAGAAATGGAGCTAGCCTCCCAATCTGCTTTCATTCAGAAACAACCGATTGCTTATTATAGCGATGAAATGTTCCAAATTCTTAAACAACGATTATCCTTGGAAAATGCCCTTCGTGAGGCTTCAGATGAGCATGTATGGGAAGTCGTTTACCAGCCTAAAGTCTCCTTACTTCATAACCGCATAGTAGGTGCAGAAGCTTTAATTCGTTGGAATCATCACGGAACTTATATTTCACCAGAAATTTTCATTCCATTGGCCGAACAACTGGGACTTATCCATGAAATCGGCTATCATGTGATGAAAACGACGTTCTCTTTCCTTAGGAAGATTCAGACAAAAGACCATGTTTCCATTGGATTGTCGATTAATTTATCGCCCTCTCAGTTAATGGAGCCTAATTTCGTGCAATTAGTTAAGACGACTGCCGCCCATTATGACATAAATCCGGCATTCGTTACGTTCGAAATCACGGAGTCCACGCTCATCAGCAATATCGAAAGAGTTCATGAATCTATACAGCTTTTGAAAAATCACGGCTTCTCTTTTTCACTTGACGATTTCGGGGTTGGTTATTCGTCCATTCATTATTTTTCACGGCTGAATTTTGACGAAGTCAAGCTTGATAAAACATTCACAGAAAGTCTTCCGTATGATCTGAAAAACCGAATCATCTTAAATTCGATAACAACCATGGCCAAAACATTGGGGATTGTAATCGTCATTGAAGGCGTGGAACTGAAGGAACAGTTGGACATAATTAGGGAAATAGACTGTGATTATTATCAAGGCTACTATTTTAGTAAACCTGTTCCACCCGATGAATTGTTAAGCCTGATCCTATCGCAGGAATAAATGACGTTTTTGCTTGTAAAAAAAGAAGCCTTGAGTTCCACTTTTAATGTGGGTTCTCAAAGCTTCGTACTTACTGTCTGAATAGAACTACGTAAAGCGAATTATTGCTCGATTACCTCTTGCAGATGAACTTCAAGTTCGGATAAGAACTTATCTATATTTGGATTTTTGATGACATCATAACAAGTGAAGCTCTTTAGAGGTTTCATTCCGAGAAATTCCTGTACGCGATGCAAATGACTTATCGCTTCTTCTACATCTCTACCTTCAAAAAACTGTGTGGGATCGTTGTATGCTTTTTCAGGAGCGTTCCATGTCGTCGAAAACATATATTTTTTCTCAGTTAATAGTCCACCTCTTCCATATTCATCAGATCCTTTAAAAAACACCCCATACGCATAAACTTCATCCATATACGTTTTAAATAAACCCGGAACACTAAACCAATAAATAGGGGTTTGGTAAATGATAATATCCGCCCACAGAAACTTCTGTTGTTCTTCCTCGATGCGATAACCGTTTTGAATAATCGTTGTTTGTATATGGTGCTTCTCACTTAATAGAGTCTGCATACGGTCTACCAACGTTTGGTTTAATTTACCTTCTGTTGAACCGTATTTCTGATGACCATTAATAATTAGGATGTTTTTCATCTGCTTCTTCTCCTTTTGTGTTAACATTGTTTAGTTTCGATAAGCACCCGTTCAAAATCGCTTAATTGACAGGTACTACCCCAAGTTGCTGCATCAAGGTCAGATTGTCCTCTAAGTGCCAATCCTCCACGACCTTCCCATCCTTGATATGTAAAATATCGATAGCAAAGAATTGAACGGGTTTGCCTGTTGGCTTACTTCCCATAAATTCACCCTGATGTGTGCCCGTGAATGCAAGACGGGCTGTCACCTTGTCGCCAACTACCAATAAATCTTCGATCGTACACTGCAAGTCAGGAACAGCATGACGAAAGCCGCGGGAGGCAAATTTCAAACCCTCTGGACCTTGTGGTCTTCCCTTGGGTAACGTGTTGTCGATGAAGCTAGGCGCAACCGTTTGTGAAATGAGTTCCTCATTGCCAGTATTCCAAAATGCGTAGAAATGCTGCGCAACTTGAACGATTGCGGTTGCTTCTTTAGGAGTCAAGGAAGGATCAATTGTCATCGACTTAGGTTGGGGAAGATCCTGTAACAATTGAATATCGGTTTGGGATTGCTCATATGTCTTAGTCGCAGAAGCTGTTGTTTTCGTACCGCTGCATGCAGTCATTAGAATAACAATCCCACAGAGAATAGCCATACTGGTCATTGTTTTCTTCATTCTTATTTGTAAACGCATATTGTTGCTCCCTTATCTTTTAATGGCGTATCATCCAACTCCGAAGAATGCGCCCGTTTGCAAAGTGCCAACGGCAGATAGTCACCTCCTCTTTACAAATGAGATCGGGTCGGTTCACCTATTATATATGAAGTAATTTCATTTTCGGAAGTAGTGATATTAAATTCATATAGTTACCTAAATGATACTTTTTTGATACAAAAAGAGAAATCCTGTTTAATTCTAATTGAGAATTTGGGGCTCGTTTCAAAAAAAGAGTAAACTGCCGCGGCAGTTTACTCTTTTTTAGTTCCTACTAATTCAACATATAGCATATTAAGCGCTGAGTTTTCGCCCTTATTGCTTTCATAGAACGAATTCAAGCTTTACTTTGATATTAATACTTTTCCAATAGCATCAACGATTCTATCCTTATTAAAAGGCTTAACGAGAAAATCTTTAGCCCCTGCTTGGAACGACTCGACTACCAATTTTTGTTGCCCCATAGCGGAGCACATAATCACTTTTGCTTGCGAATCGAATAGTTTAATTTCTTTAAGTGCTGTGATCCCATCCATTTCTGGCATTGTTATGTCCATCGTCACTAAATCGGGTTTCAACCGTCTATACAAATGTACGGCTTCAAGACCGCTGCTGCCTTCCGCCACGACCTCATAGTCTAAGGTTGTTAAGATATCTTTTAACATTGCTCTCATAAATGCGGCATCATCCACAATCATTATTTTAGCCTTCACAATCATCAAGCTCCTTCTCATGCGGACTACATGCTTTCTGACAACGTACATTCAAAAAATTATTTCCTGAATACGCAGTTGACGCTCCTCACTCAAATCTATAAAGGACTCTCCGACCTTGACTAAAGGGAGCGTGTCATCATGTGGGTTAATACCTATTTTACTAAACCATTCTCTCAAATTTCTCTCAGGCCCGAATGCTATTAATTCTCTTCTGCGGATGCATTGATGTGTGCATGAGGAGGGAGGAATATGGGGTTCCAACCTTTGTAAACCTCGCGCTACGTTGCGCAGAATGTCCTCACAAATTAAAAAATGGGACAGATCCCAAAGGATCTATCCCATTTTTATTTACTTGCTGCTTCATCGACAATATGCCTACATCTCTACATGTCTAGATGACTAATTAATCTGTAAATCAATGCAGCTGTTTCTTCACGCGTCATAGGATTGTTAGGTCTGAATGTTCCGTCTTCATACCCGTTCAGCAGTCCCTTTTGACGAATTTGATCAGCATAAACTCGCGCATAATCCGGTATGTCCGCTGCATCTGCAAACGATTGTGCATGCGCGGCTGAAGCATTTTTACTCTCCAACACTCTGCCAAGAAGCGTAACGGCTTCTGCTCGCGTTACCGGTGTCTCGCTATCTAGTACAAGGCCATTATCCGTCTTGCGGCCTCCCATTATATTATGAAGGATGGAGGTATACATATACGGTTTAGCCCAGTCCGGAACCTTATTCCAATCTTTGAAATCACTTTCCAAATTACCCACTTGAACAGGCAGCTTCTTCGCTGCAAGAAGCAATTTAATAAATTCTGCCCGTGAGATACTGCGCTCCGGCTCATAGAATAAGCCGTTCCCTCTTGAAACGCCATCAACGATACCCAACGACTGCAGGGCATAAACGCTGGCAGCGGACCATCTATCTTTGGAGAGGTCAGTAAATTTGAAAGGAGCGTCTACATTGAATAGTGCATATTTGCCTAGACGATTAATATTCACTGCAACCTCGCCAGTAGCGGAATCGACAGTCCCCTGTACGACTTCCCATTTGTGCATATATTCATTGTATCGATAAACTGCCAAACCGCTCGAATTCTGAACGCGCCCTGTGTCATAGTGGAACTTCACCTCAACGGGCTTGCTCACATTCTTACCATTCTTGACGATACCCAACTCATAAATGCTAGTAATCGCTTTTTTGCTGCGACTTTCCTCGTCATTTATTAATTTAGTGGCATCGGTTACTTTACCAACGTACAATTTATCTGCTTCGCTAACCGTTCCTTTATTCACAGAAATGGTCACTTCTTCAACTCGCTTACCGCGCAAATCAGTATCCGGATAAAGATCGAAAATACCTGCTTCCGTCATCCCTTGCGTCTTCATTTGCTCAAGAGCTTGTTTGAGCTGCTCTTCCAATTCCTTATCCTTCTTGCCAACCTCGACAGGAGGAGAGGTCGGGGAAGTCGGATTCGGTTTGTCGGATTCATCTTTAGCATCTTTCTCGACTTTGATCGTCATACTAGCCTGCATAACCGTCTTATCATCCAACGTGTAGGAGGCAAGAATACTTACTTCGCCAGCTTCATGGACTGTCAATTTGCCTGACGTATCGATGGAGCCGATTGAACTGCCCTTTTCCAGTACCCAGTTTATTTTACTTGAATCGAGCACAACTTCGGTTCCATCTTTCTGAACGCCTGTAAGCTTAAGCTGGCGTGATTCCCCGGCTCTCATCTTCTCGATTTTTGGCGATATCTTTACACCAGTAAGTAGCATAATCTGCGGTTTCTTTTCTACCTTAACCGTGATTTCATCCTGTGTAAGACTTCCGTTGCTCAGCTTGTAGGAAGCGCGTATTTTTACATTTCCCTCTCCGTGAGCAGACAAGTTACCTTTACGATCGATACTCGCGATATCTTCGCCTTGCACAAGTTCCCACTTTACTCTGGTCTCATCGAGTATGACTTCGGTACTATCATCTTTGGCACCAATAAGATCTAGCTTAATTGAATCTCCAATATACATTTTCTGTACTTGTGGAGACAATTTCACTTTACTAACCGGTTTGATATCCGAAACATAACCAACTTTCACGACAACCGCATCCTGGAATGCATACGTGTCAGTCACCTGATAAGAAGCGAGAAGAACGACATCGCCTTCCTGATTGACTGTAAGTTTCCCGGTCGCGTCCACGTTAGCAATGGAGCTGCCCTCCATAAACTCCCATTTCACATATTCGGGATCAATGACCATTTCGGTCCCCGCAGCATCATTTTGAATCCCAGTAAGCTGAAGCTGTACAGACTCTCCGGCTTTCATTTTCTCCACATTCGGAGTCAAGTGTACTTTCTTCAACGGCCTAATCGCTCCGTTGATAACTTGCAACTGAGAAGTCGTCTTATTGCCAACAGCGTCAGTTGAAGCGATTTGAATTTGACTCTTGAACTGATTGCTTAACGGAATCGAAGTATGGAAATATCCTTTGTCGTCAGTGGTAACTTCCTGACCGTCAATAACCACCTTAGATCCCGCTTCCGTCCTTCCTAGAATCTCTGCCTTCCCGCCTAGAGCAATGGAATCTGTTGTAGGGTTATCCAGTAATAAGACCGGAGCTTTGGTATCCACGATGAACTTCAGTCGCTTCACCGTTATATCTCCATCTTTATTTTTGGCAACGATATCCACAATATGATTGCCGTCCGTCAGTTGGTACAGCATGAGTTCGTCTAACTTGCCTTTCATTTGTTTACTCGATTTAACAGCATCCACATAAATATCAGCCGTAACTTCTTCCTCCGCGCTAAGCTTGAGCTTAACATCGCGTTCCTTAACACCGAGCGTTGTCAAAGAGGTTATATCCTTGACATTTTTAACTGTTTCCGTATCGTTGATCGGCGTTGCTTCAGTCGTTTTCCCAACAACTCCGACAGTTATCTGCGGAGGATTCGCTTTTGGCAAATCAACCTGCGTGCTGATCGTCGTAGCTCCATAATACGTTTTGCTCTTCATACTATCTGTTGCATCAGCCTCTTTGCGTACTGGCGTAATGCCGATTTTATAAGATTTGCCTGTTTCTAGTCCCAATACTTCAGGCGTTTTGTTATTCTTACTCGGATCTTTAAAGAAATCTTTCGGTAGATGCTCTTTGTATGTGCCTCCGATGACTACATTCAAATTCCCATCTTTATCCTTAGTTGCCTTTTTCGCATCGACATAAGCCGTACCGAACTTCTCAATAGCCTTGCCGTTCGTGTCGAATACGTCAATGTTGTACCCCGTTGTTGCAGGGTCTACGCTAGCTGGCCAGCTCGCTCGCAGCATGCCGTTGCCGTTCTTCACGCCCTTCACCGAACTAACGGCCGCCGGAGCTTTCGGATTCACGATGTGCAGCTTCTCGGAGTCCAACTCGCTATAAGACATTTTCTTCGTTGAGAGACCGAAATGTACGTAGTAATCACCTGTCTGCATATCCTCTGGAATGGCAATTGTCTGCCCGCCTGTCTTCGGATCCACAGTAGCAATCACTCTGCCTACATTTTTCTCCTCCGTTGACAACGAAATAATTAGCTTTGACGCATCCTCGGCATTAGCGGATTCTTTGTAATGCTCACCGCTCCAATTCAGCTTCAACTTGTTGTCAGCTGTAAGCGCAGCGCTCGCACCTTTCAGCTTCGGCACGGGAAGCACCTGCGCCAACTTCGTTTCGACCTCTTGGTCAGAATTCAACGTGTATACACCTGCAGCCGGCTTCTCAAAAGCAATGACCATGAACTGCTTTTCCACACCAGCCACAGTTGCTTTACGAATGAAATAGTTTCCTTTCTCTACGAGATCTATCGATGCACCACCCGGATCTGTTACACTCACGTTGGGAAGGGTTCCCTCGTAGGCCATTTCAACTAAATAGCTGCTCGAGCCATCCATCGTAAACGCATGTGTCTTTTTACCATTCGTTACTGCAAGAGCTGAGCCCGTACCATAAACAGGAGACTCATTCAAGCCAAGGTTCCCGCCAAGTGATGCCAGTGTAGATGTCGGCTTCGAGCTGCCAATAATGCGCATATTCGTACCGTACACCATCGTGCCCTCTTTATCTCCGTCTTTGACTGGCATCTCGTATATGCCCTGAGGACGGTCCATGCGAGGCACGTATCGGGGATCAGACGATGCGATATCAACCCCTACCTCCAAACCTCCAGACCAATAATAATCGGCAGAAAGCTCGATAGACACGAGCAGTAGATTAATCTGTGCCGCCGCCCAAACTTCTTCATCGTTAATGCCCGCTGAAGCTTTCGCCAGCGTTTCTCCACCAATAAATGGAACCGAGTTCGGAATTTTCAGCTCAATATACGCTCTTCCGTCAAATCGTTTATCGGAAATATAAACGCTGCCGCCACCTTCAATTAACCCATCCAAAATATCGATGGTGCCTCCGCCCGTCACATAGAAGCTCTCATCTGTCCCTGTATCCCAGGAAGCCTCCAGATAAGCAGTTTTGAAGATTGGCAAGCTAGCAACGTCCAAATTACCGTCAATACGCATTTTTCTGCGGTTGAATTTACCTTCAAACTCACCCTTGAATACTTTAACTGCACTGATGTCGCTCAGCACGACAACCGTAAAAATTTCCGCTCCGCCATAATACGGATTGGTCAGTTCAGCCAAATTTTCTACGCCGCCGCCAAGCTTCGTGACATAAACACTGCCTGGAACAACAGGGATACCAGGATCGCCTTCGCCTGACAACACAAGCTTGTTTAAATACCACGTATCATTTTGGCGTTCACGAACAATTTCGAAGCTAACCTCCGCTTTGACAACACCTATTTCTGCAGATCCGTCTACATTATATTTGCCATTGAACGTGTCAACGCCTACTTTGGCTTCTATACCCTTGACCATACCGAAATTGGATAAAGATAGCTCCCCTTCTGCGATCAATCCTTCATACCCTTTTCTGGAGAAAAAGATATCTTTGGCATCAATGGAAAGTGCTCCTTTGGATTCCTCTTCGCCCTCGCCCTTCTTACCTCCCAGAAACGGTAATGACACTTTGGCGCCAAAGGAAAGCATATCTTTGTCCTCATGATTGGCCAGGACCAGTTCATTAATATCGATCGGCAAGCCAGACAGCATGACGTTCAGGAATTTGCCGACGCCATCCATATGAACAACGATCATTTCATCCTTCGCTTTTTCACGATCACCTTCCAACGTGTATTTGTGACCGTCCTCCAGCGCGATGGAGAAGTTGTCATACCAGAAATCAAAGCCGTTCTTGGCATTAACGCCTAGCAAGCCCTGCCCTTGAATATACACGTACGTTTTCTTCAACTGGTTCAATTGATCTTTATTCATGCCAGCTTGACCCGAGTTATAAGGGTAATCAATATCGAATCCTGTGTTTGTAGCTTTAAAGGCTCGGTCGAAGCCAAACTCGGGCAACCCCAGATCAGCGCCCATATCTGGAATCACATTGGTCCCTTGCTGAAGCGCTCCGCTTATAGGCTCCGGTTTCCATTGGAAGCTATCACCGAGTTCCGGATTCTTCTTGAAATCGAAATCGAACTTATGAGCAGGATCTATATTCAGCACCTGCTGCTTATTATCCGAAATAATCATCGGAACAGGCGAGCTATACGTCATAACATCGTTAATAATCGCCTTTTTGTGAGCGGAGTAGACCAAATACTTGGACAATTTCCCCGCAGGCGTGAGAACCTCGCGAATATCGCCTTTCACGGTCAAGAGCACGCTTTTCTCTGCTTTTTCGCCCTTAGGCAAGCTTGCTTTCAGCTGCTCAAGCTGCTCTTCATTCTTAAGCGGCAAGAGGCGATAGAAGTATTTCGGCTCTCCATTTGAGCTATTCAGCTCATAATCTTTGAGAACCGCCAGTATTCCGTAATTTCTGGAAATATATTTTTTGTCTTTGGAGAACATCAGCTTGAACGGCAATTCCGTTCTTGTGTTATCGTTCTTTTCGACAATAATCTTATACTCCCCGACAGGCAGTTCGTCTTCTAAAGTGGCCAAAATTGTCGTATCATCGGGCACCGAAATTTGATTGGACGGCACTTTGAATTCGTCCTTGGTTGCCGCATTTTGCAGCAGCAGCTTCCATTTATTCGTGTCCTTGAACATTTCGAAGCCCGTTCCTTTGATCGTGAACGAACGTTTACCGCTATAGTAGAGCTTGTCTGGACTCACGGTGTTGTAATGCGTCTTCGGCGGTCCTCCATCTACACTCGGCAGCAGTACAAAACGGCTTGTACTATAAATCTCGGAAGTGTTGACCTTGCCGTCAGGCTCGATATGCCTTTCATCGTACACATCAACCCGGTACTTTTCCATCTTGTAAATATCTTGCGGCAAAGCCTTGACTCTCCAAGTAAATGCTTGCTGCTCGCCTACTTTGAGAAGCCTCTTCACCTTCGTAGTTTCCTCGCCTTTAACAAGTTGAATCCCTTTTTCGAAGCTAATGGAAGCCGTTAAACCATAAACCTCCGTTGATCCCGGCAGGTTGTTTTCAACATAAGCCGTGATCTCAAATTCTTCTTCTTTATAACCATTAAAAGTATCGTTTACGTTCAGCTTGGAAATAGAGGACAGCTGCACATTATACGTGTACGCTTTATCCGGTACTTCCCCAATTCCGTAATACGTTTCAAAAACGGTTGTATCACCACTTGGAAGCGGGGTCGGATTCCAATAGAAGGCGACCGCCGTATCTTTCTTCCCGTACTCCGATTCAATCGTGAAGTTGAGCTCCGGCTTCACTTGATAGTCCCAGGCAGATTTGGATAATCCTTGCCAATGGCCAATGGTCATCGCATCGGGTGTTTTATTCCCCCATCCGCTAGTAAGTCCGTAGGAAATTACATTGGGAGCAAACTCATTGTCGCTTGCGCGCCAAATTTTGGGCACCTCACTACCTTTGAATTGCTTTTCTGTATCAATAAACTGATTCCCGATCTTAATGCCAGCGCCGTCGTTTGTTCCTGTCATGACATCCAGCAGAATGCGGCTGCCTACTTGAACAGAGGCCGATGTCTTGTTATTAACGGTGTATTGAATGAACACATTTCCGAAGTTGGGATTGCTTTTATCCACCACTAACTCCAACTTTTGTTTGATCTCCACGCCATCAATATCCCAGGTCGTCACAATTCCTTTCCCTCGGATTTCTGGTTGACCTTGCAGGGAAGCTTTTCTGGCTAAACTAAACCCGTAGCCTTCCCCGAAAATGTAGTCCTCATCATTGATCCGGAACGTCGTGAACGACGTGTCCGGACTCTTATTTTGGAACAATAACCATTTATCATCGTCGGCTTTTCTGAGCGGGTTGCCTGCCACGGTTTTAATCGTATAGTGCCCTTTGCCATCGACAACTAACTTCACAATGCCATTATCTAGTTCTAATGGCGCATCCTCCCCAGCAGCTCTAACAATGTCCACAAAAGGGTACATAAACAGCATTAACATCACTAATAAACTACTTATCCATCTGTACACAGTTTGGCTCCTTTCTTATTCGCTTCCAAGGAAGAAAATGTTGATGACAACGGTTCTTCGATTTAAATCCTGGAAATAAAAAGTGTGCCAGCCAGACTGCTTAGCCTGATACACAATTTCTTTAGCAACGGGCTCTCCATGAGCGCCATTTTCTAGAACCTCCGAGCTTAGCTTGAAATCGCCGCTTTTCAGAATCCCGCCCCCGGTTTTATAAGCAGCTTTGTATTGCTCAACGAAGTTAACCACCTTGAACGTGACCTGACTGCCTTCAACCATGTATTGAGCGCTAGGCTCGAACCGACCATTCACAAGGACAAGGAAGTCTTTGGGAGACAATACTTTGATAGGACGCTTCGCCTCGGCAACGTTACCCGCCTGATCCGTCGCACTGTACGTGACCTCGTAGTTGCCACCCTTGGAGGCATCCAACTCCGTTGGCGTAAATTTGACAGCATCGGCAGCTAGGGCGCCATCATGATCGTCATACGCTTCATAATCCTTCAGGTCGATTCTCTCGCCAGGCTGAAACACCATAAATGGATTAACAAATTTGATTAGAGGCGCTGTTTTATCAATGTTTTGAACTTTCGCGCCTACACGTACCCGATTTCCTGCTTCATCTTCGACGATGAAAGTAAAGGAACCGTTCTGTTTAAACACCATACTCGTCTTCTCATCATTATTAATAGCGATCAGCTTCTCGCCTTCTTCACCGTATACGGCAGCTGTAACATTTTGATTCGTAAGCTGCGTCATGTTGTATTTAACAGTGACAGTTGGAGCTGTCCGATCAATCTGATTCACCGTCGCTTTTACCGATGACCTGTTGCCTGCTTCGTCTTCAAGGTTGAAAATAAATTCGCCGTTCTCTTTAAACACAACCTGCTTGCTTCCGCTATTGTTCAGCACTTTAAAGCTTTCACCAGCCATCACCGTTGCAATAACATCTTTATTCGTCGGCCGGTCTGTGGTGTAAACGATTTGTCCAATCGGAGCTTTACGGTCGATGTTGCTCACTTGATACGTCATATCCACCGAGTTGCCTAGGCTGTCAGCAACCTTAAACGTATAGTCGCCATTCTCATGGGCCACGATCGTAGGCTTGCCGTCGTTATTCAGAATGTTTCCGCCATCAGGCAGATTCAGCGTTAAAGTGACATCGTTCTGTGTTGGTTTACTTTCCGACGCCACGATATACCCGCGAGGCGGAGTTTTGTCGATCCAATTCACGCCCGCGACAACGGTTCCTTCATTACCTGCTTTATCTTTGAACGTAAAAGTAAATACGCCATTTGACTTAAACGTATGCGTAGGGCCGCCTTCGCTTGTGATCGCTACAGGTTCGCCACTATCGTCAACCGCCGTTAACGTAGCGATCACATCCTGATTCGTCAGCGCTTTGACGCTGTAAGCCACACTGCCTGTCGGTTTCGATTTCTCAATATTCGCAACCTCGACAGGAATTGTGCTTTCGTTGCCTACGCGATCTCGCACGATGAAGGTAAACTTGCCATTCTCCGTAAACGCATAGCTTGCTTGACCTCCATTATTCATGATCGTTACAGGTGCCCCGCTGTTATCTACGGGAAGAATGGTAGCTGTTACCGGCTTATTCGTCATCTCCGTCGTATTGTATGTGACAGTTGCTGTTGGAATTTCATTATCAATGTTAGTAACCTGAGCCGTCATTGTGGAACGATTACCTGCGATATCTTGAAACTCGAAAGTAAAGGAGTCATTTTCCTTGAACAGGACGGTATTATTGCCGCCATTATTAAGAATAACGGTCGGTGACTCATCTTCAAGCACCAAGCTAGCGCTCACGCTATTTCTTGTCATGTTGGATAAGCTATACCGTAGGATCGCAACTGGCGCCTTTTTGTCGATGTTCCACACTGGAACTTTGACAGGCTGATCAGCATTTGCTCCGAGCGTATCTTTAATTACAAATGCGATATTCCCGTTATGAGAAATTTTATAAACGGATTCTGTCACAGATTGACCGTCCAATTTGGAGCTTACCAGATGTTCGCCCATATCCGCATCGAACACGAAATCAGTCAAAATGTAACGATTGTCGTACGTGGCAACGGTAACTGTCACATCATCTTTCGTTACCTCGTTGGTCGAGAACACGATTTTCGCCCTTGGCAGCATCGGATTGATGTGATTTACCACTGCCTCTGTGGCACCTTGATTGCCAGCTTCGTCCTCATACCTAAAGGTGAAAGAGCCATTCTCTGTAAACTCATGGTACGGGATACCCTGTGGCGTATTCAGCACACGAATACCCGGTTCGTCAAATACAAGATGAGCAGTTATCGTATTTGCCGTCGGCTCTAACATCGAGTACGTAACGGAAGCTGAGGGTGCCACACGATCGACAAGCAGCCTCTCGCTCGTTTGGATGGCTGTATTACCGGCCTGATCGACCGCTTTCACATGCAGATACCACTCGCCGTTTGCTAGATCTGTCCCTGAAATCACAGATTCGTTGACGGCAGATTTCCAACTGCTATCTGACGCCTCAGGCGTCCTTTGCGTATTCGTCCACTGGTACGAAACGCTAATGTCCGTCAAGGCTGTCATATTGTCAGTGCCATAGACGGTAGCGCTGACAGTCTGGCTCGGCTGAAGTCCCCAGACAGGAACGATTCGGATATTCGGTAGAACAGTGTCAATGTTCCCCACATGAACAGGAATCTGCCGCTCATTTCCTGCCAGATCGACCACTGTGAATGTGTAACTGCCATTTTCCGCAAAGACATGGCTGCTGCCGTTAGGTGTCTTGATCTCATTCACAGGTGTTGCATTATCGCTTAAGTTCACGAGACTAACTGTCACAGGGTGGCGGGTTGCCGCCGTTTCGCTATACACCGCATCAGCAACTGATAACGTCCTATCATACACGATCGACTTCGTCAGTTTCTCGCTGTGGTTATGAACCTCATTTTCAAAACTGAAAAAATAATCATAGGTTCCCTCCACGGTCGGCACATCAAGCGTGAAATCAGCTGCACCACCCGCTACTGCGCCGCTTCGGATCTCATTATGGTTATGATCCTCAATATGATAGGTATATGGCTCCTTGGATGCAGTACTAATATGAACCTTCACCTCAGACACATTCGTATGACTCGGCAGTTCAATTTGAAAATCGGAGATCTTCGGTGCTGCATTGCTTAACTTAAACACGCGAGATGTGGTGATGCTCTCGTTGCCAAAGGAATCTATCGCTTTGATATGAACATACCAATCGCCATCAGCCTTGTCCTTCGTCAACGTGTCGCCATTGTTCAAGCTAGCCCAGCCAGCGTCGGATGAACTAGGTTTCGTCCCTGTGTTCGTCCACTGATAAGAAAGCGCGGAGATCGTATTCACATCGGTTGCTTTCACGCTTACTTTAGCTTCCTTAACCGATTCCGTGAGAGAAGGCGCGTATTCGAACGCTACCTTAGGCGGCGTGTTGTCAACGTAAAAGGCTCTACTCTGAATACTCTCATTGTTCCAAATATCTGCTGCGCGAACGTGCAGGAACCACACGCCTTCCATCGGCTGGCTCTCGACATCCGTTGACACCTCAATTTGTCCCCCAAGATCCTTCCATTTGGGCTCCTTCGTGTCGGCATCTTGGCTCCAGTAATAAGATATCGGCTTCAGGGTACTGTTCGCGTCGAGAATGTGAAGCTGGGCTTTTTGCGTCTTTTGCTGCGTCATATTGCCATCCGGCGTAATCGTGATCTCCGGTGGTTTCGTATCCAGGTAATACGGTTGGGAAGTCATCTCTGCCTTATTCCCCGCGCGGTCAAATGAACGTACCTGCAAGGTATACCTTCCGTGTTCTGGGAATTTCGGCGTCTGTACGGGTTGGCCATTGAGAAACGGAAGCCAGGACGATTCGCTGATTTCATCATCATGATACAGCCACTGATACTCCAGCCTTGTATCGTCAGGACCGGCATGCGCATCGGTCACATTCACTTGTGGCGTAAGCGTGCCTTCATACTTATCGCTGCCATCACGCCGCAAAGAAATACCCGGTATGATATTATCAAAACGAATCACTGGACTCGTAACCCGATTGATATTCCCAGCCTTATCCGACATCAAGACGGTTACATACCAGTTTCCATTGACCTTATCTTTGGAAACTGATGGAATTTTACCATCCATTATGCCATAAGTTACCCATGTGACGGTCTTCTCTTCTGGGGACTGAACCCATGCGTACTTAAGCACATCTCCCTCAAGACCTGAACCTTTCTCAATGACATTCAGCTTTACTGTATGCTGACGCTCATACGTTCCTGCGGTATCGGGAATAAACTCTACGGTCGGCAGCTTTGCATCGACGCAGATCGCTTCACCCGCTAACGAAAGAGGAGGGTTGTAGCCATTCTGTACGATTGGCGTGTTTCCAAAGTCGTCTGTAATCCCTAAATTTTTGACAAAGTCCTTATAGGCTAGGTTGTTACCCTCGTCTTCAGGCTGAACAACATATTCATAGGTAACTACTTTGGAGCCGCTGCCCGATTTATAAACAGCTTCCTTGCCATTGTTGAACGCAATGTAACCCGCGGTGCCGACGACGACATCATCCAACGTCAGCTTGATCGTGAGCTTGTCTCCTGCTTTCAAATATTTCGTTCCTGTTGAAGTTGTGACCTCAGCATCGTTAATAATCGGCACAATACCGTCAACCTGCAGCTTGCTGCTGTCTAGTTGGTTATAGTAACTGGAGCCCCCTGTGTAGTTATAAGCAGTGTCATATTTACTTTTCCAGTTGTAAGGATTTGCATCTGTGCTACCAAGCATCTGATTGTCTGACGGATCTTTCACGTTAGATGGAAGGGTACCACCGATCTTATCGTCTCCGCCTTGAGGGAGCTCCCATTCATTTTTGGTCCTAACGCCTATACCGAGGTATTTCCCCTGATTGTAGGGCATCTTACCTACATCGGTGCGCGTCATATCGTCGGCTACAACGGTATAACGGAACGTGATTTCTTTGGAACCATTGCCCGCGTAATAAATCGCCTTCTTGCCTGTATTCATCGGCAGCTCGAAGGAGGTGTCAATCGTCACAGCCTCATCGAAGTGAAGGACGATATCGATCGATTCGCCAAGATGGAACTTACCGTCACCAGCATTCGGCAAGGCAATATATTGCAAGCCAGGCCCTACGCTATCCACCAAAGACAGTTTGATACTCTCAAAATAGCTGAGTGGCGTTCTTACATCGTCAAGCACGAATTGAAGCACGTTCTCGCCTGGTTTAAATGCGTTCCATCCTGATGTTATTGGGTAGGGTACTGCTAACCCTCCATCCTCGCTATTCTTGGATCTAGCATATTTCTCTCCGTTAGCTACAACAATCATGGTGTCATTATTATCGATTCTTGCTACCGTGTCGATTCTATATTCCAACTGCCCCATCTTGGCAGAATCCACCATTTCAGCGGGTAGATCGGATGGACCGATGACACCGCCAAGAGCGAACCCATCATCGTCTTCATCGTCTGCAATTTTGGCTCTTAATTGAAGATCATTAGGAAATTTAGGTTTATAGCTTTTGTTTGCCTGTAAATTTGATTCATCATAGCCATCGTACTCTGAGAACTTGCTGCTGTAATTAACATACTGAAGAAAGTTATCATCTGCCCAAGCAGGCTTAGCCTCAGCCTTACTAGCTAAAGTCGTTTGCATGCCTAGCACTGCCAGCATAGCAACTAACAGCGAATATTTTTTTTTCAACCTATCTTTCTTTCTTCTCATCCGCTTCTGTCTCATCTCGCTTCTCCTCTCACAAGTCCGTCTATCATTTTTTGATATAGTACCTCATTCATAGGTCTATTTACCCAATTCACCACCAACCCAGCGATATATTGAACATTATTTAGGTATATTACTACATGTCACTCACAAGATTCTCACAAAAACGACAAAAAATCGGAATCCATGCCGGATCCGAGTCTAATTTCCTATGTATTTCAGCTGCACGAACAACTTTTTCCTTTTGCTGCTGACCATTCTACAATCTACAGAAGTAAAAAGAGCAAGGAGCTTCTCTTCTCCCTGCCCTACAATTGTCGCTCCGCTTCCTACCCTTATTCCAAATAAGCGGCTACTTTGCTTCTCATTTCCTTCGACGGCTCCATCCCCAGTTCCCTGAGATATAGGGCTTCGAAACGGGCAAAATGCTTTGCGATTCGTTCTCTTTTCCCGCTGCTCGCATAGATGTCCATTAACAATTGGTGCATCTCTTCATTTAAGGGGTACATAGACAAGTAAACGTCCAGCTTCTGTTCAGCCTTACTCCATTCTTTTCCATCCATATCTCGTTGAATCAGATTGCGAACAAGCGATGTATACTGTTTATAGTACCCTTCCTCCAGCTTAGCCTTCCATAAATAATCTTTCCGTTCCAAAAGAGGGCCGCTATACAAGGAACAGACCTGTTCCGTTTTTGCTGTGTCCTGCATGCCTTCCCCTAGCGCCAAGTCACTTTTTTGGAATTCCAACAGATCATACATCGCATTCGAAGTATCCAACATATACCCCTCATTCGTTTTGATAATATCCATGCCGATTTCTTGCTCCTTCATAATCTTCTTTAATCGATAAATGGTATTGTGCAAATTATGTGAGGCCCGATCTTCAAGCATATCCGGCCATAAAATATCGGCCAAATGCCATTTATTTATATCTTGACCTGGATGACAGAGGAAATAAGCAAACAGCTCCTCCGTCTTACGTGTTGGCCATCGCACAAGCGCGCCTTCCATATTCCAAACCTCGAAGCCTCCGAAGCACCGAATCGAAGGTTGTTGAGCCTGCTGCTCTACCACAGCGGTTCGGTTAACCAGCTTGATCAAACGATTCGTAACTCGCTCAATAGCAGTTGGCGTTACTGGCTTCAGAATATAGTCAAAGGCATATACCTCAAAGGCATTCAAAGCATAATTTCTGTGAGCCGTTGTAAAAATAATTCGTGTCTGCTCCGAGATTTCATTGATCTTGAGCGCGAGCTCAAGCCCATTCATCTTAGGCATCTCCACATCAAGGAAGGCAATATCAGGTTGAAGCTCAGCCAAGCTGGCTAGCGCTTCAAGGGGGTTAGTAAAGGCGCCAATAATCACGCAGTGCGGATTCCGCCCGATAATGACTTTCATTAATTCAAGAATCGGTTTTTCGTCTTCCACAATAACAACGTTAAACAACTTTCCCCCTCCTTTCATCGATGCTTTCATGATCAGGACTAGCCAAAGGCAAATACATCGTTACCTTCGTTCCACGCCCCATCTCTGAGCTGACATTCATTGTAGCCCCTGGGATCGAATCTAGACGCCTGTGGATATTTGAGATGCCAATGCCACCCATTCCTCGCTCACCACTGGCAATCTGATAAAGAAGATCATCAGGAATCCCAACGCCATTGTCAGCAACCGTGACTTGGATGTAACGATCCCCTTCCTGAATAGTCAGCGTAACCTCACCGTAGCCTTCCTTTTCGAACAGTCCATGGCGAATTGCATTCTCAACAAACGGCTGGATACACAAAGAAGGAATGGCTGTATGCTGTACACTTTTATCAACGTGACAAAAAAAGTCGAATCGCTCCCCGAAGCGTGCCTTCTCGATCTCGACATACGCTTCAATCAGTTCTAACTCACGATGAAGGGGTACGAACAGATGATTGCGATCCATATCTAGAATGTAACGTAAATACTGGCTCAATTTAGATAATAAATAGGCTGCTTTTTCTCCGTCCGTATAACAGAAGGAGATGACGCTGCTCAGCGCATTATATAGAAAATGCGGCTTAATCTGGGCTTGATGAAACGCTAATTCATTACGAATTGCCTCTTTAATCGAGTTTTTCATTGCTATTAGCGTCTGAATTCTAGCTATCAGCGTCTCCGCTTCAAAGGGTTTGGTCAAATAATCATTCGCGCCAGCCCTAAAGCCGAGTGTGATGTCTTGCGAAGTATCCTTGGCCGTAGCGAACAAGATGGGCAAATCGAGAATCGAATATTGGATGCGCAGCAGGCGGCAGAGCTCGATGCCTGAAATGCCAGGCATCATCACATCCAAAATGACAAGGTCAATTTGTGGATGTTCTTTTATTTTGACCATTGCTTCATTAGCCGAGAATGCTGCAATCACATTATACCGATGCCGCTTCAATATGTTTAGTAGTGTATGAATGTTCGAAGCCTCATCATCCACAATCAGTATCGTATACGCATGCTGTTCAAGTATATCGAGGGAGTAAGGATCTTCAAAAATCCTTTGCAGCTGCGGATCGGTATGGATATGGGTGGGAGCCTGCTGTGTAAGTAAATGCTCCTCTACGCTTGGCAGCGAAAAAGTCATGCGTGTTCCCTGCCCAACCTCTGACCAATCGATCCAAATCTCTCCATCCATACGCTCGACAAGCTTACGACTTATAAACAAGCCTACTCCCATCCTCGTATAGCCATCATTCGGAAGAACTTGATCAAGCTGCTCAAAATACTCAAAAACCTTCGAATACTTTTCTTCGGAAATACCAATTCCCGTATCCTCTACGGAGATGTATACCTCCCCATCAGCGATAGTTGAACTCACGCGGATTGTACCTTGATCCGTATGTTTGATAGCATTATGCACAAGATTGTACATAACTTGGCGCAACCGATTTTCATCTGCATGCACACATATATTCGCGGGGATCTGATTGACCAGGCGGACCGATTTACCTAAAAGTTCAAATTGCAAAACGTCGAATACAATCTGCGTCAGTACTTTTACATCTACAATCGTTAATTGCAAATGCAGTTCACCATGCTTCAAGCGGGTGACATCGATCAAATCGTGCATCAACATCGAAAGCTTGACAGACGTATCCTTGATCAGCCAAAGATTTTGCTTTTGCTTGGAAGAAAGATTATGTTCATCGTCATCAAGTAAATAGGACGTTATGTTCATAATCCCATGCAACGGAGTCTTGATTTCATGTGAAGTGTGCTTTAAGAATTCGTCCTTCAGCTGATTGGAAACCGTCAGTTGCTGCATCAAAATTTCAGTCTGCTCATAAGCATTCGTAAACCGAACCGCTAGCAAAATATTCATCAAGGCAATGAAACAAACAATGCCGACTTTACCTGTCAGATCTGTAGCGACCAGATTTTCTGAATACAAAGTCCCATCCACGAGATAAACCAGCAATGAAATGTTCGAAACAATAAACAACAGGAGCTCTTTTCGTTTGGACGAGCCTCGCTGTGTTCGGCCGTACAAATAGATCATTCTACCTAGAATATAAATGGGAGCAAGCCCTAAATAAATGAAGAATACACTTCTAAACTCATTGTACACGGAATAAGGCAGCACGATTATTAAGGCTATGTAAAGCACAAGCGGAGATAATAACCATCCCTTCCTTTTCTGTGAGATAAGCCGAGTGTCGATAGAGCAGAAAAACAAAATACTTAAGACCGCACTCGAAAACTCACTCACATCCAGCGCCTTGTAGGCAAAATCAAAAGGAACGTCTGGCAGCAGTCTCTGAAAAATCTTCTCGCCAAACAGTAAATGGATCAATGAAAGGGACAACATGTACGCACCGCTGAGCAAATAGGTTTTCTCTCTTTTACGCAGAAAATAAAGACTGAGATGATAGGCCCCGAAGATAATCAGAATAAATATAGCCGCAATATCGCTTCCGATGAGTATGCTGTTCAACTTCGTAATATCTTCATGCCAGCCGAATTGGATGGAGTTAACAATACCGCCGTTTACAAACACAAAGTTTGACACTTGAATAATGATCTCAATTTCTTTGGCATCTGTATGAAAAAAAGTGCTATACGGTGTATTCCCCGGTACATGCGCTTCCTTATCTGCTGCAGGGCGCCCGCTCATCCCCTCTAGCTTTCCATCAATGTATAACCGATGAGACATTCGAATACTTCTCAATTTCATGCCATATATATCGTCCGTAGCATGCACAAGCACCTTGAGTCGATAGGTCCCGAAGCCTTTTTTGCTCATTCCCCCATCCTTGGATTTCCCTTTCCAGGTTCCAGGTACAGATAAATACGACGCATCAGCGCGCGTTCCTTGAGGAAAATCAGCTGGACTCAGCAGCTTACCTTCGTAGAACTCCCACTCGCCATCCAGACTGACCAATCCCATCTCACGGAAATCCCAGCTTGTTAAATCAAGCACCCCCCGCTTCGCAGGTTGCATGTCCCGATTAGGTATGGTCTGAGAATAAATGCCTATGAATAACAAGATAGAGAATGAAAAGATCAAACTGATTCCGATGAGTTTGCGAAAACTCTTCACGATTAAGCACCCCTACCTTCAAAATTCGACACCATTCATTCTATCATTTCACACTCGCAAAAAACTCACAAGACCTCATCTTGGTTTCGGATTGCATTTCCTCGTTTCCAAAATAATTGAGACAAAAGAAAAAGCATGCTCAACAGTGACTCACTGTTCAAGCATGCTTTTTCTCTTAATTTAGAAGATTAATTCATCTTCCTTTCTCCACCTTCAGCTCGACGCTCAAAGAAATGATTCGTAGATGCTTCTTCAATGTGCCCAAAAGCCCAATGCTTCTGAAGAACGTCGGACCAAGTAGGATTCGTTATGCCATACAGAGGGCCCCTTGTCAGTAGGCGATTCAGAATAGCAACAGCTTCTGCTCTTGTTAATTCGCGGTCTGGCTGGAACGTCCCATCCGGGTAACCATCCATTAATCCTGCCGCCATGACTTGAGCAATAATAGCCTCGCCCCAATGTCCTCGAATATCCGCTGTTTGCGCAGAAGCTGGCTTTTCCAATCCCGCCCATACAGTAATGATCGAAGCCATTTCAGCCCTTGTAATCGCCCTTTCCTGCTGGAAAGGGCCGTCCGGCATCCCTTTCATCAGTCCTGTGCGCCCTACATCCATAATATCTTTATAAGCCCAGTAGTCTTCGGTCAAATCCGCATAGGAAGACGACGTTTCACTAGATTTCCCCTCATACACACGGGACAGCAGAGCAGCCATCTCGGCACGAATAATTGATCTTTCTGGTTTGAACGTGCCATCGGGATACCCATAAACATAACCGCGATGCTCGCTCTTATTTGTAACTGTCAAATGAAAAAGCTTTTTGCGAGCGTCGCTTTCGCCAGTGCTATCACCCGCGTACATGACAGTAATATGATCCCCTGGTCGAACAGATTGACCCAGAACGAGTATAATTTTCCCTTTTTCCAAAGTGATCCCAATAATTTCTACCGTCTTGCCATTGATTTCTACGTCAAAATTTTTGTTCGCTATGCCTTCATTTGAGCCATTATGCTCGATGACAATTCGATTCCCATCCGTAACCGAAGCTGTAGTAGATTTCTCGTCGGCTGGCTTAGTAGCCGGCGTTGGATTAGAGCTGGAGTTGTCTGACTCTGAGCTGGACACCCTATCGAGCTGTACTAATGTGAAGGTGCTGAACTTATCAACTTCAATTTCAATGCCATATGGCTGACCTGATTGATAAACGATCTTGCCGGCTGTAAGCTCCTTCTCTCCGTCGCTATGCTCAATAAATACACGCAGCACGTTCAGAAAAGCACTTTGATTCGACTGTGGAACAATGCCGTTGAAAGGAATGAGCAGCTTTGTTCTAAAGTTGCTATAATTTGTTTCGATCGTCTGAGGGATGCCGACAATCGAGATGCTTCCTGCTCCGGCAGCTTGTCCGACAAGGGGTTCTCGCATAACTTGATTGGCGATAACCTGGCGTTTTTGCTCATTTCGAATAGGTACAATTCGGAAATACAAATCCATCGTTTGTTGTCTCATTCGTTCTAAAACAGACTGATTTAAAGTTAATACCGCTGTTTCACTTTCAACCTGAAGGGACATATTGGCATTAGCCAGCGTTGAAACACTGCCTGGAGTAAGTTCTACGGCTAGCTCATCGGGAATATCGCCCGGGAGATGATCCATGACGATACGGGAAACCCGCTCCCCCGTCACTTTGCTCCGATCAATAACCTGATCTACGACAGCTTCGCCCATGATCGTTTTATCAATTCGCGTCTGAATGAAATTACGACATCAAATAGGCTTATAGTTGTGCTGCTGTCAACCCGAGCGATGTTCCATCCGACAGAACCATGAGACCCGTGCAAGCGGCTGCCGCAGCAGCTACATAAATATTGGACTTTGATAGTCCGAGTATCGTCGCCGTTGTACCGAAGCCATAGCTCGCGAAAATGACGAAATTGTTCGCAATTGCGACCCCATTCGGATTGTTATTGCTATCCTTTGGGGCACAGCAGGAAATTATCGCAAAGCTCAAACTCGATAGCGTCGTTAAAACCTGGAAAAATATCACTACATAAGGACTGATCTTATCAGTGAATGCACGCAAACCACCCCGTAGATTGACGTTAAAGTATTTCATCGCTTTGGACACAATAATCCAGATTGAACCACATAGGACAGACCCGAGAGCAAATATGGTTTGCAACCCCCAGATGCAAATGCCCGCAGCATTAGCCCAGCCTCTGCGCCACTCTTTACCAAACTCGCTGAACCATACTGGCGGAATCAGTGCTGTACGAAGGAGCGGGGCAAAGCTAAAAAACAAATTTAAAAAATCAAATGCGCCCATCGTACTATCTTGATTCATATCTTCGCTGATCTGTTTTAATTTGGCCTTCGTTCTCTCAGATTGTGTCATGTTATTCCAGTTCGGATACTTCGAGGTATCCATCGGTTTCTTCGAGAATTTATTAATCCTTCCCACCTTGACCATGCTTGAGAGGAGACTCACCGTGTCTGAAATTGTAATCCATGCGAATCCACCGACTTGCATATACTTATTGATTTGGATGAGATCCTGATCGAGTTCTTCTATGGGATCCACCTGGGTTGTATTCACAGACTGAATGCCGCGAACGCCATTAGAGAAGTATGATTTGGTGAATTTATCTCTCAATTGGAACATCTTGTCGTAATTCACGGAAATATTGAAAAGTCCGTCGAAAATGTTCAAACAGATTGCCATCACAAGCGATAATAGATCGATCAAGGTAAGCTTTGAGCCGGTTATAAACTCATACAGATCAGATACTACTGGAATTTGCAGCTCCATCTTCAGGACATCAGCCAATGCGCCGACAATATCTCTCAGCACATCGAATAGCACATTCGTGGCAACCTTAGCGCCTTTCACTGTTGCCGATAAAATGAGGTCAGTTATGTCCACAAGTAAGGAGACACCTTCTGTATACAGGCGAGAGGGATTGGAAGCAATTTGGGAAACTCTCGACTTCAAATCCTCAAAGCTTGAATCCTCCTTGATCTCTTTAATGGAAGATTTCAATTTATCCAAGATGGTTGCACCGGAGTCACTTAATGTATCCGCCTGCAAGTCACTGTTCACATCATTCCATCGCTCATTCGGGTTTATTTGTTCATTATTTGTGCCCAACATCCCCATAAGTGGATTCATTATGAGCGCGAAGCGATTGTCTCTTTGAATTAACTTGTATTTAGATTGCTCTTCTTTGAGCTTATTCGTATTTGCATAATAGGGTTGTTCCTTCAATTTGCGGAAGCCCTCTGCGCGATAGTCATCCAGCGTCTTCCATAAATAATCCGCCTTGTCTTGAAAAACTTCGATCATGGTACCCATGGAATCGAAATAGCCAGTCAAGTAACTTTTATACGTATCCTTTGCCTTTATAATATCACTCCAACCGATTTTGTCAGCGACGTATTGGATCAATTGCTTGGCTTTCACGCCAATCGTATTGAATATTCCTGCAATGGCATCAACCACTTGCCCAACGTGCTCAAAGACGACTTGAATGCTTCTTTTGATGCCATCAACAATAGCCGTGAAGGTGGCTTTTACGGCATCGACAACTTTCTCGACGATCATTTTGGTAACTTGTACTGCCTTTTTCACAACACTTGCAACAAATTGCCCAGCACTCCAAATCCAATCCCAGAACCCGCCGAGCAGGTTTGTCTCGTTTCTCGTCGCTAGCGGGATGTTGGAGAATTCGTTTGAAGTCATATTTGTAAAATCAAACACAACAAAGGGAAAGGAGTTCTCTAAGCTTTGAATTTCTCCATGCAGTCTAGTATTAGAAGCGATATTGGCTGATGGAGGCTGATTAGCGATTGTGATACAATTTTGTACACCTTGAACGACCTGCTGCAACGCCTCCGTATTTCGGTATTGATCAGGAACAAGATACACGCCGTTTTCCTTTGCTTGCATCAGATCATCCGTTGTTAGAGCCGATAATCTACGTTTTATATCCTGATGCGGGTCAATAACCATCTCTACTTCGGGTCTACGAACAGGTCTTGCTTTAAGAGCGAATGTATATAACGATTCCGCTTGCAGGATGATCGAGATGGTACCGTCCATCAACGTTGGCACTGTCAATTTCCCACCTGATCGCAACAGATGCCTTTTTTGGTTAACCAGCAGGAGCGTATCTTTTTCTGCCTCGATTTCGATCATTTCATTTGCCAAAGGATTGTCATCCTGATCAACAACGAAAATCTGCGTGGAGTACGACAGAAACTCCTGCGCCGCTTTTACCTTCGCTTCAAGACGGATTCTGTCTGAGCTCCAGTATCCTGTGTTGCGATTGCGACGGACTCGGTGGATTTCCTTTTCTTTCAATGCTAGCAAGTTCGTTTCCCCGTTCCAAGAAGGGCAAACAATTAATGAACTGCAAGGGACTCCTACGTAAGCAGGAAGTTCCCACTCTGCAAAGTCATACGATGCGTACTGTAGTTCATCAGTCTCTGTTGTTAAAAAGAGCTCGATTCTTTTATCTACGATAGCCCCCTGTACGCTCTTAAACGTTCGATCAAAGAGCGGCGTCCAACTAGTTTGATCCGGGTGATGCATAAATTGCTCGAATTTACCTTTACCGTACTGTAGCTGTCCGTTTGAGTCGATCATGAACATATGAATATTTTGCTCATAATCTTCGATTACAGCACCACTCCGAATTCCTTGACACGGAAGCAGGATCTGGGCTTGATCCAATATAATATCCGGAGCGTTGTTAAGCTCAAGAATTGCATACAAGCGGCCTTGCTTAGATAGATAATAAAAATCTGGTGATATTCCTTGTTTAGGTTCCACATAATACTCAGGTTCTTGGCGTTCAATGAAAGAGCCCAATTCTTCATTCAAAATCATTTCAAAATATCGCATGCTTTCCATGTCATACCCTATAAGTCTACGAAGTTGTTCAGCATATAGGTAAACGATCGTTTGATGCGAGCCTTCGTGCGTATGCGAGTATAATTGCTCGAACTTACTGTTAATCAGCGTAGACACCCGCTTGGACACGGTACCCTCTTGATGATGTACGCTCCATACTGCTAACTCGCGTAGGTTATTAGTAGTCTGACCGAGTGTTACAAGTTCATGTCCTTCTGATCCGCTATTTTTGCTATAATACAACTTTGTTGAAATAGCTGGAATATGTAAATTTTCTTCCATCCAACCCGTGCCATTGCTTTCCTCGCGAATACGGAAGGTTAGTCCATTTGCTTCAGGTTGAATCGGGTTGGATAAGCTTGTGTAAAATGCAAGGCTGCCATCCGGTTCAATTTCTCCAACGATTTGATTCGATTCCGCCTCGGTTAACGGTTCATAGAATGAGGTCCAATAGTGCTGCGTAATTTGAGATTGATTGGACAGTGTAATCATGGGGCTGTCATCGAAAAGCGAAGCGCCACCGCCTAAATGCACGCCTGCCTCTTGCGGACCGGTCGCTTTCTGAAAGTTAAACCAACTAACAATGCCTTGATGTATGGGTACGGATGATTCCATCTCCTGCCGAATTTCTTCTTTCGTTAATGCCGCGTCCCAAACGCGCAGCTCGCGTATATCTCCTCCGAAGCTTGCATGTTGACCATTGGCGTTGTACCCTGCGCCGATCATGAATGGTGAATGTTTATATCCAGGGATCGACGTAGAATACATCTCTCCCTCAAGCACGCCGTTAATGTACAGACGGCTCGGAAAACGTTGAGGCCAAGGGCCGCTGATCGGTGCCTCATAGGTAGTCGCAATATGATACCATTGGTTGGGTTGCAAAATGGTTTCACTGACAGCCACCCAGTCCTCTACATTGCGATAGGCATTTACCTTGCGAGTGTTTCCGTCAATATATACGAGGTATTCGACATCAGACACACTGTCCGACTTAGCCCATAATGTTCCACCTTGTCCATGTTCATTCATTCTGATCCAAGCAGCGAAAGTGTAGTTGCGAAACCCCTCAAAGCTTAGTTCTGGCCGACCTCCGCACTCAACATAACCGTGTTCCCCTAATTTTAAATACATCGAATCATTCCTTTTCTAAATAAAAGTAATTGTGGCTCACTTGTGATTTTAGGGTGTAATCCCATATGCTTCCATACCTAAAAAGTGGTATCTTCTCCAAATTGGTGATAAATCCCAGAATGATGTCGAATTATGGGTTATACTTACACATTCCCTCTGTTGTATTTGGACACCCATTGAAGGTGCCCTCGTTTGTAATTCTTGTAATACGCCTATCTGTGAAGAAGGTAAACTGAACGCAAGGCTCCTAGTATCTAAAGCGTATAAATGTGGCTTTAACGCCACTCCTTTGCAAAAAAACCACCCTGCGATATTCGCAAGGCGGTTGGGGCCATGGTATAAATACTACTGTCTGTGCGTCATACAACCATTTAATCTTTTCAATCTTTATGATTGTAATGCTAATCTATTAGCAAAATATTCATAAGCGATGATCAAAGGGGTCATCAAGTTCTTTCAATTTTTTAGGTAACTTCGTATCGATAATCTTGAATTTACGAAGTAACTTGAATAATTCCTCATCAAACTCATCTATTTTTCCAAACGCATGTAACTTTCCACCATTTAAGAAATACAACATTCTACTTATCGAATTCACCCTATCAGCGAGATTTCTTCTGCGTTGTGCTTCTTCCTTTGAGATATCCTCAAATTCCATAATCCCAACTGTGCCATCGTCTTGATCTAGTAATTCTGTAAGCTCTTTAACAACGTGAAAATGATTTCTGGTACGTTGATATTCCATATCCAAAGCAAAATCATGCGTAAGGATTCGTTTTATCCGTAAAACTAATTCTTCATATGCTAACTCCTCATACTTGTAACGCAGTTCTCCTTCATGCGGATTGTACCAAAAATAAGTCTCATGCTGATTGCCTTCATCGTCTGTGTAAGTATCGGGAATTTGCTCTGTATCTCGTTTTGATAATCTTTCCAGATAATTAATCTCGATTTTAATTTTCTCTACTTCAGTCAACTCTTTTTTCTTAAAGTATTCTTCATCAATTCTGAACAACTTGGATACCAGAGGAAGCTTATCCTTGGGAATCGGTCTTCTGCCACTTGCCCAATCTGCTATAGCCGAAGGGGTCATATTAAGTCTCTTGGCAATATCGGTATATGATGCTTTAAATGCCTTCGCGATAAACTCAAATCCTGTCATGACTATCCTCCAGTCGTTATGCGTAAATTACGCACTTCGTTAAGAATATAACACCATTGCGTAATTTACGCAATAACTATTTTCCAGATATTATTCTAAAAATTAATGTAGCGATACAGCGGCGGACAAAAAAACCGCCAAGCGATGGTTGCAAGGCGGTAGATCATTATATCTTATATCTTATTTCTTATTTCTCATTTCTCATTTCTCATTTCTTGTAAATATCTTATTGTGGATTCTAGCATAGAATAATACTCATCTTCTTCAATTTCGTCATTAAAAGTAAGCAACTTTTCTTTCTTTGATGTATTTGTTCTATTAAGAGTTTCCAAAAGATCATCGAGTAATCCTATATTTCCTTTCCAATATTCTGGAGATACCTTGTTTAAAGAATTGACAACTTCACCATCATTGTATCTGTTAACTTAAAAGTAGGCCAGCGGAGTCATTGAAAAACCAGCCACAACCGATAAACCAACCTGTAGATCAGAGACAGGTTGGGGGTAGGAGAGAATGATCCAAATGAACATCATGCAGCAGATCATCATGAAGCACACGCAGGAGGGAATGTCCTGCAGAGCCATTGCAAGATCAGTGGGAATGAACCGGGAAACGGTAGGCAAGCACATTAAAAAATATGAAGAAAGAAGGCGGCAGCTTTTGGCGGAGGGGAGTTCTTCCGTTGAAATCGAAGCGTTAATTGAATCGTTAACGGCAGCACCGAAATACCAAGTAGGCAACCGTCCTAAGCGAAAGCTAACCGAATCCATGGAGCAAAAGATCCAAGAGCATTTGGATGAAAATGAAGAGAAACGGAATAAGGGGCAACGCAAGCAGCAGAAAAAGCCTGTGGATATCTTTGAAGCGATGGAAGCAGAAGGGATGGACATCAGCTACAGTACGGTACTCCGTGTGGTCCGCAGCCTGGAACAGCAGCCTAAAGAAGCGTTTATTAAAGCATCCTACGAGCTTGGGGACGTGTGTGAATTCGACTGGGGAGAGGTTAAATTAACCATTGGCGGCACTCTTCGCACGTTCCAAATGGCTGCCTTCACAACCGCCTATGGCAACTACCGGTATGCCTGCTTGTTCACTAAACAAAAGACAGAATGCTTCCAGGAAGCCCATGCCCGGTTCTTCGAGCATGTAGGTGGCGTGCACCAAACCCTGGTCTATGACAACATGAAAGTCGCCGTCAAAAGCTTTATAGGGGCAGAGAAAGAACCGACGGAAGCGCTTTTGCAGCTTTCTATTTATTACGGATTCCAGTTCCGGTTCTGTAATGTCCGCAGTGGAAATGAAAAAGGGCACGTAGAACGCACGGTGGAAGTGGCCCGCCGTAAAGCCTTCTCGGTTCGGGATACATTTGATACCTTGGAGGAAGCGAACGCTTACTTGCTTGCGGTCTGTGGGAAGCTAAATGGTAAACCCCAGGATAGCCGCGAAGGGAAAAGCGCAGAAGCCTGCCTGGAAGAAGAACGTTCTTGCCTGTTGCCGAAGATGCCCCTATTCGATGCGTCACGCAGCTTTTTCGCCCGTGTGGATAAGTATGCAACCGTCATTGTTGACCAGAACCATTACTCCGTACCGGATCATTTCGTCGGCCAATTAGCGATCAAGGTCTATTCAGGCCGGATCCAATGCTTCCATGACGGTAGGCAAGTCGCAGAACATGCCCGGCTTGTGGGGTGCCACGAATGGCGTTTGGAGCTTAGCCATTACCTCGAAACCCTAAAGAAAAAACCTGGTGCATTGGCCGGTAGCACGGCACTGCAGCAGGCACAAACAAAATGGAAAAACATCTATGAAACCTATTATACCAGACGGGAGAAAGATTTTGTAGAGCTCCTGCAAATGATGGCAGATGGAGTTACCCTCGTGGAGGTGGAGCATAGTGTGGCAGAGCTGTGCCGGATCCATCCGAGCCACGTAACTACCGATAAAATTAAGGCGTTGTGTGCCAGGGCACGGGAAGTCCTGCCGCCACAAGCCTTGTCCTCACAAGAGTCCCAAGACATTGAGGCGCATGCCCAGCAACATCTACGCCTGTATGACGAACTGTTCCAAACCCAGCCTGTACCGCCCAAGGAGGCCGTTGCATGAGCCAACTGTCACGCAAAGCGTGGATGGAAAAAGTGGCCGCCTACAGCAAGGAATTGAGGCTGCCCATGATGGCCCAGCATTTGGAAACGCACGTACAAGAAGCGAACCAACTGGACCTGTGCTATGAGGAATTTTTGGCACTCTTGTTACAGAAAGAGTGTGATGCCCGGGTGGAGGCCGCGCGTACCAGCCGCATTCGCCTCGCCCAATTTACCCACAAGAAATATTTGGAGGACCTGTCCCTGAAGGATTTGCCTGAGGATGCCCAGAAAAAGCTAAAGCACCTCCAGTCCTTAACCTTCATCGCAGAAGGGCGAAACGTCATTTTGTCCGGAAATCCCGGGACCGGGAAAAGCCATATTGGGATCGGGTTGGGCCTGAGGGCTTGCCAAGAAGGGTATAAAGTGTGGTTTACCACCGTCCCTTTGCTCATTAACCAGATCAAGGAATGCCGCTCCCAGCAAACGCTGCGGGCCTTCCAGAACCGGTTCGAAAAGTATGACCTGGTCATTGCCGATGAAATGGGCTATATCTCTTTTGACAAGGAGGGCTCCGAGTTGTTATTTACCCATCTGTCCCTTCGTGCAGGCCGAAAATCTACGATCATCACGACGAACTTATCTTTTGAGCGTTGGGGTGAAATTTTCCGTGATCCAGTCATGACCGCTGCGATGATAGACCGTTTGACCCACCAATCCTACCTTGTGAATATGAACGGAAATTCGTACCGGTTAAAGGAAACGAAGGAGTGGCTGCAAACTCAGCAATTAAATTAAATGTTAGGTGATATAAAAGTGGGGAACCATTTTTGTTGATTTAACTGGATTTGCCTCGATAAGTGATAAGGACGAAAAAGTTAAAGTCTGGAACCACTAGAATTTACCATTTAGAAAAAGTTGGAAACTTAGTCTGACGGCCATTTTCGTTTCCCACACTCCAAGGGCAGTGTGAGTGAAAAATATCAGAAATTGATGTGCTGTGAATCTTCGTGCTGTGTCTACATAATCTAATTAAACAAAGTGGAGGCTATTCTTGGTCTATATTATTGGAACATTTAAAAACCTTGTTAATTTGGAAGACAGATTCAATATTGTATGTATGACGTAAATTATAAATAATTAAAGAAAATTTATCTGTATTGATTGACCTTACCCTTACAGGAACCTTTATATTTAAAGTACTACACAACAGGAGGTGATTGTTATGCTTTCAATTGGTGAGTTCTCTAAAATATCACATCTCACTCTAAAAACGCTTCGCTACTATGATGAAATTGGTCTTCTAAAGCCTGCTTGCACAGACGCTACAAGCGGATATCGTTACTATAATGTCTCACAATTGGAAACAGCATTATTGATTACACGCTTAAAAAACTATTTATTTACTCTCGAAGAAATCAAGGTTATTTTTACTAATTGGCAGGATGCCGATCTTTTTCAAGCTAAAATGAAGGCCAAACAAGAAAATCTAACGCAACAGATAACTTGTTATTCATCTCTATTAAAGAAATTGGAGCTTGATATTCAACTATTAAAAGAAGAGAAAACCATCATGGGTTATTTAAACCAGATTGACATCAAACTTGTCGATCACTTAAAATTAAATATTTTATCTCAGAGAAAACAAATTAATATTTCTGACTTCTTAATGCACTTTAATGAATTGTTTAGCAAAGTAGTTTTTAAAAAATTAAGACCTGCGGCTAATCCGCTTGCTATTTTTCATAGTGCAGAATATGTACCAGAAAATTATGACGTAGAAATTGCGATCCCCATTGTAGAAACCACAAATGAAACAAAAGTGTTTAACCCTGGTCTTTGTGCAATGGCAACGTTAATTGGTTCTTATGATGAATTACCTTCTATTCATACAAAGTTACATGCATGGATTGAAGAAAATCATTATAAACTGAGTGGTGCTCCTTTTGAAGTTTATCAAACGGACCCTCATACAACACAGGAGGAAAATACTATCATAGAAATATATTTCCCAATAAAATAAATACACGAAGGAGCATATCACCATGTATGGTATAAACACATCAACTATAAAAGAAAAAATCTTGATTTTTTTTGCCGAAATTATATATTTAATCATTGCATATTATTTACTTTTCATTGCTTATGAAAAATCAGCCATTTCAATCGGGCTTTTTATCGCTTTAATTATTACAACATTAAGATTAACAGCTATGATGTTTATCTGGCTACCTAGGGGCATTAGTTGGCAAGAAGCCATCATGAACAGTGCAGCTTTTGGAATTTATTATTTAGGCTTCCCCATTTTAATGATAGTCGGTAATCAGGAGCCTAACTTGACTTTACTTATTCTAGGTTGGGTATTGTTTTTTGTAGGCAGTATGTTAAACACTGTTTCAGAATTGCTTAGAAAACCTTTTAAAGACAATCCTGCTAATAAAGGAAAGTTGTATTCAGGCGGGTTGTTTAAATATGCGATTCATATTAATTATCTTGGAGATTGCCTTTGGGTACTAGGTTTAGCACTCATATCTAATAATATTTATAGTTTGCTTATTCCTCTAGGTATATTCTTAGTATTTGTTTTTGGCTATATTCCAAAATCAGATGATTATTTACAAAACAAATATGGAGAGCAATTTACAGCATACAAAAAGAAAACAAAAAAATTAATTCCGTTTATCTGGTGAGCCATCACAATAGACAATCCAAGCTTTCTCAAAATATAAGATCTTTTTGGATCTTATAGAGTCTGTTTAAAACCTTTTATGTTCATGAGATTGCGGTTACAAACCAGTCAGACGTGTTTCCTAAAATGGAAATGAAAGCAACATGGATTTTGGATTCTTACGAATCTAGAAAATCCATGTCTCTGTCTATATTTGGACAGACATATCTCGTCTTCCTTGTTGAGCTTTTTGGGGTTGCAGTAGTTACTACGAGGCGAACGGCAGTGACAACTGCTCAATTTGCTGGTCCCGCAATTTGTGAATTTGCTCCATATGATTGACTGGCAGTATTGTTTTCCGTATATGACCAATCATACGCTGGATGAGCCGGAGCATGTCCCTCATGATCAGGAAGGACTGTACTCTCGTCGTTTGGCGTACGGGCAATTTTTTTTTGTCGCATGACAGAATCCTGTTGGTTGGACTCTTGGGCAAAATCAACCTCCACCTGTTTTCGGTAGCGCATCATTCGTTCCTGCAACTCACTGCCTTGCAGAACGGGGCCGTACAAGAAGGTTTTATCGACGAACGAATATCCGAATTATTGATCACAGCGACCTTGCAGCGGGCAGGAATTACATTTATCTTGATCGTCGACAAACCATAATGTGTAGCAATAATATGTAGCTCTCTTTCTCAAATCCATCCCAATGAAGAGCGTGCCCTTACGGACATTCTGGCTTGCCTTCAGGGGAACAGTGTTCCGGAATCTTGGTATTTTTCTTTAGTTCCGTTACGACATCCACATCATGCTCCACCAATACAGTATGCTGATCCTCAGCAAAAAATAGCCGAGGTCAACGACCAGAGATTCGGCTATCAGACCAAAATTTGCCTTAGCGCGAAGTTTATACGGATTATTTATGTTTGAATTTATTCAATTTGTTTTTAACGACCACGTTACGGTCGATGAAGTTTCTCGCCGCATGCATAAGCAGCTCGACTTCCTGTTTGAGCATAAATTGCGGGAGCAAGCACCAGTAGGGAGTGAAAAAAAATGAGCATATATGAATGGTTCAAATATATCCATATTATGGCTGCAATCATTATGATTGGTACGACGATAACCAATGGTATGGCCAAATTGTTATCGGATCGCACCGGAAATGTACATCGAATCGCTTCAGCCATGACGTTCACCATGTATTTTAATAAAATTCTCATGTTTCCTTCTTTAGTTGTTTTAGCGATCAGCGGCATCGGGTTAACCTCCATCCTTCATCGTTCTTTGTTGGAAGGGTGGATTTTCCAATCTGTGATCATGCTTATAGCTTTATTCGCATTATTTGGGATCGGTTTGCGGTACGAGAGTCGGTTGCACCGCATCGCCTTGCATTCGGAAGAAAACAAGTGGCGCGAGATGCCGGGCGATTATTGGAAATGGAGCAAAATATCGATCCCGATCGGTTTTTTGGCCATGGTGGTCATTTTACTTGCATTATACTTGATGGTCGGGCAGAGAAGCCTTTTTTAATTTTTGTAGGGGTAAGTTTTAGAATAGTCTCCAAAGAAGGGTTGTATTTGTTTTTCTCTAGCTCACTCAAAGTTCCTTGAGACACACCAATAAGGTAAGAAAAAACAGTTTGATGATGTTTCTTTCTAATTTCTCTAATTTGCTCTCCTAACACTGGCGACAGCCCCTTCTTAATTAAACAGTCCCGATGATCTATACAAGCATCATCGGGACTGTTCTAGCAGTTCCACACTTTTATTACTAGTTCCACAGTTTTTTTACTGGTTCCACACTTTCTTTACTGGTTCCATTAAAACCATGGCTGGAAAGGCCTTTATTTTTTTGACGGGGTGGCTGGTTTTTAAATGACTGCGTGGCTGGATTTTCAGTTGACAAATACAACCATCATACAGTTCACCTGCAAGTGGATTGTTAGAGATTCTGATCATTGCCTCGCAAAGCACAAAGTTAAGGTGTTTCTTTTGTCTGATAAGTTTTGCAAGATCGCCTTCTGGAAGTTTTTCAAGAGAATTATCAAGAATACTTTGATACCAAATTGATAAAGGAGCTGATTCATTTTTGTTTACATGGAGAGTACGCCCCTCTATTTTTCTAATTGCCGAGATAGTTATTTTTCTGTCAATCATTGAATATTCAACTCCTTACACAAAATGGGTTTGTAATATCACTATTTTTGAGGGTACTTTTCCTTTATTTTATCCACCCTATCGAGTATCTCTTTACCTTGTCTAACTGCTTCTTCAAATTTATTTCTTACTTCTAAATTTAACTTAGGATTATTTAAACTACCTTCCAGACCACGTACCGCTTTCCTCAATCCTGCCGCGGCATTTTCAACCTCTGTTTGGTGATCCCATGGCTCACTGAAACCGCCAAGCGATAGTCGCAAGGCGGCTAAGTACTATATTTTTTCATAAGGCTACAATGGTTAAGTTTTAGGAGGACTTGGAGTTTCTAACCAATTCAAAAAAATCGCCACCGTTACCAATTATTAAGGTATCTTTATCTTTAATCATGAAACTCCAACCTATTTTATTTTTCCCTGATATGATCCAAGGTACTTTAGAAGCTTCATCTTCATATATCATAACACTTGTAACTGAATTACCCTCGATCCCTAATTGTTCAAGACTAATTTCGTTATCATTTTCCTTTGAAAATTCTTCTTTCGTATTTAAACTGAGCTTGTAATGCGGATTTTTTAGAGTTGTTTCGTTATAGAGAATTACCGAGTCGGCAGAATAAGTTATTTTCTTACCGAGTAGAAATTGTATATCCTCATCCCCGTGCGTAGTGATCGAGTCGCTTGCCAGCAACTTTTTAATAACCCACTCTCCATAAAACACCTCATCTTTCTTTTGTGACACTGAGGGGGTGGGGGAGACTTTGATAGATTCTTGCGACAACTCATTACTAGATGATAAGTTAACTGGATTATGATCATTACATGCTGCGAGAGATGAAGTTGATAAAATCACCAATACATACATAATAAACCTCATATAAATCAATCCTTTCGAGAAAATCTAGTATGTTATACCTATCACTATTTTGACTTTTTAGGTAAGTCGGGATAATCCCTGTACTGGGTAGTGCCCTGAAGGGTCAATATTAATCAAGGGATTACTCTTCACATAAGTGAATCGGTTTAAATTCAGCGGACTATCTACTTGACCAGTATAACTTTCCTCCCAACAAACCGCCCAATACTCGGATCATACCATCTAGCCCTCAAATATTGCAGCCCAACCTTATCATCTATCATCTCGCCGCTATACTTAAACGGTTGTGGCAGATTTTCCGTCTGACTTACAATATTCCCGAACATGTCATACGAGTACGAATTAAGCTTCGTCTTCCCCTACTATCCATTAAGTTTACCACGTCACCGTATCCGTTTTATCTATAGTGTCATCGAAACTCAACGATTCAGCGGCAGAAAAGAAGAACCGCCAAGCGATAGTCGCAAAGCGGTTGGAAAACATGTTACTTAGGCTCAACTCTTTTTAACTCAAAAAAGTCGCCACCTTTACTAACAATTAAGGTATCTTTATCTTTGATAATAAAACTACCGCCGATGTTATTTCTACCAATACCTGGCCAATCATCAATACACTTCTGATCACTGCATACATCTATCGAGATTACAGAATCTGTTTGCATACCTAATTCTTCTAAATCTACATAATAAAGTGGAAAGAAATCTTTTTTTGAAATACTACTTTCACTGTAAAATGGACGAGTTAATACATTCCCATCAAAAATTGCATTTCCCTCTGAATACGTAATTTTTTTGCCTTTTAAAAACTTAATGTCATCATCATCATGTGTGCTAACTGGAGCACTTTTTAAAACTCCCGTAACAATCCAGTCGCCATAGAACACTGTATTTTTCTTGCTTATGCTTACTTCCTCTTTTTCTAAGAGTTCTACTTTCTTTTCATCTCCTTTAATAACTTTAGAAGTTGCTTGAATCTGAGTGGCTGACGGCACTCCCTCTCTTACAGAGTAACGATCACTGCACGCAGATACAATGATCAGTATAATCAATGTTACAAAAGATGAAGTTAGTAGAAATTTCATTTCCTATCACTTCCTTTTCAGAATTTTTTTAATTATTTATATCCTTTGGGTGTAGTCGGAAAGTCACGATTATACTCTCCGAAACTAAAAATCTGCCATTCATCCATTCTTCTTCTAAACAGCCCTGCGGAATTTATCTTTCCTTCTGTAGTACTTACTTTAACAACATCTAAAAAAGCTTCTTTTAATTTTTCAGATGTGTAATCTCCAGATTTAATTATTTTCCCAACATCTGCATCCTTATCTATTAGAACCTTTGGCCCCGCATTAAATACAAAACTCACAAGTGCATCAAACTGTTGTTGATTTAACTGCACATTGTATTTATTTGCCCAATTACTGACCGTTTCTATCCGTGATTGTAGATCTCTCAGAAGTAGTTCACGAGCTTCTTCCTCCGTTTTTTCGCCAAAGTCCTCACCCTTTAATATCGCATGCCCATACCCTATGGTTCGGTTCTTATTATCCTGCCCACGATATGATCTAGAAAAATATTGTTTATAGTTGGCAACAAATTTAACTAACTTCTCGCTGACACTGGATGGATTACGACTTTTAACATAATCCTTTTTCTCTTTTTCTTGCTCCTTGTCACTGCAACCATCACATACTGGGTAGTGCCCTGAAGGGTCAATATTAATCAAGGGATTACTCTTCACATAAGTGAATCGGTTTAAACTCAGCGGATTATCTACCTGACCAGTAAAACTATCTTCCCCAACAAACCTCCCCATACTCGGGTCATACCATCTAGCCCTCAAATATTGCAGCCCAACCTTATCATCCTGCATTTCCGCTATACTTAAACGGCTGTGGTAGATTCTCCTGTTGACTTACAATATTCCCGAATATGTCATATGAGTACGAATTAAGCTTCGTCTTCCCCGTACTATCCATCAAGTTTACCACGTCACCGTGTCCGTTTTATCTATCGTATCTTTAAAACAAACAATACCGCGGCAGAAAAAGAAAACCGCCAAGCGAATTGTCGCAAGGCGGTTTGGAGTGAATTAATTTAAATGCTCGATCAAAGTTACCCATGCTCTTTCGTACTCATGTTTGTCCACCTTAAACCAAGTATGGAAAACCCTACTAAATGATGGATTGGAACCAATTAAAACATAGACAAAGCTCTCTTTCTCAAAAATAACGATTTGCCAACCTTCCTCGAAGTCATCGAACGGCGCATTCAAAATTCCGTTAGGAATATCGTTCCTATTATAATTTTTAATATCTTTGTCTGCGTGATCCCACCATGGAAAATCTGCCAAAATTCCGTTTTTATGACTATAGAATTTAATGTGATTCCCTATCTTATGATATTCATTATCTACTAGAATGATCTCAAAATCACCAATATAAGGGAATTGATTAATATCATGATGAGAAAAATCATATATATCATTGCCAATATAATTATACTGTTCAGTATTTCCGTAATATTTTACATCATATTTAGGTCTTCCTTTAGTTCCATAAATAACTTTCAACAATCATCACCTCATTTCGTTAATTCTCCAGTTAGAATAAAGAACGAGTCATTATTATCCATCTTTAAAGTTATCTTTGCATTGTAAAAGAATTGAACATCATCAATACTACTTGCACCTTTAACATAACCATAACCGATTGGATCAACTCCATTACCTACATAAGAGAGATCAAGAGTGGCACTTTTACCATTGGCAAGCCAACTTGCGATCTGTTTAGCATTTCCTTCATCCGCTACAATACTATTAACAGCTTTTTGCGCTTCACCTGGCATAAAAGATGTTGATGAAGGTATGCTGTGACTATTTTTAATACGATTGTACAAGAATTCATTAGTCTTGCCTGAATGTTTTGAAAGCAAATGTGCTCCCTTTTTAGCGTAAGAAGCTTCAAGTGAGGCTAAATCAGATACACGATTTTTTGTATTAGAATGGAATGCTTGAAACCAATTATCTGCTTGTTCTCCTGTCTCCTTTGCTGCTTGTCTTGCCATATATAATGCTGAATCTTCCGTAGCTTCTTTTGCCGCTCGCTCTGCAGCCTCGCCTGCTGCCCGTTTAGTTATATACCCCTTCGCCAAATTTTTAACTGAACCTGTTGGGGAACCAGGATATTCTAAAGCCATTGTAAGAAACTCTTTCACACTTTTCCAAACATAATCCCAGTCATGTCCTGTTGGGTCAATTCGAGTTAGAGGGTTGTTCCCAACATAAGTATACAAATTCAAACTAAGTGGATTATCAATCTGCCCCATATAGGAATCTTCTTGAATAAATCTTCCCATACTCGGATCATACCATCTAGCCCTCAAATATTGCAGCCCAACCTTATCATCCATCATCTCGCCAGAGTATTTAAACGGCTGTGGTAGATTCTCCGTCTGACTTACAATATTCCCGAATATGTCATACGAGTACGAATTAAGTTTCGTCTTCCCCGTACTATCCATCAAGTTTACCACGTCACCGTGTCCGTTTTGAAGATAGTACGCCTTGCCTTGACCATCCTCGCGGGCGACAAGCCCTTGTCCTCGAATGTAACGAGCTTTTAACGTTGCTACTCCACCTACTACATTACCTTCTGCAATAACCTGTGAGCCATCCCAATAGTACCGCGTTGCCTGACCATTCTCCGTACGCTCCCACAGCAATCCGTCACCGTTGTACTAGTAAGACACCCTTATTAAAGAATAAAAGTGGCAATGAGTTTTTGAACGGTGATCTGCTTAATGGCTAGATTCCTGAACATCATATACAACTCTCGATTACCGAGATTGTTTCTAAGGTTTTTCAGCGGCAAAAAAGAAGAACCGCCAAGCGATGGTCGCAAGGCGGTAAAAATGATGCTAAATATTAATAAAGTCTTTTAAAGGAACAATACAACCATGGTCATTATCTACATATAAATTTTTCGAGAAAAAACTTTGGCTTAATATATCTCTCATTAACTCGTTAGAAGTATAGGTCATTGAGATAAATACTGGTTTTATAAATGGTATTTTTAATAATTCGTCTTCATCATACTCGTTAACAAAGTTATTAATATCGTCATAATATACATGCACATTTTCATATTCGATAACATATCTGTTAGGAACAATCATGTATTCACTACGGCTTCCACTATGACCAAATTGGCTTATAGCTCTTAAGTTAAAACTTTCATCACCAATTAATATAATTGACTGCACTTTTAGTCTCGCTTTCTTAAGTTATTTACCAACAAACTCCAAAAGTTCATTAAAATTAGTGATTACAGTAAACCCTTCATTTTGTGCTCCTTTTACTACTGAGTATTTAATATCAGGTCCATACCCAATCACTGTTTTAGAAGTTGAAGCACCAGTATTGATAAATTGTGTTGTTAAACCTTGTAGTCAACTCAATAATAGAATTTATTCATTATGGAAGTATATCCATAATGAATAAATATTGGTTTTGATCAAACTTAATTAAATACTCTTTTAACATAAATGAGTGGTACCTCTGAGGTTGAGTTTGAATAGCAAGTACACTGATGTTATCTTCAATACAAGCGATAGCATCATTAAACTCATTAATGAAGTTTTGGCTTAACTGATTGATGACTACAAAAAAAGAGAATTGTTCCATTAATTCTTTTCGCCAGTCGTTCATTTCTATTAGACTTAAGCGTTCAATCTTATCCTCTATGTTTTCCATGTAATAAGTTTTGAGTTCATCTTTGTTGCATGTGTCTAACATACATATTTCAATACTTCCATTGATACTGGGTACATAGTTTCCCTCTAACAAATTCGAGGTTTTTTCAATGATTTTTATTAAACTCTCCATCACTATCAATCATCCCCATATTTAAATATTGCCAGCCCTAGAGTCATCCCTAAGGCTAGCTTTGAGATAAATTTATTACTTATACGGTGCACCGCCGAGGTAACTCTGGTGGACAGGAAAAGCAGTATCAATTAACCCATCCCCATTTAAAAACATATCGATTGTCATTCCGTTGCCTGCTGTACCTCTATATGCCGTAGTAATCGATCCATCTGTATTAGTAATGCTATAGGCACTTCTATTAGAGAAAGCTTGGTTGATCATATCTACAACTTCTTGTGATGAATACTCTGAACTGAAAAATGATGAGTACTTTTTGTTACTACCTATCTGCACTTGTGCAACAATAGTACCGTATGTGTCAGCGGGCTCTTGAATATCTAAAATTGTATTTCCGTTTAAAGAATCCTTCCCAGCATAGTGCCATCCTGATGAACGTTTCCTCCCAGCAACTCCAGTAAAAATATGCTCCATTGCACCAGAACTAAAATTCGTGGTTCTTTCTATATTTGCTACGCTAACTCCCGCTTTAATAGCACCTTTACTTGCGCCTAGTGGAAAAGCGAAAGACAGTGCGATGTCCTTCAGTTCTTCGTAGCTTATGTTACCTTCATAAAAATCAGCATCTCTCTTTTCTTTCCACGCTTTGTACTGTTCGTATTTATCAGTAACCCAGTCTTTTGTATTGTTCCATAAAGAAAGAACCTTTCCAGGATCGAGTAAACTATGCCCACTTGGATCCCATCTAGTTAACGGATTATTCTCCACATACGTATACAAGTTCAAACTCAGCGGATTATCAATCTGCCCTTTGTACGAATCCTCCCCAACAAACCGCCCTATGCCCGGATCATACCATCTAGCCCTCAAATATTGCAGTCCAACCTTATCATCTTGTATTTCACCACTATACTTAAACGGCTGCGGCAGATTCTCCTGTTGGCTAACTATACTCCCCCAAATGTCATACGAATACGAATTGAGCTTCGTCTTCCCCGTGCTATCCATCAAGTTTACCACGTCACCGTGTCCGTTTTGAAGATAGTAAACCTTACCTTGACCATCCTCACGGGCGACAAGCCCTTGCCCACGGATGTAACGTGCTTTCAATGTCGCAACTCCACCAATAACATTAGCTTCCGCAATAACCTGTGAACCATCCCAATAGTACCTCATCGTCTGACCATTCTCCGTACGCTCCCAAAGCAACCCGTCACCATTGTACTAGTAAGACACCTAAACAGCGGATAAAAGAAGAACCACCAAGCGATAGTCGCAAGGTGGTTAGGGATTAATATAAATACTGACCTTTTAGGTCTTATCCCTTCATCCATTCTTTGTACAGTGGATGATTAGCCAAATCATAACAATAGTACTCTGCCAATTTTACGAACATGTCGTATAAACTTTTAAACATATATAAAACTTGTCCTTTGTCCATAATAATCTCAACTGGATTAGGAATCCACGAGGTCCTACTTAAGCATTTTAGTTTAATGAAATCAGCATATTCTTCAAACTGTATTACTCGTTCAATACCTTGTTCATAGAAATCCAATACAAAATTGTAGTCATCACTATTCAATTTCTTTAGAATATCTGGTAATTGTTCAATAATAGTAACTAAATCTATCCCACAATCTACAGACCATCTCTTTTGTCCAAACCCAGAAACAATAAATTGTATTTTTTTAGACTCTTCAAATATTTTGCAAATATCATATATGATTGCTCTTCCATCATCTAACTCAATATCATAATCTTTATCTAATACATAATTCAATTTAGAAAATTCATCTAAAGATTCTGTAGGTATCAAATTCATTGAAAACATCTTGTAATCTCCTTAATAGTTTTATTTACTTTATAGGAAAAGCAGTTTTTATTCCAGTGCCAGACGGGACAATTCTAGCTCTTGTAGCAGATATTATTTCACCACTAGGAGTAATTATCTGTCCAAGTCCCGTAGGTATATCAACATCTATTACTTCTGATATGGAGCCTAGTGAATGTAGGAAATCGGCGGCTTGTTCATTATTAAGCCATTGACCTTGATCATCTTTTGTACTTCTGGCGCGATCCATCAAGCTAGAGGTAGCTCTTTTGGCACCATGTTCTGTAAATGTATGTCCAAATTGCTTTGAACTTTTCCAATTGGTGGTACATGCATTGTGCACCCATATTCCTAAATCAGAAATGAAATAAGTATGATAATCCTGAACCTCAAAATTATAGACAATTACATGTTCATTTTTAACATCTATACGATCAATAGAAATTTCCTTACCTTCACTAGTAGTTAACCTTTCTCCTACCATCAAATCTTCTGAGCTAACCCAGCCCTTCCCAACAATCCAAAATGGATGTTCCTTAGTTGTCGTAATTTTTTCACTACCTACTGAGATAGTAATTGTTTGATCAACCTCATGTTGGAAAAGCTGTTTAACCTCTTTGTATTGCATTTCCCCTGTTTTATCATCTTTTGCGAGAACCTTATCTCCAACCCGAATATTTTCGATCCGTTTCTCACCGTTATCCGTAAGAATCATGGTTCCAGCAATAAAACACTGACTTAGTGCAAACCTAGATATTGCCTGTGATTCTAATGAATCTTCCATCGCTCCCGACGGATTCATACAAAACATCCCACATGAAGCAAGTGAAGCAATGGTTAATGCTGTAGCTAAATTAGCTTCTTTGTCAATTGAACTTGAACTACCTTTATTTCCTCCAGAAGGATCTACCCATCCCTTCCAATCAGTATCAGATGGAATTGTAACTCCAGTACTAGTACGATATTCAGAACATTTACTTGCACCACAGTACTGTCGTTCGTTATCAGCATGATCTGAATCAGGGCTATATCTACCATCAGATCTGTTACCATCATCACAATCTCCTGCATGAGAATATGGTCCAGAGCTACACCAATGACCTGTAGGATCAACATTCGTCAGAGGGTTATTATGAACATAAGTAAAACGATTCAAACTCAGTGGATTATCAACTTGCCCACCATAGCTATCCTCCCCAATAAATCTCCCCATACTTGGATCGTACCATCGAGCCCTCAAATATTGCAGCCCAACCTTATCATCCTGTATCTCGCCGCTGTACTTAAACGGCTGTGGCAGATTCTCCTGTTGGTTAACTATATTCCCGAATATGTCATACGAGTACGAATTAAGCTTCGTCCTCCCCGTGCTATCCATCAAGTTTACCACGTCACCATGTCCGTTTTGAAGATAGTAGGCTTTGCCTTGACCATCCTCGCGGGCGACAAGCCCTTGTCCTCGAATGTAACGAGCTTTTAACGTTGCTACTCCACCTACTACATTACCTTCTGCAATAACCTGTGAGCCATCCCAATAGTACCGCGTTGCCTGACCATTCTCCGTACGCTCCCACAGCAATCCGTCACCGTTGTACTAGTAAGACATCCTTTTTAAAGAATAAAAGTGGCAATGAAATTCCATCACCACGTCATCATCTCATCCAGCTTGCTTCTGTTCTATGGCTGGTACTACATATGCGTTTTTACTCATCATCAAGCTAAAAATGACATTAACGAGCTTACGCATTACACAAACATACGCCTGTTGTCTTGTCTTTCCAGCCTTTATTTTGCCTTCGAAATACGCAAACAAATAGGGATTATTCGCTTGGTCTCTACCTTTTTGAACGGTGATCTGCTTAATGGCTAGATTCCTGAACATCATGTATAACTCTCGATTACCAAGATAGTTCTTAAGGTTTTTCACCTTTTTTCCTGAGCCAAATACAACAGGAGCTATTCCAGCATACATCGCTAACTTCTTAGGAGAAGGAAAACGGTGAATATCTCCAATTTCACTAATCAATGAGGAAACCGTTACCCAGTCTAGCCCAATCATCGTTTCCAGTTTAAAGCCTAAGTCTTTTATTAGTGACTTTAGCTCTCTATCTAAGACCTCGATTTCTTGCTGAGAGTTACGAATACTACTTACCAGTGAGCGAACAATTACGTTTTGTTGTTCTTGAAACTGAATTTCTGTTGCACCATCCGCATGAACCATTTCTAAAATACTAGCTCCTTTTGCAATCGCTTTTTCCAATGTAAGCGGTGAGCGAATTTGCTTAATGAATACCCCGATTTCTTCGGGTGAACTATGCTTTAGATAGGAAGGTGAGGGATAAGTTTCCCAAAACAATAAAGCCGTTTTCCCATCAACATGACCAAAGAATTTCCGATATGACGGATAATGATTACTAATTCTTTGATGCAGTCTAAACACCGTCGCAGTCATGTTTTTGAGCAATCCTTTACGGGTATTCGACAATTGGTTGATCGCCCAATACACATCAAGTGGCTTTGCATCAGGAAGGGCTTCAAATTCATCACGTAGAACCTTTGCAACACATTCAGCATCCCAACTATCATCCTTCTGAGGAATGGGTTTGCTATTGCGTCTGGCACTCGATAAAGCTGGATTAACCTCTTTGACGATTTTCTTTTGTTCAACAAGGAATCTGGATAATGATTTACCGTAATTCCTTACATCTTCTAATCCGAAAACAGCAGTCGTATTCTTCTTTGAATACTTTTTCAGTTCATTCATAAAGCTTGGATAGGCTGAGGGTTTATTTTCAACTTTTATCTCCCCTAGCTTCTTCCCCCAACAATCAATAATGCAGGCTGTATGATGATTTTTATGTAAATCGATTCCTATGTAAATCGTTCTTTCAGGTTGCAGTATATGAACGCCTCCAAAGATTATTTGTATCTCCTAAAACGTTGCAAGACAATATGTTTGGCGGTCGCATTGTACTTAAAAGTAGACGAGGCTACAACAACGGTAGAGCGAAACTTGGTTCAAACATATTGTCCTGCAACCTTTTGGATGAACAGGGTTATTAATATTCTTTCATTGCACAAGCCAGAAAAGCTTTTTCTAATCGCAAATGAAGTAGCTCTGTACGCATATTCATTTCAATTTGATGAATGGCATTCAAAATGTCTTCGACAGCTAACTTATTCAACAATTCACCATACTGGATGGTGTACTCAAACAACGCTGTCATACACATTTCAGTCGTTCTCACTTGCTTGAAATAAGAATCTTCTTGCTGAATTAATTGACTATACTTTTCAGCCAACGTATTCATTCTGTGACCACCTTTCAGATAATGGCTTGATGCTTGCCAATCGCTTGAACATTTGCATAGCAATACATGCCACTATAAAAAGCTTTGCGGTCAAGAATACGTTTGACTTGGACTTTGGTAAATGAGTTTCCTTGCTGTGTTGTTAAGTTTTCAAGGTTCAGTTGACTTGCAATTTCAGATAAACTCCAACATGGGTATAAGTCCTTTAACTCAAATACGCGTTGAACGACTACGGCTTGTTTCTCGTCAATTTCAATAACTTTAGAGCCTTTCTTTGCCGTGTAGCCGAATGTTGCTCGTCCTCCTGCATAACCGCCTTCCATGGCTTTCTTGTTGCGTCCTTTGCCTAGTTTCATCGCAATTTCTAGGCGTTGGTAGGCGTCCAACAATTCCATCAAGCCATTAATTAGAAAGTCGGAAGGGTCTTTCTTATAAATGGAGTAAGTAGGATGTTCAATTGATTTCACATCAACTTTGAATTTCTTGAACTCCCGATGAACCAATACTTTGACGATATCGCTTCTCCACAGGCGATTTGTATTCAGTACCACCACATAAGCGATAGGCTGCGTAGAGAGCAGGGAAAGCATATCTTGAAACCCTTCCCTGTTTACCTCTAATGCGTCCTCGTCCACCTTTGCACCACTGATGCCTTCATCAGAAAAAATATGAATCAAGTTCCAGCCTTGTTGCTGACAATAACTTTCGATTTCCTCCTGCTGATAAGACAAGCTGTAACCATCCTTTGCTTGTCCTGCTGTTGATACTCTTATATAGCCGATTACATTCATTGAAAGCATCCTCCGTTACAGAAATTGAGATTACTGTTACGCTTAATAGTTTAAACCGTTAAGAGTAATATTCTGTTTCTTTATTTTATTACTTTTAAGAGTATAATTCAACCACTTTTTAGTTAAAATATGATATAGTACTAGTAGTTTTTAGAACTCTTAAAAGTAATAGACGGAGGACATTATGAAAATTAAAATCCGTTTGAGAGAAATTCTAGCTGAACGTGAAATTTCTCAAAGACAGTTCGCCTTATCAATGAATATGCGAATAGCTACAGTAAATCATCTATGTTCTGAAAACGTTGATCGAGTTTACCTCAGAACCTTAGAACAAATATGCGACGCCTTAGAAATTGATATCAGCGAGTTAGTTGTTACTGAAAAAGGATAAGTCCCAATCGTCCAATTTCTAACAACGATGTATGGCAGCATCAGACATGCGCTCTACAGCCAATTCCAAGCAGTCAAACAATGTAAATTACCCCCGACTACCTTCTTGCTATAAAATCATTATTTTAACGTCAATCAATCGGGGGAATCGTTTCTTTCCTCCTGTTTCCTATGGTATTAGCGCGTTTAATCCCGTTTACTACAAAATCATATGTATGATGAAGCTATATCGAGAAAGCCTTATAAACACTGGCTTTATGGTCATTTTCGATGCAAATAATACTACAATCGTATCGATAACAAATTGGTATGTATGGATGACTTTATTAGCTTATATGTGAGTAATCAATCGTTAATGGTTCCAGTGATAGGTCACTTGGAAACTGAATTTGCTTAGCTAATTTTTTCTTATTTGCAAAGGTAGATGGGCGATATATTTGTTTTAATTCTGATTCATTTAAGTAAGTCTGTAAGACTTGAAAACCAAGCATACTCTCAATTTGACCTATTGAATGAGATTGTGATTGAAACCATTCAAGTGTAAGCCCTTCTATGTGTGTAGGAAGAGATATCTTTGTGAGAACTTGATTCGTTATGTATTCAAAAAAGTCTTTCGTAAGCAAATCAATTGCTCGCCGCTGTGCTGAATACTTTCTCATGACAACGTAGCTCGGTTTAATTTCCATTCGGAGCAAACCTTTAGCTTGATCTATGATAGACTGCGGTTCCTTATGGTCGATACATTCTTGCTGTTTATTATAAAAGCAAATTCGTTTGCTCTTATTGCTATGTATGGCTGTTTCTGAATGCCCATGGGTGCTTGGCTTAGTAAATGGCAACTGAATTCCGCTCAGTTCCTTTATATAACTGCTTATAGTATCCTGTCTCGGGAAGTTCCAACAAACGTCGATCCGTTCAGTATCTTTCCAATTCTGTGTATGTAATTGAATATGGAACAATTCGTACAGTCGTTCATGTAACCTTTGAAAGAAGAGAGGAATATCACTTTCTTTAAGGAGGGTAACATTATTTCCGTATAAAAATTTGGGGATGGATACTTGAATAGTTAGCGTTTGACTAAATTCGTAGTATGTAATCGAAGGTAATAGCGCATCTTTGATGGTATATTTCGTTATTAGTTGCCCTGTACTTTTCTCTAGGAAAGTAATAGATTTAGCTTGTAGCTGATCAAGAATCATAGGATCAATGGTAATAAATTTGGCTTTCAGTTTAATCGTATCGAACATGTAAGTGAATAATTCCCCCTTGGATTAATTGGATTCTAAAATATTGGATAAAATTCGGCATGTTATAAGAACAATCAACGAGCATCATTCGATTGTGTGTCGGTTGCTTTTTGGCCCATTTGCTAAGTTGATCCACGCATCACCCCTTTCAACATTTTTACCGCGCCTGACATGGAAGTACGATATATTGCTTCAATTTGATTAACTTATTTTATTTTTAAATTTAACATATTTTACGTTTAATCGTAAGTAACCTTCGACTAATCTCCCTCCAATCTTCTCTCCTTTTCCCCTGCTGGTAAGGTTATCCTAACAAATTGAACATCAACAAGTCAAGATATTTTTAACTTTTTTTATTTTATTGACTTGAAGAAGAATTAAGACTTTGGATACATCTCCTTCATTTTCTCTTCATTCAGAAATCCATGTCTGAGTCGGAATAGCGTTTGATTTTCTCCAGCTTTTCCAGAAATGCCGAATTGTTTCAAAATACTAAGATAGGCTTTTTTCGTAATCTCGCCCTCCTGTAAATAAAACTTGTGTAGCATAGCCAGCATGCCCGAATAAGCAATATTTCGTGGGATAAAGTCCATCTCACCAATGTCTTCCCCAAGCATGGCAATTCTCCGATGAACCGTGTGCTTATCAGCTCGATCCATATTTTTAGTTTGCGTAATCGCGGGTCTTACAACATAATCACTTTCAGTTAATTGCGCTGTAGGAGCCTTACTATTGACAGCTTTACCGTTTTTCTTTTCGTAGCAAGTTTCATGGAGTGCCTTACCACATAAGAGGATACAACTTTCTGAAACAGTCACGATTCTTGACTCGTTTCCAGCGTCATCTACTACATGTAACTGACTATTCTCCGCATCGATATCGCTCTTGGTAAGATTTAATATTTCGCTGTATTGCTTTCCATATATACCGTTGAAAATCAGAGAGACAATGACCGCATCCTGTGCATTGACACATCGACTAATAATTGAGACCATTTCATCCTCAGTCCACAGCGTCTTGTTACGTCGATGAGTAAATTGTTCTTTCCATTCCGTGGAAACTTCATCAAGCGGATTGCTTTCTTTCCAGTATCCCATGGCAATTGACCACCGTATATACAAATCAATCCATCGGACATTGTTCTTAGACGAATGCTCGGTACTTGGCATCAGTAGAGAGAAATAATGGATAAGTTGCTTCTCATTGAACGAGTATAAGTCCTGATTTAGTTTATATTCGATTGAAGCTGCTATCTTAAACAGACGATGTATGACTTTCTGACTACCCTCATTATACTGGATCATGAATTTTCGTTTTATTTCTTCATTGAACATTCGATCTTCATAGATAACATTTGCCATAAACATCAACTCTTTTAACATATTTTATTTTTATAATACCATGTATCATGATATTTGCAAAATATTCATCTGCATAGGTGAGTCCCTTAAATCCTGACGAGCAAAAACGAATCTCTGTGATTGTGTAGTTGATTCGGTGGAGCTGATGAACAACGCAACGTAGGATTCCACAGAAGGGAAGTTGTGCTTTGCTGTGCCGCATTTTTCGTTGTTAGCGTTACAGCGGCGGAAAAGAAGAACCGCCAAGCGATAGTCGCAAGGCGGTTAGGATATATGTTTACTACTTGAAGATTTCAACTAGTTCTAAAAGAATTTCAGTATTGTTTTTTTGTTTCTTAATCTCTTCTCGTATAATCTTTAAACATTTAACTTTCATTTGATTCGAGATTCTACTGACATTAGAATCTAAAAGCAGAAATGCTTGCCTACTCACTTCAAAGTTACCATTGATTAATAAGTCTAACAACAGTTCCGCATGTACAGAACAGTCGAATGATTCAAGAGCATATAATATTGTTCCTCTCGATTTTATTGTCTTAGGGGATTTAAGCAGGCTAATCAATGGTTCCACAGCTTCCTCACTACCGATATCAGATAACGCAATCGCTATTGCATTTCTCAAAATATTCTCCTCGGTATTTAGTAGAAAGTGAATAAGAACTGGAACCGCCTCTATGACTCTAGTATTCCCAATCTCTTCGACTATACTTATTGCCAAGTCAATATTGTTTTCATTTATTGCGATTTGCAATTCATTAAGTTTCATTCTTTATTCTCCCTATTTTACTTTTGGTTTTCCAGCCGCTACCCACGCTTCATATATTTCTCTTGCATGTTGAGCATCTTCGATATCATCGCCACCGAAATCTCTCTTACCTTCTCTATGCCACCACTTTTGGAATTCACTATCACTATATCCGTACCAATTGTCACGAGTATTTTTATTTCCTCCTCTAAATGATTTTCCTTTAACACCACCAGTATACATTCCAACAACTATTTCTTGAGCTTCTCTTGCCTCTTCTGAATCAAGTACATTGTCAATTAAATCCTTTTGTGCTTTTCGGTCATATGGTTCACTAGGTTCACTTGAACTGCTAGATGGCCTACCTGAACTATCTGAACCACTACCATTAGGACTACTATTACGGCTAACTGTAGTTGGTTGTATAAATGTTTTTTCTTCGTTATTAATAATCACAGTATGTGTACCATATTGTTTTCTTATTGTTTCTGCAAGACCATGATAGTAATCGTGAGCCCATTCGGCATCTGCCTTATTCCTAATTGCAGTTTTATACGCTTCAGTTAACTCTAAAATACGTTGGTATCCAACAGGACCTAAAAGATCCTTATCACCTTCTTGTTCATGACCAGTCGGATCAGTATAGATTAAAGGATTGTTACTAACATAAGTAAAACGATTCAAACTCAGTGGATTATCAATTTGCCCACCATAGCTATCCTCCCCAACAAACCGCCCCATACTCGGATCATACCATCTAGCCCTCAAATATTGCAGCCCAACCTTATCATCCATCATCTCGCCGCTATACTTAAACGGCTGTGGTATATTTTCTTGTTGGCTAACTATATTGCCCCAAATGTCATACGAGTACGAATTAAGCTTCGTCCTCCCCGTGCTATCCATCAAGTTTACCACGTCACCGTGTCCGTTTTGAAGATAGTACGCCTTACCTTGACCATCTTCACGAGCGATAAGCCCCTGACCGCGAACATAACGTGCTTTCAGCGAAGCAATTCCACCTACGACGTTACCTTCTGCAATAACCTGACTGCCATCCCAGTAGTACCGCGTCGTCTGCCCATTCTCTGTTCTTTCATAAAGCAATCCGTCACCGTTGTACTTGTAAGATACGTTGCCACCACTGGCTAAAGCAACGTTATTCAGCCTGTCCCTTTTATCAAAGGTACGTGCTGAATCCGGACTTTCAAATGGATTATTCGTCGTCATGCTGGTACGGTTACCACGATTATCATATCCGTAACTCTCATTAAACTGATCCGACGTTGAGATACGATTAAGCTGGTCGTAGTTGAAGTTATTCGTCGTTCCATTCTCTGTCTTTGTTTTCTGATTTCCGTTGTTATCATAGGTGTAGGCGAATGTATTCAGCGTAGTTCCATCAGATTTCTTCTCAGTAAGAGAACCAATCCGAAGACCGTCATAACCAAAATCCGATGTAACCCCATTACGATGTGTTATCTGCTTAAGCAAGCTATTTTTGTAATACGTATACTTGGCATCGTAGTCTGTTGTCTTAGTTGTCTCCGTGTCTTTGAGGAAATCTGCAGATGGCGCAACGATATCCAAACGATTTCGTGAATCGTAGTGATAATACGTATTCACACCAAACGGATCGTTCATGACAAAGCGATTACCTGCAGCATCGTAATCATACTTGATGGTTTTTCCATCAGGGTAAGTTTGCGTATTCAATGCACCTGTTGAAGAATTAAAGGCATATTTCGTCGTACCTGTGCCATCGTTCATTTCTGTGCGGCGTCCCGCTAAGTCGTATTTGAATCCAATCGTTTCTTCCCCAGCTAAGGGATTCCAAGCGGCATCCGTGACTTCTTTCTTGATGAGGAAGTTCCGATTGTCAAATGTATACTTGAATCGATTACTATTTCGGTCAAGTAAGCCCGTCTGGTTCCCATTCGCATCATAGAAGAATTTTTCTAATTTACTGTTCGCATCCGTCGTTTGAATCAATCGGCCGATCTCATCGTACTTCTTAAGATTAGTTTTACCGTCTGGATAGGTAACTTGCAACAGATTACCCACATTATCATACTGGTACGAGGTCAGCTCGCTCTTGGCGTTCAGCACGCTGGTTAACTGTCCCAGTACATCATAACTATAGGTGGTCGTATGTTGCGGTGTTACATTGTCTGTCGCTGTGAGCATATGGCCCGCATAATCATATGTGAATGTACCCAACGTCGTAGTCTGGGTACCGGCGGCTACCTTTTTCGTCTCTTCCTTGCTCTTTGTTCGACCCGCTTTATCGTAGTACTCCTTAATTGCATAGCCTTCTGCATCTGTGCTCGTTTTTGTGTTAGTCATATCATCGTAAAAAATGCCTGCTTTAGTAGCATCGGGGTTTGTAACCTGATTTTGTCGGCTCCATTGATCATAGCCATAGCTGATGCGATTACCTAAAGCATCCTCTGTCCAAGTTAAACGTCCATTTGTGTCATATCCGTACTTGGCTTTAGCCTTATAGATTCCACGGTCTAAAATCCCCGCGTCTGTTTTCCAGCCAAGCGGGTTCCAATTCGTAACCGAAATGATTCCAGTTTCATCTGTCGTTTGAATCTGGTTCTGACCATCCACATAATTGACAGTAACGTAGCTGCCGTCGGCTTGATGTGTCGCTTTCAAAACCCTTCCTAACGCATCATATTGGTACTGCGTAACGTTTGAGTTTCCATCTGTATATTTTGTTAGTCTGCCGTTTGAGGGGTTATATTCATACTGTTTAGTAATCGTAGACGATTGTCCGTCTGCATTGCGCACCGTAAAGGCTTGCATAGTCGGAAATGCCCCTTTGTAGACAGCGGTGTCGTACTGTGTCTGATACAAATTTTCTGTCGTACCGTTCTTCACACGAATCTGTCTTACGTTGCCATAGCCATCTATGTTTTCGTATCCTATCTGCTGCAAAAGCGTCCCTGCTGTTGAAGAACCCTCATAAACCTGCACCTGAGTAACCGTCCCTTGTTTATTACGGAAATAGGTTGTGAACTGTTGCTTCGAGGAACTAATGGGTTTCGTCACACTGTTCAATAGATGGGAAGTATTATCATACGCATATAAGGTCGTTATTCCCATGATGTCCGTTGAACTTGTTACATTGCCGTAAGGATCATACACTTTCGATGAATCGTAAGTTGCCAAATTACTTGTGTTTGAAGCTGATCTCGTTTCCGTTGTTGTTAAAGGTACTGGATAGCGGCTTGCTTCAGCGTACGTATAGTCGGTTTTGTTTGTATAAGTAACCCCATTTTGAGTAGCAACCGCCGTAATATTCGTGTTGTAAAAGGCAGCCGGAATGTTATCATCAATAAAATCCCTTTTATTGTTAAACGTAGTTTGGCTAAGACCGTCGCTGATCATGACAGAAAATGTGTTGTCCGAGCCCCAAATTATTCCCATATCCCCGGAAGGATAGGTAATATCCTTATGGTTATTTTTTTCTGAGGATCCATTTATCTGATCCTTACGCGATTGCATTCTAAACACCTGGTTGACTTTATTCGCTCCAATATATCGCGTTACTGCATTCTCTTCATACGTGTAGACTGTCTTTCCACCGGTTGGATGAGTCACACCAGTTAGAAGAGCGTAAGGATTACTCGTATTGGGGGAAGTTCCAAGAAGATTAAACTGGGCATCCTTGACTGTATAATCATAAGTCGTCGTTCTGCCTAGCGGGTCAATGACTTGTCCCAAGAGTTCTTTGCCATTTTGAACAGATTTATTATATTTTACAATTTCGCTCCCTTTGGTTAGAACCACCGAAGTTGTGCTATAGGCAATGGTTATGCTATTTCCGATTGAATCGGAGATAGCATTAAGTACTGTTCCATATGTTGCGTCCGAAATATAAGAGAACGTAATTTTATTCTCGTAAGGATCTGAAATTTGAATCAGATGGCCTAGTGAGTCAAAATGCTGGGTAATCCCTTGAATGCTCTTTACTGAGTAAGCAGATACTACGGAATTAACTGTAACTGATGTATCTGCGCTAAAGGTCAGATCCTTCCAAGGATTCCCTAGCAAATTATTATTAACAATTTCATAAACGCCAGAACCTGCCAAGTGAAGAAACTTATTGCTTCCGTTAATTTCGATATATGAGAGGTTCCAGCTCCAGCCTTTACCTATAGGGAAATATTTTTCCGAAAAAGGCTGTATGGTACTGTTAGAATCTCCATATGTAACCATCTGGTTCAATTGAGATTCGCCGCTGTCATACTTTCTCGTGAGTGTGAAGCCAAGACCATTGCGCCCAGGTAGCGAAAGGTCGGAGGCTTGTAAGGAGACCCCTCCAGAAAGCGTAGAAATGGTTTCTTGGTTAAGTCGGACAGAGTAAGGGGCTTCATCCGGTTTCGTTTGCACATAACTATAATCTGGCGGAGCTGCTGCTGCCTTTATCTCCGTTGCAGCATAGCTAACTGTTCCCACATTACTAGTGATTGTGCTTTTCGCTTCCTCAGAAGTATTCGCGAATTGAGGCCTTACTTTATTCAGACTATCTGCAAGCTGACCGCCAGAGGATCGTTGATCCTCCAGTGCCACTGCTACGTCGTCTAACGAATAGCCTTGATCCAAGAGCGCCTGTATGTCTTCATCAGAAACAGAGTAAACGGACTCCAGCTCCCGTTTCCTTACTTCTGCAGCTCCACCTTCTTTACGCTCGGGCTCTGACTGGAAAGTGGCGGCATATGTATCCTGCAAACCAACTAAAGGCAGATTGGTTAACAATACATGGCTAATGAGGACAATGCTTAATACTCGTTTTAACATCTTATGCAATGGAATACCTCCTTAGTTATGAGTTGTAGTCGTAGTTTTGTTAGTGATATTCCCATTGCTATCGTATTGATAAGTAGACTGCGCCTGTATTATCGCTTTATTCAATTTGAAAAAATACGGTACTGCCGCACTGAAATTGCCGCTAACACCAGCCAGCTTAATGTAGTAGGTACTGCCTACTGTGACGTCATACAGCACATTTTCAGAAAGACCAGCGATCCTGTTTCCTGAAGTAATTAAATTCAAGCTTGCATCATAAACAAAGACATCGTAATTCAAGCCACTTGGTACATTTACCGTAATACGATCAATACCTGTTGCAGCAGCTTTGTAGGTGTAGAAATCAATATCACTCGCTGAGCTTATGAGCGACGAGTAGTTTTGTCCGTAGTTAACAGCAAATGCCTGTGAACTCGTGTCATTTGGCTCATATGCATTCGGAAGCGTTACATTATTTCTGAGCACACCTGCCGACCATTCAAACCCATCGCTAGCAAGTACTTTAAAGCTCCATGTCCCACTGGCCAGAGGTGGTGTAGCAAATGCAGCTGAGTTACCGCTTTGAACACCCGAGTTATATCCTATCGTTGACCAATTATCCTGAGTGCCTAGAACCTGATAGCTTGCTTGCTGCTGCCCGTCCGTATCCGCATAAGTCCATGTAAAGGTAAGCTTATTATCTGGAACAGTTTGGCCATCTGAGTAGGAAGTCAATGAGAGTGTAGGGATGGTATTCGTCCGAAAATAACTCAGGCCTGTGAAATTTGATGCGATTCCCACTCTATCCTTCACGTTGACCTTCCATGAGTACGTTTTACCTCGAATAAGCTTACCCGTTGGAAGGGTATACGACGAAGCGCTAGAGCTAACCCAGCCCGTATCCAAAATAACATTCGCGCCCTCATAAAGAACGACTTCATAGGCAGATTGACTGTCTCCACTATCAGGATCTGAAAAGCCCCAAGTTAGTACCGGGGTTGTACCGGCAATAAATGCGGGACTCGCTGAAGAGCCAGTTGGGATTAAATTTGTTGATATATTAGGTGACTGATCGATCGTAATACTGCCCACAAAGGTCGTTGAAGAAGTTGAGAACCCATCGTTTGCTGTGATTGTAATATTGGTGTACGCATTGGACTGAACATTATCCGTACCTAGCACCCATTGTAAGGTCCATACTGGGGACGACATCGTATTACTTACTACGACGGATTTGGTAATCCCACCGATAGAGGCGCTTATCGTTACATTATTATTATCCATGTCGTTGACCGTACCAGAAAGAGTAATAACCTGACCAGCCTGATTAAGGACTACCTGATTGGTGGGATTGACCGTTAACATTGACGGTGTATTGATTGTATATATCGTTGTTGTCGAGTACGTACGAGAATTGTCTGAATTAGAATTGTCTGAGCCTCCTGTAATAACAACGCGGCCATCAGGCATTGTGCTTTGAGCCTGTCCAAATCTTGGCGGCATATTGGCCATAACTGCACTCCATGTATTTTGAATGGGGTCATATAGATAAGCATTTGTGTTGATTGTCCCGTCAGCCAACTCACCGCCAGTTAATAGAACCTGTCCATTAAGCAAAACACTTTGAGAGTGTAGCTTTACTGATATTGGCATATCGGCGGCTTTAGTCCATACATTAGTTGTCAAATCGTAAATATAGGCTGAATTCAATCCCTTAGGGCTATCATAATCATCAGTTCCCCCAGTCACTAACACTCTTCCATCTTTTAGAGTTATTTGAGAGTGTAGTAACAAGCCCTTTGGCATAGCTGCTGTCGCTACCTCGCCCCACGTGTTGCTGATTGGATTAAAAATCACAGAATACCTTCTAGGTTTATCCTCGTCATCATCAATGCCTCCTGTTACTAACACTCTTCCATCATTTAAGATGCTTTGCGCATGTGTATATGCAACTGGAACATAATTTTCACTTTTCAACCAAGAATTAGTTGAGGGGTTATACATATATGAGCTATGTTTAGATTTTGTACCCCCTGTAATAAAAACGCGGCCATCGCTCAATGTGCTTTGTCCATGATATGCCAAGACCTCGTCTCGAGGAAGTGGAATATAAGCTGTGTCTGTCCACTTATTTGCAGCAGGATCATAAATCATAGAAAAAGCACATGTCCCTGAACAAATAGTATTCATTCCCATCCTACCACCTGAAACTAAAACCCTCCCATCTTTTAAAACGCTCTGTGTATGTAGATATGTAGTAAACTGCATGTTCGCCCCAGTAGTAATACTCACACCCGCAGAACTAATCATGCTATTTCTGTATACACTGGCATATACGCTGGCATAGACGGTGTCTTTCGGAGGGGCTGGTGCATCCACTGGAATCGTATTTATTCCTTTTTCTACACCAACCAAACCATATCCGTACCATGAATCTTTACCTTTTTGTCCAAGATCCTCATTGCTCTGATCTAACTGGCCACGCAGTTGAACGTTAGTATAGGCGGAATTTTTCTGTTTCAAAATCGCTAACTCACCGCTCACAAAAGCTGCTGCCATGGATGTCCCACTAAGTGTCGCATAGGCATTATTCAAATAAGTGCTATTAATGCTAGTACCCGGCCCTACTACTTCCAACTGATTGCCGGTTGCAGAGAAAGGGGCCCGCTGATGACTTGGGTCAACAGCTCCAGCGGAAATGACAGACATGTACTTTGCGGGGTATTGCAGACTTTCGCCTGATCCTTGCGCATTTCCCGTATTCCCTGCAGCAGCTACCACAAGTAACCCGCTTGCATGTGCATTATCTACCGCACGATGTAACGAAGGAGAATCCACGCTGGTTGCCATGCTAAGGTTGATTATGTCCATCTTATTATCTATTCCCCAGTCAATTCCCTGAATCACATCTGACAGATAGCCTATACCGTGTGAATCCAATACTTTCACAGCATACAAAGACGCATCTGGAGCAACACCCACAACTCCGATATCGTTGTTCTTAGCACCGATGATTCCAGCAACATGCGTGCCATGCCCAAAATCATCATCATACGAGGACGTATAGCTAACGAACGAAGCCCCTCCAGCTACATTAAGGTCGTCATGATGCGTATTAATGCCAGAATCCAAAACGGCAACCTTAACCCCTTTACCTGTGTAGCCGTTATTCCAAGCGTAGGTTGCGTTAACTACACTTATTCCCCAATCCATTGTTTGAGAGGCTGCTTGCAGCTGAATATCTGGCTCAACGGACTCCACGGCAGCACTCTTCTTCAACTTTTCAATTTCTTTCGAAGACATTTTTGCAGATACAGATGGCAAATGCTTATATTCTCGCTTAATTTTTCCTTTAATAAGACTCTTATCGACTTTTTTCTTGTCCTTGAACGTTACAATAACCCGCTGTTCATCCTCACCTGTAATACTTTCGGATATAGCAGATTGAGTAGGAGGAGTCGTAGCCAAAACCTCACTATTTTGTTGTTGAACACTTTGTTCTACTGGTTGAACGCTTTGATCTTCTGTCGGTAATTCGTTTGTCGGTGCTACGTTTCTAGGTACTAGGCTTGTTGGTAATAGGTTTGTAGGTAATTCGTTTGTCGGTACTACGTTACTTAATTCGCTACCTCCACTTGATGGCGATGCTGCTATACCTCCATACGGTAATGAGGTTAATAGAATTACACTTGCTACGAGTACCGATACTCTCTTTTTCCATGTCCAAGTCATATAACGACTCCTTTCAACAATTAATTCCAACATACTTAAATGTATCTTATACAGTAATTATTTACCATGGTAACTTTCGATTTAAATTATTATACATTTGAAATTTTCATCCGCATTTCAGAAATTAAAAATAACCCTCTCTACCACAAGAGGGCTATCCTATCCGATACATTATTCGATTGGTTCATTCCTATATATCAGCTAATTTATGAAGTCGACAGCTTCCTGCGCCACAGAAGAACGTTGGTGTCGATCAGCGTAATCTCACTTAATTTAAGTTATTGAATAGGTTTAAATGAAACATTCCAAATACCATCATCATCTCTAATCATGTTAAAGCCAGACTTACTTTCTTCGTCTTCGCGTGACTGATACTCAATATATCCTTCAACATCGCTTGTTTGTATGAATTTTCCTTTTTCAATATTATTAAATGTTTTGAGGATTTGTTCTCTAGTTCCTCTGTCGGAATTAGGGATTTTTTCATCCTCTTCTTTTGTCCATTCAACATGCCCTTCTTTATCCGTGTATAGTGCATAAACAACATCATTTTTATTTTCTAATCTTGCTTGAACATATAACTTGGCAATACTCATTGGTTCTAACTCATTTAATTTTTGTTCATTTAAGTCTTTTTGAAAGTTGTTATACACCTCTTGTTCTTTGGCGGATAATTTAAAATCGTGTGATGACGTGGGAGTTGATGTTTGACTTGGCACTGGTTCAACTGATTTGTTTTCCTTGTTAAAACAACCTGTAAGAACTATAAGTGATACCCCCAATAATAACCCGATTTTCATTTGCATTTAATAACTACTCCCTTCAACCACGCTAGTTCTTCTACTATCAACGTATTGATTCACGCAATTGTTTCAGATTCTCACTAAAGTCCCTCAACATTCCTGCACTTTCCTTGGTTCTCCGGGTTTATCTTACGTATACTTACTCATTCGCAGGATTTCAGCACCCTAGAGAATAACAATTGCGCTTATTCCACGATTACCTCGGAAACTCGCCATCTCATGGCTGCCTTTGGATACACCAACGATTCAGCATGAAATCAATTGTGCGTAATTAAGCATCAGCAGCACAACGGAAACCTATATTTCCCACAGAACTATCAGCTGTATTCCTACTCCGCGCCGCCACGCGATATCGATTGCAGTAGGAAGCATGACACAAGTACGAACCTCCCCTTAGAACCTTGTTGTCTCCAGATGGAGGGCCAGTGGGGTTATCCCTTGCACCATCATGATGATAGGTAGGGCTAAACCAATCCGAGCACCATTCCCATACATTACCAGATACATTATAAAGACCGTATCCGTTTAGTTCAAAGGATCTGGCTGGCGCCGTGCCCACATACCCATCGCTAGCATGATTTTTCTCTGGAAACTTTCCTTGCCAAATATTGCACATATGCCTTCCGTCCGGCTTCAATATGTCACCCCATGGGTATCTCTTCTGCACGAGTCCGCCACGGGCAGCAAACTCCCATTCAGCCTCTGTTAATAGCCTTTTCCCAGCCCATTGGCAATACGCAACTGCATCATTCCAGGATACATGGATGACCGGATGGTCCATCCGATCTTGAATCCCGGAATCAGGTCCTTCGGGATGAAGCCAGTCAGCACCATATACAACCCACCACCATGGTGTTTGTTGTGCCGAATTTTTCACTTGCAACGCAGTTGCATCAGAAACAAAAAGATGAAAAACATAGGACCACCCGAAGGCTTCAGCTTCTGTTTGATATCCTGTATCCTCAACAAATTTCATGAATTCTTCATTTGTTACTGTTGTAGCATCGATGTAATATGGGTTAACGAAAACTTCTCTGACGGGTCCCTCACCATCAGATGGAAAGCCTTCTTGATCGTCAGTCCCCATTAAAAACTTGCCTCCTGGTAGATAAATCATATTTTCTGTTTGGCACTTTGATTTTGTTTGCACCTGTGAAAGATCAATTAATCGCTCTGGGATTACGTCAGTTTGATGAATAGGGCTCCGCCCCGCTGAGCAACAGGATAGTTTATTGCTATCTATTGGAGATCGCTCCTTTCCTTAACATTAAATATCTCAATATCGTTCAAAAACCGAGTTCAAACGCAGCCTCCGTCACCTCACTATCCTTATAGCCGATGCGCACCGCAATCGCTCGAATGCACGCAGGACCATCGGTTAAGATGATCGGGCCTGTGTACAGCTTCCAACGAGGATTCAAATCTTCATCAGTCGTATAAGCAATGGAAGCACCTTGTGTTGCTGAATGAAGCATGACCGCTGTCGGTTCTTTGAAGGTTCCCTCATCCACCGCATTCTTACCCAGCAACTGGCTATTGATCGGGATGAAGAGCGGTTTAGCAGTTTGTGGTTGAATGCCATTCGGCCACATGGTCGCAACCATTTGCGCCTCTGGAATATCTCCCCAAACATCGTATTTTCCGCACCAATCATCAAGCTCCTTGCGCAAACGAATCCTTACATCCCGATACGATGGATCGTTCGTCAAATTATGCAGTTCATGCGGATCGTTTAAACAGTCATATAATTCCTCCGGAGGACGCTTATTTTGCATGAGCACTTGCTTATCGCCCTCTAATTCGCCTGTCAATTGTAATCTCCACAGCTCCTGGAATATCGGATGAAGATGACTAAACGGGATCCACTGAAGGTAAGGTTGATCGGGATAATCATTACGAATGTATTTGAATTGCGTATTTCTTACAGCGCGAACCTTATCATAAGCCTCGTCATAACGGTCACGCGTGGCAAATACATAGTCTCTCGATTCTGCATGCTCTCCCATGAACGGCTGACCTTGGATATGCCGGGGAACGGGTATCCCAGCCAAGGAGAGCACCGTTGGTCCCAAGTCGATCATACTGACCAGTTGTTCGCTGACTTGGCCGTTTTCCACCTTTTCGGGGCACCTGACGATAAGCGGCACGCAGATTCCTGCATCATACGTCCACCGTTTGGCACGCGGCAATCCTTCTCCGTGGTCGCTCCATAACATGACGATTGTATTGTCAGTCAAACCATCTTCCTCAAGTTGTTGAAGAATGCGACCTACAAACTCGTCCGCATTGGCCACATTATCATAATGTCTGGCAAGCGCTGCTCGCGATTTCGGCGTATTCGGCAAGTAGGGTGGAAGCTCAACCTGATCCGGGTCGGTAGTGAGCGGTCTCTCTTCGTAGTTAGGCATAAATTGCCTCATTGACTCAGCCGGCCACATGCCGCTTTCATGCGTAGCGTCATAATTAAATACGGCGAAGAAGGGCTGACCGTCATCCCGTTTGCGGAAGTGGGCTTCCTTGCCATTCTCGTCCCATGCCGTTAGAGGCGCCTGAAACTGATAATCTGTTTTAGCATTATTCGTGCAATAATATCCGCTGGCCCGCATGATTTCGGGAATCGTTTTGACATGAGCGGGGGGGACTGCAAAATAAGGTGTCGGCAGCTCCGGTGTGTGCACATTGGTATGTGCGGTTCGCATATGATGCGTGCCTATCGCGGTTTGATACATGCCCGTAATGACCGCGGATCGGCTGGGAGCGCATACTCCCGCCGTGGCAAATGCGTTACGATACAAAGTCCCCTCTTGGGCTAAGCGATCTATGTGGGGTGTACGCGCCAAAGAATCTCCGTAGCAGCCCATTCTCGGGCTCGTATCCTCCAATGTAATCCACAAGAAGTTAGGTTTTCGTCCTGCATCCTTCATTTTGCAAACTCCTTTATGTGTTTTATCCGCCATATCATCCCTTACACCAAGAGCATTTTCAGAAAACCGACAAGCCGTGGCGCGTGATTGCCAAACAAGCTCGTCGCAAGCTGGACAACGTCATCTTCACTCACTTCCGGTGATGGTTTTCCACGGATCTCCCTCTTGACCGCGGGCAAATTCCCACGAATTGTACCTCGTGTGATACGTAGCTCCCCCGTCCTCGAAGTAATGATTATGATCGGTCGTTAGATGCGTATACACACCGCTTTTCCGAAGCAAATCGATCATCGAATCGTCATAAGGCTCAAGCGGCCCCTAGCTTCGATGCAAAAAGTTATAACGTCCTGTATGAATCTCGCGCCGTGACGGCATACAGGGCAAGCTGCCCGCGTAACATTTGTCGAACGTCATTGTCCGCTCAGACAGACGTTGAAAGTTAGGAGCGTGAATCCATTCGCAGCCGTAATTCGGCAGCATATGCTTATTTAAAGAATCGAACATGATCATGACTGCTCTCATAGCTGTATCCTCCCAATATTTTCCGTTATTTCACAGAACCAATTGTAATCCCTTTGATGAAGTACTTTTGGAAGAACGGATACGCCACTAGAATCGGAAGTACGCCGACGACAGCAATCGCCATTTTTACCGATGTGCTCGGGAGCTCTGCGACCTTCGCACCAGCGCCCGATGCCATGTCGGAGTTGCTACTCAAAAATTGGACATCTTGAATGAGCCGATTCAAAATATTTTGAATGCTAAACAGCTTCGGGTTGGTCACATAAGTTAATCCGTTAAACCAATCGTTCCAATACAAGATGGCTTCGAAAAGTCCGATGGTCGCCATGATCGGAACTGACAGCGGGAGAACGATTTTGTAGAACGTTTTAATCTCACCCGCCCCATCGATTTTGGCCGCTTCGATAAGCGCTGGCGGAATGGACGTCATGAAGAAGGTGCGGACGAGCAGGACGTTAAATCCGTTCATGAGCAATCCAGGAATAAGCAGCGCCCAAATCGTATTTTTCACATGTAAAACCTGCGTATAAATCAAGTACGTAGGGACAAGGCCCCCATTAAATAAAAGTGTAAAGAAAACAAAGAATGCCCAGAATTTCTTCCACGGCAGATCTTGACGGGAAATCGGATACGCCAGCATCGACGTGATGGCTAAGCTGGCAGTGGTGCCCACTACCGTAATGAATACGGTAATCCCATACGCGCGGCCCAACTCTTGCCAGTGATCCAGTAAATACACATACGCTTTGGAACTAAATTCTTGCGGAAACAGTGAGTATCCATGTTGAATAATGCTTGTCTCACTTGAAATGGAGGACATGATGAGCAGTAAAAAAGGCAGAAGGCTTGCAGCGGATAATGCGATCAGAACAATATGAGTAGTCCACTGCAGCGCTTTACTATCTTGTGCCATGAATCTTTTCCCCCTCTAAAATAATGCATTGTCTTTGCTAAATTTGCGCACCGCATAGTTGGATACGATAACCAACACGAATCCGACAAGCGATTGGTACAAACCGGCTGCCGAAGACATCCCGATATCCCCGAGGTTCATCAGACCTCTATACACGTAGGTGTCAATGACATTTGTCGTTTTGGACAACGCGCCCGAGTCCATTGGCACTTGATAAAACAAGCCGAAATCCGAATAAAAAATGCGTCCGATCGCCATCATGGTCATCATAATAATGACAGGCATGATCAAAGGAATGGTAATGGAGCGAATCTGATACCATCTTGAAGCGCCATCAAGTGTCGCGGCCTCGTAATACTCCGTGTCGATGCTGATGATGGATGCTAAATAAACCACGCATAGGAATCCGACACCTTTCCAGATATGCACCAGCGTTAGAATGTACGGCCAATACTTCGCTTCCGAATACCAAGAAATGCTGTCAATTCCGAACAGCGGAAGAATGGCCTTGTTCATCAAGCCTGATTCGACACTTAACATGGAATAGACGAGATAGCTGACAATGACCATCGAAATCAGATAAGGAAGCAAAATGACACTTTGATAAAAACGGGATAAAAATTTCTTCTTCACTTCATTCAGCAAAATTGCCACAAATATAGCTATTACCGTGTGAACAACGATAAAAAGCGAATTGTACAGAATCGTATTGCGTGTAATGATTAAGGCATCTTTGGTCTTGAACAAGTATTCAAAATTTTTAAAGCCGATCCAATCGCTGCCGAGAATACCTGCCTGATAATTGATATCTTTAAACGCGATGATAGCACCGAACATCGGTACATAGTTGTTAATGAGTAAGTAAAGCACGCCTGGGATCATCAAAAGGTAAAGCGGATAATAATTTTTCCACCTACTCAGCCTTTTACTCGTTGAGGATTTATTCGTTATTGCTTGTGTCATAATACTCACTTCCTCCACTTCATGGCATCTATTGTTTGCTTACACTTTCATTATAGGAACTAGGCGGAACAGTCACTACTCCGTTTTCGACTTCCCGTTTGTACCATTCCGACCTGCCGACAGCCCTAGCGGCTTATCGCGAACTTCGCGTTCCAGACCGATAATTAATACTTTCCATCATAAAAGATCTCTCCTTATGGAAAAGTGAGACGTGTAATATAAAAAAAAGAAGCAGCCACCTCGCCTGCTCCTTCTTTTTATGTTTATTTAACCCCAAATGACAGCTTTCAGCTCGTCCAAACGATGAAGCCGATAGTCTGCTGTCGGGCTGTTTATCATAGTACCCATGGCAGCCGTCTTCATGCCAGCACGCTTAGCGGCGACAAGTCCAGCCTCGGCGTCTTCTACGACGATACAACATTCAGGATCAATGGCAAGTTTCTTCGCTGCGAGTAGAAATACTTCGGGATCCGGCTTACTGTTAACGATCTCATTGCCATCCGCCACAGCTTCAAACATATGCGTAAGGCCAAGCCTTTCCAAAATGACCGGCGTATTCCTACTCGATGATCCGATCGCGACTTTAGTTCCCTGCTGCTTGCAGGCAGCTATGATCTCACGGGAACCAGGTGCCGCATCTGCGGGAGTCAAACGGTCAAGCAGTTCTCGGTAGTAGCCGTTCTTCTTCTCAGCCAAAGCTTCTTTTTCCACGCTTGTATACGTTCTGCCGCTCTTCTCAAGGATAACTTCCAAGCTCTCCATCCGGCTAACGCCACGCAGTCTGTCGTTAACGGACTCATCAAATACAATGCCTTCTTCGTCCGCCATACGCTTCCACGCTTGGTAGTGATACTGATCTGTATGCACAAGCACTCCGTCCAAATCAAAAATGACTGCTAGTATCGACATGGTAGAATTCCCTTTCATAATCCGGCTTGCACGTATTGCTTACAGACGTGTATCCCAATAGCCGCAAAATGGATCTACAGGGCTGATCCCCTTGAAGGAGGAGCGTCCCAGCAGCTTCTCGACAATCGCGTCCACGACATGCTCGCTGGCTGAATACGCATTAATAAACGTTGGTATACGCGGCACATCCAGGAGATGGTACGGGTTAGCTACGGAAATAAACATCGTTGGCAGCTCCTGAATGAACCACGGCATGTTTACACCAAAAGGAGGCGCCCAGTTAACACGGACAACAGTTTGGTTGCTGTGCGTCTCAAAATTGGAGAAGTAAATAGCAACGTCATGTTGATCACTCATCTCCTTCACCCCAGCAAACATCGTTCTGAAATCGAAATTTTTCGTATCAAACACCTTGATCTCGAAGCCCTCCACTTCCAGTTTGGAAATGAAGTACGGCGTAATGTTCGTACTTTTGAACAAGCCATCCTCGCCGCCGAGCGAGAAGAGTAGAATACGCTTGTGACGCTCTGGGCTGATGGGCAGCAATTGCTGCGTATCCTTTACGAGCGTAACGGATTGATCCGCACATTCCCCAGTCCATCTCCTATGCTCGTCGCATTTCAGAATGGATAGCGCCTCTACACCCGGCACAAGGATCCCTTCCCGCTTCTTCGTATGCAGACCAAGCGACGCTTTAACACCGAGAATGCGTGTCACCGCTTCATCCACTCGCTCCAAAGTCAGGATGCCTTGCTCGATCCCTTTCATCATAAAGGAAAAATCTTCCTCTACACTTTTATTAAACAAGAACATATCGCAGCCGGCTGCGATCGAAGCTGGAACGGCTGTCTCCCGCTTCATCGCCATCATAAAACCGGCCATAGGCGTAGCATCCGTCGTAATAAGTCCATTGAATCCGAGCTTCCCTCGGAGCAGATCGTTTAGCAGCTCCGGCGCCAAAGTCGCAGGCATAGTATCCACATCTTTGAGCTCCGGACGAAGATGCCTGCTGTAAGCAGGATGAGCAATATGTCCGACCATAACACTCATGGCTCCAGCATTAATGCAGGTTTGATACACGCTGCCGAACGTAGCGTCCCACTCCTCTATCGTTAACGAATTGATCGATGTTAACAAATGATGATCGCGCTCATCCACGCCGTCACCTGGAAAATGCTTAATCGAAACAGCCACGCCATGTTCCTGAACCGCAGTTGTATAAGCTTTGCTCATGCGAGCAACGCGCTCTGGGTCGGAACCAAATGTTCTCACATTCGTGATTGGATTGCGGAAGTTAACGTCGATATCCACAACTGGAGCGAACGCCCAGTTTACGCCTACGGCACCACCTTCCCGGGCAGCAATAACACCGAGCCTCCGAGCCATCTCCGTATTGTCCGTAGCTGCAACTTGCAATTGCTTGCCGAAAAAAGTACCATCCACAGCGGAGCCGTTGCCCCCTGCTTCCAGATTGGCAGCAATAAGCAGAGGAATTTCCGAAGTTTCCTGCAAGTAGCGATGCGTTTCTTGGACTTTCTCCCCTGAACCAGGTCGATACAGAATACCACCGATTCTCATCTTTTGCGTCAGCTTCGCAAGCTGCTCCTTATCATCGGTGAATCCGATCGGACAAAACAGCTGTCCCACCTTGGCAGCAAGATCCATGGAGGCCAAGGTGTCCTTAACCCACTCAATCCCATCATCGTCTAGATGAAAAGGTTTTGCATGCAAATCAACCATGTATCGTCCCTCTTCTCTTATGTCGATTTGGCCTTTTCACCTTTACTCTAAATAAATGCTTTTCAGTTTTTCGCGCGCTTCGGATGTCAATCCGAGCACTTCTTCCATATAAGTTTCCATGGTCCCATAATTCTCTATGATTGCACGCAGTGCCGTAGTCAAGTATTCCTGTTTTACTGCCATCATTTCTCTAACCTTGGCAAACTTGTTGTCATCTCCTAGCTTCTCTTGAATCGAGCTAAGCATGTGATCAATCGCTTCTTTCCGGTTATTGTTGCTTCTTAAGAAATCCTCCATAACGGTTTCCATCGGCACCTCTAGCGCAAGAAGCAAGATAGCTCCAGCAAATCCCGTTCGGTCTTTACCTGCTGCACAGTGCCAGAGCAGCGGACTGCCTTCTGCCTGCAGCACCAGCTCAAAAAAACGACGATAAGCAGCCTGAGCAATAGGATCAGAGACGAACTGTACATAGACCTTTTCCAGGAAATCCCCCTCGAGCTCGGCTATGTCAATCCCCTTAATAAAGGCAATCATATCTTGCGGATTGACAACTCCGCCAAGTACGGAAATATGGATGTTTTCCGCACCAGCGACGACTGGATTCGGCTTTGCCTCTTGTTCACCTTCCGAACGGAAATCGCAAATATAACGCAAACCGTTTTCTTGCAGGTAAACAATATCTGCTTCGTTCATTTCCGCTAGCTCTGCGGAACGGAACAATAGATTAGGCTTGATTGTCCTTCCATCTGCAGTGCGATATCCACCTAAATTACGCAAGTTGGTTCTGCGCTCTATTTCCTCTACTCTTTGCTTGTAGACAGTTTCCATCATATCCTCCTGAATTTCACTGATATTTCGCTTACTTCACGTTATTTTCTTTGGCCCAAACATCCAACTGTTTTTGCTTTTCGGCAATGATTTTGTCGATTCCGGCAGCTTTCAACTCAGAAATGAACTTAGGCAGTTCTTTATCCGGATCGAAGGCTCCATCCTCCAGCCCTAATCGGTACTGATTCACGACGTTGCTTACAGCGGCAACTTCTGTCTTCACCGAAGTGTTGTCATACGTAAACCCAAGCGCCTTCGACCGGGTAGCACTCTCGTTGAACTTCTTCATTTCTTGCCATATATTCTTGTCATTACCTTCCCATACATCGGCAAGGAATGAATTACCGAACATAAACCCTTGGTTCAAATCGTAACCTGAATTATTCTCATTCACTCCTGCAGGGTAGCCTACAAAACCATCCTGCTTTTTAACATAATGCTTGCCTTCAATACCCCAATTGAATAAGTTGACAATATCTTTGTCAGCGTACATGAGATTAAGGAACTGCATAGCTTTATCCGGATTTTTTGAACCTTGAGGAATTCCCCACATCACGCCATTTACCGTACTCGTATTCACAACTGCTGGCGCAAGTTTGATCGCGGTCATTTCAGTTCCGATTATTTTTGTTTGTTGTTCAGCAAAACCCGGTTTCATGTGTGTAAGATTTCCTGCTGCTTTGCCTGCTTTAATAATGGTGTTCTCACTTTCTTTGTTTGTCACGACATCTTTAATCGCATATCCCGCCTGATTCCATTTTCTCATGAGCTTCACCACGTTGGCGTATTCAGGAGTCTCGTACCAGTTCACGACTTTCAACTCGCCTTGACCATTATTCAGAAGCACCCCTAAATCGTCGCCCAAAGAATCTCTAGTGCTAAACGAACCGTATAGGGAAGTAGTCACCTTATTCGTCATAGGAGCCATGCTCGGCTCGTTTTCTTTGAGTGTCTTTAGTACACTTTCAAGATCTTCCAATTTTTTCACATTACTCAAATCGATGTTGTATTTGGTTACCAAGTCTTTTCTCATGGTAAATCCGTAATCTTGCGCTAAATCACGAATGGTCGGCACGCCGTAAATTTTACCCTTCACTTTCGGAGCATTTAGAAATACAGGCCCCAACGATTCTGAAACATCTTTACCATACTTGTTAAGCAAATCATCAAGCGCAAGCACTTGTCCTTTTGCGATATAGCTGGAGTAAAACGCTCCCCACTGCACCATTAAATCGAGTTTTTCACCGCTAGTCATCATCAAATTCATTTGGTTCACATATGCACTGTAACTGATAGGCAGCAGCTTAACCGTGGCGTTGATTTTCTCTTTGGCAATTTTGTTAATCTCGTCATTTACCAACTGCATGTCTTTCGGAATTGCACCTTTAACAGGAAACGCCACCGTGAGTTCAAATGGTGCTTCGGTCGTCTTTTCGTCCTGCTGCTTGGAGCTTGCTGCACCATTCTCGGAACCGCAACCTGAAACAATAACCGTCAATGCCACAATTGAACTTAAGAAACTCAATCTTTTCTTCATGGTTATCTCCTTTTTTTGTTGTTATCCGATACAATTTCATTATAAGTACGGAGCGGAACTGTCACTACTCCGTTTTCGACTTTCCGTTTGTACCATTCCGACCATGCTGTCGATAATCATTCGGGTTCATCCCTGTCATACTTTTGAATCGTTTGGAGAAATGCGCGAGATTCGAATACCCGACATGCGCGGCGATGCTGCTGATCGACATGCCGCTTTTGGACAACAGCTCCTTGGCTATCCCCATACGCTCCTGAACCAAATATTCAGTAACCGACATTCCGGTTTCTTTCTTGAAGATGCGATCCAAATAATCCGGATTCAAATAGACATGATTAGCAATTTCCTCGCGTGACAAATCTTGTTCATTTAAGTGAAGCGTAATATGATTTCTAACACGCTCCGCGACGGATTGCGTTTGTTCAACCGTATTCACGTATTGAAGAGATCTCTCCATGATGTGCTTGATCCATGCAATCGTATCCGTTACAGAACGCGTAGCACGCGGGGCAAGCTCCATCGATATGGCGTCACTTAGCAGTTCACGTGCTTGAATGCCTTTGAGCATGATGACGTGGTACAGCATTTGCAGGAAATCGTGATGAAATTGATGCAGCACCTTCGCATCTAGTTCTCCTGTATGCATCATGCTCTCCAAATATCGCTCAGCCTCCGATAACACCTTCGTCATTGAACCTTCCTTCAACATGACCGACCACACATGCATATCCGGCATTGAAGCAGGCTTTGAAGATTGTTTTTTTCCAGATAACATGAAAATTTTATTGTTATAGGCAACATTATTTTTAACGAGATGAGACAGCTCGTGAACCATCGATGGCAGTTCGTGTACGAACGCCCGATTCCCGATGTAGCAGGAGATATCGCAATTGAAAAACTGTCTGCAGGACGAGATGAAGGCTTCGCACTTTTGTTTCAATTGCTCCATCTCCGGTTCAGCCTCCTGATCCCAGGACACGATCGCAAGCAGATTTTGGCTGCCCAACTGCAGCACTTGTCCCTTCTCTTTCTGTTCAACGATCATTTCTTCGGCACTGTTTTGAATGGCATATTCCAGAATCTTCTCATCGCGCAAACTCAACTCTTTATAGAAACGTTGAACGCTGATCAGAACAGGCAAAAACCTCATTTCCTCTGAAAAAGGAATATTGCGATCCGCGGCAGACTCTCGAATAGCTTCCAGGTCTGATGGAATGGTTTCATGCAAAATATCGAGCCAAAATCGCTCAATCAGGATCGGCTGGTGCTGGACCCAGAATTGGCCGTAACGGCTATATTGCTGAAGTTCGCTCTCTTTATTGATCTTTGCCCCTGCTTTTACAATCACCTCTTCCAGCTGAGCAAGAGCAACGGGTTTCAACAAATAATCAAAGCAGCCAAGCTGAATAGCTTGCTGCGCAAATTTAAAATCGGCATGACAAGTTAAGAAAATCGATTCCGTTTTCGGATAATGCTCCCGTACCCATGTCAAGAGCTCAAGACCGCTACCTTGCGGCATTTCAATGTCACAAAGCATGATATCGATGGGATGAGCCTCATAAATCTCCTTCGCTTGCCTAATATTATAAGCCGTGTGGACGATTGAGACCCCAAACGTCTCCCAGTGCAAATCTGATTTGAGTCCTTCCACGAACAGCATTTCATCATCCACAATGAGCATTTGCATCATAATCGCTCTCCTTTTCCCATATCTGGCTGTAATGGCAGCGTAATGACAATGACAGCACCTCCAGAAGCGTTATTGGCAAATGAGATGTCAGCACGGCTCTGGTACAACAGCAGCAGCCTTTGTTGAACATTCCAAATTCCGATATGTTCACCTTGCGTACTCATCATCTGGATTCCGCTGCGAATTCCCTCCAGCACATCCTCCGGAAAACCCGGCCCTGTATCTTGTATGGTTATTTTGAGTGTAGGGGCCGCAGCCACATCGTCAAGTTCCATATCGATCGTCAAAAGAACCGGTTCGTCCATTGTTACCGCATGCTTGATCGCATTTTCCACAAAGGTTTGAACGACAAGCGGCGGGATCGGGGTACGCAGCAAATAGTCAGGAACATGAATCGTACACTGTAAATGATTCGGGAATCGCAGCTCCTGAATGCGCAAATAATTTCGAACGTGCTGTAATTCTTCTTGCACAGAGACAAAAGTCAAATTACTTCGGAACATATAGCGGAAATAGCCAACTAAACATTGCGCCATCTCTTCAATCAACGCATAATTTTTGGCGCGCGCGAGCGTGTGCATAATATTAAGCGAATTCAAATAAAAGTGCGGATTGATTTGCAACTGCAAATGCTGGAGCTCCGCCTTTTGCTTGTTCATCTGCTCTTCATAGACATGGATTCGTAATTCTTGAATTTGTGACATCATCGTATTAAAGGTTTCATAAACAAGCTGAAATTCATCAGATGTCCTAAACGATTGAATCCGCATGTCCAAATTGCCGTCCTTAATCCGTTTCATCGCCAAAATCAGGCGATTGATCGGAAGGAGCACTGTTTTCCGGAGAAGGAGCAAACAGACGGGTAATAGGATGAAAACTCCGACGAGAATGAAATTGACAATGTTTCGGAGGATAGGGAGATTTTTCAATATTTGTTCATCCGGTATGAGGGCAATCAGATTGAAATTCCCCACAGCCGACTTTTCGCCGACTACCAGATAACGATGATCGTCCCCGGTTAAATAATAGTGTTGAAGATTTTTATTGACATCAAGTCGGTTATCTTTGACAATTTCCGCATTCACCAAAGGCACGCCGTCATTCGTCGTAAATAAAGCCGCCCCTTTTTCCCCTAGTCCGATAAGATTTAGCGGCACCATTAAATTGTCGATCAAGATCCATGTACCGACATACGTATTGCTCACCTTGATCGTACGCAACAAATAATATTTTTCTCCGATTTCTTGCACGTACCAACTATTGATCGGCAGATTTGGCGTTGCCTTTCCGGTTTCATCCTCAATAAAGTTTCTGACCGATTCTCGTTCAGCATAATTCGTAACTTCCCGAAATGCATTCATGTAATATTGATTGGGAGCTGAATAAATAAAAAAGCCGTCCACCGATTTGAAATTCAACATATTTTCGGTAATCCGGTTAGATAATCTTCTTAAAGCGAAGTAGCGATCACTTTCCGAAACTTTGTTCTCAATGCCAGTAAAGTCGGCTTCGGCGATAGTCAAGCCCATTAAATATGATTCTGCGAACCGTAATTGTTCATCGATTTGTCCCATATACAAAGACATCATTTTTTTGTTGGAATCGGCTACTTGGCTCCGAACAACGCCGATCGCATAGTAATTGCTATAGATGAGCAGCAAGCTTAATGGTACCGTGATCAGCAGCACGCCGACGATCAGTTTGAAACGAATGGAATTGAAAGGAATTCGAAAAAATTGGCCTTGCATGCATGCTCCCCCTTTTCAATTCAAAAAAACCAGCAGTCAGCTGGTTTCTCCTATTAACGATTTGTGAATCATACAATGATATTTATTATAGAAACTGGAACGGACACTCACTACTCCGTTTTCGACTTCCTGCTTGTACGATTTCGACCATTGCAAGTTTAAAAACAATGTTGTAACAAAAGCAGTATTAAAGGTATAACTGTCTATCTGACAAGGACTTCTGTTGAGCCAAGATGTACTTCGCTTAGTATTGGCTGGCCACGCTATGAAATAACCGACAATGTTTCGTACATCAATAGCATACCTAGATCATCACATGAAGTCCAGAAATCAAGTGAAGGGTTATGCTTGGCGGAGAACGACTCGATTGACTTAATCAGCCCAATAGTCCCTATGGAAATCAGATCCTCCAGATGTTCGCCTGTATTATCAATAATAAATCTGAGAAAAAAGAAACCATCCCTCCCGTAGTCGCAGAGCGGCGAATGGTTCAGCTATTTTCGCTTGGAATATTTTGCACCTTTCTTTTTATTAAGAGTCTGTTGAATACTTCCTGTCAGCCTTGTTACCAAGAAACCAATGATTACAAACTCAATAATTTTAGAGATTACAACTTGATTGCCTTGCACATATCTTAAAACTGCATGCTCATTAACGGCAACCTGAAAGTCCGCGAAAACACCATACAAGGGAAGGGAATAGTTTATTGCAAATGCAAAATAAATACTATCACCCACACCTAGATTAGTATCTGAAAATAGAACACCCCATAGTTGGTACAGCAAAGCTGATACAACATTGGGGAGTAATAAAAAACACACCAAAAGCCCTAACATGAAAATAATTCTCGTTTTAGGCTTCTTTTTATCTAATTCACTTTCTCCACTCAGGAAACGTATTAACCACTTTCCGGCAATTACTATAAAATAATAAATTTGCACCGATGCTGAAGCAAGCACAAAATAATAGAATGGTTCTGTAAAGCTCAGATGTTTATCAAACCAACTTAAATTGATCAACAAACCTACTGATACCATAGCTATTTGAACCAAAGGACTCATAATAAAAAATATCCAAAAAATTTCTTTCTTTTTAAAGTACTTGTACGAAACGAATGGAAGTACGATCAAACCGAATAAAATTAATAAAATTGAAGCAACATGGATAAACAATCGTTTCTCCCCTTTATCGACAAAAAAATATATTTTCTGATATGTATACGATTTGGTAATAGTTAGGTTTCACATGCGTATCCCCAACAACTAAAACGTCTCAGAGACGACAGCATTGATGATTTGTAAGCTGGGTGTACCAATTTCACTGTACTCGAACTTGATTGTTGAGTTCTTTGCTCCAGAGCTATGTCTTTGCTTAGCTCACTCCTTCTAATAGTTGGCGAAGCAACAACACCTCCAAAGGTAGTGAAGTTGATAGAACTGAACTGATTACTAACGTTGATACTCTTTTTCTCCATTTATGCGTCATATAATGACTCCTTTCGACAATCAATTCCAACGTACTTCAATGTATCATCGCAAACAGTCATTATTCACCATAGTTTTCACTTGAAATATTTAAAATTTCACTTTATTAGAGATGTCTTGGAAATGTAAATAACCCTCTCTCTATACGAAAGGGCTAAATTATAAGATCTGCTATTCGATTGAGTTTTCCCGATATATCTATAGGATGTTAGACGACTTCGAGCTACTTATAAAACTAGTGTCTGTTGAACAGGAGTAATTATTGAGGCTGGGAATGCCAATGTTAGCAGCTTCTATGATAACTTCTGAAAAACCCTCTTCTTTAAGTTGCTCCATCGTCACATCCGTATCCTCGATTACGTCATGCAGAACGGATACAACTTTAGAGTCATTGTCTGGGGCTTTCAACATCAATCGTAATGGATGCAGTATGTATGGCTTCCCACCTTTGTCTATCTGACCTTCATGAGCTTGTGTAGCAATGATAATTGCTCTAGATAAAGTTGACATGTCATACCTCATTTCCGATAAAAGTTATCACTTTTATTGTAATTCTTGCACATGGAAATACCCATCGATCAATTTCACATGGTACAGTTCATCAAATCCTTCTTCAAACAATGGTTTTTGAAGTTTGCTAATCGTACTCTTAATTGCAACATTAGGTATTTTCTCTTTCCCTTGTCGCGTCTCATTCCTTAAAACGGATTCATCATAATCAGGTTCGAAATAGTATCCAATCACCTTAAAGCGCCATTGCTTCACTGCTTCAATATACTTTACTCGATCTTCTCTTGTTGGATTTGTGTTATCTATTACAAAAGATTGTTTGCCATGAATACAAGCCATTACTAGAGATTTTTCTCTATATCTTGTCTTCAACATATCCATATTAATCCTTATGTGAGTATTAAAGAATCTTTCTTTATAAAAACTTGATTTACCTGAAGCTTGAATACCAGTAAAAATCACGCATTCCACAATTACTCATCCTTATCCAGATAGACGTATTTATTGATATAATCTCTATTTTGTGAAAAGATCGGTGTTTCGTGATCGACATCCCACTTACTTCTTTGTGTTTCACCTTTGTAATACTGTTGCTTTGTGATGCAAACTCCTCGCTTCTGCCACACAGGTAAGTCGTTCCAATTAATATCTCTTTCTAAAAATAACTTATCTTGAAGTTGCTTTCCAGTAAGACCATGTAGTTCTTTTTGAGGAAAGTTTGCTTGTGCCACCATAGAAATGCTATTCTTTGTAGCATCTTGTTGTCTCCATAAGAAATAGTTCGTAACTTCATCATGTGGGATCACCCACGCCCTACTATCGAAAGTTGCCAAAGGCTTATCTGGATAATACTGTTTGATTATCTCATTGAATTTCGCTGTCGCCATCGATGCAGATACTGAGACCATTTTTTGAATATTATTTTCGAACCATGATTGAGTTGTTAATTTATCATAGTTGGTAAGTAAGATGGATATTTCATCACTTTGATGATATACGATTTTACATCCCATAATGTTCTCAGCTAGGTACTTGCATGTTTCCCACAAAGCACTTGTTAAAATTTCATCAAAAGGTTTTTTCATTCCTCTTGTAAAAGTATGAAAGTGACAACCGTCAATTCTTAATATGACTGGAAGTCTACTTGGTAAATTGTATCTATAAGCATTCTCATATGCCTTCATCCTGTTGCCAAAATCATCTTTTTTCATTTTATATACCTTCCTTTTCCCCTTAAAAGAATTGTTTTATTAGCTTAGTAAAACACGAACATCATCTAAAACTAGTTTTGGTTATTCTTATGAAAAAAATACAAATAATAATGTTGAACCTCCCGCACTTTCATGTCCTCCCATTTTCCGCTCTATGAACAAAGGCTGCACTTCAGTCTCTCTTTATTAGGGTCAAGATATTATGAGTGACGATGATACACTCCTTACTGTAGGTATTACAATTGGGACAATCAAATAACTTCATTATTTCTTGCCTTCTTCACTTAAGATTTTGCTACCCATTGAAAGTATTATTTCAATGTAATAGCTGCAATGACTGATTCAATCGATGCATTCTGAATATTCATCATATCCGCAGCAATTTTCGCCTTAGTCATGTCGCCGTAAGTCACCTTAGCGATTTGTACTGCATAATCGTAATAAATTCCATAAGATCCCGTTAAAACTTCTACAACCTCTATTTCTTTCTCATTCATGATATATCATCTCCCATTGAAATATTTGTTTTACTGTATTCATAAATGTAAAGATACACTTTATTTTTTATCAAATTTTTCAGGTTCTTTAACAAAGCTTCTGATAATTAATCCGCACTTAATGCAGATAACATGGGTAATTTCTGAACCCATAGAGAAGAGTTTATTACTAGGATACATTCTACCTTCGCCTCGTGACGTACCTTCACCAAATTTAGTTTCACCACATTCAGGGCATATTGTTTCTCTTCTCATCACGAACCTCCAACTATTATGATCTAGTATGTGTTACCTTTTTAATTATTCATATTCATTGATTTTCTTCATGTGCAAATTGATACACTTCCTAATCAAATTGTTGTTTTATTAACTTATTTCCTAAAGGTTCTTTCGTAGTCCTCAAAACGAATTTTCCTAATGTGTTTACGATCTAAGGTACGAACAATAATTCCTTCAGATTTTCCAGAAGAATCGATTCCTACCTTTGTACCCTCAAACTGCTTTAAAAACGAAAATGTATTCTCAAGAGAAGTTGGAAAATCCGAACCCTTGACCATTCCTAATAGAGGTGCAAATTCTAACTCCATACTCTCAACAAATTTCTTTTTCTCGACTTCATCATAAAAAGGTTGATTTCCATGATCTCTCCACTCGGCAATCTTCTCTTGTGGTAACTCAAAAAGCCTGTCTAATTCATCCTGATTTAAAGAAAATACGTCAAATACTCGATACCCTTGAGTCTTAATATCCGTATAGTTCTTAGCAGCTTTTGTCTTTCCTCCATAAGATTCTTGATAAATTACTGTTAATGCCCAATCTCCTTTGGGAAATATGTCAGCAGTTAATCTTTCAGCCAGTGGTCTAAGGAACTCTGCAATGTTACCGTAAGGATTGCCGATCCTATCACCCTTTGCATACAGTAATTCTTCTCTCGATCCGATTAGATAATCGACTTCATTGTAATTATTTTTAAAGAATATAATTCTTGAATTTTCACCATCTACCTTTTCGTAAACAAAGACTTCATCGTAATCAGAAAATCCTTTTGACTCAGATAATTCATTGGTTAAGCGACCTCTTTCACCTAATTCATGATATGTAAGGATGCTTGGATATTTGGTTAGTGAATTAATTTTCTTCAAGTCCATCTGCTTTTCATCTCCATAAAATTATCTTTTCATTTGTATTGCCAAGTCCAGTAACAATTCATTTTTTATTGAAAGATTATCTATAAAACTTCTTTGTTATTCCAAAATCTTTGTTCTTTCCAAGTTTGAGGGGATTTTGAATAAATGTTACGCCTTTGTTGGGATCAGTTGATTCTATAAATCCTCTGATTATTACTGTCAACGAGTACAACATCGATAAAGCCAGATCTCCCTTCATATCCAATTATCTCGGTGACTTTGAATTCCTTAATACCTTTACGCTGAAATACCTGAGTTGATCTTGTAAGATCATCTTGGAGTGCCGTGTGAAAGAAGTTTTTTGTTTTAAAGGATATTTTAGAATACACATCTGCTATTCTGCTCTCAAGAAACGCTATATGTAACATGCTAATTACTCCAGTATATTTCTAATTTCACTTTATAATCTCGTGGTATTTCACACCTTCTGCCTCAATCATGTATACTCCAGTCATAATTCTCAATTTTAGCAAGGTTTCCTGTATCTTTGTTTCTCTCATATGCACAATGAATGGTTTCGGAATTATCGATAAACTCCAAAATAGAATCATCAATGTTTAACATTTTTCCGACTGAAATCACCTGATAGTTCTTTGAATCAGCAGTGAATTCATCATCCTCATATCCACTAAAAAAGACCCATCCCAAATCATGCTCATCATCTGGGTCGAACCGTAACATGAAGTTAAACTCATTTCGTGATAATACGTCATTACTTACTGTAATTTTCTTATCAAAATAATAGTCCATGTCCTTAGAATACGGATCATCTAGCTGAGTACTGCATATATGTTCTGATTTAAAATCAATCAAGTCACCATGTTGAGGTGAACTCAAATAGTACGGCTGATTAACTAACTTCCCACGGAAGTCAGTTTCATTTCGCTCAAGGATATCCACCCACATTCTCTCCGCTCGACATCCATTATCAAGTGTCTCCGCTGCCATGAATATTAGCTTAACTAAATCGCCTACTTTCAGTTGACTTATTACTTGATCGCTTGGAAGATAAAACGTATAAGGTGACTCCTTATGAAGTTCAAAAGCATTATCTAGCTTCCACGTCATTATGTATCTTCTCTCCTTTGATTGTTTTCTTCTTTTTACCGTTCCTTGTTGTTAGACTTTGCTTTTGCCGTGAAGATACTTAATACAATAGACATTATCACGTATGTCCAGAAGCCATGAATTTCAAAACCAGATAAATATCTGTCAAGCAACCATAACTTTATCGGTGTTAAGATAAGGGAAGCTAAGATTAGCAACGGCGTTGTTAAACAGCCAATGCCTATTACAATTGACACCATTGACGCCGCCATTATCAAACATAGATGAAGCTAATTATGAACATAAGTAAGGATGCAAGTATCAATGTCTTCGTATCAGAAATAGAAATGTATTGACTAAAATATTGATTACCAATCCAAAAAACCAACACAGTCACTAAGAAGTTAATTATATTTCTCAGTAGTACCACCACCTTTGACGATTAAACCATTTCAAGTTTTAGAATAGTAAAATTATACCATGGATTTTGAGAGTAGATCAGTCTGGCTATTGAAAAAAGGGGGATTTGTAAGAATACATTTCAAAACTGTCTATAAAGGTACATTCCGGGTAATCTTGCTTAATGTTCTTTATAATAGCTGCTCAAATCAATAACGAATGAAAACTCAACTTGCCATCCCTTCCTATCAGAGTTAACATACACACACTCGAACAAAAGGAAGGGGATGGTCCTATGGAAGATTGACCTGAATGGTTCATTCATGCGCTTAAACATCGTTTTGATGAGTTATCATTCATCGTCGAGCAACAAAATCCACATTCACCGTTTAACAAGCAAATTTCACTGTTATCGGATCATATTAAATGTAGCTCCAACGAAACTACCAACAATCTATTCAGCGAATGGGAAGATGCCCTCACTCGCAAACATGGTTCTGAAAAAGAATGGCTCTATATTCAAGGATTTTGTACGAGATCAGTCAGATTTGCTCCATCAAACAAATTTTGTTGATTTTAGCTTGATCGGGAAAGTCGTGCAAGATATGCAGAGCTATCCTTTATGTGTATCATTTCTTGTTGATTTTAGACATCAAAAAAACCGCCCATGATAAGAGCGGTTAATTGAACGATTGTTCTCCGTTAGTGCAATACCTTTGTAATATGTTTCACCACGTTGTTTGTAACAAAGTTAACGACTCTCAATCGAACGATTCAGCGATTTCATGCACGTTACCAAACGGATCAACGAAAGCAGCATATCGCCCTTGAGTAGGTTTATCATGCAAAAATTGAATACCCTTTTCCTTCATTTCCTTATAAGTTTGCTCAACAGATACGACCTCAAACACCAAAACTGTTCTAGCCTCGTTTGAATAATCTCCAATTTCTTTGGTCTTTTCACACTTAAAAGCAATAAGCTGACAGCCGTCAAGGGCAAATACAAGCTTATTTTCTTGCTCTGACAGTGTTTCCAAACCCAGCAATTCAGAATAAAACCATCTCGCCTTTGTCATGTCATTGACGAAAATCATTATATGTCCTAGTTTCATAAGGCTATGCTGCCCCTTCACTTTTTTGAGGATACCATTTTTTATTGTTCATGCAGAATCTTTGCTAATGATGATTTGAAGTATTCGCGAATTGATTAACATATCCTCCCTCTATGGAGAATCACTTAGCTCTTAAATGCTCTCGTTTCCTTAGATTTAGACCATAATTACTTCTTAGAAGATAACTTTTAATTGGAATTAAGTTGTGCTCGAAGAAATATATGGGTATGTAGGTGCGCAAAAATCTCTTCCCCTAAACCACCTATTTTAAATTGTGGATAATATGGTAAAGTATGGTTGCACCCTTGGATCTCCACATGTGCTCATGGCGGTCAACCCTCCCATGTCTCGCAGAGTCTACGCTCCCACATTCCTTCATTCAACCTGTCCATGAGGTGGAGGTCAGATATGCTGCCCGACGGGATCTTCGTCCGTATGGATAGTGCCTTTCCGACTCATCCGTGCTTCTTGTTATCTTTTCTTTTCTTTTCTTTGCTTAGATCATCAATACTAAGTTCGCTATTTAAGCTGCTTGCGGTAATTCTGTAAATCGAGGGATATCCTGCATCATCTTTTCTTCACTAAATTCATGTCCTTTTGTTAATATGCCGAAAAAGACTCGTATAAGCTTATTACACAAAGCAATGAGAGATTGCATCTTCTTGAGCGGATTCACCTGTCGTTTGGTGTAATACTCATGCAAGGCCTGGAAGGCTGCGTTTTTAGCGACTAACGGCATCATCACTCGAAAGAGCAATGCACGAAGACGTTTACGACCTCGCTTGGTTATCTTCGTCTGTCCAATGTGTGTACCTGATGAGTTTGTTTTCAAGTTCAATCCAGCAAGTTTCGTGATCTGCTTGGGGTGACGGTACTGACCAATGTCGCCCACCTCAGCTAGAAAACCTGCAATGGTGTCCCTGCCGATCCCTTTTATGGCCAACAATTGCTGCACATGTGGGATCTGTATGAGCAGTTCATCCAACTTTGCCCCGAGCTCTTCAAGCTTGTTTTGAAACCATTCGTACTGGGTCAGCAGCAGCTTCAACTCCATTTTAGCTAACTCTGAACCGTCTCGTATGCCGACAGAGCAGCTTGCTGCTGCTTTCAAACTAATAATTCGACCAAGACCAAGCCCTCGCTTTGCAGCTTCTCTCAAGTGTTGTAGTAAGGTTGTATCCGGCACGTGAACAAGTTCGTGAGGCAGTAGATGAAGGTTTAACATTTGGAGGGCAGATTTGCATTCCCAATCTTTAAAGACCGTCAGAAACTCTGGAAAATACCGATCTAACCAGTTATGGACACGTGCTTGTACAACACAAAGGTCAGTTGTTAGGTGTTCGCGAATTTTCATAGCTTCCCGGAGTTCGGCATAAATGCCCTTAGGAAGGCTAGGTACGGCGTATCTCCCGTCTTTGACCAACTGTGCAATCACTTTCGCATCTTTAGTGTCATTCTTCGTAGGTGAATTGTCGTCTAGTTCTTTGCTTTTTTTCACGTGTAATGGATTCACCACACCGTACTTCACTTGCTTTTCTTTTAGGAAATGAACAAGGTTTAACCAGTAGTGACCTGTAGGTTCCATGCCAACTATAACATCCTGAAACCCTTGGTCCATTGAAATCTTCTGAAACCAGCTCATGAACAACTCAAAGCCTTCTCTATTGTTTTCAAACGTAATAGGCTTCCCGAACTCGACTCCGCGGAAGTCTTGTGCACGAGCCACATGTTTGAATTTTGCGATGTCGACTCCGATAATTAAGGTAGAATAAGTGATTTGATTAATTCGTTCATTTTGAGTAGAATGCATGTTGTAGTCTCCTTGGTTTTGTTTTTGGATCCGACGCTGGCCTGCATCTGGGACCCATAAACATCATACCAAGGAGTCTTTTTATTCTTCAAACCTCGTATTTTCTCATAATAGGAATGCTGCCCGTTACATCAATAAACAAATAAGAAGCTTCATGACGGTATTAGTCCATCCCGAATAATTTTCTTCTTATTGCTATATTAACATAGAAAAACCATGGGAATGCAATTGATTTCTATTGCGGTAACCTGCCATCATTATTAGACACTTCACATGTCTATAGTACGTAAAACAAAAAAAACGGCATCTCTGCCGTTTGTGTTTAAGATGTGGTGGAGCTACGCGGAATCGAACCGCGGACTGATCGCTGCTAGCGACCTATTTCCCCCCTAAACTATAGCCCCATATTTAGTTGTGACCCACGTTCACCAGTTGAACTAATTCAGCCAAGATCAATCCTAATGCTGATATGCATTTTCTTTGGGATAGTGTAACCAACCAGCTCGTACTACCACCTTGGGGTATTACACTACCCTTCGAAACAGATTCTTGACTTTGACTTGTGACAAGAATCTATTCCGATAAAATGAAAAAACCCACGATTTACGCGGGTTTGAATCGGTACATATTCTTGTCATCCGACATTTGTTGTTGGCACCGGTTTAAGCTTCCAAGGGCAAATAAATATCTATAGTGCTCTCCTCTTGCTCAAGAGAATCAATATCAGCCCAATACTCGAAATCAAAAGGCCGAGAACCGCCGATACCTTTATCACGGATTGAATCATAGGTTTCTCCTATTTGGGATTCAGGTCCCTTATGAGTAACCTTCACATATTTTCCAGCTGGTATCGTATGCCGAACTAATCCCTCAGGAATATGGGCAAAATCGCTGACTTCTACCGCAACAATACTTACGAACGGAACATCTGGCGTCCATTCGCCGTCCGGGTAAACTTGGACTAAGTAAATCCCGTCTAATCGATTTGCAATTTCATGACGCTTGCCAAAGAGTTCTTCTCGTAATCTTCCGACAATTCTAGATTCTAGATCTTGATTTAACGACGCCGTTACAGTGTAACCAACCAGCTTCGTTTCATTACGTTCCCGCGTTTGCATTTGATCCATTGTCATTATGACACAACTCCTTATTCATAACTAAATAACAGAACAACAGACTGTTAAAAATTGATTATACGATAGATCAATTAAATGATCAGTAAGATTTTTACCCATTTCCGTAAACACTCTCCTTTTAGGCTAATTCTAATCAGATATAAAATATCGAAGAGTTATTATCATAGTTATGGTGGAGCCTAGGGAGATCGAACCTCTGACCTCATCGCTGCCAGCGATGCGCTCTCCCACAAGTTACACTGCCCCAAAAGATTTCTTAAGAAGCATTTTTCAAGTTATATTTATCCAAGGGATCATGAATAATATTTGCATATTTCAGCAATAACCTATAAATAGTCACCTTTTACTAAATAAACACTGTATTTCTACGATGTCCGGTTCCTCCAAGCCAACGTAAAACTTCTTTACAGCATTACGGTGAGAGAAATAAAAATAACTGGCTCCGAGTAGACTGATAATCAGATATATGGTGCTGATGACCTCTAAATTGATGAATAAACTCCGCTATATTATCACTGCGCTGCAGAGAGATCGCCGCCAGCCGCAGCCCGCCGATCCAACCCTCGGTCTGATCGTACAGTTCCGTCACTTGCTCCTTCGTTAGCAATAAATCTGTCGAATTCCGAAAAAAGACCAGCGTCTCATCCCGTTCAAAACGCAAATCCTGAATGAGGATATGATGGATTTCACCTTTGACCAGAAGCCTGGTGGTAGGTATTCAAATCGCTGCGGCCACTTATACCCTCTTTCTCTATCTTCAAGTTTAAGGACTAAAAAGGATACGGCTCCGATTTTTATTCAACCTTAACCAATAATAACTTGTCCTTAAAACCACCATGCTCTGCCTGTTTATCTAATCTAACCTTTTCAAAACTATCAATACTTACTCCTTTATTATCCAAAATCGCATAAACTACTTCGACCAGATCAGCTAATTCAGCAATTTGGTCTGCTTCTCCTGCTTCTTTATATTCATCCAATTCTTCTTGAAGCTTTACATTAAGCATATTTGCATATTCATCAGTATCCATTACTCGAACTTCCGCTCTCTTGCCTTTAGATTCAATAATTTGCGGGATTTTATCTCGAATAAGTTTGTTGTAGACTATCACTTGATTTCCCCCCTAATAATATTTTAAAATACAGCTTCAAATTCATATACTGGCTGCCAGCGATGTATAAGTTTGTTTATGACTTGCCTGTCGACATCACCTAAAAATTTTGCTCGTTCAACTTCAGTTTTTCCAGATTGATTTATCAAAGTCTCTCTTAGCGGATGATGGCTATCAATCATAAAGCTGTGCTTTGCCTTCCTGTCACTCTCGAAAAATTTTACTGGGATATCCCCTTGGTTCACAAACAAAACCATATTTTACTGTTTGCTGGATCAGTTGCTCATTTATAAAATTTCTCCAGCAATAAATTGCCGACAAGCATTGAGCATAGTACTCGATTGGGAAGTGGTTTGTTTATCATTGAGTTTCAAATGTTCAATTAAATTATTAGAAAATGGAACAGCTAGTTCTTCCAAAGTAATAAACCATAAGCCAAGAAAAAAGACAAAAGGATTTATATTGTGAAGGGAAAATATTAATAAACACATTTTTAATCCTGTCATTTGAATTATTCACTGGAAATTCCTTTATTCGACAAATGATTTCCATCATTATACACCGTACAACCGAGACTAATCTGTTAGTAAGTATATGCTCACATGAAAAAACCTCCCGATTGGAGGTGAATGAGTTATTTATTTTCATAACGTACTAAGCCGTAGTTCATAAAAATACTGTACAATTGGATGCTTTAACTTCATCATCTCGGTCATGTTTAAAATCCGCTTTTTGCCAACTCGTCTGTCCACCAAAGCTAAAATATTCAATAAAATATCATCACTCTCTATGCTGTCCTCTATAGAAGTGGATAAAAACTTATTAGCTACAACGGTAAAATTTGATTTACTTAATGATGACTGTGCAGACAAAATCTCCTTTGCATATTCTGATATTTTTCTACTTCTTGCAATTACTTTTAGACGTTCCTCCGGAACTACCCCCTTGGTATCTATTCTGACCGCTTCAATTTCTTCATTGTTGATAGGAATTTGGATATCTGAATCATTCTTAATTTCCAGCTCCGTCTGATACCATCTGATTAAGGTAGTTATATCACTCATATTGAGTACGTTCTTTTTATCTACCATAATATAACAAAGTCCTGCTTTATCAGGTAAATAGCGGTAGCTAGTTGCACGGTATTCGACTCTTCCATATAACGCAGGACAGAGAAAACCCTCCAGATGTTGCTTCAATTTGCTCCAGGCCATGTAATCCTCCTATGTTCTATATTATAAATACCTATTGAGGCACTCGTTCTATTATCCATAATACAATAACCAACATCAGCCATTTATCCTGAGCTGTTCTCTTACGTCTTCAAACATTATCCGGGACAGAAAAATCCAAATGAGCCATCATCTGTTGTAAGCCCGGTTGTGCAGGCCAAATAGGCGGGATATAATTCTGTTTACCTACGCCTCAGACTAAAAGTGAGTAAATCCTCTATTTGAAAAAGTGAATAAAATCTGCATATAGAATATCTTGGTCTACAATATAACTATCATGCTCATGGTTTTTCATGATTTTCAATTCCGCATTAGGTAAGGCTTCTGTAAGTTTCACAAAAGTTTCCGGTTTAAATATATCGTTATCAGCAGCAATTATTAGAGAAGGGGTTTTCACTTTTTCGACATCTTTGAGTTCGATATTTGGTTGCTCAAGCATTAATCTAAATAAAGGATCACTTGTCTCTTTGTAGGTATCCATGATGAATTGATAGCTTTTCTCCGTAAAGTCTTCTGGTTTAAGATTGACCCCCAGCAGAGCCATCTTTTCAATAGACTCTCCATGATTCATCGCAAGAATCAAACTAACAATTGCACCGTCACTAAAACCGACAACGTTAACTTTCTCTAATTTCAAGGCTTGAATGAATGCATAAATGTCCTCAGACATGGTTTCATACGAGTAATCCCCTGTTTTCATGCTCTGGCCGTGATTCCGGCTGTCAATTGCATAAATGCTAAAATCGCCCTCCAATTTCTCTATTATCTTATCAAAAATATGATGGTCTTCACCATTACCATGTAATAAGATAAGTGGTGATCCCGTTCCTGCTGTTCTATAAAATATCGTTGTACCATTTATGTTTACTAACATTCCAATGCTCCTTTTGGGCTTATTCTGCCTATTATCATGATTCCCTTGCCTTGTTCCTATTTGTAGAAAGTGTGCCTAAAAGAGACAAAACAAGTTTACCATAAAAACTGTGAATAAATCTGCACCTCTATTGCCAAAGGCACACAAAATATAAATAATATTTACTTAAATACCAGTATTTACCTACTTAAATTCGACAGGTTTCGACAAAAAAATTATGGAGCAATAGGGAAAAAAGATATTTTTCATTGAAGCATATATTAGCCGCCTTCGACCCATGGGGCGCACTAAGCCAAATGCTCATAATCTGTGCTCATTTATTTTGAAAAACGCTCCAACGCATCACGTATACACTGCTTTGTCCAGCATCTGTCTTTGACCGTATTAAATAGTTATTGGCTAAAGCCTGCTTCAACTCTCCGGTTTCTATCTCAAGCGGCAACAAACCCAAGAGCATCTCATCATAATCTTCATATTTCACCCCGCCCATACGGCGATTATAACTTTGCAGTGTAACTTTTGGTTTTTCTTCCTCGGGATTTTTCGCAAGCTAGAACAGCCAGCTTTCATCAAGTTCAACAGGACATTTGAACGAGTGCTGAGTATCATACAAACCATAGGAGACATTGCCAAAAAAATCAACGCATAATATCCTTTTTATGGCTTTTTATGTAATTTTTATCTTTTTCAAATGCCTTAGGACAGTCCTCATAGAAAAGTATTCCGAAAACATTATATAGATAAACAGCGGTTTTGCGGTCAGTCAAGTATCTCGAAAATTCATCATATACGGTTTCCTTTGGCTTTGTTAAAATTGCTTTCGTAAAAACAGGAATCAGCCCGTCAAGCTGGGCAAGCGCTTTCTGCGCGGCTGTTTTGCATTTCCCTTTTTCCGTTGAAATCAGGGTCATTAGCGCTTCCGCATTTGTTTTATCATTTCCCAATGCTAAAATTTCATTGGCTCTCTTTTCGCCTTTCTCCGGTAAGGAACCGATTATATCACCCATATTTATTCTGCCTTTCGTGTTATAAATAACCCATAGTTCGCCTTCTTTGCCTAAGACGAAGATATGCAATTTTTTTCTATTACAAAATATCATAAATTTTCGCAAAAACAAACCGACAAACTTCTTGTCGAAATTTGTTGGTTTTAGTGGTGGAGGCGGAAGGGAGTCGAACCCCTGACATTTTCACTGCAAGCGAAACATGCTCCCACTGAGTAAAACCCAAGAAAACTATCTCATGCAATCTCAACATGAGATAGTTCAAAATCTATTGTTTTGAAATGTGGTTTAGGCCTTTCCGATATATCCCAACCACGCACTCCACATGTGTGGAGACCGTGAAAGGGATATATTTCTTGCAACCATCTAATCTGATTCCTACTGGAACCATTCCAAAATTTGTTATTGCATTTTATTAAACTTGTCTATGCTGTCTAATATTGACTTGTCCAGTGAAGTAAAATGGTCGCCCTCTATTAAAGTAAAGTCGCAACTTTCCCCATTTTGCTTCGCAGTTTGAACAAAATTATTGTTTTCTTTTAAGTGATCTGTATCTTTTTTACCAACGTAAACAATTAGTTGTTTCTGGATACTCTGAATGAATTTATTTGGTGATCTCATTGCCACTTCTGTTACGTCTTTCGCATCAAAAGGAGCTACTTTATCCCAACCACTTTTTAAAAATCTTTCTTGATCTGGTGCCGCACCATAAGTAGCAATTGCCCTATATGTCGATGGTAGCATAGAAACAAGCATTGAAATTGTCCCACCTGAGCTATGCCCCGCTAAAAAGATTCTTTTAGGATCGACATCTTTGAATGATAACAGTAAATTCCCTGCTGAAATAACATCATCTACTTCGCCAAAGAATAATTCAAAACTTCCTGGATTACCGTTTTCCCCCCTTAACATTGGTGTTAAAACAATGTATCCAGCATCTTGGAACCTTTTTGCATTTTTCCAATCTTCTGTTCCAAAAGAAAAGCCACCATGAACGTAAACAACCGCAGGATGTTGTTCTCCATTGTTAGGTAATTCAGATATCCACGCTCTTAACTCCAAATCACCTGATTTATATTTAATTTCCGAAACACCTCTTGGAGGTAGATCTTTAGAATACTCTTGAGGGGCTGGCTCATTTTTTATCAATTTTGTATGGAAACCTGTTCTGCTACGCTCAAAACTTTGTGAATTATCATTTTCTAAAGTGGCACGATTCGATGAACAAGAAATTAAAATAAAACAAATGAATGATAGGAAAAATACCTGCTTTATCATTGAGCAATAGTCCTCACGTTCTACAATTTATATCTACTTGGTCTCTCTGTGGTTATTCGAACACTACAATAAATCTTCTCTTTTATTGAAACATCATTTTTTGTATCAACTCAAAAATAGGCTTAAAATACTATACATCACTATATTAAAGTCATTGCTTCTTTCCTAATGCGCCTGACGTATGAATCCGTTACAGAATTTTGCTCTAAATCATAAATTTCAAGCCTTAAAATGGCTTCTTTTAGTTCTACATTTTCGCTATCCCTTATGTTTCTTATTTCGTCACTTTTCATATCATTTAACAGTTGCTTTAATGTTTCTTCAGACATGTTAACAATTTTATCAGGTCCAATACTAAAAATTATTATATGAATATCTCCAGGAAAGTAATTATAACCTTTTTGTTTTACTTTTTCTTTTACCTCGGCATAAGTCATTAATTTGACTTTATTCTCATAATCCTCTAATGATTTCGATGGCAAACCTCCAAACATCTTAATAGCTTCAGATAATTTCTCTACCATAAAAAGGTTACGTCCAGTTATTTCATTAAATTCATCTTTCAAAACAATAATGTTATTTTTGAAGGATTTATCATTAGTAATAATTATTAGATCTTCTTGAACTGTGTCAAGCAAAGCTTCCCAAATAACTTCATCTCCAATAGTTACGCTATTAGACCCCGGAGGCTCGCCCAGTAAGTGCCTGATTTTTGCTCTTTCAATTATAGCTGGATTATTTTCAACACAAGTTACTCCCTTTAGATAATAAATTTCCAATACACTTTTAAAAACTATATCCTTACTTCTATCCTCCGAGATGGACTGCAATTCAGTAATTATTTTATCTGATATTTTCTTGAAGTTACTCTTAGCCAGTTTATATTCTTCATATGCTTCGAGTCCTTGTAATAAGCTAGTTGGGGCGTGAGATAGACTTGAGTGGGCTTCTCTAAAACTCTTCAATGCTTGGATCTGGACATCTGCTGCTCGTCGTTTAAATTCCTTTAGGTAATTGACCACTTCTTCAATTAGATTTCTACTGCATTTTTGAATAAGTATCAAGTCACTTGACCAGTAGTATCTACCATGCAAACACTCGCCACTTATTATGTTCTTTTCAACAAGTGTATTAATATTTTTATAGGTAAAAAAAGAAGCAATCCATTTTGACGCATCTGGAAAGTGAACAATCACATCCGTGTTGGAGTCAAACTCATCCCATTCTCCTTCAGCCCAATTCTCTGCTTCAATCCATAAGGTATAAGAGTTCACTTCCATGATTGAAACCATATCCTCTCCAAATAAAATCGTGCTTGTATCTCAATTTTATTCAACCCAAATTCGACTTACTGTAGACGACAAAACACCGCTAAAATTTAGTTGATATACATCAGGATTCGTTAATGCTTCCCATGCTTCAAATCCATATCGATTGTCATAATGTTTAAGTAATAACGACATTAGATTGCCATGAGTAACTAGAACAACGTTGTTTAGTCCGCTATTCTTCAAATCCCTGATAACTGCCAAAATACGATTTGTCGCCCCATTACTTGATTCTCCACCGTCGTAACGTAATTCAAAATCAATAAATGTATTACGAAGCATTTCACGCCAGTTTTGATGATTTTCGTCAGATAATATCCTTTCCGAAAGGCGATTATCTGTTATCAGTTTTATTTCAGACTTCATTGCAAAAGGATAAATTGATTGATATGCCCTTGCGAAAGGACTTGATATAATTCCATCAATGTTCTTACCCAATAAAAATTCAGCTAGTTTTTCCGCTTGATTCTGTCCATCTTGGGTAAGATTTGCTTCTGGTGACTGCCCTTCTGCCTTACAATGCCTTACTATGTATATATTCAAAAGTTTCCCTCGCTTCGTTTATATCTCTTTTCTCCACTGTCATAAACCCAAATCTACCATAAGTTGCTCAATTAAAATCATTCTTTTAACCGATTATTACTGCCTTCACTCATTCCAGTATATATACGAAATCCCAACAATTCCAACAATAAATTTAAAGTATCTTACAAGCTAACAAACAACTTGCCATCCCTTCCCATCAGAGTTAACATACACACACTCGAACAACAGGAAGGGGATAACACTATGGGAGATTTTCCAGATTGGTTCATTCATGCGCTTAAACATCGTTTTGATGAGTTATCATTCATCGTCGAGCAACAAAATCCACATTCACCGTTTAACAAGCAAATTTCACTGTTATCGGATCATATTAAATCTAGCTCCAACGAAACTACCAACAATCTATTCACCGAATGGGAAGATGCCCTCACTCGCAAACATGGTTCTGAAAAAGAATGGCTATATATTCAAGGAGTCAAAGACGGGATCAGCATTACTCGCCCCGTCAACCAACTCTCCAAGTTTCCTTAGTCGTATCTTCCTATACTTCTTCTTCAAGCTCTAACCCACTTTTCAATACAAAAACAAAATGCGCTGGCGAGAGAATGGTTATCGTCTCTACCAGCGCATTAAATAGGTCATCATCAAATTGTTCAAGTAAACCCTGTCTTTCGTTCATGACTTCTATCATTTCACTAACTTGTTGTGCAATTTGTTCTTTCTGATCTCTGTCCTTCTCCAGCATAGCCCTCTTATGTCGGGTTCATCCAACTCATAGGATAGCCGGACATTCTCTTCATTATATACAGTCTCGTTAATCTGATCCCGAAGTTTCAAACTAACTAATCCCTTGAGATCTGCTTTTAACTGTTCAATGTTCTGCTCTATTTGAAGTAACGGCTCATGCCCATCACGCTTTGACAGTATCGTTTCAATATTCGCCTTCAGCGTTCGAATAAATCTATCTTTGTTTTCATGCATCCGATTGAATACCCGTACAAAGGCATCCTGCAACACATATTCGTCTACTGCTTTGGCATCACAAGCTTCTTTGCCTTCATTCACATAGGTTCGGCATTGCCACACAACTTTCTTGGATATATTATTGCTGTTCCATGTTCGACGTTTGAAATTAGCTCCACAGCATTCACAGAATATTTTACCGCTAAGTGAATATTTGCTGGAATATTTCTTATGCTCTCCCATCACACTTCCTTTTAGCTTTGCTCGGCGTTCCTTTTCCTTCTGTACCATTTCGAACATTTCTTTGAATATGATAGGTTCATGGTTATCTTCAATCAGATATTGCTGTTCTTGTCCTTTATTTCTAACCCGCTTATGGGTGAGGAAATCAACCGTGACTGTCTTTTGCTGAAGTAAAGCTCCGTAGTATTTCTCATTGGTTAGTATGATCGTAATGGTCGAATCCCACCATTTCACATTCCCTGTTACAGTCTGGATCTTATCCTTCATCAAGCCGTTCGCTATCGCTTGATAACTTTTCCCTTCCAAATACTCTTCATAAATACGGCGTACAATTTCGGCTTCCTTTTCATTAATAATAAGTTCGCCTTCCTTATCCTTATCATAGCCGAGGAGACGCGTGGTGTTACAGTGTACTTTACCATTCTGAAATCCTTTTTGAATGCCCCATTTAGAATTCTCCGAGATATTCCGACTTTCATCCTGAGCAATCGAACTGAAAATGGTTAAGAATACTTCGCCGGATGATTCAAGTGTGTTGATGTTCTCTTTTTCAAATAATACGGCTATTCCGAGGCTTCTCAGTTCCCTCACATATTTCAACAAGTCCAAAGTATTCCTCGAAAACCTCGATATACTTTTGACCAATATCAAGTCTATCTTGCCTTCCCGCGCATCCTGTATCATCCGATTAAAATCAGCTCGGTGTTTGGTTCCAGTGCCTGATATTCCTTCATCGGCATAGATGTCTACGAAATCCCAATCAGGATTGTTTTGAATATACCGAGTATAATGTCGTAATTGGTTCTCGTAACTCTCTTTTTGTTCCATATGCTCAGTACTCACTCGACAATACGCTGCTACTCGTTTCTTTTGTATTCTCATAATTCCATCTATAATGTCTAACGATTTGACTGGTACAACGACTACTTTCTTCAATACTTTTACCATACAATTCCCCCTTAGATATATTCCTTTTACTGTCACATGTTACGATTACTTCTACACATCATCAAGTCCATTTCAACCCATTCTACGGGCTGTTGAAGGACTTTTTATTCAATAAATCGATCTCCGTAAACTCTTCTTCGGTGATTAAATTTTGTGATTTTAATTGCTTTAATAGGCTTACGCTTAGCATGTAATCGATAGATTTCTTGTTCATATGTGTTGACTCCTTATAAATAAAAATAGGCCCACCCACGAGGGCAAGCCGTATGTTTGGTGGTTATAATAGACTTTTAAGCTGGATCGTCTTTTCTATTGTAATCGTGGGATCGCTCGTAAGCGTGGCAATCAACACGATGTATTTGTTGATATATCTACTACTGCTGCCAGCCTTCAATGTTAGACTATTTCCTATGCTTGCTGTGATATTCCCCATTATAGAATTCGAATGATCTTCATTTCGCAAACTCCACTGTACAGACTGGTCAAACACTTCTGTTCCATTGTCATAAATATGGCTGACGTAAGAGGCGGTTTGACCCACTTTAATAGTAGAATTACCTGTTACCGAAATCGTATATGTAGGTGTCAGCATCTCAACTGCTGTAATCTGAATCGTAGCTACAATGCTTGAATGATACATCAATTTCGCGGTTATCGTTGCTTGTCCCATTTGTATCCCTATGACCCTACCTTGATTATCTATACTAACAACACTGGGATCGCTTGATGTAAAAGTAATCGTTGGATTTGCAACTGGACTCCCATTATCCATAGCTGTAACATTCAATTTTAAACAATCGTTGATCAGCACGTACACAAATACCCTCTAACTGCATAGTTTTATAACAATTAAACTCTATCCTTTATCGTAAATTATAAATATACTCTTCCTCATTGCATAATACTGATATCTGGATTGACTTTCCATCTGTAGATGCTTCTTCAGGTAGTTCAGTGACAAAATGCACAATTTCAGTATGCAAAGGGTCAATTACTGATTCACTAGCAAAGCCAAAATTTGCTCCTTTAAAAGTTTCAACTAGTCCAAAGGAGTTGTAGTTATATTTCCCATCGTACTTCACTTTAACGTCAACAATTCTTCCGACGAACATCGAGTTTGGTAATAAATTTTTCAAATTAATTATAGTATCCAAGTATATGATAGATTCTTTATTTTCAAATTTTATAGTATTTCCAGTAGCTTTTGGTGGCGCAACTTCTTTTGCAAATACTGCTTTTTTTAAGGTAAACTCACCAACATCTACCACAGTTATTGCTTTATTTTCCTCAATAGTTTTCTTAATATTCTCTGCTTTTTTATCTGAAAGCGATGGAATTGGAGAAGCAGTTTCTTTTTCTCGAAGCATAGTTTTTTTAAATTCCTCTATTTGCTTCTTTAAACCCTCGTTTTCAGTTTCCAAAGCAGAGATTTTCTTTTTGTATGAATCGGAATTATTACATGCAACTAAAACAGTAAAACTCAAAACAGATACAATGAAAATTGTTCTAAATGCTTTAACCAAGAGGTTAACCACCTTACTCTTATTTTATCCCATTTCCATTATTCGACATTTTCAGCAGAATTCCTCTGTTGTGAAGTTAATTAATTTCAACTAATCCATTGAAACTTGCATTTCATGGGGCATCATCATCAAACAATTGAAAGTTTACTAGTAAATTAGACTCACATGTACTCTCATAGTTTTACATTTTTCCCTAAATTCTAACATCCTATTCCATTTTTAATAATAACATGGTATTCTCAATATGTGGAAAAAGTTATTGATAAAGGCAAGTTCGGTATAAGTGAGGTGTTGATACCACAACAATTTGATGATTTACAAAAGGTGGAGTGAAGATTGAGTCGAAAACAACTTAAATACCTTCTATACATTTTATGGATGGTAGGATTTGTATTGGTATTACGGTTAGTTAGTTTTTTTGAAGAAAAAATTAAACAGCAAGCTCAGCAAACTTATGAAATTCATACATTGGATATTTATTTGATTTATTTTTTCTTAGGAGTGTATATTGCCATTCCATTAATACGTAGATGGAAATTAAAAATCAATCTGCCTCTTGCCATTATTATTTTATTGCCTTGTTTTGTATTGTCATTTTTTCAACCTATCAATATCCTATTCAATCTCAATCCAAACATTAATATTTTAGCAACAGTAAGTGGACTATTATTTTTATACTCTATTTTTAAAGATTAGCACAATACATACTGAGAGGAAGTCACACTCTATGAAAAAGAAAATCGCAGTTACTTTATGCCTCACTTCAATGTTACTTATTAGTTCAGCTTCTTTAGCGTTCGCCTCTCCTGAACAGAATCAAAACAGCAACCAGCATAGCAAGAAGGTACTCTATAAAGCAGATCAGATTTCCAATTTAGACTCATTGATCGAAAGAGCAGAAAAAGGAATTACCGATTATAAATCAGATGATAGTACAGTTGAATCTTCTGAAACCACGCTAACTTCAGATTCAGGAAAGAAAGGTAAGTTTAAAGTAACTAAATACCGCACTGCTCAACTTTTGGAAAGAGCCTTAACTCCTGATAATAATATTGTTGAAACTTTTGCTGTAACCGCTGCCACTGAATCTAAAAGCAATGAGGATTGGGATAAGACAATATCAGTTAGGGTATATTCAACGATTTATGTTGAAAGAACATCAGAAAATGGTCGTGATTATTGGAGACTTACATCAGCTACAGGCGGATTTGCTAACTCTGATCCGGTAGTAGCTGTTACGAACAAAGTGGTGAGAATGGGAACAACAGGACTTCATGGTGTTACGCCTGTTCAACAATCCCAAACATTTAATCCCCCATTTGATACTTTTTCATATACTGCGCCTTCAAACTGGACATCTGTAGATACCGCAAAATCTGGGAGTGTTGCTAGAGATCCGGTTGTAGGAGTTACTCTTGAGTGCAAACTAAGTGGATATGGAAGTAACTGGACTCTAACTCCATTCTCTAATAATATGTAAATAAATGGTAAATATAGCACTCCAAAGAGCAGTGAGATTAATCTCTCCTGCTTTTTTATGTTAGTAGTCTAAATGCAATCTGCTCCGATAAAATTAAAATTTTATGAGTTTATCCGCTTCATAAATTGTTTCACTTCCGACACATAAACTTAGTTATTGCTGTTATTGCTGTACTTAATATAGGAGTATTGAATCAAGATTATATACACTCATATAACTCCTATTGAAACTAGTATTTTATCGGAAGATTAATTATTTAACGCCCCAATCTTGATATAGAATAACGGGAGGGTAGTATGCTGGTAATATCCATGAATATGTACCATCTTCAAGAAGTCTTCCTAATGAAAGTTCTCCCTCTGTAGTCAACTTCATTGACCATTTTTCACTAAAGACAGTTGCATTCTCTTCTTTTACAAGTCTACACGCTTCACCAAAATCGAATTTACGTGTTAGCGATTCAGTTATCGAATTGATCAAATCATTGTACTTACGTTCTTTTTCCTGCCAAGATATTTCAGAGTCCCAAACCTCAATTAATTGATATCCAGTCAAGTTATTGCCCTCTAAAATTGACTTGAACTTATCTGTTACATATGTTTTAAATAGAACATCATTAATTTCTGGCACATATATTTTAAAGATATACTGATCTTGTAATTTGTCTTCCAATAGACTGAGGTTAGTGTATTCGTCCAACATACCGTCCGAATATCTTTTGGCGAGTGAATTATCATGATCAATACAATCTAACTTATTAATTACATTAATAAAATAATGACTCCCAATAGGTGTGGTTACTTGCAAAAATTCTATGTTATTTTGTAATTTTTCAATTAATAAATTTCTAACTCTTTCCGACGCCATGACTGTTCCAAGGTTGGCATATGGAAAATCGGAATGCTCTCCTTCTTTTTCGACAATCATCTCATAAATATTCCAAGCTTCTTTTAGCGAATTCCCCTTAAATAAAATTTTATGCTCTTTATATTCCTCGTAGTCTTTATACCCTAATTGCAAAAAGTATGGATGAGTATCCAATAGATATACTTTCATCTAAAACTTACCTCCCAATTTTGATTAAAACCAGTCTTTTATTTGGTTTCTTCGTTCGAAATCAATTTTGCAATATACATAACTGCTCCATTCCAACTAATGATCGTTTCTCCACACTTACACACTTCACTATCATTATCTCTAATTATCAATTTGCGCTTAACAACTTCCCATTTCCTTCCACATGTGCAATTGTGAATGAAATTATTTAAAACCATTACCAATCATCTCCTTATAAAATCCGTGTTTCATCGCCTTTCAAACTCTTTGCCGCGCAATAGAAAATCACAACTCACATTGAAGTAATCAGATAGTTTAACAATAACATCTATTGGTGGCTTACTATTATTCAACTCATAACTAGCAATTAATGATCTTAGTTCACTTGATTTGCTTACAAGAGATATATTCTTTGCAAGTTCCTCCTGAGTCAAACCCACTGCTATTCTAAGTGCTTTCAACCTAAATCCAAGCGAATCAGGATCGATAACTTGAGTAGATACTTCTTTTGGAATGTTATACCTGTCCCTCAAAACGTTATCCCATCTTGCTTTACAAGTGTATGCGGTTTTAAGAAGTTTCGCTCCAGCAATCTCAAATGCAGCAAGTCTTGTTTTACCCTTATTCAAAAAAGATAGTACAGTTTCAGCAAGTATTTTATCTTGTTCTTCTGTCCACCCATAATTACCCATGACTCACCTCTTATAAAATCAGACTTTTATTTGTATAAAACACTTTTTCGACCAATTCAAACTCATTTTCGTTGAACAGGTGACTATATTTTTCTCTAACATAAATTATAGGGCCGTGCTTAGCCCATAGTGCTGATAAAACAGCTTCTTTATCATAAAATTCCAGTACCATTGATGATATGATCTCACCCTCATCATCGAGATTTTCAATAACTATTCTCTTATTTTTAAACTGTTCAGGAATTTTTTTGGGTCAATTTCATAAATCATACTGACACATTCAAATCAAGTATGATTAACTGATTATCGTATTTTGATAAAATCTGAATTTCACTACATTAATTATACCAATTTTCACCAAATTAATACATTAGTAATCGAAGTGTGCACAAAAAAAGAACCTCCTCTTAAGAAAGCCCCTTACTTTAAAATTATTTCAATCCTCTCGATATATCCTTACCACGCACTCCACATGTGTGGAGACCTTGAAAGGGATATATTGGTTTTCAAAACTTTTAAATCTTTGTATAAACTTAAGTACATGAAGTATCCGTTTTAAAGGAATTATAAATCGTCATATCTGAAGGTAAATCCTCCATATGATCGACTATTTAATAAAACTTTTGCGTCATCGAAGTTAATAAGATAAAGGTCTTCTGAGTTTGAAATATTGGTTAATACACTTTTAATGGTTCCAGTTGCTCCAACTGCCTCTTTCCTCTTTCCAAACAGCAGTATCTTTAACTTCTACTTTCTCGTCCATCATTCAGTCCTTCCCCATGAAATCTCAGTTTCATTACCAATCTTTCTCCTAATAGCAATATAAAAATAACACGCAGCCAATTTATTTAAATTATTTTTTGAACTAATATCAATTAACATTATATGTGAAGTTGAGTAATAAAATAAATATATTGCCATATTTTGATAATTGTAATAAAGTATATTTGTAGTAAAAATTAGTTAAATAGGGGGGATTTAAAATGAAAGGTGTAGTGAAGTTAATAGGTGCTTTAACAACGTATTTGTTGCTTTTTGTTACATTATGGTCAGTTCCCGTATCTGCGAATGGGACAGGTTCAATCATTGGTCCTCAACCAGTTGCATATTTGTGTGAAGATGCAGACTATCAAGGTTATTGCATGCCTCTATACGCGGACCAGAGGATTCTTAGACTTGATGAAATTGGGGGGTACCCACCCATCTATAGCTTCAATGACAAGGCTTCCTCAATCAAGATTGTAGATAATCGATACAGTGTAACTGTTTTCGAACACTTAGCTTATAATGGACGTAGCACTACTTATTTGTTCAATGATCGTGACATGAGTGACGAATATATTGGGAACGATGAAGCTTCTTCTTTGTGGGTTAATGGGCCTGTTCAAGCTGAAGCGCTTAATGGAGTTTACTTGTACGATAACTACGGAATGAGCGGCGATTGGATCAAGTTAAACTCAAGCGCGAACACTATCCCGCTTAATGACAAGATTTCATCCATTCGTATCGTCGGCTTCTACGATATAACGATATTCGAACATGCAGACTTTACTGGAAGAAGTTTGAGTTTTAGTGCTAATCCTTATCAACAGGGCATCACGATTCCCGATTTGGTTCCATACGGATTTAACGACATTACATCAAGCATATTAATCACAAAGCGCTACTAAATTCAAGTTCTTCATGTCTTCTCAATTATTATCAAATTGCAATTCAGTTACTCTTCTCCCAAATCTCCTTAGTCACAACATTATGTAGAATACGATCATCACTTTGCTCGTTCTGTAGCACTTTCTAACCGAATAGAGTCCAAGCAGTCGAAACCTCAAAGGCTTGGATTCTATTCCCAATTAGAGAACTAGTCTATATGGATACTCCGATCTGACTTTTTTAATTATAACTTGCATCGTGATTCAACTCCCAATAAAACCTCAATTTTATTCTCTTTTATTGAATATCATTTCAAAACAAATTCTTTGCTAGAACCATTAACAAAGCAATCGCAACAAACATTAATGAACCAACAAACAGAACCAAAAGAAATACTTTAATTAATTTTCTAATGTAACTTTTACTTGGCTCATCAACCAAGAATGATAATATAAGTGAAATTATGCACAGAGTGAGAAACTGCCATTGATAGCTAATATGTAAATAAATGATTACAGCATAGAGTAAAGAACCACTATACAGTATGTATTTTGATTTTTTTGTCATTTCATACCAACCTTTTTTGAATTTCTTTCATTTATGAAATCTATGTTTTATTTGAATTCATTTCCAATATTTATCGTTGTTCATTGTTTCCACATTCTGATTAAAAGTTCTCAAAACAGAATCTAATTCTGGCGGATTTTTCCTATCGTATACAGTCATCCCAACAGGTGAAATGCTTGGACTGCTCCCGTCACTTGCTGTGGGTGCTATCAGAATACGTGGGATATTGTGGTCATAATAACATAAGGTAATTAACCAATGTGTGGCATATGCATACTTGCTTGTTTGGATTTCATCATCCCAATATTCTTTACATAAGGCTTCATAATCCTTTGCCCCTATTGGAATAAACTCATAGAGTAAAACGTACCAACTCTTATTACGCTTATTCTGGCGGTTCAGACGTATTGCATTTTGCAAAACATTATTTGGATACAACCAAGGTAAGCCTAGTTTCTTCTTTAATCTTTTCTTCATTATACCCCCATAATGAAATTGCTCTTTTAACTAATCCTCTATTTCGATATTCAACTGTTCTTGCAACCGTTTAACCACTTCATCTGCTTCTTCTTGTTGCTTGTAATCACTCGAACAAAAGCGTATCATTTCAAGCTGATTTTCAGCATCCTTTACAATATGAACAAATTCATTTGGTACATCTATCCATGCCAAGCTACGCCCTAATTCAACAATGCTATAGATACCTTGCTTAAATTTTCTACAAGTAAGTTTCAATTCAAACAGGTTGTCTGCCCTTACATCTTCCTTTACTGGTTTCCAGTTAGCATCCCTTTTTTCGTCATGAGTTGGCTTCCGTACGTTGTCGATACCATTCTTGTCACATGCTCCAAAAGTAATATAATTATTTTGTGCTTCCGCTAATGATACATGGTTAGCCCCATACCCATCATACGGCTTAAATTCTTGATAAGGGTCATCTTCCCAAAAGCAAATTTCACATATATCAAAATGACCATCACTTTCCAACGTCTTATAGCCACAACATGGGCAAGTGTACTTTTGCAATAGTAACCCTCCCTTTACTTTTACAAATAAAATCGTGCTTTTATGTTCTTCGCTTTCCAAATATGTACAGATAAAATTTTGGGTTTTAGCCCAAACTTAATTTAGATAGGTATTCTATTGCAGACCCCGAAGCTTCAATCACGTACCAATTTACAGCAATCAGATAATCCAATTTTTCATTAGATATAAAGTACTCCATTCCATAAGAGTTCTCCATTAAACTCCCAATTAACTTAGCATCCTTAACTACAACAACTGTATTTCTATCAAAACCTTCTTGGTCAAAGAAAATGTAAGCTGGCTCACAATTTAATAACTTAGAGTATAAAAATTCGTATTTTTCCAATGGGATAGTTAGAGAATCATTTCCAATTGATAAGTGTCCTATAATTTTAAAAGGCTTAAACTTATTGATTATACTTTTAATGTAATTATTCGAGTCATTATCATTCAATATAACTATATCTATGCCTAAAATATTACTGACTTTAGTTAACTCCTGTGCATTTGGTTTAATGTTCATATACTCAACTCCATGTTACTGGACATAGTCAATAAAAATAATCTTTGTTTAAACTAAAAGCCCGTTCAATAAAATCATTCTTTTAACCGATTATTACTGCCTTCACTCATTCCAGTATATATACGAAATCCCAATAATTCCAAGAATAAATTTAAAGTATCTTACAAACTAACAAACAACTTGCCATCCCCTCCCATCAGAGTTAACATACACACACTCGAACAACAGGAAGGGGATGGTCCTACTAGAATGAGAGACAAATTTTATTTTACCCGTCCTCGACTTTAACTCAAACGAGATCATATGAAACTTCTCTTTTATTTGAACCAATCAGGATGTTCCTCTTTCGTTATGACACCATCTAGTGGAAATATCATTTGAATAAAATCTCCTGTATCCGCTTTTATGTTAATACCAACTCCATCAATAAAACCAATCCATCTTGTATTGCCAATTGCCTTATTCCAAAAATCGTTTTTACTAATATACCAACTGCTTTCTTCTACGTTCTTCGTGTTATAAGGAAGATTCATTTTTTCAATTACAGTGGTTAGATATATACCTGCTTTAGCTATAGCATCATTTTTCGTTAGGGCTGGTTGATTAAATTGATAAATAGCAAAACTGATGAGAATGATTATAAGGAAAGATGCAATAATAATAATTTTCTTCAACATATCCTCCTACTTGTTAATGAAATCCATGTTTTAATCAAGTTCCCATACCAATGAATTATCAATTTTCCCTTCTAATGCATACGTCTTCACAGCTAAAGACATGGTATCAAAATCAACGCACATCTTTTGAGGATAATCCCCAAGTTGTCCACCAACCACCAATTGTATAGGTTCACATCCCATTGACCCGAACACTAAGTTATAAAAAGAAACGTTATTAAAAGACGTTGTTACAATGTACTTACCGCTTTCACCACCACCAATTAGCATGTATGAATCGTCTTTCATATTCAACGATACCAAGGTGTGTCTTTTTCCGTTCAGCCTTGCAATTGATGCTAGTATTAACTCCCAAGAAGGATTATCATAAGTTTCGCCTATGTCGATATTACCATTCCAACTATCTATTGATAGCGATTGAATCAAAGAAGCTCACCCCACCAGATAAAATCATTCTTTTAACCGATTATTACTGCCTTCACTCATTCCAGTATATATATGAAATCCCAACAATTCCAACAATTCCAACAATAAATTTATAGTATCTTACAGACTAACAAACAACTTGCCATCCCTTCCCATCAGAGTTAACATACACACACTCGAACAACAGGAAGGGGACAGCACTATGGAAGATTGGCCAGATTGGTTCATTCATGCGCTTAAACATCGTTTTGATGAGTTATCATTCATCGTCGGGCAACAAAATCCACATTCACCGTTTAGCAAGCAAATTTCACTGTTATCGGATCATATTAAATGTAGCTCCAACGAAACTACCAACAATTTATTCACCGAATGGGAAACACACTTTTGAAAAAGAATGGCTATATATTCAAGGAGTCAAAGACGGGATCAGCATTACTCGCCCCGTCAACCAACTCGCCAAGTTCCCTTAGTCGTATCTTCCTCTGGCAGCAGTCAACAATAACATTAATAAAAATAATGGACTTTTAGCAAAGATAACTGTCTTTATATAAATAACGTCAGTCCCCATTCCACATGTATTAACACTACTAATAAATTCGGTTTTTTAATACTCGTTCTTAATGATATTTAGCGCACTTCTTACAGGTGAGAAACTCTTCCGAGATATTGCTTATAGCATTCGGTCTCCAATATTTCTGCGAATTCACTGCTAAGATTCTAGCAGACCGATCACACTGGTAATTACCGTAAATTAAATCCCTCTATACAGTCAGAAATGTTATATGCTGGAACACTAGGATATCTCGCCTGGTAGATCGATCCATTTGCATGATATGTGCGCTTTTTCAAAAAACTTACATTCGCCATTCATCCAAAAAGAAATTCCGAAGTACAAACTTACCATGGCTGCATACAAACCCCAGCTTGAAACGTTGCAAATGATCAAACAGGGGCAGAGATAATTTGAAAATCCACTGCCCCTTTTTGCTTTTCAACTTTAAGAAAAATCACCGCTTCGCCTTATAAAACTCATGATACAGCTTCATGAGCACCCTTTTTTCTATCCTCGAAACGTAACTCCGCGAAATGCCCAGCTCCTTCGCAATCTCCCGCTGCGTCCGCTCTTCCCCGCCTAATTCCAATCCAAACCGTCCAACCACAACTTCATTTTCCCGCTCATCCAGTATTTCCAAATTCTTATAGATCTTCGACTTCTCTATCTTTAACTGTACCACATCCACCACGTCATCCGCTTCGCTGCCCAGGATGTCGATCAGCGTAATCTCATTCCCCTCTTTGTCCGTTCCAATGGGATCATGCAAGGACACGTCTTTCCGCGTTTTCTTCAGCGATCGCAGATGCATCAAAATTTCGTTCTCGATACATCGAGCTGCGAAGGTCGCAAGCTTCGTGCCTTTGTTCGGCGAGAACGATTCGATCGCTTTGATCAATCCGATCGTCCTGATGGAGATCAAATCCTCCAGATCTTCGCCTGTGTTGTCGAATTTTTTGACGATGTGAACACAAAACGATGTAACCAGTGGAACTCTTCTTTGTTTCATCAATTTCCAAAATACGGATTTCCATAAACGTAAGGATTTGTAGGCATTTTTTGGGTGTCTATCGATTTGGCATCGATAGCCAATACGCTTTTGCCATCAAAATTACGTTTTTCAATGGTGCCGAGAGCGACCACATACATATCGTTTTTCCATTGTTCGGGGGTATCGGTTTCTACAAGGATAGCAAGCGGTATGGAGTCTGCGACACAGCACCGCATCGCGAATCTTCCCACGGCAAATTGGTTTTTATTCATACTGTCGAGACGGTAAACATATCCGCTAATCTGCACCTTTTTACCGATAAATTGCTCTTGATACAAGTCCATCGACGTCAGCGATTCAATATAAATATCATCGTTAATCGTAATGAGAGGCTGATTGTACATATCCGCAGCCTGTTTGGCATAGGGCCTTGTGTATTCATTGAATGGAAAAGACGGTCCCGAATCCAATTATTATTGGGAATTAAGTTTGGAGCTGCATCACCGGAATTGCTATTAAGCAATATACCTGAAGGGGTTAAATTCAACCCTTTTTTGGCCGCCATCTGACTTCCTAATACCGCATCGGGAAATAAAAAGGCAAGAACAAGCGGAACGATCAAAGCCCCATACATGATAATAACGCTTGGTTTCCATTGATCGTGACTATGTGATGAACAAGCACAAGTGATCGCAGCAGTCTTCTTTTTGGACAAGACATCTCGAACCGCCAAATAAAGCTGGTGCATGGCCAGTACATACAAACCAACGGCAAGACCTTTTACCCAAAGCTCCATTCTTGGAGCCACATAATAGCTCAACGCATCCGACTGGCTAATCCAGACAATAAAAAAAACAAATGCGATCAAGACCGCAGCTCGAATCGTTCGATGTGCAAACGCGGAACTTATTTTCATGATTACCCCGCCTCCATTTTATAAGTGCATATACAGTTGATCGAAGGCGACAGACCCCAACAGAACAACGACTGCTGAAATGATCAGAACCGTAGCGACGGTTTTGAAGCGAAAGACTTTTAGCAGCATCAAAGTGCTTTTGATATCCAGCATGGCGCCAAATACGAGAAAAGCAAGCACTGAACCTAAACTAAAATCGGGAATGAACGTAGCTCCGACAAAAGAATCTGCTGTGGAGCAAATGGAAAGGACATAGGAAAGCCCCATCATAAACAAATGCGGGGTCCAGTCCCCATCACTTAACGTAAGAAGCCACTTCTTGCTTACAGCTGTTTGCAGCAAAGCTGTAACGGCAGCGCCCAAAACTAAATATTTGCCTACATCAAACATTTCAATGGCAGCATGCTCCAACGTTTCATGCAATTTAGTTTTCCATGCTGCGTTTGGCGCTTTGTTGGGATGGTGCTTGATGTTTTTTTTGCCTGTAGCGGCCTGTTCATTAGCGTTGCTCACTGTATTAGGGAGCGCAGAAGCATGTACTCCCCGAGAAGCCCATAACCCAATGAAGGCCGATGCGGCAAATGCCAGCACCATACGGGAGATAGCCATCTCTGGTTGGGCCCGAAAGGCCACAAACGTAGAAGTAAATACGACCGGATTGATGACCGGCCCTGCCATCATAAACACAATGCCGATATAAGGCGGCATGCCTTTGCGAATCAACCGATGCACAACAGGGATGATCCCGCATTCACATAGCGGAAAAATTATACCCAGCAAACATCCGAAAAGGATGCCGGGAATCGTTTTTTTCGGTATCCATCGCTGTAGCAGTTGATCACTAACCAGCGTTTGGAGCAAAGCAGAAATCACGACACCAAGTAAAATAAAGGGAAACGATTCGAGTAAAATGCCAACCACCATTGTGCGAAAATCACTTAGAAAACTCATCGGGCCACCTCATCAAGAATAAATCATAATAAAAACAACTAATTTAAATTTGAATAATTTGTTTATCGTGTTTTTCCCTTTATTTAGTTTAACTTCTGATTGTTATATCAACATCAACGCATTATTAAGAAAATACGAAGACCATCAAGCCGTTTTTATTGATTTTCAAAAGCCCAGCCCTCTTTTCCTTTACAAAAACATTACCTTTATTTAATCTCACAAAAACAAAATACAAATAAAATGCAATTAAACAATTATAAAAACAACTAATTAATATGTTTTTATATTGTTTTATAGGTAAAGGAGGAATGCCTATCTAAATCATCGGTACAAGCACACATGAAGCTATTTACATCAATCAATCATTCAAGCTTGTGAAAGGGAGGACTTCGCTTGTTGAGAACCAAAAAATTTGTATCCGCATTCCTGGCTTGCACCATAGCAACTTCTGTTGTTTTTTCAGTAGGGGCAGGCTCTATACCGGTAGCGATCGCAGCAGCTACAGTCGACACGCCGGTCGTTTCCGTACCCGCAGGACGCTATGAGCAATCTGTTACTGTTGCGCTTAACTCCACCACATCAGGTGCCGACATCTATTACACGTTGGACGGGACCATGCCTGACGAAACAAGCCTTAAGTTTAACGGAACGCCGATTGTCCTTACGGGGTCGACGAATATCTCAGTAATCGCCTTGAAAGACGGCGTCTGGAGTAAACCCGCTACATACGGCTACATCATCAAAACGACCGAAAAACCGCTGCTGAAATTCGCTGCGATGTCGGATATCCATGTAGGTCCCGGCACGGATGCTGAGAATGCCAAGACACACGCAAGGTATGCCAGCAATTTCGATGTTCTTTCTTCCATCTTTCCCAATCCGGATGCCATAGTTATCGCAGGCGACATCATCAATGACAACGGTAATGGCAAAGGGCCTGATCATCTGTTTGCACGCGATGTTCTGCAAAAACAATTGGCACGCAAAAATTGGTCGGACATGCCCGTTCAGATTGCGATTGGCAACCATGACGCAAGCGTAGCCGAAGTGAAAAACTATTACCCGGCGGAATGGTTTACTGATCAGCCGAATGGCTATTACGAGAAAACAATCGGCGGCTATTCGTTTTTCTTTTTAAACGGGAACAATTATAACGGTGACACAGGACAAAGAAACTGGCTGAAGGGTCGGCTCGCAGCAATAACAGCCGATCCGGCGAATCTGAATAAGCCTATCTTCATTACTTTGCATCATCCTGTGTCCGGCACCGCCATGGACGGCCAGCAAGGAAGCAATCAGATCCTGTCTACGGATTTGAAGGATTATCCTCAAGTCATTGTTTTATCCGGCCATTCGCATTTGGATATTAATGATGATCGTTCGATCTATCAGAAAGATTTTACCGCTATCAATCTTGGATCCATGTCATACATAGAGGCAGATCATGGCTATTCCGCTGTCACGGAAGAAGGATTGATGGATGGGCGATTCGAATTTCCTGTCAACCAATCCCAACTCATTGAGGTATACAAGGACCGTGTAGAGATTGAACGCATGGAGTATAACGGAGATCCAGGCTCTATCTATCTGGGGGGCGTATGGCAAGGCAATAATTCCCCAACACCTTATAACAGTGCCGGTGCATTAGCGGGAAAAAAATGGGTAGTGAAATTAATAGGCAATACGAAGGATGAAATAAAAAGTAATTTCACGTATACCTCAAGCAACCGCAACAAAACGGCACCGCAATTCCCGGCGAACCCCGACCTTAAAGTATTGCCGGGTTCGAATAACGTGCCGATGCTCTCATTCAAGCAAGCCATAGACGATCAATCCATGCATCATTATGAAATCAAAGTGTATAACCAGCGTACGGCAGAAGTCGCAAAGTCGTACAATGTTTTATCGGACTTTTACTTCTCTCCGATTCCGAACAAAATGAATATCCCGATAACGGGTCTGAGCCCGGCTACGTCCTACGTCCTTACCATATCGGCAGTGGATGCTTACGGCAACAAAAGCGCACCTTTGCAGACTTACTTACGAACGGAGGGCACGGCACCGGAATTGACGCCGATCGATCCTAGTACAATGTGGAACCAGCTTGTGTCCGACATGAAATTTGACGGCAATTTGAATGATGCTGCTGCCGGTGCAACAGGTCTGGCCACCTCTGCTGGTAATGTCACTTATTTGGCAGGCAAATCCGGACAAGCGGCCAGCATTACGGCTGGCAATGCCAATTATATCGATCTTGGAGACAGATCCGACTTGAAGTTCGGTAATGGCGATTTCACCGTATCGTTCTGGCACGCCGGCAATTTGGCAGGCGATCAATCGGTAATCTCTAACAAAGACTGGAATTCCGGTAAGAATGCCGGATGGTATATTGGGCCTGCGACTGCAAACAATATGACGCTTAACATGGCAGACGGCACCAATCGTATCGATTATTCGGCTCAAAGTGTAGGGACAGAATGGCACCACTTCACCATATCAGTAGACAGGACGAACAAGACGGCCTCCACTTACGTCGACGGTGTCATGAAGGCGACCAAGGATATCACCGCACTGGGTACGTCCAGTATGGATACTCCTTATCACGTCATCATCGGTGCAGACGGTAATAAAGGAAACGGCGGAGCAACCGTTACGCTGGACGATTTAAAGATATGGAAGCGCGCCCTATCCGCCACGGAAGCCAAAGCGTTATCCGATTCGTACCAGTCGACAACTTTGTACAACCTTAATCAATTGACAGCTAAAATTCAGGAAGCGGAACAATTCACTGCGTATGTCAAAGGAACTACAGGATTATCGCTTCCCGTACAGGCACAAAATGAACTGGAGGCTCGACTTGCTAATGCCAAGACTATTACTTCTGGCAATAGCGCTACTGCGATCGATCAAGCCTATCTCGATTTGATGTGGGCTTTGCAAACTGCCCAGAATGGCATTATCTATACATTCATTCCAAAAACGGCTTTCTCTATCCATTCTTTTAGCTCTTATGCGGACAATGAGAACGCTGTACCCAGCAACATCTTGGACGGTCAAGAAACAACCATCTGGCATTCCAAATGGGAAGCGCCTGCTGCACCATTCCCGCACTGGGTCATTATTGATATGGAGAGCACGTATAAACTGAATGGTATTCAGAGAAAGAGCCGAGCTAACCAAAGTGCGGTCGAATTTCCGAAAACATTCGAATTGTACGCGTCCGATAACCCGGCCGACTTAAACGATCCTGCATTCTTGAGCAATGCGGCCAACAAAGCCTCCGGCATGTTTAGGAAAACTTGGACAGGCAACGTATATACAGACTTTGTCTCTTTGGATAAGGCTCTGCAGGGCCGCTACGTAAAATTCATAGTTACCGGAACCTACAATACGGATCCATCCAAAACATTTACAAGCATGAGCGAGATCGACTTTACCGGTGATAAAGTTACAAGCGGGAACGCGAACCTGACGGATCTGAAAATTAACGGTGTCTTGGTAGACGGCTTCGCTCCGAATACATTAGAGTATTCGCTGAACGTTCCGAATAACGTGACGAATGCGAAAGTTACTTATACGACTTCAGAACCTCAGGCAACGGTAGTTGTCAATGGCGGCTCCAACCTTCAGGTTGGCAATAACGTTGTGACAGTGACCATAACAGCACCGAACGGAAACGTCAGATCGTATGTCATCAATCTGAACCGTGCCGACATATCGCCTGCTTCTTTGAGTGATTTGCGCGTTAACGGGGTGACGTTAAGCGGTTTCGCATCGGATAAGTTTGACTATTCATTATCGGTACCGTATGAGACCACGGTGACAAGCATAACTTATTCAACAGCAAGTCCTACTTCAACTGTGGTGGTTACTGGCGGAGATAAATTAACTGTCGGTAAAAATACGGTTATGGTTACGGTAACAGCTCAAGACAGGACTAAGAGCATTTATAGCATCGTGATTACCAGACAGTCTCAGGCGCTATCGTCCGACAGTTCCTTGCTCGATCTGCGCGTAAACGGAAAGACGTTGGATGGATTCGCTTCAGACAAGCTCAATTATTCATTGTCGGTACCGTATGAGACTACGGTGACAAACATAACTTACTCAACAGCAAATCCAGCTGCAACAGTTGTGATTGCCGGTGGCGATAAATTAATTGTCGGAGTAAATACGGTTACGGTTACGATAACAGCTCAAGACGGAACTAAGCGTATTTATAGCATCGCGATAAGCAGACAACCTCAAGCGCTATCGTCCAACGCTAACCTGCTTGATTTGCGTGTCAATAATATCGCATTGAACAGATTCGCACCGGACAAGCTGAGTTATACGATTGATGTATCCTTTGGCACAACGGTAGCGACGGTGACTTATTCCGCCGAGCATGCCACATCCCAAGTAGTTGTTACTGGTGGCAGTAGCCTGCTCGTCGGCTTGAATCGTATCTCTGTCCTTGTCACTGCACAGAACGGAACTACTAAAGAATATGTGATACTAGTTAGTCGATTGCCAAATTCGTCGGAATCATCAAACTCGTCACCTTCATCTCCAACGGCAGTAGTACCGCCAATGAAGCCGGAGCGGCCGGGTAACTCGGCTGTAATCAAGGACGAAGACCTGCAAAAAAACTCTGCATCCATATCCGTCGCACTGACGGAAGGACAGAATCGCATTATCATTCCAATCGCGCAGGTAAATCAGCTTAATGGGCGTCCATTAAATGTCCAGACACACGATGTAAAACTGAGCGCTCCTGCTGATTTATTGAAATCCGTAGCCAGCTTGCTGCCATCTGTTGACAATACCGCTGCGATTACGGTGAAAATTGAACCGATCTCAGCAGAACAAGCGAACCGGACATTAAAAGAAGCGAGCAGCAAGGATAACGGTCTTTATACGCTCGGCGGAAAGGTATTCGACCTCGCGATCTTCGTGACCGATGCAGCCGGGAAGCAGTATGAAATGAATGAGTTGAAAAAGCCTGTAACAATTACATTCCCGATCCCAGTCGGAATGAATCCGAAGCTGGCCGGTATCTATAAGATTCTGGATGACGGAAATCTTACGTACTTAGGTGGAACGCTTACAATCGGCAATACCGCAATCGAAGTCGGGATTGACCGACTCGGCCATTACGCAGTCCTTTCATTGGAAAAAAATTATAGTGATGTAACACGCATGCATTGGGCATACTCGACGATTCAAGAGCTGTCCGCCCGGAATATCGTGAACGGAGTGACGAACTCAAGCTTTGCACCAACCCAAGATGTTTCCCGTGCTGAGTTTGCATCGCTTCTCGTACGGACACTTAATCTCAAGTCTTCCGAGACGGCTCCATTCGGTGACGTGGCTGGAAACGCATGGTATGCCAAAGAAGTATTCGCAGCTTATAAAGCAGGCATTATCACAGGTGATTCCCGGCAAATGTTCGATCCGAATCGAACCATTACCAGAGAAGAGATGGCCATTATGCTCGTCCGCGCTTATGAATATCGAACGGGTGTAAAATTAGAAAAAGCTTCAACGGAAATCTCTGATGCTTCAATGATCAGCGATTGGGCCTTGCCTTATGTTAATAGTGCAATCAAAGCGAAGCTGTTGACGGGACGCCAAGAAGGGCTGTTCGTACCGGCTGAACACACGACACGAGCAGAAGCGGCTCAAGCGGTTTACAACTTATTGAAATAAAAAGAAACACCACCTCAAAGTGGTGCCTTGGCTTCAAAGCGGATTCAGGTACTTTGCGGGGATCCCCGCAATTAATAAGTTCTTAAAGTTGATCGCCAACCAGCTGTATAAGAGGCTGGCTGGCGATCTTCTGAACATCGAATAGACCTATACGTATGCGTATTGTTAAGATTGAGAAATGCGATCTAGCGTCATGTGCATGCGACCAAGCTCGTGTACAGGGTAGCCCTAGAAGATTGGACGACCACCGTAGAGCAGGTCCCAATTGTAAACGTTAAATATATCTAAGCCGTGGGAGCAAGGGGATTGGAGGTTTCCCGCATCAAGCCAAGCCGCAAAAAATATCGAAGAATTAGTTTAACACACGTAACCCCTCCGTCCTTATCAAATAAAGCAATACTGACATAAGATGAATTTCCGTCTAAAAGGCATAGAGGTCTGCCAACAAGGCAAGCTATTACAGTGTTTATCTCTTCGCCTTATAAAACTCATGATACAGCTTCATGAGCGCCCTTTTTTCTATCCTCGAAACGTAACTCCGCGAAATCCCCAGCTCCTTCGCAATCTCCCGCTGCGTGCGCTCTTCCCCGCCAAGCTCCAACCCAAACCGCCCTACGACGACTTCCTTCTCCCGCTCATCCAATATTTCCAAATTCTTATAGATCTTCGACTTCTCTATCTTTAACTGTACCACATCCACCACGTCATCCGCTTCGCTGCCCAGGATGTCGATCAGCGTAATCTCATTCCCCTCTTTGTCCGTTCCAATGGGATCATGCAAGGACACGTCTTTCCGCGTTTTCTTCAGCGATCGCAGATGCATCAAGATTTCGTTCTCGATACATCGAGCTGCGAAGGTCGCGAGCTTCGTGCCTTTGTTCGGCGAGAACGATTCGATCGCTTTGATCAATCCAATCGTCCCGATGGAGATCAAATCCTCCAGATCTTCACCCGTATTATCGAATTTTTTGACGATGTGGGCGACCAATCTTAAGTTATGCTCGATCAGCATATTCCGAGAGTGATCATTCCCTTCAGCCATTAAACGAAGATGTTTTTCTTCTTCCTCCTCAGTAAGAGGCTGAGGAAAAGCATTGTTTTTCACATATGAAACGAGCATCATCAACTGTTTTACAAATATGGCTATTGCAGAAAAAAAACCAGGCATTATCAACTACCCCCTCAATGATGTCGCCAACTACTGGTCACATGGTGAATAGTAATATTGTATGTGGGTGAATGCCTAGACGTGCATGTACACAAAAGTTTACTTCATTGCGATGCCCTTATTTCCTGCTTCCATCGGGTCTCATCTTTTCTATCGCTTCGTCATCGCGTTGATAACATCCTCTACAATATCGGATTTCCTCAGCAAATCAGCAGCCGCACGGAGATTTTAGCTTCTAGCCGTTATGTAACGAATTCATTGTTATTCATATGTCCATCAAGGATTTTATTTCGGGCAGAGGATGTCAACGTCAACATCCCTTACTTAGAAATGTCGCGCCATTCTACAATAAATTCTCCTTCAAATCCCTCGCCTTCATGCTTGCTCAGCTCTTCAAGAGCATTCCCGCATTCACAAGACATTTGATCCGCGCCGTAATTGTCCGTCCCAAAAACAATGGGTTCATTGCGATAGTTGGAACGTCTCCCGGGCACTATTTTTTGTTCCTCGCCGCATTTCAAACACCGGATAATAAATCCAGATTCCATATACCCACCGCCTTCATTCGTTATTCATCCATTGTTATTCCAAAAAATCTTTCAATCGCTTGCTGCGACTCGGATGTCTCAGCTTACGCAGCGCTTTCGCTTCGATCTGGCGAATGCGCTCACGGGTAACTCCAAACACTTTGCCCACTTCCTCAAGGGTACGTGTACGACCATCATCAAGTCCAAATCGAAGGCGCAGAACATTCTCTTCACGTTCAGTGAGTGTATCCAGCACATCCTCTAGCTGCTCCTTCAACAGTTCATACGCAGCGGCATCCGCTGGGGCCAGCGCTTCCTGATCCTCGATAAAATCACCTAGATTCGAGTCGTTCTCTTCACCGATTGGTGTCTCCAATGAAACAGGCTCCTGAGAGATTTTCATAATCTCTCTCACCTTGTCGGTACTGAGCTCCATCACCTTAGCGATCTCTTCCGGCGTAGGCTCACGCCCGATTTCTTGCAGCAGCTGTCTGGAAACTCGGATAAGCTTATTGATTGTCTCCACCATGTGCACCGGAACCCGGATCGTTCTAGCCTGATCGGCAATGGCTCGCGTAATCGCCTGACGAATCCACCAAGTTGCATACGTACTGAATTTGTACCCCTTAGTATAATCAAACTTTTCTACCGCTTTGATCAGACCCATATTACCTTCCTGAATTAAATCTAGGAAAAGCAGGCCACGGCCGTTATATCGTCTGGCAATACTGACCACAAGGCGCAGATTCGCTTCAGCCAATCTGCGCTTCGCTGCTTCGTCACCCCGCTCGATCCTTTTGGCTAACACGATTTCCTCCTCTGCTGAAAGCAAAGGGACACGTCCGATTTCCTTCAAATACATGCGTATAGGATCATTAATGTTAATGCCAGGCGGCAAGGTCAGGTTATCCTCAAAATTCAAGTCATCCTGATCATGATCGCCTGGTCCATGAACAGGATCGTCATCTGATTCGTTGCCGACATCAATCCCGCTTTCAGCCAACTGCTCGAAAAATTCATCGATTTGCTCTGAATCCTGATCGAAAGGGGCAAGTTTCTCCATAATTTCTTTATAGGCCAGCGAAGAGCTTTTTTTCCCTAGTTCAAATAAAAGTTCTTTCGTCTGTTCAAGCGTAAGTTCAGTCTCTAATCCTGCATGCTGTTCGTTCGTCATCCTTTAACTCCTCCTTCCTGGAAAACAGAACTTACTCTTGTTCTTCAAGCTTGTATGATCCTTTCCAATCGTTCCTATTTCTCAACAGCCGACATCTGGATTGCTGCGTTCGTTTGATTTTCTAAACGCAGATCGAAACAATTTCGTTTAAATTTACTTTCTTTAACCTCTTTCCTGTAAAATGCTAATTTCACTTCTTGACATCATGTCGTTATTGTGTTACGATATGTAAGAATGCCTTTTTTATATTATAAACTAATATAATACCTTTTTCAACTTCTTATTCCATTTTCAGGATTTTATTTCATTTTATATATGTAAAGATCTTTGATCCTTATAAAATAGTCTTTTAAATCTTATTCGATGCTCCTTCGAATAAGGTTTTTTTAGTTTTTTGTAAATTGGGCAATCATGAATGCCTGCGCCAAATGTTTACAACAAACAAGGGTGCATTTCCAATGATCTGGAAACACACCCCTGCTGTTTAAAAAGTTTTCCACGTAATGTCTATCGATAGCATACCAACCGGTTTATCCTGAGGAGTCCAATTATCTTGGGTTGCCATTTCCGGATTACGAAAACAAACAAGCGATTTATAATAGCCGAAGGCGCGGCAAACCCCGGGTCTGGCCGAATGAATACCGCATCTATCTTTTTCTAAATCATAAAACATGCAGGTCCCATAATATCTCGTTTGATTCTCAAGCTCCATCCTGCTCTTTTTGGGCATGGATTTCACTTTCTTTTTGATCAGTTTAAGCTCTTGCTCCGTAACAGGAACAGGTCCGCAGCACAAGCCCTTGCACCCTTTACATGGTAAATCCTCCATACCAACCCTCATTTCATATCTGTTATCGGTATTTTGGAGAGCTGGTGCTCATGGCTCTCCCGATTGAAAAGTCTCAGCTCAACAAGAAGCAGTATTCCCGTAATCGAGAAAGACCCTGATCGGCTATAGATCCAGCAACACGACAAGGTCGCTACCAGCATCGCGGAAACAGCCGCATATTTAAGCATTTCTTTTACTGTATCATAATGCAAGGCAGGGCCTTTGACCATCGTGCCATCGCTTTTTTTGAGGTTGCCCTCGGCGAGACAAGCTCCGCTCTCCATGCAGCCAAAACACAGGATTCCCCCGCGTACTGCGGTTCAGGGAAATGAGTTCAGGCGCATTCTTCCCCGCGGGAGACTGCTCGAAAACAGTCAAGATCTTTCGCAGCACCTCCGGCTTGTTAACGAAGGTTTTTTTGCTGCATCTCCCATTCTTTCTCTAACACAGCTGTAATCCGTTTCTTGATTGGTTCGGTCATGTGCTCTTTCATCAGCATTAGAGATTCTCTGGGCACTTCTGCCAATTGCGCAGCATCCCCTTCACCATTTCCATATTTTTTAAGTCTTGATGAAAGGGCGTCAAAATGGGTAAACATTTGAGCTCTGAACGATCTATATTCCTTTTCGCAAAGTTAGCCAAAGTACTCGACGGGCTTAAATCCACATAAACAGGGCAGTCTAGCTTCTCAACTTGCTGAATGCCCATTGTGAATTGAATCGGTTTTCTCACAACCTCCCAGAAGTACTCCCTCTGTATGTGGCTTTCAACCTGACCATTGACTGAAGACACCATTGTGATCTGAGGAGTCCGAAATGATTGCGTTTGCAGTATGTTTTTGTACACATCTTCTGCAGGATCTATCCAGGTGGAGTGAAATGCATAAGATACTGGCAGCGCCTGACACAGTATCCCCTTCGCCTTAAGCATGGACTGAATCTCCTTGATAGGCTCACTTCCTCCCGAAACGACAAAATGGGAGTCAAAATTAACCGAAGCCAACTCTGAGAACTTGTTCAGCGTTTCTGTTTCCTCGTATAGGCTCACATTGTGAAGAATCGCCAACATGCTCCCTCGCTCACAATAAGTCTGAATAATCCGCGCTTGCTCTGTAATCGATTCGAGCGACGATTCCACATCGAGAACACCAGCTACCGTAGCCGAAGTAAACTCCCCCAAACTACTCCCTATGACAAGGTCGGGAGTAATGCCACTGGCTTTCAACGATTGAGCCAACGCATATTCAACCATGAATACAGCCGGGTGTGAGTATGTCAGTTGATCGAAGATCTCATTCCTCCCTTTTTGAGGGTTGTACAGATGAGCCAGCACAGATTTCCCTATCATCGGCTGCACGAGATCATCGAGTTCCAGCATCCATTTACGAAAGACAGGATCTTGATTATAGAGTTCTTTTCCCATATTCCAATATTGAGAACCTTGTCCGGAAAACATAAAAACGACAGGATTGCCCATGTGTCACCTCTTCTTTCATTCTGATCTGCCGAATTACAATTCTCTAAAGTCTATTGGAAAATAAGGCTTCTGATTTTTACGCATTCTGAAATCGACAAAATGCTTTTTGACATCCAAACCAAAGTAAATATTGCACTTTTCCAAATCACCCAACGTACTGCCTAACGGCTTTCCATACGAATGTCCTGGATAAATACGAACATGGGGAGCTACGACCCGTTTAATTCTTTGAATACTCTCATACATCTGCTCAGGAGATCCTCCCTCCATATTGCACACGCCGCAGCCTTCAATAAAAACCGTATCTCCAGTAAATAAACTGTCAGACAGAAGGAAGCAGCTCCCCCCTGCGGTATGACCTGGGGTTATCATACATTGAATGCGAGTTTGGCCCAAATAAATGGCATCCAAATCGTGAAATTGGATTAAATTAGTTGGTCTAATTTGGTAATACTCGCTTTCTATAGCAGACATATACACCAGTGATCCGAATCTTTCAACTAAAGGCTCTACCATATTTACATGGTCAAAATGGGAATGTGTCAGCAGGATAATAGAGGGTTGCGCCCCTAATTCCCTAAAACATGTCGTAATCAGCTCCAGATCCCACCCGGGATCAATAATCGCAGCTTCATGAGTAGCTCTGTCCAAAATCACGTACATGTAGTTGGGCATCAGCGGCGAACCAGCCTTCAGTCGAATGATCTCATAGGTACTCTTCATGCTACAATTAGCTGTGCATGTGAAAAGCGTTGAATAAATGTCGTTAATGCCGTCTTTACTTTCAAGCGGGCTTCGAAGCGGTCCGCAAGCTCATCCAGCATTTCGTTGACGATGCGTTGAATTCGGGCTTCCCAACTCACTAAATTTTCCGAGCTAAAAGCTTGCTCAGCATCGTAATAAACGGGTTGATTGTCTCTCATATCCTTGTACCATTGATACGGCCCCCAGCCTTCCTTAGGCGATCCAAGCTTGGAAATTTCCTTCAAATAAATCGGTTCAACACGTGTACTCATCCTAAATTCCTCCTGATATAGTAAATTTGAGTATCCCCTTGGCATACAGATAATCGCTTCGGTACCTTGACATTCACTGAAAAAAACCCCCTCCAATTTTGTTGGGGGGGATTTTGGAAATCGCCATGAAACGTACCAACGTCTCATTGAGAGTGCCGACCACAAGTGGCATCCTCTTCGGATAGACAATCGAGCATACATAGGTATCGAAAATAAGCGAAGCCGCCGAGTACTGCATAAAATTTGCAAAGGAACTGTATAGAACGCCATCCTTTACTTCCATGTGATTTACTTCATAAATGGAAAGCGGGGCCATCAAACCTGTTTTCAATGTCTTAGACAAAGCTTCTTTCACCGTCCACAATACGGTAAAGGCCGTATCATTAGCAAACGACAAGCTTTGAATGAGCGTAATTTCTGGATCCGTAAATTGACTCATAAAAAACTCTTTTTTAATCAATATCTTTTCTATATCGATTGCCAACGGAAATCGTTCTGAAAATGCAAGTGCTGCCGCAAGACCACCGCCATGTGTAATGCTTACTTGCGTATTGGAACTGGCCGGGTATATAACAATCGGTTGATAAAAAATTCCTTGGTCAATACAAATAGAGGCCATATTATCCTCTTTAAAAAGGAGCGAGGCTGCTTTCTTAGCAACATATCGGCCAGCAAGGTAGCTCTGTGCCCGCCGTTCGAATCGGAGCGTCGTGTAATATTCAAGTTCTTTCGGATGCAGAATCGGCTTCATATCAGCGTACCGATAGTCCTCAGGAAAATAAGAAATGCAAAAATGAGCCTTATATTCTCGAGTTACTCCTTCGAATAACAGCTCTTGCATCATCGTGTTTGGATTTGTTGAAAGGAGTCTGGCAGAAATATAATTCACCTCCTTATACAAGTCTGAATTTTCTGATATCTTAGGATATACGCTATTATTTATAGGCAAACTACTCCCTATATCCATTCGATTGGTTCTCTGATCATCTAAGCTCCTCCAACGTGCCGAAACATCGATTAGACTACTTATATGATTACTATAGAATATAATTAGATGCCCAAGAAGTTACAAAAATTGTATATTATTTTAAATCTAGTATATTCAATCATTTGATGCGTGTCAAACTATTAATAATAAAAACATGATAACGCGAATGAACAAACAGGCTGTTTGCCCCATCTTTTTCCAGTCGACATGCTTATACAATTTTTTTAAATCAAACATTATATAATTGTCCAAATATATCCTCTTTACGTATTTTTCTATTATTTTCAAGCAACCAATTTTACTATAGAAAGGACTGATCTTCTTGGAGTGGTATGCACTTTTCGTAGAAACAGGGAAAGAAGAAGTTGTTCAGAAATTTTTGCAGCTCTATTTTGATCATCAAACTTTATTATCCATAGTGCCCAAAAGAAAAATTCCTGAGAAAAAGTTTGGCACCGTCAATCATGTGCTCAAAATTTTTTTCCCAGGTTATGTACTCATAAAAACGAACATGAACACCGATATTTTTTATCGGCTCGAAAAAATTCCCAAAAGCTTATGGCTGGTAAATAATGGCCCCTATTATTCAAGAGATCGAGGTATCTATTTTTCGAAAATTTGTGAAAATGAGATCGTTCCAATTTTGCAGCTTCTGGATGAGAGAGATACGATCAATTATTCGAATGTATATGTGGAAAATTCCAGATTTTCTGTCATTTCCGGTCCCCTGCAGGGTAAAGAGAACATCATTCATAAGATCGATAAACATAAGAATAGAGCAAAAATATTGCTTCATTTTATGGGCAAAGAGACTACGTTCGATGTGGGCGTTGAAGTATTGGACAATCGTAAGCATACCGTTTCAAACTCATCGGAGTAACATTTATTCTGAATTCCGAAAGTAACGCTAGTATTTCCAATCAATTTAAAGTTTTAATCCGTTTCTATACTAAAAATAACATATCGATTCAAATTCTTTTTTACCAACTCATCCTTATCCACAACATTAAATTCATCTGTTTCTGGTTCTTGAATCACATAATAAGATTTATTATTTTCTCTATATAATTTCTTTGCTAAATCGATTGCATATAGTTTGCTCATATTCTTCATCAACCCTTTAAATGGATTTCTTATGGTACTGCGTCCAATTGATTACAATCAAACAACAGACCTTTTCATTGATCTACTCTTTTCTCCAAGTCATAGCATACTCTTTGGCAGACGTATTCTCATCAATCGACTCTGTTGAAATACTAAAGCTATTTTTCTGATAAAATCTAATCGCATTTTTGTTTTCTTGATATACTTTTAAATCCACAGTCTCTTTTTGATCTTTAACGTGATCCAGAAGTATCTTTCCATACCCTTTTCCTTGCTCATTGGTATCTACAAACAAAGCTGCCAAGTAGTTATCAACCATAGAAATAAAACCCTTTATAACACCATCCACTTCAATGACATATGACTGAGACATAGGAAGATATACGTCTTTCATTGCTATCTGATTTGATTCCCAATAATCTTCATCAATGAAATTATGAGCCTGTTTTGAACCCTCAAGCCAAATCTCCATCATTCTGTCCAGATCATTTTCTACATATGTTCTTATAATCATTTGCCTATTCCACCTAACTCCAATTTATTATTTTGATCTGTGAACTTTCATTCTATATCCACTTCAAGCTCAAACTGCCCTTTTACTGGCATTACAATCTGAACATTGATCTCCACTCCATCTTCTAACTCTAAAACTAGTTCTTCTTTAAACTCTGATATTCTTGCCGATAAGATTTTTTTGTTAAGTATTTTTTCAAACACGACGTCCACCCCTATATTGATTTGATAAAAGTTAGTTTGCATGAAATTAGACAACCGTTAACTCCCATATTTTAGAAACCCCAAAAATTGTTATTTTTCAGTAAATCACTTGAAGCACCAATTCCCATGTTATATGATACCTGTGTAATACAAATTATACCATTTGGAGGTATTCCTAGTGAAATCTTTTAAATCTGTTGTACTATCTGCTGTCATCGTTCTTTCGACTTTGAGTGCCTCTGCTGCTTATGCCCATCCTCTTGTTAATCTACATGATTACAACAGCTATGGTTCATATTTAACTGCATTGACACAACAATATTGGACTGATGGAAGCAACGCTCATGACCAATGGGAACTTGACCAACAAAATGCACAGTATGAAGCTGACATTGCTGCTGCAAAAATTTATTTTGGTGTTAAGTAATCGTTATTAAACTTTAGCAAAAGGCTCCTCATGCCATGGGGAGCTTTTTATATAAGATAGGCCCCAAATAGAACTCAAGCGGAGAAAATCCCAGTGAAGCAAAAATTGCAAGCCGTACCATTATCTTCGAAATGATCCTTATACCCTACGATGTTAGCGTGCATGTCTCCCTTAATCATGAAAAAGGATAACCCCTAAACACGGGCTATCCCCTTAAAATGAGCAAATAGATTTCTCTCACTCATGCCGTAATACAAGTGGTGTGAGAGCTTGCTCCCTTCTTTATGATTGCAATTGCATTAGAATCTGCGGATCTTTAATCTTCTTATCCTCGGCCAACATCACGATCTTCGACAGAATTTCTGCTGTCTTCGGATCTTCATCAATAAAGGGTAAGAATATACGACCTCTATGCTGTGAATGTACAGGAATGATATGCATAGCTCCTGTAGCTTGTCTGTAAACCATACCACTGCCCAAATGTACGCCATACTCGCCAAGGGCACCTTCAATTCGAGCATAATTACCATCTAAGCGAACATTATCAATCTTCAAGAGACGCAGTGACTCTTTGACAATCACTCTCCGCATCTCAATCGTTGTCAGACTGGCTTCTGGATCGACGCCGCCAACATGAGCGACACTCACAACTAAATCGATGTCGCGCATCACTTCTGAGAATAGAATGGGAGGAACCTTATCCAAGGTGACGCTCTTATACGTGTTCCGATCCAAGAATTGAACTGTTTCCAGCGTAGGTGCTTCAATCTCCGAAGGAGAGAACCAATCCGCCATCGCATAGAGGTTCGCAATCAAATTCTCAGCATAATATACCTTCTGCAGTCCCTCTTCATAACTAACTGTCCACTGCCTGCCTTTAAGCAAGGAAACTGTTTTTCTTGGCTGCACTTGGTGCCCAGCATATCTGCGGGAAATCGTACCCTGAGCCCGCTCATCTGCATTCGGAACATACAACTCGCGGAACACCTGTTTAAAAGGTTGACGAAGTTGACGATCGAACAAGTCCTTCTGATATTGACTCCAATCTCCGCTTTCGTATAAATGAAGGGGGTGCGCAATAAGGAGTTCTTCTGAATCCCCTATCAGCATTAATGTACCCGCTGGATCGATAAGTCCTCCTGAAGCTGCATCGAAGTATCCCAATATCTCTCCCGACTTAAACACCAACGTCCGCAATAGAGGTGTAATCACTGGATTCCCTGATAACCCCTTCAATTCTTGCAAAGTGAATGTATTTCCTGATTCCATGGAGCGTTCTAGCTCCTTGCGGGCCCTCCGATACTGCTCTGTTAGTTCCGACTTCATTTCTTTCAATGCGTCAACATATTCATCCTTCTTATACTTAGCCGGGATGGCTTTCAACTCTTTACCTTTTCGAGTAATGCCAATCTCTGATTGTCCTTCTTCATCAATAAGAAGCTGTACTGCCGTCTCCTCGTCTAGCATATATGGCTGGAAATAAGATTGCATATCGTCCAGCTTTCGTGCTTCCATATCCCACATCAGCCGAATTACATCTCCATATCCGGCATTTCTCGCCAAGTTGCCAAGTGCAATTTGCGAAGTCATACCTTCACTTGCCCGACGCTGAGCGCCAAATTTCTTACTCTGCGCCAGAAAACGCTGGATAAATTCATAGCGCTCTCGAATATCTTGCTCACGATTGTTAACTAGTGGAATAAGGCTATAGCTGAGCAAGTGATCCTTATTCCGTTTCTCTTCTACTGACTTCTGTATTTCGATGATATCAAGCTTACCCAATGTCGCATCTGCGAACAGCTGTGATCTTCGGTGATTAGCTCCAGCCGAAATATATTTAGCGCAATCGTACAATAAGTCGAATCGCTTCTCGCCCAACGTATTATAAGCCTCTTTAAACCATTTTATATCAAAGGCTCCATCATTGAAGTCTTGCGCTAGAATCGGTGAATAATGCGCCACTACCGTTTCTTTCTCGGCAGAGAAGCCTTCGTTAATATGCGCATGGAAATACCAAGCTGCACTGCGCAGCCCATCCCAATTTAAATATTTCGCTACAATATCTAACCATTGAGGGGCATACATGGCTGCCTCTAACAACCTTTTCTCCGTAATATCAAGACCTTCTAACATTTGTTTCAAGCGTGTATCGTCTTCACCTTTACGTGGATAACTGATCTTAAGCAGATGACTGAAAGATTCCTTCTTCGTAATACTATCCCCATATCCATAGATATAGCCACGGATGAAGGTTTCCTGCTGCAGCCCGGATAATATATGAATGAAATGCTCCATACCCTCGATCCGCTCCAGCCCCATGGCCAGAGGTGTTAACTCAGTAGCCAGATCGCCACGTTCGAGCTCCACCTCTAGAATTCGCTCAACAGCGGTCTGACGAATCGTCATTAACTTAGACTTGTGATCTATCCAATCATATCGTTTAGACGTAATATTGCGTATATGATTGCGACTGCCATGACTGCCTACTAATTCCCGATATACTTCCCCTGTACCGATCATTCCCGCTTCAAAAGCACGTAAATAATCCTTAAGGTCAAGTGTGGAATCAACATTCCCATTCGGGTTCATGATATTAAATGTATAGAAAGTATGGAACATTCGCTTAAAGCTGTCATCATCATGCATTCGACTACGGGACATTGAGAACCATGGATTCGCTAAGAGCTGCAATATCCCCCACTCTTTGGATATTTTCTCTTTAGGCATCGCTTGCATCACAGCACTCAAGGCATTTATCGTTAAGTCAAATGTTGAGCTTTTATCGCTATCCATGAAGTAAGCAAAAAGCAGGTTACTGATCTGTCTACTATACTTAAATCCTTTGAGCACATCTTTAATCTCTTGAATTTGAGCAACAGGATACACCTGCTCCGCAAACTCCTTACGCGAACCCTCTAACAGCGTATGTTTTTCAAGCTTGCCGTAATCCTTCTCAACATCCGAGAAATACCGATAATACTGGTTCAGTGTCTGATCAAGGGGGGCCAATATGGAATAGAAGTAGATCTCCATTAATTCAGAGGCCGCTAAATTACTTCGTTCTAAGTAATCTCTCCAAACCTCGTACAGCGGATATTTCGTAAGCTCAGCTGTATCGTCCTCTTCCTCTTGGAATGGACGAATCCTTCTTAATTCTGTCCCCAACAGCAGCGTATCCTTGTAACCAGAGTAGTACTCCGCCTCATATTCATAATCACGATGATTATGAATTTCTTGCTCCAGCCCAGAGAGAAAACGGATCACATCTTCCACCGACATAGTGAAAATATGCTTCCAGTCGAATTCTCCTATTACTGGTATCTCTGTAAGCCAAGGTTCGATAACCTTCGGGTCGAATAAACCGAAGCCATTCGCTGCTGTATATTCATTTTTTTGACGAAGTCTCCCGATCAATTGCTGTTCCTTATGCGTCGGATTCTCGATTAAATTAGGCAACGAGCTCAAGACTTCATACTGCTCAGCGCGTTCATTATCCTCAAAAATCTCAACAATCGTCTCCAGCGCCGCCAGTCTCTGCAATTCACTCTTCCCTTGCAATAGCCTAGTTAGTGAGACATTCACACTGTCCTCGGGCTGACGCAGCAGCAACTCAATAGCACTTTGGCGTAAGGAGCCCGTCTTCAGCTTCAACAAATCTTCCACCATTTTCAACTCTTCGTCCGCTAACGTTAATTTTTTCGCCTTATCGAGTGCCTTCTCGCGATTACTCATGCTCTTATCTGATAAAGAGGTAAATATAAACTCACGCTGTATGCTATGGTCCATATCCTCCATGAAATGAAATAACAGCTCTCCACGCATATCCGCACTTAACCGATCCTTCAAGGCAATGATTTTTGCGATCCACTCGCTATCCATGTCATACGCTGTAAGGTAAAGCATTTTGCGAATAGGGAGATCAGGGTTGTAATGAACATGTGCAAAATCTAGCACTTTGGAAGGAGCAGATGTCTCTTTGCGAATACCGCCAAGAAACATCGCCTCAAGCTGTTCAAATTCACGTCGCCGCTCCTCCTTGTTCTCTAGAAGAGTACTACGTTCAATCGTAATACTCGGCCCATCATCCTCCTCTTTTTTCCATATGCGATTGTAATCATAACTATAGTTGGATAGAATCCAATGCTGTAATTCAGGGTCCGCAACATCTAAGTATTGTCGAGCTATTCCGTAACGAACATTTTTATTCTCACTGTTCGCGAGTACATACTGAGCTATGATCTTCTGATACAGCTTTCCATGTTCCATCAAATACTCAATCCTACTAAAAAAATCACATTCTTCAAATACCGCTGTAGCCCATAAGCTTAAATAAACTTGATTCGCATTATCGCTAGACAACCAAGACTCACGAATCGCAACATCATTTAGAGCACGATAAGCCCCCTCGATCAGTTGTCCAGCTACACGCTGATTTGTTGATTCTAATCCCATACCTGTCCATACGCCAAGCGCTCTCACGACAGAACTATAGCGAATCATTCCTTGGTCAATGATAACCTTGAGCATGTACAGGTTCGCTTTCAACGTCCCCTCATCCATTCGTTCCACAATAGATTGTCGAAGCCCTTCTTGCAGGCGCGCAGCAGTTAACAGTTCGCTCATCATTACGTACAATTCCTCATGATGACTCATAAATATCCCTTTGATCATGCCTTGAGTAAGTAACGCCGTTTGGTTATCTCCATATACAATTTCCTTAAGTGCCGTAAGTACTTCTGTATTGTTACGATCTAACTCATAAGCAATAACGTCACTGATCGTCTGCGCCAACTTATAATTATGCTTCAATGGATAGTCTGCTAATGTCAAATAATCTATAATAGCAAACCCTTGACAATCCATAAATATAAGTGAGTTCATCTTGATAATCACCTTGCCCAAGTGGGCATTACAATCCGATGTGCGGAAAGGCCTACGCGCGTATCCTGTGCTATATGGGTATTCAGTCGCATGATCAGTAATATAATCAAATACTTCGCCTATGTACTCATTTGTAAGCTGCCTCACAACTTTCACCAATGGTTCGAATAGTAGATTGTCATTCCCCGCAGCAAGTGAAAGCAATATCTCTTGGCATTTCAAAAAACATTCTTCTTCCGGACGCACATACCCTACTTGCGCCATCTCTACCACTAACTTTGCTAATGGTAAAAGATGAGGATCTACCCCCTCTGCTTTTTCTTGTAATAATGCATAGTAGTGCTTCTCTTGTTCATGCTTCTCCATCAATCATTGTCTCCTTCACCATAGGCCTCCAGCTAACATTGTGAATCTGATAAATACAATTTCATCCTCTTCCATAAGTTTAAGCGGTGATTCCAAGTGACTAATCCCTTCTTCGCGAATAAATACTTTATATAGCCCATCTTCAAAAGCTAATAATGCGGTCTCGACTGCTTTGGCAAGCTCAGGAATCTGTTCATTGTATACCGAACCAAATCCTACCTTTCCATTCTCCCCGCGCTCCTCAATCTCCGCTCTCGTTAAGAATGGAATCAGTGCAGTATTCTGTTGCTTATCGTTTAGCTTCTGCACATTCATGAGAACAACTTCGGTAATGAGCTCCCTCAGCGTTGTCGGATTGACTTGAAGCTCTATTGCAAGCCTTGTCAGTACATTTTTCCGTTTACCCAAGCTTTTAACCGTTACGTACAATTTCACAGATGATTTCTCCACCTTACATGTAAATATTCAGAAGCATTTATCGGATTTATTTTCCACAACATTGCTAACTCAAATGATAACAGAAACACACGTTCTTATCTTGAGACTTATCTCCTAAAACGGCGATGATACGAATATTGAGAGAAGTTGTTTGTTCATACCTGATGTTCATACTAACCTCACCACAATCCTAGATATGGATTAACGTTTCATAATCAAAATATACAAGGTAATATTAGGAATGTATTTTATTGGGAGACCCGTCATACAGAGTAACTATATCAAGCACTAGTACGATTAGCAAAAATGTTGACATTTATATACCATTCTTTTTACAACGAAATGAAGAGCATCAGTAGCAACAATCCCATAACTTGTATGCTGTTAAATTATACCTTTGTCGAATATTACCTGTATATGATTTTGTGAAATTCCTGAAAAAAGAATAGATTCGACAGCGCAATCTAACAAACAACGCATGAACAAACATCTAGAATTTAATGTAATAAATGATGCTATATGACATATTTAGAAATAACGAGATGTTTCATTGTATGGCTAATTTATTAGCATTATAAAAAAATGGAGGTAATCACAAATGAAAATGAAAAAAATTTTACTGGCAGCATCTATTGTAGCAGCACTGGCACTATCATCATCCGTTCAAGCAGCAACGTCCCACACTACTTCTACAAGCGCTCCTAATGGCATTATTAAAGTTAAAGTTCACATTAATTTTAGTAAATCACTTTATCCAACAACGAATTCAATTCCACGTAATTACTCCACTGATGAATTTGATGATTTGCGCTTTTATGATGTTGCCGATAAAGGAACGTATTGGGATGTAACTTATCTCTCTCTTCAAGAAGTTTAAACTATCGGCGCACATCACTTTTCTATACAAATACAAAATGCGCTGGCGAGAGAATAGCTTCTTCTCTACCAGCGCACCAAATATGTCATCGCACTAAGATAAATACTTAGAAAAATAAATTTGAGCTTGATGATAGAACTCCAAGCAGTCCTTATCACTTACGAACGAACGCTTCGGAATAATATAAGCCATAATTGTATCAACAAAGATAAATATATATGCTTCATTTTGTTCTATAGATTTAACTCCATTCCATTTATAACTACTTTGGCTTACTGAATTTGATTGATATACTCCGGTTTCATCTATTTCAATCAAACGTTCTCCTAATATTCCATCATTACTTTCTGGAAGGCTCATAACTCTTTTTTTCATACGTAAATAGGCAAATAAACTCGCTAATCCTCCTCCAAAGATTCCCCAACATAAAGAGAAAATCAATGGAAGTTTAAATAATAATAGGAGAACCATCACTATGACTGGTAACGATAAATTGCTAATAATAAATCTATTTCTTAGTTTAGGTATATTGAAATAAGCATACTTATTGTAATTCCAGTAATCTGATCTTGTAATATTGGTTGAGATCTTTATCATTTCTTTTCCCCATTTTCTGTTCGATTTTCATTGCACCTTATCCCTTTCACTGTGATACCCTATTTCGCCATACAGGTTCTGCCAATCGAACCTTCATCTTCGCGTGAAACGGTTCCCTCAGATTTGGCTCCAAATAATCATCTACATAATGCATCAAAACTAGCTTCTCCTGAATAGTCTCAGGCAGCGTGAGCAGTTCAGCTAAAGAAGTATGCGAGGGAAGCTGATCGTCCTGCATGTGGCATTCATAATAAATCGTCTGTACCTCATCGGCAATGCGCCGAATATAGCTCTCATCAAACCTCGTATCCCCGCTGAAATAGAAAAAAGGTTTACATACAAGTCCGTAACTTAGCATGTCTGGCACATGCAGGGTTCGAACAAGCTCAAACTTTACTCCTTCAACGATAAACTCACTGTCCACACATTCAATATCAAAATAGTCCTCGAAGGTTAACTTTCCACGCGTGGTCAGCTCAAGTCCATGCCGCAGGCATTGCCATAAATCCTCTTTGAGACCAATTGGGACGATAAGCTTAGGTTTTGTCCTCCCTGGGTACACCCGATGAAACAGCGCTAGCTTCTGAAGGCCATTCATGTGATCTTCATGTAGATGTGTAATAAAGATATGCTCGATTTGATTGAGCGTCATGTTCATTTGGTGTAGAGCATAATGGTTTGATTCTGGGAAGTCGATCGCAAGATTCGTGCCGTTAAAAGCAAGGATAGCACTGTTATGACCTTGAAGCACACTAAACCCATCTCCGCAGCCTAAAAAGGTTACTTTCAAATTAATCCCTCCGAGTCCTCTCTGTGTCTAGCTATAAGCAGAAAATTCTTCTACATATCCCCATCTTATTCCATTCATTTCCGATAGCTATTATACTATTTACAGACCCTCTAATCTAGTTTAAAACGAACGAGGCGACAGGGCTGGTATCACACGTGGCTTGGCTCAAGTAGGTGCTGCTGGCGTCTGAGTTGCACAGCATGTAATTGACCGTATGAATAATAAAGGGTAGCGAAAGAGGAAAAAAACCTTGTGAAAGCAAGTGGGTTTTCCTCTATTTTTTCCTTCAAAACCCTTTTCCAACGCCCCATAGTATGTTAAAATGAAAGCGTTCTCAATTTGTAAGCGTTGCCATTGTAAATGAGGGGGCTGAACAAATGAATGTAGCGCTCGATTTCAAAAATACCTATGAAGACTTTATACTGCAAAAGGATATTATGTACTTCCGGGTTGGAGAACGAGGACTTGTCAGTTTTCACGGAAAAAATTATCACGTTAAGAAACGAATGTCGTCGGAGCAAATTCTTGAAATTACATCAGACATCGTCTTCTTTAAAGCCAACACTGACTGTTACGTCAATACAAGAAAAATCATCCACATACAGGACGGTAAAGTTTACTTTGAAACTAAAGGCTCTGAGTCCAAACATACGACGATTACGAAGCTTCGGCAGCATCGTTTGAAAGAAATTTGGCAGCAGCACCGAACAGAAGCCGCTCTGGAAGAAATGAATAAATAGGCAAAAAAGGAGCCGCGATGTAATCGCAAGCTCCTTTTCTTTATGATATTTGGGCAAGCGTTTCTTGTTGATGTTCGCGAAGTAGAAACCGGATGTAATCAACGGTCGTATCCTTCACCTTTTTGGCTTCCTCTAAAGTTGCGAAGCTGTACTCAGCATGATCGATGCTTCCATACCTCTTCAGCTCCTCATAATTCATTCCAAGCGTTGAGAAATTATGAGCGAGCTCGTAAGCTGTCTTGGCATCCACATTTTCCACGAAAATATCTTTACTAAAAAAAGAACCCTGTTTCTCGACTTTAAATATGACCCGAAACGGCTTCTCTTTATCCGAAACGAAACATTTGATTACAACATCAACTTCCATTGTCTTGTAATCCACAGATTTGGCAGGTTCCTGCTTTGGCGTACGCAGCCATTTTTTGAAAAGCCCCAGCATTGTCTTCTCCCCCATTTCTGACATGAATCTACAACATATTGTAGTAGAAACTTCGAAGGTTGACAATCCAGTTTATGGATATCCACTTAAAAATGAGTCTAAACTCCCACCTTTTCAAGCATTATTCTACTTTTCAACGAATGGAAGATTGCGTTTTTGGTTTTCGTAGCAGTCAGATCTTGATCTTCTATTCTACATTGCGCTGCTTTCCGCTTCTTCCAACAAATTCCCCTTAGACGTTTTCCTAAACTTCCAAATGATAAGACCGCAGAGAAGGATAGCGAGTACGCCGCAGCTGAGGAATGCGCCGTTCGCGCCATAACGATCAGCGACATAACCAGCGAACAAATTGCCGATTGGCGTCGAGCCCGCAAACACAAGTGAATAGACGCTCATCACCCGTGCTCTATATTCGTCTTTGGCATGCATCTGCAGAGCGGAATTACTATTAGTTGCAAACATAATGTTGAAAAATCCGGTGAAGGCGAGCAGTGCCCCGACCATCCACACTGAGCTGCTTAATCCGTTGAAAATCAAGCATATAGCGACAAGTAAGCTACAGATGATGCTTACCTTCATTCGCGGTCCTTGTTTACTCCGTAATGACATCGTCAGCGCACCGGCGAAGGAGCCAATGCCCAGACAAGACATTAATGTGCCATATGTGGTTTCTCCCATGTGCAGCACATTTCTGGTGAACACCGGAATAAGGACGTTAAAGTTAAACGCCAATGTCCCAATTACCGTAACGAGTAGAACCGTTTGAGCCAACAGCGGGTCTCTTGCAATATAAACAATCCCATCTTTTATTTCTTTCATCATCCCCTCACGGGATCGTTGTTTCCTGACGTAAGGCGCAGCTTTAATGTGGAGTAAACCATACAGAACGGCAAGAAAGCTAACGCCATTCAAAAGGAAGCACCAGCCCGCTCCGAGCAGCGCCATCATAAGGGCACCAATAGCAGGGCCCAAAATTCGAGCCATGTTAAAGGTCGCCGAATTTAAGGCGATTGCATTCATTAAATCCTCTTTGCCTACGATTTCAATATTGAAGGCCTGCCGCGTCGGCATATCGAGCGTATTGTTAAGCCCGAGGAGAAGCGCAAGCACCAAGATATAGCTATATTTTACCGTATCCGTTAGGACTAGGATCGCTAAGGTAAACGCAAGAATCATTGACACCGTTTGGGTGACGAGCAAAATGTTTTTCTTTGGAAACTTATCCACGATAATACCTGCAAACAATGAAAAACAAAGAATAGGCAGAAATTGAAACGCTCCAACAACACCGAGCTTGAAAGGCGAGCCAGTAATCGTAAGCACGAGCCAGGATTGCCCAATATTTTGCATCCAAGTACCAATCAGCGACACACACTGGCCAAACCATAAATACCGATAATTGCGATGCGTCAGCGCGTGAAAATGTTGATCGACAAACGTAGATCCCGCGGTACGAATGTTCATACCTCCACCTTCTCCTCTGCGAATCGGGCTGCGTTGTTGCCCATTTTCTCCAAAATAGAATGAGCGAGCTGCTTCTCCTCATCGGTCAATCCGTACGTCAACCGCTCTCGCCAATCGGTTAACACCTTACGCACATCTTCCTTAATCAGCAGCGCTTTCTGCGTCAAATGCACTTCGTTGCACCGTTTATCTTTTTCACTTACATTCCTTGTTATGTAGCCTTGCTCTTCCAACTTCTTTAATGCTTTCGCCGTCGTGCCTTTGTCGATCTTCAAATAATCGGCCAAATCTTCTTGGCTCAAGCCATCTTCTTTATAGAGCGCGTTAAGAAAAATATGTTGACCTCTGCCGATCTCATAATTTTTGAGGTGTTCACCGATGTACATTTGTCCATAGCGATAAAGAAGCGATACCCAACGAGGTATCGAGTTCTTGGCGTCTATCATGGCAATCTCCCCCATCTCTACTCGCATGAAAATTAGTTGCACTTGCTACTATTTTTATCATACGCTTGATCCGTTGCAAGTGCAACTATTATTCCGCAATAAAAAGAAGGCAGATCAAAGTTAACCATTTGATCCACCTTCTTATTAGATTATTCCACTTTTTTCACCTAGACTTATTTCAGTTCTGTGATGAATCTGTTCACTTCACCCGTTGGTGTATTGACCGTTTCGTACACCTTTATGGAAACATTATTTTGTATTTGATTTTGAGTAAGATTAGCGAAACTCAGTAACTGCGTACCGCTAACTAAACGATTAGTCCCGATGAGAGGGAAAGAACTTGAGCCTAAGGAACGACCCGAAGAATCAACCAGATCGAATTTCAGCTTGGAGCTGTTACTATCAAGCTCAACCTCAGGATTACGGGTAATGTCCATATCCAAATTCAATTTATACGTATAGGTAAATCCAGTGGTGCCCATCATGGTCAGCTGCGACAACGTCCAGCTTTTAAAGTTTAATTTGAATGGATATAAGGAAACGTTATGATGATCGTTGTCGCTCTGAATACTCACATTGTAACTGGCGATTGTGGATTTGTAGGATGCAGTCCCCGCTGCTGGTGGTTGGCCCTGAGCTCCGCTTCCCAGTACCCCTTGTACATTCAACCTATATGGATCGCTTTGATCCGTTGAAGGAAGGGTAAAACCATAGTTAATTACGATCCCTGATCCAGGAGCTATATCCTGCGTACCCATCGTCTGACGGCTTCCCGCATACGTATAGCCGTCTTTTCCGACCAATTCCGCTTGCAGCACTGGAACGGGGATAGGCTTATCCCCTTTGTTTGTCAGCTTGAATTTGGCCAGGCCGGTTTTATTACCGGTTTCTTCATTATTCGTTACATGCAGTTCTTCCAGAGAAACCGCTAAATTCGGATTAATAAATGCATTTGATTGCTCGAATACCATTGGCGTACCGAAGGTATAGTCGCTTGCAACCGTTCCTGTATGAGTTCCCTCGGCTGCATTCGCAGGAAGTCCGAATCCGATTCGTCCCGTAAAGTATGGAATCGGCGTCGTCTGTCCTTGCTTTAAGAAGCTTTCAGGCGTAAGAATGTAAAAAGCATTCAACTTGGTATCCGTATCGGTTGTGATTGCAAAATGTATATATTTTTGCTCTCCCGCATTCAGACTGATGGGCCCCTCTTCAACGCGTTTACCAATAAATGATTGCCCGTCAGACTTCCCGCTCAGCGTAAAGTCAGGCACGGTTTCCGCATTGCTTCCCGGATTGTCCACTCTTATTTGGACAAGATAGGTCGGTAATTGTCCTGTAAACTGCTTAGACAAGCTCGATGCCGAAAACTTCAAAGCGGAAGTTGCGCCCGGAACAGAAAAGGTTGCCCCCCAGTCTCCAAGTAAGGACGGGTCATTGATGACAGCATCCTTACCGCGCCATACTTTGGATAGGATCGGAGCATCAACAAGCAGCGTTTCCTGTTTCGGATATACGTTCTGATTAACATCGATCCATAGCAGATCTGTCAAGCTAACGTCCGTTTTCACATCGATGTCTGCCAGATAGCTTAAGGTGACATAGCCCTGAGGAAGTATCGATCGAGCATTGCTAGCGCTTGCCTGCAGCGTATAGATGGTACCGTCTGCCGTTTTCACGCGAAGCTCATAATCTGGAATTCGGATTGTGGCACTCGATGTGTTATTTAGTTTGATGACAGCCCCAACTCTCCAGCCATCTGGTGTTTTTTCTTGAAGTAAGCTTTTAATTTCAGCCTGAGCATCGCCCGTAATCGTATAGGCTATCTTTTCTTCTTCAGGAAGTGCTGCTCCTCCTCGGTTTCCAGGTACATATTGCTGCTTGGCTTCATAAGAGGAAGTCACGAGCAAATTGCGAGTTGCCGCTGACATCCCCCCAAACGTACCGTCCGCCTGATTCCCCAGCAGATTCAATCGTACGGATAAAGCCGCGTACCCTTTTGCCCAGCTAGAGACCGTGCTGTCACTTCCACCAACGATTGCTTTAGCATCAGCTTCTTTATTCAATCCGCGAATCAGGAACGCCGCCAGTTGTTCTTTGGTTACTTCGCCCGCCGGGTTATACGTATCTTGACCATAGCCATCCGTAAGGTTGGCTGCTTTAAGGGCTTCGATATAAGGTAAAGCGTAACCGTTAGCCGGGTCTGTCGCACTCACATCGGTGAAGCTGGAAACGCGCTGAGAAGCATTCACTTTCAATCCGAAAATCAAAGCGGCTACTTTAGCGAATTGGGCGCGGTTCATTTTATCATTCAAGCCAAAAATCCGCTCACTGACCCCATCGAAAATACCCGCGGAAATCATGTTATCGAATTTGGCCTTCGTTCCGGCATCTAGATTCGTTAAATCGCTGAAATCAGCGGAAGACTTCGGTCCATTGGCTCCTAAAGCCACCGATGAAAATACGGTAAGAGCCATTGTTGCGCTCATCATAACTGCTAAACTTTTCTTCATGTTCTTACTCCTCCTAAAAATAAATCAATTTAAGACCTATGCCAGCCAGCATTGTTCGTGCATGACTCTATTCTTTGACTTCAACTGAGGCCTTTTTTCTTTTAATAAAGAAAAGGACGAAAGGAATACAAACAAAAGCCGGGATCGCGGAGATGAAAAAAGTATCGGCAATCGAGCGTACCAGCGCTTCTTTCTGCATGAAACCTGCTAGATAGGCTGCTGCGGTTCCCGAGGCAGTTCCCCTATCAATCGACCATGCGTAAATCGCTCCGGAGAGCATGGTTATCGTGTCATTCGCTGTAATGGCATCCACAGGCACACTATCCGAAATATGCTGATAATGTAAGAGCTGGCGGTTACTCATAAGCGCTGTAAACATAGCAATCCCAAGGGAACCTGCGACCTGACGGCAAACGTTAGAAAGCGGCGAGGCGTTGCCGACCTGCTGCGGAGTCACCGCGCTCATGCCCGCCGAGGTTAACGGCATCATGCAAAGCCCAATCCCAATACCACGGATGGTTAACAGCACATTAAGCCAATGATTTGGCGTATCTGTCGTCAAATGGTGCATTTCCAGAGTCATTACCCCTAATATGGCTAGACCTGTAATACATAAGGGAACAATTCCGAATCTATCGGCTAGCTTTCCGCTAATCGGCATCATGAGTGCCATCGCAATAGATTGGGGCATCATAAGAAGACCCGTCTGCATCGCAGAAAGTCCTTGAATATTTTGAAGATACAAGGGGGTTAGGAACGTCCCCCCCATCATCCCCATCATAACCAAACTGCCCGCGATGACACTAATGGTAAATTTAAGATTTTTAAACAACTTCAAGTCCAGCACGGGCTGCTTCACACCGAGCTCTACCCAAATCAGCAATAGTAAACTAAACACAGAGATAAACAGCAAACTAATAATAAATAAGGACGTCCAGCCCTGCTGCTGCCCTTTACTTAAGGCCAGCAGCAAGCTGCCAAAGAAAAGCATGGACAATATCGCGCCCGCCGTATCGAATTTCAAGCCTTCTTTTCTCGGTGAATCCTTTAACAAAATCTTACCTAAAATAACGGCAAGAATCCCAATTGGCACATTGATGAAAAACAGAAGCCGCCAACTGAAATTTTGAATTAAATAACCGCCGAAGGTTGGCCCTAGAGCAGGCGCTACCATGGCTGCAACACCCCAAAGGCCTATCGCCGTCCCCGTCTTCTCCCGAGGAAACGTCGTATAAATAATCGACATCCCGATCGGCATGATGAATCCGCCAGCGAACCCTTGAATGATCCGAAAGAGAATCATCGTACTTGCGCTCCATGCCAAACCGCAAACAACTGAAAATAACGTAAAACCGGCGACCGAGTATATAAATATGTTCTTGTTACCGAATTTCGCGCCTAGAAACCCGCTCATTGGAATGACCATCGCCGATGCCAGCGTATATCCCGTTATGATCCACTGCATCGTATTGATATCCGATCCGAATACAGCTACGAATTTGTTCATGGCCACGTTCATTAAGCTGCTGTTCAAAACAGCGACAAAGGTACCCATAACAATAGCAATCAGTGAAAACCACATCTTGCCGTTGCCTTCTGCTTGTTGTTGATGATCTGCCGATGCATCGGCCATAACTGCACCTCCTATTCGGCTTTTATCTTCGTGCCTTCAACGATCTTGTCTGTTGGATTCACAACAATTTGTTGATTGGCTTTAAGCTTATCGTTTGACCGTACATACAGCCAATCCTGGTTTTTCTCCTCCGTTTTCACTTCAACGAGGTGTGCCGTATTATTATCTGCCGTGAATACATAATCTTTCTGGTCTTTTTTAATCATCGCGCTCTTTGGCACTTCTAGACGGCTTTGCTCGGCAGCGTCCAATTTGACTTCTGCCACCATACCGGCAAAAAGCAATCCTTCTTTATTGTCAACTTTCACTTTAACAGGGAACGTACTGCTGTTCAGGTTAGAAACAGGACTGACGAAAGCAATCTCCCCTTGTAGACTTTTATTCGGTACATTCTGTACGTTCACATCTACCGGCATACCAACCTTTACCTGTGAAATTTGACTGTCAGCCACACTAAGCTCCACTTGGACCTGATCCATACTGACCAAAGAAAGGAGCTGGACACCTGGCTGAGCCATCTCGCCTGTGGAAATACTTTTCTTCACGATAACACCATCAATCGGAGCGGTGATCATCGCATTATTGATTCCGCTGTTCGCAAGTTCCAAGCCTGCATGCAAACGATCAACATCCGCCTGCAGCGCTTTGATCGTATTATCCGTCGGTCCGGCCTTGGCCTGCTCAAGCTTAGCTTCTGCTCCCTGCACTTGCGCTGCCGCTGCTTTTTGTGCAGCTTGTGCCTGAGCATAGCCAGCCTTTGCTTTCTCATAATCAAACGTCCCTTTATCCAGATCTTCCTGCGTAACACCGGAGCTGCTGTCATACATATTGCGTAAGCGATTATAAGCGCTTGTAGATAGGTCTAACCCCGCTTTCGCTTGCTCCACCGCTGCCGTTGCTTGTCCGTAAGCCCCCTGAGCCGCATTTACTGTGCTTTCCAGTCCCCTAATCTCCTGTACACGGGCACCTGCTTGCGTATCAGCCAGCTTTGCTTGAGCAGCAAGAACAGAGGATTCCGCTTGTTTGACCTGCTTCGCCAAATCATCCGTCTCCAGTTGGACGAGCACATCGCCTTTTTTTACTTTACTGCCTTCCTGCACGTTCACAACGCTAACTTTACCTGCTACCTTGGATACAATTTTGATATCCTGATCGGGTATGATTTTCCCGCTCAAGCCGGCGGTTACGGGTTGACCAAGCTTAATTGTTTGGACGGAAACCGCCATACGATCTGATTGTCCTGAAACTGTTGCGCCGCAGCCCGGGAGTACACTGACTACCGCAAGCATAAGAACCGCGGGAACGATTAAGTTATTAAGTTTTTTCATCGTTGACTAACTCCTCTTTTCTAGTTGCCCTTTAAATGAATTTTAATCGTAGTGCTTATGCCGGGTGACAAATCCAACCCTTGGTTATCGTCGATCGCGATTTTGATCGGAATCCGTTGCGTCACTTTAGTAAAATTACCACTGGTATTCGTTGAAGGTAGCAGCGAAAAAGTCGATGCAGTGGCTTTACTGATCTCTTTCACTTTGCCTGTTAGCACTTTGCCTGGGAAATTGTCCAAGTGGATTTCCACTTGTTGGCCTTCCTGAATCTTGGTAATCATCGTTTCCTCGATATTGGCCGATACGTACAATTTCTTCGTATCCACGACCATTGCTACGGTCTGACCTGGCGAGGAAACTTCCCCTGCTTTGACCAGTGTGCGAATAACGGTACCTTCAATCGGCGATCGCAGCACAGCTTGATCCAGGCTGCTTGTAGGCAAATTGTTAGTATCCTGCTGGCCGACAATCTGGTCTGCAAGCACATGCTCCCCTTCGCTAACCTGCAGGGAAGTGACTTTACCGGTAATGCGCGGCATTACTTTGTAGATATCTCCGGCTAACCTTGAATCATCGGTTGAGACGAAATTATGACCTTCATACCAAAAATAACCGCCGATTCCCCCGCCGACGACTACCAAAGCTGTCAATATGACATACAACATTGCTTTACGCTTCATATTTTCTCCTCTACCTTCTTTTCCTTTTTGTCTCATAATCAAGTCGATAGGTTGCTGAATCCTGTTTAATAAGACTCATGCTTTCACTCTATCTACCTAGCAAATTAAGTTGAGTTTATAGGTAAAGCCTGATTTGAATTGACTCCCCCTCCAACAAGTTGTATCATGAAACTATATTATTGCATTATACAACTATAATGAGTGATGTCAATACTCTTTTTATTTCAAGCATTATAATGTACATCGCGATTGGATTTCTTTAAAAGTTTCCCTATCGTAGTGAGGTGGTAAAGAAATGGAACATCATTCGCTCGCATGCATTGAGCTTGAAATGGCATTATTAATTCGCCGGATCACCTCCATCGCATCTGACAAGAAAATTGCCAATCTGGATCGGTCCGCCTATCTTTTACTGCATCAAATCTCTGTTTATGGTTCATCTGGCGTCAAAGCTTTAGCAGATGAATTCCATTTGGATATATCTACGGTCAGCAGACAAGCTGCCGCATTGGAACAAAAAGAATACCTGTACAAAATACCTGATCCATTGGATGGGAGAGCCTATTCCTTTCAAATAACAGAACTAGGGACAGAGGAATTAATCGCGTACAAACAGGCCCGATTAGCGCGAATCACCGAATTACTCAAGGATTGGTCTGAGGAAGAGTGCGAAAGCTTCGGACAACTGCTGAAAAAGTTTAATTCTACGATCTGTATCAAATAATGGTGAGATAGAGCGTAACTGTGCATGTACTTGCTTGCAAAAAAGCGCAGCCGCAACCTAACAAATAGGTTACTGACTGCGCTTTTTCCTAGCTCTTACGTTTTTCTCGCTCCGTTCATTCGGTGACTCGCCATATATATTTTTCGGTACTGTAAGGACCAAATTTCCATAAATAAAAGAAAGGATCAACGTCATATAATTCTGATGCATAGCCGATATTGGACACAATCATAGGCTTGGTTCCGTCCATGCGAATCTTTTCGATATTGACATGCCCACTCAAACTGATCTTTCCGTGTAGAAAGTAGATCCATCCATTACGATACTGAAGAGAACTAAGTGGACCATTGTCCTTCATCGGATCTACGCTATATAACAGAATTGAGGTAGACTGGTCTATACTTTGTTTATAGAGATTATAAAACTGGTTATCCCACTTTATATAATAAATCCAACCATCTACAATAATAATACTGCTTGAGACGTTTTCATCAATCTTATGTTTGCCAGCGCCGTTTATATCGATTCGATAAAGAACTGACGTTGTGCCAGTTTGAAAATAATAAATTTCATTATTGTAGATAATAAAATCATATACCCCTTTATCTGGCATCACATTTTCGGTGTAAGATCCATCGAGCTTCATCCGGTTGATGCCCATATCGTTTGCATCCAGATAATAAATCCAATTTTGTTTTACCCTTATATGGGAAGCCTTAACGGAGGAAATCTTTGTTCTTTCTGTTCCATCCTGACGAATTTTATAAATCCCTGAATAATCATATTGACCATTAGGCAATAAATCGGCTTGCACCGTATAGTACAACCACTCTCCAATTGCATTTATTGACCTAGCATCATCGTCTGACAGCTTGAATGTTTGAGTCCCATCCTTCGACCATTTAGCAAGAGAGGAGCTTTTGTCAGACGAATTTGTGAAAATCCACTCTTCACTGGCCGCGAGTTTTCCTCCATTTAATAGATTTCTCGCAGCAAACTGTTCCCTCTTCGCCTGCTCGATTGCAAGCTCATGCGCGCCACAAGCAGCTATCTGATAACCGTCGGTTTGATCCCATGTGGTATGCCAGCTAAATTCATCATTCGTAAATGCCCACGTCATAGGGAAGTAAACAATATCTTGAAGCAAGAGCACTGGATAAGATTCATTTTCATTATCGATCCCCTTTCCGTTCACCGTAACAGGGAACGTTACCAATGTTGCTTGATTCTCCGAATTCACGTTTACTATAGGCTTTAATTCCTGTTGTAGAGGTTGACAGGATTGAAGCTTGGATACATTTAATCCATGAACTTGATCCCAGCTTACTTGAAGTCCTAACGCCGCCGCATTATGCCAGGTCATCGGAAAATAGGTGATTCCTTGATAGAGGAATAACGGGTACTTGCTGTGTATATTATCGATGACTGAATCATTGACTGATATCATAAAATCGGGCATTGATACTACCATCTTATCACTATTAGACGCATAAGCACTGTGACTTGTGCCTACAAAAAACAGAGCAATCATGAATATGTATGGTATGAATTTATTTAACATAACAATCTCCTTAGGATTAAATTGGAAAACCACATAAGATGTATTCGCAAAATTAGACGTAACCGATGTCAAAATGTTTTTCTATCAATTGTTAAAATTTTACCTTGTCGTTTCAAAAAAGGACAAGAATCTCCCTTCTGCCTTATGCGATCATCCATATTTAAATCTTCAGGATACGTAAAAGAGAAATTGGGTTGTCCTTGAGTTCACCTTCTTCGACTCCGAATATTTGCAAGTCTTTACTCACAGCAAAAAAGCCGTTACCCCAAGCATTTTCATCTTGGGTGCAGCGGCCTTTTTGGCATTTATATACTTACGCCTAAAGAAATTGAATACATACCGGCCGCGATACCGCAGCCGTTTGTTCGGTCGCTTCCAGCTTCCCGGACTCCGCATCGATGCGGAATACCGTAATGCTGTGCGATTCCTGATTGGCCGCTAGCAGATAATCTCCTTGCGGCGTCAGCGCAAAATTACGCGGCGTCCGTCCAAGCGTAGCCTGCAGCTGAACCAATGATAGCGTCCCATGCTGTTCATCAACGGCAAAAACCGCGATGCTATCGTGCCCGCGATTTGAAACATACAGATAGCGGCCATCTCCAGAGAGATGAATGTCCGCACAAGAGTTCTCTCCGCTGTAGCCTTCCGGCAGCGTCGTGAGCGTTTGGAACGCAGTCAACGTTCCCGCATCTGTATCAACATGCATTGCCGTCACGGTGCTATCCAGCTCGCCTGCTACATACACGTACCGATTGTCCGTGCTATAAGCGAAGTGACGCGGGCCTGAGCCCGGATTGAGCGCCGCGGTTCCGTGCGGTTCAAGAGCGCCAGTCTCCGCATCAATCGTGTAAATAATGAGCTGATCGAGTCCTAGATCAGCTGAGATGGCATATCGATTATTCGGTGCCGGTACAATCGAATGCGCATGCGGGGCTTCTTGACGATCCGCAACAGGTCCAAGACCTCCCTCATGCTTCAGCAATTGCGAGTTCTCGCCTAGCTTTCCGTCTGCTTCAACCGGATAAACCGTAACGTTCCCGCCTGTGTAATTAGCCACATATACGCTGCGATTATTTGCATCCATACTGACATAACAAGGGGCTGCGCCATGGGTTGGCTGTTGGTTCAACTTCGTTAGCTTACCTGAGCCCGGCTCGATTTCGTAGGCAGCAGTTGAACCCCCATACAATCCTTCATACGATGCCGTTTCACTTACCGCATAGAGCTTAGTCTGAGCCTGATTAATCGTTAGAAAAGAGGCATCTGGAAGATCAGCATAAGAATCGACTAGCTGAATTCCCCCATTTTGACGATCGAAAGCATATAACCTAATCCCCTCGTGATTTTGCTCATCTGTGTAGGAACCAACATACATATACAACACGTTTTCCAGTTCATTAGCCATTTTGACGATCAACCTCCATTCAGCACTTCCATGCTTATTTACTCACATTCCTCTATTTTATCAACTTTTTCATTTATATTCCAAATTTTATTTAAACTTCTGCATTTTCACTTCCTTGCTTTCGCTAAGACAGTTCGATTTACTGCTGTTAAGAGCATCGCGATGATCGATCCATACAGGGCTAGCTCCATATCGTGTTGAGAATCCCAAGGGTCTCCTTGCGTCCCTAGAAACATCGTTCCGATTTCGGGAGCGACCATCAAAGCCACCCACATTTCAATCAGCTCATAAAAAGCCCCCATAGCAAGCACAAAGATACAAGTGATTGCGTAGAGCCATTTACTCCCTAGACTGGTCCATGCGCGCATAACTTCCCTAATCGGGTAAGCAAGAAGCAAGCCAAAGCTGAAATGAACCAATCGATCGTAATGATCTCGCTCTGAATGAAAAATGAGCTTTAACCAAATATCAATCACATTTTCATTATAAGAATAGTGTGCTCCCAAGGTATGCAACAGCAAAAACAAAGCAATCAATGCGTAGGAAAAGTTACAAAAAACAAATTGATTATAGGTGCCAGCAAGAAGCAGAAGCGTAGCCCAGATCAATAAATTTTCCAAAAACCAGTCGAACCTATTATAGGGCGCCACGGCCATCCAAATCCATACGCCTATAAAAATAGCCATGATAAGATGCAACTGCCAATTTTGTTTAAACGGGATTCTGTATATCATCGTTGTGCCCCCTTGTTTATCTCTCAAGATTAGGTTACCTCGACACAACTATTTCTAAAAGTACTAACTTTTTGTAGTACTGATACTTTGTTATATTGTTAATATGTTCAATTCATTGTAAGAAAGAAACAATATGGATTATAATATAGCCAAGAAAAGAAACATTTTAAGCACCTGACCAAGGAGGCAGTATCTGATGACGCAAGATGAAAATCAAACCTATTACGATTTTGACCTGCTGAGCAAGCTCGTTGTGGGCATCGGTGAAGTCTCGGAAATAACTGGCGTCCCTACGCGCAAAATTCGCTATTGGGAAGACAAGGGCATCGTGTGTTCCGTACAGGAAGCCGATGGCTCCACACGCCGTTATGACTATTTGAACATCAAAAAAATCGTGCTCGTCCAGGAGCTCGTTGAAGACGGATATACACTCGATGCGGCAGCAAAAAAAGTGGAAGATCGCATGAAAAATATCAATGATATTTTTCAGAAAATGTCCGAAAAAAAGTAATCAACTTTAGTAGAAGAAACCATTTTGACTGCAGCCCATGAGTTGATGAATTCCAGAGGTCACTCATTAGCTAGCATGGATGACATTGCCGCAGAAGCTGGCATAGCAAAAATGACGCTGTATCAGCACTTTCCCTCAAAGGAAGAACTTACCGTAAGACTACGTGCAAAAGAACCTCAGACCTTATTTCCATAGGGTCTGAGGTTCTTTAGTTGCATTACTCTTCCAGTGCTTGAAATTGCACAGACATTGCTCTTCCTTACTCGATAGATAGACGTTCTATCAATGGACATGATAAGATAAAGAGTAGCGCTACCCAAGCTTTGGAAATAGCTTTCCAGCTGGAAAGTCTAAAAATATAGACTACAGATACTGACTTTCCTCACGGAAAGTTTTTAGGAGGATCCATGGGAAAGACAGACGTTCGCCGAGATGCGATTATGCAGGTGATTAAAGATAAAGGATCTATCGCTTTAACGGACATTGTACAGCAATTTACAGTGTCTGAGGCGACAGCAAGAAGAGATTTGGAAATTCTCGAACAAGAAAAACGCTGTATCCGCACATTCGGCGGTGCCGTGCTGGAAAGCTTAAAGGTCGAAGTCCCCTTTTTTAACAAAATGGATCTTTATACCGATGAAAAGAAAGAAATCGCTGAAAAAGCGCTTCGTTACATCGAAGATGGCGACATCATCGGTTTAACAGGTGGAACTACCACTACTTTTATCGCCAAAAAACTGAATCAGTTCAAGAATCTTACAGTCATTACGAATGCGGTTAACATCGCCTACGAGTTGATTGGTACTCCTGGGCTTCAGCTTATTGTGACAGGCGGTGTTATTCGTACCCAAACCTTCGAACTCTCCGGCCCTCTTGCGAACGCAACCTTAGAAAATCTAAGTATTCGCAAAACCTTCATGGGCGTGGATGGCGTTTCTTTGTCCCGCGGCATGATGATCTATAACGAACTCGAGGCCGAAACGAACCGCTGCATGATGAAACGATCCATGGAAACGTACCTTGTTGCCGATCATTCCAAATTCAGCCTCAGCTCGCTCTTTGTAATTGGCGACGTCCAAGACACGGTCGGCATCATCAGCGACTCATCCATCACACCTGAAATGATCCACGCGTTCAAAGAAGCGGGGACTACTTTTCTGTAATCCCATTATAAATAAAAACTCGATCCCGGCTGCCTAGCCAGAGGGATCGAGTTTTTTAGTTTCAGTATTCATCACGAGGGGTTTGTTTGGCTTTCTTTTTCACTTTGTGACCGATACTTAAGTGAAGGTAGCATAATGAGGACACCGATTATGAATAAGGCTGATGACGTAAGATAAATCGCTTCAAGCGGGAAATAAGCTTTGATTTTCCCTGCCAAACTCATCGTGATCACCATGGCTCCCATAAACAACGGATTCAAAATCCCATTCACTCTGCCTACGTAAGATTCTTCCGTATTACCAAGAATCATCGTGTTGATCCCAATTTGGATGGCTGGCATCACGAGTCCAGAAATGAATTGCGTAACAAGTGCTAGCCATACCAGATGCGTCGTGCCAATCACCGCAATCGTGACTATGCTCACCGCCATCCCTAACGTTAGCATGGCTTGCGGAGACATTTTCTTGGCATAGCCCATCGCTAATCCACCGCCGACGATCATCGCCACTCCATTTGCTGCCATTAACCACTGCAAGTTTTCCTTGGGCAAGCCCAAATTCTCGGTGACGATATAAATCCCTAGAGGACTAATTAAACCCAAGGCCAGCCCAGCTACAGCAAAACAACCGCCTAATGTAACAAGCATTTTATTTTTCAATACATAGCGAAACCCTTGACCAATGTCAGTAAACACATGTGTACGCGGCTCATTTTCAGCCCGCTCTGCTTTACGATCGGAAGGTAGGTACATGAGCACAACTGCGGATAAAAGAAAGCAAACGCCCATAATAGCTACGGCAATTTGGATGCCATAGTGAAAATATACGAATGTACCCATGATCGGACCCAAAATCATAAAGATAGCCATCATCGATTGGTACATCGACATCCCCAACTGAATTTGAGATTCTGGCACATGAACTTTAAATAATTTCATTCCAGAAGGTTGAGAGAATTGCGACAGAATCGACGATACCAACGTTGCAAAGAAAATCATTTTCCAAGATCCATAATAAAGCGTAAGCATAACGGCAAACACCGATACGGCGCTAAGAATATCGCACCAGACCATCGTTAATTTGGGCCTCCAACGATCCGCAAATGCCCCGCCGATAAATGAGAAAATAAAAATCGGCGCAAATTCTGCAACGGAAATTAAAGAAACCGAAACTGGATCATTGTTTGTCATATCGGTTACATAGAGGAGTACAGCAAAATTACGCACCCAGATTCCGATTTGAAGAAATAAACCAGATAGTAAAATGGCTCGCACGAAGCGATTCGCGAAAAATGAACGCATCGTTGGAGCTTCCATAGTCGTTGATGAAGACATAAAAAGAAAACACCCCTTTGCAAAAGTAGATAGCCAACCTCCCTCTTTTCCCTTACAATTTCAGGAAAAAAAGTGATTACTGCCTATCTACCTTACCTAAAAGAGTGTTCTATCGTCTAGTGACATCCGTCATATGACCAGTCATATGATCAATTAATTCGTAGGTCTTGACATCATTAATGCCGCTCCGACTGCACCAGCAGAGGATCCCAGAACGGAAGGGACGAAACGGACCGGGCCGCGAATCGCGGGTAAGCAGCGTGCCTCAATAATTTCCCGCATCGGTCCAAAGAGCGGCTCGCCGATATGCGAAGCGCCTCCGCCCAAAACGACCACCTGCGGATTCAGCAGGTGGAGAATGCTGACGAACCCAACACCAAGGGCTCGTCCGGCCTCACGCAGGATGCCGCTTGCATCGGCATCTCCTTCAGCGGCTGCGACTGCGACAAGCCGCGCATCAACGCGGTTCGGGTCGCCTCCCGCGAGCCGTACGAGCGCGCCGGAGCTATCGCCGGCGCCTTCGGCCACGCGGCGCACGTGCTCAGCGCCGCGACGACCTATGGCAGTGCCTGACGCGTATAGCTCCAGGCACCCGACATTCCCGCAGGGACAGAGCGGCCCATTTCCATCGATGGAAATGTGACCGAACTCCCCTGCGTTGTGGTTCACACCGGCGATTACGCGACCGCCGGAAATAATGCCACCGCCGATCCCCGTGGAGATCGTCACGTACAAGCAATCCGACGTACCCTGCCCCGCGCCGGCAAGCCATTCGCCCACCGCGGCTGCGGTGGCGTCATTCTCCACCAGGACCGCGCAAGCAAAACGGTCCGCTAATACCGCGGCGACGGGGACGTCGCGCCAGCCAAGATTGCTAGCTAACGCGACGACACCATTAGCCGTATCGAGCGTGCCCGCGATGGCGACGCCAATACCGCGGAGCGCATCCCGGCTGCCGCTCGTCGCAGCCACCAGCAGCCCTTCGATCAGGTTGCCCAGCCGATCGAGCACTGCTTCATGCCCCTGCTGCGCAAGGGTCGGAACTTCCTCTTTGGTGATAATTTGCCCATCGCTGCTAACGAGCGCAGCAAGCATTTTAGTCCCACCCAAATCTACACCTACATAATACGCCTGCAGCTTTGTTTTCTCCGCTATGATTGTCACTTTTATACCTGCCTCCATCCAATTGGATATTGCTCGGATATCGTCACAGGAAGACGCCCAACAGCTTTTTCTTTTCCAAGAAGAATATTCGCAAGAGAGCCCATTGCAAGCGGACGATTTTCATAACAAGCATAATAGGTTTTAACTTCTGGGAACTCAAGCAAGTCATAAGGATTGCGACCGGCAGCCACGATGAAATGCAGGTCTGGCTGGCTTGCTAATGTTTTCACGAGCTTCGTCTGCCCTTCAGAGAACGTGGCATTGTAAGTTACCATAATAACTTGTTTTTTGCCCTCACTTGCTTTTAGTATGCTTTCAATATTAGCCTCGGTTGGAAACAGCCCAACGTACACTTCTTCAACAGGGATATCCGAAATCTCGGATAATATGCACCCCAGCGTTCCTTCTCTCTCAACGATTTCATCAATTTCGGTATTCGATTGCACCTCGGCCCAGATGACAAGCGTCGGCTCGTTCGTATTCAATGGCTGGTTTACTTCATCTTTAACCAGTGTAATACTTTTACGGCTAAGCTCAAGAGCTAATTCTTGATGCTCTGGCGTCGAAATAGCTTCCTCCGGAATGGGAGTCAATTTATCAAATTGAATATCTCTTTTGCATTTATATGTCATAATTCGCAGAACCGACTCATCGATACGGGACTCAGGAATGCGCCCACTCTCCACAGCAGCGATAACCGCTTCGAGTGCGGACACTTGCCGATCCAGCAAATGGCTGACGAGGATCAAGTCTGAACCCGCTTCAATTGCCTTAATTGCGCCTTCAGCCACACCAATGCCTTCAGAAATAGCTTTCATCTCTAGACAATCGGTTACGATTAAGCCTTCAAAGCCGAGTTTATGACGAAGTAATTCCGTCAAGATGCGGTACGATAACGTAGAGGGTACACTTGCTTCCTCCAGCGCTGCAAAAACAACATGCGCTGTCATAATGGCGTCCACGCCGCCTTCAATCGCCTTCGCGAAAGGAGCAAGCTCCAGCTCCAACAAACGTTCCATACTGTGCGGAATAACAGGAAGATCGTGATGGGAATCTTCAGAGGTGTCACCATGCCCAGGGAAATGCTTCACCGTTGCAATGACGCCCATATTCTGCAGCCCTTTCACAGCATGCGTTCCCAGATCGCTGACAAGCTCAGCTGTTTCCCCGTAAGAGCGCACGCCAATAACCGGATTAAGGCGATTGTTGTTAATATCCAGGCAAGGAGCAAAGTTCATATTAATGCCCATTTGGCGCAGTTCTTTCCCCATCACCTTCGCGCTAGCGTAAACGCCAGACGGTGCGAAAGTGGCACCTAGCGCCATATTGCCTGGAAGCAGCGTTGCCCCCTTCTCAATGCGGGATACCATGCCGCCCTCTTGGTCTACAGCAATAAATAAGGGTTGACCTCCGCTTTTGCGGCTCATTTCTTGCAGTTCTGCTGACAAATGGGCCAATTGGTGGGCATCTTCTACATTTCTGCGGAAATAAATGACGCCACCCAAGCCATACTGCTCAATCAAATTTGTAATTTCAGCGTTTGGTTCCAAGGTTCCAAATCCACATATAAACATTTGCCCAACTTTTTGACGCAAGGTTAACGGTTGATTGTTAGGTAACATCAGTACACTCTCCTCTATATAGTGACACTATCCTTTGTTGCTTCCTGTAGTTAAACCTTCTATTATTCGGTTTTGCAAAAAAACATAAATCAGAACAACCGGAATGACACTAAACATAATTGCTGCACACAACGAGCCATAGTTCATATTCAACTGATCATAAAAAGCAACCATAGCAACTGGCAATGTCCTAAGCTTTTCTTTGGCCAGAAAAAGATTAGCCATCATGTACTCATTCCAGTTGCTTAAGAAATTAAGCATGAATACAGTGACAAGCGTTGGCATCGTAATGGGCATAATGATACGCCGCAAAAGACCGTAGGCCGATAAACCATCCATAATCCCTGCTTCTTCCAACTCACGAGGAATGGATGTTAAGTAAGCGGCTACGATGAATACGGTCAAGGGTAACCCGAAGGTTACATATGGCATCACAAGCGCAAAGGGCGTATTGTAGATGTGCATCTTTCTAAGTAATATGTATAACGGAACGAGTAAAGAACCGGCGGGAATGAGCAAAGCCAGCATCAAGGCACCTGACACTAACTTGCTAAGTCTCGGAAACTTCATTCTCGCAATCGCATAGGCCGTTGCTGTGCCCAGGATGAGGGTCGCAACGGCTGAAAACACCGAGATATACAAACTATTCAAGAAATAAATATCAACATTTGAACTTGTCCATGCATTCATATAATTCGTCAGCGTCAATTGCTCCGGAAATGACCACGGCGACGTGATGATTTCCTTATTCTGTTTGAACGAGGAGTTCAACACCCAAAGCAATGGGTAAAGGATAACGAACAAATAGCTTATAAGCACAATATGTGGGAGGACGCTGCCGAGTGGTTTCCCCTTCAATATTGTACCTCCTCGGATGTCTTGGATAGCCGTCGAAACAAAGATGTCAGAATGAGCGTGAATACAAAAATCAGAATAGCAATTGCATTTGCATACCCGTACTCACCTAATCGGTATGCTTTTTTATACATATAGGTTGCCATCACTTCAGTAATTCCATATGGATTTCCGCCTGTCATAACGAAGACAATATCCAGTGCTTTCATCGCTCCCGTTACAGATAGCAGCAGCATCAATAGAATGACCGGACGTAAGAGCGGTAATGTGATGAACCAAGCTCGTATCCAGCTCTTAGCGCCGTCAATTTCCGCCGCTTCCATAATCTCCTTAGGAATTGCATAAATAGCTGATAACACGATGACGACATAGAACCCGCTCCACTGCCAGGCATTCGTTACTAGTACAGACAACATAGCTGTTGCTTCATCCGCGAGCCATACATGCTTCCAAGTCGGTAAACCAACAATTTCAAGAAGCTGGTTAAGCAGGCCCGCTTGCGGATGATAGACGAATGCCCATAACACACCAACAACCGAAGTTGAAAGTATTGTAGGAAGAAAAATACTTGTTCTATAAAATGACACAAAGCGTCTTACTCGGCTGATGAGCAGAGCCACTACAAGGATGAGCGGAATCTGCACAAACAGCGAAAAACCAATAAAATAAACATTGTTCTTCACCGCAACCCAGAAATATTTATCCTGAAACGCCGCAATAAAGTTGTCAAAACCATTAAATTTGGGATTCGATATACCGTTCCACTGAGTGAAACCATACCTCAGAGAAGTCAATAGCGGATATAAGAAAAAAATCAAGAACAGCAGCATCGTAGGAATCGTAAAGAGCGCATAGGCATATGGGTTTTTTAGTGTTTTATTCATTCTTCATCCTGCTATTTCGTATGCGCTTCTTCTTTATTTGAAGCTTCCTGCTGCTTCTGTATATCCGCCATCAACGAAACTGGGTTTGTTCTACCGGCGATTAGCTCCTGCATACCGCGCTCCAATTTTTCTCTCACCTTCGTTTGAATCCGTGAATCATACGCAGGAAACGTCCCTTTAGCATTCGAGAATACGTTCAGAATCTCCGTAATCACTGGATTTACATTGGACACATCCTGCAATTTCATAGCGGGTGGCATGCCTTCTTCCATGAGCTGTCTTTTTTGCATAGGTTCATTGTACATCTGTCTGATAAACTCTTTAACTGCCAGCAGTTGATCTGGATTCAACTTCTTGTTGAAACCATAGGCATTTGACCATCCACCATTGATAAACCCGTCACCAGGCCCCCCCATAGCTGGGAAATTGATAAAACCCAAATCTTCCACGATGGACGACTTCTCCATGTCAAGCAGCGGTGTGTTTGCCCAACTGCCATCGAACATGAATGCCGCTTCCCCACTGCTAAACTTGTTTTGCTGCTCTGCATAGGCCAGCGCTAAGCTGCCTTCCTGAAAATAACCCTTTTTCACCAAGGTATCGTATTTGGAAAAAGCCTCCACGACGCTTGGGTCCGTCCAATGCCTACTCCCATCAAGGAATCCTTCAATGGATTCAACACCTGCTGTACGTACCCACATCGTATTGCTCATCATATTAATAACCCACGAATCTTTGGCTGCCATTGCAAATGGCGTTATTTTCCGGGATTTCAGAATCTCCGCTGCTGCCAGTAACTCATCCCAGGTTTGTGGCGGATTCAAGCTATGAGCAGCCAAAATCTTTTTGTTATAAAACAATCCTTCTACATAACCAGCCATCGGGATGCCGTAAATCTTACCATTTACCGTAAATTCATCGAAGCTATAAAACTTATCGATGAGCCCAAGCTCATTCAAAATGGGCGTTAAATCCAGAAGTCGATCTGCCTTGACGTAGTCCCGCGTATCCGTACCCCCGAACAAATCGAATATTTCTGGTGGATTGCCTGCGGCCATCTCTGCCCGCAGCTTTTCAAAGCGATTGACTTTATCTTCCACACCATCCAAGGTAATCGATAGACCCGGCACCTTTGCTTCAGTTGCTTTGACAGCGTCCTGCAGCATAGCAAAGCGTTTCTTCTGCGTATCCTTCACTTGAGTATGACGGATGGTTAACGAAATCGGCTCAACTTTAGCATTTCCCAAGTTATCGGTAGCTGCTGGTAGGATCCGATTTCTTTCATTTACCGTATTGGGACCACCGCAAGCAGACAACACGAACGAAGAAGCAAGCATACCTGCTGCGGATATCAACGTTCTTTTTCTCATTTAATTATGAGCTCCTTTGGGCTTGCAAAATAATTATAAAGTGGAGGCACTGCGGGCTAAAGGCCTATAAACTCCTAATAGAGGGGTAAAATCCTCTAATAACCCTCCCGTCGTTTGTCGCGAAACTCCGATGGAATTTCCCCTGTAAACTTCTGAAATACCTTTGTAAAATAGCGACGTTCCGTGTATCCAACTGATTTTCCGATATCTGTAATGCTCTTGTCTGTGAGCAGCAGCATGGATTTGGCTAACTCCATTCGATGCTTCGTTACGTACTCAACGAACGTTTCTCCAAAATGCTGCTTAAATAATAAGCTAAAGTAGGAGCTGCTGATCCCCAGCGCACTGGCTATATCCTCAATCCCGAAATCCGTAGAATAATGGGTACGGATATATTCTTTTGCCGCCGTCATGAGAAGTTCGCTGTTTTTCTTTTTATTCGTACCTTCCAAGCCGAAAGCCACAAGCTGCACCATGACTTGAAGCAAATGTTGGATGCTCTCGCTCTTATCTAGCTTCCGCCATACTTCTTCTTCCTCGTTACTATCGATACTGTTCATTTCACGCAATTCGCGCAGTAAATGAAGAATAAGAAAATGCAGCATTTGATAGGCTCGGGCAAAAGAGCTGTCCGGCAGCCCCTCCAACAAGGACTTCAAACGATCAAGCGCATCTTCAGCTTTCGTCCGGTTGGGCTGTTTCAAACCAGTGACAATCTCCTCAACTAAATACCATAGAGAGATGTTGGCATCCGACGGCTCTTTCGAGTCCTTATAATGAAGCACGGATTGTTGCTTGCCAAGGCTGAGCTGCATGAAGCGCTGCAGCTTCTTATATACATTTGCCAGCTGCCGAATACCTACAGCGTCTGCGTACAAGCCAACGCTAATCCCTAATTTGACTGTCCGAAGCACGTTGTTTTGCAACTTAACTGCTAAGTCCTCCATACAAGGAGGTGCATGTCCCACTGTCGAAGCCTCGGATTGAATAAGTAAGCACCACTCCCCCTCACGCATCTGGAGTACCTTAAACTTCAGTTTCTCGTCGGTGAGGGAGTCCTGCATGACATTTCTCACCGCGAAGTTCCACAGCTTCCTTTCTTCTTCCGTCCATTGCAGAGACTTTTGCGAGTAATCATCCACGTCAATCATGGCAAATGAGTAAGTCAGATTTTCCAAGTCGATTTCGTCGATGGGTAAAAGCGTACTTGGCGTTATTTCTGTGTAATTCAAAAGCACATCACACAAAATTTTCTCATAGGCCAAATTCTTCATCTTCCCCCATTTTTGTTCTTCCTCGTACTTACTCTGCTTCTTTGCCCGCATTTGTTCAACCAGCTTGCGAATGGTATTTTCTAATTCTTCATAATTAATTGGTTTCAATATGTAGTCGCTAACGCCAAATCGCATCAAAGAACGCGCATATTCAAAGTCTTGATAACCTGTAACTATCAAGACTACGCAGCTCTCATTAATCTGACGAAGCTTTTCGACAAATGTAATCCCATCCATCTGAGGCATCCGGATATCGCTCATAACGAGATCAGGGTTAAGTAAACTAGATAACTCCAACGCTTCAACACCGTTCTTCGCTGTACCCACGATATCAATTTGAAGCTCTTCCCATGGAATAACTACCTGTAAATTGCGTAAAATGTTAGGCTCATCATCAGCCAAGATTGCCTTCAATCTCATAGGCCTACCCCCTTGTTTTTGGGAATGATAATTTTCATCGTTGTGCCATGATCTTCCAAACTGCAAATAAACATTCCGTAATGCCCGCCATATTGGATGCGGATTCGGTCAGCCACATTGCTTACGCCGAGTCCCCTACGCTCTTCATTCACATCCATAATTTCGTGAAAAGGGGTCTCTAGCTCCATCTTATAACGGAATTTAGCCAACTTCTCTTCCGTAATGCCTGCACCATTATCCGTTACGTAAATACCTATGCGCTCCCCCTCATCCACAACCTTTATTGAAATAAAGCCCATGTAGTCGATCGGTTCAAAACCGTGCTGCAAGCTATTTTCCACTAGCGGCTGGAGGGTCAGTTTAAGGATGTAGAAATCAAGCAGCTCGGGTGGTGCGACGATTTCGTAGTGAAACTGGTCCTCGAAGCGATATTCCTGAATTTCCAAATAACTTTTCAGATGCTCCAACTCTTGCTTAAGTGTGATCTCCTCTCTGTTCTCCATGCCAATACGTAACAAATTGCCAAGGCGGTAGACCATTTGACTAACCTTTTTCCCTTGGTTTTGAATCGCTAACACATTGATTGATTCGAGCGTATTGAATAAAAAATGAGGTTTGATCTGGGCCTGTAGCAGCATGAGCTCGGCCTTATTTTTACGATCCTGCTGCCGCTTGACCTCTTCAAGCAGATCCTCTACACGAGCAACTAAACTATTGAAACCTCTGACTAGCGCCGTAGTCTCATCGCTACCGCTGACGTCCAGTCGAGTGGTCAGGTCCCCGCGTTCCACCTTTTTCATGGAAGACACAATACGCAGAATGAGTTGAATGATTCTTCTCACGAAAACCAAATTGTAAACGAGGGCAAAAAATAAGCAGATAAACGTAATGCCAGCAACCCATTTCATAATGGTCTCAATTTCACCAGCCACATACTTCCATGAAGTAATAGACACAACGCTCCAATCTTGGACACCCATTTGATTCAAATCCAGATGGTAGAGTGAGACAAGGCTACGTTCATTCTGAAAATCGGCTTGAAAGCTGCCATTTGGCTTCAAAAGATCTAATTTGCCAGGCAGTAGCTGAAGAACGTTAGCCCCCTCCAAGCTCATCTTGTTGTCATAAAAAATTAACCCGCTGTTGTTAACCAGCAAATATCGTTTGGAGCTCTCCTCGCTCGTATTGAAAGAACGGAAAATTTGATCCAACTCATTGAAACGAAAACGAAGCAGCATGTAGCCGCGGTTATCCATCGTCCAAAAATCTTTGACCATACGCGCTTGATAAAATTCCCGATGCCCGATTGGAAATTCCTTGTATTCAGCTGGTCCAATCCAAAGCGGGCTGCCATTTAACAGCTGAATCTGCTTAAACGCCGAGCTATCCAGCAGCGATGTCCAAGGTAAGGAACTAGCGCTAGTCCGACCAGCATTGAAGGATTTCCCATGATTATTATAAATAACAACAGATTGCACGGGAGAGTAAGTCAAAATGGAGCTTCGCAATAACGTATCAAACGTATTTAAATCATAGGAAGAAAGTGTATCTTCGTTAGGCTTTACCTCATCGATCGAGCGATAAATGCCCTGAATGCCTTCCTTGACCATCCAAAAATCAGAAAAATAATTTGCCTCTTTGAACATGTAGTAAATATTACGAGAAATCGCTTGCAGGGTAACCTCAGTCAAATCACCATACTTCTTTTCAATCAACTGCTGCGAGACGGTATAAACCACTGACCCTAAGACGAATAATGGAATAATGATGAAGGTAAGAAACCCAATAAATACTTTTTTGTTTAAATTCATCGGCAGGTACAGGCTCCCTCCAAACAGGATCAGGCACCCTTCTTATGTCTAGGTGTCTTCTCACTACCTTCTATTATAAATGACCCTTAATTTGAGCTCCTAGGGATAGGTTTCAATTATGAAGGGTGAACATCACATACAAGGACACAAATACTCATCGTTCGATACGATCTAGCCTTTTAATTACAGGCTCTACTACGATTTCTACATTGCCTCGCAGCGCTTTACTGATCATGCATGTCTGCTCTGCTCGAATCGCAGATTTTTTTATTTTATCCCATTCATCTTCTGATGTTTGGGAAGCCACTAAAATAATTGGTCGGTGAATAAGCTTGCTCACTTTCATAACGGGCTTCATGCTCACAAATAATTGTGAGGTAAGCTGCAATTGATCAATACCTTGCCTTTCCAGCAGGGCGCCTAACGTAATTAAATAACAAGTAGAGGCAGCACCCAGCAGCATTTCTTCTGGATTCGTCCCTACTCCTGGCCCGCCTAAGGGAGCAGGAATGGATATGGAGGATGCCAAACTACCTGTTTGGATCATCCCCATCCCATACAGGCCTCCGGACCATGTGGCTTTAAGTCCAAATTCATGTTCGTTCATCCCCGACACCTCTTTCTTCTCGTTTCCACTGCGGGTCAGCTATTCATGTGCGTTCTCGCACAAATCTCTTTTATTCATTGTAATTCAATAGGCTTTTTTATTCCAGTTTGTGGATTTTGTTTATGGATATGGAGATGTCCATTTTATAAAATGCAGGGTTGCTTACATGCAAAAAGACCGTTCCCATTTGCAGCTTGAACCCGCAGGAAATGATCTTTTTGAATTCACTCTTCCTATATTCACCACACTATAGACAATATTCTATAAGATTACCAACTATGTGCCCATCCTTATTTGAATAAGCGGCAATACAAAAGGCTGTTCTATCCTCTCGGATATAACAGCCTTCTAAACATTGATATCTATGATTTGCGTATATACTGTGTTGGAATCAAAACAATGAAAGCCCTACCTCTCTTCCATCCTTGCGGCTCCAATGACCGCGCCAGTGCGAATTGCTTTACAAACACCTGTTGCCGAAACACTAAAACGCCGCCTCGGGTTTACCATAAATGAGCTAAGTTTTCTGCGCATTGGGAGAAGAACAAACAAGGAAAGGGGGTTAAAACTTTCATCTCGCTAATCGTTCGCGTGGGGTAAATGAGGTTTGGTTTAAAGTGTTTATATGTTTCATTTCAATCAATCTTTATATTATACACACTTCACAGCATGTATGTCAACAAATTTCCACTTATTGTTCGAGGTCCTTGTCTAAACCCATATGCTTATGCATGGGAGTGGATTGGGTATGGGGTTCCAACCGCTGTTAAAGTCGTGTTCCTTGAATTTACAAGGTGGTGTGAACACGACTTTAAAGGCGGCCGCTTACGCTTCTCCACCCCATACCCATCCCCTTTTTGTTCTACTTGGGGCTGCCTTCTACTCCTTTTTGCTAACCTGTCAGTGAAGATCATCCTGACGGCCCTTTTTCTATACATGCATCCCAGTGATGATGTTTATCGAAAAAGATTGGCTTTAGAGGGGGCGAATCCAAAACAACATTTTATCAAAAATTTAAATCCCTCTAAAAAGGAAATCCCCTGCGACTATCGAAGAAAAGAAGCGCCCAATATTCAAAAAAACCGCAGGGATCGCTCCCGCGGTTCTCCTTATACAGTGAACTTATGCAGAGAGAGCTGCAGCTCTTCCGCTAATCCGGCTAAGGACTTCGCGGAATTTTCAATTTCTTCAGTTGTTGCCATTTGCTCTTGGCTGGCGGCGGAGGTTTCTTGGCTCACACCGATGCCTGTCTCGGAAACGGAACTCACGATATGCATAACTTCTTCGATGCGCACATTGGCTTCAACCAGGTGATGGATGGCTTGATTCACATCATCTACTTTGGCGTTTACTTTATCTACAGAGGTTTCGATATGTATAAATGACTCTTGCGCGTGTTCAGAGATAATCAAGCCTTCTTCAACTTTCGTGGCCCCCACTTGCATCGAGACGACGGCATGATTAATTTGTCTTTGAATGGTTGCGATTAGCGTCGTGATGTTACGTCCTGAAGAAGACGATTGTTCCGCCAGCTTCCGTACTTCATCGGCAACAACAGCGAAGCCTCGACCTGACTCTCCCGCTCTTGCGGCTTCGATAGCCGCATTGAGAGACAAGAGATTCGTCTGTGTTGCAATTTCGTTAATAACATTAATGATTTTGCCAATTTCATGTGCATTTTTACCTAGCGCTTCGATGACGCCATTCACTTCTTTAACGGCTTCTGAGATTTCGTTCATCTGGCCTGCAATAGATATCACAGACTGCTTTCCGTTCTGAGCAGCTGTTGTCGCTTGTTCAGCTAAAACAGCAACCTCTTGAGAAGAAGCATCAATCCGCTTCGTACTAGAAAGCATTTGCGCCACAGCCTCATTGGCCTGGCTAACGCCAGCAAATTGTTTTTCAAAATCTGCCGCCAATTGTTGGCTGGAAGAAGCAACTTGCTTAGCCGCGGTCGAGCTTTGCTCTGAACTTGCGAGCAATTCTTCCGAGCTTGCTGAAAGAGTTAACGCGTTATCGGCAATCTGAGCAACCAAGTTGCGCAGACTTCCCGTCATAACGTTGAAGGAGCTCGTTAATCTGCCAACCTCATCTTCATAAGGATAATCTCCTTGCACGGATAAGTCTCCGTTGGCGGCTTTCTCCATGTTCTCTTGTAAATTACGAATCGGCGTTGTAATTATCATGTTTAACGCCAACGCATTCGCCGTTAAGATAATGAAGGCAAGTATAACAGTGATGATAATAACCCAGTGTGAAATTGCAGAGTCGCTAGAGCTGCTCTTCGCGAATTGTTCCGCTGCGTACTCCTTCAGATTAACCAATTCAGTTAATGCCTCCACCGTTTGCTTCCCTAGTGGGGATACCTGCGTGTTATATACGGTGTAAGCCACTTGGTTGTTAGTCGTGGCATGCTCTACCGCCGTCGCGCTAATCTCACGATATTGCGTGTTCAATTTCGCGAATTTATTGTAAGCTGCAGTTTCATTATCGTTCATTGGAATCCGGCCCAATTTCATAACCAATTCATTGTTGGTCATCGTGCCATCAGTCAACTGCGTTTTTAATTTACCTTTGTACTTAATATCGGTAGTCAACATCATTTCGAGTAAAGTCGATTGGCTTTCATTGAAATTCGATTTCAATTGATTTATCCATTTGACAGATAATAGACTTTCCTCGTACATTCTAATAGAATTACTAGCCATTTTATCCATGTAATGATAGCCCGTAAAACCTACAATTAACAAAAATATAATCGCAATCGCATTCATAAGAAGCAATTTAAACCGAAGCTTCAAATTCCGGAGCATGGTCATATTCACTTTTAAGTTCAAGTTCTTCAACCGCTCAACGGACTTTACATTCAATCTCATCTTGGCTTTCAAATTGGACAGTTCCCCTTCTCGAGTAGTTTGATCTTGCGTCTGCCTTGTCCAGTCCGGAAGAAAACCATCTCTTCTAATAATTGGTGACACAATATCTAACATCATATTCAATTAATTTACCTATGGTTTATTTTACAAAAATCAGTCATTCCTGTAAAGACAATTATCGACACAAACCGCATGGGGATAGGCAGAACGAACGATAATTTCTTCCAGCAAACAGACAAATCGCAGAAAGAAAGGAAGAGTTATATGATCGGGATTATTGTAAATCCTTTTTCTGGTGATGGCAGAGGTTCTGACATATGGAGAGAAGTAAGTACGAGACTGCTGGAGACATCCATTCCCTACCTGGCAGTCATAACACAAAAATCCGGCGAGGCTAGTCAATTAGCGGAGTCATTCGTTAGGGAGCATGGCGTAGAAAGAGTTATTGTTATCGGTGGAGACGGTACCATCCATGAAGTGGCGGGCGGATTATGGCGAGCATGCTCCATAAGCGGTAGCGCATGTAAACTTGCAGTCATCCCTGCTGGAACTGGCAACGATTTTGCCAAAGCTTATGGCATCCCAACTGACGCCAACCTAGCACTGGATCTAGCACTATCCGAAGGGAATTTTGCTCAAATTGACCTCTTGCGCACTCCCGATGGAATGATCGCCGTAAACAGTATCGGAGCCGGGTTTGATGGTCTGGTAGCCAAATTAACGAACGAAGCTAGTTACAAAAAGCTTTTGAATAAACTCGGCCTCGGAAAGCTTGCCTATCTCATTACGATTGTTCGTGTATTTGTAACATATAAACCTAGCAAAGCTTGGTTAGAGGTAGACGGTATCGTTCATGAATTACCCAATATGTGGCTCGCGGCGACAGCGAACATCCCTTTTTATGGCGGTTCGATGCAAATCTGTCCTTCCGCTTCCCCCTATGACGGACTGGCTGATGTCGTTGTCATCCAAAGTAGAGGAAGGTTCAGATTGCTGCCCATTCTATTTACCGTGTATCAAGGAAAGCATACCGAGCATTCCGCTGTTTCTTTTTTTAGAGGAAAAAAGCTTAGTCTCCACACCGAACATCCTTTAATGATACAAGCGGATGGAGAGTTTGCTAACTCTACGCCGCTGCACATCGAAATTCTACCTTCTGCAATAACCGTTATCGGTCGCGTAGGCCGAAATCATTCTGTCTAGGACGCCAATTTCAGCTGTCTACGTTGCAGCATGAGGTAACCAACGAAGCCAGCGAGTATCGCGGCAATGCCCGTAATCGAGAAATCCGGTGAAATGCCTACTTTTGCAATTTGTGTATATAAGGTTACGCCGCCAAGCATCATCGCGTTTTCAATTAAATTTTGGACAGCGATTGTTTTACCGGCTCCAACCATTCCCTGCCCCTTGTGTTGAAGCACTGTATTCATCGGAACGATGAACACACCGCCGCTGAAACCTACAAGAAGTAGAAGCGCTATGGTTATATACAAGTTAGTAATTAATGGAAACAGCAGAATGCTCACAATCATTAAGAGGCCAAATACGTACGAATTATAGTATTTACGCGCAGGAATAAGCTTCGGGGTCATAAGTGCTCCTGTCATGATGCCTATTCCCGTCACCGCAACGAGCATCGATATCTGGTCAACGGACTGAATCCCCAAATGTGCTGGCACCCAAGCAATAATGGCAAGACGGACAACGGAGGAGGTCATCCAGAAAGAACCTGTGCCCACTAGCGAAAAGCGCGTTGCGCGATCTTTGAGCAGCACGGCTAGGTCTGAAGTGAATAGCTTCGCTTCTTTCCTATAACGGATACTGGGATTCCCTTGAATTTTGGGAATTTGCAGCGTCATGATCAAAGAAATGAAATAGAGCCCGAAGCAAGCTGCAATAGCACCTGTCAATGAAAATTTGGCCAAGAGACCACCGCAAACGGAACCAAGCAAAATAGCCATAATTGTATAGCCTTCAATCCGCGCGTTCGCTCGCAACAACTCTGACTCGGAATGGGTAAGGGAAGGCAGAATCCCATATTTGGCAGGCGAGTAAACAGCTGCTCCAATGCCAACGATGCCATAGCTGATCGCAGGATCCAGATTCATAAACAAAGCAAGGATACCAAATGCCTTAATCGCATTCCCAACCAGCAGCACATGCGATTTCGCGTTTTTGTCGGCAAACGCCCCAACGAACGGAGCCAGAACCACGAAAGCTACCAGAAAAGAAGCTTGCACAACACCAATATAGTAATCTGGATACGCATTTTGCTTAATGATAGCCAGTGTAATGAAAAGAATCATATTATCGGCAAAAGCAGAAAGAAATTGCGTCACATAGAGCGTTTGAATCGGCTTCATTTTCATATTAATTAGCTCCTTTGGCCGGATGATCTTGGTTTTCCTGCACCGCTATTCGTTTGATCGTTACGTAATCAACTTTCCCGCTCCCTAGAAGCGGAAGCTTCTCTACATAGCGCAGCTCTGAAGGCATGTAAATAGCTGGCTGTCCCTGCTGCTTGATCGACTCTTTCACTTGCTGGAGTTGAGCCGATAAATCATTGTGATAAATGACGATCCGCTCGCCTTTGCGAGCATCTGGAACGCTTACCGCTGCGCAAACTGCATGCGGAAGGGCAACAGCAACGAACTCTTCTACCATTGGCAGTGAAATTTTTTCGCCGCCAATTTTAGCAAAGGACTGAAGTCTTGCCTGAATGGTGAGGTAGCCCATCTCATCAATCTGCACTACATCTCCGCAGCTGTACCATTCTGCACAAGGCATGAACCCTTTTCCATGAATCAGATAGCCTTTCATCACGTTCGGCCCTTTCACCAATAAATTGCCTCCATGCTCAATGCCTTCTACGGTCTCTAATCGATACTCCATTCCGGGCAATAGTCGTCCAACGGTGCCTTTCTTCGTATGCATCGGTGTATTCAGCGAAACAACAGGCGCTGTTTCTGTCGTACCATACCCCTCTAAAATACGAATACCGAATTTATCCGACCAGGTCTGGCGTACTTCCTCCTTCAACTTCTCCGCCCCTGCCACCACATATTTCAGCGAGTAGGCAAAATCATAAGGGTGAGCCGTTCTTGCGTAAGCGGCCAGAAACGTCGAAGTACCAAAAAGTATCGTAATACTCCGATCATACACAAGCTCTGGAATCACTTTGTAATGCAGCGGATTCGGATACATGACGACTTTCATACCAGAAAGAATGGGCAGCATCGTACCCGCCGTCAGCCCGAATGAGTGAAACATTGGCATAGCCCCAAGCACAACATCTGTAGAATTGAACGCAATGACAGTCCGTGCCTGCTGAATATTCGCATAAATATTCCTGTGCGTCAAGATGACGCCCTTCGGCTTGCTTTCACTCCCCGAAGTGAATAAAATAACTTCATTTCTATCCTTATCAACTGGGCCTTGCACCTTGCTCATGTATTGAATTAGAGCCATGACTTTGTGCTTTAATCGAATCGTTTGTTTAACCTCTTCGAGGTAAATAATCGTGTGTTTGTTGGCCGCTGATTCAATAAAATCATGCAAACCTGCTTTATCTATAAAAGTCTTGGACGTCAAGATGATCTGAACCGAAGCCGTCTCACAGGCATCCAGCATCGCTTGCTTGCCGGCCGAATAGTTGAGAAGGGCTGGTGTCACGCCTAAACGAAACAAAGAAAACAATGTAATAACATGCGCCGCGGCATTGGGCAGTAGCACCGAAACCCGTTGCTGATGAACAAGCTCCGGCTTTAATCGATAAGCCATCGTATACACAGCTAGAAGCAGCTTTCGGTAGGTTAAGGACGTATCACTGACAATATCTTCACAGATAACGAAGGAAGCGCCATGCTGTTGCTTGGCAGCCAGCAATTCGTTAAATAAATTCAGCTCGGGCTTCAACTGGCTTTGCAGCAAATGGTTCTGCATATGGCTGCGGATAACTTCGGTAGCCCGTTCTTTTTGCACACGCATCGAACTTTCATCACTCACGGGTACTTGAAACGGTGCGCCGATAGAAATTGTCGCGGCTGGAAACCAACGTTGCTTAAGCTTGCCGCGGAGATAAGATAATTTGGCGTGCTCCAACCCTCTTATCGCAACGGGAACCATCTGAGCCTGCGATCTTAGCGCAATGTAGCCGATTCCTCCATAAACCTTCATCATGCCCCCCGTCGTTGTCACTCGCCCCTCGGGAAATACAACCAGCGGGGTTCCGCGCTGCACGGTTTTGAGCATTTTCCTTACCGAATACGGATTGAGCGGATCGACTGGGATATGGTTCCTGAACAGGAGCAGCCAAGCAAATCGTTGGGCTATTTTTGTATTGACGACGAACGCTACTTCCTTCGGTAAAATGAGCGCTAACAGCACAGCATCCAGCAAAGAAACATGGTTCGGAATAAGCACGGTCCGTTCTGTAAAGTTCAATTGCTGCAAGCCGCTAACCTTTACCCGGAAGCTCGCTAAAACGACAGGACGCAAGATAGGGAGTACGATTTTAAGCAACATATAAAACAAGCGTTTCATCATGGTGAATCCCTCCGCATCATAAGCATAAATGAAATTATAGGCTTCTCTTAATACCTGGTCATAATTTCATTGTATGCATTTCTGACAAAGGTGATAGTACTAACTTTGACTAGTACCTCAGAAAATAATAAAAGTAACGCCATAAAACATCTTGGCGCTACTTTTATACATACAACTTAAAATCTTATTGATTTACGTCAAATCTGAAAATCCCCCAACCACTTTTTATTTAAACTTATATCTCTTCTCTATGGTGTCATAATACAAATCTCCAATAATCTTACCTGATTTATTTTGTAAATGTAGTCCGTTCTGATCTCCTACAATATAAGCATCAAACTTTTTAGTAAGGCTATTTAAATCATATATAAAACCTTCTTCTACACTTCCGGGCACGATCTCTTTGGGTAAGAAAGAATCTTTAAATGTTCCATCGCCTAATTGTCCATATGCATTATTACCCCAAACCCAGATACTACCATTTTTCTCAAGCGCTACGGAATGATAGGCGCCAGAAGATATATTTTTAACATCTTCAAGCCCAGTTACTCTTAGTGCAGTTAATTGGTCGGTTGTAGTGCCATCACCTAATTGTCCAGACGAATTATGCCCCCAGCTCCAGATCGTGCCATCTTTCTTTAACGCCAGATTATGGAAACCTGAGCTTACTGACGCTACATTTTCTAAATTTAATACTTTAACGGGATAATTTCTCCATGTCAAAGTACCGTCTCCCAACTGCCCATAAAAATTTGTCCCCCAAGACCAAACCGTTCCATCATTTTTCACAGCTAAACTGTGAAATAGTCCAGCTGATATTTTTGTAACATGAGTTAAATTTTCAACTAAAGTCGGCGTATTTCTACTTAAAACTGTTGTACCATCGCCTAATTGAAAATTGCCATTTTGCCCCCATGACCAGATTGTGCCATCATCTTTTAACGCTAGAGAATGAATATTTCCAGCAGCTATTTGCACAACATGATCTATGCTGCTAATTTTAACTGGAATATTTTTCCCATAATTTGTTGTATGATCGTCATATGTTCCTATTCCTAACTGACCAAAATCATTCCTTCCCCAAGCCCATAAAGTACCATCTTTGCTAAGCGCTAAAGAATGCTGTGCTCCAGCAGTGATATCAATAATATCATCAAGCAATTTCACTTGTTGCGGATATGTTTGTGAGGTTACAGTGCTACCGTTGCCTAATTCTCCATTATAGTTACTGCCCCAGCTCCAGACAGTTCCATCCTGTTTTAGCACCAGTGTATGACCACCACCTGCAGCTATTTTACTCACATGATCTAACCCAGAAACTTTCTCAAAATTTACTACATTCCCGCTATTGCTTGCTCCAGCAAACCAGACACTACAATCGTCTTTTAAAATATAAGAAGTAAAATATCCTGAGCTAATTTGTGAATCCGTACTACAAACAGTGTCTTTCTTCTCATATGAGAACGAATAAACTGCGTCAACTACACTTTTATTCTGAGAATTACTATAAACTCCATCAAAAACTGTTATTGAACTTATAGCTAACTGAGTTGGTGCTATTCCAGCAAGTTCTATTCTATAAACCGCATCTGAAACAGCATAAACATTTTTATAAATGGCGTCAGTAATATTAATTGAACTGCCATCAGATAGGTTCGCTTTAATTTTGATAGAATTAGAATCATAGACATCCGTATATACAGCTCCACTTACTTTACCATCTGAGAAACTATAATTTACTTGAAATGACTGTGCTGCAAAAACAACTAAAGGCATAAAAACAGAAAAAATAAACATAAATAAAGTAAGTCCTAGCACCTGTCGATGATGTCTGAACATGAAAATTAACTCCTCCTATTTTCCGTTTAAAATTGGTTTATAATTCCTTTACTAGTATATACTAGTTCATAGTTTAATAGTAAAGAGTTTAGTTGTATATACTAAAAAGGCTATCCCAGCAGCCATTTAACTGACTCCTTGGATAACCATCGCATTTATTTTATCTTTATCCAATCATTTAAGAAACTCCGCCAACCGCCCTGGGTAATCCGTAATAATCCCCGTCACCCCGTAATCAATCATCCTCTGATAATCCTCTGGACGATTAACCGTGTAAGGATAAACGGCAAGTTCCGCGGCTGCGGCGCCATCGACGTCATCCTGATCAAAAGAGTGAAAGTACGGATGCAGCGAGAACACATCGATATCCATTTGCTGCGCGTAAGCGGCATGATTAAGTAAGTTAGCCGCATACAGCAAGCCTACTTTTGCCGCAGGCTCCGCTTGCTTAATCCGACGGATGCATTTGTGGTCGAATGATGAGATCACCACGTCCTCTAATCTACCGCTTTTGCGTAAAAAATCCAAAAGTGCATGCTCCATGCGGCCTTCGTATGAATGCTTGACTTCCACGTTGATGAGAATCCCCGCGGGCACCAAAGCAAATACTTCGCGGAGCAAGGGAACCCGCTCTCCACGGAATGCTTCTGAAAACCAAGCCCCCGCATCCAATTGTTTCACAGCATCCCATGTCATCTCGCAAATACATCCGGCACCATTCGTTGTCCGCTCCAAAGTAGGATCGTGACAGACGACGATCTCTCCGTCTTTCGTTATATGTACATCCAGCTCAATACCCTCGGCCCCTTGCTCCAAAGCAAGCGCAAAAGAGGCTAACGTATTTTCCGGCGCTTCTCCTGCCGCTCCTCGATGTCCAATTACGATCGGCTTTTGCCTCTCCATCGTTACCACTCCCAACTGATCTGCTTAATTTTATGTTCAAATTATAAGGGTATTTATCAACTTTTGCCCAGTGAACATTCATTAAGCTTATGTAAATGAATAGAGAAAATCCACAATTATATTACATCCGCTTAACACTGCACAAATACAGTAGCGATAACCTAGAGATGGGTTAAGCGCTTAATTAAGTTCGTGGAGGATTCAGCATGCATACCATAAAAAAAGATTTACAGCTTCCATCCCAAACGCTCAAGCTGCAAGGCAAAACAAGAACACTCACCGCAGCCAAATGGACAGAAACCGCGCTCGGCTATGTATTTTTATTTCCATCCTTGCTGCTGTTCGGCATCTTCCTTTTTTATCCTCTTGTGCAGTCTGTCTATCTTAGCCTGCATGAAACCGATCCGCGCGGAAGGGTCGCTTCTTTTGTTGGCTTGGATAATTTCGTTGCCATCTTCACATCCGAACGCTTTTACAAAAGCCTTGAAGTTACAGGCTTGTTCACACTGCTAACCGTACCGACTGGCATCGCGCTTGCTCTGCTGCTTGCCGCACTCACGCACAACCATTTAAAAGGCATGCGCATTTTTCAATTCGTGTTCTCATTGCCTGTTGTTCTCTCCGTCGGTACATCAGCCGTCATCTGGATGATGCTCTTTCATCCAAGCGTAGGCATGCTCAATTACATGCTCAGCCTAGTCGGGCTTGAACCTGTTGCCTGGCTGACTGACCCAAGATGGGCGCTTCTCTCCGTCTCAATGATGACCGTATGGATGAATCTCGGGTTTAATTACATTGTTCTTCTAAGCGGACTGCAGAGCGTTCCTGAAGAGATTTATGACAGCGCTAAAATCGACGGCTCCGGACCTTTCCGTACTTTTGTGCAAATTATTATGCCGCTCTTGTCGCCAACTGTGTTTTTCGTCACGATCGTATCGATAATAGGGGCTTTTCAGTCCTTTGGTCAAATTCATATTTTAACCAAGGGCGGTCCCGTGAACGCTACCGATGTGCTCGTCTACTCGCTTTATCAGGATGCCTTTATCAACTTCCGGTTTGGAACGGGAAGCGCGCAAGCGATCGTACTGTTCGTGTTAATTCTCCTTCTTACCGTTGTGCAATTTAAAGCTTTTGAAAGGAACGTACACTATCAATGAAAAATCGTTTACAACATACACTCGTTTACGTCGTGCTATCGATTTTCGCCGCTCTTATTTTATATCCAATCTTCTATACCTTTACGGCGACTTTCATGACGCCAGCTGAAGCCTCATCTTACCCTCCGCGCTTCTGGCCCAGCAGCTTCTATATCGGCAGCATTCTAGACGTTATCAAATTAGTGCCGATCGGTACATTTATGACGAATAGCTTGATTGTATCCATCACGATCATGCTCGGGCAGCTGCTAACCGCGAGTATGGCTGCCTATGCTTTTGCCAATATTTCCTTCAAAGGAAAAGCCTTCATCTTTGCCATTTTCATGGCTACGATGATGATTCCCTGGGAAGTTACCATCATCCCGAACTATTTGACTGTGAAGAAATGGGACTGGCTCGACAGCATGCAGGGCTTGACGATTCCGTTCCTAGCGTCCGCCTTCGGCACATTCCTTCTGCGCCAATTTTTCCTTCAGCTGCCACGCGAGCTATTCGAAGCTGCCAAGCTTGACGGTTGCGGTCATATCCGCTGCTTCCTCCGTCTCGTACTGCCGCTCTCGCGTCCCGCGCTTGCAACCTTAGCGGTATATTCCTTCCTCAGCTCATGGAATATGTATTTGTGGCCACTGCTGATCACGAATAGCGAGAAAATGAGAACCGTACAAATTGGCATTGCCATGTTGCAATTCGAAGAGCTTACTGTGTGGAATCTGGTGCTGGCAGGCGTCACCATCGTCTTGCTGCCTTCGCTCCTCCTGCTTGTGCTTGGCTTGAAACAGCTTGTTCGCGGTCTGACCGCTGGCGCTGTGAAAGGTTAATAATTTCACTTACCCGATTACCAGATGGACCCTCATCTGCGGCTTGATGCCGGAGACGATCACCATAAATAAACAACCATAAAGGGAGAGAAACCAAGAAATGAAACATTTGAAAATGAGAAGCTCCGTCATTGCGATGACAGCGCTCGTTATGATGCTCACTACGGCTTGCGGTACCGCCGAGAAGCCAGGCTCCAGCCCTACCGGAGACGCCAAAACTTCCCCAGCCGCAAGCCCGACAGCCGCAGATGCCAAAAAATCAACGACCCCAGTCAAAGTTGTTTGGTGGCACTCCATGAGCGGAGAACTAGGTAAAGCTGTGGACAAGCTCGTAGCGGATTTCAACGCTTCCCATAAAGATGTTCAAGTCGAAGCCGTATTCCAAGGTACTTATGACGAGAGTATCAATAAAATGAAGGCATCTATGGACACCAAGAGCGGCCCTTCTCTCATTCAAGTATACGAAATTGGCTCCCGTTTCATGATCGATTCCAAGGCCATCACACCCGTGCAAAGCTTTGTTGATGCCGATAAATTCGATTTATCCCAACTCGAAGACAACATTTTGAACTATTATAAATTCGACAACAAGCTTTACTCCATGCCTTTCAATACATCCAATCCGATTCTATATTACAACAAGGACCTGTTTAAAGCGGCAGGCCTTGATCCAGAGAAACCGCCTACAACATACGAAGATGTTGCCAAAGCCGCACAGACGCTTAGCAAAGATGGCAAATCAGGCGCTTCCTTCGCTATTTACGGCTGGTTTATGGAGCAATTCTTTGCTAACCAAGGTGTAGAGTACTTGAATAATGGCAACGGTCGTACAGCGGGTGCCACTGAATCTCAAGTCAACAATGAGGCTGGCGTGAAGACATTGACTTGGTGGAAACAAATGGTCGACAACAAATCAGCAGCTAACCTTGGTCGCAAAACCGATGATACGAAGAAAGCATTCTTAGCCGGTCAGGTTGCTATGACATTGGATTCAACAGCATCGCTTCGCGGTATCGTAGCCGGCGCAGACGGCAAATTCCAAGTTGGCACTGCATCCCTGCCCAAACCAGCAGATGCCAAAGACGGTGGAGTTGTTGTCGGCGGAGCCAGCTTGTACATCTTGAACAACAAATCCGAAGCTGAACAAAAAGGCGCTTGGGAGTTCATTAAATTTCTAACTACTCCACAAACACAAGCATGGTGGCACGTGAACACAGGCTACTTCCCTATTACCAAAAAAGCATATGACGAGCAATTAGTGAAAGATAACCTTACCAAATATCCACAGTTCCAAACCGCAATTGACCAATTGCACAATACGAAAGCAAACAAAGCAACACAAGGCGCTGTCATGGGTGTATTCCCAGAGGCTCGCCAAATCGTAGAAGGTGCCATTGAAGAAGCTTTGACAGGGAAGAAAGCACCGAAAGATGCACTTGACGGCGCCGCCAAAAGCATTACAGAGAAAATTGCCACTTACAACAAAACCGTGAAGTAGCCCTATCATTAAGCACTTATTTCTATGGTCACAAAGAGAGAAGAGACTTTACATGTGTTATGCATGCAAGGTATCTTCTCTCTTTCCTAACTGCCTGATCACCGATAGTCCTTTGGGCTTACGCCGACATATTTTTTAAACACCTTCGAGAAATAGGTTCGCTCCATGTAGCCGAGCTTCATCGCGATGATTTCCGTGCTGTGCTGCTTTTCTTTTAGCAATTTACACGCAATCTTCATTTTGTATCGGTGCATATAGTCGGTGAAATTGAGGCCGGATTCCTGTTTGAAATACCGAGAGAAATAACTCGGATTTAGAAACAAATAATTGGCAATATCCACTAAAGAAATATTTTCCGACAAATGATCCGAAATATACTGATCGATGAGTTGGAGCTTCGGCTTCTTTTCAATCCACGCATCTGTCGCACTGCCTAACAAAGACCTCATCCCACTACGCAGCAGCTGCATGGCCTGTTCCCACCTCCCGCAATGCAGCAAGCAACGATGAAACGCGTCCAAGCTCGGCTGGTTGTGCTGCAGCTCCATATGACGCATCCACTGCGAGCTTTTGAGCAGAAGCTCATCAGGATCGAGTCTCAATGTCTCTGCTTTAGCTTGGAGCGCATTTAAACTTTCTGCTAATAGCAATTCATTGCCGCCTTTGACCGCCTCTTCAAGTCGCTGCCAATCGCCTCCAAGAACCCCCATAATATCATGATTCCAGATTCTACTTTCAACGATGCGTGGCTGAACGTTATTCATCTGCTCATAGAACATCCAGCGCTCTCGCTGCATTAATGAACGGTATTGGTGTTGAATGTTTTCAACCTCTTTGAATGGCATCCCGAAACGAAAGCTAATGTCGATTTTCAAATATTCGGCGATGTTTTGCTGCAAAAGAGTAAGGTGCTTATGGACGTCTTCAACCGCATTACGGGTTAGATCATGCTGATAATTAGCAATACACACAAGACGCGTCTCTTTGTCAGTAAGCGTAACTAACGAAAAGCCGTCTAACGGCAGTTCATCGCAAATATTGGAAATGGCGTACAACAATAAGGGGACGTCGTTATAGCGATACTTCTGAGGGAATGAACCATACTGGATGTCGCCTATGGCTAACATAAAATGCGGCCGCTTCCACGCAATCCCTAGCCTAGCACTCTGGCTGTGAATTGACGCTACGGATACTCCAGAAAGCAGTTCGCTCCAGAATTGCGCTTTCCATGTCTCGCGATGTTTGAGCATATCTTGTTTGTACGTTAACTCTTCGAACCGCTCCTTATCCGATGTTAAGGCCTGAATCGTTTTGAGCAGGGCTGACTCTAATTGCTGTGTCGTCAGTTCATCTTTAATTAAGTAATCCTCGGCGTCTAGCTGGACCGCTTTGCGCGCGTAATGAAATTCTTCATGACAGGTCAGGAACATAATTTTCACATCCGGCTTTAGCTTTTGAAGCTCGGCCGCTAGCTCAATGCCATCCATTTGCGGCATGCCAATATCTGTAATGACCAAGTCTGGTCGATGCTCGTGAAACAAAGCGAGCGCCTTAACTCCGGATGAGGCAGAGCCTACTAGTGTTAATTGGAGCGCACTCCAATCGATCAGCTTTGTTACGTATTTCATCATCGGCACATCATCGTCGACGAGCATGACCTTGAACATCGTCATTCCTCCTTAGCATTTTCCTTCATTCGAGAGCCTATCGGCCCTCTGTATGCATAATCTCCTACTGTCCATTAATCGCATCTATTTTTACCCGATCATACGCTTCACGCCTAATGTCCACCGTCGCTTCCTTCTTGCGAGCTTCTAGCTGCTTCCCAAACTGCTCATCTGTATAGATCGCTTGCAAATTGGCTTTCATTTTATCAAATGCTTCATAACCACCTTCTACTCGCTCTATGCATTTGATGATCATCAGCATCCCTCGATCTTGAATAACATCGCTAATTTGGCCAATGACCAGTTTATCGGCAATTTCTACGACAACTTGATCATTTTCCAAATCTATTTTACGCCTCGACGCGTCAAAAAACTGCTCGATCCTAGGTTGCGTCGAATACACCTGAGCAACCTGTTCAAAATCCTCATCTTGCGCTAACTTTGCCGCGGCCTGATTGATTTTCTCTTGAGCAGCATCACCTGCTGAGGCTACTACAATTTTCTGAATGCGGATTGAGGCAGGCTTTTTGAATGTACGTTCTTTCGTAGACTCATAGCGTGCTATAAGCTGTTCAGAAGTCAAGACGAACTCCTCCTTGCCATGCGCTTCCTTCAGCCGAATCTGTAGATTCGTATGTAGGTATCGGTAATAATCTCCCTCTGTATATTGCTTCGGTCCGTAGACAGGCTCCTTCTTAGCTAGCGCCTCTTTACGCCGGTTATTTTCATTGATCCAATTTGCACGAAAATGTTCATAATCGATTTGGTCCACAAGCCCTTTCTGCTTGGCCCACAGCTGCTCGATTTTTATTTTAACCAGCTCATCTAGCGCGTTCTCTTTCAACTTCTCAGCAGAAACTGTACTGCGCAGGGGCTTCAATACTTGCAGCATTTCCCTATACGCTATGGGTTCTCCATTTACAAGAGCAATAACCGTATCATCGTGGAGCTGAATTTTGTTCTCCGCAAACCAGTACCCTGCACACCCGAGCGCGATCATAAGGAAGACCGCTGCAGCTGCGTATTTATAACGCATATCAAGTCCTCCTCGTTTTTGTTTAACCGTACCGCTTTAAATACCTGATCATCTAAGAGTAAGAAGGGTGCTTTACAAGATCACCCTTCCGAACTAGCTAAAACAACCCTCTGTTAAAAATCAGCAAAGTTCTTAGAAAACAACTTTATTCTGGATTCAGATTCATGTCAGTCCATCAAGAACAACTTAGTTCATCACAAGCTGTGGCTTGTTTGCTGTGTTCTCTCTGCTATTAAACTGTATCGTCTTATCCTCGTCATTAGCGCCTTGTACAAGAAGTGTGACAGTGCCATCCATAAGTTGATCCTGCACAAAGGAGGTCACATCGAACTCCTGGTAACCAAGTACATAATTCACTGTGGCAGCTGCCAACAGACTGGTTGTTGCCGCTGGCGCGTTGTTCCAATTCAGGCTGGCTTCCACCCAGCTATCTGTCGTTGAACCGTACACTTGAACCGTTACAGCTGCGCTGTCCTGAACATTACCTCCATAAAGACGGAGCTTCGCTGACTGAATGCCGTTAGTCAAATCAGATACATTGAATTTCAAATACAATTTCCGCGTGTATCCGCTCGATGTGCCGTCTTTGGTAACTAAAGTGGTGTCACTCCCATAATTGGCTGCTGCATAAGAACCATCGCGTACGTATGCATCGGCTATAGCACTCTTAGTTAACGAGACTGGCGCTTGTTGTCCCACAATAATAAGCTGAGGCTTGATACTGCTCTCTTTGCTAAAAAACTCAATGAGCTTCGCTTCAAGATTTGCCTGCTGCACGATGAACGACGCCGCTCCGTCAGTAAGCTGGTCTTGCACGAACGATGTAACATCCACTTCCCGATATGCATACATGCTGTTTAAGCTCATCGACTGGAGCAGCCCCGTCGTCGCCAAAGGAGCATTATTCCAAGTAAGGCCTGTCTCCGACCAGCTATCCGTCGCAGTTCCATAAATTTGAGCATTCACATTTGCAAAATTTTGACCATTACCTCCATATAAACGCAGCTTAGCCGATGAAATCGTAGAATAACCCGAAACATCGAATTTCAAGTACGCTTTCCTGTTGTAGCTTGAGGTTTCACTTTTCACCCCGAGAATGCTCGCTGAGCCATAATTATTGCCTGCGTAACTACCATCCCGTACATAGGCGTCAGCAATCGGATTAGCCTTGGAAGGTGAAGGAGCTGTAACACTCAGGCCAGCCCCATTATAGATCCCGATGTTCGGAGCTGCTGTGGCCGATACCGTGTTGCCAAAATAGTCCTTGCCTCCGTTATTGGCGATCACTTTGCCTGTTCCAAGCGCTGGCGAGCCTGTGCGTAATTTATAGGCATCCGCTGAAGCGAGTCCCAGAGTCGCACCGCCTGGATTCACGAATTGTGGATCTGCCGTTATTTTTCCCGTATCGGTCGGCTCATTAGTGGAATGGTTACCGCTTGCTTCGTAGAACACATTTTTGTTGTAAGTCAAAGCGTTCCAACAGCCTGTGCAGTTCCAGTTCGTTGTCTGTGATGGATTCGTGTTGTAGAAAATATTATTGTAGAAGTTGTAGCCCGTCTTCACGGACGTATCTCCATTAATGGCACTGCTTGCGCTGTTATAGTAAAAAACATTGTTGTACACATATGCCGGGGACAACTCATTAAAGGCAAAATGGCGCCAAATTAGGCCATCGTTCTGACTAACATTATAGCGAACGATATCATTCTTGTTCGTTCCCATGAAGAGCATGAAGCCCATTGGGTTGTCATGGCTATAGTTGTACTGGTAGACATCGTTCTCCAAAAATTCATCCAAATCATAAGCGCATCCATCTTGATTAGAAGCTGGACCTCCATACACCTCGTTGTACTGAAAAACGGAGTTTTTCGAAACGGCCGTCCATATTCCGGCTGCTGCGCTGGAAATACGCTTACTGAAATTGTTAAGCGTGTTGTACTCAACAACCGCTCCATCGGTATCCCTCAAAATAATACCGTCTCCACCCACATCAGACATCACGTTATTCGCAATGTAGACGTTCGTATTCCAGTTGCCGTACTTGTACGTCGCTGTTGTAGAAAAGCTGTCATCGCCTACATAATTGGCATGAGCCGCCAATCGAATCGCGACACGGTCTACTTTATCAATCGTGTTGTTCACAACTCGCAGATCGTCGAAACGAGCCTTTGTCACTTGCGAGGTCGCGGAGGTTCCTTTAATCACACCAATGATCGCTCCATTTTCTTTGGAACCTGCATTATTATAAGAGTCTACGTCATGAACATAACAATTTTGGATATAAATGTGGCTGTATAAGCGATCCGATTCGTTGGAATCGATAACGAAGTAGATCCCGCCTCTGAGGGCAGATGTATCATTGTTATCCGTGGCAAAATCTTCGTCATTCGTCACTTCCAGATTATTGATCTCCCAGTACTCCTGGTTTTTCAGCAGCACTGTGCCCGTATTATAAGTCGTTGTTGATTTGGATATCGTCTGATTGTAGCTATTACCAGCGCCATGGATTACAGGCTTGCTGCCTGTTCCGTACTGATCGATGACGATAGGACTACCTGCAGCTCCCGAACCTTTGGGCCATAGCTGACCTGTCCACACGCCACCCGTTTTAAACAATAGACGATCCCCTGGTTGAAAGGTGGTGCTGTTTACCTTGCCTAATGACTTCCAGGCAGCGGAAGGACTTAATCCATTCCCGCTATCGTCGGCTCTTGAAGCATCGACATAGTACGTGCTCCCAGCTGCTAGAGCAAGCGGTGGTGCAGCAATAGGGACGAGTCCCAAACTAAGCAACAATGCTAATAAAATCGCTGTAAACCTTCGAACATGTTTCATTACTTCACCCTCCCCCATAATATTGTTAAGCGCTTACATCCTTACTTAACTTCTCCACTATAGGCCGGATACCATTTCATAGTAAGGCATATTTTTTACCCTTTTGTGAAGTATTTTTACAAAGGGACTCGCAAAAGCACGGTTGTTCCTCCGCCTTGATTTGTTTCCAGTCGCATGATTGCCGTAGAACCATAGGTAAGACGAAGCCTTTGCCGTACATTAAACAATCCAATTCTTTTGTAAGAAGCTTGGATTGCCCCCTCGCCTTGCTCCAACATCTCATTCAACTCCGTTTGCTTGGATGCTACCAATCCAATGCCATTATCGGAAACACGGATTTCCAACATTCCCTCCATCACTATCGCTTCAACCTCAATGCGCGATTGCGCCTGCCTGGTCTCGGCAAAGCCGTGAACCATCGCATTTTCCACGATAGGCTGCAGCAGCAGCTTCGGAATTTCTTTGTCAGCAACTGCGTCCGCCAGCGTTATATCCAGTGAAACTTCAAGATCGCTGCGCATTTTCATAATATCCACATAATGAACAAGCAGCTTACATTCGCTCTCCAGTGTAGAAGGCTCATTTATACGCATATAGGCTCGAAGCATGCTCATTAGAGAATCAATCTGTCCACTATGAACCGTGTCATCTACAAGGCGAAGATTGCATTTAATCGAATTGAGTGTGTTCAGCAAGAAATGTGGTCTAATTTGCGCAAACAAAGCCTGCAGCTCCATCACCCGCTTCTGTTCTTGCTCCTGCTCGATATCACTAATCAGCGTGTTGATTTGTTCCAGCATCTCATTGAGCGTTTGTCCAAGCTCTGCTATCTCATCCTTTCCCTCGGCTTGGAAACGAATCGCACGGTTGCCTTCGCCGAATTGCCGAACGCCTCGTTGCAATAACCGAACAGGCCGATAAAGCCGCTTAGCAATTAAAAAGGAGATCAGCCAAAATAAAATGAAAAATGGCAATACAATGAGCAAAGATAAATAGAAGGTACGAGAGATTTGCCCAGTTACCTGCGAGCTTGGCGTCTCGTATACAAGTTTCCATCCCGCATTATCGATCACCAGCTCACTGCGGATGTTACGATGATCCTTGGACTGACGTTCATACGGAATATTGGCGCTTCCCGCGATTCGCTCGCCACTGGCATCAAACAGGCTCAACGCTTCCGATGGCGTTTGCTGAAAAAACTTACGAAAATACGCGTCAGGCACACCGATAAGCAGTGTAGCTAATAACGCATTATCACTAGGATCGCGTAAAACGCGGGACATATAATAAATGTGGCCTTGCTTGCCTCCACCCTCAACTAACCCCAGCCATTGAATGAATAGAGGTTTGTCCGCATCTACACGTGTTCTAACCGCATTCCAATCATGAATGATGTCATCAGGTTCATAGCTGTCAGCCGATTGCACAATAAATCCTGAGCGATTAGCTAGGAACATAATAATTTCTCGGTTCATCGTTTTGGCCGTAATCATACTGAAAAAATCTTTAATCTGCTGGTAACTATTTAGCTTTGCAGAGCTATCAATGGCTTCAACATCAGCAAAACTACGCAATTGCTTCCTGACATTGGGGTCCTGCACGAAAAAGTTAGAGGCGAACGTTAAATCATCAATCATTTTGCTTAAATCCTTACCCATGATAGCAAGAACCGCTTCATTGCTAAGCGTTATCTTTTCTTTGACATGTCGGTTTGTTGTTGAGTAATTAAAAAAAGAAACGAGCACCGTCGGCAGCAAAATCAGCAGAAGAAAGGAGATTTGAATGCGCCGGTAAAAAGTAAACCGAAACTGCGGAATCATGCGAACATCTCCTCTTCTTCCCCATACGGAATGTGTCCTTCTATTATAAAGGGAATGCCCGCTTATTGACAAAAAGGATAGGGCAATTGCGCCCTATCCCGACTGCTTTACCTTTATTTCGCTGACTGCTTAATGACCTTATCCGCTTCATCTACCATCCATTTCTGGGCATCCTCTGCAGAAACGCCATCCAACATATACTTGGAAAATCCATTTTCCATGACTTTCTTCAATTGAGCTCCATAGGAGACAGCAATTTCTGAGGAGAAGGAAGTTTTCACTTGCTTATCATTCAATGTCAAAGTCAATGAAGGGATATCGATTAAGTCTTTATTAGCGCCGTACAGACGTTCAATAACGGACTTGGAATCGCCTTTTTTCCAGCCAGACAATTCGATGCGAGCATCCTGCTCTGTGGTCATGTAACGAATAAATTGGTACGCCTGTTCCTTATACTTAGATGTTGCGGCAATCGCTGAATAGTTCCCACCGATATTCGTTAAGCCAGTTGGCGCATCCTTCGAAGAGCGTGGAAGCGGAGCAACAGCCGTTTTAAACGTATGCGGATACTTGGCTGTGTCGGCAATGTTAGGCAAAATGAACGTAGCGCTCATGAGCATCGCTGCTTTACCTGTTGCAAACTCATTTGTATAGTTTAACTTCGCGCCAATGACATCAGATAACGGCTTCACGGATTTATCGTCCTTTTCCATCGCTCGGCGAAGATTAAAATAATAGTTGAACGAAGGATCATCGAATTGCGGTTTCAATTCTGCCGTTAAATACGGGTTCTTCTTATCCGTGTAGACAATTGGATTGGTGTACTCGCCCCAAGAATGGAAGTAAGCCCCGTAACGCTTGTCGTTGCCATCTCCTTTCGTCAATTTCTTCGCATAATCACGGAAATCATCCCATGTCCAACCGAACGTCGGTACAGGCAGATTGGCTTCTTTAAGGGCATCGCTGTTCAACACAACGAACCAATCGCTTGACGTGTTCATCGTCGCATAGTATTTACCCTTGAACTTCGGATTAATGTAATACTCATCCTCTGCCTTTACATTATCCTTTTGATATAAATCATCCAACGGTGCAAGTACGCCTTGTGCAGCTCTTGCCGTCACTTCTTCGATATTTGGCAGCAGCACAATGTCCACTTGTTCACCAGAGGACATTGTTACATCCATCTTTTTCAAGCTTTCAACAGAATTGTTAGGAACCAATGAGATATGCTCGATCTTAATGTTTGGATTTTTGGTTTGGAAATTTTCAATTAATTTTTTCGTCGAAGCCGCCTGTACGTCATTATCCCAATTATAATATTTAAGTGTTATATTTTGAGCTGGCTTAGATGAAGAAGCTGCCGATGACGCAGCCGTCGAGGATGACTGACCAGCGTTATCGCCTGTCGAACCGCAAGCGCTTAGGACTGACATGCTCATGAATACGCTGGCAAGAAGAGTTGTCTGTATCTTTCTCATATTGAATTACCCCCAGAGGTTATGTTTTGGCTACACATGCATCATACAATGGATGATCTGCTTGATCCGTGTACAATTTTGAGTTGTTTGTGCACTCTGTTGACCTTATCCTTTGACACCGCCGATGGCAATCCCTTTGATCACTTGCTTTTGCATGACGATAAAAACAATGAGCAAGGGGACAATAGCAGCCAATGAAGCCATCATGAGCACCGCGTAATTATCAGCAAACTCATTTTTAAACAGTTGAATGCCTAATGGAATCGGATATAGCTTTTGTTTGATCAGAAAAATAAGCGGCCCTTGGTAGTCGTTCCACGACCATATGAATTTAATGATAGCGACCGTGGCCAGGATAGGCTTGGTCAATGGCAGCATGATGCGAGCGTAGATGAGAAAATATCCGGCACCATCTATTTTGGCGGCCTCAATGTATTCATTATGAACGCCCATCATGAATTGGCGAAGCAAAAACGTGAAGTAAATCGAGAACATCCCCATGAAAATGAGCCCTGTATGCGTATTATACAAGTGCAGCCATTTCAACAAAAGATAGCGCGGGACAAGTGTCGCCTCATTCGGAATAATCATGCAGCTGAGCAGCAGCATGAATGCCGCATTGCGCCCGCGAAACTGCAGCTTAGTAAACGAATAGGCCGCCATGGAAGAGAAAACTAACGTCGAGAGCGTCATCATCAAGGATAGCTTGAAGGAATTCCAATAAAAGAGCGAGAACGGAACTTTACCGAACCAAACTTGCTTAAAATTATCCACGAAATTAAATCTCACAGGAATCCATTGAATGGGATACGTCATCACATCTGCTTCATACTTAAACGCCGCCGATACCATCCAAAAGAGCGGGATCAGAAAAACGATAGAAAGCAGCGCCATGAGAATCGTTGTGACAAGCTTCGATAGGCTGATCTGTTTCATCACTTTACACCAACTTTCCTTGTTATACCGTATTGCTTTGTTTTTGTAATTTCCACGTTATCGCGGTGATGATACCGACGATGAGGAACAGTACCCACGAGATCGCCGAAGCGTAACCCATGCGGAAGTTCAGAAATCCTTCCTCATAGATCCGGTACACCAGCACGGTTGAGGAGTCATTGGGACCACCAGCGGTAAGGAACGATATTAAATCGAATACCTTGAAGGAGGACATCAACGTCGTGATAAACAAGAACGAAACGGTCGGACCTAACAACGGCAGCGTCACACGGAAAAACTGCTGCACAGATGTAGCGCCATCGATACTCGCGGCCTCATAGAGTTCGTCCGGTATATTCGTTAAACCGGCAATGAAAATAATAATCTGATACCCGATAGCCGCCCAGATGGAAATAAGGATAATCGCATAGAGCGAATAGTGCGTATCTGCCAACCATTTCGGCGGTTCCGTAATGCCTATGCTGACTAAAATACGATTGATGGGCCCTTGAGAAGGATGATACAAAGCACTCCAGACAGCACCAAGAGCGATAATGGAGGAAATGTACGGAATAAAAAAGGCAATTTTGAAATAACTCTTTCCATATACCCGCGAATGAATAAGTACTGATAAAATCAAAGCAAGAAACAATCCGACCGGAACGACGATGATGGTATAGGTGAAGTTGTTTTTCAGCGCAAGCAAGAATTTATCGTCCTCTAAAAGCATTTTGAAATTATCGAGTCCTGCGAATTTAATCGTGGAAAGGCCACCAACCAAATTCCAATCGCTGAAGCTTAGAAACAGCGAGAAAAGAATAGGAAATACTCCTAACAGTAAGGTACCAATTAATTCAGGAGCCAGAAACAACCATCCAAAAAAAGCTTCCTTCCGGCTGTTGCTCCATAATCGGCCCCGCACCTTCGTGGAAGGCCTCGCCTTTTCCAGTACGCTTGACATGATGCTCACCTCAGTCATTTGTTATACCTTAACTATAACGGGCAAACTCAAATTTTCCCGGCAACGATTTTTACGGAAGTGTGCACTATTTTTACTTTTGTCAAAAGTCAAGAATCTCCCATGACTCCCCTTCTCATTGCTGCGATAAATACTTAGATACCTTACCCATCTACCGAGGAAGACGTCGGTAGAAAAACAAATAGACCCAGCCGTAGCGGCCAGGTCTTCCGAATCCAACTCCGAAGCGTTTTCGCCCATGAGCTCCCTATTTATTAATAAAAAGAGTCCCGTAGAGAGGCATCATGCCAGCTCTCAGGACTTTTATCTAAAGGTAGTCATACCACTTGGAGAACAAAAATTATTTCAGTTGGTGAATCGGGTGACCCAGAGCGCCTTCCGCTGCATCCATGACCATTTCCGTCAACGTTGGATGTGCGTGAATGGTAAGCGCGATGTCTTCCAAGTTAGCACCCATTTCAATCGCGAGCGCAAGCTCACCGATCAAGTTGGAGGCTTCTGGACCGACGATTTGACCACCAAGCAGTTGGCCTGTTTCTTTGTCACCGACAAGCTTCACGAAGCCTTGACCCGCATTCAAAGAGTTAGCGCGGCCATTAGCTGCGTAAGGGAATTTACCGATCGTTACGTTGAGACCTTGAGCTTTCGCTTCAGTTTCACTTAGACCTACACCCGCAATCTCCGGATCGGAGAATACGACAGCTGGCATGGCTTTATAATCAACAATACTGGATTGCCCAGCAATTGCTTCAGCAGCGACCTTGGCTTCATACGAAGCTTTGTGTGCAAGGGATAGACCAGGAACAACATCGCCAATTGCGAAGATATGAGGAATGCTTGTTCTGCCTTGGTTATCGACTTCGATTAAACCACGATCCGTCAGTTTTAAGTTGATCAGATCCAGACCCAACTCGCCGTCTGTATTTGGACGACGACCAACCGTCACCAGTACATAATCAGCTGTGACTTGTTTCTCTTCACCTTTAACTGTAAACGTAACTGTTACGTCATTTTCGTTCTTGGTACAAGACTGAGCCAACGCTTCGGTATGAACCTCAACGCCAACTTTATCCAAGTTGCGCGCTACAAGCTTCGTCAATTCTTTCTCGAAACCTGGAAGCACATGGTCAGAGCCCTCAAGCACGGTCACTTTCGTACCGAACTTCGCGTACGTTTGGCCAAGCTCGATTCCGATGTAGCCGCCGCCAATAACGACCATGCTTTTCGGAATCTCAGGCAAATTCAACGCTTCCGTGGAAGAAATAATTCTGCCTCCGTAAGGGAATGCCTTCAGCTCAATCGGACGGGAACCCGTCGCGATGATACAATGCTGGAAGCGGTAGCGCGGAGCTTCTTGATCGTTGAACACACGAGCTTCGTGCTCATTGATGAACATCACTTCGCCTTGGAATGTTTGGATCTTGTTGCCTTTAAGCAGCGCGCTAACGCCGCCTGTTTGCTTCTTCACAATCCCATTTTTCCACTCTTGCACTTTCGCGAAGTCAACCTTCACATTCTCAACTGAGATCCCCATGCTGTCAGCATGTTGGGCGTGCTCGTAAGTGTGTGCGGCAGAGATTAAAGCTTTGGATGGGATACAGCCGCGGTTCAAACATACGCCGCCCCAGTCCGATTTATCAACAATTAAAACGCTTTTGCCTAGTTGAGCGGCGCGAATGGCAGCCACATAACCGCCAGGACCTGCACCAATAACCAATACGTCAATATCTAAAGAAGCATCTCCTACTACCATGCTGTTACACCTCCAAAACTAGAAGCTCAGGATCAGCCAAAAGCTGCTTGATGTAGTTCAGGAAACTTTGCGCCGTCGCTCCATCTACGATACGGTGATCAAAGCTTAGGGAAAGCGCCATAACCGATGCGGCTACGATTTGGCCGTTTTTCACAACAGGCTTCTCAGTAATACGACCTGCACCCAGAATCGCAACTTCAGGGAAGTTGATAACTGGTGTAAAGAACATACCGCCTACGGAACCAATGTTTGTGATCGAAATCGTGCTGCCTTTCAGCTCATTCGGAGCTAATTTGCCTTCGCGTCCGCGAACAGCCAAATCCTTGATGGAAGAAGCGATGTTCCAAACGTTTTTGCGGTCAGCATCATGAATAACTGGAACTAGCAAGCCGTTATCTGTATCCGTTGCGATACCGATGTTGTAGTACTTCTTGTAGACAATCTCTTGTTTCTCTTCGTCGATCATTGCATTCATCACTGGGAATTGACGGCAAGCCGCAACCAATGCTTTGACGATGAAAGGCAGGTAAGTCAATTTCACGCCTTTTTTCTCAGCTAGCGGCTTCGTGCGCTCACGTAGAGCAACCAACGCGGATACGTCGATTTCATCCATCAATGTCACGTGCGGAGCCGTGTACACAGATTTCACCATTGCGTTCGCGATGATTTTACGGATACCTTTGAACGGAATCCGTTCTTCGACGCGATCGCCTACAACCACTTGCTGCGTTGCAGGCGCAGGTGCCGTTGCACCAGCTGCTGCGATCGCAGCTGGATCTGCTGCTTCCGAAGCCGCGGCAGCGCCCGCTCCGTTGAAGCCCAGCACGTCCTCGCGTGTTACGCGGCCGTGCTTACCTGTTGGCGTCACCTCTGCGAGTGCGATGCCTTTTTCTCTTGCCAGCTTACGCACGCTAGGCGTCGCAAGCACTTCTTTTGCCGCGCCAGTGCTTGGTGCGGCTGTAGGTGCAGCAGCTGCCGCAGGCGCTGCTGTTGGTGCCGGTGCTGCTACCGCAGGTGCCGCTGTAGGAGCTGGTTCCGCTGCCGCAGGAGCGGCGTGGCTGCTGCCACCGTGAATGGATGCCGCAGGCAGTTCGCCTGTCACTTCAATCGTCATCACGAGCTCGCCGATGTTACAGACTTGACCTTCTTTAACAGTAACGCTAACGACTTTCCCATCAACTGGACAAGGAACTTCAACAACTGCTTTATCATTCTGAACTTCCATGAGAATCGTTTCGTCGGTTACGGTATCACCCGCTTTGACCAAAAGCTTCACGATCTCGCCTTCATGTATGCCTTCACCAAGCTCCGGGAACTTGTATTCGAATAATGCCACGTGCACTACCTCCTATTACCTTCGACTGTGATTAGAATTCGAGAACTTTATTGATGCCTGCAATGACACTTGCTGGACTAGGCAACCAAGCGTCTTCGATTTGTGCGAACGGATAGATTGTATCTGGCGGAGCAATACGCAGTACTGGAGCTTCCAGGTGCAGAATCGCTTTTTCGTTAATTTGAGCAATCACTTCAGCGGCTACGCCGGATGTTTTTTGTGCTTCTTGCACAATGATTGCGCGGTTTGTTTTCTTAATTGAGGCAACAATCGTTTCGATATCGAGTGGAATCAGTGTACGAAGATCGATAACTTCGGCTTTAACGCCTTGTGTTTTTTCGATTTCTTCAGCTGCTTTCACCGAAGTATGAACCATCGCGCCGTAAGTAATGATAGTAACGTCAGAACCTTCACGCACGACATTAGCTTTGCCTAGCTCGATTGTGTATTCGCCTTCTGGTACTTCTGCGCGGAATGCGCGATATAAGTTCAGATGCTCCATGAAGAAAACAGGATCATTATCGCGAATTGCAGAAATAAGCAAGCCTTTGGCATCGTAAGGGTTGGATGGAACAACAACCTTGATACCTGGTGTTTGAACCAATAAGCCTTCCAGTGCATCGGTATGCAGCTCAGCCGCTTTAACACCGCCACCAAAAGGTGTGCGGAAAACGATAGGTGCGTTGTAGCGACCGCCGGAACGGTAACGCATACGGGCAGCTTGTACGCAAATTTGATCAAGTGCTTCGTAGATGAAACCTACGAATTGAATTTCAGCGATTGGACGGAAGCCTTGAATACCAAGACCTACAGCAAGCCCACCAATAGCGGACTCAGCAAGAGGCGTATCAAATACGCGCTCTTCGCCGAATTCTTTTTGCAAACCTTCCGTAGCACGGAATACGCCGCCTACGTGTCCTACGTCTTCTCCGAACAAAATTACGTTGGGATCTCTCTCTAGTTCGACGCGCATTGCGTCTTTAATCGCTTGAATCATCGTCATTTGTGCCATGACTTATCCGTGCCTCCTAATAGTTCTCCTAGAAAACTTGTTTCGTAAGCATAAACCTATTTAAACGCTTGTTTTTGTTCTTCAAGATGCGCTGGTGTCTTTTCAAACATGGAATCAATCAAGCCTGCAACTGTCATTTTCTCAGTTTCCTCGGCTTTTTTAATGTGCTCGGCAACTGTTGCTTTCGCTTCTTCTTTCACGCGAGCTTCTTCTTCTTCGCTCCACAGACCTTTTTGGGTAAGGAACAGACGCATGCGAGTAAGCGGATCTTTAGGCTCCCACTCAATTTCTTCGTCTTTAGTACGATATTTCGTCGTGTCATCCGCCATGGAATGCGGACGATAGCGATAAGTTAATGCTTCAATCAGCGTAGCGCCTTCGCCTCTGCGTCCTCTTTCAGCCGCTTCGGTAACCGCTTGGAAAACAGCCAGAACGTCCATACCGTCTACTTGCACGCCTTTAATACCAGCAGCGAGCGCTTTATGAGCAACGGAATGAGCAGCGGTTTGTTTCGCATATGGAGTTGTAATAGCATAGCCATTATTTTGTACAAAATAAATCACAGGCAGCTTGAATGCTCCTGCAAAGTTCATGCCTTCATAGAAATCGCCTTCGGAGCTTCCTCCGTCGCCTGTATACGTTATCGCTACGCGTGGTTGATTACGTTTTTTGAACGCCATCGCTACGCCTGTAGCATGCAGAACTTGTGCGCCAATGATGATTTGCGGCATAAGCACGTGCACGTCTTGCGGAATTTGACCACCATGTTGATGACCGCGGGAATACAAAAATGCTTGATACATCGGAAGACCGTGCCACACGAGCTGCGGCATATCGCGGTAACCTGGGCAAATGAAATCGTCTTTATTTAGTGCGAATTCACTACCGATCATGGAAGCTTCTTGTCCGGATACCGGCGCATAGAAACCAAGACGTCCTTGACGACCGAGATTAACTGCTCTCTCGTCCCATACGCGTGTGAATACCATTCTTCTCATTAGTTCTCTTAATTGATCATCGCTAAGTTTAGGCATTTTGTCAGGATTGACAACGGTGCCGTCTGGAGCAAGAACCTGTAAAGGCTCAATCTTCTCTGTGGTCACTTCATAATTTGCATGGCTGACAAGTGGCTTACTCATACCATTTCACCTCGTATATGATTTTAATGCCTGCTAGCTTCACTTCTGTTATAGTATTATTATAAACCTGTTTTGTTGAATTGTACACCTGTATCCTTTAAGAATATGATGTTTTTTGTGATGTGTGAATAGTACAGTTTCGAAAAATGTATAATACAGTTAATCAAAAATTTACAACTGCTATAATACACCTTACCCATTTTCACACCAATGGCTTACGTAATTCAGAAATTTCAAGCACGCCAAAACCATTCTTATGATGCAAGTTTTCCTGAACAAAAAAGCTAAGGAGGCTAACAAGTGGATGACTCTCGCTATTACAAAAGAACCGTCGTGAAAGACGAGCTTGTTTCGACCCTACTCGGTGAAACCCGAACCCTTCGCATCTATCTTCCACCTGGTTATAATGAACTGCTCTCCTATCCGGTTATTTATTGTCAAGATGGGGAACAATTTTTTAACTTTGGACGAATTGCTACTACACTGACACGCTGCATCCTTGATGATGGTTTGGAGCCAGCGATTGTCGTTGGCGTGGACGTGGACACAACTACTCGCACTTCCGAATATGCGCCTGAGGGAGAGCGTCATGACGCTTATTGCCGATTTTTCGCAGAGGAACTACTCCCCTATGTAGAAAGCCGATACCCGATTCGAGATGATCGCACAGAACGGATTGTTGCTGGAGATTCCTTAGGAGGAACTGTCTCTCTGCATCTCGCCTTCGATTATCGTAGCCTTTTTTGCCGCGTTATATCCTTGTCAGGGGCATTTTTTGACATTACAAGAGAACGTATTAAAGCAGAGGACGATTTGTCATGGCTGGAGCTCTATATGCTTGTTGGCTTGGATGAGACCGATGTAAAAACAGAGCGAGGTACCTTCGACTTCGTTCGGGAAAATCGATTGACGAAGGAAATGCTGGAAAGCAAAGATACCGCACTTCATTATATTGAGAAGCCCGGCAAGCATATATGGGGCTTTTGGCAAGGCGAACTGGACGCTGCGCTTCATTATTTCTTAGGTTAGCTGCTTGTTATAGACCTACAATTAATAAAGCGGTTCCTTCCTTCTCTTGAAGAAGTTCGGGACCGCTTTTATAGTTAAATTATCTATTGAAGTTACGCCTTAATGGCATACCGCTTCCTAAGCAGTTCAACCATCTCCATTATCTTCTCTTCTTCGGGTGCCTCCGCAAGCAGCTCCGAGTCCATAGATTTGATCCCTCTGGCCTGCATTACCTCAATTAAATTCGAAATAAATTGTTCAACGGTCAAAGGCATATGTAAGCATTCAGATAAGCTTGCCATACTGCCAGGCGCGACTTGCGGATACTCACCTTCCCCAACCGAACCGGCCGCTTGTCTATAGAAATCCCTAGCCAAATCCGCTTTTCCCTCGCCTATTCCTTCTACGATAATAAACGCTTGTACAGACAAAGCATATTGCTGACGCCGCTGCGCAATACCGCAAAACTTTCTTCCTCCCACACTTAAGTCAAATTCGCCCGGACAAAAGGATCCCACAACCTCGCCTTGTTCAATACGGTTTGTCATCCTATTCATCGCATCGCGGATTAACGTCACCATGAGCTCAAAATCTTTGCGATGCTCCATATCTCCTGCAGTCTTAGGCAGCAGCAGCGATACATTTACTACCCCTAAATCAAGGGGAACGGCGGCGCCGCCAGAATTCCGCACCGCTGTGTCATATCCTTGATCGCGGAGCCATCGATCTGCTTCTCTAGCTTTAGGGAGGCGACTATCTCGGAGTCCCATCACGAATGCGCGCGGATGCCTCCAAATATGGAGGATAGGTGGAGCGCCTTGACCAATTGCCCTACATAGAAGTTCTTCCAACGCAAATGCATGCAAGATATCCCGCGCTTCACTATCATGAGAACGATCCCAAATGACCATCTGGGAAGGTAGTTGTGTATTCGTCATTAGTTGTCACTCCTGCGTTGCATTTTGTCTATCTCTAGAATTGTAAGCGATAGGCACCATTGCCGCAATAAAAGCCCTTCAAATGCCGCTTTTTTTGACAGGAATAGAGGATTGTCTTTTACACGGAGCATCCGCCAGAACTTGGCAAAAAACATCAAGATATTGGTAGGAATTCAGAGGAATTTCAAATTCCTTGTCGAAATAGTAGAAATATACCCAAAATTCGATAAGTAGGCGAAACCATTGAATGCGATAAACGATTTGCTGCTTAATGTGCTTGTTTTGACGGTTCCTATCTTGCTGTATCATATATTTTGGCTCGATCGTCCAGTCTCCATCAATTTCAACGTATGGGGACGAACCTTTGTAGGTATGATCTGTTCATTAGCCGTCCTTTTTTGTATGTCTCATCCTTTTTTCACTTTAACAGGGAATGACTACGATTTACGTATCATCCCGCTGCTAGCGGCATTTTTATATGGAGGCATCCGATCAGGTCTGCTCGTTTCTCTCGTTATTATTCTCTACAGGTATTACTTGGGAGGCCCTGATTTTATTTGGATCGCAACCTTAACAGCCTTGCTTGTACCTTTCATCCTTGCCTTTATTGCCCTTACGAATTGGAAACACCGCACGCCCAAGGTTATGTTCCCTAGCTTACTTGCGTTTGTTAGCAGTGTAGCTACCTTCTTTATTACACTCGTTTTCCGTATTGAAATGAATGAGACTATCAATGCTAGTTTCTTACTTGTCGGAGGCCTGTTCTGCATCGTCCATATGTTGACCATGTGGCTGCTAACTTATTTAATTGAACGAATACGCGAAAATATTGCCATGCGCCAGGAAGTTCAGCGTTCTGAAAAACTCAATGTGCTAAGCGAATTGGCCGCTTCCGTTGCCCACGAAATTCGCAATCCCATGACTGTCGCCCGTGGTTTCATGCAAATTCTTAGCCAATCCGAAGTAACTGAAGAGAAAAAACGTGTGTATACAACCATGGTCATCGAAGAGATCGATCGTGCACAAAGCATAATAAGTGATTATCTATCTTTTGCCAAGCCTCAAGCAGAGAAGCTAGAAGAAATCGATGTATACGAGTCCGCACTGAAACTACTGAATCTGATCAATCCCTATGCTTCCATGCGTGGAGTAGACATTAACTTCAACATGGCACCCTCTTTGCTCGTCAGTGCGAACAGTGAGAAACTCATTCAATGTCTCGTCAATTTAGCTAAAAATGGGATTGAAGCTATGCCCAATGGAGGCACTCTTCATATTATTGGCTACAAACATATTTCTACGATTATGCTTGAAATTAAAGATAGCGGAATCGGGATGACAGCTGAACAGGTTGAGCGGTTAGGCACTCCCTTTTATTCAACCAAAAATAAAGGTACAGGTCTTGGCATGATGGTTTCTTACCGGATTATCAAAACGTTCGGAGGAAGCATTGAAGTAACGAGTCAGCCTGATAGAGGTACTTCCTTTACGATTTCATTACCTTCCGTTTGACGACGTCGCCAAGATATCCATAATTCCCTTAAATAATGGAATGGCTTTATTACTTTCCAGAGGATCGGTGTTCTTAATTACAACGGATACCGAATATTTGGGTATATGGACAGGTCCATAACCAATAAACCACTGATTTATTTTCTCCTGTTTACCGTTTTGTATTTGAGCGGTACCAGACTTTCCGGCCAGCTCCCATTTCGCCCCTTTCAATCCCTGCCCAGTCCCTTCTGTGACAACCTCTTGCATCCAACTTAACAGTTTCCGACTTGTAGTCGCGGTCACCCTTTTTTTCCCTACTTCCAACTTCTTGATTGGGAACTGTTCCATCACCCGATCAGTCTGAAAGCGAATTTCTCGAACAACCCTTGGCGTAAACCCTTGCCCATCGTGGAGAAGCGTCACAATCATGTTGGATGCTTGCAAGGGTGTCATCATGACATCTCGTTGACCGATAGCCGTTTGCATCAATACACCTTCATCGTCGTGAGGGGTATGTGAAGCAAACAACTGACCGCTCTCCTCCGAATCCAGTTGATGGATGACAGTGCTGCTGTCTGTCTTCCCTGACCATCCAACTTCATCAAGTACACCAAGCCTGCGCGCGTAACTTTCCAGTTGCGTAGGGCTAAGTCGCTGCATGACTTTAGCAAACACAATATTGCAGGACTGCGCATAGCCCTCCTCCAGTGTCAATGGACCATGCCCATCCTTTCTCCAACAAGTAAACCCATATTTGCCCAGTGCACCTTCGCAATCAAAGGTCTCATTCGAACCAACCAGTCCTTCATCGAGTGCTGCTGCCGCAACGACAGTCTTGAATATCGACCCAGGTGCTGTTGCCTTTACTGCATAATTACTCCAGTTATTAGTGCTTAAGTCTACTTCGTCAGGATCGAAATTTGGCCTACTGGCCATTCCCACGATATCCCCTTGTAACGCATCCTGAACAACTGCGGCTCCTTCACGGATATGCAGCTTGTCCATGAGCATTTCGATTTGCTGCTGGATAGCCAAATCCAGTGTAGTGACTAATTTCAACGGATAGAAAACATTATCTGGTGCTATCATCCGCGCGTCTAATCCAGGAAGCGGCTTTTTCCCTGCATCCATAAAATAAGAGATGGATGTCTCACCAATACCGCGGAGCCAGAAATCAAATGATTTCTCAAGCCCAGCTCCACCGATTTTACTCGTTAGAGCAAGCTTACCCGACTCCAGTTCTGATCCATAGACATGCATGATCCTATCCGGATTTTGTCCGATGAAACCAATCAATTGTCGAGCTGTCATCTCGGAAGGATAACGATCCTCCATCTCAACAACTTTAAGATTCGGCAGTTTCAGAGCTTGGATCCGCTCCTCTTGTTCCGCGCTGAGAGCAACTCGCCTACCACCTTTAGAATCGCCCCACACCTTCGGGTCCTTCAAGTCGGTAGAAAAAGCGAACCAGGCTTCCCTCGTAGTCCGTAAAATTTTAATAAGCTGCTCCACTTGTTGGCTATCTTTTATTATTTTTTTATTTATCGGGAAAGCAACGAGCACTTTAACCATGGTTCCAGTTAAAGATCTTTGATTTCGATCCACAATTTGACCGCGACCGCTATCAAGCACGAGCGCTCGCTGCCTTTGCAAAACCGAATTTTTAACGAGATTCACTCCCCTTGAAGAATAGTTTTCCGCTGCTGCTATCTGAATCCAGAACAACTTACTTACAATCGCACTAAATATGAGCAAAATGACGACGAGTATTAGAAACATTCTGCGTTTTTCAACTGCAGTCAAGCAACTCTCCTTCATATACCATGTCCCCTTCTACGCTACAAAGCTAAGCTTCTGATTTCAGTATAGTCATTCCTGTTCATCAGCAAACGCTAAAGATCCAACGTTCACCTCCTTGTTCAAACAAAAAGAATCTGCCCCCAAGTCGGAGAGCAGATTCTTTTTGTTTGAATTCATCGTATTAAACTTCGAACTTGGAGAGTGTATCATTCAACGATTTGGAGAGCAGATCCAGCTTATCCGAAAGCTTTACCAAACCATCGCTTATGCTTAGTTGCTCTGAGCTTAAGGAAGCTACTTCCTCAGAAGTTGCAAGTGATTCCTCAGCCACAGCGCTGACATTCGTCATTGCATCAGAGAGAACAACTTGTGATTGTTCCAACGTACTGATTGAATCGCTCACCGTACTGAGCTGCTCGATAAATCCACCCATATGACTTGTCACTTGTTTGAAAATGGTATCCGCTTCTTTGACAGCCTGAATTTGTTCTTGGAAGATCGGCTTTGCGTTAGATAGCACTTTCACAGTTTCATCGATCTCTTTTTGAATCGTCTCTGTGATTTGACCAACCACATCAATCGATTGTCGGGATTGATCCGCCAGCTTGCGGATTTCATCAGCTACAACCATGAAGCCTTTGCCAGCAGCTCCAGCACGTGCAGCTTCAATTGTAGCATTCAAAGACAAAATATTCGTTTGCTTCGTCATATTGTTTAAGACATCAAGAATTTTACGAATAGATCTCGTGCTATCCTTTAAATTATCAACTTTATCTACCATCGAACGAATCATTTCTTCCGTCAGGTTCGTTTTACCGATGAGCTCCGTCATATATCGGGTACCCTGCTCACTAGCGCTTTGAACATCCGCAGCTGCCGTACCCATTTCTAAGTTAGCTTCAATTACATTTGTCATTTGAAGACCAATATGATGCGTTAACTCGTTACCTTTTTCCGACTCAGTTGCCAGACCCGCAGCACCATTGGAAATCTCATCGGTAGCCACTGCAATTTCTCTCGCTGCCGTAGCCGTCACTTTGGAAGAATTCGTTAGCTCGGTTGCTGTTTCAAACACCTGCTTTGCAGACTCGCTCGTTTGCTGAACTAACGAAGTAATCTGCTGCATCATCAAGTCAAAGCTTGCTCCTAATTGACCAATCTCATCTTGTGTCGTGTAGTTGGCACGAACTGTCAGCTTGCCTTTGGCACCCTGCTGCATTAAATTGCGGAGATTGATGAGCGGACGGCCTATCATTCTAGCTACAAACAAGCCTATTAAGACCGCTGCAAGTGCCGCAAATAGGGCAATCACAAGTGTCCAGTTAAAGATTTCCTTTGCATCCTTCACCAAAGAACTTACTGGAATATCTCCTACAAGGTTCCAACCGGATACATTTGATTTGTAATAAGAAACCAGATGATCATCCTTGGTTGTAAAGGAATCATGTTCTTTTTGCTGTTGCTCTTTCGTCAACTTAATTGCTGCATCCTTCTCTAGTTCTTCTGGAACCAGTGTAGCAATATGTTTGTTATCTGCATTTGTGATAACGACTTTGCTACCGTCACCTAACGACATGCCATTAATTTCTTTATTTAAGGTTTCCGTGCTGAGCTCGAGCACAAGCACCGCTGCTGTATTATTCGTCAACGTATTTCGCATCACGCGGCCTATAGCGAATGTATTAGCCGAGTTACTCGAATATCCTTTAACCTTGCTGTCTAGCCAAGCCACTTTTCCAGCGCCGTCAACAATCTTTTTAAACCAATCGCTGCTGCCAATATTATCAGACAATGTGTTACCGCCACTGCCCGTTATAACAATGAGCTTGCCGTCTGGTTTATAAAGATGAAGCGTTTTAATCGTTTTATTAGAAAAAGTAATTACATTTAACTTCTCCGTCAATTGACGGATAACATCTAGCGATTCGTAAGAAGAAGGATCCAAATTCGGTATTTTTTCCAATAAATCTTGCAAATCCTTATTAAGCATGATTTGTAAGGTTGCATCATCAAACGTCTGATACAGGAAATCTAATTTCTGGCCTGCCTGCGTCACCGTTTGCAAACTCGACTCAGCTACTTTATTCTTGATCACACTTTTCGAAATCGAATAGGAGATCATCCCTACGATGATAACAAAGAAAAGAATGCTAGCAAAAAACATTAAAAACAATTTCATGCCAACCGATTTCACTGGGTTTTCAATCTTAACTTTTTTCATCTCTTGAAAAGCGACCGTACCTACTTGCTTTGATTTTTGCTGCGCGACTCGTGCGAGCTTACCCCACTTCACATTTTGAATGATTTGAATGAATGCCTTACCAAGTTTGACTAAAGACGAAGTTATCTTTTGAAGTCCATTTTTCATTGCTTTCACCACCATTAGTTTCTGTTTGCTAGAGTATTCTTACGTTTGCACTAGAATCAAAAGGTTTTCACGAGCTTTGTATTAATGTTTTCGACATCTTGCAACATTTTCCTTTAAATATTGCGCTATTTTCCAAAAAAAAAAGAAACTTTCACCAATATAACCTACATTGGTGAAAGCTTCCATGGTACTATTTACCTGTTTTCTTACGTAACATATCCCATTTTTTTACAATTTGGTTTGTCTTGAACTTTACAATTTGCAACGGATGCCGCGCAGCATCTAATTCCTGCCCTTCTTCATCCCAAATCGTATCGACTTTTTGTTTGAATTGCGTGCCGTTAGGTCCAAAAAATTCCACTTCTTGGCCTGGTTTAAAATGATTGCGCTGCTGAATAACCGCAATGCCTGATTCCGCATCATAATCCATGACCAGACCGACGAAATCAAAGCCTACGACTTTATCCTCCGGCTCAAAAATATGATCTTCATGCCCTGGGGCTTCATAGAAAAACCCGGAATTCAGCGGTCTGTTAGCTGCTTTATAAATTTCGTCCTGCCACAGCGGATTCAGCTCATAGTGTTCTGGATCTGCAAAATAAGCGTCAATCGCTTGACGGTAAGCATTCACAACCGTTGCCACATAGTGAATACTTTTCATTCGACCTTCAATTTTGAAGCTGTCAACCCCTGATTCAATCATCTCCGGGATGTGCTCAATCATGCTCAAATCCTTCGAGCCCATTGTAAAGGCATCGTCTTCTTCTCCGAACAAAGGCAAATCCGTTGCAAGCGGCGCAGATAATGGTTGATCTTTCGCAAAAAGATCATACTTCCAACGACAGGATTGCGAACAACCGCCTCGATTCGAATCTCGATCTGTGAAGTGGTTAGACAACACGCATCTGCCTGAGTAGGAGCTGCACATTGCACCATGAATGAAGGCCTCGATTTCTACTTCTACATGCTGTTTAATCTCATCAATTTCCTTCATGCTTACTTCACGCGCGAGAACGACGCGCTCAATGCCCTGCTCTTTCCAGAATTTTACCGTTTGCCAGTTCATTGTAGACTGCTGTGTACTCAAATGAACTTCTAGCTTTGGAGCTACTCGTCTAGCGGTTTGCATAATAATTGGATCCGCAGCAATAATCGCCGAGATTCCCACTTCCTGCAAACTAGCTAGATAGGCTTCTAAACCATCTATGTCTTCATTGTGAGCATAAATATTCGTCGCAACAAACACCTTGGCTCCGTACTGGTTAGCAAATTGTACGCCTTCGCGCATTTCTTCAAACGTAAAATTATCCGCGTTAGAGCGTAAACCGTACTTTTGCCCGCCAATATATACGGCATCCGCACCATAATGAATCGCAAATTTCAGCTTTTCCAAGCTGCCAGCTGGAGCCAACAATTCCGGTTTATCCAAGCGGACTCGTTTGCCTCGCGCGCGTTCTTCCACTGCTATAGTCATGTTGAATAACACCTTCCCTCAATAAACCTGTTCTTTATAGAAAAAACCATAGGACAATTCACGATCAGGATCTTGTAATTGATTAATCGCATCGAGCCATTCTTGGTTAAATATATACCCTTCAGGGTCCGCAGCATATGCATCAATGGCCGCACGATAGCTTCTTACAACCGCTTCGTTATAGGCTATTGATTTTAATAGACCTTCGATTTTCACACTATCAACAAACCCATCCATAAGCTCAGGCAAATTTTCCAACATACAAATATCTTCAGAGCTCATGATATGCGTTCCGTTTTGATCCTCGTAGATAGGATAACGCTGATCACGCCGTTCGTGCTCAATAAGAAATAACCCGCGCTCGATCGAACGATCTTGCGAAGAAGCATCTTTCCCTTGATGCTCCATATAATTTTTTACTAGCTCTCGCTTAGAATGATAAATATTCGTAATACCATGTACTTGAACTTCAATCTCCAAGTCCGTATGCTGCTTAAACTCCAGTACCTGCTCCATATTCAATTCACGTGCCAGAACGACCCTGGCTGCACCGTGCTGCCCCCAATAATTGGCGGTAGCATAATTGGTCGACGTCATCTCTGCGTTCCAATGCAGTTTTACTGGAGTTGGCAAGCTACGTACAGCCATTAAAACCGCAGGATCACCGAAGATGAACGCATCTACCCCAAATTCCTGCAGATTAGCAAGATAAGGGATTAGAGCTTCCAAACTAGCATTATCCAAAATGTTGTTTACGGCTACATAGACCTTGGCCCCTCGCTCATGAGCCCAATTCACGGCAGTCCGAAGTTCCTCTTGCGTCACTTCACCCGGAAGGCGAAGCCCATAACGCTCTTCTCCTACAATTACAGCATCTGCACCTGCTTCAATCAATCGCTTCAGTTCAGTGACAGAGCCGCTGCTTACTACTAACTCTGGTTTTTTCAAGTGCTTACCTTCCTTCTATCCATTCGCATTCCTGCGGGCTAATTAGCAACTTTCTTACTCGCTGCGATATTTTTCTTATGTTCCTCAAACGTCTCCGCGAATAAATGTGCCTTGGTGCCATCTTTCTTTGTCACATAGAACAAATACTTCGTTTCCTCTGGATATAACGCTGCTTTAATAGACGCTAGGCTTGGACTAGCAATCGGCCCTGGTGGCAAGCCTGCATTTAAATACGTATTATAAGGGCTCTGGATTTGTAAATCTTTTTCCATCAGCCGCTCTTTCGGTTTATCGAATAAATACTGCACCGTTGCGTCAATTTGCAGCGGCATATTCTTTTTCAAACGATTGTTAATAACACCTGATACAAGCGCTCTCTCTTCATCCACAACGACCTCACGCTCAATCAGCGAAGCAATGGTCAGCAATTGATGGATAGTCAAGCCGCGAGCTTTGAGCTTAGTCTGCCAGTCTGGAGGCAGTGTAGAGAGCCTCTTATCAAGCTCTTGCAACGTCCGTTCGATGAATTCTTGTTCCGTCGAGTCTTTTTTAAATTCATAAGTTTCCGGAAACAAATAGCCTTCCAACCGATGCTTAATATTCTTATTATCAGGAAGTGTTCCAATAGCTTCAGCTTGAAATTGCCCCGGTGCATCTGCTTGTTGGAGGAATACATCGGATTTCCAAGGCGTTTGCTCCGGAAGCTTGTCCGCGATTTGCTGAATCGTGTAACCTTCTGGTATCGTCACGCGAATAACTTCTTTCTTCACGGTATCGCCTTTATTTAGCTTTTCAATCATTGCATCAAAGGACATGCCCGGCTTCATATTGTACTCCCCTGCTTGAAGACGAGACCCTTGCTTCTTTACTTTTAAATAATAAGTAAAAATGGATGAGTTCTTAATAAGTCCCTTCGCCTCAAGCTCCTTAGCAATGGTTGATGAGCCCGCTCCTTGCGGTATGGACACCCTAACTTCTTGATCTGATGCTGGCATAGGTTGCATGGCATTAGCAATGTACAGCCCGATGCCACTCGCTCCTCCGATGATCAGAAGCAGGATCAAGCCAATAATGAGCAGCACGAGTTTGACTTTGCTTCGCTTGGGCCTCTCTACTTCGTTTTCTTGATCCAATAAATCGTTCACATGGTTCCTCCCCCAACAAATGAGAAAACCTCTATCGATGCCACTCATGGATGAGTGACCGCGCTTAGAGGTATGTTTTATCTCCAATAAGAATGCCATTTCCGCGAATCGAAAACATGTACGTTCTTATATGGTAAAAAAGCAGATGCATTCCACTAGGATGTCTCCTTATTACAAATCTTCCTGCTCGGGGAACACCATCTCGTCGTAGAGTTCAGAAACAGTTTCCCATTCATCGTCATCCTCAATCGTTTCCAACTCATACTGCTGCTCGGCATTTTCGATTACTCGGAATATGGCAACATCATCTTCCTTCTTGAGTTCATCAGATTGCAAAACAGCATACGTCTGATTCTCATAAACGAATTCCGCTAGCAAATGGAAGACGGTCGATTCATTTTGCTCATCAAACAAAATGATATCATCCCCATAAACATTACGCAATACGGTCGAAGGCGATGTACTCATGCTTCTTCCTCTTCATACTCAGCCATTAACGTATTGAAGGTTTCTTCAACAATATTCCACTCTTCTTCATCTTCAATTGTGAATAGCTTCAAATCCTCGCCGTCATCATCTTCTTCATAACGGAATGCATACACTTCATCCGTTTCTTCGTCTCCGCTATCCATGGGTACGACCATCATATACTTCTTATCAGAACCGTCCACTTCGAATTTCATGATGACCTCGAACTCTTCCTCGTTGCCTTCATCGTCTGGGATGTAAATGATTTCTGGTTCTTCTTCACGCAATTCTTCTTTGGACATGTTCGTTCACCTCTTCATATTAGCTTCCATATACCCTTGCAAGATAAGCTGTGCAGCCATTTTATCAATAACCGCCTTCCGTTTTTTGCGACTCACATCGCCTTCAAGAAGCGCTCTGGTCGCAGCAACAGTTGTTAATCGCTCATCCCACAAGTGTACAGGTACATTAGTTTTTTGCTTTAATTCCTCAGAAAATGCAATTGCAATTTCGCCCCGTGGGCCTATTGTGTTATTCATATTCTTGGGTAAGCCTACGATAATCTCAGTGACGCCATACTGACTAACTATCGCCGTAAGTCGGTCAAAATCTTCTCCAGGCTTACGGCGATGTATGACTTCAAGCCCTTGAGCCGTCCACCCCAGCTCGTCGCTTATCGCCACACCGATCGTTTTGTCTCCATAATCCAAGCCCATCCATCTCATGCCGGTTCTCTTTTCCTACTATTTGTGTTGGCCCAGATAAGCGCGTACTAGTTCCTCGATCAGTTCGTCACGCTCGCGTTTACGAATAAGGCTTCGAGCGTTGTTATGACGCGGAATGTACGCAGGATCTCCAGAAAGCAAGTACCCGACAATCTGGTTTATCGGATTATATCCTTTTTCCTGAAGAGCATCGTAAACCGCTAGTAACACATCTTTGGGTGATGTCTCGATCTCTTCCGCCTTAACGTTGAACTTCATCGTTTTATCCATGGAACTCATCAGGAGCACCCCACTTTCCGTTTGATACCTTTGTAAAATATTAGAAAATGTTCCGTATATACAGTGATATATTCTCTACGGGTTTAATAATTCCTGTCCCAAATAAAAATAATTATGCAAATTGTGCTACGAGACCTTCGACTCCAGCGAGTGCGCCTTGCAGTTTAGATGCATCTTTACCGCCTGCTTGCGCCATATCTGGACGTCCACCGCCGCTTCCCCCACATTGCAAGGCGACTTCTTTAATGATCTTCCCAGCATGGAAGCCTTTTGCAACAAGATCTGGCGTAACAGCAGCAACTAGATTGACTTTATCATCCGCTACTGAACCTAGAACGATTACCGCCGACCCTAGTTTTACTTTCATTTCATCCACAATGTTGCGAAGCGAATCAATGTCACCTGCGTTCACTTGCGCCGCAAGTACAGTAACACCGACAACTTGCTTCACTTGATCGATAAGCGACCCCGCTTCGATACGACCAAGTTTGCTCCGCAGCGATTCGTTTTCGCGAGATAACTCTTTCAATTGTCCTAACGTGCTCTCCAAACGTTTCGGGACATCCTGCACATTGGATTTCAGCATTCCAGCCGCTTCCTTCAATAATTGCAGCTGCTGGTCGAGGAATTCATAAGCACTGCGCCCCGTTACGGCTTCGATCCGACGAACGCCGGAACCAATACCGGACTCGCTTACGATTTTGAACAAACCGATTTGCCCGGTATTATGAACGTGGCAACCACCACACAGTTCAAGGCTATAGTCGCCGACCTGCACAACACGCACGATATCGCCATACTTTTCGCCAAACAAGGCCATTGCGCCCATCTCTTTCGCTTCAGCAATTGCTTTGAGCGAAATGTCTACATGCGTGTTATGCCATATTTGGCGATTTACACGTTGCTCGACATCAAGCAGCTCTTCAGCAGTAATGCTGCCGAAATGCGAGAAGTCAAAACGCAAGCGATCAGGTTCTACTAACGACCCTGCTTGATTAACATGCGTACCAAGTACCTCTTTCAACGCTTTATGCAGCAAATGAGTCGCCGTATGGTTCTTTATCGTATCTCCTCGCTGTGCGGGAGCTACAGCTGCTTGCACGGTATCTCCTTTGCGCAGTACACCAGATTCGACGATAACTCTATGCGCATGCTGACCGTGGGGCGCTTTGTTCACATCTTCCACTTTCAGTATTACTTGAGTATTCGAGATTGTACCATAATCACTAGCTTGACCGCCACTTTCTGCATAAAAAGGGGTTTGATCCAGGATAACTTGGCAAGATTCTCCAACCCCAACGAAATCAACAAATTGATTCTCATGAACAATAGCCACGATATTAGCAGTAACTACCAACTCATTATATCCAACAAAATCGCTTTTAACCGTGAAATCGGCCAGTGGGCCGCCTTGTACCTTCATGCCGCCTTCGTCGTGACGGGCTGCTCTTGCCCGATCACGCTGCTCTTGCATAGAAGCATCAAAACCTTGACGATCAACGGTTAAGCCTTTTTCTGCTGCGAAGTCTTCCGTTAAATCGAAAGGGAAACCATACGTATCATACAACTTAAATGCATCCGGCCCGCTGATTTGGTTTTCGCCAGCCTGACGACTCTTTTCTACCATTTCTGCAAGGATGTTCAGGCCATCACTCAACGTTTCATGGAAACGCTCTTCTTCTGTCCGAATGACCTTCTCGATAAATTCACGCTTGTCCACAACTTCTGCATAGTAAACGCCCATGATATCTCCAACAATGGGAACCAACTTATGCAGAAACGGTTTATCCAACCCTAGTACCTTACCGTAACGTACCGCACGGCGAAGCAAACGGCGAATGACATAGCCACGTCCTTCATTAGAAGGGAGCACACCGTCTCCAACGGAGAAGGCTACCGTACGAATATGATCCGCAATTACTTTCAATGCAACATCGTACTCTTCGTTCGTGTGATAAGCTACGCCAGTAAGCTCGCATGTTTTATCAATGATCGGTTTAAACAGGTCCGTGTCAAAATTCGAATCTACATTTTGCAGAATCGAAGCAAAGCGCTCTAGTCCTGCACCTGTATCAATGTTCTTGTTCGGAAGCGGCGTATAGCTGCCATCCTTATTATGATTGAATTGTGTAAACACCAGGTTCCAGACTTCTAGGAAACGTTCGTTCTCCCCACCAGGCCAGCATTCTGGATCTGCCAGATCTCCATAAGCGTCACCGCGATCGTAGAAAATTTCCGTACATGGACCACAAGGCCCTTCGCCAATATCCCAGAAATTATCTTCCTTCAACTTGTAAATACGATCTTCGGGAATTCCGATCTGCTTATGCCATATCTCGAAAGCTTCCTCATCGTCCTCATGGACAGTAACGGATATCCGATTGGGGTCAAAACCAATCCACTGCGGGTCGGTAAGAAACTCCCATGCCCATGGAATAACCTCTTGCTTAAAATAATCGCCAATTGAGAAATTACCTAGCATCTCGAAAAATGTGTGATGACGACGCGTCTTGCCCACATTCTCAATATCGTTGGTTCGAATGCACTTCTGAGCATTCGTAATTCTTGGATTATCGGGAATTTCGCGACCATCCAAATAAGGTTTGAGGGGAGCAATCCCTGCATTGATCCAAAGGAGGGAAGGATCATTGTGTGGAACTAGCGATGAGCTAGGCTCAATCTTGTGACCTTTACTAGCAAAAAACTGTAACCACTTCGAACGGATTTCACTTGCTTTCATCTGTTTCATGCCCCCAATATAGATGTGTTCTCATGTATTTAAACAAAAAACGCCCCTGTAGCTAAACAGGGACGAATCATCGCGGTACCACCCTGGTTATTGCGTTCATGGCATCCGACCCTAGTCAGGACAACAAACTCAATCTCCTTGTGCGAACTGTAACGGGTCCAACCGGTGGAGTTCATCCACACTCCGAAACGAGCGTTCAGTCATCCTAACATCGAAAGGTTCTCTCAGCCAAATACAGAGCGTTTTATTTGCTGTGCACCGGAACCTTCTCTCTGACGATGGACTATGACCTACTTAAGTTTCATCAATGTTTTCACAATAGTTATAGATAAGGCAAATTATAGCTTTATGCTCTCACCCTGTCAATATTGGCCATTTGCCATAACACATTCAATCAGAACATAAACTTATTTTTTTGTAATTACAAATTCATGAAACCTCCCTGTCTAGGTATCGTATAACCTAAGAAGATGTATAAGCGTTAGGAGGATCTTACGATGGATTTCTCATCTCTTGTCGTATTAGCCTTAATCGGGCCGGTGTTTATTTTAATCATTTACATCATGGCTAAAACACTTATAAAAAAAGAAATACCTGATAATAGATATAACCCTTTTGACTATATAACTGGTCAAACGAGGATCGAATTCCAAGAACAAAAAGAACAAAAAGAAGAAGATGACGATCAAGGCGACGACAAAAATAAACATCTAAAAAAGCAAAAAACATTCTAGTTGACAATGATTCTCAATGGAAGTATAATTACTTTAGTGATAATGATTTTCATTATCGAATGGAAATGCTGCTTGTTAGATATACGAATTCCGTGGCTCCTATTCGATGGTTTACGTATTGCCACTCCTTTCATATCCTCAACCCTCGTGCAAAGCCCCCTGAACCATGATCCCGCAAGTCATGGCTCAGAGGGGTTTTGTGCGTTCACTTAGCTCTATCCATTTATCTTTACGTTGTCGGACGATGCACATAGTGCAAAAACACATGCTGAATGATCACCTTTAGCACAGCAAAAAACGGAACAGCCAAGATCAAGCCAACGATCCCCGCCACCTCTCCACCCACAAGAAGGGCAAAAATAATGAATAATGGATGCATGTGAAGCGTTCTTCCAACCACTTGCGGAGAAATTACATTTCCTTCCAATATTTGCACAACCAAATTAATCATCGCCACCAATAAAACCATTTTTAAGGAAACAGTCGAGGCCATAAGAATCGCCGGGGCCGCGCCAAAGAAGGGGCCTAGATACGGAATGATATTAAACACAGCCACAACGCTTGCCAACAACAGCGGATAAGGCATCCCGATGAGCCAATACCCTAAATAAGCAAAAATTCCTATAATCAAACAGACGAGCAACTGTCCACGAATGTAATTGCCTAGCGCTGTGTCGATATCAATAAGCAGCTTGACGATCTTTTTGCGATGCTCTTTCGGCACAATAGCCAATGCTGTCTTCTCCATAAGTTGAAAATCTTTAAGCATATAGAAGGCAACGAAAGGCACGATGAAGGCAATTAACAGCATGTTAATCGTATTTCCAATTTGATGCACGTAATTAGAAATCGCCATTGAAATGGCATTCTCCAACTTTGCCAATGAATCGTTGAATCCCGTCCGTACGCTGTCAGGTAATAATTGATTCTGATTAAATCCATCCACTAACGATTGGGCGCGCATGGACATCTCTGGCATATGCTCATTCAGCTCAGCGACTTGTGCGATAAACATAGGCGTCATATTCATAATAACAACCGTTAATGACGAGATGAACACACTGTAGATCAAAAGCACCGCGATCGTTCTCGGTACTTTCCGTTGGTTAAGAATATTCACAACGGGATTCAGTATGTAGGAAATAATGAGAGCGATAAAAAAAGGAGTTAAAATCGCTTTAAAAAAACCAAATAGACTAAAAATAATCGGCTTTATTTGCAACAAAAGACAGAGCGTCGACAACGCGAGCAGCGCGTAGATTAATACAATAAACCATTTATTTTTCCAGAATCGTTCCATCTATTCACCCCGACACAGGCATAATCTTTCGCTAGTACAGTATATGTACAACCTTAGAAAATTAATCCGACGCAGGAAAATGAAAACAAACGCAACAAAAAACGCCATCTTCTCAAGCGCTTTAGGGTAAGCACCTGAGTCATGACGTTTCGTTAATTAACATACCTCTTAATTGGCGTGAACGTGAACTTGAGGAATCTCTTCCTCAAAAAACAAGTCATCAAGAGAGCTTAACGTACCATCTTCCTCTACTTGATACACGGACATTTTATCGCCATTTACGCTGAGCTCAATAAAGCAGCCCCAGCAGTAAAATTGATGGGAACCAATTTTCCCGATATCTTTGGAATTGCAGTTTGGACAACGCATCATGTTACTCACCCTATTCTTCTTTGGATACGAAGAGATCTATTACTTCTTCAGTGCAATGTACAGGCACTATGATAGCATCTTCCCCTTTGGTTGCCGAATCCGGCATCGGGAGCCATCTACGCCCTTCCTTCAAATCAGAAATAAACCCTTCGGACAGTTCATAGCCTACTATTTGTTTACCCCAATCTTGGTTCAAATAAACATCTTCTACCATGCCTAATTGCTGTCCACCCACCGTAATGACGGGAAGACCCTTAATCTTGCGGCTTCCTTCAAGTAATGCATGCAGGCTTTCCGTTTGCTCCAGCTCTTGAATGACATTATCGTTCAGTATGGTAACGGCATCTTCTCCAGCTGCAACGAGATCCTCCCAAGGAATATAACGAAGGGAAGAAAACCATTGCTTCGTTTCAAGTACGATGCCTTTTATGTTCCACATCGGGTCTAACAACAAATCTTTGACTTGACCTATTTGCTTACCGGATTGTACCGTTAACACGGGAAGTCCGATTAGATCGTGCGCTTTGCGCAAACGTCATACCCTCCTAGAACTACCCAGTTCTATATCTTACGTAACCTTTTAACAATGGCTGCAAGCTTTTGGGCAGTTGTTTCAATTTGCTCTATAGAATTCCCCATTCCAAAGCTAAATCGAACCGCGGAGGCTGTAACATTTTCTGGAAGCTTCATTGCTTTCAATACGTGGGAAGTTTCTAATGATCCCGAAGTACATGCGGAGCCACTTGCAGCTGCTACGCCTTCAAGATCAAGATTCATGAGTAATGTTTCAGTAGAAATACCTGGGAAGCTGATGTTAAGAATATGTGGGATCGACTGTTCCTTGTGACCATTGATGGTAAAACTCTCAAGACCTAATTGTTGTTCTAGAACGCTTATCATAATTTGACGAAGCTCAACAACTTTTGGTTGCATTTGCTCCATCATCGGCAAGAAAATTTCGACAGCTTTCGCAAACCCCGCGATGCCGGCCACATTTTCCGTGCCTGCTCGGCGCTTTCTTTCCTGGGAACCGCCATAAACATGAGGCGAAACCATCATGTTCTTAGAAATGTAAAGCGCGCCGACGCCCTTGGGTCCGTATATTTTATGAGCCGACAGACTCATTAAGTCAACAGGCAGCGTATCCAAGTTCAACGAGAGTTTGCCAAGAGCTTGCACCGCATCCACATGAAATGGGATTTGGCGACTTCTCGCCAGCTGCCCTACTTGCTCAATGGGCTGAATCGTACCCACTTCATTATTGACATACATCATGGAGATTAGAGCCGTATCCGGACGTATTGCTGCCTCTACATCCTCGATTTGAATAAGACCGGTCGGATCTACTGGCAGATAGGTAACTTCGTACCCGAGACTCTCCAACCGCTCGCAAGGATGCAGAACAGCATGATGCTCGATTTGTGTCGTAATGATATGCTTTTTGCCAACTTTATCCGCATTCACTATCCCGAAGATTGCCATATTGTTGCTCTCCGTCCCGCCACTCGTAAAAATGAGCTGTGAGGGCGGGCAGGCTAACAACTTGGCGGTTGAGTCACGAAACCGGTTTAAAGCGGTTCTTGTCCCTCTTCCGAAGCTGTGTGTGCTAGAAGGATTGCCAAAAAAAGCTGTATAGAAAGGAAGCATGGCTTCCAAGACGTCGGGATGCACTGGCGTTGTCGCCGCGTGATCGAGATAAATAGGATTCATATCTCACCTTAAATGTAAAACATATAGTTGTCATTCTTGCCTTGATCTTCGAAAGAAATCAAGTTGGCAAGTGTAGTTGAATCTAATACGTCTGCAATACTATCGCGAATACGAATCCAAAGATCCCTTTTCGCTGGATCGTCTTCTTCCGTAAAATCAACCGGGCTAATTGGCCCTTCCAACACTCGAATAACTTCTCCTGCTGTAACCTGCTCGGGAGATTTAGAAAGAATATAGCCACCGTAAGCTCCACGAATGCTTTTAACTAAACCCGCATTACGCAGCGGAGCTACAAGTTGTTCCAGATAATGCTCGGAAAGCTGATGCTTCTCCGCAATGCTTTTAAGTGAAGTCGGCCCTTCACCGAAACGATTGGCCAACTCCATCATGATTGTTAAACCATAGCGGCCTTTTGTAGAAATTTTCAAAAATAACACCTCATTCAACATTTATGCCATCAAGGTCGTCCCTATCCTGATAAACAGCGTTTCCATTTTGAGCCAAAACATTCCTAAACACCCGTATATCGTATATATGTTATCATAATTCCTTCTATTGTGGTGAAAAAACAATGACATTCTCATGAAATATTTTAAATTTCTAGGACAGAGATGTATAATAGTGAGAGTTTCACAAAGTCTTGAAGGATAGAAAAGAGGTTCACAGCTATGAGTAAAAAAACACGAGTCATTCTCGGCATGTCCGGAGGTGTCGATTCTTCAGTCGCCGCGCTGCTGCTCAAGGAGCAAGGTTATGAGGTTATTGGCATTTTCATGAAAAATTGGGACGATACCGATGAGTTCGGACATTGTACGGCTGAAGAAGATGCAGAGGATGTCAGAAGGGTATGCGACCAGCTCGATATCCCTTTCTATACAGTTAATTTCGAGAAGCAATACTACGACAAGGTATTTGCCTACTTCTTGGACGAGTACACCAAGGGACGCACACCCAATCCAGATGTGATGTGCAACCGGGAGATTAAATTTGGCGAACTGCTCCAGAAGGTCATGGATCTGGGTGGCGATTACATCGCTACAGGTCACTATGCGCAAGTGAAGGAACATAATGGCGAGTATACGCTGCTTCGTGGCAATGACACTAACAAGGATCAAACTTATTTCCTTAATGTGCTTAACCAACAGCAGCTGTCGAAGGCGATGTTTCCTATTGGCCATTTGCCTAAACCGAAGGTTCGGGAGATTGCGGAGGCTGCTGGCTTAGCTACAGCGAAGAAAAAAGATAGCACGGGTATTTGTTTTATTGGTGAGCGGGACTTTAAGAGCTTCCTAAGCCAGTATCTGCCAGCCAAGCCAGGTGATATGGTCGATATCCGCAATAATGAGGTTAGGGGTCGTCATGATGGTCTTATGTACTATACGCTGGGGCAAAGACAGGGTCTAGGTATTGGTGGATCTGGTACAGGAGAACCCTGGTTCGTCGTTGATAAAGACCTAGAAACTAATCGCTTGTTAGTTGTTCAGGGCGAGCAATATCCTGGGCTTTATTCCAAAGGTTTGACGGCAACGGACGTGAATTGGATTAGTCCGAGCAAGCCTTCCAACACATTCGCCTGTACAGCCAAATTTCGCTATCGTCAGCCTGACCAAGGTGTAAAAATTACTTTTTCCTCAGATGGGACTTGTGAAGTTGTCTTCGATAAACCTCAAAAGGCAGTGACACCAGGTCAATCTGTTGTTTTCTATGAAGGTGAAGTATGTCTAGGTGGCGGTATCATTGACAAGGTTCATAAATAAGTTTGCCACAGCTTGTTGAAGATATTACCTCCACCTTCTTTCGTATGTTGGCTTTGTCTCAAGCAAAGGATAATTACGAAGGGTGTGAGCGAATGAGCAAAGCAGCAGCCGTACTTTTCTTTATTTGTACATTTGCGTGCGGAAATGCAGCAGCTACGATAAATGTAAAAAGCGAAGCTGTATTTCATAGACAAGAGCAATCCCAGCAATCGGAACTCGAATATGCTCAATGGAGCCGCGTCGCCTTTAAAGAGGCTGGCAACGTATACACCTTGTTAAACTATCTTTATCTGGGACGCTCGAACGTAGCGCCAGGAGTAGCCCAACAGCAATTCCGCTTCTGGGCAAAAAAGAACGACGATGAATTTCCCTTGATCGTATCCATTCGGTATGATCCAGTAACACAGAAAATGTTCACGATTTCGATGGAAGAAGAAAAAAGAGGGAACCTCCAACTCTTATGAGTCGGCAGGTCTCCCTCTTCTTTTATGTTGATTATGCTTCATTTTCTCTTCTGTTCCCTGATCACTCGCGCTAAAGATGACTTCATACTTAATCTCATCCGGTAAATATTGCTGCTCAACGTAATGTCCTGGGAAATTATGCGGGTACATATACCCTTTATGCCCTAATTTTTCTGCACCTTTGTAGTGCGTGTCTCTCAGATGCATCGGCACATCTGCAGATTTAACAAGTTCCATAAGCTGGGTCGCTCGTGAGATAGCTATTGGAATCGAATTCGACTTCGGACTTTCTACGGCAAATAAAATTGCCTGGGAAATGACGTACTTTGATTCTGGCCACCCGATCTTGTGATAAGCATCCATGGCCGTCACCGATTGCACCATGGCCTGTGGGTTGGCAAGACCTATATCCTCACTACAGGCGACGATTAGCCGCCTCAAGAACGTCATGGGGTCCATGCCGAGCTTCTCGACCGCATACAAGAACCAGAACAACGCTGCGTCGCTAGAGCCGCGGACGCTCTTGTGAAAGGCTGAGAGCACATCATACTGCGTGGACTCGTCTGCCTTCACGATAGGGCGGCGGATCGACTCCTCCGCCACCTCTAGCGTAATCTGAACCGAACCATCCGGTTCAGGGGAGGTCGTGAGCGCTGCCAGCTCCAGCGCATTAAGTGAGCGGCGGATGTCACCAACAGCCATCGTCGCAATATGCTGCAGCGCCTCCTCTTGAACCTCGAGGCGCATGAAACCAAGTCCCTTCACGGGGTCAGTGATGGCTCGTCGCATAGCGATCAGCGCGTGGTGCGCCGTGAGGGCTTCAAGCTGAAACAGCGTCGAGCGTGACAGTAAAGCCCCGTTCACATGGTGAAACGGGTTTTCTGTCGTCGCACCGATGAAGATCAGAATGCCCTGCTCCACGGCGGGCAATAGCGCATCTTGTCTAGAGGTGTTGAAGCGATGCACCTCATCAAGAAACAGCGTAGTTTTGCGTCCATATAAGGACTTGTTAGACTTCGCTAGCTCAATGACTTCCCGCACATCTTTGACTGATGCATCAACAGCATTCAGCTTGATGAACTCACCTTGTGTCCGATTCGCGATAATATTCGCCAAGGTAGTTTTACCTGTTCCTGGCGGTCCATACAACAGAATAGAAGTAACCTGATCGGCCTCGATGGCTCGTCTCAATAACTTTCCTTGGCCGACAATGTGTTCCTGACCGATATATTCTTCAAGCGTCGTTGGTCGCATCCGATCGGCTAACAGCTTCCCACTTGGTTCCTGTCCTGAAGCAAATGTGAATAAATCCATATTGGTAAATTCCTTTACTAGGTTCTATTTAATTTATGCTCTATTATAACCCGCTAGATAAGCGGAATACAAAAGAGAGAGACGACTGCTCATGGGGTTTAGAAGAAATAATCACGGTCTTTGGTTCAGATGCAAGAGAGCCCAAAGGTAGCAATTCCATTATATGGGGCTGTCTCAAAATGGTAAAGGCGAGTGGAGGCATCCAATATACGAGCAAAAGAACCTTCACACCACTGTGAAGGTTCTTTTCCATCCTAAAATCACTTACATAGTGGGGGCTCAGAATTCCAAAAATGACTTTTGAGACAGCCCCGCTAACTTTTCTTTTGTGCTTGCTCCAGTAAATCTTTTACAGCAACACTCACCATAATTAATCCAGCCACAGGCGGCACGAAGGCATTGCTAGCAGGCGGCTGTTTGGCTTTGCGAATTTCCGGCGCATTCTCAGGAACGATCTGCTGAGTAACATCCTCACGAGGTTTCATCGGCGGTTCCGTTGAGAATACAACCTTCACGCCTTTCTTGATTCCTTCCTTACGCAGCCCCTGACGCACGACTCGCGCAATCGGGTCCATACTTGTTTTGGAGATATCAGCTACTTTGAACTGCGAAGGGTCCATCTTGTTAGCAGCACCCATACTGGATACGATTGGAATATTCCGCTCTAAGCACTGCTTGATGAGATGAATCTTGTAAGAAATTGTATCACTTGCATCCAGCACATAATCAATGGGATAAGCAAACACTTGTTCATAGGTTTCTTCCGTATAAAACATACGAAGAGCAATAGCATCGCATTCCGGATTAATTAATTTAATCCGCTCGCGCATAAGGTCTGCTTTAGGCTGTCCCACAGTCGTCGTAAGCGCGTGGATTTGACGGTTAATATTCGTGATATCGACAACATCCTTGTCGATGAGAATAATACGCCCAACCCCTGTGCGCGCTAACGCTTCGGCTGCAATGGCGCCTACGCCGCCAATGCCCAGCACAACGACCGTGCTATTTTTCATCACTTCAAGGCCTTCTGGGCCTATAGCTAATTCCGTCCGGGAAAATTGATGAAGCATGGAAACACGTCCTCTTTCTTTGTTTCTTAAGCCTTAGCAGCAGGCTGCTTCAGCGCCAAGCGAATCGACAGTTGCTCTAATTGTTTATCATCTACAGTACCAGGCGCATCGGTCAACAGATCAGTCGCACTCGCCGTTTTCGGGAATGCAATCGTTTCTCTCAAGTTTGTCCGGCCCGTAATCAGCATAACCAAACGGTCAAATCCGAATGCAAAGCCACCGTGTGGAGGTGTGCCGTACTCAAATGCTTCAAGCAAGAAGCCGAACTTCTCAGTTGCTTCTTCCTTCGAGAAACCGAGGGCTGCGAACATTTTTTCTTGTACGTCGCGTTGGTAAATCCGCATGGAACCGCCGCCTACTTCATAACCGTTCAAGACCAAATCGTAAGCTTGTGCACGAATTTGACCTGGATCCGTATCAAAGAAATGAACATCTTCTTCATTCGGACGCGTGAATGGGTGATGCTCAGCTACATAACGTTTCGCTTCTTCATCATATCCAAGTAATGGGAAATCGACGACCCACGCATATTTGAACTTTGAATCATCGATGAGTCCAAGCTCACGGCCAATTTTAAGACGCAGGTTGCCAAGTACATCTGCAACTACTTTTTTCTTATCAGCGGAGAAAAGCAGCAAATCTCCTTCTTCAGCGCCCAAACGTTCTGTCAAAGCAGCAATCTCAGCTTCATTGAAGAATTTTACGATAGGTCCCTTGAATTCACCGTCTTTCACTTGAATCCAAGCTAAGCCCTTAGCACCGTAGCGCGCTGCAAAAGGGGCAAGATCATCAATTTCTTTGCGGCTCCATGTTCCACAGCCCTTGGCGTTCAAGGCCTTAACTTGGCCACCGCCTTTAATGACATTCGCAAACACCTGAACGCCGGAAGTTTCAACGATATCCGAGACATCTTCCAACTCTAGACCGAAACGAAGATCCGGCTTATCAGAGCCGTATTTACCCATAGCATCCGCATAAGTAATCCGTTGGAACGGACGTGGAATTTCAACATTAGCTGTATCTCTCATTAGATTAACTACGAGTTCTTCCAAAATATCCAAAAGCTGATCCTGAGATAAGAAGGAAGTCTCGATGTCGACTTGTGTGAATTCAGGTTGACGGTCTGCACGCAGATCTTCATCTCGGAAGCAGCGAGCGATTTGGTAGTAACGCTCCAAGCCACCAACCATCAGCAATTGCTTGAAGATTTGTGGAGACTGCGGCAGCGCGAAAAATTCGCCTGGATGTACGCGGCTCGGAACCAAATAATCACGTGCGCCTTCTGGCGTGCTTTTTGTCAAAATCGGTGTTTCTACTTCAATAAATCCTTGGTCATCAAGGAAATTACGGAATACCTTCGATGCTTTGGAGCGCAGCATCAGTGTTTTTTGCATTTCTGGGCGACGCAGATCGAGGTAGCGATATCTCAAACGTACAGCCTCATCGACGTCTACGCCGTCTTCGATAAAGAACGGAGGCGTTTTAGCCGCGTTCATGATTTCGATTTCAGTTACTTGTATTTCGATCTCGCCTGTAGCAAGATTTTTGTTAACCGTCTCCGCGTCACGTTCAACTACTTTTCCTTTAACCGCTAGCACATATTCGTTACGCGCACGATCCGCGATAGCAAGTGCATCCCCAGAGAAATCCGGGTTAAATACCGTTTGGACCAGACCACTGCGATCACGAAGATCGATGAATAGTACGCCCCCAAGATCACGTCTTCTTTGCACCCATCCATTCAGTAATACGGTCTGTCCAATATCTGCTTTTGTCAACTGCCCACAATGATGTGTTTTGAGCATCATAATAATAAATCCTCCTCATAGGTAATAAGATTGGTTGTTTTTTATGCAAAAAGCGTCTTAGCTGCGTTCGCGGTCAGGTCCGCTAAACTCACGGTTACTTGATCACCAGTTTCCATCTTCTTCAAAGTAATCTCGTTTCGAGCTAGCTCATCATCTCCAAGAATAGCCACATAAGTCGCTTGAAGGCGATCAGCTGATTTCATTTTAGCCTTCATTTTGCGACCCAAATAATCTTTCTCCGCCGCTATGCCTTGCAATCTGAGCTGATGCAATAGCTTCGTTACTTCTTTTTCAGCCGCATCACCCAAGCCAATCAAATATACATCCAGTGGCTGCGGCTTTGGAACTTCAACGCCTTGCGCTTGCAGCACAAGCAGAATCCGTTCAAGTCCAAGTCCTAAACCTACGCCTGGTTGATCATTGCCCCCGATTTGTTCTACAAGGCCGTTGTAACGTCCTCCTCCACCAATCGTATCAATGGCTCCAATGCCTGCCGCTTTATATTCAAAAGCCGTGTGCGTGTAATAATCAAGCCCGCGAACAAGGCGAGGATTGATTCGGAATGGAACTCCCATTCCCTGCAAATGCTCTTGAAGCGATTCGAAATGGGTTTGGCATTCTTCATCCAAATATTGCAAAATATTCGGTGCGTCTTCTCCGAACTTTTGATCTTTTTTGCAATCTAAAATACGCATTGGGTTTCGATCATAACGAGATTGGCAGTCTTTGCATAGCTGATCCTTAACAGGTGCGAAAAACTCTTGAAGCTTTTCGCGGTAGGCGGTTCTAACTGACGGCGTTCCAACGGAGTTGATTTCTACAGTAACTTCCTTCAGCCCTATCTCCTTGTAGAACGTGTAGCCAAGCGCAATCACTTCTGCATCGATACTCGGATCAACCGAACCGAAAGCCTCAATGCCAAACTGATGAAACTGACGGTATCTGCCCGCTTGCGGCTGCTCGTATCTAAACATGGGTCCAACATAGTAAAGCTTACTGACATCCGGCTCTCCGTAAATTTTATTCTCTACATAAGCTCGCACAACCCCAGCTGTTCCTTCAGGACGAAGCGAAACACTGCGATCTCCCTTGTCAAGAAACGTGTACATCTCTTTTTCTACAATATCTGTCGTCTCTCCGACCCCTCTTGAGAACAACTCAGTATGCTCGAAGATCGGTGTGCGGATTTCGTTGTAGTTAAATCTCCTGCACAATTCTCTTGCTTTCGACTCCAAATACTGCCATTTCTCGACCTCGCCGGGGAGGAGATCCTGTGTGCCTTTCGGCTTTTGAATACTCATTTGTTCAACCTCCTAGTCATAGTTTTTACTTATAAGCGCTCCAAGGTTTGCATACAATCCTTTAATATAACAAAAAAATCCCCCACCCCCGACTTAGCGTCAGGGACGAGAGATTTGATAACCAAATTCACCCGTGGTACCACCCACATTCAGCATAACGCTTTTTATAGCCATAGGGCCATTTCATAGCGGTTCTGCTCTTTACGGTTAACGCCCGTTACACGCGTAGCAGCTACTATGCATACAACTTTCAAATTGAAAGTAATTATACAGTTCCCTACTCGTCCTCGGGGAGGTCCTTTCATTCGCTCATCATAAGGAAGTTTACAGCCTTGACTTCCCTCTCTGGTTATGTGGAGGCGAATTACTTTATCCCTTCAGCGGATCATAGAAATATCGATTTACATTATTGCTAATTGTAAACATTGAAAGCATCAAAGTCAAGAGAGAGAGGTGCTAAAATACAGGTTGCTCCACGATATTCATTAATGATGATCAGCCCATTTTTGCAACTCTTCCATTACAGGTTTTAGACCTTTTCCTTTAGCCGTTAATTCATACTCAATTCGAACTGGGGTTTCAGGGTATACATGACGGAGGATGATCCCAGCAGCCTCAAGCTCCTTGAATCTCTCTGAAAGCATTCGATCGCTCATACTCGGGATAAGCTCTGATATATCTTTAAAACGCTTCGGTCCAGAAAGCAGCACCGTAATGATGAGTCCAGTCCAACGCTTCCCCAGCAATTCAAATGCATTCTCAAATTTAGGACACAGTTGATAGTCTTTCATATGAATCATCTCCTTATTAACAATTTTAGCATAGTCGCTTGACAAAAGTAAGTGCTTCGTAATAATATACTAACATAAAGTAAGTTGTTATACAAAATATATCAAATAGGGAGTTGTTAGTTATGGCATTAGGCATGCTTATTATTCGTTTAGTTATCGGTTTGACATTCGCGGGGCACGGTACTCAAAAGGTGTTTGGTTGGTTTGGTGGATACGGCCCTAAAGGCACTGGGGGGTTCTTTGAATCTATCGGTATAAAGCCAGGCATCCTCATGGCTATCCTAGCGGGTTTGGCCGAATTGATAGGAGGCCTGCTCTTCGCTGCTGGATTATGGACCATTGTTGGAGCAGCTCTCATTGTATTGACAATGCTAGTTGCCATTATTAAAGTTCACGGTAAGAACGGGTACTGGGTTACTTCTAACGGAATTGAGTACAATATTGCCTTAATTGCCATCGCTGTAGGCGTTGCTCTCATGGGCGCAGGCGAATATTCCTTGGATTCTTTGATGTAAGTGATTTTCACGGATTTTCATTTCTATGTCCTCGTATATTCAGCCCCTTTTCACATATACATTGTACAACAAGGCAAATAACCTTGAATACAAGCTCAGGAGGCTGTATACCATGCCAACTCAAATTCAAGAAGAATTGCAAGATCTGCTCGTGTTCTTCTCAGAAGAAGCCGAAGAAGAAATCGGTGGAGTAGCTGAAGAGGAAGCTGAAGAAGCTTCTGAGGAGACAGAAGAAGAGGCCGTGGAGGAAGATTTATCAGAAGATACTGAGGATGCGGAAGCCGAAGTGGAAGCGGAGGCGGATAGCGAAGAGCCTGACGAGGAATCCGCTGAAGCTGAAGCGGATTCCCCAGACACCACCGAGTAATTGCAAGCGAAATTCACCCCCATCTGACAAAAAGCTAAGAGCCTTACTACCCTCATTCACACGGTAGTAAGGCTCTTATTTATCAACCTATGGCTTGCCTGTTAGTCCAATTTTCAAATCTCTAATCATCATATACGTATCGGCATTCGTTAGGTTTTGCTTATCGCCGATAAGATTCAAAGTGGCATCTGTCAATAATTTACTGCTAAGAAGCTCTGCCTGCGCTTGCTGCGCATCTACTTTCAAACCAATCGCTTGTGTGAGCGTATAGCTCGCTTGTTCTAACGTCAATGCGATTTTATCGTTGTTTTCCAGCTTCGCGATAGCAGCAGTCGCATCTCCTTTAAAAGCATCTGGTTTCATTTTCTTCGCACCATTCACCAGATTCGTCATACGCTTCGGATTAGCTTTATCATCCAAGTGAAAATCATTATTGTAAGCTCCAGAGGCTAGCCCAAGCATCATTGCTGTTTTCAAACCTTCGTATTCCTTATGTTCCATGAAAGGCTGAGGTTTCAGCGTCATTGGCTGTATCTCCATCCCCTGCTTGGTAAGCTGGTCTTGCAACTTAGCGATCACTTCTTTGGATGCCGTCATTTGACGGAACGTCAGCTTCTCTGCCTGCGCAATTTTCACTGCTGCGCCTGCTGCTTCCCCTTCAGCCATTCCCGTAGGCATGACTCTCGCGCTACCATGCGGAAGCGTGTCATAGCTGGCCGCTCTGCCAACTACAAGCAGACCATCTACTTTCTGCGGCACAATGCTGCGGAAAGGAATTGCGTATTGCTTGGGTTTGCATACTACGTTTCCTGAATCTGTAGGCGCTATCCGCTGAATGTCAACTGCATATGAACCGAAGCCAATGCGATCCCATTGATCATTATTGGTACAAACGTCCACAATACTTAGGCGGTACTCACCCTGCATATGGCGAGTTTCTCGCACATATAGCTCAGGTGCAGTGCCATCTAGCTCCAGATGAGCAAACTCTGGAAACGATTTTTGCATATAAGCAACTACATTAGGCAATTCTTTTTTTCCGATCTCAAAGGCTTCCTCAACTGACTTCGGATTAAAGGTATCTACATTGAAAATTTGCAATGAATTTATAAGAACTGTATTATCATTCTCTCTACCCATGTTGAGCCCTCTCATTTTGGCACGTTCCTTGTTAAGAGGCGGGTAGTTGCTCATTTCTTTGTATCCGAATACACTCACTTCATTCACACCTGAATTAACGTCATCGTCATTATTTAGGCGCTTCGCCATCATATCCCATACTTCAGGTGTCACATTTTTCAAACGAAATGCAAGTGTGACTGCCATCTTCGATTTGGGATCACCAATGTCTTCATGACCAATTGTGAACGGCACACCCGCTGCGGCTGCAAAATCACCATCCTGTGTGGCATCGATAACAGCAGATGCTTTCACAACCTGCGAGTTTCCACCCTCCAACGTAATCGTGGCACCTTGTATCTGCGTTTGTCCTTGGGCTAGCAGCGGCTCTATTTTTTGTGTTTTCAACAAAATATCAATGTTTTTTTCATTTTTAGCTAAATCGTAAAAAGCATTTGCCGCTGTGTTAACATCAAACGAATCGCCTTCGATCTTGGCGTACCACTCAGAGAAAAAGCCTTTATTAAACACATCATCTTTACCGAGAATATTTTTGTTAGGGGAATAGTTCATATCGATGGAATTAATCCATCCCAAAGTCATCAACCCGCCCAGAATATCTCGATTGCGCCCATCCACGAGTAAAGTCGATAGGCCATTTCTAGCCGCTGATACAGCAGCTGCAACGCCTTCAGGATCAGTACCGATTACGATAACATCATAAGCATCTTTGGCTTTCTTTACCGATTTCACCTCTTCGAGGTTCATCTTTTTCATACTGTGTCCACGATTTGCGGGATGCTTGTATTGATAATAGAGAGAGGATGCAGCTGCAAGCACTGCAAGTAGTATTAAGGCTCCCATCAAGAACATCCATCCCTTGGATGTGGATTCGTTACGTCTAGAACTTGTCATTCGTTCAAAAACACCTGCCTCTTTTACTTCTGTTCTTTGAGCTTCATTCCGGCTTTTATTCTTGTGCAAATACCAAATGTTAGTTTACCACATTTTCAAGTTAGAGAGAAATCTTGCCGCATTTATCAAATAAAGCCATCACGCTGTATTCGCACAGAGTGATGGCTTTACGTTTAACGATATGATTTCTTTGGAATGCTTTTCAACTTTTCCTGCTCAGAAGTGAATTCAGCGCTCATTTCTACGTCGGCTAGCACAGGCGCTTGATTCATCCGCTCCGCTACCGAAGCCTGAAGAAGCTGCTGCTCGGGTGCCGTCATCACTTTATGTTTAATCGATTGCCGCATCTGGATGCTCCTAACTAACTAGATTCTACAGATCTAGTATAGCCAGCCGATCAAACATTCAACCTTTTTTTCGCAGTCTATCGCAGCTATCTACTGTCAAGGATAAGGGTCACTGGCCCCCAATTTGTAAAATTAACATCCATCATTTCACCGAAAACCCCTGTTTCAACAATGAGACCTTGCGCACGCAGCAGCTCGTTGAATTTTTCATAGAGGGGCTTCGCGAGCTCCGGCCTTGCAGCTAACATGAAATTCGGCCTTTTGCCCTTCCGGCAATCGCCATATAAGGTAAACTGAGAAACAGACAAGATCTGACCGCCTGTTTCAAGGACAGAAAGGTTCATTTTTCCTATTTCATCCTCAAAAATGCGCAGTCCCGCTACTTTATCAGCCAAATACTTGGCATCCTGCTCTGTGTCCTCATGAGTAACACCTACGAGCAGCATAAGTCCATGCTCAATCTGGCCAACGGTTGTTTCGCCAACCATCACTTCAGCCTTTTTACAACGTTGCACAACAACTCTCATCGCTTAATATAACTCCTTAGCATTTTCAGTCGGAAAACTGTGTGTATCAGCTGTCCGTTACGTTTGCATAATCCGCTGCACAGAATATACGTCTTTCACCCGCTTAATTTTTTCCACTACTGCCTGCAGGTGATCGATATTTTTTATCAGGATCGTCATGTGAATCGTAGCCATCTTATTTTTATCCGAACGCCCGGATACAGCTGACAACGTCGTCTTGCTTTCGGAAACAGCTTGCAGCACTTCGTTAAGGAAGCCCCGACGATCGTGCCCAGTAATCTCGATCTCAACATTGAAGTTTGATTCCACTACTTCCGCCCATTCCACTTCAATGACGCGCTCCTCTTCCCCCATACTGGAAGGGATATTCGTGCAATCTGAACGATGAACCGACACACCACGCCCGCGTGTAATATAACCCATAATTAAATCACCGGGAACTGGATTACAGCAGCGGGCAAAGCGAACGAGCAAATTATCGACACCTTTAACCCGTACACCATTTGTTGGACCGCTCTTACGCGCAGTTTGTGTCTGTGACTTAACCTCTTTAACCTCACTGGTCAACTGCATGACCTGCGCTTCTTCTGCTTCCTTGCGCATCTTCTCTGTGAGTTTGGTACAGATTTGCGCAGCTGTGATACCGCCAAAACCAACGGCAGACAGCATGTCTTCAATATCATTAAAATTAAACTTCTTCGCTGCTTCCAGCATCTTATCATCACTCATGAGCGTTGGCGGGTCAATGGCCAAGCGCTTTAGCTCACGCTCAATCATATCCTTGCCTTTTTCTACATTTTCCTCGCGTTTTTCTTTCTTGAACCATTGCTTTATCTTACTTCGGGCATGTGAGGATTGTGCGATTTTCACCCAATCTTGACTTGGTCCGTAAGAGTGCTTAGAGGTCAAGATTTCGATAATATCACCGGTCTTTAGCTTATGGTCCAGAGGAACAATTCGAGAATTCACCTTAGCGCCAATCGTCCGATTGCCAACTTCAGTATGAATCCGATAAGCAAAATCAAGCGGCACAGAGCCGGCAGGAAGCTCGATCACTTCTCCTTTTGGCGTAAAAACGAATACAAGGTCGGAGAAGAAATCCATCTTCATGGATTCCATGAACTCAGAGGCATCGTTTGTTTCATGCTGCAGTTCGAGAATTTCGCGGAACCAGCTCATCTTATCTTCAAATGTGCCCGAGGGAACAACTGAGCCACCTTCTTTGTAGGCCCAGTGGGCTGCAATCCCAAATTCTGAGGTTTTGTGCATTTCAAAAGTGCGTATTTGCACCTCGAGCGGCTCGCCTTTGGGTCCAATCACGGTCGTATGCAGCGACTGATACATATTCGGCTTCGGCATTGCGATATAGTCCTTGAAACGCCCCGGCATTGGTTTCCACAATGTATGAATAATTCCAAGCGATGCGTAGCAATCTTTGATCCCGTCGACAATAACTCGCAGCGCCATTAGATCATAGATCTCATTAAACTGCTTGCCGCGTGAACTCATTTTTTTATAAATGCTGTATAAATGCTTAGGACGCCCCGAAATATCACCTTGGATACCCATCTCTTCGAGCTTCTCTTTAATGCTCTGAATGACGTCCTCAATATATTGTTCACGCTCAGTGCGTTTTTTCTGCATTAAATTAACGATCCGGTAGTATTGCTGCGGGTTCAAATAACGAAGGGCAATATCTTCCATCTCCCACTTGATGGTGGAAATACCGAGACGGTGCGCGATCGGACAGAAAATTTCCAGTGTTTCTTCCGCAATGCGACGTTGACTCTCTTCTGACTGATATTTTAATGTGCGCATGTTATGCAGACGATCTGCTAGTTTGATCAAAATAACCCGTATGTCCTGAGCCATCGCTACAAACATTTTACGGTAATTTTCGTTTTGTTGCTCTTCTTTGGATTTAAACTTGATACGCTCTAGCTTGGTCAACCCATCTACAAGCATAGCGCAGGTTTTCCCAAATTTACTTTGAACGGCTTCAAGTGAAACCGTCGTATCTTCTACGACATCATGAAGCAATGCTGCAATCACCGAGGTGACATCCATCTGCATATTCACCAAAATATCTGCAACAGCTAAGGGATGCAGAATATAGGGTTCTCCCGATTTGCGCACTTGGCCATGGTGGGCCTCATCGGCAAATTCATAGGCCTCCCGAATCCTCTGTAAGTCATTCTCTTTCAGATAGGTGGCGGCCTTCTCTAGCAGCTGCTCTATACCCATGCATTTACCCATTCCCTTTAGTCGATTTTTATCCATTATGCCTGCAAGGCAGGCTCCGCGTCAACTGCTCGCTCGCATACTTTCGACAAAATAACAGCCTTCTCTACTAAAGCGCTCACTTTTTAATCAAATCTAACAAGGAGCAGGTAGATCAGTACTTTAATATTTTACTAGTATCAACCATTTAGGAGCTAAATAATCCTGCTGCCCTGAATGAGAAAACACCTCATTATTGCCAAGGCAATGACGAGGTGTTTTCTCATAAATTAATATTGAAGCAATGAAACGACGTCAATTCCATCAAGCTTATCCCTGCCGTCTAGGTAGGAAAGCTCGATAAGGAATGCTGCGCCAACAATATCTCCGCCAAGCTGTTTGATCAAATCGATCGAGGTTTGAATCGTACCGCCTGTCGCGAGCAGATCATCAGCAATGAGGACCTTTTGACCAGGCTTAATACCGTCTTTGTGCATAGCTAATTTGTCCTTGCCATACTCAAGGGCATAATCGGCTTCAATCGTCTCCCCAGGCAGCTTGCCGCTCTTGCGAATCGGTACGAAACCTACACCCAAAGCGTAAGCCAAAGGAGCGCCGATTACGAAACCACGAGCTTCCGGACCTGCGATGACATCGATTTCTTTTTCTTTGATAAGCTCTTTAAGCTGATTGATTGCCTCTCTATACACAGGTCCATCTTGAAGCAATGTAGTAATATCCTTGAAGCGGATACCTGGTTGCGGAAAATCCGGGATAATGCGAATGTAATCTTTGAAATTCATACAATTTCCTCCAATAATTCATTTTGAAATGTTAGCTGTTCGACAATCCATTGCTCTAGCTCTTTGGCTGACGAATACATCACGATCGTTTCAACTTCCTGACGATGCAATCTATCTTGATATAACCGCGATGTAGTTAAATCTTTTTTGGCTGGTGTAGCTTGCAGCTTAACGACAGCCCCCTGTCGCTCTATAAAGCCTAACTCTTCAAAGACCGATACGATAAATTGTATCATAGTCGGGGAAAGACCTGAACGTTTACTTAAAGCTTGCATCAACCTTTGGTCTTGCACATTGAGAGATCCCTCTTTCTGCAATGTGCCGTACAGAAGCTTAAACATATCACGAGTTGGCATTGTACTTCCACTATTTGTCCCAAATTCCGCAAAAATTGCATAGCAGCGCATGATCCCGCGAGCTTGTTGCAATATATTCCGTAAATCTTCTGCATTCCGAGGAATTGTATAAAGCACAATATCTTGCATGCTTGCAAAATCTAATTCAGCAGCTTGCTCATTACCTGCCATCAACCCACCCGAATCTTGAACAATCCAATAAGGAATAGCTTCACCTATTTGAAAAGATGAGCTTGCAAATGTTGCGACATCGGATTCATTAAATAACACAATGGCTGGAATGGAATTATTAACGGCCATATTTCCTATACCCGATGAAAGAGCTTCTTTCAGTTGGCTAAGTTTGGCCTCCAATTGCTGTGCTCCGCGCCAATCAAACAGCTGCACATGCGTGATACGTAAATCTTGCATGACGATTTGCGGCTTTCGCATACCGTTCCATTCGTTAATGGAAACCTCGCCAAGTACATCAAGTCGTGCCGCTGGGGCGATTACATGTGCAAGATTACCTTTGCCAAAAGCGATCGCTTCAACAGAATTGCTGATTTCATTGTCCATCTGTGATAGTCCAAGCTTTAGATGCTGCTTTTCTTTGCCCATCGTACGGATGTCCCCTAGCAGCAAATCTGTGAATACAAACTTCGGAGCAGGATTCCCCATACCAAACGGAGCAAGCTTCTCCAACTGCTGGATACTCGATATGGGAACATCCGCCAGACTGCATGCCACATCCGCTCTAAGGAATGGAATCAAGTCTTCCTCTGACAAAGTTGTTTCTGCAAGCTCGTTCAACTTGTGCGAGAAAGCATCCAAATGAATATGATTCAAGCTCATCCCAGCAGCTGCTTGATGCCCACCGTAATGGTCAAGCCAATGCTTGCATTCGGTTAATGCTTTGTATAGATCAAAGCCGACAATGGAACGAGCAGAGCCTTTAGCAATGCCAGTTTCGGGATCAATGCTTAAAACAAGCGTTGGCCGATAGAATTTCTCCACGATCTTAGAGGCAACGATACCGACTACACCGACATTCCAGCCTTCCTTAGCAACGACAATGACTTTATCTAGTCCCTTGCTCCGCTGCTGCTCAGCCATCTCCAGCGCTTCCGCTGCCATTTCTTCAACGATACGTTGACGTTCTTTGTTTAACATGTCTAGTTCGAAAGCGATTTGTTCCGCTTCTTGTTCATCTGTTGTGGTAAGCAGCTTTACCGCATCATCCGCACATTCCAAGCGCCCGCTTGCATTAATACGAGGAGCAAGTGAAAATCCGATGTGAGAAGCCGTCACTTCCTTGCGTTCTATGCCTGATACACCAATTAACGAGCGAAAACCCGGATAAGCGGAAGCCTGCATGCGAACCAAGCCCATCTTCACAATCAGTCGATTCTCGCCTGTTAGAGGCATTAAGTCAGCTACCGTGCCAAGCGCAGCAAACTCCAGCAGTTCTTCAGGTATGCGACCGAGCAGCGCGTGTGCAAGCTTGAAAGCAACGCCAACCCCTGCAAGCTGCTTATACGGGTAAGGGCACCCAGGTTTTTTCGGATTAATGATAGACAATGCATCCGGGAGTGTCTCTGGTGGCTCATGGTGATCCGTAACAATAACATCCATGCCCAGCTCCTGAATATACTGGACTTCACCTACCGCGCTAATTCCGGTATCAACCGTAATCAACAGCGAAACCCCTTGTTCTTTGGCTAACGCAATCGCCGAACGATTCAACCCGTAACCCTCACGTATCCGATGGGGAATATAGGTATCGAAGCGCGCTCCTAGACCCTGAAGCAGATGTGCCATCAGCGATGTGCTGCTTACGCCATCGGCATCGTAATCGCCGTACACACGAATGTGTTCATTGCGCTCCAATGCCTTCTTGATTCGTTCTACGGCTGGAAGCATCCCATCCAACAGGAAGGGATCGTGAAAATTTTCAAGTCCTCCATGCAAAAACTGTTCGGCTTCATGAACGGTGCCTAGATGTCGGAGAACGAGCATTTTGGCCACAAGCGGATCGATCTGTAACTCGCTGACGAATGTCTCGACAAGCGCCTCATCTGCACTGCCTATGCTCCATCTTGCCTTAGCGGATAGCACCTGATGTGTCCTCCTTAGCGTTTTGCTTCGCAAAACTTTCTTCGTAAGCATTCACTGAGTTTTGCTGCGCAAAACCTTCTTGACTAACGTTATTAATGGAAAATGGACGGATGTTCACTTCGTTCCATATCCGAATTATTTTTATAAGGATATCCCGCATCGTAAGGATTGACGTGAACGAAAACATCTGAAACATGATGAAACCGTTTCATCAATTGATGTTTAACGAATTTAGCGATATCGTGTCCTTCAAGTACCGAGATCCGTGGGTTAACGCTTATTTTAATATCTACAATAACATAATGACCGTGTTCTCTTGCACGCAAGTCATCCACAGTGATGACCCCTTTAATCGTTTGAACCGTTGTAATAAGGTCAGCGGCATCCTCATGATGCAGCGCATGATCCATCGTTGCATGAAAAGCTTCCTTAACTAGCAAATATCCCCTTCTCAAGATAAGCAGCGAGATGAATAAACCCGCTAATGGATCTAGGTAATAAAGAACCCTAATATCCAAATACTGACCTAGCAGAGCCCCAAAGACTCCAACTAGCGCTGCAATAGAAGAGTATACATCGGAACGACGCTCCCATGCCTTGGTAATTATTACCTGAGGGTTTTTTCGCTTTGCTAGCTTTAATTTATATTGAAACATCGCTTCTTTTATAACGAAAGAAAATCCAATCGCGGCAAGAGCATATACCTTTGGAGCCATCTCAATTCCTTGCCAAATCGACTTAGTAGCTGAAAGCGCGATTTCTACCCCAACAATCATTAAAAGAACAGACACAACAATAGATGAGATGAATGATGACTTTCCATTTCCAAATGATTGAACTTCCTCAGGCAACTTTCTAGCTGCACGCAGTCCAATTAACACAGCAAAAGAACCTGCAACGTCTGTTGCCGAATGAGCGCTATCTGCGAGCAGTGCTTTACTTTGCGCCATAATACCGACAATACCCTTGAGAAGTACAAGAGCTATGTTGCCAACAATACCTACCCAGGCAGCGAATTCAGCCTTTTGAAACCGCTCATCATTCATGAATTGGCACTCCCCCTGAACCGATACAAAGGCCGCGCAACATACACGCGGCCGGATATTATGGTTATTACGCTGCAGCTTTCTTTTTAGAACCTAAAGATTTTCTTTTGAATAAATACCAGAGTGAACAAGCAATGAAGATAGATGAATAAGCTCCGCTTGTTAATCCGACTAGTTTCGCGAGTGCGAATAGTTTAATTGACTCGCTTCCGAAAATGTAGAGACAGCCTGCGGCTAACAACACGACAAGAACCGTATTGATATTCCGCGCCATCGTCTGCCAAATACTATCGTTGACAAGCTTAGTGAGATCTTCATCTGTTTTCAGCTTGGCAAATCTGAGATTCTCCCGAATTCGGTCAAAAATAACAATTTTATCATTAATGGAATAACCGATCGTTGTTAGAACTGCCGCAAGAAACGGTAAATTTACTTCGAGACGGAAAATGGCGAATACCGCAATAACGAGAAACGCATCATGGAGAATTGCGATAATAGCTGCCAAAGCAAAACGCCATTCAAAACGAATACTTACATACACGCAAATCAGAACACTCGCAATAGCCACTGCGTAAACAGCCTTCAACAGCAATTCCTTTGCAAGCTGCGGATCTACAGTATTAACTTCCTTCGAAACCTCCGTGCTATAAGCGGTAGCAAATGCAGCTTGGATCTTGCTCACTACAGCATCCGCTAATACATCATCGAAACGAATGGAGACACGGTCGCTATTGTTACCACCAATCGTCGGATCCGCGTATTTCGATTTCACATCGCCACTTGACGCCAGTTGCTTCATAATCTCTTCAACCTTAGCTTTGTCAAGCTGCTTGCCTACAACAAGATCAATATTCGTTCCCGCTTTAAAATCTACCCCGAAGTTCATGCCAGCGAAGAGCATGACGGCCAAGCCTACAATTACAAGGATGATAGATGCAGCAAAAAATTTATTACGATTCTTTACAAAATCGAACTGTTTCTTAGAGCCCACGGATGTCTGCCTCCTTTACACCGAAATAACTTGGCTTTTTCAGCAAGTTGCCTCGGATAATCAGATGAAGCAGCCATCTGGACAAAATGACGTTCGTTAAAATACTGATTATAATACTCATCATCGTAATAACCGCAAACCCCCGAATAGCACCATTCCCGACATAATAGAGAACAATACCAGAGATCAAGTTAGTTACGTTGGCATCCATAATGGTTCGGAACGAATGTTTGGAGCCCGCTTTTAAAGATGAAAGAATACTCTTACCTGACCGGATTTCCTCACGAATTCTTTCGTATGTAATGATGTTGGCATCGACCGCCATACCTGCTCCTAAGACGAGAGCGGCAATACCCGGCAAGGTTAACGTGGCATTCATCCAGTCAAATACAGCCAATAGTACCCAAACATATGTAATTAATGTGAACGCAGCTACAAGGCCAGGTGCACGATAATAAAACACCATGAAAAGAAAGATCAAAATTGAAGCAATCAGTCCCGCTCGTGCTGTTTCATGCAACGATGCTGTACCTAGCGTAGCATCAACACGTTGAATATACTTTTCAGTCAACTTTAGAGGCATTGCGCCTAAGTTAATTAATTTTGCAACTTTGGTTGCTTCAGTCACACTGGATTGGTTAATAATCGCGGCATCACTATCAATTGGATAAGGCACTGATGCGGTAGATTGTAATTCTTCATCCAAGTAAATAGAAAGCGTGCTTCCCGTAAGTTTTGTTGTAACTTCTTTAAACTTTTCTCTGCTTTTCAATTTAATTTCTACAATCGGTTGTTTCGTATTTGGATCGTAGCTCAACTTCGCAGCATTCTCTACGAAATCTGTCCCATTCATATAGACCGTACCGTCTGGTCCTCTGAAGGTAAGTACAGCTGGTTTAGACATCAAGCTTCTAACTTCTTCTTCATTCTTCACACCAGCTAAACGAACACGAATGCGGTCGCTTCCCTCCGTACTGACCTCAGGCTCTGCAACACCAAGGCTGTCTGCGCGTTTGGCAAGACTTTCAGCCGCTTGATTAAGTGTTACCTTTGTCAGTGGTTGACCTGCTGTTAAAGGTTCTGCCGTATACAGAATTTCAAACCCACCCTTTAAATCCAATCCAAGCTTAATTCGGTCTACAAGATTCGGACTTGTTGCACCAATGCATCCCAGTACAACTATGACCGTTAAAAAAAAGAACGAGACTCTTTTCCAATCCAACATCTCTTGCTTGTCTCCCTTCCATACTCAATATTCCTATTATACTCAGGTGCGAAAATCGAGTCAATTTAAGCCAGTTTATGTAATGTGCTCAATTCTGCATGCTTCATGCACAATGAATCCAAAAGAAATAAGCCCTTAGCTTAAAATTGGGCTCCTTTAAAAGCACTCAGGGTCATCCAGTTCATAAATTGGGTCGATTTCAGAGATAAAATATCGTTAACAATTTGATGAAGAGGCGGTGTGCCGACTTTACGATATTTGTCGCTAACGCAATCCCAAATATCTTTCCCCGTCACATGCTCATAGCCCAGCATGATAAACTCTTCCACTTTACTTAAACATAGGCTTTCTATGACCTCGTTCAATTCATAATCAGACATTGCAATCCCTTCGCCATCCATCTCCTCGGCTTCTGTTACAGACTCCTCGATTGTTTCATCCTCTTTATCCGCTGGAACTACCTGCACCTGATCGTCTTTTTCATTCATCGGGAGATCCTCCTAGGAGTTTTGCTTAAGCAAAACTGGCATCGTAAGCAATAACTGCTACTTTATTCGCTGTTTATCCTTCATTTTCCTGCCAAAATTCCAACATGTCCATAAAATGTTAGCATGAGCTTGGCCAATGTCCGCATATTCATAGGATATATTCATATGGGAAGAGGGAATGGCATTGACCAAGCAGTCATTTATCAGGGGAACGATGATCCTGTTAGTCGCAGGTATTTTGAACCGCATTCTTGGATTCATACCGCGTATTACACTACCGCGCGTCATCGGAGCGGAAGGCATCGGTCTTTATCATATGGGTTGGCCCTTCCTCTCTGTCATCTTAACGATTGTTACAGGTGGAATTCCCATAGCCATTGCCAAATTGATCGCAGAGGCTGAAGCTGAGCGCAGCGAAGCACGCATTCGCAGTATTCTGAGAATCTCTCTCTTGCTGACGATAAGCCTAAGCCTCATTTTCACCGTAGTTTGCGTAGCCGGGGCTTCTTGGATTACAAGTCATCTGCTAACCGACTCCCGAGTCTATTACACCTTTTTATGTATGAGTCCAATGATTCCGATTATCGGAATATCTGCTGTGTACCGCGGCTACTTTCAAGGCAGACAAAACATGATTCCTACCGCATCTTCACAAATTGTTGAGACACTCATTCGTATCGTGATGGTGCTCATCTGTTCTTATGTTATGATTCCATATGGCATCGAATATGCAGCCGCTGGAGCCATGGTTGGCGTATTAGCTGGCGAAATTGCCGGACTGCTCGTACTCGCCATACATTTTAAACACAGCAAGAACCAATCTCCCCCGGCAGCGAAAATACAAATAGTAACAAACAAAATAGGCGGAAGACTCTCCAATCTCTGGCGGATATTGCGGATTTCGATCCCTGTAACTGGAAGTAAGTTAATCGGAGCTAGTTCTTACCTTCTTGAATCCATTCTTATTGCCCAAAGCCTGGCCATTGCTGGAATTTCGACCTCCTTAGCTACAGCGCAATACGGCGCCCTACAAGGTATGATTATCCCAATCATCTTACTGCCTAGCGCACTAACGATGTCCTTATCCGTTTCACTGGTTCCTTCTCTCAGTGAAGCAGCAGCGCGTAAAGATACCAAGTCGATTCATATGCGCTTGCATCAAGCACTTCGACTCGCGTTAGTGACAGGCGCCCCTTTTGCAGTTCTAATGTTCGTGCTTGCCGAGCCCATCTGTACGTTTATGTACAATAAACCCGATGTTAGCATTCTGCTGAAAATGATGGCCCCCGTCGCCTTGTTCATCTATTTTCAAGCGCCCTTGCAATCAGCGCTTCAAGCTTTAAACAAACCGGGGGCAGCTTTAATCAATACATTAATTGGTTCTACCATTAAGCTCATCTTAATTTACTGGCTCGCCAGTAAGCCTGAAATGGGCATTCGTGGAGCTGTATTCGCAATCAATGTAAACATTGTGCTTGTGACGCTTCTTCACTGGAATAGTGTCGTAAGGCTCTTGAAATTCCGCATGCAGGGCAGCGATCTAGCCAAAATCGTGGCGGCCATGGCACTCTCTGGTCTCTGCAGCTATGCAGTCATGTACACGCCTTGGTCACCTGCGGAATGGCTGCGTTTTACGGCCTCCTGTATCATTGGGTTTATCATGTACTTGTTGTTCATCATTTTGTTCCGTCTCATTCATCAAAATGATCTTATCCGCATTTTCAAGATGGGCAAGAAATTTATCCGCTAATTTGTCATCTTTTGCGATCTAAAAATAATCTGCCTTTGTAATCAATTGAACAATAGAATACTTCCTTGAAATCATGCGAACCCTTCAGTTGAAGCTGATTTTTGAGCCAAAATCTTGTTTTCCCAATTTTCTCAAGATTATCGTCCTGCACTTTACCATCCATAATGAGAGGCAAGGGAAGTCCTTCAAAGCGAATCTTCCCCTTCAGGGAATCATCAAAGACTTCTGTCTCTTTCACTTCCTTCTCCACGACACTAAGCTTTCCTGAGGACTCCAAGATGGCAAATTCCACATCAGCCACATTCATGATCCTATTCTGTCTAAGTTGGAGCATCAAGTCATCCAAATTATAGCGATGTTTCTTCATTTCCTCGCGATTCAATGAACCATTTTGAATTAAAACGCTTGGTTTCCCATCAAACAACACACGGATGGTTCGACTTTTCAATGTAATCCAAGCTATTACAACTTGAATTAGCACAAGCGTCGCCATCGGAATAAGCCCGTCCATGAGTGGTTTTTGAGCATCCTCCAAAACGAACACCGCAATCTCGGCAATCATGATTGAAATCACCAAATCAAACAGAGACAGCTTACCAATTTCCCGCTTCCCCATGATGCGAAGCATCAGGAATACAACGAAATAAATCAGCACCGTACGTAAAAAAATGGTCAGAATATCCATTGATTGAGCCTCCCTGATCTAAAGCTTATGCTTACGATACAAGCCTTCCTACGGAAAGCTTTAGCTATTTTCGGAGTTCAATGGTATTCTGACCGCTGTTGTGTATACTCATACAGATTTTGCGTATTCAATTCTTGGCAATTACAGCAAAAAGAAGTTGAAATAAATTGTAGCCACGATAAGAAGAAGTATGGATAGAGGACCAGCCACGATGAGATACTCTCGCTGCGAAAGCCCTCCCCCATCCTGCGCCGCAATTCCAGCAGCAAACATGCTAACCGTGGATCCTAGCAACGTTGCACTACCGCCAACTGCCGCACCAACCAACAAGGACCACCAGAGAGGCGTGATAGCTACATCGCTAACGCCCGAAAGCAGCGTACCTGTTTGTTCAATAACAGGGACCATAGCCGCCACATAGGGAATATTATCCATCATTGCCGAACCGAAACTTGTCAACCACATCACCAGCATAGATAGAAAAGGTACGCTGCCTTGACTGATTTCTAATCCTCTCATCGCCACATAACCGGAAGCTCCCGTGTACGCGAGCCCTCCTACCATAATAAAAAGCCCAAAAAAGAACAAGATTTGAGATTCCAACAAACCATTTAGAACAAGTCGATAGTTTTTACTTTTCACTAAGCGCCACAATGATTTATAGTCCAACGCCAGCAGGACCAGAGCGCTGGCCGCACCAATGTAAGAAGTTTTCCAGCCAAGCCATCCTTGCAAAGCAAAGGCAACCACTGTTAACGCGAGAACTACATTGCCACCATACAATAAAATACGGTCTTGCGTTAGATAAGACTTTGGCTGTAGACTCAATAGCTCCCTCTTATGAGCGTCAGAGACAATCATCTTTTTGCCATACAGGATCCACATAGCGATATAAATAACAGCTAGCATAACAATGACCAAAGGAGCGAGTGCAGCAAGAAACTGCCCCATGGTTAAATGAGCAGCCGCTCCAATTAAGCGATTGGGTACATTGCCTAAGAGCGATGCCGCTCCACCAATATTAGCTGACAAAATAATTGAAATTAAAAACGGGACAGGTGACAACTTCAACATCTTGGCCGTGCTAAGTGTTATAGGAATAATAATAGCTATAGCTAGAATACCATCAACAAAAGCTGAAATTACTGCTGCTAGTAAAGATAAGCCTAACATAATCATCAATGGCTGTAGTCGAAACTTTCGAATAACTGCGCTTGCCAAATAAGCAATAAGACCGTTTTTTTGAAAAACAACGCTTATAATAAAAAGGCTAATAAAGAAAATCAAAGCGTGCCAATTTGCATACGTGGATATCGCCTTTCCAATAGGTACAATGCCTAGTAAAACCATAAGCAGAGCGCCACCTAAGACTGTATACGTACGGCTCCATTTTTCAATTAATATACAAATATAAGTGGCTGCAAAAATAATTATGGCCATATAGGATTGCCACATCACTGGACCTTGTGAAAATTCTGTCATATATTCACTTCCTCTCGAACAGTTTGTACTAATTCTATGTGCTTGACCATACAATGATGTTAACGGAATCATCGAAAATAAGAAAGGATTGGTGCTTATGAACCCCATGCGCAACGTCAGTCAGGTTCGAATTACGTCTCCTTTATTTTCTGGACTTGTATATTCATTAATCATGATGTCAATCGGTACATTAGTTACATCTTTGTTTTTGTTGCTGACGAGTACGCAGGAAAGCTCTCTGCATGCGTTAACTACAATCATTCATGCCGCTTCTCTTTTTATTGGCGGTTGGGTTGCTGGCAAACGTGCTGGCAATCGCGGTTGGTACTATGGAGGCATGCTTGGCCTTATTTACTTCATCCTTATTTTCTTAGTTGGTTTTCTCGCTTTTGACGCAGGGCTCAACTGGCGTTCCTTGCAATTAGTTATCATTTTATTCGTATCAGGAGCCCTCGGTGGCATGCTTGGCGTAAACACACGTAAATAAGACGTTTTCGTGAAATTAACACTCTCCCCCTACTAGTGTGGTATAATGTCATAGTTCTTGACGCAATTAATTTCCATTTTTAGGGGGAAAACACCATGAGTCCCTTTCAGTCTATGACACACGCGACGGTTTATATCGTCATAACGGTACTCGCCTTTCTAATCTTATCAACGCGTACCAACCCGTTTGCCATTGCCGGAAGCTTTGTTCAAGAGATATTCACGTCACGGAAGTATCTGCTGCATTTCTTTGCTTTGGTCATCATTTTATTTTTTAATAAAGTCGAGCTTTGGATGGAACAAAAAATAGACTTTAAAGCTGATTTTACAAAGTCTATTTATCTCATTGAAGGGAATTTTGTACCGACGATTCAACACTTCTTTCAACAAGACATACTCACCTATGTCAGCAGTTATTTTTATGTAGTCATCTTTCCAGCTGTTATGATTGCATCTATCGCTATCTATACGTATCAAAAAAACTATAAGCTATTTTACGCACTCTGTTATGCGCTCATGTTCAATTATATGATTGCGATCCCGTTCTATCTGTTTTTCCCGGTTAACGAAGTTTGGTCGTTTCATCCTAATGTGAAGCTGCTTATCCTCGATGTATTCCCGACCTTTGAACAAGACTATCGTCCATTATCAGGGCTGGATAATTGTTTCCCTAGCTTGCATACGTCGATTTCTGTATCCATGGCAGTCATCGCAATGAAGAGCCGCAGCACGTTTTGGAAAGTATTTGTGCCTTGCTCTTCTGGTTTTATTATTTTCACAATATTTTATCTAGGTATTCATTGGTTGTCTGACATGTGTGCAGGCGTGGTGCTCGGTGTCGTTGCGGCAAGACTTGCACTTCGCATAGCCGAAGGCCGATTGGTGCTCGGGGAACGCGCGCTATTCCAACGTATTAAGAAAAACCAGTTGTAACCAACTCAATTAAAAAAACCAAATAAAAAGCGAGAGCCTGATAAGAGGATCTCGCTTTTTATTGTATTTCTTAACTATTCCTTAGCAACAGCATTAATTGCCGAACGATCGAACGTCATTTTCGTTGCATCGTTAACACGAAGCACGCAAATATCGTCTGTAATTTCCATAATCGTTCCATGCAGCCCACCGATTGTTACGACTTTATCCCCTTTTTTTAACGCCCCTAGCATTTGATTGCGGGTCTTTTGTCTCTTTTGCTGTGGACGAATAAGTAAGAAGTAAAGTACTACAAACATGAGTACTAACGGCCCGTATGTATACAAGTATCCTACCGCTCCTGTGCTTGCAGGCGCAGTGTCAGCTAATAAAAACATGGGTATCCTCCTTTCTTAAAATCCTCTATCATTATCATTCAGCCCATATGCCTCAAAAAAAGTATCACGGAAATCGAGTAATCGGTCTTCCATAATCGCTTGTCTCACATCACGCATGAGCTGTAATAGAAAGTGAAGGTTATGATAAGTAGTCAGTCTGATCCCAAAGGTTTCATCCGCTTTAATTAAGTGTCGAATGTAAGCTCTGCTGTAATTCTGACAGGTATAACAAGAGCATTTCGGATCAAGGGGAGCGAAATCTGCCGCATACTTGGCGTTGCGAATCACAAGCCGACCAGCGCTTGTCATACAGGTTCCATTGCGGGCAATACGGGTTGGCAGCACACAGTCAAACATGTCAATACCGCGGATAGCACCTTCAATTAAGGCATCAGGTGATCCAACACCCATTAAATAACGAGGCTTGTTTGCTGGAAGCAGAGGTGTCGTATAGTCAAGCACTTCATACATCAAGTGCTTAGGCTCGCCTACACTCAGTCCACCAATAGCATACCCCGGGAAATCCATCGAAGTCAACTGCTGCGCACTGAGTCGACGTAGATCCTCATGCATCCCACCTTGAACGATGGCGAATAAGCCTTGATCTTCTGGTCTCGCATGACTTTGCAAACAGCGCTCTGCCCAACGTGAAGTCCGTTCCAACGATTTCTTCAAATAATCATACTCCGCTGGATACGGCGGGCATTCATCGAAAGCCATCATAATATCGGAGCCTAGCGCATTCTGAATTTCCATTGCTTTTTCAGGGGAAAGAAACAGCTTATCCCCATTCAAATGGGACTTAAACTGAACGCCTTCCTCCGTAATTTTCCGAATATCGCTTAAGCTGAATACCTGAAAACCGCCACTGTCAGTCAGAATCGGTCGATCCCAATTCATGAACTTATGCAGTCCACCCGCCGCTTTCACGAGCTCGTGTCCTGGGCGCAAAAAAAGATGATACGTATTGCTCAAAATAATATGAGCGTCCATTTTTTTCAATTCCTCAGGACTCATCGTTTTCACTGTTGCCTGTGTGCCAACTGGCATAAATGCTGGCGTTTCAATCACACCATGCGGCGTGTGAACACGTCCCAGACGCGCCCCTGATTGTTTACATGTTTTTATAGCCTCGTAAGTTACTGCTGCTGCCAAAATTTCCACTTCCTATTCTAAGCATCCTCTAGTAAATCAACATTGCATCTCCAAAACTGAAAAAACGGTATTGCTCTCTAACCGCCTGATGATAAGCTTCCATCACATGCTCTTGACCAGCTAAAGCGCTGATGAGCATAAGTAACGTCGATTTAGGTAGATGAAAATTGGTGAGTAAAACATCTACGACCTGGAATTTGTAGCCGGGATAAATAAAAATGCTCGTCCAGCCTTGAGAGGCTTCAATTTCAAAACACGCATCTTGAGTACCAGAGGTTTCACCTTGTTTCCTGCTTAACCCGGCTGCGGTCTCCAAAGTCCGTGCTGACGTTGTTCCAACAGCGATTACACGCTTTCCTTTTGCTTTCGTTTCATTAATCAATGCAGCTGTCTCCGGTGACAATACATAGTATTCCGCATGCATCTGATGTTCTTCGACCGTGTCCACGGAAACGGGACGAAAAGTGCCTAGCCCTACATGCAGGGTGACAAAAGCAATCTGCACGCCTTTCGAACGAAGTCGTTCCAAGTACGTTTCTGTAAAATGTAGTCCAGCCGTTGGTGCCGCTGCTGACCCTTCGTGCTTCGCATACACGGTTTGATAGCGTTCCTTCTCAGGTAGTTGCTCTTTAATATAAGGCGGGAGTGGCATCTGTCCAAGCTTATCCAAAATTTCATTGAAAATACCGCTATAGCTAAATTGAAGCACGCGCGCTCCCATATCGCCCACTTCTAGTACTTCCGCGCTTAGAAGAGGCCGTTCCATGGAACCAGCTTCAACTCCAAAAACTACAACAGCACCCTGCTTCATCCTTTTACCAGGCTTGACTAAAGCTTCCCACCGGTCTTCGCCCACAGGCTTTAAAAGGAGAATTTCTACTTTGGCGCCGGTATCTTTTTTCACGCCAAAAAGCCGGGCTGGAATGACTCGCGTGTCGTTCATCACGAGCAAATCCCCGGCTTCCACATAATCAGCCAATTGTTCAAACCTTTGGTGGCTAATTTCGCCTGTTTGTTTCTTTAACGTTAGCAGCCTAGACGCCGTTCTATCAAGGAGAGGCGTCTGGGCAATCAATGATTCAGGCAACTCAAAATCAAAAGCATGTACATCCATGATCTGCATTCATTCCTTAGTTATGTTGACCCCAGTATAGTAAGTCTGGAGTATTTTCTGATAATTATAGCCTAGGTCTGCGTAGCCTCTTGCTCCCCACTGCGACATACCAAGACCATGTCCGAAACCTGTTCCTCGAAAAATAAACTGCTTGCCTTGCACTGATCCACTGGTTTGTGGGAGAGAAGGATCACTTGAAGATGACGTTGCCGATTTTGACGTTCCGGCCGATCCAAGGGCAATAAGATCTGTCTTCTTTACTGCTGTCGGTTGCGAATTAGAACTGGCTAACACGTAAATGGAATCAGAGCTTACCGTGTTGCCTCCCGTACTCCCTGCTCCTATAAGAACTACACTGGATGGACTAGGCGTAGTACCAGTATAACTTCCTGCTGCTTCAATTTCAAACCGTGTGCTCGGGAGTCCTCCTAATGCAGAACGTAAGGCATCTGGGTAAGGAACTTTAACAACAACTCCGTTTGCTTTAAGCTCAGTGACCCTGCCAGAAGGGCCGCGTTTAGAAATTTCTAGCGACAATAACTCCCCACTGATGGCAACCCCTGCTGTATTCAGCTTACTTTTGAGTTCCTCTGCACTATAGGGGCCACGCACCCATGAGAAGGCGTTGGATTCTTTCTCTTGGCCAAGAATCAGCACGCGTTCTTTGGCAGCTAACTGCGCAATGGATGGATTCCCCGTATTGTCCACGTAAGGGGCCGAGCGTACATTAACACCTGCTTCGGTTGCCTCAAAGTACGCAGCGCCTTCCTTGTTCTTAACCCCGGTATCCTTCACATACATGGCATGCACAAAGCCAATTTTACCATTCGTGAGCTGGATGCGATACCAGTTGGCCTTCCCTTTCTCCGCGCCCTCATCCGGACTAGGCACACTACGTAAATAAGCAACGGGATTCCCCCATACTTCGGATGGGTCTGCTGTCATACCTCCAGCATTCGATGAAAAAACAGGTGAAATCAACCCGTTTTTATCTTTAAGGACCTCACTCCTAGTCGCTTCAACGGCTTGTGTTCCGCTGGCAAACTCTTTCTGCATGCCGTAATAGGCCTGATCTAAAGTGGTATCTGTCACTTGAGCGATCTCATATTTATTCCCTTGTTTAAGTGCATATGTACGGGCTGCAACAGCTTGCGCTTTGAGCGCTTCTACCGGCCATCCGGCGCTCAGCTCCGAGCCCATGACAGCGTACAAATACTGTTCAAGCGGCACCTCATTGACCAATGTCAGCTTATCGTGATAAGCGCTCACTTCCATATCACCTCGATAGCTGCGCTCTGCTCGTTCTTTAACCGTTATCCCCGTACCCTTGGGATGAATCCAAGTTTTCTGCCCAGCAGTTCCGGCTGCATAATGAGGTGCTGAAACGGCGCCATTTGTTGAGGCAGTTACATCTGTTCGGCGGATTAGATAAGAATCTTTTATGTTAGCCGCTTGCAGTGGAACCATAGGAGCCACGCCCAATGCAAGCTGCTTCACTGCGCCTAACTGCTCCGTCGTAGCTTCACCCCCAACCCACACACCATAGGTGAGTTGACCGGCTGAATCCTCCTGAAGAACCACGTCTGCGTTAACCCCAGCCTGCGCGTAAACGCCCGCTTGCTGCACGGCCGCAGCCTCAGTGGGATAAACACCCGCGCTCCAATGCAGTGGGCCTGACAAGACAGGCGAAACAGACTTCGTCAATGCCGCAACTGTGCTGTCTTTCAGTGCTTGCACCTTTGCAATTTCTGCTGCCTCTTTCGTTGGAAAGCTGCCGTATTGCACTTGATATAGCGTTTTACCTAGCTTTACACGACTCAACACATAACTATCTGGTTGCATCGTTGAAAGCTTCGTATGCAGCGCTTTTGCCACTGCAAAGTCTGGCGTTTCCAGCATGTTTACACTGTATTGGTCCAAAGACAATCGAATCGCAGAAGCATCTGAGGATGATACCCATGTTTTTTCAGTTCCAGCCCCGCCATTACGAACCCCGATCTCAAGTCCACTCGGAGAAGACAGTGTAATGGTAGGTTCTACAAGACTATACTTCGTTGAATCTATAAAGAGGGCCACACGAATCTGATCTAATTGTTGTGGCACACCATCTGCATGTGCTTCATTCAATGGAAGGACGGGCAATGTTACTAGGGTCAAAGCAGCCGTAGTAATGAATACGATGGTCTTAGGTTTAAGCAGCTTGTTCCATTTCATTCGACAAAAATTCCTTTCCTTCGTTGGTATTCTAGTGTTTTAGACTCTAGGAACGTCAAGAAGTTTTGTTTAATAGAGACATTTGGGACAAAAAAATCTCTTGCCGCCTTCCAGCAGAGACAAGAGACACGTTTGAACAGGGAAACTAGCGTTGCTCCGGCAACGGTAATCCTAGATGCTGATAGGCTTGAGGCGTGACCATTCGCCCCCGTGGAGTCCTCTGTAGAAAGCCGATTTGTAATAAATAAGGCTCATAAACATCTTCGATCGTCTGACTCTCTTCGCCAATCGTCGCTGCAATTGTTTCCAGTCCTACAGGCCCCCCCTGGAAGCTCTGAATGATCGCTCTCAGCATCTTGTGATCGATCTCGTCCAAACCGAGGTCATCAATCTGAATGAGCTTTAATGCAGTTTTAGCGATGTCTAGCGTAATGATGCCATCGCCTTTTACTTGAGCGAAATCGCGCACCCGTTTAAGCAATCGGTTAGCGATTCGCGGTGTCCCCCGCGAGCGCATGCCGATCTCGCGCGCAGCCTCGCCGACGATGCCAACCTGCAGGATATCAGCTGTCCGGCTGACGATGTAGGTGAGTTCGTCCACCGTATAGAATTCCAGCCGGCTAACGACCCCGAAGCGGTCGCGCAGCGGCGCTGACAATAAGCCGGCCCGCGTAGTTGCGCCAATTAAGGTAAAAGCTGGCAAGTCTAAACGTACTGATCGTGCGCTAGGTCCCTTGCCGATAATAATATCAAGGGCATAATCCTCCATCGCTGGATACAGCACCTCTTCCACCGTACGGTGGAGTCGGTGAATCTCGTCGATGAAAAGCACGTCGCCTTCCTGCAAATTGGTCAGGATGGCAGCGAGATCCCCCGGCCGCTCAATAGCAGGGCCGGAGGTCGTTCGTATATTCACGCCAAGCTCATTAGCGATAATGTTGGACAACGTCGTCTTACCGAGCCCTGGAGGTCCGTAGAGCAGCACATGGTCGAGTGCTTCTTTACGCATTTTCGCTGCCTCTATATAGATTTTCAAATTTTCCTTCGCCTGCTTCTGGCCGATATATTCGGACAAATAACGGGGACGCAGGCTGTATTCGATTGCATTGTCCTCCATCATCAAATTAGCCGATATAATACGGTCATTATCCATCAATTGTCCTCCTTACATCGTATACAGAGCCTGCAAAGCAAGCTTCATCAACACATCGACAGAATCCGATGCCTGGGCTTTCGGTTTCACCTGCAGCCAAGCACGATCCGCTTCCGCTTCTGTGTAACCTAGCGTCATCAAAGCTTCCTTAGCCTCTGACCAAGCCGTACCGCCCTCACCAATCTGTGTGGACCCAACAATACTCATGGCCACCGCTGCTTCCGGACTGGACAAGCTTACAGAACCTAACTTGTCTTTCAAATCTAAAATAATTCGCTGCGCCGTTTTCTTACCGATCCCTGGAAGCTTCGTCAGAAAAGCCAAATTTTCCTGGCTAATTGCCATAATAACCGCTTCCGGTCTTCCTCCTGCAGCCAAAATACCGAGCGCTACCTTAGGGCCAATTCCGGTGACATCCAATAAGAGCCGAAACAGCGACTGCTCGTCGCGAGAAAGAAAGCCAAATAGTAAGTGCGCATCTTCACGAACATGATAATGAAGGTACATCGTCACATCCTCGTCCTCCTTATGCGACAATGCGTAAGGATTAGGACAAAACACACGATACCCGACTCCGTTCACATCCAGAACTGCATAGTCACTCTCGCGCAGGGCTACTTTTCCTCTAAGGAAATCTATCATCTTTTCACGACCTCATTTATCCTAGATTGCAAAGCCGAGGAATGCGCATGGCAAATAGCAATGGCCAAAGCATCCGCAACATCGTCAGGCTTAGGTACCTGAGATAGTTTCAGTAAAATCTTGACCATTTCTTGGACTTGATGCTTCTCTGCTTTCCCATATCCGACTACTGCTTGTTTGACTTGAAGCGGTGTATATTCAGCAATAGGCAAACCCGCTTGAACTCCCGCAAGTATCATCACACCTCGCGCTTGCCCTACCGTAAATGCCGTTGTCACATTGCGATTAAAGAACAACTTCTCTATCGACATCGCATCTGGTTTATACTTTTCTATTAATTGTGTAGTCGCGTCATAGACATCCTTAAGCCGGATGCCTGGGTCCGTATGAGCCTCAGTTTGAATAGAGCCATACTGCACGGGAACAAGCTTGCTACCAATTTTATCAATAAAGCCAAAACCAACAATAGCGATCCCCGGATCAATACCCAGAATACGCAAAGCTATTTCTCTCCCATCCTAAAAAAGCGAACATATGTAGTCATTTCATTATAGCAGATAACAAAAAAAAGAGATAGACTCGGGTCTCCCCCCCGCCTACCTCTTTTATCCTGTTTGTTCACGGACTCATCATCGCCCGCTCCGTTTCTTCTACTGCATAATCACTGAATGTCGACAGTACACTATTATACTCCTCTAGATCCGATACACGAATGCCATCATGTAATTGCTTAACCGTTTCACTTGGCAAACTGCTTTCCAGATGCTTAATGTTTAATTGGAAAAAGGTTCGTATGATGTTCTCCTTGCTTGGAGTGCCCTTGAAAAGAGACAAATTGCCGCTTTCATCCAAACCAAAGACGGCTTTCAGTTTACATTCCGGCGATAAATCATTGATGTGCTCCGTAAAAGAGACCTCTCCGTTTGCACTCACACTAAGAAACCAATTCGGATGCTTCATCTGGGCTTCAATCATTTGATCGGGCGACTGCATACCCAATTGTTGCCGTTCTTCGCCGCATATATATGATTTAAGCAGATACGTTGTTCTGCTATCTGTAATACCTTTCAATGTTGTAATCGCTTCTTTTAATCGTTGATCCACACCTGGCGTCAGCTTGGCGAATGTCGTTTGAGACAATGCTTCCTTATTGGAGGGAAGTAAATCTGATGTATGAGCAATCCATCCAAGCGTGCAAATGACAATAACCGTTCCCAATACGATCCAACCACGTTTCCAGCGCAGCCTTCTTTTCAAATGTTTTAAAAAGCTAAATACATTCACCGATATCCCCTTCTATTCTCGTTTCTCCGTATTGTTTCCATTTGCACTAGACGCTATACATCATTTACCATAGAGAGAAGCGTGAAACCAATAAAGACGGACGGTGAAGTTGGATGAAAGCCAGAAAACGAATCAAACGAACAACACTTCTCGTCATTGGAGCGATCCTTCTTTGGGGTGCTGTAGCGATTTGGAACGGGGTGCAGCGAAGCGAAGCCGGATTATCCTCTCCACGTTCTACTACGGCTTCAAACGTAACTCCAACGCAATTAAACAATCATACGGCTATTCATCCAGACACAAATAGTCAAAAAATCAGTTCGCCATAAAAGGAGAATTTGACTGTAGCCACAAAAATGTTATAGTCAGAAGTAGATGAATTTTTCTCACACTTATTCAGGCAAAATGATATATATTTGAATAAACTAATTTTACGTCTGAAGACATTTTTCCTATGGAAAAACACAGTGCTTGTTTATGAAGATAGTTTTCCCAAGGAAAACTCTTAAGGAGGGGAACAGCATGAACGTGGCAGAACTTCAATTGATTCAGTTATCGCGCCGGGGAGACCGGAACGCATTTGTGGAATTGGTGGAGTTGTACCGTAACAAAATTCAAAGACTTGCTTTTCGTATGCTTCACAATAAACCTGATTCCGAGGACATCGTCCAAGAAACATTTATCCGTGTTTACTTGAACTTAAACCACTATGACGAAAGTCAAAATTTCTCCACTTGGATTTACCGCATCGGTAAGAACGTGGCCATCGATCTGCTTCGCAAAAAGAAGCCGGTTCAATCTTTAGATGCAGAATTGTCGGAGAATGACGATGATTACAGCTACTACAGTAAATTAGCTAGTCAAGATCATACGCCCGAGCATGCTGTTCTCCAAACCGAAATTCAAGAGCACATGCACACATCCATCAATAAATTGGCTGATAAATATAAAAGCGTCATAACCCTGTATTATTTAGAGGAACTTTCGCTGCAAGAAATTAGCGAGAAGTTGAATTTACCCATAACAACAATTAAAACACGTCTTCACCGTGGAAGAGAACTCCTCCGCAAAAAATGGGGCATGAATTTTGTTGTTGGCTTAATGGTGTTCTTCACAATAGGCATGCTCGCTTAATAAAGAAGCAACCCCCAACTTTTAATAAAGTTGATGGGTTGCTTTTTTATTAAGCCTAGAAGGAATCTACACCATTTAGACGTTAATCCAGGGAACATTCGCTTTTGGTTCTTGCTTCTCTGAAGCCTGCTGCCTTCTCGAAAGCGCGCTAATATTTGACGAACCTGACTGCCTTGCTTTTTTAGCGGGATTGGTGTTTGCCTTCGTTGTTTTTCCACTCTTTTTATCGGAACGAATATCAATCTCTACCGTTTCCTCCTTATCTGTCTCTTCTGCTAGCTGATGCGCGTGAACCTGTGGCAAAATCGGAGACTCATAAGGTGTTGGAAACGGCATTCCGTAATGCGGCAACGTGCCATGCTGCGGAGCATAGAACTCTGGTCCAAGCGGATAGCAGGGTGGCTGCTGCATGTCATAAGGAGATCCCATTTGCAGAGGAGTCTGCGGATAAAAGCCAGGCATCGGTGGAGCAGCTTGCGCGTATGTCTGCCATGGAGCTTCTTCGGAAAAAGGAGATGCTATCGGCCCTCCTGTTGGAAACCCTTTCCATGACGGTTCAGTATAATTCGTTTCTCCGCAGCCACATCCACCATTGCTTACAGGGATTTGGCCGGTCTGCGCCGGATAGTGTTCATGCTCCCAAGGCAGTTGAGGGTACGGAGCGAACTCAGGATAGTTTACGGTTTCTGCTTGTTCCGCACTTGGATAAGCGAAAACCTCCGTTGCCGTAATATGAAATTGTTGAAATGGATGAACAGCAGGTTGCGTATAAGGTTCGTTGAGTTCGTTGTGCTCTTTTTCAGGCAATGGGATCATAGGTATTGGAATGACTGGCGCTGGCGCATTTACGCTCGGAATCTCTTGGGAAGGCGCTGTGCTTTCAATCGGCGAAGGCGTTACTTGGCTAATTGGACCTTCAACAATCGGCATAAAAGGCGGTTCAGCCGGTTCCGTAGGCGTCCCTTGCTGCACAACCTCTGGTTGCACAAACGGTGCTGTTGACGTTTTGTGGTGGTGACCTGGCAGTGGTTGATGCCCCATATGCACATGATCATGCCCATGCTCAAGTCCATTCGAATGCCCATCAGGTGCCTTCGGAACATAAACAACTTCACCCGTCATAAGTACATTTGGATTTTTCAGCTGCGGATTGGCTTGAATCATCGCCTGTAATGAAACATCCCAGGCTTTTCCCAGCTTCCACAAGCTATCTCCCTGTTGGACGATATGCTTATACACATACTCGGACGCAGGTAGTTCAACGGGCTTTGGATGCGATGGAATCTTCACCTTTTCGCCGATACTCAGGTGATTCGGATCGGTAATTTGCGGATTGAATGCAATGATCTGATCCAGCTCGACATGGTGTTTTTTTGCCAGCTCGTTCAGGGAGTCGCCTTTTTTGACAATATGGATTTTCAACACCAATACCTCCTTCGAGTTTTCGTTAGAAAACTTGTTTCGTAACCATAATTCAGCGGTACCCTTTCCGGTTACCCATTCACAATGACATTACAGTTTATGCACGTTTCTGGGCTTTTGACCTCCTTTCGGACAAAAAAAATCCCTTACGCTTGACGCGCAAAGGATTCGTAATAAGAACTTATTCAAAAACACGAACACCATCTACTTCGACGATACCTCGAAACGCTTGAAGGAGCTGACTCGTAATCAGGCTTACCTTCCCCAATGAATCGGGCGTCCACTTCTCGGACAACGATGACCTCTGCAGCGGTACCCTTGAAAAAAGCTTCATCAGCCACATACACATCATGGAGTGTGAAGGCTCCTCTTTCAACGTATAGCCCAGTCTCACACACAATTCAATTATTGCTGCTCGTATAATGCCTTCCAGAGCCCCGCAGTAGCAAGGTGATGTGTAGACAATACCACACTTGATAAATTTCGGGTTGCATAATCACCGTCTACATATATCCATTGTGCCATATCGCTTCCTACACCTCCGAAATATTCGCGGGATATGAATAACTCGGATAACAGCCTAAAATTCGGACCTGACAGCCAATTGCTTCAATTTCTTGAATCGCTGCAGGAAGCAGAACGGAATCCATCGAACCTGCAATATCGATATAAAAATAATAAGTACCCAGCTTCTTCTTCGTTGGTTTCGACTCAATTTTAGACATATTGATCCTTCGCCACGCGAACGCCGATAAAACTTGATGTAGAGCGCCAGGATAATCCTCAGGCAGTGTGACTAGGATCGTCGTTTTCACATCATTCGATGGTTTTAATTCCGAGGCTTCAACCCCAACAAGCAAGAAGCGTGTCATGTTATCTTTATGATCCTGAATTTCCTTTTGAAGCATGGGAACCTCATAATTGATCGAAGCGATTGCAGTACCAATCGCAGCAACCGACGGATCTTCGAGCGTAGATACAATCCTGACGCCTTCCGCTGTGGAACTGACTTGCTCGAACTCCGCATCACTCAAATATCGCTTCATGAATTTGCTGCACTGCGCAGGCACAACATGATGAGAAAGCACTTTACGGATATGCCCGTAGGGATTCGTTCCCTCACTTGTGCCCTTGGGATTAGGGTAACCAATAAGATTCATATCGATTGGAAAAACCCATTCTGCTCGAATAGGAAGATTTACTTCGTGGACAAGCCAATCAACGTGTAAATGAACTGAACCTTCTAACGTGTTCTCAATTGGAATCACGCCTAAATCTGTTTCCCCTGACGCAGTTGCAGTAAATACATCAGAAATCAGCTTATAAGATACATATTCAAAATTCCCCCCGAAAAAATGACGGGTTGCTTCTTCTGAGAACGTACTGGGCCCTAGGATGGCGACTCTTTTCATGTAAGAACCTCCCCCTGAACCAAGGCTTGAAGATCTGCTTCCCCCTCATGTAACTGCGAAGTTGTTACTCCTTCAGCACTTGGCTTCAACCAGAGCGTCTGTGCTTCTATGCCTTCCTTGAGGAGCGTTTCTTTCAAGAAGGTCTCAAGTTCAGCTTTCCGCTCGCTGCGCGCATCTACAAGCGCAAGCATTGTAGGGCCTGCTCCACTAAGTGCAGCACCTAACGCGCCGTATTGGTCGGCTTGCTCCAGAATTGTTGCCATGCCTGGAATGAGCGGAGCACGGTAAGGCTGGTGCAGCGCGTCTTTCATAGCATAGCGAATCATACCCAAATTACCAGTGCTCAGCGCGGCAACGAGCAGCGAAGAGTGGCTGAGGTTGAATACCGCATCCTTCATCATAACTTGCTGTGGCATTACACTTCTGGCCTTTTCTGTGGAAAGTTGAAAAGCAGGAATTGCCACTAGCACTTCCAAGTTCACATCAGGCTCAAGCCGTATCGATTCCGCTCGATGCCCATCCCAAAATGCAACTACGATACCCCCGAATAAGCTTGCCCCAACATTGTCAGGATGCTTCTCTAGACGAGTTGCGATTTGGAACAGCTCATCCTGCGTGAGCTTATACCCGATTAACGCATTCGCGCCTGCAAGCGCGCCAATAATCGCCGACGCGCTGCTGCCAAGGCCGCGCGTCAACGGAATTTCGCTATACATGGCAATGTCCAGCTCAGGGTGAGAAACCCCTGCTTGCTCAAACACCATTTGCGCGACTTTATAAATCAAGTTCGACTTATCGGCCGGGACACCATTCATTTGATCGCCGATCAAGTGGATCGTCGTATTGTCTGAGATAGACATGTCGATCCAAGCGTACAAATTCAAGGCCATCCCCAAAGAATCAAACCCCGGACCTAAGTTTGCTGTACTAGCTGGTACTCTTACTCTCACCTTTTGTGTTGGCATGGAGAGCTCACCCCTCTAGCTTACGGATTGCTTCCATAACCGCTTCCTCATTGTCTTGAACGACCACAGGGTCGCCGCCAGCAACGCTTTTAATAGCAATATTTGGATCCTTCAATCCATGTCCCGTGAGCACGCACACGACACTTTCCCCGCCTTTGAAGTAGCCTTCCGCCTTCAGCTTCATGACACCGGCAATGGAAGCCGCGGATGCGGGTTCTGCAAAAATACCTTCTTTAGCTGCTATCGTACGATAGGCATGCAAGATTTGTTCATCTGTCACGTAGTTAATTTGACCGTTCGATTCTTTCGCTGCGTTAACCGCACTGTCCCAGCTTGCCGGGTTACCTATGCGAATTGCTGTAGCAATCGTTTCCGGATCGCGAATAGGTTCACCTTTCACAATCGCCATCGCGCCTTCGGCCTCGAAGCCAATCATTTTCGGTAAAGAAGCAATTTTACCCTCTGCATGATATTCTTTAAAACCTTTCCAGTAAGCCGTAATATTCCCGGCGTTTCCTACAGGAATTGCTAAGTAATCAGGCGCTTTACCAAGTTGGTCGCTCACCTCGAATGCAGCAGTTTTCTGACCTTCGATGCGGTAAGGGTTAACCGAGTTAACAAGCGTAATGGGATGCTTTGCTGTTATTTCACGTACAATTTCAAGCGCTCGGTCGAAGTTTCCTTCAATGGCAATAACTTTAGCCCCATAAATAATAGCTTGAGCCAGCTTACCAAGTGCAATATTATTATTAGGAATAAGAACGATACAGTTCAGATTACCTTTGGCTGCATAAGCGGCAGCAGCGGCCGAAGTGTTGCCTGTTGACGCGCACATGATCGTGCGACTGCCTTCTTCCATCGCCTTCGCTACGGCCATAACCATCCCACGGTCTTTAAAAGAACCTGTAGGATTCAAGCCTTCATATTTGAAGTAAATATCTAGATCAAGCTCATCGGATAGCTTATCAGCGCGGATTAAAGGCGTATTTCCTTCATGCAAAGTAAGCAGCGGCGTGTTCTCGTTAACAGGTAAATAGTTTTTATAAGTTTGCAATAAGCCCATATATCTCATTTCGATGTAGCGCCTCTTTTCTATAAGTTAGCTTGCATAGTTTTCCTAGATATCTTGCAATTCTTAGCCTTCTACACGGTAGTGGCTCTTGACAGAGTGAATAACATCCATGGATTCGAACTGCTTCAGCACATTCTTCATACTGGCTTGGTTCGCATCATGAGTGATGATAATGATTTCTGCTTTTGGATTCGTTGTATTCGGATGTTGGAATACAGACTCCAAGCTGACTTCATGTTGAGCAAAAATTTGCGTAATTTGCGCGAGTACGCCTGCTTTATCTTCGACATGCAGAAGAATAAAGTTTTTAGAAGCGATTTGTTCGTCCGTTTTCAACTTCATCTCTTTGTACGGCGCCAAAACTGTTCGTCCATTCACGCCAAGCTTCAAGTTGCGTACTACAGCAACCAAGTCAGCAACGACAGACGTCGCCGTAGGCAGCTCGCCTGCGCCTGGGCCATAGAACATCGTCTCGCCAACAGCTTCCCCAGTTACATACACGGCATTGTATACACCGTTTACGGAAGCGAGTGGATGCGTATTTTTAACCATTGTAGGTTGTACACTAACTGAAATGTGGCCATCGTGATTCTCTGCAATGCCAAGTAATTTCACTTCATAGCCAAGCTTTTTGCCATACTGAATATCTTCTTTACTTACGCTAGAAATCCCTTTTACTTCAACGTCACTCAAAGCTACATTTGCATGAAAGCCTAGTGTAGAAAGGATCGTCATTTTACGCGCCGCATCAAGCCCTTCAACATCAGAGGTAGGATCTGCTTCGGCATAACCCAAATCTTGAGCTTCTTTCAGTACGTCTGCATAAGCAGCGCCTTCTTGGCTCATTTTGGTCAAAATATAATTCGTCGTTCCGTTCACAATACCCATGATCTTCGTAATACGATCGGAAGAGAACCCCTCAACCAACGCACGAATGATTGGAATACCGCCAGCAACGCTTGCTTCGTAAAGGACATCACAACCATGTTCAGCTGCTTTCGCCAAAATTTCAGCACCGTGCATGGCCATTAAATCCTTGTTAGCCGTTACAATATGCTTACCATTGCTGAGGGCTGCTAAAATATGTTCTTTTGTCGTCGAAACACCGCCCATTACTTCTACGATGACATCGATTTCGCTATCATTAATGACATCCCATGCGCTCTCTGTCAGCTTGTCCGGATCAACCGAAATGTTACGGATCTTCATTTTATCTTGCACCAAAATCTTTGCGATTTCAATCGCCGAACCCGTTTGACGCTGTAAATCTTCCTGGTGTCCCTCGATAATGCGGACTACCCCCGTTCCAACAGTTCCAAGTCCTAATAATCCAATCTTGATCGGTTTCATTCCGAATTACCTCCTGAATAGTCTCTAGCTTTAACTGCCCTGACCAATGACCATTGCACGCTTAACACCTTCTTGAGCATGCAGTCGATCCAATAATTGACGAATCTCTTCCCCCATCGAGGACGTTTCAACGGAGATAACAACATTGGCCATCCCCTGAAGAGGAATCGTCTGATGAATGGTTAACACATTTCCATCTAAATTCGCTATGAGTGCCAGTACTCTAGATAAAATACCGGACTTATGCTCCAAATCCATAGATATCGTTATAATACGTTCTCTTTCCAGCTTGCTTAGCGGATGAATACCATCCTTGTACTTATAGAAAGCACTTCGGCTAAGCCCTACTTGTTCAACAGCCTCGTGAATCGTCTTCACTTCTCCGCGAGCAAGCAGTTCTTTCGCTTGAACCGTCTTAAGCACGCCTTCCGGCAAAATATCTTCCCGGACTAAATAGTATCGCTCGGGCCCGGCATGCTTAATCGGATGAAAAAACTCTTTGCTGTCCGGCACCACGTTACCGTCCTCTCTGGAAAGACTGTTGTACCTTTATAGAGGACATTATATCGAAATACGTTGATTGAAGCAATAGGCAATTTTCATGAAAACGTCAAATGCAGCTACTATCTTTGGGGTTCTTTACTGTGATAAGCTGAAAGAAACACAGGAGAAGGAGACCCAGTAGTGATTAACTTACGCATGATGTCCACAGCCCTCCTTTGGAATAGCAAAGATGAGCTTCTTATGATGAAGCGTTCCTTAACCCGCAAGCTGTCCCCAGGATTATGGGCAGCTGTCGGCGGACATTTAGAGCCTGAAGAACTTAACCATCCCAGAAACGCATGCTTACGCGAAGTTTGGGAAGAAACTGGCATTGAACACGATGAGATCCACGGACTTCGCATGCAGTACGTCTTATTGCGACTGAATGGACAAGAAGTTCGTCAGCAATTTTTCTATATCGGAACGACAGACGTTAATCCCCGGATCGTCACGAGTGAAGGAGAGCTTCACTGGATTCCAAGAGAACAAGTGCTAGACCGTCCTATCCCCTTCATATTCCGCTGTTTGCTCGAACATTTTTTCACTTTTGGGTTGACACCTCATCCCTGGGTAGGCTCAGCTGGCCTTGATCCCGAAAGCGGCGAACCCACCATCCATTGGAATCCGCTGCTAGATCCAATTCAAACGTAATAAACGCAAAAAGGACAGCCACGATCTTTCTCGAAGCTGTCCTTTTTGTTGTTTGACTTACAACGCACTTCCTCCGTAGAGGAACCGATATTCCCAATGCCGACCAGCGATTGAATCTATCCGAACGCCTCCGCTCTCTTTGGAATAGGTTGATAGAATTTTCCCATCGCCCAAATACATAGCAACATGGGTAATCCTTTGTGTTGTTTTGTTTATTCCCGTGTAGTTCGAAGCGGCCGTCCCTCTGTAATCCATGAAAAACATCAGATCACCGGCTTTCAAATCGCGCCAATTCGTTTTGGCGTTTCCAAGTGACTTCACGTAATTCCCTTGGCCCCGGGAGTCACTCGGCAATTTCAAACCAATTCCGTCCAAGAAAGCTTGACGCACAAAATCGGAACAATCAAATGTACTGGTATTGTCACGACTTGAGCCGTATTCATAAGGAGTTCCTATATATTTTTTACCTGCTGCAATGACATTCTGCACTTTAGTAGTTGTAGAGCCACCGTTAGATCCTGACCCGTTATTGGAGCCGCCCGACGAGCCGCCTGATGTCTGTATGTATTTTGAAGCTGTGCTTATGTAACCTATACGCCCGCTTCCATCCTTAACTTTGTACCACCAATTGTTCACTTTTTCTAAAATGGTTACCTTCTCACCAGATTTTAAATAACGGATGCGAGCCGAATTCTCATTTGGGCTCTGTCTCAAGCTAACACTGCTTACAATTTGTCCGGCAGTGGATGCCGATGCATGCTCAGGAAGTGGTACCGTAATTGCGCCAAACGCAATAGCAGGAACGAGCATAAAGGTCAATAGATGTTTTCTCATGGTGTGTCCTAGCCTCCTACGAGTTTTCGTTTGCTTGAAGAAAAGCTTTCTTCGTAAGGAAATGCCCTCCACATATACATTCGTATGTACATGCTTGTTTCAGGGTGTTACTCTTATATTTTCTGGTAAACTATCTATTATCCTACTATTTGATAGTAATATATCCATAGCCACCGTTTTTGTAGCTTTCTGATACGATGATTCTGTTCCACCCAACGTCGCATCACTTTTAGCATTTTTTTCTTCTCTGCGACGATTTCGCCAATTGAAAACCTTCCTCATGACCCCTACTTTATCAAACCACATTAAGTTAGATGAAATAAAAAAAACACTCATCCCATAAGGAAAAGTGTTTCTTTTTTCATTTATTGCTTCTCATCAAATTCGAAATCAAAATCGCCAATTCGAATCGTTTGTCCGTGAACGGCTCCGCGGCTGCGCAATTCTTGATCAATCCCTATATTACGTAGAATTCGAGCAAAGCGAGCGATACCATCTTGCGTACTGAAATTCGTTCTTTTGATTAGTTTTTCGATAGACGGACTTTCGATTACAAATGCATCGTTATCCCGAGTAATTGTGTAATCCTTCTCTTCACGCTTCTCGAATCGATACACTTTGCGTTCTTCCTTATCCGCTACATCTTCAACTTCTGGCGCATCAGGAATACTCTCCACGATGTCTGAAATCTTATACAGCAGCTCTTGCACGCCACCACGCGTCAGAGCAGAAATTGGATGGATGCTCAGCTCTCTACCATCAGCAGCAAGCTGTTCCTTAAATCGCGCCAAGTTCTCTTCTGACTCTGGCATGTCCATCTTGTTGGCAACAACAATTTGTGGTCGATGCTCGAGCTTCGCATTGTAGAGCTTGATTTCCTCATTAATTTTGAGGAAATCTTCAAAAGGGTCACGCCCGTCAGCTGCTGACATGTCAACAACGTGCACGATCACTCGCGTGCGCTCCACGTGACGCAAGAACTCATGACCGAGTCCTACGCCTTCGTGGGCCCCTTCGATTAAACCAGGAAGATCAGCCATCACGAAGCTTCGGCCATCCCCTACATCCACCACTCCAAGGTTCGGAGTCAGCGTTGTAAAATGGTACGCTGCAATCTTTGGCTTCGCAGCAGAAACCACGGATAGCAGCGTTGATTTACCCACGCTCGGGAAGCCCACAAGACCGACGTCGGCCATCACCTTCATCTCAAGCACAACCCAGCGTTCTACGCCTTCTTCGCCGTTCTCCGCAATTTCAGGAGCGGTTACGCGCGCCGTCGCGAAGCGTGTGTTACCACGGCCGCCTCGCCCGCCTTTAGCTACTACAACTTCTTGTCCATGACGCGTCAAATCCGCGATAACCTCTTGCGTATCATCATCAACAATCGTCGTTCCCGGAGGAATCCGCACAATCATGTCCTCGGCATTCGCACCATGCTGAGACTTATTACGTCCCTTTTCGCCGCGATCTGCTTTGAAATGCTTCTGATAACGGAAATCCATTAGTGTCCGTAAACCCTCATCAACGCGGAAAACGACATCTCCGCCATTCCCGCCGTCTCCGCCTGCTGGTCCACCCTCTGGCACATACTTCTCGCGTCTGAAAGCAACTAAGCCGTCGCCGCCGTCGCCGCCTTTTACAAATATCTTCGCTTTATCTACAAACATACCTACACCTCATTATGTACGAAACGGCAACCGCAAAGTGACGACCGCTTCTTCCTCTTGCCATTCATTCTCTTCTAACGAATACAAGCCTGCTGCCTGCAGGAGCATATGGCTCACTGCTTCTTCAAGCTGGACCCTATCATAAGATCCTTGATATACAAAATCAAGCAGTAAGTGATCCTCTTGAGCATCAAACTCCAAACTCAGTACACCGCTCTCATCCGCTTCAATAGCTGTGTGCCGATTGAAGATTTCCACTGTTTTCCGAACCACGTTCTCGATCAAACCTCCACCTAACGGCAGCTGCCCCAAATTAACTTCTTGATCTAGAGCAACTTCTAACTGCAACGATTTGGATTGAACGCGAAACAGGACCAGAAAAGCGATTAGCGACGGTATACCCAGCTTGGAGAGGTTACTTTCCTGCTGCATATTCATCTTTATTTTTTCCATATAGGGCTGTAAATTATCAAATTTCTTTAGTTGAATATAGCCAAATAAAATCTGCATCTCATTCATCCAATCATGACGCAAGCGATTGACGATGTTAAGCACATTCGTGTCAGACTGTTGCTCCTGCTGATGAAGCTCTTCGCTCCATCTTTCTTGTATTCTGCTTGCTTCCAATTTGAAAGCGGTATAACCGCAAAGTACTGTAATCAGTAATAAAGCCGCCCTGACTACCCAGGGTTCCACAAACATCAATCCAGTTAATCCGATAAGCACAATTGCTGTCAGATATACCTGCGCGCTGCCCGCTTGCTTCATTGCCACTTCGCTCCGTTCTCACCTGCTTAGTAACCGTTTATCAAGTATAGCATGACATTTGGTAAAATTCACCATACACATGCACAGTTGACACCAGAAAGCAAAATCATGCTCAAATAAATAAAAACCCCAGCGAACTTATCGCTCGCCGGGGATTTTTTTATGCTTCTAAAGCTGCAGCCACAGGAGCTACATCAACTGGGTATACGCTCACTTTTTTGCGATCGCGGCCCCAACGTTCGAATTTCACTACGCCTTGTACTAAAGCAAAAAGCGTATCATCCGAACCGATGCCTACATTCGTACCTGGGTGAATTTTCGTACCGCGTTGGCGATATAGAATGCTTCCTGCAGTAACTGTCTGACCATCTGCACGTTTAGCGCCAAGACGCTTAGAGTGACTGTCACGACCGTTCTTTGTGGAACCAACTCCCTTTTTGGAAGCGAAAAACTGAAGATTCAATTGTAACATGATGTTATCCTCCTTTGCGATAAGTTGTTTCAATCGTTATATAGTCACCGTAATTTTGTTCAATCGTTTGTAACATGACGATCATCGATTCTATAATCAATTGAACTTGCTCACTCTTCACATGATCTGCCTCAGGAATATCAGGAATAGTTATATCCATAAATCCCAGTTCCATCTCATGAATCGGAATGATACCTGTCAGAGTCTCTATAGAATTATAAGTACCAAACGTTACCGCCGATACCGCTGCGCAGACCAAGTCTTTGCCAGGTTCGTCATATTCAGCATGGCCTTCCACTACATAAGATGCGATTTGAGGTGAATCCGGTGAGAGCCGCTCTATGGTCACATAGATCATATGGCTTCCTCTTACGCTTGGATTTTCTCAACAACCACTCTTGTGTACGGTTGACGATGACCTTGCTTTTTGTGATAGTTCTTTTTCGGTTTGTATTTATACACGATAACTTTCGCGCCTTTGCCGTGTTTCTCCACTTTCGCGGAAACTGCAGCGCCAGATACCAATGGAGCACCTACAACCAGACCGCTTTCTTTGGATACTGCAAGAACACGATCAAAAGAAACAACATCACCTTCAGCAGCGTTCAATTTCTCGATGTAAAGAACATCGCCTTCTTGAACTTTGTACTGTTTACCACCTGTTTCAATAATTGCGTACATTTTAATTACCTCCTCATGTCTCAGACTCGCCTTGTCCAGGTGACGGCCAGGATATAAATCCAACGCCGTACTTAAACCCGATTCGTGCGGTTACAGCATGCCTAAACAACACACTCCGAGTATTATATCACAGAAACATTTTACTATGCAATGCTTTATTTTCAATTACTTACGCTTACGTGTCATCTCCAGAAGGCCTAACTTCGTCCAACCCACGATAACCGTTTTGGAACGGTCTTTGCGCACCGCAAGCGAGATATTATCCATAACAGCCAGTCGGTTACTATCCAAATTCATATCAATGAAATCAACAATTATAATGCCTCGTATATTACGTAAGCGGAGCAATCTTGGAATTTCAATGGCTGCTTCTCGATTGATGTCAAATACCGTTTGCTCCAAATCGATTGAACCCGTATAACGGCCGGTATTAACGTCTATTACTGTCAAAGCCTCTGTCTGATCTATGATCAGATAACCACCGCTAGGCAGCCATATTTTACGTCTGAAGCTACGACTTAATTCATCAGTCACGCCAAATTGGTCGAACAAGGACACCTTTCTATCATAAAAGGCCACCCGGCCACGCCAACTCGGATTTTGCTTGCGAAGCAGTTGCTTCATGTCTTCATAAATTTTCGAATTATTCATCCATACTTCTTTGACCTCATCTGTGATGACGTCGCGAACAAGACGAGGCAATAAATCAAGATCATGATAGAGCTGAGCGGGTGCATGGACCTCATCCCTTTTGGATTGGATGGTACTCCACAAATCCCGTAAATTTTGCAGGTCATCGCGAATATCTTCCTCGCTTTGTCCAACCGCTCCAGTGCGAATAATCACACCTTCACCAGGAAGCAAGCTTCCTTCCGCGAGTTGTTTTAAGCGTTGTCTTTCGGCATCAAGGTCAATTTTTCTCGAAATAGCAATATAATCGGCATCAGGCATGTACACAATCCAGCGCCCCGGGATGGAAACATGCGTCGTCACCCTTGCGCCTTTTGTTCCTTGAGGATCTTTCGTTACTTGCACCAGGAGTGTTTGCCCGACTTCGGCAATCTCTGTGATGGATGGTTTAATCTTGGGCTGTTTGTCGATGTGAACAGGGAGCAGATCATCTATATAAAGAAAGGCATTCTTAGCAAGTCCGATATCGACGAATGCCGCCTGCATACCGGGAAGTACATTGACGATTCGCCCCATATAAATGCTTCCTGCTCTTTGGGAATCAAGCGGATACTGCGTATCATACTCAACAAGACGACTCTCTTCCAACAATGCCGCTTGTATAAGCTCAGGTGCGCAGTGGATTATGAGCTGCTTCATGCTTTCACCTCAACAGTTATTTTACATGAAAAGATCGGAAACTGCACTCCCCGGTTTTTTTCCGTCCAAATAACCACTCACCAGCTGCTGTTCTGGCAGTATCGCTTGTATGCGTCCCTTCTCGTTTACGACATAGATCAGGTGATATTTCTCCCTCATAAAAAGTTTTAGTGTCTCCGCCATTGTGCGGCGAGACGTGACAATGATTGGCTGTGCCAAAGTACCTTTTCTCAGCAGTTGACTTACACGCTGCCCTCTGGCCATCAAAAACCGAAAAAAATGGTACGGTAATTGACGATACGCATACCAATTCGACACAAGCAGGAAGACACCGATGACTAGTAGGTTTAATGGAAGGCGCCCATTTACGAATTGGAAGACCGCTGTGCAAATAATGCCTACGCTCAAGGACATGCTGATCCATGTCGTATATAGAATCGTGTTATGGTAAGAGAGAACATAGCCTATCAAGCATTGCATGACCTTGCCACCGTCAAGCGGCATAACGGGTAGCAAATTAAATAAGCCAATCATTATATTTGCCTCAATGAAATAGTTCCACCATTCACGTTCACCAACACCAAGCCATTGGAAAAGCATCGCGGTCAGTATCATCCACACATGCTGTAACGGACCCGCTAAAGCAACAACAAGCTCTTCCCTCGTTGAAACAGACCCAAGTTCATCCACAATAAGAACCCCGCCAAATGGTAGCAATTGCACCTCACGAATTCTCCACCCGAAGCCGCTGGCCGCAGCCAGATGCCCAAGTTCATGAACGAATACGATAGCAAACAGTGTTACAGCTTCCAGAAAATAACCAGTCAGAGCCGCCCCTATGAAAACGAGTGTTAGCAATGGATGAAAGCGATACGTTGTTCCCCTCCATTTAATCAAAAGTGATCACTTCCGTCGGATTCATAGGGTGCCCGTCCTTTGTAACCGCAAAATAAAAAGTTCCGTTGGATGTACGGCTATTCGTTACTTTTCCAACCGCTTCACCACGGTTAATCCAATCATTCACCTCGACATGGGCCTCACTTATTCGCCCATAAATGGATTGCAGACCGTTTGCGTGGCGAATAACTATAGTTAAGCCTGTTTCCGTCGTTACACCCGCAAAAATAACTTGCCCCGTATCCATCGCATAAACAGGCGCATTCTCCGCTGTATTCAGCATCACACCCAGATGAGAAGTACCATCATAAGGGCTCAAGATACTCCCTTTCGCAGGAGAAAAAAGAGTGCGCTTCGCTGTACTCACTTTCACCGCTTCGTCTCCATCTCGATTATGAAAACTTGGAATGAACGAAGGCGATCCTCCGAATCGCTCGGTATACCAAGCGGACAACGAAGAGAAATCATAGGATTGTGTAAGGGATGCTGTAACAAACTGCTTCCCTTTGACAGCCAAGGGGTGATTAACATGAAACATGCCATACATAGCTGCAAAAAGTGCACAACTGATAACCAGCTTGATCACTATCGATCTACGCGTAGGAGGGGAAAACAAGCTCTTCTGCTCCTCATCGATATCATCGCGACCAATCAACGAAGGATCCATCCGCAGCTTATGACGCCATGCGAATTCGGGATCCTCCATGAGCCGATTCCATTCTGGATCCGTGTAAACCGGAACCCCCTGCTCTCTGCGAGTCGATCGAACGGCAGGACTGACCTCTCCCTTACCATACGGCTTCATTGTGCGCCCAGCTCCAGTACTGGTTTCCGTTGTTTCGCGCAAATTCCGTAGCCGTTCCAAACGACGCTGCTTGACTTTATCTTTGACTTCCATGGAAGTCCCCTCCTAAGAGTTTCGCTTGGGTAAAACTTTCTTCGTAAGCGTTACTGAGTTTCCCAACTGGAAAACTCGTCTCGAAAGCATTTACTATCGTGAGCTTGCATAGTACAGCCTATGAGTAGAGGGACAAGATTATGTGGATGGGGTCAAAGAAAAAAGCCCCGATATCGAGACCACTGCAAAAGTCTGATTTTCAAGTTTAAGAATGCAGAAAAACGAGCCTCTAGAATCGCTTCTAAGGCTCGTTTCGCATAGGGGAATCATTTTTAAGACTACCCAAAATCTTTAGTTTTTTCAAAATAATTCGGGTTCACGCTCTTGATGCAGCTTGACGCTCATCACTAGGCCCAAAGATAGCATGTTAATGAGCAAGGACGTGCCTCCATAACTGATAAAGGGCAGCGTAATACCTGTTAATGGCATGATATTAATCATCATTCCGACATTTTCGAAAATTTGAAATACGAACATTGAAACAACGCCCACTACAATGTAAGCACCACTTAGCTGCGTACTTTGAATGGAAATAAGAATCATCCGGTAGATCAGTAAGAAGTAAATCAAAAGCAGGACAGCAGAGCCACGGAACCCAAACTCTTCACCAACGACAACAAAGATCGAATCCGAGTAGGCAAAAGGAATAAAGTTACTATGAACCGAAGTTCCTTTCAGAAAGCCTTCCCCTTCCAAGCCCCCTGATCCAATCGCGCGCACGGCATTCCGCACCTGGTAGCTATCGTCATCAGAAACGTTTTGCGGATAAAGGAAAGTATCGATCCTATCCATCCAGTGACTGAAGTGGTACTTCTCTAATGAAAGGTACAATGGCTCATGAAAATGTTTGTAAAGGGTAAGCAACAAAAATCCGGCGCCGACCAATATGACAATCGTGAACATTACATGCGTATACTTGATGTTACCAATCCAAATCATCCCAACGAGGATTATGATAAAGATGATGGCATTACCTAAATCAGGCTGTATGAGCACTAGAATAAAAGGTATTAAAACGGCCACGCTTACAGGAATAACATCCCTCTTCAGCCGGAGGACATCGCCCCCGCGCCTAGCTAACAAAGCAGTAACGCATATAATTAGAATCAGCTTGACTAGCTCGGCTGGTTGGAATGTCAAACCACCCGGAAGTTCAAACCAGCCTCGAGCGCCATGAATTTTGGCCCCAAAGAAATAGACGGCAATGAGGGATATGATGCCCGCTCCGTAAAGGAAGGGGGCTACTCGGACGAGCACCCGATAATCGAACAAGCTGATGCCTAAGAAAGCGAGTAAGCCAACGGCATACAAGACCAGAATTTTAGTTATGCTGATCGAAATGGTCGGATGATCAACCGATGCACTGTACACCATCATCGTACTAATAATCATGAAAGCAAACAAAATAATAACGATAGGGATATCTATGTTTTTTAGTTTGGCAAGCAAAGGACAATCATCCTATCCCGATAAACTTTTTCATTCGTTTTACCCAGCCAGTTTTGTCATCTAACTGCATAAGCGGTACCGTGTCTCCCAAAATACGACGAGCAATATTGCGGTAGGCAATCGCCGCTCGTGAAGAGGGATTCATAACAGTTGGCTCGCCTTGATTGGCCGCCTTTATAACATATTCGTCATCTGGAACTATTCCTAGCAAGTCAATTGCAAGTACTGAACATATTTCGTCAATGTCCAGCATTTCGCCTTTCTTCACCATATTCTGACGAATCCGATTAATGACTAGCTTTGGCGAAGAGATTTTTTCATTTTCAAGCAGCCCGATAATTCGGTCTGCATCACGCACGGCCGCATTTTCTGGCGTTGTAACTACAACTGCTTTATCTGCCCCAGCGACTGCATTTTTGAAGCCTTGCTCAATACCGGCAGGACAATCAATTATAACATAATCGAAATCTTTTTTGAGTTCTAGGATAATATTTCTAACATCTTCTGGTTGTACCGAATTTTTGTCTTTGGTTTGAGCAGCCGGAAGTAAGTATAGCTCATCAAACCGTTTATCTTTGATTAACGCTTGCGGTAAGCGGCAGCGCCCTTCCACTACATCGACCAAATCATAAATAATACGGTTTTCAAGACCCATCACCACGTCCAAATTGCGCAGTCCGATGTCGGTGTCAACCATGCAAACCTTCTTGCCTAATAAGGCTAAAGCCGTCCCCAGATTGGCTGAAGTTGTTGTTTTACCGACGCCGCCTTTTCCTGAGGTGACTACAATAGCATCTCCCATATATCCTCACTCCCACACTCTATTTTCACGTGTACAAGTCTTATCCCATCATGGATTCAGGCCCAATGCGATGGAGTTGATGCAGCTTGTCGATTTCCATTTTGCCTTCTTTGATGTAGGCGAACTCCATAAAAGCCTCTTCAATACCCCATTCATCTGGCGGACGACTGATGACCCCAGCAATCCTTAGTTGGGTTGGACGCATATGGGATGCCGCGATAATGGCACTCTCATCCCCATCCACACCAGCGTGTGCCATGCCGCGAAGCGAGCCCATCACATAAATATTTCCTGTGCAAATAATCGTTCCTCCGGGGTTCACGTCGCCAAGATAAAGCAAATCACCCTCGTGATGGAGGGTTTGTCCCGAACGAATGATACCTCTAAGCGTAGTGATTGCAATGGCCGGTTCTTCGGCCTCCTGCTCTGAAGGGGGCTCACTTTCAATGGACTGTATAAGCAGATTTCCTTTTTGACGGATAATCGCGCGAATTTCTTCTTTTTGATCTTCAGTTGCTTCTCGGCTGCCTAATTTGACATGCACATGGATTATAGGTCCAGTCAGTATTTGCTGATGCGTTTTCTCTAGCTTGTGCTGAAGCTCTTTCAGCAAAACTTCCCAATCGCAAGCGTCGTTAAGTAGAAATATAAGGCCGTCTTTGACCCCTTTTATCATCACATGATGCTTTGATACGGACATAATTGCGTTCCGACCTCCCAAACTATACATTTCGGTTCATGTCCTGAGTTCTCCTGCTTAAAGCCTGCAAAATTAATCTTCAGTCCCAGACGATGCACTTGTCTTTCCTTCAAGCAGTTTGCGCATCGGCACGTAACATAGCAAGGCAAAGAGCAAATTAAACAGAACACTTGGAAGCATATAGTGAGTGAGTGCAAATTTAAAATCAATATCGATCAACTTGAACAAGTGATTAATCCCATAGTTAATGAATTCAAATATGAACAAGCCCATGCTCGTGATCAGTAAATTATAAAAAATAAGATTCGGTTGTCTTCGTTGGGCAAGACCCGCCAAGTAGCCAGAGAGCCCCATTCCAAAGGAATAAATACCAAGAATTGAACTATAGTAATTGAAATCTTGCAATAGTCCGAAAAGCAGCCCATAGATTAGAGCTGTATGACGATGATGAAAAAGCCCGATAAATAAGATGAAAACGAGTGTAAAATGCGGCGCCACGAATACTTGAGCCTGCCATGAGGAAGGAATAAGCCAAGTAACGATTGTTCCTTGTAGAACAAACAACCCTAAAAGAATGAGCCAGAGTAGATGTCGTTTCACTTTGCGCCCCACCTCATTTCACTTCTGGAACTTCAACCACAAACACTTCGCGTATATGGCTGAACGAAGCTTTGGGCTTCACCATTACTTTGTATGTGATTCCAAATTCCCCTGGGCCTATTGAAGTGATCGTTCCAACTTCAATCCCCTTTGGAAAAACTTGCCCAAGTCCTGAAGTAACGATGGTGTCCCCAACTTTCATCGTATCCGCTTTTTCGACTTTGTTCATGACGAGTTCGCCTGTTGTGGAATCATAAGATTCGATCATTCCGAAGGGTTCATTTTCATTCCCCTTAACTGTGACGGCTATCGCTTTGGAATTATTGTCTGAATCATTAATTTCCTTGAGCAACTGCACATTAGAATGAAAACCAAATACTTTACTCACTCTACCAACCAGGCCATCTACCGTCATGACAGCCATGTTTTCCTTAATGCCGTCCTTATCTCCTAGATTGATCGTTGTTGTCGTATTATATGGATCAGGGTCCATACTGACTACCTCAGCTATGCGATACGTATAAACGTTCGCTTGTCGCTGCCGCTCGGTAAATCCAAGAGCTTCCATCAACCGTTTATTCTGAGCTTCCAGCTCATTCAGGCGCTGCGTATCTCTAGCATATTGCGTGAGTGTCAGCTTTAGTGTCTTATTTTCTTCATAAATGACTCTCAATTGACGAATATCCTCAAAGAAACCCGCTATTGAAGCAGCGGGCTTGTAGAAGATTCCTTGCGTCCATGAAACCGAGTCTTTCACAAACTTCTCAGGCCACGTCATTGGCCCCCGGTTTCCCAGCGTAAGTCCCATTAATATAAAGAAGCAAACCAGACCAAACATCAGAAAGATCAGCCTCTTGTTCCCCATGAATTTAAACAAAATGAACACCTCTAACCCAATGTTTAGCGCTTGTACCTTGAAGTTGGACCTGATCTTGTTTTGAACAAATGAATATTTTCCAAAGCTCTCCCTGTTCCGATCGCTACACAATCCAGCGGGTTCTCCGCAACAAGAACAGGCATCCCTGTTTCTCTGGCCAGCAAACGATCCAGATTACGCAGTAATCCACCGCCACCTGTTAATACAATACCACGATCCATAATATCCGCAGATAGCTCTGGCGGACATTTCTCAAGCGTTACCTTCACCGCATCAACAATCGCGTTCACAGTTTCAGTCAAAGAATCTGTAATTTCATGTGAAGTAACGCTTAAAGTTTTTGGTAAACCGGAAACAAGATCTCGCCCACGGATTTCCAAAGTTTCTGGAACTTCCATCGGAAGTGCTGAGCCGATTTCCATTTTGAGCGTTTCGGATGTTCGCTCTCCAATCATTAAATTATATGTACGTTTAATGTATTGAATGATGGCTTCATCCATCTCATCGCCTGCGATGCGGATCGAGCGGCTTGTAACAATCCCTCCGAGAGAGATGACCGCTACCTCCGTTGTACCTCCGCCAATATCTACAACCATGCTGCCAGTCGGTTCCCATACAGGTAGATCAGCCCCAATCGCTGCTGCGAATGGTTCTTCAATCGTATAAGCATCGCGAGCTCCCGCTTGCTTAGTAGCATCTTCTACAGCACGTTTCTCGACAGCTGTAATGCCTGATGGCACGCACACCATGACATTCGGATGCCGCGGAAACAACCAACGCTGCTTCTGAGCCTGCCTCAGAAAGTAACGAATCATCGTCGATGTTGTCTCGAAATCAGCAATAACGCCATCCTTCATTGGACGAATCGCACGAATGTTGCCTGGCGTACGACCGATCATTTTTTTAGCCGCGTCTCCGACAGCCTCAATTGTTTTTGTATCTGTACGAAGGGCAACCACGGAAGGCTCCCTAACGACAATGCCTCTGCCTTTTACATAAACAAGCGTATTCGCAGTCCCTAAATCAATACCTAAATCTTTTGTAAAACCACCGAACATGGCAGTTACTCCTTTCCTGTTGCGTCTATTCTCTGTGTCTGTTCTGGATCGAGGTTTTTAGTATGCCATAACGAGCATAAATACTATTATATTACATATAGCCTTGTTCCTTCAAACTTATAAATTTTTGATCGCCAATAATGACATGATCCAACACTTCGATACCAATTATTGAGCCTGCTTCCATCAGTCGATGTGTCAATTGAATGTCTTCCGGGCTTGGCGTTGGATCTCCGCTCGGATGGTTATGTGCGCAAACAATGGCAGCGCTGCTTCGCTTGATCGCCGCACGAAATACTTCTCGCGGATGAACAATAGATGCATTCAAACTGCCCATTGATAATGTCTCCTGCGCAAGCACATGATTTTTTGTATTCAAAAATAAACACACAAAGTGCTCCTTTTGCAGATAGCGAAGGTCCTCGCTTAATAAATCCGCTATATCTTTGGGCGAACGGATCGTGATTCTTTCCGTCAATGAACTCTTAGATAATCGGCGTCCAAGTTCGATTCCCGCTTGAATTTGCAAGGCTTTGGCATCTCCGATTCCCTTGATCTCTGTAAGTTGATCCTTGCTCATATCGACGAGACTGCGTAATCCGCCGCATTCACTTAGAATACGTCCCGCTAGCCGAAGGGCTGATTCAGAAACGGTTCCTGTCCGAAGCAAAATAGCCAGTAGCTCTGCGTTGCTAAGCGCCGCTGCTCCATACTGAAGCATTCGCTCTCTCGGTCTTTCTTCTTGCGGTACTTCTCGAAGCATCAAATTGGTAGCTTCCATGAATTCCCCTCTTTCATATTATGTAGGTTGCGTTACTTCCTTACATCCCATTCATTACTCAGCGCCTTCTATAGGCATAAATAAAACCCTCGGCTATGAAAGATCCGAGGGCTTCTAGGACAACTGCTCATTATTCAATTGTGGGCATTCCAATTCGATAATGCGTTGGAGCATACTGCCAATGGTATGCTGATCGAAATACATTTCCATTTGCTTTTCCGCATCCGAGAACACTTTTCCCATCAATCGATCCATCTTCGAGGATATTACACAGGGCTTACTCTCATCACCGGAACACCAACTTGGCTTCAGAGATCCTTGGCATGTTAAACGATATATTTCACCAAGTGTAACTTGATGGGGATCACAGCTCAATATAAAACCGCCACCGATGCCTTCCTTCGTCGCTACATACCCTGCCTTGCGAAGAAAACCCATCACTTTGCGAATGCGAGCAGAGTGCGTAGAAACATTCACAGCAATTTCTTCGCTAGTTGCCATATGATCAGGCAAATGAGCCAGCAATACGAGACTGTGAACGGCTATCGTAAATTCGCTGTTCATGGCCAGATACCTCCCAGTAAAATGCGAAGTCTTATCGCTTACTGTCATTGTAACCGTTACAGATTACACAGTCAATGCGCACCAACCATCAACAAGGATCACCTCAGCACGAAGCGGCAGTTACAAGACCTGAATATCAAAGGAAAGCAGAAGGTCGCTTAGTAAAGATAGTGGAAGACCTACCACATTGAAATAATCGCCTTCAATCGATTTAATCGTGGTGGCGCCGAGTCCTTGAATGCCATAAGAACCCGCTTTATCTTTAGGCTCCCCAGTTGCGATATAACGTCTGATTTGATCATCAGATAAGGGCTTCATCGATACACGAGTTACACAGTGAGAAACAACATGTCTGCCTGTATTCGCATCCAAACAGGCAACACCGCTGTACACTTCATGTGTATTGCCTTGAAGCGCTTTGAGCGTTTGAAACGAATCTTCTTCATCAACCGGTTTCCCCAGAACCTCATTTTGGTAAACGACAATGGTGTCCGATCCCACAATAATTCCATGCTTCTCTGAGTCCTGAAGCAGCTCGCGTACAGCGGAAGCTTTACGTAAAGAAAGTAATTCCACGATTTCGGCAGGGGTAATTTCTCCTTCGACGGTCTCATCTGCGTCACTAACCCGAATGATATAGGGAAGTCCTAGCGATTGGATCAGCTCCTGCCTGCGCGGCGAAGACGAAGCAAGAATAAGCCTTTGAGTAGGGTTATGGCTCAATATGAACAACTCCTAACATGATTGATAATTTCACCAAGTTGCGCTCTCTATTCCGCTTACAGCTTGCGGTATAGGAGGAAAGCTCCGACTAATCCGAGAATGCTGCACAAGTTTAGTTTCACCAGAAGATGAAACTCATATTTCACTACTTGTAAATCCGCTTTGGGCTCCCAACTGATCTGAGCAGATTTAGTCAAAAATGCAAGAGCAGGTACTGGAGCCAGCAGCTGGCCTACGATGATTCCGGTTATGAGCCCCACGATTAAGAATATGATCAATGTGACGGTGCCTTTTTTCATTGCTGCCATCCTCTCTTTTATGTACAAGCCTATTATACTTGCATGTTCTTCTTTTTTCCATGAAAACCATGATCGAATGGCGTATCTTACCTGCTTACACAGCGAGCTGATCCTAGTAAGATAGTAACTGGAGGTACTGCTGCAAATGAACTTACTGAAAAAACTCCTCATTTTGTCATTTTTACTTACGTTTGCTTTCCCATATCAAGCATTCGCTTACAAAGTTGTCCTCGATGCCGGCCACGGTGGTAGCGATCCGGGAGCCATCGGTATTAACGGCTTGAATGAGAAGGATGTCAATCTGGACATCACGCAAAAATTAAGGGACGAACTCGCTCGCAGAGGCTATGATGTCGTCATGACGAGAACGGACGATCGCTATTGGTCATTAGCCCAACGAGTCGAATTCACGAATAGCTTGAAAGCCGACTTATTCGTATCCGTTCACGCAAACTCACACACGAGTTCGAAAACAAATGGATCGATGGTACTCTACTATGATGATGCTTATCCCCAAGAGGATTATCCAGCAAGCGATACAATGAAGCTAATGACTCCTTATAGTAAAGATCTAGCCCAACATGTGTTGAACTCCTTGCTCGCCGCTTCTGGCACTGTGAATCTAGGCCTCGTACCAAGCGCTGTTTATGTCGCTAGAATGGGAACCATCCCCAGTATTCTGGTTGAGACCGCTTTTCTAAGCAATACTGGCGATGCCGCTTTACTAGCCGATGATACCGCACGCACGCGTATGGCTATCGGTATTGAAAGAGGCATCGAAGCATACGCGCCTCCCGTGTTCACAGACACAATAGGACACTGGGCGCGTGAAGCTATCCTGCGCATGAAAAACAAAAACCTGATCGAAGGCATCGGCAATCGATATGAGCCCGAACGGGCATTAACGAGAGCTGAATTTCTAACGTTGATGGATCGATTATTTACATTCAGCAAACTAAAAGATCCCTGCAGTTCGAGCAATAGCTCAACAGTATCAGCAGCAGTGTATGGCTGCTCGTTCAACAATAGCTCGTCTGCGACATTCACGTCTAATAAACAATACAAAGATCTTCCCGCAACTCACTGGGCAAGTCCCATTTTCGCAAAAGCGAAAGATTTGAACTTGCTTCAAGGCTATGAAGACGGTACGATTCGTCCCGATCAATCCATCACGCGAGGTGAGGTATCCGTTCTATTCGATCGGTTACTTCAAATGGCACAGTCTGCGGCCAAACAAAGGCCTAAAGCACTTTACCCCTCATTTGACGATGTACCCGCCACACTGTGGAGTGCAAATGCGATTTACACTTTGAAGCATTTAGGTATTATTAATGGAACTAGCGAAAACACCTTTAAACCTGAACGAACCATAACGAGAGCGGAAATTGCCGCTATGATGGATCGTTACGATTCCAAATAAATAAGCAGCCTATCACCGAAAAGTCAACGGCGATAGGCTGCTTATTTATTTACGAAACGACAACATTCTTGAGCAGTTCCTTTTGTGCAATAATGTACTGCATCATGGAAGATTGAGCTTGCCACAGTATGGCGGTGGATGGCGTTTTCTTATACTCCTCCATAGCTTGAACCGCACTGCCCAATGCTGTTGTCATATTATGCACGAGCGGCTTCCCTTCATCGCCAAGTCCTTCATTAACCGACGCAGACAAAGCTGTAAGCGACTGATGTGAAGAGCGAATCATTTGGAGAGAGCTATCAGGCAACGCTGTCGGCTTTGTTTCCCCCAAGTGTGCAACGGTTACCCCCGAAATACTCCGAATGAGTTTATCCCCCTGTGCGATAAAGGAACCGAACGTCTCTGGCTTCTTACCACTCCAACGGATTTCCGAAGCAGCTGGGATCTCCACATTTTTGATATAGACCTCCAAAGATTTGTCCTGCACCTGCAATCGTTGACTCAAAGCTAATGCTTCATCTCGGCTTTGTGCGAAACCTACGAAGACGACTAGCTTTTCGCTTCCGTCCAAAGCAGAAGCTAACCCTTTCTTTTTCAAGCTATCCTGCGCAGCTTGGGCACTGGACAAAGAGCTAAATACGCCATTTTGCAAAAAAGCATATGTTTTGGCAGGAATTTGAACCTGCGTGATGTTCCCAGTAGCTGCCGGTATTGCAGGAGCCTGGTTTGTCGATTGTTTAGGCGCATCCGTAACCGTCACAGCAGTGCCTGCTGCTGCCTTGCTAGGAACTGTAGTCTGCACATTCGGGGAAGCCACCGTTACGGTATTTTTCCCAATAGTCTCTCCTTGTTGTCGCTCTGTGGAGAACATGGAGAGGACAAAAAATCCAAAGGCAACACCGGTAATGACTGCCCCTGCAACAGACGTAGCGATTCGAATCCAAGGTGTGCCTGAGGATTTGGCATATCTAGCTCCAACTTCCGGTTCTACCCAAGGACCTCTATTCGTCCAGGTTGTCCAATCCTCTGGATTGTTATTCTTTTCCGGTGTTGGTCTATCTGAAGACTGAACACGATCCACTGGTTTCTCAGCAGTTGTTTGTGACTCTCGAATGATACGTTCCACTCGTTGCCCTTCCGTCTCAATGGAACTGTTCCAGTTGCCGAAATCCGTCGTGAACGTGTTTAAGGCATGAGATTCAAACATACTCTCGACTTGCTGCCTTTCTGCTTTTTGCGTGGGTGTAACGCTCCCCACTGAGGGACTCTCATCTTCTTGCGTTTCTATGACTGCAAATTCTTCCTGGTAGAGTGGAATCACCTTGTCCTCTTTGTTCGATGGGCCTCTTGTGTTGCCGCTTGATTCAGACTGATCCGTTTGATTAAAGCGATATGTAATTCTTGCTTTATTCATCGTATTCTCTCCTTATCCAATCTTGTCTTATACTACTAGATTATGTTTGAGAGAATCCAAATATGTTCAATGCGCAAAAAAGACCGCTGCAAGCTGGTAGAGGCCTGCTAGCGATCTTTTTTATCTTGCTTAACTAACTAGTACCATACTGGTTGCGTAACGTCTTAGCCAAGCCGTCTGCCGCTTTCCAGATGTCACCTGCCCCCATCGTGAGCACCAAGTCCCCTTGCTTCACGTGCTGAATCAAATATTCGAGCACTTCATCCCTCGTCGGAATATGCTGAACGTTCGGATTGCTGTTACTCCGAATGAGCCCCACCAGCTTGTCGGAATCCACACCTTCGATGCGTTTCTCGCCTGCTGGAGAGTAGATATCGGTAATGATGACCTCATCTGCTTCATCAAATGAACGGCTGAACTGCTCGAATAAATAATAGGTCCGCGTATAGCGTTGCGGTTGAAAGACCGCTATAATCCGTTTGCCAGTTGCTTTCGCCGCTGAGATTGTCGCTTGGATTTCTGTTGGGTGATGAGCATAGTCATCGATAACCAAAATATTATTAATTTCGCCCAAAACTTGAAATCTCCGCTTCGCTCCTCGAAATTCTAGAATAGCATCGGCGATCTGATCAAAAGAAAGACCAGCTTCCAAACATGTGATAAGTGTCGCAAGCGCATTATAAACATTATGCTTTCCAGGAACGGACAGTGAGATTTGACCTAAGTTTGTACCCTTGTGCTGTACGCTAAAAGTAACCTTGCGGTCCCCCAAAGTTATATCGTAAGCTACGTAATCAGCATCCGCATCTATACCATACGTGATAACCTCGCTTTTAATTTGCGGGATCATTTCACTTAAGAAAATGTCATCCTTACAAACGACAGCTTTCCCGCCAGGTCTCACTTGACTAAGAAATTGCGCATACGCTTTTTTTAGGTTTTCGAAATCCCCATTGTAGTTTTCTAAATGATCGGCTTCAATGTTGTTTACTAACGCAAGCGTTGGATGGTATTGAAGGAAGGTACCATCGCTCTCATCTGCTTCGGCAACAACGAACTCCCCTTTGCCTGCTTTAGCATTACTGCCCACGTTCATAATCTCCCCACCGATAATATAGGTCGGGTCCAACTTGCAAATCTCCATCACAAGAGCAATCATCGAAGAAGTCGTTGTTTTGCCATGCGCCCCTGCTACAGCAATGCCTTTGCGCTCATTCATAAGCCGTCCGAGCATTTGAGAGCGATGGATAATTGGAATGTTCAGTTCCTCAGCCGCTTGCATCTCCACGTTATCTTTGGAAAGCGCTGTGGAATAAACAACCAGATCTGCGCCTGATACATTCCGCGCCTCATGTCCGATATATACTTGTGCCCCTTTTGCTTTTAGCTTATCTGTAAGCTCCTGCTGAGCTAAATCAGAGCCCGAAATGCGATATCCCATTTCAAGCATGACCTTGGCAATGGCACTCATTCCGTATCCGCCGATGCCGATAAAATGTACATGTTCTGCTTGACTCACGCCGTTCTCACCATCCCTTTTCAGAATCGGTTTGATAGGTAATCCAAGAACGAACATCGGAGATTAAATACAGCGTGCCGGATACGACCGCCAGATCATCCTGCTCAGTTCTGCTTTTTAGAGTTTCTAGAGCTCGCTTCCAATCTCGTTCTACTAGGATATCAACCTTACGATCCATATCGTGCAGCAGTTCCTGAGCAAGCTCAGCAAGTCGGGAAGCGTCTCCTTTTTTATGAAAATTCGGTTCCGTAAGAATGAGAGTATCCACCAATGGTAGTATATGCCTGAGATAGCCTGTATGATTCTTCGTTGATAGCATCCCTATCATTAAATGGAGCTTCCCATAGCTGTATACACTTTGCAGCGCAGCAGCTAATGTTTCTGCACCTTCAGGATTATGCGCACCATCAAGTAAAATCCGAGGATCGTGAGAGACCATTTCAAGTCTACCAGGCCAGCGTGTTTCAAAGAGACCTTTGTGAAGGACATCATCTTCTACAATACAAGCGTTATACTGACGAAGCACTTCCAGTGTCATAACGGCAACAGCCGCATTCGTCAGCTGATGCTTACCATTTAGCGAGATCGGTAGTTCCTTCATATTGCGAAAAGGACCGGAAAAATCAAAAATTTGATGATCCAGTTGATTCGAAACGGTCGTATAATCGAATTGATTGCCAAGTGAGTAAAGGGTTGCTTTCTTTTCTTTAGCCGTCTTCGCGATCACATTCCACACGTCCTGAGGCTCAACTGCTGTGATGACGGGAACGCCAGCTTTAATGATGCCTGCCTTCTCAGCAGCGACCATTTCCAAGCTATCTCCCAGTATTTCCATATGATCATGACCAACATTGGTAATAACGGTAACGATCGGATTCACGATATTCGTGCTATCCAGCCTTCCCCCTAGACCTGTTTCCCATACCACATAATCCGGATAAGCAACTGTCGCAAAATATAAAATGGCCAATGCCGTAGAGATTTCAAACATAGACGGAGACCCAACCTCTGTCTCTGCAATCTCATCTACGATAGGTTTCATTTTATTTACTAGGCGCAGCAGCTCTTCATCTTCAATATCTGCTCCGTTAACTTGAATACGATTCGTGTACTTCTCCAAATAAGGAGAAGTAAAGGAACCGACATCATACCCGCATGTGCGCAGCACAGAGGTTAAATACGCGCAAGTGGAGCCTTTGCCGTTCGTTCCTGCTACGTGAATGAACTGGAGCCTGCGTTCCGGGTGACCCAGCTTCTCCATGAGCATTTGCATGCGCTGGAGACCTGGCTTGATGCCAAGCTTCTCCATACGCCCTACAATCCATGCAATCGCTTCTTTTGCTGTCTGAAAAGAAGTCGGATTGGAATCTTTAATTTCGTTCATTGACCTCATCCTCATTTACTATATGAATCACCTTGTCTTCGTAACTAGGCAATTAGATTATTTTCCAATCATTATCCTTTTAATTCCGCTAAGCGAGCAATGACTTTGTCCCGCTTGTCAACGTAGTCAGCCAGTTTGGCCTTCTCCTCGTCGATCACTTTGGCAGGCGCCTTGGCAACAAAACCTTCATTACCTAGTTTTTTCTCAATCCGCTCAACTTCGCCATGGAGGGATTGCAGTTCCTTATCCAGACGAACTAATTCTTGAGCGATATCAATAAGGCCTGCCAACGGCAAGAATAACTCCGCGCCTGTAATAATAGCCGTCATCGCCTTCTCAGGCGCTGCCATCTCTGCATCGATTTCAAGTAGGGATGTGTTACAGAAGCGGCGCAAGTATTCTTCATTCGTGCGAAGAATATGTTGAGCCTCGCTACCCGCCGGTTTCACTAGCAGTTCAACCTTCTTACTCATAGGCACATTCACTTCAGCGCGGATGTTGCGAACGGATCGAATTGCTTCCATGAGAAGTTCCATCTCACGAACGGCCTCCGGAGATTCAAATGCTGGATCTTCTTTTGGCCATGCTGCCAACGTAATCGTATCGCCGACATGTGGCAGATGCTGCCAGATCTCTTCACTTATGAACGGCATGAATGGATGAATCAAGCGTTGGGTTTGATCGAGCACATAAGCAAGAACAGACTGTGTTGTTTTCTTCGCTTCTGCATCAGTCCCATATAAGCTAAGCTTACTGAACTCAATATACCAATCACACAAATCATCCCATATAAAGTTGTACAGCAAACGTCCTGTTTCGCCGAATTCATAGCTATCGATCAATCGCGTGACATCACGAACCGTTTCGTTCAAGCGATGCAAAATCCAACGATCTGCTGTGCCTAATTTGCCTGTGAGATTGATATCCGCAGCAGTTACACCTTCAAGGTTCATCAGAGCAAAGCGGGAAGCATTCCATATTTTATTAGCAAAATTACGCGCCTGCTCCACACGTTCCCAGCGGAAGCGAAGATCTTGGCCCGGTGTGCTGCTTGTGGAAATCATATAACGCATAGCATCCGCCCCATACTTCTCAATGACTTCCAAAGGATCAACGCCATTGCCAAGCGATTTGGACATTTTACGACCTTCTGAATCACGCACCAGCCCATGAAGCAGCACATCTTTGAACGGCATTTGATCCGTAAACTCCAAACCTTGGAAAATCATTCGAGATACCCAGAAATAAATGATATCGTAACCTGTTACAAGTACAGCCGTCGGATAGAATCGCTTCAAATCCTCCGTCTCATTGGGCCAGCCCAGGGTTGAGAACGGCCACAATGCGGAGCTGAACCAAGTATCAAGTACATCATTATCTTGACTGATATTCGTGCTTTGACAGTGCGAGCAAACTGTCGCGTCTTGACACTCTACAGTTACGCCGCCGCAATCTGCGCAGTGCCAAGCCGGGATTCGGTGTCCCCACCACAGCTGACGGGAAATACACCAATCGCGCACATTCTCAATCCAGTGCAAGTAAATTTTTTCGAAACGATCCGGCACGAAATTAACGCCTTTGCCTGTTTTTTGCGCATCAATCGCTTGAGCGGCTAAAGGCTGCATTTTCACGAACCATTGCGTGGATAAATACGGCTCGATGACCGCGCCGCTTCGCTCGCTATGGCCCACTTGATGCACATGTTCTTCAATTTTCAGAAGCACACCTTGCTCTTTCAAATCCGCTACAATTTGCTTGCGACAGTCAAAACGATCCATGCCTTGATAAGGACCCGCGTTCGCATTCATTGTTCCAGATTCATCCATCACAAGAATTTGTGGAAGGTCATGACGTTTACCAACTTCGAAATCATTAGGATCATGGGCAGGCGTAATTTTAACCGCTCCGCTTCCAAACTCTTTTTCCACATATTCGTCGGCAATAACAGGAATCTCACGATTTACGATGGGGAGATGCAGCATTTTGCCAATGAGATGCTGATAACGCTCGTCCTTAGGATGAACGGCAACAGCCGTATCGCCAAGCATGGTCTCAGGTCGCGTCGTTGCAACAACAATGGAGCCTGAACCATCTGTCGTTTTATATTCCAAATGGTAAAGAGCGCCTTGAACTTCTTTATACTCAACTTCGATGTCGGACAATGCCGTGCGCGCAGCCGGATCCCAGTTAATAATATAATTTCCACGATAAATTAAGCCTTTTTTATATAGACTTACAAACACCTCACGAACCGCTTGTGATAAGCCTTCATCGAGAGTAAAACGCTCGCGTGAATAATCAAGCGAGAAGCCCATTTTGGCCCACTGCTCACGAATCGTATTCGCGTATTGATCTTTCCATTCCCAAACTTTCTCTAGAAAATTCTCACGTCCGAGATCGTATCGGCTCTGCCCTTGCTCGCGCAGCTTTTGCTCCACTCTCGTCTGCGTTGCAATCCCAGCATGGTCAGATCCTGGGAGCCAGAGCGTATCGTAGCCCTGCATCCGCTTCGTGCGCGTCAAAATATCCTGCAGCGTAAAATCAAGCGCATGCCCAATGTGCAGCATCCCTGTCACGTTAGGAGGCGGAATGACGATTGTATACGTCTCTGCATCCGGACGGTTACCGGCTTTGAAATATTCATTTTTGATCCAGTAGTCGTACCATTTGCGTTCTGCTTCCTTCGGATCATACGTAGTCGGCATTTCGAGCTGCGCTTTCGTTTCATTGGCTTCGGTCATATGAATACCTCCATCACTATTATCGCTGTCAAACAGGCATAGGAAGCCTGTGAATCCTTGTATTTGGCCTTTTTTATGTTATGAGGCCGGAAAATAAAAAAAGCCCTTCGTCGCAAAGGACGAAAGGATTGCTTCCGTGGTACCACCTTCATTCCACACAACTTCAAATAAGAAGCGCGTGGCTCTCAAACAGATAACGGCTGCGGCCGGCAAACGCTAAAAAATGTATGAGCAGTACTCATACTTCCTATCACGCTTACAACTCCGGGGCGACTTCGATCGGCTGCTTCCTATGGAACCTTTCAGCGCTGCAGTTCCACTCTCTGAAGGGCATACCGCCTACTACTCCCGTTCAACGTTTCCAATATAACTCAAAATGGTTTACATCATATGATAACGAACATTTGAAATAGAGTCAATATATCCTTCAAGTATTACCGATTATAAGCAAATTATGCTTCATATGAAAAGGAACTCTGATTTTTCAGCAAACTTGCATAATAATCTGTTTTCACATCAACAGCCTCCAATTAATGCCTCCAGTTCGCGCTACTGATCAAGCAAATAGAGCTTGTAGCGCCTTTCCGAACAAAAGACCATGCAAACAACATAAAAGCCCCCAGCCGCATCATCACGCAGCTAGAGGCTCTTGCCTATGTACTTTATTTAGGGAGGTAAATGACCTGGCCCACACTGACGTCTTGATCGCTGAGACGGTTTAACAATTGAAGCTCGCGAGGATTCAGTTGATAGCGCTTGGCAATCGTCTCCAGCGTCTCTTCCCTCTGCACGATGCACATTTTCAACTTGCGGAATTCATTCGAGCTTGTGCTGCTTTGTAAAAATAGACGTTTCCATTCAACGGCATCTATTCTCGTTTCTTCTGCAAGCGCAGCTTGCGCTTCTTCTTTACGTTTGTCGTGAAGAAACGAGCCCGCTTTGGACAAAAGCGATTTGATGCCGTGCGGATTAATATCAACGGCTTCATTCGCTTTCTTTCCGAAGGCAACTTTGAGTTCTTTCTTTTCCTCCGTAACAATCGTGCTTTCTGGATAGTCAGTCAACTTCAATTCTGTATCTTCAATTTGTCCAATAATAAGGTCATTCTGTTCAGTCGTTGGGGGTTCTTCAATCGCAGCCTCTGGTTGTTGGACGAGTGGCGATTGAGTAAACGGCGCCGCGTACGACTGCTCTGATGTGTGCGTCGCTGGCTCTTGATAAGAGGTAGGTATCGGCGCTGGCACTACTTGCGCAGGTGCAGTTAGTGAAGATTCTGGCTCTCCAGCAACTGGACCTGTTGAAACCGTAGGCGCTGGGGGAGGCGTTGGAGGCCCCGGCTCAAAGCGCGGGTGATCCGTCTGATGGACAAAAGTTATCTCTTCTTCCTCACGCCAACTTTGCACAGGTGCAGACACCATTTCTACTCCCTGCAAAGACAAGACGCCTGTCACATTCAAGCTTCTTTCTGATAAAAGATCAATATCAAAGTTCTCAATTTCAACCAAAATATCCTCTACCCGATGAATACGATTCAACGGAAGGGTAATTTCTACAGGAATCAAATGTTCTAAAGATCGAGGCTCTTGGCTTCCATCACTGATATAATTGCCTGTTAACAACAAATTCCCTTTGAGAATAGCCTGATCATCAAGAGTAATTACCTGAATATGCGGAAGCAGCTCGACATCGTTTAACTCCTCTATCCCCGCTAACCCTTCTTGCAAATGGACACGTTCATAAATATCAAATCTTAAGCCTGTTTGTTGTTCAGCCACTATATAGATCCTCCCTTCCTCTAATTCGAAGTACTGGCAAACCTTCGAATTGTTCAACCATTTACCTTGTTTGTCTTTAAAAGTATATGGGTGAGTCGGGCTAGGCATGACTACATTTTTATAAAGTGTTCAGCTTCTCCAACAAGGCTAACATGTCTTGCGGCCAAGCGGCTTGCACAACAATCTGTTTACGAGTTACAGGATGATCAAACAACAGTCTCTCTCCATGAAGCGCCTGCCGACGCAGAAAGTTTGTAGATCCGCCGTAAAGCGAATCTCCAATTAAAGGATGACCCAAATAATGTAAATGCACGCGAATCTGATGGGTGCGTCCTGTTTCCAGTTCAAGTTCGACTAGCGCTGCTCTCTTCATTTGCTTTAGTACTTGATAATGGGTAACCGCTGCATCACCTCCAGGAGTTACACGACGTTTGCCCGCGTGGTGGCGATCCTTGCCAATGGGGGCTTCAATCGTTCCCTGCTTGCTGCGGAACACCCCTTCCGCGATGGCTACATATCTACGATCGATTCGTTTCTCCCGCATGGCTTCATCAAGCAAAATGTGTGCCCATTCATTTTTGGCATACAGCACAGCGCCTGTTGTGTCTTGGTCCAGGCGATGAATATGTCTAATCGAGCAGGCTTGGCCCGTTGAAGCGTAGTAGTATGCTACAGCAGCAGCCAACGTCCCTTTTTGGCCAACTTCAGCGGGGTGAATGGACATGCCTGCTTGTTTATTAACAACAAGGCAGAAATCATCTTCATACCCGATATCAAGCTGATAAACCTCTGGCGCAATAGCAGCCTTCTCCTTGGGGAACACATGCAGCAATAGCTTATTGTCTAGCACGCGGACGCCGCCTTGAGACGCTAATCTCAGAAATAGTTTGCGAGGCACCCGCAATATGCCTTCCAACTCTTCAATCGCACGCGGCTGCAGCGGCTTCCACTTGTCATGAGGAATAGGCAGCTCAAGCCATTCTCCTTGGCGAACCCAATCGATCATGACCGAGTCCCTTTACGGAAGGCCATCACGATGACGAATAAAATAAGAAGAAAGCCAAACATCAGTACCCATAGATCTATCGGGAAATCAAAAAAGTAATATCTTTTCATAATTATGAAAGCTCCTTAAGGATGAGGAATATCGTACAATTTATTTTAACAATTACCAATAACAATTGCATGTGAAATTATGATAATATAAGTCTAGTATTGAGTTTTTTCGACAACATAGAGTAAATAGAAAAAGAGAGCAGGAGAGGAACAACCTTGGGTACTGCAATAATGGATCATTTTCGTAATTATAGTTGGCTGAAACGAATGCTGCTTGTCATAGCAGCGTTAGCTTTTCTTTGTTCAAGCTTTTTATTTTTGACCCCGCCTGGGGAATATATCCGCGAGTACTTGGCCAAGACGGTCATCACAACGCAACATCGCGATTGGGCTTGGATTTTCGTGGGAGCGGAGCGTAGAGACCAGCTTGTTCAAGAAATGCAGAATCTTACAGAAATTAACTCTGTAGAGAAACAAGATCTACATGCGGTGAAGTATAACAAAAACCGCTCTATGGAGAGTCTAGTGAAAGTTGAAGACATTTCCGGCCAGTTCTGGAAGGGCAAAAAAATGTACGTTTATGACCCTAGAACAATTCGAGTGGTTGTTCCTTCCAAGAAAGGTGAAGGAGAACGAATTACATCCATGGTTTCTCGTACTGGAGCTGTCGCAGGTGTCAATGGCGGAGGATTTAATGATCCAGACGGTCTTGGAAATGGTTTTGCCCCAATTGGAGCTATTATGTCCGGAGGCAACATCCTTTATACCGACCAAGACGGCTCCATACCTCAACACATTGTTGGCTTTACCAAAGAAGGAACCCTCATTATCGGTAAGTACACGATTAATGATCTTGTTAAACTTAGTGTGACGGAAGCTGTGTCTTTCTATCCCCGCGTTATCGCTAACGGCAAGCCGCTCATTACTAGCGGTGATGGCGGATGGGGACGAGCGCCTCGCACAGCTGTCGGCCAAAAAGCGGACGGAACCGTTATTTTCATCGTCATTGATGGTCGTCAAACGCATAGCGTAGGAGCAACGCTGAAAGAAGTTCAGGATCTATTTCTTGAGGATGGCGTCATTAATGCAGGCTTCTTAGATGGTGGCGCTTCATCTGAATTAGTTTACAACAATGACTTGGTCACCAAACCTTCAAGTCGTTACGGAGAGCGTAGATTGCCATCGGCATTTCTTGTTTTTGACCATCCAGAGGATGTAAAAGTGAAAAATATCTGGGAAGGTCTCACCACAATCGATCCAGGTGGCGCTTATGACCATCCTGAATTTTTGAAAGAGCAAGCAGAGAAAAAAGCGAATCCACCTAAATCAACGGCGACTCCGAGGCCATCAACAACGCCTTCGACCAAACCGCAATCAAGCTCAGATGTGCAAGCTGGGAAAAATGGGGCATCCAATCCGCCATCCAGCACGGATAACGGATCAGTCAAACCAAGCCAGTCTGGAAAGCCGGAATCCTCACCAACAGCTTCCCCTAATCAAGGGAATGCACAAGGAAATAACAATGCAACTACAGGATCAGGGAATGGAACTGAAACAGGAGGCAACAACGCTGGGGCCTCCTCAGCGCCTAAAGAGAGTAAGGCACCTGTGGCTAGCGCAAGCCCTTCAGCTCAGCAATCACAAACAGGCACCGGGAACTCCGCATCTCCGACATCTGAACCATCGACCAAAACGAATTAATACGGTATACATAAAAGAAGCTGACCCGATTGGGTCAGCTTCTTTTGTTTGCCTTATAGACGTCTCAATGCTTCGCGATGAGCATTTATCGTTTCTGCAATATCCTCATCCGTGTGAACAGTGGACATAAACATGCCTTCGAATTGGGATGGTGCAACCGAAACACCAAGATCTAGCAAATGGCCAAAATACGCATTAAACTTGCCTAAGTCCGAGGTTTTAGCCGTTTCGTAATTAATCACCTTCTGCTCGGTGAAGAAGGGGCAAATCATGGAACCGACACGATTAATTGTACTCGCAATACCTGCCTCAGCCGCATTCTTTACAAAACCAGCTTCCAGCAGAGCTGATTTGCGTTCTAATTCCTCATATACTCCCGGCTCTCCTAGCAAAGATAGTGTCGCGAACCCCGCTGCCATTGCAAGGGGATTTCCCGATAGCGTGCCTGCTTGGTAGATCGGCCCTGCTGGAGCAATCTGCTCCATAATATCCAGTCGGCCGCCATATGCGCCTACCGGCAGCCCTCCTCCAATAACTTTGCCAAGGCAAGTCAGATCCGGGGTAATGCCATACAGGCCCTGTGCACACTGCTTGTGAACGCGAAAACCAGTCATTACTTCGTCAAAGATAAGTAAGGTGCCATACTGCTTCGTTATTGCACGAAGGCCTTCAAGGAAGCCATGAGCTGGAGGGACAACGCCCATATTCCCTGCTATTGGCTCCACGATCAGCGCAGCAATATCCTCGCCAAACTTTTCAAATACGAGTTTGACCGATTCCAAATCATTGTAAGGCACTGTAATCGTGTTTGCAGCGACACCCTCTGGCACACCTGGACTATCTGGCAACCCTAAGGTCGCTACGCCAGAGCCTGCTTTAATAAGAAGCGCATCCGCATGCCCATGATAGCTGCCCTCGAATTTGACGATCTTGTTCCGCTTCGTAAATCCGCGAGCTAGCCGAAGGGCACTCATCGTTGCTTCCGTACCTGAATTAACCATGCGGACCATTTCGATAGACGGAACACGTTCAATGACCAGTTGAGCCATTTTGGTTTCCAACAAAGTCGGCGCTCCAAAGCTTGTGCCATTTTCTGCCGTAGCCTTAATCGCTTCTAAAACAACGGGATGAGCATGTCCAACGATTAGCGGACCCCATGAACCCACATAATCAATATAGCTGTTTCCATCGATATCCGTTACGCGGGATCCAACGCCTTTTTCCATAAACAACGGAGTTAGACCAACCGACTTAAAGGCGCGTACAGGACTGTTCACCCCGCCCGGAATCACTTTCTTAGACGCCTCAAAAGCAGCAGAAGAAAGGGTATCGATTCTGCTTGAATTTTTCATAAGTTTCATACTCCTACCTTGCTAGATATGGTAAAAATGTGTCGATGTTATCAACCTATGTTATTAAAACGTAGCTTGCAGCTCTTTTTGCGCTCTCTTCATCCAGTGATCAGCAAGCTGTAAAGCTGCCTCCTGCCCTTGCTTAATACAATCAGGAATTCCAACTCCATGGAAACCCGCTCCTGTCACGAATACGCTCGGCATGGTCGCAGCAAGCTCATTACGAAAGCTCGCGATTTGCTCCAAGTGACCGACTGGATATTGCGGCATCGACTTAATCAACCGTGTCACCTCAGTGAATAACGGCACGGCTTGAAGACCTAACAGTTCACCAAGATCATGACGGGCCTTCTGTACCAGCTCTTCGTCACTCCACTTTAACCATTCCTGTTGTCCAGACCGACCAATGTAGCAGCGCAATAATACTTTGCCTTCGGGTGCCGTGTGAAGCCATTTTGCTGACGTCCACGTGCACGCTGTAATTGCTCTATTTTCATAGTGTGGAACCAGAAAACCAGAAGCATCCAGCTCGAATGGAATGTCCTTACGATCAAAAGCCATGATCACGTTAGCTACTGAAATATATTCAATTTTTTTTAAAACTGCAGCAGCGGGCAAATCTGATAAAAGTTCCGCAGCCTGAAATGTTGTTGTGGAAACAATGACGCCATCAACCACTTCGTGATGTCCATCTTCAAAGATAACTTCCGTCTTCCCAGACGTAAGTTTTTTCATCGAAAGGACGCCAACCTCAGTCCGCATATTAACGCCATCTAACGCACCTACTAGACCTGTTACAAGCGTTTGAAGACCTTTCTTAAAGGTTACAAAGGCCGAGCTACGAACGGCCGCAGGCACGTGGGCACTTTCTTCTACACTATTTTTGCGACTCGCCATCATGCCAAGGATTAAGCTCCGATGCTCCTGCTCCATCATTTGAAATTGTGGAAACGTTGCCTTCAGACTGAGCTTATAAGTATCGCCTGCATAGATACCAGCAAGGAGCGGCTCCACAATACGCTTTAATACTTCTTTACCCAGCCTGCGCTCCAAAAAGTGCCCCAATGACTCATCTGAGGTTTCCTCGCGCTTGGGCTTTAGTAAATCAATCGCAGCACGCAGTTTGCCAAGTGGCGATAGGAGTCCAGTTTTCATCATCGGTGCCATTTTAGTCGGAATGCCCAGAACAAGGCCTGGGGGCATTTGGTGCAACTTCCCTTGTCGCACAATGTAAGTCTTCTTCGCTTTGGGATTCGTACCGGTCAGTTCGCCTTCAAGGCCTAGCTCGCGCGCAAGATCAATGGTTGGTCGTTTACGCGCCAGAACAGAATCCGGCCCCTTCTCGATGACGAACCCATCTCGCTCTATCGTATGGATTTTACCGCCCATCACTGATGATTTCTCGACGATGCTCAGATGAGCATCAATGCCAGCAGACGCTAAGCTCTTCTTCAAATAGAAAGCAGCGCTTAGTCCTGTAATCCCCCCCCCGATAATCAGGAAGTGCGGTTTAGTCGTACTCATGACAACTCCGAAACACTAGTCACTTTCTCGAATACAACATCACTCAAAGTTTGCATGTACAGGGGATCTGTATTCAGCGACTCCGTACGTTCTAGATGAAGTCCAAGCTCTTGAGCTAAAGCTTGCGCTTCAATATCGATATCGTACAGAACTTCCAGATGATCGGATACGAAACCGATTGGACACAACAAGACGTTTTTGACATCATCTTCTTTCCGAACGGTTCGGAGAACATCCAGAATATCTGGACCTAGCCACGGTGTTGCAGTCTGACCGGCACTCTGCCAACCAAACTGCCAATTCGTCAACTGCACACGTTCTGCGATTGCCTCGGATGTCGCCAATAGTTGATCTGGATATGGATCCTTCATTTCCAATATCTTCTCTGGGAGGCTATGCGCGGTGAAAATAACACGTACGTCTTCTGGGCCCACGTCTATAAATTTCTCCAGCGCCTTCTCGACACGTGAGCTTAGTGCTTCCAATAGCTTTGGATGTAAATGATAGCTATGAACGAAATCAATCTTCAAGCCCAGCTCTTCTGCCTTCTCCTTCGCTCGTTTCACGTAGCCGCCAACGCTCATTGTCGAATAATGAGGGGCAAGCACCACGCCAACAGCCTCCGTAATACCGTCCTTCACCATCTGCTCAACCCCGTCTTCTACGAAAGGTTGCGCGTGCTTTAAGCCTTGGTAACAGACGAAATCCAGATCAGGATGTTCATGATTAAGTGTATTCTCTAAACTTTTCACCTGTTTGTTCGTATTTTCCCGCAGTGGAAAGAACCCGCCCACAATCGCCTCATAACGTGATTTCAGTTCATGAAGCTGCTCTGCCGTTGGCGGATTACCGCGCCTAATATGTGTGTAGTACGCTTCAATTTGATCCAAGCTTTCCGGAGTCCCATAGGACATAACTAACACACCAACACGACGATTTGCCATTTTAGACACCACTCTTTTCTGCTCGTTGAGTTAAAACCGAATGGGAATACGTATGAATGAATGTAGTAAGCTCCTTCAACTTCTCTAAGGAAGCCTCTGGGAACAAACCATGACCCAAGTTAAAAATGTAGCCTGGAAGCTCGAGCCCCTCATCAATAATCGCTTTAGCTTGTTTCTCAATGACACCCATCGGAGCCGTCAACACGTAAGGGTCCAAGTTTCCTTGCACAGCAAAACGGTCCCCGACTCTTTTGCGGCCCTCCGTAATCGGAATACGCCAGTCAAGACCAATAACATCCGCCTGTAGATGGGTCAGGTAAGGCAGCAATTCGCCAGAACTTACGCCTGGGAAATAAATTTTCGGTTCTTTTAGATCGGATAGTTCATTGAATATTCTAGTCATTGTAGGTAATACGTACATCTGGAAATCCCTAGGGGAAAGCGCTCCAACCCAGCTATCAAACACCTGAACTGCTTTTGCCCCAGCGGCAATGTGAGATTTCAAGTACGTAATGACCATATCTCCAAGTTTGTCCATCAATGCAAACCAGACTTTAGGCTCCGAGTACATCATCTGTTTGGTGAGGATGTAGCTCTTAGAAGGTTTGCCTTCGATTAAGTAGCTAGCGATCGTGAAAGGAGCCCCAGCGAAAGAAATCAAAGGAACCTCAAGTTCTTTATGTAAAATTTGAATCGTTTGGATAATATGAGAGAGATCTTTCTCAACATCGATAGGACGGAGACGTTCTACGTCTTGAGCAGTTCGTACAGGTGTATGGATCACCGGACCAATATTTTTGACGATATCAAAATCGACCCCAAGCGATGCAACTGGATTCATAATATCCGAGTAAAGTATAGCAGCATCCACGCCTAATTTTTTAACCGGCATCATCGTCACTTCCGCTGCGAGCTCAGGTTGTTGACAGATTTCAAGAAGTGAATATTTTTCTTTAATTTTACGATAATCTGGATCGTAACGACCCGCCTGACGCATGTACCAAACAGGCAGTGTGTCTACGTTTTCCTTACGGCAAGCCTTAATAAAATTGTCATTATAACTCATGAGGCACCTTCCTCTTTTTCCCAACCATTATGTTTCCTTCTATTCTCATCCATTATGCCCTAATTATACGCCTGCCACAACCGAAGGAAGCCCACGGATTGCGACAAAAGTATGACAAAAGAACCACTCCCCTAATTGCCTTAGGGTGAATGGTTCTTCCATCAAGATCCTAACGATTCTGCAAATAACGAGCAATATCTTTAGCAAAGTATGTCAAAATAATGTCAGCACCTGCACGTTTGAAGCTCGTCATCGTTTCCATAACCGTATCTTTTTCATTAATCCAGCCTTGTAGGGCTGCTGCTTTAACCATCGAATATTCCGCGCTAACGTTGTAAGCTACCACAGGCAAGTCGAAGTTGTCCTTCAGCAGGCGAATGATGTCCATGTAAGCCAGCGCTGGCTTTACCATGAGGAAATCAGCCCCCTCCATCACATCGCTTTCTGCTTCACGTAAAGCTTCTCGACCATTCGCCGGGTCCATTTGGTACGTTTTACGATCTCCAAATTGGGGTGCTGAGTGAACCGCATCACGGAAAGGACCATAATAAGCGGAAGCAAATTTAACGGAATACGCCATAATCGGAACGTTCTCGAATCCAGCCTCATCAAGACCTGAGCGAATAGCATGGACATAGCCATCCATCATATTGGAAGGAGCGATAATGTCAGCCCCAGCTTTTGCTTGAGACACAGCCGTACGAACAAGCAGCTCCAAGGAATGGTCATTATGAACATCAGCATGTCCTGTGCTTGGATTATGATGAATAACACCACAATGACCTGTATCCGTAAATTGACACAAGCACGTATCAGCAATGATCAGTAAGTTAGGGTTTAACTCTTTGATACGTCGAGTCGCTTGCTGTACGATACCTTCTTCGTCGTAAGCGGACGTTCCTACAGCATCCTTATGCTCAGGTACTCCGAATAACAGAATCGCCTGAATGCCCAGAGACGTAATTTCTTTGATTTCTTCTTCAACACGGTCCAATGAAAAATGGTAAACACCAGGCATGGAAGTTATTTCTGATTTAATGTTCGTGCCAAAAGTGACAAAAACAGGCTGCACCACATCATGCACCGTAACTTGATTCTCACGAACCAAATTACGAAGTGCTGCTGTACCGCGCAAGCGGCGGTTACGAATAACTGGAAAACTCATAAGGAATCAACCTCCTATTGATGAATGATGGATAACTAACGTTAACGTTATCCGTTATGTCATGTTGTTATTTCCGCTCAGCTATGCTTTCAACTAGTGAAGCGACGGTTGCTTCTTCCGCCATATACGTAATCGACAAACCAACCTGACGAGCGGTTTCTGCCGTTTTGGGTCCAATACAAGCGATCTCTACGTTTTGCAGCAAAGCCAACGGGTCTTCGATCCCAAGCTGTCTCAAAGCCTCCAGCAAATTTGTAACGGTTGATGAACTCGTAAAAGTTATAATATGAATGCCTTGATCTTGCAAAAGACTAACCACTTCCTCCCCATCCTCGATGGAGAGCACGTTCTCGTACACATCAACTTCCGTTACCTGAAGCCCTAATTCTTTGAGTTTAGACGGTAAATAATCACGAGCAAGGTCAGCTGTCGGCAGCAGCACCTTTTGATCTGGCTTTAGCTCCGATTGAATCGCCTCTAGCATGCCTTCTCCTTGATATTTATCAGGAAGTACATCGGCAATGATGCCTCGCTCAGCGAGGGCTTCTGCGGTCTTAGGGCCCACTGCCGCAATGCGCGCTTTCCCCATCCGCCGCACATCAATGCGCTTCTCAAACATTCTGCGGAAAAAGAATTCAACGCCATTAACGCTTGTAAGCAAAATCCAATCGAACTCATGAAGCTTATCAAGAGCTTCGTCTAGCGCCAGCAAAGACTCAGGACGGCTTGGGGTTTGAAGACGAATGACTGGAAACTCCACAGCCTCTCCACCCAGCTCATCAATCAAATCAACCAGTTCGCTCGCTTGGCTTCGCGCTCGTGTAACGAGGACTCTGCGCCCAAATAGCGGTTTTTTCTCGACCCACGCCAGCTTCTCACGCAGTTTCACAACTTCCCCGACAATGATAACAGCAGGTGATTTGAAATTCGCTTGTTTGACCTTTTCAGTAATATCCTCTAAGGTGCCCGTTAGGGTTTGCTGCTCCGTCCAGGTTCCCCAACGCACAAGGGCTACTGGCATTTGCGGCGGTTTGCCGCAGCGAATCAGCTCGCGACAGATTTGTTCTAAATTAGCTACTCCCATGAGAAAAACCATCGTGCCGATGGCTTTCGCAAGATGCTCCCAATCGAGGCTCGAGTACGTTTTATTCGGGTATTCATGCCCCGTGACGATAGCAAAGGATGAGGTAAAGTCCCGGTGTGTAACGGGAATACCCGCATAAGTTGGAACTGCAATGGAAGAGGTTATTCCCGGAATAATATCATAAGTAACTCCATTATCCGCAAGCAGCTCCGCTTCTTCGCCTACGCGTCCAAAAACGCTTGGATCCCCGCCTTTAAGACGGGTGACCACTTTTCCTTTCATAGCCAAATCAACCAGCAGTTGATTAATTTCTTCCTGCTTCAACATATGTTTATCCGGAAGCTTGCCTACAAAGATTAATTCAGCATCCGGTTTTCTGTGTTTTAATAAACGGGGACTTGCCAGACGGTCGTATACGATGACATCCGCCTTCTGGATTGCTTCCAAGCCGCGAATCGTGATCAGTTTCGGATCTCCTGGACCCGCGCCTACTAAGTATACCTTCCCCTTGTTCACCCGATCACTCCCTTACTTCAGCAAGGATGCGGTCAGCTCCCTGCTCGATTAGCTTGTTGGCTACGAGCAAACCAAGCGCTTCCGGATCTGTTCCAGTTGCCGCTTCTTTCAACATGGTACGGCCATCTGGCGACGCTACCATGCCTGTCAGCGTCAGCAGCGGCTCTTCGCCGGAGTTTGGTTCGCTTATACTCGCGTAAGCGCCAAGCGGCACTTGGCAGCCTCCATTGAGTCTGCCCAGGAAGGCCCGCTCCGCTCGCACCGCGAGCGCAGTAGGCTCATGCTGGAACTTGCCGAGCAGGTCCAGTATGAACGCATCGCCGCTCCGGCACTCGATGCACAGCGCTCCCTGCCCTACAGCAGGGAGACACAGCTCGGGCGGCAAATACGCACTGATGCGATCCTGCCAGCCGATCCGGTGCAAACCGGCCGCGGCAAGCAGAATCGCATCGAAATTCTCTTCTTCGAGCTTGCGCAGCCTCGAATCGATATTCCCGCGGATCGACTCGATGCGAAGGTCAGGGCGACGGTGCTGGAGTTGGCTTGCGCGGCGCAGCGAGCTAGTGCCTACAAGAGCGCCCTGCGGCAGCTCGTCCAGCGAGCTGTATCCGCGAGTAATCAGCGCATCGCGCGCATCCTCGCGCTGAGGTACAGCCCCTACGACAAGCCCTTCAGGTAACTCGAAGGGCATATCCTTCATGCTGTGGACGGCTATATCGATTTCTCCGTCCATTAGAGCCTGTTCGATTTCCTTGATGAACAAACCTTTACCGCCTACCTTGGATAAGGTTACATCCAATATGCGGTCACCCTTCGTCACAATTTTCTTAATTTCAAATTGACATTCGATTCCATGTTCAGCAGCTAACTGCTTTAACAGTTCCACCGCTTGTCCTGTCTGCGTTAAGGCTAACGCACTTTGTCTAGTACCTACAGTAATTGTTCTCATTTCTATGTAACCCCGCCTCTCTGTACTTGCCGACCAAAAGCCGCAATCGCAGACAATCCTGGTTCTTTATCTATAAGCGTATATAGTTCATCTTTCCATAGCTCAAACGTGCTTGAACGAATTCTGGTTAACACGTCCCATTCCAACATCTCTCTGAACAAGATCTGTCGTGTTTCTTTATCCGCGATTTGCTTCTGCACCTTCAAGCGCACTTCACTTAAAAAATCAAAATAAACCTCATATTCAGTACCATATGTATGTTCAAGCTCTTTGGCTATTTTCCTTGCCGCGGAAGGACTTGCGCCTCCAGTAGAAACGGCAATGACAAGCTTACCTCTTCGTATAACCGATGGTGCAATGAAAGAGCTCAGCTCGGGCTGGTCGACTACATTGACGAGCAAGCCCTGGCTTATTGCTGCTTCATACACTTGTGTATTAACTTCGGCTACATTCGTTGCGGCAACCACAAGCATAAAAGGAGAGGTTGTTACCGATAAAATTTCAGACATTCGGTTCAACGAAAACGTCTGTCTGTATAGAACTACTTCACCACGGCACGCCATCTCGACAAGGCCTTCGGTTACTTCTGGACTTAACACTGCTACAAGAGCCCCAACGCTTAAGAGAGAACGTATTTTGCGTTCAGCTACGCTTCCCCCGCCAACAACGAGACATCTCCGCCCCTCTACATTCAACATAATTGGATACTTGTGTTTCATTTCGCTCAACTCCAAATCCAGCCATGAAAACCTGATAAAAAATTAGAGACTACAAAATTGATAACCACAATGACAAATGCCGTAAGATTCCATACCGCAAGCTTATTGCCTGAAATGCGCATAGCGTAATGCTGAAATAAGTAAAAGGCATACGCTAGTAAAATAAAAACGGAATTGAGCACTTTTGGATCGTAAAGCAAATTATTGTTACCTTCAAGTAAAACCCACACAATACCTAAACTTAAAGCTAACATTAGCAAAGGCGCCCCGATAATAACCGCTGTATAGGTATATTGCTCAATTTTCTCTAGCGAGGGCAGCCTCATAACTGTCTGGGAGAATTTCTTCTCCTTTAACATTCTATGCAAAAACAGATACATGCCTGAAAATATTGCAGCAATCGAGAAAGCCGCATAGCTTCCGATAGCTAGTGTGATATGGATAAATAATAACTCATCGTTGATGTCCCAACCTGCTATAATCGGCTTTACCCGCGGATTTCCAAACACATTTAAAGCAAGAATGGCGAACCCAAGTACATTCACAAAAAACACGAACAATTCAATACGAAAAAAACGATTGACGATCAGCGAAATAGTCACGATTAACCACGAAAACATAAATAGAACATCCGAACGTTCAAACGCCCATTGCGTCAAATGATCATAAAGGTTGAGCCCCAAATAAACGGTTTGCAAAACCCATACAAACAAAAGCAGCCCAGTCCCCATCCGTTTTGCGTTCCGGTTCGCATTGGCGAAGTCGGAAAAGTAAAACAGTAGGCTCAGGGCATACATATAAATCATTGCATCAAACAACCAACTACGTGTGACCATGGCACCTCTCCTTGGCGATTATATCCCGCCTTCTCTCAAGATCTCGCTAGACCGTCTGCAGGTTGTAAGCTGCGTACGGACATCTTCTCATCCTTTATACGCTGATCTTCCAATTCCACTGCTCTTCGCTCTGCTTCTTGCGCCAATTGATCTGCCTGCTCCTGCATCTCCAACGTTTCTTCCAATGCAAACAGCTTGGTAAACATCTCTAAAGCATCGTCCCCGTGACGTTCTCCCGCCATTTCCTTTATCCGCAGGATCGGATCGCGAAGCACTTGGTTTACAATACTCTTCGTTAATTTGCGAATAACTTTAACTTCCCGTTCATCCAGATCAGGAAGCTTCTTTAACATATTTTCCATGGTTTCTTCATGAATCTGATTCGCTTTTGTTTGAAGCGCGTGAATAACTGGGCTTACGCCTAGTGTTTTGGTCCACTGCTCAAAAACAGCCATTTCAGTCTCAATCATCGTTTCAATCTTAGCGGCTTCCTTTTTTCTTTCCTGCAAGTGCTTATCAACAATATTTTCCAAATCATCAATATCATAAAGAAACACATTCGGTAAGTCGCTAATTTCCGGATCAAGATCTCGGGGCACCGCGATGTCCATCATAAAGAGAGGTCGTGATTTTCTTTTCTGTAAATAAGGCTGAATATCATTTTTCGTGAGAACATAACCAGGTGCTCCAGTAGAGCTAATAATAATGTCTACCTCAGGCAACCTTTCCAGCATCTTATCAATGGTGCAAGCAATCCCATTAAATTTCTCAGCCAGTTCAACTGCCCGTTCATACGTACGATTCACAACAATAACTTTATCTGCCCCGTTTACGTACAAATGTTTTACAGTTAACTCGCTCATTTTGCCTGCTCCTATAATCATGACGGTTTTATTCATGTAGGAACCAAAGATACGTTTGCCAAGTTCAACCGCCGCGTAGCTAATTGAAACGGGATTATCGCTAATCCCTGTTTCTGAATGCGCTCTTTTGGCAAGTGTAACGGATTGCTTAAACAACGTATTGAAAAAAGCTCCTGTCGCTTTCAAATTTTGCGACAATAAAAAAGCATCTCGCACTTGTCCAAGAATTTGCGTTTCTCCGATAACCATCGAATCCAAGCCGCTTGTGACTCGGAAAAGATGCTCAGTAGCTTTATCGTTTTCGTACATATATAAATGCTTTTGAAATTGATCTTTCGCAACACCGAACCAACGCTCGATGAAATTTGTAATGTAATAGTTACATAAATGGGCTCTATCTACGACCGCATAAATTTCCGTACGGTTGCAGGTGGCGACAATTACACATTCAAGTATGCTTTTGGTCTCTTTCAATTCTGCTATAGCCGTTGGTAAATCACGTTCTGAGAAAGTGAATTTCTCACGAATTTCAACCGGAGCTGTACGATAGTTTAAGCCTACTGCGATAATATGCAATGGGGTCACCTGCCTTCCCGTTCATTTCTATGAATTATTATAGCACAGCAAAACAAGCAATCCGACAATTTTTTTGACTAAATTATGAATGCTTCGCTCTGCTCGTTAGTTTTAACAGCAAATTGCTCGTATATACCAGAATTGGTATATAACCCGATCATTGCAGCATTTTTTTGTGAATTTTTATTGTCAACGCATCATTGAGCTCAGTCAGCTTCACGTTTTGAGAAGAAATTACGCCACCACTGGAAGCCATAATTTTTTCATATAGCTGGTACATGTCTTTGTATTGATTCGCTGTTTCCTGCAAGGTTTGAATTTCGTCGGGCTTCAACTGCCGTTCGCCGCCTATCTGAAGTCTCTGTATGTACTGCATAAGCTGCGTTAGGCTAGACATCGAATTCAAGTGCTCATTTCCCCCAACTGCGAGCACTAACCGTTCGTGCGTGTAGGCTGCCGAATACAACGCCTGTTTGATGGCATTCAACTCCGCTGTATCCTTCATCTTCCTCGCTTCCTCTAGGTAGCTATTCAAAAGTTCCATTTGGAAAAGCGATACTTGAAAAAGCAGATGTGTAGCATCATGATCTTCTTTATGACTGCTCAGCATGCTAATCATTTGGTAACACGACCCTACCACGAGACAAAGTATAATCCCGTACATAACCATTTTTTTCGTAAGGCTCTTCCTCATACCGCGCCCAGTCCCTCCCCTGATACGAATTCCAAGTACCGCAGTAATAGTTTATGGGATTTGGGACAAACAAATGACCACGGATTTCTCCGTGGCCATTGTTATCCATATGCGCAGTCTCTTATTTAACAAGCTCTGCTTGCTTTATTTCAGGAGTTTCTACTTGCAATTCACCGATTCCACGAACTAATTTCTTCGCATAAACCGTCTCTGGTTTTAGTACGGATACCATGAAGTCGATTGCTAACTGAGGGTCAACTGTCTCACCGCAAGTATAACAGTCTAATGCGGCAAAACCTCTCTCAGGATAAGTATGAATGGAGAGATGACTCTCGGACAACATAACAAGTACTGTTGCTCCTTGTGGTTCAAATTGCTTAGATTGTACAGATAGTACGGTTGCTCCGCATACCTCGGCAGCTTCTACCATCTGAGCTTGCAGCCAATCTGCATTGTTCAGAAGTTCGAAATCTACCCCCCAAGTATCTACAGCAACGTGTCTTCCGAAAGTTGAGTATTCTTCCATCTTCCGGTTCCCCCTTCCTAGGAATAAAATGTCTGAAAAAAATTTCATCCGCTAGGACCTACGTCATTCACTTCCCGAGGGAATAATCTCTCGCAACATTCAATGTCCTGAGTGAATCCTGGTTCCTATATTGTTGTCAACGAGATTAAAAATAACATCTATCGAACAGAAATGCAATAGTTTTTTTTGCCAGCACCTTTCTCGTCATTTAACTTCGTACCTACAATATGAATATCCCGCCCTACATGTGCGCGACAATGCAAAAAGGACCCTATCAACAAGGTCCTTACAAGTAATGGATATATGTGGGTTTAAGCCTCCAATGCAAACAAGCGATGCGTTAGTTCACTGAGGCGAGAGTCGATCTGCTGATGTGCTTCTTGCTCTTGCAAGGTATTGCGTAGGTCAAGAAGATGATTAATTTGGTCATGAGTTCTTTCAATCTCCTGTTCCACTTCTTTCTTTTGGAACAACTGCTGCATAAGACCGATCTTGTCTTGGTATTCATAAATAACAGTCAATAATGTGCCTTTAACTTCGACGATCTTAACAACTGTACCGCGTTCATAATAATAAACCATCGTATAACCTGGATAAATTCGATTAACAGTCGCGCTTCCTTTGTATTCAGAAACCGCTTTGCGCATTAAATTAGCCAGCAAGGTATTGCTTAATCGACAGGATCCCGTGCATTCATATAGGCCCGATTTCTGCTCAAATGAGAGGACAATTTCCTGACCTGCACCGTCTTGAAAAACAACCTCTTGATTGCCATTTTCCAAAACTTTGACTTGCAATGTCACTTGATGATCCACGAACATTTGAAAAAACTTGAACATCTCGGCTTCTGTTAACTGTAGGCAGGTTTTGACATATTCAGTCGCTAACCTTTGTGCCATAAAAATCCCTCGATTCTTTGTTTTCAAGCCCTAAGTTATTACCTTGCTTATTATTATACTACATGAACACTTAATATTCCTGCGTAGAATTCATGATAATCAGCCAAATATTCTGAAAAAACGAAGGAAAGACGGAATGCCAGCAAATTTTCACCAGTAAATCTCAATTTCCCTCCAACTCCTTCAAGGTTCTCTCCATCTTTTAAACCTCTTTATAAAAAAATAAAACCGCCCTCTGTTTAAGAGGACGGTTCTTCTTCACGATTTTCTTCTTCACTTGTAGGTTTTCCGTAATCAATTGCTTCTTCTAGGATTGCCCATAATTCATCCTTACCGAGCCCAATTTCAGAAGAGAATAGAAGTGGATGGTAACCTTGATCCATACCCAACGTTTCCCGAACGATTTTGGCGTGCTTTTGCCATTGGCTCTTTGGAATCTTATCTGCCTTCGTAGCTACAACGAGCACAGGAAGATCATTATGTCTGAGCCATTGATACATCGCCTGATCGTCTTTGGACGGGGGATGTCTTAAATCAATTAATTGCATGACTAACTTGAGCGGCTCTCGATTCAGGAGATAATTCTCAATGAATTTCCCCCATCTCTCGCGCTCCGTTTTGGATACTTTCGCATAGCCGTAGCCGGGAAGATCGACAAAATATAAGTCCTGATTGATTTTGTAATAATTCAATGTTTGCGTCTTACCTGGCTGTGAGCTGGTTCTAGCCAAATTCTTCCGGGAGATCAAACGATTAATAAGCGATGATTTCCCAACATTAGAACGCCCTGCCAGAGCAATCTCCGGCAAGGCATCCTCAGGATATTGGCTAGGTCCAACCGCACTGATAATAAATTCAGCTTGATTGACCTTCATGGTTGTTCAACTACTTTCTGTCGTTATCCGACGTGGACCGGCGGGTTATTTTTCACGAGCGCATGTTCAAGCACTTGATCCATGTGGCTCACCGGTATAAACGTCATCTCGTTACGGACACTTTCTGGAATCTCAACGATGTCCCTTTCATTATCATGCGGGAGCAAAATGATGCGAATACCCGCACGATGCGCGGCTAGCGCTTTTTCTTTCAGCCCGCCGATGGGCAGCACCCGCCCTCGCAGCGTAATCTCGCCCGTCATCGCAACTTTGCGGGAAACAGGAATATTCGTTAATGCGGAGATAAGTGCAGTTGCCATCGTAATTCCAGCAGAAGGACCGTCCTTTGGAATCGCGCCTTCCGGAATATGAATGTGAATATCATTTTTCTCATGGAAGTCAGCCGCTATTCCAAATTCAGCTGCACGGGTACGTGTGAAGCTGAATGCGGCTTGCGCCGATTCCTTCATCACATCACCGAGTTTTCCCGTCAAAGTCAGTTTTCCTGTTCCCGGCATGACCGTGACTTCAATGACCAGGGTGTCGCCACCGACTTCTGTCCAAGCAAGACCCGTTACAGCACCAATCTGATCCTTCTCTTCTGCTACATTATACCGGAATTTCGCTGGTCCTAGATAGTCCTTCAAATTCTCTTCGGTTACATGTACCGGTGTAGACGGATCTGTCACAATCTGTTTGGCCGCCTTGCGGTTCATCCCCGCTACTTGCTGCTCCAAATTGCGCACACCCGCTTCTCTGGTGTACTCTCGAACAATTTTCATTAACGCCGCTTCTTCAACAATCAACTGCTCTTCTTGCAAACCATGATCACGCTTTTGTTTGGGCAGCAAATATTTCTTAGCAATTTGGAGCTTCTCGATTTCCGTGTAACCAGGAATGTAGAGAACCTCCATCCGGTCTAACAGCGGCCGGGGGATATTGTGAACGGCATTGGCCGTCGTTACGAACATAACATTTGATAAATCAAACGGTACTTCAATGAAATGATCACTAAAAGTGCTGTTCTGTTCAGGATCAAGTACTTCTAGCAGTGCTGAGGCAGGATCACCGCGGAAATCCATTGCCATCTTATCGATTTCATCGAGCAAGAAGACAGGGTTATTGGCGCCAGCATTTTTCATTCCTTGAACGATACGCCCTGGCATCGCGCCTACATAGGTGCGGCGATGACCGCGAATCTCCGCTTCATCCCTTACACCGCCAAGTGAGATGCGAATAAACTGTCTTCCCATCGATCTAGCGATCGAACGCGCAATCGACGTCTTTCCTACGCCTGGAGGACCAACTAAACAAAGAATAGGTCCCTTCAGCTTTTGCACAAGCTTCTGAACAGCTAGATACTCCAGCACGCGTTCCTTCGGCTTTTCAAGTCCAAAATGATCTTCATTGAGAATTTGCTCTGCTTGAACGAGATCAAGATCATCCTCAGTCTGCTTAGACCATGGAAGTCCTAGCAGCCAGTCAATGTAGTTGCGAATAACGCCGCCCTCAGCTGAAGTTGATGGCATCTTCTCTAATCGATCGATTTCTTTTTCGACTTTCTCACGCACTTTTTCTGGGAGCTCAGCTTCAGCAAGTTGAGCGCGCAGCTCATCTACTTCGCCAGCGCGGCCTTCTTTATCGCCAAGCTCCTTCTGAATCGCCTTCATTTGCTCACGAAGATAATATTCTTTTTGCGTTTTTTCCATCTGTTTCTTGACACGCTGACTAATTTTGCGCTCCAATTCAAGCACTTCGCGTTCATTATTCAAGATGTTCAGCATTTTCTCTAAACGCTCACGAACATCGACCGTCTCGAGAATTTCCTGTTTATCTTTAATCTTCAGCGATAAATGACTGCATATCACATCGGCCAATCGGCCGGGTTCATCGATATCAGAAACAGCCGCGAGCGTTTCGGGCGTCACCTTTTTCGAAAGGTTAATATAATGCTCGAATTGATTCAATACCGTTCGCATTAGCGCATCGATCTCTGGATCCGTGGTTTCTTGCTCCGGAAGCTCTTTGGCTGTTACTTCATAGTACTCGTCGTTAACGAGATATTCCGTGATTTCAGCACGAAGCACACCCTCGACAAGCACACGAATTGTCCCATTCGGCAATTTAAGCATTTGCCTCACTTTTGCAATCGTGCCGATACGATAGATATCCTCTTTGGAGGGTTCTTCTATATTGATCTCGGATTGAGAGCAGAGGAGAATCATGCTGTCATCAACCATCGCCCGCTCGAGCGCTTTTACCGACTTTTCCCGCCCCACATCCAGATGTAGAACCATACTCGGATAGACTAACAGTCCCCTTAAAGGTAAAAGCGGTAATCTGCGCACCTTGATTTTACCAGGTCCCATCCTCTGCACCTCCTAATAATTGTATCCCTGTTGCTTTACATTTTATCAAAACTACAAACAAAACACCAATTGGCGCTGTGGTGCGGTTTGCGAGGCTTAGGAATGCCGATTAAGACTCAATAACGTTAGGCGATTTGGCATGTAAAATGGGTAAAGCTGGCGCGGATATTGTTCGCTCAGAAGCAAGCGGCATTGGAATCACATTATCCTGTAGCTCGATACCAAGAGCAGCTTGAAGCACCTCCTCAATTGATTCAGCAGCCAGAACTTCAACACCAGGCAAATCAGCGAACAATTCCTGCCAATTCTCTTTTGGAATAATGACTTTGGTCGCTCCAGCTTGAAAAGCTGCTTCTACCTTAGCAACAACCCCGCCTACAGGCTTTACCTTACCGTGAATACTCATCTCTCCAGTCATCGCCAACTTGTTGTCGACAGGTATTTTATGTATCGCTGATGCAATAGCCGTAGCCATCGAAACCCCTGCTGAGGGCCCATCAATCGGTACGCCACCTGGAAAATTGATATGCAGGTCGTAATCAGCTGTATTAAACCCAAGCTTCCGAAGAACCGTAAGCACGTTCTCCACAGATCCCCGAGCCATGCTTTTTCTCCGAATCGTACGGGAACCGCCACCCATCTCCTCTTCATCCACAACACCTGTGATGTTGAATTTTCCTGTACCAGGAACGGCAATTGGAATGGCTGTAACTTCGATTTCCAGTAATGTGCCTAGATTAGGACCATATACAGCTAAACCATTCACGAAGCCGATTTGCGGATGCGCCGGCACTTTGCGCTCAGGTCTCGGCGGAATCTGCGAAGAATTCACAACCCATTCAATGTCCGCGGCTGTAATTTCTTCACGTTTATCCGTTAACGCAATACCTGCGGCAAGTTGAATAACATTCACAGCTTCTCTACCGTTAGTTGCATACTTGGTTACAACATTGACAGCAGAAGGACTTTCTTGAAAACCAATCTTTTTAAGTGCTTTTTGCGCAATTTCTCCAATTTCCTCAGGGAGCAAAGGACGGAAAAAAATTTCCAAACAGCGAGAACGAATCGCTGGTGGAATCTCATTGGGTGTCCGAGTCGTCGCTCCTACTAAGCGGAAATCAGCGGGCAATCCATTTTGAAAAATATCATGTATATAGCCTGGAATATTCGTATCTTCAGAACTATAATAAGCACTTTCCAAAAACACTTTGCGATCCTCAAGCACCTTTAATAACTTGTTCATTTGGGTTGGGTGCAATTCGCCGATTTCGTCGATGAACAAAATACCTCCATGCGCCTTGGTCACAGCTCCAGGTTTTGGCTGTGGAATCCCAGCCACCCCCATCGCGCCAGCCCCTTGATAAATAGGGTCATGAACCGAACCTATCAAAGGATCCGCGATCCCTCTCTCATCAAAACGCGCTGTTGTCGCATCAATCTCTGTAAATTTAGAATCAGGCCGAAACGGAGAGTCCTGGTTTTTCTTGGCTTCCTCCAGAACGACACGAGCTGCTGCTGTTTTACCTACGCCAGGAGGACCATAAATAAGGACATGCTGTGGATTTGGCCCGCACAGCGCGGCTTTCAGCGCTTTTAGCCCTTCTTTTTGACCGACGATATCCTGCATGGAGGAAGGTCTTGTCTTCTCGGATAATGGCTTCGTTAACGAGATCGAGCGCAGTTTCCGCAGCTTCTCTAGCTCCTTCCTAGACTCTCTATCGACTGCAGACCGATTCGTCTGTTGATTGCGCAGCAAATTCCAAAAATACAAACCAATTACAACAGCGAAAAAAACCTGAATTACCATAAGAATAATACTTAAGCTCATCTTTCATACCTCCTAAGAGTTTCCCTTCTGGAAAACTGTCGTTGTTCTTTCAGACTTTATTTTCCTCAGAAAATCGGCCTCGTCTACACACACTACTTTCCATTATTCCCGTGTAAAAGAAGGTTAATCCAATCGCTGCAAACTTTTGCTGGATGCATGATAGTACATCTTCGGAAGAAAGATATAGGTACATATGGCTGCAAAAAGGATGTGACCTTTTGAAACACTGTTTAGCTATCCTTCTACTTTCCCTTTGCCTTTGTTTCATGAGTACAGATGCTAAGGCGCATAGGAGTGACCCTTATCTTCCTGATGCCGATGTGCTCCTTGATGTAGGACATGGCGGTATCGATAGCGGAGCAATATTTGGAAAATATGAAGAGAAAGCCATGAATCTAGCCATCTCGCAAAAGACATTTAAGTTATTAAAAAAGAAAGGCTACCGCGTCGTTATGAATCGCAACAAGGATTATGCGCTAAGTGACGATAATTCATGGTCTTCTGGTGGAAGACACCGTAAAGATCTTGCCCAGCGATCAGGAATTGCCAACACGCTTAAGCCCAAGCTGATGCTCAGCATGCATATTAATGCAGGCAAACCTGATCGTCGCGGGCCGCTTGTATTTTACCAAAATCAATCTGACAGCATTCTACTGGCTCATCTTTTACAGGAATCATTAAATCATTTATATGGCACTAATGAGCTGCCTATATACGGAAAAAAATACTACGTACTCAAACATACAAAGAGCCCATCTGTTATTATTGAGTTGGGATTCATCACTAACAAAACAGATCGCAGACTACTGAATAACTCCCACCATCAAACGAAGCTGGCGGAAGCGATCAGTACCGCTGTGCAGCAATATTTTGCTATGATTCATCCTTCTTAACGGTTGGAGTTTTCATCGTTTTAGAAATTGAAACGAATGTAGCTTCCTTCTGAATAGAAGGAATAGCTTCTTTGATCACTTGCGCTGTTTTTTTCCCTGGAGGGCCTACGTGGCCAATAGCAATACTGGTTTCTTTTTGAAGGATCAGCTTTTTAAATTTAACCATTTGCTTGCTTATGTGACTGTACGTATAGAGGTCATCGAAAAATAGCTGATTCTCTGAGTAGGGGACTCCCATCTGTCCTGCTATTTTCCCAACTAAACTTTTGGAAGAAGTTTTACTGTCCAGAAGGATCAAGCCTTTTTCTTTGCATATCTCCACCACAATTTTCATGACTCTTTCGTCTGCTGTGGCCTTGGAGCCCATATGATTATTAATACCTATCGCATAGGGAACATCCTCAATAGCTGCAAGCACTCGTTTACGAATTTCATCATTGGAAAGATCAGTTGTAATCGCCCCTGGCCCCAACCAGCTCTTTTTACCGCGCACAGGCTCCATTGGGAGATGCAAAATAACCTCATGCCCTTTCTCGTGAGCTAGTTGGGCATCTTGCTTGGTTGAGGGTAAAAAGGGCATTACAGCAACAGTGAGTGGAATGGGTAAGCTCAACATCTCGGCTGTCCCCTCCATATTGTTACCAAAATCATCAATGACGATGGCTACCTGCTTGGTAGGACCGTTAGGCGGTTGAGTCGATGGCATAGGCTCGTCAGAAGCCCCCACCTGAAAGGGAAGGATTAGCAGCAAAGCGCTCACCATAACAGGTAGAATAACCTGCCGTAAAGGCACTAATTTTTTCATGACCATATTCATTCTCCTTTGAGTTTTAACCTGCAAAAAAACTTGCTTTGCGAGCAGTGCCTTCCAGATTTACTCATTATGCTTCGCTTGCTCGAGGAATATGCATGATTAGGTTGATACAGCAAAAAAGCCCATAAGGATTTCTCCTCATGGGCTTTTCATTTAATGTTTACGACCAGGAATTACTCCCGTCTTCTCATAAGATTCAACAATGATATCAATTTCTTTCTTAAGCTCAGCAAGCAGTTCCGCTTCAGGAACTTTACGAATCATTTCCCCATAACGGAAAAGCATGCCCTCTCCACGAGCTCCCGCGATGCCAATATCCGCTTCGCGCGCTTCGCCGGGGCCGTTTACCGCACAGCCGAGAACAGATACCTTAATCGGAACCTTGATCTTCGAGATGTACGCCTCAACTTCGTTGGCGATGGAAAACAAATCAATATCCAAGCGGCCACAGGTCGGACAAGAGACAAGCGTTGCTGCATTCGTAATCAACCCAAACGTTTTGAGCAGCTCGCGAGCCACTTTAACCTCTTCGACTGGATCTGCACTAAGCGAGATGCGCAGCGTGTTGCCAATGCCCATATTGAGCAGTGCACCAATGCCCGCGGCACTCTTCACAGCGCCTGTAAACAGCGTCCCAGCCTCTGTAATGCCAAGGTGCAATGGGTAGTTGAATGCTTTGGCCGCTTTGGCATACGCCGCGATAGCCATTGGCACATCTGATGCTTTCAGTGAAACAATGATATCATGGAAATCAAGTTCTTCAAGAATGTTAATATGGAACAAAGCACTTTCCACCATTGCATCTGGTGTAGGGTAGCCATATTTCTCAAGAAGATGATTCTCTAGCGATCCTGCATTGACGCCAATCCGAATTGGAATGCCGCGTTCCTTACATGCTTTAACAACCGCTTCCACCTTTTCGCGGCGGCCAATATTCCCCGGGTTGATACGAACTTTATCAATTCCGTTCTCAATGGCAGCAAGTGCCAAGCGATGATCGAAATGAATATCGGCAACAAGTGGAATATGAATCTGTTTTTTTATTTCCTTTATTGCTTCCGCAGCTTCTTTATTGTTAACAGTTACACGGACAATTTGGCAGCCGGCCTCCTCCAAACGGAGAATTTCGGCAACAGTTGCTTTCACATCTGCCGTTTTGGTCGTACACATGCTTTGAATGATGACTTCGTCGCTGCCGCCAATCATTAAATCGCCCACACGTACAGGGCGGGTTTCTTTTCTATGGAACATTATGGTTTCTCTCCCCATGACACCAAACATCCTCCGCTCCAATTTCCTAACGGAAACCGGATTGGAGGCTGTGAATGTATTTGTGAAATTATGGGTTACGCACTTTCTTCTTTCTTCTTTCCAGCCGTCTGAACGCCTTCTTTGGTAGTCAAAACGGGCGTTATTTTGTTTTGCACGGTTTCTTTGGTTACCATGCAAGTTGAGACGTCTGTTCTTGAAGGGACTTCAAACATCACATCGAGCATAATGCTTTCGATGATCGCTCTCAGACCGCGCGCGCCAGTATTGCGCTTAATCGCTTCTTTGGCAATGGCATCAAGTGCCTCTGCGTCGAATTCGAGCGAGACATTATCCATCTCCAGCATCTTCTGATATTGTTTCACGAGCGCATTCTTCGGCTCGGAGAGAATACGAACAAGTGCAGGCTCATCAAGTGGCTCTAGCGTCGAAATAACCGGTAGACGACCAACGAATTCCGGGATCAAACCAAACTTCAGTAAATCCTCCGGGAGCACCATGGAAAGGTATTCGCCTGGTTTCAAATCCACTTTCAACCCGTCAGTGCTGAAACCGATAACTTTTTTGCCGATCCTACGTTTGATGATTTGCTCGAGGCCATCGAAAGCACCGCCACAAATAAACAAAATATTCGTAGTATCGATTTGAATAAATTCTTGGTGTGGATGCTTGCGTCCGCCCTGCGGAGGTACAGAAGCAACCGTTCCCTCGAGAATTTTCAATAAAGCTTGTTGTACGCCCTCACCAGAAACATCTCTCGTAATCGAAGGGTTTTCTGATTTACGAGCTACTTTATCGATTTCATCGATGTAAATAATACCGCGCTCGGCTTTCTCTACATCGTAATCAGCAGCTTGAATCAGCTTCAATAAAATGTTCTCTACGTCTTCGCCAACATAACCAGCTTCCGTTAAAGAAGTCGCATCAGCGATTGCGAACGGAACGTTTAGGATTTTGGCAAGTGTCTGCGCTAGCAGCGTTTTACCGCTTCCTGTTGGTCCGAGAAGAACAATGTTACTTTTTTGAAGCTCTACATCTTCAAGCTTATTCTGTGAATTGATACGTTTATAATGGTTATAAACCGCTACAGCTAGCGATTTCTTAGCTTGATCTTGACCAATAACATACTGATCCAAAATATTCCGAATTTCTTTCGGCTTCGGAACATCTTTTAGATCCAGTTCTTCTTCATGACCTAATTCTTCTTCTACAATTTCCGTGCAAAGCTCTATACATTCATCACAAATGTAAACTCCCGGACCAGCTACAAGTTTACGTACTTGGTCTTGGGATTTCCCGCAAAAGGAACATTTGAGTTGGCCTTTTTCATCGTTAAATTTAAACATGGGATCACTCCTTTATTTCAAGTCGTTTCGAGTGATAACCTCGTCGATTAACCCATACGCTTTCGCCTCAGCAGCGCTCATAAAGTTATCGCGATCGGTGTCTCTTTCGATCTTTTCAAGCGGCTGACCCGTGCGCTCTACATAAATCTGGTTGAGTTTTTGTTTCGTTTTAATAATCCAATCCGCGTGGATCTTGATATCAGTCGCTTGACCTCTAACGCCTCCGAGCGGTTGGTGAATCATTACTTCTGCATTCGGCAGCGCGTATCGCTTACCTTTGGCTCCTGCTGTTAACAACAAAGAACCCATGCTTGCAGCCATTCCTACGCAAATCGTAGAAACGTCCGGTTTAATAAACTGCATGGTATCAAAGATACCCATCCCCGCTGTTACAGATCCACCTGGGGAATTGATATATAAGTGGATATCCTTCTCAGGATCCTGAGCGGATAAAAAGAGCAGCTGGGCAATGACCAAATTAGCCACATCGTCATCGATGGCGCTCCCGATGAAGATAATGCGGTCCTTGAGCAGGCGCGAGTAGATATCGTATGAACGCTCCCCACGAGCCTCTTGTTCAACAACCATAGGAATAAGACTCATTGTACCAACTCCTTTTACGGCAATAGCCATGTTTCACCCTATGCGGGATCTATGATAGAAACAGGAAACTCAATAAGCTCCTTTCCCATCTAACTAACAGTTTAACACGTTTGGGTAGCAAAGTCATTTTTTCAAGGCAAGCCTATGTATAGCGATATTTCTTATGTAAGCGAGACAAATTTGGCATAAAAGTGGGTAAAGTAAAGGCACGCCAGCATTCCGTACGTGCCTCTACTTACCTTATTTACACTGCTGCGGAAACATGCTTGCTATTTTCGAGCAAGAAGTCAACGGTTTTTCTTACTACAAGATCGTTAGTCAAACCTTCAAGGCTGCCATTGGAAGCAAACAACTCGCGAAGTTCAGCTGCGGATTTTTGGTAAGATTGTGCATATTTTTCGAGTTCCACGTTTACTTCTTCATCGGAAACTGTGATTTTCTCAGCTGCTGCGATAGCTTCAAGAACAAGGTTGTTGCGAACACGCTTCTCAGCATCTTCTCTCATTTGATCTTTCAGTACGCTTTCATCTTGACCCGAGAACTGGAAGTAGATTTCGAGTGTCATTCCTTGGGAACGAAGACGTCTCTCAAATTCTTTCACCATCACATCAAGCTCAGCTTCCACCATCGCTGCTGGAATTTCAACTTCAGCGTTAGCTGCAGCTTTTTCGACAACAGCTGTTTCAACAGCAGCTTCGCCGTCTTTTTCTTTACGCTCTTGAAGACGTTTTTTGGCTTCTTCTTTGTACTCTTCAAGGGTATCGAACTCACTTATATCTTTTGCAAACTCATCATCGAGAGCTGGCAAGTTTTTGCGTTTGATGTCGTGAATAAGCACTTTAAACACAGCTACTTTGCCTTTAAGGTCCTCGGAGTGATAGTTTTCAGGGAAGGTAACTTCAACTTCCTTCTCTTCACCTTTTGCAAGTCCAACTAGTTGCTCTTCGAAACCTGGAATGAAGCTGTTAGAACCAAGCTCAAGGGAATACTTCTCCGCTTTACCGCCTTGGAACGCTTCACCGTCAACGAATCCTTCGAAATCAAGAACAACGACGTCTCCGTTTGCTGCTTGTCCTTCTTCAATGACAACCAACTCAGCATGGCGTTGTTGCAAACGAGTCAATTCTTCGTTCACTTCTTCGTCTGTTACGTTCGCGTCTACAGCTTGAACTTCGATGCCTTTGTAGTCGCCAAGCGTTACTTCCGGTTTCACGGTTACTTTTGCTTTGAATTTCAGAACTTGACCTTTACCGAATTGCTCAACGTCAACTTCTGGGCGATCAACTGGCTCAATCCCCGTTTTTTCAATAGCTTGTACGTAAACTTCTGGCAAGATGATATCCAATGCATCTTGGTACAGGCTTTCAATACCAAATTTAGCTTCAAAGATAGAACGAGGTACTTTCCCTTTACGGAAACCTGGAACGTTCACTTTCGCGGATACTTTTTTGAATGCCTTATCCAATGCATCTGCGACGCGCTCTGCGCCTACTTCAATTTCAAGAACGCCTACGTTCTTCTCTATTTTTTCCCAACTTGCTTTCATTTTATGCCTTCCCCTCCAAAAATGTTCCATGACATTATTTTCACGTTCTGGCGAGTGGAGCGTATGTAAAAATACCTCTACCGACCATTATAACCATTCTATTATACCATATAACATTTTCATTTCAAGGCAGATACTTTCTCCCCCTTATGAAGGGTTGGGATTCATTTGATTCATGAACGTCTGCAACGTCAGATGAGCTCGTTTCCATTGGAGTTTCATGGAATCGACAATCCCATAGGCATCCAGAAGCTCCTCCCGATTCGCCATCCCAAACAATTTCTCCTGAAGGGTTACGTGCAAAGCGGAAGCCCAGACATCAACAGCCCCTTCTTCCATCCTCAGTAAGTCAGAGTAAATCGAAGTTCCGTACGCGTATGATAGAAATTCATGCCATGTTTGGCTAGCAAAATAAACAAAATCAGGTTGTTCTGTTTCACTAATTTCTCCGACTCTGCGAATCATATCCCTAATTTGCATTGGAAAATCTTCCGGGATAAGAGGCGTCTCTTCGATTTCTACTAAGACTAAACCTCCATTTTTAGGCAGTTCGATGAAGCCTTGCTCTCCCATCTTTTTCAAGGTTTGTAGCGCCTTGAACTGAACATGGGGATGTCTTCCCTTTTCTGTAATCCAACGTTTAACAGCCTGGCTTACTTCCGAAAGCTCCACAAAAGCTAATTGCTCTAGCGCAGCAACCTGTTGTTCTAGCGAGCCCTCCCGGAGCATATTCAACGTCTTCTCAATATAGGCGCTGTCGTCTGTCGTTTTCTCCTGGATATACTGACGCAGCAATTCCTCTTCTTCCTCCTGCTCCTCTTCCATTACGCTCGTTGCTGGAAACAAAGTTTCCGGATGCATCGTCTGGAGCCAGTGAAGCAGCGCCTCCCACTGGTCCGTCTTTTGCTGATCGGCATTGGGGAATCGCAGTAAAAACGTGAGCAGTTGCAGCGCATCGTTATACTGTTCATGTTGTAGAAATCGAGTAATTTCTTCTTCATAAAATTGCTCTGTTTTGGGAAACAGAACTAGATTGTTGATAGATGGTTCCGTTATGATAATCACCTCAAGCACTTGGTCTCGCTGGTGACAGTTTACTTGATTGCGTACTCGATTGCAAAATAATTTTGAAGAAGGGGTTGACTTCAATCAAATCGATATGATAATATAACTCTTGCTTCGCTACACGGATGGTTATCCGCAAGTGAAACAAGTCCGTGTCCCAGTAGCTCAGCAGGATAGAGCATACGCCTTCTAAGCGTACGGTCGGGGGTTCGAATCCCTCCTGGGACGTTTAGGTTTGATTAAAAAGATCGCGAGAAATCGCGGTCTTTTTTGTGTTCATTCATATAATAGTAAAAAAGTAGATTTCTCTCATCAAATCTACTTTTTTTGTGCTATAATCAAGTAATTGCAAATATCAATAAATGAGGTGCCCTTGCAAGCAGCAAGGGGTAACAGGGAATCGGGTGAAAATCCCGAGCGGTCCCGCCACTGTATTCGGGGAGTTTCTTTCAAAACGTCACTTGATCAACTATCAGGGAAGGCGAAAGAACACAACGATCCGAGAGCCAGGAGACCTACCTTCATTTATACACACAAGTGCCTTCGCGGAGAGGAGCGGTGTACGTCAAGAGACTCGACACTACTATGTTTTGTCGTCTATTCGTACGTACCCAAAACCAATCCGTCAGGATTGGTTTTTTTACTTAACTATAATTAGGAGGAATGAAGAAGAACATGGAAATGAAGTCCAAAACAACTAAGCTTACAAGCTTTTTGCTTGTAGCGCTCGGATTTACGCTGTATTTATTTCTAAATGAACCTGAATCGGCCTTTGCTATGCACATTATGGAAGGTTTCCTCCCTATTGGATGGGCGATATTCTGGTGGGTTGCCTTCTTACCTTTCTTTTTTCTAGGACTTCGCTCGCTCATCCGAATCACAAAAGAAAACCCAGAATTAAAAATCATGCTAGGGTTAGCTGGCGCTTTTACTTTCGTATTGTCTGCCCTGAAGATCCCGTCGGTTACAGGAAGCAGTTCACATCCAACAGGGACAGGCTTGGGCGCTGTCATGTTCGGTCCGTTGCCAATGAGCGTGCTAGGTTCCATTGTTCTTTTATTTCAAGCCGTTTTACTTGCGCATGGCGGTTTGACAACCCTTGGGGCTAACGCGTTTTCTATGGCCGTTTGCGGCCCAATCGTCGGTTACTTCGTTTACAAAGCTATGATGAAAACAACGGGTAAGATGAAGTGGTCCATTTTCCTAGCTGCCGCTCTCGCGGATTTATCTACTTATATAGTAACTTCCATTCAGCTAGCGCTTGCTTTCCCTGCCGAACATGGCGGCATTGCAGCTTCTTTTGTAAAATTCGGCGGTATCTTCGCTATTACGCAAATTCCTCTCGCAATTAGTGAAGGGATTCTCACGGTGTTAATTTGGAACTGGATCCAATCCTACAATCCAAAGGAACTATCCATTTTGCAACGTAAAATGAAAGGAGCACGAGAACTATGAAAGCTCGCACGAAAAATATAGGAATGCTCATCGCAGTCGTGTTACTTGCTGTGCTGCCGCTTGTTTTTGTTAAAGGCGAATTCGGAGGGGCCGATGATGCGGCTGAGCAATTGATTCAGTCCCTTCATCCCTCCTATGAACCCTGGTTCTCTTCGCTCTTTGAGCTGCCGTCAGAAACAGAAAGCATGCTGTTCGCTTTACAAGCAGCCCTCGGTGCCGGATTCATCGGATTTGCTATTGGCCTATTTAAAGGGAAAGCTTCCAAATCCAAAGACCAATGATCAAGCTCATTGACACGCTTTCTTATCATAATCAGCTGCGAGCCATCTCTCCAATGTGGAAAAGTGGATTCGCAGTTGTTATGCTGCTTCTCTCTTATGTAACGCACCCTGCGGTACAAATCATTCTTACGGTGTGGATGGCTATCTGGACGATAGGCTATGCTCGAATCCCTATGAAAAACTATTTTCTTATCACTGGAGCAGCCTGTTTGTTTTTTGTGGCCAGCCTACCTGCTATGATCATTGAAATCCGACCTTTGTATGAAAATGTACGGACATCAAATGTTATCATTTCGTATCCTTTTCTAAGTTGGAGCGCTTTCGTAACTTCGTCAGGAATTGTATTGGCGGGCAAGCTGTTCATACGTATCTTGGCAAGCCTTTCCTGTATGACTTTTCTCATGTTCAGCACACCTTTCTCGGAATTGCTACAGGTTATGAAAAAAGTGCGTGTGCCCTCACTCGTGCTTGAAATCATGCTCATTATGTATCGATTTCTGTTTATCCTTTCTGAAATCGCTCACGACATGTATGTAGCCCAACGCTCTAGAGGCGGTCAAACTGGTTTCCGTAACCGTTTAAAGGATACAGCTATTCTCATTGTAAGGATGTTTATAAAAACGATGCAGCGCTATAAAGCACTGTCCGATGGACTGCTGTCACGAGGATTTACGGATATCATTCAGATGGCGCCTTATCAAGCCAAGCCCATCCCTCGTCGCTATAAAGTGGAAAGCTGCATCGGCGTTGCGCTGCTGTTGCTTTTGGAAATTTGGCTCCGCTGGGGGAATATCGCATGAGTTCGATTTTAGAAACCGTTGAATTAAGTTTCAGTTATCCAGGTACAAATACCGAGGCTCTGCACAAATTAAACCTTCGCATTCCTGAAGGAAAAAAAACAGCCATATGCGGCCATAATGGTTCCGGTAAATCCACCTTATTCCTTCAGGCAATAGGGATTAATTCACCTGCTTCAGGACAAGTCCTTTGGAAGCACGCGCCTCTATCCTATACCAGCAAAGAGCTCAAACAATTACGCCAGCAAGTAGGACTCGTCTTTCAAGATCCCGAGCAGCAGCTTATCCTAAACACACCTTTCGAGGATGTTTCTTATGGGCTTCGCAATGCGGGCATCGCGGAGGTGCAAATCCAGCAGCGAACCAAAGAGATGCTTCAAACGATGCGGCTAGAGCACTTAGCTCACACGCCAATCCATCATTTAAGCCTCGGTCAAAAGAAGCGTGTAGCGCTCGCAGGCGTGCTAGTACTGGAACCTGAATTGCTGCTCCTTGATGAGCCTACCGCATATCTGGATCGCATATCTGAGCAGCAGCTCGTCCAAGAACTTGAACGTATTCATAAGCGAGGCGTAACCTTAGTAATGGCCACTCATGATATGAATCTAGCTTATTCATGGGCCGACTGGATTCTGATCATGGAGAAAGGTCAGTGTATCATGGAAGGAACTCCTTATGACATATTTAGCGATCCAGCCGCCATCTTAGGTTTGGGATTAGATATGCCGATGCTTTTAGACATTTGGCACGCTTTACCAGCAGCCATTCGCCAAGAGAAGGGGATGCTTCCCCCGAGGAGCGTTGAAGAGTTTAAAACATTAACACAAAAAATATTTGCATAATTATCAATTAAATTGTATATTTATTCAGATAAATTATAAATTTTATATTGTGGGAATAGGTGCTCTGGCATGATGTCGTACCAGAGCTTAAAAGGGAAGTTCGGTGTAATACCGACGCGGTCCCGCCACTGTAACAGAGGAATCAACGCCACTAGCGCCACTGATCTTAGGATTGGGAAGGCTGACGTCTGATGATGATCCTGAAGCCAGGAGACCTGCCTATTCTGACAGCACTGTGTTTACCTACGGGAGATAGGGAGGTGTTAGAGATGGCAGCCAGGGTTTGCACAAACACGAGGCATCTTTAACCTTTTTCTAAAGGTTAAAGATGCCCTTTTTTATGGCCACTTTTCAAAAAATTAATATTCACGGGAGGTATTTTCAAATGTCCACAGCAATCGTAAGCAGTAACCTGGGATTTCCAAGAATCGGAGAAAATCGTGAATGGAAAAAAACACTGGAGGCGTTCTGGGCTGGCAAATTGGAAGAACCTGCATTTTTAAAGCAGATCGAAGAAATTCGGTTAAGTAACCTCAGGCTTCAACAGGAAAAAGGCATTGCGCTTATTCCAGTCAATGATTTCAGTTTTTACGATCATATGCTGGACACCTCCACCATGTTCGGTATTGTTCCAAAAAGATTTCCTTACGAAGGCGGCGTTGTTCCCCTTACTACCTATTATGCAATGGCGCGCGGAAGCCAAGGGGCAACAGCTTGTGAAATGACCAAGTGGTTCAATACCAACTATCATTACATTGTCCCAGAATTAAATGAGACTGAACCTAAGCTAACCGTGAACAAACCGCTGGAAGCTTACCGTGAGGCCAAACAAAAGCTAGGCATCGAGGGAAAACCCGTACTTATTGGGCTTTATACTTTTTTAAAGCTTTCAAAAGGCTTTAAATCCGATAAAATCGATGAGCTTATTGAAGTATTCCTTCCGCTCTACACGCAGATTTTGACTGAGCTTGAGCAGGAAGGTGTGACTTGGGTACAAATTGATGAACCGATCTTGGTTCAATCATTGTCTAAAGAGGACCTAACGCGTATTCACCATATTTACACAGCGCTTGCCGCAGCTGCACCTAAGCTCAACATCATGCTGCAAACGTATTTCGATGCTGTCGAATACTATGAAGAACTCGTGGCTCTGCCTGTGAAAGGAATTGGACTCGACTTTGTTCATGGGTTGGTACAGAACTTACAGAACATCCAAAAGATTGGGTTTCCAACCGATAAAGTCCTAGGTGTGGGTCTAATCGACGGTCGTAACATCTGGCTGGAGGATCTTCAGCAGAAGCTTCAACTGTTAGAAACTCTTGCCGCTTCGTCTGTTCCTTATGAGCGTATACTGATTCAGCCTTCAAGCAGCTTACTCCATGTTCCGGTCACAACGCGCAAAGAATCCAAACTGGAGCCCGTACTGCGCAATGCTTTATCTTTTGCCGAAGAGAAGTTAAGTGAAATCACAATCTTAACAGAGGCTCTGAACGCAGGCAAAGATGCAATTGCAGCTGAACTGAGTGCCAACCAACAAACAATTGCGGCGATAAGCACTTCGGCTTACAGAAATAAGCAGCAAGTTCAGCAAGCGACAGCAAATATCTCCGCCGCTCCAAGCAAGCGGAACAAAAGCTTTGCTGAACGCAGCGTTCTACAAGAACAGAAGTGGCAGCTCCCTTTCCTCCCAACGACGACGATCGGAAGCTTTCCGCAAACGGTTGAGGTTAGAAATGCACGCAAGCATTGGAGAAGCGGCGAATGGAGCCCTGCACAATACGAGGCGTTTATTCAAGAACAAATTGCACAATGGATTACGACTCAAGAGGAACTCGGACTTGATGTGCTTGTTCACGGGGAATTCGAACGTACGGATATGGTTGAGTTTTTCGGAGAAAAGTTGGATGGCTTCGCCTTTACATCGAATGGCTGGGTTCAATCTTATGGCTCGCGCTGTGTGAAGCCCCCGATCATTTTCGGAGATGTAGAATTCGTACAGCCTATGACCGTAAAGGAGACGGAATATGCTCAGTCGCTTACACAGAAGCCCGTAAAAGGCATGCTGACAGGCCCAATTACCATCTTGAACTGGTCCTTTGTTCGTAGTGATATTACACGTGAACAAGTTGCGTACCAAATTGCCCTCGCGCTGCGTGAAGAAGTAGAAGCGTTGGAACAAGCTGGCATCGAAATGATTCAAGTGGATGAGCCTGCGCTGCGTGAAGGCTTGCCATTGAAAAAACAAGACTGGCAAGCTTACTTGGACTGGTCCGTGCTCGCTTTCCGTTTATCCACAGCTACTGTGCAAGCCACAACCCAAATTCACACGCATATGTGCTATTGCGAGTTTCACGATATCATTGATTCCATTCGCGCGCTCGATGCGGATGTTATCTCCATCGAAACTTCGCGCAGCCATGGCGAGCTGATTCATAGCTTTGAAGAGCATACGTATGATCAAGGTATCGGGCTTGGCGTATACGACATTCATAGCCCGCGCGTACCTTCCGTCAACGAAATGGTGGAAATGATCGAGCGTGCCCTTCAAGTTCTTGAGCCTGAATTGTTCTGGATCAATCCGGATTGCGGGTTGAAAACGAGAGGCAAAGAAGAAACAATCGCGTCGTTGCGTGTCATGGTAGAAGCCGCCAAGCTGTTTAGAGTAAGAAGACAACTGCCTGTTTCCTAACTGACAATCTGGATGCCTGTGAAGTCATAGCTTTGAAACGTAACAAAACCCTCATCCATAACCTGATGGATGAGGGTTTTGTTTAGCTATCTCAAGATTTTTTATCCACTTTACGACGACTTATGCCTACATTTCCTTGTCCTGTAGGTACAAAACGGTCTTGATAGCTATAAATCATTTGCTCTTCTAAAGGTTTCCCCTCTAATAAATGTTCTCGCACAAGCCTTCGCCCAGCCTCTGGCGTCATTTGCTTATACCACACTCCTTCTGGATAAACGGTCACTACGCAAGCGTCCTCACAGCGACCGTTACATCGGGTTCTCGTTGTATGAATAAGATGCTCGGCCCCTTGCAGCGAAATCTCATCGCGAATAGCTAATGTGGTTTCATCGCCTAACTTCTTTAGGCAAGAACCGCCATTACAAATTAGTACATGATGCTGAACTGTAGATAAATCCCAAGTGCTCATCACGCCACCTCCTTACTTAAAATTTGGATAACTCGGTAAGTCCGCTAAAAGAGCGCGTGTGTAAGCATGCTGCGGATTTTGGCTAAGCTCGTTCGCCTTACCTTCTTCGACAATGACACCCTTGATCAATCACCAGTATGCGATCACATAAAGACGCCACTACAGCAATATCATGCGAAATAAATAAGTAGCTAACGTTCCGAGTGTCATGTAGCTCTTGCAGCAATTCCATCACCTGTGCCTGAACAGAGACATCCAGGGCTGAAAGACATTCATCGAGAATGATTAGCTCTGGATTGGCTACCAAGGCACGGGCTATACACACTCGCTGGCATTGCCCTGTACTCATCTCATGCGGGTAGCGTTTCAAATAGCCTTCATCCAAACCAACGGAAACAAGCAAATCTTCAAATATCCGTTCTTCGTTCAGAATGGTTTCCGCATGAAAACACTTAAAAGCTTCCCTTAGACTTTTTTGTGTAGTCCATCCAGGATTGAGGCTGCTTCTGGGATCTTGAAAGACGATTTGGATAGATCGTCTCGATTCTCGCCTTATCTTCTTGTCGCTCAGCGAGCTTCCCTTCCAGAGCATATCTCCTCCATCCGGTCGTTCCAAGTCAACAATACATCGAGCTATTGTGCTTTTTCCCGATCCTGACTTGCCGATTAATCCAACACTTTCTCCTGATGATACAATAAACGATATATCCCGCAGGACATGCTTTTTGCGAAAACTTTTCTTCATATGTTCAATGGTTAGCATGAGCACTTCCCTCGCTTCCCGCTGCTATGTAAGCATTCATATTGCTTCGTATCGAAGTGGCTGGAAGCTTAGGGATTGCGGAAAGCAATTGCTTTGTATACGTATGCGATGGGTTCATAAAGATGGAACGAGCATCTCCACTTTCTATCATTTGTCCATGTCGCATAATACAAAGACGATCGGCCATCTGCGCCACTACACGTAAATCATGAGAAATAAAAATAAGAGCTACGTGATGCTGTGTTCTCAGCTTCGTAAGAAGCTCCATGATTCTCGCTTGTGTGCTGACATCAAGGGCGGTCGTAGGCTCATCTGCTACAATAATATCGGGCCGATGAATCATTGCCATGGCGATAACAACTCTCTGACGCATACCGCCGCTTAACTCATGCGGATAGGACTTATACAAGATTAATGGCTTCACGCACTTTTACTTCTTGAAGTGACGGCACTTTCTTGATATTCAACCATAGATTCGTTGTGTTCCCAATAGGGAAAAACGTTTGAAATTTAGCATCCTTCTCATAAGATACACGCTGAATGCTCAGCGCTTATTTAATGGTAAATATTACAATTAATTACTTGCTACTCGCAATGATTTGTCAACTCAACTAAAAAGGCGCCCTCCCCCTTAACTCAAGGGAAAGACGCCTATCGCTTATTTCGCTGATCGCTCATCTAACACCTCCCTATCTCCCGTAGGTACATGACAGTGCTGTAGAAATAGGCAGGTCTCCTGGCTTCAGGCTCATCATCATACGTCAACCTTCCCGATCCGAAGATCAGTGGTATCTTGACGTTGACTCCTCTGTTACAGTGGCGGGACCGCGTCGGCTTCAACCGAACTTCCCTTTTAAGCTTGTTTGAATTGTAAAAGTACGATTCAAGCAAGCACCTAGTTTCCGTATGTAATTATTTTGTCCTTCACAAACTCAAGCTTCATCTTACCTCATTGCCTAGATTCTCACAAGGAAAAAAGCCCCAGCCTAGGCAGGCTGGGGCTGCATTCCATGTTCCTTACCTATACAGAAGGGCGATTCGACGGATGGTGACCAGGCTCTGTTGAATCCAAGTTTTGTTGAATCCTGGAAGATTGTTTCGAATGGTCGATTGTGCTTTGCGTCTTTGCGTCCAAGCTTTTCTTCTTACTCATAAGGGGCAAAATCCTCCTGTAAGTGTAGTAGGTACTTATCTAGTATGAATCTACGCAGCCTCAAATATGCTGTAGAAATCAGGAAATTCATCAAACCGAATAACAAAAACCTGCAAGGGATCGTTCCCCTGCAGGTCCTCGGTGGTGCCATTAGACATTAGTGCTTGTTGTTCGGCATATTACTTTCCGGACGTTTATCCCCTTGTGTCCTGAAATTCTTCTCGGCTTTTCTCTGCTTTTCATGCAGCTTGCTAATGAAATGACTGTCCATGAGCATTCGCCTCCTGAAGAAAGAATGGCACTACCTCAATAGGATGTCACACTTTATCTAAATTTAAACGCATCGCCAAATTAAGGATGGCACCGCGAGCCTCTGCATCTGTTTTCACTTTTTCGTAAAGGGCCTCGAAGTGATCTTTCTTCTGAATGAACTCCGGCTCTGTTTTGATAGCGGTTTGAGTCCAGTTAATTAACACATTTTCAGCCTGAGTCAACTCGTTATAAGCACGGTGGAGTCCAACGCGCTCTACAATCTCTTCCATTTCCTCTTGCCCTACCTCGTGACCCTGCTCTTTCAATTCCTCAATGCGCTTATCTGCTTGATTGCTAATTTGTAAAAAATGCTCTCTGGATGCCAAGTAATCAATTTGTGCTCTAGAATGTTTCTTTTTCATCGTCATCACCTTCGTCAGTTAATAAGTAATAATTGGATTTATTGTAACAGTCCTGCTTGTAAAATACAAAATCCGCCCCAAATGTGCATAGCAGCGTCCTTCGGGACAGACATTTTATCCCCTCTGAATGCATACCCTTTAACATCATGCTGTCTTAAGGAAAGGGATGAACATCTATGTGCGGAATAACGGGATGGATAGATTGGCGGAAAGACTTGACCGGGTACCCGTCCATTCTAGAGAATATGACGGAAACGTTAAATCTGCGCGGACCCGATGCTTCCGGCACTTGGATCTCGCAGCATTGTGCGCTTGGCCATCGGCGACTCAGTGTGATGGATCCGGAAAACGGCGCTCAGCCGATGATCCGAAAACAAGGTGATTATACGTACACGATCGTATATAATGGTGAACTTTACAACGCTCCTGAGCTGAAAAAAGAGCTCGAGCAACGCGGACACCACTTCCGCACAACGTGCGACACAGAAGTTCTGTTAGTCGCTTTCATCGAATGGGGACGCGCGTGTGTGGATCGCCTAAACGGTATTTTTGCTTTCGCGGCCTGGAACGACCAGGAGCAGTCTCTGTATTTAGTCAGGGATAGACTCGGCGTTAAGCCGCTTTTTTATTCTCATCAGAATGGCGTTCTTCTATTCGGATCCGAGCCAAAAGCGATACTTGCTCATCCAGACTTTAAGGCAGAGGTAGGCGCGGAGGGCTTAGCGGAAATATTCGCAATCGGACCGGCACGAACGCCAGGACATGGGATTTATCGCAATATGTCCGAACTCAAACCCGGACAATGCGCTGTATTCGACCGCAATGGCTTGTCCATCCGCACTTATTGGAAATTAGAAAGCCAACCGCATCCAGACGACATCGATGCGACGGCTTTTCACGTTCAAGAGCTGCTTCGAGATACCTCGGAGCGGCAATTGGTCTCGGATGTCCCGATTTGCACGCTTCTCTCCGGAGGCTTAGACTCAAGCGCTCTAACCACCTTAGCTGCGTACCATCACAAAGATAGCGGCAAGGGTCAACTTCATACCTTTTCCGTGGACTATGTGGACAATGATAAATATTTCAAAGCAAACGCTTTTCAGCCTAATGCTGATGCACCTTGGATTAAACGAATGACAGAGCATTTAGGCACAGCGCACCACTACATTGAATTTGACACACCAGAGCTTGTCGATTCGCTAAAAGCGGCCCTTTTTGCCCGTGACACACCAGGGATGGCTGATGTCGATGGCTCTCTGTATTTGTTTTGTCGAGAAATAAAAAAAGAAGCGACCGTTGCTATTTCAGGAGAAGCGGCCGATGAAATTTTTGGCGGATACCCGTGGTTCCATCGTGAAGACGCCCTTGAGGCCAACACATTCCCTTGGTCGCTCCAGCTGCACAATCGGGTAAACATCCTAGCCCCCGATCTTGTCGATTGGATTAAGCCTGTCGAATATGTCAGCAATCGATATCAGCAAGCTTTAAGCGAAGTACCGCGGCTAGCTGGAGAAACACAGCAGCAGAATCGGATGCGCGAAATGTCCTATCTGAACATCACCCGCTTCATGCCGACCCTCCTAGATCGTAAAGATCGCATGAGTATGGCTGTTGGTCTAGAAGTACGCGTCCCTTTCTGTGATCATCGACTCGTGGAGTACGTTTGGAATATTCCCTGGGAAATCAAGACTTCCGGAGACCGCGAGAAAGGAATTCTGCGTAAAGCACTCAAAGGCGTGCTGCCTGACGACGTGCTGACTCGCAAAAAGAGTCCTTATCCGAAAACGCACAATCCAAATTATTTGACCGCCGTAAGAAAATGGGTATTGGAGATACTTGACGATTCCAGCTCCCCCCTCCTCCCCTTCATCGATGTGAAAAAGATTCGCGAGTTAGCTAGCTCAGAAGGTGCCGACGTCAACATTCCGTGGTTCGGTCAACTCATGTCTGGCCCCCAGCTGTTCGCTTATTTGGCACAAGTAGATACTTGGCTGCGCGCCTACAAAATATCGATTCGTTAAAAACAAAAACCTGCTCTATCCCTATATGGGAAAGCAGGTTTCTTCCTATTTTTCAGCCGTCTCATTAGGCAGTCGGTCCAAAAATTTACGCAGCGCCTTGGCGCGATGACTCATCTCGTTTTTTTCTTCAACGGTCATTTCGGCCATCGTCTTGCCTAACTCAGGGATGTAAAAAAACGGATCGTACCCGAATCCACTTTCCCCTCTAGCTTCGCTGATAATATAGCCATCACAGTGATCTTCTGCTTCGATGATTTCATTAGCCACAGGATCGATTAGCGCAAGCGCGCAAACAAAAGCGGCTTCGCTAAGGAGCTTCGGATGGTTGCCATCTACAGCCAGTTCTTTAGAAGAAGCTTGATCGATCAAAGCTTGCAGCAGCTTGGCGTTGTTATCTGCATCGGTTGCATCCTCACCTGCGAACCGAGCAGAATATACGCCCGGTGCGCCGTCAAGCCCGGAAACGCATAGGCCGGAATCATCCGCAAGCACAGGTACGTGCAGATGCGCGGAGATGATCTGCGCCTTGATTCGCGCATTTTCTGCAAACGTAACCCCACTCTCCACGATCTCCGGCAAATCGGAATAATCGGACAAGCTTCTAACTTTGTAGCCTTTAGGTCCGAATAACTTTGCAAACTCTCTTACCTTACCTTCGTTCCGTGTCGCAATAACAACAAAGTTACTCTGCAGCAGCATGTTCCACACCTCGAATACGGGCACCGATTGGCCCAAGCACCTTACGCTGCTCTTCAATCATTGCTTGGATACCCGTTTCGGCAAGAGCTAGCAGTTCATCGAGCTCCTTACGAGAAAAGGGAGCATCCTCGCCGGTTCCTTGGATTTCTACGAATTGACCTGATCCTGTCATAACGACATTCATATCAACTTTCGCTTGAGAATCCTCTTCATAATTAAGGTCTAATCGAGGTGTGCTGCCGATGACCCCTACGCTGACTGACGCGAGAAAATCATTTATTGGAAATTGCTTTAAATTTTTATCCGTCGCTAGCTTATTCATCGCAATTGCCATTGCCACGAAAGCCCCTGTTATGGAAGTCGTTCGTGTACCTCCATCAGCTTGAATCACATCGCAATCTAACGTTACGGAACGTTCTCCTAGTGCTTCCAAATTGACCACCGAGCGAAGAGCACGTCCAATAAGACGTTGAATCTCCATCGTACGGCCACCCTGCTTGCCCTTAGCCGCTTCACGTTGATTCCTTACTTGAGTCGCTCGTGGAAGCATAGAATACTCTGCAGTAACCCAGCCTTTTCCTTGCCCTTTCATGAAAGACGGGACTCGTTCTTCAATGGTTGCTGTACATATGACTTTAGTATCCCCGACCTCGATAAGCACCGAGCCTTCTGCGTGTTTTATATAATTAGGGGTTATTTTCATAGGCCGCAGTTCTTGATTCGTTCTTCCATTGATTCTCATAAATTGTTTGTTCTCCTCCTGTACATATCTTCCCTATGCCTTATTGTAATGCAGTAACGGACTTTTGTAAAAAAAGAGGCTAGATCTCCCAGCTCTTCCCCTTATTCATTTTAATATTTCCAATTCAGGAAAAAATCCACCTAATTTTCATTTCCCTTTTATAAAAATAAGTTATCTTCACTAAAAAGTGACATTCGCACTGATCGCGTGGAAACGAAAGCCGAATTTCAGATCCTTGTTTAATACAGAAGACCTCTATCTCAAGAGGTCTTCTCTGAAACACCCTGCTATAAAGAGATCCTTCTCTAATAGCTTGGCTTTCTTTTATGTTATAGCTTGACTGGATTCACATGTGCAGGTCTAGAAACGGGTTTCGTGTAATTCTGATTATCTGTCGATGTTATTTTCACAGCGCCATCCACTTTGATTTGCACTTGTTTAATTGCCGCATTCTCTGTAAGGGAAAGGATGACGGATTGCAAAGCATCGCCAGACGCTTTCTGATCAGGACCAAGCAGCTTGCTGGAGAAATCGACTGTAATGATTCCATCCACTTGCTTGATACTCTTTACCTCCGTCGTCGCGTTCAACACACTGCTCAAGCCCTTTTTCAAATCTGGCCCCTTGATAAGTTGGTTCACAACTGCTTGCGCAACATCATCCGTTCTTTTTACCAAACGCGTAACGGGTACATAATATTTGTAATTTTGATCATTTTGATTTAAGAAGTAGAGCGTGACCGGCGTTGATTGCCCGAATTCGGCATCTTCCGCTTTTTCGATGTTAATGCCCATCGAGCGTGCTAAGACGCCTTCAAGTGGCGTTTTACCTTTCGGCATTTCCTTCAATTCCTTGCCATCTACACGAAGCTGTACCTTCTCGACGGTAGGGAAACTTGTAAGTGTCCAGGTCACAGCCTCAAGAATTTTGCGTTCATTTTGCTGGTCATAATTCAAAAACTCTTTAGAGAAATCCACGACAGCCCTTTTGTCAGTTGTAACGTTAACGCCGATTATTTTCGTGTCTTTCGGGAGCAGCGCTTGGAAGCCAGCTGGCAGGAGACCGTTGACAGGTCCTCCATCCACCATGTATTCCAGCGTCGTCTTCGCGACAGAAGGTGACTTGGGCAGACCTAGGCTAACAGGAGCGACGAAGCCTTTGGCATCCTTCACATACACGGTCATTTGTGACGAATTGTCTGCACCCATATCAATGGTTACCGCTCCCGAGGTTGTAACAGCCTCTGCTTCCGTTCCCGCTTTTGGAGGCGCGTCGATGTCACTTTTTTTGCCAGAACCCCAAACTGAGCAGCCTGTGGTCAGCAAGGCGATCGCCCCCACGATAGCGGCTGAACGAATCCAATGTTGTTGTTTCATAGCTTGTTTCCTCCTTTAAGTTTACGCAGCTATTTCAATAGCTAGCCTGTACTAAACACTTTTCGTAATACTATGTATACGAGGCTTTGTCCGATTTATAACTCCTTTTTGTTCAAAAAGGTGGTCAAGTTACGATAACTTTTCAAAAACTGACAGCAAGCATAAAAATAGCATCCCCTTCCACATCTAAGTGGTTGGAGATGCTTATTCCTTTTTTTAATCCGTTGGTTTATTGAAAGTCGAAATGTTGTTATGCGCCAGCCTTCCACAAGCAGCCGCCACAAGCCCGCAAACCAAGTCGTCAACAAAGGTATTGCATTTGCCGCCTGTATGGTCACTATCTAGTTCCTTGATAATCCCGATCTTCGCTTTGTCCAAATAACCAAAATTAGTCAATGCAATCGTACCGTACATGAGAGGAATCGCTGTCGCGATCGACTCATCGACGCCGAACAACCCTTCATCGCTGCCAACGATATGGTTATACTGCTTGCTAAATTCATTATTCTCTACGCCCGCATCGATTTTAATCGCTAGCTGGACGGCATGATACGTTTGCTGCTTGCGAAGAACCGCTAGTACATGTTGTTCACACACCTTACGTTCCAGATCCGGACTATAAGGTCTCTGAAGCATATCCACGATATCGACAATATCGTCTAGGGACACTCCGCGTGAATCAAGCAAGGTTAAATTACGCTGTGTGTAGTCTTCTTTCACTTTCTCCGAGATGACCACACTGGCCGTTGAAGCTACTAATGCACAAACCCCTTTGGAAACAAAGGATTTGGGTCTTTTATTTGGAAAAAAGAAACGAAATTTGCAGTCTAAAAAGCCAAACAACGAGCTAGCCCCGCTCCCATACATCCCACAGATCGACATCGCGATCGTGCGATGCAGGTTGTAGCCGGAATCTTTCATACTAGCCAACAGCTCTGGATCGTGCTTCACTTTCTTTTCCAACTCCAGCAGCGTCGTCATTACGTTGTAGGTTTCTGTTTTGCTTAACACGCCCAGTAAAGTGTCTGTAATCAGATCATAGGGAATTTTTTTGATCCCTTTCACTTCAACCAGAAGACGGGCAACCGCAGCTTCAATATCGGCTTGAGGAAAATGATGAAAAACTTCATCTCTCATTTCATTCAAAACTAGCGCTTTTTCTTTCAAGAATGTTCTCATGACTGAATTCCTCCGTTCATAAGCCACAGATGATACAAAGTGACTTAAGAAATCTTATGAGATTAAATTGATCTAATGAATACTCCGCTAAACAACGGTATAACGAATCATTTCGCTCGCCTGTTCCAACTGCTGGATGCGGCCTTCAGCTTCAAGTAAAATTAGATGAGCAATCGTCTCCGATAACGCGAATCGCATCTGATGAATGGAGAGCCGATCGCCAAACGTCGCGCGACATACTTCATAAGCCGTGAGCGGCGTGTGCAGCTTCTGCTCCATGAGCACTAATCGCTCTTCATGATGGCGTACAAGCTCAGCTGCGCGCGCGCTGAACCCGGACCAGGGCTCTCGATGCCCTGGGAACGCCATCTTCACAGACAGCCTGCTGATCTCCCTCAGGCTGCCGAGGTACGCGCCGAGCGGGTTCGCTTCCACTTGCGGGAGGAAGCTGACGTTAGGCGATATTTGCGGCAGGACGTGGTCGCCACAAAACATGATCTCCGCCTCGGCGTCATAGAAGATGAGATGACCCGCGGCATGGCCGGGGGTCTCGATCGCTTCGTACACGCGGTCACCGAGGCGCACAGGCCCTTCTCCCAGCAGCGTAATCTGCGGCTGCGGGGATACAAGCGGGACGAAGCTCGCCATATGCTTCGTCATTTCTTCCAGCATGGCGGCATCGAGGCCATGCTGGAAGAACAGCTCGAAGAGCAGCGCCGACATCGGCTGCTCCTCGCCCCAGAGGAGCTGGACTTGACGCCAGCCGGTCTCCGAGAGGAGAACCGGCGCGCCAGTCCGCTCCTGGAACCACCCCGCCATCCCGTAATGATCAGGATGGTGGTGAGTGAGCACGATTTGCTCGACGTGCTCGAAAGCAATCTTGCGCTCATCCAGCACCGCGTGCCAGAGCGCCTCGGCATCCGGGGTGCGAAGCCCCGGATCTATGACGGTATAACCGTTGCTGCCGCGTATGAGGTATGCATTCACCCATCTTAGCGGGAAGGGCAGCGGAACCTTGACTTGTATAATATAGTCATTATGCTCAATTACGGTGTTCATTTCGTGATGTTCATCCTTCCTTATGTCCAACAAAAATCATCCGGCTGGACGTTTGAGCATCGTAAGATTGTCCGTCATAGCCCCCGAACACATCATCAATATGTAAACCTGCTTTCCGTAACATCGTTTCAAAAGATGCCCGTTCATACAGCTTAACCTGCTCCAAGTAATGGCGATCAGGCCCATCTTCTTGTGAAATCACGATTCTTTTGCGAACACACCCATCTTCAATACTTCTGGACTCGCGAATGAGAAGTCCCTCTTCCGAGCGCTCCGACTGTGGTACGAGATTCGCTTTCACATAAACAGGATTCAAGAAATCGATAATGAAACGTCCATTCGCCTTTAACAAACGGTGGATTTCATGAAAAACCTTCTCGTTTTGCTCATCCTCATCAAAATAACCAAACGAAGTAAACAGATTCACAACAGCATCATAGGGCTGCTCAAGCGGGACATCCCGCATATCGCCACGCAGCCACTTCACCTGCTTATTAACATCCTGCTTAACCGCTTCATCCAGTAGCACCTCTGACAAATCGACGCCAGTTACTTCATACCCAAACTCAGCTAACGCCATGGAATGTCGACCCATACCGCAGCACAAATCCAATACCTCCACACCTTGAGGTAAATCGAGCCAATCCATCATTTTCTTCACTTCATGGTAGGCGCCTTGCAAATCCCTATGCTTATAAACGACCAAATAATCATTCCCGAAACTTTCCTGATACCAAGCCATTAGTATTCTCACCTTTTGTTTTAAAAGTATAATTTTCGATAAGTTCACGTATGTACGGAGATTCGAATCTTACTGCTGCTTCTCTTTCAGAAAACGAAGTCCATCTTCCGCTTCTTCTTTGCTGAAATTTCCAGCCACCAACAAATCTTCGTTTTTTTCAATTAACCGTTCATAAAATAAAATGCCCTTATTCCTAGCCTCCGTCTTATACTCGGCATGATCCTCCATATAGTGAAAAAGCACATCCTCCGCCTTTGCGAAATCGCCCCAATGCTCATAATAAGCAAATAACCGAAGCTTCATATCCGCTGGCAAGTCCCATTGCTGCAGCCGTACTAAGCTATGATTGATTCTCGGCTGCAGTTCCTCCCTTACATCGGGATCATCCGCAGGCGGAGTAGAAGCGAGAAGTAATAAAAGATCTAAAGATTTGAGATAAGAGTGATAAGCTGGGCCCGACTGCTCATGTTGTCGATACATGTCGCCTTGACCAATGAACAAATCTCCGATCACCATCGCCTTGGCAGTATCCGTATTTCCTTGGTACGTCAATAATTCCAAAATATCTTTACTGGACAAAGCTTGCAGCGATTTTACATTCAAACCTAGGAGATGGCGGCTTGCCTCATCTAACATTTGCCTTGCATCACTGATCGGAATATGTTCTTTGTTGAATAAAATTCGATGCAGCGTCACGGTCATCTGTTCGATCTGTCGCATAAAATAATCACGTCTGAACAAGAGCAACCTCCTTTCTGCATGAGAACTGACTCTTTTCAGCTTAACATGCCTCAGGATGAAACTCAAAACCGTTTGACGCCTATTTTTCCTTCTATACCGCACCATTGACAATAGCCCTTCATAAACTAACTTTGACTGTATCCCTTAACCTTGTATTTCCCAATACCCGAGCAAGGAGGGGTGACACACATCCATGGCCAGCGACCACAAAAACAAATTTCTACTTACGAACCGCGAACGTGAAGTATTCGAACTATTAGTGCAGGACAAAACGACTAAAGATATCGCACAGCAGCTTTTCATAAGCGAAAAAACTGTGAGAAATCACATTTCTAATGTCATGCAGAAGCTGAACGTAAAGGGTCGTTCACAAGCGGTTGTAGAACTGATCAAGCTTGGGGAATTAAAGATCTGATTCCGCCGGCACTTGGATCCATGCAAGCCTTCGGGCCTCCCTTTCGAGGAGTGCCGCGGGGGCTTTTTATGTTGTATTTTGTGGAACTATATACCACTAAACCCACTCCTCCCCTGACTCTAGACTCTATTGGCGCTTTGTAACAAATGCTATACTAAGTTTATACATCGACTTTGGTAATCAGCGCCTTTCCTCCTCCAGGTAAGCGCTCTACATATTTATTTTTGGGCCCCCTTCCTTTCGAAGCGGGGCTCTTTTTTGCCCTGGCTAGGGGTGTGGCTGGCGGTAAGAAGTGCGATATGCTATGTTGGAAGAAAATGTTGTAAAGGAGCGGATGAAATGGCGGACTGCATGTTGCATGCACACAATTTTCATCCCATTCTGGAGAAGTGGTTTGCTTCTCGATTCGGAGAACCGACCGATGTTCAGCAGCAGGCGTGGAAGCAAATCGCTTCAGGCCTGCACACGCTCATTTCTTCACCTACCGGGTCCGGGAAGACGTTAGCCGCTTTAATGCCATGCATGGATGGTATCGCTAAAAAGAAACAAACGCTGGACGTATATACGCCTGGCGTTAGAGTTCTGGTCGTAACTCCGCTAAAGGCACTAAATAATGATATTCATGATCATTTGCTTCACTTCATGGCAGAAATTGAACAGATGGTTTCAACTGATGCGGAGTCTGCGGCATGGTGTGCGATTACAGTCGGTGTGCGAACTGGCGATACGAAGCAAAGTACGCGAGCATCGATGCTCAAACACCCTCCTGATATTCTCGTAACTACGCCCGAGTCGCTCTATTTACTTCTTACTTCTCCGCGAGCAAGAGAGATACTTAAGCAGGTAGAACAGATCATCGTCGATGAAATCCACGATTTGGCAGCGGACAAGCGCGGCATGCATTTATCGCTTACGCTTGAGAGGCTTACTGCGTGGTGTGAACGATCTGTGCAGCGAATCGGGGTATCTGCGACGCAGAAGCCAATCGAGCGAGTCGGCCGTTATCTCGGGGGCTGGGAAGGAACACAGCCGCGAGAAGTTGCGATTGTGGAAAGCAAAGCGGAGAAACGATATGAACTGATTGTGACGATGCCTGAACCCGCTCGGGCGGGAGCAGACAAAGAGGCGGTATGGACGCCGCTTGTGGAGAAGCTTTTGCAGCTTATGGAAGGCTGCAGCACCGCTCTTGTATTCGCAAACAGCCGCAGGCTTTGCGAGAGGTTGACGTTGCGACTCAACGACCACGTCGGGTATGAGATCGCAAAGAGTCACCACGGCAGCGTCGCCCGCGAAAAGCGCCTCGAGGTCGAGCGCATGCTCAAGGCAGGCGAGCTTCGCTGCCTTGTCGCTACATCGTCGCTAGAGCTCGGCATCGACGTTGGTCATGTCGATTTGGTCATCCAAATCGACTCACCGTTCACTGCGGCTGCTGGCATCCAGCGCATTGGCCGCTCCGGCCACGCAGTTGGCAGCGCGAGTCGCGGCGTTCTGCTAGCGCGAAGCCGCAGCTTGCTGCCGGAGCTGGCTGTACTCAGCCAGCTCATCGCGGCGCGCGACATCGAAGCTATTCGCATTCCGAGGGGGAGCCTCGATGTCCTAGCGCAGCAAATCGTCGCCATGGTGGCCATGGGCGATAATTTGGATCTAGCGCGCCTTGAACAGTTGCTCACTCAAAGCGACAGCTTCCGCGGACTGCTGCGCGAACAATGGCTCGCCATGCTTGAGGTGCTCGCAGGGCTTTATCCATTCGTGCGCCCCCTTATCGAATGGGATCGTGACACCGGCCGCCTGTATCCTGTGGCGGCAACGCAAATGGCTGCGCTTACTGGCGCTGGCACTATCCCTCAGAGCACGGCTTATCCCGTGCACCATAATGAAACCGGGCTTCATCTCGGAGAACTCGATGAAGAGTTCATCCACGAGTCGTCCATCGGCGACGTGTTCCAGCTTGGCACGGCCTCTTGGCGCATCGTGCGTATCCGCCCTGAGCGGATCTATGTTCGCGAAGCCGACAATCGCTACAGCGAGATCCCCTTTTGGCGCGGGGAAACCGGCGGTAAATCATTCGAGCTTGGGGTACAAACCGGGCAAATCTGGCGGGAGCTTCGCGACCGTCTACAGGTAATGCCCAGTAATTTTTTACTGAGGAGCATAAACGACCAGTCTTCTCAATCTGTTCAGTCTGTTCCGTCTTCTCAGTCTTCTCAGTCAGAGTCAGTTCAATCAGTTCCGTCTTCTCAATCTGTTCAGTTAACTCAGTCCGTTCAACCTGATCAATCCGCTCGCCAAAATAACCTCCTCCCTGGCTCCAGCGCAGCGGAGCAGCGCACGGAAATCGATCTACGCGTCCAAGATTGGTTAGAGAAAACCTATAATTTAGATTACGAAGCAAGCAGTTCGCTAATCGCATTAGTCCGTAATCAAATAGCCGTCAATACGGTACCGACGGATCGAACCATCGTCATCGAAACTTTTGCCGACGAACATAATCAAACGCACTATGTTCTTCACAGCCTCTTCGGACGAAAGCTGAATCGAACTTGGTTGATGGCAATCGACAGAGCTTTGAAGCACAAGGGGCTCCCGGCTATTTATTCGAATGCCAAAGATAACGGGATTGAGCTTATTTTCCCAGACTTTAGCGAAGCCATTTTACAGGTCATCATGGCACTAACTCCAACACAGGCGGAGCAGAGCGTTATTGAAAGTGTCGCTGAATCCGGTATGTTCGCAGCAGCCTTCCAGCGTTTAGCTGAAACTTCCCTGCTTCTATCCCGCAGTTTCACCAGAATGCCCGCTTGGAAGAAAAGACTTCGTGGTCATGAGCTGCTAAAGGACGCACTTCCCTTTAAGGAACGCTTTCCATTTTTCCAAGAAGCAATGAGAGAATGTTTGGAGGAACATGTGGACATCGAGCATCTCCAGCACATTCTTAAAGCTATCACCGCTGGAGACATACAGTTCGCTGCGCATCGCAATCATTTTCCGTCACCGTTAGCGGCTCAATTCCAGTCGGATTATGTGCAGCGAAGAATGTATGAATCCGATGCACTTTCTCAAGATTTACAGGTGGAGCTACTTGGCTTTAGTCTTCAAATGGCCGCAGAAATATTCGGCGCTGAAGCGGTTCGCAATCAGGTTAATCCACAAGTCATGGCTGCTGAAGCCGATAAGCTTGCTAAATTAGATGAGCCTCTGGATGCAAAGGAAGATGTGCTTCACTATTTGAAGGAACGTGGAGACGCTTCATTAGATGAGCTTCGTAAAGTAAGTTCAAATGAGGGTCAGCAAGTAAGCACTTGGGTAGGTGGGCTTATGCAGCAAGGTTCCGTTACGGATATCTCATTAGGAGGGGTGACTCGGTTCATTTGCAGCGAAGAACATGAGTTTTATCGTTCTCTTGGACATTCGCCTGTATCCAGAGCGTTTGTTTTCCAACGATTTGCCGATGGTAAACTCTCTTTCACGACAGATGAACTGTCAGAGCGCTATGAACTGCCCCTAACACTTGCAGCATCGTGGATTCAAGAAGCTTCTCTTGCAGGCATGGTTACAATCGCGCCTTTCGTTGATGCGGATAAGGAGGAGCTATGGACAAGCAGTAAAGTAGCCTCCCGACTCATTCGTCTTTCGCTTCAGTCGTACCGACGTAACGGGCAAGCCTTTTCGCCAGCCATGTATGTACAGCACATGCCGCTATTGCGCAAGCTTTCGGAACGGACCGAACGGACAGGAATGGATAAGCTCGCGATGTCATTAGCGATTTAGAAGGTTTTTTTCTACCTGTCTCCCAATGGGAGAACATCCTGTTTCCGACGCGTCAGCCGGCTTACCGCAAGCAGGATTTGGACTTACTTTGTTCATCGGGGGAAATTAGTTGGGTGGGGCGCAAAGAGCCTGAAGAAAAGGAAGGGAAAATCGCTTTTTTTCTAACAGAAAACAATCTGCTTCTAGAAACCTGCCTAACCGCCGTTCAAAATAAGCCCGTCTCGCACCCTCATCTGCTAAGTCTCTTAGAGGAAAAAGGCGCAAGCTTTTTAAGCAAGCTTGGCATCGAAACAGGTCGTGTTCCTTCTGTACTCTTAGAAGAACTGCTGCAATTGGTGTGGGATGGACGAGCAGCGAATGATCAATTCGCACCTCTTCGCTTACATGCCCTAGGAGCTCCAAAGAAACCAGACAAATTTCAATCTGGACTTGGTCGTTGGTACTCCCTTGCTTCCCTGTTAAGCCCAGCCTTCGATAAGGAAGCCGCCGCTATGAAATGGACGCATCATCTGATGGAGCGTTTTGGGATTATCACGAAAGAGCTAGTTGCTGCTATGTGCCCATTTCCATGGGAATCCATCTTAGCAGCACTCAAACAATTGGAGGCGTGGGGTCTGGTTGTTCGTGGTTTGTTTATTGCCGATGTGAATGTCCTGCAATTCGCCACAAAGGAATTCATCGCCTTACTCCATCAGCAAGCAGCGTCTATTCAGATCAATCACTCGTCCGCAAACGAAAGTTGGCTTCCTCAAGAGCTTATCCTGTTAAGCGCTGTTGATCCAGCCAATCCTTATGGGCTTCTGATACCTTGGCCGGAGATGTCTGGGATGACATTTTCGCGTAAATCCAGTAATTTCTTAGCCGTTAAAGCTGGGAAATGGTTATATTGGATCGAAAACAACGGAAAACGCATCTACCAACTCCATAAGGAAGCCATGCAAGAAGGAAACGATATCGAGCAGGTCGCACAAGAGCTAAAAAACATGTTCCGTCTGTTTCTCAAACAAAATCAGCTTCGAAAAATAGTCATAGACAGTTGGAATGGCGTACGCATTGCAGAAGCACCAGAACAACAATATTTGCAACGGCTGGGGGCTGAAAAAGACCGCGCCAGCTTCGTACTTTGGCCTAGCCAGCTTAACTAAATAAAGCAGAAACTGATCATGTGCTACCCGGCCTACAACCGTGTGACCCACTCCACCTAAACCGAATAAGTTTCAAATTGTGGCATTCGACTTGTAATGAGTTCGCAGCTTTCCATCCGAAGATCAAGGGTACAACGGTCGCGATCATTCCGATAATGGCCGTTTTCCGAGGTCCAATTCGATCTGTCAAATAACCGAGCACGAGCCGAAGAATCGAACCTCCCAAAGCTGGAAGAGCGACCAGATTCGCTTTTTGCGCAGCATCCAGTTCAAAATCCTTGGCAATCCGTACAGAAAGAGGACCTAGCTGATCATAAAACTCATATCAAAATACAAGAAAGCACTAAACAATGACCCTTTATGACCACTTTTCAAAAAGCTTTTTCGATCCTCCATATGTTCTCTCCCTTTTACGAGGCTTCTGCGCCTTTTTCATTACCCTAAATGATGTTTGCTTGTAGCGAAATAAAAAAGAGAGCGATACCTCTCCGAAATATATTTTGTGTCAATAAATATAACACATATTTGTAGGTAGCAGTTTACAAGGCGTGTATCGACAACAATTAAATCCTTATGCTATAGTATGCCGTATATGAATTCCGACATCTCGTCAAAACCTCACATAAATCTACCACAAGATGAAAAAAAATGGACGATGATGAATGATGAATGAACACGAACAGATGGTAGATGTTTTCATCTCCATCGTTAATGTGCACCAACTTACTACAGGATGAGAAAAAGGAGGCCGTACGTGATGAGATCCCTTTTAAAAGAAGTAGGCCGCGGCAAACGCGGAGCAAGAGATTTGACCTACGAAGAAGCCTTGCAAGGTGCGGAAATGATTTTGACTGGAGCGGCCACTCAAGCTCAAATAGGCGCTTTTCTCGTAGCTGAACGGATTAAAATGGAGTCCCCCGATGAGCTGAAAGCATTCATCGATGCGCTACGTGCACGCATCACCCCTTACCCTATCGCAGACAGTATCGATTGCGCAGGCCCTTATGATGGACGTGCTCGCACGTTCATCGCAACGCTTCCCACCGCCTTCGTACTCGCTGCATGCGGACTTTCTACAACGCTTCACAGCAGTCCGAGCATGCCCCCCAAATGGGGCATAACGTTGGCTGACGTGCTGGAAGCGTTAAACATTCCTGCGCTTCATGCGTCGCGTGAAGCGCTCGTCTCCGCTGCCGCGCGAACTGGCTTCCTGTTCACGCCAACAGAGAATTGGTGCGCTCCTCTTGGAGAGCTGCGCGGTTTACGCGAAGAACTCGGGCTGCGCACCGTGTTCAACACGGCAGAGAAGCTTCTTCGTTTCACTGAAGCTCCTTATATGGCTGTCGGTGTGTTCCACGGCACCGTGTTTGAAAAAATAACTAACCTGCTGATCGATCTAGGTGTCTCACGCGGTATCGTTGTACAAGGCATGGAAGGCTCTGAGGATCTTAGCGTCGACAAACGTACAAGAACCTATGTCATCCAAGACGGAAGCAGTGAATTGTTTACCGTTGATCCAGAGGTTTATGAGCTGATGGTAGAGGTTCCCGAAGTGGAGTGGACCGCCGAGCTGCAAGGCCAAATGGCGCTATCCGTACTCCGCGGCGAAGGCGAACTGCCTTATTTAAACATGGTGCTGCTGAACAGTGCGGTTCGCCTATGGGTGGCCCAGAAAGCAGGCTCAATCGAAGAAGGCATTACGTTGGCTCGACAAGCCATTGAGCAAGGAGCCGCTCTGAGGAAATTTACAGAATGGGCTGAAGCCATAAAGCCTGTATCAGCAACGTAATTATTTATTTTTACTTTGATAACACATACATTTAGCCCGTTAGGCGAATCCCTTAGGATTTTCCTAACGGGCTTTTATTGTATTTGCCTAATCTCTCGGGTTCAATCCCTCCTCTTTGGTATTTGAAAACTAAGAACCCCGTGGCTGTTCACCACGAGGTTTGAGTTCAGTTCTTTGCATTGCTACCTGCTTACTTTGTTCACTTTATTCACTCTGTTTGCTCTGTTTGCTCTGTTTGCTCTGTTTATTCCATTTATTCTGTTGCTCTGCTTAATCTGTTTACTCTCTTTTCCCTGCTCAAGCTTTACCCAGTCGCATATTCTATGGACTTTTTACTTTCCAATGAACTGCTGCGTAAACATTTTACCGCAAGGGCCGCCATCTACGATGCCAATGCCGATATGTGTGTAATCTTTGCTGAGGATATTCGCTTTATGGCCCGGTGAATTCATCAAAGCCTCATGCGCAGCCTGAACACTTTGGTTACAAGCAATGTTCTCCCCGGCCGCATTGTAAGTAATGCCAAACTTGTTCATCATATCGAACGGCGATCCGTACGTTGGTGAATCATGGGAGAAATAGTTGTTGTCCACCATGTCTTGGCTCTTCAGCCTTGCCGTTTTCGTTAGAGCCGAGTCCACCGTGTACGGTGAGAGACCTGCTGCCAAGCGCTCTTTATTGACGAGATCCAGCATCTCCTGCTCCTCAGCCGTCAAGCTCGTTGTTGAAGGCGTTTGAGGCGGCGGTGTAGGTTTTGGAGCAACTGGCGGTGGTGTGGGCGTAGGTTGCTTTGCGATTTTCAAATTGCCATAGGCCCATAGAATGGATTGCAGCGTTTGATCGTCTACATTTCCTGTAACCGGCAGACCATATTTACTCTGAAAAGCTTTAACCCCTGATTGCGTTTGATTACCATAGTACCCCGTAATCGGCCCGGCATAATAGCCCAGCGACTTCAACATCCCCTGTACTGCAAAGACATCAGGCCCCTTGGCTCCTTTACCATAAGCAAAAGCGGTCGTTGTGGAGGATATGAACAACGCGATACAGATAAGCATGATCCAAACATGTTTTCTTTTGCCTTGTAACATGAGTTTGCTTTCACTCCCCGTCATAAGCATCATTCGTCTCATAATTGACGATAAACTTAGGGTGACCAAATTGTTAGGTATTATCCAGTACAAAGAAATATTGGATACCACTTTATGCCTATCAGTAATCGTTCAATATTCAAAGGAAAAATTAACTCGATAATCCATTTACTGTACACTATTTACTGTATAATCAGGTAGAAGGAGTGATGTTGTATTGTTGGTTAAAATGAGGCTAGAGGAGTTCAATGCATTAGACGATGAAGCACTAGGGGCCGCTTGTGTCGAGCCAATTATCAAAGCTTATAAGGAGATCCAGACTCGAGGAGACAATTTCAGCACGGGGTTGTTTAAAGAACTATCAAGAGGACAACAAGCCTTATTCGTGTTCCGTGCCTATTACAATCACGCAATAAAATCTGATGCTGACTTTTATTGGTGGAGTGCCTATTTTATCGCCCAACCTGAGAGATGGACCGGGCTAAAAAGTGGGTTGCGTTTTTTCGGTAATCATACCACCATTCATATCCTAGAAAATATGGAGTGGATTCTTGAAAAAAGAAATCACCCGATGAGCTTAGACAATTTCAATGTTTCAGCCGCTGATTTGAACAATGATCCAGAATTGAAATCTTCCGTAAGTCCTCTGTACGAAAACCTTCGAGAAGCTGTATTACTGACACATGAATTAATAGGTATATGTATTCGAAATAACCCAAGCGACTTCATTCAAATAGAACTTGATTAAGCAGCGTGACCCTTGGATTTCCCTCCAAGCGAGCATTGAACTAAACGCCCATTGACTTTGTGACTACAATCCATTAAAGTGAATTTAGTACCTGATACTAATACTTGATACTATTTCAAAGGAGTGAGTCCCTTGCTGCATAACTCTGCTTCCTTGTTCGCTCGTATTACCGCTATCGGCAGTTATGTGCCGAGTCAAATTTTAACCAATGCCGAGCTTGAATCTATGGTCGATACCAATGATGAATGGATCGTTCAGCGTACTGGGATCAAGGAACGCCGCATTGCTGCATCGGACGAATATACAAGTCATCTCTGTATACAAGCCGTTGAGGAGATGGTTGTCCGCTATCCGAACGCGCTCGATGATGTCGAGCTCATTATTGTAGCAACGCATACGCCCGATCTACCCTTCCCATCTGTCGCTTGTTTAATTCAAGCGCATTTCGGCATTCCTGCAACAGGCGCTTACGATTTGAATGCCACTTGCGCTGGATTTACCTATGGGCTTCATACGGCAAGCGGCCTCATCTCCGCGGGTTTACACCGCAAAGTGCTTGTCGTTGGCGGCGATACCGTATCCAAGATTACGGACTACACAGATCGTTCCACCTGCATCCTGTTCGGCGACGGCGCAGGAGCTGTAATCGTTGAGAGAGAAGACGAGCATCCAGCCTTCCTTGCGCACCATCTCGGGTCGGATGGAAACGGCGGCAAGCATGTTTATCGCATAGGTCTTGCCTCGACGCTTCATGGAGATGAGCTGGCTGGCGATGGCAAGCTTGTCCAAAATGGGCGCGAGGTTTACAAATTTGCGGTGACGACGGTGCCGCAGGGAATCGAGAAGCTGCTCGCGAAAAGCGGAAAGCAGCGACAGGAAATTGATTGGTTTATTCCCCACAGTGCGAACCTCCGCATTATCGAATCGATCTGCGAGAAGAGCAACATCCCATTTGACAAAGCGCTGTATAGCCTAGTTTATTACGGAAATACGTCGGCTGCTTCCATTCCTCTAGCACTTGATTTGGGCATTAAAGAAGGTAAAGTGAAAGCGGGAGATACGCTGCTGCTCTATGGCTTTGGCGGAGGCTTGACGCATGCCGGCTTAGTCGTTCGCTGGGGCTAAAGATTAGCTAACGATATTTACCAGAGCCTTTACCGTTTACCTGAAGCCTTACCGATTTGTCGAACAGCAACCAATTTATTGATCCATGGATCAGCAGGCTTTCCTGTGCTGCGTTTACGAGGAGTAAGTTTCGTAATTTTCTGAATCAACGCTCGTTGATAGTTGCTGATCATTTCCATGTTCTCTGACAAATGTTGAGCTAGCTGCTGCGATGCTTCAACCTGATCAGCGACGCTCTCCAACATCCGACACAATGCTCGCTGGCTTCTTGCCAGCGAGGTTAGCATATGCAGCTCAATCGAATCACGAGTTGTTAACGTCATGCCTTCTCGCCCTCGCCGCCATACCCAAATAAATTGCCTAATCCATTAGAGCTATCCGATCCTGAGTTGGATTCATTACTCCCCAAAAGCGCTTGTAAATGGCGATTTAAGGAGTTCTCCATTTTCGTCAAACCATCAATTAATTCAATCACGTTCTCATGGATTTCCCCTGTTTGCTTCATCTGATGCTCGTGTCCTTCCAAGTTCGTAGAGTTGATGTGCAAACAAATCCAGTTGCGTGATTTCTCTGCCTCCACAACCCGGGCTTCCAATATCAAAGCTATTTCATGCTGCAGCTTCGCCGTAGCATCCAGCATATGCAGATACAGATCGGATCTGTTCAAGATGCATCCCTCTATTCCTCGGCATCGGAGCCGTTCATTTCTTTCATAACGATTTCGGTTTGCTGTGCAATAGCCTCTTCTAAATTAGCCAAGCTATTTAAATAGGCTGTTACATTTTTGGTAAGCTGCAAAGCTTGTTCCTGCAGCATGCCTAATCCTTCAAAATCCGGATTAGAGTCCGGTATATCACTGGCTATAGAGGCCATCTGTGACGTTACAACTCGCTTTGCCTCCAGGATTCTCGACATCTCCCGATGAGAAGCTGCAATGTGAGCAATGATCGTAGTCACTCGCTGTTCCAATCCCTCTCGCCTCCAATTCCGCTTTTTCACTTTATATTATGCAGGGGCTTTACGAAAGGTACTCTTCTTTTTAACGGAATTTCAAGTGAAAGCATTTCTGCCTAACTCCTCTTGTACAAATCTAAATGAGCTTGCTTTTCTCCAAATGCCATAGTACTTTCTTTGCCCTTTCTTTATACGTATAAACACCCACTTTATTGATACCTCTCTTACAAATTGCTTCTCTGGCACTCGGATGGTTTAAATAATAATTAACCAATTCCATGGTTTCTTCCTGCGAACTTGATACAATTAAATCTCTATTGGGCGTAAAGCGTTCTCGAATCGCTGGCGTATCCGAAGTAATCAGCATCCCACCCGAAGCAAGAATTTCATAAGTTCGTTGAGTCACTTGAGTCGTACTATTTTGCAAACCGATTACAATGTCAGCAGAATTATATACTTGTGCAGTGCTTTCATAGGAGATCATACCGTGATTCCACTCATTTGGGATCGGAACCTGCAGCATTTGAGCCATCTGAAGCCAATCATTCCCCCAAAAATCAATACGCACACCCTTAGCCAGTAAAGGAACGAGAAGCATCCGCATGGAATGATTTCTATAATGGTAGGGATACTGCTGCATAACGTGAGGATACGCGTTGGCCACCACTGCCAAATTGGTCTGTAGATGAGTGGTAGGTTTCATTTTTTTATGAATATTCGAGTTATAACCGAAGTCTAGATGTGCAGCATTAAACCCTTGCTGTTTGTAGAATTCGGCATTCAATTTGTTTATAGTAAAAATATAATTCGGGCGGGTTCTTAAAATCAATGGTAGCGTGAAGCTTAATGTATGGGTTGGTTCATCAACAGCCCAATAAACATGCGGTACTCCGTAGGCTTCTGAATATCTTCGCATCATCTCCTGTTTTTCCACGGTTTGCTCTGGTCCCCAACCCATAGAAAGCATAAAGTGTGGTTTGAACCTTTCCATACATTCCTTCAGACGCGCTTCTGAAATAGGGCCAGAAATTTGAATATCGTGCCCTAATTCCTCAAACCCCATAGGTAACGTTCTCACCCAAAGAGGGTAGCTCTCGAGCACTAAAATTCGCATCTACAACTCCTCCATCTGATGATTATGCAAATGAACCGATCGGCTTATCTCATTTACAATTTTGAGCGCACGAACACCGTCCAGTCCTGACACTTTTGGCAGGCGTTTCTTTTGGATGCAATCAAGAAAATCAATCCATTCCATACGTAGTGGTTCCTTGGAGGGAACATTCACCTTCTCAATTATATTTTCCTGTGTGTAGGTTTCACTGATTTTTTCCATATTAAAATTGGTAGATCGTGAAATAATAATCTTTTTATCAATCAAATCCGCTTGAATAAAAGCTTTCGGAGTAACCACCTTAATCGTGCGGATCTTCTCTTCCGTCTTAAAACTGGCAGAAAGATGAGCAACAACTCCTTTGCTAAATTCGGCAAGTACCATTGCATGCTTCACTGTTCGGTCGAAAATTCTTCCTACTGAATAGAAGCGTACCATTTCATCTTTCAAGAGCTCGTGTAGAATGTAAATGTCGTGAATCATGAGATCGTTAATTACATCTACGTTGACATTTCTAGGATCGTAAGGACTGAGTCTATGAATATCAATCGCAATGATTTCTTGATGCTGAATAATCTTCCCTAACTCGATAATGGTCGGGTTATAAAGCTCTATATGCCCCACTTGAAGAGTTAATCCTGCCTGCTGTGCACGGACTGAAAGATCTAAACCTTCAGCAACCTCAGCTGTAAAAGGTTTTTCCATAAGCATGTGAACACCGTGTTGAATACAAGATAGTCCTATTTGGTAATGAAATGGTGTCGGTACGACAATCGACACCGCATCAACATTTTCCAATAGATCCTCCAGACGACTGTACGCCTTCGTGTTGTGTTTGGTAGCAATAGCAGATGCGCGAATGAAATCAGTATCGAAGACTCCTACCAATTCGCATAGGTCATTTAATGAAGAGCAAACCCGCACGTGATTTTCTCCCATTTTCCCCGTTCCTATGACTCCAACTTTCAAATAGATCGCCTCCTCTTCAGTATTAGAGATATATAACTTCCCTTTCACATAACTCATCGTATTCAAGAACGGAAGAGATGCGTGGACAACTATCTATTTAAGCCAAAATAGTTGTCATACATATATAGATGTCCAAGCAGCTTAGTAAACTATTGCATTTAATAATAGATAATGATTTTCAGATCTTAAGGGGGTTAAAAGATGCAATTAATAGATTTATCAGCTCGATATGATATGGTAATAAGCCTAGGAGGTAATTGCCAAACCGCTTACCAACTAGACAAAAACAAACTTCGTACATTTTCGGGACCTCTGGATTGGGTCACTTCATACTCCGTACCTGGCATAATTAAAATGCTGGAAACGCGCTTTGAGGGATATATGGATCTCAGTCATATGAAAGTAATTGGAGCAAACCCCTACCACTATACGGTTGAAGATCACTTCAGCGGCTGCGTTTCATATCATGACTTTCCTATTAATAATGAAGCGGATCCATTCATAACCTACTCTGAGTTTAAGATCAAGTTAAATCACCGTATTGATACCTTTTACGATAGACTAGCAAACACGAATTCCGTATTATTCATTAGACTATCAGCCAACATGCATGAGGCAATAAATATAAGAAAGGCCTTGAAAACCATTGTATTCGTTCCCTTTCATCTACTTATTGTCAACTATACTAATCTTCCTTACGTGTTGGATAAAGACTGGGGCTTAACCGGCATTTCTAACGTGGAAATTACAGAAGATATCGGGCGTTGGCAAGGACATGACAATTCGTGGGAGTATTTATTAAAATCAATAGCCTTAAAATAGAAAGTAGGATTGGACCACTTGAATGCGTTCATTTGGAGTGAAAAAGGATTCAGACTACGCATACCTCTTCACCCTTCTAATTTAAATTCCTGACTGTACGTCCGTCTGTGTTGTCCTATGAAAAATCCCTCCCGTGTCTACAATAAGGGGCTTACTCCTTACTGCCTACCCAAGAGGAACAATCTCAAATTGGAGGTTTATTTTTGAATCTATGCTACGTAAAGACACGACTTCATTTCGACCATAACATTCAAATAAGGGCATCAGCCGCTTTTATTTTGCTGCAATTTTTATAACTAATCTAGGGTTCTTGATGTGCGGGCCAACCAAGCATATGCCGTGATTGCTGATTTGGTCGTTACGCCATTTCTTAGCCAATGCCGTACACCGAAGCAGAAAGTGTTCACGATGTTTACGGGATGACCTCATTCGTCTATAGGGTACTGTAGCAGTTTTCGGTTGTTTGGACATCATCTGTTTCGTATTCCAGCCCTTCTTGACTGAATAAACAGGGATTAATTGAGATTTATTTGAAGAGCCCACACGAAATACGGCATTAACGATTCGATATTCCGTAGATACTTCAGACAAATTAAAAGAAAGATACGTACGCTCTTTACTCCCCTTACTTTTTTTACTCTTTTTACCATTCAATACAAATATACGATTAGGCTTTAAAACGACTTTATCTCCTTTGGACAGGTTCTCTGCAATAGCAACTTTGTTGGAGACAGCTTCTAGACTTATCCTTGCGGTTTCTGTATTCAGTCCATATTCAATGCGCTGATCGCCATACAAATGTATTACCGCAGGGACCTTCGGCTTGATTCCATCCAACACACGGCGTTCTTCTGAATAAATCCAGCCCAAGTGCGAGGCTATAACAGGAACCGAGTGATGAGCTTCCACAAATTGACGCCCAGCAGAACCAAGTTGATTACGCAAGTTCGGATCATTGATCAAACGGTGCAACGCCGTAAAAAGAGTTGCCGGATTTGCACTCGTAATAGGTAATCCAGGCATTCTGTAAAGTACATCCTCCCGAATATGACAAATAACAGGCTTTCCTAGAGCCATCGCCTCAACGGAAGCCAGACCGTATGACCCACAGAGTAATTGATCTATAACAATATCAGCTCTGCTTAGGATACCCTTGGCCTCATCTGGACTTTCTTGATCAAGGCGCAGATATTCAAAATTAATACCTGCTTGGCGTAATCTTTCTATTGTTGCATCTACATACTCGCTTCCTTTTAATTCACCGTCTCTTCCATCATGGACGATCAACGGCGTATTAGACACCTCAAAGTTGGGAATCCAGTTGGCAAGGTCGATAGCTAAAGGCAACACGTAGATACGCTCAAAAATACGAGCTGTATAAGCAGCGATTTCAAAATCAGGAACGATGCAAGCTGGGATTATCGGATAAATCGCGTCTACCCGCTCATGAATCGAATTTTCTTCCATAAAATGATTCATAAAACGGGCATATGGATTGAGGCGAACTGCCTCTCTTTCAGATCTTACCTCATTCCCCCAAAAGTGCATCAATCGAACTCGATTATGCTCATGGGCAAAAGCGAATTCCTTTTGAAGATGAAAGGAAAGACCATATTGAAAATGGAATACGTCTGTTTTATTACTGATGCTATTAAAGACATCTATTAACTTGTCATTATCTATGCTAACGACCTGGGAGCCTTCAGGGATATAACAAGGGTAGCTTGCATATGCCTCTACGGTATGCCCCAACGCAGATAACCCTTTTACATAGTGATCAAGTTGACCTGACATTTCGATAGGGCCCTGAAAGATCTTCATCTTATCTACCTCCTATACTTATAGCTACGCTTCACAGAATTTGTTTAATTGAAGCAATTACAATCTCTTGATCGTTTATTGACATCCCAGGGTACAAAGGTAACGACAGACAACGGGAGGAAATGGATTCTACGACAGGCAAATCACCTTTTTGATAACCAAGCGAAGACATCGCAATTTGCAAATGTAAAGGAGTGGGGTAATACACTCCACATCCGATACCTATGCGATTCAATTCATGCTGGAGTCTATCGCGTTCTTCAATGAGCACAGTGAATAGATGATAGACATGGCCAGCTTGAGGATGAGAAAAGGGGGGCTTCAATTTCGTCTCCCGAAATTCATCCTGGTATCGAGCCGCTAACAATTTTCTTTGTTCGTTCCAGCTATCAAGATGAGGGAGGCGAAGACGCAATACAGCTGCATGTATTTCATCCAGCCTACTGTTCCAACCCAACTCCAAATGTTCATATTTCTTTTCGCTACCATGAACTCGAAGACGAAGTAGACGTTCTTTGAGATCCTCACGATTCGTGACAATCATCCCGCCATCCCCGCACGTTCCTAAATTTTTCGTTGGAAAGAAAGAAAATGCAGCTGCATCTGCAAAATGACCAACACCGTTCCCTGCCCATGTGGCCCCTATTGCCTGACATGCATCTTCCACGACAAACAAACCATATTGATCGGCAAGTTCCCGAAAACGGCTCATATCCGCCATTTGTCCAAAAATATGGACAGGCATCAACGCTTTTGTTCGAGAAGTTATTCGTTCTTCCACCGAAGACGGATCCAAGTTGAACGTGTGCTCATCTATATCGGCGAAAACGGGGATTGCACCAACGTGAAGAATCGCTTCGGCTGTTGCAAAGAAAGTGAAGGGCGAGGTGATCACCTCATCGCCCGGTCCAATACCAAGCGCGCGAAGAATTAACACGAGAGCATCTGTCCCGTTTGCTACGCCAATCCCGTATTTCTGACCGCAGTAGCTTGCGATTTCCTGCTCAAAGCACAGAACATGTTCACCAAGTATATAATTCCCACTTTCAATTACGTTGCTAACGATGTTTTTAATTTCTTTTTTTTGGCTCCCCCATTGTGGACGTAAATCCAGCAAAGGAATTTTATACATTCGAATACCTCCCTGTGGCTTTTAGATCCTGTTCAATCTGTGAAAGTAGTGGCGGCAACGTACGCTGATAGGACAAATGTTCCATCGCATGGATTCTTCCTGCCGAAGCGATGCGCTGCCTCGCATCTTCATTAGCCAGATAGAAAGATACCTTTTCCAAAGTTTCCTCAGGGGAATCAGAAACTTCGCAGTTTACACCAGGCTGAAGGATATCCCTCACGGCGGATGTATTCGAGGTTAGGAGAAAGCTTCCGTTAGCCATAATATCGTATGTTCGGTTGCTGATTTGCTCATCCATCGATTGAATGCTTAAATTAATCTTTGTCGAACTATACACTTTCGGCGTTTTGTGGAAAGGAAGAAGCCCTCGAACCATATAGGGTTGTGGACTCACGCCAAAATGTTGATAAGCTTCATCCCACTGTCTCCCCCATAGTTCTGTCCGAAATGATTGATTGAACAATGGCAACACCAAATCCTTGATACTTTTTCTGCGGAAAATTTCAAAACCGAACTGACCGTTTGCCACAACAGAAACATCACATATAAAATCAGGATCTGGCGATACAGCTCTGTGAAATTCAGGGTTGCAGCCAACATCTAAATAGTTCACTTTAAAACCGAGTTCTTCATACAAGGGAATACAAGGCCTGCTTCGAGTGAGAACAAATTGCGGAGATACTAGTTGCGTATAATGTTTGGACCAATTCTCAAAATGTAGGGAATCTTCCTCAGCAAAATAAACGTGATAAATACCGTGTTCGCGCAGCACATCTCGCACCAATTCATTATTGCTCGGGTAATGGTGATAGTCCCAGCCCATATCCATATAAATGTCAGGTTGAAACATTTGTATAGCATCCTCAAGAAGCTCGCGACTCACTTCATTGAGATAATACACACGGTGTCCAAGACTCTCCAGTGCCCATCCAAGAGAATAACGAAAGATATCTAACCCGAATAATCCAATAATTTTCAACACGCTCACCTCACTATAATCGAATAGCACCCCTGATTAACTCATCAGCCATATGGCCAAAGTCAATCGCAATCTTCCCTTGCTCTCTTAGACGATTACAAATCAGTGGAGCAGCGATTCCTGCAGAGATGAGGGTTACATCAAAATTATATGAATTCGTCTTTTCACAAACGGAATCTATGGATGCTGCTCCATTTACTCCAATGTTACCCTGAATCTGCGAAAACCCCTGCTCCGCTAGGAGGATATTCAAATCATGCATACGATTTCCTAGAAGTAACGTTCGATAGCTATTAAGAAGAAATGGATAAAGATCGGTAACCTCCGCCAGTTGGTAATTGATGATAGAGGATGTAAATCTCATTGAATGCAGAGGCCAACTGTAATAATAAGCAATCCGATGAAAAAGTCCTTGAAAGGTTGCGCTTCTCTTACTCGGAATCCCTATCACATCTGCATGCATTACCGCAGTAGCAAGTGCATCCCGAACTTGAAGATCCGGTAAATTCAAACCGGCATATTCCAAAAAATGCCCTCCAGCGTTACGTACCTCTTCCGTGCTTAGAACAGTCTCCTGGGCAAGAGTAAGCAATTCTCCATCTCCAAGCCTAATTAGTGAAAAACCCTGTCCTTTATTCAAACTGTCCAGTATGGAGGCCTTGACTACAGTTGGGGTTTGTAGAGGTACAAGCTGATCAGACATTGTTTCCAAACCTGCATTAATAATGAGAGAAAGTTCAATGGGCAATACGGTTAAAGGAGGCAGGCTTGATTCTACGTAAGCTTCCCCACCCAAGTAAAGTCCGTCAGCAGCCGCAAGTTCTTCCTCAGTGCGAGGATGAGCTCCCTGTATGAGCTCTGCCCATCTTGATCTAGAAAGCGAGGTAATAGGTAATGCTTCTATATTCAAACTCCCAGAGCTTAAATCAAAAGCATAAGGTTCAGAGGATCGATTGCCGTCATCTACTCCCGAGTTTGCCTGAAGCCACGCTACGGCTTCAATATGGTCCCCGATAATCAATTCCTCTACCACGTTGGGCATTCCCTTTGAACCATTATGTTCTCGCAGGCGATTCGTTTTAATAATGTCGACACAATTGGCAAGCACTGTTTTAGCTCCTGCGCGAATCATCATCGCTTGCGCCTTCGGAGGAACAGACAACGATTCCGAACCAATGACCTCCAGATAGCTGCGCCTTAGCGCATGCGGAATTGCCGTCATTGAAGCTGTGCCAAGCTCAGGCCTCTGCAAGCTACTATTGAGCCATTCTTTCATCGTGCTTATCGTATCTCGTTTCGCAGAAGGAGGTAAGAGTGGATCAATATAATTTAGCGCTAGGTCAGCCCCCTTCTCAATCGAGCGGATGAAGGGCAGCAAATCCTCTGCATAAACTGAAATATCTCCATCTAAGAACAGTAATGTTGAACCCTTGGCTTCCGCAGCTCCGACGCTCCGTCCTATATCATGGCCTAATGGTTGCTCATAGCTAATCACTTTACATCCGTGAGAAGCAGCGATTAATGCCGTGCGATCCGTCGTTCCATTGCACACTACAATAATCTCCAACGGCTTTAAGCGTTTTATTTCACGAAGCACCTTATCAATCGTAAGTGCTTCGTTCAATGCGGGAATTATGACACTCACATCTCTTCTTCCCTGTTGTTTGATCAATTGTCTCCTCCAGAAAGCTCGAATACCTTTCGCATAGGATATTTGATAAATCCTCTTTTTGGACGGACTCAAACGCTTCTGTCTCTTCGCCTCTGCAACAGCAGTCAACCTACTACCAGCGGGCAGCGAACTATTCTTCAATGCTCGAATCCACCCTTTGCGAAAGACAGTCTTACTCATTAGCGAACACCCCCGTCTTTAGGTTTAAAAAGATCTCGCGCCCTTTTCATATCAGTAAATCCCCCTCGTTCTCCTTTAAACCGAATCCATTCACTGATTGCCTGCATGGTCTCTTGAATTACCGTCGTTTCGTCGGGCACAGCTTTACTTGTATCTAATCTTCGAACAGATATGGTCTTAATAGGCAGTTCCCCTTGTAAGCAGGCAACCAAAAACTTAGGAGGTACGGCTAGCAGCCTGTTTCCTATGCTAGAGAGCGCTTGGCGGGTAATAGCGAAAGGCCCTATCGATAAAGAGGCCGCCCCCAGATCAGGCCTCTTGAGCATGCGATTTAATGTAATAGCCGACAACCTAGCCCCGTTAAGATTTTTCTCGCAAATGCCCACCGGCTTCGTCATCACAACAGAAGCTCCGTCTCTAATCGCTTCTGTATATGGAAGGATCAACTCCGGACGAGGTGTGGACTCTGAATTCCAAAAAAGAATAATCTCACCTTTAGCTTGCATCCCACCTGCTACGAGCCCCGCTCCCATCGTCTGATTCTTCGAATAGCTGATCTGCCATTGATGAGGAGCGACCTTCCTCTTCCGATTCCAATTTACCGTTCCTTGACTAACGGAGATACATTCCGTCCCCTCCGGTAGGTTGGTAGTCATTGTAGATTTATTTAGCAAAATGATAGACAGTTGCATCTGCTATTCCCCACCCTTCTTTCGAGGTAACGAACGCTGTGGATTTCCTACGACCACACAATCATCCGGAACATCCTTCGTGACAACCGTCCCACCCCCAATGATGGCGTTTTTACCGATTCGAACACCGGGAAGCAAGGTAGCGTTGTTGCCTACTCTCGCTCCACACTGTATATGTGGTCCTTTCATTTCATAGGGCCGGTCACCCATGTACTTGTCATTAGACATCGACACCATAGGACCGATGAAAACATCGTTCTCAATAATCGTATCGCCTGTAATATAACTTCCAGTCTGAATAAGAACCCTTTCTCCGATTATCGTTTGGATCTCTATCGTCACAGAACGTCCCACCACAGAGTCCGAACCGACCGAAACTTTTTCACGGATTGACACATGATCCCCGATAAAGACACCATCATGAATAACAGAACCGGCATATAGGACAACACAAGCGCCGACAGTTACTCCCTCTTCAATCCTCAGCGAAGGAACAGCAACAGCTTTACGCAAAATGCGTTGATTGCTTCCAGGTTGTTTACCGATCACACTATGCGGTCCAATTTTGGTTTTGGAGCCGATCACAGTCCCTGGAAAAATAATCACATGATCGCCAATTTCTGCATCATGACCAATTGTTACATCGGCATGAATAACAGCATAGATACCTACTTTTACATTTTCACCTATCTGAGCGGATTCATGGATAAATTGATTCATCGTCAGTACTCCTTTCATAGACTTTTAAACTAAGACCTATGATATCGCTCCCCCAGGCTACCCGATAGTTTATGAAATGCATGAGTATTGGGTATGGACTAGTAACTCTATGCGGAAAAAAAGGTGTACGTAAAAATATATTAAGTATTTAGCGCTATTTGTTCCCTTCTCCTAGTTAGGTCCGGATCAAATAGACGAGTTCCATATTGCTGTTGAAGATAACCAAGAGCGTTTAGTTGAGCAATAAATGCCCATTCCTCCTCCATAACGGAAGAACTCAGGAATAAACCATGTGGGAGTTTGGCAACTTTAAGTTGTAATCCTTGTGTCAAAGCAATGACTTGGGCTAAAGCAGGATTTGATAAGTGCAATGGTCCAATTCGGTGAATAGCTACAGTCTTAAAAGCGTGCGGCAACGTCAACAGCGATGCAAACCCAAGTTGTGAGGCTCCCAACATACGGTTCATGTATCGTGAAGCTTGCCATGCTAATCCCAAATCCATCAATTTACGGGGCTTCGGTCTAATCGGTGGTATTGCAACATCAGCTCCGCGTTCACATGCGTCTATAAGAGCAAGCAGAAGCTTAAAGGATATCTTTTTCCCACCGTCAACGAAGACTATGATTTCCCCTTTTGCTAATTCCGCTGCATGAATTCGGGCATTTAAGGGGCCAGACGCATCAACGAACGCAAACAATTTCTCAGCGGAGGATATCCGTTTATTTTTGTCAAACGACACCTTGGAAAGCTGCTTCTGTATGGCACTAATTTCACTTTCGTTTTGGACCATGAACACGAGAGAAATGCGCGTCTCACGATCAATATCACTCATGATTATTACGTTATTTGCAAGCGGTTTTTCGTCTATCTGAAAGGATGAATCATAAGTTGTATCATCATGCTTCATTACGTAAGCTATCGCCTCCGCATGATCCGCTAAAATCATTCGTTCCACATAATTACTTTTCCGTTTCCTTCGCATGTTTAAACGAGAGACATTGATATGAACTGCTTTTTTAATTTGCAAACCGGATAAGACTGCCCTAGCCTGTGCCAGTGGAGGAACGCACAAATTATCAATACCGATTATAGAAGCCGCTTCCTTGGTCATCGCGTGGGGAATCGAAGTCAGCGAGCTTCCTAGTAAATCCGGACGTTTCAGAAGGCGGTTCAGCATCCTTTTTGCCTCTGAGGTGGAATGCATCGTAGTTTTCGTTGTATAACCGGAATAAGCGTTTAGCGCGACGTCACAGCCACAGCGAACGGCTAGGTAAAATTTTTTTAAAATTGTATGTGAAATTGCAAAGTCCGCATCCAAAAAAAGTAAGATCGGGCCTCTTGCATGTTGCGCTCCAATCGCTCTTCCAACATCATGACCCAACGGTTCCGTAAAAGAGAGAACTCTAGCCCCAGCCTTCTTGGCTACCCTTTCGGTTTGATCTTTGCATCCGTTACAAACCACGATCACCTCTGTATAACGAGCTATTTTTTTGGCCTCGTATATAACCCTGCCGATTGATTTAGCTTCATTCTGAGCGGGTATGATAACGGATAACTGGGGCTGACTCTGAACACTTACTCGCTTTTTCTTCACTCTCTTCACGGTATTTGTCCTCATCCCCATTCCCTCCTTAAATCATCGATTTACAGGGTAGTCGTGCTTTAGAAAATAACGAAGTGCTCTTTGCCAGCTTTGGAAGCTAGGAAGTCCATGAGTCCGGATCGCGAGATCATCCAACACGCCATACTTCGGTCTAAGCATTTCACCCTCAATTGAATTTGAAATCGCGAACTTGTTCTCCGATTTCCCAAGAAGGGACTGTATTTCCTCAACGAATTCTACATGAGAGCAGCTTCCTTTATTGGATGCATGATACAAGCCGTAATGGTTGGTTTGGAGCAATGCATGGATAAAGACAGCGAGATCGAATGTATATGTGGGAGATCCCCATTTTGGATCCGCAACCGAAAGTGTTAGATTTCCCTGTAAATGAGCAACTACTTCTTTCGCAAAATTTCTACCATGACGACCGAACAACCAACCTGAACGCACAATGAAATATTGATCACAAATCATTTCTATGAATTTTTCCCCATGAAGCTTAGAGTTACCATAAACACTTAGCGGATTAGGCCTATCAAACTCCGTGTAGGGCGTTTCTTTTTCACCGTCAAAAACTAGACTTGTGCTGATATATACCAGCTTCGCACCTATTTGCTGTACGGCATAAGCAACATTACAAGTTCCGATAGCATTAACAACATAGGCGTGTTCCGGATCGCGTTCCGCATCCAAAATATCGGTTACAGCCGCTGTATGAATAATCGCATCTGGCTTCAGTTGAAGAATAATTTGCTGAACCTTCGTTTCATCGGTTATATCTAAATCACCTTTTGTCAGGCCAATCACTCTGTGATTAGTCGATAAGACCCGAAAAAGATCACAACCCAGTTGACCATTTGCGCCTGTTATCAATATGTTCAATCAGGATTTCACCTTCTTTCGAACATGTTACAATCGTTAGATTTTAGACGGGCAAATCACCCTGAATAAATCATATGCTGACTCAATTACGGAAAATTGGACAATTACCCTAAACGAGTGAAAACAATCAAATACCTATATATAAGACAAAAAAAACACCCGTTACTCTGCTTATCGCAGAATATCAGGTGCTCCAGACTCGTTAATGAAGGTGTTATTCAAATGCTTTATTACCTATAGCAATCCAGTTAATAAGACCGAACAAGTCAGGTGAGAATTTCGTTCGTGCTATTGAAATGATAGCTGAGTCCTTGAATTTTTGTTTAGCTGTAGCGTGGTAAGCAGGTGAATTGGTCATAGCTACAAGTGAATACATTTCATCGACAAATGGTTCATCGAACATAAGCAACACATCAACCATTTCCTCATGAATTTTGCACTCAAACGCTGCTAACCCATACTGCTGCATACTATTTCTTTTATTTGACGGCAGCTGAACCGTCCCAAAAGAAAGTTTGCTAGCATCGATACTCCCATTCGTGAGCTTCTCCCCCGTAATCGCTCCATCGACTACGTGCTCACCCTTTACCACCCCAAGACCCAGCTTAGAACTGTCAATGCTGCCGTTCACCAACTTCGCGCCGATCAACGTGCCATCAGCGAGGTGCATGCTGTTCACCGATCCTGCGGCTAGCTTCGTTCCATCAACAGATCCGATAGCCAAATGATCGTTGCCTACAGCACCTGCCGTCAGCTTACTTCCATCTACACAGCCTGCGGCCAGTTTTGCTCCATCCACTGCACCATCAGCCAAGTGTCCGCTGCTCACTACACCTGCCATCAACTTACTGCCATCCACACTGCCTGTTGCGAGCTTCGTGTTGGTGATGACACCAGTAGCCAAATGCTCGCTGTTGATTGCTCCTTCGATCAGTTTACTGCTATCTATGCTGCTTGGAGCGAGCTTTGCACCTATCACAGCGCCAGCTGCGATATGATCGCTGTTCACTGCGCCAGGCACTAGCTTGCTGCTATCCACACTCCCTGGGGCTAGCTTCGCGGCATCCACAGCACCGTCTACGAGGTGAGCGCCGCAGACGGAACCCAACGTCAACTTGCTGCCGTCCATACTACCCGCTGCGAGCTTAGCACTATCTACCGATCCATCAGCGAGATGATAGCCGCTAACAGCACCCGCTACCAGCTTGCTTCCATCCACACTGCCTGCTGCGAGCTTCGTGTTGGTGATGACACCAGTAGCCAAATGCTCGCTGTTGATTGCTCCTTCGATCAGTTTACTGCTATCTATACTGCTTGGAGCGAGCTTTGCACCTGTCACAGCGCCAGCTGCGATATGATCGCTGTTCACTGCGCCAGACACTAGCTTGCTGCTATCCACACTTCCAATCGCTAGCTTCGCTCCGCTAATGGCTCCGTCCATAATGTGCTCATTAACTACTGCGCTAGACACCAGTTTACTACTGTCCACACTGCCTGGCGCCAGCTTGAACCCGTCAACTATACCGTTAGCTAGATGCTCCCTACTCACAGCGCCTGCCGCTAGCTTTGATCCATCTACAGCATTATCTATCAGATGTTCACGAGCTATTGCACCTGATCTTAACTTGCTGCCATCCACACTCCCTGGGGCTAACTTCGCGGCATCCACAGCACCGTCCAACAGATGCTCATTACTAACAGCACCTGCCGTTAGCTTGCTGCTATCTACGCTGCCTGTCGCTAGCTTTGCCCCATATACGGCTTGATCCGCAAGGTGATTACCGTCCACGCTGCCGTTTGCCAGCTTCTTACTATCCACAGCGCCATCGACCAGATGTCCTGTGCTCACCACACCTAATGCCAGCTTACTGGCATCCACGCTGTTACCCGCAAGATGGTAACTGCTGATGGCACCTGACGCCAGCTTGCTGCCGTCAATGCTGCCAGCAGCCAACTTCGTGCCGAACAATGCGCCATCGGCTAAGTGGTCGCTGCTCACTGCACCTGCCGTCAACTTGCTCCCATCCACACTACTCGCTGCGAGCTTAGCGCTATCTACCGATCCATCAGCGAGATGATAGCCGCTAACAGCACCCGCTACCAGCTTGCTGCCATCCACACTGCCTGTTGCGAGCTTCGTGTTGGTGACGACACCAGCATTCAAATGTTCGCTGTTGATTGCGCCTTCCGTCAGTTTACTGCTATCTATACTGCTTGGAGCGAGCTTTGTACCATCCACAGCGCCAGCTGCGATATGATCGCTGTTCACTGCGCCAGACACTAGCTTGCTGCTATCCACACTTCCAATCGCTAGCTTCGCTCCGCTAATGGCTCCGTCCATAATGTGCTCATTAACTACTGCGCTAGACACCAGTTTACTGCTGTCCACACTGTCTGGCGCAAGCTTGAACCCGTCAACTATACCGTTAGCTAGATGCTCCCTACTCACAGCGCCTACCGCTAGCTTTGATCCATCTACAGCGTTATCTATCAGATGTTCACGAGCTATTGCACCTGATCTTAGCTTGCTGCCATCCACACTCCCTGGGGCTAACTTCGCGGCATCCACAGCACCGTCCAACAGATGCTCATTACTAACTGCACCTGCCGTTAGCTTGCTGCTATCTACGCTGCCTGTCGCCAGCTTTGCCCCATATACAGCTTGATCCGCAAGGTGATTACCGTCCACGCTGCCGTTTGCCAGCTTCTTACTATCCACAGCGCCATCGACCAGATGTCCTGTGCTCACCACACCCAATGCCAGCTTACTGGCATCCACGCTGTTACCCGCAAGATGGTAACTGCTGATGGCCCCTGACGCCAGCTTGCTGCCGTCAATGCTGCCAGCAGCCAACTTCGCACCGAACAATGCGCCATCGGCTAAGTGATCGCTGCTCACTGCACCTGCCGTCAACTTGCTGCCATCCACACTGCCTGCCGCTAGCTTCGTTCGATCCACAGCGCCGTCTACGAGGTGAGCGCCGCAGACGGAACCCAGCGTCAACTTGCTGCCGTCCACACTACTCGCTGCGAGCTTAGCGCTATCTACCGATCCATCAGCGAGATGATAGCCGCTAACAGCACCCGCTACCAGCTTACTGCCATCCACACTGCCTGTTGCGAGCTTCGTGTTGGTGACGACACTAGCAGTCAAATGCTCGCTGTTGATTGCGCCTTCCGTCAGTTTACTGCTATCTATACTGCTTGGAGCGAGCTTTGTACCATCCACAGCGCCAGCTGCGATATGATCGCTGTTCACTGCGCCAGACACTAGCTTGCTGCTATCCACACTTCCAATCGCTAGCTTCGCTCCGCTAATGGCTCCGTCCATAATGTGCTCATTAACTACTGCGCTAGGCACCAGTTTACTGCTGTCCACACTGCCTAACGCTAGCTTGAACCCGTCAACTATACCGTTAGCTAGATGCTCCCTACTCACAGCGCCTGCCGCTAGCTTCGATCCATCTACAGCGTTATCTATCAGATGTTCACGAGCTATTGCACCTGATCTTAACTTGCTGCCATCCACACTCCCTGGGGCTAACTTCGCGGCATCCACAGCACCGTCCAACAGATGCTCATTACTAACTGCACCTGCCGTTAGCTTGCTGCTATCTACGCTGCCTGTCGCCAGCTTTGCCCCATATACAGCTTGATCCGCAAGGTGATAGTTATTCACCGCGCCAAGCACGAGCTTACTCCCATCGACAGAATTCGTAGCAAGCTTCGCGCCGTCTACGGCGTTCGATGCCAGATGCTCATTTGTCACGATGCCCAGTGCAAGCTTCGACCCATTCACAGCACCAGCAGCCAGATGTTCATTGGTTACTGCACCCGCTGTCAGTTTCGTACTATCAACGCTCTCTTTTGCCAGCTTCGTACCAGTCACGGCGCCATCTGTAAGGTGCTCGCTGCTTACCGTCCGTGCTGCCAGCTTCGAACTAGTGACCACACCATCAGCTAAATGACGGTTGCTTAGCGCGCCGGCAACCAACTTGCTGCCATGAATGCTTTCATTAGCGAGTTTTGCTGCCGTAATCGCGCCATCCACGATGTGCTCGCTATTGACAGCTTTACTTGAAATCTTACGACTAGTCACGCTAAGGTCTGCCAGTTTCGCTTCCGTTACCGCATTTTCATCTAATTTCCCAGTCGTAACGGCTAGATCTTGAACAATCCATGCCGAAACGGATCCTGCTTGCAAATGCTGCGTACCTACAGAACCGTTCGCGAGCTTCGCTTCCGTTACGGCTCCTTGTGCAAGCGTCTCCTCGGTAATGGACTGTTCAACGAGCTTGCTGCCTTCCAAGCTCCGATCAGCGAAAATGCCAAGTGTAATCGATCCATAGGCTAAGTGATCGGAAGTAATTGAGCCAGACTTAATATGAATGCCATCGATGATATTTTCTTGAAGATGACGAGTGTCGATCGACATCGAGGCAATTTTACTGCTAGTCACAGCTTCTTCGGCTATTTTACTCGTTGTAATCGTCTCATCCTGCATGTGCTTTGTCGTAATCACTTCATCCGTCAGATGTTCCCGATGTATCGCCAAGTAAGCGATTTGTTCGTCTCCGATAACACGGTTTGCCACATGCTCAGTACGGATAGCATGGATACCAAGCTTATCACTGGAGACAACACCATTTTGAAGATGCTGCGTGCCGATAGCCTGCAAAGTAATGTGCGCTCCCGAAACGGATCCATCCGCCAAATATTCACTGCCAACAATTCCTTCTTGCAGATGAGCCGTAGTAATCGCATTTGGTGCAATTTTGTCCGTCGTTACACTCTCTTGCTTCAACTTGGAAGTATCTACACTGCCATCAGCTAATTTCTCTGTCGTAACTGCTCCTGTTTCAAGCTTAGCGTTAGAAATAATACGATCTGCCAGATGCGCGTTTTGAATCGCTTGTTGCGCTATATGCTTATCCTCGATAATCCCTGGTGCCAATTTGTCCGAGGTGATCGATTCATCTTGGAGTTTCGAGTTCGAGATAATATCGTCTGCCAGATGCTCATTTTGAATCACTTGTTGCGCTATATGCTTATCCTCGATAATCCCTGGTGCCAATTTGTCCGAGGTGATCGATTCATTCTGGAGTTTCGAATTCGAGATAATATCGTCTGCAAGATGCGCGTTTTGAATCGCTTGTTGCGCTATATGTTTATCCTCGATAATCCCTGGTGCCAATTTATCCGAGGTGATCGATTCATTCTGGAGTTTCGAATTCGAGATAATATCGTCTGCCAGATGCGTGTTTTGAATCGCTTGCTGCGCTATATGCTTATCCTCGATAATCTCTAGTGCCAATTTGTCTGAGGTGATCGATTCATTCTGGAGTTTCGAGTTCGAGATAATATCGTCTGCCAGATGCGCGTTTTGAATCGCTTGCTGCGCTATATGCTTATCCTCGATAATCTCTAGTGCCAATTTGTCCGAGGTGATCGATTCATTTTGGAGCTTCGAGCTCGAGATAATATCGTCTGCCAGATGTGGGTTTTGAATCGCTTGCTGCGCTATATGCTTTTCTTTGATGATCTTTTCGGCCAATTTGGCTGAGGTAATCGAAGCATCTTGGAGTTTCTCATTCGAGATAATACCGTCAGCAAGATGAGCACTCTGAATTGCTTTTGGGCTAATATGTTTATCCGCAATAATCCCATCAGCCAATTTCTGCGAGGTAATGGCTTCATCTTGAATTAAAATTGTGTATATAGCACCATCTGCTATATGTTCGGCATTGACTGCACTTGCTGTAATATGGCGACTGTGAATCGCTTCTTCAGCAACATGCTCTGCTTGAATGGAAGCTTCCTGCAAATGCTTCGATGCAATCGATTGTGGAGCTATCTTTTTACTTGTAACCGCTAAGCTCGCAAGCTCGTTCTCCGTTACGGCTTGTGATGCCAGTTTAGCAGTTGTGATAGTATCATTTTGCAAATGGGAGCCTTCCACTGCACCATCAGCAATGTGTCCCCCTACAATCTGAGCCGGCGCAATGTTGGTGCTTTGCACGCTCCCCTCCGCCAAATGCTCATTGAAGACAATGCGCGGCTGGAAATGAGCTGAGGTAATGCTTGCATTGGCAATTTTCTCTTGTGTAACTGCCTGATCTCTTATTTTATCTGCAGTAATCGCACCATCCATCAATTTGGAAGTATCAATGCTATAGTTTGAAAGATGTTTGGCTTGCACCGCTCCACTACGAATTTTCTCGGCAGTTATCGCTTGATTGTCAATAAGCTCGCTTATAATGACCAGTTCGGATAGATGCTTTGAGAGAATGGAGCCCTCTGCTAATTTCGATGAATCAATCATTTGATCAGCAAGTTTATCCGAAGTGATGCTGTTATCGAACAGTTTGCTTCCTGGGATTGAGTGGTCTTGAATTTTGTCTCCCGAAATGCTCTTATCGGCTATATGTTCATCATGAATGGCACCATCTACAATTTTATCTCGCGATACGCTTCCTACAGCAAGCTTCGATTGCTCAATTGAGAAGTCCTTAATGGCCCTTGAACCGATACTTAGTGGTTTAATTTTGCTCTCGTCGACCGCACGACTAGCAAGCTTCTCCCAAGTAACCGCTTCTTCGACAATATCGTCGGTATAGATAACAGGGTTTACAAACTTTCCCGTTTTTCGTTCAGAGAGCAGTAATAATGGAGGAGCGGGTAAAGAGGCATTAGATACATTGATCTGTGATTGTTTCGTTGGTTTGGAAGTATCAATTGCAGGGATATTTTCTGTGCTTTTCAGTTCTACTTGTGTGCCACTGCTAACCGTTGTATGACGATTCTCCACGCTATCCTGATTTGTTGGAACATCTAGCGTTTCACCTTCATCAAGCCAAAGCAGCTCATTGATACCGGAGCTAACTTTATGCAATCTAGGCTTCACCCTGCTGCTGTTGCTATTGCTCTTACGTCTACTCATAGACTCCTCTCCATTTCTATAGGAATTAGTCATTTGTAACATATTCAAACGTTGGAAGAGATGTACGTTAGCCCGAGAAAATGTGCGCACACCTAGATAAATAATCGTTTCCCCCTCATACGGCTGTACAAGTCATGCCTCGTCTCGGCTGCCTTTTCCCACGTAAAATGCTGCTGAACCCTCTGTATTCCCTGCTTTCCCATCCTTCGCCGCAATTCCTCATCTGCAAGGAGCAGCAGCAAATAATGAGGAAATTCCTCCTTTATATTCCTTGGATGAACCAAATAGCCAACCGTTCCATCAGTAATCACTTCCTGAATACCGCCTGATCTTGTCGCTACCACGGGAATACCCGAAGCCATGGCCTCCACATTAACCAACCCAAACGCCTCTCCCTCGTCCGAAGGAACAGCGACTACATCTGCAATTTGAAACCATTTGGGTACTTCAGAATGAGAAATATAAGGTATGAAACGCACATGATTAGGCATTGTATTTCCTACCCGATGCAGATTCTTCACATAATTCGTTAATCGATGCGAGCCATAAAAAGCACTGCCAATCAAGATCAACAAAGCCGTAGGTTCCTTAGTAATAATAAGCTTCATCGCGTTCAATAAGTGGTCGATACCTTTCTTAGGGATGAGCCGTCCCACGAACAAAATAATTTTACGATTTTCATAACCTAGCTGTTGCAAAAACTGATTCCTAGACTGGATTCCTTCTTCCGACCACCTTGATTTGAAACGCGATACATCCACCCCCAAATAGTGAGTAACGACTTTATGCGCATACGCGGGAGCCTTGGCCTGCACGATATTTTTCAAAAAGTCGCTATTGACGATCACCACATCAGCTGCACGCAAACAAGCCCTTAAATCTTTATTGGATATAGAAGACTTGGAAATAAATGAAGTGGAATGAAGCACTAGACTTAATCGAACCTTCGGATAACACCTGCGTAAAAAACGGACATATCGCGGTCTATTTTCTACTTGTATGATAGTCGGCTTCAGCTTTGCGATGTGTTTCCGAACCTCATCTCTATAAATGGTTGGACCGCGATAACGGACCCGTATATAAGAAACGCCATTGCGAATTTCACGAACAGGTTGATAAGAAGGTTTACGGCCAAGCACATAAACCGGCATTCGTTTGATCAGCTGACTTGCCATTTTTTCTACAACTTGTTCCACGGAACTGCTGACTCCTGATGGTATCGGAAAGGAACCTGGCGTAACAATAGCAACACTCATAGGTTTTTGACTCATCGTGCATCCCCCTTTCGGTTCATCTCCTTTCTTCTATACATATGCGGATTAAAGGGCAAGGTTTGGGCCTCTGTCCCGCTTCTCAAGGAAAGTATCAGCATCCGTACAAACAAGCCGGTCAGCTTTTCCATAAGCTGTATGCGAACCGATTCCTAGCATTGAGCCTTAAAGCTAAGGATTACGTACAAAGATTTCTATCGAAAAATGCTGAAGGAGTGAAGTAGATGGTACATCCCTACGTGGGTATTTTAGTCAACGATTCCTTGTACGCAGGCATTCCCCTAGGGAACACAAAATACGAAGCTATTCATTATTACAGTGAAGCAGGCAAGGTATATGGGGTAACACCCTGTTATTTCCGTATACAAGATGTTTTAATCGAGACGAAAAGAGCGAATGCCTATGTTCAACTGGGCAACACCTATGTTCGACAATGGATCGATTTGCCCAAAATCATTCATAACCGAGCCGTATATTTAGATCAAAGCGCTTACGATGTGCTGGAAACCTGGACGCAGTGCGGCATCGTCTTATTTAACCGTTGGAATCGTTATAGCAAGCTTCATATTCACCATATCCTTATGAAAGATGCTTTCATAAGGCCACATCTGCCTTGCACTTATCTAGCCACCATGAGTAATATGAAAATGATGATGGACACATATGATTCACTTATTATTAAGCCAACCAACTCTAGTATTGGACGAGGCGTCATGAAAATGGATCGGATAGCTAGCAAATGGAAGTTGATCTATCCGGCCACGTTCAAAATCAGCAACCGCATTTGGCGACAAATTCGCTTCCGCAAGCAAATTCCTTTAACACTGCAGCGTAAAATTCAGAACCGCGCTTATATTGTCCAGCAGCGCTTACCACTGGCTACTTATGACGGCAGACCATTCGACCTCCGAGTCTCTGTGCAGCGCGGTGCCAGTGGAGAATGGGGAATTACGGGGATCGTAGCGAAGGTCGCGTCACCTAAGCTCTTCTTAACCAATTTCGCCCAAGGGGGAGAAATACGTACGCTTTCCGATATTTTGACTACCCAATACCCACTGCTGGATCAAGAAAGCGTGTATCAACAAATGACAGACTTCGTTCTCCGAGTAGCTAAACATTTAAGCATGGAGCTGCCGCACTTAGCTGATATTGGCCTTGATATCGGCATTACACATGATGGTTTCCCCTTATTCATTGAATGCAACGGCAAAGATCAGCGCTACGCTTTCCGTGAAGCTCACCTATTGGAAGAATGGAAATGTACCTACTACAACCCGATTGCCTATGCCAAATATTTATTAGACGGAGGAATTCCTGTCTACTAAATCAAAAAACCTTTATTCCCCAAGCGCCAGAATGGCTCAGGGAATAAAGGTTTTTCACTTGCGCAAATACGTATCCAGCACACGGCGAACGGCCGTATTGAGCGACTCAATATCAGGCGGACGAACAACCTCGTCTGTTAATTGGTATCTCTGTTTCAGCTTCATAATATGAACAACGCTTTGATCGACTATGTCCATCGGAATTCGTTTCTCTTCAACGGCTTTGCGCAAAGCTTCAACAACCGTAACGACTTTATCGTAGTCGTGTCCGACCAAAACTACGTTGGTGCCAGCCAATACAGATTTCACTGCCGCTTCGCCAAGCGCGTAATTTTTAATGATTGCCCCCATTGTCATATCATCCGTCATAATGACTCCTTCGAAACCTAACTCCTTCCGTAATAAGTCCGTCATGATCTTCTTTGATAGGGTGGCGGGATATTGATCGTCTACTTTGGGCAACAAGATATGCGCGACCATGACAGCATCGGCCTGCTGCTTGAATGCTTCAGCGAAGGGAATGAATTCGAGCTTCCTTAGACGGGTCAGATCATTTTGTACAATGGGAAGCCCAACATGGGAATCGACCGATGTGTCACCATGACCAGGAAAGTGCTTCACAACCGGAAGTACGCGCTGTGCTTGCAGCCCTTTCATCGTCTGAATCCCCATCGTACTCACAATGGCAGCATTCTCTCCGAAAGATCGATCACCGATAATTAGATTTTTCGGATTGCTATTAATATCAAGATCAGGTGCGAAATCAACATTCAAGCCGTATGCGCTTAGCTCTTTCCCAATCAAACTACCGACACTATAAGCGAACTCCTTACTATTCGCATTGCCAATTACTTTGTTCGGTGGGGTTTTGACGATTTCATCGGGAAGACGCGTTACTCTCCCCCCCTCTTCATCTACCCCTAACCAAATAGGTAGTCTGTTCGCCGTATTTTTTTGCTTCAGCCCATTCACCAACTCCGTAAGCTGGCCCGTATTCTTCACATTCGTTTTATACAAAATGATTCCACCAACATAATACATTTCAATAAGCTCGCGCGTTTGTTGGTTCATCTCATAACCATCGATACCAGCGAATATCAACTGCCCGATCTTCTCATGAACCGTCATCTGTTCGAGCTTAGCTTGAAAAGCATCGACTGTAGGAGGCGAGGCAGCATGCACAGCTTGAGATGGGACGGGAGAAGGTGGAAGAGAAGCATGTCCCGTTGAACCGCCTTCTAAATCTAAACATCCCGCTAAGAATATCAAGCAAACACACCCTCCCAAGCTGCCTTTCATGAATAAGCGATCCAAACGACGCATCATTTTCACCTGCTTGCATGTGATTATTTGGAAATCTTCTTTCAATAGACGTAAGTCTTGGAGACTTAGTTGCAGAATTCTCAGTCTCTTCTCAATTGCTTCAAAGTCCAGTATTGCAGCATATAAATACCGTAGCTGCCCAAGTATGCTCCGCTGAGCAGAAATAGGTTATTTTGAAAAACAGCGTGGATATTGGTCATAAACACTGTCTCATCGTGTATAATTCGGTAAATCGCCACCACACTAATCATACCAAATACATAAGCACACACAACGGCCACTCCATAATAAATAACTTGCCAAGAACGAAATAGCCAAGCACCTACCAACATCGCCAAAGGTACGATTAGGACTAGCAGCACAAGAAATACAACCATTTCTTAACTCACCTCTATCGATTTGTTCATCTCTAAAGCTCGTATCCACAATCTACGCTTAGCATTGACGGTTTCCTGAATGGAAATACTTTTCAAACTTAATGACATTTATCAGTTCACTATGCTATGATAATTGCATGAATAAAGCGTTTACATTTGGAATAAAGGCAGCCCCGCACGAAAGTCGGGTACGCAAAGCCACGGGTCTACGGCGCAGGATTTTGAAACAGCGCTACGATAGCCGGGTTACCCTAATCAGACGATTCTCGTCGCCTGTTTAGGGCGGCTTTTTTGCTAGGTTCGGCCCCATTCATGAACAGGAAAAGAGGTTCGTCTATGAAAAAGGATGTCGTTCTGCAGAATTCGCTGCCCCTGGTTGCCGCTCTAGAACAAATTGCGCACTGCAAATCCTGCACAAGCATTTCTGAACATGCCTCAAGAACTCCAATTAAATGCATCAAATATGCCGGTTCCCTAGTAGCGATATCCGTTAATCTGGCCACGTGCCATACCTGCGGGGACTATAAGCCACATTAAAAGAATCCAAAGAATCCATCGAAAACAGCCGCTAGGCTGTTTTTTTCTTAGGCACACGACCCTCTTTCCCCCCAATCGACAATTGATTCTTTTTTCTTTCTGTGGCAAGATTATCAAGAACCTAACCATGATAGAATGAACAGGAGTTATTCACTTATGTCCAAACCGTTTTTCCGATTGCTGACTGAGCTGTCTTCACGCAAGTGGGTGTCGCAATTGACTGGAGCTTTTGCTAAATCCAAAGCAAGCCGTCTTTTCATTACGCGATTTGCCCAAACCTATGGTATTCGTATCGAGGACGCTGAGAAGCATATCAAGGAATATACCTCTTTGAATGACTTTTTCACACGACGATTAAAGCCGGGTTTACGCCCTATTCATGAGGATACAACTCGTGTAGTTAGCCCCGTAGATGCGGCGATTACTGGTATTGGGGACATCAAGGACGGACTTATTCTAAATGTCAAAGGCCAAGACTATACGATTGAAGAATTGCTGAACCGTTCGCCTCGCACCGTTAACTATAAGAACGGTTTCTATTTCGTTCTGTACTTAAGCCCTACGGACTACCATCGCATTCATTCTCCGATTACGGGCGACGTGTTGGAGAAAGAGCACGTGCCAGGAAAAGTATATCCCGTGAACGAATTTGGTCTTCGTCATATGCGCAGAGTGCTAAGCCGAAACGAAAGGCTGATTACGTTCATGCAGCATGAAGCAGGGGAAGTTGCGGTCGTAAAGGTAGGTGCCCTGAATGTAAGCAGCATCCAATACGTGAAGCCGCTGCCTAATCATCTAGAACGGGGACAAGAGTTGGCCTACTTCGAGTTCGGCTCGACGGTAGTTTTGCTTTTCGAAGATGACATGTTTAAGCCTCGCACCGATTTGCAACTCGGATCCAAAGTAAAAATGGGAGAAGAACTCGGCTTCTTTATAGAGAAATAAAATCCGGGCTCCCAGAGGGAGAGTTCCATGGCTTCAACAACTACAACGTCTCCGAAACCTGGCTCACACGGGCTGCAAGGTGCCGGGGATGTGAAACCTACCGTTTATCGCATTCTTTTTGCAATTAGTCTTGTTCACTTACTTAATGATTCCATTCAATCTGTCATTCCAGCCATCTTCCCTATATTGAAAAGTGAAATGGGCTTAAGCTATACGCAAGTTGGCTGGGTGCAGTTTGCCATTAACTTCACGGCATCAATCATGCAGCCCGTAGTCGGGTTGTACACAGACCGTAAGCCTTCACCTTACATATTGCCAATTGGCATGTTTTCCACCTTAATTGGGATGCTTTTGCTCGCCTTTGCTCCTACCTACTGGGTTGTGTTACTCTCCGTTTGCTTCGTTGGTCTAGGCTCCGCTGCCTTTCATCCCGAAGGATCACGCGTCTCCCATATGGCCGCAGGCGGTCGTAAAGGATTAGCGCAATCGATTTTTCAAGTCGGCGGTAATGCCGGGCAATCACTTGCCCCCATTATGACCAAATGGATCTTCATTCCGCTTGGGCTGTTCGGCTCCATTTGGTTTACAGGCGTAGCCGCGGTAGCCATTGCCGTACAGTTGTACATCGCCCGATGGTACAAAGTTGTCTTACAGACAACACCTGTGAAAGCTAAAGCCACTATACAGCGTGCAGTAAGCCCTCAGCGGCGCAAACAAGTCATGTTCGCTATCTGCATGCTCATCTTCCTCGTCTTCGTCCGCTCGTGGTACGGAGCAGCGATGAGCGGTTATTTCGCCTTCTTTTTACAAGATAAATATGGATTAACAATCGACCGCGCGCAGGATTTTATCTTTCTCTTTTTAGCCGCTGGTGCGATTGGCACATTTTTCGGTGGTCCGCTTGCAGACCGTTTTGGCCGTAGAAACGTAATCTTCTTCTCGATGTTCGGGTCTGCGCCATTCGCCTTACTCTTACCCCATGTGAACTTTACTTGGGCGTACATCTTGCTCGTCGTCATTGGAGTTATTCTATTATCCAGCTTCTCGGTAACCGTCGTCTATGCTCAAATGCTGTTCCCTGGCAAAGTCGGAACTGTATCAGGCCTCATTACCGGGCTCGCCTTTGGTATGGGAGGCATCGGGAGCGTCGTGTTAGGTAACCTATGCGATGTTATCGGTACAACTCGTGTGATGGAACTATGCGCTTTTCTGCCTCTGCTTGGACTACTGACTTTCCTGCTCCCTTCAGATCGCAAATTGAAACAATGGACAGAGGAAAGCAGCGCTTAATAAATGAGCGAAACATCAAAAAAACCTTAAACTGCAAGCTGGGCAAACAGCTTGTCGTTCAAGGTTTTTTTGATGCTTGCACAACAATCGGTTCCTTCGTAATCTCCTTAAATCATGACCGTAAAACCAACTAACTGCAAAATGCCGAAAAAAAAGCAAGATGAGGTCCTTGAGTTCAAAATGCCGAAAAAAAGCAAGCAGGGGTCTTTCCCTCATCTAAGGGTAGTAACCAAGCTGCTTGCCATTGTTTATCTATTATTTTCAGGCTTAGTCGTGGATGCCATCCTGCAGATCACGAGGATTTCTACGTCTAGCTACACCAGATTCGTAAGCGGCATCCATGACGGCTTCGCGAACCTTCTCCACAACGGACTGATTAAATACGCTCGGAATGATATAGTATTCATTCAATTCATCATCATTTACGACAGATGCAATAGCTTTAGCCGCTGCTAGCTTCATTTCCTGAGTAATCCGTGAAGCTCTGCAATCTAGAACACCACGGAAGATACCTGGAAAACAGAGTACGTTATTAATTTGATTGGGATAATCGGAACGTCCAGTTGCCATTATTCTGACATAAGGCTCTGCTTCCTCTGGCGCAATCTCTGGAGTCGGATTCGCCATCGCGAACACGATTGGATCAGACGCCATACTCTTTACGTCTTCCACTTTCAAGACGCCAGGACCGGATAATCCAATGAAGATGTCTGCTCCCGCAATCACATCAGATAGCTTACCTGTTTGCAAGAAAGGATTCGTGTTGGCTGCATACCAATCCCATGCCGAGTTCGTATAGCTTTCTCCACGCACAATCGCACCTTGACGATCCACGCCAATTACATTCGTCACGCCAGCAGCCAACAGCATCTTGGTACAAGCGATACCTGCTGCGCCGATCCCCGTAATGACCACTTTGCATGACTCCAACGGTTTGCCAATGAACTTAACCGCATTGAGCAGCCCCGCAAGAATAACGACTGCTGTACCATGCTGATCGTCATGAAATACAGGAATATCAAGTTCTTCGATTAAGCGTTCCTCGATTTCAAAGCAGCGCGGAGACGAAATATCCTCCAGATTAATGCCCCCAAATGCAGGCGCAATGGCCTTCACCGTACGAATGATTTCTTCCGTATCCTGCGTATTCAAACAAATAGGGAAGGCATCTACACCTGCCATCTGTTTGAACAGCATCGCTTTCCCTTCCATGACAGGCATTGCAGCTTCAGGGCCAATGTTGCCTAACCCTAGGACAGCTGTGCCGTCCGACACGACAGCAACCGTATTCCGCTTGATTGTCAGCGAGTGTGCCTTCAAAGGATCTTCATGAATAGCCATGCAAACGCGAGCAACTCCCGGCGTATATACACGAGACAGGTCGTCCCGGTTTTTAATCGGCATCTTTGGCGTCACTTCAATCTTACCACCCAAATGCATCAAGAACGTTTGGTCAGAAACATTAATCAACCGTACGCCTGGAATCCCGTTTAATGCCGCAACAATCGATTCCGTATGCTCTGGATCGTTAACTTTAACCGTAATATCGCGTGTCGTTGTCGTTTTACTCGCACGTGTCACGTCGATCGCAACAATATCGCCACCAGCATCTCCAATCGCTGTTGCGATTTTCCCGAATGTTACTTGCTCTTTATGCATTTCCAAACGCACAATTACACTTGTGCCTCCACCGTTCAATCCTGCCATTAAAAGGATCACTCCTAAAGAAGAAATTAATTAACCACATGTTGATAATAGCATAGAAAATGAATGCTGCCAAAAACACCTCTATTCCATAAGGAAACACGGTACTCTTCACTGCTAACTTTCTTGACTCTCCTCCCACACTTTGCGCATCAGCATCACCCCACTGCACATCTCCTCTTCGGTCAGATGTGCAAATCCAAAGCATGCCCCCTCACGCTGATCAGGCAGGCCATAGAACCCGGCATCGCTCCAAACGATGCCGACTCGCCGACACGCGGCTGCATAATCTGTATAGGCCTTAGGAGCGCCACGCCACCAGCCAAACAGATGCAGCCCGGCATCGCTGTCCACCCATTCAAAAAGGGTGGACAGCTGCTCCTGCAGCAGCGCCTGCAGGAGGAAGAACTTGCTCGCGTACAACCTTCGCATGCGGCGCAGGTGACGCTCATAGCCACCGCTCGCCATGAACGCGGCTAGCGAGCGCTGCTCGAGCAGTCCCGAAGGATGCGGCTCGAACAGCCTCTTTGCAGCCACGAACGCGTCGTGCAGCGCCTCTGGCAGCACAACATACCCGATGCGCAGATCCAGCAGCATCGTCTTGGAGAACGTGCCGATATAAACGACTCGGCCCTCTTGATCCAGCACCTTGAGCGGCTCAATCGGTCGCCCTCGGTGCCTGAACTCGCTGTCATAGTCATCTTCGATGATGACAGCTCCTTGCTCTGCCGCCCAGTGCAGCAGTTGGCGGCGGCGCTCTAGGCCCAGAACCGCCCCCGTAGGGAACTGGCGGCTCGGCGTCACAAACAGCAGTCGCGCGTCCCACGGCTGAGGCACAAGCCCGCCCCCGTCCACCAGTCCGGGGACGGGTACCCCACCAGCCGCGCGAACAGCGCGGCTAGCTCCTTGATAGCCAGGGCATTCCAGAATGACTGGATCGCCATCATTCACAAGCACATGGGTCAGCAGCGCAATTGCCTGCATCGACCCATTGACAATAACGATGCGTTCTGGTGACGCATCGATCCCTCGCATCCGCCTCAAGTGCTGTGCGATCGCCTCACGAAGCGCGTAATGCCCCTCGGCGACGTAAGCCTCCTCCTGCGGCGACTCTGTCATCCGCCGCACCTGCTCATACATACAACGATTCCATATCTCTCGTGGAAAGCCATCCATATGCGGATGTCCCACAGTAAAAGAAAACTGTTTCTTTTGCCCTCCCTCAAAAAAACGCTCTCTTTCATGCCGCTGCCTCTGCTCTTGTTCCTGCTCTTTCTCTTGCCCTAGTTTCTGCTCTAATTCCTGCTCCTGCTCCTGCTCCTGCTCCTGTTCTTGCTCTAGTTCCTGTTCTTGCTCTTGCTCTAGTTCCTGTTCCTGTTCCTGTTCCTGTTCCTGTTCCTGCTCTAATTCTTGCTCTTGCTCTATCCCCTGCTCTTGCACTTCCTCTTGATAGTGCTCCTGCCCTTGCGCCTTATCTAATCCTAGCCTCTCACCGTACCCTTTCTCCTGATGCACTGCACCTGTTCCCCAAATTGGCAGCTCCCGTTCACATACACGTTTTCCCCAATTGGATAGCGTTATTGCTTTCCCTCCTGAACCCTCTCGACTCTCCCTCCCACCTGTATAAACAACGAAAGTTCCTTTCCCCACATCTGCCTGCAAATAACCTTCAGCGATGAGCATTTCATAAACTTGATTAACAGTCCCCCGCGATAAACCATACATTTTAGCTAGCTCACGACTAGAAGGAAGCCGCGATTGCAGTTTCAACTTATTTTGCAGAATTCCATCATGCAAAGCATGATACAAAGCACTGTATTTGCTTGGATATTTAACTTGATAAGTAAGGTAAGGAATATGAAAGTCCATCCATTATAATCTCCTATTTTTATTTCAAACCAAATTGGTTCTAATAAATTTACGATTATTGGATCTTTTTATCATTCCAATAATTCGATATGCTATCTAAAATCTCACAATAATGGCACATTGACAAGGAGTAAATTTATAATGAACATTGAACCCGTTATTTTAGAAGGTACTCGTGTCGCTCTATTGCCTATGGAAAAATCCCATCTCTCTGGACTTGCTGAAGCTGCAGCCGATCCACTTATCTGGTCGTATATGACACCCCTTCTTCAAATAAATGATGTCGAAAATTTCGTCCATCAAGCATTGGCCGAGCACCAATCAGGACATGGAATTCCCTATACCGTATATGACAAACAATTCGATAAAATCGTTGGAAGCACGCGTTTCTTTGACATTTCACTGGAGCATCGACATCTTGAAATTGGACAGACTTGGTATAACCCTAGTGTCTGGAGAACCCGCGTTAACACAGAATGTAAATATTTGCTGCTGCGTCATTGCTTTGAGTCATTAGATCTGCTCCGTGTACAAATTAAAACAGACCTGCGCAATATTCGTTCTCAAACAGCAATTGCACGAATTGGCGCCCATAAAGAAGGCATTCTAAGACAACATCGCGTCCTCCATGACGGCTATATTCGCGACACCGTTATTTTCAGCATTCTCGATTCAGAATGGCCTAACGTAAAAAGCAAGCTTGAGGGCTACCTCTAAATCAAATTGGAGCTTACACTCCAGCAGAAAAAATTTATTTAACGCAGTGACGTACTCATAGGAAAATGATATAATAACACCAAAAAATGAATAGTTCATTGGAAGGAATGACCCACTCTTATGAATCCACTGGCACGACAGTTAAACGAGACCTTGGAACGTGAAAATCCTCACGTGTATGAAATGCTTTCAGCTTTAGGCAAATCGATTTACTTCCCAAAAGAAGGCATTCTCAGCCAATCAGCTGAAGCGAAAGCCAAAGCCAAAAAATACAATGCGACCATCGGTATTGCTATCGAAAATGGACAGCCCATGCATCTGAAGGTCATCCAAGATACTCTCTCCACCTACGCGCCAAAAGATATATATGAATATGCTCCACCTGCTGGGAAGCCAGAGCTTCGGACGGCATGGCGTAAAAAAATGCTCGAAGAAAATCCAGATATTCAAGGTAAGCTGATTGGTAATCCGATCGTGACTAATGCCTTGACACATGGCCTCAGCATAGCTGCTGATCTGTTCGCAGATGTGGACGATGCAGTAATAATTCCCGATAAAAACTGGGAGAATTACGAACTGACGTTCGAAATTCGACGTGGTGCAAAAATCGTAAACTATCCACTATACAATGAGCAACAAACATTTAACGCTGTTGGTCTTCGTGAAGCACTTTTCGCACAGAAATCCAAAGGTAAAGCGATTGTCGTCCTAAACTTCCCGAACAATCCTACCGGCTACACGCCTGGCGCTCAAGAAGGCCGTGAAATCGCCGCAGCAATTAAAGATGCTGCTGAAGCTGGCATCAATGTGGTTGTACTGACTGACGACGCTTACTTTGGTCTCTTTTTTGAAGGTTCGCTTCATGAGTCCCTGTTCGGTCAATTGGCAGATCTACATCCACGAGTGCTTGCTGTCAAAATCGACGGTGCTACCAAGGAAGAGTACGTTTGGGGCTTTCGGGTTGGTTTCATTACCTATGCAGGTAACAGCGATGCCTTATTAAGCGCACTTGAACAAAAAACGATGGGTATCATTCGTGCGACAATCTCCAGCGGTCCACACCCTTCACAAACGTTCGTCCTGCACGCATTGAATTCACCTGAATTCGCCGCACAAAAGCAGGAGAAGTACGAAATCATGAAAGGCCGTGCGAACCGTACAAAGTCAGTCCTAGATAGTGGGAAATTCGACGATGTATGGGGCTATTACCCTTTCAACTCTGGCTACTTCATGTGCCTGAAGCTTAAAACTGTCAGTGCTGAGACCTTGCGTGTCCACCTCTTAAACAAATACGAAGTTGGCACTATAGCGCTTGGAGAAACGGATCTACGAGTTGCCTTCTCTTGCATTGAAGAAAGCAACATCGAAGAGCTCTTTAACATCATTTATCAAAGTATCAAAGATATTGAATAAATGACTGCCAAATAAATAGTAATCCAACATAAATAGCCCAATCTAACCTCTGTTAGATCGGGCTATTTTCGATTTGGTAAATCAATCTCGACCTGCCACCAATATACTGAATTTACGAATAAAATAGAAAAAAGCCCTGATTAATCAGGACTACTCTCTGGGATGCGGTCGGGGGGATTTGAACCCCCACGCCTTGTGAGCGCCACCCCCTCAAGATGGTGTGTCTGCCGTTCCACCACGACCGCGTATAAAATACTGAGGATCTAACTAAACTCATTGTAAAATCAAAAAGGGCGGACGACGGGACTTGAACCCGCGAATGCTGGATCCACAAACCAGTGCGTTAACCCCTTCGCCACGACCGCCACAGTAGGGGTTTTGTTCCCTGAAAACTAGATACGAAACTTACGTAAAGCGTGAATCGCTTGCTGCTTGTTACCACAGCCGCTCTGCTTCTTAGGAAAGCATTCTTGGTTAAGCCCTCGACCGATTAGTATTCGTCAGCTGCACACGTTGCCGCGCTTCCACCTCGAACCTATCAACCTCGTCGTCTACAAGGGGTCTTACATACTGGGAAATCTCATCTTGAGGGGGGCTTCGCGCTTAGATGCTTTCAGCGCTTATCCCCTCCGTACATAGCTACCCAGCTATGCCTCTGGCGAGACAACTGGTACACCAGCGGTACGTCCATCCCGGTCCTCTCGTACTAAGGACAGCTCCTCTCAAATTTCCTACGCCCGCGACAGATAGGGACCGAACTGTCTCACGACGTTCTGAACCCAGCTCGCGTACCGCTTTAATGGGCGAACAGCCCAACCCTTGGGACCTACTTCAGCCCCAGGATGCGATGAGCCGACATCGAGGTGCCAAACCTCCCCGTCGATGTGGACTCTTGGGGGAGATAAGCCTGTTATCCCCAGGGTAGCTTTTATCCGTTGAGCGATGGCCCTTCCATTCGGTACCACCGGATCACTAAGTCCGACTTTCGTCCCTGCTCGACTTGTAGGTCTCGCAGTCAAGCTCCCTTATGCCTTTGCACTCTGCGAATGATTTCCAACCATTCTGAGGGAACCTTTAAACGCCTCCGTTACATTTTAGGAGGCGACCGCCCCAGTCAAACTGCCCACCTGACACTGTCCCCATACCGGATCACGGTACCAGGTTAGAACTCCGATACGATCAGGGTGGTATCCCAACGTCGCCTCCACCCAAGCTGGCGCTCAGGCTTCAAAGGCTCCCACCTATCCTGTACAGATCGTACCAAAGTCCAATATCAAGCTGCAGTAAAGCTCCATGGGGTCTTTCCGTCTTGTCGCGGGTAACCTGCATCTTCACAGGTATTAAAATTTCACCGGATCTCTCGTTGAGACAGCGCCCAAGTCGTTACGCCATTCGTGCGGGTCAGAATTTACCTGACAAGGAATTTCGCTACCTTAGGACCGTTATAGTTACGGCCGCCGTTTACTGGGGCTTCAATTCATAGCTTCGGGTTGCCCCTAACCACTCCTCTTAACCTTCCAGCACCGGGCAGGCGTCAGCCCGTATACTTCGCCTTGCGGCTTCGCACAGACCTGTGTTTTTGCTAAACAGTCGCTTGGGCCTTTTCACTGCGGCCCCCTCGGGCTATTCACCCTACCGAGGCACCCCTTCTCCCGAAGTTACGGGGTCATTTTGCCGAGTTCCTTAACGAGAGTTCTTCCGCGCGCCTTAGAATTCTCTTCTCACCCACCTGTGTCGGTTTGCGGTACGGGCACCTTCGCCTGGCTAGAAGCTTTTCTTGGCAGTGTGAACTCATGACCTTCGGTACTTAAAATTTCCCTCCCCATCACAGCCCAGCCTTACGATGTGCGGATTTGCCTACACATCAGCCTCACTGCTTGGACGAGCATCCATCAGCTCGCGTCACTATCCTTCTGCGTCACTCCAT